>CAZXCU010000001.1:0-1123459 GCA_964639245.1 uncultured Anaerolineae bacterium
ACCCCCACACCGCCGCCGAACTGTCGCTTGACCAAATCTGGGGACTGGTGGATGACCTGATTGCCGCCCATGGCGACCTGCTGCCTCGTTATCAGTAAATTTTTCAGTAGGGGGGTTACTGACCCTCTTAGACGAATACACGCGGGAATGTTTGACCATTTACTCCTCGTTGACGAGACCACCGCGAGTGAGAGCCGAACTTGCTCTGGTCTCGTCAACAGGGGCAGACCAAGAACCCGGTGACGAAGGAGTTCAAAATTGGCCTGACCTTATATCAGGCGTTTAAGGATTTTGAGGTGGTTAATGTAGCATTGTCAGGCCTAGCTCTTAAACTCGGGGCAGGTCGGCGCATCATCCAAAATGCTATATTGTTGACGCTCAACCTCAGTAAAATCGCGCAGCAAACGGTTGCACAGGTAATCTATGGATGATTGATAATCTAGGTAAAAGAGCTGGGCAGAGTTCCCATACCCACTAATAAGTATAGTCTGCCCATCCGGCGAAAAAACGCCAAATTGTCCCGGAAAACGGCGCAGTTCCCGATTGGCTGCGATGTCCCACAGGCTGACTCCAGTGTCCAAAGCCCCGGATAGTAGATACCGTCCGTCAGGTGAAACAGCCAAGTGAGTAGAATCATTCTGATTGCCGACTGATAGGGTTTGAAGCAGCGTACCGTTTCCCGCATCCCAGACCCGTGTTTGCCCTTGAAGGTTATTCGTGAATAGCCGTAAACCGTCAGGGGCGAATACAGCGTCATCGGCTCTAGATGTCCCTACATTGACGCTAAAGGCCGTTCGCCCCGTGCTGATCTCAGTAACCCTCACTAACCGATGAGGAGATGTTGTAATCATAAATTGTCCATCAGGTGAAATATCAAGATTGAAAATACTAAACTCCCCTATGGTGAGACTAGATGACAGTTGCCATGTTTCCGTATCCCACAATTCAACTACATTGGTTCCCCACTTGGAGAACACCAAGTAACGACCGTCGGGTGTGAAAGCCAAATCGGATACCATAGCACCGGGGGTCAAAGTGTGAAGGGTTTCGCCACTTTCGACATCCCAGATGATGATAGTCTGGTCAAGACTACTGGCAAGAGCTTGCTTGCCATCCTTTGAAAAAATGACCTGTAGTACATCATCAGTATGTCCCCTCAGAACATATAACAGATTTCCAGTTTGAGTCTCCCATAACCGGGCGGTTCCATCTTGGCTACCAGTCAAAATGGTTTGACCATCGGGTGAAAATACTGCCTGTATAACGTTTCCGGTATGCCCCATCAGAATTGGCAGTTCAAATTGTGGCAAGGTATCCCAGATCAGTAGATATGGCGCACCAGTAGGATCTGCTGTCGTAATGATATATCGGCCATCGGGCGAAAAATCGACATCAAAACAACCGCCTCGGCAGGCACGGTAGCGTGCAACTTCTGCTCCTGTGGCGACATCCCATAAACGGATCGTTGTATCTAATGAAGCGGTAACAATATAGCGGCCATCAGGTGAAAATTTCAGGGCGGTGATCAGCTTAATAGCTCCATCTTGATGCTGGTAAAAGCTGCGAAGCTGTTCGCCTGTTTTGACATCCCATAAGGAGACTCCGGGCAGCAAGTCGTTCGCTATTGCTAGAATTTGCCCATCGGGTGAGTAGGCCAGTCCACGTGTTTGCCCCTCCACTTTGGTACCAGAAAATAGGCTTATTCGATGCACGATATTTCCTGTCTCGATATCTCTAAGCAATACATTTCCATTTAAATCAGCAGAGGCAATCGTGCGCCCATCCGGTGAGAAAGTGGCCTGACTGATACAGTTGGTATGCCCCTCAAAAATTTGGATATGATGAAAGGTTTGTAAATCCCACAGCGTTAATTTTTTTAGCCCGGAAGTGAGGATCATTTTGCTATCTGGCGAAAAAGTGATCGCTGCCGTTGGCAGGTTAAGATGGCATATTTCCGTGTAGAAGGTATGAATAATATTGCCTGTGCGAATATCAAATAAGCGACCAGCACCGGTGGCTTCAGTCAGAAGAATTGTGGTGCCATCTGACGAAAAAGCCGACTCAAAAATGGGATAACCATCGGTGGGAATGCTCATCAGGATTTCGCCTGTTGTTGAATTCCGTAGGTTTACCTGATTGAATCCGGGCCCTGATCCCAGCACAGACTGTCCATCTGGCGACCATGCTACGGTATACATTTCATTTTGCTTGTTGAGTACCATTCTGGGAATATTCAGAGCAGTGGCACTTCCCAAGGCTAAATCGCCTTCTGGTGAATAGGCCAAATTCACTGATCGCACAGCAAGCAATGTAATAAGTTCTGCATCGGCTCTCTCATCCCGCAGCAGAATATTTGCCAAGCCTGCCAGACGTTGACTTTCGGCACGGGTGAAATTTGTCTGGGCAATGCCAAAATTTGCATCGCTGGTGGCGCGGGCATTCTCCGCACGATGCTGCTGTCCAAAAGCAAGCAGAGACAGCCCGATAGCGATTACTGTCGCCACCGTGAAGACCGCTACCAGTCCACGCAGAAAACGCCGTGAACGTTGTTCTAGCCGAATTTCGCGGACTTGACGATCCTGTTCCGCTTGATGTTCCTGTTTGCGGGTTGCAATGCTGGCATTCAGGAAATCTCGCTCGTGTCGGGTTAAAGCCATCTGCGTTTCGGCTGCCCATTTCTCGAGGACTTCTAGGCGCGAACCCCGCAACAGGAAACTCGCGTCTTGACGGGCTTCGCGCCATTCAGCCGCCGCATACGCAAGCAGTCGCTGCAAGCGGATTTCATCACGGCTCTCGTTCAGCCAATAGCGTAGCCCTTCCCACTCACGTAGGATAGCCTCGTGCGCCACTTCCACTGTAGGTGTCCGTGTTGCCGGATCATGATCTAATGATAACAACCGATAAGCAGCATACGTCTCGATTACCTCCTCTATGAGTTCTGTATCAGCAGTGATTGCAAGGAGTTCCGAGCGTGATACACGCCGTCGCGTGTCTTCCACGCCTTCGCCTAGTGTCACCAGACGCAGAAACATCTGCCGAATAGCTTCTTGACCCGATGGAGGGAATTCTGTATAGACTTTTTCAGCACGTTTTGCCAGTGCGCCCCCCACGCCACCAATTTCCTGATACGCTGCACGGGTGAGCAGACGACCCTGCCGACGTTCAAAGAGTTCGGTTAGGGCATATTGCAGCAGAGGCAATGCCCCTGCTTGATAATTGATTTCGTCGATAATGGTGGCGATCAAACCTTCTTCAAAATTCACGCCGATGCGTTCAGCGGGTCCACTAATGGCACGTTCCAAACTCTTCGCGCCCAATGGCAGAATAGTCTCGATTCGATTGTGTATCAGTTCGGCAAAGTTGGCATAGCGCAGCGGGCGATCGTAGAAATCTGCTCGCAGAGCAATGACAACCCGTACACAACTACGCGGATCAGTCACAGCGGTATAGAGTAGTTCAAGAAAATGAGTGCGGATGGTTTCATCCGTGACCAGCGTAAAAATCTCTTCAAACTGATCAATCACCAAAACCAATTCGCTGCCATCGCCGGGTAAGATCATCTGGGCGACACGAATCAACCCGCGTGCATCACGCTCAAGATGTTCATGTAAATTGACCGCCGGAGTCGTTGCTATCCGTGTTAAAGCAACTTCCAGTTCGTCCATTGGGTGCGATCCCGGCACCAGTTCTACAATGAACCACTTTTCCGATCCCGCCAGTTCCCCCCGCCAAAGTGCAGGAATCAGACCGGCTTTAATCAAGCTAGATTTTCCACTGCCACTCGGACCTACAATCGTCAAAAAGCGGAACCATCCATCTTGTTCCCCCATACGCCCGACCAGCTTTTTTGTCATGTCTTCACGCCCAAAGAAATCTCGGTAGTCAACAGATTGAAAAGCATGTAACCCTTTGTAGGGATTTTCTGGACGGAAGCTATCCGTAACGAGGGCAGTTGCTTCTGTCATCGAAATGCCTGCCCCGTTGAAAATCAGACTAAGTTCGCGGGCACGTACAATGGCTTGCACACGACTGCGGACATTCAGTTTGCGATAAATTTGCTTGATATACCACTTCACCGTGGTTAGCGTGATAAATAACTCCTCGGCAATTTCTTTATTAGATCGTCCGTGAATAATGTGATGCAATATTTCATGTTCTCGCTGCGTCAGCATTTCAATAATATTTGGTAAGGATTCTTTTTCAGGTAACGCAGATGCTTGCCGGAAAGCACTTGCCAGCGTCATCGTATCAGCAAAACGGTGGGCTGGATTCTTGGCAGTAGCAGTCTGGATCACTTTGTTCACCGCATCAGAAACCTCTGGTCGGAGGTTTTCGAGCAGTGGCAGGGGATCATTAAGGTGTTTATACAAACGCTCAATAGAGGACAAATTCGGGAAAGGATGTTGCCCTGTCAGCATTTCGTAAAGTACCACCCCCAGACTATAGATGTCTGTTTGGGGGGTGATTGGATCGTTGCGTGCTTGTTCTGGCGCAAGGTAATCCGGTGAACCCACAATGGCATCTCTATCCGTGATGGCTTCTTTGAGGTTGAGATCTTTGGCGATGCCGAAATCGGCAAGGTACGCATTCCCATCTTCATCCAGCAGAATATTGCTAGGTTTCAAATCACGGTGAATGATCTGCCGTTGATGGGCGGCTGAAAGCGCCGAAGTGACTTGATCCAGCAAAAAGGCGGTACTTTCCAGATCATAGGGAGCGCTGTTCAGTGCATTACGCAGGCTACCGCCTTTCAGCCACCGCATCACCAGATATGCGCCATCGAAGTCGCGCCAGTAATCATATAATGGGACAATATGTAAGTGTTCGAGTCGTGCGATAATCTGGGCTTCTGTTTCGAAACGCCGAATAAAATCTGGATGATTGGCGAATCCGGGTAAGATGATTTTGATAGCCACTTCGCGTCCAACGGTGCTTTGATAGGCACGGTAAACCGCCCCAAATCCCCCGGTTCCAATACGTTCCCGCAGTTGGTAGCCTTTAATATCTTGCCCACTTAAATTGTCCACTATAATGCTCCTCACGAACTACATGGGCGCATTGGTTCACAATACGCCCATTCCTCTCTAGCAATTATTCACGACGGGATGCAATTACAATGGTGGCGGAGTCGCCTGTGCCAAGCCCTGTTGCTCCAAAGGAAACCACACCATCATAAAATACTTCCGCAAGGTAGAAATCAATGTATGCGCCTGTAACCGAAAGTACCTGCCCATACTGGTGTACCGTGGCATCTGTGCCGGGGTTAAGATCTGCCCATGAAAATGAGCCAGAATAATACCCCTCAATCGTTCCATCCGGCGTTTCGATCTTAAACAAAGTTGCAATCGGGGTGGTTAAATCCGATGAGACGGGATTGATGATTTGTGTAACGTGTTGGGTGAGTGTTCCTGACAGGTCGCCTTGGAGTGAGCCAAGCGCGGTCAAATGAAGTAAGGCACGCCCATCTTGCAGTTCTTCAACATTGGGAGGGCCGGTTGGGGCGGAATCGACTTGTAGCTCAAATATACCCGGAGGCGGCAATTCCTCTTGGGCATCGACTGTCGTCGCCAACATCATCAAAAGGCTGGCAATAACAATTAGCAGAATTACGATGCTTCTTATCCACCTTAATGAGAAATTCATCTATGTTTTCCTTTCATCTAAATAATGATGACAGTCAGCACCTGACGCTCTCTTGATGGTGACATCCATTCTGAACGACAGGGATAACCGACTGAACACATCATAATTGGATTCTGGAGATTTAGATGATAATCCCCCCCTTTTCCCCCCTAGGGTTCACGCTTATTTATCAGAGCATTTGAACTTGCCCCGATTCAGTGGAGGAAAAGCTAAGAGACAGGTAGACTGAATCGAGGAGCAGAGAAACATGACGAGCGAACGCAGGAAGTACACTGAAGAATTCAAGCGTGAAGCGGTGCGACTGATGGAAAGCACCGGCAAACCCATTGCTGAACTGGCGCGTGATCTGGGGATCAATGACAACAACCTATACCGCTGGCGCAACGTGTATGGAAACATGCCGCAAGCCAACACTCTTGCGGGGAAAAAGGCTATGAGCATTGTCAGTCGGAGCCAGCCATGAGCTACTCCATCATCGAGGTGAACCGCGAGGTAGGCAGTGTCTCGACACTGTGTGGCGCTTTAGGCGTGTCGGTGAGCGGGTACTATGCCTGGCGTAACCGTCCCTTCAGCCAGCACGACAACTCATGTGGGACAGAGACGCAATGAAGGATGAATTGGCCTTGCTCATTCACGACCGCAACACGAAATTTACCCGACGACCACTTATCTCCTGAAACAACAGAAGGCGTTGTTCGATCGCGGCAGGTGTTGGGCGGGATCATTCATGACGACTATCGAGCGGTGGCTTAAGAGAAAAATCATCTCTTGATGAGGTTTTTTGAGGGTACGACCAATTAGTCCTACTTATCCACAGATATTTTCGAAAACTTGACCTTGAGTAGATAACCATGTTATTCCATCTTCTGTTTCTCGAAGCCATGTTAAGATTGCGTTGTCATTACAAATTTCCTTGCTCTGAAAATTTTCTATGGGCGGCTGATCTATATAAATAATTTCTTCTACTGTATCACCTGTGGGACATTTTTTAACCTCATACAAAGCCCCTGTTGCTGAGCAAATGCTTATTTCAAGAATAGCAGCAGGTCTCAGAAAATCATGCACAGGAAGACCACTCACAACTGCCTGCATGGTTTTATTCCATATAGGGGAAGAGGTATTTGCTCCAAATGTCGATGAACCCATTGGTTGGTTATCTGTTCGCCCAACCCAAACAAGCACAACTGCTTCTGTGGTATAACCGATTGTCCAAACGTCTCGATTATCATTAGTTGTTCCTGTTTTAGTTGCTACTTCCCAACCTGCAATATTTAAATTTTCGGAAACTTTGACATCGGGGTCAGCAAGCATATGGGTGATTAAATAAGCATGTTCTGGGCGAATAACTTGATCGCCGGAAGGTTGTGCGGAATAAATAAGTTTGCCTGCACGATCTGTAATCGCTTCAATGCTGTAGGGATTACTCTGAAAGCCCTGATTTGCTAATGCGGTGTAGGCTATTGCTAATTCAAAAGGAACAACGTCAGTTGCCCCTAGGGCGCTAGGTAAATCAATTTGTTCGGCTTTCACCGCCATATTTAAGCGATTAAGAAGATTTGTGAAAGGCTCTATCCCGATATAATCCAAAGCCCTAACGGCCGGAGTATTAATAGATTGTCCGAGTGCAAACCGCATGGGAATAGGCCCAAGGTATCGATGATCTAAATTGGTTGGGCAGTAGTCTCCCCAGCATGTAGGAACATCCCAGATTAGTTGACCCGGATACCAGTAATCATTATCAGCTTTACCCTCTAAAGTTGCGAGATAAATGAAGGGTTTAATTGTTGAGCCGGGTTGCTGGAGCGTAAACAACACATTGACCTGACCTCCAATCTCAGCATTGTAGAAATCGGCGCTGCCAACCATCGCTAAAATTGCACCATTGGTCGGTTTTACAACCAACACAGCTCGATTGTCCATTCCAACAGTAATAGGGATTTCATCCCGTATTGCCTGTTGTGCAACCTCTTGAATGGTAGGCTGTAAGGTTGTGTAAACATTCAGCCCTAAGCGATAAAGACTTGTCTGTGGATATATATTAAGCAATTCTTCCCAAACATAGTCAACAAAATGGGGATATTTATAAGAAAAATCAGGGGGAGAAAATGTAGTGATTTCGATAGCAACCCGCTCTGCTAGAAATTTTTCTTCGGCATCATTTGGTGTAATACATAGTTCTTTTACGCATCCATTTCCATTGGCTTCTTCCATCAGAGTGATCACATCGTCCATCCGTGCGAGAGCGACTTCTCGATAGATTACTGGGTCATAAAAAGCAGGGGCTTGGGGTAAGCCAGCCAAGAAGGCAGATTCTGCAAAATTTAACTTGCTTGCAGATTTGTTAAAATAAATTTGTGCAGCCGCTTCAATATCATAGGCTGATTTGTGTTTTCTTTGGAAATATTTACTGTGGCAAACGGGAGAATGTTTGCCCCTGTGATCGGTGTGAACGAAGATATTGCCAATGGCAATAGCAGTGGTTGCTTGGGTGCTTATCTCCTGCACATGGACACAGAGGGCCGGCTTGGTTCTGAACTGAACTTGAATGTGCATCAAGGCCATACGCTTCATCGTCTGGGAACGGTATTTGTGACCGCGAGATGGGTGGAAGGCACGATTGAAACCATCATCGGCGGCACAGCCGTTATTGTCTCTCAATTCCAGACCAGCCTATAGGTTAAGCTCGAATTCTCACGGGTTTATGTGGGGAGGTATTGCGAATCACAGCGTGAGCGTCCAACCGAGATCTCATTTTTGATAAGGACACCTAGTTCAGATCAAATTTTCATACAGTACACTTACTAAAGCGTGTTGATTTTACCTAATTTAAATCGATCAAGTGTCCGTGCAGCTCGTAAATCGCACGGCTTTTCAGTTAGAGATATAGATACATTAGTTAAAATAAAGTGATGTGATTATTCCTGTCAGTCACTACGAAGGAAGGTGTGGTTCCAAAATCTACGAACACCCGATAGGGGAAATAGTGATTTGCCCAATCAAAGGTATCTTCATGATTAGGAAATACTCGACGAAGCCAGTAGTCGAGCCGCCGAATTGCACCAGTTGTAGAGGCTGATTGAACACTGGCTACGCAATTACCTTGTAACATCAGTGACACGACCGTTTTAATGTTATCACTGGTAATTGTATGCCAGAATGCCCATTCCCTATTTATAAAAGGAACTATGTAAGCATCTGTTTGAACTGCATAATTTTCAATCTGCGTAAGGTGGTACGCTGACGACAAATATAGATGCTGTTGGGGAACTTGAAAAGGCGGGGCATTTTCCTCATAACATGTTGCAATCGTTGAGTCAGGTAGCAATTTTATAAGTTCGCTCAAGAATAATCCGGCGTGTTCTATGTTACGACTCACTACGAGGATAGATGTATTCTCTTCTAGTTTCTGGCGAAGTTGACTCACAAATAGTTGAGGGACTTTAAATGATAGGTTGTTCTTTTTGCGGATCAATATCGTCATCGGGGCAAGTGTTGCAGAAGGCATCACAATCTGAATATGATCTTGTAGAGGGGTCGAAAGATGATGAACAGGGGCTTGTAATAATATCCGGCTCATAAAATTACGAAGCTGATACGTTTTGATGAAAGGTGTCAACATGTAATGGATAGATTCCAAAAAACCAGTAGTCCGATGGCTGGTGAGGCTAAAGGAAAAGGTGGTGTCATCCTTAAAGGCACGTAAGATTTCTGTACCGTGCAGATGAATATAACGGACATCTGGTGAAGTTAAAGGCACTGTTAGATCACCCCAAAAGAGATATTCTTTCAATGTAGCTTGGTCTTCAACACGATAATCATTACATAGCTGATCTACTTTGGAACGATACTCAGGGATAACACGGTAATCATAAAAACGCAGGTCATCGCCCATTCGTTGGTAGATGCTAGCGGCGGCGTGTGCATAGGGGCTACTAGCACTCTCTGGGGTCGTAATAGGCATAAGGGAATCGCCTAAGTCGGTAACCCCGGTGCGGCTAGGAACGGTCATCCAGTCACCATCTTCATTTTTTTCACTCACCCGTTGAAAAGAAAAACTTGCCCCTGTTGATATTCCTTCATAAATTTGTGGTTGAGAACTCCAATTTATCCAGAATCCACGCATTCCCACCCGAAAAAATTGCTGTGGATCTAACGATTTGCCGGGAGGCACACAGCCTAAAAATGGGATGTCAAGAAGATCATCCACCAAATCGTCTGAAAATTGGCTAAGATCGGCGATTACTATGTAATCCAGTGGAAAGCGGAGGATATGCCCCAACGCCCACTGAGCGCCTCTCTCAATTTCAGTCATTAAATGGAGTCCCCCATAGCGATAAAGTCCGGTTTCGCCCCGTCGATCTAGTACCCCAAAAGGGAAAACTTTATGTGTTTCAGGCCGCAGCCTCTGCAGAGCTAATGCCACCATAATATCTAATAAGGTATGATAGGGCGCTCCTGTCAAGACAACGGGTTGCCCCTCTCTGACGGCCCTAACTAACTGCCTCGCTGTTTCGTCAGGCAGTACCTTCTGATCTATCAAAGTAGTGATAGTAGGCATTTGTTTATGACGACGCATTTGTACTGACCATGGAACCCATCGATTACCGCTAAACCATATGTCTATGTTTGCAAGTTGGGCGTTGAGGATTTCTCTCTGGCTCAGCTCATAAAGACGATTTAGCACACCCAAAACACGATGATAAGCATTTTCTTCTAAGAGATGGGCTTTTTTGCGTATCAGTACCCCTTGAAATTCACTGATATAAAACCATTGCTTCTGATGATTACGCTTAAGAAAGATGGCATCTACATTGTGCAGAAGATTATTAAGCCCATCTGCGAGTTCCTGAAAATCCGAATCGTAAAGTCCCATGATAACCCTAGAAGTTGGTGACAATTCACATTGTAAACATGTTCTCAAAACGATGCCATCACATTTAACAAGCGCTATAATAATGAACATGTGTCATATAAGGTTGCCTATGTTTACAAACCCGATTGGTGTTTTTATTAGCTATAGCCATCAAGATCGTTTTCCAGCTGAAGTGCTGGCGGCACGTCTGTCAAAGGTAGGCTATCACACATGGGTTGATTTTAAGGGTATTGTTGGTGGTGACGTCTGGCGGCAATCCATTGAAGAAGCCCTGAATCGTTCTAAAGCCTTTCTGGTTTTATTAACACCTGAAGCTATACGCTCTGAGTATGTTAGTTATGAAATCAACCGTGCAATTGAAAACGAGTGCGCTATTATTCCTCTGATGATCCGCTCCTGCGAACTCCCCTCGCCGTTAGAACAATATCAGTACATTGACTTCGGGCGAGGGGTTGAAGAGTGTTTTGATGATCTCCACCGTGCTTTATTATTTGCTGTTACACGCAGTGTTAGTTCTAACAAACTCGAAGATACTACCACTCCTGCCAATACCCTTACTCCGCCGGTTGAAGTAATCCGCTTAGAGCGCCCTGATGGAACAATGCGAACAGAGTCCTTGTTTTACATAGAACGGCAGGGAGATCAAATTCTACAGCGGGAGCTTATGAACGAGGGTGTAACGATCGTCATAAAAGCACCCAGACAAATGGGTAAAAGTTCTCTCCTAGTGCGTGGCGGCAAAAAAGCCTTAGACGCGGGTTTTCAGGTCGTTTTTTTGGACTTTCAGAGTATTGAAGCCTCTTTATTGCGGGACCCGCTTCAGTTCTACAAGGAATTCTGTTTTAGTATCCAAGATGAGTTGGGGCTAGATGCCGATATTGAGGGACTATGGAGCAGTGGTATGAGCAATACACGTCTCTGCACCTTGTTTATGCAACGTAGTATTTTAGAAATGCTCAATGGGCCTTTTCTCCTTATTATTGATGAAGTAGACCGTATGTTTGATTGTGATTTTCGCTCTGATTTCTTTGGGATGCTGCGTAGCTGGCACAATAGAAGGCAAGCAACCAATGCCTGGCGATTTTTAAATATGGCACTGGTTATTTCCACAGAACCTTATATGTTGATTGAAAACAGCGCTCAATCACCCTTTAATGTAGGCGAAGTGATTACCCTAGAAGATTTCTCGCTTGCCAATGTGGAAGATTTAAACCATCGGCACGGTCAACCACTTAACGCTGAGGAAGTCAGTGCCTTATATAGTTTGGTAGGAGGGCATCCGTATCTTGTGCGGCAATCACTTTATCGTGTGGCAACCAAACAAGTCAACACTCAAGAACTCCTACAAACGGCGACCCAAGATAATAGTATCTTTAGTGACCATCTACGGCGTTACCTGTCCTACTTTAATGATCAACCTGCACTTAAACCTTGGATGCTTGACATTATTGCCGGAAAAAATGATATTCCTAACGAAATCTATGATAAATTGCACGGGGCAGGCTTGGTCAAACTTGTCAATGGCATGATTGTGTCGCGCTGTCGTCTCTATGCTGAATTTTTCAGGCAGAAATTAACCCTATGAGTCGTCGAAAATCCTTTTATCAAGCAGGTGGAACATTACAGCCGGGCGAAGGGATTTATATTAAGCGTCCTGCGGATGCTGAACTGCTTCACTTATGCTTACAAAACGAATACGCATTTGTATTGACAGCACGCCAGCGCGGGAAGTCAAGTCTGATGGAACAGACTGTGGCAAGCTTAAAAGAGCGTCAGGTACAGGCCGCGATTGTGAATCTGGAGGAACTCGGAACCCGTGCTACACGGCAACAGTGGTATCTCAGCGTCCTAGATATTATTGCAGATCGACTTGATCTAAATGTTAATACACCTCAGTGGTGGAAAGAGCGTGAACACCAACCCGAACCACGACGATTAAGCCAATTTTTTGAGAAAGTGGTGCTAGAACAAATCCTTGATCCCGTAGTCATCTTTTTTGATGAAATTGACACGACGATTTCGCTGGATTTCACAGATGATTTTTTTATCGTTCTGCGCTCTATGTATAACAGTCGGTCACAAATTCCAGCGTTTGCGAGGCTTTCTTTTGTATTTATCGGGGTCGCTACGCCTGCCGAGTTGGTCAAAGATAAAACCATAACTCCTTTTAATATAGGGCATCTGGTGGAGCTTACGGATTTTACCTTCGATGAAGCGTTGCCTCTCGCCGACGGATTAGGGATAGCGTCTGAGGAAGCCAAACAGGTGTTGAGTACGGTATTAGAATGGACAAATGGGCATCCTTACCTAACGATGCGGCTCCTAAAAAACCTCATAGAAAAAAACTTGCCCGGTTTTGATAGGCACTTCGTTGATACGGCAGTGTCCGAAATTTTTCTAAATCCCCATACCTCTGATCCGAATATCAAAATGGTGGCTGATCGGCTTGACCCGCAAAAACACGGTGGTCGAAGTGCCTTGCGGTTGTACTACAAAATCCTGACCAACCGTTCTGTGCTGGATGATGAAGAAAGCGGACGGGATAAAGAAGACCTCAAACTAAGTGGTATTGTAAAAGTTCAGAATGGGCGTCTGGTTATCCGCAATAGAATCTATACCGAGATTTTTACCCGCGAATGGCTTGAACCCTTGCTGTATCGTGTCGAGGGAATCACACTCAATGTATTGGAACAGCAAATCCGACTGCAAGAGGCTCAAGCCACCCCCAAAGAGCCCTCTATTGAATCGAACACTCTCGTAAACCTAACAGCCGAAGACACACCATCAATGTTTACGGGAACGGCTAATTGGCTGAGCAGTGATTTTGATAATCTTTTTGAAGAAGACGATGCAGCAGACTCTCTAGCCGACGCATTTGCTTTTATTGATGAACCCGTTGACCCTCCCACATTTGCTCCGGCTAGCCCATCTATAACTCCGACACAAAATACTCAAAACTCACCATTCTCTGAAGAGTCTGTTTCTGCTCCTCCATTTTTAACCCGTTTTTTTCAGCGTTTGCGGTCCTCTGATCAATGGTTGTCATGGTTAAGCCCGCTGGCAAAACGTTTTCCCGGATTACGTTCTAGGTTGATGCGAGCAAACAGCCGCCTTAAGCCAGAAGAGTTTTTGCTGCTTCAGTTTGGGGCGATGATCTTCGCCTTCATTTTGGCCTTTAGCCTGCTATTTCCCGGTCAAATCGTGGGAATCCTGCTCAGCGGGGTGGTGGGTTTCTACATCCCGCAGATTTATATCGGTCTACAGGCCAGTTTCCGCCTCGCCTCTTTTGAACAGCAAATACCCGATTTCTTAGATAGTTTTATAAATCATTTGCGATCAGGTTATTCGGTTTTGCAGACGTTTGAATCGAGTTCGCGGGATATGCCTCAGCCAACAGCGGACGAACTAAAACGCATCGTTCACGAAGTGCAGTTGGGTATCAAGCTGGAAGATGCCCTAGACCACTCCCTTAATCGGATGCCTTCTGAAGATTTCGATTTAGTCATTACCGGAATCAATATTCAACGGGAAGTGGGTGGGAATCTTGCTGCTATTATGGAAGACATCAAAACCATGATCAGCGAGCTTTATGCTCCTAACTATGGGGTAGGCATTCGGCTATATCTGCTGCAAGCGCTGAGTATATGGGGAGGCATGTTCCTTGCTATCCTCCAATGGGGAGTGTTCCCGCAGTATTTTGAGCCTGCTTCTACCAGTAATTTGAGCCTAATTCCCTATGGACTAGCGGGTCTGATTGCAATATTTTTGGCTGAGATTGCCCATCGCATCATCGTGACCTTCCAACCTGTCTGGCTCCAACTGAGCCAAGTGCTAAATATCGGAATTATAGGGGTATTATTATATCTATGTTATCGAGTAGAAGTGCCACCTCTCTTAATGGGATGGTGGATACTTATTCTCCTCTGTATGAGCAGCCCCACGCCTATGCTTTCTCTGCTTGGTGCTTTTGGGTTATTCGTCGTAGCTGGCGCACTATGGAGCGCGGATTTGCCCACCGCACCAACAATTGATCCGTTGTGGATAGGGGCAATTGGTGGTGTCGTTGTGCTGCTTCTGCTTTTGAGATATGCCATCAGCATCATTAATGGTATGCGCACCCGTGATCCTTTAATGGAGCGGCTTTCCAGTTATGCGGATCGTGAACTCCCGCAATCATTGGAAGAAATTGAACTCGAACTCAGCTTTCAGGATCGGGTGATGGTACCGCTACTGGAAAGGGTCGGTAAGTGGTTTCCGAGTAGCAGGGTTTTGCAAGAAAAGCTGGAACAAGCCGGGCTGCACTATAGGTTGAGTGTGGAGATGCTGCAAGCGCAACGCTTAATACTGGGCGTAGGATCCGGACTAATCACGCTCATCATAACGCTACTGATTAACCTGCCACTCTGGATAACCTTTGGGTTGTCCTTGATTGCTATCGGATGCGGGTATTGGCTGCCTATTTTTAGAGTGAATCGGGCTATTCGTAGACGCAAACAACAGATCGATCAAGCTTTGTTAGACGGGATACTGCTGGTCAAATTGGCATTGGAAGCAGGACTTGGATTTGATGCGGCGATTGGTAAGGTTTATGAAAAGTGGGATAACGAGCTTGCTATCGCATTTGGACGTGTATTGCAAGAGATGCTGTTAGGAAAATCACGACGCGAAGCCCTGCGCGACCTTGGGAATCGAATGAATGTGCCATCGCTATCTCGTTTTACTTCAATGGTCATACAAGCTGATCAACTAAGTATAACTATGTCTAGCATAATCGGTGATTTTTACACCAGTTTATATCAGCAACGCTCAAAACAAATACAGCGCAATGCCGCCAATTTTGAAAACCTGCTAGAAATTCCATCCAATTTGCTGCTACCCTTTGTCTTAATCTTCTGGTTGGTTTCACCCTTGATTGCGGAGGCGGTGCGTTAAATGCCCAACCCGTACTTCTCAATTGAGCAACCCGCCCCGGTGGATGAATTGGCGAATTTGATGCAGCGGTTGCAAGCGCGTCTGCTAATGGAACTTGACTCATCAAATTGGCCTGACCGGTATCAGATTCGAAAGATGGCTTCAGCCATTTTTCGGGCATTACTCACAGAAGAAAATATTACTATTTCGCAGGAAGAACAAGACAGGATTGAAAGCCTTGTTATTGCTAATCTTTTAGGCTTTGGCCCTATCGACTTGTTTCTTACGGATGACTCAATCTCACAAATTATTGTGCCGGGGGATAACAAAATACTAATTGAACGCGGAGGAAAAATCGAGGCAACCTCTGTCCGTTTTCAAGATCAAACCCACCTTGAAAAAATTCTTGATCGTATTCTTGCCCCGCTAGGTATCTCTGATACTAGACGTCCAGTGGTAAGGGCACGTCTTCCAGATGGTTCTCAAGTGATGATCGTTCGCACCGTTAATAGGATACAAGTTTTTATCAAAAAATTTCCTAAACGACCTTTAACAATTGACGACTTAATCCGGTTTGGAACATTCACCCCTGAAATGGCTGAGTTTCTGCGGGCATGTTTCATAGCAAAACTTAACATTCTCCTTTGTGGAAAACCAAACACCGGAAAAACAACTTTGCTAAATGCTTTTTCCGCGTTCATTCCGATGGATGAACGCTTGATTTCCCTTGAGACAATTTATGAATTACAACTTAGACTTGAGCGTGTGATTCCGGTCGAGGGATTTGATATGAACATTGATGTCCTTCATCGTTTATTCGATCATCGACCAGATTGCTTTGTCTTTGGCAAGATTGATGTGGACTCTGTCCCCGCATTTATTCACAGTGCCCTTGCTCTTCCGACGATTGCTACTCTCACCTCCGCAGATGCAGAAGCAGCATTTCACATTCTGGAACTGGGCCTGTTAAACACAATGCCAGAATTTTCATCAACAGCAGTTCGGTCAATGATTATTCAAGCAATTGATCTGGTTGTTGTAATGGGAAAAGACCTAGAGGGACGTATTTTTATAAGTGCTATCCTAGAACCTCTTCTTTCGGAAGACAATAAATTATCGTTGAAATCTATCTTTATACGGCAGGGAGATATGGTTCACTCCAAAGCGAAGCCTTCTTTCATGCCAAAATTTGAAGCGTCAGGAATATATGTACCTGACAGCCTCTTCGGATTGAACCTATGAAAGATGATTTACATTTTCAGCTAAAAAACCTATTTCTACGCCTTAATTTTTCTAATGGTATGGTTTCTGATGCCTTTCATCAGAGTACCAACCAAATTCTTGAACAGGCAAAAGCGGAACTGCCTGCATCTCTCAGTGAATTTGAACAAGAAAAATACTTGTATGAGGCTTTTTTGGCTGCCCTAAAGCTAGGGGAAATTACAGCGGCGCTGGAAGATAAATGGATTACCATGGTCAGCATTTCGGATTTTGGAAAACAAGTTTTAATCGAGCGTGAAGGTACGATAACTCTCTTTGCATCTGTAACCGAGTATGGGTATGCAGAGGAGATCACAAAAAAGATTTTTGGAGAGGTGTATCAAGGAAAGTCCCTGTTAAGCGGTCAGATGCCTTTTGGAATTAGAGTACATCTCATTCCTTGGATAGGATTTGTTCCCGCGGCACTGACCTTTCGTAAGGCTGGATGGATGCCTTATTTTAATAGAGAAAAAGTTGACTTTCTATCATCTGCTCTGCAAGCAGGTAAAAATATCTTAATTGTAGGCGAACCCGCCACAGGCAAAACCACACTCGCTCATCAGCTTGTACAATCCGCAGGACTAGCAGCCAACTGCATCCACGAAAATGAGCTTAATCGTCTTTCTCTAACTTTGGACAAACCAGTTGCTCAGATTGTCTGTTTGCGAGCAAAAGGTATCCCAGAGGCGAAACACCAAATAAGATTACATTTTGGCCTAGTTGGAGAAAAACTCGCACGGATAGATGCTTTTATCAATGAGTGTTTTCCAATCATTGTACAAGTTGGTTTATACATAAACGGAACGAGAAAAATACTATATATAGAACCTGTAGGGTTCAGAAATTAGGCTGAGGGAAGAAGTGAACTTCTCTGAGTAACAGCGTGACTGGAAAAACCCGTAAGCTTGGCGGGTTTTGTTTTGGTCTGAAAGGGGAAGGGCAAGCGGGAAGATGATTTTTCGTGCGATTTTGTTTGTCTGGGAGTTCGTATTGGATGTGTTGGCTGTCAGTCGTCTAACAGATGATGAGAAGGATTTAGAAATTCTCCTGTTGCGTAGTCGAACGAAAACAGGAACGCGGGTCGCAGATTCCGCGATGGCAGAAGGTGCCGCTTGTCACGTTAGTCCTGCGCTTGAAGCAGCAAGCCCGTCAATCGCACCGCGCTCTGGAGGAAACTGTGCGGTTGTTCAAGCCAGCGACGGTGATCGGCTGGCATCGAGAACTTGTCCGGCGCAAGTGGACGTTTCAACAGAAAGGCCATGGAGGACATCCTCCTATCGATGCTGAGTTGGCGCAGTGGATTCTCCGGGTAGCGCAAGACAATCCTCGATTAGGCTACGGCAAGCTGAAAGGGGAACTGCACAAACTGGGTTTCAAAGTCAGCCGGACAGCCATTCGCAGCGTTCTCCAACAGCATGGGATTTCCCCGGCACCAGACCGTTGCCGGTCAAGCAGTTCCTGGCGGACGTTTCTCAATCACTACAAGGACCAGTTCCTGGCCTGTGATTTTCTGACGGTGGAAACCCTCACCCTCCAAACCTTCTACATCCTCTTTTTCATCGAACATGGAACACGACGGGTCTATCTGGCAGGCTGTACCGCGCATCCCGATTCTACTTGGGTGAGCCAACAGGCTCGCCAAATGACCTGGGAGCTTCAGGATCGGGAGGTGCCCATGCGCTATCTGATCCACGACCACGATACTAAGTTTGCCGGACTGTTTGACACGGTGTTTGAGGCGGAAGGCATTGAGATCGTCGATCTCCCGTTTGAAGCCCCGAATGCCAACGCGATAGCCGAACGATGGGTACGCTCCGTCCGCGAAGAATGTTTGGATCGTCTGATTATTCTCAACGAGCGCCATCTGCGTTGCGTTTTGAACGAGTACATCGCTTATTATAATGCGCGGCGGCCTCATCAGGGCATCGAGCAGGATAGTCCGTTAGGTCTGGAACCCGCATCCCCTAAGGGGTCGATCCGTTATCGAGAGGTGCTCGGCGGGATCATCCGCGACTATTATCGAGTGGCTGCCTGACCTTCTTTTACACGGAGATTAGTTTTTGAACCATACGCGGCTGCATGAGAGTTGTTGAAGCGTGAGATGTCCTCTAACCCGTTAAGAGACATGGCTTGCAAGATTGTGAAAATGTGAAAGTAGTAAGAAACTACTCTCACGTTGGGTTGGTATCTCAATCACGCCTACCGTGAATAATCTGGTGGACATGAGCATTAGAAATACCAAATGCTTGGGCTAGTTGCGGGATACTTTCACCTTGAGCATACCGAAGTCAAATTTCCGCGTTTCTGTCACGTTTTGTCGGATTGTTTGACTTGGGATGTGGAGAGGGTATATTGTTTTGGTGTAACCGCTTGAGTATGACCTGAGTAGCATCTTCAAGACTGAGGCAGGATATGCTCCTAATGGGTGGTAGCGTCCCATTATATATCTACCTCGGCGTGTCTGCGCTAACGGTGTTGGAAAATGTCTTTCCGATGATACCGGATACGAGCGCGTTCTACCAATCCAAATCAGTCCGTAATCATCAGATTCGCGCACGCTACGCATCGGGCGAACTGATGATAGATTTATCGCGGGACTATGGGATTTCACCCCAACGGGTCTCGCAGATTATTCACGGGCAGTAGAGCCGTTTCAACCCCTCTGCTTATCTCCATCGTTCGTATAGATTTGGAGGATAAGCATGATGACCCCGACGATCGTCCTGACCAACAACAAAGGGGGTGTTGGTAAAACCACCACGACCATTAACTTCGCCTATGGCTTATGCCAGTCACTCACCCAAGCGGGTGCCGCCAATCCCCGCGTCCTCATCGTGGATACCGATTCGCAAGCTCATGCCACGCTGACCGCGACCGGCACGAAAAGCTACACCCGTCACAACAGCCTCTGTGCAGTGCTGGGTGCCGAACGTCGCGAGATGCTGGAGGTGATCCGGCGGGTGATTGTGGCCAGTCACTGGCTACCAGACTTGCATGTGCTGCCCGCCTCGGCTGAATTGGATCAGACCGAACGGGAGTTGTTCAGCACGGCTGGCGCACCATATCGTCTAGCCGATGCGCTGGGGTTGATCCGCCATCACTACAGCGCCATCGTGATCGATACTCGCCCTTCGTTTTCGCTGATGACGGAGATGGGACTGCTAGCGGCGACGGATGCAATCATCGCGCTCGAACCGCGTTATCTGGAAACGGTGGGCTTGCAGAGTGTCATCAGCAAGATTAATGAAATCCGGGAAGGCTGGCGGCATCCCACCCTCACGCTAAGCGGCATTGTGGTGACCAAGTTCGACAAACGGGTCAAAGGACACGGCGAACTGGTGGAAAGCCTTCAGCAGCATCCGACGCTGGGTAAGCTGGTGTGCGGGGTCATTCCCGCCAATGAAGCGATTGCCTATGCCCATCGCAGCCACCTCAGTATCTTTGAATACGATCCCAACAGCGCGGCCAGCCAAGCCTATGCGCACATGGTCGGGACGCTGCTCAAGCGGTTGTATGCCGGGGAGCGTGCGTGATGCCAGCCCGACACAGCGGACCGAACCGAACACTGGATATTCTCAGCAGTATTGCCGAGCAGGACTATCTCGGGGCCGAGGTGGTGCAGCATCTGCGGGAACAGGGATTACGGGTGGAACGGATTGCCATCGGGCTCATTCGCCCGGATGCTGCTCAACCGCGGCGGGTACTGCCGGAAGCGATTCATCGTGCCTTTCACAATGAGGAACTCACCCCGCTACAAGCGCTCAAGCAGTACATTGAAAAGGTGCGGATTATCGCCCGCCAGCACAGCCGCCCGTTCGAGAACTTGCTCGACTTATTGATGCTGGGTGAAGAACTGGAGAGCAGTGAGGAACTCACCCCGCAGGAGCGCGATTTACGTGACCTTGCCAACCTTGCCATGACGATCCGGCAGGATGGGCAGGTCAACCCGTTGACGGTGGTGGATCACAGCCGACAGACCATGCCACTCTATATCATCGAAACGGGCGAACGGCGCTACTGGGCGAACTACATCGATATGGAACTGATCCCCGGTTACAGCGGCGATGGCACCGTCCCCTGCATCATTCTCCAACCGGGACAGGCCTCGGTGTTCCGTCAAGCCAAAGAGAATACGGCGCGAGCGGGACTGAATGCCATTGGCATGGCACGACAGGCCGCCCTGCTGATTCTGGCCGTTCATGAGATTCATCCTCCGATGGGTGCGGTGACCCACGACTTCTATCGCCAAGCCCTTGAATTGGATTTACGAAATAAACGGGAATACACCGCTGAAGTCTTGGCAGCGATGGGCGGCATCAGCCGGGTGCATTTCAGTCGTTACAAATCGCTGCTCTATTTGTCTGATGAAGCTCTCGAGCTAGCAGATCGCTGCAACCTTGATGAGGGAAGGCTGCGCTATATCGTTCAACTGCCGGTTGAGCAGCAGCATGAAGTCGTGCGTCAAATTGTGGACTTTGATCTGACGATGAAACAAGTCCGTGAGCTATGTGAGTCAGCCGATAAAAGTGATGACGATGACGCGGACTTACCCTTTTCGAGGGAAGCACTCCAGACAGCCAAGCTGCTTCATGCGAAGCGGTTGGCTGAACCAGAGGCAATTTTGCAACTGCTTTTAGAAAAAGAACCGGACATCCATCTGGTACGGGCCAAACTGCAACGGCATAAGCAGTTACTTGAAGCCATTGAACGGTTGCTAGAGGGATGAAATTGTTACCACGTGGTAACAATTTGGAGTATGTGATGATCTTACGAGCGCGCAGTCCACCAGAAAAAAATGACCGCCTGACCGGAAAGTGAGAGGGTGAGGCGGGTGGTTGACTATGATATGAAAGTGACAATTCGTATTGTAGTACACGACCTGTCTGCCTGCAACCGCATAACAGAGATTTCTTTAGGTTTTCTAAGCCTGAACCTGGTTCAGCTTTGTCTGGAGATAAAAATATCATGATTGATTTAGCCGAAATTCGTGCCCGCAGTCGGATCGAAGAAGTGGTGCAAGAAAAATTCCCGCTGAAGAAAAGCGGCAGTCACCTGATCGGGATGGAGCATGACAGTCTGGTGGTCAACCCGCGCACGGGCTGGTATCACTGGAACTCACGGGATGAACACGGCGATGTGTTTGATTTTGTCATCCACCATGCCTTACCGGGGGGTGGTGGCAGCAGTCGGGATGCCGGGGTCTTTCTGGAAGCGGTGCGGTATCTGGCGGAACGGGCGGGACTGCCAATGGCCAGCAGTGCGGAGGTGAAACAATCCCCGGCGTGGAACGAACGGGAACTAATGCGGCGGCTAGAAGAAGCCTTATATAAGGAGGACGCTGCGCTTCAGTATGCCATCCGGACGCGCGGCTGGTCGCAAGCCACCTTACGCCGTGAACGCTTGGGTTTCATGCCGCCGGACAAAAAGTCGCTGCTGGCCGGCTTAACCCTGCCGGGCAAGTGGTTCAAGGTCATCCACGCCTTTCCGCCGGGAATGCTAGTGTACATTCATCGGGAACAGGGACAGCTGGCCTACCTGAGCGGTCGCTCGATCAAGGAAAAACGGCACTACAATCCGCCGCGGGAAGTGGCGGGGGAACGCCGTCCCTATTTCAATCATGTGTATCATCCGTCGGTGGAGGAAGTCGTGCTGGTCGAAGGGCAGGCCGATGCCATGTCGTTCGGCGAGTGGGGCATCGCCGCGGTGGCACTGGCTGGAATGCACCTCGATGAAGGACTTGCACAGGGGCTGAAAACGCATCGCCGGATTTTTGTCCTGCTGGATAACACCGAGGAGGCACGGGCGAAAAGTGCTGAACTCGCCCGTCGGCTGGGCCCAACGACCTGTTTACCGCGGCTGCCGGAAGACATCAAAGATGCCAACGACTGGCTGGTGAGCAAACAGCCTTCCCCGCAGGTGGTATCCAGTTTCCTGAACCGGGCCGAACCGCTGCTTGAGTTTGAGGTACATCGCATCGGGCAACTGGTCGGACTGGCACGGCAGGATGCCATCGAAGCCCTGATTGAATTGGCGGCTGATTGGGATACCCTTCATATCAACCGGCTTCGCAGTTTGATGAAAGACCGCTTGAAGGTCAGCAGTGCTCTGTTCAATGATGTCCTTAAAAATTGTCAGACGACTCATGTAACGGCGACAACCCCGTCCGGTCCCGAACCGCAGATTCTGGGGGAGGATGTGCCGCTGATTTCGCCTGCCCTCGGGTTTACGCCGGAGATGGCGGTGATCACCGTCTCGATTTTGGAGCGGACGGCGGATAATAAGTTGAACTTGCAGCCCTATCTGGTCACCAGTAAACGGGAACTGCGCCGACTGGGCGAACAGCAGATTATCCCGCTCAATGGGCATGAAGCGGCGCTGCGGGTCGTGCCGGAAGGCAGTGAGTTTCTCCGCCGCTGGCGTTATTCGGACATCCAGCGGTTTTTGCAGGGGGAATTGGTCGATCCGAAGGAAGTGTTTGAGCAAGTCCATCAGCATTTCACCCGTCATGTCGAGTTTCGCTCGGCGGTGGACAGTCATATTGTCACGCTGTGGGTGATCGGCACGTATTTTTATACCCTGTTTGTCGCCTATCCCTATCTTGCGCTGAATGGACCTAAGAACAGCGGCAAAAGTACCGTCCTCAATGCTGCCAAACCGCTGGCCTTCAACATGATCACCACCTCCGACATCACCGGGCCGTCATTGTTCCGGCTGATTCACTACAATGCCTGCACGGTCGGCATTGATGAAGCGGAACGCTATCATTCGCCCCGCGACCCGGAAGTCCAGCAGATCAAGCTCTTGCTCAACAGCGGGTACAAACCCGGAATGCCGGCGATCCGACTAATGGGGGATGATTTCAAGCCGCAGGCGTTTGATGTCTATTCGCCGAAAATCCTCGCCAACATCGCGGGACTGGAAGACGTGCTGGCCAGCCGCTGCATCCCGATTGCCATGCGTCGTTCCGACCAGAAGCTACCGTCCTTGTCGCCGAGTTTTGATGGGCAGGCCATCCGCCATCAACTCTACACCCTTGTCCTCAGCCGCTACGCGGCCATCCGGCGCAACTACTATGAACGGCCTGAACTCCACAAGTTGATTAACCGTTCCCACGAACTCTGGTCACCCTTAATCGCACTGGCGGCTTTTTTCGAGGAGGAGGGGAGTGTGGCAGGGTTGCTTAGTTCGATTGAGGAAGCCGCTGCCCGTGACAACCTTATCAGTGAAGGCAAGTCCTTGAGCGACCGCGAAGAAGCCCTGCTGCAAGTCCTTGAGGTGATGACCCGTGAGCAGCAGGTCGTATCGGTCAAAGCGCGGGATATCCGCGAAGGCGTGCAAAAACTGCTGGACATTCCCGATGAACGGTTGGGCAATCCCCAGTGGATCGGCCATCTCCTCAAAAATCTGCAACTGACTGATCGGGAACGCAGTCAGCGCCAGCACGATGGGATGCAGTACGTGCTTGACCGGGCACAGGTCTTGGACATGATGAAACGTTATCATGTGCGTTTGATTGAAGTCGAATCCGCCAACCGCTAAAAAACCCTTCACAACCCTTCATACCCTTCACAGGCGGAGGGGTTGTGAGTCTTCGGGCATTCCCGCAGTACGGAAACAGTTATGTTTTTCAAAGAAGTTGCTGCATGTGAATGGTATGAACGGTTTTGCCCTTGACTGTGCTGGCTGACTCTTGCTTGTTTTATTCACCCTGTAACTTCCTTTTACACATTCCTTTGCCTCACAGTCATAACGGTCATCTTGGGAATTGCTGGTAGCGCAATGCTTGTACTTTACAAGGCAGCTTGAAAGAAAATCAGGCATGGATCAGAGATTTTGAGGATGCGGGGTTTCCTGAAGGTCTAACAGCATTACTGTTGCCGATTCAGGGCAGGCATCCTGAAATTCAACAGAGTGCATCACAGTTTCTGGAACAGCGCTACGCTGCACTTGGCGAAAGCCAAAACGAGGAAAATAGCCGACGGCAGTGGTCGTCAATAGTACCAGTTGCTTGATATTACTCTCGGCAGCCATTTGAATTATGCTTTTGACTAACTGCTGTCCTAGCCCTTTTCCCTGCGTTGCAACAGCAACTGAGCGAAGCAATGCAACCTCTCCATAGACCTCAAGACCTGCTGTTCCCACCAGTTGGTCATTTTCAAATGCTAGTTGAAATGTAGCTAAGTGATCCTGTACGCCATCAAGAGGCAGATGGTAGGTAGCGAGCAATTCCGAAACCGATTTCCAATCGGCAGGTTGAGCAGCACGAAATTTATAGGTGCTCATTATTTAATCTCCGTGATTGTGACTTGTTTGGGTTGTGTATCTGCTGCAAGCGCATGATATAGTAAGTGCAGGGATTGTAAGACCATCCCTCTTTCTGATGGAGGAATACGATTCATAATCCGCTCTGAAAGGTTATTCAGGTTAGTGTTGAGTTCTTCCAGTCGCGCTTGTCCTGCTTCGGTCAAAGAGATATGAATGGTTCTCCGATCTGTCATACCCGGACGTTTCTCAAGCAAGCCCTCTTGCGCCAGCGCTTCTACCGTTCGGCTCAGCCAAGCTTTGTCGAGATCCAAGCGCCTCACTAAGTCGGCAAGGGTTAGATTGCCACCACTCCGTCCTAATTCCGTCAAGATATAACACTGTGCTGAGGTAGTTCCTCCGCAGCATTCGATACTGTCGCGTTGCAATTGTTCGTGGAGTCGCGCTACTTCACGCAATAATGTGCCGCTTTGATCCATTCTATATTCCCTGTTTTATTGCACAAACAACGTTGTTGTTGACAACAATATAATTTAGAATAGAATTGTTGTCAATGGCAACGTTGTAGAAATCTATCAATTTTTGCAAACGCTTATTGACTGCACATTTATTCACACATTCATTTCTGTAACGATACGTTGATCAGGAGGAAAATTTTGGAATATACACATTTGGGTAAAAGCGGGTTGGAGGTTTCGCACCTCTGTTTGGGATGTATGAGTTTTGGAACTCCAAATTGGTTGGGGTGGGACTGGGTAATGGATGAAATTACATCAGAACCTTTTTTTCGCCGCGCTATCGAACTAGGCGTTAATTTCTTTGATACCGCCGACTCTTATTCTGAGGGACGCAGCGAGGAAATCGTAGGAAAATGGCTCAAAAAATATGCTAACCGCGATGAGGTGGTCATTGCAACAAAAGTGTACTTTGGGGCGTTCGATCGTCCGAATCAGAGTGGCTTGTCACGGAAGCATATTCAGCAAGCCTGTGAAGCAAGTCTGCGTCGCCTAAGTATTGAAATAATCGATCTGTATCAGATTCATCGCTTTGATCCTTATACCCCTATTGAAGAAACTCTTATGGCACTTGATCAACTGGTGCAGCAGGGTAAAGTCCGTTATATCGGTGCAAGTTCAGCCTATGTTTGGGAATTTATGCGTGCGTTAGGGATTTCTGATCGCTATGGATGGGCACGGTTTGTTTCCATGCAAAATCAATATAACTTGCTTTATCGGGAAGAAGAGCGTGAAATGATGCCGCTGTGTGAAACCGACGGGATAGGCATGATTCCTTGGTCGCCACTGGCACGGGGTTTACTGGCACGTAAACCGGATGAAACAGAAACCACATCCCGCTCTCATTCAGACGGTTTAATTCAACTGTATCAATCTCCCTGCGATCGAGCAATTGCGCTCCGGGTTGGAGAAGTTGCCGCCCAGAGAGGCATCAAGCCTTCTCAAGTGGCACTTGCTTGGCTTTTATCTAAACCTGTAGTGACAGCTCCAATTGTAGGTGTCTCCAAATTACAACATCTTGAAGATGCAGTTAGTGCAACAGAAATACAACTAACTTCTGAAGAATGTGAGTATCTTGAAACGCTGTACCAGCCGAAGCCAACGGTCGGGATCACACCCCCCTTTTCTTATCCTAAGTCCGGTGCAGTCCATGATCGTCACTAGGGTTTTTTAACGAAGCTGCTTAATTACAGATATGTGTTGGACAGTCATCTGGCTGTCCAACATCTATCATTGCTATTTTATGTTTTTATCATAGAGAATGCGGAAAGCCAGATGTCGTCCCAAGTGGCGTGACATTCCCAACCACAGTGAGAGAGCGGTATCCAGTAAGCCAATCTTATCAAGATCACCCAGATATAGTGGATTAAGGCCAACGTTTCGTATTAAACCAGCAACCAGATTCTGATAGTGTTCTGGCCCAACGAAAAGTAAATCTGGCCGTTCACCATTAATCACTGGATTTTGAAAGTTCTCATATCCAAGTGTGTTAAATGCCTTATAGATGTAGGATTGTGGAAGCATGTTTGACAGTGCATTGACGACTGATTGTTCGGATGAGCCACCACCATTGGTTGCATCAATCACAACCTTGCCTGCTAGTTCAAGGTGTTTGGCAGTCTCCACGACAGCACTACCGGGAATTGCAAACAGGATGACTTCCCCATGCTGCACAGCTTCTTCAACAGTACCCACTTTGCCGGGCAGTACCTTAGGATTTCGGATTCCAAACATGACATCATGTCCGGTTGAAATCCAAGCTTCACCGATGCTGCCACCAATACGGCCTGAACCTATGATGCCGATTTTCATATTTTTTATTCCTTTCTTTATTCTGACCAATACTCAAATTGATTGGAGCTGTTAAGGGACATAACTCTGTTAGGTTGGAATCACAAATGGCAGGCGAACCATGAATTGTGTATCACCGGGCTGAGATTTCAGCGTGACTGAACCATGATGGCGCTGAACAACACTGCGATAGACAGTATCCAGCCCTAATCCAGTCCCTTTCCCAACTGGTTTTGTGGTGAAAAAAGGCTCAAAGATACGGTTTTGAATTTCCTGGGGGATACCGGGACCGGTATCTGTTATTGTCACAACAATATGATCACCATCAATAGCCGTGGTAACAGAAATTTCCCCTTTCCCCTCCATTGCATCAATAGCATTGTCTAGCAGGTTAGTCCAAACTTGGTTTAGCTCACTGCCATATGCCTGAATCTTGGGTAAAGCCACCGCATAGGATTTAGTTATCTTGACTGCGCTGCTGAGCTTATGATTTAGAAGTGCCAGTGCGTTATCAATGCCTGTATGAATATCAACATCCTGCTGCGGCGTTTGATCCATATAGGCATAGGATTTGATTGCTTTCACTAGCTCAGAAATATGAGCAGTGCTGTTGTCAATGCCATTGAATAATTCATCTAAATCAAGACTGAGATTGATCAGGGTAAGGGCATTGCTCAACGCCTCATGTGGAATAGCAGTTGCCAGTTTTTCTAAGTCACTTGAAAAAACGCCAGCCGTTGCTAAGGATGGAGCAAAAATCCAGCTATTTCCGACCGCATGGTTGTCCAGCCAAGTGGTAATTTCTTCCTCATGATCATACTGGGCTAACGCATCCAAGGGAGATTGCTGCAATCGACGGTTGCAGATTTCCTGCTGAAATTGGATAAGCCATTGGAGTTGCTCCATATTCAACTGACTGAGTTGAATGAAGGTTGACTGTAATTGGTTGATGTTTTCCCGCAGTTGTTTAACTGAGCGCTGTGCGGCGGCGGCTGGATTATTAAGGTCATGCGCTAAACCAGCCGCCAACTTGCCTAAAGCGGACATTTTTTCATACTGGCGAACGTTGTTATCAATGGCCTGTAGTCGCTTTGCCATTGCAGGCAGGATAGTACTGTTCACAGGGGAACACACCGTTAACATGAGGATAAAATCCTCTGCACAGATTCGGAGTATTCGTGTTGTTCCAACGGCTCTGGCGCTGGCGATATAAGGTGTGTTGGTCAATAGTGGGATTTCGCCTGTGAAAGCCCCACTTTGATGGGTTGCCAGAATAACCTGCTCTCCACCCATTTTTTTGGTGATCCGAAGTTCACCTTGTAGGAGGACATAAAAGGCATCTGCCGGGGCTGCTTCATGGAAAGCATAGTCGCCGGAAGCAAGCTCCACTTCAGAGCTATGTTCCTCAAGCCAAATAATCTGATCGTCTGACAGGTCAGCAAACAACGGAATATCACAGATGCGTTCGTACATAGGGTTCCTCTATCGCCTTAGACTGTACTCAAATACTGATGGATAAACTGCACTGCTATTGATCCTTCACCAACCGCAGAGGCTACCCTCTTAATTGATTTTGACCGCACATCACCAGCAGCAAAGATGCCGGGTACACTTGTTTCTAGCAGATAGGGATCACGCTCTAGCTTCCACTCCACTGGCAGTCTATTGTTCTGAATTAAATCTGTACCGGTCAAGATAAAACCGTGTTTATCGCGCTTCAGGATTCCATTTAGCCAGTCAGTACGGGGTTCCGCCCCTATAAAGATAAATAGGGCAGTTGCTGGGACTGTTTCATTTCTGCCTGATCCGCGATCCGTAATGGTAAGAGCTTCAAGATGTGTATCACCATGCACTTGAACGGCTTCAGTACAGGGGCGAACAAGGATATTGGTGGTTTCACTGATTTGATCAATGAGATACTGGGACATACTTGCCTGTAACGATGGAGCGCGAACTAGCATAACGACCTTGCGGGCAAATTTTGAGAAATACATGGCCGCCTGTCCTGCTGAGTTTGCACCTCCAATGATGTATATATCGTCATCTTTGCATGAGAGTGCCTCAGTCATTGCTGCTCCATAGTACACTCCTGCGCCACTTAGCTGATCAAGGCCGGGAATTTCCAACTTACGATAGGAAACTCCCGTTGAGATGAGGAGGGCATGGCAACTAATTTCATTGCCATCATCCATGGTCAGTATCCGGTAGGTATCCTGTACTTTTAATCCTGTGACTTCAGCGGGAGTAATGATCTCAACACCAAAGCGCTTTGCCTGAGCAACTGCCCGGCGTGCAAGATCAGCGCCACTTAACCCTACTGGAAACCCCAAGTAGTTTTCAATGCGGGAGCTTGTGCCAGCCTGACCACCCGGTGCTTTACGTTCAATCATCACCGTTTTCAAGCCTTCAGAAGCACCGTAAACTGCTGCGGCTAACCCCGCTGGGCCGCCGCCAACAATGGCAAGATCATAAAATGGTTGTTCAGCGCGGATTTGCAGACCTGACTTCTCAGCGAGTTGTTGCATCGTTGGCTGAATAAAGTAATGACCGTCAGGAAAAAGCACTACAGGAAGGACATCAGGAGTCAAGTTTGAGGAGGCCAGCAATGAAGTAGCCGCCCCACTACGTTCAATATCCATCCATGTATAGGGAATCTGATTTTGTGCTAGAAAATCTTTGATCATATGTGACAAGGATGACCATTGATTACCGATCACCCGAATTCCATCAAATGCTGGTCGATAAGTTGATTGCCAGTCATCTAGCAGATCATTCAGGATAGGATAGAGGTTCTCCTCCGGTGGGTCCCAAGGCTTCATCAGGTAGTGATCAATACGAATCAGATTAATCGCCTGAATAGCTGCCTCGGTATCAGCATAGGCAGTAAGAAGCACCTTTTTGGCATCAGGATAAATGTTCATGGCTTCTGCTAGGAACTCAACCCCATTCATGTCGGGCATTCGATGATCCGACACAAACAGTGCAATCACTTCGTTTCGAAGATTAAGTTGTTTTACCGTAGCTAACGCATCTCGGGGTGAATCTGTGCGAATAACACGATAGGTATCACCGTATTTTTTCCTGAGATCACGCTCAACTGCGCGGGAAACTTCAACATTGTCGTCCACTACAAAAATAATTGGTTTGCCTGCCATTTTGATCCCTTTATCTCGTTATACACAAAGCCGCAGATGTCATAAGTCATTCAAGCTACCGTACTCCAGATTAGAAAACGTTTTAGGCGGTTCACAACTTACTGATTGATGAGAAACGTGCGATGCCAAATTCAATCGTTTTACAGCCTGCCGCGATGAGGAATATCCACATGGGGTCGTGATCGACAACGAGCCATCCCCCTATCATTGCTCCGATTGGCATGGCTGCTAGCGACAACATTCTCGATAGACTTAGGACACGCCCAAAAAGATACTCGGGAATGTATTCTTGACGTACTGAGGTTGATAGAACGACCCAAGCTACGTTACATGCCGAAACCATGCCAAAACCAAATCCTGCTGTCCACCACAGACGTACCCCCGCCATGAGCAGCAAGCCGGACATACCAAATAAGAGAATCAGGGGGTACAGGACACCACGTCGATACTTTTGACTCAATGGAACAATAGCAAGACTTCCCAAAAATCCCCCGAGACCCAGCATAGCATAATTGATCCCACTGAGATGAGCAGAAATCTGCAAGGTATCGCGCAGATAAAACATGAAGATTGCGCTGACCATTCCAAAACCGAAATTGCCTATCGCAGCCTGCACACTTAGGATGGAAATTACGCTGTTATGGTATAACCATTGCAAGCCTTCTCGCATTTCCTGAATAAAGGAGCCTGTATTACGTTGTGATTGGGCTAATGCTGGCATTCCCATCACCACAATAAGCGTTCCAACAAAGGAAAAGGCATCCAGCCACAGGGTCTGAAAGCCTCCTAAGAACGTAATTAATCCACCTGCCACCATAGGGCCGAGCATACTCGCCAGTTGCATCACTGTCTGATGACGTGCATTGGCACGAGTGAGATTTCCCTGAGCGATTTCAGGCATAATGGCAGTAGTGGTAACATCGAAACCCAGTGTCATAAACGACAGCGCAAAGGCAGCAATGTATAAGTACCAGATTTCTAAGAGTCCGATGGTTTGTAGGAGGGGAATACTTATGACCACCAGCATCCGTCCCACGTCCATCAACATAAGTAATTTGCGCCGATCCCATCTGTCAATGTAAACACCAATCACTGCGCCAAAAAATAGCACAGGCAAAATTTCTACCGCAAAAAGACTTCCCATGCTGACAGATGAATGGGTCAATTCGTAAGCAATCCAAGGAATTGCAAAGGCATACAATGAATCCCCTAGTTTGGAAATAGTGAGTCCTGCCAGAAACGGCGTAAACGGGCGAGGAAACAATACGGTGGATTTTGATGTAATCGTAGTCATATAGAGTTATCCTAATTGTTGTCATTAACAACGTTGCTTACGACAACAATATATGTGGGTTTTAGATCGTTGTCAAGAGCAACAATTTTAAGTTTAACCCGCCGTTTGAAGCCTCAACTTTTAGGATTCTCTAAAACAATTCAATGCAAACCTATCCCGATGCTAAGATGCAGATCAATACACATCAAGCTTTGGAGGCACTACATGCGGTTGTATATTATGCAAATGGGGTTGTATACTCCGGTTGAATATCCTGTTCCGTTCGCGGCATACTTGATCCAGACCGATGATGGCAAGAATGTCCTCGTTGATACCGGAGTCGATGAACGTTATGTCGCAGCAATATTTAATGATCAGTGGGAAAACTTGATTAAGGTTGAGCCTAGCGATCAAATCCTTAATCAGTTAAAAGCGCTGAGCTTAACACCAGACGATATTGACTATGTTATCGCCACACACTTTGATGAAGATCACTGTGGGCATAACTTTCTCTTCCGTAAAGCGGAATTCATTGTTCAAAAATCACACTACGAGTTGGCAAAGTTGGGCAAGGAAGCACGCTTCGAGACGTGTCGTAGCTGTTGGGATCGCCCCGAACTAATTTATCGGCAGATCGAGGGGGATATAACCCTTCTCCCCGGGATTGATCTGATCATGACCAATGGACATGTGGTTGGTCACCAATCAGTCATTGTCCATTTGCCTAATACTGGCGCAGTTTTACTCGCGGTTGATGCCATCCGAGACGGCGATATGCTTGAACCGGGAATTGATCCTAGAACGAAATCCATGTTCGATATGGATGGTGAGGAACTGATTGTCGGGGTTGAGAAGATCAAATCTCTTATGACAAAAGAGCAAGTCCAACTTTCTGTATTTGGTCACGATGGTAAACGCTGGCAATCCTTAAAGAAATCCCCCGCCTACTATGATTAGTTAACGAACAAATCCAGCAAACCCTGACCTCTAGGGGTTAGGTAGTAGTAAACACGGTGTCCGCTGCGATAAGTGCTGACAATACCTGCCGTGCGAAGCTGGCTTAAATGCTGGGATACTGCCCCCGCAGTCATGTAGAGTTTGACAGCCAGCTCAGATGTATGCAATGGCTCTTGCAGCATTATCAAAATATTCGCTCGTGCAGGGCCTAGAAGCTGCACCAGTTCCAAGGCCGGGTCAGGAAGGTGCTGGGGCTGCCACAGGCCGCTGCCACGAGCGTTGTAAACTACTAAGGATTGCTTCTGACGATCAAGCTGGCATAAAACCATGCAGGGCAACCGAAAGATAGTTGGAACAAAATGAATGCCTTGACCCTCCAGCATGTATTCTGTTAGGGCGGTTTTTTGCTCTGACAGGATTTGCAATGTTCCTGCCTCGTAGCGAATCTTTGAGGCTATATTGCTAACCATCCAGTCTGTGCCATACAAGGCCATCTGTCTCGCACGAAACAAAATATCCTGCTCAAGCACAGAACGAACCTGCGACCAAATCGTCGATAGAGTCTGATCCCAGTAGGATCGTAGTTCTTCGACCAGACAGGCAAGCGCCTCATAGGGGTCAGACAGAAAATGTTCATGCTCTTTAGTAAATACAGCATAGGTATCAACAAGGTCTTGAATATCAGCACGGATAACTTCCTCCGGCGCTGACTTAAGAAGCTCAATCTCTGCCTCAAAAGTTCGATTCTGACGAACGGATTTTGGGATTACGAAATCAACCGGGTATCCATCAGGCAACATAACGGATTGTATGTAAGGAAAATCAGCAGGGTGAGTATTAGGAAGCGCTTCAATAACCAAGGGCTCATAATGAATATGCAGATTGGTATCCCGGAGAACATTAAAGCTGGCAAATAACTCCCCTAGATGGTTAAAACTAAACCGTGTTTTAGCCAGATCATCAGGGGTCAAATATAGGGTGATCATCTATCGATCTCCTGAATACATTATTTACCATGATCTATTTTATCGTGATTATAAGGATAATACTTGTCAATTTCTGATAAATTGCGTGATGTTGCAGGGTATCGATACGAGTTGTGAAGTTAAAGATCATGCTAGCATATAGTATCGGCTCCTGCAAAATGAATTTTCAGGCAGTCTCATAACCTACCCATAAGTAGAGTTTTCCTACGGGTTTGTACCCTGTAGATTTAGAAAGGTCGTGACACAGGTTACAACTAAATAACCTTCAAAGAAATGAGGTAAGATGATCCCAAAACCAACACCTACTCTGTATGAATGGATGGGTGGTGATCCTGAAACATTTGTAGCTTTAATAGAGAATTTTTATGACCGTGTCATTGAAGATCCTCTTCTGAAGTCACTTTTCGAACACATGCGGCCTGAGCATCGTAGACGGGTAGCGGCGTGGTTTACTGAAGTATTCGGAGGGCCAGCAATGTATAGCGATGCTCAGGGTAATCATGCTGGAATGGTCAAAAGGCATCTCAATCTGGCCATTACAGAAGCACAGCAAAAACGTTGGGTTCAACTGATGAATGATGCAGCTGACGCGACGCAATTACCCAAAGACCCGGAATTCCGTTCTGCATTTTTGGCCTATGTTGAATGGGGTACGCGGATGGCACTAATGTATTCACAGCCCGGTATGGAACCGCCCTCAGACCAAGCACCAATGCCAAAGTGGGGTTGGGGAGAAGCAAAACCTTATATTCCTGATTAACCTTTTGATGGGTTGCATTTTTGCTGAACAGACAGACTTAGGTACTGCTTCATAACCTCAGTATATCAAAACTACTGCGATGCTGGAAACTAGTTATGACGTCTGAGGTTATTCTGTAACAATTTCTAGAAGATAGCCATCGGGGTCTTGCGCGAAACAGCGCCAACCGCCCCAAGTTGGCTGCTGCGGCGCGGTTAAAAATGCAACCCCTTTTTCGCTCAGTGCTTGATAGGCTTTGTGACAGTCATCCACATAAAAGATAAGGTTAACTGAGGACGTTGAGGCGGAATGATTGGGAACTAATGTCACATCTGGTTTATCAGATGTGGGTGGACTTTCAGTAGTGAGATGCAGCCACATATTTTCTAATTCTAAGACAGCGTAGCCATCCCACTGAAGATTTACCTTAAATCCAAGTTTGTCCTGATAAAACTGAATGGAATGTTTCAGATTGCTGACTGCCAGCATAATCGCGACTCGTTTTAAATGTTGATGAAAAATGTCGGGTTGGCTCAATTTAAATCTCCTTGATGAAACCATTTACTAAAACATCTTACTGGGAAAATGCTGTTAATAAACCGTACATTTGACTAGTATAGCTGGTGCAAACGGAACTGTGAGATAATTTGGTCGCCCTAGTAGGGGGTATAGCCCGTAGGTATGCGGGAAAAATAGAGTGAGTGTCAGTTTGGTGTTGAGGAAGATGAAAATAAAGTAAACTTGCGTCACTAAAAAATATCATATATCCCTTACTCTAAAAAGTCTATAAAAGCAAGGTTCGGGGCAGCTCACTGCTCCCAACCATGCTACATATAGCCGCTTTGTCCTTGCCGTTCGCTCCATGGGGTGAAATGGTCAGAAGACATCGCAGCTTGAAAACCGACTTGTTCCGCAAGCTGCACATAGTTTAAAAGTTGGCTGGGGCTAAACTGCTCATGCGAATTGTGATATCCGATTTCTATCATAAGCGACTTCCCCGTAGTTTCATTCTTGTTTTACCGCATAGCAGGAGGAAAAGGTGTGTTTTCTCACACTGTATTCGGAGACGCTTAGGGGGAGTAACCTGAGTGGGGAAATAATCTGCTGTGTGAGGGTTATTTAGTCATCTATCCAGAAAATTCTCTTGCGATGAGATTTTTTGAGAGTACGGGAATGCAGTATGTGCTCGAGCGGGCACAGGTGTTGGAAAATGATGAAAAGTTATCATGTGCCTTTGATTGAAACAGAATCCCCCAACCGTTAAAAACCCTTCACTGGTCGAGGGGTTGTGATTCTTCGGGTCATTTCGCAGTACAGTAGAGGTTATATTTTTCTAAGAAGCCGTTTCGTGTGAACAGTGTGAACGATTTTTTCCTTAACTGCGCTGGTAACTTATGGTTATTTTAATCTCTGTAACTCCCTTTTATGCTACTTCTTTGTCCAAATCTTATAAAGACCTCAGTAGGGCTTGCTGGCAGTGCAATACTTGCTCGCAATAAGGCAACTTGAGGGAAAAACAACAAGCGTGGATCAGGTATTTTGAGGTACGGTTAATGTAGCCCTTTGGCGCAACGATTAAATTGCGATGGATCCACCAACTCAGGAAACACCCCTCCTAATAGTCAATAAAGGCCACATACTGCGTTTCCATAGCCTATGGCACAAACTCTTGCGCGAGTAATAGCGTCAATATTTCGCTATCGCTAAACGCAGGACGTTCCCCTGCTTGATACCGTCGTCTACCAACACATACACGATGGTCAAAAGCGTTTCTAGGTCTATGCTTGTTTGCAATTGAGTACCTCTCGGATTAGGTTTCGCAACTTCTATCCTCTGAGTTACACCTTCACTGTCAAGACCTTTTTAATTCACATTTTACGTATTATAGTGCTCATTCGGATTATCCATTGACTTAACAGAAAGTATATATCTTGTGTGTCGGGCATAATAAATATAGTAGGGAACATCCTTGTTGAAGGCAAAATATTGATTTCGCAATACAAAAAATCGCTGCCTCTCAATTTTAATGTAATAATCGCTCCAATGCCTTGCCTTTTTCATCTGTGTGACTCTTCCGCAGAGGCTGAGAATTTTTTTCTGTTGAAGATCGCGTCGTAATAAATACCATTGGACTATAGGGAATAAAGTGTAGACGATACCAGTGACATAGAGGGAAAGTGTAAGAAGAAAAAATAAGAGAAAAGCCCCTTCTGCATCAAATAAAAGATTGAATATCAGTAGCCCGCAAATACCCGTTCCTATCATGATGACGGCGTTCCCGATGGATTGGCGATGCTTTTGCCACCAGATATTGAATAGAACACTGCGTTGTCGCGGGGTAAGATTGCCCATTTCATTGGCAGCTAAATCTTCCTCTGTAAAATCGAACACAGTCATAAGTAAATTCTTAGTATTCTCCACTGTTTGCACCTATAATTCTGTTACACCCATTCATTTTAGTAAGAAACTCTAGGACGGGAAGTTCCTGTACCAGAAAATCCAAATTTTCCTGCCATGCGGTTATCATTTTGTGGGGGTTACTTAAGTCATCTGTCCGGAAAATTCACTTGCGATAAGATTTTTTGAGAGTACAGGGTGGTTCTCGGATGATTTGAAGGGTTGCCGTTCCAGGAGGTGTGGGTAAACCTATCAACTGGGACAAAGCGACTTACTTTTGCTGCACAAGTGCATAGACAGTTTGTTTCATCAACCAACTGATCATTCCATGATCGCAATCTTTTCAACAAGGGCTATCACATCCTTTAAGACGGGCTTATTCTTAAAAAACAACACCTCCGCCGGGATGTCTTTCAACTGCTCATCCGTTAAATTCACGCTCTCATAGATCAGCAAAATAAAGTTACGCCGATTCGCAGCACGGATTTTTGCGAGCTTGCGGCGCAGATAGTCAGGATGCCAGAAGCCCATAATCTCAAGGATGGCACGCCGTCCGTCCTTACGGTTCACCATGGTAAAGTCAGGCAGCATGACGGTATCGCCCAACAAAAGGATTTCCTCCTCACGTTTAAGTAACCACTGACCACGCTGCTCCCCGAACTTTGCGGCAAATTCAGCCGCAAAATCGGCTTCAAGACGGCTGTCGAAATCAGGACTACGATGGAAATGGCTTGCAAGCGGCGTATTCTGATCCAGCCGATAATGGAGGCTTTCTTGTCCATAGTGAACATCGGCTTCCATCTGCCATTCCGTTCCCAGAAACAAGGCAGGGAGGAAGCCGGCGAACTGCCGCCCATAACGTGTGGTCGCATGGACAAAGGGCGAGATAGGACCATCCAGCACTACATGGTAACGTTGCTCCGGGGTTCGTTCTGCCCAGAACATCAGCTTGAACAGTTTCAGATAGCGCCAGAAATCTTTAAAAGTATCATTGAAATCAATCCGTAGCTCACTGGCCCAATAGAGAACCCCGCGTGCCAGTTCAAGGTTGTAGCGACTGATGAGCGCATCCGGTGTCCAGGTGCGTCCAGCTTCTGCCAGCAAATATTCGCCACTCAGATCGGCAAATAGGGCAGTTTGGATGACCTCAGGAGGCACACCGTACTGTTGCCCCACTTCCGCAAAAACATCGGCCTGACTTTGCAGGTGAAACAGGTCAGGGGTAATGAAAACAGGTCCCAACGCGAAGACTGCCCGGCGAAGCTCAGCAGGTGAAACTGACACATCGATCATTTCAAACCGCCCGTCATCGGTCAGCACTTTCGCCAGCCCGCGTATCACGATGTAATCGGTGCGTTCACCTTCATACGCCTCTAAAGCACGTTCCCATGCGGCGCGTGTTTGACCGACATGCTGCTGAAAAAGTGCAATCAGGTCATCGGCGGTTTTTAGCCAGTGACGGTTGGTCACACTCAGCATATCTACCTCAATCCGTGTGCCGCGTTTTCGCAGACGAGGCCGAACCAGATCACCGGTCAGCACGCGGTCTCCTGCGGCGGCGCTGTGACTTACTTTCCTCAAGGGTGTCGCGGGCAATGACATCATACAGCACCGCCTGTCGATTGCCCGCCTTGCGAAGAACGCGCCCTAAACGTTGGATATATTCACGACTGCTGGCTGTGCCACCCAACACAATCGCCACCTTCGCTTCTGGCACATCAACCCCCTCATTGAGTACCCGGGAAGTCACGATGGCACGATACTGACCCGCCTGATAGGCTTCTAAAATAAATCGGCGTTCTTCTGCCTTCGTTTCATGGGTTATGACCGGATCAGATGGCGGCGCGAAATTTGATATGCCACTGCATTATTCTCGGTAAACACGAGGATCTGTTCATGGGCATATTCCTGCAAAAGCCGATCCAGCAGCTGTAGTTTTCCACTTGCGCTGGCTAGCAGTCGTAGAATACGCTGACGGGCGAGGAATGCCCGGCGCGCTTCCCTGTCAAAAGAACTGAGGCGCATCAATTCCATGAGCCAGCCTGCTCCATGGGTACGCTGCAATTGGCGTGAGCGGAAAAAGGCGGCGTACATCGCGAAATCAGCATCATAGCGCTGGCGTTCTTCCACCATGAGATCAATACGAAGACGTTCAGTCCGGTAGTCAGCCAGCTGGTCGCCTGCAAGGTTATCAATGGGCACGGAGTACACAATGCTGCCAATCAGGTCGTCCACCCGCCAACGTCCTTGGGTTTGCTCATGCTCTTCCGGGTAAGTGGCGGTCAATCCCAGACGCAGCGGTGCAGGAGACATCAGCGCGGTTTCACCCCAGTTTGGTGCAGGCAGATGGTGGACTTCATCAAAAATTAGCAACTTGAAATGATGACCATAGTCGGCGATTAAGTCGCCTGCGGAATGATAGGTGGTGACCGTAATGGGTTTCATCAGCTTTTCTCCACCATAATAGACGCCTATGTCCGTTTGAAAAGCACTCCTCAGACGAGCATACCATTGATGTAGCAGGTCAATCGTGGGTGCGACAATAACCGTCGATTGGCTCACCTTATGAATGATGTTAATTGCGACGAAGGTTTTGCCAGCACCTGTCGGCAAGACGATGCTGCCGCATTGGTCTGCTGCCTGCCATGCCGCGATTGCTTCCTTCTGATACGTATGAGGGCTGCGGTGATCATGTAGTTGCAGCGTGAGTTTTTCCCACCGTGGCACCGTATCCTTAATGCGATGTTCGCGTAACCATGCCATCAAACGCGGATAATGATAGGCTTCGCAGCGCCAATGTGCCTTAATCCACTGGAAAGGCGAAGGCACTTTGGCATCTTCATCCAACCCGTTAAGGACAAGCGTTCCCCCCTGAAAATAGAGACTTGGGTTCATCCGGCTAATTTTATGCTATGTTTCGACGATGATTAAGTGTAACGCAGATGAGATAAATTCGGTTCTACCTAGTTCCTCAAATAGAGATCTTGCGGAAGTGTTCACTATTGCAACTCATACCTCCCTTGAACCTGCTGCACCCATGTACCATGTGATTTACCTCAAAGCAAATGGATGAGGTTTTTGCCAGTTTTGCCCAAGCCTGTACCGAAATCTTCCGCTATATTATGGGCTTCTATAACCCACTGTGGACCATGCCACTTTGGCTTATCTCAGTCTCGTCTAGGTTGAGCAGCACACCGAGAGACACTTAGACAGGCCATTAAATTAGGGGATTGCCAAGTAACACAGCTTAAAAAAACCAAAAGACGGTGAGTATATCGCCGTCTTTTCATATATTTTTCACAGTTTTCATCATTTTTTAATATATACTAAATTTTAATTAGGAAGGGTAATATAACAATGTCGAGTGAAATTAGAATTGGAGTGTTAACCACGCTTTTCGGCCCATTTGCTGAATTAGGTAAAGACGGTTTACGGGGGGTACAACTGGCAATTCAGGAATTTGGCAACAGAATGGGCGATCAGAAAATTACGCATTTTGTCGAAGGCACGATTGGCGAGCCTGAAACGGCAAAGGAAAAAGCCCGTAAGCTCATTGACAATGGCCGGGTGGATTTTATCATCGGCCCACTTTCGGGAACTGAAGGGTTAGGCATTTGCCAATATGCTGTTTCTCAACCGAATAAAACATTTTTGAATGGGTCGTCAGGCGCTCAAAACTTAACCGACTATGCCCCTAATATGTATAACTTCGCTCCCACAGGTACGCAATGTGTTGTTGGTCTTGGTCGTTATGCGTATGAGACACTGAAGTATAGAAAAATTGTCACGCTTGCCGAGGATTATTCTTACCCCTATGCTCAATTAGGCACATTCACACTTGAGTTCTGCCAAGCCGGTGGAAAAATCATTGAGAAACTGTGGGTTCCAGTCATGACCTCAGATTATCGCAAGGTTATTGAGGCTATTCCACAGGAAGCCGACGCGATCCTTGTGGCATTAGGCGGGACAGATCTCATCAATTTTGTTAAACAATATAGCAGTGTGGTTTCGCCTAAACCGATTATTGGCGGCGCAATTGCGGCAGATCAAAGTGTGCTGAGCGATGATTTGGCTGAGAAGGAATTCCTACAAGGTATTGTCTCCTGCGGGCCAACGGCGGACGATAATCCCAGCCCAGAATGGCACAATTTTGTTACTGCGTATCGTACACAATTTCCCGATGGGTTTAATTTTCCATCCTATTTTGCTTTGTGCTACTATCTGAACACCAAAGTTGCTTTACTGGCCTTAGATTATGTCGGAGGTGATTTATCGAATAATCAAGCGCGATTTAAAGAAGCCTTGCAAACGATAGAATACCATGGCCCATCGGGTATAGTTTGTCTTGACCAGAACCGTCAGGTTATTTGTGATACTTTCATTGTCTCGGTAAGTAAAGACAAGAATGGTTTGTACTATCGTAAAATGGTCAAAAAGATAAACACTGTTTCCCAAACATTAGGACTTTCGGCACAAGCCTACGGTGATTTAGGCATCTTCGATAGAAATAATCCAAGCTGCTAATTGTTTGGAATGAATCTCCCTGTGCATCTGTCTTATGTAAAAACAGGGAGATTTTGTCATGCGTTTTTTGATCACCCTTATTCTGTTCATCATCGTGTTGCCCCGCGCTGTAGCTGCACAAACTGCTACCATCACCTTGTAAGGGTACTCAAGCGCAAGGTCAAAAACCGTAGTCTGCAATTGAATGAAGGCCGAGCAGTCCAGATTCTTTCAGTAAAATAGAAACCTTGATCTCGTGATAGAAAGCTGGATGAATGATTTGGTTTGTGGTGATGGAAATCTTCTCAATAGTCTTGGAATGGCTGATGCTGGGACGGCAATCAGACTCAGAAAAAGCGCTGGAAATTCTGCTGCTGCGCCGGCAACTGGCGATCCTCCAACGTCAGCAAACGACCGTGATCCGTCCAACACGTCCAGCCAAGTTTATCCTGGCTGTACTCACAGTGAAGTTGAAAACCAGGCTGGGACGCACGGTGACCGGGCTTCGCGAGGTCATCCACATCGTTCAACCAGAGACGGTTCTGAAATGGCATCGCGAATTAGTGAAGTGGAAATGGCGGCAAAAGCCTGCGGGTGGACGTCCACGCACATCCACGGAGCTTGAGCAACTTGTGGTGCGTTTGGCGCGTGAAAATGACTGGGGCTATGGCAAGATTCAGGGCGAGTTGAAGAAACTAGGACATGCCCTGAGCACTGAGACCATTCGGAACATCCTCAAACGGCACGGCATCCCGCCTACGCGAGAACGCGCCAACTCGTTGAGTTGGCAGCAGTTGTGCTGTTTTCGGTACTCGTAGACCAGAGAATTTACACAAATCGTAGACCAGCTATAGTGACCTAAGTTGTTCTCACAGTGTTTTCCCGCATAAATTGTTGTCAGAAAATGCTCAACGTTTATGAAGTTGGTTTACGAATCGACTAAACGAGCCGGTCTACGAATACAGAAAACAACACAGGCGGGATCATTCATGACTACTATCGAGAGGCAGCTTAAGAGAAAAATCACCCCTCGATGAGGTTTTTTGAGGGTACGTGCCCTCACTGTCCCCGAGTTTTGATGGACAGGCCATCCGCCATCAACTCTACACCCTTGTCCTCAGCCGCTACGCCGCCATCCGGCGCAATTACTACGAACATCCTGAACTCCATAAGTTGATTAACCGCTCCCACGAACTCTGGTCGCCGCTGATCGCGCTGGCGGCTTTTTTTGAGGAGGAGGGCAGCGTGGCGGGTTTGCTTAGTTCCATTGAGGAAGCGGCTGCCCGTGACAATCTCATCAGCGAAGGCAAGTCCTTGAGTGATCGCGAAGAAGCCCTGTTACAAGTCCTTGAGGTGATGACCCGCGGCCAGCAGGTCGTGGCCGTCAAAGCACGGGACATCCGCGAGCAGGTACAGAAGCTGCTTGACATTCCTGATGAACGGTTGGGCAATCCCCAGTGGATTGGTCACTTGCTCAAAAATCTGCAACTGACCGATCGGGAACGCAGCCAGCGCCAGCACGATGGGATGCAGTACGTCCTCGACCGCGCACAGGTCTTGGACATGATGAAACGTTATCATGTGCGTTTGATTGAAACAGAATCCGCCAACCGCTAAAAAAACCGTTCACAACCCTTCATACCCTTCACAGGCGGAGGGGTTGTGATTCTTCGGGCATTCCCGCAATAGGGAAGCAGTTATGTTTTTCTCAGAAGCTACTGCATGTGAACGGTATGAATGGTTTTTCATTCACAAGAGGGTTGACCCGACAAGCCCGATTCTATCAACACTTATTTCGCATGTTTCATTTATTGCATTTACATGATATGCTGACACAAGAAGTTTAGTGTTTGGAGGTGTTTTCCTATGTTGACCTACCGACAACTTCCCCCGAGTGAACGCGAAGCGATCATCGCCCGCACCTCAAAGCAACTCCTTGCGCGTTATGCCCGGGACGATCAATCCCTGACCGTGCAGGTCATGGATGCCGAGCACCGGGAACCGATTGAACTGCCTGCGGGAGCTGTGTCCCTGCTGCTAGATATACTGGGAGCGATGGCCTCCGGGCAGGGTGTTACCCTAGTTCCCGAAGATGCTGAGCTGTCGACCGTGCAGGCAGCCGAGATTCTCCATGTGTCACGTCCGTTTCTGATTAAACTACTTGAGGAAGGACATATCCCCTACCACAAGGTTGGGAAACACCGTCGGGTTCGTATGGAAGATGTGATGAATTACAAGCGGGCGATTGACCAGCGGCGCGAAGTCGTACTTGATCAGCTGGTAGCAGAGGCACAGGCACAGGCGATGGGATACGATTAACATGAGTCCTGTCACGGTCCTGCTGGATGCGAATGTTCTCTATCCAGCGCCTATTCGAGATATTTTGATGCAGTTGGCAGTCGAAGATCTGTTCAGAGCCAAGTGGACGGCCGAGATTCACCGTGAATGGATTGAGGCGTTGCTCCGACATGAACCTTACCGGGATCGTGCTGCACTGGAACGCACCCGCACTCTGATGGATACAGCCGTGCGGGATGCCCTCATTATCGGTTACGAAGAACTGATTGGCTGCCTCGAACTACCCGACATGGATGATCGCCATGTGCTGGCAGCGGCAATTGTGGGGCGTTGTGAGGTCATTGTGACCCAGAATCTAACTGACTTTCCTGCCGAAACGCTTAAGCGTTATGGCATAGAAACACAGCATCCCGATGATTTCTTAGTAAATCACCTAAGCCTTGCTCCGGGCAAGTTCTGTCTCGCGGTTCGCAAAGTGAGGGCACGCCTCAAGAATCCGCCTTACAGCATTAACGATTACCTGACAGTGCTTACCCGCCAAGGCTTGGTGGTGACTGCTTCGGAACTTGCACAATTCGCTGAACTTCTCTAAGAGTCTAAGACTTGTCCTCATGGGTAGCAGATTTATACAAGAATTTTGAGCTAGGAGCTCTGATGATTCAGCAGAGATTATGGGGTATTGGATTACTGGGGTTCATCATGGTGCTATCAGCAAATTCAGTTTCGCATGGGCAGGATACACCCTACGTTCCTTATACAGAAGTCTGGCATTTGAGTGAGGAATTTGCCCTTGATGCGGTATGGAAACCTGATGGCACGAGCGCTGCTTACTTGAGCAACTTGGGAGTTCACATTTTTGACGCGCAGTATAACGAACAGCAGTTTATTGAATTACCACTGATGGTGGAGTGGTTCTATGCAGCTCTGGAATGGAGCAGCGACGGGAACTATCTAGCAGTGACGGGTTTTGGTGAGAACGGGCAAAATACCCTGTCCGTTTGGGAGGTAGCCAGCGGCCAACCAATTTTTACCTATCCTGTGAATCGTGTTTATGATATGGCATGGCGACCTCATTCGACCCAGATTTCGCTTGTCACCGATGTAGACAATATGAACGGCCCCACAGGTAACATCCTATTAATTGACATCACATCGGGAGACATCACCCGGCTAACAGAATCGGCACGTTCGCTTCGTTGGGATGAAACAGGCACGACACTCTATGCGGGCTCTTATAGGGATAACACTTTTGCCTATAACTTGCTTGATGGCACTCACACCCTCCTGTCCCCTGAAGAAGCAGATCGTCTCTCCCTACAAGATTACTTTATCTACAATCCCGATGGAACGCTCCGCGCTACCTTTATGGGTATTCAGGATGTTAACACACTTGAATATATCCTCGAATATGAGGAGGGCGAAGCACAACATCAACGCTGGCATCCTACCGGGAACATGGTGCTAATGCAGGGGATGGATTTTGTGGCTGTTTGGGACATCACGACCAATAGCAGCGTCATGTTATTTGATCGTGCGCCACTTCGCCTAGGAAATTGGGCATCCTATGGGAACACACCCTTCATGAATCTGGCATGGAGTGCCGATGGGACGCAGATTGCCCGTTCTAAAGTTGATCTTGACGGCTTGAGTGTAGGTATATGGGATATTGAGACCCGAACCCTTGTTCAGCAGTTGCAAGCTGACAGTGGCATTCGCAGCGTAGGATCTCGATATAATTGGATCTCGTGGAATCATGCCAGCAATCGTCTCGCCGCCGCTGAAACGTCAGAAGGCCCCATTGCGGTCTGGGATGTCGAAAGTGGCGAAGTAATCTGGCAAACGGGCAGCTCGTTTAATTGGGTTGCGTTATCACCGGATGGAAACTGGCTACCTGTTCCCTCCCGGGACGGCATTAGCCTTATCAATATCGAGGACGGTTCGAGGATGCTCTTAGAGGACAGTTACTGGTTGTTATCTTCCTACAGTGGCGCATTCAGCACGGAGGGTGAACGCTTTGCTATCGCTACCGGACACGATTTTTCTTATGTTTTTATGTGGGACACGCAAACCGGTGAGCTTGTTGAGTTGGTAGCGGGGTATGGCATTGTTGCCATACACGAGGATCGTTTCGCCACTGTATTTGGAAATACGTTGCAAATCCGTGATATGGTGACAGGTGACCCTATCTTAACCATTCGAGAGGCAGGCCGTGAATCGCTCGCATGGCATCCCGACGGAAGTAGGATTGCCATACTGGGTGAAGCGGGCATCAATATTTATAACACCCAAACCGGCGACCTCTTACAAAGCTTAAACACCGCCGACTGGATCAACGCCGTTGCCTTTAGCCCTGATGGTACACGCCTCGCGGCATCCACTGCTGGTTATGGCGTGGTCATTTGGGAGCAAGTACAGCCATGAAACTGAAAACAATTTTTTTGATGATGACTATTATAGTGTGCTTGCTCATTCGTACACCGACCAGCGGACAAACACCACCCTTAACCTTACTCGCTGACTTCACATTACCCGGTCAAATCCAGTCAGCCGAATGGAGTAATACCGGCGCATACATCAAGATCGTTGCTCAACAGGGTACACAGGAGATATCTCACATTTATGATCGAACGGGCAATGCTATTCATATGAGTATTCCATTTACTCAATGGTCTTGGTATCGGAACGACACATTTATTCTGACGTACACCGATGGCGGGTTACAAGTCTGGTCACCGGACTTTTTCACGCTGATCGCCGTGCTAGACGAAAACATCAAACCCAACAGCGGCAGTTATTACACCCACAGTCCTGACGAAACGCGCCTCATTACGGGTATATACGGCACTTATCGCGTCTGGGATACAAGCACATGGGAGGTGATCAAAGAACTGAATTTTGGCGAAAGTACCGTTTCATATCAATGGAGTCCCTCAGGTGACATGCTAGCACTGATGACCGGGGCAGGGGAGATTTTCATCATCGATTCCCAAACAGCAATGCTGGTGAATTCATACGACACCGGATTAACGACCTATTGGAGTCACCTAGATTGGAATCCCGATGGGCAGCATATCGCCTTATCTAGTGACTATGAGGTGCTGGTCTGGGATGTACTATCGGATGAGCCGCCTGTTACAGCCGTTATGCCGGCGACCAGCGATCCAGTCTGGCATCCTAGCGGGCGTTACTTGATGGCAGGGCGAGATTACAGCCGGATTGTCATCTGGGAACTGGCAACCGGGCAAACAATTAGGGTGATTAAAAACGTGCATATCATCCCGCCTTTACGGGGAATCAGATGGCATCCTACCGAACCTTATATTCTTGCAATCAGCGGAAACTGGATGATGGGTCTACATGAAATACAGGTGTGGAATTGGGAAACCGGGGAACCCGTGTCAGAACTCCTCCCGGCCGGGTTACTCGCTGCCTCAAGCCATTGGGATGACAGCGGTGACTACCTCATTTTCAATAATGATGTTGGCGATTTCAAAATTGCTGATCTGACCCTTCAAACTATGGTAGTAGATTACCAGCTTGAACAGGGTGGGTTTAGCATGATGCCTGCTGTGCATCCCCAGGAATCCATCTTTGCGCGTTACGAAAATGATGGGCACATCGCGCTGTATCATCAGTGGGAAGCTATTCCCTTTGAAACCTATCCGATTACAGGAGTTGTGCTTGAACCCGTCGCATGGTCACCAAATGGGGATGCCTTGCTGGTCACCCAACAAGATCGCATTCAAGTGGTTGGCTTCCGATGACTTCGCACGTTGCTGTTGAAAATGAAGGACTGTTATGAAAGAAGGCCGTCAGATCACTGCTTATGAAGTGGCTGCTTTTACAAATCAACCAACTGGCGGCAGTCCTACCGGTGTGGTTTTGAAGGCTGAGCGTTTAAGCGAAGCTCAGATGCAGCAGATAGCAAAAGTCTTGGGATATTCCCATACCGCCTTTCTGACTGAACTTGATCAAGAGGACTGCGAGGTCAGCGTTCGTTTTTTTACGCCAGCAGGAGAAATTAAGAATTGTGGACATGGCACCATTGCCGCGCATGTGGTCCGCACTACGCAAAATACAAATCCCGGCGATACTTTTGTGAGACAACGGGTGGTAACAGGTATGCAAGAGGTGGATGTTCGCCATCAAGATGGGCTTATCACCGTATATTTTAAACAGCAAGCGGTTGATTTCCAGCCCGTTGATCAGGAAGTAAGTACAGCTTTGCTGTCTGCGTTGAACCTGTCCGAAGCTGACCTGAACAAGCAGTATCCGATCATCCTGGCATCGCCGGGTTCTAACCGATTCCTTGTGGGGGTGAAAGATGTGGCAACCCTTCAAACTGTGTCCCCCGATCATGCGTCATTGATAGACCTCTGTGCGCGTGTCAATAGCATAGGCTGTTTTGTGTTTTCTTTGGAAACATTTACTGTGGCAAACGGGAGAATGTTTGCACCTGTAATCGGTGTGAATGAAGATGTTGTCAATGGCAATAGCAGTGGTTGCTTGGGTGCTTATCTGCTTCACATGGATAAAGAGGGCAGGCTTGGTTCTGAATTGAACTTGAATGTGCATCAAGGCCACAGGCGTAGCCGTCCGGGAACGGTATTTGTAACTGCCAGACGAGTGGACGGCAAGATTGAAACTATTACCGGCGGCACAGCCGTTATTACCTCTCAACGGCAGATCGCGTTGTAGAACAACGTCCGAATTCTCAACGATTCACATGGGAATTACCCTCGTGCGGTTCAGAAATTAATCTGAGGGAAGAAGCGAACTTTGCTGAGCAACAGATTCCGATCCCACCAGGTGCCAGCACCACCACTGGCCCGGTGCGCTGCCGGAAAATTCTCGGTGGCATTATCCATGACTACTACCGTGACGTAGCCTAGAGAAAACCAAAGCAAATACGAGGTTTTTTGAGACCACGGTCCTCCGATTGCTCAACCATCTGAGGGATCTGAAGCTCATCGGGGTGACCTATAATCCCGCAGGTCCAATTGCAGATAATTAAGAACACTTGTGCGATAGTTCCCTCAGCGTTAAACTACCTCTATAAACCTAACAAGGAGGTACGCATGGATATTTTACTCAAAAAGAGTGTCTGGCAGCAGTTCGGGGCCGCCATCGACACCCTAGAGGATGCCCTTAGCCTCTGCCCCGACCACCTCTGGACGGTTACCATGTGGGAAGACCCCGATGACCCCCGCTACGGCCAATTCTGGTATATCGCTTATCATGCACTCTCGTGGACTGACCTTTTCCTGACCAGCACCTATGAAGACTTTCAGCCGCCTGACCCATTCATGCGCGGCAAATTGCCCGAACAACCCTACACCAAAGCGCAGATAAAAACCTATCTCGATCACTGTCGCGGTCTTGCCCAATCCATCATTGAAAACCTAACCGACGAAAAAGCCTATGAAGTTCGCAAATTTGAATGGATGGAACCGACCTATCTGGAATTGCAGTTTTACAGTATGCGTCACCTTCAAGAACATGCCGCCCAGATGAATTTAGTCCTTGGTCATCACGGTGTCACCGGGCAGGATTGGGTTGCTAAAGTCAGAGAAGCAATGGTCTGATGTTCGCCTCGGAGAAGTTCTGTCTCGAGAACTATCCCTGTAGGGGTTACTCAAGCTATCTGAAGGTAAAACATGGAAATTAGCGGGGTTTTTCTCCAGACAAGTCGGGTAAACTGAGCGCATGAAAAAGTAAGCCCAGCAGAAATTTCCTTTCCATGTTCCGTCGCTTCTTTCAACTGCTCACAGGCTGTTTTGTTGCATTCATTGGCTCCCTAGAGAGTCAGGTCAAACAGTGGACCCAACCCGATACGGCATCGCTGGTGATAGGCATTGCCACCGATCTGACGCGATCAAAGTCAGACCTGATTGCCGAAAATGCGTTTCTGCGGCAACAACTCATTATCCTCAGGCGTCAAACCAAGCGATCTCCCCTCACAGCCCATGATCGTGGTGTGCTGGTGCTGCTGGCGAGTCGGTTTAAGCAGTGGCGGGAAGCGCTCCTGATTGTTAAACCTGAGACCTTACTCAAGTGGCACCGCCAAGGGTTTCGGTTGTTCTGGAATACCGGTCAAACCCGCCATCACGCCGACCTCGTGTCCCCGTAGAAGTCATTCACCTGATCCAGCGCATGACCCGCGAGAATATGCTGTGGGGTGCCAAACGCATCCGGGATGAGTTGGTCAAACTTGGCTATCAGGTGAGCGCACGAACCGTTCGCAAATACATGCGTCCCGCCCGCCAACCTTTGCCACCGCAGCCCAGCACACAGACATGGACCACTTTTGTGGCGAACCATGCCCCTGAGATATGGGCTTGTGATTTCGTCCAAACTTACGATTTGTTCTTTCAGGCGGTGTTCATCTTTTTCATTATTGAACTTGGCTCACGGCGGGTGGTGCATTGCGGTGTTACACGCACACCCACGGATGCCTGGGTTGCCCAGCAGTTACGGGAAGCAACACCCTTCGGCCAAGGTCCCAAATATCTGATTCGGGACAATGATCGCAAGTATGGTGTTCAGTTCGCCCGCGTTGCCGCTCCGATTCAGGTACTCAAAACGCCGTGTGCGGTTTTCGGTACTCGTAGACCGAGCGAATTACCTAAATCTTAGACCGGGAGGGTGGCTAAAATATGACCGGATTGCGTAGCTGGAGAAACGGTCAGGGAGGAAAACTGGTTAATCAAACGGCAAGCCCTGCGGGAACTCCTGCGAGAAAACCGGCATCGGCCCTATCAGGAGCTGGTCGAAGCCACCGGGGGGTCACTGGCTTGGGTGAAGAAGTGGGTGCCCCGCCTGCGGCAGGACTTGAACGATGACCGCTTACTTCAGCGTCGATGCCGTCACCCTGAGCCACCCGCCTGTCCATGCCGCACCACGCAGGTGGTTGAACGCATTCTGGAGATCCGCGATTATCCGCCGGAAGGTCTGCGGCGAACGCCGGGTCCGCGGACGATCCTGTATTATCTGCACTAGGATGTGGGTCTGCGTGCTGCCCAGCTCAGGCTCCCCCTGTGGGGTTACTTAAGCTATCTGAAGGTAAAAGGTAGAGATTTGCGGCGCATTTCTCCGGTCAGCTCCGGTAAACTGGTAGCATGATAAAGGAAGCCCAGCAGAAAGTTCCTCTCCATGTTTCGTCGCTTATTCCAACTGCTCAAAGCCTGTTTCACTGCATTGATCGGCTCTCTGGAGAGCAAGGTCAAACAGTGGACCCAACCCGATACGGCATCTCTGGTGGTAGGTGTCGCTACCGATCTAAGGCGATCACGCTCAGAGTTGATTGCCGAAAATGTGTTTCTCCGGCAGCAACTCATCATCCTCAAGCGTCAAACCAAGCGACCTACCCTAACAGCGCGTGATCGTGGCGTGCTGGTGCTGTTGGTAAGTTGGGCTAAGCAGTGGCGGGAAACCCTCCTGATTGTCAAACCTGACACGCTGCTCAAGTGGCATCGACAGGGCTTTCGCTTGTTCTGGAAATATAAATCAAGGACGAGTCGTCGCAAACCGCGGATTCCATCCGAAGCCATTACTTTGATTGGTGAGATGACAACCAACAATCGATTGTGGGGCGCCAAACGAATTCGGGATGAACTTGCCAAAGTGGGGTATCAGATCAGTATTCGTACGGTGCGTAAATATATGAAGCAAGCCCGCGATCATCAACCATCACCCGTTGCTTCACAAACCTGGGCAACTTTCCTTGCCAATTATGCTGCTGAGATCTGGGCATGTGATTTTGTACAGACCTACGACCTGTTCTTTCGTACGATTTTCGTCTTTTTCATCATTGAACTGGGTTCACGGCGCGTGGTCCATTGTGGAGTCACACGGTCACCCACTGATGGCTGGGTGGCACAGCAGCTGCGAGAAGCCACTCCATTTGACGAAAAACCACGCTACCTCATTCGAGACAATGACCAGAAATTCGGGCATCAGTTTGCACAGGTCGCTGCTCAGATCGAAGTTCTCAGAACCCCTGTTCAAGCGCCGAAAGCCAATGCAATCTGTGAACGCTTTATTGGCAGTGTTCGGCGTGAATGCCTGGATCACATTTTGATCCTGAATGAGCGGCATCTGAAGAAGCAACTCAATGAATAATCCTGTACTTCAACCACGCCCGTCCCCACCAGGGTATCGGCAAAATCCCTGATGCCACGGTTCCTGATGAATCTCAATCCTTATCGGACGTTGGAACGATCATTTCAGTTCCTATTCTCTCTGGCTTGCATCATGACTACCGACGGGTTGCCTGAGCGTTTTTGAGGTACGGATGGCTTAAGTAACCCCCACAGGCCCGTCAATCGGGTCAATGGCTCAACAAACGTCTTGCGTGAGCAAGCCGCATTCAGACAACGAAAACGCCTCACTTTGATATGGACAACCACGCGAGACTCGCCGATGGGTAAATCGCGGAGCGTTCGCAGGTAGTAACTGTGAACACTCCGCGATAGGAACTGACAATCTGGGCAGGTTGCTGCTTCTACCTCAGACTCAACCCTAAAATCCACTGTATCACCTTGCTGTATCATCTCTTTCACACAACACTGCGGCCAATCGAGGAATATTTGCTCGGCCATTTTATCCCCCATTCCATTCGAGTTAGCCAGATTATCCTGCCTCAGCACGCAATTTGCGTATGAACCAGTTTTTCGGGGGACAGATCAATAGCAACCATAAGAAGTCCATCACCACGAGGGTAATAGAATGTTTTGGCTTCTTCGTATTTACTGACTTAATGTATCTAAATCACGTTTCAGATTTGCTAATGCCCGTTCTTGGCTGGGAAGCAACTGTACCGATTCATTAATAGCATTCTGTGGATCAACACAAAATTCATATAAATTAGTTGCATCTTCGTTGCTCAAAATCGTCTGCAATTTCTGAAAAATGGTTTCTCTTTCTGGTGTGTTCACAAAATTCGTGATTTGCAGGTAAAGCTCACAATTAAATGCTCCCCGCCGCATCTCTTCGATCAAAGTGATAACTTTGTCTGGGGTATCCATTAATCCGTGAACCGCACTTAATGTCGCTTCAGCCTCAAGGGTGGCTTGGGCTGCGAATGTTTGCTGCATGTCTGGGCTAAGAGTCAGCGTAGGGGTGTCAGTAGGAATTGTTGGACTCAATGTAATAGTAGCGGTAAAAGTCGCTGTTGGTGTCAGCGTGAGTGAAGATGTAGGTGAAGCTGTCAAGGTGGGGGTAAAAGTCTCAGTTGGTCGCAAAGTGGCTGTACTAGTTAGCGACGGAGTCAAACTTGCCGTTGTCGTATAAGTTGGTGAACTAGTAGGCGTTTGAGACAAGGTGGCCGTTTCAGTTGGGATTACAGTTGCTGTTTCACTTGGGGTCGCTGTTCGGGTTGCTTCGATAGTGGATGTGCTTTGTGGTGTATCCGTAACGGTTTGGATGACCGCAGCAAGCGCCGTTTCAAATATCTCAGTTCTGTTGAGAGGAGTTTCTGTGCTTGTTTGGGTAATAGAGGCAACTGTAGGCTCTTCATTGCCCTGCGTCATTATAATAACAGTCATAATTATTACCGCTAAAACTACCACTAGAGAGAAAATAATCGCTCTTGCCTGCCACCTTTTATTGGCTGAGCCATTCAGCGCCGTTGACAACAAGTGAGGAAGGTAAGAGATTACACTTGCCGCTAATTGGCTAGTTGCCGAAGCAGCCAGACTAAGCGGTCTGGGTTCATTCTCCGTTTCTTCGTCTGGAGGGATAAGCTTGGCTAGTTGGCTAATGAAACCAAGGGCTGTCCCAAAGCGAATTGATGATCTTGTTTCCTCATCGATTCCACTAAATTCAATTAGTGCTTCGGCAAATAGCTCATCTAACTCATTCAGCGAATTTCTTGAAAGTGGATGCGATAATTTCCCTTTTAACGCAGTACTTGGTGCCTTTTGCCATGTAAGACGAACAGGCGAAAACTGAATTTTATGATTGTTTCGTTTTTCTTCAAAGACTTTTGCCCCACCACATAACACCTCATAGACGGTCAGTACAAAAGCATATAAATCACTCTGAGGTGAGGCAGGTTTATCAATCAATCGCCCCGGAGATAGGTAATTGGGTGTACCTGCCCGGGATACATTCTGAATGCCAGATACATCCAATGTGGTTTGTTGACTGTCTTCATCAAGCTCATTCGGCGGAATCTCAATAAAACGAGCTAAGCCTAAGTCAATAACATGAGCCTCGCCGGCAGTATTGGTTAAAATATTTTCTGGCTTTATATCACGATGAATAATGCCACGTTGGTGAATATAATCCAAACCTTCGGCAACCTGCTTGAGAACCGAAATGCGTTTGTTGAGTGAAAAATGTTTAAGTTTTTCGATTTCCCCTAGACTAAAAGTTTCCCGATAGTATTGCATAGCTAGCCATGGGGTATCAGACTGTGCGGTTGCATCAAAATATTCAACGACACGTTTGTAGCCGAGCTTATCCCGAAAAGTAGTATCACTTAATATCTGGTTGATCCGTATTTCTCGTTTAAAGTATTGATAACTGTCTGCTCGTTCCTTTCCGGTCAGTGTGTCTTTGGTCTTAGGGTGAATAGGCGAAAAAATCTTCAAAATATATTCAGATTCCGCCCCACGCCCTGACTCATCCTTGGCTCGCCAGATTTCACCCATCGCGCCACGATTAATCGCACGCTTTAAGCGCCACCGACCGTCAAACAAATCGCCTTCAGAATACTTAAAACTGCTGTTCATCTCATTTTTCATTATCTACAAGGTCAACAATTGTGTTAATTTTTCCGAATGTCAGATGCATCCCCTGTGTCAAGACCACCACTTCCTCCAAAGAGCAAGTAACATTATTTACTAATATGTGAGGGTGCAATACTTTCATAACGTAGTCTCCACTGGTGTTTAGTGAAATTTGAGCGTATACCTCAGAAACATTTTGTTCAATCTGGATGGTATAGTGTGCCAAATCCACATCCACCGAAGTTGCATGAGGATAATTATATACGAGGCGTGCGCCAACCTGTACCCCAACAAACCGTTTGCTGTCATGAAATTCTAATAACAAACGTTCGTAAGTAAGCGGTGTAAGAAGTAATTTTTGACCAGAGTGAATTTTGCCTGTATAGAGCGTTTCATTTTCATCCAGTGGTTCGCTGGTCAAGTCTTGTCCCAATCGAAAACCATATTTGGTATTGGGTCGAAATCTGGCAATGTCATCAAACGGATTACATTCAATGATGGCCTGAATAATATAGCGAATGGGGGTATACAAGGGTAACCAGAAACGCATTTCACATCCTTGATATTCGATATTCACTTCAATGTGATTCTTTTTTGTTTCTTGACCTGTGCGGTTACTCATCATGAGCCTTTCTGCCATGAACGATGAATCTGGGCAGCTTCTTCAGCCGGCTGTTGTGGATAGGCGAACTGAACCACTTGAGGTGTGCCCCCTTCGACAAAGACAAACCCCCGACCCTTGGGGCTAAAGTCTATCTTCTTGGCAAGTTTGGGATAGTCGTCAACGCCAAGCACAGTCGCATTTGAGGGATTTTCGGGTGTATGGCTGTTGGTTACACAAATTAACCCTTGAGATTTGATGGCATTAATAAAGGGTTGAGTGAGCCGCAAAGACCCTTTAGACAGCCCAAAGGTGTACACCGCCGCAGCGTAAAACCCGAATGCTGCACCATCCATCACCCACTTGCTTTGGTTTAGAAGTGGCACGAGGGTCGGCAATCCTGTGAGATCATTTTTCGGACGTTCGGCCCCCTCCACAAAAATCATTTCACTGTCTTCGATTGCGAGCAGAACCCTGAATCCATTTTCTATATCCTGCTGTTGACGCCGTTCGAATTCTTGATTCATCCATTCCAGCACGGCTTTTAATTCGTCAGGTTGAGAAATCACCGCTTTGCGCGATTTGAGATGGGGCAATAATGCAGGGAGATTGTCAGATGAAACAATATGCTCTCCAGTTAAATGGGGCAGCTCTGCCAGCTCATTTAACTTTTTTGCTGATTGAGTTTTGGCAGCTACCATGAAGATAATTAGGTCGGCAGGGCTATACTGTTCCGCTACATTCAACAAGCAGGTTTGTAAAAGGCTACTGCGGCCTGTGTTATTTTTTCCGATGATAAAGAGATGACTGGCGGGTTGTTTCAATTCGATTGTATAAGCAGCTAGATTGTCGTAACGTTGCCCAAGCGCCATGCGAAATCCAGTACCATCGGCAGGGTCTAACGTTAGCAATGGGTTATTGCGGAAAAGTTCTTTTTCCAAATCTCCAATTTGATGCGGCCTCAGATGGGCAAGCTTCCATCGTTCATCTGATAAAGCATTCTCGGACATTTTATTCCCAGTTTGACGCAGTTCTTCTCCCTGTTGTTCACCCGTCCCACGCCCAATGACCGCCATTTGTACATGCAGCGGGGGTGAGCCGCGCCACATGCTCCGTCCGACAGGTGCTTCTGCACTCAAAAAGGGCGGTCTTCCACCGACAACCATTTGCATCTGCTCCTCTTCGTTCATGCGAAAAGCAATTCGAGCAGAAATTGAACTAATAATGGGTGAAGGTATATCGCGGAACATATTGCCAGCGGTAATGAGCATGATAATGCCAACATTAATACCATCTTTGGCAATTTGAAAAAGAATATCAGCCTCAGATTGTATACTATCCCCCATCTGACTAAGCAACTCAGCAATGTTATCAATAGCTAAAATCAGCAAGGGTTGAATTTGATCATAGCGTTTCTCTGCTTTGGCTTGAGCATTGGCTTGATAAATATCCAGCTCACTCTTTGAGTCGCGTCTTACTCTATATTCATTACTGATCCAGCGTAATAGCCGGCGAACTTTAGCTTCATCAGAACCAGCTACATAGGTGCCAATATGGGGGAAACTTTCGAAGGAACGTAATCCGTTTTGAACGCCAAAATCCAAGATATGCAGATGGAGTTCCCACGGGGCATGAAAATAAGCCAAACTGCCCATTAGAGTCCTGAGCGCAGAGGTACGTCCTGTACTTGGTGCGCCATAAATAACAACATGAGAACGTTGTTCAGGATCAGCAATATTTAGATACAAAACTTCTTGACGGCGTTCAGCCGGATTATCCAAAACCCCGAAGAGTAAATTGAAGTCTTTGGATTCAGCGTTCCAATAGTAGGGCTGCCAACTATCGGATAAATCATCTACAAACTCGCCAAAATCTTCGGTTTGTCGGTCAGAATCTTTTAACGCCTCTAATTTTTTCCGGGCAGTTTGAGCAATTTCCTGTTCTGATATGCTTGCATTTAAGCGAGAACCGCTTTCAACCTGGATTTCTAACATGCGTCGGTACATAAGCCGGGGTAAGGTGATTTCTTCTGGTAGAAGTGCCTGCCATAGTTGAGGGAGTTCAATGTAATTAGGCAGTGTTGCCACAAATTCTTTCAGATAAGAAATCAATTTCTGAATAACAGTACCGACTTCGCGGTCTTCGCTTGGCGTTAGGTTTTTCTTGATTTCCGCGGTAGAAAATGTTTGAGTAATAGAAATTACTTGCGTTGACCGGGGCGTATATTGAAATGAGCTACCGGGATCAGGTTCGGTAGCATCCCGATGGCGTGACCAGTAAATAGTAAAGGGATCGTTTTCGTTCTCCACTTCAAAGCGGTTCTGGCGAAGGGGATCATAGCGGTCTCCAGCATACCCCGCTTGGAACATCACCGGGGGATTGCTTCCCGATTTCAAAAAACCGCGTCCCGGAATATTGGGTAAAAAGGCTGCGTTTGATTGGCCTATCATATCACGGCTGTCATCTGAGGAGCGCACTCGCAAACAAATGTATGATTGTGTATTGGAACGTACCTCATCGCGCACTGAACCAGCGGGACGCTGCGTTGCTAGAATAAGATGAATCCCTAAACTGCGTCCTACACGGGCAATCCGCGACATTTCAGGCATAAAATGCGGTAACGCCTCTTTAAGTTCGGCAAATTCATCAATAATGATGATGAGATGAGGAATTGGTTCCATCGTAGCCGGAATACCTTTGCCAGATTCATTTTGGGTTTGCCCATCTCGCACATTCAGGTATCGAACGTAGAGTTTTTGATAATCAATGATGTCCTTAATTTTGGTCTCTCGGATTTCGGCAAAAACCCGTTTGCGGTAGCGAATTTCACTTTGCAATGCAATCAAAGCCCGTTCCGCAATGCCCGGTGCGAGGTCAGAAACCACCCCTACCACATGGGGTAAGTCCTTAAACATGTTAAACGAACTACCGCCTTTATAATCAATAAGGAAGAATGACAAAAAGTGCGGGTGATGTTCGACAGCCAGCGCTCCTACCAAGGTTTGCAAAAATTCGCTTTTGCCAGAACCCGTTGTGCCAGCTAGCAAGGCATGGGGGCCATCTTTCTGTTCTAAAAGATGGAAAAAGCGTTTTTTATCACGCTGTTCCATACCGATTGGCACAGGCAGGGGCACTTTACCATTTTCTAAACGTTCGCGGTTAAACCATCTCTCTTTGACATTCAGTGCTTCTAGCGTGTTGATTCCTGCTCCGTACATATCAAGAAAGCCAACATAGTTTGGAATATCTCCTTCTGAACCCAGTGTATAAAGACGTACCAGTTGAAGCGCCATCGCCGCTGACCGGGCGTGATCAATGCTACATTGATCTGCTCGCGTTGGATCAACGCCTTTAGTTGAGGTTTGGGTAGGGTCTTTAAAGATGTCGTTCCAGTTCGGGTCGCCTTGATATAGGTCATTCGTAGCTTCGTTGAAATTCCTTGGTAGGTCTTCTACATCCCAACCAGCCGGTGGAATACGCTGCCCTTGGGGGCCAGTTTCGCCATACCACAATTCAAGTTGGGGTATGTCTAAACGCAAAAGCGCTGTACATTGGCTAGGAACTTGGTCAATATGTTCAAAATGGAAGATGATGGACACCTGTAAAGCTGATGGTGCGGTGAGAATATTTGCAATCACCGGGTGATTGCGAATGTCTTCCGTATACTCGTCTATTATGACCAAAAGATGTGGCAAACCAGCCTCTGGCCCTTCGCTTTCGGCAGATCGTTCACGGCGACGATTGAGTGTTTTGAGCAAATCTTCCAGCACTTGGAGCGCAGTTGCTTCATCCCGGGCAATGAGGTCGCCACTTCCATTTTCCCCATTCCAGTCAGCATTACAATGCGGTAGCCACCGTGCCCACTCCCAACGCACACCATCCACACGTTTTTTATCTGAAGGAGCAATGATATATAGCATTACATCATTAGGTGCATGATGAACAAACACCTGCATTAACATTGCTCGGAGCAAGTTCAGACGTTTTGTTTCGCTTCCAACAATACTAATGGCACTTCGTTCACGTAAATTCACCAAAAGAGGCGCATGTTTTATCCATTGGTAGGCTTTGCCAACGCGTATAGCCTCCTCTAGGTAATCCTGCTCCCAAGGATGTACAGCGGTATAATCGAGAGGGTCGGGATATTTAACCTGCACTTGAGATGGTTGCATACTCAACCCTGTGCGGATACATAGAAAATCAGGGTCAACCGGACGACGTTCCCAAAGTCGTTTATCAGGAAAAATCAAAAGTTTATCTTTCATTTTCGGGAGTCGTTGCGTCAGCTCAGGAATAGAAGGATTAATACGTTCGGCAATACTGCGCTGTATCGTATGGTTACGTTCCAGAACTTCCCGAATCTGGTCAAGCCGCTCTTCAAAGTTATGACGTTGGAGTTTCTGTTTGGCTTCTTGTTCTTGGCTTCGCATTTCTTCAGAATAGTTGAGGACGCGCCGCCCAAAAACAAAAGTAATGACCAAAATGACGAGTGGCCCCCCAATTCGGGCAACCAGCATGACCATGCTCGATTGATTACCCGGGTTCATCGCCAATAACACTACTGCATAGAGCAGCGTGGGAATCATCATCATAATCATAGGCAATATTCGTGCCCATATCGGCCCATCCGCATAGTTTTCTTCCATGGTAGCTGGACCGGGAATTTCAACTTCTCCTACAGGCATCTGTGGCTGTAAACGTGGTGGGCGGTTGAAATAGCGACTAAATTCTTCTTGCCTAGCCTCAGTTTGGTTTGATTGAGATAAAGTAGCCATTAATCTTCCCCCTTAGAACTAATTCCGTGATTTACTGTCAGATTTGCCAATTTGCGAAGGTGGACTCAGAGTGATTTCACATTGCTCCCGTGCCCCGATCACCAAAGTATCGTTGGCTTCAATAGGAATTGAACGGGTGGCTTTGTCATAGTCCATTGCTTCGCTTAGCAACCGTGTCCTCTGTCTGCCAGCAGGCTTAATTTTCAAAATATTAAGCGCATCTTTGTAAGCTACAAAGGTAAGTTTGGAGTTTTTCATGATAATTTTGCCAATTTTGCGGCTCACCGTGCGGTCTGGAATATTAATTTCGGGTTCATGTTCCCATGGCAGCACTTTTTTATTCATGCGCCCCACGTAGATGACGGGTGCTCCTAAATACTCGACATCGAACTCTCGGCCATTATTGCGACAAATTAATACATAATCTCCATAGATGGTCGGTTCTTGGATATTATCTCGCACCCTTGGCAATACCCAGCGATTGAAGAAAATTCCCACTACTACCAATAGTACAATAAATGGGCCAATTGTTTTGATGGCCTGCCAGATGCCAATACTATTGTTGTCACGAAGAATGCGTGCTTCTTGCCATTGGTAAAGTGGCTGGTCATTAGCATCATTCAAACGGATTCGCACTTCGCCAGGAAGTTCTTCGCTCGTATCCGATTCAAAGAATTTTCTTTGCCAGTTGACCTTTACTTCGCTTGTCACGGCCTCTGAGTCAAGAGGAGCTACGACCACATTCACAAAATCGGATTGATTGGCGGGCTTAAAGTCAATTTGCACCCGCGTTACCCCCGCTAGATTGTTAATTTCTAGCGTGTCTTCACCTTTCAACTCGTTGGCTTCTAAGGCCCCGCTGCGGAAATTTTCTCCTAACCGGAGGGGCAACACCACCCGGAAGCGTAGACGATCTTCTAACAGCAGTTGGGTGCCTTGATTTACAGCGATAATTAATTCGTAGTCGCCGGGTTGTAATCCCAATGCGATTGGGTCTAGCTCCGTAATAGGCTGGCTAGGATCGGGTTGAATGAGCTTAACAGTGTTACCGGAATCAGTAGATTGTGCCAAAAATGAATAAATATAGGTTATATTGGCTATGGGAGGCGGGTTAAGGTCTGCCTCTATGGGCATTTTGTTTGTTACAAGCTGTCCATCCTGAAAATTGCGAATTTGGATGCTAAATTGTGGGCGACGTAGCAAAGTCCGGGTTTCTTCCCAAAGTCCTAACACGAAGGTTGCTTGGGAATTGCGAATTTCGACCCGCACGGGCACCGTCAACTGACCCTCTTGTCCATTTGCAAAGTATATGGCGTCAATATCCCAATCTAGTTGGGTAATGCTATCGCGCCCGATAGTATTACTAGTCTGCTCTACTCCATCAGCATATAGTACGACCAAACCATCTGCGGGAAAACCGGCTGTCTCAACTTCAACCTTGGTAGAACCCGCAATGTAGCTTCCAGATTCGTTAGCAAAGCTCACCCGCACAATCGGACGATAGATGTTTATTTCTTGAGATATTCGTGGAGTGTTACTCACAAGCATACCATCACGCACAAGCGCTAGAGTGAGCATATACAGTCCCGGACCAAACTTGCTGGGATCAAATTCGAAAGCCATGGAGGTTTGGTTGGTTTGTTGCAAAACTTCAAACAGACCATCATCATCGCTGAGGATCAGTCCCATTTCCATACCAGCAATGGGAGGATCAGAAAGCGCAAGGCTTAACGGGTATTTAGACTCTGTATCCAGCATTAACACGGATTCAGACGTAGACGGCAACCCCGAAAGAGATAATTCATAGTTGGGTAGGGCACGCGCCTCTATATTTAACTGGGTAGCCCGTGCCAGCAAGACAGAGGGGTTCTCGCTCCAGATTTCGACCCGCAGATCTACCTGTACAGAATCTTCTAAACTGCCATCTGCAAATAGACTGGCTTGTGCGTCCCATGTAAGCGTAGTTTCGGCAACATTGGAGTCAATAGGGGTGCTAGCCACTACCCCGCGATCAATTCCATTCACCGTAGCATACAACCGGACTGCTTGTGCTTTTCCGCCATAGGCACCGGTTGCAATGTTGAAATTTGTTTCGCCGCTGATGATCGTTGGCATGGTCACTTGCAAATCCTCGCGGAATAAATTCACAGTGACCACTGTTTGCACAATTGGCTGATTACCATCCAGCACAAATGCTTGTAGGCTATATTGCCCGGCACTTAATGTGCTGGTATCCCATTGACAGATAGGCGTGGTGTCGCTACAGGGCAGCAGTTCTTGTCCTATCTGAAATTCATAACGATAGTTTGAATCAAGGTTAGGCTGCGGGTCAACCAGTAAGTTAAGTGTAACGATTCCCGTTAACGGACTACCATTAGTCAATCCTTCTAAGGTGGCATTGTATTGAATACTAGGGGCAAGAGTCCGTAGTTCCTCCCAACGCCCTAACAAAATTGTTGCTTCTTCATCTAAAACGTCAATCCGCAGCATTTCTGATTTCGGGGTTGTGCTGCCATCAGAAAAATGGGTTTTATTAATATCCCATGTCAGTACAGCCTGTCCATTACTAACGAGACTACGCGCTCTTTCTGTCCCGTCCGTATATAAAATAACGACTTTTGCTTCGGGAAAGCCCGCCGCATTGACCGTCACAGTAGTTGTGCCGTTTAAGGTGTTCTCACGTTCATTGCTAAAGGACACTGCCGTGAGAGAACGATAAATATTAATTGGTGTGGATTGTAAATAGGTGATTCCGCTGCTGGAGGTTAATACCGTAGCAAGGACATAGCTTCCAGTAGCATATTGAGATGTATCCAGAACATAATTTATAGTGCCTGTATTGTCTTCGGCAAGTAAGGTAAGCTGATCATTCTTGTCAATCAAGATCAACCCCAGCTTAGTTCCCGCCAGCAGCGCGGGCGTGATTCCTGCTCGCAGTTCAAAACGCCCATTGAGCGGAATAACAGGATTTCCTTCTAATTGAGCAGGTAGACCCTCAAAAGATAATATATAGTTTGGAGCGCGAACCGCTTCTATAGAGTCTTTTGTCCAACGAGCCAGAAGCGTTTTTTGTACAGCGTTCCATACTTCCACTCGCAAAGCAATCTGCTGAGATTCTGGTGTGGCCGGGTCATTGAAGAGGTTATTTTCAACATCCCAGATGAGTTGCGTTTCACCATCGCGGGAAAGGGGTTGGATGATGACTCCTTCGCTTCCATCAACTTTAGGATAATATAGCCGAACTTCCTGTGCGGTTTGGCTGTAGGCGCTCGTGAAAGCGGTCAGCAATACTTGCCCGCTTAGAATTTCTGGCAGTTCCACCTGGAGATTGGCATCATAAACGTTGACAATGGCAGAACCCCGAGCAATAGGTGTCTGTCCGATGAATATAGTGGCTTGAATATCCACCAAGCCTATCGCAGAACCGGGTGCTTGAGTATCCCACTGACAGGTTGCACTATCTTCCGCACAAGCTAACGGAGCACCGTTAGCAGTAAAAACATAACGATAGGTTTGAGAAGTATCTAAGATCGGGTTGGTGATCAGTGTTAGCGGCACGAGGCCGGTGACTTGCTTATCTGCTGGCAATCCATCAAAAGTAAGGCTGTAATCGGTTTCTAGATAGTTGATGGTTGTCTGGTCAATTGCCTGTGTGTTGTCTAGTTGGAGGGTAAGTAACACTGTATTTTCACCAGAAATCAGACCTTGATCTCGGATTGCAGCAAGGTCAAAACTGGCTTCATATTGAGTATAAAGGACATCTAGGATATTAGTCAGATTACTTGCAAGACTAGTTTCAACCCCGTTGCGGGTCAATTCGCCTTCGTGAAGATAAGCATAGCCACCTGTTTTGTCGGCGAAGAAATTCGCAAGGGAGGGGTCAACCGTTTGTCCTAAAGCCACATTGGGTAAAGAAATGTAGAAAATAGGAATATGCGCTGCTTTGGCCCGGTCGGCATGGCTACCTAAATTGCTCAAATCGGCTGTGCCTATCGCATCTGTGACAACTACCAATGCTTTTTGACCCTGTGTATTGTCTTGCACTAAGCGGTCAATACCTGCCGAAACTCCTACCACAACCACATTAGAATCTTGTGGTACGCGTTCACGTGTCAACTGGTTCACAAATGCCGCAGCAGTTTCAAAATCAGAAGAAATGGGAAACTCCCCTTCAATTTCGTTGCTAAATGCGACCAGTCCCACGCGGGCATTAGGCAAATTTTGCATAGATGTTACGAAGGTAGGCAGTTGATTTTTAACTACATCCAGTTCCATTGAGTCTGTAACATCGACCACAATCATCAAGGTGAGGGGCACAAGTTGATCCAGAACAAGGGGATTAATGAATTCGGGGCTGATTGGTTGTAATCCGCCTAGCTGGGCACTAAGCTGTTGGGGTGTCAGTACATCCGGTGCGCTGCCATCTTCTCCTATCACCGATAGGCGCATTTTTAGCTTGTTGTCATTGGTTTGTTCTGCTTCTATTATCCGCAGACGTATTTGGGTTTGTTCTTGTGAAAATGCGGATGGTGTTAAAGAAACTATCAATATAAGGAATATGAAGCTGAATGATAGTATGTGTTTCATAGATAAGTTAATCTTTCCGACCTTTCCAGAAGTTCCAGAGTTTACGTTTCGTCTCTGAGCTGTTCTCGGGGTGTGTATCTAGCTCACGGAGTGATGGAAGTTGAAATGGCGTAGTTGACCGAAAAATACGTTGAGCATCGTCTTTTGTATAAACAATTTCCTGAAAAACCGGTTTGGTCTCTGCCGAAAGGTCTGCGCTTACAACAATGCAGGAAAAATTGTCTTTAGCACCTCCATCTAAGACCTTATCGACCCAAGTAGACGTTAGGGTGGTTGTGTCCCGGATTTGAGCAAGACCGCTCTGGATTTCACTTGCCTTTATCATGGTTGGGTATAGCCCGTCCGTACATAGCACCCAGCGATCTCCCGGTAATACCCGTTGTACCCATGTGCCCGGTTTATAGTGAGTCATAGTGGGGTCGCCTAACGAATACTTCAAAACCGAACGGTTGTCAGGATCATTATGGTTCTTGGTTATTTCCTGTAGGAAAACATGATTAGGATCTTTTACACCTTCAAAAAAAAGGCCGGGCGAATCCCCCAAATGTACTAAATACCAGCTGTTTTTGTGCAAGGCTAAAGTGGTCAGTGTAGTAGCAACAATAGTGTCGGTATGCTGGATTTTTGTGAGGTCTTTTCCGTACTGCACCAAATCTTTATGCACCAGTTCAAAGGCTTCGCGCAAACGATCTTCCGGTTTTTTGTTACCGTGCTCAAAGTAATAATGTAGGACAAATCGTACCGCAAATTCGCTGGCATCATCACCATTAGAATGCCCACCCAATCCATCAGCAACCAACCATAAACATTCCAAATCTCCTTGCTGATCCATCCGGCTAAAATAGCCAATCGCATCTTCTTGATGACGCTTGTTATTCAATCCACGATCAATCGCACTCACAGTTTTGATTTGCATGTCCTTGACTGTCACGTCGGAGGCAATGTATTCATTAAAACGTTGTCGTTCCATAGTCGCCAGAGAGGGGGGAACGTTTTGGGGAGCGGGTTGTGGTGGCGTTTCCCCTAGGTCGGTATTAAAACGAGGACGGTCATAGGCCAAAGTTGCCTTATATTTGACCAATCCTATCTGTACAATGGCGCCATCATAAATCGCCGCACGGGCATCGTCTGGTGTATTGGCCATGTGCAGAGACGGGACAATCTGGTTATTCACCTTTAAAACGGTGTCTAAGTTTTGAGTATTGTTGAAAAGAATGAAATGGGGATCATCTCCGTCCTCAAAAAAAATCCGTGATTTGAAGGTGTCCGTGCGGATGTCTATGGACTGTGTGACTGCCGACATAGAAAACGTTTCGCCATGGCGAAACGCGAGACCCGATTCGCTAGTCTCGCCTGTGTTTTCATCCACAAGCTCATACAAGCGCAATACCCACTTTTTCTGCTGATTGGTAGGCTTAGTCTCCGGGGTCATGAAGGCTTTTTCCCATTATGATAATTCCCTATTGTCGAGAGATTTCCGTCATCCTCCTCTACCGGGGCAGGGGGCGAAGCACTGCGCTTACGCCAGAACGGCCGACGGTTTGATCGAGGATTATTGTCAGGAGGTTGGTGATTGCTCGCTGCTGGAGAGTCCACATTCGTGTTAAGCGAACTTAAGGTACGGGCAACAATTTGTTTTTCCCGTTTAGACGTTTCTTTAGGGGGTAGAGCTTCATTCGTATTAGCAGGTGTAAAATCACGGTCAATGATCTGTTTTTCTCGTTTATGTTGATCTCTGTTCGAAGAGTGACCAGACATAGACGTGCTACGTGGTGTATCTTTATCTCTCAAAAACACCCGCCCCAAGAGATAAATTGACAGCAGAATAAAGACAGCTGTTGCAGCGAGCAGAATTCCCACTGCGGCATTAACCACAATGTTAGGTATCACGGTTACACTTTATTTCTGAATATTTTTACAGAAAAAGGTGGCATCCAGAGCAGATGACCTGCGGAACAACCGAGCTGTTCCGCAGGTCAAATACGTTGGTTAGCCAGCCTCTGTTGAAGCAAAACGCTGCGAACCAGACGAATCGCCATCGCGAATTGTTCTAACCGCGCCATCGAGATCAGCAGACATCTCCCGGCAGCTTTCCCCCAGTTTTTTTACTTTGGGTTCAATACGACGCAGGTAACATGCCCAGACTTCACCCCCGACTAACCCGATGAATGCAGTCGTTTCCAAGACATGAATCAAATCCTGCAATACCTTGTCAATCTGTTCAAGCATATCGCCCGCGGTTCCAAAGCCACGCGCCATAGCGTCAACTACTTCATAATCCATTTGAAAATCAGCCATTGTGTATCCCCTTGTTAAAAGATTTTATCGAACATTTCGCCAACGTTTTCAACCAACGTCCGCGCCTGTTCGTCAGCCTGATCGATAATATCCACTGCCATATGAAGTGTAGATGGAATAGGCGAAATTGCCTCGATCAGTTCTTGAATTTCTTTAAAGATTCGGCTATCGACCTCTTGCAGGAATTCATTCGCACTTTTGCCTTGCCATGCGCCGTCCAAAATTGGCTTAAGCAAATTTGCTAGCGGGTTATTGATTTCTTTTTCAATCATGTCTAATTGGCTATTGATGCCACCGACTACATCTGCCAAGGCATCTTTTGCCAGTTCAATTAATTGGTTGAGGGACATCGTAAAATCCTTTTTTAATCACCTTTATAAAAAGCGAGAAGCAGCAGTATCATCAGCTTCTTCAAGAAATGCCCGTGCTGCATCCACATCACGCGCAAGTTCTTCAAACTTGTCACGGAGTCTTTCGAGACGGTTTGTCAGGCGAGCACGCAGAGCATCACTAAAGGCATCGCCTGCTAGCCCTAACAGCGCGCCGGCCTCAAGGGTTGAAGCGATTTTTTCCACCGATGCGATTGTGCTGTCCATTTGGCGGGAACACGCTTCAAAGGTGTTTACCATATCCCTCACCATGTCAAAATCCATGCGTACATCAATATTGTTTGGCATTGTATGAACTATCCTTTCATGCTCATTCTAATTTACGAAATTGGGCACAAGCATCGTCCTCAGCTTGTCCAAAGACGGAGCCAACATGCTTGGTCATGTTACTTGCTTCATCTAACGCCATTGCCAAGCGTTTAATGCTGGGAGTGACCAAGCTGTCCATTTCGTCATAAAATGAGTTGGCGCCTAAACCGATCCATCCACCACCGCGCAAATTCTCAACACAGTTGATGACCTGTTGCAGCATTTCTTCCGTTTGGGAATAGAGATCACTGATGTGGGCGACAACGGTATCGAGATCAGCATACGTAACTTTTACTTTATCAGCCATCATAAACCTTTCTTAATCTATCAATCAAGCATAACGTCTTATTCAGAAGTTATAGCCTTATTCGTGTGAATTATTATCCTTTTAGCAGGGTTTTGCTAAAAAATTCAGATAATCTTTATGAATGTATTACAAGTGGTGCAGCTAAATACGCTGCAAAGCGTTCTTGAAGCACCATACCCAACTCATTCGTTGCTAGTGGCTCCATGTAGTAAAGCGTTTTTTCATTCTCGCCAGCCACAGAATGTAACGCATACCACCCCTGTTGTGTGAACAATAAGCCGAAATTTTCTTCTTTTGGTTCTTGAATTGCCTCGTGGGGAAGTTGCCAGATTCCAACTGAAACACTTGCGATAACTTCATATCTCAGAATCTGTATAATGGCCTGAGCGTCTTGCACGGTGAGGCCATTTTTTGCAAGACCTTCTACGAGCGCTTTTTCATTAATGGCTTGAAGGCGCGTCACACTTGCAATTAGCAACGCTGCCGCAGGGATATGCAGGGCAAGGGGTGGTTTTAGATGTGATGCTACGGATGCATTTCCCCGCATCTCTTGCGCCATATCTTTGATGGCCGTTTCATTGTCAGGCAGAAATGTAAAATAGTGAACGCCTCGATTGGTATGATGTTTGATTTTGAGAGTTTGCGAGAAATGATACACAACCCCCACGCTATTCCCGGATAAGTCTGTTCTCACCAGACGCACGGTATTAGGCGCACCTGCACAAAAGCCAATTATTCCAACCAACGCACTTTCTACTACCAAACGTTCATTTTCAATCTGGATATACCCCCGCGCATTGAGGGAACGCTCAGCGCTTCCTAAAAGCTGCTGGTAAGCGTCGACGGTAAGGTTATCCATCAAATCTGAGGGAAGACCCGGTAGCGTAGGCAATCTCAATACCTGCAAGATGTATAACAGTTCATCATGAGAAAGTGTAATTTTTATTTGATCAGTCATCGTGAAATCTCAAATCATTTAAAGGGCCACAGATCTTTGGCGAATTTTTCAGCTTCATCGCTAAAATCAACACGGTCGGTCACTTCTTCCAGAATACCGCCGTGCGAAATTACGTTGGTGTATCGGTCTACATAGTCATACATTTTGTCAGCGACTTTAAATAATTCTTCTTCAACTGACGAAGGCAAAGGAAGTTGTTCAATCAAAACTTCGGAGGTACCAATGACCATATTTCCCAAATGTTCAGCATAAACGCTAGGAAGCTGAGGAACAGTCAATACAAAATCGAGTGTATGTCCTCCCAGTTCTATGACGTCTCCAAGCGTTTCCATAGCCTCTTCTGGGTGATTAATCCATTCACTCAACAGCGCGACGGTAGGAGGCTGGGTTAGTCTAAGAACCATATTGGCTCCATTTTCCAGACTCATATCGTTCAGAAAAGTGTTAACAGAATTCACATACGGTTTAAATAAAGTGTCATTTCCAATGTTCGTAACGAGGTCTAAAATATTATTCAAGTCAGAGTCTGCTATGGCATCAGAAAACTCCTTAATCGAATCTGTTAAGGTCTGATACCCGATGAGGTTTTCGTTGCCGCCTGTGATGAGGTTACGAAACTCTAAACTGCCACCCTCCACAACGCCGGCAAAAAATTGATGAACATCGTTAATGAGCGTTATTTCGCCTATGCCTACTCTGGCAAGGAGAATGTCTAAACCAATACCTACAATTGCCTCGCCTACTGAGTCTGCTAGGTTAAAATCTCCCGCCACTACATCTTCAAGGATCGAAAACGGTGCGCCCAGTACAGAGGATAGTTCATCGGAAAATACGTCTTTAATAAACTTATTGTTTATAAGAAACTCTGTTCCCTCTGTACTAATCCAATGGCCAAGCAAACTTAAGGTTTTGTCGGAAAAAATACTTTGTAGGATAGGAGAGCTTGCAACCATATTGCCCAACGCTTGCCAAAAAGCCGCTGTATTATTTTGAACGGCATCAAAATAATTTTCGATGCCTCTAATAATATTTATCTCGTCATCACACTGGCAGCTATGAGCAGCATCTTCTTCTGCTAATTGAAATATTGATGCGATCTGTAGTGTTGCATGTTCACTTGTATTTAAAGCTTGTACCAGACGCTCAAGCGCGGGCAGTACCAAAGTGTACATTTCATCATAAAAGGCGCTGGCGCTGCCACCTACCCAACCACCGTATTCTAATTGTTCTACTAAACGGCGTGTATTATAGAGTGCTGTCTCTATCTCACCAGTTTCTTGTGAAAAAAGCATGGCAAGATGCTGTAAAGTATCATATTCGGCACGGATTTTCGGACTAGCCATTGCCAACACTCCTTAAAGCCCCCTGAGGGTGGCAAAAGATTATTCTATTGTAATAATAATAATATAAAACGTAATTCAGTGATTTTGCAAATTTTGGTATAAAACTTTATTGAATATAATTCCATAAATATTACATTTTCAATATAACATTAATTTAATGATAAATAACAATAAAGAGTAATAAATATTAACATAGAAGATATACAATATTTCAAGCATAAGACAATTATGTGGCGAAAACGCAGCAACCATTTACAATTACAATATGGAGACTACTTTTCATTTTGTGGGGGGCTTCCTTGTGAAAGTTCTAGGTTCATGGCTGTTAACAGCTTGTATTCTATTGACTATCACCTTCGCTGTACAGAACACTCTCTCTGCCCAAACGGATACCATTATCCCAAACGCTGATTGCGAAGATGTTCGTTTCTTGATGCAAAAAAATATTACCCCCTATGATTTATATACCGCTGGAGGTGTTTTACTACCCGCTACAACGGTTGCTAGCACTCTCTCTCAAGCAGATTTCGGGGATGTCTGGGCTCTCCCTTTGCAGCATGAGGTTGATAGCAACAATCGACCTAAAGGAGCAAACATCGCATTGAGTTTCAGTTATGTGGTGGGAGAATTCCGATTTGCTGTTTTTTACGGAATGCGTCCTTTGACGGCCTATCAGCCTGTGGAATCACGTAACTATACAATCGAATTAGAAAATGACGAAGATGGTTTTTATACCGTTGTTGTTGTTCGTAGCCAGCTTACAGGGTCAAACAGCATTGGTAGTTATAGTCTTGAGGCGGCTTATCCATCCAATGGCAATTTAACTTTAGAAGCGCTCTCCGATGAGTCAAATAAACGCAATGTTTTTCAACCCGTATTAGTAGATGGCAAGGTTGAAATCGCATTTTCTACGGCTGTCGTAGAAACCAACCCCGGGGCTGTCACTTCACTAAGTGCCAATGATCGGGTACAGGTATTCTTTGGTAATAACACAGTTTCAGTTGATCCTAACATCACAAAACTCTCTTTAATCGGTGGAAACTTTGCGCTTACCTCTGAATCCCCTGATTTGCCTTCTACTTTTTATGTAGAAGGGTTTAATTATGAGAATAACTACCAATGGGGAAAGCTACCGACATTTAGCGACGGCGAAACTGAGATTCTTGCTGACTGGAGCAGTTTACAAGGGGTGTGGATGCTCGACGAATGTGTCGGGTTTAAGCTGCGAGATGGTCGTACTTTTATTGCCCCCACTGCCCCTGAAGGCCGCTATCTTATGGCCGGAACCACGTATCAAGCCCGTGAAAAATGCAATAACTTTGTTATTCAGGTACAAGCACTAGCAGAAAACAACCAACCCTTGCGCCACAGACTCTGTATGAACTGGGAAGGGATTGAAGAAAATTCTGAAGTTAGTCTTGTCAATAGCCTAGTAAAAATCAACCTTACTGAAAATCGACTGTTACGCTTGCTTTCTACCAATATTAATATTAACCGTCTCACTATAGGACTGTCAGACCCTGATTTACCAGATATTCAACTCTTGGATAGCTCAATTGACATTCGTTTGGATTGGATGCGAACTAGCCAGTTTGAGTATCTCAAGAACGCCGAAGGTCTCGAAGTTATTCAGATGACCTTCCTAGACCAACCATCACGACCCTTCCTGAGTCGCAGTGGCGTTGATATAAAAACTATAACGGCTGAAATGGAATTTATAAGTTTGGTTTACGATGGAACGAATAATTTGGGAGAACAACGTCTGCTGCTGCCTGAAACATCAGGCTATTTAGAAGTTGTCACTCCCGCAGGATTACCTTCTTATACCCCAACAGCATTGCCGAATCAGCCGGGCTATGCACCACGAGCATTAAATAACACGGGTGGCGAATGTTATCCAGTCAATACCCTGCTGCATGAAGCGAACTGCCCACCAAATGGACATCCAAATCCAGCTAACGGAAACTTATGGTATCAGGTCACTGACCACCAAGCAGATGGTTTTCGGATAGACCTCTCGCTGATGAGAAGCTACAACAGCGCCCTATCCAATGTTGACGGTCCATTCGGGCTTGGTTGGATAGTGCCATTTCTACTGGATTACAATGTGCAATTTGATCCCAACCGAGGTTCTCGAGAAATCACCCCGGAGAATGCTATCATTTATCGGGTTGGGTTAGATGTGAACTGGTCACCCCGTGGGATTGTTACCTACACTACACCCAGTGGTTCCCAGCATGTTTTTACTCAAAGTGGCGACAACTTTATCACAGGTGAACTCAGGGCTTTAACGATGCCCGGTTGGATACTACGCCATGACGCACTTTTTGGTGGCTGGCAGTTAACCCAAACAGATGGATTTCGTTTAGATTTCGATGCAGCAGGACGACTGCTTCAGTATGGTTATCCTGTGCATAGCCGATGGGTTAAAGTTACCTATGACTACAATACGCTTTATGGAGCAGCGAATACAGTACCTGATAGAAATAGCGGTGTGTTACCGGGTGTTGTAACGTTAAGCGATTCTCCTTCGACGCGCCGCATCGAGTTGTATTTTGATGCTAATCATCATGTAGTTACAAGCATTTTACGTGATTTGACAGCTATTTCTGACATGACTAGTTTGGATACTTCTCTTAGGCAAGTAACTCAAACTTTGCAACAAGCTTTGGACTCTAGTAAATCCGTCTCAAACGATAACTTTGAATGCAATATTGAGGACAACTGCTATCTCACTAGGTATGAGTATCAAAATAACTTGCTTACTCAAGTTATCTATCCAATAGGTGAAGTTGCCCTATATCAGTACAATGATCCTGAAAATCGATTGACTTACCACAATGATCCACGAGCACCTATTTCTAAAGAAATAAACTATACCTATGGTAATAATGGTTTACTGACAGCCACGCTACCAACCGGGCAAAATTGGCAAACTCTTACTACTTCGATAAATGAAACAACGAAAACAGTCCAAGCAACTGACGAGTATCAGAATGTGCACAGCTATACCTATAGCCTTGCTGATAGCGAACTGCGAGAGGCTGGAGAGACCTATACGCTTGTCTCAGAAATACTCCCTACTGCTGTTGCCGGGGAAAATACTCTCGATAGTTTGCCTGTGAACTATACATGGGATGATGGCTTGCTTAGGAGCATTCCTAACCGGGCTATCGGGAGCAATATAGGGCGTAACACGATCACCTTCTCTTATTCAGAGGGGATATTAGACGGAGTCAGCGGTGGAAATCCGAATTTTTCGGCAACACTTGAGCCTACAAGTCATTCTCTTGAATTTGGTGATGGCACAGTTCTCAATATTACTTATGGGAGCAATGGCCTTCCTACTCAGTTCGTAGATCGCCAAGGTGCAATTTACAATCTGGTATGGGAACCTAATATAGGATTGTTAGATACACTTCAACGCGAAAATGATAGTGTATTCTGGAAATATACTTATAATGCCGTAGGGCTGGTGGAAACCCGTACTGAGTACTATCCCGATCTCAATACACCACGTTACACTGTAACGTACGAATGGGATGGTTTGGGTCGGCTCATTTATATCAGCGATAGTCAGCTTGGCGATTACTGCCTAGTACATTTGCCGGGTAAAGCGCGATGTGATACTTTGGCTTCCCACCCTGAGCAACCTCAAACGATCATAACGGATCCGCTGGGTAGTATCACAGAGTATACTTTTGATGACGGGAACCGCCTCGTAGAAGAAAAAATGATTCTGCCTAGTCAGAGCAATGCCATTAAAAATTGGGTACAGTATTCTTATGATGAGCTTTATCGGCTAACTGCCCAATCTCGCTGGCTGGTAGATTCTCCGGGATTGAGCACGACAGAACCGGTTGCCTACGTTACTACTTACCTTTACCATGCTCAACCAACTTTATCTACTGAGAATGAAACTACCTCTATTGGTGGCTATCAAATTCAGGAAACAGATCCTTTAGGGCGGACACAAACTTATACTTATGATGGCATTGGGCGTATTCGTGAAATTCGTGACTTTTTTGGTAAGGTCACACGCTATGACTACGTCGCCGCAGAAACCTCGGAAAATGGTTTACTAATTCATCAACGTGACTACGATGCCAACAGCAACTTGGTTAAGACTGTTAACTATACATTTGACTTGCAATGGCAATTGACCAATGTGCAGCAAATTGTTGGTGAACAAATCTATGGATGGACGCTGAAGCTCAATTCTGACCCTAACTTGATTGCCCCAACTTCACTTAGTTTCCAGTCTATTAACCTCAATGACATGGTGTGGGATACCTTTGACAAAGGGCGTGCTACCCATGTCGAGGCTAATTTGCAGAACAATGCAGAAACGCTTTCTCTCACGACAGGCTATGATTTCCTAGGACGGCCTCTAACTTCTGTTCAAGGATCAGGTGAATTTAGCTATAGTGTGCCCCTAAGATATTGCGATGGTGGTTTGCGGATTCTGCATATTGACCCGGCAGGAGGTGAACCTGCGGCAGGAGAATCCGCCTGCCAAAATGCTAACATCCTCCATTCTCAAATAATGGATGCCCACCAGCGGGTGGTAAGCGTGACGGATGAATTTGGGACCCGTACTTTTTCCTACGTGGCCGACCCATCTCACAATCAATGGGTTGTGACCATGACTGCTGATAGCTTTTCATGGGAACTCCATTATGATCCCACAGGAAAAATCACCTACTGGAAAGATGAGGTTGGTACTGAAAAATTCTATCAATATGACAGCCTAGGGCGACTGAGACGCGTTAACGTCACAGATCAACCCGAAATGTCTTATGAATTTCAATATAATGAAGCTAACTTACTCACGCTTGAGCACAATGATATCGGGCAGGGTAAAATCTATGGCTATAATGACTACGGACAAGTTATTTCTGAGCAAGATCTGAACACCAGTGACACGATCACTTACGGATATGATGCCAATGGACGTATGACCAGTATTATTTCAGCAGCAGGCGATTTGACCCTCTACGAATATGATCCGCTTTGGGGGCATTTGACCGCTGTTGTAGACCCATCTGGCAACCGTCATGAGTTTAAGTGGTCAAACGATACCCTTACCTATACTGATCCTCTCAACAATGCTACGCGTTATACATTTAATCCAATCGGGCAATTGCTGCGTATCCAGAATTTCTTGGAGTCACCTATCGACGTGCAAACCCCCGAACGGCTATATGAATTTACCTATGACAGTGCAGGTAATTTAACGAATTGGGCTCAGAGTGAAGGAGGAGATGTTGTACAAACATTATCGTTGGTGTTTGATGGTACGACCTTCGCAGTCAGCGAGCCAACCTCCCAATGGTCACACAGTTTAGGTTTAACTCCTTCGGGACAGCTACAAACGGTGACCGCACAAGGCACACTCAATTTTAGTTACGATGCCTTGGGTCGTTTAGCAAGCCTTGCTACTGATCAGGGCGATTATCAATGGACGTTTAGTCGTCGTGCTATGGTGCCAACTCTCACACTTGATGTGACAACACCTTCGTACAACGAACACACGGATTTTGCCTTTGATCCTTTGCATCGTCGTTTGACAGATGAGGGTGGAGTTACTTATCAATATGCTACTCGCCCGGAAAGTAGTGACCTTTATCTTGAGGTCAAAGCACCGTATGAAACTCGCCAGTATATTATTTCTCCCGGTAATGTTCAGAATAATAACCAGCCCCCTCAAATTGTTATGCTCAAGCCGGGGCAAAAAGTTACTTACAGTTATAATACACGAGGGTTACTATCTGAAATTTCCACAGAAGTCTGTATTGGCGAACTTGAACCACCTACCACATTCGAAATACTGCCTCTGGCAGAATTGAATTTGGAGTCGCTCGATATTTGTGCGCCTCTTGACTTAGAAATCTGGCAATCTCGTATCCAGTACATCTATGACAGCAGTGGACGGTTAAGCCGTGTCATAGATGCTGAACAAAATGTAGAAACTTTTGACTATGATGATGCTGGAAATTTAATCTCCTTTCAGAATGTTAATAGCGAGACGTTTACGTATTCCTATGATGTTTTGAATCGTGTATCCAACATTACTGGGCCAACGGGTATTCGATTGGTCTTTAAATATGACCAACACAATCAGGTTAGCCGCATTTGCCAACAAGTTCGCGGGCAGTTCAGCGAATGTCAAGACCAATCCATTCTCGAAACCTACCAATATGATGCTTTAGGACGGCTTGTCTCGCAGAGTTTCTCCAACAACCAAGAACTAGCGCTCATTACTCACATCTATAACAATGGATTATTGGAGGCTTGGGGCGCTGTTGCAGATCAAGTCATCTTAAGTTACGAAGACAACGCCCTAAATATCTTAAGCGGGTTAGATGTAGGAGCAGACAACTATACCCTGTCTTATGGAGATTGGAACACATTGAGCGCTATTAATGGTGCTGTTCCCGTAAATTATGTGACTGAAGATGGAGTTTTAACATCGACCACGGTTCATGATATGCAGTTGACCTACAGTTATCGTCCTGATGGCTATGCTGTTGCTGGCGTTGGTAGCGGGTTAAGCTATAACCTTTCCCCCCAAGGGTTGCTTCGCTCAATTGGGGATGCTCAAAATAGTTTTTTCTATAGCCAGTTTGAATATAGTGTGCCCAACTCTGATGCGTTGTATGTCTATATTGATTCAGAAGCAGGAGGAAATGATTTATACCTAAATCATCTTAATCGAATTAACAACACTGATTATAGTGGGGTTTCGATCTACTATCAGACGAATGCTGATGGTCAAATTCAACGGCAATCATTTGAAAATGTGACATTAATGCAAGACAACAGTCCAGAAACTACGCTTGACCAAGATTACCTTGTTCTTTTTGGTTATGACCGGGGTAGTCGCCCCCTAACAATGCGGGTGACAGTTTCTACAGGCGAGCCTTTATATACGCTCACGCTAGCCTATAATCAATCTGGGCAATTATCCAGCGAATCACGGCAATATCAAAATGGCATACAATACAACATTACTTACTCTTACGAAAATACCTTCAATCAACTCAGCAAGCGGGAAGTGCGGTTAAACTCAACCACGTCTTCTGCCAGTGCCGTGCCCTATCTTCCTGTTCTAGGGATTGTTATTTTAGCGGGCAGTTGGAGGTTGCACCGAAATCGACGCATTGTGAGTCTGGTGGTGGTGGGGGGATTGCTCATATCCGCCACGCTGCCCCATGTTGATGCTCAACTGAATGTTGAAACTTTCACTTATCGTTATGATGATCGTGGCAACTTACAAGAAATCTCGTTGAATAATGAGGTATGTCTGACTTACGAATACGATGCAGCAAACCGACTCATTGAAGTCACGCCAGCAAGTGGCACTACGCGCCGCTACAGTTACGATGCTTATCATCGATTGGTTGCTGTAGATAACAGCATATTTATCGCCTATCAAGGTAATACACCCCTGGTTACTCAGGAAAATGGAGAAACTGTTTATTACGGACAACCCGCCGGAGCACCTGCTCTTTTCCAAGTAGGTAAAGAGATTACCAATTATCTTATCTATGGTTCAAACGGCGAAATCTATGGGGCAGTGAATCAACCCATCTTATTATTTGATCCTTTAGGTCGTTTGGTTTCATTTACGCCTTCTATCATTGAAGATACTGATAATGGTTGTATATCTGTACTACCCCTTCCAGCGGATTTAGAACTCCTTTCTTTGAAACAACCCATCTTTGATGGAATGATCTGGGATAAGGCAACGAATTTATACTTTGACCATGACCGGGTCTATTCACCGGAACTAGGGATATACTTACAACGGGATCCTCTTGGGCCGGATATAACCGGTAACGTTTATGGCTATACAGGAAAACGGGCTGAACCACCTGTGCAAGAATGGAAAGCTCCTATGACAACGGGGTTACAATTCTTAACAGAAGCTACCCAAGAAAAGACCAGTCTGCTCCTTGCAGCTTCTGTAGAACAGCGCTTTTTGCCAATACCACTGGGCTATGCACAAGATAAGTGGGCTGCTCTGATTCGTCATCCGCTTACGCAAACTCGCCAGCAACTTACGATGCTGAGTCAGCTGCCCTACTGGTTGGTGAATGGATACAATACCCCAACTGCACAGGTTGAAATTGCAACCGGCCGTCTGAGTATGAATCCAAATATGACTCCGGGGAATGGAACTTTTCCAGAACTTTTGGACTTTGATACGACGGGTAAATTCCAGTTTATGGGGAGTTCCTATTCTAATTTCACATACCTTAAAAATTTAGTTCAGATTGCTGCACCGCCTATGCCGCAATTTACGACTTATCAAAAAGTGGAACCTGCACAAGCTGACTTGGCGAGAATTTGGCAAGTTAGCATTCCACAAAAACCTAATACCCCGGATACTGTGCTGAAATTTTTTCCGGCACCGTTATCAATGCCTCAGGATACGGCTACAACGCTTGATTTGATAGAAGCTGTAATGCATCTGCCGACGGAAAATAGCTGGGTAGATCGCGCATTATCAAGTGCTTTACCGACTGCGCCCGATATTCCGTCAGATTATCCTCAGCGATGGAACGGGCTGTTTAGCCAAGATGTCTTAGGGTTAGCTGATCAATTTGCTCAACGATGGCCACTCGCTGATGAACCAAAGCCATCCCGCTATTATTGGGGTGTCGCAATACCAACCGGGCAGTCATTTTTGACAATGTCTCAATAAAGTACTTGTTTTGTTTCAGAACCAGTCGGACACGGAGGTAGGTTAGAATAAAGGAGACTTTCCCCCCATTGGATGAGATAAAGGAGCAAGGAAATGGGCAAGAAAGTATCCGCCGAAGCAACTTGAACTGTTTTAGGTCATCGTCACCTCGCGGAATTTACCCCGTAAGGCGCGGAAATTGTATCCAGTTTCTTTTTCTTGTTCTTTTCCCTAGATGTTACCAAAGGACATCCATGGTAAGCTTCGCGATTTGTGGTTTGGGCCAGCTAAAGGAAGCGATCTATGGTGTATTGCATGAGTCTGTATTTTCTCGAGTTTATCTTTGATGTCCTGACTGTCCGCCGTCTCTCCGAACAAGAGAAAGAGGTTCAACTTCTGCTGTTACGGCAACAACTGCGTATCGTCGAACGCAAGCAGCCGCGTGCCCCTCGACTACCGCATTGGCAGAAACTGATCTTTGCCCTTCTGGCAGGGTGGTTGCAACGGCGTGGCAAAGCGGGGCTGATCAAATTAAAGGAAGTCTCGTTCTTATTCCAACCCCAAACCTTGCTGAAATGGCATCGTGAAGCCGTGCACCGCAAATGGACATTCAAAAGAAAAGCTCAGGCAGGACGCCCGCGTACATCGGCGGAAGTAGAAGCCCTGATCATGCGTTTAGCTCATGAGAATCCTCAGTGGGGTTACAGCCGCCTGAAAGATGAATTAGCCAAGCTTAGTATTGATGTCGGCGAAACCACGATCCGGGATATTTTTAAACGACAAGGGCTGCCGCCTGTGCCCGAGCGTTCGCGCAAGGGAAGCTCTTGGCGAACTTTCCTGAAGCATTACCAAGATCAGATACTGGCCTGCGGCTTTTTGACCGTGGAAACGCTTGGACTGCAGACACTCTACGTCTTATTCTTCATCCACTTGGCTACGCGACGGGTGTTTGTGATGGGGTGTACAGCGCATCCCAACGCGGCTTGGGTGACCCAACAAGCTAGGCAGTTACTCTGGGAGTTGGAGGAGAACCAGCTCTCCGTTCATTTTTTGATTCATGATCGTGATTCAAAATTTGCCGCTGCTTTTGACACCGTGTTTCAGTCTGAAAACATAAAAATCATCCGAACCCCGTTTCGTGCGCCTAATGCAAACGCCTTTGCGGAGCGTTGGGTCCGAACGCTGCGCGAAGAATGCTTGGATCGGCTGATTATCTTGAACCAAGCGCATTTACGTCGGGTTCTTGGTGAGTACGGTCGCTACTATAACGCACGACGACCGCATCAAGGGCTTGACGGCGCCGTACCGTTGCCCCTCGAGGTGCCAGAAAGCAACGCGCCCATCTGCCGTCGAGCCATTTTGGGCGGCATCATCCACGATTACTACCGGGCGGCATAGGGCTTGTTTTGTGGCGGAGATGGAATTTCCGCGCCTTACGGGCTTGTTTTGTGGGTGAGATGTAATTTCCGCGCCTTACGGGCATAATTTGTTATAATTACCTTTGAGTTTTTTAAAGAATGTAGTATTCTTATAAAAAGTAAATAATTTTTTACGGGGTTAGGAAGTTTGCGGCTTTTTATCAGTTATGCCCATGATGATAAAGTAAAAGTTAAAAGAGTAGTAGATTTACTACGTGATGCAGACCATGACCCTTGGTTCGATGTTAGACTTACAGTAGGGCAGAATTGGCAAGCGGTATAGGCTATGGGAGTGCGGGAAAAATCAAAAAAGTTATTCAGGAAGGGTCTATGAGTATTGATTTATTACCGATGTAGCATCATCACCAATAATTTATAGATTTCATAAGCATTAATCTTAAATATCACGAGCCGACTGTATGCCCGATAGTCTTCCTCAAGAATCAGAACCTTCCTGAAGGGGTCAAGTGGGGTGCCTAGTAAACCGGATGCAAGACGAACTCTCTAACCTTCCAGCAATGGTCGGTGATGCCAGCAGCCATAGCTGGTGTTCGGTCATGCTTTCCGATGCCGGTCAGCGCTTGGTGGGGACGACAGAAATTGTAGTAAGCCGCTCCCAAGGCAACCCGAAGTCGCAAAGTATGAATACTGTAAGCGAGTGCCCAGGTCCGACGGTGGAGGGCTGGGATGATGTGGCGCAAGGTTAAGTTAAGCCGTTCGACATACGCGGTCTGGATTTTACCAGTCAGATCAATGGACTGTAAGACTTGTTGGAACTCGGCACGGGTTCCACAGATCATTTTGGTATAGAAGTCTTTAAGTTTATCGCCGACGCGGATTTTTCGGAATTGTCCATAGAGCAGCTCAGGGGCGACCAGCCAAACAGGTTTACGCTTGCCTTCCACAACGGTCCACGATCCCCAGTGCGGGGTGATCGCATAGAAGTACAAATTCAAGCCATCGCTGGTGAAAGCTGGGATGCTATCTGCTTTGAGGCGACGATAGACGAGATGAGCAAGCCGCGTTGCTGCCTTTTGCGAACGTCCCTCGACCACCCATGCGAGGAGCAAACGGGTCTGCACATCGATGCCGGTCCAGACCCAAACACGCTGAGCTCGATTACGTACCCTGGTAACAAGTTCATCCAACTGGATATGTCGGGCGATGAGCGGCTTGAAAAGCGACTCATGAAGTCGCTGACTGTGCTGTCCACCTCGATCCAACCAGCGTTGGATGGTTGACTCTGAGAGGTCGAGGACTTCACTGATGGCGGCGATGGACAGTCCTTTCATGTGGAGATGGAGGGCAAGGTTGACCTTTGAACTAGGCGTCTTGAGGCGGTACTGAACCGTGCCAAACCAAGCGGTTCGCGAGCTAAGGCATTAGCCACATTCCCATTGGGCAGCCGGTTCGCACTGGTTGCGGCTACCATTGCGACGCAGGGCATGAATGCGCTGGTCGGTGATGCGGTAGTAAAGGCAGGCTTCATTGCTGCAGGCATAGCCCTCGCTCTCATAGATTTTGGGACGACCCCGTCTGCTTTTGAGATCGCACCACGGGGGCGGGTTACTCCGGGTATACGGGGCGCCTAAGCAATGGTCGACACAGCATGATTCGCAATCGCGCGGACTGCGTGGGTGTAACCGACGCGGTTTCCTCGCTTTCTGATGCCATCCCTCCCACCATTTCCTGACCTGTCGCTCATAGTTGAGCCAGAGGATATACACGACGAGGACCATTATGATGATTTGTTGAGCATTGATAAGCTGGGGTTGCATTTTTTGAGGACGTATGATAGTTTCCAGAGACCGTAGTTTACCCTATTTTTGACCCTCCTGACACCCAACTCACACTTACTCTTTTTTTCCCGCATACCCACCGGCTATACCGGGCGGCGGCGCTGTCCGACCAGAATTTGTTGTCGCCCGGTGCGGTGGGCACCAGCACATCGGCAATGGCGCGGGCATCCGAAACAGTCTGGATATTGTCGGTCAGATTGAAACGCGGGGTATCCGTGCCGGTCGGATCATGCAGCACGACGAGGTGACCGGTCACGCGGGCATACTGAAGGAGATGTTGTTTCAGTTCCCCCTGTGGATCGGCCACGATCAAGCTGTGTCCCTGCCGCATGTTGTCGGCGATGGCGGGCAAGATCACCCCCTGCGACTTGCCGCTGCCCGGCCCACCGAGGGCGAGAATACCGCGGGCGGCATCTTCGCCATTTAAGCAAAAGCGGCCCTGCCCGGCATCAAGGCGCTGGCGGTGTTCCCCCCAGAACGCGCCGTAAAAAGTCAGACCTGCCGGGTCGGGACGGCGAAAACGTTGATATTCGCGTCCGGTGCAGAAGTGGGACGAGCCGAGTTCGCCTCGCCGGATGGGTGGCTGACGGAATTGATCGCGGCGTCCCCGCAGCCAGCCACCGGGCTGGAGATTCTGGAACAGCACGAGGTTGGCAAGGAAGAGCAGCAGCCCGTGCCCGATGGCGAATACCAGAATGCGCGGCTGGTGCACAAAACGCGGCGGCTGCCCGACCACGAGTTCCAGTGCCCCTTCCATCTCCGGGGCGAAGCCCCGCACAATTGCCCAACGTCCGGTGATGCCTATATAGAGGAAGGTCAGCAGTAGGGAGACCAGCAGATGTAACCCGATAGCGAAAAACCGGTTCGGCGGCTGCTTCTCCCCGCTGCGCCGGATGTCCGCTCCCATCGACCAGACGGCACTGCCAATCAGCAACGGGAGCAGACAGGCGGAAGGAACGAGGCAGCCGAGCTGGCTGAAAACAGTGTAAGCCTCCGTGAATAACCAGTAGTACATTTAGTTCTCCTCCCTGTCATGCGGCTGGATGAGCCAGCGCACCACCAACCACAGCAGTATCAGCAGCACCCCGGCAGTTAAGTAGAGGGCTTCCCAAAACTCAAGTCCCAGCAGCCCGAAGCTGCATAACAGGCCATTGAAGACAATCCCGCTCACTAGCAGACCGATCAGAAGCGGGTATTTCATTCTGCCCTCCCGAACCACGTATTCAGATCATCCGATTCACGCTCAGGGGTCGTTCGCTCAGCGGACAGGTCATCGGTGTGGCGTTGTGTGGTGAGGACGGGTAACTCCTCCCGCGCCTGCATCAGGCTTTTCTGGCGGGCTTCGTCGCGCTGGGTGTCCGCCCACTGCACCCGCCAGTCCGGGCCAAGCTGCCGATCCATCTGGCTTTCAAACAGGTCTTCCACCAGCAGATTGAACACCCGTAAATCCGAAGGGCCATTGGTGAAACGTTCCCGTCCGGCGATCGTATCGACCGTGCCCGGCAAAATCACGTGGGAGTGTACTTGAGCTAACCCGTCGGTGCGGGTGGCGCGGTCATGCACGACATAGGCATAAGGCACCTCGCGGAAACCACGGGTTTCAAACCACGCTGCCATGACAGCTTCGGTCAGGGTTTCCACGAAGGCACGCCGCTCCGCCGCCGAATCGAGCAGCGCCATCAACCGGGGTTTGGGACTGAGCATCACCGTCCACGCCAGCCGCTCCTCACTGGCGAGCTGCGTACAATGATCGACAATCGCGCGGTAGTTTTCCCCTAAGCCGTGATCGATCCAGCGCCGTCCACCTTTGGGGGCTTTGGCGTCCCGATCATCTCTGTATGTAAAGTATTTTAGTTTTTCCTTCAATCGCTTGCCTCCCGGCTCGGGTGGCAGCCAGCGGACATTGGACCAGATCGTGCCGCGCCGGACGGCTTTTTTCTGCTTCGCCATGGGCTAATCCTCCGGCTGGAGGGTGTCATCCCGGCGCACCGCACGGGCGGCTTCGACCAATCGCCCCGACAGCTTTTTGCTATCGACCATCGCGCTTTCGATGAGGATGACGGGATCCAGATCACGACCATCACGGATTTTGATGAGGTACACGAACAAGCGTCCGACCAGCAGCAGCAAGGCGTGCAAAGTGAACAGCATCGTGCGTTCATGCCCATGCAGACTTTGCTGTAAGGACTTGCTGAAATGCTGGCGGCTGCCAATCAGGTCGGCTTGATGATCCAGATAGAGGCGGATGGCTTCGCGGACGGCATCACTCGTGCTAAACTTGGGATCGCGGCGGTTGGCGACGACCTGTTCCAGCCGTGTCCACATGGCTTGCGTCATGCTGATGCTGCTGCAGTGAGTATAGCGGAAATCTTCCGTCGGCGGACGATAACTGTCTTGCATGGAACACACTCCTTAGTTAGGAGCGGTTGCACGCCGGGAGATGATAAGTGGATGTGAGGTGGGTTCACTATAGTACAAAATGAACCCGTGTGCCAGTGGGAATTGGGGTTATCTACGCGGGTGCGTGAGCAGCCCGCGGGCAGGCGGCGCGTGGTCGCCGCGTGCACCACTTCCTACGGAAGTGATGCGTGACGAAGGAACGCATAGCCCACCCTCAGGCACGTGAGGGTGCGAGGCTTAGCCTCGCTACTTTTTGCGCCCCCTCTTTGGGTGGTGATGGTCAGGTGACAGGCGCAAAAGTAGGCCCGCCCCGGCGGGCCGGGACGGCGGATGCCGTCCCAAAAGCGGTGCAAAATGTCATAGCGGAATGAACCAAAGCTCGCCATAATAGATGGGAGTCATCAGGAGGGCTGAACAGCGTGCGAACTATCCGTGTTTTTATCTCATCACCGGGCGATGTGCCGCAGGAACGCAAACATGTGCTGGATGTGCTGGACATGTTGCAGTACGACCCGTTTTTGCGTGGTAAAGTGGTTTTTGAAGTGGTGGCATGGGACAAACCCGGCGCGGATACCCCGCTGCTGGCGACCATGACCCCGCAGGAAGCGATTAACGAAGGGCTGGCGAAACCGTCCGAATGTGACATCGTGATTGTCATTCTGTGGTCGCGATTGGGCACGCCTTTACCGCCGGACTATGAAAAACCCGTCCGTTATCAGTTCCCTGACCCCGGTGAGAAATTAGACACTGCCCGTTATTTTTCCGGTACGGAATGGGAATTTGTCGATGCTTTTGAAGGCGAGATTGAGGATGGCTTGCCTTTATTAGTGGTTTATAAAAATGAAACCAGTCCGACCCTGGATATGAAAGACTCGAAACGGGCTGAGAAGCTCATCCAATATGATCGGGTCGCTGCATTTTTTGCGAATTTTTCTCATCCTGATGGTTCAATTAAACAGGGATACAACTCGTATACAGACCCAGCCGAATTCAAAGAGAAAATTACGGCAAATCTGAGAAGCCTGATTAGTCGCTTGTTGGAAGGTACATCACGCCGGAAAAGGTCAGATGGAGAGACAACGCCTGCACCGCTGTGGGAGAAGTCGCCGTTTCCCGGTTTGCGGGCGTTCACCCCGTCAGACGCGCCGATTTTCTTCGGGCGTACCCGTGAAACAGATGCCCTGATTGAAAAAGTCAAACAGCAGCCACTGGTGGCGGTGGTCGGCGCGAGTGGGTCGGGCAAATCGTCGCTGGTGGGAGCCGGACTGCTCCCCGCGCTCAAGCGGCATGTCATTCCCGGCAGTGCGGACTGGTCGGTGGTCAATTTCACGCCGGGAGATGCGCCGTTTCAGCGTTTGGCCGAAGCGCTCCTCAATCAGGTGCCCGCATTGGCGGGGGATCCGGCGGCGTTTGTGCGGCGCAGCGCGGAACTGGCGGATACTTTGCACACCACACCGGATGCACTTGCCCGCACCCTGACCCATGCCCTCAAAGAGGCGCCCGCATGGGTCAAAGTCCTGCTGTTTGTCGATCAATTTGAGGAACTGCTGACCCTGACCCCGGAGGCACAGCGTCGTCCCTTTGCCGACCTGCTGGTACAACCCTGCGAACGGCTGGGGGTGGTGCTGACGTTGCGCGCCGATTTTTATCATCGGGCGGTGGAAATACCAACCTTGGCCGAACGGCTGCGGGAGGGATCATTTCCGCTGGCGAAACCCTCCGCCATCGCCCTGCATGAGATGATCGTTAAACCAGCCGAACGGGCGGGACTGGTATTTGAAGCGGGCTTGCCCGAACACATCGTCAAGGAGACGGGCGATGATGCTGGCGCGCTGGCGCTGATGGCCTACACACTGGATGAACTGTATCATGCCTGTAAAAATCGGCAGCAGATTACCTTTGAGGACTACAAGGCCGTTGGCGGGGTGCAGGGCGCGATTGGTCAGCGGGCGGAAGCCACGTTTGCGCGATTGTCCGGCGATAAAGACCTCTTGCTGGAACGGGTTTTTCATGAATTAGTCAGCGTGGATGAACGCGGGGTCGCCACCCGCCAGCGCCTGACCTATGATCCGGCGGAGGTGTCACCCGACGAAGCCGCGCTGATGGCCGCTTTTACACAGGCCCGTCTGCTGGTGCAGGATGAAGTGCCGGACACACCCTTGGTGACGCTGGAAGTTGCCCACGAAGCCCTGCTGCGGAACTGGGGACGCTTGGCGGTGTGGATCGAGCAGCGGCAGGGGGATTTGTTTTTGCTGGCGCAGCTGCGGCGGGCGGTGGCCCAATGGGCGGCCAGCGGACGCAAACGCGAGTATCTGTGGTTGGGCGAACGCAACCGGGATGTGCAGGCCATGCTGACCCGCCTGCACCCGCGTTTGAGCGGGGATGAACAAACCTTTGCTCGGCCTGAATTTGACCATCTGGTGGATGAGCTCAAGGAGAATACCACGACTCATTTCAGACGCGAGGAAATTAGCCTGCGAATCGCCGACTTGGGCGATACCCGTCCGGGGGTGGGGCTGCGCCCGGATGGTCTGCCGGATATTGTCTGGTGTTATGTGGCTGGTGGGTATATGGCCGCTAGCAAAGCCAATGCTCTTAAAAAGAGCGAAGATGTGCCAGCTTTCTACATCGCCAAATACCCGATTACTTATGTGCAGTTTAAAGCCTTTTACGAAGCGGAAGATGGCTATCAGAACAATACATGGTGGCAGGGATTATCCGATCAGCGCCAAGACTGGAAGCAGAACCGTCCGATCCCCAATTATCCGGCGGACAACGTTGCATGGGTCGATGCGGTGGCGTTGACCCGCTGGTTAACCCACCGCTGGCGTGGGGAAACTGTTGGCGACTGGATCATCGGCCAAAATGCCGAAATTCGTCTGCCTACAGAGGCAGCGTGGGTCATGGCCGCCACCGCAGGCCAGCCTGACCAGCCTTTTCCATGGGGACAGGAGGTACGCCCATATGCGGTCAATATCCAAGGTGCTGCCTTAGGACTCACCGTCACGGTGGGGATGTATCCGGCGGGGATGGCCACCTGCGGGGCGGAGGATCTGCTGGGCAATGTCTGGGAATGGATGCTCAATGACTACTGGAGCCGTGTGGTCGATTTTGAGAGTACAGAAACCAAAGCCCAGCGGGGCGCGTCTTTCATTGATAATAATATATATGCTGGCTCACGCCTCGGTGTCAATCCTTCCCTCGGGGGTAACTTAGACGGTGTACGGGTGGTGTGCGTGTCGTCCCGCCCTTAACTTACAGCCAGTGTCGCAGCACCACCGGGTCAATCCGGTGAGATTCCAGCGCGAGATGATGCAGGTCGAGGGTGGTCATGAAGGTGGTGAGGGGGTCGCGGTGCAGGAGTTTGTAGAGATACTGTCCGGCCACCAGCGCGATGGCATCGTTGATAAGTACGTGCTGCTCCTCGGCCATGACCAATTCCGCACAGGAAAGTGCTGGTTGCACCGTCGGGGGTTCAGGCTCCAATAATTCGGGATAGAGCAGGGCGATGTTGGGCAGGTGCCGGCAGGGAACCATCTCATTATTGGATTGTTCCATCATCGCCAGCGTGGTCATGACCTTCTCGCGGGAGGCGGTGGAGCCCAGCACCACCTGCCCATGCGTGCGGGCATTGCCACAATCCAGATAGGTGACACCTTCCGCCGCAGCCACGAGGGTTTGACGGGCAAGGTGGTTGTCCACACAACCGATCAGCACGCTGCCATGCGGGAGGTGTTGGTCCGCGTCAAAGGCTTCATTCGACCAGACGATGGGTAAACCCAGCGCTAAACTGTAGCGCCGGGCGAGAATTTCGGCTTTGTAACCGCCAATATCTGCTGGACTGAAGCCGCCCTGTCGTCCTACATTTTTGGCTTCGACAACATCCGGGTCAATCAGGTGGAGCGTCGGGACGGTCTGCCCTAACTGCTGCCGCTGCCATAACAACCGGGCGGCGATGCGAGCCAGTGCCGATCCCGTCCCCCCTGTCCCGACAATGACAAGCTGGTCAATCTGCCATGCGCCTTCATACACATAGGTTTTCATCGGCGGAGTCCTTCCAGCACCTGTTCCAGCGTGCGTCGGGCAGGCAGCAGATCAGACACGGGATAAACGCGTGCTTTGGCGGCTTCTAGCGCCAGATAGTGCTGGCAGATGTTGGCGGGATAACGTTGACTGCGGTTCATGGCATTGTGGGTGCCAAAACGGGTACCGAGCAGCATTTTCCAGTCGTCGGTGAGGGCGGTCTGCTGCAACTGCGCGGTGTCGAGCTGCTGCACCGTGCCCCAGCACACCCGCCCATCTTCGTATAAATTGGGCAGCGGGGCATGAAAGAGGGCGGCCTGTCCATCGGAGGGACGTTTTTTCACCGCGAACAGGCGGTATTCCGGGCGGGCATCCCCGGTGGTGCGTCGGAACAGGAGTAAAGGCGGCAGCGGAATAATGAGCGGGTTATCCAGTCCTTCAAGGAACAGGGCGGTTTTCTGGCGCGGGCGGTATTCCACGACGATTTTCTGCACCCCTTCCTGAGCAACGTAGAGGGTCTTGTCCGCCAGGATACCCGTTTCAAAGCGCAGCGTGGTCGCCAGTTGCAGGGCAATCTGCTGGGGATCCACCAGATAGGCGGTGCGGCCCTGCGGGGTCTGGCGTTCCATCAGCACCCCGAACGGATAAACCGTCAGGGTGACCAGCGGCGGGGTTTGCATCAACTGCTGGAAGGCCAGCAGGCCATCCGAGGTGGCTTGTAAGGTAGTTGGCATCGGGTCGAGCATGATTTTTTTCCTTTTTCATAGCGTGCTTCACATATTGGATATTAATGTTGAGGGCATCGTGCAGGGCGGGATCGGTCAGCAGGGCCTTCATGCCCCGTTCAGCGGCGGTGAGAATGTCGCTGGCTTCACTGTGCATGGCTTCGTTAAAAGCGGTGTTGTCGGCATTCCACCAGAGGGGTTCGATGCCCATGTCGTAGAATGCTTCGTTGGTGTAATCCGCGGCGGTGTTGCCTGTTTGCGAGAACATCCAGTCCAGCAGCCACGCGAGATCCGCATGAAGGGGATTGTCGGTCCGGCGCAGGCTGGCGGCGAGGACATCAGCGATCTGAGCGGCTTCGCCCATGTTGCCCGACCCCTCGTTGACATCTATCCCGAAGAGGGCATAAATAGCCACCAGCGGGGCGAAGTCACTTGTTTGCAAATACCCGGATTCGGTCAGGTCAATCCCCATCCCGAAGAAGGGCAGCCCGAAGTGAATCTGGTCGAGGTCGTCGAGTTCCCCACCGCATTGATGGCGGTTAAAACCTGTACAGATCGCCCCGGCCAATTTTTCAGGGAGGACGGGCGCACGTAGCGCCAGGGTGGTTTCGGCATAGACATCCACATAACAGTGGCGGGCAATCTGCCACGCTAGCGCGATGGTCGTCCACTGATCCAGCGCATCCGCGTAGGGAAGCCCGTCATCCTCCATGAATGTGTCTGCCTGCAACAGCAGGGGATCCACCCACGCTACGGCACTGCACAGGGCGAGCAGCGGGTCGGCACCCGCCATCTCATGCAGCTGGTTCAGGTGCAAAACGAGGTCTTGAACGTTCATAAGCCGAATTCCAGCAGGGACACGTCACGCAGTGGGATCGGCGGAACCTGCGATAACCGCCGGGCCATCTCGGCACAGCGACGGGTGTAGGCCACGAGTTCTACGGTGGCATCGATGACCTGTGTTCTGGCCTCAGGTGTCAGTGAAGTCGGGAACCACTCGCCTGTGGCGGCCCGTAAGCCGGGCAGCAGCGTCACCGCCTCCAATTCCAGCGGTGCCAGCGAGGTGAGAAGATCGACCAGATGGTTGAACGGTTGCGGATTCATCGGTTATCCTCCTAAAAAAGCCTGCTGCCCCGCACGGGACAACAGGCACGGTTAGTCTATCCCTTGCGGCCGGGACGGGGCAGGAATTCTACGAGTGTGATCCCGCTGGTTTCATCTGGTGTTTCGCGGACGGTGGCATTTTCCACCTGCGGGTAGAGGGGTTTGAGCAGGGTCTGGATGTCCGCGATGCTTTTGCCGGCCATCGACGCATCTTCCACGAGGCGCACTGCGCCAATTTTGAACACGCGGGTCGTCGGTGTGGGTTGGTCGGTCATGGGGTTTTCTCCTTCATTCATAAGACTAAAACAGGGCAATTTGCTGGTGGACGGGATTGTCCGTCGCTTCGGCGAATGATGAAACGTCAGTCGGTAGCGGGGTTTCGCGGGTCACTGCCGCTGGTGCGACGGTTGATTCCGCTTCAGTCTCTGCCTCGTCTGCTTCATCCGCCAAAGTCGCTTCTACTTCGTCAGAGGCAGGTGTTTCTGCAGGCTGGTTCGTGTCGGCGGGAAGCACAGGTGGTGTCATTTCTAGCTGGGCGAGGGTGGCCAGCGCACGCTGGACGGTTTCAGCGAGGTTGCCTTTGAGGGTTAAGCCGCTGTAGGCAAAGGTTTGCAGGTGACCGAGTTCACCGCGGGTGACGGTGAGGGTGGCTTCGCCCTTGCGGGCAGTCACCTCCGGGATACGAATAAGAATGACGGTTTCTTTGTCTTTATTTTTTAGCTTTGTCATTGGAGCATGTCCTTTCAATGTACAATGGAAAAATGTAGGAGAGCTACGAATGTTTTCAGACACCGGTGAGGTTTTTGCCTGGATGCATAAAAAGACGGGTGATGGTTCTTTCTATCTGAACCTGCTCAATCCCCGATATGTTGACAAAGCGTCCGAGGATTGGCTACCTGTCTTTATTGAACTTGCCCACCAGCTGAAGGCTGAGACTGATCTGGTGAGACAAATGCTCTCATCTCATTGGCGACCTAGCCTGGTGGCCACTAGCGTGATTCTCCTACTGCGTTCGCGTGATTTTGAGAAGGATGTGGTGCAGCGACTGCTGAAAGGCTCATGGATTGCTCCCCAACTCGCCGTGTGTATAGGCTTGATTTCACTGGGACAGGAGCGTGCTGTGTTAGAACGGCATCTCAATCAACTCATTGTTGAACATCAAGCGAATCCAGACAGCGAACTTGGGAAGTATCTGATGTCCACCTATAGCGCACTCAAATTCATGGGCGCTCAAACTGCCCAAGAATTTGAAAATTCTCCGTATTTTCGTGAGGTGACCCCGATGGTCATCGATCAGCATAACTGGCAAAATGCCGATAATTTTACCTGGTTGCGCCTCATCGGGTCACTATGGGAATTCTGGAGTGCCATCCCGCCTATCCAGTTTTAAGTAGAACGATAGAGGCCACCATAAGCGGCGGGGTCGATGGCGAGTAGGCGGCACAGGTCTTTCAACAAGAGCTGGCCGTGCCGTCCGAAACACCGGGCGACGCCTTTGTCGGGTCGGAATCCGAAATGTTGACCGGGGGTGTCCCGGGCATGGCCGCCGGGACAGCGGGCACCAATCCAGCCGTTGGGCTGCACAAAACCGCCGTAGTCCCGGTACAGCGCGGTGACAACTGCCTCTAGCAGGGCGGGATTGAGGGTCGGGGGTGCCCGCACAGGCAAACGTAGGGTTTCACGCGGGATAGGCACGACCGCATACGGAGTAAAATCCTCAAGGGTGTACCGGCGGTTAGCGGCCAGCCAGAGCAGCTGACAGGGACGGTGGACGGCGGGTTTGGTGTTAAAACTGCCCGGCAGGCGCATGGCATTGGCGCTGGTCAGGGCATCCCCGCCTAATACGTGGGCTAATCCGCTCAGCAGGTGATTGGCGGTGGCAAAGTCGGTGGTGGGCTGGATCAACCAGTAGAGATGCAGGCCGCGTCCACTGCCAACCATGGCGGACGGGGCGGGCAGTCCGCTGCGGCAGGCGGTGTGTAAACGGGTGAAACTCAGGGCGAGGTCGCCATCCAGATCGGCAAACAGTGCGGAGAGGCTGTGTAAATCCCCCTGTCCACCGCGCTGCCAGCGGGTCATCGGCTGCTGCCGGAGCGCCACCGAGAAATACGCTCCCCAGCCCTTGAGATTGGCGGCGGCCAGATCCGTCAGTGCCTGATGGATACCGGCCCGATCGGTAAGGGGCAGATGCCGGGAGGGGGTGTTGGGCTGACGGGTCGGGTGAATGGCGGTGAGGGTCAGGTAGCCTTCATGCTGACCGCGATACAGCGCCCGCAGAAAAGTGAGCGTGGTGGCACAATTCATCAGTCCTCCTTTAGGTGTCGAACAGCCCTAACTGGGTGAAGCCTCCATCGGCGGGGGTGGTCACGATCTTCACAACTGGACGCGCGGTTGGCCAATTTTCGACCAGAATCGACGGGGTGTCCGGGGCCTCCGAAAGGCGGACTTTACGCCGGCGGCGGGCAGGCTCACGGGGTGGCAGCGGGGCACCTGCCACTGCGGCGGGCAGGGGGATATCTGTTTCGAGGATCGTTGCTTCAAGCGCAGGGACGGGTGGGGTTGGCTCTGCCTCGGGTGTGTCTCCCACCGCGATGGGTTCGTCCACTAACCAGAGACTCTCACGCTGGCGGGCCTCATGGGAAGCGGCTTTGAACAGGTCGCGTAAATCGGTGACGGCCTCGTCCTGATCGAGGGACTTCGCCAGTTCAGCGATGAGATCGCTCGCGTCATCGCCAGCGGTGAATTCGCTCAATCCGATGTCACTTTCCCCGTAGAGCAGCTTGGCGGCGCGCTGTTTGCGGCCGATGAGCGCGACGGCGCGGGCTTCCATGCTGTCGGTATAGTAGGGAAAATAGGTCTTACACGGGACTGTCTGGATGATGCGCCACGCCCGCCGCGAGGCTTGAATGGTCACATACAACGAGTAAGAAGTTTCATAAAACACAAGGGTCGGGAAGGCCACGAGATCGATCCCGGTCTGGATGAGCCGGGGATTACAGAGAAAGACATTCACCCCGGCTTTGAGCTGTGCCTCCAGCACGGCTTCGCGTTTTTTAGGCTCGACTTTGCCGTAGAGGATGTAGGGTCTGGCTTCAGGGATGTGATCCCGCAGGATCTGCGCTAAACGCGGCTGAATATCGCGGGTGGCCGTCTGTTCGACAAAAATCCCGACCTTGCGTCCCTGTGCCAGTTCTTCGCGCACGGTCTGGATCAGCCAGTCTTCTTTAGCATACAGGCGTTCTTCGCCCAGATCGGGCAGGGTGTAGACGGGCTGCTCGAGGAAAGTACCTTGCCCAATGTCGTCACGGACCCGGCGGCGGTGGATAACCACCTCTCCCCGGTAAGGGGCATTGGGATAACTCAGCAGGGTGCGGAGATACCGTCCCATGAAGCTGGCATCGCCTTCGAGGCGGCACTGGAAGAGATACTCACCGAGGGCCTGTTTCGTGTCGTCGTAGACCTGCTTGAGGTCGGCATCCATCGGGATGGGCACGGGGAGTTCCTCATAGGGCGGCATATCGCTGATGTCGGTGAGCCCCACAAACACGGCATGATCAAGGATTTCCCGCACCAGCAGCGGCGAGGTGCCGGGGGCTTCCTGCGGCTGATGTTCAATCCGACTTTTACCCGTGTAACGTCCGGCGGAGTCGTACTGCGGTTTGTATTCGACGATGCGCTCCAACGCCCCCATGCGGTCAATCCAGCGGGCGAGCTGTTTGCCCTGGTCGGCCTGGCCGCTGCCCCAGCTGTACTGCCGCTGCACCCGCGGATTGAGCTGGTATTCCAGTCCAAAAATGGACGACGCCACCCCACCATACAAGGTCCCCGTCAAGGCGATGACTTTTTGGGCGGCATTGCACAGGACGGCAAAGGCGTTGCCCTGATCGCTGCTTAAACTTTTGAGTTCATGCGCCTCATCGGCGATAAACAAATAGATGCGACCGGGATGGACTTTGGCCAGATAGTCGGCCAGCGCCATGCGGGGATTTTTGCGCGGGAATTTTTCGCCGGGTTTCGGGGCACTGAAGGTGCGTTTGTCCTGCCAGAGGGCACCGCCGCAGGTATGACAGGTGCGGGGATGGTCGTTGAGCCAGGATCGGGTGGCCAGTTTGTCGCCGCTGGCATCTTTGGTGACCGGGGTGGCACAGCGGGGACACAGGGGGATGGACTGGGTGAAGATCCGGGGTTGATCCTTGAGTTCCTCCGGCGGGTTGCTGCCTTTGGGCCACAGGGCGGTGTGCCGCTGGCGCCAGTAGACGGCGGCTTCCCAGCCTTCGCCTAATTTGGCCCGTTCACGGGCGATGATGCCGACCTTGAGCGTATGGGCGAGCAGGGTGCGGCATTTGTCCATGAAGGCGCGGGTTTGATCGACGTTTTCGAGGATTTCGACGTAACTGCCGGGGGTGACGCGGCCAATTTCGCGTTTCCATTTTTCCACGAGGTGCGGCGGGCACATGACGAGGGTCACCTGATCCGGCCGCATGGCAGGCTGCAACGCGGCGGCGAGGGTACCCCCGAGCACGGTTTTTCCCGTGCCGGGTTCGCCCACGAGGTAAATCCCCTTGCGCTGCTGCAAGGCGGTCCAGCAGGCGGCGATGACATGTTTCTGCGCGCTGTACAGACCTTTCCCGATCCTGACCCGCTCTAACACCGGGTTCAAGGCGGTATGGTCGAACTGGTACAGGGGGCGGAAGTGTTCGTGGAGATAGTTCAGCAGGGCAGGCTGGTGCTGCTGGATGAAATTCACCAGCGCGGCATCCCCGGTCATGGGGATCATCTCACCCTGTTCGGTCAGGAGGGTGATGGTGACGACCGGACGGGTACGGTAAACCTCACGTTCAGTCGTGTGGGGATTGTCCTCGTCCACCAGCGCCGGTGCTTCCCGCAGTTCTTCAACGGTGCGGATGGTGCTGCGAACGGCGGTGCGACCGTGTTCGGGGGTTTCCAGAATGAGTCCATTGAACATCCCGGCGGCCAGCACCAGTCCGATTTGCATCCCGCGGGGTTGGACGATGGGGCGGACGTCTTCCACCGGGGGTGGTGGGGTCAGCAGCAGTTGGAAGGCGGTCGACTGGTGAGCACTGCTGGTCTGCACCGCGGCTAGGGTCAGTGCCGGGGTGAGCAGTTTTGGCGCGAAGATGAACCGGGACACCGGGCGCGGGGCGGGTAGGGTGTAACAGGGGGTGTCCTGCACGGTGAGGGGTTGGTGCGGGCGGGTCAGGAGCGCCTGCGCGAAGCGGGCGGGTTCTTCCGGCGGGTGTCCGATCTGCCCCACCACCACCACTTGGTGATATTCACCCAGATGCAAACCGGGAATGTCCCAGATGTCCACCTGTGCGCAGTTTTTAGCCAGCACGAGGGCGGCCTCGGCGGTGACATGGTGCGTATACACCACCCAGACGGCATAACCACCCGGCTGCACCCATTTGAGGCAGTGTTTTAAAAAAGTCAACTCCCTCCGTTTTTCATCCCCGTCCGTTTCATAGGTATACGGTGGATTGACCCAGGCCACCTGAAAAGCATGGGTGGCGGTGCGGAGCTGCATCACATCCCCCTGCACGGCTTGCAGCGGACCGAATTTTTCCACACAAGCCGCGGCACGGGCAGTGTCCAGTTCATTGGCGTAGGGCTGCAATTCCCATGCCTGTGCCAGCTGTTGCAGGGCGACCCCTTCCCCGGCACAGGGATCGAGCAGGCGTCCACCCCTGGCGGCTGGCGCGAACAACGAGGCGACGGCGGGTAAGTGTTCCGGCGGGAAGGGATAGTACCCGCCTTTTTCCAGCGAAGTCAGTCGGGGCATGAAACTCTCCTTCATAACAAAAACACCCCCGCTCATACGGGGGTGAAGGCTTGATCAGACAGACGATATTAATCGGGGAAATGGAGCTGCTGGCGGGCTAAGCCCTGACGGATGAGGCGCTGCCAGGCGGCTTTATCTAGGGTGAGTTTCCACAGCTTGACCCCACCGTAACAGCGGATCGGCGCCACCAGTCCTTCTAGGCGTCCCTGCTGGACGAGGTAGGGCGACCAGTCCGGGAAAACGGCGATGTCCACCAGCTGCTGGACGTGCATTCCCAGCAGCGCGGTGGCCTGCAAGTTGTCCAGCAAAAACAGATAGGTCGTGCTGAGTTCGGCGTAAGTCGGTTCCATCAGGTCTTGGTGCAGGAGCAGCAGGTGATGGATGCCGATGCCCTCAACTTTGCGCTGGATCCGTTTGAGGAAGCCTTCTTCGGATCGCAGGACGATTTTGTCAGCGGTGGGGTCCACCGGGATGAGATAACATTCCTTACCCTGCGCCAGCCGTGCCCAGACCGCTTCCACCGAGGTGGCGGCACCGGCGATGTCCAGATACACCAGCTGCGGGCCATCCAGCGCCGCCCCGTAGCAGAAACACTCGCCCACGACGGAGATTTGTCCAATGTAATCTTGAGCGGGGGTCATCATGGCTAGCTCCAGGGATCGTCTAAGGAAGGGGTCGCCATGGCGGGCAGCGCCTTCGTCTGGCGGAGGTGGTGCAGGGTTTCACGGAAGGCCCGGCTCAAAGCCAGCATTGCCATAAAGTCGTGATAGGGCTGCTGATGGGCCGCGCTGGCTTGCCGTTCGGCTACTTCCTGTCGCAGCCGCGCCAGTTTGTCTGCGGGTGATTCCATTGGGGAGAGCGGTTCCGGTTGGGGCGATGCGCTGGTGGTGTAGCCGACGAGGGCTAACCAGCTGGCGGGGGGTAACGACCCACCGACATAATACCAACTGGCAAAATGTTTACTCCAGCGGGCCTGCGGGGTGGCTTTGAGAACCGCGTAATGGCGGTAGGTGGCGGACTGCGCTTTGCTGACCCGCTTGTCATCCCGTAACCACCAGCACGGATTCTTATCCTCATAACCACGTTTCCATTCCAGCACCATGCCATTGCCCGTGATGACGGTGGGCAAATCTGCCGGGGCCGGTTCAGGCGTTAAGGCAAAACCCGGGCCGGGGGTGGGTTCATACGTCTCCCGCAGCCGGGTCGCCCATTCCGGGGTTTCGTAGGTACGGATTTCTTCCTGCCCACCGAATAGTGCCCGCACCGTCACCTGTTGGGTGATCAGTTTGCCGGTCTGGTAATTTTCTAGCTGCGGGAACGACCACCACTGCCCCTCGCGCCATAGATAAATGCCCCGGACATCATACGCCTGCCGGGTAATGGCTTCGAGGTGGGGGAGCTGATGCTCCGTAATCGGCACGAGAAAATGGAAGTTGCGCACCAGAATGTCGCGCTCAACGGTCACATAGTGGTAATCCACGATCCGCGAACGGGGGATGTCCTGCATCCGATCGGGGATCAGGGCACGCAGGAGTTGGTAGGACAACGGGCGGAGCTGAAACCCCGCGACTTTGGTTTTGCTCCCGACCGGGGCATACAGCCCTTGATCGGCATACCGAATAGCCACTGTCAACATGGTCTAGGTCTCCTTCAGCGGGTTGAAGGCTGCGGCCGCTCGCGTGAAAAATGCGGGCAGCGCCGCGTCCAGTCCCGAAAACTGCACGATTTCGTGCAGGGCGAAGGCCAGATCATGGCAGGCACGGCGCAGTTTTTCAGCCGCATACCCCGCCCGTGAGGGAGAAAAGGGTTGCGCCAGCAGGATGTGAGCCGTGTGGAGCAGTCCGGCGCTGGCGGCGGTCAGGTGATACGCGGTGCGGCCCTGCCAGTGCGGAAGCGTCGTGGTGTGCTGAAGAGCGGTGTCGGTCAGCTGGCGGGCGAGATCGAGGGCGGTGGCACTCACGGTGGCCGTGACCTGCTGGCGCATGGCGGCGCGGTAGATGCCCAGATACCCATCCACCTGCTGGAAGAAGCGGTGAATATCCTCCGGGGTCAGTGCCCCGCTGTGGCGGCGGGGGGTGGTGACCGCGTGCAAACTGGTCGCCAACTGCCAGCCTTCACCGTGATAGGCGGGATGACCGCAGATTTCCAGCGCGGTATGAATGAGAAGATTGGTGAGCACGAGATAATCCGGGGTCTGGCGTAGCGCGTCATCCGACAGGTCACTGCCCGCCCCGAGCAGCCAGACCAGTTCATCGCATAGGGCATGATAGGCGTGGTTGTCATAGGCGGCATGATAGGACGCGAGCGCTTGCTCGGTGGTGATGCACATCAAAGCCTTCCTTTCTTTATGATCGGGGAAACAAAACCCTGCCATCCGCACCGAACAGGCTCAGGGGATGCCATCCGGTCGATGGCACAGGCTGTCTTGATGGGATAACAGGGAAACTCACCTTCACACCCGGTGGCCGCCCGGACGTGTCCTCTCGCCGATGATGGGGGGCGATGCGAATTCAGCGGTCTTTCCGACCCGGCAGTAGCCCTACCGGAGTCCGCGACGGGCGGGTGTATCCGCCGGTCACCGTCGGGGGAGGACGGTGCCAGCGGGGTGAGTTTGGCGGACGTACTCCCTGTCCCACGCGGTCGACGACCCGCCTGCCTGTAGTCGGAGACAGCGCCGTGAAGCTTTGCACGGGCCGCCGTGTGGGGAGAGAAGTGCGTCTGCGTTTGTAAAAGTGCCTCACCGGCCCGCCACACGACGCGAGCACGCGAAGGGTCATGGGGCAATTTGGCACAAATTGCGCCGGAGGCGGCACCCCATTGACCGTTCGCCGCGTCGTGTTAGCGTTGGCCAGGCACTTTTACAAACGCAGATGCCTGCCACCCGCCCGCGCATCACAGTGTCAACTCATTAAACACTTCCCTGATCACTTTTCTTTTATGTTGTTACTGAAGGGAGGTGTCGATGGCTCAGACTTGTCTCGTAACTTTTGCCATCATTTTTACCCTCATGGTGGGCGTGTTGGGTGGGGTGGTCGCCTATTGGCAGCACGAAGTGTGGCTGAGGCCGCTGCTTTTACCCCTGCCGCTCATTGACCGACGGGCTGCGCTCCCTAGCTGCCATTCAACGCCAGCGGCGGTGCCGTCAAACTTTGTCGAACTTTGGCCGCTTTCGTCAGGACATTTTTAGGACATGATCAAAGGAGGGAATGTCAGATACGGCCTATGAAACCGCCTGTGGTGTTAGTCGCAACCGGGTATCCCCTGCATAGTGATGGCTTCCGCAGCTACCTGAGTGGATTCTATCAGGTCGAGCGGGTCAGTCATGGGCTGCCGGCTCTGAACGAGATGCTGCTCCGTACCGGTGCGGGAGTGGTCATCGCCGATGATACCTTTCCGGCGGGAATGGCCGATTTGGCGGACGGCGTGAAGAGCGTTTCACCGACCTGCGGCTTGATGTATGTCGATGCCCGCCCCAATCTGTTCAGGGTGGTGCACGCGCTGGAGGTGGGTTTCACCGCCTATCTCTATCCGGGGGATGCCCTGTCCGGCACGCTGCGTCTGGCGGTGGATTTGACCTGGCAGCGGGAACGTTTCCTCAGTCCGACGATTGGCCAGCTCTATGAGCATTACAGCCATTATCGGGCGCTGTACACGGCGCTGCCGGCGGGTTTACAGGCTATTTTTACCCTGATGGGTGCCGGACTGACGGTCGATCAGATCGCGGCCCGGACGGGTCTCAGCCGCAGCGTGATTTACCGCCGCCAGTATCGCCTGCGCCAGCACTTCGGCGTGGACTCTAATGAAGAAGTCATTGGCGTGCTGGGAAATTTTTAATGCGCTCATCGCGGGTGACCAAGCAGCTTTTCGTCCGTGCGAAAGGCGATCTCCACCACACTGCCGGGGAGAAATTGCCCGGTAAGCTGGCGCAGCCCTTCGGCACGATCCGCGTCGCTTTGGCTGGAAAATAAGATATCTTCACAGTAGACCGCAATATCTTGCACGATCCTTTCATAGCGATAATAGGTCAGGGCTATCGGGTCGATCAGTGTGGCCCCATACCCCTGATAAAACAAGGCTTCTTCCTGTGCCGTGAGCCACGTATTACCAATGCCTGCGCCGATAAACATGAGGTCATGCTCTTTCGGTGCGAAACACAGGGTATCCCAATCCACCACGTACACCTGCTCCTCATCACTCAGCAGCAGATTGCCCGCATGAATATCTCCATGACACAAAACCCGGGGTAGCGACCCGGTTTGCAGGCTACCGACCAGCGCTTCCGCCCGTGCCACTAGCTGGGTGATCCGGGTCTGTTGACTGCGGATCAAGGCGGCCAATCTGGCGGCAATGGGATCGTCAAAGGCGGTGGTTGTCACCCGCTGCTGAAAATCCTTGACCCGCTTCCGCCAGGTAGCCGCATAATACTCCTGTGGAAGCCGGGCTTGCATGGCATCGGGGAGGATAGTCATGTGCAGCGACTTTAAGGTCTGTCCAAAACGCAACCACTGCGGGTCGGATAAAGTAGCCTCAAAAGCGTTACGCCCATCAATAAAGGGGAACAGCGCGAGCATGAATCCCTCAACGGGCGTGAACAGTTGCCCGGTGTGCGTCGGCAGCGGCGCAATCACAGACGCATTTCCTGCCCGGGCAAGCAGATGAGGCACCATCAGGGTCATGTCATTGAAAGTCCCGCGACGCAGTTTGACGAGATAGCGAGCGCCCGTATCGCCGGTCGCCTGATAGACGGCTGAATCGTGGTCAGCACCCCACGGCAGAAACGTCAGGGTGATTCCGGCCAGTCCATACTGCTGCAAGCAGTCGATAAGCGTCTGGTCTTCAATAGAGGGTTTTTCCAGCATATTTTGTATAACCTCTCTCTAACTGCTACGACTCTTCCAGCCACCCATAGCGTAAGGCTTCTGCGATAATTAAGCTCGTTGTGCGGACATGAATGAGCCGTCGGATGCGGTATTGAATGGCATAAACAGCCCCCGTGGAAGTCTTCATCTGGACGGCGATTTCCTGTGGCGTATAACCACGTGCCATGAAACGAAGCACCTGCATCTGGCGGGGATTGAGTGGGCTGCGCCCCGGTGTCGTGGGGAGGAGCTTCCGCACGGCGGCGGGCGAGAAATAAAGCTCATCCTGCATGACCTTCTCGACGGCGGCGGGTAAGCCGATGGAGAGCGGATCGGTATGGCATAAAAAGCCCCACACCCCGAGGGCACCCAATTCCGCCAGCTTGTCGCTCGTCCAGGTGTCCACCACCACAATAGCGCGACTGGTGGAATGCGCCAAGAGGAAGTGTAAGGCTTCAATCAAGGCTTTCATGCCAATCTGATCGCTCAACACCACCACATCCGCTCCACTGGCTTCGATGTGCGCGCTCATCTGCTGGACACAGCCGTAGAGACCGGTAACAAGAATATTCGGCGACTGTTGGATCAGTTCGCGCATCCCGACCCGGCTGACCTCGGACTCACTGACAATGACCACCTGCGTTGCCATGTTTGCCTCCAAAGATGTCTTGACTCATGGCTTCTCTTGAGTAAGATTAAAGTCTCCCCCGCAAGTCTTTACAAAAATCAATTTATCCTTTATTCTAATCGTAAATCTCAATATGTCAATAAATTCTCAAAAAAGTAACACTTGTGATGAGAAGTACAAATGACAGGAGGCTGATCATGACCGATCCGAGCCCGACGGTGGGCGAACTGATTAATCTGTTGTTTGAGGTGATCCGGCGACCGGATGGGAAAATCTATACCGAGCGGGAAGTGAGTGAACAGGTCAATATCACGCACAAAACGCTCAACCATATTCGCAGTGGCAAAACTCCCAACCCCGGTATCAACAGTATCCGTGAAATTTGCCGCTTCTTCGGGGTGTCGATTGCGTATTTTGACTGTCCGACCCGCGATGCGTGTTATGCGTTTTTACGCGACCGGAAATTCCCGGAACCGCCTGCGCCAGCGGCCAATGAGATCATGTTCCGAGCGCTTGAGCTGTCCGAAGCTGCCCGGCAAGACATGTTAAAGGTGCTGGGCTGGATTGAAGCCGCCGAGCAGAAGCAGCAGTCGGTTTGATGAAACGCTGGCTGATGCACGACCCCTATCCGCAGATCACCGCGGTCATTGAGAAATTGAACTATGACTTTCGTCAGTTCGAACTGGATCATTTTCTGGCGCATGTGTCCCGCCTCCGGGGGCGAGAGATCCGATATCGCGGGTTTCCGTTCTCCCCGACCCTGTTCGGGTTGTGGATTCCGGTCGGTGATCGGGATTATCTGGCCTACAACAGCGGGACTTACCATGTCCATCATGTGCATATCCTGCTGCATGAGGTGGGACACCTACTGCTGGGACATCAACCCGTTCCGCTGGAACGACTCTTCGGGGACGAGGCAGAGGGCGTTATCCGGGTGCTGGAAGGGCAGCCATCGGTTCCGCTGCACTGCTTGCCACGGACTCAGGCAGCCACCCTACTGGAAGTCACCCCGCAGGAAAAAGAGGCGGAGGCATTTAGCACGCTGATTCAGCAGCGGGTCATCCGTGCCCACCGTTTTCAGTATTTGCTCAATACCTCGACAAGCATTGACGGCTTAAAAGTGTTTACCGATGCCCTGGGATTTCAAGAATGAGTGACGTGCTGTTTGTAGTCGTGGAGTGGTTGGCGCTGCTGGTGAGTTTTCGCCGGGCATGGCAGCGCCGCCGACTTAATGATTCCGACTCCCTGCTCATCTGGAGTGTGTTCCTGTTTGCGGGTGGGGCGTTTATCTTTCGCACTCCGCTGATTGAACAGGCCATCAATCGCGCTTCGGATGGGCTGCCGCTGGCCTACTGGTGGAAAGCCCTGTGTGTTCTGCTGGCGGTAGGCCAATATCACCGGGTACTCCAGCGCCTCTATCCCTTACCCCCACTGTTGTCTCGCGGGCTGCTTGGCTTACTTGGCATCGCCTGGGTGGGGAATAGTTTTATCTTCTGGGCAGGCACACAGGGCTGGCTGACGCCGCTGCAAACCTACTACAGCATGATGACCCTCGCGGATGGGGTGGTGTTATGGCATATGGTGGGCGTGTTCATTCCGGCCAACTGGCGCATGTATCGTCAGGAGCAGCTAGAACCGATGCGGCTCAAACACATTGCCACCCTGACATTCTGCATTTTTTATGCCGTGTCGGCTGCGCTGACACAGGTGCTGGGGCCGTATACCGTGCTGACGGGCGACGCAACCCGCCTCCATCAGGCGGTTCCCGTAGGGATCGTGGTGTTTTTCTGTTTTGTTATTCAGGTGCTGCCCCACCGGATGATTCACCACCTGCTCATCGGGGAACGCCTGTGGCTGTGGTGGCGACTGCGGCGTTTAGAGCGGCAGGTGCTGACCCTCGCGGAACTGGACCGACCGCGTGGCTGGCACGGCTTGCAAGCCGCCACCTATACCGCCTGCCTGCATATTCTGGATTACAGCCCGCTGGCCGCGCAAAAATCGGCGGCAGGGGCACGATTGTATGAGCAGATTAGACGGGCAGCGCCGCCGGATACACCCTATGAACGACTCCTAATAGCCTTAGCGAGGATTGCATGAAGTCTGATATTCTCCCCGACCCTACGAATCGTCTCGCCTATCTGCTGGGACTGCTTTTTCATCCCTATCCGGTCAGTATCCTCACGCTCTTGGTCGTGTTACGGGATGTGCCACTGCTGCGAGCCGTCGGCTGGGTGGGGCTGTTGTCAGCGGTGCTGATTGTGCCCTTGCTCCTGCTTACCCAATGGGGAAAACGGCGGGAACGCTATACCTATCAGCGGGTCGCCCGCACACCGCTCTATGTGTCTTTTGTACTGAGTGTGCTGGTGTGTCTGTTCCTGATTCAGGTGTTGGATGGCCCATCCCGGTTGGTAGCGTGTTTTCTGGCCCTGCTGATCTGGCTGCCTGTCCAGCTGCTCATCAACACCTTCTACACCAAAATCTCGGTTCATGCGGCCGTTACCGCTGCCTGTAGCACGGGACTGCTCTGGTTCGGTGAACTCGATAGTTGGCTGTTGAGAGGGCTCGTGCTGCTGGCGGTGCTGCTCACCGGTTGGGCGCGGCATCGCACCAAAAACCACACCTTGCAACAAATTGGGCTGGGGTGGCTGGTCGGTGCCGGCGCGGTGCTGGTGGCTTTCCCGCTGGTGCTTTAGTGTCAGTTCGTTGCCAGCCTGAACCGTTTCCACTGACCTTCGGAGATGACTTCAACGGTGCCATCGACCACCTGGAGGGCGGTTTCATCATCAATCGCATACCCCGGCACCCCGATCCCGGCCGCCCACCTTTCTGCATCAGCCAGAGTGTTTTCCGGCAGCAGCGGGTGATCCAGATGCGGAAAGATGGCAAAATCCACCAGACCCAGCGTTTCATCGCCGCCGGTGGGCGGTGTCCAGCCGACAAACGGCGCACCGATACGGGGGGCCATCACCATACTCCCGGCGCTCAGTCCCACATAGACTGCTCGCAGCGATGGTAAGCGCTCTGCCAGCCCGGACTGCCGCATCCAGTAGCTCAGATACAGGGGGTCACCGCCATTCACCAGCAGCACATCGGTGGCCTCGACCATGGGAACCCAGTGCGCTTCATCCAGACTTGGCAGTGCGGTGAGTTCCAGCACCCCCATGGACTTCCACCCCAATTCGCACATCGGGCAGCTGGGTTCTTGCCCGCTGATAAACCGCCATGCCATTGCCGGCCCGTTAGAGAGCGCATAGCTCGCCGTCGGAATGCAGAGTGCGCTGGCTTCGGCCATCGGTTTGCCGAGCAGATGAACCAGGGCGCGGTGGATGCTGGCATTTTTGATACCCGCGGACGTGAGCAGTAATTTCATGAGACTTCTCCTTAACAACGGTGGTGGGTTCGATTGTACACGCACTCGCCCAAAAAGCCGGCTTGTTTGCGTGTCAAACTTTTGATGCGCTTGTCAAATCTCTGATCATCACCGCAGCATCACTTGATGGTAACGTAAAAAGTAACGCTGAGACGAGGAGTGTAGGTGCCATGCGTGTTCCAAAATCCCAACCTGACCGCGACACGCTATACTCTGCGCCATCTGCTGAAACCTTCCTTGCCCTGGCCGCCCTCCTGTGCCAGCAGTGGGAGGAAACACCCGTCACGATGGGGGTTGTTCAGGGATTGGCCGAATTTTTGCAGATTGCTGGCGACATTCAAGCGAAACAGGCCAGCAAAAAACGAAAGGGATTTGACAATGCAGCCGGATAGGGTTACGCTTATTTTTAGAATGATGAATGCTGAGGTGCTGCAAACACCCCAGCACTCAGGCCGACGCACCATGGAGGTGGCGCAGCGACCTTTCACAGACTTTACCTGTCCAAACTTTTCACTGTCAACGGTGAAGTGAAGGAAAGTCTGGTATGTCCTCGAAAAAAGCCTCTTCTGCCCGGTCTGAACCCATTGCGTTGTGTTATGTGCGTCTGTCGTGGACCCGTGAAGGCGATGACTCGCAAAGTCCTGATCGACAGCGTGCCAATATCTTACGGAAATGTCAGGCAGAAGGCTGGACACCGATGTGGTTTGAAGATGTGGATGGGCATAAATCCGGGCGGGAAGTGAAAAACCGTCCCGGCTGGCAAGCGCTGACCGCCCATCTGTATCACCCGCAGGTCGTGGCCGTGGTCGCCAATGATCTGTCCCGCTTGCATCGCAAGGGCTGGCGGATTGGCAAACTCATCGACACCCTCGAGTCACTGGGCATCGCGCTGGTGACGGCTGCCCCGGGCAAAGAAATTGACACCGCCACCTCCATGGGCAAATTCATCATCAATCTCACCGCTACTTTTGACGAACAATACGCGGACGACATCGCGGACAAAGTGGTCGATGGCATCCGGCATCGCAAGAGCAAGGGCAAAAGTGCCGGACGGCCACCCTTTGGGACGAAGCGCAATGCACAGGGGTATCTCATCCCGAATGAGGACGGTGCATGGTGGCTGCGCGAGGGGCGTTTTGTTCGGGGCGATCCTGACACACCGCCTGAAGCCGGCGCGGTCTGGCATTCATATTATGAGTCGACCCGACAGGTGCTGACCCGGTTCGCACAGGGTGACATCGGGTTAGAGCGTCTAGCCTACGAGATGAATGCGGAAGGCTATCCTTTTCGGGACAATCGCGGCCAGCCTCGACGGATGAACCGGGATGACATCCGGCGGATTCTGGGCAACTGGCCCGAATACGGCGGCCTAGTGCTAGAAACCCCGGCCAAATACCGATCTGCCCATGACAGTCTGGAACATGCTGGCTACACCATTGAGCTTGAGCGGGCGGTGTTCCCGGTAGACCTGCTTTATCAAGTGTCGGTGGTGCGGGCACGCCGCACGACCCGCCCGGTGGATCGCGGTCACAAACGCACCAGCCACCCCTATCCGTTGAGTTACATTACCCGCTGTGCTCACTGCGAAGCGGCGGTTAAACGGGAAGACAATGTGGCCCTACGTACCTATTTCAACGGGGCGAAGAGTTCCAGCGGGGTGCGGCGTTACCGCCATAAGGCAGGTATCCAGTGTGGCTGTCAGAACCGTTCTGTTCCCTGTGAGGCCGTCGAAGGGGCGTTTACCCGCTTGCTTCATGGGCTGACCCTTCATCCAACCGCGCTGGAATCGCTGGTCGCGCTCGCACCGCAGATCCCGGCGGAGGATGAGCCGGACACTCCTGATCCCGGGGTGGAACGCCAGCGGCAGATTGAACGGATCCACAAGAAAATTCGCAATATTAAGACGCTCTTCGCCGAAGGGCACATTGAACTGGATGAATTCCGTCAGCGCCTCGCTGAGAATGAGCGTGAACTGGCGCACTGGCAGCACTTTGCCAGCCGGCAGGAAGAAACCCGCCTCGAACTGGCGACCTGCTTGAATGCGATCGAGGATATGGTCGCGGTCTGGGACAGTGCTGAGCCACTCGAACGCCAGCGCATGGCACGGAATTTGTTTGAGTACATCGTTTATGATTTGGATAAGCAGCGGATCGTTGATTTCCGCTTGAAGCCCTGGGCTGATAAGTTTTTGGTACTGCGTGCTGCGTTGTACACCGAGGGTAGAAATAAAAACGTACCTGTTCAGAATAATCAGGTACGTAACATGCTCCTAATGGGACTCGAACCCATGTCTTCGCCTTGAAAGGGCGACATCCTAGACCGCTAGACGATAGGAGCGAACAACAATGTGCATTCTATAGGGCATTGGGTCGGTGGTCAAGCCCGAATTTGCTAAATAATTCTTAAAATTTTAGCGATCCACGATGACTTGGTGTGAAGGCAACCAACCTACCACATCACCACAGTCAATTTGATAGTGCTGACCCTGCTGCATGAGAATGATGACTGTTTGCTGCGGCTGACAGCCCATCAAAGTTGGATTACCATTGTTTTCTGTTGCCAGCAAAACCTCATCCTCTAAAATTTCTATTTTCCCCGTCCTTACAATGGGTAAATCGCTAAGGTCTCCCTGTAACGTGAGGGTATCTGTTTTGACCCACCCAGAAGTTGCATCTTCAATAATAATTTGAACCCATTCACTATCATAAGTGCGGGCAAGAGCAAAGAGGCGGCGGTCTGCATCTAAACCTATGATGAAAGGCGACTCCTCGGATGGCACAGGATAAACATAGGATCGCCGTTTGGGATTACCAATCGGTTGGGTCTCAAAACGTAATTCATCCATAGGAAGCCCATACCATACCACAAGATTATTGGTGTAGGAGGCTAAAAATTGCCAATCGGAGCTAAAAATAGCATTGTCGGGAATAAGGCGTGTTTCACCACCTTTAAATCCCGTATCCGTCCACCAAAAATTTGTTTCGTAGCCCACCTCAAACCCCACCAATGTTTCACTATCGGGGCTAATTTCGATGCGGTCTACCAGCGCGGGTAGTGAACCAATTTGAGCAACCTGTCCATCCTGCAAACGCCACACTCTCGGGCGATTGTCACGATCGAGAGTAACAATGCTTTCACCATCAGGGGCAATGACCAGTGTTTCAACCCCATTCCCAAAACGGGTAAAAATATCCGTTTGTTTTCTTTCAATCGACCAGATTTCAGCCCCATCAAATTCTTGAATCACAAAATGCTGGCTGTCTGGTGTCCACACGATGTTATCTACGGGAATATCTGTCAGTTCAAAAAGTTTTTCCCCTGTTTCGCTCTGCCAAAGCGTGATGGATTGGCCCCATGCTGCTACCAAGACCCCATCTGGAGAGAGTGAAAAATCATCCGCATTCGCATGAAGAAGAAATTCATTTGGGTGATCAAAATAGATCTGAATATCACCGGTTTCATTTAATAAAGCGTAAAAATTAGCGTGGATTTTTTGCGAGACGATATTTTCATGAATAGCAAGTTGTTCACCTGATTCCCTATCCCATACAAAAACGGTATCTGTATAGTCTTTAGAAAGCATTTGCTGAGAATTCAAAAAATAAAGATTGCTAATCGGGGTGGTATGCTCATCAAAACGAGCGTGGATCTCGCCTGTTTCCAATTCTCTAATTTCAATGCTGCCAGATGCTGAGGTGACAGCAAAGTAGTCATCTTGAGCATCTGTGACTAGCAGACTGCTGCCCGGTGTATAGTGGTCAAGCGTATAAAGTTGTTCGCCCCGCGTGCGGGTGGAATGCGCCGCGACTTGCCAGATATGCCAGACCCCATCCAATGAACCACTTATAAAATAACGGCCTGCGGTGCTAAAATATGCTTCAAGGACAGGCGATGGGTGCTGCAAAATGGTCAATACGTCTAACTGTGTGGCGCTACTGGCAGGCAAAATGGGGGCAGGTTCTTGTGCGCGAACCGGCACAACAAGCAATAAAAAAACAATGAACAGCACGATAAAGCGCATCATCCACATCCTTTCTACAGATAATCCTAACGTAGATAGTTCGCCATATCACAAAAAATAGGGAAATCGTGTTGTTAAAAGCTATTGTTGCCTTTGGATTGGTCAGTTTCACGGTTATGGTGTCTGCTTTGCAACCATTTGTACCCATGACTCCTGTACCGACCCTCCAAGCAGACTCCGCTTATGAAATGGGCGTGCTGCTGCATGAACAGCAGCGTTATATCGCTGCGATTGATTTTTTTACTCAAGCGATTCAGGCGAATTTTCCTCAAGCCTATCATGCACGCGGGCTGAGTTTTGCAGCGTTGGGGCAGACCGAAGAAGCCCTGCAAGATTTTTCCCAAGCGATTGTCGTGAATCCGCAGAACGCCGATGCCTATTATCAACAGGGGGTGATTTTATGGACAATGGGCAACGAAAGTGTAGCCCTAGCGGATATGAACCAAGCCATTGAACTGCAACCAGACGGTATTTATTTGAGTTTTCGTGGAGAAATTTTGCTGAGTTTAGGTGATTTGTCAGATGCCCTTGCTGATTTTTCGGCTGCGATTGCACAGAATTTTACGCCTGCTTATTTATATCGCGCACAGGTCTATATGCTACAAGGGGAAGATGAACGGGCGTTGCGCGATTATGATACTTACCTAGAGCGCTTTCCCGCATCACGGGATGGACTGTTGGGACGCGCTCGCTTATACACCCGGCAGGGGAATTACCTTGTTGCTCTTGAAGATTACGATACCCTGCTCGAATACTTTCCAGATGATACAGAAGGGCGGCTGTCTCGAGCCGAAGTGTGGGTAGAGCAGGAAAACTTTGATGCTGCCCGTGCCGATTTAGACCGTTTGATTGACGAAAATCTCAATTTAGCCCTAGCCTATTTGCTGCGTGGGCGAATTTTTCAAGCGCTGGATGCCCCCAACCGAGCATTAGAAGATTATAACCAAGCATGGGCGCTGGATAATGAAAATCCTGAACTTTATTATCGGCGCGGGTTGCTCTATATTCAACTCAGCGAAACGGAGAACGCGCTGGCTGATTTACAGGCATTTCTTGAAAAAGCCCCCCTTGATGAACCGCGCCGTTCTCAGGTGGAAACCCTGTTGGCTGGCTTGGAGCAATAAAGAGTCGATTTTTAATGTGATATAAACTTATAGCTGCTTATTCGTTCGTAGGCAGCAGCGCAAAATCGCAGCTAAACGCATCAATCTGACATGTTGCAATCACTTCTTCGCCCTGATACACCTTAAATTCAGTCACGCTCTCATTCAACGGCAGCCAGAACCAGCTAATTTCTCGACGGGCTTGCCACTGTGTTAAACGAATACAATCCACCGGTTTTGCTGATGCGCTGGGGACATCTTTCCCGATGGCAAAACAACTTTCTGGTTGTAGTTGGTACACCGACCCCGCCCCACGATAATTGTCGTTTTGCCATTCCACCGCCACAAAATCAATTGGGTCGCTGGCATCCTCAGGATTTTCCTGTTCAAATCGCAGGGTACTAATATCCAGATTTTCATCTGTCAAGTTGATGATGTACACCGAATCTTCGTCATATACCAGCGACAGCATCGGTGCAACCGCCGGAACAGTCGGGGTTGCTGTTGGCGGAATTTCGGTAGGGATGGGGGTCGGAGTCGCGCTCGGACGGGTGGTGGCGGTGGGTGGAATTTCCGTTGCTTCTTCCGTCACAACAGCTACTTCGTTGGCCTCTGTCGTCGGTGTATTTGAGGGGCGCGGCGTATTTGTGACACGGCGCGTAGGCGAAGGCGCAAGGATCGCCTCTTGTGTAGCGTCCGTCGTTTCTACCGCGTTTTCCGTTCCTACACCCGCTGTCTCAACCACTTCTGCTGTCGCCGCCGATTCCGTGCTTTCAATCGCAATTTCAGTTGTTTCTTCGGTGGAAAGCTCGGTTGCCTCACCTGTTCCCCCCGATTCCGCCGTCGCATCTTGAGTCGCAAGTGCTTCTGTTTCCGCCGCATCTTCCCCACCGCGATTCAACAAGAAAAAGGCAATTGCCCCGCATAATGCCAGGAGCAAAATAAAAAGCAGCAGCACCCGCCGCACCCGTCCCCCGCCGGAACTTTCCCCGCGTGCGGCTTTGGGGAGGCGTTTTTTCTGTTTTTTCGCCGCTTTTTTGGCTGCTTTTTGTGCCGCAATTGCTTCTTCAGGTATCGGAATCTGATATTTTTCGGCTTGTTCCAGTGCTTGCGAATTCGCCGGATTCAAGCGCAGCACCTGTTGAATGCTTTCCGCAAACTCACTTTTACTGGTCGCACACGCCGCCAGATACAACCATGCCTGCTCATCCTGCCGATTTTCCCTCAGAAGCGTAAGGATAATCTGGCGGGCTTGGGGTTTTTGTCCGCGTTTCATCAGGTCAATTGCACGGTTTAAATCGCTCATCCTGTGCTGCTCCAGTTTGTGTTCCGCTTAGAATTGTAGGATTATTTGTTCGCTCTGGCAAAAAGATGCGCGTCCAACCAATTGATGACGGTTGTCAAAACCATCTCTTTTTCCAGTTCATTAAAAATTTCATGGTACAGGCCGGGATAAATCTTGAGTGTCTTATCGGCTGACCCTGCTTTTGCATAAAAAACTTGGCTACATTGCATTGGCACCACTTTATCCGCTTCGCCGTGCAAAACCAAGATGGGCAGTTTCAGGTCGGGTGCTTGCTTCAACACCACTTCACCGTTGTGGGCCAATGCCGCAATCGAGGCCAATTTCATCGTGCCATGATACACCAATGGGTCACGGTCATACTGCTGAGGAATCTGCGGGTCATGCGAAAGATAGGTGCTGTTGATTTTAGGTGTGGGCAGGGTTGGCAAAAATTTGGAGACGGCTTTGACTGTGGTGACTAAAAACGCAGGCAAACTCTCACTAGAAAGCACCGCCGCGCCAGAGGTGACCAACCCCTGCATTTCTGCCTGATATTGCACTGTAAAACGTGTCACCACCGCCCCGCCCATGCTGTGACCGATTAAAAACATGGGTTTGTTGCCAATTTCGGCTTTTGCTTTGTCCCACACCTGTTTTAAATCTGCGACCATTGTTTCTATATCGGTCACATACGCACGGGGTTGACCGTCACTTTTGCCGTGCATCCGGTGATCAAAACTGGTCACACTGTACCCCGCGTTATTCAACGCTTGGGCAACATGGGTATACCGTCCGCAGTGTTCCCCGTAGCCATGTACTAGCACCACACCCGCTTTAGAATCCACCACAGGCCACGCTTCCAGATGCAGAGTCAGCCCGTCCGGGGTTGTTAAAATCGCCATGTGTCAAATTATCCTTTTTGCGCTACCCTAAGTTAAAGAATATTAAATCTATGTACCTGAAATTTATCAGTTGCACAGCTACAGTAGAGCATATTTTCTTCTATTTTGCAGCCGAGCAACACTGCGAGATCAACCGTTTCAGCGTTAAAATTCGGGTTGATGGATGGAGTATAGACTATGAAACGTATAGCGGTGATGACAAGTGGGGGCGATGCGCCCGGCATGAATGCAGCCATTCGTGCGGTGGTACGAACAGCCCTGTCTTTTGAGATGGAAGTTTTTGGTATCCGTCAAGCCTACAAAGGGTTGCTGGCGGGTGATTTTGAACGGATGGGACATCGGGAAGTCAGCGGGATTTTGCAGCGCGGCGGCACGATTCTCCAAACCGCCCGCAATAAAGAGTTCACCGAAGAAGCCGGACAAAAACGCGGGCTGCGTCGTTTGAACGAAAACGGCATTGACGCGCTGGTGGTGATTGGCGGGGATGGTTCGCTGCGCGGCGCACTTGCCCTGTGTAAATTGGGCGTGCCAGTCATTGGGATTCCCGGCAGCATTGACAATGACATCTACGGAACAGACATGGCTATCGGGGTAGATACCGCGCTCAATACCATTCTGGATGCCATTGACCGTATCCGCGATACCGCCACCAGCCACGAACGCGCCTTTTTGATCGAGGCGATGGGGCGGAATTGCGGATACCTGACCATCATGGCGGGTATTTTGGGTGGAGCGGAATTAGTCCATATCCCCGAACGTCCCATGCCCGTCGAAGAAATCGGACAGCAACTCGAAAATGCCTATCTGCGTGGCAAAAATCATGCCATTGCCGTGATTGCCGAAGGTGCAAACCCCAAAATTGGTGAGATTCAGGAATATCTGGATAAAAACGCCAATGTAGGTTTTGAAGTCCGCGTGGTCATCTTGGGGCATACCCAGCGCGGTGGTAGCCCCACTGCCGCAGACCGTTTGCTGGCAACCCGGATGGGTGTGCGGGCGGTCAAACTGCTCAAAGAAGGCAAAAGCGGCTTGATGGTCGGGTTACACGGCAACCAGATGGGGCAAGTTCCGATTGAGGAGGCCATTTCTAAACCAAGTAATTTTGATCTGGATCGCTGGTCAGAAATTGCCCATATTCTCTCACGTTAAGGCGATGAGCAGCGTCATGCCCACCCCCAATGTCAAAATGGTACTGCGGGTGAACCATGCCACACCAATGGCAGCAGCACCCGCAACCAAGTGGGTATCTACGGTGTAATCGAACCACCCGTTGTTTGGCAGATATTCGGGGGTCACAATCGCCGACAGCACTGCAATTGGCACATAGCGCAACCCGCGTTTCATCCACACGGGCAGGGTTTCTGCGTTAAAAATCGTCAGGGGCAGTACCCGCACGCCAAAAGTAACCATTGCCATTCCTAAAATTGTTAGCCAGAGTGTCATTGGGTCACTTCCTCCGGGAGTTGTTGAGCATATTCCATCAGCGAACCGACCAAAATCCCAATCGCTGCTGCCACCAGCAGCCCTAGTTTATTCGGCATCGGGGCAAAAATGATCCCTGCCACCCCCGCGCTGAGTGCGGCAAACAGCGCCGGGCGGGTCACCAGCAGAGAAATGACGATGCTCGTAAAAATCAATGGCAGCGTAAACCCCAGCGCATCGGTGACATTTTCGGGCAGGACATCTCCCAGCGCCGCGCCGATGCAGGTGGTCAACCACCATACCGTTACGAGGCTCACCCCCGCCCCTAGAAAATAGGCCCGGAATTCCTGCGGGGTAAACGGCTGTTCCTGATGCCGTTTCCATGCGGTTGCATACACTTCATCCACCATGAAATAGCCGATGATGATTTTCCATGTCATCGAAAGCGGGCGCAGCAACTCATTTAACGAGGCACTGTACAAAAAATGCCGCAAATTAATCACGAAGGTGGTGAACACAATGAGCAACATTGGGGTGTGGTCATCAATGAGTCCTGTCGCCACAAACTGGGATGACCCTGCCAGCACCAGCACCGACATTCCCAACGCTTGGATGGGTGACATCTCCGCGCCAATTGCCAGCGCCCCAAACACCACGCCAAACGGCGCAACCCCGACCATTAATGGCAGCGAAGCGCGAAACCCTGCCCAGAACAGCGACTTTGACCCCATTCCTACCACCTATTCCGTAAGGGCGGCGTGTACCCCGATGCCCGCCCATATTTTTTCACATATGCCCCTCAAACATTGCACAGTATGCTACCCATCAAAAATCCTGTCTTGTACATTTTTGCTATCTAGGAACAAAAACACGGGCTTATCTAGCGGCGCATTTTTGCCGCTACCTAAAAATGCTGTGCAAGGAAATCTCTTCCCCTAATCGTGTCAGCAAACTGCCCTATTTGTCTATTTCTGTACGGCGCGTGAAGCAGGGTAGGCGCAAAAGAAGATTCTCTCAAAACTATTTTATCTAAGGGGCGTTAAAAATGATGCGTTGGCCTGCGTGCGGGATAATCTACGGCGGACAAGCGATGGAAAAGTTGATTCTATGACCCAGCGTCGCTATCTTGGGGGAACAATGTTCTCGGTGTTCTGCCTCTTGTCCCTACCCGAAAAATCCGAATTTTCAGCCGGTCTCTCAGGGAAAATTTCACGGGGTGATGCCCTGTAATTTGTACCATTCATAGGTTTCGCGGAGGCTTTGCTCAATCGAGATTTCGGGTTCGTGCAGTTCGCGGTGCGATTTGCTGCAATCAAAATAGATGTGACCTTGGCTGAGGCGCAGTTGATTGCCTTCGGCGGGAATTTCCAAACCCAATGCCCGACCCCAGTCGACCAATTGAGCCGCTAGTGGGATGATTTGTGCGGGGGCAGGGACGATAGGCGGGGTGACTCCGACGATGCGGGCAATCATTTTGATGAGGGCTTTGTGGGTGAGGTTAATCGCGCCCAGTAAGTAGCGTTCGCCGGTTTTGCCTTTTTCGGCGGCGGCAAGGTGCGATTGAGCGACATCCCGCACGTCAATATAAGTTGTGCCGCCTGTTTGGGGCATAACAGGCACCGTTTTTTTGGCAACCTCGACCACCAGCGACCCCGAAATCATGTTCAAATCGCCCGGCCCGATAATCACCGCCGGATTCAAAATCACGCAGTCCAAGCCCCGTTGAATGGCCTGATAAATTTCGGCTTCGGCTAAAAATTTGCTGTGTCCATAAGGGGAAATTTTGGGGTCAACATTAAAATAGGTCTGTTCATTTGCGGCACGGCCTCCCCCAAGATAACCAACGGCGGCGGCGCTGCTGGTAAAAATAAAACGTTTGATCGTGGCTTTTTCTGCTGCTAAAAGCAAATTGCGCGTGCCATCCACATTGGTTTTGTAAATGTCTGCCGGACTGCTGCGCCAATATTCCGCCACGGCTGCTGTGTGAATGACCCAATCTATCCCGCTCAGGTGTTCGGTCAGAGCATCAATATCAAACAAGCCGCCGATAGCATGTTCAACGGACAATCCTTGCAGCGCGTCCAGTTTGCTGGTGGTGCGGCGCAAAATACGTACCTGATGCCCCTGTTCAAGCATCAAGCGGGCGATGTGGGAGCCAACAAAACCGGTTGCGCCAGTGAGAAAAACTTTTGCCATTGTTCAGCTACTTTATCTGTTCTGATAGAAAAATTGAGGGTGGGTCACGAACTCACTCCTACATAAAATATCCGTCTTAACTGGTGAGACAGCATCTAAAGGACAATCTCAAAAGTTATTCGATAATGAGGGGGGGACAAGCGAGCTTCCGCGAGCAATCCCCGATCCATCTAGGCAAGTTTAGAGTGCCGCTTAACCCACCCCTATAAAATACCACCCGGCTTACAAAGTTGGATTATTTCTTCGTTTGGCATTTGCCTTCGGCGAAGGGGTGGTATGTTCGAGTTTTTCGTTAATTTCATCCAATGCTAGCGCAGTAAACCGCATGAAGGCTTTTTCCTGGGCGCTTAATTCTTTAGGATATTCAGTGGAGTCATTGGCCTCCAAAATGCTGTAGCCTTCTTTAATATAGGTACGGATGGTATGCGGACTTAAACCCATTTCATCAGCGGCAAGTTCGGCGCTCATGCCTTCGACCACGCATAACATCAAGGCTTGGCGGACGCGCTCGGTCAATTCTTTATAATCGCGGCGGTTGGGCAAAACGGCGGCATCAGGAAAAATAGAGGCAGCGGTGGCAGTAACAACAAAATCATAATCTTCTGCCCAGACAACCATCCATGAAATTTGCAGGCTGACATCTTCTTTGACCACGTAGCCTTTTGCCCCCGCTTCACGGACAGCCCGTGCAATCGTTTCGTCGGGCGCAATGGTCATGACGATGATCTGGGTAGGATGATATTTTTTGAAACGCGCAATGGCTTTTTGGGCGAATTGGGGATTAGGAAGCAACAGCGCATCTAACAAAATAGTTTCAGGATATTCAATTTCATTGAGTTCATCCAAGGCTGCAAACGCCTGTTCCAGATTCGCTACAATGTATTTCACACGGGTGCGTCTATCCCAAGCCAGATAGCTGTTCATGGCATGGCGGGCATAAAAATCGGATTCAACAATCATCACGGTTTGGCTTTTAAACATCGTTCCCTACGCTTTCAGCCGTCCACTGTTTGTGTGGTTCAATTGTCTATCAGGCGTTCCTTTTCGACAAGCGTTTTCCAGTCCGGGGGGTGATTCTCCAAGCGCCAGCGCCACCCAACCGGGTAGCCAAACATTTTGGCGCAATCGCCTATCACGCGAATTACAGCGATCCAGAAAACCGCTTGAAGTTTTTGTGTCCGATGTAATTTTCCCCATAGACCGGGCAAACGCTGATAGGGCTGACGCAGATACACCAACCCGCCGATTGCATAAAATACGCCAAAGACCGGATGCAGTTTTTTCATCAAGATTGCTATGATTGGAATAAGCGCAAAATAGGTGAGATAACGGGCTGCATGGCGTTTGCGCCATAAATCGGCTTTGCCATCTCCACGGGCATACAGATAATACTGTTTGAAAAAGGAGAGCAAGGTGGTGCGCGGTTTAAAGTAGACAATCGCTTCGGGGGCAAAGGTAAAATTTCCCGCGTAGTGCTTAAGGCGTAAGTCAAAAATGAGGTCTTCGCAGTAATCGAGCCATTCGGGATACCCACCGACTGCGGCCCATGCGTCCTTGCGGAAGGCCACACTGCGGCTGGAAGGTAAAAACGCAGTCGGGTTAATTTCGTGTGCCATCGGCAGCACCGCCGCGCTCATGGCAACTTCCAATGGACGGTGCGGGTCAGGGTCGGGCAGGAAAAATCCGGCGACTATTTGAAGGTGGGGATGCTGCTCAAATGGGGTGGTGATTTGCTCAAACCAATCCGGGTCCAGCCGCACACCGGCATCAGTAGCAACGATGATGTCTCCCTGCGCGGCTTGGATGGCTAAATTACGCCCGCGACTGATGTTGCAACCGGGTTCGCTGAGCAGGGTAATAGGCAGGCGCGATTGATAGCGCTTGATGATTTCGCAGGTGGAGTCCTGACTGCCGGCATCCACGAAGATGATGTCATCGGGCAGGCGTGTTTGTGACAACAAGGTATCCAGCAGGTGGTGAATGGTGCGACTTTCATTATACACTGTGCAGATGAGTGAAAATTGCATGTGACCAATTCTGTATAGCTTAGGTAGTCTCGTAAGAGTACAATACAACATTGGACTCAAACCAGTCTTGAATTTTTAGCCATGAAGGACAATGGTATGAAGTGGACAATGCGCTATGAAACACTCGCCCGGTGGGTGCAGGATGAGTGGGAAAAACGCAATCCGAACACCCCCTCGCTGGTGTTATGGGCTTCCGATTCGTGTGGGAATCGGCTGGCGCATCGGCGTATTCAACCGGAGCGTACCATCAAAGGCAACGCCCGCTATGTCCATCAAGAACAGCTTGAATGCCCCGAAATCGTTCAAATTAGCGAGTATGTTATCCCACGCAACAAGCCCATGTTGGGCGAAAGTGTGGGAGCGTATTCGTTTCAGTTCCAAAAAGGCAGCCAGAAGTTTGAGGTTGTGTATGCCTCAACCTACTATCGGGATGATGACCCGAATATCATTGCCATTGCGGTTGTGCCGGAAAGCCAACTGGAAACATGGGTCGCGTTTGAGCAGTTGTGTAATGAAGTGGTGCGCCGCCCCAGCCGCCGCCAAGATGTGTATATCATCGGGGGGACAAATACGCACTTTAAACCCAATGTAGATTGGGAAGATGTCGTGCTGCACAAGGAATTGAAAGACGATTTGCGACTGGATATGGAGTCGTTTTTCAAAAACGGGGTGCCGATTTACAAAGAATTGAATCTCGCGCCGTTTCGTAAATTGCTGCTGGTCGGCCCGCCCGGCACCGGTAAAACGATGCTCTGCGCGGCGATGGCGAATCTGGCACTCAAAAAGCGGCGGGTAGTGGTATATGTCTCCGGTGCAGATGAGGACGGGGCATCCTTCCACAAAATTCATCATGCGCTGAATGTGGTTGCCAACGCCGGCTATCCTGTGCTGCTGATTGTTGAAGAAATTGATGTTTATTTGCGAAAAGAAGACAAAGCCCGCATTTTGAATGTGCTGGATGGGTTGGAATCACCGAACAATCCTAAGGGGGCGCTGCTGCTGGCAACCACCAATTATCCCGAAGTGATTGATGAGCGTATCTCCAAACGTCCCGGACGCTTAGACCGTATCTTTGTGATTCCGCCGATTGAGGACAAAAATCTGGCGGAAGATATGCTCAAGCGGTATATGGGCCCACAATGGCAGGAAGACCATTCCGAAATTATCCCGCGTTTGATCGACCAGACGGGCGCGTTTGTACGGGAGGTTGCGCTTCATGCACGGATGCTAGCGGCGCATCACCAGAAAACGGTGGTGACACGCGAAATGCTTGACCAATCGGTGGATGCGCTTTCCAATCAGCTTTCCGCCGGGGATGATTTGATGCCGCGCCGCAAGGTCGGCTTTGCGACCAAACGAAAAAATGGTCACGCAGGGTTAATTCCCGCCGAAGAAGTTGATAACTAGGGGCAAACGCCCCTTTTTTATTCTTCTTCAGGTGGAGCGTAGCGGTCAATATGGTTTTTTACCGCCAATACCGCCGCTTCTGCCCGATTGGACACCCCCAATTTACTGAGGATATTCCCAACATAGTTACGGACTGTCCCTTCGCCGAGATAGAGTTTTTGAGCAATTTCACGGTTGGTCTGGCCTTCGACCATTAAGGCCAAGATTCGCATTTCTTGGGGGGTTAATTCAGAAAATACGGACGCTTCTTTGACTTCGGCAGCCTGTCGCACATCATCCAACAGCACTTTGGTCATAGCGGGGTCAACCACGGCTTCTCCCTGTGACACGGTGCGGATGTCTTCAATCAATTTTTTGTTGCCCACCCGTTTCAGGACATAGCCCACTGCGCCAGCCCGGACAGCCTCGCGCACCAGTTCATCTTCTGCGTAGGAGGTGAGCATGATGACTTTGGTTTGGGGCATTTCTTTCATGATTTGTTCACAGGCTTCAATGCCAGAAATGCCACCGGGCAGACGAATATCCATCACGACCACATCCGGCGCATGGGTTTTGGTCTGACGAACCGCATCCACACCATTTTCGGCTTCGGCAACCACTGAGAAATCACCCTCGTTTTCCAGCAGGGCTTTGAGACCTGCCCTGACCACAGCATGGTCATCAACCAACACAATTCGTACAGAGGACATGCACCACTCCTGAATCTGTCAACATTTTTAGAAATATTGTACAATAGGCGTACAACACGCCCAATGAGAAGAAATTATAACACTGCTGGCCTATGGATGAGAGTGTCACTCACAACAACATGCTCACGGCTTTGCATGAGGCAACCCTTGCGATTGCCGACGGGATTAGTTTGCCACGCACTTTGCAGCGCATTGCCGATACCGCAAGAATTATCGTTAAAACGAAATATGCCGCACTTGGGGTGCTGGAAGCAGAAGGCGATAAACTGGTTCTCAAGCAGTTTATTACCTCCGGCCTGCAAGCCAGCGCGGTTCGCAAAATTGCCCATGAACCCGTTGGAAAGGGCTTGCTTGGCGATATTTTCATCAGTGACCACCCGATTAATGTTGCCAATATCATGGATGATCCACGGTCTGCTGGTTTTGTGAGTGGGCATCCGTTCATGAAAACTTTTTTGGGGATGCCCATTACCTATCGTGGCAAACAATTAGGGAATTTGTACCTATGTGATCGTCTGGATGGTCAAAATTTTGACGAGAACGACGAAAGTATGGTATCGCTGTTGGCGGCTCATGCCGCGATTGCAATTGAAAATGCCCATCTGCATGAAGAATTGCAGACCATCGCGCTCCGCAGTGAACGTGACCGGATTGGGATGGAACTGCACGATGGGGTGATTCAGTCCATTTATGCGGTAGGGATGAAGCTGGAAATTCTGCATGGACAGTTTAAGCTGAACACCGAACAGGAGCGCCAGCATCAGAGTATTTTGAGTGACCTCAATCAGATTATTGAGGATATTCGTGCCTATATCCGTAATTTGCTTTCGGCCCGTGACGAACAAACCACCCTCAAACAAAAAGTGGAAAATTTAATTGTTCATTTCCGCGATTTTTCCGGGGTGGATGTGAATATGAGTGTGGCGGATGAACTGCCTCTCCTGACGGATTTTCAGCGCCATAATATGCTGCAAATCCTCCGCGAAACGCTGTCGAATGTGGCAAAACATTCCGGCGCAAGTGCGGTGGACATCACTATTGCGGAAAAAGACAAGGAAATCTGGCTGACGGTGGCAGATAATGGCTGCGGGTTTGACATCAGCACGGCGGATGCAGAAAAAACCCAGTTTGGACTCCGTAACATTGAGCAACGTTCCCGTCGGATTAACAGCCGTTTGCAAATCAAGAGCAAAGTAGGCGAAGGCACGACAGTGAGCTTGCGGATTCCTACCACGCTCGGATTTAGTTAGGCATAGCAGCCATTTATTTGTGTGCAGCAACGGCAGGGAATCAATCCCTGCCTATAAATATAAAATCAATTAAACTGCACCCGGATACCAGCCTTGCCGAAAACCTGTAAATTATTTACTCACCTTACGCAGAATCGCGTTTTGAGGATATTTTTTGACCCCACCCTGCCTTTGGCTTCCCTCCCCAATGCTTTGGGGAGGGATTGAGGGTGGGGATTTTCCCGCATTGCGTAAGGTGAATTATTTATTTAACTCCTTCTGGATGGTATGGAACAGGATTTCGGCCTTGAGTTCCGCCAGCGCATAACATGGCCCACCCAGCGCATCCGCTAGTTTTTGCGCCAACCCCTGATCAAAGGCGGTGTGTTCCATGTTGATAATCACCGAGCGAATCGTTTCCTCTTTCATCTGGTCAGCAATGTAATGGGCTTCCTCTTGCGGCGGCAGGTCGGTCATGGACACATTTCCCGCCCCATCAGTGAGCAAAATCATCAAGGGCATGACATCGGGATGAGCAATCATCTCACGGCGGAAAACTTCCCGTGCCATCTGCAAACCTGCCGAAAGGGGTGTTTTGCCCCCTACAGGAATATCGGATAGGGCTTGTTTTGCCATCGTGACCGAATTGGTAGGCGAAAGCACGAGTGTCGCACGGTCTTTCTGGAAAACGATTAAACCCACGCGGTCACGTCGTTGGTACGCATCGGTCAGCAGGGAAAGAATCGCTCCTTTGGTGGCGCTCATGCGTTCTGCTACAGCCATACTCCAACTGGCATCCACGACGAACAAAATCAGGTTAGCAGCTTTTTTGACCCGAATCTTTTTGTGAATGTCTTCGGTATGGATCGAGTATGCGAGGTCGCCTTTGTCACGCTGGAGTTGGAAGGGCGCTGCGGCGCGAATCGTTGCATCGAAGGCCACGTCGCTGTAATCGCCGTTTGCTAGTCTTGCGCGAATATACCGTCCGCGTTTGCGGTCTGTGATGGTGTTGGTGCGACGGCCTGCTTTATCAGTTTTGGTCAGGCGGTCAAGGGGGGTGTCCAATTGACGGGCGGTAAATTCTTGCCCGGTTTTGACTTTTTTACCGCCATCCCACCAGTACGAATCGCGGTTGTCGAAGACGTTCTGGGGAGTGGGGTCAGTTTGACCAAAGTCCTGAACGTCTTCACCCGCTTCGGTGGCTACCGATTCACTTTTTTTTTGACCGCCGACTCACCACTTTCGGAGGACTCGGCTTCGTCGCCGCCCTGCCATTCAGAGGAAATTTCCTCTAAACGACCTTCGACTTCCCCGGTATCCAAGCTGGCATCGGAGAAGGGATTGCGTTTCATCCGATGGGGGAGGGCTAGCTGTGCTGCAATCATAATATCATGGTCATTAATGCGGGTGCGCCCTTCAAAAGCGGCGTTCGCCCGTGCGGTTTTGAGAATCACCAGGTCAGCGCGGTGTCCATCGACTTTCATGCTGGCGGTCAAATTGGCAATCATGAACAATTCGCGGGGGGTATACACCACACTGTCGAGAATTTCTTGGGCATCGGCAATCTGGTCGGAGAGTTCTTCTTCCTTACCGCGCCACGCTTCATAAAACCCAACCGGATCTTGGTCGAAGGCGATGCGACGTTCCAGAATATGAATCCGTTCCTGCACTTCGTTAATCCCGGTGATTTCAACCGAGTGGGCGAAGCGGTCTAATAATTGTGGGCGAAGTTCGCCTTCTTCAGGATTCATCGTGCCAACAAGGATAAATTTGGCGGGGTGCTGGAAGCTGATGCCTTCACGTTCGACCACGTTAATGCCCATCGCGGCGGAGTCAAGCAGCAGGTCAACAATGTGGTCGTCCAGCAAATTGACTTCATCCACATATAAAATCCCGCGATTAGCTGCCGCCAAGACACCCGGTTCGAAGTGTTTTTCGCCTTTTTTGAGTGCTTTTTCAATATCCAGCGTCCCCACCACGCGGTCTTCTGTGGCGCTGACGGGTAAATTCACAAAGGGGGTACGGCGAATGTCTACCGGAATCTTTGAGCCGTTTGCGCCATATCTTTCGCGCACATAATCTGACCATTGGGCGGGGGTGTTCGGGTTGTCATTAAACGGTGAGTCCGAAATCACCTGCATTTCTGGGAGGAGTGCTGCCAGCGCACGGGCGGCGGTGGATTTGGCAGTTCCTTTTTCACCCCGCAGTAACACCCCACCAATCGAGGGATTGATGGCGTTGAGAATCAGGGCGCGTTTCATATTTTCCTGACCGACAATTGCTGTGAAGGGATAGACAATATAGTGCATAGCTTACCTGACACGTCTGTTTGAGTAGACCTATTATAAACGCATTTGCCTGGAATTGTTTAGACCGCGCTTGAAATGGTATAATGCCAGTGGATAAATCCATGTAGTAATTTTGACGAAAATTTCTCCGTTGAGGTTTTTTTTGGATGAGTGATGAACCTAAAGGGCTGGCAAAGGTTTCGTGGACAGACCCCGAAACCAACATTCGCAAGCACTTTGTTTTGACCGAAGGCGCGATTGTGAGCATTGGGCGCAGCCAGAACAATGAAATTTGTATCCGTGAGCAGCATGTTTCGCGTCAGCACGCCGTGATTCGCTATCAAGACGGCGTGTTCATGATTTCGGATTTGGGTAGCGCCAACAAAACATTTGTGAACGATCAGTTGCTAACTGAACCTTTTCCCTTGATGGATGGGGATGTGATTCGGCTGTATGTGCCAATTGTTAATTTTTCGGCGGTGGTGACAGCCGAAGATGAAGAAAACGCCCGTGCTACAGGCACATTCATTATGCCGTCTGACCAGACCAAACGCCCCAAGCTCATCATCACCACCGGGCCGCAGGAAGGCAACGAGATCCCGCTTTTGGTGGATCTGGTACGCATTGGACGGGCAGTGGCAACCGCAACGTGGGAAATTGGCCTCCAAGATCCCTCCGTTTCGCGCCCTCATGCCAAAATCGAAAAGTTACAAGAGAGCTGGTTTATCACCGATTTAAATAGTTCCAATGGCACACTGCTGAATGAAGCCCCCCTCACTACGACCCAGCAACTTGCTGATGGGCATGTCATTACCATCGGGCAGACCAAAATTTTGTTTCGCCTTACAGGATAACCACCCCTGTTGACGCAATTTTTGCTTGGCCTTGTCCTGAGCAGCAGCATTGGCGGGCTTGCCTATCAGCGCGGGCTGTTGTCCAGGGGCGGGGTGGTGGGGGCAATCATCACCGGCACGCTGACTCTGACCGCCGGGTTGGGGTGGGCGCTGGTGCTGATTGCTTTTTTTGTGTCTTCTTCTACGCTCAGTCGGATAGGCGAGCAGCGCAAAGCCCAAGCCCGTGAACAATTTAGCAAAGGCGAACAGCGCGATTTCTGGCAGGTGTTTGCGAACGGGGGCATAGGGACATTCATCGCGGTGCTGTATCTGCTTACCGATGAAAAACTGCTCTGGCTGCCCTATATCGCCTCGTTTGCCACCATGAACGCAGATACATGGGCGACTGAAATTGGCACGCTGAGCCGCCAAGTACCCCGTTTAATCACCCATTTCAAAAAAGTAGAACCCGGTACAAGCGGGGCGGTGACGTTGCTAGGGACAAGCGCTTCACTGGCGGGGGCGGTTTTTATCGGGGTGATTGGCGGGATAGTGACTCCTGTTGCCTATGAGTTTTTGCCTCTTCTTCTGATTACTTCAATTGCAGGCATGTTCGGTAGTTTTGGCGATAGTTTTCTGGGAGCAACCGTGCAGGCGTTATATTGGTGTCCTGACTGTCAAAAACTCACGGAAAAACCAATTTGCAAGGATGGCAGCGCGGCAGAACTCCGGCGGGGTTGGCGGGTGTTTAACAATGATGTGGTGAATTTTAGCGCTACGCTGGTGGGCAGTGGATTGGTCTTATGCTTAGGGTTTCTGATTTTTTAGGAACACCGCCACGCTCCTTTCTACGCCGCTTTGAGACTTCACCCATGTTTTAGCTGGCCTATCCCTTGACCACCTTGACGGGGAAAGTATAATTTTGGCGATTGATTACTGGTCGGAGTCTCAAAGTTGTTTCGACTCGCATATGCACGCTGGAAACTTTTCGGCGAAATCTTGGGAGATTTTCAAGGTCGCCTGTTCGCTTTCATTTTCTATGTCACTATCATGATTCCCTTCGGGATTGGTACACGATTGTTCCTTGACCCGTTGGAGTTCAAAAAACCTGCCCACTGGATCGAGCGTCCCCCTGTAGGCACATCGTTAGAAGAAGCACAGAGACAGGGGTAAAAATGTATATTTTGGGTCTTTCCTGTTATTACCATGATGCGGCTGCGGTGTTGCTGCGTGATGGAGAATTGGTTGCGGCAGCACAAGAAGAACGCTTCACCCGCAAAAAGCATGACAGCAGCTTCCCCAAAAACGCGATTGAATTTTGCTTAGAAACTGCCGGCATTACCAAAGATGAACTTGATTATGTGGTTTTTTATGAAAAGCCACTGGTGAAATTTGGACGGATTCTGCTGAATACGTTGGGCGCATATCCTCGCAGCGCGGCTGTCTGGCAAGAAGCGATGATTGCATGGATGGGCGATAAGTTGTGGATTAAAACCCACATCATGAATCGGGTGGGGGTCAAACCGAACAAAATTTTGTTCTGTGACCATCATATGTCCCATGCTGCCAGCGCATTTTTTAGCTCCCCCTTTGAAGATGCCGCTGTGATGACCATTGATGGGGTGGGCGAATGGACAACCACCGCTTTGGGGGATGCGTCCGGTAGCTTTCAGGACGGCACTAAAAATCAGATTAACCTATTCGCCGAACACAAATATCCTAACTCACTCGGTCTGCTCTATTCCGCGTTTACCGCGTTTTTGGGCTTCAAGGTCAACAGTGGCGAATACAAAGTCATGGGGATGGCTCCCTACGGCGACCCGAATTATGTGGATAAGGTCTACAAACTGATTGATGTGCAGAGTGACGGCAGTTTTAAGCTGAACATGGATTATTTTGCTTTCCATTTTTCACCTGAAAGCACCATCAACCAGAAATTCCTTGATTTGTTCGGTGAGCCACGCTTGGAAGAGAGCGAATTTTTCACCCGTAAAACCAATCCCGAATTAGCCGGGAGCAGCAGCCCTGAACTGAAAACCAATGAATATTACGCGGATATTGCCGCGAGTATTCAGGTGGTGACAGAAGAAATTTTGCTCAAAATGGCAAATGAACTGCACCGCCGCACCGGAAAGAAAAATCTGGTCATGGCGGGTGGGGTTGCGCTGAACAGTGTGGCAAATTACCGCTTGCTGACTGAAACGCCGTTTGAAAATTTGTATATTCAACCGGCGGCGGGCGATGATGGCGGGGCGCTGGGGGCGGCGTTGTGGGCGCATCATATTTTGTTCAAAAAACCGCGTAAATTTGTGATGACCCAGGCCTATTGGGGCAAAGAATACAGCCCGGATGAAATCAAGCGCTTCCTTGATAGCAAAGGCGCTTCGTACAAAACCTATCAAAATGACGATGATATGCTGGATGAAGTTGCTACGATGCTGACCCACGGCAATGTGATTGGGCTGCATCAAGGGCGGTTTGAATGGGGGCCGCGTGCGCTGGGAAATCGGAGCATTTTAGCTGACCCACGCCGCGAAGAAATGAAGGAAGTCGTCAACGTCAAAATCAAATTCCGCGAACCTTTCCGCCCGTTTGCACCGGTGGTGTTGGCAGACCGCGCCACAGAATACTTCAAATTGCCGGAAAATGACAATCTCTATCCCCCGCGATTCATGTTGATGGTCACACCTGTTCACGAAGATAAGCAAAAAGAAGTTCCGGCCACAACGCATGTGGGTGGGACGGGACGTTTGCAAAGCGTCGCTGCGGAAGATAATTACCGATATTATGAAATTATCCGACGGTTTGGCGAAAAAACGGGTACACCTGTTATTTTGAACACGTCGTTTAACCTACGTGGCGAACCGATTGTCAACACACCGGACAATGCGTGGTTTACGTTTACGAAAAGCGGGATTGATGCCCTTGCGATTGGGCCTTATTTGGTGAAAAAGTAGCTTGAGGTACTGGAAGTGAAACAACGCATTAACGATTTTGTCTCCCGTTTGGGAATTGTTGGGGAACTGATGATGTTCCTGTGGCGTGCCAAAATGTGGTGGCTGATTCCGATGGTGGTGGCGCTGCTGCTGTTCGCGGTGTTGATTGTGGTGGCAAACGCCGGGCCTGCCGGGCCAATGATTTATACCCTATTCTAAACGAAGGTAAAAAATGGGCGGGAATCATTCTGCTTGTCCCCGCCCCTACCATGAGGAATATTCATGACTGAAGCATGGAGTCAAGTGCTGGCGGCTGGTTTGGTAGTCGGGTTGGCACTGGGAATTTTGATGCAGCGCGAATCAAAAAAGCGCAAAAAAATCTATGGGGGACTCCCCGCCGAGATTTTTCACTATTTGGCTTGTTCTACCATGGCCGGTTTAGTGCCTGTGATTTTTATTGCTCTCTTTTCGGGGCTAAATTTCTTCCGCATTGTCGGCAGCGGCTTGTCGTTTTCAGTGAGTACCATGCTGCTGCTGCTGGTCTACGGATTTTTTGAAAATCAGGCGGGGCCGGTGGTCGAGGAAGTTAAACTGACGGATTAAGCATCCCTCGTTGTTTTCAGCAATGGGCAGTTATGCGAATTCGCCCTACCTTTCCATAGGGGAGTCTGCTAGACTGTTCCATTCGGAAATTTTTAGTTAGGAACAGAGCTGAAATGGGAAATAGTAGCCGACCAAAAGCAAAAACGATGCGTCGGTTTGGCGAGGTGCTGGTCTCCCGCCCCAAATATCAACGAATTGTAGAAAAACGTCCCTTTCCACCCGGACAGCATGGCAAAGAAAAAGCCCTGCGCCGGGGGCGACTCAGCGACTACGGGTTACAGCTTACAGAAAAACAAAAGCTGGCTTTTATCTACAACGTGGGCGAACGCCAAATGCGTCGTTATTATTTGAAAGCGTCCAGACAACCCGGCGTGACGGGCGATAATCTGTTGGCGCTCTTGGAAACTCGTCTGGATAATCTGGTGTACCGTATGGGATTCGCCAATACCATCTGGGCAGCCCGTCAACTTGTCAATCATGGGCATGTGCTGGTGAATGGCAAAAAGATGAATATTCCGTCGTATCAAGTCGCACCGGGGGATACCATGACCCTGCGCGAACGGATGCGTCAGAATGTTGGCGTGGTGGAAGCCATCGAAGGACGTGGCCCGATGCCTGAATTTGTGGGGTACGAAGAAGCGGCCTTTACGGGAACGCTCATTCGCCTGCCCAACCGTCAGGAAATCGCCATTCCGGTGAATGAACAGTTGGTGGTGGAGTTCTACACCCGTAAAACCTAATTCCGACTGGAATTTTCTTGGGTGGGGCGGGTACAAGCCTTGCGATACCCGCCCGCACAGGCTAAAACCGATGTCAGAAAACATCGGTTTTTTATTTCGTATAGACAAGAACAAAAATTCTAAAATGACCCTCAAGGAAAACAACTTACACTGGTTAGAATACCCTATTTTGCTTCTGCTGCTTGGTCTTGCTGCTTATTTGCGTTTGACCCATCTGGAAAATAACCCCGCCTGGTTTGCTGATGAAGGGGTGCATCTGGATATGGCACGACATTTATCTGATGGGAAGATTCAATTTATGGCGGTGACAGATTCTCATTTGCTGTTTGCCCGACTTCCCTTGTTTGAATTGTTGTTATCCACTTGTGTCTCTATTTTTAACTATGATTTGCTGACTCTCCGCTCTTTAACCGCCAGCTTGGGGGTATTGACTGTTGTGCTTCTATGGTGGGTTACGAGGAATTTATCCCAAGACCGGATTCTCGCTCTGCTGGCCGCAGGGGTGCTGGCAATTTACCCGCAGGCAGTTTTATACAGCCGATTCGGATTTTCCTATAATCTTATTGCACCGTTTGTACTGCTCATGCTCTGGGGTTTAGGTAATTATTGGGATAAGCCTACGCTAAAGTGGGGGTTGGTGGCGGGCGTAGCGGTTGGGATTGGTACCATCAGTGATATTGTAATGTTTGTGTTTCTCATACCACTTCTGGGGATGATAGGCTATCGGTGCTGGCGGCATCTGCCGGGAGTAGCCTTTCTTACTTTTATGCCATTTGCGGCCTATAGTATTTTCATGCTGGCGACTGCACCCGACTATTTTGTTTTTGATGCACAGTACACTTTTAATCGGGTTAGTTTACCTTTGGCGCAGCAAATGACGAATTTCAGCTACAACTATACCTTGCTTTTGACCCAAGAAGCGTGGTTTTTCGCTGCGCTGGTCGGATTATTTCTTATGCCATCCTTGCGCGTAAGTTTATTTTTATTTTTGTGGATGGTACTAGCCGTCGGGCGGGTAGCGGCCTTGTATGGTCTGAACTTCTATTATCTTATCCCGCTTATGCCATTAATAGCGCTCGGTGTGGCGAGTCTGATCCGGGTAGGAGGTGCTTATATTCTGACACAGTTTCGCAATGGCATAGGGCTTTTACTTGTTATTTTTCTCATCATTGCACCCATCTGGATGATTCTTGACCAGAATTTTCAAAACGTGCATGGCAGGTGGACGACACAGATTGACGATTTTTTAATTGATGGGAAGTCTGCGCGAGCGGTTGCTGTTTTTATTCATCAATGTACCGAAAAAGAAGATCGGGTCATTGTATCGCCAGCAATTGGCTGGTTAATCGAAAGGAATATTACCGATTTTCCGATGGGCGCAGCTACACTTGAGGGCAATGAGATAAGCATATGGGGAGAAATCACGTTGCCAAAAGCGCGATTTCATCATGACCCCCGTTATACACAGGCAAAATACGTCGTGGTAGATAATCTATGGCTTCATTGGGGAGTTCAAAATGTAGAAGGAGTAGCGGCCATGCTCAAAGAAGTAGAAACATGGCCGATGGTGTTTCAATCGGGTGAAATTCGTGTTTATGAGAATCCAGCTATCCCGCAATTGCAATCGGACTGTTAATTGCCATGCGGCTGTCTAACAGACGAACAGTACGGTTGATGGCATCAAATTGGAGCAGTCCTGCACCCTCGCTGGTAAAACCAAAGGTGTAGAAAAAATTACCATCCGACGACCACAACGGCACTTGAATTTCGCCGGAGAGAACCAACGACGCATTGTCCGCACTAAGGTTGCTCAGATACACGCCATCACTGCGGAAAAGGACGACGGCATCTGCCCCGGGGGAAACAAACGCACCAAAATCGCTGGCGGGGATAGGAGTCAATTGTGGGGTCGTGAGATTGGTTAAAAAGCTACCGTCCGCGCCTTCAAATTGAAATACGCCTTCCCGCACCCGTTGAGCAAAATAAAATGTGCCAGATTGCAAGAAAACCGGCGCGTTGGCGGTAGATGTTAAGAGATAGGCCCCTTTGACTAAAATTTGTTCAATCCCTACATCCGGGACAACAAAGGCAAATGCACCTGTGGCGGAATCGTAGATCGGGACAGTGATTTCGACTTCGTAGGGGAGCAAGGGCGCAGCTGTTCCGGTAGTCAGATTCAGGCTGTAAATCCCATTGGCGCCGACCAAAAAATTTAAGGGCGAAAACCAGAAAGTTTGGCTATCGAGCCAGCCTAATACGGTAATTTGCTGAATCCGTTCGTCGCCAAAATTGAGTGGCTGGACAGTGCCATTGGTAAGGTTGGCAGCATAGACTCCCGCCATCTCATCCCCACTGCCAGTGCCAAAGGTAACAACTTCGCTAAAAATTAAAGTTTGGTTATCGGGCGACCAATGGAGAAACGCAGCAGTTTGAGGCAAATTGCTGACCTGAAGCAAGGTCTGGTTAGGGACATCATAGGCAAAGACTTCGGCATTACCCGTATGACCCGAAACAAACGCCACAGAGCGGCTGTCTGGTGACCAGACGATTTCCCCGACAGCGCGGGTCAATTCGTAGTTGGGATCACGTAGCGGTGCATCAGCAGGGAAAATATACCCTTCGGGGAATAAATTTTGTTCCAGCAGCAGCGCAGCATCAGTAACACGAATCACATAAAGCCGTACCTGCTCATCGGGAATCGAAAAATCAGAAGTGCGAACGAACACGGCTAAGGCTGTGCCATCCGGGGAGGGGTGGATGCCATAAGCGCGGGTGCGTTCGGCAGGATTTTCCAGTGTGCGTAAAATTTTTTGTTCGGAAGTGATGGGATTAAGCGCGATGACTTCAAACGCATCATTGATGTAAAAAACGGTGTGCGGTGTTTGCGCTTGGGTCGATCTGCTCGGAATAAAAATTACTACCAACAGACTGAGAAGAATGAATAGTCGTTGCATCGTAGCCTCTAAAATAAAATCTGAGTGGCATGACGGACAAATTCTTGAGCGCGAAGTTGGGTGAGTAACTCGTCGCTGAGGGGTTCGTCTACGCTGATGATTGAAAGTGTGTTGCCGCCTTTTTCAACCCGGCTGGTGCGCCACCCCGCAATATTGATATGATTTTCCGCCATGAACGTGCCCACTTTGCCAATTACCCCCGGAACATCGTAGCTGCCCATCACAAGAATCGTGCCATCCGGCGTGAAATCGGTGCGGTAGCGGTCTACCTGTACAATGCGCGGTTCAGTCTGGTTAAAGAGCGCTCCAGCGATTTCAATGTCCCCACCATCTTCCCACAAAACACGGCAGGTGAGCAAAGTCGGATAGGGGGTTTCGCGGCCTTTGGTCTGGGTAACAAAAATATTGCGTTCGGCTGCGATGAGGGGCGCGTTGATGTAGTTGACAACATTTTGCCCCAACGACGGGGCAAGCAGGCCGCGTAAAATGGCTACCGTGAGGGGTTTGACATTGTTGACCATTTCTTCGCCAGTGACGGAAACTTCAATCCGTTTGATGGGGGCTTGATGCCCTAAGTGATGTTCCAGCATCCCGATTTTCTCGCCCATACCCAGTAGGGGGGCAAGCGTGTCATAGCCTTCCATAAAAGGCAAATTGACCGCGTTCCGAAAATCTTCCCCCCTCAGCGCATCAATGACCTGTTCGGCGATGAGGACACTTAAATCGCGCTGGGCTTCAACCGTGTTGTAACGCATTCTCAGGGTGTGGAGAACACGCGGATGATTAAGAAGTGGGCTGTGTGGTTGAATGGTATCGGTGGCATAGGCAGCAATTTGCCCATTTGCTAGCGCCGCGAACAGGGCGTGGTCGTCTACCAGCGTGGCTTCTTTGGTGTTAATCAGCACCGCACCGCGTTTGGTCTGGGAGAGGGTTTCGGCATTGATGGCGTGGTAGGTGTCGTGGGTGGGGGTCATGTGCAGGGAGAGAATATCAGCCCGTTCGAGCAGTTCACGAATCCCTACCAATTTGAGTTTCATGCCCGCGACTTGGCTTTCTGCCACATAGGGGTCAAACGCCAGAATCTCCATGCCAAATGCAGCAGCGCGGATTGCCATTTCACGACCCACCCGCCCGAAGCCAAAAATACCGAGTGTTTTACCTTTGAGTTGTGTGCCTAAGATAGTATTTTCAAATTGATTCTGGCTCACCGCCTGATGAGCCTGAACAACATGGCGGGTAACAGCGAGCAGCATGGCAAAAGTGTATTCTGCCACAGTAACCGCGTCTACACCGGGCGTATTCATGACCAGAATCCCACGCCGTGTGACTTCATCTAAATTGATGTTGGTGAGGGATGCCGCTGCCCGCCCGATAATTTTGAGGCGGGGTGTCTGGTTGAGCAGAGGGCTGTCAATTTGCATCTCCTCGCCGGTGATCAGCGCATCTGCTTCCGCAAGATGGCTTGAGTCCAGTGTCTTGAGGCGGATGTCTTTGGCTTTTTTGAGAACTTTGAGTCCGTCGTCGGAAAGAGTTGTGGCAAGTAAAACGTTATAGGTCACGTTTTTCAAATTCCTGATAAAAAGCGGTTTTGAGTTCGTCTTCACGGAAGCGAATCTGGCTGGCAGTGTGGGTGATTTCGATGCCTTTATGAAAAAGCGCCTCATGAGGTGTTCCACGAACAATTTCTAGGCCATATGCACCTGCGGCGAGGGGCAAAATGGGCGCAAGGGTGTTGGCGTAGAGAAAAACATCGGCTTCTCGTTCGACTTTCTCACGCACGACCACCCCGCCAAAACCGACAAAGAGATCTATGCCGTTGCCCCGTGTGGCAAGGTCACTTGCCCCGTCGCCAATCATCATCCGCCGTCCCCATGTGTCGCCAGCCAGTTCGCGGACAATGTTGGGTTTGCCGGAGGAAATGGTTAAGGGACTGCGTTCATAATCCATAAATTTTTGTTGAAATTGGGTACGCTGGTCGTAGTAGCGCCACCATTCGCCGGAAAGTTCGTTGTATTCAAGCTCAACAGCACGAATCCGTTCTCTGGGAATGCCGAGTTTTTCGCCAAAACCCTGTACTGCGTCTAACAAACCGCCGCTAATGATATAGATGTGTTTTTGCATGAACTGGAGTGCTTGCAGGACTTCCGCTGCATCTGGCACAAGTGTTTGCGTGTAGAGTTCTTTGATGGCTTCCATTTGTAGGCGGGTAGGATTGATAGCGCGAAGGCGTTTGCCATAGACGGCTTCTAAATCGAGTTCACCGTCCATTGCTTTCTGGGTGAGCAAGCCCACCCGTTGTTCCTTGCCTTTCATCCGGGCAAGTTCATCAATCCCTTCAATGGTGCTGAGGGTGCTGTCGCAGTCAAAAAAAATCAAGTCACAGCTAGACCAGCGTTGCATGTATCCACTTCCAATGACGCGATATAAGAGCGCCATTGTAGCAGACTTTGTGAAAAGCTGAACGTAGGCATTTTGCCTAATTTCATGAGCGACGGCGCATCATGAACATTACCATGAACATATAAAACATGGGAATTAGCATGACGGCAGGACTGTTATTGTTGTTCGCAACCACAATTGCGCCAAGGCTTATCACAAAACCGACCGAACCTAAAACACCCCATGCCACAATATCCGTCAATGGATGTGTGGGTGGGTGGGGTTGATAGGCAAGCCGTTTACTTTTGTCAGGATATTTTTCTGGATAGTCTTCCGGTTCGTCATATTCATAAACATCTGGCTGGTAGCGTGTCATAGCTGCGTTTCCCTATGCGTTTGAAATTCAAGTACGCAACCGCATCGAAAAAGTTGCAACTTAGGCCATGATGTCCTGAATTGTAGCGACAATTTGGGTGATAGTGACCGGTTTGATTAAAATGTTAGTCACCCCCCGTTCGATGACTTCATGCACCCAGTGGTCATTGGCGGTAATGACAATCACTTGGGTGGCTTGGTGACGTTTATCCAACCGCATATGGTCAATGACCGCTGTGCCAAGTTTGTCCGGCATATTCAGGTCAAGCAGAATCAAATCAAAAGTATCCGCATCCAGTTCGACTTCTGCCACAGTCGCGTTTTCTGCGTCCACCACCTCAAAGCCTTTCTGGGTGAGGGCGGTGCGATACAAAAACCGCAGGTCAAAATCGTCTTCCACAACTAATACTCGCATACACGCTCCTGAGTTTCCGTTATCCTACTATGGTCTGGCTAGTAGGGAAAATATTGCATAAAAGCATCTAAAATCTGCCGCCCGTCAAGACTGCGGGCAGTGAAATACCAAGCATCTTGTGTCCATCCATAGAGAAAATCTTCGCCGGTGCGAAGAAGGACAAAACTTTTGTCCGGCTGAATTTTCATCTGAATGGGTTCGGTCTGAAAAACCTGCGGCAATACTTCGACGTAATTTTTAGCATCATCGGCTGTTTTTGCATACTGGCAGGTCAGATAAATAATCGCGTTATCCTGGCTCCTATATTCACTGGATTGCCCACCCTTGTGAGCGCAGCCTCCGCGTACCTGGGTTCGGTTAAACACGCCAACTTTTTCTGGCGGGGCAAATTCCACTGGCGAATCTGTTGGGGCAGGCCGCTGCGGGGTGAAGTAGGGGCCGGGATCCAACAAATTGGCAACCTCTGTTCCCTCTAAGGTTGGCTGTGCTTGGAGGGTCTGCTGGATAAAAAAACTGGTGGACGCAGGTATAGCAGCAATGCGTTGGGTAGCGGTGGGCAGGGTGGGTTGGAGAGCGGGAACAGCCTTTTCTTTTCCACAGGCAGCCAGCAGTACCAAACCACAGATCATCAGAATGCTTTTGCTCATCATTTTTTTCGGTAGCATCTTCTCTATCATATCATTCGTTGCGAACCAGCGTTATAGTAGTAGGAGAAAATTTATAGATTTTTAGGAAACTATTATGGCGGAAGCTACGCTGGTCATCTTAAATCCGCGTGCGGGGAGTGGGCGGGCGGAACATCTCTGGGCCAAAGTTGAGCCGTTGGCCTATGAAGTTTGGGGAAATCTGGTGGTTGCCATTACTGAAAGACCGCAGGATGTTACCCAACATCTGGATAAGGCACGGGCGGCGGGGGTACGACGGGTGATTGCCGTGGGTGGCGATGGCACCGTCCATACGATTGTGAATGCTTTGGTAGATTTGATGGCAAAAACACCCCATGACCCCCCTATGTTATTTGGTCAGCTACCCGCCGGAACCGGTCAGGATTTTGCCCGTTTTTTGAAAATCCCCGCTAAATTGGAGGACGCAGTGCGCTGGCTGTCGTCGGTACAGCCCCGTCCCTTAGATTTAGGAGCGGTACGATACGACCAAACAGACTGTCATTTTTTGAATATTGCCAGTATTGGGATTAGTGGCGAGGTGGACAGGCGGATTAGCACCATTACCAATCGACGAGCATGGACATATAAATTGGCCTCACTCCGTTCGATTACGCGCTATTCTCCTCCGAGTCTGTCCATCAAAATTGATGGGCAGGCATGGTACGAGGGGCGGGCGTGGCTGGTGGTGGTGGCGAATGGGCGATATTTTGGCAAAGGGATGGCGATTGCGCCTCATGCGGTGGTGGATGATGGGTTGTTTGAGGTGGTGATGGTCAAAGAGGCATCGCGGTTGCGCCTATTACGCGCCTTTAACACGGTGTATTCCGGCAAACACTTAGTCTTGCCCGAAGTGATGTATACCCGCGCTCAACGGGTTGAGGTTGAATCGGCAGGGGAGCTGCTGCCGCTGGATTTGGACGGGGAATATCAGACCGGACACCAATTTCAATTTGAGGTTCAAACAGGAGCTTTGCAGATGTTATATGCGTAAAATTCTTATGTTGCTGATGGTTCTATTGCTGGTAGCCTGCCAACAGGAAGAAAAAAATGAGCGAAAAACGGCGGAAACTGCTGAACCGACCCCTGTAACGGCGGGATATGCCGGGCCGTTTATCGGTGGGGCATCGGGGGAGGAGTCGGAAGGGTGTACCGCCAACGGGGGATGCAGTGGGGCAGCCTCCGAATTAGTGGATTTTGTGCAAGACTCCCTGCCGCTTTCGACTCAAACGGTTGAAGGATTTACACTCGGCATTCCCGAAGGTTATAGCCCATTGGTCGTTGCCGATGAAATCATTTTAACGGCAGTGGATGCAGAAACCCTTGGCGGTTTTACGGTAGTCATGCGTAAAATTGAAGCGGCGGACTTGGCTACCATTCTGGAAAAATATGATCAGCCCGATTTTTCAACGGGCAAGCCAATTGAAAATGAGACTCTCACCGGTCACAGCTTGCCGAACAGCAATTTAGGTACAATCGCGCTGCTGGAATCGGCGGAGGGGCAAAAAGTATTTGTGGAAGGGTTTGCCAGCCCCGGTTACTGGCCTGCTTTTACCGTAACCTTCGACGCGCTATTAGAAACGCTGGAACTTACCCCTTAAATTCGCGTGCGCCGTAAATATCAATGATCAGACCGCTTAAGCAGGTAGGGTCAGTGGCGAGACGTTGCAGGCGCTTGAACAATTCCATAAACCCGTGTGGCTTGACTAAAAAAACATCGCAGCCGTTGGCAAAGGCTTTGCGAATGATTTCACGGTCATCCAGCATGGTTGCCATGACTAACTTGACCTGTGGATATCGTTCGCGGAATTCATGAATTAAATCCACCCCTTTGACATCGGGGAGTTCGCTATCAATGAGCATCAAGGCGGGGGCAGCGTTTAAACCATCAGCAATTTCACGGGTTTCTTTGCCCGAAGCCGCCCCTCGGGTGGTGTATTTGGCTTGCTGAATGAGCCGTTCCAAAAAATCACGGTTGGCGGGTTCGTCGTCTACAATGATGGCAAGCGGCGGCTTTTCGTCAGCCGCCTTTTCACTCGCTTGGGGAACACTTGCCCCCGATGTTCCCGACTCCGCCGAAGTCACAGTTTAGTATCCTCAATTTTGCTCTCGGCTTGGGCAACAGGGGCGGGCGCAACCGGTGATTCGGAAACAACGGGTTGGGGTGGGAGTTCTGGTTTTGCCCCATTGTCTATTTTCATTTCGGCGGGTTTGGGTTCTGTCGCTGGATTCACCTCAACCGCAGGACGGGGTTCTGTTTTGGGGTAGTTTTCCAGATAGGCTTTAAGTTCCGCCGGAGGTTTGGGTTGGGTGCTGCTGCTATCTTTTGCTGTTTCAATGGCGATGGTTACGGCATCGGGTTTGGCTTCTGGTTGGGGCGGAATGGTCGCCGGAGTTGTTTCCGGTTTAGCGGCCTGTAACGCCGGGTCATATTTTGCCAAGAGGGTTAAAAATTCCGCAATCGGCAGGGGTTTGGGCAGATATTCATTGCAGCCCGCCGAAAGGATGCGTTCTTTGTCCCCCATCATGGCGTAGGCGGTAATGGCGATGATGGGATGCGTTTCACCCCGCCCTCGCAGGGTTTTGGCAAAGCCGATGCCGTCCATTTCCCCCGCCAATTGAATATCCAGCAAAATCAAATCCACATTATTTTCGGGTTTTTCCAGCCATGCCAGCGCTTGTTCGGCTTCTTCAAAAGAAACCAAATCATGATTGTTCATTTTGGCGATACGCTGAATGAGCGATAAATTGACCGCATTATCTTCGACATATAATATTTTCATCGGTGTTTACCTATGCAACTTGAATTTCGGGATTGGCAACAACAGCTTCGACAGTTTCTTCACGGTGACGCGGAAGGGTGAAATAGAAAGTGCTGCCTTCATTGACGGTACTTTCCACCCAGATTCGCCCGTTCATCAATTTGAGCAGTTGGCGGGAAATTGCCAAGCCCAACCCGGAACCAGCTCTCGCCTGACGACGACCTTCTGCGCCCTGTCGAAATTCCTCAAAGATGAGTTCAAAGTTATGCGGCGAAATGCCTGACCCCGTATCTTTAATGCTAATTGTAACCTCATCTTCGGTAGAGGTTAAGCCCAATGTAATGTTGCCTTTGTCGGTGAATTTGGCAGCGTTGCTATATAAGTTTAACAAGACCTGACGGATACGTACCGGGTCGCCCATCACTTCTGGCAGGACATCGGGGCAGTCGCGGATCAACTTGACGGGTTTACCCCCCACCAAGCCCACCGCCGTAGACATGACTCCTTTGAAAATCGGGTCGAGTTCGACTTTTTGCAAATCAATATCCAAGCGTCCCACATCAATTTTGCTGAGGTCGAGGATGTCATTAATAATGTTGAGCAGGTGCTTGCCGCTGTTATGAATCTGGGTTAAGTCGCCGCGATATTCGTTGGGGAGTTCAACCATATTGTACATCGGCGGGAAGTTGAGCATGGTTTCGCTAAAGCCAATGACGGCATTCAGCGGGGTACGGAGTTCATGGCTCATGTTTGCCAGAAATTGACCGCGAAAATGTTTCGCTTCTTCGGCTGCACGGCGGGCTTCGACCAATTCTTCGTTGGTTTTGCTGAGTTCTTCGGTCAAGGCACGCTGGCGGAGCAAACTTCTTTCGAGTTGCTTGCGATTTTCAAACAGACGAATTGCTCCGTCCCGTTCGCGGCGGTAGCTTTCTAATGCCCATTCCGCAATGCCATAGAGTTCACCACTGGCTTGGGCGCTGAGGAGGGCATTTACGATGACCAAAAAGAGGGCGAGGAGCGTGCCATCTTTAGGGGCGCTGATCTCGCCATCGCCTACCCACGGGCCAATCAGCAAGACGGCAGTTGTGAGGCTAACCATCGGCATCATAGCGCGGGCGGGCAGCATAGAACCCACCACATACACCGGCACAAGGGTTAAAAAGGGAACAAAATCGCGGATAGTCGGGTCTTGGTCAGTGAGCATAAACCCGATAGCAGCGAGTAAGCTCACGGCATAGGCCCAACTTGCTTGATTGAGAAGTTTTTTGCTGAGCAGATAGCGGCATAAGAAACTGCCTGCAATCACCAGAACACCGGGAATCACAATCGTTTGAACACTCCCGACACGGAACAAAAACAAACACCACAGCAGGCCAATCACAATGGCAACCGTGGCCTTCCAAATGAGGTTCATCCGTTCGGTACGAATTTCATCGGCAAATTGTTGGTTAGAGATTTGCCCACTATAGGCGGATTCGGCTAAGTCTGGCAGCATAGGACACTCTCATCACTCAGGTGGATTTCTATGATATTTTTTACTTTTACTATCGTAACTTTTGTACCAGCATTATAGCTTGAGTCCCGTCTGCCATGTGTCAAAATATTATGAATTCTGTCACAGAAACAGACTTAGAAGGAAAATATTACGCGGATGAAACTTTTTAGCCTTTGAAAGATGCGTACCTAGCCTGTGTTATAATCCTAGTGGTGTGTGAGGAATGACATTGTATGATCGGTAAAGTTGCCAAGAAAATTTTTGGAGACCCCAACGAGCGCTCCATCCGACAGTATCAAGCCAGCGTCGAGAAAATCAACGCGCTTGAGCCGCAAATGCAGGCGTTGGCGGATGGTCAACTGCGGGCTAAAACGGCTGAATTTCGCCAGCGTTTAGCCAAGGGTGAAACATTGGATGATTTGCTGGTAGAAGCCTATGCGCTGGTGCGAGAAGCCAGCCGCCGCACAACTGGCCTGCGCCATTTTGATGTGCAGATGATTGGTGGGATGGTGCTGCACAGTGGGCAAATCGCCGAAATGCGAACGGGGGAAGGCAAAACGCTGGTTGCGACGCTGCCCCTCTATCTAAATGCGTTAAGCGGCAAGGGCGCACACCTTGTGACCCCGAATGATTATCTGTCCAAGGTCGGGGTGCAGTTGATGGGGCCGATTTATCACTTTTTGGGCATGACCACGGGGGTAATTCAAAGTCAGGGTAACGACCCCAGCATGAGTTCTTTTGTCTATGACCCGGAATATCATTCGGAAGATGAGCGTTACGAAAATTTGCGCCCGGTCAGCCGCAAAGAAGCCTATGATGCCGATATTACCTATGGCACAAATAATGAATTCGGGTTTGATTATCTGCGGGATAACATGGTACGCGAAAAAGCCCGTATGGCGCAGCGCGGACATGCCTTCGCTATCATTGACGAAGTAGACAACATCCTGATTGATGAAGCCCGTACCCCGCTAATTATCTCTGGCACAGCCCAGAAACCTTCTGATTTATACAGCTATTTTTCTAAATTGGTACGTCCTCTGAAGCCATCTTCCGATGAAAGCATTGAACTTGAAGCGCCCGACGGGGACTACGTATACGAAATTAAGGATAAAACCGTTTATTTAACTGAAAAAGGAATTGAACGGATTGAAAGCGGAGCGCGGCGGGATGGGCGTTTAAACGCCGAAAGTTTGTATCATCCTGATAACGCGGACATGATTCCTTACTTGGATAATGCGCTGCGGGCGAATGTGGCCTATGAACTCGATAAAGATTATGTGGTGATGGATGGTCAGGTCATCATCGTGGATGAGTTCACCGGACGTTTGATGCACGGACGGCGTTTTTCGGAAGGGCTGCATCAAGCTATTGAGGCCAAAGAAGGGGTTGAAGTTCGGCGCGAAAATGTGACGCTGGCGACGATTACCTTCCAGAATTATTTCCGTAAATATGATAAATTGGCCGGGATGACCGGGACTGCCGCCACCGAATCCACTGAATTTGAGAAAATTTATAACCTCGAAGTCACGATCATTCCGACCCACAGACCGACCCAGCGTATTGATTACGAAGACCTCATCTACATGAACGAGAAAGCCAAGTTTGATGCAGTGGTTGAGGATATTCGAGAACGGCAAGCCGCCGGGCAACCGGTGCTGGTGGGGACGGTAGCGATTGAAACTTCCGAACGACTCTCTAAATTGCTAACCCGTTCGGGGGTGCCGCATGAGGTTTTAAACGCCAAACAACACTTCCGCGAAGCCAATATTATCGCCCAAGCAGGTCGGCTCGGCGCAGTGACCATCGCAACCAATATGGCGGGACGCGGGGTAGATATTTTGCTGGGTGGGAATCCTGAGGGATTAGCACGGGAAAATCTGCGGCGGCAGGGACATGACCTTGCTCAGGTAGAAGATGATCTGTGGGAAAAAGCACTCAAGGAAGCCGAGCATACCTGTGCAACTGACCGTGAAAAAGTTATTGCGGCGGGCGGTTTGTATGTGCTGGGAACAGAACGGCATGAAGCAAGGCGCATTGATAACCAGTTGCGCGGGCGTTCGGGTCGGCAAGGCGATCCGGGGGAAAGCCGTTTTTACCTGAGTCTTGAAGATGACTTGATGAAACGCTTTGGTGGGGATCGGGTCAAAGGCTTCATGGATTGGGCGAATATGCCCGAAGAAGAAGCCATCCAGAACCGTATGATTAGCAAATCCATCGAACAAGCCCAGATTCGTGTTGAAGGCCACAACTTTGATATTCGTAAACGGGTGCTGGAATACGATGATGTGGTCAACAAACAACGGGAAGCGATTTACGACCAGCGCCGCGAAATTCTGGATGCCAAACCCGGTGTAATGCGCGAGAAAATTCATCGCCTCATCGCAGAAGAAATTGGCGCATTGTGCGATTCGCATTTGGAAGGCAACCCTGACCAGTGGAATCTGGAAGAACTCTACCGTGCTGCATTGAATATTTACCCTGTTCCAACGAGCATCACGCCTGACCACTGGCACCACCATTCGGCAGAGGAAATTGAAGCAGAACTCTTGAAGGGAGCGCTGCAAGTTTACGAAACCAAAATGCAAGAAGTCGGCGGTTCGGACACCATGGATTTGATTGAACGCGACATTACTTTGCAAATCATAGACCGTTTGTGGGTGCGTCACCTGACAGATTTGTCGGTGCTGCGCGAAGGAATTGGGCTGCAAGGCTTACGTGGGCGAAATCCGTTGGTGGAATACCAAATTGAGGGTTTCCAGATGTACCAAGCGCTGCAAGAAGAAATTCAGTCCGAAGTGGTGCGCTGGATTTTCCGTTTGCAAATCGCCAAACAACAGGAACAGCAGGTACAAAATATCCGGGCGGTGCATCCCGCCAGTGGGAATGGCAGCAGCGCTCCCGAAAAACCGCAACCCGTTCGTTCTACCTCCAAAGATAAATTAGGACGGAATGATCCGTGCTGGTGTGGGAGTGGCAAAAAGTATAAAAATTGCCATTTGCGCGCTGACCAGCAGGAAAAAGACGCACTTAAACAGTAATGGCTTGGTTAGAGGGTGGTTGGAAGGCTTGCGTGACAACCACCCTTTTTCGTTATAATAGTGCCATCTTATTCAGGATGGACTCCCGTGGCCTTTCAAGTAACCGATGTGATAGACCGCAGCAGTGAATTATGGCGTACTCTGCACGCGCTTCCCAAAATTGAACTGCATCGTCATCTGGAAGGCTCGATTCGCTTGGAAACGCTGGTCGAAGTTGGCAAGCAGTACGATTTAACCCTGCCCGCTTATGAACCGGAAGAACTGCGTCCCTTTGTGCAGATGACCGCGCAAGATGCCCAAGACTCCCAGACTTTTTTGAGCAAATTTGAGGTGCTGCGGCGGTTTTTTTGTGCGCCGGAAGTCATTATGCGGGTGGTGCGGGAATGTATTGAAGATGCCGCCGCCGACCAGATTCGCTATATGGAACTGCGGTTTACCCCCAATGCACTGGCGAAAGCCAAAGGTTTTCCGCTTCATGAAGTGGTCGATTGGGTGTGCCATACCACCCGCGAGGCGGAAAAAGCCAACAATATCCGTGTGAATCTGATTGTTTCGATGAATCGACATGAGAACCTTGAAATTGGGGAAAAAACGCTGGAAGTGGCGCTGGAAAATATGGGGCGTGGGGTGGTGGCGCTGGACTTGGCGGGTAAAGAACCGGGTTTCCCTGCGCGGCCTTTCAGCAACTTTTTCCGCGAGGCCAAACGGGCTGGTTTGGGGGTGACCATTCATGCCAGTGAATGGGAGGGGTCGGACAATGTGCGTGATGCCATTGAAAATATGCGAACAGATCGTATCGGGCATGGCGTGCGGGCAGTCGAGGACTCTGAAGTCATTAAGCTGGCACGCGAACGGCAAATTGCGTTTGAAGTGTGTCCCACCAGCAATTTACAAACGGGCGTGGTCGGCTTTGTGGGGCATCATCCGGTGCTGGATTTGCATTACCTGAATATTCCTATCACCATTAACACCGATGATCCCGCGATTCACGGGGTGACACTGACCGATGAATATGCGCTAGCGATTCAGGGTTTGGGCATGAGTCAGCATGATATTCATGAAATTATTTTGCGGGCGGCGCAGGTGTCCTTTTTGCCCCTGCCTGAACGCGAACAACTTGTTCAAAGCCTTAAGCGCGAATTGGGAACGAGCCAATATCGCGGTATTTCACACTAGGAGCAGCTTTTGTTTCAGATTGGCAAGATTGAAATTCATCTGATTCACGATGGTCAGGTGATGGTGGATGGTGGCGGCCCGTTTGGACTGGTGCCGCGCAAACTCTGGAGCAGATATTTAAAACCAACCGATGATAACCTTGTGCCAATGAGTTTGACCTGTTTGCTGGTCAAACACGCAGGTAAAAATATCATTGTGGATACGGGGTTGGGTAACAAACTCGATAAAAAAATGATGGATTTCTGGCAATTGACCCGTCCACACGGCATGTTGTTGGATGGTTTGGGGCGGTTGGGTTTAACCGCAGCCGATATTGACATCGTGATTGACACCCATTTACACGCTGACCATTGTTCTGGCAATACCTATTTTTCCGAAACGATGGACGTGCTGCCCACCTTCCCCAATGCTCAGTATTTTGTGCAGCGCCGTGAATATCAAGACGCGATGAATCCGAATGAACGCACCCGTGCAACGTATGTCCCTATCAATTATGACCCCCTCTATCAAACCGGTCAGATGACGCTTTTAGAGGGCGATGCAGATATTTTTTCGGGGATTCGCGGGGTGGTTACGCCGGGTCATACGCCGGGGCATATGAGCGTGTTATTTGAGTCTCATGGCGAGTCGGGGTTATTTTTGTGCGATTTGGCTTCGTATATGGTGAATTTTGAGCGTATCGCATGGATGACGGCGTATGATGTTGAGCCGTTGGTCACACTGGAAACCAAGCGCATCTGGCAAAAATGGGCGCTGGAAACCCATGCCCTGCTGATTTCTGCCCATGATACCTTGATTCCTGCCGGATATTTGCAGGCGGATGAAAAAGGCAATCTCAAGGTCGTAAAAGCTGAAACGGAATATGCTTAACAACTGCTGAATCCCCTGTCGCCAAAACTCATCGGGTCAACTGGAATTCCATCCAGATAAATTTCGTAGTGGACATGCGGGCCAGAGGAATTGCCCGTGCTGCCCACAAAACCAATCACTGCGCCACGTCCGACTTGATCGCCAGCGGCAACATTAAAGCCGCTCAAATGGGCATAGGCCGTGATAAACCGCCCACTTTGAATTTTAATGATATTGCCATACCCTGTGTTGTCCCACCCTGCCGCAATGACCGTGCCACTGTGGGTTGTGAGGACGGGTGTTCCGGCAGAAAGTGCCAAATCGACGGCAGCGTGCCAGCGACTGTAGTATTGGGTGAGTTGTGCGCCATCCACTGGAAAACCCGACGGCGCACAGCCTTCTTCAATTGGAACAACGATGGGTTCGGGTGGGATTTCAGTGGGAAGAGGAAGATCGGTTGGTGGAGGAATATCGGTAGGAATCGGCGGGGCAATGGGCTGCGCTTGCTGAATTTCGACCACCGGAGGATTGGTCGGTAGTGGAATAAATGTATTAGTTGGCAGGGGGGTAGCCGTCGGAATCGGGGTATTGGTGGCGGGTGGGGGGGTATAGCCGATGGTGGTGGCGGTGGGGCGTTTGGTGGGTAAGCCTTTGATCCCTTCGACGTAGACAATACTCTGTGGGATGTCCGATGGCCCTTCTAGGAGATTTTGCTGATTGGTGAGTGGGTCGTTTTGCAGCAGATACGCCACTTGGGTAGGGTTGAGAGCTGCAAACGGTTGGTTGGGATGAATAATCTGGGCGGTGGCGAGTAAATCAACTTTGACATTGGATTGGCGGGGTGGGTCAGGGAGCGCGAAAATCAAATAGACAGCAATAGCAGTAAAAAGCGTGATGCCTGCCAGCCAAAAGGGATGCCACCATTTTTTCATGTCTTGTTATTATAATAGGGATGGGGATTGAACAAAAAAATCCGTCCAAAGTTGGCTGTCAGAATCCTTCCCTCCGATTATACTTTTCCAAAATGATGGAAGTCGCAAGGACAACTGCACATGGGATTTCGCTTTCGTAAAAGTATCAAAATTTTGCCGGGTGTACGAATTAACTTGAGCAAATCTGGCCCGTCGCTTTCGATTGGTGGACGCGGGGCGAGTGTCAATGTGGGCGGACGGGGAGCGCGGCTAACGTTGGGAATCCCCGGCACCGGGCTGTACTACACCACACAAGCCTCCGGCAAAAAATTAGAACAACTGCTGGATAAAGATAAATCGCTGGATTTGAACGCGCTAGAACGGATGACTCTTTCTGAGGAGGAAAAAGCGTTTATTGAAGGTGTGCAGGCGATGTCCGATGGTAAGGCGGACGCGCTAGAAAAGCTCAAAAAAGCTACCCACTTGGCGGATGGGGCATTTTTCGCCGGGGTGGTGGCGCTGCACCAGCAGCAGTGGGAGGATGCGCTCCAATTCATGACCCATGCTCATCAAAATCAGGCGGACTTGGGCAAATTGATTGAAAAATATGACCTAGCGGCGGAAGTATTGCTACCGATTACCGAAGCCATTGACGCACATATCGCCCCGAATCCGCAGGGGGTCATGCTGGTACTGGCAGAAATTTATCAGGCGATGGGGCGTGAGGCCGAAGCGATAGACATGCTGCAAGGGCTGTACACCGAAAACCCTGAAGATGTGGTGGTGCGGGTTTCGCTGGCGGAACTGCTGCTGCCAACAATTGGCGAATCGGAATCGGCACAAAAAATCATGAAATTGGCGGAACATGTCGAAAATGAAACGGCGGTTCATGCGGCGCTGCTGCTGTATCGGGCGATGGCATTGCGTCATTTAGGGATGGGGGACGTGGCAAAGGATGTCCTTACCGCCACGCTGCGGAAAAAGAAAGACCGTCCCAAAGAATTGCTGCTGGCGCTGCGGTATGAGTTGGGGATGTGCCATGAAACGGCGGGAAATGCGGCCTCCGCCAAGAAGGAATGGCAGACTATTTACGCCGAATCGCCCGATTTTGAAGATGTCGCGCAGAAACTGGGATTGTAAAAAATGCCCCATCACTGGGGCATTTTCTTTTTGAGATTTTAGCACTTGCTAAAACCGCAGGAGTAGCATTTCTGGCAGCCTTCCTCATACACAAGGGTTGCTGCGCCACATTCGGGGCAAAGGTCGCCTAGCGGGGTTTTTTTGCTGCCGTTGACCTTGAGCGTCGAAGTCTCTTTAATCAACATGGGCTGCTGCGATGTTTTGTAGGGCGAAGGCTCGGACTCAGATTGTTTAGCCGCTTCTGCCGTTTCGTTCAGGTATTCTTCAAAAATTTGAGAGAGGCCATCGGGCAAACTCCGCACGCGATTCGGGCCGAATCCAAGCGGGCTGTCGCCGCCAATGCCTTTCAACTGACGCATGACTTCTTGGAGGCGTTTGTGCGGGCTGACCGGAGAAGCCAAGCGCAGCAGGTAGGATAAAATGCGCCCCATCGCTTCTGCAACGGCGGTGACTTCCGAACCCGCTTTTGCGGTATGAATAAAGACCTCAAAGGGTTGTCCCGGCCCTTCACCATTTTCGTTAATGGTGATGTAGGTCGTTCCGGCGGGGGTTTCGGTGCGGAAAGTTTTCCCCACCAAGCGGCGCGGGCGCGGTTTTTTATCCTCGTTGAACATGCGGATTTGCAGGGGGGAGGCATCGGCAGGAATTTCAACCGCCTGTTCCTGCTGTTTTTTCTTTTCGAGCGTTTCTTTGGTTTCCAGCACGACTTTATCGCGGCTACCCGTCACATAAACGGTCAAGCCCTTGCAACCGAGTTTCCAGCCCAACATATAGGCTTTAGCAACATCTTCCTCTGTGGCGGTGGCAGGGGCGTTAATCGTTTTGCTAATGGCATTGTCTACATAAGCCTGCATGACCGCCTGCATCCAGATATGTTCTTCGACGCTAATGTCGCTGGCAACCACAAAGGTATTGCGAATATTTTCCGGTAGTTCGGGGATATTCTGGCAGGTGCCAGTATTGTTGACCTTTTCAACAATGGATTTGATTTGTGCTTCGCTAAGATTGGCTTCGTTGAGCGCTTTCTGGAACAAGGGGCTGGTATATTGTAAGGGAATCCGGTCATCACTGTTGCCCGCGTTGTTGACCATGTAACGAATATAGGCCAATGCAAAAACAGGTTCGCAACCGTAGCCTTCGCAACCACTGACGGTAGAAATAGTATTGTGGCTGATGAAGCCATTGGCTAAATACGCATGGGTATCGGGTACAGAGATATCATAGGTATCTTGCCAACCACCATCTTCTACGAATGCAATTTCATCATAGAAAATTGGTTGGTCAATGCACTCAATGAAATTATGCAATCCATCTGTGTACAATTCGTCATGATGGGCTTTGACAAAATTGCTCAAACTTTCACGGGATACGCGAAGTCCATTTCCCCGCCAGCTTTGCACGCGCTGTCTTTCTAAACCTAATTCAGCAACAGACTGTAGTTTATGAAACTCATTCATTGTCAATGGGATGGTATCGCCCAATGTTTTACGACGTGAAACAGGTATAGACGGCATCGCACGGCACAAGTAAGTCAATTGTTGTGCAATTTTTATTGACATATCGGCACTAGCTGTTCTCAAACGATAGGCTATAGATTGTCCTAAGCCAGTGGTTTGCAAGTCGGAAGTTGTCAAAATGCCGAGTGTTAGCAGCATGGTTTTTACTTGGTCATGGAACTGCTCATTGGTGGTTGTCCATGTTAGATGATGGGCTTGACTCACTGTGCCATCGGCATCAAACAAACCTGCGAGGAAGGCACGGTAAATTTCAGCGTCGTTCGTTTGCAAAACTGCCATTGGAATATGAGGGTGATAACCTTTACCTGTATGTTCTTCCGTTGGTTTGGCTTTCGCAAAGCCGTTATTGCGCCAGAATTCCACCAAATTCAGCGAATGAACATCCACGCTCACCAGTTTTGTACTCCGGTTGTCGGTGCTAACCTTCACTTTTGCTGCGAATAGGCTTTCCAATAAATTGGTAAGGCGGTTAATTGTAGCATTATCGGAAACAGCGAATCGAAGCGAACGAACTTTGAGGCTACCATCGCCCATGAAAAAGCCTACTAAATAGGCTAAATCAGGCGACATTTGCTTTGGTAGCGTTACTTGGCTGGCGTGGAAGTCAGTTGTTATGGTGGTATTGAGCAAAACTGGTTGAGGTTCGCCAATCAAACCATTCGCTTGCAATGGAACTTTCATGCCCGGTTTAAGTTCATCCATCCGTCGCCAAACCCAAATGCCATCTTCCCATACGCGAATACGATGCTTGTCTGTGCCTTGTAACTTATAACCGCGTTGAGTGGTGACTTTAATGGTATGGTCACGACCATTGATATAGAACTGGGTTGCCGGTTTAATACCGCCCTCGGAAGCTACATTTAATTGAATGTCCTGCCACTGCTGCCCACGTATGTTGCCTAAACTTTCGATAGGGAGCAATCCTCTATCTGTAACAACCAACGATCCGGGAATAAGACAACCTGTAGGTGCGACAGTTAGCTGTGCGCCGTTGCGAATGCCATATTTTTTCAAATCGCGCTGGATTTTCTTCCAATCCAGTTTAGGCCGCCCCCAATTCGTGACGTGCGGAACAAGCGGTGTTGGAATCGTCCATTGTAACTCATTCTGGTCATAACGACTGCCTTCAATGGCGGGGAAGGGGTGGTATTCTCTGGCGAGGTCGATGCTGGTTTTCATTGTGTGGTAACGGACAAATTCCATAATCTGGCTGGCAAATTCCTGCCCTTCTTTGGAACCGTAGCGCACACCCACAGCATACATCAAATCGCCCAACCCCATGATGCCCAACCCGATACGGCGTACACGGTCTGCGGCCTCTTTCAACTGCGGCACAGAAGGTACATACGCATTGGCTGTTACTACATGGTCAAGGAAGCGGGTAGACGTTTCGACGGAATCCTGTAATTTTTCCCAATCCACTTTGCCATCGGGGGTGTAATGCTGAGCGAGATTAACACTGCCAAGACAGCAGTTTTCATAATCGCCTAAAAATTGCTCTCCGCAATTATGTAAAACAACTCCATTGCCTACAAAGCTATGCGAGATGGGTTCAGTCAGGTCAAAAACATCCTCAACACCATCCACCGAAATAGATTCAATGGTCGCAGTGAAATTTTCTGGTGCTAAAGCAGTTTGCCAAATGTAGCTTTCCAAACTTGCCTGTAGGTCAGCCGATAAAAAGCCGATTTCATGAGCAAAAACTGCCAAATTGGACTCGCTGATAGCCAAACCTGAGTGTGTTTGTGTACTAACAATTCCAAAATTGAGCAGGAGAATTTGGACGGCTTCCAAAACACTCATATCATGGGTTTTGAGCGTGATATTTTGCCCGAAAAGGCTGTTTTCTGTGAAAATAGTCTGTAAGAAACCACGTTGCATGGCTTCGTTGCCTTGCAAAATCTCATCTGCAACTGCTTCACGCTCTAAGATGGCTGTTTGACCATAGGCCAGAGTCTTGGCGGTCATTTGTCCTGCTAAAACACGACCTTCCTCAAGTGAACCTTCGACTCCAAAACCACCTTTGCGATTTAAAATATGAACGGAGACTCCCACTTGTAAATCTTTCAACGCCACCCAACCTTGGTCTGTCATGATGCGGTGGTCGGCGGTGGCACGAATTGCGTAACCTTCTTTGGTTTGCAAACGGTAAACTGTCTTTGTGCCTGTTTTGAAAACACGAGTCGAAGGAACGGTGGTGCGTTCTACGCCAAATCGCCCATCAAGAACCACTTCAAATTCGGTTTCGTCATCAAACAATTCCTGAGCGCGGCGCAAGCCTTTGGAAGTAAAAATGAGCGTATCGCCTGTGACACACGGATTGGTACTTTCCAGCTCATACAAATGAGGGACAGGATTTTCGCGGTTGGCGGTATCCAAGAACAGCACGCCCGGTTCGCCGTTATGATGGGCATATTCGACAATCATATCAAAAATTTCGCGGGCGCGAACGGTTTCCCAGACTGTGCCATCTTGCGGGTTGATTAAATCATAGGTGGTGTCATCTTCCACTGCCCGCATAAAGATATCGGTAATCCCGACGCTGATATTGAAATTTTCAATCGCGCCTTCCACCGATTTGCATTTGATAAAATCCCGTATATCGGGATGATCCACCCGCAAAACCGCCATATTTGCCCCACGACGAGAGTTTGAACTGACGATCCCATTGGCAAGATATTTGTGGACATCAGCCACTTCAAAATCCAGCGTGAGCGCTTCACCTGCATTTTCTACCGATTCAACATAGATGAACCAGACATCATCTATAGATCGAGCATTTTCTGCAAACTCGATAAACTCTTCTTTCAAAATTTGATAGCCTGAGAGGGTAAGTTGTCTCTCGCCTCTTGCATAGCGTAATAAACGACGGCGGAGGGATGGTTGGCTTGAGCGTAAATTTTTTCCACGTCCACGTTTATCAATTTGAGGAAGGGTTGTCGCTTCTAAAACAGGATGAATCCAGTAATTAGCAAATGGAAGCACATAGCTAACTTCACGCGAAAGGTCAGGAACGAAATTTACACAAGCCATGAAACGTGATTTTTCGTGACTCCCAACCAATTTCTGCCATATCTTAAGTCCCTCAAATGAATGAACCCGTAAACTCCACATTTGGGAATTACCGTAGCGGCTGTCACTGTGAGCAACTTGGCTAATACGAACAGGGCAACCTAACCCGATTAGAAGCGTAGCGACTTCTCGAATTAAGTTTTCGGAACTACTGACCAGTTGTGGATAGCCATGCGAAACAGAGCCATCAGCTTCAAACAAGCCACGCAAAAAAGCAGCAACAATATGTGGTGGGCTTTGGCGAATGAGGCGAGGCACACGAACAAAAGCGCTATAGGGTTTTTCAAACCCATTCATCAAAAGGAAGTTCTTCAAAGCGCGGTTATCTACAGTCAAAGTTACGGAAGCATCAGCTTGTTTTTGCTGAATATGAATATGTAAATTTTCGCCGAATAAATGATGAATCAAATTAGGCATTTCATCCATCAAATAGCTAGTATGCGCTACTGCCACCCCTACTCGTTTATCGTCTTCACCAGAAGCGATAAAGCCATCTCCCATCAAGTAACCAATGAAAAACGCAAGTTCTTCTTCTAAAACAGTGGGAAAATTAGGCATAACTTGATTGCCGTGTCGTTTAGAGGGCGCAGCAAGCGTTTGAATTTCACCCATGTGCTGGCCTAATTTGACCATGAGGGCATCGCCGGGTTGCAAGTCCTCAAAATGTTTCCAGACAGCCCCATGTTCGGTCATCACTTGCAATTTATGATTCGGCGTACCTGTCAGTTCAATACCTGTATCGGTTTTGATTTTGAGAACAGGTGCCACACCATTGTTATAGCCTTGATAGGAGGGGTAAATGCCTTCATCTGTAGGTATCTGATACTCATGTGGCATCCATCCCCGCGCCTCATGTTGAATCATTTCATCAAGACGCAGCAAGCCTTTACTGGTGAAAATGAGGGTATCGGGTGTTAAGCATCCGCCCTGCGCGATTTCCCCAAAGGCTTGGTCGTAGACACGCAAGAAGCCGAGTGGCCCCGTCGCTGCCCCATTAGAAGATTTAACCACTGACCCACGCGGGCGCAAACGGCTAAAGGAAAAGCCATTCCCACCGCCTGTTTGTTGAATCAAGGCCGCATTCCGCAGGGTCTGGAAAATTCCATCCGGGCTGCGTCCCATATCATCTTCGATAGGTAGCACAAAACAGTTATGAACAACCACACCCTCTGTAACATAGGTGTGGTCTTCATCTACTTCACAGTTATAAACGGTACCATTGAAATGTTCAGCTGTAATTTCATGAATTTCAGAATAATCGTGGGTGGCTTCCAATTCAGCAACACCTGCGTAGGCCATTACAAGCACTTCTTGGGCAACTACAACTTTGTCCCCTACTTTTAGCTGGCCTGCTTTGACCCAACCTTGCGGGGTCAGAATAGGGTGTTCAGGCGTGACTTCCATGGTTGTGCCAAGTTGTTTGGTTTTTATCCGCAGTAGTTCGCCACTATAAGCCCGTTGAAATAATTCGGTCACAGGACGATAACGGCCTTCATGCGTGAGAACCCGATCCCCAATTTGCAAATCGGCAATGCGTTTCATGCCTTGCTCTGTCGTGACTCGCATATCCGCCGTGAAACACGCGGCAAGCTGTCCCAAAGGTGTCCCCGCCCCGGTGAAGGTCGGGCTGTTGGGGAAAAATCGTAATTCTGTTAATAAATCATAATATTTTCTAGCCCAATGGTTGACCGATTCATCGGATTTGCCCAGTTCTTTATCGGCTAAGGCGACATGATAGGCCACCCGCCAGAACATTTCTTCCTCTGTTTCGGCAAGTGAACCATCCTCATTTTTGCGGATGTAGCGTTTTTGTAAGACAGTTCGCGCATTGTCTGTCAGCCCGATTTCACGCTGTAAATCCGGGGGGAGGGGGACTTTGCGGAACTCCTTTTTTTCCTCTGTTTTGTTGGCGACCATTGTGCTTCCTTTGCTCATTTGTGAATCACGAACATTAAATTCACCCCTTGATACCTTCAACTATCAGGGAGCGAAAAAGTATAAACTTGTCGAACAATGAACGCTGTTAGCGTTCGATGGGTGTTTCGCGCTCTATGCGCTGTGCTTGTTGTTCCTGTAGGAGTTTATCAGTTTCTGCCCGGACACTCTCGAGGTTGTCCAGTCTCAAATACACAATTGCATACCGGATATACGCGATGGGGTCGAGTTCTTTAATCCCCTGTACCACCATATCGCCTACCACACGACTCGGAATTTCATCTTGTCCTAAGGCACGAACTTGGCTTTCGATGCGGTCTACCATACGGTTAATTTCCGCCGCCGAAACAGGCCGTTTGGCACAGGCCAAGCGAATTCCACGTACCACCTTATCGCGGTCAAAATCTTCCCGTTCACCGTTGCTTTTGACGACCAACGGCGTTACCACGGTGGGACGTTCAACCGTATTAAAGCGCTTGTCACATGCGTTACAGTGCCGCCGCCGACGGGTGCCTCCCTCCACTTCAGGGGTGGTATCTATTACGTAGGACTCGCCTACTGTTCCACAGTGAGGACACTTCATGTCGGTTGCAATTTCCTACAGCTATACGAATGGAACAGATGTCCCTAGTACAGATTCCCAAGCCAGCCAAATTCGTGAATTTTGGCACACATCCCCCATATATGGGGGTTTCTTATGTTGCTCACCCCCATATATGGGGGTTGGTTACTTTTATTCTGCCACAGTATAACTCAGAAAACCGATTGTGTTGGTTAGAATTTTGTTTCAGTACAAAGTTTTAAGGAAAGGTTAAATTTGACAACGGGGTGGGATTTTTTATAATCAAACCACTATTTGATTACCTACCTTGAGTGTAAAAAAACGTGGCACGCAAACCTGCTGAACAAACTGTCTCCCGCGAAGCGATTTTACTGGCGGCGGCGGCTGTCTTTCATGAGAAAGGCTACCATCGCGCCAAAATGGAAGATATTGCCGCCGAAGTCAGTTTAACGGCGGGCAGTCTTTACCACCACTTCCCCGAAGGCAAACAGGAAATCCTCTTAGCCGTTCTGAATGAAGGCATCGAAAGTGTAGCGACTCAAGTGGAGGAGGTCATTGCCTCGGAGATGTCCTCCGAAGAAAAGCTCCGCCGCGTGGTGGGGCTGCATATTACCAGCCTAACGGGAAATATTTCAATAGCGACGGCGCTGGTTTTTGAAATCCGCACCATGCTCGATATTCCCGAAGTCCGCGAGGCATACACTGCCCACCGGGATAAGTTTGAAAAAAATCTGCGTAGAATCGTGCAAGAAGGGGTGGAACAAGGCGTTTTTTGTCCGGTGGATGTCAAACTTTTTGTACGGATGATTCTGGGGGCGCAAAACTGGGTTGGGGTGTGGTATCGCCCCGAAGGAACCCTGACAGGTCAGGAAATCGCTGACCAGATGGCAACATGGTTTATCAAGGCCTTGAAAGCAAATTAGGAGAGATTTTTAACAATGGGTTATCAGATTAATAAAGTTGGCATTATCGGGTCGGGGACGATGGGGAGTGGTATCGGGGCGCTGCTGGCTGGGATTGGTGTGCCAGTGGTGCTGCTAGATATTCCTGCCCCAGAGACGCAACCCGGCGACAAAAAACGCAACAGCATTGTCCAAGGGGGGATTGACCGTCTCAAAAAATCCAAACCTGCTCAGTTGTTTGAAGACAGTGATTTGAATTTGTTTACGACGGGCAATCTGGATGATGATTTGCAACTGCTTGCCGATTGCGATTGGATTGTGGAGGTCATCGTCGAACGGCTGGATGTTAAACAGCAGTTGATGGAAAAATTAGAAAAAATCCGCCGTCCACAGGCGATTATTACCTCCAATACGTCTGGCTTGAGCATCAATGCGATTGCGGAAGGGCGCAGCGAAGAATTTCAGCGGCACTTTCTGGGAACTCATTTTTTTAATCCGCCCCGTTACCTGAAACTGCTGGAAATTATCCCCCATGCCAAAACTGACCCGGCATTGATTGACTTTTTTATGGATTACGGGTCGCGGGTACTCGGTAAAGGGACAGTGTTAGCCAAAGATACCCCGAATTTCATTGGCAACCGCTTTATGAGCATTGTGGGCATGATGGCGATGAATTACGCGATTGACCACCAATTCACGGCAGAAGAAGTCGATGCCATCACCGGCCCCCTGATTGGGCATCCCAAAAGCGCCACCTTCCGTCTCAATGACGTGGTGGGGGTGGATATTGCCTATCATGTTGCCCAGAATCTCTACGATGCGATTCCCGATGATGCGTGGCGGGAAGTGCTAAAACATGCAGGCACACAAAAAGTCTTTGATTTCTTGATGCAGAATAAATTTTTGGGCAGCAAAACCGGTCAGGGCTTTTTCAAAACGGTTAAAGGGGCGGGCGGCGAGAAAGAATTCTGGCATCTTGGGTTGCAAGATTTAGAATACAAAGCGCCGGAAAAAGTACGTTTTGAGAGCGTGGGTAAACACCGCAAAATTGAGGATACTGGCGCACGCATCAAAGCGCTCATCCATGAATCTGACCGTGCTGCCGATTATTTGTGGCATTTGCACGCGGGATTTTTGGCGTATGCTGCCGCGAAATTGGGCGAAATTACCGATGATATTGTCAGTGTGGACAACGCCAACAAATGGGGTTTCGGGCATGAACTGGGCCCATTTGAAATCTGGGATGCCATCGGGGTTGAAGAAGCGGCTGCTCGCATGGAAAAAGACAATTATCCGGTTGCTGGGTGGGTCAAGGAAATGCTCGCGGCGGGCTACGCGACCTTCTATCAGTATGATGCAAATGGGGTCAAAGTTGGCTTTTATGACCCGCGTGTCGGCAGCTATGTTGCTCTGCCCAAAGACCCGAACCAGATTGTGATTGCCCATGTGAAAAATGACAAAAGCAAAATCGTTGACCGGAACATGGGGGCCTCATTGGTGGATTTGGGGGATGGCGTGGCGTTGCTGGAATTCCATTCCAAAATGAATGCGCTGGATGATGACATTGTAAAAATGGGGTACAAGGCGCTGGAACGGCTGCAATCCGATTTTGACGGGTTGGTGATTGGCAACGATGGTGAAAATTTCTCTGTGGGTGCGAATATCATGCTGCTGGTGATGGCTGCCGCACAGGGCGCGATGGATCAGGTCGAAGAAATTATCCGCATGGGGCAAAATCTGTCCCAAGCGCTGCGCTATTCTAAAAAGCCGGTGGTGACTGCGCCGTTTAATCGCTGCTTGGGTGGCGGGGCTGAAATGGCGATGTCCGGTTGGAAGACTGTTGCTCACGCCGAAAGTTATATCGGGTTGGTCGAAGTCGGTGTGGGGCTGATTCCGGGCTGGACAGGCAACAAGGAACTGCTGCGCCGGATTGTCAATCCGGTCATGGAAAGTTCAGAAAACGCGAGTGTGCTGCCCCATTTGCAAAAAGTGTTTGAACTCATCGGGTTAGCCAAAGTGTCTGCCAGCGCCATGGAAGCCCGCGAGATGGGCTTTTTGACCAAACAGGATCGTATCGTGATGAATCGTGACCATCTGCTGGCGGAAGCCAAAAAAGAAGTGCTGGCCTTGATTGAAAGCGGCGCGGCTGCCCCTGAACCGGGCATGATTTATGCCGCCGGACGGGATGCGCTGGCGGTGTTGAATGTGGGCATCTGGCAGCTTCACGAAGGCCTCTATGCAAGCGAATATGATATGCACATTGGCAAGAATCTGGCCTATGTGCTGACGGGTGGGGATTTGAGCGTGCCGCAGTGGGTTCCCGAACAATATTTCCTTGATTTGGAGCGCGAAGTTTTCCTTGAATTAGTGAAAAATGAGAAAACGATGGCACGGATTCAGCATATGCTGGAAACGGGCAAACCGCTTCGGAATTAAAAGAACATTTCAGCTAGGTAAAGACAGGGGGTTATGCCCCTTGTCTATTCAATGGGAAAAATATCTTTTACTGCTAAAGTAAAGTCAGGAAGCAATGTTCCTGCATCCAGTGTGCCATTTTCGTCCAGAATTTTAACCGCCTGCGCGGGACGATAAACTTCAACTTCCTTTGTTTCGGGATAAACCACCCACAGCAGGGTATTTGCCGCTAAATAATTAGCAATTTTGATTTGGACTTTACGGGGCTTGTCGGACGGCGAAATGACCTCAACGGCTAAATCAGGCGCAAGCGGGTTGTAGCCTTCCCGTACCAACTGGGCTTGACGGGATTTGAGCATCACCGCAACATCTGGGGCATAACGTTCGCCGGAGACACGGTAGCCTCCTCCTTCCCCTGTGACATGTGCGATGGGGTTATTTTTCAAATACCAGATCAGCGCAGCAATAATGAGGGCGGCAATTTGAGAAGAATAAGGATTGGATGGCACTTCGACAATCTCCCCCCCAATAAATTCTAAACGTTTTTCAGTATTGGCTGCGATTTCATCAAAGGTTTCGGCGGTGATGCGTTCTACAAAATCTACCATGTTTGCTTGCACCCAAATATTTGTTTGATTATACAATAGAGAGAATGTGCGGAGGATAGCCATGCTCAGAGCCGATATTGTGGATGGGTTCAAAAAGGCGGGGATTCCGAGAAGTTATCGGGCAGGGGAAGCCATGTTTTTAGCGGACGAACCTTCTACTGGAATGTATCTGATCCTCAAGGGAGAGGCCAGTGTGGTACGGCGTGACCCGCATTCGGGCGGAAATGTCGAAATTGCGCTGGTGGGGGTGGGTCAAACGCTTGGGGAAGTGTCCCTGCTGCTGAATCAAGCGCATTCTGCCACCGTCTACGCCAAAACGGATGTTGAGGCGCTGCTGCTGACTCATTCCCGCTTGGAAGATTTACGCCGTGAAGATTCCGAACTGGCGCTACGTCTGTATGAAATTCTGGCCTACACACTAGCGGGGCATCTGATGGACGTGAACCGACAACTGGCTAGCGCCAAAAAACAGATTGAAAAACTGGAACAAAAACTCGCTGAAGATACCAAAGGATATTCCTACTACTAATGCTCATTTATACCATTAACCCGGCATTTTATGATTTGGATTGGATGGGGGTGGTGAGTAATTTGAGTTATGTGCGCTGGATGGAAGATATTCGGACACATTTGCTCAATATCAGCCCGTGGCCTTTGCCTCGTTTGATGGCGGCTAAAATCTCTCCCGCTATGTTCACCACCCATATTGATTACCTGAATGCGTATTATGGAGTCGAAGGCGGGAGGATTCAGGTACGAATTTCCGCCGGTGAAAAAATGGGGCGAACACGCTGGCAGTTAAATTACGATTTTTACCATGCAGAAAAAGCCATCCCGTTGGCAAAGGCAACCCAAATCGGCTGTTTTGTCGAATTGCCTGCTGTGCGCCCGATTCGTACCCCGTCTGAAATGGCAGAATTTTTGGCAGAAAAACTTGCTTCTGACACGCTTTTTCCTTTGAATTAAAACTTTTCTAATAGATTTGGAATTATTATAGAACAACCAACCCTACTTATTGGGGTTGTCGTGCGGATAAATTCAGGTAGGCTATGAGAAGGGCGTATGTTGCGCCTTTCTAAAGGACGGACATCATGGGTATTCCACATGAACCAATGTATGGCTGGGCGCTGACACCGGAAGGGATTCCTGTGCCGATTGCATTGGCACAGCGCGGACATCGGTATGTGTGTCCGGTGTGCAAAAGTGAAATGGTTGCCAAGATGGGGGATGTCAAGCAGCACCATTTTGCCCATTTAAATTTGCTGGAATGTACACCCGACAATGTAGCGCGGGCAGTGGCAGGGAAGTGGTTAGCGCAAACGTTGTCCCATTTTCTGGCAAGCGGGCGGCCTGTGTTCATGGAATGGAAAGCCCAGAGTGAGGTGTATAAAGTTGACCTGCTAAAAGACGTGGGTGCTGTGGTTGAAACCCATCTGACCCCGAATGGAACGGCGGATATTGCGCTCCTGAACGAAAAAAAAGCGGTCAAAGTGGCCTTTTTGCTCGGATTGGGCAAAGCGCCTGACCAAGCCCAACTGCACGACTGGACAAAATCTGGGACAGCCGTGATTGCATTAAACCCGTCCGGGGTGCGAAGCGGACAAATGAGCTTGGAAACCTTGCTTGCGGCTTCGGAAATTTATGGTGGGTGGTGGCTGCTGGATGCCAAAGAATTTCCATCTACCGCGAATGTTGTGCGTGACCCTTCGACTCTACGGCGCTATCTGCGGCGGGTGGTCAAAGTACCGCCCTACCGTTTTTACAGCGAATTAACCAGCGAAGGGGCTTTGACACATCTTCTGAAAATTGAGGGGCAGCAGTTGTGGCTGCCGCCAGAAGTGTGGCGGGATGTAGTTGGTGGTTCGCGCAATCGCTTGGGGCAGGATGTGGAAGTGACCCTGCAAAATTGGGAAACCCAAGACAAAGGGCATATTGCACTTTTTTATATCATGGTGCGTAACACGACGGCGATTGCGGTGCGGCGGTTTTTGCCGGGGGAGGCGATGAGTTTTGCACTTGGCAATTCGGCGTTCCGCTTGACACATACCACCGCATTAGATTTGGCGCAGCATTTAGTCGGCGGGCCGATTTCGTTTCCGACTTAGGAGAAGGGTGGGAACGATTCGGTTAGTTTTTTTGTCACCATCCTTACAAAAATTATATCCAATTTAAAATGCTGAGATGGTGAGCATCTGCTACACTAAGGGAATAACCAAGAGGCAAACGGGCAGTGGTGCAAAATCGGCTGCAACACGCAATTGAACTTGCCCAGCGTGGCGAACGCGCTGAGGCACGAACTCTTTTGTTAGAACTGGTACGCGACAATCCGTCGTTGGAAATGGGCTGGTTGTGGCTGGCAACCGTCGCAACTTCGCCCGAAGAACGACTGAGTGCGCTGCGGCGGGTGGTAGGCATTAATCCATCGAACGAAACTGCCCGCAGTGCCTTAGAAAAATTGGGCGAACCGCTTCCTGCATTTTCCCAAGCGCAAGAAATCCCCGAAGTCCGCCTGCCGGAGTCTGAAACAGAAACTTTGTCGGGGGGCGGGCCTGTGGCCTTTCTGAAAGGCTTCAACCCGCTTGAAATCGGGGCGTTTATCGCAGTCATGATTATTCTCATGGTCATTTTGATTGGATTGGCGCTTAATTTTGCCAGTGAAGAAGTTATTTTGCCCACCCGCACCCCTACACCGACTTTTACGCCAACAGAAACAACCTTGCCTACCACCACTGCGACTTCTTTTCCGACCAATACGCCCGGCCCTTCGCCTACTCCATTGGTGCTGCCCCCCACATGGACTCCCTTGCCTTCGGTGACTGCCCGCCCAACACGGACACTCGCGCCGACATGGACTCCACGTCCTACGCGCACTGCTTTTCCAACCCTGACTCCGTTGTTTGTGGATGAACTCACCGCCACCCCGGAGCGCTTGCTTCAACCCGTGACCTTTACCCCGGAAGCAGAAGAATAAGATGCGGATTGAAGATGTCCCGGCAGAAGATGCTCGGATGATTGCCCAAATCGCAGCGATGCTGGTGGAAGGATTCCGCGAAAATTGGCCGGACGCATGGCCGACTCTTGAAGCAGCGCTGGAAGAAGTGCATGAATCGCTTGCGCCTGAACGGATTAGCCGTGTGGCCTTGGATGAACAGGGGAATGTACTGGGGTGGATTGGTGGATTGCCGGAAAATGATGGCAATGTCTGGGAACTGCATCCGATGGTGGTGCATCCATCCATGCAAGGACAGGGAATCGGGAAAGCGCTGGTGCAAGATTTTGAAAAACAGGTTGCTTTGCGCGGCGGTGTGACCATTCTGCTTGGTACAGACGACGAAAACGGTATGACCTCGCTTGCTCATGTGAATTTATATGAGAATTTGTGGGAAAAAATTCAGCATATCCGCAATTTGAAAAATCACCCCTACGGGTTTTACCAGAAATTGGGTTTTACCATCGTGGGGGTGATTCCTGATGCCAATGGGCATGGCAAGCCCGATATTTTGATGGCAAAAGCGGTTAATTTCGCAACGTGAACAACGGCATCACCAGAATTGGTTGGGCGGTATAGGCTAAGGGTTGGGCGGTGGTGCTGTCATTCGGCAGAAAAAATAATTGCGTTTGCGGCATACTTTGAAAAACCCGCGCCGACTCTTCACCATTCACGACGGCGGCTAAAAATAAACGGTCTGTGGGAATAAAAGTAAACAGCATCCCGTTTCCATCCGGCAACCCTTCCATGCGTCCAATCGCAAAGCCATTTTGCCCTTCCCAGCGAAGTATCTCTGCGCGGTTGTTGATGTCTATTTGATACAGGCGGACGGTGTTGAGGCGCGATTCATAAGGAAAAATACCTAAAATGGGTTCAAGTTCTGCCTGGCGGGAAACATCGTCAAAAATGGTCGGGGTTGGGGCAGAAAGTGCCGAGTAATAAATCTGCGTACTGGTAATGTCCCAGCCAAGTTGGGCGGGGGGTTCGGTGGTGGCAATGTCGGCAGTTTGCAGCGTGGTCAGATCAATCAACACAATTCCTGTGTCGTTGATGGCAGCGGCTTTTTTCAAGTCCGGGGAAATCTTCACACGGCGTAAATTTTCACCCAAATCTGTTTCTTGACCAGCGTTCCACAGTTTGAGACCGCGCCCATTGCAATTTGGGGTATAGAGAAATTTATCGCCGGGCAACCATGCAAAAGTCAAGCCGCTGTCCTCTTGTTGAGCGAGGCGGTCAACAAGATAGCGAGTCTCCTTCTGGCAATCGCCAGTAAAGGCAACACTGCCCAAGACATTTTCATTAACAACGATCTCCAATGTTTCTTCACCCCGTAAATAGGCGACCTGTGTGCCATCCAATGACCATGCCGGGGGAAAGTCTACCGCCGCTTGGTCGCTGACAAGTTCTATCCCGCGTGTTTCCACCAGCGAAAATGTATATAACTCGGTCTGATTTTGAATGAAGGCGACTTCTTGCCCATTGGGTGAAGGGATAATCTGGCTTTTAGGTGAACGTTCATCTTGGGTCAGGGGAATACCGGGCAAGTTGTTGAGCCGAGCAATGTGAATATCCCCCAGAAAAACGTGAATAAAAGGAAGGCTGAAAATATCCACCACAGGCGCAGTCGGCGGGGCGGGTAAAACTTCTGCCACTTCAATAACCACGGGCGTTTCAGTCGGAACGGCAGGATTCACTTCTGAGGAAACCGTGGGTGTTAAGGGTACAACCGCAGTGGGGGCGGTCACATTGGCGGGTTGCACTACCGCAGTACCGGAGGATGCCACAAAACTGTTTAACATTGCGCCGAAAATGGGTTTCCAGATGGGATAAAGATTTTCGGATGTCCATTGGACAATGAGATAGGCATTGTTCGTATCGGTGAGGGCGGTGGCCTGCCATTTGCGGATACGGTTTTCACAGGGGGTTGTATAAACAGTCTGGCTGCCGGTAGTGCCAAATGGTGCGTTAATCCGATTTTCGACAGTGGACGTGGCAAGATAATTATTTAACACTGCTTCGGCAGTCCCGGGGTTCGTCAACACATAGACGGTAGCACCGGGCAGGCTACAGGCGATTTGTCCGCGTGGGGCATAGGTCACTTCCGATTCGCCGTTGCGCTGGGCCGTCCACAGATTCGGGTGTTGGATGGTAAAAAGGCTGTTGCTAAAGGTGGAGTAGGTAATGTTCGATTCGCTGAGTTGGGCGCACAGCACCAACCGTGACCCGTCTAAATTGCTGTTAATGCGGTAGCGAATCCCATCATCAATTAAAAAATTCCACGCATAACCGGGAATGGCTTCAGGGGGATAAGTTTGGCCTTCCTGCGGGCAACCCAACGCCGAATCTTGCCAGTCTGCGGCTTCAAAATTGTATTCCAACAGAACATATTCGCGGCCTAGCTGGTCTTTGAGGAAATTTTCGACGATAACCCGTGTTTCTTCGGCAGATTGAGCATGGACTGAAAGGATTGGGATAATGAGAATGAGCAGTAGGATGATTTTTCGCATGTGTCTTTTTTGTTTGAATGAAACCGCGCAGCATTATATCATAGGAACAATAGTTGAAAGCCTGACGCTATGACGACGTTTGACCACAATACCTTTCTTTCTCCTTTTACGTGGCGGTACGGTTCGGCTGAGATGCAGCAAATTTGGAGTGAAATTGCCCGTCGTCGGTTGTGGCGGCGGGTATGGGTGGCACTTGCCCAAGCCCAAACGGAAGCCGGACTCGTTACCCAAGCGCAAGTGGATGACCTTAAAGCTCACCAAGATGAAATTGACCTTGAACGCGCTTTTGAACTGGAGCGTGAACTTCGTCATGATGTGATGGCAGAAATTCGTACTTATGCCGAGCAATGCACCATTGGCGGGGGGATTATCCATCTAGGAGCAACCAGCATGGATGTCTTGGATAATGCCGATGCGCTGCGTTTGCGTTCCGCATTAGATTTGATTCGTAGGCGTTTAAAAAAGGTGCTGGAAATTTTGGCGGTGTTAATTGAGCGCTGGTCAGAAACACCTACGATGGCTTTTACGCACCTTCAGCCAGCCGAACCAACCACCATCGGGTATCGCTTCGCCTCCTATGCACAAGATTTATGGATGGATTGGGACGCTTTGCACTCCCTGTCAATTTGTGGCAAGGGGGTTAAAGGGGCAGTGGGGACTTCTGCTTCTTATGTTGCACTTTTGACCGGGACAACTCTGACAGCAAGGCAATTGGAAGCGCGGGTGATGGAAATTTTAGGGCTGTCTGCTTTTGATATTGCCACCCAGACCTATCCACGCAAACAGGATTGGCATATCGGGAACGTGCTGGCGGGAATCGCTGGAAGTTTATACAAGCTGGCCTTTGATGTACGGCTGCTGCAATCCCCGCCCTTAGGCGAGTGGTCAGAACCTTTTGGCAAACATCAGGTGGGGTCGTCTGCGATGCCATTTAAAAGGAATCCTGTGAAGGCAGAAAATCTGGACAGTTTAGGACGCTGGGTGACAGCACAGACACAGGTCTTATGGGATAATGCGGCACATTCGCTGTTGGAGCGTACCCTTGACGACTCTGCAAATCGGCGGGAAGTCCTGCCCGGCATGTTTCTGGCGGTGGATGAAATGTTGATGCAAGCGGCGGGGTTGCTCGAAGGGCTGAATATCCATGAAAAAAATGTCGAACGCAATTTGCAAGTCTATGGGCCGTTTGCAGCGATAGAAAATCTCCTTATGTGTTTGGCGAAAGCGGGCGCAGACCGTCAAGAAATGCACGAAATCTTGCGCGAACACAGCTTGCAAGCGTGGCAGGCCATCCAAAACGCGAGTTTTAACCCTTTGATTGATGCGGTGGCTTCGGATGAAAAATTACTGGCCTATCTTTCCGTATCAGAAATTCGGCAGGCCATGCAGGTCAAAAATTATATTGGGGATGCCCCTGAACGTGCGCGGCAGCTTGCCCAAAAATTGCGCGATTTATTTTGAATGTAATTTATGATTACGCACGGTAATACCATTTACCAACCGCTATCCTCGCTGCGCTCGGAGCGGCTGGTAAAGGCGCTTGCCGGACGGTGACACGCTCCCCCGCCTTAGCCGTTGGTAACCCCGCGTCACCGTGCGTAACAGGGAACCCCCCTACGGGCTACCCTCCTCCTTACACAGCGGCAAGCGCCTTTACCGGTTTTACTGATGCAGCCTAGCCGTTGGTGACCCTACTTAATTTGGCAATTTGTTCAGGTCAATACGCCTCTAGCTTGCTACATTGACGCGAAGTGTCACCGGAGATTTCATCTCCTTCAGGAAAATGTAAACGGTTTTTCATTCCCCAGAGGGACTGCTATAATGCTAACTGAGATTAGGAAAGACGGAATGACGTATCCGATTTACGAATATACGCCACAGGCGGCGGTGAAACCTGTGATGACTTTCGCGTGGGGCAACGGATTCCCAATGGAAATGTACGCGCCATTTGTGCGCGAAATTCAGGGGAACTACCGCCAAGTAGGGCTGCCAGCGCGTTCATGGTGGCCTGAGACTAACCCCGCCGAACTCAAAAGTTGGCATGTGATGGCACAGGATTATGTAGCAGCAATTCAGGAACATCAACTTGCCCCTGTGATTGGGGTAGGTCACAGTATGGGTGGGGTAGTCAATTTGATTTCTGCCGTTGAACACCCTGAATTGTTCCATGCTGTCGTGTTGATTGACCCGGTATTTTTTCCGCGCTGGATGGTTCGCCTTGCCATGCTCATTGAAAGCACCGGATTCAAATTGACGCGCCCATTGGTGGACGGTGCGCTTAAACGGCGTGACCAGTGGGAATCGATTGAAGAAGCGTACACCTATTTTAGAGGCAAATCACTCTTTAAGCGCTGTTCAGATGAAGTGGTGCGGCTGTATACCGAATATATAGTTCGTCCGAATGGTACCGGGGTCGAACTGGTGTATCCAAAGGCATGGGAGGCACAAATTTTCCGTACCCCCCCACTTGACGAGTGGCGCTATCCGCCTAAAATACAAGTACCATGTATGATTCTTGCGGGGGAAAACACCAATGCGTTTTTGCCCGGTGCTGTCCGCTTATGGCAGCAACTCCGCCCGGATATTCCCCTAAAGGTAATCCCAGAGACGAGCCATTTGTTGCCCGTCGAACAACCGAACATCGTTGCCAGAGCGATACAAGATTTCGTTGAAGCGGTAAACAAGGAAGCAAGTTAATGGAAACTAAAATTCTTGACCCCAATCTCCCGCCAAATCCTGAAGATGGGGCATCGTCACATGGTTTGGAGCAAAAACCGTCGTTAGGGTCGCCTCATACAGTGCTGATTATTTTTGAAAGCAGCCCTAAAACGCTCCAATTTGATCTGATTGACAACGTGACTATCGGGCGGCGTTCAGAATCGGGGCAGCAGCCCGATATTGATGTTGCGCCATTCGGGGGGTTTCCGGCGGGTGTTTCGCGCCTGCACACCCGTTTACATCGGGTGGATAAAAATATCATCATTGAGGATATGGCCTCCCGCAATGGCACATTTTTAGATGATGTACAGGTCAAACCCGGTGAACTTATCCCGATTCGCAATGGGCAGTCGTTTCGGATGGGGGCGCTGCGCGGTTGGATTTATTTTGAAAATACCTAACCTTTGCGGGCAATCATCACGGCTTGCTGAATTGAAAAGGGAATATCTGCCTGCGGCGACCAACTTTCCGCGAGTTTGATAGCATACCAGGTTTTAATCATCGGGGGGGCTTGAAGCAGCATCGCCCGCAGGCGCTGAATCGTCGCTTCGTCGCAGCCAACCCGCATCGCCCACACACCCACCTGCTGGTCAGAGGTGGTACTTTCGGTGTGGGTCATTTCAAGGTGATTTTCCTCAAAAAAAGACCGCCAATCTGCCACGCTGTACGCCCAACTATGGCTTGGGTCACGCAGTTTTTCAAACGCATTACAGTAGTCTGCCGCTTTTTTCTTTTCCGGCGAGACAATATCTACAATGCCCAAATAGCCACCGCTTTTTAACACCCGTCCACATTCACGGACGAATCGTGCAACATCAGGAAAATGATGCGGTGCAATACGACAAGTCACAAAATCAAAAGATGCAGCGGGAAAAGGCAGCGCTTCTGCGTCATGCTGTACAAATCTTACGCGGTCATTTTTGGGGGTGATATGGTTGCGTGCGGCGTGCAGCATTTTGGGAGTTAAATCACTGGCAATCATCGCTGCACCATCTTCGGCACAGGCCAGCGCCGTATGTCCACCTCCCGTCGCAATATCCAAACCGCGTGTGCCTTCTCCATGGGGAATGGCGTTCAGCAGTTGGTTGAGCGATTTTCCCCGTGCATGGGTGGGGCTGGTCACGTAATTTTCGGCATGTGTCCCGAATGTTTTTTGCACTTGCTGTTTAATGTCGCTCATGAATACCGTTTCTTGTAATAGGACAGATTAAAAAGTTTGACATCAAGGTTGTGGTGTTCCCACGAACGCGATACAATAAAAATTATTTCTCGTCAATGTTAATCTAATACCTCTGAATTTCGTGGGAACAACCCGCTTTTATCGAATGGGTGTTACGGTACAACTTCAGGATAGTTTAATCTGCGGAACGAATCTTGCAAATTTAGCATTTTAACCGGAACTCAGGTTAATTTTATCTAACGGCCAGCACAATTAATCCACATATTTATTGGGGTAAGCTCAAAGATGCGCTGAATAAATTTTCTGTATCCCCTCTAATAGAAAATTTAAATAGCACCAGCGCGGTCTATCACTAACTAATGCCCTATATTGTTATTACAATAAAGATAAAGTGTGAAAAGGAGAAAAGCATGAGCAGCGAAATTTTGGTATTCTGGTTAATTCATTTATTCATTGGGATCTTGTTGCCATTGCTCGCCTATTTGGGTTGCTGTGGCTTGAACGATCCATCAGACGAACGACATTTATCTTCTCGCCGCTAGGTGCTGGCTAAATGGAGCAGGTCACTATTCTGTGGATCATGTATAAATCCCCAGAACACCTCGGCGGCCCGATGGCTAACCCGCATTGCTGGGCGAATCATATAGATATGATGCCGTAGATCAAAACCAAGTACTGGCACTTCAACCACGGTACCGAGTGTTAACGCCCATTGAGCAGATAATTTTGATACAAACGAAACACCAAAACCTGCCTCAACAACCTTGATAACCGCTTCCGCATTACCAAGTTCAAGGAAAATATTCATATCCTCTAACGCGATTGAGTGTTTCCCGAGTTCAGCCAGCAGAACGCGGCGTGTTCCTGAACTTGGCTCACGGATGATATGGGGAATAGTTAAAAGTTCCGCAGGCTCAATTTCGCTTCGGATGGCAATCGGATAATTTTGAGGAGCAATAAGCAGAAGATGGTCATCAAAAAATGGCTGGTATTCATAAGCACCTTCACAGGCATCATAGCTGACGATTCCTAAATCAGCTTTCTTCATTAAGAGGTGCGGGACAACATGTTCGGGGGTGCAGGCTAAAATAGAGACCATCACATGAGGATGCTGCTGGTGAAAACGTGCCGCAATGAGCGGGAGAATGTATTTCCCCGTAGATGTGCTGCACGCGATACGAATTTCACCTATAACATCACTTTTCAATGAGTCAATAAGTTGTTCTGTCCTATTGAGATCATGAAACAGTTTTCTGGCCTGTGGGACAAGCAACCGACCTGCTTCTGTCAATTTCAAGCGGCTGCCAGAACGATCAAACAGCGTGCAGTCTAAATACTGCTCTAAATGCTTGATATGATAACTCAGGGTAGGCTGACTCAAATTCAGATGTCTGGCAGCCTCCGAAAAACTGAGTGATTCTGCAACCGCCAGAAATATCTGTAACTTGAGCAGATCAAGCACGGGGTTGTTCTTTCATAAAGATCGAGAATCCTTCTGGTAGCTGAATGAGCAGAATTAAGCCCATCAGAACCGCAGAAGTTAAACACCAGATACACGTTGACCCAATCACAAAAGGCTCTAAGAACGTCAGATAAAGCGAAAATGCCGTACCAAACAAGGCCATAAGTAACAATCCAGCTTGGGCAAAGCGGGTTAGCTGGAGGTTGTGTAGTAGTGTGATCGACCATATTCCTAGCATGAGAATATAGCCAGTGATGCCAATCACCCCGATAGGCAGCACCCCCAGAAAATCCGCATATTGACTCTGCTGGACGAGGTTACAATTACCCACCACCCCGCAAACAGCTTCATTCTCACCCACTTCTACATAGGTGAGATACCCGGCAACCATCAAACCAGCCAGCATCAACACCGGGATAAGTTTTTGATGGGGAATCGCAAATTTAGCGGGTATATACACAAAGGCCATCATTAAACCTCCCGCAAACAAGGCGATGAGCGCTGGCATCCCGTTAAATTCGAGAACTAGGGTGCTAAATAAAAACACAGTAAAAAGCGCAAGGGACGTGATTATTGCTTGGTCAGGGAGTCTCGGTAATTGTTGGGTTTTGAGCAGGGTGTATCCAGCCATGCCACTGACTGCAAGACTTGCTAGCAAAATACCCAACACCATCATTGCAAGGGTGTTTGCCGCAAAATCATCATTAAAGCGGTCTTGCCATGTGACCGTTTCGGGAACAGCCGGTTGAACAGCTTCCGCTTCTGGCACGGCAGCGCGATAGGCTTCTTGAATAGAAAGGATAGGCGGCAGCGCGATTCCGCCATTTTTTAATCCTTCTTGCACCAAAGCGGGTAATTCGTTGGGAATTTGTTGATCGCCGACCAAAACCGTTGACCCGATGAGCAGGGTGGGTACGCCTCCCCAATCATCATCGCCAAATTGTTCCCCTGCCTCCCGAAACATTTGTAATCCATCTGGGGTGGTCACATTGATGTATAACACCACAAGCGCCTCTCCAAATTCGTCTTTGATAGGCGGTAAGCTGTTTTGAATGACTGTATGACAGTGTGGGCAGGTTGGCGAATAAAACAAAACCGCATAAACAACGGGGTCATTTTGCGCCAAAGCGGGGCGCACCAAGAAAAGCATCCCGCTTAGAAGCAAGCAAAGGTGAACCATGATGGAAATACAATATTTCATAGGGAGTTTCCTCATTTACTTTCGATATGGTGTTGTTGTCCATCCGCATTTTGAAAAATAATCACAAATTCGGTTGGGGTCTCGCTCGTGTTATAAAAAGTATGGGGTTGGCCTGCATCGAAAAGTAAACTATCCCCTTCATGCAGGGTAAAGGTTTCTGCATTTATTTTGTAAATCAATTCTCCCTTTAAGCAGTACACAAATTCTTCACCCTGATGGGTAATCGCTTCATGGTGATGGTGCATATTGGGCGCAAGCGTAAAAAGAAAGGGGGCAATTTGTTGATTTCGCAGGCCTAACCCCAAACTTTCCATTGTGATTCCATGGGATATGGATCGCATTCGTTTGTCGTGCGAAACAAAAACAACGGTTTTTTCATAGGTCGTTTCAAAAAAAGCCGTGATGGGAACTTCAAGGGCAGTTGCTAAGAGTTGCAAAGTTGCTACCGTTGGTGAATTTTCACCATGTTCGATGCGGCTAATGGCATTAAAGGATAGCCCGGCTTTCTCTGCCAGTTCTCGTAAAGACAGCCCTCGTTGTTCTCGTAGTTTGCGAAGTTGTTGCCCTACAGCGCGTTGTTCCATAGTCATGTTATCCGAATGTCATCAAAAACACAGAGTTTTGTACCCTATTTAATCAATATTGTACCACTAAAGTGTTACAATAGGGCCAATAAAGAGGATAGAAATCATATGAAATCCAGTATATTTGCCCTACTCCTTATGCTGTTTCTGCCTGTTTTGATTGATGGACAAGCAGAAAATGAAATCATCGAAAATGCCATCACCGAAACAATCGCCCATTGTGCTAACCTTGAATCCAATAGTGTTTGTTATGGTCACGACAATATTGAAGCCGTTGTCAATTGCGAAGATGCACCAGCCTTTGAGCGTGCTGGCGACCAATTACCGCTTGAAGTTGTCTGCCAATTACAACTGAGTCCGTTGCAAGCAGATGGCACATGGGGATTAGCGTTGATGAAAGTCCGCCCACAGGATGTTGCAGAGGACATTACGATAGTTTCCTTTGGGGATGTATTGTTGCAAAACGCTGCCAGCGATTTTGTTCAGTTAGAAGCGCAAGTGCTGGTAGATACAGATGTGTATAGTGGCCCCGCGTTGCAATATGAGAAAATTGGTCAGTTACAAGCTGGAGATAAGATTCAAACGATTGCCTGTAATTGCACAAAACATTGGCTAAGGGTGGTTTTAGCGGAAGACCAAATTGGCTGGATTCCGGCACGAAATGTAGAACTGTCTGGCGATATTGGCGAACTACCAACTAATAAACCAGAAAGCCCGGTTTATGAATCCATGCAGGCATTTACCCTGCGAAGCGGATTTCAAGAGATGGATGGGATACTCATTCAAACCGCGCTCAATAGCCCCCCCATGCCTTTGAAAATTAACAATGTTGAGATGATGTTACAGGGGACAGTTTTTGTACAATCCCAGACCTCTCTTACTTTATCTGTGCTGGATGGGACTGCCACTCTTGCTACTCCCCAACTCAATGCCGGGATTCCGGCGGGGATACGAGCCAATATTCCACTTTCAGAAACCAATGAAGTCATTGGGGTCATGGAGATGGAAGCGTATGACAGCCAAGCGGTGGCGCTGCTGCCTCTGGAACTTCTGCCGCAGGTGATAAATCCAACCGCCTCTCTCGACGAGCAAACCCCTCGTATTGTCGGGGTAGAACCCTGCCAAGTGATTTCAAATAAAGGCGAAATGGCCTGTTCACTTCATTTTGTCAATCTCGATGGCGACGATATTACCCAGATGACCGTTGAATTTGTCTATTCCGCTTTGGGTGAATGGACGGGCAGTGTTCAAGACATGCCAGATTTACTTTGGGGAGACCAAACAGCAGGAATTTTGGCTTGGAAAACAAGCTGCTCGTTGGGCAAAGAAAACTTCATTGGCCCGGTAATTTGGTCAATTACATTGACCGATGCTAGCGGACATCAAAGTGAACCTTATGAAGCCTCATTTAATTGTGTGGAAGGGTAATCGCGCCCTTCTGGATGACGTAATGCCCGCTTCTTCAAAAAGAAGAGTCCATTGTCAACCATGTATCAATGGACTCTTCGCTATAAAAAATCTATTGAATGGCTAGCTGCCCCACCAGCGATAATCAATATCTTCAAACAGGCGGTCTTTTTCCCAGAGTTGGGCCGCTAACACACCGTCAGGACGGCCTTTTTCGATACTTTCCGCCAGTTGGTTAAAGCGCTCCAAATGCTGCTCGTAGCGCTGAATGGCATAATTACGGGCTTGTCCGGTGGTGACAAGGAAAGGCCAGTCGGAACTTTCTGCCAGCAGCAGTTCGCGGGCGGTTTGGTTCAAGACTCCGCGCCAATGTTCCTCGTGATATTTGTCTTTGTACTGGTTGGCGAGACGTTCCATGCGTTTTTCAGCCTCATGGATTGGCTGCCACATCCAATGGGTTTCCACATTGTCCCATGTAAAATGCGTTCCGCCGGAACCCCAACTGCCTTCGGGAACATGGAGTGTTTCTTGCGGAGGATGGGTGGCAATGTAATCGCGGGCGGTTACAAGATCAACCTTGTCACTTTTTGCCAGACCGCGTAGAACATGCTTCATCCAATCCACGCCTTCAAACCACCAGTGACCAAACAATTCGGTATCATAATTGGAGGCAATGAGGCCGTAACTGATGCCATATTTATGCCGTGCTTCATGAATGCGTTCGACCAGTGCCACAAAATCTTCGGCGTGGAGGCGGGCTTTGTGGGCCGCCCAATCGGGATGGTAAAAATCCTTTTGGCCTAAGTCCACTTCGTTGCCCGAAACGCGCCAATATTGCAGCCCAGATTCACCATCCTTCCGGTGAAATTCACGGTAGTCAAAATCGCCGGGGTAGCCAATTTCCGCACTCCAAACGCGCCGTCCGGTTTCGTCGTTCCGCCCGATGATAGCAACGCCACTGTGGTCGTCGGCTTTGCTGCCACGGGTGGTATCACTCACGTAGTAGGCGTTAAAGGTGGTGGTTTCAGATTTTGGACGCGGCGCAGTGTTCATCGGAATCATATAGCGTCGTTTAATTTCGCCATAAGGCCCGATGGCTTCTCCCGCCGCTTTGCCTACCGGCGCACCACCTGTAATGAGATGTGTTTCGCTGAAAAACAACTTGAGACCGACTTCGTTCAAGAAGTATTCAACGCCGGGACGTACTTTGTCGCCTTCTCGATAGGCAGGGCGGTAAGCACATTCGGGCAGCCAGATGGAATGCGGGGCGCGTCCAAACAGCCGTTCGTAGCTGGTTACGCCGGTTTTGAGTTGCGCCCGAATGGCACTGTCTGTGCCAAGCAGAGGTAAATACCCATGGGTCGCTGCACAGGTGATAATTTCAATATATCCTTCGTCCTGTAATTTTTTAAATGCACCAATCATGTCACGTTTATATTTGTGGTCGAAGGAATGTTTGATATTTTCATAATAGGTTTTATAAAATTGGGCAAGACTTTCGAGATGTTTATGCCCCACCCACCAAGGCTTTTCGGGGAGTTTTTCTTCAACTTCCTCATTTTCTTCGCTGGCTGATTCTTCCTCTGCTAATTCGGCATCCGATTCAGCGAGCGCAGCTTCCACTTCGGCACGGTCAACGGGGGGTAAATCGGCTTCTTCGGCGGCTTCGCGGGGGGTAACTTCGGATTTTAACTTCGCAAGTTCTTCTTCCCACAAATCCCCGCGAAAACGCAAAATATCCTTTTTGGCACGGGCAATTTTGTCATCCAGATATTCATCTAAATGATCTTTGACATCGCTGTCGGCAAGTTGTTCGGCTAAAACGGGGGTAATGCCAATGGTCAGGTGAAAGGGAATGCCTTCCTCACGCAGTTCATAGAGGGCATTCAAAAGGGGAATGTAAGTTTCGCTGGCGGCTTCATGAATCCATTCTTCCCCATGCGGCCATCGCCCTGCCAGCCGTGCATAGGGTAAATGGCTGTGGAGTACAAAGGTAAATGCGCCTAAGGATGGCATACGAACTCTCCTGATTGTGTGGCAAAGGGCAGAAATCCTTTGCCCTGAAATTTACTTATGAGTTTAACAAGATGCCCTGCAAGATGCGAAAATGAATAGTAGATAAGCCCTAAAAATGAGTAGTCCTATGGCTCTTAAGCAGGGGTACAATGAGAAAAATCGTAAGGAACGATGATGAATAACCCGTATGCAATTACCCTTGAAAATCTAACCAAATATTACGGCGACTACCTTGCTGTGGATCATATGAACTTTGAAGTGCAGTATGGCGAAATTTTTGCCATGATTGGCCCGAATGGGGCGGGTAAATCCACAACGATTCGGATGATTTTAGATATTATTCGTCCCGATTCAGGCAAAATTACGGTACTCGGCGAGTCCATGAATGAACATATTAAAAATCGAATCGGTTATCTGCCAGAAGAACGCGGTTTGTATAAAAATGTGCCACTGGTGCAACTGCTGGTTTATCTGGGGCAGCTAAAGGGCATGACCAAACGGGATGCGGAACAACGGGCGACTACCCTCTTAGACCAGCTAGAATTAGGCGAATACAAAAAGAAAAAAGTCACTGCCCTCAGCAAAGGGATGGCGCAAAAAGTCCAGTTTATTGCAACGGTGCTGCACCACCCGCAACTCATCATCATCGACGAACCCTTTAGCGGCCTTGACCCCGTAAATACTCAGATTCTTAAGGACTTACTTTTTCAGATGAAACAGGCAGGTAGCGCGGTGGTCATGTCTACGCATCAGATGCACCAACTTCAAGAAATGGGTGACCGAATGTTGATGATCTCCAAAGGACAGCGTGTGCTGTACGGCTCAATTCAAGAGGTGCGCGAACAATATGCCGAAAATGCGGTGGTGGTGTCTGGCAAGGGCGATTGGGCAGCGCTGGCGGGGGTTTCGCGGGTCGTTCCCGGCAAAAATAGTGATGCTACCTTGTACCTTGCCCCGAATGTGACCCCCGAAAATGTGCTGCAAGCCATTGCTTCCGGGGATTATCACCTGCGGCATTTTGAATTGGCGATTCCCAGCTTGGAAGAAATTTTCATCCGTGTCGCTGGCGAAAGCGCTGCTCAATGAACAAACTCTGGCTTGTGACCCGTCGTGAATATACCTATAACCTGATGCGGAAATCGTTCTTGTTTGCCGCGTTTGTGATGCCTGTGTTCATTATGGGCGGGATGTATCTGGTGATTTTGTTTGCCAGCCGCAGCGCCAGCGACGACACATTGAAGGATTATGAGCGCGTGGGCTATGTTGACCCGCTTGGATTTTTAGTAGAAGTGACTGAGTATCGCCGTTTTATTCCCTTTGAAAGTGAGGCCTCTGCCCGCCGTGCCTTTGATACTGACGCGGTTGATGCCTACTTTGTGCTGGATGAGAATTATTTCCAAACGGGCAAAATCACCTACTATGCCAACAAAGGGCTGCCTTTTCCCCTTCAAAACGAAATCAATGATTTTTTGGTCACAGGGGTGGCTTCCCTTGCGCCGCCGGATGTGCCGCTTGAGCGTTTACGCGATCCGGTCAACAGCAAAGTTTATGTGTTGGGCGAGGAAGAAGCCCTGGATGATGAAACGGTCATCGGGCGGATTGGCCTGCCGATTGTGTTTTCGATCATGTTCATTTTTACAGTGCTGACCACCTCCCAATTTTTAATGAGCGGGGTGGTCGAAGAAAAAGAAAACCGTATCATGGAAATGCTCATTACCAGCATCCGCCCCCACGAACTGCTCATGGGGAAGGTGTTGGGCTTGGGCGCATTGGCACTGACACAGGTTTTTTTCTGGCTGGCCGCCAGCCTCACGCTTGCAGCTGTGACCGGACGGCTCGATTTTATAAGCCAGCTGGACTTTACCCTGTCTGAATTGGCGCTGGTGATTGTGTATTTCATGCTGAGTTTTTTGTTATTTGCGGGCATCATGGTCGGGATTGGGGCATCCGTCACCGCCGAACAGGAATCGCGCCAGATTGCCTCGATTTTTGTGCTGCTGGCAATTTCCCCGATGTGGGCGATTGCCGTGTTTTTAGAAAATCCACAGGGGACGATTGCAACCGCGTTTAGTTTGTTTCCCCTGACTTCGCCAATCACCAATCTTTTTCTGGTCGCGGCAGGGGAGGCACGCCCATGGCAAATTGCCTTAAGTTTGCTCATCTTGGGGGTGAGTATTGTGGCTGTGATGGGGATGGCGGTACGGGTTTTTCATCTGGGGATGCTGATGTACGGTCAGCGACTCAGTTTCAAGCAGATTCGCCGTGCTGTCTTGGGAGGCCAATAACATGAAACAGTGGCAACTTGTTTTGATGCAGGAACTGCGTAATCAATTCCGCCGCAAAGCCTATCTTTTTAGTGCATTTGGCGTGCCATTGCTGGTGTTGATGGGTTTTGGTGGGTATTTGTTCTATGATGAACTCAACCAGCGCAATCAAACAGACTCTGAGAATACCCTTGAGACGGAATTTGAAAATGAACAGCCCATTGGTTATATCGATTTAACAGGCGCATTCCCGTCTCCGTCATCTGACTCGCCGTTTCATCCATATATCGCGGCCTATCCCGATTTTGCGCGGGGTGAAGCTGCCCTCAAAAATAATGACATCAGCCGTTTGTATGTTATTGAGGAAAATTATTTTGAGCGTGGGCGGGTGACGATGTGGATTGCTGAATTTAGCCTTTCCACGATTGATAACGGGTTGTTAGAAGCCTTTTTGCTCACCTCGATGGCGGGCGATACTGACCCCTATGTCATTGCGCGGCTGCGTGTTCCCACGATGCAAATTACCGAAAATCGCATTTTGGAAGGCAGTGATTCTTCCCGGACAGGCGAATCCGGGCAAAATTTCTGGGTGGCGTATGTGTTCGCGCTGCTGTTAATGATTACCACCTTTAGCGCAAGTGGCTATCTCATGCAAACGGTGGTGGAAGAAAAAGAAAATCTGACCATCGAGATTATCCTGACTTCTGTTAAGCCGCTTGCCCTGCTGATTGGCAAAACGTTGGCGATGGGGCTGACCGGACTGCTGCAAACCCTGTTATGGGTGGCAACCATTTTCTTTGTAGCCAGTCAATTGTCGGTGCAATTTGTGGACTTTGATTCCCTTGAAGTACAGCCAATGACGGCTGCGTTTGCCGTGATTTATTTCCTTTTGGGTTTTGGTTTTCTGGGAGGATTTTTTGCTGCCATTGGTTCGCTGATTAATTCCACACGGGAAGGGTCTGCTTATAGCAGTGTGATTACCCTACCTTCGGTGATTCCATTTTTTTTCATCAGCGCCATCACTGAAGACCCGCATAGTCCTCTGGCTGTTGCATTGAGTCTGATTCCCTTCACTGCCCCGATGAGCATGATGATGCGTTTGTCGCTGGTAGATGTTCCCATTGAGCAAATTGCCTTAAGTATGGGGTTGCTGGTGGTGGGGATTATTTTTGCCATGTGGTTAGCCGCCCGCTTGTTCCGCGTGAATAGTTTGCTGCGCGGGAATCTGCCCAAACTGCGTGAGATTCCTAAACTCATTTTTCAGGGGTAATATTTGGCGCGTAACCATGAAAAATAAAAACGGTGGTCGGTAAAACCACCGTTGAGAAATTTCTGAATTAGGCTTCGCTGTCCGGTTCAGTCGCCACAGGTTCTACCGGTTCGGGTTCGGCAGGGGCAACCTCTTCGGGAGCAGGGCTTTCCTCTCCCTCGGCTTTAGGGACAGGGGGAATGTCTGTTCCCCAACGTTGGGTGAAGCCCACCCGACGTTTTTCCGGTTCAAGACGGCTAATCCGCAATTGGAGACGGTCGCCTTTTTTCACATAGCTGTGTGGTTCCTTGAGCGAGCCATCGCCCATTTCGCTAAGATGTAGCAACCCTTCCAAACCGTCATCCAGTGCGATAAACGCACCAAAATCAACGACGTTCGTCACCGCACCTTCAACCTGCTGGCCTTCATAGTATTTGCCCATGACATTTTCCCACGGGTCATTCATCAGGCGTTTACGGCTCAAGGCGATCCGGTTGGTTTTGCGGTCAAGGCTCAGGACATGCACCTTGATTTCATCCCCAACATTCAGGACATCGCGGGGGTGGTCAACCCGATGCCATGCCAATTCGCTGACGTGGATGAGGCCATCTGCCCCTCCAATGTTGACAAACGCGCCAAAATCACGCAAACCAGTGACGGTGCCTTCGACAACATCGCCTTCTTGCAATTCGGCGAGAAGTTTGGCTTTTTGCTGCGCCCGCCATTCACGTTGCGCTTCACGTTCCGAGAAAATCAGACGGCGGCGGGATTGGTCAACTTCAATCACCTTCACACCGAGTTTGTTGCGAGAAATCCCTTCCATCGCTTCACGACGGTCTTCGCCCTGCAAGCCGCTGCTCACAGAGATCATATGGGAGGACGGGATAAAGCCATCCAACCGATTCCAGCGTACAAGGATACCGCCCTTGTTATAGCCTTCGACACTGACTTCAACCACATCATCGGTATCCAGCAGCGCTTTGGCTTTGTCCCAATCTTGCTGCTGCAACCCCATGTTGAGGCTAACAATCAAATTGCCGTCCATGTCCTGCGGATTAATAACATACACATAGGCTTTGTCGCCTTCATGCAGATTATCCCGGACTTCGCTATCAAGGCGCTCAATATCTTGGTACGGCACAATCCCATCCCGTTTTGCGCCCATATCCACAATGATTTCACGATCTGTAATTTGTAGGATGGTGGCCTGCCGAATATCACCGCGCTGTGGTTGGTCTGAACTTAGATTCCAACTTGCCTCTAGTAACTCTTGGAAGCTCTCTCCCCCATACATCTTTGCATCATCTGCCATAAACTGCCAGTAACCTTTTATTTGGAACAACTCAAACTTGCCGGACGATATGGCTATTACCAGCGATAATAACCACTAGCAGTATATCCTACTGCTAGTGGTCGTATCAAGAGAGAGATAGCTGCGGGTTACTGAATGCGGATTTGGTCGCGGCGAATTTCAATGGTGACCGCATCAAAGGCCGAAATCCCATAATATTCTAACGAACCGCCAAAACAGCCTTCCACATAAATATCATAGGTGGTCGGCTCAACCAACCATGTATAGCTGGCTTGGTCTACAAGAGAGGCAAGGTTTTCAACGAAAAGACGCTCCTCGCCCCAGTCCTCGCTGTCCGATGGACTAAACCATATCCCGCATAGCGCCGCTCCGCTGTTGTTCACCACAGTCAAATCGGCTTGGCTGGGTTCTGGCGTGGGGATACTTGCCGCAGCCTCTACGCCACGAATAGCAGTCAGCCGATATGTGCCTGTGCTAAAGCCTTCCTCAAAATCGTAGCGGGTCGCAATAATCACATAATCGCCAGTGGTCGGGAAGGTATAGGTAATTTGCGAATCTGTTCCGCCGAGACTGTCATCATCTTCGGCTAAAACGGTTTCACCATCGGGGGTCAAAACGGCTAAATACGCATCCAAATCTCCGCTAATGGTTTCCATGACCAGCGTGACTGTTTCCCCTGCTACCACATCAATTGTCCATGTTTCGTAGTAGGTATTGTTATCAAGGTTGCCTTCCACCACCTCATCTGACCCATCGGGGACTTCTTCAGGGGCGGCTTCGGCAACAGGTTCATTTGTTCCGCCTGTGTCTGGCCCATACAGGCGTTGGATTCCGGCAATATCATCTTGGCCTAAATCTGCCGAAAACCCACTGTAGGCATACATGATGGCATTGGTTTCATCGCTGTGGTCTAAGCCGAGCGCATGACCAATCTCATGGACAGCGGTGGTATATAAATCGGTTCCCCCACCGTCGTACAGTGACCAGCGTTCTACATCATCAAAAAAGACATCCCCGCCATAACTGGGGAAATAGGCAAAGGCCAGCACCCCACCGGGAATCCCGAATTCCTGTTCGCGGTCACTCCATTGAAGTTCGATGTCAGCCTGTCCGGCACTGCTGACTTCGGCAAATTCCAAACCAGAGGCTTCATCCCATGCACGAAAAGCATCGCGGATAACCTCGTGGGCGGTTGCACAGTCCACCGTCGAAGGACAGTTATGAATATAAAATGTCAGGTCGGTTTTGTCCCATGAATCCGCCAGAGAAAAACGGACAGCCCCCATCTCCTGTGGCAGAGGGTAGACATCCATCGGAACCGGTTTGTCGGTTTCTGGCGATTCCCCGCCCTCTTGAGCAGAAACACGCATCAAAAACACGGCAAACAACACATTGAGCGCAAACAAAACAAGCAATATCCGCCGAAATGTCATCCTCTATTCCTCATATTCAACATATGCTTCAAGAACTTCTTCTTGCATCCTCGTCTGGTCAATTAAATTATCATCAATGTGAATAGTGATGGCTGGGAAATCCAAGCGAGTACGTTTGCCATCCGTATTTTCTACTATAATACAAAACGCATCGTAGCCAGATGAATAGCTGTAGAAAAGGCCATGCAATTTTCGTAAACGGCGACGATCACGGTCAGCATCTCCGGTGCGTTGCATCACAGCGACCAAAGTGCGTTTCTTGGGCGGTTCTTTTTTCTTGGGGCCTGCTGCCGGTGCTGGCGGTGGAGTCAACCGATTGGTTTGCGGGTCGAAGCGCAAAATATTGCTCGGCTTTTTGGGTGCGTCATACCAATCATCCTGCTGCGGGGCATCCTCATCAGAATAGGCTATCGGATAATCCGGCGGTTCATCGGACGGCATATAATCATCATCCGACGTGGGAAGATAGGGCGGCGGTTCATTCAAGCTGGCAGCGCGAAGTTGCGGTTCAAGACGTGGCATGATCATCATATTTGCGCCCGCTGTTGCCCCCATCACCATTGGTTCAGGGGTGGGCATGGCAGGTTCATAATGACGGATGGGTTCGCCCGTTTCTTCATCATAAGGACTGTCTTCCTCCTCTGCCATATAACGTGGTAGACGCTGCGGCAGTGGCGCTTGCATTTCTTCAGATTGGGAAATGTCAAATTTTTGGCTGACTTTTTCGGCAATCACCTGCATATCATTCCCGCGTTTATCGGCTTTGCCATAGACCATCAAAAATTTATCCACCGCAAGATCAACCTCGCCCATTTCATGGGTAATCCGCCATGTGCGGGGGAACATAACCACCGACACACTGCCTTGAATATCTTCCAGCGTTAGCACGGCCATTTTTTCACCTTTGCCTTTGGTGGTGATTTCCCGCAGTTCGGTAATTAATCCGGCAACGGTGACGGGTTTACCGACGACATGCTCATCGTTAGCAAGTTCGGCGGTGGTATGGGTAATTTGACGGTGAATCAAATCCCAGTATTTCCGCAGGGGGTGGTCAGAGACATAGATACCGATGAGTTCACGTTCCCAACGAAGTTTTTCGCGGTCATCCCACTCGGTGGGTGGGGTTTTGGTCAGGGTGCTGTAGACTGTCCCCGCCGACCCACCGCTTGATTTTGCGCCCATTAAATCAAACATGCTAACCTGTCCGGTTTCGGCATTTTTATGATAATCGGCGCTGTAGGCCATCAACCCATCCAGATTTGCCAGCAGGAAGGCTCTATCGGCAAAACTATCCAACGCCCCCACTTTAATGCACGACTCCAATGCCCGTTTACCAAAATGACGCATATCGCAGCGCTTGAGAAAATCATCCAGATCGGCAAAAGGTTGGTCGCCCCGACACTGCATCAGATATTCCACCACGCCCAAGCCCACATTTTTAATTGCGCCCAAGCCAAAGCGGATGGCGCGATTGCCCAACGAGGGTTTGTCGGTGTTTTCAATCGAAAAATCGGACTGAGAATAATTAATGTCGGGTTGCAAAATCTGAATCCCAACCCGCCGTGTATCTTCAATGCACAGACTGAGTTTGGCGGAGTCATCAAAATACACCGTCATGAGGGCGGTCATGAATTCATGTGGATAGTGACATTTCAGATAGGCGGTCTGACAGCTAATCACCGCATAATCTGCCGCGTGGGATTTGTTAAAGCCGTAACGGGCGAACTCGGCGATGTCATCAAAAATTTTAATTGCTTGTTCTTCGGTGACACCAAATTCTGGCCCCCGTTCGATAAAGATCTGCCGATGTTGCAGCAAATCTTTTTCCTTCTTTTTGGATACTGCCCGCCGCATCGTGTCCGCTTCGCCCATCGAGTAGCCAAAGAGTTCAGCGCCAATTTGCATAAGTTGCTCTTGATAGACCATAATCCCATAAGTGTTCCCGATGATGGTCTCTAATTTGGGGTGGTGGTAGACCACAGGTTTTTCGCCGTGCATCCGCGCATTATATTCGGGAATGTAATCCATCGGGCCGGGACGGTAGAGCGAGATTCCGGCGATGACATGCTCAAAGGTGGCGGGTCGCATCCCGGTGAGCATCTGGCGCATCCCGCTACTTTCCAATTGGAACACGCCCACGGTTTCCCCGCGTCCCATCATCTCAAACATTTGCTCGATTCGGCGGGTGACTTCGGGATCATTCGGGTCAGGGCGGTAGGGGATATTTTCCATCGTGTAGGCTTTGCCGTGATACCGTTTGATTAAATCACACGCCTTGCGGAGAATCGTTAGCGTAGACAAGCCTAAAAAGTCCACTTTGAGCAGCCCGATAGATTCTGCTGTTTCCATTGGGAACTGAGTCACCATTTTGACCGGGTTATCTTCGGCTGTGCCTTTGGTAGGACGGTGCAGGGGAAGATATTCCACCAAGGGTTTGTCCGAGATAATCACCCCTGCCGCATGGGTGCTGGCGTGACGCGGCATCCCTTCGATTTTTTTGGCAATATCAATGATTTCACGGGCTTTGGCATCGTTTTTGTAAATTTCCTTCAAATCCGGGATGGCTTTTTCGGGGTCATCCCCAAGCAAATCCGGGATTTTAGGCAACTGTGCCACGGTTGGAATGGTGCGGGTAATTTTGTCTACATCCGAGAGATCACGCTCCAGCGCCCGCCCCACGTCCTTAATAGCGGCTTTCGCGCCCAATGTTCCAAAGGTGATAATCGCAGCGACTTTATCTTCGCCATATTTGCGCGTGCAGTATTCAATCATTTCGGCGCGGCGGTCTTCGGGATAGTCAAGGTCAATATCGGGCATGGTAACACGTCCCGGATTGAGAAAACGCTCAAAAATCAGCGCGTTTTCCAATGGGTCAAGATTGGTAATGCCCAGTGAATAGGCCACCAGACTTCCCGCCCCTGAACCCCGCACATTCCACCAGATGTCTGCCCGCCGCGCAAATTCGCACAAATCCCACACAATTAAAAAGTAGGTCGCAAACCCCATTTTTTGGATAATGCCGAGTTCATGGTTAATGCGCTGAAGCACATCATCATCGTAGGCATGTTCACCAAAACGCCACTGCAAGCCTTTTTCGCACAGATAGCGCAGGTATTCATCGGCATCGTTAAATTGGGGCGGGACAGGAAAAACCGGCAGATGATATTTTTTCTCATCCAGATCTAACTGGCACATTTCCGCAATCAACATCGTGTTGCAGAGTGCGTCCGGGACATGCCCGAACAACGCCCACATTTCCTGCTGCGTTCGCAGAAAATATGAGTTATCCGTCATTCGCATCCGATTAACTTCCGTTTTCAGGTTGCCCGTCTGGATGCACAGCAGCGTATCATGGGTATCAAAATCATCTTTTGACACATAATGTACATCATTGGTGGCGACCAATGGCACATTTGCATATTTTGAATTTTCAATCAGCCATTTGTTCAGCGTATCCAACTGCGGAATATCATGTGCCTGTAATTCGAGGAAAAAATTGTCCTTGCCAAAGACATCCTGATACCAGCCAAGCAGGTCTCTGGCCTGGTCTTCGCGTCCAATTTCAATCATGCGCGGAATTTCAGCCGCCAAACAACCGCTTGTCGCAATCACCCCCTCGGCACAGGCTGCCATCAATTCCTTGTCAATACGCGGTTTGTAATAATAGCCGCGCAGTTGGGCTTCTGAACTGAGTTTCAGCAGATTTTTGTAACCGGTCATATCTTTTGCCAGCAGCAGCATATGATAGGGTTTGGAGTCCTTGTTCGGGTCGCGCCCTTCCATGCTGCCGGGGGCAAGATAGGCTTCGACCCCAAGAATGGGTTTGATGTCGTTCTCTTTGCACGCCCGATAAAAATCAATCACGCCAAACATCGTGCCATGATCGGTAATTGCCAGCGCGGGCATTTCCAGTTCTTTTGCCCGTTTGACCGCATTTTTAATCCGCGCAAATCCATCTAACAGCGAATATTCGGTATGGAGATGCAGATGCACAAAATCTTTATTGTCCTGACACATGTGGTATTCTCGGAAAATGTTGTTTGACGAAGTGCTTTGTATTCTAGCATATTTGCTAGCACATCTGGTCGCATTATGCGTTGTGTGAAGGGCAACAAGCCTAAAATTTTAATCTTTTTCGAGAACATGCTATGGTGATTGGGAGAAGGAGCAGGCACATGAAAATGAACTTACCGATTGTGGAGCAGTTGGCGGACTGTCAAAACATTTTGATTGCCGGGGCAGGCGGTGGCTTTGATATTTTTATTGGGCTGCCCCTGTTTTATGCCCTCCGCGAGATGGGCAAAACCGTGCATCTGGCGAACTATTCTTTTTGTGACATTCACATTTCCACCACCTTAAGCGAAAACCCGATTGTCCTACGCGAAGATTTGTTGATTGGCGTTCAAAATGCGGGCAAACTCAACTTTCCGTTTTTTGCGGAAGGCTATCTGGCGGAATGGTTGAACACAGTCAAACATGAACCTACAACCGTGTGGATGTTTAGCAAAACCGGCGCGGTGGAATTAGAAAAAAGTTACCAGACTCTCATCCAACATCTAGGCGGCATTGATGCGCTCATTCTGGTGGATGGGGGAGTCGATTCGCTGATGCGCGGGGATGAGGAAAGGCCGGGAACCCTCCTTGAAGATTCGATTTCGCTGGCAGCCGTCGAATTTTTAAATGTTCCCGTCAAAATACTGGTCTGTGCGGGCTTTGGCACAGAAGTTGAGGAAGGCTTGTGTCATCATCATGCGCTAGAAAATATCGCCGCGCTAGCCAAAGTCGGTGCGTTCTGGGGAAGCTGTGCTTTAACGCCACAGATGCCCGCCTTCCAATATTATGAAGCGGGTTGCCGCTATGTGTGGGAAAAACCCGACCACCACAAGAGTCACATCAGCACACGGATTATTCCAGCGGTGCAAGGGGAATTCGGGGATTTTGTCATGTACCCCGACCAGCGCCAAGCCAATGCGTTGATTTCGCCCTTGATGAGTTTATACTGGTTTTTCGATGCTAAAGTCGTTATAGAGCGCAGCCTGATCACCGATGCCATCCGTCACGCTCAGTCTGTCAGCGAAGCCTTTATGATTTATAACAGGGTCGTGAGCCAGATGAAACGACGACCCAAACGTGCTTTGCCTTATTAAGTTATGCGACTTACCCGCTAAAGTGGGTAAAGCGCTTGACACCATTCATCGTCCGTGCTATAGTGTAGTCATATTACCCACTAAAGTGGGTTAGGTGAGATAGAAGATGTCGAATAAAGATTTTATCCTTGCACCACAGGTCAAAACGTATGAAGTTGTTCTCAGTCCACTCTGGGAAGCGCTCAATTTAATTTTTTTGCTGCATGAATATGACAAATATTCTGGAATCAATGAAAACCTTGTCCGATTAGCAAATTCTATTTCACCGGAATTGATGGAACAAAATCGGCTGGTGGTGGAAGGGTTCTGGGGGATTGTCAAACCGCAAAAATATTATCCCGATTACCCCACTTTTGTGGACAACATCGCGGCAGGGGATGCCGTGGTCATGCGGGACAGTGCGCTCAACAGTTTGTGCGAGTACATGGTCAAACATGCCAAGGAAGAAGGCCTGTTTGCCGAAGCACCCGACCCGCAGGTGCTGCTATCGGATGTCCAAGTTTATATGGATTATGTGACCCACTTTGGCAAACATGCTGAAATTGATCTGGAAATGGGGCGCAAGATTCATGAGCTGCTCAACAACCCGCCAGCGATGAAAGCACTGGTGGTTGACCATTTGCGGACAATGTGGGATGTCCTCATCCGGGACAATGTAGAAAAAACATTGCCATTGCTGCAAGAATCGGTGAATGCGTTCAAAAATGTGGATTTAACCGGACTGGGCGGGATGGAGGCGGCGCGGGTGGTGACAGGCCGAGACCTGAGCAGCACCTACTTCGCAGAAACCATTGACAGTGCGGAGTCCATCAAATTTGTGCCGCTTTCCTATATCGCGCCGTATGTCAGTCTGTTTACCTTTGAAGGTCACTCGTGGTTGTTGTTCGGGGCGCGTGTGCCAGAAGGCACAAAAAGTTATTCGCCTGAACTCAGCCGTTCGGAACTTCTGGTACGCTTAAACGCCCTTGCCGATGATACCCGCCTGCGAATTGTTGAACTGCTAGTACACGGCGAGGAATTGTTCGCGCAGGACATCATGAACACACTCGAATTGAGTCAGTCGGCAGCTTCGCGGCATCTCCGCCAGCTCAGCGCGACAGGATATTTAACCGAACGCACCAAACAGGGCGCAAAATGCTACCGCCTGAACCTTGAACGGGCGAATGACATGCTCCGTGCGTTGGAAGTGTTTTTGTTAGGGAAGTAGAAATAACAACAAGAAAGGGTCGGTCTACCATGCTTACCTCGAATGATTTTGAAGTCGTCAAGGCACGTAACGCGGATATTCAGCGCCAAGCGGAAAAAGATCATCTGGCAGAAAAATCTGCCCACAACCCGCAGTCCGATTCGGTGCCTGCCCACAAAGTCATGCTGGCGAAGGTGGGCAAGGCTCTCGTGACCATTGGTTCTCATTTGGAAGCGCAAGGCAGCGTTGCCGTCAATTTACATGGCGACTCGATGACTCCAACTGCCTCGTAAATCAACACGTCGTTCGCGGAAAAGACCGTCTTTCCGATGGTCTTTTCTTTTTCTACACGGGTTCTTAACAGTTAAATCGTATAACTAAAGCTGGATTTTGAACCAACGACGGGTTGGATACGTAGAATTCAATAGGGCGGGTATGAACTTGGTCGAATTTAATTTTTATGAAAGAACTCAAGATTTAATAGGGGCGGTCATCGGCGCAGCCAACACGGTGCGTAGTCGGTTGAGTATCCCTACATCTGACCCGCCTCTGCTGCTCAAATTCCGACGGGGGTATGCTGAAGCGCCCGCATGGTACATGTTGCAGGCGGCAGAATTTGACCCCGAACCGCTGACCGTAGAAAAACTGCGGGTGCGGGATATTTATGCGGCGGAACGTCATGTACAGGCCTTGTTGGATATCATGGCAAGCGAAAAATGGTTTCATCGGGTAGACGACTCCTATCATCTGACAGAGGGTGGACGCGAAGTGCTGAAGACACTGCTCCAACGTCCCGAAGAAGTTTTGGGGTCACTTGAAACAGAAATCCCGATGGATGATATGGCTAAGATGACCGACTTGCTTGGGCGGATTGTCGCGGCCAGTTTGAATAGCGCGACAGGGACATGGTGTTTGGCCCACTCGCGCCGCCGTGCCAATGAAAAAACGGATTTGCTGAAATTCTATGCCTATGCCAGCGATTTAAATGCCTTCCGTGATGATTGTCACATGGCCGCGTGGCAGCTTCATGCCCTCAGTGGGCATACATGGGAAGCCTTTAGCTATGTGTGCGAAGGCAAGGCCAAAAATGCCGATGACCTTTTTGATGCCCTGCACTATCGCGGTTACATCCGTCAAGATTATGAGGCTGCGATTCGGGAACTTCTGACCCGCGAATGGGTGACTCGTATAGAAGAAACGCAAGTTGCTGCCAGCCAACTCGGGCAGCGGATTCGGACAGAAGCCGAAGAACGTACCAACACTTACTTTTATACCGCGTGGGCAGTTCTGCGGGACGAAGAATTGCACCTGCTGGATAACCTTCTTACCTCGCTGCAAGCAAAATTGCAGGCGATTGTTGCATAGTCTTCACTCGTCTCATCGTGATTCTCAGGGTCGGGGTGCATTGGCATCCCGATTTTTTTGTCCCTCATTTGACAGATAGGTTTTTCTTCGGCATGATAGGCTCTATCTTTTGATTCAACGTCAGCGCCCATGCGTTTTACAAAAAAACTCAAACACTACCAACTCTCCGAAAACACCCTATTAATTTTGCTTGCCGCGCTGGTCGGCCTCAGCACCGGCATCGGCATTTTTGTTTTTCAGGAAGGCATCGAATTTTTTAATGAACTGGTGCGCCACGAACTGGTTCATGATATCGGGTTGGGTGACTGGAGCATGGTCATTTTGCTGCCCTTGGTGGGTCTTGTGGTGGGCTTCATCATGCACACTTTTGTTGGGCAGGAACGGCATCATGGCGTAGCGGGGGTGATTGAATCGGTCATTACGGCGGGTGGACGCTTGCCTTATCGACGCATTCCGTTTAAAGCCTTTTGTGCGGCACTGTCCATTGGCGGGGGGGCATCGGTTGGGCCAGAAGACCCCAGTGTGCAAATCGGGAGCAATCTCGGTTCATTTTTTGGGCAGGGGTTAAATCTTTCCGAAGAACGTACCCGCCTCTTGGTTTCGGCAGGGGCTGCTAGCGCAATTGCTGCCGCGTTTAATGCGCCCTTGGCGGGGATTTTTTTTGCGCTGGAAGTTATTCTGCTGGAATTTACCTCCAATGCGTTTAAAGTCGTTGTTCTTGCGGCAGTCATCTCCTCTGTTTTTACCCACACGGTGGAGGCCGGACATCCCGAATTGGGCATTCGGAACTATGAACTCGGTGGGGTTGCCGAAGTTCCTTTTTATATTTTACTGGGGGTGATTGCTGCGCCTGTGTCTGTCGGATTTATGCGCCTCGTGCATTGGCAGCATGACCAATGGAAAAAAATTCACCTTTCGCGTCCGTTCAAAACTGCCCTAGCAGGTTTGTTGGTGGGTATCGTGGGGGTGTATTTCCCTGAAATGATGGGTGCAGGCCGCGAAACCATGAACGCAGTCCTTAACACGGGCAGCAGCGATTTTACGATTCAACTCCTTGTGGCACTGGTGGTGGTCAAAATTCTCATGACCAGTGTGAGTCTGGCGGGTGGATTTGTGGGGGGAATTTTTGCTCCATCGTTGTTTGTTGGCGCGCTGTTAGGCGGAGCCTATGGGCGCATCGTCAATGAATTTGCCGATATTCAAGCGGTGGGGGACCCGGCGGGCTACGCGATTGCGGGCATGGCGGCGGTGATGGCGGGGGTGGTGCGTGCGCCCATCACCGCGATTTTGCTGATTTTTGAACTCACCAACGATTACCGCTTAATTTTACCGATTTTGCTCACGACCATTGTGTGTATTGCCTTGGCAGAGCAGTTTGAAAAAGATGGCATTTACACCCACAGCCTGCGGAAACATGGCATCGAACCGCAACAGGGGCGCGATATTGACCTGATGCAAACCATCCGAATTGCCGAAGTGATGAACCATCCTGCGCCGACGATTACCCCGGAGGCCACGCTCCCCCAACTGCGGCAAAAATTCAGAGACCTTAACACCCGTGCGCTGTGTGTGTCCTTAGATGAGGAAACATTGTTCGGCATTGTGACGCTCACCGATTTACAAACCGCTTACGAAGCGCACAAAGAGGAAGTTGAAAAATGGCGCGTGCTGGATATTTACACGCCCGAAGTCGTTAGCGTTACACCGCAGGAACCGGTCTGGGTCGCTATCCGTTTGATGGCAAAATACGGATTTCGCTATCTGCCCGTTGTGGCAGAAAATAATCCGGTGGAATTACTGGGCATGGTGCAACGTAGCAGCATCATGGAAGGGTATAGTCTGGCAATCTCGCGCAAATGGGAAAGCCAGTATGTGCAAAATCAGGTGCGCCTGCAAAATCTAGTCGATGAAAGCATCCTTGAAATTCGGGTCAAGCCAACTTCGGCCATTGCGGGCAAACGGGTCAAAGAAGTGGTCTGGCCTCCGCAGTGTGTGGTTGCCTCTGTGCGGCGGGAAAACAAGGTCATTGTTCCACAGGGCAGCACACCGCTTAAAATCGGGGATGTACTGACGGTGGTGGTTGAACCAGACCACGAAAAAGAGGTCTATAAATTAGTCGATTAACGTGTTTTTCTCCATTTTCGCCCCCTTTTTATCCATCCCTGTTGTTACCAAGCTCATCCTATGAAGTCGCGCTATAATAGACGATAGAATTAAGAAAGGATGAAGCGACCATGAAGAAAATCATCCATGCCTGTATCCGCTTTCGTCCCCCAGCCCAAACCGACACCGATGGCGGTGGACAGGAACACATCAATGGCACGGCGGATGAACTTATCGCTTATTTTGAGGTGCATGGCAAATCGGACGACTGGCCTATGGAACGGACTGCTTTCCGCCGCGTGCGCTTTGACTTTAGCGACAGCCTGAGCGTGTTTCTCTACTATTTTCAGGATTTATCCGCAGCTGACCTGAAAAAAGCCTATGAAAGCAAATTGGGGCATTACCAGTGGGAACTTGAACAACAGGATTTAGACGAACTGCCCGATGTATACTATGAAATTGAAAATTACTTCGGGAGATTAAAACGGTAGAAAATCTCCCCCTCCTGATTTCAAGAGTGGGAGATTGAAAGGCTATTTCCTCAATGGTGGGGCAGGCGGCGTAGGAGGTTGCCCAAATCGCCGTCGGAAGGGCGACCCACCTTTGTTATCCCCCAAAATTTGGAAGACCGGGCCTTGCGGCTCAAAGGGTAGTTTTCCATCCCCCGGCAGCAAAAAGGCATGTTCACGGTTGACCGTCAGCACATCAATTTCGCCGTCGGTGATGATCAGAAGCGGCGCATCTTCGGGGAAGTCTTTCGCGTTCAGGATTAAATCTACGCTCGGCTGTAAAATCGTCCCGCCGCGTCCCCAGATACGATACGGCTTTTTCAAGTCCTCTACCGGAATATACCCTTCGTCATAGGGCTGGGTATCGCACATGACAAAGCGCACCCGTTTCACCCCGTGCCGTTCGGAAAATCCGACCACCGCCGAGAGACCTTTTTGCAGGAGTTCATGGCTCATCGACCCCGATGTATCCAGAATCACGCCGAAAGTAGGCGAGTGCAGTTCCAAGGGGGAGGTTCCGGGACGCGGAATCGTCGGGGTGGAAGCCTGCCGCCGACTCGGACGGGCATAACTGCGGCGGGGTGGTTTGGGCGTAAAGCGCAAATTAAACCATGTTGCAAGCTCGGCTTTCCATTCTGGCACTTCGACCATTTCCTGTGCCAAGGCCTGCAAATCCAGTTCTTCAATCAGGCCACCAGGCAAATACCCGCGTCCTGCCCCGTTGCCTTCATCTTCCATCATGCGGCGGGCTGCATTCTGGGTATGCTGGCGAACCGTGGTGCGGAATGGAAACCGTCGCCGTGCTTGATTCCCACCGGGTTGATAATCGGGGTCAAGGTCAAGCAAATCGCCCAAGCCTTTGCCCCGAAAGGTGAGCTGGTCATTCCCGCCATTTTCCATGAGTAAATCATAGATAGTTTCAGAATCTAGCCCCGCATATTCTTCTTTATACAGCCCACCTTTGGGGGGAATCGTGCCAACCCCCATCTGAATGAGCCAGTAATTAATCACGTAATCGCAGGCCACATTCCACACAAAGCCATCCCGATTGCCCTTGCGTTTTTGATGCTCCAGAACCACATGCAAAATCTCATGCGCCATCACAAAACGCCATTCCAATTCGGTCATGTCCGCATCAAGATTGACAAAAATGACTTGGTTGTTGGCATCCACCGCCGCAATATTGACTTCATAGCGCGCCGAATTTTCATAATCGACACTAAATTCAGCCGTTGCCGCACTCAATAATGGAAAATGGTCTTTGAACCACTGCATCGCCCGTGCCGGATAGGTGTCTGAAAACGGCTCTTTGCTGCGAATTTGTGGCGCGAGCATTTTGACCCGATCCAGCGCATAGGCCGAACGAAAAGCAGGCAGCGCATCGGTGATTGTTTCCAGAATATCCCATGTCATCGGGCCAGCCGAAGTGCGCCATTCTGTCGGCAAATCGGGCTGACCTTCGTGTTGCCACTTTTCGACGAGTTCTGCCGGAGTCGGAATGGGGGTAGGCGGTGACATCGGGGAACCAAACCGCCCAAAGCGAAACGGCGAAAAGCGTGAAACGGGCGAAATCACCTGAAATCCACGTGGTACAGTAATGGTGGTGTTGGCAATGACATGCTGATTCACGACCATTTCACAGGCCATCACCCACAGATCAAGATCGTCGCAATCCTGCGGCGGTTCTACATACCCCAAGGCCAGATGATAGAGCAAATGCAGCAGGCTAAAATACCATTTGTCATAGACAGCCCGTTTATGTGGCTGTACCCGTACGATGCCATCGGTGGTGATATACATATAGCTGGTACGATGCTGCTTGGGCATGTAATCCAACTCAAAATCAATCATGTGCCAGATGCTGTTCAAGTCACGCGGTAAATTACGTGGCTGGCGCAGCGTCCGCATACTTTCTACAAATCGCCACCCCACAATTAGCGCAGGGGGTTGGCGTTGCGCTGGCGGTTCATCGACTGGCGGACGACTGAACGGATTTGCCTGTGACCGCGGAATCGGCGGGTAAACAGACGGTTCTTCATTGGAGTCCAAATTATCATAAATTTGATCACGGTCTCGCTGCCGTGCCGCACGGTAGGCCTTGCTAAATTCTTCCGGGTGGGGCTGTGGACGCAACCCACCAAAAGAACGGCGGAATGGCGACAAAAAAGGACGGTTGGGCGGTTTGTTAGTCATCTTTGGAATCGTCCTTGTCATCCACTGGTTGGCGACGGAAAGTCCCAAACCGCGAACGGACTGTCGAGGTGTCGTCATTCACCGGGCCACCCGGACGGCGCAAAAAGGGCGCGGATGGCATGGTATCATCCTCTTTTTCCGGTTGGCGACGGAATCCGCCAAAACGCGGTGTGGGCGCAGCAGCTGGCGCAGGTTGCGGGGGTGTCGCAGGCGCAGACGGGCGGTTAAACCGCGAAAACGGCGAGGTAGCCGGCGCTTCAAATGGCGAGGGGGGTTCGGGAATCTGGAGCAAATCACTCCACATACGGGTGATTTCATCCACAAACCACTTAGGCAAATGGTCTTCATGTTCGGGTGTGATGAAATAACGCACCAATTCCATATCATGGGTGGCGGTTTTTTCTAGCAATTCCACCGCTTGTAAGGCCATCCATTCGGTTTCTTCATTCAAATTTTCGGCTTGACGCGGCAAATGGTCAATCAGATGCGCCCGCACACTGGCAAGCATGAAGGTCGCTTCTTCAAAATTGTCATACGGAATTTTTTCCGCACCACTCAAAATTTGATCGGGTTTGTAGGGAGACATCCAGTTCCGCGCAAAGGCCGCATACTGCCCGGCGTGTTGGGGAGACAAACACCCGGAAGCCAGCACTTGAATCATGGCGGGCGAAAGTTCGCTGCTCCAACTATGCAGTGCATCGCTTAACATATGCCAAGAACGCGGCGTGGTGAACGGGGTATCGTCCTGCGCTTCGGGCGCAAGCAAATGGTCGGGGCGCATTTGAATATATTGCAGCACACTGCTATGAATATTATTGGATTTGCCCCAACTCAGCCATTCTGAGGTATTGACTTCCAATTCAACATGAATCAGGCGATTGACCAGCGCAGAGGCAATCGGGCGTGCCAGCGCCTTGTCCTGTTTGCGGTTGCCCGCTCCAATGACAATCGAACCGGGTGGCATTTTGTATTCGCCAATCCGACGGTCATGAATAAGGCTGTAGAAGGCTTTCTGTACTTCCGGTGTACAGGCGTTTAATTCATCCAAAAACAACACATAGGGTTCAGCCCGCGCAATCATGGTCGGTGGGCAGAACCGACTTTTGCCGTCAATAATCTGTGGGACACCGATTAAATCTTCCGGTGCAAGTTGTGACCCCAACAGGGAGACACAATCCAACCCTACAGATTTTGCGAACTGCTCAACCAACGCACTTTTGCCAATGCCGGGCGGGCCCCAGATAAAAACCGGGCGTACCACCGCTACTCGTTTGAGCAGATTCAGGAGTTCACTTGGGGTGACTGTTAGCATAGGAATGCAGCACCTTTTACTCTACATGGCATATTCTGATTGTCTGACTCTCGGTTGTTTCCGTCAACGTTACGATAGTCCTACTATCACCTCACGGGATTCAACCCAAAATTGTGTTCGCATCAAACCCTCATTACTTCTATAATACAACCAACAGAGAATTGCTGCTGACCCCTACTTTTTGGGACTTTGTGTTATTTAAAATAATGTTTTAATAATAAAGGGCTATATTGGCATCTAAGGAGCATTCAAACATGAGCTTTACAAAGGGTGATTTGCCCTATTTGTACGAAGATCGGAGCGAATGGATAACCCTCAACAATCGTATTGACCAGCAAATCGGGTGGAAATATGAGATTTGGTCAACCACACGGGTCAGTGTGCAGGGCGATGAACAGGTGATATTAGTTGAACGCATCTCCCGCTATCAACGTTATCGGTATGATGGTTATGAGCTAACGGCCTATGTTGTCGATGAATGGCAGTATTTAGACGAAGCGACCACCTACGAACGGGAAATGTTGGGGTATCGTGGGTATTGGGAAGGGGATGTCAAACGGAACGGGCAAGAAACCCTTCAACCTGAAGTCGCTATTTTGCTTGGTTTCACCCCCGATTTACAGCATGTGCCAGCCTACATTGAAACCGTCCCCGCCAAAGACCTGTCTGCCTTATTCGGTGAAATTCAAAAGAAATACGCGGATGATGATTACTTGGCTTTTTCGCGCCCTTTGCCGATTGAAACCCCCAAAGATGCACCCTCTAGCATGAACGATGCCTTGCGGCGGATGCGGGCGCAAACAGGATTCCGTGTGACCAAAGGCCGGGCTGCGGTTATTGAGTACCTTGCCAATTTAACCGGTATCATCGTCAACAATGGGGGTTGGCAAATTCATCCTGAAGAGGAGCAGCGCCGTATGAAGTTGGGCTTACGCTAATGATCGCCCGCATTGTAAAAATTATCTCTCGGCGAAATATTTTACAGCGTCTTTATTTTCGCGTGGAGGAAGTTCATCTCCAGCATGAGATGAAAAATGGTCAGCTTTCCAGACCGATGACTCGCCTGTGCTTGCATCGGGGCAACAGTGTTGGAATGCTGCTCCACGAAGCCACCAATAACTGTATCTTGTTTATTGAACAATTTCGCTTTCCCACCTATGATCATGGACTTGGTTGGTTGCTGGAAATTCCGGCGGGAATTGTTAAAGAGGGCGATTCACCGCGTGAAACAGCCCGGCGCGAAACGCTTGAGGAAACAGGCTACGATATTTCTTCGGAACGCTTCCAACATATTGCTCAGTTTTATCCCAGCCCCGGCGGAAGCTCAGAAATTATTGATTTATTTTATGCACAAGTGACTCCTGAAGATAAAAAAAACGCCGGCGGGGGAGTGCCTGAAGAAGATGAAGATATACGTCTTATCAAACTGCCAGTAACGCAAATCCAGGCCAACCTTGACTCCGGTAAAATTTTGGATGCCAAAACCATCATCGGTTTGCAATGGCTTTTAGCGCAGCAAAAATAAAAATGCAGGACACCCTTCGTCCTGCATCCGAAAAGTTAGGCGAAATCTGTCACTAACTCAAAGTGCATCATGTTGATGCTGCTTTCATCAATCATGCTGGCAAGGGGCTGAACATCCGGGTTATTCGCAAAAATTTCAAGGGCTTTGTGTGCATCATCCATGCTGTGCCAATGGACTACATCCACCCACTGTCCATCCTCTGCCTTAAAGGTTTCGCGGCGTATAAACCCGTCTAAAGCGCGAATGGCTTTTTGGGATTGATGCAGCGCACCCACAAAGTCGGTTTCGTTCACGCCTGACTTGGGCTTAAACAGCACCATTTCTAACACCATGTGTTTTTCTCCTGAATAACCAATGACCTTTTCAGGATACAAAACCCTTCCTGACACCCCTATGTCAGCAGGGCAACCAATTTTTTGGCTTCTTCCAAAAGTGCAGTCCGAATCTCCATGGGGGACACTACCTCTGCCCATGCTCCCCAACTCAGTAGCCAATTTCTAATTTCTGAAAATGTTTCTACCCGATAGGTCATTTGCACATAAGACTCATGCACTTCTTCTTTTTGAAAACCGTAATGTTGGCGTTCGCGTATCCAACGGGCCGCCTCAAGCGGGAAGCGAACTTCAATCCAGAGGGTGGGCGGGGTGGGAGGATTTTCCAACAGACGGGGTTGAAAATGTTCCGCTAAAACATGCAGGGATTCGATACGGTCTAGGCGAAAAGAACGTACCCCTTTGCGTAAGCGGCAGTACCCCACGATATACCATACACCATTGCCATATAAAAGTTGGTTTGGTTCGATTTCTCGTTCGGTAGTTGCTTCCCCTGACAGGCTGTGATAGCGCACAAACAGCACTTTTTTATCCAGAATGGCGTTCTGGATTTGCGCCAAGAGCGGGTTGGTTAAATCAAATTTGCCAAGCGGAAGATGAAAATTGAAAATCTCGGCAAGGCGGGTGACTTTCTGACGGGTGCGTTTGGGCAAGGCAGTGGTAATTTTTTCCAGTACCGAGTCGGCTTCTTGCGGTAAGTTCCCCGAAGCGGCGAGCATCCGCACTCCCAAGAAAATTGCGCTGGCTTCGGCGGGGGTAAACACCAAGGGGGGCAAAAAATACCCTTCCATGAGCGCATACCCGTTGCCAGCCTGCGCGATAATCGGGATACCCATTTGCATGAGGGCAGACATATCGCGGTAGATGGTGCGTTCGGTGACTTCAAACTGCCGGGCAAGGTCAAGAGCGCGAATTTTCTGGCGCGATTGCAGCAGCAGCAGAATATGAAACAAACGGTCAATACGGTTCATATTCTGCGCCTTTTACCCATTAAAAGCTATTCAGTGCCTCTTGAAGCCGAGCAAGCGAAATTTCCTTCCCCAGCACTTCCATCGATTCAAACAAAGGCGGTGAAACTTCCTGTGCGATAACCGCCCAGCGTAAGGGGCTAAACACCTGCCCCGCTTTTAAACCCATTGCTTCAACCATTGTCCGCATTGCTTTTTCCTGAGAGGCGGCGCTGAAATCATCCAAACTGCTTAACAGGTCATGGCTGCGCTGCAAAATATCTTTCAACTGGGCGGCATCCATTTTCTTGGGCAGCATTTGTTCGACGGTGACAGGTGTAAATTCGCCAAACAAAAATTTGACCAAGGGTACACCCTCCCGCAAAGGATTAATCCGCCCTTTGATATACGGGATAATGGCTTTGAACTTGGCTTCATCCAGTGCGCCATAGGCTTGTTCCAGCATGGGACGGAGTTGTGCAGCCACCTGTTCGTCGCTCATATGGCGGATATGTTCGCCGTTGAGCGCTTTGAGTTTGGGCAATGGCACACGGGCAGGCGCGGGATTGATACGATCAAAATTGAAGCGCTTAATCGTGTCTTCCACATAGAAAAATTCGATGTCATCGCCAAAATTCCAGCCGATGTTGGTTAACCAGTTAATGACCGCTTCCGGCTGATACCCCGCCGCAATATATTCATCTACTGAAACAGGTACAATTTCATCCTCTGTTTCAGTTTTACAGGGCTTACGCTTGGACATTTTCTCGCCGTTTGGACAGAGAACAAATGGTAAATGTACCCATTCAGGTTGTTCCCACCCAAATGCTTCATAAAGTTGAACATGCAAAGGAGCAGATGGCATCCATTCAGTGGTGCGGGTGACATGGCTAATTTCCATCAAATGGTCATCCACCACCACCGCGAGATGATAGGTCGGAAAGCCGTCCGATTTTAAAAGCACCGCGTCACTTAATTCGCTGTTGTCAAAGACAATTTTGCCGCGCACACGGTCATAGACTTCGGTTGTGCCTTCCAACGGCATCGCAAACCGAATGACGTGTTTGCCCTCCCGTTCAGCATGAAGTTTGCTACGTTCTTCGTCGCTTAGATAGCGGTGCATCCGTTCGTAGCCTGCACCGCGTTTGCCGCTTTTTTCCTGAATTTCCTTTGCACGGGCGAGTTCTTCCGTTGTGGCATAACAGCGATAGGCTTTGCCCTGCTCCACTAACCAATTGGCCCATTTTTGATAATTTTCTAGGCGTTCGCTCTGAATATAGGGGCCATAGTCCCCGCCTACTTCCGGCCCTTCATCCCATTGCAAGCCCAACCAGCGCAAACTGAATAACAAATTTTGCAGGGAATCTTCCACAAAGCGATTCTGGTCGGTGTCTTCAATCCGTAAGATGAATTTTCCGTGGTTGGCTCTGGCATACAGCCATGTAAATAGGGCGGTTCGCGCCCCCCCAATATGTAGGTAGCCCGTCGGACTGGGAGCAAAGCGCACGCGCACAGGTTTGTCGGTCAAAGAAAACTCCTTTTCATGGAAGACAAGGAGTCATTTTATCAAAATACACGCGATTTTTTGAGAGATAAACTGCGACTTTGGATGGACTCAGAATTCCACCCAAAGCCATTTTTCACAGTCTTGAATCTTCTCTACCATGAGGCTTGTCAATTGAGGAGAAAGCACGATGAGCCAAATTACCAAAACAATCCTGATTCAACGTCCGGTGGAAGATGTATTTGCCTTTGTGAGCAATTACGAAAATGACCCGCGCTGGCGATCCGGGGTGGTTGAAATGCAGCAAACGCCGCGTGGTACATCGCAGGTGGGGACGACGACCAGCGAAAAATTGCGCTTCGTTGGCATGAGTTTTAGTACCGATGCCGAAGTGGTGGAATACATCCCGAATAAAAAAATTGCCTTCCGGTCTACAGCTGCCATGACCCCCGCGCAGGGATTCCGCGAAGTGCTGCCTTCTGGCGAAAATCGCACCCTGTTTACCTATTATCTTGAAGTGAAGTTCGGCGGCTTGTTCAAACTGCTTGCGCCTGTATTCGTCCGTGATTTTGAAAAACGCGCCGAAAATGACCTCCAAACGCTCAAACAGATTCTGGAATCCGCTTACTGATTTTCGACTATCTGTTTGAGTTCCGTCAGTTTGCGCTGCCAGAATTCATTGTAGGGCTTCAACCAATCGTTCAGGGTGTTCATGCCCACCGGATTCAAACAGTAGAGCCGTTCGCGTGCGTCATTGGAAGCAACCAACTGCACAAGGTTGGCCTCGTGCAGCAGTTTCAGATGTTTGCTGACCGCAATCCGCGTCATTTCAGGAAAATGCGCCGCAATATCGCTGGCTCTCATGCTGCCGTTTTCACGCAGCATCTCCAGAATGTCACGGCGGGTGGGGTCAGCAATTGCCCGAAAAACAGCGTTCACCCTTGTTCAACCATTGCCTTCAAGTTATCTAAATCGTGCAGGTAAGCCCACCCACGAGTATAGTCTTCAAATTGTGATTGGGCGATGTCCGAAGGCAGATTTTCAAAGCCGCTGTGTTCCAGATTAATCCGGGTGCCGCCTGCTTCTGGCACAAGCCGAATCGTGACCAGCGTAGGGGTAGGCCAAGCCTCTTTACCAACAGGCTGTTCTGTCCATGTAAAAGCAAGCGTGGATGGCGGGTCAAATGTTACCACTTCCCCGAACATATAGTATTGCACACCTTCATGGGTGGTCAAAAAATCCACCTTGCCGCCCAAGTTTGGCTCAAAGGTCTTAGGATTCAACCATTTTTTCATGCCTTCGGCGCTGGTAATGACCGCCCAGACTTTTTCGGGCGCGGCCTCAATCAAAATGTCGTGGTGAACCATTAATGCTTCCATCAGGGGGTGTCCTTTCTAGGTAGGAAACTTTTTATTTGCGTAACTTTTTAGTTTCATATTAAGCGATACACCTGCTTTTGTCAAACATTGGTAAAAATGAGTTGCCTTCGTTAAGCCTTTAACGCAAAATTAAGCATCAGTCGTTTATCAATGGAACTGAGCAATGCGTAAGTTTTTTTTGTCTTGGGTTCTTATTCTGAGTTTGCTAGCCGTGAGCTTGCCTGTTCAAGCACAGGAGGCTGCTAACCCGCCCGTTGTGCCGACGATTGGGGCAAGGGTGCGGCAGATTTATCTGGCGGGGCAGCGCTTGGGCAACCGCCCGGATGTGTTTGCCGAAGTCGGTGACAGCATCACCGCCACCAATGAATTCATGTGGAATATTGGCGTAGGAGGGCTGCATTTAGATACCTACACCGATTTGCAACCCGTCGTGGATTTTTTCCGGCGTTCGCACAATTCGTTTGAATGGAAAGGACTGGCGGCACGCGGCGGGTGGACAACTTTTAACGTGCTTGACCCGGCCTCTGCCCCCGATGAAATTTGCGCTCCCGAAGAAAGCCCGTTGGTCTGCGAATATCGTATTTTGCATCCCTCAGTGGCGTTTATCATGGTGGGAACCAACGACATCACGTTTGGTGTTCCGTCCGACCAGTACCGCCAGAATTTGCGGACGATTATTCAGACGAGTATCAATCTGGGGGTCATTCCGATTCTCAGCACAATTCCTGATAACCTCACTTCACCCGAAGCCGGTCAGCGCGTGCATGAATTTAACGCGATTGTGATGGCGGTTGCCCGCGAATTTGGGATTCCCTTGTGGAATTACTGGAAAGCCTTGCAACCTCTCCCTAACAAAGGCATCAGTGGCGATGGGATTCATCCGAGTTCCCCGTCCGGCGGCGAAGCGGCTGTTTTCACGCCAGAAGGGTTGGGGCATGGCTACAATATGCGGAATCTGACCGGATTGCAAGTGCTGAACGCAGTCTGGAAAGCAGCTATTTATTAATTAGTGTCTATCCGTAAATTCATTTTAACGCCGTGCTTGAGCGCGGTGTGCGGTGAAAATAGCTTCACTGGCCTGAAGGCTGTTAAGCCGAGGAAAACAATTTACGGATGTGTTCTTATGGACAAATCAATTAAAAACCAAATGATTGCGGACAGCATCCATGCTGTCCCTACAAGAAATACGCCCGTAGGGACGGGATATATCCCGTCCGCTAAAGTTGGATTCATTTAAAGTCTAATTGCCTTGTCCATTAGCTTATCGGGCGGGTTGAGGTATGAAAGCACCACAATCCGCCTTACCCGTAAAAATTCATGGAAAAACGCTATGTTTACTGTTCGTCCCGGTTATCCCCGTCCACTTGGCGCAACTGTTGTACCGGGAGGGGTTAATTTTTCGCTGTTTGCTGTTCACGCTACAGGCGTTCAAATTCTATTTTTTGAATTTGCTCATGATGAAAAGCCCATCTGGACATATAAATTTAATCCGCAGCACAACCGCACCTACGATTTCTGGCATGTCTTGGTCGAGGGCGCACAGGCGGGCATGTTTTATGCCTATCGGGTAGAAGGTGCCTGGGATGTCAAACACGGGTTGCGCTATAACCCGAACAAAGTTTTGGTTGACCCCTACGCACGCGGGTATGTGATGGATTATTACTCGCGGAAATTGGCCTGCCAGCGTGTTAATAATGTGGCGGCTGCGCCGAAAAGTGTCATCATCGACTTGGCAGATTACGATTGGGAAGGCGATGCGCCCCTCAATTATCCCTTCACCCAGACGATTATTTATGAAATGCACGTTCGCGGTTTTACCCGTGACTCGTCCTCTGGCGTGCCACATCCGGGAACCTATGATGGGGTGATTGAAAAAATTCCCTATCTCAAGGAATTGGGGGTGACTGCCGTTGAGCTACTTCCGGTGCATGAATTTGACCAGACCGATGTGATTCATTCCAACCCGATTACAGGTGTACCCCTGCTGAATTATTGGGGATATAGCACGGTTGGATTTTTTGCCCCCGAATCCGCCTATTCGCATGACTGGGACACAGGTCAGCAGGTACGCGAATTTCGGGATATGGTCAAGGCGCTACACAAAGCGGGCATTGAGGTCATTTTGGATGTGGTATATAACCACACCACCGAAGGCGCTGAAGATGGCCCAACGCTGTGCTATCGTGGAATTGACAACCCAACCTACTACATTTTGAACGAATTTGGACAGTACATGAATTACAGTGGGACGGGCAATACGCTCAACACCAATCATCCCATTGTACGAACCATGATTATGGACAGTCTGCGTTACTGGGTACAGGAAATGCACGTTGATGGCTTCCGGTTTGATTTGGCTTCGATTCTTTCCCGCGATGAAGATGGTCGTCCCTTAAAAGACCCGCCGATTATCTGGGCGATTGAAAATGATCCGGTGTTGCAAAACACCAAATTGATTGCAGAGGCGTGGGATGCGGGCGGCTTGTATCAGGTGGGCGGGTTTCCCGGTTATCATTGGGCGGAATGGAACGGAAAGTTTCGGGACGAAGTGCGGAGTTTCATTCGAGGTAATGACGGGTATGCGTGGAATGTTGCCAACCGCATCATGGGTAGCCATGATATTTATGCCGGACGGCGCAGCTTGCCTCACCAGACGATTAATTTCATCACCTGTCATGATGGCTTTACCTTGAATGATTTGGTGTCTTACAACGAAAAACACAATTTTTTTAACGGCGAAAACAATCAGGATGGCTCGAATGATAATCGTAGTTGGAATTGTGGTGAAGAAGGCTACAGCGACCACCCCGAAGTTGAAGCGCTGCGGAATCGACAAATCCGCAATTTTCTAGCCGTACTCATGGTCTCGCAGGGGACACCGATGTTGTGTTACGGGGATGAAGTCCGCCGTACCCAGCTTGGCAACAATAATGCCTACTGTCAGGACAATCAAATTAGCTGGTTTGATTGGATGTTGGTGGAGGAACACGCCGATTTACTGCGCTTTACCCAACAGTTAATTCAATTCCGCAAAGCGCATCCCGCGTTTCAGCGCGAACGGTATTTTAGCGGTGAAATTGACCCCAACACGGGTTTTACCGATATTGAATGGCATGGTACGCGCCTCAGCAAGCCAGATTTTGGGCATTATTCGCATACCGTCGTTTTTACGCTGGCTGGGTTGGGCATCGACAACACCTTTCATATCATCATCAATGCCTATTGGGACAGTCTGGAATTTGAACTGCCGATTTTGCCGCAAGGCTGGCGCTGGTTGCGCGTGGCAGACACCCAACTCTCCTCCCCAGAAGATATGAGTGAGAAGGGGAAAGAGGTAGTCATTACCACGGAAACTTATTGGGCAGGTGGGCGTTCTGTGGTCATTTTGATGACCGACGACAGGTAAGCGTTGAATCTGGCCTTGAACGCGGTAAACTAGGCTGCAAATTTGAAAACAACTTACGGACAAGCATATGAATGAAGTGCTACAGGTCATTTCTGTTTTGATTGCGGCGCTGTGGTGGGGCGGCGTAGTCACATTCGACTTTATTTTTATCCCCGCCACTATGCGAACCCCCAATGTGCCAACAGAATTTCTGGTGGATGCCTATCGCAACGTCGGCAAATTATATGGCTATCTTCAACTCGGTTTGGGGATCCTTTTGCTGATTGCGGTCATCGCAGGTGGGGCGGAAATTAACGCGATAGTGATTGTGGTGTTTATGCTGCTGTTGACCTCGCTAGACAGCTTTTTGATAGAACCCGTCATGGCAAATTCGCGTAAAAAAGCTGGCGATGTTGCTGTTACGCCCCATGATGAACAGGAAGCTCAACTTGCCCAGCACCGCTACCGCCAATTGCAACTGTCTTACTATGCGGTGGATGTGTTCAAAATTATCTTTGGTGGGGTGTTGTTGGCGCTTCTGGTCACAGCATAAGTTTTTAACAAAACGAGGGGCTTATGCCCCTTGCCTGCTGCTTTGCGCTAGTGTGTTATAACCCTGTAAGAAATATCCTCTATAACTAATCTTTAAACCGTTGTTTACTCGTTTTTAGGATTCATGGAGTATGATATGGAAGTTTTGGCCTGTAAATTGCAGGATTTACAGTGGAATAAACCGCGCTGCCTGAGCCTTGAAGGCGTGGATGTGTTTATTGTGCGAAATGCGGAAGGTGTGTTCGCCATCCAGAATCGCTGTGGACACATGAGCGCCCCGCTTCACATGGGTGATTACACGGATGGGTTGGTGGTGTGCGGTTTACATGGGGCTGGTTTCCGTGTCACCGATGGGGGTGTTGAATGGGAAGCCATCATTCCCCCGCCAATTTCCGAGTATCGTGCCAGCGAAAATCCGCGCATACGACACTTTGGGGAATTGATTGAGGCCGTCGAAACACTGCCCGTCAAAGCCTATCCTGTCGTGGTGCGTGATGGGCTGGTGTATCTTCAGATGGAGTAACTTTTTGCAAGTCGTTAGTGATATTCATGAACTGAGCGCCCTGATGCACACCCACCAGATTGATTTGTCGTTGTGGGGGCATGGCACCGCCAAGTCGTTGGATGATTTGTGGCGCGAGATTTCCGCAGGTGAAATTCATATGCAAACCAATCCTTTTCGCCGGGTGTTAAAAGGGGTGGTGTCCGTTATCATCCGTCAGGGGGATAAGGTGTTGGTGGAACACGAACAAATTCTCGCCGATGGTCGCCGCCGCCACCGCGACATTTTGCCGTCCGAAAAAATGAAGGCAGGCGAATCGTACATCGAAGCGGCGCTGCGCTGTGTGTATGAAGAACTGCATGTGCCGGCGAAGTGTGCCGAAGTTTTAAAATCGACCTATCAGCAAAGACATGAATTTCGTCAATCTGGCTCGTATCCGGGACTGTTAAGCGAATATATTGTCCATTCTGTAGAAGTGAAGGTCACTGGGTTGCCAGAAACTGACTTTTGGACAGCCGAACATAACGCCCAAGAAGGCAAACACCACTGGGTTTGGAAAGCTGCTGCCTTATACATGAAATAGTTTACTTTAACGGTTCGAGTTTGCCTAGCAAAGTCGGCAAAAGTTCGCTCACCGTCGGGTGGATATGCACTGCATTTTGCATGACCGTATAGGGTGCATCGGCGTACATCAAATCCGTAATGGCGTGAATCACCTCATCGCCTTCAATCCCTAAAATGGCGGCTCCCAAAAAGCGCTCGGTATCTTTATCCACCAAGACTTTCATAAACCCCTGTGTTTCATCCCGTTCCAATGCCCGTCCGACCTGACTCATTGGCATTTTTGCTATGAGGACACTTTTCCCCGACTCACGGGCTTGTTTTTCTGTCATGCCAACTCTGCCCAAGGGCGGGTCAATGAACAGCGCATAGGTTTCATAGCGGTCTGTGACTTGGCGCTTTTTGCCATCAAACAGATTGGCGGCGACAATTTCAAAATCATTCCAAGAAGTGTGGGTAAATTGGCCTTTGCCGTTGACATCTCCCGTTGCCCAAATACCGGCCATGCTGGTTTCTAGCTGGTCATTGGTGTTGATGTAGCCGCGTGGATTAACTGCCACACCTGTTTTGTCGAGATTCAATTGGTCAGAATTGGGCAGTCGTCCCACCGCCAGCAAAAGGTGTGACCCTTCAATCGGCGGCAGTTGAAAATCGCAGTTGGCACGGACAGCAATTTTCTCGCCTTGCTTTTCAAACCCGATGCACTCCGCGTTGAGATGCACGCGAATCCCTTCATTTTCCAGAATTTTTTGGATTTCTTTGGAGGTGTCAGTGTCTTCGCGGTTGGCGAGATGGCTTTTCATCTCCACAATCGTTACTTCACTCCCCAAACGGCGGAAAACCTGAGCAAATTCAAGTCCAATATAACTCCCACCAATCACGATTAAATGTTGTGGCACAAAATCGAGTTCCAAAATGTTTTTGTTGGTGAGGTAGTCAATCTGGTCTAGGCCATCCAATGCAGGAATGCGTTCTCGTGTGCCTGTGTTAATGATGATTTTATCGGCTTGCAGCGTGCGGTCATTCACGCGGACGGTTTTTTCGCCTATAAATTCTGCCATGCCAAAAATGAGTTCTAAGTTGTCGAGATTTCCAAGCCAATTTTGCAGGCTGTTCCGCGAACGGTTGATTTGCGCCTCCACCCGTGCTTTGACCTTTTTCATATCAATTTGAACGGGACTAACAATTACGCCGTAATCGCTGGCGCGGCGTGCCATGTGTGCGACGCGGGCACTAGCGACTAGGGTTTTGGTCGGGGTGCAGCCGTAGTTGACGCAACTGCCGCCCAGATGGTCTTTTTCGATGAGGGCGGTTTTGTAGCCCTCTTTGGCGAACTTAGCAGCAAGCGATGGCCCAGACTGACCTGCCCCGATAATAATTGCATCGAATTTTTCAGTCATGTCATTTGCTCCATGTTTAGGAAGAATATAACGCTTGTGGATGAGGACAAGCTAACCTACGTTTGTCTTAAAATCTGTAATAGGTCAGATTAAAAATGAGCATCGTGAATCACGGTATTCCCACACTTTGAGTTACAATAAATTTATTTCTGTAATGGTGTCAACGCTCATTGTCAGAAAAGCGTGGGAATTGACAAATTTATTACAAAATATGCTTTAAGGTGCAACTTCAGCATTTTGTGCTGGACTCAGGTTAATTGATTGTAATTCTTGGATTTAGCACCCCATACAGCAAATCCGCCGCGAAATTGGCGACCAGAATCACGCTCACTGTCACCATCACCACCGCTTGAATAACGGGCAAATCGCGCCGTTCAATGGCGGTAATGAGTAAACTGCCCAAGCCGGGATAGCCAAAGACAAATTCAATCACCACCAATCCGCTAACCAGCCAGCCGGTGCTAATCGCAATCACAGTAATGGTGGGCAACAGGGCGTTGCGTAAAACATGTTTCACAATCACCTGATGGTAAGGCAAGCCCTTGAGAACGGCAGTACGCACATACTCGCTTTTCATTTCCTCAATTACCCCTGCACGGGTCAAACGCGCAATGTAGGCCAGCAAAACCAATGTGGCGGCAATCGCGGGCAGCCATAAACTGGGCAAGGCTTCCCGAAATGAGGTATCGGCACTGATGGCAGAACTGGCAGGAAACCAACCGATTTTCTTGGCGAGTGGATTGTCAGCCCATTTCAACGCGACGGTATTGACTAAAAATATCCCGGTCACAAATTCGGGCAAACTCACCACCGACAAGGACAACACCGAAATCATGTTATCAGGCAATTTGCCTTCGGTTAGTCCGGCAATTACCCCAAGCAAAATCGAAATTGGCACGGCAATTAGCAGCGAGACCGCGCCCAACCGCCCCGAATTGACCAGACGTTGCACGACCAATTCCCGAATATCCTGCCCGCGAAAGGCAAAGGACTCGCCCCAATCGCCTTGGATAAAATCTGTGACCCATGTAAGGTACTGCATGGGAAGCGGGTCATTTAAACCGAGTTCTTGTCGCTTGGCCTCAACCTGTGCTTCGGAAGCCTCCCTGCCTAGAATCACCCGTGCTACATCGCCGGGAAGGACACGCACCAGCAGAAAAATCATTAACGAGGTTAGCCCAAGGGTGATTAGAAAAAATACTACACGCCGCACGATGAATCGTCCCATTTAGCCGATGCCCTCTCCGATATTTTTCTGTAAGGCGGTGAGTTCTTCGAGTGGAATGTGACATTTGATGAAATGTCCTTCGCCATCATCACGCCAAGGTGGGTCTTGTTGTTCGCAAATGGCCCCGATTTTGTGCGGACAGCGGGTATGAAAACGGCAGCCCGTCGGTAAATGGCGCGGACTGGGAATTTCGCCCTGCAAGCGAATCCGCTGCGATTCATGGGTGGGGTCAGGGATGGGAATAGCGGAAATAAGCGCTTCGGTATAGGGATGAAACGGCGGTTTGAATAAATCGCGCCCGTAACCGACTTCAAACAACTGCCCCAGATACATCACCGCAATATAATCCGCCAGATAACCCACCACGGCTAAATCGTGCGAGATGAATAAATAGGCGGTGTCGCGTTCTTCTTGCAGCCGTGCCAGCAAATTCAGTACCGCCGCCTGTACGGACACATCCAGCGCCGAAACGGGTTCATCACAGATAATCAACGCGGGGTCAGAGGCAAATGCCCGCGCAATGGCGACTCGTTGTTTTTCCCCGCCGCTGAGTTCATTCGGAAAACGCAGCGCGTATTCTTCCCGCAAATTAACCGCCCGCAGCAGGCGACAAACTTCCTGCTCTGCCGCCGCCCGACTCAACCCCGCCAATTTCATCAAAGGACGGCGAATCTGCTGCCCGATGGTTAAATAGGGGTTGAGTGAATTTTGCGGATTTTGAAAGACCATTTGCAATTTTGCCAGCACATCGGGGCTGCGTTCGCGTACATTGTTGCGAATTTGGAGCTTCATAAATTCGATTTCGCCCTCGGTGCGTTCTTCAAGCCCAATCATCAAGCGTGAGAGGGTGGTTTTGCCGCTGCCGCTTTCGCCCACCAGCCCCAATGTCCGCCCCTGTTGAATCCCCAAATTGACTCCATCCACAGCCCGAACAGGTTGGGTTTTTTTGCCCCGTAGTATATCCCGCAAACGACGGCTCACAGGAAAATGCTTGGTCAAATGGGTCACTTTGAGCAGGGACTCGCGTTCCAAATTTTCAATATTTTTTACCCCCGCCTGAAAATCCTGTTCAATTGAAATTTCCCCTGCCACAATTTCCCGCCAGCGATGGCAGCGTACCAGACGGTTATCCGGTGTATGTTCTAAGGGTGGTTTTTCGGCATGGCAAATCTCGATGGCAAGCGGACAACGCGGCGCAAAAACACATCCTTTCGGTAAATTTTTGAGCGAAGGGGGACTGCCCTCAATGGATTGCAGCGAAACTTGCCGTTTGGACTGGCCTACTTTGGGAATACTATTCATGAGGCCAATGGTATAGGGGTGAATGGGGCGGGCAAATAAATTTTCGACCCCGCCATCTGCCATGATTTCCCCCGCGTACATGACCACGACCTTATCACAAACCTGCGCGACCACACCTAAATTGTGGGTGATATAAACGGCGGTGGCTTGCATATCATCAATCAAGGCACGGATTAAATCTAAAATCACCGCTTCCGTGGTGACATCCAGTCCGGTGGTCGGTTCATCCAGAATCAAAAGCTGGGGTTGGGTGATGAGTGCCATCGCAATGACCACGCGCTGCTGCATCCCGCCGCTCATTTCATGCGGATAGCGATTGGCGACATTTTCGGGGTCGGCTAACTGGACTTTTTTGAACATGTCGAGCGTGGCTTGGTGCGCTTGCTGGCGATTCATGCCCATTTGCTGCCGGGCAATTTCCGCAACCTGTTCGCCCACTTTAATCGAGGGATTCAGGGCTGCCGATGGATTTTGGGGGACAAGTTTGATTTTTGTTCCCCACAACGCCCGCATTGCTGCCCGATTTTTGGTGGTCAACTCCTCTCCATCAAACAGAATTTGGCTGCTTTTCTCGATACGCCCATTGGCAGGTAGGTAGCCCATGATGGCGGTGGCGATGGTGGATTTGCCCGACCCGGATTCGCCGACCACCCCGCAAATTTCCCCCGCTTTGACCTGCACATGAAAATCCCGTACTGCCTGAATCCAGCGCCCGTTGACCTGATAACTCACATTGAGATTGTTGACTTGAAGCAGTGTCATGATTAGCCGCTTTTCTGCACAATGCGTTTGATGCCATCTGACATGAGATTTACCCCCACGACCAGCAGTGCGATTGCTCCCGCCGGATATTCCAGCGCCCACGGGGTTAGCGCGTACAGTCCGCCGCGATTCTCACTGACCATCAAACCCCAATCCGGCGAAGGCGGCCTTGCGCCAAAACCCAAAAATCCAAGTGAAGCGACCAAAAATATCGCGTAAGAAAAACGCAGAGAGGCTTCCACCACAACGGTTGGAATCACTGATGGCAAAATCTCGCGGAAAATGATGTAAAAAGGCGATTCCCCGCGAATCTGGGCAGCTTCTACAAATTGGCGCGATTTAATTTCGAGCGTGGTGCTGCGCGTGACCCGTGCCACAATCGGTACATACAAAATCGCAATGACGATGAGTACCGCGTTATCCGCCAGATTCGACTGCCAACTGTTCGGTTCAAAATTCATGCTGCGAATAATCCCGATGATAACCAATGCCAGCAGTAACGCCGGAATCGCCAGCATCGCGTCAATCACCCGTCCCAAGATTTCATCCACCCACCCGCCTTGATACCCCATGAACAAACCGAGCGCTGTACCAAGCATTACGGCAATGAACGTTCCCAACCCGGCTGCCTGAAAAATGCTCCGCGTGCCTAAAATCACACGGCTGAACACGTCCCGTCCCAAGCGGTCTGTTCCAAAGGGATACTCACCTAACCTTAAGTTTTGCAAGCTAAGGGTGGGTTGTTCCTGGCTCGGATTTTTTTGATCGTTGGCATCGGGGTGGGGTGCAAGTTGCGTCCCGAAAAGGGCTAACAAGAAAAAAAACACCACAATGGTTGTCCCAATGGCGCTGAAGGGACGGCGGTACAATTCCCGCAAAAAGTTGATGATGCTTTGGGTAGAGCGCTTTAGCCCTATTTGTGCTGGGAGTTGCGTGACGGGTTCAGTGGCTTGCATGGGGCTGTCCTAATAATTAGAAAGGCTCATGGTTGAGCCACGGTGAGATCTAAAATAGGTCGCTTGTGAACAAGTAAAAACGAGCCTTCAAATAAGAAGGCTCATCCTAACAAGATATTACCACCAAGTTTCTTGGACTCCTAACCGATGCAGGAGAGGGTTTTTATTTTTGTTAAATTGATGGGTGAATCATGCTTTGCCGTTTTGCACGAGATCATGTAGCACTTGGATGGCTTTCAGCGAATCGCTTTTTTCTACCACCATGCTCACACTGTATTCGGATGCTCCCTGTGCGATGACCAATACGTTAATATGATGTTCACCCAATGCTCCGAAAATCCGCGCCGCTACGCCGGGTGTGCCACGCATCCCCGCGCCAACCGTTGTCACGATGACGACTTCCGGCGCAATATCCACCCCACCCACGTCTTCACGCGCAATTTCGCGGGCAAGTTCGGTTTCAATGGCGGATTTGGCTTGTTGGCTCGTATTGGCGGGAACAACAAAGCAAAAACTCTGTTCGGAGGAGGACTGGGCGAACATCAACATGCTGGCCCCTGCCCGTGCAACCGCCGTAAAAGTCCGCCCTGCAATGCCGGGAACACCGACCATCCCGCGTCCGAACACAGTCATCAAATGGACATCCTGCACCATCGTAATCGCCTTAATGGTGCCGGGAACGAGTTCCGGTTCAGGGCGCAGCAATGTTCCAGGATGCGAGGGGTTGAAGGTATTGAGGACGCGAATAGGCATTCCCATGTCCATCACAGGCAGAATCGTGCGGGGGTGCAGCACCTTCGCGCCAAAATAGGCCATTTCACTCACTTCACCGTAGCTTAATGTCCCGATGGTGCGGGCTTGGGGGGTGATGCGTGGGTCAGTTGTCATGACCCCATCCACGTCCGTCCAAATCCACAATTCGTCAGAAGGCAGTGCCGCTGCAACAATCCCACCACTGTAATCACTGCCGCCGCGTCCTAAGGTGGTAATCGTGCCATTCGGGGTTGCTCCGATGAAACCAGTAATGATGGGCAGTCCGCCGCCTTCCACATAGGGACGAATTTTGGCCTGTACTTTTTCGCTAGTCGCTTCCATATCCGGTGCGGCATTTTGAAAATTATCATTCGTTACGACCAGATGATTCGAGTCAAAGGCTTGGGAGTCGTGACCAATGTCCTGTAAATAAGCTGCCAGCAGACGGCAGGACAACCGTTCCCCGATGGAAGACACAACATCCATCCCACGCGGGGTGACTTCGCGCATAATACTAATGCTGTGGCACAGTTGTTCAAAGTCATCCAGAATGCTGCGAATTTCATCCACTAAACTTTCGCGGCGGTTGGCTGTCTGCACAAGAGCGCGGGCGGTTTCGGTATGACGCTGGTTCAACTGTACCGCTGCTTGTTTATAAGTAGCGACTTTCCCCTGTTCCGCATCGCGGGCAGACTGAATCAATAAATTGGTGACACCCGCCATCGCGCTAACCACCGACACAACTTGATGCCCCTGTTGGGCATTTTGCAAAATAATTTCTGCCACCTGTTTAATCGCATCGGCACTTCCCATCGAAGTCCCGCCAAATTTCATTGTAATTAAGCTCATGAACTTCCCCACTGGTGAATTTGGAGTAGCTTAACGAGTGGGGCAAAAACTGTCTATAGTCTGTCTGTTGTCTAGGGGCATTTCCTTCGCTAAAATAGCAGCAACACACGCATAAGTTGAGGTAGTGGATTTATGGATAAAACATCTCTGAACATCAAACGGGCGATGGTCTGGGGATTATCGTTCGGCACGGCGCTGATTTTGAGTCTCGCTTTGGTCTACGGCCCCGAACCCCTGCTGAATACGGACATCGGCACATATTCGATGAAATATTTCATCCTGACGGTGGTGCCGCTGGGTTTTATTTTCCTTGTGTGGGGCGATGCCCTGCTGGGAACAAAAATCCTGCCCGATTAAGGCTACCCCGCTCAATTTGTCATTGAAAACCCCGCGAATTTCGTGGGGTTTTTGTTTTTAAGTGGCTACAAAGGGGTAATCCGATTATTATTGAGAGGTATAAAAGAATAGGGTTGCTAAAGATGCGAAAAACACTCAGTTTAGGCTTCATTTTGGTCATGTGTGCTACCCTTGTTTTTGCGGCAGCACCCTCGAAATCGGTGATGGCGCAAAGCGGCAGCACTGGCACAACCGCCCAAACGACGACACATGTTGTCCAACCGGGCGAAAATTTGTTCCGCATCGCGCTGAAATATGGTGTAACCGTGCAGGCGATTGCTCAGGCGAATAATATTGCCAATCCGAATATTATTTTTATCGGACAATCCCTGACCATCCCCGGCGGGACAAGCGGGGGTAATACGGGCGGGAACACGGGTGGCAATACCGGTGGGAACACCGGAGGCAATACTGGCGGCGGTACAACCTCCGATTATACGGTGGTGGCAGGCGATAATTTGAGCAAAATTGCCCGCCAGTTTGGAACTACGGTGCAGGCGATTGCCCAAGCCAACAACATTACCAACGTGAATATTATTCTGGTCGGTCAGGTTTTAAAGATTCCGGCGGGAACTGGGACAACACCGGGAACGGGAACTGGCACTGGCTCAAACCCCGGTACAGGGACTGGCACGGGAACAACCGGAACATTTGAACTCGGTGGGCATGTAGCGGGTTTGGATTTCAACCACAAAACTGATATGCAGCAGGCAGGGATGAAATGGGCAAAAATCCAGATTCGTTACAAACGCGGTGATAATCCCGATGTGACTGCGCCAGCCATTAATGCGGCACATCTTTCCGGTTTTAAAGTGCTGCTAGCCATCGTGGGCGACAAAAATGAATTGGCTGCCACCAATTTTGAAACCTACACCGATGAATTTGCCACTTTCTTGGGTGGTGTGGCTGGCTTAGGCCCGGAAGCCATCGAGATCTGGAACGAACAAAACCTTGACCGTGAATGGCCGAATGGTCAAATTAACCCGACCAACTACACCACCATGCTCCGTAAAGGCTACGAAAAAATCAAAGCTGCCAATGCCAATGTGCTGGTGATTAGTGGTGCGCCTGCGCCAACGGGTGCGGAAGGCGCTTTCGGGACAGCCGCCGTCTGGAATGATGACCGTTACATTCGCGGGATGGCTCAAGCAGGTGCGGCGCAATATATGGACTGCATTGGCGCACACTACAATGAAGGGATTATTAGCCCCACCCGTCGTAATGGCGACCCGCGTGACAACGGCGGTTACTACACCCGCTATTTCTTCGGGATGCTCGATACCTATTTTAATGCTTTCGGCGGTTCGCGTCCGGTGTGCTGGACAGAACTTGGCTACCTGAGCTTTGCCGATTTAGGCACTGGCCCGGTGGCGGGCTTTGAATGGGCCAAAGATGTCACCGTGCAGCAGCACGCCATCTACTTGGGCGAAGCGGCACAGCTTTCACGTAGCAGCGGACGTGTCCGTTTGATGATCGTGTGGAATGTGGATTTTGACGGCAAAACCCCTGACCCCACTGGCGGTTTTGCGATGATTCGCCCGGATGGAACGTGTCCGTCCTGCGCTACGCTTGGTCAAGCGATGAAATAAGCCTTTCTTGAAAATGGTAGCCCCCATGTTGACTTTCGCATGGGGGTTTTGTTTTATGAAGGAATTGAAAAATGTTACTTTTGCTGGTGATCTACTTAGGTGTTTCCATCCTCATGATGTTGCTATCCATCCCCATGATTCAAAAACGAATTAAACCGAACCGATGGTACGGATTTCGTACCCGCAAGACCTTAAGCAGCCCGGACATCTGGTATCCGGCAAATGCCTATGCTGGCAAAATTTTGCTGGTACAAAGCGCAGTAATTTTTGTAGCGGCTCTGCTGCTGTATGTTGTGCCAAATATGTCAGAAGATGGGTATACATTGAGTTTTTCGCTGGTTTTGTTGTGCAGTTTGATGCCTGCCATCGGCTTGATGTTCGGGTATCTGCGAAGGTTGTGAAAGTTGTCCCCGCGACTCCCTCATGAACAAGTGCAGTTGTGAATCTCGCCCAAGTTGCTGTTGCTGCACGGTGTAGCACTTGGACGAACCCCCGCAGCCTTTCGTGCATTTGGACTAAATTCTGTGAAAAAAGACTAGAAAAACCTACAAACAAGACCGTTCTTTCCGCCGATAGACTTAGGCCATACCTTGCAATTTGTCCAATGTCACAAGGAGACAAAGATGAAGCGGAAAAAGTTATGGCAACGTTTAGCGATTATCGCAGTGGCTTCGATGCTGCTGGCAGTATTTGGTGTTTCTGTCCAAGCGCAAGATGATACAGAAACCACGACCACTGAAGAAACAACCGCAACCGAAGAAGCTGTGGCAGAAGAAGTGCCTGCGGTAGATACTGCTGCCCTTGAAGCTCAAGTCGGTAGTATGTTGATTTCAGTGGATACAGTGTGGGTGTTGATTACAGGTTTCCTCGTGTTTTTCATGCAATGCGGTTTTGCCCTCTTGGAAACAGGCTTAATCGGGCAAAAAGGCGCGGTGAATGCGCTGCTGGAAAACTTCATTGATGCCGGTCTGACCGCCATTATTTTCTGGGCGGTTGGGTTTGGTGTGGCCTTCGGAACCGATGAAGGCGGGTTTATTGGGACAGACAATTTCTTCTTGGATAAGGCGATTGAAATTGACAACGGCGTGATTAGCTTCCCCAGCATTGCGGACGCAAATCCCGATGTAGCGTATCCCAATCTGACCGTTCTCGTGTTCTTTTTCTTCCAATTTGCGTTTGCTGCCACCGCCAGCACGATTACCACCGGGGCGATGGCGGAACGCACCGACTTTATTGGCGATTTGATTTATACAGGCTTGATGGCCGCCATCACCTACCCCATCATCGTTCACTGGGTTTGGGGTGGCGGTTGGCTGTTTGATGAAAGTTTCCACGATTTCGCAGGCAGCACGGTTGTGCATACCGTCGGTGGTGTGACGGCGCTGGTTGGTGCTTGGATGCTTGGCCCGCGCAAAAATCGTCCCGCATGGGGAACCTTGCCGCCTGCTCATAACTTGGCCTATGCCACACTTGGTACGATGATCTTGTGGTTCGGTTGGTATGGCTTTAATCCCGGCTCAACGCTCGGCGCAGGCAATGTGGGTCTCATCGGGTTAGTGACTTTGAATACCACGCTGGGTGCAGGTGCTGGCTGTGTGACTGCGATGTTCTTCCACTATTTCCGCACAGGCAAATGGGATCTGGGGATCACCTTGAATGGTTCACTGGCGGGCTTGGTCGCAATTACGGCGGGCTGTGCTTTCGTGATGCCTTGGGCGGCTATTCCGATTGGGGCAATCGCGGGTGTGTTGGTCATTCTGGCTGCCGAAGCGGTTGAACGCATCAAAATTGATGACCCGGTGGGCGCATTCGCGGTACATGGCGCGTGTGGTATCTGGGGAACACTGGCAATTGGGATTTTTGGTCAGGCCGAATTGACCTTTGGCGAATTCGCGGGCAAAGGCGGTCTGCTGGCAGGCGGTGGTGCAGATTTGCTCATCGTGCAGTTGATGGGTTCTGCCGCTACCATTGCTTTCATCGCTGTTTCCTCGGTCATCATGTTCGGTGCGCTCAAAGCGGTCAATCGCCTGCGCGTTCACCCCACTGCCGACGATATCGGGATTGATGTCTACGAACATGGTGCGAGCATCTGGCCCGATGTCCTACCGCTGCCGGGAACAACCCCCGAAGGTAAACCCGGTGTGGGTTCAGTCAGCACCGCACCTGCAACCGGCGACTAACTAGCTAAAGCTATACACTCCTAATTTACTGAAACAGGTGGCTGGTATGGATAGATACCAGCCTTTTTTATTTTCCGCCGAAAGTTGGTAGCCAAGAGATTAAAAGGGCTTTAAAATCAGTTAAAATATTTTGCAACTTTACTTATCTGTTTTCGTATTATCAGACAGAAAATTAAATAAAGGGGATGATGTATGCTGGATGTGTTTTTCAATTTTGTGAAAAATCCAAACCCTAGCCAGTATGATTGGTTTGCGGAGCGCTTCCGTTCCCGCTTGCCCTTGCTGGCATTTTTACTTGCCTTCCAGATGTTATATTTCCCGATTAACCAGATTCATGAGGGTGGATTCACGGCAGATATTGAAGCGATTGACAGCAACATGCCGCTTTTACCCATTTTTGTGGTTCCCTATACGTTGAGTGTGATGCTCATGCCACTTTTCCCCTTATATGCGGCATGGCGTTTTCCCCGCCCCTTGTTCCGTGAATACATGGTCGCCTTTTTTACGATCATGGTGATGGGGTATAGCCTGTGGATTTTGATTCCGGCCTATGTCGAAAAACAACCGATTACGCAGACAGGTTTTTTTGTGGATTTGCTGAAAATGCTGCATAACGGCGATGAGGGGTACGGGGTGCATAATGCCCTGCCCAGCAGTCATGTGTATTACATCACACTGGGAATTTGTTATCTCATTCGCTCTAACCCCAAACTGCTCATTTCGGGTATCCTTTTTGCAGTGATTAACGCGCTGAGTACCATGTTCACCCACCAGCATTATTTTCTGGATGTCCTCGCCGGAATCGTGCTGACATGGGTTGCATATACACTGGCACATCATGTACTGGTGCCAAAATTTTATAAATTGGATTTGCCTGTGGTACGTTCCAGCGCGGCTTAAAATTGGGAAGGAAACCTATGTTCAAAGCGCATCGTGTGTGGGTCTATGGCGATAACATCAATACAGATGTCATTTTTCCCGGAAAATATACCTATACCCTCAAAACACCGGAGGAAATTGCTGCCCATGCCTTAGAAGACCTTGATACCACCTTTGCGGGGAATGTGCAGGCCGGGGATGTCATTGTGGCAGGGAAAAATTGGGGGTGTGGCAGTAGCCGTGAACAGGCCGTGACCGCCCTCAAATATGCGGGAGTGCCAATGATTATTGCGGCAACCTTCAGCCGTATTTATTTCCGCAATTGTATTAATCAGGGCATTTTACCGATTGTTTGCCCCGATTTAAACGGATTGCTGCAAACAGGCGATACGCTTGAGGTTGATCTTGATGCGGGGCAAATTTCCGCCAAGGGGCAGTTGTTCACGATTCCCAGATTGTCGCCTTCGGTGCAAGCGATTTTAGATGCAGGCGGGCTTGTCCCCATGCTTCAGCGCCGCTTTGAGAAATCCTAAGATGCCCAGAATTACCCTCATTCATGGTGATGGTATCGGGCAGGAAGTCATTCCGGCAGCCCGTCAGGTGTTGGAAGTGCTTCAACTTCCCCTCGAATTTCAAGAGGCGGAGGCGGGATTCGGCACCTTTGAAAAAACAGGCAATGCCCTTCCGCCAGAAACGCTGCGTCTGTGCGAATCCAGCGATGCAATTTTGTTCGGCGCGACCAGTTCCCCGATGACCAAAGTTGCCGGGTATCAAAGTCCGATTTTGAGCCTGCGAACGCATTTTGATTTGTTTGCCAATTTACGGCCTGCGATTCTACCTCACCCCCCGACCCCCTCTCCGAAGTCTCAGAAAGGGGGAGAAGACATTGATATGCTGATTGTGCGGGAAAATACCGAAGGCTTGTACAGTCGGCGCGAACGGGTCGAAAACGAAGGACAAACCGCCATTGCGGAACGGGTCATCACTGCAAAAGCATCAGAACGGATTGTGCGGGTCGCGTGTGAACAGGCCATGCAGCGCCGTAAAAAATTGACACTGGTACACAAAGCCAATGTCCTCAAAGAAACCTGTGGGTTGTTCCGCCGCGTGGGGTTGGATGTGGTGCAAGATTTTCCTGAACTCACCGTGGATGAAGTCTTGGTGGATGCTGCCGCCATGTATATGGTGCAAAATCCGACACGGTTTGATGTCCTTGTGACCACCAATCTGTTTGGCGATATTTTGAGCGATTTAGCCGCCGGATTGACGGGCGGATTGGGAATTGCTCCTTCCGCCAATGTGGGCAAAAACCGTCCAGCAGTCTTTGAACCCGTGCATGGCAGCGCACCGGATATTATGGGGCAAAATATTGCTGACCCGCGTGCTGCGATTTTGAGTGCCGCCATGATGTTAGACTTTTTGGGTTTTGGGTCAGAAGCGGTGCAGGTCAGAAAAACGACCTATGAAACCGCCCACACTGGCAATACAATCCAGACAGCCCAACACATCATGGAAAAACTGCATGTCCATTGAACTGATTACTGAACTCGTCAAACGTTACAGTCCATCCGAACAGGAATCCGAAGCGGTGAATTATCTGGTGGCATGGATGAATGCCAATGGATTCACTGCTTCGGTGGATGAAGCAGGAAATGCAGTGGGGGTGCGGGGCAAGGCCGATGCGCCCAATTTGTTGATGCTGTTGGGACATATTGACACTGTACCGGGCGAAATTGCGGTGCGGGTGGAAGACGGCAAACTCTACGGGCGGGGCAGTGTCGATGCCAAAGGCCCGTTGTGTACTTTTGCGTCTGCAACCGCACAGGCAAAAATTCCTGAGAATTGGCGGGTGATGGTCGTGGGGGCGGTGGAAGAAGAAACCTCCAGCAGCAAGGGAGCGCGGTCTATTGCCGATCATTTTACGCCTACCCTGTGCATCATTGGCGAACCGAGTGGCGCAGACCGCATCACCTTAGGCTATAAGGGGCGCTTGGTGGTGGAATATACCTACACCCGCACGATGACTCATACCGCCCATCCCGAACCCAGCGCGGGTGCGGTGGGGATTCAGTTCTGGAACAATCTCCAAAAATGGGCTGACGCGGAAAACGAAAATTTTGAACGCCAGTTCGACAAGATTCTGCTCAATTTGCGGAATATCCATACGGGCAGCGATGGTTTGTATGAACATGTTCAGATGACGATTGGATTCCGGTTGCCCCTGCGGTTTACACCCGGTGAGGTCGTGGAACACATCTCTCAATATGTTGTACCCCACAGTGAAATTCGGGTGACGGGGGCAGAAAAAGCCTATGTCAGCGATAAAAATTCGGTGCTGGTACGGGGGATGCTGGCAACCCTCCGCGCACAAGGGAAATCGCCGGGATTTGTGTATAAAACCGGCACAAGCGATATGAATGTTGTCGGGGCGGTCTGGTCATGCCCAATGATTGCCTATGGGCCGGGCGACAGCAGCCTAGATCATACACCCACAGAGCATCTGGTATTGGAGGAATATGAACAAGCAGTGGACGTAGTGCGCCTTTTTGTTGAAAATCTAGGAAATATGGGTGTAGGATAAATACTGTTGTCAGGTGGGGCTGTTTCGACGTTAAACCGAAATAAACGTTGAGCGCATTTTTATTTAGAAAAAATATTATTTAGTAAAAATTATCTTACCGAAATTCGTGTGAATTTTGTGCAGCGTGCATAAAATTTACCCGAACACAGTTAGACAGTTTGCATGTTTTTTGATAAGATGACTCTTCTCATTAAACATCCATTCGTCGGGATACCTCAACGGTTTAACGGTACATAAAGGATTAGACCACATGACAATCACGGACGTACTCGAACGAGGCCCTGCCGCAGGCAGCCCCGCAGTGCGCGTAAACGATTTTTGTATTAATGTCGCTTCTCCCAACGGGTCAGGCAGCCAAACCAGCAACATGGCGCTGATTCGGGCGCTTTTTCAGATGGGCATTCCCGTGACAGGCAAAAACCTGTTTCCCTCCAATATTCAAGGCTTACCCACATGGTACATCATCCGCCTGAGTAAAGAAGGCTATCAGGCGCGCAAAGAAGGCAGCGAAGTCATGGTTTGCTGGAATCAACAAACCATTGCTCAAGATGTTGCTGAGCTTGCGCCCAATAGTGTAGTGATTTACCCGTTGGATTGGAAACAAGAAATTTCGCGGGATGATGTGTACGTGTATCGGATGCCAATTAAAGAGATCATGGACACCTTTGATATTCCGCGTAACATCAAACCCAAAGTTGCCAATATGGTTTATGTGGGTGGGGTGGCCTATCTGCTGGGCATCGATTTAAAAGCCATCGAAGCGGCCTTGAGCTATGAACTGCACGGCAAAGAAAAAGCGGTGCGTTTGAATCAACAGGTGGTGCAGGCCGCCTATGATTGGGCAAAACAAAATTGGACGCATGTTGCCATTCCCTACCGTGCCGAAGCCGTACCGGACAGCCCGATTAAAGATAAATTCTTAATCGAAGGCAACCGCGCCGCAGGCTTGGGGGCGGTTTTTGGTGGTGTGACGATGGTCGGATGGTATCCCATTACTCCCAGCACCAGCTTGATTGATGCGACCCGCGAATTTTTGGAAGAATATCGCCACAGCAGCGATGGTAAACCCACCTACGCGGTTATTCAAGCGGAAGATGAACTTGCCGCAATCGGGATGATTCTCGGCGCGGGCTGGGCAGGCGCTCGCTCAATGACTTCGACCAGCGGGCCGGGCATTTCGCTGATGGCAGAATTTGCCGGGATGGGCTTTTTTGCAGAAATTCCCGCCGTTATCTGGGATGTCCAGCGCGTCGGGCCAAGCACCGGTTTGCCCACCCGTACCTCACAGGGCGATGTGCTGTTTACCCATTTCTTGGGGCATGGCGATACAAAACAAATCTGCTTGCTGCCCGCCAGTCCCGCCGAATGCTTCCAATTCGGTTGGGAATCCTTTGATATTGCCGAACGCTATCAAACCCCGGTGTTTGTGCTGACCGACCTCGATCTGGGGATGAATTACTGGACAAGCGGCGATTTTGAATATCCCACCACACCGATGGATCGTGGGAAGGTTGTCCCTGCCGAAGAAATCAAAAAGCCGGGCGATTTTTATCGCTTTGTGGATGTAGACGGCGATGGCATCACCAAGCGTACCCTGCCGGGAACCAACAGCCCCTATGCCGCCTATTTCACCCGTGGGACAGGCCACAATAAGTACGGGGTATACAGCGAAAAAGCGGTGGATTGGGAAGAAAATATCATCCGCATTTTCCGTAAAATTGACGGCGCACGCGACACCCTGCCGCAGCCGGTGGTCAGCAAAATGGACGGCGCAAAAATTGGGATTGTTTCGTATGGCTCGAACGAACCCGCCATTGTCGAAGCGCGGGATCTGTTAGCCGCGCAGGGCATCCCCACCGATTATCTACGGATGCGGGCGCTGCCGGCGGCTCATGCGGTGCATGATTTCATCAACCAGTACGACCATGTGTATGTGGTGGAAAACAACCTTGAAGGCCAGATGGCACACATCATTCGGATGGATATGCCCGAAAAAGCCGCGCAAATTCTGTCTATTTGCAAACAGGATGGCTTGCCTTTGACCGCCAATTTCATCGTCAGCAAACTTCAGGAAATGGAAGGCTAAACCCTCATGGGAAGAAGAGAACAAACCAATATTCTTGGCCTGACCAAGAAGGATTATGATGGCGCACCCTCCACCCTGTGCGTGGGCTGCGGACACAATTCCATCTCCAATCAGATTCAGCAGATTGCATGGGAACTGGGGCTGCCCCAGCATCAAGTGATTAAACTCAGTGGGATTGGCTGTTCCTCCAAAAGTCCGGCCTATTTTATGGGTGGCTCACACGGGTTTAATGCCTTGCATGGTCGGATGCCTAGCGTGGCGACAGGCGCAACCACCGCTAACAAAGACTTAATTGCGATTGGTGTCTCCGGTGACGGCGACACGGGTAGTATCGGGATGGGTCAGTTCAAACACTTGATTCGTCGCAATATCCCGATGGTGTACATCATCGAAAATAATGGGGTGTATGGGCTGACCAAAGGCCAATTTTCCGCTACGGCAGACCAGGGCCAGTTCAATAAATATGCAGGCGGGATTAACGAGCTTCCGCCGATTGACCTGTGCTATGAAGCGATTTTAAGCGGGTGCGGATTCGTGGCGCGTTCCTTTAGTGGGGACAAAAATCAGGTGCAGGAACTGCTCAAGGCAGCTGTCAATTACAACGGTACCGCCGTGATTGACATTATCAGCCCGTGCGTGACCTTCAATGACCATGAAACCAGCAGCAAATCCTATAACTGGGTACAGGAATACAACGAAATCATCAACGATGTGTCCTTTGTTCCCGAACAGGAAGAAATTCAGGTCAGTTATGACGAAGGCGAATCCATCATGGTCAAGATGCACGACGGCGGGTATGTCCGCTTGAGCAAGCTGGACGAAAAACACGACCCGCGCAATCGTGAAGCCGCCATTATGCTGTTGGAACGCAACCAAGACCCCGACAAAATTGTGACGGGTTTGATTTACATCAGTGAAAACAAAAAGAGCAGCTACGACCTGATGAATCTGCCGGACACCCCACTGGCACACCTTGCCGCCAGCGATTTACGTCCGTCGCAGGACAAACTCGCGCAGGCGATGGCTTCCTTCCGCATGTAATTGGGTTTGAAATTACGAAAAAGCCCTGCGAACAACAGGGCTTTTTTATCTAATCGAGGCGGACTTCAAACGCACCGGATGTTCCAACACTGTTAGGTGCTAAATCCAATCGAAATATCCCAATCGTGTAAGCTCCCGCCGATGGAAATTGCAGTTCTGCCGTTAAACTCCCCGTAGAAGGCATCCCGGCTAAAAAGACTATTGAGTTATCCGCCCGGTTAATGACGGCTACGCCAATAGATAAATTGCTGCTTGTGCGACGAAGGGTAAGGGTAGCCGTCTCACCCGCGTTAGCTTCGTAAGTATAAGCAAAAACATCAGAACCACTGCTGCCAAACGCGCCATTTTGGGATTGCCCGCGTGATACTGGAATTTCAATTGAGGCAGAAAAATCTACGGGAGCAACACCAGAAAATCCGTAACCTGAAAAATTGGTGGTTTCAACGGGTGTAGTACCTGTTCCTACACTCACAGGCGGTGCATCACCAGGCTTAATCACCATACCATCAGCTAGAGTACAGCCAACATATAAAATGTAATTTCCACCATAACGACCAATTCCATCGATTCCAATCAGGTATGTACCTGATTCCGGCAAAGAAGTTTCAACTGGAACGCTATTACCACTATTGCCACTTACTACATCCCGTCCATTATCTGCAAAAACAGCTACGTCAACATCTAAATCAGACTCGTATCCTTGAGCAACTTCGGCAGATAAATTTAATATATCTCCTCTAAGGAAGGTTATATAATAACGATGGTATTCATAGTCTTTAAACTGACTTTCGATGATTGAGCCGCATTGAAGCGGTTGAACATATCTGGTATTTGAAATTACATTACCTGAACCCTCTACACAGGCAATATTCACAATGTATCGTCCGCCAAATTGACCTATTCCCTCAACCGATATCGTATAAACCTCAGTTTCGGGTAAGAGAGTATCCATATAGACTATATTGCTACTATTACCTTCGGTTACATTACGACCTCCTTGAGCAAAGAGTGTTAAGTCAACATCTAAGTCATCTTTATAGGCTTCATCAACCTCTGCTACCACAATTAATCTATTTCCACTACTTATACTAATTTCGTATTCATGTGTTTCATATTCTGTAAACTCCCCCTCTATAACATCGCCACAATTAACAGTAGTTTGGGCATTGACAGGAAGGATATTGCTTGTACCAAATTGCGAGAGAAGAGCAATCAAAAGCAGGCTCGCTAAGAAAAGTTGTTTCATGGGATTTCTCCTTTTACTAAGGACAATTTGCGGACTTAACTACATAATCTATCTGTATCCAACCCGAAGATTGGGAATCACCATAGGTAATCTTGTACCAGCGTTGCCCATCCGCATTTCTTTCCTCAACAAGAGTCACTGTTAAATTGGGAGTAACCGCACGCACTAAAGGCGCGGTTCGAGAAGGATTGGCACGCACAACATTCAACGTTGAGGCATTGGAATCAACAATTTGTCCTGTGCATGGATACCCACCCGAAGTATTAGATTGTGTTGTTGGAACAGGTGTATTTATTTTGAGTGTTGGAGTTAAGGTTGGCGGAATATTGGTTGGTGTATATGTTTCAGTTGGAGTCGTGCTTGACGTAAGAGACGGGGTGAAAGTAGGCGTTGGCGTTGTTGTTGGATAGTCTGTTGCTGTGGATGTATGGATTGGCGTATTTGTAGAAGATGGATCGAAAGTAGAAGTGTGAGTAGGTGTTTCTACTTGTGGCGATGTTGGGGTCTGTGAGGGTGTATAAGTGTGCGTAAACACTGCTGTAGGAGTATCAGCAGATTTAGCAACCTCAGTAGATTCGTCTTCCAAACCCAGTGTTTCCCGAATTTCAGGAATAAATATTGCTGATATGCAAGTTATGATGGCTACAACCAAAGCGACCACTGCAAGAAAAGTTCCAATTTGCTCCGCAAATGATAACTTCTGCAAAATTCCCATCAATTATTCCAACATTTTATAAATGTTATATGTATTTATCTTTTGATATTACATTTATTTTGATGAGTTTACAACTTTTTTAAGGTGACAAAAATCACCAAATCCTAGATAAATTTGGTATGAGTTGAACGATAGGTATTGATACTCACCTGGATTGGCACACTCAACAGCAGAATAACAAGCAAACCGTACAAAATCTGCAACCAGCAAGGCATTCGCTCTACCAACAGCAAAGACAGCCCGACGTAATGGTAATATCCGCTCAGCAGAGGCAGCGAAAAGCGCAGCGCTTCAAACGAAGTGATTTTCAACAGCATCCGTAAATGCAACACGCTGTAAACCGTTAAAATCACCATCAGGAGGGTGAGCAAAAAAGACGGGCGAAATTGAAAAATTAAACTGCCTATCGCGCCCATGATGCCAAGTTGCAAAATCCCACTGTACCAGCGTAACCGCGTAGGGATGAAAAGTTGGTCATCGTCCCGCATTTGACAGCCCATCGTCAGGACAAAACTTTGCGCCCCAAATTCAAAATCAGTTTTTAAATCCTTGAGTCCGCTTGGCACGCTGTTCAAAAGTAGCAAAATGAGCGTCAATGCCAGCGCAAAAATCAAACTGCCGAAAGTTACTTCGTCGGTTTGCGTCAATGTTCCCGCAAGGCATAGCAGGCCAATCGAACTTGCCAGCGAAAGTTCCGCTGCAAAACGGGAGAATCTGCCCCGTTTGCTAAACAGGTTATAAATCACGCTCAAGCCGATGCTCCCAAGCAGCACCCCAAACCCTATACTTTCCCCTCGATAAATCAACAGGGCAAGCGGAACTTGGAGTAAAATCGCGCTCCACGCTTCCCATTTTTTCAAGCGCCCTGTGGTCAAGGGATGATTCTGGCGAATCGGTAGGGTGCGGTCAATCGGATGGTCAATCAGGTCATTCAGCCCGAAGCCGAAAGTGTGAGCGCACAATCCGAGCAGCATCCAGCGAAAAATTTCCGTCGTCGTCAGCGATTCTTGAACGGTCAGCGCGCCTAAAACAGGTACGCTCATGGTTAGGGGAGACATGCCCACCCGTCCTAAAACTAAAAACGCAGATAATTTTTTAAGCATGGAGCAATCTTACTCAGGTTGACAACGCTCCCGCAACTCTCTACACTCGCCTTCATGCACATGCAAAAACCGACTTTTTCCACCTATTTCCTGCTGGTGATGGCGGCTCTGCTGTTGTCGCTGGCCTTTTGGAGTCTCCAGATGAGCGCTCGTCTGGAAGAACCGTCCATGCAGCCAAAAGGCATCGTACTGGCGATTTACGGAATCGGGTTGGGGCTTTTTGCAATTTTCGCGCCCTTGCGATTGCGGCGTATCATGACGGTGGGCATGATTTTGGTTTTGATAGGTGGGGAAATGTTTATCCGCTTAACCGCCGAACCTGCCGAAGACCCCGATTTCCGACAGGCCGCACCCTACATCATGTTTGCGGGGCAGCCGGATGGCACAATTGAGGCCGAAAATATTACTCTGACGGAACTTGGCTACCGCGATGCTGTTCCCATGCCCAAACCGGACGGAGAATATCGGATTATCATGCTCGGCGGGTCGGCGGTGTTTCAGGGGCAGCCCCGCGAATTTTCGATTGCGGGAGCGCTGGAAATCGCTTTGCACAATCAGGGATACGAAAATGTGCGGGTGTACAACTGGGGGATTTATTCAACCGTTTCGGGGCAAGAACTGGCAACCCTGTTGTTTCGCGCTGTCGATTTTGCACCGGATAGAATCGTTGTGTACGATGGCAGCAATGATTTAACCGAGCCGTACTTTTTTGACCCCCGCCCCGCTTACCCCTTTGATTTTATGGCCTCTGAGGGGGGAAGACGCATCATTGAAGGCGATTTTGGTCTGTTTGATATGTATGCGGTGCTGCTGCGCCCTTCCCAATTGGGTTACACCGTGTTCCAATTTGAAATTGAGGAGCAAATTACCCGCCGCACCGATTTACAGGCAGAAGTCCAAGCCGGAACAGATGGTTGGCGAGAAGCCATTGTCCGCCAATATGCCCTGAATCTGGGCAAAATGTGTCGGGTGGCGCAGGCGTTTGAGATTGAATTTGTGGCGCTGTTGCAGCCGATGATTTTTTTTAAGGAGACTCTCGCTGGCAACGAACCCGCGCTGCTTGGCCCCCAGGATTATCAAGACCATACCCGCACCACCTATGACATGGCACGCGGGGAATATCAAAAGTTGAGTCAGATCTACCCTGAATGTGTGTTCCGCGATGTGAGTCGTATACTGGCAGCCGATACACAGGAATTGTTTATTGACCCGGTACATTTGAATGATGATGGCTATGCTATCGTGGGACGGCGATTGGCTGAACTTTTAATGCCTACGCTACCATAGGAGAAATATCCTTGCGAAAAACATATCGCTGGCAGTTGAAAGTACGGACGTATGAAACCAACCGTTTTGGCATGGTCAACAATGCGGTGTATTTGAATTATCTGGAAGAAACCGCGACTCAGGCCAGTGCTGACGCGGGGTATCCCATGCAGTGGTATCTGGCGAATCATTGTATGTGGCTGATTCGTAAAATGACCATTCGTTTTGACCGTCCGGCGTTTTATGGCGATGAACTGGCACTGGAAACATGGGTTTCGGATTTACAACGGGTGCGTTCCCACCGCGATTATAGGATTCGACGCGGGCAGGAACAGATTGCACGGGCGCGGGCGAACTGGGTTTTTATGGACACCCAGACCATGCGTCCCCGGCGTGTCGTGTCAAATTTTGTGGAGGCCTTCGGGTTGCATGAAGAAGTACCTGAACCGATCCCGGTGCGGCTGAAAAATCCGCAAGAAGTCACGAATCCGCGTATTTTTATGAGCGAACACACTGCTAAGTCTTATGAAATTGATATGGTGGGGCATGTCAATAACAGCATGTATCCACGCTGGACAGAACATGGCGCGCTGGCAATTTTGCGGGATTTGGGCTGGACGTTTGAGCGCCAGCAGACCGAATTTAACGCGATGTTCATGATGGTGGGACGTGAGATTGAGTATGCTCAAGCCGCGCTGGAAGGCGATAAAATCCAGATTCGCAGTTATTTAGCAGAATACAACCGTACCCGTGCCGCGATGGTGCATGAGATTCGGAACGCTGCCACCGATGAACTGCTGGTACAGGATTATAGTGTCGGTGTGATGGTCAACCCTATGACCCTGCGCCCGATTCCTCTGCCTGAAAAAATGCTCATCGGGTTTATGGGATAGCAGGTTTTTACGAATTAATGGTGTAAACAGTGCTGATAGGCGGATTGTTGTTGACTGTATAAGATACCCGATACGCGCCAGTTTCCCATCCAGCCGCATCCGGTTCGATGGTGTACCAACGGCAAAAACTCCCGGCCATCTGGATGGTAAAGGATTCTTCGTAAATGACCTGTTCGCCATATGTAAACTGGACGGAGAGTGTTGTTCCAACTTCCATATCGGCTAAAACAGCCACCCCGTAAATCGTGTCAAAGGGGGCAAATGCAACCGCCGGGCTGATGGCGCATCCAGCACTGTCTACACTGGTACTCACCTGCACCGTTTCGACTCTTGCACCTGTGGTCACAGGAGGCAACTGGACAGGTTCAAGCGTGGGAGTGGAGGTAAACGCAGTCGCCACCAGATTGTCATTCACCGCCGCGTTGAGCGTGGGGTCAACGGTAGACGAGGCAGTTGGCGAAGGGGTAATGCGTCCTTCTAAGAGGTTATTGGTGGCTTGGAGCGCGGCAACCTGTGTTTCCAGAATCCGAACTTTTTCACCGCCGGTTGGCACGGTGATGAGGAAAAAAAAGCCCACCGCAAGGGTGACAATGAGCATAAACCAGGACAAGGATTCGCGCATAACGCTCTATTATAGCGGGGGAAAATCAGCTGAAAGACAACGTAGAGAGAACGTCAGGCAGGAGACCACAAGTAATCATTGAGGGTGGGGCTAAAAACTATAGCTTCCCACCCGGATAAAAACTTGTCCCAAGTCCAGCGACGGATTACCCGGCAGGGATGAACTTGGATGCGTCGAAAATTTCCTCAAGGGGTGTGTTTAATGGCTGGCCTGTACCCTCTTCAACGGTAATTGACCAATCGGTGTAGGTGCAGGTATCGGGGTTGTCATGGGCGCTGGGGTTAAAAATTAACACATAGGCATGGGTGAATTGCGTGGTATCAACCGTGCCACGTTGTGCCAATTCAAAGACTCTGGCGGTGTCATTGGGCTGGTCAATCCCCACCACCAGAATTTCTAAATCGGGCTGGTCAAGGGTAAAGGTGTAAATCCCTTTCTGACGAAGGAGCAAATAATCTGTGCCTAATTCCTGTACGCCGTTTTCACGCGGGAAAATTCGCCCTACCCCGTTGATATTGGCTTCCACCCGCACACGGTCAGGGAAACGTTCGCCCAGTGCATAATCAAGGAGGAGATTCCGCACCGCAAAGCGTTTCAGCACATCTTGCGGCGAAACATTCAAAAAGGCCAAATATTCATAAAAGACATCCATGCCTTCATAATCCGCCACGTACTGCCAGAGCGTTTGAATCGACTCTACGCCATGATCACGGGCAAGATTGTCAATGAGTGTCCATTCGGCATAAATGCGGTTGCTATACGAATCGGGACTGCTGCCCACGCATACATCAGGATATTGGAATAAGTCCACTGTGTAGGGGGTTGCGTCTTCGTCATCGGTAAAAGTTTGGGTTTCCATCCATGTGGAGGTGGCTTCATAGTACCAATTCAGGGAGTCGCCTAAATCGTATCCCTGCTGAATATTGTGGTGAAATTCATGGGCAACGGTTGCCCGCATGATGGGACGGGGAGAAGGTACACCCGCGAAATTGTTGTCGATGACCAAAAAACTGTAGGCGGCGTAATTTTCTTCATTGGCAGAGTTGGGATTATCGCCAATCAGCCCTTCCGGTTGGGCATAGCCTAAGTAACCATCCTGCACCAATTCGACCAGATACACGTCAAAACGGTCATCACCGCCTTCGCCACAATCCGGCGGGGGCAAAGGCCAACCCATTTGATTAATCTGAAAATCTAACACCTGCTCGACAATTCGCTCGACTTCATCCACAAAATTCGGGGTTGCACCATCCCGCCCCGAATCGGTGTAATGGATAACAAAATTGGTAGTTTCGCGGGTCAATTCCGGGCCACTCAGAATCGGGCGGTCATAAAGTTGGCTGCAATCGGCAATTTCCATCTCGGCTTTGCTGGTCGAATCGGTTTCATAGAGAACCGCAAAGTACGCCCCGGTGTCCTGTGCTTCACCTAACATGACTTCAGGAACATCAATGCCCACCAGAATCGTAAATTGGCCTGTTCCTTCTTCATTGCAGCAGTCCGAGATGGCAATGGTGTAATCGCCATTCTGTTCAATTTCAAACGACAGAGCCGAATTGGTTCCCCCACCCGCATCATCGTCTTCGGCAAGAATATCCACAAAATCAATATCGCCGAAGGAAACATAGGTATCAAAATCGCTGGATTCGGCATAGATATAGATGGTTTGTCCGACTTTTAAATCCCAAATGTCATAAAATACAATGCCAGAGTCGGCTTCTAGCACACCATTGATAGATTGAACATCTCCGGCAAGGGGGGATACCGGATTGGAAACCGCGACACCAGATTCCTCAAGCGGGGTAATGAGTTCATCACCGGTGGTTTCAGCGTTGCCCGTAATGACACGCGGGGCATTGATACCCACCAGCAGACGAAATTCCCCCACCGCTTTTTCATCACAGCAGTCGGTGACGGAAAGGAGATAATCGCCACTTTCAGTAAACACGTATTTAAAAGCGGAATTGTAATTGTCCAAGCCATCCATTTCAGGGCTGTTGATGTCGTCGTTGGCTGCTAAGACGGTTTCGGCGCTGGTATCACTCAAGAGGATAGTGGTGTCCATGTCATTCGATTCAGCATAGACGTAAAGGGTTGTTCCAGCCTGCATATCCGGGAGCGAATAGACAACGATGGGTTTTTCGGCGCTAACATTCCCGTACACTTGCTGGATACGTAGAGAATCTTGAGCGATAACCGACAGGGGAAACAGCAAAAATAGGATGGCAAGGAAATACTTCATGCAAAATCCTCGAATATATTCATTTTAATTATAAGAAAATCCCACAGCGTGGGATTTGAATTTTGGATGAATTTCAGCGCAAGATGGTATGTTCGCGCCCCGGCCCCACGCTGACTAAGGAAATCGGAATTTCAAGCTGCTGTTCAAGCCATTCCACATATTGGCGGGCTTGGGCAGGGAGATCCTGCCATTGGGAAACGGACATGATGTCGGTTTGCCAGCCTTCAAAGGTGTGGTAGACGGGGGTTGCACGGCTAAAAAGCTGCTGGTCGGCAGGAAAATCTTCGCTGATTTGCCCGTCTAGGTTGTAAGCTGTTGCTACATGAATTTCTTTGAAGCGGCCTAAGATGTCAAGTTTCATGAGGGCGAGTTCGGTTATGCCGTTCACAGCAACCGCATATTTTAAAGCGACCAGATCGAGCCAACCGCAACGACGGGGACGGCCTGTGGTCGTGCCAAAATCGTCCCATGGGTTGCTGCCATCGCCACGCATGACTGAACCAATCTCGTTATCTTGTTCGGTGGGGAATGGGCCTGCCCCAACCCGTGTGCAGAAGGCTTTAGACACACCAATTACCCGGTCTACCTGCGAAGGGCCAAACCCCAGCCCCACCAATGCTCCGCCTGCGGTTGGATTGGAACTGGTCACAAAGGGATAATTGCCATGATCAATATCAAGGAGCGTTGCCTGTCCGCCCTCAGCTAAAACATGCTGGCCTGCGCTGAGGGCATGATGAAGATACGCCCATCCTTCGACCAAATATGGGGCAAGCTGCTGGGCATGACGCACATAGTGGGCGGCATGTTCGGCGGGATTCAGGGTGGGGGCATGGTAAACATTGTGCAAAATCTGGTTGGCGTGTTCGATGGCTTGATAGATGGATTCCCCGAAATTTTCTGCGTCCCGCATAGCAGAAGCGCGGATACCATCACGGGAGAATTTGTCGGTGTAGGCTGGGCCAATTCCACGTCCTGTGGTGCCGATTTTTGAACCCCCTCGGGCGGCTTCTTGTGCGGCTTCCAGCGCTTGATGAGCCGGGGTGATAATGTGGGCGCTGGAGGAAATTTTTAGGCGCTGCGGAGAGACATCGACTCCCTGTGCAGCAAGGGTGTGCATTTCGGCTAACAGGCGTTCAGGATGAATAACCATGCCGCCGCCCATCAAGCTGACCACCCCATCCCGCAAAATGCCAGAGGGGATGAAATGAAGTTTATAGGTTTTGCCTGCCACATTCAGGGTATGTCCGGCATTGTCCCCGCCGTTGTAACGGGCAATCATATCAATGTTTTCGGCAAGCCAATCGGTGACTTTGCCTTTGCCTTCGTCGCCCCACTGCGCTCCAACTAAAATGGTGACTGGCATACTCTCTGTGTCTCCTACTGGGTTAAAGATATTTATAACTCTATTTTGGCGAAGATGAAAAAGAGAAATATTGGTAGGATTGCCATATCACACAGATTGATGGGTAGTATCAATCTGAAATTGTAATGTTTTCGTTATAAATTTGACGAATGATAGTGAAAAAAGATGGTGGGTAGGATTGGTGTAGGTATGCGAACAAAAATTTTGTTGGGAGGCTTGTTAGGGCTGCTGGTGACGGCTGCGCTGCTGGCAGTGTCGTATGCGGCTTCAATGGAAAAAACATTCGGCTTTCCCTATGTGGCGTATGATGTGTTTGACCAGTTGGCACGGGTGCTGCCCGGCGATTTGCTGACCTTTGGCATTGATACGATGGTGGATGCAATTATCGCGCTGAACGTGGGCGAAACCGACGACACCGCCAAATTTGCCGAACGCTGGATGGCTAATTTCATGCTGCTGGGCGGTGGAATTGGGATTGGCGCATTGTTTTTTGCTTTTAAGGATGCGGTTTTCAAAGCAAAATCCGAATTTCCCATTTATGGCTTGGGAATCGGGTTTGTCATCGGGGTGGTGATGGCGGGACTGAGTCTGGATGTGAATGTCTCCTCAACGGCTGATGAAACCGCCCGCACGATTTGGATTGTAGGGTTGTTCATGTTGTGGGGGGTGGTCTTAAATTGGGTGTATGACCGTTGGCAGCAACTTCCTACAGCCCCAACCACCGCTAACCTATCTGACCCCACGCGCCGTCAATTTCTGGTACAGGTGGGGGGGGCAACCGCAACCATCACGCTGGTTGGGGCAGGTCTAGCAGAATTACTGAAAGATGAAGTGGTGATTCAAGGCGGGGATATCGATATTTCCACTGCCCGCGATACGACTCTGCTCACCTTTGACCCTGCACCCGGCACCCGTCCTGAATATACCCCGCTTGAAGACCATTATCGGATTGATATTAATTCGGGGCGACCCCCTGCAATTGACGAAGCCGATTGGCGGTTAAAAATTGACGGGTTGGTGAACAATCCAATGGAACTGACGCTGGAACAAATTCGTACCAATTACGAACCGGTGTATCAATTTGTTACCCTGTCGTGTATTTCTAACCGTGTGGCCGGCGACCTCATTAGCACGACGCGCTGGACGGGGGTACCGCTGTATGTGATTCTGGAACAACTTGGCCTCAAGGAAAATGCGACTCATTTGCTGGTGAAATCGGCAGATAATTTTTTTGAATCGGTGGATCTTGAGGTGGTTAAAAATGACGAACGGGTGATGCTGGCCTATGAATGGGACGGCGTGCCTTTGCCGGAGCGTCACGGCTTTCCTTTGCGAATTTATATCCCTGACCGTTACGGCATGAAACAACCCAAATGGATTACCGAAATGACCGTAACGGATGAATGGGAAGCGGGCTACTGGGTGCGGCGCGGCTGGAGTCGGGAAGCGATGGTACGGGCAACTTCGGTGGTGGATACCGTCGCAACGAATGATGTGTATGAGCAGGACGGTCAGCAAGTTGTCCCGGTGGGCGGGATTGCTTATGCAGGCGCACGCAGCATCAGCAAAGTGGAAGTGCGGGTAGACGAGGGCGAATGGCAAGAGGCGATGCTCCGCACGCCGCTTTCGCAAACCACATGGGTGCTGTGGCGCTACGATTGGCCTTTTGCGGCGGGCGAACATACCTTTGAGGTACGCTGTGTGGACGGGGCAGAGACACCCCAAATTGAAACCAGCGAAGGCGTGCGCCCCGACGGAGCAACCGGTATTCATCGCCGTAAGGCCAGTGTGTAAAGACCATCTATTTTTATAAACGAGTCTCGTAGAAAAATGAACCGGGCGTAGGCCACACAAGTTTATCGGCTTGAAGTCCCTTGCCCTGCCCCTAAGAAAATCCCTCCCTGCAAGAGGGATTTTTTATTGTTGTTTTCTATTAGCACTTTTTCATAGAACTCTTAGCACTTTTTTGAATTTTAGGGTATACTAAAGTAGACTGTGTGTACAAGTTTAATTTATCTCAAGAAGATGTAGGGTAGGAGACCTTGGTATGGGAAGAACATCCAAATCAAAACTGATTACTTTAGAACCATATGCCCATGAGTATTATCTGACCGGAAAACATGAGGAACTCCTCATTGCATGGGAAGAAAGCTCGACCAGTGACAAATATAAAGCCCCGGAAACCGTCTATTTCGTAGCACGGGTGTATATTTTTCGAGGAAAATATGTGACGGCTTTAAATATTCTGGAATATGCTAACGAGGGGTATAAACGTCAAGAAAATGGTGTCGGACTGGCGCGGGTCGCTTTGGCGCAGGCGGATATTTTTTATCATGAGTCGAATCTGGACTTGGCGATTCAATATATCCAGCGCAGTTTGACCATGACCGATGATACCAAAGTGTGGGGCGAAGCCAACCTGCTCTGGGGCGAAGCCATGACCTTGGTCGATGCGAAAAAGGCCATGCAGCATTACAACGAAGCATGGAAATTGTTAAAGGAGGCTTCTACCCAAGATAAAAAGTATGGATATTATGCTGCCCAAGCCAGTTTGCGGTTAGCCAATATTGCCTTCATGCGCAACGATGATGCAGTAGCCCAAACCGCCCAAGAACATGCGCGGTTGATGCTGGCAAATATGGACGACTCGCTGGTTTCCCCATTGACCGTTATGCAAATGGCAAACCAGATGATGCAAAGCGGCGATTTCGAGAAGGCATGGAAATATACTTCGCAGATTGACCTGAACAAGTATGAAAGCCCAACCCTAGATGCACGGATTCATACTGTCAAAGCGTATATGGCGTGGCTGTGTAACGATGATACAGTTGCATGGCGGGAAATCACCCCGGTGTTGAAAACCGCCCTTGATAACGAACATGTGAAAGGGCTTATCCGCGTTGCCCACACGCATCTTTTGCTGTCTCAATATGATTTTGAGCAAGCCATGCTCGTGGCAGAAGGGGGCGTGGCATTGTCAAGTGAAAACCCGCTCTTAAAAAGCCGTTTTGAAGTTTTAATTGCCTGTATTCTTGCGCTGTCCAACCAAGTGGATGAGACAACACTTGCGACGATGGAAGAAATGCTGACGTATTTCAAAGAGAATTTCTTTCGGATGGAAATTCTGCAAGCGCTGCTGGTGGCGGCGTGGGTTGCGAAAATGCTCGGCAACACGGAAAAAACGAGTCTTTATTTGCAAGAACTCGTCAAAAGCTGCTACCGTTCTGGCAATGTAAGTCACATTCACCGTTATTGGCAGATGGCCTACCCATATATCTCGGATGAATGGGATGCGGTTGAAGGGGTGGAAAAAATTAACGAAGCGCTCCAGAACTTTGAAAAGCGTTTTACCATCGGGATTAATTTACAAAAAGAACGGCTGATGGGCTTTGGGTATCCCACCTTATGGCGAGGAAAACGTAAAATTCTGCGCGGAGAAGTACGGGCGAAATATTTGCTGTATATGATTGAGGCCGATGATCAAACCGCTTCCCGCGAAGAAATTCTGGAGCTATTGTGGCCTGACGCGCCGTTAAATGTGGCGATTCGCAATTTTGGAACCCTGCGAGCAGAAATTAAGGAACAACTAGCGGGAGGGTTGCCTACCTATGAGGAGGGGCGGTATACCCTACCAGAAAATTTCCCGACTTACTATGATGTCCGTGCTTTTCAGGAAGCCATTGATTTGTCTAAACGTTATGACCACCCGTCTTACCGATTGGTGTACTTGATGCGGGCGATTGACTTGTATCAAAACCACTTTGCGAACGGGATTACGGGCAAGTTTGTGTATGAAAAAGCCAAGCACTATTATTACATTGTTCAGCTTCTCATTGAGGATGCCATCCAATTGGCTGAACAAACTGGACGGAGTGCTTTGAAGGAACGGTTGGCAGAAAAACGCCAATGGTTGTTAGATAACCCGCCAGTGGAGCGCTTCCCCCGCTAAAAATCGCACCACTTCGGCATAATCAGCGCGGCGGTCAGGGATGCCTGTACCGCCCGCAATATGCGGGGTCAAAATTAAATTGGTCAGGCTGTGGCGGGCAGCCTTCACCAATGGATGATCGAGCGGGAGGGGTTCATATTCAAAAGTATCGAGGGCAGCCCCAGCGATTTTTCCCAGTTGCAGCGCTGTCAGTAAGTCCATTTCATGAAGGGTGCTGCCGCTGCCCGCATGAACCAAAAAACTGCCGGTTTTCATCTGTTCAAAAACCCCCTTGTTCAACCTTAAATCTGTGAGAGTGCTGTAGGGGAGTAAATTCACCAGAATATCCGCTTGGGTGATGCAGGTTTCAAAATTGGCATAGGTGAGGTGGAGCATTTTTTCGACTTCGGGCGGGTAAGGGGTGCGTTTGTGATACAAAATTTGAGCAGGTAAAAAAGCTGCCACGCGCCGCGTAAATTCCACCCCGATTTCTCCCATGCCAAGGATTGCAAGGGTTTTGTCCCGTACCTGCTGAATTTTGTCAAAACGAGTCCAATTATAGCGGAAGGTGTTTTCATCGGTACGGGCAGGCGGAAGTTGAGAGCGAGATGAGAAAATCAAATGTTGGGTTTCGTTGAAGCGTTTGAGGAGCGCCAATAATTGTAAAATAAGATGTTCGGCAACGGCCATCGTGCCGTCAATGGGCTGACAGGACACCCCAATCCCGCGTGCTTGGCAGTCGACCAAATCAATGTCATCTACCAGCGAACCCAAACGGACAATCAGTTTGAGATGGGGAGCAGCCGCCAGGATTTCGGCAGACAGCGTTCCTCGCCGTTCAGAAATAATAAATTCGATAGGGGCAAGCTCAAGCGCAATCTTGGCAAAGTCGGGTGGGTGCATGGTCACAGTGAGGTTGGGCGGGGCAGCATCGAGGGCAGATTTTTGGTGACGCAGGCTGCGTTGGGTGAGCCAGAGCAAATGAGGCATCAAAAAATCCTGTTTTTGGCGAGAAAAGCGTTTGACATTGGATATTCTGCAAACTATACTACTCCAAGTTTAGCAATTGAGCTTTTGTACACAAACGGCATTCGCAGCGCGAGCGCCGATTTTTTACTGTGTCTCCGCATCGCAAGTTGATTAGTTTTGGGTTTAACACTGCAATGAAATCAAATATAAACACGGATCAGGACTTCGCAACACTGCTCGCCGAATCGTTTGAGGCGGGGGATCCCGGACAAGGTGATATTGTCATGGGGATCATTCTCTCAAATGACGGGCAAGGGCTGGTAGTGGATGTTGGGCTTAAAAGTGACGGTCTTGTCCCTTGGTCGGATATTGAGAAGTTAGGTCGGCCTGTCAATTTTGACATTGGGCAGCGGATTCAGGTCATGATTAACCGCGAAGACGAAGATGGTAATTTGCTGGTGTCGGTTTCGCAGGCTATGCAGGTCGAGGATTGGACTCGTGCCGAACAAATCATGGAAAATGATGAAACCTGCGAATGTGAAGTGGTGGATGCTAACAAAGGCGGGGTGATTGTCCAATTTGGCAATCTGAACGGGTTTATTCCCGCCAGCCATATTAGCGAAGTTCCGCGTTCCCTGAATGAAGATGACCGCAAATACCAGTTGCGTCAGCTGATGGGTAAAAAGCTGGTGTGTAAGGTGATTGAAGTCAACCGCAAACGCCGCCGCTTGGTGTTCAGCGAACGGGAAGCGCAGCGTGTTCACCGTGACCAATTGAAAGAAAAATTGCTCGAACAACTCAAAGAAGGCGATGTGATTCAAGGGGTTGTTTCTGGGATGCGCGATTTTGGTGCATTTGTGGACATTGGCGGGGCTGACGGTCTGATTCATATCAGCGAATTGGCGTGGCATCGGGTCAATCATCCGCGTGAGGTGGTTTCGGCGGGGGACAGATTGGATGTGTATGTGCTGCGGCTGGATGAAGCGACACGGCGAATTGAACTCTCGCTGAAGCGCTTGCAGAAAAACCCGTGGACAACGATTGAAGAACGTTACCATGTCGGTAAATTGGTCGAAGGCGAAGTCAAGCGGGTGGCGGATTTTGGTGCGTTTGTTGTGCTGGAACCGGGCATTGAAGCCTTGCTGCACGCCAACGAAATTGGCGACCTGCCCGCCAATGACAACGGGCAAAAACTGACCGAAGGCCAAAAACTGCTCATGCGGGTGATTAGCATTGAACCCGAAAATCAGCGCTTGGGGTTGAGCCTGCGGACGGTGAATGACCGTGATTGGGCGGCTTGGAAGCTCCAGCAGGAAGTTGCCCCTAGCCCAGAAGCCGAAAATTCCCTACAATTAAGTGAACCCGTTGCAACGGGTAGTCCTGAATAAATTAGAGTATCCCGAAGGGGTGAGAACTTTTGGCTAGTGTAGATCTGAGACCGGGTGAATCCCAAGACTCCTTGCTGAAGCGCTTTCGTAAAGTGGTGGCGAAAGATGGTATTTTGAGTACCGTCCGCCGCAAACGTTGGCATGTTTCTAAGAGCGAACTGCGCCGCATTCAAATGAAAAAAGCGGTTCGCCGTGCGCGTCGCAAACAGCGTAAAACCTACTAATTATGGGGTCTGATGCCAGACCCCTTTCCATTTTTTCTGTACGGTCAGTTTTTAAGGATAGATATGGCAAAAGAGAACGACAAGATCGAACTCGAAGGGACGATTATAGAAGCTCTCCCCAATACGCAGTTTCTTGTCAAACTGGATAATGGACACCAAGTTACGGCTTATCTTTCTGGCAAAATGCGAAAATTTTATATCCGTATTTTGCTGGGAGACCGTGTGCGGGTGGAAGTCACACCCTATGACCCGGCACGGGGGCGCATCACCTACCGCTTTAAGAAGCGTTCCGAAGGCGAAGAATAGTCCGTCCGTTGAGACTTATCAAAAGTAAAACCAGCCTCCACATGACGACTGGTTTTTTGGGGTTTAAAATCCACTGAGGATGTCGCTGAGGGAATTGGCTGCCAGCGCCGCCATCCCAATGCAGCCAAACACCAGAATCAGCACTAGCAGCAAAATTAGGACGGGTGAACATGGCAAAAACCCGGAGGCTGTTCCCATCACATCGCCCAAGCGCATATCAAACAGGCCATCAATGCCATCCCGTGGGCGGGTTTGATTTTGCATGACCGGAGTTTTGCGGACGAATCGATTCCGCAGGCGTTGGGCGCTGTCTGGGAGTTCGTCATAGGGCAACTGCGAAGGGGCTGCGGGGGGAGGATAAGCGGCATGAGATGGCGGCGGGACATAGCCCGGCTGATATTGCTGGTCGTAATACGGGTCGTAGCTCAACCCTGCCGCATAGTGTTCTTGGGATAAATCCTCCGCCGAACCTTCGTCGTAATGGTCTTCGGCACTGCCAGCCGCCCACGCATCTTCGTTGCTGCCTGTGCGCCATTCATCCCGTCGGTAACGGCGCGGGTCGCCTCGGTCATCATAATCGCTCATGTGCTATCTCCCTATAACTTTATTCTAACATAGGCTGTCGATTCAGCCTTCGCCCAGGGTCAATTTCAGCATCAGGATGAGAGGGGAGTTCACAACCCCACCCCGACTAAGTGACGGGCGGCTTGGGCGGGGGCAATTTCCCGCGCCAGAATCTGACTCAGCATCTGTTCCAACTGCCCATTCGAGACTTTTTCTGTGAGAAATTTTTCGAGCAGCATGTTTTGCAGGCGGTCAAAAAGTTCGCTTTCCAAACGCTGCCGTTCGCGCATTTCTTGCTGGCCTGTCTCCTGTAGATGCTGGCGGTGGGCTTGGATGGCATTAAAAAGATCTTCGATGCCCTGTGATTCAAGCGCGGTGGTTTTCAGTACAGGAACTTCCCATGTATCAATTTCAGTGGTTACGGATGCTTGAAACATCATGCGCCCGTGATGGGCAACGGTTTGCTGGCGGTGTCCGAGGGTGAGCATGGTTTTGAGCGCTCGTACCGTGTTTTCTGCGCCGGGACGGTCTGCTTTATTGACCACCAGAATATCGGCAATTTCCAGCGTTCCGGCTTTGATGGCTTGAATGTCATCGCCTAAACCGGGGGCATCCACCACGACTACCGTATAGGCTAGCGAGGCGATGGTCACTTCATTTTGCCCCGCCCCGACAGTTTCGATGATGATGTAATCAAAACCGGCGGCATCCATGACGCGGACGACATCCGCCGTGGTCTGGGCTAATCCGCCTAACTGCCCCCGGGAAGCCATACTGCGGATAAAAATGCCCGTATCACCCGCTAAGTCCTGCATCCTGATTCTGTCCCCCAAGACTGCCCCACCGCTAAAGGGGCTGGTCGGGTCAACTGCGATAATGCCCACCGTTTTGCCCAAACTGCGGATATATTTGGTCAGGGCATTAACGAGGGTGCTTTTGCCCGTGCCGGGTGCGCCTGTCATGCCCAACAGATAGGCATGACCCGTGTAAGGATAAATTTGATTGAGCAGATCCAGCGCGGCAGGCGTGCGATTTTCGATCTGCGTAATGGCTCTGGCAAGGATGCGGCGGTTGCCAGCCCGAAGTTCCTCAAGCATCTGCCACCTGCTCATGAATGAATTGGATGATGTCATCGGTTTTAGAACCCGGCCCAAAAACACCTTTGACCCCTGCCGCTTTGAGGGGTTCAATATCGTCGGCGGGGATGATGCCCCCCACCAAGACTTTGACATCCTGCAAGCCCTGTTTTTTGAGCGCTTCCACGACTCGCGGTACAAGGGTCATATGTGCGCCGGAGAGAATCGACAGCCCCACAATTTGCACATCTTCCTGCAAAGCGGCTTCGGCAATCATTTCGGGCGTTTGTTGCAAGCCTGTGTAGATGACTTCCATCCCGGCATCGCGTAGCGCCCGCGCAATGACTTTTGCGCCCCGGTCATGCCCGTCTAAGCCGACTTTTGCCACTAACACACGAATACTCATGAGAAATCACTTTCTATTAGTTTGTTTGGTCTGTGTTACGCCTGGGTCAAAAATGAATTGCGTAACGCTTCTATAGTACACCCTATTGTAATTTAATAACTGTGACGAAAATCTGAAAACTAACTGAAATCTCACACAGGTTGCAAGTGTTTTCATGCCCACTATGATAAAATGGAGTTTTGTTGTTGAACGTTTTTGGGGTCGTGTGTGCATGGGTGTTCTAACCAAGACGCAGAATAATACTTCTCGCCCCTCACAAACTGTTACTGTGCGAATTCGAACGTTGCTGGACGTGCTGAGTCTGGTGGCGATGGGCGCAGCTTTCTTTTTGCTGGTAGGCTATCTGGTGCTGGCGTTGCGCTGGCAAAATCGTCCGTTTGTGGGCGCATTTTTTTCGGAATCGCTGACAGTGGTCGATGCGAAACCTTTTACCAATAAAAATTGGGTGGCTTTGGAAGCGGGTCTTGAACCGGGTGATACGCTGCTGGGTATGAATGGGTTTGAATGGGGCAGCGACCAACCCGCAAAAGCGCTGGATGATATTCTGGCTGACCTTGACAAAGGCCAAACGGTGGTTTTGAGCGTTTCCCGCGAGGCAGATGATATTCCTTCGGGAGGGAATTGGCAGTGTGCCACCCCTGCTGACGGGGAAAAATTTTGCACCGTGCAGAATGTTCAGTTGGGCAGCCTGCCAGAAATTGATTTTTTCCTGCATTTCGGGGTGGGGTATCTGGTCGCGGTCACGCTGTTTTTGATTGGCTGCGCGGTGATGTGGCTGCGCTTTTCGATGACTTCGGCCAAAAGTTTTGCCGTGGGGTTAGCTGCGCTCGCCGTGGTTGTGGCGGGGCGTTTTGACCTGATGACCAGTTATATGCTTACGCCCGCTTGGATTGGGGCGAGTTTCCTTTTTTCGGCGGTGTCGGTGACATTTGCGTTGGGCTTTCCAACCACCTTGCCACTGCTGTACCGTGTGCCACAAAGTATACGCTATGCGCCGCTGGTCGTGGGTGTGATTCTCGGGGCGGTGTCCATCTGGCTATACTGGGATGTCGATGCCGAAGGGGTACTGATTTTCCCCTTAATTACCATACTCATGAGCGTTGCCCTGCTCATTGCCGCGATGTACTGGCGACGTACCTATTCCACATCGCCGGTGATTCACGAACAATCCTCATTCATCGCCTTGGGAACGCTGGTGGCGTTTGTCCCGTTTGCGTTTTGGCTGCTCTATTTTGTAGTCACCGGCGGCGGGATTTTGAATGAACTCACACCGCTTATGCAGGTGACTTCCATTCTGTACGGCTTAAGTGTTGCTTATGCAATTTTGCAATATCGTCTATTGCAAACAGACCGCGTAATCCCCGAATTTATTGTGTACAGCATTTTGTTGGGGCTGCTGGTACTGAGTTATCTGATGGTGACTGTTGCGCTGGGCATTGGCGCGGTGGATGTGCTGAATTTGGAAGCGGACAGCCCGGTCTTGATTGCCCTAACGATTGGGGTCATTGCGGCGCTGTTCGGCCCCGCCCGCAATTATTTACGCGGACGGATTGACGAAGCGTTGTTCCGCCAGCGCCACAACTATCAGCAGCGTATGGATGGGTTTAGCCGTGCTTTGACCACCGCCGCCACGCTGGATGAAATTTTCACGGCGGTCAAAGCGGAAGTCATGGAATCCCTTGCGCCGCAGGCTGTTTTTCTATTTTTGTACGATGCCAAAACCGGGACATATGCGTCGTGGCCTGACCCACAGACCAAAAATCCCGGCTCAGATATTACCTTCCGCCCCGACGGTGGGTTGATCGGTTATTTAGGCAAAGAACAAACTACTCTCTATCTGGAACCCCATCAACCGCTTCCGATGGAAGTGGCCTCTGACCGTTCCCAGTTGGCGGTGCTGAAGATGCCTTTGTTTGTGCGGATGCAAGGCCGCGAACGGCTGAACGGGATTTTGTGTTTGGGGGAACGGCGCAACGGCGAAGCCTACGATTATGAAGATTTGCGCTTTATTGAATCGCTTGCAGAACAAACTGCCGTCGCGCTTGACCGGGCGAGTTTTGTGAATGACCTTGAACAGCGTATCCGTATTCAGGATGTGCTTTCGGCGGTGTCCCATGCGCTGAATTATGCGATTAGCTTTGATGACCTCTTGGAACTGATTTTTGCCCAAACGCTGCGTATCATCAACGCGGATCACTTTTATATTGTGCTGCGCGACCAAGTGACGGATGAACTGTATTATTCGTTTTACAGCACCCGTGATGAACGCTTGTATTATCTGGAAAATAAACGCTGGAAAATGGGGCGGGATGTCATTAGCGAAGTTGCCCGTCGCCAAGCACCCATGCGGTTGGAAAATTTCACCACCGAACAACTCAAACGTGACCCGCGTTTGGCGAACAATACCCCCGATTTGTACGCTTGGATTGGTGTGCCGCTGATTACGGACACCGCCAGCAGTGGGGCATTGGGGGTGATGGCAATTGGCGCATCTAATCCGGGTGTCATTTTTACCGATGACCAGCGCCAGCTTTTCTCCGATATTGCCAATATCGCCGCCAGTGCGATTGACAAAACCCAGTTGTTCAAGAAAACGGAACTTCGCGCCGCCCAACTCAAAGCGCTGAACGATATTTCCAGTTTGTTGGCTTCTGAATTGGAAGACGTTGACCGCCTGCTTGAAATTATCACCGAAAGCGCGGTGAGCATTTTGGGCTGCGAAGCGGGGAGTCTGCTGCTGCTGGACGAGAAAAGTCAGGATCTGGTGTTCCGTGTGGCAACCGGGGGCAAAGGCAGTGATTTAATTGGACAGCGCATTTCGCGGAATGAGCCGAGTCTGGTCGCGGAAGCAGTAACGAAAATTCAGCCCATCATTGTGAATAACCCGGCGCAAGATTCGCGCTGGCATGGCGATTTAATTGATACCGATTTGGGCGAAACGGCGGGTTTCCGTTCCAGAGCAATTTTAACCGTCCCCCTGGTGGCGCAAGGCGAGGCGGTGGGGGCGCTGCAAGTGATTAACAAACAGGATGGCAGTTCCTTTACCGATGAAGATGCCGAACTCGCCAACACCTTTGCAGGACAGGCGGCGGTTGCCATTCAAAATGCGCGGTTGTTTGCTTTGCAAGACCAGCAACTCCTCTTGCGCGTGCAAGAATTGGAAGGTATGGCGGCAATTGACCATTCGTTGAACCAGACGATTGTGCTTGACCGACTTTCCGAAATTGTGATGGGGTGGGCGCTGCAACAAACCGGTGCAACCCACAGCGCGATTTTCTTGGTGGATGAAAGCGGTGAGCAACTTCAACTGATTGCGTCGTCTGGCTATCCTGAAAACAGCCCGATTTTCACCCTAGTAGAAGTCGACAAATCTGGAATTATAGGGCGGGTGATTGCGACCAAAACGCCCGCGATGATTACGGACGTGCGAAACGACCCGAATTATATGGAAAGTCTGCCCGGTTGCGCGGCGCAAATTGCCGTGCCATTGGTCAGCGGGGCCGAAGCCAACGGGGTGCTGCTCATCGAAACGACGGTGGCAGGGCGCTTGGGCTTGATTGAATTCAACTTCCTTTCGCGTTTGGCTGATCGCGCAAGTTCAGCCATTTCTAATGCACTCCTCTACAACCAACTCTCCGATTTACAAAAAGCCCGTGTGCGATTTGTACGTGAAATGGCGCACGAACTCGGCAACGCCCTTGCACCAATGAAAGGCTATGTGGGGTTGATTGGTCGTGTGGGCGAACTTAACCCGCAACAGCAGTCTTTCCTCACAACTGTGAAACGCGGTGTGGATACGATGGAACATCTTATCAACGACATGCGCGAAGTCGAATTGTTAAGTGCAGGTCAAGTCTTACGGTATGACCGGACTACAGTGAATTTTAACGATGTTTTGTCGGAGATTTTGATGAATGCCCAAGCTGCATTGGAGGAAAAAGACCAGCAGTTGGTGGTAAATGTTCCTGACAGTCTCCCCGAAATTTATGTGGATGAAGTGCGCCTCAGACAAATTTTGACGAACTTCTTAACGAATGCCAATAAATACACGCCGGAAGAAGGCCAAGTTGAAATTTTCGCAGATGCAGAGGATAACATCTGGGACTCCGAGGGGGTGCGCCGTGTCTTACATATTGCAGTCAAAGACAACGGACTGGGCATTAGCAAAGAAGATTTGAAAAAGCTGTTCCAACCGTATTTCCGTTCAACCAACCCGAAAGCACGCGATGAGCAAAAAGGTACAGGGTTGGGCTTGTCGCTTACCCGCAGTTTGATTGAACAGCAGGGCGGGAAAATCTGGGTGGAAAGCGAATTGGGGCAGGGGTCAACCTTCCATTTCACCATTCCGCTTGCGTCGGAAGTGCTGACCGAACGCGCTTAAAAAGAAAGTTTCGGAGGGCAAATAGCGTTATTTGCCCCTCCATGATTCTGCTGGATATACCGGAGGATTTAGGGGTGGTGAAGGTCGGCTTGGTGGCGCATCTGATACCCCTGCATCGTATTTTCGGTATCATCAAACAACACACCATTTTGTAAGCGGAACACACGGTCAGCCAACGGAACAACATCCATACTGTGTGTGACCATGATGAGCGTCCGCCCCATCGCACGGGTTAAATCCAGCAGCAAATTTAAAACCGATTCGCCTGTATCCCCATCCAGATTGCCGGTGGGTTCGTCCGCCAGAATCAAGCGCGGTTCATGCACCAATGCCCGCGCAATCGCCACACGCTGCTGTTCCCCACCGGAAAGTTTATCAGGAAAGGTATTGGCACGGTCTGGCAACCCGACACGCTCAAGGAGTTCCCGTGCTTGTTTTTCGGTTTGCTTGCGGGCTGCCCCACGTAGCTCATAGGGTAGCATGACATTTTCCAGCACCGTTAAGGTCGGGATGAGATTAAAAAATTGGAACACAATGCCGAGATTATCCCGCCGAAAAAGGGTGCGGTCATGTTCGGAGAGGGTGGTGATATTCGTGCCATCAATCACCACATAGCCGGACTCCGGTTCATCAATTCCCGCCACCAGATTGAGCAGGGTGCTTTTGCCACTGCCAGATTTTCCCAGTACAAGGGCAAATTCGGCTTCGTGAAAATCCACACTCACGCCCTTGAGGACATGGCGTTCTTTCCCCGCCTCAATGAATTTTTTGGTGACGTTTTGAAGCTGAACCAGCGTCATGGTTTTTCCTATTCCCCGCTAAAAAAACTGGCTACACGGTCAAAAAAGTTTTTGTCGTGGCGGCTGTTATGCTGCGGCACAGCATCTGGCTCAAAAGTGCGGGCGAGTTCCTCAAAAAGGTGTTTTTGCTCTGCCGAGAGTTTGTTGGGAACAAACACATTCACCACCACCAATTGATCGCCCCGTCCCTGGGTTGTGCCGTCAGGTCGCAGTTTGGGAACGCCTTTGTTCTTAAGCGTGATAATTGTGCCGGATTGTGTGCCTGCCTTGATTTTGATTTCTTCCTGACCGTCAATCGTCGGAACAATCACCGTATCTCCCAACGCGGCTTGAGCAACATTGATATTCCATTCGAGCAAAATATCGCTGCCGCGCCGTTTGAGGTAGGGATGCTGCCGCACCGCCAAGACGACATACAAATTGCCGGGCGGGCCGCCATTTTCGCCGGGGTCGCCTTCGCCGCTTAAACGAATCTGTGTGCCATCATCCACCCCGGCGGGAATATTGACGGCTAATTTGCGGGTGGTGCGGATTTTGCCGCGTCCATCACATTTTTCGCAGGGAGATTCGATGATGGTGCCTTTGCCGTGACAGGTGGGGCAGTCGCTAGACATGACCATTTCGCCCAACAGGGTTTGACGGCGTTGATGCACTTGCCCACTGCCATTACAGGTAGTACAGGTTTTGGGCGAAGTGCCGGGTTTTGCGCCGCTGCCGTCGCAGGTGGTACAGGTTTCCCATCGCTGGACATCAATTTCGACATCTGCGCCGAAAACCGCCTGCTCAAAGGTCAGTTCAAGGTCATAGCGTAAATCCCGCCCCTGTTTGGCACGTTTACCGCGGGTCCCGCGCCGACTGGAAGAAAAACCGAAGCCTTGCATCAGGTCTTCAAAAATGGTGAAGGGGTCGCCGTAAGCAGCACTTGCCCCGCCGCCCATATTCACCCCCGCGTGACCAAATTGGTCGTAAGCACGGCGTTTTTGCGGGTCGCTTAACACTTGATAGGCTTCATTGATTTCTTTAAATTTGGTTTCGGCATCTGGCGATTTATTCACGTCAGGATGATATTGACGTGCCAGACCGCGAAACGCTTTTTTGATATCGTTGTCGCTGGCTTTGCGCTCAACGCCTAAAATCTCGTAATAATCTCTCGGCATAGTGTTCCCTTTTTGACACACAAAAAGGTGAAGGATCACTCCACCTAGCTGCTTTTTGCATGTGAATCTGGCGAGATGAAAAACGGGTGGGCTTGTGACCCACCCTCAAGGGCGTGGGCGACTATTCGCTAAACTCGCCTTCAATCACGTCTTCTTCGCCCATCGTTCTGCCATTGCTGGAATAACCGCCGTCTTCCGGTGCGCCGGCTTGGTCGCCATACATGGCTGCGCCAAGTTGCTGAATGGAAATGCTGAGCGCGTCGGTTTTGGTCTGAATGTCGTTCATGTCATTGGTTTCCAACGCTTTTTTCAGGTCAGCGACTTTTTCTTCAATTTCGCTTTTGACATGGGCAGGCACTTTATCGCCAAATTCACGCAGGCTTTTTTCAGCAGTGAAAATGGTAGATTCGGCGCGGTTGCGCGATTCAGCTGCTTTTTTGCGTTCGGCATCCTGCGAGGCGTGTTGTTCGGCCTCGTTGACCATTTTCTTAATTTCATCTTCTGCCAAGCCGCTGCTAGCAGTAATGGTGATTTTCTGTTCGCGTCCGGTGGCTTTGTCTTTGGCGCTGACGTTCAAAATCCCGTTTGCGTCAATGTCAAAGGTGACTTCAATTTGCGGTACACCACGCGGCGCAGGGGGAATCCCATCCAGAATGAATTTGCCGAGCGTGCGGTTGTCGGCTGCCATCGGACGTTCACCTTGCAGAACGTGAATTTCTACCTGAGTCTGGCTGTCCGAGGCGGTGCTGAACACCTGACTTTTCTTGGCTGGAATGGTCGTGTTGCGCTCAATGAGGGGAGTCGCCACCCCGCCCAAAGTTTCAATGCTCAGGGTCAAGGGGGTCACATCCAGCAGCAAAATGTCTTTGACATCCCCACCGAGAATCCCCGCTTGGATGGCTGCCCCTACCGCCACAACTTCATCGGGATTGACCGATTTGTTCGGTTCTTTGCCGAAGAAATCCGCCACAGCTTTTTGAATGGCGGGCATCCGGGTCATCCCACCAACCAGCACAATTTCATCAATAGCATCTTTGTTGATGCCGGCATCTTTAAGCGCCTGTTTGACGGGTTCGATGGTACGGTCAACCAGATCATGCACCAGTTCTTCAAATTTTGAACGGCTGAGGGTCATGTTCAGATGTTTTGGCCCGCTCTGGTCAGCCGTGATGAAGGGCAGGTTGATTTCTGCCGAGGTGGTTGAGGACAATTCTTTTTTGACATTTTCCGCCGATTCTTTCAAGCGTTGCAGTGCTTGGCGGTCTGCACGGAGATCGATGCCCGATTCTTTCTTAAATTCGTCCGCCACCCATTGAATGATACGTTCGTCAAAGTCATCGCCACCGAGGAAAGTATCCCCATTGGTAGCCCGGACTTCAAACACGCCTTCACCGACATCCAAAATGGAAATATCGAATGTCCCGCCCCCCAAGTCATAAACGGCGATGGTGTGGTCGTGGCCTTCGTTTAAACCATAGGCCAGACTCGCGGCGGTGGGTTCGTTAATGATACGCAGCACTTCCAGCCCGGCAATGCGGCCTGCATCTTTGGTCGCTTGGCGTTGTGCATCGTTAAAATAGGCCGGAACGGTGATGACCGCTTGGGTGACTTCTTCGCCCAGATAGGCTTCGGCATCCGCTTTGAGCTTTTGCAAAATCATCGCAGAAACTTCCGGCGGGCTGTATTCACGGTCAGCCATTTTAACCCGCACATCCCCGTTAGGAGCGCCGCTGACTTTATATGGCACGTATTTGATTGATTTTTTTACTTCATCTGTGTTGAATTTACGCCCCATGAAGCGCTTGATGGAGAAAATGGTGTTTTCAGGATTCATGACCGCTTGACGGCGGGCAACCTGCCCCACCAAACGTTCACCATTTTTGTTGACACCCACAACCGAAGGAACTGTCCGTGCGCCTTCGGCAGAGGCGATGACCGTGGGTTCACCGCCTTCCATGACCGCAACCACGCTGTTGGTTGTTCCTAAATCAATACCAATGATCTTACCCATTGCATTTCCTCACTTTGAATTATGATTCCACTGTTTAATTGGCTACCCGCACCATTGCTGGACGCAGCACTTTATCACCCCGTACATACCCTTTTTGCAGGACTTTACTGACCTGCCCGCTTTGATAGTCCCCAGAGGCTTCATCCGCCCCGATTGCTTCATGAAAATTGGGGTCGAATTCCTGCCCCAACGGGTCAATCGCTTGAATCCCTTCGGATTCAATCATGCTTTGAAATTTACGGTGAATCAGAACCAAGCCTTTCAGCCAATCGCTCTCCTTCTGGTCGGGAGCAACAGCTTCTAGCGCACGTTCAAAATCGTCCAGAATGGGCAAAAAGCGGGCTAGCACTTTGGCAGAAATATCTGCCTGCAAGGTTTCCTTTTCGCGCTCGACTCTTTTACGGAAATTCTGAAAATCCGCCCGTTCGCGCTGCAAGGCTTCTTTATACTCAGCAGCCTGCGCTTGAAATTCATTGATTTCTGATTGGGCGGATGCTCCAGCACCGTTGGAGTCTTGCGTTGTTTCCTCAGCGATTTCGGCTTCGCTGGTCAGGTTTTCAGCTTGCTCGTTTGTCGTTTGCCCCATACACACCTATCCTTACGGTCACTGGAATAAGTGTAACGGGTACGTCATAGATTTATATTAGAAATGTCTCAAATTAAGGAAAGAATCATTTTGGCTCACCGTTGCCATAGACCCCGCGCATCCGGTCACTCATGAGCATTGCCACATAGCGAACGGTGCTAATGACCCGTCCATAACGCATCCGTGTCGGGCCAAGTACGCTGATTGCGCCGACCAACTGGCTTGTGCCGTAGCTGCCCATCACCAAGCTCAAATGGTCAAAGTCATCAAAGCGTTTTTCACCGCCCACAATGACCTGTACCGAGTCGCGTTCGTCTTTTTCAACGACTTCGGTAAAAACACTGTTGAGCAATTTTTTCTCATCGAGCAAGCGGAGTGCCTGCTGTGCGCCCACATTTTCGCCGAACTGCTGCAATACATCGCCAAAACCATAGCTATGGAGGGTAAAACTGCGGCCCGATTCAGCCGCGCTGAGAACATCCGCAACCAATTCCATCACATCCTGCGCGAGTGCATCATTCACCCAACGGGATTTTTGACGAATTCCGGCGGCGGTTTCACTGCGGCATTGGTCATTGACCAGAAAAGACGCTTGAGTCAGCCGTTCCTGGTCAACGGGTTCTGCCAGCGTCAGCATTTGTTGCAGCAAATCTCCCCCTTCTAACACCAACACCATCAAAACCGCCTGTCCATAGGTGTGAATCAACTGCACATGGCGAAAACGGGTAATCAGAGCGCGGGGTTCGGTGACGATGGCGGCAGAGGCAGTGCGGCGGGCAAGGATATTGGCAGCCGTTTTGACTAAATTCTGGACATCTTGCCCCGTCGACTCAAATTCGGCTTTGATGCTTTGCTGTTCTGGCACAGGCAGCGCTTGGGTATTTAAATTGTGTTTGACAAAGTAGCGGTAGCCTTCTTCGGTGGGTACCCGTCCGGCGGAAGTATGCGGCGAACGCACCAAGCCTAGTTGTTCTAAGACACCCAATTCATTCCGTATAGTGGCGCTGCTGACTTCCAAGCCATAGTCATCGGCTAGTTGTTTGGAACTCACCGGTTCAGGTGATTGGGTATAGGCTTGAATGAGCGTGGACAAAATCCGAATCTGGCGCTCGGTAAGTTCAGGGATGCGATTGTCGTCAGGATTCATGGAACTCACATGCTGTTTAACACATTTTCAGTTTAATTGTAACAGCAGTGTGCTAAGATTGGTCAAAGCGGAATCCAAGAGAAGGAACACAAAACCGATGGGTACAAAGACATTTGAAGTGAACGAAGGCAATTTCCAGAATGAGGTTTTAAATTCTGCACAACCTGTATTGGTCGACTTCTGGGCGGAATGGTGCGGCCCGTGTAAGATGATTGCGCCGATTGTGGATGAAATTTCTCAAGAATATGACGGCAAAGTGCGCGTTGCCAAATTGGATGCAGACGAAAATCAGGGTATTTTGCAGCAGTACGGCATTATGGGCATTCCCACCTTGATTCTGTTCAAGGGGGGGGAACCGGTGGTGCGGATTACCGGTTTCCGTCCTAAAGAAGCCCTGCTCGAAAAACTCGAACCCCACTTCAACTAACGTTGTTCGGCTCGGTATTCTATGAATTTAAGGGCGGGAATGGCTTCAATGGCAAACCCGCCCTGATGATTTTAAATCCACACCCCTCTATTCCTCAAAAGATGGCTTGGGGCAATGCTGTAAAACCTCGTTTAAAACTCATAAATTCTCAATTTATTTTTGACTCGCTCTCGGTAGGCTATGGTATCATCAAAGGGAGTGGAGTTCCCGTAAAATGACGCATTTGCTTATCATCGAAAACAATGCGCGGGTTGTACAGGCAATCCAGTTAATGCTGGATTTTGCGATGTATACCGCCGATTTTGTCCCTGACGGCAAAACTGGATTAGACCATCTGGAAAAAAATTCGCCGCCGGAGGTGGTGGTTGCCAATATCATCATGCCCGAAATGGATGGATTTCATTTTTGCCGCACGGTCAAGCAAAATCCGAATTATGCCCAAGTCCCTGTGATTTTGATTGCCTCCTCTGATAATGAAGCAGGGGATGAAAGCCTGGCAAAACGGGCTGGCGCAGCTGGCTATCTTCGTAAACCGCTTGAACGGGAGAATTTTCTGGCGGAAGTTGACCGGGTGATGCTGGTCGGTTCGATGATGACCAATCCGCTTGCCAAACCAACTCCACAAGAAGAATTGTATTTTCTGCGCGATTATAATGCGTGGCTGTCCCGGATGCTGCATAAAACCGCCTCCCGGACCCACATCCTTCAAGAATCGGTGGCGATGCAAAATGCCCATCTGGATGCGATTAATAAAGTTACCAAATCACTCGGGCAAAGCCTCGATTTGATGGATACGGGCAAAGTGCTTGCCCATAAAACCGCCGATTTGACCAGAGCGCAGGCGGTGGCGATTTATTTTTATCGGGAAGAATCGCATTATTTTGAACATCTGTATACCGCCGCTATCGGGATTCCTACGCCGGACATCATCTCTCATTATGAATTGCAGGCGGACAGTCCGATTGCCCTGCTGCAAAGCGGCGACCAACCCCTGTTATTTAATGAATCTTTGGAAACACTACAAACGGAGTTTAGGTTAAATATCGCGGTCAGTTCGGCAATTGCTTCGCCTTTGGTGGCACGCGGCAGACTAACCGGTTTTGTGCTGGCGCTGCGAATAGGGCGGGAAGCGGCCTACACCGTTCAGGATGCCCAGACCCTCTTTTCGCTGGCGGGGGCAGCAGGGTTGGCCTTACGCAGCGCCCAATTGTTTACCTCATTGGACAATGCGTACAGCGAATTGCAGGACTTAGACCGCCGCAAAAGTGAATTTGTGGCGATTACCAGCCATGAATTGCGGACTCCGATTGCGATCATGCTTGGGTATGCCAGTTTGCTCGCCGATGATGAACCGAATCCGGCGCGTAAAGTCCAGCTTGAGGCGATTGAAAAACAGGCTCATTTCCTTTCCAGTATGGTGGATGCGCTGATCAACCTGCACGAATTACAGGGAAAAAGCCAGCCAATTTTGCTGAACTGCCAACCGGTGCGGGTGGATACCATTCTGGAAGAAGCGATTGAGGCTGCTAAAAATACCTATCGCTATACACGGAATGTGAGCATTACGCTGGATTGTGAACCGATAGAAATTATCGGGGATGAGGTGCGGTTGCTACTGGCCTTTACCAATCTGGTCGATAACGCCGTGAAATTTAACAGCAAACCCGAAGGCCATGTCACCATCACTGCTGTTGAAATGCCCGAAGGTGGGGTGATTGTGACGATTGAAGATGACGGCATCGGGATTCCTGATGGCGAATATGAGCATATTTTTGAGCCGTTTTATCAACTTGAAGCCCCGTTGACCCGTCGTTACGGTGGGATGGGGTTGGGCTTGGCAATTGTGAAAGGCATGATCGAACTGCATGATGGTACGATTACCATTAAAAGTCAGGTCGAGTCTGGCACACGGGTCATTGTGAATTTACGCCAGCACCCACCGGAAAATCGCTGCTCGAATTAGACAGCTTACTGTATTTTTGTAATTTTAACCTCTGCGACTGAATGGCTGAGGATGGTATCCGCACGCCTCTCATGCGATAATTTTAACGACGATTATCAGAAATATTCAGATGCGCCATGTCCATAACCATCAAGCCTGAAATTATGAGTCCTGCCGGATACTATCCACAGTTACACGCTGCCATTGAAGCGGGGGCGGATGCGGTTTATTTTGGCCTCAAACATTTTACCGCCCGTGCCAAAGTGGGCTTTACGCTGAATGAATTATCGGATGTCATGCGGACTCTCCATACGCGGGGGGTCAAAGGCTATGTCACTTTCAACACGCTCATTTTTGATCATGAACTGCGCGAAGCTGTCAAAACGCTTGAAGCGATTGCCCTGGCGGGGGGGGATGCGGTGATTGTGCAGGATGTCGGAGTTGCTCAGTTAGCGCACCGCATCGCGCCGCAACTGGCAATTCATGGCAGCACCCAGATGAGCATTACCAGCGCAGAAGGCATCGCCCTCGCGCAGCGTTTGGGGGTTAGCCGGGTGGTGCTGGCACGGGAACTCTCCCTAGACAATATTCGCGCAATTCGCCACGCGACGGACTGCGAATTAGAAATTTTTGTGCATGGCGCGTTGTGTGTTTCGTATTCCGGGCAGTGTTTTTCGTCGGAAGCGTGGGGTGGTCGCAGCGCCAACCGGGGACAATGCGCCCAAGCCTGCCGTTTGCCATATGAACTGATGGTGGATGACCAGTTGAAACCCCTCGGCGATGCACGTTATTTGCTGTCGCCCGGCGATTTATATGCCTTAGGGCAAATTCCCGAAATTGTCGACATCGGTATTTCATCGCTCAAAATTGAAGGGCGGTATAAGGATGAAAATTATGTGGCGCTGACCACCCATGCCTATCGTCGTGCGGTTGATGCTGCGTGGGAAAATCGCCCAAGCCCCATCACCCAAACCGATGAAGTTGCGCTGGAACAAGTGTATTCGCGTGGCTTGGGGGCATGGTTCATCAGTGGAACGAATCATCAAACCGTGGTGAGTGGACGTTCGCCGCGTCATCGTGGGGTGTTGTGTGGACGGGTTGCTAAGGTGTATGAGGATCGTGTGCTGATTACGCCCACGGACATTCACCAAACCACGCCTCTCAAAGCCGGAGATGGGATTGTGTTTGACGCGGCGGATTGGCGCAGCCCGGAAATTGAGGAAGAAGGTGGGCGGCTGTTTGAGGTTAAAACCGTCGCAGGTGGGCTAGAACTGAGATTCGGCAATCGGGTGGTTGATTTTACGCGGGTTCGGCGCGGCGATTGGGTATGGCGCACGCATGATGTGGAGGTAGACCGCGCCGCTAAATTATTTACACAGGCCAATGCCCCTGTTCAGCGTCAACCTGTGGAAGTAGCCGTGATTTCGCACGAGGGGCAGCCGCTTTCACTCACTTGGACACTGGCAAATCAACCTGAAATTACCGTCACGCTTCAATCGGATGCTCCGCTAGCACGGGCGAATAATCGCGGCGTGACCACCGAGTATTTAGCCGCACATCTGGGACGTTTAGGCGGAACAGCCTACCAACTGACCCAATTAAGGGCGGATATTCAAGGTGAGCCGTTTATTCCTAATTCGCTGCTGAACCGCTTAAGACAACAGGCCGTTGAAAGGCTCATCGCGCAGCAAACCTGCCTACCTGATCTGGTGACCAATGACCCAATCACCACATTAGAATCTGCTCTTGCCGAAATTCAGCCCACACACGCAGTAGATTTGCCCGTTCAACTGCATTTGTTGGTGCGAACACCGGAACAGCTTGACGCGGCGCTTGAACTCAAACCCGCCAGCATCACCCTCGATTATCTGGATTTGTATGGTTTGCGTCCGGCGGTGGAACGGATTCAAGCAGTAGGCATTACCCCGCGAGTTGCCAGTCCACGCATCTTAAAACCCGAAGAACAAAATGTGGTTAATTTTCTGCTGCGTTTGGACTGTCCGATTGTCGTGCGTTCCGGCGGGTTGCTCGAAGCCTTGCAGGGGCGACACACCCATCCCCTCATTGGCGATTTTAGTTTGAATGCGGCAAATCAACTGAGCGCTGACACTTATTTCCGTTTGGGGATTGTGCGTCTGACCCCCACCCATGACCTCAATGCTGAACAAATTGGCAGACTGGCGGGGGAAATTGGCGGAGAACGTTTTGAAGTCATCGCCTACCATCATTTGCCCGTGTTTCATACTGAGCATTGTGTTTTTTGCCGTTTTCTTTCCACGGGTACAAGCTATTTGGATTGCGGGCAGCCCTGCGAAAAACATAAGGTTGCGCTGCGGGATGGACAGGGACGTGAACATCCTGTCATGGCTGATGTGGGTTGTCGGAATACGGTTTTCGGGGCAGAAGCACAGGTTGCCAGCCGTCATCTCGATTCATTTTTGACACAGGGCATCCGTCACTATCGGCTGGAATTTGTCCATGAATCGGCGGCGGTGGTACGGCAGGTGACAACCGCATTTCGGGCTTATTTTGAGGGGCAACTCGATTCATCGGGTCTTGATGCGCGTCTGACAAAAAGTGTGCCGCAGGGAACCACCGAAGGCTCGTTTTTTGTCCCCCTCAATTATATTAAAATGCCTACCCTGTAATCGAAAATCCGGCGGTTTCGATCTTGTAGAGTGTTTCTTGGATCAGGTCAGGCGTATGAGCAAGACTGACGAATCCGGCCTCAAATTGACTCGGCGCGAAATAGACCCCGTTTTCTAACATCCGATGGAAAAATTGCCCGTAGCGGGCGGCATCAGCAAATTGTTTGGCTTTCGCGTAATTGGTGATGGTCGCATCAGGTTGGTTTAAAAAATAAAAACCAAACATGCTGCCCGCGTAACCGACTTGGAGTGGAATACCCGCTTTTTTGCCCAGCGCTTGAATACCTTCCGCCAGCAGGCGTGTACGTTGGGCAATGGTGTCAAAAATTTCGGGTGATTGGAGAATTTTCAAGGTGGTTAATCCGGCGGTCATGGCAAGAGGGTTGCCGGACAGCGTGCCTGCCTGATACATCCTGCCAGCAGGGGCGACTTGCTGCATAATTTCGCGTTTGCCTGCATATGCACCCACAGGCAGCCCACCCCCAATGACCTTGCCCAGACAGGTTAAATCCGGGTCAAGATTCCACAAGGCTTGTGCGCCCCCCAGCGCCACGCGGAAACCCGTCATGACTTCATCCAGAATAAACAGTGCGCCATGTTGACGGCATAAAGTTTGTAACCCGTGTAAATACCCTTCGGTGGGCATGACAAACCCGATATTTGCTGCAATGGGTTCAATGATGAGTCCGGCAATCTGGTCAGGAAATTGAGCAAAAAGCGTTTCCACGGCGGCAAGGTCGTTGTAGGGGGCGGTGAGGGTATTGACGGTAGTATCTTTAGGAACACCGGGTGAGTCGGGCAGGCCTAAGGTGGCAACCCCGCTGCCTGCTTGTACCAGCAGCATATCGGCGTGTCCGTGATAACACCCCTCAAATTTGATGATTTTGTCCCGTCCTGTGTAGGCACGCGCCAAACGCAGCGCACTCATGGTTGCTTCTGTCCCACTGTTGACAAAGCGAATCATCTCAAGGGACGGGATAAGCGAAATCACCTGTTCCGCGAGTTCGTTTTCAAGGGCAGTGGGTGCGCCATAACTGGTGCCGCGTCCAACCGCTTCCCGCAAGGCTTCGACCACTGCGGGGTGGGCATGACCCAGCACCAACGGCCCCCACGATAGCACATAATCCAGATAGCGATTGCCGTCTTCATCCCAGAGAGATGCCCCTTCGCCACGTTGAATAAAACGGGGTGTGCCTCCCACCCCTTTAAAAGCGCGAACAGGTGAATTGACTCCCCCCGGAATCAGCGTTTGGGCGTGCTGAAAAAGGGTTTGCGAGCGTTCTGTGTTCATGTCATGACCTTTGTTTGACTTTGCTCATGGACATAGGCCACCAAACGCCGCACATTTTCGACGGGGGTGTCGGGCAAGATGCCATGTCCTAAATTATAAATGTGTCCGTTGCGCCCGTTGACCCGTTGGAGGATGTCCTCGGTTTGGCGTTGGACTTCTGCCCATGGGGCAAACAACTCTACGCGGTTACATGTCACAAGAAAAACCGTTCTGCACCCTCTTGCTGGGTGAGCCATGCGATTTGTTCCTCCGGCGTAAAACTTAGGTTTTCGCGGACAGCAAGCGGTGCATTGTTATGGTTGATGCTGTAGCAATAGCGCATAGAAACGCTTCTTTTATCCTGAGAACGACTCAACTTTGCTCACTGACCCTACACAAAATCGTATCGGGTGAGTTCCTCAGTAAAATCTCACAACTTCTGTGCAAATCTGTCAAGCAGACCAGCTTTGTAAGGCATACCTTGGTTGGCACAGAAGGGTTTAACTGTACCATAGGCACAGGTGCAACACCCACTGCACGAGTGTTTAAAATGACAGTATCCCATTGAACTTCTCTGCGTTCAACCCGGCATCAAAAGTTACCGCTGTCTCATGTTTTCCTATCATTCCACCACGCAAACGGTCATGTTGACTGTGGAAACATCCGATTTATGGACAAAGGGGCGTTTGGGAAAGATTGAAAAAAATACTTTTCCATTCATCGGCGGTGAACTCACGGTGAGCGGTTCGGCAGGCCAATTTCTCCCACGCGGCGGGTGTAACCGCCCACACAAATACCTGACCATCCCGCCCACTCGACACCAGCACCTGTCCGTCCTCGCTAAAAGCGGTGTCTGTCACCCAATCGGTATGGGCATAAAGCGGAGGGCTAAAAGGTTGGCGGGTGGTCACATCCCAGAAAATCAAACTGGTATCGCGGCTGCCGGACACCAGCATGTTGCCATCGGGACTAAAAGCGAGTGCCGTTACCCAGTTGGTATGGGCGGTTAAGGGGGGAGCAATAGGTTGGCGGGTGGTCACCTCCCACAAAATGATTGTGTTATCGCGGCTGCCCGACGCGAGAAGCTGACCGTCCGGGCTAAAAATCACCGTTTCAATGTCATCGGTGTGGGCGCTGAGGGGTGTGCCGACCTGCTGCCCGTTCTCAAACAGCAAAATTTCATTGGCTTGGTTGCCGGCTGCTAAGAAACTACCATCCGCACGATACGCCAAGGAAGTTATGGGGCTGGAAAGTGTCAATTGGGAACGGATTTGCCAACCTCCGGCGCTCTGTTCCCAGAAAATAATTGTGCCTTCGCTGTCAGTGGAAGCCATTTCGCGCCCATTCGGATGCAGGGCTACACTGGTCAGGCTGCCCGTGTGGGCTTGCAAGATTGTTATCGTTTCGCCTGTGAGCCAACTCCAGGTTATCAACGTTCTGTCCGCGCTAGCAGACACCAGCATTTCCTTATTGGAGGCGACTCCTGAAATCATTGCGGTATGCCCAGCCAGCAGTGTGGGCGGATTCAGAGTGTCCTCACAGATAGATTCCCATACTCTTACGCTGAAATCGCTGCTGCCTGTGATGCTGCCATAGCCCACTGCCAATTGACACCCCGCTAAGGTGACACTCCATGCCGGTGTCCCTGTTGTTTGTGTGGGAAGCAGGGTGGCAAGCGGCTGTTGGGGTTGGAACGTCCACAGAACAACACTTTGATCAGAACTGGCACTGAGCAGATGCTCCCCCCAAAAGGCCAGATCCCAAATGGCATCGGTATGCCCTGTGAGCGGGGCTTGTGCCAATTGAGCGCTGGCAAAATCCCAGACACGTATTGAATTATCGGCACTGGCGGTGATAATCCGCTGCCCATCGGGGGTAAAAATCAACTTACGAATCCAATCGGTGTGGTTGGTGGGGAACTGTCCCAACGCAACCTGATTGACCGAATCCCACGCATAGACCTGATTTTCAACCCCGCTTGATACAAGGAGACTGCCATCAGGATGATAAGCGAGGGTCAGAATCCAATTTTGGTGTCCACTTAAAAGCGTGCCTGTGATCGGTTCGGTTGATGCCCGTGCCGACATATCCCACAGAATCACCGTATTATCCGCCCCGCCGCTTGCCAACTGTTGCCCATCCGGGCGAAAGGCCAGCGCGTAGACCTCATCCGTATGCCCTTCAAGAATGCGCGGTGTCAGGGTTTGGGTATCCCACACAATGACCGTGTGATCTGAACTGGCGGATGCAAGCCAGCGCCCATCGGGACTAAAAACCACATCCCAGACTTTATCGGTGTGGCCTGCCAGAATTTGCGGGGGGGAGTCTGGCTGGGTGATGTTCCACAAGCGAACTGTTCCGTCGTGGCTGGCAGACGCAAGATGGGTTCCGTCAGGGTGGATGGCAATTTTCCAAATGACCTGCTCATGTCCGGTCAGAGGTTCGCCCAGCGATTCCAGCGTATTGGCATCCCACAGGCGAATCGTCCGGTCATCGCCTGCACTGGCAATGACAGTGTGGGTTGCGGCAGCTGTCCGCACTTTGCCTGTATGTCCATGTAAAAATATTTCCAGATAGGGATTGGCGGTCAAACTTATGAGCAAACTACGCCGCGCTTCTACTGTGTCATATTGTTCAAGGGCGGCCATGCTCATCAACAGTGCTTTGTCTAGCCTATCGCCTTCGGTCAGGGCGGATACAGCTAATTCTCTGGAACGGGAAATGCTGGCCTGTTGGTTGGCGCGGTCACGTTCCGATTCAGCCGAACGGCGAGCGTGGGTGGCTTGGGCTTGCCCCACGAAGGCCAACCCCGCCATGAGCAACGCCCCAAGCGCAGTTACCGTGAGAATCAGCATAAAAAAACGGGTACGGCGGGCGCTACGCTGGCGATGGGCGATGCTGGCTTGGAGATAGGCATTTTCGGCCTCATTGAAGGTGATTTGACCGGTCAGGAGGTCTTCAAATTGGGCGAGCCGCGCCCCGCTTGCCAGAAACCCACTGTCCTGTTTTTCATGCCATTCCGATGCCGCTTCGGTTAACCGCCGATGCACATACAAACGTTCACGGTTGGTTTCTAACCAAGCCCGTAGATGCTGCCAACCGTGAATCAAGGCTTCATGAGCAATTTCAATGGTTGGGGCGCGGGTCACAGGGTCATGGTCAAAAGTCAGCAGCCGATATTGACCGAATAAATCCAGTAGGGATTCTACCTCGGCACGGTTTGTCCCCATCAGTTCTGACCGCAGCACTCGCCGTCGGGTATCATCGCCGGGCGTAATCAACCGTAGAAAAATCTGCTGGGCGATGGTTTGCTGGTTGGCCTCCAGCGATTCATATAACTCGTTGGCACGTTGAGCAAGCGCCCCTCTCACCCCCCCGATAGCTTGATAGGCGGTGAGAGTCAATTGATGACCTTCCCGATGGTTATAAAGTTCGGTGAGGGCAAATTGCAAAAGTGGCAGCATCCCCGGCTGACCGCGCACATCTTCGATCATTGTTACCAGCAAATCGCGGTCTACGGTTAACCCCACCGCTTTAGCGGGTTCATCAATTGCCAGCTCAATTTCAGAGGGCGAGAGCGGCAGGACAACTTCGGTATGTTCACGGATGAGCGCACCAAAATCAGCATAATGCAGAGGACGGTCATAAAAATCTGCGCGGAGGGTGAGAATCACGCGCAGACGGCTGTCAGGATGGGTCACTGCATGAGTCAAATTTGCCAGCCAACGGTGGCGAAGGGTTTCATCCGCCGTGAGGGTGAACAATTCCTCAAATTGATTGATAAACAGCAGGAGTTCCCCGTTAGGTGGCAAAAGCTGACCCAAAATTTCATGTAGGGCCGTGTCGCTGGTGTGGATTTGTTCGGCGATTGAATGGGTGGGGGTGTCGATGGCGACACGCATCAGCGCTTGTTCCAATTCGACCAGCGGGGCTGCCGCAGGTGATAAGCTAGAAATAAACCACCATCTGGCACTCTCGATTTTGCCCTGCCGTAACGCCGGAATCACCCCCGCTTTGACTACACTGGATTTTCCACTTCCGCTTGGGCCAATCACGGCTAAAAAGCGTGACGTGGTGATGCGATTCAGTAATTTCTCGGTGAGCGCTTCTCGCCCGAAAAAATCCAGCGCGTCAGCTTCTTCAAACGCCCGCAACCCTTTGTAAGGATTTTTAACGCTGCGTGGCAAAAGATGGGTGGTGGAAAGGGGCAACGTCGGGTGAATGGTATATTGGCCTTTAAGCAGGAGCGAAGGAGGTTCGCCCGCAGTGATCGCTTCATTCACCAGTGTTTTAAATTCCGTTGCCAGCGCCAACACATCCGTATGCCGATTGTGAGGGGTTACATCGGTTGCCCGCCACAACATCAAATTTAATTCATCGGGCAAATCGGGACGGACTAAAGAAACTGGCGGCAAAATCTCAAAAATCTTTTGTCGTAAAATCGTGGTTAAATCGTTGGCGGTGTAGGGAGCAGCCCCTGTGATTAAACTATAGATAATTAAGGCAAGGCTGTAGATATCCGACTGCGGGGTAGCGGTCATATCTTTGAGTTGTTCGGGAGCCATGTAGGCGGGTGTACCAAAAATTCGATCCCGTCCGGCCTCCGAAAGATTAACATTTTTTATCACGTCTTTGGCAATGCCAAAATCTACCAGATAAGCATTACCAAGTTCATCCAATAAGATATTTTCAGGCTTTAAATCCTGATGCACGATGCCATTGGCATGGGCAAGTGTCAGCGCGGAGGCGATTTCGCCCACCAGTTTAGCTGCCGCCGCTAAAGAAAATGCGCCGCGCTGCTCAAGGGCGGTTTTGACACTGCCCCCTTTGAATAACCGCATGACCAGATAAGCCCCGTTGGGTTCGCGCCAGAAATCATAGAGCGGAACAATATGCAAGTGTTCTAGGCGGGCAATAAACTGGGCTTCTTTTTCAAAGCGGCGGATAAATTCAACCTGATTGGCGTAGTCCGGCAGCACCGCTTTGATAGCCACTTCGCGCTCAACGGTAGGTTGGTGCGCTAGGTAGACCACCCCAAAACCACCCGACCCTAGAATATCTTTGAGTTGATAGCCCCGCACCCAACGGTCACGCCATGCGTTATTCATTTTAAAGAGCCAGACTCAAATCGAGCGGAGTAGACAGAAAAATCGACAGAATGGGAAGAAGTTTCTGAATGGAATCTTGATTTTGTTCAGGGGTGTTCGACGGGCTGAAACGCGCTGCAATGGTTTGGGCAAGGGTTTCTACTGAGACTTCTTCGGGGTTTTCTTTAAGGATGTCTCCGTTAATTTTTTTATAGGGGGTGATCATCTCCTGAATACACAACACCGCTTCGGAACATCCTTCGGCTAAGATAATGATCCGATTCGCCTTAGGTTCAAATTTTATGTTGCCTAAGCCGAACGCGCTCAAGGATTGGTGGGGGAGCTTTTCGATGGCTGTATTGGCAATCCCTTGCAAAGCCTCTAATGCCTGCAAATATGGAATCACCTCATGCACCAAGTGGGCAACCGAAAAATAGGGTTTGCTTTCGTAGTAGGTCAAATAAAATTCTGTTTGTGAGGCACGCTTCTCCTTGAAGTAGACGATGAGGGGCAGTTGGGCAAGCGATACCTTGTCGCCTGCTTGCAATTGATACTTTCTGTGCGGAATTAACAGCACATCATTTAAGAAAGTCCCGTTAGAGCTGCCTAAATCACGGATGGTATATCCGCTTCGGTCATATTCTATCACCGCATGACGGCGGGAGACTCCTAACCGATTTTCTCCATAGGTGCTTAAATCCACATGCACGAGCGCAGTATTGGCGGTCATGCGCCCAAAAATCACTTCATTCTGATTTTTAAAAATGAGAGGTTTTTGATCACCCATAATATAAATGAACAGCGTGTGGTCTTCGTCAAGTTCAAATTTAGCAGGGCGTGTGGGGAGGGTTAATAAATTTTGGTGTAAATCAATTTTTACAGTAAATAATGCGCCACATTTTGCACAAACTAGCGCATTCTCAGCATTTTCATGTTGGCAGACTAAGCAAGGTTTGGCTTTCACCTATCACTTTTCCTTTTTATCAATTGAATATGGGTTCATGGAGATTTTGGTGAAAATAAGAAGTTTAATAGGGTTTAGCCGTTGCCGTTGCCATTACCGTTGCCGTTGCCGTTGCCATTACCATTACCGTTGCCGTTGCCGTTGCCATTACCATTACCGTTGGCGTTACCATTGCCATTACCATTGCCGTTACCGTTGGCGTTACCATTGCCATTACCGTTGCCGTTGCCGTTACCATTGCCGTTGCCGTTACCATTACCGCCTGTAGTATCTCCGGTGGTTGTACCACTGGGATCACTCCCGGTAGTTGTACCTGTTGCCCCCCCGGTTGTATTGCCCTCGCCCGTCCCCTGTCCAGTGGTACCGCCTCCTGCGTCACCCGTTCCGGTAGCACCCCCTGTCGTATTCCCACCGCCGTTGCCATTGCCTTGCCCGTTCGTGCCACCATTGCTATTGTCTTGTCCAGTGGTGCCGCCATTGCCATTGCCTTGTCCGTTGGTACCACCATTACCATTGCCTTGCCCTTGCCCAGTGGTGCCACCATTGCCGTTGGCCTGTCCTTGCCCGTTGGTGCCACCATTGCCATTGCCCTGTCCTGTAGCGTTGTTTGTATTGGGTGAGGTGGTTGGCTGATTGCCTTGATTGGGTTTGGTATTTGCGTTAACGGCATTTTGAGTCACCCATGTCGGAAGGCTTGCCGTGCTATCGCTGGTTGTCCAGGTGGGTAAACTTGCGCTGCCCGAAGGGGTCATATTTTGGGACATAGGAACACTAATTTGCATTCCTTCTGTAATGGTCTGGGTAGAACCACCACTCTGGACATTGGCCCATCCACTAACCACCTCAATAGACATGGTTCCGCCGGGCTGGGCTTGCACAAACGCTGTGGCGCTGAGTTGAATATTCACTTCGTTAATAATCAGATTGACTTCTGCCACGCCTTCCGGGGTTTGAATCAGCAGACCGCTTTCCGGGGCTTGGGGGCAAACTGCATCGTCTGTACCGCTTTTAAAATAAAAAGCCTGCATCGGGCCATAATAGGGTTCAAACGCATCGACTACTGCTAGCAAATCGAGTCCCTCTGTGGAAACCAGCGTATTTACGGGTAGCCAACCGACTAATTTTGACTCGGGCAGTTCCACCCGCACCCAAGAACTGTCTGCCAACCGATGTTTGGCTTGAATCACCGTATTCGCGGGTACATCTGCAATGATTTCGGCATGATCAAGCGGCGCAAGTCGAAGCTGATTGGCAGATTGGGTGGTAGCTTCAAGGCTGACATTTGGTTCAACAAGATTTTGAATTTCCACATTCCCGAATAATAAAAAAGTGACATCTTCGGGCGTTGAATTGTTAGCATAGGCCAGTAGCTGCATCAGTGCCACCCCCCACGCGCCTGTTTCAATATCCATCGCGCTTAACTTGAGGGATTGAATTTCCAGTAAATCGGCTTCGTCGCCGGGTTGCTCAAAGGCCAAACTTTCCACATCCGGGTGCGGTTGAGCATCAATGACCGAATGCCCATAACAGGCTTTGTTCGCGCCGAGTTCCAAACACGATTCATCGGTGGATTCGAGCGCGATTTCGACCAATTCGGGGCAAGTATAAATTTCTTGTGCGGCTGCGGTAAACGGCATCAATAACAAGAGACATGCACAGAAAAGGAGGTGGATTTTGAGCATACTCATGGTAAGCGCCTTTATAATTGCGATGGATTTCATTACTCTAAGTATAAAGCATTCTCTTAAAAATTTATATGAGCGAAACATGAATGATACATAATATAGTTAAAAAGTTATTTATTAATAACCCATACGGTGATTTTCCCATGAACGCTGCCACGAGGGGAAGTTCTCAATAGACCATTTGTTGACAAAAAATAAAGAATGGATAGGCTATTTTTTGAGGACTTACGGAGAAAGCCAAACAAATCCGAATCATCCCACCCCTCACCCCCTTGCCACCGTCCACGCTCCCTAAAGATTTTCAGGATGTTACATTAATAAAATCGTAGAAATCATACGGATTCTGTAGGGGTGGGGATAAGTGCGCTGCCATGAGCAAGACTGTTCAATCGCTTTTACTTCCCTTACAAATGCAATCTACATGACCAATTTCTGTCGTCGCAGCGACCAACCCTGTGTTACGCGGTCTAAAACGACTGCCAGCGCCACAATTGCCAAGCCTGCTTCAAGACCATGCCCCAATTCATTTTCCGCCAGCGCAGAAACGACCTCAAACCCCAAGCCCTGTCCGCCGACCAGACCCGCCACCACCACCATCGCCAGTACCATCATAATGGTCTGATTCACCCCCGCCATAATCGAGGGAAGCGCGATAGGAATTTGGACTTTCCAGAGCATTTGCATGGCACTTGAGCCAAAGGAACGTGAGGCTTCAATGACGGTTGCATCGACCCGCCGAATGCCTAATCCGGTTAAACGAATGACCGGTGGCACAGCATATAAAATCGAAGCAACCACGCCCGGCACTCTCCCTAAATCGAATAGCATGATCATCGGGACAAGGTAGACAAACGTCGGGATAGTTTGCAGGGTATCTAAAATTGGACGCAGACCGCGTTCAATCGGGGGATACCGTGCGTTCAGAATCCCCAGAGGAATACCAATCAGCAGTGAAATGAGAACAGCGATCAACACTTGGCTGAGGGTATCCATCGCATATTCCCACATACCCAGCACACCAATGACCAACAGCCCGCCGACCACAATTGCGCCTAAACGCCAGCCCGCCATGCCAAAGCCTAAAATTCCAATCAAGGCAACGAACACTGCCCAAGGAATTTGCAGCAAAAATTCGCGCAAAGGTTGTAACAGTTGCAGGGTCATGAAGTCACTAAACGCGCCCGTGCCAATCCCACTGTCATCAATATCATAGAGATTAATTTGCGCCCACTCCACCGATTGATCTACAGGTTCGCGGATGGAGTAAGACCAATTTTCAGGAAATTCGATTTTCCCATAATGCTGTAATACAAGAGTCAGGGCGATTAAAAAAAGTACCGTACCAATCCAATAGGCGCGTTCCCGAATTAACACGGGGGGACGATAGGGTGGTTTTAAACGGTAGAGTTTGTCTAACCCGGCATCCATTGCATGAGCGCGGGCAAAATTGATAAACGCGGCAGGCAGCAGCCGAAAACTAAAGGGACGGCGCGGTTCGACCCGACTTAAGGCATGGGTCAGTCTGTCCAGCACAATCGCCATCGCAACAATAGCAAGCCCCGCTTCCATTGCCTGCCCCACACGCAAACGGCGCAGCGCGAACAGCACTTCTCGCCCTAGCCCATCCGCCCCAATCAGCGCGGCAATGACCACCATGCTCAAAGCCATCATAATTGTTTGATTCACCCCCGCCATGATGGATGGCAATGCCAGTGGAAATTGGACTTTCCACAACATTTGCCGTGAGGTTGAACCAAAAGCGCGGGCTGCCTCCAGCGTTTCCGCAGGGACTTGGCGAATTCCCAGATAAGTTAAACGGGCTGCGGGGGGCATGGCGTAAATCACCGTTGCCACCAGACTTGGTACACCCGCCACTCCGAAAAAGAGAATCGCCGGAATCAGATAAACAAAGGTGGGGAGGGTTTGCATCATGTCCAAAAGAGGCCGCATCGCCAATTCCACCTGACGGTTAAACGCCATCGCAATGCCGAGTGGAATGCCAATTAACAGAGAAAACAACACGGAAAGCAAAATCAGCGCTAAGGTTTCCATGCTTTTTTCCCAGAGCGCAAACGCCCCCATCAGCAAAAGGCAGCCGACACACAGCACCACTGTTTGCAGACTGGAAGTTTTGTAGGCTACCAGCAGGGTGGCGGCAATCATAGTCAAAGCAGGAATTTTCAGCAGCGCGGTTTCGATATTTTCGAGTAAATAATCAATGCCTTCGCTGAGGGGATCAAAAAAGTAGGTAAAAATTTCATGGTCTTTGCGGTTGCGAATGAGCCAGCGCTGGAGATTGTCAGTGGGTTCACTCAGCCCCAGATAATATTTTTCGGGGAAAGGTTCGGCGGTGGGTTTCAAGAGAAACGCACCCACCAACACGAGAAACCCAAGCAAAAAAGCCGATATTTTACGGCGGCGGCGGGCAGCATCACTTTGCATTTTCAGCCTCCATGACCTGACGAATTGCACTTTGATCCACCACGCCTATCGGCTGTTGCTCTTGGGTGACAACGAGAATGGGCGTGGAATCCGCTAAAATCATCGGGATAATCTCTTCTACCGAAGTGGTGGCGGGAATCATTCGTTCCAATGAAACGCCATTGGTATAAGGTTTCATAATACTCTGTGCCGTCAACACCTTAAGGCGGGGAATATCGCGGGTAAATTCATGGACATAGGCATTCGCCGGGGCAAGCAAAATCCGTTCGGGGGTGTCCATCTGCACAATTTCCCCATCTTTCATGATGGCGATGGCATGACCCAGACGCACCGCTTCGCTGAAATCATGCGTAATGAACACAATCGTTTTGTTCATCAGGGTTTGCAAACGCAAGAGTTCATCCTGCATTTCGCGGCGAATCAAGGGGTCGAGGGCGCTAAAGGGTTCGTCGCACAACAAAATTTCCGGGTTGACTGCTAGCGCCCGCGCCAAGCCAACGCGCTGCTGCATCCCGCCGCTTAATTCATGCGGGTAATGTTGCGCCCACCCCTGCAAACCGACCAATTCCAGCATTTCTTCTGCCCGTTGTAAGCGGGCTTTTTTCTTAACGCCCTGCACTTCAAGGCCGTAGGCAATGTTGTGAATGACCCGCCGATGAGGGAAAAGGCCAAACTTCTGAAACACCATGCTCATCTGATGCAGGCGTAAATGGCGCAGTTGCTTTTTGTTCATTTCCGTGACATCGGCATCATTGACAATGATTTTTCCGGCGGTGGGTTCAATGAGACGGCTTAAGCAGCGAACTAAGGTAGACTTGCCGCTGCCAGACAAACCCATCACCACAAAAATTTCACCCGCGCCAACTTCAAAGCTCACATCTTTCACCGCCACCACATGGCCTGTTTTAATCGGCGCATTGGGGTTGGTGAGCAGGGATTTTTGGACGGCTTTGGCCTGCGAACCGAAGATTTTCCACAGATGGTGACACGCAATTTTGCTCATAGAGCTTCCCAGAAAATATTCCCTCCATGATAGTCTACGCTTGCACAGATGCGAATATTGAGTTTGCACGCATTTCCGCTATGATAGGGACGATACCAGATGGAGTAGGTTGATGAAGAAATTCCTAATTGCACTCATGATGGTGGCTGTATTGCTGCCAAGCGTCGTTGCCCAAGATGACTTCACTGTTGTGTTGGTCGAAAATCCTTGGACTGCCTCTTCGTTGAATGTCAACGTTGCCAAAATTATCTTAGAGGAACAACTCGGCTATGAAGTCGAAATCATCCTCCTCGATGAAAGTGTTCAGTGGGCGGCTCTCAGCAGTGGTGAAGCCCATGCTAGCCTCGAAGTGTGGCCCTCGGGACACCAAGAAAATATTGAAGAATATATCAATGATTTAGAAACCGTTGTCGATGGTGGGCCATTGGGGCCAGTCGGTAAAATTGGCTGGTATGTTCCAACCTATGTGGTCGAAGAACACCCCGAACTTGCCACATGGGAAGGTTTTCAGAACGAAGAACTTGCCGGGTTGTTTGCGACAGCCGAAACCGGCGACAAAGGGCAATTTCTGGGGGCTGCGCCCGGTTGGGTACAGTATGATGCCGAAATCATTGAGAATTTAGGCTTGAATCTGGAAGTCGTCTCCGGTGGGTCAGAAGAAGCAATTCTTTCGGCGGTGCGGGCGGCCTATCGGCGCGAAGAACCCGTCTTGTTCTATTTCTGGACACCGCATTCCATTCACGCGGAATATGAACTCACCGAAGTGGAACTGCCGGAATATACCGAAGAATGTTACGCAGGGGCAGCCGAAGGTGAAACGGACGCTATTGCCTGTGACTATCCTGAAGATGTGTTGTTCAAGATTTTCTGGGCAGATTTGGAAGAAGAAGCACCAGAAGTTTTTGCTTTTTTGAGCAACATGACCTACACCACCGAAGATCAAATTTCGATGATTGCGGCGGTGGAATTGGATGGTTTGACCCCCGAAGAGGCAGCGGCGCAGTGGGTCGAAGACAATGAAGCGGTGTGGCAGGCGTGGCTGTCTGAATCTGATTAAGCCCGTGTTTTTCAGTTGGGGTGACTTGTTCACCCCAATTGCCCTCGCTGTTTTTCCACAAATTGAACTTGCCCCGATTTTGTCCTCAAATATCTCCAACTTTGGCCTGATGAAAAAAGATTTGTATTGGTGTTGAATAAGAAAAGTAGTCGTGGCTGTGTCTAAAAGATACTATTCGGCGAACATCTGAGTCGTTTGCCGAATACGATGCAACTTTTGCCGCATTACCCACGTATAGAAGGTTAGGAGGGTAGACATCATGGCTACACAAATTCTCAAAGCTGGCACGACCATTTTAGGGGCTTTCGCTTTTATCGTGTATTATTCATTCCTCATCATGCTCGGCAGTTGGACATCCTATTTCAGAAAGGCTGCCCGTCCCGTCCATGAGTAACCGTCAAACGTATAAAAGCTAAAACGCCTACTTGGATAAAAAGTGGGCGTTTTTGTTTTTAGGGGATTTCGGATAATTCATACAGGGTATATACATCTTCTCCATGCCAGACCGGAACGAGCAGCGTTTCCATTTTTTCCCATTCTGCAATATCCTCCTCTGTGAACAAACGGGTTGGGCTGTCAAATTCAAATTCTTGACCCGTTTCCCAAACCAGCACATGCGTCACACCGCGTCCACGCCAATGAGTCAGAATGGCTTCGGCTGACCCATCCCCAACGGCTCGTCGGTCATGCCACCAGCGTATAATAATTGTGTCTTCTTCGCAAGTAAGGGTTTTTTCCTCACAATAGAGGCTGCGCGTTTCCCATAAAAATAAAATATAGGAGTCGTCTGGTAAGTCATTCACTTTTTCCATCGCGGGTAGATACCACCCCAGTGCATCTTCTAAATACTCCTTCTCGCTGATGATGCCTGTTAAATAGTCCAGCGTTTTCATATCCACAAAATGGCTTACAAGGGTTGTTCCCTGAAAATCTTCACCGTCTTCCAACCGTTTTCCCGCGATATGATTGACGGCGGTAATCACCAGAATAAGCACTACAATGGTTCGCAACATCCATGTGATATTCAGGGGTTTTTCTGGCAGCGAGCGCAAACTTTCAAAAGCAGCGGCGGCTAACAGACTCATCGGCGCGAAAATGCTCAATACGAGGCGGGTTTCTGTCCAGCGATTGGTCATCGAATACAGCCAGAACCCATGCAAAAATAGCAAAAACCAGAACTGCCCTTTGAGGCTTTCACGCCACTTTTCGTCTATTCGCCCCCATGTCAGCAGCAACAACGGAATCAGCAGCACAAACAACGGGCCAATGGTCGCAGAAAACGGCGCACCACCTTCGACTCCTAAAAAGGTAGGGGTCAACGGCAACAAAAGAATCATCCATAGATCTTCGCGCAAAACGGAGAGATCTTCACGGGCGTAAAAATACCATTGGTTGCTCAGGTCATCCCATTCGCCTGTCGTGGGGCCAAGTGGATAAATTGGATTCTCATAAAAAAAGACATTCCGAATCAGCCATGGGGAAACCACTACCAGTGCCGCTAATCCGAACAAAACCCCATAACGGATAACGGGAACGAATCCCTGTCGCCAGCTATACAGCAGAATATACAATCCGCCTGCGAAGCCAACCATCGCGGCGTTGTATTTGGAAGCCAGTGCCAACCCTGCAAAAATCCCTGCCAGCACAAGAAATTTTGTTTTTTGCGTTTCTTTCCAGAGTTCTAAGGTGGCAAGTGCCAGCGCACCTGTTCCGATTCCGACCAGATCCACATAGGCCCATGAAAACTGCATCCAGATGGAAGTCGCCGAAAGCAGCACGGCAACCGCCATGAGTCCCACCAATCGATTAAACCGCCGCGCCCCATATCCGCCTAATGCCATGAGGGTAAACACCCCGAAAAAGCCATGAATCATCGCCGTTCCGTTAAATCGCCCTAACAGCAGCGCCATCTGACCTGCATACAAGGTGTTCACATACTGGGGAAAACCGAAAAAGTGGCTGTGGGGTAGGGCTGAAAAACGTCCTTCCTGTACCCACAATTTTGGCCCCACCAGATGATAGGTCAGCGCATCGAATTTGGTGGGGGGGAGCGCTGCCATCAAAAACGCCATGCCCAAGTTCAGCAGGATAAACACTGCTAACCCGCGTTCCCATGTTCCAACAAAACGGAAAGCATTGCCCCACTGCCACAGGTCACGCGCCCATCGAAAAAGATTTTTTCGGAGGCAGGCAGCGAGTAGAATCAGCAGAAAAAGCATCGAAAACAGGCTTAAGTTGACCAGCCCTACCGCAAAAATCAGTGGACTAAGCATTCCCAATCCGATGAGTGCTTCCCCCGCCAAGCGTTCCGCCCGCGAAAGCAGCATCCATGTGTCTTGAAAAAATCGGCTGACCAGTACCTTGCCCAAATCACCGCCCAGCGCCATCAATAAAAAAACGCTGCCAAAATCGAGGACTGCCCCACCCGATGCACGGATGAAGTCCGGGGTGACAGGTTTATGAATCCAGTAATACAGAAAAAGCACCAGCATGAGCCACAATAGGACACCAACCAGCGCAAAAGGGTAGCGGGTTTTCACTAAAATTTTCTCCCGAAAACAAAAAATCCCTCAGAGGTGAGGGATATTCTACCCGAAATGTGTGGAGAATTTAGCCTACGCCGGCTTGTTTGCGTTGCTCCACGACCAGACGGCTGTGAACCACCAAGTACGGCGACACAGATTCGATGGTAGAAATAACCTCATAAACAAGGGCTTTGGAGTCGACTGCGCCTTCCACGACCACATGGTAGCCTTTGACAGACAGGCTAAGGGGCAGGTAGGAAGTAATTTCATTTCGTTTGAGGGCGCTAATGATGAGCTGGCGAATTTTGTTCTGCATTTCCGATATTCCTTACACGACAGTACACTTACTATTAGAATAACTCTGGATTCAATATGCCAGAAACCAACCCAATCGTCAATCTATTTTCGTTTGAATCGTGAATTTTGGAACTAAATGCAGGAGCGAAACCCCTATGCAGCACCGCATTCGCACAACCCTCATCATGCTGATGGCCTTAGCTGTCCTCTTGAGTTTTGCGACTTTTTCTTATGGCAGCCCTCCCCAAGCACAAAACAGCGAAGTGATTCGCATTGGCTCACTCATCCTTCAGAACACACCCGGCGATTTAGGCGCACGCCTCGCGGTGAAAGAATTAAACGAGCGTGAGAATTTTAGCGGGGTAAATGGGACACGTTATACCCTTGAATTGGTTTATCCGGGCAGTATCCCGACCAGCCCGGAGGCCATTCCCGGCGCAATAGATTTTTTGAATCAGCAGGGAATTAGCGCCATTCTTGGCCCGTCGGAAAATTTTCTGGCGCAGGGCAATTTAGAACCGCTTGCCCGGGCTGGTGTGCCTGTGTTGACACTTGCCACCGCCGACACCCTGACCGATTTTGATGTGACCAACAACATCATGCGGATGCAGGCCAGCGAACGTTATTACAGCACTGCCGCCGCCGATTATATGGTCAATGACTTACAACTGAAAAATATAGCCCTCATCCAGACCAACATTGAATCGACGGAAGCAGTGGTGGCTTTTGAAACCGCGCTGGCCGGCTTGGGTTTTACCCCCGTCCGCAAAATCCAACTGGTGGATGCGACCACCTTGCTTGACCAAATTCCCGATTTACTCTCCGCCAGTCCCGATAGCATTGTTTTTTGGGGCGCACCCCAAGATGTCAATGTCCTGCGTACCCAGTTAATCAGCGCGGGTTGGCGGGGTCAATTTTTTTATCGGGATGCTCAAGAAGCCTTGCTGAACGGTGAACTGAACCCGGAGCTTGCCCCGAATGTCTACGGGATGAATGGTTGGGGTTACAGCACTCCCAGCCAATTGAGCCGTCAATTTTTGGTGAACTATGCCGCGCTTTTCGGGCGCATCCCCGATGAAAATGCGGCTGCGGCCTATGATGCCATCTATGTTTTGGCAGGGCAGCTTCAAGAAGCAGGGGCAGCCATGCCTCAACTCTACGAATCCTTATTAAGTATGAATAAGGTATTCACCGTACAGGGTGAATTGCAGCCCTATGACAATGGGGATTTTTCGCGGAATGTCGCCATTGTCCGGCTGAATGAAGTTGGCGGGTTGACCGTTGTTGCGCGTTATCGGGATAATGTGCGCCTCTCTGATGAGGAGTTAATCGCTGCCGATGTTATTGGGGTGGCGGCGATTGGCACACCCACCTTTACACCGACGATGACTCCCACCGAAACTGCCACCCCCATCCCCTCTGCGACTCCCTCCCAACTCCAATTGACCGTTCTGCCCGAAATTGTCAATGTGCGTTCCGGGCCGGGCGAATTTTATGAGGAATTGGGCGAACTTCAGCAGGGAACCACTGCCACCATTATCGGTGCGAATGAAGATTTATCGTGGTTGGTCATCCAATATCGTGGGGGCATTGGTTGGATTGCAGCGCAGTTTGTTGAAACTTTTGATCCGGCGGGTTTGCTCAACCAATTACCGATTATCCAAGCACCCCCTACCCCTATTGGGGGTGTCACCGCGACTCCCCGTCTCAATACCTCTGACGTGAGCATTGAAAGCGTTTTGCTGATTCCGCTGCAACCGATTCCGGGACAAAATTTCATCGCCAATGTCACTGTTCGCAATTTGTCGAATGTGCCAAGCGGGGCATTTACTGTCGCTGCCTCTTTTGAACCCGGCCCCGTGTACACCTCCAATGTCGTGACCAATTTAGAAGGCGGGCAGTCGGTGGTAGTGCCGCTTTCGGCTACGCTCACGGGCACAGGATTCTATGCGGTTGACATTGTGGCGGACATCAACAATCAGGTGAATGAAGGCACAACCGGCGGGGAGGCCAATAATATTTTCCGTGTTAATTACACGGTAGATTACCCGATTCTCATTCAAACCAGCAGTTTGCCCGTTTTCGCTGGCACCAATATTGACCTCGCAGGCGGAACCCCCGATTTGAATTGGACGGGAACCGAGCTTGTGCCGTTAAGCGGGGTGAGTCTGGGGATTATCACCAGCGCGACTTTTGAAAATGTCCACTTTAACTTGCTTGACCCGTCTATTTTGAGCAATACCAGTGGACTGAATGAATCTCAGATTTTTCCGGGTGTATTGATTGGGGTCATTACAGCAGAGGGACAGCGTGGCATTATCCGTGTCGAGGCCAAAGCCGGCACCGCGCTCACACTCACCTATAAAATTTATAGTACGCCTTAAATTTCAGTCGAGATGAAAACGGATGGTGCGGTTCACTGTGCCATCCCCATTTCACTTTAAATACTTGCCCGAATTGTGGCAAGACGCGCATACACCCCGCATCCATCCGGCGGACGTTTGGAGGGGTCACGCTGCATCATCTCGCGCAGCAGTTGGCTCAACGCTTCGGGGACATCAGGACGAATATGCCGTACATTGGGAATCGGGTCGTTTAAAACCGCGTTCAAAATATTTTCTTGCGTCCGCCCAATGAACGGCAGCACACCCGTCAACATTTCGTAGAGTGTCACCCCGAATGACCAAATATCTTGGGCCGGGGTGGGTGCGCTGCTGCTGAATCCTTCTGGCGAAAGATACGCAATGGTTCCCACAATCGCGTCATGTTCGGTAATGCGGATGGTGTTATCCAGAAAATAAGCCACGCCAAAATCCGCAAGACGCGGCGATAAATCTTGGGTGAGCAGAATATTGCTCGGTTTAATATCCCGATGCACGATATTTTTTTGATGGGCGTGGCACAGCGCGTCGGCAACCCCCAGCGCAATATCCAGAATCAGGGGCAGGGGTTGTCGTCCCTCACGGCTCAACAACTGGTCAACCGTTCCCCCATTGATAAATTCCATCACGATATAGTTGTATTCCCCTGCGTGAAACGAATCAATCAACCCCACCACATAGGGATGATTCAAACTGCGTAAAATTTCAGCTTCCCGATGAAACCGCCGCCATGCGATGACATCGCCTTCCTTGGCGGAAAGCAGTTGTTTGACCACCACTTTTTGCTGCGTGACCTTATCTTCCGCCCGATAGACATGCGCCATCATGTTGCGTTTTAGCACATGCTCCAAAATATACCGCCCTTGCAAGGGTTCAGGCACTTTGTTCATCGGGGGGTGACTGGCGGGTTGCTGTGAACTGACCTGCAAGCGGGTCAATAAGTCTTTCAGCACCAGTTCATAAATCGGATTCCGCGCCACACACATACCAAAATTGTTGGCTTTGATGCACCCCAACAACCAACTATGGGCAATCGCATTGTTGGTGCGCGAAAAACGTAAACTGGTCTGGCGATGAACGACCTGACTCAATGTCCAGATGACACGCGGTTTATCGCGGAGTTTATTTTCCAGCCCGCTAAAAATATCATCTTCAGTTAAACTGCCTTCAACCACTTGGTCAACCAGCATGGGCGTAAGATGGCCTGTCGGATAGGCACGGTCTAATTTGTCGCACACACGCTGAGTCAGGTAAATATCGCCCTCTGTCCATTCCATAATGCGGCTGGCAACATCGCTAGCAACACGCCGTGCGCCAGTCTGGAGTTGGTTTACGAGGGGCGTAATGTCCGTCGCATCTTGGATATAAATTTTTTCCGCCACACGGAACGGCGAAATGGATTGGTCTTTAATCAACTCATCGGGAATATAACTACCCGCCAACACAAATGTTAAACGGCGGAAAGGCGCTTGCAGCCCTCGACTCACAAACATCTGCCGCAGGGTTGCAAAAAACGGTGTGCTAATTTCAAGCGGCACGGTTTCGACCTCATCCAACAAAATAATCACAATTTTGTCGGTGAGTTCATTTTCTAACACCGAGAGCAGTTCATCCCGAAAATCAATCGCATCACAGACGGGCGTGGCGGGGGCAGGCAAATCACCATGGGTGCTTTTTACAAGATCATTATAAAGGGCTGTATACCATTTAGCGGGTTCAAAGGTGCTGTAAATACTTAAATCTACATAGGCAAGGGTATAACGCGGTTGGGGGTGTAATTCTGCCCAGAGCCGCATCAGCATACTGGTTTTGCCGCTTCGCCGCTGTCCGATGAGCGCTACATAGTCCTTGCGCTGAACCAGCGTCGCAAGTTCTTTGTCCGCCGCCCGTAGGAGGTACGGAACATCATCATCGGGGGTGATTGGGCCGCGTGTCTTGAAGTTCATGCTGCATAATTTCCACTATGGCGCGTATCTCGATGTGTTTATCGGTCATTTCATCCACAATCGCGGGAAAAAACACCGGAATTAACCAGTAATCCTGTTTGACCTGTCGGATAAAATTATAGAGTTTGAGGTCGGGAATTGCATGTTCTTGCATGTCCGCCATCATCACATTGGTTAAACCGGCCTGTTTGACCATTTTGATCATGTCGTCCAACGTCAAACTCCGCACATTTTCAGGCCACAGCAGCGTTACCAATTTCGCCAGATTGCCAATTTGCCCCCACATGGTCATCACAATATCCGTTTGAATATCATGGTTATCCAGCGCCTCCCCTAAATGCGACTGTTTTAACAAATAGGCATGTTTATCCCGATCTATCAAACGTACCAGTTCATGACAGATGGTTTGTACAATATTCGGATGTCCGGCGGAAATTTCATAAATATGATGAATAATTTCATTCGGTTCTTCCAGCCAGATGTTGAGCATTTCAAACGGTTCGCGCACCAATCGCCCGACTACCTCCGGGTGGAGCAGTTCCAATTTGACCGTTTTCGGGAAATTAAACAGCACCGAATACGAATTATTCACCGACCTGAGCAACAGACGTTCGCCGCTAAAAACAAATTGACAGCGTTTTTCGTTCGAGAGGGTACGGAATGTCCGAAAAAGCGGTTCGTCAAATCCCGCGCCCTGATCCGTTTTGAGCAGGCGGTCAACTTCATCCAACAAAAAGATGGGCATTTTCCCTGCGTTTTTCTGTGCCAGATGCTCCACCGTCTCATCAAACAAAATCGGGTCATCCAGATTGCTGACTGGCACTTTCCATTCCGATTGAATCCGTCGGAAAAAATGCCGATGCTCTAGGACATTCGAGCAGTCCAGATAATAGGGTACAAGCCGACTTTCTGAGGTGTTCAATGAGCGATAAAGTTTTTGCAGGGTGGAAGTTTTGCCGATTCTGCGTCCCCCCAGCAAAACCACGCTGTGCGTCGTCAGTTTGGAGCGTACATCGGCAATTTCTTTTTCCCGCCCAAAAAACATATGGTCTGGCACAGGCGCACGGGTATAAAACGGCGAAACCGCGCTCAGGTTAATCCGATTCACCACCATGTCCCCCAACGCATTCACCGGACGGGGGGCGCTGACAATATGTTTGACATCGGCTTCGGAAAGGGCAAGTGGCAAAAAACTATGTTCTCGCAGGGGGTCTAACAGATAGTCAAGATCATCCCGATTCGCTAGATCAATCAAAATGAAAAAATTTTCTTCTAGCATCGGGGTTGTCACCACGCGCTGTAAATCTTCCTGAACTTCGTGTGTTGGACGGGTGGAGGTCAGGAAGACAAACGCGCAGGTAGGCGGGGGAATCTTCAAGCGGAACGGTTTCATCTGATAGGTAAAGAGATGAATGTCTGAGACTATCGGCGAGAGCATCCGTACATCTTTTTCGGCAACTTCCAACGCTGCCCCGATGGTTTTGCTCAGATAATGAATATCCTGCATCAAGGTGGGACGGCGGCCTTGAATATCCAGCACGACATTTTCCCAGACTGTGGCAATTTCCGAACGGAACGAGGTATGCACCACGTCCGCCATCGTATTTTCCCATCGACGGTCAATGTGCAGGGGGATATTTTCAGCGCTGATGCGATAGTACGCACGGCGGTAATCTTCGCGCAGCAAACGGGCTTGTTCGGCTGCCCAACCATGCAGCACCCGAATGACCACCACCTCATCCGGGTCAGGCGAAGGGACGGTCAAGGAAATCACATGCGGCGATTCCGAACGCGGAATCAAACTATGCGGGCGGGACGCTTCCCGGACAATTTCAAGCGGCTGGGGTGGTTTTATAAAACTTTGATTCAGCAACCCGGTCACGCTTTCCATTGACCATGCGGGCGCAGCCGATGACCCGAGCGAGAGCAGCGCATTTCGTACATGTGGCACATTTTGATGACCCTGTAAAAAGTCATATAAATGGGTGAAACGTGCCTGCGGCTGAATGGTCAGGCGTGTTGCCTCCAGAATATCCCCCGGAAAACGATAGAGTTGGCGCTGGGGGTCAAAATCGCGCCTGTCCCACCGACCAAAAATGGTTGAAATTAAGGTTTGCGGAGGCAGGGTTTCTACCGCGCTAATGGTATTTGTTCCCGCTTGCATCCATGCTTCGCTCGCAACTGCCCCGGCGGGAAAGGTGGGACGCTGGCTGCACGCTCGTTCGAGATTTTGCCCCAAGGTTTGCGCCAATTCATCTAGGCGGGCAATTTCTTCGGGAACTTGCTGCCCAACCTGCGCCAGCATATCGCGGATGATTTCCGCGCTTACCCGAAATTCTTCCCAGTACGCTGTCCGTGCTTCCCACCCAATCCATTCTGTGGCGGCATGGATAATCTCATCCAGATATTTATCCATATTTTTGGGGTTGTTCGCCGCCTCAAGCCATGTGTCGCGGATTTCGTCAAGGTCGTTGCGGGCAGTCTGGGTTTTTTCACGCATGGTATGAAGCATCTCATCCAGTGTTTGCGCCAACCCTTGAAACAGGCGGTATGTCCATACCAGCCCGTACCCCTGTTCAAATGCCAACTGCACCGCTAATTTTTCTGCCGCTTCAATCAGGGTATTTAGGCCCTTGTAGAGGATGTCATTAATCCGTCGGCGCAGCACATCACGCGGAATCGGGACACCATCTTTGTCGATTTCTTCGGCGGTATTTTCCTTGAGGAGCTTTTGCCACTCCACCCCGGCGATTTCGCGTAAATCGCGTTTTTTGCTGCTGGCCTGTCCGACCAGTGTTTTGGAATTTAAGCGCCGTTCCAACTCGCGGTACTTGTCCACCAGCAGGGGATGTTCTTTGAGTCCTTTGGTATACAAATCGGTATGAGCGCGGTTGATAATTTTTTGCAACCATTGTTTTGAGGATTCGGATGGCACTTCCAGTAGCCGCTTGAGTGCCACCCGTGCAATTTTAATCGCTTGAAATTCCAATGCAGCACGGGTGGGCAGCCCCAATTTTGCCATTCCAAAAGTGGTATAGCCATTGTAACGTCCCCAAGGATTGGGCGGGAGAAGCGTTGGTAAAAAAGCATCGCTGCTTTGGGTGGTATGCAGCATCCACGTTAGCACAAACTCTGCCAGCGCCGCCTCCACATGCGCGGATGGCATAATCGCATCCCCGGTAATACACACGGCATTTAACAACCGTTGGGGAGAGGATTCTGAGAGAGTTCCCATCATCGGCAGTTCAGAACGGTAGGTCGTGGGGTGTAGCAATGCCGAATCGAGTTCTTTCAGCGTGGCGTACACATGTGCCATTGTTTTCAGGCGTTCTGCTTCATCTTCGGCTGCGGTTGCTGCTGAAAAAACGCCGACCATCGTTGTATCAGGCAGCAGCCCCCGTAATCGGCTTATCACATCAAAAATCATGCCGCTGCTTTCTGGCTCGCCCAGTGACCCCATCACAAACACGAGGCGGGGTTGATGGAGTCGTTGGCTCGACATTTTCAGCCAATCCGCCAACTGCATGAGCTTTTCGCTGACAAGCGCGGCATTGTGCCACAGCAGCAGGCGCGAAAATGCGCGGGTGGTGGCGGGATTTTCCTGAACTTCTGCGTTAAATGGGGTGCGAGGCCACCAGCGCGATACCCCCAGTGTCTGATAACGCCCCGGTACATCGCTCCATCGGATGGGGTCAATGGTCAAAAGCAATCGTGATTCACGCGGGAGCAATTGTTCCTGCTGCATTGAACGACGTTGGGCAATTGCCAGCGTGCGAATCTTCCCCTGTAAATCTCGCGGAGATTGTGTGTAGCGCAGCATCTCATGAATCTGTGCCATCGCCTCATAGCCAGTTTGCCCCAAACCCAGAATCAAAATGCTTGCGCCAAAAGCGGTATTCAGGGGATGAGCGCGTGGCCCTAAACTGCCGGGAGAGATTAACATGCCTCTATTCTATCAAATATCGGTGGGATTTAATGGGAGTTCAAGGAACAAATGTACTTTATTGAACTGATACCGCTTAGTTGGCGACCACCCGATAGAGATAAAACGGAACAGGCACTTCCGTTTGCCAGACACGAATCGGTTCATAGAGGGTGGGGTCAGCGAATAGGGCTTGTTCTTCCAGCGTCAGCCATTGAAACCACGCTTCCGAAAAAGCAATATAGTCAATGCCGGCTGTTTGCAAAATCTCCGGTTGCTTGGTCGCCCGCCACTCACTTAAAAGGGTTGAATCGGAAAAATCACTTTCAAACCGCATTTGTTCTTGAACATGCAATAAAGAAAACAGGGGATCCGTCAGGCGGGTTGCTTCAATCCATGCGCCTGTTTCTTGGAGAATGGTATTTTTGTCCGCCAATGTCCCTGTCGCAGGGTTAAAAATGATGGCATCGGCTGGGAGCAGTCCCTCAGAGGCTTCATAGGCAGCAAACATGTCCGCATTCATGCCGAGTTGTTCTCCGGCGAAATCAAGCCATGTGGTTTGATTTCCCTTAGCGTGATATAAGCGGTCATGGTTGTCCCATTCGTGTACCAATTCATACACATGGGTATTTTCTAGGAGATGTTGTTGATAGTCTGGCAGAGATGCCCATGCGCTGTTTTTGATATAGACATACTCGATGTCAAAGGCATCCAGCAAACCGGGCAAGCGGCGTTCCTGCCATGCCAGAAAAGCAGTTTGATCGGATTCATCGAGGGAAATAGGCCCATAAACCGCCCCTTTGGGGCCAGCAACGGAAATTAACTGCGGGGTATTCCGCCAGATATACGCAACGGAATCACCGGAATGAAAAAATTCCTCGTAAATGCCGCTGATACCCCACTCCATAACAAACGAGCGAAAATACGCTTCGTTGTCAATGACATCTGTTTGTAATTTCAGAACACGCGCATCACGCTCAACATGCTGAAAGACCCGATACGACTCGTCATCAACATCCCGATAGGCCAGCATGTTGGTTTCAGGAAAAACCGCTGACACTACGGGGTAAACAAGTTTGTCCCGGGTGAATATATAGCCGAGCAGGATTTCTACCCCCAGCAGCAGCACCATGCCCGTGACCAGTGTTTTTTGCAGTTGTGCTTTGGGGCGTTTTGTCCACCAGTAATCTAATCCGTAGATCACCAGCAACAGCACAGCCAGTCGCAGCTTTAAACTGTTGGCAGTATGAGCGCGAGCCTCATACGCATCGGCATTCAAATTCAGCACCGCAATCGGCAGGGTCGAAATCAACAGCAGCAAGGGAATTAGCCAGCGCCAATCCAGATATTTCTGCCATCCTGCGGAAAGCATCAGGAGCAAGGCCAATATCCCTAGCACAATAAACGTTACCCCGCCGGGGCTGTATAACAGATAACTATTTTGCTGCTGCCAATCCGATAAACTAAAGTAGGGGTTACGCCCGTAGAGGTATCCTCCCAACATATCCGGGTTGAGTACCAGTTCCCATCGTTGGAGACTTTCCCAAACACGCTCCGGGGCGGTTAAAACCAAATATTGGATATACGCGCTGCGCCCTTCTGTTTCGATCCACTCACCAAAAACCGCTTCCCAATCTCCACCCCGATTGGCAGGCACATAGCCGCGAAAATGCAGCGCTTCTGGGCTGTTCGGCATTCCGCGTTCTACGAAAAAGGCGGTTTTTTCGTCGTCCACCAGAATATTCGCTGCGACATTGTTCATGAAGCCATTTTGCCACGCATCCCCAAAATCAATGAGGTAATTTCGCAGCCCATACACGCCTGCGAGTGTCCCTAAGAGAATGCCGAACACAGGCCACCATGGACGCACTTGCCGCCACCAGACCACCCCCACTAGCCCAATGAGTGGTATCAGCACCAGCGCATTAAAATAATTCGGTGGGCGGGAAAATCCCCACAGAAAAATGAGCAGGGCAAAACTGGTTCCAATCAAAAGTTGCTGCAAAAAAGGCGGGGCAGCACCTTGCTTAATGCGGCGATGGAGCAACATGAACATCGAAATCAAAAGTAAAATGAGGGTGTTGTCGAGGCTTTCTGTGAGCAGCACCCGATTCCAGACAAAAAAATCAATGCCGAGACTAAAAAATAAGATTGCCGCAAAACCGATGACCCGCAGGCGGGCATTTTCCAAAAATGTGCTGACCAACCCCGCGAGCAGCAGCCATGCCAGCAGATTTAACACAAGATTAATCTGGGTGATGAGCGTGGCTTGGTCGCCCGTAAGTTTGATGAGCAGAACAATCGTATTGGCCCGCCAATGTCCCCAGAAATCGCGGCTGAAAATCGAAAGCCGCGCCGCTTCTTGGTAGCCTCGCCAGTCTGGTAACACCAATGGCTCAAGCCGATTGAACAACAGCAGCGCAGCCATCCCATACAGGGCTGCAATGAGAATAAATTTAAGTGAGAGCGATTTTTTCATGCAGGATGGCTTTGAGCGTTTCTATAATGTAATCGATTTGTGCATCAGACATTTCAGGATAAATCGGCAAGCTGATAATGGAATTTGCTACGGCTTCAGCGATTGGGAAATCGCCCAAATTCCAGCCCCGATGCGTCATGGCGGGTTGGAGATGTACCGGAACAGGATAATGAATCCCCGCGCCGATGCCTTTCGCATTCAATGCAGACAAAATTTCATCCCGCCGCTCTGTTGCTACCTGGATGCAGTAAATATGGTAGACATGACGGGCATCTGGCATCACTGATGGGGTCACCACGTCTGGCAATTCCTTGAGCAGCCCATCGTAACGCGCCGCGTGGTGCTGGCGTGCCGTGTTCCAGTCTTCTAAATGGGGCAGTTTGGCATGTAAAATCGCCGCTTGCAAGGTATCCAAGCGTTCCCCATAGCCAACCACATCATGTAAATATTTACCTGTGCGTCCATGATTTCTCAGCATGGCAATCCGATTGGCTAGGGTTTCATCATTGGTACAAATTGCCCCGGCATCCCCATAGGCACCGAGATTTTTGCCGGGATAAAAACTAAAACAAGCCACATCCCCAAACTGTCCGGCACGTTTGCCATGAAGTTCTGCACCGTGCGCTTGGGCGGCATCTTCAATAATCCGAAGCTGGTGTTTTTGGGCAAGCACGACAAGTGCATCCATTTCCGCAAGTTGCCCATACAGATGGACTGGCATAATCGCTTTGGTGCGCGGGGTAATGGCCTTCGCTACCTGCTGCGGGTCAAGATTGTAAGTTTGCGGGTCAATATCTACCAAGACTGGCACCGCCCCGACCAGTTCAATTGCTTCAACGGTAGCGATAAACGTGTGGGTGGTGGTGATAACTTCATCCCCGGCCCCGATGTCTAAGGCTTGTAAGGCCAAGAACAGCGCTGCCGTTCCGCTTGCCACTCCCACCGCATATTTTGTCCCCTGATAGGCAGCAAAAGCCTGCTCAAAGGCGGTTAGGTCTTTGCCCCCGATGAAACTTGTACTCGTCACAACACGCGCAATTGCTGCATCAATTTCCGGTTGGATGGCTTGATACTGTGCCTTTAAATCAACTAAGGGAACGTTCATCACCGTATCCTTCATAGACATCAATTTGGTCAAGGGTGTTAATCTCACGCGCTGGATTGCCCGCCACGACTTTGCCCGATGGAACATCTTTGGTCACAACTGACCCCGCCCCGACCAGTGCATACGCGCCAATGCGTACCCCCGGCAGCAGAGTCGCATTTGCACCAATAATTGCACCGCGTTCGATGACTGCGCCCTGTAAATTGTCTTTCACCCCTTTACTCAAGGGGTAGCGGGCATTGGTAATCACCACCCGCGGGCCAAGCCAACAGCCTTCTTCTAAAACTGTATACTCCGGCACAAAAACATGCGTATGAATCCGTACTCGGTTGCCAATGGTGACATGGTGTTCAATTACGCTCTGCGTACCAATGCTCACACCATCGCCAATCTGGTTATTTTCGCGCACCATGACTCCGTGTCCGGTTTGAAAATGGTTGCCAATCGTGTTACCTGCATAGATAATGCTGTGGGAACGAATGATACAGCCTGCTCCAAAAATGAGGGGCAGTTCACCCGGTTCACTTCCACGCGGTGGCTTGCCCAGCACCACAAAATCTTCGACTTGGGCATCCTCTGGCAGATGTACTCCCGCGTAAATTCGAACAAATTCACTCATAATTGGACTGGTTTGCCTCCAGATTGTAGCGATTCAGAAACCGCTTCCAGCACTTGCACCACGCGCAGACCATCATAGCCATCGGAAAGTGGCTTTTGTCCGGTCTGGATGCAGTGCATAAAATGGTCTATTTCTGCCCGTAGCGGTTCAACGGTGGGTAGGCGCGGGATATGAATATCTCCGGTGAAGGTTTGCAAGCGGTGAATCCCGTAACTGGAGACATCTTCGACCCACGCTGCGCCTTTCTCATAAATGGTAATGGGATTATCACTGATGTCGTCATAAACCACCATCTTTTTTTCACCGACCACCGTCATCCGCCGAATCTTATTGGGGTCGAGCCAACTGGTATGGATATGTGCGGCTACCCCACTGGCATATTCCAACACCGCAAAAACAACATCTTCCAGATTTTGCTTGGTCTGTAAGTAACTAAAGCCCTGTGCGGCGACACGCTGGGGCGCATCATTTAATATCAGGTTGATGATACTGATGTCGTGTGGGGCGAGATTCCAGAAAGCATTCAGGTCGTCTCGAATTTGCCCCAGATTCACGCGGGTACTGTAAATGTAATAGAGTTGGCCTAAATCGCCGCTAACCACCAGATCGCGCAGTTTTTGAACGGCGGGATTATATTCAAATACATGCCCCACCATCAAAATGAGGTTTTTTTGCGTGGCAAGCTCTGCTACTTCGCGTGCTTCGGCGGAAGTCAGAGCCAGTGGTTTTTCGACAAGGACATGTTTGCCTGCTTCAAGGGCTTGGCGCGTCAGGCTGAAGTGGGTATGGGCAGGGGTTGCAATGACCACCCCGTGAATTTCAGGATTTTCAAAAATTTCAGCGGGTTCGGTAACAAGCGTCTGCGGGGTATAGTGCTGGGCGATGTAAGTGAGCCGTTGGGAGTTTTTATCGCAGATGGTGTGAAGTTTGGCTGCGGGGTGCTGTGCGACATTTCGAATAAGGTTAGGCCCCCAGTAGCCCGCCCCAATCACAGCGATGTTTATTTTACTCACGATTTAATCTTCACTTCCTAAATTGGTATGTTATTATAGCAGGGCAATTTTGGCATTGGTAAGGGGATTGTATGCACGCACTCGTTACTGGTGGGGCGGGTCTCATCGGGTCTCATCTGGTTGATGCCCTTCTGTCACGGGGATACGAGGTAACTATCCTCGATAACCTTGAACCCCAAACCCATCCTTTTGGCAAACCCGCATGGATTCCCGCCAAAGCGAAATTTGTACATGGCGATATTCGGGATGCCGCACTCTGGAAAAAAGTGCTGGATGGAGTGGATGTGATTTTCCACCAAGCCGCCTTTGGGGGGTTTACGCCGGAAATTTCCTATTACCTCCATGCCAACGCCACCGGCACAGCCTTGATGCTCGAAACAATTGCCCAGCATCGGTTTCCCGTCCAAAAAATTGTGGCGGCTTCGTCCCAAGCTATCTACGGCGAAGGCTCATACGACTGCCCCGAACATGGGGTGCAATATCCCCAACCGCGTTCTTTGCAACAATTTGAATCGGGAGTCTGGGAATTACAATGTCCCATCTGTGGACAGAGCATGACTCCGCGCCGCATTACCGAAGACAAACCCTATGACGGCAAAACGCCGTATGCCATCAGCAAATTTGCTACCGAACGGCTGATTTTGAATACGGGCCAACAAATGAATTTGCCAACGGTTGCCCTGCGCTACAGCGTGACCTATGGCCCCCGCCAGAGCATTTACAATCCCTATACTGGCGTGGTCAGTATTTTCAGCACCCGTATTTTAAATCATCTCCCGCCTGTAATTTATGAAGATGGCAACCAGACCCGTGATTTTACCTATGTCAGCGACATCGTTTCTGCCAATATTTTTTGTATGGAAAACGAAGCGTGTAATTGGCAGCCGTTTAATGCAGGGGGAGGGCAAGCCATCACCGTCAACCGCCTGATTCAAGCCCTGTTTAATTTATATGGTATCGAAGATCTTGGCGTAGAATTTGCAGGCAGTTTATATCGTCCCGGTGATGCGCGTCATATGGTGCCAAACCCCTCCAAACTAGAAGCCCTCGGTTGGAAGGCGGAGGTAGCGCTCGAAACCGGCTTGCAGCGCTACGGCGAATGGATTGCTGCACAGGGCGATGTCAAAGAATATTTCTCGGCAGCACAGCAACGCCTGCAAGAATTACAGGTTGTGCGGCATCGGGGGGCATAATGCTCATCTCCATTGTTGTTCCTTCCTATAACGAAGAAGAAAACATCTACCCCTTCTATCATGCCATGTCCGGTGTGATGCAACAGACCCCCTATGACTGGGAAATTATTTTCGTCAATGATGGCAGCCATGACCAAACCCTCGCCATGATTGAAAAACTTCGCTTCGAGGACTCCCGGGTCAAATTTGTGAGCTTAAGCCGCAACTTTGGGTCATACAGTGCCATCAGTGCCGGACTGCTTTGTGCAGTAGGGGATGGCATCATCGTCATTAGCTGCGATTTACAAGACCCGCCCGCGCTGATTCATCAATTTATTGAACGATGGGAAAACGGCGCGGATATTGTCTGGGGGGTGCGAGCCAGCCGTTTAGACCCCGGTTTAAAATCCTTCTATGCCAACATTTTTTATTGGATTCTGCGGCGCTTTATCTGGTCGGATTTCCCGCCCGGTGGCATGGATTACGGCTTGTTTGACCGTCGTATCATTGACCTGTATAACGCCTTGCCCATTCGGAATACGATCCCATTTTTAGCGATTTATGATTTAGGCTTTCGGCAGGAACAGATTCCCTACCATCGACAGGAACGCCAGCGCGGTTACAGCAAATGGACTTTTTTCCGTCGCATTAAATCGGCCATTGATGTGCTGCTCGATTTTAGCTATTTCCCTATCCGTCTTATTACTTCTTTAGGCTTCATCATTGCCCTGTTGAGTTTTCTCTATGGCATGATCGTTGTGGTCAACCGAATTTTGTTTGATATTGGTGGCGCAGGGTGGCCCTCAACTGTGGTGATTACTGCTTTCATGGGCGGGATTCAATTGGTCGTACTGGGGGTCTTGGGGGAATATCTCTGGCGGGTGGCTGAACAAGTCCGCCAGCGCCCCCGTTTTATCATTATGCAGCAAGGTGGCTTGGATGCGTCTATCGAGCAAACTTTGCGCCAAGAAGCCTACCAACCGCACAGCCACCAACGTAAGGAACATGAACATGCTTGAATCTGCTCTCCCCTACCTTGTGTGTCCTGCCACGGGTTCTGCTCTTCGGCTTGAAGTCACAGTACGCCAAGGCAATCGTATTTTGGAGGGAATGCTGGTCAGTGTGCAGGATGACACCCGACGGTATCCGATTCGGCAGGGAGTCCCGCGTTTTGTGGATTTTGAAGACATGGCAGCCGATCAGCGCGAAACCATCGATACATTCTCCTACAAGTGGACACGCATCCCACACTATTCCTATGATGCAGCCAGCAAAGCCTATCGGGAAGGCTGGTACTATGAACGGTTTAACTTCCCGCAGGGTGATGCCGATGTGCGCGAATTTTTACGGGGCGCACGTTTTATCCTTGAAGCGGGAACAGGCACGGGCGTAGATACTGACATGCTGATGCGAAATTCCGATGCGCTCATCTTTGGGGTGGATATCAGCCGTGCCATTGACATTGCCCATGAGCGTTTCCAGCAGAATGACCGAATCGTGCTGTTGCAAGCGGATATTGGACACTTGCCTTTTGCTCCCGAGTTTTTTGATGTCATTTCCTGCGACCAAGTGCTGCACCACACCCCCAACCCACCCGAAAATTTTGGAAAATTGGTACACCTGTTGCAACCCGCAGGCCATCTGCTGTTGTATGTGTATAAGGTCAAAGGGGCGCTGCGTGAATTTTCGGATGACTACTTGCGCGGAAAATATACGGAGTCCCCGCTTGAAGATGCGCTGGATTTTTCCGAACGGATCACCCGTTTGGGGCATAATCTTTCTAAACTGAATATCAAAGTTGAAGTCGAGGATGATTTCCCTGAATTTGGTTTTACCAAAGGCACCTATGATGTTCAGCGCTTGATTTATGATTATATATTTAAATGTTATTGGAATGACAGTTTCGACTTTGAGACCAATGTGATGGTCAATTTCGACTGGTATCGGCCTACCCATGCCTTTCGTTATACGCCGGCGCAAATTCAGGCATGGTGCCAAACCCATCATCTGGCGATGCAGCATTTGCATGTCTCCCCCAGTGGCATCAGCAGTATTATGAGAAAACAAGCCTAGTGTGCGGCATCGCTGGGATTTACCAGTTTGACGGTGGGACTTTTGACCGCCGCTTGCTGAAAAAAATGGGCGATGCTATCGCGCATCGTGGCCCGGATGATCACCGCTATCTGTCATGGACACCCGCCGAAGGGCATGTCCTCTCCCAGTATCAAGTTGCGCCTCAAGAATCGGTGCTAGGGTTTGCTCACCGCCGTTTAGCGATTATTGATGTCGCTGGTGGGCATCAACCCATGCCAAACGGAGATGAATCTTGCTGGCTGTGTTACAACGGTGAAATCTATAACCACCTCGAACTGCGCGAACTGCTCATTCAGCGCGGCTGCCATTTCCAAACGCACAGCGATACGGAAGTTATTTTGCAGTTATATGAGGTTTTTGGCACAGATGCCTTTGTGATGTTGAATGGCATTTTTGCCTTCGCGCTGTGGGACAGCCGCCGCCGCGAATTGCTGCTGGTACGTGACCGCTTTGGTGTGAAACCCCTCTATTATGCGCTTCATCAGGGAAAATTGATTTTTGCCAGTGAAATCAAAGCGATTATCCAGAGTCCAGATTTTCCCCGTCGCCCTGACCCCCTGACGATTGCCGAACATTTCACCTTTCAAAACCATTTTGGAGACCGTACTTTTCTACAGGATGTCAAACTGCTGCCACCGGGGATGGGGTTGCGTTGCACTGCGGAAGGCCATCTCCATCCCTTTACCTACTGGCAAATAAAAATTGGCGATTTTCACACGGAAAATGAAGATTCTCTCCAAGAAGGGCTGCGTTTTTATTTTGAACAAGCCGTCAACCGTCAGTTGATGTCCGAAGTTCCGGTTGGCACGTTCCTCAGTGGGGGCATGGACACAGGCAGTATTTCGGCGGTGGCGGTGCGCCAGATACCCAATATCCACACTTTTACCTGCGGCTTTGAGTTGCCCGCACAGGCCGATTCGCTGGAACAGTATTTTGATGAAAGCGCTGAATCGCGGGCTTTGGCGCATTTGCTAGGAACGCAGCATCATGAAATTTGCCTTAACAGCAGCCACAATTTCGCAGCCATGCGACAGGTTGCGTGGGCGCTGGATGAACCCCGGTTAGGCATTAGTTATCAGAATTGGTATACCAGCCAGCTTGTCCGTCAGTATGTCGTGGTGGTATTGGGGGGAAGCGGCGGAGATGAACTTTTCGCGGGGTATCCTTGGCGGCATACCGCCGCCCAACAAGCCCGCCAAAATTTTGACCTCACCTACTATCAACAGTGGATTCGCTTTTTTGATGATGAAGCCAAGACAGCCCTGTTTTCGGACTGGATGAACCGCGAAACAGCGCATTTCAGCACCTATGACAGTTACCAGCAAGTCATGCGCCAAGCCAACACCGATGACCCCCTTAGCCGTGCGCTCTATTTTGACCTGCGGACATTTTTACACGGGCTGCTGGTGGTGGAAGATAAGTTGAGCATGGCACACAGCATCGAATCGCGGGTGCCATTTTTAGACCATGATTTTGTCGATTTTACCCTCAAAATCCCTAGCCAGCTTAAGTTAAAAAATGGGGTCAGCAAATATCTCCTCAAACAGGCGATGCGTGGACTGTTGCCCCAAGAAACGCTCACCCGCCGTAAACAGGGTTTTACTCCTCCCGATGCAACCTGGTATCAGGGGGTGCTGCGCCCACAGGTAGAAGCGCTGATTCTGAGTGACCAAGCGCTTGCCCGTCCTTATTTTAAGCCAGCGGCGCTGCGAACGATTGTTGATGAGCATATGACCGGACAAAAAAATCATCGCTTTTTGCTGTGGAGTTTAATGATGTTTGAATGGTGGAATCGCTTGTTCATCGACAATCGCGGATAATATTGTCGCTGCTTACTCTTTCCCGCGTTATCATTGTGACATTCAGGTGAGTTGGCTTAAATCTTTGTAATAGGCCAGATTAAAAAGTTGGCCTCGAGAATCGCGCCATTCCCACACTTTCCCACACTTTTGGGGTTTTGCCCCATAATTTGTCTCTTATGTTGTGAAAAGTGTGGGAAAAAGTATGGGAAAGTGTGGGAATTGACATTTTTTATTAGCTGCGTGTTAAGGTACACCTTGATGATGGCTGAAAATGTGGCACACAGCTTGCAAATGCGTCATCTTAGAGCGAACTCACGTTATTGATAACGGAGAATGTCGGAAACAGTTTTACGGGCGGCGGAAAGTGAAGGCCACGCGCTGGCAAGTCCGGCTAATAAAATGATACCGAACAGTCCTTGCAGCGCCACCCACAGGGGATAGCCGAAGGTGAAAAAACTTTCCAGTTCAATGGCTGCATGAATCGATTTTCCGACAAGGTAGCTCAAAGGTAGCCCCAACAGCCATGCAATCACCGCCACAAGGATGCCTTCCAGCAAGAATTGACTCACAATGGTGGATGACCCTGCACCGAGTGAACGCATCACCCCGATTTCTTTCTGACGTTCGATGACCGCCATGGAGAGGGCTGCCAGCAAGCCAATGGCTCCGACCAGCGCCATGACAATCGAGGTTAAATTGAACACACTTTCAAAACTCACAATAATCTGGGTGATGTCTTTTTCGTTCTGGGGTTGATTGGTGTAAACGGCTTGAAGATCGTTATCTGCCGCGACTGCTTTGAGATCGTCAATGACCTCTGCGACTTCATCGGCGGTCAGGTCGCCGGCAAGGTCAATGTTGTATGCGCCGGGGGTGGGGTTGCCTGCTGTATCCACATAACCCGCAATGCGGGCAAGTTCCGACCATTCAAAAAAAATCGCGTCAAAAGGCCAAATATCCACCCCGATGACTTCATAGTCATGTGCTTGTCCACCCACACGAATGGTGACGGTATCGCCCGCTTTTTTGCCAATATTTTGAGCAACCGATTCATTCAGGATAACCCCTTTGCGGGTGGGGTCATCTTGCCAACCCGTGCCACTGGTCAGACGGAAATTAATCACACCTGCTGTTGGGTCAATGCCAATCGCCTCGACCTGACTACCTGTGCTGGAGCTATAGCTGTTTTCAGGGGCGACATAGCCTTCTAATTCCACCGAAACACTGTAGCCGGGGCTAATCCGGGTAATGCCTTCTACATGGTCGGTCAAAATCTGGCGTACCCGTTCAGGATCTTCGGCTTTCTGGGTGGTCATTTCGATTTCGTTATTGAAAGTGGTGAACATGGTATTAATGGCTTCATCCAGCGAGGCGAACAGGGCGGTCACTCCCATAAATGAACCCAACGCCATTGTCAGCGTCAGAATGGTGAGCGCGAGACGACCCCGTTTTTGAATAATATTACTGAGTGCCTGCCGAACCAGTGTCGGAAGCGGTAAAACGCCAATGAAATGCGAAAAGCGGGTGTTGCCCCACTTCGCGTCAATGCCCATATCGGTGATGGCTTCCAAGATAGAAACTTTTGTGCCATTGTAGACCGGAATCAGGGAGGCAATCACCGGAATCAGGAGTCCCAGTAAAAAGCCTATCAAAATCCCAACCCATGAGATTTGAAAATCTTCAATATATGTACCAATCAACGGCGCAAGGGCTTCTGCCATAAAGGATGCGGTTGGGACAGCCAGCAGCACCCCGAAAAACGAGCCAAAGATGCCATACACCAGCGCCTGTCCGGTATAAATCAGGAAGGCATCCACCCGTGTTGCACCGAGTGACTTCATGACCCCGATTTGCTGTTTTTGCTCAACCACGATGGTATTGATGACATTTACGACCAAAAAGGCCGAGACAATCATGGCTAACACCCCCAACACATTCATGATGCTGGTAAAGGTTGCCGCCAATTTGATGAAGGAATTTTCTTCGGGATCCTCCAGAAAACTAAAAACGGTGATATAAGGAGTTTCTGCGGCGATTTGTCCAATAAAGTCATTGAGTCCGTCCTCAGCCGCTTCAACACTGGTATAACGGGCTGAAATGGAACTGAGGCCGGGAAACCCCACGATAGTTTGAGCATCTTCGTAAGTGGCGTAAATATTGGTTTCGGGAGGGGTCGCCGGATTGCCCAACCCGATACTGGTTGAATGGGGGGTGATGGTCTGGTAAGGTTGAAACACAATCCCCACAATTTCCCATGCTTCTGCTTCTGACCCGCGAAAAACAATTTTGTCGCCCACGCCTATGTTGTGTTTGTTGGCAAAACGCTGCTCAATCGCAATTTCACGCTGTCCACTGGCGGGGTAGCGCCCTTCCGTGATGCGGGAAATGGGTTCAATCTGAACCGCGTCAAACGGCTGGCTAAAGGCAATCATCGCGCCGGCCTCAAAATCATTGCTGCCAACTTCATGCCAATCTATCGGATAAATCGCCTGCCCTTCGACCTGCTGGATATTGGGAAGGGTTTTTAGCTGGTCAAGCAAGGCTTGATTTTCTTCTAAAGTCAGCTGCCCCCCGCTGGAAACCACATACGCATGAATCATGGCGATTTCATCTTCGTGAAGGTCTTGGTTCAACTGAGAAATTAATAAATCGCCCATACTGACCAGCGCCGTTACCCCGAACACACCAATCATGATGCTCAGAACCACCAAAATGGTACGATTCAGGTGCAGCCAAATATCACTGATAATTTTGCGAAGATGGGTTTTAGACATGGGGTTCTCGCCTGACTGACATTTTTATTCCATGAGGAGTATATAGCGGGTGTCCCGTGGGCTGATAGGGAATGACATCAATTTTTTATGAAAAATAGTGGGTGAGCAAATGAATTTTGTAATTTTTCACAAAGAAAAGGCTTGCTAATCCCGGCTATTTTTTTTATCTTTAGCATGGACTTGAGTAAATTGTCGGTAGAATCTCACATGATTTTGAACCTCAGCACCATCAAGAAGAGCAAGAAGCCCTCCGCAACGAGTGGCGTGCTTTGCGCTTGATGCTGATTTTCAACATCGCAGAACAAAGTCTCAGGCCACTCGCAACAACGGGTGGTTTTTTTGTTTTTAGGGGAATTTACCAACAAGAAGGAAAGCACACGGGTATGTTTGGTTGCAGCATCAAGAAGAATAAGAAGGGTCGCCTGACGAAGCGGTAACTCCGGTTGGTTGCTTGATGCTTGCCATGTGAACCCCGTCCGGTGTACCGCTTGACGGGGTTTTGTTTTTTAGGTGTTGACCGTTAGCAGAGAAAAAAGAAAGAAAAGAGAGCAAGAAATGGAACACAACGTGGAATGTATTGAATGTGGCGCGAGCCTGACCCTGCCGAATAATGTGATGCAGGGGGAAATTTTGCCCTGTCCTGATTGCGGGGCGGAACTGGAAATTATCAGCTTGAATCCCCTAACCATCGACCTTGCGCCTATGGAAATGGAAGACTGGGGCGAATAAATGCGAATCGGGATTTTGTGCAGCCGCGTTCGAGTCGAGGAAAAACTCCTATTCAGCGCGTTTGAAAATCTGGGAATTACGCCGGAACGCTTGGACGAACGGATGATCGCGGCGCGAGTCGGGGATTATGCGCCGGAATTGGATATTTTGCTGGAACGCAGTGTCAGTACCAGCGCGGGATTGGTCGCCTTACAACTTTTTGAGGCGGCGGGGATTCAGACGATTAACACCTATGCCACCTCCAGCACCTGTGCCGATAAAATCCGCACCACGCTCGCATTAGCCGCGCAAAATGTCCCCCAGCCTGTGACCGAAATCGCCTTTAGTACCGAAGCAGCCCTTGAAGCAATTGAACGGATTGGCTATCCAGTGGTGATGAAACCGACGGTGGGGTCATGGGGACGGTTGCTGTCGCGGATTCATGACCGTGACGCAGCAGAAGCTATCCTTGAACACAAAGAAGTTTTGGGCGGGGTGAATCATCATATTTTCTATATTCAGGAATATATTCAAAAACCCTCGCGGGATATTCGGGCATTTGTGATTGGCACAGAAACCATTTGCGCGATTTACCGTCGTTCCGACCATTGGATTACCAATACAGCCCGGGGTGGACAAGCCTCGAATTGTCCGGTGACACCAGAACTCGCCGATATTTGCCAACGGGCAGCGCTGGCGGTGAGCAACGGACAAGGCGGGGTGCTGGCGATTGATATTCTGGAAGACCCGCAGCGTGGATTCGTCGTCTGCGAAGTCAATCATACAATGGAATTTCGCAACAGCATTGATACCACCGGCGTGGATATTCCTGGACGAATCGCGCAGTATGTCGTGGCGCAGGTGGGGGTGACAGCATGATTCGGGTCGGAATTGTCGGTGCGTCGGGGTACACGGGCGGGGAATTACTACGCCTTCTTTTGCCCCGCCTGCAAGTAGAAGTCACACAAGTAACTGCCGAACGCAACGCGGGTAAATTTGTGCATCAGGTGCATCCCCATTTGCGCGGACAAACCAATTTACGCTTCATCACCCGGGATGTTTTGGAAAGTTGCGATGTGTTATTTTTGGCCTTGCCGCATGGGGAAGCCCAACAGCATATCCAGCAATATGCCAGTTTAGCGCCCAAAATTATTGACCTGAGCGCTGATTTTCGCTTGAACGATGCCGAAACCTATGCAGCGACCTATGGGGAAACCCATCAAGCGGCGGATTGGCTTGGAAAATTTGTGTATGGGTTGCCAGAGTTGTATCGGGAACAACTGCGGGATGCGAATTATGCAAGCGGCGTGGGATGCAACGCCACCGCAACCTCATTAGCACTATGGGCATTGGTCAAAGCGGGCATTGTCACCCCAACTCAGCCGATTTATGCCGATATAAAAGTGGGCAGTAGCGAAGGGGGTAGCACACCGAATGTAGGCAGTCATCATCCTGTGCGAAGTGGCATTGTCCGCCCCTATGCGCTAACCGGACATCGGCACGAAGCGGAAGTCCGTCAAAATCTGGCTTCATGCGGCAATTTTGATGTACGCATGGCGATTAGCAGTGTCGAGATGGTGCGCGGGGTTGCGGTGGCGGTGCATTTGTCCCTTCCCACGAATTTAGCCGACAAAGATTTCTGGAAAGCCTATCGCGGGGCGTGGAATGACCAGCCTTTTGTGCGGATTGTGCATGAAAAAGGCAGTTTGTATGGACAGCCCGAACCACGTTTGCTGGCAGGCACGAATTATGCCGATGTGGGGTGGGAATATGACCCCGCTACCGGACGGGCGGTGCTGCTGTGCGCGATAGATAACTTGGGCAAAGGCGCGGCGGGTAGCGCGGTGCAGTGCATGAATTTGATGTGTGGATTTGAAGAAACAACAGGTCTGACCTTCGGAGGAATTTTCCCATAATGACAATCAATATTCTCAAACTCGGTGGTGGGGCGGGTGTCAATCACAGCGCCGTTTTGCAAAACCTCGCGGCGCGGATTCAACAGGGTGAAGCGTGGATTCTGGTGCATGGATGCAGTGACATGGCGAATCGGCTGTCGGATTCGATGGGCTACCCGGTCCAGACGATTACCAGCCCCGGCGGACATACCAGCCGTTACACCGATGCCCGCACGATTGAAATTTTCAGCGCGGCGGCGGCACTGGTTAATCAGCAAATGACCGCCGAATTGATGGCCTATGGTGTGCAAACGGTAGGCTTGGCGAGTCCGAATGTGGTACGTGCCGAACGTAAAAAAGCCATTCGTGCTATTCGCAACGGGCGACCCATCATCATCCGTGATGATTATTCGGGGAAAATTACCGGAATTAATACCGAGATCTTGATTCCCCTGCTCGAAAATGGGCTGACACCGGTGATTGCGCCCTTAGCCTTGGGGGATGAATTTGAACGGCTGAATGTGGATGGTGATCTGGTGGCGGCGAACGTAGCGCGGGAACTCAACGCTGACACGCTGATGATTTTGAGCAATGTCCCCGGTTTGCTGCGCGATGTCAATGACCCCAACTCCTTAATCGCAGAATTTCCCCTCTCACAGCTTGAACGTTATGCCGATTTTGCGGGCGGGCGGATGAAGAAAAAACTGCTGGCGGCAGAAACCGCGCAAATTGCCCGTGTGATTCTGGCGGATTCACGCTTAAACAATCCCTTAGACGCAGCATTGGCAGGGGCAGGAACCCATATTTTGAATGAGGCGGTTTATGCTTAATCGGGTGGATTTAAATACCCTAGAAAATCAACATGCGAGCGGGGTGTACCTCAAACGCGATTTGCAAATTGTACGGGGCGAAGGGGCGCGGCTGTTCGACAGTGAAGGCCGCAGTTATATTGATTGTGTGGCGGGGCAGGGGTCAGCCAATTTAGGTCATGCTCACCCCGCAATTGTACAAGCGATTCAAACCCAAGCGGCGGAACTGATTACCTGCACCGAAATTTTTCATAACCCGGTGCGGGCGGAATATCAAGCGGCCTTGTGCGCGGCAGCCAACATGCCCCGTGTTTTTCTATGTAACAGTGGTACGGAGGCCATCGAAGGCGCGTTGAAATTTGCGCGGTTGGTGACGGGGCGGAGTGGGATTGTCTCCACTATGCGCGGGTTTCATGGGCGGACGATGGGCGCACTCAGCACCACATGGGAGAAAAAATACCGTGAACCGTTTAACCCCCTTTTGCCCGATGTGACACATGTTCCCTATAACAATCTCGAAAAAATGGCACAGGCGGTAAATGACACGATTGGCGCGGTGATTGTCGAAGTGGTGCAAGGGGAGGGCGGAGTCCATCCGGCGGAACAGGGCTATTTACAAGCCGTTCAGGAGTTATGCCGCGTCCATGGCGCAATGCTCATTGTGGATGAAGTGCAAACGGGTTTTGGGCGAACCGGCTATTTATTCGCTCATGAATTCGATGAAATTCAGCCGGATTTTCTCTGCCTTGCCAAAAGTATTGCGGGTGGGCTGCCGATGGGCGCGGTGTTGATTGGTGAGCGCGTCGGTGAAATTGCCCCCGCTTCACATGGCAGCACCTTTGGCGGAAATCCGTTGGCCTGTGCCGCAGCGTTAGCAGCACTGAACGAGTATCAAAATTCGGATTTGATTTCACGGGCGCGGGAACGCGGCGCGGAAGTTATGCGCTATTTCCGTGAACATTTGCCTGAACATGCCGTGCGGGAAGTGCGCGGACGCGGCTTCATCATCGGGATTGAATTACGCGGGAAAGTTGCGCCGATTTTGAGTGCATTACAGGCGCGGGGAGTCTTGGCGCTTCCGGCGGGTGCAACCGTTTTACGACTGCTGCCCCCCCTTGTCATTTCGGACGAAGATTTGTGGCAAGCAGTTCAGATTATTGAGGAAGTGTTAGCAGATGCCGTTTAACAATTACAGCATTATCGAAAGTACCCTGCGCGAAGGCGAACAATTTAGCACCGCCACCTTTACCACCGCGCAAAAAGTAGAAATTGCCGCCCTGCTGGATGAATTTGGCGTGGAAATGATCGAGATGACTTCGCCGTGTGCCTCCCCGCAAAGTGAAGCGGATATTCGGGCAGTGGTGCGGCAAAATCTCAATGCGCGGATTTTGACCCACATTCGCTGTAATCGGGATGACGCGATGCGGGCCTTGGATACAGGGGTAGATGGCTTAGATGTGGTGATTGGCACATCCCCGCAGTTGATCCAACACAGCCACGGCAAGAGCATCCGTCAGATTATTGACCTTGCCGAAGATGTGATGAGTTTTATCCGTTCCCAAGCGCCTGAGATTATTTTGCGCTTCAGCACCGAAGATACCTTTCGCAGCAGCGAATCGGATTTGCTGCGGGTGTATCTGGCGATTGCCGATTTAGGCTTGGTTAATCGTTTGGGCGTGGCGGATACGGTGGGGGTGGCCTTGCCAACTCAGGTGTATGCGATGGTGCATCAACTGGTGCGGCTGACGGGTTTGGATATTGAATTTCACGGGCATAATGACAGTGGTTGCGCGATTGCCAATGCGTGCGCGGCGTTGGAAGCGGGCGCAACACATATTGACACCACCATTTTAGGGATTGGCGAACGGAATGGCATTACCCCGTTAGGTGGTTTGATTGCGCGGTTGTATACGATTAACCGTGCTTATGTGCAAAAATATAAACTGCGTCTGCTGCCCCAACTCGATTCTCTCATTGCTGAAACCTGCGGGATTCAAATTCCGTTTAGCAATTACATCACCGGGTCGAGCGCGTTTATTCATAAAGCGGGGATTCACGCCAAAGCGGTTTTAGCTGACCCCACGACCTACGAAATTATCAACCCGGAGGATTTTGGACTGATGCGCGAAGTGACAATGGGACATCGGCTGACAGGCTGGAATACCGTTCGTGACCGCGCTCAAAAATTGGGCTTGGTGCTGGACGACACCACGCTCAAATCGATTACACAGACAATTAAACAACAGGCCGATACCCGTCCATTGGCCTTAGCAGAAATTGACAGTTTGCTCTACGAGGCAGCAGCCCAATGACCGGATATACCTTTGCGGAAAAAGCCCTTGCACGGGCGGCGGGAGTCGCCTCAGCACGGGCGGGTGATATTCTGGATGTGCGCCCCGATTTGATTTTTAGCCATGACAATTCCGCCGCGATTCGACGGATTTTCCTAGAAATTGGTGCGGAAAACATCGCCCGCCCTGACCGAATGGCGATTACGCTTGACCATGCCGTGCCTGCTCCCACGACCAAACATGCCCAGAATCATGCCGAAATTCGGGAATGGGTCAAAGCGCAGCAGATTGCCCATTTTTTTGAAGTCGGACGCGGCATTTGTCATCAGGTCATCAGTGAAGAAGCGCTGATTTTGCCCGGAGAAACGATTCTCGGTGCGGACAGCCACAGTACGCATTTTGGCTGGTTGGGCGCGTTCGGGGCGGGAGTTGGACGGACAGAAATGGCGGCGCTGTGGGCAACCGGCGAATTATGGATGCGCGTGCCAGACTCCATGCGAATTACCCTCTCGGGCAAATTGGCAAAAGGTGTCACCGCCAAAGATATTGCTCTGCGAATTTTGGGCAATTATGGCGTAGACGGCGGAATTTATTATTCAATTGAATTTGCAGGGGATGCCCTCCAGCATTTGTCTTTGGATGAACGGGCGGTTTTGCCGAATATGATGGCGGAATTTGGCGCGAAAAATGCCTATTTGCCGCCGGACGAACCGATTTTTGCTTATTTAGAAGCCAAACGTACCCGCGATTACACCCCGCTTTATCCCGATTCAGATGCTGTTTATGCCGAAGATTATGCGCTTGATGTGCGCCAGCTTGAGCCGCAAATTGCGCTGCCTCACCAACCGGATAACGTGGTGAATGTGTCGGAAGTGGTGGGCGAACCCATTCAACAAGCCTTCATCGGGACATGTACCAACGGACGTTTGGAAGATTTGCAAGCCGCCGCCGAAATTTTGCGCGGGCAAAAAGTTCAATGTCGTTTGGTGGTGATTCCGGCAAGTTCGCAGGTTTTGCTCGCAGCTACCCGCGCTGGCTATATTGAAACTCTGGTCGAAGCGGGAGCAGCGATTGGAACGCCGGGTTGTGGGCCGTGTATGGGCAACCACATGGGTATTCCTGCGCCGAATGAAGTGACTCTCAGCAGCGCCAACCGCAATTTTAAGGGGCGGATGGGAACCCCCGAAGCGCCTGTCTATTTAGCCAGTCCCTATGTGGTGGCTGCCAGCGCGATTCAAGGAAAAATTGCTGACCCGCGTGAGATATTGGCTTAATCGTATTTTCACAAATCGTTGATAAACTCTTTTCAACGAAAGGGTACAGCATGAAAATTTTGATTCTTGGCGGAACGCAGTTTGTTGGACGGCATTTGACAGAGGTAGGGTTGGCACGGGGACATGAAATCACCCTGTTTCATCGGGGCAAAACCAACCCCGATTTATTTCCACAGGCCGAACATCTCCATGGCGATAGAGACGGGCAATTAGACGCGCTGGAGGGGCGTTCATGGGATGTGGTGATTGATACATGCGGGTATGTGCCGCGTGTGGTGCGCCAATCGGTTGAAAAATTGCAGGGAGTCGTCCACCGTTATATTTTTATCTCCACGATTTCCGTCTATGCCGATATGGATAAAACATCCCATATTGATGAACATGGCAGCCTCCAAAGCCTGACCGATGAAAACACAGAATCAATTACCGGGGAGACGTATGGCGGGTTAAAAGTCCTGTGTGAACGGGTGGTGGAGGATGTCATGCCGGGACGCGGTTTGATTATCCGTCCGGGATTCATCGTCGGGCCGTTTGACCATACACAGCGTTTTAGCTACTGGTTGTCGCGGACGGCTATGGGCGGGGAAATGCTGGCTCCGTCTAGCCCTGCTTACACCATGCAGTTCATCGATGGGCGTGACCTTGCCGAATGGACGATTCGCATGGCTGAGCAAAAACAAACGGGTATTTTTAATGCCACAGGTCGCCCTGTCCGCTTGGGTGATATTTTAGACACCAGCCAAGGTCAGGCGGGGAGTGATACCCAATTTACATGGGTAGACGAGGCCTTTCTACAGGACAATCAAGTGCCGATGCCGTTGTTTGCCCCTTCCCAGTATGTAGGCGTACATACGGTCAATAGTGAACGGGCGGTGAATGCGGGTTTGAAATTCCGTCCATTGGAAGACACCCTTCGTGATACCTATGACTGGCTGGCAACGGTAGAAAATCCCTTAAAGGCCGGACTTTCGCCGGAGCGTGAAGCCGAATTGCTGCGCCAATGGCATGAGAGTCAGCATTAGTTCTGTTATGACCGCGATGAAAAAAGCCTCTCTCGATGGGTCGGGGAGAGGCTTTCGGGTGGAAAAACTTACTCCACTTTTTCGAGGAGCAGTTCGTAATCGCCGTCTCTGGTTTCGGTCAGCCATGTCGCCACAACGCGATACTGCCCGTCGGTGGGAATGGTGAATTGGTTGATGACGGCATCAAACACCCCCAAATCTTCCCGGTCTGAGTCGTGGTCGTCGTTAAAGGCCAATTCTTCTCCTGCTTCATTCAGCAGGATGAGTTGGGCATCAAAGCTACTTTCGAGGGTGGCTGCTTTCAAAGTCACGGTGATGACATCGCCTTCGGAGGCTTCAAAACTGTACACATCCCAGTCATTTTCACCGGACAGTGTGCCTGTGACGGATTCACCAAAGCTACCTTCAAATTCGATGATGTAATCCTCAACATCGGTTTCACTCCCACCGCCGGAGGTCAAATTGCCGAGCAGGTCAGTCGCTTCAAATTCCATCGTTTCATAGTCGGTGGGTGCTTCAATCGTAAAAGTTTCGCCTAGCTGGTCAAGATCGGTTTTGAAGTCAATGTTCAGGGTTGCTTCGCCAATTTCGGGGTCAATGAGGGTCGCATCCAAGATGATATTCACATAAAGTTCAAGGTGATGCACATTGCCATCTTCCCCGACCCAAACGGTATACCGAATCGTATCATCCTGCAAAAACGCCGACAGCAAAGGCAAAGCCCCGGCAATATCCGCACCCCCTAAACCGCCCGTTTGGTCTTCGGGCAGGCCAGCAAGGGCTTCTTGCAAACGGGCTAAGACATTCGGCGCGGTCAAGAAGGTGATGAAATCGATGTTGCTAACGAACACCTGCATTGGTTGACCCTTGAGTTCGGTATCTTCAACCCGTAACGTCGTTACAACACCCGGCGAGGTCAATGCTTCGGTGAGCAGTTGTCCGGTGAGCAGTTCGCGGGTGAGGCCAGCATCTTCGGCGTTAAAATCTGCGCCCGCCCAGACCAGTTCGCCGGAATCATCCGGTGTGCCGACGTAAAGCATATTGTCCTTAAAAATGTACTGCTGGGTGCTTTCTTCGCCTTCTGCGGAGGTGACAGTGAAGGTTAAATTGGCTTGGCTCGTCAGACCATTTTCGCCCAGCACAATCGGGCCAGAACCGGAAACTATTCCGGCGTTGCCTTCGCTGGTTCCCCCCGAACCGCCCGCCTGTGCGGTGAACGTGGCATTATTAAATGAACCGGCTGCTTGTAGGGCGGTGGTGGCGGTTTGTAAGGTCTGGCAATCGGTTTCTTCTAATCCAGTACACTCAATCGGGGCGCTGATGAAGGGAAACCCGAGCGCCAGCATGAGCAGAAAAATCAACAGCTGAACAATCATTGTAGCTCCTATGTTTTAGGTTACAGTTACTACGGTGACATACTGCCCCCGCCTTTAGACGGGTGCTTGTGGCTTCAAACAAGGCTGCACCCGAAGGTGTCTGACGTACCTCTCAGCCATCGCACGAATGCCCTAGTGCTTTTATATTAAGTGCGGCGTTCCAATCTCTGTCGAGGGTAAAACCACACTCCCGACAACAGAAAATACGGTCACGCAAGCCCATCGGCTGCCCATGCCCACAAGCGGAACATACACCTGTGGTGCGCTCAAAGCGGCCTATTTTGACGACTTGTTGACCGCGTTTGAAGGCAACCCAGTCCACGATTTGTAGAAATTGGGCAAAGCCTAAATCACTGACTTTTCTCCCCCACCACTTTTTCATGCCCTGAATGTTTAAGTCTTCAAAGATGAGTTTGTCATAGCGGTCACACAAGTCATGAGCAAGTTGAAAGTGAAAGTCACGGCGTTTATCCGCTATCCGAAGATGGGCACGGGCGAGCGCGTGTTTGGCACGCTGGCGGTTATGGCTGGGTGGTTTTTTACGGGAAAGCTGGCGATTCAGCTTTTTAATCGCGGCTAAATTGCGTTTGAAAAACTGGGGGTGCATCCAGTCATGACCTTCGCTGTCTACAAGGAAGGTTTTCAGCCCAAAATCAAAGCCCGCAGTCTGACCTGACGTGACTTGTTTGGGGCGTTCCATCTCCGCTTCGACCGAGAAGCACAACCAGAGGCGGTTGCAGGCATCACGTTTAACTGTGACCGTCTTTATCTTGCCCTGTATCGGGCGATGTTTCACAAATTTATACTCATGCTGGCCTATCCGAATCAGACCAATGCCCCGTTTTTTCTCGACAGGGGTTTTGGGGTCAACAAGCACCTTATAGCCAGTTTGCTTGAGGGTAAATGAGCGATACGACTTGACTTTTTTGAATCCCGGTCGCCCGCCTTGCTTCTCAAAAAAACGTTGATAGGCTGCATCCAGACGTTCCAGCACCTGTTGCACCGCTTGTGAGCCGAGACTTTTCCACCATGAGAAGCGCGGACTCTCACGACGCAACTTAGCGATATGCGACTTTAGCTTACCCAGTGGGATGAACTGACCCCGCAGCTTGAAATAGCGACGCTGCAAAGCCAACGCATGATTCCAGATGTACCCGGCCGCATTAATCGACTGGTGCAAATGCTTAGTGTGTTTGCTACCATACAAGCGATACTTGTAGGTTTTACGAAGGGCGATAGCATGGCTACTCATGAGCTGACACACTTTACAGTGTACTTAAAACCCTCATGAAAAGCAAGACGCGCCTTCTAATTCCCATCGCTCAAGCTAGGGGGCTTACGGCGTTTTTTGATAAAACGGTGCGGCATAGCCCAAATTTCTAACTTACGCTATATTTAATCTGTTGATTTATATTGATGAGTTTATGACACGTTTGCAAAAAACCCTCAACATCAAACCCGAAGAATGGCGACCTGTCCTGATTCTCTCCGGTTATTATTTTCTGGTCTTGACCATCAGTTTGCTGATACGTCCGGCGCGGTCAGCCTATTTTTTGCCCGCCTTTGACAATGCCCAACAAGTTCTCCCCTTCATCATGCTGCTGATTCCGTTTCTGGGGTTGGGGGTCATCATCATGCAGGGATGGTTGGCACGTTTTGGTCGACTGATTCCGATTATCATTGGCACATGCGGTATCTTTGCAGTGTCGCTGGTGCTGGTCGAACAAGCCTTGCAGCGTGATTTTTATAATAAAACAGTCATTGTGATTTTTTATGGCTGGGCAGATGTCATCAATACGATGATTTTTGCTCAATTCTGGCTGCTGGCAGGGTTGATTTTTGATACACGGCAGGCCAAACGGCTGTTCAGTATTATTGGGGTTGCCGGAACAATTGGCTCAATCATCATCGGATATGCCTCTACCTCCTTAGTGAATGAATTTGGGGCCGATGCGCTGCTGCTGCTGATTGCGGTGCTGCTGGCTTTGTGTGTGGGGATGGTGTGGCTATCGCGCCCATATATTAAAAGTTCGTCCCAATCCAAAGAAAAGGATGCCCACAATAAATTAGAAGGGCCGATGTTTAACGGGTATGTGCGTATCCTGTCGATGATTCTGGTGATTACCGCGATGGCTGCCAGCTTGATTGAATATCAATACCAGATTGTGATTAAAAGTGAAATTCAGGGGCAGGAGAATCTCGCCAACTTTTTTACCACCTTCGCTGTGGTTGTGGGACTCATCTCATTGGTGATGCGCGTGTTTGTCATTAACCGCGTGTTGAGCAACATCGGGATTCTGGCGGGCTTTTTGATGCTGCCCTTTGCTCTGCTGATTGGGTCGGGGGCGCTGTTGATTTCGCCCGAAGTGACCTTTTCTGTGTTGGGCGCGACTCCCCTCTTAGCCGCCATGCTGCTGACCAAAGGCGCTGACCAAGTTTTCCGCTACACCGTCAATGATACGGCGACTGAAATTGCATGGGTGCCGATTGAACCCCAGCGCAAAATTCGGGTAAAACCCTTTGTGAATGGGGTGGTGACGGCTTTTTTCAAAGGCTTGGTGGCGGTCATGTTGATTGTTATTGCGACTGCCAATTGGGGGGTACAGGCCGCCAGCGCGATTGTTTTAGGACTGGTGATTATCTGGATTCCGGCAACCTTCATGCTGCGAAAAGGCTATGTTGAACAGCTTTTAAACAGTATTCAAAAGCGCAATTTGAAGTTGGAAGACCTAACACTGGATGTCCGTGACAATACGATTGTGCAAAACATCCGCCAACTCCTGCAAAGCCCTGAAGAACGTGACCAAGCCTTCGGGTTAGAACTCATTCACGATTTAGACCTCAAGCCCTGGTATCCTGAACTGCGACGGATGTTTGAACAGGGCAGCATCCACATCAAACAAAATATTTTGCAGTTGGCTGCCAACGTTCCCTATGTGGTGTCGGATAGCGAACTGATGAAATTGGTGTATGCTGACAGCGGCCTGACCGACGAAGCGATTTTGATTGCAGCACGGCGAAAAATTCCGGGATTGGTGCCACTGCTGGAACGCTATCTGGACGACGAAAAACCCGAGATCCGGGCGGCGGCGGCGAAAGGGGCGCTGGTGTTGCAAGCTGGCCCGGTGGAACAAGCCCGCCACACCCTTGAAATGATGTTGCGCGAAACCGACACCAAACTCAATACGCTGGCATTGAATATGCTGGTGGACATGCCCGCCGAATTTCCGCGTGAGTTGATGAAACAATATTTGCACCGCAACACCACGCATGTCGTCAAATTATCGCTAGCCGTTGCCCAGCAGTTGCAATCCAGCGATAACGGGCTGGCGATTGCCGATATTGCTTACAATTTGCGCCGTCCCCGTACTGCTTACCTCGCCCGCCAAGTCCTCAAAAATTACAGCGACCAAGAAGTGATTAACGTGCTGCTGTCGCTGTCTGCGGATGAGCAGGCGGATCGAGCGTTGCAAATCGGGATCATTTCCATTTTGAGAGATTATCCCGACCCGCGTGTGATTCAATTTCTGGTCAAAACGCTAGAGGATAGTGATATTGGGATTTACAGCACGGCGGTGAATACCTTGTTGGATATTGCCCGACAGGGGAAATTGTCGGCGGAAATCATCGCCCATCTTCGTAGCCATATGTACCGCATGGCGCAATTTTTGTACCGGCGGTATCAGACCCAATATTTTTTGCGGGAAAATGCGGACAAGACGTTGATGCAAGATTTGATTGACGAAGATATTCACCGCGCCACCCCTACCCTGCTCAAATTGACCGTGATGAACGACCCGCATACGCCCATTGAAACGGTCATTTACAACATCGAAAATGCCGCGAACATGGGCAATGTGTTGGAGTTTCTGGATAATATTTTCACCAAAGAAGAGCGCACCATTGTCACCCCGCTTTTTGAAAATATGCCCTTAGAGCAGCGTTGTATTCTGGGCTATCGCTTTTTCGAGAATATGCCCCGCAAACTTGACGAAGAACTGATGGCCTATATTCAATCCGACGACCCATGGCGTTCGTTGGTCGCGCTGGATTTTGCAGTGCGGCATGAGCGTGTGAGTGTGCTGGACAACCTTAATTGGAAAGAAATGATCCGTTCACGCACCCGTAAGGACATGCTCACTCGTCATCTGGTGACGGATGGGGCGGTGCTGCGTACTTTGAAAACTTTCCCTATTCAAAATTTTCCCACTCAGACAAAGTTGATGACCATGTATTCCACCCTAGAAAAAACGATTTTGCTCAAGCATGTTGAATTGTTCCAGAACATTCCGGCGCGGGATATTTCGCATCTTGCCCAAATTGCCCGCGAAGTCGAATTAAAGGCGGGCGATACGCTGTTCCGGGAAGGTGAACCCGGCGATGATATGTTTGTGATTGCTGAAGGGCAAATTCGCATTCACACTACGGAGGGAGTCGAAATTACGCGGTTGCAAAAGGGACAGGTCTTGGGTGAAATGGCAATTTTAGACCGTGACCCGCGTTCTGCTTCGGCTTCGGCGGTGGAAAATTCGGTGCTGCTGCGAATTACCCGCACCGAATTTTTTGAGCTGATGGCAAGCCGCATTGAAATCATGGAAGGCATTATTCAAATGCTCACCCTGCGTTTGCGGAATGCCATCACTCTGACTCAAACAAATATCCCGCGCTAACCACCCGAATTTCCTCAACATCTAGGGTGGGCAAATAGGCAAATGTGGCGGTGAAGGGGGTGCTTTCGCCCGCAGGCAGCACCCCGTTGTTTTCAAGCACTGCCCCCGCCGCATAAATGATTTTCCCTTCAGCATCGTAGAGTGCCACCACCACTACGGGTGTAACAATGTCTTGTGATTGGTTGTTGGTCAAAGTGCCGCTGACCATGAGGGGAATTTGCCGATTTTCGAGCGGGTCGAGGGTGGTGGGCAAATCAAAAACGCCGGTTAGCGCTTGGGTAGCGGGGTTGAAGTTGCGGTCAACCTCTACCAGTGCCACAAAATCAGCATAACCGTCTGGCACGGTGAAGGGGATGCCGATGGGCAGGCTGTACCCGGCGGGAATCTTGGCAAAGGGCGTGTTATAGGCCAAAGTCTGCAATTCCAACTGGCTTTCATCTAACAGGGTCAGGGTGATGGTGTAATTGTTGAGGTGGTAGCCATTGTTATTTTTGAGTTCTAAGGCAATCCACCCGTTCCCACCCTCACTGACAAAACTGTTGACCCCGACTACTTCAAGATTATCTGTGCTGACGGTACGAATGCCGGGTTGAATCGGCAGCAGTTGTTGAGTTGGGCGGGCTTCTGCGGTGTTTTCAGGCGGTGATTCTTGGGAATTACTTTTTTTGTCGTCTCCACAAGCCACCAGCAAAAGCACAAGAAACAGCAGCAAAAATATCTTTTTCATGGCTACTGCTCCGGCACAGGATTGATTTCAATGAATACCACTGGAATTTCTGCCGTGTCCTCGACAGGCAAATCGGGTTCAGGGACTTTCAAAATTTTCAACTGGTCTTTGGCGCGTTCCAACCCTGCCATGTAGGGAGTTCCGCCACACCATGCCAGACGATAGGCTCGGTCAGCCGCACTCACCGCCGTTTTGATATGATGGTCTTTTTCAGCTTTGCTCAAAATGCCAATCGGAAATTCAAGCGCGTTGCGTTCGATGTGGGCCAGCACATTACACGCATCGGCATGGAGCAGGGGATATGCTCCTTCTTCGGCGGCTTCCCAGACATCCGCGAGCAATTCACGGGCAAGTTGCAAATCCATCTGATGTCGTCGCAGTTCCGCCAGCGCGATTAAGGACGCGAGTTCTTCCTCTACGAGTTTGACACTGCGGGCATGAATCAGCGCATCATGTAAATATTTTTCGGCTTTGTCGAGGTCGCCCAAGCCCAAACAGGCCTGTCCCTGTAAGCGTTTGGAAAGAATCAAACCCGCTTCTAAACCCCGTCGCCGTGAATAGAGCATGGCTTTGGTCGCCCATTCCCGTGCTGCTGCATAATCGCCAAACCAGATTGCTCGTAGCGCATGATGATTGTAAGCGCGATTGGCGTTGGTTCTGTCTGCCAAATCGAGCGAACGGTCTAAGGCAACCCCACTGTCGGTATAATTTCCCTGTACTGCCAGTGCCAACCCCAGCACTTGCAAACTAATGGCTTCGAGCAGGCGGTTGTCGTCTTGGCGGTCAATCAGGAGTGCTTGACGGGCTGCCGCTTCAGCTTCGTGTAAATGTCCGGTCAGGCGCAGCGCATAACTTAAATCGCGCCAGCCGCCGCTTAAATCGACAGTGAAACTGGCCTGTTGTTTGAGTTCGTTGGAACGGCGGAAAAACGGCACAGCGCGGGAAGGCTGACCAACCATTTGATAGGCTTGTGCCAGCGAATTAAGCGTCCATGCTTGGTCGCTGAGATGACTGAGGCGGGGTAAATTTTCTGCGCCATCGGGGAGAAAAAGTTCGAGCAGGGTCGCCAACTGTTGACCATCACTCAGACGGTAGCGCAGGGGACGGTAAAGCCGTTTTTGAAAAATTTCGATGGCATCATCATAGCGTTCTAACCCGATGAGCGTATGAAACAATTCCAGCGCGGCATTTAAATCACTGTGATGTTGGATTTCACGCCAATTTTCAACGGCGGGCAACCCTTCAAAATGAGCGTGCAGTTTGGCATACACTTCTTTACGGGCTTTTTCATCCAGACTGCCCCAGACTACCCCGCGCACCACCGGATGCAAGTCATAGCGATTGGCTTCTCTATCCCACCCCAACAAGCCTCTGTCCTCCAATTCGGAGAGGGCTTCATCCAGCGCATGTTCGCTGCCGAGCAATTTATTTTCCCCCACCAGCAAATCCGCCAGCGTGTCATAATTGGCGGGAAAACTAAATGCGGCAATCGTTCTTAAAACTTCACTTTCAATCTCATCCAAGCCGATGAGCGCAAATTGCAAAATGTGCGATTGGCGTAGCACCATCGGCAGTTGAAAGGGGTTGAAATTTTTGTTGGCACGTTTCCATTTATTAAAATCGCCGGGGGCGCGGCGGTAGCGGGCGACTTCCCCCGCCAGCGAACGAATCAGCAACGGGTAATTGTCAAACGAATTGAACAATTTTTTGAGTGCTTGTTTGGAACCCGTCACACCGAAAGACCGCCACAAAGCCAGCGCATCTTCATCGGCTAAGCCCTGTAAATGCAGTGCAACTACTCCCGGACGTACATCACCGGTGGGCGTTTCCAAATCACTGGGGTGCAGGCGGGTGCTGATTAAAATGCGCGAAGCCCGTACCGTTGCCAGTTTGGTCAAAAAAGCGGCAGCACGCGGGTCGGCGGTTTTTCTCAGGCGTTTTTCAATCGATGCACCGGGCAGGGCAATTGTCTGGGTATCCAGTAAATTATCCATCGCACGGGTAGCGTTGGGTTGCACATATGCCATCAGTAGCCGTTCTAATCCGTCCAAGACCAGCAAAAACGGCTGTTTATCGAGTACGCTCAGCAATTTTTCTTCGCGCTGGGCCATGTTCAAACGCTGAACCGTTTTGTCCGGCACATCCATCACATACGCCAAAGCACGGGTAATGAAACTTTCGTAGCGGGAATCGCTCTCGTAAAAACTCCACCACATCCGCCCATCCAGCTTCATATAATTGGGTGCGATGTCATTAAACCACTTCCACGACAGGGCGCTTTTGCCCATCCCACCAATCGCTATCAAACTCAGCACACGGTTTTGATACTGTTCGCTGTGCGGGTTGCTCACCCAATCCGTCAGGAAATGCAATTCATTTTTGCGCCCCACCAATTCCTGTGCATCCAGCAGCGTATAGGGATGGGCGATATAGGGTTCAGGGGGGGAGGGAAACGTGCTGGTACTCAGCCGATGCAGGGCGGCTAAATCTGGCTGACGATGCAGGGACAGGCTGTTAATCACCTGCGCCCGAAAATGATCTGGCGTGGTAAAAAAATTAACCACATTTTCTTTTTTCAGCCGTTTGTGGAAGGCTTTTAAGCGCTTGAGATGTTCGGGGCTTTCGGCTGGGCCGGGGTCATAATCAAATTTATCATCCATCAGGAAAATGAGGCAGGGAATGTCACGTTCGCGGGCGCGGTTGTACTCCATTTCGGTAATCGAGATACTGTGACCATCAGGAATATACCCGTAGCGGCGGGCAAAAATCCCCAAGTAAATTTCGGCCTCGTCCACCATTCCCAACGAAACGGTAATCGCGTCCGAAGCAATCGCGGGCAAATGTTCCATCATAATCGGGAACATGCCCTGCCGTACACACGCATCCAAGGCTTGCTGGCGATAATCCGGCAAGTCGTGGGCGGTACTGCTAATCATCACGTCAATACGTTCTGACATCCTGTTTCCCTGCTCAAAATAGCACCTGTCAGGATAGCATAAAATAGGAAGGTGGTGCTATCCATTCTCGTTGAGTTTTGGTGTAAAACGGGTTATCTTAGGCCGAATGTAAGGATTTTTTTCATGACAAATCTAATTTTGCTGCCCGTGCCGCGTCGCTTGGAAGTTCATGCAGAACAGGGGAGTTTGCCTGACGACGCGCTGATTGTGATAGACAGCCCCGCGCTGCTGTTTGAAGCCCAAATTGCCCAACAAGCCCTTGCCAGTGTGGGGCTGCATTGGCAAATTGTGGCGGGGAATCTGTCCGGCGGGTTGCGTTTGACCCTCGATCCCACCATCAGCCACACAGAAGGGTATAAACTTCAGGTGGTGGAGGGTCAAATCACCCTTCAAGCGTCAGGGGCAGCCGGTATTTTTTATGGTGTGTGTACCCTGCGCCAGATTCTAAACCAATGCGGCAAAACCCTGCCTGCCCTGACTATCGAAGATTTTCCTGATTTTCCCGCACGCGGCATCATGCTCGATGTTAGCCGTGACCGCGTACCCACACTGGCAACGATTTATCATCTGGTGGATCGTTTCGCCAGTTGGAAGCTCAACCAGCTTCAATTGTATATGGAGCATACCTTTGCCTATCAGCAGCATCGGGAAGTCTGGGCGGAGGCTTCGCCCTTTACCGCGCAGGAAATCCTCGAATTGGATGCCTACTGCCGTCAGCGTCATATTGAACTTGTCCCCAACCAGAACAGCTTGGGGCATATGGAACGGTGGCTCAAATTTCCCCGTTATCATGACCTTGCCGAATCGCCGGAAGGATTTACCCTGCACGGGAGAGTCCGCCCCGCTTCCACATTGAATCCGGTTGACCCGAAAAGTATCGAACTGGTCGCGGGTTTGTATGATGAACTGCTGCCCAATTTTACTAGCCGGATTTTGAATGTTGGCGGCGATGAACCCTGGGAATTTGGCACGGGCAAAAGCAATCCCGTGGTTAAGGAAAAAGGCTCAGGGCGGGTGTATCTGGATTATTTACTCGCCTTGTATCAGGAAGTCACCCGGCGCGGACATCAAATGCAGTTCTGGACAGACATCATTGTGAAGTATCCCGACCTTGTATCGCAGTTACCGCGAGATGTCACAGCGATGATCTGGGGCTATGAATCTTACGAACCGCTTGAGGAACACTGCCAGATGGTTGCCGAAGCTGGATTGCCTTTTTACGTGTGTCCGGGAACGTCCAGTTGGAACAGCCTCATCGGGCGGACGGACAACGCCATGCAAAACCTGCAACAGGCGGCGGTGATGGGACATCGTTACGGCGCGTCCGGTTATCTCATCACCGATTGGGGCGATAACGGACACTGGCAGCCTTTGTCGGTGAGTTATCTGGGATTCGCCTACGGTGCGGCGCTGGCATGGCATACCGACGGCAACCTATCGCTGCCCGAAGCGCTGGATGCGTTTGCCTTTGAGGACAACGCGGGCAAAATGGGCAAACTCGCCTACGATTTGGGCAATGTGTATCAGTTCGTCGGCGGCAAAAATATCAACGGGCAAGCGCTGGTGTACAGTTTGCAAGTCCCACGCGGCGAATTAGCACACATGCAGGCGACGCAGGCAGGCTTGGCGGGTCAGCTGATTTCGCCGGAAACGGTGCGGACTGCGCTGCAAACCTTGGAGAATTTGCTAGCACAACTGCCCCACACCGATTTAAAAAGTCCCGATGCAACCTTGATTCTGGAAGAATACCGTCACGCCGCGCTGCTGGTACGCCATGCCGCCAAACGCCTGCTATGGTATTTTGAAGAACCCGTTGAATTGCCCGATGCGCTACTCCAAGAACTTGAAACACTTGTCAGCGAACAGCAACGGCTGTGGTTGGCGCGGAGTCGTCCGGGTGGGTTGGCGGACAGCCTCCAGCGCTTTGACCATTTGTTTGCTGAATATCGCCTCTCTTAAGGAGCAAAAGTGAGGGTGTTACCACCGGATTCCACCGATAAAGCATTTTTCCTAATGTGGTCAACTTGTTATTGTTCTTTCTAGTGGTAACACCGGCGTTCATCAGTGGTAACAGACCTTTCGATTAAGGTACAGTTTTATCATGACATGATTATTGGGATCCCATCCTGCAAATCGCGCATGGTATCTCAAATTGGTCATGGAAGGAAATTTTAGCCCCTGCAGAAAATTATGTCCGTACTTATTTGCCGGAGACAGCACTAAGGAGTAATTACAAGGAATGTATGAAGATGAATTCCAAACCCTCTGTATTGCATTATTCGCAACTTGTTTATTGTTGCAGGGTATCAGGGGACTAAAAGGAAATGTATATAATATTAAAGATCAACCTATAAATAGAAATGCTAGTTTTGTAGTCGGAATATTCTTTTCTTTAAGTGGTGGTTTAATGCTTATTAATTTATGTTTAATACTAATTGGAGCTGTATCTGCTTTTTACTTTTTTGTTTATCTTATATTAATGTCTTTGGCATTTATTATATTAAATAGATCTTATAATATGAGCAAAAATACTAAGCTAAACTCAAAAAACGATGACTGAAAACGGCAATGATGTTTTGCACATTATGCAACTCGTGTGATAATGAACTATTTAGTAAAAGCAATATCTAAAATGAATGCCAAAACTTTATCACAATGCTAACTCATAGAACAACGCAGTCGTGGACGTACAATTTAGAAAGTTTATCTTGGATAAAACTAAGTGCTGCATCCGGTTAATTGGTTCAGAGGGTGGGTTACAGGGGTTTCACCTCTTTCTCTGTTGGAGACCCACCCCTACCCATAATCTATATTGAATTACTTACCGGATGAAGCACTCAATTTGGTCATGAAAGGAAATTTTAAATAATGTTGATACCCTACTAAACCACCAATCCACAGGGAAATTAACCCAGCTATCATCGGACTCACCACCATAATAACGCCGATATTGTTTCCTTCGTTGGAGATTAAATTTACCAAACTGATAGGCGAAAGGAATGTACTACTGGTTATTGAAGCCAATCCAATGATTAATAATTTCCACTTCAAGCCGCTACTTTGTTGGTCAAAGTCCATTTCTAAAAGATTCATCCCTAAGAATAATCCTAACAAGAAGGGCATCATACACAGGCAGTTGCAGCTACCCCCAAGAGTGGCTGACCAAAATACATAGCCCCAAAGAGGTTGCGATGAATTATCAAAGCCTGTGATTCCACCATAGTAAATCCCTTGAAAAGTGCCAATCACTGCTGCGAAAGAAAATAAAATTGTTACTAACGCAATCCAAAAAATCTCTGCCATTAAATCGTGTCGCATGGATGATTATTACTGTGGGGTATCGATCTGCTGAATGAGGGCTTGGGTAAATTCCGCCGCTTTGACCAGCGACTCGATCTCAATCTGGTCGAAGGTGTCGGTTTCGCGCTGGCGGTGGGCGGGCAGTCCGGTCAGACGGTCATAACCGCTAATCGCCAGCCCTTTAAAATTGTACTGGCGGACATTGGCAAGTTCATCCAACGTCAACATTGAACGCCCCATAATGCCCCATTCGGGGTGCTGCTGCGCGACGGTTTCAGCATGGCGGGCGGTATCTGCATCGGGGTGGTAATGGACAAGGGGATTGAGGGTATGGTCTGTTACCCATGCGATTTCGCCCTTGCCCACGTTTTGCAGGACAAGAAAGGTCGCATCCCAGAGTTCTGCCGCGTGGGTATGCAAAAAATGCTCAATCCCGGTGCTGCCTGCCTGTGCGCCGCCGCTAAACACACACCAGAGTTCGGTCTGGTCAAGGCGCTGGCGGGTGAAGTGTTCGGCTAAGGTCAGCGCCACCGCCACACCAGAGGCATTGCCATTCGCCCCTTGAACCGGTTCGCCGATTTCATCCAGTAAGGCAACCAGCCCACCTAAAACTAAGTGGGCGGTCATGCTTTGTTTGACGAAACGCGCCCTTCGGGAATCGGGCAAAAACAGCGTGACCAATCCGCCTAACAGCACGGGAATCCCCATCCATGCCAGAAATGCGGGCAGGTGTTTCACCAGTTGGGGATGGGCGCTGATGCGATTCTGACTGGTATCGAGATGGGCAACCAGCACGATTTTTTGGCGGATTTCATTTTGGGGGGCAATTCTAGCAATGACATTTTGCGACTCGCCTCTGGGAAGTAAATTTTCCCAGAGAGCAGGGCGGGTATGCCACAAGCGAACATCATGCCGTGCCAATCCGATGCCAAGCAGTCCTAAAAAACGTTTCAACTGCCCGTCCGCTTCCATGCCTGCTGCCAGCACCGCCGCACTCATCAGCGATTGGGTGAGCAGACGCTTAGAAAAGCTGTTGATGCTGGCATAGGATTGGGTTTGCGGAGACAACCCCACGCCCTGCAAATAAAGATCCACATAGTCGGCGGCAGCGCGTTCTTGGGCGGAGGTGGCCTGTCGTGCGCCGATGTTCACCGACAGATAGCGGATAATTTCGCAGAGCTGTTCGGGGGTCATCTATTCGCTTTCTTCCATCGGCAGGGTATCTATCACGTCGCCATGTCCATTAATTTCGGTAGGCATGGCTTCTTCCACAACAGTTTCTTCCGGTTCGGGTGCCACCAACGTGACCGAAACAATTCGGTCGGATTTGTCTATGTTCATCACCCGCACGCCCATCGCGCTACGGCTGTAACGGCTGATGCTGTCGGTACGGGTACGTAAGGTAATGCCGTTGACGGTGATAACAGTCATATCTTCCGAGCCATCGGTGAGCATCGCGCCAATGATTTGACCCGCTTTTTTGAGGTCATTGCCAATCGCCCGAATCCCTGAACCGTAACGCCCCTGTGTGCGGAATTCGCTAATGGCAGTGCGTTTGCCATAGCCAGATTCGGTGACAATTAAGAGGTCATCTTCGCTGCGTTCGGGAGAAATGACATCCATGCCCGCCAGCATATCCCCTTCGCCAAAGCGCATGGCATTCACCCCCCCCGCCGGACGACCCATCACACGCACTTCGTTTTCATGGAAACGGATGGCCTGTCCCTGTTTGGTGACGAGAATGACCTGATCATCGCCACTGGTATGACGCACCCAGCGCAATTCGTCTTTGTCTTCTAAAGACATCGCAATCAAGCCGGAAGGACGCACGGAGGCAAATTCCGCAAACATGACTCGTTTAATCCGTCCATGTCGTGTACAGAGGATGAAAAAGCCTTCCTGTTCTAAATTGGGAACCACGAGGGCAGCGGTGACTTTTTCTTCAGGATGGAAAGGTAGAATCGAATTGAGTGGCACCCCTTTCGCTGCCCGTTCACGCTGGGGCAGTTGGTAGGTACGCAGGCTGTAGACTTTGCCATGGGTGGTGAAAAACAGGATGTAATCGAGCGTGTTGGCTGCAAAAATCTGCTCCACGACATCTTCATCGCGGGTTGCCATGCCCGTTACGCCTTTGCCGCCGCGTTTTTGAGCGCGGTAGGTGCTGGCGGAGGTGCATTTGATATAACCGTTTTTGGTCAAGCTAATCAGCACATCTTCTTCGTAAACCAAATCCGATTCTTCAAAATCTCCATCAATTTCATTGGAAAAGACTGTGCGACGTTCATCCCCAAATTTTTCGTTCAAGTCATGCAAATCGGTTTGAATCAGGCGAAGAACTTTACGTGGTGAGGCGAGCAAATCTTCAAGATATTCAATTTGCGCCCGCACCTGACGGTATTCATCTTCGATTTTTTGACGTTCCAAGGCGGCAAGACGGCGGAGTTGCATATCCAGAATGGCCTGCGCTTGAATTTCTGTCAGGTTGAAGCGCTCCATCAATTCGCTCCGGGCTGCCTCAGCGCTGTCAGCGTTGCGAATGGTACGGATGATGTCATCCAGATTCGCCAGCGCGGAAAGCAACCCTTCCAGAATGTGAGCGCGGGCGCGGGCTTTCCGCAGGTCAAATTCGCTGCGCCGACGGATGACTTCCTGCCGATGCTGAATATAAATTTGCAACGCACGTTTGAGGCTGAGCAAACGGGGTTCGTTGTTGACCAGCGCCAGCATTTGCACATGGAAGGGGGTTTGTAGCTGGGTGTATTTAAACAGCCGATTCAAAACCAAGTTGGGTTGGGCATCGCGGCTGAGTTCAATGACAATGCGTAAGCCGTTGCGGTCAGATTCATCGCGTAAATCGCTGATGTTGGTGAGGCGGCCTTCGCGCACCAGCTCAACAATCCGTTCCATGATGCCGGCTTTGCTGACCTGATACGGAATTTCTGTGACCACAATTTTATAGCGGTCATGTTTAAATTCTTCGACTTCGCATTTAGCACGAATGACCACACGGCCTTTGCCTGTGGCGTAAATTTCGCGCAATTCACTGCTGCCCATCAATGCGCCCGTGGGGAAATCTGGCCCTTTGACGAATTGCATTAGATCGTCAACGTTGACCTCTTCTAGGGGAGCATCTAAATCATCGCTCTCTGACTCAACCATGCGATCAATGAGATAGCTAATCGCGGCAGTGAGTTCGCTCAAATTGTGGGGGGGAATATTGGTTGCCATCCCCACGGCAATCCCACTTGTGCCATTCAGGAGCAGGTTGGGTAGCCGGGCAGGCATGACGGTGGGTTCTTCCAGCGTGTCATCAAAGTTGGGGACAAAATCTACCGTTTCGGCATCCAGATCCACCATTAATTCTTCTGCAATGCGTTTGAGGCGGGCTTCGGTGTAACGCATTGCGGCGGGGGGGTCGTTGTCCAGGCTGCCAAAGTTCCCTTGCCCATCCACCAAGGGATAGCGCATGGAAAAATCCTGTGCCATCCGCACCATTGCGTCATAGACCGAACTGTCTCCGTGGGGATGAAATTTCCCCAAAACCTCCCCCACGATACGCGCACTTTTGCGGTAGCCGGAGGAGGCACGCACCCCCATATCCCACATGGCAAATAAAATGCGGCGGTGGACGGGTTTGAGACCATCACGGGCATCTGGCAGGGCGCGGGAGACAATCACGCTCATAGCGTAATCGAGATATGCGCCGCGCATTTCCTCATCTATTTTGACTTGCCGAATTGAACCGATGTCCATAAATATAAACGCCTCTCTACTGCGAGATAAGCGCTTACCTCCTTGTGTTACAATTTAATTAGCCATGTTTGGCTGTTTCACGAAAAAGCCCGTTACACGCGGGCATGACCTTCCTTAATATTGTATCATTTTTCGCCAGTGATTGCTATGGCACGACTCAACTTAAATCTGACGGTTCGCTAACCACTCTAAAGCCGTGGGATTGGTAGAGTTTCGCACCCGTACCCGCCTCAAACGATAGGAGTCGCCGTTAAAGTGCAGTGTGCCATCTGTTGTGGTGAGTGCGGCAAGGTGTCCGGTTTCCCGCACGACCTCTATCGTCGTCTGGTTGTATCTGCCAAGGGGGTAGCAAAAAAATCTTGGACGTTCGCCCAGATGTTGTTTCATCAAATCGGCGGTGATGCTGGCCTCGTTGAACTGGTCACGCCGTTCCATTTTGGATAAATCGGGATGGGTGAGGCTGTGACTTTCCATTTCCATACCGGCGGTTTTCATCTCCGCTGCCTGTTCCCATGTGAGGTAATTGGGCTGCCCCATAAAATTGCCGACGATGAAAAATGTCCCCACCATCCCCTGTTCTTGCAAACGGGGAAAGGCGTGCTGGTAGGCATCGTCATAGCCGTCATCAAAGGTGATAATAATAGGTTTGGGGGGGAGTTTTTTGCCCCGTTCCAGCGCTTCCCAGAGTTGATACAGGGTGATGCTGGTGAATCCGGTGGTTTTGAGGTGCAGCAGATGCTCGGAAAATAACTCCGGCGTGACGGTCAAATCCAAACGCACTGCGTCCGCGTCTTCTGGCGGGTAATCAATGTAATGGTACATGAGAATCGGGCAGTAGAGGCGACGGTAGGTTTTGCTCTGGGCAAAAACAGATTTTGCAGCAATAAAACTGGCTGCCAGCCCTAAAAAGGCGCGGCGGGAGAGGTTTTTGCTCATGCCCAATGTTCTCCACAGTGAAGCGAGATAATTTTACCATACTGCCGCGCCAAGTTTATATGGAGGATAAATTCCCGCTAACTTTCGCCGTCTGGTTTTAATCCCAGATGAAATTTCTGGTAGGCTTCAAACGTCCAAGGCAGCGCTTCTTTGACAATTTCCTGAATTGCCAGCGCCACTTGCCGAATTTCCCATTGAGCATCCGGTGCGGTTCGCAATTTCAAAAAGTGGAGCAGATTCCGCGCATCCACCGACACGCAACCCGTATGATACAGCGCGAAGGCGGGTAAAAATAACCGCGCTTGTTCGCGTGCTACACCCTGTTCAATGGCTTTTTCATACAGTGCGTAGGATTGCGCGTAATGCTGTGCCAATAAGTCATTCAATTCATCGGGATGCTCTAACGCGCCTTCGCTGCCCTGTTTATTCACTTTGGCTTGCAATCGCCATGAATCGGGGTGGTAAAAATCATTTTCTGGATAATCTAGGTATCTCCCCGATTGTAAGTTCATTGATACTGTTCTATGACGCACAAATTGCCACCAGACAATAATTGGGGCTTTGATACGGAAGCGGAATTGGACAAATTCAAATGGCCCGTCGTGGCGATGCTCCATCAGGTAAAAGAGCAATTTTTTGTCTTTGTCTTCGCCTTTAGAATCGCCAAGATAAGACGTGCGGGCGGCGTTGACGATGGCTAAATCGTCACCCATCATGTCTTGAAGTTCCACAAAACCCTTGTCGAGAACAGGAAGCTGTTTGCCAATGAGAGGATGCGCCATGAATCCTAAAATCCAGTCTGATGCAATTTACTGGGGATAGTATAGCGGAGGATTAGTCCTGTTGCAGGAATTGTTTGATGGCGTAGCGTAAATCTTGCGGGCTAAAGGGTTTTTGTAAGTAGCCATCGGCTTCATATTGTTCGGCAAGCGCCGCAATATTGGCGTGGGCGCTGACAACCAAGACCGGGGTTTTTTTGAGTTTTTCGGTGCTGCGGATGAAACCCAACACCAGATCACCGGAGGCAACGGGCATCATCAAGTCCAGAATCACAAGGTCAGGCTCATAATACTGCGCCTGATAGAGCGCTTCTAAGCCGTCCTGCGCCTGAATGACTTCTACATCATCCAACGGCTTCAGGTATAACTCTAAAAGATTCCGAACATCTGCGTCGTCTTCGACGATTAATACGCGCCGCATACTTTAAACTACCCCTTTTAGTCTATTGTAGCGAAAAAGCGTTTTTCCTGTGGTTCGAATAGAGTTTGTATGCCGATTTTCACAAATTCTTGATGTATTGTCGGGTCAGAGTCAGGATTTCGGCAAAGGGAACGGGTTTGACGACAAAATGGTCAGCGAGTTTGGCTTGGGGTGCAAAGGCGGTTTGAAAATCGCCGGACATGAGGATGACCGGAATATGGGCAAGTTCGGGGTTGTCCCGAAGTTGTGTCAGCAGGTCAAGGCCAGACAGACGCGGCATGTGAATGTCGAGAAAAATAATTTCGGGTACAAAAAATTTCAGCCGTTGCAGGGCTTCCACCCCGTCTTTGGCAATTTGCACTTTGTAGCCATGTTTGCTCATGCTTTTTTCAAAGATGAAGGCCAAATCGGGATTATCTTCAATCACTAACACACGACTCATGAGATACCACCCTACTTATCTATGTTGCTATTAGCATAGCACTAAATAGGTTTCGATACACTCACTGGGTGGGGAGTTTTTAACCTCCCCAAGTGGCTAGGGATGGGTAACAGTGCGGATGGCTTGGGCAAGTTCGGCGGCAGAAACATCTTTGGGTATGTAATGAACTGCGCCGGCATCCAGCATTTTTTGAATCATTTCTTTGTCATCGTAACTGGTGAGGGCGATGATTTTTAACTGGGGAAACAGTCTATGCAGGGTTTGGGTGGCTTCAATGCCGTTCATTTCGGGCATGATAATATCCATGATGACCACATCAATCGGGTTTGTGTGGCATAGCTCAATGGCTTCTAATCCATTACGCGCTTCAGCTACCAAGTGAAAGTCCGGGAAGGCTCTTAAAAAAACAGACAATCCTCGACGCACTTGGTCATGGTCATCGACCAAAATGACACGAATCGGGCTGCTCTCATTCAACATATTCTACCCTTTGCAAAATTTACATTCTTCAACAGGATACGTCTATTTTCGTTACCCCTCATCTTGCTAATGGTGAGTTTAACAGTAGCGAAGTGACTTGGTTTTAAACTGGTCAGGTGGCTAGGTTAAAAACTCTCCTCTTAGATATTTTGTTATGGTACTTACTAATTTACACTAAAGTTGCAGAACTGGATATAGGCCGAACAGAGGGGAACTACAAAAATGTATCACTTTGGGATGAAATTACGCCAACTGCGCCAGCAAACAGGCAAAACCCATACACAAATTTATGAGGAACTCATCCGGTTTTATGCGAATAAGGGTTTGATTTCTCACGATATGCTGGTCGGGCTGGAAATGAGCGCGACTCCCCCCGCACAACAGATGGTGGAAATTCTGGCGGATTATTACCGGGTACCAGTCGAAAATTTGTTACAACGTTAAGCGGCGGGCAAGGTAAACCAGAAGGTGCTGCCTTTGCCGGGTGTGCTTTCGACCCCGACACGCCCTTTGAGGTTGGTCACAATCCGATGCACAATGGACAGTCCCAGACCAAATCCTTCGGCTTCGGCGGGATGCAGGCGGGTGAACATTTCAAATAAACGGGCTTGGTCTTCGTCTTTGATGCCAATGCCTGTATCGCACACTTCGTAGCGCACGAGGCCCGTTTGTTTGATAGCCTGAATCGTAATGGTGGGCTGTGGCGGGTTACCCATATATTTGATGGCATTGCTGATGAGATTGGCAAAAACTTCTTCAACCCATGCGGCATGACCTAAAGCAGCGGGCAGATTTGGCTCAATGTGCAGTGTAATATTTTTTTCTTTTAGCGCAGGTTTATAGCTACTGCTGGCAGATTCTGCCACTTGATTCATGTCAAGTGAGGTCACGCTGGCTTGAGCATCGCGCAGTTTAGCAAGGTGTAAAAGTTGGGTGGTGGTGTCAATCATCTTACGGGATGATTTTTGCATCTCTTGGATAAATTCATGGGCTTCAGCAGGAATCTGGCTGCCGTAGTCTTGGTCTAAGATGCTGGCATACATATGAATGACGGTCAGTGGGTTTTTAAGGTCATGCGCGATGGTGTGGGCATAGGCGGTGAGTTCGCGGTTACGGGCTTCAAGGGCGAGTTCGGCTTGTTTGCGGGCGGTAATATCGCGGATGATGCTCTGAAAGCCTAATGTTTTGCTCTCCCTCGTTTGCAAAATGGTAATTTGTTCCACCCATTTAATCTCGCCAGTGGCAGTGATAATTTCTCCCTCGTAGCTGGTTTCAGAAAGTTTTTGCTTCAATTGGTTGTTGTAAAAATCTCTAAACCGATGCTGCTGTTCCGGCGGGATGAGGGTCATATAGGACGTGCCAATCAATAACTTTGCCGGATACCCCGTTAATTTTTCAGCATGAGGATTAACATAGGTAAACCTGCCACTTAAATCGGTGACGGCAACGGCATCGCGTGCTTCTTCAATAATGCGGCGAAATTGTTTTTCGGTATCGTACATGCGTACATTATCGAGGGTGGTAGCAATGCGGGAGGACAGCAACTTCAACAGTTCCAGATTTTCGGGGGTGAAATTTTTCTTGCGTGCGGTTTCGAGATTCAAGACCCCGACAAATTCTTGATGGGCCAGCAGGGGAATGACGATATGGGCTTGGGTGGTGGGAATCAGCCCACGATACGCTGGTTCGGTAGCCGTATCAGCAATAAAAACAGCTGATTTCTGGTGAACTGCTTGGACTACCGGACTAATCTGGCCTGCCCAATCGCGGGTTTGGGTGGGGTAATCGCCAATCGCATCAAAAACCGACATATCTTTTTCATTATCATTCACAAGGGCAATAAAACCGGCCTGGGCATTGCTCAGGCGCATGGCTGCATCCAGCGCGAGGGGCAAAACATAGTTCATATCAAGGCTATAGGTCATCTCACGGTCAATTTGCAGCAAGATTTTTAATTCGCGGCTTTCCTGCCGAAGTTCATCCGCCTGTTTATCCATCACATATAAATCATACTGTCGTGAAGCGATCACAATAGTGATAACGATGGTGAGGGCGGAAAGGAAAATCAGTTCGCGTGAGGCAAGGGTAATTGTCCATTCGGGGATGACCAACGCCGCAAAAAAAGCGCCAAACAGGTTGATGCCGTTGACCAGCAGTGCCATTCTGGGAGACAAAAATGAGATTGCAAGGACAGAACTGAGACTCAAAAAATAAATAATTTCGATTTGATGGGGTGGGGTAAACATGCCCACAAAACAGAAAAAAGACGCATCGGCAATAATCAGCAGCGCACTTACCCGATAATATTGCGTGCGGCTTAACAGGTAACAAAAAATATTGCCTAAGGTCGCGCTCAGACCAATAACAAGCGCAAGGATCATGTTTTCTGAAAGGATGGTTTGTGTAATGGCGATGATGAACGCCATGGGGGTAAAAGCCAGCAACAGAATAGACAACAAGCGGGCTTCTCGTCGTGCCTGTGGATTTTGGATGGCTGCATGTGGTGCGGTGAGTTTGAGCCACACACGAACCAGTAAATTTTTTGACTGTAGGAACACCCTGATAATCCTCTTGGGTTAGTCTATGATGGGTAGGGTAATGAAAAAGGAACTGCCGCTGCCTTCGTCACTTTCTACCCAGACTTTGCCATCATGGGCTTGTATCACCGCTTTGACTAAACTTAGCCCCAAGCCTGTGCCTTCAATGTGACTCGTTTGGCGGGTACGCACCCGATAAAATTCTTGAAAGAGATTTGACTGGGCGGCTTTAGGAATGCCATAGCCTGTGTCGGTGATTTCAAGGAGCAGGTGTTGGGCGGAATGGCTCACCCTCACCGTAATTTTACCGCCGTTGGGTGTATATTTGATGGCATTACTCAGAATGTTGCTGATAGCCTCAAATAGTTGGGATTTGTCCCCCAAGAGGGTTATTTCATTCAGGGGGATGTCCCGGATCAAGGTTAATTGGTTGTCCTGAAACTGCTTGTCAAAACGGGCAAGCGACTCTTCAATCATTTCGACGGCATTAAATCGGAATTTGGTTGTGGCGGTGCTGCGCGCCCGTTCAAGGCTTAAAATGTCGTTAATGATGGACTGCATTTCACGGGCAGAAATCAGTGTGCCTTCAATAAATTCTTCATGGGTCGCACTCAAATAGGCGGATTTTTTGTGATCCTCTAAGAGAAAGGTACTAAAGTTTAAAATTGCCATCAGGGGATTTTTAAGGTCATGAGAAGCCATGCGAATCAAGCGAGTTTTTAGGTCGCTCAGGTGTTGGGTTTCGTGCAGCAAATTCGCATTGGCAAGAATGGAGGAGGTTTGCCAAACGAATAAATCGAGCAAGGCTTTGGTATCTGGTTTGGGGGGATGCACTGGTGAAGCAACGAACGCCCCAAGCACTTGTTGATGCCATGTAAGCGGGATTGCCAACACGCTCTCTTGGTAAAAAAAGGTTTTATGGGTAAGTATTTTTTCGACAATCGGTTGTGAGGCAGGGTTGGGGGTGGTCGGGAAGGAACATGATAACGCTTGATTATGGACATCCCACAGCCAAATTTCAACGTGTTCACACCCCAAGATTTGGCTTAAATCTGCCGCAATGGTGGGCATGATGGAGTCAAGGCTCAATTGTTGGGCCGATGCCGCCAAGATGCTTTGGTGCAGCAGTTCCGTTTGTTGACGCAGGGCGCGTTCAAGAGTCGCGTGTTGCGCCAAGATTGCCGGGGCGGGCAGGATGATTGCTAGGAGGGAATGGAATAAATTGATGACAACGCCTTGGGTATTAAAAATTGTCAGGGCAATGAACACCCAGATGAGACTGAGGGTGAGCATAAAAATCAACAGCCACAACCAGTAATGCCGACGGGGTAGCTGACCGTAGAAAACACTTAAAAATAAAGTCAACCCCACAATCATGAGATATTCAGAGTTTTTTGATTGGGGGCGAATAGAGATATTCTGTAACAGTGCCTCAATTGCATTGGCGTGAATTTCAACCCCCGCCATCTGGTTGCCGTTAAAACCGATAGGAACTGCATAACTATCGCTCTGGCCTTCGCTGTTCATCAGGCCGACCAGCACGATTTTGTCATTAAAAGCAACCGGGTTGACCTTGCCTTCCAGCACATCCCGATAGGAGTAGGTGGGAAAAGTATTGGACGGGCCAAAAAAACTCAGCATCATACGATTTTGGTCGTCTATATCAATCTGTCGCTGGGGGGTGAGGTGCAGCTGGTCATTTTCAATCTTGACCAATTGAGAAACCGCCGTTGGGGGAATCCGTAAATAAGCAAAATAGGCCGCAATGCTCAGAGAAAAATAGGTTTCTTCTTCAGCTTGGGCTTGCATAAGCAGCCAGCGCACTACCCCGTCTTGGTCAGGAAAATTGCTGACATAGCCCTGATATTCTGCCACATTGCGAAGCGTTTCATTGGTTTTAATAAACTGGGGGGTGTTCAAACTGGCGACGGGTACAATGGTACGGGTTGCTGCGCGGCTGGTACGGGCAGCAACAACAGCATCAGCAAAAGTGGTGTCATCGGCATGGGGTTCGGCAAACAGGATATCAAATGCAATCACCCGTGCATTGGCTTGACTCAGAACTTCTACCAACTGGGCATGGAGCAGCCGTGACCATTCCGCCGGAGTGCGCCCATAGCTTTGTAGGCTGGCATCGTCCATTGCTACAATAACGACATTGCCAGTGGTTGCTTTCGATACATGGTAGAGATTGGTGCTGCCGAGGCGTAGAGAGACAAAAAAATCTGTTTGCCACAGCAGCAAAATAGCGAGCATCACAAAAAACCCCGTTCGCAGACTAAGCCAGAGCCGGCGGCGGCGGGAAATTGAAGCGCTTAGACGGGTCACGGTTGTTCGGTTGCTTCAGCCTCAATGACATCAAGGGTCGCAGGGTCAGCATAGAGTTGAATCAAGGTCAGGGCGACCCAACCCACTTCCCCATCCAATGTGCGTACCTCTACCCAATCGTTGGTGGGGTCAATCCCAATCACTTCAACAACCGTCCCTTGTTCTAAAATTTCAATTGCTGGAAATTCTGTGCCGGGACGTTCGCGCAGACTGGTGCCTTCGACCTCCACAATGGCAGTGCCTTCACTCAGGTCAAGGGCATTGAAAAGCGAGGCATCTTCGGTGGGGCTATCCTGATAAATGCGAATGCCGGGGCAAGCATCGCTAATGGTGATATTCATGGCAACAGCAGAAATCCAACCGAAACCACCAAAAAATGGAATCCGATACCATTGTTCATTCGCCGTAACCCCTAAGATTTGCGCGATATTTTGCGGGTCAATTGAACCCACACGGGCAAAATCGCTGCCCGGCCCCAATCGTACATTCAGGCGTACATCTGCCGATGTTTCAACGCTGGCAGGGCAACCGTCCAAAGCGGAGTCCAATTCTTCAAAAGAGGTTGCTTCAACAACATCGCTCAGGCCGTTGGGTTCGCTGCGAATCCCGAAACCGGGCGGAACATCCGATGTTTCCTCTGCCGCGCTGGTAGCCACCAGTCCTTCAGCCGTGAGCAGCGCTGACCTGCCGCTGTCTTCCACACGCACCGAAAAATCTGTCCCGCGTACCGTCATGGACATGGTAGGTGTGAGGATGTCATAGGATGAACCAGAATCAATGAGTTCAGTGACCTGTTGTTTAGTAATGCCTGCCAATACCTCAAGCGAAATAGTGGATTTTTGACCATCGCCGTTAAACTCAACAATCCGCATTTCGGTATTGGGGGTGAGTTCGGTACTTGTACCATCTTCAAAAAAGGTGATACGGGCTTCGCCGGTGGCATCGGTGCGAATGCTATCCCCTACTCCGACCAGACTTTCGGAATTAATCCGCACCCATGTCTCGGTATTAACCCGTTTGATTTCGACCCCAGCGCTTAACACTTCTAAGGATGCTGCAAGGTCGGTTTGGGCGGTGAGTTGCCCCGGCAATGTCATGAATAATATCAACATACCCAGTGTCAATCGTAGTACCATATTTCCCCCATAAATGTTATTAATCGCTCATATGAATTTGTCATCATGATTAAATTAATAAAAATTATAAAAACTCTTACTTATACCCAAGACATATTGATTGAAAAGAGTATATCGTTTCTTTTTGGAGCGCAAGCCCTTAAGATAAGAGTTGTGCTGAGATGGGAGGTCTGGAATGAGTGGGCGTATTTTTTATTTTACTTCTAATCCTGTAATAGTGAAAGTATTTCGTGAAGCGCTTGCATCAAGCGGGTATGTTGTGGAAACAGCACAAACTATTCCTGCTGATATTCTTAATTATGATGTGATGGCAATCGACATAGAAGATGAAACGGCCTTAGAAGCGATTCAACGGGATTTGCCCCCTATTCTCGCGCTTGTCCCGCAGGGTAATGCGAAATTGGCTGCGTCAGCACTTCGACGTGGCGCACGTCAGATTTTGATGCTCGACGTGCAGCAAGATTATGTGGAATTGCTACCGATTTATATTGCCCAACTCTATCGCCTCAGTCCCCGTCGGTTTTTAACCGATACATTTATATCTAAAAATTGGTTTAAGGCCATCGTAAAAAGTATTGGGGAAGGGCTGCTTATTACCGATGGGGATGATTATATTCTGTATGCGAATCCGCGCATGGTGGACTTGACCGGGTACAGTGTTCGGGAATTGTTGGGGAAAAAAGCCTCTCAGATGCTGCTTGTCCCTCAAGACTGGGCAGACATGCAAGCGCGTAACTTGCAACGGATGCAAAACCAGGCCGAAACCTATGAAGTGCAAGTGACCCGCAAAGACGGGAGCATTTTTTGCTGCCGTGTGAACGCAACCCCCCTGCAAGATAATGATGGCAATATCATTGGGACACTCGGTGTCTTAGAAGATATTACGCTCGCTAAAAAAACGGAAAACGCCCTGCGGGAAAGCGAAACCCGCTACCGCATTGTCTCCGAGATGATTTCGGATTACGCTTTTTCTTACTGCATTTTGCCTGATGGTCGTTTAGAACATGATTGGGCGACAGATTCTTTTACCAAAGTCACGGGCTATACCATTGAGGAAATCCAGTCCAGCGACCACCTCTATCACCCGGATGACCGCTCTGTGGTAAAGGCCGATTTAGCAACGGTAATTGCCGGGCAACCGACGCAAACAGAATATCGAATTATCACTAAAGCGGGGGAATTGCGCTGGCTCAAGTTGAATCGGTTGCCTGTCTGGGATGAGGTTGAGCAGCGCGTGGTGCGGGTTTACGGGGTCGCCCAAGATATTACCGAGCGTAAATTGGCAGAAGAAAAACTCCGCAAAAGTGAAGCACGGCTGACTGAATCTCAGCGGATTGCCAAAATGGGCAGTTGGGAATGGAATAAAAAGGATCATACTTTTTATTTATCGGACACCATGACGGAACTGCTTATCATTGACCCAAGCGCAATAGACACAATTCTGTCAACAGATATTCAACTTTTACATCCTGATGATATCCCGCAAGTACAGCAATTTTATCTGAATCTCCAGCGTGCCGATGCCTCCTACACAACCTCTTACCGCATCATGCTTGACGGGGAGGAACACCATTTTGAAATCAGGGGGCGGGGTGAAAAAGATGCTACGGGTGAGTTTTATAAAGCCGTTGGCATTTTGCAAGATGTGACCGACCAGAGACGGGCAGAAGAAAAACTCCGCAAAAGCGAAGCACGGCTTGCCGAAGCCCAGCGCATCGCCAAAATGGGCAGTTGGGAATGGGATGTCAAAGAAAATCGCATTCATTTATCCGATGTAATGCGCGAAATGATGGCGTTTGAACCGACCCATATAGAAGCAACTTTGGTAACTGCTCTTCAACTCATCCATCCCGACGATACTGCTCAAGTGCAACAATTTTATTGGAATCTCCAGCGTGCTGATGCCTCCTATACAGTTTCATATCGGATGATGTTTCAGGGACAGGAACACTATTTTGAAGCCAACGGGCGGGGCGAAAAAGATGCTGCGGGTGAGTTTTGTAAAGCCGTTGGTATTTTGCAAGATGTGACCGAACGGAAACGGGCGGAAGAAGCGCTGCGGAAAAGTAACAAACGCTACCAGATTATTTCCGAACTCATCTCAGATTATGCCTATTCCTATGAAATAGATGAACAGGGCGACTTGCATTTTGATTGGACAACCGACTCCATTGTGCGAGTCACAAATTATACCTCTGAGGAATTAGGCAACGGCTACCGTCTCTATCATCCTGAAGATGAACAGCTTGTTCGTCAAGATGTTGAGCGCACATTGGCAGGAAATATTACGGACGGAGAGTATCGCATTGTAACCAAAAGCGGAGAAGTCCGTTGGCTGCATATTTATCGGCGGCCTATCTGGGATGAACGCAAACAACGGGTGGTGCGATTTTACGGGGTCGCACAGGATATTACTGCACGTAAAGTTGCCGAAGAAAAGTTACGGGCAAGTGAAGCGCGGCTTGCCGAAGCCCAACGCATCGCCAAAATCGGTAACTGGGAATGGAATATGGTTGAAGACAAGATGTATTGGTCAGAGGCCATGGCGGACATTCTACAGGCGCAACCGACCACCTTTAACGAAACCCTTGAAATTATGTTGCCGATGATTCAGTCATCAGATATTCCGGTGGTACGCCGCGTTCTGAATGACACGCTCAATGCAGGGACTCCCTATCATTTTGCCTTTAGTATGTTCGTTAATGGGACATTACGCTATTTTGAGGCGCAGGGGCGAGGCGAAAAAGATGAACAAGGCAAGATTTATAAACTCTTGGGGACAATGCAAGATATTACCGAACGAAAACAATCTGAAGCGGCGCTGCGAAAAAGTGAAGCGCGGCTTGCCGAAGCCCAACGCATCGCCAAAATCGGTAATTGGGAATGGGATGCGCGTGAAAATAAGATTGATTGGTCAGAAACCATGTATGAAATGTTCGGGGTCACACCGCAGACCTTTCATGCTAGCTATGAGGAATATCTTCAATTAATTCATCCCGATGATCGTGAGATGCTGCAAAAAATCTTGCAAGACGCATATCAAACGGGGGCTTCGTACACCGTGTATCACCGGGTTTTGTTTGCGACTGGCGAGGTACGGTTTATCGAAGGGCATGGGCAGGTTGAATTGGATGAGACCGGTCAAGTGCGTAAATTGCTGGGAACGGCTCAAGATATTACCGAACGCAGACGAGCCGAAATGGAAACAAGCCGTTTTTACGACGGGCTGCGGGTGCTTCATGCGGTGAATACCGAGCTTTCTAATGTTGAAACTTTAGATGAATTGCACCGTCGTGCCATTGAACTTGGGCGTTCGGTGTTGGGCTTTGACCGTCTGGGCATCATTTCAATTCACGGCGAGCAGATGCAGGGGACATTTGGCACGGATATAGCGGGTGCAATCCGGGATGAACGGGCATGGCAAAAAACCATTACCCCCGACGACCCGGTATGGCAGATTATGCAAGCCCGCGAACGGGTGCGCTTTTGGAATGATATTCCCCTTTATGATTATGAACATCTGGTGGGGGTAGGGTGGAAGGCTATTGCGCTTTTGGTCAACGCCGGGGAGGTGGTGGGGTGGATTTCTACGGATAATCTGCTTCAGGGGTCGCCCATGTCAGAATACCAAGTTGAATTATTGAGTCTGTATGCCACGACCTTAGCCAATTTGATTTCGCAAAAGCGCACCCAAGAAACTTTGCGGCAAAGTGAACACCAATTTCGGTTACTTTTTGATAACGCACCCATTGGCATGGCAACGATTTCTATGGCTGGGAAATTTATCCAGGTAAATGCAGCGCTGTGTTATACGCTCGGGTATACCGAAAATGAACTTCTGTCGCTTTCGATTGGAACAATTACTTACCCGGAAGATGCGAAAGCCGACGCAGACATGCTTCATGCGACGATTGCTGCTAAGAGTCTCAATTATGGATTAGAAAAACGCTATGTGAAAAAAGATGGACAGATTGTCAGCGCGATTATGCGTGGCACAGTTTTATATGATACGCAAAACCAACCCACAAGTGTGATTGGTCAAGTGATTGATATAACGGAGCGTAAACGGGTTGAGGAAGCGGAAAAAGAGCAGCGCCGACTCTCGGCAGCCCTGCTCGACACGGCGATCATCCTCAACAGCACGCTCGAATTTGATGAAGTGCTGGAATACATTCTGGCTTATGTTGGGCGGGTTGTGCCGCATGACTGCGCCAATATCATGCTCATCGAGAATGGGTGGACACAGGTCGCTCATTCGCATGGCTATGAGGTTTTTGGGCTAGAAGAGATTCCAGCGAAAAGTTTGTCTGTCGAGCATACATGGTCACTCAATCACATGACCACTTACAAAACCCCTTTAATTGTTCCTGATATTGTTGTTGATCCGCGCTGGGTATCTTGGGAGAACATGAGCGCTTTCCATGCTTATTTAGGAGCGCCGATTATTCTGGATGAGGATGTGATTGGGTTTATCAACTTGGATAGCACCCATATCGATTTTTTTACGGCAGAACATGCGCGGCGGTTGCAGGCGTTTACCCACCACGCAGCCATTGCCATCAAAAATGCGCGGGTGTATGACCAAGCGCGGCAAAACGCGATTGCTGAAGAACGCCACCGCCTTGCCCGTGATTTGCACGATGCGGTCAGCCAGACGCTTTTTTCTGCCAGCGTGATTTCGGAAACTCTGCCGCGTCTCTGGAAACAAGGGGCGGGCGATATTGAGTCCATTTTGCAGGAACTGCATTTAATGGTACGCGGGGCATTGGCTGAGATGCGAACACTGCTGGTTGAACTCCGTCCCACCGCTCTGATTGAGGCGCAGTTGCCCGATCTGGTGAAACAATTAGCCGATGCGATGACCAGCCGTACAGGTGTCAGAATCAATTTTGTTGCCCAGGGGAAACAGACTTTACCTCCCGAAGTTCAAATTGCCTTTTATCGTATCGCGCAAGAATCGCTCAACAACATCACCAAACATGCACGGGCGCGGGAAGTCTGGGTAACAGTGCGGTTGGATGAAGCAGAAGTGTTTCTCCAGATTCAAGACAATGGGCGGGGTTTTGACAGAGCTATGATTCCAGCAGAACGTTTGGGGGTGAGCATCATGCACGAACGCGCTGCCAGCATCCATGCAAAATTAGAGGTTGAGAGTACAATAGGAGAAGGTACAACCCTACGGTTGATCTGGTCAAAGGAAAATGAACGTGAATGAGACAATTCGAGTGGTGATTGTAGACGACCATCATGTGGTGAGGCGCGGCTTGTCCGTGCTGCTCATGGCCTACGAAGATTTAAACCTTGTAGGCGAGGCGGCCTCTGGGGAAGAAGCCATCGAACTTTGTCAACAGATTCAACCGGATGTTGTTTTGATGGATGTGATGATGCCCGGCATGAACGGGGTGGAAGCAACCAAGTTTATCCGCCAACACCAGCCCCAGACACAGGTTATCATTTTGACAAGTATCAAAGAAGATCATACTGTTCAAGAAGCGTTGAAATCCGGGGCGATTGGGTATCTCTTAAAAGATGTTTCTGCCGATAAATTGGCGGAAGGGATTCGAGCCGCCGCCAAAGGCACCCCCACCCTTGCCCCGGAAGCCACCCAAGCCCTGATTAATGTAGCCAAGGGCGAGGCAAAAGTTGAATATCACCTGACTGACCGCGAACTCGAAGTCCTCGCTTTGATGGTTAAAGGCTTGACCAATCCTGAAATTGCCGAACGCTTAGTGATTAGCCGTTCAACCGTTAAGTTTCATGTGAGTACCATTCTTTCAAAACTAGGTGCAACTTCGCGCACGGAAGCAACCGTGATTGCGGTGCAAAATAACCTAGTCAGGTGACTAGGCCACATGGCGAGTTTTCGGCTAGTTTTTTAAAAGAGACCCGCTGCTCTCTTCTATACTGAGAACATGGAACTTATAAACCGTATCATCCGCCTTGTTATCATTGATGATTACGATTTGGGTCGCAAAGGCATTGCCATCGCGCTGATGCTCTTTGCTGATATTCGTTTAGTGGGCGAAGCCGCGAGCGGAGAAGAGGGTCTTCATCTCTGCGAACTGCTGCAACCCCATGTTGTGCTGGTGGATTTGGTGATGCCCGGAATGGATGGCATTGAGACCATCCAACGAATCCGTCATGCCTATCCCCATATCCAAGCCATTGCCCTCACCGGGTATGATGACTTGCAACGGAAACAGGCCGCGCTGGAAGTAGGTGCATACAATTATATGGCAAAAGATACTGCCATTGATGAACTTGCACTCATGATTCGCCGGGCGGCTAGTCAGGTGGCTAGGTAAAAAACTAGCCACTTTTCTTTTCTAAACTCCCCCCACTTGCCAGATGTTAGCGCCTTGAAATGACGTTACCTTTAATGTATCTGCAAATGGGATGATAGCAAAATGGCAGAGCGAAAAAGTATTCAGTTGATGTTGGTCGATGATCATGAGATGGTGCGGCGCGGATTAGCAATTTTCTTTCAAACGTTGGATGACTTTGAAGTGATTGCTGAAGCCAATGATGGTGAATCCGCCGTTGCGTTGGCTTCAGAACTTCATCCAGATGTCGTTTTAATGGACATCAATATGCCTGTGATGAACGGGATTACCGCTACCCGTCTGATTCGGGAGAAATGCCCGAATACCAAAGTGGTCGTGTTGACCAGTAGTGATGATGTGACCAGTCTACGTGAAGTTATCCGTGCCGGGGCGTTTGATTATTTGCTCAAAAGTAGTCCAACACACAAATTAGCCGAAACGCTGCGTATGGCGTGTATGTAAAGGAAAATTTCATGAAAAAAATTGCCCATGATTGGACAGTCTTGTTGGTAGACGATGAACCAGACAATATTGGGGTTGCTAAAACGGTACTCGATTTTTATGGGGCGGATGTCCATGTTGCTTCCAATGGCATTGAAGCCATAGACAAGCTCAAAACCGTCAACCCAACCTTTATTTTGTTGGATTTATCGATGCCCTTTATGGATGGGTGGACAATGTTTGAGGAAGTCCGCGCAAACCCGCAGACCTCCCAAATTCCTGTCATTGCCTTGACCGCCCATGTCATGGAAAACGAACGTTCCCGCGCCAAAACAATGGGCTTTGCCGGCTTTATTACCAAGCCCTTTGATATTGCACGGTTTATGAACGATATTCAGCAGTGTTTGCATGGCGGAGCCGTTTAGCGAAGGGTTTGAAAAAACTACCCTTCGCTAAACTTTTGCCCATTTCAGCTTTACCCTATGCTATATTAAGCATTAGAAATGACGCTTACTTGAGGTGGGGTTTGCATGAAAAAAATACTGGTGATTGAAGACTCCGCAGCCATGCGTGAGGAAATTGTTGAAACGCTGCTGATTGAGGACTTCGAGGCTGTTGGGGTGGCTGATGGGGTGGCTGGGGTGCAAAAAGCCCGCGAAATGCTGCCCGACCTGATCATCTGCGACATCATGATGCCCGAAATGGATGGGTACGAAGTTTTAGAAGAACTCCGCCGCGATTCAACCACGGCCCTGATCCCCTTTATTTTTCTGACTGCCCTGTCTGCCCGCAGCGATGTTCGCAAAGGGATGGAACTTGGCGCAGATGATTTCATTTCCAAGCCGTTTACTGCCCATGAATTGTTAAATTCTATTTCTGTCCGCCTTGAGAAACAGACCCATCTTGAAAACCAGCGTTTGCGAATGCAGGCCAGCCAACTTGTCAAAGCTCAAGAATTTGAACGTCGCCGTATCGCGGCTGAATTACATGATGAAGTCGGGCAGGCGCTCAATAGTGTGAAATTTCTGCTGGGGATGCTGCGCCGCCTGCCGCAGGAAGAGTCCAAATATAAATTGATGGAAGCCCAAGCGCTGGTGAATGAAATTATTCAACGGGTGGGCGAAATGTCCGTTGAATTGCGCCCTCTGGCGCTGGATGATTTAGGCTTGCTGCCCACGTTGCTACAACTCTTTAAGCGCTACACCGGGCAAACCAATGTGCGGGTAAATTTTCATCATATGGACATTGATCGCCGCTTTCATGCCGACATGGAAACGACAGTCTATCGGATTGTGCAGGAAGCGCTCGCCAACACCGCCCGCCATACCAGCGTTAATCAGGTCAGTGTACGGATTTGGCTGGATAACAACCTGCTGTATGTGACAATCGAGGACACAGGCGAAGGCTTCGATTTAGCGTCTCTGGCAGGGATAGGAAGCGGTCTTGTCGGGATGCGTGAACGGGTAGTGGCGCTGGACGGCAGTTTAACGGTGGTGTCTGCACCCGGACAGGGAACACAAATTATTGCCCAACTTCCCGTGATGAGAGAAACCCAGCCCAAAGAACCCAAATTCTCGTTTGCGATGATCCCCAGCGATAATGGACGCGGTGGTAAGGATACTGAAATTAGTGTGGTGATTGCAGAACAGCAGGAGCTGCTGCGCGAAGGTATCAAAAGTGCTTTCAAGGGAAATGAACGTTTGTGCATCAAAGGAGAGGCGAATGGGGTACGCCAAACCTTAGAATTGGTTGAGCAGCATAAGCCCGTTGTTTTGATTCTTGACCACAATTTTGGGCTGGACACCATTGAAAACGTTACCCACCTTTCGCCCGAAACCCATATTTTGCTTTTCTCTCATTATTCCGATGAAGCCTACGTGCTTGAGGCACTCCGCAAAGGGGCAGATGGCTATATTTTCAAAGAAGCTGGTGCAGAGGAACTTGTGCAAGCCGTGTTTGAAGCCGCCTCCGGCAAGCGTTACCTCAGCCAAGTACTTTCCGAACGGGTTCTGGAATTTTATGTGAATGTCCAGCGTGCGGAGGACAATTCCTTAAGTGCCATTCACACCCTCACCGAACGTGAGCGAGAAATTTTTCGGTTGGCAGCCCAGGGACGCAAAAACCCGGACATTGCTGATATTCTCGTGATTAGTCCACGTACTGTTGAAACCCACCGGGCGAATTTTATGCGGAAATTAGGGCTGCATTCCCAAACTGATTTGGTGCGCTACGCCATGCAGCATCGGATTATTCCATCTGATTAACCAATTTCTTCGGTATACCGTATTTCTATCACCGAGCGTTCGCCTATGTTTTTCTACGCTTTTTTAGGGTAGGGTAATGAAGATACCATCCCCAAAAAAGGACTTTCTATGAAACGACTCTGGCTGCTCGGTTTTCTGTTGGTTATTTTTGTTTCTCATCTCCCCGTTACAGCTCAAGAAGCGCAAACCATCACCTCGATTTCGGGACGGCTGACGGTTACTTATCCTGATGGGTGGGTGGGCAGCAGCGCTGTTTTGACAGATGTGCAGCGTTTATTTGCCAGTGAAGCTGTGACGCTGGCTGAAAATCAAGCCACGCTGGATAAAGTGAACCTTGGCCCCAACATTGGCGGAAGTCATGTGGTGCTGGCAACTTTTCCCACGCTGGAAATTTACCCCCTCAATCCCAATCCACAGGATTTTAGCGCGGAGATTGTTCCCTATGTTTTTGGGAATGTTTTGGACAATGTAGAACAGTTTGACGTGGCGGGTTTTCCGGCTGCCCGCTATGCACTGGTTGGTCGACCCGCTTTTACACTGGTGGGGATGGGTGCTTCGATGCTGGCGATTTCATCCTATGCGATGGATGAATCCGATGCCGCCGCGATTAATGCGATGATTGAAAGTTTGCAAATTACGTCGGTTGAACCCATTCTCGATTCACTGACTCTCCCTTTGGCAACTACCGACACCCGTTTGACCCTGCAAAGTGGCAGGGGGTGGTATTTCGGGGTGCGCGAAGATGTGATGTATACCTCCCCCCAAGCCAGCCCGATTCAAGATTTAACGTTTGGATTGACCACCTTAGGCCCGGTGGAAGCGCCCGTTTTTACGGTGGTGCCGCGTTCCTACGCCGAATTTTTTGAACCAGACAAGGTAGTTACACCAAGCGATGTTCAAACGGTGTTGGATTTAACCCTTTCCGAATTAGAAGCCTATCCTGCCGATGAATTTATCCCTGTCGAAATGGCTGGTTTTCCCGCCGTGCAGGTCAATTTTACGCTTGGTGAAAATGCGGGGCGGGCTGTGGCGATTGATGCGGTGCATACAATTTACGTGGTTTTCGGGCTGTATCCCGCTGAGTCGGATTTTTCCGCGCTGGTGGAGGAGGTGCTGGCGAGTGTGGCAATTACCCCGCTTACCCCGGAAATTGCGGCCTTGCCCCCCGAAGGTCTGCGCGAAGGATTCCGTGCGCCGCAGTTCAGCGCGACCATGTTAGACGGCACGACACTGAATTTGTCCGATTTAAACGGGCAGGTGGTCATGCTCAATTTTTGGGCGACATGGTGTCCGCCGTGTCGGGAAGAAATGCCGACCATGCAGCAGTATTATGACCAATATAAAAATGAAGGCTTTACCATTCTGGCGGTCAACAACCGCGAAACCCCTGATGTGATAACCCCCTATCTGGCAGAATTAGGACTTCAATTTCCGGTGGCACTGGATGGCGTTGGCTTCATCCAAGAAAAATATGCCGTGTTCAATTATCCGACCAGCATTTTTGTGGATAAAAACGGGATTATTTACGCGGTGCAGTTGGGGCCAATCACGCCGGAACAAATCGAATCATTCATTCAGCAGGGCTTGGCACGGAATTAGGGTACAATCTTAAAAATACCTTCGTTCCCCACGCCATACTCCTCTCCTGTTATGCGGGAGAGGGGTTGAATCCTATGGCGATGAAACGGGGAAGGTGCATTGACAAGAGGATTGAAGAGATGATGCTGCGCCGTTTTTTGCTGGTAGTATTTTTTGCGATTGGATTTTTGCCTGCTGTTTCCCCCTCCCATGCTCAAACAACCACCACGATTTTTACTGTGTCAGGCCGTTTGAGCATCCAAATTCCCGAATTGTGGGTCTCCCGCGAAATGCCCGATGAGGAAGAAATCGAAGGTCTGGACAGTGAAACGCTGGTGTTTGGCACATCGCATGATGTGATTGACCAATATCTCGCGCTGGAAGGCTTTGATGGCACAGTGTTTTTCCTGAGCGCTTATCCCTACAGTGTGTATGAGCCGGAGGTGTTGGGCGACCCACTGAAAATGATGACCGATGTAACGGTCTATCAGGAAGCAGATATTACCGTCGAAACGCTGGCAAATTTCCCTGCTGCCACCTATCTCTATGACGACCCCAACTTTTTCATCTGGGAACTGCTGCTCGATACAGGCGATCTGACCTATCGCGGCATTGTCTATTCCACCCGCAAAGATGATTTTGAATTGGTGCAGCAAGTGGTCAATTCGGTGCAAACGTTTCCGGTCAATTTAGAAGATGCGTTGGGTTCAGAAGAAACCCGCACCTTAAGTACCCGTGATGAACGCCTGAGTTTTAGTGTGCCTGCCAATTGGCTGTTTTGGAATGAAACGGACAACACCCTGACCTTTGCGACAGGGGGGAAGGGCTACGAAGGTGTTTCCTACTCCTTTAAACCAGCCGAAAACGATGAAATTGTTTTTGTGGTGCATCGCATGGTCAAATCGGGGTTGCGTGGCGATGAAATGGTCAATGGTGCTGCCGACTTGCCGCGTATCGCCGGACGGTTGGTCGCGGAAAATGATGGCCTGCGGAAAGATACCCCGTTGATTGTGTCCGATTGGCAGGGCGTAAAACGTTTGGACAGCAATTGGCTGGTCAAAGGCACATCCGGCAGTGTATTGACACAAACGGCGCTGCTGGAAATGCCCGATGTGGTGTATTTTGTGCAGGCGCAGTATGCGGCGGATAAACGCGCCCAACTCCAATCTGCCGTAGACCGCATTTTTGACAGCATGACCTATATCGCGTCTGAAAATTTCTTGGATAGCACACAAATCGGACTCGCGCCGGGCATGGTTGCGCCAGAATTTAGCCTGCCGCTTCTGGATGGAGGAGAAGCCACCCTGTCCGATTATCGCGGAAAAGTGGTATTGATGAATATGTGGGCTTCGTGGTGTGGCCCGTGCCATCGGGAAGCGCCAGATATGCAAACCTACTACGACTCCTACGCAGGGCAGTTTGAAATTCTGGCGGTGAATATTGGCGAAACGGAAGTCGAAGCGGGCGGATTTGTCAATGAATATGCCTTAACATTCCCCGTTTTACTCGATTCGAATGAACAGGTGGCCCAACTGTACGAGCTGCGCGGCTATCCTACCACTTATATCATCGGGCGGGATGGCGTGGTGCTGGATGTGGTGGTCGGGAGTTTTTCGGAGCAGGGATTAAAGGACACATTGGCGCTGTATGTAGGCCGCTAGCACATGGTGCGGGGGACTCTCATCGCCTTCGGGGTGGGGCTGCTTTTGCTCAGTCTATTTTTGACGCTTGTTCGTCAAGGTAAAACCAGCACCGCCTACTTTATTGCTTTCACCTCCAGCCGCGATAATCGGCTCGATATTTACCGTATGAATCCCGATGGCAGTCAGCAGGAAGTCATCGCCGATTCGCCCTACAGCGATTTATCGCCGGAATGGTCGCCGGACGGACGCTGGATTGCCTTCACTTCTACCCGTGATGCTGACCGCGAAATTTATCTGGTGTCTGCTTCGGGCAACGCGGCCAAACGCCTGACCTATACCGCCGGGGATGATTTTTCGCCGCGCTGGTCGCCGGATGGCACATGGATTTTGTTTCTTTCCCGTCGCAACGGAGCGCAGGAGCTTTATCGGGTACAGGTGGCAAGCGGAAATATCGAACGTCTCACACAGGGCGGGGGAGACAAACTGGATCCGCTTTGGTCGCCGGACGGTCAGTGGATTTTGTTTGTGAATGCACAGGGCGAAACGAAAAATTTATATCGTGTGCGAGCGAATGGTCGTGATTTAACCGCCTTAACCACCGACTCCGGCAGTCAGACGCAAGCCGCATGGTCGCCGGACGGTCAATGGATTGTGTATGTGGGATTCGCTGGCACAGACGAAAATTTAAAATATCGTAACGGGCAGCAGCAGCTTTATCTCATGCGGGCGGATGGGTCAGAACATCGCCCCTTGGTAGACACAGAAGGGCAAGACCGTAATCCGTTGTGGTCGGTGGACGGAAAATCAGTGATTTTTGAGTCCGGTTTTATCCAAAAAGAATGCCCCGATGAGGGCGATTGTGATTGGTCTACGCTGGTGTTTCGCTATGACCTTGCGACAGACACCTTAACCCAACTGGTGCGGTTGGGGGGCTATTTACCGCAGTCAGTGTATCGCTGGTCGCCGGACGGGGCGTGGATCGGGTTTGTGCGTTACCGATTTGAAAGCGCCAGTTCGGATATTTACCGCATGAAACCGGATGGTAGCCAGATTGAACCGATTACCACCAGCAACGGTGAAGATTGGCAACCCGCGTGGTCGCCGTTGGTGGATATGCGCTGGCGGGGTGTAGGACTGGCAATTTCAGGGTTGGCATTTCTCGCGGCAGGCGGTTGGCGGGTGTATCGGCATCGGGAAAACGAATCTCCTGCGCCGTTTCCCCTTTCCAAACGCTGGAAAGGGGCCGGACGCTGGAAATTTTAGCTAACTTTCGACCTTGACCCCGCGCCAGAACGCCACATGATTTTTAATGTTGCTGGCGGCATCTTTGGGCATGGGATAGTACCATGCGGCCTCTTTGTTAGTTTCGCCATTCACCACCACGTTATAGTAACTGGCTGTTCCCTTCCATGGGCAAACGGAGTGATGGCTGGATTCTTGAAAATAGTCCCACTTGACGGTTTCGGGGGGGAAATAATGATTGCCTTCGACCCGTTCGGTGTGGTCACTCTCCGCCAGCACCACCCCATTCCAAATTGCTTTCGGCATAAATTCCATTCCTTTGTCTTGTTCCTAGTGGAAACTTTAACAAGAGTGTCTCTTTTTTGACGAAGGCTGAGAGAGATTTTTTACCTTTTGGGGTGAAAAAAATTGACAAGGGGCAGAAGCCACCTTGTCAAAAAAGATTACTGGGGGGGATTTTCCCGCACGCCAAACAAACGCTCGGTTTCGGGGTCAACTTTGCCCTGTGTCGCATCTTTGAGGGCGGTCATGAACGACCCCAAATCGGGATAGCGGAAGCGTAACTGCGGATTCAATTCGCGCCGTAATACCGTGGCAAGTGGGGCAGGTAGCCCTTCCAAGCGAATCGGCCCGCGTGCTTCGGGTTGGGGTTCATCGAAAGGCAGTTTGCCCGTGAGCATCATGGCTGCCAGCACCCCCAGCGAAAAAACATCCCCGACGACTTCCGGCGCGGCGTGATATTCACGTTCGGGCGGGAGGAAGAATTGATGCTGTTTGGTTGGCCCTTCGGCGGGAATCAACCCCAATTCGCGTAAATGTGCCATGCTCAAATCGGTTAAGGACGCATCGCCTTCGGGATTGAGCAGGACATTGGTGGGCTTGATGCTGCCATGGGCAACTTCTTGGTCGTGCAAATGCTGCAAGGCGCTGGCAAGCTGGCCTAACATTTTGAAGGCTTGTTTGCCGGGAATTTTTGCCCCCCGTGCAAAAATATTACCGAGTGACCCGGCGGGGGCAAGCGGGGAGACAATGCCTACCTGTCCACCCTCCTCTTCCTCCAGTTCAATGACTTCAATCGTTGGGTGCAAACGGGGGTGAGTCAGGGTAGCGGCAAAGCGAGCTAAATCCACCGCTGAACCTAGCTGCCCGATATTTTTAATGGTTACACGGTCTAAAATTTTCAGGGCGACGAGTTCATTGTCAGGGGATTGGGCGCGGTAGGTCGTCCCCATATCGCCGCGTCCGATGGGTTCAAGTAAGGTGTAGTTGCCAAACGTTGCCATTTTCAAAATGCCTTTAGCGCTGTGTGGTTAGGTCAAAGCGGTCTCCCAACCACTTTATAAACGTAGTATGCCACAGTTTAAAAGATTTTGAGAATTTCTGTGAAGAGAATCCAGCGTGTGTTTTTCTCATCATCTTCCAGAACCACCTGTGTGCCAGTTAAGCGGCTGATTTTGCCCGTGTGTACCATTTTGTTATCGGTATGGAGGGTTACAGTGCTGCCGCGCCGCAAGTTGAGGTAGCGGATGGCTTCGCGTTTGCGGGCGGGCAAAGGCAGATGGGTTAAATCCAATGCTGGTTTTTCGGTGGGGAGGGCAGGAGGGAGTTCGGTGATATTCTTGGTGTTGGCCTGTTCTTTGAGGGTTTGCAGGGTAGATTCAACCCGTTGTAAGGCTTCACCGGAGGTGGTATCGCTGCTTTCCCAATCGAAAACCGTGCCTGCCGCGTTACGATTTGGGCTGTTCTGCGGGCGATATTCCTGCATCGGAATGATTTTACGCGGTGATTGTCGATAAAGGGTGGTTTGGGGGGGGATGCGCTGGAGAACTGGCGCGGAAAAACGGTAACTTTTGCCATAGGTACGACGGACATAGAAACGTACCAACCCCATCCCGACCAAAAATCCGCCGATATGGGCAAAAAAGGCGACTCCGCCTTCGCCACTGGTTGTTTGTGTGCCACCCAGAACTTGCAGCAAAAACCAGATGAGAACGATCCCCACCGCCGGGACATCAGCGAGTTTGCCTGTGAACAAGGTACCCAACGTGACACTGCGGATAGCGGTTTGTGGGAACAAGACCACATACCCGCCCATGATTCCGGCAATCGCGCCGCTTGCGCCTACCATCGGGACAAGCGAATTGGGACTCATCAAAATCTGGGCGAACGCCGCCATGACTCCGCAGAAAAGATAAAAAGCGGCGTAGCGGGGCATTCCCATCCATTCTTCGACCAATTCCCCGAATATCCATAAATAGAGCATATTGGAAATCAGGTGTACCCATCCCCCGTGCATAAAAATGCTGCGGAAGATGTCGAGGGCGGTTTCCACGCGGAAAAAAGCGTGGGTGATTTCATAGGGGACAATCGCGTAATCGAGATAGGCCTGATAGGTGTCCGCCAGACTCAACTGCCAGAGGAACACAAGGACATTGACCCCAATGATGGCATAGGTCAGATAGGGGCGCTGACGTGGGCGCGAGGTGTTGATGAGTGGAAGCATGTTTCTACCTTAACACAACGTTCTCATCTTAGCATTTCTTGTATTGGAAATGTACCCGATTTGCTAAATAAAATTTACCTGTGTGGTGGCACTTCTTAATACCATCAGGGAATAATAGGGAAACGACCCGCTCTGCAAAAAAGGAAAATGACCATGCGACGATTGTTGATTTTACTTTGTTTGTTTTTGCTGCCTTTTTCGCTCCATGCACAAACGGCAGACAGCACCCTGCCCAACGGGGTTGCCTCCGGTGATACCAGCCAGACGAGTACAGTTTTATGGACACGGAGTACGGAAATTGGAATGGTGACATTTGAGGTGCTGGAAGGTGAATCGGTGGTGCAAACGCTCACGGCGGACGTGACCGACCCCACGATTCCGGTCAAAGTGGTGGTGGAAAATCTGTCTCCTGACACAGCGTATACTTATCGGGTAACGGACGCTGCTGGAACAAGCCTGACCGGACAATTTCGGACGGCGGCGGACATCGGGACACGGCGCGGGCTGCGCTTTGGTGTAACCGGGGATTGGCGCGGGGAAATTGCACCCTATGCGGCGATTCAAAATGTGCCGGAACGCGCCCTCGATTTTATGGTGCTGCATGGCGATACCATCTACGCGGATGTGCCGTCGGTGGATGTACCGATTGAACAAGCCCAAACGATTGAAGAATATCGCGCCAAGCATATGGAAGTCTACGGCGAACGGTATGGGGTGAATGTGTGGGCAGAGGTTCGCGCTACGACTTCTGTTTTTGTGACGATTGATGACCATGAAGTTACGAATGATTTTTCCGGTGGGGCAGCCGTGAGCAGTGATGCACGTTTTGCCGATGAAAATGTCGAATTTATCAATGATACGGTGTTGTATGAAACCGGAATGCAGGTGTTTCAGGAATACAATCCGATTCGGGATATGTTCTATGGTGAAACGGGCGATCCTGTGACCGAAGGGGAACGGCAGTTGTACCGCACCCAGACCTTTGGCAGTGATGCCGCTATTTTCTTGTTAGATGCCCGTTCCTTCCGCAGTTTGCCGATTGAAGCACCGGAAGATTTTGGCAATTTAGCGGCGGTTCTTGGCTATTTGAATGAACTGAATGCGGAAGGCCGCACGATGCTCGGCACGGTGCAGTTTGAAGACCTCAAGCGCGATTTAGCCCAAGCGCAAGCGGAGGGTGTGACATGGAAATTTATCCTTGTGCCAGAACCCGCGCAAAATATGGGCGTGCTGGCTGCCTCTGACCGTTACGAAGGATATGCAGCGGAACGACGGGCGTTGCTGCAATTTATCGAAACTGAAGGCATTACGAATGTGGTGTTTATTGCGGCGGATATTCATGGGACGCTGGTGAATAATCTGGGGTATCAAGAAGCGCCGTTCCAACCGACGGTTGCGCTACCCATTTTTGAAATTACCAGGGGTTCGGTGGGTTATTATCAACCCTTCGGGCAAACCGTCATGGGCATCGGGGTGGAATTGGGGTTGGTGGACGAAGCGACTTTTGCTGAATATGAAGTGGCGGACGCGGCAGGCAAAGAAGTCATCCTCAAAGGGTTAATTGATTCGCAGTTGACAACGCTGGGGTACAGTCCGATTGGTTTGGAAGATTCAGGGTTAAATGTGGAACTCATCACCGGGAGTTATATGGCAACCCATACCTATGGCTGGACGGAATTTGAAATTGACGCGGAAACCCAAGCGCTGCGGGTGATTACTTACGGTATTCAACCTTACAGCGCGGAGGAAGTAGCCGCGAACCCCGATGAAATTTTGAGCCGCGAACCGCAGATTTTGATGGAATTTGTGGTGCAGCCGCAGTAAATGAAAGTGCCGGGGCGAGTTATAAGCTCGCCCTGACTAGATTTAGCGGTGCATCCGTTCGTAGCGTCCGACCCATTTCCAGTTGGAGGTGTCGCGTTCGGGACGCTGGACAATCTGGGCGGCCTGCTGGCGGCGCTGATGTTCCACCAAAGTTGCCATGATAGCGGCAACATCCGGGCGGAGTGTGCCATCATCCTCATTCATTTCAAAGCGATCTTCAACAAATTTGGTGTCGAAGTTGCCCGCCTGAAAACGCAAACTGTCCATCAGATTTTGGTGGAAGGGGATATTGGTTTTCAGCCCCATGATTTTGTATTCTTCCAAAGCACGGCGCATCCGCAGCAATGCTGTTGCGCGGGTTTCGCCCCAGCAGATGAGTTTTGCCAGCATCGAGTCGTAGTAGGGGGTGACAGTGAAGCCTTCGTAAATACCGCTATCCACCCGCACCCCCGCCCCGGAAGGCGCAATATAGGTGCTGATAGTGCCAACCGAAGGCATAAAATTGTTGTAGGGGTCTTCGGCGTTAATGCGACATTCCATTGCCCACCCGTTAATCCGCACCTGATCTTGGGTGAGGGGCAAACGTCGCCCGCGTGCGATACGAATTTGTTCTTTTACCAAGTCTACCCCCGTAATCAATTCCGTGACGGGGTGTTCGACCTGAATTCGCGTGTTCATTTCGAGGAAGTAAAAATTACGGTCACGGTCTACCAAGCATTCAATCGTACCCGCATTGACGTAGTTGACTGCCTGCGCTGCTTTGACTGCCATATCGCCCATTTTGGCACGAAGTTCGTCGTCCATGATGGGGCTGGGGGCTTCTTCGACCAATTTTTGATGGCGGCGCTGGATGCTGCATTCACGCTCGACAAGGTGAATGGCGTTGCCGTGCATGTCCGCCAAAATTTGAAATTCAATATGCCGTGCGCCTTCCACCAAGCGTTCGGCGTAAATGGAGCCATCGCCAAAAGCCGCCAGCGCTTCCCGATGGGCAGAGGCAATCGCGCTGAGGAGTTCTTCGGGGTGACGTACCACGCGCATCCCTTTGCCGCCGCCGCCCGCCGCCGCTTTAATCAGCACGGGAAAGCCGATTTCCTGATGAATGGCTTTGATGATTTCTTCGTCGGTTAAGCCGGGTTGTGTCCCCGGTACAACGGGAACACCTGCTTTACGAACCGTTTCGCGGGCTTCCTCTTTGTTCCCCATCACCCGAATCGCGTAAGGATGGGGGCCAATCCATGTTAATCCGGCATCCATAACCGCTTCGGCAAAGGTAGCCCGTTCGCTTAAAAAGCCATAGCCGGGATGGACGGCATCTGCACCAGATTTTTTCGCTGCATCAATAATTTTTTCGATTTTGAGATAGCTTTCGCTGGGGGTGGGGTTGCCAATGTGATAGACCTCATCGGCATACCGCACATGGAGCGATTCACGGTCAACGTCGGAATAAACGGCGACGGTTTGAATCCCTAATTCGCGGCAGGCACGAATCACCCGCACCGCGATTTCACCCCGGTTGGCGACTAAAATTTTCTTGATATTCTGCTGTTCAGCCATGGTTTAAAATTCCTGTTCAAAAGCAGCGTGATCAATCGGATACACCTGCAAGATATTCCCCGAACGACTCTCAACACCTACAATAATCTGGTCGCCGGGGCGGATATTACGCATTTTTTCGACGGTGGTTTGCCAGATTTCGGACTCGCTCGGTGGGACTTCGACAGCCAGTTTGAAACCGCCAAACAGCCGATAAAAATCCCAGACCCACACCACCCGTAGATGGGCTGCCTGTGCTTCCCCATACCAGATGTTTGCGCCTTCCAAGTCGAAGGCTTTGGGATGCTTCAGCAGGAAATTTTTTTCCTCCAAGAGAATTTCGCTCACCGCCCGTTTGAGGGTCAACTGCAAATTCAGGGTATGCGGGTGGGTGGGGTGATTTTCCTGCGTGTTTGGCCCAAAACGGCGCACACCACGCGGCCCGAAGCGGAGATAATTAGCAAACTGCACCCCGCGAATCGGGGCATGTGTCGTGAGGGTCAGCCAGCGCGTGCGGGTGACAGGCATATTTTTCTTGTCCTGTACAACTTCAGCAGCGACCCGATTTTCGGATGTGTTTGTCACGGTTTATCTCCCTTTTCTGACCGTTGATGCAGCCACCCATCCAGCGCTGCGCCCACCCCCAGCCCAATGACTGTGCCAATGGGGGGTTGTCCGATGAGGAATCCGACCAATCCACCCAGACACACCCCTACCAGCGTCCATGTTCCCGCGTACCAGCCTTCCATCGAATTAAAGCGGGATGTTTCCATGCTTTTTCATCGGGTTTGCGTCGCGCTTGTTCAAAAAGGCTTCCAGCGCATTGATGAGACGCGGGCGGGTTTCGCGGGGGAGGATGATGTCATCCACAAAGCCGCGTCCAGCCGCAATATAGGGATTGGCAAATTGTTTGCGATAGTCGTTGACCAGTTCGGCTTTTTTGGCAACCGCATCTTCGGCTTCGGCAAGTTCACGGCGGAAAATGATATTCACCGCGCCGTCCGGCCCCATGACCGCGATTTCGGCAGTAGGCCATGCCAGATTCAAGTCTCCGCGAATGTGCTTGGAGGACATCACATCATAGGCTCCACCATAGGCTTTGCGGGTAATGACGGTTAATTTGGGGACGGTTGCCTCACAATAGGCATAGAGCAGTTTTGCCCCTGCCCGGATAATCCCGCCGTGTTCCTGTTTGACACCGGGCATGAAACCGGGGACATCCACAAATGTGACAATCGGGATGTTGAAACAATCACAAAAACGGATGAAACGGGCTGCTTTTTCGCTGGCATCAATATCCAGCACACCCGCCAGCACCTGAGGCTGATTGGCGATGATCCCCACACTGTGACCGCCCAACCGCGCAAAACCGACCACGATATTCGCGGCAAAATGGGGTTGAATTTCAAAAAAGCGGCCTTCATCCATAATCAGCGTAATGACTTCTTTGATGTCATAGGGCTTGTTGGGATTTTCGGGGATGATCGTATCAAGCGCTTCTTCGGTGCGTAATGGGTCATCGCGGGAGGGGATGAATTTGGGGTCTTCCATGTTGTTCTGAGGGATGTAACTCAGAAGTTCCTGCACAAGAAAAACCGCGTCCTCCTCATTTTCGGCGGCGAGGTGCGCCACCCCGGACAGCGAAGTATGGGTAATTGCCCCGCCTAGTTCCTCTTTGGTGACATCTTCCTGAGTCACGGCTTTGACCACATCCGGCCCGGTGACGAACATATAGGAGGTATTTTTGACCATGATGATAAAATCGGTCAGGGCAGGTGAATAAACCGCCCCCCCCGCACATGGCCCCATAATCAAGCTAATTTGGGGAATCACCCCGCTGGCAAGGGTATTTTTTAAGAAAATATCGGCGTAGCCCCCCAGCGAAATCACGCCTTCCTGAATCCGTGCGCCGCCGGAGTCATTGAGACCAATGACGGGCGCACCTGTTTTCATCGCCATGTCCATGATTTTGCAGATTTTTTCGGAATGGACTTCGCTGAGGCTGCCCCCGATGACGGTGAAATCTTGCGAAAAAACATAGGTTAAGCGCCCGTTGATGGTTCCCCATCCGGTGACTACGCTGTCGCCTAAAAATTTTTTATCATCGGCATCCATCCCAAAATTGCGTTCACGGTGAACGACAAAAGCATCAATTTCACGGAAGGAACCCGTGTCAAGCAGCAGTTCAATCCGTTCACGGGCGGTCATTTTGCCTTCGGCGTGCTGCCGTTCAATGCGTTCTTTGCCCCCGCCCAGATTGCTTTTGGCCCGCATTTCATTGAGCAAGTCAATGCCGGATTTATTGTTATTATCAGACGGTATAACTACCTGTTTTTCTTCTGTTCTATCCACAAAACTCTCCTTTTGAACCGCCATCGCATCCACCAAGCAAAACCCACAACCCCTGCGGAAGTGACGACCACAAAGGGCAAACGCCGTTGGTCATAAGGTGCTTGGGCATAGAGGGCAAACCAGCCCACTTCAAAAAGCATTAAAAACAAAACGCTCGGCACAAATACCTGTCCCGCCCATAGCTGCCGTCGGTATAAGCCCCATGCTATGCGCCAGAACCACACCCCCCACGCGCCGTACAAAACCACCCGCAAAGGCCACGCGCCAGCGACATCTAAGGCGCGATATTGTTCCAACGTTGCGAGTACCATCCATGCGATGCCAACCCCACGGATACCGAGCAAAATGCACAGTGCGATACTGAAACGAAATGACCCCATTGGGCTGTGATTATAAAACAGACGGGAGTTTTTGCCACGCTTTTGATGATAGATGCTACTATCCCGCGCATTTTTTTCTGTGCTACGCTCAATTAAAGAGGGCAAAGGATTGGACAATGCGTGTCAAAATCAATCGCCATAAGTGTGATGCACATTTAGCATTTTGTGAGCAGTGTCTGGGTAAATTCCTTCGTGAACCGATGGGCTATGAACGGCGCTGCTTCGAGGAACTGGATTTTGAAAATCCCGATGTTCTCATTATCGAACTTCACTCGGACAACCGGGATGTGGTATTAGAATTAGACGAGGAACAGCGAAAATCTGCTGCTGCTGAAGGGTGGGATGTGTTCGCTAACATCACCCCGGCGATGTATCGCAATCACATGGACAAGACGCATTCATAAAATATAGGAAATCTCATGTGGTTTAACACCCTCATGAAACCGCTCTTGCGTTCTCCTTTGCATCGACTGATGAGCCATTCGATCATGTTGATGTGCTATCGCGGACGCAAGAGCAGTTCTTTGTATACCATTCCGGTGAATTACGTGCGCGATTGCCAGACCCTCTGGACAATTAGTACCCGTGAACGGATGTGGTGGCGGAATTTGCGTGGGGGTGCGCCGGTGACTTTGCATCTCAAAGGGAAAGACGTAGCCGCTACCGGACAAGCGATTGAAGACCCGGCGGAGGTCGCCGAAAAGTTGATGATTTACCTCGAATTGGTTCCCCACTATGCCAAATTTTTCGGGGTGACGCTCAATGCAGAAAACCAGCCAAGACTGGAGGAAGTCGAAAAAGCCGCCCAATCCCGGGTGATGGTGCGGTTCGATTTAGCCTAAAAAAACGGGGTGCTTTTCCACCCCGTTCCTCGGTTGTCCACAATGTTAGGATTTTGCAATTTGGGTCATCACCGCGACAAGTTGGGCGGTGAGAGTCCGTTCGGCAACTTTTTCTTTGGGCGCATTCTGCGGGATTTCCGGTTTTGGCTGCGCGTTTTGGGTGGTATCCAGTGTCAAATTGAAATGTTCAAGGGCAGTCAGGTTGGGCGATGACCAGTTCATGGTTGTTTCCTCTCTAGGCTTTCACAATCATCATCACCAGCGCAATCAGACGCGCTGTCAGCGAATTTTGAGTGGTTTTAGGGATGGACTGCTGTTCAGGCAGTTCAAGATGCAGGTTGAAATGTTCAAGGGCTGCGTGATTGAGTGATGACCAGTTCATGATGCTGCCTGCCTTTCTTTGGATGTGCTTCATTACTTGTAGGATAGCCCCGCCGATGGGGGGAAGTCACCACGCGGGGGTGGGGGGTGCATGGGGGGAGTCAGGGGGGAATTGTCACAGGTTTTCCCCCCGCCGTGTGATATGATTGGAGAGGTAAACGTGATGGGGATGATGCCGATGGTTGCTATACAAGAACCGCTTACTGACCGCGAAATTGAGATTTTGCAGCATATGGCGGAAGGCCTCTCGAACCGTGAAATTGCTGCCCAACTTTTTATCTCGCTGGAAACCGTTAAATGGTATAACAAGCGCATTTTTGAAAAAATGAATGTGTCCAACCGTGATGACGCGGTGGCTTATGCGCGGAGTCACCATCTGCTGACGAATGTGCAGGCCAAACACAATTTACCCACCCAAACGACTCCGTTTGTGGGGCGCGAACAAGAAATTCGCACCTTAAGCACGCTGCTCAACACGCCTACCGTCCGACTCATTACGATTTTAGGGCCGGGAGGCATGGGCAAAACCCGCTTGGCGCAGGAAGTCGGGCTACGCGAAGTGGATAGTTTTACGGATGGGGTTTATTTTGTATCGCTGGCTGCGCTTTCCTCGATAGAGGTGATTGTTTCTGCGGTGGGTGAAGTGCTGAGTTTTGCCTTTGCCGAGAATATGGATGCCAAACGGCAATTGCTAGGCTATTTGCGGGATAAAGATTTGCTGCTGGTTTTGGATAACTATGAACATTTGCTGGACGGGGCAACGCTGGTGAGTGACATGTTGAGTGCAGCCCCGCAGGTGAAAATTTTAACCACCTCCCGCGAGCGTTTGAATCTGGTCGAAGAATCCCTGTTTCGGATTGAAGGACTGCCTTCCCATGGCGAAGAAAATCCATTGGAATCGGATGCGGTGCGGCTGTTTATGCAGAGTGCTACGCGGATTCGTCCCGGTTTCCGCTTGCAGCCGCATCAAATCGCGCTGGTGACGCATATCTGCCAGCAGGTACAGGGAATGCCACTGGCTATTTTGCTGGCGGCAGCATGGATTGCGACGCTTTCGATTGAAGAAATCGCGGCGGAAATTGACCACAGCCTTGATTTTCTGGCGGCGGATATGCGGAATCTGCCGGAACGCTTTCAAAGTATCCGTGCGGTGTTTAACTCTGCTTGGAAGATGCTGGCTGCCGACGAACAGCGCGTTTTTATGAAATTGGCGGTGTTCCGGGGCGGGTTTGAACGGAGCGCGGCGGTAGAAGTGGCGGGTGCATCCCTGTATGCGCTGATTAATCTGGATAACAAATCGCTGCTCCATCGGAATCCTTTTACGGGACGCTACGAAATACATGAACTGCTGCGCCATTACGCCGAAGAAAAATTGAATGAGTCTGGTGAACGCCAAGCCGTCCATGATGCTCACTGTCATTTTTATATGAACTTCATTGAACGACGCGATGCGGACATCAAAGGCCGCCGCCAATTGGAAGCCTACAATGAAATTGATATTGAATTTGACAATGTGTTTGCGGCATGGGTGTGGGCGTGTGAGCAGCGTTACTATGATCTTGTGGGGCAGACCATGGAAGTGCTGGAATTGTACTGCAACCGCAATCATTGGTCGGAACGGGGGGAACTGTATCGGCACGCGGAAAAAAATCTCGCGCCGAAGAGCAATGAACCCGTGCATCCGGTGTGGGGTCGGATGATGTCTCGCTGGGCGGGGTATCTCTATTATTCCGGGCTGCTGCCAACCATTGACATGGCAAAAGCGATTGTCCAAGCCGGCATTGAGCAGGGTCGCCAGGAAAATAATCTCCAACAAATTGCCGAAGGACTGTGGAATATGGGCGATTTGATGCTGGGTGAACAGGATTACGCGGGCGGGGCAAAATATCATGAAGAATGTTTGCCCTATTATGAACGGCTGGGCGACGAATACGCGATTGCATGGGTGGTTCATGCGCTTGGGTGGTCATATACCCACTTAGGACAAACGGAACGCGGGCTGGAAACCACCACCCGTAGTCTCGAACTCATGCGGCATATTGGGGACAAAATCGGGCAGACCTATGCGCTGAACAATATCGGGGTGATTGCCTTGATACAGGGAAAATATACCCTAGCGAAACGCTGTTTTGAAGAAGCACTCAGCTTTCAACGTGAATTGGTGATTCATTCGGGCATCGGTTGGAATTATGCGTCGCTGGCGTTGATTGCGGCTATTCAAGGAGAATTGGAAGAAGCCCATGCACTTGCAATGGATGCCTACACGATTCAGAGCCGTCAGAATTATGATATGGGGGCGGGCTATGGCGCGGCGGTGCTGGGGCTGATTGCCAATGTGAGGGGAAATTATGCCCAAGCGCGGGAACATACCGCTGAAGCACGTCCCTCTGTGATTTTTAATCCTGAAATTGTTTTTATCCTCGATTGGAACGATGTGTTAAGCGCTTTAGGCATGGGGGAACTTGCCGCCGCCAAACATGCTTTTCTTTCAATGATGGAATATGCGCTCAAACGGCAGCAGAGTTACGGAGCGATGACTATTTGTTTGGCGGTAGCGGCGTTGTTGGCCTTTGATAATGGTAAATTGGAACGTGCCGCCAAACTCTTGGGGTTGGCTTATGCTCATCCGGCAGGGGAAGCGGGGTGGATGGATGCCTGCCCGCTTTTTGCCCCCGTCAGGCAGCAGGTTGAGAACACACCCGCGTGGGAACAGGGCAAACTGCTCGATCTGGATACCTTGCTGATTGGGGAGGGGTAAAGAGGAGCTGGGAGTGGGATGGTGACCCACTCCTAAAACATCTTTTGAGCATTTTCAAGTCGTGCTATTTTTTGTTAGTGATTTCTTGAATATGGTCGGCTTCGTGCTTGAGCATTTCTCGGACAAGATGAGCAGGGGTATTTTGTTCTCCCCACGGAAGGGTCATCAACTGGTCAAATCTATCATCGGGAATGGCTGTTACAGCAGCAATAAATTCTTGACGAACAGCGTCCCATGCAGTGATAACTTCCGCGATGGTTAAATCTTTGCGCTTAACCTGTTGCTCATGGTTGTAAGTATGGTCGTCCTTATCAATAGTATATACACTGCCATTGTAAAATGCCTGTAAAGAACGAATGGCTTCCTCCTCCCATGCAGTGATATGGGCAATCAAATCTTTAACAGTCCAGCCACTTTCATCGTAGATTACTTTGTTCGTATCAATACCAGCAATCACATAACGTCTTTGTTTGCCAGACTCTTCTAATTGTTGAAGAAGTTCTTTTCTTGGATTAACCATGATGTCAATTACCTTTTCCCATCTTTCCTCATAATTTCCGAATTTTGCAGCGAGTTTTGGAAATTCTTTTTCAGCCTCTGCCTTTTGTTTTAGCGGCTTGCCTAATTGATTCAGTTGAAGTGTTTTTACTTTTCTATAGTCTAGCTCAAAGCCCGTTTTGCGCTCAAAGGCTGCATCGGCGACTGATAAAATATTCACTCCTTGGGTGTCAAAACCATCCTCAACCACATCCACAAGGATTTCAGGGTCTTTCAATGCTGCTTCATAAACATGCTCACCCTGTCCAATAAGCCAAGCGCGAAAATCCATAAAACCATCGTCCGAACAACCTGCGCCAATAATATCTGCTGCGTTCCACAAGTCAGCGAGATAAGCCTGTATCATAAATTCGTCAAAAATGAAATTGAATGCAATGATTTCTTCCTCATCAAGCGCGATTAATTTTTCAAGTAGAAGCGTCGCCTGTTGCCAATTATCGCCTTTAGCAGCTTGGCGTGCTTCATCAATCAATTGCCAAAACGTTGCCTTGTCCATGTGCTATCAGCTTAAAATATCTTGCCGATGTTCAAGTTCATGTTCGATGAGTTCTTCAACCAGTTGGGCGACACTTCCTGAGTCCTCCCACCAGTAACGCAGGGGTTTTTCAAATTGTGAATCGGGCAGTTCCTCAATGGCTTGTTTGAACCATTCCCGTGTGTCAGTCCACTCCTGCATGATTTTTTCAAGCGGAAAATGTTTACGGCGGGCAACATTGAGGGCGTTGTAATCTTCTTCGCTGAGATGGGATGGGAGGAGCGCTTCGCCACCGTCGGCATGAGCTTGGAGGGCAGTCAGGGCGGCTTGTTCCCATGTGGCGAGATGCCCGATGATGTCCTTAACCGTCCATTCCCCCTTAGGATAAATAATTTTTTCGGGGTCAAGCCCATGCAGCGCGGATTCAGTTTCGGCGCGGGTCTGGTCAAGGCGGGCGAATAAAGCGGATTTATCAGGCATGAGCGATGTTCCTATCATGTCCGTAATTATTACACAAGTTTAGACCATAGGTAAATTTAGCGAAGTCTGATTGGTATAACTAAATATCGAAATAGCCCATTTTTAGGGGCAATGATATTTGAGTAATCATGCCAAGTCACATCGTATTTCCCTAATAAATCTATTGAAGACTCCCTTCCACTCTTTGTTCCCTTAGAAGTGTTGATACCCCAATCGAGTCTACCCGAAAGAGTATGACGATCGGGAAATCTAAAAGAAGTGTCAATCACAACTTTTTCTCTCTCGATTGTTCTCCAGTATACGCTGTCATTAGTAAGCATAATTGCGTAACCTTCAAATTTTGGTCGAACAGCAATCATGTTTTCTAAACGGCTAATATCTTTAACAAAATCATATCTGCTTGGAGGTTGAGCGCTATGATTGGTAAGAGAAAACATCTCATTATTAAAACTTGTTTGTAATTGGCTAGTTTTATACTTTAGTTCAATTGCTAGACCAATTTGATCCATACTTACCCAAATGTCGAGATATTTACGTTTGTTTGTCTGCAACAGTTGATCCGGTTTATACGGATACTCCAAGCGTATTGATGCAATAGGAAACTTCTTTTGAAGTTCCCAAGCAAAACTGTGCTGAAAATCAGCCTCCGAGTGAAAAATAGGCCGTTTTTCAGCCAAAGTTTGCATGAATTCATGAATATTTAATGTCATGATTTTCCTTAATATTTCATCCGGTAAGTTTTCAAGATTATTGGTAGGTAGGGGCAGATGCTGAGAACATAACAATATCCGCCCCTACGGAAAACGATTTAAATGATGACGGCGGGACGGTACACCCCGAAAACGTGGCGCATCGCGTGGGCAATTTCGCCCAGTGTGATGTCTGCTTCTACTGCTTCCACAAATAGCGGCATGAGATTTTCCGTGCCACGTGCTGCGTTTTCAATGCGAGTGAGCAGTTCTTGAACGCGGTTGGCATCCCGACCTTCGCGCAGGCGGGCGAGTTTTTCACACTGCATGGCTTCAATCGCCGGGTCAACCTTGAGGATGTCTACAGGGTGTTCTTCCTCGGTGGTGAATTCGTTCATACCCACGATGACCTGTGCGCCATTTTCAACATCTTTCATATACTGGTAGGCCGCGTCGCTGATTTCACGCTGGACAAAACCCTGTTCAATCGCTGCCAGCGCCCCGCCCATCTCGTCAATTTGCTGGATGTATTCAAAGGCACGTCGTTCGATGTCATCCGTCAAATTTTCAATCAGATAACTGCCTGCCAGCGCGTCAATCGTATCGGCAACCCCGCTTTCATAAGCCAGAATTTGCTGGGTACGCAGCGCAACCTGTACTGCCGATTCGGTGGGGAGGGCTAAGGCTTCATCCATACTGTTGGTATGCAAACTTTGTGTGCCACCCAGAATCGCGGCAAGGGCTTGCACGGTCACACGGACAATGTTGTTTTCGGGCTGCTGTGCGGTAAGGGTGCTGCCACCGGTTTGGGTATGGAAGCGTAAACGCATGGCTTCGGTATCGGTTGCGCCAAAACGTTCTTTCATAATTTTAGCCCACATGCGGCGGGCAGCGCGGAACTTGCCAATTTCTTCCAAAAATTGATTGTGGGCGTTGAAGAAAAACGAAATTTGCCGTCCAAACACATCCACATTTAACCCCGCATCAATCGCCGCTTGAACATAGGCGATGCCGTTAGCAAGGGTAAACGCGACTTCCTGTACGGCGGTGCTGCCTGCTTCACGAATATGATAGCCACTAATGCTGATGGTGTTCCAGTGCGGCACTTCTTTGGCGCAATAATCAAAAACATCGGTAATCAAGCGCATCGAGGGACGGGGGGGATAAATATAGGTTCCGCGTGCAATGTATTCTTTGAGAATATCGTTTTGAATCGTGCCGCGCAGTTTGTTCGGTTCCACCCCCTGTTTTTTCGCCACAGCAATATACAGCGCCAGTAAAATAGAGGCCGGCGCGTTGATGGTCATACTGGTGGAGACTTTATCGAGGGGGATGTCCTGAAAAAGTCGTGCCATATCATGAATACTGCAAATGCTCACCCCGACTTTGCCAACTTCTCCGGCTGCCATCGGGTCATCGGCATCATAGCCCAGTTGGGTGGGTAAATCGAAAGCTACCGACAGCCCGCGTGCGCCCTGTTCCAGCAAAAATTTGTAGCGTGTATTAGACTCTTCGGCGGTGGCATACCCCGCATATTGGCGCATCGTCCAGAAACGGGAACGATACATGCTGGGTTGAATCCCGCGTGTAAAGGGATATTCACCCGGAAAACCCAATTTTTCCTCATAGCCATCCGGTGAATCGGCAGGGAGATAAATTGGTTCTAGGGGAATGTTAGAAGAAGTGGTAAAGGGGTTTTTCCGTTCGGGAAATTTGGCAGTGGATTTTTCAAGAGTGTTCTTGTGCCACTGTTGATAATTGGTTTTTAAGTCGGACATGCGACATCCTTATTGCGGTTGTTTTTTAGTCTATTATAACGGGTTTGACCGATGCGAATATTGATATTGCTCCTGTTTTTGATAGGTGTTTGTGAGGACGGGGTAGGGCGGGGTGATGCCGCGCCGATGGAGCTTGCCCCGACAGCACAGGATGCCTGTGCGGGTTTACTTCCAACCCGTTTGATACTGAATCAGGGCGGGCGGGTGATGCTGGATGATGGAATCGGGTTGGTGCTGCATGAAGCGGCAGGTTTGGCATCCCCAATAGTAGGAACACTGGTGGAAGGCACGCTGTTTATTGTAGCTGGGAGTCTTGCCTGTGCGGATAATCTGCTGTGGCAACAGGTGCGTCTTGCCGATGGTCGGGAGGGCTTTCTGAGTGAGGGCAATTCGCTCCGCTATTTTGCCGAACCCTATGCTGTTGGTACACCTATTTTTCGAGAAGATGCGGTGAATAATCTCATTTTGCATGATTTTGTGGATACGCAAGGAAATTTTCAGAGTCGCGCTCCTTTTCCGATTGTGCCACGTATCGGGTCGGCGGGCGATTTGTGGCAATCTACGGAATTAGTTCTTGCGAATGAGGCGATTCAAGACCGCCGCACCACCTGTCCCGAAAGGGTCGAAAATATGAAAGATATAGCGTCGGTTACTTTTACGGACAATCAACGACAATTTTATCCAACCCCCAATGGCGAAAAAATGCTGGTCTTCCGCAGTTATCACCTCACGATTCCGAATTGTGACAATCAAGCGGAAAGTTACGGTACGACCTATGTATCGGTGCTGGATGCAAATGGGGAACAGGTTATTTTCCCCTATTCGCAGCATAGCGCCCCACCCCCCACCGAATTTTGTCAGATTCCTACTGTGGCCGGGTCTGAACAACGTGCGTTTGTGGATGATGTGGTCTGGTCGCCGGACGGAGTGTATGCGGCGTTGAGTATGCGCTATCTCGGCAACAACACGAATTTCCCCTGCGCGTTTTATCATATTTTTCTGGTGAATACACGGACTTTAGAAATTACCTATCTCGATTCAGGACGGCGTTTGACATGGACGGATTCGGGGCGGCGTTTGCAATATATTCGCGTGGAACGGAACGATCCGAATCAACTGGGTATTGAGCGTATGTTCAATGTGCGACCGGATGGCACAGATAAAGTTGAAATTGGGCTGCCTGCGGAGGTGACATTTTTGCCAGATGTGCTGGATGTTAGCCATCAAACCCTGCCGATCCTAGGGGAAGACTGGCTGGTTTGTGTGGGGCGGGTGTTTCTTTGCAATGAAGTAAAACTTTGGTCACTGCGGGATGGACTGGTTTCATCCATGCTGCCGATGCCCCTTTCGCTTGGCGAAAATTTTTTAGGGGTGTACGGATTGGCAGCCGGAACACAATTGCTGTGGGTAAACCGCGACGGAACGGCTTTTCTGCAATCTGTCGCGGATTCAAGGACGGTACAGGAAATCCAAATCGGGCAGGGGGTAACAGCCGTTTTCCCAACGATTGGTGGTTTCGGGGTGGTTTTTCGGACGGTGGACAATCGCTATTTTTATATGGATGCAGTTTCGGCTACGCTGCTCGAAGTACGCTTATAATGGATAAAAAGGATAAACGACATGGCGCTCATCACCTTCAAAATTCGGATTAAGGCAGATGGCAAACCGGAAGTGGACTTGCCCGAAGATTTGCCTGTGGGGGAGTACACGGCCACTTTGCAGGTTAATGCAGGTAATTTAGAAGATAACTCGCCGTTAAGTTCAGAGGAAATTGCTGGGTATCTTCAGTTTGAGGGCAAAACAGGCCAAGAAATTGTGGAAATGGGATTGTTAGGCGGATGGGAAGATATGGGGATTGAAGATAGCGTTGTGTGGATACAGGAACAACGTCGCAAACGTAAACAAGAACGAGGCAATAGATGGTAAAAGGCTTGTTAGATACCAATATAATCGTAGATTTTTTGAGGTTGTATACGCCTGCCCAAAACTGGTATCAGCAACAGCCCACACTTGGCATTACCCCGTTTGTTTGGTTAGAAGTTATAGAGGGATCCCAAAACAATTTAAAACAAAGGCACGCATTAAAATTGATGAAGAAAATGACCATGATTTACCCTGAAAAATCAGATTACGATTGGGCAATGCAGCAATTGGGAAGCTATTGGTTAAGTCATCATATTGAATTGTTAGATTGTCTGATTGCGTCTGTCAGTTATCGGCTTCAAATTATGCGTGTAAAGCGGAATTTGAAGCATTTTAAACCGTTATTAGGAAATTTGGCACAGAAACCCTATTAGGAGAAAACCACATGGCGCTCATCACCTTCAAAATTCGGATTAAGGAAGATGGCAAACCCGAAGTGGACTTGCCCGAAGATTTACCTGTGGGGGAATATACAGCCACTTTGCAAGTTGAATCTGCTGTTCAAGCGGATGAGGATTGGGAAAACCAACCTTGGACGGAAGAAGAATTAGAAGAACTGCTTAAGGTCGAACCGCTTACAGGCAAGGAAATTGTTGAAATGGGCTTAACTGGTGGGTGGGAAGATCTGGGCATTACGGATAGTGTCGCATGGGTTGAGGAACAACGGCGTAAACGGAGAGAGCAACTCGGATGGTAGTTGGACTTTTAGATACAAATGTCATTGTGGATGTATTGCGTCAATATCCGCCTGCTGTAAATTGGCTACATATACAGCAAAACTTGGGAGTAACACATCTTGTATGGCTGGAAGTTCTCAATGGGGTTGAAAATAAAAGAAAGCAGCAAATCGCCATTCAGCTTTTAAGGCGATTTGAAAAAGTTGAATTGACTATTGCTGATTTTGAGTGGGCAATCAAACAGACAACATAGTACAAACTGAGCCACAACATTGGCTCAACAGATTGTTTAATCGCGTCGGTGAGCTTTCGTTTGCAATTACCGCTCTACACAACCAATATCAAGCATTTTAAGCCGTTGTTAGGCAACTTGGCACAGAAACCCTATTAGAAGAAAACCACATGGCACTCATTACCTTCAAAATTCGGATTAAGGCAGATGGCAAACCGGAAGTGGACTTGCCCGAAGATTTGCCTGTGGGGGAGCAAGTTGAATCTGCTGTTCAAGCGGATGAGAATTGGGAAAACCAACCTCTCACAGAGGATGAAATTGACGAATTTCTCACATTTAAGGGATTAACAGGTGCGGAAATTGGCGCACTTGGTTTGCTTGGTGGATGGGAAAATAAAGGGATTCGTGATGGTGCGGCTTGGATTCAGGAACAACGCATCAAGCGTGCCAAGGAAAGAAATATCCGATGGTAAATGCTTTTGTAGATGGTTCGGTTGTAGTAGATATTTTGCGTCAACATTCGCCTGCTCAAGTGTGGTTTCAACAACAGCCTTTGCTTGGCATTACCCCACATGTGTGGTTAGAAGTCCTGGATGGTGTACTCAACATGGCAGAACAAAAACGGGCATTCAAACATTTTAAGCCCCTGTTAGGGAATTTGGCACAAAAACCCTATTAGGAGAAAACCACATGGCGCTCAGGGTTATTGCGTAAATTGGACTAGACCGGACTGTTCAAACCTCGTTTTTTGCCGCACAATTCTCCCGTAGTTTTTTCAATGTTAAGGACACCCTATGGCGAACTTTTCCGCCGCGATTCAAACAGAACGCGCACAAAAAACCATTGTCTATTATCTGGCGTTTATCGGATTAGGGATGGTCGCTGCCTCGCTTGGCCCGACTGTCCGCGAACTCGCCAGACAAACCGATACCAGCATGGGGGACATCGGGGTTTTGCTAACCGTGCGGGCAATGGCTTATCTGGTGGGGTCGCTACTGGTAGGCCGCCTCTATGACCGCTACACCGGACACCGCATCATGATTGGTTCGGTGATTGTCTTATTTGTGATGTTTTTATTTGTTCCCACGACACCCTATTTATGGCTGTTAATAGTGGTTTTGTTCATCGTGGGCTTGGGCGAGTCCGGCTTGGATGTGGGGGGAAATACCCTGCTGCTGTGGACACACGGCGAAAAAGTTGGCCCGTTCATGAATGGCCTGCATTTTTTCTTTGGTGTTGGCGCGTTCATCGCACCGATTATCGTGGCACTTTCGCTGGATTTAACCGACGGAATCGCGTGGGCTTACTGGATTATCGGGGTGTCGCTGCTGCCGCTAATTGTGCTTTTTTCTCGCCAGCGTAGCCCACAGGCACACACTGCCGAAAATGCTCAATCGGCTGGTAAAGACAAACCCAATTTTCGCTTGATAGGCTTGGCGATTTTGTTCCTGCTGTTTTATGTGGGGGTCGAACTCGGTTTTGGTAATTGGATTTACACCTATGCGGTAGAGCGCGATTTATTGAGCAAAACTGATGCTGCCTATCTCAATTCCGCTTTCTGGGGGGCGTTTACCTTGGGGCGTTTGTTAGGCATCCCGATTGCAATTCGCTTTATGCCGCGCACGATTTTGTTCGGGTCGCTGGTCGGAGCGCTGGCAAGCCTGCTTTTTATGCTGGTGCTGCAAGAGGTGGCGTTTTTATGGCTTGGAACGATTGGCTTTGGCTTCTCGATTGCGCCGATTTTTCCCACCACCTTGGCCTTTGTAGAACGCCGTACCGTGATGACCGGACAAATCACCAGTTTATTTTTTGTGGCTGCTGGCGCTGGGGCGATGATTATTCCTTGGTCAATTGGTTCGTTGATGGATTCGCAGGGTGATGAAATCATGTTGTGGTTGGTGACAGGGTATGCCTTTTTGATGCTGGCGGTGTATGGGGTGATGATGCTGTTTTTCGCTGCTCCCACCCGGATTGCCCAACCCACCGAAACCCATCCGGCGATTGAAACAACCGCTTAGCGTATCGTATCAAAAAGATGGGCTGGCACAACCACCCCCGCGAAATTTTCAAAAGACAAATCGCGGAAGGTCAGCCTTAACCCTTGTTTCAACTGCTCAAAAACCGCCACATAGGATGATAAAATGCGCCGCGCTTGCTGGAGATTAAGCTGACTCAACACATGGTCAATGGCTTCCGGCGTGCCTTCGACTTCGATAAAATTACCAAAGGGCATTTCATCCAAGACAATTTCTGTGTTCTCAAATTCGTAAGTAGTTCTGAATTTTTCATAAACTAACTGGACTTCTAGCCCAAGTTTTCGGAAAATAGAATCCATGACATCAAAATCCGCTACTTCGGTTTCGAGTTCGAGCAAGGTGCGGGTTTGTGAGGAGAGTTGTAGGGCTTCACCTTTGAAGGTCACTCTGGCACGGCTGTCCTGCCGCAAACGCAAGACTGATTTTTGACGGTAGAGCGCTTGGTCTGGCGTATCGTAACGCAAATTACGCTCAAAAATGCGGGGTTTGGTACAAACCGCACCGAGTTTCTCTAAGTGGTGCTGGATCGATTGTAGGTCAGCGACGTAAATTTTCACTTCAGTTTCAGTAGACATAGGCCATGAATCAACTTGATTTTCCTCGTCCCCGTAAGTATAACCCAGATTGGGGTTTGATCATCCTCACCGGCGTAGTGGCATTGCTGGTGGTCATTTTTGCGGGGATATTAATTACCCAAGTCTCCAGCGCGTTTGAAGGCGACCCTTCTCCAACACCCCTCCCCAGTAAAACGCCTTTCCCCGAACCTCCCGCTGCCTATGCTTTGCAGGTGCAGCATCGCGGAACGTGGGTTATGCGCGTGACCATCAGCGCACCGGGCATGGAAACGCGGGTGTATGAAAGTTCTGGGGAAGGGGTGGATGTGACCCTACCCTATTATCAGGCCGGGCCAAATGAAAATGTGGCGGTGGAAGGTCAGTTTATCATTTATGTGACCTATCCAGTCTTTGATGGCACAGGAGAAACAAATACTGGCACCCGCGAATATGGCTCGCATAAGGATTATGTGGATGCCATGAACAGCAATCATTACATGTTGTATGATGAACAGCACCAATATTTGTTCATCCGTGACGAAATGGAACTGATGACCCGTTATCAAGAGTTGCCCCGCACCGTCTGGCAGCCATAAAAAGAGGAATGGCTACCGGATGCCCTCCCCAATGCTTCGGGGAGGGTGGGGTCAAAAAATATCCCCAAAACAAGATTGTCTGCAAATTAATCTTCGCTGGTCATGGCGGTAAACCGATAGGCCAGCAAAATCGGAATGAAAGTGACGGTAATTACGAACACCGCCGCCACATTGGTTACGGGACGGTCACGCGGACGGGTCAGCCGATTCAAAATCCAGATGGGCAGGGTTTCTTGTCCGGCATCGGCGGTAAAAGTCGTAACGACAATTTCATCGAAGGACAGCGCAAACGCCAGCATTGCCCCTGCCAGAAGCGCTGTGGCGATATGCGGCAGCACAATATACACAAAGGTCTGAAAAGAAGATGCGCCCAAGTCCATCGACGCTTCAATCTGGCTGTAGGCGGTGCGGCGAAAACGCGCAATCACATTGTTATAGACGGTCACAATGCAAAAAGTCGCATGGCTGACCACAATTGACCAGAAACCAAAACTCAACCCTACCTCATTAATTGCGGAACGCAAGGCAATCCCGGTGACAATGCCGGGCAGGGCAATCGGCAGGATAATAAGCAGCGACACGGCCTCGCGCCCGAAAAATTGGCTGCGATACAACGCGGCGGCGGCAAGCGTGCCTAAAACCATTGCCATTCCAGTAGCCGCACCCGCAACCTGCAAGGACAGCCACATGGAATCCCGAAAACTTTGGTTTTCCCATGTGATTTCAAACCATTTGAGGGTGAAACCACTGGGGGGAAATTCAAACGCTGCGGTATCCGTGGAGGTGGAATACAGAATAATCAGCAGAACCGGAAAATGCAGGAACAAAATCACGGCGGCGGCGGCTAATTTTAACAGGGGAGAAGCATTAGAGCGCATCGAACGCTCCTAACCGTTTGGCAATTGTCAAATAAATGAGCATGATGACCACTGAAACCATCGTAAACGCGGCGGAAAGCGGAAAATTGTAGGTGAGGTTAGCGGATACTGCCGGGCCGATATAGTAAGCCGAATTGCCGATGACCCGCGCTACAATATAATCGCCAAGTGTGAGCGAAAAGGTAAAAATTGAACCCGCTACCACACCCGGAAATGCCAACGGCAAAATCACCCGTCGGAAGGTGTATCCGGGACGCGCTCCTAAATCGCTGGAGGCATCAATGAGAGATTTGGGGACTCGTTCCAGTGCGGCATGAATCGGCAAAATCATATAGGGCAGCCAGAGATAGACAAAAATGAGGAACATGCCGAGATAAGTGCTCGCCAGCGATGAGCCTGACCCGCCAATATAGGGCAAATCCACCACCCATTCAACGATCGATTCAAGACCAAGCTGTTCCAAAATACTGTTGATGACCCCTTCTTTGACCAGAATCAAGCGCCACGCATATACCCGCACCAGATAACTTGACCAGAGCGGCAGCATGACGGCTAAATATAAAATGCCTTTCATGCGGCGGTTGGCGAAACGTGCCATGTAGTACGCGAGGGGGAAGGCCAGCATTCCACAGGCAATCGTCACGGCGGCAGACATATACAGGGTACGTTCAATGACATCAATATTGGCGGGGGTGAACAGTTCTTCGTAGGTGGTGAGCGAAAATTCCTCTTTTAACTGCGGAAAGCCCATCGCATCCGGTGCAAGGTAGTAAAAACTTTGTACCAGCAACGCCGCCAGCGAGCCAATATACACCACCAGCAGCCATGCCAACGGTGGAAGCAGCAGCAAAAAAACGCTTAGTCCGGGATGCTGATAGAAAAAGTTGGCAATGCGCCGCAGGAGGGTCGGTTTACGGACAATACTCGCCATCGGCTAGTCCTCCGTGTTGATGATGGAACGGTGATAGGTTTTTTGCCAGATGAGCTTCACTGGACGACCCCGTGCAGCGACCACCTCTAAGGACGATTCCTCCAAATTTTGCTGCACCACGTTCATATCTACCCCGTCACCAATTTCAATCAGGTAGCGGGTGTTGACCCCTAGATAAATGACATCGCGGACAGTCCCATTCACGCTGTACGTATCTGCCGAAACAGGGGCATCAGGGGCAGAAATACGAATTTTTTCGGGGCGAATCGAGAAAGAGGCCGCCGAACCGGTAATTTTTTCGGCTGCTGCCCCGCTTAAAATATTAGAAATCCCTACAAAGCTAGCCACAAAACTCGTTTTGGGCTGTTCGTACACTTCGGAGGGTGTGCCGACCTGCTCAATTTTGCCATGATTAAATACGGCAAGGCGGTCACTCATCGTGAGGGCTTCTTCTTGGTCGTGGGTGACGTAGATAAATGTGATCCCGACGCGCTGTTGAATAGACTTTAGTTCAATCTGCATCTGCTGGCGGAGTTTGAGGTCAAGTGCGCCCAAGGGTTCATCCAACAGGAGGACTCGTGGATGGTTGACCAATGCCCGTGCAAGTGCCACCCGCTGCCGCTGCCCGCCGGAAAGCTGCGAAGGTTTGCGTTTTTCCATCCCGCTTAACCGCACCATGTCCAACATTTCAGTCACCCGTGCCTGACGTTCTTGGCGGGGAATGCCTTTAATCATCAGACCATAGGCGACATTTTGCCCAACCGTCATATGCGGGAACAGCGCGTAATCCTGAAAGACGGTGTTGACATCGCGCTCGTAGGGCGGAAGTTTGGAGACTTCCTGCCCATAGAGCTTAATTTCACCAGAGGACGGATGTTCAAACCCCGCAATCAGACGTAAGCAGGTGGTTTTGCCTGACCCCGACGGGCCAAGCAAGGAAAAAAATTCTTTGTCGTAAATATCAAGGTTCAGGCGGTCAACCGCTTTTACGTCCCCAAAATGGCGGGAAACTTCCGTAAAGCGAATGGCAACCTCTGGCTGCTTGTTCATAAGTTCCTACGAATTCTTAATCATGACATGCTTGGTAATGCGGTAATCGTTGACGGCTTCTGCCGAGAGATCCTTGCCAAAGCCGGATTGTTTGAAACCACCGTGCGGTGTTTCGGAAGTCAACGGAATGTGGTCGTTGATCCAGACGGTGCCAAATTCCAATTCACTAGAAATTCGCATCGCCCGCCCGATGTCATTTGTCCATAGGGAAGCGGCTAATCCGTACAGCACATCGTTGCCCAGATGGATGGCTTCAGCTTCATTATTGAAGGAGTTGATGGTCAGCACCGGGCCAAAAACTTCTTTCTGGATGATTTCCGATTTCTGGTCAGCGTCCGCAATCACGGTGGGTTCAAAATAGTACCCGCCTTCATAACCGGAGGGGATACCACCGCCTGTTAGGATTTTTGCGCCGTCGGCTTTGGCACGTTCGACAAACCCCTGCACCCGTTCGCGCTGGGTGGCAGAAATCAGTGGCCCCATCGCGGCCCCGTCATCAAAGGGCAGGCCAAGTTGAACGCTCCGCATGGCTTCCACCAAGGCTTCTTCGACTTGTTTCCGACGGCTGTTTTCCACATAAACGCGGGTTGAAGCAGTGCAATCCTGTCCGGTGTTGAACGTGGCAGTTAAGGCGGCAATCGCGGCAACCCGTTCGACATCCACATCGTCAAAAACGATAAACGGCGCTTTGCCGCCCAATTCAAGATGCACCCGCTTAAGGGTTTCGGCAGCCGTTTGCATGATTTTTTTGCCGGTACCCGTTGAACCCGTTAAGCTGACCATGCGAACATCGGGATGTTCAACCAGCGCTTGCCCGGTATCATTCCCGCCCGTCACAATATTGACCACCCCATCAGGAATCCCGGCTTCTTGAATGAGTTCCGCCAGCATGAGTGTGGTTAAAGGGGTGGATGGGGCAGGTTTGAGGACAATTGTACATCCGGCAGCTAAGGCAGGGCCGATTTTCCAGATTCCCATCATCAGGGGGTAATTCCACGGGGTAATTTGCCCGACCACCCCCACAGGTTCCCGCCGATAAATGGAGGTGTAGCCCTTCATATATTCGCCGGAAGTATAGCCGTGGGTATCGCGGGCAGCAGAGGCAAAAAAGCGCAGATTGTCCACACTAAAAGGCAAATCTGCCCCCAAACTGACCATGCCATAGGGTTTGCCCGTATTTTCAGATTCTAACCGCGCAAAATCTTCGGCTTTGGCTTGGAGCAAATCCGCCAATTTCCAGAGAGCAACCGAACGTTCCGCCGGAGTCAATTTTGACCAACGCCCATCATAAAAGGCTGTATGGGCTGCCTGCACTGCTTGGTGGACTTCCTCACGGCTGGCATCCACCACTTCAGCAATTTTTTGCCCATTGGCGGGGTTTTCAATCGCCATGCGACGCGCTCCGTCTGCCCAGCGACCATTAATCCATAATTTGTAATCCATAGGTCTGTTTTTCCTGTAAAAAAATAAAAAGGGGATGTCTAACTCCCCTCACCCTCAATCCCTCTCCCCGCTAAGGAGAGAGGGACTTTTAAATCGTATCCGTTAAGGGATTACCGACCACCAATAACCGCAATATAGCTTGTGACCCATTCATAGTAGGGGACACAGGCTTCACCGCGATCATCGCCGCAGTTGGCAACGGGCGTGCGCCAGAAGGAGATTTTGTCAAAGTTTTCAAAGCCGTTGATCGTGCAGCCTTCTGCGCCCAACAATTCATTGCCTTCGCAAGCGGCAGGCACGGATGGTACAGAACCGAACCACGCGGCTAAATCGCCTTGCAGTTTGGGGTTGAGCGAGTGTTCCAGCCACAGATAAGCACAATTGGGGTGCGGCGCATCAACGTGCATCATGGTGGTGTCTGCCCAGCCGGTTGCCCCTTCTTGGGGGATGACACTGGCAATCGGTTGTTCGGCAGCGACCAGCAAATTAACCTGGAAAGGCCATGAGCTGGAAGCGGCAATACCTTCGTTGGTGAAGTCGTCAATTTGGATGAACGCATCGTGCCAGTAACGCGCAACGAGTTCACGCTGCTGGCGGAGCAAATCCAGCGCCGCATTGAACTGATCACGGTCAAGCGCGTAGGGGTCGGTAATGCCCAGTTCGGGGTTGTGGAATTTCAGGTACAGCGCGGCATCCGCAATGTAAATCGGGCCGTCGTAGGCTTGCACACGTCCGGCATTGGATTCACCATCGGGCAGTTCTTGCTCTTCAAACACCACGCTCCAACTGGTGGGCGCTTCGGGGAAAACTTCCGTGTTGTACATCAACACGTTTGCACCCCACTGATACGGGACACCATAGTGTTTGCCATCCACTGTGTGCCAAGGCGCTTCTTTCAAACGGTCATCCACACTTTCCCAACTAGGAATGCGGGACAGATCAATTTCTTGAACACGACCCCCTGCGACCAAACGCAAGCTGGCATCACCGGAGGCAGTTACGAGGTCAAATTGACCTTCGTTCATCAGCGCGACCATTTCGTCGGAGGTCGCGGCGGTTTTGACATTGACTTTGCAGCCAGTGGCTTCTTCAAAATCTGTTACCCAGTCAAAATTGGGGTCGGTTTCGCCCCGTTCAATGTAACCGGGCCACGCAACAATCGAAACTTCGCCTTCACCTTCTTGACGGTTGGGGGTTGACCCATACGCCAAGCTGATGGGCAGCGCTATCACCAGAACGACCACTAAAAGCAATACCTTTTTCAACATGAACTCCTTTGTGAGACTAAAAAATTTTAATCTGCTGCCTAATTATATAGTTCAGGACTTGCCTTGCAAAAAAGAGAAAACAAAATGTCAAATTGACTAAAAAAGGGTGTCCGAGCAGAAACAGATTGATGAAAATTTGAATTTTAATCGCTTCTTAAGGTATCTATATGTCCTAGAGAATCCGATCAAATGAAGTAAAGGTGAGAATACCATGTTGAAAAAAATCACTCTACTGATGCTGCTTTTGCTGCTCGCCGCCTGCGGGGGAGAAGACTCGGAAGAATCCGAGTCCAATTCTGATGCCGGAAACAATGAAGGGGAGGCTGCTACGCTTGTGCCGACAGTCGAAGTGCCTGAGCCGTCGGTGGATGCAGCGGCTTTGCCCGAAGGCACTTTTACAGTGCTGCTGACCGGACATTCAGAACAGGCCATTGAAGAAAATAAGATGGGGCAGGACAACCGCAACCAAGATGAGCATGTTTTAACTTTGGTAGACCGTTTTTCAGGGTTTGGGGTGACTCTGTATTTTCCATTTAATATTGAAGCCGGAACCTACCCCCTATCACCCTATATCCCAGCCCACAGCGAAGGACGGGTAAGTGCGACGGTGACCACCTTAGCAGCAGGCTTTTTTTATGCACAGGGGGGGGTCTTGATTGTTGATAGTGTGGAGAATGGCCTCATCACGGGACGCTTTTCCTTCACGTCGACTGTGGAATCGAGTGGGCGGATCTACAACGCGCAGGGCGGGTTTAACAAAATTCCACTGAAGGCTGATTAGGATAGTCACACCAGATTTATAGTGATAAGGTGGGTATCATTCGCACATATTTCTGTGGGATGACCCGCCTGTAATCTATCCTCAGTGCATCGGGAACAAATAGGGATTGGGTGGGGTCACAAAATATCCCCAAAAAACTATTTTGCCTAAGGCGAGCTGTGTAATATAAAAATACCATAAAAATTATTTGTTTTTATTAGCTTTTGTAGACTTTTATGTAGAAACATCTTATAGTATAGATAGAACGCGACTTGGTGGAGGGTATTGAGTGAACAGGCAGGAACCCCTGAGTCCTTTGGAAATAGACATTGTGCGGGGCGAAAATGTTAAAGCCCTTGAAATTCGCTTTCACCACCGGAACTTGAGTATCCGGGCTGAGTTTGACAGTGACAAATTGCGGCTTATTGGGGAGAACGAGCGCGCCGGAATCGAATATACCTTGCTCGGATTTTTGATGATTTTGAACACCATTGTTGAAAACGCAGAGACCCCACAACATAACGGGATTCCCTTGTCGAAATCGGGCATGATTGTGACCAAAAAAATGAATGAGGTCTTGCTCGAATTGGAGCTTTTGAACTATCAATCTATAGAATAAGCAGGGTGGGTGCGTTATAAAGTAGGCATGGTTCTTTCAATAAGGATGTAGAACATGTCGATTGTCGAAATTTTGAGTCAGCAGCGTTTGACTGCGATTATCCGTTTACCTGTTATCCGTCATCCCGTTGAACTGGCTCGCGCTTTTTCTGAAGGGGGCATCAAAGTTCTCGAATTTACGTTGACCAGCGAAGGTGCATTGGAAGCCGTGACCCTCGTGAAAGAAAGTTTGCCCGATTTAACCGTCGGGGTCGGGTCAGCGACAAACCTCGCGCACGTCTACGCCGCGATTGATGCTGGCACCGATTTTATCGTTTCCCCTGTAACCAAGCCCCATATGATTGAACTCTGTAAAACCGCCGGCATTGCGGTGATGCCGGGTGCGTTCACCCCGACAGAAATTTTGCACGCGGCAGAATTGGGGGCAGATGTCGTCAAAGTATTTTCTGTCCGTTCCTTAGGCCCAAATTATATTAAAGATATTCTCGCACCGATGCCGCACCTCAAATTGATGCCAACCGGTGGGATCGATTTAACGAACATTCAGGATTATCTGAGAGCAGGTGTGCTTGCCGTAGGAGTCGGTGGGAATTTAATCAATCAGGCCGCGATTGAAGCGGAAGATTGGGAAAAAGTGACCGAAATTGCCCGTGAGTATACGGCTGCGATCGCTTCTGTGTAGTTTTTTTACTGTCATGGCGGTGGGAGACTTTACTTCCACTGCCATCAATCCACCGCTTTTCATCAAAATTAAAAAATTTGAGAATTTGCAAAAACCCAGTATAATTTTTGAATATTAAAAGTACGAACATTTGGATATATGGATTTAGGAGACGATTCTGATGCACAAAGTTACCATGCTTGGAACAGGCTTAATTGGTTTATTTTATACGATGACCCTGCATGGCAATCGTAGCCGTGACCAAGTAGTGAATGTTTATTCTCGGAACGAAGAAAAAGTTAAAAAATTTGCCCAAGAATGGAACATCCCCCGTTGGACAACCAACATGGAAGAAGCCATCAACGACCCTGAATCAGATGTAGTGGTGGTGGGACTGCCAAATAATTTGCACGAAGAAGCCATTTTGATGGCAGCGAAGGCTGGAAAAGCCATTTTGTGTACCAAACCCCTTGCCCGAACAGGCGCAGAAGCCAAGCGGATTCTGGACGCGGTGGAAAAAGCGGGTGTGTTTCATGGGTATCTGGAAGATTTAGTGTATACCCCCAAAACGCTCAAAGCGATTAAATCAGTACAAAATGGCGCATTGGGCAAGGTGCTGTGGGCGCGTTCCCGCGAAACCCATCCCGGCCCGCACAGCGATTGGTTCTGGGACAAAAATCAGTCCGGCGGTGGGGCGATTGTGGATCTGGGCTGTCATTGCATCGAAATTGCGCGGAATTTCATCGGTAAGGATGTCAAACCATTGGAAGTCATGTGCTGGATGGATACACAGGTGCATCCCATTGAGGCGGAAGACCATGCCGTCGGGTTGGTGCGCTATGCCAACGGTGCAATCGGGCAATTTGAGGTCAGTTGGACATTCCGGGGTGGGATGGATTTACGCGATGAGGTTTCCGGCACAGAAGGCACCATCTGGCTGAATCACTGGCTGCGAACGGGTTATGAAATGTTCACGGCGGTGGGCGAAGGTGGGTATGTGGCGGAAAAAGCTGAAGGTACAACTGGCTGGCTGTTCCCGGTGGGAGATGAAGTGGGTTCACTCGGTTACAACGAGATGTTTTCCGACATGCTTAATTCGCTAGATTCGGGCAAACAGCCATTTGAGTCTTTTTATGATGGCTACGTGGTCAACTGCATCATTGACGCGGCGTATCGGTCTGCCCAGACCAAACAATGGGAAAAAGTGCAGTTAGAGGATTGGCGCGGCTCGGAAGATGCTGAAGCGGGGGTTTTGCTGCGCGATTACGATGACCAGCACTTCCTGATTAAAGAAGAAAAAATGCCAGACGGCGCAACCAAGCTGATTCTCAAGGAAAAAGTCGGCGGTAAAGTTATTCAGAAAGTTGTGCCTGCGTAATATGTACATCGGCATTGATTTAGGCGGTACGAAAATTGCCGCCGCCCTCTTAAACAGCAGCGCCGAGACCGTCATCCTGACGCGGACGATTCCAACACAGGCGCATGAAGGGCCAGACACTGTTTTGCAACGCATCGCGGGCTTGATTCGGGAAGTGTGCCAGAGTGCGAATATCTCCCTGAGCGAAATTCAGGGGATTGGTTTGGGGGTGCCTGCCACACTGGATTTTGAACGGGGTGTGACCTTCCTGATGCCGAATTTGCCCGGCGCGTGGTACGAAAAGCCGGTAGTCGCCATTTTGGAACAAGCGCTCAACCGTCCGGTGCATTTAATCAATGATGCACGGGCGTTCACGCTTGCCGAAGCAACCTTAGGCGCGGGGCGGGGAGCGCATACCGTCGCATGTTTTACGTTGGGAACAGGCATTGGCGGCGGAATTGCAATTGGCGGACAACTTCATCTGGGGCTTTCCGGTGCGGCGGGTGAATTTGGACATCAGACGATTGATATGTATGGTACGCCGGATGGGAGCGGCAATGCGGGTGGTTGGGAAGGCTACGCCAGCGGCCCGGCAATTGCAGCGATGGGGGTGAAGGCGGTGATGCAAGGCATTACCACCAGAATTGGCGAATTGGTCAATTTTGATCTCAACCGCATCACCCCCGAAACCATCATGCAAGCAGCGGAACAGGGCGATGCGCTGGCAAAGGATATTTTAGACCGTGCCGGATTTTACTTGGGAACGGGCATTTCCAACGTGATTATCATTCTCAGCCCGAATCGGGTTGTCATTGGCGGGGGGGTAGCGAAATTAGGCGAGTGGATTATGAAGCCCATCATGCAGACGATTCACGCTCGCTGCCACACCGTCCCATTAGATCAATTGGAAATTGTGCAGGCGGCATTGGGCAATGAGGCGGGCATGATTGGCGCGGCGTTATGGGCATGGCAAAAATCATGAGGTATTTATTTAACGGACGGAATGTATTCCGTCCCTACACGGTAGAGACCCTATATAGGATGTCCGTTTCTCAAGAAAGGGTAAATCATGTACTCGGTTAATTTACCCATTTTTGACGAAGCCGATGTGGTGGTCTTGGGGTCAGGGTCGGCGGGGTCTACGGCGGCGATTGCGGCTGCCCGCACAGGCGCGGACACGCTACTGATTGAACGTTACGGCTTTCTGGGCGGCACTTCTACGCTGGTTTTGGATACCTTTTACGGATTTTACACCCCCGCCAGCAACCAATATCGAGTCGTGGATGGCATCGGCTGGGAAATTGTGCGGCGTTTGTATCATTACGGGATGGTAATTGAACGCCCCAGCAGTTACGGGGCAGGACAAGCCGTCACTTATGACCCGACCACCTTAAAAGTCGTTTGGGAACAAACCGCGCTGGAGTCCGGGGTACGGTTGCTGCTGCATACCTTTTGTGTGGATGTGATTCAGGAAAATGGTCATATTTCGGGGTTAGTGGTGGCGGGTAAACGCGGCTTGGGTCTGGTCAAAGCCAAAATTTTCATTGATGCGTCCGGCGACGCGGATATTGTTTTTCGGGCGGGTGCGCCCTTTGAAGCGGCGGGGTCGGATGGGCAACCAGCCCAATCTTTAACCACGACCTTTCGGCTTGGCAATGTTGATGAGTCACGCGCATCTCAAATCAAACGGGATGACATGGTGCGCTTGATGAAAGAAGCCAATCTCAGCGGCGACTATCGCTTGCCGCGTGAAGAAGGCAGTGTGCATAAGACCCCCATGCGCGGGGTGGTTGTCACGAATATGACCCGTGTGGCCTATGTGGACGGTACAGACCCTACCGAACTGACCAGAGCCGAAGTTGAAGGACGCAAACAGGCGCTGGAATATACCCGCTTTTTGCGCGAACAAATTCCCGGTTATGAGGCGGCCTATTTGATGAATTTCAGCACCCAAATCGGGATTCGGGAAACCCGCCGCGTCTACGGTGATTATCGGCTGACCCGCGAAGATGTCCTGTCTGCCCGTCAATTTGATGATGCCGTTGCCCAATGTGGCGCACCAATTGAAGATCACCACGCCGGCAATAATACACGCTGGGAGTATGTTCCCAATGGCGGAACGTATGATATCCCCTATCGCTGTTTGATTCCGCAAGAATTGCACAATGTTCTCATCACGGGGCGCTGCCTTTCGGCTGACCACGATGCTCATGCGTCGGTGCGAAGCATGGGGCAGTGTATGGCAATGGGACAGGCGGTAGGGACGGCGGCGGCATTGGCTGTCCGCCAAAATCTCACCCCGCGCCAGCTCGATATTTCAACACTTCAAGCCCAATTAAAAACGGATGGCGCGTTATTTTCAGGCGCAACAGCGAAATGATATGGGGGAAGTGGATGGCACGCCAAGGCTATCCCTATATTTTATTCTGTAGGGGCGTGATACATCGCGCCCGCGAAACTAGATCCGTTTTATTTTATTAATCTGTACTATCACGTCCATTGAAGGAGCAACTATATCAGTGAACGCAGCACTCAAATTTATGCACGCCGCGCAAGGGCTGCTGGACAAAATTCAAGCCACCCAACAGCCCAATATTGAACAAGCCGCCCAGATTTGCACCGACTCCATTTTACAGGGTGGATTGGTTCATCTTTTTGGGACAGGGCATTCGCGGATTCCGGTGGAGGAAATGTTCCCCCGTCATGGCAGTTTTCCCGGTTTTCATCCGATTGTCGAACTTTCGATGACCTTTCATAACCCGGTGGTCGGCGCGAATGGACAGCGCCAAGCCATGTTGATTGAAAAAATGGAAGGCTTAGGCGAAACGATTCTGCAAAATTTTGTTTTTCGTCCTTACGACAGCTTTTTAATTTTTTCTAACAGTGGTGTGAACAATGTGGTGATGGATGTCGCCATCGGTGCAAAAGCACGCGGGATGAAAGTCATGAGCGTGGTTTCTCTGGAGCATTGTTTAGCCACGCTGCCCAAACATGCTTCTCAGAAACGCCTACCGGATGTGTGCGATGTGACGATTGATAACTGTACTCCGGCGGGCGATTCGATGGTCACAATTGAAGGTTTGGATTATCCCGTTTCGCCGGGGTCAACGCTGGCGTATGCAGTCATTGTCAACGCGATGAAAGCTGCGATTGCTGAAAAATTGACTCAGGCAGGCCACCCGCCGCTTGTTTTGACCAGCAGTGTGTTGATAGGCAGCGAAAAATCCGCCGAAATTTTCGAGCGCACCTATGACGATTATCGGGCGCGAGTCGCCAAGGTGTACGGCGGATGAAGCGGCTACAGGGCAAAGTTGCCATTGTGACCGGCGCGGCGAGTGGCATTAGCAAAGCCGTTGCGTTGCGCTTCGCTGCCGAGGGTGCATCCGTTGCTGCTTTTGATGTGAATGAAACGGGACTCGCGGAAACCGTCAGCGAAATTCAACAGGCGGGTGGGCAAGCCAGCGCGATTCTAGTGAATGTAGCTGAGTCTCAGCAGGTACAAAATGCGATTCAACAAGTCAAAAACACCTATGGCAAACTCGATATTGTCTTTAACGGTGTGGGCTTAAGCGGACGGCGGTGGGGCGATGGCCCGATTCATGAATGTACCGAAGAAGCGTGGGAAAAAGTCATCAACATCAACCTGACCAGTATGTTTTTGATGTGTAAATATACCGTCCCGTTGCTGCTGGAAAATGGCGGGGGTTCGGTGATCAATCTGTCGTCTGTGTTAGCACTGGTTGGCGGGGATGAAGATTTTTACACCCATGGGTATGCTGCGAGCAAAAGTGGCATTATTGGCCTTTCGCGGGGGATGGCAGCCTATTATGCGCCACAAAATCTCCGCGTCAATGTCATTGCCGCAGGGCTGATTGCTACACCGATGAGTCAACGCGCCCAAACCAATCCCCATATTTTGGCACGCCTCAAGCAACTCCAGCCCCTCACGGGTGCGATGGGTTTGCCGGAGGATATTGCCGGTGCAGCCGCTTATTTTGCCTCAGACGATGCCAAATTTGTAACAGGTGTGGTGTTGCCTGTAGATGGCGGTTGGACGGTGCATTAAAGTAGATGGTTTTTAGGTATTGGTTTTTAGTATTCTTTTTAAACTAATGACTAAAAACTAATAATTTCATTCAACTTAAGGAACAAATATGACAACTCAACTTCTCCCCACCAGCGTTATTGGCTCATATGCGTGGCCCGGCTGGTTGCATCAGGCGCTAGCAGCCGCCCAAAATGAAACCTTCGGCGAAGACGACATGCGCGAAGCCCAGAATGACGCGGTAGACATGGCGATTCGTGATCAAGAGGATGCAGGCGTGGACATCATCACCGACGGTGAAATGCGGCGGGTCGGTTTTTTTACCGCCGAATTTTACGGGCATATGACGGGGATTGAGGAACAATCTGCCCGTCGCCGGAGTGGTGTTGCCGGACATGATCAGCGCGAAAGTTACGTGGCGGTTGCACCATTGGCCTCCCCTGATGGGCTTGGCTTGGTTGAGGAATTTGAATACGCCCGCACCCGTACCACCCGTCCCCTAAAAATGCCCTGTCCCGGCCCGTTCACGCTGGCGGGACGCATCCAGCCCGGCGCAATTTATAAAAATCGCATGGACGTGGCGTATGCGCTGGCGGAAATCGTCAATGCGGAATTAAAAGCGCTGGTTGCGGCAGGGGTGGATTTTATCCAGCTAGACGAACCTTCCTACGCAGTACATGCCAGTTCGCCACAGGAATTTGTGAAGCTGTTCAATACGGCAGTCGCAGGGGTCAAGGCCAAAATCAGTGTGCATATGTGTTTTGGCAATTTTGTAGGCCGTCCGGTTGCCAAACGAACCTACCACCCGCTTTTCCCGTATATTCTGGACATGCACGCCGACCAATTTGCCCTCGAATTTGCCAACCGCGAACTTTCTGAAATTGATTTGTGGCAGCAGTTCCCGAATGATAAGGAACTCGCGGCAGGGCTGGTGGATGTCAAAAATTATTACATTGAAACACCGGAAGATGTGGCAGAACGGATCCGCGCTGCCGTCACCTATGTTTCGCCGGAAAAACTGACCATTACGCCGGACTGCGGTTTTAGCCAGACGGCACGCTGGGCGGCTCGTGCCAAACTCAAAGCGATGGTCGCAGGTACAAAAATTGTCCGCAAAGAATTAGAAGGATAAATCATGCCATTTGTTCGCACCGTTTTAGGCGATCTTGACCCAGCCCAATTGGGGTTCACCCACATGCACGAACATCTCATCACCAACCCGCCGGTGGGCATGTTGGATGAGGATTTCACCATGAACAGTCAGGATGCTGCTCTGACTGAATTACGCTCTTTGTACGAAGTCGGGGGGCGCACACTGGTAGAAATGACTCCCCTTGATTATGGACGTAACCCGCAAGTTCTCCGGGATGTATCCGAACAAAGCGGTGTGCATGTGGTGATGGTCACCGGGTATATGAAGGAACAATTTTGCGCGCCACACATTCAAGATTTATCCATCAACCAAATTACGGAAAATCTGGTGCGGGATGTGCTGGAGGGCGAAAACGGGGTGAAGGCAGGGGTGATTAAAGCATCATCAAGTTTGAATGAAATTACCTCCAATGAAGAAAAAGCCCTCCGTGCCGCCGCCCGCGCTCATTTAGAAACCGGCGCGCTGATTTCTACCCACACCGAAGCCGGAACAATGTGCTTGGAACAGGTCGAAATTTTCAAATCCGAAGGGGTTTCGCCGGAACGCATTTTAATCGGGCATACTGACCGCAATCTGGATTGGGAGATGCACCTTGCGCTAGCAAACACGGGAGTAACACTGGGGTATGACCAGATTAGCAAAACGAAATATTATCCCGATGCGAAGCGTCTCGATTTTTTGGTCAAAATGGTCGAAGCTGGCTTTGAAAAACAGGTGTGTATTGCATGTGATTTAGGGCGCAAGTCCAACCGTCTGAGTTATGACGGCGCACCCGGTTTGCGGTATCTGCTGGCGGAATTTGTGCCGATGATGCAGGCACGCGACTTAAACCCCGATGTTTTTCTGGTAGAAACGCCGATGCGTTTGCTGCCGTTTGGCAAGGCGTAAATTTTATATAGGGCGCGCCTCTTTGATGAAGCCGAGCCGTTCTAAGATTCGTTCAGCAACTTTTTGCACATTTTCATCTTCGTGCAGCACGGCGGTCAGGAGTTCGGCTTCAAAAATTTGACGGTTCAGGCGGGGGATGGCGTTGAGGAGGATGGTTTCGCGGACAAGTTTGTTCTGGGTGGTCAGCGCCACAATCAGCCCGCGAATCGCCTCGCCACTCCCGATAGCTGCCAGCACCCGCACAACCGATTCTTTGACCTGGCAGTTGGCATCTTGCAGCGCTTTGAGCAACCCACGCACGGCTTCCCGACTGCCGATTGCACCGAGCGCATAAACTGCCGCTTGCTGCGATTCCATATCGACTTGGGTATCTACCAACACGGCGGTCAGCGCTTGAACGGCAACGACACTTTGTTGGCTGATATGTTTGAGGGAAGCCACAATGCGCTGCCGCAACTCTTTATCCTCATGTTGTTGGAGCGCTTCTAACAGACCCACCACAGCGGATTCATATTCAATTTCAAGGCGTGTTTCGGCTACCATGTCATTCTGCCTATACAATTTTCACAAAGTATACCGCACGATGACAAGCAATAGATGAAATCTTAATCCAACCTATAAACTCATCATTTATGATCTCAAGGATTGGTATACATCTAACAATATTAGAAGGGCTGATTTGTTAAAATCCAAATTTTAACGATTCTTTACAACTTTCAAACGGATTTCACATCTTCATCCGTGTTCAAGAGCATAAAATTAGGTTATGATACGCTTCATTGTTTTGATAGCAAAGACTCATAACGGCAAACTTTCTGCCTATCTGCCTGTGTGAGATAGGGTTTTTGTTGGGTGACTAACAGGCGTAGGGTATTTGCATTTTTAATTTTGGGGCAGTTTCCATTAGAATAGAAAACTGTATCTCCATAGTGTTGAGGAGTCGTAGTAGCGTTCATGGAACTTAGACAGTATCTGAATATCCTCTTACGACGGTGGTGGGTGATTCTTCCCCTGATGTTTATTTCGCTGACAGGCTCCCTTGTGTTTGCCTATTCACGAACACCTATCTACGAGTCTAGCTCCCGCTATGTCACGACTTTAGGTTCAAATGTGACCAGCACAACGGATTCCACAATTTTTGCGGTGGATACCCTGACGGGACGGCAACGTATTTTTGTAACCTATTGTGAAATCCTTATCAGTGATCGGGTACGCCAGCAGGTCTACACCTTGCTTGGTTTAGATGCTACCGATAAAGAAACCGCCAAAATGCTGTCCAAATATAAGGTGGTGTGCGCGAACCTGCCCGAAACCAATGTGTTGCTGCTGACCGTACAGGGAAAATCCCCCGTCTTAGTAACGCGCATGAATGAGGCGATTGGGCTGGTGGGGATGGGGGAGGCCAATCGGCTATTTCCGTTTTTCCCCTTAGAGCGTTTGGATGTGGTTTTTCTGGAAGACAAACCCGTGTCGCCTCAATATATCCAGGTAGGTGCCTTGGGCGGGGTGTTTGGCCTGATTGTGGGTGTAACTTCTGCCTTGATGATGGAATATTTGCGCCGTCCATCTGAACGGATCGCGGAAATGTCCATTCGCAACCTTGAAATTGGGATTTACAACGAACGCTATTTCCGTCAGCGTTTTGCCGAAGAACTCAACCGGGCAAGTATCCGAATGCGGCCTATCTGTATGGCGGTTCTGAAGCTAAGGCCAAACGAGGACTTCCCGTTAATTCCCGAAGCCTCTCAAAAGGTGTTAATTCGCGGCGCGGCGCTACGCTTGGATGACAACATCGGGCAGGGAAATATGGTCGCATTTTTGCGCGGGATGACCTTTGGGATTTTGTTGGCGGAAATGCCCGGCGAAGAAGCGGTCAATGTTATCAATCGGTTGCATATCGCTATGCGTTCCCAACCATTTGCATCAGAAGATGGGTTTATCACGAACTTTAGTGCCAATAGTGGTGTGGTTGCCAGCAGTGGAAGTTTGCTTGGTTTTAACGATATGTACGACAAAGCGATGGAAGCGCTGCGGGTGGCTGAACAAAACGGGGAAAATACCGTCCATTTGATTAATGCCACGCCACCGCCCTTCCTTTCTACCCAAGAAACCCAGCAGGTGGATTTGACCTCCCCCAAAGCGGCAGCCTTTACAGCCTTTAGCGAGTCCGATGATTATGGGGGATGGGGTTTGGAAGATGATGCCCCGCCTGCCAAAACGACGGGCAAATCTAGCCGTGCGGCGGCGAAAACCAAAACCTTGGACGACAATGCCCCAACCGTGACACTGGAATCGAGTGGGAATCTTGAAACATTGTTGGATCTGGCGGATGAAATCGCCCGTCCCGAACCAGACTCGTTGGGGGACACAGAAGAGAAAAAACGCGAAGATTTGCGCTCTATTCGCCGCAACGCCAATAACAGTTTGCTGCGTCGTTTGACCGATAAAGAAACAACCAAATCAGACGAGTAGATCGGAGCGTTTCATGCAGCAGGTACAACAACCGCGCCTTTCGCGTGTCGAACAAGTGCGGCGGTGGCTGAACAACGACGGATACCGCGAGAGACTCTATCCCATTTTGGTGGTGGCTGCCGCTTATCTGTTGGCGCTGCTAGGAGGCTATGCCATTGGCGCGACTAAATATGGGCTGTTTGTGGTCGGTGGTTTGGTGGCGGGTATCGCCGGGGTTGTCATCGGGTTACGGCCTCAAATTGGCCTGTACATTCTGATATTTTTCGTGTTTACGAATATGTCGGATGTGCTAGAGACCGCTTTTAGTATTCCTGATGCCAACAAAGCGCTGGTAGGTCTCATTTTTGTGGGGACGATTGCCAGTGTCGTCATGTACAACAAGCCCTTAATTTTTCGCGGGTCGGAAATTGCGGTGCTGGCGTTTGGTGTGATGATTATGGTGTCGTTTTTCTATAATCAGCAGCAAAACACCACCCCCACAGCGGCGATGTCTGAAACCGACGCAGCCACCGGTCAGGTCGTGATTGATATTCCGCCCGATATGGCTAGCATCATGATTGACTGGTTTAAGGATTTTGCGATTCTCTTTGTGATTGTCCAGCTAAGCACCACTGAACGGGTGTGGAAAAATTCCCACTGGATGCTGATTCTGGGCGCAGGGCTGGTCGCCTTTTTAAGCGTTTACCAGACCATCACCAAAGATTATAAAAATGATTTCTATGGGCTTGCCAATGCGCCTATCCATGAAATTACGGAGGGCAACGACCAAGCCCGTTTAACTGGCCCCTTGTCTGATCCCAATTTTTACGCGATGACGCTGGTGATGGCCTTGCCCACCGCGATTTATTTGTTCTGGAGCGTGAAAAGCTGGCTGGGCAAAACGTCTGCGCTGATTCTGGGGTCATTAATTTTGATCACGATATTAGTCACCTTTTCACGCGGGGCGTTTCTTGGGCTGATGGTGGTGGCGGTGCTAACCATTCGTGACCTTAAGCTCAATCCTTACAAAATTGCTGCCCTTGGGGTGGTGGTGGTGGTCGCCCTCACTCCGATTCTGCCGAAGGGGTTTTCAGACCGCATTTCAACCATTACAGGTATTATCCCCGGTGGGGGGGATGCCAAAATGCAGACCGAAGACTCGTTTCGTGGACGTACCAGTGAAATGCTGGTAGCAATTCAGATGTACGCCGACAACCCTGTTTTGGGGGTGGGGCGAAAAAATTACCCCCGTAACTACTTGACCTATTCTTCCCGCTTAGGGTTGGATGCCCGCTTGGAAAATCGCCAAGCGCACAGCCTTTACCTAGAAACAGCGGCGGAAGGCGGCACGGTCGGCTTGTTTGTTTTTGGGGGCATGTTATTTGTGGTCTTCCGTGCCATGACCGATGGTAAAAAGCTGCTGCGGATTGTGGGCGACCATGATCTTGTGCATCGTATTACAGGTATTCAATTTGGCTTGGTGGGTTATTTAGTGTGCAGTATTTTCCTGCACCTTGACTATGAACGCTACTTCTGGCTGAGCATCGCCTTGGCATTGGGGTGCAGCGCGTTTGCCCAACAACGCTTCAAAGAGTACGAGGCACGTCGCCAGAACAGCATTGCCGGGTACGAAGAACCATCACTTGCAGTCTAAATTCAGGGAAAATCGCCAGTGAATAGAACTTTGCGTTATCTCATTTTGCCTTTGGCAGGTCTTATCTTTATTGCCATCTTGCTGACTGTCTCCCTGACCACGTTTGCTCAGGAAACACCCACAGCAACGCTTGGCCCGGAAATTCGCACCGCCGAGCCTGCCTGCCAGCTTTATCATGTGACGGTACCTTCCGCTAATGTCTACTCATGTGCGGGGGCCAGTTGTGCGGTGATTACGCCATTGGTGTACAACACCGATGTTTGTGTGCGTGGGGCGGCGGACAACAGCGCGTTTGTGGCGGTGGATATTAATATGCAGGATCCCGCCTCGCCGCTTTATTACATGAGCCGTTCGGAAATTGCGTCAGGACGCGCTGGACAAAGTAGCGCTCCTCGCGGCTGTTTTTCGTTTCTGGTAAACGCTAGCCCTGCAACCGTGTATCAATGTGCGGGGTTTGACTGTCCGGTGATTGGGCGCATGAACAATGAAGATTGGGTCTGCGGCAGCAATTACGGCGGGCAGTACGCGGGTTGGATTTATGTTTCTGACTCAGACAGCAACTTGGTAGGCTGGGTTCAGGCCATTGAACTTGTTCCCGGCAGAAATAACCCGAATCAACCGCCGGATGGCAGTTTTGGCCCCACGCCCGGTTTTGAAGCCACGGCGGGCGGAGTCGTCTTTTCGCCGTTTAACCCGACCATTACCCCTGCGCCCGGCACGCTGACCGTTAGCCCGATGCCACTTTGCCAGCAGTATTATGTGACGGCGGTACGGGCGAATGTGCGTACCTGCGCGGGTGATGACTGCCAAGTCGTGGAACGGATTGAACAAAATGAAACCGTATGTATTCGCGGTATTATGACGAATCCAGAATGGTTTTATATTGATCTCTCACCGCAAGAAACCATGTCCGAGCTGTATGCGATTAACAAATCGGTGGTTGCGCCCGGTGCGGCACCGGTCTCCGTGAGCCAACCCTTCTGTGAAATTTATGAAGTGGCTTCGGCTGCACGGGCATTGGCGCGTCAATGCCCCAGCGTGACCTGCCCCGCGTTGGATGCGCTGGAACCGGGCAGCTGGATTTGCGTGTTTGGCTATGGCGGAGAATATCAGGAATGGCTGCAAGCGGATATTCCTGACGGAGCGCGGAATGTGTGGGTGCATGGGGCATCCATGAAACATCGTTCTGATTTGGTGGATGTGACCCCGACCCCGATTGGGACGGAAGCCGCTTTTGCCATTTCTCAAACGCCGGTGCTGGTGAGTGGCCCCACGCTCACGCCAAGTGCGACCAGCAACTTGCCTGAAGTCGCCCTTGCCAGTGTGCCGGTGTGTCAGCCCTTTGTGGTGACAGTTGCTTCGGCGGCGGTGCGCGAATGTGCCTCGACGGGCTGCGCTGCCAAAGGGGTGTTTGAACGAAATGCCGAAATTTGTGTGCTGGGCGTGAATCCTGAAAACAGCAATTGGCTGGTGGTGGATATGACTCCCGGTGATTTTACTGACCAGAATGCCTACATCGGGCAAAGTGTGGTTGCCCCAGTTTTACAGGTGATTACCGCGACTCCTTCGGAAACACCCACGATTGCACCCTCGGCAACGGCAACGGTTACGGTTGACCCGAATCTCAGCCCGACTCCCTTGTTTACGGATACACCCAGACCGACCATTCAGCCGATTTTCACGCTCACCCCTTCTGGCCCAGTTCCGGTGACATCACCGACGATTGCACCGACAGAAGTGCCGATTTCGGTGGGTGTACCGATTGGCCCGTTGACCTCCCATGAAATTACCTTGGCTGCGCTGCGTGTGCGGAATATTGAATTGTTCTCGCCGCTTGGCAGCACCCAGTTTAGCTTCCGCATCCCCGATAACTGGACACCGGAAAGCAGCAACGTTCTGTATTTGAATTTTGAATATTTTGAGCAGCTTGCGACAAACGAAGGGGAGGTAGGGCAGCAGACCAACCTTGCCAGCACCTTAGAAGTCTTGATGGACAACAACCTTGTTTCAACCGTGGCGCTAGATAACACGGTGCAGGGACAGCAATTACTGGCGATCCCGTTGCCGATTGAACGGTTGCAAAACCCGCGTATTCGCAACCATACGATTCAAATTCGGCTACTGGCAGAAGATCACTGCTTGCTCAATTCACAGGCGCGTCTTTTTATCCGGTCTGACCAATCGTATTTCCATTTTGAATATCGGGAAAACAGCCCGGTGTTGAATCTGGCAGTTTATCCGCGTCCGCTTTCGAATGCTCTGCTGCCGAATCAAGTTGAAACCGTGGTGGTGGTGCTGCCTTCGGAAGTCAACGAAACCAATGCCAACGCGGCTTCACGGATTTCGGCAGGCTTGGGGCTGCTGACCGGGAATGAAGTCCAAATGCAGGTTGTGACCGATACGACGATTACGGATGACCAGCGCCGCAATTCCAATCTGCTGCTGATTGGCAAACCGGAGGACAATACCCTCATCAAAGATTTGTATGAGCGCAACCTCTTGCCCACCCAATTGAGCGAAGATGGCGTATTAAGCGTAGAAGGCATACCGATCAATGATACGGATGGCCTAGTTCAGATTGTGACCAACCCTGAAAATCCCTTACGTGGGATTGTCGTCGCCACTGGTTTAACCGACGAGGCTCTGCTTAAAGCGTCGCAGGGGTTGGCTGGCCCGCCCTCCATCATGGGGATTGGTGGCCCGGTGACCATTATTTCGGAAACGTATCCGGCGGCGGGTTTAGCCCAAACCAACTTCAAGGTAGATTACACCCTTGCTGACTTAGGGATTGATAACATCATTTTGAACGGGATTGGCACGCAGCTAGCCGAAATTCCTTTCAGCATTCCTTCGGGTCAGCGCCTGACGGACGAAGCCTATGTCGAAATCACCTATAACTACTCCGAACTCCTGTCGACGGGAACATCCAGCATTACCTTGCTGCTGAATGATGAAATTCCGATTGCCAGCCGTTTGTTGAATGAAGAAGGGGGAACAGGGCCTTTCAAACTCAAGGGCTTGATTCCGCCAAGTGGGATTAAACAAGGGCAGACGAATACGATCAATATCATCCTAACCGCACAGGGTGAATGGGAATGTAGCCCGCCGGATGATTCGATTTCGTGGTTCACGATCAGCCGCGATAGTATTTTGCATCTCCCCGTAGCTGCGTTGGATATTTCTGCCCAACGTACTTTGGTGGGGCAGTTCCCCTTCCCCTTCAATGACCGCCGCGATTTACGGGATGTGTGGGTCAATTTGCCCAATGAACCGAAAATCACCGAAATTGAACAAACCATGAAAATCATGTCGTCGCTGGGGGCAGCAACCGTTGGCGGCGAAGGTTTTGCCCCCACCATTAATTTTGGCGAACTGCCGCCCGGCACGGATGTAACGCAGTATCATTTCGTGGTATTAGGGCGGAACACGACCAATCCGTTTGTGGCGGAATTGAATCGGAATTTGCCCCAACCCTTTGCGGATGGCACAGACCAACTTCAGCAGGTGCTGGACGACGTGACCTATGTGTTGCCGCCGGGCTACGAAGTCGGGGTCTTACAAACACTGCCTTCGCCTTGGCAAAGTGGGCGGATGGTGTTGTTAATTAGCGGAACGGGCGAAACCGGGCAAAATGTGGCAGCGAACGCGCTGGCAACCTCCCTCTACACCCGTGATGAATTAGCCGGGGATGTGGTTTTTGTGAGCGCGAACACCGTATACCCCATTAACACCGCCCTCATCGAATCGCGTACCGAAATTTTCCCCGGTGGGGTGAATGATCTTGAAACCGAAACGGCGCGTCAGGCATCCAAAACCCCTACGCCGGAAACAATAGGCGACTTTACCGCAACTCCGGGTCCGACGCTGACACCAAGCATCACCCGCACCCCGACTTCTACCGCCAGTCCGACAGGATTGTTCACGCCGACAGCCACCATTGCCAGCGCGACTCCGATTCCGACCTTTGCTCCCCTCACAGCCGAGCAACTCGGTGGGGTGGATGTTAAAACGCCTGTGTGGGTCAACGCGCTTGGTATCATGACCGTGATTGTACTGGGGGTGGTTGCTCTGTACGGGTTAATTTCGCTTATCCGCCGCCGTAATACAACGTAATTCAAGGGGGAGCAATTCCCCCTTTTCTTCTCAATTCATAACCGACGAGGTGTTCACATTGACCAAGCTAAGAATTTTGATTGTTGGTGTTCTTTTGGTGGTGGGGAGTTTTTCGACCCTCACGGCTCAAACGGCTGCTGTTGATTGGTGGTTGATAGGTTCAACGGTCAAAGCTGACCCCGCTATTCCTATGGCGGCTGACCCACAAGCGCCCCTTCAACTCCATGCTGCCACCGGAGAATATACGCCTTTTCAAGCAGTTTTTCGTAGCACAGGTGCGGCTTCGCTTAACCTCACGGTAGATTATCCCGCCGACTTTTTTGAAGTCACGGTGTATGAACAATACTATTTACCCTTGTTGCATCAGGGAGAACCGTTGGTATTTGTGACCAACCGACTCCAATCGCCTGCCCTGCCGGATGGCTTGCGTCCATTAGAAAGCAGTTTGGCGGTCACACCCGATTTACCGGCGGCAGTGTGGGTGGATGTGTTCGTGAAGGCCGATACACCCGCCGGAGATTACACCATTACTTTGAATACGGATGCCGCCGGTTCCCGACAGGCTTTGATTCGGGTTTATCCGGTAGCACTGCCCCAAACCGCCCCGGTAGATGTGATTATTCCCTTGAGTGTCGAATGGACGTTGCCCTTTTTTGCGCCGGGCGAGGTGGCGGACTTTCATCGCGCTGTCAACCAGATGTTGATTGATAATTACCTTGTGCCGGGCAACTGGGTTACCCATCCGGTACGCACACCTTCGGGATGGGATTTTTCCGCTTTTATCAATGAGATTCAACAACTGCCTGTCGGAACATCGTTTTTAACGCCGATTCCCTATGATTTGGTGGAAGAACAATATCTCTTTAACGATGCTAACGGTGAACCTTACAGAGTCACAGATTTCACCAATGCCGAATTTGTCGCTGAACTGAATCAATTTTTCACCGATTTAGCAGGGGCGCTGCAAGAAGCAGGGCGTTTGCAAGATGCGTTGGTCTATCCCACCGATGAACGGGTATGGGTTGCGGACGAACCCCTGCACGATGGCCCGGCGGGTTTTGAATATCTTGCCCAATGGACGCAGCTTATTCGTGCGGCGGGCTTGCGGGTGATTGCCTCGTGGGTGTACCCCGCGCCGCTTGGTGAAGGCTGGTTGCCCGGCACCGACGTTGCTGATAATTTTCATGTGCATCAAGATTATTTTGATGCCTCGCCAGCCCATTATCAGGAATATATCGCGCAGGGCTATGAAGCCAGCGTTTACCTGAACAATTACGGCGATATGATTGACCTGCCCGCCAAAACGCATCGCGGGATGCTCTGGAATGCCTACGCGGACGGGGTGACGCAGATTATGGGCTATGCCGAAATGGAATGGGTAGACCAAATTTATGATCTCGTCGATCCGTGGGCAAGCCCCGAATTGGTCTATCCGCAGTTTGGTTATGGCGGTGGAGCGCTGCTCTGGCCGGGTCCGCAACCGTCGCTGCGGGTGAAAGTGCTGCGCGAAGGGGTCGAAGATACCCGCTTGCTGGATTTATATGGACAAACTTTTGGGGTCGAGGCTGCCAAACAATTTGCTGCTTGTCTCACACCCGGTTTGTTTGCCGACCAGAATCCGCCGGACACTTTATGGGATGATGCCCATACCGCGATTTTGCTGGCCGTGACCAATCAGCAGCCTATTCCACAAGGAACCCTCTGCCAAGCCGAACCCGTGTATCAAGAATCGCAAGTCGTGCTGGATATGCAATCGGCGGGTGCAGCCATTGATGAATGGGAAAATGAAGGGTCGGAAGTCAGCCTTGTGCCAGATGAAACCGATACTGCTCTGCGTGTGGATTTCACCAGCGACGTTCCAACCGTCGGTTACTATTTAGGCCCGCGTAATTGGAGTGGGTGGACAGCCTTGCAAGTGACGGTTGAAAATGTTGGCCCGTATTTTACGGGGTTCGATATTGGGCTGTCCGATGGCGCAAGCAATTATCTGCTGCTCCGCAACGGCGAAATTCTGATCGGGCCGAATACCAAACGGGTCATTACCATGCCCTTGTATATTCCGCCCGGCGAAACCTTTGATTGGGCAAGCGTGCAGTACATGGAAATTGAAGCCTCCACTTCAACCACATGGACAAATGGCTTTGGAGAAACCCAAACCTTTTCACTTGGCTCACGCACGCTTATTTTTGATGATTTTGTGCTGGTACGGTGATGACACGGAATTACCGCGTTTTACTGGTTGACCTTGCCCAGAGTTATGGGGGAGCGGAAGTGCGGGTGTTGACTCAAGCCCGTGCCTTGCAAAACCATGTCGCTCATGCGGCGGTAGCTGTTTTGCAAGACAGCCCCTTGCACCAGCGTTTACAGGCAGAAAACCTGCCCTGCCATGCCCTGAGTGTGGGGCGTGGCAGCCCCAAAATGGGGTTGGCGCTGCGTCAGCTTATCCGCGATGAACGCTATCAGGTAGTGGACACGCACAATGTCCATTCGATTCTGTGGGGACATTTGGGCGGGTGGTTGGCAGGCGCAAAAGGCTTGGTTGTCACCATGCACAGCGATTTCAGCGCAGAATATCCCGGTCTTAAAGGCAAATTCTATGAAGGGACGCTCTGGCTGAATCGGCGGATTGCCAAACATTACATCACTGTTACCGAAGTTTTACAGGCAAAGTACGCCCCGAAGATTGCCAGCACCTTAATTCATAATGCGGTGCCAATCCCAGCCTTGCCGATTGCGCCTAAAAACGCAGATTTGGTGAGAAGCTGGGGATTTTCCCCCGATGATTTTATCGTGGGGATTTTTGCCCGTTTAAAGCCTGTTAAGGGGCATCGTTACTTGATTGATGCGCTGGCCCAACTGGCTGATTTACCACAGGTCAAACTGCTGATTGTGGGGGATGGCCCCTTGCAACCGGAATTAGAGGCACAGGTCAAAGGGTTGAATCTTGCATCGCGGGTGCATTTTGCTGGCTTCCGCCAAGATGTGCTGGACATGCTGCCCTCCGTGGATTGTGTGTGCTTGGCTTCGCTTTCAGAAGCGTTGCCCTATGCGGTTCTGGAAGCAGGTTCGTATGCGCGCCCCTTGTTGGTAACAAAAGTCGGTGGGTTGGCGACTCTTTTGCATGACCGCCAAACCGCCCTGCTTGTTCCATCAGAAAATGCGGCGGCGCTGGCGAAAGGACTGCGCGAAATGGCAACCTTGACGGAGCAAACCCATCTGTTAGGATTGAATGCCTATGGACTCATTCAACGTTCATTTAGTACCGATGTCATGATGGATAAAATCCTGAAAGTGTACGACAGCACAGTTCAAGCATGAGCAAAAAAACGATTCTCGCCAAAGTTCTCTATAATATCGGCACGACCAAGTTGATGAATGCCTACTGGGGGGCATCGCGCCTGACGGTGTTGGCCTATCATCGGATTCTGGACGTGAACACACCGGGCTTTGATTTTTATGAGCCAAATGTCAGCGCTAGCCCGACCTTGTTTGCGCGTGAAATGGCCTATGTCGCCCAGCATTTTAATGTGGTGGATTTAAAAGCGGTGGTGGATTTTGTGTACCACAAAGCGCCGCTGCCCGAACGTCCTTTGCTGATCACTTTTGATGATGGGTATCTGGATAATTACCAGAATGCGCTGCCTGTCCTCAAAAAATATGGCTTTCCTGCGGTTATTTTTTTGATGACGCATTGGATGACCCACACCCACGAACGTTCGTGGTGGGATAAATGCGCGTACTATTTTTACCATACCCGCAAGGACTCGGCAGAATTGCCTCTGGTTGGATTGCGAGATTTGTCTACGCCACAGGCACGCCGGGCAGCCCGCGAAGCGCTGATGCCCAAACTCAAACTTATCTCAGAACAAGAAAAGCTGCAAAGGCTGGCGGAAATCGGCGATGTATTAGGTATTCCGCAAATTCCACAGGAGCAACAAATTTTTGTGACATGGGAACAGGTGCGCGAATTGGTAGCAAACAGGGTGGCCTGTCAACCGCACACCGTCAACCATCCCATTTTGACCCGTGTTTCGGATGCACAGGTTGAGGATGAAATCTGTCTTTCGCGCCAGCATGTTCAGCAGGAAACCGGACAGGATATTCTGGGGTTTGCCTATCCCAACGGTGGACAGGAAGATTACAGCATAGCTGCCCTGAACGCGCTGCGGAAATATGACTACAAAGTGGCCTTTACGCTTGCGCCCGGCCCTATGCCTGCGAGAGAAGTCCAGAATCACCCGTTTGAAATTCGGCGGGTATATCTGGGGCAGAAGGATACTTTTGAGAGTTTTGTCCTCAAGGTCATGGGTGCAAGTATGCTCAACGAGAGCCTAGCCTATGTGGAGCAATAGCCCGCAAAAAAACTCCTGAGAAGTCAGGAGTTTTTGTTTTTGTGGCGTGGGATGGTTTTAGGCTTTTGCCGTATATGTCGTATACCAAGCACCCGTTTGTTCCAAGCCCTGTTCAAAATCTGCCACCGTTTCAAAGTTCAAATATTGGCGGGCGAGCGTAATGTTAGAACGGGAGTGTTTAATATCCCCGGCGCGTTCCGGCGCATGGATTGGCTGAATGGATTTGCCCATGATGCGATTCAAGGAGGCGACCAGATGCAGCAAATCCACACTTTCGCCGGTTGCCATGTTCAAGACCTTACCAGAAACACCGGGGGCTTTCATCGCCAGCAAATTACCATGCACGATGTTGTCAATATAGGTGAAATCGCGGGTTTGCAGGCCATCGCCAAAAATCATCGGTTGTTTGTCTTGCAACATCAAGGAAATAAAAATCGGAATCACCGCCGCATATTGCGACTTGGGGTCTTGGCGCGGCCCAAAAACGTTGAAATAGCGCAGGCAGACGGTTTCTAAGCCAAAAACCTCCGCAAAAACCTGACAGTAATATTCGCCCGCGAGTTTGGCTGCCCCATACGGCGAAATGGGACGGGTGGGCATGGTTTCATCGGTGGACTCGACTTCGATATTGCCGTAGGCGGCAGAAGAAGCCGCATAAACCACGCGTTTCACCCCTGCATCCCGCGCAGCAATCAACACATTCAGTGTGCCTGTGGCGCAGTGTTCATGCGAACGGAGGGGGTCTTCAACACTCAAGGGAACAGAAGCCAATGCCGCTTCATGAAAAACGTAATTTGCCCCCGCAAAGGCTTGGTCAAGGGCGGCTTTGTCGGTGATGCTGACTTCGTGAAAACTAAAATTCGGGTTGCCTTCCAGAGGAGCGATATTTTCGCGTTTGCCTGTCGAAAGGTTATCCACCACACGAACAACATGCCCATCCTTGAGCAAACGGGTGGCAATATGTGACCCGATAAAGCCTGCACCCCCGGTAACGACATAGGTTTCTGTCATCTAATTTCATCCTTTTCGTTTTGATTAAACGTGATTCAGAACAAAGGGCGGGTCACCGACCACGCCCACCAACAAATCGGCGTATCGAAAATGCTAATTAGAACCCGAAAACTGCATCCGTAATTCCATGATACGTTCGCGTTCAAAGCCGAACATGGCTGCGCCGTAGGACACCCCGCCCACCAAAACCAGCGCAATCAACGCCAGCAGAGGAGGCCAGCTTTCGGTCAAAAGCAGGGTGCCAAAAACCGCGAGACCCATCACCGTGCTGCCCACCGTCGCTGGAATGAATTGGCGTAAAATTTTGCTCATCGGTACTTCGACCAGCCACGACCCCACCACCAAACGCAGCAGGCTAACAATGAAGGCAATCACCGCATGACCCACCGACACCGCAAACGCACTTTCCTGTGCAAGGACATACAGGGTTGGGCCAAGCAGGGCAAATTCAAAAACAGCCGTTTTCCACAAAATATCGGGACGGCCTACCGCTTTGTAAATGTCCCCGATGTTCCATGATACCGAGAGGAAAACCCCGTAAATCGCTAGCGCTGCCATGATGGGTGCTGCATCCAGCCATTCCTTGCCAAAAACGACTTCGGTGAAAACTTCCGAAATCAAGGCCATGCCAATCCCGGCTGGAAACGTGACCAGCGAGACATAGCGAATTGCCGCTAACATGCCCTGCCGCAGTTCTTCCCGATTTTCCTGTATCAGCGCATAGGCCGGGAACAACACCTGTGCAATAACAATACACAGGTTGATAATGACAATCTCAGGAATACGGAAAGCCACCGTATATAGCCCTAACGAGGCATCGCCCAAAAACCGCCCGATGAACACATAATCAATGTTGGCTTGAAAATTGGAAATCAGGCTGTCAATCGAAATCTGGTAGCCGTAGCGGAAAAGCTCGATGGCAATGGGGATAGAAAAGACAAATTTAGGCCGCCAATCCACCACCATCCATGCCACAATCGCAAAAGCGGTGCGCCCCACCACCTGCCCGATAACCAAGGCCCAAATCCCCTGCCCAGACAGCGCCATACCAATGCTAACGATCCCCTTAGAGACTGCTTCCGCCAGCGAGGGGATGATGCGGCGTGAGAATTTCATTTCTTTTTGAATCAGGGCATCGTGGGTTGCGCCGAAACTGCTCAGGATAAAACTCAGGCTAAGGATGGGCAGAATCGATGTCACTTGGGGTTCACGGAAGAAATCCGCTACCAACGGGGAAAGTGCTAGGGTAATGAGCCAGAAGATAATATTCAGCAGGATGTTCAGCCAGAAGGCGGTATCGGCAGCTTCTTCGACATCCCCTTGTCGCTGAATGAGCGCCGTGCCAATGCCCAAATCGCGTACTGCATCCAAAAAGGTCATGGCGGTGAGGGCAAAACCCACAATCCCGAATTCGGACTGGGTGAGCAACCGCGCAAGCACGGCGGTGGTGACAAGCACCATACCCTTCGTGATGCCATAGCTAAGATATGTCCACGCCACACTGGTGACGGTTTTTTTCGCAAGGGATTCTGACATATAGGATGTTTACCTTATGAGGCGGTGCGTTTTTTCCAAGTGACTTTTTGCCGTCCACTGACCCAGCGCCACAGCCCCATCAACGCTGCAAAATTGGAACTCACAAAAAAGTAAGGTAGGCTAAAAATGAGTATTTTTTTGTAGCCCCGCTTCTCAAAAATTGCGCCGAGCCATGCTAACAGGTAAAAACCAATTTGTCCAACCAGAAGTAAAATGCCCCATGTACGTTGCAGCAAAACAGGATTGTTGCTTTCGGCGGGCAAAAGTACCGTGATAACATTCGCCACGAACATGAGAATCATAAAAACGGGCGAAAGCGGACGCAGCAGTTTGTGAGAAAACAACCGGAAGGCCATTTGCAAACTGGGCGCACGCAAATAGCCCGCATTAAACAACGCTTGATACCGTCCGGCGTTAATCCGCACCCGGCGGTTGTATTCGTCGGTCATGCTGCCGCTAGCTTCGTCGTAGCTGATGGCCTCCGGTTCATAAATCACACGGAAGCCCTGCCGATTCGCTTCCATCGCCAAGCTAAATTCGTCGTTGATTGTGCCTTTGGTCAGGGGTTTATGCAGCTGACGGCGAATAGCAAACATATTGCCGTGTACCGCAACCGTGCTGCCCGTTTTGCTTTCCCATTTTCGCAGCGCGGCTTCATATTTCCAGTACATGCCGGCTTGTTTCGCCACGCCTTTGTCAGTGTCCCAGATGGCAAGTGTCCCTACAATCACACCCACGGATGGGTCAGCAAAGCCGCGTACCAATTTTTGCAGTGAGTCTTTTTCATACATAGGGGAAGCATCGCTCAACACAACAATTTCCCCGTTGGCATGTTCAAAGCCCATGTTGACCGCGCCCATTTTGCCGCCACGGGTAGGCTGTTTGAGCAGCGTGACCCCTCGCTCGGCAAAACTCTGGATGATTTCAGGTGTGCCATCGTCGCTGCCATCGTCAATGAAGAGCAGTTGCAATTTGTCTTTGGGGTAGGAAAGCGACACTGAATTTTCTAATTTTTGCCCGATGACATCCGCTTCGTTATAAGCCGGAACGAGCATCGTCACGGAGGGCAGAATATCGTCTTTTTGAACTGGTTTGGCGGCTAACTTTGCCCAGAGAAACATGAGCAACGGGTAGCCAAAATAGGTCCAAAACAGCAGGATAAAGCTGACCCAGAACAGGCCAGCAAAAAAGATGACCAACGCCATAATTTAACGCGCCCCTTTTTGACGTTTGAAAGCGACTTTCATAAACGTTTCTACGATGATCCGAACATCCAAGTAAAAGCTCATGCGGTCAATGTATTTGATGTCCCAGTAGAGCCAGTTATTGAAATCGGTGTTGCCCCGGCTGTAGACCTGCCAGAGCCCGGTAATGCCGGGGGGGACACTCAAGCGTTCGGTCTGAAACAGGTTATAGCTCTCTAAATCCCAACTGGTTGGACGCGGCCCGACGATGGTCATGTCGCCACGAAAAACATTGAGCAATTGAGGTAATTCATCCAGACTGGTTTTTCGCAAAATCCGCCCAACGCGGGTGATGCGCGGGTCACGCTCCAACTTGAGCGGTTCGGCGAGTTTGCCGTTGGCATCCAGTTTGGCTAATCCCTGTGCCGCTAAATCCTTGAGCATTTCTTCGGCATTGACTGCCATAGTGCGGAATTTGTACATTTTGAAGCGCCGCCCGCCAAGCCCTGTCCGTTTTTGTGAGAAAAAGATCGGCGCACCGTCATCAAGATAGACGGCTAAGGCAACCAGCACACCAAGCGGGACAACAAGGGGCGAGGCTGCCAATACGAGCAAAATATCAATTGCCCGTTTGATCCGGCTATAAATGGCTTTGGCGCTGCCGCTTTGTAAGGGAATATCCTCAATCCAACGGGCATCTTCATAAATGATGTCTTGGGGAAAGACATCCTCAATATCTCCGATGATGACTTCAATGGGGGTCACTGCCGATTTGATGCCATCATACACTTTGCGCCACATGGATTTGTAGTAGGGGCTGTCTTTGGTAATCACCAGCGTATCCCGCTTGCGGTCTTTGCCCCCTTCTGTGTCTGCGCTGCCGTTGCTGTTTTTGGGGGGAAGAGGTGGGTAGCTTTCTGGCCCTTTATTTTTGTCCCCGTCCACCCGTACACGGCTTTGGATGGCAAGGTCAATCAAATCTTCGTAGATGAGGGCATCATCAGGGAAGATTGCCATGCCAATTTTCATGTCCACCCGCAAACGGACTTTGAGGCGGGTGTGAATGTCTTGCACCAAGTTGCGGGCGGCCTCTGCGTCTGCACCGGGCAAGCAAATCACCAGATTGTCGTTAAACCATGTAATCAGGTCGTCACGGTACAGCATGACCTCGACATTTTTGGAAACCTGTCCCTGAATATAACGGCGTTTGAAAGCTGCTTGTACGTCAAACGGGTCAGCGTAGCTGGCTTTCATTTCTTCCAGAGAGGTGAGGCTAAGATAGATAATGGCTAATTTACTGTTGTAACGGCGGGCGCGGAAAATCTCGTTTTTGATGATTTCTTCGCCTTCTGCCATGTTGGTAATACGCGAATTCTCTTTTTCCAACACGGTATCCTCCACCGCCACTTCCATGTTGAGGAAGGAAAGCGAGGTTTGACGAGCAATCACCACCGTGATAAACAGGACTAAAATTTCAGTGGCAGTGATGTAAAAATAAATCTGGGAATCAACCTCAGCAGCAATAAAAAGTTTGCCAAAGATATAGAGGATGATGATGGGTGTGAAAACTTTTAGAAAATGGATCTGGCTGAGATCTGGCAGCAGCAGAATCGCCATGGTTGTTCCCGCGCACAACACATAGACCATGGAGGCCAAATCCAGCGTCCACCCCAATGGGAGTGTGGGACGTTCCAAGTTAAACAGCACAATTTGCCATGTGGCAAGTAAAATCATTACAAAACGGAAGCGGATCATCTAAGAAAACCTCCTGCACAAACAGGCATTCATGTTGGGTTGGGTCAAACTGAAAATGGGTCGGCTGCTCCGAGAAGCTCAACCTAAGTCTATTGAAAAAGTCTCAAAGAACCAATGTACAAACGATACGAGATGACTAATAGCTCGATTAAGCCTATTATAAACTTAATTCTATCTCCAAACGAGAATTATTCACGAAATTTTTACAAGATTTAAGGGATTTGTCGAGAATTTAAAACGGACTTAAATTTACATGTAAACTTTTCGGTGAAAATTTATCTATGCTATGATGACACTATGCCCTAGCTATTTGGGAAGTTACGCTCATGATACTACTCGATTACGCACAAATATCTGACCGGGGATTGCGTCGCCAGCGCAACGAAGATTATCTTGCGGTCAACATTCCTGAACCCGACTCGTCACAGGCTGCAGCTGGAAATCTGTTTCTGGTGGCGGACGGGATTGGGAGTCTGGGCATGGGCGAAGTCGCCAGTCAATTAGCGACGGAACGCATTCTAGATTCATATTATGCAGCGAATAATCCAACTTCAGAGGCCGCAGGCCGCATTGCTGCTGCGCTGAAAGTGGCGAACCAGGCGGTTTTTGAGCGCAGTGCCGACTATGAATTGGCGTATATGGGAACAACCGTGGCGGGGCTGGTGCTGACCCCGAATAACGAAGCGATTGCATTTAATGTTGGTGACAGTCGTGTCTACCGGATTCGCGGTGGAAAAATGGATCTGGTCAGCCGTGACCATGCTACACCGGCGATAGACGGCAATAAACCCAAATTGACGGCGTACATTGGGCAGTCATCGGCAGTTCCTCCTTATACAAAAAGCATGAAAATCAGACGGGGCGATGTTTTTCTTATTTGTACGGATGGCCTATGGGGGCAGTTAGAGGAAAAAGAAATTCTTCGGATTGTGCGTGGTCATAACGCAGAAACCGCCGCCCAAATGCTGTTAGAAAAAGTCCATGAACGTGGCGCACGTGACAACGTGACTTTTGTGATTGTACGGATTGGGGCATTCACATCGAGTCGAAATTGGCTGCCGGGTGTGTTGGCTGTTTTGGCGCTCATCGTCATCGGCGCAGGGGGCTATTTTCTGACGCAAAATGGGAATGACAAAGCCACTCCCACGCCGCTACGGGATACACTGGGGAATATCATTACTGAGACTCCGACTAATACGTTTACGCCCTCCGTTACACCCGTTACCCCGACCCATACCCCCTCCGTTACGCCAACGCCTGATGTGGCTGCCACCCGCACCGCCAATGCGCGTGCAACGATTAATGCTCAGACAACCGAAATCGCGCAAGCAACAGGAGAAGCGCTGGCAACACGCTATGCTCAAGCCACCATCGATGAGGCGGCCTCCTTAGAAGCACGGCAAACCGCGCAAGCACAAGCGACTACGGACGCGATTCTGGCAGCGACGGTGTTTGTGCGGCGTACCCAAACTGCCATTGTGGAAGCAACTTCTTTGCCTGCAACAGAAACGCAGGCGGTCATCATCGCGGGGACATTGGTGGTGGAGGAAACTCGCTCCGCAGGCACGGCAACCGCTATTTATATTGCCAGTATGCCGGTCACACCGACTTTTACGACCAATCCCACGTTAACTACCTATACGCCAACTTCTTCTCCTACCCTAACTTTGACTCCAACCATTACCCTGACCCCATCCATCACTTTAACGCCTTCGATCACCCCTACACCATCGGATACTCCCACTCCTACTTACACGCCTACCTCGACGCTTTCTCCGCAAGATTTTCTAGAAGCGGCGGAAATTGGCGTGATGTTGAATCAAGAAACTGCCTTGCGCGAAACACCCACCACCAGCGATTCGGCTGCACTGCTGGCTGTTCAGAGTAAAGTCCGTTATACAGGCGAACAAGCAGACGATTTTGTTCAGGTCTTGGTGCTGGAGGGCAGTTTTGAAGGAGAAATGGGGTGGATTGAGGAATCGGTACTGCGGGATGGTACACCAATTATCGTGTACGCGGTGACGAATACCACCGCCACCATTCGGAGCAGTAACGGCGTGAATTTTGCCCGAATCGGGCAGGTGCAGCCGAATACCCGTCTCCCGATTATTGGGATAAGTGATAGGGGGGAACGTTGGTATCTGGTGCGGTTACCAGAGGGAGGCGAAGGTTGGATTGCGCCGAGTGTGGTTTCTATCGAAGGGGATGTGACCCTCATTCCGGCGGTGAATCCATCCGCACGTTAACAGGCGGTTTTTGCGATAAAAGTAACACGCGATATTTTTTAATAACATGGATGCGATCTCTGCGAGTCACGTTGCTACGCGAATATGCCTTATAAATCGGTAGGGACAGTATATTTTGTTGTCTATGCTCGAATTTTGTAGAAAGCTGCTATGAGAAAAATCGGGATTGTTCACCATGTTCAAATTCAAACCGCCCCATTAAAAATCGGCGAGGGCGCAGACCGTCGTTATACCACTCATAATATTTTGCAGGTTGCCAGCTTGCGCCTAACTGCTCGGGGTGTTATCGGGTTCACCTTTGATGGTGGAGAACTCATCGATGTGCATCATGCTGCCCATCCCCAAACGCGCTACACCGACAAAAACAGTATTTCGTTAGGATTTACGTCTCATTATGGGGCGATGCAAGCCAAATTCGGTAGTCACATACAGAGGGGCTACGCCGCAGAAAATATTCTGGTGGAAATAGACCAGATCATCCTGCCCGCGCTGTTGGGCGAGACTGTGGTGATTGAAAATCCGCATACAGGGGAACACGTTCGTCTGAAGGATGTCAGGCCAGCATTGCCCTGTGCGCCGTTTAGCCAATTCTGTCTACAAAATCCCACCCCCACGGCGGCTGACCAAAAAGATGCGCTGCAATTTCTGGATAAAGGGATGCGGGGATTTTATATGACTTTAGAACAAGCGGCCCCTAACGCCACCATCACAGCCGGTGATGTGCTGTACAGTGTATAAATTGGGCGCATCAATGGTCGTGTGCCAACCATCGGTTTTTGCCTTCTGGCAAGACGTGGTTTATCGATAAACCCAAAGTCATGGGGCGAGTTTTCGCCCCTTGTTTTTTTAGCGCATATAATTAGGGAAAATGGGCTTATCAGGAAGTGTAGCCATGCCTATTGCAAAACGACTACAGCACCGAGTCACCAGTGGTTATATACAAATTGTGGCGGGGGGTAAATATATTCCCGCGTTTTGGGCGCACCCGCAGCAGGGCGGCCCTTTTCCCGGTATTGTGCTGCTGCATGATGATCGCGGTTTGAGCGCCCATACCCGCGCCCTTGTTCAGCGCTTTGGCAGTGTGGGCTATTACGTGATTGCACCCGATTTATTCAACTTGCTATTGCCGACCACGGATGAGTCGGCGAATGCGGTTGAGGATGCTGTTTTTCATGAAGCGCATGAAAAAGTAGCGGCTGCGCTCAAGGCCTTAGAAACCCATCACAAATGCAATCGCAAAATGGCGGTGATTGGCTGGGATTTTGGTGGGCGCTTGGTCTATGATGTGGCGCTGAATCGCGGCGACGTGATGGCGGCGGTGTCATTTTATGGTGACCCAAAATCCTATTTAGGACGCTTTGCAGAAGAAAATCTTAGCCCCTTGATGGCAATTTTCGGTGAAAAAGATGAGATTATGCGCCAAAGTGAAAATCAACTGCGAGAGGAGTTGATTCGGACAGGTGCGCCACATGAGGTCATTGTGTATCCCAACGCGCAACACGGGTTTTATAACGACAGTTTGCCCACCTACGACGTGGAAGCCTCCGAAGATGCTTGGAATCAGGTTCTGGCATTTTTGGAAACGCATCAAGGGAAACCCCCTGCCCCGGAAAGCGCTTTCGGGGGGTCATTTGAACCGGGTAAGGTCTATTAATAAGAATACTCAGAACCATTTCCGAAAAATTTCCGAAAAATTCCTGACATTTTCTATCGAAACGCTGCTCTCCCGTTATGATAGAAAGAGAACTGGAATCAAACGGATTTATAACCTATGAATATCTGCCCGCAATGTAATACTGGCAACCTTGAGGGCGTGGTCTACTGTGAATACTGTGGGTACAGCATCGAGACTACCCCGGTTCTGACCAATTATCTTGGTCAGACCACTTATCCATCATCGCAATTTGTTGAGGCGATGTCTTACACCCCATCTGAGGGGGAATTGACCGTGCTGGTGATGGGCTATGCGATGCCGTTTCGTGTGCAGGTGGACGGAGAGGTAATTTTGGGGCGGTCTGGCGGAAACAGCCGATTGCTCTCGTTTATTAATTTGGATGAATACCGCGCCTCAGAAAAAGGGGTTTCTCGGCGGCACGCGGTCATTTACCGTCATGGTCATGATTTTTATATCCGTGATTTGAACAGCACCAATCATACCTATGTGAATGGCACCCGTGTGCCGGATGAACGTGATTTCATGTTGCAGCCCGGCGACGAGATTATCTTAGGGAAAATGATGTTGAAGGTGTATTTTTAGAACAGGGCGGGAACAAGCAGCGCTTCCCGCCCATCCGCACGAAGTTACTCGGAAAGTAATTCCAGCGTTAGTTCATATTCCCCGCGTCCGCTAAAGCGCGTGGCTTTGATGGTATAAAACCCATAGGCATTTAACTCGATTTCAATGATGGAGTCGGTTGTACGGAAACCTTCAGGCGGGTTGACTTCCATATCATCATTAAAAGCCACATCAAAAACATTCGGGTCTTGCAGCACCAATTCCGTATCCAGCGTTTGTTCGGATGAAATATCGCGCATGGTAATACGGACACGCTGCCCCGGAATGCCTTCAAATACCCAGTAGTGAAGCGGATATTGGTTATTCAAACTGCCCTGCACCACCGCGCCAAATTCGATTTCGCCCCCGCCTAAGGAGGGGTCTAAATTGGCGGTTGGTTCTGCCGTGTTTTCGGTTTGGTTGGCGGTGCGATTAGGCAAGGGGAGGGTGCCATCACCCGTAAACCCGAACGATTGAATCTGGCTGAAGCCAGTGGCGGGATTGGTTTCGGCAAAATACACAGTGATATTCGGCCCGACGACCATCCCCGCAGGGCGCAGGGTTTCGCCCGCTTTAAATTCATCGGTGCGGTTGGCCTCATAGGGAAAACCAAAACGGTCTAAGAGCGCACCGGACGGCGCAAATTCTAAAAATCCCTCTGTGTCGGTAGCCACGATGATGTTATCACCCGGCGCGATGGCAATATCGACGGGCTTGATGGTGGTAAAAATTTCCAAGCCCAGATTCGTGACCAACGCATTTCCGTCAGCATCCAACAGATTTAAACCGCCCGTTTCACCAATCAAATAGAGGGCGCTGGTGCTGACGTTGTTATCCAACTTGACATTTTTCAAATCGGGGTTGATGTCGGCTAAATCAAGCATCTGGAGCAAATTGCCCCATCGGTCAAAATGATACAGGCGGTTGGTGGGTGGGGTGCTGTGGCCTTCGGAAACCGTCCAGATTTCATCCTGACGGGTAACGGCAATCGTTTGGGGCATTCCGGGCGCAAATTGACCCGGTTCGTTGCCAGTTGTGCCAAAGCCATATTCAAACCCGCCCGCCCGATTGACAATCATAATCTGGTAGTTGTCGCCGGCGGTGGCATTGGCGAGGAAAATTTTGGCGCTGGGGTTGATGGCAATGTCGACAAAATTATCATCATCGTACCAAGGGCCAAGATAATTAATGAATGCGCCGTTGGTCTGGTCAATCACCAAGACTCCGCGCTCCCCTGCGGCGGCATACATCAAATTGAAAGGGTCATAGGCCAAACCACCCAGTTGCACAGGTTTGCTTTCGGCAGGTTGCGCGGCTTGATATTGCCAGAACACGCCGCCGTCATTGTCTGGCAAATTGGCTAAAGGGTCAGCCAGATTTGCGGGGAGGGTAAATTCAAAGGTGGGTTTAAGACTGTCAAAGAGGTCTTTTGCCCCGTTTTCCCAGCTTTCCACCGAAGCTAATCCGCGTACCAGCGCCAAGCGTCCACCAATCAGATTTAAAATGGCGACGCGGCTGTGTAAATTGCTGTCGGTCAGCGTGAAATCCACTTCCCAACCGTCCACATTGCCAAAGGTAATCGGGGTGGGTTCGGGGGCCGTGGTGGGGTCAGGCAGCAAGCGTACCAATTGTCCCGGTAATTCAGTGGCATTGCCTAAATTTAAATCGGTAAACGCGGCGGTGACAATCCGAATCACCAGCGTCTCCGGCACACCGCCGTCCTCAACAATATCGAGGGCGGCGGGTTCACCTGCCATCAAGGTATCGAGGGTGGTACGGACTTCCCAGCCTTCGGGCAAATCAAACGCGATGCCTAAATCCGCACTTTCGTAACGTTCAGTGCTGGCGGTTTCTTGGGCAAAAGCAGTGGGTAAAAATAATAAGGATGCGATGAGCAAAAATAAGAGCGCACGCCGCATGAAGATTCTCCTGTATGTAGGGGCGTGGTCTGTGACCCGCCCAACCTCTATATCCGTCATTGTAATGCAAGGGCGGGGCGGGGTTAATGCAAAATTTAGACAGGCGGGATTTCGGCGGTCAAAGTATCAGGTTTATGGTCAAAACTGATAGTTGCCTGACGATGAAAAATTTCCCCAAATGCGCGAATGACTTGCTGCGTGACCGCTTCAAAATCTTGGGGTGCGCCGCAGATTTTTTCTAAGCTGGTCACTGGGCGGTCATCAATCCCACAGGGGATGATCCCCTTAAAATAATTCATATCCGTGTTGATATTCAGCGCGAAGCCGTGCTGGGTAATGGCTCTGGCGGTGACTTTTACGCCAATTGCGGCGATTTTTTCCAGTTCCTGTTCGCCCTGTACCCAGACCCCTGTGAAGCCTGCCAAACGCTGTCCCTGTACGCCAAACGTGCTTAAGGCCACAATCAGGACTTCCTCCAGTTGGCGAATGTACTGAATCACATCGGCGCGAATCGAATCGCGGGCAAGCTGTAAAATCGGGTAGCCAACCAATTGTCCCGGCCCGTGATAGGTGATGTCCCCACCTCTGTCCACCTTGAGAATTTGAATGCCTTTTTGCTGACATTCGGCTTCGCTCCACAGGAGGTTTTCGCGTTTGCCGGATGAACCCAAGGTATAGGTATGGGGGTGTTGAAGCAGCAGCAGGGTATCGGGAATTTCCTGTTTGGCGCGGGCGACTGCCAGTTCTTTTTGTAAATCCCACGCGGTTTGATAGGGAACGAGGCCGAGAGAGCGGATGTCAAAGGTCATAGGCATTACGCTTTCGATTAATGCTATTCTAGCAATTTTTTCATAAAGATGGGGGAAAAGTTCACTTCCCAAGATTCGCCTTCCTTTCCCAATGTGCGCTGATGAATAACTTGCCTACTGTCTATTGGCAGACTATCCTAATGGTTATGGAGAACACAAAACAAATCGGTGAATATACCATCATAGAGCGCATCGGGCGCGGCGGAATGTCCGAAGTCTATCGGGCAAAATCCGCGTCGGGTCAGGATGTGGCGCTTAAACTTTTAAAATTTGACCCCACCAATCCCGAAGAAGGCGTGTTTCTGGCGCGTTTCCGCCAAGAAGCGCGGATTATTGCTGAACTTGACCATCCGCACATTTTGCCGATGCTGGATTACGGGGACAGCGACATCGGGGTATATATCGTGATGCCCTTGATTGACGGCGGAACACTGGCGGATGTGATTCGCCGGGGGCCACTTTCACCGGAAGCGGCGGTGTTCTGGCTGAGTCAAATTGCCTCCGCGCTTGACCATGCTCATAAAGTGGAGGTGATTCACCGTGACCTCAAACCGACCAATGTACTGCTCAACAAAGATGGAAATGCGTTTTTAACCGATTTTGGGATTGCCAAGCTGTCAAATTTAACGGGCGATTTGACCGAAACGGGGCATGTGTTGGGAACACCCGCGTATATGGCCCCCGAACAATGGAAAGATGAAGCGCTTCATGCCTATACCGATGTGTATGGACTAGGCGTGATGACCTATCTCATGCTGACCGGGCATACCCCGTTTGAATCGGAAACACCGCACGCCATGATGTATCAACATCTTGACCAGCGCACCCCACCCCTGCGAACGCATACGGAAAATATTTCGCCTGCGGTGGAACAAGTGGTGATGAAAGCGTTGGAAAAAGACCCGCAAAATCGCTATGTCTCGGCGGGCGCGTTTGCCGAAGATTTTAGAATGGCAATCGAAGGCAAACCGACCCTCGCGGCTGCCACCGTTCCACCGACTCCCATTCGGACTGGAATCCAGATTCCCTATCCGCCGCCACCGTCTGTTCCCCCGTACCGCTATCGGATGCCGGAAACCCCTGCCGGACAGCGGGCTTTATGGCGACAATTTTTTGTGTTGAGTACGCTTGCATTTGCATTGATTTTTATCGGGATTGGAGCAGCCATATTCATTGTTGGTGGCGATGCCCTGTTCGGTGATTCGGACAAAGCGCCAGCTGCTACTCCCCGTTCGCTGGATGTTCCGCGCATCCGTTTGGACAGCCCACTCAATGACAGTCTGGTTTTGATTGGTCAAAGCGTGATTATTCAGGTGACGGTGTTTGATGAGGAGGGAGTCACACGGGTTGAGCTGTATGAAGGGAATACGCTGATACAGGTGGCAGAATCCCCCAATCCAAACGGTCAAAAACCTGCGTGGACGGTGCAATTTGAAGTGATTCCTGAACAATCGGGTGAAAAACATTTTGAAATTCTAGCATTTCGGGGGGCGATTTCCAGTGACCCGCGAGTCTTAAATTTAAAGGTACAGTGACCTATGAAGGTACGGCAGGCCAATTTATATGATGTTCAGGCCATCACCCGTCTTTACCAATCGCACATTGAAACATGGCTCGATTTTAACCAGCAGCCCGCCGCATATGAGGATTTAAGCCTGTATGAACGCTGGCTGCATGGGGGAGCATGGTATTCGATTGAAACCTGCGCCGTATGGACAGCCCATCTCCTCCAAGAAAATGAAGCGATTCCCCTGGTGGTTGAGTTGGATGGCGAAGTGGTGGGGCATACAGAAATATTCATGGGCAAAGAGCCAGATCCCTATGGCAGCCATATGAATATTTCAACATTGTGTGTGTTGAAAGGCGCAGAAGGGCAGGGGTTTGAGGAGGCCTTTTTAGACTATGTTGAAGAAATGGCAAAAGCTGCTGGCAGTAAAAGCATCACGGTTGCCAATCCCGCCTCCTCTGATTTTTATGAACATCTGGGTTTTACCCCCAAAATCGAGCGTTTTTCGATTGTCATGCCTGCTGTGGAAGGACGGGTGTTTTATAAAGCGCTGGAACTCACCAACAGCAGCGCGAGCCAAATTAAAGGCTGGCATATGCCCTTAGGCCGTTATCAGAATGCCCGCGAAGAATGGGAACGAATGCGCTGGTTTATCTGGAATGGGTTGCCCGCGCTGGTAGAAAGTAATTGGCATGGCTTGACGGTTGAATTGACCGGTCAACCCGCCATTTTACATTTGCACCAGCACCGGGAAAATCTGGGACAGGTCACAGCGCGGTTGTGGACAAAGAATCCGCCGACCGGGAATATTATCACGGCGATACGTGACAAGGCCGCACGGTTGGGTTACGAAAATATTATTACTATGGTCGATGCCCCCACACGGGCGCTCATCAAAGACGCGGAGGAGATCGCGCCAATACGCTGGTTGTATGCCAAAAATATTTGATAAATTGGCCTGAGTAGATTACATTTGATGCGCTAATGTAGTGTTGAGGTCACTGTGGCGACTCCTCTGGATGATTTGTACGTTTTTAGTGGGCAATCCAACATGGCGCTGGCAAGCGCAGTTTGTGATTATATTGGGGTGCCTTTGCGCCATACCCACCATGATAAATTTAGCAACGACAATTTGTGGGTACAGTTGGGCGAAAGTGTACGTGGGAAAGATGTCTATATTATCCAGTCGCTGTCCGAACCCGTCAGCGATCATTTAATGCAGTTGTTGATGATGCTCAACGTGGCACGGGCGGGGGATGCCAAGCGGGTTACAGCCGTCATTCCGTATTATTCCTATGCGCGTTCGGATAAAAAAGACGCGCCGCGTGTGTGTATTACTGGGCGGTTGGTGGCGGATTTGATTCAAAATTCCGGCGCAGACCGTGCGATTACGATGATGCTCCATTCGCAGCAGGTGCATGGGTTTTTCAGCATCCCACTTGACCACCTGACCAGTCAATCGGCCTTCATTGACCATTTTGAAAAATACAAAGATAACGAAACGGTCATTGTCTCGCCGGATGAAGGCTACACCAAACAGGCGGTGCGCTTGGCACGGGCGCTCGGAATGCCGATTTCAGTCGGAACAAAAGTGCGCTTGGGTGATTCCAAAGTGCGGATTGATACCATTCTGGGCAGTGAAAATATCGCCAAACGCGCCATCATTATGGATGATGAAATTGCCACCGGCAGTTCGATTACCACCATCATTGAAACATTACGGCTATATGGGGCAAAAGAATTTGTTGTGGCCTGTACTCATGGGGTATTTACCCGCAGCAAAAACGGACAAACCGCGCTGCAACGCCTGCAAGAAATTCCCGATGTCATTGAAATTGTGACGACGGACACGGTGTCGCTGGGTGAAAAAGGCAAGGGCATCAGCAAACTAACGGTGCTTTCAATTGCGCGGGTGATTGGCGAAAGCATTCTGCGGAATCATGAGAGCCGTTCGATGGGCGATTTGTTCACTTTCTGGCCTGCGGAGATGGATACCTAATGCACATCGAGGTTCGCAAGGTCGCAAGCAAAGCGGATTTCAATACCTTCTTTGAATTCCCATGGCGTTTATACAAAAATGACCCGCAGTGGGTTGCTGAACTGCCTTCTCTGCGGCGCACGACGCTGGACAAGACAAAACATGCTGCATGGGACTATATGCAGGGTGACTATTTTGTGGCTTTCAAAAATGGCGAACCGGCGGGTACGTTAGCAGCCTTTGTGAACCATCGGCATAATGAAGTCCATCAAGAAAACATCGGTTTTTTTGGCTTTTTTGAATCCGTCAACGACCAAGCAGTCGCCGATGCCCTGTTTGAAGCGGGGGAAACGCTGCTGCGTGGAATGCACATCGACGCGGTGCGCGGGCCAGCCAGCTTTACCGCGAATGAAATTTATGGGCTGCTCATCCATGGCTTTGACGGGCCGCCTGTCCTGCTGATGCCGTACAATCCGCCCTATTATGCAACTTTGATTGAACACAGCGGCTATCAAAAAGTCATGGATTTGAATGCGTGGATTGCGCGAAAAGCCGACTATGAGGCCAACCACGAACACATCATCCCTGACCGTTTGCTGCGCGTGACCCGTAAAAATATGGAACGGCGTGGAATCACACTCCGCACCTTTGATATGAAAAACAAAGCGCGGGATTTTGCCCTGATGCGCCAGCTGTATAACGAAGCATGGGAAAATAACTGGGGGTTTGTTCCCATGACCGAGCGCGAACTGGATAATCTGGTGCGCGATTTAGGCCAACTGCTTGACCCCGACTACGCGATTCTGGCGTATGTGGAGGGTCAGCCTGCCGGATTTTTGCTGGCTGTACCCGATTTTAACCAGATTCTCAAACAGGTGAATCCGCGTCCGGGTGTGCCGGAAATCTGGTGGCTGCTCAAAACGCTGTGGCATTGGAAAATCCGCCCTAAAGCAACCGCGCTACGTGTGCCGTTAATGGGAGTCAAAGCGGAATATCATAGTTTGGGGGTGGATGCAGCCATGATGTTAGAAGCCGCAGAAAAAACCCTCAAAAGCGAACGTTATGATGCCATTGAGGGCAGTTGGGTGCTGGAAATTAACCAACCAACCAACCAACTTGCGACTAAAATGGGCTTGGAAAATTACCGTCAATATCGCCTGTATCAGAAAGCATTGGTATGAGCAGAATTCTCATTGTAGATGATGAACCAACCACTGTAGAGATGATTTCTGTTTTTCTGGATTTGAACGGGCATGAAGGCATTCCGGCGTACAACGGCACGGATGGACTGACGCTGGCGGAAGTTGAGATGCCGGACATGATGATTGTCGATTTGATGATGCCGGATATGGAAGGCTTTGATGTTTGCAAAAGTATTCGCAGTAAGCCCCATCTTGCCAGCACCCCGATTTTGATAATTTCCGCCCGCACCGACCCCGATTCGATTCGCAAAGCCTATGACTGTGGCGCGAATGGTTACCTGACCAAACCCATCAAAAATCTTGGGGATATTCTGGGTGAAATTGATCGGTTATTGTAATTTCACCCACCATTGAGGGTTTGAAGCGCGGTTTGCACGGCCTGTTCCGCCGCTGTGCCATTCAGTACCGAGGCAAAAGCGGCTTGAAGCTGCACAGCGGCGGGGTTATCGCGTTGTTCTACCGGCAAAATGATACTTTCTGGCAGCCACGCGCTAATCTGGTCGGTGTAGGCGTTCTTAGACCAGATTCGCAGCGCTGGGGCTAACGAAGGCAACACCCCCAGCGCTTCTGTATAGTCCGCTTGCTGGTCAGCCCGCATCATCCAGCTTAAAAATTCTAAAGCTGCAGCCTGCTGTTCGGGGATGCTGGTTGTTAATGCCCACATATAACCATCTAAAATGGTGAGTGAACTGCCATCGGGTGTCGGGAAGGGTGCGGCAATAATTTCATTCACCGGGCGCTGCAAAAAATCGGTGGAGTTGACCAGCGCGGCATCGGCATCTCCCTGCTCAAATTGCGCCCAATAATCCATTGGGAGGTCATATTCCAGCAGTTTGGGCGTGAAAATTTCTTGTGCCAACCCCTGTTCATAAAATTCAAGCACTTCGGTCAGGGGAATTTCATCGAGAATCGGCTGACCATTTTCATCTATCAGCCGTCCGCCTAAGGCCAAATACTGTGCCAAGATCAGATTATTCACAATCTGGGCGGTGGGGGGTGCGCCCGTGATGAAAATCGCGGTTTCGCTTGTGAGTGCATCCTCGTAGGTCAACGGAGGAATTTCAAAAGCATCGGGACGATAGGCGAGATGATCCACCATGAGCGTGTAGGGCAACCCGTACAGCGCACCATCAATTTGACCGAGCGACAAGGCATTGGGTAGCAAATCATCGCGGATAGAATCAGGCAGCCATTCATCCATCGGTTTGGCGACTCCGCTTTGAACGGCCTGTGCCAAGTCCTCCTGTCGCAGCAGCACCAGATCGGGCAAAGCGTTGGGCGCAACTTCTTCAGCTGTGAGCAGCGTTGTGATAATACTCCCCTGCCCTTCGCTGTGTTTGAGCCGAAATTCTACCTGAATATCGCTGTGAGTCTCATCAAAGCCTTGTAGCTGGGTTTCCAGAATATCTGTTGCGCTGGTATTGTCTGGGCTGTACAACGCATCAGGCCACCAGACGCGCACCTGCCAAGTCTGTGTCTCCTGGGCGGTGAGGCTGCCCATCGTCAGACTCACGGATAAAAAAAGCAACATGGCAACGCGCATGAGGGCTGAATTCCTACTTAAAATTTTTCTCCCCTGCTTCAATCCGCACTTTGAGCCGATTTTCCGCCGGGGGAATCGGGCAACTATAACGGTCATTGTAAGCGCAGTAGGGGGAATAGGCGAGGTTAAAATCGATGTGAAAGCGATTCCCTTCGACATTTTCAGGGTCAAGATAGCGCCCTGCCCCGTAGGTTTCTTGCCCGGAGGTAGCATCCATGAAGGGGAGAAAAAAGTAATCGTTGGTGGGGCTATAAAACAATGTCAGTTCGGCGGGTTCGTCGTTGACCTCAAAGGCTATTTTGCCCCATTTCACGTAGGTTCGCAGGTCGCCGGTGCTGGTTTGCATTTCAATTTCGGGCTTGGTCTCAAATTCTTCCGCCTCTATTTCAAAGGACAGTGCCTCATTCGGGGGAAAGTAATTTAGCCCTTGAAACCCCTTGCGCTGCTCAGGTAACAGGGGCGATTGGGGGTGGGCGCGGAAGAAATCATCTTTTTGATGGCGGAGACGTTGGTAAGCATTGTTTGACATGGTGGTTCCTTTCTTGTTAGAGGCCGAGCGCATCTTCAATGGCGGTTTCTAAATGGGTGGTGCCGCTAATCCGACGACCATTGATAAAAAAAGTTGGGGTGCCGTTGATGCCCACTTGCTGCGATTCATCATACCAATGATCTACGGTGCGGCGGTGTGTTTTGTTATCAAGGCAATTTTCTAGTGCCTGTGCGTCGAGACTACTTGCCTGTGCTAAGCCCACATAATTTTCCTTATCGGAGTAATCATTAAATTCGCTATCCGATAAATCATAAATGGCATCGTGGAATGTCCAGAATGCTTCATCGCCTTGATCCAAAGCGCATTGGGCGGCTTCGGCTGCAATCCGGTCATTGGGACTGATAATAGGCGCATTACGGAAAATAAATTCAATCCTATCGCCATAGCGCTCCAGAATATTTTCTAAGATGCCATTTTGATGGACGGCGCGGCATGAATGACAGCCATAGGCCCCATATTCAATCAGCTGAACCGTTGCGCCGGCTGTTCCCAACCGTGATTCTTGATTCAACCGCGCTTCTGCGACTTCTGGCGGGGCAGTGAGTGTTGTGTAGGCAAAAAAGGCAATCACAGCGAGAAGAAAAATGACAACTCCCCCATAAATCATCAGCTGTTGCTGCTGTTTTTTTTGACCGCTTTGGACTCGTTTATTTCGTTTTGCCATATGTCCTCCGATAATATAGGAGACTCAGACAGCATCGATTCTTACGAAAAAAAACAAATGCCAATCCCGCAGACTGGCATTTGTTTTATATTCTTAGCGGAGAGAGTGGGATTCGAACCCACGGTAACTTTGACAAGTTACAACGGTTTTCGAGACCGCCCCGATCGTCCACTCTGGCATCTCTCCAATAGTTGTTTTTATTCATTTGTTCGCAACGCAGCAAAGAATTTTTGTAATTCTGCCGTTGCTTCGTCGCTCAAAATGCCCGAACGCACCACCACATGATGTGGCAAACCGGGATAATCGAGCAAGTTGAGGATGCTGCCACTTGCACCCGCTTTATCATCGTGCGCGGCATAGACCAGCCGTTTGAGCCGTGCCTGCACCATCGCGCCCGCACACATCACACACGGTTCTAAGGTGCAGTACAGGGTGACTTCATCCAAACGCCACTTGCCCAACTTTTGCCCTGCCTCGCGTAAGGCAATCATTTCCGCGTGGGCGGTGGGGTCGTGGTCAATTTCGCGGCGGTTGTGTCCCTTGCCGATGATTTCGCCATGGTAAACTGCGACTGCGCCGATGGGTACATCGCCATGTAAAGGGGCGAGTTTCGCTTCCTCTAGGGCAACTTGCATCCAATCATTGTCGTTCATTGTAGCAGGCATGAGTTCGGTTGAGAAGATGGGATTATTCGTGGTAGGGCGGTAGAAATCACCGCCCCTCAATGGCTAGTTCGAGGCTTCGGTGGCTTCGGCGGTGGGGGCAGCTTCGCCTTCGCTGTGTTCGGCTTCGGCAGTGGCTTCCCCTTCGGCATGGTCAGTTTCAGAGGATTCTTCTTCAGAATGTTCCCCTTCGGCAGCATCGCCTTCTTCACTGTGTTCTTCGGTTTCGCCTTCTTCAGAATGTTCGCCTTCACCCTCTGTACCGTGTTCTTCCGCCGCACCATGTTCAACGGGTTTCTTGGCCCCATGCACACAGCCGCTATCATTGGTGTAAACGTCGGCTTCTGCCACGCCTTCCGGTTGTTCACAGCCAGACAGATCGCTTGGTTCGTCATCGGTGCAGGCAGCCGCCACCAAAGCCAGCACAAAAATCATCAAAATCAGCAGCGTATTACGACGCATAGTTGCTCCTCAGTCAAAATTTTTGCCATTATAACGTAGCAATCAGCTTTTAGCAGTCAGCAGTCAGCCAAAAATGAAAACTGACTGCCGAAAGCCTACATATTAATCATATGGCCTTCCAACCCGTGGGCGGCTTCTTTGAGGGCCTCACTGAGGGTGGGGTGGGCGTGAACATTACGGGCGATTTCTTCTGGCGTGAGTTCGGCATAGTGCGCTAGCGTGAGTTCGGGCAGCAGTTCGGTAACATCCGGCCCAATGAGATGAGCGCCCAGAATTTCACCATATTTTTTGTCCGAGATGAGTTTGACAAAACCCATCGTATCGCCCAGACCATGTGCTTTTCCGTTGGCCTGAAAGGGGAATTTTGCCACATTAATCTCATAACCGGCGGCTTTGGCCTGTTCTTCGGTATAGCCAAAACTGGCAACCTGCGGCTGGCAGTAGGTGGCACGCGGCATCATCAGATAATCGAGGGTGATGGTTTCTGCCCCGGCGATATTTTCCGCCACAATCACGCCCATCGCCTCCGCCACATGCGCCAGCATCAATTTGCCCGTGACATCGCCAATCGCCCATACGCCGGGGATATTGGTTGCCATACGCTCATCAATTTCAACCGCACCGCGTTCGGTGAGTTTCAAGCCCTTGATATTTTCCAAGCCGTAGCCATCGGTACGCGGTTTGAAACCAATCGCCTGCATGACTTCTTCGGCTTCTATCGTCGCTTGTTTGCCATCTGCGCCTGTATAGGTCACGACGACTTTTTCTTTTTGTTCGTCAATTTTTTCGACCTTGGCCCCTAACAGCACCTCTACACCCATTTTGTCGTACTGTTTTTTGAGTTCGGCGGAAACTTCGGGGTCTTCGTTGGGCAGCATTCGCGGCATGAATTCAATCATGGTGACTTTTACGCCGTAATTGTGCATCACATAGGCGAATTCCGAACCAATCGCGCCTGCTCCGATGATAATGATGCTGGCGGGCAGGGTGGGACGCTGGATAACTTCCAGATAGGTTAAAACACGCTGGCTGACTTGGGTATTGGGCAGCAGCGCGGTTTTTGACCCCGTTGCCAGAATCAGATTTTTGGTGTTGAGGGTTTCTTTGCTGCCATCGTTCAAGGTAACCGCAATGGTTTTGGCATTTTGCAGCGTTCCCCATCCCTCATAGGTGTCAATTTTGTTCTTTTTCATGAGGAACTGGACACCCTTGACCCGTCCGTTCGCTACTTTGCGGCTGCGGTCAAAGGCGACTTTGTAATCTAGCTTGACCCCGCCTTCGTAGATAATCCCGAATTCTTTGGCGCGGTCTTTGACGATATGCGCCAGTTCTGCGTTGCGTAGAAGCGCTTTGGAGGGGATGCAGCCCACATTCAAACACACCCCGCCCCACCATTCTTTTTCGACAATGGCAGTTTTTAACCCCAATTGCGCGGCACGAATGGCAGCCACATATCCGCCGGGGCCAGCCCCTAGCACAACGACATCATACTCTTTCGCCATGTAGACGTTACTCCTTGCGTTTTTGATTTGCTAAACGCTAGACGTTTTTCGTTGCGCTAAGTTTACCGACTTTGGGGCGGGAATCCTACTACCATACTTTTATGAAAATAGGGTATATTTTGTTTATATGTTACTTTACTTGTGGGGGTTGTATGATTTCTCAAGATGAGGCTGTCAAGCAATATCAGCAGGTCTATCAAGAAAAAGCCGATGAATGGAAAGCCAATAAGCCAACAGTATTGTTGGTCGGGCGCACCGGAGTTGGCAAAAGTTCGATTATTAATGCGGTTTTTGGTCAAGATATTGCCAAAGTCGGAGCAGGGCAGCCGATTACGCAGCATTATAGTTTTTACGAAGGCGAATTTATTAACCTGTATGACACACGCGGTTGGGAGCTTGGTGCAACTGAGGAAGAAAAGTTTCGGAGAGACACGCAAAAATTTTTAACTGACCCCCCTACGGATTCAAAACATACAACAGTCGACATTATCTGGTATGTTTTGGATGCCCCCGGCGCACGCTTTACCGATTTTGATGCTGAATTAACGCTGACTGCCTTTGGCAATATGAAAATTCTGTTTGTGCTATCCAAGACTGATATTGCTCATCCTGACCAAGTACAAGCGCTCCGACAAGCCATTGAAGAAACGGATATTCCGAACAACATCGGGATTGTCGAAATTGCGGCAAATCCCCAAGCCTTACGGGGTCGTCCCGCCGCCGAAAAATCAGGCTTAGAGGCGATTGTGGACGCAACCATTAAAGCCTTGCCAGATGCAAAAAAAGCTGTATTTGTTGTTGCCCAAAATGTGGATTTAAAACAAAAGGACGCTACCTCAAAAAATATTATACTTAATTCAACGGGGATGGCGTTTTTTGTTGGATTTTCTCCTATTCCTTTTTCAGATGCCTTACTTTTGCTTCCTATTCAGTATCGTCTGCTTTCGCAACTTGCCATGATTTATGAAGTAGATGTTAAATTTATGAAAATTTTAGCTGTCCTGAGTTATGACCAAACCATTGTTTATTTAGGCCGAAGCGCAGCGGGGCGTTTGCTTAAAATGGTGCCAGGCGCAGGCATGATTTTAGGCGGAATGATTACCGGAGCAGTAGCCGCATCATTTACCGCTGCAATTGGCTTCGCATTTCGGACGGTGTTTCATCAAATGTATAAATTAAAGCTGGAAGGCAAAGAGAATCTTATTAATGACCAGTGGATTGCAGAAATGTTGGAAGCAAGCCTGAAGTTAATCTGGCAAGAATTGAAAAACAATCCCAATATCGTCAATAGGTACGATAATCTCAAATGAAACTCCCAAAGTCACTGACAAACCGACTGCCAGATTTTCAATGGCAAAGACCCAAAAAAGCATCAAAAAAAGAGAGAACTCCTCAACCCGCACCTAAATTTCACAAGCCAAAAATTTTGTTGGTGGGGCGAACGGGAGTCGGCAAAAGTGCGTTGATTAACGCTATTTTTGGGGCGGAGATGGCAGCAAGCGGGCATGGCAAGCCCGTTACAGACGGATTCAAAGCCTATGAGGATGAAATTGTTCCTATCGCTGTTTATGACTCGGCGGGATGGGAAGGGGGTGGCGAAAAAGAGGCAGAATTTCGCACTGGGTTACAAAGTTTCCTCAAAAAGAACAAAGTGGATGCTATCTGGTTTGCGATTGATGCTCCCGGCGCACGGTTTACTGAATTTGATGTGCAATTGCTGGTCAAAATCTTCAAAAACTATAACACCATCATCGTCTTAACCAAGTGTGATGTTGCCACCGATGAGCAAATCATTGATATTTTGCGGGCGATTGCGGTCAAGAATGTTTTTGTTGAGGATATTTGGCCTGTGTCTGCCAATCCACTTATCCCATTAGAACCGAATGAACAAAGGCGTTTTAGCCCGCAGGAACTTGTCCAAAAAACATTGGCGCTGATTACCCCAAGTAAATAATGGCCTTGTTGCCAATCCCGTGAACTTTTTCTATGCTAAGGAGGTTCGCATGTTACATGGGAAAAAACACGATGGCACAAATTTACAGCATTTGTTGGCAGAAAACGCCCTCCGAACACGTTGCGCCTTACCGTTTCAGCCGTGAGCCGATTCAAAACGCGCTGCTGCGGGCGGGACATGGCATCGAAGGCGATAACAAAGCCGGGCATAATCCTGACCGCCAGTTGAATATCATGTCGCTGGAAACGTTGCATGACCTTAACACGGAAGGTTTTAGAACCAACCCCGGCGAAATGGGCGAACAAATCATCATTCGGGGGTTGGACATTAATGGACTTGCCGCCGGTACACAGGTTCAATTTGGCGACGAAGCGGTGATTGAAGTGGTCAAGCCGCGCACAGGCTGTGAATGGTTTGAACAGGTGCAGGGCTTGTCGCCTAAACTTGCGGCGGGTCGGATGGGCATGATGGCAAAGGTCATCAAAAGCGGCGAGATTAAAGTCGGTGATTCTATTCAAATTTTGGAAACAGTCCAAAATTAATGGTCATTAGTACGCATAACGCCGAACATTATGTTTGGGGCAACCACTGCGATGGCTGGCACCTGGTGAAGTCATCGCAGTTGAGTGTCATTCAAGAACGGGTGCCGCCGGGTGGTTTTGAAGTGCGGCACTATCACACGAAATCTCATCAATTTTTCTTCGTGCTGTCGGGGCAAGCGACCCTTGAACTGAACGGTCAAAAATTCATCCTCAATCCCCAAGAAGGCATCGAAGTTCCTCCGAATACCCCTCACCAATTCCTGAATGAATCGTCGGAGGAGGTAATTTTTCTAGTCATCTCGCAACCGCCCAGTCATGGCGACAAAATAACTGACTTTGGCTAAGCTGATAGATTTGCAAGTTTTTTTCTATCCTTTTGTGCGAGCCTGAATTCAAAACAAGGGGCATCTAAGATGCACATAGTAAAATGTCTACCAAAAACGGTTACTATCAATACTTTTCCCACACTTTTTAGTTCATTTCCCACACTTTTTCCCATATTTTACTCACATAAAGCGAAGATTATAGGGAAAAATTAAGAAAGTGTGGGAAAGTGTGGGAAAGGCGTAATTTAAGCCGCCAGATTTTTAATCTAAGCTATTACAAAGTGTGATAAACCCGGATTCACGTTAAAATAGCACATATGAAATCACTTTTGAATTTAATGCGTGACCGACTTTTGGCGCTGCCCTTGGTAGTGGTGTACTTGACCGATGGCTGCAACAGCCGTTGTGTCACCTGTGACATCTGGAAAAATCCCCGCCGCAATATGCGAATGGAATTGGTAGAAGAAATCGCTGCCAGCTTTCGCTCATTGCAGGTGCGGTGGGTGTTGTTAAGCGGCGGTGAAGCGATGCAGCATCCCCACTGGCCTGAGATTGCGCGGCGTTTTCGGGCAGAAGGGGTACATGTCATGCTGCTAACGAATGGCCTGCTGCTCAAAAAACAAATTGCCGATGTTCTCGCCAGCGTAGATGAAGTCATTGTGAGTTTGGATGGTGGGACAGCAAAAACCTACCATCAAATTCGCGGGGTGGATGGCTTTGAACTGGTGATGGAGGGGATTCGGCTGGTGCGCGAAGGGGGATTGCCCGTTACCACCCGCACCACGGTTCAACAGGCCAATTTCCGTGAAATTCCTCAGATTATTGAGGTCGGACTGGCGGCGGATGTGAACACGATTAGTTTTTTGACGGTGGATGTCAGCAATCCCATTGCGTTTGGCTTGCGTTTTGAAACTGACCCGACCTTGAATTTGATGAATCCGCACCAACCCCCCGCCGATGCACTCACCCCGGATAACATCCGCGAACTTGGTGAAATTCTGGATGAGGTTGAAAGCAAGTATGCGGCGGTGTGGGGACGAATCGCGGAATCGCCGCAAAAATTACGCAACATGCTCACCTATTTTCAGGCGGTGCTAGGCGAGTCAGGATTTGACCCGCCGCGTTGTAATGCCCCGCATATTTCAACGGTGATTCAGGTCGATGGTACATTGCAGCCGTGTTATTTTTTGCCTGCCTATGACAAATTGAATGGACAAACGCTGGATGAGGCCATCAATGCCCCCACCGCCTTAGCCCTGCGGAAAGCCTATCGCACAGGCCAGCGTGCGGAATGTGAACGGTGTGTGTGTCCCCTGTATAAAGGGGCAAGGTCGCTGATTAAAATGGGTGGCTAGCCCCAATTTCCTAAGTTCAGAAAAACTCGTCTGGGTGTACACTGGTACTAAGGACGATTTCTATGTGGCTACTAATCTTATTTTTTCTCTGCACCCTGTTTCTCACGCGCATTATTTTAATCATGACGGGTCGCTTGAAAGGCCCGATTATTCATATGTTTGAGCGGTATGGCGATAATGAACCCTTTTTCTACCCGTGGCCGGAGTTTTTTTTCTGGATGGGGGTGTGGCTGTCATTGATGCAATTTTTAGTTGCGTCGTTTGTGGGGGTAACACTGCCAACTTTGTGGATTGGGTTGCTGTTGTTCGGGTTGGCATTTACGGCCTACCGGATGACCAATAAGGCAAGGGAATGGGCTTTTTTGCGCCACTTGTATCCCCTATGGTTGCAAGATTTATGGGGACGCACCACCCGCCTTGAACGCCGTCGGATTGCGTATATGTGGATGCGAATTTCATGGAAAGCCCGTTTATACTATAACAGCAGTGACCAAGCCTTTTTGCAGTGGGCAGATATGATTATCATGGCGACACTCTTCTAATGGATACACAACAACAAATTCAGACTCTCAAGCTCGAAATCGCAGACTACGAAAAAAATGTGATGGCACTTAATACAGAAGTGCAAGATATTCAAAACGAACTTGCCGATTTTAAGCAGCGTTACGATACCCAAGTGGAACCGGTAGCAGCGCGAATCCGTGTGGCGAAGGAAGCCATCGCCGATTTGGAGGAAAAGCGCAAACAGAATGTGATGCGAAAAGCGGGCTGGACTCCCCCGGAAGGCTATGTTTCAGTGGAGGAGCAGTATCGGCGGCGGTGGCAAAAACCCCGTCAGGAGGAAGCCGCACGGGCAAATTTTCATGAGATTCCGATTGTTACCCCGGAGATTCCCCCCGAACCGGTCAGCCAAGATTTGAAAAAGCTGTATCGGGAACTGGCACGGCGCTACCATCCTGACATGGCGAAAAACGAGGATGACCGCAAACATCGTACCAAGCTCATGGCGCAAATCAACGCGGCCTATGCCGACAAGGATTTTGAAGCGCTCAAGATGTTGGCTGACCATCCTGAACGGGTCAATGCTGATGAACCGTTGGCGGTGCTGCTGTTGCGGCAGTTACAACAAACGAGTCGGATGCTGCGCCAGCAAATTTTTGATTTGAAACAGCAGCGCCATAATCTGATGAACTGCGATTTGATGAAGCTCAAAATTGAGGAAAAACTACTGCGGCGGCAGGGACGCGAACTTTTAAAGGAATTGGTGACAGAATGGGAAGCGGAATATCGAACCCTGCTGCAAAAACTGTATGACCTGCGGCGTGAGGTAGGGTAAATTTTAATTCTTTTGAGGAAATGATGAATGTTTGTCAAATGGATTAGTAGCCTGCTTATTTTTTGGCTTGTGTTGCCAACCTTTGTTCCTCAAGACGCACAACTTACCCCTGAACTTGCTGTGATTACGGCTGAAAATGTGGATAGCTTGGTTGAAATTGCCCGTATCGGAAATGGACAAATTTTAGATGTGGCCTGGTCTGGACAAAGGCTTGCTGTGGCTACGACCGTTGGGGTTTGGATGGTTGATTCCCTTTCCACTCCGCCACGTTTGCTTACGGGGCATGAAAGTCTTGCCAGAGATGCCGTTTTCAACGCAGATGAAACCTTGCTAGCCGCAGGAGATGAATCGGGGATGCTGTTCATCTGGCATGGGATTTCTGGCGAACTCTTAAAAAGTTTCCCGACAGGGTTAGGCGCAATCGCAAGGGTGGCTTTTAGTCCAAACGGCAATTTCGTGGTTGCGGGCGATGATAGCGGCACGGTTAAAATTTTTTCTATAACAAGGGGTGAAGTTCTCTACCAATTTTTCACAGAAGATGTAGGCGGATTGCTTATTGACATTCTCTTTAGCCCTGATGGTCGCTATCTTGCGTGGAATGTTTATATAGGTGGAGGAGATGTCTCAATGCAATGGGAGTTGGGGAATGGCTTATGGTATCTGATAGATATGCAAACAGGTCAAAGATTACTTCTTCCCCAATGGCATGTTGAAAAATATCGGGAAAATTTCGGTGATTCAACCTTATTTTTCAGTGAGGCAAGTGAACCAATCATTTTAACCAGCACAACACCAGACGGGGAAAGAACGTTTGAAAATTTTTGGACAGGGGAAATCATCGAATATGAAGAAGGTTGGCTTCAAATGCAAGAAAACCCATTTGTGACGACCTATCATGGGGAGCAGCAAATTATAGATATTGGTGAGGAACGTTCGGCATTAAATTTTTATTTTCTGGATGATTCCTCAAGAGAAGTCCCTTTTGCTGTTTTGCAACATTGGACACAATCTATAACACATTTTGCTATTGCCCCAAATCGGAAAGTCAATGCAGATAGTAATTATTATGTTCTTATTTCTTATCAATATGGAAAAGCAGCATATGGAAAAGTTGAATTGTGGGATGTGTCACCGGAGAGTATCTCCCTTATTTCAAGGACTTCCCTTCCCTTTTATATCACCACAATCGCAATGGATACTGCCAGAGGCTTTGTCACTTTTCTTCTCGGTACATTAGATGGACAAGTTTTATATTTTCGTGGAGAAGATTCTGATTATAGGGTATTGGAGAGACATCAAGACTCCGTTACGGGATTTGCATTTGTCCCTGACAGCGATTTCTTTTTTAGCGGTAGCATGGATGGGACAATAGAATTTTCGAGCGGTGGGGAAAGTAGAACGATTTACCAAGGGGAAGGTGGGATTAGAAATCTCGACTACTATCCTGAGACTCAACAGATTATATTCTCCGTAAAAGATTATGAATGCAAAATTGTGTGTAATCAGCTTTTGGCCTTAACTCTGCCAAATCCTCAGAATGAGGTTTTGATGGATTTTGCAGAAACAAGCCTCGGGGAGGGCATCTTTAGCCATGATAGAACAAAGTTTGCGATGCTAGACAATACCCTCAGTCTATGGGATGTGTCTTCGGCTGAAAATCTTGGTACTTTTTGGGACAATGAAGCGAATTGGGAGCGCAATTACACACCCGCACTTTATACAATTGCCTTTAGCCCTGATGACCATCTGCTAGTGGGTGGTTATGGGGGTGCAGTTGCGATGACTAGCAGCCTTCGGGATTATTACGGCTTTTTTAAAGTTTGGGATGTAGAAACACAGCGCGAACTTATCACTATTGATGCTCATGGCGAACGGATTACGAGTGTGGCTTTTAGTGAAGATGGCAAATTAATAGTCACCGCAAGTTTGGATGGTACAGTGCGCTTCTGGGGTGTGCCACAAACCAATTAAAAGTTTTTTTAGCCACCAAAAGAAAAAACCCTGTGTCTCCATGACACAGGGGCTATGAGTTATATTATATCTACAACATGGAAGTTTCGAGCAGGTATCGTAACTTATGTTGCCTGTAGCGGTTTATAGGTCATCCAAGCGGCCTGAATTAAGCGCCCGTTCAAATGCCCGTCCGACAAGCAAAACTTCATGCAGCCAGATTGCTACTTCTTCTTCATCCAGATTGCGGCTGAGGAGGTCAAAAATTTCTTCTGGCATATCGCCCATCACTTCAGTGACAAGGCACGCCAGCGCCTGCATCACAGAGGGGCGTAAATCTAAGCCTTCGTCCAGAAAGGTTTCGCTGTACCACTCACTGACTACCGGGTGAACTTGATGGCAGGGGGAAATTTCCTGTTCACCGAGTACCTCTTCTGCCAATTGCTCAAATTCATCCAGCCAGTTCGGGGTGTTGGGTTCGTTGGTCAAAGGTCGTCCCTCCTAAATGGTCTAGGATGTTTATAGCATATTGACCCGGTATTGAGAAGCACTGACCGACAATCTTCATAAATTTTCCAGAAATTTTTTAAGTTGGTGTTAGAATAGGAAAAATTAATGGTCAAATGGTTGAAATGGCGATGGTACAGCAAGAATCAGTTGAAACCCTTTCCCAAGAACTCCCTGTTGTTGATTTAAATGACCCTAAACTTTATATCAACCGTGAATTAAGTTGGTTGGAATTTAATCGGCGCGTGTTGGAAGAAGCCCAAGATGCCCAAGTGCCGCTTCTGGAGCGCATTAAATTTCTGGCGATTTTCTCGAATAATATGGATGAATTTTTCATGACCCGTGTGGCGGGGTTGTGGAATCAAATTGATGCTGGCGTGACCGATTTGCCTGCGGATGGCATGACCCCCAGCGAGCAAATCGAGGCAATTCGGCGGGTAGGGCTGGTCATGATGATTGAGCAACGCCGCGTGCTGCATGAGGATTTGCGTCCGGCGCTGGCGGAACATGGGATTCGCCTGCTGGCGATTAAAGATTTAACAGCAAAACAACGGAAAGCCGTTGACCAATATTTTTTAGAAGAAATTGTGGCGGTACTCACTCCGTTAGGGGTTGATCCCGGACGGCCTTTTCCCTTTATCTCTAATCTGAGTTTAAACCTCGCTGTTATTCTGGAAGACCCGGAAGGCCAACGCCGTTTTGCCCGTGTCAAAATTCCGACAGGGGTGCTGCCGCGCCTGGTTTCCATGCGGGAGGTGATGGAACATGCGGATAAGGACATCAACGGTTTTGAGAATAGTTTTATTTTCTTAGAAGATATTGTCAGCGCAAATCTGGATAAGTTATTTAAGGGCATGAAAATTATTGAAAGCCATGCCTTCCGCGTCACCCGCGATGCTGATATTGAAATTGCTGAAGAAGAAGCGCCAGATTTGCTTGAAACGATTGAGACCGGGTTGCGGCAGCGTCCTTTCGGGCAAATTACCCGGGTTACTTTGGTTGATACGATGCCCGAAGGGTTGCGAAAACAACTGCTGGATTATATGAAAATCCCCAAAATGCGGGTGTATGATGTCCCTGCGCCGTTGGGGATGACCGATTTGTTTACTTTGTACAGTAATGCCGATGCACCCGTCTTGCGTTATCCGAGTTTCGTGCCACGTCGCCACCCCGCCTTATCGCCGGGGGTAGATATGTTCGCGGTGATTCGCAACCAAGATGTGATCATGCACCACCCGTATGATTCATTTACCCCGACGGTCGATTTTATTCATGCAGCCGCAACTGACCCGAATGTGCTGGCGATTAAATGTACCCTGTATCGGTTGGGGAGCAATTCGCCCATTGTTCAAGCGCTGCTAGAGGCACGGGCAAATAACAAACAAGTTGCCGCGCTGGTTGAATTAAAAGCACGGTTTGATGAGGAAAATAATATTAGCTGGGCAAGGGCATTAGAAGCGCAGGGGGTGCATGTGATTTATGGCTTTCCCGGCTTGAAAACCCATAGCAAGGTGGTGCTGGTGGTGCGGCGTGACCAAGACGGGCTGCGGCGCTATGTGCATATGAGTTCGGGCAATTACAACCCGTCTACCGCCCGTTTGTATACTGATATTGGCACGCTGACCTGCCGGGATGACATTGCCGATGATGTGGTACAGCTTTTCAACCGTCTTACCGGATTCGCGCCCACAGTGGAATACAATACCATCATGGTTGCACCGGAATACTTGCGCCCGATGCTGAAAATGTTGATTGACCGCGAAATTGAACATGCCCAAAATGGACGACCCGCCTACCTTGCTTTCAAAATGAATTCGCTCGTGGACTCGAAGATGATTAGAAAACTCTATCAGGCTTCACAGGCGGGGGTTACCATTGATCTGGTGGTACGGGGGATTTGCTGTCTTCGTCCGGGTATTCCGGGGGTAAGTGACACGATCCAAGTCATGAGCATTGTGGGGCGTTTCTTGGAACACTCACGGATTTATTATTTTCATAACGCTGGAGACCCGGAAATTTATACCGGCAGTGCCGACCTGATGCCGCGTAATTTGGATCGGCGGGTAGAAACCTTGTATCCCATCGAATCGGCGGAATTGAAAGCCTACATTTACGACCATATTCTGCGGAAACATCTTGATGACACCACCAAGGCGCGGATTTTGCAGCCGGACGGCAGTTACTTCCGCCGTCAGCACTTGGAGGGGGAAGAACCGTTTGACAGCCAATTGTGGTTTATTAATCAAGCCAAAGCATCACCCAGTTAAAAGGATAAAACCATGCCAGATACCCAACAAATGCTGGCGCAGGCCAAGCAGCTGCTCAAAACCGATAAGAAAAAAGCCCGCGAGATTCTCCTGCAAATCGTGGACATTGACGAACGCAACGAGGACGCATGGCTGTACATGAGTGGGGCGGTGGACTCGGTGGATGAACAAATCGTGGCGCTCGAAAACGTTCTCGCCCTCAATCCGAATCATAAAATTGCCCGCAAAGGATTGGATGCCATTCAGCAAAAGAAGGGCAAAGCATCGGCTGCACCGCCGCCTGCTCCCAAACCAGCGGCTCGACCCACGCCCAAAACGGATGACGGATGGGGCAGTTTCGGAAGTAATGATTCTTTTGGATTTGGCTCAACTGAGTCGGCGGACTCTGGCTTTGGTGACAGCAGCACATGGGGCGGATTTGACAGCACCCCGCCTGCACCAGTCGCTTCTTCATCCGGGTTTGATGATTGGGCGGGAGGTTTTGCGTCTGCGCCGGCGGCTGCATCCTCCCCAGACACTTCTGCGGGTGATGTGTCCGACCCTTGGGGAAGTATCGCTGACCCTTGGAGCAGCGCCCCCGCTACCCCGGCTGCCGCAGCCACACAATTTACCAACGATCCCTTTGATCCTTGGGGTAATTCGGCTGCCTCCGCACCTGTGGATGAAAACCCTTGGGGGGGCAGCACCCCCGCCGCATCCGCTTCCAGCAGTATTTCTTACGGGTTTGAGGAAAGCGATCCTTTTGCGAATGATGATTCGTCGATGTCTTTTGATTTCGGGGAAAAACCACCCAAAACTGCCGCGAAAAAATCGGCTGTTCCACCCTCCGCACCGCCGACACAGGCACAATCGCCCATTTTTCAGTTGGAGGATACCGGTTTCACCTTTGATGAAGCGGACGGGGGCGGTGGATTCGATTTCAGTTTTGGGGGCGGAAAAGCGTCTGACCTTGATGATGTGTTTGGCAATGTATCCGACGACAGCCATAGGCCGTTTATTGACCCGTTTGTGGAAGACAAACCCCGTAAAAAGAGTAAATCGGCGAAGGATTCACGTTTTTACAGCGATATTCCCACCGAATTGAAAATTCCGACGGTTCCCGCCGGACGGGGCATGGTGATTGCGGTAGGTGTTCTGGGATTGTTCAATGTGTTGGCGCTGGTCGGGCTGTTGCTGGCGCTGTAAAAAATCCGCCCCAAACGGGTGAGGCGGATTTGAGAGAGATTAGAGGCCAGCGTCGCGGCGGAGAGCTTCGGCGCGGTCTGTTTTTTCCCACGCCACATCCAAATCATTCCGTCCGAAGTGACCATAGGCCGCCGTTTGACGGAATTGAGGCTTCCGCAAATCCAAATCGCGGATAATCGCCGCCGGACGCAAATCGAAGTGTTTGCGAATGAGCGCTTCAATCTGGTCTTCGGGGATGCGATTCGTGCCAAAGGTTTCGACTGCCAGCGAAAGCGGGTGGGCTACACCAATCGCATAAGAAACTTGCAGTTCAAACCGGTCAGCCAAGCCTGCCGCCACCACATTCTTTGCTACGTAACGCGCCATGTAAGCGGCGGAACGGTCTACTTTTGTACCGTCTTTGCCGGAGAACGCGCCACCCCCATGACGGGCAATCCCCCCATAGGTATCCACGATGATTTTGCGTCCGGTCAACCCCGCATCGCCCATGGGGCCACCTGTGACAAAACGTCCGGTGGGATTGATATAGATTTTGGTATTGTCGTCAAATAATTCGGCAGGCATAACTGGTTTAATGACGTGTTCAATGACATCCGCACGGATTTGTTCGTTGGAGACTTCAGGCGCGTGCTGCGTTGAAATGAGAACAGTATCAATATGGACTGGTTTGCCGTAATGATATTCCACCGTCACTTGGCTTTTGCCGTCAGGACGCAGGTAAGGCACCGCCCCATTCCGACGGACAATTGACAACTGCTGGGTGAGTTTGTGGGCCAGTTTGATGGTTAGTGGCATGAGTTCGGGGGTTTCGTTGCACGCAAACCCGATCATCATCCCCTGATCGCCCGCGCCCACCGCGTCAATTTCATCGTCAGACATATCGCCTTCGCGGGTTTCAAGGGCTTTGTCCACGCCCTGAGCAATGTCGGCAGATTGTTCTTTCACCGAAACAATCACCCCGCAGGTGTCGGCATCGAAGCCAAATTTGCCGCGGGTATAGCCAATATCCCGCACGACATCGCGGGCAATCGTGCCGATGTCCACATAGGTTTTGGTGGTAATTTCACCCATGACCACAATCAAGCCCGTGGTTACACCGGTTTCGCAGGCGACACGCGCCATTGGGTCATCTTGTAAAATTGCGTCTAAAATCGCGTCTGAAATCTGGTCACAAATCTTATCGGGATGACCTTCAGTGACCGATTCGGAGGTAAAAAAGAAACTCGGCGAGGTCATGAATGTGATGTTGCTGCTCACAAAAACTCCTTATGCGTAGTACATGAAAAAACGCCCCTCACACCGGACGTTTTGAGCGAACATAGGAAAATTGGCGGGATATTACCACAATCTATAGGGCATATCCACACACAAAATGCCGCTTTTTGCTAGAATAGAAGGTGCATAGCAGACAGGGTAAAACATCATGCTAGAAGACGGTCATGTTCTGGTCGTTGGGGCTGCCGCAATTGACGTGAAAGGAACATCCAACAATCGCCTGTTGCCCAAAAATTATAATTTGGGGGCAATTCAAACCTCGTTCGGGGGGGTGGCGCGGAATATTGCCGAAAATCTGGCACGGCTGGATATCGAAGTGGTGATGCTGACCGCCTTAGGAGAGGATATTGCCGGGGACAGTGTGTATCATTTTTGTGTGCGGAGTGGCATTAATATGGAATATGTCAAACGCTGCCCCGATTCCCGCACCGGACAATTCATGGCAATTTTTGACAAAGACCACAGCATGGAAGCGGCGATTAGTGATTTTGAAATTATGCCGCAGGTTGATGTTCCCTATCTGGATGCTCACCGCCATTTGTTTGAAGAAGCGCAAATGGTGGTACTCGATTTAAATTTAACCGATGATGCCCTGACGTATATTCTAAATTTGGCGGAGCAGTATAACCTGCCGGTGGTGGCTGACCCGACTTCTCCCGTGCGGGCGGGGCGCTTACAGCCTTTTTTGAGTCGGCTGCATGTGGTGACACCCAACGCCGCAGAAACAACAGCGCTGTGTGGTTTGGATGTGCCAGCCCACAATTTAGATACAGCGATTCAGGCTGCGCGGAAATTGATTTCAATGGGTGTAGAGATTGCGATTGTGACACTGGGGGAACAAGGGCTGGCCTATTCGGATGGAACGCATCACGGGCATATTCCTTCGGTTAAAACGAAAGTGGTGGATGAAACCGGGGCGGGGGATGCGCTCACCGCCGCCGTTATTTTTGGGCTGCTGAATGACCTGCCTTTAGATGAAGCCATGCGCTTGGGGGTGACTGCCGCTTCCCTGACTCTGCGCTGCAAAGAAACCGTCTGTCCCGATTTAACGCCCGATTTGTTGTATGGGTCGCTGGTGGTGTAATGCAAAAACCCGTCTTGGATGCAGCCACGCTTGAACAAAAGCGTCTTCAATATCAAAAGATTTCTAGTTTGCTCATGCAGGCGTATGGCTACCCCGCATGGCGGCAACATTTGCCACCTGTGGATGAGTTGGTATGTACAATCTTGAGTCAGGCTACCTCGGATGGCAACCGGGACAGAGGCTTTTTTTCCCTGAAAGAAAAATATCCTGATTGGGACGCAGTACGGACGGCCCCCGTCAGCGAGATTCAAAAAGCGATTCACTCGGCGGGGCTATCTAACATGAAAGCGCCGCGCATCCAGCAGGCTTTACAGTATATTCAAGACCACAGAGGGGAAATCAACCTCGATTTTTTGGCGACGATGGATGTCGAGGAAGCCCGGGCATGGCTGACTCAGATCGAGGGAATTGGCCTCAAAACCGCTTCCATCATCCTGCTGTTCTGTTATAACAAAGCGGCTTTTCCGGTGGATACGCATGTGCATCGGGTGACAGGGCGTTTGGGCTTGATTGATGGCAAAACGGACGCAACCAAAGCGCATTTTGTGATGGAACAAATTGCCCCATCGGAACATTACTACGCCGACCATTTAAATATCATTCGTCACGGGCGCGAAATTTGCAAAGCCCAAAAACCGCGCTGTGGACAATGTTTTTTACGAGAAGTGTGTGATTATTACCAGACCTTAGCGGACGGAGAATCCGAATGAACCTAGATCGCCGTCAGGATATGGATGCAAGCCTGACCAATGCTCGTCAAACGGTTGCCCTTTTACGAAGTCAGGCCAGCGCCAATCAATTTGACCGTGCCTATTTCACCCAGCGTTTAGATGCCGTCAATCAGATTCTGGAAAGTATTATTTCGGAACGGCAGGGGCAGCTCGACGCGGAACGGTTTGCCAAATTATACGAAGTCAGCAAGGCGCTGGGGTCAACGCTGGATTTAGAAGAAGTTTTGCAGCAGGTCATGGATGCGATTATCGTGCTGACCGAAGCCGAACGTGGCTATTTGATGTTGCTCAACGATGATGGGGTGTTAGAAGTTCGGATGGCGCGTAATCTTGACCAAGAGTTACTGGAAAGTGGCGATTTTGCCGTCAGCCGCACCATTACCCGCCAGGTTTTTGAAAATGGTGCGCCGATTGTGACGACCAATGCGACGGAAGACCCGCGTTACGCCGAACAGATGAGTATTGTCACCCACCAACTTCGCAGCATTATGGCGGCCCCGTTACGCGCACGCGGCAGAATCATTGGCGTGATTTATGTGGATAATCGGGTGCGAACGGGTCTGTTCCGTGAGAAAGACTTGGAATTGGTGGAAGCGTTTGCCGCCCAAGCTGCCATCACGATTGACAACGCCCAATTGTTCAACGAAACCGATGAAAAATTGGCACAGCGGGTCGAGGAATTGCAAACCCTCCAATGGATTGACCGTCAATTGAACGAAACGCTCGATACACGCAAGGCCATTGACCTGACGGTGGAATGGGCGCAGCGCATGTGCAGTGCCAAAAATACCAGTTTGGCGATGCTGGACAGCAACAACGAATTGCAAATCATGTCTCAAGTGGGCGAAACGGACAGCACCAGCCAGCAGTATCTTTCCAGCAGTCATCCGATTATTGAGGAAGTTTTTGCCACCGGACAGCCTGTTTTACAAACCTCCTTACCCGAAACAGGCAGCGCTCGCACGCTGTTTTGTGTTCCCATCAAACGGGAAAATAAAACCATCGGGGTAATTTTGATGTATGCAGACCGCCTAGAAGCGTTTGACACTGATGAGCAGGCGCTGGTGATTCGCATGGCAGACCGTGCCGCGATTGCCATTGAAAACGCCCGCCTTTATGATGAAGTCAAACAGGCGAACCAAGCCAAATCGGTGTTTGTCGGAACGGTGGCGCACGAACTCAAAGTTCCCATGACGAGCATTTCAGGCTATGCGGATTTGCTGCTGCAATTTAGCACCCTCACGGAACGGGAAACAGGTTTTGTGAGCCGCATCAAAGACAGTGTGGTACGGATGCGCCAATTGGTGGACGATTTGAGCGACGTTAGCCGGATTGAAAGCGGTAATTTGCGCGTCCAATTAACTGAAGTCAATGTCCTCGAAGTCATTGAACAGGCCAAAGAAAGTGTCATGACCCAGATTCATGAACGCGAACATCGGTTTGTTGAACATATTGAGGCAAATTTGCCGTCTGTCCAAGCCGACCCCGCCCGTGCCGTACAAGTCCTGATTAATTTGTTGAGTAATGCCTATAAATACACTCCCAACGGTGGTGAAATCACCGTTCAGGCTTACCATAAAAACGGACAGGTGATGATTGGGGTCAAAGATACTGGCGTGGGGATGTCCGCCGATGATTTAGCCAAACTCGGTACAAAATTCTGGCGTTCGGCGAATGAATACAGTGTTAAACAACGCGGGACAGGATTGGGATTCAGCATTACCAAAAATTTAATTGAAATTATGAATGGTACGCTGCATGTCGAAAGTGAACTCGGTAAAGGAAGTGTCTTTGTCGTTGGGTTGCCTGTGATCGCCTGATGAATATTTTTATCTCACCCCATTTAGATGATGCCGTGTTAAGCTGCGGCGGGTTGATTCATCAGCTAACAGCGCGTGGCGAAGCGGTACTTGTGCTGACTCTCATGACAGGCGACCCACCCGATACCCTGCCCGATACCGCGTTGATTCGGGATTTACACCGTCGCTGGCAGGCGGGCGAAAATCCTTATGCCACCCGGCGACAGGAAGATATTCAAGCACTGCAACATTTGGGGGTGTCCGGGATTGTGCATGTGGGCTGGTTGGACTGTCCCTATCGCACAAACGGCGAAGGCCATGCTCTCTATACCCAGAATCATCATTTGTTTGGGCGGGTGCATCCTGACGACCCTGCATTGGTTTCGCTTCTCCCCATTCCTGAAACAGCAGCCGTTCTGTATGCGCCATTGGGGGCGGGCGGGCATGTTGACCATCGGGTGGTGAATCATCTCGTGCAGCAACTTTCACCTGATTTGGTAGTTTATTACTATGAGGAGTATCCTTATAGTGCAAGTGGCGGTGAGGCAAGGCGCATCACGGATGGTTCGCCCGACCAGCAGGTGGGAACAGATGCCGTTCAAGCAGCGCTCCAAAATTTTCATCAGACTCTCATCCCGCACTTGACCTATTTATCAGAGGCGGATTTATCCGCCAAAATTGAAGCAATCGCATATTATCAATCGCAAATAAGTTCTTTCTGGGAGGATGCCGCCGACATGGGGCGGAAAGTGCGTGCCTATGCGCTTGAAGTGGCTGCTTCCCCTGCGGAAAGAGTGTGGCGAGTAGGAGATTCTCAATGAGCCAAGAGCATTTAACCCGCGCATTGGAACTGTTGGATGAATTACAGGTTAGCGCCGGGCAGCAAAATCTGGTGGCGGAAATTCGACACGCCTTGGAACATGCCCACCAGCAAGGCGAAGGCACAGAAGCCGCTGCAGTCCGCGAACACTTAAAAGAAACTGTCAAAAAACACGGGGAATTTGTCTCTTTTACGGTGCATGAAATTCGCAAACCCATGACGACCATTCGCGGTTATTCGGATATGCTGGTCAAAAAATTAATTAGCGACCCCGCCATGCAAGATCAATTTATGGGAACGATTCGCAACAATGTGATTAGTATGGACAACCTGCTTTCGGACATCAGCGATATGACCAAAATGACCACCGGACGGATGGTGGCTGAACCGAAAATGGATATGGTCAAAAATATCAGTATGAAGTTGGAAAAAGAATTCACCGAAAAAGCCGAGGCCCGCAAAGTCAAACTCAGTTTTGACATCCCTTCAGGTTTGCCGATGTTGAATTTGGACAGTGGGCGGGTGGAAAAAGCGCTGAGTAAGTTGATTGACAACGCCATCAAATATACCCATGAGGGTCAAGGCGAGGTGGTGGTCAGCGCACGCGGCGAAAATGGCAAATTGCGAATTACAGTCAGTGATAACGGTGTCGGTATCAGCGACCATGACCAGCAGCGCTTGGGCGAATTATTCTTTCGGGGCGACCAAGAACTGGTTTTACAGACCAAAGGCTATGGCATGGGCATCCCGATTGCGCTGGAATGTATGAAGATGGTCAATGGTGAATTGACATGGGAAAGTGCGGAGGGCAAAGGGAGCAGTTTTAGCATTCTCATCCCTGTGATGGGCTGAGGTAATGCTTTACAGCCCGCTTGAATTATGCTATATTCCCCTGCAACAAAAGGCTCGTTTCACCCGCCCATCGTGGCGGTTTCTTTTATTTGTGGTTGCGAAGGATGAAGTTCAGTATGGTTCAACAACAGCGCTATTATTTAACCGAAGAAGGGCTGAAAGAAGTTGAAAGTAAACTCCACTTTCTTCGCACCGTCCGCCGTCAAGAAGTTGCCCAGCGCCTGCATGATGCGATGGAAGAAGGTGGGGAACTTGGCGAAAATGCCGAATATGATGATGCCAAAAATGAGCAGGCCTTTGTGGAAGGGGAAATCCTCCGTTTAGAGGATATTCTCAGCAAAGTGGTGGTGATTGCTGAGGGAGACCGTCCCAAAGACGTGATTGCTCTGGGTAGCCGGGTGAAATTGCGCGAAAAAGGCGGCGATATGGACGAGGAATATCATATCGTGGGGGAAGCCGAAGCTGACCCCAGCAAAGGCAAAATTTCGCACAAAAGCCCATTGGGGCAAGCACTCCTGAACCACAAGGTCAAAGATACGGTCAAGGTGCAAGCCCCGGATGGCGAATTAAAATTCACTATTCTTTCCATTGAGTAAATTCAAGCGGCGGGCGTGTCCCTGTGGTAGACTTGAACCAATTTAACCATTGAACGGAGCATAAAATGGCAAAATCGGACGCGCTGGCGACCCTGAATTTTCAAGCGGTGATTCAGCAGATGGGGTCAGGGTTACTGGTGTTTGATTCGCAGGACAAGCTCCTCCTCGATAACCCGGTTGCCCAACAAATTCTTGGCCCCAATCTGGTGCTGGTACGTTCCGAAGGATGGTCTGCCTTTGCCATGCTCGTGGATGCTACACGCGGCGAACAACCCACTGCCAATGAACTCCGCACCAAAGCCACCCATCAAGGCACGCCGATTCGTTTTAATATGCTGCTAGCTGGGGTCAATACGCCTTGCTGGGCTTCAACACTGAAAAATGAGGACGGCAAAACGCTCACCTTAATTTCGATTGAACGCCCCGATTGGCACGCCTTGATGGAACTCATGGGAACGTTTCGGGCAGAGGCACGTTCCGCCATCACCAGTACCAGTGGACATGCCGATTTTGTACGGAAACTGCTGAATAACCCGCCGAAAAATACAACGGTTGAAAATCTGGGCAAAAAAGCGATGGGGATGGTAGATGTCATTTCTAGCCAGATGCACCGTTTACAACTGCTCATCGATTTGCTGCATCGGCTTGAAATTATCCGTACCGGACAACTTAGCGGCATCATCGAACAGCGCACCACAACGATTCCACTGGCAGATTTTATTGAAGATTTTGTCGAGGAACTCAGCGCGGAAGCGTTGGTAGACCCGACTATTGCGCCGGATGCCTACCGTGACCGCTTGGTGCTGGATATTGATGACAAACTCAAGGTCAAAGCCCCCAAATCCTATTTAACCTTTGTGCTGCGGGATGTGCTGCGGAATGCCTTCATGTACAGTGAAGCCCCTTCGCCGGTCAAATTGCGAATTTCTTCTGCTACACAGGGTCGCCATATCGAATTTGATATTACCGACGAAGGCTGCGGGATTCGCGCCCGCGAAGCCGAACGGGTTTTCCAGCCTTTCCAGCGTGCGCGTCAACCCCAAGTGATCCGCGAATATGGCTACGGCTTGAGTTTGTACTTGTGTAAAGCCGAAGTCGAAGCGATGGGTGGGCGGATCTGGTATGAAAGCGAAGAAGGTGTGAGTACCACCTTTAGCTTCAAACTGCCTGCCGCGACAGAAAATTAATCTATACAAGACTGGTTTTTCACCCTATTTTCGGCGGAAGTGTGCTTGGCGTTCACTCTGCGAAGAGGGTGAGTTTTTCTGCTGCGAGTTGTTCCAAAACCGTCAAACCCGCTTCGCGGGAAATTGTCCCATCAAAGGACGGGTCAATGGAGAGGTTAATCTCCGCCAAGCAGTCATATTCTTGGGTAACGATTGCGACCCGGTAACACACCTCACTTGCGTCGGTGACTAAGGGTTCTGCCCGCCAAATTTGATAATTCTCCATCAAGTAACAGCCCAAAATCAGGCTGAAAATCAGCATATTGAAATTAGCTAACCAGCGCTGCCGCCCGGTTTTTTTGTTGGCATGATTTGCGATATGAACAATGGTTGGAACAGCAAGGGCGAACACGGCAATCCAGAAAAGGGTGGAGAGGGTGGTATAGCGCGAAGCTAAGGCAGCCTGCATCCCATTGGCAAGGCGATTGGGTGTTGCCATTAAACCCCCGCCAACAGAAAACATGGCGAGCGCCAGCCAGACCGACATGTTTTTAAACCTGTGACCTATGGTGTGCAAAAAAAGTCCATTCAATACGACCATCAGTATCCCTAAGCCACCGAAAAAAACCGCTAAGAATAAAAGAGGAGTCCGATAGATGAAAGGACTTCCCAAATAGGCAAGAAAAAACTGGGTCGCTTTAAGCAAATTGGGCTGTTGTGTATTGCCCACGCGGTCATAGCCAAAGAAGTAGAGGATGAAAACACACCCGCTTAACACCATCCAAAAAATGAGATATTTCTTTTGCCGGTATTCGTAGATCCAGAGCATCAGCCCCATAATAGGAAAAAAAAGTAATCCTGCCCCAAATGAAAAAGCCGCACACACCCCGCAAAAGCCAATGCCTAACGCTGCTTTCCAATGCACCTCTGTGCGCTGTAATATAGAAAGTCCGATGAGAAAAAACAGGATGACAAAATGCCATTGGTTCTGGAAGCCCCAGAGCCAATTTTCACGCTGGCGCAGGGAAAAAACCAACGCGGATAAGAGGATGAGCATAAAGGGGGCAGTCTCGGGGTGGTCAAATTGATACAGTCGATAAAGCAGGAATAAATTGATAACCGCCAAGAGTGGGCTGATGATCATTTCATAATGAACATTCCAACGGGTTGTATAAGTAAAAAAAGCGGTGAGCAAATTGGTAAAAATAATCCGATGCTCAACATGCTGACGGGTAATATCTTGAACAGTTAGCTGATGGTTCGCGGTTTTAAGCGCAACATTGGCAGAAGATGACCATTGATCCCAAAAAGGTACATTTTTACCGTGCTGGTAAATATCCTGACAGACGAACAGAATGGGCAAAAGCGTGAGGAACACAATCAGTAATTTTTTGTAAAAAGGGAGCGTTTGCATCATCTTGTTACTCCGTGTCGTTTGAAGTGGGGTCAATGAAAAAGCCACGCCCTGATTTTCTGCCAAGCTGACCCGCCCGAACTTTCTGTTTGAGCAACGGCGCGGGGTGGTAGCGCTCCTCTCCCCAAAAATCACGCATCGCCATCAGTGTTGCCATCACCACATCCAAGCCAATTTCATCCGCCCATTCCAATGGGCCACGTGGGTAACTAACCGCCGCTTTCATGGCTTTGTCAATTTCTTCGGCGGTGGTGATTTTTTCATCCAGCGCCAGCACCGCTTCATTAATCATGCTAAAGACGACTCTTGCTCGTACCAGACCGGGCGCATCCGGCACCCGCACGATTTCCAAGCCTAATTTTTCTAAAAAATCTTTTGCGAGCGACACACTCATAAAATCCGCTTGCATTGAGGGGGCAAATTCAACCAGTGCCGGAACGTGTACTGGAGGTAACAGGCCGAATCCGACCACACGCTCTGGCAGTTCGCACCAACTTGCCACTTCGGTAGCGCTGGCGCTGAGGGCGTGTGTCAAAATGGGGACATTTTCGCGCAGGTTTGGTTCAACCCCTTCAATGAGCCACAACTTGCTGGCAGCCGATTCATTCAGGGTTTCCACAAAAAAATCCGCACGGGTGGCATCTTTGACCATCTGGTCAAGGTTGTCTTGGTCATCCAGTTCGCCGAGTTGATAGCAGGTGGTTTTGAATTTAGCGGTGTTGCAGAGGTCATTCAAAATATCACTGAACGGCGGTTCGCCTACAATCAGCACCCGTTTATTCATCATATTTGTGGAATCCGTGTTTGGTTTTGCGCCCCAAGCGGTTGGCTTGGGTCATTTTGCGTAACAGAGGGTGAGGACGAAAACGCGGAAGTTCGCCAATAGCTTTATAAAACTGTTCCTGCTGGGCAAGATAGTGGTCAATGCCTTGGGCATCCATCCATTGAAATGGCCCCTGCCGAAAATCAAGCGAAACCAGCAGACGGTCAATCGTTTCGGCATCGACATGACCTTCATGAAGTAAATGCAACGCTTCGCGGGTATACACCTGTCCCACCCGATTGACCAGAAAACCGGGTGTATCCCGCACAATGACCACTTCACGTTCTAAATCGCGGGCCAGCAGCACGGCTTGGTCAATGGTGTTCTGGGTGGTCTGGTCAGCGCGGATAATTTCAACCAACTTAGTAATGTGGGCCGGGTCAAAAAAGTGCATCCCCACAATGCGCTGAGGATGTTTTTGTGCGCCGGCGGCAATTGCGGTGACGCTTAACGAATCGGTATGCGTTGCAATCGTGGATTTTTCCGCCGCTAACGAATCCAATCGTTCAATCAGTTTTTTTTTGATTTCAACATTTTCTGGTCCCACTTCGATAATAAAATCCGCTTCGGCGCAGTCCTCAAGGCGGGTGGTGGGGAGAATGGAGGCTTTGGCTTTGGTGGCTTCTTGAGAGGTGTGTTTGCCCAGACTCACCCCCTTATCAATGCTGCGGTAAATTTTTTCCTGTGCGGTTTTGATGACGGCAATATTAACATCATAAAGCCCGACCATATGCCCATATAATGCGGCAATCTGGGTGACTCCTGTGCCAATGCTACCTGCGCCGACCACTGCGATATTCATGCTGGTAACTGTAGCGGAAAGTAGGGGCGCATGGCAAGTTGTGTCTGTTACGAATTTAAAAGTGGGCGCACAATAGAACAGGAACGAAAGGACACATCCATGACGACACTCACCGTAGGCATCGCTCAGATGTACCCGAAATTGGGAGATATTGCCGCTAATCTAGAAAAACATCTGACCCTGATGGAGCAGGCCGCACAGCAGGGCGGACAATTGCTTGTTTTCCCTGAGCTTTCGCTCACAGGTTATTATCTGCGTGATTTAGTCGCGGAATTGGCCTCCAAACCGACCCCTGAGGATGCGGTGTTCGGGCCGCTGCTCAAAAAATCCAGAGAATTACAATTGGACGCGGTGGTCGGGTTTGTTGAGGAGGACTCACGCGGGCGCTTTTATATTTCGGCTGCCTATTTGAGTCGCGGGGAGGTGCTGCATGTGCATCGGAAGGTCTATTTGCCCGATTATACGATGTTTGAAGACAAGAAATTTTTTGCGACCGGGAATGCTATTCGCGCCTTTGATACCTATTATGGGCGGGTGGGCATTTTGATTTGTGAAGATTTCTGGCATGTGTCGCCCCCCTATATTTTGTGGATGGACGGGGCGGATATGCTGATTTTAATTAATGCCAGTCCCGGACGGGGGATTAGCAAAGATGAAAAGCTGGCAACTTCACGCTGGATTGAAATGGTCAGTCAGGCATATGCCGGCTTGTTTACGAATTATGTGGTGATGTGTAATCGAGTCGGGTTTGAGGATGGGGTGAATTTTGGCGGGGGGAGTACGCTCATTTCGCCGGATGGCATTGAACTCCTGCACGCGCCCTATTTTGAGGAAAGTCTGCTGCTGCATACCATTGACTTAAATGATTTGCGGCGAACACGAGCGCGGTTGCCCTTGCTGCGGGATGAACGCCCGGACTTGATGATGCACGAACTGAGTCGGATTATCAGCCAGAACGGGTTAAACGGACGCTGATGATTCATTTTATTTCGCGTGCGGCTTGCCCTATTTGCGGCAAGGCTGAAGGCAAAATTCTGGTGGAAAAGTCCTTGGATACCCCTGAGATTAGTGCCTATCTCAAGAATTATTATGGCGGGACTGTACCTGCTTTACAGGGCGTGTATCGCTTGGTGCAATGTGCTGCGTGCGGGTCGCTGTATCAGCGTGAGATTCTGGATGATGCGGGCATGGATGCCTTGTATGAGGCGTGGATTCGGGCAGAGGGCAGTTTCCAGAAAAAATTAACTGCCCCCCTCGCGGTTCGGGTGGGGTATGCCCGCCAAACCATGCAAATTGTTAAGGCCGTTCGTAAATCACCCCATGAAATTCGGGTACTGGATTTTGGGATGGGTTGGGGAACATGGCTGCTGATGGTCAAAGCCTTTGGGATGCAGGCGGAAGGCTTGGAAGTTTCGCCGAGTCGGGTGGCCTATGCCCAGACAAACGGTTTAAAAGTCGTAACCCCGGCGGATATATCCCCTGAGTCGTATGATTTCATCAATGCGGAACAGGTGTTTGAGCATTTGTCTGACCCCGCCGCCGTTCTGCAAAGCTGTCATGCTTGGCTCAAACCGCGTGGCATTTTACGAATTGCAGTGCCTAACGGCGCGGCAACCCCCCAAAAAATTGAAGGGGGTACATGGTCAATCGGGGAAATGCCCACCATTCCTCTGGAACACATTAATACCTTTACGCCTGCCAGTTTGCGGACTTTTGGTGAGCGAAATGGCTTTCGGGTTATCCACCCGCCGCTTGTGCTGCCTGCCTTCGGATTATCCCTTGCCGAAGTCAAGCAGTTTTTAGCGGTACTCGGTGGGGATGTCGCCTCACGGCTTGGCCTGTATCAAACGACGGTGGTGTGGTTGAAAAAACGCTAGCGGGGGTGAATTTTTAATTTTCCTGTTGGGCTGCCGAGTGGGGTGGTATGGGAGATGGGATAAGACGGGGCAGGCAGTACTTTGGACGGGGTGAAATATTCAAAGCTAAATTCGAGGCTATCCCCCGCGATTTTGCCGGGAAAAGGCATCAGACGGGCAGTCAGGGGTTTGTTCAGGCGGAGGGCTAAGGCCGCAACATCCAGCAAAATAGCATACAACTGGTCAACGGTGGTGTCGCCCGGTAAAGGAATACAATCTAAACCCGTGCCGCAAACCGCACTCAGCAGCAATAAATCGTTGATTTTGAGGCGGTCTTCCACCACCCGTTTGCCCAAAATGCTGTCTTCTAAAATGGGCAGCATGAGGCCGCTAAACCCCACCGATGGAAAATCTGCCGCTTCAACAGCATTCATCACAATCGCGGCGGAAGCCACCAAGCCCTGCCCGCCAAAGGATGCCCCAAGTTTTTCCAGCGCTCCCCCCAGACTTTTATCATCGGTGGGGTAAGGCGCAAGCGAAAAATCCAAGCCTTTAAAATCCACGCCGTGTTCTTCTGCAAGCTGTTCGGCTATCGGGACAACTTTTTGGGCATAGGCGTTGATGGCAAGGGTGAGGTTGGTTTTGGCTTCTTCGGCAGTTTGCGCTGCTGCAAAAATTTCATTTGCCATATCTGCGGCTTGGATAGCAAGGGAAAACGCATGGGTTCCCCCACCATGATAGGCCACCGGGAAAAAGGGCGACCACGCCGGACAATTGGCGTTGGCGGTGAAAAATAAATTTTTCATGCCGTCGTCGGTGGCGTGCGAAAGGCGTTTGATGAGTTCCGCCGTGCGATAGACGGTGGCAAAATCAATTCCGTTGGTTGGGTCGGCAATATTGGCGCTGGCAAAGAGATTGGGCATGTGGGCTAAGACTTCGCCCAGAGCATGGAAATAATCGGGGTCGTCTTCCGCGCTGACATAGCCGATGGAAAGATAAGCAATATCAAAAGCGGCACACAAATCGCGCAGGTAAGGGGCAATGCGGGGCATGGAGGCTGGCCCTCGCGGGAACAAGCGCTGCGGAAAAGGTTGGGTTGCCATGCGTTTGCTCTGGACAACCAGCCCTTCTTTTTCAAAAGCATATTGCGCTGCGCTTAGAAAGGATCCCCCGCGTGCCATCGGGGTACGGTGGTCATCGGCGGAGACTTCTGCAAAATAAGTGATGGAGCGAATTTCAGGCATGGGTTTTAGTTTTCGGTTGTCAGTTATCAGTTTTTAGTTGTCGGTAAAAGATGAGAAGGAAACGGTGCAGCAGCCACCAATGGCTCATTGTCCATCATACCAAATCACTCAAACAACTTAGGCTGGCAGTTTGGTCAGCACTTCTGCCCCGTGTTCCAGAATTAAAATCGAATGTTCGGTATGGGCGCACACCGATTTATCAACACTGGTAACAGTCCATCGGTCACGCATCAGACGGGTGTTTGGTCTGCCCAACATGCCCATCGGTTCGATTGCCAGCGCCATCCCCACCAGCAATTCATCGCCGGAATTGGGTTTGCCCCAGTTCGCCACATGGGGGGAAGTATGCAAATAATAGCCTACGCCATGCCCGCCAAATTGGGTCGGAATCCGCACACGGTGTTTTTCCAGAATAGCTTGGATGGCGAAGGAAATATCGCCCAATTTACGCCCCGGTTTGACCAGTTGAATGGCGACATCCAGCGCTTCTTCGGTAGCGTGAATCAGCCGTTTGACCGATTCTGGCACCGGGCCAAGTGTCACGGTAATTGCTGAATCCGCGATGAGTCCCTGATACTTTGTGCCACAGTCCAGCGTGACTACATCGCCTTTGCGAAGTTTGCGCTTACCGGGGATGCCATGCACCAATTCTTCATTGACGCTCACATTAATATGCGCGGGGTAGGGCGGAATATGGGTGCTGCCCGGAATGATATAATTCAAAAAAGCGGGTTCGCCGCCGAGTTTATGCAGGGTTTCGCAGGCAATTTCATCCAATTCGCCCGTCATCATGCCGGGTTGAATGGCTTCCCGCAGCGCCACCAAGACTTGCGCGTTGATTTTGCCTGCCTGTCGAAGTTTGTCGTAGTCTTCCGGTTTTACGAGAGTCATAGGGCTATTCCTAGCATCGAGAGCGTTCATCTGTTGACCACTTTCCGCGCTATTGTAACATTGGAAAAAACAAAAAGGGCTGCACAACCTTTCGCAGCCCTGTTGTGTTTAAATGGATAGAGGTTATTCAGCGTAAATGCCGGATGCCCAGACATGCACCCACGGCTTTTCGATGCCACCGTCCAATGACCATTGAAAAATCCAATAGGAGTCGGTCAAGGTCAGGTTGACACAGCCATGACTGTGACGGTAGCCAAAGCCATCATGCCAGTAGGTCCCGTGCAGGCTAATTGCCCCGTCAAAATAGAGTGTCCATGGGACATTTTGCAGGCTGTAAAAGTCAGCTTGGCCTTCTGCGCCGCTCATACTCCCGTTGGCGATGCGAACCCATGTCTGGAATGTGCCTTCATTGGTTGCCCACTGCGGCAAACCGGAGGAAATGAGCGTGGCAAAAACAGGGGTCGATTCCTCATAAGCGACCAACACCTGTTCATATAAATCGACTGCGAACCAGCGCCCTTTGACTTCGGCGGGTTGGTCAACGAACAAAATTTTGGCGACATTGGTTTGTTTAATCCACGTTTCTGGCCCCACCAGATACCAGCGCCAGCCATCATATTCCACCGTTTCAAAAATATTGACGCGGGTATAGCGTTCCAAACGAGGGCGGTTTTGATCGCCTTCCGCACCGGGATAGGGCGCGGGGAAACTCGGAATCAGCACCCATGCCATCGGATATTCCATACTTTCACGGTCAAGCAGCACCCCCGAAAAGGGACTCGGACGGGCAACAGCGGTATCCGATTCCAACACCCACTGACCGGGATCAATCTGGATGTATCCGTCTTGGCTGCCCTGTGCGGTGATATAGTTAAAGCCGGGCGCAACCGTCCCAATGGGCGCACCACCGGGGGCATTAAAAATGGTCGTGCCACCGGGGTTGGTCAAGCGACGGAAGGCAAACCGTGCTACTTCGGTTTCATTGGTGGGTAGCGGGCGCACATTCGGTTCGGGATTGAGCAGCATTTCATCCATCAACATCTGATAATGGGCGGCGGGCAAGCCGGCTTGGCAGCCCGGCCCATTGGGAGCTTGCAAACACTCCTCAAACAAACTGCCTGTTGCGCTCACACGCGGAACAGCAACCAGCGCAATACTCATCACAAAGACAACTAGAATCACAACCAACGAGAGATGTTTTTTCATAATCAGCACTCAACATTTTCCACTAAGCTACAGATAGGATAACAAAATCAGATTTTACCTGCACGGGTGAATCTTCCGCGTTTACCTGACAGTTAGTTGACGGTCTCCAGGCCGCGTTCTAATAACCATCCCATCGCCGAATCGGTATTGGTTTTCATGGCTGCGCGGTAATGGTCACGGGCGCGGGGTTTGTCCTTGTTTTGTTCGTAGTGCAGCGCCAAGCGCAAATTGGCAAGGGTACGAATTTCAGGGCGTTCATCTTCCACCGTGAAGGTTTCAGCAAAGGTTTCCAAAAGTTCAACCAATTTTTGCATGGCACGCTGGCTTTGCACCAGATCACTCAGTAGATAATAGGTTCGCACAATCAGCGCGTACACATAGGCAAAATCTTTGGGTGAGGCATTGGTTTTTCGCAGCACAGAGAGCGAATCCAACGCAGCGGATAAGGTGGCTTTGTGTTTTTCAATATCGCTCAGGGCGGTTTTTAGGCGGTTGGCCTCGTCCGACGAGAGATTGGCGTAGGTTGCCATCTTTTTGTAGGCGTTGGCAGCTTTTTCGAGATTGCCTTCGGCGTGGTAGGCATCCGCCACCATGCGTAAAATCTCTGCGATGCGCCCATCCTCACGCGGTTTAATCCCCAGTTCGAGTTCCAGCGCGTCATTTAAGGCTTTCTGACAGTTTTCCCATTGTTTTTCTTCCGCATAGAGTCGTCCCAGTTTTCGCAGAATTTCGGCGTAGGGTTGCGGCTGGTAACGTTGATCCATGTAGACCAACACAGAATGATAGCGGGCAATCGCATTGGGACGGCTGCCGCGCATTTCTTCGGCTTGTGCCAGCATTTCTAAGGTCTTAATGAGCCGAGCATTGGATTGCTGCGGCTGTTTTTTCTCAATTTCCAAAGCGTTTTGCAGGGGGCTAATCGCATCGTCTGGTTTGTGATGGGTCAGCAGGGTTTTGCCAAGTTCGCGGTATGTCACCGCCGATTCCAGCGTGCCTTCGGGATAGTGGCGCAGCGCCCGGCGATAGGCTTCGGCGGCTCCGTCATAATCTTTTTGTGCCACAAATGCCTGTCCGATGGCATGATGCGTCAGCGCGATTTCAAGCGGGGCAATATCGGTGGTGATTGCCAGTGCCTCATTCCATGCTGCGCGTGCATCGTCAAAGCGCATCGCCTGTGCCAGCGCCCGCCCGTAACTCCGCAATGCCGCCGCCCGTTCTTTGGGATGCTCTGGGGTGAGATATTCCAGCGCATCGGCATAACTTTGCAAACATCTGTCCAGATACCCCGCCGTATGTTCGACTTCGGCGAGTTCACGGGTGATGATGCCTACTTCCAAAGGGTCGCCAAAATTATGGGCTTCATCACGGGCAAGGTCAAACGCCAACAATGCTTCATCGTATTTTTCCAGCACGACTTTGGCACGGGCGAGATTCAGCATGGTTTCCCGATGCACCCATGGCTCATGCACCTGATGTTTATCTAAAATATCCAGCGCATCCTGATAGGCACGGGCAGCTTCGCGCATTTGCCCTTGAATCCGATTGCTATGTCCCAAACTGATATGCACTTTGGCAATGTGCAACGGCGCAGCATCCGGCAACGCTCGCAGCATCTTGAGCGCATTTTCATACACCCCGATTGCATCGCCATAACGGTTAATGCCGGCTAAGGTGTGGGCAAGCGCGGTGAGGACTCGCGCTGTATCACCGGGGATAACATTGCTATCTAAAAATTTGAGCGCCTCATTATAATTTTCAATCGCACGGGTGGTGTCGCCTACTGCCAGATAACTTTCGGCAATTTGCTCAAAAATAAGCCCCTGCCGATGACGGTAAGGCTGCACATCCAATGCAGTAAAAAAGTGATTCAGCGCCGGGTGATAATCTCCCAGTTGATGCAGCGCCTTGCCCATGCTTTCGTAAGCAATCGCGTAGGTGTGTGGTTCGGATTTCACCGCTTCAATGAGCAAAGGTTGTAAGACTTCCTGTACGGATGACCATTGCTCAAGTTCCAATAGCGCAGTTCCCCAATCGCGCCGTGCCGCCCATCCGACAGGTTGATGGGGAAAATGCGAATCCGCGATTTGGCTCGCTTCTTGCAAGAGTGGCAGTGCGTCTTCATGCCGATGGACTGCCAATAAACTCCGTCCTGCCAGCGCCAGCACCAGCAAAGGCAGCATCGGGCGGGTTGTACGGGTGTCTTCGGCAAGGGCATCGGCTCGCCCCGCGAGGGTGGTCAGCCAGCGTGAAAAACTGCGCTGCGAAGGCACGTTTAAAATACTGCCCAGCCGTACATGCTGGATTAAAAAATAGCCCAGATGCAGCAAATCCGGCGGGTGTTGTTTATCCAGAAAAGCCAGGGTGATTTGACAGGTTTCTAGGGCTTCTTGATAGCGCTCCCGTTCAAATAAACTCTGATACAGGGCGGTTTGAAGCATAAAAAAGACTTGGGGGGCATCGTCCGCTTTGATATGGGTCAACGCCCGCCGCAAATTCGGTATTGCACGGTCTAGTTCCCCTAAGACATGGTAGGCTTTGGCGACATGGAACAACGCAATCCCGATGCGAATTTCATCGCGCTGTGGGAGGCTCTGGGCATGTTCGGCCTCTTGGATGAAGGCACTCAGCGCGTCGTCATACCGCCCCAATCGCCATGCTGCCCGCCCCATCGTGCGATAGGTATCTGCTAAGGTTTCCGAATCGGTGTACTGTGCCAATTCTTGCAGGGCTTGGGAGGCGGTTTCCATCGCGGCGCGGTTGGCATTCCGTCGCAAATGTATCGCCGCAAACATCGCCAGTGTTCGCCCACGTTCCAGCGTATCAGGATATTTTTCTAAATTTCGCAAGGCGCTATGTAGGGCTTGTTCCGCCAACTCATATTTTTCCTGCAACACGCGAATCGAGGCAATTTCGCGCCACGTATGCGATTTTTCGGGGTCGTTGGCGGCGTAGGTTTGCAGCGCCACTTCGTATCCGCGCACGGCTGTTTCATAATCACCCTGCAAATGGTAAATCATGGCACGGAGGTGATGGCTAAGGGGTGAATTATCCTCGGCAATGGCTTCTAATGCCTCTGCATATAGCTGGGCTTGTAAATAACTTTCGGCTCTGGCGTAGGGGGTCAAGTCATCCTGAATCCCCAGCACCTTGACCATTTCATCCACTTTGCCCATCGCACGGTAAATACGGGCGCGTTCGGCATATGTCCCATAGGAATCGTCCAACACCGCCAGCGCTTCTTTATACCGTTGCTGGTGGCGGTAAACCATCGCTAGTCCTAAACGGGTGAGGCTGACGGATTCAAGTGCATTCAACTCAAAGACCAGTTTGGCAGCCTCCTCCAGCAATTTACTTGCCGCCGCCGATTCGCCATATAAATCTTCAACTTGTGCCAGCAGAACCATTGCTTCGGCACGATCATGGTCAGAGCCATGTTCGCGGAGGGCTGTAATCGCGGTTTTGAGGGTTTCGCGCCCTTGAGTTAAATCGCCCTGCAAGGCCAATTCATGTCCGTGCCGTGCCAGCGCGATCATTTTGGCGCGTTCGCCTGTCAAACGGGGCGGGGCGAAATTTTGTGGGACAAAGACGGGCATATAAGTGCGTAAATAATGCACCAATGCACGATTTAGCCGGGTGGTCAGGTCAGCTTTCTGGTATTGCGCTGCTACATGGTACACATGGCGCAGGTGATGTTCTGCGGCAAACAAGGCCGCTTCATCGTAGGTGTAACTTTCGGCATAACGGAGTGTCCAATCGCGGGCTTTTTCACCCAAACGATTACCGGGGGCGTTCGGATCACGCTGGGTCATACGCCGATACACCGGACTCGCGGCTGCATAGCGGTCTCCCAAGCGCAGGAGATGATGAATTAAGCGCCGCCGCTTGAGATAGGTTAAACCGCGCAGCAGAGGAACTTCGGCGGATTCGAGGACATTTTGCAAGGCTTCGATATGGGTGCCGAATGGAGAAAATGCCCCAAACGCCTCCAACAAACGCTGATATTCCAACGGCATCGTCTCAATGCTGAGGCGCAAAATCGCGTCCGGGTGGCCTTCCAATTCCTGTAATTGTGCGACCAACTGCGGCAAGGTCAGTTCATCGTCAGTGAGAAGTGCGGCGGCGGCAACGAGATACAGCGGATGACAGTCCAATAATCTGACCAACTCATCTACGATGGGACGGGTTTCACGCGGAACCGCATTTTTCTGTGGATCAAGCAACTGGGCGCTGCGGGCTAGTAAATTCACCGCATCAGCCTCTGACCAGCGCCGTAAGGTAATAACATTCGGCGGGTCAGGCGGAATCACCCTGTTACCCTGTGCATCCTCCTCATAGACTTCGGGCGGAATTTCCATACCCACCAGCACAAAGGGCGAAAGTTTCAGTAGGGCATCCAGCAAAAAGTGTTCGGCATACAAATTGTCCACAATCAGCAGGGTGGAGTCGTCCAATTCTTGGGCAAGAATGTGTAGCTGCATAAGCGGGTCGGCTTCGACCAGCACATGGGCGCGTTCCAGCGCAATCCCCGCCGCTTGCCCAACCCGCGTCCCGTCCTCAAACCACCAGATTTTACGGAAGCGCTGTTTGGTGCGCGGATGATTGGCAATGTGGGTGAGCAGCGCTGTTTTGCCCATGCCGGCCTCGCTCTGCACAATGACCCCACCCTGCCCCGCCAGCAACGGGCGCATGACCCGTTCTGCCGCATCGCCCATCTCCAGAAAAAGATACGGATTGCGCGGGGGTGTTAGCCAGAGTTGTACATAGTGCGCCACTTCCCGGGTTGCTCTGGGATACCACACCGAGGGCAGCAAGGGAAGCGGTGGCTCAGTCGCCGGAGGCGGTGCTTTGACCTGAAATGGCGCTAAATCAAGCATCTCTGGGTCTTGTTCGACAGGAAATTCCAGCAGCGCCAAACTATGCCGCAAAAACTCATCGGCACGAAATTCGTCCAAACGGGGGGTGAAAGGGGGTAGCTCTATGATCGTCATGCTTTCGATTGTAAATTTACCCCCCGTCCTATGCAAGTTCATTGCCAACTGCCTATTTGCTTTTTTCCCAGTCTTGTGCCACGCTACTGGGCAATTAATAAGAATGAAAGCTGAATCGCGCATGGCATCCGAAAAAGAACTTCTTGAACAAGCCAAACAGTTCATTGTCGAGAAAAAGTATGCTGAGGCTCGCCGCCTACTTCTGTCTATGCCGACCAATACCACTGCCCAAAAATGGCTCGTGAAGTTAGATGAAATTGCGCCTGCACCTAGCCCTAAAAAGGAGCCGGTTTCTCTTCCCGAACCGGAACCAATCGCCACGACACCACCGCTACAACGTGCTGCGGCAACTTTACCGGATATTGATGTTCCACCTGCCGTGCCAGCCATTAAAAAACTCACACCGCGTCCAACCCCTTCACCCAGTAGCCAACCTCCCGCCGATTTTGAATCTGCTCAGGTGGACATGCTCCGCCCGCGTAAGCCGAAACGCGAATTAGGCTTAGAGGCCGAATCCTCTGAAGATAGAGGCCGTTTTGAACAGGTCAAAGAATTATTTTCCCAAGCGCAGACCCTGCTCCACAATATGCCCGGCAACCGTCGTGCCGCCAAATGGTCAGTCCGTCTGGAAAATATCGACAAACCCTATCCGGGTGAACGGTTTTTTGATGCCGGGGAAGATGCCACACCACAAGAACGGATCATGCACTTCATCAACGAAAGTAAATCTTCCCAGACTCGCAGCGATTTACAGAATTTTGTCAACAGCGACACCTTCCGCTATGTGATGGGCGGAACCGCGATTGTGATGGCTGCCCTGATGCTGTTGAGCTTTTTCCTGTTTAGCTGGATGGAAATTGGCACCTTTGGCGCAAATGAAAGCCTCACCGCCATGCAAATCTGGCTGGGAACTAACGACGAAGTACCCACTTTAGATATTGGAGTCGAAGCGGATGAAGCCGGGTTTGGCGATATTCGGTTGATTGACCGTCTGCTCATTTTCATTTTGCCCTTGGCGGTTGTGATGATAGCTGTAGGAGTCCTGTATATTCAAAAACGTCTCCCAACCAAAACGGCCTTGATTGCGCTTGTTTCGTTAGCATTTGTTTTGATGATATTCGGGTTTTTCTGGCGCACCCTCAGCACCAGCAACTGGAAAGGGGGGTTGGAAGAAACCAGCCGGGGATTTGGCGGGGATGATTTTGTTGAATCCACCTTAGAAACGCTCAAGGCGGGTTACAGCACGGGTGAACAGGAACTCTACGCATTCTTGGTTTTTGCGGTGACTGGGACAGGTTTGGTGCTGCTCATTGCCGATGAACGCGGGATGCTCGAACCCGATTTTGAATAAAGAGAACTGCAAAAAGTTTTTAATATAGGGAACTCACCTTACGCAGAATAGAGTTTGGGGGACATTTTTTGACCCTGCCCTGCCTTCGGATTCCCGTCCGCAAGTTGCCCTGTTTGTCCCCAATGATGTGGGCAGGGATTGAGGGTGGGGATTTTAAGGTGAGTATGTAAATTTTCACAGTTAAATAGGGTAAGATGCTGGCTTGGTGCTGTATCCGATTCGTTTTTTCTAAGGGGTGCTGATGGACGGCGTACCATTTTTTCGTTGGAGATAGATACACCGTCCTAATTTATCTACAAAATGAAGCGCTGAAGCAGCATCAGTTACAACCGCGTTGCCGCTTCCATCAATTTCTGGATATGTGCCACCATATCTGGCGGATTGGGATGGAGACCGTCTGCCAGCAGTGCATTTTCATACAATAGCCGCACGGTATCCTCGACCAATTCTTGATTGGACTGCGCCACAAGATTCCGAATAATCGGGTGACGTGGATTAATTTCCAGAATCCGCGAAGGGACTTCAAAATCTTGGTTGAGCATCTGGTAAACGCGCTGGGTATGGCGGTCTAAGCTGCCTTCTGGCGCAACCAACCGCACCGGACTACCTGCCGAAAGCACCTTGCTTACCCGTACCGATTCGACACTTTCACCCAACACATTCCGCATTTTTACAATCAAATCATCCAGCGCATCCTGTGCCACATTTTCGGATGATTCTGATTCATCGGGTGCAGCCCCGACTCCTTCCAAATCTACCTCGGCGGCATCCACGCTAACAAACTTAAACGCCTTGTATTCCCGCAGCGCATTGACAAAAAAGCCATCCACCGTTTCTGTCAGATATAGCACCTCCAAGCCCCGCGATTGAAATGGGTCAAGATGAGGACTCCGTGCTGCATTATTCACACTGTCTGCGATGATATAGTAAATTGCTTTTTGCCCATCCACCGTGTTTGCCCGTTCGATGTACTCATCCAACGAGACCCACGCTTCAGGATGGCTGCTGGTATGAAAACGCAGCAAGGGCAGCAGCTTGTCACGATCCCCAAATTCAGCAATGACTCCATGCTTGAAAAATTGGCTGTACTCACTCCAAATTTGGGTGTATTTTTCCGCGTCGTTCTCCGCTAATTTTTTCAAATCCCCCAGAATCCGCTTGACCAGCACCTGCTTCAATTTAAGAATCAGTGGATTGGCCTGCACGGTTTCGCGGCTGACATTCAGGGGTAAATCTTCGCTGTCCACCACGCCTTGTACAAATTGGAGATATTCCGGCAGCAAATCCGTGTTGTATTCCTGAATCAAAATTTTTCGGGTATAGAGCTTCAAGCCCGGTTCGCGCCGGGTACTGAGGATGCTTTTTTCCGCTTTCTGGGGGATATACAGCAGTGCGTAAAATTGAAGCGGGGTATCGGCCTGTGTGTGCAAATGAAAAAGCGGAGCTTCAAAATCCATCGTCAACATGCGGTAGAAATTTTGATAATCTTCCGCTGCAACTTCACTCGCAGACCGCCGCCAGAGCGCTGTTTGCTGATTTAAAGGCGTGGGTTCTTCCTCCCCGCCTTCTTTTTTCTCCAGATAAATTGGGAAGCTCACGTAATCAGAATGGCGTTTGACAATTTCACGCACTTTCCATTCATCCGCAAATTCCGCCGCATCTTCGCGCAGATGAATCACAATTTCCGTCCCACGTGTTGTTTTTTCGGCTGGCACAAGTTCATACGACTCTTCGCCCGATGAAATCCATGTGGTGGCCTGGGCATCCGGCAGGTACGAACGCGAGGTAACCTCGACCTTCTCCGCTACCATAAATACACTATAAAACCCGACCCCGAATTGCCCGATGAGTTCCGCCGCGTTCTGATTGTTGGATTCTTTGAGGCGTTGGGCAAATTCTTTTGCCCCACTGCGAGCAATCACCCCCAAGTTGTTCATCATTTCTTCCGCCGTCATCCCGATGCCCGTATCGACAATTTTGAGGGTGCGGTTGTCTGAATCGGGCTGAATTTCGATAAACAATTCTGCGTCAGCATCCAACACATCCCGATTCGTCAGCATCTCAAATTGGATTTTCGCCAGCGCATCCGACGCATTGGAAACCAACTCGCGCAGAAAAATTTCGCGGTCTTTGTACAGCGAATGTACCAGAATATTTAACAGTTGCTTGATTTCCGCTTGAAAAGCATGTTTTTCAGCGACAGTCATCTTTTAATCCCCGATCATGTTCATGACGATTTGCCGCTAAAATAGCGCATTTTTATAAGAATCGCGTAAATTTTCCGCAAGAAAATCTGCAAATGGAAAGATATTGCTTTCTTCTCATAAAAAGCCCCTCTCCCTTTAATGGGGGAGGGGTTTGGGGTGGGGGAGCTATTTCTTCATAAACTCGTGCAGGCGCTCCATCGCCATGGCCCGCACCTTGTTTTTCACCATCGGACTCCACCCCAACAGCATCCCGCGTGCGCCCAACGCCATGCTCGACCAGCGCCACAAATTAAATTGGTCATGGTGGGTCAAAATCAGCCCATCACGGAAAGTAAACTTGGAGCGAATGACATTATGCACTTTGCGGCCTGTGCCGGAGAAGGTATACGAGGCTTTCCATGTGCCATGTCCGTTGGTGTAATTGGCATCAATCTCCTCAAATTCCACCACCAGATCTTTGCCGCGTTCCAGCAGCATTCGCCACATCGCATGAACTTCGGCCCCCTTGAGATGGGTAAATACCGGGTCAGAAAACGTTGCATCGGGTGCGTAGCAGTGTGCCATCCCTTCATAATCTTTCTGCTGCAAACACGTATAAAATTTTTTCAAGAGATGTTTATTAGTGTGCATGATGACCTCATTGCATTTTTAAAGTACAGCATAGCATAACCCCTGTTCCTATTGGATGAATGTGTGGAAAATCATCTTTTCGGGGGAATAATCGCCATGCGAAAACCTGTGTTTTGCTGTACTATTTGCCGTTATGAGCGATACAAAACTTGAAGAAATCATTGAGATTGAGCAGCAGGGCTACCGTGCTACCGCAGTACGGCGTTTGGGCAAATATTTACGTGAAAATCCCGACAGTGCGGAGGGGTGGTACTACATGGCGCGTTTCTCTGCCGAACCTCGCCAGCAGTATCAGGCCATTCAACGGGCGCTCAAGCTCGACCCCGCCAGCGAAAAAGCACAGGCGTTTTTAGAAGCGCTGTTGCAAGAAAATCCCCAGTTTGCTCCCAAACGTTCTCGTTTGCTCAGTTTTGCCCTCATCTTGAGTGCCATCGCGTTGATTGTGGCAGCAGGCATCGCGGCGGGGATTGCGACTGGATTTTTTGAAGAACCCACAAGGGAAGTCATCATCATCGTTCCCACCGTGACAGCAACCCTACCCATCACCGAGCAACCCTTTGTCATTGAAACCCGCCTCCCTACCGAAAGTGTTGCATCGCCTGCCCCCACCGAAACCCTGGCAGCCAATCCCACCGCCCCCACCACGCCCGAACCTGCCATTACCATTATAGGGTTAAGTACCGCTTTCGTTAGCGCGACTCCTGCTCCTACCAGCACCTTGTTACCCACTGCCGCGCCCCAACTGAACAATCTTCCGACGCGGGTGGTGCTGCTTTCTCCTATCAGCCCGGAGATTGATGGACAAATTCAAAATCTTATCAATCCCGCGTACCTCCAATTAGAAGCAGTTCAAACCCCCATTACCGGGCAAGCCGATGCTCAACAAATTGCCGATACACAGGACGCGGCACTGGTCATCTATGGTACAGCCAATGAAATTAACCTCTATGCTCAGGAAGATACCCAGCAAACCCTCAGCCGTCCCGAACTCATGCCTCTTAGCCGATTGAGCAATCCGTGGGAACTCACCCTTACATCCTCTGATTGGCAAAATGGCATGATGGCAGCGCTGGCCTACCTCACCTACCAGCATCAGGAGGTCATCACCGCGCTGGAAACCCGCTTTGAAAATATCCGCGGAGTCCTGAGCGAAGATGAAATTCGTTTGGCGGGCATGTTGGCCTACAGCTATCAAGCGCTTGGCGACCACACCACTGCCTTACCGGTGTATGATTTGTTAATTGGCTATACCGAAGATACTCATATTAAAGCGAATCGCGCATGGGCAGTTGCCCAGACGGGCGACTCCGAATCCGCCGTCACCCTGTACCTATCTCTGCTGGATGAACACCCCGACCCGTCCTTTATCCAGACCAACATTGGCGATATTTACGCCGCGTTTCCCGAATCTGCCAATTCTGCCCGTCTTGCCTACGATGAAGCGATCAAACTTGACCCCCGCGCCCCGCGTCCGCACCTTGGCAAAGGACGGTTGTTGGTGGCTGCGGAAGATTTCAACGCGGCGATGAGCGAATTTAACAACGCAGTGAATGTGGCAACCGATTATGCACCCGCCTATTTTGCCCGTGCTGAACTCCGCGCTACCTTGGGGTTGCTGGATGATGCTTACAGCGATGTCAGTTATGCTATCAGCCTTCAACCGACAATCGGTGTATATTATTTGCTGCAAGGCCAGATTCTCTATGAAAAGCAGGCATGGGAACTTGCCCGCCAAGCCTTTGAAAATTTCGTCCAGCGCAGCACCCCCAACCCTGAAATCTATACTTTTCTGGCAGAAGCCTACCTCAATCTCAACAATCCTGATGCGGCGGTTCAGGCCAGCAATCAAGCCCTTACGCTCAACCCTGACTATGCCGCCGCATGGTTGGTTCAGGGGCAGGCCAGCTTGCTCAAAAATGACCCCACTGCTGCCATGAACGCCTTTAATCAGGGCATCCAAAAAGATGCAAACAATGTCGCTTTGCTGGTTGCACGCTGTACGCTCCATGCCGAAATGGGGGATGATGGGGCTGCTGCTACCGATTGTGATTCCGCTTTAGCACTCGACCCGGTTAATGGGCAAGCCCTTGAGCAGCGTGGTTTAATCCGTGCCAGAGCCGGAGACAGAGCCGGGGCCGCCGCCGATTTTCAAGAGGCTATCATTTACTATCCAGAAGCGGTGCAGGCCTATTATTATCTCGGCTTGTATGCCCTTCAGGAACAGCGTTATGAGGATGCGGTAGCCAACCTGACCAGAGCAATTGAACTTTCCCCACAGTTAGGCGAAGCCTATGCTGCACGTGGAGTTGCCTATCGCATCTCGGCACAATGGCAGCAGGCCGTTAGTGATTTTGAACAAGCCCTGCTCCTTGTTCCAGAAGATGAATATACCTACTATGAATTGGGGTTGGCCCAGCGTGGCTTGGCGGATATTGCCTATGAAGCGGGCAACACCCAGCAGGCACAAACCCTGTATGAATCAGCAAAAGCGGCTTTTACCAGTTTCATTGAACGAACCGCCGCCGATAACCCCTATGTAGACGATGCACAAGCTGGCCTAGACTATGTGAATGCCGCGTTGGGAGTTATTCAATCCACCAGTAACTAACTTGAGGATCGTGTTTCTATTGCTAGGAAAAGAAATAACAGGAGAACACCATGCCCAAAGAAATTAATTGGGAAAATTTTGAGGAAGAAGTTAGCGAAATCATGTCCCCCGAAGCGCGTGAATGGGTCGCCCGTCTGCTGCATGACCATGTAAGCGGGTTGGTGACGAATCTCGCCATGCAGGTCGAAATTGTTCGTAAGATGATGGCGCGGGACATGCCCATTCAAGAGGAAATGGAGTCGCTCAAAGAAAATGTATCCAATGCCTCTACCCATATCAAAGGTATCGAAAAAGCCATCCGTCCACCCCGTTCTGAGGAAGGCTAGCGCAGCCAGATACTCCGTAACAAGTGGTATAAATCTTCGGGTGGTTGGCGGTTCACATCAAATATTTTGAGGGTTGCGCCGATGGGAAACACATCCCGTAACTCACTACGGGGGGCGGCGCTGGCAAGTTCATCGGCGTAGCGCCCTGTCCCTTTCAGCACTACCACCGGAGTTCCGATTTTGGCGTGCATCTCAATTTCACGCCGCACGATGGCCCCACCGTTCACCACCAGCGCTACTCCGGGCGTGCCAAATGAACGCGAGACTTCCACCAATAAATGAGATTCTGCGCCAAAATCGTTGGCCTCCACAATCACAAAATGATTATGAAATTCGTTCAAAGGCCAGCGTCCTGGTTCGGGTTCAGGCCCATCCGGGTAGGTCACATTGTTACGGACGGTAATCCCCAGCAGAGGAAACGTTGCTTTGGCTTCGGCATAGGCTTCCCCCACAATTTGCATCACCCCTGCATCCGTGCCGCCATCGGCTACCAATAATTTATTATCCTCCGCAAACCGAATCACACTCTGTGACAGCACCCGCTTTAAGTGGCTTTGCTGCTGACCGGATAGCTCCATCCCCCCAACGTGCATCGAAATGGTTAGGCGGTTTGGCGGCAATCCTAACCAGCGCACTACATCCACCGCCGAACTGGTCGGCATCACTTCAATCAAAGAGGCAGTACGCCCGTTCTCAAAAGTAATTTTTTTAACGAGAGGTTGATACTCGTCCATCCGTTACATTCCTAAGAGTGCCTATTAATTATATAGGCGTAGTAAACAACAAGCGAACCCAATGTCTGTTAAAAAACTTTTTTCAACGGTAAAATAGGCGCAACTTAGTTAGAGGATATACAACATGGCTATTGAAGCACTCAAAGCCCGAATGCGCGAAATTCACGATTTAGAGCGTGTGGGCGCGATTTTGGGGTGGGATCAACAAACACAGATGCCGCCGGGAGGGGCTGCGGCCCGCGCCCGTCAACTGGGAACCATCAGTAAAATTGCTCATGAAACCCTGACTGCCGATGAAACAGGGCGTTTGATTGAAGATGCCAAGGCTGCAATGGCGGGCATGGATTACGACAGCGACGAGGCCGCCCTGGTACGCGCCGCCGAATATCAATATGAACAGGCCACCAAACTGCCCACTGATTTGGTGGTTGCGCTTCAGGAAGCGACCACTTTAGGGCATGAGGTGTGGGTGGAAGCGCGTGCAACCAGCAATTTTGAACACTTTCGTCCCATGCTAGAAAAAATCTTTGATTTAACCAAACAAGCAGTGGAATGTTTGGGATACGAAGAAGTCCCTTACGATGCCTTACTGAATCAATATGAACGGGGAATGCCCACCCGCGAAGTGAAACGCCTGTTTGATGAACTCAAAAAAGACCTTGTTCCGTTAGTTAAAGCCATTCAAGAAAATCAGCACAAGGTGTCCGATGAAATTGTCCATCGGGAATATCCGATTGAACGCCAGCGCGAATTTGGCGAAAAAGTCGTCAGCGCCTATGGCTTCGATTTCAAACGCGGACGGCAAGACCTTGCGGTGCATCCTTTCTGCACCCATTTCTCCTGCGATGATGTCCGCATTACCACCCGTTTTGAAACCAATTTCCTGAATCCGGCCTTGTTTGGAACAATGCACGAATCGGGACATGGGATGTATGAACAGGGTGTGGCACAGGCGCTGGATGAGACGATTTTAGGCAACGGGACTTCTCTGGGCGTGCATGAAAGTCAATCGCGCCTGTGGGAAAATATCGTCGGGCGCAGTCGGGGGTTCTGGCAGCATTACTATCCCGAATTGCAAAAAACCTTCCCCGAATCGCTGCATGATGTCAGCATGGAGCGATTCTACCAAGCAATTAATGCCTCGCAGCCTTCATTTATCCGTGTAGAAGCGGACGAAGTGTACTACAACCTGCATATCATGGTGCGTTTTGAAATTGAACAGGCCATCATGAACGGCGAATTGGCGATTAAAGATTTGCCGCAGGTGTGGAACGCGAAATTCGAGGAATATATTGGCATTGTCCCGCCGAATGATGCACAGGGCGTATTGCAAGATGTTCACTGGTCATCCGGCTTGATTGGCTACTTCCCCACCTATTCGCTTGGCAATTTCCTCTCGGTACAGTTCTACGACAAAGCCGTTGAACAATACCCCCAGATTCCCGATGAAATTGCCCATGGCAAATTTGATACCCTGCTCAACTGGATGCGAACCAACATTCACCAGCACGGCAGCAAATTTACCCCGCGTGAACTTGTCCAGCGCGTCACCGGAACAGAAATGCAGGTTGCGCCTTTCGTTCGTTATCTGACCCACAAATACAGCGAAATTTACGGGCTGTAATTTTTTGCCTTCCATGCCCTTTTTCTCCGCAGGAAAAGGGCATTTTTCCCATATTTTTCCTCATGTAGTAAAGTTATTTGTATTACCTCTCTAGGACTTTGACGGATGCAAAAAGCAAAAGCAGTTTTCCTTGAATGGCAGCCAGCCCTCAAACTTGCCGTCCTTATCGCATTGATTCAGCGTGTGTTTTTTCAGGTGTGGATGGGGGGGGTGTTTGCAGCTATCGAAAATTTTCAACTCGATACAGGCTATCATTACACGCCAGCAGACAAACGCCTGCCATTTTTGGAATCGGATTTGAGTAGGGTGTTGTTTGAAATTTGGCGACGCTGGGATGCAGTGCATTATCTTAATTTAGCAGAAAACGGCTATGAAGCCACCGACCCCAAACCAACAATTTTTCCTCCACTAACTTCCGTAGGCATCCAATTTTTTGATATGGTCACGCCCGGTATAGTAGACATTGGAGGAATATTTTTTTCTTCTCTATATTTTATAATTTTTTTAACTGTGTTTTACCGTTTTTGTGAAATTTATTATCAAGATCAACCCTTAGCGGTAGCAAGTGTATGGGTTATTGCATTTCTGCCAACGAGCTATGTCTGGAACGCACCCATGTCCGAAGCACCTTACATGGCACTCACTATCGCTTTGCTTTACATGACGCTGCACAATCAATGGATTATAGCTACTTTTTTGGGTATCTTAGCCACACTCACCCGTCAACAGGGCATGGTCTTAGGGGGTGTAGCCCTGCTTATGTTGTTAGAGCAATCCAAAGCCACTTACGGCATTTGGGTCGACAACGGGTGGCGGATATTCAAAAAAGTCTGGCCGTTTGTCCTGTTACCCCTTGTGTGGTATGCCTTTTTATCCTATCGAGAATCGATTCATCTTCCGCCCTATCAGTCAACACAAGAACAATATTTTGGTACGCTGTTCGTTAATCCCCTGCAAGGGATATTAGATACAGCCGAACTTTTTATCCGTTTTCCCACAAAAACATTGGCTTACCCGGATTTGATTGCCGTATTGGTAACATGGGTTTTGGCAATTGCCCTTTTGTTGTCTCCACGTCATCGCCGCCTCCCCCTCATTGGCTACACCTTCGGGTATATGCTTATTTTTTTTACCTTAGGGCTAAAAGTTGGCGAAGGCACATTGCTTAAAATCTCTTATGCCCGCCAAGCGATGGCACTCTTTCCCCTTTGGGTACTGGTTGCCGATGCCCTGCTTCACAGTTCCAAGTGGGTACGCTTGCTCTATGTTGCATTCATTTTTGCTGCGCTGTTAATCCTCAGTGCTGCCCATAGTTTGGGTGGGGGTGTTTCGTAACTTTTCGCACCCGGTTCGGGTTTTGCACGTATAATCAATAACGCTATCTGGGGAATACAATACACATGATGCAAATTCGCGGCCTCACCAGCACAGAAGCAGCACGGCTTGTCGCTGAAGGCAAAAGTAATAACGTTGATCTTCGCAGCAGCCGTTCTTATGCTGATATTTTCCGCGCCAATTTTCTTTCACTCGCCAATATTATTCTGCTTATGATCATTGCGATTTTGATTCTGGTGGGCAAACCCACTGACGCAATTGTTACCGGAGGCGCGGTGGGGATTAATATTCTGGTTGGCACCTTTCAGGAATTTCAATCCAAACGAAAACTCGACCAGATTGCCCTGCTCACCCGTCCTAAAATTACCGTTCTCCGTGATGGACATCCCCAAGAAATTAGCCAGACCGATGTTGTGCTAGGCGACGCGATTCTGCTGCGGGCAGGCGACCAAGCGGTAGTGGATGGGAAAATTATCTCAGAGGGCAATGGCAAACTGCTGGATATGGATGAATCCCTGCTCACTGGTGAATCCGATTTAATTGCCAAGCGCACCGGCGATGAAATTTTATCGGGGAGCTTTGCGGTGGTAGGCGAAGCGGTGTATATAGCGGAAAGAGTGGGTAAAGACAGTTTCGCTCAAAAAATCACGGCAGGCGCACGCGAATTTACCTTGAGCGTTACCCCACTTCAACGGCAAATTAGCGTCATTGTACGAATGCTGGTCGTGCTGGCAATAGGCATGAGTATTTTGCTGGCGCTGTCCTATCTGTATCAGGAAAAACCCCTGTCAGATGGTGTGGAAGATATGGCAGTCGTTATTTCGCTTGTGCCACAGGGACTCCTGCTCATGATTACGGTGTCTTATGCGCTTGGGGCGGTCAGAATCGCGGGCAAAGGAGCGCTTGTCCAGCAAAGCAATGCTGTGGAAAGTCTGAGCAATGTGAATGTGCTGTGTATGGACAAAACTGGCACGCTAACCACCAACCGCATTTTATTTCATGGGCTGCATCCGTTTACAAATTGCGAAAAAGAAGCCTTTCAAACACTGGTGGGAGATTACATCGCCAGCACTGGGTCGCGCAACCGGACTGCCGATGCGATTGCCGAAGCCATTCAAGGCAAGCAGTGGCAAACCACCGCCGAAATTCCATTTTCCTCTACCCGTAAATGGGCTGCCGCCAGTTTTGTGGAATCCAGCAAACCGGGAACGTGCATTTTAGGAGCGCCCGAAATGCTGCGGTCACAGGTCAACATTGCCGATGAAACCCATTTTGACCACACCCTTGCGGAACTTGCCAATCAGGGGTTACGGGTGCTGCTTGTTGCTCATTCCGACCAGATCATTCAGCCAGATGAAATTGCGGAGGATGATAAAATTCGCCTGCCTGCCAATACGCAAGCGCTCGGATTCATCAGTTTTTCAGACGAACTACGCCCACATGTACAGGAAGTCTTGGCGGGTTTTCGGCAAGCCAACATTAAGCTCCTGCTGATTTCAGGCGACAATCCGACCACTGTTTCCGCGCTGGCCTATCAAGCGGGGTTTCGCCCCGACGAGGACAAAGCTATTTCGGGGATTGAACTTGCCGGCCTCGATGAAAGTGACTTCGCCAAAGCCGTCCGCAACCATGCGATTTTTGGACGGATTACACCGGAACAAAAACAGCATATTGTCGAAGTTTTGCGGGCGGATGGTTATTACGTTGCCATGATGGGGGATGGGGTGAACGATGTGCTGTCCCTGAAAAAAGCACAGGTGGGGATTGCCATGCAGGATGGTAGCCAAGCAACCCGCAGCGTTGCCGATATTGTGCTGCTCGGCAATAAATTTGAAGTCCTGCCGGATGCTTTTCTGGAAGGCCAGCGAATTTTGAACGGCATGAATGATTCGATGCGTTTGTTTTTAACCCGTACCTTTTTTACCGTGCTGCTCATCATCATCGCGGGATTTGTGAACACCCATTTTCCCTTTACGCCGCGTCACAACGCCCTCTTGACCAGTTTGCCGGTTGGCATTCCGGCCTTTTTCCTTGCGTACTGGGCAAAAACTGGACAGCCGAAAAAATCATTGATTGTCTCGGTGACGGAATTTGTGTTTCCGGCAGGGTTTTCGCTGGCGGTGGTCTTGGTTTTCATCTGGATTTTGTACCTGACCTATGGCGGCAAAGCGACTCAATCCGAAGTTGAAACCGCCCGCAGTGTTTTAACGACGGCTTCACTTATCGGCGGGTTGTGGGTGATTGTGCTGGCAGAGCGCGAACGGGAAGACTGGCAGAATGGACAAGCCATGCGCTACGACCCGCGCCGTCTTTTGCTGGCGGTTGCCATGCTCCTCCTTTTCGGGGTCGTCATGGCCGTTCCCGGTCTGCGTGACTTTTTTGAGATGACTCCGCTCTCATGGGCCGACATCGGCTTGATTGCCGTGAGCATGACCGCATGGAGCGCCGCGTTGATGCTGCTCTGGCGTTACAACGTGCTGGAACGATTGCTTATCCCGAATTATGATTCAACTCCCAAATGACCCGCATTCCATCGAGGGTCAGCGAATCGGAAATAATATGAATCACATCCGTATATTGGTTGAACAGGGGGGCAAGTCCCCCTGTCGCAATCACTTTTACACTGTCTTGGTCAGAGTCCGGCAGGGCAGCGATTAATTTTTTGGTCAACCCTTCTACCAAACCCACATACCCCAAAAACAACCCGCTTTGAAGCGCCTGGGCGGTATTTTTGCCAATCGGCGAGGGTGGCGGCACCAGTTCAACTTTATAAAGTTGGGCGGTACGGCTGACCAATGCCTCCAATGCAACATTGATGCCGGGCGAAATCGCCCCGCCAATATATGCCCCATCCCGCGAAATCACGTCAAAAGTGGTCGCTGTCCCAAAATCAATCACAATCGCCGGGCCACCCCCATACAGCTTATTCACCGCCACCGCGTTGACAATCCGGTCTGCGCCTACCTGCTGCGGCAAATCAATTTCAATGGCAATTCCTGCATTGAGATGGGTCACATTCAAAACATCGGTTTGAAAATAACGCGGGACTAATTCACGGAAGGCATCGGTCAAGACTGGTACTACGCTCGCCATGACCACCTGTTTAACATCCTCAAAATGCAAGCCAGAGGAATGTAAAAAGTTCCGCAGCAGCACTGCATATTCATCGCCCATTTTGTTGGCAACGGTTCGCGCCCGCCATGTGGTGCGCCAGCGCTGTTCATCCCACAAACCAAAGTGAATATTCGTATTGCCAATATCAATTGCCAGCAGCATACCCTTAATTTTCCTTTTGTTTGGCTTCAATGGCTGTTTGCAGCATATTCATCACCTCTGGCAAACCATCAATCGGGACAACGGTATCGACCAAAAAGCGCAGCCCACTCAACGCGGTTTCAAGCGGGGTGGTTTCGCCAGCCCGTTCAATAATATTTTTGTACTGGTCAAGCGCTTTTTTCTTATCGCCCTGAATGAGTAGCCCTTGAGCATAATCCAACCGCGCCCAGACATCACCGGGGCGATCATCCAGAATCGATTCGGCAATTTCAATCACCCGTGTGTACATTTGCTGCGCTTGTTCTTCGTGGTTGAGTTTTTTGTAGAGCATTGCCAAATTGCCAACAGGATACGAATTATTCGGGGTGACTTTGACCGCCGATTCATACGCGGTTAGCGCATCGTTCAACCGTTCCTGACGACGATAAATCCCCCCTAAAGTTCCGAAATAGGATTCGTTATCCGCATCAATTAAGCCGGGGTCAGAGGTAAGCGCTTTGGTCAGGTTAATTTCCGCTTGGGCGCGAAGTTGATTCTTATGCAAATTGTCTTTTTCGGCGTTTGCCATGCGGCTTTGCGCCAACCCCATTGCCGCCAGCGCGGGGGCAAAATTCGGGTCAATTTTGAGGGCGCGTTCCAGATGCTCAATGGCCTGTTCAAACCGCTTCCGCCCCACATACAGATACCCCAGCAGATAATTGGTTGTCTGGTTATTCGGGTCAATTTTGATGGCTTCTTGCAGGGTCGCAATCGCGGTTTCACGGTTGTTGGCTCGTACCTGTTGTTCTGCCAGCAGCAGCAGCGACAGCACACGGAAAGAATTTTCTGCATCCCGCTTGGCGGAATTAATTGCCTCGTCTACCATTTGGAGTAAGCCTCCGGCTGCACTTTCTGTTCGTGTGAGCGACTCTTGAATCCGATGATTCAATTCACTAAACCGACGGTCACTTTCCATTTGGCGCTTGTGGTCGGCCTCCACGCCCGCTTGAAGTTGGTGACGCATTTCATTCATGAGTTCGGTCATGCGGTCTTCGGTTTGTTTGAGTTGCCCGCCTGCTTCTTCAATGGATTTATCCAAGCGCGAACGCACATCCGACAGGCTTGAGCCGAAGGCCACTGTCACCAGAGCCAAGAGTACCCCGATGAGAATTGACCCCCCTTCAATAAAACTCAAAATGCTGTCGGTGGTTTGGGAGGCATTCTGGGCTTCATTGGCGGCATCCCGTGCTTCGACCAGAATCCGCTGCGATTCTAATTGACTTTCCAGCACGGCCCGCAAGGGGTCATCTTCGGGTAAATTCAACAATCGTTCTTCTAATTCGGGACGAACTTTAATTTCGGTGCGCTGGGGTGCATCCTTCTGAATGACCGCATAAACACTGATAAAAATAGCGATAATTGCTAATCCTAAAGGTAAACCATCAACAAAACGTTTTATCATGTCTGTGCCTTCGTTATAATGGCAGTCAGCATTGTGCTATCCGCCCCTCATGAGAGGCTGGGTAACAAATTCTTCCCTAGTTTCCCATTATTGAGGGAATGATGCAAAAAATTTTACGATTGGTTCTTTTTTTAAGTGTGTTTGCTCAAACTCCGCCCGTTCTGGCGCAATCCCCCATTTCATTCGGGGGGCATTTAACCGATGTCATTTTGCTGGACACAACCGCCATCGTTGCTGAGGGCGAAAACTTACTCTGGATTCCGCTTACACCCCCCTATCAACCGACAGACCGCTTGTCGTTAGGGGAAAAAATTCTTGCTCTTAAAGGCCATCCACAAGGCATTTACGCGCTCACTGAAACCGGGGTGTTTGCCATCCATCCACAAAATAAAACCCTTTTGAATTTTGCGCCCGGTGGAGGCCAGAATTTGAGCATTACTGGAAAATGGCTCGCAGTAGCCGCCGAAGATGGGGGGGGGCGTCTGCGGGAGATTTTGCCGGATGGCAGGTTGCGGGGAGCTTGGCAGATAGACACCCCTGGACGCGATTGGGACGCAGCGATTACAGAAGATGACATTTTGGCAGTGGCGGATGGCGGGGCAGGGATACGCTTGTACGACATGACCGACCCGAACCAACCCCAAACCCTCAGCGCCCTAACGGAGATTGCCCCCGCTTCAAAAATTATCGCATCCGGCACAATGCTTTATGCCACGGATTCAAGAAATCATCTGCATGTGATTAATGCTGCCACCCCCGAAAACCCCATCATTGAAGGGCGGTATGCCCCGATTCGGGATGCACAAAAAACAATTATTATTGAAAACTGGCTGGTGGTTGCCGATGCCGCAGACGGCCTCAAAGTCTATGATGCCCGTACTTTGCGTTATCGCAACGGGGAATTGGATTTACCGACGCTGGATGTGCAGCGGGTCAATAATTGGTTAATTGCTGCGCGACAGGATGGCCTCCATATTTATGATGCGGCGCGTTTGCCCCAGTTTGTCGAAATTGCCGTTGTTCCGCTCTGGGAAACACCGACGGCTCTTGCCCCGCAAGATAATCGGATTGTGGCGGCGCTGGGCAGTCAGGGGTTAGTCGCCGTCAGCCTGACCAATTTTCAAGTAATGGCAGCGTTGAGTGTGCGTGGCACCATCACCGACCTCGAAATTCAGAACAATTTCGCCTATGTGATACTGGATGATGGGCGATTTCTCATTCTGGATATTACCAATTTTAACACCCCCCAACTTGCCAGCATCACCGAATTAAGCGGCACGCCACAAACAATTAACCTGAATGGAACAAGCGCGGTTATCGCCTGTGGGGCTGCTGGATTTTATCTTTTTGATGTCGCATCCCCAGCAGCCCCACAAAAATTAAGCCTGCTGCCCGCCGAAGTATTTGCTTGGGATGGCTACCCGAATGCAGAGGGGAGTCTGGTGGTGTTGGATGGCACACACCTCCGCACCATAAACGCAACAACTTTTGCGGAAATTGCCCGTTTTCCTGCGGTGGGCAAAAGCCTTGTCGCCGGAAATGATTTGCTGGTTACACTGGGAGAAAACCAACTCGCTAATTTTAGTGTTTTTGGCGGAAATCCAACCCCCTTAGCGACCTACATCTCACCGCTTGAGATTACCGCCTTACAAGCCCAAGAAAATGAACTCCTCATCAGCAGTCGCACCCCCGAAGCGGCATTGATTCGCCTTGATGTCAGCAACCCGTCGCAACCCACCGAAATCGCCGTGTATGCCATTGATGGGGGAGTCGAAAAATTTGCATTGCGGGAAGGCGATCTACTGACCCTTAGTGACGGGTTTACCCATTGGCAAGTGACCCCCTATGCGCTGTCTGCGATGGGAAGCTATCAGCCACCATCTGAATTTAGCGGGTTTTATCCCCATGAAAATACCCTTTATTTGCTAGGGGAAACAGCCCATCAATGGGACGGGGAAAATCTCATACCGTTAGATTTTTCGGCTCAACAATTCGCCTCTCTTAACGAGTACCAAGCGGTTCTGGCTAAATCAGGCGAGATGACCGTTTTTCAGGGGGGAAATGGGCTTTTCACCGCGTCCAACATCACCGCCCTGACGAGCAATCCTGATGGATTCTGGTACAGCCGAGTCGATGGAACAATTTTTTTTCTCCCCTTGCAAACCTTTCAGCCTATTTTGCAAATTGCCTTGCAAACCCGCATTACCACGCTCATATGGGCCAACGAGAGGCTGTATATCGGCACCCACGATGGGCAAGTGATTGCATGGCAAAGTGAAAAAATCGTCGGGCAAGTCGGAAATTTAGGTCGGGTGCAAGACATTGTTCCGATGGATGATGGGAATATCGCAGTTGCAGCCGACGATGGGTGGATTCTAAGTGCCGATTTAACCTCTTCACAGCATATCCCCGTCCCTGATAAAACACTTGCAATTGCCCCGTTTGAAAATAAACTGGCGGTTGCCAACGGCCTCTGTGGGATTCGTTTTTTTGAGTATCCCTCGCTGCGGGAACTAGGGCGGATTGATACCGCATACGCCCAGGATGTGGTGTCTTGGAACAAGGAAGTGTGGGCAATGGTGGGGGGGAGCGCCCGTCCGTTAGATTTGGAAGATTTTTCCTCTGTAACGGCCCCCTATGCCCCCCAATGGAAAGACGGAGTGATGCAATGGCAGCCTGCGCCCAATGGATGCGATGCCGTCACCTATGAAATTTTCTTAAACGGCAAGTCAATCGCAACGACCAACCACCCTATTTATACTGCCCCCTTGACCCACGATACGCACTGGCAAATCGCCCTCACCACCCGGACAGGAGAACGCCTGACCAGTCCGCTATGGACAGCCTATGCCGATTACGCGGGATGGGCGGGCAAATCGCAAGCCTCTGAAGAACGTTTGAAAAATCAGGCGGCGGCAGTTTCGCGGTTGTGGTTTTTGTTAGGGGTTTTGATGATTGGCTTGGGGGCAGTTGGGTTATTCCGCTTGATGCAATTGTTCTTGGGAAATTGGCGCACCCTTAAAAACTGGTAATTCAATGCTAGGCCAACCGCGCATGGTCATTGCACGCCCGTTAAAGATGCCGTTTACCACCCGCATTGATGGGACTATAATCCCCACCCGTTAGCAGAGAGAAAGAATCCTATGAGTATGCAGCGCATCTGGTCGTGGGTACGGCTAGGAATGGGGATAATTGGGCTGGTCGCCCTGTTTGAACTGGTGGATATCAACGACGTTTCCGACACCCTCGCCGAGGCCAATGTTCTGTATTTCATTCCAGCTTGGCTGCTGCTGATGGCTTCCACGGCTGTCAAAACATGGCGCTGGCAATTGTTGATTCGCAAAAACAACGTCAGCACTACCTTTGGACGCTTGTTCGGAACCTATTTGATTGGCGCATTTTACAGCCAATTTTTGCCCGGTTCCTCGGCAGGCGGAGATGCGATGCGAATGGCAGAAAGTTCAGTGGACACAGGCCGCGCCGTTGATTCGGTTTCGTCTGTGTTGATTGAACGGGCGGTGGGGTTGATTTCTGTTGTCACCACTGCTGCGCTGATTCTGCTGTTCCTGCGCCCTGAAGGGATTCCGATGGAAATGTCGCTGCTGGTGTATGGCCTGTCGGCGGCGGGCATCGGGGCGCTGGCAATTTTGCGGTTTGGCTGGTTTGTGCCAACCATGACTCGCTTAATGACCCGCTTCAAACTGGGCAAATTCGCCCAAAAACTCAGCAGTTTAAGTCAATCGCTGCAAGGCGATTTGGGCGAGCCGCGTATTTTGATTCAGATGGTGCTGCTCTCGTTGCTGGCAAATTTTTTCAGCATGACTTCGTACTATGTGGTGCTGCTGGCGGTGACAGAACCGGTGTCCTATCTGGCGTTTATCCCGATTGTGGCGCTCATTTCGACGCTCGAAATTGTGCCGCTTTCGCCGGGGTCGTTGGGAATTAAAGAAGCTGCCTATGTGTTTTTTCTCGGTTATCTGGATGTGAGCGAACATGCCGCGCTGGGAATCGGGCTACTGATTCGCTTTGTCAGCTGGACTCAAGCCTTGCTGGGCGGGTTGATTCTGCTGGAACGCGGGCTTCATTCCACGCCCCGCCGTTCCCGTGAAACCACCGAAACTGGCCTGTAGATGCCGCGTCTGCTACTGGTCGTATTGAGTTTATGGGTGGTCTGGGCGATTCGCGCCCATGATATTTTAGCTATGCCTGCCTTTGTGGACGAAAGCCTTCACATTATGCGGGCGCAGGCGGTCTACCAATTCACCGATGAAAAATCGTCTTTTTTGCTGGCAAAGCTGCTGCTGTATTACTACTTTGGCTTGTTTGACCCGCAAGACCATAACGCGCTGTGGCTGACACGCCAAGCATTGGCCTTGATTGCACCCCTTTCAGCAGCATTGTCCTATGCGATTGTGTTTCACTTAACGCGCTCTTACTGGAAAAGCCTCATCACCGTCTGGCTGCATGGCCTCACCCCCCTCTTGATTTTTTTTGAGCGCATGGCGATGTCCGACCCGTTTGTGATGATGTTCGGGTTGGCGGTGGTCTGGGCGGGGATGCACTTCGCGGAAAAACCCAATGCACGACATGCCGCCATTTTGGGCTTTTTACTCGGCTTAACCCTGCTCGCCAAATTAACGGCTGTGCCTCTGCTGGTTGTGCCGATCTTGGCACTCTATTTTCTAGGACGCTATCCATTGAATATAACAAGGGGATTCATCCCCTTGCTCAAATCGGCTCGTTTTATTCTGGCGATTCACTTCAAAAATCTGGTGATTTGCTACAGTGTGATGGGGTTGATTCTGCTGCCTTTTGTGGGGTACATGCTTTACCGTGAAATGAATCCACCAGAGGAAAAACCCGAAGTGGTGGATAGCTGGTTATTTACCCCCACTGAACGCAATCGGATAGAACAAATCGGGTACAACGTTGAACGTTACACCGAGTCCCTCATTCAATTGAACGCGCTGATTTTGCTTCTGTTCGGGATGGTGCTGGTGGTGGGTTTGCTCAATCGGCGGAACATGGCACAAAAAGCCTATCTTTTGCTGACATTGGCAGCAACATGGGGATTTATCGGGGTGGTTGCGGCGTTTCCGAGTACGCGCTATCTGGTGTTGGGTTTTCCCCTCCTGCTGATTTTTAGTACCGCTTTTTTCCCTGAGGTAAACCAAGCAAACAATGGAATCGGCCTCATCGCGCTGCCGTTGTTAAGCTGCGCGGCGGTGATGATGAGCGCAGCTTTTATTTTTGCTATCTGGAATGACCCCGCCCATCTTACTTTAGGGGAACAGGATAATTGGGAATATCGAACGCATACGTCCTCTGGTTATGGATTGCGGGAAGCCGTGCCGGATATTCTCGCGCTGCCCGAAATCGAGGGGAAAATTCGTTTAACCGGGTTTGTGGGTAACTGCCACAGTTTACGGCTTTACTTTCCCGAAAATCATCCGGTGGATTTACATTGCCCCTATTTTAAATTTAATGACAGCATGATTCCTGACATCATGACGCGGTGGGAGCAACAGGTGAATGATTCCGGTGGATGGTATTTTCTGGTCGAAGATGCAGACATCATTGATTTTGAAGCGATGGCACTTGCTCCTGAATTGATTGCCACCTATGACCGTCCGCATGAGGGAGTCCGTGTGTGGCTGTACCGCGTAACTCCGGGAGAAGGCGATGGCTGGTTCAAGTAATCGGGGATGGTTGATCGTTTTACTGCTGTTGATTGCGCTGTTCGTGCGGATTCATCACATCACCGCCCTACCCCCTTTTAACGATGAAAGTTTGCATATCCGCCGTGCTGAAATTGTCTGGTCGTTGGAGGATCTCAATATTTCGCTCAAGCCGGGCAAACTGCTTACCTATTATTGGATGGGGCTGTTCGGGGCTGACCGCTTGCATGGTATTTTTGTCGGACGAACGGTGGTCGGGTTGTTTTCGCTGCTCGGATTGGCGGGAACTTACGCTGTCGGACGACGCTTATTCGGGACATGGGGTGGGATTCTGGCGTTGTACATCGCGGTTTTTTCGCCGTTTATGATTTTTTTTGACCGCCTTGCTTTTTCTGACCCATTGGCCTCCTCACTGGGGATTTTAACAGTGTGGGGAGCGTTGCTGATGGTGTATCACCCTGAGGAATGGGAGTGGGGGATTCTGACGGGGATATTGGGGGGGCTGGCGGTGCTGGCGAAGGTGATTAGCGCTCCGTATCTGGCAGCACCTGTGCTGGCGGTGCTGCTGTTTTCGGGGGAAAAATGGCAAACTTCCATTAGAAAATATCGCACCACACTCCTTATTTGTTATTTGACTTTTGGCGGGGTGATTGCGCCTTTTTTTGGCTATGTGGTGTACAAAGAACTGGATTATCAAATTTCACCGGAAGGCAACCCCGAAGCCGAACGCGCTGTGATTGTTGAACCGGTGCTGATTAACACCCGTTCGCCGCTTGAAACAGTGGTGGACAACGTGCAGGATTTGGCCGAAGTCAACTGGGTGCTGCACAACGGCCTGTTTTTAATCCTTGTGGCAATCGCCTTAATTTTTGCCTTGCGTTCCCGCCCGCGTACCTTTCTTTTTTTGGCGGTGTGTATTTTGCTGGTGTGGAGCATCCTCATTTTTCTGGCAGGGCGATTTTCGACACGCTATGTCCAGCTTGGCATTTTGCCCCTGCTGATTCTGATGGCGGGGGCGCTGGTCATGGCTACCCGACGACTCAAATTTGCTCAGCATTGGATAGTGAGTTGGGGGGTAGTCAGCGTATGGATTATTTTTTTCGCCCAACCCTTCATCACCGCCGCATGGTCAGACCCGCGTGAGATGACCTTGCCGCCTAGTGACCGCTACGAATATTTTCAAAATTTCACGGCGGGGTATGGTCTGGTGGATGCTGCCGCGCTGACCGAAACACTGGAACCTTCTGAAACAAGCGGGCGGGTTCCGGTGATTGGCTTGGTGGGGTCGTGCCATCAAATCCGCTTGTATCTGGACGAATTCGGGGTGGTCAATCTGGAATGTCCGAATTTTGGCTGGGAAGGCGAATTTTTGCCACAGGTCATTCAACACATGCAGCAGCGCCTTAGCGAAGAAAACATCCTGTATGTGCTGGTTGAGCCAGAATTTGAACCTGTTAATTTGGATTTGCTGCCTTTTGAGCATGAAGTCTTGGCGCGGTATGGTCGCCCGTTTGATGGGATGGTGGTGGAAGTCTGGAAAATTGAGGAGCAGACAAATTGAAAAAATGGCAGCTCGCGGCGGTGGTGGGAATTTTGCTGCTGCAATTTTTCCTACGTTCTCACGACATTCTCGCCATGCCCGCCTATGCGGATGAAAGTTTACACATCCGGCGGGCGGAAATTGTCTGGGATTTTGAGTCGCAATGGTCGTGGTTGCCCAAAAAAGTGCTGCTGTATTATTATCTGGGCTTATTTGAAACAGAACGCATCAATTATCTGCTGGTTAGCCGTTTAGCGGTGGCGCTTTCCACCCTGCTTGGTGGAGCAGGGATGTACGCCATCGGCAAAAAATTGTTCAATCATCAAATTTCGGTGATGGCGCTGTTTATTTATGCGGTGATTCCGTTTGCGACCTTTTTTGACCGCATGGCACTGGCTGACCCCTTCACAATGGCCTTGAGCATGGTCACAATTTGGGTGTGTCTCCTGTGGATAAAACACCCCACCCTGCAAATGAGTATTGGGGTGGGAATGCTGTTTACCCTAACCTTGCTAGCCAAACTCACCGCCGCCGGATTTATTGCCGCCCCAATAGTGGGAATCTGGCTATTTGAACACCATGAAAATTTACGTCAGCGCTATCTCAAACCGCTTGTCGTGATGGGGGTAGTCTTAGCGGCAGTGTGGATTCCAATTTTTATCCCGATTGCCATTGGGCAAGCCAACAATGAACCCATCGTCTTCATCGATGACCACCTGCTCAATATCCATGAAAAAGACCAGAATTTTATCGAAAATTTCGTGGACAATGTGTGGATTGCGATTAAGCAGAGCGCCATTTTCATGTGGACACCTGTCGTCATTTTAACGGTGATGAGCGCAGGCGTGCTGCTCAAGTTTCATCCCAAGCAGGGATGGTTTTTATTGATTTTATTTTTGCTGGCGTGGCTGCCTGCGGTTGCGTTTGGGTCACAGCCCAGTTCACGCTATCTGGTGATTGGTGTGCCGTTCCTCGCGCTGATGCTGACAGGCGGATTGTATACCCTGACAGAAAAACTGCGCGAAGATGAACGCCGCTTGACCCTTCAACGGGCGCTGATGGTTGGCTTGATGGTGTATGGCTTGGCTTGGGGGGGACACTTTTTTGAGCAAGCCATTACAAAACCGGAAGATTTAAATTTGCCTGAACTCGATTTATGGCGCTATGTCCAATCTACGACGGCGGGTTTTGGTCAGCGTGAAGCGGTTGACTATCTGCAAACCGATGCAGAACGCAGCACAGTAACGGGTAAAGCCGAAGTGTATGGGATTCTGGGGTCGTGCCATACGCTGCGCTTGTATATCGAGACTGACAGCACGATGAATCTGACGTGTGCGGAATACAGTTTTATTGACCATCAAATGTCGCCGGAAACGCTGGCGGATATGATGCTGCAAGTTGAAAAAAATGGTTGGATTTATATTTTGCTGGAACCGAGTCTGGAAACGAATTATCAAGCATTGCCGTTATCATGGGAACTCGAAAAAGTTTTCCCCCGCCCGCATGATGGGCGTGTTTTGGAACTGTGGCGCGTGATGCCCCAAGTCTCATCATGATATAATTTGATTAAAAGCGAGAGGATAATTCATATGGCAGACATTTTGCGGGATGACTTGGTTCAAAAATTACAGCGTTTTGCCGAGCAAGAACAACGTCCGGTGAATGAAGTTTTTGAAGAAATGTTGGTTAAATTTGCACTAATCGAAGATGATACAGAAATCGAAGGTGAACCCCCACTCGGTACATTAGCACGATTAGCCTATGAGGCACAAAAGGCGAACTTTCGCTCAGGAATCACGGATACATCTCAAAAAAGCCGCGAAATTTTAGAAACAGAGTTTTTAGATTAATCCTCAGAGTCAGCACTAGCGGAAATTTCGGCAATGGTCGGGCGCAAAACTTGAATCAGCGATTGGGTCGGGACGCGCAAATTGATCCCACGCTGCCCCGCGCTCAACATGATTTGCTGCAATTGGGTCGCGGGTTGGTCGATGAACACTTTCCATTGTTTAGCGACCAATGCAAGCGGCGAAATCCCGCCCGTTTTTAAGCCTGTCCATGCTTCGGCGTTGGCATGAGTCGCCATCGTGAGTTTTTTGACTCCCGCCGCAACCGCTAATTTTTTGAGGTCAAGCCGACAGTCAGAAGCCAGCAATGCCAAAAGGGGTTTTTTCTCGCCCGTATCCACCACCAGCGTTTTGTAGACCATGTGCGGCGGCACTCCGACATGCTCAGCTAATTCATAGGCATCGTGAATGGTGTCAGGAAATTCGATGACCTCATACGGAACGTCGTGCTGTTCCAAGAGGCGCATGGAATTGAGTTTTTTAACCGCCATGACGGGACTGTACCGTAAATTCAATCTGGTCAGGGTCGAACAGGTCTTCATCCCGCAGGCAGCGTTTGAGGTAATCCATTTCTTCAGTCGAGGGGGCCCAACATGCGGGTTGATGGCAAAAATGCTGCATCGCCCAGAACGCATACCGCAGCAGTTCATCACCGAGCATCTCAATTTCGGATTGAGAGGTATGCAGCGTGCTAAAATCGCCCAATTCGCGGCGGGTCATGGCGCTGCGTTCACAGCGTTCAATGGCTTCCGCAAATTCAACCCGCAGCCAAGTAATTCGTTCGTCACGCATTTTATCGGTAGTCATGCTCATCCTCATAGGCGGGGCTGCCTATATACCCAATACACTGCCAATGGTGATCATACAAGCCATCACGGTCAACATGCCAGACAAACTCGCCGTCTAAATCCCAAATCGTCTTTTGGGAAAATGAACCAGACAGCTTACCGTTTAAATCGTAAACTTTGCTACCGCTCAGGTAGCCAAAACATTCACCGCGTCTATCGTACAATCCCCGCATGATTCTATTTTATGAAAATGGAACAGTGTTCGCAACAACCCTTGCTAACCCTGAATTTAACTTGCCCTAAAAATCGCGGATAAGCGCTTCAACTTCCATTTCAACCAGCAACTGCGGTTCAATCAAACCCGCTACCTGTACCAGCGTGGAGACGGGCCGAATCGCTTCAAAATATTCACCGTGGACTTCGGCAACGGTAGTCATATCATCTTTGTTGACGACGTACATTCGTGTACGGATGACATCATTCAGACTTGCACCGACATCTTCTAGCGATTTTTTGATTTTCTCTAAGATGCCTTTCGCCTGTGAACGGACATCTTCGCCTGCATCTCCGGCAGTTGTCCCGGCCACATGCACTACATTCCCCACACGGATGGCGCGGCTGTAGCCATATGCCCGTTCCCATTTGGTGCCGGTGCTAACACGCTGTTCGGTTGCCCGCGAGGGAAATTCATTGTTGTATTTTTCAATGGCACGGCGGATTTCGGATTTGGTTTCCTGTACCCCTACCCAGCCTTCATTGGTCACTTCCGCCCCTTGCAAGTGTTTGTAGACCATGAAAAAGTGACCGACTTCTTTGGGGAAATGCTGTGGAATATTCGACACGTCCCAATATTCGGCAAAGCTGGGGTCATCGGCAGGCACTGCCAAAATCTTGTAATCCAATTCGCCACTGTCAATCATTTTGAACATGCCAATCGGACGGGCTTTGATGATACAACCGGGAAAAGTGGGTTGGTTGGTCATCACCAGCACATCAATCGGGTCGCCGTCTTCAAAATAAGTACGTGGGATGAAGCCGTAATCGCCGGGATAGTGCAACGGGCTGTACAGCACACGGTCAAGCGCAATCGTGCCAGCATCTTTGCTGTATTCATATTTATTGCGGCTGGCTTTGGGAACTTCCACCACCACATAAATAATATCGGGAGCATCAGGGCCGGGGACAAAATCGTGCCATAGGTTTTGTTTCATGGACTCTCTCCTTGAGGAATTCCTTGTTCATTTTGTTTTTTCGTGCGCCATTTTAATAAGCATCGTTTACTAAGTTAACACAGACATGACGTAGTTTAATAAATTAAGACGCTTTAGGCCGATGAAAAAAGTGAAAGTTAGATGCTTAATATAACCCACGCTGACGCTGAATTTCAAACATCAAAATGGCAGCGGCAACCGAACTGTTCAGCGATTCAACCCCCTGTGCCATGGGGATAGAGATTGTGTGGGCGGCCCAGTGGGCGGCCTTTTCGGAAAGACCATGTGCTTCATTCCCCACGATGAGCAGAATTTTTTGGGAACGCCAATCGGCTTGATGATACAGGGTGCTGCCACTGGCTTTGGCCTGCCAGATTTGCCAGCCAGCGCTGTAGTGTTCCTCAAATTCAGGCCAATGAATCGTTTTTATCGGGATGCGATAGTGGGTTCCCATGCCTGCGCGGACTGTTTTGGGATTAAACGCATCCACCGTGCCGGGTAGGAGCAGCAGCCCATCCACCCCCGCCGCCGCCGCCGTGCGAATAACGGTGCCTAAATTGCCGGGGTCACGCAGCCCATCCAATGCAATTAAAAAAGTCGCTTTTTCGGGGATGGCTATTTGTGGCAAAGGAAACACCCCCAGAATCCCTTGTGAGTGCTGTGTGTCGCTGAGGTCATCCAGCAATGTGGATTCTACCGCCAGCCAAGCGGTAGGATCTGCTGGAAGGGGAATATCGGGTTTATGCAGAATAAAATCCGGCTGAATCCCTTGGGCTAAAGCATCCATCACCAAGCGCAGCCCTTCCAGCACCATCCGTTGTTCCCGATGGCGGGTTTTGGATTGGGTAAGCAGGGCTTTAACCCATTTCAGTTTGGGATTGTGGGGGGAGGTGATCATGGGACAGCTTTATCAAATACGGATGGCGAGCCAAGAAAATGGATAAACAAAACAGGGGGACATACGCCCCCCATTTGCATCCGTTACGAGTCAACGGTTAGGGTTTGACCGCAGCGACCAAATTGGCAAAGGTTGCGCTGTCACGCACGGCGATGTCCGCCAAAACCTTGCGGTCAAGTTCGATGTTGTGTTGTTTCAACTGATGAATGAAGTTGCTGTAGCTCATGCCACTCATCCGCGCCCCGGCATTGATACGGGCAATCCAGAGCTGACGCATCTGGCGTTTGCGTTGGCGGCGGTCACGGAAGGCATACCACTGACTTTTCATCATGGCTTCATTGGCACGGCGGAACAACTTGTGTTTAGTGTCCCACTGGCCTTTGGTCATCTTCAAAATTTTCTTGTGGCGGCGGCGGGTAACAATCCCACCTTTAGTACGTGCCATGTCTTAACTCCTTAGCGGGGGGGATTCGATTTATATTTACCGAGATAGGGCGCAAGACGGCGAATCCGTTTGGCATCCGCAGAAACCGCCACTTCTGACATGCGGGTGAAACCCCGCTTGGTGCGTTTGGGGGTGCGCCGACGCAGGTGACTTTTGCCACCTTTGGTACGCATAATTTTACCACCGCCAGTCACTTTGAAGCGTTTGACCGTGGCCTTGTGGGTTTTTAGTTTAAATTTGCCTGTTTTTGTACTCTTGCGAGGCATCTTAACTTCCTTTTTCGCACAAAACAATGCCGCACTACAGTACGGCGTTCCGGTTTTCTATACAATTTCAACCAAAGATGGCTAGGATTTTTTCTTGTTTTTATCCGGTGAGGGGGCAAGCACCATGAGCATCGCACGGCCTTCCATGCTTGGCTCTTGTTCGACGACTGCCACATCGCTCAGTTGCTTGGCAACTTCTTCCAGAATTTGCTGGCCTAGCTCAGGATAGGAGACTTCACGACCACGAAACCAGATGCGAACCCGTACCTTCATGCCATCATTAATCCACTTACGGGCATCGCGCACTTTGAAGCCCATGTGGTGTGTATCTGTCTGCGGACGCAGGCGGATTTCCTTCACCTCAATCTGCTTTTGCTGCTGTTTGGCGGCACGTTCCTTTTTCTTTTGCTGATAAAGGTACTTGCCGTAGTCCATAATGCGGCAGACTGGCGGGTCGGCGGTGGGCGCAACTTCGACCAAATCGAGTTCGCGCTCGCGTGCCATCTCCAGTGCTTGACGAACAGACACAACCCCAATATTTTCATTGGTGTCGGTAATTAGCCGCACTTCACGCGCCCGTATTTGTTCATTGATTCTGATGTCGCCGTCTGTGATTGCCCTAATCCTTTAATAAACTGGTTTGGTGCCATTGTATCATGCCCAAAAGCGGAGCGTCAACCGTGACCCGTGCGGAAAATCCACTTTTACATGACGGAGAGACGCGGAAAATGGGCTTTGTGATAAGATAAAAGGATGATGGGTTAGCACATGGCGCGAAACAATGACACCACAGGAAGCAGAGCGTTTATTTGAACTGGCGTATCAACACAGTTTGGCGGGGCGCAATTCGCAAGCGCGGGAACTGCTTGGCGAGGTGCTGAGCCGCTATCCTGAGCATCTTGAAGCCCTTGTCCTGAGCGGCTACTTAGCCAGTCCTACCCAAGCCCGTTATTATTTCAAACAAGCCCTGCGTCTTGACCCGACCCACCCCGAAGCGTTGCGCGGACTCTTGGCGCTGGAAGAAACCTCAAACCGCTTTTTTATGCGGGTGATTTCGCTGGCAATCCCGGTGGGGTTGTTTCTCGCGCTGATTGCCTTGTTTTTAGGGTGGCAAATCATCCAAACAGACGAGGAAATCACTCCTACCGCGCTGGTGATTCAAAATACTGAGACCGCGACCCTTACGGCGACTCCCGAACCGACTGCCAGCGCGACCATCACCGCAACTCCGACTCCTGACGGGGGAGATTTAGAGCCAACACCCCGTCAATTTTTTCCGCCAACGGCTGCGCCAAGTGTGACCGCTTCCCCTTCCGTGACTCTCACAGAGACACCCACCTCTACCCTTGAGCCATCGGTCACACCTTCGTTGACGCTAACAGAAACAATCACCCAGACACCCTCAGTCACATTAACTGAAACCATTACCCTCACACCTTCGCTCACGCTGACGGCTACTTTGACCCTCACCGCACAACCAGATGGGGATAATGATGGAATCGCGGATACCCTTGATAACTGCCCGTTAATTGCGAATCCGAGCCAAACCGATACGGATGATGATGGCATCGGGGATGCGTGCGAACCGACCCCCACCGATTCAGACGGAGACGGGGTTGAAAATGCGTCAGACAACTGCCCGTTAATTGCGAATCCGAGCCAAACCGATACGGATGATGATGGCATCGGGGATGCGTGCGAACCGACCCCCACTGATTCGGACGGGGATGGGGTTGAAAATACGGCGGACAACTGCCCATTAATTGCGAATCCGAGCCAAACTGATACGGATGATGATGGCGTGGGTGATGCGTGCGAACCGACCCCCACTGATTCGGACGGGGATGGGGTTGAAAATGCGTCGGACAACTGCCCGTTAATTGCCAATCCGAGCCAAACCGATACGGATGATGATGGCATCGGGGATGCGTGCGAACCGACCCCCACCGATTCGGACGGGGATGGGGTTGAAAATACGGCGGACAACTGCCCCGATGACGCAAATCCTGACCAGTCGGACGTGAATGGGGATGATATCGGGGATGTGTGCCAGCCCAATGATGATGATGGGGATGGTTGGCCTAACAGCGAAGATAACTGCCCGGATGAGGCCAACCCCCAGCAGGAAGACTCGGACAATGATGACATTGGCGATGCCTGCGATTCACCGGATGACGCTGATAACGATGGCATATTGGACGCAACCGACAACTGCCCGAACGACGCAAATCCCGACCAGTCGGACGTGAATGGGGATGATATCGGGGATGTGTGCCAGCCCAATGATGATGATGGCGATGGCTGGCCTAACAGCGAAGATAACTGCCCGGATGCCTACAATCCCCAACAGGAAGATGTGAATGATGATGGCATCGGGGATGCCTGCCAGCCAAGCGATACGGATTCGGATGGTTGGCCTAATAGTGAAGATAACTGCCCAACCGATTCAAACCCGTTGCAAGGCGATACAGACGGGGATGGGCGGGGAAATGTATGTGATAACTGCCCGAATGACGCGAATCCTGACCAAGACGATACGGATAATGACGGTGTTGGGGATGTGTGCGACCCGCCTGATGAAGATGCAGACGGGGATGGGATTGTAGACAGTGTAGACAACTGCCCGAATGATTTTAACGACGACCAATCAGATGTAAACGGAGATGACATCGGGGATGTGTGTCAGCCCAATGATGATGATGGGGATGGCTGGCCTAATAGTGAAGATAATTGTCCTGACGTTCCCAACAGCGCCCAACTCGATTCTGATGGCGATGGGACTGGCGATTCCTGCGAAGCGCCAGAAGATACCGATGGGGACGGGGTTTTTGACACGGCAGATAACTGCCCCTTTGTTGAAAATCCATTACAGGAAGACTCGGATGGCGATGGCATCGGCGATGCGTGTGAACCTGTCGATACCGATGGGGATGGGTTTGCAGATAATGTCGATAACTGCCCGAATGATTTCAATGATGACCAGTTGGATACCGATGGGGATGGCACAGGCGATGTGTGCGATTTGCCTGACCCGAATGACACCGACGGGGATGGCATACAAAATGCGCTGGATAATTGTGTGAATACCCCAAATGCAGGACAAGCCAACAGTGACACGGATAGCTTGGGCGATGCGTGCGATAACTGTGTGAATATTACCAACCCCGATCAATTGGATACTGACGGGGATGGCATCGGCAATTTGTGTGAAGCACCTGACCCGAATGATATTGATCTGGACGGCAGACCCAACGCTAGTGACAACTGCCCGAATAACTACAACCCCGGACAAGCCAATCTTGACGGGGATGCTTTCGGGGATGTGTGTGATGATGATGTCGATGGAGACGGAATTTTGAGTCCGCCTGATAACTGCCCGTTTGTATCCAACCCTGACCAGTTGGACAGCGACGGAGACGGGGCGGGCAACGCCTGTGATGTTTAAAACAAAGAACGCTGCTGAATTTTAGGCGGTGGGGGTGGTTCGGGTTCTTGGGGAGTCGCCTCCTCAAGAACCGTGTTTTCTTCTGAGGGCATTTCCGCCGCGATGAACGGTGTTTCCTCGTCTACGAATTCATCTTCTTCAATCATTTCTTCAACGACCACAGGCGTATGGAAACGGGCGGCATCTTCCCCCAAGATTTCTTCTTGCAGCATGACAATTTCTTCTTCGGAAAATTCCCCCACCTTCATGAGAACCTCCCGCAGGGTTTTTTCCGTGACCCAATCCTGCGTTTTCAAGACATAGCGATAATGTTCCTGTAGGCAGGTGCGCCATTCATCGAAAAAAATACTCATATCACCACAACATCATGTAATTCTGGCACATACACTTCATCAAAATGCAGTTCGGATTGCAGCCGTTTTTTGAGGGCATGGGCTGGTTCGGGTTCGCCGTGTACCAGAAAAGTTTTACGCGGCTTTTTGTTGATTGCGCCCGCCCAACCGATTAATTCGTCGGCATCGGCATGACCGGATAGCCCATTCATTTTGACGATTTCGGCTTTGACCGGGTGGGCTTCCCCAAAAATTTTGACTTGTTTGTGGCCTTCTATCAAGCGTCGTCCGAGCGTTTCCTGCGCCTGCCAACCTGTGATGAGAATGGTGTTACGCGGGTCAGAAATGCGGTTGCGGAGATGGTGCAAAATCCGTCCAGCTTCGCACATGCCACTTGCGCTAATCACCACAAAGGGATCTTCTTTGGTGTTGAGTTGTTTGCTTTCTTCTACATTACGGGTGTAGTGAAGTTGGTCAAACCCGAACGGGTCATCGTCATGATAAGTGTACATATAATCTAAAATTTCTTGGTCGTAGACTTCGGGGTGCGACCTGAAGGCTTCGGAGACATTCACCGCAAGTGGCGAATCCACGTAGATGGGAATGGTTGGGATGCGTCCTTCGGCGACCAATTTCTGGAACATGAACACAATTTGCTGGGCGCGTCCCACCGCAAAAGAGGGAATGACCAATGCCCCGCCACGCTGATAGGTGCGATTGACCACATCGGCCAAATCTTTGTCGGAATCTGGGGATGGGGGATGCAACCTATCGCCATAGGTGCTTTCCATGATGAGAATGTCCGCATGTTCAACCGTTTGTGGGTCTCGGATGATGGGAAGCTGTTTGCGCCCAACGTCGCCACTAAAAACCAAGCGTACTTCCCGATTGGTCTCTTGGTCTTGAATTTGCAAGCACACAATCGCGCTGCCCAGCATATGTCCGGCATCTAAAAAGGTCAATTCGACATCGGGCAGAATTTTACGCGATTTATGATAGGGGACAGGATAAAAATAATTCATGGCGGCAACCGCATCTTCAAGGGCGTAAAGCGGTTCCACTTCTGGTTCATGGGGTTTACGAATTTTACGATTATAAAATTCCGCGTCTTTTTGCTGGATATGCCCACTATCCAAGAGCATACTGGCACATAAATCGCGGGTGGCATGGGTGGAGATGATTTCGCCGGAAAAGCCATGTTTGACCAAAGAAGGAATATTGCCGGAGTGGTCGATGTGAGCATGGGAAAGCACCAGCACATCCACACTTTTGGGGTCAAAGGCAAATTTGGCGTTGCGTTCGCGGGCTTCCGAACGTTTGCCCTGATATAACCCGCAATCTAGGAGAATCGTTTTGTCGTTCACCGTGATCAGGTGCTGTGAGCCGGTAACGGTTTGGGCTGCCCCGTGAAATTGAATTTGCATGGTCAGGATATCTTTCTGTCACTGCTATCCATTATAGGCTTATTCGGTGGTCGTTGCATCGGGCATGAGCCGAATGGTGAAGGGTTCACGGCGTTCAATCCCACTGTGATAGATGGTCACAAAATAAATGGCGTTGAGGGCGGGCGGGATGCGAAAAGTGCTGTGAGGCAGGTTCGAACTGACTGTGCCAAAAATATTCCCTTCATCGTCGCTAATCACCGCCGCCGACCCTTCGGTGGTTATAGCGAGGGTGAGCATCTCGGTCTGTGACGCAGTGACTTGATAGATTTTGAAGGGTTCATCCACCGTCACACGGTCTTGAAAATCATAATTCGGGCGGAGTTCAATAAATGGTGGGGCAGGGCTGTAGGGCTGCTGCACAATCGTCAGCACAAATTCCCCCTGACTGCCATCGACCCCCAACACTTGAATTAAATAATCCTGATTGGCAGCCGGGGTAAAACTTAACTGGCGCTGCACCAGCCCTGTTGGATTGACAGCACGGGCAATGCGCTGTTCCTGCGCGTCGTAGAGTACCAGAACCGGAGCGAAATTGGCGCTTAAGCTGTTCACCTGAATTAACAGGGGAATTTCCGCCTGACTATTGCTAAAACGATAGATCTGGCTGGCTTGGGTGAGGGTAATTTCACCCATGATATTTTCATTGAGGGCAATTGTCAGGTCTGACTGGGCAAAGGTCAGCGCGGGGGTGAGCAAAAAAAGTAGCAGAAACGCGAGTGCGTAGTTTTTCATCTGTGCTTATTCCCCCTGAAGTAAATGGATAATTTCGCTGCCATAAGCGGCTAACCGCCATGCGCCAAGTTCGTTGAGCGCAGCCAATTCTTCGGGTGTTTTGGGCGCAGCTTCAGCAATCGCCCACAGGGATTGCCCCGGCACAATGACATCACTTTCGACACCGCGCTGTTCGGCACGCTGCCTGCGCCATGCTCTGAGTTTTTCATAGCGTTTGCGGACTGCTTGGCTTGGTTTGGGGTACTTAGGACGGGTTGGAATTTCGGCAGACGCGCCTTTTTCAATGGCTTTAAGGATGCCTTTGGCATAACGATCTATCTGACGATGTGTGAGTAAGCGTTTTTTTTGGATTTGTTCCAGATTTTGCGGGCGGTGTTTTGCCAACCTGACCAATTCTTCATCAGTAAGCACCCGATAGCGTGGGATGTCCTGTCGGCTGGCCTGCTGTTCCCGCCAGAGGTACAGTTCGCGTAAACAGGCCATCTGACGGGACGACAAACGGCGAATTTCAGGAAAATTCCAATAACCTTCCCAATCGGGTTCACTACTGATAGGGGGAATCTGGCAAAGTTTTTCAAACGTTTCCTTGGCTTCTTCCAGCATGTTTTTGGCCTGCAATTCCTGATAGAGAATATCCCGCAAGGCTGGCAAAAAATGGGTATCCATCTGGGCGTAGCGTTTGGCCTCTTGGCTAAGGGGGCGTTTCATCCAGTTGGCTTTTTGATGTTTTTTATCAATCTCGACTTCAAAATAATGCTCCAGCACGTTGGCAAGCCCGACTTTGGGGTGTCCCAAAATACGAACAGCCATCATCGTGTCGAAAATGCGGGCAAATTCATACCCGAAATCACGTTTGAGGCTGCCCAGATCATAGTCTGCGGCATGGAAAACAAATTCAATTTGGGGATTGGCAGTGAGTTCGCCTAAAGGTGACATTTCCTCAATCGCCAAGGGGTCGATTAAAAAATCTTGGTCAACGGTAGAAAGTTGAATGAGGCAGACTTTTTGATGGTAAGCAAACAGCCCATTGGATTCAATATCGATGCCAATCAAACGGGAGGAGCGCAGAGTTTCCACCAGCGTTTTTAAGCCGCGTGAGTCGGTAATGAAAAAGGGTGTGGGTAAAGGATAAGACTGTATCATGGCACTCCATTATCAAGGTCAGGCGGGGGTTTGCCAAGACAGAAAGCGCGTCTTATGATGATGAGAGGAGGACAGTTCGTATGTCAGAAAAACCACCGCACGATAAGATTCCGCTGCCCCATCGGGAATATAAACCGGCGGAATTACCCGCCCAACTACACCGTTCAACCACCCTTCTTCCTGTGATGGTGGGCGGTTTGATCCTTGCTTTCACGCTGATTGTCGGGGTATGGGCTGCCAGCAACAATGAGTCAGAACTTGCCGATGTTACCGTCATGCCAACACAAAATGCGGTTTGTGTGGTTACGGCGCAAAAACTGGTCAATGTGCGGAGTGGGCCGGGGTTGGAGTATGGGCGGGTGTGGATGTTGAACAGTGGCGAGCAACGTCAGGCACTTGCTCAGGCGGGCAGAAATTGGGTGAAAATTTCGCGGGGGTGGGTTGCGTGGGACGATGTGTTGCTCAAAGCAGCGTGTGATAATTTGCCCGAAGATGTTGCCCCAGAGATTTTTGAAGATGACCTGATCCCGCCGGAATCGATTCTAATGTTGGGGTGGGGGGAGACTTTTGGCGAAAATTTTGCGACCACGACCAATGGTTGGACAAGCGTAACCCAACCGGGTTGGCTGGTGGAAGGGGCGCTGCTGCTCATTCCAGAAGTTGAATTTGCGCCCACCAACCCCCAAATTTCGCACTATGAAAATGCCTACTATTTATTTTCGTTGATGTGGGAATCGGGGCGCATGGACAGCATCTTGCAATTTACCTTCCGACGTGGCGAGTCCGGCGCGTATCAACTCACGATTCGGCGCGATGGGGAAGTACAGCTTTTGAGCCTATCGGAGGATACCTCTCCCCGTCTTTTAAAAGAGGGAAATGTAGGAAAAATCGAACTTGAGCAAGGGATTGTTGTGGGGGTGCTGGCGGATGGCTCAGCGCTGCGGGTGGATTGGGCAAACCAGCCACTTTTTTCTGTCGAGGATGACTCCTTCATACACGGGACATACGCATTTCAAATGTCGGGCGGGCAGGGGCAGTTACACCGTTTTGAAGTGTATGTCCCCCGCGAATAATTTATTTTGCGAAATCTGGGCTGCATGTTACACTCTAAGGTGACGTTTCTTACTTAGCCAATCGGCTAAATTTTCATTAATAAAATCTTTTTTATCAACGAAATTTTCGGGGCAACCAATCTTTGACAGGGTGAAATGATTGTGATAATCTTAACAAGCGTTGCCAGTGGTTTATCACAGGTTATGTTTTGATTGTATTATTCAGTGAACTAGCGTCACCGATTTGATGCTGGTTTTGGGAGTTGAGTATGGCTACAACACCAACAGTAACAAAGGCCAAGACCCCCTCTGCTAAGCCCGAACAGGTTGGGGAAGTCAAACCCGCCCCTCAAGTGCAAGTGCCGGGGATCTCACGTCGTGAATTTCTCTATTATGCGTGGGGCGCAAGTTTAGCCCTGCTGACGGCCCAAACGGGTGGCTGGCTCATCTGGTTTGGTCTGCCACGCTTCCGCGAAGGGGAGTTCGGGGGGACATTCACCATCACGACTATTCCGCAGTTGAATACCCCACCCACCGATTATCCCGAAGGGAAGTTCTGGCTGTCGAACACCGATGATGGCGTGGCAGCTCTCTACAAGGTGTGTACACATCTGGGCTGCTTGTTTAAATGGGTGGATGCGAACAACCGTTTTGAATGTCCGTGTCATGGGTCGAAATTCCAATCTAACGGGTTATTTATTGAAGGGCCTGCGCCGCGCAGCCTTGACCGTTTTGCCATTACCGTTGTCACCACGGGTGGGCAGCAATTGGTCAGCAGTCCTGAAGGCGATCCGGTTAAGGTTGACCCCACCTCGATTTCGCAAATCATTGTGGATACGGGCAGTCGTATCAAACGTGCCGGGCGCGTTTAATGTTGTGGTGTATTGGTATTTTTTAAGAGGACGAGGAGTACATCATGTCCATCCTTCCAATCCCTTCGTTCTTAGATGACATCAAGAACAAAGGGCTGCGTAAGGCGGTTTACGAAGGTGTTGATGAGGTCGTTACCCGTGTCACCACGGGGATGAACATTCAAGACATTCGGGAAGCCCTGCGCGGTGATGAACCGTCGAGACGGCCTAACCCGCGTCTCACGCCCCATGCTGATGGATTTTTCCTGCATATTCGCCCCTCGTTTTACCATGAGGCGGTGACGGGGATTTATCCGACCTTCCGTTTAGGCTTCCTTTCGACCTTCTTTTTCATTCTGGAAGTCATCACCGGGTTATTTTTGATGGTGTTTTATACGCCATCGCCCATTGTCGCCTACGACAATATGCTTGAAATTTTGGGCAATGTGCCAATGGGACAGTTCATGCGTGATTTGCACCGTTTGGGTGCAGAAGGCATGGTGCTGTTTGTGGCGCTGCACATGACCCGAACTTTCTTTACCGGGTCGTACAAACGTCCGCGCCAATTTACATGGTTCACCGGGGTAATTTTGCTGCTGGTGACGCTGTTCCTGAGCTTCACGGGCTATCTGCTGCCGTGGGATCAGTTGGCGTTCTGGGCGGTCACAATCGGTACTTCGATGGCAGAAGCCGCGCCACCGGAAGTAGTGGGAACAAACGTGAACCTGCTGCTGCGGGGTGCGCCAGACATCGGTGCCGGTGGGCTACTGCGCTTTTACTTGCTGCATGTGTTTGCCCTGCCCCTCGTTGCGTTTGTCTTTATCTTTGTTCATTACTACAAAGTGGTGTTGCACGGCATCAGCTTGCCGCCGGGTATGGAAGAAATCGGGCAGGATACCGCCAAACGAGTGCCTAAAGAAAGCCGTGTCTATTACATCCCCGATGTGCTGACCACCGAATTGATGTGGGTTTCGATGGTGACGTTTATTCTGGTGGTGATGGTGACATGGTTCTTCCATGCACCGCTTGAAAACCATGCCAACCCGCAATCTACCCCGTTGCACACCACTGCGCCATGGTACTTCCTGTGGCTACAAGGGATGTTGAAACTGGGCGATAAGGTGTTGATGGGTGTGGTCTTACCTACCATCATCTTCGGCTTCATGTTCGTCATGCCCTATATTGATACGACCAAGAGCCGTCGGTATGCCCATCGGCGCGTTGCCATCACGCTGGGCCTGGTTTGCGTCTTTTTGATTATCGTGCTGACCTACATGGGAACCCCTTGGTATGGGGTTGATTCCGCTGCCGACACCGACGCGATGCAAGAAATTATCCCCGGCGAAAAGGTTGGGCCGGTGCGGGCGGTTCCCTATGAGGAATTGGTCATTACCACCGACACCCCAATTTTTGAGGCGCTGAATAATCCTGATGCAACGGGTTACAGCATTGAAGAATTAGATACCGTGCTGCCCACGATTGCTATTCCGGTGTTGGAAGACAACCTTGAAGACTTGGAACGGGACTACAAAGAGTCGCATCCTGAATTCTTCAAGGCGCTGGAAGAAACCCATCATGTTGTCTACGACGAATTTAAAGATGGGTTGAAAGAACCGATGGTTTACTACGTTATCAGCCAATATCAACCGGATGTGAAGCGCGTCCAACTGGTGATCACATGGGATAACGAAGAGGATGTGCGTCAGGTGTCGCAAACGACAATCTACCTGCACAAAGAATCCGAATGGCACGAACACTAAAGTCCTTTTAGTACGCTGTGTGGGCGGTCTGCCGATGAGACCGCCCTTTTAATGACCGGGAATTTGGTTTATGGAATCTGGTGTTAAATCAAGAAGCATAGAAAACCGCATTATCATTGGGATTGCCTGCATCACCGCCAGCATTATTCTGGTGGGCTGGATTGCCATTAATGAAAATGCGCGTATGGAAGAATTTACGGAGCGTTCTCAAGGGCGTGCGGTAGAGCAGGGCGCGATTTTGTTTGAATCGAACTGTGCGACATGCCACGGATTTAACGGTCTGGGCAGCACCCGCGCACCCGCCCTCAACAACCCCGTCTTATTTGGGTATGACTTTCTCAAACCCGTTAAAGATGAACAGCTGTTGGTTGAATCGCAGTTACAGCAGGCCACTGACCCTGCCGAGATTACCCGCCTGCAAACCCGCTTAGAGGAATTGGATGCCGAAGAACAGGTGCTTGTCGAATCCATCCTTTATGATTGGAGTACCGAACTGGCGGATATGGATGCAGACCTTGCTGCTTTGGATGCTCAAATCGAAACCCTTGAAGGGATCGAACCGGGACGGGCAAGCGGGATTGCCGCGTATATTGGTCGGCGTGAAGCCGATGAACTCGCGCCCCTGCTGCAAGAACAATCCGATTTGCAAGCCAAACTGGACTCTGGCACGGCTTTGACTGCCGAAGAATCTGAACGGTTGGCGCAGTTAGAAACCGAAATCGCTGCCGTTGACGAAGCGCTCGCCCCCTACCGTGATTTCTCTGACCAACGGGCGGGCTTGGTCGAAAAACGGGGACGTTTCCAAACGCTGGTCGATTCTCACGAAAAAGTGAAAACGGCCCGTGCGGAATTGTCCTTAGCAGAGACCGCCTTGGCTGCGTTGGGGGAAGCGCCTGCCGAAGGGGGCGACCCGAATGCCCGTGCGCGTGAGGTGTTAGAAGGTGAAGCTACCGCCGCGAGTGATTTGCTCGACACCGCCGAGGCAGAACGCGATGCGGCTTACCAAGCCCTGCTCGATGCTGGCGATGTGCTTCCCTATGACCCGACGGAATCAACACAGGTCAACCGGTTAACCCAAGTGGGGTGGGCCAGCACACTGTATGCCTTCCTCGAAGGGACATTAATCGGAGGTCGTCCTACCAGCGCGGCCTACTGGCCTCAACCGATGGCGGCATGGTCACAGGAAACAGGCGGGCCGTTGCGCCCCGACCAAGTATCCAATCTGGTCGAATTTATCCTCGCATGGGACCGAGAATTTACCGTGCAGGATTTGCGGGCAGTTCAACACTTTGCCAAAGTGCCTTCCGAAGGTGGCGGTGCGCCTGCTGGTACAACCATCGGCGATAACCCTGATGAAATCGCTGCAAACTTGGCGACTCTGCGCGAGAGTGGTGAATTTGAAGCCAGCCCCGCTACCGGACAAAGCCTGTTTGAAGGCGGGTATGGTTGTTCGGGTTGTCACGGGCAAGCCGCCGGCGCAGGCCCCGCCTTGACCGGTTTATGGACTCGGGCTTCCGAAAATCAAGAAAATCGTTTGACCGACACAGGCACAGACGGCAATCCAGAAGCCTATCTCATCCACAGCATTGTGAATCCCAATGAATATGTGGTGGGTGGTTTTGCGGAAGGGGTGATGCCCCAGAACTTCGGAGACCGTTTGACCATCGAAGAACTGGCGCATATTCTGGCCTATCTCGAAGAACAAAACTAGGAAGGCCCTTTCCTTGTACAAAAAAGCCCCCTCCGTGTATGCAGGGGGCTTTTTCAAAATTGCTTGACGGGGTAGGGAATCTGCCATATTCTCAAATTGAGCTAAACGACCTGCTGTTCGCGTTCAAATCCCGTGCTGGTCTGGGATTTTTTGTTTTTGTGGAGAATGAAGCATGTTAGTCAAACGAATTTGGACAGATACTGTGGAAGAGGAATTCGACCCCGATTCCGAGGGAATCGATGTAATGGTCGAGATGATCACGGGCGAAGTGTGGACAGCCCATTTTGTGACGATCCCCTATCTGCGGCAGCAAATGGAAATGAGCGCGGCCATCACTGATAGTGAAGATGTCTTGGGGCGGGCAGGTTTTGTGGCGCTGGAAACCCCGCATGTGATTGTCGAACGCCTTGACCGTGAAGCAATTGAAGATATCGTCGATGATTTGTTGACGCTGGGGACGTTCGAGTCCGTTTTTGACCTTGTAACCGATTTACCAGAAATACCCGAAGGGAACAATCAGTAGCTTTATGGAACGTTACGAAGAAAGTCAACTGTACCGCATCCGTCATTCGCTGGCGCATGTGATGGCGCAGGCCATGTTAGAAAAATTCCCCGATGCTCAGATTGCCATTGGGCCGCCCATTGAGGACGGGTTTTATTACGATTTTGATTTGCCCCGCACCTTGACCGAAGCGGATTTGGCGGCGGTTGAAAAACGTATGAAAGACATCATCAAGGGCAAACATGCCTTTGTTCGCCGTGAAGTTTCCGCCGAAGAAGCCAAAGCCATTTTTAAAAGTCAAAAATATAAACTGGAACTCATTGACGAACTCGCTACCGATGGGGCGCTGCTCACGACCTATACACAGGATACGTTTCAAGATTTGTGTCGTGGCCCGCATGTGGTGGATACGAGTGAGTTAAACCCGGATGCCTTTAGCATCACATTCAAAGAAATTGCCGGGGCGTATTGGCGGGGCGATGAAAACCGCGAAATGCTCACACGGATTTACGGGACAGCGTGGGAAACCGAACAAGACCTCAAGGACTATTTAGAACGGCTTGAGGAAGCCAAACGGCGTGACCATCGTGTGCTGGGGACACAACTGAAATTATTTACTTTTAGTCCGTTGGTGGGCAAGGGGCTGCCGCTCTGGATGCCACGCGGCGCGGTAGTGCGCGATATTCTGGAGCGCTTTTTGCGGCAGGAACAGGTCAAACGCGGTTATGATCCTGTTGTGACCCCTCACATCGCCAAACTTGACCTCTATAAAACATCCGGTCATTATCCCTATTATAAAGACAGCCAGTACGACCCGATTAATGTGGACGGGGAAGAATTTTTACTCAAACCCATGAACTGCCCGCACCACATTCAAATTTATAAAAGTGAGGCGCGTTCCTACCGCGATTTGCCCATTCGCTATGCTGAATTTGGCACGGTGTATCGCTATGAACAATCCGGCGAATTGGCGGGGCTGACCCGTGTACGCGGTTTTACAGTGGACGATGCTCACCTATTTGTTACACCCGAACAACTGGTGGATGAATTTATCGGCGTGGTGGATTTGATTCAATTTGTGTTTACGGCGCTTGGGCTGCACGATTTCCGTGCGCGGGTGGGTACCCGTGACCCGCACAGTGATAAATATGTGGGGTCAGATGAACTCTGGGAACGGGCAACCAATGGGATTATCACCGCGTGTGATAAATTGGGGATGAACTATACCCTTGCCGAAGGCGAAGCGGCGTTTTATGGCCCCAAACTGGACTTTATTTTCCGTGATGTCTTAAAACGCGAATGGCAGTTAGGCACAGTGCAGGTGGACTATACCCTGCCGGAACGTTTTGAAATGGAATACATTGGCGACGACAACCAAGCCCATCGTCCGGTGATGATTCATCGTGCGCCGTTTGGCAGTCTGGAACGCTTCATTGGCATTTTGATTGAACATTTCAACGGCGCATTTCCCTTGTGGCTCGCGCCGGTGCAAATGGCAATTTTGCCGATTTCCAACAAGGTCGAAGAAGAGGCCGAACATCTCGCGCTGGAATTGAAAAATGAAGGTTTCCGCGTGGAAATTTTCAGCAAAGGGCAGCTTGGCAAAAAGATTGTCGAGGCGCGTTCCCAGAAAATTCCCTATCTGCTGGTGATGGGGCCACGCGATGTCGAAGCGGGAACCGTGTCGGTGCGACTGCGGGATGATACCGATTTAGGGGCGATGCCAGTGGATGAATTTATCGCCAAAGCCAAAGCACTCGTCGAAAATCGCGCAATGGAACTGGCCTAGTCGAACACGGTTTCTCCGTGTAGACTTGCTGCCTGCTTATCTCAAGAAATTGGCTTCGTTTCTTATGGAAATTCTCTCCGTCACAGGTGACTTGAGCATTGAGTACGCGCCCGACCTCTGGCGGGTGGTGCAAATCCAAAATTTAGAAATTCCCTCCCGCCCGGTGGCAATTGCCAACAGCGCAGGGATGGTTTTTGAACAATCCTATGCGGCCCAAGCCAAATTGGAAACCAATGCGCTGCGGGCAGACCAGATTGCATGGGTTGCGCTGGATTGGGATACCGGACGTTCGCGCTGGCAAATCGGCCTGATGTTGAATACAGAAGCGCTGACACCTGCTAATTTGCGTGTGCTGGTAACATGGCCTATCGAGGCGGAATATCGCTACGCGGAAGATACGTGGAAAGCGGCAGACGCGCTAGCGAGCATCTTAGGTGTACCTCTGCGGGTCAATGCCGCACAGCAGGCCGCCGAAGTTGCCCAAGTGGTCGAAGCTGCTTTTGAGTTGGTAGAGGAAAATCCCTATCTGGCGCTGCATTCCTCTACCGAAACACGCCTCTCACAACCCACTGAACCCCTGCCCTTGCTGCCCGAAAAAAATACATTGGTCAAACTGCAACCCCTGCCGCTTGAAATGGGCAAATGGATTTTGCGGGTGGTGGGTGGTGGGCTACGCTGGGAATCGACCCAAAGCTGGCTGGTCAGTTATGCCATGCGAACCGCCTTTTTTGTGGTTGCGTTTGTCGTGTTCGTGCTGCTGGGAATCGGGTCACGGACTTCAGGTCTTGCGCCCGTTACCCCCGAATGGCTGCCCCTGATGGCATTTGGCATCGGGGTGGTGTTTGCTTACAGTGCGGCAGAAAATCTCTGGTCAATGCTCACGCCAAGTCGGGTGGTTTTCGACGATTTGCGACAGGAAATTCGCAGTGAACGCGCCTTAACCAATCTGGTCGCGTGGCGGTTGGCTTATGCCGAAGTGCAGTATTTTCTCATCAGCCAAGAAAAATCCACCCCGCAGGGACGGCGTTCGTCCAACGAGCCGATGATGATTTCACAGGATGTCTGGGTGCATGTCTGCGCGAAAGATGAGTTTTTTCTAATTGGCGAAGTGGAAGGCGTGATGGGTAAAAGTTGGCTGTGGGATACGGGCAAAATCCGTGAGCGCGCCCCCGGCAGCCAGCGCTATCCCCTGAATTTGGATGAATACGATACACAGGTGCATCATGCGGTGCAGCACCTTGCCGAAAAACTCTCCGTTCAAGCCTATGTGGATGTACGATAAGGGGTTTATCAATGGATGTGCCATTTGCCGATAGCGAAAATCGCCGCCGTTTAACCCAGCGTGTTTTATTTGCAGTCATCATGTTGACTTTACCCTGTTATTGCATCGGGGCGGTCATGCTGGCGTTTGCGCCCGGTGATGATGATTCTGGGGATGCTGACGTTGCCACCCGACCACCTCTGCTGACTTCCCAAACAGTCAGCCCGACTGCCAGTCGTGTCACCGGGACAGCCACTATCGCCCGCACACCGACACAGGGCAGCGATTTAGAAAACACGCCCGGACAATTTGTGCCGCGCACGCGCACCCCCTTGCCTACCAACACGATTTTGCCTTCCATGACAATTGCGCCGACTTTGACCTCACTGCCGACCAATACACCGATTCCAACAAATACACCCTTACCCACCGAGACCCCCCTGCCTTCTATTACGCCACTGCCCACCGACACGCCCTTCCCAACCAATACGCCTGTACCAACGGAAACCCCCACCACCGACCCCGGCACCACTTCGGGTGGGACAACTGACGGGGGCGGAACGACAGATGGTGGTACAACAGGGGGAACGACGGATGGCGGCGGAACAACGGACGGTGGCACCACAGGCGGAACGACAGGATAAAAAATGGATTTAAAAGAACATTTAAAAGCACTGACCGAACTGCACAGTCCCTCTGGTCATGAGGAGGCCGTGCGAACCTATCTGCGCGAAGTCTGGGTAGATTTAACCGATGAATTGCAAGTCTCGCCACTTGGCAATTTAATCGGCATTAAACGGGGCAAAAACAAAAATGCCCGTCGCATTATGCTCTGCGCTCATATGGATGAAATTGCCATGATGGTGTCCGAAATCCGCGAGGGCTATTTGCGTTTGACCAATGTCAATGGCTCGGATGCGCGAATCATGCAAGCCCAATCAGTTATTGTGCATGGCACACGTCCTTTGACGGGCATTTTTGCGGCAGTCCCCCCGCATATTTCTGGCACAACGGGTGACGGTCACAAAACCTACCCCAAGTTGGATGAACAATGGGTGGATTTGGGTTTGCCGGCGGATGAAGTAGCGCAGCTTGTCCAGATTGGCGATTTAGTCACGATGGACGCGCCTTTTATGGAACTCAAAAATGGGTTTGTGGCTGGCAAAGCCATCGATGACCGTGCCTCCGTAGCGGCGGTGACGCATTGCCTGGAATTGCTGAAAACACATAGGCATGAATGGGATGTCTACGCTGTGGCTTCGGTACAAGAGGAAACGGGCTATCAAGGGGCAATAACGGCAGCCCACGCCATCAACCCCGATTTAGCGATTGCGCTGGATGTGACCTTCGCCAAACAACCCGGTGTCAATGATGATTACACGCTGGAACTCGGCAAAGGCATCACTTTAGGGGTGGGGCCAAACTTTCATCAAAAATTTGTTGATGAATTTATGGAAGTGGCAAGGCAAATTGAACTGCCGCTTTTTTATGAACCGTTGCCCGGCAAAAGTGGCACAGACGCATGGGCAATTCAAGTCTCACAGCAGGGCATCCCCACCATTTTAATCAGCATTCCCATTCGGAATATGCACACCCCCGTCGAAACCGTTAGCCTGAAAGATATTAAGCGGGCAGGGCGGATGATGGCAGAATTTATCAGCCTGCTGAACGACGAATTTTTGGATAAATTACGCTGGAAACGCCAAGAAAAAGACTCCTCCAATGACCAATAATTACGAAATTCTCAAAAGTTTAGCCGAAGCGGTGGGTGTTTCTGGCGCAGAGGATGAAGTTCGCCATCTGATTCTGGATGCGATTGAAGCGCATGTGGACGAATGGCGGGTGGACACGATGGGGAATCTCATCGCGCTCAAAAAAGGCACCGGTCAAATTCCCCTCAAAGGCATGGTTGTGGCGCACATGGATGAGGTCGGCTTCATGGTTACGGGGCATGAGGGCAACGGACTGCTCACTGTGCAAGCCGTCGGAGGGATTGACGCGAAAATTTTGCCTGCATTGCGGGTGGTCGTGGGTGCGGATAAAACACCCGGTTTTTTTGTGTGGAAACCGGTACATTTTGGGCATGATGCCAGCATTGTCTCGTTGAACAACATGAAAATTGACATTGGGTTGGCGAACAAAGATGCCGCCAAAGGTGCTGCGTCATTGGGGGCGCGGGTGGCTTTTGATAGCAAATACATCCAACTCAGCGAAACCACCGTGCGCTGCAAAGCCTTTGATGACCGGGCAGGCTGTGCGGAATTGGTGGCTTTGTGTCAGGGCGAACCCCTACCTTTTGACCTTGTGGCGGTATTTAGCGTGCAGGAGGAAGTCGGACTGCGCGGGGCAACCGTGCTAACGGCGGCGGTTGAACCAGATTTTGCCGTGATTCTGGAAGCCACCGCCTGTCATGAAGTGCCGCAAGACCCCGACGAACCGGATATGACCACCGTGACCAAATTGGGACAGGGGCCAGCCATCAGCTATATGGACAGAACCAGCATTGCCCATCCGGGGTTGCTGCGTCATTTTGTCAGCACCGCCGATTCGGAAGGGATTCCGCACCAATTCCGTTCTCCGTTGTTTGCGGGTGGAACCGATGCCGGTGCGATTCATAAATCCGGGGCGGGTGTTCCGACCATCGGCGTATCGATTCCCTGTCGCTATTTGCACAGCCCACACAGCATTATTTCTCTGACTGATTTTGATAACGCAATTCGCTTGGTGCGAACAGCGCTTACCCGTATGACTCCCGCCATTTTGGAAAGGTAATTTTTGATGAAAGAACTTATTCGGACACTGGTAGAAGCATGGGGGCCATCCGGCTTTGAACATCAGATTCGTGCCTTGATTCGCGCCGAAGTTGAAAACGTGGCAGACGAAATTCGTGTGGATGCGTTGGGCAACCTTATCTGTCGGGTAGGGAAAGCCAAGAAAAACGGCCTCAAAATCATGGTTGCGGCTCATATGGATGAAATCGGCGTGATGGTCTCGCACATTGATCGTGAGGGATTTTTGCGCTTTACCAATATTGGGGCGCAAATGCCGCATACGCTCTATGGCAATCGGGTCAAATTTGAAAATGGGGTGATTGGCACAATCGGCGTGGAACGCGCCCTCACCAACCGCCAGAATTTGCCCGCTTTAACCGGATTCTATATTGATGTACGTGGGGCAGAGTCCGAAATCAAGGTGGGCGACCCGGCTATCATGTGGCGCACGATGGATGAACGCGGTAGTCATCTCATTGCCAAAAGCCTTGATAACCGGGTGTCCTGCGCGATTGCGGTTGAAACCATGAAGCGGCTGAAAAAATCTCCGCATGAGGTGTATTTTGTATTCAGCGTGCAGGAAGAAATCGGTAGTCGGGGCGCACAGGTGGCGGCATACAGCATCGCGCCAGATTTAGGGTTGGCGGTGGATGTGACCGCAACAGGCGATACCCCCAAAACCCTGCATATGGATGTGGAATTGGGTAAAGGGGTTGCCATCAAAATGATGGATTCGCGCCATGTTGTTCCGCCGCAGGTCAAACACTGGATGGTCGAAACAGCTGAGAAAAATAAGATTCCCTACCAACGCGAAGTCCTGACGATGGGAACAACGGACTCCGACATGATGCAAATTGCGCGGGCGGGTGTCCCCTGCGGCACGGTCAGTATTCCCCTGCGTTACGTGCATACGGTCAGCGAAACGGTGGATTATAACGATGTGCTGGCAGCCACCGATTATCTAACACTTTTGCTGTCGCATCCTATTCACGGTATCCAACCCTCCTAAATCTCAGGGTGACGGCAAATGTCACCCTCCCTTATACTGAAAACGTGAATACAAAAAAGGCATAGACCCTTGAAACATTGGCAATGGCTTTTCGGGATTCTTTTGCTGTTGGCGGGTTGCACTACCCAATCGGATTCGGACTCCCAGACGGTGGTGGGTGTGGTTTTGACCACCAGTCTTCAAGAACAGGGGTGGGCATCAACTTCAGAATGGGAGTACCAAACGCTTTCAATTAACGGAAAACAGGTTGTTTTTTTTCAAAATTGGCAAGACTCGATGCAGCTTAACCCGATTGTTGAAGAATTGCATCGGCGGGGGGCGCAGACCATTTTTCTGCCCCCGGACACCCCTCTGCCGGATGTCGAAGGCATCTCCTATAAGCCTTTCACCGGAAAACAAGATTTAGAGGCATTTTTGGCAGGGGAAAGCATCGAAAGACAAAATGCCAATTCAACCATCAGCTATGCACTTATTTGCTTTTTGTTTTTTGGGATGAGTTTGTTTGTTTTCATTTTTAGCATGGTGGTAAACAATACACCGAGCGCAACCCGCCAGCGTATGAATCAGGCGGTTGAACCTGTCAAATCGCGTTCTTTCAAAGCAACCATGCAGAAGCAGAAACAAGTTGCCCGCCACAAAACCGATTATTCCGATTCTGTTCAGCCAACCCTTCAAAAAATCTTTACCTTTGTTCATGGCAATGACTCCTTTGAAGAAGCTGTTGCAGTAGAAGGACTGCCTGCGAATAAAAAAGGATTGGGTGAATTTTTCGGAGAGGTGGGCTTGAGTATTGCCAATACCTACACTACACGCCGTCCCTTTACCGCCACAAGTTTTGCTTTGTACACCTTTGACGTGGCATCTATGCAAACCATTCAGCATGTGTTCATTAGCGAGCATGTTGCCAGCAATCTGGCGCTGAGAGATCGAATTGTTGGTGATGTTATCTTGACTGCCGAAAGAAATGTCTCTACATCGATTCAAACCGGATATTTTCTGGTTGAGGCGCGGGTGTTAGATCTGGCTTATCGTCTTGAATCGAATTTACCCGCTCAATGTGTGTTTGAAACCTTTAGCTTGGAAGTCACTGTCTGGCTGAAATAAAAATAAAGGGCTGATGGGTCAGGCTCTCAAAGAACATGGATATTTTCGGCAAGCAAGCCTGTCTTTTTCTGTCGTAGGGGTGGGTCTCCAACGGAGAAAGAGGCGGAACTTCTGTAACCCGCCCCTTGAATCAATTGACCGTCGGCGATGATAGGGGAAAATGGACGGCACACGCCATAGCTGCCGTCCTAAGCTCCTTATCGTCACTTGAAATTTATTCCATTGGTGGAATCAGCACACTTTCGATAATGTGAATCACCCCATTGGTGGCGGTCACATCGGCAAGCACGACCTTGACACCATCCACCAGCACATTGCCGTCTCCGTCCACTGTTACCGCCAGTTCATGACCTTCATACAGGGTTGGAATGGTTTGACCATCCAGCGCGGCTAAATCTTCGGCGGTGTATGCTCCGGTGACCACATGATACAGCAGAATGTTGTTCAGCAAGGTTTCATCATTCATGGCTGCGCTGAGGGTTTCCGCCCCCAGAGCATTAAACGCATCATTGTTCGGGGCGAACACGGTGAACGGCCCTTCACCCGCTAAGGCTTCGGTCTGGTCGGCAATTGTCACTGCCGTCACCAGCGTCGATAAATCTTCGTTGGCAATGGCGGTGTCGACAATTGTTCCCACCGGGGCAGAGGCTTCTTCGGTGGCAGCAGGAGCAGCTTCCTCAGTAGCGGTTTCAACCGGGGCTTCTGCGGTAGCTTCAGTTGCGCCTTCCGCGTTCAAATTGATGATTTCTAGGGTGTATTCGCCCGCAGAGGCATCTTCAAACGTTCCGACTTCAATATAGATGGTTTCATCTTTGTCGCCTTGCAATTCGGGAATTTCAGAATTGGGCGCGTTGGTTTCACCATCATCATTTTCGAGGACGGGTTCTTCTTCCCCTTCCAGATACAACCAGAGATAGGTATCGATCTCACCTGTGGGATCAGATAGACGGATGGTAAACAAGTCCGCCGCCGTAATCGGGAGAGCATAGCGCACACGCTGATTTTCTTCCAGTGTGCCGCTAATCGTCTCTCCGACTGCGATTGCACCCCCGTCGATAATTTCAGCCGCCAGCGCTTCTGTTAAATAGGCTTGGGCGGTTTCTAAAATCGGGTCGCCTTCGCTGAACAGGGTTTCTTCATCTACCGGAACATCAATCGTCGGGGGAACACCTGTGCCTTCAATGTGAATTTCATTGTCTGCCCCCACCGCACGTCCGACAGTGAATTGATTAATCAGACCTTCCGGCATGGCAAATTGTTTGATGCCACCGCCCAAACCGCCTGTCGGATACTGCCCGACCACCGCCGCGCCCGCCAACGTCATGCCATAGGTGAAAAATTCACACATGCTGTAACAGGAAGGGCCAATCAACACCGCCACTTCACCCCGATAGCGGTCAGCTTCCGCCGATGGCAAAATGGTTGTGTCATAGAGAGGGTCAAATTCAAAACGGTCAATATCGGCATAATAAAAGGCGGATGTTCCGGCGTAGGTCACTTCATCAAAGAAATAACCCATCATCACATTGCCAATATCGGGCGACCCCCCACCATTTTGACGCATATCAATGATGATGCCGGGAACTCCATTGGCGTTGAAGGTGCGAATTGCCCGTTGGAACAAGGCCAACGAGAGGAAATTGTCGTCGCTAAAGCTATAAATTTTAATGTAGCCATAGCCACTGTCCAGCAGTTCAAATTCAACGGGCAGTTCGTAGCCGGTCAAGCCCGTATTGAACGATGAAAAACTGAAACTTTGCCGTTCCTCAATCGTGGTGAGTGTAACCGTTGTCGGTTCGGCGGCCTCAGGATTTTGATAGGTGACTTCGACATCTGTGCCTACCGGGAAACGAATCGCATAGCGCAGTTGTTGTAAGCGCAAATTGTCCGCATTGCTGAACGGGGATGACCAAGGTACATTTTCGCTCACCACGTCCGCCGTGGGACGACCATTAATTTGCAAAATTTCCGCCCGCAGTTCGATTCCCGCTTCTGCTGCCGGGCCGCCTTCCAGAATGTAGTTGGTGATAATCCGCCCATCATCCAATTCGCGGATTGCCATGCCCAGACCACCGCCCGTTTCTTCAACGAATTTATTGAAGACAGGATCTTCATTAAAAGCGCTGGTGCCAATATGTCCATCGGGAATTTCCCACGATAGTTCGTTCATGGCAATCAAATAGGCATCGCGGTCTTGGTTGGCTTCGGCCTCTTCAAACCGGGGACGGTATTCCGCAATCAGCGCGTCCCAATCCACATTTTTGAATTCCGTGAAGGCATATTCATTCCGCATCATTGCCATCATGGCATCAAATGCTTCGGTATAGCTCAAGCTGGAAAAATCGGTAAATTCGGTGCCTTCCGATTCGACAATGTTAACTTCGGCTTCATGGGAGCCAATGAAAGTAAAGGGATCCGTCGAAAAATCCACCACCGTATATCCGGCGGGAAGGGTCACAATCGGGTCATCTTCGGTGAAAAGTTCGCCGTCTTCGCCAAAACCGGAAGGGAAACCTTGCCCTTCTTCGGGCGCAAAGACAATCATCCGCCCACCGTTAATTTGATATTGGGTTTCAAAATCTTGGCTGAGGGTCAATGAACTGTAGTAAATAAATTCACGTTCATCAATCAGGGGATCGTCAATGCCGTTGAAGGTAAACGCCAGCACAAAGACGGAAACACCAGCGTCCTCTTCTGCATCATTATCAACATCGTGCAGCCCACCGGAGGGGTCAATCGGCAGCAGCAGTTCATATTGCAGCGGCCCTTCGCGGATGTCGCTCAGGCTTTGCGCGAGAATCTGGGTTGAATTCACATCCAGATATTCGGTGCTAAAGTCGAACCCGTCTTCCACAAAAATATTCGACGCATCGCCCATGAAGACCACCGGTTGAATGCCGTAATCGGGCAAAGAGGGGTCACTGTAAGCATATTCCCCGCGAATGATGGCGACACCGCCTTCATCATCTTGAATTTCGGCAGGAGGGGGGGCATCGTCTTGGGCAACCAGCACACCGGGAAGCAACCCAACGATGAGAAGGGTGAGTAACAAAAACTTGCGTGTTCGGTGCATGAACATTCTCCCGAAAGTTAATTTTCCATGCCCCTAATATTAACGCAGATAGAATGTTCCCCAAATTTTTACAGCTTAAAATCAGTTAAGAAAGCTCAAAGCGCATGTGCATCAAGGTGCGTTCGGCCTCAAACCCGTAATAGCGGAAAATTTCCTCCGCGTGTAAATCATCGGCGGGGTGTTCGGTCAGCGCGCCGCGATATTGGGCGGAGGCTTGCCGCAGGAGATAATTTACCAGCGAATTTTCAAGCTGTCCCTGCTGTTCAGGATGCACCAGCAGATCAAATTTGAGATAGGCTGACCCGAACATGACCTGTGTGAGCAGCACCGCCTCCAGATGATTTTTCCCGCGTACCACCCAGTGTTCATTATTGCTAGGGTTTAATAGGCTAAAAATCGAAGGACGAAAACTGCTGCTATGATTTGGGCGTAGCCAACCCATCCCCCCATGTTCCTGAGGACGCACCCGTTCGGCCAATTCATATTCCGCTTTCCATTCGTGCAAACTGCGGTAGGTGATTTGGGGCAGGTGGTCATGCAAACGGGGGGTATGGTCGGTAAAACGCCAGCGCCAGCGTGTAAAAGTGCGTTCTTCATGAAACCCCAATTTGTAATAAATATGCTGTGCCGTTCGGTTGAGGGCATCTACCTGTAAAATAGCCGATTTCCCATGCCAATTCACAATGCGTTCTAAGGCGTGCTGACACAAAATCGTCGCAATGCCATGTCCGCGATAATCGGGATGTACCGCCACGTTCGCAATCACCCATGTATTTTCATAACCGGCCCGCGAAATAGACACATTCCCAACAATTCGCCCATCTTCGACCCATACAAACCCCTGCATGAGCGCTTTTATCATCCTGTCCATGCCTTGCAAAAACCACAGAATCGGGCCAGAACGGGCTAAGGTTCGCATTTCTCGAATCGCCATCCGTCCACTGTAATCCATATCGGTAAAACTAAGTTCCAGCAGTTCGGCAATTTGTCCGAGATCCTGCCGGATATTGACCGGACGCACACCATTATATTTTTTACTGGCTTGCAGGGTTAGGGAGGCCATGAGTACCGTCTTTGCGAAGTTTTAAACACTTTTAATCATCATAGCAGAGATTGGGGTTGCTGAAACTGAGCATATTGATAAATTTCATCGACAATTTCCCAGACCGCATTGGGACGGGCTAACTTTTTGGCATTTTCGGCGCGGCGTTGCAATTCTTCGGGATGTTCATTCAGCCAATCTTCCACCGTGTTTGCCACCGCCTGCGGGCCACGCGCCAGCACCCCCGCCTCATTTTTGATGACATATTCCACATTCCCGATTTCCTGACCCGGAATCGCGCCGCTAATGATAATCGGTAGTCCGGCGGTACACGATTCCATGATGGTTGCCGGGCCAGCTTTGGTCACAATCATGTCCGAAGCCGCCATCAGCAAAGGCATAAAATCTACAAAGCCATAAATTTTAGTCGGTTGATTCCACCGCGTACTTTCCAATTGTTCCCGCAATTTCTGGTTGCGTCCGGCAATGATGAGTAGTTGACAGCGTAATTTTTTGTTATTAATTGCCTGTGTAATCCGATACAACGGCCCCATGCCCTCCCCGCCGGAAACAATCAATACCGTTGGTAAATCTTCATCGATTTGAAGTTGCTGACGGGCATCTATTTTGCTGGTCAGGCGTTTCATGAAATTCGGATGGACAGGTAGCCCTGTGAGGTGAAGTTGGTCACGCCGCAACCCATATGCTAAACCGCGTCGGTAGGCGGGTTCAGTGGGGACAAGGCAGCGCGTTGTTTTTTTGTCATACCAGAACGCATGAGGCCATACTAAGTCCGTCACCACCGTGACAAAAGGCGGGCAGGTGGCTTGCGATTGCAGCACTTTTAACACCGGACGGGTAATCAGTGAATGGACACACAACAACACATCAGCGGGATGGTCACGGAATAATTTTTGAATATTGTTGCGCCATGAAAAATAGGTGGATTGAATCACAAAACGGCTGCGGAAGGGTGCGTCGCTCATAATATAGGTCAAGCCCCACAGCCTAGCCCCATAATTCACCCAGATAGGATAAATTTCCGGCGCATATTTGAATGGAAAAGGGCTGTAATGACGGAACACATCGACCATCGTAAAATCGAGTTCGCCGGGATACCTTTCCTGGGAAGCCGCCATAATTGCTTCGGCGGCGGCGCGATGCCCTCCCCCGGTATCCGACATCAAAACAAGGACTCGTTTAGTCATGCGGTTTCTCGACTTTTTTGACTGCTTTTTCAAATTTAGCACGCGGCATCAATTGGCGACGCTCACAGCCCACACAGCGCACCCCAATATCCGCCCCAATGCGATACACCACCCACCGACTGCTCCCGCACGGATGCGCTTTTTTCATCACCACAGTATCGCCCACCTGAACATCCAACATCGAGTCTTTAGTTCGCTTCTTTTCACGTTTAGAATGGATACATTGCGTTGGTATAAAGACGGTCTATCGTCCCTATGAATCCAAATGTAGGGACGGCATCATGCTGTTTAACAAATTAGTAGGGATACTTTTTCGCGGACGCGATATATCGCGTTCCTACTGTAGGGACAGCATATATGCTGTCCGTGCATATCCGTATTTAAAAGTTAAACTGCATCTGCCATCCGCCAAGCCACGCAAGAATATAAATCATCTTGAGCGATTTGAGCAGGTGTGAATGTCCTATCTACGCTATCGTGAAAAAATTGGTCGCTATGTCCCTTTCCCGCCGCCGATGCACTCCCCCAAACACAAGGGCGGAATCAGCCTCAAACAGCATTTGCATTTGTGGGCATGGCGCGTAGGGCTGCGAATTTGGCCTGCGACTTTGGGCAAAATCTATACTACCCGCCGTCCAATTTTCCCGATTGGCTGCCATAACAGCGGCACAACCATCTTAGCCTTTTTGATTGGTCAGCATCCCGACATTATCAACTGGTCAGAAGCACCGGAGGTCTGGACACCGGACAACGAATTTTTGAACTGGGATATTTTGCCGAATCCGCCCCTGCCGCAACCCTTTTTATTCGATATGGATGCCTATGTGCGAACTGTCGAAAAACACGGTCATCATCTCTCCCTGATTCGGGATGTTTTTACGATGTTTGCGGTTTCGCGCCTCAAAAAACGCTTTTTGAATAAAAACCCTCATATGGCAATCAGCGTGCCGTATATTGAAGCTGCTTTCCCGGATGCTTATTACGTCCATATCCGGCGGAATGGCTATGCGGTGGTGCAGTCTTTGGTCTCGAATTGGCGACCTGTGCTGAAAAACCCACAGGGACAGGGGGGATGGGCAAAATTACGCGGCGCGATTGACCCCGTTTATTTTGATGATCCGTTGGCGTTGGTGCGGTTGTGTGCGCGATATTGGCGCGAGATGGATGCACGGGCGCTGGCGGTGTTAGATGCGCTGCCTGACCAATCCCGCGTGTATCGCACCACCTACGAGGAAGTATGCGCCAACCCGGAAAAAATCTTACGCGAAATTTTTGCCCGTTTTGACCTCGACCCCGCCCGTTATGACTGGGAGCAGTTGCGCCAACCCAGCCGCTACCCCTGGACGGACAATCTGCCTATGGAAAATCGCAATTTCAAATATCGGGAACGCCTCACCCGCCCAGAAATTGATGCCATTACGGATGAAGTGGGGGATGTGCTGGAAAAATACGGCTATTTGGATGAGGGCTAAATTTAACCCTCTCCTGCTTTGCCCATCGGGTCAGAGGAAAATAGCTGCGCGATAAAATACGAATCATCCATCACCAGCAGTTGATAGGTAATGTCGTGGTGAGGGTGGTCTTCCCCCTCCTCATGGTGGTGGTCATCTTCGACTTCTATCAAATTGCTGGTCATCTGGTGACGGGCAAGCAATTTTTGTAATTTTTCTGCGAAGGGCTGCGGGGTCGTGGCAAGCAAGCCCTGTCCCGTTTTGAGCAAATTGTATAACGGCATGGCGCGGTTGAGTTCGTCCGCCATTCGCATGTTCGGGTCAAACACGCCGTAGGTTTGCCCGTAAAGCTGGTTGAGTTCAATCATAAATTCATCAATATTGTCGGGCGTGCCACGGAAATAAACCTGCACCTCTTCCGCGTTATGACGATAGAGCAGAGGATTGTCGGTACTCAGCACGATTTTGTTAAACAATCCCAGCGAAAACCGATGCTCCACCACCCCCAGCGCCCGGATGATGTATTGCCCGGTGGCTTTGAGGGCATCTTTTTCAGCTTCATATTGGGTGGTTTGTAAGATAATTTGAACCTCACGCGGAGTCCCGCCCATCTGCGCCGCCAGCAGCACCCCCAGATTTTCTTCGGGTTGGAGCGCGTCTATAATTTTCTTCAGGGTATCGTCAGCTTGCATATGAAAATTCCATCTCTGTAGGGGCAGGTACAAGGGGTTTGCATATGAGTCTTCATACGTGTGAACAAACGAACAGCCCCGATGCCCGCCCTTGACTACCGAATTCCAAAATTATACGGTGAGAAAATTAAAACTTCTATGCTGGCGTTTATTTTTGCCAAACAACAGCCTGTGCTATACTCGCAACCTATGAAGACATGGCGTGAACAGTTACACAAATTGGGCTTGTTGGATTTCGCGGGATTACTGCTGGATGTGGTCGAACCCTTGAGTCCGATTGGCGCACAGGTGTTGTGGGTTGCTCAACCAACACTGGGGTTGTTGGTCGAGTCGGAGAAAATTTCGGCATGGGCGCACCTGCTGGAAGACCCGCACACAATCGCCCGTCTTCGGGACTCATTAGCACAAGAAGATTTCTTCCATGATTAGCGATGGTCTTGTCACCCTTATCATTTTGGGGAGCGCGTTTGCGACACTGTTGTTAAGTTCGCTTATCATTCGCCGCCGTCGTACCCCGCTTGATTTTCGTCTCATTGAAGCCTACCGCTTGCTGCCTCTGGCGATTGATGAGGCGGTAGAAAGTGACCGCCCCGTGCATTTTGCCTTTGGCGCATCGGCAGTGGGGCAGGCAACGACGATGCACGCGCTGGCAGCCAATGAACTGACCTTTCAACTGGTCAAACGGCTGTCCTTTGAACGTCGTTTGCCACTGGTCACGCTAACCGACCCGATCACACTGGCGATTACGGCGGATATGCTGCGTCAAGCCTATGCCGCACGGGATAACTTACCGGCGTTTCGTGCGGCAGCGGCGGCATGGTTGCCACAGGGAGAAGGCTCGGTGGCCTATGCAGCAGGCGCAGCCAGTTTAGCCAGCGATGCCAACGCTGCTACGCAGGTCAGTTTAGGCCAATTTGGGACGGAAATTGCTTTTCTAGGCGAAGCCAGCCAGCGCCGTAACAGTCGATTCATTGCCAATGCAACCAGCGTGGAAGGGCAAGCCATCGCGTTTGCCATGTCCGAAGCGCCGATTGTGGGCGAAGAATTGTTTGCGGGGAGTGGCTATTTGCAGCGCGAAGCCACCGCCCATTCAGCCAGTCTGGTGGTGATGGATGTGCTGCGCTGGGGCATCATTATTTTTGGTATTCTGTTAGGTATTCTTACAAACGCGGTAGATTAACCTTATGCGCCGACGCTTTAGAATTTTGAATGCTTTTGCGGCTGCCACGGCGGTTTCGGTGGGGATAGTCACCCTCATCGGGCTGCTTGCCGAAGACGGCCTGCCGGCTACCCTCGCCAGTGTGAGCCTGCAATTGTTTATTGTGGTGGCTGCGCTGGCCTTAGTTTTGGGGCTGCTGAACTTATTGGCGGTGCATCTGGGCAAACTTACCCGCCGCGAAAATGGCATGTTCTACAGTCTGATCACCATCCTTAGTGCCGCCGGAGTCATTGCGGTCTATGCCCTCAACCCCAAAGGCGATGATGGCATTGAACTGCGCGATATGGTGTTTGAATCGGTACAGGTGTCCCTAGAAGCGGCGCTGGGTGGGCTGATTTTCTTTTTTCTGGTCTACGCGGCCTATCGTCTGCTGCGAAAGGGTCTCACCGTCAACGGCTGTTATTTTATCACTGCCCTCTTGATTGTCCTGATGGGTTCGATTGCCTTTCCCGGTTCAGATGCTTTTGCCGATTTAAAAGATTGGCTTATGCGCGTGCCGGTCACGGCTGGCACACGCGGCATTTTGATCGGCATTGCGATTGGTACGGTGACGGTGGGGCTGCGCGTCTTGACGGGTCAAGAACGGGCTTTCCGGGAGGAATAAACCATGCGAGATTTTACAGGCCAAAAACTTGGCGCATATCAACTGGGTGGTCAGGTGCGGGCAGATGCCTTTAGCACGACCTATTCCTCCTATCAAACGACCACGCGGCGGGCGGTGGCGGTCAAAGTGTTGTCCGAAGAGTTGGGACAGAAATCTGGCTTCATCGAACGTTTCAGCCGCGATATGTCGCGGGTTGCTCAGTTAAATGATGCCAATATTGTTCCCGTTTATGATGTGGGCGTGGCGGGTGCAAATGCCTATGTGGTCACGCGGTTATTGACTGGTGGCACGCTGGAAGGCCATGCCTTTTCCTCAGAAGAAGCGCTGAATGCGCTGCGAGAACTTGCCCATGCGCTGGATGTTGCCCACCAACACGGGGTGATTCATGGTAACCTTTCACCGTCGGTAATTCTCCTCGAAAATGACCGTGCGCTGATTTCGGATTTGGGCTTGGCAAAAGTCCTGACCGAAAGTGGGGCGTTTATCCAGCCTACCCCGTATTTTGCGACGGAACAGTGGCGTAGCGAACCCATCACCCCCCGCACCGATATTTATGCGCTGGGAGTGATGGCTTTTGAAATTTTCACTGGAAGACTGCCTTTTGAGGGAACGGGCAATGCCCTCATGCGGCGACATTTGAATGAAGAACCGCCGCTTGCCTCCGGGATGCAGCCCGGTTTGCCGACCAGCCTTGACACAGTATTGGGACGGGCATTGGCAAAAGACCCCGACCTGCGGTATGCCTCCGCCAGTGATTTTGTTGAAGCGCTAGGCAATGCTTTTTCAGGCCAAGCCGAAATCGCCAGTTCCGACTCGAGTATGCCTGCGTGGTTATCTACGCCTTCTGAATCCAGTTGGGGCGATGCCGGTTGGGATGCAGACTCATCCAGCGATAGTTGGGACGATACCCCTACCCGTTCTGATGCGGACAGCGATCAGTGGGGCAGCAGTTGGGGCGAAGCCGATTCCTCGTGGGGACAATCGGATGATTCGCAGGACATGAGTTACGCGGATTGGGAGCGTCATCAGGCAGAAGTTGAAGCGGCGCAGGCCAAAGCCAATGAGCCGGATATTCCCCTGCCCGATTTTCCCGATATGTTTGAGGAAACCCCCAGCACCAGACCTTCTACCGGGTCACTGTCTGGGGGAGATTATGTTCCTGAATGGTTTATGGGGGTGGAGGAACTTAAAGACGAAGATGTCCCCGATTTTTTGCGGGGTGCAACACTGGATGATTCGCTCCTGAATCCTTTAGGTAAAGGCAGTGGGCCGCTGCGTCCTTCCGGGCCGTTGACCCCACCGCCACCCCTTCCGGTTGAGCCTGTGCTTGAATTGCCCGATTTTGATGATTTTGGCGACTTTTCGGTGTCGGATGAGCCGCAGATTCGCCGCTTGGAAGAAACAGGCGGGTTAGGCGAAGAAGCGCTCTCTTTAGATGATTTGTTATTTGAGGACGAGGAGGAATCTACCCCGCAGATTCGCCGCTTGGATGCGGTGGAATCCTCCGAAGAAGCGGTGGCGCTGGACGATTTATTTTTTGATGAGGACGAAGAATCATCGGAATCGGCATTGCCCGATTGGGGGAATGTAACCACCCCCACGCCAGATTTACGTTCAACCAGCGAACTCACCTCCATAGATGCTGAAGATGAGTGGCTGACCGCCGCCCCGGATTCGCTGGCACTGAATATTAGCTCCATGTTGGGGGATGAACTGCCTAGCACGGGTGAACTTGCTTTTCCAAGCGCTCCAACATGGGCAGAGGAACAGGACGACCAACCCGCAGAGGATGTTGGCCTCCTTGATTTCCGCGCTGAAGATGATCTTGAGCCACAAGACGAGTTACTGGATTGGCTACCCCAAACCGAGTCCAGCCTATTAGCCGAACCGGACAATGAACTGGATTTTCTGGCCTCCGAGGAAGCGACCCCCGATTGGATGGCTTCATCTGATAGCGCGGCAGATTCTGATTGGTTGCCCCAAACCGAGTCCAGCCTATTAGCCGAACCGGACAATGAACTGGATTTCCTGACTGCTGAGGAAGCGACCCCCGATTGGCTCTCAGAGGCAGCCCCGCCGAGTTTGGCTTCGGAATTAGATGATTTATTTGATCTGAACTCGGCTACTCCTGAACGCGAATTTGAAATGCCCGCCACAGGGGATTTAACGGCTTCATCAGCAATAGAGGATTCCTTTGCCGATTTGTTCCCTGCCGAAACTGAATTAGAAACCTCCGAACCTGCATGGGATGCTGAGGCCGCACCGGATTGGTTAGCGGGTTATGACCATGAACAAGAGTCTTCTATTTTAGCCAGCCAGTCGATGCCTGCGCTTGAGTTTGAAGAACCCCTTGCGCTGGGTGATACACCGGAATGGTTTGGTGAACTCGATTTTGCCAATCTCCAACTGCCCGATGAACCGAAAGCCCCGGTTGAGGCAGTGGTTGCTCCTCCCGAAACGGCGGCGGAATTTGAAAGTTTTGATGTCGATGACTTTCTCAATTTTGAGGATGTCAATGTGGACGATGTGTTAGGTCGTGACTCAACCACCCTTGACAGCCCTCACGACTTTTCCATGCTCGATGAAGATGATTTTCTGGCAGATTTTCCTGTAACGACTCCAGCAGATGAGCTTGAGCCGGCGTCTGATTTGCCCTTTGAACTGCCTACGGAAATTGAGGAAGAGCTGATCCTCGAACAATCCGAAGCGCTGCCCGAATGGATGAAACGCGCTGCGGCGACTTCCTCCGAGCAGGTTAGCCTCAAAGTGGGTAGTACAGAAGTGCGGGTTGACCAGATTCCTGATATTGCGCTGCCGGAGGAACTGCGCCAGCTCCGCGAACAAATGCAGAATCTTATGCGGCAGGGTAATGGCGGGTTGGATGTTCCTAAAAGTGGTGTTTTGGCCGGGATTGAAGGGGCGTTGCCGCCAGAAACATGGGTGAGTACCCCCGGCGAAATTACACTTGGGCGCACTGTTCGCCCCACCGAAACGCAGCAGGAACGGGTTGCTTCTTTGCAGCAGGTCATGACGGTTGCTCAACAAGCCGCTGCCCAAAAAGCTGCTGTGCAGTATGGCCTTGAAGAAGACGAAGAACCCAAACCCGAAGGGGTCAAACGCCCGCGTCGGCGTACAAAAATCAAACGTGACCGTCTTGCCATAACCCTGCTGATGTTGGCGATTATTTTTGCGCCTTTTTTGACGGATGCACTGCACTTGGCTGCCGACCCCGCGACTGCATTGGACGAAGATGCTCAACCGCTTGCCCTTGCGATTGACGATTTAGGGGCAGCGCGTCAGCCCTTGCCCGTGCTGGTTGCATTTGAATATAGTCCAACATCGGCGGGTGAACTTGACCCACTTGCGGAAGCTGTTTTGCGCGATGTGATTGCCAATGGAGGCCGCCCGGTGGTCATTAGCACCCATCCACTCGGACTGCTCCATGCAGAACAGGTTTTCAGAACTTTGTCTCAAGATGCTGCTTTTGAAGAAGCGCTAGGGCGTGAACTGGCCTACGGGCAAGATTATCTGATTTTGCGTCTGCTATCCGGTGGCAGCGTCGGTGTGCGCCAATTAAGCCATTCCGAGCAGTTTGCCACGACGATTTTCTCCCAAGATATTCAGGGGGATGAAACAGGCTTGGAAGTGGGTTTGCCCGAAGCCGAAGATTTTGCCTTTTTACTGGTCATTGGCGAACGGGATGAAGACACGCGCACATGGGCGGAGCAGTTTACAGACAGCACCCTGCCAAAATTTGCGCTGGTAACCGCCGCCGCCGCGCCGATGACCCGTCCCTATGTGTCTGCCAATGCCTATCAAGGGATGGTCGTAGGGATAGAAGGTACACTTACCTATGACACCGTTCGTAACGCAGGCCGCAAAGACACTTTAGACTCCGATACCCTGCCCGACCCGGCGCTTTCACGCTGGCACAGTTTGGCACTGGGACTGTTTGTGGCGACCCTGATTATTCTGGGCGGAACCCTGTTTAATTTTATTCGTTTTGCAAGGACATGGCGGGCATGAGCGCGGATACACTCGAAACGCTTGGCGGGTTTGTCTCGCTGGCACTGACTCTCATGATATTCAGCTATTTGCTGGGGGATAACCCCCTGTATCGGCTGGCGGTGCATATTTTGGTTGGCACAACGGCGGGGTTTGTAGCCGTGGTTGCCTTTGAAAGTGTGGTCATTCCTTGGGTGAATTTAACGCTGTTGGATAGTGACAGTGGCGTGGCTTTTCGCTCAATTGGGGCTGTGCCATTCCTGCTGGCTTTTACCCTGTTGGTCAAATATTCTCCCCGTTTTACGACGCTCAAACGCTGGAGCAACATCGGGGTTGCGTTCATTGTAGGTATTGGGGCGGCGGTAGCATTGGTCGGGGCAATAAGCGGTACAATCATCCCCCTTACCCGTGATGCGGGTCGTGTTTTTGAAGATGACGACAATCTCGCCGCCAATATTTTTAGTATTCTGATGACTCTCGGTACAATTGGCACGCTCATTTATTTTCAATATCTGGGCAAACGCCGTACCGATGGGGTGGTGAGCCGCACGCTTCCCATGCGGGTTTTAGCTGGCTTTGGGCAGCTGATCATCGCGGTCACGTTTGGCGCAATTTACGCCAGCGCGATGGTGACGAGTTTAACCGTGTTTGATGAAGTCATTCGCCAACAATTGACCTTTTTACTGGAACAAATCGGGTAATTTATATGGACTCTTTCCTTTACGCCGATTTTGGCATCGCACATACCCGCACCCTGCTGATTGATGTGGTGGAGGGGCAGTATCGTTTTATTTCTGGGACGATGACCCGCAGCACAATTGCCCCGCCCTTGGAAGATGCAACGCAGGGCTTGGAGCGCAATATCGACCAACTCCAGCAGTTGACCGGACGGGAATTCATTGGTGGGGCAGAAGGAAGTTTTCTGGATGACCTCATCCTCACAGCCAGCAGCGCGGGACGGCCTTTGCGGGCGGTGCTGGTGGGGCTGATGAACGATGTCAGTTTGGTGAGTGCCAACCGCGCCCTGACCGGAACCTATATTGATGTGATTGAAACGCTCAGCTTGGTCGATGGTGCATCGGAAGAAGAACGCATCAATCGAATTTTGCGCCAGCAGCCCGATTTAATTTTTATCGCGGGTGGAACCAATTTTGGCAACGAAGAATCGGTGCGGAATCTGGTGCGCTTGGTCGAATTAGCCGTTAAGCTGCTGCCACAGGGCAGGCGACCTATTGTTCTTTATGCAGGGAACGAAACCCTGCGCGGGTGGGTCAAACGTCGCCTCAGTGATGAATGTCCCTTGTTTGTGGCAGACAATATTCGGCCTGAACTCACCGAGGAATCGCTCAATTCTGCCAAATTTATGCTCGGGCGGGTCTTTGACGATTTTATTAAAAAACAGGCCGGGGGCTTTAACCAGCTTTCTCCCTTTAGCAAATTTGGCATTGTTCCCACTGCCCAGAGTGCGGTCAATGTGGTGCGCTATTTTGACAGTTTGAATGAAACCCGCGGGGTGTTGTATCTTGACGTGGGTAGCGGTACCAGTTCGCTGCTGGCAAGCAAGGGCGGGGTTGTCACCGCCGATATTCGCAGCACCTTAGGCATCGGTCACAGTGTTCTGGCTGTCCAAGAATTGATTGATTGGCGTGATGTGGAGCGCTGGCTGCCTTTCACCTTTACCCTAGATATGTACGAAGAATGGATTCATAACAAGGCACTTTCGCCCCTCAGCATCCCGCAAACTTTCCAAGATTTGTTGATTGAACAGGCGGTAGCGCGGGAAATTGTTCGTGTGCTGCTTGCGGATGCCCAAGCCGAATGGAAAAATCACCGCGCCAGCGTGACCCAATTTTCGCCTGTTATTGTCGGTGGGGCTGTTTTTACCGCCAATCTTCCGCCCAGCCTGACCGCCATGCTCATTTTGGATGCGCTGCAACCCGAAGGCATGTTTGATATTTTGCTGGATCCCTATGGCTTGGCTTCGGCTTTGGGGGTGATTGGCTATTCCAACCCGCTTGCGGTGGTGCAGGTGGTCGAAAATGGTGGCTTTATCAATTTAGGTCGTGTCTACGCCCCGCTAGGACGGATTCGCCGTCCGCGTGCCAAAGTCAAAATTCGCCTTTCGGTAGATGGTGAAACGCCGATTAAAAAACAGCTTGGCATGGGTGATTTGTGGATTCCGCATGTCATGCCGGGCAAATGGGTGGAAGTGGATATTCGTCTGCCGGGGGGCATGTCCCTCCATGGCAAACGACGGGTGCGCGAACGCATCAAAGCTGGCACGGCGGGTCTGGTCTTTGACCTGCGCGGACGGCCTATCCGCTTGCCTTCGGGTCGTCGCCGCAAACAAACGCTGGCGGAATGGTTTACTATCGCTACCGGTTTGGCGCTCGATCTGGATGCCCTTGAATCCATTCCCACTGAGATGCCCAATTTAGCTGCTGTTATGGAAGCGACGGTTGCGGAAGATATTTTCCCGGATTATCAACGGCTGAGTGACATGCCTTTGTCATCAGAAGTGCGCGAACTGTTAGCCCAAGCAGAAGAAGAACCTGAAGGCGTGGATGATTTGGCAAGGGAGTTGGGGTTGCGATGATCTTTTATCCGACACAGCGCATTTTATTAGAAGATACGCGCATCATTCGCAAACATACCTTACCCGCCGGAATGGTTGGGACGGTGTTGGTGGAGCAGGGCGCATCGGTGGTGCCGAATCAACTGGTGGTTTCTGGCACGCGCCCCTCCGACTATCGGATTGTGGACATTGCTGCCCCGCTTAAAATTGACCCGGAGAACGAGGAAAAAATTAAAAAAGTGCTGGCGGTGGAAGTCGGTCAGGAAGTCGAAGCTGGCACACCGTTGGTCAATCTGCGGGGCTATCGGCGTAGTTTGCTTGCCCCTGACAATGGACGTATTTTGCTGATTGAGCAGGGGCGGGTCATTTTGCAGGTCAACCCCGAAGTCATTGAAGTTCATGCCAGTTTTCGTGGGATTATCACGGCGGTAGAAGCGCGGCGCGGTGTCACGATTGAAGCTCAGGGAACGCTCCTACAATGTGCATGGGGCAACGGAAGAACGGCAATTGCGGGGTACGAATTTGAACCCGGTACGCAGTTCAGCAGCAGCAAAGACAAAAAAGAACTGGCAGATTTGTTGAATGATGATCTCACCCTTTCTCCGTATCGTGGCAAAGTCATCATTGTGATGCGTCCCCTCAAGGAAATCGATTTGCTGGTTATTGAAAATCAAGAACTGGCGGGAATCGTTGCACCAAGTGCATCCGTAAACTTGCGAAAATCTGCAATGCGGCTTAAAGTTCCCGTTATACTGACAGAAGGTTTTGGGGCAATGCCGCCGACCATGCGGTTGTTTGAACGGTTGTTAGAAAAACGAGGCAATCAAGCCATCTTTGATGCAACCTTGCCTGATTCGCGGCAAAATACCCGCCCGGAAATTATCATTCCGGTGGGGATGGCACGGCAGGACAAACAAAGTCCGCAGGTAGCGGCCCCGCTTGAAGTCGGGATGCTGGTTCATGTGCGGCGTGCGCCGCATTTTGGAAAATTGGGAGAAATTACCGGTTTACCGGAACTCCCTATGAAATTAGAAAATGGACTGCGCGTATTGTGCGCTCAGGTAAAACTTCAAACAGGCGAACGGGTGGTTGTCCCGCTTGCAAACCTTGATAACATTGGCGTTTAAATAAAGCTGGGAGGATTGTGTGTCAAATCAGCAAAACTTTGAGAATTTCTGGGATGATGACGACAGTGATAATGAGTTATTTAAGGGCAATGATTTAGGCAATTTAGACGATTTTGACCAGCCCAGCTTCCCGGAAGATGATTTTGGCGATTTGCCCGAAGTCGAAGAAGAAGGCGGCATCAGCCGAACCTTCATCATTGCAGGCGGGGTGCTTGGAGTCGCCTTTTTGGGCTTGATGGGGCTAATTGGCTTTTTGCTGCTCCGCGATGATGGCTCGGTTTCTGCCAGTGCCTTGACCGCCACCGCCATTACCCTCAACAATCAGCGGGTTGAAACTGAAGTGGCAGGTTCTCAGACGGCAGTGGTGGTACAGGGCAATGCAACAGCCACCGCCGAACAAATCCTTGCTGCCACCGAAACCGCCGAGGCCATTCAGCGTGTCACTGCCACCCAGCAAGCTGTTGGGACTGCTATTGAACAGACCAAAGTTCAGCAGGATATTAACGCGACTTTTACCGCCGTGGTGGTGGCGCAAACGCTGACGGCTGAAGCGGCCTCCCCCACACCGGGAACCATCGCGCTACAGCTTATTGATCCCGATGCGGGCAATGCACCCGTGGCGAATGTCTTGGTGTGTGTGTTCCTTGACGATGGCGATGGACAGTTTGACCCCGCCGCAGGGACAACCCCCCTCTGTTTGCCCGCCGAACAAACACCCGGCACGCAAAGTGGCGGTGGTACAACCCCGACCAATCCGACTTCTGTTCCGTCTGGCACAACCCCGACAGCGACAACGGCGACTGGTGGGGCAGGGGGTGCAACCAGCGTTCCGCCCTTGAATCCGATTTTCCAGACCTCCACTGCCGCCGCAGGGGGTGCAGGCACAGGCACAGGCGGCTTGAATCCGATTTTCCAGACTTCCACCGCCGCCGCATCTGGAGGCAGCACTGGTACAACGGGTGGACAAACGGGTACAACACCTACTGCAACGCAAGCACCTGCCCAGATTCCAACCACGGTGACACAAACCTCGCCCGGTTCACCGCCTTCGCCCACGCCGGAAGCCTCCGGTTTTGGCGACAGCTACAGCGCTGTTCCCTATGTGGCTCCGGTAGGCCGTTCGATTGATGACCCTGACGGTGCGAATCAAATTGCCCAAGAAGGCGGTCAAGGCGATGAGGTCAAGGGTCAAATCACCACCAATGAACAGGGGCAGTTGGTCATTACCGGTCTGCCACCCGGTCAATACTGGATTAAAATTGCCGATACCACCCTCATAAATGTTAATGTTACCACCGAAGCGCAGTTGATTACGATTGAACCCAGTACAGGCGGCCCGCCCATTCAGGTGCTGATTCCGGGTGCGTTGGCTTCCCCCACGCCTGAACCCGGTGGCGGAGTCATTGCAAGTCCCACACCGGACTCACTGATTCCGACCAATACACCCCTGAGTCCATTTGACCAGACGGCAACGGCACAGTTTGCCTTGACCCAAGGTGTCACTATCCCGCCGTCACCTGCCCAATTGGACAATACGGGCTTATTTAGCGGTGACAGTGATGAAGTCACCGGCGCTGACCTGCTTATTCTGGGGCTGATTGGCATGGTGCTGGTCGGTGTGGTGTTGGCTGCGCGTCGTCTGCGGGCAGCTGCCTAAATTAGAAAATCTTTACAGGGCGGGAAGAAACCAACACTTTCCGCCCTTTTCTATTGAGTGCTTCATCCGGTAACTAAGTACGGACAAAATTTTCTGTAAGGACAGGTTACGGATATTTCATATTCTAAGAACCTGCCCCTACTTGTCGGATGAGATTTCGTAGGGGTAGGTGCTAAAGACGGTACTCCGTCTGTCACCTACCCTCCGCAAGAATTTACCGGATGAAGCATTTAGAATCTATTCGTAAATTCATTTTAACGCCGTGCTTGAGCGCGGTGTTCACTGACCTAAAGGCCAGTGCTTTAATTTATGAATATCCCGTCCGTGTTTTTACAAATATTTTCGAAGGTTACTCTATGCTATAATTCGCGCACAAGTGTTCTAAAAGTTGTGCGGGATAACTGGATGACATCTATCAGGCAGCATGAACAACTTCGGATAGCACGGGCATATCTGGATGCCAATTACACCAGCGCGATTACCATTCATGGGGTGAGCCGTGAAGTCGCACTTTCCCCCTATCATTTCATTCGCTTGTTTTACCGTGCTTATAAGCAAACCCCCCACCAATATCTTATTCAACGGCGGATTGACCGTGCCAAAGAACTGCTCCATTCTAGCGACCTTTCCATTACGGATATTTGTCTGGAAGTCGGATTTGAAAGTCTTGGCTCGTTCAGTACCCGTTTTCGTAAAGCCACCGGGTTATCGCCCAGCGACTACCGCAAAAATGCCACCAAACCTGCCCGAAATGCCTATATTCCCTTATGTGTATGTTTGATGCACGGTGTCAGCCTTGAGACTTAAGAAGCCCTAAAACGCGCAATTTTGAAGAAGCAAGCGTAGCACAAACGTTTTATGCTTAAAGCATCATTCACTGTTAGGAGATACGCATGTTGAAACAACTCACCGCTATTGATCTTTACGTCAAAGACCAGAATGAAGCCCTCCGTTTTTTCACCGAAAAACTCGGTTTTGAAATTCGTGCCGATGTCACCAATGGCGATTTTCGCTGGTTAAGCGTGGGTCTGAAAGAACAGCCCGAACTCCAATTTGGCCTGCTCGCCCTCAAAGCTGGCGGTCAGTTGACGGAGGAAGATGTTCAGGTGATGACCCGCTTGGTTGAGGAAGGCAAATTGCGTGGGGGGGTGTGGAAAACAGATGACTGTTACAAAACCTACGAACAGTTGAAAGCCAAAGGGGTGGAATTTATCATGCCGCCCGCAGATCGTCCCTACGGCGTGGTCGAAGCGGTGTTTAAAGATAACAGCGGCAATGTCTTTGTCGTGCAATCGGACAAATAAGTCGGTCTCGGTCATTTTTTGAAACGGTGACAGGGGTGGGCTATCCATCCACCCTTGTCGCCTAACCGGGGCGCGGCACAATCCCCCAGATATTTTCCCCGATAGCCAGCATCTGGCCTGTTTCACGGTCAACCCGCCACAAAACACTGCGTGGAATATAATTGTTCAGGGCGGGGTCGTTGGGGTCAATACTGGCGGGTAGCTGACCGGTATTCAACGCCTGCACCAGCGCCTGGTTGTGTTCCACCACCACCACAAAAATCGCATTACGGGTCGCGGCAATCGAGGACACCCCGAAAATATCCCCAAAAGCGGCAATTTCATCTATCCGCCCGGTGATGAGATTCAAGCGCCAGAGCTGCCCGTAGGAACTGCGGGTATCGGCGGGATAGGTGACAGTAGGCAGTAGTTCAAGCGGTTCGGCGGGCAACCCGCGTGTGACGAAATACACGGCGCTGTCGTCATTTCCCCAGACCATGCGCTCAATGTCGTAGGTGCTGTAGTTGGGGATGTCAAACACATAATCGCGTGTGCCTGCACTAATCAGGTCAATCACCCGAATCAGGCCGTCGGTGGTGGGGCCAACCAGCCGTGAGACCGTGCCATTCACCGCCGCAGGGCCGGGCATGAAGTTGGCATCATAAATGGAATTCTCGCCCGTGTTGACATCCAAAACCCCTAAACCGGGATTGGGGAAACAGCAGCTATAAAACAACGAACTGCCATAGGTTGTCCACAAATGCGGGCGACCACTGCCTGGTAAACCGCCATCCCGAATATATTTGGCGGCGGCATGGCTGACATACACATCACTGGTTCCGGTTTGATACTCTCCGATGGTTGCCATCATACGTCCGCGCCCACCTTCCATATTGTTAATGTTGGTTTCGCGCAGGGGAAACCCCACAATATTTTCGGCGATGTCCTGCGGATTCTCGACATCCAAGTTGTAGATAATCCCGTTCTGGCGGGCGATGGTGACGGTCAAACCAAATTCACCGGGTAAACGATTGGCTGCCCCGCCGTCCGCGCTGGTGACAAACAAGCCTTCGCGGGTCGCCGTGTAGAGCAAATTGCCATCCGGCGACCAGAACAGCACCGCCCCTTGATTGGGTTGCAGTTGTGGCCCGGTGTTGTAAATGGGCGTGCCTTCGCTGTCCGCCAGCCAGATTGAATCGTTCATCACATAGGCCAGCGCGATGGTTTCTTGGTTTTGTGCGGTGCTAAGGGCAGGAAAAACCAGCAAAAAAAATGTGTTTAAAAGGACGAGTCCCCTGAGTTTCATCAACAACCCTTCATCTAGGCTTTGCAAAACCGTCATTTTAACCCGCGTGGCGCATTGCCTAAAACCAGCGTTGGGAAAAAGTGGGTTAGCCCGTTAGGTCACAAAAATTTTCTGGGCGCGTTGCAGGTATCTGTCTCTGAGGGCGGTTTGGGTGCTGTCTGCCGATAAATGGAGCGCCCACCAGACCTGCGCCAACCGTGCATAGAGGGTGGAACGGGTGGTGAAAGTGGCATCATGCGTCAGGCGGGAAAATTCCCAGCGCAGCCAGACCCAATGCGACGAAGGTATTGTTTCATAAGCGGGATGGGCGCTCCACAGACCCACATCAGAGGCCATATCGCCCCAATCCGCATTTTCCCAATCCAGCGCCAACAGATGATGCCCGTCCCAGAGAAAATTATGCAGGTCATGGTCACGGCGACACAATCCAATTTTGGCGGGCATGTCCCACTGCGGGGCGGTTTGCTGGTGAACCCGCGCCACCAACAGTGTCAGTCGTTCATAATCGGGATGGTTTTCCCCCAGATTTTGTAGCAGGGAGTCCAGCGCGGCGAGCATGTCGGCAGGTTGGAAAAAACCCTTGCCCTGTGATGGGATCTGTTTCTGATAAGGGCCATAGGGCATTTCGCCGCTTGCGCCCATCGCTGCCATCAACCGATGCCAGAGCGTTTCATCGTGGAGGGCGGGTGTTTCACGGAGGGTGTCACCTTGCAACCAGTTCATGATGACGATGGGTTGGTCAGGGGCAAGGAACAGCGCTTCAGGCCCAAGATTAATGCCAAAATCGCGCAAGCCCTGCAACACCGCAAATTCACGTTCCGCACTGGTACGTTCGGCATATTTTTTGATGGCATAGTGTTGGCTGCGATAGACAGTGTTGTGTGCGCCTTGATGAATCGCCTGCCATTCTGCCGATGATTCCAGTAAAGCCTCAAAATTAACGGACAAGTTTTGCCATCTCCTCAATATACGGATGTCCGGTGTAAAAACCATGTTGTTCTTCGGGCAGCAGCGCCGCTAATGCACACATGATGCGGTCAGTAAATTCTTTGAGCTGTTCTTTGCTGGCGCGGGTGGTGTCCGGCAGGCGGTAAGCTCTGCCTAGCCGAACCTCAACACGCGGACGCGGTTTTTTGAGGATGTGCTGTGCGCCGCTAATCGCCATTGGCAAAATGGGAACTTTGGCTTTGTCTACCAGAAAAGCCACGCCTTCAAACGCTTCGCGCAGTTTGCCATCCTTGCTGCGGTGACCTTCCGGCGCGATGGCAAAAGGACTGCCAGATTTTAAGATATACAGGGCTTGTTTGACCGCTTGGCGATCCGGGGAGGCTTGTTCAATCCAGACAGGCGCGGCAAAAGTTTGCAGCAGCCAACCGATGACCTTGCCTTGATATTTTTTAGCAGCAAAGCCGGGAATATCCATTTGGGTGATTGTCCCACCCATAACCCCATCAAAATGACTGGTATGGTTGGCGGTCACAATAAAGGGCGGTTCAGGAATATTTTCTGTTCCGATAAGTTTGTAGTTGCTGACAAGGTGCATCACCATCAAACTGAGGGGACGCATCCAGCGGCTTTCTTGCGGAATTTCAAAGGCTTCTGTCATGGTAGGGTTATCTCTAACACAAGGAAATCGGGTATCAAGGTTAAATCGGAAACACGGATTTCGCCTGCTTGTGGGCGAATCGTGTTCAGGGCGGTGGGGAGATGGCTTTTGAGAAAATCTTCCACTGTGGCAAGGTGTTCCTGCACCTGCGGGCGGGTGACAGTTGGCCCTTCGCTGGTGAAATCGCGCAAGGTGAGCTGCACTTCCCCTTCTGTCACTTGCGGTTGCACAACGGCGCGAATCTGGCTGATTTCCGCTAAAAATGGATTAAGGATGTTTATATGAACAATCAAACCATCCGGTTCTATTTCAAGGGTGGTGGTGAATTCTGCATCGGCTAAAGCGGTGTTGATGTCCGCTTCTAACCACATAAAATGGATGGTGCCATCGGTCAGTACGTCCGCGCTGCTGCGGTTCTGAGTCGGAGTCGCGCTGGGTGTTATCGTACTGGTCGGAAAAGGTGTATTGGAAGGGCGCAGGGTCTGGCTGGGGGAGGGTGTCCATGAAGGCAAATTACGCTCGGCTGTTGGCGGAATGGTTCCCGGAAACGGCGTATAACTCGGTGAAGGGGTTGCCGACGGGGTGGGGGTGATGGTCGGAATACGTGGCGCGGTGGTGGGGAGGGGGGAGTCCTCCTGCTGGCAGGCCGCCAACAGGAGAATCAGCAGCATCACCGCCGCGAATTTATTCTTGAACAACAATTTCAACCACAAATCCATTCTCGTCCGGTGTAAAATCCACCACGCTAAAAACCACACCAAATTCATCGCCCACGGCGGCAATCAAGGTGTTGTCTAGGGCATCCTGCATGGCGCTCCGCATTCCGGTTAAAACAGCATTGCCATAGGTGCGGGTGGGTTCGTTGGCGTAATGTACATTGATGAGTTCAACCACAATTCGCCCTTCCTGACTGGTGAACAGCAGGTCGGCTTGTAAATCTTGGGTGTCGCCTGTGCTGGCATTAACCGTCTGGAAATTGAGAACCGCCACCTCTTCTTCAAAAATCACCTGCCACGATTCCGGCACAAAGGCATCCCCGTCGGAAATAACGGCTTCTAAATTTAACCGAATTTCGTAGTCATCGTAGGCGATGATAACGAGCGGGTTTTCGGTTTCAGGAATGACTTCGGTAGCGGTGGGTTCCGGGGTTTCGCTGGGTGGGGTCACGGGAATCATCAAATTGGAGGTGGCAGAAGGACGCGGCGTAATCGAAGGGGGGGAAGTGCGCGTCGGAGCGACGGTTGCACCTGCGACCACAAGAGTAGCGGCGGGAGGCAGGGTTGAAGCACGAACGGGCGTGCTGGTCGGTTCAGAAGAAGTCGGTGTGGCAGTTACGCTGGTCACGGTATTTTCAGCCGTGGGTTCCGCGCTGGTGCCTTCATCCGAATTGTCACAGGCTGCCAGCGTGAAAATGAGCAAAAAAGCCATCAAAAAAGCACGTTTCATCGGTTTTTGTTTCCCTTTCAACGACTTGGCAAACAATAGCGCAAAGTTTAGGGCTGCGCTACCCAGAAAATCTGGGCGGGCAAATAGTCATCGGCTTGGTAGGCCACACTCAAATTACTGCCATCGGGTGCAATACTGTAAATGGCGCTGTCCGCTAGGGTAAAAGTGTTCACGTCAAAAACTGACCCGATGAAATAAATCGTCTCCCCATGCCATGCCGCGCTAATTTTGAGCAACCCGTCCATATCCACCAGGCGGCGGGTGCTGCCATCCACAAGATTCGCTACATAAATTTCAGATTGAAACGCGCCCATGCCGTCGTTGGTTTCTTCAATGACCAGAAATTGTGTGCCATCTGGCGAAAAAGCATCTTCCAGAATGAGTCCGGCTTCGGGCGGAAAGGCGGAAAGAGGGGTCGGGTTACAACCGCCGTTGACAACACATTCACGGGAAAGCGTGCCAATCACCGCTTCATCCTGCGTATAATAGGCCACAAGTAAGGTTTGGCTGTCCGGTGTCCACATATAATCCACTACCAATCCGGCATCCCTTGCCCAGAAACCGGTTTCCTGTGTTTGGTAGGCATACAGAGGACGGAAAGTTTCATCCTCATCAATTGCTGTAAAAATGAGGATTTCACTATCCGGCGACCAGAGCGCATCATAGATGGTGGGGTGGGTCGCTACAACGACCTGATTCGCGCCTGTGGCGGTGGTAAAAATGAGACTGGTCGCCGCTTCGCCATATTGCAGCCATGCCATTTGTGTGCCATCGGGCGTGATGACCGGGCAGTGTAAATTTTGCTCTTGGGCGGGCATAAAAGGGGTGATATTGCCGCTGGTCAGGTCAACCTGATAGATGAAATTTTCTCCCGCCAGATTTTGCGGTTCATAAAAAAACGTATCCCCTAACTTTTGCGGTGGGCAATCGCTCCCCGTCGCAAAGCTGGCAACAGGCGTTTGTCTACCACTGTTCACATCTACCCAGACGAAAGAGACGGCCCCGGTTTCCGGGTTGATGCTGCTGGTGAAAATCTGGATAGGATTATCTTGGGCGTAGGTGAGTGCCCCAAGAAAGCCTAAGCCAGCAAGAAGTGCAAGGATACGTTTCATAGGGATTATTCCAATTCTATTGCCATGGCAACGGCTTCTGACCCGCCCAAACACAGGGCTGCTATCCCGCGTTTGAGGTTGTTGCGCTGCAAGGCGTTGATGAGGGTGACAACGACCCGTGCGCCGCTTGCCCCGATGGGATGTCCCAGCGCGATTGCCCCGCCATAAAGGTTAAGTTTTTCCATCGGGAGCGTATAACCATCCCGTTTGAGTCCTTCGACATCGGCCAGCACCTGTGCGGCAAAAGCCTCGTTAATTTCAAACAAGTCTACCTCATCCATTGTCCAGCCTGCTTTTTCCAGCACCACCGGAATCGCTTTGACGGGTGCATAAAACAGCCATGCGGGGTCAACCGCCGCTTGTCCATAGGCAACAATTCGGGCAACCGGGGCGTGTCCATGTTGTTCGGCATATTCGCGGCTGCTGACCACCAAGGCGGCAGCCCCATCATTCATGCCCGGCGCGTTGCCTGCGGTGACTCGCCCCTCTTTGCGGAAGGCGGGACGGAGTTTTGCCAACCCTTCAACGCTGGTATCGGGGCGGATGGCTTCATCGTGTTTAACGACAATGCTCTCGCCGCGTTTGCCCTTGATTTCAACCGGGATGATTTCGCTGTCAAAAATTCCTTCGGTGGTGGCTTGGTTGGCTTTCGCGTGGCTGCGGTAGGCAAATTCATCCATTTCTTCGCGGGTGACTTCCATCTGGTCAGCAATAAATTCGGCGGCTTCGCCCATCGACCAATCGCACAAGGCACACCACAGGCCGTCATTTTGCAGCGCGTCAATCAGTTGGGAATGACCGTATTTTGTGCCTTTGCGCCGTTCCATGTCCAGATAGGGCGCGTTGGACATGCTTTCCATGCCCCCGGTAACGAACAAATCGCCGTCGTTTGCTTTGATAGCGTTGGCTGCCAGCATTGTGGCTTTGAGTCCGCTGCCGCAGACTTTGTTAATCGTTACACCGCCCACTTGGGAGGGATATTCCGCGCCGACCCAGACCTGACGGGCAGGAGATTGTCCGACTCCGGCTTGCACAACATTGCCTAAAATGAGTTCGTTCACATCCTGCGGATTGATGCCTGCGCGTTCTACTGCGCCTTTGACCGCCACCTGCCCTAACGCAACGGCAGAAAGCGATTCCAATCCGCCCAAGAATTTCCCCTGTGGGGTGCGTGCGGTGCTTAAAATGACCACATCGCGGGCATGTTTGCCATTGTTCATGAGACTTTCCTTTGGACTTGAATAGCTATTTGCTAGTATATCGAAGGGACAGCGATAATTAAAGTTACGTTTGATGAAGGATAAACTCATGCTTCATGCGTGGAATTTGCAACCAGACCAAGCGATTGCTTTACAAAAGCAGCTTGCCCAACAGGTCGATACGCATACTCCCATTGATATAGCCTCTGTGCGTTTTGTGGCGGGGGTGGATGTCAGCGTTAAAAATGAAATCAGTCATGCGGCGATTGTCGTGCTGAAATTTCCTGAATTAAGCATCGTGGAAGTTGCCACCGCCCAAATCCCTACCCCTTTTCCGTATATTCCCGGCTTGTTGAGTTTCCGCGAAGGGGCGGTTATTCTGGAAGCGCATCAGAAATTACAGCAGTTGCCGGATGTCTATATTTTTGATGGCATGGGGATTATGCACCCGCGCCGTTTGGGAATCGCCAGCCATATCGGATTATGGCTGCAAAAACCGACGATTGGCTGTGGCAAAACCCATCTGGTCGGGACGTATAACGAACCTGCCATCGAAAAAGGGGCGGCTGCTCCGGTGACTTATAAAAACGAAGTGGTCGGGGTGGTGCTGCGAACCAAAACGAATGTGAAACCCGTCTATATTTCGGTGGGGCATCTGGCAACGCTCGAAACGGCAGTGGATTTAATCATGCAGTGTACCACCAAATATCGTCTGCCAGAAACCACCCGTGCCGCGCACAACGCTGCGGGCAAATTCGCGTAGTATGCTATCATAGGCAAAAATTCAGGAGCAAATCATGGGTGAATATACAGGTGAAGAAAAGCTCATCGGACGTTGGCGACGCAGTACCTTTACGGGCGGATTCTGGTGGCGCACCCTCATCACAGTGGGGTTGTACTGGCTGTTGTTGTGGCGCAAAAATCAGATTACCGTGACGACTCATCGGGTGATGCAGCGCAAAGGCAATCTGTTGGGTGGCACAGAAACCGCCATCAGCATGGAAAATGTAACCGATATTTCGATTAACACCCCTCCGATGGGTGCGATTCTGGGCTACGGCGATATTCGGATTCAATCCGCCGGGTCAGACAGCGCGGAAATTTCATTTCAGGGGTTGGGCGGGGTCAAAAAGCTCCGTGAGATTTTGTTCGATTTGAAAGACGGCAAAATCGGCGAAGAAGCCCGCAAAATGATGGAAAAAAACAACAAATAGCCCTTTTTCCGATGCTTGTCTGAGGGCGGGAATTGTCCCCGCCCTCCACAGAAATTTTTATTCTTCGGATTTTGCCGCTTTGCCCAGATATTTGTAGGCCGGACGCGCCCGCCCACTCAGGTACAATGCGCCTGCTATCAAAATGACGCTGATGGCAAGATACAGCAAGTCCAGCACATCTTTGTATTTTGTGCTGAGCGCCAATTGAAAAAACTTGACAATCAAAATCAGTAAAATCACATTGGCGAGGCGGTCTTTGAGGTCGTCCAAACTGCGGATAAGCAGCAACCGTTCCGCAAATTCTGACCCTTCCGCAAAATCAATCTTGTTGACGAACAATTCATACAACCCCAACGAAAAAATAAGCATGATGGCCGCCAGCAAATAGCCGTCCACAATCGCCACTACTTCTGACACAATTTTGAGGCGTTCGTCTTTGCGTTCTTGTTCGCTTAACTCCGGGTCGGCGTAGCTTACCATGTTGGTGGTCAGACTCAAAGCATCAATGGTTGTGGTGAGGAACAGACCCAGCGCCAGTAGCAAACTCATCAAGACGGGCAAAAGAATAATTAAGCGGCTGTTCCACATGAGGGTTTCAAAAAAACGTTCTATTGGTTTCAAGGGGTATCCTCTTCACTTGTCTGGAAAAATTGTAGCGAAAAAAAAGCGTGGCAGGCTACTCCTACCACGCGGATTGATGTGTCAGGTTTTAAAGTCAGGGGATTTTAGTGCATCCGCAGAGACAGGTAAACAGGCGCACCGCCCCACTCGGCGGGTGCATGGTCATGGGCTGCCGATTTATCCCGCGCTTGTTGGAGATAATCTTCGCGGCTCTGGTATAGCCCTTGTTTGACCAGCGAATCAATCTGGACGAGTTCTGCCGCCGTGAGTTCGACTGGGCATGGCTTCGGGTTGTGGTTCACTGTGGTCATTGTTACCATCCATTCCCCTCTTATAAGAAATCATCTCACATTGTAGGCTGCATTGCATCCTACTTTAGTTGGATTATGAACTGTACAAACTATCAGCGCGGACGATGGAATCGGGCGAATTGGTGTGTTTTTTGACGTGTGTTATCGACTGTGATTGATACTCAAATTATAGAACAAAATTTCGGTTTTGTCAAAAATTGGACAGCCCAAAGTGGCCTATTTTTCGGGGGAAATGCAATATTTTAAGGTTGTTATAAAACTTTAATCTAGGGGAAAAACAAGGGGCAAAAAACCCCTTGTTGATGGGCTACTAAAAGGGAGAACCTGTGAATTGTGAAGCGCCTTGATCGCCGAGCGCATCCCAGATTTCCAGCTTGGCTTTGACACGCCGAATGACTTCATCGGTAAATTCGCTGGTCGTGGCAGACCCACCTAAATCGGGGGTTTTGACTCCATCGTAAACCGTCTCCATGACCGATTCGTAAATGGCACGGCTGGCGCGGCTGCTTTCTTCGGTACGGGCATAGCGCAAGAGGGCGGCCCCCGCCAGAATCATGGCAATCGGGTTGGCGATATTTTTGCCCATCAGCGTGGGGGCTGTACCGTGCGGCGCTTCGGTCAGGGCAACACTGACATTGAAATCGTCATCCAGTGCAAAAATGATCGATTCTGCGCCTGCGATTGTGCCGTACATTTTGATCACGAGGTCGCTCAAGGTATCCCCGTCACGGTTAAGCATCGGAATGACCAACGGGGTATCCGTCGCTTCAAGCAGCAGGGCATAGGTCGCATCAATCAATTGGGGGTTGTAACGCACATCAGGATAGCGTTGTGCGCCTGCATCCAGTTCTTCCTTGAACATGCCTTCGTAAATGGGGCTGACGGTATATTTGGGGCCACCAAACACGGTTGCCCCGGTGCGGCGGGCATAGCGGAAGGTAAATTCGGCAACGGCACGGCACACCCGACGGGAAAGCGGACGGGTACTGTAGGCCATTTCATCCAGCCCTTCGCCCTCACGCCATTCTTTGGCATTGTATTCCCCATCCACCGCCATCCGTACCACCGCAATCGGCGCATAGACGGCTGTTAAAGGCCGTACCCCCGGAATCCGTCGTCCGGTTCGCAAAATGACCTGTCCGCCAATCGCTTCTCGCAGCAGGGCATTAGGACTACCTACATCCTCTGCTCCAATGGGTGTAATCGTTGCTGCTTTGATGCCCAAGCCGGTTTGTTTAATCCGTTCAGCCGCATCAAACACCACCTGATTTTTCGTTGCACGGCGTTTTTCTAGGGACAGGTCGTAATTTTCAAAGGTCAAGTCGCAGCGAATGACCGATGGCTCAATCACCCGCAGCGCTTCCACCAGTAATTCTTGTCCGGTTTCGTCCCCCTGTAGGACAACAATGGTTTTGCTCACTTTGCACTCCTTCGCTTGCTTTCGATTTTAATCACTATTTCAGACCGTTTTTAACGCGCTAATTTCAAAATAAGGCCATCCTCTTGGGTTTCGGTATTGGCATCCGTAATGGCAAGGCGCTGGGTGGGTTCGTATAACCCGATTAATAAGCTATCTGCTTCGGCAGGGCGGGGCAGAGTCAACCGTGAAATCAGTTTATCACCTTTGCGCCATTCGCCTGTCCGATAATTTATCCCTAGTGGTGGTTGGTCTGCTTGAGCAATGGTGGTACCGTTTTGCTGGAAATGTAGAAACAGGGTGTAATCGGCGGGGAGGGTGTCGAGGACATCCCAATAAAGAGTCAATTCGACCCGATCTTCAAACGGCGTGGATTCCATGCCTGCTAAAAGCAATGAATCGCCAAATTTCACGGCGACTTTTTCTGCCGAGTCGGGCAGTTTTTCCCATCCATTGCCCGTAAGACGGATTTCTTGCAGGATGACCTCTTCGGTCTCCGAGTCCGTTTGCCAGATGGCGGTGTCATCAAAAATTTTGAGTCGCAATACACCGATAGTGGGGGAGGTATTTTCGTCTATTTCAAGGCGCACATCATAAATAATATATTGGTCAGTCCGCCACTGCTCCACCGCAAAGCCCAGATTATAAGTCGAAAGCTGTCCGTAAATTTGCGACTGGTCACGGCTGGTCAGTGAGACATTCAAGCGCGGGTTGCCATCTAGCGGTTGGAGCGCCCGCCAATACAGCCGCAGATTTAAATCCTCTTGAACAGTGGTTTGTTGCAAGGTGTAACCGATGAGTTCCAAACGATAGCCAATTTCTGGCTGAAAAAAACGGGTTCCCAGCGCAGTTTCCATCCCTTGAGGTTGGTTGAGCGCATTTCGCGGGCGAAACCACTCGGTTTGCGGGATGACATAGGCTTGGTTGAAAATGAGGAAAACACTCGCAATTAGAATCACCACGAAGGAAAAATGATTTCGCTGCAACCCCACCCCCTGCCCCTCCCCTGCAAGGAGAGGGGAGCGCATTCCTCCGATTCGCCAGAGGTATAGCCCCGCGCACACCAGCAACCCTGCCAGCGTCACCCACCCACTGATTTTTTGATTGCGCGTTCCACCATACCAGACTTCTAGGGTGTGTTCACCTGCGGGAATTTCTACCGTTGCCAAGCCCTGTTTGCCTGTCGGTTTGACTTCGATACGTTGACCGTCCAGTGTGGCCTGCCAACCGGGAAAGTACATCTGGCGGATTTGCAGCGCAAACGGCGACTCGGCTTGAATATCAAACGTTTCGCCTGTGCGGTGTGGGGAGGTTTTGCGCTGCTTGACGGTTGCATCGGAGGGAATGGACTCCTCCCAGACCTGAAAAAACCAATCCAGATTTTCATACAGTGCGTAATCGGGACGGGCTGCGGGACGGTTTTGAAAATCTGTCCACTTGGGCAGATATTCATTTTCTCCGGTGATGCCCAACACCCCGATTTCCTCATATCGTTGAGCATCGGCAGCTGTGACCCGACCCGCAAACGGCGGAAAGTATCCCCCGATGGGATAGGCAGCAGGCAGCATGGACAACACAATCAGGACAATTGCGCTAAGTGCCAACCCATTTTTCCATTTTTGGGGGAGCAGTTCAAGCCAGAGGGCTGCGCCGGGAATCACCAGAAATGCGGTCATCCCCAACAAACGCCATGGGAAAGACAGCCGTTCCGCAAAGGGAACATTTTCCCAGACCCACAGCGAAGAGTCGGTCATTAAAAAAATACAGCCGACCAGCGCCAATGAGGAAACAATCACCGTGCCACGCTGCCACAACGTTAATGGGTTACGAGGCCACAGCGCGGTTAAAAATCCGACTGCTGCCAGAATGACCTGTACCATGCCGATATTCAACGGACGGTAGGGATTGTAGGCGGTGCGGTCTAACATCGGGGTTCCGCCTACAATTTCGGACAAGTCCTTAAAATGATTCCGCACATCAAACGCCGCGCTGATGGAATTATCTAACTGGGTATATTGCACTTCGGTCAGAGAGGGCAGCCAATAAATCGTGCTAACCATGATTCCAAGCCCATAGGCCGCAATGCAGATGGAAATTCGCTTCAAGCGGTCACGGTTATTTTCTCCCGCCAATCCTCCCGCCACAACAGTATATAAACCCGCAAATGGCAGCACATAAAAGGCGGTGGGGTGATGCGTCAGGATCAATGCGGCAATCAGCAGCGCGGCGGTGGCGGTTCTGGCGGGGGTAGGATGTTTAGCAAGGCGGGCAATTCCCCAGAAAATCCATGCAATCAGCGCGATTCCAAGTAATTGTGAGACATTCCCCTGCGCCCAGATTTCACGAAAACGGGTCGGCGACCATGTATAGGCGGTGGCTGCTACCAGCGCCGCAGGGGTGGACACCAATTGGCGGGCAAACAAATAGGCTCCCGGCGCACACAACAAAACCCCCGCCGCCTGTGCTGCCAGCCACAAATCCACCGCGTCGAAATCAAAGGTGATATACAGCCCTCCCCCGATGATATGCCACAGGGGGGTATAAAAATTGTGCAGGGGGTAGCCGAATCCCGCGTGTAGGTGCGGGGCCCAGCGTGGATAAATACCATTGTTCAAACTCAACCCTGCGCTGACCATGCGGTGTAAATGCAGCATCGCATCGGCGGTGTAGGGGAGTTTGCCATTCAGAAATGGAGCAGCCATCGGCAGAGCAATCAACAGCGCTGCCAACAATCCCCAGTCGAAATTACTTACCCGAATTTTCACGTTGGAAGATGATAGGGGCAAAAGTTGAAAAACGGTAGTTACAAAATTTGTGCTACACTTGCCGCGTTTTGGGAGAATCACATGGCAGTGGAAGTTTCGATTGTGATGCCTTGTTTGAACGAGGCAGAAACCCTTGCAACCTGTATACGCAAAGCCCACCAAGGGGCGCAGGGGTTGGCGTATGAAATTATCGTGGCGGACAATGGCAGTACCGATGGGTCACAGGATATTGCCCGCAGCGAAGGCGCACGGGTGGTTGATGTGCCGATACGTGGTTACGGGGCGGCGCTGCGACACGGCTTTGAAGCCGCACAGGGCAAATACATCATCATGGGCGATTCCGACGACAGTTACGATTTTTCCAATCTTCTGCCCTTCGTGGAAAAATTACGCGAAGGCACACAGGTGGTCATGGGAACGCGCATGAAGGGCGAAATCAAACCCGGCGCGATGCCTTTTTTGCATCAGTATGTTGGTAATCCGATTTTAACTTTTCTGGGCAATCTGTTTTTTGGCTGTGGACTGAGCGATTTTCACTGTGGGTTGCGTGCCTTTGACCGCGAGGCGATTCTTGCATTGAACCTCAAAACGGATGGCATGGAATTTGCCAGCGAAATGGTTATCAAAGCCACCCTTGCCAAACTAACCCGTACCGAAATTCCGATTATCCTCTATCCCGATGGGCGAAGTCGCCCACCCCATTTACGCACATGGCGGGATGGCTGGCGGCATCTACGCTTTTTGCTGCTCTATAGCCCACGCTGGTTATTTTTTTATCCCGGCGTGGTGATGATGGCGGTAGGGCTGCTGGTATCACTGATTTTGCTGCCCGCACCGGTCAAAGTGGGCGGGGTCGAATTTGATGTCCATACCCTGTTAATTTCCTCCACTGTGTTTGTAGCAGGGGTGCAGCTTGCCTTTTTAGCGGTTTTTGCCCGTCTCTATGCGTCACGGGCGGGACTGCTGCCCCGACGCGATTGGCTCGAAGATGGGATTGAGCAGTTTTCGCTCGAAATCGGGTTGATTGCGGGGGTGATCCTGACGTTCATCGGGATCCTGCTGTTCGGAGTGGGGGTGCTGGTCTGGGGACGGAATGATTTTGGCGCATTAAATTACCAAGAAACGCTGCGAATTGTCATTCCGGGTACGACTTTTTTGCTGGTGGGCTTGCAAGTGTTTTTCCACAGTTTTTTAATTTCACTGCTGAGTATCCGTTAGCGCATTTTGAGGGCTTGACTTTGCGTGCTGCCTTAAAACACTGGGGTAGGAAGGCAAAATCCGCTTTTTCTGCATGTGAACCTTGCCTTCTTTGGATTTTGATATTTTAGCTTACGGTTTCATGCGGGTGTACTTAGCCCCGATTACGGCAAAATTTTTTACTGAGAACCGACCATCTCTTATCTCAATGTCATCAAGTAAGCGATTAAATCATCTACCGTTTCCGTCGTCAGCACCGCCGCAAAATTTTGCTGCATACTCCCCTCGACAAACCCCTCCACCAAGTATTTATCCGGGTTCAAAATCGAGGTGTAAATATAATCCTCGGCGCTCTGGTCTTCCACCCGTGTTGTGGCGCGGGTTGCAATCCCCGCCAGCGACGGCCCGACAATTTTTCGATCCCCTTTGACGGCGTGACACGTTGCACAATGAGTCACAAAGGCCACTTCGCCCCGTCCTTCGGTGGTATTCAAATCGGGGGTAGGCGGTTTGGCGGATTCTTGTTTTTCCCCCCCACACGCTGCCAGCACAAAAATCAAAAATACACTCAGAACAAGTCGTCTCACACACTTTAATCCTTTTCATCAAGCAACGCTATTATAACGAATTTATAGCCTTTCGCATGATGTCAGCGTTTGAAAAGCGTACAAGAGAAGTCTGTTTGCCTGTGGTACACTTTCGCCAAGAGAGGAGCATAGATAATGCGAAAATGGATAGTGGTGGGGTGGTTGCTGTTGCTGGGTACAGTCTCCAGTGTACAGGCGGATTTTTCATCCCCGATGAAAAGCGAAAATCTGCGGCAGGGACATCCCTCCTGTGCAGATATTACGCTGGAAAAACTCACCAGTCCCATGTGTGATGCAGCCATGGCTTCTTTGCCTGTTCCTGATGTGACCTCCCTAGGAACCGATTTTGGCATCATCAGTGAAGTACAATTTATCCGTTTTAACATTCCCGAAGTCCCCGTGTACAATGCCCCTAATGGCACGGTCATCGAAAATATGACCGTGGGCTATACCTACCTCGCGCCAATCAGTTTTGTCGAAGGCTGGGCGGAACTCAGCGCAGGCAGATGGGTGAGCATGGCAAACGCCACCAAAGGCAATCCCTCTCCCTTTTCGGGGGTCACGATTCATGCCATGGCGCTGCCGTTTGCATGGATTCTTTGGGATGTCGAAGCGGTTACATCGCCGAATGGTTATGCCGACAAAGAAAACGGCCTCTATACACGCTATCAACTGGTCAATATCTATGCCACCGTCAACGTCAACGGGTGGAACTGGCATTTAATCGGGCCGGGACACTGGACAAACCAGAAAAATCTGAGCATTGTCTACCCGAAAGCTCCCGCCGAATTTGAGGGACGCTGGATTGGGGTCAATCTGTTTGAGCAAAATGTCGTGGCCTATGAGGATAACAAACCCCTCATGGCAACACTGGTTTCTTCTGGCCTCAAAGAAGAAAAATGGGAAACCAATGTGGGTACATTCAATATCGGTAATCGGGTCGAATCCGGTGTGATGGCAGGCTTTGAGGGCGCAGAAGATTATTATTGGCTCGATTTAGTTCCCTACGCCCAATATTTTGATGGCGCGATTAGCTTGCATGGCACCTACTGGCATGACAGTTTTGGCTATCCCCAGAGTCATGGTTGCGTCAATGTCTCCGTCACCGATGCCAAGTGGTTGTTTGAATGGTTGGCAGGTGGTGAAGTCGTTTACGTTTACGAATGAGACCACCTCAATCGCCTACTGCGTTACCACTTTCAGGGGCAGCTTCACGGTAAAGGTGCTGCCCGAATTTTCTTGGCTTTCTACGGAAATGATTCCCCCCATCAGCGCAGTCAATTTTTGAGCAATCGACAGCCCTAACCCTGCCCCGCCATACGAACGATTATGCACCTTGCGAAATTCATCAAAAATTACAGGTAACATCATCTCAGAAATGCCGATACCCGTATCTTTGACCCGAATCCACCATTCATCCCCGTCCCGCATCACAGCAAGTTCAATGCTGCCCTGTTCGGTAAATTTTGCAGCGTTATCCAGCAAACTCAACACAATCTGCGTCAAGCGCTCCTCATCCCCTAGAATCATCGCGGGCAAGGTGGAGTCGTAGACCAGCATAAAATCGAGATTTTTCTCACGGATTCGGGGTAAATAGCTGTCGTGCCATTTTTGCACCAGCTTTTCTAATTTGACAGGCCGTTCACTCAACTGAATATTTTCTTTGTAGGCTAAATTCGTCACCTCATTGACCAGCGTAATCAGGCGCTGGGAATTTTCCTTAATTCGTAGCAGCATTGGTGGGAGCGTCTCTGGCAGCCCTTTTTGCATCAAAATGATGCCCGTGTAGCCGGAAATCGCATTCAACGGGCTGCGAAGTTCATAACTCATGGTGGCTAAAAATTGGTCTTTAAAAATGAGCGCATCCCGCAATTCACGGATTAATTGCTCATTCTGGGCTTGAGCGCTTTGCAAGCGTTGAATATTTTGCTCTAAATCACAAATAGAGGATTGCAAGCGGGCGGTCATCTGGTTAAAAGCCAACGCCAACCCGCCAATTTCATCCCGATTTTTCACCTGTACCTGCAACGACAAATCGCCGCTACTAATCGCCTGCGCGGTCTTGGAGAGGGTCTCAATCGGAATCACAATCTGGCGCACCATGAAAAGCGTCAGCGCCAATGCAATCAAAAACGCCAGTACCATCGAAACGACAATCGTGTAAATGCCTTGGCGGGCTTCTTTGAGTGCCTGCGCTTCGGTAATTTCTGCCACAATCGTCAGTTTTTGCTCGCCAAATTGAATCCGATCTGTAGCCAAGATGACTTTCTCATCCGAACGCGCTTTGCCCATCTCGGCATCAAATACGCCCCCTTGCAGCACGACTGAGGGATTCCGATGGGCAACAATTTGATTTTCGTCATCCACCACAAAAACAGTCTGCCCCTGTTCCAATTCTAAATTCATGATGAGGTCGAGGATGGGGCGAAAACGGAAATTGGCGATGAGAACATAGGCAAGATTTCCTGTCTGCAAATCATAAATCGGCAGGGAAATCAGCATATAGGGTTCGCCGGAGGCTTCATCCTCCCGTACCTCACTATAATAAATCTGCTGATTGACAAGAGGCAAAACAAAAACTTGGGAGATAGCAAAATTCTCGGTTGGTTTAGCCGCCTGAATCCCACTTTGCGAGGTATAGGCGACGACTTCCCCCTGTGCATTGACCAGATGAATTTCACGATAGGTCTGCTCATGAGCAATCAGGCTGTCCAGAATGGCTTGCTGTTCTTGGGGAATCATCGTGCCAAGTCCGCGAATTGTGCCTAGCTGCTGGAGTTCATCTTCACGCGCCAGAATGAACTGCTCAATTTCGTTCGCCACCAACCGCGCAGTCGTTTTTTGCAGTAGCAGCGATTGCGCCCTCTGGGTATCGAAACTACGTTGTAAATTAATCCATCCAACTGCAAAAATCGGGATGACTGCCAGTGGGACTAATATAATGAGCAACCGATTTCTGAGGTTATTAAACATAGGCACTATTCCAAAATTATTTTTTATTTACTCAAGGATTTTAGCATGAATGCCGCATCCGACATTCAAAAAAAGCGGTTTCATGTTATAAAAGAACCCAAATCATACAGGAAACTGGGCATGAAAGTTCTTTTTGTTGCTTCTGAAATGACCCCATTTGTTAAAACTGGCGGGTTAGGGGATGTGGTGGGCGGCTTGCCCAAATTTCTCCGCGCTCATCAGATTGATGCCCGTGTCGTTGTTCCTCATTACAGCATGATTCATAACCTTGAATATCAGCTCAGTTATGAAGTTCCCCGTCATCAGGGATATGGGACGGCGGATGTCCATTACAAACTGCATGAAGGCATCCCGGTTTATTTTTTGAAAAGTTGGCCTTATTTTGTAGACGATGGAAAAATTTATACCGATTGGGAATGGGACACGCCGCGTTTTATTTATTTTAGTCAGATGGCCTCTGCGTTCATCTGGCAGTTAGGCTCTGGCGCGTTGGATAACGGCGAAGCGTGGTGGCCTGATGTCGTGCATGTCCACGACTGGCATACCGGTCTGCTGCCTTTTCTGCTCCACATGGCACGGTTCAACCCGAATTGGCAGGATATTGCTACCGTCATGACCCTTCACAATATGGCCTTTCAAGGGCCTTATGCGGGCGGGTGGCTCTGGCAAGAAAATCTCCCCGAACGGGATCACCCTGCCTTACCCTATCGGGATTGGCGCGATAACCTGCTGGCTATCGGAATTGCCTACGCGGATAAAGTCAACACCGTCAGCCCGCAGCACGCGATTGAACTGCATTACCCGCGATTCGGAGAAGGCTTGCAGGAGGTTATCCGGGCGCGGGATGCCGATTTTAGCGGCATTTTGAACGGCCTTGATACCAAATTTTATGATCCCGCCACCGATAAAAATATTGATGTGCAGTACACTGCCGAAAATTTCCGCGAAAAACGCCGCGAAAATAAACTGGCCTTCCAGCGTCGCCATCAACTTGAGGAAAATCCCAACATGCCCATCATGGCCTATGTGGGACGCTTGACCGACCAGAAAGGGATTGATTTTGCCATTTCCGCCATCCGTCATATTCTCGCTACGACCAATGTACAATTCATTGGCTTAGGCACAGGCGACCCCACCCTTGAATATGCCTTCGGACAAATTGGCATCGATTTTAGCTGGAAAGCCCGTACCTATCTCACCTTTAGCGATTTGCTGGCCCGTCAGATTTACGCCAGCGCGGATCTGGTGCTTGTGCCGTCCCGTTATGAACCCTGTGGCCTGACTCAGATTCTCGCCATGCGTTACGGAGCGCTGCCTGTTGTGCGCGAAACAGGCGGTCTCATGGATACGGTAGAAAATTATGATGGAGGGGCAGCCGAACGCGGGACAGGCTTCCGCTTTTTATTTGAGGAATCGAATGCCCTTTCGGGAACAGTCGATTGGGCGCTCCGAACCTATTACGATAACCGCCCGGCCTTTGAACGGATGCAGGAACGCGCCATGCGACAGGATTGGAGCTGGGAAAAAGCCAGCCAGCAGTACATCCAGCTTTATAAGCAGGCAATCGATAAAAAGCGAGCATGGCGCAGCCGTTTGTAACATTTTTCACAAAGTGTGTTAAGATAGGCTGTCCGCTTTAAGAAAATGAGGATAGCCTATCATGGAAATCGCCGATTTCGCCGAGATTCAAGACGAATTTATTCAGCGCGTTCACACGATGGTTTGGTGTAATGTAGCCACCTTAGACACCCAGAATCGGATTCGTTCGCGGGTCTTGCACCCTATCTGGGAAGGGGCAACCGGTTGGATTACCACCCGTCGCCATTCGCATAAAGCCAAACACCTTGCCCACAGTCCCTATGTCTCACTGGCCTATATTCAGGACATCGCCAAACCTGTCTATGTAGACTGCACTGCTGAATGGGTGGATGACCTGGCCCAAAAACAGAGTATCTGGAACTGGTTGACGGTCACACCCGCCCCGCTTGGCTTTGATCCCGCCCCGATTTATAAAAGTGTAGACGATCCCAATTTCGGGTTGTTAAAACTCACGCCTTGGCGCATTGAACTTTATAACTTTCCGTCAGCTTCCCAAGTCTGGCACGCCAAATAAAAATGAATAGGGTAGGCGGTTTCAAACCTACCCACCCTGATTAATGAGGACGGCGTGCCACAATCACCACCCAATCGGCGGAGGTGAGGCGTTTATAGGGTTCTAGTCCGGCTTTTCTGAGGGCGGCTTCGACATCATCCGCCTGAGTATCAATCATCCCGCCGAACACCCCGAACCCACCGGGGCGAATCACCTGCCCCAAGCCTTCATCACACATCGGGATGATAATTTTGGCGAGAATATTCACCAGTGCGAGGTCAAAACGACGGGCAGAATGCACAACGGTTTCTAAGCTGCCTTCCAGTGCCTCGATTTTATCCGCCACGTTGTTGCGTTCCGCATTTTCGAGGGTCACTTTCACCGCCATTTCATCAATATCCAGCGCCAACGCATGAGTCGCACCCAGCAAAATCGCGGCAATGCTCAAAATACCTGACCCGCAGCCCAAATCTAAGACCGAGAGCGCCGGGTGTTCTTCTAAAATTTCTTCAGTCGCCACCAGACACAGTTGGGTGCTGGGGTGCGTGCCTGTCCCGAAAGCCATGCCGGGATCCAGCGACAGCACTACATCCTGCGGTTGAATATCATCCACCTCAACCCAACTGGGGCGAATATACACCCGCTTACCCAAACGCAAAGGCTGGTAGTGAACTTTCCATGCTTCTGCCCAATTTTCTTCCTCAATCGAGCGGAAGGTGGGGTCAGCAATCGGGAGGGCCAGATTCATATAGCGGATGGCATCGCGCAAAAACTGTTGCTTATCGGCAGCCTTTTCATCAGCAGGCATATAGGCTTTGACGACCAATTTTTCCGCAGGCGGGACTTCGCCTTCCCACGCATCCAATGGCGGGCCGAGTCGTTCAATCGCTACACCCTGATGCCCGTAATCGGCTAGCACTTCGGCAACCGCTTCGGCTGCTTCGCCGTTAACTTCCACGGCAATTTCAATCCATGTCATGTTTTTTTACCCTCCATACCCGCCCATCATATCAGGAAATCTTGACAAACGTTAGGTTCTGCAAACGCCGCGCAACTGACCTTTAAAAACCGCGTATAGCTCGATAAATATCACCACAACATTGGCTTTTTCGTGACACGTTGACGACCATAGGATTCCGGATTCGAGGGGAAAAGTACGCTTTTTATTTTTTTTGAGGAAAATCACGATGAGTATTGGCGATGCAATTGTACTGGTGAGTTGCTTGGGGGGAACCATGTTTGCCCTGCCTGCGCTGCTCACCTTTTTGAATATGGCGTTTAGCCGCACCACCGAACGGGCAGTGGAACGATTGGAATACAGCGCCATTGTCCCCTTTTTTGTGGGGTTGATTCCGGTCATTTTCATCGGCGCACCGGCCGCTTTTTTACTGTCGATTGGCAGTGTGGCGCAATTTTGCGGCTCGGTTGCCTATCTCGCGCTGTTCCTGTGGGCATTCACGGGGATGGGTGTCATCTCGCGTTTGGTGGGCAAGCGGATTAGCGATTTTTCAGGCCGCACACCTGACCCTTTCCTAGAATCGCTGATTGGCGCGTTTGTGCTGGCCTTTGCGATTGCCTTCCCATTGGTGGGCTGGTTCATCATTCTGCCGTTTAGCTTGATTATCGGGATGGGCGCAACGCTGATGGCAGTTGTGGGGCGGTTTATGGGCAAACCCTTGTTTGAACAGCCTGCCCGTAAAGAAATGCCACGTTACGACAGCGATTCCGCCTATCAGGGGGCATGAGGGCGATGGGCAAATTTTCGCGCCGCGCCTTTTTAACAGGAACGCTGGCTTTAGGCGCGGCAGGATGCAGCAAAGCCATTGACCGCTACACCCAACCGGATTTACCGGACATCCTCAAACCGCCAACGGGCGAAAATCGTCACCCCACCGCCCACCTGCTGAATCGGGCCACCTATGGCATCCGTCCCGGTCAATTTGAGCAGGTCGAAAAAATGGGGCGGGTGGCATGGCTAGAAAAACAACTTGATTATCGGGAAATTGACGATGATAAGCTGGAACTCCGTTTGCGGCGCTACGACACGCTCCACTTATCCGCTCAGGATTTGCTGTCCTTTTTAGATGACAAACGCTATGTAACCGATGAATTGGCCTTAATGACCCTGCAACGGGCGCTCTATTCCGAACGTCAGTTGTATGAAGTCATGGTCGGTTTTTGGAGTGACCATTTCAGCATCTATCATTTCAAGGACAAAACGCATTTTTTGAAAACGCTCGATGACCGCGAGGTAATTCGCCAACATGCGCTGGGTAAATTTGGCGATTTGCTTCGTGCCTCTGCCCACAGCCCCGCCATGCTGTTTTATCTGGATAATGTCCTGAATGAAAAAAGCCATCCGAATGAAAATTATGCCCGTGAAATCATGGAACTGCATACCCTTGGCGTAACAGGCGGGTATACCGAACAGGATATTCAGGAAGTGGCGCGGTGTTTGACGGGCTGGAGCATCAATGGAAGTGGTGAGTTTGAATTTAAGGATGAACTACACGACTACGGCGAAAAAACTGTGTTAGGGCAGGTTATTTCAGGTGAACGGGGCAAATCCGATGGCGATGCCGTGCTGGACATTCTCATCAATCATCCCAGTACCTCGCGTTATGTATGTACGAAATTGGTGCGGCGCTTTGTGGCGGATGACCCACCCCCCGCGATGGTGGAAGCCTGTGTACAAACATGGCAAACCCACGACGGGGATATTCGGCAGGTGCTGCGAACGCTGTTGACCCATCCTGAATTTGAAAATGCACCCCCCAAACTCAAACGTCCCTTTGAACTGGTCACATCGCTTTTGCGGGGTTTGAACGCCAGTTTTGATGGCAACGCGGAATTGATTTATCTTTTGCAACGCATGGGAAACCGTCCTTTTGCATGGACGACTCCCGATGGCTACCCCGATACCGCGCCGGAATGGAGTGGCGGGATGCTGCATCGCTGGAATTTTGCGCTGGATACCCTTGCCAACAAAATACCCGGTGTGAAGGCAGACATATGGGAAATTGCCGAACGGGGCAAGGTGGATAAGGATGCGCGGGACATGCTGCGCTTTTTTGGTCGTTTGCTGCTCCATCGGGATTTGACCCCCACCGATGAACAAACCATCTGGCAGTTTGTCGCCAGTGACGGGAATTCGCCCAATTTGAAAAATGAGTCGGGTCGGCAAATCATGGTAGAGGCGCTCGGCTTGCTTGCCGCGAGTCCGGCGTTCCAGTGGAGGTAAATCAGCATGACTATTTCCCGTCGAACTATGCTCAAAACAACCGCAACTCTGAGTGTGGCAGGGGCGATGCAAACGCTGTGGCCGCGCTGGTTGCCGCGTCTGGCTTTTGCTCAGGATGGCATCAAAGGCGATGTGCTGGTGTGTGTTTTTTTACGCGGTGGGGCCGATGCGCTCAATATGATCGTCCCATTTGGCGATACGAATTATTATGATGCCCGTCCTACACTGGCGATTCCTCAACCGGACAGCCGCGCTGAAAATCGTGTTTTGCAATTGGACGATTTTTTCGGACTCAATCCCGATATGAAAGCGCTGCACGAATTATTCACGGGGGGGCATCTCACCGCGATTCATGCGGTGGGTGCGCCAAATGTCTCGCGCAGCCATTTTGAAGCGATGGATTTGCTAGAACGCGGGACGGATGGCGAAAGCGGCGCGAGTTCCGGTTGGCTAGGGCGACATTTGATGGTTACATCTGGCACACTCGATTCTCCGCTACGGGCGATTGGGTGGGGCGAAAATTTACAAACGAGTCTGCGCGGCTATGTCAATGCTACCGCCCTGCGCTCGATTGCCGATTTTCACTTGCATGGCGATACCTCCGAAACCGATAAAATGACGGCTGCCCTAGCAACGATGTATCAACAGAGCAGCACCCCACTTGATACCGCCGCCAACGCGACCTTGCAAGCGCTCAACACCGTTAGCCAGATTGATGTGGATAAATACCGTCCCGCCAACAATGCCCGCTATACCGAAACAGATTTTGGGCGGGCGCTCAAACAAACCGCCGCGCTGATTAAAGCCGATGTTGGGCTAGAAGTCGCCTGCGTGGATTTAGGCAATTTTGATACCCATGTCACGCAGGGGGTGACAATTCACGGCGGAGTCGGGATTTTCCCCAGTCTGGTGGTCGAATTGGCGGATAATCTGCGGGCATTTCATGACGATTTGCGCGATTATTTGGGGCGCGTGACCACCGTCACCATGTCCGAATTTGGGCGGCGCGTACAGGAAAACGGCGCGGGTGGGACAGATCATGGGCATGGCGGGATGATGCTGGTGATGAGTGAACATGTGACGGCTACCCCCGTGATTGCTAGTTGGCCCGGCCTCAATGCGGATTTTCTCGCTGATGGCGATTTAGAAATTACCACCGATTATCGGGATATTCTGGGCGAAGTGCTGCAAAACCGCACCGGCAATCATCAATTGGAAGCGGTGTTTGAAGGTCACACGGTCAAACCGTTGGGGGTGATTCGCGCCAATTCATAGGCTTTAGACATGAAGGATAAGAAAAAGAGGGCAGAATCTTGGTTATTCCGCCCTCTTAGTACAGGTCACAGCGTTTTGTACAACTTTTGATAGTTGTAGTAGCGCCAGTCAGAAATTTGGCCTTTTTGAACAGCATCTGTCACCGCACAGCCCGGTTCGTGGGTGTGGGAGCAGTTCCCGAATTGGCAGAAATTCACGTAGCGCAAAAATTCGGGATAAAATTCGACCAGTTCGGCGGGGTCAAGTTCCGCCAGTCCAAACGTCCGAATGCCCGGCGTATCCACCACAAAACCATCTTCGCCAAAAGGCAGCATGGTCGCCTGTGTGGTGGTGTGCTGACCTTCGCCACTGTGTTCGCTGACTTCATGGACACGCAGTTCAAAACCGGGCTGCACCGCCGACAGCAAGGACGATTTTCCTACCCCGGACATGCCCGAAAGCACGGTAATTTTGCCCGCAAGTGCTTCCCGCAGTTCGTCTAAACCTTCTCCTGTGATCGCGCTCGTCAAAATGAGGCGGTGTCCCAACATCTGATAGGGCTGCAAGTAGGTCAAAATTTCGTCCTGACTTTCGGCCAAATCCGTCTTGTTGACACAGATAATCGGCTCAAGATCGTGCAATCCGGCGGTAATCAGGTAGCGGTCGACCAGTTCAGGCCAAAAATGCGGGTTGCGCCACGAGGCCACAATCAGCAGTTGGTCAAGATTGGCGGCAATCACCTGCTGGAGATGTCCATAAAAGGTGTCAGGCCGTGCCAGCATATTGTGACGGGGCAACACCGCTTCTACGACACCCCCGCCCTGTCCATCTTGCGCCACAATGACCTTATCGCCCACCGCAACCACATTGGTATACCCTGTTTCTTGGAGACTGAGCGACCCGCGCAAACGGCACAACAAAATTTCTCCGTTCAGGCTCACGCGGCAGAGTCCGGTGCTGACTTCAATGACCACGCCTTCTGTCCCCTTGGCTTCATGGGCCGCATTGCCTTCCTCAAAATACCCCACTGCGACTTTGGTAACTTTCTGACGGCGTTCTTTTTCGCCCAAGGGCATAATCCGCTCAAAACCCCCCTGCACCTCATCGGCAGTTTCCCAATTTTTCTGGCGTGGCGGACGGTCATCCCGGTTACGTTTGTGGGTTTTGACGGCTTTTTTCAAATCACGGCGCTGTTTTTCTTTCTCGAAGCCGTGCATGATTTTTTTGATTTGTTTGTTATCCATCGCTGGTTTGTTTTCCTGAATGTTCGACATGGGCAACTACGCGGCAAGCAAAAACAGCCTATCCGCAGCGAGACAGCAGCACGCCTAATCTTCAGTTTTGCAGCAGGAAGGGAAAAATTAATCCAGCAGCAGGCAGGCGTGCAGAACGGTGGGGATTACAACAACGACTTGCATTACACGCCTCCAATCGATGAATATCATAGTCAAAATAGCATAGTTTTTGTTTTCGCGTCAAGGGGGCAAAAAGTTATAATGACTTTAACGCATGAAGCAAAGGATAGCCGATGAATTCCCCCGCGATTGTTACAGTAATTAAAATGCTGGAAATGCTGCCCGAAAATTTACAAAATCAAGTTGCTGACCATCTACGGGAATACCTCACACAACTTCAAGAGGAAGCCCGTTGGGATGAGCTTTTCGCCCAAACACAGGATAAATTGGTCGAAGCAGCGCAGCTTGCCAAACAACAGATTGCCGAAGGCAAAGCCACTCCGATAAATGATCTACCTTATCTTTAACCAAGTATTTATTTTACACAGCGAAAGCCGACATTGGGCAGCGCCCAACTTGCATCAACAAGCGTGACATTCTGAATGGTTTTTTCGAGAGTCGCCACGTCATCCTCAAACGAACCGCCAATATAGCCAAAGGTATGCTCGTCAAGCTGCACCCATTCCGCCACATTCCCCGCTAGATCAAACGCGCCAATCCAACTCCGTCCTTCCACCAACTGCCCCACCGTCATGGGTTCTTTTGCGCCATATACCGCCCGTTTTGCTTCAACGGACACATCCCCCCAAGGATAGGCACGCTGTGGGTTCTCCTCCGACCAGAACGCCGCCAGTCGCCATTCTTCTAGGGTAGGCAAACGCGCCCCGCGATTGTGGCAGTAAGCGCGGGCCGCCAATGCAGAAACCCACCGCGCCGGAATATTTTCACCACGAGTCACCACCCAACGGCCACTTTCATCCTGTTTAATCGGGGCTTCGGGTTTGAAAGTGTCCACCCATTGAGCAAATTCGCTCGGCCAATCGGCTAAGGAGATGCTGGTCAAACTGCTGGCGTTGAGATAGGCCACCATCTGTCCATTGGTGACTTCGTACATATCAATAAAAAAAGACGCGCTACTCACACTGCCCGTTGCCGGAAAACCGACCATTAAATGCCCCCCGTCCTGTAATTCGCTGTATTTGCCGTAATGCCGTACCCCGCCTGTGTTGGGTGCGGGAATATTGACCGCCACCACCGCCGGAAGGGGGGGCAATTCGGGAATCGGGGTGCCGGGTTGAGATGTTGGCGTGGGCGGAGTCGGCGTTATAGCAGGTGTTTCGGAGACGGTAGGGCTGGTTGTCGGCGACTGGGTAAGTGTCACGGTGGGCGTTTGGGAGGGGGCAGTGGTGGCGGTGAGCGTCACTGTTGCGCTGGGTTCAACCGTTAAAATCGTCGGGCGAAGGGTTGGGATGATCACCTCGGTCTCCGTTTGGCGCTGGCCTAACAGGAAAAAAAGGATGACCGCCGCCAGCAAAAAGACCACCAGCAAAAATACCAACCAACCCGTTTGAGATTTATTACGGTTTTGCGTGTCCATAACATGCCTTTAACTTGCTAAAATAGCGCTATTGGAGGATAAACGCTTGATCAATTTTCTTGAACGCTTGCACCAGTCTAAACCGATGGTCTTGGATGGCGCAATGGGAACAGAACTCAATCGGCGCGGCGTGGATACGGGCTTGCCGCTATGGTCAGCCAATGCGCTGCGAACTGCGCCCGATGTCGTGCGTCAGATTCATGAGGATTATCTGCTGGCAGGCGCGGACATCATCACCACCAATACCTTCCGTACCCATGCGCGAAATATTCGGAACAGCGCAGAAGCCAAACGTCTGACTCATCTGGCGGTGCAGTTGGCACAGGAAGCCCGCGAACAAACCGCAAGAAAAGCCCATATTGCGGGGAGCGTTGCGCCGTTGGAAGATTGCTACTCCCCCCATCTCACCCCGCATGAGGGATACTGCCAGCGCGAACAGGCCGAAATAGTACAGAATTTGGCGGATGCAGGGGTAGATTTGCTGTTGATTGAAACGATGAATACCGTCCATGAAGCGGTAGCCGCCGCACGCCCGGCACATATTTTAAAAATTCCCTATGTTGTTAGTTTTGTGACGAATGAGCAGCACCACTTGTTAAGCGGCGAATCCCTGCAACGCGCTGTTGAAGCGATTTTGCCCTTTGAACCCGCCGCGTTTTTGGTGAACTGCATCCCCACCCGTCATCTTCACGAAACTCTCCAAGTGCTGCGGCAAGTGACCGAGCTACCGATAGGTGCCTATGGCAACATGGGAACACCGGATGATGTTACGGGATGGGCTTCAGCCGATGACATGCCGCCGGATTTATACTGTACCCATGCAATGGCGTGGCTAGGTCTGGGGCTTAAAATTGTGGGGAGTTGCTGCGGCTCAACCCCTGACCATACGGCTGCCCTACGTGAACTGGTGGATAGGGAACTTTTGGCGGAGTCCCCGCGTTAGACATTTGCATATTTGCCCTAGAATGAGTACGCTTTTGAACAAACTTTGGATGAGAGAAGCGCATGACCGACCATAGTGGGAAGACTCTCGGTCAATATCAAATTAGAGAAATAATCGGCAAAGGCGGCATGGCGATTGTCTATCGCGCCCATCAATCAAGCATGAAGCGTGATGTTGCCATCAAAGTCATGTCCTCCGATTTAGGCCGTGACCCGGATTTTGTGGAACGATTCACCCGCGAAGCCGAACTTTTTGCCGTCTTGCAACACCCCCATATCCTCCCTGTGATTGATTTTGGTCACGAAGGTAGCGCTGTATTTATTGTGATGCGCTTGGTGGAAGGGGGCAGTTTAGATGAACGGATCAAACGCACCGGCAAATTAGACCTGCCGCTTGCCGCACGGATGTTAGAGCAAATTGGTGGGGCGCTGTCCTTTGCCCATGACAAGGGCATTGTCCACCGCGATTTAAAACCGAACAACGTGCTGCTCGATGCCCAATCGAATACCTATTTAACCGATTTCGGCATCGCCAAAATGCTGGCGGGAACGACCAAACTCACCGCCACCAACGCGGTGCTGGGGACACCTGCGTATATGGCCCCCGAACAATGGCGCGGGGATACGATTGATGCCCGTACCGATATTTATTCCATGGGGGTGATGGCCTATGAGATGGTCACAGGACGGTTGCCGTTTGAAGCGGAAACTTCCTTCACTCTGATGTACAAACATTTTAATGACCTACCTCCCGAAGAATACATGGCACATTTACCCCTTTCAGTAAAAAGTGTCATTTTAAAAGCGCTGATGAAAGACCAGGAAGACCGCTTCAATTCAGCCTCCGACTTCGGGCAGGCCTTTCGGGGTGCGGTGGAAGGCCGTCCCATCAACTTAATTTCGGTTAAAACGGAAGTTGAGAACGACAGAACCTTCGTGGGGGTCAACCCAACCCCCATTCCTCTTCCGAAATCAACTGCCTCAACTGACCAGTACACTGCGCCAATTTCCAAACCGGATATGCAGCGCCCCACCTCCGCAACGATTGCAGAACCCGCCCGCAGCAATCGAGGCTGGTTGTTTGGTCTGATAGCGGTGTTGCTGTTGGCAGCCGCCGGTGCGGGCATCTTTTTCTTTACTCAAGAAAATGAGGGGGATGATTCCCCGACCAGCACTCCCACCGAAACCGCCACTAATACAGCCGAGCCATCCAATACCCCGACGGATGAACCGCAAAATGCGTTTGCAACCATTTTGAGCCAACGGATTCCAGTCCGGTCTGGGCCGGGGACTCAATATCCTGAAGTTTTTGTGCTGCTGCGCGATACCACCGCCGAAGTGTTAGCCGTCACCACCGAACGGGACTGGTATCAAATTAATGTCGGCGGGGAAATCGGCTGGATTCCGGCAGAAAGCATGACGCTTTCGGGCAATACGAGTGTGGTGGAAGTGGTCGAAAAGCCCTCTCCGACTCCCACCCCCACCAATACGCCAACGGATACGCCGACTGCGACTCCCACAGATACCCCTACACCCACCAATACACCGACAGATACTCCTACGCTGACATCTACGCCATCGGATACCCCGACTGAAACGCCATCCTTCACCCCGACTACCCGTCCAAGCAACACGCCCACCCATACCCCTGATGTCCCCGTTCCGTTTACGCCGACCCCAACGGTAGGAGGCGCAGGCACAGAAATTGCGCTGGAAGACATCACCCCGCAGATGGAGCGTGATACTGCCAGTCTGCTGCCCTTCCGCACGTCCGAATTGATTGTGGACAACTTTGATCGTGACAACGACTTGTGGGAAGGTGGTGTCATTCAAAATGGTGATTTGCTGATTGACTCGCAGGGTGAATTTGCTGGAACATCCTTTTTAGCGGCTCGCCCTATGCTGCGTGACTTTTATCTGGATGTTACCTTTCTGGGTAGTTCAGACACCACCGACTATGCGTTTTCGGTCTGGTTTAGAACACAGGCCAGCGATAATTCTGGCTATGTTCTCACCTTAGACAACAACCAATTCTTACAACTCGGCTACAACACCCCGGACGCAAAATATGAACGCTTGGAAATTGTCTCCGGCGTGGATGTCGATTTCACCCGACCAACCCGCTTGTCCGTTTTGGCGGTCAGCAATTTCCTTGAAGTGTATGTCAATGACGCATGGGCTGGCACATTTCCCCTGAATGACTCGAATCGCGTTGGCACTATCGAAATCGGGGTGTATACCTTTGAAGCGACTGACCCCACCGTTACTGCCGTTGTCCAGCGCCTTGAGGTTTTTGAAGTTGCTTTGCGTGAATCACCTGCGCCCGATGACCAACTGTATCTGGGTGAAATCATTAACCCTGTGGCGCTCGCCGTAACCCCAAATGGCAACATCACCCCCCGTCGCTTAGAGCGGAGTGATTTAGTCTGGGTGCTGGGACGGGGTACACGCGAACCCGGATGGGTCTATGCGTTTGCAGGGAAAACCTTCGGATGGCTGCCTGCTCAAGCGGTAGATATTCAACTGGCAGGGCAACCTGTGTCGCCTGAGCGTTTGCCCCCCCTCGAAATTAACGGGTTGCCTGTCCGCGATTTTGGACGATTTATCCGTCTGCTGGCGGAATTGGATGGCGGGACTCTTATCTCAGGGCGGGTGCTGGAAATTGACCGCCCGCTAGAAGATACGCTTGCTACCAATGAAATTCATGAATGGCGTTTTACAGCTGAAGCGGGCAATGTCTACATCATTAGCATGGATAAAGTTGGTGCAGGCATCGGGATTGATCCCTATCTGACGATTAAAGACGCAGGCGGCAATGTCCTTGTCCAAGATGATGACTCCGGCGGCAATCTGAACGCGCTCGTGCGGTTTGAAGCCCAGCAAAGCGGCGAATACATTGCCGAAGCGCGGTCAGTTCAACCGATGGACACCGGTAGCTATCGCATTGAAATTAAAACAGAAGGCGAAATCGTCTCGCGGGTTATTATTCTTGGCGAAACCGCCGAAGATACCATCACCCCGGGTGAAATCCACACATGGCAGTTAAGCGCCCAAGCGGGCGAAACCTACACCATGACGATGGAGCGGGTGGGCGAAGGGGTTGACCCCTATCTCGTGCTGAAAGATGCCAACGGCGTTATCTTGGCGGAAAATGACGACGGGGCTGGCAATTTAAACGCCCAAATTGTGTATGAATTTGCCAATGGCGGGGAATATTTCATTGATGCGCGTTCCTACGACATCATCAGCGAAGGCAGTTATCAACTGACGGTTACCGCAGACGGGCAAGTTCTCGCCACCCCCAACGCCACCCCTGTGGCTTCTGACCTTGTGCTGACCATCGGTGAACCGCAGCAAGTCCCCTACGATGCCACACAAATAGATGTCTGGCAATTTGAAGCGGAAGCCGGGCAAACTTACATCATTACCATGAACAACGCCTCCGGCAATATTGATCCACGTTTGACATTGAAAGATGCGGCGGGAAATATCCTCGCAGAAAACGACGACCAACCGGGCAGTTTTAATTCCCGTATCGAATTTACCCCTGCCGAAAGTGGCACCTATTTTGTTGAGGCAACCTCCTTTAGCCCAAGTGATACAGGTGAATATCTGATTCAGGTGGTGCTTTCCGAATAAAAAAGCGGGGTGAAACATCACCCCGTTTTTCTCATAATTTATCGGCTTCTGTACGGGTGAGGTCTATGCCCCGCCCAAAATCAATATTCTTACTCCGCGTCACCCACCGAGAAATGTTCTGCCAGCCACGCGGCAATAACTTTTTCAAGCGATTCTGTCCCGCCGAGCATATTCGTCCCATGGGCAGCACTGGTGCCAATCCGCACCTGCACTAGCCCTGTCGCAAGGGCAAAAAGCTGGGCCACCGAATCCGCGCTGTAACGGTCTACCCGTTCCGCCACCAACAAAACAGGCCGTCTGCCAATTGCTTCTATCGCATCTTCTGTAGTCACACCGCGATAATCCAAACCGGGCGAAAGTGCGATGGCAGTGACAACAGCCTCGTCGTTTGCCATGCCGCGCAGCGCCAGATTGCTGCCAATGCTCGCGCCCACAAGGGCAATTTCTTCCGCACCCTGTTCGCGCAGCCAGTCTAGCAGGGTTTGAACATCCTGTTCTGCCAATGCCCACTCTTGGCTGCCCCGCGTTTCGCCATGCCCGCGCATATCCACCGCCAGCACCGTATACCCCTCAGTGGTGAGATAGGGGATTAAACTGTCCCAATCTGCCCGCCGTCCTCCCAGCATATGCAGCAGCAGTACCGCTTGCCCGCCGCTACTCGCATAATAATCGCCCTGAATCTCAAGGCCATCACCGGCGGCAATGACGACTGTTTCAGGCACAACCGCGTCTTGGGCAGACACTGGCACAACCAGCCCCAAGAGCAGCAAAAAAACGAAAATTTGACGTTTCATTCTTGTTTCTCCGTGATTGCTTCTTTGATTTCAAACGAAACTTTCACCGCCAGCCCACCCATTTTCAGTGTATCGCCTTCGCAGAGAACATACCGATGGCTGGATGAGAGGCGCTCTCCATTGATGAATGTACCGTTGAGCGTGCCTAAATCTTCCACAATGACCGTCGCAGGCATCCGAATGATCCGCACATGACGGCGTGACACGCCATATTGCACCGCCCCATATGGCGCAAGGTCAATTCGCATGACATCCGTGTCAGTGACAAGCCCACGTCCCATAATGGCATGATTTTCTTTGTCAAAGTAAATATTAATCGATTTTTCCTTCTGCTCAAAAGCAAGGTGAAGATAAGCATTTTTGGGGAAATAGGCACGACGAGCAGGGGCTTGGATAACATCTTGGGTTTCATGCGGCATGACGAGCGTTTTCTCAGCAGCTTTTACATCCCGCAGATTAAAATTACAGTGTTTACAGTGAACATCAGCCGCAGCAACAGCATTTTTACAATGGGGACAAACCAGCAGTTCAGTCATTACACCGTGCTTTCACGCGCTTGCTTAATTTATTTTTATTATAGGGCTTTCTGGGGATAAAAAAAGCGTAGATACCGTATTATCTACGCTTCCAGATAGGAGGGGAAGATTGGTTAATCCAACCAATCTTTAAGACCATGTTCTTTTTGCATTTCGCGCAGTTTCCGCAGCGCTTCGTGTTGCAATTGGCGGATACGTTCGCGGCTGTAGCCCATCACCTTGCCAATTTGCGCCATGCTGTGCGAAACACCGTCCTCAAAGCCGTAGTGCAGGCTGATAATCCGGGCTTCACGCGGGGGCAAACTGTCTAAGAGATAGGTCACGGCTTCAATCAGCAAGTTATTCGCGGTAATGTCTTCTGGCGGTGCGCTGTCCGAATTTTCTAAGAGTTCGGCGTAGGGGCGTTCACTTTCTTCCCCGACCAATTCATCAATCCGCACCGGATCTTGAACAACTGCAAGGGTTTGTTCAATCTGGTCAATCGAAAGTTCCATTTCGTCGGAAATTTCTTCCATCGAAGGTTCACGGCCTAAACTCTGCGAGAGTTTGTCCGACACCCGACGAATCCGTCCCCAGCGCTGCCCTTGATTGATGGGCAGGCGAATTGTCCGACCCAGATTCCCGGCGGCGCGGGTGATGCTCTGGCGAATCCACCAAGTGGCGTAAGTGCTAAGGCGGACATTCCGGTCTGCCTCAAAACGATCCACCGCTTTGAGCAACCCCAAATTGCCTTCCTGAATGAGATCCGCTAAGGGTAGCCCACGTCCCTGATACGTTTTGGCAATTGACACCACCAAGCGCGTATTGGCTAGAATCAGCTCTTTACGGGCTTCATCCCCCATTTCCACAACATCTAAGAGGGTGTCGTATTCTTCGGGTTTGTAATTGCCTTTGTCGAGCTTACGCTGGGCCTGCTGACCGGTTTTGGCAAGCCGCGCTAAATTTTGTTCCTGTTCAGGGGTGAGGAGTTCGGAGATGGGGCGAATATCCCGGAAATAAATTTGCAGCAAATCTGAACTTGTATCATGTGCTTGATGTCTCGCTAACATTTCCTGTCTCCTACACGACTTATCTTATAAACGAAACTTTTTGCTTGTTTAGATTGTTTAGATAGTAATGAATTTCACAAAGTCTATTCGGCAAAATCGTAACTGTCTAATCTATGATTAATCATATCATGAACAACTCTTGAAAAAAAGTTGTACAAAGTATTTTTTCACAAAATTTTAATCTTTTATACACGCTGAACTTAAATTACCCTTGAAACAAACGCAAAATCCGCTTGATGAACAAGTGGAAAGCATGTTCTACAGCTTAGATGAGATTTATGAAAAACTTATTACGGAGAAGTTAAAAAAGCCCTACTCATTTTAGTAGGGCTGGAGATGGTTTAGAAAAAGCTACGGCGCATCCGTTCTTCGCTCCACACATTCGCGGTCATACTGTACCCCGCATTTTCCCAGAAGCCAGCGCGGTCTTCGGCGGTGAATTCCAATCCGCGCAGCCATTTTCCCCCCTTCCACAGATAGCGGTCGGCGGTGGATTTTTGGGCCGGCACAGCGCCCATCAAGCCGCGCAAGGGATAGCCGTGTTCTGGCTCTAGCGGTTCACCCGCATAGCGATAGGCCATCAAAAAATTATCCGCGAGCATCGCTTCAATCGGCAGATTGACGGTGAACCCAAATTCGCAATGCTGAATACAATATTTCGCTTCGGGTTTAAGTTTGATCAACCCTGCGTCCAGCATATCCTTGAGATGCACCCCTTCCCAGAGGGTATCAAATTTGCTCCAACGGGTTACACAGTGAATATCAAGGGTCGTTTGGCGGGTGGGCAAAGCGGTAAATTCGTTCCATGTGAAGGTTTTTTCTTCCTCCACCAATCCCCAGAAGCGAATTTTCCAATCGTTTAAGTTTTCGTACACAGGCACTGGGCCATAATGCAGCACTGGAAATTTGAGCGTGAGCGATTGTCCGGGAGGCAGACGATCCTGCTCTTTAACCGTTTTTTCTAACTTACGACGTTCTTCAAATTCTTTGAACATACAACGCGCTCCAATCCAAAAACAGTAGGAAGCCTAACGCTTCCTACTCAGATAGTATCATCATCGGGCAAAAATGTTACGCAAGCTGCCGTTCGGGGATTAAGTCGAGATTTTGCCCCACCCGTTCAAACGCCACCAGCGCCCGTTCGAGCATCTCAATGGTATGTGTGGCGGTGTAGCTCGTCCGCAGTAGGCTTTGTTTGGGCGGCACCCCCGGCGGCACCACCGGATTGCAATACACACCGTTTTCAATCAGCGCTTTCCATGCAATGCCGGTGCGGTATTCATCGCCAATGAACACCGGAATAATCGGGGTGTTGGACTGCCCGATGTTATAACCGAGCGCTCTGAGACCTTCGCGCATGAAATTGGCATTTTCCCACAATTTGTCAATGTGGTGGGGTTCGGTTTCCATGATTTCCAACGCGGCTAATGCGGAGGCTGCGTTGGAAGGGGGAATACTCGCCGAAAAAATAATCGAACGGGCATGGTGCTGAATGTAGTGAATCACATCAGCATCCCCTGCCACAAATCCGCCCAGTGAGGCAAACGATTTAGAGAAAGTTCCGGTGATTAAATCCACTTGGTCAGTTAGCCCAAAATGCGCGGCGGTTCCGCGTCCCCCGCCCAAAACGCCAATGCTGTGCGCGTCGTCCACCATCAGCCGTGCGCCATGTTTTTTACAGACGGCGACCACCGCTTCAATGGGCGCAATTTCGCCACCCATACTGTAAATCCCATCAATGACGACCAATTTGCCCGCGTCTTGGGGCAACCCCGCCAACACACGGTCTAGGCTTTCCATGTCATTGTGAACAAAGCGTTTCATTTCGCCAAAGGACAAAAACCCACCGTCCACAATACAGGCATGGGCTTCTTTGTCCACGACCACATAATCGCCCTTTTGGACAATCGCGCTAATCGCGCCTAGATTGGTTTGGTAGCCTGTCGGGAAAACCAGTGCGGCTTCTTTGCCGACCCATTGCGCCAAGCGGCGGTCAAGTTCAAGGTGCAAATCCAGCGTGCCATTCAAATAGCGGCTGCCCGTGCAACTGGTTCCATATTTTTCAACGGCCTCAATCGCCGCTTGTTTCACCCGCGGGTCGCTGGTCAAGCCAAGATAGTTATTAGAGCCGAGCATGATCACTTCATGCCCTTGAAAGTAGGCAATATTGCCTTCGGAACGTTCTAATGCTTGAAAATAGGGATACAACCCCAGTTCCATTGCTTCTTTGGCTCTCGTAAAGCCCGAAACTTTATCAAATAAATCCATGAGTTTTTCCTTACGCTACCCTCACCTCGCCAGCCTGCAATTCTATCAGACAGACTGCCCACTTGCGAGATTTACGGACGATTTGTGTCAACTCGCTAAACGCACTGCCATTAATAACCCTACGATGGTTTTTGCGTCACGAATTTCACCCGATTCAATCATCGCAAGCGCCCGATTCAGTGGAGTCGGAATCACCTCAATAATTTCATCTTCGTCTTTCTCTAAAGTCGCTGGACGCAAATCCCGTGCTACGAACAGGTGAATATATTCACTGGTGATGCCCGGTGCGACGTAAAATCCGCTCAAAGGGGTCAGGCTTCCGGGGAAAAAGCCGGCTTCTTCCTGTAATTCGCGTTCGGCACACAGGCGCGGGTCTTCTTCTGGTTCAAGGGTTCCCGCCGGAATTTCGTACAGGTAGGCATCGGCAGACAGGCGGTACTGACGAATTAAAATCACCTGCTCATCGTCGGTGAAAGGCACAATCGCCACTGCGCCGGGATGTTGCATCGAGATTTTGTGGCGGATTGCGCCGTTGGGGAGGCGGATTTCTTTTTCGGCAAGGATAATGTTGTCTTGGGTGTAAATGGTTTTGCTGCTCAAAATTTCAAGCGACATGATGCCTCTTTCTTTGGGTCTCTCAAAATATAAAAAAAGGTGGCCTGTATGCCACCTTTCAGATTGATAAGCTGCTGAGTCGGTACGCGATTTACTGCCCCTGTGGTGTCCATGTGGGGGTGAAGATTTGCTGCTGCGGGACAACCTGCTGGGTGGGCGCAACGGTGGGTTGCACCACATTAGTTTGTGGGACAGCCGTCAATTGAGTCGGTGGGCCGGGAATGGTAATCAACTGGCCTTCGCTAATCACGTTCATGTTGGTGATTTGCGGGTTGGCGTTGAGAATTTCGCGCATGGTCACACCGTAACGCACCGAGAGTTTGTAAATGTTGTCCCCTGCGACCACTGTATAGGTGAATGGCCCGGCGCTATTGCTGGTTGCGCCTGCCCCGCCTGCACCCGCAGGAATAGGCGTGGCGGTTGAGCCGGGAATCGCGGTGGGGGTAATCTGACCGCAACCGGGGATGGTAATTTCATATCCTGCACGGATTAAATCAGGATTGACAATCGCATTGTTCGGGTGGTTGGCAATTTGCTGGATAGTCAAATTATACCGACGGGCAATCTGGCTTAAGGTTTCGCCAATTTGCACCAGATATTGGCAGTCGCTGGTCGCCACCGTGGGCGCAGCTGTCACCGAAATCGGGGTTTGCCCGGTGATCGTGAGATTGGGGTCAGCCGTGGGTTGTACCACCCCGCCTGCCTGCTGCGTCTGGAAGGCCGATTGAGTCGCTGCCGCATTTTGCAAAATCGCCGTCGCGGTCATCTGGTTGACGGTCAATCCCGCCGGGGGAGTCTGGGTGGGAACTTGAGCCAGTTCAACGGTGGTCGCGCTGGCAATCGGTTCTGCTCCACCTTGCCCAAATTCTTCAGTCGGGGCGGCGGCTTGATTGTTAATATTGGCGGCTACGTTTAACGGAACCGTCGTTAAAGTCGGCCCTACACCCGTCGCAGCCACCCCCTGATTCACCGCCGGAAGCGGCGTGTTGCTTGGCGCAGGGGTATTCGTGCTGGTGGGTTCAGGCGTGTTGGTTGGAATATCCGTATTGGTGGGAGAAGGCAGCAAGGTATTGGTCGGTTGCAGTGTATTCGTGCTGGTCGGTTCAACCGCTACCATCACTTCCTGGGTCGGTTCGCCTAAGGGTTGTGCTTCACCCGCCGGGGTCTCTGTGAAATCCGGCCCTCCGCCCTGACCATCAGGAATCGGGGTAAAGGTGGCCCCACCCGCCAAGCCGACTGAACGGGTTGGAATATCCGTCGGGGTGCTGCTGACTGCCGAAGTAGCTGTCAAAGTAATCGTAGCTGTGTGGGTTGCAGTTGATGTTGCGCTTGGTTCAATGGTGTTCGTTGCTGTGCTGGTTGCGGTTGCCACCAGTGCCTGTTCGGTGACTTCTTCCGTCACTTCGGCGGTGACTTCCAATGTTGCCGTTTCGTTTACGGGCAGAGTCGTCACAGGGGTCACTTGAGTCGTGTCCACAGCAATATTCGGGTTGCTTGCCAGACTCACCGGCTCACCCGTCGGATTTACACTCGCCGCATTTTTAAAACATGCGCTGAGGGTAAACATCAAAATCACCAAAAGCGGAACCGTCAATTTCTGCATAGCAGCTTCTCCTCAAACTTCATGCAGTTTACCATTTGACGTAGGGTGCGGCAAGTTGTGCGTTCATTCTGCTGGTTAAATATTCCAAACCTCAGCTTATACGTGTGTGATAGCCTCTCAAACCTTCTCATTTTAGATGGGAATAAGATGCCTATAGCCTCATCAAATTTGGCGACTTTGAACGTATAAAATATGAAACCGTCTTCATGATTTTAAATCCACAACTTTCTTTTAATGCGTTGCATGGAGTAAGACTCTTTGGAAAAAGACAGACGCGACTTGTAGAATCCCGTCCCTACTTTTCGAGTCTCACGAGGTGTATAGGTTAGATGAAGCAATCGCGCAGTTGGGCAGACTACGCTAAACTTCATCAGATTTTAGTAACTCTGTGCTATAAACTGAGTAATCCAAATTTTTTCTGAGGAGGCCAAAGATGGTCAATAGACTATTGCGATTCACGCTCATTTTAAGTGTGCTAGCGGCGCTGCTGCCGATGGGCATTTTGTTTGCCGAAAATGAAACCACTCTCCCCTCGGCAGGGTCAGCCCAGCAAAGCGACAATCCGGTGACATCGTATTTCACCAGCGAAACAAATGTCTCCACGCTTGACCCCGCCAGAGGCGAAGATAATTTGTCCATCAACTGGATTGAAAATATGTTTTTGGGGCTTACCAACAACAACCCCCTGAATAATTTTGATATTCAACCGGAACTTGCCAGTTCGTTTGAAATTGGCGACGGTGGGAAACTGTGGACATTTCAAATTCGTACCGATGTCCCCTGGGTACGTTACACCCCATCCACCGGAGAAGCCGAAATTATTGATTATGTGACCGCCGGTGATATTGAATGGTCAATCAAACGTGCCTGTGACCCGCGCTTGGGCAGTCGCTACAGTTCCATTATCGCGGGGGTGATTGCGGGTTGCGATGTGCTGAACAGCAGCGACCCTGCCGATGTGACCGATGAACTGGTGTGGGGCGATACAGTTAAAGTGGACGCGCCCGATGATGCAACCCTGATTATCGAACTGCGCTATCCGGCGACCTTCTTTTTCTCGATGACTTCCCTGTGGACACTTCGTCCGGTGCATCCCGAAACCGTGCAAGAATTTGGCGATAACTGGACAGACCCCGGCACGATTGTTTCCAACGGGCCGTATTTGCTGGAAGAAATTGTCCCGGATGTGCGTCGTGTGGCGGTGGTTAATCCGCATATTCCCGCCGATTTACGCGGCCCCGGCAACGTAGAACGGATTGAAATTAACAATGTGCGCGATGGCAACACGAACTACAACCTGTTTTTGAACAGTCAGGTAGACATCACCGGGATTCCGCCTGCCGAATTGGAAAGCGTGCGGAACGACCCCTCATTTGCCGAGCAGATTGTCCCCAACACCGATATTTCTGTGTCCTATATTGCGTTTGACCAATCCAAACCGCCGTTTGATGATGTGCATTTGCGTCGGGCTTTTGCCGCTGTTTTTGACCGTGAAGCGTATATCGAATCGATTGCGCTGGGGCAGGGCGAACCGATTTATCATTTCACCCCGCCCGGCATGTTTGGTGCGCCCGCATCCCTCAATGATCCTGGCATCGCTTTTAATCTGGATTATGCTCAGGAACAACTTGCCCTCAGTGCCTATCCCAACTGCGAAGGACTGCCCCCCATTAGCGCTGTGTCGAGTGGTTCAGATACGTTTGAATTTTTGATTAACGCGGCAGAACAATATCTGGGCTGTGACCCGAACAACTTCACGATTGAAGAAACCGAATTTTCTGTGCTGCTGGAATTGATTGATTACGACCAACCTTCCCAGAATCGCCCGCATATGTGGTCGCTGGCATGGGGGCCGGATTATCCCGACGCGAATAACTGGGTGGGGGATGTGATTTCCTGCTATAAAGACAACAATTTCCAGCGTCCTTGCACCGAATTAGACGATTTGATTGAAGCCGCCGCCCGTGAACTTGACCCCGAAACCCGTGTCGAACGCTATTTTGAAATTGAAGCCCAGCTTTTCGGACGCGAACAGGATGGTCAGGTGGTGGTGGAAGGCGAAATGCCGTTTGTCCCGCTAGCGCTTTCTGGCGGGTTCTACCTTGTCCAACCGTGGTATGAAGGGCCTTTTGCCACCGATGGCATTATCGGTGGTTCGCACTGGGATTGGCGCACAGTGAACCAAGAAATGCAGCAGGCCGCACGCGGCGAATAGGACTCCTACCCTATAGGCAATTTTGCGCCCGAAGTTGTACACTAGAGACAGCTTCGGGCTTTTATTTTTGTGTACCACAAGGATTTTTCTCAAATGAAGCATTTTCTTCACCTCTTCGATTTAACCCCGGATGAATTTCATAACCTATTAGATTCTGCCATCGTACTCAAAACCGAATACAAAAAAGGCGGCAATCCCCCGCTACTCAAAGGCAAAGCGCTGGCGATGATGTTTATGAAGCCGTCGTTGCGTACCCGTGTCAGCTTTGAAATGGCAATGCAGCATGTCGGCGGCTATGCGTTTTATCTTGGCCCCAGCGAAGTCGGCTTGGGCAAACGCGAATCCATCGCGGATGTGGCGCGGGTGTTGGGGGGCTATGCCCATGCGATTATGGCGCGGGTGTTTGACCACGAACATATTTTAGAACTAGCAAAATGGAGTCCTGTGCCAGTCATTAACGGCCTCAGCGATTACAACCACCCCTGTCAGGGGTTGGCAGATGCCCTCACTATTTATGAGGAATTTGGCAAGATGGATGGGCTGAAAATGGCGTACATCGGGGATAGCAACAATGTCACCCGTTCGCTGCTGTTCATGTCCAAACTCGCCGGAATGCACTTCAGCGTTGCCAGCCCTGCTGGTTATATGCTGGACGAAGAAACGCTGGAACGGGCGGACTATGATAAGGTTGAATTAACCCACGACCCCATACAAGCCGTTCGAGATGCCAATGTTATTTATACCGATACTTGGGTCAGCATGGGGCAAGAAGAAGAAACTGCCAAACGCCAAGCGGTTTTTCCGCCCTACCAAGTCAATGACAATTTGCTGAAAAAAGCGGCCTCGAATGCGGTGGTTCTCCACTGTCTGCCCGCCCATCGTGGCGATGAAATCACCGATGATGTGGCGGACGGCGCACAATCGCGTATTTTCCCGCAGGCAGAAAACCGCCTCCACGCCCAAAAAGCGGTGCTGGTCAACTTGCTGAGTTAAGCATTTCATCCAGCAAAGGGTTTCAGAGGGCAAATAATGATATTTGCCCTTTTTCAACAAAATATTATATGCAAGCAAGGCGAATTGCTAAAAACTTTTGAAAAGCATTACAATAGAACGATAGGGCGAACACCACTTCATACAATTGAGCGCGAGTAAAATCATGCCGGGAAATCAAGAAAAATTTGATAAAGCAATGCAAATGGGCGATGTATCCGCGTGGGATCAGCAGTGGGACAAAGCCATCGAAGCCTACATGCTGGCGGTACGGGAATTTCCAACCAATGTGATTGCCTGTAACAGTTTGGGCTATGCCCTTTATAACGCAGGGCGCTTAGACGATGCTTTGAAGGTCTATGCACAGGCTAGCAAACTTGACCCCGATCTGCCGTTGCCTGTCGAAAAAATGGCGGATGTCTTGGAACGGTTGGGACGTTTAAATGATGCTGCCAAGCAATATCTGGCGGTTGCCGAAATTTATCTTGCTCAACATGACCTTGAAAAAGCTATCAGCAACTGGGAAAAAGCCACCCAGATTACCCCCGGTTTGGTCAAAATTCATCAAAAGTTGGCGCTGGCCTATGAACGCACCGGGCAAAAAGATGAGGCCATCAACGAATATTTGAATTTGACCTACAACTTTCAAAAGATGGGCAACAAGGAAGTTGCCTTGCAAGCGCTGGAACGGGCGCTGCGGATTGACCCGCGTGAACCACGGGTCTTGAACGCCAAAACTGCCGTCATTAATGAAGTGGCCCTTTCGCCGGACATCGCCCGCGAAAAAGGCACGAAGGGTAGAAAAACCGAAAATCTGCGGGAAGAAGCGCCCGAATTTATCAATTATGATGTCGCGGATGCCAATGACCGTGGGCCGATTGGCGAAGCAGCAGAACAAGCGCTGGAGATGCTGGCGACTCATGTATTTGAAACGGGCATGATGGATATGTCCGGCGCACATGCCATTCAAGCGATTGAAATGCACCGCGCCGGTATTGTGCCGGAAGCCATCGGCGCGTATCAACGGGCAGAAGCAGCGGGTCTCCGCAACACCGCCCCCCTGCACCTGAATATTGGGGCATTGATGGTTGAAACCAACCGCTACGCCGATGCCATTCCTTATTTCCAAAAAGTTGCTGGCAACGCTACCTTAATGGCCGGGGCGATGCACGGTCTTGCCCTGTCCTATATGGGACAGCGCGATTATCGTAACGCGGTCAAGAACTTTATCAATACACTGCGTTTGGTGGATCTGGCGCTGGCAATTAACGACGAAGAAAAAAGCGAACTCAGCAATGTGTACAGCCGCATCGCGGGGATGGCAGCGCAAGCCCCGGATGGTGTGGTGGAAGCGCTCGCCAAAAAATTTGAAGGGTTGCTGGTTGGGGCCGATTGGAAACGCCGCGTGGCGCTCACCCGCAGTCAAATTGAGGACATCATCGCCAAAGATGCCGAACATGTGCTGGAATTTGTGTCACAGGATGATGGTGTGATCGAGTCGATGGGGCGGGTGGATACCTTCCTCAAGCAAAAACGCTACATTCTGGCGATGGATGAAGTTCACCGCATTTTGCAAAAATCACCCGATTATCTGTCCGCCCATTTGCGGGTCGCCCAAATTATGATGGAGATGGGGCATGTTGAACATGCGATTCATAAATATAATCTGGTCGCCCAAACGTATCTGGTGCGTGGGGATAAACAAAAAACCGCCGATATTTTGAATGAAGTCATTCAAGTTGCTCCGGCGGATATTCGCCTACGCGAAAACCTGATTGAACTGCTGGAACAGCAAGAACGCTATGACGAAATGCTCGACCAATATGTAGACCTTGCCAAAACGCACGCCAACATGGGCGACCAAGCCAACGCCCGCACCACCTACAATCAGGCGCTCAAATTGGGGCAGCGTTTGAACGCCCCCAAAGAAAAAATCGCCCTCATCATGCGTCATATGGCTGCTCTCGATGAAACCCGTCTGGAATGGCGTGGGGCGCTGCGTACCTACCAGCAAATTTGCGAACTCCTGCCTGACGATACCGGGGCGCGTTACAAATTGGTGGATTTAAACTTCCGCCTGAACAACCCCATCGGCGCGACTCAGGAATTGGACAATTTGCTGCGTATTTATGCTAAACAGCGTCGTCCAGAAGTGATTTTGTCAACCTTGGAAGAACTGGTCGACAAGTATCCCCGCGATATGGGGATTCGCACCCGCTTGGGGTCGGTGTATGAGCAGATGAAACGTCCGCAAAATGCGATTGAACATTTGGAGCAATTGCGTCATCTACAAAATGAAGCGGGGATGATGGCAGAAGTCAACAAAACCATCGAACGGATTAATAAATTACGTTCGCTCAACACAGCAAGGTAGGGAAGACGCAAAGTGAAATAACATGGAACTTATCTGGACACTGCAAAGCCTCGACCTTGTTGCCGTGCTTGATATTTTGCTCATTGCAACGGTGCTTTTCGGGTTGAGTTTTGCGCTGCGCGGAACACAGGCTGTCCCGGTTATGCGCGGTATGATTGTCGTAGTGATTCTGATGACGTTCCTTTCCACCATCCCGAACTTGGTCGCCTTTCGCTGGCTGACAGGGGTCATTATCACGGGTGCAGCCGTTGCCATCCCTGTCATTTTTCAACCGGAAATCCGACGCGGCATGGAACGGATAGGCCGTGCGGGTTTTAGCCTACGCACTACCTATCGGTCAGATATCGACCAGATGATTGAAGATGTCAGTATCGCGGCGGGTAAACTTTCCGAACGGCGGCATGGGGCGTTAATTGTGCTGGCACGCGCTCATCCGTTGGATGAATTTATTGCTACAGGGATTCAGCTCGACAGCGAAATTTCCCCCCAACTGCTGCTGACCATTTTTTACCCCAAAACCGAGCTGCACGACGGCGCGGTTATCATCCGTGAGCGGCGGATTTGTTCAGCCGCAGCGGTGCTGCCCCTGTCTGCCGCGCATGGATTGGCGCAGCGCAAGGTTGGGACGCGCCACCGGGCAGCGATTGGCCTGAGTGAAATTTGTGACGCGATTGTGGTGGTGGTGTCCGAAGAAACCGGGCAGATTTCGGTTGCTAACGGCGGGCGCATGATTCGCCGTCTGGACAGCACCCGCCTGCAAACCATCCTCAGAGCATTTTACACCACCGAAACCGCCCCAGAAGAAAAATCGTTCTGGACAAGTCTTTGGGAACAGATTTTGCGCCGTCCACCCAAGGACTCCCAATCCAAACAAGCAGGGGAACAGACCCGTGAAGCTGCTTGACCTGCCAATGGTTCGTTTTTTTCGCAGCAACGTGCAATGGATGGCAGCTTCAATTTTGATGGCGTTTGGCCTGTGGATCATCGCTGTGTTGCAGAGTAATCCCATCCAGCAGCGCGATTACCCACGCAGCGTCAATATCCGCTTTCAAATCGCAGATAATATGGAAATGGTCAATCCCTCCGCCCAATCTGTCACGGTGACGATTCGTGCGCCGCGTTCGGCATGGGATGTGCTGCGAACCGACCAGATCGAAGTGGTGGCAGACTTACGTAAATTCAAAGCGGGGCAACATACCATCACCCTCACCGCTAACTTGGAAGACGGCGTACACGGGCAAGTCGTGGATATTCGCCCTGAAAATATCACCGTGACTTTAGCCGAAGTTTCGTCGGTACGGGTGCCAGTCCGGGCGAGCATTACCCAAGAACCGCCGAGTGGGTATACCTATCCATCCCCTACCTGTAATTTATCCGAAGTGACCGCCGGCGGCCCCGAAGATAAACTCGTTGGCATCACCGCTGTTGCCCGCCTCAACTTGAGTGAAGTGCGCTCGCCAGTCAGTTTGACGGTGAATCTTTTCCCCGCCAATGCCGAAGGCCGTTTTGAGCCCGAAATCACGCTTGAGCCTTCGCAAGTGACCTGCCAGATTGATGTCACTCAGATTGAGGGCATTACAGAATTGAGCGTTGTCCCCGAAGTGACGGGTTTTCCGCCGCCGGGGTATATCTACGAGGGGTACGAATTTACACCGGGCATTGTGACTGTTACCGGCGACCAGCGAGCCATCCGTGCCATGAACGGGATTATCAGTACAGAAATTATTGATATTACCGATGCCACCAGCAGCTTTAACCGCACGGTCACCGTGCAGCTTCCGCAAGGTGTGCAACTTGTGCCAGAAACGCAGTCGATTAGCGTCACCGTCAAAATCGGAACGGTGCGCGGCAGCCGTCAATATACCAATTTACCGATTCAGGTCGAAGGGCTTGCGCCGGGTTTAGATGCCGACTTGCTGCCAGATGTAGCAACGGTGCTGCTGGTAGGTTCGCAGCCACTCTTAGAGCAAATCAACAACGACGATTTAAATGTCACGGTGAATGTGAGCGATTTAACCACCCCCGGCACCTATCAAGTCACCGCCACCGCCAGTGTCAGTTCCACCACCTTGAGCGATGAAGTTATCAGCGCGGACACCACCCTGACGATAGAACCGCAAGAAGTCAGTGTTACCATCAAAGCGCTGGTCGAAGCGACCAATTCGCCGTAAAACTACCAGCTTAAATTGCTGTCCTCTTCCGATGACCGGTCTTTATCTTTTTGTTTCGCCATCCATTCATCCGCCATTTTTCGCAGTTCGGAGGAACGTTTGGGCTGGGTTGAAGAAGCGGTTGGGATCGTCGGTAAAATCGGTTGGATGGGCAAGGGCAGCGCTTCGGTCTGCTGGGTGCGTCGTCCACGACTCCCGCCACGCCCACGCGGAAACCAGCAACGCTCCAACCAATCCATCCAATCGCCCATCGATTGTGTGGTTAAACGGGCGGTTGCTTCAATATTGCGCGAAAAAGCATACACCCGCGAGAAATATTCCTGACGTACAAAAATGAGATAATCGTTTTCCCAGCGTTCGCGTGTCCACAAAAACGCCACGCCAAATTCGCGCCGCGCCCGTTCAATAAAGGTACGTCGCTCATCAAGGTCAAGACGGGGCAGATTAAACCGCAGGGTCAGCATACTTTTAACCGTGAAGGCAAAATTGGTGATGTCCGAATCGGGGTCAATTTCGACTTCCATGTACGCGCCGTTGTCTTGGCTGGCTATACTCGCCAGCAGTTGACGGTCATTGGCGGTTGGACGACGCGGATTCAACACCAGCGAGGACAGCAAAGGCGCATTGCTGGAACGTTTGGCGAGTTCCTTGTCGAGGTCGGTTTCCAAACGCAAAAAACGCTGCAACATCAACGGGGCGCTTTCGTGCGAATGGATATGCCCGCTTATCCGCAAATCTTGGACAAACTGACTCCAATCCTCATTTTTCATTCGCCCGGTAATTTGTTGCGCTGCGCTCACGAGTTCTTCGTTGCTCATCCGGGCAAGTTTGTCGACGGACAGTAGCTCATTCATGCTGGTTCTACCACGTTAGAAAATCTCTACCGCCATTATAGAGTCATCTGGTTTTTGCGGCTACTCACTTCATCTCATCCCAATTTTTGCCGACTTTGGCTTCAGCAATCACGGGGACATCCAGAATATTGCCCGCTTCAACCAGCGTTTGAATCGTTAGGGGGCGCAGAGTCTCCACTTCATTTTCGGGAACTTCCAGCACCAACTCATCGTGGACTTGGAGCAGAATCCGTGTTTTGTAGTGGCCTTCCTTCAGGGCTTTATGAAGCGCAATCATCGCTTTTTTCATGATGTCTGCGTTTGTCCCTTGAATGGGCATATTGATAGCTTCACGACCTGTCCGCTCGGTAATCCGCTTTTCCCCGGTAGCCTTGTTGATCTGCACCTCAAAATAACGCCGTCTGCCAAACAGCGTCTGGGCATAGCCATTTTCGATGACAAAGGCTTTTGTGCCATCCAGATAATCTTTCACCGCCGGGAAGTTATTAAAATAGGCCTCGCGGAAGCGTTCGGCTTCCTTGAGAGTCAATTCGGTATCGCGTGCCAAGCGGAACGCCCCCATGCCATACATCAGACCAAAATTAATCGTCTTGGCGAAACGGCGCTGTTCGGAGGTCACTTTGTCCGCCTCAATATTAAACACTTTGGCGGCGGTGGTGCGGTGAATATCTTGTCCCTCTGCAAAGGCTCTTTTCAACGTTTCATCCCCGCTATAGTGCGCCAGAATGCGGAGTTCAAACTGCGAATAATCCACCGACATCAACACATGACCTGCCGAAGCAATAAAGGCTTTGCGTACCCGCCGCCCTTCTTCGGTGCGAATGGGGATATTTTGCAAATTGGGATTGCTGGAAGACAACCTTCCGGTGATGGCTCCCGTCTGATTGTAGGAGGTATGCACACGGCTTTTCGCGTCAGCCTGTGCGGGCATGGCATCAACATACGTCCCAATCAGTTTTGCCAGACTGCGGTACGCCATAATTTCCCGCAGAATCGGGTAGTCGTCTTCCCAGCGTTCGGCGAGTTCTTCCAGTGTGGCAGCATCCACACTAAAGCCAGTTGTTTGGGTTTTGCGGAGACCTTCTGTCGGCAGTTTGAGCTTATCAAACAAAATCCGATTCAATTCCTTCGGGCTGTTGACATTGAATTTTTCGCCTGCCAGTTCATGAATCACCTGTTCATAGGCCTGCATCCGCCGATTCAATTCTTTTGACAGTTCGGCCAGGTAAGGTTGGTCAATCATAATGCCCGCGATTTCCATATCCGCCAGAATCGGAATCAAGGGCATTTCAAGCTGCTCATACAATTCCTGCATATGCGGTTCAATTTTTTCGTTGAGCCGTTGCAACAAGCGATAGGTCACAACCGCATCGGCAGCAGCATAGGCGGCGGCTTGGTCAATCGCTACCCTGTCCATCGTGATTTGTTTTTTGCCTGTGCCAATGAGTTCATGAATTTCTTGCATTTTGAGGTGCAAATACTTCCCCGCCAGATCCTTCAAGCCAATGTTTTCGGACGGGTCAATAATCCATGCCTTAATCATCGTATCTTCAGTGACGGGCGCAACCTCAATTCCGTAGCGCCGCAGGATGATGACATCGTACAGGGCGTTGTGGGCAATTTTGGGAATGGTGGGGTTGGTCAGGGCAGGCCGCAGCGCATCTAAGACCTCCGGCAAGGGCAGTTGGGCGGGGTCGTCATTGCCGCCAAACAAAGAGGGTTGCTGGTTCGGGCTACGGTGTCCGACGGGAATGTAGTAGCCGTGTTCACCATTCACCGCGAGCGAAATCCCTACCAGTGCCGCGTTCATTTTATCAATGGAGGTGGTTTCGGTATCAAAAGAGATGTGTTCGGCTTGATTCAGCACCTCTACGAGCGCGTCCAACTGCGTTTTTTCTAGCACCACGGTATGTTCAGGAAAAAAGGGCGTTTCGGGCAGAATCGGTTTTTTATCAAATTCTGCCTGTTGTTTTTCATCCAGCAGCCCGCGCAGCCGTTTACGCGAATTTTCCCCAAAGCCCAATTCATCAAAAATTTTCAGCACGGCCTTAAAATCAAAATCGTGGGTGTGACATGCTGCCAAATCCAGTTGAATTGGTACATCACGCATGATGGTTGCCAATTCACGGCTGAGAAAGGCAATCTCCCGCCCTTCGACCAATTTTTGACGCTCTTTGGCAGAGAGTTTATCCAAGTTGTTGTAGAGGTCTTCCAAAGTGCCAAATTGCAGTAGAAGTTTTTTGGCTGTTTTGTCGCCAATCCCGCCCACACCGGGAATATTGTCGGAACTATCCCCGTTGAGGCCCTTGTAATCAATGATTTGGCGTGGAACAAGACCCTCCCACCCTTCGCTGAAATTTTCGACTGTCCAGACCTTATCGCCGTCGCTTTTGGCTTTGGGATTTGGCGCGGGCGGAATCTGAACGGTGACATTTTCCGTGAGGAGTTGCAGAATGTCTCGATCCCCGGTGATAATGCGAACCTTGCACCCCTGTGCTTCGGCCTGTGCTGCGATTGTGCCAATGACATCATCGGCTTCGTAATCATCCATCACCAGAATCGGGATGTTAAAGGCACGGACAATGGCTTCCATATCGTTCAACTGCTGCACAAGGTCAGGCGGTACATCAGCGCGATTTTGTTTGTACTGGCGGTAGATTTTTTCGCGTCCGCTTAGACCGCGGTCAAATGTCACCGCGATATACTGCGGTTTTTCGCTCAGGTAATTTAAGATTGCCTGTGTAAAGCCAAAGGTTGCATTGGTAACTCTGCCATCCGGTGCATTCATCGGTCTGCCGCCACGAGTCATGGCAAAGTGCTGGCGATAGGCCAGCGCATGACCATCAATCAGGACAATTTCGGGACGTTCTGCCATGAGATTTTCCTACGAACAAATGTGCAGATTGTATTGTAGCACCTAGAGGCTGTTTGAGGTAGCCAGTTGGTCAGCGTGACGGAGCAGCGCTACGCTTAAATAAAAAACCCATGTGGGGAAAGCGCCATACGCATAAATGACCCAAAGACTGGTATCTTCAAATGGGCCAAGCAGCAGAATCGCCAGCGTTGTCCCGCCAATCACATATCCGGCGCGGCTGGTGAAAATCCGCCTAAAACGCTGCATCGCATAGGCTGTCCCGATGATATACAGAGTCAGAATCATCTGCGCTCCGTCAAACAGGCTGTAACCCACCTGAAACAGCGTTTCATTGGCATGACGGGCAGCCGAAAAAAACAACAGCCCCGCACATATCCACACCACCAAACTCACCAGCCCCATCGTATAGACGAACGGGGCAAAAGTGAAATGGGCGCTCCGCATCCAGCGATAAAAGGCATGGAACGGCGCAATAGCGGTCAGGGGGGCAAGGATATGAACAAAAAAAACGGCGATGCGGGTCGGGAGGGTGGGGTCTAAATCCACAGTAGCGCGATTGCCGGATGGGGCAACAAATCCGCCAAAGGTCGCCAACACGAACATTAAAATAGAGAGGATTCCGAGCGTCCCACCCCATCGAAATGAGGTATTAGCCTCCATTGGCGATTTTTTCCCGCCGATAGAAACGGATAAAACGCTGAATATCCTTCTCAGTTAAATCCTGCGGCGGCGTGGTAATTAAATAGCCATCGCTCCATAGGCGGTAGGCTTGGCGCATGGGTTCGGAGGCGAATAAATCCCGTTCGCTGCGTTCTATGAGCAAGGTCATCAGGGTATTCGGCAGCATCCCCGATGGTACATCCACGTAGAAGGCCAGCCAATCACTCTGTACTTCTACTTTTTGAAAATCCCAATCGTTTTCCTGACTCAAGGCTGCTAGCCCATGTTCCAGCGCCTGCGCCCCAATCTGGCTAATTGGCAGGGTGTTGTCCTCCAGCAGCCACACACAGGCATAGCCCACATATGAGCCAATCGGACGGATGACTTTGGTGGATGGGGCAGCCGGAGCAGCTTGGTCATCCAACAACAGGGTGGGCGGTAAATTGGGCGGCGGCGGCGGGGGAACACTTCGCAGGGATTCTGCCAACCTCAGCGCTTGGCGACGAATCGTTTTGAGATTCATGTCACCGGAAAAAATGAGCGTCAAGACGAGATTATCAATCGTTTTGATGCTATAGAGCAGCAGTTCGGTATTAATCAAACGGCGGTAAATGATCCGCGTGCGGGCATCGCCTTTGCGCTTCCATGCCTCGCTGACTGCCAGTGCCAGATAATTCCACGTTTCCATATCAAAACTGCCGGACTGCCCCAGCACTTCCTTGCCCCGCGAGAGGAGTGTCCCCGCCGAGGCATTTTCCATTGAAAATTGGGTCAGTTGCAGCGCGTAATGTGCCAGCACATGTTCTGGCAACGCATTTGAGGGCGGAGCAGCCGCATCAATCCCGCTTTCAAAAGCCCGCAGTTGGGCGGTAAATTCTTCGACGGTGGTCTGGACAAACTGCGAGTCGGCAAAATCGGGAACCGCTTTGCCGTGAGTATCAATCCAATATTGGTCAGGCAAATGTTCTGGTTTGGGAATCCGTGAGGTATCTTGTGTCACGTCCAATTCATGCGGCGCAGGTAGCGCATCCAGAATCATTTTGCTGGTATTGTTCAGGTCAACCGGGGGTGGTTCAAATTGCGGAAAAGCCTTGTGGCGGATTCCCTGAATGATGTTGTCCAGCGATTCATCGTTAGAAGCATCAAATAAAATATCCAGCGCGGGTGCGGGCGCTTCCTGGACAGGTTCGGTTTCATAGGGCAGAGAAGATTTAGGGGTATCTTCACTAACGGCTTCTTCGGTCAGCGAATACACTTGACGGCTGACTTCTGGCTCAAGCGCTGCTTCAATCACCTTACGAATGGTATCATCCGCATGGATGGGGGGTTCTTCCATGAAAGGCGTAATTTGCTGGCTGGCTTCGAGCAGGGGTTCAATCACTTCGTCTAACGATGGGTCGAGCGTATCATCATACGAATCTTCCGGCACATGCAAGCGTGTTTCGGCGGTGGATTCTGCCAGAGAAAAGGGGGTGTCTTGCTGTGAAACAATACTCCGAATCAAGGAGGCCAAAATCGTGGCGGGATACGGTTTGCGTAAAAATGTCTGGGTTTTGAGGGCGGTTCGATAATCGGCATGGTCAGTACGACGGCTGGTTAGAATAATCGGCAAAGTGGGTTGAACCATCCTTAGTGCATCAATGACTTCTGCCGCGCTGTTGTAATCCAACGCTGTATCTACCACCGCCGCGCTATAAGGATTGGATTGCAGAGCATTTTCCAGTGCCAGCACCGCCGGACGCAGCCGGGTGACAGTGCGGATTTCAAAATCGCCTAAGTTTTCCAACCCGCGTTTGAGAGGCAGGGTAAAAGCAATATCCGGGTCAATGATTAAGATGCGCTGAGTCATGCCACTTTACCTGAAAAATCCTATTGAATGCCAATTATAGCGTTTCTTACCATCCTGCAACTGTTGCAGTTTTGTATTTCAGTTTAAGCTAAAATCATTAGAATCACGAATAAAGTTGATTTAGGGGAATAAAGGAACGTGAAAAAACTGTGGATTATCGGTCTTATTGTGCTACTCATTTTTCCTGCGTCTGTACAGGGGGAAGAACTCAGCCAGTGGTATGCGTGGGCGTATGCGGAAGCAGCCGACACCTTGCTCTTATTCAACCGTGAGGGCGATATTTTAGAAATGAACGTCCCCACTGACCCACAAGCTGACCCCGAAGCCCCCGGTTTTATCGGGGTGTCGCGGCAAGGCAATTTGATGGCAGTGGTCACATTTGCGACAGACAACAGCCCATTGGTGATTTTTCATGATTTAAATTCGGGAGCGCAAACATCATGGAAAGGGACACCGGATGAGGCGATCTTAACCAATCTGGACGGAAGTTACACCATTCCGAGCATCACCTTTAGCGAAGATGGGGGTTTGTTCGCGCTGGGGCTGACTAAATTTGACAATACATGGCGGGTGGTCATTTTCTTTACCTCTACCGGACAGCCTGCCACCGAAATCACCCAGAATTACGACTATTTACAGGGCATCATGGCTCAAACGGGTCAATTTGTGCTGCCAGTGGTGCGTCTGTTCGATGCACGGGGGGTACATGTGCAGCTTGTGCAAGAAACCACCGAAGGCGAAACCGAATATCCGAGTTTTCTCTGGCAGTGGGATGGCACGGTTATCCCCAGCGACTATGTAGATGCGGAAATGGACATTGACCCGCGTTCCGGCGCGGTGGTGAATCCGGCGGTGGATGAAACCAGTGACATGCCCGCCCCGATTGGTCCCAGCGCAGCCTACAACGCCATTGATATGACCACTAGCGATACCATGCTGGTGATTACGGATGAGTTGGTTACGCGCACCCGTTGGGCGAATGGGACAAACGCGGTGTTGTTTGAAACCCAGAATCCTGACACCTTTGAAACGCTGTGGAATGTGGTGCGCTTGGACGACCCGGACGCGCCTTCTGACATTCTCGAAGACGAATATGCCGATGTGCGTGGTACGCCGAACGGTTTTTTAAGCGTCGAAGAATTTTCGGGTGTGATTCGTTTTCATTCGGTGGAAGATCCCTATAATCCCGAAGACATTACCACCATCCAAACGGGTGATGGCATTGTTGAGATTATCTGGGTGCTGCCAGACGGTTATGAGTATCTCGGCCCGCAGTAGCAAGTAAAAAAAAAGAAAAAAGGGCGAGTGCTTGACTTGCCCTTACGCATATTCTGGCAGGGGAGGCACACTGACATGATAGGCGCGATTGTGTAAATATCCTACAAGTGTCAGTGCCAACCCGCTTAAAACCCCCACCCCTGCCAGCACAAACAAAATCGAAAATGCCAGCACCCCGCTTTCGGCACGGTCAACCGTTTCAGCATCAAGATTTTCGGCGGGTGGATCATCAGAAGTAAACAAAGTCACGGTGGGGTAGGCGGCTTCAAGTTCCGGGCGGTAGCGGTCAATCATATAGGCTGCCCCGATAACCATGCCGATAAACCAGACAAGCGAAATGAAAAAAATCACCACGCCCAAAAATCCCCAGCGTCGCCCGACTCTTGCCCGTTGACGGCGTACATGGGCCGCCCCCGCCCCATCCTCGTATAATGTCCCATCGCGTTCCATCAGCACATACACTTTGTCCTGACTGAATCCCGAAGTCATCAGAATCAGGAAATACCACAATGAGCCAACCCCGCTTAAAAGTGCCAGCACCCACCACACAAACCCTAATGGCTTGCCATAGGTCAACACCACCTGATACGGTGTTTGACTCAACAGATGATACCCACCACGCTGATAGGCATGGACACGCTGTTGCAGGTAATGATTCGAGGGATACGAATAGGCCTCCACGGATTTGGTCATTTCGGGAATCGGCGGCGGCGGGGTATACGGCGCAGGCGGAACTTGCCACTGTGGAACTGCCAACGGCGACAGCAGCGACTGGTGGGTGTCTTCGTAGGCTGGGGCAGTTGCACCGATTAAACCGGGAGCAACCGCGCCCGTTAGTGCATTTTCAAATTTTGTATCCGTCATCGGTGCGGCCTGCGCTGGATGGGTGTCTTGTGGCTGAATCGGTGCAACAACCCAATCATCCATCTGGGTGGGCATTTCGGATTCTTCCACGTTTTCTTTCTCAGGTGGTGCGGGCAGCATGGCGGATTCTTCCTCCGCGACTGTACTGTACATATCTTCGATATAGGTGTCTTTTACCGAGATTTCAACCGGTTTTTTGGCGGACAGGTCATAGTCGCAGCGTGGGCAAATTTCAATGCTCCCCACAATGCCAGCACCACAATTAGGACAAATGCGAATTTCGGTCATGGATTCCATTGTATGCAGAATAGAAAATTTGTGAAACTGTAAAATATCTATGAAAAATCGTCAGAAAATGGAAGCGCGTCGGCAAGGTCTTTTATAATGGGGATATGATAACACGCCTTGCCATGATTTTTATTATGCTGGGGATGTCCTTAGCTGCCCACGCCCAAGAAGAAACCCAAGCGCTGTTTCTGATTGAGGAAGGCGGTTTTACCAGCCAATTTCCCGAAGGAATCGTGGTCACGCTGCCCGTGATTCCGCAGCGCAAAATCACCCAAGCCAGCCTCTATTTGACGATGGATGATGTGGTGATGTACGAAGGGGAAACCCTCATCCCCGCCCATCGTCCGCACCAGCGCGTTATCCTCACAGGCACATGGGATGGTTTGACCATCACCGGGGAAGTTAGTCCCCCGTGGATTCAACTGAAACTCTGGTGGCAGTTGATTGATGAAACAGGCAGTTCGATGATGACTGTCCCAAGCGTCTATCAGTATGAAACCCATCACCGTCGCTGGCAGGAATATATAGGCGATTCGGTGAGGGTGTACGGCTATGGGCAATCCCATGCTTTTTTAGAAAATGCGGCGCGTACTGCTGATGAAGCGATTCTGCGCTTGGAACAAAGTTATGGCTATGGGTTGCCCTACGCTCCAACGCTCGTTTTTTATAACAGTGCGGCGGAAGGGGATGCCGATTTAAGCCAACTTGCGTTTGGTGCTTATTTCGCGGGACGTGCCTATCCCGGAACAAACGGCATTGTTATTTTAGCGGCAGAAAATCACCCGAATGTGATTGCCCATGAACTTGCCCATTTATTCCAATTTCAACTTGGCGGTCAATTTTTTGATGCGCCGCAGTGGTGGCGCGAAGGCGATGCCAAACTCCATGAATCCCCGGTGACAATTGAAAAAGGTATCACCCGCGCCCGTCAACTGGCAGACCAGCAGCAACTTCCCGATTTAGCCACTTGGAACGAACTGCCCACCAGCAAAGAAAAAGTCGAGGATATGATGGCAATCGGGCTGTCGTTTGGGGTGTACTTGCAAGCTGTCTATGAGCAAGAATCCCATGCTACATTTTATGAAAATTGGCGACACAGCCGCGATTTCGCCCAAACTTTTGAACTCACCTACGGGCAAAATCTGGCGGCGCTGCTCACCGGCTGGCAAATCTGGCTCATGGCTTCTCCAGAGTAGGGTCTATTTCCCCACAAAATTCCCCTAAATTGCACCGATTCGTGGTTCAAGACTATACTACCCTTTGAATGGCTTCGTTTGGAGTTAGATTCGATGAGTGCTGAACGCATCTTAATTGTGGATGACGGGAAAGAAAATCGAGAATTTATCATGGAGTACGTGCTGAAGCCAAACGGCTTTGACGGGCTGATGGCACGCGATGGCTTAGAAGGGCTGCACATGGCGCGGCAGTACCGCCCGGATTTGATTCTGCTCGATTTGCAAATGCCCCAGATGAACGGCATGGAAGTTTTGCAGGCCATGCGTGCCGAACAACTGGATATTCCTGTCATTTTGATGACGTTTCATGGCAGCGAAGAAATCGCCATTGATGTTTACCGTCTGGGGGTGAAGGATTACGTCAAAAAACCCTACACCGTCGAGGAAATGTACGAGGCCATTCAACGCAGCTTAACCGAGTCGCGCTTGAAACAGGAAAAAGACCTGCTCACCGAACGGCTCATCAAAGCCAACGCCGAAATGAACCAGCGCCTGCGCGAACTTAATGTTTTGTACAATGTTGGAAAAAGTGTTACGTCGTTGGTGAGTATGCAGGAATTGATGGGGCGGGTGGTGGAAGCCGCTGCCCAGTTGACCTCCTGTGAAGAAGGCAGTTTGTATCTGGTGGATGACAACGGGGAACTGGCCTGTCGCGCCATTCGTCGTCACAGCGACCAGCGCACCCATTCGCTCAATGAAATTCGTGAGGATCCGCTCGCGCAGCAAGCCATTCAAAACCTCAGCCCGGTAGTCATGTCTCCCCAAGAAATTGCCGAAGCCCGCAAATACAATCCCTCTGCCCCCTCCGCAGCAATGGCAACGCCATTGGTCTTGGGTGGGCAAGCGGTGGGAGCGCTGGTGGTGAAAAATCTTTCGGCAGAGGCACGGGTGTTTACCCGCCATGATGCCGCCCTGTTAGGTTCACTGGCAGACTATGCGGCGATTGCCTATGAAAATGCCTCTCATTATGAAGCCTTAGGACGGCGCAAAGAGGATGAAAAAAACAGCATCCGCCAAGCGTTTGAAAAATTTGTTGCGCCGAGTGTGGTGGATCGTGTCCTTGCAGACCCCTCCTCGCTGAATTTAGGAGGAACGCGCCGCGAAATCACTGTTTTCTATGCCGATTTACGCGGTTACACCACTTTTTCAGAAAAAGCTCCGCCAGAACAGGTGGTAGACTTGCTGAATGAATATTTCAGCCATGCGGCAGATGTGATTTTCTCGCGGGAAGGCACGCTCGATAAATTTTTAGGCGATGCAGTGCTGGCGTTGTTTAATGCACCCACGCTGCAAGATGACCATGTGGTGCGGGCAGTCTCCACCGCGCTCGATTTGCAGCATCGCGTAGCAGAAATTAACGAGGGACGTGGCGGCGGCTTGCGGTTTGGGATTGGCCTGCATGTGGGTGATGCCGTAGTCGGGTATATTGGGGCGAATCAAGCGATGAATTACACCGCCATTGGCGATACGGTGAATATTGCTCAACGGGTGCAGGAAGTTGCCCAAGCCGGACAGATTCTGGTCACAGAAGCAGTTGCCCATCGGATTGAGGATTTTGTCAATATGCGACAGTTGGGGAAACTGCCGATTCGTGGACGTGCCGAAGGAGTCACTGTGTTTGAAGTGAAAAGCCTTAAGCAATAAATTGCAACAATTCGCATGTCCGTTTATAATCGTTTTTTGTGGCTTGCGGCTACGTCATGGCTAAAAATATTGGCAAAACGAATTTTGCTCACCTGTAATTAACAGCGCATAAAATCGGAGGAACATTTAGAATGGCGCCGGAGAAAAGCGGATTTAACTACCCCAATAAATTTGCCCGCATTTATTTGGAAGCAATGGAAGAAATTATGGGCAAGAATGGTTTGAATGCCATTCTCAACCTCGCGGGTTTGCAAGAATTTATCGGGAACTATCCGCCCGATAATCTTGAGAAAGCCTATGATTTTGCGTACTACACCGCCTTACAAATGGCTCTGGAAGATATGTATGGGCCGCGTGGGGGTCGTGGGTTGGCGCTGCGGGCTGGACGCGCTTCTTTTGCAGAAGGGTTGCGTGGGTTCGGGGCGCTGGCGGGGGTTGGCGACTTAGCCTTTAAAGTGCTGCCGCTGGCTGCAAAAATGAAAATTGGGTTGCCTGCGATGGCAAATATTTTGACCCAATTTTCTGACCAGATTTCCAATGTCTACGAGGAAGGCGATAAATACGTTTATACGCTGGAACGCTGCCCGATGTGCTGGAATCGCAAAGCCGACAAACCTGTGTGTTATGCGGGTCAAGGGCTGCTGCAAGAAGGGTTGCGCTGGGTATCTGGTGGGCATGAATTTAAAGTGGACATGGCAACCTGTATCGCTAAGGGCGATGACATGGGGCGCTATGTGATTTACAAAGAACCCATCGGCTAAAAAGCCGTTTTTTCTCGGTTGATACAGCAATTTTTTCCAACCTCGGATGTTACCGCCGGGGTTTTGCTGTTTTTGATGATAAAATGCAAATGGACAGGCAATCAGGAGCGTGAACAATGCGTCGGGTATGGTTGATGATATTCCTGCTGATGGGGGCGGGCTTGGCCTGTACCCTGACCAGTTCAGAAGATGACTCTACCCCTGTCAGCAATCCGATTGCCGCATCCAAACCGACTGTCACCATCAGCCAGCCCACCGCCGGACAAACATTTCCAGTCGGCAGCAAAATTACGGTGCAAGCCGTAGCCGCTGACCCGATTATCAATGGCGTGGGCGGGGTCACACGGGTTGAATTACGGGTGAACAACGTCATTGTGGATAGCCAAACCTCCCAGATTGCAAGCGGAGAAGCCAATCTCACCGTTTTGCTGGACTACGTAGCGGCGGTAGCAACTGAAAATCTGACACTGAATGTTCGTGCCTTTCGTGGGGTAACCCCCAGTGATGATGCCACCGTAACCGTCCGAGTCGCGGGACAGGGTGGGGTGACTCCGACGGTTGGCAGCAGCACGACAGGGGGAAGTACAACGGGTTCAACGGGTAACACCACCGGTTCAGGCAGTACCACTGGCGGCGTTTCTAATACCGTCTGTCGTGCGCGGGTGGATACCAACGGCTTACGGCTGCGTTCCGGCCCCGGCACGAATTATGAAATTTTGTCATCGTTTGAACTCGGCGTGGAACTCCCCTTAGTCGGTCGTTTAGGCGACAATTCATGGTGGGAAGTCACCAGCAATAACCGCCGTGGCTGGGTCAGCGCGGGGTACACCACCCTTTTAGGCAATTGTCAGAATATTGCCGTTAGCACCCCGCCCGCTTCGCCTACACCTGTAGCAACCAATACCTCTCCCGCACCGCAACTTGCCGATTTAACCGTTTCGACCCTCAGCGGCTCAACGTCGATTGTGCTGGTTGGCGGGCAAGCGGTAACAACCTATGTGGTGAAAATTCGTAACAACGGGCAAACCGCTACTGGCGCATTTAATGTTACCGTTTTTTATCCAACGGGTGGGACATTCGATTATGTAGTTCAGTCGCTAGCTCCCAATACCGAAGTCGAAATTCCGGGCATCAGCGCTACGTTTAGTTCGCCCGGCAGCTATCGGTTGGAAGTGTTGGCGGATTCGAGCAACAACATCACTGAAAGCAGCAAAGACAACAACCGTAAATCGCTGGATATTACTGTTGTTTTCCCCACGCCAACGCCAGAGGGACAGTAAATGATGCCACGACGCGCTCTTTTGATCTTGCTATTCCCTCTTTTTGTGGCAGTTTTGGCGTGCAGCCTCAAACCGATTGAAGAGGATAACAGCAGCGAAGTTGCCGACAACAATCAACCAGCAGTCAGTTATGCTGCGCCGACGGTGGCAATTCTTGCCCCGGCCTCCAATCAGCAGGTACGCATCGGGGAAGATGTCGAAATTCAGGTGACGATCAATGGAGCGGATGGCGTTGATCGTGTACAGTTGAGTGTGAGTGGTCGCACCGCCAGCACCAAAGCCTTTCCCGAAGCCTCCACCACCGCCGAAGCCCTGCTGCGCTGGCGACCCGACAAAGAAGGCACTTTTAATTTATCGGTGGTTGCTTTTCGGGGAATTTCTGCCAGCGAACCCGCCACGATTCAATTACAGGTCGTGGGGCGGGGCGATGCCGTCACCAATCCCGCCAGTGGGCAGCCTGTCGTGTCCGATTCGCGCACCGAATGTAACGGGCGGGTGCTGATTAGCAATTTGCGCGTCCGGTTAGGGCCGGGAACCAATTTTGAGCGCGAAGGTTTCTATGACTTGAATGAAGAAGTCGTGGTCATCGGGCAGAGCAGCAGTACCAATGAACGCTGGTTAAAGGTGCGGCGCTTAGACCGCAGCGAAGTTTGGATGCTGGCAAACGCCGAATGGGTTGCGCTAACGGGCGCGTGTGATAATTTACCCGTCGTTAATTAATTGAAAAGTAACGCCTGTGGATGAACTAAAACAAGCCGAGCGTCCCCAGATAGGTCGCCGTTCGTTTGGACGCGAACTCATCGAAACGGTGCTGCTCATTATCGCCATTTATACGTTTGTCAATTTAGCCACTGCCCGCTTCGTGGTCGAAGGGCGCAGCATGTATCCTAGTTTTGAAGGCGATGAATACCTCATCGTCAGCCGTTTTGATTACATCATTGGCGACCCGCAACGCGGCGATATTGTGGTGTTTCACTATCCGCAAAATCCCGAACGCGATTTTATTAAGCGGGTGATTGGCTTGCCCGGTGAAACCATCACCATGCAAAACGGGCAAGTTTTTGTCAACGGCGAACCGATTGACGAACCCTATGTGCTAGATTTATGCGCCAGCACCAATTGCACAAACCGCGAATGGGTACTGGGGAATGATGATTATTTTGTGCTGGGGGACAATCGCAACGCCAGCCAAGATAGCACTCGTTTTGGCCCGATTAACCGCAAGCATATTGTCGGGCGGGCATGGATTCAATATTGGCCTCCCTCACGCTGGCGCATTATCAATCATCATGAATATGGGGAACCGCCGGTACTTCCTACCCCTACACCCACAAGTACCCCTTTAGCGCCGCTTTCCGGCAGCAGCAGTTGAAAGGAAGATAATTTTATGGACTATCGGTTGGTTGGTGGATTAAAAGTTTCCGTTCTGAGTTTTGGTACCGCTACCTTTGGCGGCGGGACAGAATTTTTTAAGGCCTGGGGCAGCGCTGATGTTGCGGAAGCGACCCGCTTGGTTGATATTTGTCTGGAGGCGGGCATTAATTTATTTGACACGGCAGATGTGTATTCCAAAGGCTTGTCCGAAGAAATTTTTGGCAAAACCCTCATCAATCGTCGTGAGCGTGTGTTGATTTCGACCAAAGCCACCTTCCGCATGAGCAATGACATTAACGATGTTGGGTCGTCGCGCTATCATCTGGTACGGGCATGTGAGGCCAGCTTAAAACGCTTAGGCACAGACTACATTGATCTGTACACCCTGCACGGTTTTGACGCACAAACCCCGGTGGAAGAGACCCTCCGCGCTCTGGATGACCTCGTACAAAGCGGCAAAGTGCGCTACATCGCCTGTTCCAATTTTTCGGGCTGGCATCTGATGAAATCGCTCGCCATTTCGGACCGATACGGTTGGTCACGCTATGTCGCTCATCAAGCCTACTATTCATTAATCGGGCGCGAATATGAATGGGAGCTTATGCCACTCGCCCTTGATCAAAATGTGGGGACGATTGTCTGGAGTCCTTTAGCCGCCGGGTATCTCACAGGCAAATTTCGCCGTGACCAGTTGCAACCGGAAGGCACACGCCAGCAGATTTTAGGCAATGTCGAACCTCCGATTGTTCCCGAAGTGCTGTATAAGGTAGTAGATGCGCTGGACGCGATGGTCGCTGAAACGGGCAAAACCCATGCTCAGATTGCCCTGAACTGGTTGTTGCAGCGTCCCACCGTTGCCAGCATCATCATCGGAGCGCGAAACGAAACCCAACTCCGCCAGAATTTAGACGCGGTAGGGTGGTCGCTGACATCGGAACAAATGGCAAAACTGGATGCTGCTAGCGAAATCCCGCCCATTTATCCCTACTGGCATCAGCGCAATTTCACCGAGCGTAATCCGCTACCTGTACCAACCTACCAATAAAAAAACGGGGTGTGATGTAGAAGTAACCTTCGGAAAGAATTTAGAATTGCCCGGACGGCATGTATGAACATTAACTATTAAATACGGATATGGCACGGCGGACGGCATCCATGCCGTCCCTACAACATGCACCCGTAGGGACGTGATATATCGCGTCCGAGTTTTTCTAAAAATTAAGCGAAGGTTACTAGAACACCCCGCCAAAATGTTTATTTTTTATTGAGGCCAGCCGTGGTCAAAGTTGTAGTACAGGGTTTGGCGTGGCAGGCGGAAAGCCTCCACATCATGACGAACAGACTGCGGATTTTCGCCCTTCACCAGCACCCGCGCCATGAATTCCGCGATAGTTTCCATGTCCGATTCCATCATGCCCAGACGGGTAACTTCGATTGTTCCCAAGCGTAACCCGCTCGGACGATCCCAATCAGCAGGGGTGTCACCGGGAATCAGATTTTTGTTGGTGATGATGCTGGCCTCCGCCAAGCGATGTGCCACTTCTAGCCCACCACCAAATTCCCGTACATTGGCAATCACTTGATGGCTTTGGGTGTAACCGCGATGAGCTGCTAGCACCGGAATATTGCGGGCTTCGAGCGCTTTGCCGAGTGTCTGCGCGTTTTTGACAATCTGCCCCATATACACACTGCCAAATTCAATCATTTCAGCCGCCGCTACCGCCAGCGCCGCCACCCGATTTACCTGATGCGTCGCCACCAGTACCGGAAAAATCGCTTCGGTAATCGGTTGGGTCAGCGCAGGGTCGTTCCAGAGCATCATGCCACTTTGCGGGCCGCTAAACGTTTTGCCTGCCGAACCCGTCAGCACCGCTGCCCCTTCGTTCAGGGGGTCTTGGAAATGCCCCCCCGCGATTAATCCGGCTTGGTGCGCCCCGTCGTAAATGAACTTTCCCCCCCATGCAGCAATCATCTCGCTCATTTCGCGCACGGGCAGCGGGAACAAGGTCATGGACATGCCCATCACTACCAATTTAGGTTGAATACGCTGGGCTTCTTCGGCAAATTTATCGAGGTCAACTTCCAGTTCATTGGGGTCAAAGGGAATATCAAAAATTTCGAGTCCGCGTGTTCCCGCCGGGCCATCCTGCCGATTGCTGGAATGTCCCCCAAAAGGCTGCGCGGCGGTCATGACGCGATCTCCGGGTTTGACCAGCGCATGATACACCGTCATATTCCCCAGCATACTTCCCATCAAACGATGGTCGGCATAGTTGCAGCGAAAGGCTTTTTTGAGCAGTTCTACGCACAGCGATTCGACTTCATCAATATGCTGTGTGCCAGCAAACCAGCGATTCACCCGCCCGATATGCCCTTCGGCGGCGCGTGTACCAATTTCAGAGGACAGCAGTTGGCGCACGGTGGGGCTGGTGGGTGCTTCCGGCGCAAGCAGATTAATACAGCGTTTGCCCCGCCAATCTTCATTCCGTTGAACGGCTGCCAGCACCGCCTCTGCCATGCCCTTTGCCGAACCACTCTGGTCTAAAATGGCGCGGGCATGGCTCAAAATGGTGGAGTCATGAACTTCAAAAGGTGTTTCTGTCATCCTATTTTTCCTTCATTCTTCATTGGCTAATTGATTAAGATAGGCAACAAGGGTGGTCGAGGCGGTTTGCAAATGGGTGGTGAGGATTTCTACCGCGTGTTCTAGCTTTTTCTCCCGACAGGCGGCTAAGAGCGCGTAATGCTCCTGTTGGGAAGTCGCTTGAAAACCGAGTTCGTTTAAGTAAAAAACAAGGTAGCGAGCGACATTCATATGCAGGGGTTCTAACAAGGCAATTAAACGGGGCATGGCAGCCGCTTGATAGAGGCTGGCGTGAAACTCCCAATTCAGTTCTGCCCACCGCGCACTATCCTGCTCCATGTCCATCACACGCAGCACATTTTCTGCTTGGAGAAGCATGGGCGGGGTCAGATTCGGCAGCGCATAGCTCAGCGCCGCACCTTCCAGCAAAACCCGGATCGTATAAATTTCATGCGCTTCTGTCGCAGTTAGGGCTGTCACCACCGCCCCACGGTTGGGATGCAGCATGACCAAACCTTCTGCTTTAAGCTGCACCAGCGCTTCCCGAACAGGAATTTTGCTCACTCCGAAATCTGCTGCGATTTTGTCCTGACGCAGGGGGGTATGGCTGGTGAGATGACCCCGCAAAATGGCGGCGCGGAGTTCAGCCGCGATATTTTCAGCCGTGTTGAGGACAGGTTTCATCCATATTTCCTATCGAATGATGAAATCGTATACGATTATACGATTTTGTGCAACTTTTTAAATGGGTAACACAAAAAAAATTTATAAGTGCTTAACCTCTCTATAAACTACTCCTATTAAAATGCCTTTGCTTTTCAAAACCAAAAAAGGGTTCAGGAGAAAAATAGATGCTCAAGAAAGTTAGCTTACTGTTAGTATGTTTGTTGGTGGTGGCGGCTGTTAGCAGCGCTGCCTTCGCGCAGGAAGAAAAAGCCACCTCCGGCAGTCTGACCATTTATACCGCCATTGAAGATGACCAACTCGCCGTTTATTTGCCGGTTTTCCAAGAAGCCTATCCTGATATTGAAGTGAACATCGTCCGTGACTCCACAGGCATCATTACGGCGCGTCTGCTGGCGGAAAAAGACAATCCCCAAGCAGATCTGGTCTGGGGTCTGGCGGCGAGCAGCCTGCTGGTGATGGACGCAGAAGGCATGTTAGAACCCTACGCGCCCGAAGGTCTGGATCGCGTGGGTGAAATGTTCCGTGATGCCGCCGAAGTCCCTGCGTGGGTCGGGATTGATGTGTGGATGAGCGCGTTCTGTGTCAACACCGTCGAAATGGAAGCGCTTGGCCTGCCGATGCCCGATTCTTGGGCAGATTTGGCGGATCCGGTGTACGAAGGCCAGATTGTGATGCCCAACCCCAATTCTTCCGGGACAGGGTTCCTCTCGGTTTCTGCCATTTTGCAACTGCTCAGCCCTGACCAAATTGGCACAGATGCTGAAGTTACCGACTATGCCGGTTGGGAATATCTGGATGCCCTGCACAACAATATTGCCCAATACACTCACTCCGGTTCTAAACCTTGCCGTATGGCGGGTGCGGGCGAATTCCCGATTGGCATTTCCTTCGATTACCGCGCTGTAACCCAAGCCAATGAAGGTGAGCCAGTGGTCGCCGTCTTCCCCTCCGAAGGGTCTGGCTGGGAAATGGAAGCCAACTCCCTCATGAAAAAAGACGAAATCAATCCCGCTGCCTATACCTTCTTGGATTGGGCAATTAGCGACGCTGCGATGGAACTCTACGCCGCTAGCTATGCGATTACCTCCGTGCCTACCGAAGTGCCGATTCCCGATGGTTTGCCAGAAGACCCGATGGCGCAGCTTTTCGCCGGGAACGATTTCTATTGGGCGGCTGCCAACCGCGATGCCATTCTAACTGAATGGTTGGCTCGTTACGATGAAAAATCCGAACCCGAATCCTAAACGGGCAAACATTTTCTAATGTTCACGAGTGAGGCAGTCCTCTGTCTCACTCGTTCGTTATCTGAAGGCAAGGTGGTCATGGTTTATTTACAAATTCAAAATGTGGTCAAATCATTTGGGAAAAGTGTTGTCTTAAAGGATATTTCCCTTGATATTGAAGCCGGTGAATTTATTTGTTTTTTAGGGCCAAGTGGCTGTGGCAAAACCACATTGTTGCGGATTATTGCCGGTCTGGAGACTCAAGACAGTGGCAAGCTCATCCAAGTGGGGCAGGATATTTCCAGTCTGCCTCCTTCAAAACGCGATTTTGGGATCGTGTTCCAATCCTATGCGCTGTTCCCGAATCTAACCGCCGAAAAAAATATCGCCTACGGATTGCAAAATAAGGGGTTGGCGCGGGCGGCTATTCGTCAGCGTGTTCAAGAACTCCTAGAACTGGTGGGCTTGCCGGACATGGGGCGCAAATATCCCGCCCAACTTTCCGGTGGGCAGCAGCAACGAATCGCGCTGGCACGGGCTTTAGCGCTCTCGCCCGGTTTGCTACTCTTGGATGAACCCCTGTCCGCGCTGGATGCTCAGGTGCGGGCAAGTTTGCGAACCGAAGTGACCGCCTTGCATCGCCGTTTGGGGATTACCACCATCATGGTGACACATGACCAAGAAGAAGCCCTGACGATGGCAGACCGAATTGTGGTGATGGACACCGGAGTGATTCGACAGGTAGGGACACCCCAAGAGATCTACCTTGCACCATCCACACCTTTTGTTGCTAATTTTGTGGGGGTGATGAATTTTTTGACCGGGGTTGTGACGGGCAACGACAGTGTGCAGTGTGAAGGGGTAACATTGAAAATTCCCCTGAATGGGCATACGGCGGGAAATACCGTTACCTTAGCGCTGCGTCCCGAGGATATTCGATTGGCGAGCGACACAACCAATTTACCCAATTCATTTACCGCACAGGTTAAAAACACCCTATTTTTAGGGTCATTCTACCGTGTTGAGTTGGGGATTGAGGACAAATTGAATCTTACGCTGGATTTGCCCTCGCATACCGCCCATCATTTGAATTTAAGTGAAAAGCAATCTTTGCCGATCCAACTGCCCACCGAAGCCTTAAAGGTGTATCATGGCTAGTATTACCGAAAGTCGTCCTCAGAGTACGTCTTTAAAATCCCGCACGGCAACGCTGAATGTGGAATTGTGGTTCATGCGTCTGCTCACGTTGGTGGCGGGTGGCTGGTTGATTGTGGTGGTGCTGCTGCCTCTGTATGAAATACTCTCGCGGAGTATGCAGGACAAGGAAGGCAATTTTGTTGGCTTCCAAAACTACAGTACCTATTTTAATAATCCCTCGTTGGCCTCATCGTTTGAAAACAGCTTGCGGATTTCAGCCGCCGCGACCCTCATAACAGTGACCCTGGCCTTTATTTTTGCCTATGCCCTCACCCGAACCCAAATGCCATTCAAAATCGTGTTCCGCACGCTGGCAATTTTGCCGATGTTCGCGCCGTCCCTGCTGCATGGTATCGCGTTTATCTATTTGTTCGGACGGCAGGGCTTGATTACACGCGGTTTTTTTGGCGAACTGGAATTTCTCAGTTATGACATTTTGCTCTACGAAAAACCCTATGGGATTATCATGGCGCAATGTTTTTACCTATTTCCTCATGCGCTGGTGATTTTAATTGTCTCACTCTCGCTGAGTGATGCCCGGTTGTACGAAGCGGCGACGGCGCTTGGCACATCCCCCATACGGACATTTTTCACCATCACACTCCCCAATGCGAAATATGGCCTTATCAGCGCGATATTTGTGTGTTTTACGCTGGTGATTACTGATTTCGGGATTGTGAAGGTCATTGGCGGAACAGAGGTGATGGCAACCGAAATCTATAAACAGGTTATCGGGCAGCAAAATTTTGTGATGGGGTCAACGGTTAGTGTGGTGTTGCTCACACCCACCGTACTCGGTTTTTTGGTAGACCGCTTTGCCCAGCGCAAACAAGCCGCGATTTTAAGCACCCGCGCCGTGGCTTGGCAGCCCAAGCGCAATTTTTGGCTGGACAGTGTGATGTTTGTTTACTGTTTGGTCATTGTGGCAATGATTGTGGGAGTCATCGCTACTGCGTTTATGGCTTCGACGGTTGATGTCTGGCCTTATAACCGCGATTTTAGCTGGCGGCATTATGATTTTAGTGGCACAGCTGCCCGTGGGTTTGAACCTTTTTATAACAGCCTTGAAATGGCGGGGCTGACCGCGCTGTTCGGTACGATGATTGTTTTTGCCAGCGCCTATTTGATTGAAAAAGGCAAGGGCATGTCCCGTTTCCGCGCCCTGCTATATTTCCTGTCCACCTTGCCTGTGGCGCTGCCGGGTTTGGTGCTGGGGTTGGCGTATATTTTCTTTTTCAATCGGCCTGACAATCCCCTGAATGTGATTTACGCCACCATGACGATTCTGGTGGTGTCGACGATTGTCCATTTTTATACGGTGAGTTTTTATACAGCCACCGCCGCCCTCAAGCAAATTGACAGCGAATTTGAGTCGGTGTCGGAATCGCTGCAAGTTCCCTTTTATCGGACATTTTTCCGTGTGACCGTGCCGATTGCGCTGCCCGCAATGCTGGAAATTGCGATGTATTTTTTCGCCAATGCCATGACGACGGTTTCGGCGGTGATCTTTCTCTATGCGGCGGATTTGCAACTGGCTTCCATTACCATTGTCAACATGGATGATGCCGGGGATACGGCTTCTGCTGCGGCAATGTCCATGATTTTGTTTGGTACAGGGGTCGCCGTTTGGATGGTGTATCAACTGTTGACATGGGGCATCCGCCTACAAACTCAACGCTGGCGGCAAAAATGAACTTGCCCAACAAAAAAATTGTTATCATCGGGGGTGGGGTGATTGGCTGTGCAATCGCCTATACGCTCGCAAGAGCAGGCAAATCGGATGTTCTCCTGCTAGAAAAAAATATACTTGGTCATTCCACCACCAGTCAAGCGGCGGGCTTGATTGGGCAAGTTCGCGCTTCCGTTGACTACACCCGATTAACCATGCGTTCCATCGGTGTATTTGAGTGGCTCACCGAGCAGGGCTATGATGTTGGCTGGCATCCGATTGGCAGTTTACGCCTATCATTTAACGCAGCGCGGGATGCTGAACTGCGGCGATTGGTGGCAACGTCACGGCAGGCTGGCTTGGCGGCAGAATGGCTCACGGCGGATGACCTGAGTATGCGTTTCCCTCATCACCCTTTCCCCAAGGTGACCAGTGCCATCTGGTGTGCGGACGATGGCTACGTTGAACCTGTGAAATTGACGCTGGCCTATGCCCAAGCCGCCCAAAACTTGGGCATAGAAATTTGTAGTGGTGTTTGTGTACAACAGGTTCTGACCCACAAAGGCAAAGTCATTGGTGTTCAGACAGATTTAGGCGAAATTTCTTGCCACACAGTGATTAACGCGGCGGGAAAATTTGCCGGTAAATTGACCCCACTACCCGCTATTCCCGTGCGTCATACGCTGATGGTGAGTGCGCCGCTGTCCCAACCCACCCATCATCTGCCCGTCATTCGCATTCCCGATTTAAGCGGGTATCTGCGTCCAGAAGGCACGCATCAGCTCATGATTGGAAAATTCGAGTCGCAGCCGATGAGTTATGACCCGCGTTTTCTGCCCGATGATTTTGCTGAACCTATGATTCAACCAAATTGGACAGAGGATTTTGTCACGCCATTTATTCCTTTTGCCCCGGCTCTTAAAAATGCCTCGCTGGCAAAATTTCAAAAAGGGCTGCCAACCTGCACACCGGATGGAGAATTTATTGTTGGGCGGGTAGCCGGAGCAGAAGGATTATTCATGGCAAGTGGCTGTAATGTACACGGGATTTCTGGCAGCGCGGGTTTGGCTGAACTCCTCGTTGCGGAGGTACTTGGGCAGGAACTTCTCTCTCATGCAGGGGCGGCAACCCGACCTGCACGTTTTCAAACTATCGATTGGGACTCAGCCCGCCAAGCCGCTGAGTCCGTCTATGCCAATTATTACACCTTGAAAAGCTAGTCTTTGAGCAGCACCGATTCCAACAAAGCGCGGTAATGGTCTAACTCGTGGGTTGCCATGCCCGCTACTTTACCCAAATCATCATAGTGGCGAAGCTGCACCGCGTCTTTGTAATGCGGATTTTTTTCAAATTCCTGTACTTCGGCGGCAGAAAAAATGCCCCCCTGAATTTCCAGACTTTGAATAGACGCGGGCGAGAGTGTGCCATAATAATCAGGGTCAACCGCGCATAGGTAACGTTTGGCGGGTACATGCAGCCGAATCGGTTCGGTGACTTCCGGTGGGAAATATTGCTGAAGGTAATCCGCCCCGACTTCCTCGTGAATCCCATCAATGCCTTCGTCGGCGATGTCCTCCTCCAACCCGTGAATCAGATGTCCATAGTCGTGCAGGAGCGCGGCTGCAATGAGTGTCGGGCTGGCGTTGTCCTGTTCGGCAAAATAGGCGCTTTGCAGCATGTGTTCCTGCTGGGTCACATTTTCGCCGTAGGTGCGGTTTCCATATTGGCGAAAGGCTTCAAAAATTTCATCAAGAATGTTCGTCATAAAATCCTCTTACTTAGAACGATTTAAAACAGCTAAGGTACTGTACAACCCGTCTCTATCCGCATAACAACCCTGTAGATGGCGTGTACCACTCCCATCAAAACCACTCCGTCCATGCAACACCCGTTCATTGTCCACAATGAACAAATCACCCGCCTGCATCCGAAATTGAATCTGATAGCGCGGGTCGTTCAGCAGCTTGCCAAAACGCTGATAGGCAGTGTAGTAGGGCAAAATCTGTTTGGGTTGCAAGCGGAATGGGGCAAGCGAACGGTTGTTGTAGCGAATCCCTGTAATGTTGCCGGTGCTGTCCACACGGATGAGGGGGGCAAGGGTCGCAATATCATTGGCTTCATCATAAAAACGAAATTCAACCGGAGTGGTTGCCAGCAGTTCAAAATCTGCCGGGTAATTTTGGCGGAGGTGTTCTGCCGCGTAAAAGCCATCCACCAGAATACTATCCCCGCCGTTTAAATCAGAACTCAGGCAGTGGAGGAGTTGCAGCGTGGGAACAGGGTCACGATAGGGATTATCGGTATGAACACTCAGGGCAAGGCTGGTAAACGCCAGATTGTTGGGGTTGGCAACCGATTTTACATCGAACAATTTGCCATAGTTGGTTTCCCGAACATACCCAAACAGGCTGACGACTTCCAAAATCATCCCGTCTTGGGGTGGAACATCATGCAGAACAGCAAATCCGTAGGTCTGAACATGCTGCAACCACTCACGCAGCGCCATCCGATTTTGAATAAGTTCAGGATAGCTGGCTGAATGCGGAGAAATCGTTCCATCCCATAATGTGACGGAGGGAGCAGGGGGAGTCGCTGCATATTGCCACAACCATTCGGCAGAAAATTGGCTGTGTGTGCCATCTTCCCAAGCAATCTCAAGATGGGTGTTCCATTGGACATTTGGCGGGTGCATTTCAAGGGCAAGGGAGGTGGTTTCGATGAGACGCTGCCCGTTGGCGGTTTTGATCTGTGGGTCATTGTCGCGCAGCCACAGATAATAAAAAATGCTGTGTTGGCCTGTCTCCCATGTGACATTCACATAGTCTTGAAACGGCTGCACGCTGGATATTTCTGGCATGTTAGGGGCGTTCTCCCTGTGCTAAACGAGCATTAATCGAGTCCAAAATCGGGGCAATATCCGCGATGCTGTCAATCACATAATCTGCGCCCGCCTGCTGTAACCGTTGATACGCCCCCGCCAGCCGTTTTTGATAATCCGCACGGGGAAGCGCGGCAATTTCTGCCTCGGTCAGCCCGATTTCATTACCCGTTTTGGCGACTCCCACCGTCCAGATACCTGCATTTAAGCCCTCCTCAATGTCAGGGACGGTATCGCCAATTTTGACCACGGCTTCCATTGGATAAACGCCCATCTGGATGATATTTTGCAAACACATGAAGGGGGCGGGTCGTCCGGCAGGAACATCACTCGCGCTGACGCTTGAATCAAACCACAGCCCTATCTTGCTGGCTTCTTGGAGCAAAACTTCTAACATGGCACGGTTATAGCCTGTTGATGAGCCGATTTTTAAACCGCGCTGGCGGAACTCCTGCATGGCTTCCTGTGTGCCGGGAATCGGGGCAGCATATTCGGCCAAACAAGCTAACTGCATGGGGATAAATGCTTGATACAGTGCTTCAATATCTTCTTCGGTCACTGCTTGACCGTGAACTTCCTGCCAGCGTCGCCCAATCGACGGCATTTGAGTCAGCAGGCGGATATGATCTTTTTTTTGTGTCCCCATCGGGATACGCGCTTCTTCAAGGGTGATGTCCACCCCTTGTTTTTGAAAAACCTGTACAAAAACAATTGCGGGGGCGTAACAGCCATAATCCACAATGGTGCCTGCCCAATCCACAATAACGGCTTTTAATGTACCGCGATAACTGCGGCGAAAAACAAAATCCATGGTCTAAAGCGCTTTCTGGAGAGAAATTCCCATTTCATCTAACGTGGTTTGAATAGCACTTACCAACAACCGCATATCGTCGGCATACAATCGGCCTATGCTGCCAATCCGAAAACAGTCGGCGTGGCTCAGTTTGCCGGGATAAATCACCAAGCCTTTGTCGCTGAGCAAACGGTAAAATTGTTCAAAATCAAAATTGGGGTGGGATGGATAACGGAAGGAAGTAATGATATACCCTTGTAAGCTAGGATCCAGATATTCCTCAAAGCCGAGTTCACGCATCCCAGCTAACAAGATTTCGTAATTTTGACGGTAACGGGCGGCTCGTCCCGGAACACCCCCTTCGGCACGGTGTTCTTCCAGCGCTTGAGCAAACGCCAGTAGCGCATGGGTTGGCGGGGTGAAGCGAAATTGCCCGTTGCCTTCCAAACCTTTCCACTGGGCCAGCAGATTGAGGCTTACACTACGGGCATAACCTTCTGTCGCTAAAAGTGCCTCGCGCCGCGCCAGAATAAAACTAAAGCCCGGCACCCCTTCAATACATTTGTTGGCAGACGAAATGAGATAATCAATATCACTATCCGCCAAACGAATGGGAACCGCGCCGAAACTGCTCATGGCATCCACCATATAGATTTTTTGATGGGCTTTCACAACCCGTCCGATGTCCTCAATGGGATTAAAAATGCCCGTGGTGGTTTCGCAGTGAACTACTGCCACATGGGTAATAGCAGAATCCGTTTGCAGGATATTTTCAATGACTGCAATTGGCGGGTGTTGATTTTCGGGAAATTCCAACCGATGCAGCGGAATATGCCATGTTTCTAAAATGTGGGCGATGCGCTGTCCGTATGCGCCATTGATAATCACCAGCCATTTGCCATCCGGTGGAGTGACCGATGACAGCACCGACTCAATCCCAAATGTACCGCTGCCCTGCATCAAAACGGCTTCATAGGTTGGCCCTGCTTCGGCAATCTCCAAAAGCTGCTGACGAATATGTTTGATACCCTGCATAAATTCATGGTCACGCGATCCTAAATCGCGCAGCATGGCGGCTTTGACAGTGGGGCTGGTGGTTAACGGGCCGGGGGTAAAAAGTTTTTTGTCCATAAAAAATGTCACTCCATGTGCCACCCGACTATAGCAAGGGTGATGAAATGCACCGTTAAGGATGGGTTAATAAATTTTATTCTTTGAAGTCTGACATTTGGCATCATTTTCAGTGGCAAGCATCACTCATCAAATGCCTTTGGGAGAGGTATTTTTGCTTATAGATATATTCGGTTATCCGAATACCTTGAAAGGTCGATGATGCCCATTCCACCCATAGAAGAATTTCAACTGCTGCACAACACGATTTGTCAGGCAGTTGGCGACCCCAAACGGATTCAAATTTTATATGCCCTGCATGAAGAACCGCGTCATGTCACCGCCCTTGCTGAAGCGCTCGCCACCCCCCAACCAACGATTTCCCGTCACCTGGCGATTTTGCGGCAGCGTGCGTTGGTGATGCCCAAACGCGAAGGACAAGCAGTTATTTATGAACTAACTGACCTCAAAATCATTGAGGTGCTGAACTTGATGCGCCAAATCTTGCGCGATTCGCTAGAACGCCAGTCAGAAAATCTGGGGGCGTTCGCGCTGAAGGAAGGATGAGATGAAAAATTTTAAGTACATTTGGGTGATTGGCATTGTTATTACAACTTTGATTGTGGCAGTGCCAATTTTTTTGTTTGTTTCCAAAGACACCGAAGCCAGCAGCGCCCCGTGGAAAAATGTCGAAAAGCGTAACCCGCCGGTAGACCATACCTCGCTGCTGCAAGGGCCCTTTGAAACGGGGTCGGATGTCACCCGCGCTTGTTTGAAGTGTCATGAGGAAGCGGGTGAAGACATGCTGCACAGCGTCCATTTTACATGGAAAAGTGAACCCGTTTTGATGGAAGGGCGCGATGAACCGGTAGCAGTGGGGAAAGCCAACACGCTGAATAATTTCTGCATCGGGATTCAAAGCAATTGGACAGGCTGTACACGCTGCCACGCGGGATATGGCTGGCAGGATGCCAACTTTGATTTTACCAACCAAGAGAATGTGGATTGTCTGGTGTGTCATGACCAGAGTGGCGCTTACGTCAAAGCCGGGTCAGGCCAGCCTGCACCGGAAGTGGATCTGGTATTGGCGGCGCAAAGTGTCGGCATCCCCACCCGTGAAAATTGCGGCGGCTGTCATTTTAACGGCGGGGGCGGTAACGGGGTCAAACATGGCGACTTGGATGAAAGCCTCTATTTCCCCTCCGAAAATATCGATGTTCACATGGGGCGCAACGATTTTCTGTGCATTGACTGCCACAAAACTGAAGACCATCAAATTTCCGGGCGGTCTATTTCGGTGAGTGTAGACAATGCAAATCAGGTCTATTGCACCGATTGTCACGAATCCGATTTGCACAGCGATGACCGCATCAACCAGCATACGGATAGTGTGGCCTGCCAAACTTGTCATGTTCCCGCCGGAGCGCTGCGCGATGCCACGAAAATGGAATGGGATTGGTCAACCGCCGGACAAGATTTGCCCGAAGACCCGCATGAATACCTCAAAATCAAAGGCAGTTTTGTTTACGAAGACAATTTCATGCCAGACTACCTGTGGTTTAACGGGTTGAATGACCGCTATCTGCTGGGCGACCCGCTTGACCCGGATGGTGTCACTGGCATGAATCAACCCCATGGTGATATCAACGACCCCAATGCCAAAATCTGGCCTTTCAAAATTCATTATGCCCGCCAGCCCTACGATGTCCTGTACAACTACCTGCTGCAACCCAAAACCGTTGGCGAAACGGGTTACTGGACAACGTTTGATTGGAACTCCGCACTAGAGCAGGGATCCGCCGCCACCGGATTGGACTATAGCGGGCAGTTTGATTTTGCTTCAACCGAAATGCACTGGCCGCTTTCGCACATGGTACAGCCAGCCGAAAATGCGCTGCAATGTGCGGACTGTCACAGCGAAAACAGCCGCATGGATTGGCAAGCGCTGGGTTATGCGGGCGACCCGATGATCTGGGGAGGACGCTAACCCATGAACAAACGTCTGCTTGCTCTGACAGGGGTTGTCCTGGGTGTGCTGCTCGTTGTCGGGGTTGTCGCTGCCCAAGATGAAGAAACCGACGCACCCGCCCTACCAGAACGCTCCCTCTCCCGTTTACATCCCGGTTTTGCCCTGTTAGACGCGGAGGGCAACCAAGTGCAAGAGTCGGGCAACCCACTTTCGACCATGCAAACCTGCGGGCAGTGCCACGATACCGATTTTATTGTGCAGCACAGCCAACATTCGCAAGTTTCCCTGAACAGCCTTGAGGATTGGAATCCGATTGTTTACCGCTATACCACCTCTGCCGAATCCGAAAATCCTGACCTTAGCGCGGAAGCATGGGTACAGGAAGTCGGAGGGCGGCATGTAGGCGGGGGAACCAACCCCGTTAGCGAGATGAACTGCTTTTTGTGCCATACCGATTTGCCCAATAATGAAGCACGCTTGACCACCCTCCGTGCGGGTGATTTTGCGTGGGTCAACAGCAGTACCCTGCTTGGCACAGGCATTTTAGACTCAACGGATGGCGAATGGGTCTGGAACGAAGCCGCGTTTGATACACAGGGTTTGTTAAAAGGCGAATTTATCACCTTGCAAGACCCCACCAGCGACAATTGCGCGGCGTGTCACGGCACGGTGCATATGAATAACCAACTGCCTTTGGAAACTGCCACCTGTTCGGATGACGCATGGCTAACTTACACCACCGGACAAATTTTCTCCCCGCAACGGATGTCCCTTTCGGCGTTGAATCTGGCGGGTAAAACGGAGTTATCGCGCTCATGGGATGTTCACGCGGAACGCATGGTCAGTTGTGTGGATTGTCATTACGCGCTTAACAACCCCACTTACTACAAACAAACGGGGGAGGATCATCCCGACCATTTGATTTTTGACCCACGCCGTCTCGATATTTCTGAATATCTGTATCGTCCAACGCACAATCTGGCGAATGGCGAAACGCTGTCAGAAGCGGGGGCGGTGGTGCAAAATGACACCGTGCAGCCCTGCCAAGCCTGTCACAGCGTGGAATCCAGCCACGAATGGCTGCCCTATCGAGAGCGCCATACCGAAGTATTGGCCTGTGAAAGCTGCCACATCCCCAAAACCAATGCACCTGCTCTGCAAGTGGTGGATTGGACGAGTTTGGAAGCGGATTCGACCCCCCGGACGGTGTGTCGTGGGGAAGAAGACGGGCTACTGACAGGCTTTACCCCGATTTTGCTGATGAATGAGCATGACCGCCTCGCACCCTACAATTTAATCAGCGCGTGGTACTGGGTCTATGGCGAGGAAAAACTGCCTGTGCCGATGGATGCCTTGCAAACGGCATGGTTTGAGGGTGATTCGTATGATGCGGCGGTGCTGGCAGTGTTTGATGCAAACGCCGATGGCACACTGGATGCCAATGAACTTCTGATTGATAGCGACGAAAAAGAAACCCTCATCCAAGCTCGTTTGGAAGCGCAGGGATTGGCGCAGGTTCAAATTCAGGGCGATGTGCTGCCCTACGGTTTGAATCATGGCATTGCCACCGAGGAATGGGCGGTCAAATCATGCGATACCTGCCATACCGATGAGTCGCGGGTCAATGTGGCGATGCTGCTTGCAGATGATGCACCCGGCGATGTCCTGCCAGATTTTGAGGGTATCAAGGGCGAAATTGTGGAAGAAAACAGCCAGATTGTCTTTCAAACCCGCAGTGCTGACCATGACCTGTACATTTTTGGGCATGATGAAGTCAGCTGGGTGAATTGGCTGGGGATGCTGGCCTTTTTTGGCACATTCGCCGGAGTGATTGTGCATGGCGGGTTGCGCTATGCCTCGGCACGGCAGCAAGTTTCGCACCATGAACCGGCGATGCAACGGGTCTATATGTACTCGGTGTATGAACGGCAGTGGCATTGGCTGCAAACCGTCGTCATTTTCATCCTGATTTTCACCGGGTTGATTATCCATGAGCCAGATCTATTCGGCATGTTTAGTTTCCGTTACGTGGTTCAGGTGCATAACATCGTGGCGTTCATTTTGCTGATTAACGCGGCGCTGGCAGCCTTCTATCACTTTGCAAGCGGCGAGATTCGCCAATTTTTACCCAAACCCTATGGCTTTTTCGACCAAGCCTTTTCGCAGGCCAAATACTACCTGCATGGCATTTTCAAAAATGAACCCCACCCGTTTGAGAAAACGCCTGACCGCAAAATGAACCCCTTGCAGCAGATGACCTATCTGGTGCTGCTGAATGTGCTGTTGCCGTTGCAGATTATCACCGGATTGCTCATGTGGGGGGCGCAGCGTTACCCGGATATTTCTAACACCTTGGGCGGGCTGCCCTATCTCGCGCCGTTTCATGCGCTGGTCGCGTGGCTATTTGCCTCGTTTATTGTGATGCACGTTTATCTAACGACTACCGGACATACCCCCGTCGCTAATATCAAAGCCATGATGTTGGGGTGGGAAGAAGTTGAAACTCTGGAACATGAAAGAGGATTGTCATGACAACCATTGCTGGTACACAGGCACAAACGGCAACCAAAGTCGAACGGGTTGCCAAACCCTATGCAAATCCGTATGCGGCGGGCATTTTGCTCGGTCTGCTGCTCTTTACCGCCTTTTTGCTGACAGGCAACGGCTTGGGCGCATCCGGCGGGCTGAATCGGTTGGTGGTTTACGCCGAAGATAAAATCGCGCCTGACCATGTTGACCAGACCGTCTATTTGTTAGAAATGGCGGGGGGCGAAAGCAATCCCCTCGATAACTGGGTCGTTTTTGTGGTGATTGGCGCGTTGGCGGGCGGGTTTGTCTCCGGTTGGCGCAATGGACGGCTCAAGGTGGAAACCAACAAAGGCCCGAATATCACCGTTCACCAGCGCTGGATGCTGGCCTTCATCGGCGGGTCGATTATGGGCTATGGCGCACGGTTGGCACGCGGTTGTACCTCCGGTCAAGCGTTGTCCGGTGGGGCGGTGCTGTCGGTAGGCAGTTGGGCGTTCATGTTCGCCGTGTTTGGCGGTGGGTATGCCGTGGCCTATTTTGTACGGAAATTCTGGAACTAAGGAGCAGCCATCATGACCACATTTCCTATTCATTGGGCAGATTATCTCGGTGATTCAGGGCAGTACATTGTTTTTCTGCTCATTGGTTTTGGCTTTGGCTATTTTTTAGAAATTGCCGGTTTTGGCAATTCGACCAAGCTCGCGGCTCAATTTTATCTTAAAGAAATGACCGTCCTCAAAGTCATGTTTACCGCGATTGTGGTGGCGATGGTGTTGATTTTCCTTGCCACCGGATTGGGCTTGCTGGATTACAACTTAATCTGGGTGAATCCGACCTATGTATGGCCCGGTATTCTGGGTGGGCTGATTATGGGGGTCGGTTTTATTGTAGGAGGCTTTTGTCCCGGTACATCGCTGGTTGCCAGCGCGACCTTCAAATTGGATGGTATCTTTTTCACACTGGGTACTCTGTTTGGCATTTTCCTCTTCGGGGAAACAGTAGGCATGTACGAAGATTTCTTCAATTCATCCTATGAAGGCCGCTATACCGTCCCTGAATTTTTGGGCTTGAGTACGGGTGTTACGGTGCTGCTGGTGGTATTTGTGGCGCTGGCGGCTTTTTTCTTCGCGGAACAGTCTGAACGGATTTTTGGCGGGCAGAATCCGGCGAAAGCTCCTAAATGGCGCTATGGGGCGGCAGGCGCAACCGTGATGGTCGGGGTGATTGTGCTGCTGATTGGACAGCCCACCACACAGGACAAATGGGAACGGATGGCAGACGAAAAAGCCCATCTGATTGCTGAACGGCATATGCAGGTGCATCCCGGCGAAGTGCTGGCGACCATGCGCGACAACAAAATTAATTTGCGGTTGTTAGACCTCCGCAGCGAGGCAGATTATAACCAGTTTCATCTGCTGGATGCCGAACTCGTCAACCCGAAGGAAATTCCCGACCTGATTCCCGAATTTAATCTGGAACCCGCCAACACCGTTTTTCTACTGATGAGTAATGATGAAAAACTGGCAACAGAAATCTGGAAAACAATGGTCGCCGAAAGTGTTCCCAATGTGTATATCCTTGAAGGCGGAGTCAACCATTGGATTAGCACTTTTGCGGATGAAACCATTCAACAGGATACCCTCTTGGCAACGCATGAAGAAGACGCGCCGGCCTATGTGTTCCCGTTGGCGTTGGGGGCGCGGCAGCCAATGGCAGACCCCAACCCGGATGTGTTCCCACTGGAATACACCACCAAAATTAAATTGGAGGGCAAACGCGGCGCAACCAGTGGGGGGTGTGGCTAAGATAAAACCCAATCGGCATCATTTACCCCACCCCAACCCCTCCCCGTTCGCAGGGAGGGGCTTAAAAGATGTCGTTTTCAATAAGCAAGGGGTGGATTAGATGAGATTGCCCTATCTTTCCGATTTATGAGCGAAGGCAATGATACCCTTTGAAAAATGGCCCCGTGAGAGGCCATTTTTTTACGGTTGTTGGGTATAGACATCAATCGCATCTAGCGCAAGCGTCATGCCCTGCGAATCGGGGTGATGCCTGCCTGTGTTGACAATCCGCAGCGTATGCTCGCCGGGTTCAAGGAAAATCATGTCGCTGCTGCCCACCAGACTCAAGGGATTGTACCCGTCTATCGTGGCAACTTTTTCATCATCCACAAAGACCTCAAATTTGCCAAAATCCCAGAAGTACAGGTAATGAATCCGCAGTTTTTCGCCCGTGAAGGTCAAGCGCACTTCGGCGTTTTCCTGCGTGGCATAGACATAGTGACCATCGGATGTGTAGAGCGAGTCCATCGGTTGCCAATCGCCCACCCGTTGCACAGCCTGACCCTCGATTTCATAACGCTGCCATGTTCCCGCCGGAGCAGGTGTATCGGTTGTTTTGCGCCATGATTTGAACTTGGCACGCACCACCAGACGGGATTGATATGACCATGTTTCATTGTCCCATTTGGCGCAGCTAATCAAGGTAATCAAGGGCTGATTGCTCGGATAGGTCACTTCCACCGAGCGCGGGTCAACTTCCTGAATATCGGTGATGATGTAGGTATATTCCACGTCCTTACCCATCGCAATCACCAGATCACCTGTCGAAAGCTGATTCAAATTGCGGAAGGGCCCTAAACCGTCTTTGTGCTGGATATGCCCTGCTAGCACCGCATTGCCCATCGTACCGGGATAGGCGGTGCCATCCAGATGTGCCACTTCATCGGTCAGGGTGCTGACATCCCATGTTGTTCCCACCACAGGCGCATTGACCAACAGGGTATCCACGCCCAAACGCGGGATAATCAGCCGTTCGGCGGGAATTTCGGGTGGGGCAAAATTGAAACCGTTCTGGGTGCTGCTGACGGTGGTATCTTCCCATGTAATGGGCAGCGCCACAGGCACAATCGATTCATTTTCCGCGCTTACCACGGCTTGACTTATTTCAGCTATTGGTTGGGGTGAGTTATGTTTGGCGGGGGCAGAAACGCGGGTCAGATTGGCCGCAAAAACCATCCCCAGAATCATCGTGCTGACCAGTCCGAGCGAAATCACCCCGCGAATGAGCGTCGGCGTGGGACGATTGGGCAGGAGATACGCCAGCGGTTGGCTGTAATATTCCGCCAGCCATTGCACCACGCCCCATGTTAGCGAAGCCAACAAACCAAGCAACGCTGCCAGCAAAATTGCAATTTCCAATGCTGAAAAATGGTTTACACGCAGACCCGCCGCAGGTAAGGGACGATATCCCGTTGCAGGCAATGGACGATACCCCGTCGCAGGCAGGGTATCTACCCCGCCAAGTGTGCTACCACCATTAGACGATGAACTGCTGGTAGAGGCACTTTGCGCCTGTGTATTGGTTGTATTTGACGACGCTTGTGCGACCTGTGTCGGAACAGAGGTTGCCGTCGCAGAAGTTGAGGCCGTCGTCGCGGTGGGCGTGGGGCTTGGCACAGTAACGGTTGCAATCGTCACGGCGGCGGCGCGTGAATTAACGGCTGGCCCCTGTGCGAAATTTAAAATCCCGGTGTTGTTGATGGTGATCCCCGGTGCTGCTCCTGCGCCAACGGTGACCGTAACGGTCATGGTGACAGTCGCTCCCGGTGCAACCGTACCAATCGCAAAAGTGACTTCGTTGGTGGCTGCGTTAAAGGTAAATGTCCCCTGTGTCGATGTGGCAGAATTAAAAATATACAGCCCATTCAAGGGGTCAACCACGCTGACATTGGTAATCGTGGTGGTGGAGGGATTGGTCAAGGTTAGGGTAAAGGTCAGCACTTCACCGGGGCGGGCTTGACTGGCAGAACCCGCTTTGCTCAGCGCCGGATCCACCAGCACCAGATTAAAATTACCCGCAACACATGTCCCACGGACTGCCACATTGAGCTGGACTTGCCCGGTAACAGGATTTAAAAATAGGGGTGTTCCACTGGGAATGCTGGTGGTATCAATTTGCACATCATACGTCCCCAGCGGCAGCACGTTGAGGTTGTATTCCCCGTTTGCGCCTGTAGTGAGCGTGGTCACAATCACCCCGCCGCTTCGGACAATCACCCGCACATTCGGGAAAGCTGGTTCGCTTCCGTCCCGCACTCCGTTATTATTAACGTCGTGGAACAAAATCCCCTGCAAACAGCCGCTTTGGACGGTGGTGACATCGGTCACGGTGCGGCTTAATCCTGTTCCCGCCAGCACGGCCCCCTGACTGGAAACGGTCACGGTGCTGGTATTGACCGTGCCATTGGCTGCCCCTAAAGGAACCGCCACCACATGCTCTAAAGTGAGTGTTTCGCCGGGAGCAACGGAAATTGCTGCCGAGGTTGACCCGGCATTTAAAACGGCTACCTGTGCTGCCCCGCGTAAAATCCGTAGTTGGCGTGTCCATGTGGTTTGTGAGCCACTCGGGAAGCTAACGACATACTGGTCGGTCTGGTCGCTTTTGTTGGTCAGGGTATGGGTATAGGTACGCGATTGTCCCGGATTTTCAACGGTAAAATGATTGGGTGTGAGTTCCATCGCCAACGCGCTGTTCAACTGCAAATCGGCTGAGGCGGTCATCACACCCGAATAATCATCCCGCGTGACGGATACGGTGTTGGTGATGTTCAAAATATTGGGTGCAAGCGTTCCGGCATCTACCGCAATATGATTATTCACAATCGGGTCGTCGCCCTGCTGAATGGCAAAACGCAAATGGAAAACATGCGATTGGCTGGCATTGGGTGGGGTGCTAAATTCGACAATTTGACCACTCCCTGCGGTGGGGCTACCGTCCAGTGTATCGACTTGGGGTTGATACAAGGGATTGGCGGACGGAAAACTATAATTATCCGGCAAATCCACAATTTCCAGCGCGAAAACCCGTGTTGCGCCTGCGGGCAAGCCGTGGGTCGTTCCCACCACAATATCAAACCGATAGCCTCCGTCGGCGGTGGTGGTTTGCGGGTTAGGCTGAACGGTATCGGCTAGCGTAGGTACACCCGCATTGTCATACACCAGACGGATGGTTGCCCCGGAGAGTGCATTGCCATTCCCCGTGCCATCAATGCTGTAAATCACCCCGTTCGGGTCAAAAGCATCCACATAGTTTGGAATGCCATCATGGTCTTGGTCGCCTGAACCTTCAAGACTGTCCGGGGAGGTATCACCATCGGTATCGAGGGTATAGGCAAAATTGGCTTCTTGGACGGTAGCCGCCTCCACCACAAGCGACTGTGGATTTTGAACGCCGTGTTGACCTGTCGCTACCGTGTCCAGATAACTTCCGGGTAGGGTATTTTCATCTAACCAGACCCAATACACCCCTGCCGCCAAAGTTTGTTCAAATTGATACGTGCCATCCGGTTTCACTTGCAGCCCTTCGACCCGTGTATCGGAGAGGGTATCAAAAATGCTGTCGCCGTTATCAAGGTACAAATACACCTTGGCGGTTTGAATCCCCGATTCGGCGGTGCCACTCCACACACGGTTGGCATCATTGTCGTTAAATACCCGCCCACTAATTTCAGCGTGACTGCTTTCGGGAGTCGGTTGCGGGGTTTCGGTTATTTCTGGCTGCGGTTGGCTGATGATTTTCACATCAATCGCATCCAATGCCATCACAATCCCTTGAGACTTCGCATTGGCATGTCCGGTATTTTGAATCCGCAAGCGATGTTTGCCGGGTTGGAGTACCAATTCGGTACTCGTGCCAATGCCACTCGTTGGATGGTAGCCATCCAGCGTCATGACCAGCACATCATCCATGTAGACTTCAAAAATCCCGAAATTCCAGAATTGCAGATAATCAAAACGGACTGCTTCGCCTTCAAATTCCAGTTCAGCCCATGCGGTGGATTCCAGCGAATAGGCATAACTTCCGCCGGACACGTAGGAAGATTCAATCGTGTCCCAGACACCGTTGAGCGCGACCTGATTCATTTCGTAGCGCACCCACCCCGCTTCAAGGGGTTTGGGGGTCACAACAGGCGGGGTGTCTGTCGGAATTTGCGTCGGAGGGACATTTTCGATGGTTTCAGTCGGTGTGCTAGTAGGCGATTCTAAGGTGGATGTTGCAGCAGAGGGAAGGACAAGACTGCCCTGAATCTCAAGCACGTCAATGGCAAGGACAATCCCCGCAGAATCAGGGTTGGCAAAGCCGGTATTTTTCAAGGTGACTTGATGAATCCCCGCCCCAACCTCAAAAATAGGGCTGGTTTCAAGGTCGCTTTCCGCATGATACCCGTCCAAACTGGCAACCGTCAGCCCATCAATTTGCACTTCAAAAATCCCGAAATTGGAAAAGCGCAGATAATCAAAACGAAGGGCTGTCCCATCGAAGGAAAATTGCAGCGCCGAATCCGCTTGAAGGGCATAGAGATAACTTCCGCCGGACACATTCTCCGAGTCCTGTTGTTCCCAGACCCCCACCCACTGAACTGCCGCATCATTTGATTCGTAGTGTGACCAGACCGGTTCATAAGAAACGGTTTCAGTTGGCACAAGGGTTGCTTCAGTTGAATCCGTCGGAACTGGCGACTCCGTAGCCGTACCCGGGGTGGGTTCAAGTGTTGCCGATTCTGCGGTGCTGGTTTCGGTTGGTAGTTCTGTAGCGGTTTCTGTCGGAACAACCGTATGGGTTTCGGTAGGGACAGGGGTATGTGTCTCCGTTGGAACGGGGGTGGCGGTTTCGGTGGGTGTTGGTGTATGAGTCGGAGTTGGCGTAGCAAATGGCAGTTCAATCACAGGCTCATTAAATGGAAGCGGCGGTGGTTCGGATGTAACCTCCGGTGTTGCCCCATCTTCCTGTGCATAGAGCCGATTCGCAGGCACCACCAGCAGCAGTCCGACCAGCAGCAACATGAGTGCCAATTTACGGTTTTTGCGGAGGACGACTCCCCCTAAGAGGAGGAGTCCCGCCAGTGCAAACGCCGGTATCTTTTGGGATGAACCGGGATCTTTGACTTGCGTTTCAAAATACAGCACACCGACCTGCCCTGATGGAATAGCGGCAATCGTTACATTCACATTGAGGCTGCCTGTTGCCTGCTGTACCAGTGTTACGGGCAAATCGGCTTGACCGGGGCAAGTCGCCCGCACGCCATATTGTAAGGTGGTGGGGGTGGTTAAGCGCGTGCCATCAATCGTATCGGTAATATTGACATTGTTGGCGGCAACCGTGTCAGGATTGGTCACGCAAATCACCCACCCAACCGTATCATTCGGCAGCAATTTTCCGCCGTTCAGGTCATAGCCCGTTTTCGTGACAACCAAGGGCGCGACGACATGCGTACTGGCGGTGGCGCTGTCGTTGCTCGAATCAATGTCTTGCTGGTCAAGTGCGGCAATTTGCACCTGATTGTCAATATTCGTGCCTGCTGTGCCTGCCAAGACGGTGGCTTCAAAGGTCAGGGTTGCACTGCCCGTCAAATTGCCAATTGTCCAGACATGTGTATTGGTGTCGTATGTACCCGTTGAGGGTGCAGGTACAGGTAGAACATAGGTCAATTCACCCGTCGGGAAAATATCGGCAAGTTGCAAGCCAGTGGCGGGTACACCCGTCAAATTGGTGACGGTGATGATGAAGGAGATAGTTTGGCCTTCTTCCACCATGTCATCATTCACGGTCTTTTGAACCTGAATATCCGTTTGCGCGGCATCCAGCACCTGACAGGCAATGGGGAAATTAAACGGATTTTCGTTGCTGTCATTCGTTTCAAAGGTCAGCGTTCCCGTGTAATTGCCATCGGTTGTAGCAAGACACTGCACCACAAAATTGGCGTTGCTGTTTGCAGGAATACTCGACGGGAAATTGCCAATCAGAGCAAAGCCGTTGGGCAAATTCAAATTGGAAAGGGTTAGCGGGGCCGTTCCGGTGTTATCCACTTTAAAAGTACGGGTGATGGGCGTGCCTTCGGGTGTATTGCCAAAATTAAACGGTGTGCTTGTGCCATCGGCAATATCCGCACCATTTTCTGACACGGCAATTTCGGGTTGAGACACCGCGCATGTCACCGCAAAATTGAAGGGATTTTCGTATTCATCATTTGTCCCGAACGAAATTTCACCCGTATAGGTTCCTCCGGCAGCAGCATCACACTGGACAACCAAATCTGCCGCACCATTTGGCAGGATGGAAGCAGGTAAGGGCGTGGTATTGGTGTAGCCATTTGGCAAACTCAAGTTGGACAAATCCAGCGCGGACAGCCCGGTGTTGCTGATGGTAAAAGTCACTGTAAGCGGATTGCCAACAGTGGTCGTTCCAAAATCAAACGGAATGACCGTATCATCATGCACTGCCACCGCACCTGCCGCCACTTCAATTTCGGGACGGGGACGATTGACCTGACAGGTGAGCGGGAAGCTAAACGGCGTTTCATCGGCATCCGAATTTTCAAAAATCACCGACCCGCTATAAGTGCCTTCGGAAATGGCATCACATTGCAGGGTGAAGGTATCACTGCTATTGGCGGCAATTGTCGCTGGTAGGCCGGTAACTTCGGAAAAGCCCGTCGGCAAACTCAAATTGGCAAGAGTCAGCGGGGCAGTTCCGGTGTTGTTGATGGTGAAAGTCACAGGAATCTGCTGCCCGATGAGGGTCGTGCCGAAATTCACAGGCGTGGCGGTGTTATTGATGATTTCAGTTGCGCCCACAAACACTTGAATTTCCGGCGCGTTGACCGTACAAGCGACCGGGAAGTTAAACGGATTTTCGTCCGGGTCATTGGTGGTAAAGCTGAATGTACTATTAAATGTTCCCGGATTTGCGGCGGTACATTCGAGTTCAAAAGTCGCTGTTCCATTGACCGCAACACTTGCAGGCAAATTCCCGACCAATGCAAAGCCAGTAGGAAGAACAGGATTCGACAGGGTAAGCGTCGTGCTGCCAGTGTTATGAACGGTGAAAACAAGGCTGGCAGGAGTTCCTTGCGCCAGCGTCCCAAAATCAACGGCGGTTGTTGTGCCATCAGGAATGTTGGTCGCACCCTGCACCACATCAATTTCGGGTGCTGGGGCAGCCGTGACCGCACAGGTAATCGGGAAATTAAACGGATTTTCGTCCGTGTCATTGGTCTCAAATTGGACGGTGCCGCTAAAGGTATTGATGCTGGTAGCAAGGCATGACAATTCAAAATTGGCGCTGGTCGAAGGCGCAATCGTCGCGGGGAATGCCCCCACCAGATTAAAGCCAGTCGGGAAGGTCAGGTTAGAAACGGTCAAAGTCGCCGTCCCCAGATTTTGAATGGTAAAGGTCTGGCTGACCGATGTTCCCTGTGTGGTATTGCCAAAATCTATCGGGGTGGCTGTGCCATCCAAGACCGTTATTGCGCCATTCAAGACTTCAATATCAGGAGTCGGGGCTGCCGTGACACTGCATGTGATGGGGAAGTTAAACGGATTTTCGCTGCTGTCGTTGGTCTCAAATTGCAGCGTCCCGCTAAAGGTGTTCACACTCCCCGCCGCACACTGCACTTCAAAAGTCGCGCTGCTGTTGGCGGGGACACTGGCGGGGAAACTTCCCACCCCGATAAATCCACCGGGCAGTGACAGATTCGAGAGGGTAAGTGCGGCATTGCCCGTGTTGTTGACGGTGAAAATCAGACTAACAGGTGTTCCCTGTGTGGTGCTGCCAAAATCAACTGCGGTACCTGTGCCATCAATAACCGCAGTCACACCATGAAACACCTCAATTTCAGGTGCGGGAACAGGAGTCACATCACAACTGACCGGGAAGTTAAACGGATTTTCGTCACTGTCATTGGTGGTGAATTGGAATGTCCCGCTAGCAGTACCCACACTGCCCGCGCTGCATTCCAGTGTAAAGTTAGCACTTCCGCCACCCGTAATACTGGATGGGAACGCGCCGACCACCGAAAAGCCTGTTGGCGGAGTTACATTGGACAGGGTGAGCGAGGCCGTCCCTGTATTGTTAATGGTAAAGGTACGGCTGACAGGGGTTCCCTGCACGGTTGACCCAAAATTGACGGCGGTGGCTGTGCCATCGGGAATGTTGGTCACACCATCCAACACCTCAATTTCGGGTGCGGGTGCGGGGGTGACCGTGCAGCCTATCGGGAAATTAAACGGATTTTCGTCACTGTCATTGGTGGTAAATTGGAAAGTACCACTCGGTGTCCCCACGCTAGCAGCATTACATTGCAATTGGAACGTTGTGCTGCTATTGGCGGAAACGCTCGACGGGAATACCCCGACCACCGAAAAACCACTTGGCGGTACAGGGTTAGAAAGCGTCAACGCGGCATTGCCCGTGTTGTTGACGGTGAAAGTCAAGGCAATCGGTGTTCCCTGCGTGGTGCTGCCAAAATTCACCGCCGTCGCCGTGCCATCGGGGATATTCGTCACCCCGTTCAGCACTTCGATTTCAGGCGCAGGGGCAGGGGTCACATTACAGGTGACAGGGAAATTGAATGGATTTTCGTCACTGTCATCATTGGTAAATTGGAAGGTGCCACTCGGCGTAGCAACATTGCTGGCATCACAACGCAGTTGGAAATTTGCGTTGCCACCGCCCGCAATTGTCGAGGGGAACGCCCCCACCACCGAAAATCCGCTTGGCGGTACAGGGTTGGACAGGGTGAGATTCAGCGTTCCAGTGTTGTTAACGGTGAAGGTGAAGGTTACAGGGGTTCCCTGCGAGGTGCTGCCAAAATCGACGGCGGTGGCGGTATTATCAAGAATATTCGCTGCCCCTTGCAAAACTTCAATTTCGCGGGTCGGAACAGGCGTATATTGCAACACTACTTCGCAGCTAATGGGGAAATTAAATAAATTTTCGTCGCTATCATTGGTCTCAAATTGCAATGTTCCGCTAAAAGTGCCAGCACTTCCCGCATCACACTGAACATCAAACGTGGCACTTCCCAGCGCCGGGATGGAAGCGGGCAGTCCTCCGGCGGATGAAAAGCCACCGGGCAAAGTCAGATTCGTCAGGGTTAAGGCAGCGTTGCCCTCGTTGTTCACCGTGAAAGTTTTAGTCAGGGGCGTATTCAACAGCAGCACCCCAAAATCTACGGCGGTGCTTGTGCCATCCGTGATGTTGGTTGCCCCGTCCAACACGGTGATTTCAGGCGCGGTAGAGACTTCAACCGTAATCGTAAAGGTCTGCACTGTCGAGACATTCACCCCCCCGTTGGTTGTACCGCCGTTATCCCGCAATTGCACTTCAATGGTCGCTGTGCCACTGCTGCCATTGGGGGTATAGGTCAGGGTGCCATTGTTGGCAATATCCGGCGGGGTGGTGAAAATCGGGTCGCTGCCCGCCGCGACTGTAACCAGAAAATCATCAACTGCTTGGCTATTTTCATTGGTCGGGCCAAAGACAAAGGTATGCGCCCAACCTGTGACCGATTGGGCGGTAGAAGTCCCGCCGGGCAAGGTTTGATTTCCCAAGTGACTAAAACTCGGCGCATCATTGACCGGATTGACCGTCACGGTGAAGGGGGCTTCCACAAACAACCCGCCCGTGTCCGTTGCACGAATCACTAGATTGGCGGTTCCATTGGCATCCGGCGCATAATCGAGCGTCAGTTCCCCTGTTGCGGCATTAATGCTCACAGAAGTAAACAAAGCGCTATTACTATTACTTTGTACCGCATAAATCAAACTGGTGTCAGGCGTTTGTGCGTCGTTAAACACCGGATACAACGGAATCACCGTGTTTGTAGCATCCTCGTTGACGGTGACATTTGAGATACCCGTTGTGGTGGGGGCGGTGTTGACCGTGGTGTTGGTCAGCAAAATTTCATCCACATAGACGGTTGGTTGTGTGCCAATCGAACGCAACCAGAACCAGCCAACATTGGCGTTGGACATCCCTAAATCGGCAAGCGGAATGTTATACACCGTCCAACTGCCAACCGCAGGCGTTCCCCCATAATTTTGCAAACTGACCGTCGTGCCATTGGTGTTGGTGACTGTCCAGAATTGAACGGTATAACGCTGGTTGGCTTGGGTGGCTCGCAGCGCGATTCGCAGGGTGTTATACGGCGCGGTGTTAATGCCCGTGTCATTTCTCAGCGAAATGCGATTCGTAGAGGGGGTGGCAGTAAAGGCAATCGAACGTGTTCCCACATAAGAAATCGTGGTGTTCGCTAAATCCGCCTGACTGTTGTTATCCATCCATTCCCATGTCGGTGCATCGTCATAAATATAATAATCACCCACAGGCGGTGTCACAGGCGCAGACCCGATCATCTCATTGAGAATATTGCGGGTCATCTGCTGAACAATCGGGCTAACCGTTTCGGTCTGATACTTGTTTTTATCGAGTTTACGCGCCCAGTGGTTGGTGGAGGCGTTAAATACAATTGCACCGCTTGGCACGGTATGAATCACCGCATTAGAAATTTCACTGCCCGGCATCGGCGAGTTAGAGAGGACAATCAAATTGGCCGGGGATTTTCCATTATTAAAAACTTTATCGTACTCGTACCCGACCAGATCGAGGATCGAGTCGCCATTTTGAAGCCCTGTGCCGTTATAAATAAAATGGTTGGCATTTTGGACAATCCATGGCAAGTTTGGCCCGGTCAGCAAATCCTGATACATCGCGCCTAGAATTTCATTTTCGGGCATGTTTACCGGGTCTTGCCGCCATTGGACAGTCGTTAGCCAAGGGGTTGCGCTGCTGGTCATTGGGTCGGTGGTGTCTTTGTAACACACCATGACGCGGTTCGGGGTGCTTGAACTGACCGAGGGTTCAAAACGTACCTGCCAGTAAATATTGTTTGAGTCAAAAAAGGCAAGGTCTTTGCCCGCGTCCCGGTAGATCAACAAATTTTGCCGCATGTTCCACGACCAGTATTCATCATGATAATTGGAGAGGAATACTTTGTGGTTCGCCATCAGATTCGGGTTGACTTCGGTATCCAAATTGGTGGCATAGGCCACGTTGTAGCCTTCTTTTTCCAGCCAGCGAATCATGTGATAGTCGCCGTAGAAAAACAGCCCGGTGCCATTCCACGATTCATATGGACGGTCAAACGAGACTTTATCCGCGTTCAACCCACCATTGGAATTAGAAGTGTAGAGACTTTTGCCGCCCCAATTGTTGTAGGCTTGGTAGGTGGTGACCGGAATCTGAAATAAAATATCGGCGGTGCTGCTGTCATCCCGCACGATGAAAATGATGTACCCTTCGCTTTTATTCGCAGCAATCAGTTTAGCAATATACACCCCGCTCACCCAATTTGCCCCGACATTGAGCGTATAGGCGACAGGCCAGTTGGCTTCAATTAACCCGGTTACCGGGTCGGCAGCAGGGACACCATAATTCGTGCCGGTGAAGCCTTTTGCACCGGTCACAAAACGTCCGCCTGCTCCTTCGTACCACCCTATCCGATACACTGCAATATCAAACGAGGGTTGCGTGGTGCTGACATGAAAGTTGATTGACCCGCCCCGATTCACGCTGGTCAGGTTGGCATAGCCTTTAATCGGGCGCGAATCTGTCCAGTTGGTTTGAAACAAACGCGATTCGTCAAAATCGCGCATTGCCTCCCAATCGAAGTCGCTCGGCATCCAATCATCTGTCCCGTTTTTTTGATTTTCGAGGATGATGGGATTGGCTGCTTCGACTATTTTTGGGGGGGGATTCACGCCTGCGGCTGAAAAAAATAAGAGCGCAGTGAAAATGACCAAAAAGAGCGTTCGTAATAGGATACGCATATAGATAACTCAGTCAATTAACAGACAGCATTAGTATATCATTATCCAATAAAGTACAGGCTAAATAAGTAATTTTTTCGTTTTTTCTTAATGTGGACATCATGCTCGTTTATTCTCTTTCAATCCTCAAGCATCTGGAAGCGGCTGCTCTAAAGCAAATTTATTCCATAAATACACAACTAGAAAACTCTGGGTAGAATATCTAAAATACCGTTGACCGATTCTTAGGGGAATTGAAACTGGTGAAAAAACGAAAACTCGCCGCGTGGCTGGTTCATTTTTATACAATTAGCGGGGGTATCATCGGGATGTTTGCCCTGTTCGAAGCCGCGAGAGGTCGTATCGAAAACGCCTTTTTGCTCATCATCTTGAGTCATCTGATTGATGCCACCGACGGGTTGATGGCGCGGGCTGTCAAGGTGTGGGAAGTGCTGCCCAATTTTAGCGGCGAAATGGTGGACAATCTGATTGATATTTTTACTTACCTCTGGCTGCCCATGTTCATTATCTGGTCGGTAAACGCCCTGCCGAGCGATTACTGGTTGATTCTGCCTGTGGTTGCCGGATTGTATGCTTACGGACAGGTCAACATGAAAACTGATGATGATTTTTTTCTCGGTTTTCCGACTCTCTGGGATGCTGTTTCAATTTACGTCGTTTTTTTGCGCCCTTCGGAATGGATAGCGGTGGTCATCATCCTCATTCCAACGATCTTGAGTTTCATCCCCTTGCGCTATCTTTACCCTAGCAAAAATGCCTTCCTCAGTAAGCCGATGTGGATTCTGGCGATTTTTTGGGTCGCGTTGTGGATTTATATTCTGGTGGAAGCGCCGGAGAATCGTACCCTTGTTCTGGTGAGTTTGTTCTATCCCGCGTTTTATTTGCTCGGTAGTTTTTACGCCAACTACAAAGTTTATAAAAGTAACAAGATGGCTGCCGCATGACCTATCGTATGATGACACCTGATGCGTCCGTGTGGGATGCGTTTGTGCGGCAGCATCCGCGTGGACATTTGCTTCAACTCTCAGGCTGGGGAACGCTCAAAGCGCAACATGGTTGGCGGCCTGTCCGTGTAGCTGTGGCAGATGTTCACGGTCAACTGGTGGGCGGGGCGCAAATTTTACTTCGCCGCCTACCCCTGAGGTTAGGCACAATCGCCTATGTCCCTTACGGCCCGGTGGTCGATTGGGAAGATAAAATTTTAGTTGAAGAAGTGCTGCGGGGTGTCAACCAAACAGCCAAACTCAACGGCGCAGCCTTTCTCAAGCTGGAACCCGGTTTTGGCCTCTCTGCCGATGATTTAAAATCGCTTGGTTTCAAGGAGAGTCCGCAAACTGTCCAACCCCCCCGTACCGTCTTGATTGACCTTGCCGGGGATGACACCCTGCTGCAACGGATGAATCAGATGACCCGGCGCAACATCCGTAAAAGCGAAAAATCAGAAATTGTGGTGCGGCAGGCCACCCGTGCCGATGTTGCCAACTTCAACCAGATTTTGCACGAAACTGGCTCACGGCAGGAGTTCGGGGTGCATGTTCCCGAATATTATCAAGCGGCTTATGATTTGTTTGTGCCACAGGGCGATGCCGTCCTGCTGATGGGCAGTTATGCGGGACAGGATTTGGCGGGGGTGTTCATTTTTAAAGTCGGGTCGCAGGCATGGTATTTGTATGGGGCATCCAGCGAAAAAGAACGTCCACGCATGGCCTCGTTTGCGGTGCAGTGGGCGGGGATTCGCTGGGCGCGGGACAAGGGCTGCACCACTTATGATATGTACGGGATTCCCGACGAAGACGAGGCGATTTTAGAAGCCCACTTTGACGAACGGCAGGATGGTCTGTGGGGGGTGTATCGCTTCAAACGGGGTTGGGGGGGGCGTGTTGCCCGCACAGTTGGCACATGGGACAAAATTTACCACCGCCCGATTTATGCCCTCTACCAGACTTACCTTAAAATCCGTCGTCAGCAGGCTTGACAGGGTTTCATTATTCCATTTACACTCAGGCAGCAACACGAAATTCAGGAGTTTTTTGCAGCATGTCAGACCGTGTTCAAGGCACAGTGAAGTGGTTTAATACCGAAAAAGGCTATGGCTTTATTCAGCGCGAAAGTGGCGAAGATGTTTTTGTTCACTATTCGTCCATCAAAAGCGACAATTCGTTCCGCAACCTCACCGAAGGGGATAAAGTGGAATTTGAAGTTACCAAAGGACAAAAAGGCTTACAAGCCAGTAATGTAACCGTCGTTCGCTAAACAACCATTCAGAATGCAAAAAATGTATGCCAGTCACACCGACTGGCATTTTTTGTTTTTAAAGGCCGATGAGTACCGCGATGATGGCATCACCGGTAACGGTCACGGATTGGGCGCTGAACTGCCGTCCTTGCTGCTGGCTGACTGCTTGACGCAAAGCCGAAGTCAGGGCATTTCGGGCGGCGGTGTATTCACCAGAACCGGACTTGCCGTTAATGGTAAAACTGGTAATGTCCCATTCAATCAGCGTGCGCGAGCCGATGGTGGTCAATTTTGGTGTCACCACCACCGCCGCCGAAGCAGGCTGGCTGTTCCGCAGGGTGATGGTCGCCGTAATGGTCGCTTGTCCTTCCTGCAAATCCACAACCACGTTAGAAATGGTGGTGCGGCGTGGATTGGTCACGCGCAGCGCGTCGTTAATTTGTTGTTCGGTGATGGTAACCGTGCGGGTATTTTGCGAAACGGGTGCGGCAGAAGCCGAAAGCGGGATGGCGATTAAAGCGAGCAGAGCCAGAAGCAAAACTGATTTTTTCCACATAGTTCACCTCAAACTGCATTCCTGATGACTTTAGCCTAGCCCGCAGATGTTAAAAATGTTTCTACCAGATGTTAAATGTGTGTAAAATCACGCCCATCTCATCCGGCAGATCCATTTTTCCCCTTAAAACAGGTGATCCTCTACCAGGCGTGTCCCCCCGCCGACTTCACAGGTGAGGGTTTCTAAGCCAAGCGTTTTAATGCGCTCTTCGACTTTGGCGCGGTCTTCTGGACGAGAATTAATATAGACGGTTGCCCCTGTATCGACGGAGATATAACACTCCAAGCCTTCCTCGCGCAGGGTGCGAACTTCTTGGAAAACACGCAGCGTTTCGGGTCGCCAGTGCATGACCGTATTCGGGCCGGTCATGGTGACGGCGTGCAAACTAAAAGTATCCTGCTCCGCCAAGCGCCCGACGGTTGAAAAATCTTTGTTCTGGATGGCCTGCGACATGTCTTCGATGATGTTTTTGACATAGGCGACCCGACAGGGCATGAACGGCGACCCCATCGCTTCTGTATGAGCGTCTTCGGTGCTTTTGAAGGCAGGAATCATGGCAATCACAATGCCCATTTGAAAATCTTTGGGAGAAGCCAGTTGATAGGCAATCGAACTTTCATGGTCAAAACCCGCCTCCCAGTAAGCAAATCCCCCCGCCACCGCCCGACTGGCTGACCCCGCCCCCAAGCGAGCAACAGCCGACAACTGCCGTGAGGTTAAGTCGAGACCAAAAGCCACCGAAGAAGCAACGGCCAGCGCCGCAAATCCAGAAGCAGACGCGCCTAACCCTACGTTAGAGGTGAAATTATTTTTGGATTTGGCATAGACATGCGCTTTACTTTTGGCAACACGGCGGATTTCATTCAGAACATCCTGCGTTCGTTCATATTCACGTCCATTCAATACCCGCCCATCCACTTCGATCACATCGTGGTCAAGGTCAGTGTGAATTTCAACCGTAGTACGGGTTTCAAAGGGGGCGGTACACACGGAAATGCTGTCGTGCAGGGGGATACGCTGGCGCATATCTCGAAATCCGTGATATTTAATCAGACCCTGAATGGGGTGAGCAATTGCGGTAGCTTTTGACATGGTTTCCTTTAATCCTGATTTGAAACGAGGCGCGTGCCAATGTGAGTCTCTCCCACCAACACACGCTCCAGATGATGTTGATTGAGCAAATTAAAAATTTGAGTCGGGATGGTCGGATTTTTGAGTTCCGCGATTTCCTGTAATTTTCCTAACATCCCCCCGGTGACATCTGTTGCAGCCGATTTACCCACCTGTGTGATCGCGCTGAGGTGAAATTCAGGGATGACCTGCCCCTGAGCATCCAGCACACCGTTGACATTCGTCCCAAAAGCTAACCGTGCATTGGGGAGGTGTTCCGCCAAATAAACGGCAATCTGGTCGCCCGACAAAATGCTAAATCCCTGCGCGGTATCCCAGACACAATCGCCATAAAGAACAGGCAGCAAATCTAATTCGAGCGCACGGGTCACGGATTCCAGAAAAAATGCTGCAATCCGCCGATGGTGCATCAGACACATCGAAGCGGGATGAAGCGGGAAGACGGGCAAACCTGCCTCAACCAAGACTTCGACCACCTGCTGATTGAGGCTGTGAAGCTGCTGCTGCAACTTTACCAGTGCGCGCTTTTGCGCGTTATCCTGCAAGCCGTTTTGCAGTTGATACTCCTTCGCCAGAATATGCCCGAATGACCCCGCCCCATGAATCAAAATCATGGGCTGTGGGTGGTTCGCAAGGGTTTTTGCCACTTGCCGCAGCACCTCCAACCGAAGGGTATTCGGCACGGCCTTGTCGGTAATGGCTGCACCGCCGAGTTTGAGTATCAACATAGTAGAGTATCCGCGCTTGTTCTAGGCAAGGTTACAAGATTCTCATGGCAAATTCTATTGTGAGACTTCTAACTTTTAGACGGTTTCCAATTTTACGGCGGAAAGCCATCCTGTGAATAACCCGAAAAATAAACCGAGCAACAGGCTAATGATGAAAAAGTTGCTGTTAGCCTCGCTAGATAACAGCAAAATAATGGCTGAGATTCCGGCGGTTGCACTACCAACCACTCCATTTCCGATGAGGGGTTTGGGCATCGTCCATTCAAATGCGCCGTTGTGTCGTATCCAGATATTAAAATAGGCCAGCACACTCCCTGTAACCAGCATAGGGATAATCGCTAGAAGTTCGCTGGTCAGGAGAAAGGCCACCCCCCCTATCACGAGACCCATCATCAGTAGCACCATGTACCATCGTTGGGTATTTTGCTGCCAGAGATAGACCTGACGACGGGCAGGGGTAGCGCGTGGGGCATGGGGTTGCACCCCTTCGTTGCCAACAAACACAGGCAGACCGCTTGCCTCGGCCTGTTTGACCAGCGCTTCGCGGGTGGGCAGGGCAATTTCGGGTGGCAGGGTGTCCTCTTCTTGAATGAGAAAGGTTTGGATAGTCGCACGAACAAGAATTTTTAAAGCCGAGTCGCGTTCGTGGAATGCCACCGCCTCCAGTTTATCCAAGGCCATCTGCCGCAAGGGGTCTTCGACCAACCGAAATTGGGCTAGCGCCTCCACCCCGGCTTTGCGTTCAGTGACATCCTCACTTTTGAGCAACATCAGAATATCTTCCGGGAGTTGTAATGGGGGGTCGGCGGGTTCGATGCGTAGATCTTCAATGAGGGTTGCTACACCATCAGCATAGCTATCCGGCTGGGAAAAATCAAGCGGAATAATGCCTGTCAATTGAGTAGGCACAGCATCAATCACCGCCAACCGCAGCGCCAAATGCTCCACATGATTTTTCTTAGCAACCTCTAATATATGCAAAAATTTCTCATTTTGGGTGGCAGCAGGCGAAAGAACAGAAACGAGATGGGTTGTTTCTGTGAGACGTTCTTCCACTAATTCGTCTGTAGCGCTCTCTGACGGAGACCATGTGGGGATGTTGGCGGCATTGAGGTCACGGCTTAACCGTTCGGCAAACTCCCTATCTTCAGGGGCATGGGCAAGAAAAACAAAAGCCATGCGAACTGCTCCTTAAATTGTGCCATATTCAGCTTTGGAATAAGATTAAGAATCTATCTGTAAAAACGCTGGCCCTTCGGCCAGTGAACACCGCGCTCAAGCACGGCGTTAAAATGAATTTACGGATAGCCACTAAGGCATAATCATAGCATAAGTGATGTCTTAGAAATTGATGCCTTTCTTAATTTTAGTGTGGAATTGAGAGAGCGAAAGTGGGTTAGCCATTGTAAATTAACCAAAGGGTCATTAGAATGAAAACATCTATCCGAATGGGGCGTTCGGATGGCAAGCAAAATAATTTATTTCTAACCACAACAAAATATTTTTGCCTGCTTCACCGTATCCCCCCATTTCTACACCTAGAAACGGTCAGTAGTTTCCGGCTGTTGTTGGCTGGAAACACTTCACATATAGAGGATTACCTATGTCGGCCTACCTTATTGTAGATGTAGACGATATTATAGAATATTTGGAGGCGCAAAACGCCTCGCTTAGTTTGCCAGAAGTCGCCGCCTCTTTGCGGGTGTCCGCTGCGCTTGCGGCAGGGGTAAGCAGCAGCGAAGGCTTAACCGCCATTGCCGTGGCGGATTGGAACAAACGCAACCGCGCTAACAAAGACGGCATCAATGTCCAGCAGGTGTTTGTGGCGAACAATTACGACCTATTTAACGTGATTGAACGCCGTTTTATGATCGATGCCCTGTTGACCCATTATTTCCCGATTGATGCCGAAGCCAGTATTGATGAGTTAATCCTTGTCAGTTCCAAACCCGATTTTGTGCAACTCACCCGGCGCATCAAATTAGAGCCGCATGTGCGCGTGCGCTTCTGGGCAGATGTCCCTCCCGCGCAGCAAAAAGGCATTATTTTCCAGCCGCTTGATTCGATTGTGGGGGTTCAAAATAAAACCGTTGCCCTGTACATCGACTTTGAAAATATCACCATCAGCCTGAATGAACAGGGGTACATCGTTGACCTCGAAATTCTGGTTGGCTCGCTCAAACGGCACGCGGAACGGCACGGGCAAGTGATCCATATTGCGGCCTATGCACCTTGGGGACAGCGTGGCAGTTTGCCGCCGATGCTGGATGCTCAAGGACGCGAAATTTCGGACGAAGTGCCAAGCCGTCTTGCCGTCGCTAGCATTGACCCGGTGTTTAGTTTGCCGGGCAAAAACAGCGCAGATTTGCGGATTGCCAAAGATGTGCTGGCAAAAAGCATGGGCGCAAACAGCCCCGATACCATCATCATCGCTAGCGGAGACCGCGATTTTAACGATATTTACAACACGCTCCGCGCACGCAGCAAACAGGTGATTGTCTGGGGTGTACGGGGCAGCACCAGCCGGATTCTGGAAAACAATATTTCGATCCATCTGGAATATATTGACGACTTCGCCCAGTTACGCCGTCACAAAGAACTGCTGGGTATGTACACCGAAGCGATGACTGACCCGGAAATCGAACCGGATGTGCGGCCTTCGCAGTGGGACAGCGTGGTTTTGCAATATGACTATCTGCGGGCGAATTACCCGGATCTGTCGATCACCCGTGATTCGTTGTGCGAACGCTTGGTTGAAATTCATGTGGCAGCCAATGTAGACCGCGCTCAAGATTTGCTGGCACAGGCCATTAATATTGGGATTTTGCGGGAAAGCAGTTTAACCCATACCCTGTCGTTGGAACCCGACCATCCCATTGTTTCACGGACACGGATGATTCGTGACCACATGGTTTATCGGGTGAGCAATACATTGTCGGTGCGCCAATGGGATTACGTGAATTACGGCTTTTTGCTTAAGGGCATTGCGATGGATGAAGACCTCGTAGGGCCGGGCATTAATGTGGATGATAACTGGCGCTCTGAATGGATAGACTTTTTTGTGCGCGAAGGAATTTTAGTACGTGAATTAATTCCACACCGCCACAACCCAGATGACTTGGTGCCGGTGATTCGTGTGCCAGACAGCCCGGTGGGGGTCAATTTCCAACCCTCGGTGGTTGAGGTCGGGGAAGAAACCATTGAAGCCATGATGAAACGGGTCATTGTCAGCGTGGAACAGTTTACCAGTTTCCGTAAATTTGCATGGTGTCCTCTGGGCAGCTTGCATAAACGCTTGCGTCCCTTTGATGTTGGCGCGGCCTTCCAAAAAGCGGTGGAAATGCTGGTGGAAAAAGACGCGCTGATTGTCAAGGAATATCCGAACCCGCAGAGCGACTTTATGACCAAAGGGGTCTCTCTGAATACGCAGTCATCATATACACAATCCATTCTGGAACAACGGAATGATTTCATTAGTGTGTTGCTCAATCTATACGAAAAACGCATCCCGATTACGCGGGAAGCGGTGCAACAGGCCACCAGTTTAGAAGATGAAGATCTCGAACTGTGGATTTCAGTCATGGAATTGGAGAATGTGTTAAATCCTGTTCCCGGACATCACAATCTCTTTAGCTTGTTTCGCACACACCACACCGTCAGCTTAGTCGCCAGAGACCAAACCAGCGCTACCGAAGGTTCGCTGTGGGATGGTGAATAAGCTCACCTCAAAAACATGAATTTTGTGACTAGCCAAAATCTCAGAGCATCGAATCTGAGATTTTGGTGTTATTATGGCGGAGCGAAATTCAAATCCCCCACCTTTTGTGAGGTTCGGTATTGTGAAATTATGCACAGAAAGGCAGTGTAACGTTGCGAGTCCAAGATGAACACTTCGGGAGTATTGTAGACTTTGACGATATTCGGAAGAATATGCACCTCGTCTATGATTATATTTATCCCGACTACAACCTATTAGCGGCTACCCGTGTTGCCACAGAATATGCTCACGATGACCCAAGTATTTCGATTACGATGGGGGCAAGTGCATTGGCTTACAGCATTATGATTGCGGCTGAGGAATTTGAACTGGCCGCCCAACTCAAAGATAAAATTTTCACACTGGGTTGGACAGAAGAACACTGTGGTTCTGATTTGCTGAGTATTCGTACCCAGGCCACCCCTATGTCGGATGACCCCAACGAACGCAATTACCATATTCAAGGGTCAAAGTGGCTGATTAACTGCTCCTTCCACGCCGATTATCATGTGGTGCTGGCGAAAGTTGACCCCACGCAGGACGGGCCGCGTTCGATGTCCTTTTTCCTTGTCCCGCGCAGCAGTTGTAAAAATTGGGAACGCTTGGAAACCCATGTGCTGCGGGCGATGGTGCTGACCAAATTTGAGATTGATGGCCCCGGCGTTTTGTTGGGCAAATTGGGGCATGGTCTGTCGATTGTGCAACGGATGGCGCTCCCCAGCAAATATCAATGCACCAGTATGGGGGTGCGAATGCTGCGGAACTCGATTCCCGCCGCGATTGAATGGCTCGGCACCAAAAACATCTTTGGCAACCATCCGCTGAACTTTAGCAATGTTTTCCGTCAGATGTACGACCTTAGCCTCAAATCTGCCCTCTACGATTTCATGTTCTATCGTGCTGCTGCCCTCAATGAAAACGGCTTTCTGCAATTTCATGGGACAACCCTCAAATCCTTCTTGCTGCTGCGGATTAATGAAGTTCTCTCCAAAAATCTGTTGATCGCAGGTTCAAAGGGCTTTGTAGCGGAATCCAGCATTGGACGGGATGCGATTGACTCGTTTGTGCTACCCGTTTTTGATGGGCATTACACCATCAATACGCTGATGACCTCCAAACATGCAGACCGCTATCTACAGGCCACCTTGCCGATGGATATGGAAGACCAACTTCATCGGTTGAGCCAACATCTTTTTGAAGAGCGTCCGGGTTCGGAAATGGAAGCTAACCCCAAAGAAGTTCGCAAACCACCGTTCTTTAACTACGCAGGCTATTTAAACCAGTTTGGTGTGCCGCTGCCGATTGATTGGGAGGCACTCATCCAGAAAGCCCGCGATTTGATTGATGAAATTGAAGTTAAAGGCTTGGGTAGCGAACCGGAATATCGTTACAAAACGGGCGAACTCGTTCACTGGCTCGAATCGGTGCAGGCGGCGTGTGAATTGTGGCGATTGGCGAATGATAACAATTACCTGAATGCGATTGTTATTCAATACAATGGTGTCGTGAATCACATCAACAGCATCATTTCGGAAGGCGGGTTGGATACCGAATTTATGTTGCCAGTACGCCAGGTTCCAATCTCCGGTGATACCAGTGACCCGGTAGTGTTCCTCAAAAATATCCTCGATATTGAATCGAAGGTACGGCAAGTTCCGGTCATATCCGCCGGAGATTAAGACTTAAAAAAGCCAGATGGGAAAACTCTGGCTTTTTAATTTCTAGGGATTTTAACGGGTCACAAGGCCAATCCCGTTGCGTTTGTGGAAAAAGTCATCCCGTGAGTCAATTTGTTCGCGCAACCGATTGAAGGAGTGTTCGAGGATGTCAAACGGCAGTTCGTGCAAATCCTCATAGGCTACCTGTGTCAGCGCATGGATGGCTACCTCGCGGATGAACGCGCCGGGATACCCGACCAATTCTGTCGCAATCACGCTGTGTTCATCCCGCCACATTTCGCCCAGATATTGGCGGAGCAGTTTTTCTGCGTTGTCAATGTTCTGTGCTTCGGGAATGATAAAAATCCGATCCAAGCGTCCCGGACGTTTGAGAATCCGTTCGTCAATGGCTTCCGGGTAGTTGGTGGTGGCAATCAGCAGCGACCCCCGATCATTAATCGAGGATTCCGCCCCGTCCAGCACATTTAACACCAGCGCTTTTTCTTCCTCGTGCAAATAGGCATCAATTTCTTCGAGCAAAATCAGCGTGGGCAACTTGGAATTGGAAGCCACATCAAGGGCATGTTCAATCTTCCAGAATTTCGCACCTTCGCGGTCAGCGCTGGACACATAAATCACCAGATATTTACGCGCAATTGCCCAGTTAGCCAGCGCGGAACACAGCATGGTTTTGCCTGTCCCCGGCACCCCCGCCATCAACAATTTACGGAAAGGTTTGAGTTTAAGGCGTTTGTAAATGTCAATGCCTTTGGTAAAAAAGGACTCGACATCATTCAAAATATCGTGTTTAAGCGCAGCAGGCAGCACAATATCATCCCAATCGACGGTAGGGACAAAAGAGGCAGACCGCCCGCCGATAATGACGACTTTGGATGTGGGTTCTAAGGCGCTGTGCAAACGGTCACATTCACTAGAAAAAGCCGCCCAAACGGGCAGCAATTCCGCCGGAACCGCCGCTATGCACACCATCTGGAAAACAAACCCTTCATCGCTGGAGAAAGCAGAAAGCACCAGAATGTCCACGGGCGTTTTGGTTTTGGCCTGTTCAAAGTGGAATAAAAACGCGCCGCCCTGCGCGGTAGGATTGCCCATTTCATCATGATTTTTGACATGCACTACCGCTTCGCAAGGGATTTCCTCATACCCCACGAATTTATGCGTTTTGGCGAGAGTCATTTTGTGGCTGAACTTGGCTAACACCCGCCCATTGACACAGGCAGCCGAAGTCCACAGTGTCACTAAGTTTTGGTCAGGAAAACGTGGCTGCCAAGCGGTTTCGATCCACTGCCCCAACAAATCCACTTTGAGCGAGGTCGGTTTTTCATCTGCACATGTTAAACAGGTCATAGTACCTCAGTTTGATTTACCCGAATTGGGAAATAGCCTATGATGAAATCAGCAGCACAAGGGAAACAATATAGCTTTCATTGTAATCGAAATCTAATAAAAGTCAATAAGCATTTTTTAGGGGTCAAAAAAGCTCAAATCAACCTTTGCCTTGCCCAATAAGCCTGCCCTGCTAAAATCCCCCCTGTAGAAATTTTGAGAAAGCCGCTTGTATGAAACTCTCCGATTTGCTCAGCGCCTTGCCTTTTGGATTCCCTCCGCCGGATAAAAACCCCGATATTACCGCCCTTGTCACCGAAGATTCGCGGCAGGTACAGCCCGGTGGGGTGTTTGTGGCGCGGCGTGGACGCGGAGTAGACGGGCATCGCTACATTGAAAAAGCGATTGAAGCGGGTGCGGCGGCGGTGGTGGGCGAAGAACCCAGTTTAAATTTACCCGTTGCCTATGTATATGTGAATAATGCTGGGGCAGCGTTGGGGCATCTCGCATCCGCCTATTATGGCTATCCATCCCGTTCACTGACGGTCATTGGTGTAACTGGCACAGATGGCAAAACCACGACTTCCAATGTGGCCTACCAGATTCTCAAAACGGCGGGGGTAAAAGTCGGGATGATTTCTACCGTCAGCGCGATTATCGGAGACAGGGAAATTCCAACCGGATTGCATGTGACCACCCCGCCCGCCCACGAAGTCCATTTGTACCTCAAAGAGATGGTGGATGCTGGCTTGACACACTGTGTGCTGGAAGTGACCTCGCACGGGTTAGATCAAGGGCGGGTCAACGGGGTTGATTTTGATGTCGCCGTGCTGACCAACATCACCCATGAACATCTGGATTGGCACGGGTCATTTGAAGCCTATCGGGAGGCAAAGGCGACCCTTTTCCGCATGGCTGCCGGACACCCCCCACGCGGCGACCAACCAACCATTGCCGTGATTAATGTGGATGACCCCAGCGCCCCGCATTTTGCACAGGCTTCTGTGGGGGCAAATTATATGCTGCTGTACAGCCTGCATAACAAGGAAGCAGATTTTTATGCTGACCGCATCCACTACCGCCCGAACGGAACAAGTTTTATGCTGCGTGGCAACGCGGGAGACATCGCCGTTAATTCGCCGTTGGTGGGCGAGTTTAATATTTATAACGTCATGGCGGGCGCAATTGCAGCCATTAGTGCCATGCCACAACTTGTCCATCAACAACGGATGCTCCATGCTGTCCCGATGGGGATTCAAGCGCTGCCCCAGATTCCGGGCAGAATGGAAGTCCTTGATGAGGGACAGGAATTTTTGGCGGTGGTGGATTTTGCCCACACCCCCAATGCCTTGAAACAAGCGCTCAAAGCTGCCCGCAGCATGATTGGTGAAAATGGACGGGTGATTGCGGTGTTTGGCAGCGCGGGGTTGCGCGATGTTGAGAAAAGGCGGCTGATGGCTGAAACCGCCGCAGAACTGGCCGATATTTCGGTGTTGACCGCCGAAGATCCGCGTACCGAATCTCTAGCGGGTATTCTGGAAGTGATGGCACAGGCGGCGGTTTCCAAAGGGGGCATCGAAGGAAAAACCTTTTTCCGTGTGCGCGATAGAGGCCAAGCTCTGTATGAAGCGGTGCAAATGGCAAAACAGGGCGATATTGTCATCGCTTGCGGCAAAGGGCATGAACAAAGCATGGCGTTTGGGGCGGTGGAACACCACTGGGATGACCGCCACGCGCTGCGAGCCGCTTTGCAGGGACAACCCCTAACTCATTTGCCAACCGCCGACCCGGTGCGCGATGCCGATGAACAATGGCTTAAAGATTCCTGAATCGCCGGCTTAGGCAAAACTCTATTTGCATATGTGCGCCGTAAAAGCGACAATTAGCCCTCAAAAAAGTTAGAGGATGAAAACTCAATGGCTGACATTCGCAGCACACAGGAAATTTTTGGCGATTTATTTGGTGGATTGGCGAGCTTGGGCGCACGCGGCGTAGATGGATTAATCATCTCGCGGGCGCTGGCAAACATTCTGGTGGAAAAAGGTCTCATCACGACGGAAGAATTGATTGATACCATGCGGCGTGTGATTCAAGATGAATTGAGCCGTGAGGACAATTCCACCTTTTTGCTAGAAACCTACGCCGAAATTATCCGCCGCTTGGAAGAGGACAAAGCTAATCCCAAAGCGGATAGTAGTCAAAAGTAAGCATGGTTGTATCCAGAATCCCGTAAGTTTCTGAACTGGAACGCTGCATTCCATGCGGATTGAACAACGAACCGGGGTTCACAATTAGACGCTGCGCGGTATGGGTAGAAATCGGAACGTGGGTATGACCGGTAATCAAAATATCCGCGCCAATTTTATCCAGCCAGCGCAGCGATTTTTCCCGGTAAGCTGGCATCAGATTTAGGCTTTCGGCGTTGCTACGCGGTGTGCCATGCACCATCACCACCGTTCGCCCACCAATGGCCGCACGATAAGTACGTGGCAGCGTCATCAACAGGTGCATAGTACGCGGAGGACAAACTGTGATGGTTTTTTCCGCCGGCGTGTAGTAATGCCCCAGCATCAACACCATTTCATCATGATTGCCTAACACAGTGGGAATCCCCGCCCCGATGATTTTTTCGACGACTTCATTCGGGTGGTTGCCGCGTCCCACCAGATCACCCGCACACCAGATGGTGTCTACCCGTTTTTTCAAGAGATCAAATGCACGGTTCAACGCTTTCAGGTCGCCGTGAATATCCGAGATGAGTCCAATTTTCATGGAATTTAGTATAGTGGGGCAAACGGCGGGGTCAACCGCCGCTTGCATGATGAGAACCTGTTGCGAAAATGACTATTCAGCCAGCAGGGACTCGATTTGTTCGTAGAGGAAATACAGTTGAATTGCCCCACGCCAATTTTCGCCATTGGGAGTTTGCAAAAACTGGGGCGCTTCATCTGCTTTGGCAAACAAAATCGAAGGCGTGCTTTCGACTCCATATTCTGCGGTCAGTTGGGCATCCCGTTCGATGATGTCGGCGTAGGGTTGGTCTTCCAAACAGGTAGAAAATGCGCCAACTTCCCCACCCAATTCATCCATCACCGCCACTAAACTGGGAATGGTATAAAATTGGATACTTTCTTCGCGGTAGCCTGCCAGAATCGCCTCGTGCATATCCCAGCCCAAGCCTTGCTCCGCAGCACAATATTGGGCGGTGGTTGCCAGCACAGACGCTTCGTCGCCTACAAAGGTCACAAAGCGGAATTCCAACTGCATCTGCCCACTGTTCACATATTCTTGAATGATGCGCGTCACACTATCGCCATAATCCACGCAGTGCGGGCAGGAAAAATCCAGCACTTCGACCATTTTTAAGGGTGCATCGGGACTGCCCAAGCGCAGCACTTGATCCGCTTCAAAACTGGTGGAAAACTGCTCATTCAATACTGCATGGTCAATTTCAACCGGGGTAATGACCACGCTCTCCACGATGCTGGCATTGGCTTCTAACCAGTCGGGCTGTCCGACCATCACCAGCAGCGCGACCACCTTCTCGTCAACCGCGTATCCCAGCACACGCCCATCGCGTCCCTGCTGGTCTTTGGGAATTTGTACACTGTAAGCGGGGGTTCCGCTTAGTTCAACGTCTTCAATTTCGCTGCCGAAGTTTTCCGAAAAACCAGCAAATAATTCTTCGAGGCTGTTTTCAACCGCGCCAAGCTGCAAACCCAGAAAATTGCCGCCATCATCTGCCAGCACAAATTCAAACCCATCTGCCGAAAGCAAATTCAAATTCGCGGGATATTCAAATTGCAAATTGGCTTCCGGCCAGCGCATCACACTGACTTCGGCTTCCTGCGCCTGCACTGTCAAAGGCATCACCAGCGCCAGCACAAGCACCATCACACGAAACAATTTCATCATCCATACTCCACAAAATACCAATGCGTTAAGTCTAGCGAGTTTTCAGGCAATCGTCATGCCTGAAATCGGCATAGACGCTGTATGCTTTCAATGATACACTTTCCCTCTGAAAAACACTTCATAAGGAGGTGCAGCGTGAAAGTACGTGCATCTGTTCGCAAAATGTGCAAAGACTGCAAATTTGTGCGGCGCAAAGGCAGACTCCTTGTTATCTGCCCCACCTATCCCAAGCACAAACAGCGTCAGGGGTAAAACAGCAAAACGGGCTTCTGGCTCGTTTTTGCTTTTAGAAGTCCGTTTTCGCTATAATCAAATCACGATTTAATTCTTTAGCAATCTGGAGTATCCCCCCATGAGAGAAGCAGTTATTGTGGCAACTTCCCGCACCGCCGTTGGCAAGGGCAAACGCGGCACGACTCGGCATGTTCGGGCGGATGATATGGCAGCCGCAGTCATCAAGGATGTGATTCAACAAACCGACGGTAAATTAGACCCTCACGACATTGATGATGTGGTGATTGGCTGTGCCATGCCCGAAGGCTCACAGGGGTTGAATTTTGCCCGTTCCATCGGGATTCTGGCAGATTTACCCGTCGAAGTTCCTGCCCAGACCGTTAATCGGTTCTGTGCCAGTGGGTTGCAAACCATCGCCGCCGCCGCCGAACGTATCATCGCAAATGGGGCAGATGTGATTATCGCGGGTGGGGCTGAATCCATGAGCCTTGTTCCCATGACAGGTTTTCAACTTAGCCCCAACCCGACTCTGGCGGTGGAATATCCTGAAGTGTATATGAACATGGGGTTGACGGCGGAACGAGTCGCGCACGAATTCGGTGTTTCCCGCCAAGACCAAGACCAATTCGCCTATGAAAGCCATCAGAAAGCGGCGCGGGCAACCCAAGCCGGCTACTTCAAGGAAGAAATTGTTCCGGTCAAAGTGCTGGATGTGGAAGTCAAAGATGGCAAACGGGTAGAAAAAGAAATCTATTTTGATATTGATGAACACTTGCGCCCCGATACCACTTTAGAAGGCTTGGCTTCGTTAAAACCTGCTTTCAAACAGGGTGGGTCGGTCACGGCTGGCAATTCTAGCCCTTTGAGCGATGGTGCAGCCGCTATTCTCATCATGGAAGCGGGCAAAGCTGCCCAACTCGGCTTGAAACCCCTTGCGCGGTACGTCGGATTCAACGTTTCTGGCGTGCGACCTGACATCATGGGTATCGGGCCAATTAAAGCCGTTCCCAAGCTGCTGCAACGTATCGGGATGACACTGGACGACCTTGATTTGATTGAACTCAATGAAGCCTTTGCCGCACAAGCACTGGCGGTCATCCGCGAATTGGAAATGAACCCCGAAAAAATCAATGTCAATGGCGGGGCGATTGCGCTGGGACATCCCTTGGGCTGCACAGGGTCAAAATTGACTGTCCAACTCATTCATGAGATGAAACGCCGCAATAGCAAATACGGCATGGTGACGATGTGCATTGGCGGTGGGCAAGGCGCAGCTGGCATTTTCGAGAATGTGAATTAGCCTACACCTTTTACCGAGAGACAAGGGGTTCAAAAAAGCCCCTTGTTTTATTTTCGGGAACTTCTCTGGCAGCAACGGTGTCTTATAAAATAAAAACGGAGCGCCGCATGTGGATAAGAGTGTTGATTCCGGTACTATTATGTCTTGCTTGTGCCTTAACCCCTGCCGAAAAAAAGTCGGATGAGGCCACTGATGAACCTGCCACCCGTACCCCTGCGGCTTCTCCCAACGGAAAAATTCAGTTTTTTCTGATTATTCCTGATGACAACGGTTTGAATGGCACACCGGTGGGGTGTGGTGACTCCCTTGTGGCAATCGAAACGCAGGAGTCCCTTTCTGGCACGCTGGAACAGGACATTAAAACTGCCCTCGACAGCCTGTTTGCCCTCAAAACAGACTCCTATGGGCAGTCTGGCTTTGTGACCGCGCTCGCCACTGTGAATTTGATGGTACAAAACGTCACCGTGACGGGAGAAACCGCCATCCTCAACCTGGGCGGAAGTTTTACCCTCACGGGTGTCTGTGACGATGCCCGTATGCAAGCGCAAATTTTAAGCACCCTGTTTCAATTTCCCCAACTTAATGCCGTTTCAATTTACCTGAATGATGACAACATGAAACAACTTTTTGATATGAGTGGGCAGGTGTTGACGGATGTTCCCTACACCCGCGAAGATTTACCGTAGCGTTCTCGGTCTTTCGCCTGTAAGATTGGCAAAATTTTCATCACGAGGTAAATCCCGATGGCTGATGTACAAACGCTGTTTAATGAACTGGTGGGTCTGAGCAAAGACGATGCCAAGAGCTTGGAAGAGTTGTTCCGCGCCAAACTGCCCAAAAAGGCAGCCAAAGCATCCAAGACAGAGGAAACCCCTGCCGAAGACTCCGAAGCTCAACCCGAAGCTGCCAGCGAATAATAAAATCCCCGCCCCGTTGTGGGGATTTTTTTTAGAAGGGCAATCGTAATTTGTCATGAAAAATCAGTGGTTTGTAAGGTCAGCGCCCATGAAAAATTGGGATTAAATGCTACAATAACAGTGTATTTGGAGTATTTCGATGAGTCTTTTTAAGCTACAGCAAGCCTACCACCTCATTAAAAATCGTGATTTTGCGGCGGCACGTCCTCTGGTGCTGGAAGTGCTGCGGGAGGATAAAAATAATCTGGATGCGTGGTGGCTGGCAGTGTATGTAGCGGAGTCAGACAGGGACAAACACGCAGCGCTCAATAAGGTGCTGGCGTTGAACCCCGACCATGCCGCCGCGCAAGAAATGCGCCGACGGTTGCATTCTCAGGTAGACCAATTTGGCATCACCCAGCCGCGCCTGAAAAAGACCAGCCTGACCCCACCGAAGAAAAAAAGCCGCTTGCCCTATATATTGGGCTTGTTTGGGTTAATCATGGCGGGTTTTACGGTGCTGGCGATTTTTGATGCTATTACGGGGAAAAATGTGCTGCGTCCGGTGCAGCAGCAAGTCATTGGCGAAGGTGAAAATTTTGGCTATGTTGAGGCGAATAATGTCGGTATCGCTACCGGAAATGAGGTCGGGTTGCCAATTGTGAGCGAAACCAAAGCCGAAATGAGCCAAATCCAGAACCAGACTTTGTTTAATGGAGAAGCCCACGCCTATAAAATTGTCGGGCAGCCGAACGACACCCTGTATATTTTCATTGTGTTTTCGCAAGATTTAGTCGGGTTTGATGAGGCCGATTTGTTAGATGCGCTCAACCAAGTCTCGAATATTGACCCGAACAACCGCCCCAAACCAACTATCCCGCTGATTGAACTCTGGAATGGCGAGAATAAAGTGGTTGCCCAAGGAACGATAGGCGATTTGCCCGGCACCCAGATGATTGAATATACGCCGACCAGCCGCGAATCGCTGAAGCTCATTGTCGCAGGGCGAGATGGCAACCCCACCGGAAATTATTTTGTACAAATTACGTCGTCAAGCGGCATTATGCTGATGGCTGAACAATACAATACCAATTCGTCCCGTTAAGTAAGATTAGTGAAAGGCATCGGCGAGAAGTTCTCAAAATCTCGCAGACAATCCTATGTGGATTCTATTGACCTGTACAGGCGCATCAGGATACAGCTCACAAATTTATCAACGCTACCCATTAAAATATCAGTACGTTTGTGTATTAAGATAATAATATTCGGTATTTCGTTCCGTATCCGTCATCATCAACAACGTTTGATAATATTGATTGCCAAATTCCATCACCGAGTTATGCCGCTTTTCCTTGTATTTTTCCATGCCCTGCATAATGACCTGTTCCAGCGCACGCGGAAAATCGGGACGGAAAAAGCTCGGTGGTAAGGGTGAAAAATTGACATGCGCCAGTACCTTCGGGTGATTTTCTGGCACATTAAACGGCAAGCGTCCCAACAGCATTTCATATGTGACCACACACAGACTGTAAATATCGGCGCGGTAGTCCGGTTTATCACCCATGGCGGCTTCAGGAGACATATATTCGGGTGTACCAATCGGAACGCCAAAGTGAGTCAGCGTATCGTCGATAGCAGGGGCTTTGCCTAAGCCATAATCACCCAGATACACATGCAGTTGACCTTGTGTTTCTTCCAAAAACACATTACCGGGCTTGACATCCCGATGAATAATCCCCTGTGCATGTCCATAGGCCAATGCCTCACACACGGGACGCAAAATTTCCCATGCGCTCAGGGGTGTATAACGCTCTGCCAGCATTTCGTGATAGAGCGTATGCCCATTGATAAATTTCATGGTGAAATACAGATAATCGCCCGCTTTGCCATACTTTAAAATGGGGATAATATGCCGATGGCTGAGGGAACTCATCAAACGGGCTTCACGCTCAAAACGCAGGCGAAAATTTGAGTCAGAGGCAAATTCCTTACGGAGAATTTTAATCGCTACAGGTTCGTGCCATTCAGGGTGGGTGGCTTTGTATACCTCCCCCATCGCACCTCCCCCGACAAATTCACCAATCAGATGACCGTCCAGCAGCTGCCCCGTTAAAAGCGCTTCCATTGCTCGCTACCCGCCTCAAAATCCATTTTGTTTTATCTTACAACGGGAAAGCACAGCGCGGCAAAAATTCTTTGTGAAAATTAGGCGCATTCGGGCGGGCTTGCCCCCGCCCCTACAAAAATTGTCGCCTCTGTTTAAAACGTGCGAACTTCTGGTTTGCTCACCTGCTGTCGATAAGCCCAAAAGGTGCTAAAAGTCAGCTTATTTCTTCAAACGTGGGTCAAGCACATCCCGCAGACCATCACCGAGCAGGTTAAAACCCAACACAATCATGATGATGGTCATGCCGGGAAAAAACATCACCCACCATTTACCCGAAGCCAGCACCGCTTGACTTTCTGCCAGCATTTTGCCCAGTTCAGGATTCGGGGGTTTTTGCCCCAAGCCCAAATAGCCTAACGCGGCGGTTTCAATCACGGCAGTTCCCAAGCCCAAACTGGCCTGCACAATCAACGGCGCGATGCTGTTCGGCAGCACATGGTTCAATAACATGAATCCATTGCCTGTACCAATACTGCGGGCGGCGGTGACATATTCCTGATTGCGAATCGAAATGGACATCGAACGGGCAAGTCGGGCATAACGCGGAATCTGGGTAATAGCGATGGCGATCATCCCTTTTTCCAGGCCCCCTTCTTGAAAAATCGAAATGAAGGCGATTGCCAGCAGGAGCGATGGAAACGCCAGAATAATATCCATCACTCGCATGAACAGGGTATCAACAATCCCGCCGATAAAACCCGCCGTCAAGCCGATCAAGGTGCCGGCAGAAAGCGCGATGCCCACCGCCACGACACCCGCCATCAGCGAAACAGACATACCATGCCCCACACGGCGGAAAATATCGCGGCCATTGACATCTGCCCCGAAGGGATAATTGCAGGTGACATCCCGCCATGCAATATTGTCTTCGCTGCTGCTGCTGACCAATCCCGCGACATATTGATAGACACAATCCGGTTCTTGATATTTGGCGCTCAGATTGTTGTCACGGGCAGCATCGTAATCATCAAAAAGTGGGACAGCGATTGCCAAAGTGACCGTAAAAATCACCAACAAACCGCCAAGACGGGCGCTGGGACTGCGCCACAACCGCTTGAGGAAATCCCAAGCGCTTTCCATGCGGCGTGAGGCGTTTTCACGAAAAGTTGGACGTAAGGCAATTGGTTTCGCGGTGGTGTCCATATTATTCTGCTCCGCCATAACGAATACGCGGGTCAATGAGGGCATAGAGCAAATCGACCCCCAGATTAACCCCGACATAGATAGTAGCAATTAACAGGGTTGTCGCCTGGATAATCGGATAATCGCGCCGTCCAATGGAGTCGAATAGCCATTTGCCAATGCCGGGCCAAGAGAAAATGGTTTCGGTCAGCACCGCCCCGGAAAGCAGCGCCCCCAATTGCAACCCGATAATCGTAATAATTGGCAGCATCGCATTACGGAAGGCATGAACCATGACCACTTTATACTGTCGTAGCCCTTTTGCCCGTGCGGTACGGATATAATCTTGATTCAGCACTTCCAGCATGGCCGAACGGGTAATCCGTGCAATAATCGAGAGGGGGATGGTAGAAAGGGCAAAAGCGGGCAATGCCAGATGTTCTAGCGCATTTTGCAGGGCTTTGGTATTACCCGTCAAAATCGAATCTACGACATGCAATCCGGTAATTTCACGGAGTTCTATGCCGCGATCCAAGCGTCCAATGAAGGGGAGCAAATCCCACTTCACCCCTACAAAAAATATTAACAACAGCCCCAGCACAAAAATAGGTATCGAAACCCCGAACAGCGCCCCGAACATAGTGAGTGTGTCTATGATGGAATTGCGCCGCACCGCCGAAATCACGCCAATCGGCACGCCAAAAAGCACCGCCAAAAACAAGGCCGAAACCGCCAGTTCAATCGTTGCGGGAAAACGATCCTTGAGTTCATCAGTCACAGGTATTTTGCCATTAATTGTTTTGCCAAAATCGCCCTGCAACGCATTGCCAATCCAAATAAAATATTGTTCGTAGAGTGGGCGATTTAACCCCAATTGGTCACGCACTTCCTCCACCCGTTCAGGGGTAGCGCGTTCCCCCAAAATAACCACCGCCGGGTCGCCGGGAATGAGGTGCAGCAGCATAAACACCAGAACCGACACGCCAAACAAGACGGGCAGGGCCTCTAAAAAGCGGCGGATAACATATTTGGTCATAAAAACTCACCTCTGATGAAAAAATGACCCTGTGCGTACAGGGTCATTTTCTTTACTTCCAGCCAATCAAACCTAGCTGGTACAAAAACTTATTGCAAAACCACATACTTGAAGTGTTCATCACCCATCGGGCTGGCGATGTAGGTCACAACCTTATCGCTGAAGGCCAACGGCACGGGGCCATGAGCAACATAGATACGGTCAGCTGTGGCAGCCATCATTTCTTCAACTTGCTGGTAAATGGCATCGCGTTCTTCGGTAATGGTCGAAACGCGAGCGCGTTGCAGCAGGGTGGCAACTTCGGTGTTCTGGTAGAAGCCTTCGCGGGACAGCGGAACATCCGCACCAGCGAAGAAGTAACCAATGAAGTTATCGGGGTCGCCGTTGTCACCTGTCCAACCGAGTTGGTACAGACCCAGCAGATTGCCGTTGGAACGTTCATCGAGGTAGGTCGCCCAGTCCGCGATGGTTTCCAGTTGAGCATCCACGCCAATTTCTTGCAGGTAGCTCACCTGCGCCGTACCGATGGCTTCGGGGTTGGGGTTGTAGGGACGGGTCACGGGCATGTAGTACAAGCGCACCGGAATCTTTTCAACTTCTTCTTCGGTGACATTGCCGTCGGCATCCACACCCAACACGGTCAGTTCGCTCAAACCATCAGGATACCCGGCTTCGGCGAGCAAGGCTTTGGCTTGTTCGGGATCATAGGGGGTTTGCACGTTAGCATTGAAACCAATTGCAATGGTGGGCGGGTTCATGGTGTTGGCAGGCACAGCGCCTTCAACATAGAACGCATCCACAATTTCCTGACGGTTGATGGCTAAGGAAATCGCTTGGCGCACCAACGGATCACGGAATTCTTTAATGCGATAGTTGAACGCTAGATAGAAGGTGTTGAAGGACGGACGGGGTTCAACGCGCAAACCGTCAGTGGAATTAATCACTTCAATGTCTTCAACGGAAGGACGTTCGTAGCCATCAATTTCGCCAGCTTGCAAGGCAGCCAAACGTGCGGCGGTGTCGGGGATGACACGCAGGACGATGGTTTCCACGTTACCGGGAATTTCGCCCCAGTAATTCGGGTTGCGTTGCAGGGTGATGCTGTCGTCGTTAATCCATTCAACGAAGGTATAGGGGCCGGTGCAGTCGTAACCAACATCGGGTGTGCCGTAGGTTTCGCCTGCTGCTTCCACCGCCGCCGGATTCGCCAGCGCGAACATGGGCATAGCAAGGTTGTTCAGGAATGCACCAATCGGTTGCGCGAGGGTGAAGGTAACTTCAAATTCGCCTGTCGCTTGCACATCGGCAATGAGCGACGCATCGTCAAATCCGCCGAATTGGGCTTCATAATATTCAAACACCGCTTCGGGGAAGTGCTGCGGGTGGCTGGTCAAACGCCAACGGTCAAAGTTCCATTTGACCGATTCGGCATTGAAGGGCGAACCATCATGGAAGGTCGCATTTTCAACCAGTTGGAATGTCCAAGACAAGCCATCTTCGGACACTGACCAGCTTTGCGCCAGATTCGCAATCGGGTTGGTTGTCCCGCCTTCAAATTGCAACAGGCCTTCGCAGCCCTGACGTGCCACACGGAACGAAATCCCGTCGGTCACAATCGCGGGGTCAAGCTGAACGGGGTTGCCTTCTGAACCATACACAAATGTGGTCGCGTCATCTTGAGCGCTCACATTGGGCAGCGCTGCAATCACCAGCAGCAGCACCACAGCTAAAAGACTAATCTTTTTAAACAAGGTAAACATCCTTTCCTTAAAGGAACTCAACACTTTGAGAACTTGCACACTCAATCTTACCGAATCGTGTACGAATTTCCAAAAAGATACACTAAATTTGTGTTTTTTCTATTAAGAAGCTGAAAATCAATTATATTTTAAGGTTAAAAGGTACAAATGATAACAATAATACTTGCGTTGTGGGGCTTGGCGCGTCCGCTTATCCTGCTGAGTGTAATCCTGGTTTATATGGCGGGGTTGATCATGGCACGGGCAGATGGCTATCCCTTAGAAAGGCAGCCCATTTTGTGGGGATTTGCCGCCCTGCTGCTGGTAGCGCTGTCCATCCACTACACCAATGAATATGCCGATTATGAAACGGATGCCCTCACCACCCCGACGCTCTATTCTGGGGGGAGTGGTGTTTTAGCACAGGGAAAAGTTCCGCGACAACTGGCCTTACAAGCAGCATGGGTTTCTCTTTTTGGGGGAGCAAGCGTTGGGGTGTGGGGACTTGCAGCGCAAATTTTGACGTGGCAGACGCTGGCGATTTTATTGGCGGGTGGTTTTTTCGGCTGGATGTATTCGCTGCCCCCGTTAAAATTGGCGTGGCGCGGGTGGGGCGAACTGGACAACGCCATTTTGGGGGGAATTTTTCTGCACGGCTACGGCTACAGTGTGGTCACGGGAACGCTCAAAGTTTCGGTGATTCTGGCGTGCATCCCTTTTACCTTGCTGGTATTTAACAATTTGCTGGCGACCACATGGGCAGACCACCGTGCGGATGCTCAGGCGGGTAAAAATACCTTGGCGGTGCAGTGGCCTGTGCCACGTTTGCGGATGTTATATGGGCTATGTCTATTTTCCGCCCTTGTCAGCCTATTTTTTCTCCACAATCAGATTGTGCCGCTTGAAGTGGTGCTAGGCAGTTTACTGGCTGTCCCGTTGCTGCTGTGGGGATGGTTCACCTATACCCGCCTGCATAATCCCTACCCGACATCGAATGGGATGGTGGTTTTTGTCATCGGGCAGATGGTCGGCTGGTATCTCGTGGGTAGCTAGGCCATTGGACGGATTGTATTTGCGCCCAAAGCGGCCTATCCTGAAAAAGCCATAACAAGGAATCTTCTATGCAAAAACATGCCTATCATCTGCTGGACGTGTTCACCGATACACGCTTTGGCGGGAATCAACTTGCCGTTTTTCTGGATGGACACCTCATCCCCGAAAACCGGATGCAAGTTCTAGCCCACGAATTGAATCTTTCGGAAACGGTGTTTGTTTTTCCGCCCGACGACCCCAATAACCATTTCAAATTGCGGATTTTTACCCCCGCGATGGAACTCCCAATGGCAGGGCATCCCACCGTTGGCACGGCCTACCTGTTGCACCAAGAAGGCAAACTTGCCGCAGGTCACGCCCGTTTAGAAGAAAAAGTGGGGGTGATTCCGGTGATGATTGCCGACTCTGGCGCGGTCAAAATGACACAGCCCCGCCCAGAATTTGGTCAGGTGATTGAAAATCGCACCCTAGCAGCTGATTTGCTTTCGCTCGCTGAGTCTGAGCTGCACCCCGATTACCCTGTTCAGCCGGTTTCATCGGGTGTGCCATTTACCTTGATCCCGATTAAAGACCTCGCTGCAATTCGGAAAATCAAACTGCGGCAGGATGTCTGGGAACAGCATTTTAAAAATTCGTCCGCCCCGCACATTTTTGTGTTTACCCCCGAAACCGAGAATCCGCAGGCATCGGTTCATTCGCGGATGTTTGCTCCGGCGATGGGCATTAGCGAAGACCCCGCCACGGGTGCCGCCAGTGGGCCGCTCGGAGCTTATCTGGTGCAGTATGGACTCGTCAAAGCGGAAAACGCACTGCATATCCTTAGTGAGCAGGGGATTGAAGCCGGACGACCCAGCGCCATTCAGATTGAAGTGGATGTCGAAGGCGAGAACATCACCGGGGTACGGATTGGCGGAGAATCCGTTTACATCGGGGCAGGCTTTATCCAATTCTGAAAACAGGAGACCTTTGGGCGGGTAGGCAGGAACATCGGCAAGGCCTACCCGCCCGATGGAGACGCTATTCGGTATATTCTTTCACCACAAGGCGGAAAATATCGCTTTCGGTGATAATCCCTACCAACTTGTCATTTTCGATAACGGGCAACCCGCCAATTTTCTTTTCCAGCATCAAGCGGGCCGCTTCGACAATGGGTGTTTGGGGTGTGACGGTTGCCACTTCCCGTTTCATTAACTTAACGACTTTGATTTTGGCGAGCAGATAGGTCAGTTCATAAATGTTCAATGCTTTGGCATCGGAGGGTTCGGCTTCATGCACATCACTCAACGAAATAATCCCCAGTAGGTGATGGTCGTCGTCCACCACAGGCAAACGGCGGATGCTGTATTCTTTCATGAGTTCATGGGCTTCTGGCAGCGTGGCTTCGGCATGAATCGTCACCGGATTTTGAGTCATCCAATTACCGACAATTTTATTTTTCATAAAAGTTTCCTTTTCGCAGCGTGTTGAAAAGGCTGCTCCCCTCATTATACACGCCGACGGGGTTGGCGGGTGAAAAAACTGAACATCATCGCCACCAATGCCAGCCCGATTCCCAACCACAGCACTAGGTTATAATTACCGGTGTGGTCGTAACTCAAGCCGAACAGAATCGGCCCGATAGACGTTCCCGCGATGGTTCCTGTTGCCACGAAGCCACGAATCGCGCCCTGATGCCGTCGCCCGAACAGATTCGTCCACACCGCCCCATCAAAGACAGCCCCATTGCCAATGACATAGCCAAAAGCAACGGCATAGAGGAACAGCATCCATGTCTCCCGCATGACCATCGCCAAGCTCATTGAGGCAATCAGGGCGACCAATTGAAATCCGAGTACTCGTCCCGGTAGGATGCGGTCTACCAAGGTACCGGACAAGAGCGCCACGCCCGCGCTAATCAAGGCCAGCAGACCATAAGTTTGGGCAGTTGTCGCGGAATCATGCCCCACCGCCGCAAAAATCGACATCTGGTGAATAATGAGTCCTGTTCCCCATGCGGGCGAAATCATCCGTCCGGCCAAAAAAATCCAGAAAATCCATGTCTGGCGGGCTTCATCCAATGTCCAGTTGTCCTCATCCACCAACGTTTGATATTTCAGCGCGAGTCCATCTGGCACAAGACCAAATTCCTCCGGTGTATTTCGCATCAGCAACCACGCCAACGGCACAAAGGTAACTGCCACACCCACCGCCATTAAAATCCACACTTCGCGCCAGCCCTGCGACTCAATTAAATTTTGCAGCACCGGCACCGCTGCCGCTTGAAACAGCGAAAAAATCACCAGCATCAAACTCATCATCCGTCCACGCCGCCGCCAGAACCATTGAGCAATCGCTGTGCTGTTGACCAACGGAATCGCACCATAACCGAGCGCACGGATAGCGATAAATCCGAGCAACAGAGTAAAGGCACTGTGGATGAAAGACATCCCCGCCACCACCCCAACAAACAACACACTGATGATTGTGCCGGTAATGCGATTGCCGTAGTAGTCAACTTTCCGTCCGAACCATGTCAGGCTCAGCGCAGCAATGAATGTTCCCAAACCATAGAGGGTCGAAACTGCTGTGCGGCTGAGGTCAAATTCTTGAATATAGGTATCCACGAACAGGGAGGTTACAAAACTTTGTCCCGGCGAACTGGCGATAAATCCGAGTGTGGCGACGGCCCAAACCACCCATCCATAATAGATAGGTGAATGACTCACCGCACGGCTGTGGTGCGTTTTAGAACGGGTTATCATGGTGTTTCAATCTTGAGGTGACGAAATATTAAGGCGAGGCAGTCAACTTCTCCTGCCTTGCCTCATCATTTTAGCAGAAAATCATAGGATCATTTCTGATATAAAATTGGTCAGGTCATCGAAAAACCTGTAAATTCGTGCGAAAGTGTCGTCGCAAAAGGCTTGGCATGAGGCTTCTTCCTGTTGATTTGTGTCACCAGCTTAAAAAATGCTTTTGGCAATCTCCTTTTTAACTTCGCTTCATACTCCCTTATAATTCACAGCAGTTGTATTTTCGGTATTGGTCGGAATGGGTGCTATGTGAGCAAGTTTCTGCAAGCGATTCCCGTCCGCAGAGCCGATCAATGGTTTTTACCCGAACAAAATTAGATAATAGGTGTTAAGTGAGGGAAAGTTTTTATGAAAGAGCAAAAAACGACACGCCGTTCGCGGGGATGTTTATGGGCGGTGGGTATTCTAGTCGGGCTATTGGTCATCGGGTTTATCGCGCTGGCGGTGATGCCTGTCGAAGCCGATGAAGCAATCCCCGAAGCGGAATGGGGGGTCGGCACGATCAGTGTTGAACCTGCGTGGACAGGTTTAAAACGCGAATGGCCTGAAGCGCCTGCCTTAGCCAATTTTGACCCTGCGACGGCTAATCTGGGGTATCAATTGTTTTTTGACCCGATTGTGTCCGGCGATAATTCACAATCTTGCGCCCACTGCCACCATCCCGATTTAGGGTTTTCGGATGGGCAAAAAGTGGCGACGGGGCTAGGGGGAGAAGTTCCCCCACGCAACGCCCCAACCCTGTGGAATGTGGCCTACAACACCGCGTTCATGTGGGATGGGCGGGCGCAAACCCTTGAAGACCATCTGGAACAGGTGATTACCTCCTCCAATGAGATGGGGCAGGATTTAAATGAATTGGTGGCAGAAATTGCGGCTGTGCCTGCTTATGTAGAACAATTTGAGGCACTGTTTGAGGATGGCGTGACCCAAACCAATGTTCTGGCAGCGATTGCTATGTTTGAACGCTCCCTCATTAGTGATGGGGCAGCCTTTGATGCGTATGTCGAAGGCGATTTTGACGCGCTGACCAGCCAGCAGCGACGCGGCTTGGGGATTTTCCGTTCAGCGGCGACCCGTTGTTTTGAATGTCACAGCGCCCCTACCTTCACCGATGATGATTTCCGTGTGATTGGTGTGCCAGATGAGGATTACAACGACAGAGGCTATGGCGCACAGGTGGGCGGGGAAGGGATGGATTTTGCTTTCAAAATCCCGACACTGCGAAATGTCGTGCTGAATGCGCCCTACATGCACAACGGGCATTTTGAAACGCTGGAAGAAATTGTTCAGTTTTACAGTGATAGCGGCGGGTTGGCGTTTGGCTTTGAAGCTGACCAGATTGACCGTTCGGTTGCACCCGGATTTGAACTTTCCGAACAAGAATCGGCGGATTTGGTGGCTTTTCTCTATGCGCTGACCGATGAAACCATCCCCGAAAGGTTGTGGGAAGGATTGGACTATATTGACGACGAAGGCCGCGTAGTGATTCCCAATGAAGTGCCTTCGGGGTCAGAAAATCTGGTCGAACCGATTGAAAATCCGGCGCAGGATACCCTGTCAAATTTAACCGCAGCCCCCGATGAACGGGCGGAATGCAACCGTGATGCGGACGCTAAGACGGTGACGGTGGGTGAAGGGCAAACCATTCAGCAGGCGGTGGACTGTGCCGAGTCTGGCGATACGATTCTGGTGCCGCCGGGTGTGTACCATGAACGGGTGTTGATTGACTTAAATGGCATTACCCTACGGGGTCTGGTGGATGAAGTCCCCGAAATGTGTCCGGTGCAATCGCCGGAAGCGATGTGGCCTGAAGGTGATGCTGCCCCGAATTGGCCTATCTTGGATGGCGATATAGACGGAAATGGCACCAAGGATTTAACCGATGGGGTGATTGCTTCGGGGCATGACTTCACAATGGAATATTTCATTGTGCAACATTATCAAGGCAATGGTGTATTGGCGGAAGGGGTACGCAATGTGACCATGCGCCATTTGTTCACCAAAGATACCGGGTTGTACGGGGTGTATCCGGTTCGCAGTAACCATGTGCTGGTCGAATGTAACGTGACCACGCTTGCCACTGATGCAGGGATTTACGTGGGGCAGTCGCAAGATATTGTCGTGCGGAATAACCTTGCCTATGACGGGGTGACAGGCATTGAAATTGAAAATTCAGTCAATGCCGAAGTGTACGAAAATGAAACATGGAATAACACGGGCGGGATTCTGGTGTTCCTGCTGCCAAATATTCATTCGCGGGTGTCGCATGATATTGTCGTGCGGGATAATTATGTGCATCACAACAACCGTCCCAAAGGTGATGCTACGCCCGGCTCGATTGTGGGCAAGATTCCGGTGGGGACAGGGATTTTCTTGATGGCTACGGATGATACCCAAGTATATAACAATCGCATCGAGGGCAATGAAAGTTTTGGGGTAGGGATTACCTCCCTTTACCAGGCCTACGAGCCGGAAGAAATTGGTGATGTGGGGCCACTGGCGGAAAATAACCATGTTTACGACAACACCTACCTAGACAACGGGAACAACCCTTCGCAAGAGGTCAAGGATGCCGGACTGCCGGGCGCAGATGTGCTGTGGGATGCACGGGGTTACGGGAATCGTGTAGATGAGGATGGAATCAGCACTTTTCCGCCGCTTTTGCCGGGCGAAGATTGGCCTGAATTTTTGGAGCGCCCTCTGTTCCAGATCTGGAACTTTTTAGGGAAAAATATGTAAAAATTGTTCGTAACTCACCTTACGCAATGCGGGAAAATCCCTACCCTCAATCCCTCCCCAAAGCATTGGGGAGGGAAGCTGAAGGCAGGGTGGGGTCAAAAAATGTCCCCAAAATTCTATTCTGTGTAAGGTGAGTTCATAAGAGGGGGCGGATTGCGGCGCGGCGAAGTTTGATATGCACGCTACGGATTTTTGGCGAACCCCCATTGGATGCGCTGTTCGTAGAGTTTTTGCAATTGTTCGGCGGGCAGGGGTTTGCCGTTCCCTAGTTGATACACCATCTGGGTAATTTTGGCGGTGTGTTCGATGCTTTCCAAACGAAGATAGGCTTCCCAGACATCTTTGCCGACGGTCAGTGACCCGTGATAGGCCAGCATAATTGCATCATGGGTTTCAATGAGTTTGGCGATGGCATCCCGATTTTCAAAGCTGCTTGGTGTGGCGTAGGGGGTGGTGGGGATGTCACCCAAAAAGACCACCCCTTCGGGAATGGTGTAACTATTCAAAGGAATCCCTGCGATGGTCAAGGCCACGGCATGGGGGGGATGGGCATGAACCACCCCGCCGACATCCGAACGTTTTTTATACACTTCAAGGTGCATCAAACTTTCGGAGGTGGGGCGCAACCCGTTATTGGCTGAAATCTGGTTGCCTTCCAAATCCACCACCAGCAACTGGTCGGGTTGCATGAAACCTTTGGCAAGGCCGGAAGGGGTGGTCAGAAGGTGGTGGTTGTCCAAACGGGCGGAAATATTCCCGGCCAACCCGTCAATATACTGAAAGCGGTGCATCAATGCACCAATCTGACAAATTTTTTCCCGCAGGGCTTGTTCTGTGGTAAGGTTCATATGATGAATACTCGACTCCATCCTCATGATTTGTTGTTTCCCGGCATCGCGTTTGGCGTGCTGATGGTTTTGCTCTCATTCACGCTGGTGATGGTAACAGGAGAGCGTGTGAATTTAAACGACTGGTATCCCGCCGATGCTGCCGCACAGGAAATTTTGCTTGGCTTGGCTCTGGGAACATTGGGAACCGGCGCGGCATGGATTATCACATCGAATGTAGCGGCGTTTATTGCTCTGCGGGAACGGCTGACGCAGATGATGGCCTTTGAATCGCTCACGGTGTGGCACGCCGCCGCGTTTGGGTTGATGGCGGGTTTCCCCGAAGAAATGCTATTTCGGGGAGCGATTCAACCCAAATTAGGGGTTTTTCTCTCTGCCTTAATTTTCGGGTCGCTGCACGCCATTTCACGGGTTTATTTTTTATATGCAACGCTGGCGGGGGTGCTGCTTGGGCTGCTGGCGGAATGGCGGGGCGACCTGTGGGCTGCCACCACTGCTCATCTTATCTACGACATGCTGATTTTTTTGCTTTTGGCATGGTATGTCCAAAACAGGCCAGAAAAAACCCTGTCACCCGACGAAATCGCGTATCGCTAGGGCGAAATTTTCGGCCGCGTGGGGTGCGTCTCCTAAATACAAATGCGGCTCAATCAATTCCAACTCCATCAGTTGAAAATCTCCCTCATTATTGACCCCATCCACCCGCGCATAGAGAAGCGGGGAGGCGACACTTGCTATGATTTTTTGCGCTTGGTCAATCAAATGGGCAGGTGGGGTGCGGGTTTCAATCGTGCCGCCAAATTCATCCTGAACGCGAAAATCGCCAGTGGCGGGTTTTTTGAGAACGGCATGGCTGAATTTCCCTCCAAAAAAGAGCAGTGACCATTCGCCCTCGGTTTCAATTTGTGGAACAAAGGGCTGGAGCATCATCGGGACAGCAAAATTTTGTAACTGGTGTTGATGCTCGGCGGCTTGGGCGGGCGATGTCACCCATGTGCCGTGAGCGCTGGCGGAAATGGTCGGTTTGATGACCGCACGCTGCCAATTTTTCTCCTGCAAGATGTTCGCAAGGTTGGCCTGTTCATCCAGCCAGACGGTTGGCACAACATTCGGCAGGTCGCGCAGATAAATTTTGTTGGCGTTCCAGCGCACCACCTCGACGGGATTCCAGACCTTGTGATTTGGCAGCGCGTCTAACCATGCCATAAATTCTGTATACCGATGGTGATAATCCCAGACGGAACGAAGGATGATTGCGTCAAAGGTGTGCCAATCTATCTCCTGTGAATCCCAGATGGCGGATTGGACGTGAATCCCCATCTCGGCTAAAAGCGGAATGGGGAGGCGGTCACTGGCGGTCAAATCGGGCAGTTCAGCACAGGTTACAAAGGCGACGATTTTCATAAATCTGGTTATAGCCTGAATTTCAGAGGGTGTATAGAGCCAGTATCTCAGATGGAATGATGCCCACTGTATTCGTGGATAGGAAGCCCGTTTTGCAATGTGTAAAAATTCAGCAGGGGTGATTTAAAACTAGGCGACCCTTACCCCTTCTCCATTTAATGGAGAGGGGGCAAGGGGGTGAGGTCAAGTTACTGATTGGCGAGTTCGTATAATTCGACCAGCACCCCGCCGGTGCTTTTGGGGTGGATAAAACAGTAGCGCGTGCCTTCGGGACGGACTTTGGGAGCATCGTTGATGAGTTCGATGTGGTGTTCCCGTAAGTGCTGCATGGCGGATTCAATCTCTGGCACTTCGACGCAGACATGGTGCAACCCCGCGCCTTTTTTCGCCAGATATTTGCCGATGCCGCTTTCGGGGTGGGTCGGTTCAAGGAGTTCGATTTGTGATTCACCAATTTTCAGAAAGCCAATTTTGACCTGCTCTGAGTCATTGGTTTCGGTGTCGTGGAGTTCCAAGCCCAGTGCATCGCGCCAGAAACCGAGCGCGGTGTCCAAGTTTTCGACGACCACAGCGAGATGATTGATTTTCATTGTACGTCCTTTTTGGGTGTTAGGCATCGGGCGCTAGGCGTTAGGAAAAATAAATTCAAAAAGATTGTTTTCCTAAAGCCCACGCCCTAACGCCAAATTACTACACATTAATTTCGCGGATGGATTCGGCGAGATGGGTGTGAATGGCAACGACCAGTTCGCGGTAATGGCCTCTGGCACTTTGCGGGGACAGCACCACATCATGATGAAAACTGCCCGACCCGCGCTCGACCAACCAGACATCCACCCCGTAAAAAGGCAGATTGGGTTCGTCGTCCATCTCGTCAAATTTGCTTAAACGGAGCGCCGACAACAATTTTTGGTAGCGCTCCAAGGGGATATTCAATTCGTAGGACAGATTTTTGTTGGGCGCATCATAGACACTATGCAGTTTGCAAACGCCGCCATGCCCCCGCCGTAAGGTTGCGACACTGTTGGGCAAACGCCCATCATGATATTGAACGGTGATTCGCAGGGCTTCATTCACGCCCGGTTTGCGAATCTCCTGCCGCATTTCGTCCACTTTAAGGCGTTCGGCAATGAGCCGTAAACTGTCTGTCCGGCGAATCAAGCTCATTTCGGTTGCTCATCCTCGGTGCGGGTAAAGAGTTCGCGCATGGTGCCTAATGAACTCAAAACGCCTGTTGCTTCATAGGGAATAAAAACTTTGGAGGCGGGGCTTTTGGCGATTTCAGGCAGGGTTTCTAAGTATCGCAGCGCAACAAGGTATTGGACAAAATTTTCTTCGCCCACCGCTTCCCGAATCAGCGCAATCGCTTGTGCTTCGGCTTCGGCACGGCGAACCCGCGCTTGTGCATGGGCTTCGGCCTCACGGATGAGCGCCTGTGCCTCCCCTTCCGCCGATTTAACCCGTGCTTCGGCTTCCCCTTCGGCGCGGAGGGTTGCCCCCTGTTTAAGCCCTTCCGCCTCCAGAATATCCGCTCGTTTGCGGCGTTCGGCGGTCATTTGGAGTTCCATCGTCTGGGCGATGCGTTCCGGCGGTTGAATGTCCTGTAATTCGACACGGGTGACATCAATCCCCCATTTGTCAGTAACACCATCCACCACCTGCCGAATCCGCGTGTTGATGAGTTCGCGGGAACTCAGGGTCTGGTCAAGCTCCAATTCACCGACGACATTTCGCAGGGTGGTTTGGGTCAATTTTTCAATGGCATCGGTAAAATCGCTGATGGCATAGGCCACTTTTACGGGGTCAATGATGCGATAGTATAAAATGGCATCAATTCGCATGGTGACATTATCTTTGGTGATGACATCCTGCGCGGGAAAATTCAAAATGCTTTCCCGCATGTCAATCCGATTGGTACGTTTTTTGCGTCGCCCTAAGACTTGCCCCTGTGCATTCATCACCTGCTCGGTATATTCGATGGTTTTGAGGCTGTCCAGAAAGGGAACAAGAAAATTGAGACCGGTTTCTCCTAAACGGCGGAAGCTGCCAAGATTTTCGATGATGATGGCTTCGGATTGATTGACAACGACAAACGGAATGATTGCCATGGGCTTTCCCCTTATATCTCTATGACGATTTTGCCAAAGTTTTCGCCCCGTTCAAGGGCATGATGGGCTTCAACAATATTTTCCAATGGATAGGTTTCGCTGATGACGGCTTTGAGTTTGCCCGCAAACAGCAGACGCATCACATCTATATAATCGCCGTGTGACCCCATGGTACTGCCAATGATACTCACATGGCGGAAAAAGAGCTGGCGATTGTCTATTTGAATCTCATAACCGCCGGTGTTGCCAACGGTGAGAATCCGTCCACCGGGGCGGGCAGCGCGGATACTTGCCATCATGGTGGGCGCACCAACATTATCCACCACAACATCGACCCCGCGTTTCTGGGTGGCTTTAAAAACTTCCTTGCCCCAATCATCGATTGAAGAACGGTCAAAAACGTAATCTGCGCCAAGTTCTTCGGCCCGCATACATTTGGCGGTATCACTGCCTACCACATAAACGGTGCAGCCCATCATTTTGGCGATTTGCAGCGAAGCGGTATTCACCCCCCCGCCCGCGCCAATAATCAGGACACTTTCGCCGGGTCGGAGGTTGCCACGGGTAATCAGGCTGTGCCATGCAGTCAAAAAAACCAGACTGGCGGCGGCGGCTTCTGCAAAACTGATGTCTTCCGGCAAGGCGAGTAAATTTCGCACCGGATAGACCCGATATTCACAGTAGGTTCCGGTGGTCTGTTCCCCGATGATGTGATAATGCCGGCACCAATTTTCCTGCCCCCGCACACAGTATTCACAGCCGTTACAATGAACTTCGCCGGGGTCAAGGGCAACGCGGTCTCCGACTTGCCAGCCTGTGACTCCTTCGCCCAATTGATCAATCGTGCCAGCGCCATCCGCCCCTAAAATGGTCGGGAGAGCAATTTTATAACCCGGCACCCCCACGCGCATCCACCAATCTAGGCGGTTCAGGGCGGCGGCATGGAGTTTGACGCGGACTTCCCCCGCGCCGGGTTCGGGGATGGGATGGTCTTGCACAAATTTTAAATTTTCGGCTTCCCCGTGTTCATGCAATAAAACGGCTTTCATGAAGCATCCTTTTCAATTCACGTTATGATTGTACCAGAAATGAGAGAGTAGACAGGGTGATAAGAGTCATCAATTCAGGGCTACTTTTAGGGGGATTCTGGCTCATCTGGTCAAATTGGCATGAGGCGGTGTTTGAAAATGAACCGGAGCGATTCGGGATTGTTGCCCAACAGCGCTTGATGTTGATGGTCGGGTTGTGTTTGTGGGGAGCAGCCACTTATTTTTCCCCCACCACGGCTAAGCCCCAATTTTTAATCAACGTTCGGCCTTTTCCCCGCCTGTTGCTGCCGTTAACTGTCATCGGGATTTTTTTGATTGTCCGCCTATCTTTCTGGGGTGCGCCCCAATTTGAATTTTACGGTATGCAGTGGCAAGGGGAATTTCCCCCCACCTATTCCCAGCAGTTGCGCTTGTATTTTGGCGGGCTGGTTTTATTTGTACTTGGCACGATGCGCGTCGGTGATTTTCAACGGATAGGCAAGCGAATCCAGACTTCATGGGCAGAACATGGGCGGGAATGGGTGGTGGTGCTGGCGCTGACTCTGCTGGCCTTCGGGGTGCGGGTGTTCCGATTGGAAAACAACATCCCGTTGATGATCAGCGATGAAACGCTTTTTTTGCACCAGGTTCACCGCATCAAATTTAATGAAACGCTCTCCTTTGCCGAACCGATTTTCTGGACAGGTTATTATATGTCCGCCTATCCCCTGATGATCGGCACGGCGTTGTTCGGCAATACCTTGTTCGCCGGACGGATTATCCATGTCATGGTGGGGGCGCTGGCAGTGCCGGGCGTATACATGATGGTGCGGCGGGCAGTGAATGTTAAAGCGGCAGTGCTGGCGTGTTTATTTTTTGCGTCGCAGCCGATTCATGTGCATTTTAGCCGAACCGCCGTTATTACCGTGTTCGACCCCACCTTTGGATTGCTGGCGGTGCTGTTAGTCTGGGATGGCTTGGAACGCGGGGGATACTGGAAATTCGCGCTGGCGGGGGTGCTGCTCGGTTACAGTCAATATTTTTATGTGGCTGGGCTGCTCTGGTTGGTCTTGATTCCTTTGTGGCTTGCCATCCAAACTTTCCGTCAGCCCCAAAAGATGTTACGCCACAGTGCGGGTCTTGGGATCATGGTTTTTGGGGTGTTTTTAGCCCTGCTACCCCTCTTGATGCTGGATGCGTCTGAGACATGGAGTATGCTGGGATATTCGGAGCAGGTCAGCGGGGGCGAAGAAAATTTATTACTCCAGCAACCGGGGACATTTCTTTCCAAGCGGCTTGCTCCTGCCATAGAAGCATATATAGACGAACCCGACGCGACCTTACATTATGGCGAACCGGGTGAACGCTCCACGCTCAATTTGCGGTGGGGATTTTTGCTGTTTGGAATGGGGTTGGTCTATGCGCTGCGAAGGGTCTTCAACCCCGCGATTTTGTTTATTTTGATGTGGATCGGGTTGATGACCTTCACGGGTGGGGCATTGGCAGAACAAACCCCCGGTTACAGCCGTTATACCACCGCCATGCTGCCTCTTTCGATGCTGGCAGGGATGGGAGCGCTGTGGTTTGGCAATCAATGGGCATGGATTTTTAAGTGGCGGCGCTGGTTGGGGTGGGGGATTGCGTGGGTGCCGGTTGTTTGTGCGGTGGGGCAAAATATCCATTATATCCACGTTGTGCATCCCGAATTTATTCGTAACAACCTTTCCGAATCCCGCTGGCGGGGGGAGGTTCTGGCAACTGCCAGCGCAAAAGTGGCGGACAAGGGGCAAATTTATTTTTTGGTGAATGAATGGTGGGACACCCGCTATGAAGAAGCGTTTATTTATTATACAGGGTCAAATGCGTATAACTGGGTGAATTTGGCGAACACGCCCCTCACGCTGGACTGGCTTGCACAACTCGATACCAGTCAAGACAGTTATTTTTATGTACCCCCTGTAACGGGCGATACGCCCAACGCAAGGCAACTTCCACCAAAAACAAGTTTATATTGGCTGATAAAAGAAGCCTATCCGCAAGCCGAAATTGTGCAATATGATACGACTCCCCTACCCACGACCTTGAATATTTTGGCCTATCATCAAGTGTATATTCCGCGTGGGGCGGTTTTTTGCGGGGATCATTCATGCAAGGGGGAGGGTTAGTTTGAAGGTCGTTGTGCCTGCTGTGGTAGAAGCGGTGACATCTCCCCCCATCAGGTTGAGGGCGGCTTTGACAAACGGCAGATTCAGGGCAACGGTGCTGCGGCTGCCTTCAACCCGTGCTTCCCATTGGTGCGACAGCGTAAATAAATGGTTTTCGTAAGCTGGCAAAATTGCCCGCCCATTGTCCGAAAGGTGCAGAACCGCCTGTGAGTCTTCGCCCCATGCTTCCAAGCGGATAATCGAATTTCGCAGGCAAAATTTGGAAGCATTGTCGATCAAGGCTTTTAGAACGCGGGTTAACAGGCCATAGTCCGCATGGATGGGCGGAAAATCTTCAGGAATTTGATAGACAAAATCCATTTCCTTTAAATCTAGCATGGGCTTGAGATGCTGTTTGACAAATTCGAGGACGGTATTAAGACGAATTGCCTGTGCTTCGGGAACATAATTATGGCTGCGAATGAGCAGATAATCCAGCCCGTCATCCAACAATTCCGCCTGGCGACGAATTGCCCGCAGGGAATTATCAATTAAGACCCGTTCTTGCTCTCCTTCGACCACTTCGCGTAACACTTCCAAACTGGAAAGAGCCGTTCCCAAGGGACTTTTGAGGTCGTGAATCAAAATATTGGAAATCCCGTTCCATTGGGTATAGGGATTGAATTGACTTTGCAGTTTTTTAAGCCGCCAGCGTAATTCCACCCAATCTAGCGGGGCGGTTAATAATTCGTCTGCACCCGCTTGAATGGCAGCCAAACGGGCATCGGCATAATGGGCGGTGACGGCAAAAAGGAGGATGTTTTGAATTTGCTGCCGCACCTGCCGACAGAGAATCGGGGTATCGGCTAAATGCCCATCGGCATTGACGACCACCGCCAAAATAGAGGCGGAAAGATGCTCGTGTAAGCGGGAAACATCCTCTTCCAGAATCAAATGGATGCCATCTTCGGCGAGATGCTCCAGCGATGCCGTATCCACCCAATAGGGCATCACCACTACCGAGTTCATGACTTTAAATCCAGCACATGGTAAATCACTACCGGCGTTTCGCGGCCTTTGACGGTGCGCGACCCCATGCGTTCCGCCACAATCCGGTCAGCGATGGCTTCGTAGACTTCTTCGGAAATGGTAATCTGATTATCTTTGCTCAGGCTTTGTAAACGGGCAGCCAAGTTCACGGCATCACCAACGGCGGTATAGTCCATTAAATCGGACGCACCGATGTTACCCACCACCGCCGTCCCGGTATGAATGCCCACATTCACCCCCAAGCGAAAGCGTTTATTAATCTCACTATGGAAAAGCGGCAAGGCATTTTTGATTTCCATTGCTGTTTTGACCGCTTTATAGATATGGTCATCAAGGTCAATCGGCGCATTAAACAGCGCCATCAACCCATCTCCCAGAAATTTATCAATCGTGCCACCGTTGCGCTTAACCACCCCCACCAGCAAGCCATGATATTGATTCAGGATATTGAGCAGTTCTACCGGGTCGGAGTGTTCAGAAACACTGGTAAAACCCTCTAAGTCGGCAAACAGGACGGTGATCTGGCGCAGTTGCCCGCCTAAAGAAATTTTGGAGGGATTTTCCATCATCCAATCAATAATTTCTTGGGCAACATAGCGGGAGAAGGTGTTGCGAATGATTTCGCGCTGTTTGCGGAGATCATCGGTTTCAGCTTTGGCTTTGAGCCGTGTTTTCACCCGTGCGATCAGTTCGCGGGGGTTAAATGGCTTGCTGAGGTAGTCATCTGCCCCCAAGCCCAACCCCTTGACTCGCGATTCGACTCCACCCTGCGCTGTCAGCATAATTACCGGGGTGGTGGCGCTGGCGGGGTCACTTTTGAGCGCTTCTACCACTTCAAACCCGGATTTGCGTGGCATATCGACATCTAAAATGCACAAATCGGGATTTTCAGCATGGTAGACTTCTAGGGCATGGATGCCATCAAAAGCAACCACGACATGATAGCCAAGCGACTCCAAAATTTCGGTGAGTAATTCGCGGCTGTCTACATTGTCTTCTGCGATGAGGATTTTCACACCCTACTCCAAATATTGCGCCAGTTTGCTTGCCAATTCGCGTAAATCAATCGGCTTGGATACATAATCGTCACAGCCTGCTTCAAGGGCGCGTTCACGGTCTCCGACCATCGCATGAGCTGTAAGCGCCACAATCGGGATGTGTTTTAAGTCGGGATTGGCTTTAATATGCCCGGTGGCTGTCCATCCATCCATCTGGGGCAGGGAGAGATCCATTAAAATTAAATCCGGCACTTCGTCGTTGGCTTTACGAACGCCTTCTTCCCCATCCACCGCCACAATCACTTCATAATTGAGCGACGTAAGCACGTCGGTAATCAAAATCCGGTTATCCGGGTTATCTTCAACGACTAAAATTCGTTTAGACATCGAGCTGCTGTCTCCAAACATCAAAAAGTTTGTGTTAGGCCACATTGTAACGTATTTGCCCGCCCAACACCTATAAAATTCTCATCAATTCTAGCGCGTAATCTTAAAAACCACTTTGCAAGTTTTCCAGCAACTCATATGATAAAGGAGTCATAGCGTGTGAGTGCCAGTATGCCCATTTTGTTAGACCGCGTTTCCCCTATTCTCAATCAGGTGTCTGAAGCGCTTGCCGCCCAAGAAGCTGCTGTTTTTTTGCTCGAAAACGGCGTGTGGCAAGCTACCCCGGACTCCCAAACCCTTTCCTCTGAAGTCGCCCAACATATTCTGGAACAGCGTACCCCGATCTTGAGCAAAGAATATATTGCCGTGCCAATTTTGCTGCATCAAATGTTGTATGGCATTTTACAGGTCAAAGGCACGTTCAAGAAAAAACAAATTTCAATTGTCGAACTGGCGGCGCAGCATCTCAGCCTGCTTTTAGAAAATACCGCCCTTCACGAAGCCATTCATCAGACCCACGAAACCCATATTTTATTAGATGTTGCCGCTATTACCGCTTCGTATACCGATTTGGATGAAATGTTGAAACGGGTGTTGGGCTTGTGCCGCGAGGTGTTCCGCGTGCAGGCCGGGGCGGTGCTGCTGTATCACCCCGAAAGTCATGCGCTTGTGTATCGCAGTAAATCGGGTGGGTTTGGCTTTTCGGAGGAATATCGGTTTATTCCATTCGGGATAGAAGATAAACACAGCCCGGTAGCGGCGGTCTTTAACAGTACCCAACCGCAAATTTTTAATACCGTTGACGAACTGCCCGACCATTTTCAAAAAATTGTCCACGCCAATCAATTATCCAATGTCTTGATTGCCCCCCTCCGCACCCATAATTATCCCTTGGGGATTCTGGTGCTTGGGGAAAAATCTGGGGGGTTTCAGCCCAATGATGGCGGGCTGTTGATGGCAATTGGTAGTTATGTTGCAGCCGCCTTGCGGAATAATCAACTGTTGCAACATACCCGTGAGCAGTTGAAAGAAACCGAAGCCTTGCAGCGCATCGCGGCGATTACCTCTGCCACGCTGGAATTGGATGAAATGTTGCAAGTGGCGCTGGAAGAAATGGCGCTGGTGCTGAACGCGGAAGGCGCGATGCTGCTGCTGCCCGATTCCGAACAAACGGAACTGGTTCCACATGAACCTTCTCTCTACGGTGTGGTTAAAAATTGGTCGCTCAAAACGTGGCCTCTGGATGGGGCCGGGCATCAGGTCGAAGTTTTTCATACCGGGCAGCCGTATATTTCAAATGATCCTCCCACCAGTATCGAAATTCCCCGCCGTAATGTAATGACCGTGCCTTTAAATACCCGACAGGGAACATTAGGGGTTTTGAGCATTATCAATCGGCAAGAGGGGATTTTTAATGCGGCGCAATCGGACTTAGCGATTGCGATTGCCAGTCAATTGGCGGTCAGTATGGCGAGTGTGCGGATGTTCACCCAAGAGCGCCAGCGTGCGGATTTAATGCAGGTGATTAACCGTATCACACAGGAATTTACCGCCCTGTTGGATATGCGCGGGTTGCTGCGAACAGTGGCCCAGAATATCAACACCTATCTCCATTATGACGCAGTGTATATTTACCAGATGGATGACGAAAATCAGGTCATGACCTGTCATGCGTGTGCGGTCAAACAGCCTGAAAATGCGTTGGAAATCGGGGTGGAACTGCCAATTGTGGAACGGCTGATTCTCAGTCGTGTCATGGAAAGCCAGCAAACCTTGATTCTAAATCGGGTTGACCAGAGCTTATATGCAACGGAAAAGCACCTGCAAAATTTGGCAAATTGCATGGTTGTGCCGTTGAAACGGGGCAATCGGATTTTTGGGTTCATTGAAATGTGGGCGGACAACGAATTTGATGAAACCGAACGGGCAGCCATCGAAAATTTGGCCTCGCAGGTCAGCACCGCCGTAGACAACGCATGGCTCTATAACCAAGCCCAGCAGCGCCTCCTCGAACAGGGGATTGTGCATCAAATTGGGCAGGACTTAACCTCGATTCTGGATTACAGCGAATTGGTCAGCGCGGTTGCCCGTCATATGGCACGGGCGCTGGATACCTCGCGGTGTGTGGTGGTGGCGTATACCCCTACCCAAAATACGATTCATGTCGAAGCAGAATTTATCCAGCGTGGTTACCAATACAAACACAAAACCCTTGAAATTAACGTGTCGTATACCTTAGAGGACAGCCAAGCGCTCCAACATGCGTTGGACACCCATCGGGCGGTGGATTCGTATGTGGATGATGATGGCACACCGCCGGAACAACGCACCAGTTTGCAACGGGATGAAATTTTCAGCCAATTGATTGTGCCGATGGTGATTGGGGAACGGGTTATCGGGGCGATTATCTGGACGGAAGGGCGTAAAAAACGGCGTTACAGCCCGGATGATGTTCGTCTGGCGCAAACGCTGGTGCAACAGGCTGCCATTGCGATTGATAACGCGCGATTGTTTCGTGAATCGGAACGCCGCGCCCGTGAACAAGCCCTGCTGCGGCAGGTGGCTTTGGCCCTTTCGGCAGCGCATGGCGTGGATGCGCTGGTGGCACGCTTTGCCCGCGAAGTCCAAACTGCGCTGGAAGCCGAGAATGTGTTGATTGGTTTGGTGAATGACGATGGCTGGCTCATCATTCGGGCGCGGGCGCTGTCTACCCGTGAACCCGCATATATGGTGCTGGGCATGGTCAACAGTCCCCAACAAATTCACCCCATCTGGTCGGCGCTTAAACAGGGCGATACGATTTATACCGCGCCCCTGCTGCCACAAAAAGCGCCAGCCCAACAGCAAATTGAAGATTTTTTGAAGGATTACAACACTCCGACAGCCCTCGCCCCGATTAGCCATCGTGGACGGATGATCGGGGTGGTCGAAGTGAATTGGGAACAGCACAACCCCAAAGGACATGTGGAATCGCTGCAACTGCTGGAATCCTTAGCTAACCAAGCAGCCTTAGCAATTGAAAATGTGCGCCTTGCCGAACGGGAACAACGCCGTTTGCACCAGATGGAACGGATTCAAAAATCGAGCCGGTTGATTTCTTCCGAATTGGTCATGCACAATCTGCTGGAATTGGTGGTGCGGGAAGCCGCCGCGATTTTTGATGTCCCTGCCGTGGCGGTGTCCATGCCGGACAAATACGATTTTAATTACACAATTCAAGCCGCCTACGGTCTTTCTGAAGACTATATCCGCGAGCGACGTACTCCGATCCGAAAATCGTCTGGGGAAATTGCGGCAATGGACGAACGTGAACGCCGCAAGCCGATTTATCAGGTTGAAATTAGCCACACGGTCAAAGGCTTTCAAGAGGAACTCATTCGTAAGGAAAATTTACGCAGTGCGTTGCTTGTGCCGTTGGTCAAAGGCATCAAAATGTTTGGCACGCTGGAACTCTACAGTAAAAATACGATCCATCGCTTTAGTGATGAAGACATCGAAATTGCCCAACTGCTCGCCAGCCAGATTGCGATTGCGCTGGACAACGCCGATTTGTTCAAAGCGCTGGAAGCCCGTGCCGAAGAACTCGCCCACGCCAACCGCTTAAAAAGTCAATTTCTGGCGAATGTGTCCCACGAATTGCGAACGCCGATGAACAGCATTTTAGGTTTTTCTGACGCGCTCTTAAGTGGCATTTATGGCACAATGAATGAGAATCAGACTGGACGGGTGGAGCGCATTTTACGCAATGGGCGTAATTTGCTTGCGCTGATTGATGATTTGCTGGATATTTCCAAAATTGACGCGGGGCGGATGGAGTTAAAAATTGATGATGTCAATTTGCAGGATGAAATTCATGCCGTCACCACCGCGCTGGAAAGCCAGTTGCAGGCCAAACAATTGACCCTGACCGCCGAACTTCCCCCGGATATGCCGTTTGTGCAGGCCGACCCGTTGCGTTTGCGCCAGATTATCACCAATTTGTTTAGCAACGCGGTCAAGTTCACCAAAGAAGGCAGCATTAAAGTTTTTGTGGAAGTTAAAACCGAAACCAAGTTGAATCCCAAAGCGGAGGAAAATCCGGTACAAGAAGTGGTCTGGGTGAGCGTGCAGGATACAGGCATCGGGATTAAACTAGAAGATCAGCTGATTATTTTTGATGAATTTCGTCAGGCGGATGGCAGCACCACGCGGCAGTTTGGCGGAACAGGGCTAGGATTGGCGATTACCAAAAAATTGATTGAAATGATGGGCGGGCGAATCTGGGTAGATAGTGAACCGGGGCAGGGCAGTACCTTTACCTTTGTTCTGCCCACCGCAAGGAATGTCTCGTGAACACCACCGATTTTATTAGTGTTTTGACCAGTCTCATGTCGCTTTCGGTTGCCAGCGGCCTGATTTTTGCGATTCTGGTGCAGCCGCTTCGCACCGAAACCAATCTGTATTTTGCCCTGTTTGCTTTTTCGGTGGGCATCTGGTCACTCGGCGCGATTGTCTCCAATCTGAATCAAGAGGTGGTTGTTTTCACTGACAAAACCCAATTTTATATGCAGGCAATCGGGTTTGTATTGTCGGTGATTAGCTTTTATTTTTTTCTGGTGAGTTTTTTACAGGTGCGAACGACCTTTATTGGGTTGGTTTCGCTTTCCGGCGTGCCGGTGGCTGTCCTTGCTACCATTTTGGTGCTAACCGGGCAGTTCATTGATTGGAATGAGGGTCAGTGGGCGATTACGCCCGTTGGCTATATCCTCTTTGTCTTGGGTATAGGCTATCTATTAACGGCCTTCTGGATGATTTATCGTGAAAATACCCAGGCCAGCCGTGTGATGCGCCTGCCCGCGTTCCTCATGATTCTGGGGATAGCTTCCAATTTTGTGCCTGCGCTGTCCCGTTTGCCGATTGATACCACTGCCCGGAGTTTGGTGATGATTCTGGTGGGCTGGCAGATTTTACGCTTTCAGCTTTTTAACCCGATTCATGATATGAATGTGGATTTGAAGGCCAAAAATGAGGAATTGCAGAAGATTGCGGAAGCGCTGAAATCAGAAAAAGCCCGGGTGGATGAACTGAACCAGCAGCTTCGCCAAGCCAATCAATATAAAGATACCTTTCTCGCCAGCATGAGCCATGAACTACGAACCCCCCTGAATGCGGTCATTGGCTACAGCGAATTGTTAATGCAAGGCACTTATGGCGACATTACCGACAAACAGCGCAATCGGATTGAAAAAATTTATACGAATGGCAGCAGCCTGCTCGAACTGATTAACGATATTTTAGATTTGAGCAAAATCGAAGCCGGCAAAATTGAACTGGATCTGGAACAACTGGCGTTACCCCAAGTCATTCAGAATGTGCGCCCTTCAATTGAATATCAGGCGGAAAAGAAAAATTTGCGCTTTACCGTGATTGAAGAGGCCACACTGCCTTCCATTTACGGCGATTCGACACGGATTCAACAAATTTTGCTTAACCTGCTGAGCAACGCGGTCAAATTTACCAAAGCGGGGGAAATCACCGTCAAAGCCCGGAAAGTGTCCATTGTCGAAGGGCGCAGCAGTTTGAATTTACCGGCGGTCATTAAAGATGGGGAATGGGTGCTGGCGAGTGTACAAGATACGGGCATTGGGATTGCAAAGGAAAACCACGAACGTATTTTTGAAGCCTTCCGCCAAGCCGATGGCAGCACCACCCGCGAATATGGCGGCACAGGGTTGGGGTTGGCGATTGCGCGGCGTTTTGCCGAAATGCACGGGGGAACCATCTGGTTAGAAAGTGAAGTCGGCAAAGGCTCGACCTTTTATTTGATTCTGCCCGCAATGAGTGAAATGGCGATACCCAAAGTCGGATGATACCCCATATTCCTATCATGGTTTCCGCGATTCTGGATGGGCTGCGTGTAGCACAGGTTGAACATGGCTGCTGGATTGATGGAACGGTGGGCGCGGGGGGACACAGCCACGCGATTTTATCTGTTCGCCCTGACAGTCGGTTGCTCGGATTCGATCTTGACCCGCAGGCGCTCCAACTGACCGCTGCCCGATTATCCGAATTTGGCGAACGTGCCACGCTTGTCCACGCCAGCTACGAACACCTCGAAAAAAAGACGGCAGCATGGATCGACCCACCTTTGGTGGATGGCATTTTACTGGATCTGGGCATTTCTTCCATGCAAGTCGACAACGCCGAACGGGGATTTTCTTTTCGCTACGATGCGCCGTTGGATATGCGCTTTAATCCTCAAAGTGACCGTCCGACGGCGGCAGAATTGGTCAATACCCTCTCCGCCGAAGAGATTGCCGAGGTGTTGTTCCGGTATGGCGAAGAAAAAGACAGCCGCCGGATTGCACGGGCAATTGTCGAAGTACGTGGGCAACAACCCATTGAAACCACGCACCAATTAGCCGAACTGGTTGCCAAACAGCATCGCGGCCCACGCGAAAAAATTCATCCTGCTACGCGCACGTTTCAGGCGCTGCGAATCGCGGTGAATGATGAATTGGGGGCGGTGGAGCGTGTGTTGCCAAGTGCAATGCGTCTGCTCAAATCGGGAGGACGTTTGGCGGTCATTACATTTCACAGTTTGGAAGACCGTATCGTGAAACAATATTTTAAAGAGGAATCAACCGATTGTCTTTGCCCGCCCAAACAACCTGTTTGCACCTGTGGACATCGTGCCAGCCTGACGCTCATCACCCGTAAACCCTTGACTGCCGATGATGCCGAAGTGGAAGCCAATCCCCGCGCACGCAGCGCCAAATTGCGAATGGTGGAGAAATTGTAATGCCCAAAATTTCTCTCCGCAAAATCAGTTTTGCTTTATTCGGCATCCTGCTGTTGTTTCGGATAGGTGTGGCCCAGCCCAACGCGGCGGAGGTCACTATTCTGGCGGTGGATGACAGCGCCTATCCGCAGCTCGAATTGTATATTTCTTTGACGGACAGCCAGCGTTTATCGGTGATTCCGGGTCTGACCAGCGCCAATTTTTTTGCGGATACGGATACCGGACAGCCTATGGAAGTGGTGGAGGCGGTACAAGAACGCCGTCCTCTGCGTGTGGTGGTGGTGATGGACATCACAGGAAGTGTATCGCGGGGGGAATTGGACAATCAACGGGCGGCTGTGACCGAAATGCTCAAATTCCTGACCCCGACTGACCAACTCGGCATTGTGGTGATGGACGAGGCCAGCACCGATGTTTTTTTGCCCTTGCAAACAGGGTCGGAGCAAATCACCACCCGGATGGCCGCGCTGCGGATTCGGGTGGATGTTACGGGTAATGTCTTCTGGGATGGGGTCTACAGCGCTTTAAATGTCTTGGGGACTCCTTCTATTGAGGAAAGGCATGTGGTCATTGTCATGTCGGATGTCAGCCCGTCCGGTGGGGATGGCATCCGTTCTCAAGACGAAGTGCTGACACTGGCCTTAGAAAATCAGGTGGAAATTTACGGGCTGTATTTTGAATATGAAGGCGATGGGATTCCGCAAGACCCGCCCGAACTGCCGCCGGAATTGACGATTTTGAGCGAAGGCACAGGCGGATTTTCGCAGGGGGTTGCCGCCGATTTTATCCAGCGCAGCGAAGATTACACCGACGACCAAGCGCTTGTCCCGATGATGCAAAATGTGATGGGTGTGCTGCAATCGCAGTATCGAGTGCGGCTGACTTCACCGATTCCTGAAGATGGCCTTGAACATCCATTTACGGTGCGCGTGGAAGTTGATGGCTCACTGACCCCACCGATCACAGGGGCATTCCAAGCGGGAACGAGCAGCATTTTGCTGACTTTTCCAGATGTGACCGCCAATCAAAATATCACCTTGCCCGCGACGATTGCGTTTCTTGCCCAACCCCGCGAAGGGCAAATTAGCCGTGTGACCGCCCAAGCAATCACTTCCAGTGGAGAGGAAATTGAACTCCCTTTGACGGGGGAATATGCCGTGACACTGGAACGCGGGCAGTTTGCGCCGGGTGCGCTGACCCTGCAAATTCAAGCGGAAGATACTATCGGCAATTCGCAAGTCATTGCACTGCCTCTCAACATCCTCGATAGTTTATTTGTGGAATTAACCAATCCCCCTGTTGAGACGATTCAAACTGGCGAAACAGTGACGCTAGATGCGACTATCGGGTTTGCCGCGTCGGTTCAACAGGTCGAATTTCTGGTGAATGGCGAGCTGGTCGAGACAAAAAATACATCCCCCCTCGATTTAGTCAGTTTTACATGGAAAGCCCCCGCCGCAGGCCGCTATACACTGGAAATTGTCGCCCAAGATATTCAAGGGCAGCGGGTTAGCGCCCAGGCTAACATTGAGGTAACCGGCACAGGAGGCAAGGGCAGTAGCGGATTGAGTACAGGGTTTCTGGTGCTGCTTGGGCTGGTCTTTGTCGTGGGTATTGGCATTAGCGGCGCGGGCATATGGCTGGTACTTCGTCGAAAATCTGCTCCCAAGATGCTCCCACCGCACTCACAATCCCCCGTGGTCAATGCTGCCCCTATCATACCTGCGGATGTTCCCCCGCCCATTGTTAGTTCGCGGCATCCGGTGAATGCGGCGCTGGAAGGGCCAAATGGGGAGCAGTGGCGTTTAAACGAAGGACAAAATACGATTGGGCGGCACAGCAACAACCATATTCAAGTGCTGGATGAATCGGTGAGCCGTCACCATGCGGTGATTGAGGTCATGCACGGACATTATTATTATATGGATTTGCCGACTGCCAGCCATCCTAGCGAAATGAATGGCGATTTGCTCAAGCCGGAACAGCGCTACGAATTGCAGGATGGAACGCTGATTCGGGTGGGGTCAAGTTTGCTGCGTTTCACCGTCTTATGATTGAAGCGGCAGATGAAAAACGAGCGTGGAGTCACCAATGCGGATTTCATCGCCCTCGGCAAGGGGATGGGTTTCTACACTGCGGTTGTTGACCAACGTGCCGCGTGAACTCTGCATATCCTGAATGAAGTAACGGCCTTTGTAGAGGCGCAGTAAGGCATGTTGGCGGGAAACTTTGGGGTCATGAATCTGGACATCACATACCCGCGAACGCCCGATGAGTGTTTCTTCACGGAAAATATCAATTTTTTGACCGGAAATCACCCCACCAATGCCTTCTAAAAATGGCATGTTGATGGGCAGGGAATCTTCCACAATAGTCTGGAACATATCGGACCCGGACGCTTTGGCAGGCGGGGCAGGCGAAAAAGAACGTGGGGGTGGCGGTGGCATAAAATCGCTGCTGATAGGCGGCGGAACATCCAGCACGGCAGTTTGTTTAGAGGGACGAAGTTTGACCATCCAATACAGGGCTGCGCCTATCCCCACGCTGGAAAGTGTACACAAAATCCCTGTCAATGCTGCCAAAACCACAATGCCGATGTCGTTCATACGCTTGCCCATTTGCCTTTTTGAGTAACATGATAGACATTTCGGGATAGCCTGACAAGCGACGGGTCATATTTTTAGCAGCAAATTCACGAACGGTTGTTTTTGTGGAAGGCTGAAAATGAACGGTCATCGGCAGGCAACAGGAGTTTATGAATCCGGCTGCAAGCGCAGCACCGCATTTTCATCTTCGCGGATAAGGTCACTGTCCCAGCGCATATCATGGTAAGTAACGGTGCGCCACAAGTCAATCATATCGCCGTAGTGGTCGCTGGCGGGATGTCCGCTTTGTCCGGTGGGGTGAATGCTGCGACTGCCTTCAAAATTGGCGAGGTCAATGATCATGCGGAAACTTGGCAGGGTAATGACCTCAAAGCGGGTATCCTCTGCGGTACTCCACAGGGTTGCATTTATCGACTCAAATCCGCCGCCTGTCCCCACCGGGCCACGATTAACCACTTCTTCCACCCCCACAATCCCGATGTTGCCAACGGGGAGGCTCACAAAATGGGCGGTGTGCAGTTCATCCCAGCGCCACGCATCACGCGGGGCATCCGATTCTGACTCGGCGGTTTCGATGGCCTGCTCAAAGGCCAGTCTCAGGATGTCATCGCGGGTTTCGATGATTTCTTCAGTGGCATTATTATCCCACCATAAATGGGTTGGGTCATCCAGTAAATGGAGCAATGCATAACGCTGTGCGGCTGTTCCCCCCGATTCTATACCCAACTGGTCATCAAACACCTGTTGATTGAGGGCAACCCACCATGTCGCAAACAGTACCATGTGCGGGCTGTGGGCTTCTTGACGAAAATCCCACTCTGCCAGCCACGTTTGATAATTTTGTAGGGCTTCATTGTCCGAAAAATCCAGCGCTAACAACTTAGGGATGAGTTTTTCCGCAAACCCACTATAAGTATCTGCGTGGATGGTAGCGAAGGTATCAGGATTATGCGGGTTCAGCGCTGTGAGGAGGTTGGCTAATTGTGCAGCTTGGGCAGTGGGTTGCCAGTAGGGTGTGAAATTATAAAAGGCATCTGCCCCGAATTCGTTTTTGAGTTCCCTTTGTAACCATGTGCCATACTCCGGCGGAACAATCGGCTGGCTGGCTGCACCAATCCAACCGCTTTTGGGATTGTAAACGCTGGGGAGATAGTCAAAAGGCACATTGCCCCGCCATGTGTATTTTGCTGAATCACCCAAAACTGGACTCAGCCCACTGTGGTCAGCCGCCCGTATCGGAACGGTGCCAGCCAGTTGGTAGCCAATATTATTCTGGGTATCGGCGTATAAAAATTGAATCGGCGCACCGTCATAATAGGTGAGGCTTTCCCGAAATTCTTCCCAGGTGGCGGCGCGGTTGAGGTGGAGCAGCATCCGAATCCAATCACCCGCAAGTCCTTGCCAATGGAGTGCTAACACATAGTCCGCGTCGGATTCTACGGTTAAGTCATTGATGATTGCACCCCATCGGCTTTGATAGACCATCCATTCAAGGGCTTCATCGTCATTCACCGGGATGATTTCTTGGCGGGTGGCGAAATCTTGCCAAGCCCCCTCATATTCATACTGGAGGGGGTTTTCGGGATTCAATTTGACCATGTATAAATCTTGGGTATCGATTCCCGTGTTGGCAATGCCCCATGCTATGTTGGGGTTATGCCCCGCCACAATTAAAGGCATTCCCGGAGCGCTGAATCCAACGACATCATAGGGGCATTGGGGAGTGACTTCGATGCAATGCAGGCCAATTTCATACCATTGAGAGGGGATAGAAATAATTGTTTGTGGGGCATTGGCAAGCAGGGGCAGCCCCGATTCGCTGTTCGCGCCACTAACCGCCCACAGCGTTGACCCCATACCCGCCTGCAAGCCCATAAAAACCGGATCTTGTAAATTGATTTCCCCGATTAAACGGGTGTTGACCCGTTGATAATCGGTAGCGGGTGGGTAGGCTGGCGGGGAATCGGGAACAGGCAAATTTTCAAAAGGCAAGTCTTCCCGTTGAATAACCGAATTTTGCCACACCATTTCAGGGAAATATGACTCGGCAAGGGCGGGGTCAAGTGTGCCATACAAAATCGCCCGGTCTAATTCATCGCTCAGGCTGCCGTCCCAATGCCAATTCATGACAGTTGCCCACGCCAAACTATCGATTGGCTGCCAATCCTGCACCGCGATTCCACCCCCGGCGAATCCGAGTACCGTATACTGCATGGCAAGGTCGCTCTGGCTGCGTTCGGCAATATACCGATTGATGCCGGCGGCGTAGGATTGGAGCGCCCGTTTGCTTTCTATTGAAGCATTGTCCCACTGTGTCTGCGCGATACGCGGCCAGCCAATCGTGCGAATCAATTTATCGCTGGTAACAACGGTGTCGTTGTTGCCAAAAATCTGGCTTAGTTCGCCTTTGCCGATGTGACGGTTGACTTCCATTTGCCACCATCGGTCTTGGGCGTGGACATACCCTTGGGCAAAAAATAAATCCTGCGGGCTGGAGGCGTAAATGTGTGGGACACCCCATTCATCCCGATAAATGCTGACAGGTTCGCGCAACCCCGCCACGCCCACTTCCCCTTCTGTTTGAGGTAAAGGCCGACGGTAGAGATAATAACTCAAAGCGCTGGTGACAAAGCCCAAAATCAGCAAAAAGACAATCGCGGCAAGCAACAGTCGGCGGAGTTTCATGAACCGCAATGTTACCATCAAATTGAGGTAACGGCTGTTTTATGACGACTATTGAGTCGATTGCTCATGTAGGCATACACCCACTGGAAGCCAACTGCCGCACAAACCGCATAAGGGACAGTAATGGTCATTTTGTGCTGAATCCATTGAGTCGGCCAGATCATCAAAAAGACCCATCCAATAACCAACCACCAGCCAAAATACGATTTTTGCCATAGGGAAACAATCACCCCCACGGCGGCGAAGGCAAAAATAGCAATCGCCACACTGCGCCAGAGGGGGTGACGAATTTCCTTAAGTAAATAATTGTTAGGGCGGGTGAACTGCTCAAAGGGATTGGTATAGGAATGAGTCTCGACCTGATTTTCGGCATAATCTTCGTGGTAGGTGAACTGATAGCGCAGACGGTCAGGCGGATTAGGCCAGACATAGGGATTGAATGAAAACCAGACGACAATCGAGAACAAGCCCCACGCAATCACCTGTTGGATTTTCCAATGGCGATAAATCAGCGCGTGCAGCACCAGCGCCACCCCTGACCACGCATACGGATATTTGCAGGCGACGGCGAGTCCAAAAAACAGCGCGGAGAGCGCCATATAACGATATTTTTTCTGTTGAAAAATTTGGCGGACGCGATATATGCTGTCCGTTGATACAGATTGACTTTTTAAATAAAAATAGGCCATCAGCGCGGTACACAACACGGGCAGCGCTTCCAGATAGGCCACGCTGGTAAAATGGACATGAATCGGCAGCAGGGCAAGCGCGAGTCCGGCGAAGGGATTGATGAGCGACACAACCAGCAAACTCACTCCGCCGAACGTGACCGATTGTAAGCGCGAATTTCGGAGGCTGTCCTCTGGCAAAGGCGATTTGCGGCTGCGGTACGTGACCAATGGAATTTCTTCCATGTCGTCTTGGTCAAGTGTAAGACTGTAGAGCAGTTTAACCAAAGGCGGGTGTTCGCGGTTTTGCTGCACATTCGGGATTTCAGAAAATTCGCCTTCGTTAATGTGTTCGCGCATGGCACGGGCAGGCGAAAGATAGTCGTCTTCATCCCAATCGACGGCGGAAACATCCGCTGCATACAGCCGTAAGGCCACCCCCAGCATAACAATGAGCGCTATCCCAATGATTCGTACCCGCATACCACTTTTCCTTTGGACAGCCGCTAACTGTGCCTGTTTAGCCTAATCGCGTCAAGTCTGGATATTTTTGTAAGAGAATAGCTCAAAAAGTTACGAGCAAGAATCATGCTTTTTGCTCCTACCCCTATATCATGCTTGCGTTAGTTAATTGTAAGGTTACAAGAGGGGAAAAACACGACAAATCTTAAGAAGAAAGTGGGAAAATATTTGAAATAAAAGGCGAGGCACGATGAGAAAAATCCTCTTTTTAATGTTCGTTTTCGCTTTATGGTCTTTCAACTTGACCACCGCGCAAGAACCCATCACCGCCGAAGTTGTGCCTGATAGATTAAATATTCGGGCAACTCCCAATGGTGAGATTATTGGACAATTGATACGCGGTACACAAGTAGAGGTACTGGGTCGTGAGGATGATTTACGAAATGATAAGATGTGGGTTTATGTGAGAGAAATTCAAAGTGGCCTGATGGGATGGGTTGCCCGCTTTGCATTGCAGTACCCATCAGATTTCGGATGGTATGATTTTGAATTAACTATCCCTATTTTACTCTGGGATGAGAGAACACTTTCCCAACCTGTACCCGCGCAGGGTGTTATCATCGGACATCGTTATTGTTATGGCTATCCACAAAACCCACGCCCTGTTAATGTGCGATTCGAACCAAACTATGACGCTCAACTGACGGATACTTTGCCTTGTCATAGTTTAGTTGCTGTCTATGGACGCTATGAGGAATGGGTCTATTTTAAGCAAATCGGCGGAGATATTGCAGGTTGGACGCATGGTCCCAATTTAGAGTTTCCAATGTTCTTTAATTATTATTCCCTGCCAACCTTAGACCCTGTACCCAATCCCTCATTGGATGTGCCGCTGCTTGAACCCGCCGATACCTTAACTGCACGACCCAACCGAAATGCCCCCATGCGATTTGAGCCATCCACCCGTTATGAGATTATTCATATAGTGCAGGCAGATATAGCAATTACTTTAGTAGGGCGAAATGCAAACAGCCTCTACTTTAAAACCACTGTGGACGGCTACACCGGATGGATATCATATCAAGACATTGAAATTGACGGCGACCCGAATCGGCTTCCCATTCTCAGCCTCAAAGGATCGCCTAACGATAGATATAGATAAAATTTTAACTGCTGGTTGCGGGTGCGTTGCGTAAGCGGTAGCGCACCCACAGTTTTTGACTCTGCTGCCAGAGCCAAACGACCCCCGCCGATGCTGCAAAACTATAGGGAACAACAATCATCATGTTGTGTTGAATCCATTGGGTAGGCCAGACCATCAAAAACAGCAGACCCAGCACCATCCACCAGCCATAAAAAGATTTTTGACGCAGCAAGACCACCGTACCGGGAATTGCCAGCGCAAATACCACGATGCCTAACATATTCCAAATATCATGTTTGACTTTGCTGGGCAGGTAGTAACGCGGTTCGGTCAGTTGGTCGATGGGCTTGAGCAGCGAATGATTGTCTTTTTGCAATTGCACATCGGCGTAATCTTCGTGGAAGGTCAACTGCTCGTAGACCCGTCCGAAGGGGTCTTTCCAGATATACGGATTCAGCACAAAAAATACCCCGATGGACAACACCCCCCACAGGATAAGTTTTTTGAAGGAGTAGGTTTTATAAATCAGGGCGTGCAGCACCAGAATCACGCCAATCCACGCATAGGGGTATTTGGCAGCTACTGCAACCCCAAAACAGAGGGCGGAGAAAAGGATGTTTCGGTTTTCGGAAAATAAGCGGCGGACGGCATGTATGCCGTCCCTACGCTGATTTGTAGGGACATCATAGATGATGTCCGATTGCCCGCGTACATAAAAATAGGCCATGAGCGCGGTAAACAGGGTCGGCACAGCATCAATATAGGCGGTGCTGCCGAATTGAAAATGAATCGGGTCAATGGCTAAAAACAGGGCGGCAAGCGGATTGCTGAGGGCAAGGGTAACAAACGTTAAAAGACTCGCCCCCACCGTTTGCAAACGGGCGTTGCGCTGGCTATTGGGCGGCATTTGCGTTGTTCTGCCCGGCACAATTTCAGTCGGAATGTCTTCTAATTCGTCATCATCCAGCGTGAGTGCGAACATGAATTTGACCAACTGCGGGTGTTCCGGTGTGATGTCCAAATCTAAGATTTTGTCCCATTCGCCTGCTTGAGCATATTCGCGGATGGCACGGGCTGGCCCTAAATAGGCATCTTCATCGGGGCGGGAAGCCACGTTATAGACAAAATATAAACGGAGCGCTCCCCCTAAAAGAAGGATGGCAAGGACAAACAATGCGGTTTGGATAGATTTGGAGAACATGGAATTTTCACTGCTCAATGAAGGTTGGCTAATTATCGGTTTTCAAGTGGGCGCGTCAATAGTTATTATTGAGCGATTGGCGGTTAGCCATTAGCGAAAGATTAAAAAATATGTGGATCAAATCTTTAATTAACCTTCGGAAAGAATTTAGAATTGCCCGGACGGCATGTATGAACATTAACTATTAAATACGGATATGGCACGGCGGACGGCATGGATGCCGTCCCTACAAACATGCACCCGTAGGGACGTGATATATCGCGTCCGTGTTTTTCTAAAAATTAAGCGAAGGTTACTTTCTTTGTGAGGCTCATTGTTTTTAGAATCTATCCGTAAATTAAAACGCTGGCCTTCAGGCCAGTGAATACCGCGCTCAAGCACGGCGTTAAAATGAATTCACGGAGAGACACGTAACTGATAGCTGATGGCTGAACGCTGATAGGCACTCTGAGAGCTTTTGAGAGCGTGTTGCTGCTAATATCTACTGGAATCACGGAGCTACCATGACATTTCCTCAGTCCGGGCGTTCATCGCGCTTGCCCGGTTTTTACAAAAAAAGTCTCGCGGAACGCGCCGCTATTGTGGGAGAGTGGGCGGGGTTATCACAGGAGGAACGGGCAGTTTTTTTCGGCCTCACCGGACTTTCGCCTGCTCAAGCTGACCACATGATTGAAAATGCCATCGGGATTTATGCCCTGCCGGTGGGCATCGCCGCAAATTTTCTGGTGAATGGGCGCGATTATCTCATTCCAATGGTGGTAGAAGAACCCAGCGTGGTCGCGGCGGTATCCAATGCGGCGAAGATTGTACGGGAGGGCGGCGGATTTTACGCAGGCAGCGATGATCCCATCATGATAGGACAGATCCAAATTCTTGATTTGCCTAAAGGGGATGTCTGGACGGCGGCGGCACAGGTAATGAAGCACCGTGCTGAACTGCTCCATGCTGCCAATGACCCGACTTTTTCGATTGTCAAACGCGGCGGCGGGGCGCGGGAAATTGAAACACGGCCTTTTGAAGATACCGCGCTTGGCAATATGCTGGTGGTGCATGTGCTGGTGGATGTACGTGACGCGATGGGCGCAAACATCATTAATACGATTTGCGAACGGCTTGCCCCGATGTTGGAACGAATCACAGGCGGGCGGGTCAATTTGCGAATTTTGAGTAATTTTTCTGACCAGCGCATGGCTTCGTCACGCTGTACGATTCCGCCCTCTGCGCTGGCAACCGAGCAATTGAACGGGGAAGCCGTCGCTAAGTTGATTGTCGAAGCAGCGGTGTTTGCCGAAGTTGACCCTTACCGAGCGGCGACGCACAACAAAGGGGTGATGAATGGAATTGACGCAGTAGCGATTGCTACCGGGAATGATTGGCGGGCGCTCGAAGCGGGCGCTCATGCCTATGTTTGCCGTGAGGGGCGCTATACCAGCATGACCCAGTGGTGGCAGGATAAAAATGGCAATTTGTGCGGTTCGATTCAACTGCCGATGGCGGTGGGAATCGTGGGGGGGGCGACCAAAGCGCACCCTACCGCCCGCATTGCGATGAAAATTCTGGGGGTGCAAACAGCGCGGGAATTGGCGGAACTGATGGTGTCGGTGGGCTTGGCGCAAAATTTCGCAGCGATTCGGGCGCTGGCAACGGAAGGCATTCAACAGGGGCATATGGCGCTTCATGCGCGGCAGTTGGCGATGGCTGCCGGGGCGGTGGGGGAGGTCGTGCATAAAGTGGTCGAGGCCATGCTGCGAGAGAACAACATCCGGCTTGAACGCGCTAAAGAGTTGGTGGAGCAGTTTAGGCATTAGGTAAAGATAAAAGAAAATATCTGATAACACCGTCCTTTGTGGCAGTGGGCAGTTGAAGCAAGGAGACTAGAGAACATGAGCAGTAACGGTAGCAGACTTTTAAAATCGGAACGTGGGGTTGGGATTGTGGGGTACGGGGCATATGTGCCGATGTACCGTTTGCCCGCCAGTGAAGTTGCCCGTGTCTGGACGGGCGGATTGGGTGGGACACCTGTCCGCGAAAAAGCCGTCGCCGGGCCGGATGAAGATGTAATTACGATGTCCATTGAAGCGGCGCGAAATGCGCTGAAACGGGCGCAAATTGATCCCCAGCAGATTCGGGCGGTCTGGGTGGGCAGCGAATCGCACCCCTACGCCGTCAAGCCAACCTCGACTATTGTGGCGGAAAGCATCGGCGCGGCAGGGGATATTCAAGCGGCAGACTGGGAATTTGCCTGTAAAGCGGGGACAGAAGCCATGCAAGCGGGTATTGGTTTTGTGGGCAGCAAAATGGCAAATTATGCCTTGAGCATTGGCATGGACACCGCGCAAGGTCGCCCCGGTGATGCGCTGGAATATACTGCCGCCGCAGGGGGAGCCGCTTATATTTTAGGCCCAGAGGCAGAAAGTCTCGCTGTCTTTCAGGGGTCATATAGTTTTGTGACCGATACACCGGATTTCTGGCGACGGGCGAATGTGGAATATCCCTCTCATGCAGATCGCTTCACAGGCGAGCCTGCGTATTTCCGTCATACCTTGCAAGCAGGGTCAACCTTGATGGAATTGATGGGAACAACCGCAAAGGATTACGCCTATGCGGTGTTTCACCAGCCGAATGTGAAATTTCCACAGCGTGCCGCCAAAATGCTCGGATTCAGCGATGAACAGATTCAATATGGGTTACTGGCGAATGAGGTTGGCAATGTCTATGCCGGGAGCAGTATGTTGGGCTTAACCGCCACCCTTGACCAAGCCAAACCTGGCGACAGAATTTTGGTGGTGTCGTATGGCAGTGGGGCGGGGTCAGATGCGTTTGATTTGCGCGTGACCGAACATATCACCCAACGGGCGCAGCTTGCCCCCACGACACGGAGTTACATCGAACGCCGCCAGCAGGTGGATTATGCCCTGTATACACGGTATCGGGGCAAATTATTAATGGGGTAAACACATGGAGTCTCTTGCCTACTGGTGTGTAAGTTCATGTTTATTTGCAGTAGGAGGAGTCCTGTTGGTGTATGGGGTGCTGCGTTACGGTGGAAACAAGCGTTATAACAACCGCCGTTTTGCTGAACTAATGTGGCAGGCGCAGCACCGTGATACAGATTGGTGGCTGGATTTATAAAGCTGTCAGTGTTCAGTTGTCAGCGAATAGTGAGGGCGGGTTACGGGGGCAACAGACTGTACTTGAAATAATGTTCAGTCTACAGCACCCTTCTCCTACGAAGACCCGCCTCTACAAAAGGAAAAGAGTATGGATGTTTCAATTGTTGGGATTGGGATGACTCCGGTTGGGGAGCATTGGGATTTAGGACTGCGGGAACTCTCGCAGCAGGCAATTGCCGCCGCGTTGCAAGATGCGGGGTTGCGTTTGCAAGAGATTGATGGGCTGGTTGTCGGGAATGCGCTTGGTACCTATGTGAACAATCAGAGCAATGTTGGGGCGCTGGTGGCAGATTACGCGGGACTCTCCGGTGTTGAGGCGTTCCGGGTGGAATCGATGGATGCGTCCGGTGGGCTGGCCTTGCGTCAGGGGATGCAAATGGTTGCTAGCGGCGCTGCCAAAGTCGTGATGGTCGTCGGGGTGGAAAATGTCACCGATGTGGTCGGTGCTGCTCGCTATAACGCGCTGGCAACCGCTTTAGATGCCGAATTGGAAGGCGCACACGGCGCGACTCCGGTGGCAATGGCGGGAATGCTCATGCGGCGCTATCTATATGAACATGGTGTGGAACTCGGTCAATTTGAGGGGTTCAGCATCAATGCTCATTTAAATGGCAGCAAAAATCCGAATGCCATGTACCGGAATAAGTTAAAAGCGGGGGCATTTGCGGTTGCGCCGGCGGTAGCAGACCCGGTGACATTGTTCGACAGCGCTCCCGAAGCCGATGGGGCATGTGTGGTGATTCTCACCAATACCGAACGCGCCAAAGATATGATTCCGGTGCCGGTGCGACTCAAGGGCAGCGGCGCAGCGACGGATACGCTTGCCATGAGTAGCCGTCGTGATTTGTTGTTTTTGCAAGCGGCGAATCTGGCTGCCGGGCGAGCTTATCAATCGGCGGGAATCAGCCCCACGGATATTCATGTCCTAGAACTGCATGATGCGTATACGGTTTTAAGTGCGCTGCAATTGGAGGCGATTGGCTTTGCCGAACGCGGGCAAGGGTGGCGCTGGGCTGCCGAAAATAAAATCGGGTTGACGGGCGAACTTCCCCTCAGCACTTTTGGCGGGTTAAAAGCACGCGGCAATCCTTTTGGCGCAACCGGGGTGTATCAAGCCGCAGAAGTAACGTTGCAACTGCGCGGGACGGCGGGTGAAAATCAAGTCCCCAATGCGCGGTTGGGCATGACCTTGAATGTGGGCGGGTTGGGAACCAGCGCAGTTGCTCATATTCTGGAACGGGTAGATTAGAGTGAGTAACAAGGGCGGGTATCGGCGTGGCAAACTTTTCACCAAGAACAGAGATTAATATGCACACGCCTTGTACCCGCCCCTACGAAAGATGTCCATGCTATTTACGGTGCTAAAAATTTACAGAAACACCTATCAAAGGCTCTCGGATAGGGATTTTGAGAGAAAATGAGAGTTTTTTGCTGCTAAGATTTTGACAAATCGAACTTGTGAAAGGAAGAGCAAGGCCATGCGTGTCAGCGAAAATTGGCGTTTGAAGAAACAACGGTATGCACTCGAAGGCAAAGTCAGCCAAGACGGAAAAGTGGTTTTTCCGCCGCGTGATGTTGAACCGCGTCAGGTTGAAACGTATGATTTCAACAAACAGGCTGAAACCTATGAATGGCCTGCGGAAATGAAAGTCTACGAAAAGGCAGGCCGTTAGTGGGACTGCACCTTTCCAAAGCCGAATCTAGCGCGGTTGACCTCAGTGGGTTAGGTGAAATTTACAGCTATACCCTTGTGAGCGATGCCCCGGAAGGATTTGAAGACAGCGCTCCCTACCTGATGGCGCTGGTCAAGCTCGATGAAGGCCCGATGGTAACAGCCCAACTCACGGACGTTGTGAGCGCTGAGCAGGTGCAAATCGGGATGCGGGTTGAAATGGTCACACGCCGCGTCCGCACCAATGGGCCGGATGGCATTATCGAATACGGATATAAATTCCGTCCAATCCATAGCTAAGGGTGCGCCCCATAGTAGGGCGCTCCTTCTTTAAAATTCTACACTGCTGGTCACGATGAGCAGCAGCATACTGACCACCAGCACCACACCAAACAAGCCAATCGAAAGAAACATGCGCTCGACGGCGGTCATGCCAAAGAGTTTGTCTTCCTCGACCTGCGCTCGCATGGCTTCATGCCCCACGCGAATATCATCATCATATTCTTGGTTAATGGCAAGTTGGCGTAAATCGCTCACATCCACTGCCTGCCGTCTGGGTTTTTTATTTTTATCGGACACGCCCGCATCTCCTGTGGTGTTTTTCTTTAAGGATACAATCGGTTCTTAGCAAGAGCAACCATCTACGTTATCATTAGCTTTCAGCAGTCAGCGTTCAGGTATCAGCCCCAAATACTGATAACTGAAAACTGAAAACTGAACGCGAAGAAGGAGTGTTTTTCCAGTGATTGATTTATCGATTCATGCAGCAACCCGCCAGCAAAATATTCAACTGGCGCGAGAACGTCATATTTTTCTACCCACCTATGAAATGATGAGCCATCCCGAAAAATTACCACAGGCCGTTCGGGACGGCTTGCGAAGTGTGGGGTTATGGGACATCAACCCGCTGAATCTGTCCCGCATTACCTGGCGGAATGAGCCAGTGGATGCCGGCGGCGGATTCGGGAATGTGAATTTTCTGGAAATCCCGCGCACCCTCACAGGGGTAAAAGCCCGTATTTTTACGCTGGTGGGTAAATGGTTTCCTACCGGGGCGCACAAAGTCGGGGCGACCTATGGATGTCTTGTGCCGCGTCTGGTGACAGGACAATTTGACGCAACCCGTGATAAAGCCGTGTGGCCTTCAACGGGCAATTATTGCCGGGGCGGGGCGTACAATTCGGCGCTGCTAGGCTGTGGTTCAATTGCGATTTTGCCAGAAGGCATGAGCGCGGAACGGTTTGCATGGTTGAAGTCCGTCGCGGGCGAAGTCATCGCCACCTATGGCACAGAAAGCAATGTCAAGGAAATTTTTGATAAGGTCAATGAACTGCGGGCAACCCGCGAAGGCATTTTTATTTTTGACCAATTTTCCGAACTGGGCAATCACCTCTGGCATTACGAAGTCACCGGCGGCGCGATTCTGGATGCGTTGGAACAGGTGATGCAGGAAGGCGATAACTTTGCTGGCTATGCTTCTGCTACCGGGTCAAGCGGTACGATTGGGGCGGGAGACCGCCTGAAGGAAGTGTTCCCGAACAGCAAAATTGCCGCCAGTGAAGCGCTCCAATGCCCGACCCTGCTCTACAATGGTTTTGGCGAACACCGCATTGAGGGGATTGGCGATAAACATATCCCGTGGATTCATAATGTGAAAAATACGGATATGGCAGTGGGGGTGGATGATAATGCCACGATTCACCTCATGCGGCTGTTTAATGAACCTATCGGGCAGGAATATTTGCTGAAACAGGGCTTGGACGAAGATTTCTTGCCGCATCTCAAATTGTTCGGGATTTCGTGTATTGGTAATATGCTGTCTGCCGTTAAAATGGCGAAATATTATGAAATGGATGAACATGACATTTTGTTCACCATCAATACCGATTCGATGGATTTGTACCAGAGTCGGCTGGAGGAAGAAACCGAAAAACATGGTGCGTATACGGTAGAAAATGCAATTGCCGATTATCACCGCTATGTTTTAGCAACTGATATTCAGCATGTACAGGAATTGAGTTATTATGACCGCAAGCGGATTCATAACCTCAAATACTACACATGGATTGAACAGCAGGGTAAAACGGTGGAAGAACTCAATGCCCAGTGGCATGACCGCACCTATTGGACAGACTTGCACGCGCAGACCGCCGATATTGATCGGCTCATCACGGAATTTAATACCGAAGTGGGTTTATATGGCTAATTAAAAAAGTGGGCGGTGTCACAACCGCCCGCTAAGTTTTAAACAACTGCGTGGGGAGTTGCGTGGGTGATTCTGAACTGGTTTTCATTTGTATTCATTGCCATCGGGATTTTAGTGGTTGTCGGGGGTGGGCTATGGCGTTTACCGTTTGGAACGCGCTGGTTCAAACTCGCCGCGTGGCTGCTGGTGGCGATAGGTATTGGTGGTGGCTGGTGGGTTTTGCGACCTGCCCCTGCGGAACGCGAAATTACCCTTGCCGAATTTGAAGCAGCAGTGGGCGGTGGAACGCCGGTGGTGTTGGCGGTGTACTCTGAGTATTGAATTGCGTGTATGCGGCTTGAACCACAGGTCAGCGCTTTAAAAGATGACCTTGAAGGTGAGGCCGTGATGCTGCGGGTCAGCATCCACAGTGAGGTTGGGCAAACCCTGCGTGAACGCTATGATTTTGATTACACCCCTCTTTTTATCGTTTTTGATACGCAAGGACAGGAAAGTTGGCGTGGCGGAGAAATCCCCTCCCAGAAGGTTATTTTTAGGCATAAGCGTTGAAGCCGTAACGGGTAGGGTCTACTTTTAAATCGGACAAAATGTGGGCGGCATCGTGGCGTAAATCGTTATCACCCAACAAACCGATGAGTTCCGGGACGGCTTTTTCCCCAATGCGGGTAAGGGCTTGGGCAATTTCTCCCCGAAAATACCAATCACTTTCGCGCATGGCGGTAATGAGTACCGGAACTGCCGCTTCGCCTAAGTTGGTGAGGGCGCTGGCTGCTTCTTGGCGCACGCCTTTGTCTTCGTCGTGGATGGCACGGGTAAGGGCGGGCAGGGCAAAGTAGCCTAATTTGCTCAAGGCGCGAACCGATGCGCTGCGAACATAACTATTTTCATCTTGCATGGCGAGTTCCAACAGGGGCAGGACTTCGACATGAGCAATTTCACCGAGCGTCAGCACGGCAGAGGTGCGAATATAAAAACTAGCATCTTGTAGGGCAGCGGCACAGGCATAGATCGAAGCGAGACCTATTTTGACCAACAAATCCCACTGCTGGCTCGCATAGGCAAAAAAGGCAAATTCAATGTCGTTGGCGGGTTTCCACTGGAGTTGCTTTAACGCTTCTGCCACTGACAAACGAACATCAGCGTCAGAGGATTGCAGGCTTTTCACCAGCGTTGGCATGGCGGGTTGTCCCATTTGTACCAACACTTGGACGGCTGTTTCGCGGATGTCCCGGTCATTAGCATATAAGGCTTCAATGAAACAGTTAATCATGACTTGAATATCGACGGTGCTTTTCATAGCGCATAATCCTCTGCTCTTATCTTAACCGAGTTCAAATGAAGTGGGAGAAAAATTGGAAAATATTTCATGAACGTTTGAAATAAACAGGTCAGATGGTTAGAAATGGGTTAAAATGAGTCTAAGGTAGGACTGTTTTTTTGTGCGCCTTCGCGTATTGTAAATACTATTGGTTGTTGAGTTGCAGAATGAAGTGGTAGAAATCAGCATGGTAGATGCCGCACCCACCCAGCTTGAACATACCCGTATGAACACCCAGCGCGAACTTGCCAACATCGCAGGGTCAAAAGATGTGATCGGTCTGTCGCATTTGTCACTGCCAGAAGTGGAGCAGATGGCCGATGAGGTGTCGTCGGTGCTGCCTGCGGGCAATGTTCCCGCGATGATCTTAAGTGGGTTGGCGCGGCTGTCGGGTCGTCAATCGCCGGCTTCTGCCCGACGGGATATCAACATCCTGTTTAAGGGGGTGGAACTCGCGCTGGATAAGGCGGTCTACAGCACTTTTTTTGCTGGCCCGGCGGCGGTCATCTGGGGCTATCAGCATTTGCTCAAATTGGCGGGCAAAAATCCTGAAGATGCCTTTCCTGAAGGAGTCTGGCAATTTTACGTCGATTATGCGCTGCGCGAAGATACCGCCCGCCATGCCAATGAAACGCATGGTTTCGACAGTCTGTTGAGCCATCACGGGATGAATTTGCCCTATGTTGATCGCTTAACTGCGTGGGTGATGGCTGCCATCAAATGTTTGCATCAATATCCGATGTTTCTGGAAAATGAATGGCGCGAACGGGTGTATATCCGCTTATTGAATGAAGTCACCGCCGACACCCCCTATGCCACCCAATTTCAAACCCTCTATCGGCGGTGGGAGGCCATTCGTCCCTATCGTCGCACGCAAGAAGCACAGGATTCTCATTCGTATGCCGAATTTCGGCGGGCGGAATTTGACAAGTATTTTCAAGAAGCGACCCGTTCCCTGCCCTTGACGCTGAAAACCGAACTGGCAGAGCGCATTGACCAAGCCCAACAAGAAGATTTGCTGGCTTACCAGCGCCAAATGTCTATTCTGGCCTACTTAAACACAGGGGCATATGGTGAAGAACGTATAGCGATGGATTTAGCCGAAGCGCGAATCGGGGTGATTTATCGTGGACGCTATTATCTGATCCCTGTTTGCAAGCCCGGCTCTACCCAACCGGCGGAGGTTACAACCGTTCGCGCCCAATTGATGGCGATGTTGAAACATGAACCCCAAACGCCGGCGGCACAACTGAATATCCTCGCCGGTTTGCGACGGGCTGCGCTGCATCAGATTCGTGGGACACTCAACCCGACTCTGCAAGCGGGATTAAATGAATTGCGCTATGCCCCGATTGTATTAAATTTTGATACGCGGGCGGTGGAGTTGCCCCTTGCGGAACTGCGACAGACGGAACGGGGATGTGGCGACCACGCTTTGACGGTATTTGACACGGGACGTTCTTTTGTTTTTGACCAGTCGCACATTTTTTTTGATGGGGAGTGGGGGGCGGCTTTTGCTGAAATTATGACCAACCAAGCCCTTTCGATGGCGGTGCGTTTGCGGAAACTTTCCGCTCCGCCAGGGACGACTGAAAATCCGCCGCATGAAGTTGTGTTGCCTTTGAATATGGATGAGGTGTTCCGCCTTCAACATTTGCCGCAAGTGACACGGGAAGCCTGCGCGGAAAACAGCCGGATTCATATCCACCCTGTGCGAGCGCTGCGGCAAGTGCTTAAGCAGCGAAATGATTTCTTGGCGATGCTAACCGTGAACGATCTTTTATTGTTATACCGTGCTATCCACGCAGCGACCTATGTTTTGAATCCTCATCTGATGAAAGAACTCAAAGCCCTCTTGGACAAAGAAACACTGAGTCAGGCGGCGCTGATGGTTCTGGACGCTTTGCAAAACGACAGAGCCGTGAATCCGACTGTAATGATTCCGGTGAATGCCGGAATGCGTTCGCCACGGGAGCGTGTCTGCCCCCTGAGTTTTGAAGTCCCTTTGCACCACTTGGATTTTGTGGCGTTGCATCAGCAGGTGCTGGAGGCCTTGACGCATTACCAAGAAGCCAAAGCCCCGCGTCAAGAGGCTTATCGCGCCTTCAAGAGTTCACAAAAAACATACCTGACCGCGCTCGCCGCCTTAGCAGAGGTGTTGCATCGGGTCAAAAAGATGGCCTTGCATGGCGAAAGCGGCAGCGCGAGTACCATCAAATTGCTGGCGCATCTGCCCCCGGCCTTACAGCGTTTATTGGACAAAGTGCCGCAGCAATTTGATGTGTTGTATGATCTGATTAAAGGCCGTGAGGTTTTTTCTAATGTTGGCGCGGTTGTGCCAACCAGTACCTTGCGCCGATTTATTACCGCCAAAGACGACAACGACAAAAAAACTTTGTGCTGGGGGGTGATTACGGATGCACAAGGGACAATGTATTTGTCCTTGCGCGATTTTCGTCCCCATGTGGCGGCGTTGATGGCGGCGGGGCGCAAAGATTTAGCGGATAAAATCGCGCAAGATTATTTGGATCGCTATGCAGAAGGATTTAATCAATTTGTGCGCGATTTGTACGCCATTACTTTAGGTCGTCCTCTTGAAAGCGCCGTGCCGGAAGCCTTGCCCGAAATGATGCCTGTCGCAGCGCAGGCATGGTTGGAACTGCCCGCCCCACCAGCACGGACGACGGCGACCCTCGCTGAATTGCACGCCAGCCATAAACGCAAAACGCGAGTCCACACCAAAATTACAACCGAGTAAGTTCAATGATTTCTTGCGCGGCGGGGTCTTGAATCATCGTGTAGAGTTTGTGCGCTTCCATGTAGTAACGCTTGGCATTTTCGCTATGTTTCTGCTGAAAGTACATATCGCCCAAAATGCGAGCAGCATCGGCCTGCCCCTTCCGATACCCCATCCGACGCGATTCTTGATAGGCCGATTCAGCCAACGCTTGCGCTTCATCAGGATGATTTTGGCGTAAATGCAATGCGGCGAGGCGATTGCGTGTGCGGATAGTATTGTCTTGGTCGTTAAGTTCGTCGCTGACCGTCAACGCTTGTTGATAGAGATTTTGCGCGTGTTCCCATTGGTTGGTTGCCATGAACGATTCGCCCAAGTTAGACTGAAAAACGGCTTTCCAGCGTCGTGCATTCAGCGTTTCTGCCAGTTGCAGCGCATCTTGGTAAAGTTGAATGGCAGTATCGTGGCTGCCTAATCGCGCATGGGCATAGCCTAAATTGTTGGTCTGGATGGCGGTGAGCAGCGTATCCTTTAAGCGTTTGCTGATTTCGATGCTTTGTTTAAACAGCTCTACCCCCCGTTGAGCGCGGCCTGTCATCACATAAAACCATGCGAGATTACCAGTACGGATGCCTTCGCTGCGAACATCGCGGAGTTCTTTGGCAATTTTGATGGAATCGGCGTAGAACGATTCCGCTGTTTCCATATCGCCCAACTGGGTATATAGGTTAGCGGCGTTGGAAAAAACCAGTCCACGGGTGACTCGATCATCAATACTGTTAAGGTGCATGAGCGCATTTTCAAAATCGGTACGGGCAGCGCCCAAATCTCCCATGATGCGGTGGGTATTGCCTAAATCGCACAACACACGCGCTGCGGAGGCCACTTCGCCTTCGTCCTCAAAAATGCGAATGGCCTGCTGCCAAAGGGAGACGGCTTCTTCGCGGTTGCCGCGTTCATTGTGCAGTGTACCTAGCCAGTGGAGGGCTTCGGCTTGATGAGGGCGATTTTTCATCTGTTGGGCAAGCGTAAGCGCTTGGTGGTAAGTGGTTGCTGCGTTGTCCAGTTGATTCAATTTTTGTTGCGATTTGCCCAATGCCAGCAAGACTTCGGCTTTATCTTCCGTAATTAAGCCTTTTTCGTAGCCCTCCATCACATTGGTGAGGTAGGTTATGGCGGACTCATGTTCTTGTTGCTGTTGTAAGGCCAAGCCCAACTCTTTCATGGCGAGCATGATTTTGGTTTCATCGCCATATTCACGGCTGTGCATCAAGGCACGTTCGGCCTGCACTTTGGCATCACCATACCGTCCCGTTTGACGATAGGTGGTGGAGAGATTGAGCGCTAAATCAATATAAAATTCTTTTTCCCGAAAGCCAATATGACGGGCCAGCGCTTCTGCTGCTTGGTAGCGCTCAATGGCTTCATGATAATTTTCTTCGGCTAAATCCAGATTCGCCAATTCCGTAATCCATTGCAAAGCCAGCCCTTCCCGCCCGATTTGCATGGCAAGGCGTTGAGCATTTTCAAGATGTTTACGCCCCAGTCCCTTTTGTCCGGTCAGGATGAGCGCTTTGCCCCACCAGCCGAGGGCGCTGGCTCCTGTTCGTGCATCACGGAGCTTTTGGGCGGTTGTCACGGTTTCTTTAAGCAGATGACTGGCATAGGCCGCGTTGTCCAATTCCATGTAGGTGCGGGCGAGTTTTTCCTGTGCCAGCATGATGGTCGCAGAATCTTGGGTAAGTTTGGCGGTATCTAAGGCTTTTTGATGATCCATTTGGGCCGATTCCCACTGTTTGCGGGAGGCCATGACTTCTCCCAGATTGATGTAACTGCGGGCAATCAGAATAGCATCATCAATTTGTTGGGCAAGGGCGAGCGCATCAGCAAAGTTGTTTTCTGCAAGGTCGTAATTTTTGGATTTGTAATAAACTGTTCCCTGCCCGCTTAAAAAATACTGCTGGGCGCGTAAATCGGTGCGTTCGCGGGCTAGCATCAATCCGCGCTGATAAGCGGACAAAGCTTCATCCCATGCCAGCCGTTGAATAGCGGCCTGCGCCGTATTGATATACGGGGTAAATTCGGACGTATCCTGTTTGGTTGACGATGGACTACCGAACAGCCGATTCAAAAACTTCTGCATTCACGCGCTCACATTAGGTTAGTTATCCTCTGTAGTTTAACAGGAAGATGGGCGCTCTGGCAGACAAAAAAACATTTCTTATAGAGATGTAACACTTAGTGTCTATCCGTAAATTTATTTTAACGCCGTGCTTTAACGCGGTGTTCACTGACCTGATGCACTTTAATAAAATAGCACGGATAGCCAAATGTACGGGCGTGGTCTCTCACCCGCCCTCATCCCTTGCAGGCGCGGTCACAGACCCACCCGTACCCTATCCGTATTCAAAAGTGAAACTGCTTCAGGCCAGCGTTTTCATTGACGGATAAGTTCTTATTCATCACCTTACGCAATGGGGGAAAATCCCCACCCTCAATCCCTCCCCAAGGCTTTGGGGAGGGAAGCCGAAGGCAGGGTGGGGTCAAAAAATGTCCCCAAAACGCTCTTCTGCATAAGGTGAGTTATTCAATCTGGATGATATTTTCGATAATAAACACGTCCCCAAGCGGATTTTCGTCCTCATAAACGGGTAAACGCGGGGCGGAAAGATTATTGGCATCGTAAAACCCGATGTGTAAATCATAGCGTCCGGCGGGCAAATCATCGGGGAGTTTCCAGAATCGCCTATCGGGAATCAAATCATGTGCGGGAATCAAGGTGAGCGGCAGGGTGTTGTCGGCAATCCCCCCGTCGCGCTGGGAGAGAATTTCGCCTGTGTCCTGATTCACGAGGTACACCAGAATACTATAATCGTAGGGGATAGGCGTTTCATCGGGGCGTTGCCAGTAGAATTGCAGGTAAATTTCTTGGCCTGCATGAAGGGGAAACGCGCCATTTTCATCACGCGGCAGTGATTCGGTATCGTTCGGGATGCTGGAACGAATATCCATGCCGCGCAGGGCGATAAAATCCCAATGAATATCCTCAAATAACACCGGCGGGGCGACTTCTTCTAAACTGCGGAAGCGGTTCGGATAGTAAACTTCGTAGACCACAAAGCGGTTGTTGCCGTCGTCAATTTCTTTCATCGGGCGCAGGGGCAGTTGCCAGATGTTGCCTGTTTTAAATTCCAGTGTCGGGGAGGAATACACATAGCCCATCTGCATATAGGCGGAAATCTGGTTCGGGAACTTCCCGTCAAACTGCCAGAGAAAATCCGCCGTTGCCCCCCCGATGAATAAATCGGTGGATTGGTACATTTCGTTCAAGGTGGTAATGCGCTGGTCATCCCAGAGCGTTCGCATATGGGGAAAGAAAAAATTCAGCCGATTTTCGCCCATGGTATAGACGTTCAGAAAATTACGTGGTTTGGTTTGCAGCGTTTGTTCCATCACTTCCACGACTTCCATCAGGGCGGGGTTGGTCGCTTCATATTTGGCGCGGTCATTTTCAAGCGGGGCAACCAAGGTGTGCCATGCCGTAAACCACCCCGCCACCGCAATTCCCGGTAGGCACAGAAGCACCGCCAGCAGCGCAGAAACACGTTTCCGTAAGCGATTTTTTTGTGCCAACGGCAGCAACCACGCATCCAGCAACGCGGCAGTCATGGATGCAAAAACGGGGGTGATGGTGAGCATAAGACGGTAATGATAGGAATAAAACAAAAACCAGATGATGGTGAAGGGTGCGATTAATGCAACCGTGAGTTTGATGGATGATTTGGCCCGGTCGGTGGTTTTGAGCCATGCGGGGCGGATTTGCCAGACAATGAGACTCAACCCGACGATGATGAGACCCAGTTCGACCCCGTTTAATCGTCCGGCAGCAGGCCGCGCCCCATTGACCCATTTCCACAGGCTGTCGGACTGCCACGCAAGGTTGGTGTTGAGCGCGTTGGGGAGTGTCCCCAGTAAAAAAAGAGCCAGCCCTAGCCATAACCAGAAAATTTGACGACGGATTTCTTTTGCGCCGGTTTTGAGCTGAGACCACGCTTGGTGTGTGACCATACTGACCGCTAAAAATGCGATCAGAATCAGCCAGCCAAATTCTTGACCGGAGCGTTGGGCAAAGTCATTCCAATAATTTTCAGGGAAGGTGATGAGGTCGTGTTCTAAAATACTGTTGCGAATGTACCACATTAAGCCAATGGGTAAACTCGCCAAGCCGATGATGGCGGCGACCAGAAATTTCTGGCGGAAAAGCTGCATCGGAACGGGAACGCTGCTTGGAATGTTGATCGGTGTTTTTTCAATAAGGAAAAAACGGCTGCCGGAAAGCAGCACTACCAAAATCACGCCCAGCGCGAATGAACCGGCGGTGGGTTTTGTCCATGCTGCTCCAGCAAACATCAAGCCACTCAAAAGAGCATAGCGCCAGTGGTGAGAACGCCACGCCAGCACAAAAAAGACCACTGCTCCCGTAAAATAAAGGGTTACAGGATGTTCTAAATCGCCTGCGCTTGACCAGTAGAGCGCATGGGGCATCAGCATCCAGAGGGCGGCGGTTAAAATCCCGATGGCACGTTTGCCCCACACCCGCCTCCCCAAGAGATAGGCCATCCAACCACTGCCCATAAAAAACCAAGGCACGGCGGCTCTGGCTACGTGGTCATTAAACGTGCCTTCAAAAAGTTGTCCATAAGTATAGGTTAGTGGGACAAGCTGCGGATAATAATCAATCCAATCGGGGATGCGCTCTTGCAGCAAAAAAACACGCGGGTTGTAGCCAAATGTCCAGAGGGTGTCGTACTGCACAAAAGGCCAGTAGAGGGTTATCCAAATATGGAGGATAAACCCGATGACCAGCATTCCTAGCAGGGCAATTTCAATCGATGTCCAACTATCAGAACGGGTGCGTTCTTGGCGATAGGGGGTGTAACGCCGCAGCCAAGCCGCCGTTGTACCCACCACAGCCAGCATCAAAATGCCTGTTAGCACACGTTCAATTTTAAATGTTCCCCATGTGCCTAAGACGAACATCCATGTGGTGGAGAACAAGGGGCCAAGCGCGAAGGCGGTAGCGAATAGCATGGTGGGGTTGCGCCATTCCTCACGGGGTAGCAGCGCCAACGCCCACGGCACACCCACCCCCAGAAAAAACAGGGCATAGGCCGGAAAATAGTTAAAAAAGGGAGTCAACCAGTCGGGCATCATGTTTAACGTCTCAAAAAACGCAGGCTAGCGTGCATGGTGTGGGTTAAAAAGTCCAGACCGAATCCGGCTAAGAAAATACCAATCAGGGTGAGCGGTAGGTAGTAGCGCTGCCAAGCCATCGGGACAGACACAAACAATCCTATCAGCGTAATAAGCACCCATGAGAGGAAAATCATGACCGGCTTTTTTACTTTTGTTTCGTTTTTACCGATGAGGGGCATCAAAATCGCGGTGAAACCCAGCATTACCCAACCCATGCCGAGCCACATGGGAATCTTTACCCCATCCCACCAGCTTTTTTCATAGCGGCGGATTTCATTGTTTAATTTCGAGTCGCTGGCAAAATCAGGCGATTCATAATAGTGGATTGTCGCTGGATAGGGTTGAGTGAGCAGGGCAGCAGTGCGTTCTCCCCAATTCGTATAGGCTTGAGGCGAGGCACTGGCTTGCCCCTGTAAGGCATCCTGCCGCAGTTGTGCCGCCAAAAGCAGGCGGGCAGGTGGATTATTCCAGATGGCAGGGGTGAGCAGGAGATACACTAAACTGGCAGCCATCAAAAATCCCCCCAATGGGTATACAAACAATTTTAAAGCACGGGGTGGGTCATAGACCGCGCCCGTCCCTTCTGTTTTTTGTTCCATGCAGCGAGACTCGATGAATGGGAGAAGGAAATTGGCGATAACCACCCCAACCAGCACCCCGATGATTGCCAGTAGCGCGGTGGGCTTGCTGGCAAACGCGCACCCGCTTATGACCCCCAACCCGCTCCAATTTTTCCATGTCGGGTTTTCGACGGTGCGAATCGCCTGCCAGACCAGCAGCAGGGTCAAAAAAAGAAGTGTGCCTTCTTGCATCACTCGCCGTCCATTCAGCAAAATAACGGGGTGGAGGGTGAATAGCAACGCGGAAAAAAGGCCGATTCTTGCCTGTCGATGCGGGGATAATTTTTGGGCAATGTGAAAGACACACACCACGCTCAACGCGGTCAAGAAGGCAGAAGCGAGTCGTCCGCGCCACAGAATCGAGTCGCTAGGCCAACGTCCGGCCTGCCGATTTGATTCGACACTTTCCGGGTAATACCACGCCGAAGGCCATAGGCGAACACCCGTGTGCCACAAGACGAATCCGGTGAGATAGGCAGAAGTTGTGCCTGTCAGCAGGCGGATATGCTGTTCGCTGTTGATGGCAACCGGCGGGTCAACACGCAGGCGGAAGGGGTCGCCTAACACAAAATAGGCCACATAATCCTGTGATTTGAAAAGGTGGTCGGCTTCGTCGGCGTGAAAGGGAACGCTGAAGATTCCGCCCAGAATGTACCCCATACACAAAAATAAAATGAGCTGTTTCATGGAACAGCCCATTATAAACTTCAAAGGAGGAATGCGGGATAGGCGGTCTGCCTACCCTTCCCTTGCAAAAACACTCACGCGATGAACACGAGGGGTTTGTTGTGTTCTACCGAGTCGCCTTTGCCAACTTCGATCCGATGCACTACGCCATCACGCGGGGCTTTGAGTTCGTTTTCCATTTTCATGGATTCGAGGATGACCACGGTTTGGCCTTTTTTGACCTGCTGCCCAACGGTGACGGGAACATCCACAATCAGGCCGGGCATGGGCGAACGCACGGTGACTTCGCCTGTAGGAGCGTTTAACCCCCCCGCAGCACTGGCGAGGCGTTGTTCGCGTTCATCGGTCACATTGACTTCGTACAAATCCCCGATGATGAGGACTTCGTACTGGTTGTTGTCGTGCTGTTCTACAACGGCCTCAAACGACTGATGGTCAATAATCAATGAGTAAATATCATGTGTTCCCATTGACTTAAAATCAACAGTTCGTTCGATGCCATTCACCACCACGACATCGCCTTTGATTTCAATTTCGTATTTTTCGTCGTTGACCGTTGTAATGTATTTCATCTATGCCTCAACGCGGGGTTGGAGAAGCGGGTAGAGCGCTTCTTCATAAAATTGCTGAACAAATTCGGACACCAGCAACCCGACAAAATCGCCGTTATCGGGTGTAATGATGACTTGGGCAGTAACAAGGGTATAGCCCTGCTGGAAAATCCCAATCGCTTCTAGCATATCGGCATCATTGCATCCGGTAACAGTTTTGGTCAGGACAGTAAATGGCACATCCGGTGCTTCGGCAACTGTATAGCCTTCGGTTTCCAGAATTTGCAGCAAGCGTTCGTCATTCAGCGCGGCGGTGGCATCTTCAACTGAACCAAAGGATTCCAAGCGGTAGCTAATTTGCTGTACCGGGAAGGTTTCCAGATCACAAGCCGTATTCCCAATCGCGGTGAAGGCAGTGAATTGGTGGTTGTGGTCAGCGTAAAAAGCGGCAGTCGTTTCCTGATTGGCTTCATTGACCAAGGTGAGCGCTTCTTCGGAGGTAAAAACTTCTGCCACGGCGGTTTCAAAGGTGAGTTGTTCACCAATGCCGGGGAAGAATTTTTCCAAGAGCAAGGGCGCGGTGGTGGCAAGGGTTTCAAAAACAGCGCTGGCATTTTCGGCGGTGGGGGCTTCAAAAGTTCCCGCCTCGGCTGTCACTTCTTCGGGATTTTCAACCACAACAATCGTGTAGAGCATGGTTCCCGGCCCAAAGGCACTTTGCGGGTCACGCACGCGGATACTGTCGACATTTTCCTGTCCGACAAGAACTTCGCCAAAAATAGTGTGTGCGCCATTCAGCCAATCGGTGACTTCGGTGGTAATGAAAAATTGGCTGCCGTTGGTCGCAGGGCCAGCATTTGCCATCGCCAGCAAACCGGGGCGGTCAAAGACAAGCTCATCCAAAAATTCATCTTCAAATTGGTAGCCGGGGCCGCCCGAACCAGTATTGGTGGGGTCACCTGCCTGCGCCATAAAATCAGGAATCACACGGTGGAAATGTGTGTTGTTATAGTAGCCCTGCTGCGCTAGAAAGACAAAATTATTGACCGTGACGGGGGTGCGGTCTTCGTAGAGGTCAACATAGACTGCCCCGGCGCTGGTGCAGAACACGGCATGATAATCCACGCCGTCTTGTAGTACCTGTTCCGCCTGGGAAAATTGGCGGTTGGCGGGTTCAGGGGCGGGAAAAGCCGTCGCACATAAATCATCGGGGGTGGTATTTTCCTGCGCGGAAGCCATGACCGGAATCAGCAGCCCGAACAGCAGCAGAACAATGATAGCTTTCTTCAAAACGATTCTCCTTGAAAACCCCGATGTATCGCTAGCAAACATGGGGTGGTCTATTGGCAAGTCTCTCTATTGTAACAACAATCAGGGCAGAGAGTAGCGAATTTTTGGCGAACACTGCTTGCACACTCCTATAATTGGTCTATCATTGGCAAGTAGCAGAAGTGGAAGGGTGTTCAAAAGCCATGCGTGCTTGGGTTTTAATTGGGATGGTCTTGTTAGCGAGTCTGGCCTGTACGTTGAGTCGGAGTGATGATGATGCCGAACCCACGGTGGTAGGCCGAACCGCGACCCCCCAACGGATTGATGACACCGCCCGTACCGCGACGGCGCAAACCATCGGGCAGCGGCCTACGATTCAAACCACCACGACTTCTTCTGTGCCAGCGACCCAAGCGCCTACCTTGATTCCAACACCTGTGCAGTTTGTTCCGCCGACCTCCGCCGGAAGCATTAGTTCCGGCGGCAATGCTCCGCCTGTGAGCAGTGGCGGGGGTGTCGGGAATGTGACCTTTAACGGCGCATCGGGGGGCGCACCCACCAACGGGGCGGGTTTTTATTTCCCTGCCGCGATAGTCTATTCCAGTGGGGGTCAGCTTTTTAACACCAGTCCAAGCGGCGGCGGGCAAGCGATGGGCGGGTCAGGACGGGCGGTGCGTTCGTGGAATGGCCTCTATGTCACCTATCTGGGGAACGGGATGGAAGTCCGGCGGCCTGATGGGGTGACGGTCACTTTTAGCGCACCCGGCGCAACCACCCTGCCGAGTTGGTCTACCGACGGCAACAGTTTTGTGTATGCACAGGGCAGCCAGATTGTGTTGTATCAAAATGGCGCGGCTTCGGTGATTGGCGATATTAGCGGGAACGCGATTGCGACGGAATTTGCACCGGATGGCAGTGGGGCGATCCTCTTTGCCAGCCAGACACAGGTGAAATTGTATCGGGGAGCGGGGGCGGTTTTCACCCTGATTGATACCCCGAATGACCCGATTGTGGATGGGCCCTTCTGGTCAACACGGGGTCGGCAGTGGGGAATTTACGTGCGTTTGAGCAGTGGGCGGCGCATCTGGTTTGATATGGGCGGCGCAGCGAACGAAATTACCGATGAATTTGAGCGTTTGCACCTTGCGAGTCCGGTGGATAACGATTTGGGGCGGGTGGTCATCATCCGGGATGAAGGCACGCTGACGGTGCTGGCACGATGGCCGAACTTGCCGGAACGTGAATTTCAAACGCCTTCGCTGGCGGATGTGAGTTGGTCGCCAGACAGCGCCCAGTTGGTGTATGTGAACACCGCCGGAGAACTCATCTTTCTGGACATTGCCTCCGGTGAGCAACGGATGATTGCAAGCGGTGGGGTGCGTTACCCGATGTGGTCTGCGCCGCGTTACGTGGTGGGGCGGTAGAGCGCAAAAGGCAGTTCGTCCAAAAGTAAATAGTTTGCTGTGCTGACCGTGCGCTACTTTAGCGTTATATTTTCTTTGATGTATTAAAGGTTTCTTCCATCAATGCTATAAGTCTTTCGTATTCTTTTTGTATATAAATGCGATAAAGAATAGTAAGAAGAAGCAACCCGTTCACACATATAAATATAGCTAAGGAAGATTGAACTATGGAGGGTAGATCTAAATTATTATTTGATGCAAGAACACATATAAATAAAAGCAGAATTAAAAGGTTAAATAATATAAAAGGAAACTTATTAATGCGAAGTTTATATTCAATAATGGTAGTTACCTCATCTTTTTTCTTTAATAGCCCAGATAGATAAATAAGGCTAGAGGAAGTATAATCACTCATCGAAGTAATACATATGTTAAATAAGTAAATTTGATTAATTCGTTTAGGGTAAATTCTTATACTTACTCTAGGGGTATATTTCCCTTTAAATAAATTCGGCTTCTCGTTTTGTTTTTCAAGAAGATTTTTGGTGCTTTGTATGTCTATAGGTATAGTAAATAGGTTATTTTTCATGCGTTTAGCCTTTATAGAAGCATAAAAAGTCATCTCCTGCATGAGCTTTAATTTACTCCCATATTCTCTTGAATTTCTGCGAGACTGACCTAATATTTTACCTCACAAAAAGCCTAATCATGGGTGAATGGCGTAAGTTCAATAAAATCTGTGCCATTGACGGGCAAACGCTGTCCTGAAAGCGGGTCATACATGCCCATGCGGACAAAATAGCTACCGGCGGGTAAGTCGTCTAGCGGAATCTGGCGCGTTTCAAAAATCCATTCCTGTTTTGACCACCAGAGAGTCGCGGGTTCGGGGGCAGCATCTTTCCTGACCACCACTTCGCCTGTCTCGGCATTGACGAGATGGACAAATACGCTGTAATCGGGCGGGGCATCGGCGAGGGACTGCCAGTACAAACGCAAACTCAGCGTATCATTGTCAAGAGTCTGGTCGTAGCCCATCAAACGTGCCAAACTGCCAAAATGGAAGTTGGTTTCTACCTGCGGGCGGAAGGTGCGGTAAATTTTGCGCTTTGGCCCAACATAGTTATCGCTTTCCAGATTCAGCACAAGATCATATTTTTCTTCTGGAAAGGCTTGTGGGTTGGCATAGTACCCGCCACGATTTTCCGAACGTGCATCCACGACAATATAGGCGATGCCCTGTTCGGCGAGGGTGTCTACATCTTTTTCGTAGATGCTCTGGAGGCCAATGACATTAAATAAATTGTCGTAGCCCTGAAACCCACCAAACTGGGACATGAATTCGACCTTATCATATTCCACCAGAATCGCGGCACCAGGCGGGGCATTGTCCAGCATGTATTCGGCGGTGGCCTCACGGGTGTCTGTTTGGGTCAGGTCGATGCGACGTTCGAGAGCAGGAATCAGATAGGGAATGAAAAAAATAAACAGTAAAACGGTATACAGGCGTGGACTTTTTTGCCCGATTTGCCCGATAAAAAGCGCCAGCAGGAGTCCAATCCCAAGAATAATTACGTAATATTGGCGAATCGGGTGTTGGACTTCCAGCATGGTAAAAAGGAGCAATCCTCCCCCACTTAGCGCGGTGAACATACCCACCGCCTGCTTATTTTCCTGTCGGGCAAGATACACCCATCCACCGGCTAACAGCGCTCCCAAAAATAAGCGCCACCACCCTAAAATGCCTGCAATTTCATGAGCGAGATAGGTAAACGTGGCACGATTATTTTCATTCAGAAAGTTATCGCGCTGGTAAAAAGGGGTAGCATATTTTTGGAGGGTGAAAAATGCACTGCAAAACGGTGGCTCGTCAATCGTTTGTGGATTGGATAAATCAACGGCGACATTACAATTGGCAAAATAGGGGGCGATGTCACTGAGCCAATACGTGCGGATAAGCAGACGTACCGTAAAAATACTGACCAGCACAATCACCGGAATCAGCCACATGAAACGTGGCCTTCCACCGACCAAAAGATACCACAGGGCATACAACACAGCGATAAAAACCAGTGCCATGTTATATTTGGCAAAGGTTGCCAGAAGGCCAAAAATGAGAGCCACCCCCAGCCATGCCCATGAGCGTTTTTGCAAAGTGATCAGAGATGCCCACAAGGTACACAGAGTCAGCAGCCATGCCGGATTATCGGACTTGATAATCCAGCCCATTTCCAGCGCCACATCGGTTTCGACGGCGAAAAACAGCATAAAGGCTATTCCAGCATAAGGCGAAGCGGCGGTTTTGCCGGTGCGGTAGGCCATCGCTAGGGTTAAAAGGCTTATCATGACACTGGTGATGCGTCCCCAGAAGAAATAAATCACCTGCGGGGTGTCTTTGCCACCGAGTAAATCAATGAGTTGGCGTTCCCGACTGAGGAAAATAGGATACAACGGCGGGTATTCGCGTGCCATAGAAGGTGTGCCAACCGTCGCCCGTTCCCAAGCGTTGATAAAAATGGAGGGTTCATCCGGTTCAAGCTGGTAGGGCAACCCCCATGTCATTCCGATGATTCGTAATGTTCCACCTAGCAGAAGGACGAAGGTGCAAACAAGGAGCAAAATGTGTTTGGCTGTCATGGCTGGCATTATAGAAGTTTGCGAGAGGGCATGGAAGGGGTGAACCCTACGCTGGCGCTATGATACAATGACACTGCCCAATTATCGTGTGAGTAAGTCAATGAGTGAAACAAATCTTGCATGGTCAACGACCTTTACAGATGATGAAAAAGAAATCGTCCCTTGCCCATTATGTGCGTCCTTAGATTATCAAAAAGTGGTAGAGGAATGGTCGCTGGCGGTGGTGCGCTGCCGTACCTGCGGTCTGATGTATACTAATCCGCGTTTGAAGGGGTCACATCTGAATTATTGGTTTGAAGAAAACGAAGCTGAAACCCGCCAAAAATTCATGGAAAAATATGGGGCAGTGCTGCGTGGCGAAAAAGCCCATCCGCGTGACCGCCATTATGAGAAACACTTGGAAGAAATCGCTCAAGTGAAACCAACCGGGGAATTGCTGGATGTGGGCGCTCACTGTGGGTTTTTGATGCGACTGGCTAAAAATTGGCATGTTACCGGGGTTGAGCCTTCGCCACTTTTTGCGCGTTTTGCCCAAGAATATTTTGGGTTGGACGTGCGAATCGGGCTGTTGCATGAAGTCGATTTGCCTAAACATCATTATGACGTGGTGGTGATGACCGATGTCTTGGAGCATGTGGCAAACCCCCGTGAAGTCTTGGGGCAGGTACATGCGCTTTTAAAATCGGATGGGCTGGTGTATATCAAGATTCCGAATGGCAATTGGAGTCGGGTCAAACAGTGGGTGCTAGTCCGACTTCTGGGGCGCAAAAATTTTGACATTTGGGACTGTCGTGAGCATGTTGTCCACTACACGCCCCGCACTTTACGAAAAATGTTAGAAGCCTCCGGGTATCGAGTGCGGCGGATTGGTCTTTTTGAACCCGTGCAGGCAGGTAAAAAGGTGCATCTGCTGCGTTTGCTGGCGTGGTCGCTCTCGAGTGGGATTTATTGGATGACTGGCTGGGTGAGTCCATTTTCTGCCAGTTTAATCGCAGAGGCACAACCGCGTGAAACCCGTTGAACCGATTTTGGTGGCGGATTTGTTTCCCAAAATCCGTATTGAACTGCTCACATTACTTGAGTCACTTACGGAGGATGAATGGCATTTACCGACGGTGTGTGCAGGATGGTCGGTCAAAGACATCGCCGCGCATTTGTTGGGGGATGACTTGGGGTTGATTTCCAGCCGCATAGATGGGCATTTCATAGGCGCTCAAATTGATGGATGGGAGTCGCTGGTGGCGTTTATTAACCACCACAATGATGTATGGGTACAAGCGATGCGACGGGTGAGTCCGCGTTTGATTTGTGAGATGTTGAAGCTGACTGCGCCCCAAGTCGAAGCCCATTTTCAAACCCTCGACCCATTTCAAACAGGGATAACGGTTTCATGGATTGGTGACTACCCCATGCCTGCATGGATGGATATGGCACGGGAATATACTGAACGCTGGCTGCATCAACAACATATTCGAGAGGCAGTGCAGCGTACTGGTTTGACCGAACGTGAATTTTTATTCCCTGTTTTGCGGGCTTTTGTGCTGGCGCTGCCGCGTACCTATCAGCCGATTGCCGCACCAGAAAATACTCAGATTACCCTGAACATCAGTGGCGATGAATGGCATCTGGTGAAAAAAATAAGCCAATGGGAATTGTATGAAACGACCCATTTTCCTGCTGCTTGTGTGATTCATATGGATGCAGAAACAGCATGGCGGTTGTTCACCAAAGGGATTGCTCCTGATGATGCAAACCTTGTCTATGAAGGCGATCCCGCATTAGGGAAGCCGATTCTGAACATGGTTTCGATTATTGCTTAGCGGCAAGTACAATGTTGCCTATAAACTGTCCGTCGAAAATGGGAAGGACTTGCCCTGTAAGTCCATCGTAGAGCAGCAAGGTGATGTTCTGCGACGGGATATTTTTTAAGGTCTGAACACTGGTAATTGCTCGATTATACGCCCATTTGAACGACGGAATCGAGCCGCTAACGGGAGTAAAATCGGCGGTGGTGGGGCCGGCTAACTGTATCTGAATATCTTCGTAGGTTGCACCAAAGGGCAGGAAAGTCAATGCGACGACGGCATCCTTGCCCTCAAATTTTACATTCCAATCAATCAACGCAGCGATATGACCGAACAAAATATACTGCTCATGGGGATTGGCGGGCGGTAATTTAATCTCCTGTTCATTCATGTGGATGGTGATGCCTGCCTGTGCGATGGCATCGGGTAAGCGGTGGATGCTTGTCCAATAACCGATACGATTTTGCGTGGTGGCGCTGGTGGCTGCCCAGAGTCCGCCCGCCACATCGCTAATTTGTACCGTGTAGTTTTGGTTTTTCCCTGGCAACTGCCAATGCAAAAATAACGTGGTTTCATTGTCCGGTGTGTTGCGTGTGTCCCATCCGATGAGCGTAGCGGAATCGGTAGGGCGGAAAACGGGATGCTGGGTAGGGGCGGGAAATTCGGCGGGATGAAGGGTGACAGTTCCCAGCAAAATTCGCGCTTCATCCGTTTGGGTGAGAATCGGCGACTCATCGTATGCGCCTGCCCAGACCTGCCATTCTCCCGGTGGGGCGGTGATGGGAAGAAGCACCTCATAAAACAGGGTGAGATTGCCTGCCGCGTTGATTTGCAAGATCAAGTCCTGCTGGGCAATCGGGGGTTGTTCCGCCGCGCCGATGTGAACAAAGGTTGAAATCTCTCCGGCTGGCACGGGAGAAAAAATATGCCATGTGAGCGCAAAATGGGCGCTGTCTCCGGCAGTGAGATGGGTTTCAAATTGGGCGGGAGTCACAAGGGCAAGGCGTGAGTCGAAACCTATTGTATTTTCTGTTGCGATGATGGGATTCGGTGTGGCTAAGAACTGCTCATTCTGACGGGTATAGGGCAGTACACGATAGGCTTCGGGGAAATTCTGGGTTACAGTGACGGATTCATTTTGTGTGAGTGATTCCTCTATGAGCTTGACCCAGCGCTGTATCGGGGAGAGCGTGCCTTCGGGATTCACATAGCGAACGGCTGCATCGGTGCGATGATTTTCGACCTGCTGCAAATACCAGAGCGGGGTGGCGCGATGCCAACTGGACAGAATCAGGCCGTTTTCGGGGGTTTGTTGCAAGGTCGCAAGGGCAGAGTCGCGGGCTTCTTCCTGAGCAGCAAGGCGCTGCATGGTGCGGTAGCCTGTTTGGAAGCTGAAAAAGAGGGCGGATAAAACCAACATGATAAAAATGAATTGGGCAGGTGACAAACGCGCAAATAATCTTTGCTTTTCCCTCACCCCCGCCCCCTCTCCCACATAGATGGGGAGAGGGGAGAAAAAATTGAGTGTGCCTGCGAAATAGCCAAGCGCAATGACCAGAATCACGTAGGCGGGCAGAGCATATTCCACCGTTTGTGGAGCGCGGTATGTGCCGACAACGATGCTGTGAGTCAAAAATGCGCCCAACAGGGTAAAACCCAATCCTCTCTCACGCCAGATTGCCCAGACCAGTCCCAGCAGCGCAAAAAATAAAAGCCACGTGTGCCATTGTAGCAAGTAGACCTGACTCATCACCTGCCAGCGTTCAGGCCAGTCGGACGGGTCACGATAGGCAAACATATCATTGGCGAAACCGCGTGCCAGCACATGATTCCAGAAACCATCCCATGTATTCAAATCGGCGGGGGCCAGCAATCCATCCGCACGCAGGGGAAAATACAACAGGGGGAGCAGGCCAACCAGCGCCCCGCCCACCGCAAGCGACCATTTTTTCCATGCGCTTAAATCTGCTAGGACGATACTCAGGGCAAGGGCAAGACCCAGAAAAAATAGGGAGCCGTGATGGGTGACACCGAGTCCGGCGGCGATGCCAAATCGGAGGAGGGCGGGTGATGAACGGGGAATCTGCACTGCCCTGAAGGTCAAATTCGTCGTGTTAGTTCCATTGGTTCGATAGGCAAGCGCCGCTTCGACCATCAAGGCGGTGAAGAGGGCGGTCATGGGACGGATGCTGGCTTGTGTTGTGGTCATCCAGAAGGTGATGCTGGTGAGCAGGGCAAGTCCAGCCAACCATCCCGCCCAGATTTTTTGGGTTTGGCGCTGGACCGTATAGGCCACAATCATCACGGTGATGGTGCTGGTGAGGGCAGAAAATAAATTCACCCGCCATGCCATTGTCTCAAAGGGGAGCAGATGCGCTGTGAGACCCGCGAAAATCGTATACAGGGGATAACCGGGGGGATGGGCGACTCCCCATTCAGCAGCGACAACCTGAAATTCACCGGCATCAGCAGGCAATAGACCGGGGGAAAGGGTGGATAGGAAGATGAGGAAAGCTACGAGACCCATGACACCCCCACCCCCTAAATAGGAGAGGGGCTTTATTCTTTTTTTTGTTGCCAATACAAATCCACTGACCGTGAATGAAACGGCTAAAACCGCCAAATGCGGGATGGGAAATGGGCTGGCGACATAGACAAAGACTCCCAAGAGAGTCCAATGGGGGCGCAGGTAGCCAACAAACAGTCCGATTAAAAAGCACAGGATAGCAACACCATCGGGCGAGAAAAAATCAAGCCAGAGGCGGGCAAGCCCAATGCCAAAACAGAGGCCAAGTGCCAATTTTTTCTGGACATTGGCTTTTTTATAAAAATCCCGCTGAATATTCTCCTCAAACCTCATGGAGCAATTACCTCAACACTGCCGGGGGAATATAGGTCGACAAGGGGTTCGCCGGATGCAGAGAGAAGTTGCATCGTTAGGGTGTAAGTGCCTGCCCGAATATCGGACGGAAATTCTAGGCGGTGACGGGCCAGAATCAACGCGCCACATTCTCCCTCTGATTGCCATGTGGTGGCATCGGAATCGGGCGCTAGGGGGGTGCGGGTTTGCCAGACAATTTCTTCCCCATTTTGCAGCGCCCATGCCACTTGATAATTTTCGGCGGGGGCAGTTTCGGCGTGCCACGCCATGTCGATAGGCAGACTGTCGCTAATTTGGGCGGGAAAAGTAAATTCGGTCACGCGCAAATGGTCATAATAAATGGGTGTGCTGGGCAAAGGACAGGCATAGTTAGACACGTAGGTTTGCGGAATGTGATGAATGTCCGCCAGATACAGCGATTCTAATGTTGCAGCGTTATAAATATTAATAGCGAGCCGATAGGTGGCGGGCGGTAACCCCGATGGGAAGGCGAGTCGGTAGGTATCCGGGATGATTTCGCCTGTGCGCCACAGCCCTGTCGGATACATGCCTGCCCCGCCCATCAAAGCGTTGAATCGTGTCCATTCTGTCCCGTTGACATCCAACAATCGCATATCGATTCCATAATTCATTGGAATGTCTGCAAGCGCTTCCCACCACAGCGTCAGATGCAAATATTCTTCATCCCCGCGAGACTCTGCCGCAAGGAGTTTTAAATTGCCTATCGTCATTGCCTGTGCGGGATTGGCAGTAAAACGGGTCTGTGGGCGGGCGACCACTGGCGCTAAATAAATATCTCCGCGTCCCACATCAAAAGCGGTGAGTGGGCTAATGCGAGGGCTGTCCTGTGTGGTCGGGCGGTTTGGCTCAAAAAGGAGGACACGCGGGAAATACAAACCCGGTGTGAGGGTGGGAATTGCGGTTTGTTTCGCTTGGATTTCGACAGGATACAAAGGCGCACCCAGAAAATATAGGGGTAAAGGCGACGCAACATCAAAGCGGTAGGTCACAGGGGTATCGGTGGTGTGCCAAGCCAGCGAATAGTCAAACGTCGTATCTTGAAGGCTATAGGAGGCATTTTCCAGCGTCATGCCATTTTCATAGGGGATTTCCCCTGTGTGAAAATAACTGGCCTGTGCAAAATCGGCACTTTGCATGGGTTGGTCAAGGTGGCTATCGGGAACAAGCCGCAAGCCAAAGGCAATGAGCAAAATTGCCGCTAAAAAGGCTGTCCATTTTTCAAGTCGCTCCCCTGAAAATCGGGGAAAACGGGGCGAAATGAGCAACAAAAGTATCAGCGTTGCGCCCAAAGAGAGCATTTCGGCGAAAAAACGGATGGGCGAACGGGTAAGTTTGACTGTAATTTGGTGTTGACCTGCTGGCCGTGAAAATTGGGTGTAGCCCATGCCGTGTAAGGCACTGGCGGGAATCTCTTTTCCTTCTGCGTACACTTTCCAGCCTGACCAATAGAAGATAGGCAGGGCAACTTGCGCTTGCTCACTTTGTACGCTGATTCGCCATGTCTGTTGATTGGCGCTGCGGGAAAGCGGTTGACTGCTGCCACTGCCCGTAATAAATTTCGCCTGTGGTTCACGCTGAAGTAGCCCATCGGAGGTGGTGGGGCGGGGAACAACTGCTTCGGGTAAATATTCTGCGCGAATGGTTGTGCCAAGATTGCCCGTGAACGATTCGTACCATTGCAGGTGCGTGGCGGTGACATCGGAATCACGGATGGGCATAAAATCGAGGGGAATGCGATAGAGGGCAGCAAGGGCGACAAGTGAACCTACGATCCCCCACCCCAAACCCCACCCCCATTTTTTATCCATTGTTAAAGAATAGGGAAAAATGGATGCGCTATAACCCGTGATGGCTGCGCCGAAAAAGGCTTGGATGGCAAGCAAACGCCATGGAAATTGCACCAATGGCAGCATGGGGAGGGCATCCCAGAGTTTTTCAGCGTGAGAGGTCATCATGAAAGTGGTGAACAGCAGCCCGAACAGCAAAAAAACATCCCGTAAAACATGGCGTTGTTTTACCAGCAGGATACTCAGCACGATTAAGCCGAGTCCGATGAAAATGGCCTGTACCAAACCCATGCTAAACGGGTTTGCCTCTACCCCAATCGCGTTGTAATCATGGGAAAGCGTAGGTTGGATTAAATTCGAGTCGCGGAAGTGGTTGCCATAGAAAAAATAGCCTGTGGCTTGGTCTTCTAGCTGGACAGTGTTTTGTTCGCCGAGGGCGGGTATCCAGAACCACGCGGCAAGGGCTAAACCTAAAATCCCTGCACCCACCAGCGAAATTAAAATTTTAACTTTAGGGCGGAACTGGAAAACCAGTATCAAGCCATAGAGCGCGACAAAGGGCGAAAAAATCAATGCGGAAATGTTGTGCGTCATCACCAATGCGCCATAGGCCAATGCAACAGCGGCTAAACGGCGTTTTTTCGGAGATTGGGCGGCGCGGTGCATCGTCCAGAAAATGACGGGATACCACGCCATCGCCCAGAATTCGCTTAAAGAATCGCCACGCACATAAATATTGATAAGGTGGTAGGGCGCAAAGGTATAGGCAACGGCGGCTAAAAAGGCGGCGGGCGGGCGCTGGGTGAGGGCGTACATCCAACCGTACATACCAACGGCGGCGGTTAAAAATCCCAGCAGCACTACGATTTTGAGACTCAGCACATAGGAAAACCCGTAGGCTTTGAAAAGTGCCGCAAAATAATAGGGCAGCGCGGCGTAAAAGTTAAAAAAAGGGTAGCCTAACCCGAAGGCCGCATCGGGCATCCAGCGCACCGGAAAAACACCGTCTTGAAGGGCAGTATAAAGCTGGTGCAGACGAAACAGATTAAACGGGCTGTCGCCACCGGCGCGGGTGGTTAAAAATCCCGTGCTAGAAAAAATCGGGGCTGCCCCGACTGCCGCGAAAATAAGCGAGAGGAAAAAATAAAGTCGTTTCATAGCGGCGGAATTGTAACGGATTTTTAGCGGATGTGGGATGTGAGTATAATTGCGGTTATGCGACTGCTTCGACGATTTTTCCCATTCATTTTGATTGTTTTTTTCGCGGCGTGTTCGACCTTCGCTGAAAATAAAAACAGCACCCCTACGCCTGCCCGTCCTGATGTGCGCGATGCTGTTTACAGCACCCAACCGGAGGGGGTCATTTTGACGATTCAGGATGTTACCCTATTGAAAGGTGCGTCCGATGTTCAGGTGTGGGCGGTGGTGACGGATGGCCAGGGGAATGTAGCCTATGTGCTGTATCCCTCCAATCAACCCGGTGTTCCCGAAAGCACGCTGGATTTGTCCGGCTATCCCCTTCAAATCGACTCGGAAGGGGAAAATCTGGGGTTGTGGGTGCTTGCATTGCGGCATGTGGCGTATCCGGTGGCAGAAAAAATGGGTATGGAAGTAATTGCCGCAGAATTGGCATCGGGATTTGCGCGTATTTTTGCTCAGGATACACCGACGGATTCAATGCTGGCGGCGGTGGTGGCACAAGCTGATGAGGAGTTGCTAACATGGTTTGGCGAAGTTGAAATTCTGGGGGAAGGGCTTTTTTCCCCCGTCCAAGGCGCTGATGAACAACAGGCAGACTCGGCAGATGGAGGGATTCGGGTACGCTACACGGTCAACCGCCTCACGACAAGCATAAATGCTGCGATGACTGCTACACCCGCTTCGCTTTACCCCGATTCGTATGCCGGGTATCAAAAAATTGTCGATGAGGATTTCACGGGCAATCAAAGTTCGCTGGTGTGGTTTCAAGAACGGGATGAACTTTATACTGTGCTTTTGAATGAGGATACCTACGAAGTTGCGCTGACCGCCTTGGGAGAAGAAACCGACAGTGTTATTTCATGGGGCAGCATCCAGCAGTTTGTGTTTGATGATTATATTATTCGCGCCAAACTTACCCTGCTTGAACCCGGCACCATAGCGAGTTATGGCTTGTGGCTGCATTATCAGAATGAGAACAACTTCCTCTCCTTTGCGCTGAATTACGAAGGCGAATATCGAATAATGCGTTACCAGAGTCGGGATGTTGTGCTGGTGAATTGGACAGCCGATGAAGCCATCAATATGGGTGGGCAAACCAACATCATGGAAATATGGGTGAGCGGCGAGCAGTATACGCTGCGGGTGAACGGGCAAGAATTGGCAACGGTGACGGACGATGAATTTGCCGATGGGCGAATTGCGTTTTACTGTTATGCGGAAGAAGTGCCTGCCACTTGCCAGCTTGACAACCTCGAACTCTGGATTCCTGAGGGGGCGGTATCGCCACTTTCGACAGCTACACCGGAATAGCCTTATAATGTTCTTAGATGAGAACATCTTGGTGTAAAAACATGGTTTTTGAGGATTTTCAGGAAGAATTCAATCGTTTTTCTGAATCAACAATGACGGTAGCGCAAGCCGCCGCGTATTTAGGCACGACCCGAAGTGCTGTTTATCGCCTTATTGATAAGAAATATCTTGAGAGTTTGAATTTCAAAAACCAAAAATATGTTTTGTTCGCTGATGTTGAAAGTTATAAACGTTGGCGGCTGATAAAGGAAAGAAAAATGCCATTTCTTCATGACAAAAACTTGTATCAAGGGGTTAACCCCCACCTTTTAAGTTTGTATCAAACGCCTCGTTGGGGAAGTTATAAAAGTTTTCATAGCGATTATACGAGTGAAATAAAAAAATATATTAATCAACTTTTACCACCGGGTTATCGGGCATGGCAGCAGGATACCTTAAATATTCTAAGGCAATCTGGTAATGTAAATTTGCCTAGCCAAAAACGAGAACCCGATGTATCTATACGGTTACGCAGGCTTGAACAACCAACAAAAAAAACAACTTCTTTTGTTCCTGTTGCAACACCCGATTTTTATGCACCTTTTCCGGTACCAGCACTCGAAGCCATCTCGCTAGCGATTGTTATTTATCGAATGGACTCCTCTGAAGTTGGCAAGCGTGGGCAGCCCGTGACCATTATCGAATTGCTGTCTCCCGGTAACAAAGTGAGCTATGGTTTAGTGGACTATCAGCAAAAACGTTATGAACTCTTACAAGCTGAGATTGCATTGGTCGAAATAGATTTTTTGCATGAAACTACCGCTTTGTTGCCTACGATGCCGATTTATCCATCAGATGAAAAATCAACTCCTTATTACCTTGCTGTCAGTAACCCGCGTTTATCTACCGAATCAGAGGTTTATCGCTTCTCAGTTAATCAACCTATTCCAACTATTTCTATTCCCCTTTTGGAAGATGAACAGATTGTTTGCAATTTTGATGAAATTTTTCAATTAGCTTATCATGAACAATTTTGGTGGGAAGATGTGGATTATGATGTTGAACCGGTACGGATGCACACCTACAGCATGGCAGACCAGCAACGCATCCGTGAGCAGATGACCTATTTAGCGGATAATCGCCAAGCCTATTTGCCGAACGAAAAAAATTAACCGCGTTTCAGCCATCGAAGGGGCAATTTTAGCAGGCGCACCCACCATGCGACTGGATCCTCTTCTCCGCGTACCCATGTCGATTTGACCAGCCATTTTTTCTCATCGGTTTGATAATTTGCGACGACATGAATCTCACGTTTGTTGATGGTTTTGATGAATTGCGTGTCTCCGTCGGCTTCTTTTTCTTTGCGAAGCGGGTCTTGAAGGGTACGAACCACCGCTTCTTGGGTAATTCTGCGAAGTTTCATACGCTCCAAAGCATGGTCGGTGAAAATCACATTTTTATATTCCATACGTTCCCCTGAATAAGTGGCTATTTTTCGGCGCTTAATCTTTCAACAGAGGCGGGCAAATTGAAATAGTGAAAAAGGGCAGGGTTTCTAAATGTGATGATGTCCGAGATGGAAGTCTCCTGCAAAGTCAGCACCTGAATCCCGTAGAACGCATATTGGTTTTCCGCTTCGGCATGGCGATAGAGACCAAAGGCAAGCTGCCGATTGGCATGGGTGGGCAGCAAATGCCAGCGTTCCTGTGCTTCCCCACTAAAAACGGTGCGTTCTGTTAACTGGCGAATTGCCTCCCGCCCCTGATACCATGAGGGAATGGGCGGCATACTAAAGATGGCTTCTTCGGTCAGCAAATTTACCAGTGTTTCAACATCGCCGGTTTCCCACGCGGTGATGTATTGTTGAAGCTGTGACATGGGTAAGTCTTGGGGTGTCTGAGCCGAGCGTGAATAGCTGGAAAGGGTGGTTCGCGCCCGATGCAGCGCACTTTTGACCGCCGCTATGGTGAGGCCCAAGGCGGTTGCGACTTCGGAGGCTTGCCAGTCCAGCACGTCGCGCAAAATGAGGATAGCACGCTGGCGGGCAGGAAGCACATGCAAAGCTGTCATGAAGGCCAAAGAGATATTTTCCCGTAAAATGACCTGTGTTTCGGCATGGGTATTTGTATCACCGAGCATGTTATCGGGGTAAGGTTCAAGCCAGATGGGTTCGAGAATCGCTTGCGGGATTGGTTCATCGGAGAGAGAGACTACCTGATAGGTTAAAGGTACAACGCGCCGGGGACGTTTTTGTAGGGCATCTAAACACACATTGGTCGCAATCCGATACAACCATGCCCGCAAGGAAGCCCGTCCTGCATACGTCGTCTGGTGTCGCCATGCGCGTAAAAAAGTTTCCTGCACCATATCTTCGGCATCCTGCACCGACCCCATCATGCGGTAACAATGGGCCTGCAATTCCCGCCGATGGGCTTCTACCAGTGATTCAAATTCAATTGCGTTGTTCAAATCCGCACCCTTTTGACCCAAACGACAGTCTTATTCAATGTGAGTTTTAAAAAGGAGCATAGAGGATGAAAAGTTTTAGCGCAACCACGACCATTCGCGCATCAAAAGAGCGTATCTGGCAAATTTTGACCGATGCGCCCAATTTCCCCAAATGGGAGCCGGGCGTGATTCGGATTGAAGGCAAGATTGCGGACGGCGAAAAGATTGTGGCGTACAACAAAATTAGCCCGAATCGCGCATTTCCAGCCAGAGTTGCCGTCTTAGCACCGGGTCAAAAAATGACATGGACAGGGGGAATGCCCTTCGGATTATTCACTGGCGTTCGCTCCTTTACCCTGACTCCCAAAAGTGATGATAGCGTGGAGTTTACCTTGCGGGAAGAATTTAGCGGGCCGCTGCTGCCCCTGATTGGACGCACAATTCCTGATATGACAGATTCGTTTCAAAACTTTGTGAATGGACTCAAAAAGTACGCCGAACAAGCCTAACAAGGAACATGACCATGAGCGAATTAGGAACAAAAGACAACCCTTGGGTATTGAAAACCCCGCCGGGAACATCCGACTATACCCTCTATCGGGATGAAACCCATAAACCGCCGGTGCTGGTGTGTACCGTCGGTAAAACGGTGCTGCTGTACGATTTGCGCTGCATTGAACATTTGCACACGATGCTCAAGGAACATGGCGATTGGATGGAGTTGGGGAGCGCCGATGAGCAAAAACCCGCCAAAGAAGGTACGGTTGAGGCGTGGGGACGTTCGCCAGAAAATCCGATTGGGGGATGGTATGGGTTGAAAAAAGGGCTGCGCGGGCGGTTCGGCATGTATATCCCACCGTTGTTGGAACTGCTCGGCTTGGCAGAAGTGGAGCATAAACCCAAAGGCAATCGGATGCGGGCGTTATAGAGTAGGGGAATGGGTGCAGTAATAACGAGTTACTGCACCAAAAAAACGGATTGAGGGGTGTTTGCACTATTTTTTTATTATGATGAGTAGGGTACGGGAACACGACTTGCTATAGACATCTAACAGGCTACGGCTGAGTTTATCACTTCGGAATTTTGGATGATGAAGTTCATTCCCCCTCACTGGTTGCGGACGAGCCAGAAGTAACTTACAGTTAGAACATCTGTACGAGTAAAAGATTTGGCTTTATACAGATGTTTAACCCATCCATGAACATTGAATTCTCTGGTGAAATTTGGTTCTGGCGCGGCCCCGCCCCCTTTTTTTTCGTCACCATTCCCATAGAGCAGAGTAAGGATATCAAAACAATCTCAAGCGCCGTAACTTACGGCTGGGGTGTTATTCCGGTACAGGTTCGGATTGGTGACACGACATGGAAAACCTCCCTCTTCCCCAAAGACGGACTCTACCTTGTGCCTATCAAAGCGAGTGTCCGCAAAGCAGAAAAAATTGAGGAAGGTGATACCGTGAATATCCTGCTTGAAATTGGTCGGTAAACAAAAATGGCTGAGTTTATCTTTCATCAAGATGAAACTCAGCCCATTTGTTTAAGACGATTACTGACTTTTTAGGCGGAGACTATTGCCGACGACGCTCACGCTGCTAAAGGCCATCGCAAACGCAGCTAACATGGGATTCAATTCCTGTAGAAAATCCGGTGCGAAAGTCGCTAGCGAAAGCGCCCCCGCCGCTACCGGAATCAGCACCACATTGTAGCCAAATGCCCAGAACAGATTTTGCCAGATGGTTCGCATGGTGGCGTGCGACAGGGTAATCGCTTGCGGGATGCTGCGTAAATCGCCGCGCATGAGGGTGACATCGGCGGTTTCCATCGCAATATCTGTCCCTGTTCCCATTGCAATGCCGACATCGGCTTGAGCAAGGGCAGGCGCGTCGTTAATGCCATCCCCGACCATGCCAACCAGCAGCCCTTCGGCTTGCAGTTCTTTCACCTTATGGGCTTTATCTTCGGGCAGCACTTCGGCAAAAACCCGGTCAATTCCGACTTCTTGGGCGATGGCTTCGGCAGTCGCACGGTTATCACCCGTCATCATGACGACTTGCAAGCCCTGCGCTTTAAGCGTTTGGACTGCATCCCGCGAACCTTCTTTGATCGTATCCGCTACGGCGATGAGTCCGACTGCCTGCTGGTCAATGGCAAGCCACATGGCAGTTTTGGCATCCTGTTGTAAACGCTGCGAGTCCGCTTCCAGTCCATTTAAATAGACTTGATGGGTGGTGAGCAGGGCGAGATTCCCCAGCAGGATTTTTTGCCCTTCCACCGTACCCGTCACGCCTTTTCCGGTGATGGCTTCAAAGTTTTGCGGGTCGCTCAACGCCAGCACCTGCGACTCCGCCGCTTTGACAATCGCTTCCCCTAAGGGATGTTCGCTGCCCCGTTCCAAACTAGCCGCGATTCGCAGCAGGTCAGTTTGTGTGCCATGCCAACTTTGGCTTACCACAATATCGGTGACAGAGGGTTGGCCTTTGGTCAATGTACCTGTTTTATCCAGAATGACCGCCTGCAATTGGTTGGCACGCTGCAAGGCATCCGAATTTTTGAATAGAATCCCGTGATTCGCGCCCTTGCCAATGCCCACCATAATGGCGGTGGGCGTGGCTAATCCCATCGCACAGGGGCAGGCAATCACCAGCACCGCAATCGTGCGGACTAGTGCCTCTGTAAAATCACCAGTAGCCGCCAACCAGATGCCAAAAGTTGCCAGCGCAATGACCAATACCACTGGTACAAAAACGGCTGAAACTTTGTCCACCACTTTTTGAATCGGGGCTTGGCTACCCTGTGCCTGTTCGACCAGTTTAATAATCTGGGCGAGGACGGTTTCACGCCCGACACGGGTGGCTTGGAATTTGAGCAAGCCATTTTTGTTCATGGTTGCGCCTGTTACCAAATCGCTGACCGTTTTTTGGACGGGCATCGATTCGCCCGTAATCATGCTTTCGTCTACCGTGCTGCTGCCCTCAATGACCATGCCATCGACAGGGATTTTCTCGCCGGGGCGCACCAGAACCACATCTCCCACGCGCACCTGTGAAATCGGAATGTCGGATTCGACCCCGTTACGCATGACACGGGCGGTTTTCGGTTGGAGACCGATAAGCGCTTTGATGGCTTCGCTGGTTTTGCCTTTGGCACGGGCTTCCAACACCTTGCCCACCACAATGAGCGTGATGATCACGGCGGCGGTTTCAAAATAGACGTGCATTCCCAGTTCATGATAGCCCAGGACAATCGGGATGCTGTAGAAATAGGCGGCAGACGACCCCAGCGCGACCAGAACATCCATATTGGCGGTGCGGTTTCGCAAGGCTTTGTAGGCACCTTCGTAGTAATCCCACCCCACATAAAATTGAACCGGGGTTGCCAACGCCCACATGAGATAATTGACCCATGGGTCGTGCGCCCACATGCCAAGAATATCCAAATCGCGCAGCATACTCAGTAGAAAAAGCGGCACAGTGAACAAAATACCCATGAGCAAGCGTTCATATTGATGGTTGAGTTCGGCGGTGCGGGCGGTGGCTTCTGCGTCTTCGAGCGCTTCTTCCGTTTCCGCTAGCACCACCCCATAGCCTGCTTTTTCTACGGCTCTAACCATATCCTCCGTTTGGACGACCCCCGCCGCCGCAACAATCGTGGCGCGTTCATTGGCATAGTTGACTTCTGCATTCATCACACCGGGAACTTTTTTGAGCGTCCGTGTAACGGTTGCTGCACAATTGGCACAGGTCATGCCGGTAATGGGCAGTTCAAGCTGGACGGTAGGGACACCATACCCTGCTTTTTCGATTTTTTCGACAATCGCCGCCTCATTTAAAAGGGCTGGATCAAAAGTGACTTCGACCTTTTCGCTGGCATAGTTGACCGTGGCTTGTTGCACCCCTTCCAATTTATTCACACTGCGTTCAATCGTTTTGACGCAGTTGGCACAGGTCATGCCTGTCACGGGAAGGGTAATTTGTTTGGTAGACATTGGCTGCCTCCGTTAAAAAAGTAGGGATTACGAGAAATCCCTACTGAAAATCAATCACTGAAACCTGATAACGTTTTTACAGCGTAATCAGTTCTTGGGCTGGATAGTCGATTTCTTTGAGCGTGCTGGAAATTTGTTCCCATGTGGCGGGTGCTTCCCATTGGAAAGTGGCTTTTTTGCTTTGCTGGTCAACTTCTACCAGCGTGATTCCTGCCAATTCACTGACTTCATTTTTCACGGTGTGGACACAGTGACCACAGCTAATGGCGGGAATGAGTACGGTTTTGCTTTCCATGACCTATCTCCTTTTGGATTTGAACACTTCAACGACTTCGGAAAGAACACGTTCCCGCTCATCAGGATTTTCACCCCGAATGGCGGTTGTCACACAGGTATGTAAATGCGCGTCCAGAATGAGCTGGTTGGTTTTGTCTAAGGCCGCTTCCACTGCTTGAATTTGTTTGATGACATCAATGCAGTAGCAGTCCTTTTCGAGCATGGTAATGATACCTTGCAAATGCCCGGCAGCGCTTTTAAGGCGATTGATGGCACTTTGTTGAGATTGTGTGTCCATGTCTTCCCCTTGTCTATCCCCCCCCCCATAGGGGGTGGGGTATCTCATATCAAGGATAGCACAACCTGAAAAGCTGTCAAGTCCCTAACAATCCCTTAACAATTTTTAGTGAACCATGAATGAACTTTGCCCTACTCTAAAAGTAGCATGTACAATAGGGGTAAGATTTAATCTATGGGTACTCGTGTGGCTTCTGAATCTCCGAAACAACAGTTCATACAAGCGGGTCGTAAAATTCGGGACTCTTTGCGGGAAGTGCGTGACCTTGTGCGGCGGCGGCGCAAAGCTGACCCCTATGATGAGGTTTTTTCCCAATTGGATGAGCATGTTGAAGTAGCGACAGATGCCCTCATTGAGATGGCGAATACGCTCGAACGAATTTTGCGGCCCGGTGCAGACGACCTTCATCCAACTTCCAATACGGACATTGTGAATCTGCATGAATTACAGCAGTCACTTGCTGAAGCCAAAGCGGAACGGGATGAATTGGTTGAAAACTTGCAATCGACCCAAGAGCAGCTAGAAAAATATGCTGCCGATTTGCAGGTGCTGTATGGCAAGGAACGGCAAAAACGTTATGAACTGGCGGAAGCCTACCGCCAATTGCAAGCGGCAGACCAGCTCAAGGCTAATTTCTTGAGTACCATCAACCATGAATTGACCAGCCCGCTTGTCCCGATTGATTTGAGCTTGCAGATTCTTGAAAAAAGCAGCATGGACGATGACCAGCGCCAGAATCTCCGCAGCATCAAGGAAAAATTGGTTGAGTACAAACGCCAGTTGGATGGGGTGATCAAATATGCGGATTTGGTGAATCAGACGCATGTAGTGTCGAAGGATTGGCTGAATCTATACACCCTCATTGATAATATTTTGCAACCCTTATTCCGTTTGGCGCAGGCACGGCGGATTGATATACAGGTCGACCCGTTGCTCAAGGACATTGAAGTGTTTGCCGATGCCGATTTGCTGGGGAATTTAATCTATCAATTGACTCACAACGCCATCAAATTTAATAAGGTGAATGGCAAGGTACAAATTGACGGTCAAACCACCGAGGGTGGGGTGGTGATGCACTTTGTCGATGATGGGGTGGGCATCCCGCCGCGCATTTTGGAACACTTTGGTGAAGATTTTAACCAGACGGTTGACGCGCTCAAACGCGGGACAGAAGGATTGGGGCTGGGGTTAGCACTCTCTAACTATGTAGCGGGGGTGCATAATGGTAAGCTAGCAGCAGAAAGTTCACCTGAAAAAGGCACGCGAATTACGCTATGGCTGCCGGGGGTTAAATAATGGACAAAAAAATCGTTTTGGTGGTTGATGACAACCCTGACATTCGCAATCTGATTAACGCAACGCTGGGTAACATCTTTTATGATGTGTTCAATGCGTCCAATGGGCCAGAGGCCTTGGATTTCCTTGAAACGCACGATTACCCGGACTTGGTGATTCTTGACCTTGCGATGCCGGGCATGAGTGGGTTAGAAGTGTTGCAGCGCATCAAAGGCAGCCCTGAAACTTTTAATATTGAAGTCATTGTGCTTTCCGCACAGGCCGATGACCGTATCCGTAAAGAAGCCTTAGGGATGGGAGCGCGGGCCGTGATCAATAAGCCGTTTGGCCCTTTGGATCTGCTCCAACGGATTGAAAGCATTTTTGATGCTTAAACCTTCCTCTCTCTAACCTACGCCTTATTTGCGACAAACCCTGTTCGGCACTACACTTACAAATGGTAGCATAGAACCATTTGATTGTTATGTTTAACATTAACCGACTCAAAGAAGGCCCAAGTCCGAGCCTGCATTTTTTACCCTCCCCTGACCCCGCCCGCATGGCAGAAACCCTTGTGTCGCTGGCGAATACGGATGGGGGAGTCTTGGTGCTGGGGGTTGCCCCAGAAGGCGAAGTTGTCGGCCAGATTCACCCGCACGATGTCCAAGCGGCGCTCAAAAATGCCCAGCAATTGTGCATTCCGCCTGTCATTGTCAACACATGGGAAACACACGAGGTCGCCGGGCAGTCCATTGTGGCGATTCGTGTCCCGCGCAGTGTGGAACTCCACTCGATGCACGATGGACGGGTGCTGGTACGCAGTGGGCAGGACAATCGTCCCCTGTTAGGGGCAGATATTCAACGGCTTGCCAATGATAAAGCTGCCGGGGATTTTGAAATTGAAATTGTCAGTGGCGCGAGTCTGGATGATTTTGACTCGTATGTGGTGAATGAATTTATCCGCAAACGCAATGCCCGCACCCGTCAGACATGGCGCGGCAGCACCGAGGATCTGCTGATGGAGGTGGGGGCGTGTAACGACAAACTTGAACCGACTGTGGCGGGGATGCTGCTTTTTGGGAAGTTTCCCCAGCATTGGTTGCCACAATCGGGTGTGATTTTCGTCAAATTTATTGGTACAGAACCGAGTGGCGAGGCGGGTTTTGCGGGGTATGCGCGGCGCGAGGAACTCACTGGCCCCTTAGCACGGATTGTTGAGAATCTGTGGAATTTGACATGGGGCGAAATGGCAGTCAGCGCGGTGGTCAAAGGGCTGGAGCGCACCGAAACCTATGAATATCCTAAATTTGCAGTGCGTGAGGCGCTTATCAATGCGGTGGCGCATCGGGATTACCGTTTGAAAGGGCGACGGATTGAAGTTCGGATGTATTCTGACCGATTGGAAGTCATTAGCCCCGGTGGATTGCCCGGTTTTATCACCGTAGACAACATTGTGGACGAGCATTTTAGCCGTAACCCGCGGATTGTTTCGGGTTTGTTCCAGTGGGGGTATATTGAGGAACTGGGGTTGGGGATTGATAAGATGATTGAAGCGATGAAAAGCGCGGGTCATCAACCGCCCAGTTTTGATGCCAAACCCTATAGTTTTACGGTACGCCTGTATAATACCCGTACCCGTGAAATGGTCGTAAAAACGGAAATTCCCCACAATGTAAATATTCGGCAGGCGCGGGCGCTGTCGTATGTGCGGGAACGCGGCAGCATCACCAACCGCGAATTTCGCCAGATTTGCAGCGATGTAAGTCCCGAAACGCTGCGTCTTGACCTTGCCGATTTGGTCGACAAAAATATGTTGTTAAAAATCGGTAGTAAAAAAGGGACGTACTACATTATCAAGTGAGGACGTACTGTTGGATTTAACACTCACTTCCACGATTGCGCTGGTCAGCAGTGTCTTGTCTGTAGGCCTTGCGTGGGTCAGTTTTATGCGGATTGATAATCAAGTCAACCAGACCTTGAAATACTGGTTGGTCTTGTTGCTATTGGTCGCCGCCGCTACCGGAGCCATTTTTTTGCTCCCCACCGATGAACCCATCACGGGCGAATTAATGCCCGGTGGCTTGGAAATTCTGGGGTTGGGGCTGACGATGGTGCTGGTTGGTTGCCTGACCTTTGTGTATTTGCAGCGCAAAGGGGAATGGCTCTGGCTGGCGTTGGGGATTGTCTGGATTGGTGGTTTAGCTGCCATCACCATCACTGATACCACCGGTGTTCTGGGGGAGGCCGATTGGATTGGTAACAGCTTTAATCCGGTCTATGTTCCCGGCGCGGTAGCGTTGGGGGGATTCGCTTTTTTCGCCGGATTTCCCATCCTGCTCACCTTTTACAGTTTTTACAGCGCGTCGCTTGCCGAAGTTGCCAATCGTGCCATTTTCTGGGCGATTATGCTGTCGCTTGCGCTGATGGGTGGGGTGCTTGCCAGCACGATTTCGAGTGGTCTGGTGGAACCCGGTCTCATCTTGCAACTGGCGGGCATCGCGGGCTTGGTCTATGCGGCAATTAGTTTGCGCGTGCTGGATGTGCGACGGAATTTATGGCTGGCGGTTTCGACCATTGCGTTGACCCTTTTAACCGTCATCGCCATTTTGATTCCTCTGATTGGGGCGGATAACGCCACCTTAGAAACCAATGCGGAAAAAGCTGCATTTTTCATTGCTGTTTCGTTTGCCTCCGCCGTGATCTATATGGTGTTACGCGGCTTTGTGCGCTCCGTGATTAATCGGCTGTCCGGTCAGGTAGAAAATAATGTGTCCTCACGGTTGCATCATTACGCCGAAGCGATTACCGGCATTACCGAACTAGATGAACTCATCAAGGTTACGTTGAATGAATTGGGCGAAATTTTGCGCGTCCAGCGCAGTGGCCTCATCTGGTTGCCGCAAATTGATAAAAAACCCGAAGAATCGGACATGACTGCCACTTATATTTTGCGTCCGAGTGAAGTGAGCATGGGCGAAGTGCCGAACATTCAAGGGACACTCACCCGCCGCAGTCCGATTTATCAGCGTTTGTTTCTGGAACGCAAACCACTTTCACAATTTGAAGTGGATTTTGACCAGACCTATAAAAATGCGTCGCCTTCGGAGCGTGATTTTTTCAAACAAATGCGAATGGCGATTTATGCGCCCGTGGTTGCACAGGGGCAGGCCATCGGGATTTTGTGCGCCGGCAATAAAATTAATGATGATACGTTTACCCCGGCTGATATTGAACTCCTGCTGACGATGGCAAATCAGGCGGGGGTGGCGCTGCGAAATGCCCGTCTGGTGGATGATTTGCGCCGTCGTGAAACCGAAGCGACCTCCGCCAACAGTGAATTGCAATCCACCAAAGCGCGTTTGGAACAGCTTGACGCGGTAAAAACGGATTTTATCACCATCGCCAGCCACGAACTCCGCACGCCCTTGGCGCAAATTAGCGGGTATACGGATATTGTCCATGCGCTAAGTGAACAGGGCATTATCGACACCGACCAGTTGCAAGGGATTGTGGGAAATTTGCGGAAAGCGATTGACCGCATGGAAGAACTCATCCGTAACATGCTGGATGTCAGCCAACTGGACGTGAACGCGATGGATTTGCGCTTCCAGAAAACCACGATTGAAAATGTGATCCGGCTGGCGATTGAACCCCTGCACAATGACATTTTCAAGCGCAAACAGTCGCTTCGCGCACGCGGCTTGAGTGGCCTGCCCGAAATTGAAGCCGATACCAAACGGTTGGTACAGGCCTTTCAAAATGTGGTGCTGAACGCTGTCAAGTTCACCCCTGATGGTGGACGGATTGAGATTAACGGGTCGCTGCGGAACAACCCCGAAACCAAGCGGGATGAAATTGTGGTGGAAATTTCTGATGAAGGGGTGGGGATTGACTCAAAAAACCACCAGATCATTTTTGAAAAATTCTTCCGCGCCCATGACCCCAGTTTGCACAGCACGGGCAAAACCAAATTTATGGGGGCGGGGCCGGGCTTGGGGCTGACCATCGCCAAAGGGGTCATTGACGGACACGGCGGGCGCATCTGGGTGGAGAGCGAAGGCTACGATGCCAAGAAAATGCCCGGCAGTACCTTTTTTATCGTGCTGCCTGTCAAGCCGCCGGATGATGCGAGTGGGATTCTGCACTTTGAACCGACCTTGATGACGGCAGACCGCAGCAAAATTGTGGAAGAAATGGCAGCTCCCGCGAAGGAAGCATAGTTTCGCATCAAGAATTGCACCATTCCCATCTTTTCTGATTTTTTCCCCGACGCTACATTTGGTGGGAAAAGGTGGGAATTTCTATTTCTTGTGCCTCTCCTTCTATCATATCGATGTTCTAGGGCTGCATCCTTCAAATGAGGGTTGTCATCTTTTATGATGGGCGAATAACACTACGGTCTGATGCAACAGCGTTGTATAGTTTCAAAAAGTACATCGTTTGGAATGGTGACTATGGAACGCAAAATCTTGGTAACAGGCGCTGCTGGTAATGTTGGATTGGAAGTGGTACGCGCTTTCCCCGATAAAGCGCTGCTGCGCTGCGCCGTGTTTAATGTCGACCATGATAAGCAAGTTTTAGGGAACGAAGTCGAAACGGTCTATTTTGACTTTGAAGACCCCAGTACCTATCTCGATGCTTTTGAAAATGTGCGGGCGGTATTTTTGATGCGTCCTCCGCAGATTTCCAACGTTAAAAAATATATTGTGCCAGCGATTGAAGCGGCTAAAGCGGCGGGCGTGGAACATATCGTCTTTTTGTCGCTGGTGGGGGTAGAAAACAACCCCATTGTGCCGCACTATAAAATTGAGCAGGCGATTTTACAATCGGGGCTGGATTGGACATTTCTCCGTGCCAGCTTTTTCATGCAGAATTTGAACACCACCCACCGCAGCGAAATTCGAGAACGACATGAAATCGCGGTGCCAGTGGGCAGCAGCAAAACCAGTTTTATTGATGTGCGGGACATCGGGGCTGTAGCGGTCAAAACCCTGTTGGAAACCGAACATCGCAATCGGGCTTACACCCTCACAGGTGGCGAGTCAATTGACTATTATGCAGTGGCGGAAACCCTGTCGGACGTACTGCACCAGAAAATTGCCTATACCAATCCCTCTGTGTTGCAATTTGTACGGCAGCAATTGGGGACAGGTCGCCCGATGATGTTTACGCTGGTGATGGCGGCGTTGTATACGATGACACGGCGGGGAACGGCGGATGTAATTAGCACCGATACCGCGAATTTGCTGCACCGTGCGCCGATTACCTTTCGCCAGTATGCAGAAGATTATCGGCAAAGCTGGCTGAATTAATGGGCTAGTTAGTGTAGCTCGTTATTACGCCAGTGCAAGGCGCGGACATCGCGTTCGGCTTCGCCCAACAAAAGGGTCATTTGTTCGCGCAGACGGTCTGCGGAAGCGGTGGTGTAATAAACGGTGTGGCCGGTTCCCCGTGCGTGTAGATTTTTTTCGGTCAGCACCCGTTCGACCTGACGGGCAACGGCGGGGGCCGGGTCGATGATGGCGAGATTCTGGGGAAGGGCGGCCTGTAAGACGGGTTTGAGGAAGGAAAAATGGGTGCAGCCCAGCACCAATTGGTCAGCGTGGGCGTTGTGGATGGGGGCGAGCAAAGTACGGACGAATTCGACATCGGCATCGGTAAAGGGTGCGCCGCGTTCAGCCAGCGTGACCAATTCCGGGCAGGGACGGGTAACAACTGTAATATTCTGGGCGAAACGGTCTAAGAGGCTGGCATAAAGTTCGCCTTGAAAAGTCGCAGCCGTCGCAATGACACCAATAACCCCTGTTTGGGTATCGCGGGCGGCGGGTTTGATGGCGGGTTCCATGCCGACAAAGGGCATCTCAGGAAATGTGGCACGGAGATGATACAAGGCGGCGGCGCTGGCGGTATTGCAGGCAATGACCACCACTTTGACTCCCTGTGTGATGAAAAAACGGGTGATGCCTTCGGTAAACTGTTGAACTTCGGCAAGGCTACGCGGCCCGTAGGGGAGATTGGCTTGGTCGGCAACATAAATAAGGTCTTCATGGGGTAGGCGCTGCTGAATTTCCTTGAGGACGGATAACCCGCCCACCCCCGAATCAAGCACCCCTATCGGCATACCGCGTCCGCAAATTGCTGGAACAGCGCCCGCATTTGGGGGTAAAACTCCACCAATTCTTCAGGATGCCACTGCACCCCCACAAAAAAATGTGCATCGGGGAGTTCGATGCCTTCAATGAGGCCATCCGGGGCATAGGCAAACGGACGCAAGCCTTCGCCTAAGTCCTTAATTGCTTGATGGTGGATGCTGTTGACTTCAATTTTGCCTGTCCCAAGGGATGGGTTGACTTTGGAATCGCTGTCAATTTCAATGCTGTGGAGCAGGGTTTTGCGCTGGTGAGCAATGGTTCCAATCGTATGAGTGACAGACGTGCCAATTTCGGTGGGAATGTCCATGATGAGGGTTCCGCCAAAGGCCACATTCATCACCTGTAAGCCCCGACAAATCCCCAAAATCGGTTTGTCATCCTCCCGCGCCCATCGGATGAGATTCAATTCGGTGTCATCGCGCACATCTTCCACGCCATACACCAATTCACACGAGTCCATGCCGGAAAAACGTGGATTCACATCCCCACCGCCACTGACAACAACACCATCAACTTTTTCGTAGAGGGAACGCAGGGCGTGTGGATCGTGGGTAGAAGGCACCAGCACGGGCATGACCCCCGCCGCCAGCAGCGCTTTGGTATAGGATTGGGGAATCAGATGATTAGCTACGCCCGTTTTTTCACGAACGTAGCCGGAGGTAGAAACAGCAACAAGCGGGACGAATCCCATAGATTTTTAACCCTCGCTGGTGGTGGCTTCGGTTGGTTTGGCTACGCGGGCATAGGCGATTTTGCTCTTGGCTTTGTTGCGTTTGACTTCGCGGACTTCTTTGAGACGGGCAGACTTCCCACTCAGTTCGCGCATGTAATAGAGTTGGGCGCGGCGCACTTTGTTGTGGCGGGTGACTTCGATTTTTTCAATCCGTGGGCTTTTGTACAGGAAAGTGCGTTCCACACCAATCCCATGACTGGCAACACGACGGACGGTGAAGGTGCGGTCTTGGCCTGTGCCATGATTACGAATCACCAGCCCTTGAAAAACCTGAACACGGCTTTTGCCGCCTTCCACGACGCTGATATGCACGCGGACATTATCGCCGGGGTAAAGTTCAGGAAAATCTTGGTCAGGATTCCGATTTTCTACAGCTTGAATCAATGGATGTTTCATTGCGAATATGCCTTCTTAAAAAATGGTACTTGTCTCGCACCATCGGGTTTATCGGAGTGGGCATTCTAGCAGAGCCTTATGGTATTTTCAATGCCAGTCCATCCGCATTACAATGGAGAAAAATGAGATGAACTGACCATGTTACGCCGAGTTCTTTTGTATTTATCACACGCTGGTTGGGCAAGAAAGATGGCGACGCGCTGGGGGGTTGCCAGACGGGTTGCCAGTCGGTTTGTGGCGGGGGAAACGCTGGAAGATGCGATTCGCGCCGTCAAGGACATCAACCGTCAAGGCTTACTCGTGACGCTGGATTATCTGGGGGAAAGTGTCAAAAAAGCGGAGGATACCAATGAGGTTGTTCAGTCTTATCAAAATGCCTTAAACCGTATTCATGCCGACGCATTAAAAGCGAGTGTGTCGCTCAAATTGACCCACCTTGGGTTGGACATTAGCGAAGACCTGTGCCTGACCAATCTCCGCCATATTTTGACCACCGCCCAGCAGCATCAGATCCCGGTGACGATTGATATGGAAAATACGCCCTATACAGATACAACCCTGCGAATTTATCGCACGTTGCGGGATGAATGTAACTTTGACAATGTGGGAACAGTGATTCAGGCATATTTGTATCGCAGCGAAGCTGATATGCAGCAGTTAGCGGCGGAAGGGGCGCATATCCGGTTGTGCAAGGGCGCATATCTGGAACCCGCCACACTTGCTTTCCCCGAAAAAGCGGATGTGGATGCCAATTACATCCACTTAACCCGGCAATTTTTATCCGCCACTGGTAAGTCCTATTTGTGCATTGCCACCCATGACGAAAAAATGATTAGTGCGGCGGAACAGTTTATCGCACAGCAGCAGGTTTCGAGTGAGCGCTATGAATTTCAAATGCTGTATGGGATTCGCAGCGAACGGCAGGTAGAACTCGCCAAAAAACACAAAATGCGGGTGTATGTACCGTTTGGGGAGGCGTGGTATCCCTATTTTATGCGGCGCTTGGCGGAACGCCCGGCGAATCTGTGGTTTTTTGTGCGGAGCTTTTTTAGGAAGTAACGGAGCAATGTGATGTCTGCCCATCCGCAAAAAGTCTGGACGGTGGAAACCTATCTTGCTTTTGAACGTACCAGCGAAGAACGCCATGAGTATTTTGCAGGCGAAATCTTTGCTATGGCAGGAGCAAGCCGTATTCACAATCTTGTTGTGATGAACACTTCTGCTAGTCTCCATGCACAACTGCGCCAAAAATCTTGTACTGTTTATCCGAGTGATATGCGGTTGAAAATAAGTGTAACCGGGCTTTACACCTATCCCGATATCAGTGTGGTGTGTGGACAACCCCAACTCGAAGATTCTCACCAAGATACGCTGTTGAATCCAATGCTGCTAATTGAAGTGCTGTCGCCGTCGTCTGAAAATTATGATCGAGGCAAAAAGTTTCAACATTACCGCACGCTGGATTCGTTGCAAGAATATCTCTTGATTTCGCAGGACAGCCCGCGCATTGAACATTATCGGCGGCAGGAAAAAGATCAATGGTTGCTCTCGGAGACAACTCGCCTAGAGGACTCTATCGCGCTGCCTTCGATTGGATGCCAACTTTTGCTGGCGGATGTGTATGAAAAGGTGACATTTGAGGATGTTTAATGCTTCATCCGGTAAATGCTTTCAGAGGGCGGGAATCGGGGCATGTCGGCCTATTTTCGGGAACAAAATCTCCGATGCAATGCCCCTTGTCCCCGCCCCTACGGAATTTAATCCGTATTTACTTGTCGGATGCAGCATTTAGTCGATTTCGGCAACTTGTTTAAGAAAGTTTTTTACTTTATCAAAAACAGGCGAATCAAAATTCCAATAACCTGCCTGACTTGCTACACCCACACTGGGTTTATCAGGCTCAGGGCGAGATGCTAAGAACGCATGGATTTTTGCTTTTGGCAGAACAACTTCTCGATGTTCGATTCCTACGTTTTTTAAGCACTCGAAATATTGATTGATACATTCAGCGACGTTTTTTTCGACGGATGCTAAGCACAAATCTTCGAGCATCCGCCCTGTACCTTCGTTATCAGGCGGCATAATCATGATAAGTATCTTTGGCTTTTCATTGGTTTTAGGTGTTGGCTCAAGGATTTTCTGAGGAACGGGCCAATCAAATTCTTGTAGGGAATCACAAATGCTTGTGAAGGCACTTTCCGCGCTCTCATCTGCATCTCGGATAATCCCAATACTTTTAATTTCGCTAAAACCAGACTGACTCATCAAATCTTTTATTTTTTGACGAAAAGAATATTTTCCCACCTCCCTGAGTTGGATAGTATTTATTCCTATGTGCTTGAGAAATTCGTCGAAAAAATTTACTTCGTCCTTTCCTTCAACTAGCAACATGCACGGCTTCTCAATTGCCTGTGCCATTACCGCACCTCGAGGTTGGATTCAAGCGACGATTCCAATGTTTCGGGATCATAGGTAACAGCCTGTATTTCCCCCGATTTTTTTCTATCCAAACGATGATAGCGGAAATCATCATTGTTATTCTCATAAAACGCTTCTTTGGCAGCGTTGATGCACTCTAAACTGTGGGTGGTAGCAAAAATTTGGACATTGAACTCACGCGCAGCTTTGCCAATTGCCCGCCATACATCGGGTAATACAGAATAATGCAAGCCGTTTTCAATCTCATCAATCAGAACCACACCACCATTAGCATTACCAATAGCTAAAATGAAACTCGCTATGCGGTCAACCCCTTCTCCTAAAGAGAGAAGAGGGATTGGTTCATTTAATCCAATTTCAGTATATATTATGGGGAAACCACTATATGATAAAAGAAGAAGTTCGTTTAGTCTTGGTTCAATTAGCCTTAGAGTATCTATAACTAATTGATCGCGTCTTTTTATCTTTAAATTACTAAATTTACCAGCATTCTCTTCTTCAGAAATTTTTTTCCTAGCTTTGATGAAAAACATATCCACTACAGGTTTAGGTAAAAACTTATCAAGTACCACACGGCCTTCTTGTTGGAAAACGTGGTATGGACGTGTTTGATAAGTTACTTTAAGCACTTGCTTGCCTTGAAAAGATGTATCGAAACTTGTTGGTATCAAGCCTAAGTTATCCTGTTCTTTCTCGTACAGTTCTGCATCAAAATATATCATCTGTAATTGTGTTTCTGTGTTTGAGTTAGATTTATTCTTGTTATTACTTAAAAATCTTATATTCTTAGAAACATCTAAGTCATTAAAAAGAACATTCCACTGCGGTAGTTGTCGAGGACGTACATATCTAAAAATCGCATCAGTATGTTCTGATATTTCTTCAACACGCAATAAAGCCTCTTGAGAGAAGTTTCCTGAGTGAATAAATAAAGCCTCCAAAATGCTGGTTTTGCCTGTGTTGTTTTTCCCTGCGATTAAATTTACACGGGCTAAATCCTTGAGTTCAAGGTGTTCAAACCCCCGAAAATTCTGGATGCTGAATGAGGTATACATTGGTTCTGCTTTCGTATTCAACAAGGCTTATACTTCTATTATAACTGGTGAAAGGAAATTTGATTGGATACACCAACCCAGACTGATGGGCCGATCGTGCTGGTACGGCCTGAACAACCGCCGATGTTTGAAGCTGTTTATGCCGTTCATGCGCTGGCATTTGAACGGGACGATGAAGCGGTGCTGGTGGAAAAACTGCGCCAGACAGAAGCCTTTAACCCGCGACTCTCGTTGGTGGCGCTGCGGGATGGCATTGTGGTGGGGCATGTCCTGTTTTATCCGGTGACGATTGCAATGCCCGATGGCAACACTGCGCAGGCGATGGGCTTGGGGCCAATCGGGGTACTGCCGGAACATCAAAATATCGGCATTGGCGAGGCGCTCATCTGGCAGGGATTTGAATTTTGCCGCAAAGAAAAAGAATATGCGCTGGTGGTACTCGGCAACCCGAAATATTACGGGCGGTTTGGCTTCAGAGCGTCCAGCGAATTTGGCTTGAAATGTATGTACGATGTACCGCAAGATGCGTTCATGGCCTGCGAACTTAAATCAGGCGCATGGGAAGGCGTGACGGGCATCGTGAAATATCATCCCGCGTTTGATGAAACGGCATAGCAGTTGACTGCTGCTATTTTGACCTTGAACAAAAGTTCTATATAATAAGGTTAAAATAGAAGAAAGTCATGTTTATGATACATCCTGAATTATTGGCGGGCGGTTTTGAGCGAAATACATGGGTGCTGCATCAGCAGATCGACGGGCTAACCCACGAGGAAAGCCTTCTGCAATTGCCGTTTCGTGGGAACTGCTTAAATTGGGTTGTCGGACACATTGTTGAAAATCGCAATCGTGTGTTGGCGCTGGTCAATTTGCCTCCCCTGTGGACAGAGGAACGCTATAAAACGGGTGCAGATCCGATTACGGAGGATTCACAGGCACTTCGTTTTGAGGCGTTAATGGATTATCTTGACCGTTCTTCTACGCAAGTTGGGGAAGGGATTCGTCAGTTGGCGCTGGAGGACATCGAAAAAGTCGTGACGGACAACGGGCGCACCTTGGGTCAAGGACTGCTGGGGCTGTACTGGCACGAAACCTATCATATTGGACAAACCGAACTCCTCCGTCAACTGGCAGGCAAAAATGATGCTATCTTTTAAAATTGAACAGGGGGCTTGTCGGTGGCCCCCTGTTCAACGTTTGGACTTGAGTAAAACCTAGCGCTCAGGCCAGTTTTCAAGGGAATTTTTCATCGTCATCATGAATCCGTCGGCGGTTGCCCCGTCTGCGACCCGATGGTCAAAGGTGAGGCTGATATAACAGCAGGGACGGATGGCAATGGCATCATTAATCACTTTGACCCGTTTTTCCATCATGCCTACGCCAACAATCGCACTTTGCGGTTGATTGATAATCGGGGTCGCAAAAATGCCGCCGGACACACCGTGATTGGTCAAGGTAATCGTGCCGCCTTTGATGTCATCGGCGGAAAGCTGTTTGTTCCGCGCACGCTGCGCCAAGTCATTCACCTGTGCAGCAAGCCCGACCAGATTTAAACGCTCCGCATTTTTGATAACAGGGACAATCAAACCGTTGTCCAGCGCAACCGCCATTCCCACATGCACTTGATGATGCAGGTAAATGCCATCGTCCGTCCACTGGCTGTTGATGATGGGATAGACTTGGCAGGCCGACACAATCGCCGAGACAAAATAGGCGGTGAGGGTTAAATTGATGCCTTGCTTACCAAGTTGCGATTTGTGGGTGTTGAGATGGGCAAGCACGGCGGTCAAATCGGCTTCAAAAACGGTGGTCACATGCGGTGCGGTGTGCAATTTGGATTGTACCATATGATCAGCAATGGCACGGCGCATGGTAGAAAGCTGCATAAGTTCGCCCGGGACACCCTGCGGAATCGGTTCAACCGGAATAGCGCGGGGTGGTGTGGAAACAACCGGGGCAGGAGGTTGTACGGCGCGGGGAGCAGGCATTGGTTCGTCTTCGAACCCGCCATCCGTCGGTTTGAACAAATCGCCCGACCCCGGACGTTCCCAGGGCGGCAAGTCAGAGTCTTGCGGTTGATTTTCTAAATACTGTTCCACATCTTTTTTCGTAACCCGCCCGCCCTGACCTGTGCCTTGAATTTTTTGAAGATCAACGTTGTGTTCGCTAACCATGCGGGCAACCACCGGACTTAAACGGGTGGATTGTTTTTCTTCGCGGGAGATTTCTGCCGGATGAATTTCCGATTTTCCGTTGCCGTGATGGGGAGCATCCGCTGTTTTTTCGCCGGGTTGCCCGATGAGACATAAGAGTGTGCCTGCATCGACGGTTGACCCCGCTTCTACATAAATTTCGAGAATCGTTCCCGCCGCCGGTGCGGGAATCTCACTGTCTACTTTGTCGGTGGAGACTTCCAGCAGGGCTTCATATTCGGCTACCTTGTCACCGACATCTTTGAGCCACTTGCTGACTGTGCCTTCGACCACCGATTCGCCCAACTGGGGCATGACTACTTTGGTTGCCATCTACCCTCCTAATAAGCGGCTAATTCGCGGATTGCATGGGCGATTTTGGTCGGGTTGACCATGAAAAATTCTTGCATGGGATGGCTAAAAGGCACGGCGGGAACATCCGGCCCGCACAGGCGCATAATCGGCGCGTCCATGTATTCAAAACCATCGCTTGCCAGAATCGCGGCAATTTCCGCCCCGTAGCCCATTGTCAGATTATCTTCGTGGACGACCAGCGCTTTACCCGTTTTCTTAAAAGTCCGCAAAATGGTATTTTTATCCACAGGCAGCAACGTTCGCAAATCGACCACTTCGGCTTCAATGCCATCTGTCTGGGCGACCCGTTCGGCGGCTTGCACCGCATAATGGCACATCATCCCATAAGCATACACGGTGACATCGCTGCCTTCACGGGCAATCCGCGCTTCTCCGATAGGAACGGTATAGTCTTCTTCGGGAACTTGACCTTTGATAAGACGGTAGCCTTTTTTGGTTTCAAAAAACAAAACCGGATTGGGGTCACGAACGGCACTTTTAATCAAACCTTTCGCATCGTAGGGCGTAGAGGGAATGACAACTTTGAGACCGGGAACATGGGCAAACAGCGCTTCCACACTCTGGCTGTGATACAATGCCCCGCCCACCCCCCCGCCATAGGGAGCGCGAATGACCATCGGAACCTGCCATGTGCCACCGGAGCGATAGTACATGCGTGCCGCTTCGTTCATGATTTGATTCATCGCAGGATGAATAAAATCGGCAAATTGGATTTCGCAAATGGGGCGTAAATCCGCCAGCGCCGCGCCAATGCCAATCCCCACAATCGAAAGTTCGGCAAGTGGGCTGTCCACGACACGACTCTCGCCGTATTTTTCGTATAAACCCTGTGTCACACGGAAAACTCCGCCGCGCTGTCCAACATCTTCCCCCGTGATGAACACCCGCGGGTCTCGCGCCATTTCTTCATCCATGCCCTGACGGATGGCTTCTAACAAATTCATTTCAGGCATCTGGCTTATCACTCCGCATACACAGGGGCTAGCGCCGCTTCGCCGGGGGGATAGGGACGTTCTTCGGCGGCACGCTGGGCTTCATCCACCATCTGACGGGCGCGTTTGTCATACTCTTCAATCATATCGTTGGTTAAATAGCCATGTTGGGTGAGTTCAGTTGCAAGGCGCAAAAGCGGGTCTTTGTCGCGCCACGCATCGACTTCTTTACGGTCACGGTAGGTTCTGTCGTCGTCATCGGAACTGTGTGGGGTCATACGGTATGTTTTGGCTTCAATCAGGGTTGCACCTTCCCCCCGATAGGCTTTTTTTACTGCATAGTGCATCACATCGTAACAGGCTAAGGTGTCGTTCCCATCCACAATGATGCCTTCTACCCCATATCCATTGGCGCGGTCTGCGACATTTGCCACCGCCATTTGTTTTTCGATGGGAACTGAAATCGCATAATGATTATTTTGAATAATACATATGAAGGGCAATTTATGAATGCCTGCCCAGTTCATTGCCTCGTGCCATTCGCCCTGACTGGTGGAACCTTCGCCCAAGCAGGTGAGGGCAAGACGCGGTTGGCTGGCATCCTGCGGGTCTTGCAACCCTTGTTCAAGCCGATATTTAATGGCAAAGGCCAACCCCGCCGCGTGTGGGACTTGGGTGGCAACGGGCGAACCGGTGGACACCACATGAAATTGTTTTGCGCCAAAATGACTGGGCATCTGGCGGGCTTTGGAAGAAATTTCCCCTTCTTTTCCATACAGGCTAATCATGAAATCTTCGGCAGTTACCCCCGCGCACATAACAAGCGCTAAATCCCGATAGTATGGCACGAGGTAATCTACACCGATATTGATGGCATAGGCCGCGCCAATTTGAATCGCTTCTTGCCCGATGGCAGAAATGTGAAAGGGAATTTTGCCTTGCCGATGAATCATCCATGCGCGTTCATCCACGCGGCGGCTGAGGGTCATTTTCCAGTACATTTCCAGCAGCGTTTCGCGGGAAAGAGAGTCGGATGGGCGGTCATGAGTCGCGGTGCGCCCATTCCTCATCGTCGTGATTGTGTTTTTCGCCATAAAATTGTCCCAATCAAATTTGGTAGATTTGCACAAAACACCTGCTGGTATTATTACAGCATCCGCGCTGCTCTGCAATCAGCAAGGGGGAAATGTCTGTAAGCTAGCTCTATTACAAAGGGGGAAATTTAGCAAATTTTAAGGATTCGGTGGTCTGCCCGACCCAAAAAAGGTGTGCCAGAGGTCGAGTAAAGTTTCTTTAATATTCTGATTCGCCAGCATGGAGGTGTATAGGACGACTGCAAAGATACAGAAAATAGTCACGATGATGACAACGACAAGGTAAAGCTGAATATCCATATTTGAAATGTAGCATTTTTAAGGGGTTTATTCAATTAACTTCAAAGGAGGATGAATTCTGCAAAAACTGAAAAATATCTTAATTTTCTCTCTGTTCAATCTATTTTTATATTCCTACCCTATAATAATTGAACGAGTTTGCTCATGAAGGGCAGGATATTCCATGGTATATCAAATACAATTACTTAACAAAAATCTTGTTTTTATTGAGTGGCACGCTTTTCCTGATGAAAAACAAGCGCTGCAATATATTCAAGATATTCAGGGTCTGTTGGATGAAGCGGAGCAACCCCTCTATTTTTTGTCTGATTTAAGAAAGGGCTATATCATCCAAGCGCACATCATCCGCAAATTGAGCCAGTTCACCCAACATCCGAAGTTTGGAGGGGCAACCAGTATCAGCCGAAATGATGCTATCAATCCGATTCTCCGCCTCTGGAAACTTTTCTCCAGCAATAAAAATACCAGTGATACATGGACAAACCTTGAGGATGCGGTTCAGTATCTTGAAACGCTTAAACCCGGTTTGATGCAGGGAATTGATTGGCAGCAAGTCATGAATGAACCTGCCAGTCGTTAAGATGGGGCAGCTAAAACTGCCCGGCGCTTATCCTCTTTTTTCCAATTCGCGGTAGCAGCGCAATACTTCTGCCACGCTCCACGCCTGAAAAGGACAACCACGCGGATTGTGCGGGGCGCTGCCATCGAAAATTTCGCCAATCGAGCCAAGCCCTTCGTCAAAAAGTTGGTCAGCAAAGGGACGGAGATAACTCATCGCTTGGCTGACATCATGATAGGTGCGCCAGTGCGCCATCACAAACGCGCCAATCAGCCAACCCCACATGGTGCCTTGGTGATAAGCGGCATCACGTTTTTTGACATCTCCGCCATAAGTGCCTTTGTAATCGGCATGGTCAGGCGAGAGACTCCGCAACCCATAGGAACCGAGTAAATTTTCCGCACAGACTTGAATCACACTTTTTGCCCGTTCGCCTTCGACCAGTGGAAAAGGCAGGCTGATGGCAAAAAGCTGGTTGGGGCGCAGGGTGGAGTCGTTGCCCGTGGGGGTGTCCACCACATCATATAAATAGCCGCCGTCTGCATACCAGAATTTCTCACAAAAAGAACTTTTCACAAGGTCGGCTTGGCTGAGGAAATGGGCAGGGTCTTGACCCAAAAATTTGCTCAACCAGCCCATAATCCGTAGGGCGTTGTGCCACAAAGCATTAATTTCTACTGCTTTGCCGTGTCGTGGCGTGACCACCCAATTTTCGACTTTGACATCCATCCATGTGAGTTGGATATTGGGTTCGCCCTGCTTGAGCAAATGGTCAAGTTTATCCTCGCCAATATGATAGCGTGTACCGCGTTTATGCCATTCGATGATATGCTGCAAAATGGGGAAAAGTTCCCGCGCCAGTTCAAGGTCATGGGGTTGGACTTGCAAATATTCATAAATAGCGACGAAATACCATAGGGTTGCATCCGCTGTGTTATATTCCGGCGCAATATCAGTATCGGGAAAACGGTTAGGCAACATCCCCATATCCACATAGCGTGAGAAGGTCAGCAGGGTTTGGGCGGCTTCATGATAACGGTGGGTCGCCAGCATTAAACCGGGCAACGCGATCATCGTATCACGCCCCCAATCGGTGAACCATGGATACCCCGCGAGGATGGTTTTGCCCGATTCTTCTTCATTTTTGCGGTCAACAATGAATTGATCAGCCGCGAGTCCTAACTGCTGAATCCAATTGGGTGCGTCGTCAAAGGGCTGGCGGAGTTGGGTTTGACGCTGTTTTTCGGTATATAAACTGGCTGCCCAATCTTCGGGTTCGTCGCTTTCGAGGGTAGCAATCAAACACAGCGTATCGCCGGGCTGAAAACTGTGTTCAATGACTCCGGCTTGGTATAAATCTTCAATCTCCTCTTGCCCGCGATATTTTTCGGTGGCGAGATGGAATTTCCACCACCAATCGCCTTTGGGGGTAAAGGAATCGGCATTGGTCAAAATTTTAAAGGGAACCGGTGCGTTTTCGGCTTCGGTAATGCGGGAACTCAAATTTGATATGGGCAAAATATCCATGCCCTTGCCGCCACTCCATTGAATCGGGGTGACATGAACCTGGCTTCCCCCTTTGGCGGTGTGATGATGATTGCGGTAGGTGACAAGCGGCTTGATGGTTAATTTGACAGGGCGCTGTCCGCGTGTATAGGTGTAGGTGATATAGGTGGTATTTTTGCCCTGTGGCATCCACACATGCTGGGTAAATTTGGCATCTCGATAGACCCATTCCCACACAGGTAGCAAGCCATCCAGATAGAAACTTTCAAGGTGATTGTAGCCATCCGGGAAAAGCACCCCGGTAGCCCATTCATGGGTCACAAAGGGGATGCTGTAACCCGCCAGATCCAGCCAAATATCCAGCGCCGCCAGCAGAGTGACACGTTTGGTGGGGGGTTGGGTGGCTGCGTTCAGAAAGGCATGGTAGGTGCGACTGCGGGTTAAATTCACGGTTCCCATCGCATACCCGCCGATGCCATTGGTCACAAGCCATTCACGACGACTGCTCATCTCCGGTTTGCTGGTAATCTCGCGCCCAAAACGTATCATGTGGCTGTCCTCATTGGCCTATCACTTTTATTGTGCCACAAAAAAGCGGCAGAGGAACTTGTCCACTACCGCTTTTGATGGTTTTCACAGATTTTTCGGGTTATTCCGTCGGATGGGTCGAGACCACCGAGTTGTCGCCGCTAAAGGGGTTTGGCACATATTTGTCGGCGTGCCAATCGTTGTGCCATTCCTGACTGTTGATCAGATAGCGGAATTGATAGTCCTTGTTCAGTTCAAGGTCAAGCGTGGTTTTGAAAGTTTTTTTGGCTTTTTCCATCGGGGTGGCGGTTTCGCTCCAGTTGTTGAAATCACCCACCAGATGAACGGTGTTGGCTTCAGCCGCGATGGTTTCCGGGACGGTGAATTCGACTTTGCATTTGGTTTTGAGGAAACGCTTTTTCAGCATGGTCTGTTCTCATTTTACACTTGGTAAGTTTTATCTTTCCCTAAATTCGCCCACTTGTAAAGGCTAATTGCGGCGAATCGGGTGATTTTTCACCAACTTTTAGCCAGATTTTAACTAAAGAGGGTCGGTTGAAAGCGGGGGGCAATGGGTCGTGCGCGGGAAGAAAAATAGTGTGGTCATCTTACCGATGACAGAAAACCAATCCCGGATAACCGTCCTTAACATCCCGGATAGCCGCGCTGTTCAAAGGTCAACGGGTCAAGCGCGACATCATCCAAGCGGGTTTCATAATGCAAATGTGGCCCGGAACTGTTGCCGGTGCTGCCACTCCACCCCAACACACTCCCCGCCCCGACTTTATCGCCCGCTTGGACGTTAAAATTGGTCATATGTGCGTAATAGGTAATGAAGCGCCCATTTTGTAGAATAACCAGATAGCCATAACCGACGGTACTCCACCCTGCAAAAATGACTTCGCCACTGTGTGTCGCATTAATCGGCGTACCGAGTGGCACCCCAATATCAATCGCATTGTGATAGGCATGGTAGCGCTGGGTCAAAATGCCACTCACGGGCAGCCCCACCGGAGCGCAGTCATCCCCGGCATATTCCAGCAGGGCGGCAGACCCCGCCGCATCTGAATTAACATTGGCATTTTCGGCATTTTCGGGGATCGGCAGCGCTTCAAATTCTAGCACCACCTGTTCAGTCGAAAGACCGGGCAAATAGACCCCCATGGGCGGGATATTCGGCGCGGTGACAGGCAAACTATTCGGATTGGACAAGGGATTGTTGTTCAAAAGGGCGTTGGTGGAATTGGGATTCAGGATGGCATAGGGTGCAGCGGGGGTGATTTTGATGGAAAAATCCACCGTCGGGAATGGCGTGGTTGCCACTGTGCGCGATTGGGAAGCCTGTTCCCCGCGCTGAAAAAAAATAAACACCCCCACCACCGCAATAATCATCAGCAGAAACAACCATCCGGCGGGTGTTGCGTAGAAAAAGCGAAAAATACGTCGCATTCTGCCAACATTATCACGACCTGCTGAAATTCGCAAAGCATGATTCTACGGGGTAGGGCAGTGTTCTAAGGGCGCTGTATATTCCCTGACAAACTCGTGCGCCCGTAACCCGCCCTCATCGTGCTACTCCCTGTTATAATGAATGTTGATAGGATGTAGAGGGAAAACCATGCTCGGAAAACTTAGACGGCGCAATCCAACTCATGAATTTTTGGAAAAAGGGATTCGCCCCGGCGATGAATTTCAGGTGGGGATGATTCGCCCGGAAGTAGACGTTGCGCCGATTAAACGGGTGGCGCTGTTTGCGGAGTCGTTTTTACCCAAAGTGGATGGGGTGTCTAAAACGGCTGTCATGGTTGCCCGTCATTTGCAAAATACCGGACGGGATGTGTTGATTTTTGCGCCGGACAACGACAGCAATACCCCGCATTTTCTGGGGTCGAGTCAGGTGATTAGCGTGCCTGCGTTGGGGTTGCCGTTTGCGCCAGAAACCAAAATGGCTTTTCCGAGTTTTCTGGTGTCGTCCTATCTGGATGATTTTCAGCCGGACATGATTCATTTGTTCAGTCCGGCGGTGCTGTCGGTGGCGGGGGTTTTATTCGGGAGCAGTCGCCGTCTGCCAATTATCGCCAATTATCAAACTGATTTGCCCGGTTATGCGGAAAAATATGGCTATTATCTGTTTTCTAATCCGGTGCGGGATGTGCTGCGGGTGATGCACAACCGCGCTCATCTGACGCTTGCCCCGACTCACAGCGTGATTCGCCAGTTGAAAACATGGGGATTCCGCCGTTTACGCTTGTGGGGGCGCGGGTCTGACCATCAGCGTTTTGGGATGCACCGCCGTTCAGAGGACATGCGAAAACGTCTGCTGGCCGGACGACCTGACGATAGTTTATTGGTGCTGTACGTGGGACGGCTTGCGCCCGAAAAGCGGGTCGATTTGCTGCGCGATGTCGCCAAAATGCCGGGGGTTGCGCTTACCATCGTGGGAGATGGGGCAGAACGTGAAAATCTGGAAAAAATGTTTGGCCCCACCGCGCATTTTATGGGCTATTTATTTGGCGATGATCTTGCCGATGCTTACGCCAGTTCGGATTTGTTCGCGTTCACCGGAACCAATGAAACTTTTGGACAGGTGGTTATGGAAGCCATGTCGTCCGGTTTGCCTGTGCTTGTCCCGAACGCGGGTGGGGTGGTGGATCTGGTGCTAGACGGAATGAATGGCTATATCTGCCAAGAGGATCCCGGCGATTTTGCCCGAAAAGTCGAAAAAATTCGTGCCAACCCGGAACATCGCCAAAAAATGAGCGAACGGGCGCTGGAATATGCCAGTTCCCGCCCATGGGAATCGCTGATGGAAGAATTGGAAAATTACTACTGGGAAGCATGGCGGATGAACGAAAGCGGCAAATCCTACTTCGATTATGATGAGGAATAGTGCATCATGCCTGTAACGATTTTAACGGGGGCGGCAGCTTCGGGAAAAACCACCACCGTTCTGCATGAAATTTTGAATATTCAGGATTTTGGGCAGGAAGTGTGGGTACTGCTGCCCACCCGCCTACAAATTGATGCCTTCCGTGACCATCTGATGCAAGAGACGGAAGCGATTTTTAACGTGCGGTTTTTCAATTTTTATGAATTGTACGATTTGCTGCTGGACATCGCGGGCGACCCCCAACGGACGCTGTATCAGGCCGCCACAGACCGCATTTTGAATGAGATTATTCATCGGTTGCTGCGCGAAGGGGCATTAACGTATTACCATCAAATCGCAAGCAAGGCGGGGTTTATCAAACTGGTGGATAAGCTCATCAAAGAACTCAAACAAGGGGTGGTCAAAATTGAGGACTTTGAAACCTTTGCCAGCACGCCCAAAGATAAAGATTTAGCGCGGATTTATCGGGAATATCAACTTTTTTTACAGACTCATGATCTGGTAGACCGTGACGGGGCGGGGTGGTTGGCGGTGGATCATCTACGAACCAATGTGCCTCTGATTGAAAAAGTACGGGATGTTGGCCTGCTGGTGGTGGATGGATACGACAGTTTTACGCCCTTGCAAGCGCAACTCTTAGCTTCGCTGGTGAACATTATTCCGCAAAGCATTTTAACGCTGACCTATGAGGAACATCGTAAGGATGGCGCACACCGTACCTTTGACCAGACCTTGAATCGCTTGATTGAAAAAGGCTTTAAATGGGATAGTCAATCAGTACAACCGCGTTTGTCCCCCAAGCCAATTGAACTGCGCCATTTAGAAAGCCAACTTTTTTCCCCCAAACCCGAAAAAATGTCCGGCGGGGAGGTGTTACACTGCATCGAGTCGCCCAACCCCAAGATGGAAGCGCGGGCTGTGATGCGGGATATTAAAAAACGGTTGCTGGCGGGCGTGCGCCCCGATGAAATTCTGGTGGTGATGCGCGATGCCACGACCTATGCCGATGCCCTACGCGGGGCGGCGCTGGCTTATGGATTACCCGTGATTGTGCGCCAAGCGGACAGTGTGCTGCAAAATCCGGTCATTGCGGCGATTTTGCAATTGCTGGATGTGCATGATTTTGATTTTCCGCGCCGCCAACTGATGGATATTTTGCGGAACCCCTATCTGCATGTGCCACACCTGACCACCGAACAGGTCAATGATTTGGAACGCATCAGCCTTGAAAAACCGATTGTACAGGGGCGAATGAATTGGCTGAAGGGGCTTGAAGCGGGTGTCCTGCATAATGAGGACAACGACTCTATGTATGCGATTCCGGCGGGATTAAAAACCAGCGTTGAAGCATTTTTTGTGGCGATTACTCCCCCCGAATCGGCAACTCCGCGTGCCTATGTGCGCTGGATTCAACAGTTGCTTGGCACAGACCCCCAGTTGGAAAAAGAAGAAGAGCCAATCCTCCAGCCTGTGCATGGGGAGGGAAATTTTTCTGTCTACAACCAGATTCGTGGGCAGGGAGACGGGGCAGTTATGGTGCGCGATTTACACGCCATGCACGCGCTCCGTAACGCCATGCAGGAAATCCTCAGTGCATATGATTTGCTGGCAGAAACCGCCCACCAAGGCCAGATGCTGCCCATTCCATGGAGTGTGTTTCGTGCCGATTTAGAATTGGTGCTGCAAAATCGGCGCATGGAAAACGACCTTCATTCGCGGGTGGGGCGGGTGCTGGTGACAACCGTTTTTGAGGCACGCGGCTTGTCCCATCGCCATGTATATATTGTGGGGCTTTCAGAAGGGATTTTCCCCGCGCAGCAGCAAGAAGACCCCCTCTATAGCAACCGTGAACGGCATTTCATGAGCCGTGTGCATCAATTGGATGTGCAAACCGCCGAAGAACGGGCGGTGGACAGCGGCTTGTTCTACCAGATGTGTTCGCTGGCAAAAGAAACCCTCACCCTTAGCCGTCCCGCTTTGGATGAAAAAGGCAATGCGTGGCCTGAATCGATTTTCTGGAAATCTGTGTTGGATATTTTGCAAAATCCGCCCCTCAGCCGCACCCGATTAGGGGAAGTTCATGCCCCTACCGAATCTGCGAATCCGCGTGAAATGCTGGTGAGTTTAGGCGGGGCGCTGCGCCAAACGCCGGAAAAAATCACGGCGGACACCTGGGCGATGGTGCGCGGACTGGATAATGACCCCCTCTGGCAAAATGTTCTGCGTGGGCGAAAAATCGAATCTGACCGCGAATCCTCACGGAGTCCTTTTGACCACTATACCGGCAAACTCAGTGACCCGTATTTCATTGCAATCGCGGCCAAAATGCTGACCGAGCGCACATGGAGCGCTACCCAGATGAATGAATTGGGGCAGTGTCGTTTCCGCTTTTTTAGCAAACGCTTGCTCAAACTTGACCCCTATCAAGAGCCGGAAGAAGGCATGGATGTGATGCAGTTGGGGTCGTTGAATCATAAAATTTTGGAAGAAACCTATCGCCGTTTGGAAAATGCGCTGATTACGGCAGAAAATCAGACGCTGGCGCTGGCAACACTGCATCAAGTGGCGGGTGAGGTGTTTCAATCTGCCCCGCAGGAATTTGGCTTTCAAGAAACCCGACTCTGGGAACAGGAAAAACAAACCCTGCTGGAGAAATTGGAACGGGTTGTCAAAACTGACTTTTCACCCCTCAGTCCATTAGAAAACTTGGGGACGAATCGGCAGACTTTTGCCCAAGAACTGCCATTCGGGGCGGAAGGCGAACCGACGGTCAAAATTGAAGGGGTCGCCGGAATCCTCCGCGCACGCGGGTACATTGACCGCATTGACCGCAGCGACAATGGTTTGATTGTGATGGATTATAAAAGCGGCAGAACGCCGGAAACCAAAGACATGCGCGAAGGACGAAATTTCCAGATGATGCTCTACTTGCTGGCGATGGAACAACACCTGCAACGGCATGGCATGGATGAAAAAGTGAGTGGCGGGTTGTTCTGGAGCATCCACCAGAACAAGGCCAGAGAAACCGTTGCCTTTGACGCAGAGGAAGTCGAGCTTGCCCGCCAGAAAATTCATCAGCATGTCCTCGCAGCACGGGACGGTGATTTTGCCAACCAGCCCGCCAAACTCGAAGGCGGTAAATGTTCTCATTATTGTGAATTTAACCAATTTTGTCGAATGAATCGGGCTAGCTTACGCAAGCATTCATAAGTTTTTCATAGTTGTATGCTAACTTTGGCAGAATTGCCCGAAATTTTCTTATAATGAAACAAAGTGTTGTAGGTGGTGCGCGATGGTTGACCCGATGAACTGGTTTTATGCAGGGCGAGACACCCTGATAACCCATCAAATGCTGTCTCAGATTGATATTGGGCGCAATCGCTTTCATCGTCACCCCTTGTATCGTCGCTGGAGTCACTACGCCTACAACAATCCGATTGCCCAGTATGCCGAACTGTTGACCGAGCGTTTTGCCGAATATGGCCCCGCACTAACCATTTTGCTGCCGCTGATGTTTGCATTGGCGGCGCTGCTGTTCGGCAAGGATGGCTTTACGGTGGCCTTTACCCTGACGGCGATTGTCTTTCTGGCGGCGGCGGTGGTGGTGATTTTCGGGTCGCTCTGTGTGGCGGCGGGGCTTTCTGCCTATGCCGTGGCGCGGGAACGGTTGGAAGGGCGCTGGGATTTGATTATGCTCATCCCGAAAGACCGTTCCAGCATTTTATGGATGCGCGTTTCCTCCATTTTAAACCCCTACCGCCCGACGATGATTACCTTTGAAGTGCTGCAAAATGCCCTAGCGATGCTGGCGGTGTTCGTGGTGTCGCTGAATGATGTGGACGACAGCCGACTCGGAATTTGCCTTGCATTTTTCATCCCCGCCCTGTTTTTGCTGACATGGGAACGGCATCAGGATTATGCGCTGGCAGTGGCGATGGGCGCGTTTTTGGGTCTGAAATATGATGACCGCCGTGCTTTTAGCATTTCACTGGCCGGGGTTGGGTTTATCCTGATGGCGCGGGCCGTGTTTGTGATGGTCGCCTATGGCATTTCGACACCCCCCGGCGGGATGGATGTGATTGTGCCTTCGCTGATTGGCGGGGTGACGATGCTGCCGATGGCCGGGATTCCGCTGTGGGCGTGTGCGTTGGGCGGATTCAGCTATTTTGCGGCACGGGAAGCGGCGATTGCTTATTTTCGCCATGCGTCGCTGCATTTGATGGACAACCCGCCGATTTAATCCAGCACATAGACTGCACTTTGTTCGGGCGGAAGGGTGATGTCAAAGGCGAGCCAGTATTCATCCATCACGATGGGAACGATTTTTTCTTCCGCCGCGTCTATTCGCCCTAAGGCATATGATTTTTCTGTTAGCCCTAGTTGAGAACGGCTGAACCACACTTTTGCTGTGCGCGTGGTGCGCGAATCGCCAAATTCGCCCGTTTCTAAGTTCCCCAACAAAACATGCACCTTGCCCGCGCTTTTCCACAGATGAAAGGCGATGGGCTGTGGGCGTTCGATATTTTCAACGTAGCTCAAGTGGTGCTGGCGGGATAGCTCATGAATCAGCCGCGCAACTAAAAAGTGCGGATAGGTGCTGCCCAATTGATATTTCGGTACGAACGGGTTAAATGGTTCTGACCAATCGTTTGGCTGCCAGTACAGCCAATTTTTATTTTGTGTGACGAGTGGCGTGTGATGAGTCTGGTAGTGAATCTGCGTGCCTTCGCTAACTTCAATGCTGGCATGGTCGGGAAGGTAGGGACGGTCATAGGAGGGGGTATTTTCGCCATGCGACACATAAAATTCCGCTTCCAAAAGTTCACCCCTCGCCCTGATACCAAGTTTAGATTGTAGGTCGTTATCCAGCAAATCGGCGCGGCCTGTCGCTAAAACGGGCTTTTGACGGGTAAGCAGTTTTTGTTTGAATTCGGGGGAGAGCTGCCCTGCCGTTTGTAAAATCAGCAAGTCGTGGTCAGTCAGCCATTCCGTGCGGGTGATGCTTAAAATCGGGACTCCCCATTTCATCAGCAGCGCGGCTTGGTCATCAATCCATTCGCTGGCATTCCAATCGGGATGATTTTCGGCTAACCACGCCATCATCGGGCGGTTATACACGAGTGCTGCCCCGTAAATTTGTTCAATCTGCGTGGCGCTGGTCTGGGCTTGATTGAGATTTTCCGCCACAAATTGAATATCGGCTTCACTTAACAACTGCATCTCGCCGTTGTTCATCCACGAGATATAGCTGCCATCCGGCACTTTGATTCCAGCAGGGGTGACAACGCCTGCATGGGAAAATGCCCACATTGCCCAGCGTAATTTATGGGGTACTTGGTGCAGCGTATCCCAATGTTCCCAACCATCCCATGTTTCGATGAGATTATAAAATTGGCAGGGGGTTTCGCGCTGCTCATTCGCTTTTGCAATTATCGCGCCGCGAGTTAGCAAATTGGCAGTCTGGAATGTCCAGCCTTTCCAGAGTTGATGCCACCAATCCTGCCATGCGCCGCCCCATGTTTGCTCGACCCACGCATCAATGTACCCATCAGCAACCAGCGACTCAAAATCTACACAGCCAACCCGCCAATCTGCCACCGGACTAATTGCGCTGGAATAGCCAAAAACCAATTTTTGCGGATTCGCCAATTTGACAAACTTGTATAAATCACGGACAGCCTGACTGAAAGCCACTACGATTTGCGGGTCGGACGGGGCGCTTGTCCCGAAGGGGCCGTTGCGGGTGTAAATCATCGGGCCAGTAAAACCATCCCGCAAATGAATCGCATCCAGATTCAAAAATTCAGCCAGATTGCCCCACTGCGCCCCGAAAAATTCAGGAAAATAGGTGTTTTCTTGGATTCCATCCGGGAAGGCCGCGTAGGGGTAAGTATCGGTGTGCAGGCGTTTGATGGGGTGTAAATCGGGCATCCCGATAAAAGATTTGGGCGGTTCATACAGTTCGGGGTGACGGGAGTACCAGTCCGACTCAAAGTCATAAATTTTGAGTTCAGGAGGCCAGACGACATGCGCCCATTCGACAAACAACACCCCGATTTTTAAGTCAGGAAAGTTATGCTGGCGGGCATGGTCACGCAGCAGCGCTACAAAATCGCGCAAATGGGCATAGGTTTGGGCTGCCCATAATGCGGTGCGGCGGCTGCGGGTGGGAATCGTTTGTTGGGGATTGCCCGTCCATTCCGTAACCAAATCGATCAGCCAGCCTACGTTGAAAAAAATGCCGTAGTTTCCCTCAACATCTGCCAAAAGGGGCGCGATTCGGGTGAGCAACGTTTCAATGGGTGGTTCAAGCGGTTGAGTCGGGTCGAACCATGTTAAATCCATTTCAAGCCAACGGTCAGCCATGAGAATCTTCCGGTAAATGACCTTCTGCAATCAAACGTTGTTTAACTTTGTTCGCAATACGGGTAAACATCTGATGAAACGTTTCTTGAAATTGCATCTCCTCCCTTGTGATAGGCGGTTGTGTTTCTCCTTCCAATCGCATTCCTTCTATCTCGCAAATCGTCAAGTCATACAAATCACCATGTTCATAATTTGATTCACGAACCCATTTGGGTAAATCTTCAACACGTTCGTATTTTTCAAATTGGATGCCGTTATCTCCCCTATATGGGAAACGATGGTCGAAACCCATTGCTCTAATCATGTTAGGAATCTGATCTGGAAAAGCGGTGCAGCGATAGTTTGTAGGGCTTATATCATAGGCTTTTGCATCGAAATGTTTGCAATAATAACAAGGTGGAACATGTAGCAAATAAGATACTGCCTTTTCTCTGGATCTCAGTTCAGGCAAAATCTGTTCTAAGGTGGGCATTTTTTGCGAACCGCCTACACCGGTTACGGTGAATCCTGCCGCGATGCTGGCAAACAACATCCGTTTTTCGAGAGGCCAATTTTGCAGCGTGCCATACAAAAAGCCCGCGTCGTAGGTATCGCCCGCGCCGATGCTGTCCACCAATTCCCCGACTGATATGGCGGGTTGATGATGGTAGTTCGTGTCCCAATAAGCGATTGAGCCTTTGTCACCCTGTTTGATGATGACCTGTTTTGCGCCTGCCTCTAGCAAAATCTGAGCGCAGGCAGTTAAATCTGATTCGGCAGTCAGGTTACGCGCTTCATTTTCATCACAAAATAAAATATCCACATAGGGCAAAATATCTTCTAACGCGGGTAGCCACGGGGGAGTCATGGCAAAAAGCGGAAACTGCGAATCCATGGAGGTGATGAGTCCGCGTTGTTTGGCGGCTTGATAAAGTTCCAAGGTTGCCCCGTGCCAGCCTGCTTGATAATGCAAATAGCCGCCGTTGTGGAGGATTTTTGCGTCTAACAGGGTTTCGATTTCTTGCGGGGAAAAAGACAAAGGCCACATCGGATGAGTTGGCAGGCGGTAGGTCAAGGGGCGTTTGCGACTGCCAAACAGCAACATGTACACGCCGATTCCGCCTACGGTGTCGGGAATCAGGTTGACCAGAGTCGTATTCACCCCGACGCGCTGCAAAGCATCCAGAATAAACGCGCCCAGCGGGTCATCGGAGAGGCACGAACTGACCTGCACCGACAAGCCCAATTTCGCCAGATTTTGAATTGTGTAGCCGACTGACCCGGCGGCGGTCATGTCCATCTCGGACGGCCCATCCCATGTTGGCAGCGCCTCCCATGCGGACGGCCCCTGTCCGGTGATGAGCAGGTCAATATTGAGTGGGCCTACAACGGAAATATCGTGTGTCATCGTAAATTTGCCTAATTAAGGTCAGAAGGGCGGGAATCGGGCGCGTCAGTTTTTCGCCAAGAACAAACACTTACAAGCGCCCTTGTCCCCGCCCCTACCGAAAATTAATGAGTATCCTTCGGGAAAAGCCAATTCCAGACTTTGGCATGGCGGGCGATATTGGCGCGCTGGGTATCGGGATTGATACTGCCCTGTGCAACCGCACCCCAATAGGGCAGCAGTTGACCCGGCAAAATTGAGAGAATCGCAAACAGATTCGGGTCGGTTTCGGGCAGACGGAAGACATCATCCACCTGTTCAGCCACGGCTTCATCTTCTTCGCTGATAATGCCAATCGAAGGGGCTTTGAGCATCATCGTCACCTGAGCAATATCACGCAGTTCGGAATAAGCAGGGTCTTCGAGGGGTGCAATCACGATGGTTAAAATATCATGTTGTGTCAACCCCAATGCGCCGTGTAAATGCCGTCCAGCACACATGCCTTTGGTGGGAATGTGGGACATTTCATCGTATTTGAGGGCGATTTCTTCGGCTGTGCCTTCGTTCGCGCCGCTGCCCACGACCAAAATGCTGCGAATATCCTGATAGCGGGTGGAGAGAATCCGCGCCCGTTCGCTGACCCATTCAAACATTTCGTCCATTTTATCGGCGGTTTCAAAGAGTCGGTTGCGTAAATCCTCCCAATCACGGGCATCGGGGCGGGTGAGTGCGCCAATTTCCAGCGCCAGCCAGATGGACACACTTAAACGGGTGGTGTAATGGAAAGTATCGGAACCACCTGTATCAAATCCCCCCGCGCACACAATGGAATCGTCCGCTTTCTGGGTGATGGGGCTACCCGCCACGCTGGTAAAGGCGACTTGATATGCACCCTGTTCTTTGGCGTAGGCGGCGGCGCGATTGCTGTCGACTGTGCTGCCGCTGCCCGAATAGGCAAAAAAGACGGTTTTGCTAAAGTCAATCGGATGGCGGTAACGCACATATTCGAGCGAATCTAAATCCCATGCGCTCCACCCTGCATAATCCCAGAATGCGCCGGACGCGGTTTGTGCAACAAATTGCGATGTTCCCAAGCCCTGCCCGACCATGCCAGTAAAGCCTTTTTCGACCAATTTCTGCGCGATGGCAGGCACAACTTTCTGGTTATTTTCAAACGTCTGGCGTAAGGCGCTGCCCTGACTTTTAATATCAAAATAGAGGTTATACGGGTGCTGGGTCTGCGGTTCTGTTCCCAAAGCACGATACATGATGGAATGTTCGGCTGTGCCTTCAATGTGCCGCTTGATATTGCCTTCGATGCCCCATTGTTTGATGCGCTGGCCTGCTTTGCGTTCGTATCTGTCACTGCTCATAAACGTTTTTGTCTCCTGTTTCGTTGATTACTGATTGACGGACGCGATATATCACGTCCCTACAAATGATACGTGTGGGGATGGCATTCACGCGATGCTATCCATGTTTTGGTAGCAAATATTCAAACTACGGCTACTTCTCCACTGCCAATAAAAATTAAGTTTTTTCCTCGCCAAGGGCGTATCGCAAAATTTCTTCCTGTGTTGTATCCGCAGTGGTCAGCGTAGCGGCAATGCGTCCGTCGTGCATGACCAGCACCCGATGTGACAAGCCCAGAATTTCACTCAATTCGGAGGAAATGAGCAGCACCGAATGACCCTGTTCGACCTGTTGGGCAATAAACTGGTAAATTTCAAATTTCACCCCCACATCAATGCCCTGTGTCGCTTCCATCAAAATAAAAATTTCGGGATGCACCGCCAAGCATTTGGCTAAAGCGACTTTCTGTTGATTCCCGCCACTCAGATTCAACACTTCCTGATTCATGTGCGGGGTTTTGATTTCCAGTGTGTCGATTTGCTGCTGCGCGATGCGTTTTTCTTGGGCTAAGTTTATCCAACCCAACCGTGAGATTTGCGGCAAAATGGATAGGGCAATGTTCCGTCGGATGGGAAGTTCTTGAATCACACCATCGGCTTTGCGATCTTCGGGTAGGTAAATCAATTTACGGCGCAGCGCATGGGCAGGAGAAGGGCGGTAGGGCTGCCCTTTGAGCGTAATTTTGCCAGCACTGAGTCGCAAATCACCGTAGAGTGCTTTGCCAAGTTCAGTTTTGCCACTGCCGGAAAGTCCCGCTACCGCCAGCACTTCGCCTTTTTTGAGGGAAAAACTGATTTCGCGTAAAACACGCTGCACCGTCAGTCCTTCAACACGCATGACTTCTTGTGCATCGGGTTGGGGCGGGATTCTTGGCGGGAAAACACTCGCTAATTTGCGCCCGATCATATCCTCCACCAATGAATCGCGGGTAACGGTGCTAATCGGATGAGTGCTGATGTGGGTGCCATCCCGCAAAACAGTGACACTATCAGCAAGGCGGAAAATTTCTTCCATGCGGTGCGACACATAAATAATGGTCACGCCCTGTTCGCGCAGCAGATGAATAATTTTGAACAGCGCTTCCACTTCGGTTTGATTCAAAGCGGACGTGGGTTCGTCCATAATCATCAACTGGCATTGATTGAGCAGGGCTTTGGCGATTTCAACAATTTGTTTTTCCCCGACTTTCAATTGATTGACGGGGGTTTCTGGCTTGAGGTGGGCGGCATTCAACGAAACGAGAATTTTGCGGGTTTCCTCCCGCATTTGCCCGATATTCAAAATGCCGCCGTTGTGGGGTTCTTTGCCCAGCAGGATATTGTGCATGATGCTTCTGTCGGGCAGCAAATTGAAAATCTGGTAAATGGTGGAAACCTGTGCGTTGAGCGCGTCTTTGGGTGTATGTGGGCGGTAGGGGTGTTCATTGAGCCAGATATGACCCGAATCCGCCCGTTCCGCGCCGGAGAGAATTTTGATGAGGGTGGATTTGCCTGCCCCATTTTCCCCCACCAGCGCATGAACACGGCCTTTTTCCACCTCAAAAGACACATTTTTCAAGGCTTGCACGCCGATATACGCTTTGCTGAGGTGTTCAATCCGCAAGAAGCTCATTGCAGTAGCGTCCGTACTCTGTCGAGGGACAGCGCCACCACCAGAATCATACCGGAGACAATGCGCTGGGTTTCGGTTTCTTCCCCCAGAATGGTTAAGCCGTTGGTGATGGTCGTCAGGAAAATCGCGGCAATCAGGGTGTTAAAAATTTTGCCCCGTCCGCCGGTCAGACTTGCCCCGCCCAACACCACCGCCGTTAAAATCGGGAAGAGAAAATCCCCGCCCATTGTGCCTGTGGCTGTTCCTTGACGGGCAACTTGCATGATTCCACCAAACGCCGCCAATCCGCCCGCCAGCATATACGCCGCAATTTTGACAAGATTGACATTGATGCCGGACAACCATGCCGCCCGTGAATTGTTGCCAATGGCGTAAATGTGAGCGCCAAAGGTGGTGCGCCGCAAAATTAAAAATGCCACGAGGTACAAAAAAAACATGATAATGACGGGGACAGGCAAATTGTCATCCAGAATGCGTTTACGCGAGAGAAATTCAATCGAGTCAATTGCATCGCCAGTGATGGTTTTGCCGCCGGTTTCACGCAAGGCCAACCCTGCCAAAACGCTGGAGGTGCCAAGCGTGGTGATAATCGAATTAATTTTAAGCCCGGTGATGATGAGGCCGTTAATCAGCCCGATGAACATGCCTATGCCAATCACCAAGAGTCCTGCTAAAACGGGATCGTACCCTTCATTGACCATCAATTTGCCCATTGCCACCCCGCACAAGGTCAGCGTGGCGGCGGCGGACAGGTCAATATCACCCAGTAAAATAATGAAATGTGCGCCAATCGCCACAATCCCGATGACCGCCGCTTGACGCAGCACCGTAAACAGATTGTTGGTGGTGGCAAAATTTTCTGTGTTCAGCGTCAGGTAAATTGCCCACAGGATAAAAATAACAATGAATCCCTGCTCCCCCAGCAAATTCATCATTTTTCGCCGGGTATCCTGTCGGTTGTCAGCAAGGGTTGCAGCCATGCGTTGTGTCCTAGATAGTTTTTGTTATGAATTGAGAACCCCTCATCCCCCAACCCCTCCTCCCACATGGGGAGAAGGGGAGAACTGAACGCCTGCTAAAGGCAGGTGGGGTTAAAATTTTTATTCCGAATCCGCTGTGACCAGCGAAACAGGCACCGCGATATTTTGTGGAATTTCGCTGCCCGCCAGCAGTTTGACCGCCGCGTTGACTGTCATTACACCCGTTTCATCGGGAACGGTGGAAACAGTGCCACGATAGAAACTTTCGCCAGATTGGATGAGTTCAACCGCTTGTTCTTCCGCGTCAATCCCAACCACAATCGCATCTTCAATTTCGGCGTTTTCCATCGCTTGAATCGCGCCATATGCGCCTGCGTCATTGATGCTGACCACGACGTTAATTTCGGGGTGTTCGACCAGCGCGGATTCCATTGAAGCGAGGCCAAATTCAGTTGTTCCACCGAGATAATTGCCGACAATGGTGGCATCCGGCGCGAGTTCGGTAATGGCTGCTTCGATGGCTTCGGCACGCACCACCACATTGGCTACATCCGGGTAATCCAGAATGGCAACATTGGCTTCACCGCCGAGTTCCTCATTAATGAGTTGGGCAGCATATTCACCCGCCAACCGTCCCATGTCTGAATCTTCGGCGCTGATGGTCACACCACCCAAATCGGCTAGCTGCCGTCCGGCGTACTGAACAATTTGAATCCCCTGTTCTGCCGCTTCTTCTAACGCCGATTGCACGCTGGCGGGGTCAAACAAACAGATGATGATGATGCTTGCGCCACTCGAGGTGTAATTTTCAATCGCGCTGATTTGTTTTTCGACATCAATTTCTGAGTCGAAGGCTTCCACGCGCAGCCCCAATTCTTCTGCACGGGCTTGGGCGCTTTCGGCAACGGTGGAATGATATTCGGTTGAATAGGTGCAGGCGATGATGGCGATGAAACCATCTTCACCGAGCGCTTCGACGGCAGCCGCAATTTCTTCTTCGGTGGGTTCAAGGTCTTCGGCAGTACCGAGCGGTTCTTCTTCGGCAGGTTCTTCGGTGGCTTCTTGAGCCAAAACGAGCAAGGGGAAGGCCAACAGGAGCAAAAGAATTAAACTGAGTCGTAACGTTTTCATGGGTCTCTATCTCCAAAATACTCATTCAAAAACGGAAATTTTAAAAAAGCGGTTTTAGGTGTTGTTTTCGTCCCTTTCATCTAATTCGATAATTTGTCTCAAGGTGCGTTCGTCGCTGACAATCACATTAATGAATCCGCCGCGCAGCGCACCGAGCAAGGGGGCCACTTTATCTTCACCACCCGCGACGCCAATGCTGTAATTGGCTTTGCGTAAATCTGCCAGTTCGATGCCGACAATCCGGTCATCAAACGGCGACCCGAGAATATTGCCCTCAAGGTCAAAAAAGCGTCCGCAAATATCGCCCACCGCACTGCCGCGCAGTTCGTCAATTTCTTCGTAGCGAATCAGCCCTACACGGGCATACAGCATGTCGCTTTCCAGCGAGCCTAAACTGACCACGTAGGCATCGGCTTTTTTTGCCATGTTGAGCGAAAATTCGAGCGTGGGGTTGGCTTTGACAAATTCATGCCCTGACCCGCTGCCCAGAATGGCCGGGGCGCTCAGATAAAAAACCTTCCCCCCCAGAATATCGGCAGCTTGACGGGCGATTTCGTTGTAATCAATGTGGTGGGCTTCATGTCCGATGTTGCCCATGGCCTGCACGACGACGATATTGGGAATGTGGCGTTTTTGCAGCGCTCCGACCATTTCTTTCAAGGTGCGCCCGCAGCCCAGTGCCAATTTTTGTCCCGGCAGCACAATTTCCATCAGATAATTGGCGGCGGTGCGTCCGACCATGCTGCGAATCGCGTCCGGGTCATCGCTAAAGGAAGGCGCAACAACCACATCCTTGAGATGGGGGTAGCGCTGGCGGAGCAAATTGCCGAGTGTGTTGGAACTTTCTTCGGGCGCAACAATCCGAATTTCGACAATGCCGAGTTCACGGGCGGTGGTGAGATAGCGAGAAACTTGACTGCGGGAAATGCCCAAACTCCGCGCAATGTCCGCCTGAGTCTGGTTGTCCAAGTAGTAGGCTCGCGCAACTTCAATCAGTCGTGCGATGTAAGGGTCAATCGTTTTCACAAAACTATTTCCTGCAAATTTTTGTGCATTACTTGTATTTTAGCTATACTTATGCACATCTGTCAAGAAACATTTGTGCATCCTTTATGAAACCTCTCATCTTAATTACGAATGACGACGGCGTATTTTCGCCCGGTCTGCAAGCGGCGGCTGAAGCAGTAGCGGATTTTGCCGATGTGTTGATTGCTGCGCCGCGTTACCAGCAAACCGCCATGAGCCGTGCTTTGCCACATACCCCGACCAGTGGCATCATCGAATCGGTGACGCTGCAAATTTTAGGTCAGCCGCACCCTGCTTATGGGATTCATGCTTCGCCGTCGTTGGCGGTGATTCATGGGGTGCTGGAACTTGCGCCGCGTTTGCCGGATTTGTGCATTAGCGGGATTAATTACGGGGACAATGTGGGGGCGACCATGCCAGCAAGTGGCACGGTGGGCGCAGCAATGGAAGCGAGCCTCATGGGGATTCCGGCGCTGGCAACCTCCCGCGAAGCTGATGTCGCTATTCATCGGGCAGAGGAATATGCGGTGATGGACTGGCATATGCCCGCATATTTTACCCGTCAGATTGCCCGCCAAATTTTGCAAAACGGGATGCCCCCGGAGGTCGCTGTGTGGAATTTGAATGTGCCAGAAGGGGTGACGGAAGACACCGAAATTCGCCACACGGTGCAAAGTCGCCAGAAATTTTTCTACTACATTCCACCCGCTGCCCCCCGCGATTTTTCGCAGCCTTTTCACCTGAAGGCGGTGAACCAGCTTGTCCCTGAAACGCTTGAGCTAAACAGTGATATTCGCGCTTTTGTGTTCGACAAGGTTGTTTCGCTCACACCTTTATCCAATAATCTGACAGCGCGTGTAGAATTACAACAGGGGTAAGCGATATTAAATTTTTATGTAGGGGCGGGTTCTGTGGGTGCTATCTATTGAAGTCTGTTTCAAATATCATCTAATGTACCCATAACCCGCCCTCACCATTAGGATGGAACACCATGACCCTCAAAAAAATGATTGCGCGGATCATTGACCTGCGTGAACAGGAAAATATTCACCTCACCCTGCTGGCGGTCTGCCCGAATTCCGAAGCGGTTCTGGAAGCGGCGGTCAAGGCAGCCGCACGGAATGCCGCTCCGATGTTATTTGCGGCAACCTTGAATCAAGTTGACCGTGACGGCGGGTATACAGGCTGGACTCCGGCGCAATTTGTGCATCGGATGCGTGGCTATGCCGATAAATATGAAATTTCAGAAAACTGGCTGTATCCCTGTTTGGATCATGGCGGGCAGTGGCTGAAGGATGTTCATACCCGCGATAAACTCAGTTTTGAGCAAACCACCCGTGAAGTCAAACACTCCATGACTGCTATGCTCGAAGCAGGCTATCAACTGCTCCATATTGACCCCACGGTAGACCGCACAATTTCAGGCACGCCCTCCGTTGAAGTGGTGGTGGAGCGTAGTTTAGATTTAATCGAATATGCCGAACGTGAACGCATCCGACTCGGCTTGGGCGCGGTAGATTACGAAGTCGGGACGGAAGAAGTGCATGGTGGGTTGGTGGATTTAAGCAACTTTGAGCGCTTTTTAACGCTCCTGCGCGAAGGGTTGGTTGCCCGAAATTTAACCCATGCGTGGCCTACTTTTGTGGTCGCGCAGGTCGGCACCGATTTGCACACAACCGTTTTTGATAAAGATGCGGCAAATCATCTGTATAAAATTGTTACCCCCTATGGCGCGTTGGTCAAAGGTCATTACACGGATTGGGTGGAAAATCCCCAAGATTATCCCCTGTGCGGGATGGGCGGGGCAAACGTGGGGCCGGAATTTACCGCCGTCGAATTTGACGCGCTGATGACTCTGGTTGCGCGTGAAGCCGATTTGTGCCTTGCCAGCCCTCAAACCGTCCCCTCCCGATTTTTAGAGGCGCTGACTCATGCAGTGGATGAGTCCAATCGCTGGCAAAAATGGCTGCAAGCGGACGAAAAAGACAAAGGCTTGGATGAATTGTCTCCCGAACGGCGGGCATGGATGCTTAAGACCTGTGCGCGGTACATCTGGACAGCGCCGCAGGTGGCGGAAAGCCGTGAAAAACTCTATGCCAATTTGCGCCCGATCATGCGTGACCCGCATCAGTTCGTGGTGGATGAAATTACGCGGTCAATTGAGCGTTATTTGACTGCTTTTCAGCTCTTTAACGCCCAATCATATTTTCAATAAAGTGTGCTATTATGGGGCTGTCTTTGGAGAAAAAGGCAGTTCCCTATGGCATTTACGGCAGACCAGCAGCGCGCAATTTTTACCCACCACAAAAATTTGATTGTGACGGCGGGGGCGGGGAGTGGCAAAACCCGCGTTTTGGTCGAGCGCTATCTTTCCCTTTTAGAAACCAACCCTGACTGGAAATTAACCGACCTCATTGCCATCACCTTCACGGAAAAAGCCGCACGGGAAATGCGTGACCGTGTACGTTTGACCATTCAGGAACGGATTCAAAATGCCAGCGAAGAAGCCGACCAGAAACGCTGGCGCAACCATGAAGCTCTGCTGGACAGCGCCCGGATTGGCACGATTCACAGCCTGTGCGCTCAGATTTTGCGCTCTAACCCTGCCGAAGTACCCGTGGATCCCAATTTTGAAGTGCTGGATGAAGCTGCCGCCGCCATTTTGTTAGACGATGCAGTAGAGCAAAGTTTAGCCGAACTTGCGACCTCCGAAGTTGCCCGCCTGATTTCCTATTACGGCGTGTCTACCGTCAAACAGGGTTTGAAAAAATTCTCCAGTTTGTCGGAATCCGAAAAATTTTTGCTTGCTGTGCCTGCCAATGTTCAGGAATTATGGACAAAATGGCAAACCGATTTTGAGACTGCCTCACAAAAAATCCTGACCACCATTCAAACTGATGAGATGTTAAACGCTTGCCTGCAATGGCATCCTGATTGTCTATGGCCTACCAACGACAAACTCGCGGACATCTGGCATGAGATTCACCGCCTGCTGGAAAATTTGAATCCTACCCCCGATGGTGTTTTTGCTCTGCTGACCTATTTTGACAAGGCCATCAAATTAAACGTGGGTAGCCAGAAAAATTGGGGAGAAAGCAAAGAAATCCTCACCGAAGCGAAGGAAAATCTGGGCAAAATTCGGGAGATTGCCCGTGCCTATCTTGCCGAATGGCCTCGCGCCCTTGATACCTATGATGAACAGGCCGCAGAATTTCTGATTCTGTGGCGGCAGGCGGTTGAACACACCACCCGCCGCTACAAAGCGCTCAAGGATTTACAGGGGGTGTTGGATTTTGACGACCTCGAATTTTTAACGGGCGATTTGCTCAAAAAACATCCTCATGTTGCCGAACGGTATGCCCTGCGCGAAATGCAGCATTTATTGGTGGATGAATTTCAGGATACCAACGGGGCGCAGCGTGATATTGTCTATAAACTTTGCGGCTTGGACAGCGACGACGCACCGCACGGACGGCTCTTTGTGGTCGGCGACCCCAAACAGAGTATTTATGCTTTTCGTGGTGCCGATGTGAGCGTGTTCCGTGAAGTCACCATGAGCGTCCAACAAAAAGGCGGGGATGAAGTTCCCCTGAATAAATCTTTTCGCACACATCAACGGTTGGTTGATGGCCTAAACGCGCTGTTTGAACAGGTTCTCAATCCCGATTCGGATGATTTGTTTGAAGTGCCGTTTGACCGGAAAATGGAGGCTCATCGGCTTTCCGAAAATTATCATGCCGCGCCGATTCGCCTGATTTTGCTCAACAAAGCCGCTGCCCAAGAGGAAAATTTAGACTCGGAACAACTTCGCCGTTGGGAAGCCTATGAAGTTGTCCGTCTAATTAAAAATTTACATGACGCGCAGTATCCCATTTTTGACAAAGCGCGGGGAGAATATCGGCCTTTTACCTATGACGACTGCGCGATTCTGCTTCGAGCGATGACCCATGCCAGCACCTACGAGGAAATTTTCAAAAATGAAGGGTTGCCCTATGTTACCGTGGCGGGCAAGGGCTATTATGACCGTCAAGAAGTCTGGGATGTCATCAATTTGCTCAAGGCACTGCATAACCGTTCGGACAATCTGGCGCTGGCTTCGGTGCTGCGTTCTCCGATGTTTGGCCTCTCCGACGATGCCATTTTTGCCCTCCGCTTGATCCAGCAGGATGAAACTTCCCGCGAACCGATTCCACTGTGGGATGCGCTGCAACACATGCCTGAAAAAGTCAGCCCTGCCGATTCTGATGCGATTCTCTTTGCGCGGGAGGTGCTGCAAGACCTTGCTGCCGTTGCCGGACGTGTCCCGGTGGCGGAACTGCTCTCGATGGCACTGGATAAAACCGCCTACGATGCCATTTTGACCGCTTTGCCCGATGGCGATAGACGACGCGGCAACATCGAAAAACTCATGGAAAAAGCACGGCAAAGTGGGCGGGTTTCCCTGAGTGATTTTACTGCCTATCTGGGCAATTTAACCGCCGTTGACCCACGCGAAGGCGAAGCGGCCTTAGAAAGCGTGGGGTCAATTAAAATCATGTCGGTTCATGCCAGCAAAGGGCTTGAATTTCCGGTGGTGATTTTGATGGATGCCAATTCCAAACAACGCCGCCCCGATTCCCCACCCCTCCAATTTGATTCCACATTAGGTGCATCCTGCCGTATCAAAGATTCCGAGGGTGAATGGCTCAAATTGTTTGCCTACCAGCAGGCCGAAAATCTGCAAAAACGCCGCGACCACGCCGAACACAAACGCCTCTTTTATGTGGCTGCCACCCGCGCTCAGGATTTGCTAATTTTAACGGGTGGGGTCGGCAAAAATGGCGCAAGTGAGGGGTCTTGGCTGCACATGCTGCAAGAAGCCTTTGAGATTGATTGTAGCGAAACCGCCGACTCTGGCACGTATTCCTATGAATGGGGTGGAGTGCAGGTGGATTTGCTGCGTCAACCCCCGCCGGATGAGGTTTTGAGCGTCCTCAAAATGGATGTGACTGGATGGGACATTGTGCAGGGGCATTTGCAGGGCAGCGCCCAGATTCCACCCTTGTTGCAGCCTTTGTTCGTACAAAAAGCCGATGCTGCCGCGCACCTGACCGTTTCGCAGTTGGAAAAATTAGGGCGGGCCGATGAACGCGATTTTCGTAACAGTGTGTTACACGATTCGCCCGCGCCGGTTGTCCCGATTGCGGTGGAGGACGATGCCCGCGATTATTATATTCAACGGGCGGTGGGTCAAATTGTGCATCGGGCGTTGCGGGTGGGGATGCTGCCTTCCCAGACTTTTGCAGTGCGCGAACTGTATGAAATTTTAAAAGCCTATGCGTGGGATGAAGGCATCACCGACCAATTTACGCTGGTGGAGGTGATTAACCGTGCCATGCGTTTGCTACGAAATTTTGAGGAAAATAATATCTTGGTGGGGGCGGAACGGATTTTGCGCGAAATCCCGTTTATTTTACGCACCGATACCCGCATCATTCACGGGCAAATTGACGTGTTGTATCAGATGGATGGGCGGTGGGCGGTGCTGGATTACAAAACCGCCAATATCAGACCGAACGGTGTGCGCGAACATGCCCGCCGCTATCATATTCAGGTGGGGGCATATGCGCGGGCGGTAGAACGGCGTTTGGGACAAATTCCACTGGTTCAGTTGTATTATCTGCATCCCGGCACGCTGGTCATGATTCCGCAACACGATTGGGAATCCGCGCTGGCAGAATTGGATACACGGGTGAATACTGCTTTGGGAAGCTAACGCTGATGAAAATAATCTATTTTCTATGGATAGGATGGTTGGCTTTCAACACCGTTTTGGCACAAAATAACCCGATTTGTGACCCCGCTATCAATTATCTTGAAAATGGCATTGCTTATTTTGAGCAGGGACAAAATGCTGCCGCTATTACTGCTCTCACCTGTGCTATTGAATTCAACCCAGATGAAATTTATGCCTATTTGTATCGCGGACGGGCTTATCAGGAATCGAGAAGCTATGATTTTGCTTTAGCCGATTACAATGCTGCGGTTGAAATTGACCCTACCAATCCCCTGCCGTATTCTGTGAGAGGAAATTTTAAAACCCGTATTGGACAGTATGAGGAAGCAATCAATGATTATGAACAAACCATTGATTTGTACGAAAGCACTCCTCATCCCGAAGTTCAACTTTCAAATATCTATCGTACTCTAGGAGAAGTCCACTATTATCTTGGCGAGTATGAATTATCTTTTGCTATGCTCAATCAAGCCCTTCTCTTGAATCCACAAGATGCTCTGGGGTACGCAGCAAGAGGATTTCTGTATTTTGAAATGGGTGAAAGAACACTTGCTCAAACCGATTGGGAACAAGCGGTGGTGTTGGATGCTGAAGTTGAAGAATTTTATTTTAGGCGGGCAAATTATCTGGTTGAACTGCAAAATTACGAGCAGGCCATCATAATCTATTCACAGGGAATTGCGCTTGATCATGAAAATTATGTGGGATTTTATTTGCGTGGTTTAGCTTTATATTTTCTTGGTCATTATTTGCCTGCTGCTATCAATTTTACAGATGCGCTAAGATTAAATCCCGAATTTGCAGATGGCTATTATCAACGGGGACGTGCCTATCTGAATGCCCAAGATTTTCAACAAGCATTGGTCGATTTTGATAAAGCCCTTGAACTTGATGCTCAATTGCTCGAAGTTTATCTGGCACGTGGTTTAACTTATTTCCTGTTGGGTATGGAAGATAAAGCCTTTGATGATTGGCTGTATTTTTTCAAAAACACCCTGCTATTTGAAATAGATTGGAATTTTTGAACCTCTTTTCTCTCGTATCCTTGCAAATTAAACATGCTTTTCAATATTAGACAAACGGGCAATTTCCTCATGCAGAGAAGTTGCGTTTTGTTTGGCAAGAACCTCACTTTCATGAAGTGCCTGCGTTATTTCGGCCTGATGGTCGTAATAATAAGCAAGAGCTGTATGGACTTCTGCGGCGGTCAGATCATAATTTTCAACAATCCATGAAATGGGTTGCTGATTGAGAATGTGCATCGCAACAATTTCCTGAACCGTAATGCGCTTTTCTGCGATACAGGCTTGCCCTTTTTTAAATTCGATGTAATCCGACATTATCTCTTCCCCTACACCGTAATCTCCACCCGATTGCCGTCCGGGTCTACAATGACGCTCTCGTAATAGCCATCGCCTGTGGTGCGTGGTTCACCTAGCACCCGATACCCGCGCTGGCGAAGCTGTTCCGTCAGGGAATCCACCTTTGCCTTGCTGTCTGTCGCAAACGCCATGTGAATATAGCCGGTGGCCTGCTGTTCCAGTGAATTTTGATTCGCGGGGATGCCCGGCATGTGCATCAATTCCAACCGCGCTCCATCGGCAAAACTGAGAAAATAGGATTCAAAGCCTGTCTGCGGATTGTGATATTTTTCGCCTGCGGAGGCTTCAAAAAATTCTACGTAAAAATCCCGTAGACGTTCTAACTGCTGAGTCCAGATGGCAAGGTGTTCTATTTTCATGGTGGTGTTTTCCTACAACGAGTTTGGTATGAATGTTGGTCGCTGTTCTGTCTGAGGATTAAAATACCTAAAAATATTGAGGCTGTCATGTCAGAAAAAATTCATACCTACGAGAGTGATGAAATCGTGGTGCAGTATAGTGTTAAACGCTGTATCCATGCTGAAGCATGTGTCAAAGGGTTGCCTGCCGTCTTTAACCCCAAACAGCGTCCGTGGATTAGCCCACAGCAGGCCACCGGGGATGAAGTGGCTGAAATTGTCATGCGATGCCCCACCGGAGCGCTCCATTTTGAGCGTAAAGATGGCGGCGCATCCGAACCGATGCCATCCGAAAACACGGTGACACTTGACCCCGACGGGCCTTTATATGTACGCGGGGATGTGGTTATCAAAGCGGCGGATGAGCAGGAAATTTTGCTGACTGATACACGGGTGGCTTTGTGTCGGTGTGGGGCATCCAAAATCAAACCCTTCTGTGATAATTCGCATAAGGAAATTCAATTCACGGCCTCAAATAATATCAATCTCAAGGAAGGCCAATCTGCCGAAGGGGACAACACTGGCACGCTCACCGTTGTGGTCACTGAAAACGGCCCGTATTTTGTGCAGGGGAATATCAAAATTCACGGTAATCAGGTGGTTTTCCGTGATAAAGCATGGCTGTGTCGCTGCGGCGGGTCAGAAAATAAACCCTACTGTGATGGGACACATTCTAAAATTGGTTTTCAGGGATAATTATTCGACGGCGGGCAGCAGCACATAAAATTTGCTGCCCTTGCCGACTTCACTTTCCAGCCACAAGCGCCCGTGCATCATGCTGGTGAGTTTGTGGCTGAGTGCCAATCCCAAGCCTGTGCCACCCTGTTCGCGGGTCGGAGCGCTGTCAATCTGACGAAATTCGTTGAACAGGGTTTTCTGGTCATCGGGTGCAATGCCAATCCCTGTATCTTCGACTGTCACCAGCACCCATTCCTGACTCATATCAATTTCGGGGGGTGTCCCGTTGATTTTATTGGGGTGCTGGGCGCTGATTTTGACACTGCCCCGCGCCGTAAATTTAATGGCGTTGTTGGTGAGGTTGGTCAGCACTTTGAGGATGGCTGTGCCATCGCCAACCACGGCGGGCAAATCGGGGTCAATGTGATATTCCAGATTCAAGCCTTTTTTATGGGCGGTGGAATTATACCCGTTGTAACATTCTTGAATCAGCGAGTCGAGTTTGATGGGGTGGAGCTTCATTTCCATTTGTCCGGTTTGAATTTTGGAAATGTCCAGCACATCATCAATCAAGGTTAATAACTGCTGCCCATTTTTGTGAATCCGTTCCAGGCGGTCCTGCTGTTTTTCGGTGAGATCGCCGTGCATGAGCATTTCCGAATAGCCCAGAATGTTATTTAAAGGCGTGCGGAGTTCATGGCTCATCGTCAGCAAAAAGTGAGATTTTAAGCGGTTGAGTTCGATGAGTTGTTCATTGGCAAGGCGCATTTCGTCCGCCGCTTCTTTGGGGCGGGTGACATCCCGAATCATCCCCACAATGCCTAACACTGTGCCTTGAGCATCCAGAAAGGGCACTTTGGTGATAGCGTACCAGCGTTTGTGTCCGGTACGGAGGTCTTCTTCCAACTGCTCCCATGTTACCGTCTGGTTGGACTGCATAATCTCAACATCGCGCTGGCGGTAGGCTTCGGCGCGATCCTGTGGAAAAAAGTCAAAATCGGTCTTGCCGATGACATCTTGGGGACGTTCAGCACTAAGATAATGGGTGTTGGCGATGTTGGTGACAATGAAACGGCCTTCAGTGTCCTTGACGAACACATAATCCGGCAGGTTATCAATCAAAATGCGGAGGAGATTGCGTTCGCGGGCAAGGGCTTCTTTTTCTAAGGAGGTTTCAATCAGCCGTTTAACACGGTGACGCAGCAAAGGCCAGCGAATCGGCTTGGTAATGTAATCGGACGCACCCACCTCTAAGGCCTGCTCCACCATGCCGGAATCTTCCAGCGCGGTGAGCATCAAAACGGGGGTGCGCTGGCCTTGTGGATGCTGCTTAATTTCCTTACAGGCATCAAAGCCCGTTAAAATGGGCATCATCCCGTCTAAGATGACCAAATCGGGCTGAATCTCTTGGAATTGTTCGACTGCCTGTTGACCATTGGCTGCTTCAAAAACGGTATACCCGTCAATGGATAGCATATCGGTCAACATCATGCGAATGCCCTTTTCATCATCCGCCACCAAGATTTTAGCCATACCCTCACCTTCCTATCGAACTTTCAGCATTGTACTCTAAAAATTGCATCTTGTGTTTTATGTTTTATTTTAATCAAGATAGATAATCGTTTAAAAAGCGCTGTTTTGCAGTGAGACTGCGAAGTTGTAAAATCAGCAAATCATACGTCGTTTAAGGTAGGTATTTTATGGCCCTTCTGTCTCGCATGTTTTACAGCCAACTGCCTGTATGGGCAAGACCGACTCACCCTATGATGCGCTATGCGCTTGGCTACCGCAAGCTCACCCTGCGCGATATTCTCGTGCGAACGTTGCTGGCGGTGCTAGTCGTTGGCATTATGGTAGCGGCTGGCTATGTATACACCTCTGAAACATCGGACAGCAGTACTGTTGCTTACCGCGAATTCATGTATTATCCCCTCGTCGTTTTACAACTTTTTGCCCAACTTGCCGCTTTGAGTATGACCGTCAATGCGGTTGCGCTGGAACGGCAGCGCGGCACATGGGAAACCTTGCAGGTGTCGCTGGTCGGTGCGGCAACCGCAATTCGCTCCCGTTGGGCGCTTGTTTTTTACCGCCTACGCTGGATTTTAGCAGCGATGGTGCTGGGTCGGTTAGGTTATATTGCCCTGTTGATGGATGACATGACCGATTTTGAAGGGCGGGCAATTGATGTGAGGATCATCGGGATTTCGCCGGAAGTCACGCTAGAAGTAGCGGTCTTTTTACTGACTGCCCTCATCACCGCCGCAATTTTGCTGCCGTTTGTAGCGATTGCATTTGATGCGGCAATTGGAATGCTGATTTCCACCTTAACGCAGCGCCGTTCCGTCGGGATTTTAACCTCCTTGATTCTGGTCGGTGGGCGGATTCTGGTAACGGCAAGCGCGTTGTTTTTGGGCGAAACGATTTTGACTGCCAATGGCACAAAACCCGAAATTGTTGAAATGAGTACGACGGAAGGCTGGGTGCGTACCGTGTTTTTAACTTTGCAGGGCGATCTCGGATTGCGCTTGCTCAATCTGGAAACGCTCGGCAATTTGTGGGCCGACCTCGAAAACGGGATTTATCTCGGTGGAGTCGTGCTGGTCGGAACGATTTTGATGGCAGTTATCGGGAATGGATTCGTGTTGTTTGCGGCGCGGCGTGCGGCGAAACCCGCCAAAAATTAGTGCTTTCGCGCATGTACCCGGAATAGCTTAGGAGCATAACACACATTCCCTGCTAAATCGGCGTGTTCATGCAGCAGAGCGCGAATCGCATCGAGACAATCGGCGCGGGTGTAGCTGTCCATTGCTGCCAGTTCTGCCTGCCGATTGGCCCATGCCAGTTTGTAATCCATAAATGCCGCCACAGGGAGCGTAATTTCCACCGATTCCTCTGCAATGTTCAGTTCTACGAAACCCGTTTCAGACAACACCTCGTCAAAATCATCGGCTTCTTGCAGCACATTATCCCAGATGCGCGGGGTGCGAACACATTCACGGGTGGCAAACAAGTCCGGCGGCGCGTCGGCATCCTCCAGCATGTAACGGGCAAAAACTTCGATGATTTTTTCATCTAAGGGGTGCAGTTCATTCCATTCATGGAAGGCAAAAATTCCCCCCGATTTGAGAACGCGATAAATCTGGGCAAAGGCTTTACGCGGGTGAGTCGCGTTTAAGCCAAATGAGGAGACTACCCGATGAAATTGCTCCTGTTCAAACGGCAGGTCATGGACATCTGCTTCTTGAAAAATCACATTCGGCGGGCGATTCTGGTTGGCTTCGGCAATCATGCGCGGCGCAAAATCGATCCCGATGACGTTTTTTACCTGCGGGGCAATGAGTCGTGCCACAATGCCTGTTCCCGTCCCCACATCCAAAACGTGTTCGTGTGCTTGCGGTTGGAGGGATTGAAGCAAGGCGGTGGCAAACTGCTGAAAAGCCGGCACAATCCGCGATTCATAAAGGAGCGCATTGGCATCGAAGAAATTTTTGAGCGTCTGGTCATCGCGTGGCATGACCTGATTATAGCGAAAAAAAAGAGCGCGTGGTGTATTCGCGCTCTGTGGTAGAGGAAAAGGAGGTGTAAAAACGTTAATCTAAGCTGCTGCGATAGTAGAATTTTCGCGGCGCAACTTTTATGAGGCTCAATTATCAACTCAACTTATGCCTTTAACTATAGCGCTTGATAGCGTGTTTCTCTATGGACACTCGGCATAGATTTCAGGTGACAAACGGCTATTTCGGGTTAGGCAGCGCTGGTTCGTTGTCTCCGCCTAAACGTCGACGGGCGGTTTCGCGTTTGCCAACGGCGGGAACATGGTCAGCCGCTTTGCCCAAGCCAAAACGGGGCATATTGCCATAGACACATTCATATTGACCCGCTTCTATCAAGTAGGTTTCATGAAAAATCCCCACGCTGCCGTCGTTGCCGATGGTCTGGTTAAAGCGCCGCCATGCCGCCAAATGGGGATCCTCCTGACTGCGGGCAAAATGTTCGAGATGTTCAAAGGAACGCCAATACTGCACCAGCAGCACCCCTCGCCAGAACAGCAGTTGTTCTCCCCCTAAAAATCCCTTGTCCTGATGCTGGTAGAGCGTTTCCAACATCGGGGGCATTGCCATCGCAGTTTGTACCCATTTTCGTACATGCAGCAGGTTGTTGACCCGCATTCCGATGATAAATACCACAAATGACCCTTCAAGATGTGCGGTAAAGCGTCCCGGATAAATCATAATCCACCTTTTATATATGCCTTCACACCTATGTCGCTGCATCTATCTACGTGAAAAGATAGCCCAAAGTTGCTACAATAGCCAGCAAAAAGGACATTCCTCATGCGTGCTGTCATTGCTCAGGACAAAAAGCCCACGCTCGTAGACCTCCCCGACCCGCAGCCCCAAGCGGATGAACTGCTGGTGCGGGTCAAAGCCACGGCCTTGAATCGGGCGGATTTGTTGCAGGTGCGCGGGCATTATCCACCTCCCGAAGGTGCGCCGGAAACGCTTGGCCTAGAATTTGCGGGGGAAGTCATCGGCGCGGGTAAAAATGTCACCCATTTTGCGCTAGGGGATCGGGTGATGGCGCTGGTCGGTGGGGGGGGCTATGCCGAAAAAGCGGTTGTGCCTGCGCTTCATGCCATGCCGATTCCGCAAAATCTTTCGTATGAGGAAGCGGCGGCTGTACCAGAAGCCTTTTTGACCGCCTACGGCAATATGGTTGAAATGGGCGGGTTGCTGGCGACAGACACTGTATTGATTCATGCCGGGGCAAGTGGAGTGGGCTTGGCAGCGATCCAGATGGCTAAATTGATTGGTGCAAACGTGATTGTGACCGCCAGCGCAGGGAAACATGCCCTTTGTTTGCAGCAGGGTGCAAACCGGGCAATTGATTATCAGACCGAAAACTTTGCCGACTCTATTCTGGCGAACGAAGGTGGGGTTCACCTGATTATTGATTTTATTGGTGCGCCCTACTGGGATGATAATGTGCGGGTGCTGCATAAATGGGGACGCTTGGTGTTTATCGGGTTGATGGGCGGGGCAAAAAAAGAGGTCAATTTGAGCGACATTATGCGAAAACGCCTGACGATTACAGGCAGCACCTTACGGGATCGCAGTTATAGCCGTAAAGCCGGACTCATCGGGCGATTCTGGAAATGGGCAGAACCTCATTTTATGACTGGAGCGCTGCGACCTATCCTCTGGAAAACCCTCCCCCTAGACGCGGTGGAAGAAGCACACGCGCTGATGAGCAGCAATGCCAACGCGGGAAAGATTGTGTTGAGCCTCCCATGAGCGCGATTTTTGAATCCGCGACCCGCCCGCCCGCCGATGTTTTCTACCAGCGTGGCGACCCCCATGACCCGCGTTTGGGAGAAGTGGTCAGGGCGGATGAAGCATTTTATGCCGATTCACAGGTGGTAATTTTGGGTTGTCCACAGGATGAAGGGGTGCGGCGTAATCAAGGGCGGGTGGGTGCGTCAGCTGCCCCGGATGCGATTCGTACCTATTTTTATCGGCTGATTGTGCCGACGAATTTTCCCCGTGTGTTGGATGTGGGGAATACACGGATACAATCTTCGCTTGAAGCAACGCATGACCTGCACCGCCAGATGGTGCGCCAGCTTATCCACGATGGAAAAAAAGTGATTGTTTTGGGCGGGGGGAATGATATTTCTTATCCTGATTGCGCCGCCCTTGCCACCGAAATTCCCGATGTGCTGGCGTTTAACGTGGATGCTCATTTTGATGTGCGGGCGGATTCTCCGCGTAACAGTGGCACGCCCTACCGCCAGCTTTTAGAGGAAAAGCACCTCTCACCATCCCAATTTTATCAAATTGGCAGCCAGCGTTTTGGCAACTCCACCGTATATCAGGGCTATCTCAAAAATCTGGGCGTGCAGGTGCATTGGCGGGATACAATTCAGGATGTTCGTGCCGTGGTTGAACCCATCCTCACCATGACTCGTGCGGAGGCAATTTTCTGGGGATTGGATATGGACTCGGTACGTGCTTCGGATGCACCGGGTGTTAGCGCCCCTAATCCGAGTGGGTTCAGCGCGGAGGACTTTTGTGAGATTGCGCGGTTGGCGGGGGCCGATTCCCGCAGTCGGATTTTTGAAATTAGCGAAGTCAATCCGAGTTATGACATTGATGGGCGTACCTGTCGTTTGGCTGCGGTAGCGATGTTTTATTTTTTGACCGCGCTCCATTCTTAATCATCCGTTCTGTCGGCTGTGGTGCGTTGGATATGTGTTGTGGACACTTACAGACAATTGATTTGCATATTCCCAAAATGCCCGTTCATCAGCAGCGCGTAACACTTTGAGAATATTGGTCGCTTTATATAGCATATCTTTGACAAGTGGATTTTCGGGATCGTCAAGTAAGAAATTTTCAGCCGTCCGTATTAAGTCATAAGCGTTGCGTAACGCTTCATGGCGCTCCGGCAAAGTTTGTTTTTTATCTTTCTTGGTCATATCAATTCTCCGCACATACTCTTACTATACACAAAAATGGCTTATTTTGCATGAAAGTAAAAATCGTAGAAGTGGCCTTACGCCACTTCCAAATCGCGGAATTGCAAATTGTACATGCGGGCATACAGTGCCTCGTGTTCCATCAAATCGTCGTGCGTGCCAAGTTCAACAATCTGCCCTTTTTGCAAAACTGCAATCCGATGGGCGGCTTTGATGGTACTTAAGCGGTGAGCAATGATGAGCGTGGTGCGGTTTTGCATCAGCCGATTGAGGGCTTCCTGCACCAGCCGTTCCGATTCGGTATCGAGTGAACTGGTGGCTTCATCCAGCAGCAAAATCGCCGGATTTTTAAGCACGGCGCGGGCAATAGCAATCCGCTGGCGCTGTCCCCCACTCAGTTTGACTCCCCGTTCCCCTACAATGGTTTCATAACCTTCGGGAAAAGCCATAATAAAATCGTGGGCGTTGGCGGCTTTGGCTGCTTCTATCAGTTCGTCGTCGGTTGCGTCCAGCTTGCCGTAGAGGATGTTTTCGCGGATTGTTCCGCCAAAAAGCTGGGTATCCTGTGGCACAATGCCAATCTGTGAGCGCAAACTTTTCTGCGTAACGTCCTTGATATTCACCCCATCAATACAAATCTGGCCTTCAATCGGGTCATAAAAACGGGGAATCAGGTTGAAGAGGGTGCTTTTACCGGCCCCGGAGGGCCCGACCAGCGCGAGAATCTCACCGGGTTGGATGGTTAAGTGGATGTTTTCCAGTACAGGCACACCCGGACGATAAGCAAAATGGACATTCTCGAAGCGAATTTCGCCTTCAACGGATGGCAGCGGTTGGGCATCCGGCGCGTCGTCAATTTCGGGAGTCATGTCAATGATTTCAAAGATGCGTTTTGTCCCGCCGAGCGCTTCTTGCAGCGCGGTATATAACCCCACAAAACTTGACAACCCACCGCTCACATTGGAACCATAGAACATGAAGGCGACCAATTCTCCGGCGGAGAGATTGCCTTCAATGACTTCATGACCACCAAACCAGAGAAAACTGGTCATCGCGGCAAATCCGATAAAGGACATGATGGGATTAAAAACCTGATTCACGCGCATGTTCCGCATCGCAACATCGTAGATGGTGTCCTGCGCTTGGCGGTAGCGGCGTTCCTCAAAATCTTCCCGTGCAAAGGATTTGACTACGCGGATGCCACTGACGGCTTCTTCGACGGTAACAATCGAAGCAGCAACCGCATCCTGTTTTTCCATGCTCAATCGGCGCAAAATTGCCCCGAAATACTTGCCGACCCCCACAATCAGGGGCGTAATGACCAGAATGAAAATCATCAACCGCCAATTGAGATAGAGCATCATGCCTACCGAACCAAAAGTGTTGATGGTCTGGGAAAGGATGGTGGTAATCTGGGAAGTCAACACGCCGCGCAATTTCATTGCATCAGATGAAAAACGACTAACCAGTTCGCCGGTGCGCCGTTCATTAAAAAATCCAAGCGAGAGGTGCGAGAGGCGCTGGAAAAGGTGTTCGCGTAGGTCAATGATGATCATTTCCCCCACCACCGCGAGTTGATAGCCCTGAATGAATTTAAACACTGCTTGCAGGACGAACACCACCAGCAACCCTAACGTGATACGGTTGAGCTGGGTGCTGCTTTCCAGAATTAGCACCTCGTCCAGCAGATTCTTAATGACCATCGGGAAAATGAGTCCTAGCAAGGTTGCACCGATGAGCGCGATGCAGGCGATGACCATGCGTTTCCAGTAGGGACGCAAATAGCGGTAGACACGCCGCCAATTAATCGGCACATCAGGAATGGGACGTTCTTTGCGTCCGCGCCCTTCGGTCAACGCAAGCGGATTTTTAACGGCAAGGGCATTTTCGTTGATTTTGTCTCGTCTGGGCATTGCTTTCCTTATATACGCAACAATGAACTGATTCAATCTATCATAGATACGTATGAGGAATGTAAAAAATCCCATGTTTTGAGCGCATGGGATTTTTCTATCGTGATTCTTTTATTTGTTGACGGTACAGGCCTCTTGAATGAGGCGGGTGAGGGCATCGGTGGGGATGGTGTCAGCGCTGCGAATTTTGACATGCCGCAAGGACTGTCCATCGCCTTCCAGAAGTTGCTCCGGGTCGGCTAGATTCATCCCCTTATAGAAATTAAGGTTGACATGCGCTTTGTGGGGGGAAATGGCGCAGATCGCCTCATCTGCTTTATAGATGATGTTGCCCCAACCACGTTTGCCTTCTTCTGTTAAATCGGGCGCAACCTGTTTAACCAATGCCCGCAGCACTGCGACTGTTTGCTGAATCTCAGGGGTATGCGCTTTGAGAATATCTTCAATATCGCTCATGGTTATTCCTCCGTTGTGGGGAAGGTGATGCCGATGCTGGTGGTATCTGGTCGACCACTCCGACACCAGATAACCTGTCCGCCATCCCCACGTACCCGATAATTATACCGCCGTCCGTTGACTGTGAGGTTGACATTGTAGGCGAAGGTATCACGCACATCATAATCGATATTGCTGGCAGGACAGCCTAAACTGGCATCCAGATAGACAAAAGCGTTCCAGCGATAAAACACACGCGGGTCTTCTTCGCCGGGGTTTTCGGCGCGCTCAATCGTAATCGTCCCAACATCCAACTGCCCACTAAGATGGTTCATGGCGGCGGTGGTGGCAGCTTCGCCACTGATGGTGGTGCCGATGCCGCGGGGTGTACCGTTAAAATCAATTTGTTCCCCACCCACGCAGCGAATCACGGCAGAACCGCCAAAATTGGAACGAAATTGGTAGGTGCGATTTTGTAAGGTAATAATCACCTGCCAACCGATTGCTACCGCGTCTACAATCGTCTGGTCATTGGGCAACACCGGTGCGGAACAACTGAGCGAGGTTCCCCGCAAATCGATGGGGTTGATTTCATATTCCGCGAAAAACGGGCGGTTCAATTCTCCCCGATCTAATTCGGCGGCGGTTAAAACAGGATTGATCCCCAAGTAGTAACTAAATTGAATCAGAATGTTGTCGGCGGCGAATCCCCCTTGGGCTTGGACGTTCTGCATTTTTGGGGGAAAAACGCTGACCGTCACCGCAACTGCCACCATAAGAAGTAGAATCCGTTTGAACATGGTCTTTCCTTATATCTCTGTAGAGCGCCTTCTACGATAACACCAATTGGCGGAGGAAAAAAGCGATGGTGGGGAAAACGTGTGGTTGCAATTTTCTTACGCCTTGTTATGATAGTGGCCTTTAGCGGAGGGATTGGTGAGCTTCACCTTTGAAATTCAGGCCGAAGTGGGTGCAGCGCGGGCGGGTGTGTTTCATACCCCGCATGGCGACCTACCTACGCCGATATTCGCACCCGTTGGAACACAGGCGACGGTCAAAGCGCTTCAACCGCGTGACCTGCGCGATGTGGGCGCGATTCTGGTGCTTGCCAATACCTATCACCTTTATTTACGACCCGGCGATGAACTCATCCGCAATTTAGGCGGTTTGCATGAATTTATGCAGTGGGAACGTCCCATCCTGACCGACTCGGGCGGATTCCAAGTTTTTAGCCTAGGCGAACTGCGTAAAATTGATGATGAGGGCGTGACCTTTCGCAGCCATCATGACGGCTCGACGCATCGTTTTACCCCCGAAAAATCTATTCAAATTCAACACAATCTCGGCGCAGATGTTATCATGGCATTTGATGAATGTCCTGTCCCTACCGAGCGAAAAATTGTCGAAAATGCGGTTGCCCGTACCCATGACTGGGCGCGACGGTGTTTGGAATATCACCTGAAAGCAGGCCAGCCTGCCAAACAAGCACTTTTCGGCATTGTGCAAGGCGGTATTTTTGAGGACTTACGGATTCACTCCGCCGAAACACTGGTAGCAATGGATTTCCCCGGCTATGCTGTTGGTGGTTTGGCGGTGGGGGAAACCAAAGCCGAAATGTATACAACCCTCGATATTTGTGTGCCACATTTGCCAAAACATAAGCCACGCTACTTAATGGGTGTGGGGATGGCGGATGATCTGGTGGAAGCTGTTTCACGCGGCATCGACATTTTTGATTGTGTTATGCCGACACGAGAAGCCCGCCATGGCGCTGCCCTCACCCGTTTCGGACGTATGAATATGCGTCGGCAGCAGTACACGCAGGATGCCTCCCCCATTGATGACCAGTGTACTTGTTACTGCTGCACCCACTTCAGCCGTGCTTATGTGCGTCACCTGCTGCGGGCGAAAGAAATTCTTGGGGTGGTGTTGCTCACCATTCATAATGTGCATTTTCTCGTCACGCTCATGCGTGAAATACGAAACGCAATCCTCAACGGGACTTTTCCGATGCTCAAATCGGCTTTTCTAGCCGATTGGCGGTCAGCCGAAAAAGTCGCGTTGTAAGTCAGAGGTCATGTTTTAAAAGGACGTGGAAGTTTTGAGCCTGTCACGCTGGTTTGACATGCAACTTTTCGATTTGCTTTGGCGAGCAAGTCGGCCTTTGATTCTGGATTGGCACATTGTGATTATTATTTGCTGGCTGTTGTTCCGGCAATCCAGACCACACACCACCTCATCTGTTATTATCTTGAAAACTCTTTCCGGGGGAACCCTCTCCCCGGCGATAAATTTCATGCAAGCTGTTTTTGAAAAGCATCTTTTGGTACTTATTTGCCCCCCCCTAGCGGAAAGCGCTGACCGCGCAAGGAGATTCTGTCCGGGGGAAATGCTGCTTTTTAAACAACGATTGCATTGGCGTGGTGCGTTCCTCTGGAGAAGCCGAGCAACAGCCCTCCTTTGAGGGGTGAGGCTGTGCTTAAGACTGCCAAACGAACAATCGTCATTTTTGGGATAGCGGCGCTGGCTTCGAGCTGTCGAGGGATGGCACAGCAGGCCACGCATACCCCTGAAATTTCGCAGTTGCGCCTTGTGGCAACCACCAGCACCGCCCCGCTTGCCCGCGACTTGATTCAAAGTTACATTCGTGAGGATGCGTTGTTTGTGGTCAGCTTGGAGGAGGGCAACTGGGCGCATGTCCAGATGCAGGTGGAGGCTGACTCGAATTTTTTTGGTTTGACCAGTTTTTTGCCCGACTCCTCTGCTCTGTGGGCAACCCCTATCGGGGAAGACGGACTGGCAATTGTTGTGCATCCGTCGGTAGAGATTGAGTCACTAACTGCTGCCCAACTCCGTTCGATTTTTTCTGGCAACATCCAGAATTGGCGGGAGGTAGGCGGGACGACTCTGCCGTTGGTGGTGGTGAGCCGCGAACCCGGCGCAGACACACGGGCGGTCTTTGAACGGTTGGTGATGGGTGAACGACCCATCAGTGGGGCGGCGCTGCTTGCTCCAACGCACCCCGGCATGTTAGACCTTGTGGCAGCCACCCCCGGCGCAATCGGTTACACCAGTTTCGGAGCGCTGACCCCCCAAGTGAAGGTTGTGGCGATTGCTGCCAGTGCGGACGAAACCCCCATTTTGCCCAGTTTGCAAACCCTTGAAAATCACACCTACCCCTTACGGATGCCGATTTTGCTGGTGGGACAGAACGAACCGACAGACCTCGTGTACGAATTTTTCCTGTGGATGCAGCAGGGCGGGGGACAGGCGATTGTCCGCCAGCGCTATGTTCCCCTGAGCGAATGAGAGTGGGGCATCCTTAAAACAATCAAATGCTCATGAATTGTCTGTTTTCATTTTGGAGCAGCTGAGCAAGCGAATCTTGCATATTCGGCATGTCAGGTAATGGTCAGGAATATTTAGGCTGCCCGTCCGGTAAACGTATTATGACGTGAATGAAAAAAGGATAGAATGGCAATGAATTTAGGATAGGAAACAATGCGATGATCTGGCGGTTCTGGGTGTTGGCGGTGGGATTGACCTTGCTGATGGGCGGGGTGATTTTGCTGGCGCACACCACGACTGAACCGATTCGGCTGGTGGTGTACAGCGCGGAAGTCAACGGTAACCAAGATATTTACGTCAAAACGATAGATGGGAAATCGGTACACCGTTTGACCATAGCTCCCTCATACGACTTTTTTCCTGTGTGGTCGCCAGATGGGAAATGGCTTGCATATATTTCACAACGTTCTCCAATATCTAGCTCACAAATTCTTCCAGTACATCTTATGAGTGCAACAGGAACTAATAACCGTATTGTCGGGGAAATTCCTCCCAATGTGAGTTGGCTTCAGCTAGAGTGGTCGCCTGATAGCCAATGGTTATATGTCCATACCACAAATAATACTACCCAGTCTTTACTCATTAATGTAAAAACTGGAAAGACAAGAATTTTAAAGTATGAATATTCACCAACCTGGACATCAGATAGTCAGTGGGCATTTTACACTTCAACTTCTCAAAATCCGAGTAACTTTGAAACCACAAGCCAAATTATAAAAATGAGTCCTGACTCGGAAGAAAGTATCATCTTATTAGAAGTTGACTATATTATTAGTGGTTCGCCAATTCTTTCTCCCGATGAACAATGGATTATTTATCATGCTACAGATGATACCTCATGTATACATTTTATACTTGATATTAATAAAAATGAAAGCAGATGTATTAGTGACACTGGGTATATTCCTTATTGGTCATTTGATAGTAAGTGGCTCATCTTTATTTTGCATGGGTTAAATAACTCTCAGCTTCAAAAGTCACGTCCTGACGTAAGTGAAAAGTCTACTATTATTACTTTGCCGCGACGCGGTGTATTTGCAAATATCATATGGATACCCTATACGAGTTGGATTTATTTTAACTTAGGCGACACCATATGTAGAGTGAAAGAAGACGGAACTGAATTTGCAGAAATAACTAATATAAGCGGTTTAAGATATATGACATGGCTGCAAGAGGAGCAGCGCCTCGTTACGCGCTCACTCTATAATGATATATATTACACTCATTGGTTGAATCTTGAAGGTAATGATATACAACTTATTATAAAAACCGACCTCAATAGTCGAGGCGCATATCTTTTATCACCCGTAAAATATTAATTTTTACGCTGCTCTTACGCGGGGTATGTTAGACTCGGCTTGTTCCAACTTTCACGAAGGATGCCAAGCCATGCGAAGACGCAGACGACGTTTTGCCGCGAATGACGACCCCAACACCCCGAATGTGCCTGTCAGTTACCGCCGATTACTGAGTTATTTACGTCCCTACTGGCTGCGGATGGTGCTGGCGGCGGTGACACTGTTTTTTGCATCGCTGATGGGGCTGGTGTTTCCGTTGGTGATTCAACGCCTGCTGGATGTGGTGCTGGATGATGGGGGCGGCACGACACGGCTTGACCAATTGACGGCTTTTTTGATTGTTGTCTTCGGTGTGCAGTCAGCCTTACGATTTTTTGAGGGCTACAATCTGTCGTATGTGGGGGAACGGATTGTGCTGGATTTGCGCCAGAAGCTGTTTGATAAATTGACCGAACTTTCGCTGAATTTTCATACCGAACGGCGGGTGGGCGAACTGGTCAATCGGATTACCGAAGACACGACCAAATTGCAAAATGTGCTGACAAACAGCATCAACACGGCGCTTTCGCAAAGTGTTTCGCTCATCGGGGCGCTGGCGATTATGGTGGTGCTGAATTGGCGGTTGATGAGTTTTATTGTGGTGATTGTGCCAATTATTATTGCGATTGCGGTGGTGTTCGGGCTGCGCTTGCAAAATCTGAGCCGCCGCCGCACCGATGCCAATGCGGATTCAACAGTGGTGGCGGAAGAATCGCTGAGTGGAATCCGCGTGGTTAAGTCATTTGTGCGGGAAGATTACGAAAAACAACGCTATGCGGGGCGGTTGAGCGCGGCGTTTAAAATCACGATGCAGGTGATTTTGCTGCGGAGTGTATTCGGCCCGGTGATGGCGTTTATTGGATTCGGGTCGCTGGCGGGCTTTTTGTGGTTCGGCGGGCGGGAAGTCATCGAGGGACGGCTTTCGGGCGGGGAATTTGCCGCGTTTATGATTTACGGATTTACCGTAGCGGGCAGCATCGGGAGTTTTGTGGGGCTGTACAGCGAATTTCAGGAGGCGATTGGCTCCACCAAGCGAATTTTTGAAATTATGGACACCCCCCCCGCGATTGACGACCAACCGAACGCTAAAATTTTGCCAAGCGTGACGGGGCGAATCACCTTTGAAAATGTGAGCTTTGCCTATGATTCACGCAGCCCGGTTTTGCAGGAAATTAACCTGGAAGTCCAATCGGGCGAGGTGCTGGCGCTGGTCGGGCCTTCCGGTGCGGGCAAAACAACCCTGTTTAATTTAATCCCGCGTTTTTATGACCCGATTGAAGGCAGTATCAAGGTTGACGGGGTGGATTTGCGCGAGATTGTGAATAAAAGTTTGCGCTCGCATATCGGGATTGTGCCGCAGGATACGCAAATTTTCGGCGGGTCGATTCGAGAAAATATCCTGTACGGGAAATTGGACGCAACAGAGGCGGAACTGATTGCAGCAGCCAAAGCCGCCAACGCGCACGATTTTATTATGGAATATCCTGACCAGTATGAAACGGTAGTCGGGGAACGGGGCATTAAACTGAGCGGGGGACAGCGCCAACGGGTTGCGATTGCACGGGCGATTCTGAAAAATCCGAGTATTTTGCTGCTGGATGAAGCCACCAGTTCGCTGGACAGTGAATCGGAAGGGTTGGTGCAGGAAGCGCTCGAACGGCTGATGCAAAACCGCACGACAATTATTATTGCCCATCGGTTGAGTACGATTAAAGCGGCGGATCGAATCGCGGTGCTGGACGAGGGGAAAATTACCGAATTCGGCACGCACGAAGATTTGATGGCGCTGAATGGGTTGTATGCGCGGTTGTATAATTTGCAGTTCAGAGAAATGGAACTGGTGTAAGTGTATGTAATAGGCCAGATTAAAAAGTTCGCATCGAAAATCGTGTCATTCCCACACTTTCCCACACTTTGTACTTTTTGCCCCATAAACTTGACTTTATGTCGAAAAAGTATGGGAAAATCTGTGGGAAAGTGTGGGAAAAAGCGTGAATTTACTACTTCCAAAAGGTAAGCCATAGAAACATCCTACCTCTACGCATATTTGCGAACGGTAGCGAAGGGAATATTGGTAACAGCATGTAAGGCTAGCGCAAGAGCAATGACACAATCGTCATGACCATTGGCGGGTGCGCTGTAACGGTATGTGCCATTTCGCATATGCTCCATCTCAAATGACTGCAATTCATGAAGCAAGATAGGATGATTGGGCAAGGCAATGGATTTTTCTTCGATTGCCAGCGCGAGTTTGTCTATCAACAAGGCTTTGGTGGTTGCAGACATATGGAAGGGGCGAATGGGTAGGCCTTCGGAAAAGAGGGCTTCGATGTTGGGGCTACCAATGCTGTTGGACTCGGCAAGAATGACTCTGGGCTGCCAGATACGGGCAAGTTGGGCGATACGGTCACGCTGGGCTGACCATTTAATTTGATTAAAACGGTCAATTTGAAGCACACGACGGGTATGAACTCCAAAGACAACAGCGACAGTAAAGTCGTTTACCCGCCCCCAATCCAGACCTATCACCGTTGGTTCATTGCCGCGCCGCATGAGTGGTTCGTGATGCACACACTCCAACACACTCCGAAATACGAGGCCGTAATCTTCTAAAAATTCGGCCTGGTATTCCTGCAAAAACATACGCTCTGGTAGGTCGCGGCTGGCGGACTCAACTTCGCCGGGGGCAATATGCGGATTGGTACTCGTCGGCAAGCGCCACGCCGTCCACTCGGTTTCAAGGGGGTCAATGCCTTTGGCATAAAGCTGCCAGAACCAATTGCGCCCGCGTGGGGTACTGAGGAAAAGTGCCTTGCCGTTTCTATCACTCAGTGCGGGACGGAGGGCGTGCCAAGCCTTTTCGGGACAAAAGGCAGCTTCATCCATCACTAGCAAGTCTAAACCTGACCCTCGCAACCGATGCGGGTCATGGGCGCTACGAATTGCAAGGATGCGATTATCTGGCAGATAGATGGTGTGATAGGTACGGTTAATTCTTTCGGCAAGCGGGGCTAAGGCTTGGGTAAAGTCATCCCAGACTTCGATTGCCATTTTATGAGTAGGGGAAACCCACCAGATGACAGCGTTGGAGGTGGTGTCTAACAGCTTGAGAACTTCTAACTTGCCTAGCTCCGTTTTGCCAAAACGCCGTCCGCAAGCGACCACACGAAAGCGCGTAGGGTCAGCCAAAATGAGGCTTTGGGCGGGATGGGGTTGAGGGGTGGATAGGCTCGCGGGAGGGTCGGGTGTAGCAAGCGGTTGGGCATAAGCCTGCGCCCGTTTAAGGGCTTCTACCATCGGGTGCATGGTGGAGTCATTGGCAAAATAGGTCATGATACGACTGAGCAAGCCACGTTTACGCCAACGAACAAGCCGTTTATAAATTGGAAACCACGCGCCATATTGGTCAGGTAAAGATTGCCAGTGCATGTCATGAACGGATAACCAGATGACTGCTTCGATAAAGGTTCGGTCTGCCATGGGGGTTTGTTTTTTGAAATGGCGTTCAGTGATTAGAAACTGCCAGAGTTTTTGCCATTGGTCGTTGGTGAGCATGTGTTTTGTTCCCTCCATGACGTGAGTACAACTACAAAAGTAATGACCGTCCTTAGGGTTGCGGCGGAATAAATTCCACCGCTATGCGTACAAAGTCGTCTGAAGACGACTGAAAAAACTTGTACTGCCCGGCTTAAATATCCATACCAATCAGCCTAGTGTTATCTATTGATCATTGTGTGCAGAAATTTGGAGTAAAATCTTGCAAGTCTCGCAGGTTTAAGGACTTGGCTTAAGAAAAAGCGCGTTGAAAGTGAAATGGGTGCGCTCCTGCAAAAATAGTTGTGGCGGGAAATGAATAGATGTTCAAATTAATGCTGGTTGACCCGAATATGGGATTTTATGATGCCGCGAAGGAATATTTCGATGGACTGCCGAGCGACAGGTTGAAATTCGCTATGGTGGGGATATAGGGCTGACGATTCCGCCGGAAATTGGATAGAAGATGATTATTTTGGGCGGGAATCGCTTGCAGAAGCTCGCTTGTCCCCGCCCCTACGAATTCTATAGGTTTAGCGTCCGGGACGTTCGGCTTGCTCGGTAAAGGGCAGGATAGGGACAGGGGGCGGATTTTGAGGGTCAATGATGCTCAAAGTCGCTACCTGTTCCGGTGTGATATTTAGCTGGCGGGTGAACGCCCATGCGCCAACGAGGGTATCCCCTTCAAGATAGTACAAATAAATCCACTGTGAATCGGCGGTGCGGCCTGCGATATAGGGCGCGAAATCGGTACGAACGGCGGCGAATAAACGTCCAGAGGCACGGTCTGGCAGGGGGAAAACTTCGATTCCGCCCTGTGCAACGGCAACATTGGCAATGACCACCGGAGTGGGGGTCAAAGTGGCGGTGGGTGTAAAGGTTGCCGTGGGAGTGCTGGTTAAGGTGGCAGTCGGAGAGGCCGTATAGGTCAAGGAAGGGGGCAGGGTGCTGGTTAGAGAGGGTGTTTGTGTTGCGCTCGGTGTAGCAGTAAACGTGGCTGTATAGGTAGCCGTGTTGGTCGGTGTGGGCGTATGGGTTGGAACAGGGGTGTCGGTGGGAATCGGTGTAACAGTGGGAGTTGCCGTATCGGTTGGACGCGGGGTGCTGGTCAGCGCTTGAGCAACTTCAGCAAATACCAGTCCTATTTCATTCGAGAGCATGAGATTATCAAATGCGGCAATTGCAGGCAGGGCTTCCCCTTCATAGGCAGTAACGGAAAGCAGAATCGTACCCCCGGCAATGCGGGTATCCCGCACGGAATTGACCAAGGTGCCATTGATATATAAATCGAGTTGACTGCCTAAAATAACCGCGCCGAGTTGATTACTTTCCGTCGGATTAATCAAGTCGGACTGGGTGGGGGGAATCAAGTCGTCTAGCCAACTATCATTGAGGCGCAGACTTAGACTATATTCTTGGGTGTTCGGGTTGAGACGAAAAACATAGCCACTGGTCGCATTTTCGGCTGCCCGCAGCCATAAATCCGCCGTGAAAGCGCCTTCGGGGGTGCGCGAGAGAACATCCACCTGTGCGGCTAAATCGAGGTAAGGGGTTTTTTCTGGCAGAACGGTATGTAGAAAAATATCGGACTGCATAATCGGCAAACTGGCAACTTCAAGGGTCATTACGCCATTTTCAACGCTCAGGCCGCCTTCTGCCTCGGCAAAAAAGGTGGGGGAGGGCTGCCAATCGCGGGTATTGTCGGCAAAAGTTTCAGCCAATAAATTCTCATCGGTGGTCATGCGTTCGGTGGGAATCGGCGCGGCGGTAAAATCGGTAGGAGGGGCGACAACGATCTGACAGATTGATGTGCCAGAGGGAAGGCTGCTTTGCCCATCCAACCCGACTTCGACAGACTCGTCAAGTTCAGTGTTGAGAGTATAGTCATGGGAGATGGTGTAAGTTCCCGGCGGCAGCACCCCCAACGGAAAACGCCATGTGATGCCAACTAAATCGCCATAACGTTCAGGCGTGAGGCGGTTTTCGGGATAATTAGGTGCGCCGATGAGTTCAAGATCATTCAAACGGATGGTAAAGGTGGTCGAATCGGCAATTTGCTCAACCTGCTCACGGGTGGCTGCTCCCATACGCCATAAGAGATAAATCGGCGCGCTGGTATAGCCTAATTCGACTTGTCCGCAGCCCAAGGCTACATTGCGCCGTCCGCCAAAATTGCCGGGGTCAGGGGCGGGCAAAATGACCAATTGGCTCATCCTATCGGGGGCTAACTGGGTTGTTTCGGCTTGAATCCAGCCGTAGATAAGTTCCTGTGTACGGATGTAGTACCAATCTAAGGTTTCATTGACTCCCACCACCACAATCGGGTCGCCACTGCTGACCTGACCCAGATTAAACGCGCCTAAACGGGGTTCCGCCAGCACAAACCCAAAACCCGCCGCGATAGAAGGAATCCCCACTGGGGGAGCAGGCGTGGGGGTTTGTTGAAAAATGCCTGCGTGCGCAGAGGCCGCAAGGGTGAATAATCCAATGAAAATGCTGACAAAAATCCCACTTAAAAAGCGCATAAAATTTTATCCGAATTACAACCCTGCATGAATATGCCACGAGAATGCTTTCGCCGCAAATAGATTAAATTAATTTGAATAAGGGAATCGGTCATTTGCTGTAGGTAAGAATCTGGTATTGGGATTATCATTATGAAGAAAAACGCATTATTTTGGGGGAGAGGTTATGAACCATACCGCGATTCGCAAAATTTTTCGTGACATCCTTTCGCGCAAAACCCGTACTTTTTTAGTGTCCGCCAGTATTTTTATTGGGGTGCTGGGGGTGATTGCCCTGTTCACCACCCGCGATTTAATTGCTCAAGCCTTGGATGACACCATCATTCCCGGTGAAATCGCCATGATTGATCTGGTGGTGAACGCCAGCACCGCTGACCCCGACACCGAAGCCTCGATTGCTTTTTTAAATCAGCAAACGCCGGAATCAGAAGCCTTTGCGGTGTTGAATGATATTGAAATTGTGGAGGGGTGGGCATATTACGCGATTAATTATAAAAAACCGACTGCGGCAGACTATGAAAAAGCAGAATTACGGGCGTATTCTTCTCCTTTACAAGATGCCGTTCTTGAACCGATGCAGTTAAATGACGGGGCGTGGCCGGTGGCGGGGCAAAATCAGGTTGCTCTGGAAAAACGCATGGCGGACAAACACGGATTTGAAATTGGCGATGCGATTGTGTTCCGCACCACCGAGGGGGAAGTCACCTACACGATTTCGGGGATTATTTTTCATCCCTATTCGTATCGCGGGTTTACGGGCGATATTCCCGGCCCGGACGTGGGGATTTACGCGCAATACGATGATGCCCAAGCGATTCTGAAATTTAATGGGTTTAATCGGATTGTTTTGCGCTACCGGACTTTTGAGCAAGCACAGGAAAATCTCGCGGCCTTTCAGCAGGTTTTAAAGGACAACACGCCTTATGTGACGGTTACGCCGTTGATTGAAGACCCCGAAGCCAACGCCCAACGGGAAAACGCCAATATTTACGCCGGCATTTTGAGTCTGCTAGCGATGATGACGATGGTGGTGTCGGGTTTTCTGGTGATTAATGTGATTAACACGATTATTGCCGAACAGAAGCAGCAAATCGGTATTTTGAAGGCTATCGGGTCGAGCCGCTTAGAAACGTTTGGCATTTATTCAGGCATTGCGTTGATGTACGGGGTGTTTGGCACACTCGCTGCGCTTTTGCCGGGGGTGTGGGTAGGGTATCTCATCACCAGCACGCTTGCACCGCAATTGGATATTTTGTTTGAGGATTTTGATTGGTCGCTATCCGCCGTGCTGCTGGGTGTGGGGATGGGGTTGGTCGTGCCGATTCTGGCGGCGGCTGTGCCGGTGTTAAACGGGGTTCGGATTTCGATTCGGGACGCGGTGACAGATTTAGGGATTGGCAGTCAGTTTGGCGGGGGGGCGATTGGTAAATTCATCGGGACTCTGCCTTTGCCTGTCAGCCTCCGCCAAGCCCTGAGCAATGTCTATCAAAAAAGCGGGCGGTTGGCGCTCACGGCGATTACCCTGACCCTGACGATTGCGGTTTTTATGGGCATTGTTGCTTCAACCATTTCGGTCGGGCGTTCGGTGCGTGGGATTTTTGACCGCTTGGAATATCAAATTGTGCTGCAACTCAACGAAGTCCAGAATTATGACGTGGTGCGTCAAAGCCTGTTGGAAATGCCAGAAATTGACCAAGCCTCACCCGCTTCGCTTATTTTTATTGAGATGCCCAAAGGGTATGTCAGCTTTTTTACCGGAGATGAGCAGATTCAGGTGTTTGGCATTGACCCCGAAACCAAAACCATCAAATTCGATTTTGTGGAGGGGAATGGTTGGGAAGATGACCCACAAAAATCCGGGATTGTGATTTCTTCCTCCACCGCCAACAAACTCAAGGTAGAGGTGGGAGACCCCCTTACGTTTACGGTGGGCGGGCAGCAGGTCGAACGGGAAATCCTTGGGATTGATTCTGGCGCGTTTGATAATGCGAATATGCGCTGGGACGAACTTTCGGCACTGGCAGGGCTGCGGGCGAATGCGCCTGTTCCGAACGAATATCTTTTGACGGGCAGTGTGGAAAATATCACGCCGACACTGGTGGGGATGAGCGAGGAACTGCTTGGATTTTTGGCTGACTACGACGCGGAAAATCCCGGTGTGGTGATTTCCGGGGGGATGGCAGAAGCGGCAAAGGTCAGCGCAGGGGATAGGCTGGCCGTCACGATTGGCGAACAAACGGTGGAACGTCCGATTCTGGCGGTTGTGCCGAACGAACAACTGGTGGCAAATGCAGCCCAAATTGCCCCGAATCTGGCGGATATTCCGGCGGAAGTGATTTTGTTCGGGTTTAATGACCTCGTGAATATTACTGGAGTCAGCACGGATGGCGCACCCCTGCCAAATGGATTTTACATCGCGCTGAAGGATGCCGACGCAGACGCGGACGAAACGCAAAAAATCATGGAAGCCATTGAAGCCCGCCTGCTGGAACAGGGCTATGCTGGACGGTATACCAATCAGGTGGCGGCGGCGGATGGGTTTGTGCAAATTGCGGTGACACGCACGTCGATTCTGGGGGCGGGGGCCATTTTAATTGCGGCGGTGGGCGCAATCGGGTTGCTGACCACCCTGTCCATTAGTGTGCTGGAACGGCAAAAAGAAATCGGCGTGATGCGGTCTATCGGAGCGGGGGCAGAAGCCATCGGTTTTCAATTTATGATGGAAGGGTTAATTGTCGGGTTTATCGCATGGGTGATTGCCATTCCGTTGAGCTACGGTGCAGGCTATCTGCTGTATGATACGCTGGGGGTGGATCCGGTGGGGTATCGTTTTCCGCCCTATGTGCTGCTGGTTGGGCTGATTGGGATGCAGGTAATTGTCGCTGCCGCTAGTTTAGGCCCGTCCTTGAGCGCGGCGCGAAAAACTGTGTCGGACATTTTGCGTTACCAGTAGTCACATGAGGAAGGGGTAAACATTGGCGGGATCGTTGCCTGTGTTTGATAGAATAGGGCAAAGCTACTGAAAGTTTGTGCTTTGAATGATTAACCCAACCTGGATTCGTAAAATCCGACGGGATCTTTTTGCCCGTAAAACCCGCACGCTGCTGGTTTCGACCAGTGTGTTTATCGGCGTGTTGGGGGTGGTGGTGTTGACCATGATGGGGCAGATTTTGACCCGCCAATTGGAGAAAAACCTGAAGACGGACGAACTGGCGATGCTGCGAATTTACGTGAATGCGTCGGAGCGAATCCGCCGAGAGGACAACGAAGCCTATCTTGCCCGCCTGCGTGCCTTACCGAATGTGGAACGGGTGGAAGGGCAGGCGGTGTATCAATTGCAATGGCGAAAATCTGACCAAACGGATTTTCAAGTGGGGGATTTGTTCGCTTATTCGGAGGCTTTTCCCCTCATCAAAATAGAACTGCCCAGATTGATTGGGGGGCGTTTTCCACTCGCAGGCCGCGATGAAATTGCCATCGAAAAACGGATGGCGGATAAATATGGTTTCCAAATCAATGACACCCTCCTTATTCAGAATCGGTTTGGGCGCGAAATTCCTTTAACCATCGTCGGGTTCGCTTTTCAACCCTACATTTATTTTGGGAGTGAGGGCGCAGACAGCAGCATGTTTGCGGCCTATCCCGATGCTCAACAATGGGTGGGGTTTACTGGCTTTAGCTCGATTTATGTGCGGTATACATCGTTTTCCAATGCGCTGCAAGAATCTGCCCATTTACGCGGGGTGCTGAACCGTGAAAGCCCGTATACGATTGTGTTTTATCTGCTGGATAACCCCCAAGAAAATGCTTTTCTCGTGGGGATACGGCGATTTAGTGAGGTGATGTTGATTTTAGCGATAGTTGCGATGGGGGTGGCGAGTTTTCTGGTCACGAATGTGATTACAACAATTGTGGCGGAACAGCAGCGACAAATCGGCGCGATGAAAGCGATTGGTGCAACCTACACGGATATTTTTGTGATTTATCTAGGAATCGCGCTGGCTTATGGCTTCATCGGGACGATTCCGGGTGTGCTGCTGGGGATTCTGTTGGGGCAACGGGCGGCGGAAATGACCGCGCCGCTTGCCAACACGATTTTGCAGGATACTTCTCTCCCCCTGCTGCCAATTGTAATGGGGATGGGTTTGGGATTGCTCATTCCCGTGTTGGCGGCGGTGATTCCGGTGTATAACGGCGCAAAAATTACGATTGTACAGGCCATGACAGATCGTGGACTTCATAGTCATTATGGGCATGGGATAATGGCTCGCTTGGTAAAACGCCTGCCGCTTTCGATGACCAGTGACCAAGCGCTGAATAACCTCGTCCGGCGCAAGGGACGGTTGGCGATGACCTTCCTCTCGTTGGCGCTGGCATCGGCGGCGTTTATGGGGATGTTCGCGGTTTTTTATGTATTACGGAATGTCATTGTGGATATTCGGGACACGCTGGATGTCCCCGCGAATATTGAGGTTTTGGACGTGGTGCAGGGCTTGATTACTGACCAAGGCGAACAAATTCGTTCGGTGGAACGTGGCGTGGCGGTTGAAATCGAAGTGCAGTTGCCAATGCCTGATGCAGAGGCAGAAAATGCCGAAGAAGCGCCCGAAAATCCGCGTATTTTTGCAACCGGGGTGGATGAAGCGTCGGATTTATCGCGCTTGACTCTCATTGAAGGGACATTGTGGGATGGCAATAGAATAACAGGCAATACCATCGTCATCACCCCACAAATGGCGGAAGAGTTTGAAAAAGAAGTCCAGGATACGCTGGAACTGCGGGTGCAAGAGCGCCGTGATATTTTTACGATTATCGGGATTGCGGAATTTCCGATTGAATTGGCTTTTATGGAATTAGCCACGCTCAAGGATTTTGTGGGGGTTATCCGCGATGCGCCTGTCCCAAATAATTACTGGGATACGCTGCAAATTGAGACCGACAATGAAGCGCTCAAGGAACAGGACATCTGGACAGTGGGCATCAATGAACGGGCGGGGTTGCTCCTGACTCCTGCATTTGACATCACGCAGCCGGGGGTTATTTTGAGCCAACCCTTGGCGGAGAAGGGTAATTTTGCGGTGGGAGACGCGATTGTTTTGAAATCGGAGGATGAGACGGTCACGTACCCTGTGCTGGCGATTGCGCCGGTGGATTCCGCCCAGATGTTGTTGTTGGGGGGAAATGTTCCTGAAGCTGTGCAGACCACCCCCGAAATCATGGCGATGTACTGGGAAGAATTGGCGCGGTTGGAAGCGCTGGATTACCGTGATGTCACGCCGACGACGTATTATCTTGACCTGACCTACCCGCATGATTTGAACGAAGAACGGCAACCCTCGGTTGCGCCGACCCCGGCTCATGCCAATCAAGTGGCCTTTGCAGACAGCATCACCCAGACGATTTTGAGCATAGGCTTGGTGATGAATCTGGCTTCGCTGTTGATGGGGTTGGTGGGGGGCATTGGCCTGCTGACGATTACCTCCATCGGAGTGTTTGAACGGCAGCGCGAAATCGGGGTAATGCGTTCAGTGGGGGCAACTTCCCAAGCCATCATTCGCCAATTTATGATGGAGGGCATGTTGGTGGGGTGGTTTGCGTGGCTGGCGGCAATTCCACTCAGTTATATTTTAAGTATTTTTTTAATTGATGCTGTGCCTTTCCGCGAAGTCATCAACTTTAAATATCCCGCATTTGTACCTTTACTGGGGTTGGTGGGGACATTTTTTGTGACCGTGATTGCCACGCTGTATCCCTCTATCCAAGCGGCGCGAAAGACCGTCGCTGAAATCCTGCGCTATCAATAAACCTCCTGGATGTCCCTACCTTAAATCTGGTGGAAAATCTGGCGAAAATGCTGGCGGAATAAAGGCGAAATGGTAAGATAGTGGGTCGTTTGTTCGGGTTTTGCAACCCAACATGCGAATCGCCGTAATACATACAGAAATGTATAGATAGGGGACGTTGTACCCATGTTTAGAACGCGAGTCCGTAAGATTTTACGAGATGTCATGGCACGCAAAGGACGGACTTTGCTGGTGGCATCAGCAATTTTCATCGGGGTAGCTGGCACGATTGCCCTGTTCTCGATGGGGGATATTCTGGTCAGTCAGCTGAATGAGGACATCAAACAAGATGAACTCAGCATGATTAACACTTTTGTGACGGTCAACGCCGGAACAGAATTGGATAATGAAGCCTATTTGGAATCGCTGCGCCAGATAGAAGAAATTACGCTGGTGCGTGGGGGGAATCAATCCTTTGCCTATTTTGTCAAAGAAGGCGATTACAACAAGTATCAAGAGAAAATTGGTGCGGGCGACACTGAGGCCGAACTCGATTTCAATGAAATCAATCTGTGGGCGTATTCCGAACCGCTTGACCAGTTGACCATTGAACCGATGACTTTGCTGGAAGGTGAATGGCCTGCCCCGGACAGCACGGATGTGGTGCTGGAAACGCGCACCGCCGAAAAATTTGGAGTCAAGGCGGGCGATACGCTGTATTTCCGTGTATTGAGTCCTTCCAGTGATCCCGCCAAACAAGGCGAAGTCGGGACGATTGAGACGCGCCGGGTGGCTGGGATTGTGTTTCATCCCTATGCTCAAGTCCCTGACGAAACCATCTACAGCAATTTAGTGGATGCGAATTATCTGACGGCGACCACGGGCTATAATGTTTTTACGGCGCGGTTTGAAACCTACGCCGATGCAGAAGAAAGCGTGGATGACTTCCCGAACACCATCACGGAACAAACCCCTTACATCCCAGTGTTTACTCAATCGGTTGACCCGGCAGAAAATGAACTCATTACGGGCGTGCAAACTCTGTCTTCGACCATGAGTGTGCTGGCGCTGGTGGCGTTGATTGTGTCCGGTTTTCTGGTGATTAATGTGATTAGCTCGATTGTGATTGAGCAAAAACGGCAAATCGGGGTGATGAAATCGCTGGGGGCAACCACGGGCGATAACTTCTTCATGTACACGGGGATTGCGTTTGCCTATGGTGTGCTGGGGGTGATTCCCGGTCTGGTAGTGGGCATCTGGGGTGGGTCAACCATCGCCAATTTGCTCGCACCGGAAGTGAATACGATTGTGGAAGGCTTCAACACTTCGCCCAGTTCAATTGTGATCGGGGTGATGGTGGGCTTGCTTGTCCCTGTCTTGGCTTCGATTCTGCCTGTGCTGTTTGGTACACGGGTCAAAATCCTTGACGCCATGACCGACTTAGGGATTGATGTCAACTATGGTAGCGGCCCGATTGCCAAACTCATTAAAATCCTGCCCCTGCCCGTCACCATCAAACAGGGGTTGAGCAACGTCAGCATCAAAAAATCACGGGTGTTTTTCACGGTGATAACGCTGTCGATTGCAGTCGGCGCATACATGGGGATTTTCGGGGTGTTCAATTCGCTAACCAGTGGGTTAGGCAGCTTCTTTGACACCTTTAACGTGGAAATCTTTGTCTTCCCGAATGAAGGGCGTGACCCTGATGAAGTCATCTCGGTGCTGGAAAATAATTTCAAAAATTCAGCCACCGAAAAGGACAACTTCATCAAATCGATTGAACCCGGTTTCCAGTTGCAGGTGGAAATTGAAGGCTACGAACCGCCCTTGAGCGCGGGTGGCCCTCCCGGACTGTTTGCGTATGGCTATGACACCGCCAGCGAAACCCCGGCTTTCAAGGTCAATATTCTGGAAGGCGAAGCGCTCAACGCTGAAAATGGCGAAAGCGGGACGGTCATTACCAGCAATTTGTCGGATGGCTTGGGCAAAGGTGTGGGCGATACCTTTACACTCGTCGCGGGTGGGAACAAAACCGACCTGACCATTGTGGGGATTGCCGATTTCCCGATTGACCAGTTGTGGATGGATTGGGAAAAACTGGCGGTCACGGCGGAATATGTGGTGGGTGCGCCTATTCCCAACCAATATCAAGCTACCTTGGACGTGAACGGAACGGATGTGGTTGTCTTGGGCATGGATGACCAATTTGTGAGCAATATTCCGTTGGACGAAGGCACGGTGTTCACCGAAGACGCGCCGGGCATCATTATTTCCTCTGAATTGGCGGAATCGGGTGGCTATGCGGTGGGCGATACCCTGACCCTGACCGCAGGCGAAAATAGCCAAGATTTGCCGATTACTGGCATTTTCAACTTGCCCGAAGCGATGACCGCGCAAATGGGTGGAGAAGTGCCGAGTGTGGCGATGTTCTGGCGGGCATTGGCAGCCTTAGAGGGACGCAGTTTGGAAGGCGAACCGCTGCCGCAGGGGTATTTCATCACCACCACGTTTGACGAACCCACCGGGGAAGAATTGGACGAGAAAATTGATGAAATCAACGAGGTCATGCTGGCAAACGGGATTCCTTCCGGTACATTCAACTTCATCGGCTTGATTGAAGATTTTGAACAGGGGATTCTGGTGTTCCAGATTATCCTGAGTGCGGCTTCGTTCTTGATTGCGCTGGTGGGGGCGTTGGGGCTGCTCACGACTCTTTCGATGAGCGTGTTTGAACGCCAGAAGGAAATCGGGGTGATGCGTTCGATTGGGGCCGGGTCTAGCACGGTTGCGGCGCAGTTTTTGACAGAAGGGCTGCTTGTTGGGTTTATCTCGTGGCTGGTGGGTATCCCGTTGGCCTATGGGATTACCCTGCTACTGCTGGATGTGACCAACCTGAATGAAACGTTTAACCCCAGCCTGCCTGCTGCTGCGTTAATTACCGGTTTTATCGGCATCATGGCGATTGCAACGGTTGCTAGTTTGTGGCCTTCGATTTCGGCCTCGCGCAAGACGGTTTCTGACATTTTGCGCTACCAGTAAAGCGTTCAGCTTTCAACTTAAAGAAAAACGACAAGGGGTGTTACCGCCCCTTGTTTGATTCTGAACACCCTACGTTTGCCTGATTTTGTGCGACTTTACGCGAAATCTTGCGTAGTATGGGTGTGTGAAAGGGAAATGACATGATACGAACGCGCTTGAAAAAAGTTTTCCGCGATATTTGGTCACGCAAGGGGCGGACAGCACTTGTGTCTAGCAGCATTTTTATTGGTGTGCTGGGGGTAATTACGTTGACTTCGGTCAGCGAAATTATGATTAGCAAGCTGCAAAATGATTTACAAGAAGATGAAATTGGGATGCTGACGGCTTTCCTTGAGCCGAAAGAAGCCAATACCATGATTGATGATATAGAGGTTATCAATGCGCTGCGTCCATATCCGAATTTGACGGCGATTGAGGGACGAAAGTTTGGACGAATTTTTTGGAAAGACCCGAACGACGAAAATTTTATTGAAAGTGACATCCGGGCATTTTCTTCCCCCATGGACGTGCTAAAAATCTCACCTGTGCGGATGGTGGAAGGGCAATTTCCTGTCGAAGGGCAAAACCAAGTCGTGATTGAACGGCGGATGGCAGAACGCTATGGCTTGGGCGTGGGCGATGAAATCACTATTCGTATGTTGAACAGGTTGGATGCAACAGGCACGATTCCCGAAGAAACATGGACAATTTCGGGGGTGGTGTTTCATCCATATGTGTTTAATGGTGCGTCGAGTGTGTATGCCACATATGCGGACATGACGGAAATTTCCGGCGTGGAAAATTATACGGTGTTGCAAGCGCGTTTTACGGATTTTGCAACGGCGGAAAATGAGGAAGTGAATTTTGAGGCATGGATTGAAGCGCAAACCCCCTACCAAGTCAATGAAATTGCCTTAGAAAACCCTGCCGAAAGCGAACTAATTTCCGAAGTGTCGCAGTGGACAGATACCCTGAATATTCTGGCGCTGGTTTCGATGCTCGTGGCGAGTTTTCTGGTCGTCACGGTGATTAACACGATTCTGGTGGAACAAAAACGGCAAATCGGGGTGATGAAATCCATCGGGGCAACCCAACCGGATAATTTCTCGATTTATTCCGGGGTCGCATTTGCCTATGGGTTGCTCGGAACGATTCCGGGTGTGCTTTTGGGGATTCCGTTGGGGTATCTTCTGACCAAGCAAATCGCACCCTTGGCGAATATTTTGATCGAAGAATTTACGATTGCGCCCACTGCGATTGTGATTGGTGCGGTGATGGGGTTGGGGGTGCCGGTGTTAGCCGCCGCGTTTCCGGTGTATTGGGGAACGCGGGTATCGATTCTCAATGCGATGACCGATTTGGGCCTGTCCAGCAATTATGGGCGGGGCATCACGGCACGCCTGATTAATCGTTTGCCGTTTTCTCCGGCGGTACGGCAGGCGCTGGCGAATATCTCCCAAAAACAAGGGCGCTTGTTTTTGACGGGTTTGACGCTGACGCTGGCAGTAGGCGCGTTTATGGGTGTCACGGCGGTATTTTTGTCGCTGAATAACATCATCGGGGAAATCTACGAAACCTATAATTTTGAAATAAGGATTTATCCCGATGAAAAGCAGGATTTTGAGGCACTTTCCGCTTTGATTCTGGAGAATGTTGAGGATGTAAACGCCGTATCACCGGCGCATTATGCAACATTGATGATTTTGGATGTGCCAGCCGACTCGATTGATGTGACGGATACCGATGCTGTGACCGAGCATAGCCTAACCTTGCGGGTAGAAGGCTTTGACACGGAATCCAGTGCCTTGCAACTTGATTCGGTGGAGCGTTGGGACGCGATGGGGGTGGTGCTGGCAACAAGAACCGCCGAGGCACTCAATAAAGAAGTCGGTGATAGCATCACGGTGGTGGAAGATGGCACGGTGTATGAACTTGAAGTTATTGGCTTGGTAGGGCTGCCTTTCCAACGTTTCGGATTCATGCGCTGGCAAGATTTGGCGCAAATTGTAGATCGTGCAGATTCGCCTTTGCCGACCTCCATGCTGATCGAGTTGAAGGATGAAAATGCCAGCGCTGCGGACGTGGATAAGGTCATCGGGGAGGTGCGTGAACTGCTGCTGCGAAATGGCATTACCGCCGATTTTGACAACCAGATTGCTTTTCAGGAAGAAGACAACAACACGATTTTGACAGTCGGCCTGGTGTTCAACATCGCCTCGATTGTGATGGCGGCGATTGGGGCGATTGGGCTGCTGGTGTCGCTCTCAATCAGTGTGTATGAACGTCAGCGTGAAATCGGGGTGATGCGTTCAGTGGGGGCGCGTACCCGCACGATTATCACCCAATTTTTAACTGAAGGGCTGCTGGTGGGGGTGCTGGCGTGGCTGATTGGTGTGCCGTTGAGTTATGCGATTAGCCAAGTGTTCCAAGATGCACTCCCGATTGATTTCGAATTTCGTTATCCGCCCGTGAGTTTGTTATTGGGGTTCATCGGGATGCTGGCGGTGGCTTTCACAGCAAGCATCTGGCCTTCGGTGATGGCTTCTCGCAAAACCGTGTCGGATATTTTGCGGTATCAGTAGTGAGCCGTTAGTGCTATAAGTACGGACAAAATTTTCTGTAAGGGCAGGTTACGGATATTTCATATCCTAAGAACCTGCCCCTACTTATCGGATGAGATTTCGTAGGGGTAGGTGCTAAAGACGGTACGCCGTCTGTCACCTACCCTCCGCAAGAATTTACCGGACACAGCAGTTAGAGACAGTCTGAAAATTGATTTTTAGAGGGCGGGAATCGGCGCGGCGGACTTTGTGCCAAGCACTCGGATTCCCATAGAACGCGCCTTGTCCCCGCCCTTACACATTCTTATTTCGCTTTGTGGAGGCCGATGCGGTTGCCTTCGGTATCCAAAAAGAGCGCCATGTACCCTGCATCGCCGATGTCCGTCACGGGCAGCAGGACTTTACCCCCCGCCGATTCAATCCGCCCGACGACACTTTCCAGATTCGGTGTATTAAGATACAGCACCGCGCCATCGTGGGAAGGACGGACTTTTTCATCGAAAATGACCGCGCCCTGCGATTCGTTGTCGATCATGAAAATGCCATTGGGCGTTCCCATGAAATTTTCTTTGCGAATCTGCACCCCTAACACGGTGGTATAAAAGTTCACGGCACGGTCAAAATCGACGGAGGGAATTTCAAACCAGTTCACGGCTGTATTCATGTCATTGCTCCTTGAATTTGTCTGATGAGTTCAGTGTATCAAGCGGGTGTGACAGCATCATGGCAACAGCGATTCAAGGTGGGTCTGGGCTTTTAAAATTGCATGGACTTCCTCAATAAAAATTTCCCGCAGGCTGGTTGGTTCAAGGATCTGAATATGTCGTCCCCATTGGAGCAACCACTGGAGGATTTCCTGCTCATAGCGAATCCGCAGCGTGACCAGTAGCCCATCCGAACGCATTTCGGCATCGGTTTGAAAAAAAGACGGTTCTTCTTGAATCCAACGGGCGACTTCGTGACTAAAGAGGATTTTGGCGGTCACAGGGCGTTCCGGTTCGTTACGACCATGCAGTTGAAAATGGGCAGGACGAAAAAAGCGTTTATTGAGCAGGGTGAGCTGGCTGATTCGGTCTAAACGAAAATGCCGTATGTTTTTACGTAAATGACAGTAGGCGACCAGATACCATGCGTTGTTGACATAGACCAAGCCATAAGGATTGGCTTCGCGGGTGGAGGATTCATCGGTGGTGCGGGCATGATAGGTAAACTGTACGACCCGATGGGCGAGAATCGCGCCGCGCAGTTGGGCCAATAGTTCTTGATTGCGGGTCTGGGATTCGGGGAAAAAGATGCTTTGCTGCAAAGACTGAACTTCCTGTTGCAGGGCGGCGGGGAGGGCGGCTTGAATTTTGGTGGCGGCAGTTTGGGCGGCGCGGGCATACTGCGAATCGAATTTGGGGGCAATCATCTGGCTGCCCAGCAAAAGTAGGGTCGCTTCATCTAAGGTGAAATTGACGGGTGGCAGGAAAAACCCCTCGATTAAGCTGTAGCCATGCCCCGGTGAGGACACCACGGGGACACCCGATTCCATCAGCGCCAGCACATCTCGATAGATGGTGCGTTTGCTGACTTCAAAGGTCGTGGCTAGATCTTCGGCGCGCTGCTGGCCTTTGGCCTGTAATTCCAGAATGATGGCAAGTAAGCGGTCTGTCCGATTCATCTTGACAATTCCCTAACAATGGCTGGGCTTTACAAATCCAAAAAGGTATTTTAGTATTTTAGAAATCAAATAGAACTAAATAAGGTTCATAAGGGTTCAGAACTTTAACAGTTAAATAGAACATTTTAAGTAGGCGGGAATCGGCGCGGCAAACTTTTTGACCCCACCCCAACCCCTCCCCGCAAGCGGAGAGGGGCGTTTTGTCCCCGCCCCTACAAAAATAATGTTTGCATGGAGGCGCTGTTTGGGGTTACTTCGTCTGTCAAACGGAAAAAAATTACACCTCAAGCGTTTTCCCTTCATGCTCCTTTTAAGCAGGTGTAGTGTAAAGGCGAGCATAGCGCCCTGTCGAGGCGTTGGTGCGGGTTCGAGTCCTGTCATCTGCGAAACAGAGAGGCGTAGCCGGGGGTTACTTCGGTTTTTAAGGTTCGACTCCTTTCTTTGTCCTTCGGGGCATTGAACACTTCTGGCAGCTTTCTTCTCTGTTGTTTCCAGCCAAAAAAATCTCCACAGAGGCGTTTTTAGGGGTTACTTCGACTCAGTATCGGCGGGGTGTGGGTTCGAGTCCCACCATTTCCAAAAGGACATGTAGCTCAACTGGCAGAGCAGCTAATGTGCCTCTAAGCCTTTTCCCTCTGTGGCATTTTTCCCATTGTCAGTCCCGTATCCGTTCTCGTTTATCGTCCTACCAGTGAGGGCGGGTACGTGCTGTTTTTAGGTGTAGAGGCGCAGTTGAGAGTTCCTTCGCCTTTAAAGCGGCTACGGCAGAAATGCTGTCGCGGGTTCGAATCCCGTCGCTGCCTTTTGGCATGGCAGTGTGGCAGAGTGGTTGAATGCGGCTCAATGTACTTTTGACATTTTTCCCTCTACACCCATAGTTAGGTACGCAAATAGAGAGGCGTTCTCAGGGGTTCCTTCGCTGAAAACGATTGCCTTCGGGCGTGCAGGTTCGAGTCCTGCCGTCATGCCCGCAGCATGACGTGGCGGAATTGGCAGACGCAACTACTTCTGAAACCTTTCCCTCTCTATTTTTAACTTGGCGGCGTTGCAAAAAACTTCCGCGCTTATTTTCTCGATTGATCGAGGCGATGGTGGGGGTTCCTTCGGGCATACCAGTTCAAATCTGAAACGCCGCCCCTTGTATAGAGGCGGAGTTGGGGGTTCCTTCGGTAGAGTGCTTTGTTCTAAACAAAGAAGTCGTGGGTTCGAGTCCCACATGGATAGGCCGCTATCCATTAGCTCAGATTCTACCTCTAACGTTTTCCCTCTATGCAAATTTATTGAAAGGAGCAGGGCATATGAGCCGTATTCTGGATAAATTCAACCGTCGTAAAAATCCCTATGTGCAGGCGGATGGCCTGAATCATGAAGGCTTTCCGACTTTTCACCGTTCGGATGCCGAAGCGTATCTTCAGGTCTTGCTGACGAACACACTCACGGGGACTTTTTATGCCACCGAAGAAACGCTGTTGGGGGAATCGCTGGCGCTTCATGCACACATGGCGGAGAGCGACCCGCAATTTATGGCGCGGGCGCTGGTGTATGCGCGGAATGAAGGGTTGATGCGGATGCAACCGATTGTGGGGCTGGCCTATCTAGCCAAAGCTGATCGCCAACTTTTTCACCAGATTTTTACTCGCGTGATTCAAACCCCCGGCGACCTCTCCGATTTTGTCGAAATTGTGCGCGGGGATGTGGTTCCCGGTGGGATGGGACGTTCCATCAAACGGGCGGTGAATGCGTGGCTGAACGGGATGAGCGAATACCATGCGCTGAAATATGGGACAGGTGGACAGGGCTACAGCCTGCGGGATATTTTGCGGGTGAGTCACCCCAAACCGCACAACGAAGCACAGGATATGATTTTCATGTGGCTGACTGACCGCGAAAAATGGCAGGCAGGGGACAAAACCGCTTTGACCCCGCAGATTAGCGCCTTTGAAGCCATCAAACGTTTGGATTTGAGCGCGGGACAGGATTCGGCGCGGGCGCTGATTACCGAAGGCAAACTTCCGTATGAAATCGTGACGGGGGTGATTAAACCGGACGTAGAAACATGGATAGCCCTCATGCGTCAAATGCCCTATATGGCCTTGATACGTCACCTGAACACACTGCAACGGGCGGGAGTGCTGAAAATCGAGGAAAACGCGCAGTATGTGGCAAACCGTCTCGCCGATGCCAATGCGGTACGCAAAGCCAAAATTTTGCCCTTCCGTTTGTTCATGGCGCATCAGATGTTCAAGGCGGAAGATCCCTACGAAATTTATATTGAGGATGCGCTGGCGGCAGCGCTGGACGTGACCTTTGAAAATCTGCCGAATCTGGGCGGGCGGGTGTGCATCGCGCCGGATATTAGCGGCAGTATGGCGGGTCGGATGAATGCCCAAAGCCAGACTACCTACATTCAAATCGCGGGGATTTTCGCGGGGGCGCTGGTCAAAAAGACGAGTCGGGCGGTGATTCTGCCGTTCAATCATCAGGTGGTGGAGGTCAAGCTGAACGGGCGCGATAGCATCCTGACCAATGCGGAAAAAATTGCCAGTATGGTCGGTGGTGGAACAGCTATTAGCGCTCCGATTAGTGAACTGCTGGCGAAGAAAATCCCGGTGGATACGTTCATCGGAATTACCGACAGCGAAGAATGGGCGCGTGACCACTATGGTGGACAGGGTTTCTTGAAAATCTGGAACGACTACAAGGAAAAAATCGCCCCGAACGCCAAATCCTTCCTTGTAACGATTGCGCCGTACCGTCATGCGGTTGCCCCGCAGGATGCACCGGATATCCACTACATTTACGGATGGAGTGACACGGTGTTGAAATACATCAGCCTGACGCTGAACGGTTTGGATGGGCAGGTGGCGAACGTGCAAAAGCTGAGTTTGTGACATTCCTCTTTGTGTGCTGTGGCGGCGGGGTGAGAAGTTTCTCCTCCGCCGTTTTTTATTTCGCATCTGACCTGTTTATAATGGGTGAAAAGTGGAGCAAAAAGTGTGGTCGCACCCAAGATTTTTATTTCCTACCGTCGAGATGACAGTATCGCCATTACGGGGCGGATTTATGACCGTCTGGTGGATGCCTTTGGCGATGAGCAGGTTTTTCAGGATGTCATTGCGATTCCGCCGGGGGTGGATTTTCGTAAATACATCCAGAGCGAAATTGCCAAATGTGATGTGTTGCTGGTGATCATTGGGAAGGTGTGGGTAAAAATCGAGGATGAACAGGGGCGCAAACGCCTGCATAACCCTGCCGATTTTGTGCGTCTTGAGGTGGAGTCCGCGCTGCAACAAAATAAATGGGTGATTCCGATTTTAGTCGACCATGCCACGATGCCCTCACCCGATGAACTGCCCGATTCTTTGCAAGACTTCGGTTATTTGAATGCGGTGTCTATTCGCCACAACCCCGATTTTAACAACGATATCAAAAAACTGATTGAGGCGCTGCGGAGTCAGCAACGCTCGCCCCGTGAGCAGGTGATGGAATGGCTGCCACCGCCCTTTGATTGGTGTGAAGTTCCGGCAGGCAATGCGGTTTTGGAAGATTCTTTAAGTTTTAAATCGCCGGGCAAAAATGGAGGAACGTATGTTGTTGCTGCTTTTGCGATTGCCCAATACCCCATCACCAACGCTCAATTTGCGGTGTTTTTGCATGATGACGAAGGCTATAAGAATCCCGAATGGTGGAATTTTTCTGATGCAGCGTATCACTGGCGCTTAAAAAATTGGAATGGGGAAAGAACCGGCTTTGAAGGGGGCAGTCTACCGCGCACGAATATTAATTGGTATGAGTCTGCCGCTTTTTGCCGTTGGTTGAGCGCTAAAACGAAGTTAAATATTGCGCTTTCTAGTGAACTACAGTGGCAGCGTGCCTGCATTGGGGATACAGGATGGAAATATTCATGGGGCAATCAGTTTGATGCTGTGCGCTGTAATTCTGCCATTTCTCCGCTCACCCCGGTCTCGCAATACCCTAGCGGCGCAAGCCCATATGGGGTGATGGATATGATTGGGAATGCGTGGGAATGGTGTCGTTCAGACTTTGATCAGCACAGCCATTTACGGGTAGCACATGGCGGTTCATGGCCTGAGTTTAATGCCACGCTGATGACAGCGCAGGTGCGGATTTGGGTGGATGCTACCTCCCGTCTCAATGATGTTGGTTTTCGTTGTGTGTATAACTTTAGCGAGTAAGTCTGGATGTTCAAGTGTCCATGAAAATTCACAATTTTTTCGGTTTTTTTGATTGACTTTGCTTCAAAGGCCATGCTAGGATGTAGACATCATTTGACATTATCTAGTCACACGGAGTTCTTTACCATGATGTACTTACCACGCGAAGAAGGCCAAGGTCTGGTCGAATACGCTCTGATTTTGGTACTTGTGTCCATCGTCGTCATCATCATTCTGGCGATTGCTGGCCCGGCGATTGGGAATATCTTCTCCGAAATCGTTAAACAACTCTAATCACTGCTATCATCCCTAACTGCCCCCACCCAAGGTGGGGGTTTTTTATTTCTTCGCCTTGAATAAAAATCCACAATAGATGCAGTTACGGGCAAGCGGCGGATTCATCCCCCCACACTGGGGGCAGGTGATGAGGTCGGAAGTAGGCTGCTGGGTTTCAAAAATCAATTCTTGCAGGGTTTTCCGACGCGGTTTGTCTACGGGCAAGTTAAACTCCATGCCCACCGAGACGGTCAGCAGCACCAGCGATACCAGACACACCCAGAACCCACTCAGCAGTTGGCCTTCATTGGAAAGCCAGAACCACACCGGAACAATCAACATGATGATGAGACCCAAACGGACAAAATTGCCACGTCCTGTGCCGCCTGTGATGCGGGCAAGCGCGGCGCGGATGCCCCAGAAAAAGGCCAATATGGGAATCAACGCGACCATCATACGGCTCGAAAACCCGATATGGGTTGTGCCATATTCGAGGTACATCATTTCGGCCTTGCGGGAAAAAGCATATTCCAGCACCCCCAACCCCGTTCCATAATCGGTATGCCAGCGCAACCCCAACGAGACCAACACGCTCAACGCGGCGATGATTTCGATTGAATAAAGCAGATTCCAAAGTCTTTGCATGGATTTTCCCTTTAGAGCGAATTGCCCAACATTTCTATGGCATTCCGCACGAGATTCGACCTATTTTGACTCACATTGCTTGCAAATCGTAGTAGTCCTGTTATGCTTTGGGTGAGCTAAAAATTAGCTGCTTTAAGGAGTCATACTTTGGTAAAACCTGTAACGCGCATCTCTGTGATGCCGAATCTCCCAGAAGAACTTAATCGGTTACGTGACCTTGCCTATAACCTGCGCTGGTCATGGGATCATGCGACAGTGGGGCTGTTCCGCCGTCTCGATAATTCCTTGTGGATGGAAACCAATTATAACCCGGTATGGATGTTAGGGCGGATTGACCAAGAACGTCTGCAAGAAGTCAAAGAGGATGCGTCCTTCATGGCGAGCCTCGAACGGGTCTGGGCTTCTTTCAACGAATATATGCACAACCCGAAAACATGGTATCGCAATACCTATGGTGATTATGATAAGCTGACCATCGCTTATTTCAGCATGGAATTTGGGCTGACTTCGTGCTTCCGTAATTATTCTGGTGGGTTGGGGGTGCTGTCCGGCGACCATCTCAAAAGCGCCAGCGATCTCGATTTACCGCTTGTAGGCGTGGGGTTGCTGTATCAAGAAGGCTATTTTGAGCAATATCTGAATCCCAGTGGCTACCAGCAAGAACTTTACCCGATTAACGACTATCCCAATTTGCCTGTCCAGCCTGTATTTGATCACAAGGGCAAACGTCTGGTGATTGAAGTGCCGTTGGCGGACAAAACGCTCAAAGCACTGGTGTGGAAGGTACAGGTGGGGCGGGTAGCGCTGTATTTGCTGGATGCCAACCACCCTGAGAACTCCCCTGATTTTCGGGATATTACAGACCGTCTGTACGGGGGGGATAGACGGATACGGATTCAGCAGGAAATTTTGCTTGGGATTGGCGGGATTCGTTTGCTGAATGCACTGGGGATTCATGCCAAAGTCTATCATATGAACGAAGGCCACAGCGCATTTTTGGCGCTGGAACGCACCCGGTTATTGATGGAAGACAACGCCGAACTGACCTTTGACGAAGCCCGTAATATCATCGCCACTTCGATTGTGTATACCATTCATACCCCTGTTCCGGCAGGTCTGGAACGGTTTGGTTATGACTTGATTGATGAATATTTCCCGTGGATGTGGAAAGCACTGGGGCTATCCCGTTCGCAGTTCCATGACTTGGGACGCGAAACGATGGGCAATTATGACCTGTTTTCGCTGCCGGTGATGGCGCTCAAATTTGCGACACGCTCCAATGGGGTAAGCAAACTGCATGGCGAAGTGTCCCGCGAGATGTGGCGCTGGATGTTCCCGCATGTGCCTGAAGAAGAAGTTCCAGTGGATGCTGTGACCAACGGTATTCATGTGCAAACGTGGCTCAGCCAAGATTTTGCCAACCTGTATGACCGCTATCTGCCCCCGTCATGGCGCGAAGACCCCGCCGACGAAAGCATCTGGCAAAATGTCAAACGGATTCCTGATGCGGAACTCTGGCGAACCCATGAAAATCGGCGCGGGCGGTTGGTGTCCTATGCACGGGAAACGCTGCAAAAGCAACTCAAATTTCGCGGTGCGCCTCCCGGCGAAATCGCGGCGGCTGAAGAAACCTTGAATCCTGAGGCGTTGACGCTGTGTTTTGCGCGGCGTTTTGCAACCTACAAACGTGCTACGCTCATTTTTAGCGATTTAGCGCGGCTGGATAAACTGGTCAACAATCCCAAAAGACCCGTGCAATTTATTTTCGCCGGGAAAGCCCACCCCCACGATTTGCCCGGCAAAGAATTGATCCAACGGATTGTACAGGTGGCATCAATGCCGCAATTCCGCCATTCGATTGTTTTCCTTGAAAATTACGATATGAAAGTTGCCAGCTATATGGTGCAGGGGGCGGATGTGTGGTTGAATACGCCGCGTCGTCCCAAAGAAGCCAGTGGCACAAGCGGGATGAAAGTCATTTACAACGGTGGGTTGAACGCCAGCATTCTGGACGGTTGGTGGGATGAAGCCTACGAACCGGGGCTGGGCTGGGCGATTGGCGCAGGAGAAATTTATCCGCCCGAACAGGGGGATTTGCAGGATGAAATTGAAGCCAAAGCGCTGTATAACCTGCTGGAACATGAAATCATTCCGACCTTTTATGACAGAGGGCGGGACAGCCTGCCGCGTCAGTGGATAGGCATGATGAAAGAAAGCATCGCAAAAATGGCGGCTTATTTCAGTACCCAGCGCATGGTGAAGGAATACACCGCCGATTATTACATGCCGTCGATTCACCGGTATGCGGAACTGACCGAACCGACCATCAAATCTGGTATTGCATACGCGGATTGGCTGCAAAATGTCAAAGCCAAGTGGCCTCAGGTGAAAGTTGTTTCTGTCAAAACCACCGATGACAATATGGTGGTCGGGAATGAATTGGGGGTGGAAGCGATTGTCAATCTGGGTGATTTGCGTCCCGATGATGTCAGCGTGCAGTTGTATTCTGGCCCACTCACCTCACGCGGCGATATTATTCAAGGTGAAGCCCAGAATATGGCGGTGAGCGCTTCTTCTGATGGGACATACGTCTTTAAAGGCAGTTTGATGTATCGCTCCAGTGGCGAACGCGGGTTGTCGGTGCGGGTGCTGCCCAAACACGATGACCTTGCCAATCCATTCATGACGGGGTTGATTACGTGGGCGGATTCTAAAGAATAAGTCCAAGATTCCCCACCCCAAGCCCCTCTCCCGTTCTGGGCTGAGGGGCTTTTTTCTTCTTCTCTTTACTGGTCATCTCTTTGAAGATGGCAGAATTTGACGCTTTTCAACAGGAATGAATTAGGCTTAAACCCTTATTTTCTACCCGACCCAATCTTTGGCGCGTTCAACGGCTTTGTGCCAGCCCGCCAGCAAACTTTCGCGCTGGTCAGCCGACATTTGCGGATCAAAGGCGCGGTCTAACTGCCAGCGATTGGACAAATCCTCCAGCGCGGGATAAAAACCCGTTGCCAGCCCTGCAAGATAGGCTGCACCCAAGGCGGTGGTTTCCGTTACGGTAGGCCGTTCGACCCGCACCCCCAGAATATCGGCCTGAATTTGCATGAGCAGATTGTTCGCCGCAGCTCCACCATCCACGCGCAAAGTCGCTAATTTTAAGCCGGAGTCACTGTTCATCGCGTCAATCACATCGGCAGTCTGAAAGGCGATACTTTCCAGCACCGCACGGGAAATTTGTGCTTTGCCCGACCCGCGAGTCAACCCGACAATCGTACCGCGTGCTTGGGCATCCCAGTAAGGAGCGCCGAGTCCGGTGAAGGCTGGCACCACATAGACTCCCTCGCTGCCCGGAACTGACCCCGCCAAGGCTTCAATTTCCGATGCCTTTTGGATAATCCCCAATTCATCGCGCAGCCACTGCACCGCAGCCCCCGCGATAAAAACGCTGCCTTCCAGTGCATACACAGTCGAATTCTGGTTGCCAAGATTCCATGCAATCGTGGTGAGCAGGCCATTTTTCGAGGATTGGTGTTTTTCGCCCGTATTGAGCATGATAAAACAGCCTGTGCCATAGGTATTTTTTGCCATGCCGGGAGTCAAGCAAATTTGCCCGAATGTCGCCGCCTGCTGGTCGCCTGCATCCCCCGCAATCGGAATTGACCCGCCAAACAAGCCTGCCACCGTTTCCCCGTAAATTTCACTTGATGGGCGCACTTCTGGCAGTAAGGAGGCGGGGATATTGAATTTGGCGAGAATGTCTTCATCCCATTTTTGTTCGTGGATGTTGTAGAGCAGGGTACGGCTGGCATTAGAGACATCGGTCACATGGAGTCGGGTCATGTTCCAGATGAGCCATGTATCGACTGTGCCAAACGCCAATTCGCCTGCCTCTGCACGGGCGCGAACGCCTTCCACATTTTCCAGAATCCAGCGGACTTTTGTACCGGAAAAATAGGGGTCGGTGACGAGGCCGGTTTTTTCACGAATCACCCTGTCAAAGCCTTCATCACGAAGTTGACGGCAGTAATCGGCGGTGCGGCGACACTGCCAGACAATCGCGTTAAAGACCGGTTCACCCGTGCGCTTGTCCCAGAGAATGGTAGTTTCGCGCTGATTGGTGATGCCAATCGCCGCAATATCGCTGGCTTTGGCATTGGCTTTTTTGAGGACTTCGTGTGCAACCCCGTATTGGGTGTTCCAGATGTCGAAGGGGTTGTGTTCCACCCAGCCCGGTTGGGGATAAATTTGACGAAATTCCTGTTGGGCGGTGAATTGGGGCTGCCCCTGCGCGTTAAACAGGATAGCGCGGGAACTGGTTGTGCCTTGATCGAGGGCAAGGATAAAACGTGCCATTTTTTCATAACCTTTTTTGGCTGATTCTGCCCTTTTGCACAGTATGAGTCAAACATCGGACCATAAGTGCTTTCGGAGGGTTGGTTACGGGCATCCTACGCCCTTCTGCATTGAAGATTCACCCCCTACCGCGTTTACTTCAGCGTACCGAAAATAAAAAAACAGGGTCATTGAATGACCCTGCCAAGTGTATATAAGGGGAAATTAACACGCGCTAGTTGTGTACCCCATGTACGGGAATCCGAATCGGGGCTGGTTCGGGGACTTTCGGCATCTTCAATGAGAGGACACCGTTTTCAAATTTAGCTTCGGCATTGTGGACATTAACCGTTTCAGGAACACGCAGCGAACGTTTATATGACCCGGTGTAACGCTCCCGATAGGTATATTTGTTGGTTTCGCGGGTTTCATCAGATTTCACATTGGCGGAAATGGTCAATACATCGTCTTTGACTTCGATATTGACATCTTCCGATGCCACACCGGGCAAATCCATTCGTACTTCTACATGGTCTTCATAATCCAGCACATCCAGCGCTGCCATGCGCGTGGTGCGGTTCACAATTTCATCATGGGGTGTCCAACGTACCATTCTCATGTTTGACCTCTCCTTGTATCTGTATTTGTTTTTATTATCTTCCGTGTGTATAAGAAAAATATTTTGGAAATATCAGAGTCCTATCGAAAATTCGTTAGACTTGTATTGATGAAATAGTTGAATTGACACTCAAATGTTTTTGCCCTACACTGAGAAAAATACTTGAGCCAAGATTCAACTATGTGGGAAGACCAAACCCTTACGCAATTGACGACTTCTTTAGTGCCTTTGCTGACCCTTCGCGTTCCAAAATGCTGCTGCTCCTGCGCGAAAATGAAAAACGGAGTGGCGATTTAGCGGTTGCGCTGGAGATGACTCCTTCGGCGGTGTCACATCAACTGCGCTGGCTGCGGGAAAATCACATTGTTACCGCCCGCAAAACAGGGCGCGAAGTGTATTACGCACTGGCGGATGTGTGTATTCGAGAAATTATTGACGTGGCGCTGCGCCATATTCAGGAAGGAGACTCGCGTGCTTGAACTTAAAATTACCGGGATGGATTGTGCGGACTGTGCGGCAACGCTCGAAAAAGGCGTAGGGCAAATTGCTGGAGTCGCCTCTTGCCGTGTGAATTATCTGACCGGACACATGCTGATTGAGGGTAGCGCGGAACGTGACGCGGTAGAAAAACGGGTGCAAGCGTTGGGGTATGGCGTGGCGGATGAGCAAGAATCGACTACCGAAATCACGGTTCGTTCGGAAGGAATGCGCGGATTTTTTGAATTTATGCTCACGCGGCGCGATACCACCTTTGCGCTGGTAGGGCTGGTGGGATTGGTCATCAGTATGGCGCTTTTGCTGGGAGGCGGGTCAGACACCCTTGCACATGCGATTCAAGGCGTTCTCGTGCTGGTCGTCGGAATACCGATTATGCGAATGGGGGTGCAGCAGTTGGTGTTAAGCCACCGCGTGACCATCAATTTGCTCATGACAATTGCGACCCTTGGGGCGGTGTTGATTGGTGAATGGAGCGAAGCCGCCACCGTGATTACGCTTTTTGCGATTGGCGAAGCCCTAGAAGGTTACTCGGCAGATAGGGCGCGGGGCGCGCTGCACAGCTTATTGTCGCTTGCCCCCCAAGAAGCACTGGTGATTCGTCCGTGTATGGATTGTCAGGGGCATCTGGGCAAGGATGGTTATACAGGTGGGCCGTGTCCATTTTGCGAACCCCATGAACAACCCGTCCCTGTTAGCGAAGTGATGCTCGGCGAAACGGTGGTGATTTTGCCGGCGAGTCGGATTCCTCTGGATGGTCGGGTCATTCAGGGTAATTCTAAAGTAGACCAAGCGCATATCACGGGGGAAAGTATGCCTGTAGAAAAAACGCTTGGGGATGAAGTTTACGCAGGCAGTATCAACGGGGCAGCCGCACTGCATGTCGAAGCCACGAATCTCGCACAGGACAGCACCTTAGCGCGGATTATTCGTCTTGTCGAAGAAGCCCAACTGCAAAAATCCCCCACAGAACGATTTGTGGATACCTTTGCCACGTATTATACCCCCGCCGTGATTGTGATAGCGGCGCTGGTTGCGCTGATTCCACCAGTGATTTTTAACGCAAATTTCGATACATGGGTGTATCGGGCGCTGGCGCTGCTGGTGGTGGCGTGTCCGTGTTCGCTGGTCATCAGCACGCCTGTAACGGTGGTCAGCGCGATGGTCAGGGCTGCCAAACAGGGGATTTTAATTAAAGGTGGGACGTATCTGGAAAGTTTGGGGCGTATCCGTGCGATTGCCTTTGATAAAACGGGGACGCTCACCAAGGGCAAACCGCAGGTGCTTGAAGTCCAATCGACGGGCTGCACAGGAGAAAAATTTTGCGCTCCCTGTGATGATCTGCTGGGTTATGCTAGCGCGGTAGAACGCCAATCCGAGCATCCTTTGGGGCGGGCGGTGGTGCAGGCTGCCCAGCATCGCGGGGTGTTAGACCGTTTTGCTCCCGCGCAAAATGTCTCCATGCTGGCGGGGCGGGGTGTGCAGGGACAGGTTGCCGCGCACCCGATTACGATTGGCAGTCATGGGTGGTTTGAGACCGCCTATCCCCATGAGAAATCGCTGTGTGCGGCGGTGGAATCCTACGAAAACAACGGCAAAACGGTGATGATGGTAGCGGATTCTGACCGGGTTCTCGGATTTATTACGGTGGCGGATACTCCGCGAGAATCGGCGCAGAAAGCCCTGTCACAACTTGCCGTGCATAAAATCATGCTGACAGGGGATAATCCTACGGTTGCCAGAGTCATCGCGCAGCAGGTGGGGATTGATGAGGTTAAGGCGGGGTTGTTACCCGAAGAAAAAGTACAGGCGGTGCGGGAACTGACCGAAAAATATGGAGCGGTAGCGATGGTTGGCGATGGGGTGAATGATGCCCCCGCACTGGCTGCCGCTACAGTGGGGATTGCGATGGGTGGGGCAGGCACTGCACAGGCAATGGAAACTGCCGATGTTGTGCTGATGCAGGATGATTTAACCCAACTGCCTGCCGCGATGCAGATTAGCCGTCAAGCGGCGGGGATCATCCGGCAAAATGTTACCCTGAGTCTGTTCATTAAAGCCGCTTTTTTGCTGCTGACCTTGCCGGGCTGGACGACGTTGTGGCTGGCGGTGCTGGCAGATGTGGGGATGTCTTTGCTGGTGACGCTGAACGGGATGCGCTTGCTTAAACAAAATCCTGTGGAAAGCGTTTGACCGTGATCCGGCGGCGACTGGTGTACAGGATTTGCAGAAAATCTTGTACATCCGGGTTATCCATCAAGCCAAGTTCGCGGATTTGCATGTGCAGCATCTGGGCAAGGATAAGATTGGCTTGACGTTCTAGGGGGAGGCGGTTGGGGTCTGCCAGTCTATCCGAAAGCTGCCGGCAGGCTTTAATCGCTTCTTCCCGATTCAAATTTTTCTTGCCACTAAAATCGTTCATCCTGAATATCCCCTCGTCGGTTATTCATTAACCTATTTCTAACTATAGGTCTAACATGATGTTGAGTCTAGCGAATTTTATAGATTTTTCATGAAATTAGGACTAAATTCCCATTAAAAAAAACACACCTAAAAAAAGAACTGTTAAAAAATTATCGAATTTTTACGGCCTTCGCCCTATTCATAGCCCACACAACTTATTAGACTGTGCGTCCTATGCGTAAACACGTTATTCCTCTACTGGTTGCGTTGGTGTTGTATGCAGGTTTGGCATTTTATCAGCTTGACCTGCCGGGGCTGCATCATGACGAGGCGCAAGAAGCCGCATTGATGGGAATGCAGCTGAACCATGGTTTGTCGCCGGTGTTATTCCGCCAAACTGGATTTGAATTGGCGGGGCGGGCATGGCCTGTGATGGTGCAAGATTACATCGGCGCGTTAAATGTGTATCTGGCGTGGATGGCTTTTGCTATTGGCGGGGTTAGCGTCGAAAGCCTGCGAACCATGACAATTCTGACGGGTATGACGACCCTCCTGATGGCCTATGGGTCAGCCCGTCAAATTTTTGGGACAAAAACGGCTGCGCTGACAGTGCTGTTGTTGGCGGTGCATCCCACCTATCTTTTCTGGACACGGCAGGGGGTGTACGTTACTTCCTATACCCAGACGCTGGCATTAGCGGCGTTGTGGCTGTTGGCACGCTGGCATCAGGGTGGCAAATCTTGGAATTTATGGCTGGCGGCTTTTCTGATGGGACTGGGGTTATGGGGCAAACTGCTGTTTGTCTGGTTTATGGGCGGGGTGTTGGTTGCATGGGTGATTTTAAATATCCTGCCGCTGCTCATGCAAAAGTTTAGGCCAGCAGGCGATGTTTTGCCTAAACCCGCGCTCTCCTTGCGTCTTCTTGTTATTGGAATCTTATGTGGCATTCTCGGCTTGTATCCCCTGATTTTTTACAATCTGGAAAGCGGCGGAACCCTCAACAATGTGTTTGGCAATTTCGACCAGAGTTATTACGGGGTGGACAATGCCAATGTCCAAGACAATTTTCGGGAACGCTTGCGCCAGACTCCGCTGGTTTTTGAAAGCGGGCATATGTGGGAACTGGGCGGACAGTACCCCAATCCGTTGGCGCGTGAATGGTTGTATCTGACAGGCGGGATGTGTCTGGTGGCGGGTATTTTCCGACGGGAAAAACGCGGGGTTCGCCTGTTTATTTTTTTGCTGGTCATGTTGATGGTAGCCCAGAGTAGTTTTACCTCCACTGCCCTGTGGTTTACTCATTTCGCGCTGATTTTGCCATTCATGGTCATGTTGAGCGCGGTGGGGGCGCTGGCGCTGGCGGATATTTTGCAGCGATTTTTTACGCGAAAATTGGCGTATGGCATCATGATAACACTCGTCATGAGTAATTTTACTTTAGATACCCTCAGCACCTATCGCTATCACCGTGTTTTGCATGAAACAGGCGGTCTCAGCACCCATTCCGATGCTATTTATCGCTTGGTGGATGTTTTGGATTCACTGCCTAGTGGTTCACCCGTCGCAGCGCTGGATTGGGGAATCAGCCCTGTCACCGAAACCCTGACGGATGGGCGGATCGTGCCAAATGAGGTGTTTGGTTATGCCTCGATGACCGCAACAGACGATGGATTTGCGGCACGACTTGCCCCCTTTTTGGCGTTAGACGAGTCGCTGTATATTTTGCATGTTCCGCAGAATACCGTTTTTCAACGGCGCGAGGCCTTTTTTGCCGCCGCACAGCAGGCCAATCGGAATGTGGTGCTGCTAAAGATAATTTATACACGGACAGGCGACCCCTATGCTGAAATCTGGGGCAGTCCCGAAGCGCTTGGCGATTAATGTTTCTGCTCCCTACCCAGCTTTTTTCTGAAAACGATTTCAAATCGCTTGACTCGCTAGAAACTTTGTTCTAATATATAGAACGAGTGTTCTTAAACCCTTCGATATAGAAAAGGCTACCGAGTGCTATGAATCGTCCTTTAGTTCACATCGAAATTCCCTCTAAAGACCATGCCGTAACCGAAAAGTTCTATCAAGATACCTTTGGCTGGGAACACACCCATATGTCTGTCGGGGAGATGAATTATACCTCCTACCAATCCGGCAATTTGCCGGGCGGATATGCGGATGTTACCGACGAAACGCCGGTAGGCATGGTGGTATTGTATATCGCCAGCGAAGACTTAGAAGCCGATGCTGCCTTGATTGAAAAGAACGGCGGCAAAATCCTCTCACCGATTATTCCTGTAGGAGATATGGGGGCATTTCGTTTTTTTGCCGACCCTGTAGGTAATAAATTGGGACTCTGGAAAAGCGCATAATCTGTTCTCACCGATACCTGGAGAACGGGATACCAAGTCCCGTTCTTTTTTTTGATTTTAAAGGGTGATGCTTGCATGACTGAACTCCGTGAACATACGATCATGGCAAATGGGTTAAAGATTCATTATGCGGAACAAGGGCAAGGACAGCCGTTGATTCTGCTGCATGGTGGGACAGCCAATTGGCAAATGTGGCAAGCCCACATGCCGCTTCTGGCACAGCATTTTCGGGTGCTGGCGATGGATAGTCGGGGGCATGGCAAAACTGAAAATCCAAGCAGTGAGTTGAGCTATCGGGTGATGGCGGAGGATGTTGTTGCCTTTGCTCAAGCCCTGAATATAGAAAAACCAAACATTATGGGCTATAGCGACGGCGGACATATTGCCTTAGAAATCGGCGTGCGCTACCCTGATTTTGCGCGAGCGTTAATGATTGGTGGGGCAACCGCACAGCCAAGTGCCGTGTATTACGACTTTTTGCGATTAATGGGTTTTACAACACCGGGAACAGTGAGCCTTGAGCATATGCAACACACCTCACCTGAATGGGTTGCCTATTTGCAAAATGCCCATCCCAGAGATAATGACCCCGATTACTGGCAAAAACTCCTCAAGCAAATTTCGGAGTTATGGTGGTCGCCTATCCTCTATACGGATGAAGATTTGCAAAAAATCGCTGCGCCGAGTTTGATTTTTATCGGGGATAGGGAAGAAGGCATTCCATTGGAAGAAGCGGTTGGCATGTATCATAAAATTCCCGATGCGGCGCTAATGATTTTGCCCGATGCAGCGCATGGCAATTTTGGCGCACCAGCCGTGCAGTTGATACTCGAATTTTTGATGCAGCACAAGGATCACTAACATGACAGTTGCAGCCAATATCCCCAAATACTTTTTGTATATTGCGCTCAAGGGGTTCGGATTCGGGCTGTTTATCTCCGTATGGGTGATTTATCTGCAAGAACGGCGGGGCTTGAGTTTGTCGCAAGCGGCGTTGGTGGATGCGACGTTTTTTGTGGCAGCCGCCTTTGGCGAAATCCCGACGGGGATTGTAGCGGATGTGTTGGGCCGCAAAGCCTCGCTCACGATTGGCGCGATTCTGCTAACAGTAGCCATAATTTGTTGGACGTTTGCGCCCATTGTGCCGCTAATTATGCTGGCGTATGTGGCAATGGGCATTGGGTTTACCTTTCAATCGGGGGCGGAAGACGCGCTGTTTTATGAGTCCATCAAATTAAGCGGGCGCGAGGCCGAATATACCCATCTGGTAGGACGGGTAGGCGCAACTTTTCCGGGCGCATTCGCGGCGGGGAGTGTGGTTGGCGGGGGGTTGGCTTCGCTGGATTTGGTTTACCCGTACATTTTCTCGTTTTTTATCATGCTGCTGATGGTGATAACGGCGCTGTCGCTGACAGAACCGCACGCGCCTACAACATCGGAGACACAACCGCGCCTAACCTTCAAGCAAATTTTGAGCCAATCGTGGGCGGTCATGAAAGCCAAACCATCCGTCCGCTACCCGATGATTTACCTAGCGATTGTGCCAATGGCAGCGCTGATGATAGAAACCATCTTTTTGCAGCCGCAAGCGCTTAAATTGGGCGTACCGATTGCAGGGATTGGCTTGGTGGTGATGGCAATTCAGCTTGTGAATATGGCGGGGTCGAGTTATGCCCATGAACTCAAAACTCGTTTTGGTGAAAAATTTATGTTGTACGCCACGCCAAGCGTTCTGATTACGGGGCTGCTTTTTCTGGCTACGTTCCAAGTATTGCCTGCGCTGGCTGTGGTTGGGGTGATGAGCTTTTTCAACGCAACGCTGCGTCCATTGGTTTTAGGGCGGATTCAAAACGAAGTGGCGGATAATATTCGGGCGACAATTATTTCGATGCAATCTTTCATGTTTACGGTGCTAGGGGTAGTGACGCAGCCGTCCTTAGGGTGGGTAGCGGATAAATCGGGTTTGCCTGCGGCGTATATCGTGCTAGCAGGCGGACTTTTGCTGACGATGGTGGGGTTGTTCTGGATGAGCCGCGCTTATTTTCCGCAAAGCAGCCCCGTGCAAGTTTCTGATAAAATGGTCGCAGAAGAGATGAGTGTATGAGTTTTGCCTTTGATTACCGACCCTCCGAATCATCCTTAGTAGATGTAATCTGGCACACACAGACGGCTCAAGCACAAAGATTCATTTCGGCAGCAGAAACGCGCTGGGAAATGGTCATCACAACGTATCAGGGTAAAACCAATTTGACGGTGCGTGGCCCGGAAACCCAAGCCACCCCCGCTGATTCCCTACCGGATATGGAATGTTTCGGCATCACTTTCAAAGTTGGCACGTTCATGCCGCATTTTCCCCTCCTCAAATTATTGAATCGTAACGATTCGACCTTGCCGGAAGCGTCCCATCATTCGTTTTATTTGCACGGTTCAATATGGCAGCTGCCAACTTTTGAGAATGCGGATACTTTCATTCATCGGTTGGAACGGGAAGAATTGCTAATACAAGATCCAGTGGTGCAGTCTGCGCTGCAAGGTCGTTTGCCTGACCTATCGTTGCGCTCGATTCAACGTCGCTTTTTGCAGGTGACGGGTTTATCCCATAACACGATTTATCAAATTAACCGCGCCCGCCACGCCCTGAATTTATTAGCGCAAGGTGTGTCCATTTTGGATACGGTTGAGCAACTTGGCTATGCAGATCAACCCCATCTTACACGGGTACTTAAACGCTATATGGGACAAACGCCCGCGCAAATTCAGGGTGTGTAAAGCAATATTTGATGAGAATGTCGTTTTTGTTCAAGACATGGTGTTTTGGTTGACGTATGATAGAGCAATACAGTAAAAGGAAAAAACACCATGCGAAAAATCATTGTCTCTATGTTTGTCTCATTGGACGGTGTAATCGAAAATCCTATGTGGACATTCCCTTATTGGAATGACAAAATTCGACAGTTCAAAACAGAAGAAGATAACGTTACTGATGGGCTGTTGTTGGGACGGGTGACGTATGAAGCATTCGCCCAGGCATGGCCTGACAGCCCCGATGAAGGCGCACCCCGCATCAACAGTATGCCCAAATACGTGGTCTCAAATACGTTGCAAACCACCAGTTGGAACAATTCGCATATCATTCGTGGCGATTTGGCAACGGAAATCAAGAAACTGAAACAGCAAGAAGGCCAAAATCTGCTCATCTATGGCAGTGGTGCGCTGGTCAATTCGCTGATGAAATTTGATTTGATTGACGAATATCGGTTTCAACTGTATCCCGTGGTTTTGGGCAGTGGTCAGCGCTTTTTCAATGAAGGCAGCCAAGCTACGCTCAACTTGGTTGAAAACAGAGACCTAGGAATGGGTGTGATGGGGTTGGTTTACCACCCGGTAAGAAAATAAGGCTAACTTTTTGCCCGCCCAGATTATGCCGGCGGGCAGTTTTTACCCTGCACTCCTATGGACATCCCCCTCTATAGCCATTAAAATAAAGAACATCGTTTTCTTTCAAATGTCGTGTGTGCCATGAAGTACAACATTCAAACGCTGGGCTGTCAGATGAACGTCGCCGATTCGCAACGGTTAGCAAGCGAATTGGAAAAATTGGGCTATCGCGCTGCTTTGAATCCCGATGAGGCCGATATTCATGTGATTAACACCTGTGTGGTGCGCCAACAGGCCGAAGACAAAGCCTGGAATCGGTTGCAGCAGCTTAAACGCATGAAAGCCCAGAATCCTGCGTTGGTGATTGGCTTGATGGGCTGTTTGGTGGGGGTGCGTGACCCCTTGCGCCTGCGGAAACAAGTCCCGTTTGTGGATGTGTTTATTCCCCCTAGCGAAGTTGAACCGATGACCGCCTTTTTGACAGACCGCAGCGCCGAAGCGGATATGGTTACGAAGCAGGTGGCAGAACGGGCGCGGTTGGAAGCGGTCATGGACAACATGCACCCCGGTTATGATACGGCAATTGTGCTGCCCGAACACGAGAAAAATAATCTGGTGACGGGGTTTATTCCGGTGGTGTACGGCTGCTCCCATGCGTGTACATTTTGTATCATTCCCTTCCGTCGCGGGATTGAACGTTCCCGTCCGGTGGGGGATATTGTGCAGGAAGTTCGCAGTTTGGCACGGCAGGGGGTGAAGGAAATTACCCTTTTGGGTCAAATTGTTGACCGTTACGGCAAAGACATTGCCGATGGGCCTAATCTGGCACAACTGCTGCGGGTGGTGCATGAGGTGGCGGAAGAAGAAGATGTTTACCGGATCCGCTTTTTGACCAGTCACCCGAATTATTTTGGTACAGACATCATGGAAGCGGTGGCGGAACTGCCGCGTTTGATGCCGCATTTTGAAGTCCCTGTCCAGGCGGGGAATGATACTGTATTGGAAAATATGAAACGGGGTTACACCGTACAGGAATACCGCGAATTAATTGCTCGAATCCGTGACTATGTACCCCATGCCGCGATTAATACCGATATCATTGTTGGTTTTCCGGGCGAGACGGAAGCCCAATTCCAAGATACCTACGATTTGCTGGCAGAACTGAAATTGGACAAAGCGCACCTTGCCATGTATTCACCGCGTGAGGGAACGGTGTCGGCTCGCCGGATGGAAGATGATGTGCCACGCGCCGAAAAGAAACGCCGTCACAGCGCCCTTGATGCTCTTCAACATCAAGTAGTCGCAGAAATTAACCAGAAATTCTTGGGTGAAACCGTAGAAGTGCTGGTTGAAGATCATGTGAAGGGCAAATGGCGTGGGCGCACCCCGCAAAACAAACTTGTCTTTTTTCAAGATGAGTCGCAGGAATGGAAGGGCAAACGCGCCAACGTAGAAATCATCTGGACAGGCCCATGGAGTATGCAAGGGCGACTACCCGGCAGCACCGATTTACCCGACCCGATGAGCGAAGTCATTCCTCTTACGGCGGTGTAGGACGACATTTATATTTAGTGTCTATCCGTAAATTCATTTTAACGCCGTGCTTGAGCGCGGTGTTCACTGGCCTAATTTAAATACAGATAGTGTACGGGTGGGTCTATGACCCACTCCCGCAAGGGAATGAGGGCGGGTCACAGACCACGCTCATACATTTGCCAAGCACCCGGACTCCTATGTCATGCGCCTTGCCCTGCCCCGACGGAAAATTTTATCTGTCTTTGCTTGTTGGATGCAGCGCTTATCTCCCTAAAATCACCAAAGAAAAACGTATCCCTCACTGACAATTCACACGAAATGGGCGACAATGAGAAACAAAGGGTTGGTTGTACTTTCTTCTGAGAGGGTTATGTCCCAAGAGATTGATAAAACTATGTCCTTAGGGGTTGCCAATTTGGTTGCAGCGATCCTAACCGTGCCAGTGATTCTGGCGTTTGCTGTTCCTCACGCGGTGCTGCATGGGGAAATGCTGCTGGATATGTCCACCACCACCTTGTTTTTGTCAGTAGTTGCCATCGTAATAGCGATTGTGGTTCACGAAGGATTGCATGGGATTGGCTACAAGCTGGCGGGGGCAAGTTGGGATGAGATTGAATATGGGGTTAAATCCTTTTCGCCCTATGCCCATTGCAAAGTTCCCTTAAGGGTGAATGGCTATCGGGTTGCAGTGGCGTTACCGGGACTGGCATTAGGCATTTTGCCCGGTCTGGTGGGCATCCTGCTGGGGAGTGCTGCGCTGACCTTTTTTGGCGCGTTTATGACATCGGGCGCATTGGGCGACGCGATGATTTTGTGGTTGCTGCGGGATGCCCCCCCCAATGCGTGGGTGCTTGACCATCCCAGCAAAGTAGGCTGTAAATTGGTGATTGACTAACAAGGAGGCTGCATGGAATTTAGCTTATTCGCACCTTATAACGAAAAAGTCGAACTCATTGGCAACTGGAATCACTGGAAACCCATCCCAATGACCCAAGGGGTTGATGGGGTTTGGCGGGTGGATGTGCCTCTCAAAGATGGCGAATATCAGTACAAATTTCTGGTGAAATCCTTAAGTTATTTTGCTGAGGGGCAAACGTTGGCTGTCCTTGACCCCTATTCGACCCGTGTAACCCGTGAATCGGACGAAAAAACCATCCTTCAAATTAAAAACGGCCAAGAAGTAATCACCAGTTATCAGTGGAAGTATGATGATGTCCTGCTGCCACCCAATAACCAGCTTATCATCTATGAATTGCATATTCAGGATTTTACGGGCGGGGCAGGAGATGACCATAACCCCCAAAAAGGCACATTTAAAGGTGCGCTTGAAAAACTCGACTATCTCGCAGCGTTGGGCATTAACGCAATTGAACTGATGCCGGTGCAGGAATTTCCCGGTCACAGTTCATGGGGCTATAATCCGCGTATTTTGTTCGGGGTGGAAAATAATTATGGCACGCCGGATGATTTATGCGCGTTCATTGATGAATGTCACAGACGCGGGATACGGGTCATTTTTGACGGGGTGTTTAATCATTCGGAGATGGCCTCGCCCTTGACGCAAATTGACTATGGCTATTGGTATTATGTGGATAATCCTGACCCCGACCATCTCGATTTTGGGCCAAAGTTTAACTATTTTCACCACGACACAAAGCTGGATGTATGGCCTGCACGGGCTTTTGTGCGGGATACACTCGCTTTCTGGATTCAACATTTTCATATTGACGGAATTCGGTTTGATGCAACCGCCGCGATTCGCCATTACGATATTTTGGGCTGGTTAAGTCGGGAAGCCCATGCGCTGATGGGCGGACTTAAGCCGTTTATCACGATTGCCGAGCATGTCCCCCAAGACCCCAGTGTGGCGGGTTCAGACGGCCCGATGGATGCGGCATGGCATGAGACTTTTTCCAAGCAACTCATGGCAACGCTGGTGATGCGTGACCGGGACGGACGGCAGGCGATGAACGTCCGCTCCATCATTGAAACACTTGACCCGCGTGCTGAAGGTTTTGAAAGTCCCTACAACGTCATCAATTATATTGATAACCATGACCAAGAGCGCATTATGTGGCAGCTAGGCGAGCAGGGGATTTTTGACGCGGCGGCTTTCCGTCGGATGAGACTGGGGGCGGGGATTTTGTTGACTTCGCCGGGTATCCCGATGTTGTGGATGGGGCAGGAATTTGGCGAAAGCGCCGCTAAAACTCCAACAGCCTATGCTGAACCCCAGTCTTTGGATTGGGCGCTGCTGAACAATGAAAATAACCATTACCTGATGAAGCACTACACAGGGTTGCTTCAACTGCGGCGCACCATGCCAGCGCTGCATGAAGATACATTTCAGGTGATTCATATGGAAGCTGAGCGAGGAATTTTTGCGTATAAACGCTGGAATACGCAGGGGAATGTGGTGGTGGTGGTGGTGAATATCCGCGATTCGTATCAAGGGGAAATACGGATTGGGAATTGGCCTGAGGATGGCACTTGGCATGAATATATCTATAATTACGATGTCCAAGTCGCCGGGGGGGAGTTGCAAGACTCGCTCGGCGAAAGCGAAGTCAAAATTTACTTCAAAAAGTAACTCCGATGTCAATGACAAGCAGAATGGGGACATTTGCACAAAAAATGGCTTGTACCCTTGATTGCTTGGCAAAGTGAAGTACACTCATCTAGGAAAGAGAACAAGAGATGCAGAACCGTTTTTTTGCTTTGACCTGTTGTTGTGCCTAGCCTGAAAGAAGGTGGGGATAGGTTCTGCATTCAGACACATATCGAAATTCCAAAAACCCCGCCGCAAACGGGGTTTTTTGTTGGCTACTGCCGATGGGTTAGCACGTCATGCGTTTCAGAACACACTTGTTTAGGATAGGACTTTCATGATTTCAGTGCTTCGAGTCAAAAAAGCCAGTCGTGTACAAATCGCAGGTCTTGTTCAGTTGATGTTCAGTTTTTTGCTGTTTGTGATGATGCTCTCGCTGGTGCGAAAAGGCATTGTGGTGATTGCGCCATCGCTGGAATATACCAATGGTGGTGTGTTAAGCGGGGTGGGCATCGGGTGGATGGTGGCGATGCTCACGCTGAATGGGTCAGCGATGGCAGCGACGGCAGTAGCGCTGTTTAACACCGAGGTTGTCAATGGCATGACCTGTTTTGGCATGATTCATGGGTCGCGGTTGGGCGCGGGATTTATGGTGCTGCTGCTTGGTGTGTTGTATCAAATGCGTGGGGCAGCCCGCAAAGAAGCCTTGAGTACCGGCTTGGAAACGCTCTTGGTTGCTCAAACGACCCATCTACCCGCTTTTTTGCTGGGCTACGGGCTGCTTTATTTCACGGGGATTCCCGAAATTTCGATGACCCGGTTTGTCGTAGGGACATCCATCCTCGAATTTTTGCTGGATAAACCGCTTGATTTGATAGAGGCGGTTTTACCGGGTTGGCTGCTGCTGCCCGCAGGGTTTATCGGTCTCATTTACAGTTTTAGCTTGTTCGACAAAGCGATTAAAAATACCATCGCGTATGAGGACAAGTCTTTTTTTGAACAGCTGCCCGCATGGGTTTTTCAGCCCGTCACGTTGTTCATGATTGGCCTCTTGGTTACAGCCGTGACGCTTTCGGTTTCGATTTCCCTCGCGCTGTTGACTCCGCTCATTGCGCGGGGAACTTTGCCGCGTCGTTATGCGTTGCCGTATATCATGGGGGCAGGGGTTTCGACGTTCATTGATACCTACTTTGCCGCCGCTTTGTTGCAGGACAGCGCGGCGCAGGGGGTGGTGCTGGCTGTGGCGATTGCGGTGGCGCTGGTCTCGTTTTTGATGTTGATTTTCGGTTATACGGCCTATGAACGGTTGATTGAGCGCTGCACCAATCTTCTTTTGGATAACCGTTGGGCGATGGGCATGTATCTAGTTGGCTTGTTTGTCCTGCCGATTGGTTTTATGCTTTTCTGATAACGGAATTTCAACAGGAGACCTTGGGATGAAAAAAACACTGCTCATATTGTTTGTGTTGGGGCTGTTCATGGCGATTCCGGCTGTTTCAGCCCAAGAGGATGAGTGTTTCCGTAAAGGCGGCCTCTGGGACACAGAAACCGAACAATGCACGATTCAAGCCGCGTTGCAAATCGAAATTGAGTATCCTACCGAGTTAATGGAATACGATTTTATTGAAGATGTGCTGGATGAATATATCCAGCAGCGCCGCGAAGAATTTCTGGGTTTTTTCGGGGAAGGGGCATTTTATCCGACACCCGGCGCGTGGTTTCTGGGGATTGATTACGAACTATATCAATTTTCGGAAGATGTTCTCAGCGTCAACTTCATTGTGTCCGATTATACGGGTGGGGCGCATCCCAATTCCTATTTTGCGACCTTCACTTTTGACTTGGCGCAGGAAAAACAGCTCACGCTGGAAGATATTTTTGTGGCGGAATCGACCCCATTTGCGACGCTTTATCCCATCGTGGAAGCCGATTTAAAAGACAAAATTGGGGACTATACCGACCCGGATTGGCTGCAATCTGGCACAGGGGAAAATCCCGCCAATTATCAGAATTTTGTGCTGACAGGAACTTCGATTATTTTCCTGTTCCCGCCCTATCAAGTGGCTGCCTATGCTGCCGGGCCACAGACGGTGGAAATTCCCCTTGCTGATTTAAACGAGATTCTCGCACCGTCATTTGTAAGATGACCTCACCCCCTAACCCCCTCTCCAATAAATAGAGAGGGGGAAATTGGCTAGCCAATTAAAATTCGCGGACGGCGGGAATAATTTCCTTGCCGAAAATTTCCAATGGCAAAATATCATACACATTGGTCATGTTGAAAATGGCATGGGTAAAGCCCAGTTTGGCTAATCCCCGGCAGCGTTCAATGATGCCTTCGACGGTATCGTGACCTGCGGCAAGTGTGACCGTCCCCAGACTGGTTTTTTCGATGTCGTCATAGTTGCGGCCTAAGTCTTGGCAGTGACGTTTGAGATTTTCCAGCGCTTCCACAACTTTTTCTGACCCGATGCCTTCAAAAATGTTGCACGCATCGGCATATTGCGCGACCATGCGAAGGGTTTTGTTTGGGCCGGTGCCGCCAATCAGCACTTTGGGGTGTGGCTGGCTCAATGGTGCAGGATTATTAACCATCTTGGGCGCAGAAAAATGTTTGCCTTCAAAGCTGGATTCGATGTCACCAGCCCATAATTTTTGAGCCATTTGCAGGGTGTCTTCTAACTGTTCAAAGCGTTCGCTGGTCGAGGGATAGGCAATCCCGAAACCTTTTGCTTCGCCTTCGTACCATGCCGCCCCGATGCCCAGATAGGCGCGTCCACCGGAGACAATATCCAGCGTACTAACGGTTTTGAGCAGCACGGACGGATGGCGGTAAATCACCCCCGTGACCATCGTGCCAAGCTGCATTTTTTCTGTGACCCCCGCCAGAAAACCCAACGCGGTGTAGCCCTCTAACATGGGGTCTTGGTAGGTTTCGCCGAACAAGCCTTGAATCTGATAAAAATGATCCATCACCCACAGGCTGTAAAAGCCAGCGTTTTCGGCGGTTTGAGCGATATTGATGAGTGTGGGACGGATGGCGGCTGTCCCGCCCGGATATTTAAATGACGGAATCTGTAACCCGATGTGCATGATGATTGTTCTCCTAAAAAGATATGCAGGTCATTTAAAAGCGAAACGGGCAACAGATGCTGTTACCCGCTTCAGATTTAATAGCTCTATAGTAACGCGGAGATCGCGCATTGTCGAAAAACCTAGCCAAAAGACTAGGTTCAACGGAGTCCCGGTTACAAGATTTCTTCGCGGATTTGCCCATCTTCGAGATACCATAATTTTGTAGCCAGACGTTCTATGAACCAGCGGTCATGCGAAACGGCAATCATCGCGCCTGCAAAGTCCTTGAGTCCGGTTTCGAGCGCTTCGATGCTGGTCAGGTCAAGGTGATTGGTGGGTTCATCAAGCAGCAGTACATTGGATTTGGAGGCAATCAAACTGGCAACCTGCAATTTGCGGCGCTGCCCCACGCTCAAGGCGGTAACTTGGCGTTCCGCCAGCATCGAGTCGGAAAACAAACCGCTACGATGCAGTTGGGCAAGCAGTTCTGGTTCTGTTCCCACCGCTTCTTCCCGGTAGGTTGCTATGACCGAACTGGATAAATCGAGTGTTTCCTGTTCTTGGTCAAGGTAGCCGAGTTTTGCGCCGGGCGAAAGATGCACCGTACCGGAATCGGGTGGTAAATGCCCCAGAATGATATTGAGCAGGGTGGTTTTGCCTGTGCCATTCGGGGCAATTAACACGACCTTATCGCCATTTTCAAGAATCCCATTTAGGTTGTGTAAAATGACCCGTTCGCCGTATCTTTTGCAAATATTTTCCAGGCGAACAGGCTGCGAACTGGGCAGCGGAAGCGGGACAAATTCAAAGCCAATCCGCCATGAGCGTGAAGGTCGCTGAATTGATTCCTGTTCCAGCACGGCAAGACGTTGTTTGGCATCGCGGATGACCTTACTGCGGGTTTTTTCGGCAGTGGCAATCATACTGTTCACCAGCAATTTATCACCATCGCTGGGTTTAGAACGGCTGCCTGTTGAATGCGCCTGCACTTTCATCAAGTTTTGCAGACGTTTTTTCTCCTCCCGGTGTGCCTCAAACGCGGCAAGGTCTTTTTGATACTGCCGTTCGCGTTCCGTCATGTACGCATCGTAATTGCCATGATAGACAGTGGCACTACGGGTGAGGGGCGAAAGTTCGATAATTTTGTTGACGACCTTATTGATAAAACGGCGGTCATGCGAAATCATCATCAACGTGTGTGGGTAGCTGGTCAGATAAGTTTCTAACCAATCCATTGCGGCAAAATCGAGATGATTGGTGGGTTCATCCAGAATCAGCACATCGGGGGAACGGAGCAAGAGCGCCGCCATGGCGACACGGGTTTTTTCCCCGCCGCTTAACGTTCCCACCACCCGTGCCAAGTCCAAGTGCGAAATTTTCAGGCCATCAAAAACCTGTTCCAAGCGATATTCAAGGTCATAACCCCCGCGCTGTTGAAATTCGTCTTGCAGCACACCATAGTGTTCTAAGAGATGCGTTAAATCGCCATCCGGGGAGGCCATTTGCTGTTCAATCTGCTGCATCTGCTGGCGGAGTTGGTCTAATGCCCCCATTGCCTGTTCCACATAGGCGCGAACAGTCAGTGCATGTCCGAAGGAAATTTCCTGCGGCAGATAGCCAATTTCAGCCTTTGGTGTGACCTGCACCACCCCCGATTCATAGGTTTCTTGTCCCAAGAGAATCCGGGAGAGAGTGGTTTTGCCTACGCCATTCTCACCGACCAGCGCTACCCGGTCAGTTCGGTTGAGTAAAAAGGTCACATCATCAAGAATGACCCGTGCGCCATAGGATTTTTTGAGTTGTGAAACACTGAGGATTTGCTCAGACACAGCAGTTTGCCTTTCAGTAACCAGAAAAACGACACTTGAGCGGGGGAAACCGCCAAACGGGAACGTCGTTGGGGAAGGATGGTTACTGGTTCAGCATGGGCGTACTGCTATCTCCTACTACGTTAGACATCTCTGATGGTACGGGATTTGGGGCAAGGTGTCAATCAAAATCCGTCTTTAGGCGGAGATGACTAACGAAAATGCGTGCGAACGCTGCGAACGTAGCCCCGTTGGGCGGTGCGAGCAGCTTCGATGGTCACAAACACTTTTTCATCAATCTGGCGGGCGGTTTCAATCACCGTATGGGCATCCTGCCGCAGCACCACGCAGATGAGCATGGTCACGCTGCCCTGCCCGCCTTCGCCCATTGCTTCTGTGACTCCGAAGCCTTCTTCCCGGAGCTTCACAGCGATGTCATGGCCTTTGTGAGTGCTGATGATGTTGACAGTGGAATAGCCAGTGACAAATTTTTCTTCAATCATAATCCCCACATAACCGCCGACTGCGAACCCCGCCGCATAGGTCAGCATTTTGGGGATGTTTTCTAAATCCGTCAGCACTTTGCCGGCGGCATAGGCAAAAATGAGCGATTCGAGAAAGGCCAAGCCCAGCGCTAGGTTGCGTCGTCCATTGGCAGTCACAATCATGCGAATCGTGCCAATGGCGTTGTTAATGACGCGCAGGGCAAACAGGACAATGAGAAAAAGGATTTCGTCGGTGGTCATGAGGTTTCCTGAGTACGAACGGTACGAAGCAGACGTTTGGGCAGTGTCTGCTCCTCAATGGTAATAAAGGCTTTGGGGTTGATGGCTTCGACTTGCTGAACCAAGCCATCGGCATCGCGGCGTTGAATCACACAGTGGAGCAGCGTAACCATTCCCTGATGGCCTGACCCGCTACTCCGCATGACTTCATATCCTCGCTCGCGGAGGGCGGCAGCAATTTGTTCCCCGCCATTGGGAACAATGATCCGAATCCGTACATGTCCGATGACAAAACGTTCCTCAATGATCATACCCGCGTAGCTACCTGCCGAGGTGCCGAAACAATAGGCCAGCAGCAAAGGCCACGAGTCTAAATCGCCCAGCACACGGCTAAAACTATAGGCGAAGGTGAAAGACTCGACGAACGCGATCATCGTTGCTACAAGGCGCTGTTTTTTCAGCGCCAGCAGCAACCGTACTGTGTAAAGTACATTGACGAGAATCGTCATTGTAAAAACGAAAAGGGTTTGAAGCGCCAAATCCATGTTATTGCCGAATTTCCCATTCGCCGCTTAAACGCTGGCAAGGTGCTTTGGCGATGTCTTCACTTAGCACCAGCGTATATTGATAGAGCGAATCAACCCGATATTCACCGGGGCCGGGGGTAAATTGGTTGCCTGACACGGTTCCCCCCGCCACATATTCATAGCGGGTGGTATATTGGGTTTCGGAAGTCAGCGCCCAACCCAATGCGTCACGTACATCCCGATTTTCCCGCCAGACCTTGCCAAAACCGCGAATTGGCTGGCTGGGAATCGCACCGGGCAAAATTGAGGCGGTGACGGTATTTGAGGGCGGCTCAAAGGCCGGGTCACGTTCCTGCTGACCTTCCACAAAGGTATCTTCGTAACATTCCCATGTCCCTTCGTTCGGATCAATGTCGTCCCCGGTTAAGACCCAGATTTGACGAATTGGTTGTAGCCAGAGCATCCGCCCGCGTTCAAAAATTTGTTCCACCACCACCACGCTGTAGACTTCCGGGGTCGGAAATCCGGTGGGGAGAATGGTCGGGGTGCGGGTGGGTGTGGTGGTGGGGGGATTGGTGACGGTGGGCAAAAGGGTGGATGTTGCGCCCGGACGCGAAGGGTTGGTGGTCGGGCTTGGCACAACCGCATTTTCAGTCGGCGGTGCGGCATCGGCGGGCTGCATCTGGGTACTCATTACCCAACCCGTAATCTCTTCAAATTCAATCGCGTAAAAAATAATGCCGCGTCGAGGCTCGGTTTGTGCGGTGATAATGACTTCGGTTGAAAGCGGCAAATTCGCCACGACTTCCGCATCCATATCCGGCGCGGCCAGCACGTCCGCATTCTCCATTGTAATCACCCCGATTTGAGTCGGCAGGGAGGTGTTGGTCGCCTGGGGTGTCGCGGTTGCGCCCTGTGGGGTTGTGTTCAAAGCCACCTGTGTTTGCAGGGCTTCGTTGGTCATTTGCAGCGCCTCAATGGTAGGTTCTGTGGTGATGACCACAATTTGCGTGGGGCGCGGTTCATTCTCCTCATCGCCATTGGAACAGGCGGCAAGGGCCAATATCAAAATGAGTAGGACAAAAGGCAAACGTTTCATCCAAAGTTCGCTCCTTAGACGATAGGCGATTGTAGGCGGGTTTGCGGGTGCGAACAAGGGGATGTCAGGTTTGCGTAGGGTAGTCAGGCTCACGGTATTTGAGCGCTTGGTAGATTTGAACCTCCATTGGATGTGCCAGCCAAAAGTTTTCTGGTAAATTCATTTTTCGGCATAACGCTCCCAGAAAATCTTCGACAACAGGGATTTTTTCCCAGACCTGTGGCAAAAATGTACCGACCTGCCCTGCGGCACGTAAAATCACCCCATCCGTAAACGGGCGGAGCAGTTCGGGGAGTTCCGATGCGGATGCGTAGGAAAGGGATTGGGGGGGAGTCAAAATGCTGAGTTCAATTTCAATCTGCGCGACTTCCTTCGGTGCGACAGGCGCAAAACGTGGGTCGGACAGGGCGGTTTGGTAGGTGCTGAAAATAACCTCCTGATACAGCGGCATTCTGGCAAGCACTGTCCCGATGCACCCGCGTAACTTCTCCCGCATCATCAGGGTAATGAAACAAGCCCGATGTTCGAGGAGGGCAGGGGACAGATTTTCAACCAGCGATGGCTCAGGTTTGTAGAGGACATGGTTGGCAGCCTCGACGAGCGCCTTCCGCGCCTGAGCCAGTAGGAAGGTGATGTCTTTAGTCGAGTATTCCGCCGATTTTTCGGTAGGCACGGTTATAATAGAGGAGCGGCTGTTCGATGGAGTCGCCTGAACCCGAGGCCGCTACTACTTCTCCTACAAAAATATGATGTGTACTTCCATCATACACCTCTCTCAGTTTGCAGTCCAACCATCCCATCGCGTTGGCGAGAATGGGCGAACCTGTGACCGCGTACTGCACGTCCAAGCCATCAAAACGGTTGACGGATTCATCGGTTTCGGGGGTGAATCCGGCAAAGAGGTTAGAGATGGCGGTGTCATCTTCACCGAGCATAGACACTGCAAAGGCTTGGCTGGCAAGGATGACTTCGGCTGTTTCGCGGACTTTTTGCACACACACCAGCACCAACGGGGGTTCGAGCGTGACCGAAGTAAAAGAACTGACGGTCATGCCGCGTAGCAGGCCTTTGTGTGCCGCGCTGACGATGGTGACACCCGTTGCCCAGAGACGCATGGTTTGACGGAGTTTTTGATCTAACATTAAATCGGTCGTCATAGGGAAAAATTTCTCATTTTTTTATTCATGATGCTATGCAAGAGATTTAGCCGAACACTGTCCGTTTGACCAGATTTCAAAAATTGTTTTTACAAAATTCCTAGAACACGCAAAATGCCCGGTGTGATGTGGGTTAAATCGCTGAAGTTTTCGGCAAATTGTTCACGGCCTTTGCCAATCGCAAGGGTTGGAATTTTATTGCGGGTGTGGGTGCGTTCGTTCATGGCTTCCATGTTGCCATGGTCGGAGGTCAAAATGAGGAGGCCATCGTCATCCTGCCATGCGGAAAGTAGCCCCGCCATGACATGATCGGTCATTTCCATGAAGGCAATTGCTTCGGACATCCGCGCCCGATGCCCAAATTCATCGGTCAGCCATGTGCTGAACATGGAAAAATCATGCTGTTTGCCGATTTCCGCCAATTTTTGTCCGGCTTCATAGGGAGTATAGGTGGGAGCATCCGCATAGCCGAGATGATTGACCCAACCTTCACCCGTCCAATCGGGAGAAATGGCACGCCCTTGATAGTAGTCGTCGGGATTCATGAGAGAGATCCCTGCCGCGAGAACCGCATATTGAATGCTGGATGGCAGCCGCCGTCCACTGGCAATGACTTCAAACAAACGCGGGGGGTGGGGATTCACCAACGCGGCATCCCGTCCGGCATTTTTGAGGGTAATGAACAGATTGTCCACATCTAAAATGTCACGGATGGGTTGGTTGGGTTTGGGGCCGTAATGCTCACCAATTTCTTGGGGAATGTTGCGTCCGGTTAAAATGACCGCTTGTCCACTGCCACTGGCGGGTTTGCCTTTTTCGATGCCTAAAGTGGCATCGGTTGGCAAAAAAATTGCCCGTTCAGTTTCTATACGCGGAGTCTCACGCAGCCAGCGTTGACCGCCGGACAGACTGTGCAAGGTCGGGGCGTTGATGGCGGCAAAGGGGTTAATTTCCGGGTTATTCTCCCCTAAGCCAATCCCGTCTAGGAAAATTAAAATGATGGACATAGGCAAGGATTATACATGGAGTTGGCGGGTTTGGGGATTGCCAGCATAGCACAACACCACAGAAGAACCGACACTCATGCGTAACGTTACAATTGAATTTCGTATGCAAGATTGAGCTGCATCAGGTGGATTATCCCGCCTGATAAATGATGGGACGGTAACGCGGTTCAGGGATAGGCTTGTTTTCAGCTTTGGGAGCTTCTAACCATGCTGCTTTGGCTAATTCTAACTCGGCGAGGGCTTGTGCAGGGGTTTCGCCAAAGGCAGAACAAGATACTAAATCGGGAATATCGGCGGTATTCCCTCCAACTTCCTCCCTGTAAAAGATAATCATGTGATAATCTTTCTAAAAGCACCATCAACTTTTGGGTGCATATCCCCATTTTTACCCATCATTGTTTTTCTCTAAAATACGCCGCGCTGACTTTTTGCACAAGATTTTCTGCCGATTGACAGTCGCAATTTGCACAAAGATTGGTTATAAGAGACTCTCCAAAGGTGTTGAAAGAACATGAACTCATGAGCGATTCGGTAGGAATAGTTGGCTTTGGTACCTATTTTCCACCCACCGTGGAAACCGCCGCCGATCTGGTCAGCCGCACGAACATTCCCGAAGAAGTGCTGCGGGAAAAAATGGGCATTCGTCAGCGGCATGTGGCAGACGCGGAAAATTCGGTCACGATGATGGCGACTCAGGCCGCGAAAAAAGCATTGGCGCGGGCGGGAGTCGGGGCGGATAAAGTGAATCTGGTGATTTCGCACGGGAGCGAATTTAAAGACCATCTGGTGTGGAACGCGGCAGCGAAGATTCAGCACAACATCGGGGCCGAGAATGCGTATGCCTTTGAAATGTACGCGCTGTGTGCAGGTGCGCCGATTGCGATGAACATGGCACGCGGCATGATGCTCGGCGATGCCAGTCTGGAATATGTGCTGCTGGCGGCGGGTAGCCGTGAAAATGACCTGATCAATCTGCAAAATGAGCGTTCACGTTTCATGTTCAATTTCGGGGCGGGCGGGGGCGCGATGCTGCTGCAACGTGGCGCAACGAAAAATTTGATTCTGGGGGCATCGGCGCTGACAGACGGGAGTCTCTCCGAAACGGTGATTTTGACCCCCGAAGCGGTTGCCGAAGGTGCAGAAGTCACGGTGGGCGATTTAAAAGGTCGCCTGGATGTGACCAACACGGACTACATGGCGGAACGCTTGGGCGCGGTGTCGCTGGATAATTTTGTGCGGGTCATTCGTGAGGCGGTGGAAAAAAGCGGGGCAACCTTAGCCGATGTACGCTTTTTGGGGATTACCCACATGAAAAAATCGTTTTACCTGCAAATTCTGGAAGCGATTGGTTTGAGCGCCGAACAGTCGATTTATTTGCAGGATTACGGGCATGTGCAAAGTGTTGACCAAGTGCTTGCCATTGAATTGGGCTTGGCAGCAGGCAAAATCAAAGACGGCGATTTGATGGTGCTGGCAGGAGCTGGCACGGGCTATACATGGAGTGCCGTCACGGTACGGTGGGGATAACACAATGATTCTGGCATCAGATTGGATTGCTCATCATGCAGACCGCACGCCCGATAAACTGGCGATGATTGACCAGTTCACCGGACGGCAGTTTACGTATCTCGATTTTCACCAACGGGTTGGGGCGCTGGCAGCATTTATGCGGGACGAATGGGGGATTCAGGCGGGGGATCGGGTTGCCATTCTAGGGAAAAATTCATCCGATTATTTTGAATTTCAATTTGCATGTTTCCGACTCGGCGCGATGATGCTGCCCCTGAATTGGCGCTTAGCAGAGCCGGAACTGTTATTCATTTTGAACGATGCTGCCCCCAAAGCGCTGGTGTATGATGCGGAATTTTCCGCCCGGATTCCGTCTCTGGTGGCGGGGTCGCCGCTTCAACATTGTGTGCGGATTGATTTTCCTGACCAGCCCACCGATGAAAATCCTGCCTATGAAGCGGTGATGACTTACACAACCGCGCAACCTGTGGAAATGACCCCAAAGATAACCCACGATTCGCCAGTGACGATTATGTACACGGCAGGGACAACCGGACATCCCAAAGGGGTGCTGATTACTTACGGCATGACCTTCTGGAACGCCATCAATATTAGCAGCCCGACCGGGTTAAATTTTAATAGTGTTTATTATGTGCTTTTGCCCACCTTCCACACGGGCGGGTTAAATTTATACGCGAATCCGATTTTTCATCTGGGCGGAACCAATATTATCGGGAGGGAATTTGACCCTTCGGTGGCGCTCAAAATGATTGCTGATCCTTCGGTTGGGCTGACGCATTTTTTCGGTGTCCCCGCGATTTACCAATTTATGAGCCAGCATCCTGATTTTGACTCGACTCCGTTGGATAGTATTTTGTCGTGGGGGTGTGGGGGTGCGCCGTTGCCTGTGCCTGTGCTGCAAGCCTACGCCCAACGCGGGGTGATTATTCAACTCGGATTCGGGATGACAGAAACCAGCCCGACTGTGTTTTTAATTGCCAAACGGCATGTGCTGGAAAAACCGACTTCGGTGGGCAAACCCTTGATGCACACCCGCGTTCGGGTGGTGGACGATGATTTTAAGGATGTTGCGCCGGGAGTCATGGGGGAAGTGGTGATTAGTGGGCCGAATATCACGCCGGGGTACTGGAATCGGCCGGATGCGAATGAGTCCAGTTTTACCACCGATGAACATGGGGTGCGCTGGTTACATTCCGGGGATGCGGGTACGATTGATGAGGACAACTGCATTTATATAGTAGACCGTTATAAGGATATGTATATTAGCGGTGGGGAAAATGTCTATCCGGCAGAGGTGGAACAGGTCATTTTCCAGATTCCGCAGGTGGCGGACGTGGGGGTGATTGGCGTGCCGGACGAAAAATGGGGTGAAACCGGCATGGCGATTGTGGTGGTCAAGGCAGGGCAAACCCTGACAGATGAGATGGTGATTGACCACTGCAAGCAAAATTTAGCCAAGTATAAAGTCCCGCGTTATGTAGCATATGTGGAGGCTTTGCCACGTAATGCTGCTGGAAAAGTCTTGAAGCGCGAATTACGCAAGCAGTTTAGTGGACAGTAGATAGTTATCAGGAGCATATGATGAGTGTACCAACAATGGATGGCATTACCGCGAAGACAATCACCACGCCGCGTTTAACCACCCGCGTGTTGTTTAGCGGGGATGACCACGGGATTCCGGTGGTGTTTGTGCATGGGAATGTGTCCTCCGCCACCTTCTGGGAAGAATTGATGCTGACCTTACCCGCCGGCTATCGCGGAATTGCGCCAGATAATCGCGGGTATGGCGGGGCAGACCCCAACATGAAAATTGATTCGACTCGCGGCATGGGCGATTTATCCGATGATGTCGCCACGCTGATGGATACGTTGGGGATTGAAAAAGCGCATATGGTCGGTCATTCGCTTGGTGGGTCGGTGCTGTGGCGTTTCATGATGGATTATCCGCAGCGTATTTTAACCGTGACGGTGGCTGCGCCGGGTTCGCCCTACGGATATGGCGGCACGAAAGATTTAGACGGGACACCCTGCCATGCCGATTTTGCCGGGTCAGGTGGCGGTGTGACCAATCAGGATTTTGTCAAAATGGTAGCAGAAGGCTATCGCGGAACTGAATATCCGGTTGCACCGCGTAACATCATGAACAATTTTTACTGGAAACCACCCTTTAAACCTGCCCGTGAAGAAGATTTGCTTTCTTCGATGATTTCGATTCATGTAGGTGAACAGGATTGGGCGGGAGATTTCACCGGATCTCCGAATTGGCCGAATGTTGCGCCGGGAAAATTTGGCCCGAACAACGCCCTTTCACCCAAATATGCGGGGGATGTCTCGCGGTTGTATGCGATTGACTCCAAACCCTCGGTTTTATGGGTGCGCGGGGCAGATGACCAGATTGTGAGTGATGCGTCCTTTTTTGATATGGGGACGTTGGGCGCGTTGGGTTTTGTACCGGGCTATCCGGGCAAGGACATTTATCCTTCGCAACCGATGATCGGACAAACCCGCGCTGTGATGGAAAAATATCAGGCGGCGGGCGGGCAGTATCAGGAAGTGGTGTTTGAAAACTGCGGACACAGCCCGTATATCGAAAAATTAGATGAATTTAACGCGGCGTTTCATTCGCATATCAGGGCGAAATAGCGCATGAGCTACGAAGGGGCGACCCCCGAACAATTGCGGCATCCCTTGGTGCATGAATTGTTGATGGTACATGAGCATTTTCGGCGTGAGATGGCGCTGATGCTGCGTTTTGCCAATGACTTAATGAACGGACAAGCGCAGCTTTCCAGCAGTGAAACTACCACCCGTGTGCAAGCGTTGATCCAGGTAGGGATTCAATATACCCACCATCTGCACATGCACCACACACTCGAATCGTCGTATGTGTTTCCTGCGCTGGAAAAACAAGATCCGTCGGTTGCCCCGATTGTGGCACGGCTGCAACGCGAACACGATGAAATTGCCGTGTTGATTGATGAATTTTCCGCCGCTATTCGAGATTTTGCACAAGTGAAACCCGACGTGGTGAATACGGATTTGCGGCGGTTGGCGGAGGCGTTGCAGGCGCATCTGGCCTATGAAGAAACGCATGTTTGCCCCTTGCTGACCCGTTTTTCGCGCTGGCCTTTTTAAGCTGTTCTGTGATGAATTGGGGGTGGGTCACACTCCCACCCGTATATAAAAAGGAATTGATGATGTGGCAGCGTTATACACAAAATCTTGACCAACATACGGTGGTGGGTGATTTGCGCGTTTACCGCGATTTTTACAGCCCACAATTGGATAATCGGCGGGATGTGCTGGTGTGGTTGCCCGATTCGTATGCGAGCAGCAGCCAACGTTATCCTGTGGTGTATATGCACGATGGCAGAAATTTGTTCGATGCCCACACCAGCTATTCAGGGGAATGGCAGGTGGATGAAACGATGCAAATGCTGAGTGCTGAGGGGTATGCAGCGATGGTGGTAGGGCTGCCCAATGCAGGTGAATTTCGGCGCAGTGAATATAACCCCTATCCGCCCGGTTCTGGCGATGCGTACCTGAAATTTATCGTGGAGACGGTCAAGCCCATGATTGATGCGGAATTTCGCACCCTGACTGATGCACCCCATACGGGTATCGCGGGGTCGTCCATGGGGGGACTCATTAGTCTATACGGCTTTTTGAAATATCCACAGATATTTGGCTTTTGTGGCGCGTTCAGCACAGCCTATTGGTTTGGGGAGAATGGCCTTGCTCAAACGGTGCTGGCGGAGGCCAACGGACGGGGCAAAATTTATCTGGATGTAGGAGCGCGAGAAGGCGAAACCCTGCTGGGATTTCCTGAACTAAGCAACCTTATTATGAATAATGACCCTGACCAATCGTATGTAGACGGGGTGCGGCAGTTACGCGAAGGGTTGCTGAAAAAAAGCTATAGCGAACCGACCACGCTTCTGTACTTTGAAGAAAGTGACGCGCCGCATCGAGAAAGCGCATGGGCGCGACGATTGCCAGATGCCCTGCGGTTTTTGCTGCCGAAATAGCCAAGTATGGAGAAATCAGGGTGGGAAGCGCTATCCCTACAGAAATTGAAATTTATAGGATTGGGGTATGTGCAATTTATCACTAATCTGCTCATGCCGTTTGTCATGTTGCAAACTTTAGCTGGCACGTTACAATTTTTTGAGGCCACTGTCCCTATCAAATTTTTTTACAAGGAGAATATCAAGTGTCAAAGAAAGTCCGATTGCTGTTAGTTCTGACAATTATTTTAACTTTTGTGACCGCATTGAATGTCACGAAAGCGCAAGAACCGTTGAAAATCGGTGTGCTGACCGACCAAAGCGGCGCGTTGCAAGTTTACGGATTTGAACAAACGAATGGTTTTGAACTCGGTTTGGAATATGCCACCGATGGTACGTTGGAAGTTGCTGGTCGTCCGGTTGAAGTGATTATCCGTGACAACGGTGGGGATAACGATACCGCGTTGGCGGATGCGCGTGAATTGATCGAAAGCGAAGGCGTGGAAATTCTGTTCGGGACGGTGAGTTCAACTGTGACCCTGAGCCTGATTGAAACCGCCAAAGAATATGACACCATTTTGATGGCTGGCCCGGCAGCGACCCCGGCGATTACCGGCGATGCCTTCAATGAAAATGTGTTCCGTGTTTGCCGTAACAGCTTCCATGATGCGCTGGCAATTGCCAAATATGGCGTGGAAACCTACGGCCCGAACTATGTGCAGTTAGCGCCGGACAATGCGTTTGGTCAAGGCTCGGCGGGTGCATTTGACTTCGGGTTTGCCCAATTTGCGGGTACGCCTGTGCGTGAAACCATTTATGTTGCAGCAGACACCACCGACTTCACCCCCGCATGGACAGAAGTTTCGGACAGCGGCGCGGATTTCGTGGCAGTGACATGGGCGGGTGCAAGCGCGGCGGAACTGTTCAATCAGATGGTTGACCTGGGCATCCCCGAAGAAATGGGTGTGGTCACGGGCTTTAACTCCAATGATGTGATTGCCGCCTTGAATGCCTACCAAGCGGGTACTGTCGGGTTGATTGTGTACCACTACACCCTGCCGGATAACGAAGTCAATGACTGGCTGGTGGAAAATCACCGCGCCAAATACGACGACGTGCCAGACCTGTTCACCGAATGCGGTTTTGCTACCGCGCAGGCATTGGTTGCCGCGCTGGAAACCTCCGAAGGCAGCACCCTGCCGGAAGATTTAATTCCCGCGCTCGAAGGCTTGACCTTTGAAGGGCCCAAAGGCACCTACACCATCCGCGCTGAAGATCACCAAGCCTTGATGCCGATGTATGTGGTGGAATTCAGCAATCCCGAAGCGGAAGATTTCGCGTACTATACCCTGTTGGCAGAAGTCTCTGCGGAAGATTCTGCACCGCCGTGCCTCGCGCCCGGACGCAGCAGCGAAACCGTGACCTGCCCCGAATAAAATTAACCTCACCCCAACCCCTCCCCTTAAACAGGGAGGGGCTTTTGTCTCCCTTCTCCAAATTGTTGGAGAGGGGCAGGGGCGAGGCGATTTTTAAGATATTTTAGAAAAAAATCCTATGTCAGAATTCATCTTAGAAGCCCACAATTTACGCAAACAATTCGGAGGTCTGGTGGCGGTGCGGGATGTGAGCGTGAAGGTTGAACGCGGACATCTGCACAGCATCATCGGGCCAAACGGGGCGGGCAAAACCACCCTGTTCAATTTACTGAGTGGCAATATCCAACCCACGAGTGGCAAGCTGCTCTACAATGGGCGTGATATTACCTATATGCCGCTACATCGCCGCGCTCATGTGGGGATTGGACGTTCATTCCAGATTACCAATATTTTTCCCCGTTCAACGGTCTTCGAAAATGTGCGCCTTGCCGCCCAAGCAAAAGATGGTGGGGCAATGGTCATTTTGAGTCATGCCATGCGTTTTTCTAGCTATGAAGAACGGGCGATTGAAGCAATTGATCTCGTTGGCTTGACCGGACGCGAACGGGTGCTGGCAAGTGCGCTGGCGCACGGCGAAAAACGCAAACTCGAACTTGCCATCATTGTGGCGGCTGACCCGGAACTGCTGCTGCTGGACGAACCCACCGCAGGTATGGCAACCGAACAAGTCCCCGAACTGATTCACACGATTGATACCATCCGTAAAAATGGCAACCGGACTATTATGCTGGTTGAGCATAACATGAGTGTGGTGATGAGCGTGTCCGATAAAGTGACGGTCATGCACCAAGGCGCGGTGCTGGCGGAAGGATCGCCCCAGGAAATTGCGGCGAATAAAACCGTCCAGAGCGCGTATCTAGGGGAATTGTACGGGGATGTGATGCAGGCCCAATTGGAAAAAGCGTATGAATGAGATTCTGACGGTTGAAAATATTCATACCTATATCGGGCAGTTTCATATTCTGGAAGGGGTGAATCTGCATATTCAACCGCAGAGCATCACTGCGATTCTGGGGCGCAACGGGGCGGGCAAGACCACGACTCTCCGCAGCATCATGGGCTTGACCCCGATTAAACATGGCGCGATTGTATTTGAAGGACGTAGCATCGGTCATTTGCGCTCGTTTAAAGTGGCGCAGTTGGGCATTGGCTATGTACCGGAACATCGTGCCATTTTTAAGGATTTGACCGTCGCTGAAAATTTGCAAATTGCCGAGCGTCAAACGGGGGACTTCGCACAACGGGCGGATTTCATTTTTGATTTGTTCCCCGATTTAAAACGCCTCTATCGCATGAATGGTGGGAGTCTTTCCGGTGGGCAGCAGCAGATGTTGGCGATTGCGCGGGCGCTTGTGCCAGAAAATCGGTTGCTGCTGATTGATGAACCCAGCGAAGGGCTAGCCCCGGTCATTATCGAAGGCATGATGAACGCCATCCGCCAGCTTTCTGCCCATACGACGGTGGTGCTGGTGGAGCAAAATTTTCGCATGGCGAGCCAGCTTGCCGAAACCTATGTCATCATCGAAGAAGGGCGGACGGCTGCGACAGGCAAAATGGCGGATTTGGCGGCGGACGAAGCATTGATTCATCGCTATCTGGGCGCGGCATAGTCTAACCCCTATGTGGAAAATAAGATTTACTCTGATTTTCTTGTTCACCAGTGGGATTGCTTCAACTGGGTTCGCCATTCCATTGGAACAAAACAAGTTTGAGGTAAATCTTATCCACACCATTGACCATAGCCATTGGGTTGAGGATGTTGCTTGGTCGTCGGATGGCAAATACTTAGCAATCATGGATGATCCGGGGCAAGTTTTCGTGTGGGATGCTATCGAGTGGCGCTTACTCTCGGTATTTGATGGCTGCGGCAATGGGAATGAAAGGCTGGCATGGTCGCCTACCCAACCTATTTTAGCTATCGGCTGTCATCTCGATACTCCCATCATTGTTGATGAAATTGATAATCAATTAAAAATCGTTCGGCTCGACACAGAACATCAATCCCCGGCTTGGTCGTATGATGGGCTTCAATTGGCTGTCCCACATCCAGACGGCACGTTTGCTATCTTGAACAATTCTTTTGAGACAATCGGCATTTTTGGTGAGCCTGAGAAGCCTGACCCGATGTACGGCGGGGAAATTGTTTTGTATAGCGCATATGTTGGTTTTAAATGGTCGCCTTCTGGCAATTATCTTGCTTCGGTTAGTCTTAGTCAGGTAGGGTTTGTCACTATTTGGGACTTGAGAACAGAACAACCTATTCAGGATTTTATCTCAGCTTATGATGTTGCTTGGTCAAGTGATGTTTTTATTCTGACTGTTCAAGATTATCAGAAGCAAGAAGGTTCACTGCAAACGTGGGCAATTTCTCCGTTACGTATGATTTCTTCTACAGAAATACCATTCCAAAACAATGCTTTTTCTGTAGAACAGCTAAATTCAAATCAATATCTGGCTTATTGCAAAGATAATTTATCTTTATTTGACACCTACTCCCTTACGCAATGGGAACTTATTGAAGCCGCTACCGACAATAATCTTGGATGCCCGATTACGGATATTGCCCTTTCATCAAATTTTGAACTCGCTATCGCTGAAAATAATCAAGTCAATATATGGGTTGGTCATTAGTACATTAGAGAAAGAGTATTCATGACAAAAGAACTGCTGACACTTCTTATTGTGTATTTCAGCCTCGCCACTGTGTTAGGTGGGCTGCTCATGTCGTGGCGGTTTCAACTTCTGCGGCGTGACCCGATGACGGGCGCGTTTGCTGGTTTCGGGGCTGCGCTGGTGGGATTGGGGCTGCCGGGGTTAGCGGCGCTCTGGCTGGCTGCCAGACCGAAACAGGTCGGGTTGGTGGATGAAACCACCGATGATGTCCGCCACAAGACCAAGTTTAAATTTGATAACAATGTGGTCTGGGGCATGGGTGCGTTTGCGCTCATGTGGCTGTCGCTCATTATGCTGGCTTTGAACACCGAACCGAGCCGTTTTATCGTGGTGCTGGCGGGTGGACTGTACGAAGGCATGTTGATTTTCCTTGTCGCCGCAGGCTTGAGCATCATCTTCGGCTTGATGGATGTGCTAAATCTGGCGCAGGGGTCACTGTTCATGATTGGTGCATATGTCGCTACCGAAGTGTACGGGAATATCCGCGAAACTGTCGGTTTGTACCCCTCGTTTTTTGTTGCGCTGGTCGCGGCGCTGATTTTTGGAGGGATTGTTGGTGCGCTCATCGAATTTTTCCTGATTCGTCCCACCTATTCGCGTCCGGTGTTTCAAATTGTGCTGACTTTTGGCGTGGCGCTGGCCTTAACCGAAACGGTGATTGCGCTGTATGGCACACAGGGAATCGCCAAACCGGATTTGCGCTGGGATGATGGCAGGAACAGCTTGTTGACTGGGTTGATTAGCGGCACACGGATTCAAACATACTGGGTGTTCATGATTGTCATGGGGCTGCTCATGATGGTGGTGGTGCAGTATATCCTCCAGAATACGCGCATCGGGATTATTATTCGGGCAGGTGTGCAGGACAGCGAAATGGTCGAAGCGCTCGGCATCAATGTTCGGATGATTTTTACGGCGGTGTTCGCGCTCGGTGCGGCGATTGCAGCGTTGGGCGGGGCGGTGGCAAGCGGCTTTTTGACCCCCAGCCCGGCAATGGGCGATACGTTTTTGCTCCAAGCGGTGGCGGTGGTCATCATCGGAGGGCTGGGCAGTTATTCCGGTACGGCGGTTGCCTCGATTGTGATGGGCATTGCCGGGTCAGTAGCCGCCCATTTTGCTTTTGTCAACTTTAATTCGGACGCATTGGGCGGGAGCGCGGTTTTGCTGGTGCTGGTGCTGGTGCTGTTTGTACGGCCTACCGGTCTATTTGGTCGGGCGCACTAGGGGAGAAAAAAACATGGACAATCGTCTGCATCGTCGGCATCCTCTGGTGCAATTTGTGTTCGACAACTGGTTTTACATCGTGGTTGCCATTTTAATCTGGCAACTGCCGCATCTTTTGGGCGATTATTTTGATCAAGACATCCGTCCACGTCGCCCACAGGGCAACCAACCCGTGTTCTGGATGGGGGTGTTCATCCAACTGTATATTTTTGTCATTCTGGCGATGAGCTATAACCTGATTTTTGGTTTTGCGGGGATTTTGTCGTTTGGACATGCCCTGTTTTTCGGAATCGGGGTCTACAGCATCATCATTTTTATGAATGACTACCTCAAATCGGTTGAAATGTCCGCGTTGATTGCGCTGGCGATTGCGGCGCTGTTCGGGTTGATTACTTCGCTGGCGGTGTTTCGCATCAAAGGGGTGTATTTTGCCATGTTCACACTGGCGCTGGCACAAATGGTGCATGATTTGGCGCGGGTGAATCTGTTTAAATTTCTCACTGAGGGCGACGACGGGCGCACACTGGACGGCTTGCCGGATTGGATTAACCCGGTTTCAAACCGTCTAACTTTTTATTACATTACCGCGTTGATCACGGTACTGGTGTTTTTGTTCATCCGTCGTTTGATGAATTCACCCACAGGCAAGGTGATTCTGGCGGTGCGGGACAACGAACCCCGCGCTCAGACGATGGGTTATAACACGGCTTTATACAAAGCGCTGGTGATTGTGCTGGCGAGTATGTTAGGGACACTGGCTGGCGTGCTGCAAGCGATTTTTACCCGTCAAGCCGAACCGAGCAGCTTGGCCTTGATTCGCACCACTGACCCCCTGTTCATGACGATTATCGGCGGGGTGGGGACGAATCCCGGCCCGGTGGTGGGCGCGGTGATTTTGCAGTTGGGCGAATCGTTTTTCCGCAAACCCGATTTACAGGTGGATTTTAATTTTATCCTGTTTCACATCCGTGGGACGGTCAACACGACTGAAATCTGGCGACAGATTCTCGGTGTCATTTTTATTTTGATTGTGCTGTTTGTGCCGCATGGGGTTGTCGGTCAGTTGAATTTATTGTGGCTGCAAATCCGACGCTGGCAGCGCAAATTCATCTACGACCCGATTCTGCGGGCGCGTCCTGCATGGGCAGCACGGATGCAACCCCTCACAGGCGAACCCCCCGAATATGCGCTGGCGCTGGCACACACCACGCAAGCGGCTTCGCTGGTGGAATGGGTCAAGCAATATCCGTGGGCAGCGGCCTATTCGGTCAGTTTCGTTGTGGCGCTCTTGGGTGGGCTGCTGACATGGGATGAGCAGATCTTTTTCGCGCTGATGCTGTTTCTGGGGTTGCTGGTGACTCCGGTAGTAAGTGGCATCTGGCTCTGGCGAAAGTATGGCGCGAATTCATAAATTTCTCATCTTACCTCCCTAAAAATCCACTTATTCATGTTACTATTTGATAAGTAGCTCTGTAGTTGCTACAGGGCTGCTTTTGCACCTTATCAATTTATTCACGTCCATAAAGAGAAGGAGAACCCGATGTTTCCTGTCACAAAGTACAAGGTTTTCACCCGTGACAACATCACCCACCTTGCTCAATATCGCGCTCTTCCACCTGAAATCCAGTTTGATATTCAGGTCGTCTCGGCGGTATTGCCATTTCGCGTCAATCAGTATGTGGTTGACGAACTCATCCAATGGGAAAACATTCCCCAAGACCCTATGTACCAACTCACTTTTCCGCAGCGTGGGATGCTTGCTCCCACTGATTATCAGACCGTCGCGCAACTTCTTAAAAATGAAGCTCCGAAAGAAAAACTTGCTGCTGCCGTCAATGAAATTCGTCTGCGCCTTAATCCGCACCCCGCCGGACAACTTGAACACAACGTTCCTAAACTGCATGGCAATGTTGTGCCGGGGTTACAGCATAAATATCCTGAAACGGTGTTATTTTTCCCTAGCGCAGGGCAAACCTGTCATGCGTACTGTTCTTATTGTTTTCGGTGGGCGCAATTCGTGGGGCTGCAAGATTTAAAATTTGCGGCTAAGGAAGCTACCCAACTGGTCGAATATTTAAAGCTGCATCCCGAAGTTTCGGATGTATTGTTCACCGGGGGCGACCCGATGATTATGCGGACACAGGTCTTTGAACGCTATCTTGACCCCCTCCTCATACCGCAATTAGAGCATGTACAAACGATTCGGATTGGCACCAAAGCGCTGGCGTATTGGCCTCAACGTTTTGTCACCGATGATGATGCCGATGATTTGCTGCGCCTCCTTGAACGGGTGATTGCAAGTGGGCGACATCTGGCAATCATGGCACATTTTAGCCTTGCCCGTGAGATGAAAACCCCTATTGCCATCAAAGCCATTCAACGCTTGCGGGATATTGGCTGCGAAATTCGGATGCAAGCCCCGGTGGTGCGTCATGTGAATGACAATTCGGCTGCGTGGCTGCGAATCTGGCGGGAGGGGGTGCGGGTAGGCATGATTCCCTACTATATGTTTGTCATCCGCGATACCGGAGCAAAAACTTATTACGACACGACTCTTGTCAAAGCGCTGGATGTTTTTCAGGGTGCATACCGCAAACTTTCCGGTCTGGGGCGCAGTGTGCGTGGCCCGGTCATGTCGGCAACACCGGGCAAAATTCATTTGCATGGGGTGTCAGAAATAAACGGACACCGCGCGTTTGTTCTCTCCTTTTTGCAAGCACGCAACCCCGAATGGGTAGGCCGTCCGTTTTTTGCCCGCTACGATGCCAACGCCACATGGTTTTATGACCTTCAACCGATGCCTTGGCGGTCTCACTTTTTCTTTGAACAAGAGGCTTTAGCGGTTTGATAATCGCATCGCATACACGCAGGCCATAACGTCGGTATTTTCAGGGATGGGGTCAAGGCGCAAAAACACAATATCGTCCTCCCATCCCTTTTGCCCGGCGAGATTCAACGTGTAAGTCTGCCGTCCCATCGTGAGGGGAAAACGCAGCGAACGGTCTTCGCTCAACCCTTCGTCTTGCCGCATCCAGAAGACCTGTCCTTCTCTGGCAGGGGCAAAAATATCCATCTCAATTTCAAGGGTGCTGTATTCGGCGGCATTTATCTGCACGGTTGGACTTTCAATCCACGGGTCGCCGCCGCCTGTAAAACACCATCCCCCATTTTCAAAACGTGGATTGTTCAACCCGAAGGCTTCCCATCCGTGCAATTGATTTTCAAATGTCCAGTTTTTGGCATCCGGCGGGGTGCGCTTGCCGATGCTGTAAAAGACGTTGTTGCCGTCATAGACAATATTTTCTTGAATCGGAAACCGTGTTTTGAGATGGTCAATTTCATCGGCGGTCAGGCCAAACGGGTTGCGCTGACCGTCAAACGGTTCATCCAGAATGATCTGGTCAATGAAAATTAAATTTCCCTGCTGGTAAGCCGATGTCAGACGATTCACCAAAACATCGAATGGATTGCCCGTAAATCGTAATTCGCGTAACGAAACTACCCTGCTGGAGGAATGTTCAGCATAAAATGGCACATACAAATCCAGAATATTGCCGCGTGTGACCACGACATCGCGTGGTTTTAAGTGAGGGGCAAGTGTGCGGGTAATTTGCTGGTAATAATCATTGTGCGAGTCAGCCGACTGGCGGATAGGCGCATCATGGGCGCGAAAAAGCAGGAGCGCCAAGCACAAAGCGACCCCACCCCAAACCCCTCCCCATAAATGGAGCGGGATATTACGCTTCTCCTTCTCTGCTTGCGGGGAGGGGATGAGGGGGGGGGGTATACGAAGGCCACTCAACATCCACACCGCCCAGAGTGGCAGCAGCACAATCCAGAATTCAATATTCCACGGTTCCCACCACCAGAAAAATGCTCCGTAGAGTATCAGCCATGTCAGGCTGAATCCTATCCATGCGCGATTCAAAGCACGGAAGCCGACTAAAAATCCGAGAATCGCCATGCCATAAAAAAGCGCGGCAAAGAGGCTATTTTCAGAGCTGACCGTATTTTCTAATCCTGCTTGTAGCGCGTCTAAACTGTCCAAATTGAGGTTTCCGCCCCATTGTCCGGTCTGGGCATACCCGGTTAGCCAATCGTAGTAGGCAGCTGCATCTCGAAAACCACTGTTCCACCCCACCGCCAGATAAGGAACAGCAATCAGCACACACGCAACGTTCCCGAATAAAAGTAAAAATTTTCGCAGGCGGGAGTCCAGCAAAAAATAAATGCTCGCAGGCACAAAAAACAGGATATTCGTCTGGTGGAACATGACCGCACCTGCGGCTGCGATGCCCGCAAAAATGGCGTTTTGGGAGGTCGGAGAGGTTTCCAGACGGGCAAAAAAATACAGGGTTAGCAGGATAAACATGGCGGCAAGGGTATACACTTCGACTTCAGTAGCGTACAACCAATAGGCGTAGCAAGTGCCGATTAAAACCGCGATTCCGAGTGGAGGCCAGCGTTTACCCGTGAACTGCACCCCGAACAACCACACCAGCACCACCCCTATCGACCCCGCCAGCGCATTGACCCCTTGAATCGGGGCATCGGCGCGGCCTTCGTAACCCAGATTTTGGGCGATGTCAAAAGCCAAGCGTCCTAACGGGCCATACAGCAAATGATGCGGGTGATACAACTGCCCGAAGGGTTTGGTTTCGACATCATTGGTATAGGACAGCGCATCAAACGTATGTACTGCGGTACGGGTATCGAAGTAGAGATAGGTGAAAATGACGCATAAAAATAGGGCAATGAGGATGGAAACAAGTTTGTTCGGCATTGTGCTATGATAAAAGAAGCGTGGCGACTCGTCAAAAGGCGGTTTGTACTGTGCCTCTTTATACGAATCCTGCCGCAGAAGTGTTATAGGAGAAAACTATGCCCAAAATTGGCGAAACTGCCCCCGATTTTGAACTGTTGAATCAAGACGGGCAACCGGTCAAACTGAGTGATTTGCGCGGTAAAAAAGTGATTATTTTTGCTTACCCCGCCGCCGATACACCCGGCTGTACCAAACAAGCCTGTGGATTCCGCGATAGCTTCCCCAAAATTGAAACCTCCAATGCGGTGGTGCTGGGGGTTAGTCCTGATACGGTGGCCGATTTGAAAAAATGGCAAGCGAAGGTCAAACTGCCCTATGCGCTGCTGTCCGACACCGACCATCAATTTTTAGAAGCATGGGGCGCATGGGGCGAAAAATCCATGTTCGGCAAAAAATATGATGGGGTCATTCGCTCGCATTGGGTGATTGATGAAGACGGCAAAATTCTGGACGAACGCATCAAAATCAGCCCGGAAGACAGCGTGGAACAGGCGCTCACTGTAGTCAAGGAAAAATAAATTAAGTTTGGGAATTTTTATGGGAACAGCATCTACTGTAGAACTTCAAAAAAGCTGTGATGCAGTTCCTATAAATTTTATATCGAAAATCAACTACGAGAGCCAATTCACTTTCTTCAATTTTGATATGCTCTTTTGGAATGATTGGCGAACGACAAGTGTTAATTCTATGTTACTATTAGAGTAAATTAAAGTTTTATAAGGCTACAAAAATGATGAAACGAAATTTAATATTCCTGTTAGTGCTTTTTGGAGGCATATTTTCAAACAGTACCAATGCAACACAAACAAACAATACTATCTTTTGGGGTATGTTGGAACTTGTGCCTGCTAGTGCGGCTGAATTAGAAGGTATTCCACGTATCAGTTATATTGATTATCGTGCTTTGAATGCAGCACGTTCCGGTGTTCCAACCTATGAAAGTTGGGCAGATTGGAATGCTGATTTTGAAAATGACACTAATGATATTCGTTTATGGTTTGCAAATAGGATGCGTATTCAGTCTGGAGACCCCTACCTTGTTGAATATATTAGGGCGCTAGGCGAAATGCCCATAGTAATGGGTTTTGATGTCTTCAATATTGATAGGTCTCTTGTTTATGGTTCCCCGCCGGGAATAGGCAGCATTTATGCTGGAGATTTTAATGCTGATGCAGTTTTGACCGCTCACACTGCCCGCGATTACACCTCAATTGTAATGGATGAAATAATAGTATGGTGTTCTGCCGTAGGGTGTGATCAGGGGAAACATCGTGATATGAATAACCTGAATAATGCTAATATATTCGGTGGGCATTATGCACAGCAACATCCTTTTGTTTTGGTTCCTGGTTATATTTTCACTTCTTCTGAACTGAACCGCCTCGAAGATATGATTGCTACTTATCAAAGAGAGCAATCATCGATATTGACAGTCCCATCCTATGCAGCACTAGCAGAAGCCATCACACAAGGCGAGGGGATACTGATTCAAGCGCAAATTTTCAGCACCGCGGATATTGGTTTTAGACCATTGGATGCGAGTATGCGTGTTCCATATACAAAGTTATTAGAGAATTATGGCACTCTAGCGCCTTATGAGTTGGCTATTATTGCTGATCGGCAGGAGGGTATAGATCAAGTGGCGATAGTAGCGCTAGCTTATAGGGATGAAGCTACCGCAACACAAGCTGCCGAAGAGCTTACATCCCGCATCGCTGGTTTTTCCCGAGTTTCACTTCTAAATTTTACTCCAATTATTGAAGAGGATTTCATTAGTGGTGTGATGGATACACCCACCGTTTATTTCAGTGAAACTACTGGATTGTGGGTAGCGATTGCATCTGTACGCTACCCTATACCAGATAATTCATTGTATGACACAGAAACAGGAATGCCAGTAGCAGAGGGGGCTGAGGGGAGATTTCGGCAATCGGGATATGTGCTGAGATTTTGGATGGATGAGCTACGGCTAGCCTCTTTCACGCCCTTGCTAATTGAGATTAGCTACGAGTAGCAATTTGCGGGGCGGAGGAATTTTTTCTTCGTCCTGTCCCTACCAAGTGCAATCCCGCAAATGCCACTCGACCAGCATCAACAGTTCATCCGCCGGAAAAGGCTTTAAGATAAAGTGATCCACCGACAATCGTTGGGTATTGATGTTGGTATGAGTGGTCGAAATAATCATCGGAATGTGGCAGGTACGCGGTTTGCTGGCGAGTGTCTCATGCACCCAATAGGCATCATGCCCGTCCACGCTAATATTGCAGATTACAAGGTCAGGGAGAAGATCAAACGCAAGTTCGACCCCATAAGCACTTGAACGGGTACACAGCGCTTCATACCCGGACAATTCTAAAATTTCACAAATACTTTCCCCCAATCCTTCAAAGGGTTCAATGACTAAAATGAGAAATGGCATGGGGCGGTTTCATTTTCTCTATTCCAGACTCTATTCTAACCTGTCTCCAACTTTTCGGGAAAAATTCACAAACTTGTCGATGATGACTCGGTAGAATGAAGGGAGAGAAATCTAGGGGAGATTCCTATGCGGATGTATCGCGCATTTGGGCCGGATGCAGAAGTTTTCGGTAAAGCCATACTTGCTTCGGCAGAGGCTATCAATTTTAAACTTATCAACCCGATTTTAGAAAGACATCAGCTTACTCCTATCCAAACGGAGCATTGGTATCCACAGCAGTTGTGGCTGGATGTGTTTAACGACCTTGTAAAATTAGATAATTCAATTGCCTCCTATATGATTAGCATTGGCATCAAAATGGCGGAAATCGCCTACATGCCCCCCAAAGTAGAAAAACTCACTTTTGAGCAGGCAATGATGGGACTGCCGGAATATTATTATTGGGCGAATCATCGTGGGGCAAATATTGGCTTTTTGGATGTCGAAATGGTCGGCAAAAATCATTTGATGGTTATTGACGGCACCCCCTATCCCGATGGCCTGATTTACGGTGTGTACTACGGCATGACCCGCCGATTTTTACCCAAAGGACGACCCTTCACCGTGCGCTATGATGAAAAAGAACCGCGCCGGGAGACAGGTGGCGCATTGACCATCATTCACATTAAGTGGGAATGAGCGTCAACACCGTAATTTCGGGACGACAGTTAAAACGCACCGTTGGAAATACCATCCCCAATCCCCGATTGGTATATTGAATCAGGCTGCCGACCTGATACTGCCCATCGGGATATTTTTGTCCGTAAGCAGGCAGCACAGGCGCACCTAAGAAGGGTAGTTTAATTTGCCCGCCATGTGAATGACCGGAAAGCTGCACATCAAAACGGTCATGTTGGGAACTGACATCGGCATAATCGGGTTCATGCGCCAGCAAAATCGCGGCCCCTTCCCCTGGCAGTTTTTCCAGCACCAGATCCAAACGGTCTTTATTTTCCCAGATGTCATCCACCCCACAGAGATGCAGCATCGCACCCGCTTTGTGTAAGGTCAGCACATCGTTTCCGATGTCTAGCGCTCCCGCATCGGACAGCACCCGGCGAATTGCGCTGGCATCCGTCCAGTAATCATGATTCCCAAGTACCGCCACCGTGAGCGCTTCAATCCGGCTGAGTTCTTGGACGAGTGCTTCTGTCACCACCGGCGCAACACTCCCCGACACAAAATCCCCGGTAATTGCTACGGCATCCGGTTTTTCGTGGTTAATGACATCCACCGCTTCTTTGAGGCGGGTATAACTTTCGCCTGTCCACGTATCCATGTGAATATCACTGATGTGGATGAGCCGAAACCCTGCAAAGGCAGCATCCAGACGGGGCAGTCTGAGCGTGACCCGTTCCACATCCACCCAATGCGGCTCAATATAATGGGCATAGCTCATGCCGCCCGTCGGAACCGCAATCCCACTCACAACGGCGGCAGCGGTCAGTTTGAGGAACTTGCGTCGTGACAGCTTCATGGGTTTTTGCCTCTCTTTTGTGTAGCAGGAGCGCATCCGTTCCCGCCCATACATCTTTACACGGAAAAGAAGGAAATATCTTGACGCAAAAACACTTGTTAGCTGACAGAAGGAGATTTCAAAGTAAAAACAGTTATTTCGGGGCGACAATAAAAACGATAAGGCCAACTGCCCATGCCCACGCCGCGATTGGTATACAACAGCATATCATGAATCCGGTACAAGCCATCTGGGTATTTTTTCCCATTCCGTGGCAATTTGAGCGCTCCCCAGAATGGAATTTTGATTTGTCCGCCGTGGGTATGCCCCGAAAGCTGCAAATCAAACAATCCGGTGGTGGCGGTTTTATCCGCAAAATCCGGTTCGTGGACAAGCAGGATCGGGATACCCTGCGAAGGGGTTTTTTCCAACACTTTTTCCAACCGATATTTTTGACGGCTTACACTGTCCACCCCGGCAATGAATAACTGTGCCTTGCCCCGTTCCAGCCAGTACACATCATTACTGATATTTTGAATCCCACACGCTGCCAAAACCTCATCAATGTAACGGGTATTGACCTTGTGGTCGTGATTTCCGAAGATAGCCAGCGAACCATCACGCGGGGCAAGCTGACTCAAGGTACTCCGCAAATCTTCCGCAATTTGCCCATCCCAGCGATGACTCACAAAATCGCCGGTGATGACGACCATGTCTGGCTGGAGGGCATTTACACGCTGGATAATTTTTTCAAGGCGGGCGCGGCCTAACCACGCTTCAAGGTGTAAATCGCTAATTTGAACGAGGGTATAGGCATCAAATTCAGGTGGTAGGCGGGGCAGCGTGACTTCTAAACGCTTGATTTGCAGCCATTCGGGTTCGATAAACCGCGCATAAATCCAGAGCAAACCACATAAAAGAGCAAAATAAATCACCTCACATTTCCTAAAACAAGCGGCGGGTCATGCTGACGAGTTCAGAAGCCGAATAAACTGTTTTCATGCAGTCCATCAATAAATATTCTCCGGCGCGGCGCGGTTTGGCATGGGCGGCGGTTGCTAGCCGAAAATGCCGTTCATTCACCACCTGATGTCCGCCTTCTGGCACGGCAATATGCCCACTCACACACACACGCTGCAACTGCGAGGCATCTTTTCCGAAGGAATCGAGATATTTCTGGCAAATATTTTCATACAGCGTTGCGCCCAAACTGCGGTCATTCTGGGTAAACAGAAAATCCCACAACACGCCAAACCGGTGGTCACGTTCAGAGATGAGCAGCGCCCGCATGAGATGCGAATATCGGGGATCCTCCGGGCCTGTCACCGCCAGATATTTTTTCGCCAGCGATTCATACGAATGTCCCGAAATCCGCGCATAGGCTTCGTAGACCTGATTTAAATCGCCCTGCTGCGCCAGACTCAATGCGGCATCGCGCAGCAAATCTTCATGGTCAAAATCGCGCAAACGCTCCACCCGGTTGACACTGCTGTCGTCTGGCCCGGCATGGCAAAACAACACCCCCGCGCTGGTTCTGACAATCAGGGGCAGCCCCATCAAAAATTTAAGAATCCGTTCCCGATGTTCGCCCATGGCGGCTTCAAAACGCGGGGTAAATTCGTGGTCACCTTTTGCCAGCGAAACCCCGTAAATATGCGGCATTTCGTGGTTACCCAGCAGCATGAGAATATTATCTGCCCCAAAGCGCTCTTGGAGTTCGATGATGCGTAACAGCATTCGCAGGCTGTGATCTTCTTCCTCCGGGCCATAGCCATGAATCACATCCCCTAAAAACAACAACCTGTCCGCTTCGCTCTCTTCACGCAGCGACATAAAAGTTCCAATACAACGGTCAAATGCTTCGCCATCGCCATGTAAATCACTGACAACCATCATTTTTCCGGTGCGAATGTCTACATATCTCTCACGCTGCATGGGTTGCTCCTGAGTTGGTTCTGGGTTTGTAGTTTATCACACAATTGATTTTCGATTTTAAATTGCTACACTGCAAAAACACAAGTTTTGGATAATCGCATGGCGACACTGCTTTTTTTCTGGGATTATGATACCCAATGGGGGGCTGACCGTTCACGTACAGGCGGTGGCGCAAAAACTTGGGGACATCTGGAGTTTCCCGCGACAGACCGCTTAATTGATCTTCATGCCGAATATGCGTTACCCGCCTGTTTTGCGGTGGTGGGGGCGGCGGCACTCCCCGGCGAACATCCCTACCACGACCCCGCCCAGATTCGCCGTTTGCACGCCGCCGGGCATGAAATCGCCAGCCACAGTTTTCAGCATGAATGGCTACCCGCGCTCAATCGGCAGGCACTCCTCGCCACCCTGAAAAACAGCAAAGATGCGCTGGAACAATGTATCGGCGCGGAAGTCACTTCGTTTGTGCCGCCCTTTGATATGCCGATGGATTATCCCGCTAAACTTTCCATTAATCTGACCGAACGGCGCGAAGTCAAACAAAATCGCACCAATTTACCTGATTTGTGCATGGCGCTGCATGAAACAGGTTATCGTTTTACCCGTGTCAAATACCAGCCCTTTTATAAAACCCTTGCCGAGAAAATTTTGAAAAAACGCTGGGTGAACCAACCTGCCCAAGTTGAAAAAATCGCGGGGGTGACGTGTATCCGCAATATTGCTCCGCCGGGATTTGCTGCCCCGACGCTTGAGATTTTAGAAAAAGTCGCGCCGCAGGAGGGGTATATTATTATTTATGGACACCCCCACCATTTACCCACCGACAAAGCCGAAGGGGAAGGTTATCTCATTCCTTTGTTGAATCGGGTGCGGGAACTACGCGAACAGGGGATTTTGAAAGTGAGCCTGCCGCGAGATGTATTGCGGTATCATCGCTCTAAGTAACACGTTAGTATCTACAAATGCTTTATCGCCCTTCATCGTCATACCAATCTGCTCGATCATTAGACGGATCTTGTAAAACAGCCACATCTACCTGAACAGCTTTTAAGGCTTGTATTTTCTCATTGGCTGTCATCGGCTGAATGCGTTTTTGCAAGCGTGTTACCAGATCTTTTTGCTGTTCAATGGATAATTTCTGTGCTAATTCAACTAATTCTTCATAGGGGATTTGCATGACTTTCTCCTCTCTTGAATCGACCTTTATCGTTGTACGAATGATTCTTGGTTAGGCTTGCTTGAAATACCTCCTTCTCCTAAATATCATAAATCATTTTTGATTAACCCAACAATCTGCTGCATCAGATTCTCAAGGCTATGTGCGTTAGCGGTGCGGGTACGTAAATCCATGCCGATTTGCCGGATTGCTTCGGGTGGGAGCGTCAGCAAATACGAAATTTTTGCCGCCACATCCTGCGGATTTTCCGAGTCTACTTTGAGCAGCGCTTGATGTTCCCTCAATAAATCATCAAAATTCGGGTTGCCCGTCAACAGGGGTTTGCCGACCAGCATCCCTTCCAACGCCGCTTTATCAAAAGAGCCTGTCGGGGTTAAATTGGTAATCAAGGTTGCCCGCCGATACCTATTGACCAGCTTTTCGCCTTCCAGATTGCCTAAAAAGGTGAAGTTATCGAGGCCAATTTGCTCACATCGGCGTTTGAGTTCCGCGTAATAAATTTCATCTTGCGGGGTAGCGGTTTGTCCGGCAATCGCAAACTGGACATTTTTTAAGAGCGCGGCGGTTTCCAGCAACACATGATGATTTTTAATCCGTGAAAGCCGTCCGACGGTCAGCACTAAGGGCGGGTTATCAACTGGAATCTGGTCATCTGGCGAAAAACGACTGGCATCAATCCCGTGTCCCAGCGCCTGAACTTTGGGACTGGGAAGGGGAAAACTCGTCGGCGTGGCGGTGACAATCCAGTGTGCTGCCCACAGCGCTAGGCGAATTTCGGTGCTAATTTTGGGGTGAATAAACCAGAGCAGTTGCGGTTTACGAGAGAGCATGGCGAACGGCGCAGCCAACCATGTATAACGGGGAGTCATGTGGCTGAAAATTGCGTCTACCTTGCCTACGGTGCGCCCCACGCCGCGATAAAATTCCACCAGTTCCCGCCAGCGCGGATAGCCTTTTTCCTTGCCCATCGAATACACCGTCACATTCGCGGGTAAAGTTGCCGGGCCTTGCTCTAAGGTCAAAACGTCGAGATGATCTACCTGGGCTGCCAACGCCCGTACCCACTCCACAATGAATCCCCGCAACCAGTGGGTTTCGTCTAGCTGCTGCACAATCATTAAAATTCGCAATCGTCTCTCCCTCAAAAACGCATTGTATCAGGTGGTAGGCACGCAGCAAAACGAATGGTATGATTTGACGCGCATTTTGGGGAGGAATTTTGATGGTTGATTTAAAACGGATGCGGCAGATTTTCATTGAGGGTAAAACCCAATGGCGAGCCTATTTGAATTTACATTCGGAACACATTCACTTGGCGGCACCGGTGCTGGATATTGGCTCCGGGGCCTATGGTACTGCCAGCTATCAGCGTTACATTCCCAACTATGCCAAGCTGGAAGTCCGTTCGGTAGACCTTGACCCCGCCCGCCGTCCAAGTGTACAGGGCAATCTGACCCAGGGCATCCCTTTCAAAACAGGTTATTTTCAGAGCTGCGTGGCCTTCGGGGTGTTTGAATATTTGTATAATTTTGAGGAAGTGCTGCGGGATATTCGTCGGGTGCTGCACCCGAACGGCATGTTGTATATTGCGCTGCCCTTTTTAGACCGGGTGGCTTCCGACGGCGGCGACTGTTTGCGATTCACCGCTTTGGGGATTGAAAAAATGCTCAAAAATACGGGTTATGGGGATATTCAAATCACTGCCTATGGGCATGGGGCTTGTACCGCCGCCCTTGACCAGATTGAATTTATCATCCCTAAACCCTTGCGCGGTTGGTCGGTGCGTTTGGCAATTTTAATCGACCAACAACTTACCAAACGCTCCGGTGGCAAATTCCGCAACCAACACGATTACCCGTTGGGGTATATGGTGTCAGCGCGGAAAATTGCGTAGGGGTTCGTCCGTTATCTGCTCAATTTACGGGTCTGGTAGTAGTTCCAGTAGGCAAAAATGCAAAAGGACAGCGCGTAAATCAGCATATACGGCGCAAGGGCAGGCGATTTATCCAGCGCGAAATAAAACCCAATCGCGGCATACCCCGCTAAAAGTAGTTCGCCAAGGGTTGTCCAATCGACTTTGAGTGTATACAAATGGGATGTCCAAGCATCTTTGCGATTTGTTACACGAAATTTGGGAGTCCGTTTAAATTCCAATTCTTTGTTGATATTCAGCGCCTTTAAAACCGCAATCGTATTGCTCAAGACAATCGCTGCACCAGAGACAAACTGCACCGGAAAATACATCAGATTTCGCAGCGCTCCCCACTGATAAATTTCAGTTTGTCCGACGATGAGAATAATCGGGGGGATAATCCCGAACACGCCGATAATGCGTAAATCCGGCAGTTTTTCAAACATATCGCCTGCCAGTAAAATCGGCGTGATGATGAACAGTAAAAAGATGACCGGTTGAACCGCATATTGCGACAGGTGCATGAGTCCCATAAATTTTTTCCACAAGGGGAAATTTGAACGCATCAACGGAACTGCATGGCGAATCAGACATTGGGTGCTACCCGTGGCCCAGCGTGCCTGCTGAATTTTCCACGCGGCAACCTGTGGCGGAAGTTCACCGGGAACCGGTACGTCCACCAGATAAACAAATTTCCAGCCCTTCATCAACGCCCGATAGCTTAAATCCAAATCTTCGGTCAATGTACTCGCTGACCACCCGCCTGCATCCTGAATCGCCGGAATACGCCAGATGCCGCCCGTGCCATTCATGGACATGGGTAAATAACCGCGACTCCGTGCGACCTGTTCAATCGCAAAATGTCCGTCAATGCTAATTGCCTGCGCCCGTGTGAGCCAGTTGTAATCCAGATTCAAATGCGCCCAACGGGTTTGGATGAGGGCAATATCCTCGCTGCTGTTGAAATGTGGCATGGCCTTCCGCAAAAAATCTTTGGGTGGCACAAAATCAGCATCAAAAATCGCCACACAATCGGTATCTGTCAGGGTTAGCCCATAGGCCAGCGCCCCCGCTTTATAACCTGCCCGGTTTGGACGGCGCACCAACTGACAATCCACCCCTTGAGACTGCCAATATTCGGCACGCTGGCGGCAAAGTTCGGTGGTCTCATCCGTCGAATCATCCAGAATTTGCACGCGGAATTTGTCGCGTGGGTAATCCATCGCGCAGACAGCATCAATCAACCGCACCGCCACATATTGTTCATTGTAAAGCGGAAGCTGTACGGTGACAGAAAGCAGGTCTTCATCCCGGACGTTGGGCGCTTGGGGAGGCTTGCCGCGTTTGAACAAAAAAATGACCAGTAGTACACCAAAACTGGCAACAAAAGCGCTCAGAATCACCGCCAGCACCACATACAACCCGGCCAGTAGATTTAGAAAAATGTCCACAATTCCCTCCCGAAAACAGATGCTAGCATACTCCTGTCTAGGGATTTTTTGTAGTGGCGATGCGTGCCATGGCAGCACGAATTTTTTGCTGGTCAGCCGGCAGATAACTCTCAAAGTTGATGGGGAGTTGTTCGTAGTCAATGAGGAGATGGGCGCGGCGGTCATTTTCAAAAGTGGTCTGGTAAGCTGCACCGAAGTCAAGTAAAAAACTATCCTCTCCAAGCAAAGGAATAGCGAGTGTAGGAATTGGTTCTTCAAGTTCAAAACAGTATTGACTTACTTTTTCTAAATAAGGGCTGGTTATTGCAATACTATAGGGGTATGCCCCCTCTGATTTTTTAGGATAGCTTGGCGTAAGATTAGGAAAAATCGTGGGAGTTTCATGTAAATAATCGATATCTACCACATTAACCCCTAACCTATACATTGAATAGCGCATATTGCGATATGTTTTGAGATAAACCGTTTTGTTGGTTGGTGAAAGCACCTCTACTCGTGTGACAAAACGCCCACTTGCCCCATCATAAATCACAATTGCACTTAAGTCTTCATCATCAGGCAGAGAAATTGACATTTCAGCAGTAGGAATCCGCGTTTGTTTAATCGAAGAAGACCGCATGGATTGCCCACGAAAAACAGCGATGTCAGGACGGGTTGGCAAATCATCTTCAGGAAGTTGAATTTGGAGTGATTTTTCACTTGCCGCATAATATCCCGTTGGTAAGGACAGATTAACTACATCTCTTAAATAGATAATGTAAGCGCTGTGAAAGGTTGTCCAGCCACCCATTGGACTTTGCAAAAAGCTATGAAAGTGGGCGTTGATGCCTTGATAGGGATTTTGCGTGAGCTGAATGGGCATAGCGTCCTGCTCTCAACAAAAAAAAGGGGTGAACGTTCACCCCATTGTATCATTCTTTTTCGTAAGGTTTGCCGACAGCCTTCGGTGCTTGTGAACGCCCAATCAACCCGGCCAGCACCACAATCGTCACCAGATAGGGAACCATTTGCAAAAATTGAACGGGGACGGTCACATCAAGGGCGCTCAAACCGCCGCCCAACGCCTGCAAACGCACCCCCAGCGCATCGGAGAAACCGAACAACAGCGCCCCGGTAAACGCGCCAAAGGGTGTCCATTTCCCAAAAATCAAGGAGGCCAGCGCAATAAACCCGGAACCGCGAGTCATGTTATCGGTGAAACGTCCGGTGGCTTCCAGCGAAAACCACGCCCCCGCCAACCCCGCAATCAATCCGCCAAGAAACACATTTGCCCAGCGCATCCGATTCACATTGATACCGAGCGTATCTGCCGCGTGAGGATGTTCCCCGACAGCACGAGTCCGCAAGCCCCATCGGGTATGAAACAGGACAACATGCGACGCGATGATGATGACGAACATCAGATAAAAAATCGGCTTATTGTTGAACAAAGCCTGCCCGATAATCGGGATGTCTGCTAGAAGGGGAATTTCGACGTTTGGCAGGGTGACCGTTCCGGCTTCGGTGGACAGCAAATATTCACGGCGGATAAAACTGGTTAGCCCCACCGCTAAAATATTAATCACCGTTCCACTGACAATCTGGTCAGTTTTGAAGGTGATCGAGAGCCACGCATGGAGCAGCGCCGTTACCCCGCCAGAGAGTACCGCCACCAGCACCCCCAAAGTTAACGCCAGATTGAGGGGCATATCGGGGAAATCGCGCAGGAGATAAAACAGTGTGGTAAAACCCGCGCAGGCCGCAATCAACATCATGCCTTCAATCGCAATATTGACCACACCCGCCCGTTCGCACCACAACCCCGCCATCGCGCCAATGGCTAGGGGAGTTGCCAAGCGCAAACTTTCCGAAAACATGGTGGTGATATTGGTTCTGTCTCCTGCGGCGGCGGCTACCATAATGCCGGGGATGACCAGCAACCCACCGAGAATCAATAGCCACAATTGCGCTTGTTTGACCTGCTTTTCTGAAGCGAAATTTTCGGAAATGCCCGTGATGCGCCCAAGCGAAAACGCGCCGGAGGCCACAAACAGCAAACTCACCACCAGCAAAAACGAATGGGAAGGTACAGTAATTTTAGCGACATCTTCCGCCGCGCCGGGTTCCAGAGTCAAAACGGTGCGTAAATCTGCATCGTAGCCAATATCAAACATGCGGACTAACATTAAAATGCCCATCAGGAACAAAAACAGCCCGATGGCATCCATCCGGGTAATTTGAATGCGGCGGCTGGATTGCACACCGCCTTTAAGACTCGTGGTCTGGGTAGCCATCGTTATTTTTCTCCTGATCGGAAATAAAATTTATTCATCATCTTAACTCCCCCATCCTGTCGAAAAGACCTGGACATCGCTTGCAGAACGTTCTGGCGTGCGCCACAAGAAGCGGATAATCTGGTCAGCCGCAATGAACATGATGATGAGTGCTTGAATGATTTTGACCAGATCAATCGAAATCTCAGCGCGAATTTGCATCACGCCCGCCCCTGTGAGCAGTCCACCCCACAGCAAACCCGCCCAGATCATCCCGCGTGGATTGGTACTCGCCAGCAGTGCAACCGCAATCGCATCAAACCCCGCGTTGGCAAAAAATTCCGGTTTCATGTTGCCTTCCACGGCGGCTACTTCAATCGCGCCCGCCAGCCCTGCCAGCAGACCGCTTAAGGCCATTGCCAGAATCACATTGAGAGGAACATTCATCCCCGCATATTTCGCAGCGTTCGGGTTGCTCCCCACTGTTTTGAGTTCAAAGCCGGGTGTGGTTCTGTCCAAGAACCAATCGGTTAAAAAGACCGCCGCAAACATCAAAAACACGCCTGCATGGAGTTTATCACTGACGGTAATGGATTCGAGGAAAAAGCCGAGTCCTACCGCCAGCCCCGCCAAAATGATCGGACGCAGTAAATCCTTGCTGCGATACCGTGCCGCAAAAAAGACCATCGCGCCGAGCAGCAAATAGAAAAAGAGCAGAACCGCCGTGTTCATCTCGGTCAGCACCGGCAACCGCGCTGAGTCAAGAATATCCGGCGTTTTGGGAATACTTGATGACTCATCACCCATCGCCAACGCGCTGATGTCAGTTTTAATCAGAAAATCGACCAGACGAATAGCGATAAAGTTGAGCATGATGGTCGTAATCACTTCATGCGCCCCGGTATAGGCTTTGAGTGCGCCGGGAATAAACCCCCATGCAAACCCGCCCACGACCCCCATGATGATAGCAAGTGGCAAACGAAGATCGCCGGAGAAATCAAAGATGGAGGAATAGCCAACCCACGCCATCATAATCCCGCCTGCGTAAAGCTGCCCCTGAGCGCCAATGTTGAACAAGCCTGCTTTGAACCCCAATGCAACGGCTAACCCCGCGATAATAAACGGAATAGCACGGACAATTGAGGATTCAAGATTGGCAGGGAAAAACAGGAACACCCGCCCCAAAAATTTGAAATATAAGACGGGTAAATCCAGTTCATCACGGACAGTCCCGAAGGTTTCATCGCCTTTGCCTTCACCTATGAGCAGGCGGTTGCCGGGACGCAAAATCACCAAATTTTGTTCCAGCACATCATCCAACTGGGTATCCAGCGCTTCATTGATGTTGGGTGCGGTGAGGTACTGATTTTCGTAAAATACAGCAATCAAGCGGAAATTGGTGGAGAGACCTTCGGGGTCGTCGTAACCGCCCGCTTCCAATTCATTGAGGGTTTCAATCCCGCGCAGCACATCTTCATAACCCAAATCGGCAATTGCTTGCAACTGTTCCACATCGCCTGTTACCGGGTCAAGGTTGGCCTCGTCTAGCAGAGTCAGCGCTTCCAAATTGCGTTGCAGCGCCACCACACGATATTCATCCAACAGCAGCAGCACTTGAATGGCGAGTTCGCGTTCATCGCCTTCCATTTCGGCAAAGGCAGGCCACAGTTCCGCCGCTTTGTCCAAATCACTCTCGCTGAGTTCGGCTTTGTCCACCGCCAGCTCTTCTAATTCGCGCAGGGCATCATTGTCGAGTTCATCCAAGGAGGCCAAGATGGAGGACATTTCGCGCAAGTCATCCGCGCCGATGGTATTAATCGTTTCGATGCGGTCTGCCAGATCCACAAACGCTTCGTCTTCTTCCAGCATAGTAAGCGGCGGGTGCTTGTCAAAAAATTCGCGGTATTCTTCTAATTTTTCTACGCCAATATCCGTCACCCGTTCAAATGGTCGTGCTTGGCGGGTGATGCCCTGTGCTTCTAATTCATTTTCCTGAGCATATTCGCGGATTGCATCAAAATCATCCGTTGAAGCGACTTGGTTAATCGCCAAGCCAGATGACCCTTCAATCAGCGCGGAATACGCTCTGGCAGAAACATCCAGACCTTTGGAGATATTGCCATCGCCCCCGGTCATGATCATCAGGGGAACACCGACTAAAAACGCGGTAATGACCGCCAGCAGCGGCACAAGACGCGGTGAAATTTGCATCCATGTTTGAACCAATGGATTGCGTTTTTGTTCTGCCATGATTTTTAATCTCCCACCACAGGCTGGGCGGCATCGTCTTTGATGCCCGCCATGCGTAGCCCAACCGTATCGCGGTCAGCCTGTTCAATCGGCAGCACATCAATGATATGCCCGTCGAACATCACCGCCACCCGGTCAGACAAGCCCAAAATTTCATCCAATTCCGTCGACATTAACAGCACTGCCGCTCCTTCATCGCGCAAACGGACAAGCTGTTTGTGAATAAATTCAATCGACCCCACGTCCAACCCACGGGTGGGTTGCGCGGCTATCACCAAGCGGCTGGGGTGCGAAAATTCGCGGGCGACAATCACTTTTTGCTGATTTCCACCGGAAAGCGTTCCCACATTGACATGAATGCCCGGTGTGCGAACGTCATATTGTTTGACCAATTTTTCCGCATGTTCGGCAATCGCGGGTTCGTTAATGACCAACCCCCGCGCAAACGGTTTTTTATAGTAATTGTTCAAGACCTCATTTTTGGCAACCGCAAACGCGCCCACCAGCCCATCTTTTTGACGGTCTTCCGGTACATGCGCCACCCCCGCTTCGGTGACTTTGCGCGGGCTGACATGGGTAATATCCCTGCCATCCAGCAGCACCAAGCCCGACTCGACCTTGCGAAGGCCGGTCAGCGCTTGAATTAATTCGGTTTGCCCGTTGCCCTGCACCCCCGCGATTCCCAGAATTTCGCCTTCATAGATGTCCAGCGATAAATCTTCCACGGCGGACAGCCCACGGTCATCATTCACATGCAAATTCTGGATTTTCAGCACCACATTGCCCGGTTTGGCGGGTGCTTTGGCAACTTCCAGCAGCACATCGCGCCCGACCATCATGGATGCCAGCGATTGTTCAGTGGATTCTTTGGGGTTGGCATGACCCACGACCCGTCCGCGCCGCAGCACCGTTACTTGGTCGCAAATTTCCAGAATTTCCTTGAGCTTGTGGCTAATGAAGACGATGCTCACCCCGCGATCAAGCAGAATCCGCATAATCTGGAACAACCCGCGAATTTCCTGCGGGGTCAGCACGGCGGTAGGTTCGTCCAGAATCAGAATATCGGCCTTGCGGTACAGCGCTTTGATGATTTCCACGCGCTGCTGAATCCCAACAGGTAAATCGGCAATCAGGGCATCGGGGTCAACTTCAAGGTGATATTGCTGCGAAATTTCCAGAATACGGTCACGCGCTGATTTGCGGTTGAGGAAAAACCCTCCGCGCACTACCTCATTCCCTAACATCACATTTTCTGTTACGGTGAGCGTATCCACCAATTGAAAATGTTGATGCACCATACCAATTCCCTGACGGATGGCATCGTTCGGGCCATGAATGGTCACTTTTTTGCCGTTGACCAGAATCTCCCCTTCATCGGGTTGATACAGGCCATAAATCAGGTTCATGAGTGTACTTTTTCCAGCGCCGTTTTCCCCCAACAGTCCCAACACCTTGCCCTTATAGAGCGTCAGGTCAATATGGTCGTTGGCGAGTACGCCGGGGAAGCGCTTGGTGATGCCGCGCACTTCCAAAACAGGCGTTGAGTCTGTCAATGCTAGCCTCGTTTCTGCTACAAAAATTATTTAACCTCGCGTACATGAGGGGGCATTATAACGCGAACTTGCCGTGCTTGCGATTTGCAGAAAAGCCGCGCTTGCTCCTATAATGGATAAGAATTAGAACAAGTGAGCTAAAAATGATAGACCAACTCCTTGAAACATGGCAGATTCACAACCGGATCAATCTCTATTTGTTGGAGGCAATCGCACCAGAGGCACTCGGTGGGGTGTCGGCTTCGGGGGGGCGCAGTGTGGCGCTGCAATTTGCCCATATGCACACTGTCCGTCTGATGTGGCTCAAAGAAGCCGCCCCCGATTTACACGCCGCGCAAACCAGCCTCCCCACCAAAACCAAAGCCGATAAAGAAGCCATCACCAAAGATACCCTACGGAATTATTTAACAAATTCAGGGGATGCGATAGCCACCCTATTAAAACTTGGCTTTGAGACAGGTCGCATCAAAGGGTTTAAACCGCACCCTGTCGCATTTTTAGGCTACCTCATTTCACATGAATCCTACCACCGGGGCGAAATCGGCATCATTTTGACGCAAGCCGGCACACCGCTTGAGGATAAAATTTCCTACGGGTTGTGGGAATGGGGGGTGCGCTAAACTGGCAGTCATTGGCAGTCTTTTTCGTGGATTTGGCACTTTCAAAATGCTATTGTAAGGGCGAATTCACGCTCCTTTTAGGGGAGGGCTAGGGTGGGGTAAATCATGAAAGAGACAAACTCTATGACGACAAAATTCTGGCAAAACTGGCTAAAAATCGTGATGGGCGGCGTGATGCTGTATGCGCTTGGCCTTATCCTTTTTCCCCACATCATGCACGACCTGTTCACCCGTCTTTTTTTCGCCAATGCCGAGTCCGTTCAGCAGATAGGGGAGGGTGACGAACCGTATATCCAACTGGTTTATGGCGTGTTAGGGGCGGTCATGGTCGGTTGGATGGTTGCGCTGCTGCCGCTTGTCTCCAGAATCACCCAGCGCGACACATGGAACATCATGGCGTGGTCAATCGGGGTGTGGTTTGTGCTGGATACGAGCATGTCGCTGGTCATCGGGTCATTCGCCCATGCGGTGTTCAACCTCCCATTTTTCATCCTGCTGGCGATTCCATTGGGCGGAATTTATCGTACTTTTTTACGAGATTAACCCTTGTTGACCCAAAAACTCTATGCTATCTTTAGCAGCGCCTTGGGAGATAGTTTAAAGGCAGAACAGCGGCCTTTGGAGCCGCATGTCCTGGTTCGAGTCCAGGTCTCCCAGCTCATCACCCCACACCAACAAGGGACTTCAACTCCCTTGTTTTGATTCTCCTCTCTTTTCAGTCCATGCCTGCTAAAATCGGAATGGAAACCTTTTGTCAGATTTTCCGTATACGAATCGGAATTAGACACAGGAGACTCTTTCACGATGCGAAAAATGCTGATTCTTGGATTGGTTTTGATGCTGCTTGTTCCGGTGAGCATCCATGCACAGGACGAAGAAAGCATCTATAACGACCCCAACGGCTTGTACAGCGTTCCCATTCCCACCAATTGGACAGTGACCGAAAACGAAGGGTACGCACTGCTTACCAGCCCTGAAGATGAAATTGAAGTGTATCTGCTGGTCAGCGCTGAAACGGATTTACCTACCGCGATTGAAGCGGGCTGGCAGCAGGTGATTCCTGATTTTGCCCTAGAAGCGGTTGATACCCAAGTTTATGACGACCCTGCCCTGACGGGTGGTACAGAACAAGCCGCCGTCATCACCTACACTGACCCCAATGACGCGCAGGTGATTTATCGGGGGGTGGGTTTTCTGCACGAAAGCCAGAGTTACCTGATGCTCTATAAAGGCAATATCACCGCCTTTCAACAGCGTAACGCCCAAGTTTCGATTATCAATACCGGATTTAAAATCGCCTCACTGGAAGTGACCGATTTAGCAGGAGTCGCGCCGTTGCTTGTGACGGAGGACATCATCGCCGCGCTAGAAACCTATATCGCGGAAAAAATGGTGCAGCTTGAAGTGGCGGGCGCATCCATCGCCATTGTGCAGGGCGGCGAAATCATCTATGCCAAAGGTTTTGGGGTGCGAAATGAAGCGGGCGCGCCTGTTACCCCCGATACCCGTATGATGATTGGCTCGACGACCAAAACCATGACGACTATGTTGATGGGGATTCTAGTAGATGAAGGCAAGCTGGCATGGGATACCCCTGTCACCGAAATTTTGCCTAACTTTTCTCTTGCTGACCCCGAACGTACCCGGCAAATCACGGTGGAAAATCTCGTCTGTGCCTGCACGGGCGTGCCGCGTCGGGATTTGGAACTCATTTTTAATTACAACAACCAGACCGCCGAAAGTGTTATCGAGTCGATGTCCGATTTTGAATTGTTCACCGACTTTGGCGAAGCCTTCCAATACAGCAATCAGATGGTTGCCACTGGTGGGTATGTGGCTGCGGCAGCCGCCGGCGGGGAATATGGCGATTTGTACACCACTTATGAAGCGCTGATGGAAGAAAAAGTTTTCGCGCCGATTGGGATGGACAGCACAACTTTTTCCTTTGAGGAAGTTGCTGCCAGCGAAGATTACGCGATCCCCTTTGTGCAGGATGTTGTTGGTGGCTATGAACCTGCCCCGTTAGCGGTGGAAGAATGGCTGAACATCATCGCACCTGCCGGGGCAGTCTGGTCAACTGCCAATGATATGGCGAACTATGTCATCACCGAACTCAATAACGGGACAGCCCCGAACAGCACACCGGTTATTTCACCCGAAAATCTGAGCTATACATGGCAGCCACAAGTCCAAATGTCCGCCGAATCGAGTTATGGGTTGGGTTGGATTATCGAAAGCTATAAAGGTGTACAGGTGCTGTCACATGGGGGCAATACGCTTGGTTTTACCTCCGACATGGCTTTTTTGCCGGAATATGGCTTGGGCATTGTCATCCTAACCAACCAGCGTGCCTCCATTTTTAATGAAGCGGTGCGCTATCGCTTATTAGAACTGCTTTACGAACAAGAACCCGAATTTGAGGCACAACTGGCCTTTGCGCTGCAAATGATGGCTGACTCCGTGGCTGAATTTGAAAGCCAACTGGTCGATATCCCGAACATGGAGTCGCTGGCAGGCACGTACACCAACGCCATTTTAGGCGATATGATGCTTGAAGTGCGGGATGGGGTACTTTACGCCAATGTGGGCGAATTTGAAACGGAAATCCGCGCCCTTGAAAATGACGAAGGCGAAATTGCTTACGTTTTCTATGATGCGCCGCTTGGCGGACTGACTTTTACCCTCTCAGAAGATGGTAAAACGCTTGTCTTGGGCGAAGGCATTATCGAATATACTTTCGAGCGCAGCAACTAATCCCTCACCTTGATAAAACAAGGGGTAAGCGCCCCTTGTTTTTCCCCAAATTTTTGTGTGGTTCTAACGTAAATATGCGAAAATCTTATCATCCCGTCGTTACAATAGAAGGTGAACAAACGGCGTATTGAGCAATTTGTACTTTTTAAGCATGAATTCAAAACTACATACTCAAAACACAGGGGAAAATGGATGGCAATGCAGGACTATTATCAAATCTTAGGTGTGCCGCGCAACGCGGATGAAAAAGACATCAAAAAAGCGTATCGTAAATTGGCCCGGCAGTATCACCCGGATGTCAACCCAGACGACAAAGCTGCCGAAGAAAAATTCAAACAAATCAATGAAGCCTACGAAGTCCTGAGTGATGCCGACAAACGCGCCAAGTATGACCAGTTTGGCAGCGAATGGGCGCGTTACCAGCAGGCAGGCAATCCGGGTGGGTTTGATTGGAGTCGCTGGGCGAATAATCCCAACGCACGCCAATATAGCGGGAATGTTGAAGATTTATTTGGCACCACGGGCGATTCTGGTTTTTCCAGCTTTTTTGATATGCTGTTTGGCAATCAGATGGGTGGCACAGGCTATACCCAGTATGGCGGACGCACCCGCCCTCGCCAGCAGCGTGGACAGGATATGGAACAAACTGTTCAGGTTTCGCTGGCAGAAGCCTATCATGGCAGCAGCCGCACCCTGAGCAAAGGCGGCGCGAATCGGGAAATCAAAATCCCTAAAGGGGTAAAAACAGGGTCAAAAATACGTCTGTCTGGGGAAGGCCAGCAGGGGTTTGGCGGCGCACAAGCGGGCGATTTGTTCTTGGTGGTGGAAGTGATGCCCGACCCACGTTTTGAACGTCGTGAGGATGACCTCTATGTGATCGTAGATGTGCCATTGTATACCGCGATTTTGGGGGGCAAAGTTGGTGTTCCTACCCTTGATGGGCAGGTGCATTTGACCATCCCCGCCCATACACAAAACGGTAAGAAATTTCGCTTGGCGAACAAAGGGATGCCCAAATTGAAAAATCCGAGCGAACACGGTAGCTTGTATGCAACCGTCAATGTGGTACTGCCCGCCCAACTCTCTGACCGGGAACGGGAATTGTTTGAAGAACTGCGAAGTTTGCAACCCACCGCTTCATAACAGCAATTTGGTTACACCTCAACATTTTTGAGCGCTTCTTCCTGCTGGTGAATCCAATATTGGGCGCGTTGCAACGCGGACTCGGTTGACCCCATGATGATTTCGGTTGCCGGCAGGACATTTTCTGGCCCAAAGCGGTCTAATTTTCCGGTACGGCGCAATTGCCCTTCCACACGCGGTTCGACCCCACACAGCATCAATTTTCCGCCGCGAGCTTCGAGTTGGCTAGCATAACGTTCTAACAGATTAATACCCGTACTGCCCAAATATTGATTGCCGCGCAACCGCAGAATCACCACTGGAATTTCAGAATCTGCGGGATCAGGGAGGCTGTTTTCCAACGTACTCACCGCCGCAAAATAGAGATTGCCATACACGCCGATAATCGTGGGTTTACGGCTAGAGAGTTTGGCAGGCAGCGGCTTTTGACGGAAGTGGTAATCATCGGTGGGTTCAAGCTGAATCACGGTAATATTGCGGGACGATGTGTAAATGTAAGCAACGAGTGAAATCCCCACCCCGATATAAATACTGTATTCCAAGGGCAGCACCAGTGTCGAGAAAAAAGTGGTCATCAATGCTGCTTTCGCTGATTTGCCGATCTCCCAGATTTCTTCCAGACTTTTAAATTTGATCAGGCTGCCCGAAGCCACAATCAGATGTCCGGCCAGCGTTGCGAGGGGGATACGTTCAATAAAATCGCCCACTGCCAGCAGCAGCAGCCCTACAAAAATTGCTGCGAAAATATTTGCCATGCGGGTTCTTGCCCCCGCGCTGATGTTCACTGCCGTCCGTGAAATCGAACCTCCGGCGGGCATATTTTGAAACAAACTGCCCACCACATTGGCAATCCCTTGCGCCATAAAATCGCGGGTAATGTTCGGCTGTTTTTCGTGCGTTTTGGTGGTGGATTGGGAAATGCCCGCGCTTTGAACCAGCGCCAGTACCGCCATCGCCAACCCAATTGACCACATTTCGGGGATATAGCGCCAATTCGGTAAATGGGCGGCGGGCAGTTGATGCGGAATCGCGGACATATCCGCTACTAGCGCCACGCTTCCCCAATCAAAAAAAGATATCCATGTCCCCGTAACAATAATGGTGAGGAGGGTTGCCACACTTTTGAGACGGGTGTGATGCAAAGTGTAAATCATGAGAATCGAAAAAATGCCGACCATCGTGGTATGCGAATCCACGTGAGATAGGTTTTTCAGCCAATCCCATGTTCGCAGCATCAACCCGCCCTGAATATGCGATTCGTAACCGGTGAGTTCCCGCAGTTGCCCCAAAATAATTAACACCCCCGCCCCGGTGATAAAGCCTGTCATCACTGCGTTGGAGACAAAACGGGTCATGCTGCCCAATTTCAACACCGCGAAGGCAATTTGAAAAATCCCCACCAGGAGCGTCAACACAAATACACGCTCAATCGGGTTGCCTTCCTCAAAACGTAGCAAGGTTGTCCCGACAATCAAGGAAAGGGCATTGGTCGGCGCGATGGTTAGATACTTGGAACTGGCAAAGACTGATCCGACAATAGCAGCGACAAATGCCGTGTACAATCCATACACTGGGCTAATTCCCGCGATAATCGCAAAGGCCATCGCCTGCGGTGCGCCCGCAACTGCCCCAGTGATGCCCGCCAGCACATCCGCAGAAAATTCATCGCGCACCCGTAGTTTAGCCAACGGATTCGTTTTGGTCAGTGCAGCCATTGAGTGATGAAAATGTTCTCCAAAAATTAGGTCGGTTAGATCAAGGTCGGTTGACCTGTCGCCACGTTTTCGCCAATCCATAGGCAATCTGCTCTACTACTTCGTTATCTAGCCAATATCCTAAATGCGAGAGCGGATTCCAGAACTGCCGCCAGTCGCCCACATTCACCTGACGGTCTTTCACACGCCCATCGGCATATTGCTCATTCAACTGGCTTATCGGGAACGCAATTGCATCGTCGGTATCGTAGATATTAACCCATTCATGGAACAGTCTGGGATAGTGTTTTTTCAAATCGGCGGGTGGAAAATCAATCGGGATGCCAAAATTTTCGTAGCGCAAACTCCAGATGGCGATGGGGCTGCCCATCGTGTAGAGCAAATTTAGTGTTTCGCCCCGTTCAAGCGGTGTCTTTAAGAATTCTTGAAGGGTGGGATGGATAAAACTCTTTTCGGGGGTTTCGCGGTGTTTTTGCAAGTCATATAAGTAATTGCTCGTGATAATCGTGCCTAAGCTGTGGGCGATGATGCACAAGGGCGCGTTTTCGCCTGCTTTTTGACTGAGTTTTTGCAGGGTGCGGGCATACACATGGTGAATCTCATCATAAATTTGGCGACCCTCCCGCCCAATGGAAGGCTGGTAAGCGATGGCATCGCCCACAAAATAAATCAAAAAAGCCCGCGAATTGGCAAAATTTAACGGGCCAAGTTTGTTGACCTGTTCGATGAGGCGCTTTTCTTCGGCTTGTAGCACATCTGCCCAGAACACCCCTTCAATCACCAACTCCTCTTCCGGGTTTTTAACCTTTCCCGCCAAATGCCGTGCAAACGCTTCTCGCAACCGTCCGCGAACAGGTGCGTCAAAAGCCTCAATCTGATTGCCAATCCCATGAATGATTGCGATGCCAATTTTTTGTGTCATGAGAAAAATTCCCATTGAAGGAACGAATGGCTTATAATACAAAATATGGTCGTAGAACAACAAATTAAGAAAATAGAACATGCCATTCAGGAAGCGAAAATTCGGGTTATCGGCCACCATGATATTACCAATGTGGCACACGCGAAATTTGTGCTAGCCCTGCTAAAAGCCTACGGTGAGGAGTCGCAGGGGGTTATTTACAACGAGCCTGTCCTGCCTACGGGTGATCTTGCGCCGGATGTGGTGCTGGTACATCCCCAGACGGGTATCATTGTTTTTGAGGTCAAAGCCTACGATCTTGTTTTTATTCAGGGAGTTGAGGCGGGCAACCTCAAAGTTCATTTCAATGGGGAATCGCAGTCGGTGAATCCCTTACGCCAAGCCCAGCGCAGCATGTACGCCATTAAAAATCACTATCAGCGCCTCGCCGGGGATGTCCCCGCCCCGCTTTTTAATTCGATGGTGGTGCTGCCGAATATCCGCGAAGAACAATGGATTAAAAAAGGCTACGATGCGACCATCCAGCGCCGTTTAATTTTATTCGCGGAGGACTGCCGTGAGATTGACCGTTTAAAATCGCGGGTAGAACGCTTGGTCAAACAAAGCCAGACTCTTGCCAATCTTAGCGCCCCTCTTCCCTCCGAATCCATCAACGCGGTTTTCCGCACCTTTGGACACTCGACCCTGCTCGACAAACCCGAACGCAAAGTTCGTGCTTTTGAAATCCCGCAGCTTGGCGCAGAAATTGACCGACTTGAAGCCGAAACCAAGCATCTTTCTGCTGAACAGCAGCAGCTTATCCGTGTGGATACATGGGGACATCCCTATCTGCTGCGCGGGGTGGCGGGCAGCGGCAAAACGCTGGTGTTAGCCCATCAAGTCGCATGGGCGGTCTATCGGCAGGAACACAAACACAATCAACTGACCCTTTTTCCTGAAGACCGTCACCCCCTGCCTAAAATGGTCGTGCTGTGTCTCAACCGTCCCTTGATTCCGCAACTCGAAAAATATATCCGGGAGGCTTACCAGCAAATTGCCGGACGCGAACTGCCATCGGGGATGGTGACAATCACCTCTCTCAACAATTTCATTTACCAGCTCACCCAAGACCATGACCATTTTCACTATGTTGCGGTGGGTAAAAATAAAAGTGCTGGCGAACGTTCCCGCCAATTTTTAGAACAATTAGACCGCATGACTCCCGAACAATTGGATGTTCTGAGGGTAGATGCCATCTATCTGGATGAGGGGCAAGATGTTCATCCCGATACATTGACTCTGCTGCATACCCTCGTCAGACCCAACAAAATCACGGGTGAACGTACCATCAGCATTTTTTACGACGATGCCCAGAATATTTATGGGCATCCGCGCCCCACATGGCGTACTGTCGGGATGAATGTCGAGGGTGGACGGGCAGATTTTATGGGCATGTGCTATCGCAATTCGCGGGAAATTGTCGAACTCGGCTTGAATGTGCTGCTTGGCACAGCCGCCGATGAAAAAACCCGTGTGCATAACCGCCGCTTTGCCGATGTATACACCCTCAAGGAAAAAGGCTTGGTGGAGGAAACCCCGGAAGGGTGGAAAGCCCACTATGCGGTAACTTCCGGTATTGTGCCACAGGTGCGTGTTTTTCCCCATCACGCCGCACAAATTGAATGGGTGGCGAGGGCGGCGGTGAACTTGATTCAGGATGAGCATGTCCGTCCCGAAGACTTGCTCATTCTGGCAGGTAAAAGCACTTCCTTTGACCGCCTTGAACAGCAAATCCGCGAACACAGCCAGAATCAAATTCAAGTCCGCTTGGTGGGTGGGCGCAATCGGCATACACAGGATGAACCCCTGCTGGTGGCAGGCCAACTCACGCTCAGTACGATTGCAATGGCAAAAGGCTACGATGCGCCAATTGTGATTGTGATGGATGCTGATGAAATCCCCACCCATGAGACAGGCCGCGCTACGTTTTATGTAGGTGTTACCCGCGCCAAACGCTACTTGCTCATCACCGGAGTGAAATCGGCGGGGTCATTGCTGGAAGAAGCGGCGGCTGTCCCGCGCCCCAAAACTTCATAAATCCGTTAGTCTGGAATTTCGATGGGTTCACCGACATCATAATAATTTGTGACCCGTTGATAGGAATATTCCAGCGAGAGTAAATCCGTTTCGTTGACCGGAATTTCAACAGGCGCATCCAACAGCAAATCGGCACTGAGCAGTTGCCCGGTTTCACGGTTGACCGCCACTAGCAAGGTCAGGTTGCCGTTTTCTGCCAAGACATCCAGCAAATCATTTGAAGAAAGCACCCCGTCAAACGGTTGGGTTAAATCGGTTAGTTCAATCGGCAGAAGGGGCAAACTCGCCAGCACATCCAATTCCAATTCATAACGCTGAATGTCTGTCCCACGCTGGTTTCGCACGCCCAAGTCATAAATGGCGGTGACATTTTCCAGAAATAAACCCAGTTGGGCGGGAGTCATCTCCGACAGGGTAGTCAGGCCAAGCGTTTCAGCTTCCGCCGACTCCGCCGAAAGTTCCGTCAAATTTTCACCTTCCGCCAGCACAACCTCCCCATCCGAAATGATAAAATCGGCTTGACGGGAGAGGTCTTCTCCATCTGTCTCCGACGACAGGGTACTGTCTGAAATAAATAAACTGCCTGTCATACCCTGTGCGGTGTTCACATCCACCGCCGATTCGCGTACCGACACCGTACTTGCCCACGAATCCGCCAGTGTATAGGCTAAGGTGGTGGTTTCCTGTGCGGATTGGCGATAGGTTTCCCATGCTTCGGCGCGTTCAAACACGGCCTGTACCTCTGCCAGAAGTGCAAGCTGGTCGTCGCTGAGTCCGTCCTGTGCGACCACTGTAACCGCCACTATGAAAATAAAAATCAGTCCCCAGAAGCGTATCATCTTGTTCATCCCTTGTCGCTTGAACTGTACACCACCCGCAAAAGCCCGCGCAACTTTTCCCCCCCCAAATGCGTAGTAAAAATAGATGATAGGAAGGTGCGAAGTATGAATGACAATGAACGGTATCAACGCGCCCGCCGACGGGTCAAAGAACTCAAGGAATTTTATACCCATCTTGGCTCATACGTCATGGTCATTGGATTTCTCGCGGTGATTGATATTGCCACCGGAGATGGATTCTGGTTTTACTGGCCGGCGTTTGGTTGGGGCATCGCTGTGGCTATCCACGCCGCGAATACTTTTTCGCCCGGCTTTTTTGGCTCGGATTGGGAAGAACGCAAAATCCGCGAATTGATGGAAAAAGACGGCGGGGAACGCAAACGCAAAAATGAAAGTTACTACGAGGAAGAATCATGAACGACAAAGAAGCCTATAAACGGGCAAAAAAACAGGTTGAAGAACTGAAGGATTTTTACCAGCATCTGGTGATTTACCTCATTATCAACGGCGCGATTCTGCTGGTCGGGTTGGCCTCTGGCGCAGGATGGTGGGTGTTGATTCTGCCATTTTTGTGGGGTATCGGTCTGGCTGCCCACGCGATGGAAGCGCTGCCGATTGCGACAGGCTGGGAGGAACGCAAAATCCGCGAGTTGATGGCGAAAGAACGCGGCGACCACAAGCCTAAAAACGATTATTCGTATTATGAGGATGATGAGGCGTAAGGTTTGAACCTCACCTTTCCCACAAATCCTTGAGGGTGGGTTACGGGCGCATCAACTTTTTGCTAGGAATGAAGACTTCTATGCAGCGCCCTAAGAACCCGCCCCTACCGAGTCATGCCGTTGAAGGGCTACGGATTCATTTCCGCTGCGAGTAGGTCACAAAACAGACATACGCCATTCTGATCAATTAAATGATCTGGGTTATCAATATTACTGCTCAGGGCCTCCACAATCACCAATTCGACAGGCTTTGCGGTGTAAACACTGCTGACCAATTGCAGGGCTTGGATCAAATATTGGGCTTGCTGCGGATACCCGCCACTAACTGTATAGGCTAAGTCGGTAATGCAAAGAGGAATGTCAACTTCTGCAAAAGCGGCGGCGGCTTGGTCTAATGTGGGGATAAAATAGCCATCGCTGTTGGGATCGATTGAGATGGCATCCGGCGGTATGTTGCTTCCCTGATAAGTAACACCGATACAATCAGCAAAATCTTCTATGTCTGCATCTGCCATTGCAGCATAATAATCAGTCATGGCGGTAAAATCAGATTCTGCAACGGCGTAATTCCGCCCTAATCCCGTGATGACCATGATGTCCGAGTCAATCTCTTTTATGGTGATATAGGCATCCTTGAGCCACTCAATGTATTCGGTAGTTTCAATTGAAATTGGCATTGGATAAATAGACTTCCAAACTTGAATCGCATCAGGATTATGAGATGCTACAGTTGCAACAAATGCCATATATTCATTGATAGCATCTTTTGTTTCGATTGTAGGTGTAATTGAGAGAAGCACTTTAAGTTCAGCATTGTGAGCTTGTCCAATTCGACTAGCAGCATAGTCAGTATTGCCATCTAAAGTAAATTGAATATCCCATTGTACCCATGTTATGCCTGCATTTTTCATATGCTGAATTGTTGTTGCATCAAGGTCATCAACGGTTGCCCCTACCGGAATCGTGATGCTGGGTTGGGTGGGTAGCGGGGTTGGGTCGGTTTGAGTCGCGCTGGTTTGCAAAATTGGCTGTTCCTGCACGCTGTTCGGGCGATTTTCCAGTTGGGCGAACAAAAAATAGACAGCCACAATAACGACTGCCGCAGCCACGACCACGCGCAGCCAACGAACCGAAACGACATTGGATTTTTGAGCTTGTAACGCGAGTTCCATTTTTTCTTTCTCCTTCATTTTCAAATAAAAAGCATCAGCCAGTGCTTGGGGCGGGTCTTCCCGCAGTTCAGACAGCAGGTGTTCGTCGTTCATGGTGGTTATCCCATTCGATGTTTATTTTTTTGTGGATGCGAAAAAGCGATACCCCGACATTCGATTCGGACAAGCCGGTGTGTGCCGCCAGTTGTCGGTTGTTCAAGCCTGCCCCATATTTCAAGGCTATCAACTCTTGGTCACGCGGGGGGAGTTGGCTCAAAATCTGACGCAACCGCGCAAGGTCAAGACGGTACTGGACATCCTGTTCCAGTGTGTCCGGCGATTCAACATTTTCCAGCATGTCGAAATCGAGAATTTCGCGGCGGTGCTTCCGAAAATGGTCGGTCAAAATATTGCGGGTGATTTTGAACAGCCAATTGATAAATTCGCCTTTTTTCGGGTTGTAGTGGGCGCGTTTGTCAAATGCCCGTTCTAAGGAAAGTTGGGTCAAATGCCACGCCGTTTGTCGGTCAAACCGTTGATTGTCCCGGTCAAAAACTTGATACAGAAAATAATTGAAAATTTTGTTTTGGTGCTGATAAATGTAATCCCAATCCATAGCCGTTTCTCTGCCTGCTCTATAGACTCTACGGATGTTGGCTGCAAAGTATTACAAAAGTGACAAAATTCGTGTGGCAAGTCTGGTAAAATAGCCCGCCATGCGTGACAAAAAATGGCGGACTCTTCTCCTTCTCTGGGCAGGCTGGTATCTTGCCCTTGTGACCTTCCAACAAGTCAATTGGGCGCGATTCACCCTGCAACGTCCCGACGAGGGGTATGCGTGGACAGGGGGCATGACCACTGGCAGCCTCGATTCGCCAGCGACAGGGGCATGGTTTTATGCGCGGTGGGACAGCTACCGCTATGTTCTCATCGCTCAAGATGGTTATGAAAATCCTAAACTGGCAACGTTTTTTCCGGGCTATCCGATTCTGATGCGAATCGCGGATACGGTTTTGTTGTCGCCTTTTTTTGAGGAAGATGCCAAAAACAGCCGCATGGCCTTGGCGGGGATGCTGGTCTCGGCGCTGACTTCGTTGATTGCCGCATGGGGGATGCTGGTTTTTTCCCGTGAACGGTTGGGGGATGAAGAGTCGGCATTTCGTAGCACCTTTTATTTGCTGATTTTTCCGACGGCGATGTTCATGGTGCAGGTGTACACCGAATCGGCTTATCTGGCGGTGTCGCTGTGGGGGTTGATTTTTGTATATCGCGGCAAGTGGGGTTACGCTGTGCCACTGGTCATTTACGCCACGCTGACCCGTCCCACAGGAATATTTTTGTGTTTCCCGATGCTGACTCAATGGTTGGATTTCTGGTGGCGGGGCAAACGACTGCCTTTTGTTTATCTGCTGGCGGCTGCGTCGCCTGTGCTGGCCTTTTTTATTTTTAACACCTACCTTGATGCCAATGGGATAGACACGCTGGAAGCCCAGCAAGATTTCGGACGCTATCTGTTACAACCACAGGCAGTCCTTGCTTTTGTGCAGCAGTTGGGCTGGATGGGAACCAGCAGCAATGGTACGGTGCAAATTGGCCTTGATCTTGCGCTGACGCTTTTTGCAACGGTGATGTGCCTGTTGGAATGGAATCGTCATTCGGGGTTGGCGTTGTATGGTCTGGGAGCAACTTATGTCTCTTTAGCGACCGGGCAACTTGTCAGCCAGAATCGATATGTACTCATTGTAATCCCGATTTTTTTTGTGCTGGCACGCTGGGGTAAGAATCCCAGTGTTGACCGCGTATGGACAGTGGTGAGCCTGTTACTTTTAACCCTGTACCTTATCCAATTTACGCAAGGTTTCTGGACAGGATGAGTCATATCAAGGTATAGTAATAGCATAAATGCTGTGAGATTAAGTGATGGCAGAAGAAAAAAATCCACTGGTGGAAATGATTCGCCGCATTCGGATGGATATTTTTGAACGGATGCAGCGCGGCAAATTAAATTATGAACGGGATATGAGTACGCTCCGCAAACATGCGGATATTGCCGAAACCATCAACCAACCCATTTTAGTCGGTCAACTGCATGATATGATGGGGATAGTCGAAGAACATACTGGACACTTCGACAGTGCCGCCTTTCATTTTAGTAAAGCCTTTGGTATTTTTCAGGAACAAAATGATGTCCTCAGAATGGGGCGGGTGCAGAATAATTTAGGCGAATTGTATCGTTTTTCTGCCCGTTATGAATTTGCGATGCTTGCCTACACCAATGCCCGTGAGTACATGCGCCAGGCGGAGGATGATCTGGCGCTGGTTGAGTCGAATATGGGCTTAACCCGACTGGCGATGAGTGAATTTGACCGTGCCGAAAACCACTTTTTGAATGTTATTTCGCTGACGGCTGCCGAGCCTTGGAATCATATCCCTACGCTGATTGAGGCACGACGCGGATTGGCGGAAGTGTGCCTTGCCCATCAAAATTTTGAGGAAGCATGGCGGCAGGCCAATGAAGCATATCGGTTGGCCTCCGAACGCAACCAGACTCTGTTGTTAGCCGAAGTTAATCTGACCCGCGCCCACATTGCAGAGGTGGATTCAACCTCTGCTGAACCCGCCTCGACTTATTATGAATGGAGCCGGGAAGGGTTGCGCGAGCAAAATTCACCTTCGGCACTTGCCCGCGCCCTTTTGGACGAAGCCCGTTACCAGCAGCGCCGCCAGCATTTTGAAGAAACAATCCGTTTAGCCAGCGAAGCCTATGGCATTTTCCGCAGTTTGGGGTTGGAAGAAGAAGCCAAACTTGCCCAAACCCTGCGCGAAGCCGTTGAACAGCTTTAGCTAACTTGCGTTCGACCCAAAATTTGTAATAGGGCAGATTAAAAAGTTGGCGGCGAGAATCGTCCCCTTTTATTCTGCCTGTGTTAATGTACACCTTGATGATGGCTGAAAATGAGGCACACATCTTGCAAACTCGTCATTTTCAGACTCACGCGAACTTATCTTCTTGAAATTTGTACCCCCACCAACCTCCCCCGTAAACAGGGGAGGCTAAAAAGCGCTTGATTATACGGAGGCTTATTACGTTGCCCGTTAGCTAAAAATCAAATCATCCACCGCGCCCAAAAACAGGGTACGATTCAAGGGTTTGGGGAAATAGGCATCAAAACCACTGCCCAGCGCTTCATGACGGAGTTCGGGGGTATGAAACGCTGTCACCGCAATACAGGGGGTTTGGTTGTGTTTGGCATCTTCGCGGATGGCGCTGACCAGTTGAAAACCGTCCAAACCCGGCAACGCAAGGTCAATAATAATGCCGCTATAGGCTTGGTTCTTCAAAAAATCGAGTGCGTCTTCTGCACTGGCGGCAATTTCTACTTCGACATTGGCTTCGCGCAGCATCCGCGCCACCACTTCTTGCCCGTCCGGGTCATCTTCGACAATCAGAATCGGATCATTCATTGCATATTCTTCCTCAAGCGTAAGCCTCTAAAAGCGGCGTAAGTTCTGGTACAGTTGCCAACATTGCAATCAACTGGTGAATAAACCGTGGCGGGTCAAGGGGTTTAGCAATGTAGTTCAAAAACCCCGCGTTTAGCACCCGTTCGCGGTCTCCCGGCATGGCGTGGGCGGTAAAAGCGATGACAGGGATCTTGGCAGTTTCAGCATTTTGCCGTGTCCGGTACAAAAATTCCCAACCGTCTACTTCTGGCATAGACAAATCGCAAAGGATAAAACGGGGCTTAATTTGCGCCAGTTTTTCTAAGGCATCCTTGCCATTGTTCGCCGCGATAGCCGTTGCCCCGGCAATTTTGAGGAGGCGCATCGCTACCTCCAGATTGTCCTTTTCATCATCCACCACCAGAACGTCCCATTGAATAAATGCGCGTGGAATTGGCAGCATGGGTTACACCTCCAGTGCGGGTTTAAGTTGTTTATTCCCAAACAAGCGTTGTTTTTCTTTATGGGGAGATTGCGCCTCATAGGCCGGCAGATTCATGGGAAGTTCCACCAGAAAACTGCTACCTTTGCCGACTTCGCTCGATAAACTAATCGTCCCATCCATCAGCAACACCAAACGCCGTACAATCGCCAAACCCAACCCCGCCCCTTGCTTTTGACGCGAAGTGGAAGGGTCAACTTGGAAGAAATCGTCAAAAATCAAATGTTGCTTGGCTTGGGGAATCCCGATGCCAGTATCGCTCACTTTGATGTGCAGGCGTTCCCCGAAATGGCGCATTTCCAGCACAACTTTGCCTTTTTCGGTGAATTTAATCGCGTTGTTGACCAGATTGAGCATGATTTGGGTGAGGCGATCTTCGTCGTGCAGGATGGTTTCGGGCAAATTTTCATCCATTTTTAATTCAAGGGTTAAGCCCTTTTCCTGCGCGAGCAATTTCATGTCGTTATAAACCGAGGCTGCCACAAAACGCGGCATCACCTTGCTCGGTACGATTTCTAAGCCACCAGTGGCAATCCGCGAGAGGTCAAGAATATTGTTGATGAGGTTTAACAAGCGCTGACTGTTGGCAAGAATGCGCTGTACCATGTGCATGTTGTCGTCATCCAACTGCCCACTGTAAATGACCAGATGCAAAAACCCGATCATCGCGTTCAAGGGAGTCCGCAGTTCATGGCTCATGGTCGCCAAAAACAAATCTTTCATGCGGGTGGCTTCGACTGCTTCGCGCCGCGCCAGTTCAATTTCTTTGATGTTCTGCTGCTGTTTTTGCGCCATCTGGTTAAAGGCCAGCGCCAATTGCCCGATTTCGTCCTGCGAGGTTGTCTGAATCCGATAATCCAGTTGCCCCGCCCCGAAGCGGTCTGCACCCATTTTGAGTTGTTCCACCGATTTAACGATGGTTCGCCCGATGGAGGTTGCCGCCGCAAAACCGACCATCAACCCGATCAGAATGAGCGCGATGACCAGCAGTTGTGTATTGCTGATGGTGCTTTTGGCTGCATTAATCGAACTTGCCAGCGCTCGCGCATTTTCGACATGCAATTCTTCTTCAAAAACTTCATCCAATTGGGTGTCAATATCGCTAAAGGCCTGTGTTTTGCTGTTAAGCTGGTCTTCAAAATCCAACACCATTGGCACATCAGTTTCCATCTGGGTCAGCAAGGTGCCGAGCGTGGCAAGATGTTGTTTGTCCTCCGATGCCAGGGGCGCACTTTCCAATTGGGTGAGAAGCGAACGCGATTCTTGCAAATTTTGAATGGTTTCTTCTCTGGCAAGTTCGCTTGGTCTCAGCAGATAATTGCTTACCCAAAGATTGACTTCATCCAGATGAATGAGTAAAGCCTGCATCTGGATAAGCAGCGCTAATTCATCGGGTGTGCTGGTGGTCACATCGGGGGTGAATAACAATTCCTCTTCCAGAATTTCATCCATCTCGCTATGGTTCGCCGTAATTCTTTCGAGCAGGATGCTTTGGGTTTCAGCATCTGTGATTAGCCCACCGCCGAGCAGATAGTAGCTATCATATGCGACAATGATTTCGCTGGCTAAGTCTTTTTCCTGTTCCGTTTGTGCAAGTTCAGCATATTCGTCTATCGCCTCACGAATTTCTGTATCAATTTCCTCGACTGTCTCTTCATCGCTAGCAACACGGCTATCCAGAAATTCAAAAACAGTGATCCCTAACTCATCAATTGCCACTTCCATCTCAAAGCCGGCAGCAGAAATTGGTTCGTTGACTTCCGTCACTTGCGCTACATCGTCGGACACATTGTTCATCAAAAACACGATGACTCCCCCGATAAGCGCCGTGATGAGAATCAAAATCCCAAATCCGGTAAGCAGTTTTTGTCCGAGCGTAAATTTCATTTTTATACTTCCTTATGCTCCCTGGTTGCTTTGTCGTTGACTAGGTAAAAATTGCAATAATCCACTTAATAAGCTATTTTATTAAACATTTTGCTTGTCTGGTAAGAATACCATACATTAAAATTAGATGAGAAGAATTTTTTATGAAAAAACCCGCTCCCATGTTTTCAGATTAGTCAAAAATTGCAACCTGTGTAACAGCCACATAGCCAGTCTCGGACTGGTCAGGTGACTAGTTTACCCACCAAACCTCACCTAAAACTCCTGTGTTGTGTCAGGTAGCACGATTAGCAAGGGGTGGGTAAAATCCATTTAACTTAAAACCGTTTAGCCGAAAGGTTTTTTACCGCTATGAAGGTTTATGACGCTTCAAATATTCGCAACGTCGCTTTAGCTGGGCATCAGAGCAGTGGCAAAACCAGCCTCGTTGAAGCGCTGTTGTTTACCGCCGGCATCACCAAACGGATGGGAAGGGTCGAAGAAGGCAACACCGCCGCTGACTTTGACGATGAAGAACGCGAACGCCAGATGAGCATTAGCACCGCCGTTGTCCCCGTCGAAATTGACGACGTAAAAATAAATTTATTAGACACGCCCGGTTTTACTGATTTTCAAGGGGATGTGCGCCAAGCTGTGCGTGTCTGTGATGCAGTCGCGGTGGTGGTGGATGCTGTTTCCGGGCCAGAAGTCGGTACGGAACTGGCCTTCCAAGCCGCCGATGCTTTTAACCAACCCATTATTTTAATTATCAACAAAATGGATCGGGACAACGCCAATTATCAGCGCACCTTAGAGGCTGTCCGCGAACGTTTCCCGGATCATAAGTTTGTACCGATTATGCTGCCGATTGGCGAACAGGCCAATTTTAAAGGCGTGGTCAATGTGCTGACCAAAAAAGCCTACTATAACGAAGGTAAAGAACGCAGCGATTTACCATCTGATTTACAAGCCCAAGTGGACGAAGCGCATGTTTTTCTGGCTGAAGCCGCTGCCGAAGCCAAGGACGAATTGATGGAAAAATATTTTTCCGAAGGTGATTTGTCCTTTGAGGAAATCCGCGATGGGATGCGAATTGCCGCACGGGAAGCCAACCTCAAGAGTATTCCTGTTTTTGTGACCAGCGCCCTACAAAATATCGGGACATATCCTATTTTAGAAGCCATGACCGTCTATGTTTCTCCGGCTGAAAATCGGCGGGCGGCGTGGCACGAAAAAGATGGTCAAGAATATGAATATTTGTTGCCGCCCCAGAGCAAAGACGGGCCATTGGCGGGCTACATTTTCAAGGAATATACCGATAAATTTGGCACGGTGACCTATTTCCGCCTGTTCTCTGGCACGCTCAAATCTAACGACAACGTGTATATTTCCACCCGCGATACCAGCGAACGCTTCGGGCAGCTCATGTTGATGCGCGGCAAAGAACAAATTCAGGTCAATGAAATCCACGCGGGTGATATTGGCGCAGTGGCAAAACTCAAAGAAGCGCATGTGGGCGATACGATTACCTCATCAGGCAACCGTAAAAAATTGCTCAAGCCTGCGCCGATTGAACCTGTCTATACGGTGTCTGTCCACCCCCGAACCCAGCCAGACAGCGCCAAAATGGGGCCGACTCTGACGGCGCTCTGTCATGCTGACCCGACTCTGCGCTGGCGACCAGAACCTTCGACGCATGAAACATTGTTGGAAGGTCTGGGCGGGATTCATCTCGAAGTAGCCATTAAACGGGCGGAACGGTTGGGCTGCGGGATTGATACCGCCATGCCAAAAGTTCCCTACAAAGAAACCATCACCAAATCGGCGGTGGCTGAATATACTCACAAAAAGCAGTCGGGTGGGGCAGGCCAATATGGACGGGTCAATTTGCGGGTGGAACCCGCCGACCCCAACGCCGAATTTGAATTTAAGAGCGAAGTCACTGGCGGGGCCGTCTCCGCGCAGTTCATCGGCTCAACGGAAAAAGGGGTACGTAGCGTCTTGGATAAAGGCGTGATTGCGGGGTATCCCGTCGTCGGGGTGAAAGCCATTATTTACGATGGCAAAATGCACGATGTGGACTCCAAAGACATCGCCTTCCAGATTGCCGGGGCGGGCGCGTTTCAAGAAGCCTTCCGCAGTGGCAATCCCACGTTGCTTGAACCAGTGATGAAGCTCACCATCACCATTCCCGAAGAAAACATGGGCGACATCATCGGCAATATGAGCAGTCGGCGCGGGTCAGTGCAAAGTATGGACAGTCTTTTAGGCCGTTCGGTGGTGACGGTGCGCGTTCCCTATTCCGAAGTTTTGCGCTATTCCGACGACTTACGCTCCATGACGAGTGGGCGCGGTGTTTTTACAATGGAAGTTGACGGCTACGAAAAAATGCCGCCGCACCTTTCCGATGCGATTGTGAAGGCGTACAAAGCCGAAGCCGAAGCGTAAGTAAAAAACTATTGCATAAGGGCGGGGGTTGATTATTGATAGCACCGCCCTTTTTCTTTTCATCTTGGTGACATGGACAAATTTTTGTTCTAAACTATTTAAATGAAAATATTTGCCCACAGGATAACCTCATGAATTCTAACAAAAAAGTTTTGATGGAGACTTTACCTCAGCGGCATAAAGTTATCATTGGGATTAAAAGAACCCTTCGCAGAATAGAACAGGAAATTATTCTTCATCCTGACGATGATAGTTTTCAAATCGTTGCGAATGAACTTAAAGAAATCCTTGCTCTGGCTGAACATATCAACGATGCTTTCTTTATGAGCTATGCCAAAGAATTTGCAGAAAAAATAAAAGAACCTTTGTACCCTTACTCTCTAAAAACATGGTATGAAGATGACTTTAAACCCTTCATGGATGAATACAAAAATGAACAATAAGGCAATTATTGGGGTAAGTTTTTTAGTGGGAGTGCTAGGCGGCTATGCGTGGGCGCAGCATCGTATCATTACACTGCGGGATACCCTAGACGAACTTCGCCAGCCTCCGTTGAAAATTACGCCAGAAGATAAATGGAAAAACTACAAGCCAACCGCCCATGATGAGTACACCTTGACCAAAGCCAAACGCGATTGGTTTTCGACAATTCTAGCCAAATACATTGCACCCTACGTGGATAAAAACGTTTCAACCTTGCTTATTGAAGAACTTATTATGCCTGTTGAAGATCGCCTCATTGAACTGGAATCCCAACAAGAAGCTCTTTTCTTACAAAAAATGCCCTCTTCACGTTTAGATGACTAAATGAGGCCAAGTGCTTATCATCTAAGCGTCATCTCTCTGAAATTTTTCCGTCCAGCGAAGTCTCCTTTTTTCCGCTATTTTTAGAGGGAACAAGGAGACTTATCCCAATGACCAAACATTTCGGGCTGCTTTTGCCCTTTCTATTTTTACCGATTCTCTTTCTCCTGCCTGTCTCGGCTGTTCCGTCGGCCCAATTCCCTACAGGCACAGTGACGGTGGTATATCCCGAAACAGCTACAGCGACTAGCACGCCCACCTTTCCCCCAACGCTTACAGCAACCCCTCCCGCCCCCAGTTTTGAGGTTCCGATTGCCGCCCCTGTTTTTTCAAACCGCTATGAGCAAGATATTCACTCTTTTGCATGGAGTCCCGATGGCAAACTGTTGGCTGTCGCTCATGGAAGAGAAGATATTGAGCGTAACGATGGCTGGCTTATCCGCAGTAACGTGGAGGTCTGGAATTTAGAACAAACACGTATACAAACAAGCTACGCCGCAGATTTACGAAGTTTCTCTTACCCGCTATTTTTCACAACGGACAGCCGTGTCATTGTCCACTCCACCGATTTCGGGGAAGTCCAAGGCTATGATGCTCAAACGGGTGGAAGAATTTACGCGATTTTTTTGAATGAAGATGCCTATACGCTCTATTTTGCGCCGATGGCCTATGTAGGTAACAAAGCCTTGCTCATTGGCAGCCAAACCAAGCCTTTTCCGCTTGATTTGCGGAGTGGCGCAAAATTGTTTGCGACCAACGATCAAATGCGGCCTCCCGATGCCGTCGTTTGGTCACAGGATGGTCTGTATCTTTTTACATTGGATTATGAAAGTATCAAGGCGTGGGATGGCAAATCCGGTCTGCTGTTGTACGAACTCCCCGAAAATTATCAGATGGTCAAAATCAGCCCTGATAACCGCCTATTGCTAGAGAGCATTGATGGCCGTGTTCATTTACGGGAAGTGGTAAACGGACAGATTCTGAATGAATTTTCGATCCCGGGACAAGAAATTTACGCGGGTAGCTGGCATCCCGGCAGTGCCTTTTTTACCACAGGGGGAACTGACGAAGTGATTCTCTGGGGGGTGGATGGAAGCCAGCGGATTCTGCCCGAAAAATCAATCCGTATGCGTGGTTTTTCGCCGGATGGACGCTACATGCACACCGTAAACATGGCTGAAGAGGAAAGTATCTGGGAGGTAGATTCGCTGAGTAAGGTTTTTTCTATGCCTTATGGAATGCAGGGGCTTGGATGGTCAAAAGACATGCAATTCTGGCTCGCGGCCTCCAACAATGAAATTTATCTTTACAACACAGCGACATGGGAACTGGTACAGAAGTGGGCATCTCCTGAAAAATCATATGGACTTAAACTCCCCATTCAATGGAGTCCAAATGGGCAACTGGCAGCTGTGTCATGGGGGGATCGTTATGTGGAAATTTTTTCGCTCACAAACACCCTAGATTTAAGTGCTGCACCCACCGCCACCCCGTCTGCGACCAGCACGATCACGCCGATTCCAAGCAGCACCCCAACCCCAACATCCACTTATACCCCGACCCCTACGGCGACTCCGCGTTTTCAAACGCTCCTGTTTGATGAAGCCTTTAACGACAACACCGCTGATTGGGAAACGGCACAGGGAGAAGGCATTTTTTCGGGGATTGTGGAGGGTCGATACATCATCGAACATACCGCCCAGACAAACGGCTTTGGCTGGTTTGTCGCGCCGGGTTTTACTGACCCGACCCGCGCTCCCATCATTACTGGCGATTTTGAGATGACCGTGAACATCACCCATATCACCAGCAGCACGAGCAACTATCGCCTTACCCTCCTTATCGGTGTGCAACCCAATTATAGTGATTACACCCTTATCAACCTGTCCTTGCCAGAAGGCCGTGTTACAGTGGGTGACTCCGCTGAATTTATTCGCCAAGAGGGATTGATTGCCTCAACTGATTTTGCGGCTCACAACGGCGGACTTTTGGGAGTCTCGGTAGAAGGCCAAACCTTAACCCTTACACTGGATGGTAGCGCCGTGTTTACCACGCAGCTAGAAAACCTTCCGGCAGGCAGCATCGGCTTCGGTTTAGGCAGTGTATCGGACGAAAAAGCAACTGTTCGCGCTGAATTTGACAATTTGCAAATTCGTCTTCCTTAGATGAGGGCGGTCATGTTTCTTACGTAATGTGAAAAAATGCCCCTCCCCAAAACATTGGGGAGGGATTGAGGGTGGGGATTTTCCCGCATTGCGTAAGGTGACTTATTCAATGTATTTCCCGCTACTAAACACCTGCACCGTAAAATCCGGTGTATCGTTTGTCCAATCGAATAACCAGTAGGCATCCGAAATGGACATATTGACGCAGCCATGACTCTGCCGATACCCGAATCGGTCATGCCAGTACGTCCCATGCAGGCTAATTTTCTCGTCAAAATACATGGCGTAGGGAACATTTTCGAGGCGGTAAAAATCGCTCCCGCCTTCTGCACCACTCATCGGCGCGTCGGCGATGCGGTTATGTACCTCAAAAATCCCTTCATTGGTAGGCCACTGGGCAAGGCCGGATGCAACCAGCGTGGCAAAAATCGGGGTGTCGTCTTCATAGGCAACTAAGACCTGCTCATATAAATCCACCGCTACCCAACGCCCTGTCACATCGGCGGGTTTTTCCACAAATTTGACACGGGCCACCTCGGTTTGTTTGATCCACTGGTCTGGCGCAATCAAATACCACTCCCAGCCATCGACCAACACTGTCGCAAAAATGGAGGCGCGGTGGTAGCGGGGCAAAATGGCTAACGAATCGTCCGGCGCACCGCCCGGATACGCGGAGGGATGTCCTTCGACGAGAATCCACAGCATCGGGTAGGGGAGGTCATTTTCAAAAAATACGCCTGTAAATTCGCTTGGCTTCACGCCATAGACATGTTCATCATCGGCGACCCATTGCCCCTGATTAATCTCGACCCATCCTTCAAGGTAACTATAAGCGGAAATATAGTGATAGCCGGGGTCAAGCGTTTTGATGGGTGCGCCGTGCGGGGCGTTATAAATGGTTATGCCTGCCGGTGCATCCAACCGCCAATAGGCATAGCGGTAAATTTCATCCAGATTCGGGTCAAGCGGCAGCACGTCCGGTTCGGGATACTGTGCCATTTCCGCGAGTAATTGTTCGTATTCTGCTTCGGGCAGCCCCGCACGACAGCCATTCCGATTCGGCGACTCCAAACAATCTTCCGCAAAAACTATCGGGGCAGTGAGCCAATACAGACCGCAGAACAGGGTTATCAGCAGGCGCAAAATTTCTTCTCCCGAATTAGGTATAATCTCACTATAAAAGAATTTTTGGGCGGGTCAATCTGCGTAGGGAAATCGCCAGATGGAATTTCAACTGATTGCTTTTTTTGGTTTGCTCTCCCTTGCTCCTACCGTAATGGCGCTGAATGATTGGCGCGTGTGGTATTTGCTCTGGCGCTACGGGGAAACGATGGAAGCCCAGATTCAATATCACTGGGAAGCGCCGATTGGTCTTTTTAAGCATTATTACGTCATTTATGAATTTGAGGTGCCGGACGAAAATGGCGATTTTCTCCTGCAAAGCCGCTATACCGAAGTGGAACGCGCTCAGTATTTTGCCCTGCTGGAAGGTGAACCGTTGCAGGTGAGATTCGCCAGTAAAAATCCGCGTGTGTTTCGTTTGGAAGGCCAGCCCACCGCCCAATGGCATTGGACATTCGGTTCCATTGCATGTTGGGTGTATGTGGGCTTCATGGGCTATATCATGATAACAAGCTAGAGGCTGAGTTTCTTAAAAATCCGTTCGGGGATGTTGCGAATAATCATCATAATGAACATCCAGAAGAACGGTACATACAGCACATCCCGTTGGTTTTTCATGGCGGTGTAAATGGCTTTGCCGACACGGGTGGAACTGGCAAACAAGGGATTTTTCTTGATGTCTGCCGTCATGGGGGTATCCACAAAACCGGGCTTGATGGTCAACACCGTCACATTCGATCTGGCAAGACGGTTGCGTAAGCCCTGCAAAAACAGGCTCTTTGCGCCCTGTGCTGTTCCATAAATGTAGTTAGAACCGCGTCCCCTATCCCCTGCCACGGATGAAATCACCGCGATGACCCCGCGTTTTTGCTGTTCAAAAATCGTCCCAAGCAGGGTCAAGAGCGAGGCCGCACTCAAGAAATTGACATTCAGTTCGTGCAGGGTGGCCTGAACATCATTTTCAATTGCTGATTGGTCAGGCAGTGTGCCATGTGCCATCAACACCGCGTCAATCACGCCGAGCGTCTCAATTGCGGCATCAATCAGGGGTTGATGCTGGTCGAGTCGGGTCAAATCCAGCGCGTAGGTTTCAATCCGCTTTGCGCCACGTACCCGCAAATCGTCCGCAATCATTGCTAACTTTTCGGGGTTACGTGCTACAAGGAAAAATTCTGCGCCGTCCGCCGCAAAAAATTTGATGGTTTCTTGGGCAATCGCTGAGGTTGCCCCGATGACTAAAATTTTGAGCATAGCTCCCCTTATGATTGAGTCACCCGCCGCCAAAAACTGGAGGAAAAACACGGGTCAATAAACTGAGCAAATTTTTCCCATTGAGGATACGAAGCGCGGAAACTTTCGCCGGACATCCGCGCATCTTTGGCGGGGTAGAGCGCCCCCCCATTTTCAAACACAATTGTATCGAGTTCGTCAAGGAGTTTAAGGGTGTGTTCCCCGCGAAAAGCAAAATCCAGCGCCAAGGTCACCCCCGGACGCGGGAAGGACAGCAAACCGGGTGATTTTTTATCGCCAAAAGTTTTGAACACCACCAACGGCGACCCCTGCCCGGATTTGGCAATCCGACGGAAGATTTCCTTAATCGGTTCGCGGGTTTCCTTGTAGGGAATCACAAATTGGTACTGCAAAAAGCCGGCTTTGCCGTAGCCCTTATACCAATCTTTAATGGCATCGAGGGGGTAGAAAAACGGGTTGTAATGGACGACCCCGCTCATTTTTTTACGCAGTTGCTTGTGGTAGTACACTTCATTAAACAACTTGACCGTATAGGTATTAACCGCATTGGAGGGAAAATCGATGGGGACAGGAATCATCGGAAGCGGGCGGGGTTCGTTGTCCATCCCCAAGGGAGGGTCATAAAAATCTCCCCGCGAAAATAAGCCGCGTCCTAAATTCGGTTCTTGGGACAAACAATCCACCCACGAGACTGTATAGGGGAAGGATTGCGAATCGTCGGTGATGTCAAAAAATTCATCCACATCACGGAATTTAATCGACTCCATCGCAATAAACGGTGTGGGAATACGTTTCAGGCGAATTTCCGCCCACAAGATAATCCCGGTCAGCCCTAACCCACCGATAGTTGCTTCAAACAAATCGAGGTTTTCTGTTGGTGAACACACTACCCGCCCACTATCGGAACGATAAAGTTCAAAGCGGGTCACATGGCAGCCGAAGGTTCCCGCCACATGATGATTTTTCCCGTGAACATCATTGGCAATTGCCCCGCCCACCGAGATAAATTTGGTGCCGGCAGTGACGGGGATAAACCAGCCACGCGGCACAATTAGATTCAAAATCTCCTGAACGGAAACCCCGCCTTCGCAGCGCAGCAGCCCGTTTTCCTCATCAAACGCGATAAACTGGTTTAAGCCTGTGGCATCGACCAGAATGCCGTTTTCGTTCAAACAGCTATCGCCATAACTGCGCCCATACCCAAACGGCAGGATTTTTTTATCAAATCGGGCAAAATCCGGCAGTTCATCGCGCCAATGGAGTGGCACAACCGTTTGATGATTGATTTTAGGATAGCGTGTCCACGATTCATAGCGCTTCATCAGCGTGTATCACCTACTTTAGTAAATCGCTGTGGGTAGTATAGCTTTAGGCAGCAGACAGGTAAACTGTGGAAACTCACGTTTTCTTAAGGATTCATCACCTCAATCACGCCATCGCGTGCAATTCGCACAGATTTTCCACACTGCTGGCACACCCATGCCGATTCATTTTGCAGCATTTCTACCTGATGGCACTGTGGACACTGCCAGATTTCCTCCAAAGGCCGCGCCCGTGTCGCCAGACTTTCGCCCGGTTTCCGCGCCCACACCAGATCATACAAATCCTGCCATGCCACGATTTCAACCTCTAGTAACCCGAATTTTTGGCGGTAAATTTCATAGGCTCGTTCGCGTGACCATGTTTTGCCCGGCATCAATTTGGCATCTGTCCCGCGCCGATTGGTCAGCAGCAGCCATCCCCCCGGACGAGTCACCCGCATCATTTCGGCAATGACTTCGTAGGGACGGCTCATAAATTCGAGCGCTTCCAAACTGGACACAAAATCAAAGGTGTTGTCAGGAAAAGGCAGTTTTTCGGCGGGGAGGTGCATCAAATAGACCCGGTGACAATCCATCCATTCCGCCACCCGCCGCACGCCGTGATGCAGCATCCGCCGACTCAAATCGATCCCTACCACCGTTCCCATAAAACCGGGGTTGGTCATCAAGGCACGCGGTAAACGGGCAGTTCCCGTCGCAACATCCAGCACCATCGGCGCGTGATTCGGTTTGAGTTTTTGCTGGATCGGCCACGCTAAAAAACGGGCTTCGTAGAGGGGTTCATATTTTTTGGTGCGTTCATAGCGGCTGGCGTATACATCATACAGCCAGATGACCACCCGCCGCCCTAAATAGACTCCTTCGGTGGTGATGAGCAGCCACCATAGCAGGACTCCTGCCCAGAACAGCCCCACCACCACCCCAAGAAGGGTGATAAGGAAATTTACCACAACGTTGCCATGAATTGAGCGCGGTCACGGGCGGCTTGGTAATCATCTTCGGTTAATTTGAGCGCCCGCGTGATGCTGCGAATTTCCTGCTTTTCTTCTTTGGCGATGCCATCCGCAGACCGCGCAACATCAAACAGAACATCCACAAAATCGAGCCGTTCCTGTGGGATGGTGGTTTCATACAATTCGCGTGCCAAGCGGTACAAATCAAGCTGCTGTTCCACCGCCTGCACCGCGCAATCGGTCACGATGGTGGCGTGGGTGTCACGCAAATTCCAATCGCGTTGCAAAATCCGATGGATGGCAGTGGTTTCTTCGGCGCTAATGTTCTCATCGGCATACGCAACCCGCCCCATCAATGCACCCGCCAGCGCCAATTTCCGAATTTCGGTTTCATCAAGGTCGAGTTGTGCTTCCAACTGTTCCCCGAACCGTTCGCGCATCAGGTTGTACACACGGTTTTTGACAAAATCTTGCAGGTAATCCGAATTTTTCATGCGGGCAGCCCGTTTTTGGAGCATTCCTTCAATCAATTGCCCCATTTCGTCGACCATCGTGGTATCAACATTTTCAAACGAACGTTTGAGGCTGCGTAAGATGCCTTTTTCGCGTTCGGTCAGTTCGCCGTCCACATGCGCCATATCCAAGAGCAGTTTACGGGCATATTCTTTGTCGTCATCGGTTTGCAGGGTCTGGAGAAATTCTTCGGTCAAAATTTGCATTTCGGTTTTATGGATGGGGGTCATCCAATAAATTTCGAGGTCGTCCCAGTCATCGGCGGTCAGGTCGGGAATACGGAACATGACATCTTTTAACAAGCGGAGTTCTGCGTCGGTCACTTTGCCATCTGCCCACGCCAAGCCGATTAGGACTCGTGCCAGTGCTTTGACGGTTTCTGTTTTTGCCATTGTCTTTCTCCTTTAAGGCTTCAGGGCATTCGCGGTTAGGGAAAAATTGTTATCCTTACCCCTAAAACCCATGTTTCGTACCTTTGCTTCTGAGTTTAGAATAAAAAGCCCTGCATGACCATCCAGCAGACGCGAAATTGATGAATTTTTAACATCCAACCGCTAGGCTTTTTTATAGGCAATCACGATGAACTTGCCCACCGATTCGGTTTGTGGGTCAATTCGCTTTAAGTCAACGTCGTATGCCCCGTAAATTGTCAGGCCAGCTTTTTCTGCCAACCGCGCAATGGTCACATAGGGAAACCCACGCAGCGTCAGATAAGTTTGTGACCGTTTCCACTGTGGTTCGCTCTTAGCACGGGTAAAAATACTCAACCGCTGTTTTAAGGCCATATTGTCGTAATTGAAATTATTTTCCACCGCCAGAAAAATACGGTCTGAAATATCCAATACCAGCTGAGACGACCCGATTTCCTCGCCCAAGCCATAAAGGGTGGTCATGTCAAAAATGAACACTTTTTTGGGCGAAAGCGCTGCCGCCGCTTTGGTGAACACCATTTCAATATCGCGCAAGCTGCGGAGTTCGTTCAGCACATTCCCCAAGCAAAAAATCAAATCTTGCCCGGTGGGGTACTCCATGGTGGCAAGATCGCCTTCCAGAAATTTGACATGGTAGCCTGTTCCTTGCGAACGAAACCGCGCTGCTTCTAACATCGCCGGGCTGTTATCCACGCCGGTGGCTTCCAGATTGCGGGTGGCGAAAAAGGCGGTACTTGCCCCGGTGCCACAGCCCAAATCTAACACCCGCCGCCCCAACCAATCCAGAGCCTGCTGCTGCTGGACAAAGGTCAGCAATTCAGGGGCAAGGCTGGCGGCAAACTGCGAAAAACCAGCATCATCGTAAATGGGAGCTAGCGGGGCGTAGGTATCTGGTTGGGGAGTTGTCATCGTTCAAAATCCTCTGCTACGGATATTTTACAGCAAATGGGCGTTAATTTTCTAATTACGCTATACTCATAGCACATTAATCTAGCAAAATTTGGGTGCTTGCATGTGGACTCCCCCTGCAATTATCTCTCGTTCAACTTCCAGAGCCGCCTACGGGTTTGATGCTCAGGGACAGCTGGTTGCCGATGTCAGTGGACAAGCGCTTCGGGCGATTCATGCTGCGATGCACGCCGCACTTCGGGAACGGTTACGGTCTGAATCGGCTGAAAATGTCAGCCAGGCTCTCAAAGCGGCGACCTCCGTATGGCTCGAAGCGCTGAATCATACCCTGCGTGATGCCGTTCCCCTCACCGAAGCATGGATTAAGGGGACGATGTACAGCTATTCCACTGAATTTTTCTTTCTCGCGGATGTGTATGCCCGTCAAATCTGCGACAACGATGAGCGCTATGTCAATGCGCTGGTGGAAGAAATGTTGCCTGCCTCGTTTAAGCACATTGGTGAGGCATTGACGCTTTCCCAGATTTACAGCACCCACACCTCACTTTTTCAACATGCCCCCCCCTTAGACATCCGCAGCGATAAAAAAAGCCGCAGCAGTCTGGTGATCGACTGGCATTATACCCCGTTAATGACACGGGTTGCCCCCGCCTATCGAGATGAACTCATTCAAAATATGCGCTATTTCATTCAGGCCATGTTGATTCGGGTACCGGAGTTGGTCAAAAATGAGCCTATCGCCCGGTTAGACAATCAATCGGCGGGGGAAGGGGTGGTGCGCTGGCGGGTCAATTGGCAGCAAAAACCTTTGATTCCGCGTTTGCATGTGCTGGCAGCCTTTGCCCTCTTACTTGCCATGATGATTCTGGGGGTGGTCATCGGTAACACGGCTATCGGTGTTTTCTTGGGGGCAGTCGGAGGTGCGGGGTCGGTAGCGCTTGCCGCATGGATGACCTTTATCAGCCAGCGCCAACGCATCACCGACCAGAAAACTGCCCTTTTGGAACATATCGAATATACCCAACTGCAAAGCCTCGAACTTAATACGGTCTATGCCAATCTGCGCGGGGTTAATTCCGCCCATGAAAAACAAGTCCGCGATTTAACTGCCGTGCGGGATGCGGTGTTGGCGATGAGCGCCAATTTTGACCAGAATCGTGTGCTGGATGATCTTGTTCAGGCGATGACCAATGTGTTAGGTTTTGACCGTGCGCTGGTGCTGCTGCGTGACCGTCAAGACAATACGCTTGTTTTCGGGGCAGCTTCTCATCCCCCCGGCGATGCGCGTGATCAGGTACGCTTGCAGCACATGGAATTTGAACTGCAAAATGCCGACAGCAAAGACACACTCATTCACAACTGGCTGGCGGGCAAAAGTCTGCAAGTCACCGACCCAACGATGTACCTTAGTTCCAGCCTGAATTGGCTGCTGGCGATGCTGGAATTTAATAATTTTTACAGCGTGCCGTTAACACTGGGGGCAGATTTGCTCGGTGTGGTGCTGGTGGACAATTATTTCAGCCGTCATGCGATTACACCGCAGGACAGAAGTTTGGTGGATGCGCTCGCCACCAATATCGCCATCACCTTAGAAAATGCGCGTCTGTATCATTTGCAAGATACCCAACTCCAAAAAAATCTGTATGAACTCAAAATCCTCGAACAAATTGACCGCGAGCTGACCAAAAATCTTCGTCTCAATTATGTGATGGAAATGCTGGTCGATTGGGCGATGCGCTTTACTGGCGCGCAACTTGGCACGCTTATTCAGGTGGATGAAAAACTGGCCTACGGTGAATATGCCGTTTTTTATGGCTGCGAAGAAAGCCAATTGATTGGCGGTGCGGCGCGCCAACCCGTCCCCTTAACCGAACTCGGTATTGCCGGACGCGCCATTGTGACGGGAGAAAATCAAATTATCCGCGAGATTGCCGAGGATGAAGATTATAAAACCATCATTGAAGGCATGAAGGAACAAATTTCTGTGGTCATTTCGCGTCGTAGTCGCACCATCGGCGTGATGACGATTGAAACGACCAACAGTTTTGACGAGGAACACGAAAAATTCATGGTGCGCTTGGCAGCGCGGGCAGGGGTGGTGATTGAAAATGCCCGCCTGTTTGCCGAAAGTCAGCAAGAGCGCGAAAAACTCAGCGCGATCATTAATAACACTGCGGATGCGGTTATTGTAGTAGACAGCCATCACGACATCAGTTTGCTCAACAAAGCGGCGATGCGTGTTTTTAAATTCAGCGAAACCGAGACCTTCACGGGACATCCGTTCAAAGAAGTTTTTCTCGATTCGCCTTTCGGTCAATTCTATAACGAGTTAATGGCTGAAAAACCGCTTTTCCACAGCAAAGAAATTATGCTGGGCAAAAACACCTACGAAACCAGCGCCACCTATGTAGAACAGGTCGGTTATACGATGCTGCTGCATGATGTGACGTTGTTCAAAGAAATTGACAAACTCAAGGACGAATTGGTCTCGACTGTTTCGCACGATTTAAAGAACCCGCTTTCCGTTTTAAATGCCTATGTCGAAATGATCGACATGACACAGGAATTAAACGATCAAGGCAATCGGTATATCGAACGGATTCGCCATTCCGTCAAAAGTATGCACCACCTCATCGACGCGCTGCTTGACCTCGCCAAAATTGACGCGGGCTTGCAATTAAAATGTGCGCCTGTGTCGGTGACGGAATTGGTGCGTCATACTTTTGAGGAACAAAGCATCACTGCTCAGAAGAAAAATATTGAACTTGTCACCCATGTGTCGCCGGAACTGCCATGGATGAACGCGGAAGATTGGCGGATTCAGCAGGTGATTAACAATCTAGTCAACAATGGCATCAAGTACACCCCCAATGATGGGCGTGTCGAGGTTCATGCCCTGCAAGACGGCGACTTTATCCGTATAGAAGTCCGTGATACCGGCTACGGCATCCCCGACGACCAGTTGAAAAAGGTCTGGGAACGCTTTGAGCGCATTCGTGACGAGCGCACAAAGCATATTTCCGGTACGGGTTTGGGGCTGGCGATTGTCAAAACAGTGGTCGAAGCACACGGCGGTACAGTCGGCGTGACCAGCAAAGAAGGGGTCGGTTCCACCTTCTGGTTCACTGTTCCTATTTATCAGGATGAGTAGGGGCGGGGATTGTCCCTGCCCTCAAGTTGTTAGCTGTTCTGTAAAATTTGTGCCATCGTTGGGCCATCTACGTTCCCGCCGCTTAAAATCACCCCCACGCGCCCCTGAAGATTTTGCCCCTCTAGCAGCGCCGCCACCCCCAACGCACCGCTCGGCTCAACGACCAATTTCAGTCGATAAAACAAAAAGCGCACCGCGTCTTTAATCGCCTTTTCGCTGACTGTTCGCATATCATCCACATATTCTAAAACAAGCGGAAAAGTAATTTTGCCGAGCGAGGGGGTGCGTGTGCCGTCCGCAATCGTGGGGGGATTATGAACCGTGTGCAGGGTACGGCTGTGAAAAGACAGCGTTGCATCGTTTGCCACTTCTGGCTCAATCCCCATCACTTGAATCTGTGGATTCATCCCCTTGGCCGCAATTGCGCTGCCACTCAGCAACCCACCCCCGCCGCATGGTACCAGCAAGCAATCTAAATCCGGTACATCTTCCAGCAGTTCTAAAGCCGCTGTTCCTTGTCCCGCCACGATTTCTTCATGGTCATAGGGGGGAATCAGGCCATAGCCGTGTTCCGCCGCGAGTTCTTTGGCTAACACTTCGCGGTTGGTTTTTTCCACATCATACACCACCACTTCCGCCCCGTAGCTTCTGGTCGCGGCAAGTTTGGTGGCGGGTGCATTATTCGGCATCACAATGACTGTTTTGACCCCCAGCAGTTTGCCCACCATCGCCACCGCCTGCGCGTGATTGCCGGAAGAATAGGCAATGACTCCGCGTGTTTTTTCTGCGTCCGAAAGTTGGCTGATGGCATTGTATGCTCCGCGAAATTTAAACGCCCCCATGCGCTGCAAATTTTCACACTTGAGAAAAACTTCTGCCCCGACCTGCTCATTCAAGGTGTGGGAAGTCATCACGGGGGTACGGTGGGCCACTCCCGCTAATCGTCGACTCGCCGCTTTCACATTTTCAAACATGCCAATCCTCAATCCGATCGGTTATCCAAACAAGCATTCTCATTTTATAGGGGAACTATGAGATAACCAAAGCCAATTTATGCTTCGTCATTTTGAACTTTTTCCGCCCCAAGTAACGTTAATATCCCAGTTCAATGTTGACGCGATTGGACATGGGTTCGCCGTGTGCTGCCGCATTGAGCAACTCGGCAAGGTGTTCCATGCGCCACTGCTCTAAGGAGGGGTCATTCAAAAAGCCGGCCCGGTGGGGTGTCATGACCACATTCTCCAGTTCGTGAAAGGCATAACTGGAAGGCGGGGTATGTGAACGAAGGGTCTCATCCGGCGGATAGTTATACCACACATCCAACCCTGCGCTGTGTAAGTGACCTTTGTGCAGCGCTTCGTACAGGGCGGCTTCCTCAATCACCTCAGCGCGGGCAATATTAACGAGGATTGCACCTGCTGGTAGCAATTGCAATTCATTTTTTCCGATCATGCCGCGTGTCTCCGGTGTAAGGGGAACACACACCATTAAAATATCGGTGTGGGGCAGTAGGTCTGGTAATTGAGCGGGAGAAAATTCGTCGGCGGTTTGCGGGGTGCGGCGAACTTTTAAAATCTTCATCCCGAACGCAGCGCAAAGTGTGGCTAAATATGCGCCAATCGCGCCATATCCCAGAATTAACACCGTTTTTTCATGCAGCAGCTTGACCGCGCCGGGTTCAAAACGGGGAGTCCAGTCGTGGGTACGAAAAACGCGGTCATGGGGAATCAAGCGTTTGGAAGCAGCCAGCAGGAGCATCAGCGCATGTTCAGCCGCCGTGATGGTGTTATGATGCAAATTGTGGACGCGAATATGCGGGAAATTGAGCATCAAATTACGGGTGACATCCGGCAAGCCAGCAAAGGGAATAATCAGCGTTTTTAAATGAGGGCTGGCGGTGATCTGGGCATGGGTAGGACGCGCAGCCACCAGAATTTCACAATCGGGTGGAACAACTTCGCCCACACTTACTTCAATGGGTGCGGCAAGATTTCGCGCTAAGTTGTCTATTTCATATAAAAGGTGAACTTTCAAAAAAATGCCTTCTGTGCTACCTTAAGAATCAAAAACCCACCGGGATATATTTTAGCAGGGTCCGGTGGGTGTCGGTCTAAATCTATTTCAATAAATTTTTATGTCCTTGTGACCCCGGGCGGGGTCGAAAAAGTAAAAGTGGGGCGAATTGTACTAAGTATGGGCTGTGTCTTTTGTTCAAATGTCACAACCTTGAGCAGAGTATATCCCCCGATTTTAAAATTGCAATAGAAAAATGAAATTTTAGTGAAACTTGAAAACGATTACATTTAAATTTGCAGCTTTTCTCCCCAACACGTGTAAAATCTATTTGAAAAAAAATTAACATGGATGAGCCTTGATGCGCCAATTCTTTGTCTTCATCTTGCTTTTATGCTTACTTTCAGCCTGTTCTAGCGGGGTCTATGACCGTGCTTATACTGCCTCCGGGGATGGTAACCAGGAATCCGAACTGCGCGAAGATGAGCAGTTCACCACCACTGACGATTTGAATGTTGTTGTCAAGCTCGGTAATCATGAAGAAAATGTGAAGGTCGTAGCACGCTTTATTGACCCGAACGGCGATTTGCTGCAAGAAGTCAGTGCGGAGGCCGAAGGGGATGTTGGGACGGTGGTGCTGGGGGTGGATTACGAAGCATGGGAAGCCTCCCAAGCGGGCAACCAATGGATTGTGGGGCGCTACGGCGTAGAAATTGTTGTAGACGGGGAAAAAGTGGATACGGTGTATTTCCGCGTAGATTAAATGTCCCCTAAATTTTTCGGCAATTGAGGCTGCATCCGCGTATGATTCATAAAAATAAGGTAGGGATGGCTGATGAAACTACGCCGATGGATTTTTTTGCCGCTGGGATTTGGTCTGATGCTCACTGTTGCTATCGTGATTTATTCTGTGGCACGCCAAGAAACCCCGCGTAACGATGCGTATGAATTTGTGCTGGTGTCCGATGATCTCAGCGACCCCACCTACTTGACCCACGCCAACGATGAACGGTTGTTTGTGGTGGAGAAACCGGGCCGGATTCAAATTTTGAGTCGGGATGGCAAAAAAGAATCTACCCCGTTTCTGGATATTACCGAACTGGTTGAAAGCGGCGGGAGTGAACAGGGTTTGCTCAGTATGGTTTTTTCCCCCGACTACACCGACTCCGGCGAATTTTATGTCTATTATAATGACAGCAATGGTGATACGGCGGTTGCACGATATCGGGTTGCGGCGGACAACCCCAATCTTGCCGACCCTGAGAGCGCTGAAATCATTTTACAGGTGGCAGACCCCTATCCCAACCACAACGGCGGTTTAATGAAATTTGGCCCGGATGGGTATTTGTATATTGGGATTGGGGATGGGGGTTCCGCCAATGACCCGCAAAAAAACGGGCAAAATTTAGCGACCCTGCTCGGAAAACTGCTGCGAATAGAGGTTGTTGGTCAGGAAACCTATGCCATTCCACCTGATAACCCCTTCCTTGAAACAGAAGCGGTACGGCCTGAAATCTGGGCATCCGGCTTGCGGAATCCATGGCGGTTTGCGTTTGATGCCGTGACGGGCGATTTGTATATTGCCGATGTGGGGCAAAACTTGTATGAGGAAGTCAATTTTCAACCCGCCAGCAGCAGAGGGGGTGAGAATTACGGCTGGAATTTTTACGAAGGCAACCACGCCTTTGAAAACGCGGAGGCCGCCAACAAAGACAGTCTGACTTTTCCGGTGGTGGAATTGGAGCATGTGGTTGAGGTCGAGGTCTGGAACTCAATTTGTTCGATTACCGGTGGGGAGGTCTATCGCGGGCAAAAGTTACCCACCCTGCAAGGCAAATATTTATATGGCGATTGGTGCGCGGGAACCATATGGACATTAGAACAGCAGGGCGACTCGTGGCAAAACGAAAAATTCATGGATACAGACTTCAACATTAGCTCCTTTGGGGTCGATTCGGACGGCGAACTCTATCTGCTGAGTTTTGGCAGCGAAGTCTGGCGGTTGGAAGCACGGTAAAATACTGACAAGGAGGGTGTATGGAAGCTATAAAACAAATCACCGATGTCGAACTGATTCAACTTCCAACGGGCAGGGGCGAACGCTATGAATTGATTGAAGGGGAGTTAAGAGTCATGTCGCCTGCGGGTAATCGTCATGGGCAGGTTGCCGCGTTATTTTCCGCATTGTTTTTCAACTATCTCGAAGAACATCCGATTGGCGCGGTGGTTGGCGCAGAAACCGGCTTTTATACACGCGGGAACAAACGGACGGTTCGCGCTCCTGATGCAGCTTTTATCCATCAAGACTCCATTCCCGAAGAAGGTCTGCCAGAGGGCTATTCTTTTATTGTGCCGCGCATTGTGGTTGAGGTAGTGTCCCCCTATGATACGGCTGCCGAAGTGGAGGACAAAACTCAAGAATGGCTGCGGTTTGGTGTCCTGTTGGTATGGAATGTTTACCCCAAAAATGAACGGGTTTACATTTATAAGCAAGGCGAACAAAGCCCAACCGTTTTATCTGAGGAAGATATTCTCACCGCAGGGGATATTTTGCCCGATTTTCAAGCGGCGCTTGGGAGGATTTTTAAACGCTAGGCGCAACACCAGACCAGCAAAATTGTTTTTCTGTGCGTGCGGCGAGTATAATCCCCGCTATATTGTATTTGAGGAGAGATATTTTTATGAAACGGCTACTCCTGCTGGTTATTTTGATAGTCAGCCTAGCAGCAATTCCGACGATTAACGCACAGGAAGAAGCGTTTGCCTGCCCCAACACTGGTGGGACACTCATCACCGCCATTACCGGGGATCCGGTGAGCTTAAACGGGATTTATGCGAATGACGGTGCTTCGATTGCGGTGCTGTCGTTTGTGTTTAATCCCTTGACACTCGGTGGTGAAAACTGGGGAACCGAAATTAAGGGCGACTTGGCGGAAAGCTGGGAAGTTTCCGAAGATGGCCTGACATGGACGTTCAAACTGCATGAAGGCGTGACATGGCACGACGGCGAACCGCTGACCGCCGAAGATGTGGTCTACACCTTCAACACCATTCAAACCTCGGAAGAAGATATTGCCCCCTTCCGTCCGCGCTTTTTGCAAAATGGCGAACCGATTCTGTTTGAAGCGGTGGACGATTTGACCGTAAAAGCCACCTTGACCGAGCCGAATGCGTCGTTTTTCACCGATATTAGCGTGCCGATTGTGCCAAAACACGTTCTGGAAGGGCAGGATTTGCGCGAAGGCCCGTTCAACCGTGAACCGGTTGGTTCGGGGCCGTTCCGTGTGACCGAATGGCGGACGGGTGAAAGCATTACGCTGGAAGCCAATGAAAATTACTTCAAAGGTCGCCCCTGCTTGGAACGGATTATTTTCCGTATTATTCCTGACGAACAGGCGCAGGTTGCCGCGTTGCAAACCGGCGAAGTGGACTTTTTGCCAAACATTCCTGGCGCATCGGTATCGATTTTTGAAGCTGACCCCAATTTCCAAGTTGCCATTGCGGAATCGGACAGCTTGTATCAGATGTTCTTTAATCTGTCGTTAGAACAGTTCCAAGACCCCAAAGTGCGCCAAGCGCTGATGATTGCGATTGATCGTCAAGCAGTGGTGGATATTGTGCGGCAGGGCTATGGCGTGGTGCATAATTCACACTTTGACCATGTTGTGCCGTTCTATCAGCAGGACAAATTGGGCGGGTACGATTATAACCCCGAACTTGCCGGACAAATGCTCGATGAACTGGGCATTACCGATGCTGATGGCGATGGCTACCGCGATTTGGACGGCGAAACATGGGAAGTCAACATTGTGACCTTCTCCGGCAATTTCCGTGATTACGAAGATTATGCGATTGTCGTGCAGCAGTATTGGGAAGATATTGGCATCAAAACCAACCTTGAACTGCGCGATTTGTCCACGCTGGTTGAGCAGTTGTATCAGGAACGGGTGGAAGAAAAAGAATATGAAGTCCATACCTCCGGTTGGGGCGTGATTGGCCCAGAACCGAACAGCTATGCCAACTTCTATATGTGGACAGATGAACTCGGCCCGAATCTGTCAAATTATCGCAACGAAGAAGTCAACGCGCTGTTTGAACAGGCCCGTACCGAAACCGACTTCGAGGCCCGGATGGCAATTTACGAACAAATTGAAGCGCTTTTGTGGGCTGAACTGCCAACTATTCCGTTGTATCGCAATACCGAACCAGCAGTGATTAGCAATCGGTTCAATATCGAGAACGCAGTGCTGGACAATTCTATCGGGACGAATTTCCGTAATCCCGAACGCATTTACGAGAACTAGCCGTTCCTCACCCTCACCCCCTCTCCACGCAGAGAGGGGGCTTTTTTAAGTGTGATAAGATTTCGCCATGACCAACTATCTCATCCGACGTGTTTTGCAGATGATTCCCCTGCTCATCGGGATTTCGATACTGTCTTTTGCAGTGATTCGGTCTGCGCCGGGCGACCCTACCGTGGTCTATATTGACCCGAACAAGCCGCCGCCTAGCAAAGAAGATATGGCACGCCTGCGGGCGGACTTGGGTTTGGACAAACCGCTTCCCATTCAATATCTGAACTGGTTGGAAGATGCCGTGCAGGGCGATCTCGGATTTTCGCTGTCGGCGCGCCGTCCCGTGACCGATGAAATTGTGGATCGCCTGCCGAATACCTTGATTCTGGGCTTGTCGTCGCTGGTGATGACGGTGCTGCTTTCCATTCCCATCGGGATTATTTCGGCGGTGTATCGCTACACGCTGCTGGATTATCTCATCACCTTTTTGTCCTTTGTGGGGTTGAGCATCCCCGGATTCATTGTGGCGTTGTTCATTATTCAGATTTTCGGGGTGGAAATGATGTGGCTGCCCACCACCGGAATGCGAAATGTGCGTGAGGAATATACCGGTTGGCGTGAAGTGCAAGACGTGGGCGAACATCTCATTTTGCCGACGCTGGCGTTGAGCGCGGCATCGCTAGGGCGGTGGGTACGTTACCAGCGTTCGAGTATGCTGGACGCGATGGGACAGGATTATATTCGTACTGCACGGGCAAAGGGCGCACGCGAACGGCGCGTCATGTTCCGCCATGCGCTGCGAAATGCGATTTTGCCGATGATTACCCTAATTGGCCTATCGATTCCCAATCTGGTATCCGGCGCGTTCATCATCGAATTTGTGTTTGGCTGGCCCGGCATGGGGTTACTAGCGGTCAATGCAGCGCTGCGACGGGATTATCCGGTCATCATGGGCGTGACGATGCTCGGGGCGATTTTTATTGTGCTGGGTAATTTTATTGCTGACCTTGCTTATCATTGGGCTGACCCGCGAATCCGCTATGACTAATCCACCGATTGAACTGACTCAAGTCCACACCGCCGATAGTCTGGGGCGGGTCGCGTGGCGCAATTTTCGGCGGCACAAACTCGCCATGTTGAGTTTGGTGCTGCTGGTGGTGCTGTCGCTGCTGGCAATTTTTGCCCCGCAAATTTCACCGCATGACCCGAATGATATTGATACCCGCAATCCGCGTGTGGCACGGGGGGTGCCGGAAGCCCCTACCCTTGACCACCCCTTTGGCACGGACAACTTCAACCGCGATATTCTGTCCCGTTCATTGTATGGGATGCGGATTTCGTTGGGGGTGGGTTTTCTGGCGATGCTGATTAGCATTGGATTCGGCTTGTTTATCGGGGCGATTTCGGGCTATACAGGCGGGATTCTGGATAATGTCCTGATGCGAATTGTGGATGTATTCCTCTCCGTGCCAAGTTTTACGCTGTTTCTGGCGCTCAACGCGATTTTGAAGCCGAGCATCTGGAATATCATTTTGATTCTGGGGGCGTTTAGCTGGATGGATATTTCGCGGCTGGTGCGGGCGGACTTTATTTCCTTGAAGGAACGCGAATTTGTCACGGCAGCGCGTTCAATTGGCGCATCTCCGCAACGGATTATGCTGGCGCATTTGCTGCCCAATTCGCTCGGCTCGATTGTGGTCTCGGCAACACTGGCTGTCCCCGCCGCCATTTTGAGCGAATCTGCCTTGAGTTTTATCGGGCTGGGGGTGCCGCCGCCGGATGCCAGTTTGGGGAGTATGCTGCAAAATGCGAAGGCGTGGCTGCTGGTGGCATGGTGGATGTGGGTTGCACCGGGCGCATTGATTAGCTTAATTGTGCTGGCGTTTAATTTCGTGGGAGATGGCCTGCGGGATGCACTTGACCCCACCTTGATTCGGCGGTGATTTAAGATGTGTGGATCAAATCATGCCAGAGCAAAAGCTGCCCCTGTGTGATCCGCAGGTTCATAAGTTCGGCGGGAAGGGCGGTTTGCAAGGTGGCAAAAATAAACTGGTGTGCGCCGATTTCTTCTGCTAATTGGACTCCCTGCAAAAGCTGATTTTGTAATCGGTTATTATCTTTGAAATTATCTTTGCATTCAGCCAAGTAAAGGTTGCCATCGCACAGCGCGATAAAATCCAGTTCAAAGTGTTCGCCCTTTTTCTTGAGGATAAGGTTGGCATCCCAGACCATTGCGGCGAACCGCCCATGTAAATGCAAGGCGGTTAAAAGCACCGACAATGCCCCCTGATTAACCCCCATCACAAAAAGCTGATTCAGGCGGTAGGCGAATTCTAAAACAAGCGGCAGTTGGAATTGGGAACGGCAGCCCTGACAGCGCATATATTCGTCAATATCAGAGAGGGAATACCACAGGGCAAGGTCGCACACGGGGCATTTGAGCTGGTAACCGCGTAAAAATATTTGCTTGCCCGCGAGTTCTTGAAAGGTACGGGCGAAGGATTCCGCCTGTTCACGTGGGAGAGCAATCGCTTTGAGTTCGGCGAAGGTATAAGCGCTGCCTTTGCGAATCTGGGCATTGAGCAGCAAACGCAAAATCGCCTCCTGGCGTAAAAATTGCAGCCCGTCCAATCCTCCTGTCAGGCGCAGCATCCCCTGATAATAATTGGCTTTGGCATCCCGGCTAACTTGATAGCCTGCGGTTTGCAAGTGGTTGATAAAATCCATTTTTATAGATTCACTGATGTTGCGTTGAAACGTTGACTTGCTAGTCCGTCTTTGTATCCTTCATGCGAACATAAATTGTAGATGGGCCTGTCTTTTTTGCACCCTTTACCTCGATTTGGTTGGGCATGGACTTCACTAAGAGAGATAAGCTCTTAAAATTATAGGTGCGGCTGTCAAAACTTGGCTCAATACGCTGGAGAGCATTTCCGAGTGCGCCCAGATGTACCCACCGATCATCGTCTTGCACCGCAATATCAAATGCCCGCCGAAGGAGACTCAGCAACGCCTTCTGGGAAGCCTCTGGATTAGTCTTCGCAGGGGCTTTGACAGTAGAATTCGTTTTAGCTGTTGCCGGTGCTTTGGCTACCGTTTTAACATCGTCTGCTTTTTTAACTGTAGGGGGTTTGATGTTCTCAGCGTCTTTAATCTCGTCCCCCTTGATAAGGTTTTCTACATAAACAAACACGTTGCAAGCCTTGATGAAGGCTTCGGGAGTTTTTTCTCGCCCTATGCCCATCACGAATAAGCCATCTTCACGAATCCGTGTACAAAGACGGGTGTAATCACTATCACTGGAAACGATGCAAAACCCTTGGACTGTGCCAGCATAGAGAATATCCATGGCATCGATAATTAATGCGCTATCTGTCGCATTTTTGCCAGCTGTATAACGCCATTGTTGGATGGGTTGAATAGCATTGGATAACATCACAGGCCGCCAATTGGCTAAATTGGCTTCTGTCCAGTCGCCGTAAGCGCGTCGGATGGTTACGTCTCCATATCGGCTCGCTTCCTCAAACATTTGCTTGAGCAAACTATGCTGGGCGTTGTCACCATCAATCAGCATCGCAATACGGCGTTGCGAATCGGCAGCAAAGCTCATATCGAAGCCCTCTTCCTGTTTATTGAATATTTACTAATTTCACTGTGCATCTTTACCTAACATTTGTCAATCTTTTTCTCTGAATCTTTGGGGATTACAATAGGAAGTGTATGAGAAAGCTGTGATGGAGAAATTGGCATTGAAACCCCTGCCCCAACAAATTCAAAGTCTTATCCGAACTGCGCTGATGGCTGCCCAGGAAAACGGGACACTGCCCGCGTTTGAGCTGCCTACGGAGATTTCGGTCACACCACCGAAAAAAGCCGAACAGGGCGATTATGCGTCTCCGGTGGCGCTGGCATTGGCGAAACCAACGGGCAAAAAACCATTGGAAATTGCCGAAGCGATTCAAAAACACTTCCCACAAAGCGATTTTATTCAAAGTGTGGACGTTGCCCCACCGGGATTCGTCAATCTGCGTTTGTCAGAAGATTGGGTGCGGCAGCAGGTGGAAGTGATTATCGCGGCGGGTAAAAATTTCGGCAAACAGGACATCGGGCAGGGCAAACGGGCGCAGGTTGAATTTGTGAGCGCCAACCCCACCGGCCCCTTGCATATCGGACGGACGCGGGGCGCGATTCTGGGGGATACATTGGCGAATTTGCTGACAGAGTGTGGCTGGCAGGTCGAGCGCGAATATTATTTTAATAACGCGGGCGCTCAAATGATGATGTTGGGGAATAGTCTCAAGGTGCGGTATTTGCAGGCGTTGGGGCAAGATGAACCCCTACCCGAAAATGGTTATCAAGGCGATTATCTTGTCACAATTGCGGAAGAACTCAAAGCCGAAGTCGGGGAAAATTGGGCAAATGAGGATTGGAAACCGTTTAAGGAATATGCCGAAAAACGAATTTTCAAGATGATTGAGCTTACCTTAGCACGGGTGGGGATTCAATTTGACCACTTTTTCAACGAACAGTCGGTTTATGATGACGGCAGTGTGTGGAATGTCTTAAATCAACTGCGCGAAAAGGACTTTGTTTATGAGGCCATCACTCGTGAGAATGCCTCCGAAGAAGAACTTGAAAAAGCGAAAAAAGAAAATTGGACAAAAACCGCCACATGGTTTCGTAGCACCCAGTTAGGTGATAAAGAAGATCGCGTGGTGGTGAAATCGAATGGTGAACCAACCTATGCACTGCCGGATATTGCTTATCACATCAATAAATTGAATCGGGGCTTTGAACGGGCGTTTAATATTTTGGGGACAGATCATATTATTGAGGCGCAAACGGTATCACGGGGGTTGCAAGCATTAGGGTATGATGCGTCTAAAGTACGGGTGGTGCTGCATCAATTTGTGACGTTTGGTGATAACAAAATGAGTACCCGTGCTGGTAATTACGTCACGTTAGATGATTTGATTGATGAAGTGGGGTCAGATGTTGTGCGCTATTTTATGCTGGCGCGTTCGGCGGAAAGTCATCTGGATTTTGATTTTGACAAAGCCAAAGAACAATCAAATGAAAATCCGGTGTACTACATTCAAAACGCACATGTGCGCTGCTGTGGGATTTTCCGACAGGTGATTGAGCAAGGCAAACCGCACAATTGGGATGAAGGGGCGGATTTGTCGCTGCTAGGGAAAAGCGAGCTGACATTTATCCGTAAAGCGCTGGAACTGCCCGAACAAATCGTTTTTGCCTATGACAATCTTGCCCCGCATCAAATCGCGTTCTGGGCGCTGGATTTGGCGCGGACGTTTCATCCCTTGTATGACGAGGTGCGGGTGCTACATAGCGATGTTTCGGAGGATGTAGCACGGGCGCGTCTGCGGTTTTATCACATGGCGCGGGTGGTGTTTGCGCGGGTGCTAACGCTGATGGGCATGACCACGCCCGAACGGATGTAAAAAAGCTGTCCGCGTTCAGCCATCCTCTATCAGGGTTATAATAGGTATAAATGGCAAAGGATGGGTTGAGATGACGGTAGAAGTGATTGGTCAAATGACAAAGGCAGAATTAAGGACATTTGTGGAAGATATTGTTCAGGAAGTAAAAGGTAAGGGGCCATATAAGCAAATCCCCCAACGCCCAATTGGTGAAATCCTTGATGAAATGTGGGCAGATATGATTGAACTACAACCGGGGCAACCTTCCACATTGGAGATGATTCGTGAGGATAGAGATAGATGAGTGACAATTGGGTCATTGATACCAGCGTCCTCATCAAAAGTTTCATCAAAGAGCAAGATAGTCGCCGGGTTAGAACTTTGATTAACCAACTCCGAAGTTCTAATCCACCGACATTGCATGTGCCGGAAACTTGTTTGCCAGAATGTGGGAATGTTCTTTGGAAACAAGTACGTTTTCATGGTCTGCCTTCGCAACGGGCAAAGGTCGCCATGAAACGTTTAGTCAACTTGCCTTTGACTATTTATCCAGCGAATGAATTGCTGCCACGCACTCTTGAAATTGCCTTAGACCACACATTAGCCGTCTATGATGCCCTGTATCTGGCGCTGGCGGAAAAAGTGAAACATCCGTTTATTACCGTCGATGCAAGACAAATGGGGATTGCTCAAACGCTGGGGCTGGTCTTGAAACCTATCACTGATTTTGCAGAATATACACCTTAAGGATAAAAAACATGGCTGAATTAAAATCGCCCGTAAGCGATGCACTGTTGGTAGAAGTGACGGTGAACAATGTCACCCTGCATAAAGATCCACAAACAGGCGGCTATTGGCTGCGTCAGGGCGAACTGGAATCGCTAACAGAGGCACAAGAAACACCTGTTTTGGAAGTGCATACGGGTGAGACAATGCGCGAACATAAAGGCCGTTTTTGCCCGGAAGATGGCACGCCCCTGATGGAATTTGAATTTGAGGAACATTCGGGCGTGAGAATGGATATTTGCCCGACCTGTCAGGGTCTCTGGTTGGATGAAGGCGAAATCACCCGCCTGATGGAATATTTAAATGATTATGAATATGGCAGCCATGACCCGCATGACGAGCATCTGGGCATTACAGACCGTGTGATGCTGTTTTTGTATCAATTGACCGCCCGCCCACCGTTATATTAGGGGAGTAGCCGGCAGTCGTTCGCTTGGCTGGCGGCTAAAATTTTTAATTGCCTGTTTTAGACGGAATTTCTTTGGTGTCTTTATCCCCGAAAAGAGCGTACAGGCCGTTCCATCCGAGGGCGCTGGTTCCAATAATGGGGCCAACCACCGGATAAGGCACGCCCGCAATGATCCCGGCGAAAAAGCCTTTGGCAACGGCTTCTCCCCATTCGGCGGAGTTGGTAAATTTTTCAAGCAAGGTCACGCCTGCGCCACAAAAAATAAAATTACCCGCCATCATCAAAGCGATGAGGGGAATGCCAGCGACAGTGGTGGTGGCAGCAACTTCGGCTGTTCCCCATGACGCATCCATCACAACAATTAATAGGCTACTCAAGTAACCAATGGGAGGTTTAGAAATACTCATTTTGAAATTTTTCCCGCTTCTAGTGGATATTCACATTGTAGTGGTTGCTTATTGGCTGTCAATGTGGCAAGCACCTCTATTTTTAAGGTTCAACTAGCAACTTCTGGGGTGGATTGTGCGTAATATCACTATCAAAGGGCATTTCAAATCAGTATACTAACCGCCGCCCTAAAAATAGAAGAAATAGCCTGTGATTCAATCCAAAAAACTTCCCATCTCACGTTCAACACTGGCGCTGGTGGTCGTGCTGCTGCTGATTCATCTGTTGATTCGGGCGCATAATATTACAGCGCTGCCCCTGTTTGTGGACGAAGGCAACCATATCCGCCGTGCGGCAACCGTGTACGATTTAGAAAACCATCCGGCGGTGGAAAGTCATGGCAAATTTTTGTTTTATTTTGTGCCGGGTGTGTTTGACCTTAAACAGCAGGATACCGCGTTGTTCCTGTCGCGTACCAGCGTGGCGCTGAGTTCATTGCTCACGGGCGCAGTGGTGTTTTTGATTGCGCGGCGTTTGTTCGGGCAACGGGCAGCGCTGGCAGCCATCGCGTTTTATGCGTTTTTACCCTATGCCTTTTTCTTTGAACGTACCGCCCTTTCCGACCCGTGGGCAGGATTCATTGCAACTTGTTTGGTGTGGATGACGATTCGATTCGCAGCCAAACCCACTTACGAGCGGGCAATGTGGGTGGGGGTGTTCATGGCGCTGACCCCCGCCGCAAAATTGACGATGGCCTTTGTCAACTTTTTACCCCTGTTTGCGCTGCTGCTGTTTGCGCCGTATGCCTCCCTCAAAGACTTGTTCATCCGCTATTTTCCACATGGACTCCGGGCAATCGCGGTGGTCATCGGATTGTGGATGCTGGTGTTTATTCCCGCCGTAATTCAATATTATGACGGGGTAGATTATGCGCTGTACGATACATGGTTGGTGAATGCGACCACCAAAGCGGATACCTTCTGGGGTAAGGTGAGCGATAACTGGGAAAAAATGACTCTGCTCATTTCGCTGCCTGCCACGCTGTTGCTGCTGATTGCTTCACCGCTTGGGTTGTATCTCAAACACTACCGTAAGCAAATGGCGCTGGTGTTACTCTGGCTGGCGCTGGCGTGGCTGACGACCTTTTTTCTTGTCGGGCGGAATTCCTTCCAGAGCCGCTATCTAACCGCCGGCACACCCGCGATTGCCGTCTTGTTTGGCGCGGGGATCATCATTCTGGCGGATTCGCTCATTAAAAATGTGCGCTATGCAAGCTATGCCGCAGCCACCGGGATTGTGTTATGGGCGGTGACGTTTTCCGTTCCGTTTGCCCAGAAAGCGGCAACGGATCCCACCCAATTAGACATGCCGTGGTTGGACAGCCAGAATTATTTTGAGGGTAATTTCAACGGCTACGCGCTGCTCGATGCGATGGCCTATGTTGAAGAAAATGGCGAAAAGCACAATGGCAAGGTGCATCTGGTGTTAGGGACGCGCTTTTGTATGCCACATTTATACGAATTTCCTGAATTGTACTATCGCTGCGATAAACGGGTCGATTTGGCGAATCCGGCGCGGCGCAGCACCATTCCCTACTTTTTGAATCCCCTGCTGAATAACATCCCCCTCTATCTGATTGCGGAGGATACCATGCTAGAACCGCAGGCCAATTGGTTTGCAGTGCCAGAATTTCTTACCCGCTTTGACAAACCGCACGGCGAAGGGTATATCACTGTATGGCGGATGCGCTTGCCGGATGAGTCTACGGTATCGCGTGGAGTGCTGCCTTAAAGGTTTCGTAAGCCTCCTGTCCGAACAGCACAAAACGGACTAATTCCAGCGAGTCATTTTGATGGGCAAAGTCGGCGATGGTTTGTAGTGCAATCATGGCGGCTTTGTCCATCGGATACCCATAGATTCCGGTGCTAATGGCGGGAAAAGCGATGGTTTTAACCCCATTTTCGACAGCGACTTCCAGACTGCGGCGGTACGCGCTGGCAAGTAAACCCGGGCAGGCTTCATTATTAGGGTAATAAATTGGCCCGACAGCATGAATAATGTAGCGGGCTTTGAGCTTAAAACCGAGCGTGATTTTCGCATCGCCCGTATCGCACCCGCCTAAGTTGCGACAAGCGGCTTGGAGTTCGTCTGCACCCGCTGCCCGATGAATAGCCCCATCCACCCCGCCACCACCCGCTAAGGCAGAATTGGCAGCGTTGACAATCGCTTCGGTGTCTTGCTGGGTGATGTCCCCCTGCACAAGTTCGAGGATAGTTTGGTTAACCTGTTTCTGCATCACAGAGCGCTCCTTGATATTCATTTTAACGGTTTTTTGTAATCTCCGCGTAATTTTGCTGTAACTTTTGCTCCTTATGCTGAGACGAAATAAAAAAGGAGCGTGAGATGCGAAAATTAATCTTTGCCGGGATTGCCATTGTGATTTTGATACCTGTGTTGGGGGTAGGGTACTGGTTGATTAGCCCGTTGTTCCGGGATGAGGAAGTGAATGAAGAATTTCCCTATGCACAGGTAGCCATTGTGCCAACTGAGATGAGCAACACCGAAGCGAATGCGACAATGGAAACTGCCGCCGGACAAACCGAGAGTGTTGCCGAGCAAATGCCCGAAGTGACTGCGACAGAAATCGGGCGGGGAAATTTCACCGAGATTGATGCGGTGCATAAGGGGAGTGGCGACGCGATTTTATATCAATTGTCGGATGAAACATCGGTACTGCGATTTGAAAATTTTGAAGTGACCAACGGGCCAGATTTGCATGTGTTTCTCGTCACCAGCGCCAATCCCACCCGGGCTGATTTACACAATGGAACGGAGTTGGATTTAGGCGAACTAAAAGGCAATCTTGGCAATCAGAATTATGAAATTCCATCAGGAACAGATTTAAGCCAATATCAAGCAGTGGTAATTTACTGCGTGCCGTTTCAGGTGGTTTTAGTACGGCGCGTTTGAATTAGGCACTCAGGTCAAGCTAATCATAACTCCCTGCCCATCCAGCACCACCGTCCAGAAGCGGCAGTGTTCCACCCCCACATCCTGAAAAGCCTCAATCATTGCGTTGGCAATCAAGGTATGGTTATAGGGGGCAAACACCAGCAGGGCAGGGGCTTTGGGCATGAGGGTGACGGCGGCTGCGCCCTGTGCTTTTGCCACACTCACCACCGTATCATAACCGGGAATGTAATCCATGAACGCGGGTTGATAGAGACGGTCTTCCAGCGTTTTGGCAAGCAAATCGTAATCCCCATCCAGCAGGGCATCCATCAAAAACGACAGGCGACTCATATTGAACACGGCATCGCGGATGTCTACCGCTTGTGGCATGACCCCGCGAGTTTGGTCTTTATAATCTGGCAGAGTCGGGGCAAGCAGCACCACCCGCAAAGGTGGCGGCTCAAGGCTGTTATACCGGATTCTGCCATCCGGTTCGCGCATACAGATATTTAACCCGCCTAACAGGGTGGTAATGACTGATTCAGGGAGCAGTCCCGCTTCCAACGCAAGGTCAATCAAACCCTCACGGTCAAGATTGTTGCCCGTCAAATTGTTGGCGGCAACCATGCCCCCCAACCACAAAGCGGCGGTTGCATCCAACCCCACATCCATCGGAATCTGATTTTCGATGCTGACATTTAAGCCAAACGGGGCGGTTTCTTTTTTCTGGAAAACACGCATCGCCGCCCGCATGACCGGATTCCGCAAACCAGCGGGCAGCGACTCACTGCCTTCACCTGTGACAGTGATTTCGAGTTTGTCATCCTGACGGGGCGACATTTCAATGTGGGTGTGAAGCGACAGCCCCAACCCTAGTGTATTTAAACCCGGCCCAAAACTGGGTAGTGGCGCAGGAACAGTCACATAAACTTTGCTCATAATACAGTCTATTTTGCTTTCGATTGCACTTTCAGGCAAGTAACATGCTTTATCTCGGTGGGCGGGAATCGCTCGCGGAGGCTCACTTGTCCCCGCCCTTACGAAATTTTAATGAATTTTGCGGTGTCCCTTTAAATATTCGGGTACAAATCAATCCCTAGCACGTCTGCCCCTGCCACAATCAATGGGGCAATCAACAGGGCAGGCAAATAATTGGCAATGCGGGGATGTTTAAGATCCAACAAAATCAGCGAAAGTCCCATCAAAATCATCCCGCCTGTCGCAGTGAGTTCATTCGTCATGGCTTCGGTCATAACTTCACCTGCCGCAAGACCTAGAATAGTTAATCCGCCTTGCACCACAAACACCGTAATAATCGAGAAAAATACCCCTATCCCCAATGAAGATGCAAAAGCAGTGGCAGCAAAAAAATCTAAAGCGGATTTAATTGCTAACTGCTGATAATCGCCTGACATGCCATCTTTTAGTGAACCTAACACCGTCAACGGCCCCACACAAAAAATCAAGCTGGCGGTCACAAAACCTTTGATAAATCGTTCACGTGGAGTTAAACCATCGCTGCCTTTTTCAGCATCATTGTTCCCCGATGAAAATTTCTTTTGTAACCATCCGCCAAAATCGTTTAATTTACCTTGAATATCCAGCATTTCTCCGACAATTACACCAATCGCAATGCTAAAAAGCGGAATGATGATATTGCCTGTTGCAAAACTATCGCTCATACCTTGCGAGAGGGTGACAAAGCCTAGCCCGGTAACAATCGCGCTCTGGGTTTGTTTGGAGAGCCGTTCGCCCATGAACAAGCCAATCAAGCTGCCCACCGCTACCGCTACCACATTAATAATCGTGCCAATCATAGAGAGTCCTTAGTTTTTAGTGATTAGTTTCTCAAATTTCGCCATTGTTAGTACATCCGCAATCGTAAATGTTTCTATCTGAATATAGCCATGCCGCAAATATAAATTACACGCGGGGGTATTTCTTGCGCCGGTGGTGACGATGATACGGCTGGCAGTCGGTTCAACTTGTTCAATGTGATTTAACAACGCTGACGCAATCCCGCGCCGAAAATAATCGGGATGCACCACCAACCGACCAATATCGAGTGTTTGACCCTCCAGCGCATACGATACCACACCCGCCAAGTTGTTTTCGACAAAATAGCCATCAAATATTTCCTGAGCGGCACGGAGGTTATCGGCGGTTTCCGTTAGGGCGGGAATTCCATCAAATTCAATCAGCGCCGCTTCAATCCGATAGGCCTTCTGTTGAATTTCTATCAACCGCGCAACCAGAAAATCATCCTGTAAATTGAGTCTTTTTATCATCAAAACCTATCCGGGTGAACGGGCGGATGATGGGTATGTCCGCCTGCATAGAAAATAGCGCCTCATCTGTAACGTCCCTACCAGTGACCATGAATCCTAACGCCGAAAACCTGCGGGAACAAATACAGGCGTACAATCGTTGTAGGGGTAGAACAAATCTTACAAGGAGATTCGTCGTGCGAAAACTACTTTTTGTGACCTTCTTGTGCTTGCTGATGCTTGGCAGCAGCGCGGTGTTGGTCTGGGCGCAGCAGGAAGGGGAGGTTGAGCCGCAAATCGTGGCGGTGACTCCCTATCCGGGCGAGGAAATGCCCCTCGATGCGCCCCTGACCATCACCTTCAATCAAGCCATGGACAAAGAATCGGTTATGGCGCTCTGGTCAACTGAACCGTTCATTGGTGGAACGTTTGAGTGGCCTACAGAAGATACACTCGTTTTTAAACCCGATGAAGGTTGGGAACGCGGCGCAAGCTACGAATTCACGATCGGGCAGGGTTCAGCCGCTGCTAATGGGCTAGCACTCCCTGAAGATTACGATTTTACGGTGCGGGCAGTGGGCGAACTGCTGGTGAATACGATTATCCCCTCCGGTAACGCCGAGGGAGTCGCCGCCGATGCGACGATTACCGTATCGTTTAACCGTCCGGTAGTGCCGTTGGGATCAACTGAAATTTTAGATGAACTGCCCGACCCGCTGACCATTGAACCCGCTGTGATAGGCAAGGGCGAATGGCTCAACACCGCCATTTATCAATTTACGCCGGATGTGCCATTAGAAGGCGGGACAACCTATACGGTGACTGTTGGAGCGGGTTTAACCGATGTGACAGGTGCGGTGCTGGCGGAAGATTTTGTCTCCACCTTTCAGACGCTTGTTCCTGAAATCCTCTCGACTTATCCCTCTGAAGGGCAAACCGTTCCCCTTGAGCAAGCGATTCAAATTACTTTCTCTCAGCCGATGAATAAAGCGTCTGTGGAAGAAAGTTTTGTGCTTTCCAAAGGTGCAACTCCGTTTGATGATGAACGGGTAGCGGGGGCATTTAGCTGGTCAGAAGATGGGGCAACCCTTACTTTTACCCCCACTGAAAAATTGCAAATTGGTACTGCCTATCGTCTGGTGGTGGATGCGGCGATTGCCAAAGGTCTGGGCGGGGCAGGCTTGCGACAGGGACGTGATTTTATTTTTTCCACTGTCCCGCTGCCTTATGTGTCGTATACCTATCCTTATAATGGGGAAGTCGGGGTGTATCCCGGATACAATTCGGTGACGATTGGCTTTGCTTCCCCGATGAAGACCGAAACCTATGAAGGGCGGTACAGTGTTTCACCCGAACCAGCCGAAATTACCCCCTTCGCCTACAGCACGGAACTCACGTTGCAATTTGAAATGCTGCCGAATACGCAGTATACGGTGACACTCAAAGCAGGGGTGGAAGATGTTTACGGCAACGCAATTGCATCGGATTACACCTTCAGTTTTACGACGGGGGAAGTCGCGCCTTACGCCTATCTGATTGATTCCAATCGGATGGTCGTCACCGGGGGCTATCGGGAAAACACGGCCCTCTCCGTCAATGTGCAGGGAACACCGACCCTCCGTTTTCAGCTGTATCAAATTCCGGTGCAAGCACTATCACAGTCGTTTTATTACCTGTATGAAGATGACATCGATAATATCGTCAATCAAAGTACCTTGATACGCGAATGGGATGAAACCTTTGATATTGGGATAGTGCGTGGCATCGCCAAAGTCAATCTCAAAGAAGGGGGTGGGGCGCTGCCATTGGGCAATTACCTTGTCATCGGGTATTTCAATCAGGACAGCTATGAAAATAGGATGCCTGTCTCCATGGCGGTGGTCAACAATAGCATTGTCGTCAAACGCATGGAAGGCGAACTCATGGTCTGGGTGACGGACATGCAAACGGGCGAACCCGCCGTTGAACAGCAGGTCACTATTGCCAGTGGCAGTACAGAAGTGGGGCGCGGGGTCACGGATTCGGATGGCGTGCTGCGTCTGCCGCTTGAATATTACACGGACTTGATCGTGACCGCCGAAGGTGCAGACCGCTACGGAATCTGGCGTTCCAGCCGTGCGCCTTCCGAACCAACAGAATCGCTGTATGTGTATACAGACCGTCCAATTTATCGCCCCGGTGAAATGCTGTATTTCAAAGGCACCTACCGCAATCGGGATGATTTTAATTACACCCTCAGCGACCTTGACACGCTCAAAGTCCTCATTACGGATTACAATGGTATCACACTGCTGGATACACAGGTCGAATTAACCGAATTTGGCACGTTTAGCGGCGAAGTGCTGCTGCCCGATGACACAGCGATTGGTCAAGTTTATATCAATATCATGCGGGCGGATGTTTCGATTGGCTATGCCTACGCGCAGGTTGCCGAATTCCGTGTGCCGGAATTTAGCGTCAGTGTCACCACCGACCAGACCGAAATTATTGGCGGCGACCCCTTGCGGGCGATTATCAACGGGAAATTTTTCTCCGGCGGGGCATTGAGCAATGCCAGCGTGAACTGGACAGCCACCGCCAGCCAGACCTTTTTCAATTACACCGGGCCGGGCAATTACAGCTTTTCCGACAGCACCTACTGGTGGGATTTTTATGCCTACGATTACGGCTACTACGGCGGGTATTCTCGCACTTTAGCCAGCGGTACAGGCACCACCGATGCGAGTGGTAATTTGCTCATCGACATTCCGAACACTGCTCCTGAAGGTGCATACCCTGAGCAAGTGACCATTGAAGCCACGATTAACGATGAAAGTGGGCAGTACATTTCAGGTCGTACCAGCATCACCGTTCATCCCGGTGAAGTTTATGTGGGGGTCAAAACCGATGTGTATTTCGGGGAGGCCAACGAACCCTTTACCGCCGATGTCATCACCGTGAATCCCCAGAGTGAAGTTGTCCCGGCTCAAAAAGTGACCCTGCAACTGATTGAACGTCGCTGGGAACGCGAAGAAATTGAAGGCCAATTCGGGCGGTACAACTGGACTCAGCGTGAAATTGAGGTTGAAACCATCGAGGTTGTGACCGATGAAAACGGCATGGCGAGTTACGCTTTTACTCCGCCGAATGCGGGTATTTTCATCGTTAAAGCCAGCACCCGCGATTTGCGCGAACGTCTGCACCAGAGCAGTCGCCAATTGTGGGTCACGGGCAGTCAATATGTCTGGTGGGGTCAACCAAGCAACACTATTGATTTGATTGCTGACAAAGACTCATATGTAGCAGGTGAAACCGCCCAAGTCCTCATTCCGATTTCACTGGAAGGGGTGTCCTATGTGCTAGTCACGCTCGAACGCGCTGGTGTCATCAGCCATGAAGTTGTGCGTGTCGAAGGCTCAACCCTTGTGTACGAAGTGCCGCTGACCGCCGAACATGAACCGGGTGTTTTCCTCTCTGCGATGGTCATGCACGGCATTGATGAAGCCAATGCGGTTCCAACTTACCGCACAGGCACGATTCAACTGCCCGTTGAACCTGCCTCCAAAGCCTTGCAAATTACGGTCACACCCTCCACGACGAACGCCCAACCCGGCGAAACAGTCATGTTGGATGTAGAAGCCAGCGATGCCAACGGCAACCCTGTACAGGCCGAATTTGGCCTTGCGCTGGTGGATGCGGCGATTCTTTCGCTCTCCTCCGACAACAGCCTCTCGCCCACCGTGCATTTTTACGGTTCGGTCAGCAATTACACCTACACCGATACAATGCTGGTGGCGCTGATTGACGGGCGAATCGAGGAAGTCGAAAAAGATGAAGCTGACCGCGCAGCCAGCGAAGAATTGGCGGTGGCGGATGGTGTGGTTGCCAATGAAGCGCAGTTTGCCGCCAGTCCTGCCCCAACACAAACGGCCTTAGCTGCAACCGGTGGTGGCGGCGGGCCGGGCTTTGAACAGGTCGAAGTCCGCGAAGATTTCCAGCAAACTCCGCTTTGGGCTGCCCATGTTGTGACCGATGCCAATGGCAAAGCGCAAGTTTCCGTCACCATGCCGGACAATCTGACCATCTGGAATCTGACCGCCCGTGCTGTCACCACCGATACGCATGTTGGCGAAGTTGAAGTGGATATTGCCAGCACCCTGCCTCTTCTGGTACGTCCGGCCACCCCGCGCTTTTTCGTGGTGGGGGATGAAGTTGCGCTGGCAATGGTCATCAACAACAACAGCGACGACGTGCAAAATGTTCAGGCCACGATGCAAGGCACGGGTTTTGAATTGATGGACGGCGAATCGCTGGAAAAATCCGTTGAGATTCAACCCAACAGCCGCGCCCGCCTCGAATGGCTGGTCAAAATTCAGGATGTACCGGGGGTGGATTTAACCTTCATCGCGGTTGGGAATGACGGCTATCAGGATGCCAGCAAACCGCCTTTAGCGACAGGTGAAAATGGCACGATCCCTGTTTATCGTTACACCGCCCCGGATACGGTTGGCACGGGCGGAGTCTTGCGCGAGGCAGGCTCACGCACCGAAGGTATTACCATCCCGCCGATTGCGGACACCGACCAAGGTACGCTGACCATTCAGCTTGATCCTTCGCTGGCGGTCACGACGATTGACGCGCTGGACTATTTAGAAAATTTCCCGCACCAATGTATCGAGCAAACCGTCAGTCGCTTTTTGCCGAATGTGGCAACCTACCGCGCTCTGAAATCCTTAGGCGTGGAAGATGCCGAACTGGAAGTCAATTTGCGGACAGAACTCGATTTCGGTCTTGAAAAATTGAAAGCCGGACAAAATTTCGATGGCGGGTGGGGCTGGTTCAACGGTATGGAAAGCAACCCGATTGTCACCGCCTATGCGTTGCTGGGTCTGATTGAAGCGCGGGAAGCGGGTTACGACATTGACGTGAACATGATCGACGCGGCAGTGTCCTACATCCGTACCGATTTCATACAGCCCACCGAAGATACCGATTTCTGGCGATTGAATCGGCAAGCATTTTATTTCTATGTGCTTTCGCGGGCGAGCGATGGACGCTACATGCCCTCCGCCGGTGAATTGGATGCGCTGTTCCGTGTACGCCTTGAAATGAGCAACTATGGCAAAGCCTTCCTGTTAATGGCCTATGTTGCGCATAGTGGCGACCATGCCAGCCAGCGCGATTCCCTGAGCAGCGATTTAATCACTGCCGCGCATTTATCCGCCACAGGCGCACATTGGGAAGAAGAACGGCGCGATTGGTGGAACTGGGGCAGCGACACCCGCACCACCGCCATTGTCCTCTCTGCTCTGATTGACGCGGATACGCAAGCTATGGTTGACAATGGGCAAGGCCCCAGCGATTTGCTGCCGAATGTGGTGCGCTGGTTGATGGTGGCACGGATGGGCGACCATTGGGAAACGACACAGGAAACCACTTGGGCGGTGATTGGCTTGACCGATTGGATGGTGGCAACCAACGAATTAAAAGGCAACTACGATTATTCGCTCATCCTCAATAGCCAAGAACAAGCCAGTGGCACGGTCACACCCGAAACCGTTCGTGAAGGGCAGGATCTGGTCATTGAAGTCGGTAATTTACTCTTGGATGAAATCAACAAAGTCACCGTTGTGCGGGGTGAAGGCGAAGGCGCACTCTACTACACCGCCCATCTGACACTTGAATTGGATGCTAGCGAAGTGACCGCCCTCAATCGCGGGGTGGGGATTGTCCGCGAATACTTCCGCGCTGGTGAAACCGAACCCGTCACAGATGCCAAAGTCGGCGAAATATTGACCGTCCGCTTGACGGTTAATATCCCCGAAACGATTTACTATTTCGTGCTGGAAGACCCGCTTCCGGCAGGGGTAGAAGCGCTGGATACCTCCTTGCTGACCACGACTCAACTTGTGGACGGGCCGCAGCTATCCCCGCAGTACGACCCCTACTATTACTGGTGGTGGTGGTATTGGGATCATACCGAAATCCGCGATGAGTCGGTGAATTTGTACGCCGATGTGTTGCCGCCGGGAACGTATGTCTATTCATATCAGGTACGGGCAACCGTGCCGGGTAAATTCCAGACGATGCCCTCTCACGGCTATGCGTTCTACTTCCCCGAAGTCTTTGGGCGCACCGACGGCGCATTGTTCACCGTCAGCCCTTCTGAAGATACTATCGCTGCACAGTAAATTATCAAAAGGGGATTCTTTTCAAAAAGAATCCCCAATCAATTTGAGTAAAACGCGCCTTAATGTGCTAAAATTGCACAAATGGTCTAATTTGAGAGCGCGATGAATTTTAAAGTCAACGAAACAGCAACCAAATTGCGGGGAGGCTACTATACCCCGCCCGATATTGCTCAATTTTTATTAAAGTGGGTTTTGGTTAGTGCACCAGAAAATTTGCTTGAGCCTAGCTGCGGGGATGGCGCATTTTTCCGTACTTTAACCCATATAGACCATCCATCCCTAAAATCTATCACTGCCTTTGAGATTGAACCGCATGAAGCGGCTAAAGCTCAAGAGTCTGCCAACCAACTGAGCAATCTTGAAACTAAACTTCATGCTAGCGACTTTCTGACTTGGGCATTAACTAACTTGCTTATGCCTCCCTTATTTGACGCAGTTATTGGTAATCCGCCCTTTATTCGCTATCAATATCTTGATAAGCACATCCAAATGATTTCACAAGAAATTTTTAGATGCTCACAGCTTAATTTTACAAAACATACCAATCTATGGGTTGCCTTTGTTATTGCTTCCTTGCGTTTACTCAAACCACGTGGTCGTTTGGCAATGATTGTCCCCTCCGAACTGCTTCATATCTTGTACGCCCAGTCGCTTAGGGGCTATTTAGCCCAAACCTGTTCAAAAATTATGCTGTTCGACCCCCAAGAAATATGGTTTGAAAATACCTTGCAGGGGGCGGTGCTGCTGCTGGCAGAGAAAAAAGCTCTCCCCACCGACAAATCTTTTGGGGTCAGCATTGTTCAAACGCATGATAAAACCTTTTTAGACCAACATCCCGAAGATTATTTCCAAACTGCGCACTATGCCAACGGAGAAACCGTCGAAGGGAAATGGATGACCGCCTTTTTAAACGAGTCAGAACGCACGCTTTTAAAGGCCGCTAGACAACACATTCCTCAATTTAGCGAAGTAGCGGATGTCGCTGTTGGGATTGTCACAGGCGCAAATAAATATTTTCTTGTCCCAGACTATGTGGTTGAAAAATATGAGCTTACGAAGTGGGCGCACCCCATGTTTGGGCGCAGTGAGCATGTTCCCGGCATCATTTACGACCAAGCCGTCGCACAACAAAACAAGCAGGCGGGGCTGCCTACGAATTTTCTCTGGTTTCAAAATGAAGCCGAACTATCCGAGTCTGCCCAAAATTATATCAAAGTTGGCGAGGCCGAAAGCCTCCACACACGCTATAAGTGTAGAGTCCGCGAGCCTTGGTACACTGTCCCCTCTGTCTATGCAACCCCAGTTGGAATGCTTAAACGCAGCCACGACTTTCCTCGCCTTATTTTTAACAAACTAGAGGCTTTCACGACGGATACCGCCTATCGTATCAAAATTAAAAAGTTCGATGCTCATAGTCTAGTCTATTCATTTTTAAATAGCCTCACGGCTTTGACGGCTGAATTAGAAGGAAGGCACTATGGCGGAGGAGTCTTGGAACTTGTGCCTTCCGAAATCCGCCAACTCCTTATCCCTGTTTCGCCCGCAACCGAACAACAAGTTTATGAGCTGGATGCACTCATTCGCAGCCGCACTTCGGCGGAAACTGTCTTGGCAAAACAAGATGAAATTTTGCTGGCAAAATTTGATAAACCAAGTATTTTAGCTTTGCAAGCCGCATGGTTACGGTTGAAATGCCGCAGACAGCGGCAACCACAAGCAGCTGAACCCGAAGAAGTTATGTGATTTCTAAGGTGAAAATATCATTTTCTAATGGGGCATATAGCCGAAAAGTTCTACCACCAAGTTGCAAATCACGGATAGTATTCGCCAGCGCTCCCCAATGAAGCATCGTTGTATAATTCCTTTGTCCTGCTTCACCGCTTGGCTTATGGCTAATCGTTAGCTCATGAACTCCATAATTTCTTCCAAGAATATAAACCTCAAACACTATCACAGTCGTTTCACGGTTTGAAGGCCTGCGTTTCCCAACCGACCATTCAAAGCTCCCAAATAGATCGTAACGAAAATAGCTTGTTTGGTCTATAGGTAGGTCATTCACTGTCCACTCTGCTTGTGTCAAACGTAAACCGCCTGTTGGATGCCCCGCCTGACTTTGAACATCAGATAAAGGCAACCCTTCTTTTTCCCACACAAGCTTTCCACGCTGGCTTGAGATAGAAAGCGTGATTTTAGGGCTTTTAATGGGTTTATATGGGGCTTTTGGAATAGGCTCATTCCCAAAAAGAGAATTAGGGATTGTTTCATTAGCAGTATCTTTTTTAGGTGCTGAACTTTGCCTTGTGGTTTCCCGCCGTTGTGCCTCTGAAATTATCTCTCCTCTTGCAATTATATTATCAATAAGGTTAGAGGTAAGAGATTGCATAATGGCATCAGGCGGGTTCAAAAAACGCCCTAAAGCCTGTTTATACTGCTCATATTCATGGTATTCGGTAGTCAAATCAAAGCTAAGCTGTGTAGAAGCCTCATAATTGCTAAATAAACCACCTTCAGTAAGGTTATGAGAGCCGATGAAAAGTTCTGCTCTCAATCCAGTTGCCTCAAAAAGATAAATTTTAGGGTGAAAAGTGTGTCCTGGTTGGTTGTTATGCGCGACTTTTGTTTCTATTCCCGATTCCAAAAGTATTTGAAGCGCCTCTATTGAAGTACCTTGATGATCAATTCCCACCATGATTTGAATAGTTGCGCCGGCATTACGGGAGACTTCCAAATAAGGAATTAAAAATTTTATTGCTTGTTGGTTCGCAAAAGCTGCAATAACCCATATCTGGTCAAAGATAGGCTCAGTGGAGTTTAATAACTCGACCAGTTTATCTCCTAATCGAGAGAGGCTATTCTCAGAGTCGAAGGGTTGGGTCAAAAGCGTAATTTTCATAGTAGGTAAAGTATAATAGGTATTGACGAATCAAAAAAGCCTTTCCATATTTTGGAGAGGCTTTTCGCAGTTTTATGGTTTGGAGAAGGCTATTTCAAGATTGCCACCACCTGACGGGAGGTAGCCTGTTCATCCAGAGGCACGAGATTGCCTGAAATCGCTTCACCGTCCACGATGAGCGAAACAGTGTTTCCTTCGCCTTCCCGTTTGACGGTGATTTGATAGCTGACACCGCGATAAATGCGGGTTGCCTCATATCCTGACCAGCTTTGAGGAATAACAGGGGCTATTCTGAGGCCATCGTAGTCCGGGCGAATCCCCAGAATCCACTGCGTAATAGCCACATAATTCCAAGCGGCAGTTCCGGTCAGCCATGAATTTTTGGCCTCCCCATGGTTGACAGCATCCCGTCCGGCAATCATTTGAGCATAGACGTAAGGTTCGCAACGGTGAACATCGCTCAGGGCTTCACGGTTAGATGGATTGATCCGGGTATAATAATCATGTGCCTCATCCCCATGTCCGACAATTGCTTCTGCAATCATCATCCAAGGGTTGGTGTGGCAGAAGATCCCCGCGTTTTCTTTATAACCGGGTGGATACGATGAGATTTCGCCCAGATTCAGATAATAGCGGGAATAAGCAGGCTGTTGCAGCACAATGCCGTGCGGGGTTGCCAGTCGTTCTCGAACGCTCTCCAAGGTTTTCAGCGCTCGCCCGTCCTCCAAACCCATGCCTGCCATGATGCAAAGCCCCTGCGGTTCAATGAAGATTTGGCCTTCGGTGCAAGACGATGCTCCAACCTTATCGCCAAAATGGTCATACGCACGCAAAAACCAATTGCCATCCCAGCCATGCGCTTGCACTACAGCATCCATGTCATCTGCATATTTACAATACTGTGCCGCTTCCTCATGCAAACCAAGGCTTTCGGCAAGCACCGCCATTTCTTTGGAGGCCATTACGAATAAAGCAGCAATGACAACCGATTCAGCCACCGTCCCATCTTTGTTGGTGGTAATCTGGAACGACTCGCCGGGTTCATCGGAAAAGGTGTTCAGGTTCAAACAATCATTCCAGTCAGCCCGTCCAATCAGAGGTAAACCGTGCGGCCCAATATGCTCAAGGGTATATTGAATGCTGCGCCGCAGATGTTCATAGAGGGGGTGTTCGCTGCCCGGTTGGTTATCAAACGGTACAGGCACATCCAAAATCGCAAGGTCACCGGACTCCTTCATATATGCTGCAACACCGAGTACCAACCACAACGGGTCGTCATTAAAATTGCTGCCGACTGCATTATTGCCACGCTTGGTCAAAGGCTGATACTGGTGATACGCCCCGCCATTTTCAAATTGGGTGGCGGCAATATCCAAAATGCGTTCGCGGGCGCGGGCAGGAATCATGTGGACAAAGCCCAGCAAATCCTGATTAGAATCCCGGAAGCCCATGCCCCGTCCAATGCCCGATTCATAACCGGATGCCGAACGTGACATATTGAACGTGACCATACACTGATAGGCATTCCAGATATTCACCATCCGGTTGGTGTGTTCATCCGGTGAGCTAACCTGATACACATTCAGCATCTTATCCCAGTAATTTCGTAGCGCGGCAAAAGCATGATCAATCGTTTCGCTTTTCAAAAAACGGGCAATGATGGGTTTGACAGTTTGCTTGTTGATGATTTGCGAATCTGCCGGGTCGAATTTTTCATTTTTCGGGTTTTCGTGATACCCCAGCACAAAATTAATGACCTTTGTTTCCCCCGCCCCCAGTTGAATCTGAAGATGGTGCGAGCCAACCGGGGCCCAGCCATGCGCTACGGAATTAGAAGAGTCACCTTTCTCAACGACCTGTGGATTGTCTGCACCCCGATACGCCCCTAGAAAGGCATCCCGCGAAGTGTCATAACCCGCTAAGGGTTCTGAGCAGGCAAAATATGCAAAATGGTCACGACGCTCACGGTATTCGGTTTTATGATAAATAACCCCATCTTCAATCTCAACTTCGCCAATGCTGAAGTTGCGCTGGAAGTTAGTCATATCATCATAAGCATCCCAGAGGTTAAATTCGATGAAGGAGAATACCGCGAGGTCAGCGGCTTCATCCCGGTGGTTGGTGAGGGTCAACTGCCAGATTTCGAGATTTTCGCCCTGTGGCACAAAATAACAGGTGCTTGCTTCAATGCCCTGATACGTTGAACTGATCAGGGTATAGCCAAGTCCATGACGGCAGGTGTAATCTTCAAGAGATCTGCGGGTTGGCTGCCATGTTGGAGACCAGAATTCGCCACTTTTTGCATCCCTCAAATACAAATAACGTCCCCCGCTATCCCAAGGTGCATTGTTATAGCGGTAGCGGGTTAGACGGCGTAGGCGGGCATCTCGATAAAAGGAGTAGCCGCCGCCTGTATTCGAAATGATGCCAAAGTATTGTTCGCTGCCCAGATAGTTGAGCCAAGGCAGAGGGGTATCCGGCTGAGTAACCACATACTCACGTCGGTGATCATCAAAATATCCATATCGCATAGTTTTAGTAGCTTCTTTCTGTGAAAAGTTATCCCTACCGTGTTCTGTCGGCGAACACAGTATGTATACATAAAAATAATCTCGTTTTCTCCAAGATTATATCGGATACTATCAGTATTAGCAGTCTGGCAAAAGTCGTGTATGTCAACTAGGAACCTATCGCATTATTTTCTTACGTAGACTTTTTCCATAAAAAATGGGAGCGCTCCCAATCTATGTAAATAAAAATAATCCATCACAAGGTGTTCACTATAATAAAAATCGTCATTTTGCACAAAAGGTTTCATCTGTATTCCTGCTGTAAAGAGGGAGGGAAAAGCCTGTTCCAAGGTGAGGAAGTGCTTTTCCCTCGTTAGTATATATTATTCTTCCACTTTGGGACGGTTGCCGTTTTGGGCATTGGCATACTGCTGCTGGATGAACATGCCTAACAGCGCGTCCGCCATGCCGTTTCCACCGCCACCACCGTTGACCGCTACATCCGGCACAATCCGAATGTGACCATTGGCGATGAGCTGCATGAGTTGAATGGAAGTAAAGCCCTGAGGCCCAATCGCCTCCACCCCGGCGCGGTAGGCTTGCCCTTGTGCCTCACCTTTGCTGCGAATGGCTTCGGCATCACTCACAGCGTGCAAGCGCACCGTTTCGGCCTCGCCTTCAGCCTTTTTAATCTGGGAACGGGCTTCCAGTTCCGCAATGCTTACGCCCTGCTCCGCTTTGACCATCTGCTGTTGAATATCCGCCATCGCCGTTTCGCGGACAAGCTGCTGGCGCTGGGTTTGCGCTTCCATTTGCACTTCATAAGTCTTGCGCTGTTCCTCCGCGATCTTACGGTCAGTCAGCGTTTGCATGAGTTCATTCGGCGGCGTAATATCGCCAATCAGCGTATCAATGGCCTGCACATCATAGGTATTGAGCGCTTCACGGATATGATGCGCGGCCTCATGCTGGCGTTCGCTGCGGGCAATCAAAAAGTCCAGCACGGTATAGGCTTGGGCAGCATTACGGAAATAGTTCCCGACAATCGGTTGCAGCACATGGTCAACCAGATTTTGCACCGACCCCACCCGCGAAATGACTTTTGGCGCGTCCAAGGCCCCAATGTGGATAATTTGTGAGACATCCAATTGGAAGGCAAAGCCATCTTTGGAGCGCACGGTAATCGAGGACAAGCGCTGATCATACGCATGGGCTTCTGTCCGCGATGCCCAATTCAACACGGTATCCGTGGTGGGAACAAGTTCAACTTTCATCACCCGGGTGTTAATCGGATGTTTGCCGGGATAAAGGGGTTTGACCCACACACCTTTATGCCCCTGATTTACCAGATCGCCATGTTTAAAGGCTGCACCCGTCACATCTTCGGCAGGTTTACCCACATAGGACATCACCACACCGACATAGCCAATCGGAATCTGGGTCATGGGAACCTGTTCAACTTTGACAAACCAGGGATTGAGATTCCACGAACCTGCCAGCAGCACCTGTTCCTGTAACCCGCGTTTCCCGCCTTTTTCAATGAAAGCCTGCGCGTTCTGGAAGTTGTCATGCCCTTCAATCAGCGGGCCAGCAATTTCGCCTTCATCATGGGGCGCACCATCCAAAGTAGTGACAATCCCGACCTCATCCTGCTGCACTTGGTAGACGCGCAAATCTGTGGCTTCCATGCCGTGTTGATGGGCATTGGCAGCCGTGATAATCTGGAACAACTTGGTATTAATTCGATATGTCCCGCCGGTGAGAATCCCGAGCTGACGGCCTTTTTCACCTTTATTGGTCAAAAACGCCCGCGCATCCTGAAAGTTATCACACGGCACCAACCGCCCCATGATACGTTCCGGGGGAATAGACGACCCATCCGCCGCCACCACCAGCGCGATTTCACCGGGTTGAATCACGGTGACAGGCACGCGCAGTACCTCATACTGCCAGCGCCAATACCACAAATGCCAACCGGGAGCGAGGGTATCGGCTTGATAACCTGCTTCGCCTTCCAGCGCGATGAGCTGACCTGCCGGAAGTTGTTTACCTGCAATCGAAAATTTCTTAATGACGACACCGACCTGTGCTTCTCCGATGACCACCAAACCAAAAATACTGGTAGCTGTCAGCAAAAGTAGCAGCACAACCGCAAAAAAAACGAGAACGACCAATGCAAAAATTTCCATCAGCCTAACCCCTATCTATTGTGTTTTCCCGAATTTGGCAGAGGCCTGTGTTCGTCGGAGAACGGCGACACGCAGGAAAAATCACTACGCCCCGCCGCCAAAAGGGGAACAATTACTAGCACAATTTCGATTATCTGCCTAATTTTATCACAAAAGAACTCCCAAAAATTGGGAGTTGACAAAAGGGCGGATTTTTCACCGCCCTCATCGTTTTAACTGCCGGATTCTTCGGTGGCTTCCGGTGTCACTTCTGCGGAGGGAAATTCGGTGTTTTTGAGCAATTCGACCATATCAAACACGACCTGCACACTGTCTCCGGTGATTTCATGCCCAGCGCCGCTAATCGTCGCCAGACGCAGGGCATAGCCCATCGAGCGAATTTCATCCACTGCCACAAGGTTAATCGAGTTGAGGTTGGGGTCAGTTTCGCCATAAATCACGCCATAGGGGATGTCCTGCCGATTTTCGGGCGGCAACAACAGCATCCGCGCTCCTTCTGCAATCACCCCTGCTACCCCGACAGTATCTTCATCCAGATAATCGGTGACAAAAACACCCCCTTCGCCAAAACCATACAGCACCACGCCCGGCGCAAGGACATCAAGCTGTTCATTGACTACGCCCAACAATTCATCCAGTTTGGCGCGATTTTGTTCTGCATCGGCATAATCACCAAAACCGGACACCACAAACACATAGCCCCGCCGATTGGCGGCATCGGCAAAAATCGGGAGGAGTTCCGCCGGGTCTTGGTCAATATCCGAGAGGGCTACAATGACAGGCCACCCTTCGGCAGGCGCTTCTCCCTCTGGCGCAACCAGATAATAGGGCGTTTCATCGGAGAGATTGCCCGCACCGCTGTTCCAACGATCTGCCAGTGCTTGATTATCGGCTTCGATTTCTTCCTCTGTGCGGTAATTGAAAGTTGCTGCCATTGCCACAAAAACAGGTTCGACTTTTTCAAGTTCGCCGGGGGCTGCCACCACAATCGCCACAATATAGGTTTGCTCAAAGACTTCGACGGCTAGGAGCGCGACTTCGCTGTCACCCGTTGCCCACGAGACCCGTGCGGTATCTCCGGCTGTAATCGCTAGGGGGGCAGGGGCGCTTATTTCTTTCTCTTCGGAAAATTGCTCCGCCAGCACCAGCGCGATATTGGTGGCATTGACCTCACCTTCAAAGCCCTCAATCTGGTCAGGTGTATAGGATAGTAGGATGGCACGCCCTTCCCCATCGGTTAAACCTTCGGGCGGCGTGTCCAGCGCAAATTCACTGCTGCCCACAATCACATAATTTTGCCCGACTTCTAACCACCAATCCTGTGGAAAACTGAATTGAAATGAGCCATCCGCCGACGTGTACAATTCCGGCAAGGGCGGAACAGTTTCCTGTGCAGACAGGAGACTTGGCACAATCAGCAGAAAGAGCATCACAAGGGATATTTTTCTCAGCATGAGATTTCCTTATCGACTCAAAAAAAAGGATGTTATCACTAACATCCTCGAAATTATACACATCCATATGAAGAAACCATGAACAAATTTTAGGCGATGGGACGACTCAAACGCTCGGCAAAATGGAGGAGTTCCAGCCGACCTAAAATGGCAATGGGTTCTTTTTCGTCCGTAATCACCAGATAATCCGCTTCTTGCTGTTCCATGCGGCGGAGCGCTTCAAACAGTTCTTCATCCTGAGAGGCACGCGGGAAATTCATTAAAGGTTGCATCACCTGACCGACACGGATGCTGCCCCAGTTCAGGCGCGGAATCCCACGCAGTGATTCCATAGCAAACAGCCCGATAATTTTATCTTCGTACATGACCGGGGCGGTGCGGTAGTAGCCTTCCAGCGCCATTTTGTCCATCGCATAAATGAGAGGCCAGTCAAATTCCAATGGGCGATGCTGGCGCACTACCTGTCCGACATGAATCCCGCGCAGGGCATGGCGTTTGGTGGCGGCGAGACGATGATAACGCGCTGCACTCCACAAAAACCAGCCAATGAACAGCGTCCATGCGCTGCCAAAAAAACTGCCCGTTCGCATCAATTCATAGCCCGCGCCCAGCACAAACAGCGCCGCGAACCCCTGTCCGATATAGGAGGAAACGCGCACTGCCAACAATTGGCTGCGGCTAAAAAACCAGACCGCTGCTTCAAACACCCGTCCGCCATCTAAGGGAAAGGCCGGAATCATATTAAACGCTGCCAGCAGGAGATTAATTTGCCCCAACCATTGCAGCGCCGCACCTGTGAGGGTTGCTGTCCCGATGGCTTGCGCCGCAAACCAGCATCCTGCCCCCAAGACCGCGCTGCTCAACGGGCCAATGAAGGCAATCCAGAATTCCTGTGTGGGGGTGCGGGCTTCCTGCTCCATAACCGCCAACCCGCCAATCAGATTCAGCACGATTTGTTTGACCGGAATGAGAAAAAAGCGTGCCATCAGCGCATGGGCCATCTCATGCCACAACACCGATGCAAAAAACAACACCGACACCACCCCACCCATCAAATAGTAGACGGTTTCGCTGTAGCCCGGCACACTGCGTGGGAAAATCTGGGTAGAGAGCGACAACGCCAACAACCCCGCCACCAGCAGCAAACTGATATTGATGCCGATTTCGACACCCGCCAACCGCCCCAGTTTGAACGATGAATTGAGCATGAGAAGTCCTAGCGATTCATTTTTCGATGGTAGTATCACTTTAGCATAATTCGGGGTGGGCAGTGGGAATATTAATGCGGATTTTACATTTGATACAATTATTGAATTTAGTCATAAATAAATTTCAGACATAATTCACAAGCGGAAGTTTACTTTTTGCCGATGAAGGCGCTATAATCGGTAGTAAAATATAGGGGTATTACCAGATGTTTCAACGTTGGTTTAAGTTACTGGTTGTCTTTCTGGTTTTCTGGCAAATCATTATCCCTGCTCATGCCCAAGAGGAAAGTGAAACTTACTATCAGCAGGGGTTAGAACACTTTGCTAACCAAGCATTTGACCAAGCACTCACCGCATTTACTGAAGCCATCGAACTACAACCGACGGTTTCTAAATATTATGTGGCACGCGGACAAGTTTACTTAGAAACCGGGGTCTTAGCCCCCGCTATCCGCGATTTTGATACGGCAATTGCCCAAGATGAAACCAATGCCCTTGCTTTCTGGTATCGTTCGGATGCGTATTACCAACTTGGCGATTTAGAAAAAGCTGCTGAAGACTACACCCATGCAACAGAAATTGACCCATCGTATCATGATTTTTATGAGCAGTTGGCCTTTAATTATGCGCGTATAGGCGATACCGCCCAATACCTTGCTAACCGAACCCATGCGATTGATTTAAAGTATCGCCATGTTTCTGTTCAAAATATGCAATACCGCCTTGAGATTAAACGAATTTTGGAGGTGACCTCCGCCACAGGTTTTAATCCGGGCAACGGAGTATTCCTCATTTTAGAGATCAATTTATACAACTACACCAGCGAACCTGTTTGTTTTGGAAAACAAGCCATTAAAGCAACCTATGACGAAATCACAGTTGAACCAACCAAAATGTCTCAAGTACAACAGCAATATTATCCAAACAAAGGCTATCTGCCGGGTGAGAAACCTCACTGTATAGACAGGTATCAGATGTTTGATACCTTCCTTGTTTATGATGTGCCAAGCGGTTTACCCGCCCTGACCCTAGATTTTCGACCTACAGAAACCACGCAGTTGAAATTCTCCCTCTGGATGAATAAAGAACCAGAACAGGCTGATTATGTTTTTGCATTGGCGCAATTGGATGGGCAAGATTATATCGAAATCGTCAATGTTGAAGCCGTTGAAACTATAGGTAAAGTTATAGAGAGCTATCCGCTTTCGATTGAAAACTGTTTTGGGACTGCGGATAGAATTTCGCAGGTTGCATATACCCAACAAGAAGAAAATCTCACCGGACAAGAGACCGTGAATACTTATCATGCAGGATTAGGTTTGCCGATTCCTGTCCCGTATCTGCGGAATTTGCTTCAGGCGGAACTTAGTTTGGGAAGACAAATGAGTTCGATAGACGGTGAAATTTATAGCCTGACAGTGACAATGGTTGAACAGGTCGGTGCTGCACCGGGAACACATTCCAATTATCAAATTACATGGGTTTCCGTCAATGCGAATGGCACAGTCGAGGTAAAAATTGGGGATAATACCTTTTTTGTGCCTTTTTCCGTCGAAAACAGAATACGGGGCAAGGTTGAAACTTTGCCGCCCACACCTTGTAACTAACATGGCAGGGGAGGAAATTCCCCTGCCCACAAATTGACAATTACGCAGTCAACCATTTCATTGTTTTGGTCGCCAAGCGGTCAAGCGCTTCCACGCACATCAACAGATGTTCCTCTTTGGTGTCTTCCTCTTTGGCATGGGAGAGGCCGCGTAAACTCTGCACGAACAGCATAATCGTTGGTACACCTGCACGGGCAACTTCTGCCGCGTCGTGTAAGGGGCCGCTGGGCAAACGATGCGAACTTCCGCCGGTGGATTCTTTAATCGCTTCGTCACACATTTCAATGAGTTCGGGATGGAAGGGAATCGGCGCGATTTCCCAGAGTTTGCTCCATTCCAAGCCGACATTTTCTTCGGCAGCAAATTTTTCGCTGGCATCTTTGGCTTCTTGCAACATTTTCGCCAGTGACTCCGCGTTGAGATGACGCTGGTCAAGCGTGATGTCACACTGTCCCACCACCGCCGTCACAATACCCGGTTTGGTAACAACACTCCCCACCGTACAGACTCCGCCATTGCGTTTGCCAATTTCACGGATTTCTAAGGCAAGTTTGGCGGCTGCACCCAACGCATCACGCCGTTTGTCCATCGGGGTTGACCCTGCATGAGCCGATTGTCCGGTAAAACGAATCGCGTGCCGTTCCACACCAAACGTGCCAAGTACCACCCCTAAAGGCAAATCCATGCTTTCCAGCACCGGCCCCTGCTCGATATGCAGTTCAAGATAGGCCGCCGCGTTTTTAAGTTGTTTGCCGGATTCTTTGACCGTATCCAGATTCAAGCCAAATTGCGCCAGTGCATCGGTCAGCAAAACCCCGTCCCTATCCTTGAGATGACGCAGCGCATCAGGATTCATCGTCCCAGAAGCCGCACTCGACCCGAACAAACTCCGTCCAAAACGCGCCCCTTCTTCATCGGCCCAATCCACTAGACGGATGGTCACAGGCGGCGTGCCTTCGCTGGCAATGCGGCGCAACACTTCCACCCCCGCCACCACATTCAAACAGCCATCCAGCCAACCGCCATTGGGAACCGAATCAATATGCCCGCCGATGAGCATGGCTTTTTCGGATTGCCCGCGCAGGGTATACCACATATTGCCCGCTTCATCGGTTTCAATTTCCACAGGCAGTTGTTCCATTTTTGCCCGCAACCATTCACGGGCTTTGACCCATGTATCGGTAAACGCGACCCGTTGTGCGCCATCCGCATTTCCCGTGAGGGCGCGAAGTTCTTTAAGTTCCTCTACGGTGCGTTGGGGTTGTAAAGCCATTTTAAATTTCTCCGTTTTTCATCAAAATTCCTATAACTTTAGCGCTATCATGACCACATCTCAAAAAAATAGATTGGAATAGACCACCCTATGCCAATTTGAGGTGAAAAGATGGTTTGAAAAGCCAACATTCTTTATAATGGTCACGGATACAAAGATTTTTTGAGGAGCTATATTTATGGATGCGTTTGCCCCCCCGACGACGGAATGGTACTACCCTGCGGATGACATCGTAAAAAATGCCCATGTCCCCGATTATGAGGCTGAATACAAAGAGGCCATGCAGGATATTGAAGCGTTCTGGGCGAAACGGGCTGCCAAATTAGACTGGTTCAAGCCATTTGAAAAGGTTTTGGATGCCAGCCAAGCCCCTTTTTATAAATGGTTTGTGGGTGGAAAAATTAATATTGCCCACAACGCCGTAGACCGTCATGTCAAAACATGGCGTAAAAATAAAGTCGCGCTCATCTGGGAAGGCGAACCCGGTGACAAGCGGACGTTTTCGTACTGGCGGTTGTATCAAGAAGTCAATCGGTTTGCGAATGTGCTGAAAAGCATGGGGGTTCGCAAAGGGGATCGGGTCACGATTTATATGGGGCGTATCCCGGAATTGCCGATTGCAATGTTGGCTTGTGCGAAATTGGGCGCGGTGCATAGTGTGGTTTACGGTGGTTTTTCTGAACAAGCGCTGGCAGACCGCATTGAAGACGCGCAAAGCCGTGTTGTGATTACCTGCGACGGGGCATGGCTGCGCGGAAAAATTGTCAATTTAAAGGCCGTTGTCAATGAAGCCATTCACCGTTCGCCCATTGTTGAGCATGTGATTGTGGTCAAACGCACGGGTCAGGATGTGCATATGGAACAGGGGCGCGATTATTGGTATCACGACCTTGCCGCTCTGCCCATCGCCAGCACCAAATGTGAAACCGAAGTGATGGATGCCGAAGACCCCTTATTCATCCTGTATACCAGTGGCACCACCGGCAAACCCAAAGGCATTTTACACACCCACGGCGGGTATCAGGTCTATACCTCTACTACGCTGGAATGGACATTTGATATTAAGGATGATGACCGTTGGTGGTGTGCGGCGGATCCGGGGTGGATTACCGGACACAGTTATATTGTGTATGCGCCGTTAATTCTAGGCGCAACCAGCTTCATGTACGAAGGCGCACCGGATTTCCCCTATCCCAGTCGCTGGTGGAAATTGGTCGAAGAATATGGCATTTCGATTTTGTATACCGCCCCGACAGCCATTCGTGGGCTGATGCGTTTCGGAGAAGCATGGCCTAATCGTTATGATTTGAGTAGTTTACGCCTATTGGGGTCGGTGGGTGAACCCATTAATCCCGAAGCATGGCGCTGGTATCACCAGCATATTGGTAAAGGTCGCTGCCCCATCATGGATACATGGTGGCAAACCGAAACCGGCGGATTCATGATTACGCCGTTGCCATCCGTTGGACTCAAACCCGGCAGCGCAACCCGCCCCTTCCCCGGCATTGAAGTGGATGTGGTAGATGAGGATGGCAAGACCTGTGCGCCCGGTGTGGATGGCAAATTGGTGGTGAAAAAGCCATGGCCCGGCATGTTGCGGACGGTGTACGGCGACCCTGACCGCTATGTGAAACAATATTGGACAGAATACGAAAAACAGGGCTGGTACTTGGCAGGCGACTCGGCGCGTAAAGATGAAGATGGTTATATCTGGGTCATCGGGCGCATTGATGATGTTATCAAGGTCAGCGGTTATCGTCTGGGAACTGCCGAAATTGAATCTGGCTTGGTGAGCCATCCGGCGGTTGCCGAATCGGCTGTGATTGGTGTTCCCGATGAAGTCAAAGGCCATGCCATTTACGCTTACTGCATTTTGCGGGCGGGTTTTACGGGCAATATGGAATTGGAGGACAAACTCAAAGACCATATCCGCCACGAAGTTGGCCCGATTGCGGTTCCTTCCCACATTCATTTTGTGGACAAACTCCCCAAAACCCGTTCGGGCAAAATTATGCGGCGTGTCCTCAAGGCACGGGCGCAGGGCTTGCCTGAAGGGGATTTGAGTACCTTAGAAGAATAAAACCTGCTTTTCCGGGGCAGTATTGTGTGATGCTGCCCCCACCTTCATCAGAAATTTATACGTCTCCCCCATAATACAAATAAATACTGGTGGAGTCTGCCATGCGAATCTTGGTATTTTTTCTCTCGCTTGGTTTTCTTTTGGTCGTATTTTCGGCAAGTGACGCGGCGCAAGATTGTGCAGACGGGTTGTGGCATGTAAATGGGGTTTGTGTTCCTGCCACTGAATTGCAATTGGAGGACGGCTGGAATTCGATTTTGCCAGCAGGTGAAACCTCCTGCGCTCACGGCACATCGTTTGAATTCTGGATACGTCCCGGTAGCAGTGACGATTTGTTGGTGTATTTTGAGGGCGGCGGCGGGTGCTGGAACGCCGAAACCTGTCAAGTGGGCAGCAGTTGGTACAACCAGTCGGTGCAGGAAAATCAGGCGAACCGCAACCGCAGTGGTATTTTTGACATGAATAATCCCGAAAATCCCTTTCAAGACTATACCTATGTGTATGTCCCTTCCTGCACAGGCGATGTGTATATGGGCGCAAAATACAAAGATTATGGGGAGGGTGTCGAAATCTATCATCATGGCTTTTACAATTTGCAAGCAGCGTTGAATTTTGTCTTTGAGGCCATCAAGCAACCTGAGTCGGTTTTTGTGACCGGATGCAGCGCAGGGAGTGTCGGGTCAGCCATTGCCGCCCCCTACTTGATTCAACATTATCCCGATATACCCGTCTATCAATTGGGCGATTCATTGGGCGCGATTTTTGATACACCGGACGATATGGATGTTTTGTGGGGGGTACAGGCGAGTTTGCCCGCGTGGATTCCTGAAATGCCGCCTGCCACCGCGTTCACTATGAGCGCTTATTATCGTGCGCTGGCAAATTTTTATCCTGGCTATGTGTTCGGGCAGGTCAACTCATTATATGACCGGGTGCAGCAGCGCTATTTCAGTATCGGACAATATGACCCTGCCGCCTTTTTAGCCGAATCGCTGGACAATACGCTCACAAGCATTGCTAACAACGCACCGAATTTCCGCGCCTACACCGCCGAAGGCGATGTTCACTGCCTGACTCCCCGTGCTGAATTTTATGAATATGAAGTCAATGGGGTGCGCCTGGTGGACTGGGTAGCCGCTTATGCTCAAGGGGAGGATGTAGAGACGATCCACTGCGAAAATTGCGAACGGGTTTATCAGGAGTAAAGGCAAAACGGTTTGTGATATTTTCACTTTACCTTCGGCGTTTCAAAACTTTCGGCAAAGTCATTGATAAATTCTGGTTGCAGATAAGTCAGGACATCGTGTACCTGTGCGACCTTTGTTTTGAGCGCCCGATAGGGAATAAATTTACAGATCTTATTCAGGGGTGGCTTGAGATGGGTAAAGGCCGGGCGGTTGATTTCGCTGAAAACTTTGGTGCGGCGTTCATCCGGTGCGACGATATACAGGCGAATGTGAATATTCGGGTGCATCGAAACCAGATCCGCCATCCGAAGCAACCCCGAATAAACTGCACTGGTATGCTCAATTTCAAACGCGGCGATGATGGCATTTTCGCGCAGCCACAGCACATCAATCAATTCAATCGTGCGGTTGGTGGCAGCATCAAATTGGCGGGGCAGGCTGTCCAGCAATCGCGGGATGCTTTGAAAATATTGCCCCTCAAATTCGCGGTGACGGTCATTGCGGGCGACCCACACATCCAGACCCATTTTGCTGCCCGTTTCGAGCAGCAGCCATTGAATTTCATCATGCGTGGCGGATTCAACCGTTTCTTCGGGCAGTTCCTCGACATCTTCCGGCACGGTCACTGCTCCGGTGACGGATTCATACAAAGCCAGCGCCAATTTATCGGGGTCAAGTTCGCGGAAAATGGGGTCTTCGCTGGCGTTTTCCAGTGCGGCAATGATCACCGCCGCATCTTCAGGGGTTTCCTGCACGGGGGCGCTGCGAAAATGGATTGTCCAGCCTCGCGGGTCAGTGAGATTTTGAAAATAGGCCAATTCGCTGCGTAAATCGGTCACGGGGATGCCATATTCCGGCAGCAGCGCCAGCATCACCCGCACAGGCACACGCGCCGAAAAAACACGCTCCGACCAGATGGGTTTATAGCCTTTGTAGGGTGCGCCCGTGACTTCCATCAGGGCAACATAGCGCGAAAGTCCGGTCAGGTAGACTAGCACAATGTCGCCGGCTTGCATCTGCTGGACGGTTGCCCATCGCCGTTCGGGGAACCCCGCCACCGTTCCACCCGCGTTAAGGAATTCCTGCCATGTCTGCCATGAATAGAGCTGCGTCCAGTAATTCATGCCCTTATTTTAACACGGGCGTTCTATCCTACTCCAACCGTTTTTTGCCAGATTATTAAATTGCCAGCATAGTCCGCGCTGGCGAGATAATTGCCATCGGGACTCCATTGAAGAAAAGTTACTATCTCTTCATGTTGATGCAGCGTAGCCACCTGCTGTTCTAACTCGATATCCCAAATGTGAACTTCGTGATATCTATTTTCGCTAAAAGGATCAACAGGCGTTTCAGCAAAATACTTCCCATCATGGGTAAGTGATGTGAGGATTGTGGTATCATCAAAATCAATTTGAAATAATAATTTTTGTCCAAATTTATCCCAAAAGTATATATGGCGTAACTCAGCGATAAGGCAATAATTTCCTTCTTTATCCCACCCATAAGCATAATGAGTTCTAATATCTGGCATATCAAAAACGCTGATGGCTTGTTCGCTCTCAAAATCCCATAAAGTGAGATAGCCTGTAAAGCGCTGTGTATCTGCATGACGAGTAGTGATTAAAGTGCCGTTAGGATTCCATTTAGCTTCCCATAAAGTCATTTTGGTGATAGAGGTCATTTTTTTAATCAATTTATTGGATGAAACTTCCCAGATTTGAAGCTCTAAACCATTAGCGATAGCGAGATATTCCCCATTTGGACTCCATGTTGTGTCATAGGCATTGGATGAATAAATCGAGGCAGTATTTGACTCAAGAAATTTCCATACTTTTCCATCATAAGCAATTGAATCGCTCATTGGACTCCATACAAAAACATCAATATTTGTATTGGTTAAGACTGCGCGTAAATTACCTGTACTATCCCATATTTTCAGTGTTTTATCTTGACTGTAGGTTGCCAGATATACCCCATTTGGACTCCAATCCGCCTGTAGTATGAGATCTGTATAACCTTGCAGGATTGCAACAGGTTGTTGTGCTGCTAATGACCAGATTTCTATTGTCGGTGCATTGCTATACCAGATTGCAATCAGTTCACTATTGGGATGCCATTGCCAGTTCACCTCACTTGCTGCTGTATCTAACAGGACATTACCAGTGGCTACCTCGTAGACTCTCATTCTGCTTGAATTTCTTTCGATTGTTCCGTCCAGCATATACGCGATAATTTTTTGGCTGTCAGGACTCCATTGCATCGGTTGGTTAGTATTCGCATCAATAGGGAGGTTGAGTTGGAGAATGTCTATCCATGTGACGTTATTTTGGACGGGTAAAAAGGAACTTATTAAAAAGATAGCCAAGCTGATTCTTATTAGCATAAAAATCCTTATGGGGTAGCCAGAGGTGAAATGAGAGAAATTCTGTCCCCGAAACGCTTCATGTCATCAATGTTAATGGTCAATAGGGTGTCAATGCCGTGTACCAGCATCGTGGCAACGATATTGGCATCATGAATTTGCTTGCCAATTGTCGGATATTCTTTCAAAAGTTGCAGCAGTTGCTCGGTGGTTTGTTGAGTTTCGTCTGCGGCACGGAACAATGTCTGGATGTTTTGTACATACTTAATGCGTTGTTCTATAGACATTTGAATTTGGAGCGTGTTGGGATGCGTCGCTTGAACCAGATATTCTCGAATGATTTGGCGACTAATCCATAATTCAATATTATCATTCCACATTTTATCCACAATAGCGAGACATTCTTTATGATGTGGTAATGTGCTGTATATCGCTCGTAACAGCACATTCGTATCAACAAACGCTTTAGCGCCCCTCATCGTCATACCAATCCTCGCGCCTCACGGATGGTTCATTTTTCATCGGAATATCGCTCACTATTGCGTTGAGTAACGCCTTGCGTTCTTGGTTTGTTAATTCGCGCTGTTGAGAGACCCCCTGCAAATGGGCAATTAAGTCGGCTTTTTTATCGGGTGGAAGCTGCTTGGCTAATTCGACCAGTGTTTCAAATGGAATTTGCAATGTCACCGTCATGGCTTATTTCCTCCTAATTACAAGCATAACCCATCCTGTTATTTTACAGCACTTTCATTGGTTTAACCGCCGTTCAATGGTATATTTACCCGCAACAAAATGTTGCTATAAGGATTGTGTTTATGCTGACGGTTGGGGAAAAAATTCTCTTTTTCATTTTCGCGTTGGCGGCGTTGGGCGTGGCTGCCGATGGATTCTGGAAATTGTGGCTCATCATCAACCGGGGGGAAGGCAAACTCCACTGGGATGAACTGCCCGCCCGTGTGTTCAAAGCGCTGCGGGTCTATCTCTCGCAGGAAACCACCCTCAAAACCCGCCCAACCACCAGTTTATTTCATCTCGGGGTGGTGTGGGGGTTTACCTTCTATTTTCTGGTCAACGCGGGCGACCTGCTCGAAGGCTACATCGTGGATTTCAAATTTTTAGGCGACACCCTGCTAGCCGATGCTTACCATTTTGTCGGTGATATTTTGAGCGTGGTCGTGCTGGTCGGTGTGTCCTATTTTATTCTGCGGCGGTTTGTGCTGCCGAATAAAAAAGAATTGCAGTACCACGAAAATGTGCTGCTGCATCCGAAAGTCGCTGCTGGTGCTGTCACACGCGATTCGCTGATTGTGGCGAGTTTTATTCTGTTGCATGTAGGTTCGCGTTTTCTCGGTGAATCGACCAAAGTAGAGCTTGGTTTGCGTGATGCCGAATTCATGCCGTTTGCGACAGTCGTGGGCGCGGCGATGGGCGAAATTTTCAGCGAAGGCACACTCGAAATTTTTGAACACCTTTTCTGGTGGTTGGCATTGGGTGGAATCGTTGCGTTTTTGCCGTATTTTCCCCAGACCAAACACGCCCATTTGTTCATGGCTCCGTTTAACTTCCTGACCCGTCCACACCGCACCTCATTAGGCGAAATGGACTTTTTAAATCTGGAAGATGACACCAGAGAACAATTCGGTGCGGGCAAAATTGAACACCTTTCCAAAACCGCCATTGTGGACGGATTCGCCTGTATCATGTGCAATCGATGTCAGGATGTGTGTCCGGCGTATACCACCGGCAAGGAATTGTCGCCCTCCGCTTATGAAATTAATAAGCGCTTCATGATAAAAGACGATTTTAACCTGCTGGCGATGTTCGATACCGAGTCTACCCATAAATTGATGGGAACTGCCATCAGCGAGTCGGCGGTGTGGGCGTGTACGGCGTGCGGGGCCTGTATCGAAATTTGTCCGGTGGGCAACGAACCCATGATTGATATTTTGAACATCCGTCGGGATGCCGTTTTGATGGAAGGCGCATTACCGGGCGAACTCCAAACCGCAATTAACGGCATGGAACGGCAGGGCAATCCGTGGGGCATTTCCGAACCGCGTTTTGTCTGGGCAAAAGATATGCACGTTCCCACTGTCGAAGAAAATCCCAACTTTGAGATTTTGTACTGGGTAGGCTGTGCGGCCAATTATGACCCCCGCGCTCAGATTACCGCCCGTTCGTTTGTTAAGATTCTGGAAAAAGCCGGGGTCAATTTCGCGGTGTTGGGCGAACGTGAGAATTGCACAGGGGACGTAGCGCGGCGAGCAGGCAAAGAAGATACCTATTTTGAACTCGCCACTGGCAACGTCGAAACCCTGAACGAAGTCAATCCACCGCGTATTGTTGTGACTTGCCCCCACTGCCTGCATAATCTGGGCAAGGAATATCATCAATTTGGCGGGAATTATGAGGTCATTCACCACACCCAACTGATTGATGAACTGATGGTAGCAGGCAAAATCCCCGAAAATGCGTGGCCTAAAAAACTGCCGAATGTCACCTTCCATGACCCATGTTATCTCGGACGGCACAACGAAGTCTTTAACGCGCCGCGTACCATCCTCAACAAATCCAACGCCGAACTGATTGAAATGCCGCGCACCCGCGAAAATTCTTTCTGCTGCGGGGCAGGTGGGGCGCAGTTCTGGAAAGAAGAAGAACATGGCACGGAAGCCGTCAGCGTGAATCGGCTCAAAGAAGCAACGGCAACCGGGGCGGAAGTGCTGGCGGTGGGCTGCCCCTTCTGTATGCAGATGTTCAATTCTGCCAAGGGAGAAGTGGAAGGCGCACCCGAAATTAAGGACGTGGCAGAACTCATCGCCGATAACTTGTCCGATTTTGTGCCTGTGACAGCGGCAGCACCCGCACACCACCACTAGATTAAGATTTTTAACTGAAGGCGGCGCTGGTCGCCTTCATTGTAATACCCCATTTTTAAAAGTTGTCATCGAGAATCGCGTGTTTCCCACACTTTCCCACACTTCTGGCATTTTCCCCTATAATTTATCGTTTATGTTGCAAAAAATGTGGGAAAAAGTATGGGAAACTGTGGTAATTGACAAACTTTATTGCCTCCGTATTAAGGTACAACTTCACTATCGCGTAAAACGAGTCATCGATCTTGCAAATCTAGCCGATTGCCAAACTGGGGAAGGGTTTATTGGTATAATGCAGCATAGAAAGGTAGGTGAAGCATGTCAGATATGATGGTCAAAGTGGATGTACTTCAATTGGTGTCGCAACTATCGCGGGAGGAAAAAGAACACCTGCTGCGTTATCTGGAAAATGAGTTTGGGATTTTCCCGCGTCCCATCATGGAAATTACACCGCCTATGACCGAAGAAGAAGCGCGTGCATTCGCTGATGAATTAGGAAAGGCTGGGCCAATTTCTCATTACATTATTGAAGAAAGGCAAGAAGGATATTAATGGCAATCTATTATATGGATTCTAGTGCCTTAATAAAACACTATCTCACAGAAAAAGGTTCAAATTGGATCAATAACCTCTTTGACCCTATGCAAGGAAATTTGCTTTATATTTCACGAGTCACCGATGCTGAATTTGCTAGTTCGCTTTCTCGAAGAGTGCGAGAAGGGGCAATTTCACAAGCTGACCATGCAAATTCGTTAAATCGGTATTTTTACCAGCAATTGGTATTTCTGAGAATAGTTGAGATGGATACTGCTTTAACCGCAAAAGCAGCTCAACTAACTTTGACACGGGCGTTACGTTCTAACGACAGTATACAACTTGCCAGTGCCATAAAAATCAATGCGCTTTTTGTAACCTATAAAGCAAGTCTGATTTTCTTATCTGCCGATGTTCGTCTATTAGCGGCTGCACAGGCGGAAGGGCTGCTTGTAGATAATCCTGAGAATTATCCGTAATTTTTAGCAGGAGTTTTTCATGTCCACACGACACATTTTGATTTATCCCGGTGAAGATGGGTATTTTGTGGTGGAATGTCCGAGTTTGCCGGGCTGTGTGAGTCAAGGCAAAACCCGTGAGGAAGCCATCGAAAATATCAAAGAAGCAATTGAACTTTATATTGAAGATTTGATTGAAACTGGGGATGAAGTATCTAAGAATTGGAATTTATGTCTTTAATTTTTATCTACATGAAAACTACATTTTGTTTGAAATTTATTACAAAATGAACATTAGTTCTTTACTATCATCCAAAATATGATACGCTTGCATAAACTTCATGGGAAAATTAAGAGGTGGTGTTTGTATGTCGAAGAAAAAGGACAAAAGTAAAAATTTAAATGGTTATTACATTCAAATATTTAGCCCTAATGGGAGCTATGAAAGCGAAATAAACAAAGGACAACACGATAAGGTAATGTTGTTTCTGCTGACCAACTCAAATCTCCCGTCGTCTATTAATTTAACTTCGCCCATCGAAGAATCTAAAATTGACAATCAAGTTGCAAACAAAACTAATGAAAATCCACAAACTCGGCCTCTGCGTAGAAAAACCCGTCAGGATACATACACTGTTGTAAAAGACTTAGATCTTGTAAAAGGAAAAGATGGTGTAAGCCTACAAACCTTTTACAATCAATATAAAGCAGATACGATATATGAAAAAAATGTATTGTTTGTTTACTACCTTAAAAATTATTTAGGAATAGAACAGGTCAATGTAAATCACATATTCAGCTGTTATAAAAAACTTGGTGTTAGATTACCCAGTTTACTAAAACAGAGCATTTTAGACACTGCAAGTCGTCAAGGTTGGCTTGATACTTCTACAACCGATAATATTCGGTTGACTGTTTCAGGAGAAAATGCTGTTGAGCATGACATTAAGAAAGCGGATGTAAAATCTGAATGAAAGATAGTTTGAACCGCCTTATATCACTTCTCCCTCATATAGATACTGATAATGGACGAGATTTAGTAAAGTATTTTTTGTACTTTATAACTGTCGAAAATAATCAATCTAGCGCTACTGCCTCAGATATTAGAAACTGCTTTCAAGAGTTACATATGACTCCTTACACTCGAATTAGTCAATTCCTAAGCGAAGGTAGTAGCCGTAAGTATATGAAGAAACCTATATTTGTAAGAGTTGGAAAATCAGGTTATCGGTTAGAAAGAAGTGAAGAGCAACGTATAAAAGAGTTGGTAAAAACCGAACCAATTAAGGTACATACTAGCAAAACATTGCGAGAACTTTTAGATAATTTAACTTTAGAAAGAGAAAGGCAGTTCCTAGAAGAAACCATTAGATGTTATGAAGTAGATGCTTATCGAGCAGCTATTGTTATGGGTTGGATTCTAACGCTTGACCATTTATACGAATATATTATCAACCATAAATTAACGGACTTCAATTATGCAATGAGTAAAAATCAGGGAATAAAATTATCTAAAGTAAATAATAAAGATGACTTTAGCAGTCTTAAGGAGAGCGTGTTCATAGATGTTTGTAGATCAGCAAATATTATTTCAAACGATGTGAGAAAAATCTTAGACCAAAAACTTGATATTCGTAATTCTGCGGCTCATCCATCCAATATTGCTATAGCAAAATTAAAGGCTACTGAATTTTTAGAAGACCTCGTTACAAATGTAATAGTAAAGTACCCTATCTAGCCTCTATCAAACGTCCCGCAAAAGTTGTAAATTAGAGACACAAAATTTCTCCCCGAAAGGCTTTGTATGTGGTACAAAACCGCGATTTTTTACGAACTGTATCCCCGCGCCTATATGGATGGGAATGGCGACGGCAAAGGGGATTTTATCGGTCTGTTGGATAAAGTTGACCATCTTGTTGAACTGGGAGTAGATTGTGTCTGGCTGACCCCGTATTACCCTTCCCCCCTGCGCGATGATGGGTATGATATTTCCGATTTTTACAGCGTTGCACCCGCCTTTGGCACGGTAGACGACCTCAAAAAAGTGATAGACCGCCTGCACGACTACGGCATTAAAGTCATTGCCGACTTGGTGATGAATCACACCTCCGACCAGCACCCGTGGTTTATCGAATCGCGCTCCTCACGGGATAATCCCAAACGCGATTGGTACGTGTGGAGCGACACCGACCAGCGTTATAACGAAACCCGTATCATTTTTCTGGATACCCACACATCCAACTGGACATATGATGAAATAACAGGACAGTATTACTGGCATCGCTTTTTTGACCACCAGCCGGATTTAAATTTTGACAATGCTGAAGTCCGCGCCGAAATGCTCAAGGTGATTGATTTCTGGCTGGCACTGGGTTTGGATGGTTTCCGTGCTGATGCGATTCCCTATCTATTTGAGCGTGAGGGGACAAACTGCGAAAATCTCAAAGAAACGCATGATTACCTCAAAGCGGTGCGCGCCCATATCGATAAAAATTGGCCGGGAAAAATTTTGCTGGCGGAAGCGAATCAGTGGCCGCATGAAACCCGTGAATATTTTGGCGATAACGATGAATTTCATATGGGGTTTCATTTCCCGGTCATGCCGCGTTTGTATATGGCGCTCAAGCAAAAAAGCCGCCAAAGCATTGTGGATATTTTGAACCTGACTCCGCCGATTCCAGAGTCGGCGCAGTGGTGTATTTTCCTGCGGAATCATGACGAGTTGACGCTGGAAATGGTCACGCCGGAGGAACGCGATTTTATGTGGCGCGAATATGCCCCCGACCCGCGTATGAAATTGAATCTGGGGATTCGCCGCCGTTTTGCGCCCCTGCTGGAGAATGACCGCCGCCGGATGGAACTGATGAACGCCGAATTGTTCACCCTGCCCGGTTCGCCCATCATTTATTATGGGGATGAAATCGGCATGGGGGACAATATCTGGTTGGAGGACAGGAACGGGGTACGGACTCCGATGCAGTGGGATAGCAGCCCCAATGGAGGATTTTCTGCCGCATCTGAAACCTATGCTCCGGTGATTGAGGATGACATTTTTGGGTATCAAAAAGTCAATGTGCATGACCAGCGCAGCGACCCGACGTCCTTTTTCAACACCATCAAACATATGATTCAGGTGCGTAAAAAATATCAGGCATTCGGATTAGGAACATTTACCTTTTGCCTGCCAAACAATGAGGCTGTCTTGGCCTACTGGCGCGAATATGAGACGGAAAAAATCCTGTGTGTGTTTAACCTCTCGGATGAGACACAATCCGCTGTTTTCGATTTGCCATCCGAAATGGGCAAAACGCCCCTCAATGTGCTGACGGGCGACTCGTTGCCCAAGATTGCCCATAGTGAATTGAGTCTGACGCTTGCCCCTTACGGGTACACTTGGTTGAAATTTTAATATTTTCCTCACCCTCAATCCCTCTCTAATGAACAATGGAGAGGGACTTCATGGAGAAATTTATGCAGCGCGAACACGCCAAAACCTATCAACGGCTGATTGACCGCCTGAACTTTGCGAAATTGTCGGCAACCCGCCGCAAAATTTTTATCCGCCGCCTAGCGCAGATTTTCCCCGAAATCTATGAATTGCTGGCGGGAATCTACGGCACACGGCGCGACTTTTTTTATCATCTGGAAGCAGTGCTACAAACAGCAGTGGACTATACCGCTGCCCGTCCCGATGATTTACACGCGCTGGATGCCGAACGGGAAAAAGATCCCCTGTGGTTTCAGTCAGAAAAAATGCTGGCAGCCATGCTGTATGTGGATTTGTTCGCGGGAAATTTACAAGGCGTGCGCGGGAAAATTCCCTACCTCAAGGAATTGGGCATCACCTATCTGCATTTGATGCCGTTGTTCCGCAGTCCCGAAGAAAATAGCGATGGGGGCTATGCCGTCAGCAGTTTTCGAGAAGTCAATCCCGCGCTGGGGACAATCGATGAACTTCGTGCTTTAGCCCAAGAATTTCGGCTGAATGGCATCAGTTTGACGCTCGATTTTGTGTTTAACCATACCAGCGACGAACACGACTGGGCCTTAAAAGCGCTGGCAGGGGATGAAGATTTTCAGGACTACTATTTGATTTTTCCTGACCGCACACTGCCCGACCAGTATCAGCCGATGCTACGCGATATTTTTCCTGACCAAGCACCGGGCAGTTTTACCTATCGGCCTGAAATTGAAAAATGGGTCTGGACGACCTTTAACACCTTCCAATGGGATTTAAATTACCGTAACCCCGAAGTGTTTAACGCGATGCTAGGGGAAATGCTCTTTTTAGCCAACGTCGGGGTAGAAATTTTGCGGTTGGATGCGGTGGCCTTCATCTGGAAAGAGATGGGGACGGTTTGCGAGAATCTGCCGCAAGCCCACCAGATTATTCAGGCATTTAACGCGCTGGTGCGTCTGGTTGCGCCTGCCATGGCGTTAAAATCCGAAGCGATTGTGCATCCTGATGAGGTCGAAAAATACTTCGGACAGGGCGAAAAAGCGGGATATGAATGTCCGATTTCCTACAATCCGACGTTGATGGCGCTTCTCTGGGAAACCCTAGCCACGCGGGAAGTGCGTCTGCTGCACCACTCGATGCAAAAACGCTTTGCCCATCCCCCAAACTGCGCGTGGGTGAACTATGTACGCAGCCATGATGACATTGGATGGAGTTTTGCTGATGAAGATGCCCGCGAAATCCATATCAACGGTTTTAACCACCGCCTGTTTTTGAATAATTTTTACACCGGGCAATTCCCCGATAGTTTTGCGCGGGGTTTGATTTTTAATTACAACCCCGTTACTCAGGACGGACGCATCACGGGGACATGTGCCTCGCTTGCCGGACTGGAATTTGCCCTCAAAAGCGGCGAAAAACATGCAATTGATCTGGCGATTCAGCGCATTTTATTGATTCACAGCATCATTTTGAGTATCGGCGGGATTCCTCTTCTTTACATCGGGGATGAAATTGCCACCCGCAACGATTACAGCTATGAGCAGGACACAGGCAAAGCCGCCGATAATCGCTGGGTGCATCGTCCGAAAATGGATTGGGAACGCGCCGAAAATCGCCATGACCCGAACACGATTGAAGGGCGAGTGTATCAAAATCTGCTTAAATTGATTCATCTGCGGCAGCACAACCCGATTTTTGCGGGGGGAGAAACGCGCATTGTGGAGACAGGCAACCCGCATGTGTTTGGTTATCAGCGTTGGCGGGAGGGGCAGGGCTTCTTGGCGCTGTGCAATTTCTCTGAACGGGAGCAGACGGTGGATGTTGCCAAGTACCGCGTGTTTGGTCTGAAATTGCATATGCGCGAGATGGCGACGGGGGAAGACGTGGTTTTAAATGGCAAATACACCCTGCAACCCTATCAATTTTTATGGCTAAATTGTTAAGTGCTTCATCCGGTAAGTAATTTCACAGGATGGGTGACGGATGGCGCGTCCTTAGCACCTACCCCTACAGAATTTTCACCTAATAAATCGGTTTTTCGGTAGGGGTGGGTCTCCAACGGAGAAAGATGTAAAACATCTGTAACCCACCCACTGAACTAATTTATCGGATACAGTATTAAGAACGTATCCGTCAATTAAAACGCTGGCCTGATGCTGTTTAACAATTTAGTACGGATTGCCAAATGTACGGGCGTGGTCTCTGACCCGCCCTCGTCCGGTAAATGCTTTCGGAGGGCGGGAATCGGCGCGGCGGACTTTTTGACAAACACACATACTCCCATCTAACGCGCCTTGTCCCCGCCCCTACGGGATTTCATCTGCATTTACTTGTAGGATGCAGCACTTACTACAAACTCAAAAGTTTATCGGTGATGGGGGCAGGAAGCGCTCGCGGAAGTTTGCTTGTTCCCGCCCTTACGAAATCCGAATGATGAATGGAGGTGTACAAGGCTATTGGGCAATATCGCCCAGCGCACAGGGGGGAAGATTGGCTTGGGCGAAATCCTGACCAAAAAAGCTGGCCTGTTGGTCGCTGCCTTCAATCCGCATCTCGACCACAATCACCGTGCCATCATTTTCAGCAATGGCACGGCTGTCCACCACCGTTGCCAGTTCACCAATCGTGGCACTGCCCGGCCCTTGCAGGGGGTAATCGCTGTTTTCCAGCACCGCCGCTAAATTGGCGGCAAGGGTTTCGCCGTCCTGCCGCGTTCCAAAAAATCCAAGTGCGTAGAGGAAATGCCAGCCATCAGGTCGCAGCACATTGGCAAAGGCTTCGATGCGGTAAGCTGGCAAGCCACACACCAGCCCGCCCGAAACGGGATTAACAGAGCGATGGATAATCACATTCGTCGCATCTTCAAGAGCGCGGGTGGTCAGCAGTAAATCCCGTGCAAACGGCAGGGTCGAACGGACTGCTCCGGTCAAAACATCCATCAACAGATGCAAATTCACCTGGGTATTGGCAATGACCATCACCCCATCCTGCGGCACAGCCACAATCTTGGCGAGGCTATCCAGCAAAAACCCGCCCGATTCGGGAACATCCCGCAGGATAAAAACGCGCACGCCTAAATACTGCTCAACGGCGACATACCCATTGGCTTTGAGCGCGGCTTCCACTTCTTCGACAGTGAAATTACCCCAGACAATGCGCTCATAATCCCCGATGCTAAAGGTCATTTCGATGGTCTGGTAAATAGCTTCAGGAGAAAAGCCGAACCATTGCTCGAAATTTGGCTCAAAAGCCAGATCGGTACGCCATGTGCTGTTGAGGGCTGCTTCTTGGGCGGGAGTCAAAATTTGCGCCGCACGGATGACCGGAGTGTTCAACCCTGCGTTATACAATGCCTGCTCCACATTGCCGTAGCGAATAGTGCCATCGGTACGGGCTGCCCCCAAATCTTGCATCAGTGCCATGCCCATTGAAACGGCGGCGGCATTAGGGGCGGTAAAAAGCTGGCAAAGGTCAGGTTGGGTGGCAAGGTCAAAAGGCAGCGCTTCAAATTCATTCCGCAAACGCAGGGTCAATTGCAAAATGTTATTTGTGCCGCTTTCATAGAGGCGTTGGTTGGTGATGGTGGTGTGCTGTCCCACAACACCATCATACAAAGATGGGCGGGTGGTCGAAAATTCCAACCGTTCGGTCAGGTAACGGGCATCTGCCAGCAAAATTGGATGGTCGTAGCCAATATTGAGGACATACTGCCATTCGCCAAGCGTAGCATCGTATCGTAACCCGTGCGCCGCGACCTGATTATCCTCCGCCGGGCAATTGGCGCTGGGTTGGTCAAAACGTAAAACACTGCTGCTCACATGCGATGTTGATTCACTTAAAAAGTTAAGCAGGCTGTTTTTCCGTACAATCGGCAGCGTATGTCCATCATACAGTTGCAGCATGGTTTGGAGTTGTAATTCGGAGGAGGCTACCAGAATCATCTGTTGACCCGGCAGCGCGATATAGGGGGCAATTTCGCGCCATGTACTATTCGGGGTGGCTGCATAGGCTTCAATGGGAAATGTAGACAGACGCTCGTACCCATGTTCAGGGAGCGCCGTGGCAACTGCGAGTGTATTAAATGTGCCTTCCACCCACAGCATAAAATCGGTATCGCGGCGGGCTTCGACCACATGGGTCATCTGGTAGGGGCTGAATGGCAGTTCCAATGTCATAAAAAGCGGCTGCCACGCGGTGTTCCATGCCTGCTGCTGAACTGCATTCGGTTGTTTTTCAGGAGGCCATGTTTCCCCAAGCGATTGCATAAGGTGGGTGTAATCGGTAAAAGCGATGGTCTGCCAATTTTCATCGGGAATCCGACTCAAGGCAGTATACACCCCCGGTAATTGGGGCTGTGGGGCGGTGGGAGTCATGCCCAAAACCCCTATCGGCGAGAGGAGCAGAATCAGCAGCAGCACCCCTACCTGTCGCATCATTCCACCGCCACCAAACGGTAAACGCCACTGGAGGATGCGAAATATAGCGCCCCGTCCAATCCGGTTAAAACGGCAGTATGGCAGGCTGCACCGCGCAAATCAATGACTTCCTCATAAACAACCTGAGTCCGGTCTGCATTGAGGGTGAGACTCCGCATTTTGCCGTCTTTCCAAGCACAGAAAAACACGTTGCCTTGAAAAACGGGGAGTTGGTCACCTGTGTAGACCCCGATGCCAACCGGGGCAATGGTGGGGGTGTAGTGAACAAGCGGATAGGTGTAGTCAGGATTTTCATTAGGGCGTTCATCATCACAGTTAGAAATCTGGGGATAATCGGCCCGCCAGCCGTAATTTTGACCCGCTTGGATGAGATTAACTTCATCATCACACGAAGGGCCGTTTTCTGTCGCAAAAATCGCGTCACTGTAGGGGTCAAACACAAAATCAATCGGGTTGCGTAAGCCAATCGCAAAGGCAGAGTTGTCCGACCAAGGATTGTCCTGCGGGATGCGTAATTCATCTCCCACCACTTCAAAACGATGAATTTTGCCGGGGTAGACACTTAAATCGGCAGCATTGGCGGCGTTGGCGTTGTCTCCAATGGATACATACAGATACCCCTGCTCATCAAAACGCACCCGCCCGCCGGTATGCCATGAATAATCGCGGGATTCGTAGGGAACTTCCAGCATCACACGCGGGTCACTGCCGACCCCATCGGTTTCTTGAAAACGGACAACCTGCTGCCAGACTTTATAAACCCCATCCCGGACTAAGGGGGTGGTCAGATACACCCACAGGTAATGATTTTCGGCAAAATTGGGGTCAAGCGTAATTCCAATCAGGCCGCGTTCGCCAAGCGCATCCACTTTAAAAGTGATCACAGGCTGGGGAACGAGTTTACCCGTCGCATCCACGACGCGGACATTCCCCGTTTCTTTTTCCGTATAAAACAGCCTGCCATCCGGTGCAAAAATCATTCCAGTTAAAAGGTTGGGGGTTTGGACATATTGTTCCACGTTATACGTCACGCCGGGTTGGGCGTGGGTGGGGGGGACAACGCAAATAAGACAAACACACAGGAGGAAAAAACGCATGGTGACTCAAACCCAAATTGAACATGCCAAGTATAGCCTGCTGTCGGGTTCTATCCAGCCAGCGTAGGGGAGTAGCCATGTTGTAGGCGGAAAACAAAAAACCCCTATCGGTTATAGGGGTCTCCGGTGGATGTCGTTACAGGGGATTAATCTAACAAAACACGGGCGTTTTCAGTGACCCAGTAAACAAACACCGATTGTCCGGGTTCGTAGTGGGTGTCAAACCGATGCCCGAAATTTTGCATACGGACGACAATTTCCTGTTTGGTTTCCCCTAATTCAACGATATATCGCATGTCCGTTCCAATATAAATCCGATTCCAGATGATGGCTGGAATAACTTCGGTATTGGGTTCGGCTTGCATCGTTTGGAGCATGTCTTCGGCAGAAATTTCGTAATTGTCCCCCCGTTTGACTGTGCCTGTTTTGGGGATTAAGCCCAATTTTTCCGGGCGGATGGCAATGGTGACTTTTTGCCCGTTGACCATATCGGGGTTGTCTAAAATTGCACTCACGCAGTAACCGTCCGCCAATTCGACCTGTCCACGATTGCCTTCTTTTTCCTTAAGCGTTCCCGTAATAAAATTCGTTTCTCCAATGAAATCGGCGACAAAGCGGGTGTGAGGAGCTTCGTAAATTTCTTCTGGCGTACCGACCTGCAAAACTTTGCCTTTGTCCATGACGGCAATCCGGTCAGCCATGGTCATGGCCTCTTCTTGGTCGTGGGTCACAAAAATAAAGGTGATGCCCAAGCGTTTTTGCATCTCCTTGAGTTCGTACTGCATGGCTTTCCGCAATTTGAGGTCAAGTGCGCCGAGGGGTTCATCCAGTAGCAGCACCGTAGGATTTTTCACCAGCGCCCGTGCTAAGGCCACACGCTGCTGTTGCCCGCCAGACAGGGCCGTGGGTTTGCGATTCATCGCTGTTCCCAGTTGTACCTGTTCTAAGGCCTTCATCGCTCGGTCACGGGCTTCAGAACGCGGCACCCGTTCCATTTCCAACCCGAACATGACATTTTGCAGCGCGGTCATGTGTGGGAACAGCGCGTAATCCTGAAAAACGGTGTTGACAGGGCGGTGAAAGGGCGGGACATCTTGCACGGGTTTGCCACGAATCAAAATCTCGCCGGAGGAGGTATTTTCAAACCCGGCAATCATACGGAGGGTGGTGGTTTTGCCACACCCGCTTGGCCCCAGCAGCGCGAAAAATTCACCATCAGCGATCTGGAGCGATACATCGTCCACCGCCCGCACGGGAACTTCGCCACGCCGCGCCGGAAATTCTTTAATCACATGCTTTAATTCAACATCAAGAGTGGGTGTCTCCGCCATCATTGCTCCTTTATTGGCGTTTGGCCTCATCGACGGGGCGAGTTTGCTGACCCGCCCCTACAAAATCCTTAATTGGTCATGTTTGCCATCAAGCCATTCCATGCTTCGGCATAGAGTTGCTCGACATCGGCAGGCACTTTGTTGGCAAAGAACAACATGCCCATGGTTTCTTCCGAGGGGTAAATGCCGGGGTTGGTAATGAGTTCTTCGGCAATTAAACCCGCATCAATCGAAGCCTGATTGGGCGAACCGTAGGCAATGTAGTTGCTCAAATCCGCACCCACCTGCGGGTCAAGAATGTAGTCAATGAACACCATCGCCAGTTCAGGATTGGGGGCATTGAAAGGAATGACCATGTTATCTGTCCAGACATTCGCGCCTTCATCGGGGATGACATAGACGTAATCATCACATTCGCATTCGGACATGATCTGGAAAATATCGCCGTTATATTCAATGCTGATGTCCACATTGCCCTGATACAGCAAGTCCTGACCGTTATCGTCCGCTACCACATCAACGTTGTCGCTGCGTTCCAGCAAAAAGTCCGCCGCTTCTTGGATTTCATCAGGATTGGTGGAGTTGGGGTCGTATCCGAGCAGCAGCAAGGCCAAACCCATCATGGCGCGTTGGTCGTTCAACCATGCCACCGGCCCATCGTAATTCCAGACCTGTTCCCAACTGGTGATGTCTTCGCCTACAATCGTGCGGTCATACCCCACGCCAATCGTCCCCCATTGGTAGGCGACAGAATATTCATTCTCTGGATCATAGGGCGGGTTGGCAAAGGTTTCGGACAGATTCGCCAGATTGGGAATCAATTCTTTGTTGAGAGGCTGCACCAAGCCTTCTTCAATCATGATGGCAACGGTGTTACCGGAAGGCATGGCAATATCATATTGAGCGCTATTGGCACGAACCACCGCCAACATTTCTTCGTTGCTGCCAAATTCAAAATATTCTACTTTGACATCGCAGGCATCTTCAAAATTGGGGATGGTATCTTCCGCCACATAGGTTGACCAGTTGAACACACGTAGGGTTTGACCTTCAAATCCGGCGGGGCAAGCCCACGCAGCTTCATCTTGGGCGAACACGCCACTTGTGATGCTGAGAGCGAGCAGCACCATGACCATTAAAAAGCCCATCACTTTTTTCATATGTTTCTCCTTAGTAAAAACTATCGTTCCGACTATACCGCAAAAAAACCGTCTTTTTTAGTTTTTTGAGATAAATCTTAGGTTTTTTGTATGCGAAAAATAACAAGGTGGGCGGGTAGGTTGCTATTGCTTTCCATGTTATAACCCGCCCCTACGAACTCTGAAAGGCTAGCCTTCGCTTAATTCGGCGAGGATGTCATTCCAAACTTCCGTGTAATACTGGTCAATTTCTGCACCGACATCCAGCAGAAAATACATTTTTTCCTGCACTTCGGCGGCGGGATAAATGCCCGGATTGCTCAAAGCAGAAGCATCCACGAGTCCTTCGTCAATAGCAACCTGATTGGGTGAGCCATAGGAAGTGTAATTGCTTAAATCTGCCCCCACTTGCGGGTCAAGAATGTAGTTGATGAACTCCATCGCCAAGGCTGGATTTTCGGCATTGGCGGGAACGACCATGTTATCAACCCAGATATTCGTGCCTTCTTGGGGGATGACATACACATAATCATCACATTCGCATTCTTCCATGATTTGCAGCAAATCCCCACTCCATTCCACCACGATATCCACATCGCCACGCAGCAGCATATCCTGCCCATTTTCGGAAGCAACAGCAATGACATTTTCGCTGTTGTCCAGCAGGTACGCTTTGGCTTCTTTGATTTCATCCTTATCTTGGGTGTTGGGGTCGTAGCCCAACAGCAGCAAGGCCACGCTCAACATCGTGCGCGAGTCATCCACCCATGCCACCAAACCGTCGTAATTGAACAAATCTTCCCAACGGGTGATTTCCTCATCCACCACCGTGCTGTCATAGGCGATGCCCGCAGTTCCCCACTGGTACGGCACAGAATAGACATTGCCGGGGTCATAGGGGGGATTCAAAAATTTGGGGGTCACATTGCTAACGTTGGTAATGATGTCGTAATCCAAGGGCAGAAGCAAATCTTCTTCCACCAACCGTGCCACATTCGCCTCGCTGGGAACGGCTAAATCGTAGCTGGCAACCCCGGCCCGAATCACCGCCATGAGTTCATCGTTGCTGCCAAATTCATAATATTCAATCTTGACCCCGCAGGCATCCTCAAAGTTCGGAATGGTGTCTTCCGCCACATAGGTTGACCAGCTAAAAATCCGCAAGATTTGCCCCTCATAGCCGGATGGGCAGACCCAACTTACGCGGGTATCCTGTGCCTGAGTACGCGGCTGTACCACCCACAAAGACACTGCCATGAGCGCGACTGCACTCAAGAGATTGAGAAATTTACGCATTTTTACTCCAATAAACTAACCTCTCGCCGCGTTGCGTCCCTGCAACAGCATCGAGAACAAAATCAGAACTGTCGAAGTCAGAATCATTAAGGCGGAAATAGCATTAATTTCCGGCGGGACGGCGGTGCGGACTAAACCGAACACATAGACAGGCAGGCTGGTGACGCTTCCCCCACTGACAAAAAAGGTGATGACGACATCATCCAGCGAGATAGTGAAAGCCAGCAGCGCCCCGGCGATGATTCCCGGCAGCAGCAGGGGATAGGTCACACGCCAGAAGGTGCGCCATTCGTTTGCCCCTAAGTCGCGGGCGGCCTCTTCAAGTCGCGGATTCATGTCGGTCAAACGGGCGCGAACGACAATCGCCACAAATGAAATCGTAAACGCAATATGCGCGATGGTCACCACGGTAATATTGGAAGAATACCGTTCTCCTGTCAGGTTTTCGATAAAATCGAAGGTCATTTTGAAAAACAGGAGTTGGGAAATCCCCATGGCAATTTCGGGAATCACAATCGGGAGATACAGCAGGCCATCTACCCATTTTTTACCCCGAAAAACCGAGCGTTCCAGACTCAGTGAAACCAGTGTACCCAGCAGCGTGGCGATGATGGTCGCAACAATGCCGATGATAATGCTGGTTTCGACGGATTGGAGCATTTCTTCGGTGGAAAAACGCGAACGCCCACCGGACACGCCTTGAAAAATGCGGTTGTACCAGTTGGTGGTGAAGCCTTCCCAGCGTCCGCTTGCCCGCCGAGAATCGTTAAAGGAATAAATCACCAGCAGCAAAATCGGCAGCCATAAAAAGATGTAGGACACGATGGGATTAAAAAACAAACCCCATTTGCCAATACGCCGCATCATCATATCGCGCCAGATTTTGCCACGATGAATTTCAAACGCACGGCTTTCGGATTTATGATGCTCGGTGGAGCGCTGATAAAAATAAATTCCCACCAGAATCACAGCGGTGATGGCAACGGCGATGAGGGTAGTGGTGTTATTGGTGGTGAACAAATAAACCGCAAATCCTACCATGAAACCCCAGAACACAAGCGCACTCAACAGAGGCGGAATTTTTATACCCCGTTCCTCCAGCCATTTGTTCAGGTTGTCGAAAATACCCTGCTGGGCATAGGCGTTGTCGCTGGCAAAGCGTTGGTAGACAAAAATTGAAATGGCAACCAAGCCCATCATCACAATCGACGCGGCTGACCCCAAAGGCCAACTGCCCCCGTTATTATTAAACAGGCGGTTGATCAGATTGCCGACCATGAAACCTTCTGTCCCGCCGAGCAAAATGGGGGTAACAAACGCGCCAATCGCCGGAATGAAGACCAGAATCCAGCCCGCCACCACGCCGGGCAGTGTCATGGGAAAAACAATCCGCCAGAACACATACCAATCATTCGCCCCCAAGTCGTGTCCGGCTTCGACCATACGAAAATTGAAGCGTTCCACCGAGGCGTAAATGGGCAGCACCATGAATGGCAAAAATCCATAGACCAGACCGAGCAGCACCGCCCCTTCTGTATAAATGAGTTGTTGGCGTTCAAACCCCAAGTTGACAATGAATTCGTTAAAAATCCCCCGGTTACCTAAAATGACCTGCCACGCATAGGTACGCACCAGAAAATTTGTCCAGAAGGGTAAAATCACGAGAAATAAATAAAATTGGCGCACGAATGCACTTTTGCGAGTGCTGATGAAAAACGCCAATGGGTAGCCAATAAAAAAACAGATAATCGTGGTTTGCAGCGCGATTTGAATCGAGCGCGTGAGGGTAGAAACAAGCGGTTCTGTAAAAATTTCTTCGTAATTTTGAAGGGTGATGGGGGTGTTATAGTCGGATGGGTTGTTCTCACGGGTGAGGAAGCTGACCCCTAGCATAATCACAAGGGGAATGGCAAAGAAAATCACCAACCAGAGAATCGTTGGGAGCGCCAATAAAAAACCACGCGAAGCGCGGTTGGTGGGTGCATTCATCTCATACTGTATCCCTGTCAAAAAATAATGGGTCAAATAATAGTGAATACTGATGCAGATTGCAAGCGATTTAACCCGATTATCACTTTCAAATATAATAAACGAAAAAGTATCGTCAGGAGATTGTGTTGAAACCAAAATTAAGTATTTTGCTAAGTCTGTTGTTCTTTGTTTTTTTGTTCTCGGCGTTTGCCCCCACCCGTGCCGAAATTCAGGTGATTCCGGTGCAAAGCCAATTGTATGGGTTTGAGGTTTCCCCGGATGGCACGATGATTGCCACGTATGAAAGCGGCATTATTCATAATGACGAGGTGCTGCCGGACTTTTTGCCGATCCGCCTCTTGGATGTTGCCACTGGCACAGAAAAATTTGCCCTCGCCGGTCACACCGATTACGCGCTGGATATTGCTTTTTCCTCGGATAACCAGTGGTTGGTTGCGGTGCAGTTCAACGGCCTGTTAAATGTGTGGAATACATCAGATGGCACACTTAGTAAACAAATTCAGGGGGTGATTGGGGTTAATCGGATTGCCTTTTTGCCGAATACCACGACTCTCCTGATGGTTTCGAGCAACAATGTCATCAACCATCTGCTGCTGATGGATATAGAAACAGGTTATATCACACGGGTGATTGCATCGGACTTTGCGACTCGCGCCGAATTTATGGAACAGCTTGACCAGTCGCCTAACGGGGATTTAATCAGCGCATTTTCTATTGCGCCAGATGGACAATCGGCAGTACTGGTCAAGGCCAGCGGGCAAATCGAACGCTGGAGTCTGGTGGATGGCCCACAAACTGTGCTGCTGCCTACTGAAGATTCCCGACCCTATCTTTATATCCGTAATGTGGCTGAAACCTCGACGGGGGTGGCGTACAGTCATAGTGAACAGGAAAAAATCTTCTTGATTGATGCGACTACTGGCGAACTCAAATCTGCGCTGGATGCCAAAGTCTCGGCACTGTCGATGGCGGTGGCAGCAGATGGCGATACTGTCGCCTGGGTGGAAGAGTCAACGCTGAATCTTGCGCGGCTTTCCCAACCCCAAACGCCGCCCACCCAAATTTCCTTAGCTTTAGGAGAAAGTATGTCCGTGCGGGGACAGCCGATGGTCGCTTTTTTGCCAGATGGTCGTCATGTTGTCGTGGGTGGTTTTGGCAACCTTGACGATGCTCAAAACGCTATTTATATCGTGAAAGTAAATTGATGGACACCCATTTTATCCGCGTAAATGGTGTCCAACTGCATGTGGTACAGGCGGGGGAGGAAAATGCCCCCCCTGTCCTGCTGTTACACGGTTTTCCCGAATTCTGGTATAGCTGGCATCCCCTGATTGACCCCTTAACCAAGGCGGGCTATCGGCTGTGGATGCCCGACCAGCGCGGCTATCACCTGAGCGATAAACCCGACTCGCTTGACGCTTATTCTTTGGATGAAATTGCCAAAGATATTCTTGGTCTGGCGGACGCGATGGGACAGGAAAAAATTTTGCTGGTGGGGCATGATTGGGGTGGGGCGGCGGCGTGGTGGTTTGCCAACAAACATCCCGAACGGGTGGAAAAACTGGTCATTTTTAATGCACCGCATCATGCCGCGTTTGGCAAGGCGCTAAAAACGGGCTGGGAACAGCGGCTTCGCAGTGGGTATATGCTGTTTTTTCAATTACCCTATCTGCCTGAATTTTGCCTCAAACTGTTGAACTGGCAAGCCGCCGTGAGTCTGTTACGCTTCACGAGTCGTCCGAATACTTTTACCCATGCCGATATTGAAAAATACCGTGCCGCATGGAGTCAAAAGGGCGCAATCACGACGATGCTGAATTGGTATCGGGCGGCGGCGCGTGTCCCGCGTGAACGGCCTGCCAGCACACGGATTACCGTCCCGACGCTCATTCTCTGGGGAGGACGAGATGTTGCCTTTCAGAAAAATCTTGCCCGGATGAGCCTTGAAAAATGCGACGAGGGGCGTTTGGTAATGATTGATGAGGGAACGCATTGGGTGCATCATGAATTTCCTGAAAAAGTCGTGTCGCTGATAGTGGCGTTTTGGAAATCTCCAACTTTGTGAATTTTTTCTAAAATTCGCCTGTATTTAACGACCTCTTAAACTGAATTTCTTATCCTAGAAATAGTACATTTATGTAGCAGGTTCACTCTATGGACAATATGTGGCAGTGTGAAGTCTGTGGATTTTTTCAGGACAACCGCGAATCCACCTGTACAAGCTGCGGCGCAGACCGACCCGTTTCAAAATCTGCTCAATCAGCCTCGAAAACCAAAGTCAAATATCAACCTGTACCACCCAAATATTCCCCGGACATCAAGCTCTATCTTGCCAACAAAACCAACGCCAAATTTTTACGCGGGGAGACCAGGCGCCCGGCCAGTTTAGCAAATTCTGTGCTGGGATGGGGATGTTTTATTCCGTTCATCTCAATTTTTCTGATTGTTGGCATCGGGATGCTGATTTATGGGGTGGTCGAACTCAAACGCGACTTGGATTTACGGCGCGATGGGATGGTCACAACGGGGCGGCAGGTGGCGAATCGGATTTACGAGGACAGCGAGGGCGACTCTTATTATCTCACCTATAGCTTTGTGGTGAATGACCAGCCTTACCAGCGCGAACAATCGGTGGATTGGGATCGGTACAACAGTTTTGAATCCGGTGCGCCGATTGAAATTCGCTACCTACCCAACAATCCGAGTCAATCGCGGATTGAAGGCACAGGCAACGCCGCTTTGTTTATGCTCCCCTTTGGGGGGTGCTGGACGGCCTTTGTCCTGTTTTTCATCTGGGGATTTGCTTCCCAGTCAGATAAAAATAATCGGATTGCCCAAAAGGGAACCCTCATTGAAGGCGAAATTGTGTCGATTGATGCGCGTGAGGACAGCGACAACGATTACAATGTGACCCTCAAATACAGCTATATCTCGCCAAAAGATGGGCGGGTGATTCACAAAAAGACGAAGTTTGTGGCGAATGACCAGAAAAAGGATGGGTTGCCACTTTCGGGGACGAAACTGGCGATTTTGTATGTGGACGACAAAAATCACGCTGTCCTTTAAAATGAGTTCAGCCTGACGACGGCTTGAGGGGGGCTGAGCCGTGCCAGGCTGAACTTTTCTTAATAATAGCTCAATTCTTATTCAATGTATAGGGCTAGTTGTAGGAAAGATGTCAGAGATTTGTGTGTGCTGACCCTCTGAATATGAACAAATGGGCTATTGTGTAAAATAAAGGAGTTCAATTGGAAAGTGAATTCCTGTGATGATACCCGAAACCATCCACCAGCGCTCTCAATGGAATGAGATTGTGCGAAACCTGCCCACCGCCCATATTTTGCAAACGTGGGAATGGGGCGCGTTTAAACAGCAAACCACGGGTTGGACTCCCCTGCGGATTGCCTATCAAAAAGAAAATTCTTATGTCGCAGCCGCGAGTATCTTAACCCGTCGGATTGGCCCGGTGGCGGTGATGTATGTCCCCAAAGGCCCCGTGCTGGATTATGCCGACCATGACACCTTGAATTTTGTATTAGACCATTTGCAGCGTCTTGCCCGTCGTGCTATCTGGCTCAAAATTGACCCCGATTTGCCACTGGCTACCGGAATCCCCGCCGATGAACTTTCCGACGCGCATCATCCTGATACCCCGAATTCGATGGGAGTGGCACTGAAAAAAATTTTAGAACAGCGCGGCTGGCGTTTTTCGGCAGATCAAGTCCAGTTCCGCAATACATTTATTCATCCCCTGCGTGGTACCGAGGATGAATTGTTAGCGGGGATGAATCAAAGCACACGCCGCAAAATCCGTCAGGCAGAAAAAGCGGGGGTGGTGGTGCGCGAGGCTGACTTAACCGGTGCGGATATGCAAATTTTATATGATTTGTACCTGACAACCGGTGAACGACAGGAATTTACCACCCGTCCGCTTGACTACTATCAAACGGCGTGGGGCATGTTCGGGCGGGCAGGTTTGGCTCATGCGCTGATTGCCGAACTGGAAGGCCAACCGATTTCGGGGGTGATTCTGTTTCACTTCGGGCCAAAGGTCTGGTATTTTTACGGCATGTCTTCCAATGCACATCGGGATGCCCAACCGAATTATGCCCTTCAATGGGCGGCGCTGCGCTGGGCAAAATCGCAGGGCTACGCGCTGTACGATTGGTGGGGCGCACCGAATATTTTTAACGACTCGGACTCGATGTGGGGGGTGTTCCGCTTCAAAGAGGGCTTTGGGGGTCAGGTGGTGCGGCATATCGGCGCGTGGGATTACATCCCCTACCCCCCTTTGTATGGGGTTTACGAGAAAATTATTCCGCAGGTATTGAATTTTTTACGCGGTAGAAATAAACCTCACCTCTAACACCTTGTGACAATCCAAGTTACAATTGGGTTTGTTAATTTGAGGAGAGATGACTTTGAAAACACGGTTGTTTTTAATTTTGCTCATGGTCGTGGTGGTGTTGCCTTTTGCCCCTGCGGCTGCCCAAAGTGAAGTCGACAGCGTGTGTCTGGTGACCGATATTGGTCGGATCAACGACGGCACATTTAACCAGACGACTTACGAAGGGATGATACAGGCGGCTGAAGACTATGAGCTGGACACGACTTTCATCGAAACGCAGGCTCAGACCGACTACGAATCCAACATCAACAACTGCTTGCAGGAAGATTACGATATTATCATTACGGTGGGCTTTTTGCTGACCGATGCAACCGTTGCTGCTGCCAATGAACACCCCGATAAATTTTTCATCGGGATTGACCAAGATGCACGCGGGGTAGCCGAACCCCCCAGCAATTGGGTCGGGATTCAAGCACGGGAAGACCAAGCCGGGTTTATCGTGGGTGCGCTGGCGGCACTCGTCACCGAAGCAAATATTATTGGGGCGGTCTACGGCCCGGACATCCCGCCGATTGTACGCTTCCGTAATGGCTACGATCAAGGCATCCGCTACATTAACCCCGAAATCGAAATTTTGAGTGTGTATATTGACGACTTCCAAGCCCCTGATAGAGGGGGTTCGGCGGCGGTGCAATTTGTCGGTGAAGGGGCGGATGTGCTGTTCGGCGGCGGTGGCCCCACGGGTTCCGGCGCGATCCTTGCCGCTGCCCAAGAAGGCATCTACGTGATTGGTGTTGACCAAGATGAATATTTCACCACCTTTGGCGCGGGCGAAACCCCCGGCGCAGAATTTCTCATCAGCAGCGCCCTCAAACGGGTGGATGTGGGCGTGTATGACATGATCGCCGCAATTATGGAAGGCGAAGGCTTTTTGGGCGGAGACAATTACATCCTGACCGTGGAAAACGGTGGGATTGACTTTGCTGGCCCGAACGACTCTGATATTCCCGAAGAAATTTATACACAGGTCGCTGAAATTCGGGATATGCTGGCAGCTGGCGAAATCGAAACCGGCGTTGACCCGGTATCCGGTGAACTGCTCGAAGGGGGGGCCGAAGCCACCCCGGAAGCCACCGAAACCTCCGGCGGGTAATCTGCAATACGCTCCCCTTTGATTCCCTCCCCAAGCCATTGGGGAGGGTCAGGGTGGGGTTGAAAATGAATCCTGCCTAATCATTTACCCCCCGACACACTTTCATGCGCTAAAATGTAGCTGCGTTCATTTTGAGGCGATACCTCGTTAAGGAGACACAAAAAATGAGCAAAAAATTTGTCTTGATTGTCGGACTTTTGACCCTCTTAGTCGGCATGTCTGGCGTGGCTTTGGCGCAAGATCCAACGGAGTCGCCAGAGGCAACGGCGGAAGTTGAAGCAACCGAAGAAGCATCGGAGGATACTGCCACAACAGAAGTGGAACCAACTGAAGAAGCATCGGATTCCGCCGCTACGACAGAAGTTCCCGAAGAATCCGCCACCACCGATGAAGACGCAGACACGGATGAAGATGAAAGTGACAATACGCTGCTGATTGTGATTGTGGCGGTGGTCGCTTTGGTCATCATTGGCGGGGCAGTTGCACTCAGCCGCCGTCCTACCGAGACGAATTCGTAATTTGCTTGCCGTTGGCTGTGGCACAATTTCGGAATCAGGGTACAATCATGGACGTTTCGTTTAGAAAAATTTAATCTCAAGGAGATTGAAACGTCCATGACCAAAAAACTCTTTTTTGCGGTAGTCATCGCCGTCCTTTTGGTTGGAATGCTGCCCACGGTTTCTGCTCAAGACATGGAAATTGCCAGTGTTTGCCTTGTGACTGACGTAGGCCGTATTAACGACGGGACATTCAACCAGTACGCTTACGAAGGCATGGAAGCGGCTGCGGATGACCTCGAACTCGATACCACCTACATTGAAACCACCGCCCAGACCGACTATGCCAACAATATTGATACTTGTTTGCAAGAAGGCTACGATATTATTGTGACTGTCGGCTTCCTCTTGGCAGATGCCACCAAGGTAGCTGCGGAAGCCAACCCCGAAACCTATTTCATCGGCGTTGACCAGTTTTTGGCGGATGGCCCCACCAACTACGTGGGTATCCAATTCCGTGAAGACCAAGCGGGCTTTTTGGTCGGTTACATTGCCTCCCTCGTGACCGAATCCAATGTGGTGGCGGGTGTGTACGGGCTGGATATTCCGCCTGTGGTTAAATTCCGCAATGGCTTTGAAATGGGTGTGGCTTACGGTGAAGCCGAATCTGGTGAAACCATCGAAAAACTCGGCGTGTACATTGACGATTTTGTCGCCCCTGACCGTGGTGCTTCCGCCGCTGAACAGTTCATCGGTGAAGGCGCAGATGTCATCTTCGGTGCAGGTGGTCAGACTGGTTCCGGCGGTATTCTTGCTGCGGCGGGTCAGGGAGTTTACGTGATTGGCGTTGACCAAGATGAATATTTCACCACCTTCGGTGAAGGCGAAACCCCCGGTGCCGAATATATCATCACCAGCGCTCTCAAACGGGTTGACGTGGGTGTCTACGATATGATTGCCGCGTTGGTCAACGGCGAAATGGATAGCTTCCCCGGTGGTAGCATCTACGTTTTGGATGTTGCCAATGGTGGTATCACCTTCGCTGAAAAACACGATGCCGATATTGATGATGCCGTGTACGAAGCGGCGGCGGCTGTCCAAGAAATGTTGGCGGCTGGCGAACTCGAAACCGGTGTTGACCCGGTGACGGGCGAAATGTTGGAAATGGGTGTTGAAGCGACTCCTGAATCCTCCGGCGGGTAAGCCTCTTTTTCTGTAACGAGGGGTTTTGACCCCTTATCCGACCATGTTTTCTAAATGGGCAGGCAAAGCGCTTGCCCATTTTTGTTTTACTGGCATTTTCTTCGTGCTTTGTCCGGTAAATTCTTTCGCCGGGTAGGTGACAGACGGCGTACCGTCTGTTTCTGACACCCCAGAAGCCACATCCGCTATACTGATTCTCGGAGTATAGCGGAGTCCGAGTCTCCCGTCTCCAACTTTTGGCGGATTGACTCTGGGGGGCATTTTTCCATACACTCAAAGAGATTGTGAAAAAAGGAACAAGCAACATGGCGCAACGTCCGAAAGTTCTCATTCTTGGTGCAGGGTTTGGCGGTCTCTTTGCCGCATGGAAATTGGCGAATCAACCTGTGGATGTTCTCATCGTAGACCGCAATAACTTTCACACCTTTACTCCCTTGCTGTATCAAGTGGCGACCTGTGCGCTTGACCCCAGTGAAATTGCCTATCCGGTGCGGGGTATTTTCCGTGACAAAAAAAATATTCACTTTCTGCTGGCGGAAATCACCGCAATTGACCCGAACAAGCGCCAGGTGACCCTCAAAAGCAACAGCCACGAACGCGAGGAATCCTACGATTATTTAATTGTGGCAACGGGCAGTGTACCGACCTATTTTGGTAATGCCCATTTCCGCGACCATGCTTTTGAGCTTCGCACGTTGGATGATGCCGTGCAGCTACGGAATCATGTGCTGAAATGCTTGGAACGCGCCGCATGGTCAGAAAATAATGTGGATGAGCAGAAATCGCTTTCGACGATTGTCGTGGTGGGGGGTGGCCCGACTGGATTAGAAACGGCAGGCGCGGTGTATGAACTGTACAACCACGTTTTGAAAAACGAATTTTCTGCCTATCCTGATTTAAAAGCGCGGGTGATTCTGGTCGAGGCGCTGCCCCACCTGCTGACTCCCTATCCCGAAGGGCTGCGCGACTCCGCCAAAAAACAACTTGAATCTTTGGGGGTGGAGGTCATTTTGAACAATCCCGTGCAGGAGGTCGCCAGCGACCATCTCACCCTTAAAGATGGGCGGGTGATTCAAACGCATACGCTGGTCTGGGCTGCCGGGGTCAAAGCCTCGCCGGTTGCGCGGATGTTGGGGGTGGAGTTGCAGAAAAACGGCACGATTCCGATTGAACCAACGACGCAGGTGCAAGGGCTGGAACGGATTTACGCGGTGGGCGATATTGCCCACTTGCTTGACCCGAAAAATCAGCCTTATGCGATGGTGATTCCGGTTGCCAAACAGCAGGGGATGTTGGCGGCGGAAAACATTCTGCGGGACATCAACGGCGAACAACCCAAACATTTCAAATACATTGACCGGGGCATCATGGCGACCATCGGACGGCGACGGGCAGTAGCATGGCTGTTTTATAAAATTCGGCTGACGGGGTATCTGGCGTGGGCGGTGTGGCTAGGATTGCACATTGTCACGCTGATGGGCTTTCGTAATCGGCTGAATGTGTTTGTCAATTGGGTGTGGAATTATCTGACCTATGACCGTTCGGTGCGGATTATCCTTGAACCCGAACCTGTCGCTGAGGATTGGTAAAAAGGCATTTAACAATTCGCCCCGATTTTTTATGTACGGGCGCGGTGTGTGACCCGCCTAGGCATGTACATACAATTTCCGTTTCAAATTTCCTCCCCCTATAGAGACAAAAAAGAGGAGGCCAACACGCCTCCTCCTGTACAGTTTTTGAGAGATTGATTATTCGGCGGGGGAGTCCGAAATCTCAATCTCAAAACCGTCCAACATTACGTCAAAAACTTGACGGGTCAGTTGTTCTGCTTCCGCCTCCGGTGCTTCAAACCACAGCGCATAGGCCACCCCCTCATACAGCATCACGTTCATCCGACCCAACACCGGGCCAACATCCCCGTTATAGCGGTAGAGAATCGTTTCCCATGTATAACTTTCGCCATAGTAGGTTTCGCGTCCGAGTTCTTGATAGTCCGGCGAATAGGGAATGACCGATTCGGCCATGAGTTGTTCAAGGGTTGCGTTGGCATCGGTGCTGTCAATCGCGGTATAGGCCGCCGCCCGGTAAACCACGCCATCCGCGTTAAATTCGTCTGGCGAGTAGAAATTCCAAGGATCGCCTTCGGTGTAAATCCAATCCTTTGGTGCGGAGAAGTTGATGTTATCGCCGTAATTTTCGCGCACCCAGAAACCTTTGTCCTCTGCACGAACCGCTGTAACATCAAAGAAGGTGGTTTCTAGGAGCAGCGTATAGAGATACTCGTTGTCCAAGCCTTCTTGCGATTCCGCTGCAAAGACCAAGCCGAGTTCCAGATTTTCAATGTAAACCGCAAAGGCTTTGCCTACATAGGGTGTGCTATCGATGAAATAGGTATAGGTAAATTCCAATGCAGGCAGTCCACCCACCGTGATGGGGACAAAGGGCGTGCCATCGAGGGTCATGTTGTATTTGGTGGCTGTGCGGTTCAAGATGGCTTCCAAATCGGCGCTGGTTGCTTCGTAATCGGGGTAAACGAACATATATTGGGTGCTGTCCAAGGTGCTGGTTTGCAGCCAATCGCTGTCCGGGAAGTACGACACATCAAACCAATCGGCGGGGTGGAGCAGTTGGAAGCCCCAATCGTAATCCAGATAGCCGCGCAGGGTCTGGTCAACATTGGTGTTGTCTACGGTGACATCAGTGGAGTCAAATCCGGTCAACCCGCCGAACGCCTCAACCAGAAAGCCGAGTTTATAGCTGCCACTGGGGGCGGGGGCATCAAAATAGCTCACGCCGCCTTCTACCCATGTATAGGTGTTGCCGGGTTCGACAATCACGCGCCCATCGGGGGAAACTTTGGACTGGTACACCTGGAACAACCCGCCGGCTTCCGGTTTAATATCCGCAAGGGCGCTGCCGCCGCCAGTGTCACGGGCAATCATCTGGGCAGCGACTCCGTTATCGTCAAAAATGATGGTCACATCCTGCCATGAATCGCTGCCGGGGTACTGATAACGACCACCGAGTGAAGCTGTGCTATCTACTGCGAATTGCACGGGTTCAAAATTCGTTGTTGTGCCGTCGGTGAGCATCGCCAGCGTGACTTCCCATGTGAAGTTGATTTCATTCACACCGGATTCCCATTCATTGACGTAATCTACCACGCCATCAATGACTTTTTCGATGACCACATTGGATTCATCCAGACGGATCATTTCGCCGTTGTCCTGCACAAGATCAACCGTGAATTTCACCTGTGCGATGTTCCGCCCGACGACTTCCATCGCCACAATCGTCGGTTGGGTGTAGCTGGTCACGCTCGGATACACATTCGTCACGGCCACTTGCGGAATGACACTTGGCGCATTGGTATTCGACATGACCGGGGCAGGGGTTGCGCCCGCAGGCGGTGCAATGGATGAGGCACGCGGGTTGACCACGCCGTAATAATTCCGCAGCATTTCTGCCCAACTGAGCAGCGGACTCTGGTCAAAATAGTCAAAAGTGAAATCGGTACTGCGTGCCGGGAAATACACATTGTAGTAGGACGTGTAATTTTTGAGGTGTGTCCCGGATGTGCTGTACATCAACGCCCCGGAGAGCGCATCTATTACCCCTTGTGACGCATCGGTCAGGGCTTGGTCACGCGAGATTTTGAGGACTTCATTCATGAAATCCCCCAGATCCATATTCGTGGCGGGGCCAAATTGATCTTCTGGCAGGAAGAAGGAGTAGACATAGGTATTGGAACGGGCTTGCCCCAACAGTGACCCATACGCATCAGGATTTTGGGCGATGACGCTGGTGAAGTTGTTAACCGCTTGCAACACCGTATCAAATTGGCGTAAATCGGTCACAGCCGCGCCAAGCACCGGCAGCAAATCGGGCGAGACTTCTTCCATATCCGCCATGTATTTATCCACCAACAACTGCCCCAATTGCGCCATGTCAATGTTGGGGTTGCTGTTGAGGGTGTTGGTCAGCACTTCCATATCAAAGCTGGGATTGAGGGTGATTTCGGGCGAACTGACGACAAAATCAAAAAATTCTGCCATCGCCGCGTAATATTCCACGCTGCTCATCAAACAGGCATCGTTAATCAGCAGGTCAAATTTAGGCACGCCTGTGGCCTGTAACGCGGTGCGGAATGAATTTTGCAGGGTGGGGATGTTCAAAATGCTGTACGAAGTATCGTCCGTGACAATGCCTGTCCATGCCCCGCCGTGATTGTTCAGCACCACCGAATAATGGTCAGCCGGATAGGTTTGCATCCCCCAGATGAGGAACTGCGTCAGATTATCGCCGTAACCGGAGTCGAGTTCGCCCAGATCCACCATTTCAACCGTGTCAATGGTCGGGGTGTTAAATCCGTCATTGTCTTTGGAGGTGTCCGGGGTAACTTCAAAAATGCGTGTGCCTGTCCAGTCGCCGTTGGTATCGTCATATTCATCCGAACGATCCATAAAGACGATGATTCGCACATTTTCGGTGCTGCCGCCTGCCAGTTCAAATTCGTTCAGGTCGTTTAGCAACCCCTGTTCAAGGTTATTATCCGCCCCCAGATAGGCCAGAATCGTCCAATCCGCTTTTGCCATGGCGGTCATGGTGGGATAGCCGCTTGCGCTGGGATCAGGGATATTGGTTGCACCCGCATTATTATTCGGGAGGGCAATGCCACCCCCGCTGATACTCACCGACAATTCAAAGGTGCCGCTGGTTTTGCCCGTTTCAAACCCGTAACGGGTCACGAGGACGGTGTAATCGCCGGGTTGTGCGTTGGGATATTCAATCAACGAGTCGGTGATGCCCTGTTCGCGGTCATCATTTTCTGCAACGAGGGTATCGCCATAGAACAGCGCGAGGTAGGCATCCAAATCGCCGCTAATGGCGCGTAAATCCAGCGTGATTGTCGCCCCTTTAGCAACGGCGGGCAGGGGATATTCCAGCGCGTAGGTGGTGTTATCCAGTGAACCTGTCGTCACATCGCCAACCGGGTCTTCGTTGGAAACCAGCGTCGTATCCCCACCATCATCCACGATGCCCTGTGTCACCGTGAGGGTATATTCGCCCGGACGGTAAGCTGTGACCGCCACAAAATATTGACCGTTGGCGGGCAGGGTGGTGTCAATCAGAGAGTTCAAATTATCGGCGGAAATATCGTCATTTTCCGCAAGGAGATTACCCGCCGCGTCAAACAGCGACGCATAGGTATCAACTTGGGCGCTTTCCACCAGAATTTGAATCGCGTCCCCGGCGCTGCCCTGAAAATCATAAATAACCGGTTCAGTGAACACGGTTGCTGTCCCGGTGACGGGGGTGTTAAAAGCGACGGGTGTGCTATCAATTTCCGTTTGTTGGCTTGTATCTGTCGGAGTGCTGGTCGTGCCGCCCGCCAGATTCACCGTGATTTGAAAATCGCCTGCGGTATAGCCCGCCACTGCGAGTAAATATGTGCCAGAAGTGGGGAGGGTATATTCAACACGGGCATTCAAATTGTTGTTTGCCGCGTCAATATCGTCATTTTCCGCCAGCAGGGAGGCATTGGCATCGCCAAATTGCAGGTAGGTATCCACACCGCTTGCGCTGCTGGTTTCCGCCACAATCTGGTCGCCTTCATTCCCTTGAAAGCTGTAAAACGTATAGGTATTGATGTCGATGGTTTGCCCGCTTGCCACCTGCCCATAACTGATTTGAATGGGGTTGTCCGGCGTGCCAGTACCCGCCTGTAAATTTCCGCCTGTGCTGGTGGTTCCGGCAGGGCCAGTCAGGGTCAGGGTATAGTCGGCGGGGGAATAGGTCGAAACGGCAACAAGATAACTGCCGTTGGCGGGGAGGGTATATTCAATCAGCGAATCTAAATTGCTGGTGCTAATGTCGTCGTGTTCCACCAGCAAATTCGCGTTGGCATCTCCCAACTGTAAAATCGAATCGCCGGGGCTGGATGCGCTTACCACAATCGCATCCCCCGCATTGCCACTAAAGCTATAAAAATACCACTCACTTTTGTTGGTGGCGGCTGACTGTCCCGTGACGGTTTGCCCGTAGGCAATCGGGGCAGAATCCACCTGCCGTGCGCTCACCGAATAGGGGATGCTCACTAGCAGGATGAACAGGAGAAGAAGAAAAAATTTACGCATTTTCTCGTATCCGTGACTCATTTTTCTTTTGTTTGTACACCATGTTCCCGTTTCTTGCACCCATTCTGCGGGAATTTTTTAGAAGTTTTTGCACCTCTCCGCTACAATGACCGCACCAAGGAAGATTGGAAAAAACGCATGGGTCGATTCTTGTTGTTCCTGCTGCTCTTGGGCAGCATCATACAGGGTGCGGCAGCGCAGACCACCGCACGCGGCGAAGTCCTCTCCTATAACGCCACCAACAACGCGATGGTGTTAAGCCTGACGACCAGCGATTTACGCTATAACCAGATTCCGCTTTCCGGTGGGCTGCTCAGTATCACCATTGATGGCACAACCCGCGAAGCCTATCTGCTGGAAGCCGAAAAAGCGACGGATAACCTGCTCAATGACATTCGCCTGACCGGATTTAACCCTGATAATGACGGAAATCCGCTGGTGCTGCTAGTGGCGAATGGCGGAAGCGCCCTCCGCCATTTGACGGATGCCAACAACCCCATGCGAACCTTTAACGCGGACGTAGGCGATTCGGTGCGGGTTGAATCCATCGCGCCGCCGCCTGTGCCACAGCCCCGCGAACAAACGATCACCATTACTACCCAGCAACCCGAAAAAGACTACCTGACCTCCTTGAGCCGGATAGAAGCGGAAAATTTAGGCTTGTTTCCCGGCATTGGCGGCATGTTTGCATTTAACGCGGTTACACGGACTTTTTTGATGATTGACGCAGCCGATTATTTTACCGCGCCCTACGCCGATTATTATTTTTATGCCCGTTCTACTGCGAACGAAGGCGATTTTGTCCACCTTGCCCCGCACCCCTCCACCCCGGACGCGCCGACTCAACTTGGCATTGTTGGCGGGTCAAGCCTGACGCTTTCTTTCAACGGCTTCGCCTATGAGGAAGTTTCGGCGGGGGGTATCACTGCTTTGGAAGGCCAGCAAATTTTCACTGATATTGGTGCCGCCTATTTAGAAGACATTGCTGTTGCCCCCGGCGGGTATGTGAACCTCATCATCAATGGGGTGGGACGGGCTGCGCTGGTGATGGATGCAGCCATGTACGAAAAAGCCCAGACCTCTGTCGGATTGTCCTCCAATTACATTTTGCTTACGCAGGAAAACGGTCTCTCCCTGATTTACACCATGAATGATGGACGCAGCATTGCCGAAATTTTCAATGCGGAACTTGGTTCGCGGGTCTGGATTCGCAAAGCCAAAGCGATTGAAACGATTGTGCGGGAAGAAGTCGTTGTGAAGGTCGTGTCCGAAATTGACCCCACAGGCTTTTTTTATCTGGATGTGTCCCCCTATGAACTCAGTTTTTTGAGTGTGCTAGTGGGGGAATATGTGGATGTGCAAATTAACGGCATTGCCTATCGTGCTAGGGTGGTGGACGATGAAACCCTCAGCACCGCCGCGCCCGAAGATGATATTTTGTTGTTCCTGCGCGAAAATTTCATCATCATTACCCATACGGTGGGCAACACGGTCACGGCAGAAGCGCGGTTTCAAGTCTCGGTGGGCGATCCGGTTGTGATTCAAGATGCCCCCAACTAACCGCTTCTTTAATTTCCGCCAAAAGTCCTAGAATAGAGAAGGAACAAAATGGTGTACCCTCACGTTCCTGCTCAATAGATGGAGGGCAAATCATGTCATTATCGCGTCGGAAACTTCTTTTTACGCTTGGAATCATCTTCTCGGTGTTCGGCTGCATCAGTCTCATGGCGATGATGCCGGCCTTGAGCAGCCAATTGTTCAATCGGGTCAGTTTTAAGGACATCACATGGTCGCCACAGGGGGACAAAATCGCGTTTGCGGCGGATTTACACGACAACACCACCAGTGATTTTTTCTATACCCTGTATGTGGTCGATGCAGATGGCGAAAATTTGCGGGCAATTACCCCCTTTGGAACATCTGTCCGCACTTACGCATGGTCGCCGGATGGGGAACGTTTGGCGGTGGTCGAGGGCATCGGCAAAGAAGTCCGTGTGTATGATACCGAAGGCAAGGTGCTGCAAACCCTCAAAATGGATGGCAACGCGGCGGGGGTGGGCTGGTCGTCGGATGGGTCACGTTTGGCGATTCTCTCTAATCTCGACAAGGAAATGCGAATTTTGCTGGTCGAAGGGGAAAATCAGACGGAACTTTACCGCGCCCCCGAAGCTGCTTTTAGCAATCCGCAGTGGTCGCCGGATGACACACGGATTCTATTCCGCCAAGCGAATAATCTCTGGGTGGTGGAGGTAGAATCGGGGCAAGCGCAGCAGGTCGTTTCAGCCTATCAATCCGGCATGGAAAAACTCGCATGGGAAAATTCTACGGCTTTGACATTTTATAATACAGAAGGTGTGTACCGTGTGGCGATTAATGGCGGAGAGATTGAACGGGTAGGCGCTGCACCCGAATACCAAGCAGGGGTGCTATCACCTGATCGTGAAATGAGCGCCAAAGTTGGTTGCGCGGATGCAAACGACGTTGACGAAAGTAATTTAGATATTTTCCCGTGTGAACGCCATCAACTGGAAATCAGGCAGGCTAGCAGTGGAGAACTTGAATCTAGCGTAGAAATTCGTGAAATCAAAGCCTTAGAAAACTTTGCGCTTGGATTGTCCTTGCCCGCCGCGCTGACGATTCTGGTGGTGACACTGGTAATTGCCCCTGCCTTCACGCTGCCCTATGCGATTACCCGCCAAAATTGGTTGACCCGCTTTTTTGTGATTGGTATCTTGGCCTATTATGCGCTGCTCATTCTGGGGATTGTCGTAGAGGTCGCTACACGGTAAAAAATTGGATAGGGGCGGGAACAAATGCGTTTAGCGAACGATTCCCGCCTGAGAGATTTAATTCATCCACCAGACAGCAAAATTCAGGGCTGCTGCGAATGTCACCCATGCTAGATAAGGCACAAGTAGCACCGATGCTGTGCGCGAAAATGGATTGAACGCCGCAATGGTCGCTGCAATTGCCACCCACAACACGCCAATTTCAATCAATGCCAACCCCGGATTTTCCAATCCGAAAAAAATGATTGACCAGAACATATTCAGGGTCAGCTGCACCACAAACAAAATCAGCGGTGTTTTGGCACGGGCAAAACTTCCTGCTTCTTTCCACACCAACCACGCGGCAATCCCCATTAAAGTGTAAAGGGTTGTCCATACGGGACCAAACACCCAGCGCGGCGGATTCCATGAGGGTTTATCGAGTTGGTTATACCAGCTACCTGAACCTGTATCGGTGAACAGCCCTCCGATGAACGCGGTAGCAAAACACAGGCCAATCCAGAAGACAAGCCACGCGACCTGCTTCAAAATATCCGGGTCGTTGCGACGACGGCTAAGTTCCATGCGTTTCTCTCCTATAAATTGCCTATAATAGTAAGAGTAAAATATGAACTACCCGTGAGTAACACACTAGCAGAATTTGAAAATTTGCGGGAAGGGTGAAGTGTACAAGTCTTTATTAGCTCAGTTAGGCGTGATCCTCATCGGGTTGGGATTCTTTGCCTCCTTTTATTATTTTGGTTATTGGGGTAATGGTAATACAAAAAAGTGGGTAGAATTTAGAAATATAGAATGGAGAGAAGATAAATTTCTTGTTACGGCTATTAATTTCAATGGCTCAGACTATATACGATATGATTTTACGATTAATTCTGATGGCACAGATTTGAGTCACCTCAAAGGTGAGTATCAGTCTGTTCAGTCAGTAGGTTACTTACGTTCACGCGCTGATATACCTAACAGCCCTTACAAATTTCGACGCGATTGTGGCGATATGTGTATTCGTGTTTTCCGTAAATCGGACGACAAATTCCTGTTTAAGATAGATAGAGATGATTTGGACATCGCCGCGAAAGGCGGCAGCATCGTTGGAATCCCGACCCATAAAATTGTCTATATCCTCATCATAGTCGCAATGGTCGGCGGTGGTTTGCTGACTTTTCCTTTTGCCTATACTCACAGGTTATTATGGCTTGCCCTGATTATTTATGCCGTCTACTTATTTTTTGTGTATCGCTACCTCAGTTGGATGTTAGGCCATATTTGATAAGGGTTTTCTCTGCCCACATCAAAAAATCAGCCTTCAATGGTTCCTTCCAACCACGGCACCCCATAGGCAAACAGCAACTTGCCCGCTTCGTACATCTCCGGCGCTAAATCGCGGGGATGTTTGTACAACCACCAGTAATCTGCATCCGGCAGCACCCGCGCCCCGAAATCTTGCCAGATGACCTCTGAGAGCGATTTTTCAACCGCCTGCGGGGTCGCAGCACGGGCGGCGGGTTGGCTGTTTTTGAGGAGTGTGATCCGAAATCGGGAAAGTTCGCTCTGGGAATGGTACAGGGTTTGAAATTCGATAAAGACGTATTCATGGTCATTGCGTTTTTTGCCATAGCGATACAACCCCCGCGCCTGCTGCATGGGATTGTTTTCAAGTTCATACTGGGCAGCAGCGAGGGCTTGTCCCAGAATGTGATGCAATACGGCGTAAAAATCAGACATGGTTAGTACATCCTAACTGAATGAAGAATGATGCTGTGGTAAGTTTAGTAAAACGTCTTTTAAAAATTATTTAGGAAAATTCCAATGGCTGACCCCTTGAAAGGCGACAATTACGACGCGCATTTCAATTTTGATGAAGGCATCGCCTATATTACGTACAAAGGCACGCTCACACCAGAGGCCACCGAAGCCGTTTATACATGGCTGCGCGAATCGCTGCAAAATGCCCCGCCGGAGGCACTTGCACAGGGCAGAATCAAAGGTGGTATTTTTGATTTTAGCCAGGTGCAGGATTTTGCCCCGCCCAATTTGCCGGTTGCCCAGCGCAAGGGACGCAAATTCCGCCGCGAGATGAATCGGGTCATTATCAATATTCCCGCCGCCATGGTGGTGAAATCGCCCTATCAAGAAGCGATGGTCTGGGCTTCGGTCAAACTTGCCAAGCAGGAAAATGACCCGCGTGTGAACGTGGTGAAATCGCTCGAAGCTGCCAAAGCCTTCATCGCCAAGTGGCACGCCGAACGCACCACACAGGAAAAACTGCCGCTCATTGTGATTGAAAACGAGGAGGACGACTCGGCTCTGGTTTGAATAATCGCATGGGGAAAAAATCGGGCAGGTCGGGGTTGGCCTGCCCGTTAATGATAGGCTATGGGGGGATGTTTAGTTGCCACTGTCATTGAGTTTTTGAAAAACCCAATACGCGAACCAGATTGCCCCACCCAGTACCAGAATGGTCACTAACAAAGACACAATCGCCTTCACAAGCGGTAGGATAATGGTCACGGTCAAAAATAGGGCGACCAGCGCCAGCACCGCGAAAACGGCGATTTGCCCGAGACTGTATTTTTCTTGCTTTGCCATGATGTAGCACTCCTGTTGATTGTTGTTTCTATTCATGTATACGCAAACTCTCACGCAGGGTTGCTACGGTTGGGGTGGGTTATGAAACGAAAACGCTGCCAACGCCACAAAGGCAATCAATAAAATGATTAAACTTTCCATTGTCGCACCTCACAATCTCATCCTTTAAAACCCCCTTGCACGCCGAAAGTGGTAAACTCTTGCCAAAATTGGGTGAAATGTGTGATGCGGTTTTCCGAACGTTATAATTTTTTGCTCCCGCGTTACTGGTTTGGGCAAGTGGATAGCCGCCCCTTGAGTGTCTTTCGCATCGTGTTTGCGCTACTGCTGCTCAAAGTGGCGCTCTATCAACTCCCCAATGCTTACTGGTTTTACAGCGATCAAGGCATTAGTCCACGTAGCACGATGTTCGAGGGACTTCTCCGTGAAAACCGCTTTTCGCTGATGGATGCAATTGCCGCGCCGTTCATGGCACAGGGATTTTTTATGGTGTGGGCGGTGGTGCTGGTGGGGTTCCTGATTGGCTACCGCACGCGCACGATGAGCATTTTGAATTTTATTTTTTTGCTGTCCATCCACGAACGGAATTTATATGTGGTTGATGGTTCGGATAATGTGATGCGGGTCACGGCTTTCTGGTGCATGTTCATCCCACTTGCCCAATATTATTCGGTGGATGCGGTGCGAACACGCTGGAAACGCTACTGCCGCAGCCAGAATCCGGCTGATTTACGTGTCCCGGAGCAACCCCGGCGCGTATTTGCCTTTCCGGTGCGGATGCTCCAACTTCAGATTGGCCTGATTTATTTATTCACTTTTATTTTGAAACTACCCGGCAACGCATGGAAAGAGGGCGAAGCGCTGTTTTATGCGTTGCAGTTGCAATCCCTGACTCTGCCAACCGGCGATTGGGTGCTGGCGAATTTTCCTTTTGAACTTTTGCGGCTCATGTCCTATGGTGCGCTGGGGATTGAAGGGGTATTTTTTGTTTTTGTTTTTATCCCCATCTTCCAACCCTATCTGCGTATTTTAGGGCTGACTTTGGGCTTTTTGCTGCATTTCGGCATCGGGGTGTTGATGTCTGTTCCGAATTTTTCGATGCTCATGCCCGCGACCTATCTTGTCTTTTTTATGCCCGAATGGATTGAAAAAATTGACCAGCAATTACGCCTGCCGCGCCAACAGTTGTTGATGCCCTTGCCTAAAAACAACAGTCCTCTCTGGCTGCTGCTGGCGGTGACAAAACCCGCCGAAATCGAATTTGTGACCGAAGTCAAAACGGAAAAATGGTGGTTTGCCGATGCCCAGAAGCACACCTATCAAGGGGAAAATGCGTGGCGTGAAATGGCTGCCCATCTGCCCTTGAGCCGTCTCTGGAGTGGGGTGCTAAAATTCAAATGGGTACAAACCTGTCTCTGGAATCTCTTTGTCCATTTTGCACCGTCTGCGCCGACGCCCGTCAAATTTCATCAGGAAGTGGGTGAAATCCCGCCGGCTTATCGGCTGCGCTGGGAGATTGTCTCTAAAACGCTGCTGGTGCTGTTGTTGGGCGGGTTAATGCTGCTGGTGATTCGCTGGAATCTCACGTCAGTACACAAAAACAATCAACCCTTGATGGCTGAATTACAGGGTGTGCCACAGGCCATTGTGCAGTATACGGGCTTGTGGCAGTCGTGGAATATGTTTTCGCCCTATCCATCGACGGTGGATGGTTGGGTGCAGATTCCCGGTGTGTTTGAGGATGGCACGCGCTACGATTTGCTGACAGAAGCGCCTTTGAATAACAAAATGAAGCGCTGGTATTTTGGGCCGGGGATGCGCTGGAAAAAATATGAGGAAAATCTCAATAACTCCGCCCTTGTTGCGCTGTTAAAGGCATGGGGCGGGTATTATTGCCGTGTCTATAATACCGACCAAGCATTGCCAGAAGGGGAACGACTGGCAACGCTGGAAATTCATTTTATCTGGCGTTCGTCCTATGCCCCCAACCAACCTAAAAATGATTGGCAAACCCGTATCCTGTGGAAACATTGGTGCTATGGTCAATATGCGTACTAACGTTTGGCAAGCGCACTGGTATCCACGAAGAAATTACTCAAAATTCGCCTCTATCTTCGTCAATGAGTTCCTTAGATGGGCGTGCATGAGCGGGCAATTTGCCAATACTCATTCTGTCTATCAGTGTAAGCGGAACAAATCCAACAGGCGCTTGATGGGCGGTACTTAATGCGCCCACAGCAATAAACTTTGCGCGTGCAGTTTCGGTTGCTGGATTAGATAGTTTATCAATCGATTTTTGGGATGCACGAATGGTTAATTCAACTTCGCCCGTGGGTGTATCGGGGGGTAAATCAATGATTAATCGGCGGTCTTCTCCGATAACTGCTGAAAGGGTAACGCTATCCATGCAATGTACTCCTACATATCCAACGCATAACAGGCTGCGCCAAACAGGGCCGTTTTATCATTCAGAATAACATACACCGGAATCTTGGAGAGCATTTCGCTAAAACGCCCTTTGTTGACAAAGGCCGCCATGAACGTGCCATCTTTGAGTTTTTCGACAATCCGTGGCGGAATCCCACCCCCCAGATAAACACCCCCGCGTGCCAGCAGATTCAAAGCCATGTTGCCCGCTTCAGCCCCCAGAATGGAGACAAACACATTGAGCGCTTCCACACAAATTTCACATTCCATTTTCAAGGCCGATTGCACAATAATCGGGGTGCGGTCTTCAGCGATGTCTAATTTTTGGGCGACATCATGGTTGTAGCGCATGTGCGACTGGGTGCGGAGAAAATCATAAATGTGGGGGATGCCGATGCCCGAACACACCCGTTCATAACTGACATGTTCAAATTTGCCCATCATGTAACGCAGCAGTTCCAGCAAAAAAAGATTATGCGGGGCAAAATCAGTATGTCCGCCTTCGCTGGCGCTGGCAATATACTTTCCGTTGTGGGCGAACAAAACTGCTTCCCCCAAGCCGGTGCCGGGGGCGATGACCACCTTGTTGCTGTCCAAATCGGGCGCTTGGTCATTCAGCGCGAATAAGTCATCCGCCGACAGATGGGGCAGACCATAGGCTGTTGCTTCTAAATCATTCAACAGCTTGACCGCTTCGACCTGCAATTTTTGACCGACTTTTTGCTCATTAATGAACCACGGCAGGTTGGTAATCCGTGCTTCGCCATCATTCACTGGCCCCGGCACCCCCACCACAACTTTTTCTAAGGTTTTTACACCCGTTTCCAGCATAAAAGTCTGAATAATATCTTCAAGATGAGGATAATCGTCGCTCACAAAAACTTTTTCGACCTGTGGCGTGGTTGTCCCATCATAAATTGCCAATCGGGTTTTTGTACCACCCACATCACCCGCGAGAATCATGTCAACATCCTTTTCTATTTGTGTTTAATTGTAACGCGCTTTGACACCGCTTACCTGACCATTTCGTGGTTTGCTGCTCTGTCCTTCATAGAATAAATGTCATGAGAATCTTGCACATTTATCATGATTTCTGGCCTCGCGGCGGAATCGAAGATGTTTTACGAACACTCGTCTTTTCCCAAGCAGACAACGGGCATGAAGTGATGGTGTTGACCGCTCATGATTCCCCTGCAACCCGCGACGAAGTTATAAAGGGTGTGCGGATTATCTACGCGGCATCTGTCGGACGGGTTTATATGCCCTTTTGCCCGTCGTGGCCTCTGTGGATTCAAAAGTTGAAACCGGAGATTGTGCATTTGCATCTGCCCTGTCCATTTGGGGAATGGGCGGTGGCAGTGACTGCGGGATATAAGCTGGTTGTTTCGCTGCACAATGAATATGTGCGTCCGCGTTGGGCGCTGCCTTTTCATCTTCCTCTCCACCGTCATCTTTTACGCCGGGCGAATGCCATCTGTGTTTCCTCACAGGATTACGCGGAGACTTCCCTCTTTTTGCAGAATGTTGCCGCTAAAGTACATATTGTTCCCTACGGCATTGATTTGACCCGATATTTTCCTTCTCCCGATGCAAAACCCTCATCAAACGTGCTTTGGGCAGGACGATTCACTTATTACAAAGGGTTGGATGTTTTGATGGCTGCCGCGCCGATGATTCATGCCCCTGTTGATCTTGTCGGGCAGGGTAAATCACGCCCGCAAGCTGCCAGTTCAAACGTGTGTTTCCGGGGAAGTATTTCCGAAGAAGCGCTTATTCAAAAAATGCAGACAAGTCGTGTGTTTGTGTTTCCTTCCACTGAACGGGCGGAGGCATTTGGCCTCTCTCAACTCAAAGCGATGGCCTGCGGGCTGCCCGTAGTGAGCAGCAATTTAGCGGGGGTGCGCTGGGTGAATCGGGCTGGTTTGCAGGTGCCGGTGCGGGACGCTGCTGCGTTGGCGCACGCCGTCAACCGACTGCTACACGATGACACCCTTCATCAACGAATATCCTCTGAATCTATACAGTGGGCGCAGCAGTTCACCCTTGACCGGATGGTGCAAAAAATAGATGAGGTTTACACATGGGGATTAAAAATATCCTGACGTTTGACGTAGAGGACTGGTTTCACGGGTTTGAAATTCCAATGGCAAAGTGGCCCCACTATGAAAATCGGCTGACGGTGGGTCTCAACCGGATTTTGGAATTATTAGGAGAGACCCACGCCACTTTTTTTGTGCTGGGCAAACTTGCGGAAGAATACCCTGAGATCGTGCAGCTTTTAAGCCACCATGAGATCGGTACACATGGTTGGAGTCATACGCCTGTATATCGGCAAACGCCAGCCCGATTTCGTAGAGAATTATGTCATTCAATCGAAGTGCTGCGGGAATTAAGCGGCAAAGCCATTTTGGGGCATCGGGCTGCTTTTTTCTCAATCACACAGGCTTCTCTCTGGGCGCTGGAGATACTGGAGGAAGCCGGGATTCGCTACGATTCTAGTATTTTTCCCGTTAAAAATTATCGCTATGGAATTCCCCAAGCACATCGTTTTCCGCATCAGATAGGGGCATTATGGGAATTTCCACCTTCGACACTGGTTCTTGGACGGGTAAATGTGCCATTTAGTGGAGGATTTTATGCCCGATTCTGGCCTTACCCTCTCCTGAAACATGCCATTCAACATCTAAACAAACAGGGACAGCCCGCAATTGTTTATTTTCATCCTTGGGAATTTGACAGACATCACCCCCGCATTCGTCACGAATCGCATTGGTTAGCTAAAACAACCCATTATCACGGGTTACATCGGTCAGAAAGCGTATTAAAAGCGCTCTTGCATGATTTTGAATGGCAACCGATGCGTAGTTCCCCCCTCTTTGGTTGTTAATCTGGTGACAGCTATTCCGATTTCTCCGCCGATTCCTCTTCGGATGATTCTTCCTCGTCTTTATCGGTATCCTCAAAATGCGCCAGATTTTCCGCCAGTTCGCGTAGCCGTTTGTCCACTGTTTCATGAATTTCGCTGGCGGGTTTGCCCGTGAGCAGTTCCATGCCTTCATCCACGGTTTTGATGGCATACACATGAAACTGACCGTCTGCCACCGCCTGAATGATTTCATCGTTCAGCATCAGTTCAGGGATATTGGCATAAGGGATAATGACCCCTTGTGTACCACTCAACCCATGGACTTTGCAGGTATTATAAAAGCCGGTCACTTTTTGGGTAACCCCACCAATCGGTTGAATATACCCGTGTTGATTCACACTGCCCGTCACGGCAATATCTTGGCGAATCGGGAAACGGGAGAGCGCAGAGAGCAACGCATATAATTCGGTGCTAGAAGCCGAGTCGCCCTCTACCCCGCCATAATTTTGCTCAAAGGCGATGCTCGCGCTTAAGGTGAGGGGGTAATCTTCGGCGTAACGTCCCCCCAGATAGCCCAACAGCGTTAAAACGCCTTTGTCATGGATGGGGCCGGTCATTTCACTTTCGCGGTCAATTTGTACCACATTGTCCCGCCCCATATATACCCGTGCCGTGATGCGACTCGGCAGCCCGAAGGTATGGTCACCTACAGAAATCACCACCAACCCATTCACCTGCCCAATGACATTGCCGTCTAAATCAATAAAAATGGTTCCGTCGGCGATGCGTTCTTGGCTGAGTTCCTCAATTTCATTGTTGCGGTAGGTGCGTTCGTTGATGGCCTCCTGTACATCCTCGCGGTTGACAAGGGGGTGTTTTTTACGACGCGCATAAAACGCTGCTTCACGAATCAACGGGGCAATTTGTCCGAAGTCCGTGGACAGGCGACGCTGGTCAGAAATCAACCAACTGCCATACTCAATCACCCGTGCAACCGCTTGTGCATCGAAATGGAGCATGTTTTCTTCATTGCAACGATTGGCAATGAACGACGCATAATGATTTTCGCCGTCTTTATTTCGCAGCATGGCATCGCCAAAATCGGCTTTCACCCGGAACAAGTCGCGGAAATCTTCTTCAATTTCGTACAGGTCATAATACAACTGCTGGCTGCCAACCAGAATCACCTTGATGTTGAGGGGGATGGGTTCGGGTTCAAGGGTCTGGGCGGTCATGACGGTCATGCTGTTAAAATCGGCATCCCCGATGACGACCTGCCGCGTATTTAAGGCTCGCTTAAGGGCTTCCCATGCGAAGGGTTTGACCAGAATATCTTTGGCTCGCATGATGATAAAGCCGCCGTTGGCACGGTGCAACCCACCCGCCTTGATTTGCATATAGTCGGTGGTCATCACGCCAAAACGGACTTCATGTTCAATCCGCCCGATAAGATTCTGGTAGCTGGGCAAATCCAGATAGATGACGGGTGCGCCGGAGTTGGGTTTATGCTCCACCAGCAAATTGACCTTGTAACGCTGAAAACGGTCAATTTTGACCTGTGCCATCGGGTTAGACGGGTCGGGCTGTTCTTCCTCGTCACCATTTTCAAACATATCCAACGAGGACAAAATATCCTCGCGCAAATCCATCAAATATTGAATCACCCCGCCCCATAAATCATATTTTTTGATGATGGGATTCAAATAATCATCAATCATCGCCTCCACAAATTGACGGCGCAGGGTGTTGATACTTTCGGAGGCTTCATGCTGCAAGGCACGGGTTTCGAGCAGCGCATTTTCAATCGCCTGTTCGATGATGCGGCGGTTTTTGGTAATGACTTTCCGCAGTTCGTCCGGCAGCGATTCCATGTCTTCTGGCATCACCGGTTTGTCGTCCACAATCGGCACAATCGTAAACCCCTGCGGTGTGCTTTGAATGACGAAGGATTTTTCCATCGCCAGCCGTTGAATCTCGCTCAAGCGAATCTGGCGACGGTCATCCAGCGCGTTGGTAATCTGGTTACGTGCCTGTAAATACACCTCTGTTTCAAACACACTGGGAATATGCGTTTTGAAGCTGTCAATCACCGTCTGGATGTCATTTTTAAAGATATGGCCTGTTCCCGGTGAAAGTCGCAGAGCGCGGGGACGGTGCGGCTGTTTAAAGTTATGCACATAGCACCATTCATCGGAGGTACGCAGCCCTTTGGCAAATTCCGTCGTAAACTGGCAAACATCCGTGACACGATCCGAGCCTGTTGGCCCCAACACATAAATGTTGTAGCCGGGGCTGTCAATTTCGACCCCAAATTCAATGGCCCGCACGCCACGCGGTTGACCGTGAATGGTGTGGTTGGTCTGAATTTCGGAAGTATCATTGAAGCCGAGCTGCTGAGGTTCACATTTACGCGCAAGTTGCTTAGGTTCGAGTCGGAAGTTGCTCACGGAAAAACCACTACTTTCTATTCGTCTTCAGAAAGTGTATTTTACCCTGATTTGGTGTGGTGTTAAATGTTTGAGTAACTCACCTTACGCAATGCGGAAAATCCCCACCCTCAATCCCGTCAGCAAGCTGCCCTGTTTGTCCCCAAAGCATTGGGGAGGGAAGCCGAAGGCAGGGCGGGGTCAAAAAATATCCTCAAAACGCTATTCTGCGTAAGGTGAGTGAGTAACACAAAGGGGATGAGAGCGCCCTCATCCCCTCCCGTGCTTTAGACTTTTTCAACCGGATACTGAATTTCCGTCGTTGAATCCGCCATATTGGTCGGATCATGTTTAATATAAATTTCGCGGTAAGGCCCAACAATCTGGTAGTGGTTTTCCTCAATCCACTGCATCAGCACCGTGTGTCCCTGCTGGAAATCTTCAAAATCGCCATGATGCACCACCGCCGCCACCTGTACCTGGGGGAGTTCATACACATTGATTCGAGCGGTGGCTGGCAGAGGACGGTCTATCGGGATCGCTGCTTCCGCTTCTTCGTTGACCAGCACTTCGGGAGATTGATGCCAGATGGCAAAGTGTGCGCCCGTGCTTTTGCCGTTTTGTTCTGCTACATAATTCCAGACTTCCTCAAAAGCCGGGTTCAGATATTCTGGCACTTGGTCATTGGTCGGAATAGTAATTCGCCGCGAAACAATCAGGGTGGGCGGGAGTGTTTTCAGAACAACATCGTAGTGTGGCATAGAATCCTCCAGTTCAATTTGTCTAAGACGTGCTTCAATCCGAATCAACCGTGCCTGTTCCTCTGCGAGTCGCTGCTCCACCTCAGCACGTTTCATTTTGAACATGCCGCGTAGTTCTTCAGAAGTTAAGCCGCCTTCCAGCACTTTTTCGACCTGTTCAAGTGAGAAACCGAGGTCTTTGAGCGCCAGAATACGATTCAGGCGGGGAAGCTGGGCGACAGAATAGTAGCGATAGCCCGTGAACTGATCCACCTGAACGGGCTTGAGCAATCCTATTTCGTCGTAATGGCGTAGCGCCACAATGGATACTTGGCTGAGTCGGGCGAAGTCGCCAATCTTAATCACTGATTACTCCGTGTACACAGATGAGATCACTGTACAGTCTCACCCAACCTGAGAGTCAAGCGGTTTGTTTTAGCATTTTCCAGACCGCAAAACAGAGGGTGATAAAACCCGCGCTCACAGGCTGCCAGACCTGCCATGGCAAATCAATCAACGGGGAAATGGCGGGGGTTTGCAAGGTGTGTCCGGTATTGGTTAATTGTTCTAATCGAGAATCCGCCAGCGCGACACGGAAAATCTGCGGGGAACGGGTCGAACCACTCGGAACGCCCATAAAATATAACCATTTTCCGTCCGGCGACCATGCCAGATTTTCTATCCACATGAATGCGGCAAGCGCGCGGGGGTTTTGCCCGTCTGCCTGCATCACCACCAGCGTTTGAGTCGCATTTTGCAGTTGAATATAGGCGATTTTTTCACCATCGGGTGACCATTGGGGCGAGACATGCTGGGCATGATTATCGGTGAGTTGGGTTAATTCGCTGCCATCAGGCCGCATCCGATGAATCTGACTGAGCAGCCCTAAATTTTCGCTGAACATCACCCATGTATCTTGCGGCGACCAGACCACATTCGAGGTAATCATGTGGTAGGTACGCCCGAAAATATTGGTCAAATCGCTGCCGTCTGCCCGCAATCGATAAAGCTGACCATTGCCAGCCAGTAGAGTCAGCCATGCCCCGTCCGATGACCATGCGAGGTCGCGGATGCTGGACACAGTTTCTAGCTTAAATACGCTCTGGTCATTCAAATTCAGGATATGCAAATTGAGCAGCACTTCGTCGGAAAGATAGGCCAAAGATTGGCTGTCCGGCGACCATGCCGGGTACAAATCCCATCCCCGCGTATGGGTGAGCCGTTCAAGCTGCTGTCCACCGGGACGCACACGGTAAATATCCTTGTCATCGTCCTGATGGGTGCGGAAATGGACAAAGGCAATCCACCTGCCATCCTGTGACCAAACTGGATTGGAGGTTGCGCCTTTGAGCGTGGTAATCGGCTGAAAATTTGAGCCGTCCGGGTTGCTCTGGTACAGGTTATCCCCGTTGCGAAAGGCCAGCAAATAGGCGGCGGAGGGCTGCTGGCGGACAACGGACAAAATCCCACCCACCAGCAGCAGCGCGACTCCCAGAATCCCCAAGCCTAATCGCGCCACGACCACTCCAGAATGAGGATTTCTGTGCTATTGGCACGGCTGGCATCCCCTAGCAAAATGAAGGTGTAAGAATGGTTGAATTCGAAATTGAAATTTTGCAGTAAAAACACATTCTCGCCCTGTGTTTCACGGAAAATGAGCGTGCGGAAACCCGCGCTGATGCTCCGGTGTGATGAACTGTTGGGATATTCAATCGGCTCAATAATCGCGTTGCCGTTCTGGTCAGCCACTGTCAGCAGGGGTAGGTTAAAAGTTGCGTTGATGAATCGGGTTCGCGCTTTGTTAATGGAAATTTGCTGCAAGTCATCCGCATGGGGAATGAAGCGGAGTTTCTCGGTTTGTTCCAGCATCCCTGTGACCGCGAATCGAGCCGAGAGCGTTACCACCGTTTGTAGGATGGGCAAAATGCTGGTGGGGTCGGCCCCCGCCGGATACACCGTTAATTCATACCCTGTCGGTTCACCGCCAGAATTTAGCTCCAACTCGATATAGTCGGTGGCTTCCTTGTAGTAAATTTCAGAAAAAATCCGTTCTTCGTTCAGGTAAATATCTACCGCGCTGGTACGTGGGGCGGCGTGAACAAAGCGAATCAACCCTTTCTGACTGAGTTGAGAGGAAAAGCTCTGGGCGCGAACATTTTCGACTGAGCCGTAAATCAGCAGGGTATGATTGCTGCCACCATTGGCCTGTACCGAAACTTTGGCTAACACCTGGGTTGTGTCGGATGGATTCACGATGCTTAATTGGTAATTGCCGCTTGGGATATCGGCTTGCACGGGCGCGGCAAACCCCGCACGGCTAAACAACAAATCCTCATTTTGCCCCATCACTGCCACATCCGAGACATCCTGTGCCACATGAATCACCTGCAAACGGGCGCGGTGGGTGAGGGTGTTGCTTACATCACGGTTGTAGCTTTCCAGAATCACTTTGTCTCCATCTTGCCGGGCGATGAGAACAAAATAACTGTTTGGCGCAAGCGTCAGGGTAATTTCAGCAAGGGCGGGGGTGTTGTCTATCGAAGCATTTTGGGGATACAACCGAAAAACTTGCGTATCGGCGGAGTTAATGACCCGTTCTGCCGAAACTTGTCCCCCTTCAATCGCAAAAAAGGCGTTGCGGTCATTCCGATACAGATCAAAGCCAGTGGTTTCAGTCAGGTTGGCAAAGCGGTAGGTGACATCTTCCACCCCGGCCTGTGTCTGGGCAAATGCAGGAACTGCCATGCAAAAAATAAGCATCACTGCCAACAATGTTTTCACAATTTTCCTCCCTAAGCTGTAATCTATTATAGCCCTACGCTATAATCTGCGTGAACAATATCACAAATTCAATTGGAGGACTCGATGCGCTCTCGTCTCTTGCTGATGAGTATAGCGACTTTAATTTTGGCTGCTTGTGGGACTGTCGCAGAAACCAATCCCACCTTTGAACCGACCAACACAGGTCAGCCGCGTTTGGTGCTGGCAGAAGATGAGGGCGACTCAGAAGATGCCGTTGGCGAAGAATCCACCGCAGAAGCGGAATCGGTAGCGGTTGAACCGACCACTGCCCCCACCGCCACACCCGAACCCACCGTCGAGCCGACGGCTGCGCCCACCCTTGAACCGACCGCAGTTCCCACCGAAGAAGCCACCGAAGTTGTCGAAGAAGCGGCTGCACCTGCCGATACTGCGCCGGTGATGGTGAATGGCGAAGAAATCACGGGGTATGCTGTCGATGGGGAATTCTGGTTCAGCAGCATCGCCAATTCTGAAACCGGGCAAATGTGCATTACCTGTCACAATCCCACCGAACCTTTACATGGGGTGGGGCCATACCTCTATGGCATTGCCACGGTTGCGGGCGAACGGGTGGCGGGCTTGAGCGCCACCGACTATTTATACGAGTCCATCGTTAACCCGAATGCCCACCTTGCCCCGCCGCAAGTTGGCCCTGAAGGACAGGAAGTTCCTTGGGCGGAAGGCTTGATGCCACAAAATTGGGGCGAACAACTTGAGCCGACTCAGATCGCTGACTTGGTGGCCTATCTGCTGACGCTTAACCAAGAACTCCCCGAATAAACCTGTCTCCTGTAGGGGCGGGGACAAGTCGAATGATTCCCGCCCTCATTTCGGTAAGAAATTCGTAATTTCTGGGTAATATCCCCGTCATATTTGCGGCCTAAAGTAAAAAATGGATAAGTTTTCTACTAAGGAGCAAATATCTCATGAAAAAACGTCTTGGATTGATTACGTTGATTGCGCTGTTGTTGGTGTCTAGCTTTGCGGTTGCCCCGTCTGCGGGCGCTCAGGATGACATGGTGCATGTCTGCGATTCTTCCACCATTTTGCTGCTGTTCATTGCCGAATATGAATTTGGCTACACTTCCGAAGACATGGATCTCGCCACTTTTGAAAAAGGCCAGTTCGCGCCCATGTTTGACATGATGATGGCGATGATGGAAAGCGGCGAAATGATGGAAGACGAAATGATGGAAATGGACGAAGAGGCGATGGCGGAAATGGAAGCGCAGATGGAAGGCATGATGATGTCCGAAACCATGCTGCCCAGCGCCATGGAAGGCGAAGATGAAGCCTGTACCGCCCTGCGTGCCGATGTTGAAGCCTTTGTGGTTTCGCACTACCTGATGGAATCGATGATGATGGACGACGAAGAGTAAAATTCGTCCGTTTTTAGTGGTGGGGCGGTTGCACACCGCCCCGAAGAATAAATTAAAACGCTGGCCTTATGCAGTTTAATAAAATAGGGCGGATAGCCCAATCAATGGACGGGCGTGGTCTCTGACCCGTCCTCATTCTCTTGCCGGGGTGGGTCACAAACCCACCCGTACACTATCCGTAATCCGTATTCAAAAGTGAAACTGCATTAGCCCGGTGCAGCCACACCGCCCTAAAGGACGGCGTTAAAATGACTTATTCCCTGCCCGCGTAATAATCTGGCACACGATGGTCATGTTCCTGTGGTGGACGGCGATACCCGTCATCAATTTTGGGGAGGGGGGGCAGTTCAATCGGGGCGGGGATGGCATCCTCATACGGAATCTGCTCTAACAAATGGTGCATCACATTTAAGCGCATTCGTTTTTTGTCGTCGGATTGAATTTGCCACCATGGAGATTCGGGAATGTCGGTGTGTTCCATCATCAAATCCTTTGCCCGCGAAAATTCGACCCATTTTTCCCGTGCCTGGAAATCCACCGGACTGAGTTTCCAGCGTTTGGTGGGGTCGGCGGCGCGTTCCTGAAAGCGTTTTTCTTGTTCTTCACGGCTCACCGACAGCCAATATTTAATCAAATGAATGCCCGAACGAATCAACATGCGTTCAAATTCGGGGCAGGAACGCAAAAATTCCCAGTATTCATCCTCGGTGCAAAAGCCCATCACCCGTTCCACCACAGCGCGGTTATACCAGCTACGGTCAAAAATGACGATTTCCCCCCCGGCGGGCAGATGCGCCACATAGCGCTGAAAATACCATTGGGTACGCTCCACATCAGAGGGTTTAGACAGCGCGACCAAACGCAGACCACGCGGATTTAACGAGTCGGTAATGCGCTGAATGGTTCCGCCTTTGCCGGCGGCATCGCGCCCTTCAAAGACAATCGCCACCCGCAAGCCTTTTTCCTTGACCCAATATTGCAATTTCACCAGTTCAAATTGCAGGCGTGCTAACTCTTTTTCATAAAACTTTTCATCCAATTTTTTCATGATGACCCTCACTTCTTGTCTAAATTATGACTCCAAAACCGCCCTTCGGAAAACGCGAGAACGTGTGTTTGCAATCTTGCCAAGCTGCATTAAACTTATGCCTAGATTGAGGGACGTATGCAAAATCTTAACCCGACCAACAGCCGCAATCGGCGAGCGCTTTTTTATCTGGCTTTTCTCGGTTTACCCCTGACCTTTGGAGCGTGTATTGGCCTCGCTTCGATTGTTCTTCTCACGCAACTGCCTGTTTTGGGTGATTTTAATATGCTGGGCATCATTTGTTTGGGGATACTCAGTTTTATCGGCATCATCGTTGGCCCGATTTCTATTTATCGCGGCTTTACGTTGGAACACGATAACCAATTGGCCTTTCAGGTCGGTGAAATGTTGGCACAATCTTTTGGGTCAGACCCACGCTACAAGTTTGTCCGCAATGTCAGCCGCCGCAATTTGGGCTATTTAGACGCGGTGCTGGTGGGGCCGCCCGGTGCGCTGGTCTTTCGCATTGTGGATTATCAGGGCATGTGGCGCAACGAAATGACCGAATGGAAATATCAAAATCCGAAAAATGGCAAAATTGTTCCAGCCCGCATCAACCCCACCCGTGAATGTGCGCGGGATGTCTATGCCCTGCGAAAATACCTCAAACGGCGCGGTCTGGATAAAGTCCCTGTGTATGGCATCGTGGTTTTTCATCCGGGACAAAATTTGGTGTTGCAGGCTTCCGGCCCCATTATTCCGATTACCAAAACCGAACGACTCTATGAAGTCATGACCCGCGATTATTTAAAAGTCGAACGGATTAATATTTCCCAGATTGAAGCGACGGTGGACGCAATTATTGATGGGTAGCGCATGACCAAAAAAGAAATCAAGCGGAGTGAATCCATTTCCGATTCGGAATTGAAGCGTACCGAGTCCATTGAGGACTTTTTGAAGATTGTCTATCAGCTTCAGCAAAAAGAAGAACGGGTGCGTACCAGCAGCATTGCCGAAGCCCTGAATATTACCGCCCCGTCTGCCCACGATTTTATTAGTCGCTGTCAGGATGCCAACCTGCTCGATTATGTGTCACATAAAGGGGTGCGCCTCACCGAAGCGGGGGAACGGATTGCCCTTGAAGTGTTGCGGCATCACCGCTTGCTAGAACTGTATCTGGTGGAAGCATTAGACTATTCATGGGATGAAGTTCACGAAGAAGCTGACCGTCTGGAACACCATATTTCCGAGACCCTCGAAGCGCGAATTGCGGCTATTCTGGGGCATCCCACCGTTGACCCGCACGGCGACCCCATTCCAACGGTGGATGGCAAATTGCCGGGACGCGGCCTGCTCAAATTAGCCGAACTCCCGTTGCAAAAACCCGCGATGGTCAGCCGCTTGCTCGACCAAACACCCGAAAATTTGCGCTATTTAGAAGGCAAGGGTTTGGTTTTGGGGGTCACCGTGACTATTTTAGAGCGCGAACCTTTTGATGGCCTTACCCATCTGGATGTGGGCGGCACGCGGCAAGTCATTGGTGAATCGACGGCAAGATTTGTTTTGGTCAAACTTTCTGAAGAAACTTAAATTTTTCCCCCTAAGCACAAATGCGAACTTTCAGGTAGACTAGCTTTATCGCTAACCGTGCAATCCTTTTGGAGGGGTTGTTTTAGGCTGCGCTATGAAAGAAGTCGCTCCCAGAATATATCAAGTGTTGGTGGATGCCCTCAAAGCACAAGGGGTATCTTCTACACAATTGATGGATTTCCTACCTGCCGGATTCATTGCCCTGCTCTATTCGCAAGAATCCCTTGATTGGGAGTCTTTTATTGCGCTCTGCGAACGGGTTGAACAGGTCTATCAAGGCGATCTTGAAACTGTTCCCGCGCTGGAAACCTGGTTTGAATTTCCGCACCTGCTGAATGGCCTGTGGAGCAACCCTTACCAGTTGTATCGCCAGATTGAAAAAATGTTGCCGTCGGCGCTGCCCCTATCGGTTCAACGTCAACCCGCCAGCAGTGATTTCCAACAGCATCTGCGTGTGAATATTGTTACACCCTCTGCCGCTTCCTATGCTTTTTTGCGGTTGTTGGGCGAAGCGCTGCGTCGTGCGCCGCGTGTGCTTCAGTTGGATGATGCTTTATTGGAGGTGCAGCTGGATTCTGTGAGAACAGCCCATTACCGTCTCACCCTTCATCCGGCGGCGACCTTCATCGGGCGCTTGCAAATGGCCTATCAATTTTTGGTACATCCCGGCAAGCTCCGTCGGGAATTTCAGCGCCAGATTGACCAAGCCCAATTCATGCGCGGCGAACTGGCCCGTCTCAAGCAGCATAATGAAGATTATCAAATGCTGCTGCTGCTCTGTGAACAAACGGCTGGCTTGCATCACGCCACCGCCCAAGCATTTGCTCAAGAAGTCGTCCAGTTAATGCTCCGATATTTGCCCTGTGAGGGCGTGGTTTTTTCAGCCCCAGATTCCGCAGTCTCAACCACGTTTTTTTATGAAAGTGGCAAATTTACCAGCAAAATGGTGCAGTCTTATCCTTTGCATGGCGAAACAGCGCGGTTGGATGTCTGGTGGGTGGGGCGTAGCCTCGATTTAGCCCCGTTGGTCGCGGTATTGGAAAGTCTGTTACAGCGTCTGATGTTGTCGCAGCAAGCGCATAATCTCCAAGCCCAGTTGATTGTTCAAATGGACATCCGCGAAAAATTACTCGATGACATGCGCTTGGCAGAAGGGCGCTGGCGTACCTTGGTTGAAGATGCCCCCGCCGTGTTGACCATCTTAGACCGCAACGGCAATATTGAATATACCAATTACCGCTATGGCGGCATGGCAATTGAAAAAGTGCTGGGGACATCCATTTACGATTACTCTCCGCTCGAATCGCATGAGAATATTAGTAAAGCCTTTCAGCGTGCCGAAAAAAACGCACAACCCGAAACTTACGAACACATTGCGACCAATGAGCAGGGAAAATTGGCATGGTACGAAAGCCGCTTGAGTCCGGTGATTCGGCGGGGCAAGGTGGTCAACTTTACCCTCATTAGCAATGACATTACCCTCCGTCGCAACAATGACGAAGAAATCCGTAACCGTGCTAAGGAAATGGAAACGCTTGCCGATGTGAGTTCGGTGATTATTCGCACCCTTGACCCGCAGGAACTCATGGATTTGGTCTGCGAAGTCACCAAAAAACAGTTCGATTTTTACCATGTCCAAGTGTATTTGCTGAATGAAAACGGACGCACCCTTACCCTTGCCGCCGGCACTGGCACCGCCGGACAAAATCTGGTCAAAAGCAAATGGTCGTTCACCTTCAATACGCCTAAACAGGGGTTGGTGGTGCAATCTGCTCGTACCCGTAGCGTTGTTCTTAGCAATGATGTCTCCAAAGATAATCGTTTTTTTTACAATATGTACCTGCCGCGCACCCGTTCTGAATTGGCGCTGCCAATGATTGTTGGGGAACGTCTCATTGGGGTGCTGGATATTCAAGCCGACAAAGCCAATCGGTTTAACCAGTCCGATCTAAAAGTTATGGAAACGCTGACCGCGCAGGTTGCGGTTGCCCTGAATAATGCTCAACTTTTCGCTAAGTTAAAACGCCAGAACGAAATCGCCGATACCCTGCGCGATATTAGTGTTATGCTCAACAGCACGCTGGATTTACGAACGATTTTGCAGCGTATTCTGGATCAAGTGAAACGGGTGCTGCCTTATGATGCTGCCAACGTCCGCCTTGATGACGGGACAGGGCGTTTTTATGCGGTGGCATGGGTGGGCTATGAACGTTTTGGCGGGCCAGAGGTTGAACGTGCCGCCACCTTCACCCCCGAAGACTCGCGTTTGCTGCGGATGATGGTGAATGAAAAACGCTCTTTGATTGTCTCCGATTTGAGCCAAGAACCCCAATGGGCAGAAACTTCGCCCGGTTTTGACTGGGTGCAGTCGTGGGCTGGTACACCGATTGTGGTCGAAGATCGTCTGGTGGGAATGGTCAGTTTGGATCACACACAAACCGGTTTTTACACCGCACAGCACCTGCCCCTGCTTGAATCGCTGCGGATTCAAGTCTCCATTGCAGTTTCTAATGCCCGTTTATTTGAAGCGGAACGGCGGCGGCGGCAGGAAATCGAATCGGTGCAGCGCAGCAGTTTGAGCCTGACTTCTATGTTGGAACTTTCTCAGGTGCTAGAAGCGATTGTGGCGGCGGTGGTTGACCTCACCAAAGCGGATGATGTCCACATCTTTTTGTATGACGGCGACGAACTGCGCTTCGGGGCTGGGCTGCATTTGGGGGAACATTTGCAGCAAGCCTTCATTGAACCCCGCCCCAATGGTGTGACCTATCATGTTGCCCGCACGGGGGAGCAGTTTGTCGTCAACAATGTCCAGCAGCACCCCCTGTATCAAGGCCAGCATTTTGAATTTATGAGCGCTATCATGGGGCTGCCCCTTAAAATCGGGGAACGGGTGGTCGGGGTGATGAATATTGTTTATGCCGAACCCCACCATTTTGAAGAAGTCACTATGCAGGCGTTACAACTCCTAGTCAACCAAGCCAGTATTGCGATTGAAAATGCGCGGTTGTACGAAACCGTCAGCGAATATGCCGAACGCATGGCAGACCGGGTACGCGAACGCACCTACGAGCTAGAGCGGGAACGCGCCCAATTGCAAGCCATCCTCGATTCGATGGGCGAAGGCGTGGTGTATGACGAAAACTTGACCATCAAATATTATAATCGAGCGCTCCGCGAAATCACGGGATATGAAAATTCCGGTTGGAAAAATTACAGCGAGATGATGGCTTCGCTCATCCCAGAAGAAAAAACCCGTTCGCATCTGATTGAGTCGCTCTATCGCTCCATTGACCGTCAAGAAGCGTGGTGCAGCGAAGTGGTGATGCACCATCAGGACGGCTCGCCTTTCACCGCACGCATCATTTGTCATCCGGTCATCGATGCACTGGGGAGTATCACAGGCGCGGTCATGCTCATGCAAGACATCAGCGCGGACAAAGAACTGGAAGCCCAGAAAGACCGTTTTATTGCCCATGCCTCGCATGAGCTTCGTACCCCGCTTGCCAATCTCAAAACGCGCTTGTATTTGCTCAAACGCCAGCCCGAAAAACAGGACTATCACCTCAAAATCATGGAGCATGTTTCCGAGCAAATGTCCGAATTGGTGGAAGATTTGCTGGATGTCTCCCGTTTTCAGCGCGGCGTATTGGAAATGGAGCAGCATTGGCATGTGATTCAAGAACTGCTCCAATTTGTGCATGAAGTGCAAATGATGGAAGCAGAAAAGAAACAAATCACGTTTACTAAAATTGTGCCAGAAACCCCCTTACAAGCATGGGTCGATTTGCGCCGTTTGCGTCAGGTGGTCACGAACTTGGTCATCAACGCCATCAATTACACGCCGGCGGGCGGGCAAATGGAACTTCGCCTCGTTGAAGATGGTGACTTTTTTGAAATTCAAGTGCAGGACAACGGCATCGGAATCGCGCCGGAACATCATCAGCAGGTCTTTGAACCTTTTTTCCGGGCGACCCAGAGTACCGAACGTGGCACAGGGTTGGGGTTGGCAATTACCTATCAAATTGTCAAACTGCATCAGGGGGATATTTTGTTAGAAAGTGACTTGGGCAAGGGCAGCCTGTTCCGTGTGCGCCTGCCCATTCATCCCATTGAGGACTAAAGGAGAATCGCATGGTCGCCCCTGCAAAAATGTACACCACCGAAGACTTTACTCAATTTACTGCCCAACATCCAGATCGCTTATTTCAACTTATAGATGGAGAAATTGTCGAAAAAGTGCCTACTGAAGAACATGGAGCAATTGTTTCTAAAATCATTGCCCGGCTTGTGGTGTATATTGAAACCCACAACATTGCCGGGCGTGTGGTGACAGAAGGTAGCTATCGTACTCCCCAAGACGATTATAATACGCGCTTACCTGATGTTGCTTATACATCGCCAGAACGTCTCATGCCGCTTGTCAAAAAGGGCGATGCTCTCCAAATGCCTGATTTAGCGATTGAAGTCAAATCTCCTACCGATACCTATAAAGCCACCAAAGATAAAGCGCATTATTACCTTCTGAATGGTACAAAAATGGTGTGGCTAGTCTATCCTGAAAAACAAATTGTGACTGTCTTAACCCCTGACACGGAAGATATTTTCACTGTCCAAGACACCCTAGCCGCCGATGAGATCATTCCCGGTTTTGCCCTAGAAGTCAAAACAATTTTTAATGTTATCTAGCCAAAAGATAGGGGTGGGCATCTTTCCCACCCATGAGCGCTCTTGGTGATTTATGCAATTTTGGCATGTGCCGCTAAATGCGCTCGATACCATGCCAATGTCACCCGCAGCCCTTCGGCAAAAGGAGTCGCATGGTTGCCAAAAGCCCGTTCAAATTTTTGGTGGTCAACCACGAAGGGCTTCTCAAATTCATACATCATTTCCACCGTTTCCCTTGCTTCCGGGATGAACAATCCGCCAATCCGCATCATCATTTTGCCCATCGTGCTAATTTTGGCGGGCTGCTCTGCAATCTGAAAGGCGAGGGTAAGAATTTCACGGGTGGTCAGGGTTGGCGCGTTCGGCACATGCCAGACTTGCCCCAATGCTTCATCCCGTTCCCCTAGAATCGCCAGCGCTCCCCCGAAATCGTCAATGTAGGTGTAGCTGTGCGGCACATCGAGATTGCCCACCGCTTGGGCGGCCTTCCCCTGCAACATCGGTTCAAAAATGCGTTCGCCCAAGGTTGACCCCAGCACGCCCGCCCCATAAAAATCTGACCCGCGTGCAATCGCCGCTTGGATTTTGCCTGTCCGATGGGCTGCTAAAACCGCCTCTGCCATTGCTTCACGGGTTTTGCCTTTGCGGGTGTGGGCATGGTTGGGCAGCGTTTCGACCAATGGTTTGCCATCTGTATCGCCGTACATATACAAATTGTCCCCGACGATAAATTTGGCTCTGTTGACGGCTGCCCCTTCTAAAATACTGGCTTGCAGGGGGGGGAATTTTTCGACCCATTCGGCATAACCCGGTTGGGCGCATTGATAGACCACACTTGCGCCCCGGCTGGCTTCGATAGCTTGACTTGGTGTATACACATCAGCCGCAAGCACTTCGACTCCGGCGGGAACATCGGCTTTCCCACTGCGATTGACCATCCGTACTGACTTGCCGCGTTTAACCAATGCCTTCATCACTGACATTCCTAAGGGGCCTGTGCCAAAAATAACGTGCTTTTCCATGGGGTGTACTCCTATTTTTGTGTTTGTTATTTTCAGAGTACGGTTTGACACAGTGTCAAAGTCAAGCAGCAGTTTGGATGAATTTTAAAATTGATTTTTTGCTGATGAATGGACTGTAGGGGCCGAGACGATTCCCGCCCATGAGGAGACAAAATTTATAACAGTTGCATCTGTCCAGTTTCATTCAATTTCCATCCCCCATTGCCTGTTCTTGATGCGACATCCTCTAACACACTTAAGATGGTTTGATGTTCGGGGGTAACGCCGTTTTTCAACAGAGGCATGATGTATAGTACAATTTCATCAAAGGTCGGGTAATGATTTTGGTGTGCCATACGACGCAAATACGAAATGATATAGTAACGAACCCGTAAGTTTAAGTCTATTCGACTCTTGAACTTGGTGTTTTGCGGAATATAGTATTTTTCTGTTTGGGTGTCATAGGTGAAATTTGCGCTTAAAAGCGGTGTTAAATCCTGATACTCTTTACTCAGAATATCCAAAAAGCCTAATTCCAACCCCTTGATAATCAATTGGTCGTTGATTTCCTCAATCGTTGCCCCTTCGTTTCGCGCAATAATTCCCTCAATTGTTTCAATCACAAGATGAGCGATATTTGCGCCCACCCCCACTTTCAGAATGGCTTTAGGGTTTTTGACCTTGCGGAAATTGATAATCAATTGGCCTGAAAGCACGGTAAAGGGATTTTGCCGTTTTTTGAACGATGTTTTGTTATTCGATTGCGAAACTGCCCCTTTATATTCAAAACCCGCTTTTTCGGCGGTTTCAACGATGATATGCCAGTAGGCCGGGTCTTTGTGGGCAAACACAAAACTCATCCATCGGTCAAATTTAAGGACGCGGTACATCTCCTCAATGGATTGCGAGAGCAAATTGGAATAATCATCTTTGCTTTTGTCCAATTCCCCACCTTCAATCGCTTCTAATTCAAAATCTTGCGGAGTCACTGGCAAATCAAGCCATGCGTTCCACATCGTCGACAAGTCCAGATAGGCGATTTTTTTGCCATAGGGTGGGTCTGTATAAATATAATCCACACTTTCGGAGGGGATTGGCTTTAAATCCGTCGCGGTTCCCTTGTAAATTTGAGCATTTTTAAGGGTGTCTGTATTGATGAACGGCGCAAGTTCTTTTTTAGCGGCAATTACCTTCTTAAAACGTGACTCAAAATAAGTCATCATATCCAAATTTGCTGGATTTGGTGCTATTCTGTAACGATAATATCTAAAAACACCGCTATCACCCCTGCCTTCCGATCTGCCTTCTGAGGCATGATATGTTAAATTAACTTTGTTAATCAGCCCTGAAAACATGAGCATCAAAGTGCCGTGTATATTTTTATCTTTGACTTTCTTTATTAAATATTTTAAATAGGCTAGTTGCGCTAACTGCTTTCTGGTAAACAGTTGTTCAATTGTAGAAACATCAGAATCAGCGGGTAATTTAATACCTTTTGGATATGGATATTTACTCAGAAATTTTTCGATTTCTTCATCAGTTTGTGGGGCTTTTTTTTCAAAAGTACGTTTAATTTTTTGATATTCTTCGCTAAATTGGTCAAGATCAACAGGAGCTAGTAGGTTTTCCACCAGAAAAATAGAGAGAGGGTTTAAATCAATATGAATCCCTTTACGTCCTAGAATAATGGCTTCCACAGCCGTTACTCCTGTACCGCCAAACGGGTCAAGAACCGTATCACCCGGCTGGGTAAAATTTTTGATGTATTCCTGCACCACATTCCAGACCTGTTTGGTGAAGTAAGGATGTACACCATAGTGACGGCTGGCAGATTGCTTAAGCAAGGTTTTAATTTCTGGTAGGGGTTTCACTGTTGTGTAATCAAAACCGGCTTTGGTCGGGGCAACGGGGATGGTTACTTCGGCGGGTTTTTCAAAAGCGGTGGGAGTCAGGAGTTGCATCATCTTGTCCCAATGCTGGTTAAGTTCGGAAAGCTGAAAATAAAGAACAGGGTTGGCTTCATTAATTTTGAAGACGATGAACTCACGACCATTACACAAAGCATACAAATCTACCCGAATTTCTGGGTGAATCGCATAACTATAGGTTTGTTCTACATTGCTGCCAGAAGTGATGAGTTCTTGCGGCGCTTTGGCATCCAACACCCACGCATATTTTTCGTTGGCGGTGAGCAAATAATCGGGGATGAGCGTTACAGGCCGTGTTTGCGAACCAACGGTCAAAACGGGATGTTTTAGGGCTTTGCTACGAATAATTTTATGCGGCCCACTGGCTCTGTAGCCTAATGCGCGTAGCAAAGGCAAAATAATTTCCTCACGGACAGAATCTTCCTTGAAATCCTCTGTACCCAAGAGCGAAAAATCAAATCCGTTAAAAATCTTATCCGCCATGCTGACCCCTTTTTCGTGGATTTTATTATAACCTGAAATAGAAATCCGTGAGGTGTACAAAAAGGGCTGTTCGATGGATTATTGTGAATCGCTACACAGCCAAAATCGGTACTTGAATCTCAAACAAAATATGGCTGAAATCCGTGTCGGATTCCTCACGGCCTGACAGGTGAATCTCGCGGATGGTTCCATTCGGGCGGTAATGGTTGCTCCCCACCCATGCGAACAGGGCGGTCATCGCTTGCGGTAAATCATAAATATTGCCTGCGTGGAGAGTCGAGGCAAGGGCTAACGAATCATCCACGCGCCGCACTTGAATTTCACCGACAGCGCGTTCTCCAATTTCCTCATAGGCGGCTTGGCTGATAGGAACGGCGGTTTCCATATCAATCTTTTCATCGGTGAACTCCTCGCCCATATAAATCACCATTTCCGGCGCGGCAGGCTTGACCTGATACTGCCCCAACCATGTATACACATCTTCAAACATGGTGCAGCGATAACCGGGCATGTCGGAAAGCTGAGGCACGACCTGACGGATACTGGCGATATAAAATGTTTCGGGCTGTTTCACGATGACTTCATATGGCGAAGGTAGCCCGACTCGTTCAATCTGGCGCAAACGGGCAGCAATCCGGGCAAGGCGCTGTTGTTCTTCGGTAATCTGCTGTTGAATTTCGGCCTGTTTGATTTTTAACATCCCGTGCATCTGCTCCACGCTGATGTTTTCATCCAGCATCGGGCCGATTTGTTCCAGCGAGAAGCCCAAATCCTTGAGCGCAATCAACCGATGCAAACGCGGCAGTTGGTCAAGCGTGTAGTAGCGATAACCCGTAAAATGGTCAACCACGCCGGGTTTAAGCAGACCAAGTTTGTCATAGTGGCGCAACATCCGTGTCGAAATCTGGGCAAGTTGCGAGAAATCGCCAATTTTGAACATCCCAAAAACTCCCTATGTGCTGTTGTTCTTCAGCCTAAACCTTATCACACTGTCAAAGTCAAGATGTGCTATCCTAAAATTAATATACGTTCAGTAAAAATATGCGATTCACGCGATGAACGTGAACCTTAAGATCGTCATAGCTGAGGGGATAATCCCATGAAAACTGTTGAAGAACTGCTGGATATTACCCGTCACATGATACGGGCGGTAGATTACTGTTTTTTAATCACGCTGGATGATTCTGGTCTGCCCAATGCCCGCCTGGTGCAGCACTTCAAGCCGGACGACTCTCTGACCATCTGGTTTGGCACAAGCCCCAAGTCCCGTAAAATTCAAGAACTCAAGCGGGACAACCGCCTGACGGTTGCTTTTTATCAAGCGGATGAAACCGCCTATGTGACTCTCAAAGGTACTGCTCGCTTGGTAGATGATTTAGAGAAGCGCAAAACCACTTGGTATGAACATTGGATTGCGTTTTTCCCCGCCGGGCCTGCGGGGGATGATTATATTCTGGTTGAATTTACGCCCACACAGATCGAATTGATGAATTTTGCTAAAAATATCACCCCGCCACCCTTTGGCTTGCAGCATGTGAACTTGGTGCGCGATGGGGAAGACTGGACATTAGCATAAACCAAAAGAGGGGCGATTCGATTCGACAATCGCCCTACTTCATGTTGAAAATATCCTTGACCGCCAATTGGAAGCCGGGCAAAACCGCACCCCCATCAAGGGTATCCTCAATCATCAAGACATCTTGGTCATCTGGGGTATACACTTCAACAAATTTTTTCTCAGGATACACCAACCAGACCAGTTTTACGCCATGTTGCAGATAGTAATGGGCTTTTTCGCGGGTATTTTTGTAACTATCCGTTGGAGATTTGACCTCCACCGCTAAATCTGGCATTTGTGGGACACTGCCTTTTTCAGTCGGGAGGAGCAGGCGCTGCGCTGTTGTATAAGCCACGTCAGGAATACGTGCATTTTGGTCGTCAGACGGAGCGCGGTGATGTACTTCGACAACGGTACGTCCACCAAGCTGGTTAATTTCATCATAAATCAAAAGGCGAGCGGTGATTTTGGCGGCAATCATGCCATGGACTTCGGTGGTCACTTTTTCAACAATCTCCCCATCAATAAGTTCGAGTTTTCGGTCTGCATTTTCTGGCTGGGCTAAAAGCTCCTCAAATTCGGCAACGGTGTAAAGTTTTGTGAGGGTGTCCATCATCTATCCTTTGCTATGTCTGCGAGGAAGTTCTAACCTCCCCTTACGACTATTATAAAGACTATTCGGCTGCCAACAGCCACATATTTTTATCGCCAGCCTGCATGAACACGATTTTGTTACCATCCGATGCAACCGCCCAATCCGCGTTGGCGATGGTAAAGGGGGTGGTGGTTGAGTCGGTCAGGTAGCGATTTTCGCCTGTAGGAAGGTGATAATAGGCCAAAATATGCTGGCTGGTGGTGGGGTCAAAGGGAATGTAGTAGACGCTGTGAGCATCGCGCCACTGCCACCCCCCGAAAAAAGGCAGTTTTTGTGCCTGTGCGCCCGCTTGGGTTTCAAGGGTATAAATACCATCGTTTGCCATATCTGCCTGAAAAGTCAGGTAAAACATGAGCCGTCCGCCGCCGGGCGCAACGTCCAACCCGCGCAACCATTCCCATGTACCCAGTTCATAGGATGAATTGTCACGGGTGTCAAAAATCGTGAGAGTCGTGCGGGTATCATCTACGCGGGGAGACACAATCAACAAGCGTGTTTCGTCTAGCCAGACCGACCACCCGCCAGCCTGAGTCCAGACAATGCGTGCATTTGACCCATCCAGATTGCTGACCCATATTTCGACAGTTTGCGCCGATTCGCCCGGTAAATAGCTGCCTTTCCAGACTTCCCACAAAAGCTGGGTGTTATCGGCATTGACGGCGGGTAAAAATCCCTGTGTTGCGACTGTCCACTCGGTCAGATCTGCCAAGCGCCGAATCGTGACCTGTCCATTGACTCGCGTCACCTGAATCGTACCATCCGGCGAAAGCAGCATGGGGGGGGCTTCCTCGATGAGGGTCGGGGCGGTGCTGCCATCGGTGCTATATTCAAACACGCTGGCACGCTGATTTTCTAGCCCATCGATCACGTAGAATTTGTTGGAATCGGTGGGATGCCACCATGCGCCACTGCAACACCCGCCAAACCCGATAGGCAGAGTCCGCCATGATGTTTCTGCGGGAAGTTCGCCTAAATCGCGCCTCAAAGGGGTATTCACTGGTGGGCGTACATCTAACGGATAAGGCCATGCAGAAGCGTAATTATTTAAAATGCGTCCGCCAAAAGCAACCGGGGGTTGGTCGTCCAGGTGCATCCAGCGCCGCGCATTGTCCATATCCTGCTGGAACATCGGATTGGCGAATGGCCCGATTAAAAACAAACTGTGCCAATTGGCATCAATATAATCTAAAGGATTGTAGGCGGTGCGGTAATCCAGCGAACGGACTTCCAGATGCAAGTGCGGACGTGAAGTACACACACTGTCCGGGTCGCCAGACAGCGCCACGACTTCGCCCTGCTGAACCGGCTGCCCACTGATGAGATTGGGACGTTCTAGGAGATGCCCATAGAGAACCGATAAATTCAAATCCCGATGAATCAGAATCAGATTGTGCGGGGCAGACCCAAAATTGCCTGCGTCCACTGCCAGCACTTCGCCATCTGCCATTGCGACCAATTCCGTGCCGCAGGGCATGGAAATATCCAAGCCAAAATGCAGCCCTTGTCCGGCGGAATACCACGCTGTGCCAAAATTAAACGCGCCTGTGGTGTTGCCATAGGGTTGCCCAACCAACCATGTCGAGGGACTAGGCGGGACAGCAACCGGTAAAATGAAGGGTTTTGTACTTTCCTCCTGCGCTTGCCCACTCAAGGAGAAGGGGAATAAAAATACCGATAAAAGCACGATCCATCCAAGTTTTCGCATTGTCTAACTCCACCATGAATCCTTTTATCATAACCGATGCAAATAAAATTAACTGTTCGCTTTCACAACTTTTCAATTGCATTTGTACTAATTTGAAAAATTAGAGTAAGATTAATAGACGTTATTTCATTGAAAAAAGTGAGGCAGTATGACAACCATTGATATTTTTCGGCATGAGAAAGAAACCCTTCATTTTCCGGCGGACACCATCGTCATTCAAGAAGGGGATGCAGGCGATTTCATGTACGCTGTCAGAAGCGGTACATTAGAAGTCATGCACAACGGGATGGTGATTGAAACCGTGACCGAAGGGGGAATTGTGGGTGAGATGGCCTTAATTGACTCCAAACCCCGTAGCGCGGCGGTGATTGCCAAAACCGACAGTGAGTTGGTCAAGGTGGATAAAAAACGCTTTCAATTTCTGGTTCAGCAAACCCCGTTTTTTGCCCTGCATGTGATGCAGATTCTGGTAGACCGTTTGCGGAAAATGCACAACCTGAAATAAGTGAGCGCACAAAAGAGCCATTTCGCCCGAAGTGGCTCTTTTAAAACACTCTTAAACCCGCTTTAAATCGCCTTTGGCCTACTGCCTGTAAGATAAGTCCGTTTACCCATTCAAGGAGAATTTAATTGATGCGTTTAATGGCATTTATGCTTTTGGCGAGTTTGCTGTTGGTGGCGATGATGCCGGCGGCAGCACAGGATGGCAGTTTGACCCTGACAGTGTTGGGACGCTACGAAACAGGGGTAATTGACGAAGGGGCGGCGGAAATTGCCGCGTACCATGCCGGGTCGCAGTCGTTGTTTGTGACCAACGGCGCAACAGGCAATCTGGATATTTTGAATATCAGCGACCCTACCGCGCCAACACTGGCAGCGCAGGTGGATTTGAGCGCATACGGGGCGGCGAACAGTGTGGCGGTTTGGGGCGATGTGGCTGCGGTGGCGGTGGATGCGGAAAATGCACAGGATCCGGGCAGTATTTTGTTCCTTGATATGAGTGGCAATGTCCTCAGCAGCGTGCAGGTGGGGTCAATTCCCGATATGGTGACATTCACCCCCGATGGCACAAAAGTGCTGGTCGCTAATGAAGGCGAACCCAACGACGATTACACGGTTGACCCCGAAGGTTCAGTCAGCATTATTGATGTCTCCGGCGGGGCGGAAGCGGTCACTCAGGACAATGTAACCACCGTCGGTTTCACTGATTTTAATGCCGATGGCGAACGCGCCGCCGAACTGCCCGCCGAAGTGCGGATTTATGGCCCGAATGCCACCGTCGCACAGGATTTAGAACCGGAATACATCGCGGTTTCTCCTGATGGTTCAACGGCCTATGTGACTTTGCAGGAAGCCAATGCTGTTGCTTTGATTGATATTGCGGCGGGTGAAGTGGTGGCGATTGCGGCACTGGGCTTCATTGACCGCAGCGCACCGGGTTTTGGCATCGATGCCAGCAACGAAGACGGCGCGATTAACATTCAAAATTGGCCTGTGTTTGGCATGTATCAACCGGACTCGATTGTGGCAATTGAAATCAACGGCGCGACTTATCTGCTGACCGCCAACGAAGGCGACTCCCGCGATTACGAAGATGTCTACAGCGAAGAAGCCCGCGTTGCCGATGTCACGCTTGACCCCACCGTGTTCCCCAACGCGGCGGAATTGCAAGCCGAAGATATGTTGGGACGCTTGCTCATCACCACCGCGCAAGGCGATACCGATGGCGATGGTGATTTTGATGTGCTGTACGCGCTGGGTGGGCGTTCTTTCACCATCTGGGGCGCGGATGGGTCACTCGTGTTTGACAGTGGCGACCAATTTGAACAATTTTTTGCCGCCAATTACCCCGAAGCCTTCAATTCACAGGGCCTGAACGAATCATTTGACAACCGCAGCGATGACAAAGGCCCTGAACCCGAAGGTTTGGATGTGGGTGTCGTCAACGGGGTTCCCTATGCGTTCATCGGTTTGGAACGCATGGGCGGGGTGCTGGTGTATGATTTGAGCGACCCCACCGCGCCGACGCTCGTGACCTACGCCAACAATACCGACTGGCAGGGCAGTTTTGATGAACAGACTTTTACTGGCGATATTAGCCCCGAAGGGGTGTTGTTCATCACTGCGGAAGAAAGTCCTACCGGAAACGCGCTGCTGGTCTTGACCCATGAAGTCAGCGGCACCACCACAATTTATGAAGTGAAATAGCTTTTCTCCAAAACTGGGGGACGTAACTCATCGCGTTCCCCGGATTGGTTAAGAGCCTATCCGTCAATTAGGACGGATAGCCAAATGTACGGGCGTGGTCTATGACCCGCCCTCATTCCCTTGCAGGGGAGGGTCACAGACCCACCCGTACACTATCCGTATTTAATCAGGCCAGTGAACACCGCGCTCAAGCACGGCGTTAAAATGAATTTACTGGATGCAGCACGACGGCGGATTCTGCCTGAAATTCCTCTTTTGTTTCTCCCTCGTCATAGTCCGGCAAATCAATTTCGACATTGCGCGTTGCGGGGAAAAAATAGCCCGCTAAACTCATGGTCGTACCCGCCAAACAGGTAAACACGAACATCAAGCCCATGCCTGCGCCTGCCCCTGTGCCGACCAACCAGCCAAAATACTCAGTCAGTGCGCCATCTGGCATCATGGCGGGTTCAAGAATCTGGTCAGCAATTGGCCCGGCAATGAGAAACGCAATTGGCATCAGGCTTTCTTCCAACATGCTCTTGACCGACAAGACCCGCCCTTGCACATCCGGCGCAACTTTGGCCTGCCAGATGGCACGGTTGGCGCTGGTGATGCCGGGAATGAAAATCGCCGCAGACAGCGCCGCAAAAATCCACACCGGTGTATCGCGCCCGATGGCGAACATGAAATCGCCCAAGAGAAAGGAAATCGCGCACCAGCCATACATCATATGAATTTTGCGTTTGGTGCCAGCCCAGACGCTGACAATCACCCCGCCCAAAAATCCCCCGAATCCCAAAGCTCCCTGCACACTGGCAAGGGCGAGTTCATCCTGTCCACTGCGGGCAAGAATCATCGCGGGCAAAATCCCTAAATAGGTCAGTGTGGCGATGAAATTAATCCCCATGAAAATGAGGAGCAACCCGCGCAAGCCCGGACGCTGGTAAATATAGCGAAAGCCAAATTTCATTTCCTGCCAGACATTCCCGCGAGCTTCCATGCCATCCTTACTTTCAGCAGGGCGGGGGATTTTGATAACCAGCAGGGTGCCAACCGCAATTAGAAACGTCACCACATCAATCAGCATCACGCCGTCAATATCAATAAATACCATCAACGTACCCGCGATAAACGGCGCAGCGATTTTTGAGCCATGAAAAGCAACCGCCCGCAGGCCATTGGTGCGCGAATATTCGCTTTTGGGGACAAGTACCGACGTAGCAACAGAATAGGCGGGAATCTGGAAGGCATCGAAAATGCCAACCAGCGTTTCCGCCACATATAAATGCCAGATTTGTAAATTGCCCACCGCGTATAAACTCAACATGCCAAGCGTCATGATGCCCGACCCGACATCGCTCATGATGAGAACGGTGCGTTTGTCCCAACGGTCTACCCAGATGCCCGCGAGTGGACTCGCCAGTACATACGACCCGAACGAGAAAAAGCCGAGCAGTGCGAGTGTGGTTGCATCGCCGGTTTGCTGATATGCCCAGATGAGCAGGGCAAAGCGCGTCATCGCCGTTCCCATCAGCGAAATGAACTGCCCGAACCAGATAATCAGGAAAGTTTTCATGCCTGTGTTCATTGTTGTCTCCTGTAGGGACGCGCTCCAGTGCGTCCGCCGAAATGGTAGAAAAACAAAAAACGGCTGCGAGAGTGCGCTCACAGCCGTTCTGGATACCTAGTTTTTATTAGTGAAGGTATTACAAGTCTGCACGCGCAATGAGTTCAGGATGCGCGAAGGCCGCAAAACTCATCGAACTCATTAAAATTGCGCGATAAAGAAAGGTCATGCTCAGTTTTTGCTTATTGCGATTTGCTAATTATAAACCAATCGAGCAAATTGGCTAGCCTTATCTATGCTTTATCCCGTTGTTTTCATGCCTGCGGCGATGCCATTAATCGTAGCAAAAATGGCTTTTAACACTTTTTCATACGCCTCGGTGCCATCTTCCAAGGTGCGGAAGTCTCGCAGCAGAGCGACTTGAATAAAGTTTAACGGGTCAATATACGGGTTGCGGCGCTCAATCGAGGTCTGGATGATGGGCATACTGTCCAGAATTGCTTCCTCCTCCACGATGGCTTTAATCATGTCGCAAGCGCGGGCATGTTCGGATTGGATTTCGTTGAAAATCTGGGCGCGTAATTCGTCATTAGCAACGAGAGTCGTATACTGCTCGGCAATGCCCATATCCGCTTTGGCAAGGTCAAGCTGGGCATTGTCCACCAGCGCATGAAAAAATGACCATTCCTTGTACATGGTGCGGAGGGTGGCAAGGCCATCGGGATTTTGCTGGCAGTAGCTTTCCAGCGCGTGTCCGATGCTGTACCAGCTTGGAATCAGGGCGCGGCACTGCATCCATGAAAACACCCATGGAATCGCCCGGATGGATTGAAACCCGCCATCTTTGGTGCGTTTGGCGGGACGCGAACCAATCGGCAGTTTTGCCAGCGCGTCTATCGGGGTGTATTGATTCCAGAATTCAATAAAACCGGGTCTTTCATAGACAAATTTTCGGAACGCTTTGAAGCCGGTCTGGGCGAGAAATTCCATGGTCTCGCGCCATTCAGGACGTACCTCAGCATGTTCCGGCGCACCCACCGCAATCAGAGTCGCGTTGAGGACTTGCTGCAAATGCCGCCGCGCAATTTCCAGATTGCTGTAACGGTAGGCAATGACTTCCCCCTGTTCGGTAATTTTGATGCGTCCGCTTTTGAGGGAAGCCGGGGGTTGAGACAAAATGGCTTGATTGGTGGGGCCGCCGCCACGTCCGATGCTGCCGCCGCGCCCGTGAAACAATTCCAGCAAAACGCCTTCTTTATCGCACATTTCAGCTAAATTTTGCTGGGCGATATACAAATTCCAGTTGGAAGAAATGTACCCACCGTCTTTGCCACTGTCGGAATAACCCAGCATGATTTGCTGGCGTTTTTTACGAATTTCGAGATGTTCGCGGTACTGCGGGTTGTCAAACAAGACTTTCATTGTGCTGGCGGCGTTGTGTAAATCTTCGATGGTTTCAAACAACGGCACAACATCCACATCGTGATGTACCCCGACTTCTTTTGCCAGCAGCAGCAGCGCAAGGACATCGCTTGGCTGCTGGCTCATGCTGGCGATTACACTGTCAATGACTTCTTTCCCATAGTCACGATGCGCCCGCGCTACCATCCGCCACGTATTGATAATGCGGGTGGTAATGTCGGAAAATTGAAATTCAGCCGGGAAAAGCGGGCGTGGATTTTCAATTTCGTGGCTGAGCAGGGCTTGTTTTTCCGCTTCGGGCATCCCCAGATAATCGTCGGTGATTTTGTAGGCTTTGAAAATTTCATGCAGCGCTTCGGCGTGCAAACGGGCATCTTCGCGCACGTCTAAGGGCAGCAAATAGAGGCCAAAAAGTTTAACTTTCAGAATCAAGCGGCTGAGTGTCCCGCCTGCGCTGTTATGGCCTTTGTTGGCTTGCAGACTTTTTTGAATGAGCAGCAAATCGTCTAAAAATTCCTGTGTTTGATGGTAGCCATTTGTCTGGAGTTTCTGGCGAATCAGATACAATTTTTGGCGGTAAATTTCGTTGTGGTAACGGCTCTCTAAATCGGGCGTGAGGGCAATCGTTTCGCATAATTCGGGTAGTACATCGGCTTCATCGGTGGATTGGGTGAGGTGCGAATAGAGATAGTCCACGTCCTTGAGATAAATTTGTAGGGCAGCGGTGCGCTGTTGAGCGATGGTCTCTAAGGTGACATCGGCGGTTACATTGGGGTTGCCATCCCGATCTCCACCCACCCAGGAGGAAAAACGCAGCAGGGGCGGAATATTCGTCCAATCATGGTCGGGGTAATATTCGCGCAGGGTGCGGCGCAAATCATTATAAATTACCACACAGGTATCCATGACCACCGAGGTGATGAAGTAAATTCCGTAATCTACTTCATCCGCAACACGGGCGCGGGTGGTGCGGGTGGGGCGGGTCTGCCAGAGTTCCTCAATTTTGGCGCGAATCACACGGTCAATTTCGAGTTGTTCACGCGGCAAAATATCCGGGCGATCACTGTTGGCAAGGACATCTGCAATTTGATGCAGCTTGACCAATACATGTTTGCGTTTGGCTTCTGTCGGATGGGCGGTCATCACCAAGCGAATCGAAAGTTTATGAAGCAAATTTTCGACTTCCTGGGCAGACAGGCCACGTTTTTTAAGTTTGCTGACGGCTTCTTCAATCGATTCTTTTTGTTTTTGCTCGCGTTCGCGCTGACGCAGAACACGAATACGCTGTTGGTCTTCGGCAAGGTTAATGAGCTGAAAATAGTTGCTAAAGGCTTTGATGAGGATATGTTTTTGTTCTAAATTTTGCGCGTTGATGGTTTCAACCAGTGTACGGGCGGCTGTTTCATCGCCCTGCCGCCGATTTTTTGCCGCAATCCGCACTTTTTCGACCAATGCCAGCGCCGACTCGCCATGCTGTTCGGTGATAATTTCACCGAGCATATTGCCAAGTGTGCGGATATCTGCGCCGAGTGAGGTTGTTCCGTTGGTATTTTTGTCTGCCATCTCTACGCCCCTTGTGTTTCTGCATAAGGAGAGTGTAGCGCAAAAGATGGCAGTTGAAATTGTGTTAAGCGTCTAATTGGTGGTGATGCGGTAAATGGCGTTACCACCGATAAAATAAATCGCACCATTGGGGGCAACTTCTATATCGGTGGAGCAAATCAGGTCGCCCAAGTCCATTTCTTCGACCTTCTCAAACATGCTGCGGGTTTCGTCCAATTCGGCGCGGCGCAGGATGCCAAAATTCCACCCGCAGTAAAACACGTTGCCTTCCCACTGCGGGAACATTTCGCCATCATACACGATGATGCCGGTGAGGGCTTGCGGCGGCGTGTAATGCACCACCGGATAGACAAAACGTGCGCCCTCCTGCGGGTTGTTGTCATCACAGGGATAATCGGGTCGCCAGCCATAGTTACCGCCGGGAAAAATCAGATTCACTTCATCGTCACAGGTGGGGCCGTTTTCGGTGGCAAATAGATCGCCGGTGAACGGGTCAAAATCAAAATCAAAGGGGTTTCGCAGCCCATACGCATAGGTCGAATTGTCCTTAAAGGGATTGTCCGGCGCGGGAACGAGCGCATCGCCTTCCACCGCGAACCGATGAATCCGCCCTTGCATGGCCTTTAAATCTTGGGCAAAGGAGGCTTCGCCATAATCGCCAATGCTGACATAGAGCATCCCGTCGTCGCCAAAATGCAAATTCCCGCCCATATGATGACCGACGCGGGTGGTCACAGGGACAGACAACATGCTGACGGGATTTTGCCCGATGCCCTCCTGCACTTCAAACCGCACCACTTTATTGATGGGATAGGGTGGTTCAATCGAATTGGGTTGGGTGTGATAGACCCAAACATAGCCATTTTCGGTATAGCGGGGGTCAACCGCGATGCCTAACATACCCCGTTCAACAAACGGGTCAGTTGGCAGCGTTATCACGGGTTCACGTTGCAACCCCCCGTCGGGTGTGACCAGCCGCACCCGTCCGGTTTCTTTTTCGGTATAAAACAACGTGCCATCCGGCGCAAAAGCCAGCGCCACCGGAAATTCTGCCCCGTCCACGACCACTTCAATCTGCCAGCTTTTGTGTTGAGCATGGACGGGGGCAGCCAAGAGACCGCCAACCAGTAGAACTAAGATCCAGCGTTTCAAACCGATGTTCCTTTTTCTTCATCTCGCCGATTGTAGCAGGGGGAAAGGGAGTCACAAGTGACGTTTGCCATGTATCTCATTGTCTGGGGTAAAATTCATGCTCAGAGGGTTAAACCACGATGCGACATCGATTTTTCTGGGAAGATGATTTAATCAAGGTGGGATGGGGCAGCGAAAGTACCTTGCAAGAATGGGATAGTATTCTGGCGTGGGTGCTGCATACCTTGGATAAAAGTGAAACCACGCTGCATGTGCTGATGGATTTGAGCGAGGTATATAGCGTTACAGAAGAGATGTTTCACCCGGCAATTGCGGCACGGCTGGCGGAACATCCCAAAGCGGGTTGTTTGCTGCTGGTCAGCCATAACCCTGTTTTTGTTCATTTTGTGAACCAGCATTGGATTACCCAGACGGAGGAAGCCGTCGGCATCCGATGTTTTTTGGATGTCTCGGATGCCTTAAGCTGGCTGCGCCAAAAACCGCTCTAAAATAGCATTTTCAACCAATCTAAGGCGGTGTTGCAATCATAAAACTGCTGATACTCAATTTCATAATTGCCTTTTAGAAAAAGGTACTCGATATTCAGTCGGATTTCTGTAAATCGAAAACCCGCTTTTGGGTTGAGTACCGCCGCAAAACGTCCTTGGCGATAAGGCGAAAGTGCATTGCGTACCGCCTCAATGTGAGGGGCAAGGTTGGGATTCCACTTCGGATTTTTGATGCGTGATATATCCCACAAACCGAGATAGGGGTGATTGGCAGGCCATTCGCGTAGGGTGTCCACCACCTCATCAAAGGTGAGAACCAGTTGTAATGGGGTCATTCGGTAGCGCTGGGTCACCAACAAAATTTTCTTGTTTTCTGCCCATTGGACAGTGGTATTAATATTATCATTCATAATTAGTGAAATAATCTCCTATATAAGAGTCTACAGTAGTTTTGATTCTGTTTAAATAGGGTCTCTCGGTATAATTGCCCAAATTTGATTTGTGGAGTTTGCATCAATGAATGTGCCAGCAGCTATTTTTCGGAAATATGATATTCGCGGAACTGCCGTTGGGGAGAACGCGCAATTAACGCCCGGTGTGGCGGAGGGGGTCGGTAAGGCTTACGGAACCTATGTGCAGCGCGAGTTCGGGATTCATCAGGTGTTTGTGGGCGGGGATAACCGTCTTTCCACCGATGCGCTCAAGAACGCGATGATTAGCGGGTTGCGTTCGACCGGGTTACGGGTGGTGGATATTGGTGGGGTGATGACTCCAACCGTGTATTTTGCGGCAGCGTCGCATGAAAAATCCGGTGGAATCATGATTACAGGCAGCCATCTGGAGACCCAGTATAACGGGATTAAGATGGCCTATGGCAAACTGGCGCTGGCAGATTCGCAGATTCAAGACCTGCTCAAACTGATTCAGACTGATGATTTTCTTGTGGTGGAGGGCGAAGTCGTCCAAGATTTTGGCATGGCGCAGCGTCACATGGACAAAATCAAGGGCATGGTCAGCTTGGGTAGCCGTAAGCTCAAAGTGGTGGTGGATTCAGGCAATGGCTTGAGTGGGTCGTTTGTCCCGCCCATGCTGGAAAGTTTAGGAATTGAGGTGATTTGTCTGTTTTGCGAGCCGGATGGGACTTTCCCGAATCATTTGCCCAACCCCGAAGACCCGGAACTCACCAAAGATTTGGAAGCCAAAGTCCACAGTGAACAGGCCGATTTGGGTATCGGGTTTGATGGCGATGCTGACCGCTGCGGTCTGATTGATGATCACGGACATCATGTACCCGCAGACCGTTTGATTGCCATGCTTGCCAAAGATATGCTCACGCGGCATCCGGGCGCAAAAGTGGTCTTTGATGTCAAAGCCTCCGCCGTGTTGCCGGACGAAATCAAACGCTATGGCGGTGAGCCGTTGATGTGGAAATCCGGTCATAGCCTGATGAAACTCAAAATGAATGAGGTGGGGGCGCTGCTCGGTGGGGAGGTTTCGGGGCATATTTTCATTGGCGAAGATTATTACGGGTTTGATGATGCGGCATTGGTTGCCCTCAAAGCCCTAGAGATTTTGAGCAAGAGCGACAAGTCCATTTCTGAAATTCTCGATGAAATGCCCAAACTGCTAGCAACACCGGAAATTATTCTGTCTGCGCCGGACGATGTGAAATTTGACATCATCACGAAGGTGCATGATCGTTTAGCCGATAAATATGAAGTGGTGACGGTGGACGGAGCGCGGGCAATTTTTGAAAATGGCTGGGGCTTGGTGCGTGCTAGCAATACCCAACCCGCCATCACCTTGCGTTTTGAAGCCTATACCAAGCCGGATATTGTGAGTTACATGGAAAAATTCTATGAACTTTTGGGCGAATATCCGATGGTAGACCGCACCAAATTGCAAAATCAGATGGAAGCGTTTAAGCGTTAACGTTCTCGCTCCCATTCCTCTGTAACGGGTAAGCATCTATCCGTTACAGAGCCTTTTTTGTTTTGTGGTTGGCGGAATAGTCTCTTCGATGTACAAAATCATGGACAGTTCAGGCGATAGACACGCATTTTCCAGAGTTCGCCTGTGTCATTGTTTTGAATCTGGTCGTTCAGATAGGTGGTGTCTGATTCATATACCAGCGTAATTCGCGGGTCATCGGCCTCCACCGGGCGCTGGTCAGGGAGCGCCATCAGCCAGCGTGCCTTTTGTTGGCAAATATAGGCCATCATTTTTTCACCATCTTCTATAAACGGGATGACTTCGGGATTGACCAGCCCTGCGATGTCTACAATCTGACGCGGCGCGAAGTAGCCCAATGCGCCGATGTCATGCACGGCGAATACATCATCTGATGGCACATTTTCTTTAACCCATTGAGAAGCCGCAACCATCTCGGTGTTCATGGCGCGAACTTGATGCGCGTAATTTTGTCCCCCAAACCACAAAAAACCGATGAGTAACAGGGCGGTGCTGAGGGTATAGGTGCGGCTCAACACCCGTCCAAGCGGGGTGGCTTGGCCTTTTTGCAGCAAAATTCCCAACCCACCAATGCCATACAACCAGAGTATCGGTAAAATCGGCAGGACATAGCGCCCATTTTGATTGGGGCTGGGCAGTTGAATGACGTATAAGGTGAGGTGAGCAAATGCCCAGACCGCCGGCGCAAGCAGCAGCCATTTTTTGTGTATCTTTTGGGTGGTCTGCCAGAGGCCGTATACACTGGCGGGCATAACAATCAATTGTGCGCCCAACAGCATCACAAGCGTCATATTGAGGTAGCGCGTTAGGATGGATTGTTCGCGGAGATAGCTGTGCTGGGTCAATTTGGCTTGGGCGGTGCTGGGTAAAATTTCGCCGATGACATGGTAATTCCAAGCAAGGTAAGGTGCGACCAAACCTGTCCATACTACCGCACCACTGACTGCCCAGATGAAAAACAAGCGCTTATTTTCTGTCGTTAGGAGGCCGAAAATGCCCACCAATCCAACCACCAGTATTCCTTCGGGGCGGGTAAGGGTGAGCAGTCCGGCGGTTGCACCCAAAAGCATCCCCCGTCGGATTTTCCAAATCGCAACGTGCTTTTGGGCCGGAGTCGCTTCATAAAAGCCAATCGCAAACGTGAGGAGAACCAGCGCGGTAAAAAGCATGGTTTCCATGCCACTGGCTGCTGCCCACACCAGATTCCATGACAAAATGACCGCCAACCCCATCGCGGTGTCAGCGTGACGAAGGGTAGGATAAAGCCAACGGATGAGGGTTGCGCCACTGACCCCGCCCATGACCAGCGCTGCAACGCCGAGAAGATAGACCCACACAAAGTGAGAAATCCCCATGAGTCGTCCAATTGCCAGCAAAATCACATAAAAAGGCGAGGTTGAACCTACACTCGCTTCGCCGCTCACAAATGCCCATTCGCCATCATGGGCTAAATTACGGGCATACACCTGATGAATCCACGAGTCATCGGTGGGGTAGCCAAGGGCATCAAGGTCAGCCGCCATCCAGAAGAAAACTCCCATGACAAAACTTGCCACCAAGGTAAAAACGACGAATTTTTTGAATAGGGACATATGCTCACCTTCGGGTTCTGGTGTTACGCTCCCAGAATACGCCATCCTTGTAACCTTGAATAGTTGCATCTTCCTCCGCCAGTGCCAAGCGCTTTTCGGCAAGGCACGCATAGGTTTCGTCAATTTCTACCCCTGTGTAGCGCCGCTTGAGTTTTTTGGCAACCACTGAAGTTGTGCCGGAGCCTAAAAAGGGGTCAAAAACGACATCGCCTTCGTTAGAACTGGCGAGCATCAAACGGGCGATGAGCTTTTCCGGTTTCTGGGTGGGGTGGTCGGTGTTTTCGGGCATTGACCAGAACGGCACGGTTAAATCTGTCCATAAATTGGAGGGGTGCGTCAAGCGGGTACGCTCGGTGGGATTCCAGTCTTTGGGGGTGCCATCTTCCCATCGGTAGGGCGCACGTACCCGCCGCTTGAGCTTGACTGCATTCAGGTTAAAGGTATAGCGGCGGCTGACGGTGCAAAACCAGATGTCTTCGGAACTATTTTTCCAGTTAGTTTTTGCACCGCGTCCTTTTTCCCGTTCCCAGGTGATGCGGTTCCGCACGATGAGGTGTTGCTGCAAAACCGAATAGAGCGCGGACGATGAACGCCAATCTCCACACACATACACGCTGGCATGGGGTTTGAGAATAGGAAGTAAGGGCAATAGCCAAGTTTCAACCCATGCAATATACTGGGAATCGGAAAGTTGTTCAAATTTGACATCGCCAAAGTCCTTGCTCATGTTATACGGCGGGTCAATGAGGAGCAGGTCTACCCACGCGGTAGGCAAATAGGGCAGCACCGCATATAAATCTTGATGCAGTGTGCGATTGAACAGATGCTCTGCGGTGACAGGGCTGTTGAGCATGGTGAGGCGCTGACGGTAAAAATCCTGTTCTTCGGGCGATAATGAAGTTGTTTGGTTTCTAGGTGCGCGTTTTTTAGATTCTGACATATCACCTACGATAAAAGGCGAGTAATAATTATACATAGGGTTATTTAAACGACAGTAGTAGTAATTTTCATTATTTTGTAAGGATTTGGTTTGTGATTGCAACTGCGTTTCAACGACAAAACCGTCTTTTTACCCTTCTTGTGTTGGGATGGTTCCCTTTGCTGCTGGTCATGCTGGGTTTATTTGGGGTGGCGGCTTCGCAAATCTGGGCAAATGAACGCGAACTGCGCGAACTGCGCCGCGAATTTGACCGCCACTACGCTCTGTGGGAGCAGCAGCAGATTCAGAATTACACCGTAACTTATAGCAACACGGCTGCCACAACCTGCATTAAGGTGACAATGAAAGTGGAGAACAGCTTCATCAATTCTACCACGCCCACCTGTAGTAATACTTATTATGGGTATTATAGTCATGGGGCGGTGCGCTCCATGCAAGATTTATTCTTCTGGATAGACACCTACGCTTTTGATAGCAATTTTGAAACAGTCGAAATTGACTATCATCCTCAATTGCACTATGTGACACGCTTGGTAATTGATGACCCTTACAGTGCGTCTACAGTAGAGATACGCTATGAGGATTTGAGACCCGATGAAGATTGATTTTAGCCAGCTTGACGGACAATCCGTTAAAATGTCCGATTTGCAGGAACGCTATTCCCACCCAGACCTGATCTATGCCACTCATACCATGATTGATACCATGCTGGACTTGATCAAAGATATTCCTGATTCTTATGTGACATTTCAGCCGGAAGACCCGGATGCTTATGATGCCGGAGCAGCGACTGAAGCAGAAAAATATATGGCGTGGACGCTGGCGCATGTGATTGTTCATGCCACCGCTTCTGGCGAAGAATATGCCGCTAATGGCGCGACTCTTGCGCGTGGGGTTGAAGTCAACGGGCGCAACCGCTACGAAGTGGCTTGGCAAACCGTGACCACCACCACCCAACTGATTCAACGCTTAGAAGAAAGCCGCCGGATGCGCTTGGCATTTTTGAATGCGTGGCCTGACGAACCGCATTTAACCAATTTCTGGCGCAAACGAGAAGACAAATGGGGCGCACTCAACGCGATTGGTTATACAATGGTCGGCCTCAAACACGATACTGACCATCTGGGACAAATTGCTGAAATTGTCCGCCAAGCCAAAGCTACCGAACCCGTGATGGCGATCTAATCACCCAATATTCTTTTCAATCAGATTAAGCGCATGGCGGGCCGCTTCCCGTTCTGGTTTGGATTGAAAGAGACTGTTACTCAATTCGCGGAGGGCTGGCGCAGCAGGTTCACCGATTTTAATGAGCGCTTGCTGGGCGGCCTCCCACACATGGAGATAATGCGGGGCATATTTTTCGCGCTGTTTGAGCATCTGTATCAGAGGATTGACGGCCTGTTCATTCCCAATTTCACCGAGTGCATAGGCATAAATAAGCTGGCGGTCTGGCGGGGCGGTGTGCAGCAGTTCAATCAGGGTTGAAACGGCGGGAGCGGCTTTGGACTTCATGAGACCCAACGCAAAACACGCTGAGACATGCACATCCGGCGTGTTTTGTTTATATTTCAGCACATTAACCAGCGCTGGTACTGCGCCTGTGCCAATTCTGGCGAGGGCATGACAAATTTCTTTTTCCATTGTCGGGGCGGTTTCGCGTTCAATTAAAAAAATCAGCACCGGCACCGCCGAGTCGCCAATTTCTGCCAACGCCTGAATGATATTTTTGCGTTCTTGGTCACTGCTGTCCTGCTGATACCCCTCCATGAGTGCGTCAATGAGGGTTTTGTGGGCTGCGCCTGCTTTACTCAAGGCGATCAGAGCAGGGATACGGGCGGCATTGTCGTAGCGGATGGTTTCTAACAAGATTGGAATCGCCGGGGCAGCATCTGTGCCAAGTTCGCCTAAATGCTGGCAGGCAGTAGCGCGATGCTGCGGGTCGTAGGTGCGATTCAAAATATCGACAAGGATTTCCACGCGCAAGGAACGTTCGGTGTTCAAATGGACAAGGGTTTCATAGGCTGCCCAGTGAATCGGGGATTTTTTGAGGAGTTCCACCAACCGCGATTGGATGTTTTCTACATGGGTTTGGCTGCGACTCAACGCAAAACAGGTCTGTTCGGTTGCCATGAAGTCGGTGAGTTGGTCAAAAATGGACAGGATTTCCTCTGTCGGGGTAGGGTGAATTTGTGCCAGTAATTTGGTGCAGGCACGCTGGACAAGTTCATTTTGCGGGTAAATTTCGATTCCCTTAATGAGCGTGGGAGTCAGATAAGACGGCGGGGCAAAGAATTCATCTAAGGCTTGTTGGGCGGTCTGACGGACTGCGCTTGCAGAGTCGGTGAGGGCGGTCAGGTGACGTTGTACTTTTAAAATAGTTCCTGCCTGGCTGGTCGGGGCAACTGTTTGAGGCCATCCGCAGTGGTCACAGATTTGATGATAGAGGGGAAATTCCTGTTCACACAACACACAACTTCGCAGCAAATCTGCCCCACACTGGCAAAATTGCGTTCCCGCAGGCGAAACCCGTCCACAAGTAATACAAATTAAATCGCCGGGGCGGGGGGCATAAAGCTGCTGATTCATGACCATGACAGATTTTGTGCCGCACTGTTGGCAGGTGAATTCTGCGCCAAATTCATATTCTTTTTCAATCAGGTTGTTGGTATTGCCGCATTGGGGACATTGAAGCGGTAAAATGGTTGGGTTCATGTAAAATACCTTTTCCCTTCATTATAAAAGGGAACGCGATCAAACACGCGAATTTCAACAAATTTTCACAACCCTAAACTTGCAATAAAATCGAACCTTGATGTAGGCTAAAACAAGCATTGATGAAAACTAGATGAGTGAACTATGCCTGCTGACCCGAACGCCCGCACCTCGCATAAAATCCGTATCGAAGAGCAAAAACCCCCGCGTTTTGTTTCGATGAAATGGTGGGTCCTGACTCCGATTTTAATTGTGCTGACCCTCATGCTGATGGTCGCCGCGTATGGGATTGCTTATGCGTTGACCAGCGATTTGCAAACCACGTCTGAAGATGACATTTTAAACACACGCGAAACGATTGCTCAAAATGCGCTGGTGCTGGGCGAAAATTTACGCACCGAAGCTGACCGCATCGCGTTTACGCAGGATGTTCCTTTTTATATCCAAGTTCAAGATGGGGGAGCGCTGCAAAATGTGGTTGAACCGTTGGCAGCGCTGGCGGAACTTGATCTCGTGATTGTCGGTAATCCCGATGGCAGCGAAATTATCGGGTTGCAGCGTGTGGCTTCGGACGGGGTGATTGATTATGCGGTGACTTCGCAAGCCCAGCTTAACAGTATTCAAGCGGTACAGGCAGTGCTGGGGGGGGCAGCCAGCGCGAGTAATATTTTGATGTTGGAACGTCGCCCCTTGCTGGTGACGGTGCATCCGGTTAAACAGGGCGATACCCTTGTTGGCTTGGTGCTGGTGGGGATGGATGTCAGCCGTGCGTTGAATCAGATTCGCGGGGAGGCCGATGTCACCCTGTATGGCAGTGATGAGGCGCTGATTGGGTCAACACTGAACAATCCTACCGCTAAACTAGAGGCTGAAATTTTTACTGCTGCCCTCAAAAATGACTCGGAAGCCACCATCGAACGGATAGAACTCAAAGACAGCACCTATCAGACAACCTATATGCCGCTGCTGGTGGGACAAACCCCCATTGGCGTGCTGGCGGTGTATCAGCCCGAAGCGACCACCGCCGATTCTTCAACTACGCGGCAGGTTGCCAGTGTGATTGCCGCGCTTTTAATGGGTGGGGTGTGTGTGGCGGGCTATTATTCTGTCGCATGGCAAACCCGCCGACTCCAAAAAATTACTCAGGTGGCGGACAAACTTGCGGCGGGGGAAGAAGCGCGTACCAATATGCAAACCCGCGATGAGATTAGCGCGGTGGGGGTGGCCTTAGATCGGTATGCGGCGGCAGCGAAGTTACAGGTGCAGCAGTTGCAAAATGATTTACGCCAAGAACGCCGCGAAATTTCTCATCTCCAAGCGATTCTGGAAGGGCTACCACAGGGCATTTTAATTCAGGATATGGAAGGGCGGGTGTTGACGATGAACGCCGCTGCCCGTGACCTGTTTGGTGTGTATGGCGATTCCAAGGAGGCGGGTCAGTTGAAACAATGGGCTGCCCAAGCCTCGCATAAACTCGGCAAAGAAATTGTACCCGGTGTGTTTTCCATTCACGATACAACACGGATTCAGGTACAAAATAAAGTTTTACAGGTGCAAGCGGCTTCCTTTATCACCCTCGCGGATAAACCGGTTGGAACGCTGCTGATGCTGCATGATGTTTCTGTCCATGCCAACCGTGCCACCCAACGCGAGGTGCTACTTTCGGAACTTGCCCATGACCAGCAGGTGTCACCCGTGTCCCGCGCTCACATGGCGGATACCGGTTTGCACGACACGGGCATTTCCGAAGAGTCGATGCAAATTATCGCGCAGGAAATCGGGCAAGACTCGCGGGCGATGCAGCGCATGATTACCGAATACCGCGATTTAACCCTGCTGCGTCCCGATGAACTGCGTCAGCGCCAAGCAGCTGTTAATGTGAACGAACTGCTGCTGGCCTTGATTGAAGAATGGCGCTCACTGGCATTGGGCGCGAGTGTGGATCTGGAAATCAGTCTGCCCGAAGATGATATTTTTGTGTTGGGGGATGAAAAACGCCTGCGAATGGCACTGGGTAACTTGATTGACAACAGCATCAAATATGCCACGCACGGCGCACAGGTTTTTGTTCAGGCGTACCCGATTGTCGAAGAAAGCCGCATGGAATTTCTTATTGAGGATACCGGAGTCGGCATTGCCTATGAAGAACTGCCGCATGTGTTCACCCGCTTTTATCGGGGAAAACCTGTTTTGCCGGATGGCACACGTTTGAAAGTGCCGGGGGCAGGACAGGGGTTGTTTTTGACCCGACAGATTGTCCATGCACACGGCGGGCAAATCACCCTCACTTCCAAACCCGGCGAAGGGACACAGGTGAGCATTTTGCTGCCCCTGACCGCCGATGTGTCCATGATTCTGGAACCCCCATCGGAAAAGGTGTCGTTGTGGGATCAACCGACGACCAAAATGCGCCTCGAACGGCATCATTAGCGTTCAGCTTTTTAAGGACTTTTTATGCAGATTTTGACAGATGAACACGTTACAAAATTTATTTCGCCCACCGAGGCAGTAGCGGTGATGGAGCAGGTGTTTTTGGCACGGGCGAATGGGCGCTATGCAGGTAAGCCGCGCTGGACTGTGCCTTTTGAGCAGGGTGGATTGGTTTTTACGGCGGGCGGAACAGGGAATGCTGTCGGATTTCGGGCGTATGTGCGCGGGAACCATTTGACCCATGATGACCAAGTAACGTTAGTGTGGGAGCAGTCCACCGGAAAACTCAAAGGCATGGTGATGGGGGTGCTGTTGGGGGCTGTGCGAACAGGCGCGATTGGCGGTGTGGCGGTGAAACATCTTGCCCCGCCCAACGCCGAAATTTTAGGCTTGATTGGGACAGGTAAACAGGCATTTACCCAGTTACAGGCGATTGCCAGTGTGCGGGCGATTAAGGAAGTGCGGGTGTTCAGCCGCACGCCTGCCCATCGGGAGGCATTTTGCGCGGATGCCAGCGAATTGATGCCCCACTTGAAATTTTATCCCACCGAAAACGCGGAGTCGGCGGTGCGCGGGGCGGATATTGTGGTCGCGGCAACGACCAGCCGCGAACCTGTGATTCGGGCGGAATGGCTCAAACATGGAGCGCATGTCAGCACCTTGGGGTCAAAATCGGCAGCCAGCCGCGAAATTGATGAAGCGCTGGTGAATGAAGCGGGAATCGTGGTGACGGACAGCCCGGAACAGGTGAACGCCGCCGACTTTAAAACGCTGCTGGATGGCACAACGCAAAATCTGGTCGATCTGGCGGAGGTGGTGAGTGGAAAAATAAGCCGTCCGGTAGGAAAATTTAGTTTGTTTTTGAGCGTGGGTCTGGCGGGAACGGAAGTGGCGCTGGCGGCGCGGCTGCTGGATAAAATTGATCACATCGGAGATGAACAATGATATTTCTTATCATGATTATTTTGGGTGTGTTTCTAGGATGGCTAGTATTGGCTTTTAGGCAACGGCTAGAAGCGCGTGAAACAGAGGTCGCTAGGGAACAATTTCCTCATGCCAAATTGGTTATCTCTAATGCGATTTTTTATGGGCAGCAATCTCACGGCATGGCGCCACTGCGGGGAAATGGGACTCTGGTTATCACCGAGACGGAAATTTATTTCAAAGAGTGGGTGACAAATAAAGAACTGCGGATTCCACTCAATAAAATTACAGGGTTAGAAACGCCCAAAGCATTTCTCGGTAAAACCAACTTCAGACCGATTTTGAAGATTGTGTTTGAAAATGAGATGGGCAAATCGGATGCTGCGGTATGGTGGGTGGAAGATTTGGCGTGGGTAAAAGGGATGATTGAGGACGCACAAGGGCGGATTACGGCGCGGCAAACTCGGATATAATACGGAGTCTTATATATATCGCCTCCCTAAGAAAGATGTTGAATCAAAAATGGAAATTATTTTGTTGATTGTGGTCGCATCGGTGGTGGTATTGGGTGGGGTGATTTTTGGTCTACGGCGGATGAAAACGCAGGGTGAAAAAGCCGCGCATGAGCAGTTTCCAAATGCTCAACGGGTCATTTCCAATGCCAATTTTTACGGGCAGCAATCCAAAGGTGTGATGCAAGTGCGGGGGAATGGGACATTGGTGATTACCGATGCTGAAATTTATTTCAAACAGTGGGTGACAAATAAAGAATTACGGATTCCACTGGATAAAATTACAGGATTGGAAACACCCAAATCGTTTTTGGGCAAAACCAATCTAATGCGGCTGTTACAGGTGAATTTTGAAAACGCGGCAGGGAATATGGATGCTGCCGCGTGGCTAATGCGAGATGTCGAAGGGGCAAAGCGGGAAATTGAGACGTTGATTTCATAATTAGCGTAGGAAATGTGACATGAAATATCTGCTTATTGTCAGTCTCTTTGCCTTATCATTTCAACCATTCAATGCTACTGCGTATCAACTGAGGGAAGTTCAATATGTAGAATGGAGTCCAGTAGGGAATACGATTGCTGTTGGTAGTTTTGATACTATATGGTTGTATGATATCGACCAGCAAATAATTTCTCAAGCAAACATTTCGACTTACCTTGCATCCATGAGCTGGAATCGTGACGGCAGTAAATTAGCAACGCTTGATGTTGATACATTAAATAATGGTAGATGGAGTCTTGAAATTAGAGACTCAGCTACCTTAAAAGTTATTTCCACTATTGAAGAAGAAAATGAAACCCTTATTTATCCACAAGCGGTATGGAGTCCTAAAGGCGACAAAATTGCTGTTAGCATTGGAACAGCAATCAAAATAATTGATACATTGTCAAATCAGATAGTTCGTTCAATGGTAACTACTAATTTTGAGGCTTCAAGTTTAGCTTGGAGTCCAGATGGTGATGCAATCGCAACACCATCTGGACGAGAACTAATAATTTGGGATGCTAATTCAGGTAATATTGTTAAAAGATTTTCAGATGGAGATTTTTTTACTAAATTTGCATGGAACTCGGATGGGGAATTGTTCGCTATCCTACGTGGTAATGCAACTGTCTCTGATATAACAATCTGGAATCATGCCACCTATGAAATTGTTACGACTTTGAGAGGGGATGACACTATCACCGATTTTGCTTGGTATGGTAACAAATTAGCAAGTTCTTCGGCTGGCGGGGTAATAAAAATTTGGGATATTGATCATGACCAATTGTTACGAGAGATTTTTATTACTGAGAGGGTTAATTCAATTTCTTGGAATCCAGATGGGACTCAGCTAGCATATGGCGGGCAGAATGGAGAATTTTGGGTGGTTGATGTCGAGTCAGCCGATTAAACGTTTAGGCAACAGATTCCGAACGCGGTTGCCGGCGATTTTACCGCGTCCAAGAAAACGCCCCTGCTCATCTTCCAACAAAATATAGGGGGTGGGGATGGGTAAATCGCGCAGTTCGCGCCCCGCCAACCAGATTTTTTTCTGCTCATCCGAAACCCGATAGCGCGGTTGCGAAAAATCAAAGCGCGTAACCAGTTCATGCGATGGCACAAAATCCCCATCTACGAATTGCCCGACTAAAAATCCAAGGACGACATAAGGTAAATCAGGAAATTTCTCGGAGAGGGTTGCGGGGAGGGCGTAAATATAATCCTCGTGCTGCTCAAAAATGAGATTTTGTCGGGCGATGATGGGCGCAAAATCAAAATCATAAAATTCGCGGAGAGTCGTCAGCATTTGATTCGTGCGTTTATCGGAGAGCGGTAAACGCTTGGATGGTTGCGTCGGGGGTTGGGCGTGAGGAAAATCTACGGAATCTAATTTTTTGAGGCGGGCGGCAAAAAAGCCCGATGTGTGATACAGGTGAGGCCACAGACGAATCGCGTTCTGGATTTGGGGGTCAAAGGGGTGGTCGCCATCGTGGGTCAGACCGCAGGCTGAGTCGCCAAAAGGAAGGTGGGTTACGGCCTCTACCGCGAGAAAATTAGGAAATTCGCGCAGCAGGGCATCTAACACGGCTTCATTTTCATCGGGGGAAAGCGTGCAGGTCGAATAGACCATTTCGCCCTGCGGTTTGAGGGCATGAAATGCGGCGGTGAGTAGGGCAATCTGGCGCTGTTGCAAACGGTCTTGTTCGCTGGTGGAGACTTCGCGCTGCTTGCTGCCCTTGTGTGGACGGAGGGTATCGCCGGAACAGGGCGCATCCAGCAAAATTTTATCAAACGTGTTCGGATACCATGCGCCGAACTGCTCTCCATTAAAATTTGTGACCCTCACGCCCATCGCGCCCCATGTTTGCAGATTGGCTTTGACGGCGGCAAGGCGGTTGGCGCTGCTGTCGTTGGCGATGATGCTGGTGGTATCCGCGAATTTGCTCACGAGATGGGTCGTTTTGCCACCGGGGGCGGCGGCCATATCTAAAATAAGCGGGGACTCGGCGGGGGTAAACATCTCGACGGGCAGCATGGACGCGGCATCTTGAATATAAAAATCACCCATTTTGTATTCAAGGGTACGGGCGGGGGGTGTTTCGGATTGTAGAATTTGATAACCGGAGTCGCAGAAAAAGACGGATTCAAGTTGCCACCCGTACTCTTTGGCACTGGTCTGAAGACCAGCGTTATTTATTCTTCCTGTAAATTTTGTTTTGAGGGTGTTGAGACGGATGGCGGGGGGAAGGGGTTTATCGAGTTCTGCCAATAACCGGGCAAATTCGGAGTCAGAGAAAAAAGGGCGGTAGCGGTCTGTCATGATGGATTTATAGATGGGCGGGTGACGGACAGTGAGACTCTATTACCACTAAGGGGAGACTGTCCTTAGCACCCGCCCCTACGAAAAAAAGAACGCGATTTTTAGATAAATTCATATACGTCCACGTCAACAACGGGGGTGTAGCCGATTTGCTGGTAAATATGATTCGAAGTCGGGTTGCTGAGGTCAGTATAGAGACAGCAAAATTGGAAACCCTTCTCCAGCAAAGATTGGCTGAGATGGGCGACACAGGCGCTGGCATAGCCATGAGCGCGGTGTTCGGGGGGAGTGTATACGCTACTAATGCGAATCCCGTGCGGGGTAGGGCTGTTGTAACCTGCCATCGAAACGGGCTGCCCGTCCACTTCCCACAGGACGATACCCGCACCGTTATCGGGCGTAAAACGGTCTAACACACGCTGATTTTGTTCAGGGGTGCGCTCGTCATCGTCCTCAATATCGGCGTAGAATGCGCCTATCCATTGAAGCAGTAGGTCATGGTCGGAGTCGGTAGCAAAGCGCATTTGTCCGGCAATGCCTGTCGGAAGATTCACCGAGTCCAGCCGATAGAGGCGCTGGTTGGCGGCTAAAAAAGGAACTTGTTTGGCGATTTGCTCCCAGATGAGGGCGAAGGTTTTGGCCTGTGTGCCATGCACGCCGGGTAGGGTTTTGTAGTGATTCAAAACATTGAAGGCCAGCAGCCCCAGCGCATCCTCATCGGCAAGGTGAGACAGGAGAAGATTGTAGGGTAGCGTTCGCAGTGCCGCCGCAATCGCCTGCCCATTTTTGAGAACCAGCGCATGGTAGGGGGGAACTTCTGATGGATTCTTGAGCAGTGAGCGTGTCAGCCCCAACATGAGATTGTGTTCTGCTTCGCGGGTAAGCAAAAATGGCGCAGCCTGCGCGTGAAATTCTTCGGTGGTTTTAAAACGAACTACTCGGATTTCTCGCGTGCTTTGCGACAATCGTCAATCACCTGATCCAATGTGGTACGCAGTTCGGTCATGCCGGGCAAGGGTTTGTACATGAGCATATTGGCGTTGGCCTGCTGTACCACCCCTTTTTCATCGGAGGGCGAAAGGCGATAGGCGGTGATGAGGACAATTGCCATGTTTTTAAGAATGGGGCTGCGGCGCAAACGCTGACCGACTTCTGGCCCACTGAGGGTGGGTAGGCGAATATCAATAATGGCGAGTTCGGGCAGTTCCCCGCGCACCCGTCCTTGATCTACGTCATCAATCCAGTTGACGGCTTGTCCCCCATCCACAAAAGCAACCCCATCAATGCCCCAGATTTCAAACATCGCCAGCAATACATCATAAATATCGGGTTCGTCTTCAACCACCATCCACGTCGGCACGGAATGTTTCTCCCCACTTATTTCGGGTTTATCTTTAAACAAACACTATCATATTCTTTAACAAACACCTTAGCAAGTTTTGATTGGACAAATATGATGTAGAATATCTGTATCGAAGTCACGCTGCACACATGGTAAGATAATCCGATAATCGCGTCACCCAACCAGAAGGAGTTTTGTGTGTCTCAATGGTTACTCGTTGAAGATGAGGTGGATATTCGGAATGTGGTCAAGGTGATGTTCCAAGTGTGGGGACATCAGGCCATTGAATTTTCTAATGGCAATGATGCCTTTGACTTTTTAGAAGATGTCGATCATGGCGAGTATGCTGAAACTGAACTGCCTACCCTCGCCTTAATGGATATTCGGATGCCGGGCCCCAATGGGAATGAAATTGCGCGTCGGATTCGGCAGTCGCCCGTGTTGGGCAAAATTCCCATTGTGCTAATGACCGCGTACCAGCTGTCTGAATCCCATCAAAATGACTATCATAATCGTGATGGGGTAGACCGAATTGTTTTTAAACCGCTGCCGGATTTCGATAAATTTCACCAAGTTTTATTAGAAGTGATTGCCGAACGACAAAAGAAAAACGCAGCAGGCTAAACGGGATAATGAAATGAACCAGAGTGACCGTCAAGCGCAGAGTTTTTTAGGATTAAGCCGTATTTTGGATGATATTGGGAATGCGGCGAACAGCATGTTTACCCGTGTGTATGGCGGGTTAAGCAGTCGTAATCGGCTGTTGGTGGATGCTGAACATTTTCATGATTTTAAAGAACAAGCCGCCCGGGTTCAGGAACGCGCTCGCCGGCAAACATTGGAAATTGCGCGGTTGACGGGCATTCTGGGAAAGCTGGATGAAGGAGTCATCATGCAGGGGGTGGATGGGCGCATCATTTTGATGAACGAAACCGCCCGCCGTTTAATCGGGTCTGCCCGCCAATTCTGGAATAGCGAACTGGGAACCTTGTTTCAACGGGTCGGAGATTTACCCCCTGTTGAGAGTCAAATGCAGGGGGTGGGTGAACCGCAGCGCGTGGTTGTCAACAGCCGCGCTCTGGATGTCAAAATGGCCGCGATTAACGACCCGGACGGTGATCCACTCGGTACGGTGATGCTGCTGCACGATACCTCGCGCCAATCGGTGGCGGATAAACTCAAGGATTCGTTCATCGGGCAAATGTCGCATGAATTGCGGACTCCGTTGACTTCCATCAAAGGGGCAAGCGAAGTCCTGCTCAATTTACCGGAAGGCCAACCGCCGAATCGCAAATTTCTGGAAGCCATCAGCCGGAATGTGGCAACGTTGGATCGGATGGTGGTTGAATTGCTCGATTTGTCTGAAATGGGTGGGGGAAATCTGGAAGTACGGCAGGATACCGTAGCGCTGGACGAATTGGCGTTTACGGTGTTAAAAGGCTTTGAGCCGCGCATTATGCAAGCCCGTTTGCAAGCCACCAGCATGATTACCAACCACCGCGCCTTGCATGTCCATGCTGATAACCGTCGTTTGCAGTGGGCATTGGGACACTTGTTAGACAACGCCATCAATTACACCTTGCCCGGCGGAGATATTGTTTTACAAATGGGCAAAATCCGCGAAAATTTTGTTTTGTTGGAAGTTGAAGACAGCGGAGTCGGGATTCAATCCAAAGATTTGCCGTTTGTGTTTAACCGATTTTATCGGGGCGAAGCACTGACTCAGGAAGGCGTGCGAATTGACCCACGCGGCTTGGGGCAGGGTTTGTTTATCGCGCAGGAAGTGGTACAGGCACATGGAGGCAGTTTGAGTGTGGCGAGTTTGCCCGGTCAGGGGTCAACCTTTACGATAGCGCTGCCGCTTTCGGCCTAACCCATGAATCGCAAAACGGTTCTGCTCGCCGCGATTTTTTTAGCAGGCATGGGGCTGCTCCTCTTTTGGCTGCGACGGCGGACTGTAACCGTACCTGAAATCGCTGAAGTTCCACCGCTACCCTTGCCTGAGCCGACTGCGCCTGAAAAATCTCCGAAAATTTCGCCACCCCCCGTTTTCCCTCAGCTTTATTTGACCTCCAATCACAATCAGCGCATCATCGCCGGTGTTTTGATGCTGATTGGCGCGATGCTAGGGCTATATGCGGCGACGTTGTTCGCGGGGGTGCTGCCAGAAGTGACGACTAGCCGTGAATGGAATTGGTTTGGCGCGGGGGCCGTAGTATGGCTGATAGGCGTTTGGCTGCTCACGGCTCGCCGCAAAGAAAATCAAAAAGTTTCACGGGTTGCGCTGGCGGTGATGGTCGGCATTGTTGCGCTGGCGATTTTTGTACGCATTTATCATTTAACCGAACAACCCTTTGGAGTGTGGGTGGATGAAGCCGACGCAGGGCTAGAAGCGCGGGTGATGGCTGCGGATGCGAATTACCGTCCTATTTTTCGTGGCGGGATTCACATGACGGGCGTGCAGCTAATGACTTATGTTGCAGGTATCAAACTCTGGGGTGATGACATCCTTTCGCTACGCTTGATTAGTGTGGTGTGGGGTGTTTTGGGGGTGATTGCAGCCTACGGAGTCGGGCGGGAAATGCGCGGGGTGTGGTTTGGCCTGCTGATGGCCTTTTTTCTCGCTACGATGCGCTGGTCAATCAATTTTAGTCGTGTTGCCATGACGGGTATTGAAAATCCATTTTTTGTGCTGGTCACGCTGTATTTTGCACTGCGTTTGGTGAAATATGGCACGCTGCGAGATGCGCTGGGGGTGGCGGTTGCGATTGGCGTGGGGTTGTGGTTTTACGTGTCGTTTCGGATTGCGCTCATCCCGATTTTTATGTTGGTGCTGCTGCGCTGGCCTTATTGGAAAGACCTCCGAAAAACCGCCTTTTTGTTTGGCATGGTCGGGATAACGATTCTCCTGCTCATTGCGCCCTATCTGATTTTCTCGCAAAAAGACCCCGATTTATTCTCGATGCGTTCCAAAGAAACGATTATTTTGTATGAGCGCAATCGGTCAGAAGATGCGACGGTGGGGGATGTACTGAAGGTTAATATTCCGCGCTATCTTGCCATGTTCCATCTCGAAGGTGATCAATTTGGCAGGCACAACCTGCCCAACGCGCCGATGCTGGATGTGGTCAGCGGGATTTTGATGCTGGTGGGGCTGTATTACGCGATTAAACACGACGAATGGTTATTTTTATTAATTCTGCTGGCTGCGCTTATCACGGGCATTATCACCGTCCAATCGGATGCTCCCCAAGCCAACCGTGCCGGAGCCGCGATGGTGAGTGTGGCGTTTTTGTGTGCGCTGGCGGTGGAAAAATTGGGCAAAAAATTGTGGACGCAGCCCATCCCACGTTCTGCTGTTTACAGCGCGGGGGCGGCGGTGCTGGTGCTGGTGGGCTACCTCAATTTTGAAACTTATCACCATGACCAGCGTTATGATTATGCGACGTGGGAAAGTTTTGCCACTGCCGAACGCATTTTTGCTGATGAATTTAGCGCCCGTGCTGACCGTACAGTTTTGCTATCGCAGCAACCGCCGTTCCCCATGCACAGCATGATTGCTCATTATCTTGAACCAAGACTCGGTGAGAATCTTGCCGAACCGCCCTTTATTTCTATTTTGGATTTTCCCTTGCGAACCAGTGGGAATACGAGTGTTTTTTTGATGCCAGAGGAAACTTCGCTGCTGGCCTATGCCCAAATGCTCTACCCCAACGCGAAAATTTCAACGGTGCGCTATGATGCGCCCGGCCTAATCAATCGGCCTGAAACCATCCCGATTTTGTTCTATGTGGTGGATATTAGCGCGGAAGAGATTGCGGCGGTGCAAGGGCTGTCGTCACAAAATGAAGGGTTTATTTATCTTCCGGTGGATGGCCTGTACCGTTTTTCAGCCGATGTTACGCTGGATGGTGGATTGATAGAAGCAGAAAGTGTGCGCCGTCTGGTACAGGGTTTGCATAGCCTTGTTGCGCCGGAGAGTGTGGTTTTATGGTCAACTCCGCTTTCAGATGGATTCGTGCCAATTCCTAATACCTTCCTTTTCCACGATGTAGGCCAGTTGCACGGTTTAACCGCCATGTATTATTTAAATGACCAATGGCAAGGCGATCCGGCGGTGATTCGCCGCGAATTGATGCCCAGCCAGCATTATCACAATGCGCCTGTGCCGCGTCCATTCAGTGTGAGATGGCAAGGGATGCTTGAAATTCCGGTTACGGGGACTTATCACTTTGCGGTGAGGCAGTCCGGGCAAACCGAAGTGTATCTGGGGGAAGCGTTGATTTTAGCAACGGACGAACCCCAAACGCTGGTTGAAACAGAAGTTGCGCTGGACGCGGGCAGCTATGAAATCGAAATCCGTTACCAATCCGCGCCAGATGCTCAAGTCTATATTTATTGGCAGCCGCCTGATGGTAGCCGCGAACCCCTGCCCCCGCTTTTTCTGTCCCCTCAATAATTCGAGGCAGCATAGACCTGAATTTTTAATTTATGATTACGCACGGTAATGGCGCTTGCCGGACGGTGACCCGCTCCCCCGCCTTAGCCGTTGGTAACCCCGCGTCACCGTGCGTAACAGGCTACCTCCCTACGGGCTACCCCCCTCCTTACACAGCGGCAAGCGCCTTTCAATAATTTGAATGGAAAAGGAGTGCTGCCGTCGAGTTGGGTAAAGGAAATGAAAATTTTGAGGATGCTAAAAGGTGAAATTCGTTGGATGAGAGGGGAAACATCCTCCTGTCATCCAACAAAGCAACAGACTAAACGATTTTATTCAGCCGCGTTTTCGGCAGTGACGAGGGTGGTGTCCACATAGTAGACGGATTGGCTAACTTCGCCGTCCGCCAAATAGGTTTCTACCAAATCAGCAACTTTGGTGGCAATACCGGGGAAATCTTGGGCGATGGTGGCTTCAAAATTGCCCCCTTGAGCAATTGCATCCCGCGCTTGGGGGGTGGCATCAATACCGACGATGACAATGCCTTCATTTTCACGGCCTGCCGCTTGGATGGCTTGCAACGCACCCAACGCGGGGTCGTCCCATGCTGCCCAGACTGCGGAAATGCTGCCCGGTTCAGGATTCGCCAGCAAGACGGCTTCCATCGCTACCCGCGCCCCTTCCAACGGGCCATTGTCAAAGCTGGGGGTGATTTTTTCAATGATTTCAATATCGGGGGTGTTGTTGAAAATGGATTCGGCTACTGCACCGCGTTTTTGGACAGGGGGATAGGGTTCAAAAATGAACATGACCACACTCCCCGTCCCATTCAGGCGGTCAACCACATAGGTCGCGGTTTCGGAAGCCATCACATAACCATTGCTGGTCACATTGGCTACCAACAGGGGGTCTGTTCCGGCATCCATGCCGAACACGGGAATGCCCGCATCGGTCAGGGCTTGTAAACCGGCGGAAACTTGGGTTGGGTCAACATTAATGACCACCGCGTCTGCCCCTTGCAGCGCCACATCTTCCATGCGTCCGACCAGCGCCGCCACATCATTGTTGGTATCAATGACGGTGACTTCCCAACCGCGACTTTCTGCATCGGCTTGGAAGGCTTCAACCATCAATTGGGTACCGGGTTGGGCTAAAAAGGGAGTCATCACCACAACTTGGGGGGCATCTTGGGCTTGGGTTGGCACAACAACAACCACCAGACTCGCCACAAGTATCAATAACATCATCAAGCGTTTCAAAGGTATTCTCCTCAATGTATCAATGTGAGCATTTCTAATTCTAACCAATTCGAAACGAAATGCTACCATTGATAGTGGTAAAAGTGGGGCTGCCCCCACTTTTTTTACTCGCCGTACACGTACTTGAGGATGCCATCTTCAATGCGGGTAGGCAAAAACATCAGGCGCGAATCCGTTTTGGCTGGCCCTTTGACCCGCCGCCCGTCATGGCAAGAAAATTCCGCGTTGTGCCACGCACAGACAAAATTTTCTCCGTTCATCGCCAATGGCCCGCCTAAATGCAAACAGGTATTCATGACTGCTTTGGGTGCGCCTTCCACCCGGTATACCAGTACCTCTCGCCCAAAGAAGTCAATGGTTTTTGTGCCTTCTTGGGGAATTTCATCCACCGCACACAATGCGACTTTCATAGACTCTCCTTATCTAATTGTTTGTGCAACTGTTGCATATACAACTAAAATAAGCATACCTCTATTTGATTGCATTTGCAACTACTTTTTATTAGAATATTTCTATGATTGAAAAACATTCCCTGCACGCATGGCGCAATTTTATTACGGCGCACGCTACCCGCATTCAAAAAATTGATGAGATGCTGGCTGCTGCCGGGTGTATTCCGCTTCATTGGTACGATGTGCTGATTGAATTGGCTGAAGCACCGGAAAAACAACTCCGTCTGCATGAATTGGCAGATAAGGTGGTGTTGAGCCGGAGTGGGTTAACCCGTCTGCTTGACCGCTTGGAGAAGGAAAATTTGCTCAAGCGCCAGCCTGACCCGCATGACCGACGCGGGTTGTACGCGGTGATCACCGACGCAGGCATGGCAGCTTTGCGGAAAGCATGGCCTGTGTATTCGGAAGGTATTCAAACCACTTTCGCCAGCCATTTGACAGAGGCAGAAACAGATATCTTGATTCGGGTTTTTGCCAAGATGATACAAAATTAAGTTGCGCCTATTTTGTCGTTTGTGCTTTCAAATTGTCTTTAAAGAAAGCAATTTGAGCGCCATGTTCCCGTTTATGGCCGTAAAAGGTGTAAGCAATGAAATCATCTAAATCATAGTCCTCGCCATACCACGCCAAAATACCGTTGGTGCGCCATGTTTCAGCCGGAATTTGAACCGCCAGTGCCAGTGTTTTTTCACAAGTTGCCGTGTAATCCGCCAAAATTTCGGAAACCGATTTGTCAGCCATAAGTGCGACTTCTTTATCGTTAAACCCATCATAATCTTCCAACATGCGGGTTAGGAAAGGGGTTTCTTGCCTGCTTTGGTGGACTATTCCATCCAGAATTTCGACCAGCACATGCTCAAAAGAAGCGAGATGCGCGAGAATATCCCGCACCGACCACACGCCACAAACCCCGCTTCTTTCCCAAACCGAATCGGGGAGGCCATCCAATGTTTTCATCAGGTGCAAATGCCCATATTTCAATACATCTGTTGCGTTCATGTTGCTCTCTTTTTCATGGTGATATGACCAGTATATGCCAAAACAAAAAGCCCTGCGGGAACAGGGCAAATGAAAAAAGTGGGGCGCAAGGCAGACCCCACCCCTCTCCCAAAAGTTAGAGAGGGGCGGCAGCACGCACCCCTACAACAGAGAATTTTCTTAGAGACTATCTGAATATTATCTAACAGGGGCGGGAATCGGGGCATGTTTGCCTATTTTCGGGAACATGCAATGCCCCTTGTCCCCGCCCCTACAAGCGAAAAATCCGAATTTCCAGACGGTCTCTTAGGCCAATTGACGCTTGGCAAGTTCGGCGAACAAACCGCGCTGCTCCATCAATTGTTTGTACGTGCCAGTTTGAACGATGCGGCCTTTGTCCACCACCAGAATTTTGTCCGCGTTGATGATGGTACTCAAGCGGTGGGCAATCACAATGCGGGTTGCGTCCAACTGGTCAAGACTCTGGCTGACTACTGCCTGTGTTTTGTTATCAAGGGCGCTGGTCGCTTCGTCAAAAAACAAAATACGCGGGCGGGTAACAATCGAACGGGCAATCAAAATGCGCTGACGCTGCCCACCGGAAAGCGTGCTGCCACCTTCGGCAACCACTGTGTGCATCCCCATCGGCATTTTTTTGATGTCCTCCGCCAAGCCCACCATTTTGGCAGCTTCCCACGCATCATCAATGGTGAGGGTGGTTGCGCCGACGATGTTGGTAAAAATGTCACTGCCGGACATGAGCTGGCTGTTTTGCAGCACCACGCCAATTTGCTGACGCACAGCGCGTAAATCAAGTTCTTTTAAATCCTGTCCATCATACAGCACCGCGCCGGAGGTGGGCGCATCAAAACCGAGCATCAGACGTAAAATGGTCGATTTACCCGAACCACTCGCCCCGACCAGCGCCACAAATTGCCCGCGTTCGACTTCAAAGGACACATCATTCAGCACCACCGGACTATCTTCACGGTAGCGGAAGGATACATGGGTCACTTCAATCCGTCCCGTCAGTTCGCCGGGATAGGCTTTAGTTTCGTCCACTTCGGGAACCGCCCGGATAATCGGTAGAGTACGTTCATAGGTTGGCACAATTGCCAGCACGATAATCACCGCCGAAGCCAATTGCAGCCCTGCCCCCAAAAATTGCGTGAAGGCAGAATTAAACGCCACAAATTCCCCGATAGACATATCAACTGTGCTGCTGTACCCCAGCATGGCAAAAATAATCATCGTGGTGATGACGGGATACACACTGGCAAACGTCACCAGGAAATTTTCAATGGTGCGGGCTTTAAAGGCACGGTTGCGCTGTTCGCTAAATTTATCTGCCCAGAAAGCAAACACCCGCGCTTCGGCTCCGGCGACACGGAATTTTGCCATCCCGCCAATAAATTGCAGCACATAACCCGAAATTTTCCCCTGAATATCTGTCACCACGCGCAACCGTCGAACTTGAATCACCCCCGCGACAGTGGTAACAATGACCGCGAAAATAACCATGACCACCGCGACCAATGCCAGCGTTGCATTGTAGTAGAACAGCAGCAACAGGTTAAAAATGGAGAAAATGCCGGAGAGAATCGAAAGGGTGGCTGTGCCAGAAAGGGTTTTACGGATGAAGCTAATCCCCATGCCGCGCACGGCTAAATCACCGGCGGTGTAATCGCGGAAAAAGGCAGGTGGGAGTTCCATCAGCCTGTCCCAGATGGCGGACTGCACAATAGCATCGGCTTTGCCTTCGGTACGCAGCACGGCGATGCTTTGCGAAATCTGGAACAACAAACTGGCTAAGGTGCTGACGAACAAGGCCAGTGCAATCAGCGCCAGTTGGGGTAAATTGCCTTCGGGGATGGTATGGTCAAACACATACCCTGTAACCAGCGGAGTTGCTACCCCTAACAGCCCGATACCTACCCCGGTTAAGGCAATCACCCGAATATCCTGCCCACTGTCCTGCAACCCAAAACGCAGCATCGACAAGGCATTAATCACCCGATTGGTGGGGAAAGAGCGATAGAAGGTGACACCAAATTTGGACAGGGTTTCTGACACCGCCAAAGTAATCGGGAGGGTGGTTTTGGTGGCTGGATTGTACAGTTCGTAGCTGTGGTCGGAGGTGGGCAGCAGCGCTACGGGATATTTTTTAGTTTCTTTGGATCCCTCTATCGGTTCTTCAATGTACCCCAGCAAAGGGCCGCTGTCTTTTTCGTACCATTTGGCTTCTAAGGCCACGCGGCGGGTGCGAATCTGGGATGCCCGTGCGATGGCTGTCATGGGGTCTACTTTGGTGTTGGTCTCGCTGCTGACGGGCGGGGCTTTGATGACAATGCCCAGGCGATCCCCCACCAGTTGCGCCGCTTCCAGCAAGGGGTCAGCCGAGGCGGATTTGAGTTGTATTCCGTCCACAACCGTCCCTAATGCAGCCGCGATGCGTGCCAACGCTTTGCTGACTTGGCGCTGGTCAGCTTTGGATTTTGTGACCATGCGCTCCCGTTCGGCCTGTTCTTCCAAGCGGGTGTTTAAGGCCAATGCTGTCAGCGCGGAGTCATGGTAACTGTTCAAAAATTCCCAAGAGGATTCTTTGCCGAGCATGGCGGTGGTATCGCTGATTTCAAGTTGCGATTCTTCCAGCGCTTTGAGCCATGTGTTTTCGGAGATGGGGAAGGGCAAACTGTTCAGCAGAGGTAGTTCCCCCTGTGAGAGATAGTGTGAATTGCCAGAGAGGTGTTTGACCCAGAGCAGCGATTTACGCGGACGGGCAATTTCCCCCGCTTTGAGGGTTGGTTTGGTTTTGGGCTGCAACACCACAAAATCTCGTGGTGGGAGGGGCGGAGCTGTGCCTTCGGAAAGCCCATTGACCCAGTTTTCCAGCATCATGCCAATCACCCCGCGAAATTCGGGGTCTTGGGCTAGTTCCACTAGACGGGAGGTGTTCAGTTCCAAAAGTTCGGTGCCGGGGGTTGCACTGAGGAGCAGCCCGATGGGATGATTTTTTAAATCCATGCCCATCAGCACATACCCCATGCTGGCGCGGAACATGTGCGAACGCGGCCCCACCGCCTCGCCATCGGCAATTTCCACCGCGAAAACATCCACCAAGCCACTGTAAACCACATAGGCTTTGGCGGGGTTGGTCAGCAAAATCGGTTTGCCGAGTTTAAATTCAAACAAACGGGCTTCACGGTAGCGGGCTTTGAGCAGGAACAATTCCCATGCGTTTGCCAGTTGTTCTGGAATGTTGTACTGTGCTTGCATCTCGCCTCCCCCTACAGCGCCAGTTTGTCAAAAATGGATTCGCGCTGAGTCTTTTTGGATTCGCCCGTTTCTGCTGCAATCATGTTGTAGTAGGGCGTGCCGGGTTTATAGAGTTCCTCATGGGTGCCACGCTGCACCACCTTGCCATATTCCAGCATGATAATTTCATCGGCATCGCGGATGGTACTCAGACGATGAGCGATGATGACACAGGTGCAACCGCGCATCCGCAAATTGTTATCAATGACTTTTTCGGTTACGGGGTCAAGGGCGCTTGTGCCTTCGTCCATCACCAGAATCGTCGGGTTTTGTACCAGCGCACGGGCAATTTCCATGCGTTGGCGTTGCCCGCCGCTAAAGTTGCGTCCGGCTTCTTCGACAGGATGGTTGTACCCGCCCGCCCGCGTGACAATATCGTTGTGAATGGCAGCATCTTTCGCCGCCTGCACCACATTGACCTGTGGTATCGTATCATCCCAGAGGGTCAGATTTTCGCGGATGGTGCCTTCAAACATGAAAATATCTTGGTCAACCATTGCCAGCGAATTGTTCAAAATATGGCGCGGAATTTCATCACGGCGTTTGCCATCAAATAAAATTTCACCGTCCCACGGTTCGTACAACCCGGCCACCAGTTTGGCGACGGTGGATTTGCCACTGCCCGAACTCCCCACCAGCGCCACGCGCATTCCCGGACGCAAGGTCAGGCTCAAATTTTCGATGAGGGGTTTGTCCAATTTGTTGTAGCCAAAGGTGACATTTTTCAATTCAAGGTAGCCATCCAAACGGGTCTGGTTGATTTCATCCGGGGGTTTGGCGTGTTCAATGTACTGGTCGCGGTTGTGGCGTAGCACATCATCCAGTTTGTTCATATCGCCTTCAACTTCCTGCATCCGTGACCCCAAAGTTACAAGGTCATTCACCGGAGTTAGAAAATTGAGCATCAATGATTGGAAGGCGAACAACATCCCCATCGTGAGGTTGCCCTGAATCACCTGATATGCCCCCAACGTCAGCACCACCGTCGTATTCAACGAGGTTAAAAAGGGCGGAATAGCCGACAAAAGTTGCGAGGACAGCCCTAAATTTTGTTCCGCGTTGATTGTTTTGGCATGGTAGCCCGACCAACGGGCAAAAAAGTCCGATTCCGCGCCGGTGGCTTTGAGCGTTTCGATAATTGCCAAGCCGTTCATGGCTGTCCCGACGACTTTGCCCTGTTCTTGCAGCAATTTCTGGTTGGCATCGCGCCGCTTGCGTGAGAAATAGCGCAGGGCAAACACGTTCAAGGCCACAATCCCGATGCTGATGAAGGTGAGCCAGATGTCATATTGGAACATCAGGAAGGCATAAAACACCACCAGCACAATGCTCAGGAGGGTGGTTGCCAGTTCGCCCGAAAGGAGTTTGGCTACACGGTCATTAATTTCGACACGGGTGGCAATTTCACCGGACATACGCTGGTGGAAAAATTGAATCGGTAAACGCAGGATGTGCCAGAAAAATTGGCTGGAAGAACTCAGCGCGAGTTTGGTTTCCATTCGTAGCAAATAATATTGCTGTAACCATGTCAGCCCGGCCCGTACCAGCGCGGTAATGCCCATCGCAATCAGCAGGGGGGTGATCCAATCGCGCCCGCGTACCAGAATGTCGTCCACGAAAATACGCGAAAACGTGGGAACAAGCAGACCGGGAATAATCAGCCCCAGACTCGCCAGCACCACAAACAGCAAACCACGTTCTGAGCCTTCCAGACGGCGGCGGAGTGGCCCGATAAAGCTGGCTTTGCGTCCGCCTTTTTGAAATTGATCGGTCAATTCAAATTCGATAGCAATGCCGGTGAAGGCCATGTCGAATTCTTCTCTGGTCACGACCCGGGGGCCGGTTTTGGGGTCGTTGAGGTAGACCTTATCGCCTTTAAACCCTTCCACCACCAGAAAATGATTAAAATTCCAAAAGACGACTAAGGGCAGGCGCATGGTCAGCAGGTCATTGACTTCCTTACGGTAGCCTTTGGCGGAAAGTCCTAAATCGCGGGCGGCTTTGCACATATTGCTGGCTTTGCTGCCATCGCGGGAAACCCCGCACATCACGCGCAGTTCTTCCAGAGGGATGAATCGCCCAAAATAGGCCAGCACAATCCCTAACGAAGCGGCCCCACATTCCACCGCTTCCATTTGAATGACGGTGGGTGTTTTGACGCGCCGATTGACTTTTGGTGTGGCAATTGCGGTTTCAGCCATCGAATGCCCCCCTAAAAGTCCAGAATCGGGAACAGGCGAATGATAGGCCGTTCCTCTTTAACGGTGATAATTGCCACGACTACGGTGTTGCTGCGCGGCATTTCGTCCGGACCCTCGTCCAGTGTCCATTCATAACCGGAGGGGGTGTCTTCGTTGCGTTCCAATGCCACCCGCACTTCAATGACGGGTTGGTCATCTGGTGCAAGCGCCCGGGCAAAATCGTCAGTAGCAGGAAATTCGCCTACGGATTTGACTTCGCCCATAATCAAGCCATTTTCCTGACGCGGCATCGTCACGGGCGAAACCTTCACTTTCATACCGGGACGAATTTGTTCGGCATCAAACAGGGAGACATAGGCGATGGCTTCTAATTCATCGGTGGTTTCGCCAATCGGTTCGATGGTGAACAGGGCTGCGCCTTCTGTGACCGTATCCCCGGCGGTTGCTTCTACCGCAATGATTTGCCCCGTTGCCGGACTCAGCACCATCGCGGGCTGTCCACCCTCCGGTGTCAGCATGGCAAGCGGTTGGCCTTCCCCCACAAATTCATCGAGCGCCACCATGACTTCGCTCACCGTGCCTGCCGATTCTGCCGACACATTGACGGGTTCAAGCGGTTCGGTTTGCGGCGGGGCTAAAATTCCCTGCACTTCGATATTGGTGGGAACGGTGCCTAAAATGCTCCAGCCAATCCCTAGCGCTAGCAGGCCAATCAGCGTGAGCAGGGCAATCCATCCCCGCGAATTGGTAACTTGCATCAAACGGTCAAGTTGTTCCGGTGATGAAAGCCGATCCAAAGCAACTTTACGAAATAAACCTTTGCTTTTATCTTGCATAATTTTAATTTCCCCCCTATTCCATCATGCGCTTTAAGATGCGGTCAAAGCGTGTGCCGGCCAGATAGACATTATCCAGCACATTTTCATCCAACTCATCCGAATCGTTGCTATCCAGACGGCCTTCTTTGCCATAGCCTAACTGAGAGGTGGTATCCCGCAAACGGTAGGCTAAAAAGGTAGCAATGGCCTTGTAGAAGCGTGAGGCAAATTCAAAATCAGTTTCCATTTTGTTGTAAAGCTGGGTATCCGGGATGGAAAAAACGGTAGTGGGTTGGATGGCTTTGACAGTGGCAAGCGGCGGACGGTTATCGACCAGTGAGATTTCGCCCACGACTTCTCCTGCACCGAGTTCGGCAATCGGGCGTGGGTCGGTGGTATACACCCCCAGCAAGCCTTCTAACACAATGAACATCGAATCTAACGGAACACCCCGTTGAATGAGGGTTTGTCCCGCACCGACATTTTGCCGCTGTCCGTTAGCAATGAGCCATTCAACATCTTCATCCGAAAATTGTCCCAGAATGTAAAGGACTTTTCGCATATCGCCCTACTCCCCTTGTACTTTTGATACCAATGATACTCAATTCTGAAATGCAACTCTAATTTTTGTCTGAAATTTGCGTGTGGTTGTCTCTAAATTGTTTCTAATGATAGACTAAAGAGACATTAACCGCTAATAACCCACAGGAATACTATGTTTAAACCGAAATTCAAAAGTCACTTTCATGTTGAAGTGCTGCCCCCGGACAATGTGTTTTTGCTCTCCGAAAATGACTATTTGGTGCTAAACGGTAAACTCTACGCGCAACTTGCCCCCCTGATGGATGGGCAGCGCAGCATGGAGGAAATTACCAAATTGCTGGAAAACGAAGCGCCGTTTTTCCAGATTCAATTTGCGGTCAGCCGTTTGCGCCAGCGCGGCTTCATTGAAAACGCGGCAGAAAACCCCCTGTCGCCGCAGGTCTCGGCGTTTTGCGATATGCTGCGAATTGAGGGCAAAGTGGCGCACCAGCGCTTGCAGGAAAAATCGGTCACGGTGTCTGGCTATGGCAATGTCTCTGTTGATGACATGACCGCCGCCCTGCAAAATCTGGGGATTCAGGTCAAAGCGGATGGCGATTTGCTGGTGGTGGTCACGGATGATTACCTGCAAGCGGGCTTGGATGAACTCAACCGTCATGCAGACCGTCCGTGGATGCTGGTCAAACCTGTGGGGGCGTTTTTGTGGATGGGGCCGATTTTCCGCCCCGGCGAAACCGCCTGCTGGACATGCCTTGAAAACCGCTTGGAAGGCCAGCGCGAAGTGGATACCTTTTTGCGCGAACAAAATCAAGTGGGTGCGCCGTTTCCTGTTGCACGGGCGGCACTCCCGGCGACTTCCCAATCAGCCGTAAATCTGGCGGCAGTGGAAGTCCTCAAATGGCTGATTACCGAAGAATATAAAGGGCTAGAAAATACGATTGTTTCGCTCAACACGCTGACGATGGAAATGGACAGACATACCCTAGTGCGTCGTCCTCAATGTAAGGTGTGTGGCGATTTTGAAGGGCTTCTCTATGCAGAACCGCAGCCACTGGTTCTCAATCCGCTCAAAAAACGCTTTATTAGCGACGGCGGACACCGTGCCTTTACCCCCGAAGAAACCTATGCGCGGTATGAACACCACATCAGCCCGATTACCGGTATCATCAGCAATTTGCATCTGCGGGTGAAGGAAGAAGACCTGATTTATATTTACGGGTCAGCGCATAACCTTGCCATGAAACATTATTCATGGGAAGTGCTGCGGAACAGCCTCTTTTTACGCAGCGCGGGCAAAGGCAAATCCATTGCTCAGGCCAAAGCCAGCGCGATTGGTGAATCGCTGGAGCGCTATTCCGCCGTGTTTCAGGGCTATGAATCGCGCAAAAAAGGCACATGGCTGGATATGCAAGAACTCGCCCCGCACCCCACCAGCTATTTGCTGTACAGCGAGGCGCAATATGAAAATCGCCATGCGTGGTTTCAAAAAGGCTTCCGCCGTCACTATGTCCCGAACCGTTTTGAGGATACCCGCGAAGTCGAATGGACTCCGGTGTGGTCGCTGACGGAAAATCGCTATAAATATATGCCCGCCGCCTTTTGTTACTATGGCTATTGGCCTCCGGCGGATATGAGCGCGTTTTGCTGGTCGGATTCCAACGGAGCGGCTGCTGGCAACACCGCCGAAGAAGCGATTTTTCAGGGGTTCATGGAAGTTATCGAACGTGATTGTATCGCCATGTGGTGGTATAACCAAGTTCAGCGTCCTGGCATTGATATTCACAGCTTCAAAGAACCCTACTTTGAACAATTGGTCGATTATTACCACCGCCACAATCATGATGTGTGGTTGTTGGATTTCACCAATGACATCGGGATTCCCTGCTTCGGGGCGGTTTCCCCGCGCAAAGATACGGGCGGGCAAATTCTGGTCGGATTCGGGGCGCACCTTGACCCGAAAATCGCAGCGGCACGGGCGCTTACCGAAGTCAATGAAATGTTGGCGGCGCTGACCCTGAATACCAATGACGGGGATGCTGACCGACTCAAGGACAATGAAATTTCCTACTGGATGAATACCGCTACGATTGAGTCCGAACCCTATCTGCTGCCCAATCCCAAGTTGCCTGTGCGTCAATACAGTGATTTTCCGTTGAATTATACGGACGATTTGCGCGAGGATATTTATTTCTGCGTGAATCGGATCAAAGAATTGGGGATGGAAACGCTGGTGCTGAACCACACCCGCCCGGATATTGGGATGAGTGTCTTTAAAGTCACCGTGCCGGGACTGCGCCATTTCTGGGCCAGATACGCACCGGGGCGTTTGTACGATATTCCGGTGCAATTGGGCTGGCTGGACAAACCCACCGCTGAGGATGATTTAAATCCGCGTTTGATGTTCTTTTAATTCATGGTGGGCGTTCACTCCGCCCATCATTGTCATAAACCCCACGTTATTTCATGGAGGGAAAAACATGCCAAATTTCAAAATTCGTTTAAAACCCGATGTCAAGCTGGTCGAACAGGAAGACAATACGCTGGTCGTCCAATCGCCGATTATGAGTTTTCCGATGAAAAATGTGAATCCCGGTGTGCGGGCGGTGCTAACCCTGCTGGCAGATTCCGGCGCAAGCGACCCCGAAATCAAGGCCACGCTTGCCAGTGTGGATAACGGGTCAGGGACATTCCCGTTTTTCACCATGTTTCCGCGTTTGATGGGCTTGGGATTTTTGAGCCACATGCTCGAAGTGGGTGAGCAACCCTTCCTCTCGATTGTACCGGTCTCGCCGTTTTATACTTTTTTTAAGGGCAACATCGAAGCCACTGACCGTTACACACTTTCACGATTTGTCTGCATCCGTCCCAACAACGGCGCAATGATTCTGGAAAATCCGTTGGCCTACGGGCAGTTGATTTTGCATCATACCGATGTTTTGGGACTGCTGGATTTGCTGAACGAACCGCACAGCTACCCGCAAATGCAAGAAAAATATCCCAAATTTGATGACGATTCCGCCGCGAAATTTTTCCAACTGCTGCTCGGCGCAAAAGCCATCACCCGCGTCGATGAACAGGGACACACCGAAGAACAGGCCAACCCCACTCTGCGCCAATGGGATTTTCACGATTTGTACTTCCATACCCGCAGCCGTTTTGGTCGCCATGCCAATGCCTTTGGCGGGAATTATCGGTTCATTGGCGAAATTGCCCCGCAACCTGCGCTTAAATCCCTGATGTCAGAGGAGACGATTGACCTCTACACGCCGGATTTATCCCAACTGCATGAAACTGATGTGCCATTTACACAGGTTCTGGAAAGCCGCAAATCTACCCGCAGTTTTGAACCGCTGACCGTCCAGCAATTAGGCGAATTTTTGTACCGTTCGGCACGGGTGCGTACTATTTTTGATGTGGAGGCGGAACACGGCGGGTTGGTCGAAAAAATTCAGCACACCAGCCGTCCCTATCCAAGCGGCGGGGCAAGCTACGAATTTGAAATTTATGTGACCGTGAACCAATGCGACGGATTAGCGCAGGGGTTGTATCACTACGACCCGCAAAATCACCGTCTGGAAAAACTCTCTGACCGTAATGCCCAGACGGATAATCTGCTGCGGGACGCGCTGGCGAGTTATAACCCCACGCTGACACTGGATTTTCCGCCTGTTCTCATCAACATGGCTGCCCGCTTCCAACGGGTGAGTTGGAAATATGACGCGCTGGCCTATACCATCATCCTCAAAAATGTCGGGGTGTTGCAGCAGACCATGTATCTGGTCGCCACCGCGATGGGCATTGGGGCGTGTGCGATTGGCGGCGGCAATTCGGATTTGTTCGCGCTGGCAGCCAAAACCGACTATCTGATGGAGACTTCGGTGGGTGAATTTATTTTGGGAAATCCTAAGCCGGAATAGGGGTTTGCTGACAAGTAAATCCCAAAAAAGTTGTGTTTATCCCAAAAAGTTGCTTTGCGTATTTTTTTCGCATATAAGAAAGGTAGTTTATCGAATTTTCTTTATACACCTCAAGGAGAATTTACAATGGCACAAGCAAATGCAGAACAATTCCTGAAAGACATGGAATCCAATGCCGACCTGCGTAGCGAAATGATGGAACATTTCGATTACGATTCAGGCCAGTGGAAATCGGACGCGATTGTCTCCGCCGCCAATAGCAAAGGCTATGCCTTCAACCAAGACGAACTCAAAGCGGCTGGTGAATCGGTTTACGGTGGTGAACTTTCCGACGAACAGTTGGAAATGATTTCCGGTGGTGGTTGCTGCTGTAGCTGCTGCATCGTCACCTGCTGCTGCTGTACCAACGCATAAATTCGCAGAAAATTCTAAACCAGAGGGGATTCATCCTGATTGGGATGAATTCTCTCTCAGTTTTTCATCCTGTGTATAGAGAAAACATCGCACGACACACATGCTAAAAACTTCTGGGGATGCTAGGGTCATACCAACACCTAGATTTCCCCAGAAATCCCAAAAAGCAGGAATTTATCCCAAAAACTTGATTGCGAAAACAAGTTGTATTATAAAAAGGATGAGTTCCTTCTCAAGTTTCCAATTAATTAAGTGCATAAGGAGATTTAACAATGGCACAAGCAAGCGCAGAACAGTTCCTCAAGGACATGGAAGCCAATGAATCATTGCGTAGTTCCATGATGGAACACTTTGACTATGACACCGGCCAATGGAAATCCGACGCGATTGTTGCCGCTGCCAACAGCCAAGGGTATGCCTTCAACCAAGACGAACTGAAAGCGGCTGGCGAAGCTGTCTACGGTGGTGAACTCTCCGATGAACAGTTGGAAATGATTTCTGGTGGTGGTTGCTGCTGTAGCTGCTGCATTGCGACCTGCTGCTGCTGCACCAACGGCTAGTCCTTCGTTGCTAATCGGGCGTGAGTGCCGGTTGGCGCTCACCCCATCCGCGTTTGCACTTTTTGATGAACTTCTCCCAACCGTTTGACCCCATCAACTGCTGCAATTTCTTCTAAAGTCAGATAGGTTAAAGCCATCACCACCGCATAGGGATGACGCAATTCCAGCGACGAATCAAATTTTTCCAAATTATCTGCCGCGTGTTTAATAAGTTTTTTCACTACCTCAAAGGCCGCATCCGTCAATTCGCCACGATAATTTTGCAAGCGTCCGCCCTCTCGATAGGTGGGGTAATCTTCAAGCCCCACAAAATGCAAAAACCAATCTGCCCGATAGCGCCCATTCGCCGCGACGATTCCCGCATAATCGGCAATCAATTCGTCCACAAGATTGTTTCGCATGGATTTCAACACCCGTCCGGTGAAATAGTGGGTACATTCATGTTCACGGCGGATGACCAGCGAATAATTTTTCCAGGTTGCCGACTCTAAATTCAGGGCTTCGGCGGGAACAGCGCTGTAATTGCCATCGCTCAGCACAATAAATTTATCCTGATACAAGTCTTTTTGCGGGGTAATGCGCTTCATTTCCATCTGCCATGTGAACTCGTTGTTCTGGGCAGGATTTTGTGCCATCCAGTCTTCTTTGAGCCGATTCAAGCGTTCCCAGTTGTTGTACCCTGCCAGCACACCCGCCCCTTTGGAATCCGGGACGGGCGCAGGTTCATTCCGCAAGGAAAGCGCCTGTGTAATCGCTACAAAATCGGCCCGGTCACGCACAATCAGAATCGGGATTCGCCCGCCTAAGGTGGGGTACAAAAAAAGTTCCAATTTTTCGGGGTGATTTAACGACAATCCGCTTGCTTCGGGCATATTTTCTACCGCTTTTCCCCGTCGCGTTGCCGCTTGATAATTTTCGGTTTGGCTGATGCCCGCTTGAATCGGGAAATTGAATTGTACGAGGGCTTTTTGCAGCGCCGAGAAGATTCCTACCCGTTCCGATTCCCTTATATAGGCTTCCCACGTGCTAACAAAAGGTTCATCGGGCAGGGGCAGGGTGACTGCACCCGATTCAAAATCGGTGTGGTCAAACACTTTGTCGTTATAGGCTAGTAATCCTTCTAAATCTGAGTCGGCTGCCCCAAAGTGCCTTAAAATTTCGGCGCGGTGTATTTTTTCTTCGCTCATCATTCGCTTCTTTAAATTGAGATATGCGATAATCCGTATGATCTCTATTCTAACATGCGGGAAACCCTATGCTACTTACGGTACTGGCTCTGGTGGTGCTGCCTTTCGCAATTGCGTATGTCATTAGCCCGGCGGTGACATTTTTACATGAGATGGGACATGCGCTGGTTGGGCTGCTCATCACCAAAGAAAAAGTCATTATCCAGATGGGCGGGCTTTTAAAATCCCCACGCTGGCGCAAAAGCATCAAAATTGGACGCTTGGAAATCCGTTGGGTGACATGGAAAAGCGGGTTTATCGGCTTCTGTTATACGGTGGTCAACAAAAAAACCCCTTTGCGCTACCTCGTGCTGTTTACGATGGCGGGGCCGATTGTGTCTTTGCTGCTAGCGATTTTCTTATTTTTTTCTGGCTTGGAAATTCAGTCTGCGCCACTGCAAATTTTGTTGTGGGGCAGTTCCGCCGCCGCGTGCAGCCAATTTCTCCTGACCGCCATACCGATGCACTATCCGCGCTGGATGGGAACCTATGCTGGCAAGCCAAGCGATGGTGCAACCGCGTTGATTCTGATTGCCCGCCAGCGCGAACAACAGCGCATCAAATCCTAGCCAAACCGATTCAAAAGCGATAAAATCAAGGAAAAGTTTTGGGAGCGTTCCCAAAAAAGGAGCGTTCCCGAAGCAGGGTAGTATTTTTCAGTAGAAAGACTTTAACCATGTACCGCAAACTATTTCTCCTTGCGCTTTTGCTGGTTGTGCTGAAATCCCCCTCGCTAGCACAAGAAGCCCTCGCCCCGGATGGCAAACCCGGTGAAATCTATTTTGCCCCGTTCCCTGTCCCGATTACTTTAGATGGTGAGTTATCCGATTGGGCAGGGGTTCCCAAAGTCTCGTTGCCCCTGGGCATCACGGCGGCACAGGGCGCACCTGCCATGACCTTTGCGGCGGCGGCAGATGATGAATTTTTATATTTTATGGGCGATGTGACCGACAGCAATATTATTACCGGTCAGCACGATGCCAATTATTGGAACGAAGACTCGATTGAATTTTATATCAATGCGACAGGTGATTTGCTGCTTGAAAGTTATGAGGATGGGGTCGCGCAAATCACCATTCCCCCCCTCAATGCCGATTTACCACCCGATGAAGCCATCATTAGCGGGATTCAAGGTGACTCCGCCAATGCTCAAGTTCGGGTGACCCTCACCGAAACAGGCTATGCGGTTGAAGTGGCGATTCCCCTGCAAAATGATGTCTGGGCGATTGTGCCAAAACATGGTGGGTTGCTCGGTTTTCAAGCCCATTTGAATGCGGCTTCTACCGCAGACCGCGATGGCAAACTCATCTGGTCAATTTATGATGTCGTTGACCAGTCCTACCAGAATCCGACCTTGTTCGGTTATCTGGCATTTTTTGAAGTGGGGCAGACCGAAATTCCTGCGGTAGAAGCAAGCATTGCCGCGCTGACCACCCCCCCCGACCAGAATCCGCTGTTTGTAGCAACCAGTGCGCCGTATAAAAATCCGCATTTGCCGACGGATGTCCGCGTGGAAGATTTGCTGGCGCGGATGACACTTGAAGAAAAAATTGGTCAGATGACGCTGGTCGAGAAAAATAGCATTGTCAAAGGCGACATCACCGAACAATTCATTGGTGGGTTGTTAAGCGGTGGGGGTGGGTATCCCCGTGAGGGCAATACGACAGAAGCATGGGCGGATATGATCAATGAGTATCAAGATTTTGCCCTGCAAACCCGTTTACAAATTCCCTTGATTTATGGCGTAGACGCGGTACATGGGCATAACAACCTGTATGGTGCGACGATTTTCCCGCATAATATTGGCTTGGGCGCAACCGGCAACCCTGACCTTGTAGAAGCGGTCTGCCAGGCGACGGCGGAAGAAATGGTCGCCACGGGCATTTATTGGAATTACGCGCCAGTTGTGGCTGTGCCGCAGGATGTTCGCTGGGGACGTACCTATGAAGGATATGGCGAAAACACTGACCTTGTAACCGAACTCGGTCTAGCGTGTATGCGCGGTTTGCAAGGCGAAGATTTGAGCGCCGCTACCACCGTGTTAGCTACCCCCAAACATTACATCGGGGATGGTGCAACCGTGTGGGGAACCTCCACCACCAATGATTACCAGATTGATCAGGGGGTCATGCTGGCAGATGAAGCGGCGATGCGTGCCATGTATCTGCCTCCCTATGCGGCAGCAGTCGAAAACGGGGCATTGAGCATCATGGTTTCGTTTTCGAGCTGGAACGAAACCAAAATGCACGCCGAAAAATATCTGGTGACGGATATTTTGAAAGGCGAACTTGGCTTTAAAGGCTTTGTCGTGTCTGACTGGGGCGGGATGGATCAGATTTCCCCCATTTATTACGATGCAGTGGTCGCCTCGGTGAATGCCGGCGTGGATATGAACATGGTGCCGTATGATTACGGACGGTTCATTGAAGTCATGCTGCAAGCGGTGGAGAGTGGCGATATTACGATGGAACGGATTGATGATGCTGTCCGTCGTATTTTGTACGCCAAATTTGAGATGGGACTCTTTGAATGGCCTTATTCCCAAGACCATCTGATGGATTCAGTTGGTTCAGAGGAACACCGTGCCATCGCCCGTGATGCGGTGTCGCAGTCATTGGTATTGCTGGAAAATGACAATGACACCCTGCCAATTGCCAAAGATACCCCGGTTATTTTTGTGGCAGGTGACGGCGCGGACAATATCGGGATGCAAGCGGGCGGTTGGACAATTGAATGGCAAGGGCTGGAAGGCGATAGTACCCTTGGCACAAGCATTCTGGATGCCATCAAAGGCGCGGTTTCGCCCGATACACAGATTTTTTATGACCGTGTGGGGCGGTTCATCCAAGCCAATGATGAAAACGGGCAGCCCTTAAAAGCCGATATTGGCATTGTGGTGATTGGCGAAAAACCCTATGCCGAAGGGTTTGGCGACAGCGCGACTTTGGCACTTGCCCCCATTGATTTGAATGTCCTCAACAAAATGCGCGAACGTGCCGATAAAGTGGTTGTGATTTTGCTGACCGGACGACCCGTGTTGATTCAAGAACATCTTGCCGTATCTGATGCGTTTGTCGTGGCGTGGCTGCCCGGTACAGAAGGCGCAGGTGTGACCGATGTGCTGTTTGGCGACAAACCTTTTACCGGAACGTTACCTTTTACATGGATGGCTTCGGTTGACCAACTACCGTTGAATCCGGCGGACGATGACACTAATCCGCCGCTATTCCCCTTTGGATTTGGCCTCCAATAGTTTTGAGTGGGGCGGGTGGCCTCTACACCCGCCTTTTTTTCGTGATTTTTCCCACAAACGCTACAATCTGAATAAACAAGCGGGAACATGCCATGAAGCAAGCCAAACTGGATGTTTTTTTTGCGGCGCTGCGTCCCCATCTCAAGGGAGAACTTCGCACCGATACCTACAGCAAAATTCTTTACAGCACCGATGCCAGTTTGTATCAGGTCATGCCTTATGGCGTGTTGATTCCGCAAAATTCAGACGATATTCAAGCCGCGCTGGAACTTGCCTACCAGTATGAAATTCCGCTTGTGCCGCGTACCAGCGGCAGCAGTTTGGCGGGGCAAGCGATTAATGAAGGGCTGGTGATTGACATGACCCGCCATCTTGACCGCATTTTAGAAGTCAATGTCGAGGAAAAATGGGCGCGGGTACAACCGGGTGTGGTGCTGGATGAACTCAACGCGCATTTAAAACCGATGGGCTTGCAATTTGGGCCTGACCCCGCCAGCAGCAACCGCGCCGCCATGGGGGGCATTCTCTCGACCAATGCCACTGGCAGCCATTCGATTTTATATGGTATGGCGGCTGACCATCTGCTCGAAGCCAATGTAATTTTAAGCGATGGCACGCCCGCCCATTTTGCCCCTGTCACTGACCTCAATTTTTTTGAGCAAAAAACGGGTCTGGAAGGCGCACTCTATCGGGACATTCAAAAGTTAGTCACCGAAAATGCGGACACGATTCGGGCGGGAACGCCCCGTCATTGGCGGCGCTGCGGTGGTTACAATCTTGACCGTATGATTGACAAGGGCGGTCATTTTTTATTCCCCCAAGATCCGCGTTTTAATCTGGCAAAACTCATCAGTGGGGCAGAAGGCAGTCTCGCAGTGATGACCGAACTCAAATTGAATCTTGTCCCTGTGCCAAAAATGACTGCGCTGGGCATTGTTCATTATCAGGATTTACCGACGGCGCTGTCGGCGGTGCCTGTTTTGCTGGAAACCCACCCCTCGGCGATTGAACTCTTGGATAATTTAGGGCTGACAATGTGCCGGGATGTACCGGGGTACGCGCGTCTGCTGGCAACTTTTGCCGGGGGCAACCCCTACTGCATTTTAATCGTCGAATATGATGGGGAAAGCGAAGCCGAACTCAGTGCCAAATTAACCGCGTTGAAAAAATGTGCGCCTTCCACCGGCGCAAGTGCGATTGTGCCATTGCTCACCCCCCAAGCACAAAATAACGTCTGGACAGTGCGAAAAGTCGGGTTGGGGCTGCTGATGAGCGTCAAAGGCGACCAAAAACCGATTCCGTTTATTGAAGATGCGGCGGTTCCGGTGGAATTTCTGCCGGAGTACATTCAAAAAATGGAGGATTTTTGCGCGGAACTTGGCACGCCAATTTCTTATTATGGACATGCCAGCGCGGGCTGTTTGCATATCCGTCCCATGATTAACACCAAAGCCGCTCATGAAGTCGCCAAAATGCCACATATTGCCGAATGGAGCGTGGAACTGCTGCGCGGGTATGGTGGGGCGCTGTCCAGCGAACATGGGGATGGTCGGACACGCAGTTGGCTGAATCGGGCATTTTTCGGGGAAGATTTATATGGGCTGTATCAGAATACCAAGCGCATTTTTGACCCGAAAAATCTTCTGAATCCGGGCATGGTGGTGAATGCGCCGCCGATGATACAGCATTTGCGCTATGGCGAGTCGTATAGCGTGATTCCCCTGCACACCAAACTCGATTTTTCGCATGAACTGGACGTTCATCGGGCGGTAGAAATGTGCAACGGGGCGGGGGTCTGCCGCAAAAAGACGACTGGCACGATGTGTCCGAGTTTTATGGTCACACGCGAGGAAGAACACAGCACACGCGGACGGGCAAATGCGCTGCGTGCGGCAATGTCTGGCTTGGTGCCAGCCGAAGAACTCACCAGCCCTCGAATGTACGAGGTGATGGATTTGTGCATCGAATGTAAGGCGTGCAAAGCGGAGTGTCCTTCGTCGGTGGACATGGCAAAACTCAAATTTGAATTTCTGGCGCACTACCACGAAAAACACGGCATCCCGCTTCGCGCCCGATTGTTTGCCCATATTGCTTTCATCAGCCGATGGAGCAGTGGACGGATTGCACCCTTGGTGAATGCCAGTCTCGACAATCGGTGGGTACGTTGGGGAATGGAAAAATTTCTTGGCATCAGCCGCCAGCGTCCCTTGCCCAAATTTGCCCGTGTCCCCTTCACCACATGGTTTAAAAATCGAAAATCTGTAGGGGCAGGTGCTAAGAGGGCTGTCGAAAATGATGCTTTGTTGCGGTCTGCTGACTCTGCCTCCGTCACCCGCCCTAGAGTCGTTTTATTCCATGACACCTTCAACACCTACAACGACCCCCAGATTGCCATTGCAGCGACAGAAGTGCTGGAAGCAGCGGGTTTTGAGGTCGTTTTGCCCGGTCACAAATGTTGTGGTCGCCCGATGATTTCTAAAGGGCTGGTTGACTCGGCGCGTGCGGCTGCCTGTGATACTGTCAAACGACTCGCACCCTTCGCCCATCAAGGACTGCCCATCATTGGACTTGAACCAAGCTGTATTTTGACTCTACGCGATGAATATCTGTACTTGCTGCCTGATGACGAAGATGCCCGACTCGTGGCTCAAAATGCGCTGACTTTTGAGGAATTTTTCGCCCGTCTTGCCGATGAAAACCGCCTACCCCTGCAATTTTCATCCGAAAAACGCGCCCTGCTGCTGCACGGACACTGCCATCAAAAAGCGCTGGCGGGAACCGTCCCCAGCAAAAAAATCCTCTCGCTGCCCGAAAATTACACGGTGCAGGAGGTGGATTCGGGTTGCTGTGGGATGGCGGGGTCGTTTGGCTATGAGGCTGAACATGCAGATATTTCGCTCCAGATGGGCGAACGGCGTTTGCTGCCTGCGGTGCGCCAATCCGCCTCAGACACGCTGATTGTAGCGGCGGGGACAAGCTGCCGTCAGCAGATTCAGCAGGGGACAGGCAAAAAAGCGCTGCATCCGGCGGAAGTGCTGCGAGAAGCCATTCTCCAAAAGGAATGAAAAATCAATCAAGCAATTTCCAGATATTTTCGCCGCAGTGTGGGCATTCAAAATGGGCTGCGTTGAGCCAGTTATCGTCTTTCATCACGAAACTCCTTTGTTGAACCCCATGCCCTAAATCTGACAGAATTTACTGTCCTGCTTCCTCAATCGCGGGAATATCTAGCCCGCTACCGCTTGGATAGTCACCAACCGCCACAGGCAAGCGTCCGGTGACGGGGTGCGCCCCGAACAGAACATTACACGCGGCGGTACGGCTGGCGGGGATGCTGTTGTACATTGCCATGTAGGTGCTGACATCCGACATTTTTTCAAGGTCATACGGAATGCTCAGCGCCACGACAATCGTTTTTTCGGGGGGTAGCGGCGCAACCAGATCGGCAATACGCGGATTCAAAAAAGCATCTTCGGTGAAAATAACCACTTTATCATATTTATTGCCTAGCCCCGCCACAATCCCATATTCCCAGGCGGCAGGTTCAAAGTTGTAGCCATAGTATTCGGCTTCCGGTGCGAAGGTTTGACAGGTGTTTAGCACTTCCTGATAAATAATCGGGTAAGCAATCGCCACGCTGTCGGTTGCCGCAAGAGGCAGCAAGTTGTTTTCATCTTTAACCACGGTTGCCGCGTCCATATAGGTTTGAATCAGCGCATTCTGGCTGTCCGCCAGCGCGATATTTTCCAGCACTGAGTCTGGTTCGATGGGTTGCCAGTCCAACAAGCCATAGCGGGCTTTGAGCAGCAAAATCCGCGTGACGCTTTCATCAATGCGGCTTTCTTCCAATTCATCATTGTTGACTGCATCAATCAAACGCTGCATGGCGGCACGCTGCATATCCCATGTGAGGTAGGGCCCCGCAACAAACATATCCCCGCCGGCTTGGACAAATTTTAAAGCCGCATCTGGCACATAAAAATTATCCATCAACGCGCCCATATCCATCGCGTCGGTCATAATCACGCCGTCAAATCCGAAATCATCCCGCAAAATGCCTAACAACGTGGGGGAGAGCGTTGCGGGGAGATTTTCAACGGGTTCAAGATTCTTATAATAGAGATGTCCGACCATGACCGCCGGAATGTCATTTTGCACGGCTACTTCAAATGTCCGAAGCGGCACCGCCAGCGCGGTTTCGGCATCCAATTCTACCGTCGGCAAGCCTGCATGACTGTCCCCTGCCCCGCCGTGACCGGGATAGTGTTTGACCACACCAATTACGCCCGCCTGTTCCAGACCCCGCGCATATGCAGCCACCTGTTCACCAACACGGTCAGGATCATCGCCAAAGGTGCGACGGTGCATCACGCGATATTGATTCAGCATATCTTCGCGGGTATGCAAATCTGCGACGGGGGCGAGATTCATGGTAATACCCATCGCCCGCATTTCCGACCCCAACGCAAGGCCGACCCGTTCAACGGCTTCGGGCTGGGTGGTTGCGCCTAATGCCAAGGGGTCAGGGAAAAAAGTCACATCATTCACCAAACGACGTACCCGCCCGCCTTCTTGGTCGGTGGCAATAATCATCGGAATTTCCGCGCCACTGGTGGTGGAAACTGCTTGAATCTGGTTGATAAATGCGGCGGTAGCGCTGGCGGGTTCAAAATCGGTGTTATAGCCAAAAATGGCGACTGCGCCGGGGTGATGCTGCTGGATAAATTCGGTGGCACGCTGCCCCAATTCTTTGCCGTAAATGTTGACCATGAACATTTGCCCGACTTTTTCTTCCAACGTCATGTCGGCAACGATTTTTTCGACCCGTTCAGCATCCGAGAGGGTCGCTTGCCGCGCAGATACAGGCGGCAGGGCAAGGCTAAAAATCAGCAGCAACCAGATTATTTTTTGCATCAAATAAACTCTCCAAATGGCTCATGTATCTAGCGATTAGGCATAATTTGTAAGGTATATCCGCCTGCCGTTTGTTGGTCAGGCGTGGATTCAATTAATAGGGCATATTGTCCGTCGGTGGGCGGGGTGAAGGTAAATTGGCTGCGAAGGTCAACCCCTGTCTGAACATCATCACTCAGACTGACCAGCACGCCATCCGGCCCATACAGACTCATCATCGGGTCAAAGGTTTCATTCGGCGTAACGGTGAATGTCCATGAGATACCACTTTGCAGAAAAAAACGATACCCATGCCGCTGCCCGATAAAAATTTCATGGTCAATTTTGGCGGGAGTGAGGATAAACGTCTGTGGGACATCGGCGGGAAAATCGCCGCCAACATCCCCCACTGGCGACGGGGCAAACGCGGGTGTGACCACGATAATTTGTGGGTCTTGTGGCGGAAGGGCAATCCATGCCACTGACAACCCCAATGCCGCAAAGAGAAACACCAGCGCGGCAAACAGCAAGTGGCTTGACCAGGTTCGCAGGAGCAGCAGCACGCCGGGGCGAAACGAGTCGCGGTAGTGTTGAAAAGCGCGGCTTTCATATTCATCCGGGTAATTGTCTTTGGGAATCCGTTCCCGCTTAAACATGCGTATTCCTTTTAAACTTCCCTCTCTGATTTTCGGAGAGGGGCAGAGGTGAGTCTAGCCACGCTGTGTTTGCTGTGCCAATTATTCATGCCAAAAATAGAGTGGATCTTCACGCATGTCACTATAATATGAGAAAGCCATTTTGAGAACTACCATGCGGAAAAAAATGGCTATTCATCGGACGAAAAGTTTGGATATAGGCTTTTTGCCGCATTGGACAAACTAAGTTCTATGAGGAGTAGCCTAAGTGTCGACTGTCAAGCGGGATGCGAGTGGGTAGGATTTTATATAAAAAGAAATATAAGATAGCGAATTTCTTGTAATAGGATTTATTTTCCGTATAATTTATATAGTAAAATAGATTCTAGGAAGTTATGGAAATGCAAGAAAATATAAATTTTGAGACTGTGTGCTTTGTAATTTCCTCCATAGGTTCGAACAATAGCGATGAACGCAGGAGATCTGATGACATTTTTGAAGGCATTATCAAACCTGTAGTCGAGGATTTAGGATATACCACAGAACGAGCAGACAAAATCATGAAGGCGGGAAAAATTACGGAGCAGATCGTTGAATACCTTATATACTCTGGTCTAGTAATAGCTGATTTGACAGATAGCAATGCCAATGTGCTTTATGAGTTAGGGATACGCCATGCGGTTGGAAAGCCTGTTATCCAAATTATAGAAGATCCAAGCAAACTGCCTTTTGATTTAGGTGATGAACGTACTATCCCTTTTGACTGGAAAACACAGAGAGGAGGTCAAGAATGTCGGGATAAAATAAAAGAATTTATTAGCGAGATAAATAAGCAAAAAACCTTTACCCACCCAGTCGCTGAAAAAATAGAACAACAGCGCTCTGCTGAAAGTAAGGATGAAATCAAGCAGCGTTATGCTGATTTAAGTGTTACAATAAAGACCGTGGTTCGAAATATACAAGAGCTTTCCGATAGAGTTCCCTCTAAAGAAACGATAGATGGCTATCGCAATGAGATTAGAACGCTAAAACTTCTGAAAGATGCTGGAGTTGAAGGTGTCTACCGGAATCGAGAAATTGCATTTCGTCGCTTCTTATCTGCGCTGGATGCCGAGCATGATGAAATTATGGTCATCGGTTCATCCCTGTTGGGTTTACTTCAAAAAAGTCAATACAAGGAGGTTTCAGATAAGCTAAAATTTAAGATTAATAGTACAAAAACAATCGTCAAGTTTCTCTTAACACATCCTGCGGTTGCAGATTTAAGAGCAGAACAAGAGAATCGAAAGTTTACTCATATCGGAGATGAGATTTTAAAAAGTCTTGAGATCCTAAGAGATTGGGGATTATCGCCTGAAAATGTAAAACTTTATAAAGGTACACCAACCATATTTGCTATCAAGACTCGCAAAAAGATGCTATTAAATCCTTATGCTTATTTTGCAACAGCATTTACATCTCCGTGTATTATCGTTGAGCATGATCCCGAAAGCAATTCTTCTTATTTCTACTCAGAATATGATAATGCTCATTTTGGTGCGTGGGATACTAATTCTGCTGAGGCAATCCATGATTTTAATCAAACGATTTCTAATCTGCGGAAAAATTTACCAGATTATACGCGCCGTGTTGAATCTATTTTAAAGGAAACTTAGCCTATGGAAAGATTTCAAGAAGAAAGATAGTCCTAAATAAAATGCCATAACAGTTAAAGAAATCCCCACCCCCGCCAAGACTTCCCACCGCCATGCGAGATCAATTTTGGGCGACCACACAGGCGGACTATCAAATCCGGCATGGGTACTCAGATTTTGCTGCTGCGACCCGTCCGCCCGCATTTTAAAAATATCCGGGCTGCCGGCACGGTCAGACAGAAAGGTAATCCATGTGCTGTCCGGCGACCATGTAGGAAAATAATCGGTTTCGGTGTTGCGGGTTAGGCGGAGGTGGTCGCTGCCATCGGGACGAATTTTAAAAATTTCGCTGTAACTACCGAGCGCGGAATAAAACACAATCCATTCCCCGTCCGGCGACCATGCCGGGCTAAAATCCTCATCCAGAAAACGGGTCAAGTTACGCTGGCGGGTGCCATTCGCTCGCATGACATACACTTCTGCGTTTCTATCCCGTTCAGAAACAAACGCAATCATGCTGCCGTCCGGCGACCACACAGGCGCATAATCGTAACTGGGTGAACGGGTCAGATTTTGCCTATCCGCGCCTTGTTCGCGCATTTTATAAATATCAATCTGGCGGGAATCGTCATAGGTAAACAAAATCCATGCCCCATCCGGCGAAAACGACACCCCAAACTCATCGCCAGCAGAACGGGTGATGCGTTCCAAATTTTTCCCATCGGCGCTTACGCGGTAAATTTCGTTGCTGGTGTGACGACTGCTCAAAAAATAAATCCACTTCCCGTCGGGCGACCAGACAGGTTGATAATCGGAGGCGGGCGAAGTCGTCAGGCGTTGCGGATGTAACCCGTTGCCAAGCATCCCATAAATTTCGGAGTTACCGTCGCGGGTCGAGACAAACGCCAGTTTACGACCATCCGGCGACCAGGCAGGCGAATAATCTGACCCACGATTAGCGGTTAGGCGCTCAATAAATGTGCCATCAGGCCGCATCCGATAAATTTCATCGTTGCCGTCACGGTTGGACACAAAGGCCAGATACGGGGTGTCGGGGTCGGTCTGGCGGGTGCTATATAAAACATAGGCTGAAATCAGCAAAAACACCCCCGCCGTCAACAACCCAATCCGCAGCATGGCGGTTTATTCCGCTAACCACGGAGGCGGGGTGTCTTTCAAATCCGCTTCTATTAAACGGCGATAGGTTTGCGGTTTGCGCTGGTGCAATAGCGGGAACAAACCCCGCCAGCGCGAAAATACCTGTGGATCAAGCTGCGCCGAAATCACTTCCACCGTATCGCGTCCAGCTTCCGCTAGCATATTGCCCATTGGGTCACAGATGAAACTGCTGCCATAAAACGTTACACTGTTTTCTCTGCCAACGCGATTCGCTGCGCCGATATATACTCCGTTGGCGATGGCATGACCGCGCATGACTAACTGCCATTGATTTTTGCTGTCCATCTCGGGGTCAGTCGGTTCAGAGCCAATGGCGGTGGGATAAAAAATAAATTCCGCCCCGTTCATGGCGTAAATCCGTGCCAGTTCAGGAAACCATTGGTCATAACAAGTCGGAGTCGCCATTTTGACCGCGCCCACATCATGCACTGGATAGTCGTCAAACCCGATGAAAAAATCGGTTTCGTGGTAGCCTTCGCCGGAAGGAATATGAATTTTGCGCGTAAAATTGAGAAATGCGCCGTCTGCCCCGACCATCACCGCCGTATCGTAATACTGATTTTCGGCGCGTTCGTAGAGGCTTCCGACGATCATCACGCCGAATTGTCTGGCTGCCTTGCTTAAAAATTGAACGGTTGCGCCTGTTTTTAAATCTTCTGCCCAGTCAAAGCCGCTTTTATCACGGGTGCCGGGGAAATAGGGCAGCAGCGAAAATTCCGGCAGACAGACCAGTTTTGCCCCTTGTTCAACGGCTTGCGGCAGCAAATCCAGATAGAGTGCTTCCATTTTGGCACGGCTGCCCAACCATTCACTTTGAATCAACGCCACACGAATTGAGTCCACGCGTACCACTCCTTCATTTTGACTCCATTATAACGGCAAATCGGCTATACTCTGTGGTAGTATCCCTTTTGCCGCGCTTATTTTACGGGAGGTATCCATGTTTCACAAAGCAATTGACCTCGACAAAACCCCGATGTCTCTCCAAGATTTGCTGGATTTAGTCGAATTGGAAGACACCCAAGTCATTCTTATGCGGGCTGGTCAGCCAGTGGCAGTTTTATCTCCGGTGGACAGCGAATTAGAACCTCCTACCGATGACCAACCGCGTGTGGCGGGCCTAAATACGGGGCAGATTTGGGTGAGCGAAGATTTTGATGAGCCTCTCCCCGATGAGTTTTGGTTAGGAAAAAAATGAAAATTTTATTGGATACCCATAGTTTCATTTGGTGGGCTACCAACGATTTAGCCCGCTTCTCTCAACCAGCTTTAGCGGCGTATCATCATACAGGCAATACGCTCTATTTAAGTACCGCCAGCATATGGGAAATGCAAATTAAAGCCCAATTAGGGAAATTACAATTTTCTCCGTCCTTAAAATCTGTGATTCAACAACAACGGCAAGTCAACAAAATTAAGATTTTATACATTCAAATGAAACATATTTACACCCTTGAACAACTGCCTTTTCATCACCGTGACCCCTTTGACCGTCTCTTAATTGCCCAAGCCTTGCACGAAAATATCGCCATCGTGACCCACGACAGCGAATTTGCCAAATATGCTGTTAATATCATCTGGTAGGCATGATGGAACACTACCGCCACGAAGAATCCCGTCCTGTTATCCTTGCGACCATCCTGTTCTCATGGGTGGGGGATGCGCTGGTGCTGGCTTTTTTATGGATGTTTGAGGTTGTGCCAGTTCCCATTTTTGCGGCAATCGCGCTAGCCATATTCATCACCAGTTTGACGATGAGTCTTGTTTTGTTCAGCCGTCGTTCGCTGGTGGTGGTGGTCACGGATGATATGCTGCGAATTGAAAATCGAAACAACCGCGTAATAAGTGCGTATGCGCTGGCTGAGATTGAAAAATGCGAATTGGTCGACGTGGCCGAAGGAACAAAACTTCGCTACGGCAATCGTTCGCCCTACGCCGCTATTACCCTCAGCAACGGCAGGCAAGTTTTTTTGGGAATCCGTGACGCAGACCATTTATGCAATGCAATTTCGATGGCAAAAGGGTAAAAAATGACACCTAAACAAGATGGTTTTTGGATGCCGGCTGAATTTGAACCCCATGCAGGTTGCTGGATGCTCTGGCCTGAACGTCCTGATAATTGGCGCAACGGCGCACAACCCGCCCAACAGGTATTCGCGGAAGTTGCCAGCACGATTGCCCGCTTTGAACCCGTCACGGTGGGGGTATCTGCCGCGCAATATCAGACGGCGCGAGTGATGCTTTCCGCACAGATTCGCGTGGTGGAAATGCCCAGCAATGATGCGTGGATGCGGGATGTCGGCGCAACCTGTGTGATCAATCAAAACGGGGAGGTGCGCGGCGTAGATTGGATATTTAATGCGTGGGGCGGACACCACGGCGGATTGTACGCGGAATGGGACAAAGACGACGCGGTTGCCCAAAAAATGTGTGACATGGAAGGCTTGCCATGTTACCGTGCGCCATTCATCATGGAAGGTGGCGCGATTCATGTAGACGGGCAAGGCACGCTCATCACCACCGAAGAATGTCTGCTCAACCCCAACCGCAACCCCCATTTATCCCGCGTAGAGATTGAAAATCTTCTTCAGGAATATGCAGGCATAGAAAAAATCATCTGGTTAGGGCGCGGCGTTTATCTTGATGAAACCGACGGGCATGTCGATAACCTGTGCTGTTTTGTCCGTCCGGGGGTGGTGGCGCTTACATGGACGGAAGATACCAGCGACCCCCAATATGAGATTTCCTGTGATGCCTATGAACGGCTGCGACGGGCCACCGATGCACGCGGCAGACAACTCGAAGTGCATAAAATTCATCAACCCGGCCCCCTGTACATCACACAGGCAGAAAGTGATGGCGTTGTGCAGGTCGATGGGTCACACACCCGCCACGCCGGACAGCGGATGGCAGGTTCGTACATCAATTTTTATATTGCTAACGGGGGCGTGATTGTTCCGATTTTTAGCGACCCGCACGACCAACCCGCCCTTGCCCAACTCCAAGCCCTGTTCCCGGAACGGGAAGTCGTGGGTGTTCAAGCGCGGGAGATTTTGCTCGGTGGGGGGAATATCCACTGCATCACCCAGCAACGGCCTATTTAATTTTGAAGGTCAACTCGTCTTTACCCTTGCGGGGTGCGTCAATGATGATGGCTTGACCTTTTTTGGGATTTTCCTTGAGCAGGTAATCGGCAAGTGGTTCGCGCACATACCGTTGAATAATCCGCCGCAAAGGACGCGCCCCGTATTGCGGTTCGGTATTCTGGTCGCACATCCATTTTTCGGCTTCGCTGGTAATTTGTAAGTCGATGCCCTGATTGGCAGCGAGTTTGGCTTCTTTTGTCAGCATCAAATTGAGGATGTGCTGCAAATCCTCATCGCTCAAGGGATGGAAGATGATGACATCATCCAGACGGTTGATAAATTCTGGGCGGAGATGGTCTTTGACTTCTTCCATCACCATCGCTTCGGTTGCTTCGTCGATATAGCGCTCGTTGAGGTGTTTTGCCCCCAAATTGCTGGTTAAAATGACCACCGCTTCGCTGAAAAGGGCGATATTTCCCTGACTGTCGGTTAAGCGGCCTTCTTCCATGACTTGCAGCAAAATATCCAGTACGCGCTGATGGGCTTTTTCGATTTCATCAAACAACACCACAATATAGGGTTGTTCACGCACCCGGTCTGTTAGCTGCCCGCCGCCTTCATAACCCACATAACCGGGAGGCGCACCAATCAAACGGGAGACGGTGTTTTCGTCCATGTACTCCGACATATCAAGTTGGAGCATGGCATCTTCATCATCAAATAAAAATTCCGCCAGTGCTTTGGCGAGTTCGGTTTTGCCCACCCCGCTTGGGCCTAAAAACATGAATGACCCAATCGGTCGTTTGGGGTCACGCAAGCCCACCCGCGCAATTTTCACCGCACGGCTGACTGCCAGCACCGCCTGTTCCTGTCCGATGATGCGTTTTTGCAGGTGTTCGACCATGCTAGCATATTTGGTGCGTTCGTCCTGCCCTAATTTGCTGACTGGAATGCCCGTCATCTGCGCGGCTGCCAGTGTGACATCTTCGGCATCCAGCGTGTTGTCGCCGTCGTCGGGGCGGACTTTGAACGGGACATCTTTTTGTTTGCTCATGTTGACCAGCGCGGCGGAACGGTGCAAAAGATGTTCGGCGCTGCGTGGCAGGGGAACTTCGCTGATATAGCGTTTGGCAAGGGTGGCGGCGGATTTGAGCGCTTCTTCCTTGACTTCAATTCCATAATCGGCGGCGAGATGAGGCCGAATCACGCTGAGAATTTCGAGTGTTTCGTCCATGTTGGGTTCTGGTACACGCAGCACCTGACTGTATTCGGTGATGCCCGTCACCCGCGAAAGATTCTGTTCCCATTCGGCGTGGGTGGTCGTGCCGATAATGACCGGATCTAACCCCAAGAAGGCTTTTTGCAAATTTGCACCCGCTTTGGGGAACTGGGTTTTGACGGGTTGCCCGAAAAAGCGGTGAATGAACGGGACAAACAAAATCCCCCCCGCCGCTTGTTTGATGGCAATTTGCATAGATTCGACGCTGTTGTCCAGAAGCGCTTCCTCTTTGACCTGTACCAGTTTACTCAGACCTTTTGGCCCTTTACCTTCTGCCATCAGCAGCGCAAAACTGTACCCCAGCGTGCGCTTGCCGACTCCATCTGCCCCCACCAGAATGACATGGCGCTGACGGGCTTGTGTGACCATGTTGATGAGGTCGCGTAGCAGCCCTTCCCGAAAATAAACGGCTCGCAGGCTGCCCGCTTTGGCCTCTGCGACAAAATCCTGTGTTGTATTGGACGGGCGGGCAGTCTCTTCAAAGGTAGGCCGCTTCATCGTCGGAGCGCGGGTTTTATCGTGGCGCATGGACATCAGCTCCAGCATGGCGCTTTTGGTGATGCCATACTGTTCCAAAATCATGGCGGTTCCTAGCTGGCGTTCGGTCATGGCTGCCAGTAAATGGTCAGATTCTATGTAGACTTCTTCTACCGATTGCGCCACGCTCAAGCCTTCGTCCAGCGCGATAATCATTTGACGGCTTAACATGGCAGCGCGGCCTTTTTCGGTGAGCAGTTCAAGGTCGCCGTTGGGGTCTTTGCGGGTTTCTACCGCCAGCACCAATTGGCGCTCTAGGCGGGCTAAATCGGTGCCGCGTGTTTCGTTAAAATATTCAAAAACACGGTATGCCGCGTGGCCTTGTTTTTTGAGCATTGCCAGCAGAACGAGTTCGGGGGAAATATTGGTTTTGCGGTACTTGTTCATCAACTCTACCGCGTCGGTCATCAGGGCGGTTAAATCTGGTGAAAGCAGGTTCGGGTTCAGGCTTGGCACGCGGTTTTTCCCTTGAAAAGTTTGTACCCCGTTATTTTATCAGATTCGCGCAAAAGTTGGGATTGTTGTATCAAGAGGGTGTGAGGTTAAAATGACACCATTGATGGCGAATCGTTACCGATTACAAAATCTGCTAGGCAAAGGCGGGATGGGGGCTGTCTATGAAGCGCTTGACCGTCTGACCGGACAACTGGTGGCGCTGAAACGAGTCTCGGTTGACCCCCTCCTTTTAGATTTCAACAGCCGCAGCGATGAATCGCAGCCCTCTGTCACACTTGCCCATGAATTTCGCACCCTCGCCAGCTTGCGCCATCCGCATATTATCAGCGTGCTGGATTATGGCTTTGATGACGAAGGCCAGCCGTTTTTCACGATGCCTTTGCTGCGTGAAGCCCACGCACTTGCCAGCAGTACAGATAAAATCGGTGCGCTCATTCAGATTTTACAAGCATTGGCGTACCTGCATCGGCATGGCATTGTGCATCGGGATTTAAAACCCGCCAATGTGCTGCTGGATAATGAATCTCAGGTCAAAGTGCTGGATTTTGGGCTGGCGGTGGAGGCGGAAAAATCCAAAGAACGGGCGGGAACGCTGCGCTATATGTCCCCCGAAGTGTTGCTTGAGGAAGTGGTCATCCCTGCTTCTGATTTGTATGCGGTGGGGGTGATGGCCTATGAGTTGTTCAGTGGTCAGCATCCATTTGAAACCAACTCGGTTTCCGACATGATTCATAAAATCCTCAACATCACGCCGGATATGTCGGTGGTTGACCCGCGTTTTGTGCCGATTATCGAACGATTGATGGCGAAAAATCCTACGCAGCGCTATGCCTCCGCGCAGGAGGTGATTGAGGCCTTGTGCCTTGCCGACGGGCGAATGCTGCCCCCCGAAAGTGGCGAAATTCGCGAAAGTTTCTTACAAGCGGCACGTTTCATCGGGCGTGAAGCTGAACTTGCCCTGCTTCAATCTGCATTAGAAAAAGCGATTAACAGGGTAGGCAGCGGGTGGTTGATTGCTGGGGAAAGCGGCGTGGGAAAATCGCGCCTGCTGGAAGAATTGCGAATCCGGGCGATGGTGCGGCAGGTGCTGGTGGTGCGTGGTCAAGGGATTGAAGGGGGTGGGTTGCCCTATCAATTCTGGCGGGATGTGGTGCGTCATCTGCTGTTATCGGCGCAAGTCACGGAGATAGAAGCGGGGATTCTCAAGGAAATTGTGCCAGATATTGAACTGCTCTTGGCACGCCCGATTCCTGATGCGCCTGCGATGCCCGGAGAAGTAGGGCAGCGTCGGCTTGCCTTGATGATTGTGGAGCTTTTTCGTCAGCAAACCCAGCCGGTTTTGTTGATTCTGGAAGATTTACAGTGGGCAGATGAAAGTCTGGTGGTGCTAAAAACCCTGCTCACCCACTTCAAAAATTTGCGCTTGATGGTGGTGGGTAGTTTCCGCCAAGAGGAACGTGCCGATTTCACGATTCCACAAATGGAACACATCACACTGGAACGCTTGCCCGAACAAAAAATTGCTGAATTGAGCGCTTCGATGTTGGGCGAAGCGGGACGGCGGCAAAATGTGGTGCAGTTGCTCACCAGCGAAACCGAAGGCAATGTTTTTTTCTTGGTGGAGGTGGTGCGGGCGCTGGCAGAAGAAGCGGGCAGCCTCGAAAAAATTGGTGCGGCAACGCTGCCCCATCGGATTTTTGCAGGGGGGATTCAAAAAATTGTCGAACGGCGCTTGGCGCGTGTCCCAGCATGGGGGCAGCCGATGCTCAAATTTGCGGCGGTTATCGGGCGGCAGGTGGATTTGTCTCTGCTTAACCATCTGCTCACTTCTCACACTGTGTCGCTGGGAGGCAATTCGCTGGAGGGCTGGTTGCAACACTGTGCAGAAGCAGCGGTGTTGGAAGTCCACGCCGAAACATGGCGTTTTAGCCATGACAAACTGCGCGATGGGTTGCTGCTGGAATTATCTGAGTCCGAACGTCCGACCTTGCATCGACAGGTGGCAGAGACCATTGAAGCGGTTTATGCTGACAAACAACGGATTCATGCGGGGGTGCTGGCACGGCATTGGGCTGCCGCAGGCGATATTACGAAAGAAGGGCAGTACAATGCCATCGCCGCAGAAGTCGCCATGGAAGCCAATGCCTATGCCGAAGCCAAACGTCTCTTACAGCGTAGTTTGGACATTCAAGCGCATAAAGGGAGTGCGAATCCACAAAAAACGCTGGCGGACACCCATCATCATTTAGGGGAAGCCCTGCTTCGTTTGAGTGATTTTGACGCTGCTCGCCCGCACCATCAAACGGCCTTGTCGCTGTATCAAGCCCTGGATGATACCGTCGGGATTCATGATTCCATTGCCAATCTGGGCGATATTGATATCCGGCAGGGCAATTATTCCGCCGCCAAAATTGCCTTTGACCAAGCCTTGGTGATGTCCCGCGCCCTGCAAAATCAGGAAAAAATCGCCCTCGATTTGATGAACCTTGGGAATCTCGCCCAGATGCAGGAAGATTTTTCCCTCTCGTTGACGCTCCGTGAGGAATCGTATGCGATGCTGCGCGATTTGGGCAAACCCGTTGAAATTGCCAAAGCGCTCAACAACCTTGCCATCAGTTACGATTTTACCGGGAATTATGAACGGGCGCTGGAAATTCATCGGGAAGCGCTGGCGATTCGCCGTCAATTGAACGAATTGCAGGGGATTTCCTACAGTTTGTTGAATATGGCGGTGATTCAACTTGATTTGAAAGATCATGAGGCGGTCAAAACGCTCGCCCATGAGGGTTTGGCCTTTGCTGAACGGACAGGCGAACGGGTGGCGATTGCGGCGGCACAGGGCATCCTCGCCGATGCGTATTTTCAAACAGGTGATTTATCCACCGCACAACACTATTATCAGGCCAATCTTCAGATTCGGCGTGAGATTGGCGACAAACATGGGGTTGCCCAAACCGTGATGAATCTGGGCGTGGTGGCCTTGCGGCAAAAAGACCTGCTCGCCGCTAAACATGCTTTTCTTGAATCCTTAGACCTCCGTTTGCAGTTGGATGTTCTCCCCCAGATTCTCATTATTCTGGATAAATTTGCTGATTGGTACATTGCCAATGGGCAAAGCATTGAAGCGCTCGAAATTTTCCGCTTTTTGCACGCTCAAGCGGAACTTCCCCGTCCTGTTCAAGACCTTGAAAAACGCCAAGCGGCTCTGCCTGCCCTTGAAGTGCCGCTACGCACGTTGGAAGAACTGATTGAAAAAGTGCGTCAGGCTTAACCTGCCGAATACAACCAGAGGGTTTCTTTGAGTTTTTCGACAGCGCTGTACATTTCGCTGGTGACTTCGTTTTCAATCAGAATCATGTTTTTGGTTTTGAGGTAAGCAAACGGTGTTTTGTCTAAATCATCGGGTTTCAATCCCCCATGCAGCACCGGGATGATGCGCGTTTGGGGGTTGGCATTTGCCCACACGATTTCCTGCTGCACGACGGCGGAATCTAAGGTCAGGAGTTCTTGGTGGGGATGCAGCCATTTGCGCCCGATCAACGAGATAAAAATGTTGCTCCTTTCAACACGATTCTTCAGGAGCGATTGCCAATCATCCCCCGCCGCAATGTTGCGAATGTCCAAAAAAGGGCTAAATTTTTCAAGTCGCAGTTCCGCCCAGAGGTACATGGCCAAAGCGCTGCTGACAGAACGACGATACGAAATAAAAATCGACACGGGCGGGGGTTCATCCAGTAAGGCCATCGCTTTGCTGGTCAAGCGCCAACTGTTGATATTTTCTTCGCGGGCGACATAACCCAAAATATCCAGCAAATAAATGGAGGGGGCTTGTCGTTCAGTGGCCTGCAAGTGTGCTTCGATTTCATCTGCCCAGAAATAAGCGCGGCTGTTCCATGAAGCAACGAGAGTCATCCATTGCCCGTTGACCGCCCCTGCCGCAAGGTCATAGGCGAATTTGCGAATCTGCTGCATGTTGTTTTGGGTGGACATCGGTCAAATTTCTCTAGGATATAAACAATGGACGGGATTTATCCCGTCCCTATGACTCATGCCGTTCTGCCAGCTGTTATTTAAAAGGGTGGACGATGTGCCGAGATAAATTGAATCGGGTCAACATAGTGTTTGACGACATCCTGACGGCGCGAACCGGGCCAGTTCGTTGGCTGCGATTCGAGCATTCCCGTTAGAGAAATATCAAAATGCAGATGGTGGGCTTGTGTGCCATGATTCCAGATGGTGCCTACCTTGTCACCGCGTTTGACACGATCCCCTTTTTTGGGAATGAGGTCTTTCATGTGGGCGTAGCGCGAATAGGCCACAATTATCTGACCATCAGGAGTGCGGTAGGGGTCATGTTTGATGACGATGAGCGTGCCAAAACCGGACGGACTGCCATCCCGGTTAAAGGCTTGACCGGAATAGGTGATGGTGCCATCGGCAATCGCATAGGCAGGTGCGCCCCTGTCTTTGTCGCCCCCCATATTAAAATCTGCGCCCGTGTGATAGCCCAAGCTGTACAAGTTAAGGAAGGGGTTGGCATCGTACCAGCCACCCGGAGGAACTTTACTGGTGCGGCGTTCTTCCGGCGTTCCTACCGGCGAATCAAAGCCGTCGCAGAAACCGGGTTCAATGCCGCCTGTCCGTTCAATTTTGCGCCATCGGATGGCACCGAAAGCGACCTGCGGATTGTCGGTGGTGTCGCCTTTGAGCAGGTTGTTCAGCGAAACCATGCCGCTAAACTGTTGCCCGCCGTCTAATTGGAAAATTCCCAATCGGGCATATTCATCGGAATAGGCATTTTGATTCAATTCGACCACCACGGTGGAATCTTGCCCGACGACCCCGGTAATGTGATATCGCGCACGGCGAGTCGTGGCGTTAATGCCGGGAATGAAGGCTTCGATCAGATATTCGCCTGTTTTGGTGATGCGCGGTACCCATTGGGCATAGGCGGAACTGCGGGTTAAATCGCCTTTGACCCATGTAAATTTCATGCCGTTGCGTTCAAAACTGACCAATTCCGCGCCGGTATTTTCATAAGCACCCTGAAAATAGCCCGCCTCCCCCACGCCAATAGTGGCAATCCCATCATCATCCGTGGTATCGGCGACCATCACCACTGCTTCGACATTGCCTTGATTATCAGTGACGGGAACGGCGGTGGTAATCTGGACTTGGGCTTGTGAAACGGTGGCAATCGGTTTGTTATACGGATACGCGGCGATGGTATCCCACAGATGGCGTTTTTCCAGCGCATTTTGCCACGACCAGAAATTGACCGCCGCAAAATTCATTGCCATCGCTTGATTCAAAAACATATTTAGTTGGTCGGTGCGGGCTTCCCAGTAAAATTTTTCACCATTGATATTCTGGTCGCCTGCAAACGCTGAACCGGAGGGAAAAACGGCTTTGGTGGGGAAACGGGTCTGATAATCCTGAAAAGTTTCCTGCAATTGGCGTACCGGGTCGCCGCCGTCTTTGGCAATCCAATACACCTGCGGGATGGCAAACTGGCAGTATTCCATGAACGCATCAAAAGGAAACTCGGGGTTGCTGCGGATGCTGCCACTGCTGCTGAGGGCGAACAAGGCATTGGCAATGCCTAGATTTTTGGCCTCTGTGACGAGGGTTTGCATGAAACGGGTCGCTGCTGCCCCGCTCCATTTGCGTCCCGGCAAATTGACGCTGCTCACACACAAGCCGTTAATCCCTAGCTCTTTAGCGCGTGCAGCAAATTTCTGGGCTTGGGGTTCGGGTTCCGGTTTTCCGCCGTAGATAAATGTCCACCCCCACACTTGAATACCCGCTGCACCCAGCGCTTGAATCCCTTCGCGGGTGAGGCGCTCTTTGACTCCACTGGGATCATCAAGCGGATAATTTGCGTCCCCATCGGCAATTTTGATTAAAACATGCCCCAAGCCTGCCCGAGTCGCTAGCTGCGTGAGGGTGGCTGCATCGGGCGCACATTTTTCAATCTGCCAGATAAAATACCCTTTCCCATTGAGCATTATGAAATTCTCCAAATAACAGTTTCTTCTATTCAACCCTGAAAATGAATTTTTGGCAAACTATTACAATTTGACACGCCTGAGTGTGGCTATGATAATGGGTGAGTTTCGTAACCTGAAACAGCGAGTCAATACCCTATAGCAACCGCTCAAAATTCGTTATCATCAGGTCTGGACAAGGAGTTGATGCGTGAGTCAATTAGGGACAGAAACGAATCCGCTACGTGTAGCGATTATTGGTGCGGGGCCAGCCGGATTTTATGCCGCTGACCATTTGTTAAGTCAAAAAGATGTTGTGGTACAGGTGGATATGTTTGACCGTCTGCCTACGCCTTTTGGGTTGGTACGCGGGGGGGTTGCTCCCGACCATCAAAAAATTAAATCGGTGACAAAAGTGTATGACCGTATTGCCGCCCAGCCCAATTTTCGTTTTTATGGTTATGTTGAATTGGGGCGGGACATCACCGTTGACGACCTAAAGCGGTTTTATCATCAGCTTGTTTACACAGTGGGCGCACAAACCGATAAAAAACTGGGTATCCCCGGCGAAGATTTCCCCAATCATCATCCAGCAACCGAATTTGTGGCGTGGTATAACGGGCATCCCGATTACCGCGATTTGAAATTTGACCTGTCTCAAGAAAAAGTTGCTGTTATCGGGGTGGGGAATGTGGCGGTGGACGTGGCGCGGATTCTCTCGCGTAGTGTGGATGAACTCGCCAAAACCGATATTGCCGATTATGCGTTAGAAGCCTTAAGCCAGAGCAAGGTCAAAGAAGTGTATCTGGTGGGGCGACGTGGCCCGGTGCAGGCAGCTTTCACCACCCCCGAAATCAAGGAATTGGGCGAAATGGAAGATGCCGACTGCATGGTTCCACTTGCCGAAGCCACGCTTGACCCCCTCAGCCAAGCCGCGCTCGCCCAATCAACCGACAGGGCGTTACACCGCAAAGTCGAATTGATTCAGGAATATGCCCACCGCAGCCGCACAAATAAAAAACGGGTGCTGGTGATTCGCTTTTTGGTCTCGCCGTTGGAGGTGTTGGGCAGTTCCGAACAAGGCGTGACAGGGCTGAAATTGGTCAAAAATGAATTGTATGCAACGGATGCCGGGACACTCCTCCCGCGTGCAACCCAAGAAACGGAAGAATTGGCATGTGGCCTGCTGTTCCGTTCGATTGGTTACAAAGGGCTGCCCCTCCCGGGTGTTCCCTTCCATGAAAAATGGGGAACGATTCCGAATATTCAGGGGCGCGTCACGCAAAGTATGGATTCGCAAGAAACCCGCATCGGTCAGTATACCGCCGGGTGGATTAAACGTGGCCCAAGCGGGGTGATTGGCACAAACAAACCGGATGCTGTCGAAACGGTCAATATGATGCTGGAAGATATGCGGAGTGGGCGCACCATTGCCCCCGAAACGCCAGACCGTGAAGCGGCTGCCAACTTTATCCGCGAAAAGCAACCGAAATTTTTCTCCTATGAAGATTGGTTGGCGTTGGATGCGCTCGAAGTTAAAAATGGCGAAACGATAGGCCGTCCCCGCCTCAAATTCACCCAGATTGAGGATATGCTCTCCGCCGCTAGCAAGTAAATCGCAGGGGCGCGGTCTATGACCCGCCCTTCATTCCTGACCGCAAACCTGACAAAACCACCGCTTCCCTGATAATCACTTTGCTAATTATCGTTATAGCGTTATTATCCCCTGCAAAAATACAGGGAAAATCATGTTTTACCGCGTTTGTTTTCTATTTCTGCTGCTGCTGGCTATCAATATTCAAAAGAGTGCTGCTCAATGCGGGGACGGCGGGGCAGGCAATGATGTTCTGAATTGTACAGGCACAGAAACGACAACAGTTTCCACAGGGACAGGCAACGATATAGTCAATTTAAATGGGCAAGATATTATTGTTTTCAATGTACCAAATGCAACGCCGGGTGTGGATGCCGGGGGGAATGTTACCGTTAATGGCCCTGGCACGATTAGCACCACCGGGTTTAACGATGATGGCATTTCCGCACAGGGTGACGTGGTGAGTAGCGCTACGATTACTACCACCGGACAGAACGCGGATGGCATTGTGACGTTTGGTGGCGCAGTCAACAATGGCAGCATCAGCACCAATAATAGCGTGAGCATTGGCATCATTGCCCACGGACATGTTGAAAATAACGGCAGCATCTTGACGCAGGGGCCGGGCAGCGCAGGCATTTTGGCCTTCAGCACGGCTGAAAATAACGGAACGATTGTTACCACGAATGTTGGTTCAGCCGGCATAGCCGCCACAGGAGATGTCGAAAATACAGGCACAATCTCTGCGACTTCTTATGCCATCGCCGGTTCAAACAATGCCCAGACGATCACTGTTTCTGAGGGTACGCTGACGGGCGGCTGGGGTGCAATTGAGGCTAGTGGGGGTAATGATTCGGTCATCATCACCGTGGAAGAAGTCACCATTAACGGCATGGTCAATGGGGGTGCTGGCACAGACCAACTCATTTTTCAAGGCGCGACCACCGATGCAGTGGGTTGGAATGCAGTAGAAGCGCTGGTCGGCTGTAACCCCTGTGCCGGTACTGTGACCATTGATGGCAAATCCTATCTATTTCAGAATTTTGAACAACTTCTGAACCACATTTTGCTGATAGCTTTGCCACAGAGCGTGATTGCAGTGGAATTTGGCAGCGCCGTTCAATATCCCATGTTGTTGTGCGATGATGGTGTGGTGAAAGTATTTGCAACCGAAACCCATTTAGAAATCTATGGCGGGTTTGCCAGTGAGAATCCGAACGGATTTTTAATCGCGGCAATTGCGTCAGGGGAAATTCAAGCAGGCACCCAGTTTCAAAACAACTGGTCGGGACTCCTGCTAGACAATGGTTATATTCGTGTGATGAATGGCAGCGGTACGGTGGTCAGTGAAGTTTGCCGCTACAGAAATTAGTTAGACTGCCGCCAGCATCAAGGCTAAATCGGCATGGTGGAAAATGCTGCGTTCCACCGTGCTGGTGTTTTTATTCCATTTGACCATGCGAACTTCGCCCCGGTCAATTTCAATCCCTGTAATTCCTTCGTGGCTGAGGCAACTGCCACTGTTCAAATAACACGGCGTGATGCGCGGGGAGGGGTCTACGGCGGTATCCGGGTAGAACATGGGGCGGTGGGTGTGTCCGGCAATCAGCAGCCGGTGGTGCGCTTTGGCCCAGCTATATAAATGTTTTTCGCGTCGTCGCCACGCGGTATTCATGGTAATCCCGATGCGTCGTTCCAAATCAAATGCCCATTGAATGGGCTGCCACAGGTAACGCACCACCCATTCACTGAATCCGGCGGTGGTATCGCCGTTGGGGTCGCCCTGATGCCCGTGGGTGATGACGATTTTATCCCCCAGAATCACGGCAGGGTGAACATTGACCTTGCGTTTGAGTGCGCCCCACAGATATTTTTTCACGTTGTCAGGCTTCATCCAGTCTGCGTCGTGGTTGCCCCAGATTTTGAGGTAGCGCCGTTCGCCCTGTTTGGCGAATTCACTTTCCAGACGGTAGACCGAATTTTCATAGGTCTGGACAATATCGTCATAGCGGTTTTTCCAGCCTTCTTCCATATCCCCATTCAGAATCAGGCCGTAATCTTCATTCAGGTAGTAGTTTAAAGCATCACAATACAGCGATTCGTTTTGTTTAAATTCGTCAACGGTATCGCGGTAGTCCCCCTTGTGAGCATCGCTAAAAATAACAAAGCGTTCATTTTTGAGTTGATAATCGGAGATGCGGTAAGCATTGCGGCTGTATTCATCCAGTTTTTTAAACGTATGGCGCTGTTCCATCTGAGAAAGCATATCGAATCATCTCGTTTCTCTGGCAAAACCCGTCTAAGCATACGCGCAGGTGTTTAAGAGACAACTTGCAAACGGTAAAACTTTGCTAATCGAAGGGTTAAACTTCTTTACTTGTAAGACAACCCGCCTTTAATATCAACCCGATGGCAACAAAATTCATACAAAATTACGACATGTGGTTAAGAACATTTGTGCTAATATGGAGGCATTGGGAGGAAAAATCTATGGACGCAGTATTTTTTGAATCACAAACTGAATTTCGCGCATGGCTAACCGATAATTACAACAACGCCTCTGAGCAATGGGTAGGCTTCTATAAAAAATCGGCTGGCAAAGTGGGCATTACCTACGCGGAAGCCTTAGATGAAGCCCTGTGTTTTGGCTGGATTGATGGGGTGCGTAAAAGCATTGACGAAGCCCATTGGATGATTCGCTTTTCGCCGCGTCAGCGTAGCAGCATCTGGAGCGATGTGAATATAAAGCGGATTGGGGAATTGATAGAAATGGGGCAGATGCACCCGCATGGCCTGAAAGTTTTTGAGGAACGTGACCCAAAGAAAATGAAGCAATATTCCAATGAACAGGCCGATTTACGCTTCGACAGCGCTCATGAGGCAAAATTTAAGGCCAATGCTGCCGCATGGGATTATTTTCAATCGGCTGCACCCTCCTATCAAAAAGCTGCAATCTGGTGGGTTATCAGCGCTAAGAAAGAAGAAACCCGCCTCAAACGTCTTGACCAACTGATTGCGGACTCCGCACAGGGAAAGACTGTCCCGCCCCTCACCCGTCCCAACTCCTAAAAAATCAAAAGTCCGTTACCACCCATAAAAAGTTTCCTCACCTGTTGAAAACCTTTGTGGGTGGAATGTGGTATCTGTGACTCTTTAGGCGAGGTCAATCGTCAACGCCTGTCGTTCTTCGAGGATGGTTTCAGCGGCGGAATGGACGAAAACATCGTCACTCCGCAGTGCATCTTGTAACAGGGCTTCGCTTTCTGGCATCATCAAACTGACCACCACCCGCAGATGATAGGCTTTAACTTCGCTGTTGGCTTCGCAGGCAAAAACAGCGGAGACAATTTCGGATGCGCGGGGGTGCTGTGACCATGCCAGAGGCCAAATCGCCTGTTTGCGAATCGCCGCGTCTGGATGCCAAACAGCGCGTTCAAAGGCTGCCATCAGTTTCTCCGCCATCGGGTGCGCGGCAAGGTCAAGGTGCAGATAATTGGTTGCCTGGAAGAAACCGCGCAGGGCATATTGCAAACGCTGCCCATCGATGGACATGAGAATCTCGGCAAAATCAGCAAAGCAGGCTTCCTCCGCTAATTCGACATAGCTCAAGGCCGCGTTGTAAATCACGTCTGTGTCAGAGTCGGTGAGTAAGGCTTCCCGCACCACCGGAATCGCCTCTTTCATTTCGGTAGTGGAAAGGGTTTCCAGCACACGGGCGCGAATTTCGGGGTCACTCGCTTGGAGTGCCACTGTCAGCGCTTTAACCGCCAAGGGGTCGTGCTGGTCACGTAATGCCCATGCGGTTGCCCCGCGCACCTCATCATGGGGTTCGTTTTCAAGCGCTGCCAGCAAAAATTGATAGGCTTCATAGGTTCGCATCTGGCATAGCGCATAGACCGCCCCTTCGCGTACCCGCCAATCGGCATCCTGCATGGCTTTTTTGAACAAGGGTTCTGCCGCAAACCATGTAAATCCATAAAGATGGCGGGCGGCACTGGCGCGGGCGGGTGCCTGCCCATTCTCCAAGACCTGTTCCATAATGACCCGTGCATCGCGGTCTGCCCGTCGTGCTAGCAATTTGGCTGCGTTGGAACGCACATAAAAATCATCATGGGTGAGTGCTGCTGCCAAGGCCGGTAAAGAAGCGGACTCCGGTGTAATAATATTCAACAGGGTGGCTAAACGGCGTGGCGAAAGCTGCCAGAAGCCATTTTTATGCGGGGTATTCAGGGAAAGTCTGGGTTCGCGTCCGGTATTCATGGGTTGTCTCCTGTGATAAGCGTCTGGGTGGTTAGCGGACTGCCGACAGTACGGCACGATTGAGCAGCGTTTTTCTGGTTTTTAAATCCGTGACGGTGACACGCAAGAGGCGGTTGTCATCTACCTGAAACACGGCTTTCAAGCGGTCTTGATGGGGTTTGCCTTTGGGTTTTAACCGTGCCAGCACCGCCGATGCTTCATTGAGCGGAATCACCTGTGGGGCGTTCTGGTCGGCTTGTGCCACAAACACTTCCTGTCCATTTTCGTAATGAACTTCGACCATTGAAAGCGAGTCGGTATCAATTTCGCCAATGATAAATTCAACTTCCTGCTGACCTTCATAGGTTGCTTCGAGCAGGACTTCTACCGCCTCACTCGGATAGGCGCTGCCCATCGGGATAAGTTCATCATAGGCGTGGAGTCCGTCGTCGGTGAGATGGCGCAACCCATAACCATGCAGCAGATAATCCTGCAAACCGAGTCCGGCGGCAACTTGCAGCGCTCCTTCCACGACTGCCGTAAAAGGCTTGTGGGCGTGAACGGTCGTGTTGGGGAAATAGGCCTGTAAATTGGTCTGCACGGACGGAATCAGCGAGGTTCCCCCCACCAGCAGCACCGCGTTGACATCTTCCTTAAAAATGCCGCGCTGACGGGCAATCACCATGACTTTATCCACGGCTCGCCGCAGCGCCGCATAAAATCCGTTGGCATCAAGCAAGGTTTCTAATCCGGTACGGGTCAACACCACGGTGACATCATCAAGGGTAATATCCGCCGAGTCTTGCGAAGAAAGGGCAATCTTGGCCTGTTCACATTGGGCTAAAAGCGGCGCGTAATCATCGCCCAATTGCTGCGGGGTTAAGGCCAGACGCTGAAGGACTTCCGCTAGAATCCACTGATCAATATCGCTTCCACCGAGCATTTGTCCGGCTTTGGCGATAACCTGTGCGCTGTGCGACGCGGCTTGGTTACGGCGTAAAAAGCTCAACATGCCGCCCGTTTTTTCTTTACTTTCGGGCAACTGCACCAGCGATAAATCCAAGGTGCCGCCGCCAAAGTCGAACACCAAAACAGGCACACCCGGCTCGGTTACCGCATACCCCAGCGCGGCAGCCGTCGATTCATCCACAATTTGCACACTGTCCGGCGAAAGTCCACTGGCCTCCACGACCTGATGCAGCCACAAAATATAGCCTTCAAACGCGGCAACGGGCGCAGTCAGTACCAACTGTTCAACATCGGGCAAGCGTTGAAAAAGTTCGCTCATAAAATGCTGCCCCACCCGACTGCTCGACCATGCTTCACCGTCAATCCGACGTGGTGTAGGGGCGGGGCTGGTGACAATGCCGCGTTTGAAATTGTGGAACAGGCGGTTGTCCTGCTGCTGTTCAAGGGCGCGGTCTAAAACGGCTTGCCCGACGGTGATTTCGCTGTCCACATACACCAGCGAAGGAATCAATGCCGATTCAGGATGACTCATACGCTCAATCGGGAGTACGGAAATGGTGTCCTGCTGCCAACCTGCGACAACGGTATTGGTCGTTCCAAAATCAATTGCCAGTTTCATTAGTGCGCCCTCTCGTAATATTGCGGTGCGTTGTATTACGATTCGTAATTTAGAGGATTTTCCAGATCGAGTCAAGCAATCGGTGAAAAAATAGGACTAAAGTCCGAGTTTGCCAATTTTGCGAAAACATTGTATCGTATGGATATATTACGAAATGAACTATCCCATGAGCAAAATATATCTCATCACTGGTGCGGCAAGCGGGATAGGGCTTGCCACGGCCCGCCGTTTGCAGGCACAGGGCAACACATTAATTTTGTGGGATACTGCCCCGTTAGAAGTGCTGGCAGGGGAATTAAACGCAGCCTATGCCCAAGTGGACATCAGCGACAGCGTACAGGTACAAACCGCTTTGCAGAAAATTCAACGCCTTGATGGGCTGATTCACTGTGCCGGTATTTTACGCACGGGCTTGTTTGAAAATCTCCCGTTAGAAACCCACCACGCCATGATTCAAGTCAATTTGATTGGCACACTCAACATGGTCTATGCGACTCTGCCCATGCTCAAAGCCGCCAGAGGTCAGTTAATTTTGATGGCTTCGGCTGCGTCTTTTTATGGCGCACCGGAGTACAGCAGTTATGGCGCTTCTAAAGCGGGGGTGATGAATTTCGCACAGGCGATTCAATTGGAAGTTCCCGAAATTCGCGTGGGCGTGGTTTTTCCCCATACCACCGATACGCCGATGGTACGCAATTTATCGACCACGACTCAGGTGATCCGGCGGTACGGGATGGTGCATACTGCCGATGAAGTCGCTGCTGCGCTGGTCAGGGGCATGGAACGGGGACATTTTATGATCTGGCCGAACCATCAGCCGCGTCTATTATTCTGGGCGACCCGCTTTTTTAGCCCGATGATTTTTCGGTGGGTGTTAAAACGCCTGTGGGAGGACAAAAAAGTATGAATGAACGTGAACTAACCACGCTTGAATATTATGTGTTGGGCTTGATTAGCGTTGAACCACAGTCCGGTTACAGCATTATCACCTATTTTGAGGATGATTGGTGGCGCTGGCATGGCAGTTCGAGTCCGGGGTCGATTTATCCCGTTCTCAAGCGCTTGGAACAACAAAATATCATTGATGGAGAACTCGAATCCGTTCATGAAACCCGTCCGCGCAAGATGTATACCCTGACTCCTCTGGGAGAATCGCTGCTGGATACGTGGCTGCGTGCGCCGATCAGCAAAGATGAAGCGGCGGAAGACCGGTCTGTACTCATGACCAAATTTCTGTTTGCCGAAAAACGCATGACCCGCGATGAAATTCTAGTATGGCTGGACAATTATGAACAAGCCACCGACCACTATCTAACCCTGCTGCGGATGAATCGCAACCCACAAGCGGAAAGTGTCTGGTCGCTGCATCAACAGCTGATTCTGGAAGCGACGCTCATGGAATTGAACATGCAGCGCACATGGATTCAAATGGCACGCCAGCGCATTCAAAACCATACATATAATAAAGCTGAAGGAGCGCCGCATGGTTGAGTCTGTGGGTCTTTTTACGGCGGATGAATTTGAAATCTGGACGGAACTGCCAGAAAATGCCGAAGGTTTATTTGAACTTATTCACGGGGAGATTGTTGAAAAATTGCCTACCGAAGTCCATGGGATGCTGGCAGCCAATATCGCTCGCCTGTTAGGAAATCATGTGATTCCCCGTAAACTTGGCAAAGTTGGGGTTGAAGTGCGCTATCGTAAACCAGCCGATAAATACAATACACGGATGCCAGATGTTTCTTTTCGTGTGAGTGATGCACCCCCTATAGAAAAAGGATCCGTTCCGCACATGTCTGACCTTGCGGTAGAAATTCAATCGCCCGATGACAAAGCGCGTGATATGCGTGAAAAAGCGTCTTATTATCTGCAAAATGGCGCAAAACTGGTTTGGCTGGTTTATCCCTCAACCCAGACGATTGAAGTATGTACCCGCGATTCGCAGGGCGAGTTGGAGGTAACAGCCGTGGAAAGGGAGGGTCTGATAACAGGAGGAAATGCCTTGCCAGATTTTACGGTTTCAGTTGCTGAAATTTTTGCTGTGCTGTAAAAGCCGTTGACAAGCGATTGTGATAGATTACACTAAAGATAATTCTAAACCGAAAGCGATGATGCAGGACACCGCCTATCGTCGTCGGATGCCAGAGAAGTGCGGTCAATAGGCTGAAAGCCGCGCCCATCACACCCGATAGGAAACCACCTGCGGAGCTGGTTGGAGGCAATGCCAACCCGGTGCGCCCCGTTACCCGCGAACACGAGTGGTCAATACCGCTTGATGTAACCCATCAACACCGTCCTTTAGGGCGGTGCTGTTCACTGGTCTAATGCAGTTTAACTTTTAAATACGGATATACGCGGACAGCATCTATGCTGTCCCTACGGTTTCGGCGGTAGGGACGTGATATATCGCGTCCGCCAATATGGTATCCGTCGTAGTTTATTAATCTGCATAAGTCCAGCGTTATCAGTAGTTTGTTGGGATGGGTTCAAGTACAAGTCGTATTGTTCAAAATGGGTGGAACCGCGTGAGCGTTAGGCTCGCGTCCCATGCGGGGCGGGGGCTTTTTTGTTTTAAAGCACTCGTTACAACAGGAGTTCCGATGAACAACATATTGCTCACCGCCGAACGTCATATCCCGTCTGGATATGACCCCACGCTGTATAAACTTCGCCACTCTGCCGCGCATATCATGGCGCAGGCCGTCTTAGAAATGTTTCCCGATGCTCACATCGCCATTGGCCCGCCGATTGACGATGGATTCTATTATGATTTTGGCCTGCCCCGCAGCCTGACACCGGAAGATTTAAGCGCCATTGAAACCCGGATGCGCGAGATTATCCGTGAAAATCATGGGTTTGAGTGTCGGGCTGTCTCCGCCGCCGAAGCGCAAACCCTGTTCCAGAATCAGCCCTACAAATTGGAATTGATTCAAGGGCTGGCAGGGGATGAATTAACCGTCTACACACAGGATTCATTTACCGATTTGTGTCGCGGGCCGCATGTCGCCAGCACGGGCAGCCTCAATCCCGATGCCATTCAATTGCTGAATGTGGCCGGGGCGTATTGGCGCGGGGATGAAAACCAGCCGATGCTCCAGCGCATTTATGGCACAGCATGGCAAACGGTTGAGGAACTCGAACACTACCTCTGGCGCTTGGAAGAAGCCCGTAAACGTGACCACCGTGTGTTGGGGCGCAAACTGGATTTATTCAGCGTCAATGAGGAAGTTGGGGCGGGATTGATTTTGTGGCATCCCAAAGGCGGACTCATGCGAAAGCTGATTGAGGATTTCTGGGGCAGCGAACATGAATGCGGTGGTTATGATTTTGTCTATTCGCCGCACATCGGCAAAGCGGATTTATGGCATACCAGTGGACATCTCGATTTTTACGCCGAAAATATGTACGCGCCGATGGATATTGATGGACAGGCGTATTATCTCAAGCCAATGAACTGCCCGTTCCATTCGCATATCTACAAAAGCCAAACACGCTCCTATCGGGATTTGCCGCTGCGTTTTGCCGAACGTGGCACGGTATATCGCTATGAGCGCAGTGGCACGCTGCATGGCCTATTGCGGGTACGCGGGTTTACACAGGATGATGCCCACCACTTTTGCCGCCCTGACCAGATGGCGGAGGAAGTCGATTTTGCGGTTAATTTTTCAGTAGACATGCTGCGGGCGTTCGGCTTTACTGATTTTCAAGCCTATCTCAGCACCCGCCCCGAAGAAAAATATGTCGGTGAGCTTGACCAGTGGGCCGCGGCAGAACAAGCCCTTGAAGCCACGCTTAAACGGGTGGGGCTGCCTTACGAAGTTGATGCGGGCGGCGGGGCATTTTATGGCCCGAAAATTGACATCAAGGTCAAGGATTTGCTGGGACGCGAATGGCAGCTTTCCACTATTCAATTTGATTTCAACCTGCCGGAACGTTTCGATTTAACCTATATCACGGAAAGCGGACAGGAGTCCCGTCCTTACATGGTGCATCGTGCCTTGTTGGGTAGCATGGAACGCTTTTTCGGCGTGTTGATTGAACATTACGGCGGAGCTTTCCCGGTGTGGATTTGCCCGGTGCAAGCCGTTGTCATTCCTATCACCGACGACGTTTTGCCCTATGCGGAAGCTGTCGGCGCGAAACTCAAAGCAGTGGGAATCCGCGTGCAGGTGGATGATTCCAGTAACCGGATGAACAACAAAATTCGGCTGGCGCAGGAGCAAAAAATTCCCTATATGCTGGTGGTGGGGAAAAAAGAAGCCGCCGACAACACCGTCTCAGTGCGCCTCCGCACAGAAGAAAATCTCGGCGCGATGCCGCTTGAAGCGGTCATTGAACGGATTCAAACGGCAGTTGCCACGAAACAAGCCTTATAAGGTAAATTCTCCCCATCCCACGATATGGGATGGGGGCATTTATTGGATTCCGCGCAAATGTTCCGTCCGATTTTGAAAACGTAGCCCCCATGCTTCGCGTTCGGGGTGCGGTGAATAGCTAAACAACGTCACGCCAGTATTATCTGTGAAAATATGACACATGCGGAAAGGGCCTGAATTAAAAATATGGTCAAACACCGCGTTGATGACCCCATCATGGCACACCACCACAATCGTATCATCGGCGTGATTCTGGGTTAAATCTTCCAGAAACATGCTCACCCGCACGCGAAAGTGCATGTAGGATTCGCTGTTTTCGACATCATGAGCAATCGGCGCGAACGGGGTTTTGGACTTGGTAAAATAATTTTGCAGGTACTTTTGCAAATCCTTCGGGAACAAATCGGAGGTAACCGGGGTATGGTCGAGAAAACTTGCGCCGATTTCCCGTAAGCGGTCATCCAGATTCACGCTCAGGTTGTAGGCTTGGGCGATGGGGTCGGCGGTTTGACGCGCCCGTACCATGCTGCTGGCGTACAGCGCGTGAATTTCGGGAATTTCCTGCTTCAACCATGCGCTCAAGGCAGCGGCCTGCTGGATGCCGCGTTCGGTCAATTCCGCGTCCATGTGGGGCATTTCCTTCAGTTCGCTGCGAATATTCACATAACTTTGCCCGTGACGAATCAGATAAAGCTGCATCATTTTTTCCTTTAGATTTTTGCAAGGCCAGGCACACAACCCAAAAGATGGGTTTGTTACTTGCCTGTATGCAGAATTTAAGTGGATGTTAGCGCATAAAAAACGCGCCATACAAGGCCGCTGCAATAATCACAATCGGCATCATCAAATTCGGTTTCCACAGCACAAAAGCAAACGCCAGCGCCACCATGATGACCCAATCGTAATGATTGGCGACAGCCTTGAACCATGTTCCCGAATCGCGCAAGAATAACTTGGCGGCTTGGTCATAGGTCACATAGGCCAACAAACCAATGACCGCCACCCCCGCGCCTTTCGCTGCGCCTTTCAGATAGGGACTGTCTGCATTTGACCAGAAAATGGTGGTAAAAATGCCCATCAGCACAATGCCGGGCAGCACCACCGCCGTCGCAGCCACAATCGCGCCCGGTATACCCGCAATTCGCATCCCCACCCACATCGCCAATTCGGGCGCAATCGGGCCGGGAATCGAGTTGCCAATCGCCAGCGCGGTACGAAAATCATTGTCGGAGACCCATCCCTTGCCCGCAACCACTTCCCCTTGCATGACCGGAATCATGGCGGGGCCGCCCCCGTAAGCATAGAGGCCAATTTTGAAAAACACGACAAAAATCTCGAATAACTTTTCCATCAAATTTCCATCCTTGCCAAAACACAGATGCTAATAATAACGCAATCGGCTAGACTCGTTGTCATGAAAATACAAGGAAAAAAGTCATGCTAGATGCTGAATTGGTGAAAAATTTTGTCACTGCGGGACATGGAGATTTTGCAACGGTCAAAACGCTCTTGGCCGAAACCCCCGACTTGCTCAATGCCGTCCATGATTGGGGTGAAGGGGGTTTGGAAGATGCGCTGGGAGCCGCCGCCCATGTCGGCAACCGTCCCATTGCTGAGTTTTTGCTGGCGCAAGGCGCACCGTTGACGATTTGTGCGGCGGCGATGTTGGGGCGCGAAACCGATGTGCAAAATTTCCTTGAGGCCGACCCCTCACTTGCCAACGCACGCGGCGCACACGGGATTCCGGTGATGATTCATGCGGCGATGAGTGGCGAGGTGAGTCTGGCGGAACGACTTAAAAAGTCTGGGTGTACAGAAGGGTACAACAGCGCGTTACATGGCGCAGTGGCTTACGGACACCTCGCTATGGTGCAATGGCTCTTGGAGAGCGGATGGGTGGAAAATATCAACCAGCCGAACTTTCAAAATCTCACCCCCTTACAATCGGCAGAATCCAAGGGATACAGCGAAATTGCGGCACTGCTGCGTTTGCATGGGGCTGGCGAGTCTTAAGGAATCCGTAAGAGTCGTTTGCGGCCTTTATGCACCTGCTGTACACTACAATCAGCTAAAATCCGCAGGGAGAAAATAGTAATGAAGAAAATTTTGATTGTAGCGCTTTTATTGGGACTGATGGCGGGTGCTGTGATGCCCGCGCTGGCACAGGAATCGAGCTTCACCATCACGGGCAACGCGGTTTTGGTTTACACCGAACCCCGCACCGACTCCCAATTGATTGCGGTCATCTCGGTTGGCGCAACTGTTACCGTTTTGGGCCCACAGGAAAATGGATTTTCCAAGATTCGCATTGCCGATGGGCGCGAAGGCTGGGGAAAATTGGGCATCGAAACTTCGACTACCAGCACCAGCACCAGTTCTGGCGGTGGGGTGACTCTCATGGCAGTGGACAATGTACGGCTGCGTGATCAACCCAGTTTGAATGGTCGTCAGTTGGCTTCCATTGGTTGGGGGGATATGGTGACGCTCATCGGCTTTGATACATCGGGCAGCTGGGCGCAGGTGAATTTTGAGGGCATTGTCGGATGGGTCGCCTATGCGTTTTTCCGTGTGGTGGAAGGCAATGTTGGCGCGATTGTCGGTGAACAACCGAGCAGCATAGCGGGGTCTGGTTCAACTGTGGTCGCGCTGGGTAACGTGATTATCCGCGAAGAACCGCGTTTGAATGCCCGTCGCTTAACCCTCGTTGGTTGGGGCGATACCGCCACCTTCTTAGGTTTTGACGATACCGGTAATTGGATTCAAGTGCGTATCAACGGCTTTACCGGGTGGTCTGCGGCAGAGTGGTGGCGCGATGGCAACGGCAATTCGATGTTGGATCGTGGTTCAGTGACTATTACCACAGTGACAAGCACCACTTCAACCACTTCGGCAGTGGCGCAGCCCACGACTCAAGTGCCGGCGGGAGCTTCCACCGCGCAAGGCGTGGTCATCCGGGCCTTGGGAAATGTGCGGATTCGGAATGTTCCGAATTTAAGTGGCGCGGAAATTGGCAACGTAGCATGGGGCGACCAGATGCCTGTGTTGGCACGGGATGCGTCCGATTTATGGTTCTTGGTCAGCTTCAATGGGGTGACTGGCTGGGTTGCCCGCGATTGGTTTGAAGTCCTCTCTGGTAATGTCGGTGGCTTGCCTATCCAGCAGTAAGATTTTTTTGTGATAATTCCTCAAAGGCATGTTTCAACAACATGCCTTTCTTTTTTTCGAGACCGTCTTTAAGCCCCTCGTCTACAAACTTTCCCTATTTTCAGTCAGCCCAAAAATGCCTTTTGGCATCGTGGCTGGCGAACAGGGTAGACACAAAGGGCGAGAGAGAAGCAAAATTCTCGGCGGCATTTTTATCAATGGGTGTTTTGGAAAAACCAATCATTAGATACAACGCCTTCGACAAAAAGGCGCAGCCAATCCCCACAACCGATTTAATCTTGTAGGGAATCACAAATTCATCCTGTGCGGGAATGTATGGGTTGCCCGGCGCGTTTTCGACATGAAAATGCGGGGTAAGCGCTGACCCTTCCATAAAAGCCATGTTCGTATCCGTGATTTGCCCCGGTTTCAGGTCAATTTGTTCAAAGGCTGCTTTGAGCATCGGCGATTGTTGATCTCCGGCGGGGAATACTTGATGTCCCACTGATTGATAACGGTTGCGCCATACCACTTGGTCACCATAGGTTCCCATGAGTGCCATCCAGAAGTCGGTGTTGGCATCAGCGCGAAGTTTTAATTCGGGGGACAATTCTTTGTAGTGGAACAACCGAAAAACACGCAGGAGGGCGAATTGACTCTCATCAGAGTCAAGCCAAAAATTCCCGTAAATTTCTTCGGCAACCTGTTGAGCAATTTCTTCAAAACTAGACTGTTTATCTCGATAGTCATATAGCAATTTACGCCCAAAATGTTCGATCTCACTTTTGGGCGTATAAAGTAACGTCATCATCGTGCATTTTCTCCCACATCGACATCTTACATATTAATAAATATATAAAATACTTTAGACAAAACTTCATCTGGACAAGGGAATAGATTTAGGGGTATCAAGTGGCTAGTCTTTGACCTAGCCATGTGACTAGGGGCAATCGAGTCGTCCATGTGAAAATGGCTTGGAGACTGCCTGAAGATGGCCTCACAAGGGCGAGAATTGGGGCATGTTGGACTATCTTCGGGGACAAAGCCTCCGATAAATGAATCGGATGCAATATTTCAATTAATGTGGCTGTAATTAAAAAATTATTCTTTTATACACTTTGTTTTTCTGTCGAAACCTTTATATTACAATTAATACCATGATTGCTAGTCCCCACCCCCAACCCCGTCAGCAAGCTGCCCTGTTTGCCCCCATTACATGGAGAAGGGCTTCAAGAGGCCGTTTTTGCTCCCCATCGCTACGCAGTGGAGAGGGGGCCGGGGGGTGAGGACGGTTCACTTTGGCTCATTTACTCAACGAGCAATCAGGGTAATTAATCTAATTTTAATCTGCTATTCAGGAAGGGTATCTGATGGATTACGAAATTGTTCTTGAGAATGAATGGGCAACCGTCCGTTACGAACCTACTCACAAATATATCTACCATACGTTTCAAAAACCGATAGGGGGTCAACCGTTTAGAGATGCGCTGAATATAGGGTTAGAAGCGTTTATTACAAAAGGTGCGACCAAATGGCTCTCCGACGACCGCCACAATGCGGAACTCAGCCCTGAAGATGTTGCCTTTGGGATAAATGATTGGGGACAACGTGCTGCAAAAGCCGGTTGGAAATACTGGGCGCTGGTTGTCCCCGAAAGTATCGCTGGACGGCTTACCCTATCTGGGATAGTCGAGGCCTACTTTAATATGGGGGTGCGGGTGGCGGTCTTCGTGGATTTAGAAGAAGCACGCGATTGGCTCATTAAAATGTAAGCCCCGCCGATGGTTATTTTTTTGACCGACTGCCAGAATGCAAAAATCATGTGTTTTCTGGCAGTCGATTGCCATCAAAATCTTAACCAATTTCCCAGACCGATTCGCCTTGCAAAATCCGCCGCAAATAGTCCGCAAAACGGCTGGGATCAATCGGTTTGCCTAGCATACCGTCAAAACCCAGTTTACGGGCATTCGCCATCTCATTAACATTCACAGTATATGCCACAATGGGCATTTGCAAATGATACTCTTGGCGGAGAATGTCAAACACTTCATATCCATCCATGCCGGGCATCTCTAAATCCAGAAAAACGATGTCCACCCCCTCTAAATCATCAGCCATCAAATTCGTGGGACGACTAACGAAACGATACGACATCCCTTCCCCCTTAAGGAGTTGGGACAAAACCGCGATGCTATCTTGGTTATCTTCAATAATTAGTGCATGTGGCATGGTTAATCTCCTTCGTGCCAGAGTTTTTCGCCGTTCATAATCCGGGCGATTTGGTGGGGAAAGTGGTCAAAATCAATCGGTTTGCTGATAAACCCGGCAAAGCCTTTGGCTTTCGCTTTCGGTAATGTTTCGGCGGGGTCTGAAGCCGAAACCACCACCACCGGCACATCGTGAAAAGCCGGTAATGTACGAATTTCATCGGTGACATCAAAACCGCTAACTCCCTCTGGCAACATCAAATCCATAATGATCAAATCGACCGGGGCAAAGTTTTGCAATCGCCGCAGCGTATCCACCCCAAAACGGTCAATCGCAATGGTAGCCCCGTGCCGTTCCAGCATCATCTGTTCAATCGCCCGGTTGGCGAGGTTGTCTTCCACGATGAAAATGCGTTTTCCTTGTAAAAGCTGCATGATTCAATCCCTTTTGTGATTTTGTTATGCTGGTACAAGCACTTCTTGCTCGTGCTTTAGATGAGTAAGCGCTTCCGAATGAGACGGCAATTGCACAGTAAAAGTTGACCCCTTGCCGGGTTCACTTTTCATCGTTAAGCTGCCCTCCAGAATTTCAGTCAACCGTTTAGAAATCGGCAAGCCCAACCCCGTGCCTTCCCCTTTTTTAAGCCCTTCGTGAGTTTGGCGGAAGGTTTCAAAAACGAGGTCATGGTCTTCTTTGGCAATCCCAATGCCGGTATCTTGGACACTAAAGACAAATTGTCCGTTCGCATGACTTAAGCTCATGGTGACATTGCCATGTTCAGTAAATTTGCAGGCATTGGACACCAGATTCAGCATGATTTGGCGCGTGCGACGGCGGTCGCCAAGAATGAGTGGGAGGTCGGGCTGCAAGTTCAACCGCAGTTCAACCGGTTTGCTGGCTAACATCGCTTGGGCAACTTCCGCCACCGAATGGAACTCTTTGCTCAGGTCAACATCATCTTCGACAAATAACTTCAACTGGCCTGCCTCAATTTTGGAAATGTCCAGCAGGTCGTTAATCAGGCTGAGCAAGTGTTTGCCGTTGTCCACCACCCGATCCATCGTTTCAATTTGTTGGGGGTTGACCTCGCCTAACATGCCCGAACTGACAAATTTGGTGAAGTTTAGGATGGCATTGAGCGGTGTCCGTAATTCATGCGACATATTGGTTAAAAATTGGCTTTTGACGCGGTTGGCGTTTTCAGCCTCTTGGCGGGCAAGGTCAAGCGCGAGGTTGGTTTTTTCGAGAGTCACATTTTGCAAGGCCAACTCATTACGCTGACTTTTAATTTCCTGTTCGGCTAAGGCACGTTTTGCTAACAAACGCGCAACGAAGTAGGCTACACCGATGATCGCCACGACCAATATCCCCCCAAAAAAGAGCAAAGTGTCTAAATCTCCTAATTTTTGCGGGGTGAGGGCTGTGGCAGGGACAACCGAGACCAGTTTCCAAGAGTATTCCCCAGAATTGATCGGAGCCTCGCTGGAAGCAAATGCCTCGCGTGCGCCGGTGCTGGATTGCCAAGTTTCTAGCAAAGGAAACACTGTGACAAAGGTATAGAGGCCATCTTCTTGGAACTGACCCGTTTCAGTGGTGTTCATCTGAGGCCAAGCCGCCGAAAACGCATTGCCAAAAGTTCGGTCTAAGCGGTCTTCATACATGAACCCCCATTCATCTTCGGGGGTTGGGCCTTTGAGCCAGTAACCGTCTTTATTCAGCAACATGATTTCTGAGTCATATTGCGGGGTAATCCAGCTCAATTGATCGAGGAGTTGACTGGCAAAATAATTGACAATGACAATGCCGCGTTGAGTGCCGTCAGCCCCGACAAGCGGGGTTGCAAACCGAATCATGGGTTTGAGGGGTTGTTCTACTTCGCCACGCTCAATATTTAGGTCAAGCGGCGAGACAAAAATTTGCCCCGCTTGTAATTGAACGGTGTCTTTAAAGTAGTAACGTTCGCCTTGATTTTGCAGATTTTCCTCTGCTACTAGAATCGGCTCGCCTTTGTTGTAGTTAACGCGAACGATTTCTAAGCCAGTCTCATCAATATAGCGTATTTGGTCGTAGCGCCCGGTATTGCTAGAAAAAAGCAAAAACAATTCCGCCAGTGTCTCGCGGTTGGTTAGGGAGTTCTCATCCAAGAGATCTTGAATTTCGCTGCTGTTGGCAAGGATAAACAAATCTCCGGCAACCACATCAAATTCGTTGGAAATAAAGCGTGACAGCAATTCGGTTTGGCTGTCCTGTTCGGTTTCGATGGTCTCCAAACTGCCTGTATAGCGTACTTGGTAAATAATTCCTAGCGCAATTGCCAGCAGTAGAAGGGCAGGCACAGCGAGCATCACGGCGCGGCGCAGAACATCCGATAGTAACGGTAAAACGCTCATATTTTGCATGTCAAATCTCCAGCGCGTGGTTACGCATCTAGCATCAAGTGAATCAGGGTAGATTGACCGCCATATTCCTGCCGTTGATGTTTTTCATCATATGTCACGACAAAGGATGTTTGGTCACGGAGAATATGCTGGGTTGCTCCATAGATATAGCCATAAATTAAATCATCCGGCCAGACCATGTTTTCTTCATACACAATGTGGCGCTCGGTGAGTTGTGTGACCTTGTAGCGCCCCACCTCCCCGGCGCGATGCTGTGCGACATGCAAATCTCCCAGCAAAAGGAGTTTTTGAAGCGGGTCAACTGCGTCGAGTTCATCCAACGCTTCCATATGATAAATGAGTGCCATTCCAACGCTCACATAATTCGTGGTGAAAGCAGGGAGATGATGCCATTCGGCAAAGACTTCAATGAATTTGTCTACCTCATACCATTCATCAGGTTCGAGGTAATCAAGTCCATGCGTTTTGAGTGAAGCTAAAACAGCTTCTCGGCGGTAGTGGTTGAAAATGGCGCTCATGCCAGCGCCCAAAACTTGTGCATGGGGGGCGTAACGATATGGATAAATCATAGGTTATTCTCTGTTATAACGTCGGTTATTTTGAGTATAGGAAGTTCATAAATCGCTGTCCGTGAATTACTTGTGAAATATGGGCATAATAAAAAACTGATGCTATTCAACACTGCTAAACCTATGACATTTATCTATCCTTAATGCTTTGTTCATTAAAGACGTGGCCTCCGATTCGCAGTAAAATCTAAGAATGCTGCTCATTCTCGAAATTCTGATTTACGGGTACGCCTTATGGTTGGGCTTGTATTTGATAGCCCGCGATGTTGAGACACGTCTCTTGCGGTACGCCGGACTAGGCCTGCTGGTCTATGCGCTGATGCTCGCCAGCGATATTTTGCACGAATCCTCTGATGAAACTACATTTTTTATGCGGGTGGGTTGGCCTTTGCCCCTGTGGTTAAGTGCTTGCTGGTTCTTGGCGATTTTAGAACTCCTGCCCGAAAACCATTCCCTGCGTCTGCGGATGACTGCTCCTATGCGGCTTCTTTTTCTGGGTGCTATGGGCATCTTGTATGGAATAAGTGCCGTCACCGCCCTCATTTTTGATTATCCGAATGAGTCTCCGCAGGTGGGCTACGCGATTTTTGTGGTGGTGGTGGCAATCCCACTCGCTATATCTCTCTTAACGGTCATTCGCAGCCAGACCCATGCCCTCAAATTCATCGGGTTAGCCACTTTTTTTGTGGTGGTGGGCTTGGCGGGGTTGCTGCTAGCGCTGGATATTTTGCCGCGCAGCATTTTCCTGCTTGCCATCAGTTTTGATCTGGTCATGTTCGGTGTAGCAATTGCCTTCTGGGATGCCTCCCAACAGGGCGAAAAGCTCTGGTTAGATATGCTGCGCTCTTTTGATGCGGCGTTTTTTATCGCGCTGCTTTTCGGGGGACAGGTGGCGCTGGTGATGCTGCTGAATGAAGAAGTCACGCTGCCCTTGATGACGCTGCTCCTGGGGATTATTGCGGCGGCGATTTTTGTGCAGGTGTGGAGCGACCCCATCCAGAATTTTTTTGACCGTTTTGCGTTTGCCAGCACACCCGCCTTGCAACAGTCCCGCGAGGAACTGCGGAACACCGCCCGCGCCCTGCCCCGTCTTGATGACTCGGTGGATTTTTCGCGGGTGCAGGAAGCCGAATTTGCCAAATTGACCCGCCGCGCTTTGAGCAATATGGGTAGTTTGCCCCGTTTGGCGACCAGTCCGCTTACCCAACTGCCAATTATTGAACACCGGATAGCGCAGCGTGGCGCATCCCCGGATACCCTAGAACGGGCAACCGAACTTAAACTCCTATTGACGGAAAGCATCGAACGGCTCAAGCCGCGTGGCAAAGATGCGTTTGGCATCACCGACGAATGGCGCTACTACAACGCCGTTTATTATCCTTACGTGATGGGGATTAAACCTTACAGTCGCCATTCCGATTCCAACGGCAAAGCAGCCCACCTCACCCCGATTCTGACATGGTTTCAAGCGCAAGTGCCAGAACGGACTTTGTATAACTGGCAAAATGCTGCCGCCCAACTGATTGCACAGGATTTACGGGAAAGGATCTCCTAATTGCCGCAAACACCTCATTATTCAGACAATGCGCTAAATTATTTGTTGTATTTGCCTGAAAGTTATAGTGAAAGATCAAGTTGGCCTCTCATCGTGTTTTTGCATGGGCGGGGCGAAAGCGGCAACGACCTGACTCTGGTGAAAAAATACGGGTTGCCCTATTGGATTGACCGTGAGAAAAATTTCCCCTTTATCGTGCTATCGCCCCAATGCCCCAATGAAACCCGTTGGACTGACCATACACAGGATGTTCTCTCTCTGATAACAATGATTCAGCAGCGCTACACAGTCAACAAGATTTATTTGAATGGCTTTAGCATGGGCGGACAAGGGGCATGGCAGCTTGCCGCAGCCTACCCGCATCTTTTTAGTGCGCTGGTCGTGATTTGTGGGCGTACCCCGCCGCAAGAAAATTTCCTCGCGCAGATGATTCGGCTTAAAAACCTGCCAACTTGGGTCTTTCATGGGGCGAATGACCAGCAGGTTCCCCTCGAACATTCTCAAAAGATGGTCGCTGCCCTACAAGCGGCGGGGGGGAATGTCACTTTCACCATTTTTCCCGACGCTGACCATTTTTGCTGGGATAGAGTCTATTTGAATCCTGATTTTTACGCCTTTTTTGGCAGTGATTGGCAGTCTTTTTCGTAGATTTGGCAGTTTGTGAAGCGCTACCATGAGTGCAGTTCGATAACCAAAGGACAAAACATCATGGCAGCAATTTCAGAAATTCGTCGGAACAATCTGGTTCAGCGTTTGCTTCAATTCGATGGGGCGGTGGAAATCGCGCTCTGTGTGGGCTTGCTCGCTTACGCGGATACACTAGGCGATTGGGTCGGGCTGAGCAGCAGTCTCATCGGTGGCATCGGGATTTTCGCCTTTGCCTATGCCGCGTTCCTTTTTTACAGCGCACGCGGGGAAATTTCGCGCCGTCTGGCATGGGTGGTCGCCTTCCTCAATGTGGATTCGGCAATTTTACTCGGTGTGGGGGTGGTGCTGGCATGGAACGATTTGCCCACCGATGCCAAATGGACACTCGGTATTGCGGCAGATGCGGCGCTGCTGCTGGGTTTGGCGCAACTGTGGGCGCTGTGGCGGTCACGGTAAAACTTGCCGTCATCTCAATTGGGGCGATGTGTGAATCGCCCTTCAATGTATAATCATGGCGAAACGAGGACAGCCATGATTTACCCATTTCAAGACAAAACTCCCCGGATTGCGGAATCGGTTTACCTTGCCCCTACCGCCGTCGTTATTGGTGATGTGATTCTCAAAGCTCAAGCGAATGTCTGGTTCGGGGCGGTCATTCGGGGCGATTTGGGGCAAATTGTCGTCGGGGAACGCACCAGCATCCAAGATAATTGTGTGCTGCATGTCAACCGCCAGCATAACACCCTTGTGGGCGATGATGTTGTTGTGGGGCATGGGGTCATCATGGAGGGCTGTACGATTGGCAATCGGGTCATGCTCGGCATGAACGCCACCATTTTAAGCGGGGTGACGATTGGCGAGTATGTGGTTGTAGGGGCCGGGTCGGTGGTGCGCGAAGGCCAAACGATTCCCTCCGGTGTGCTGGTGGCGGGCGTGCCAGCCCAAATCAAACGCGACCTGACCGATATTGAGCGCAGTCGGATTCAGAAAGGCGCACAAAGTTATCTGGAAACCATGCAAGTTTATGCTACATCCGGTATAAAAGGATAGGGGTTTAACATCCCTGTCAGGTGGTGGATTGGCTGCATTTATTTGGTCGTTTGCAGCTAACTCACCTTCGCGACAGGCTCATTGTAATAATAAATCCAGCAATTCGATAGTCAATCATAAACATATATCAACAAAATTACTAAAGGTAAAAAGATGAAGATTTTTATACGACTTGCCTTATTAATCTGTATTTTTATGCTAATTGAGACTTCTAGTTTGGCTCAGACTCCCGATAATAATGTAAGTCCAGAAATTATATCTATATCTTATTTACCTCTTTCTTTGACTGGTATGATCAAAACAACTGACAACGGTAATTATCTTTATAACGAAGGCTATGTCGGAGCATCATACATCCTCAAAAAAAGTACGTCCGATATAGTAACTGGTTTCTCAGGGGGAGCAAAAGTAGTAGCAGGGTGGTCGTCCAATGGTCAGAAATTTGCTATTGCGTATGGGACTTTAAGCGAAAGTTATAACTTATCTAATCAAATAGCTGTTGAGATTTTCGATACTGCCGCCGAAGCAAAACAAACATTTTACCTACCCTTTCAAGATGTGACCGAAATCGCTTGGTCTCCCTTTTCCAATACACAGTTATTCATTAATGAGACAACAATTTATGATTTGTCCACTAATAAACAGCATCAGGTAGGATCTACTCAGCTTATGAACCTCAATTCTATAGATTATAAAGTGTATGGAAACTATATATGGGCGAATAATACCCAAACTCCTGTAGCTTCAATAAAATATCTAAAAGTGCCTGTTGCTGATTCCTCTGGTTTACGAAAAGCTGAGTTTCAAATGTGTACTTTAGACAACTCTCAATGCCAAACATTAATTAACAATATTACAGTTATTCATTCTGCTGTGTTTGGTTGGGACTTCTCTTTAACTTCTAACTGGATGTTATGGGGAGGGTATGAAATTCCAACAAGCGTTGACATTGAATATTCTGTGCAGCCTCAATATCGTGGAAACAGTATTTTATATCTTAGTGACTTGTCAACAGGAGAAACGATAGAAATTATACGTACATCTTCTCTCGATTTAGAAAATATATCCATTACTAATCTTAGTTGGTCGCCTGATGGAGCGACTATTGTATTAACCACTTCTGATATGAGTTTATTAGAGAAACGCGCACCAATTATTATTGAACTAAATTGGACTTCTCAGTAAGAAATTACACTGCCTCTAAATATGGTACGTTCAACCATACTAATTAGAGGGTGGGTTTATCACCGATAAAGAGGTCTAGTCTCATGAAATTAACAATGCGTTGGTTCGGTGAAGCCGATACCGTCCGCTTACAGCAAATTGCACAAGTTCCGGCGGTAAAAGGGATTGTGGGTACTTTGGAAGGCAAAACTGTCGATGCGGTGTGGACATACGAAGATTTTGAAACCTTAAAACAGACTGTTAATGCAGTCGGGTTGAGTCTTGATGCGATTGAAAGCATTCCAGTGGCGGAAGCCATCAAAAGAGGCACTCCTGATCGTGATCGTTATATTGATATGTATTGCGAAAGTATTCGCAATATGGGTCGGGCAGGTATCCCGGTACTTTGCTATAATTTTATGCCTGTTTTCGACTGGATGCGAACCGATATGGCCTTTGTATTACCCGATCATTCGGTAGTCACCCGTTACATTCATACGGAAATGAATAGCTATGATTACTCACAGGGCTTGGAAGCGCGGGTCGCATGGGCAAAAGGATTCACGGGTGAGGAGCTACAGGCCGCCTTACAATCCTATAAAATGGTGGATGAGGCTGTTCTGTTTGAAAATCTCGCCTATTTTCTACGCCAGATTGTACCAGTGGCGGAGGCTTCTGGTGTGTATCTTGCCCTCCATCCTGATGATCCCCCTTGGTCAATCTTTGGCTTGCCACGGATTGTCTGTGATGCGGTGGGTATTCAGAAAATCCTTGAGATTACCGACAGCGTGCATCATGGGGTGACCTTCTGTACCGGGTCGCTGGGTGTGCTGGCAGACAATGATCTGCCCGCAATGGTGCGCCAGTTTGGATCGCGGATTCACTTTGTTCACTTACGCAATATTCTCTTGGAGCCAAACGGGGATTTCTGTGAGGTTGCTCATCCATCCGCGTGTGGATCAGTGGATATGGAAGCGGTCATTGAAGCGCTGATCGAGATTGGCTTCGACGGCCCTATCCGCCCGGATCATGGTCGCCGGATATGGCAGGAGGAAACGCCGCGTGTTGGTTACGGGCTTTATGATCGGGCACTCGGCGCGATGTATCTCTATGGAGTGTGGCAGGGCATACACCATAGACGAACAGCAGCAAAGCCGGCTGTATAACTAGCCTTCTCTTTGTTAGGCAATAAGATGGTAACATCCCCGACCTTCCCGATTTTAATGCCCTTTTTATCCGAAACCGCTACAATCGCACCTATGGATAATTTTCAAAATCTCTCCACCAGTCTGGGTCTGCTTTCTGCCATGCTCACGCCGGCTGTGCTAATTTCAGCCTGTGCCTCTTTAGCGCTCTCTACTTCACAGCGCCTCAGCCGTGTCACAGATCGCGTCCGCCGCATGTCCTCCCAATTTAAAGAACTGGTGATGTCGGACCCCGACTCGATTCGTCTTGAGGAAGAAGCCTTTTTGCTGGATCAACTGACCCGCACCGTGCGGCGGGCGCGTCTGCTGCAACGTTCCCTCACCAGCACCTATCTTGCGCTGACCGTATTTGTTGCGACGAGTGTCTCGATTGGTGTGGTTGCCATCACCGAAGAAAAATACGCGGGCTGGCCGATTGTTTTAAGCGGGGTAGGCGTGACACTGTTGTTTCGCTCCAGCGCCTTGCTCATCCTTGAAGCCTATGTTGCCCGCCGCACCATTGACCTTGAAATGCAATTTGTGCTGAAATTGGCGGAAAAACAAGCTCCTACCAAAGTCCGCGAACATCGCCAGAAAAAAGCCATCCCGCATTGGATTTTTCTGCAAGAAAATCTGGAAGATTTACAGGATTTGTCCCAACGGTTCTTAGGCCGCGAAAAATCGTAATGGAGAAAGCACAAAAGACTCTCATATGTTTGAAATTTGCAACTGACCCAACTCCCTTGTAAACTATGAGAAAGTCATTTTGAGAACCACCATGCGGAAAAAATTTGCTATTCCTCATACAACCGTCGGATGAAAAGAGCCACTATTGGCTCTTTTTTTATCCCTGTGAGAAAGAGAATCGCACTATGTATGCCCAAACTATTGCCATTGACGGGCCAGCAGGCAGCGGCAAAAGTACCATCGGCGCAAAACTCGCGGAGGCATTAGACTATGTGTTTGTGGACGCGGGGATGCTTTATCGTGCTATCACTGGCAAATTGCTGGAACACCAGCAAAATATTCACGATGAATCCGCCGTCATCCATTTTGCCCGCACGCTGGATATTCACATTCAGACAGGTGAATTGTCTGTGGAGGGTGCGCCGATTGACACCGACCTGCACAGCCATGCCATCACACAGGCTGTCCCGATTGTTGCGGCCTATCCCGAAGTACGAGCATGTGTGCGAAAAATTCAGCAGCAGATTGCCCAAGCGGGCAAGGTGGTTTTTTCCGGGCGGGATATTGGCACCGTTGTCTTGCCCCACGCCGAATTGAAAATTTACCTCAACCCGAGTTTAGAAGAACGCGCCCGCCGTCGCCATGCAGCCACTCCCAATGGTGATTTGGAGCAAATCCTGAATGAGCTGCATCAGCGGGATAGGCTTGACTCCACCCGCCATGAATCGCCCTTAAAAATTGCGGAGGATGCCCTAGTCATTTCGACAGACCAGATGACAATTGAGGAAGTGCTGACACGCATCATCCAACACGCGCAAAAACCATCCTCATCAAAATCACTGTAAGGGTTGGTAATGGACAAAGCAATTAAAAACCAAATGATTGTGGACAGCATGGATGCTGTCCCTACAAGAAATACACCGTAGGGACGGGATCTCTGCGAGTCCCGTCCGCAAAAGTTGGATTCATTTAAAGTCTAATTGCCTTGTCCATAAGCATAGGAATGATGACTAAAACTCCCCGTCGATGGGGACAGGGAGTTGGCTTGTTAGCGCGTGAGCAATTGCACCGCCGTTTGCAGCACGCTGTCTTCTCCATTGGCGAGCGCTTGCACGGAAAATGGCACTTGCACATCCAACGGTACGCCAATGCCTTCGATAATCACGTTGCCTTCCGCATCTTCGGACATGACCACGCCCATGCCATAAATACTTGTCCCACCGGGCAAAAGGTAGGTTGCACCAACGCCGCCGCCAGCCCCACCACTCGTCAAATGCCCGATGATTTGTGCGCCAATCTCCTTAAAGGCATAGGCCGCAAATTCACACGCGCTAAAACAGTCTGGCCCAATCAGCACCATCACATTGGCAGGGTCAAATATCTGCTCGCGTCCATAATAGTAATCTTCCTCGATGTCCTGCACGCCATCGCCGTCTTCATCCAGCGCGGAAACTTCCCGCCCCGCATAAATATCTTCATTCAGAAATGAACCGAGCATGTAATTCGACAAAATGCTGAATCCGCCGCCGTTGCTGCGTAAATCAATCACTATGCCTGTGACCTGTTTTTTGGTCATCACTGCCATTGCTTCATCCCAGAGATTGTCCAACATGGCGGAGGTGAAGTTGCGAATGGTAATCACACCCACATTGCCATTGATAATTTGATAATCCAGGGGAGCAAGGCTGCCAGAGGCGAAATTTTCAATTTCCCCGATATATTCTGTTTCAACCGTGGCAGAGGCGAGCGTGCCATCCGGCAGGCGATAGGTTAAATCGTAGGAGGTGCCGGGCAACCCGCGAAACGCCAGTGACCCACGCCGCCATGTGTCCTGAGTTTCATGCCCACCGCTATACACGGTACGTCCAACAGACGCGAAATACTCCATCGCAGGCTGACCATTCACTGTCAAAATGACTGTCCCCGGCACAATATTCGTGCTGAACGCCACGGGACTCACGTCATACGTTTCCACGACCATCAGTTCACTGTCCACCGGATAGACTTGCATCCCCACCCAACCCCAGAACCAATCCGGGATGCCCGGCCCGATAATGGCTAAATGTCCATCGCGGAAGGAAAATAAGGTTGCTTCTAGCAGTTCGTGAAATTCATAATCGGTGCTGATTTGCGCTGCCATGGGGGCATAACGTTCGCGCAGGGATTGCCAATCCACATGCCGATAATCGGTAAAAACATAGGTTGCTTCCAGATTATCCAGCAGTTCAAGGAAAGCGTCTTCGTAACTCAGGGTCGATAAATCGACATCGGTTAAATAGGTGGGTTCGCTAAGTTCCAGATAGGGTTGGCTGGTACGGAACACCCGCACCGATTCCTGACTGCCCTTCGCCTTGACTTCGACCACGCTCCATCCCGCCGGCACTCCAATCTGCACATCATCGGCGGTATAGTAGATGTTGTCTTCGCCGTTCAGAATCGGGAAGCGGGTATTGTCTTCAGCCGCCCAGACCAGCAGTTTGCCATTCCACAAATGGCTGGTGGGGTCAAAGCCAAAACTGCGCGTATAGATAAAATCGTAGCGGCTGACATAGCCTTTGCCGACCATGCCGTTGCCTGTCCCTGCGACAAACACTTTTACCGCCGAGGTTGTATTCGGGTCGCCGTCGGTATCAAACCACCCGGCGGCTTCTGGCGTGGATGGCAAAGGAATCTGATAGACTCCCGTACTTACGTCGCCGCTAATTTCCCCGACAATTTGTGCCTCTGCCCGTAAATCAAAGCGTTCGGGAAAGGTCAAATGCGTATCTGCGGAGAGCATCGGCAGCAGCACAGGAAAAATCTCCCAGTCGCTAAAGGCTGAATAATAGGTGGTGCTGTAGACCCCGGTGACCTGCTGCGGAACAAGCCCATCTTCAGCCGTTTCTTGGGCATACGAAAAGGGCAGGATCAAGGTAAGGGCCATGAAAACGAACAACCCAACCAGCGAACTTCTTACCAACCTCATAAGACACTTCCTTCGCCATTTTTAAGACTATAGCCCAAAATTTAAATTTTGTTGCACAACTGCAAAGATTTTTTTACGAAATGTGGGGCTTTCCCAAAGGATAGATTACACTTGCGGCATTCGGGAGAGATCACAATGTTGCATAAAGTTCAAGCTGCGCTGGAACATTGGGCGCTGGAAGGGGAAACGATTCTCGTAGCGGTTTCTGGCGGGGTCGATTCGCTGGTGCTGCTGCACACCTTAGCGCATTGGCAAGCCCATTTCGGTTATGCGCTGCATGTGGCGACCTTTGACCACCAATTACGGGGCGAGTCTAGCCGCGCTGATGCCGCCTATGTTGCCCAGATGGCGAAAAAACTCGGTCTGGCGGTCACGGTGGGCAGTGAGGATGTTGCCCGTTATGCTGCCCAACAGCATTTGAGTCTGGAAGCGGCAGCCCGCCAAGCCCGTTACACGTTTCTCATCCAAACTGCTGACGAACACAATGCGTTCTATATTGCGCTGGGGCATCACCGCGATGATCAAGTGGAAACCATCCTCATGCACCTGTTACGTGGGGCAGGCTTGGCGGGGTTGCGCGGGATGCTGCCCTTTGCCCCCCTGTCCGAAACCCACCTGCGCGAAGATGCCCCCGATGCACTTTTTGAGGTGGCACAGGATTTAACCCTCCTCCGCCCCCTCTTAGACATCTCCCGCGAAGAAATTGAACACTTTGCTCACGAACAGGGCATAGTGGCACGCGAAGACGAAACCAATCAGGATACCCACTTTTTCCGTAACCAACTTCGCCATGAACTTTTACCCGTGCTGGCACGCATCAAACCCGATTATGCCGAAGCTCTGGCACGGATGGCGACGATTGCCCAAGCCGACTACGAGGTGATTCAACTGACCGCCCAAAAAGCGCTGGCACGCATGGTAGATTGGGGAGAAACTGACGCAGGGGAGATTGCTTACCTTGACCGTTCCGCTTTTTTAGCCGAACTACCCGGTGTACAGCGTCATATTTTAAGGGAAATTCTGACTGAACTCTCCTCAATAGACATTCCCTATGCCCATATTGAGTCTGCCTGCAACATGATTGCCTGTGGCACTACCGGACAGCAGATGAGCCTGCCTTCGGATTTAAAGATGACGCTTGGCTATGATGATGTCACCATTCATTCTGGCGAAACATTGCCCTTCCCGCGTCATATTCCCCATCTTCCCGCCGAAAAAGTGATCTATTTGGACTTGGAAAGTGAGGGTTACACCACCGACTTTCTCCGTTTTTATACCTATTGGGTGGTGGATGGGCGTTCAACGGAAATTTATCGGGATAATCCCTTAGAAGCAACGCTGGCGGTGACACCGGGCGCAGAATTAACGCTGCGAACGCGCCGCCCCGGAGACCGCTTTACCCCGCTTGGGTTGGGGGGACATTCCCAAAAAATTTCGGATGTGTTTATTAACCTTAAAATCCCTAAAATTTACCGTGACCGTGTGCCGTTGCTGCTGGTGAACGACGAAATCGCATGGTTTGTTGCCCCCACCGCCAATGGGTTGCAAGGGCGGGTGTCTGAACATTTCGCCGTGCGGGAAGATACCGAGTCCGTCTTACGGGTGCGCTGGACTTTTTCAGATTAATGTACCGTTAATTTTGTGATAAAAAACACCTATTAATAGTTGTAAAAGTTATTGATTCGCTTTATGATTAATGAAAAATAAAGTCAGAAAAAATTTAGAGTAGACATTGTATGGGAAATGAAGAAATGGCGCGTATCCTCGTGGTGGACGATGAGGGCGCAATTCGTTATTCAATTACGAAAACCTTACAGCGTGTGGGCTACCAAGTCGAATCGGCAGCCTCTGGTGAAGAAGCCTTAGATTTGTTAGAAAAGCAAGAATTTGATGTTGTGTTGACCGATATTCGGATGCCGGGCATTTCCGGGGTGGATTTGCTGGCACGCATTAAGGAAAAAACCGGCGATACCAGCGTGATTTTAATGACCGGGTATGCCAGTTTGAACAGCGCTGTCGAAAGTTTACGTTTGGGCGCACATGATTATCTGGTGAAACCCAGCAGCAGCCGCGATATTCGGGACAGCGTGGCACGCGGTCTGGAACGCGCCCGTAATATGCGTCGCCGCCGCAATTTACTTAAAATGATTCAAAACACGGTGGATGAATTGGCGGAAGAAGAACCCGCCGGAACGCCGCGTACCCCAACCGCGAATGTCAATCTCGCCGACGACGAGATGGAAGTGCCGCAACCAGTCAAAGGGCAGGTGGCGGTGATGGAACTTGGCCCGTTGACGCTGTATCCCGGACGTTACCAGATTACCCTTGATGATGAGGCGATTGACCTCACCCCCACCGAATTTGATTTGCTGCTGTATCTGGCTGCCCATCGCGGGCGGATTGTGCCATGCAGCGAATTGGTGCGCGAAGTACGCGGTTATGCAATTGACGAGGCCGAAGCCCGCGAAGTAATTCGCCCGCATGTGTCTAATTTGCGCCGCAAAATCAAGGCCAGCACCCGCAACCTCGATTTGCTGGTCAATGTACGCGGGATTGGCTATCGCTTATCCGATTTTGATTAAACTGTTTGATAAAAGAGAGACGGTTGAGGGGACAGGAGGCGAAAGTCTCCTGTTTTGTTTTTTAGATTATTCCCTGTGACCAATTTCCTACCCACGCGGACAAGCGGCAAAATAGCACACACGGTATAATCGAACAAATTCAATTTTGCAGCATATTACATCGGGCTAACCAGCATGAAAAATCTGATCGGGCTAACCATCAGTCATTATGAGATTCGCCAATTGTATGGACGCGGCGGGATGGGCGCGGTCTACCGTGCCTATGATATGAGTTTGCGCCGTGAAGTGGCGTTTAAGGTCATTGCGCTGGCAAACGGCGATGATGTGGATGGAATCAAGCGGTTTGAACGGGAAGCCCAGATTGCCGCCTCGCTGGAACATACCCATATTGTGCCTATCTATGGCTTTGGACATGCCGATGACATTACCTATGTGGTCATGCGGTTGATGACAGGCGGGTCGCTGTCGGAACGGATTAGCCAGCGTTCCCAAGCGCTGCCTTCTCTCAAGGAAATTACCGAACTGCTCCGTCAGATTTCCGGTGCGCTGGATTATGCCCATAGTAAAGGCGTGATTCACCGAGACATCAAAGCGGGGAATGTCTTGTTCGATAATCAGGGGGGGGCGTATCTCGCGGATTTTGGTATTGCTAAAGTCTTGAGTGAAGATGCCAATTTAACCATGGCGGGGGCGCTGCTCGGTACGCCATCACATATTTCATCGGAATTGTGGGCAGGGGACAAAGCCTCCCCCGCCAGCGATTTATATGCAGTGGGTATCATGGTGTATGAGATGCTGACGGGCGATGTGCCATTTTCTGCCGAAACCCTGCATGGCCTTATCAACAAACATTTGTATGATACCCCCACGCCACCGCAGCAAATCCGCACCGATATTGTGATTCCGCAAGCCGTGACGCAGGTGATTGAAAAAGTGCTGTCCAAAGACCCCTTGGATAGATACCCCAGCGTGACTGCCTTTGCCCATGCTTTTGAGCAGGCCTGCGAAGGGGCAGAAACCGGACAAAAAATCCTCGATAATCTCTTTACCTTCAAACTTGACCGTGCCAGCCTTGTGCCGACCCACCCGCGTCGCCCTGATGAAGAGCAAAGCCACACCGCTATTGACAAGATCGACCCACCTACTGCACGGGGTCAAGTGGTTGCGCCACCCCGTCCAACCTCCGAACGCACCACATGGACAAATATCTTCGGGGTGGGTGAATCGGGGAATCGCAACATGGCCTATTTTCTTGGTGCGATTGGGCTGTTGCTGGCAATTCTGGTGGGAGCTTTTTTCCTGAGTCGTCCAGACGATGAACCGGAAATTCGCAGCGAGCCGATTTTAGCTGTCAGCCAGAGCATGACTGTTCACGAAAAACCGGGCGACCACTATCCCGCGATGGCACAGCTTTCGGTTGGACGTGACTATCCGATTGTGGGGCAAAATGAAGCGGGAGATTGGTTTCAGATTCAAATGTCCAATGGGCGTGTCGGTTGGGTAGCGGCGGCGGCAGGCGAGGCTTCGGGGGATTTAAACCGGGTGGAAATCGTGCTGATTCCCACAGAAACACCGACCCACACCCCGATTCCTACGGACACATCCACGAATACCCCGACCACAACGGTAACCCCTTCAACTACCCCCACCGACACCCCATCGGCAACTTTTACTCCGTCGGACACCCCCACTGACACGCCGTCAGCGACTTTTACTCCGTCAGATACGCCTACTGAGACCCCTTCAGCAACTTCGACCCCCTCGGATACACCTACCGAGACTCCCTCAGCGACTCTTACGCCAACAGCAACTTTAACATCCACCGAGACCCCTACTTTTACCCCATCGCACGTCACTTTGACTCCCTCCCACACGCCAACTGAGACTCTTTCTCCAACACCCGCCATCAGCCCGACTCCAACGGCGGTGACAGGCATCATTGAGACAGGCGGAAATGTAATTTTGCAGGGGGTGACGATTTTCCGTGAGGGGCCGGGCGAGGACTTTAACGCGGTGGTGACACTTAGCGAAGGGACTTTCCCCATTACCGGAAGCCTTGAAAATGACGAACGCTGGTATCAGGTCAATCTGGAAGGGCAGTTGGCGTGGGTCGGCGGCGATTCTGCCAATGCCGTTTTTAAACCCCAGTCCATCACACTCATTGAACCAACCGTCCCCACCGTGGTAAGCGGGGTGGAATTGACCTACGGGCAAACGATTGACAGCCGTTTGGAGCGCAACAGCCAGACCGAATTTATTTTTCAGGGGCAGGCGGGCGAAGTCGTTAGCATCGCGGTTCTCGCGGCGGAATTTGACAGCCGTTTGGAGCTACTGGGGACAGGCAGTCCATTGCCGCTTGTGACAGACGATGACAGTGGTGGTAATCAGAATGCGCTGATTAACGGCTTTACCCTGCAAACCGACGATAAATATCGAATTGTGGTGCGTGGCTACGGGGCAAGCGACGAAGGCAGTTTTCGATTGGTGATTCAGGCAGGGGTGTTTGTCCGTCCCGATGAAAACCGTCCGGTGATTGATTACGGGCAAACCTTGACCGATTCTATCGGGGCGAATGAGGAAAAGCGCTATCCATTCAAGGGCAGCGCGGGCGATGTTATTAGCATTCGGGTCACGGGCGGATTCGACAGCTACGTTCAGCTTTTAAACGCAGCAGGCGACACGCTGATTGATGATGATGACAGTGGTGGCAATTTAAACCCGCTCATTGAATTTTATGAACTGCCCGTCACCGGTGAATATACCATTGTGCTGCGCGGGGCAACCCCCAACAGTTTGGGGTCGTTCCAAGTGACGCTGCTCAAGAGTTTCACCGCCAACACCACCACCATTCGTATAGGTGAAACATTGAATGGCTTGCTTTCCCCGAATGGCAGCGTGGCCTTTTTGTTCACCGGAGAGGAAAACCAGCGCATCACGATTCGGGTCAACAGCCAGTACGATTTAAAAATTACCCTGCGCGATTCACTGGGTGGAATCGTCACCGAAGATGATGATAGCGGCGGCAACTTCCAGCCCTTGATTGAGGATTTTCGGCTGTTGGCGGATGGCGATTATATCATTGTGGTGACGGGCTATGGGGAGGCGGATGCAGGCGCGTTTACGATTTTGCTGGAAGGGGAATAGAGGCGAATTTACAGGGTGGTCTCGGTGACAGCCACCCCCGGTTTGCGGCGCATGTTGACGCTTTCGACCAAGCCAATCCCGAACAGCAGGGAAAAAAGCGAAGTGCCGCCGGAACTAACAAAAGGCAGTGTCAAACCTGTGACGGGCAAAACCGCCAGATTCATACCTACGGCGGTGACGGTCTGGAAAAAAATGACCCCGGCCACCCCGTAACAGATGAGGCTGCCCAAGGGGTCACGCGCCTGTAATCCCGCGTGGGTGATGCGGAACAATACCAGACCAATCAGTCCGAGTACCGATGCCCCGCCGACGAATCCCGATTCGTGGGCAATCACGCTGTAGATAAAATCGGTGTGGCGCACACGCAAAAAACGTCCCTGTGTTTGTGTGCCATTGGCATACCCTTTGCCCAAAAATCCGCCTGACCCCACGCTAATCAGCGATTGGTCAACATTGAATTGTGCGTCCGGGTCGCCTTCGGGGTTGATGAAAGTCAAAATCCGCGAACGCTGGTAGGGTTCCATTTGTGTCCACAGGACGGGCAAGAAAACCAGTACCACTGATCCCAGAATGGCGATATGGTGCAAACGCAGCCCTGCCCCCCATGACATTACCCCCCAGATGAGGGCAAAGGCAATCGTGTTTCCCAGATTCGGCTGGCTGAAAATAAGAAACATCGGCAACGCCATGTACATCAACGAGACGATGACCGTGCGGAAGGCATCCAGTTTTTGATATTGTTTGGAGAGGTGCGCGCCTAACGCAATAATAATCAACATTTTACCGATTTCGGAGGGTTGAATCGGAATCCCGACATTGAGCCAGCGCTGCGCCCCGGCCCCCCCAACCTGCCCTGCGATGGTCACAAGTGCCAGCGCAAACACCAGAAATCCGTAAATATAATGCTGTAATGCGCCCAGCAAGCGGTAATCAATGGCAGCGACCATGAACATGATAATCAGGCCAAGTACCGCATAAATAATCTGACTTTGCACGCGCCCCTGTAAATCGGTATCCACCGCGCCGATGGTCGCGCTGCGAATGAACAGAATCCCGATGAGTACCAGCAGCAGCACCGCCCCCAGCAGCAGCCAATCGAACTGCTGCCACAGCCGCACGGTGGGATTTTGTGCCACACGCTGTGCTGGACGGGTGGCGGGGGTTGTCCAAGAGTTGTTGACTGCCATAACCAGCGATTATAAAAATTTTGTTGCTCCCTCACAATGGAGCTTTTTTGCCGTAGGCGAGTCGTAGGGGCAGGATGGGTTCCCTCCCTGAGGCGGGAGACATCCCGCCCTGTTTGCAGTTACGCTGAGGATAATAGGGAAAAGAAACATGAAAACACACATTTTTTTATTACTAGGCATTGTTTTACTCTGTATGGCACGTCCGACTTTGGCGCAAGATCCCGAGATATATCATGCCTATCAGTTTAGTGTCGATTCGATGAAAACTTCAGATTTTCAGGAAATTGACTCCTATGTAGCTGAGAATTGGGTGTTGCACGACCCGCAGTTTGGCAATTGCAAAGGTCAAGCGGGCTATATCGGGTGGGTCAGTTGGTGGCATACGTTGCTGCCAGATATGCGCTTTGTGGTGGATGAGCGCCTCTATGTGGACGATATGGTCGCTATCGTCTGGACTCTGACTGGCACACACAACGGCACCATGGAAGGCATTCCGGCTTCTGGAAATGCCGTGCAAGTACGCGGAATGCTGATTCATCATATTGTAAATGGCAAATTGATCGAAAGTTGGATTACCTTCAACGATCAGATGCTTAAACTTCAACTCGGCTTGATTGATACCCTACAAGCCGAATGTGAGCGTTCCAGAGGGATAAGTTGTGATTGACTCCTTTAGTGAAGCCAATCAGCCAGAGATTGCGGATTGGCTTTTTTTCAATAGCTGATAGGCAACTGTCTCAAGGTCAGCGTGCAGGCCTTGTTCAACCGCCGTGCCAAATTCAAAGGATGACACTTCATTTTGTAACAATCCTAAAAGCCGGGTTGTTCGCATTCGGACATCGTAACTGGTGGCTTTATGCTGCTTAACCAAGGTTGCCAGAAAAACAGCCTCCGCCAATCGCCCCGCTAGGTGGGCAATCAGTGCATAACCATACAAAATTGACAACATCCAAACCCTGGCCTTGAACTGAATGGCATCATGCAGCAACTGATCTAAGGGAGCTTGGGCGTGTGCGAGGAGCGCTTGTTCTAAATCCAGCAAACACAAATTGATTTTAACCATGCCAAGATGAAACCAGTTGATGTTTGGCTGTTCATCAAACTCACGTAACAGACACTGGAAGATGGCGCGTGCTTCATCAAATTCATGCGCGCACCATACCACACTCCCCTGAAAAATACGGCGCTGGCGCTGTACCCATAATCTTTGCTGCACCACCGGCATTTGCGGGTTGCGAACGAATTCATCGGCCTCTTTAAGCAGGGCATGGTATTTTTCCAAGTTTCCCTTAAAACCCGCTATCAAAGCCAGAAAATAATAAGAATTAATATACTCATAAGGATGGAGGTGTAATTTTTGAGCGATTTCAATCGCTTCATTCAGCATGGCTTCCGCCTTTTCAAAATCGGCGATATGCACATAGTAAGCAGCCAATGTATTTAAGGTCACGATGTAAGACGAATTTTGGCTGATGCCCGCTTCTCGCCGAATCGCCTGACATTCTTCAAAGCAAGCAACCGCCATATCAGGTTCACCGTATTCAAACCAAAGTATCCCCAAATTGTTGAGGGTCGCGCTCAGGCCAAGTTTATCGCCCATTTCACGGCGTATCTCGACGATTTCATTGGTGAGGGCAAGACGTTCTCGGTGAGAATAGGGCTGAAAAATCATCAAATAGGCTTTGATATTCAGTGCCACCGCTAGCCACCAGCGATCACCCAGTGTCCTAAAGATTTGAATGCTTTCTTCAATAAAAACCCTGCCTTGTTCAAATTGGGCAACCTGAAAGGCTAAAATATGCAGAATCACTGCCGTTGTTTCGGCATCGTGTAATGTACGGGCAAGGGTTAAGCAACTTTTGAGAAGTTCCTGTCCCTGCTGCGTGAGATTCTCATCAAGGCAATACCAAGCATAATAGGTCGCAATTTTGACATAGACAAACGCCGCATCGGAATGTGTGGCTAACTTTTCGACTGCACTTTCAAAAAACAGCTTTCCTGCCAGCGAATTGCCCTTGAAAACATGGAAAAATTCTATTGAAAAGACCATGTGATCCAAGAGCGTAAAATGCAAATGGTCAAGATTCCAGTGCCATGCGGCACGGATATTTTCAAAATCGTCCTCTATGTCTTGGAACGCCGCAGATTGTTCGACATTTTTAATTTTGAGTTCACATTGTTGAACAAACTGGGCGTAATATACTGCGTGTTTTTCTTGGGTGGAGAAATTTTCTTCCGCCGACAAATGCTCCTGAGCATAGAAGCGCAGCAGGTCATGTATATGAAAACGTCCGGGTTGCTGGCTTTGAATCAAACTTTTGTCATAAAAAGTTAATAAGCACCGTAAATTGGCCTCTGCGACGTGTTCCGCCGCTTCACGGGTAAATCCCCCGCGAAAGATAGACAACCGCGCATACATCACTTGGTCAGTGGGGGAAAGACGCTGCCATGCGGTGTTAAAAATAGCACGAATACTGCGCTGGCGCGGTGGAACATCCTGAAGTTCAGTGGTCAGTAAATCTATATTTTGCTGGATTTCGGCAGCAATCTCTTCCAAGGTCAGCAAATCTAACCACTGCACCGCTAGCACAATCCCCAAAGGCATTCCACCAGTGAGGTGGCAAATTTTCGTGATCGAGTCCCGCTGGTCATCGCTGGGGTTCCATGTGGGTTTGATACGCTTGGCGGTTTGGCTGAGCAGTTGAACAGCCCCTTCATTCCAAAAATTGTCCCCATTTGCAAATGCTAAACCATGCAATCTGTACAGGGTTTCAGTGAGCAGGTTCAATTTTTCCCGTGAGGTTGCTAAGATTTTGAGGGCGGGAGCTGTTTGCAGCATTTCAGCAATCAGCCCCGCAATTTCAGGGAGCGCTTCGCAACTATCTAACACTAAAAGCATTTCTTTGTTGCTCAGATGGCGCAAAAGCTGCTGTTTTATTGGGTCGTAGCCCTGCCACGCCAACCCGATTGTGCTGGCAAGGGTCGTCAAAAAATGGGAGATTTCAGTGAGCGCTTGGAGTGAAACAAAATACACCCCATCCCTAAAAACATTACCCGAGCAAGACGCAATTTCTAGTGCCAATCGGGTTTTACCCATCCCTCCCGGCGCAAGAATGGTAATCAAGCGAAGTGTGGGGGTCGTCAGCATGGCATACAGACTGTCTATTTCAGCGTTACGTCCAACAAAAGGGGTGGAGGGTTTGGGGAGAATATATCCAGAAGCGAGGGTCGTTTTTAACAAGCCGATTTCTCTAGCACGTTTGATGATTTCTTCACGGGTTGTAGTCGCTAATTTGCTGTTAATCTGGCGGATGTACCATTTGATTGTGGTGGGGGCAACCGAGAGTTTGCGGGAAATTTCTTTGTTAGACAACCCCTCCGCAAGGCAGTAGAGCATTTCTAATTCACGGGGGGTCAGGGAATCCAGATTGGCTGAGGCTTGGTGTTTCATCGAACTGCCCCAATTCAATTAAAAAATATATTGTAAGTATATACTAAATTTTAACTAAGGTATATTATCCTCTTACAAAGGGCTATTTTCCCCGTGTCTCCAGATAATCCTGACGCAACGTTCGTTTGAGGATTTTGCCCGCCGCGCTGCGTGGGAAGTCCTCCTTGAGCAACACTTCCTGCACACGCTGAAAACGTGCCTCAACCCGTTGGTTAATCCAGTCGCAGAGCGTTTCCGCCGAAACCACCGCCCCGCGCTTTAAAACGACGGCGGCAATCGGTGTTTCGCCCCAGCGTTCATCCGGTACGCCAAACACTGCCACTTCCTGCACATCGGGATGGCGCACGATGATTTCCTCAATATCTTTGGGGTACACATTCACCCCGCCGGAGATAATTAAATCTTTTTTGCGGTCAACCAGATACAAAAAACCGTCCTCATCCACATAGCCTAAATCGCCGCTAAACAACCAACCCTCTTTGATCGCTTCGGCGGTCAGGTCAGGACGTTTGTAGTAACCCGGCATGGTAATGGGGCCACGTCCCACAATTTCACCGACTTCATGCGGCGGGAGATCTTGCCCGTGGTCATCCACAATTCGCATCTCAAAAAAGGGCGGCGGGCAGCCCACCGAGTCCATTTTGGCAGGCATATCGTATTTATCAAGAATCGTGACAAAACCTTCGGTTAGCCCATACAGTTCATAAAAACGTCCGGGCAGGTGGTGTTCCAATTCTTCCTTGTATCGCCGATGCAAGGGTGCGCCCACCGACCCGATCATTTCCAGCGAATCCAGCGCTTGCGGGGAAAAATTGGGCGAATGGAGCAGGGCAATAATCTGGGATGGCACCATTTTGATATGGGTGACTTTTTCGCGCTGTACAGTCTCAATCAGTTTATCTGCATCAAAGGTGGGATGGAGAATATAGGTTGCGCCCATAAAAAAAGCGGGCATGAGGGTTAAAAATGCACCGTTAAAAACCAGTGCGCCCGTGTGCAGCACGACACTTTCCGGCGTAATCCGATAGGAAGCGGCAAACGAAGTACAGTAGGCTGCACGGATAGTATGCGTGTGGACAATGCCTTTCGGGAGTCCGGTGGTGCCACTGCTGTAAATAATATTATAGGGATCAGAATCGGTGACCACGATTTCCGATGGTTCATCCGGCGCGGCAGCAGCAACAAGCGCATGGTAAGCATCGTATCCGCTTATGGTGTCCGCATCCGTCAAAATAAAGTGCTGCACCTGCGGCAGTTCGGCTTTGAGGGGGTCTAAATGTTCGACAAAGGCCGCGCTGGTCATCACCGCTACACTGTCCGAGTCATTCAGCAAACGGCTCAAACCCGCCCCGCGCAGCAAAGGACTTAATGGCACCACCACCACCCCGATTTTAGCAACCGCCCAGTAAATTTCGAGCAGTTCCAGGCAGTTGGGCAAAATTGTCGCCACTTTATCGCCTTTTTGGATGCCCATTTTCAGCAGCGCGTTTGCCAACCGATTAATGCGAACATTGAATTCAGCATAGGTCAGCCGCTGATTTTCGTAGATAACCGCCAGATGGTTCGGGCGATAGCGGGCATGTCGGGGGATAAGTAATCCGATGTTCATAAAAGTAACCTTCAATATATCTTTTTAGAATTTATGGACAAATCAATTAAAAACCAAACGATTGCGGACAGCATGGATGCTGTCCCTACAAGAAATGCACCCGTAGGGACGGGATATATCCCGTCCGCAAAAGTTGGATTCATTTAAGGTCTAATTGCCTTGTCCATTAGCAAGTTCGTCGGTTCGATTTCTAAGGCAATTTCCCGTAGGGACACGATATATCGTGTCCGTGTTTTCTTTTGGCATCCGCATAATTTTTGCGGGTAACGCTGACCTTTAGGCCAGTGAACACAGCGCTAAAGCACGGCGTAAAAAAGAATTTATGGATAGATACTTCATCATTTCTGAGCAAAAATCGGCTGCAAGGCGGGATATAGCGCACGGAATAAGTGATACTGATGGGTGTATGTCTCGCGCAAGGCTGGCTGCGGGGTGAGGGTCGTTTGCGCCTGTAATGCGAAGGCATAGGAAGGGCGTTTGTGTTCCGCCACCAACACCGAAAGCAGCGCTCCCCGTACCGCCCCATATTCGGGTTCGGCAGCCACCACTACCGGAATCTGCAACACATCGGCAAACAATTGACACCATGCGTCAGATTGGGTTCCCCCGCCAGTTAAGGTTAATTTTTCGATGGGGTCAGCACATAGCGCTTCCAAGCAATGACGATAGGCAAAAACGACTCCTTCCAGCACAGCGCGGTAAAAATCGGCTTTGTCGGTCTGGTCGGTGATGCCTACAAACGCGGCCTGTGCCAACGGGTCACTAAAGGGCGAACGTTCCCCACGCAGATAGGGCAAATAGAGCAGCGTAGCGGGGGGACGGTCAAATGCCTGTTGAATCACGGCTGCAAAATCTGCCGCTTGAAACAAATTTTTGACCCATGCCAGATTGCCACCGGCGGTCATGAGGGGAGCAACCTGAATAAATGCGTCGGGGTGGGGGTGGGCAAGGGTAATCACACCGGAGGCAATAGCGCGATTGGGGGCGGTAAAGGCCACCCACCCGCTTGTGCCAATATAAGCATAGGCCAAATCCGCAACCCCCGCACCCGCCCCCAGTGTATTTGCCCCTGCGTCACCCGGCGCATGATACACCGGAATCCCGACTGGCAGATTTAACCGTTCAGCCGCCGTTTGGGTCAAGGTGCCAACTTTTGCCCCACCGTGAATCAGGGCTGGCAACAGGGAAACGAGAGAGTCTAACCCCACTTGAGCAAAAACCGACTCATCCAGCCATTGACGGGTCTCAAGGTTGAGTAATCCGGTGGTGGAGGCGGTGGTCGTGTCGGTGACGGCCTTCCCGGTCATCTGGTAGGCCAGATAATCGGCTGCACCGAGTAGCAGCGTTTGTGCTTTCGCCAGCGCGGGGTCATGCCGGGTCAGCCAAGCCAATTTTGCCAGCAGCCCGCCCGCATCCTGATAATTTCCGGTCAGGTGATACAAGGTGTCCCGTCCGATGGAGCTTTCAATCCATTCTGCCTCAGCACGGGCGCGGGTGTCGCTGTAGAGAATGACAGGTCGCACAGGAACGCCCTGTGAATCGAGCAAAATAACATCCTGCATTTGTCCCGTCAGGACGATGGCCTGCACCTGTGATAGGTCTAATTGCTGGACGGTTTTGACCACCGCCAACCACCAATCATCGGCATTTTGTTCCATCATGCCGTCTGCCAAGACTTGTGTTTCATAACTTGCAGAGGCGGACTGCACCACCGCAAAATCATCGCTTAAAAGACAGGCTTTGGTGCTGCTTGTACCACAATCAAAAACCAACCACATGAAAATTTATCCTTGTTAGGCGGTGCGGCGGGATAAACTGCTCAACATGACCGCCAGAATGATAATCCCACCTGTTAAAATCTGCTGAATATAACTGTCAATGCGAAGTTGGGTCAGGCCGTTTGTCAGCACCCCTAGAATAAAAATCCCCAACAGCGTTCCCCATACATTTGGCACCCCTTCTTCACTGAGAGTCATGCCCAGAAAAACAGAGGCAATCGCGTCTAGCATGTAGCCGTCGCCCTGGGTCGGATTGGCAGAAGCCAAACGGCTGACCAGCATCACCCCCGCGATTGACCCGCCCAACCCGCTAATGATAAACGCGGTCAGACGCAAAAAACGCACCTGCACCCCGCCCAAACGCGCCGCTTCTTTGTTTCCGCCAATCGCATACAGTCTACGCCCGTAAACGGTCTGGGTGAGGACGATCAGGACGATGATAAAAACGACGGAGGCCACCACCGACAGGTTATGAAACTGCACATCCACCTTATCCACCGTGCCAAGCGCGATGCCACCCCGTCCCCATTCGGCAAATTCCACCGGAATCACCTTGCCAAAAATCGTCGTGCCGCCGCTAATATACAGGGCAAGTCCGGCGAACATGGTCAGCGTGCCTAAGGTGGCAACAAACGCGGAAATGCCCACATAGGAAACCAGAATACCGTTAAACAACCCGCCTAAAATGCCCACCATCAGCGCCAGTGCCACTGCATATTCAATTGAGCGTCCGTCCTCAAATTGGGTGGCAAGGACAATCCCCGCGAGGCTAGCCATCGAACCGACACTTAAATCAAAATCACCCACGACCATCACCACCGTCATGGTAAAGGCGACCACACCGAGAATACTAATTTGCTGGGTGATGTTCAGCCAATTACGGATGCTCATAAAAGTTTCAGGGCGTTCGTACCAGAAATACAGCACAATCAGCACAAAACCGATGAGCGTACCAAACCGTTTCAGAAAATTCAGAATTTGAAAATTAGTCATCATTTGTCCCATAACACAGTGAGAGCAGGTGGCTTTCGGTTAATCCTTCGGTAGGTACGCTTGTCACCAACTGTCCATGCCGCAAGACCAGAATCCGATCACACAGGCCAATCAGTTCACTTAATTCAGAAGAAGCCATCAAAATACTCGTTCCCTGCCCGCTAATTTGCCGGATCAACTGGTATAAATCGACTTTTGCACCCACATCCACCCCGCGAGTCGGTTCATCCAGCAGCAGCACACGCGGCGGGTCAAGCAGCGCCCGTGCAAACACCACTTTTTGCTGATTACCCCCGCTAAGTTGCCAGACGTGCTGATACACCCCCCGCGATTTGAGCTGGACGGCTTGGCTCAATTCGTTGACCGCCCGATATTCGCGCCGATGCTGCAAAAAACTCCCCGCCAGCGCAAATTGATTTAATGCGGGGAGGGTCGTATTGCTGGCAATCGGTTCGGAGAGAATCAAGCCCTGGGTGCGGCGTTCTTCTGGCACAAACGCGATGCCCTTTTGCCACGCCTGCATCGGAGAATAGCGTCTCACCGGACGACCCTCCAGATAAATTTTTCCCTGTCGGCGCGATGCACCCATCAACACGCGCAGCAGTTCCGTCCGTCCCGCCCCGATAAGCCCCGCAACCCCGACAATCTCTCCTTCTCGAATCTCAAAATGGAGGTTGTGCAGCCAGTGATTGCGTAAATTTTCGACTTTCAGGCGGATATTGTCGCCTAGCGGAGTTTCGCGAGGGGGGAATGTTTGTGCCAGTTCGCGGCCTGTCATCAGGGAAATTAAGTGGGCGGGGGTAACAGATTCGGTAGGATAGGTTCCCATCACCCGCCCATTTCGCATGACGGTGATATTTTGCGTAATTTTGAAAATTTCATCCAGCCGGTGGGAAACATATAAAACGGCGCTACCCTGCGCCTGCAAATTTTGAATCAGGCGAAAAAGTTGGTCGGATTCTTCGCCTGTCAGCGCGGCGGTGGGTTCATCCATCACATACACACGGGCGGGATTTTCATCCTGCACAAACGCCGCCGCAATTTTCACCAGCATCTGGTCGCCGGGACTTAAGCGTCCCATGATGGTTTGCGGTTGAAGGTGCTGCACGCCTAACTGTGCCAGTACCTCCGCCGCTTTTTGATAGAGTTTGCGCCAGCGTACAAAAATGCCAGCACGGGGGTAGGGATGACTCAAAAATATATTTTCAGCGACAGACAAATAGGGAACAACATTCAGTTCTTGGTGGATAAACCGCAAGCCGAAATGGGTGGCGGATTGGCTGCTGGTGATATGGATGGGACGGCCTTGTAGCTTGAGATGCAGCACATCTGGCGAAACCACCCCCGCCAGCAATTTGATGAGGGTGGATTTGCCCGCGCCATTTTCACCGACCAGCGCATGAACTTCGCCTGCATGGAGGGTCAAGGCCGCGTCGGTTAGGACAGGCACACCGTTATAACTTTTGCTGGCACGCAGAATTTCTAAGAGGGCTTCCACACTTTTTCACCGGATTCAGATTGTTTTATTTTAAAAGTCATTCGGGGATAGGCAAGGGACGAATGCCCCTGCCTACGAACTTGTTAAATACCCCGCGTTTCGTGTTATTCTGCGAGGGTTTCGGCGGTAATTAATTGAGCATCCACATAATAAACAGGCCGTGTGATTTCTTCGCCATTCAGATGTTGTTCGACCAATTCGGCAACCTTTGCGGCGATGCCGGGAAAATCTTGGGCGATGGTTGCTGCAAAATTGCTGCCGGCGGCAATCGCATCACGCGCAGGCGGGGTCGCATCAATCCCCACGATGATAATGCCTTCGTCTTCGCGTCCGGCTTCCTGAATCGCTTGGAGTGCGCCCAACGCGGGGTCATCCCATGCCGCCCAAACTGCCGAAATGCTGCCGGGTTCAGGATTGGATTCCAGTACCCCCAACATTGCTTCGCGTGCGCCTTCCACCGGGCCATTTTCAAAACTGGGGGTGATTTCTTCCACGATTTCAATATCCGGCGTGTTGGCAAAAATCGTTTCAGCAATCGCGCCGCGTTTTTGCACGGGCGGATAGGGTTCAAAAATAAACATGACCACCCGTCCCACGCCATTTAAACGATCCACCACATAGGTCGCGGTTTCGGAGGCCATCACATAGCCATTGCTGGTGACATTCGTGACCAGTAAATCACTTGTCCCCGCGTCCATACCAAAAACAGGGATTTCTGCCTCTGCCAGAAATTCCAAGCCGGGTTGCACTTCGGCGGGGTCAACATTAATGACCACCGCGTCTGCACCTTCGCGGGCAATATCTTCCATGTAGCCCACCAGACGGATAATATTATCGCTTTCGGTGGTGTAGAGTGTGACTTCCCAACCTTTGGTTTCGGCTTCCGCTTGGAAGGCATCCACCATCAATTTTGTGCCGGGCTGTTCAATATACGGGGTGACAAGAGCGATTTGTGGGGCATCTTGGGCTTGGATGGGCGCGATGAAGGTAAGCAAACTTGCCACAAGTACCAAAAAGACTATGAGGCGTTTCATTAATATTTTCTCCAAACGTCGGATATTAAGTTTAATTATTCTACCGCTTGCTATGGAGAAAGCAAAACGAATCCCCGCAATTTCCCCCCACCAAGGATTGGCGAGGGGAAGGGGGTGTTTCGTCTCGCCAATTACGAATGGTGATAAACTTCCCAGCCCATGTAATTGCCAAAGGCTTCGGCCAGCACCCCGGCGGAAGAGGCTGCTGCCATCGCGGCGTGATGCTCAAAGCCATGTTTGCAGACATGCCGCATGAGTTTTTGTAAATCCGGCACTTCGACCACTGCCCGACTGCCAAAGGTGTCTAAGGGGTCATCGACAAATTGACCATCCCCGACATAGGTACGAATCATGCCTGCCCGGTCATCGGTGGTGATGCGGGCATAGGTGAAGGGGCCGGCGGGGGTGCGTCCGGCCACCGTACCATAGGTGTTTTCGGTGCCCAGGGTGGTGGCGAGAATCTCTGCGTTCGCCATCTTGACCTCGCTGCCCAAAAAGCTCTTGCCCCAGTTGCCGCAGTGGAACAGAACACATTTATTCAAATCATTGGCGTAGTTGTTGTTCCAATCCACCAACGCGCTCGGTTGACTCGAAGCGAGGGTGAGCGCATACATTGAGGCGACTCCCGTAATATCGACTTCGCAAGCGCTGGGCATGAGATTTTCGCTCATCATGCTCATCAGGGTACACACATTCACCCCGTAATTCTGCTGCAAGGATGTCCAGCATTGAATGGCGGTGGCATCTAAATCATAGGTGTGCATCCAGTCATCAATGATCACGCCGAGTTTTGCCATTTTGACCACTGCCGGACTGGGAACGGCATTCGTTGGTACGTAGGCTTTGATGCTGTCGAGTTTTTCCTTGACCCGCGCATGGTCATCGGTCAGGCGGTTCGCGTTTCCGAACAATTCCGACAAATCCATTGTGTTGACGCTGAGACCGAAGGCTTGCAGGAGTTTTTCGCTGTAACGGGTCGTGTTGAAATTACCCGGACGCGCCCCGATGGCTCCTAAGCGGGCGGTTTTCAACCCCTTGACGACCCGACAGACATTGACGAAATTCCGCAAATCCTGTTGGAAGGACTCCTCGGTAGGACGAACGGTGTGCCGGGTGGTGACGGTGTAATCAAAGCCATATTGATACAGATTGTTGCACACCGAAATTTTGCCGCAGAAGGCATCCCGACGGCGTTCGACGGTGAATTGGTCTAAATCATCCGGGTAGGCTTGCACCAGAATCGGCACCCGCAACCCGGAGAGTTTAATCGTATCCGCCACCCCTTTTTCATCGCCAAAATTGGGCAGCACCACCAGAATCCCATCAATCACATGGCGGTTGGCATCAAAGAGTTCCGCGCATTTTTTGGCATGTTCCCATGTTTCCACCGCGCCGAGTTTGGTGGTCTCCTCATCCAGAATCACCGCCCCGATGTTCATGGCATTGAGAACCTGCAAAATATCCTGACGGCCTTCCGTAATTAATCTGTCTGGGAAAAAATCGCGGTTGCCAACCAGCACCCCTAAGGTAATTTTTCGATTGATCATACTGTCTTTCCTTCCTAACTTAATTTTCTGTTATAAAACTCTTTGCACAGCCGCTAACCAGCCCGCGTAATATTCTTCGACCTGTTCCGGCGGCATTGCGGGCGAATATTGGTCAAACAGGTGAGGAAGGCCGCTAAAATCGCTGACCAAACCCATCCCAAGCATTCCCGCCATGACCGCACCTAAAGCCGAAAGTTCCGGCAAACTGGAAGCGCGGACGGTAAAACGGGTTATGTCGGCGACAAATTGCATGAGAAAACGGTTGTTGACCATCCCTCCATCGCCATACACATGCTGAAGCTGCACCCCTGCGTCGGATGCCATCAAGCCCAACACATCTTTCACTTGATACGCAATCGATTCCAGCGCAGCGCGGACGATATGATTTTTGGTGCTGGCGGGGGTTAACCCCACGATTGCGCCCTTTGCATTGGGCTGCCAATAGGGAGCGCTTAAGCCAACAAACGCCGGAATGACATATACCCCACCGTTGTCCGCCACCGCCTGAGCCAGCGATTCGGATTCTTGCGCGGATTCTAAGTAGCGCATCTGGTCACGCATCCAAGCGATGGTTGCCCCCGTAAAATTGATGATGCCCTCAAACGCATAGGTTGGTTTATTACGGTAGACCCAGCCAATCGTGGTGACAATGCCATTGGGAGAAAGGTGCATCTGGTCGCCAATATTGAGCAAAACGGATGAACCCGTACCAAAAGTAACCTTCGCACTGCCCACCTCAAAACAGCGTTCGGCAAATAGCGCGGCCTGTGAATCGCCCATCACCCCGCAAATCGGAATCGGTGTGGGGAGCAACCCACCCAAATCAGTTTCGCCAAAAAGCGCGCTGCTTTCGCGCACTTCGGGCAGGGCTTGCATGGGAATATCAAACAAACGGCACAGCACATCGCTCCATTGCAGTTGCACAATATCATACAAAAGCGTTCGGCTGGCATTGGTTGAATCGGTGGCAAATACCTGTCCATGGGTGAGCCGATAAATGAGGTAGGTGTCGATTGTGCCGAGCAGGGCTTCGCCTGATTCTAGTTTTTGCCGTAAATCTGGCACATGCTCAAGCCACCACTTGATTTTTGATGCGGGGAAATAGGTATCAATTTTTAAGCCTGTGAGCGCCTGTACCTGCGGGCCTAACCCATCCTGTAGCAATTGCGTACAAAATGGTTCCCCCCGCCGACACTGCCAGACAATCGCTTTTTGCAGAGGTTTTCCGGTGGATTTTGAAAAAACCACGATTGTTTCGCGCTGGTTAGTGATGCTCAAGTGGGTTAAATGTTCGATGGGGTGTTTTTGTAACAAATCCGCCAGCGCTTGCCGGGTATTTTGATAAATTTCCTCCGCGTCATGTTCCACCCATCCGGGCTGCGGGTAATACTGGGTGTGGTCAAGCGAGACTTTTTCCAGTAGTTCCCCATTGACAGAAAATAACATGGCTTTGGTGGCAGAGGTGCTTTGATCCAGCGCGATAATCATGAAACAGCCTCCTTTTGCAGCAGTTGGCGGGCGGTTTCTGCCAATCCCCGGGGTGACATGCGGTAATGGTCAAGAATTTCGGATTGGCTGCCTGTGACCGTATATTCATCAGGAATCCCCATAATTTTGAAAGGTGGGCAAAGTCCTTGATGCAGCAGCAGCGCCGCGCATAATTCACCTAACCCACCATGCACACTATGTTCTTCAACAGTGATGAGGGCGTGGGTATTTTTTGCCGCATGGAACAGGGCATCGGCATCAAAGGGCTTGAGGGTGTGCATACTCAACACACGGCAAGTCAGCCCATCTTTTGCCAGCAGGTCAGCCGCCATGACCGCACGAACAACAGTTTCGCCATTGGCAATGAAGGTGACATCCTGCCCTTCGCGGAGTAGCATGGCCTTGCCAATCTCAAAATGGGTTTCGGCGGTGTGCAGGTCAGGCATATTTTTTTTGCCGAATCGCAGGTACATCGGGCGGGGATGATGTAACGCCGCTTTGACCGCTTCCCGTGTTTCAAAATTATCTGCCGGAACGATGATGTCAAGATTGTTGATGGCTCGCAGCGCCGCAAAATCGTGTAGGGAATGGTGGGTTGACCCTAACGCGCCGTAGCTAACCCCCGCGCTAATCCCAATGACTTTGACCGGATTATCGGAATAGGCCACGTCATTTTTAATTTGCTCAAGGGAACGGGTGGTCAAAAAACAGGCCGGCGACACCGCAAAAACTTTTTTGCCCGTGGAGGCTAACCCCGCCGCGACTCCGACTAGATTTTGTTCGGCAATCCCCACTTCAATAATCTGATTCGGGAGGGCTTGACCGAAGGGTACAAGTTTAGCAGAACCGCGTGAGTCGCTGGTCACAACCAGAATCGACGGGTCTTGTTGGGCTAATTCCAGCAGGATTTCCGCAAAAACATCTTGATTGGGTTTGCCAAGATTCATCCTATCACCGCCTTTAAATGGGTTTCTGCATGGGTGAGTTCCTCAATTGCCAGCGCAAATTCAGCATCATCGGGAACTTTGTGATGCCATTTGGCGGTGTCCTCCATGAAGCTGATGCCTTTGCCTTTGATGGTATGCGCCAGCACCAGATTCGGTTTGCCGTTTTCAAAGGGAATCTGGTCGAAGGTATTGACCAGCGCAGTAATATCATTCCCATCTATTTGTCGCACCGCATACCCGAACGCCTCAAATTTGGCAGCCAGCGGTTCAAGGCTGTTGACTTCTTCAGTACGCCCGGTGATTTGTAATTTGTTGCGGTCAACAATCACCACCAGATTATCCAGTTGATAGTGGGCAGCGGTCATTGAGGCTTCCCAATTCGAGCCTTCCGCCAATTCACCATCCCCCAAGAGGGTAAAAACGCGGTAGGAACGCCCATCTTTTTGGGCGGCAATCGCTGTCCCGACGGCCAGCGCGAGACCATGCCCCAGCGCACCTGTATTTTGTTCGACACCGGGGACTTTGCGGGTTGGGTGTCCGATAAAATGCGACTGGTATTGATTCAGGGTATTGAGGGCTTCTCTGGGATAAAACCCCTTGTCCGCCAGCACCGCGTACAGGGCTTCCACCGAATGTCCCTTGCTTTGAATATAACGGTCACGGTTGGGGTCGGTGAAGTTTTGCGGCGAAACATTCATCGTGTGGTTATAAAGTACATTTAAAATATCGATGCAAGAGAGGCTTCCGGCAGTATGGCCTGCGCCGCCATGTTTAATAATTTCAAGAATTGTTTTGCGGTATGCAACGGATTTTAATTTGAGCGCGTGAATGTCCATGCCTGATGCCTCCCTAAGATATTGGTTTACGCGGGTTGAATCACGCCAATCGTGAGGATAATGCACGCCCATGTCCGTTGTTCCCCCGTGGCAATCACCAGCGCGGTATTGGCGGAACGGGCGGCTTCATAAAAGGGAAAACGCCCCAGCCTTTGAATGCCAACATCGGGCAAAATGGCACGATATTCATTAAAAATGGCCGGTTCACCGCCGTCATCCGGCGCGATTCCCTGTGCCGCTTCAATCGGAATAGCGGTAGCCACAACTTTTAAAACATCCGTGACCGTGAGCAAACCGGGCGCAAGATTGAGGTAGACCCTTTCTGCCGCAGGATGTGCGCCCGTGCTGTGCGGATAGTTGCTGTCCGTAATAACCACCTGTGAACCATGCCCGGCAGCTGCCAGTGCTTGTAAAATCGTCGGGTGAATCAGTTGGGAACGCAGCATAGAGTTCTCCTGAAAAAGTGTGCTTATGAATAAGAAAGGGGTGGGATTGCCCACCCCCATGGGAATGACCTTACTTAATCCAGCGGAGCAAAGACCCCATAGCCATCCACGTTGTCCACGGTGATGAGAATGCAGTCAATGGATTGTTTTTCTTCGGCAGGCAGTTCGCCTGTTTGAATGTAGGTGTGCGCCATTTCAACGGCGATTTCGGAGAACACGGCGACGGGTTGCAGCACAGTGGCATCAATTTCACCCTGACGAATGGAGTCCATCACATCGGGGCTACCGTCAAAACCGACCACAATCACGTCTTCCATGCCGGCTGCGTTCAAGGCTGCTTGTGCGCCCAACGCCATCGTGTCGTTCCCGGCAATCACGCCTTTAATATCGGGGTTGGCTTGAATGATGGTTTCCATCACATCGAAGGCTTCGGTCTGACTCCAGTTGGCGGTTTGTTGGGCAACCAGTTCCATATCGGGATAGTCTGCGATTACATCGTTGTATCCCTGTGAACGAATCGCCGCGTTGGTGTCGGTTTCGCGTCCGAGCAGTTCCACGTATTTGCCTTCGCCGCCCATCAATTCAACGAAATATTCGCCACCGAGTACCGCGCCTTGGTAGTTGTTCGACACCAATTGCACCGCCGCTACGCCTGTGACATTAATTTCGCGGTCAATCAAGAAGGTGGGAATGCCCGCATCTTTGGCACGTTGAATTGGCGCAATCGAGGCATCCGCGCCTGCGTTGTCCAGAATAATCGCCACTGCACCTTGCGAAATGGCAACATCAAAATGCTGGTCTTGCAGGTTCGGGTCATCTTCATGGATGAGAACCAGCGTGGTATAACCGAGTTCTTCGGCTTTGGCTTGGGCGATGTCCGCTTCCGCTTTGAAGAAGGGGTTGTCGTGCGACGGGGTAATAATCACAATCAATTCACCATTGCCCATGGGCAGTTCGGCGGTGTCTGCACCAGCATCTTCTAGCGGGGCAAAAACGCCATATTCATTGACGTTTTCGGCGGTGATGAGAATGCAGTCAATGGATTGTTTTTCTTCGGCAGGCAGTTCGCCTGTTTGAATGTAGGTGTGCGCCATTTCAACGGCGATTTCGGAGAACACGGCGACGGGTTGCAGCACAGTGGCATCAATTTCACCCTGACGAATGGAGTCCATCACATCGGGGCTACCGTCAAAACCGACCACAATCACGTCTTCCATGCCGGCTGCGTTCAAGGCTGCTTGTGCGCCCAACGCCATCGTGTCGTTCCCGGCAATCACGCCTTTAATATCGGGGTTGGCTTGAATGATGGTTTCCATCACATCGAAGGCTTCGGTCTGACTCCAGTTGGCGGTTTGTTGGGCAACCAGTTCCATATCGGGATAGTCTGCGATTACATCGTTGTATCCCTGTGAACGAATCGCCGCGTTGGTGTCGGTTTCGCGTCCGAGCAGTTCCACGTATTTGCCTTCGCCGCCCATCAATTCAACGAAATATTCGCTACCAATGACCGCGCCTTGATAGTTGTTAGACACCAACTGTACCGCCGCTACACCGGTTTCGTTAATTTCGCGGTCAATCAAGAAGGTGGGAATGCCCGCATCTTTGGCGCGTTGAATTGGCGCAATCGAGGCATCCGCGCCTGCATTGTCCAGAATAATTGCCGCCGCACCTTGCGAAATGGCAACATCAAAATGCTGGTCTTGCAGGTTCGGGTCATCATCGTGAATCAGTACGAGGGTGCGGTAGCCCAATTCTTCGGCTTTGGCTTGGGCGATGTCCGCTTCGGCTTTAAAGAAGGGGTTGTCGTGCGACGGGGTAATAATCACCACCAACGGCGCATCCTCTTGTGCCAGCACCGGGACATAGGCAATTCCCGCCAGCATGAACAGCAGTACCAGCACTAACCGGATATATTTTGTACTCATTATTTTCTCGGCCTTTCTTATTCTATTTTGTTCGATAGCACGTAATCGGATATTCTTGGTCACGTTTTTCTTAGCTTTTACCCTCCCTATACTTGACGTTCTTGGAAACGCTGTTGCAACTGGTCAATGATGACGGCAAGGATAATGACCACCCCTGTAATCACCGTCTGCCAGAAGGAACTGACTCCTTCGATAATCATGCCGTTGTTGAGAACCCCGATCACAAATGCGCCAATGATTGTTCCACCAATCGTGCCGCGCCCACCGGCGAGGGAAGTACCTCCCAGCACAACGGCGGCAATGGCGTTGAGTTCAAAACTTTCCCCTGTGGCGGGGTGAGCAGACACCAATTGCGAAGTAATAATCAAGCCAACAACGGCGGCACAAAAGCCGGAGATAATGTAAGCTGCCAGCGTGACCCGTTTAACCCGCACGCCGGAAAGTTTGGCGGCCCGTTCGTTCCCGCCAATCGCGTAGATTTGCCGTCCAAAGGGGGTTTTGGTCGCAATAAAAGTAGCAATGATTGCCAGCACCGCCATGATCCAGATGGAATAGGGCAGGCCGAGCAGTTCCCCCGAACCGAGTTTGGGAAAACCCGTGTTACCGAGTTCGCTGTCCCCGATGAGATTCGGGAAGGTTGCGCCGCTGTTCCGCAGCAGGGCAAATCCTCTGGCAACATACAGTGTGCCTAAAGTCGCAATGAAGGGGGCAACGTTAAACCGTGTAACCAGCATCCCATTGACCGCGCCAACTCCCATCCCCACCAACAGAGTCAGCAGCATGACAATCCACACATTGAAATACACCACCACCCCGAACATGGGCAAAATAATGCCTTCATTAATCAGACCGCCCACGACCATCCCGCACAGACCGACCACCGACCCCACCGACAGGTCAATCCCGCCCGTCAAAATGACAAAGGTCATGCCAATCCCCAGAATGGCGTTAATGGCAACTTGTTTGGTGAGGATGACGAGGTTATTCGTCTGGAGGAAAGAGTCGGAATACAACGCGAAAAAGCCAAAAAGCAGAATCAGCGCGATAAACGCCCGTAGCTGAAACAAAATGGATTGAATGGGCGTGCGCCGTTGGGCGGAAACTGCACTCGCGGGTGCTTTGGTGGTAACACTCTGCATGAGTTTATGCTCCTGTAGTAACTAATTCATGACCGATGACTGAAGCCTCAACCAGGGCTTGTTCGGTAGCCTCCGCACGGTTGATTTCGGCAGTCACCCGACCTTTTGCCATCACGATAATGCGGTCTGCCATCGCCATGACTTCTTTAAGTTCGGTTGAAACAAAAATGATGCCCAAGCCCTGTTTGGCTAACTGGGACATAATATGAAAAATTTCCGCCTTTGCGCCCACGTCAATCCCGCGTGTGGGTTCGTCCATCAGCAGGATTTTAGGCGCGGTCAACAGCGCTTTCGCCACCACCACTTTTTGCTGATTACCCCCGCTTAAGGAGCTAATCAGGTTTTGGGGATTGGAAACTTTAATCGCCAATTCCTTAATCAGACGGTCGATGCTGGTTTTTTGCTTGGTGTTGGACAGATAAAAGGCGTTCAGATAATTTTTGAGACTGGCGAGCAGCATGTTATGCCCCACCGACAGCACCTGCACCAAGCCTTCGCGCTGGCGATCTTCGGGAATGAGCATCAACCCCTGCTGAATACGCTGGTTAATCTGGGCGTTGTTATTGAGTTTTTTGCCATCCAACCAAATCTCCCCGGTGGCGTAAGGATGCAGCCCCATCAGTGTTTCAAACAATTCGGTTCGTCCCGCCCCCATCAAGCCATAAATTCCAACGATTTCACCCGCCCGCAGTGCAAGCGATACATGGTCGAGCAGGTAGCCGCGAGTCTTGCCGGGACGTTCCAGCGTGACATTTTCAATTTTGAGGAGTTCCGCGCCCAATTCATGCTGCGGTGGGGTATAACTCACGGTGGTTTCATGCCCCACCATGTTTTGGACAATCCATTTCAAGCTGGCTTTTTCCATTGAAGACTCAGCAACCAAACGCCCATCCCGCAGAATGGTTACATAGTCGCCAATGCGAAGCAGTTCATCCAATTTGTGAGAGATATACACAATCGAAACACCCTGCGCTTTGAGTTCCTCAATCACACGGAACAGAATGTCCACTTCACTGGTGCTGAGGGCGGAGGTTGGTTCGTCCATAATCAAAATGCGGACATCCAGCGCCAGCGACTTGGCAATTTCCACGATTTGCTGCTGCCCGATGCGTAAATTAGCAACGAGGGTACGCGGATTAATCGGTTGTTCGAGCCGCGCTAGCAACTCCGCCGCCCGTTTATCCTGTTCGCGGTGGTTAATCACCATGCCACCCGATGTCAGCTCATGCGCCATGAAAATGTTTTCGCTGACACTGAGATTCGGGAACAGATTCAATTCCTGATAAATGATGCCAATACCGTGCGACTCGGCTTCTCGCGGGGATTTGGGCGCGATTTCATGCCCTTCCAGCAAAAGTTTGCCACTCGTCGCCTGTTCCACCCCCGCCAGAATTTTCATGAGGGTCGACTTGCCCGCCCCGTTTTCTCCGATGAGCGCGTTCACCTTGCCCCGATAGATATTAAAATCCACGTCATTCAGGGCAACCGTTCCCGGATACAATTTGGTGATTTTTTCCGCCCGTAAAATCACATCATCCATTAGTTCTGTACCTCTAGGCTGACCGGGACAATTTCGATCTCATTCGGGTCAGACAGGCTAAACGCACCGTAGAATGTGAGGGTTTTGCCTTCCAGAGTCGTTAAATCGAGCGGGCGAATGACATTTTCAATCACATAGTCTTTTAGGGCGGAGGAGACTTCAGCAAATTCGGTCTGGTTGACAAAATTATTAAAATCAATAAAACCCACCGAATCCCGTAAAGCATTGTTACGGCGGGGAATGACCGGCCCGGTCAGCAAACTTGCGTCTGGCTGTCCGTCATAGGGCGCAAAATCCAAGGGGATTCTGCCAACCCGCAACTCTTCGGTGTAAGCCATCGCTTGGGCTTCACCAAACACCATAAAGCTGTATTCGCCTGTTCCTGAACGGCTGCCATGCGCGGCAATCGCGGCCTCTTCATCGGTTTTAATATCTTGAATGAGTTGTGACACTTCTATCGCTTTTTCTTGGAAGGTCGGGATCAACTGCTCATCCCAAATGCTTGCTACATAATCAGTTGCACTAAACCCTGCTTTGGCTTCTTCATCCTCATCCAATGAGCGAATCGTCGCAATTTTGCAGGAGGGCAAACTCACCATGAGCAACCCCAGCACGATCAATCCTCGTAACTTCATAGGTATCCTCATCAGGCTAACAATCGTTCCGCAGTAAAATTATCGGTAATGAGTACATTAATCCACTTCCCCGCCAGCGCTCCCCGGATGGCTTGAATTTTGCGCTGTCCCCCCGCAATTCCTACCGTGCGTTCGACATTCCGCAGTTGTTCCAGACTCATGCCAATCACACGCTGGTTCAGGTCGGTCACAACGGGATAACCCGCGAGGTCAAAAAACCGTACACAAATATCGCCCACCGCACCCATCGTTTGCAGATGTGCCAATTCTTCGGAGGAAAAAACATTGCCACTGCTAGCAAGAAGTTTAGAAGGTTCAACCGCGCCAATCCCCACCAGCGCGAGGGTTACCTGGTCAAACAGGTCTATCGCGGCTTTAACAAAGGGATCATCCGCCATAATTTGACGTGAATCCGCTGTGCCAACCACACCCGGCGCGGGTAAAAAATGGGCCGTGCCTTGCAGCAAATTGGCGAGTCGTTCGGTCAATCGGGCAGCATGAACTTCCGCCGCCGGATTGCCCACCCCCCCCAGAATTTGAACAACCTGTGTTTCCATTTTGCGGTTGAGGGGGTGCATCGCTTCGACCATTTGCAGCAGCGTGGCACTCCACGAGGAAATCCCCACCACTTCATTTTTTTTAAGGGTATTTTCGAGATAAAACGCTGCCGCCGACCCCAATGCCCGCAGAATGGCTTCATCTTCATCGGCTGAACAATGCGCCACAATGACTTCTTTCAGAGCATATTTTTCTTGGAGCGCTTCTTCTAACGCGGTGTATACGCCGTTGGGCATACTGACGGTGATACGCACAATTTTTTCTTCTTCGGCGCGTTTGAGCAGGCGCGAGATGCTGGCCTGCGAAATGCTCATCTGTTCGGCAATCTCAGACTGCGTATGGTGGAGGTCATAATAAAGGTGAGCGATTTTCGCCATCAGGCGTAGCTCTTCTAAACGGGGCATAATCATCCAAATAATTCTAATCTGAATAAATATTCAGCATTGAAATTCTATTCATTACTAGAATACAACGGTACAAAACAAAAGTCAAGCTATTGGGTGCGTGGTTTTGGAAAGATAAGCCGGGGTAGCCAAGCGCCAAACAGAAGAAGGTGTTGTCTCAGCATTTTTGTAGCTGACAACCCCGATTTCTTCCGTGTTGGATACTGATATGTGATTGCTTAGGGGAGCGTAAACGAGGCATCAAGCCGCGTATTTTCTCAGCTCTCAAAAATTTCCTCAAGGCAGCGCCCTTCCCAGTGAGGATGTCCCGCAACTCCTAACATCCGGGCAAGGGTCGGCGCAGTGTCGAGCAAACTCACAGACGCTTCAATTTCAAATCCCTGTCGGATGTTCGCGCCTTTCATCATCATGGGGATGGTCATATCTTCGGGGATGTCCTCGCCATGCGTGCGGTCATGCCCCCCATGATCACTTTGCAGGAAAAAGGTCGCTTCGGGAAATGCCGCCAGCAGTTGCGCCACCAACCCATCCACCACCGATAGGCGGGTTAAATATTCATCGCTCATCCAGCCAAAATAATGCCCGTAAGAGTCGAGCGTACCAAAATACACAAAACTAAAATCCAGCGCAAAACGGGGAATAGCGCTCAGGGCAGTTTCTAAAATCACTTCGTCGCTAGATAAATCGGTCTCGGAGGTGTTGTAGCAAAAATTCAGTACCAGATTGCCCGGCTGACTGACATCCCGCAGATGTTCCCAGTTGGTAAAAAATCCGCAGCGTTTGTCGGCATGGTTGGCTTTTTCGATGAGTCCCGGCAATGGACGTGCCATCGGAGTCCAGTGGTTGCTGGTGATGCCGTGGCGGGATGGGGGAACGCTGTGAAAAATCGAGGTGTGGCAGGGCAGCGTCAAACACGGCATCACCGAACGCGCTTGGAGGGTATACGATCCTGTTTGACACAGATGATGTAACGTCGGGGTACGGGTGGGGGTGATGGCATCCGGGCGTAAACCGTCGATTAAATTAAAAATGACCGGGGGCATGATTTTTCCTTCGTTATTCGCGCTCATTATAACGAATGTGCGGAAAAGTCTGCTGCAAATGCTTTAAAAACGCATTGGCTATCGGGGTGAAGGCGGCCTGTTGATTCCACACCAATTTGAGCGCCCGTACCAGTGTCATATCCCGCAATCGCAGCACCTGTAACAAGCCCAACGCCAATTCTTGTTGCAGGGTATAGGCGGGCAAAATCGAAAAGCCCATTCCCGCCATCACCGCCTGTTTGATGGCTTCGGGGGTGTCAAATTCTGCGGCGATGGTGGGGTGCATCCCGTGCTGGCGCAAAATGTCTTCTAACCAACGGCGGGTGCGGCTGTTGTCTTGGCGCATCACCAAAGGTTCATGTTGCAAATCGGCTAGCGTGATGTCTTTGCGCTCAAACCACGCATGGGTGCGCCCCACCACAATACACTGGGAGACTTCTTCCAGAACCAAACTGCCAAGCTGCGGTTGTTCCTCAAATTCGCCTTCCACAATCGCAAGGTCAAGCCGCCCTTCTAATAGATGGTGCAAAATGCGGTCTGTTACGTCCGTCACCTGCGATACCATCAACTGGGGATAGGTTTGGCGAAAGGGTTGAATCCAGCGTGGCAGCAGATACGTGCCTACGCCCGGAGTCGCACCGATGTGCAGTTCACCGCTTTGCAGATGGGCAACATGGGTGAGCGCAAGTTTGGCCTCGTTGACCAACCGCATAATTTCCTGTGTATATTCCGCTAAGGTTTTGCCTGCCGGAGTCGGCTGCACCCCCCGCCTGCCACGAATAAATAGGGGGGTTCCCAGACTGCTTTCCAGATCGTGAATATGCTGGCTAACCGCCGATTGAGTCATATAGAGTTTTTCGGCAGCCGCGCTAAAACTGCCTGTTTGCACTACGGCGTAAAAAATTTCCAGTTTGCGTAAGTCCATCATGTGCTATAAGTCCTACTTATGGCTTATTATAAGCGGTTCGTGCTGCCAGACCAAGCGGTTTTCCTGTTAAATATTCTCTACAAGACAGAATAACAGTCCAAAGGAATGGCAAAACAATGAATTTCCTCAAATCCCTCTTAGGCGGTGGCGTGGTCGGGGTTGAACCACAAGAAGCCCAACAACTCATGAACAGTTCCAAACCACCGTTTTTGTTGGATGTACGCCAGCCAGAGGAATTTAAACAAGGGCGGATTGAAGGGGCAAAACTCATTCCTTTGGGACAACTGACCGAACGCCTTGACGAAGTTCCCCAAGACCGCGAAATTTTGTGTATTTGTCATTCGGGTTCGCGGAGTGGCATGGCGGCGCACCAACTGGCGAGTCGGGGGTATCAAGTCAAAAATCTACGCGGTGGTATGATTGGATGGCAACAAAGTGGCCTGCCCGTCAAACGGGGTAAATAGGAGAAAATCTCATGTTGCTGCGCTATTTCTACGACAAACAACTCGCCCAAGCCTCATATCTCGTGGGATGTGCCAAGACAGGCGAAGCCCTTGTGGTTGACCCGTCCCGCAATCTCGCGCCCTATCTTCAGGCGGCCCAAGACGAAGGGTTGCGAATTACCCACGTCACCGAAACCCATATCCACGCTGATTATGTGAGTGGTAGCCGCGAACTTGCCGCCACCACGGGTGCAACCCTGTTTTTGAGCGATATGGGAACCCCCGACTGGAAATATACCTACAACGATGGCAATGTCGTGCTGGTACACGATGGTGATAGCTGGATGGTGGGCAATATTCGGGTCGAAGTGCTGCATACCCCCGGTCACACCCCCGAACACATCAGTTTCATGATTACCGATACCGCCGGGGCAGACAAGCCCATGGGCATTTTCACCGGAGATTTTATCTTCGTGGGCGATGTGGGGCGGCCTGATTTGCTGGAAGAAGCCGCCGGATTCATCGGGACAAAAGAACCCGGCGCACGCCAACAATTTGCCAGTGTTCAGCGCTTTAAATCGCTGCCGGACTATCTGCAAATCTGGCCTGCACATGGGGCGGGGAGCGCCTGCGGCAAGGCGTTGGGTGCGGTGCCTTCCACGACGCTGGGGTATGAAAAATTGTTTAATCCGGCCTTCCAATTTGACGACGAAGAGGCGTTTGTCGGCTGGTTGCTGGAAGGTCAACCCGAAGCACCGCGCTATTTTGCCCAGATGAAAAAAGTCAACAAAATCGGCCCGGATTTACAGGTGAATGCCCCCCTGCGCGGGAGTAAAACCGATTTGCAAGCGGCGCTCAAGGCGGGCGAACTGATTCTTGATGTGCGTTCGCGGGAGGCCTTTGCCCAATCGCATATTCCCGCTACGCTGAGTATTCCTTATGGCGGCGGCTTTTCAACCTATGTGGGTTGGTTTGTGGATTACGAGCATCCGACTCATTTGATAGTAGCGGACGAAAGCCAACTGGCAACCGTAGTACAGGAACTCCGTGCGATTGGGGTGGACAACCTGCCGATGTACTTTGTGGCACAGGAAATTCTGAGCGCCGAAGCCACCCTGCCCCAAATCACCGCCGCAGACTTGGCCGAAAAACTCCCGCAAAACAGCTTGATGATTCTCGATGTGCGCGGCAAAAATGAATATGACGAAAAACATATTCAGGGCGCACAGCATATCCCACTGGGTTATCTACCGCGTTTTCTGGATACGCTGCCCCAAGACCGCACGATTGTAACGCAGTGTGCCAGTGGTTACCGTTCACAAATTGCTGCCAGCTATCTACGCAATCAGGGTTTTACCCGTGTCATCAATTTAAGTGATGGCATTGAAACGTGGTCGGTCACACTGCCGGTAGAGGCCTAAAATGACGCTGGAACAAGCTATCTTGGATGTTACCTTGGGGTTGGTCATCGGGTTGACGCTGGGATTGCTAGGGGGCGGTGGGTCAATTCTGACCGTCCCCGCCCTTGTCTATCTGGTGGGGCAGTCGCCGCATATGGCTGTGACCACCTCCTTGATGATTGTCGGAACAAACAGCGCGTCCGGCGCATTTTTCCACCGTACACAGGGCAGTTTAAATGGGCGAGTCGCGCTGATTTTCGGCGGGACAGGCATGTTAATGGCCTACCTTGCGGCGGGGCTGTCCAGTCAATTTTCCTCCACCACCTTGATGGTCATGTTCGCGGTGCTGATGCTGGTCGTGGGGCTGGTGATGATTTTTCGCCGCACTCCCGATGAAGCACAGTGTCATCAACGCGGGATTCTGGTCACGGTGTTGACGGGCGGGGTGGTCGGTTTGCTGACGGGCTTTCTCGGCGTGGGCGGTGGGTTTTTGATTGTTCCTGCGCTGGTGATGCTGGTCGGACTGCCGATGCAGCAGGCCGTTGGCACTTCGCTGGTAGTCATTGCCATGAACAGCCTCGCGGGTTTTCTGGGGCATCTCCATAATTTAGACCTCGATTACCAGCACGCGCTGCTTTTTACTCTGGCCGGTTTCGGTGGGACATTCATGGGGGCTAGGCTGACCAACACCATTCACCCCGAACAGTTGAAAAAATTATTTGCGGTGTTTGTGATTGTGCTAGCGGTATTTTTGTTACAAGACAACCTTTTGTAACCTGAAATTCATGACATTTAGCATGTAAATAATCGTTGGCTCATGACAACAATGTGTTGTAGGACGAAAAGAGGAAAAAATCATGTCGCGTCGGACGGAACGGCGGAAAAAACAACAACCGAAATTTGAACTTTCCGGGCGGAATCTGATCATCGCCTTTGGAATCATTGCGCTGATTCTGGTGGGAGCAGTGGCGCTGCTGCAAGGCGAAGATGAAACTGAAGTTAGCGCCGAAAGTAACAGCCTGCCGCGTGAAATTTCGGTAGACACCGCCGCCGAACTACGGGATGATGGCGCATTCATGCTGGATGTGCGCGAACAATCCGAATGGGATGAATTTCATATGCCCGGCGCACAGCTGATTCCGTTGGGAGAATTGCCCAGCCGTTTAAGCGAACTGCCGCAAGACCAGAAAATTGTCGTGGTGTGTCGTTCGGGCAACCGCAGCGCCACCGGACGCGATATTTTGCTGGACGCGGGTTTTACCAACGTTACCAGCATGGCGGGTGGAATGAACGAATGGCGCTCCGCCGGATATGATGTGGAATAAGGAAAATAAAATGGCTGAATTAGGCTTGTCGGTGCATTTATCCACCGATTTTGCGACAGCACAACAGCGCGTGACCGATGCCCTCAAAGCAGAGGGGTTCGGTGTGCTGACGGAAATTGATGTCAAGGCCACGCTCAAGCAAAAATTGGATGTGGATTTTCGCTCCTATAAGATTCTCGGTGCGTGTAATCCGACGCTGGCGCACAGAGCCTTGAGTGCTGAACCGGAAATTGGGTTGCTGCTGCCCTGCAACGTGACCCTGAGTGAAGTTGCCCCCGGAGAGGTCGACGTTTCGCTTGTGAATCCTATTTCTATGATGAATTTTGTCGAACATCCCGCGCTTGAATCGATTGCCGATGAAGCCTATCAACGCTTAAGTCGGGTACAACAGGCGCTGGCAAGCCATGACCGATAAACGCTACGCCGGGGAAATTGAACGGTTGCGTTCGCCGGAACGGTTCGCCCGTTTAGAAGTTGACCGCGTGACCAGCCATGCCCTGTCCGATTTAACCGTCGGACGCGCCCTAGATGTGGGAACAGGCAGCGCCATTTTTGCCGAATCGTTCGCGCAGCAGGGCTGGCAGGTGGCAGGCATTGATGTCCGTGAGGATATGCTGCAAGCGGCGCGTGATTTTGTACCATCTGGCGAGTTTAAAATCGGCACGGCGGAAAATCTGCCCTTTGAGGATGGTGCGTTTGATCTGATTTTTTACGGGCATGTCTTACACGAAGTTAGCGATATTCCGCAAACACTGCGGGAAGCCTTCCGTGTTGCAACGCGGCGGGTGGTGGTGCTGGAATGGCCTTACGAAGTTGGTGAGGTTGGCCCACCGCTTGACCATCGGTTGCAGCCCGAACCTGTGCTGGCACAGGCCACTGAAGTTGGGTTTCGCCAGGCGACTCACCACCGCTTGACGCACATGCACTTATTAATTTTTGAAAAATAGTTCTTGACCCTTTCCCTTATGCTCCCTCCCCAATGGCTGGGGAGGGAATGTTTAAGAGAAAATCATAAGCCCGGTTCCGCGCACACCTGAATATCCACCAGCACAAACAGCGTTCCCCCGTAGTTATCCAGCAAAATTAAGCCGAATTCCTCAATCACGGTGGGTAAAAAGGTGAAATTCTGATAGCCCGCTTGCAGCGAAAGTTCGGAATCAATCGCGGTCACAATTTCCGCCTGATTCGCGTCCGGGAAACGAATGGCAAACCGTTTCAACGAATTAATCTCCGTGCCATCAATCGCTTGGGCGTAGCCATTTAAGCGAATCTGGCTGATAGGACGCTCATCCAGCACCCCTACCACCACAAAGGCATTCTGGTCACGGATATTCGTTTGGGGGTTGATGGGCGGCGCACCTGTCACCCAGAAGGTATTCGGGTCACTGTCGGTGATATTTTCGACTTTATACACCGGATTGTAGGACGGGGAAGAATCGCGCAGTTCAATTTCTACCGGATCACAAATGAAGGTGTCCGTCGCCACTGCGCCCGGTGCAACCCCCGTCATGACCAGCGTATAATCGCCGGTGGTGGTGCTGCTCGAATCAGTAAAAGCGTAGGTAATTTCATCTTCGCCATACACGCCCATGATCCCTGCGTCAAAATCATCCCCCGCGTAAGTCGTACCGTCAGGAAACAACGCCCCCCGATCCAGCATATTCGGTGTGGCGGAACAGGTCTGTGTGCCGGCATTGTCACAGGTCGCAATCGGGCGGCCTTGTGGCGCATCGGGATAAACCGCCATATACGGGTCTACTGCATCTTCAGCCCCAATCATGAACACCCCCACCCATTCGCGGAAGGTCGAAAAAGGAATTTGCAAACGCAGGGTGTCGATTTCACTGGGAGCGCCGATGGTCATATTTTCCACAATCAGCGCATACTGCCCGCTTAACCCGGCAAACCCGCCCACAATGAGTTGAATTTTGCGGTCTCCCCCTGCTGCCACCGACGCTTGGGCGGAAAAACTGTTCGCATCCACCCGTCCGATGCTGGGTACGGCTACTGTTGCGCCTGCAACGGCGGGAGTATTGTTAAAACACTCTGGATTGTTCGGGTCGTCCACCACCGCCATTGCCGGGTCAAAGCCGCCTTTGCCAATGACCGTGAAGCGCAGATTTTCATTCGGGGCGAGATTTTCAAAAATGAGTTGATGTCCCACAATCTGACGACCATCGGGGCAAAGCACCACAAAAAAAGCGGGTGTATCTTCCTGCGCCCCTGCCGAAAAAGGCATGACCGCCACCATAAAGAGCAAAAAAATCAGCATTACTTTTATCAAACGCATCTCTCAACAGCTTTCTGTTTTTTGACCTGTTCAGCAAGAAATTGCTGTCCCAACATCTTTGCATCGGGGGAATGTTGTTTATTTTTAAAGTCACTCATCGGCAGCAACCGAGTCCACTTCAGTGGACTCCCTATTTATAGGCGGGGAATTGATTCCCCGCCCTGTTTCGATGATTTCATGGCTTCAACAACATTCTACTTGCCGATGAATGTTCCTGCTATTGGCCTAAATTGGCTAAACCCGCTTGCGCTTTTTCGTTTTGCGGGTCAATTGCCAGCGTCTGTTCATAGGCTGCGCGGGCTTCATCCACCCGTCCCACTCCCGCCAGCGCATCGCCTAAGGTGCGGTAGGCTAAGGGCATACTGGGAGCGGTTTGGACAGCGCGTTCCGCAAACGGCAACGCCTCGGCAGGCAAACCAAACAGCAGCAGCACATGGGCGGTACGACCCAAAAACAGGCCATTGTCCGGCGCAAGGGTGATGGCCTGATTGCACGAATTGAGCGCGGCTTCTTGATTTTCGCGCAGTTCGCCCAAAGCTAGGCAAAAATTGCTGTAACTGAGCGCGTCAAACTGAGCTTGAACTTGAATCGCGCTGTTGTAGGCATCCCGCGCCAGTTCAAACTCTTCCAGCACAATTGCCGCATTGCCCACATTAATCCATGCTTTGGCATAGAAGGGGTCAAGTTCCAGCGCCCGATTATAAGCAGTCATGGCCTCTTGATATTGGCCGAGTGTGGCAAGGGTGTAACCGACGTTGTTGTGCAAAATCGGCTCATTCGGGATGAGTTTTAAGGCTTCGATATACGCATTCAACGCTGTTTCATATTCACCTGCGTCAAAGGCCTGCACCCCGTATTGTAAATAGGCCACGCCCAAGTCATCCACCATGTTGTGATTTTCAGGGTTGGCTTGAATGGCGCGGAGATACAGGATAATCGCGTTCTGATAATCCTGCTGGAGCAGCGCCAGATTGCCTAACAATTGATTCCCCTGAAAATTGGACGGGTAAAGACGCAGCAGTTCGACCAGCGATTCCTGTGCTTTGACGACATTTTGATTGCGATAATAATACACACTCAAATTGGTCAATCCGGTGATGCTGGTGGGATATTCTTCCAAGTGATCTTGCCAGAGCGTTTCACTGTTGTTCCAGACCGCATTCCGCTGGAAGGTAATCACCGCCAGAATCGCGACGATGATTCCGCCCACAGCCACCAGCACATACCGCGCTTCCTGTGTGGTAAACCGTCGCCACAACCAATCAAAGCCAATGCCTGCCAGCAATCCTACCGCAATCATCGGAAAATACATGAAACGGTCAGCCCGTTGCGCCGCAATTGGCACGATGTTGGCAACAGGCAGCATAAACAACACCACCCACAGCACCGCCAGCAGGGTAAACGGACGACCCAAGGGTTGCAAAACCGCCAGCACCAGCAGCACAACCAGCACCGCGAACCCCAACCAGATGCCAATATCGCCATCACGCAAATCTGCCAGCGAATAAATATACAGATTGTTCAAATCGAAGGGGGCAAAAATAGATACAAAATAATCCCAGAAAACCCGTGTCATGATTTGCACATTTTCAAACAGGCCATCGCCCGGCGCGGGTTTGATGCCTCCCCAATGGCGGTCTGCCTGATACATGATAATCATGCCGATGATTCCAGCGATAAAATAGGGCAAATTACGGAAAACCAGTCGTCCGACATTCGGGCGGGCATCCCAATAATCGTAAAGCACGAACAGAATCGGCGCGAAAACCGCCGCCGGTTTAGACAGCAGCGACAGCACAAAACACACCCACGCGGCTATCAAAATCGGGGTGGATTTGCGTTCCTGGCTGATCACATGGGCGAGGAACGCGAGTAAAAAGAACAACAAACTCAGCAGATTTTTACGCTGGGCAACCCACGCTACTGTTTCGACTTGGAGAGGGTGGGCAATAAAAATCAGCGCTGCGACTGCCGCCACCACCGCGCTCCCATGCAACCGTTTGACCAGCCAATAGACCAGCACGCCGTTCAACGCATGGAGCAGCACATTGATCACATGGTAGCCCGTGCTGTTGCTGCCTAAAATTTGATATTCGATGGCAAAGTTGGTCAATGTCACGGGGATGTATTCGCCATTGTATGATTTTGTCCAGATATCAACCAATTTGCCGAATCCAAAGTCTGTGACCATCGGATTCTGGGTGAGGTAAATGTTGTCGTCCCAACTTTCTAAAAGATCGGCACTCATCGCGTTGGCGAACAACAACAGGGTAGCGACGAAGATAACCACCGGAAAAAAGCGCATGATGCCCGTTTCGGCTTGGGGTTCAGGCGCGGGAGGTGGGGTCGGTTGTTTGGGTCGTAAGACTCTTGGCTCTAGGTTCATGATTTTGTTTTGCTATCCGTTTATCTTGCCTGTAGACTCTCAGGTACGGTGTTTTTGTGTTCGCTATTTGTTATAACAGGCTTTGCGTTTTGTCAAAAGTTTTTGTATCCGACGCAAAAGAAATTAAGATTAAGACAATGCTACAAAAAAGGCGGTTACGGGTGCATAAAAAAATTTCATGGGGATTGCTGGCGCTGGTTTTAAGTCTGCTGGTGGCAGCCTGTCAGGAAGAAAAGGTGGTGCTGCCCACCGAAATTGTCTTTTTGACGTGGACACCTTCCTACACCCCGACTTCCAGCGATACGCCGATTCCCACCGATACACTGACACCGAGTCCCACTTCGTCAGCCACCCAGACACTTTCACCCACCCCCAGCCTGACCCGCACCGTCATTCCCACCGAGACCAACACCCCGACTCCGAGTGATACCCCCACCGAAACCCCGACTTTAACGCCAACGCTGGCCGTTGGGACACTCACCGGACGGGGAGAAATTCGTGTGCATCAGAGTCCCTTGGGAAACTCGGCAGTGGTTGCCCGCTTGCGCGAAGGCGAAGTTTTTGCTGCGCTTTCTGCGGTGGAAAATTATAACGGCGAAGTCTGGTTTTATATTGAATTTGGCGGGGGAAGCCTCGGTTGGGTGCGCGATGAAGCAGTGGAATTTGTCCCTGTGTTAAACGTGCCTGTGGTGGAAATCGCCCAGTTTATTTCGCCCACACCCACTTTGACTCCAAGTTATACGCTCACGCCGACCCATACTTTTACGCCAACTTTTACGCCATCCAATACGCCTACCGCGACTCCTTCTAACACACCCACCGCCACCCTCACGCTGACTCCTTCGCCCACTTTACCTCCCTTCTCCAATGCGCGGATTTTTAGCCAGAGTTTTGACCGGGTGAGTTTGCGAAGCGGGCCGGGAACAGAATTTGATATTTTGACCACCCTTGCCAATGAAGCCCCCGTCACGGTCATCGGACGCAGCGCCGATACACGCTGGTATCAGATTGTGACCTATGGCGCAGACTCGATTGTGGGGTGGGTTGCGGCGAGTTTGCTGGTGGTGTCCGATGCTGTTCCCGTCAATCTGAATACGGTTGGGGTTGTTGAATCCGGCGTGGTGGAACTTGCCTGCGGAATCAATGTGAATCCTGTATCCGAGGATAACTGGCAAAATTTGCGGCGGGATGTCAGCGCGATTCAATGGGTGCGTGTGCCGCTGGTCTTTACCGATTTTGCGACACGCCGTGAAGCGGCTGATTTTTACAATACCGTCCTCGAAACCTACAACCGCTTGGGGGTGCAGGTGATTTTTGTGCTGGATGAAGGTTTGCAAGCGCTCCCCTCTGAGGAAATGAGCGACGCGGATTGGCAAAATTACCTGCGCGATTATCTCGGCACGCTGGAATTGCTGGCACAGGAATACGGGAATCGGGTCGGGGGGTATCAATTGTGGGATGTGCCGCAGGACACCATGCCCGCCGATGTGTATGCCCGTTTTGTGAATATTGGCACGCAAGTGATTAATTCCTATGCGCCGACCCCACTGGTTTTGCTTGGCACGATTACCAGCGATGGGTATTTGAATGATGTCCTGCGTGAACTCAATTTTGTGCTGCCCGTGGATGTGCTGACGCTGGAAGTGAATGACACATTGGCTGACCCCGAAACGCTCTCGGTGCAGATTAGCCGCTATACTGCGCTGCTGCCCGGCCTCCCCATTTGGCTCACTCAGGTAACATCCACCGATTTAGAGGACATGGAAACGACCTCCCGCGATTTAGAAAATTTCATGACCTATCTCCGGGCCTACTATCCAAATTTACTGCCCGTGCTGTTCTGGTCGCCATGGACGGATGGTTTGGTGGATGCCGATGCTGAACCGCGCAATCCACTCTATAACACCTTTTTTACCCTGTGCGCCCAATTTTAGTCCGACGCATCGGATAGCATAGAATTGGCAAAATTGAATAATTCCACCCCTCACCCCAACCCCTCTCCCACAAGGAGCGAGGGGCTAGATGAGCCATTCTGACCTTTGAGAAACTTTTGTCCCCCCTCTCCATTCATTGGAGAGGGGGTTGGGGGGTGAGGTCAGAAAAATAATGGACAAATCAATTAAAAACCAAATGATTGCGGACAGCATGTATGCTGTCCCTACGAGAAATACACCTGTAGGGACGGGATATATCCCGTCCGCTAAAGCAAAAGTTGGATTCATTTAAAGTCTAATTGCCTTGTCCATAAGTATAATGCAAAAAAAGGTGTTAAATACCTCAAATTGCGTAGCCCGAAAAATCCCGTTTTTCACCAAAAAATTGCACATAAAACCCTATTAATTTGAAGAGTGTAAGTTTTTTTCTTTATACCCTTTGCCGTATTGTCTGCATCCCTCACATGAGAAACCTGTGAATCGCCGCATGAATTGTTATAAATATAAGACAATGTTTTTCATTTTGACTCAGGTAACGTACAATTGAGGCAGAATTATGAGACCCATATCATGGGGGACACATCATGTCCAAAAACTTTTTTAAGTTAAGGCTAGCTCTTGTTTTTTTGGTTATCTTGAGCCTTTTGTCGTCGAATATCTTTATGGTCTCGGCTCAAGACCCGTCTGGTGGTGACTCGGAAGAGGAGGGTGAGAACACCGACCAGCAACAGGAGGAAGAAGAGGAAGAAACGCCCAGTACGGGAACTGGCGGACGCACGGGGACTACCTCGTCCGGCAGGGGTCGCACGCAGCCACCTTCCTTACAAACAGTGTTGCAGCTTCCCTTGTGCGAAACACTGACCTTCACTTCGCCTCCTATCGGCTTGGATTTCCGTGCTTTTACACAGGAAATTGGCTATTCATGGACAGCTGAACCGAACACTGCGGTGCAGCGCGATTTATTTGTCTATGACATCACCAAAGGCAGTGGGCAGTTGCCCTTGTTCCAGTTGGTGAATCAAGTCTCCAATGTTCTGTTTGGTTGGCGCGGGAATCTCCTACGTGTACCGGGGCGACAAGCATCTTTGCCCAATCAGCCGCTTGTGATTCCCGGTAATGGACAGGCTTCGTTTAATCCATTTCAGGTGGCAGCGCCCCAGATTGCGGGGGTTCCCCAGTTCTATAACATGGTGCTGGTGTTCTCCGATTCCAGTGGGCAGGCGATTTGCCGAAGTGGAAACAACAACTGGGTTGGCGCGGTGGTGGATGCCAATGGCGTACCCCTCGTATGCGGCTCGAATAACCTTGCTGATTTGCTTACCGAATGTCGCGCAGCCGCACAAGGCGCAGGCGGCCCCGGTGGTGCAGCCCCCGCAAGCGGTAGCGGTGGTTCGGGCGGCTCAAGCGGTGGTGGTACTGGCGGTGGCCCCGGCCCCACCGATGCAGATGGCGATGGTTTTACCTCGCTGATAGACTGTAACGATGCGAATCCAGCAATTAATCCCGGCGCGGCTGACCTGACCGTTGACGGGGTTGACCAGAACTGCGATGGCGTAGATGGCCCTCCGGCAGTCGACGCGGACGGTGATGGTTTTGCGCCTCCAGCAGACTGTAACGATGCGAACGCGGCGATTAACCCCGGTGCGGCAGACCTGACCGTTGACGGTACAGACCAGAACTGCGACGGCGTAGACGGCCCTCCGGCAGTCGACGCGGACGGTGATGGTTTTGCGCCTCCAGCAGACTGTA
>CAZXCU010000001.1:1123559-1136588 GCA_964639245.1 uncultured Anaerolineae bacterium
GGCCCTCCGGCAGTCGACGCGGACGGTGATGGTTTTGCGCCTCCAGCAGACTGTAACGATGCGAACGCGGCGATTAACCCCGGTGCGGCAGACCTGACCGTTGACGGCACAGACCAAAACTGCGACGGCGTAGACGGCCCTCCGGCAGTCGACGCAGATGGTGATGGTTTTTCACCTCCGGCAGACTGTAACGATGCGAATGCGGCGATTAATCCCGCAGCAGCTGACCTCACTGTGGATGGGGTTGACCAAAACTGCGACGGCGTAGATGGCCCGCCCGGTTCCGATACGGATGGTGATGGGATTGCGAATGGGGTAGATGCCTGTCCCTTGCAGCCCGGTCTTGCCTTCCCGAATCCCTTGGGCAATGGCTGCCCCGATTTTGACGGCGACCTTGTGCCAGATCCGGTAGATGGCTGCCCGACTCAAGCGGGTGTGCTGCCTTCAGGGTGTCCTGATGGTGACGGCGACGGTGTACCGGACAGCAGCGATTTGTGTCCGGCGATTCCCGGCGTAGCCCCCACGGGTTGTCCGGCGGGTGACCAAGACGGGGATGGCATTGGCGATGCGCTGGATGCTTGCGACACCCAACCGGGGGCGGCACATCCGAATCCAGCCGCAAATGGCTGTCCCGATTTTGACGCGGATGGGCAACCTGACCCGATTGATGCCTGCGTGACTGCGCCGGGTATTGCGTATCCCTCCAATCCAGCCGGGAACGGCTGTCCTGATGCGGATGCGACAGGCGGGCCGGATGGTATCCCGGACGTAGTGGACAACTGCCCCGCCAACAACAACCCGACCCAACAAGATACCGATGGGGATGGGACGGGGGATACCTGCGATCCCTTACCGACAGGCTGCGGCAGCCCTGAACATACCGTCAATATTCCGGGCGGGGTTGAACCTCCGGGAACGACGGATCAAACGGCAGCCGGGCCAAACTTTACTCCTGTCGAATGTACAGACCGCAATTTGAATATCTACGGTGATGACAACAACAACACCTTGAATGGTGCGGGTTTCAACGATGATATTTACGGCGGTTTGGGCAACGACACGCTCAATGGCAACGCGGGCGATGACCGTTTGGACGGTGGCGCAGGCAACGACAACCTGAACGGCGGAACGGGAACGGATACTGCCGTCGTGCAGCTCATTCAACCTGCCGAAAATGTCACCATCAACCTCGATTTAAGTGGGAATGGCACCGTCACGGGCGATCCTGCGGGCGTTGGTACCGATAACCTGACCAGCATTGAACGGGTTGAATCGACAGGTACAGCCGGGAACAACGTTTTCAATGTGACCAATCCGCTCACCGATGTGATTGATGGTGCGGGCGGGAACGATACCCTCAACGTGACCCTGTTCGGGAACACAGGCGGAACAGCCAACTTTACCCTCGTGGGTGGGGCTGGCGGTGCGAATGATGTTTCTGGTACGTTGGTGGGAACGGATACCTTCCTGAATATTACCACCTTGAACATTCGCGGGACTTCCAGTGCGGATGTTATCCAGGTCACAGATGCCGGAAATAACGATGTCAACGGCTTGGGCGGAACAGACACCTACGCAATTGTGACGGGCAACAATGCTGATACCGCCGTGAATATGAACAACGGCAATGGGACGGCTGCCGGTGCGGACGTGGGGACAGACACCCTCACGAGCATCGAAAATGTCAGCACAGGCGCGGGGAATGATACGTTTAACATTTCCGATGCCAACAACAACACCTTTGATGGCGGCGGCAACACCAACGACACCTACAACGGGACGATGGTCGGGACAAGCGGCGCGGTAACGATTAACCGTACCAGCCCCACCGCAGCAACCGTCAATGGCGCTGGGATTGGCAACGACACCCTGAATAATATTGAAAATATCAATATTATCGGGTCGGCAGGCAACGACAGTTTCACAGTCAATGACACCAGCAGTAACACGATTACCGGTGGTGGCGGGACGGACAGCTACGCGATTCCAGCCCTCAGCAACAATCTCACCGTTGACCAGATCAATCCGCCACCGGGTGAAACCGTAACCATTACGGGCGCGGGCTTTGGCACGGATACGCTGATTGACATTGCCAACATCACGACCAGCAATGGCAACGACACCTTCCTGTTTGACACCATCCTGCCCACCGACAGAACACTCGACGCGGGCGGGAACACGGCGGCGGGCGACTTGTTCCAATATGACGGGGCCAACGCGGTCACGTTCAATATTGTGAATGGGACAGGCACGGTCACCGAAGGCGCAAACAGCGACAACCTTGCCAATTTTGAAAATTTCACCAGCGCGGGCGGGAATGACACCTTCATCATTGATGACGCTGCCAACAACCTGCTAGATGCGGCGGGTGGTTTGCTGGATACCTACGATGCCAGCAGTTTTGCTACCGCCGGCACGGACAACATCACGATTAACGTGACGGGTGGAACTGGCACGGCTTCCGGCGCTCCGGTGGGGTCAGATACGCTGACCGGATTTGAAATTTTCATCACGGGCGCGGGCGCGGATATTTTCCGCTTCGACTCGATTCCCAACGGCGGTGCAATTGATGGCAACGGCAATACCGACTTGTTCGAGTTCCTCGGCGGGTCGAATATTGCGATTACCCATACCACGACCAGTGCCACCACCAGCAATGGGACGATTTTTGACGGCACAAATACCGCCAACTTCAATGATATTGAAAACTTCACCACTGCCGCAGGGACAGATAGTGTAGACACCACCGATACCTTTGGTGTGGCGAATAATTTCAATGCGGGTGCCGGGATCGACTCCTACACCGTCAACACGGCAAGCGGCGCAGCCAATGTGACCGTGAACCTCAACAATGGGACAGGCACAGCCACCGGAACGAACATCGGGACGGACACGCTGACGGGCTTTGAAAATATCGCCACGGCAGGTGGGAACGACACGATTACTCTGTTGACCAGCACAGCGGGCTTCTCCTATGGGACGATTAGCTCCGGCGTGGGCGATGATAACATTGCCATTACGGACAGTGGCGATAACGTCATTGACGGTGGTGCAGGCACGAATCTGCTGCATATTTTCGTGGACAGCGCTGCCCCGACCAACAATGTGGTTCTGGTCATGGCGGCAGGTAACGGAACGGCCTCCGGGGATGGCGTGGCGGTGACAAATGACACCCTGACCAGCATCAACCGGGTGGACATTACCGGGACAGCCGGCGCGGAAACCTTCAATATTTCCGACAACACCAGCCAGACCATTACAGGCTTGGGCGGTTCGGATACCTACATTGCCACAGGTGCAACTAACGCAATTACCGTCACCCTCGATACCAACAACGATGGCACCATTGCGGGCGCAGATACGGGAACAGACACCGTAGACAGCATCGAAAATGTGACCACCGGAACAGGCAACGACACCTTCAACCTGTTAGACGCGCAGGGACGTAATCTCGTGGCGCTGGCAGGGACGGATACCCATGTTTACACGGGAACAGCCAATGTCACCGTCAACAGCGTGGGCGGGAACGGCACCATTCAAATTGGCGCGGGTACAGACAACTTCACGGGCTTTGAAAACTTCACCACGGGCAGCGGCAATGATCGCTTTAACATGACCGATGCCAACAACAACGTGGTGAATGCGGGTACAGGGACGGATGTTGCCAACATTACGATGGCAGCCACGGACGACGTAGAAATTTCCCGCACGGGCGCGAACGTGGTGGTGGATGACCTGACCGGCACAAGCACTGGCACGGACAACTACAACGATGTTGAATTTGTCAATATCACAGGCACGGCGGGCAACGACAATATTTTTGTCAATGACACCAGCATCAACACCGTCAATGGTGGGGCTGGTACAGACAGCTATATTGCGGCGGCTCCAGTGGGTGCATCGCCATTAGGCGGGGCATACGACACGCCCTACAACCTTGCCGTGACGCTGAACGCCACCAACAATGGCACGGTCAGCGAAATCGGTGCTTTGGGCAATTTCTCTACGGATACCCTCAACAGCGTAGAAAATGTCACCACGGGTTCGGGCAACGATACCTTTAGCGCGGCCACGATTGCCGGACGGACATTTAACGCCGATGGGACAGGCGTGAACGCCGACACCGACAGCTATACCTACACGGGAACCGCCGATACCTTTGTGACGGGGGCGCTCTCCAACTACACGATTGAAGACACGGCGACGACCACCACCGATACGCTCCAGAACTTTGAAAATATCACCACCAGCACAGGCGATGATGTTTTTGACTTCTCCGACACCGCAGGCCGCATTTTGGATGCAGGTGGGAACACCGCCGTCGGGGATGCGTATTTGTACAGTGGTAACAACGTGACCTTCACGATTGACAACAACGTCACCGTGGATGATGGCTTCGGTTTCTCCGATGAACTGCGGAATTTTGAGGACTACGGCACTGCGCCGGGCAATGTCAACAGCTTCTTTGACATCTACCTCGACCAGATTAACGAGTTCTATACGCTGGATGCACGGGCGACCACAGGCAACGTGACCTTCCGCTTCTTCAACAGCACCTTTGCCAATCCTGATGTGGCTGCACCCTTCCACGGGGTGGAAATTCTGGTCAGCGAAGGCGCGGCGGTCAATTCGACGCTCGATTTCTCCAGTGCAACCATTCCGCACAACGTGAATGTGGACTTGGCGAACACCACCGACCAGCAGGCAATTTTTGGTGCATTGAGCAACTTCCGTCTGAAATTGACGGCGGGCTTTAATGTCAAAAATGTCATCGGGACGCAGCAAAGCGACACCATTCTGGGCAACAATCTCGCCAACAACATTGATGCAAGCGGCGGTAATGACCTCGTGCGCGGCAGTGGGGGTGACGATACCCTGACCGGTGGCGCGGGTGTGGATACGATTGATGAAAGCACCGCCACGGCGGGGGTCAACATCAACTTGACCACCAACACCGCCACAGGGACGAGCATCGGCAACGATACCCTGAGTGGGCTTGAAAATATTGTCGGCAGCAATTTTGACGATACGCTCATCGGGAGCGCGGATGCCAACACCATTGAAGGCAACGGCGGGAACGATACGCTGGAAGGCCGTGCCGGAACCGACAATCTGACGGGTGGCGCGGGCAACGATACCATGTATGGTGGTGCGGGCGATGATACGCTTGACGGTCAAGAAGGCGTGGATACCGTGTTCGGTGGGTCGAACAATGAAGGGGTGGTGGACGGCAACGACACCATTACCGACAGCGGCACCAGCGGCGGTGACACCATTTACGGTGGGAATCGCAACACATCCACTTCTGGCGCAGACGGCAACGATACGATTAGCTTCACCAATGGCACAGCCGGACGCACGGTCTACGGTGGGAATCAAAACGCCGCCGGAACAACCGGGAACGACGGTACGGACACCATTTCCGACACCAGTAGCGCTGCCGATGTTATTTACGGCGGGAACAACAATGTTGGTGGGACGGGCAATGATCTGGGTGACGCTGTGACCTTGAGCAATGTGTCTGGCAACGGCAACACTGTTTACGGCGATAACTCCAATGCAGGGGCGGCTTCCGGCGATGGTGGTGCGGACAATATTGTTGTGAGCGAAAGCAACAACAACACCATCTACGGCGGGAACAACAATCTGGGCGGAACAGGCAACACCGATCTGGGCGACCAGATTACCGTTGATAATGCCAACGGCAATACCGTCTATGGTGGGAACAACAACCTCGCTGGAACTGGCAACAACGACGCGGATGACAACATTCTCATCAGCAATGCCAGCACCAATAACACCGTCGCAGGCGGGAACAACAACGTCGGCGGGGCGGGTACAGACGCGGGCGATACCATCCTGAACAGTGGCGCGGGCAACACCACCATCTATGGTGGGAATACCAACGCCAGTGGGGCAGGGATTTGTACAGGCGCGGCCTGTTCCGACGGTGCGGACAATATCACCGATGTCTCCGGCGCAAACGATGCCATCTATGGTGGGAACAACAACACCAATGGCGTTGGGAACGATGCTGGCGATACGATTGACGTGGTTGGCTCGAACAACACGGGTATTTACGGCGGTAACTTGAACACGGGCGCTGGCACAGGGACAGACGGCGGCGACAGCTTTAATATAGTTGCAGGCAGCAACAATGTTTATGGCGGTAACGCGAATAACAGTGGTCTGTGTACCGGTGGCGCATGTAACGACGGCGCGGATACGCTCGGTGTCTTGGGCGACAACAACACCATTGCAGGTGGGAACAACAACACGCTTGGCGATGGCGATGATGTGGGCGACCAGATTACCCTCAATTCCGGTGGCAATACCGTCTCCGGTGGGAATATCAACTCCGGCGCGGGTACGGGCGATGATGGCAGCGATGTCATCAACAACACGATTGTCGGTACAACCGGGAATACCATCTACGGTGGGAATACCAACAACAGTGCCGTTTGCGGCATTGGGCTGACCTGCGATGATGCGGGCGACACCATCACCGACACCAACGCCAACGCGGACACCATCTTTGGTGGGAACAATAATATCGCGGGTACAGGCAACAATACGGGCGGTGATACCATTACCCTCAATCTCGATGGCACAGCTGGCAACACCGTTGCGGGTGGGAACAACAATGCGGGCGGTCTGGGAACAGACGCTGGCAACGACACCATCACCGACAACAACGGCGTAAGCGATACCATCTTTGGTGGGAACGTCAATCAGACGGTGGGTTGTACGGCAGGTACGTGCAGCGACACCGGCAATGATACCATCACCCTCAACGAAAATGTTGGCGCAGGGAACAATGGTAACGTGGTTGTGGCGGGCAATAACAACACGGGCGGTAGCGGTGACGATACTGGCAACGATGTTATTATTGACCTGACGAACCAGATTGACCAACTCTACACCGGGAATACCAATGCGGGCGCGGCTGCCGGGAATGATACGGGCGACAACCAGTTGAATTCCACCGACACCGCCAACGATGTTTACTGCGTGGGGCATCAGGGAACGAACGGCACCAACACAGGCACAAATACAGCCAATGTCGGTGCAGGCGATACCGAAGCACCACTCTGTGCAGACTCGTAAGCACTTCTGAAATTTCTAAAACAGGGGCGTTCGCAAGAGCGCCTCTTTTTTTCGCTATAATACAAGCAAAAGGAGCGTGCCATGCCCATTCGCAGCATCAAAAATCAATATCGTGGTATCAACCCTCACTTGCACAGTTTTTGGCAGGCGGAAAGAGAATGGGGGAATTTTCATAATCCCTATATTAATCAGTTAATTATTGCGCTGCGTCCCATTTTGGTTCCCATCGGCTATACGGTGAAATTTGAGGATGCAATCCAGATACGGCGTGTCAGTGAATTGGAAGATGATGAGCTAAAACGCCACGAATCTGATATGACCATTTATGACGTTACACCGTCCCGTTACATGCAGCAGAGGGAACGCACACCCCACCTAACGGGATTAGTCATGCCTAAAATTGAATTTTTACCCGAAAAAGCCAGCCTTAAAAAACCATATCAAGCGGTGGCTATTTATAAACGTCAACAAGAGCAACGACCCATTGTCTGGATAGAATTGCTCTCACCCTCTAATAAATTAGGCGGTCAAGACCGACGGGATTATATAGACAAACGGCAAGACATCATTGATAGCGGCATTATTTTTGTTGAAATTGATTTTTTACATGAATATCGTCCTGCCTTTGAAAATTTGCCAGATTACAGCAGTAAACAGCGAAATTCACATCCCTATCGCATCGTTCTCATTGAGCCTGAAGTCGAAGGGCGGGTGTCTATTAATGAGTTTGATGCGGATGATCCCATTCCCACCGTGAATATTCCTTTAAGTGGGGCAGAAGTGCTGGCCTTCGATTTTGATAAACCCTATCAAAAACAATTTGAAGAAATGGTATATGGCTTAGAACAAGTCGATTACGCTCAATTACCCCTACGGTTTAATCGCTACAGCGAAGCTGACCAACTCCGCATTGTGAATCGGATGCTCACCATCCTAGAAGCCGTCCAACAAGGGCAAGATTTGGAACAAGCCCCCTTACCGCTTTTGCCTGCCCCCACCACCCTTGAGGAAGGACTCAAACAACTAGAATCCCGCCGCAAAACTTGATACACTACCCCGCCGTTTAAGGACAACCACATGACTTTTCAACCACGGACTTTTAATATCAATGGCGAAGAACGCGCCGACACCACCTACCGCACCGCGATTATTGAGCATTTAACCGGGATTCAGGATAAAACCTTCATTGATTTGGGTTGTGCAGATGGCTTTGAAGCCTATACAGTGGCGCTGCATGGGGCAAAAGAAGCGCTGGGGGTAGAAGGCCGCCCCGAACTGCTAGAAATGGCACAGCAGGCCGCCGCGCACTTGGGCGTAGCGGATAAAACCCGTTTTGAAAATTATGATGTGCGGGCGATTGATGAAGTCGGCTTAAAAAAATATGATGTGGTATTGCATTTCGGGTTATTGTATCACTTAGAAAATCCGTTTAATCATCTCAAGCGGGTACGGAATATCTGCAAGGGCGATTTGCTCATGGAAACGCAAATTGCCCCGCTCACTTTTGAGGGTGCGGAACGTAGCCAGATTGACCACCTCAGCGATTTAACACAGGTTACTTTGGATGGCGTGCCGTTTGAAGGACGGGCATTGGAATATGTCACGCGGGATTATGCACTGGGGATTGGCAGCCTAGACCGCCGCTTGGTTTTCTGGATGACCGTTGCTAGCATCGAAAAAGCGCTTGATTTAGCCGGGTTTGATGTGCTGCTGACCGTGCATAACGACCCACCCCCGGCACTCGAACCGTGGTCGAGTTTGCTAGGGCATAATCAGAAACGGCTTAAAGCGCTTTTTCATGCCCGTGTCCGTGAACCCGAAAAAAATATTCCGGTTGAAAAAAGCACCGTGAAGGGCTTGTACAGCGCACCCTATTCCTATCGCAATATGACCGGAGTGCGACGGGCGCGGCGCTGGCTGCTGCATCGGCTGATGTGGTCATGGCGGGAATGGTTGACTTAAAAGTCTGAAAATTCGGAATTTTCGCCTGTAGGGGCGGGTTCTAAAGAGGCGGAACCGGCGAACACACCGATTCCGTCACCTTCCTGACGATTGACGGCGAAGTCATTGAAACCACCCACGACCACCCCTTCTACACCCTTGAACGGGGGTGGACAGCCGTTGAAAACCTCCAACCCGGCGACCACATCCTCCAATCCGATGGCACATACGGCGTGGTCGAAGCCGTCAGCGCCACGATGCTCAGCCAGCCGATGTTCAACCTCAGCGTGGACACCGCCCATACCTTCTTCGTCGGCGAAGGTCAATGGCTGGTGCATAATGCAACTTGTTCTTGGCCTTCTGACATGCCTATCACTCCAGAAGGTGAAAATTTAGCGAATCTTGCTGATGAGGCTCACGAACAAGCCTTTTGGACACATACCAGTGCTGTGACTGAATTTAATGGTGAAATTTATGTTACAACAAATGGTGGAGCGAGTAATGCAATTAGGGCAGATGTAAAAAAATGGGCGGATAATAAGGGATTTAATTATTTAGATAACGAATATAGTGTAAATCCGAAGTTACCAAAGGAACGTCCGCCTTCTTCGCTGACAAATGACCATGCTGAACAATATTTATACCATTACTTTAGCAGCAAAGGCGGTGTGGATATAATAGGTGTATCTGGCTCTCCATGTCCAAGTTGCCAATCCTTTTTTACGCCAGAGCGTGGTGTTCAAATTGTATATAATAAAAAAAATTAAGGAGCATAAATAAGTTGATAGATGAAATTGAAGCCACGATTAGAGAGGGGGTAAAAAATTTCGTATCTACCAAAGTGATTAGTGGGCAATTGCTACAGTTTGATAATCAAATGCTGTTTGATTATCTTATAAATTACATGAATAATCCGACGATTGGAAGGTTAGAGTGGATAGTAGCTATCAGAACACTTTGCCAACTTGACCGTATCAAAGCAAATACCTTTTTGGTAGAGGCATTGCAAGTGAATGATTCAGACAAGCGATTTAGGGTGGTTAAACTTTTAGAGGAGTATGGCACAGAACAAGTGGTATCAACTTTAGTGAAAATGTTAAAGGAAGACCCTGAACCTGGTATTCGATTAATGGTGGCAATCACATTAGGAGCTATTGGTGACAAACAAGCCCTACCAGCCCTCGAATGGTCAGCAGAAAATGACTACGAAACAAATCATGATGGAGTACCAGTAGCATATGAGGCAAAGGAGGCAATTAAAAGATTAAAAGCTAAATAACTGTTAAAGAGCTTAAAAATTAATTATATTTAGCCACTTACGAAACAGGCGAACACACCGATTCCGTCACCTTCCTGACGATTGACGGCGAAGTCATTGAAACCACCCACGACCACCCCTTCTACACCCTTGAACGGGGGTGGACAGCCGTTGAAAACCTCCAACCCGGCGACCACATTCTCCAAGCCGATTACGAGTACAACACCCGTGACCAGCTCACCGGCGCGATTTACGGCGATGGCTCCACCGCCACCTACACCTATGATGACCGTGGCAATTTAGCCGAAATCAGCCATTCCACCGACGGTCAAACCCTTTACGGCTACGATGCCCGTGACCGTCTGACCAGCGCCGTTACCAATGGCGTAACCTCCACCTACCAATACGACCACAACGGACGGCGTACCCAAGCCACCGTCGGCGGCGACACCACGAATTATCTCTGGGACATCACCTCCCCCTATGGCGATGTCATTGCCGAATATGACAACAGCACCCCCACCCCGCAGCTTGAGGCGACCTACACGCTTGCCAACGGGCAGTTGTTATCCCAGAAACGCGGCGCGAACACCCATTATTATCTTTCCGATGGGCAGCACAACGTCCGCGCTTTGATGGATGAAAACGGCATTGTCACCGACACCTACGATTACGATGCCTTCGGGGAATTGCGAGCCAGCAGCAGCACCCCCACCGACAACGCCTACCGTTTTGCCGGACAGCAATTCGACCCCGCCACTGGACTCTACAGTATGCGAGCGCGCTACTACGACCCCTCCCACGGGCGATTCCTCTCCCGCGATACCTATGCCTACAACTACCAGAACCCGATTGAACTCAACCGCTACGCTTACGCGAAAAATAGCCCCACCAATGGCTATGACCCAACCGGTCTCTTTTTCTTCGATTATGGAAAATTAATTGATAATATTTCTAGTAAGGTTCAGGCAGTCCTTACCTCTATGGGACAGCATCTAACCTCCTTGTACACTAGAAATTTTTATTTCATTCTTAAATGGTTGCCTTTCACACCAAACGCGGCATGTTTGGTTGTTGAGGTATCTACTGATGCGGATATGGGGCCAGCTTGTGCCTATTTGCCAGATGCCCCTCCGATAGGGAAAAATATCACAGTAAAGCTTGCTGGAGGAGGACATTTTGGTCGCCAAATCACGGATTTTGTTAGAAATGTAGCCCACAGATTAGACGGGCTGAGTATGACAAAACGTAATATAGGAGTTGGGCGTTTCAAAATTAATGGCGGCTACTACCCTGAGGTAATTTTTGGCATTAGTGGTAGCGATACATCTCTTCAGCGTTTTGTAAGCGAAAAACTTTTGTCAAGAGTCGCTCAACGTTATGGGTACTTAAATGCCAGCGAAGTAGGAAGAGAAACCGATAGTGAGATTAAGATTTTGGATGAAATCTTAAATGAGGTGCTTAATGTTAACCCACCCCCAAAAGGATCAAAAATAGAGGTTGAATTATTCACCGAAAGGTATCCTTGTAATTCCTGTGGGGGAAGTTTGGGAGCTAAAGATACAATATTAACAGGGAGAAATGGTGTAATTGGCAACTTTGTTGATAAATTAGAAAAAGAAGGCTATGAAGTCTATATGGATGTTTACTTTGGCAGACCACCAAATCAGCCGTACATGATACACGAATAATTCAATAGGATTCGAATTCAATGATTGATGAGGTGTTGAAGAAGTTACGCAAGCACTACTTTTCATATGGTTGTACGGAAGATGTATTAACTTACGCGATTGCAGAGCAAAATGTGGCCTGTCTTCCCGAAGCTTACAGAAAGTTTATGCTTGCTTTTGGAGATAGATGTGATTCTATATTAGGTGATTCGTGTAGTTGCGCTATGTTACGTGAAGGAGATTATAAGGATGTATTAATATATGAATTAAAAAGAATTGGGATAACAGTACCCAGTGATACCTTTGTATTCTACTGTCATGATGGCTATGTATGGTATTTCTTTAGGACAAAGGATTGTCTTGATGACCCTCCAGTCTATTGCTATTGGGAACCAGACCCAGGTATACGTCTCATTGCCGGGAGTTTTTCTCAGCTTATTGAATTCAGGCTTAGCGGAAAGCCGATATTAAATAGAGAAGGTTTTGCTATATTTTTCAACTATGACCCAGAAAAAGATAACTTCTACACTATTGAAAACAAAAAAGAAGAATGAAATTAAGGGTAATTTAGACTAACCGCAGAATTTCAATCACTGCCAGTTGCCGTTCGGGGGGGTTATTGCGGAATAAAGTCAACGCTTGGCGTTCAAGCGAATTCAAATCGCCCTCTGTTTGAAAGGACTCAATCTCGGAGAGACCAAGCAGCCAATCGGCTGAGGTTTCGAGTGCTTGGGCAAGCAACATCAAAACTGTGGCAGTCGGCTCGGCTTCCCCTTTTTCGTAGCGTGAAATTTGGGATTGAAAAATGTCTGCCTTCTCTGCCAAACCGCGTTGACTGATGCCTAAATCAGCCCGTCTTGCCTTGATGCGTTCCCCAATTTTAAGAGCAGTTTTATTCATATTTGCAATTTTACTACAAAATGCTTGACTCTTGTTTTGAGTTGGGATAAATTAAAATTATCATATGATGATGACTTTTAACATCAAGTCAGAAAACCCGCCTAGAGGGTGTTATGCACTTTTGCCGGAATGAGAGGGTAAAATGGTCTCTGT
>CAZXCU010000002.1:0-804992 GCA_964639245.1 uncultured Anaerolineae bacterium
GTCCGTTGCCGAACCCATCCACACCCCACCCTATCGTTTTGCATAGAATCGGCGGACGGGATGATGCAGTTTAATTATTAAATACGGATACCATTTTGGCGGACGGGATGTATCCCGTCCCTACAAATGAAATATCGCGCACCCTGTAGGGACGCGATCTCTACGAGTCGCGTCCGTTGTTCAAAGAACAGAATTCAAAAGATTTAAGAACGGGCGCAGCGAAAACCCCTGTTGCTGAGCCCATAAATAGGGTAGTCCCAGTTGCGATAGGCAGAACGCAAGTAAGTCGTAACGTCGAAGAACGAGCCGCCACGCAACCCGCGCACTCTATTCGTATCCGTATTACTCTCCCAATCCTCTGAATAAGGATATGGCTCAGTATATATTGTGCTGACCCATTCCCATAAATTGCCGCTTAAGTCTAACGCACCCACCCACGACGCGCCACCGGGACGGCTGCCAACATCCGATGTTTCATTATTGGAATTATCCCCGAAAACCACGCTGTCTGCCACAAATTCATTCCCCCACGGATACACCCAACTCTCCGGGCCACGCGCCGCATATTCCCATTCGCGTTCGGTGGGCAAGCGTCCGCCGCGCCATTCACAATAGCCGCGGGCCTGAGACCATGAGATATAATTTACGGGTTGTGTCTCACGGTCAGAATATCGATTTGTCGCTTTTTCTTCACAGACACCCGCCTCCACACAGGCTTGATAATCGGCGCGGGTGACTTCAGTTTGGTCAATCCAGAAGGGTTCATCGAACTCCTGTCGATGGGCGGGTTGTTCATCGCTCGCGCCATCCTCACTCCCCATTATGAAACTCCCCTTTGGCACAAGCATCATCCTCACGCCTTTTGCATCTGGTTCGCCGTAGGGTGTCCAATCCGTATTAGAAGCAACACCCCCTTCTGCCAGCAGGATGGCTTTTTCGCGCTCCGTTAGGGTCGGAGTCAAAGTCGGCGTTGGTGTTGGGGTAAAAGTTGGGGTGTTTGTTGAACTAGGTGTGATTGACGGTGTAAAAGTTGATGTAGGCGTATTTGTCCATAGGGTCGCTGTTGCTGTTTGGTTCGCAGCAATTTGGGTTTCGGTAATTCTTGCTTCGGCAGTTTTGCGGGTATCGATGGTCGGGGTCAAGGTAAATAATGTGGCGGTTTCCGTTGCATACGCAAATGCTGTTTCCTGTGCATAGCGGGTTTGTTGGGCAAAACCTGTTGCCATGCCAGCCGTGGCCGTTTCTTGGGCTTGGGCGGTTTGGGCGGCTTCGGTTTGAACTTGCAGCATTTCACCCTGAATCGTACCTTCGACTTCGGTTTCTGAGAAGGTGGCCGTCGGTGGCTGGGTGTTGGTCGGACGGCGGGTCGGGGATGCTGTTTCGGTTGGTGCAATCACCACTTCCGTCACATCCTCGGTGGGTTGATTGACTTCTGCATTGCTGGTGGGGGTGATTTTGTCATTCCCATCCGACTCCCGAATCGCCAGCATGTAGACCGCAAAGACAAGGACTCCGATGAGCGCAATCCCCGCCGCGATGCTCCACAGGGGAAAATCCCGTTTGCGAGCGTTCGGGTTGTTCGGCAGTTCGCGCCCCTTGCGATAGGGAATTGAGGCAATAGGGGCAGTTGGCATTACTGCTGTCTTGCCTCGATTGATGGCAGCAATCAAGCGTCCCATGTCACTGTGAAAATCGGGCAAACCGCGCACCCGCACCGCTTGTTTATAGGCCAATTCTTGCAGGGTTTCGGGCAGGAGTTCCGCTTCTACGGGCGAGGTTTGGTCGATTAGCACCGGAATGGTACGAATGAGATTACTATTTAACCCCGCCTCAACTTCAATGCGGACAAAATCGTTTTGGTTATCCAAACGGCGTTTGTCTGGATTTTTAGAATCTCGAATATCCACCCAGCGGTCGCCAATGATGACCAAAAGGATGTCACAGCGCTGAACGGCATCGCGCAGCACCCGGCGAAAATCTTCACCTTCGGGGATATTGCCCGGTTCAACATCCAGAAAGACATTTTCTTCGCCAAATTCTTGAATCAGGCGTAAGTAAATTTGTTCAGTTCGCGCTTGGCTATCGGCACGGCGATAGGAGATAAAAATTTGCGGCATTTTTTAAGAACCCACCAACTTTTAGGCTTGACGGAAATTATAGCGCGTCAGAGAAAACCGTCAAAAAGAAATGTTTCTCATTTTCCTCTCATTTTGCCTCTATGCAAAAGTTGGACAAACGTGATACACTCTAAAGGAAGTAATTTTTTCGCTCATACACAAAGGAAAATTAAAACACATGCGTAAGTTCGTCGTCGTTCTGACCCTGCTTGTTGTTGTGCTTGGCATGGCGCTCCCCGTCACCGCCCAAGAAGAACCCACCCAAACCATTGCTGAAATTGTGACTGCTTCTGCCGCAGGCGATCCCGCCGAATTTACCGTGTTGTTGGCGGCGGTGGCGGCGGCTGATCCGGCGGTCTTGGAACTGCTCTCCAGCCCCGAAGCCAGTGTGACCGTGTTTGCCCCCACCGATGCAGCGTTTGCGGCGGCGTTGGAAGCGCTGGGTATGACTGCCGAAGATGTGTTGGCTGACCCCCTGCTGTTGAATGTGCTGCTGGCTTACCATGTTGTGCCGATGGCGTTGCCCGCCGAAGCAGTGGTTGCGGCGAATGGTGCGTATGTTGGTACCGTCCTGCCTGACTCACCTCTGCTCATCACCGCCAGTGATGAAGGCGTGATGGTCAATGAATCCAATGTGGTGACTGCCGATGTGATGGCGACCAACGGCGTGATTCATGTGATTGACGCGGTGTTGCTGCCTGATATGGAAGCGGTTAACGAAATGATGATGATGGAAACCCCCGAAACGATGGGAACCATTCTCGATACCGCCGTGGCAATGACCACCGCCGAAACCCCCGAATTTACCTCCTTGGTGGGTGCGGTAACTGCGGCTGACCCCTCCTTTGTCGCGGCGCTCGGCAGCGACTTGCCCTACACCGTGTTTGCCCCCACCGATGAATCCTTCGCGGCAGTGCTGGCTGCGCTCGGTCTGGATGCCGAAACCCTGTTCGCCAATACCGCCCTCATCAATGGCGTGCTGGCCTACCATGTGCTGCCCGGCGCGTTCACCTCAACCGGCATCATTGGTCTGCTGGAAATGAGCGAAGAAGGCACCGTGAGCATTGTGACTTTGGCGGGAATTCCGCTGCCCATTTCCGCTACCGAAGATGGTGCGAGCGTTTTCCTGAATGGCGACCCTGAAATCACCGTTACCACTGCCGATGTGTATGCGGACAACGGGCTGATTCATGTGATTAATGGTGTGTTGACACCCCAATAACCCTCACCCCCGACCCCTCTCCCAAAATGAGAGAGGGGCTTTGAAAAAATTAAAACTGGCGTATACGATGCGCCAGTTTTTTGTTTTCGGCGGTAGCCTATATAATGATGAGAAAAAATGAGATGGGGAGAATGGTCAGCATGTTTAAAACCCTTCGAGAAATTGAAGTCCGCGATAACCCCAGTTTTGCGGCGAATTTCATCGGCAAAGTCGGGGCCAATATCGAAGTGCGAATCGGTGGGTCGCCTGTCGAAAATGAAAGCTGGATCTGGCACAAGGTGGAAGGCGACGACGCGTTGTGGATTCCCGAACGCACACTGGATGGGTCACAAATCTGGATGACATGGATTGGGATTGGCACGCCGCCGCGTCCTGCCGAAACGGTAGCCATGCGCGAACCTCCCAAAACTATTCCTACCGCCCCGCCGGCTGCCAGCGCACCCGCCCGTAAACTTCCCGAAAATGTTGACCTCGACCCGAACGATTATGAACGGGTGTATCGGGCATCGTTGGCGATTACCCGTGCGTTTGAGGGCGGGGGATTCGGCTCCTATAATAATTATGATAAAGGCATCATCAGCTATGGAATTATGCAATTTACGCTGAGTTCTGGCTCAATGGGGCGGGTGATGGAACGCTATTTTTCTGCCTCCACCAGTGGCACCGCCAGCACCCTTCGCAGCGAATATCGCACCCGCATTCAAAATAAGGATGCTGATTTGCGGAATGATGAACGGTTGAAGCAACTCCTCAAAGCGGCTGCCGAAGAAACCATCATGCAAGATGCCCAATATGGCGTAGCGCAGGAAGATTACTGGGATGTGGTGCTTAAAAATTATATTCAGCGACGCGGTAATTTGCGTTTGCCCTTGACCTATGCCCTGTTGTTCGACATGGGGATTAATTTTGGGGTGAATCATAGTTTTGTGCGGCGGGCAGAAGAATCGCTGGGGGTGCCGTCCAATTCGCGTCCGGGCGACAATGGCATTACCGAACAGCAGTTGATTACCAGAGTTGCTGAACTGCGCCGTGAATCGCATTATGCACAGGCCGAACGGGATAATTTGCCCGGTTTAAAACCCCGTGGCGATTTCTGGGTGAATCTGGTGAACGCGGGTGATTGGCAGTTGCAGGGTGATGCCAACGGCTTTGTGTATCCGAAATCGGGTGCAAAAGTTCAAGTGCGGAAACCTGTGTAAGTTAAAAAAAGAGCGTGTCTTTTGGCACGCTCTCCCATCGAAAAGCATAGGCATGAGCTAGGCTGGAATGAGCAGTTCTTTTTCCAGAGCAGGTAACAAAATGCCCTCTAAATCGGGTTGTCCGATTTCCTGTAATTCATAGCGGACGCGCAGGGTGGGTTTACGGATGTGAATTAAACGGGCGAGATCAATGGGTGTGGCAATCACCACCAGATCCGCGTCCGAAGCGTTAATCGTGGCTTCTAAATCCGCCTGCTGGCTTTGACCGTATCCCATCGCGGGGAGAATCTGGGTCATGTGGGGATAATTTTTAAAAGTGTTGCGGATTGAGCCTTTGGCGAAGGGGCGCGGGTCAATCAATTCGGCGGCACCATAGCGCTTGGCAGCGACCACGCCCGCCCCAAAAGTCATCCCGCCGTGGGTGAGGGTGGGGCCGTCTTCCACCACCAAGACCCGTTTACCGCGAATGGCTTCTCCATGTTCGACCATCAAAGGTGAGGCGGCTTCAATCATTGGCATCTCAGGACGATAGGCGCGGATATTGTCGCGCAATTTCAAGACATCTTCAGGGTGAGCGCTGTCTACCTTGTTGATGACCACCACATCGGCTAGATGCAGATTGGTTTCGCCGGGATGATAGGTCATTTCATGCCCGACACGGTGCGGGTCAGCTACCAGAATATTCACTGTGGGCTTGAAAAACGACATATCGTTGTTGCCACCGTCCCACAACACGACATCGGCTTCTTTTTCGGCTTCGCGCAAAATTGCTTCATAATCTACGCCCGCATACACCACCACGCCGTTATCCAGATGGGGTTCATATTCTTCGCGCTCTTCGATGGTGACTTTGTGGTGGGCTAAATCGGCATAGGTTTCAAAACGCTGCACCGCCTGTTCCGCCAGATTGCCGTAGGGCATGGGGTGACGTACTACCACCACTTTGTAACCATGATCGCGCAAAATATGCGAAACGCGGCGGGTGGTCTGGCTTTTGCCGCAGCCTGTCCGCACGGCGGTGACAGCGACCACTGGTTTGCTGCTTGCTAATTGGGTGCGGCGTGTCCCGATGAGCATATAATCTGCGCCCGCCGCGAGTACCTTGCTGGCCTTGTGCATCACCGTTTCATGCGAAACATCCGAATACGCAAAAACGACCTGATCAATCTCATATTTTTGAATGAGTGTGTTCAGGTCGTTTTCCGCATAAATCGGCACCCCTTGGGGATAGAGTTCGCCCGCTAATTCAGGGGGATACATGCGCCCGTCAATATCGGGAATTTGGGTGGCGGTAAATGCAACCACTTCATAAAGCGGATTGTGACGAAAACAGGTATTAAACACATGGAAATCGCGTCCGGCAGCGCCCATAATCACGACACGTATTTTTTCCATGAAATCTCCTCCAATAGTTTTCCTTTAAGAGTGACATGGGAAGCGTTGTGATTATAGTGTTAAGCATCAGGATTTGGCCTGATGTTCTGCACTTTTTAATTTTTTTCAACGTTCGAGCATCTTAATAATTGCACGCTGAAGCGTCGTTTCAAATTTTACCCATTCATCAGGATGATCTTTGTAAGGGATATAACGGTAATTTTGCAAGTCGAATGGTATATCATCTTTGTTTTGAGTAATAGTAATGATTTTTTTTCCTAATGTATGGGCAATACCCATTTCATAAAATACGTTTGGATTTCGACCTGTACAATCTGCAATGATTACCTTAGCCGCAAAGATTGCACCCCATATCTCGCTTATAATCATGCGTTGTGAAAAGAAGTCATCACCTCGTTTGATTGTTAAATCGAGCGCTTGGGCAAGTGGTCGAATATGATCACTATAGACATGGGTGAGTGTATCGCTAAAAGGCATTACCATGAAAATGTCACAGTTATACTGTGTATCTTCTGGCGGTAAACCAAAGATTGGGCTAGTGTTTACGTTAATATGGGGAGCTATATTGGACAAATAGGGGGTTTGTATCGTAATTTTTGGGGTGGAAGAACGAAGCATATATTTTGAATCAGGGAAAGTCTCTTTGTGAAGATGGTTGCGAATTTTTTGGATTAAATCTGTCGAATCTAGCGGTTTGGTAATGTAGTCATCTTCCGTAATTCCTAGCCCTTTGGCAAGCATTTCAATATCTGGAAAACTCGTAATAAAAAGAATTGAGGCATCTGTTTGACCTTTGAGGCGACGATAAACTTCCCATCCGCTAATATCTGGTAATGCAATATCGAGTAAAATTAAATCAGGATAGGTTTTTTGGGCTTCTTGTAACCCCGTTTTTCCCCGTGAGCAAATGGTAATATTGTATCCTTCTAATTCTAAATATAAGCGTAGCATATGTGCCGTATCATAATCATCTTCAATTATTAAAATAGAATTCCTAGACATGTTGCCCCCCTCTTAATTTTTTGAAATAGTGTATACGAATATGTTCACTATAGCAAATTTAACTAAATTGAAGAGTTTTCAGCATTTAATACCAGAGCATGATACGTTCCGCCTGCATGGGCTTGCAAAAGTTCGAGCATTTCTTGCATCGCTTTTTCGACATCGGCGCGTCCGTTGGCATGATGGGCTTCAATCGTAAAAATCGCGTTGGTGGTCGATTCCCGCGCTGCACAGGTGTCACTTTGTCGCCAGCACCAGCGCCGTGCCACGACCATGCCTTTTTCATCGGAGAAAACGACTTCGCCTGCGGGCGGATTTTCTTCCGCGTCTGTGCCAAGCGAAATATAATTTTCGGCCCCTGTTGCAAAATGGACGGTGACTGCGCCTTGCATTTGCTGGGTGTCCATCACTGCTACAGGCACACCATAACGAATACTGATGAGGTTGCCGATGTCCACCAGCGTATTAATGGAGGGAATATCGCCCTGTTTGGTTAAACGGCGCAGCAAGGATTCCGCCGCGCTGCGATATTGAGTCGGTTTGACCCCGAAACTGCTAAACACGCGCCGCCATGCCTCTAAATTCGGCAGTTCGCTTAAGGGCGTTGTGCCGATTTTTTCAATCACGGCCTGTTGTTCCGCCAGATATACCTGTTTTAAGGCATCGGAGGTCGGAGGGTTGGTCATGCCTTGTCCTAAAATCACCCCGCCAACGAGATTCGGGTACTTTGCGAGAAGGTCTGGATGATATTGAAAAACGGTCATCATTTTATCCCGTCAAAATGCTGCTAAAATCAAACTGCTAACTATATAAAGGCGAACAAAAAACAGCAATGCCTTATGAAATTGCTTGGTATGCCGAGAATTTGATTTTACAGGTCAGCTATACAGGGGATTTAACCCTGAAAGAAGTCATTTCCGCTAACTTTCGGGTAGGGCAGATTTTAGAATCCAGCCCGCATAAAATTCATCTGCTGTTGAATCTGGAACAGTTGGAAACGGTCAATTTTCAATTGAATGAGATGGTGCAGCATCCGATGGTGGCGGCAACGGCGCGGCATCGAAATGTGGGGTGGGTGGTGCGGTTTAATCGCAATAATCCTTTTTACAACTTCATCAGCACCGTGATTCGCCAAACCCACCAGCAAACCGCTGAATTTTTCGATACCCAAGCCGAAGCGCTTGATTTTCTGAAATCGCTAGATCCTAGATTGGAGCATCTACCATGATTGTGGTGGCAAATCGTATCCCGGTAAATCCGGCTTATGCCGTAGCTTTTGAAGAACGGTTTAAATCGCGGGCGGCCTTGGTGGAAAAAATGGACGGGTTTATTGCCTTTCAATTGCTGCGTCCGACCCAAGAAGGCGACCCGTATATTGTGATGACCACGTGGGAATCGCGGGCGCATTTTGACGCATGGACAAATTCGCCGGAATTTCGGCAGGGACATGCCCAATCTGGTACGCTACCGCAGGAAACATTTTTAGGCCGTCCGACGCTGGAAATTCACGAAGTCATCACGCAGAGGGGATAGATCTTGATGGATGAACGGATTCCCGATTATTTTGCCGATACCCTCAAAGGGGTGGTATGGAAAAAAGACGGCGTTTTAAGTCTCTCGCTTGCGCCGCTTTCACCGCCCGCCGACTCAGAAATTGTCCTAGAAGGCGACATCACCCTGCGGTATGGGATTGAAATGCTCCATGCGCCCCATGCGATTGTGCCGGGCTTGTTTGAAACCGAACGCGGCGCGATTTTAACCGGACGGGCTGCGTGGGATTATCTGTGGTCAAAATTTCAATTGTATCCCCGCGCTGAAGTCATCGGGGTACAGGAAGACGGGCAGGAAGTGACGGTTTTGATGCGCGAATTAGATTTTGGTGAACCTGCGCAGGTGCTGGCCTATCCCGATGAAGTGGCTGCCCGTGCGGTAGGGAGAATTAAACGCCTGCACGCGCCAGAGGGGGCAGCCCTGCCTGCATTATTACGACAGGCGTTGAAATGAATAAGCGGACAGCATGGATGCAGTTTAACAAAATAATACGGATAGCAATTTTACCCCTCACCCCCGTCCCCCTCTCTCACAAGTGGCGAGGGGAGAGAGAAAAAAAGCCTCTCCTCCTTGATGGAGTTAGAGTCATCATACCCGTATTAAAATGTCAAAGTGCATTAGAGAGCGTCTGGAAATTCGGAATTTTCGCCTGTAGGGGCGGGGACAAGGGGCATTACATCAGAGACTTTGTTCCTAAAAATAGGCAAACATGCCCCGATTCCCGCCCTTGCTAGATAATATAATATTCAGACAGTCTCTTATACTGTCCCTACTTAAATCTGAATATCCGGTCTGCCCGCGACCACTTTTTGCTGATAGCCGTCCACCAGCCCCAACAGGCGGGTTTTGAGGTCAACCCACTCGCGGCTTTCCAGCACTTTTTTCATGGTGTCAAAATCGTCGGTGATGCCTTCTACCGTGATTTGCGGTACATCCCCATAAACCGAAAACCATGCTTCGGTGGGGGTTAGCCCCATGCTGGTAATCCGGGGGGCAAATTCGCGCACCATAAATTCAAAATATTCTTGGTCGCGGTTGGGTTTAATATCCCAACTCAAAAGCAGTTTGTACATTAACTCGCGTCCTGTAGCTTGTAGTTTAATAATACTACCTGCGTCGTTTCAGGTAAAGCGCTGGCACTCACTTTCAGCGTATCTACCGGTTCGCTATTGGTCACACCCATTTCCGTGAGGAATTTTTCTACCGACGCGAGGTCAAGCGAGGTGTCCGGTGTGCCATAGTGCATCGGAATCACGATGTTGGGTTCAAGCATCGCCACCACTTCTGCCGCTTGGCTTGCGGTGAGTCCGCCGCCGCCACCCACCGGAATCAGCAGGATATGGACTTCGCCCAACGCCTCTAATGCCGATTGGGTGGGGACATGGTTCAAATCGCCCAGATGCACCACGTTAATTGAGCCATAATCGAACAGGTAAATCACATTGTAATGCGGATTTTCCTCTTTTTTATCGTACATCGCCGAACCGATGATAAACACCCCGCCAATTTCATATTCGCCGGGGCTGGTGATGGCAAACTTCCAATTTTTGACCGCATCCACATTGGCATGACCGGGCGAGTCGTGGCTGATGGTCACAACATCGGCTTTGAGGTTGAGCGCTCCATAGCCAATTTCAGGCGAATAGGGGTCGGTAACAACGGTGGCGCTGCCGCGTTCGGTGATGCGAAAACAACTATGTCCGTACCAGGTGATGTCCATATCAACTCCAACAAAAAATCGAATAGGTATTATACCAGAAAACAGCGATAAAACAATTGTTCTATGGATGTAAGAGGGCATTTTTAATTTCTGTCGTCGTAAATTGTGCGGTTCACACCAGTTCACGCCAAATCGAACGTAAAATTTATTTTTCAAGAGTATGTTAAGTATTATTGTTCTTTTTGGTGTGAACTTCGGCATGAACTGGCGTGAACTAAACATGAAATTACCGCTTTCAGTTATCGGCGCAACAACTTATTCCCCACTCTACAAAAATCCTGACACAAAATTTTGAGAAAATCTTGCAAATCGGTCATGTAACAGGGATGGGAGTCAGAAAGTGCTGGTTTTGAAAAATATTTCTTACATGCTATTATAGTGGCGAGTGAGGGCTGGATGTCACATATTTTCATTAGCTACAGCAAAAAGAACAAAGAGTATACCGATAAACTCGTGGCGTATTTAGAAAACGCAGGATTCAACGTCTGGTACGATGGACGGATTGATTATGGCACAACATGGGAACGAGTCATTTTTAAGGCGATTGATGAGTGTGATGCTTTTTTGGTTGTGATGACTCCTGAATCGTGGGAAAGTGATTGGGTGCTACGTGAATGTCATCATGCCGAAAAACGCCATAAACCACCCTTTCCCCTTTTGCTTGCTGGAGAAGAATTTCCACGTTATGGGACAACTCAGTTTGTGGATGTACGCGGCGGAAAATTACCGCCTCAGAGTTTTTTGACTCGGCTAAAAAGTGTTCTCACGCCCAAAAAAGACTCAGGTAAAAATGTCGCTCTGAAAGAAACAGCAAAACCCACTTTTAAACTGCCTGAGCCATTTGAATGGATACAGATTCCCGAAGGCAAAGTTGAAATTTCGGGGCATGGCACATTTGATGTTCCTACTTTTGCAATTGCTAAATACCCTGTCACCGTTGCCCAATACACGCTGTTTATCGAAGACAAGGGGTATGCGGTCAAAGAATTTTGGACACAGGCGGGCTGGGACTGGAAACAAGAAAATAACATCACTTTGCCGCGTTTTTGGGGTGAAAAAGACTATGAAAGATTTTTCAAGCCGACCCATCCGATTATTGGGGTGTCTTGGTACGAAGCAATGGCATTTTGCGGCTGGTTAAGTGAAAAAACCGGGGATAAAATGACGCTGCCAACCGAACAGCAGTGGCAACGCGCCGCGCAAGGCGATGACGGGCGGGCCTATCCGTGGGGCAATGGCTTTGATGCCAAGCGCTGTAATAGCAGCGTGGGGACAAAAAGTAGCGGCACCACCCCGGTGACTCAGTACCCTAACGGAGCGAGTCCTTATGGGGTTTTAGACATGAGCGGGAATGTTTGGGAGTGGATGCTGAACGAATATGATAATCTAAGTATTATTAATATTAATAATACCGAAATGCGCGGGTTGCGGGGCGGTTCGTGGTACGACAACGATGTGAACTTCCTGCGTGCCGATATCCGTTACTGGGACATCCCGATTAGCTGGGACATCGGTTTTGGGGTGCGCCTTGCCCGCTCTTAAAAGGCGGACGGCATCATTGGTTCGTCTCGCAATTAAATCGGACATCCTAGCGGGGTTTGCGGCGGAATAAATTCCCCCGCTATGAGTACAAAGTCGTCTAATGCACATTAACTTTTTAATACGGATAGTGTACGGGTGGGTCTGTGACCCACCCCTGCAAGGGAATGAGGGCGGGTCATAGACCACGCCCATACATTTGGCTATCCGTGCTAAATTGTTAAACTGCATAAGACGACTGAAAAAACAGCTCCTTGCCCACCCAAAATATCCGTGTTATTTGAGAGACAAACCAATGATGCAGTTTAATAAAATAAGACGGATATAAAATGGACGCGATGTATCGCGTCCCTACCGTAGGGACGGCATCTGCGTAGCGTGCCGTCCGCCAAAATGGTATCCGTATTAAAAAGTTAATGTGCATCATGCCGTCCGCCGTGCCATATCCATATTTAATAGTTTAACTGCATTATCGCGTCCCTACGGCATCATTCGCATTTGTTACAACGTACCCCGAATCTCCCCGCCATCGACCTGAATCATTGCGCCATGCACATAGGACGCGGCAGGCGAAGCGATAAACGCGGCGACCTTGCCAAATTCCTCCGGTTCGCCCATCCGACGCAGGGGAATATTTTTGGTGCTGTCATCCAAGACTTCTTTAATCGTGCGTTCGCTGGTTTCGGCGCGGCGCTTGAGCAGATAGGTTACGCGGTCTGTGCGTGTCCAACCGGGCAAAATCGCATTGACGCGAATCCCCTCCGGGCCGAGTTCGTTTGCCAGTGTTTTGACCAATCCCGCCACCGCCAACCGTACCGAATTGGAGAGCATCAGCCCCTCAACGGGTTGTTTGAGGGTCATGGAGGTAATTGCCACAATCGCAGCATGGTCAGACAGGCGCAGCATGGGCAGCGCAACCTGTACCATATTGACCACGCTCATAATCATCATATCAAAGGCTTTTTGCCAATCGTCGGGTTTTAAATCCTCAAATTTGCCGGAAGGCGGCCCACCCACATTTGTCACCAGAATATCCAACCCGCCGAACTGTTTGGCGGTGTCATCCAACATCCGACGGACATCATCGGGACGCGCAACATCCCCGACCATCGAAACGACTTCGGCGTTGGTGCTGGCTTGAATATAAGAGGCGGTTTTGGCAAGCGTTTCGGGGTTGCGCCCGTTGATGGCAACCCGCGCTCCTTCGAGTCCAAGCTGGAGGGCGGTGGCTGCGCCGAGTCCGCCACTGCTGCCTGCGATAAAACAGCGTAAGTCTTTTAATCCTAAGTCCATTTTTAGTGAGTCCTTTTAAATTTATCCACCCTATCTATAAACCGAGAGGGGAGAAAATCGTATGGGTGTACCCGTCCCTACGAATCGATTTAGGGTTCAACACTCGCAAAACGGCAGGAACATTGGGTTGTTTTGCCGTTGCTGGTGCATTCGACTCCATCGCCAATCCACTGATAATCATAGCGGTAGGCATCCAGATACACTTTGCCTTCCCCACCGACAATATCAATTTCTTCTTGCGGGCATTGGGTATCAATTGCCAGTTGGAACACGCCGCGCCATACCCGCACATTGTCCCGCGCATCCAAAAATGTGTAGGTTGCCAGCACACAGCCGCATAGAATCGGCAAAAAGACCAGCAGCCACATAAACCACAGGCCGCGCAAATCCATAAAAACGCTGATTTTCCGCATCAATTTAATTCAAACCGTAATTGTACTTCGCCAATGCCAATTATATCACCTGTCGAGAGAACGGTTGGTTCTGTCACAGGCAGTTGGTTAATGCGTGTCCCATTGCTGCTTTGCTGGTCTTCTAGCCACCACTGCCCTAACCGCCAGATCACCCGCGCATGTTCATTGGAGGCATATTTGTCCTCAATTTGGATTGTGTTGATGGGCGAACGGCCTAAGCTGGTTGCATGGGTAAGTGGTAAAATCGTCCCTTCGGCGGGGTGGTCGGTGGGATTGGTAAGCACTACCAAGCGCCCGCGCACCCGCGATTGCGATTGGAGTTGTTCGGCGGCGAGCTGCATCTCGCGCCGTAAGAAATAAATCAAACTGCCCATAAAAGCCAGCAAACTTGCGCCTGCCAGCAAACGCAAACCGAGTAAAATGAAAGAGTCGTCCATTGCACCCACGATTACAAAGCGTCCGCTATTATAGACGAAAAAATACAGGAGAACACCTTGAGTAACTTGCACGGCTTGGAATGTATTGTTCTTAAAAATGACCAGTTAGAACTCTGGGCTGCCAGAGATATGGGGCCGCGTATTCTGGTTTTAAAGACCGTGGGTGGTCAAAATCTGTTGGCGGAAGTGCCTCAGATTGCGCTTGACCACCCCAACGGAAAATTTCATTTGCGGGGCGGGCATCGGTTGTGGCATTCGCCGGAATCGCGGGCGCGGACGTATGTTCCCGATGACGAACCGCCCATGATTGAACAAACGGGGAATACTTTGTCGCTGGTGCAGGAAACCGAGGCAGAAACGGGCATCCAAAAGGCGATGAACATTCGGCTGGAAAGCAATATGGTTCGGGTGGAGCATACTTTGACCAATCATGGTTTGTGGCCTGTGACGCTCGCTCCCTGGGCGCTAACCATGCTTGCGCCGGGGGGGAAGGCGGTTTTCCCGGAAACCAATCGCCATGTTGACCCGGAAGGCTTGCTGCCGAATCGCCATCTGGTGTTGTGGCCTTATGCCCAGTTTAGCGACCCACGTTTGACCTTCCATGAACATATCATGATGGTGGATGTTGACCCCGCCAACAAAAAACCCTTCAAATTTGGCTATGCCAATACCACTGGATGGCAGGCGTACTATCGGCCTGATTTGCGGACGTGGTTTGTGAAGAATCATGCCCATGACCGCCATGCTACCTATCCTGATATGGGCTGTTCGGCGGAGTGTTACTGCAACGGCGATTTTGTCGAATTGGAATCGCTGGGGCCGCTGGTGTCGCTTGAGCCTCATGCGTCCGTCACACACGTTGAATCGTGGACGGTCTGGCAAGATAAAGCCTTTGATGACATCGCGCAGATTGTATAGGTATTAGGCGTTCAGCTATCAGTAAAAAAGGGCGGGTATCGGCGCGGTAACTTTGTACCAAGAACAAAGCTCCTATGTAAGTGCCTTGTACCCGCCCCTACAACCTATTCTTGCTGCAAATTTTCCAGCGCTTCGCGGGTCATGTCGCTGGGTTTTTGACCGCCGTGCAAGCGCCACAATTTATCCGTGAGCGCCTGATAATCCCGTTCGACCCCCTGCATGGCGAAATATTCGCAAATGCGCTGAAGATCGCGCCGCAAGATGAAATAAGCGCGGGTGTTGGTGTGGGTGGGTGTGACCTGTGGGAAGTCAATCAAAGTGATTTTACCTTCCCAATACAGCACATTGTAGGCGGAGAGATCGCCATGCACAAAACCATGTTTGAGCATCCTATCCACATTCCGCAGGATTTCATCAAACAGGGGAAGCGCTTCGTCCGTATCTAACGTGATTTCATTCAGGGCAGGTGCACCGATTTTTTCGTTGCCCACATAGCTCATCAAAATGGTGTTGTCATGCACGGCGATGGGCTGCGGGACAGATGCGCCTTCCGCAAACAGCAGTTTAAGCGTTTTGTATTCGTGCATCAGCCATGATACATGCTCCACTTCCTGCCCGAAGTCGGATTTTCTGGCGATGGCACGCTGGACACGGCTTTCTCTGCTCTCGCTGGATTGGCCTTCGCCTTTGAGCAGAGTCCGTCCTTCGCGGTACATTTTGTCATTGCGTAAATTGCGGAACATGCGCGGGCGGTAAACTTTAGCGGCAATCAAGTCGGTTTTATCGTTGAATTTGCCTTTGCAGCGATAGACATTGGCCTCTTTGCCACCTTTGACCCGCCCCAGAACATCGAGCAGCACGCCTGTATCATAGAAAAAGCGCAGCGAATCCAGCAGCCAACCCGCTTCAAATAAACCGGGTGTATAGGTTGGATTAAACCCGCCTTCCAACCCCTGCATTTCATCCACCGCTCCGGTCAGGATTTGGGAGCGGGATTTTTTAGCGGTATGGTGCGCTTTTGGTTTGCGTTTGCGCCGTGCCTGACGGTCAAAGCGCAGCGGATTAAACATTTCTTCGTATTGTTCGTAACCAGACAAGGTTGTTGTTCTCCAAAGTAATCAAGAAATTCACCTTTTTCCCAAGCCAAACCAGAAAATGGGCAAAGCAATGGGAATCATGACACGATACTGATTCACGCCATGCGGCGAATCAAATATCCCTTGAATGTCGGTGCGCTCTATACGACTCTGGAATTTAAAGCGGGAATAGCTTCTTTAGCGGAGTTCGCAGAGAGACGCAGAATAGGGTGTGAATTGCCATTGAAACATCGAAAAGCGCCTCCTGCCGCAGTTAAAAATACGATATGCCCACTATAACACAAAATTTTCTGAAATGTCAAAAAATCCATCTTAGGTCGGAGTAAACAAAAATCGCCCTGCACAGGCAAGGCAATTTTGGTGAAAATTTTATTTATGATGATTATTGTGAAAGGCAACTGACTGGCTATGCCAGCCCAAGTTGACGCATCATTTCCTGCATATTAAAATGCAACTGACCGTTGGCGATTTTGCCGTTCTTAATTTCCAATGTTTCCTCAAATTCTAAATCAAGGCTGCGCCCATTGCCCGGCACCGTGCCTTGTGGGGAAACTAAACTGCCCGTAAAGGTTCCCTGTCCACGAAAACGAGAATAAACCTTTTCATTTTCAACCTCTTGGCTTAGAACGGTGAGGTGAGCATCGGGCATCATCCCAAGCCAACCCTCGCCAAAGGCAATATAACCCGCGATGCCATGAAAGTCTTGGCCTGTGCCAGCATTGTGCATCACACAATCCGTCGAAACGAATTGACCTGCGGTTTCGTAAAACGAACGGTCATTGAATGCTTGATGATGTTGTTGCGCGACTTCTTGTGGTGACATGATATTTCTCCTTTTATATTGATGACATGCGATATTTAAGGACTTTTCCCATTGTCGTCAAATGAGGGAAAATTGATCCTTAATTTGTTGTTCAGTATAAGATTCATCATGAAATATGCAACTTCATAATAAATTACGATATTTATTATAATTTTAGTCGTTGAAAACTTACCTTCTTTCCAGCCCTTTATCCATCGCTCAATGATAGTTGGCAGAAAGCGTGGATTTCATGAGGGGCGAGGGATCTTAGGTCGGAGTAAACAAAAATCGCCCTGCACGGGCAAGGCGATCAATTTTCTGAAAGCTAGGCGCGTAATGCGTCCACCATCGGAGCGGTGCTATAGACTTCACGCACTTTGACCACCTGCCCATTTTCAAAATGATACATATCAATGTGAATGATTTGTTGCTTCCTGATGCAAGTATAGGAATTTTCCTGAAATGCGCTACTTACTTGGTAAATATTCCCGGAAATGGAAAATGATAAATAAAGGCGCGGACGTTAGGTTCGGAAAGGTGAGCCAGCATCCGACGGCGTGAGTCGACTGCTTGATTCGGGTTGGCATCGCTCAGGATATGCCAGTCGGGGTATTCCAGATGAATTGGATGGGCGAGGGTGTCCGCCGTGTAAATGAGGTGCTGGCTTTCGGAACTTATCTTGATGGCAATTTGTCCGGGGGTATGGCCCGGTGCAGGCAGGATTTCGACTTCGGGGAACAAGTGACAGGCGGAGGGAATCGTTTCAAATTGCCGAACACATTCTGGATTGGCAGCCAATTCTTCCTCAGAGACCAGCAGGCGTGCCTTTGTAAAAATTCGTTTTCCTGAGGAATCCGTCAGTCCACCCGCATGGTCACTATGCAGGTGGGAGAGAATGACCGTGTGAATGTTCTCCAATGAAAAGCCTGCCGCGTGCAAATTTTGGGCAAGGGTTGTTCCACCCATGCCCGTGTCAATCAAGATAGTTTGCCCGTGTAATTGCAGCAGCAGGCAGTTCATGGGGGTGAGAAGGGTGTCGCCCTCAACCCCATGTCGTTCTAATGCAAGACGCAGTTCATCCGGCGGGGCATTGGCAAAAAAAGCCCTCGCTCTGAACCACGCCTCCCCCGCACTTATCGAGAAGCAGGGAATCTACCCGACTTGAAACCGATAAAAACTCATACCCCTACCAACTGCACCATCGGGAGTCCGTCATACAAGAGGCTGCGGTTGTCTGAATCTAAGCTCAAGCGCGGGAACAATGTCCCCGTCCCGAAGCGGGCAATGCGTTGTTCGGCCTGCAAATCCCACACTTCGATTTCATCGCCTGCGCTGAACAAAAAGCGGTTGTCCGGTGTGCAGTGTAAGTGATTTATCCGTACTGCGGCGGAGTCCCATGTGTGCAGACGATGACCACTTTCCATGTCCCACACCAGCAGTGTATTTTCTGCCGCTGCGATGATTTTTTTGCCGTCCGGTGTGACCGTCACCGCCAGAATGAATCCGACTTCTGGCGCAAGAATATGTTTGACATCATCGGCGGGTAAATCCCAAACGATTACCGTTTCATCCCACGAACCGGAGACTAAGTAGCGCCCCTCCGCCGTAAAATGCAGGCTGCTGACCTTATCGGTGTGTTCATCCAGCGTGTGCAGTTCCGCTTTATTTTTTAAATCCCACACCATGATGAGACCATCCATCGACGCGCTGGCAAGGCGCTGGCGCTGCGGATCATATTCTAGGAGGCTAATCCAATCGGCATGGCCTTCAAAGAGTGCGCTGGATTTGCCCCCGAACAAGCCACTTTTGCTATTGAGGGGGTCATCCCAGACATGAATCATCCCGTCTTTGTCCGCCAGAAACGCATATTCATCATCGGCTGTGACCTGCCCTTCACCGCCATATTTTTGTTTTGCCCCGATAATGTGGGCGGGCAGTTCATCCCATTCGACCAGCGCGTCAGGAAAATCAAGCGGGAAATAATCGGTAGCCGGTTTCAGGCTGCCTGTCATCGGTTTCAGCCAGATTTGCCCCATTTTTGATTTTTCTGCCTCTCCGATAAATTTGTCCAGACGGTCAGAAAATCCCAATGGCAAACGGGCGATTAATTGTTCGGGGAGTTGGCTGGCATCCCGATTCAAATAGCGGGCGGATTCCTTGAGTGCTTCCTGAATAAAATTGACATCATCGGCGTGGGACAGCCAGTGATAATCGCGCCAAACATCCATTGCGGAAGTATGACTCAGCAGCGCCTGCACCCACCCGAAATCAAACAACAGGTCGGACAGCCGTTCGGTTTGTCCAGTTTTATGCAGAAAATCGCCGAAGTGTTCCCACGCATACGCATCGGGTAAATTTTTCGCATCTCCCCACGCGGCAATCAATTGATGCTGCAAGGCGTTTGCATTTTCCGTGTGTGTTGCCAGAGAGTGATACAGCGCGTTATGCAGGCTGACCGCTTGATTTTCGTAGGCAAGCAAATCAAACGCGGCAAGTTGACTCAGCAGGGCATCGGTTTTTTCTAAATCCAATTGCCAGAATTTTGCCAGCGTGGTACTCGGAATCGGCTCGTGGGGCAGAAAAATCCCCAGTGTGTGATAGGGCTGGCTGTTGGGAATTTGCGCGAGTGCCAAGTCCAGCATCGCTTTGATTCCCTGTGCGTATTCATGGTCTACCGCGTCTTCGGGGATGTAGGCTTCGTGCTGTTCCAACTGCATATCAATTTTGCTGATGGCGGTTTCTATCGAATCGCCTTTTTGCACGAAATGACGGAGCAGTTTGCCCGTCAGATGCAGCAGTACCGGCCATTGCCCCACATCCACCCCCAATTCCAGCAGCAGCGCCAGCGCCGATTGCGGCGGTTTTTCTGGTAAATGGGCGGCGAGCATCAGCACCGCTTCATCTTCGCTTGGTTTATCAAGGGGAATGGTCTGGGCGCGGGTGACATTCAGCACATCTTCTTCGCTGGTCAGGATGATGTGGTCAAACTGGTCGCCCAATTTGAGCAGGGGATAAATCACTGCCGGATTATGCACATCTTCCAAAACCAGCAAAAAATAATTGTCATGCAGCGTTTCGTCCGGGTCGCTTTCCTCGTCGGATTCTTGTGCCGTTTGAATCAGCGCCTCTCCGGCTAAGCGGGAAACTTCACGCAGCAGCGCGGGAATATCCGGGGTTTCGCCCACCCGCAGCCACACAATCCCGGCATTAAACAGCGCTTGCACCTCCGCATGGGCGCACACCGCCGCCGTGAGGGTACGTTTACCATCCCCGGCGCGGGGCGAATAGACGGCTACCGGGGTTTCGCGGTCTAAATCTAAGAGGGCGTGTACCAGCGCTTGCACTTCTTTGGGACGTTCAACATAGGTGGGGGGTGTCGGGGGAACGTGATACCAGATGCCTTCGTACATGGCGAACCTCGTTTCAGAATTGCGCCGATTCTACCATTTTTTGCGGGGTTTTTCTTGCACGATATAATGTTGGTCAATGCCTTTAGTGGGAACTTACGATGACCAAAATTTTTATTTCCTATCGCCGTGATGATAGCCGCAAAGATGCAGGGCGGATTCACGACAAATTAGAGCAAGTTTTTGGCGAAAGGAATGTCTTTAAGGATGTTTCCGATATTCGCGCTGGCACAGATTTTCGGCGGGCGATATTTGAAGAAATTATCAATGCGGATGTGGTTTTGGTCATCATTGGTAAATATTGGCTGACTATTACCGATGAAAATGGCAATCGCCGTTTAGACAACTCCGCTGATTTTGTTCGCATTGAAGTGGAAACGGCACTCACAGGGGGAAAAACAACCGTTATTCCTATACTGGTGGATAACGCCAAAATGCCTAAACCCGATGAATTGCCTGTGAGTATGCGCGAATTGGCTTTTAAACATGCTATTGCTATTCGAGATGACCCCGATTTTAACCGTGACTTAAATCAATTAATCGAAGATTTGAAATTTTCAGTCAAAAAAACTTCTTTTGGCAAAAAGACAACCCTTATTCCAGCTTCAAAACTGCAAACTAAACGACGTACCCCTAGTCTGTTGTTAGGCGGATTAATTTTATTAGTAATAGTAGCAGCAGCTATCTTTCTGTCGGGCATTTTGAATAATAATGATGACAATTTGACGGCAAGGGAGGAAAGTACAGAAGTTGCTCAATCTACACCTACCAGTACCTTGACTCCTATGTCCACCAGAACAGCCAGACCTACTTCAACATTAACAACAACTCCAACTTTGACTAACACAAAATCTTCAACACTCATCATTACAGCTACTCGGATAAATGAACAAACTGCAATAACTATTGGTGATATAATCACTGCCAGTACGGAGGATGAAAATGGACAGTTCAATTCGCTATTCGCCGCAATTCAAGCCGCTAATCCTGCCCTTTTAGAAGTTTTGTACAGTCTTAACGGAGAATACACCTTTTTTGCACCCATTGATAGTGCTTTTGCTAATTTTCAGGAGTCTATAGGGGTAGATGCTTTTGACAGCTTATCTACTAACCCTGAACAAATTTCCAATTTATTGTTTTATCACTTAGTAGATGGGTATTATACCTCTGCTGATTTAAGTCAGTTGGATGGTGAAAGCCTCACTACCCTACAAGGTAATAAACTTGTGGTGCGTGTTGAAGCTGAAGCCATTTATGTAGGAGAAACTAAAGTTACAGCTACGGATGTAGAAGCCTCAAACGGAGTCATTCATGTTATTAACCAAGTGCTGATTCCGCCCATAGAACAAAATGGTTAATACGGTTTTTGGGCCAGCGCCCCCAAAAGCGGGGTGAAGTGTTTCAGATTGCGGGTGTAAAGGGGTACTTGCAAACGTAAATGCACGGACGCTATTAGTATATCGCTCATACTAATATTGTGACTGAGGCGATAGTTACTTTGCTGCTGCATCGCCCATTTAAAGTCAATTTCTGTAAGATAAATAATTTCAAATCGGGAGAGCAAGCGACCCGCAGCTCGTTGTGCAACCTTGTTACTTGCCCCATCAATAACTTCCATATAGGCAATCGCTGTTATTCCTATTTGTTTTGGTGGCAAAGTCCGTAACCAACTGAGTGATGGTGGATATTTACGAATCATATCCACCACGACATTGGTGTCAACGAGCGCAACTACCATGTTTTTCTCCGTTTACGGCGTTGTTCTTCCACCCAAGCAACGCTATCGGTAATGCCCATATCTTCCCACCAGCCATCGGTGGCTTCCAGCATATCGGCAATTTCCGCACCTGTGGCAGGTTTGAAGCGCGTAAGCTCTTCCCATTCTTTCTCTGTCCATGGTTGTAATTCCCATGGCAAATCTTCTTGAGTAGGTTTAAGTGCAATATCAACTTCACCTATGGGTGCATCATCAGGCAACTCAACTTGCAACTGCCTGTCTTCCGTAATTCTGCCTTTTAAATAGATAATAGCCATGATAGCACTCCGAATATGCTTTCCTCATTTTACCATTGCTGAAATAAAAACGGGGTGATTTGCACCCCGTTCGATGTTGTTAAGCCGCACTATCCAGCGTGCCACCCCAATCCAGTTCCTTGCCTTTGGTGTCTTTAATCACCGGGGGACGGTTGCCTTCAATCACCGCGGCGGTGACAACCAGCGTGGCAATGTCCTTGCGGGAGGGAATTTCGTACATGCTGTCTAGCAACGCCCGTTCGATAATCCCGCGCAAACTGCGTGCGCCCGTTTTGTAGCGCATGGCCTGTTGTGCTGCCATCTGGAGCGCGTCGTCGGTAAATTCCAGCTTGACGTTATCCAGCTTGAGCAGTTCCTGGTACTGCTTGACGATGGCATTGCGCGGTTCGGTCAAAATCCGCACCAGATCTTCTTCGGTCAGCGCTTCGACATGGGTAATCACGGGCAAGCGTCCCACAAATTCAGGAATCATGCCGTAATTCATCATATCTTCGGCATTAACCAGTTTCAACAACGCGCCGCGTTCAAGTTTTTCGCCTTTATCGTTGATCTGGTTAAAGCCGAATGCGGCATTGGTTTTGACCCGCTTGGTGATGATGTCCTCCAAGCGTTCAAATGCCCCCCCACAGATAAACAGAATGTCCTTCGTGTTAATCTGGATAAATTCTTGGTGGGGGTGTTTGCGGCCTCCTTGCGGCGGGACATTGGCAATCGTGCCTTCGATGATTTTCAAAAGCGCTTGCTGCACGCCTTCGCCACTCACATCACGGGTAATGGACGGGTTATCGCCACTTTTACGGGTGATTTTGTCAATCTCATCAATGTAGATGATGCCTTTTTCAGCGCGGGCGATGTCAAAATCCGCCGCTTGCAACAGCCGTAGCAGAATATTCTCGACATCTTCGCCCACATAGCCGGCTTCGGTTAGTGCGGTAGCGTCGGCAATACAAAATGGCACATCCAGTACCCGCGCCAGTGTCTGAGCGAGGAGCGTTTTGCCGCTGCCCGTCGGGCCAATCAGCATGATGTTGCTTTTTTCTAGCTCCACGCTGCTGCGGCCTTCCTGTTCTGCGTTGATGCGTTTGTAGTGGTTGTACACCGCCACCGACAGCACCCGTTTCGCCGTATCCTGACCGATGACATACTGGTCAAGATGTTTGGTCAGTTCGCGGGGGGATGGCACATTTTTCACTCGCACGGATGGCTGTGAGGGCTTGGCGCTTCCACCGGAAGCCCCCATCAGCCCTTCGTGGCTCAAAATATCGCCACACAGTGCCACACATTCATTACAAATGAAAACGCCATCCGGCCCGGCAATCAGACGCTGCACGGAGTCGCTGCTTTTTCCGCAAAAAGAACAGCGCGGTGGTTCGTTATTCCTACTTTGAGTCGGACTCACGATGAAACTCCTCGTGCTGGTCAGTTATTTTTTGTCTTTGCCGTTTTTGCTTGAGCCAGCTTTGGCACGGGCGGGCTGCAAAATGCCGTCAATCAGCCCATATTCCACGGCTTGCTGTGCGGTCAGATACACGTCACGGTCAGTATCATTTTCGATCCGTTCACGCGGTTGACCCGTTTGTTCCACCAGAATGCTGTTGAGCAGATCACGCTGGCGCAAAATTTCACGCGCCTGAATTTCAATATCTGTTGCCTGACCACCCCCGCCGGACTGCCACGGCTGGTGCATGTGAACGGTGGCATTGGGCAGCGCGTAACGTTTGCCTTTTTCGCCTGCGGTCAGCAAAATTGTCCCGAAACTGGCGGTCAAACCGACGGCGACAGTCAGCACCGGTGCGCTAATCTGACGCATGGTATCGTAAATCGCCAACCCATGATAAATCACCCCGCCGGGGCAGTTGATATACATTTGAATATCACGCTCCGGGTCTTGCTGGTCGAGGAACAAAAGCTGCGCCACAATCAAATTGGCGGTGTGTTCATTGATGCCCGAACCCACAAAAATCAGCCGTTCCTTCAGCAGCAGCGAATAAATATCATAGGCACGTTCGCCCCGTCCGGTAGACTCAACAACCATTGGTACAAGTGCGTCAAAATTGGTCATGTTTAAGACACCCCTTCGCTATTGGATTCCGAATTTTCTACAGAGGCATTTTCAGCCGGCGGACTGGTTTCCTCAGACTCTTCCGGGTCTGGGCCGATGGCGGGTTCTTTGCCCGTCACAATATCTACGACGCGCTTAATCGCACGCTGCGTCACAATTTCATTCGCGAGTCCGGCGCGATTCTGGGGGCTGTCAAACAATTGGCGATAAAGCGCGGCTTGTTCGCCGAATTGTTCGGTGGCTTTGTCCAGATATTTGTTAATCGCCGCTTCGTCCACATCCAATTGTTCAGATTCGACAATCTGACGCATGATGAGGCCGCGTTTAACCCGATTCACCGCTTCCGGGCGATACTGCGCCCGTAAATCCTGCTCGCGCAAGTTGGTCATTTTCAGGTAATCCTTCAAACCAACATTCGCTCTTTGCTGGAGATTTTGGTCTAAACTTTCCAGCATATCATCCACGGCGCTGTCGACTAGCACTTCCGGGAAGCGCACATCTGCCTGTTCGGTGATGGCATCAAAGGCGGTGTTGAACGCTTTTTCTTCTGCCATCTGACGCGCTGCGTTTTCCAAATCTTTCCTGACCTTGATTTGAAGGTCAGCCAAAGTTTTGACTTCGCCATTGGTCGCGTTTTCCGCCATCATATCATTCATGGCGGGGAGGGTACGGCTGCGAACCGCTTTGACCGACAAATCAACATCAATCGTTTCACCCGCCAGCGTTTCATCCTCGAAATCTTCGGGTAGGACAAGCTGAAAGACTTTTTCATCGCCTTTTTTCAAGCCAACCAGATGGGCTGAAAAGCCGGGGAAGGCATCCAGCGAATCGCCCGCTTCACGCACCACCGCTTTGTATTTTTCATCATCAATCAGGGTATGGGCGTGTTGATGAGCATGTTCATCGGACTCTTCTTCATCGTCATCGTCATCCGATTCATCGTCGTCGTCCGATTCATCGTCATCGTCATCCGATTCATCGTCATCGTCCGATTCATCGTCATCGTCGTCGTCCTCATCCTCATGATCGTGGTCATGTTCATCATCCTCGTCATGATCGTGGGCAGCATCGTCGTGCCAGAAGGTGACGGTTAAATCAAGTTCGAGTTCGTCGCCGACTTGGGCTTCGCGTTCCACATCTTCCACCACCGCCAGATTTTCTTGAATCGTCTGCATGGCTTTGCTGACCGCTTCATCGGTCACTTCTTCCGTTTCAAGTTCAAACCGTTGGCTGCGGTAGTCCTTCAAATCCACTTCGGGTTGTTTGGGAACGGAAAAAATCAGCTTGAGTTGACCGCCTTCTTCCTTAAATTCTTCAAATTGACCGGGTGCGGCGGGTTCAATCTTCGATTCTTCCAGCGCTTTGGTGTAGAACTCGTTACCGATTTCCTCAAGGGCTTCTTCCACAATCGCTGCTTCACCCATCATCCGGGCGATGACTGTATACGGGGCTTTGCCGGGACGAAAACCGGGCAAGCGGACTTTTTTCGCCAGCCGTTTGGCAGCTTTTTGCTTGGCGGCAGTCGTTTGTTCGGGGTCAATCAGCACCGTGAGGCGGGCGGTGTGATTTTCAAGATGTTCAACTTGGACGTTCAAAATGGATTTCCTTGCCTAATAGTGTGATTATAACTGAGTTGGTTGGTTGGGTAAAACAGTTCTAACGCAGATTTAACACCGACTTAAAAGGTGGGTGTGTACATTCTCCGACCCCTCTCCCTATTTGGGGAAAAGGTTTCTATATTTCTTGCCCCACCCTGTTTACGGGGAGGAGTTGGGGTGATGATGCAGTTTGATAAATTAAAACGGATAACATCTTGGCGGACGCGATATATCACGTCCCTACCGCCGAAACCGTAGGGACAGCATAGATGCTGTCCGTGTATATCCGTATTAAAAAGTTAATGTGCATTATCACCCCCTTTATGAACACAAAGGACGGCTCAAAGAAGGCCGCCCCTCTGGATGGGGAAGGAGGGACTCGAACCCTCACCTCGTAAGAGACATGATCCTAAGTCATGCGCGTCTGCCAATTCCGCCACTCCCCCGACGGTAGGGTAATCTTAATCGCGGATTGCCCGCACGTAAAGAGGCGTTTTGTCTCTCCTACGGATTTATAATACGCGCCCATTTTCGAGGCATACGAACTATACCTAGAACCAGCAAAAACACCCCTATTCCTAAACCCCATTGACTATGCCATGCCTTGTCTACCAAGGGCGAAAATGCCGGAAACGCATGGTGGAAGGGAGGTGCAGTCATCACTGTAACCGTGTTCTCCGCAATATCCAACCGATACAATTGGCAGGTGTCCGCACACAGAGTCAGCGCCAACCATTGGCTGTCTGACGCCCAGACCAACCCGCGCATCTGCGACACGGGATGGAACAATGGCGTTAGTTGCCTGTCTTCCAGCAAGAAAATTTTTTCGTTTACATCCGTATACACAACGGAACGTTCATCCGGTGATAGCAAAAATTGGGGAGTCTGGTTCGCCATCCCGCTTGGCAGCACCGCCACCCGTTCCGCCCGAAAATCCGGGTCATGTAAATTGGCACGGTAGAGGTGATTGCATTTTGGCGTTGTTGTAAAGTACACCCATTCTCCTGCCACCCCCGGCGGAGCGCACAGTTCCTCCCGCACCGGACGGCGTACTTTTTGTAATCCTGTGCCATCCTCCCGCACCCGAAAAATTTCCTGCCGCAAATCATCATCCGGGTCAGCCACAAAAACCAACCACTCGTCCCCCTGTCCTGCCCACCAGCTTAAAATATTCCCCAAACTGGCAATCACCTGCTTGGTATCGCCATTCATGCTGTACAAATCATAGGTAAAATTGCTGCCGCTCATATAAATTGAGGGGTAAATATACAGTCGTTCCGTAAAATCTTCTGACCATGCCAACGGCGGTTCATAACGGGTAGGGCGGGACTCCTGTCCATTCAACGGGTCAAGCGCGGCATATTCGCGGTCAGCCAACGGGCAGTAAAAAGTTGTTCCTTCCCCAAAAGCGCCAAACATCAAAAACTGATGTTTGTACCACTGCACTTCACAGTAGCCGGCGGGTTTGCCAGCAGGATGTGTTGTGCGGGTCACTTGCGTCAGAGTCTTACCATCCGGGGTCAGGGTGAAAATTTCGCTGTTGCCATCTCTATCGGACAGAAACGCCATCAGAAAAAACGGATGCTCACTGCGGGAAAACGATAGCAACCCACTCAGAAAAATCAGGACAAGGGCGAAGATAAATAAAAATAGGCGCATTCTATTAGTGTATCCGATTTCGCTAGCGGCAGTACCCTTTGAACAATACCAATTCGCGCAGGTCAGGGATGGTATCGGCGTTGGGACTGCGAACGGGGTCGGACAGCAAAAAGCGGGTTTTTAATTGCTCAATAACGAAGCCGCTTTGCAGGGAAATGTAAAAATAGTGCGGACGGTCACAGGGTAATGTTTGCATGAAATTTTCCGTCATATCTTGAGGGCGTAAACTCCGAATCCGAATTTCAGGACGGTAATAATTGAGGATTTCATTGCCATACATTTCAGGAAAAACGGGGTCGCTTATCAAAATCAACTGTGTGCCATCGGGCAAATCCAGTGAGCGCAAAATGGCATCTTCGCCATCGGGATAGGGTTTGACGATGCGAAACTGCTGGTTAAACACTTGCAAATGGGGTTCAAAATAATAGGCAATTTGTCCCATCGCCAACCCGATAAAAATAAACGCGATAACAATTCCCTGTATTTTTTCATCGGGGGGCAGCAGGTGAGTCAGTACGTAGTGCCCCCCCACGGCAGCAGGCAAAATGAGCAGGGGGAAAATTGCCACCAAGCGCACCGAAATTCCGCTTTCCACCAGCAGACTCGTTCCCATCGGTGGAATCAGCAGGGCGAAAAAGAGCAACCAGAAAGCCGCCCCGCGCCACCGCGAAACCAGATAAAACATGCCCATCAGAAAAAATGGGGCAATATACACCAGTAAAAGCGGCGTGTTGCCCGCATAAAACAAACTCGAATCCGGCACGCCCAGATAGACCAAAAACGCTTGCAGCACACGGTCACGCTGGGCCTTAAAAATGTCATCTTCGGGGGAAGCCACCAGCACCCGCTTGAGATAATTTTCTCCCACGCCGACGGTATTTAAACGTCCGGTGGTGGGTGTGCCTGCGCCTGCAATCACATAATAGACCGGCGCAGCGATCAAGAGGGCTGTCACCGCCAGAATAAAAATCCCCCGCCATGACGGGCGTTTTTCCCAGAATAAAAAACCACTGGTGAGCCACAGAATCGCAATGGCGGGGAAGGCCAAACGTCCACCTTCATAAAAATATTGGGTCATGCCCAGCGCGGCTCCGCTAATGGCATAATCCAAGCGGCGGTTGTAGCGCAACCCGCGTGCCAGAAAAGCCAGCGCCAGCGTTCCCGAAAGAGCATCACAAACGTGCAGCATACTCAAGCGGCTGAAATGGACATGCGGCGGAAAAGTTGCCAACAGCAGCGCGGCAAGCAGGGCGGTTTGGCGGTCAAACAGCGTTTTTGCCAGTACATACAGCGCCGGAATGGTCAGCGTCCCTAGAATCGCGCTGGCGATTCTTGCCCCGACCAGAGACCGCCCGAAAATTTCGCTCGCTCCTGCTACCGCATACGCATAGAGATAGGGAAACGGTGATACACGGGTCATCGGCGCGATAATTTTGACATCATCGCGTTTGAAAAATTCATTCGCTGCCGATGTGTAATGGACTTCATCCACCAGCACCCGAATTGTCGAGTCCAAGCCCCGGACGCGCAAAACCAGCCCCAGAAAAATAATCGCTATTAATAAGTAAAAATCGGTCTTGGGTCGGGGAATTGAACGGACAGCATGTATCCCGTCGCTGCCCATCCCCCACGCGACCAATAAAATCCCCGCGCAGAGCAACATGAACTGCATAGGCGGTGTGAGATTTTCCAGCAGGCCAATCTTAAAAAGCTGTCCGTTGGATTCTGCCAGAATCCACAAACATGTGATTCCTGCGCCAAGCATCAGCCAGCGTTTGATTTTGAGGGAAAACGGATGGTCTACCGTGTTCCATCGGGATAGGTCGATTGGAGATAAAGAGAGTCCGAAGATGAGCAACCCTCCCCCCAGCACCATCAACAGCGCGGCGGGGGCAAGCGGCCTGTCTTCAATCGCTTCACGGAATAAATACAAGCTGACGCTGATGCCTTTTTGTTCATTCTCCCGAATTTGCAGGGGGGAGAGGCGCTCGATATCCTCAAAGTAGGTCATCGGGGAGGCAATTCGCACCTGAAAAACAAAGGCACTCAGTCCCAGCAGCAAACAGGCAATCGCAATGAGCATCCGACTGAGGAAAGGGTGAGTTTGGCGCATAACAGGTTACTATAGCATGAACTGGTGTTTTTGCTTAAAACTTATTGAGCATTTTTTCGTAGAATCGACTGTTTATGATATGGTAGTAGGGAAGGAGAGAGTAGCAGGATGAGCCAGAAAGACTTAGAGCCGTATCAACCGAATTTTTCAGCCGCCTCTGAACCCACCCGCCGCGCCGAAGAATCTTATCGAGAAGGACGGCGTTCGGGATGTATGGAACGGGCGCTGGTGTATAGCGTGACGATGATTGTGTTTGCCTGTATTCTGGTGGCGGGCATGGCGATGTTCAGCGTGGGGGTGATTGGGGACTCGTTGAGCGAATTTTGCATCTATGACTGTGACACGGATGTGGTCGAAGTGGATGTCCAGCCATTTATTCTGGCGCTCAAACAGGAAGCCTTTTTAGAAACGCTGCGTTCGGAGCAAGTGTACGAAATTTACGCCTCGAATGAGATGCCGGGCATTATTCCCGGACGACGGAGTATGCGTTACAAAGCCTTCATGACCATCACAAGCGGGGTAGATTTGCAGTTGGTGGAAGAAGCCGATTTTTCTAGCGATGGTACAAGTATTACTATTACGCTGCCCAAACCCCAACTGCGCGATTGTGTGCTGGATTCGCAAACCTCGTTTTTCTATGAGGAATCGTGCAACTATGTAGGCTGCGGCAATTTAGAGGAAGTGCTGGTTGACCGCGCTTACGAAATGCCCGTCTCCGAAGGGTACGAAATTTTGCTGACGGAAGCGTGGGAAAATGCAGTCGAGGCGGTGACGGATATGGCGCAGAATTTTGGGTACGAAATCATTAACATCCAGCAGACCAGCGAAGAGATGTTTTTTGTGTCCAACGACAGCACCTGCAAGATTCCGGCAGATTTTGCCACCCCGCAACCCACTGCTGCACCATAAAAAGCGTTTAAAAAAATGCGGGCGGGTCAACTTCCCGCCCCTATAGAGGATTTACCGATAAGCGGGGGCTTTTTCGTCGAAAGACACGATTTCTGTTAAGCCATTCAGCGCGGTGAAGAAATTTTGTCGTTCGGAGCGTTTGGCGCTTTCAAAACCAGTTCCTACATGGCTCGGAATCACATAACGCGGGCGGGCCGATTGCACAAAAGCAGCGGCATTCTGCGCGTTCATTTGCCCATCTTGTGATGTGGCGGGCAAAATGGCGATGTCGCAGCGCAGCGAACGCAGTTCCGGTACAAAATCGGTATCGCCTGCGTAGTAAATGTCGGTGTAGTTCTGGGAGATGACGAAGCCAATGTCTTCGCGTTGGGTGGGGTGGTCGCCGGAGAAGGTGTAAGCGGGTACGGCTTTAATGCTGGTACGCCCAAAATTAATCACCTGAAAAGGTCGTAAGACGGTCACAGGGCAATCCAAATAAGCGGCGGCACTGCGACTGGCAATCACCTGAGTATTCGGGCCAATGAGTTTATTCACATCGGCGGGGGAGCAGTGGTCATAATGTTCGTGGGAGATTAAAATAAGGTCGGGGGATTGGCCTTCATATAGAACCCGCCATGGGTCAATCATGATGGAAGGCGTGCCATGAATTAAAAAGGAGGCATGGCCTAACCATTGGATGTTATTGATCATTTTACCTTGCTCTCATCTGGTTCTCATCACTTCTTCTGATGGGATAATAGCACCAAACCTGACAATCAATCTGACGCAAACCCTACGCTGATTCGCCGTCCTGTCGCCGAATTGTCAATAAATTGTAGGACATTTGTGCAAGTGATAAATAATTTCGTTTACAAATTTCAGTTTTCCTTGAAAAAAAGTTTTTGAGGTATAATTTTGCGGAGTCCATTTTAGAAAAAGGTCATGAGCATGACAGCAGTGGCAGAAAAAAAACAAACCGGTGCCGAAAATGTGCGCTGGAATCTTAATGATATGTACAGCGGCCCGGATGACCCGCAGATTGAACAGGACATGGCGGAATCGCTGGCAAAAGCCAAAGCCTTCGGGGAGCAGTATCGCGGGAAAGTTGCCAGTTTGAGCGCGGCAGAACTGCGCCAAGCGGTAGAAATTTACGAAGGCATCATCGCTTATTTATATAAACTCGGTACTTATTCTTATCTCATCTGGTCAACCGACACCCAGAATCCCACATTGGGGAAACTGCTGGCAAAAGTCCGCGAACACGGCAATGATATTAACCAGGAAACGCTGTTTTTCGACATTGAGTGGGGAACGGCCCCGGATGAGGTGGGCAAATTAGCCGATGACCCTGCGCTAGAAAAATATCGCCACTATCTGCATGTGGAACGGTTAAACAAGCCCTATCTGCGCTCCGAATCCGAAGAAAAAATCATGAGCGAACTGTCGCTCACGGGGGCTTCGGCGTGGGATCGGTATTTTGACGAAGTGATGAGTAATCTACGCTACGATTGGCAGGGCGAAAAGGTGACACAGGCGGAAATTCTGGACAAAATTCGGCATCCAGACCGCGAGATTCGTAAAGCCGCCGCCGACTCGGTGACAGCGACCCTCCGGCAAAACACCCACCCGACCAGCTATATTTTTAATATGATTCTGCTGGAAAAATCCTCCAGAGATAAAATTCGCGGACACAAAACATGGATTTCATCGCGGAATCTGGGGAATCAGATTCAAGATGAGGCGGTGGACGCACTGGTCAACGCCGTCACCAGCCGCTACGATATTGTTGCACGCTATTATAAGCTGCTCAAAAATGTGCTGGGCTACGATGAACTGTTTGACTATGACCGCTATGCCCCGATTGATAAGGTTGAAGCGGCGGTGACATGGAGTGAATCCCGCGAAATCGTCTTAAATTCCTTTGGCGGGTTTGATGAACGCATGGCAGAAATTGCTGAAAAATTCTTTGATAACCAGTGGATTGACGCACCTCCGCAGCCGGGTAAACAGGGCGGCGCGTACAGCCATCCGGGAGCATCGGCAATTCATCCGTATGTGTTTATGAATTTCACAGGCAAAATTGAAAGCACCATGACGCTGGCGCATGAATTGGGTCACGGGGTGCATCAATATCTTGCCGCGCAGCAGGGCGAATTGCAAAAAAGCACCCCTCTCACCACCGCAGAAATGGCCTCGACTTTTGGTGAAATGCTGGTGTTCGATTATCTGATTGCCCGCGAACAAGATGCGAATGTGCGCTTGGGAATGCGAATGGAAAAAATCGCCAGCACCTTTGCGACGGTTTTCCGCCAGATTTCGATGAATCGGTTTGAGGATGCGATGCACAATGCCCGCCGGACACAGGGTGAACTCAGCACCGACCAACTCAGCGAATTCTGGTTAAAGACACAACGGGCGATGTTTGGCGACAGCCTGACTCTGCGCGAAGATTACGGTATCTGGTGGAGTTATATCCCGCACTTTGTCGGGACACCGGGCTATGTCTATGCGTATGCCTTCGGGGAACTGCTGGTCTGGGCGCTGTACGCACGCTATAAAAATGGACTGGCGGGTTTTAATGAAAAATATCTTCATGCGCTGGCGCTGGGTGGGTCAGATTGGCCTCATAACATCCTTGCGCCGCTGGATGTGAATTTGCAAGACCCGCAGTTCTGGCACGAAGGGTTGAATCTGCTGGATGCGTTTGTAGCGGATACCGAAGCGGAAGCCAAAAAAGTACGCGGGTAAGGAAGCTGCCCATTTTTAGGGTTGCGTCCGGTAAATTGTTTGAGAGGGCGGGGTACGGATATGTCATATCTTTAGACTCCCGCCCAGAGCGATGTTTGGTTGTGGGGTGGGAAATGAATAGCGAACAATTGGAAAGGTTGGTCTACCAGGTGGCGGACGAACTAGATTTAGACGTGCGTTCCATTGAATATACGGACATCGGGGTTTCGGTGCGTTACGCCGCCCATGGACTCAATGCAGAAACGCTGCTCACGTATGAAAATATCGAGCAGTCGGACGAAGCGTCGATTCTGGCACACCTCTACGCCTATATGAGTGGGATTGGCTGATGCAAATTGTTTGTGCGACAGTGCTGGTGCTGTCACCTTTTCTCATCCTGTTTTTCATTTACAACAGTTGGCAGCGTATCCAGAAAACGGGTTCGCTGGTCATGCGCGAAGAATATCGGCAAGATGCACAGGGCAACGTGCTGGGGCCGGGTTGGGTACTTGATGTTCAGCGACGGGTGCTGGTTATGAAAAATGGGGAAGAACTCCCATTTGAGACGATGCGCGGGATCTTTATTGAAGCGCTACCTGCCCGCCGAGTCGGAGTGGGGCTTTTCAAAGCAAGGGACGAAGAAATCCTGCTCAGCACCATTACCAACAACGATCTTCGTGTTGCGGCGCAGGACGCGGGTTTGATTGTCACTACGGTAGCGAATCAGGCCGAGCAGTTTCAGCAAGCAGTGAAAAGTCACCCCTGGACACATTCACAGGTCGGCACACGGTTTGAATATCGGTTTTAGGAGTTCGAGAGTGGGTTTTTAGCGTCCCTTGCGTCAGAATTCAAAACGAATGACTCTCAGAATTACGCTGTTCTTACTCGGTTTTTTCCTGTGGGTGAATGTAGGGTTGCTTACTTTCGCCCGCCGTGAACCAGCGCAACCGGTGTGGCGGGCGGTGGTGCGCTATACTCAGACAGGTGCATATATTTTTTTGCAACGGGCGAACAATGACCAAGCCCCGTTGATTCAAATTACGCCCCAACGTGGGATTTATCGCTCGGTTACATGGTCGCCGGATGGTAAAAAGCTGGCCTTTATTAACTATGGCTTGCTGCTGGCAGATGTGAACAAACGCAGTGTCAAAAGCCTCACCACTACCTTTGATGGCAGTCCGGCATGGTCGCCGGATGGCGCGTGGCTGGCGTTCATGTCCAACCGGAATGACAAATGGGATATTTATAAAATTCAGGTGGAAACGGGTGAGGTGGTGCAACTGGCGCAGACCCCGCGTGATGATGTCAACCCGCGCTGGTCGGCGGATGGGGAGTGGGTGTATTTTCAATCGTATGTCGAAGGCACTTGGTTTGAATTTCGGGTGCCGTCGGATGGCTCCGGGATGTTGGAGCGCCTATCGGTGATTTCGGACGAAGATGAGCCAAGCCAATTTTCCCCGATTATTGATTATCGCTGGCGGGGCGGGGTGCTGCTGGTGATGGGCGGGGTGTTGTTGGGAGCGGCTTGGGGCATGAGACATGAAATTCATGTAAACCTGCATAAGTTATAATATAATATTGATATTATTTCATAAATAGATAGCGTTTATAGGAACTTAGGATGCCTTGTATTTTTATTTCTTACCGTCGTAATGATACTTTTGACATCACTTCTCGTATTTACGAACGTTTGTCTGCCGTCTTTAATCAACCCTATTGGCTTGTCTTCCAACCCGAAAATGTTATTCGTGATGTTGCTTCCGGCGCATTTCAGGCGGGGGAAGATTTTCGGACACGCATCCAAAAACGGGTTGAGAACTGCGATGTTCTATTGGTTGTCATCGGTAAAAATTGGTTGCCAGCACGGTTGCACGAACCGAACGATATGGTGCGGTTTGAAATTGAAACCGCCTTGAAAGATACTACCATACGGGTGATACCGGTGCTGGTGAAAGATGCCCCCATGCCTGCCGCCCACGAGTTGCCAGCCAGCATCCAAGCACTGGCATTTATTCAAGCGATTTCGATTGTTGACCGGACGGATTCTTTTTTTAACGAAAGTCTACGAGGGCTGATTCAAGAAATTAAGACGACCCGCAGCGAGAAAAAAACGCATGTGAAAATCTTATGGAAGCGCTTTGCTACGCTGGTGATATTTTCTATTTTTTTTGCGCTTTCTCTTTTAGGCATTTACCTTATTTTGCGACAACCTAGCGATGCTACTGATACCCAAATACCTAGTCTGACAGCCTCTGTAACCGCGTCCTTGACAGCAACCGAAACTGAGACTCTGCTTCCTGCGCCTTCTGCAACTGTGGCGGAATTGCCAACCAGCCTCCCCTCAATTCCAACGGCGATCATCACTTGTCCAAACGGTTTTTGTGACATCTTTGAATCGACCAATGGAACGTGTCGGGCGGATTGCGGGGTCTCTGCCACGCCGGCACCTCCTACCCCAACACCCTTTATTCCTATATCAACCCCAACCCAACCTTGTGGCGATGGTTTCTGTTTGTCCAACGAAGCTTGCCCGGTGGATTGTGACGGGGCAGGGGGTGGGGGTGCTGTTACAAGCACTCCTTTTTGTGGGGATGGGTATTGCCACCCCAACGAAGGCACGCAACAAAGTTGTGTGGTCGATTGTGGTACTCCCCGCCCTTAATAACAATATGTAACCTTCAGTTAGATTTTTGGAAAACAAGGACGCGATATATCACGTCCCTACAGGAAATCCACCCTAGCAAATTCGTAGGGACGGCATAGATGCTGTCCGAGCAATTCTAAATTCTTTCCGAAGGTTACTATTAGTAACCTTCGGTTAATTTTTGGAAAACAAGGACGCGATATATCACGTCCCTACAGGAAATCCACCCTAGCAAATTCGTAGGGACGGCATAGATGCCGTCCGAGCAATTCTAAATTCTTTCCGAAGGTTACTCCGCCCCTACGAAAGAAGCGTCGCTGGACAAGTGCATTTTAAGTGTTTATTTTGTTAGGCAATCGTGCAGGCTTATAAAGGCTTTTTATTCTGGGTTGCGCTGTAAGCCAATTGGCTATATAAAAAATAATAGAAAAATATCAGCTTTTTCAAGCTAAGGAATAGGAGGTTGGAGATGAAGCGCATCTTTTTGATTCTGTTGGGGGGGATGTTGTTTGGAACGCTTTCCACTCATGCCGCGAACATCCATCTGCGATATTTTGAATCGATTGATGTGTTTCTGACAGAGGAACGGTTTCAAAGTTACTCTTTTTCGGCGCTGGCAGATGAAAATGTGACCATTATTGCCTACGGCTTAGAAAATGAGACCGTTCCGGCGCTGACTGTCTTTGATACCATTGGCAGCACGCTCATTGAAAATCCGAACTTAGAATCTGTTTCGGCGGCAGCAGTGCAATTTACTGTGCCAGAAAACGGAATTTATACCTTTCTGGTCAGCCGACAAACTGACTCCGGGGGGTTGATTCGGGTGATGGTGTTTGAAGGCGACCCCTTGACCGATGACCGCACCTTGATTGATACCGTTGACCCCCTTTTGCCTGCGCGGGCATTTTTGTTCGCGGGGGATGAAACTGACCCGGTAGAAGTGCAAATTAGCGTTGTAACCGATGAGGATGCGACGATTAAACCGCCGGAAGTGTTTGCTTCACGCGGCACAGATGTTGACCTGCCGCCGCTTGAAGAACGCACCGAACCTGTGACTTCCCGTGCATGGGAAAATACCAACAGCGAACGCATTTATACGATTAATGTGCGGGCAATCCCGGAACCTGTGGCGCATGTCAACGGCTTTTTCTCACGGACGCAGCAAACATCGGGAATCGCGCAATTACAGGTGGATGTGAATGAGGGTGGCCCACCCGAAGAAGTGAACCGTCCGGTTTGCCGTGCGTTTGTGCTGGCAAATGGGTCGTCTTTCACCGGGCCAAGTGAAGATGATTATGCGGCGTTTTCAGACCTTACACGCGGGCAGGAAGTCGAAATTGTGGGCAAAAACGGCGATTTTTTCCTGATTGTTGACCCGAACAGCCCCACCGGAGGCAGCTGGATTCGCAAAGATGCACTGGATATTCCCGGCGGCTTGGACTCGGAAGATTGTAGCCGTGTCGAAGAAGTAGCTGCCCCGCCCATTGAGCCAGCGAATAATGAAACCGAAACGGGCAATCCGCCATCCAATAACACAAATACGCAAACGGGACAGACGGGCGGAAATCCGGGCGAAAATTGGTGTTATGACCCCGCCAAATGGGGCGATGGACGTTGCAACACCGGCTCACCGGATCAAAATAACTGGTATTGGACTTGCGGATTCTACATGGCGAATTTTGACCGTGACCAGAATCGGGCGAATGTGCCTACCGATTGTGTGAGTGTTCTGCCTCCGGTGATTCCTGTACCAAACAATCCGACCAATGCTGGCACGCTGACGGGGAATTGGTCAGGCTGTGCGTTTGGTGAGGTGGCATATGAAGCATGGGTGAATTATGGGGGCGCTCCTGCTGGCACGAGTTTTGTGGAACTTGCCACCAACTATGGCACTTTTTATGCTGCTCCTGAGGACGGATTTGTTTACGTTGATACAGGCGAACCCTATTTTGCCCCGCCCTTTGTGGTGAGTGGCACACTGACCGCCCGAACTGCGGAAAATGTACCACTTGATGTTGTGAATATTGGCGGGCAAAATTGTCCATAATTGTTAAAAATAAGCGGGGAGGGCATCCCCGCTTTTTATTTTGACTTGACCCTCACGCTTAATCTCTTTAGAGTGGGAAAAAGGATTGGAGAGATTTTGATGCGGAAACTTGGATTGTTGCTAGGGTGTTTGCTGCTCTTAGGCACATTTTCTGCGAATGCCGCCAATATCCACCTGCGCTATTTTGAGTCGGTGGATGCGTTTTTAACCGAAGAACGTTTTCAGCGTTATTCATTTGCAGGCTTGGCAGACGAAGAAATTACGATTGTGGCGTATGGCTTGGATGAAAATGTCATCCCGACGCTGACAGTGTTTGATACGATTGGCAGCACGCTCATTGAAAATCCGAATGAGGATGAACTGTCGGCGGTTGCCGTGCGGTTTACTGTTACAGAAAATGGTATCTATACCTTTTTGGTCAGCCGTCAAACGGATGAGGGCGGATTGATTCGGGTGATGGTGTTTGAAGGCGACCCCTTGACTGATGACCGTTCGCTGTTGGATGAAGTCGACCCGCTGTTGCCCGCCCGCGCCTTTTTGTTCGCGGGGGATGAAGTTGACCCGGTTGAAATTCAGATTAGCGTGGTGGATGACGACGACCCCGAAACTTCGCAAGTTAAGGTGTATGCTTCGCGGGGGACGGATGTTGAATTGCCACCGCTTGAAGAACGCACCGAACCTGTCACGACCCGCATATGGGAAAATACAGACAGTGAACGGATTTATACGGTCAATATCCGTGCGCTGCCCGAACCTGTAGCACACGTCAACGGCTTTTTCTCGCGGAAACAGCAGGAAGATTTGCCCGATTCAGGCATTTTACAAATTGATGTGAATGAGGGCGGGGAGCCAGAACCGGTCAAACGTCCTTTGTGCATCGCGTTTGTGCTGGAAACGGTGCAGTCCTTTGGCGGCCCCAGTGCGGAAGATTATCCACCTGCAACCCTGCTGAATCGCGGGGAAGAAGTTGAAATTGTGGGGCAAAACGGTGAATTTTTGCTGATTGTTGACCCCAACAGCGACACCGGGGGGAGTTGGATTCCGAGTGTGTCGGTGGATATTCCGTCGGGGTTAGACTCCGAAGATTGCAGCCGTGTACAGGAAGTGGCAGCTCCGCCCATTGAACCGAGCGATGTTGAACCGGATGATACTTCGGACACTGGCTTTACCCCGCCCACCAATACCACCAATCCGCCGCAAGCAACCAACACCCCTGTCCCACAAACGGCGGGCAATCCGAGCGAAAATTGGTGTTATGACCCCGCCAAATGGGGCGATGGACGCTGTAACAGTGGGTCGCCGGAGCAGAATGATTGGCATTGGACGTGCGGTTTTTATCTCGCGGCCTATGACCGTGACCGCACGATTGGAAACGTTCCTGCGGAATGCCAGATTGTGATTCCGCCTTCGCCCACGCCGCAGCCTCCGTCTACAGGGACATTTCCCGGTGCGTGGTCTGGTTGTGTGCTGATGACCGGCTGGAATGTAGCTGTAACCTATTCCGGGACACCGCCGGGAACTTCGTTTGTCATTTTGTCGACCAACTATGGGAGCGCCACCGGGCCTGTGACAGGCAGTCTTGTTTACGATACCCTTCAGCCTTCCGTCCCACCGATTGTGGTGACAGGCACACTTACGGCTTATGATGCCTCTAGCACACCGCTTGCCTCCGTCAGTCTCGGCAGCATCAACTGTCCCTAAATGAGAATTTTTAGGACAAGGGGTGAAAAAGCCCCTTGTCAGTTTTCGCCTTATTTTTCATTTTCCCCTAAGATAAAATCAGCAGCGACTTGAGGAGTCTATTTGATGCAAAGACGCGGAGTTATTTTTTTGTTGGTGGGGATTTTGATAGTGGCGATTTTTCAACCGGTTCATGCAGCGAATATCCATTTGCGCTATTTTGAGTCGGCGGACTTGCTGCTGACAGAGGAACGGTTTCAACGCTATTCATTTTCTGCGCTAGCGGGTGAAAATGTGACGATTGTGGTGTACGGGTTGGATGAAAGTGTCATTCCCATGCTGACCCTCTTTGATGCAGCAGGCAGCACTTTGTTGGATAACCCGAATGAGGACGGCAAGCATGTCGTCGCAGCAAAATTTACTCCCGCCGAAAATGGCATTTATACATTTTTGGTCACGCGGCAAACGGATGCGGGCGGGTTGATTCGGGTGATGGTGTTTGAAGGGGAACCCCTGACCGATGACCGTTCGCTGTTGGATGAGGTTGACCCGCTTTTGCCTGCCCGTGCCTATCTGTTTGCCGGGGATGATATTGACCCGGTTGAAATTGAAATTAGTGTGGTGGAAGATGACGACCCCGAAACTCCCGCACCGGATGTTTATGCGGCTCGTGGAACGGATGTCGAACTGCCCCCACTTGAGGAACGTACCCAACCGGTGACGCGGCGCTCATGGCGGAATGACAACCGCGAACGGGTGTATACATTAAATGTGCGGGCGCTCCCCGAACCGATTCTGCATATCAATGGGTTTTTCTCCCGTACCCAACAGGATACTCCCACCACCAAAGCGATTTTACGGGTGGATGTGAATGAGGGCGGGGTGCCGGAATTTGTCGCCCGTCCGACCTGTGGCGGGTTTGTGATAGAAAGTATTACCTCCTATGGCGGGCCAAACACCGAAACCTATCAGGAAGGTACGGCGCTCAATCGGGGGCAGTCGATTGAAATTGTCGGTGAAAATGCGGAATTTTATCTGATTGTTGACCCCAACAGCGAGACAGGCGGCACATGGGTAGCCAAAGACACAGTGGATGTGCCTGTCGGATTAGATTCAGAAGAATGCGAACGGGTGGAAGAAGTCGAAGAACCGCCTGTCGAAGAAGAATTTGAGGAAGGGACAGATTCGGAAGATTCGAGTCAAGACGATGACGATTTGAGTGACGAAGATCTTGACGACGAAGACTTGGATGATGATGCTTCCGACGACTCCTCTGATGATAGCGGGGGAGAAGCGCCCATAGGGGATGACTCCGGGAGTGGTGGCGGCGATTCCGGCGGGGGAGATGATTCTGGCGGCGGTGACTCAGACGGGTAACATCCTGATTTTCTGATGAAGTTGTGGTATGGTCATACACGTAAAAAAGTCTGATAAGGATGCCGAATGCGAGTTGATGATCCCTTTGCGCTGCTGCGTGCCTGTCTGATTCCTCTGTTTTTGGGGGTGGTACTCATCTGCCTGATTCTGGTGGTTCTGGTGGTGGTGTTCACGCCCAGCCATTTGAATCCGGCGGACGCGGTGGTGCTGCGTGCCTATTTAATCTCGAACAATGACGCACTCAACACCCCCAAAGGCACAAATCCGACCCCGCAGCGTTTTGTGGTTGCTGCCAACGACAACGCCCGCACGATTGGCATTAACTTGGTGACACAGGGATTCATTGACAACGGGACGCTTTTTTCCCGCTATGTAGAATACGAAGGCCGCGATAAGGATTTGCGGGTGGGGACATTTTTCATCAGCGAGGCCATGACCATTCCCGAAATTGTGGATGTGCTGACCGACCCCACCCCTACCACCGTTACGCTGACCGTGATTGAAGGCTGGCGCTTGGAGCAAATCGCGGCTGCTATCGACAGCTTAGACTTTATTGAATTTACGGGCGCAGATTTTCTCGCAGTGGCGGGGGCAGGGACGCTTATTCCGCCCGAATTGCAAGCCCAATATGGGATTCCGGCGGGGGTGTCGCTGGAAGGCTTTTTATTCCCGGCGACCTATGAAATTCCGATTGATTCTACCGCCGAAAATTTGCGCGACCAGATGCTGCAAGCCTTCGCTAACAATGTTCCCTCCACCATGATTCGGGATGCCTCCGCCGCCGGACGCACGATGTATCAGGTGGTGACGCTGGCTTCGATTGTGGAACGGGAAGCGGTTTTGCCTGCCGAACGTCCCACGATTGCCAGTGTGTACCTGAACCGCTTGGAAATCGGGCAAAAATTGGATGCTGACCCGACGACTCAATATGCAATTGGCAACACCCGCGATGGCAACTGGTGGCCGCAAATCACACAGGCAGATTATCAACTGGATGCGCTTTATAATACCTATGTGTATCCCGGTTTGCCGCCCGGCCCTATTGCCAATCCCAGTATTTCAGCGATTCGCGGGGTGATTTATCCGGCGGAAACGCCCTATTTTTACTTCCGCGCTGCCTGTGATGGGTCGGGGGCGCATCAATTTTCCATCACCTATGAGGAGCATATTTCAAAGGGCTGCCCGTGAGCTTTGATACCAGCACCCATTTTGAGGAAAATTTGCGGGATGTTCCCAATAATCCTGACGAGATGCGGCAGGCATTGGCAACCCTCAAAGGACAAGTTGAACATCTCAGCGACCCCGTTGAAAAAATCCGCGTGTTGGGGCAAATCGGCAGTTATGCCCGTTTGCTGCACGACTTTGAAACTGCCAAAACTGCCCTGCGTGAAGCAATTGGCCTGAGCCAGAATCACCTGCGGGCAAAATTGACCAACCAGATTCGGCTGGCGCATGTGTATCAGTGGGAGGGGAATTTCGCGGTGAGCAATGGTCTGTTCAGCGTGATTCTGGATACCTGCCAGCGTCATTTGCCCGAACTGCTAGATTTTGCCTATCAACACGCGGGAAAGAATCAATTTGACCAGCAGCACTACGTACAAGCAGTAGAACTTTTTGAGCGTGCCTTGCAAATTCGCCTAGAAAAAGGCGAGTCAGAGTTAATCGACTCTTCGTGGATAGCCCTTGAAACTGCCCGCCGAAAATCTATCGAAAGCGTTTGATAGCGTTTTATTCCGTCCAAAGCATGATTTTCCGCATGGGCTTTTCCCCTACAATGGAAATATCAATGAAATATGGGAGAAATTCATGCGAAGACTGGTGTTATTCGGCTGTCTGGTGGGGTTGTTCATACCCTCAGTGGTGTGGGCGTGCGGGGGATTCTTTAGCCCCGATGACCCGATGGATCAATTGAGCGAACAGATGATTTTCACTGTGAATGGCGATGGCACGATTACCGCCATTGTGGGGATTGATTATCAAGGCGAAGCATCGGAATTTAGCTGGCTGTTGCCTGTTCCCTCAGTTCCCGAAATTGCGGTTGCGGAACGGGCGACGCTGGATGACTTGCAACTGGCGACCAATCTCACCTTTCAACTGCCGAACAATGAATGCAGCGCCATTCAGGAATACGGTGGTTTTGGGGGTGGGGGTGGCGGCGAACCCGAAATGGGAACCGTTGGCCCCTATGAGTATGTGATTCTGGGCGGGGAAGATGTCCCGGACGTGATTGGCTGGCTGCGCGAGAATAATTATAAGGTTGAACCAGAAGCCGAACCCATCATGCAGGAATATCTGGAGATGGGCATGAAATTTGTGGCGATGCGCTTGCAGCCCGATGCCGCAATTGGGGATATTCAACCCGTGCAATTAACCTTTGAAGCCGAACAGCCGATGATTCCGATTAAAATGGCTTCGTTCTCTGCGCCCGATTTTGACATCCCGATTTTTGTGTGGATTTTTGCCGATACCCGGTATGCGCCCGCCAATTATGAATCGGTATCGGTGGAATTTTCTCATTTTCGTGGTTTCGACACACTGGGGTATCCACGTCCACTCGAAGATGCGTATTACCGTTATGATTATGAACGGCGTGAATTGTTCTATGCCCACGAACAGGCTTTCATCACGGAATATGCCCAACCGACCAGCAATTTGCCTCCCTTTGCTGACCCGCTTTTGGCAGATTTGGCAGCCCGATTCCCGTATGTGACCCGTTTGTATACCCAGCTTGCACCGGACGAGATGACGCTTGACCCGATGTTTGTTCCCGCGCCTGACCTGTCGGATGTGTCCAATGAAATTGTGATGAATGACCATGTGAATCCCCTTATCTATTGGGGCTGCACGACCCGCGCCACGCTGGACGCAACCCGTATGGAACATCTACCCGCAGGAGGGACACGGATTGATGAATGGCGTTTGCAATTAGCCCACCCCGAAGATTGGGTGCAATCCAATTTTGATTTTAATAATCAACCGGTGGTGGCTTTTGCGCCGGAAACGGTCACGGCAGATAATTTCCTGAACGGGGATATTCCCGTGTTGTTTGCGACGGAATTTGCCAACGGTGTTCCCCCGAACATTTTCCAGCCGCTCAATGGTTTTTTGCCCGAAAATTATGCTGGAACATTCTTTGCTAGCCGGGATGGGCTGTACAGCGAATGGGAAAATCCCGATGTGATGGTGGCAATGGCGGCAAACACGCAACTCTGGAATGAAAATGCTGAATTGTTCCGGGCGATGATCTGGTACGGGGGCAATACCTACCAATATTATCGCCATGCTGAAATGCCCCATACCTTGTTTGTTACGCCATCTATCAATGAGGAAGAATTTGCCTTTTACACCCATGTCGAAATTCCCTATCCTGATGGTTGGGTGGAATCGGTAGATGAAAACAGGGTGATTGTGGTGAGGGATGAGGCAACGGGCAGTGAAATCCGTGTTACTCGGTTGGCTGAAGACTTTCGCTATGCCCCCGAAGATGCACAGAATCAAATCGAAACCCTGTATGATTTGCCTGCCGATACCGCATGGCAGTTCGTCAACGAGATGGGATGTCGGGGCGAAGGCAGCTTGCCTGTGCCATTTGAAAAAGAGGGGCGGACAGGCTATGTACGGCAGACTCCGCTTGCAATTATTGAGGTGTCCGCACCAACAGATTCTTTTGCGGAGTCGGACGCGCTGCTGCAAACGGTAATCACATCGGCGTATAGTTCGGTCACTTGCGGGTAATTTTTTACCCCCACCCCCGTCCCCTCTCCGATTTATTAGGGGCGGGGCGGGGGATTCTGCTGGTTTACACCCTGCCAATGCTTGGTTAGAATACCCTTTATGCACGTTCTGGTTTTGCTACGCCTCATTCCCATCAAAGTTCAAGACCATCTGATTCCCTTGCTCAAATCTGCGGCCTTGACCCGCCTCACCCTGATTCGCCGTGAACCCGCCCACCTGCCCGACCCAAAAGTCACCCAATATAATGTGGTGGGGAACATTGCGGAAAATGTCGCAGAATATTCCAGTGTGCAGCAGATGGTCAAAGTGATTCATCTGTTCTGGTTGGCGCTGCGAACGGCATGGCGTGACCAACCCCGGGTGATTTACGGCATTTACCTGATTCCGTATGGGGTGTATGCGTGGGTGATTGCGCGGCTGACGGGCAAAAAATGTATGGTGTCGCTAATTGGCACGGACTTGAATAAGGATGTGCTGGAACTACCCTTGCGGAAATTCTGGCAGGGAATCTTAAAACGGATGGATGTTGTCACCGTGTTTGATGAATCCGCCCGTCAGAAATTGCTAGCACTGGGTTTTGACCCGCAAAAAATTTTTGTTTTGCCCCACGCCATTGAGATGCAGCGTTACCAGCGCGATGAGTTGGTGGGGCAGGATATTTCGGTGATTTATAGCGGGCATTTCTGGGCGCTCAAGGAAGTGCATCGGGTGATTGAAGCATGGGAGCAGGTGATTGCTGTCTGTCCTCAGGCCACACTGGTGTTGTTAGGCGAAGGCGACACCCGCGCCGAACTGGAAATGCTGGTTAAAAAATTGAACTTAACGGATTCCGTCACCTTTGCCGGATGGGTCAAGGATGTTCCTTCGTGGCTGTCCCGCGCCCGCATGTTTATTAATTTGTCCAGCGAAGAAGGGGTTCCGATGTCCATGTTAGAAGCGATGGCGTGCGGGGCGATTCCGATTGTGACCGATGTGGGCGGGGTGGCTTCGGTGGTTAAGGATGGCGAAAACGGCTATCTGATTCCCTATCCCACCGATATAAACGTGGTTGCCGAACGCATCATCCGCATTTTAAACGATGACACGCTGGCCCAACACTTGCAGCAAAACGCGCTGGCTGTGCGCCAGCAGTATAGTTATGAAGCGGTGGCGGCATGGTGGCAGCCCATTTTTGAAAGATTGAACGCATGAAGATTCTGGTGATTTTGCGCTTGATTCCGGTCAAAGCCCGCGATTATCTGTGGCCTTTGATTCAATACCCCGCCTTAACCCATTTAACGATTGTCCGCCACGAACCCCTGACGATTGAACATTCCAAAGTCACACAGGTGAATTTTAAGGAAGCTGAAGTTCAGCATTCTGCCGATGTGCGTCCGGTGCAACGTGTGTTGAATGTGTTCCGCATTTTTGCGCTGGGATTCCGCACCACCCGCCGTGAACAACCCGATGTTGTCTACGCGATTTTTATGATTCCCTATGGTCTGTTCGCGTTTATCATCGGGAAACTGCTCCGCAAAAAAATCATGTTGACGCTCATCGGAACGGATTTTAATAAGGATGTCTTGGAGCGTCCGTTGCGGAAATTCTGGCAGTGGATGTTAAAACGGATGGATGTCATCACGATTTTTGATGAGTCGGCGCGTCAGAAATTTCTGGCATTGGGTTTTGACCCGCAGAAAATTTTTGTTGTGCCTCATGCGATTGATATGCACCGCTATATCCGGCGAACAGATGCTCCACAGGATATTGAGGTAATTTACACCGGGCATCTGTGGCCTCTCAAGGAAATCTGGCGCACGGTTACGGCATGGAAAACGGTTGTCCAGCATCACCCGCAGGCGCGTGTTGTGATTGTGGGGGATGGCAGTGCCCGTCAGGATTTAGAAAAATTGGCGCAAGACTTGGGCGTGGCGGAAAAAATCACCTTCGCGGGGTGGTCAGATGATCCGGTAGGCTGGCTCTCCCGTGCGAGGATTTTTGTGAATGTGTCCAATCAAGAAGGCGTGCCTACCGCCATGTTAGAGGCAATGGCCTGCGGACTGGTGCCAATTGTGACCGCCGTCGGGGGGGTGCCGTCCGTGATTCAGGATGGGGTGAACGGATATTTAATTGCGAATCCGGCTGACCCGGCACTCATTGCCGAAAAAATCCTGTTTTTGATGGCGCACCCTGATATTCATGCCTCGATGCAACGAGAAGCGATGAAAGTCCGCGATTTATATGGCTACGAGGCGGTTTCCCGCGCATGGGAGGCGGTGTTTCGCCAGCTTGCCAAAAACTAAAAACGTATGGAAGGCGGGAAAATTCCCCTCCCTTACTCCCTCCCCATTGCGATGGGGAGGGAAGCCGAAGGCGGGTGGGGCCAATAGGCAAGCGGTTGGGATGACTATTTCGGTTTGCGCTGGGTGGTGATGATAACCACCCCCACGACAATCACTGCCGCCGCGATGACAGTTTGCTGGGTGATTGCTTCGCTCAAAAAGACCGCGCCTAAAATCACCGCAATGACCGGATTAACATAGGCATAACTGGTAGCGACAATCGGTTTGGCATTTCGCAGCAGGTAACTATAGGCACTGTAACCCAGCAGCGACCCGAAAACAATGAGATAGGACATGCCCAAAAGGGAATCCATGGATGGCGTTTCGGTGATTTTCTCGCCTGTGACCAGTCCTGCCAGTGTCAAAGCGATGCCCCCACCAAACATCGTGGCGGCACTGCTCATCAAGCCTTTGGGTAAATCCATCCGACGGCTGATGACCGACCCCAGCGACCATGACATTGGCGCGATAATCATGGCAATTGCGCCGATGGGTTCTGCCCACATTTCACTGCCCACATTGAGCAAAATCACCCCGCCAAACCCGATGACCAAGCCAAAGGTTTGAATCCGCGAAGGCCAGCCTTCAGAAAATCCCGCGAATAGCGCCGTATAAATCGGGATGACGGCTACTGCCAGCGCTGCCAAGCCAGAATCGACCCATTGTTCAGCAAAGGCGACCCCGCCCATGCCCACGCCCATCAACATTGTGCCGATGATGAGCGAATTTCGCCACTGCAAACGGGTGGGCAGGGCTTCGCCACGCATCCATAAATAGAACAGCAGCACCCCGCCCGCAATCAAAAAACGAGTCCCACTCATCAAAAAAGGCGGGAGGGTATCAATGGCATACTTAATGGCGAGATAGGTTGACCCCCAGATGGTATAGGTGGTGAGCATTGCCAAACCTACCCGTAAGGTTTGCGAATCAAAATTGGTGGTTTGTTTGAGTTGTTCAGTTTTTAGCATTCAGGCTTCCTCCACATGGTTTATCCTATGCCTGAATTGCTAAAAATACCATGAGACCTTAAAGCCAATTTGGTACAATGGATTTTAATTTTAAGGAAAAAAGCCTTGAAAACTTTGAATTCTGAACTTCTGGATGAAGTGAGCTGGAAAATTCTGGAGGAACTTCAGTGTGATGCCCGCATTTCTTACAGCGAATTGGGGCGGCGGGTGGGCTTGTCCTCTCCGGCGGTGGCGGAACGCATTCGGCGTTTGGAAGATGACGGGGTGATTGAGGGGTATCACGCCAAAGTCAATCTGGTGCAGGTGGGGTTGGAAATGTTGGTGATTATCCGTTTAAGCACCTATGACAGCCAGACATTTGACCGCCTGAACGCTTGTATTCAGACCTTCCCGGAAATTCTGGAATGTCACAAAGTTACAGGTGAAGATTGTTACATTATGAAAGCGGCGGTGCGTTCGATTCCACATCTGGAAAAACTCATCACCGACCTGAAACGCTATGCGCGTCAAATAACAACATCGATGGTGCTGTCTTCGCCGGTGACGCATAAGGTAATTGTGAACAGCGAGATGGAGATATAGATAACCGTCTTGTAAAATCGTCAGCCTTGAGACCGATGAAAATAGGGATGCGTTCAACGGGAAAGCTCCCCAAATTTAGGGTTTTGTCTTGAGTATGATATGCTTAGGATAAGATTCAGAAAAGTAAGTGAGGCACACATGGACAATGCTTTGATGTGGGTCTATGCAGCCGCGTTGGGAATCGGACTGGTCTACAGTTTGTTACAATTGTTTGGACACAGCCTTGACGGGGTGTTTGATGCGTTTCATCTGGATTTTCACGTTGGCGATCATGGCGATTTTGGGGTGAGTACGCTGGCAATCGCCTGGTTTTTGGCCTCGTTTGGCGCAGCCGGACTCATTGCCCAATTGGGCGGGGCAGCCGGCACATTGGTTAGCTTGCTGGTTGCCGCCGGGGGTGGACTTCTGTTCGGGGCAGTGGCGCAGTTTGTCCTTGTTAAATATCTCTCCGAAACCACCTCGACCAATGTTGAAACCTCCGCGCTGGTGGGCAAAGTGGCGGAAATTTTTACTCCGATTGAACCTGAACACATGGGACAAATTTTGCTGGTGGTGCAGGGCAGCCGCATGACCTTTTCGGCGCGTGCCATCAAGCGGGACATGACGCTGGTACGCGGTCAGCGGGTGCGAATCGCGGAAATGACCGGTAGTGTGGCCTATGTTGAACCGATGAATGGGGTAGAAGACTGACCCTTTCCGACGAAAAAAACCGATCCTTGTCTTCAGGCAGGTTAAAATTGTATGCGGCAATATTACTGACAGAAATAAAGTTGGAAGGAGACTAAGCGACATGGAAATCGCGCTGATTCTAATCATGGTTGTCACCATCTTTTTGATTACGGGTTTGTTTTACGTTTCGCGGATTAAAACCGTCGGGCCAAATGATGTTATGGTTGTTTCGGGGCGCAAATGGAAAGACCCCGCCACAGGTCAAGAATTAAGTTATTATCTTGTCAAAGGTGGACGGGCATTCATCTGGCCTTTCATTGAACGGGTGGATGTGCTGTCGCTGGAACTGCTGACGATTGAAACCTCTGTCGAAAATGTCTACACCAAACAGGGTGTGCGGGTGAGCTTGGAAGGTGTTGCCCAGATTAAAGTTGCCAGTGATGATGTGAGCATCCGTACCGCGTCGGAGCGTTTTTTGAGCAAGGGGCGGGCGGAAATTATGAGTATTGCCCATGAAACACTGGCGGGGCATTTGCGCGGCATTGTGGGGACGCTGACGGTGGAAGAAATTTACCGCGAGCGTGATAAATTCGCCCAGTCGGTGCAGGAAGTCTCCGCCAGCGACCTTGCCAATATGGGGCTGGGTATTGATAGCTTTGTGATTAAAGACATCCGCGATGCCGAAGGGTATCTGGAAGCGTTAGGTCGTCCGCGCATTGCCGAAGTCAAACGGGATGCGGTGATCGCTGAACAACTGGCGCGTACCAAAGAACAAGAAGCCGTGCGTGATTTTGGCATCCAGCAGGCCGCCTATGAAGCCGAAGTTCAGAAAGCCAAAGCCGAAGCCGATCTTGCGTATAAGATTCAAGAAGCCATCACCACGCAAAAACTGAAAGAGCAAGAAATCGAAGTTCAAATTATTGAAAAAGCCAAACAAATTGAAGTGCAGATGCAGGAAACCAAGCGTAAAGAACAGGAACTGGATGCTACTGTGCGGAAACCTGCTGAAGCCGAACAATTCCGTGTACAGAAAATTGCCGATGCCAAGCGGTACGAACTTGAAGCGGAAGCCAACGGGCGGGCAGCCGCACAGCGTGCCGAAGGGTTAGCCCATGCAGAAGTCGTACAAGCGCAGGGGATGTCCGAAGCGGAGGCGATGACCAAAAAGGCCGAAGCATGGCAAAATTACAACCAAGCTGCCATTGTGGAGCAAATTATCGCTGCGCTACCTGCGATTGTGGAAGCGATTGCTCAACCGCTTGCCAAAACCGAGAAAATTGTCATCATTTCCAACGATGGGGCGAACAACGGACATGGGGCAGGGGCTGCTAAAATTACCGCCGATGTGGGGACGATTGTTTCGCAACTGCCAGAAATTCTCAATGCGCTGACTGGCATCGACTTAGCCAAAACACTGCAAAATATTCCCGGTAATCTGGTGCAAAGCGAACCACCACCCACCCTCCAAGAAACTGCCAATTAGGTTTTTCCGAATGGGATGGATGCACACCATCCCATTTTTTGTCAGTAGGTTGCATCCCCTGTCACCGCCCCCTACAATAGCAGCCATTCTTATTCATCTGAGGGAAAGAGCTTATGATACCGCGTTACATCCTGTTCGGGATGCTCTTGTTTGTACCTGCTGCGCTGATTGCCGAATTTGCGCTGCACGCTGACCCTGTATTGATTTTTGTGTTGGCTGCGCTGGGGATTATTCCACTCGCGGATTTTATTGGCGAAGGGACAGAGGAACTGGCAGTTCACACCGGGCCGCGTCTGGGTGGGTTGTTGAACGCCACGCTGGGCAATGCGGCTGAACTGATTATTACGATTTTTGCCATTAACGAAGGGCTACTGGATCTGGTGCGGGCTTCGATTACCGGCTCCATTGTGGGAAATATTTTACTGGTGATGGGTTTGAGTCTGCTGTTTGGCGGTTTGAAAAATGGCACACAAACCTTTGATCGTCGTAACGCGAGCATGAACGCGACTCTACTGGTATTAGCGGTGGTGGCGCTGATGGTTCCTTCGTTGTTTGATGTGGCGATTCAAGAGGACAAAGCGGCGGAACTCGGTTTGAGCGAAGGTGTGGCGGTGGTCATGATTATCCTCTACGCGCTGAGTGTTTTTTATGGCTTTCGCCAAGCTCAGGAAGATAAAACCCATGAAGCCGTTGCTGAAGAAGTTCACCACGCCAAGTGGTCACTCCAATTTTCTGTTGCTGTTCTCGCGGCAGCCACCTTGGGCATTGTCTTTATGAGCGAAGTTTTGGTCGGTGCGGTGGAGCATGTGACCGAAAAACTTGAACTGACCGAATTTTTCTTGGGGATCATCATTATTCCCTTGGTGGGGAATGTGGCGGAACATCTGGTGGCGGTGCAGGTGGCCTACAAAAACAAAATGGAACTCAGTATGGCGGTGTCATTGGGGTCAAGTTTGCAAATTGCCCTGTTTGTTGCGCCTGTGCTGGTCTTCATCAGTCTGTTGTTTGGCGAAACCCTGCTGCTGGTGTTTAATACCTTTGAACTCATCGCGCTAGGAGCAGCAGCCTTCATTGCCGCGTTTATTGCACAGGATGGCGAATCGAACTGGCTCGAAGGCTCGATGCTGCTGGCGGTGTATATTATTATCGGGATTGCGTTTTATTATCTACCGGCGGTTTGATTGGACGCGGGCGGCTTGTCCCAGACCAGTTTCACGACAAAGTGAGCGTCTTCATGCCCTTTGGTAATGTACCCCACATCTGCGCCTAAGCGGATGCCAAATTCAATCGAACCACTGCGGGGTGCGTGTTGCATATCGTACATGACGGTTGCCACACGTTCCCCCACATCTTGGATGGTTTGCATGACGGCGCGGAGGGCGACTTCGCTCCGTTCTTCTTTAAACTCAAGGGTGGGAACACGCGAGATTTTTTCGATACCTTCTTGGTTAAAATCTTCACTCCCCCATTCAAAAACAATTTTATAGGTCGGGTCTAATTTTTTGTCCGCTTTTTGTGCCATGGATTAGGTTGCCTTTGTGGAATGACTGGCGCATATTGTAGCAAGAAAGTCACAAAATGATAAAATGCCTATGGCGAATAGACCCCATTGCGACACGATTATTGTGATTTATCGTGGGCGCAGCTTCCTACCGACTGAGAATTTTAATGGAAATATAAAAATGTCGAGTGAAAGTTTGCTGCACGAACCCCTCTCTATTTTTCTGGCGATTTTGGCGGTCATCCTGATTGCGCCAATCTTCTCCGAACGGCTACGTTTGCCCGGCATTGTGGGCTTGGTGGTGGGTGGCATTTTAATCGGGCCGCATGGATTTCATGTAATTGCTGAAGACGGCATTGTGGAACTCTTTGCCACGGTGGGTCTGATTTATTTGATGTTCAACGCGGGGCTAGAAATTGATTTAGGGCAGTTTAGCCGTGTGCGGAACAAGGCGATTATCTTCGGCGTGCTGACTTTCGGCATTCCTCTGTTGGCGGGGCTATTGTTGGGGCTGCTGCTGGATTATGGGTGGTTAGGGTCTATTTTGCTGGGGTCGGCGTTGTCTTCCCACACTCTGATAGCTTTTCCGCTTTTGGCACGGATGGGCGTAATTGCGAATGAAACGGTTGCCATTACCGTAGGGGCCACTGTTTTTACCGATGTTTCGGCGTTTTTGGTGTTGGCGGTGATTACGGGGGTGAGTGGTGGGGATACCGGAATTGGCGAAATTGGGTTGCTGGTGGTGCTGCTGGGAATTTTTGCGGCGGTGATTCTGGTGGGGTTGCCGCGCTTGGGTAAATTTTTGCTGCAACACCTGACCGGACGCGATGTTGAATTTCAATTTGTGCTGGTGGCTTTGTTTGTGTCGGCGGTGCTGGCGGAACTCATCGGTGTGCATGGGGTGGTGGGGGCATTTTTAACGGGCTTGGCGATTAACTCCATGCTGCCTCACCGCAGCCAAGTTTTAGGGCGGTTGATTTTCGTGGGGGAAGCGCTGTTCATTCCCAGTTTTCTGGTTTATAGCGGGATGATTACCAATCCCGGTGCATTTCTGGAACGCGAATCCCTGCTGGTAGGCATTGGCATGACCGTGATTGCTTACCTTGCCAAACTTGTCGCTGCGCTGCTGACTTCCCGCCTGTATGGGTATAACCGCTATGAAATGCTGACGATGTGGGGGCTTTCGCAATGTCAAGCGGCGGTCACATTGCCAACGATTCTGGTCGGGGTTGAACTTGACTTGTTCCCGACTTCGGTGTTTAACGGCACGATGATGATGATTTTGGCTACGTCTATTTCTTCGCCGCTTCTTGTGCAGCGCTATGGCAAAAAACTCCGCCTGCCGCAAGAAACGGTGCGTACCGCCAATTTGTTTGACCGTGTGCTGCTGGCGGTGAGTCATCCCACCCACCACCTCAAATTGATGACCTTGATGGATATTCTGGTGGGGTCAAAAAATGGGGTGTTGATGCCCGCCAATATCGCGCTGGATGTGAACGGGCAAATTTTTGGGTTACGCCAACAGACCGATATTCTGGACGCAGAACCCCTGCGCCACACCGAAACGAACATTCAACCGATTCGCCGTGTGGATGACACCCTCGCCAAAGGTATTTTACATGCGGCTGTGGAACACAATGCCAGCACGATCGCCTTGGGCTGGCGCGGGAAGCCTTCGCTGCGGGAAAATATTTTTGGTTCGGTGTTGGATGAAATTCTCTGGACAACCCAGATTCCGGTGTTGGTGATGCGGCTGACAGAACCGATTGACGCGCTGCAACAGGTGGTCATGGTGATTGCACCCAATTCAACGGCGGTGGATTATTTGGACGAAATGGCGGATGCAGCGATTACGATTTCGGATGCGCTGAATGTGCCATTGTTGGTGATGACAGCTCAAGAATATCATACTGAATTTTGCGCGTGCATTGACCGTCTGGATACCAGCCATCCGCATGATGTACAGGTGTTGGGGTCGTCGTTGATTGCGGAGGTTGAAAAACAGGTGCAGTCCTACGATTTGCTGCTGCTGAGTATCACCGGGACACGCCAGCGTTTTCAATCCAGTTTAGGGACGTTGCCGGAACAACTCGCGGCGCGTACCCAAGCCTCGCTGATGGTGATTCACTATCCGGGCTATTAAAGATTACTGGTCACGGCCTACCGACTGGGGGAGGTTAATTTCCATGAGAACGGCCTGCCAGTTGCCGGGGGGCAGGGTTTGAATGTATTCAGCAATTTTCCATCGGGCATCGCGGGAGTCGTACATCATTTTGAACACGTAATTGGCCTCCCCCACATCTTGGGTGTGCAGGCGGTTGCGTGTCCAATATTCGTAAGTTGCCAAGCGGCGTTCGGTCTGGTGGTCAATGAGAATGCAGGTTAGGCCATCGGCGCTAAAATGGCGCACTTCCATCTGGTGGGTGGCACGCAGCACATCAAACACCCGCCCGCGATCATTTTGCAGGCGCACACTCAAATTGTGGCGCTGTTCGCGCAGCATATCCTCACATAAATACCGATTTAAATCGCGCAGGTATGCCAGCCAGCCATGTGGCAGCGTTTCAGCCGCATAGGTGTAAAACGCCAGATAATCGCGCTTGACGTTTTCAATCACCGGATTGGGCGCAATCCATTCGGCGCGATTGGCGACCCCCGGATTTAGCCGCTTGAGGCTATTCACCCAAGGGACAAGCGGGCTGTGGGAGGTGAGGTAAATCGCGCCTGCCAAAAAGACGATGAATAGAAGGATGGCTACCGTGACCATTGTGTTTGCATCAAAATTCCTAATACCCGTTTGCGTAACAATTTTGGCCCGATAGGTTTGACCAAAAAATCATCCACTTTGGCGACATTAAGCGCGAAAACAATATCCTGCTGCGACGAAAATTCGCTGGTAACGATGATATGCGTATGCGCCGTGAGGGGGTCTTTCCGCAGCTTGGCAATGACTTCATACCCGTGAATATCCGGCAGCATCAGATTCATGAGGACGAGTTCGGGTTCTTCGTCCATTGCAATTTGCAGCGCGGCTTCTCCGGTATGGGCGACTTTGACCTGTACCCCTAAATTTTGCAGCGCAAGCGTGTAATGCTCGGCAAGTTCCAGATTATTTTCCACCACCAACACCACGTAACCTTCCAACGTGCGTGAGGGTGTTTCATAGACCAGATGTTCATAGTGGTCATGTTCGGAGGATTCATCTTCCGGCAAAAAATGCTCAAGTTTGAGCGTGCTGATGCTCAGTTCAAATTTTTCGGCTTTGAACACAGGCGAAAGCAGGGTATAGGCGGCCTCAACATCGTTCAAACTGTTAAAGGGTTCGCCCCACATCCCCACAATGGCGATGAATCCGTTCTGAATTTTAGCGGTGTAGTTATTTTCCAAATTGGTCGAATAGAGCAGATTTTTGACCAATTCGAGATAGGGCGGGGAAAGGTGGGTGTCCAGATAATAATATTTGGCGCGGTTCGATTTTGGGGTCACATTCAAACGAATGGTCGTTTCATCAAACCCCTGAATCATCTGGTCACGCAGCAGCAGGCGAAGTTCATCGTCGGTGATGTTATGGTCACGTTCAAAATCACCGAACACTCGCCATTCGCCAGAGAGCAAATTTTCTACCAGATTCGCGCCCCGTTGGATGACAATATCCCCGTCATCCAAGACGAACATCAGATGACGGGGAATAACTTCGCCGTGCGGGGCGCTGGTCATCGAAATTACGCCTTTGTGACTGCGGTATACTGCCCCAAGTCTACGAAATAGGCCGAAGCCGCTTGGTCGAGCAGTTCTTTGGTCATCTGCGGCGGTTTGTTCAGGTAGCGTGCCATGTCTAAGAGTTGGTCAAGGATGTCACGCGGATGAACAGCCCGCAAGGGACGGTCTTTTTTGAGATACCATTCCTGAATCAGATACTTGAGTCCATTTTCATCATACGGAACTTTTTTGGCTTTTGCCACATTGATGAAAATTTCGCGGAACTGGTCGAAGGTCGGGTCGCCGACATGGATCTTGTAGGGAATACGACGCAGGAAGGCTTCATCGACCAACTGTTTGGGGTCAAGGTTGGTGGAAAAGAAAATCAGCACATTAAAGGGCAGTTCAATTTTGCGCCCGGTGCTGAGGGTCAAAAAGTCAATGCGGCTTTCCAACGGCACAATCCAGCGATTCAACAAATCTTGCGGGCGCATGGTTTGCCGCCCGAAGTCATCAATGAAGAACAACCCCCCGTTGGCTTTCATCTGGAAGGGCGCTTCATAAAATTTGTTGATGGGGTCGTAGATGAGGTCAAGTCCATCCATCGTCAATTCACCGCCCACCATGATCATCGGACGGCGGATGCGTACCCAGCGCGGGTCACGCCGCACCCCTGTTCCGCCAGCGCGTTCATTCGAGTCGCTGGCATGTTCCAGCACTTCATGGTTGACATTATCGTATAAACGAATGACCTGCCCGTCCACGTCCACCGCGTAGGGAATCCAGATGTCTTCGCCCAACACGGCGCGCCCAACCCGGCTGGCAAGGGTGGTTTTCCCGTTTCCGGGCGGGCCGTGCATAAAAACGGCTTTGCCCGAATTGACCGCCGGGCCAATTCTGTCCATGATTTCGAGGTTAAAACTCAAGCCTTCGAGCAGTTTTTGAATCGTTTCGCGGTTGACGTAAGATTTGTAGCGGGCTTGGGCTTTCATGGCAAAAATGTACTGGGGCAGTGTGACCGGACATGGCCCGGCATACAGACTGCGTTCCAAGACTTCGCGGGCTTTGGCGGAGCCTTTTTCCGAAATCATGTATTCAAAGCTGGCTTCGCTGATGCCCCCCTGACCGCGCACTTCAATCCATTTTTCGCGCTTCATGATGTCCAACAGCTTATCCACCACCCCGGTATAGGGCAGTTTCATCCGGTTGGCGACTTCCTGAGCGTTGATATACCCCGCGTAGTAAATGGTTTTGATGGCAAGGTCAGTTAAGATACCGACGTTTAGACCGGTGTCTTCAATATTTCGCATAGCGGGCGGGGCCCACTTTTTCAAATCGCCTGTATTATTATTTGGTGCAGCGCTCATGGCGTGTAATCCTTCAACATGGCGGCAAACTGTTCTACTTCCTCTTTAGTATTATAGCAGTGGAACGATAAACGCAAGTGAGGTACACGGTTTTTATCCCAGTGTTTCACGAGACTCACATTTTGTTTGTCCAGCCACATCACCATCGCATCGGTTTGAGCATTATCCAATTTGGATTGAAACGTCACAATCGGGCCGTGTTCTTCGCGGACGGTTGCCAATTGGTAGCCCATGCTCGCCAGCATTTCGATAGCTTCGGCGGCTAAACTGCTGGTATGGTGGTCAATATTGTCGATGCCGAGTTCATTGAACAGGCGGATACTTTCCAGCAGTCCGAACATATCCACCACACTCATTGTACCATTCATGAAACGGGCAGCCCCTTCCAACGGGGTTAAATCGTAATTTAACCACCATAAATAATCCTGTGTGGCGTTGGGGCCAAGAAAACGCGGGCGCATGGTTTCGGCGACTTCGTTACGAACATATAAAAAACCTGCACCGGGGGGGCCCATCAGCGATTTTTGCCCTCCCGCAACGAGCATATCAATGTTCATCGCTTGTACATCAATCGGAATATGCCCGGCAGCTTGGATGGCATCTACCGAAAAAAGGATGTTTCTTTCGCGGCAAAATGCGCCAATTTCGGCTAAATCAGTACGGTGTCCGCTAAAAAATTGAATTGCGCTGGCGGCAATTACCCGCGTATTTTTATCCACCAGCGGCTTGAGCGCGGCTAAGGTCAGCCCGCCGTTGACCGACGGCACCTGGCGAATTTCTACGCCATCGCGTGCCAGATTCATCCACGGATAGGCATTGGATGGAAATTCGGTGTCGCAAAACAGGACATTCTCGCCTTCGCGCCACGGAATCGCCTGTGCTACCGCGTTGACCCCAAAAGAGGTACTGGGAATCGTGACAATTTCTTGAGGGCTAGCCGCGTTGATGTGTTGGGCAATCTGGACGGAAAACTGCTCGAACATGTGAATCCCATCTTCCTTGAAGTGCAGCATGGGGTGCGCGGCGAGTTTGTCGGTTGACCATTTCATCTTGGCTTGGGTGCGGGCTGGCAGGGGTGAAATGCTGGCATGGTTGAAATACAGAACCGATTGGCTGAGGGGAAATTCCGCCTCACGCAGTGCTTGAACGTTATACATAGCCTATCCAAATTAAGTTTTTCTAGGTTGATTTTAAAGGCGATGGGGCAAAAACCACAACTTGCAAATCATGAACTTTATGAATAATTGACGAAAACTCGTTGGCGGACTCTTAAATAGGTTTATAATGGGTTCAACCGATGTTTATTGAGTATATAAAGGTATGTTCCTATGGGCAAATATGTAGCGCGGCCGTTCGTTGCTGGTTCACCCGAAGCGGAGGTGATTGGTCAAGTCGTTCTCGCGTTTATTCAAAATTTGGAAGCCAAGCAAGTGGCCCCGCTTTTGCCGAAATATGGCCTCGACAACATTGACCCCGAAAAATGGTACCCGCATCAAAGCTGGATGAATGTTCTCAAGGAACTCTGTGAGCAATCCGGCAGCAGTCAGGCGCTGGTGGCGTTTGGGCGTAAGGTTGTGGAAACCGCCGTCATGCCCCCCGAAATTGACTCGATTCCCAAAGTGCTGGATCTGCTCCATACGATTCATCATTTGAATGTGCGGAACATCCCGGAAGATGAAGGCTATAAAATTGAAAAATTAGGCGAAAAACATTACATGGTGTACGAAAATACGCCGAACCCTGAAGATGCCATTTACGGGTTTATCTGGGGGTTGGCTGCCCGCTACAAAGCGCCGGGCGAACATTTTGTGGTGTTGAAAGTTCCTAATCCCAAATCCGATGAGTCGCCCGGTAAGGCGTTTGAAGTCAAGTGGGGCATCTAAGTTTTAAGGCTTAAAACCCCTTTCGGGCTGTTGTATACTCCTGAGCTGCCTAGTCAGGAGTATTTTTTTGTATATCGGAACGAATTTCCCCAACAGCGCGGAATATAACTCCACGATTAAACGACTCATCCAGCAGGGTAACGATCCCTTTACCGCTTTTGCTGAAGCCGAAATGAACTACGTTGAACTTTCCATCCGTCACAACACGGTAGACCGCAGTGCCTTGACGAACGATGTGCAAAAACTTCATGCGGTGGGCGTACAGGTCAACCTTCATCCCTATTTTAACTGTCAGGGGTTCGGCTCGTCGGATTCGACAGCGCTTAAAAATAATATGAGCGCGGTGCTGGAAATTGCCCATGACATTGCCCAGCAGGAAAGCCGCACCGTAGTTATTAATTTACATTCGGCTTCGGGTCGGCGCGGGTTTCTGGGTAAAGAAGACCGTCAGCCTCTGATTGAACAGAGCAATCGCTTTCATGGGTGGTTGATGGAAACCATTGACCAGCGCGGTTTTGATGTACAAATCACCACCGAACATCAACTGCCGCCTGCGCCTTCGGAAAGTACGATTCGGATTGGCGATTCGTTTGACGAATTGCTGACTTTACGTGCTGCCACATCACATGAGCGTTTTCATCTGTGCTGGGATATGGGACATTCTGCCATGCGAAATGCCTTTTATGATGCTGCGCTCTATCCGCCGCATGAATTTGTCCGGCTGGTGCGGCATGTCCATATCCACGATGTCAATTTTGATAAACCGGTTGACCATCGCCCGATTGGGAGTGCGGGGTCGCCCTTACAAGATTTCGTCCAATCGCTGTTGCAAGCGGGCTATACCGGCGGATTCACGATGGAATATCAGGCCGATGAATTTTTTGGCCCGCAGTACAAGGATTTTCTCAAACGGTCAAAAGCGGCGCTGCTGGCATTAGTAGCCGAAAAACATGTGATTTAACGCACAGCCGTTTGTGGGATTTTGCTCTTGGTTTCTCTCTCACATTTGCGGGAAGGGTTTGAGGGTGGGGATTTTGCCCACCCTCTGAACCAAGTTGCCGGATGGCACACAGGTGGTTTTATTCGGCTGTTTCATAGGGCGGCAATTGCCGAAGCGAGGCGCTGGCGATTTTGTTCCCGGTTGAACTTTTCCCAGTAGGTTGGCACTTGGGCAACCAGCGATTCAATTTCTTGCCCGCGAAAGGCTTGATAGGCCTGAACTGCGGCATGGTCATCGGGGGGGAGATGCGCCATCAAATCGTCCAGCAGATCCACCGCCACCACAGCATCATTTAAATCGCCTAATAATTCCTGCATATGTTTGACTTCTTTGATGAGCGCGGCGGTTTCATTGCCCAGCACCCCTTCAAAAAATTCGAGTGTGTAGCGCAGGCGTTTGAATTCAATCCGTAGTTGGTGCAGCATCCCTAAGTCGGCATCTGGCAGCAGTTCGTGGTAACGCCGTACATGCCCCATATGTTCATAGATAAGCGGGGGTGCAGCATATTTGACCCGATCTGACAGCTGAGAAAGCGGATTCATCAGCACTGTTTGAAAACGCTGGACGAATTTTTCGTACCGTTTGCTGCCTATCCAATTGAGCAGTTTGCCGCGTGCCACTGCATACCGTTCATCGAGCAGGGCAAACAACGGCGCAAGACCTTCCACATCACCGTGCAGTTCTTTATCCACATACTCACGGGTTTTGAGGATAAACACATCTAAATCGCGCACCGCACCCAAAACACGGGCGGTTTTACGCAGGGGTTTGACAATCCGTGTTTGATAGGACTCGTCCATATAATCGCCGAGCAAACGGTAGGCACTTCGCATCCGCCGCGTGGCAACCCGCATTTTATGCACGCCTTCCGGGTCGCGGCCTTCCAATGCGATTTCTTGATAAAACAGCATCACACTGAGTTGATAGAGCAAAATCTGGCGGGTGACTTCCTGCATCGTTTCGTCGGGACGGGTGAGCATCCAATCGCCTACATGGGAAGGTTGGCCTGCCGCGTAAATGGGTTGGGCTTCCACTGCTTCTTCCGCCGGGAAAATTGCCAGCCGATTTTTTTGCCATTCGCGCTGCCACTTTTGCACCGTGGATTGGCTGATGCCCAATTCGACTGAGACTTCCGCAGCCGATTTTCCTTCGCCCAGCAGCAGCAGAATCGCAGCACGATTGCTGAGAGAAACTTGGGGATGTTGCCGCCACTGTAACAGGGCAGCGTGTTCTTGGTTGGTGAATGTCTGGTGCATGGTTAATCCAATTTAATTTGAATTAAAATTAATTTAACCGTACTTTAAACCAGATTTCAAGTCCAAATCCGCTAATCTTCCTCCCAGCGCTGGAGTCCGTAGGCGGCGGCTTTGACCACTTTTAAGGAAAGCAGCGCACACTTGACCCGATTCATGGTGAGGGGAATGCCAATCATTTCCAGCACTTTTTCTCGGTCAATAGCCTTAACTTCCTCCAAGGTTTTGCCGAGCAGTTCTTCGCCTAACATACTGGCGGCGGCTTGGCTAATCGCGCATCCGTTGCCCTCCCAACCGACTTTGATGACGGTGTTATTTTCATCGACGACCATCGTGAGTTCCAACTGGTCGCCACAGAGGGGGTTATCATCCTGTGCGTGGTGGGTGTGTTCCTCCAACAGATGCCAGTGACGCGGATAGCGGGAATGGTCGAGGATGTTTTCTTGGTACATATCAAACATGGGATTGGCCTTTCATGTAATATGTCAGATTTAAAAATTGGTATTGAGAATCGCGTGGTTCACACCAGTTCACGCCAAATCGAACGTAAAATTTATTTTTCTCGCAAGCGTTAAGTATTATTGTTGATTTTGGCATGAAATTCGGCATGAACTGGCGTGAACTAGACATGTAATTAACCCATCACCTTACCTCTATTTTTAGGGTGACACAAACTTAGGAAAATATCCAGCCTATCAAGCCTTTTAACTGTACCGTTGTTCCTTAAAGATAAGGAGGCTTCAACCGCTGGTCTAATTCCCAAAGCGCCGTTCTGTCACTGTCCCACTGGAGCAGCGCTTGTCCTTCTTCGTAGCTTACCCACTCAAATAATGTGTGTTCATGGGAAATAGCAATTTCCACCAGCGACGCATCCACCGCAAAGTAATAAACGGGAATGACGAACAGGTTTTTATCCCAAAATTGCCGCGCCTTAAAATGATAAACAGGCACAAAGGTTAGCGTAGTGAGCGCCAGATAATTGGATGACAGCGGGATTTTTGCTTCTTCATAGGCTTCACGTTGGGCAGCCTCCCGTGGGGATTCGTTCTCCTCCCCACCGCCTGCGATACTTTGCCAATAATCTTCAACACTTCGCCTAAAAAGCCCATATTCCCACTGAGCAGGATTTTTTCTGTAAGGAAATACGGCGACTTGATAGGGCGCTCTCATGCGGTAAAGACCTTCGCGGCTTTGTAAAGCGCTTCCGCCAATAAATCCACTTCGGCGCGGGTGTTATATAGATAAAAACTGGCACGGGAGGTGGCGGAAATATTCAACTTCTGGTGCAGCGGCATAGCACAGTGATGTCCTGCCCGAATCGCAATGCCTTCATAATCCAAAACTTGCGCCACATCATGCGGGTGGGCTGCCTCCATCGTAAAAGTGGCAACCCCGTTACGCTGACCTACCGGTGGCGCAAGCAGTTTTAAGCCGGGAATTTCTACAAGCCGTTCGTGGGTATATTCTACGATGTCATGCTCATGGGCGGAAATTGCATCCAAGCCAATACTCATCAGATAATCCACCGCCGCGCCAAGGGCAACCGCCTCCGCGATGGCAGGCGTTCCCGCTTCAAATTTGTAGGGCAAATTGTTCCAAGTTGAGCCTTCCAACGTGACACGCCGAATCATGTCCCCGCCGCCCATGTAGGGGGGCATTTTTTCCAGATGTTCGCGTTTCCCGTAGAGAATGCCGATTCCGGTGGGGCCGCACATTTTATGCCCGCTAAAGGCCAGAAAATCCATCTCCAGCGCCTGCACATCGACGGGCATATGCGGGACACTTTGCGCCCCATCCACACACACCAGCGCCCCTACCGCGTGCGCCGCGTCGATGATGGCTTTCAGAGGGGTGATATAGCCCAAAACATTGCTCACCTGTGTCACCGAGACGAGTTTGACATTTTCTTCTCGCAGCCATTGATGATAGGTGTCCATATCCAGCGTTAAATCGGGCAGCACCGGAAGATAGCGAATGGTAAAGCCTTTTTCCTGCTGCAAAATTTGCCACGGGACAAGGTTGCTATGGTGTTCGATTTCGCTGAGGATAATCGTATCATTGGCGGTTAGATTCGCTCTGCCCCACGAGGCGGCAACTAAATTCAGCGCTTCGGTGGTGTTGCGCGTGTAAATAATTTCCTTGCGCGAACGGGCATTGATAAAATGCTGCACTTTATCGCGGGCGGCTTCATAAGCGGCGGTGGCTTCTTCACTGAGGACATGCACCCCCCGATGAACATTCGCATGGGAATGGGTGTAGTAGGTTTCGAGCGCGTCCAAAACCTGACGGGGTTTCTGGCTGCTGGCGGCGCTATCCAGAAAAACCAATTTTTTACCCGGATGGGCTTCGCGCTGCAAAATTGGAAAATCGGCGCGGATTTTTTCGACATTGTACATTAGTTTGCTTCTCGATTCGCGTAAAATTTGACCATGCGTAAAATGCCCTGCAAACCCATCCCCTTGCCCATCGAAATGCCCCTGCCGAATAAATCCGTCACAATCGTATCCGGCACGGCGTTGATGGCTTCGGCAGTTTGACCGGAAAGGGTGTCCTGCAAAATTTTAGAAAAGGAACGCGCCGAAACACCCTGTGGATTTTCTACCGCAAAATGCAAATCGAAGGTGCCGTCATTGCGCGGTGTTACCCAGACATAGGCATCCGATTCACATTCTTTGACATGGTGTTCTTCTGGAAAAGGGCGGGTCGCAATTTCCGCTGGCACTTCCTTAAAGCGGTCAGAATAATCAATCAGGTACATCTGCTTGTCCATTTCGGGCAAGGATTTTAAATCATCCAGAATGTATTTGAGGTCTTTGGGCATCTCAGCCATGTGTACTCCACTCCACGCTGTCATCCTGTTCTTGGAGGAATTGTAACCCTTCGTCAAAGGTCTCGAACAGACGGAATCGTACCCCCGTTAAACGGGTCACAACCGCCGACATAAAACGAACAATCGGATTGGTCGTGCCACACAGCGCCGCCCAGCCCAAGTTGGGATGATTCGCCATATTTTGAAAAACGCTCATGCGTTCATTCATGGTGTACTGCGGGAAATCCTCAACATGCGAAACATCCATCAACACATGGATGGGCGGTGTGCCTTGACTGAGGAGTTCTAGCACTTGGCGGTCAGAGTCATCATTTTCCTGGCGATTGACTTTGCCATATCCCAGCGCCAAAACAACACGATTTTTGACGAACCAGCGTACCTCAACGGGCATTTACACCTCTCCAAAAGGATCTATCTCATTGAGTTTTGCCAACCACGCCTGTGCGGTTGGGTTTTTCATCATTTTGAGCAAATTGCGAGCCTCATTATATTGTTTGGCTTGAATTAATTCACGGGCTTTTTGCATGAGTTCCTGTTCAGTATCGGCAATGGCGACACGGGCAGGCGCGGATTCATCGGCAAACAGAAAGGCCACCACCCCCGCCGCAAACAGACTCAACAAGGCCAAAACGGTCATCCACCAGCCAAATTGATATTGAGAGGTAATCAGATTGAGGCTGCCATCGGCGGCGGCTTGCGCGGCAAGGTCGTCCATGTCATTGGAAATTTCGATGTATTTCACCAGCATGACAATCAGTCCGATGCCCGCCGGAAGCATATACCCCCCGATGGCGGTGTACATATTCAACAAACGCGGTTCAAAATAGACCCCCGCCACCAGCGCCAGCGCAATCAGACCAATGAGGGGTAAAAAGTAGAGCTTGGCATCCCCATCCTCTAAAAAGCCTGCGCCTTCTGTGCCAGTATCCCCGACGGAAATCATCGGTTCATTGAATACATCGTCTTCAAAAGTCAACTCCCCGCCGCCTTCGATTTCTAAATCCTCAAATGCGGATTCATCCATGCCAAAATCGGCTAAATCGACCTGTACATCGTTGTCGTCTACGCCTTGCGCCAGATCTAACCCGGAGGCTTCGATAAGTTCCTGACCCGAACACGACACGGTAATCCACGGCAAAAAGAAAAAAATGAGAACGATGAATCCCGCTGGCCCGGCAATCAAGCTGCTGATTTGTTTAAAGTTCATGTGTACCCCCAAAAGTAAATTGATGGGCAGGTATCACTGCGCTTGTACCTGCCCCTACAAATCCTACTTTTCAGGATAAGGCCAAATGGGGAGTCTTGGACTCCCCGATTTTGGGGGTATTTTGTCCTTATTTTTCTATCGGCACACCGACGCTGTTGCCCCATTCTGTCCAACTGCCATCATAATTCCGCACATTGGGATAGCCGAGCAGGTAAGTCAGCACAAACCACGTATGCGAACTGCGCTCCCCGATACGGCAATAGGCAATGATGTCCTGATTGGCATTGAAGCCATTTTCGGTTTCATACAGTTGGCGGAGTTCCTCAGCCGATTTAAATGTGCCATCTTCGCGGACAGCTTTGGCCCATGGGATACTTTTTGCGCCGGGAATGTGTCCGCCGCGCAATGCCCCTTCCTGCGGATATTCGGGCATATGGAGTTTTTCGCCGGAAAATTCAGCCGGGCTGCGAACATCGACCAGCGCCCCGCCGAGATGTGCCAAGACTTGATCGCGGAAAGCGCGAATCTTGCTATCATCACGGGCAGGAGCCGTGTAATTGCCAGCCGGATAGCTCGGAATTTCGCGGGTGAGTTCGCGGCTTTCGGCTGTCCATTTGAGCCGTCCACCATCCATAATACGGGCATCCTTGTGACCAAAAAGTTTAAATACCCACAGCGCGTAACACGCCCACCAGTTGTTTTTATCGCCATAAAAAACCAGCGTCGTATCGTTGCTGATGCCGTTTGCCGCGCAGAGTTTTTCAAATTCGTCTTTGTGCAGGTAATCGCGGCGGAGGGGGTCATTTAAGTCCTTGACCCAATCAATATGGACAGCACCGAGAATATGCCCCTGAGCATAGAGGAGAGTGTCTTCGTTGCTTTCAATCAGGCGGACATTCGGATTGTTGAGATTGGCGGCAACCCATTCAGTGGAAACGATGGCTTCCGGGTGAATATAGCCTTTGTTGTCGACGGTCATGCTGTTTTCTTTCTCCCCTTGATAAGTAATTTTTACCCCACCCCTAGCCCCTCCCCGCTTATAGGGGAGGGGAATTTCGCCTCCCTCTCTCCGCTCTCGAAGAGGGGGGAGAGGGGGTGAGGGGTGATATTTTACGCTTCTGGATTCAACCAGCCACGAATGAGTTTACGGTCAACGTCAGCCAGCAGACGGGTCTGGACATCCTCAAAGGGAATCCGTTCCAGCACGTCCCAGAAATAGCCGTTGACGACCAGACGTTCCGCTTCCATCGCAGGGACACCCCGCGAACGAAGATAAAACAGCGGTTCTTCGTCCAATTTGCCCACAGTGGCGGCGTGCGTGCAGCGCACATCATCAGCTTCAATTTCGAGGCCGGGAATGCTGTCCGCTTTGGCAGTGGGACGCATGAGCAAATTCCGATTGGCCTGAAAACCGTCGGCTTTTTGAGCGTCGGGCATGACTTTAATCATCCCCTGCCAGACACTGCGGGCATGTTGGGTCAACGCGCCTTTGAACAGCAAATCGGAGGTGGTATCTGGCGCAACATGGACTTGGAGTGTGTCATGGTCAAGCATTTGAGTCGTATCGCCAAAATACATCCCACTCATTCGACTCCATGACCCCCGCCCATCCAGCATAATTTCAAGGAAGGCTTTGGTCAGTTTGCTGCCCATCGTCCCCACCACCCAATCCAACTGCCCGTCACGGTCAACCCGTCCGCGCTGATGGCTAAATTCAAAGGTGTGGTGTCCCCAATTTTGCAGGCTGACATACTTCAAATTCGCTGCCGCACCGACCAAAAGTTCGGTTGCACCAATATAACTGGCATGGTCTTCGGCATCGGGCGAGAGGAATTCCTGCAAAATGGTTGCTTCCGCGCCTCTGTCCATCACAATCAGGACATGCCCGATGGACGCGCCCACCTGTGTATTATAAAAAATGCTGTGGAGGGGCAGTTCAACTTTGACATTTTTTGGCACATAGACAAACAGACCATGTGTCCATGCGGCAGCGTTGAGGGCAGCAAATTTACCTTCGTCCACTTTAACCGCTTTGGTAAACAGGTTTTCGCGGACTAAATTTTCATATTCCACCGCCGCTTGACGCAAATCCATAAAAATTACGCCGTCATCCACGACATTTTGATTCAATTCGTAGTGAACCAATTTGCCATCCACCCACGCGATTAACCCGCCTTGCTCCCCGCCAATCAGGGGGGCGCGATTTTCAGCCGGAATCACGTCTACGGTTGCGCCGTTGGGTTGGGTCAGCACACCTGCCGTTTGCCAGTTGATGTGGCGATAATCGGTGCGCCGCCATGCTTCTTCCTGTGTGGTGGGCATGGGCAAAGATTCATAAGTTTGCCATGCTTGCGCCCGCATGTCGCGCAGCCACGCGGGTTCGTTATGCTGGTCAGAAATCGCTTGTACATCCGACCATGTAATTAGAGGCGGGGTAAATTCTCTGCTCCGCCGAACTCGATTGGTCAATTTAGGTTACTCCTTGTAGAAAAGTGAAGTCATTCATCACCCTCACCCCTGCCCCTCGCCCATCAAGGGCGAGGGGTTGATGCAAAATTCCCTCTCCACCAGTGGGAGAGGGAGAAAGGGTGAGGGGAAAATTACCCGATGGTGCCTTCAAGCTGAATGTCAATCAGTTTGCGAAGTTCCATGCTGTATTCCATCGGGAGTTCTTTTGCCAGTGGTTCAATGAACCCGTTGACAATCATGGCGTTGGCTTGGTCTTCGCTCAAGCCGCGACTCATCAGATAGAAAAGCTGTTCCTCGCCAATTTTGCTGACGCTGGCCTCATGCCCGATGGTCACGTCCTGTTCATCTACCTCAATATAGGGGTAGGTGTCGGAACGGCTGGCGGGGTCAAGCAGCAGCGCATCGCAAACGACGTTGCTCCGTACCCCTGTTGCGCCTTTGTCCACTTGCAACAGCCCGCGATAACTCGCCCGCCCGCCATCTTTGGAAATGGATTTGCTGATGATGCGGCTGGTGGTGTTCGGCGCGTGGTGAACGACTTTTCCGCCCGCGTCCTGATGCTGATTTTTCCCGGCAAAGGCAATGCTCAAAATTTCGCCATGTGCGCCCGGTTCCATCATATGCACGGCGGGGTACTTCATGGTCAAATGCGAATTGTGAACAATGAAGCCTTCCGAGATGAAATTGCCTGTGCCTTCAACTTCAATATCCCATGTTGGCACAAGTTCCGCCGATGCTTCGGAAACGTTGACCTTAGCAATCTCAACATCTTCGCCAATTTCAAGCGTCGAACGTCCGACAACGCGCCCGTGTACCAGTTTCTTGCGAGCAGCAGCTTCTTTGGCACGTTCACGCAAATTGGAACTCATAAAAGGATAGAAGCGGTCATCTGCACGGAAATCTAAGCGGTATGACCCATGTGCCACACATTCAACACCGCGAATGACGACTGTTTTGGGTGCGCTAAATTCGGTGTGCAAACGCGGGGTAATGCCCAATGTCACTAACAGCGAAGCAACATCTTCCAGCAAACCCTTATTGACGGATTTCAGACTCAAATAATGGTTGCGCGTTGTGCCGTCTGCATCCAAGTAACCCGCGATGAAGGCCAAACGCTGTGATTGAGGCAATGACCAGACCCATGCCGGCACACGTTTTTCAGAGGCTTTGCCATAGAACCCGTTCAGGCGGAAGAATTCAGCCAGTTCTTTGCTGTTCCATGCCAGATGCACGCCATCAGCGCGTTCGGTGGGTTCGGCTTCAATAATCCCCGCCATGACCTGCATCAACTGAGGGCGGGCGCGGTCTGCTCTGGGGGCGGAAAAGCCGACTTTTGCCCACCGGGTCACGCCTTCGGTTTGGGCTTTTTTGATTTGAATGTCCCCATCCCCCATCCAATAACCAAACATCCACATGATGTCATCGGTGGTGTTTTCCACGTTCATCAAACGGGTCGGATTGGTGCGAGTCATCGTCAGACCATCCGCATATTGATTGAGTGATTGGAAGGTGGTGGTCAAATTGGGCATGGTCAAGCGGTAGGGTGTGCCGTAATCCAGTGAAGTGCGCGGCAAAATCACCTTTTCCACTTCATCCGCCCGTACATAGCTCAATTCATAGCGTCCGAGTTTACGCGGCGCGGTGGGATTGTATTTATAAGAATAGAACGGGTGATTCGCGGTAGCACGCAATTTCCGTTCGCCCACAGACACGGTATGAACGGGTTGTTCGCCTGAGTAGCGCTTGGCAGTTACGGTACGAAAAACGAGTTTGCCTGCGTTTTCATCATACGACAGCACCTGATCGCCAACTTCAACCTCCTCAATGGTTTTGATACCCTCGGGAGTGGTAAGTTTACTTTCATTGTGCAGGCACCCTAAATTGGCATCCACCCATTCCATGGTGGCATCGGCATACGCAACCGCACGTTTGGTCACAAGGTTGTAGACATTGTTTGACCAATTTTGAATCGTCGTGTAACGGCAACGTCCGCCTTTTTTGACGATAATCTCGACAACCGCGCTATGGAGGCTGTCTTTGCTATAGATGGGCGCGGTACATCCCTCTACATAATGAACACTTGCGCCTTCATCCACGATAATCAGGGTACGTTCAAACTGCCCCATGCTCTCCGTGTTGATGCGAAAATAGGCTTGCAAGGGCATTTCAATATGCACGCCTTTGGGAACATAGATGAAACTGCCCCCACTCCACACCGCAGTATTGAGCGCGGCAAATTTGTTGTCAGTGTAGGGAATCACCGACCCAAAATATTCCTTAACCAGTTCAGGATGTTGACGCAAGCCATCATCCATGCTCAGGAAAACCACCCCCTGTTGTTCGAGATGCTCCTGAACTTTATGGTATACCATTTCGCTTTCAAATTGCGCCCCGGCCCCGGCCAAAAATTGGCGTTCAGCTTCGGGGATGCCCAGACGGTCAAAGGTTTCCTTAATATCGTCGGGTACTTCGTCCCAATTTCCCGCATTTTTATCGGTGGCACGGACGTAGTAGTAAATCTCATCAAATTTGATGCCACTCATATCCCCACCCCAAGTCGGCATGGGGCGGCGTTCAAATTCCTTGAGCGATTTGACGCGCAAATCGCGCATCCATTCGGGTTCACCCTTGATATGGCTGATTTCGCGGACAATGGTTTCATCCAAACCCGGACGGCTTTTGAAGGTGTAGTTTTCGTCCGAATAGTGAAAACCATATTTTTCAAGATAGCTGTCTTCGCTGCGAAGTTCACGCAGGGAGGCTTCTTCGTCGGTTAGCACTTTGCTAGAGCGCGGAATTTCGAGTTCGGTCATGCTGCTGCTCCTTTGAAGTTATGCTTCGGTTGCTTCTAAGCCATATTTGGCAAAGAAGGGGCTGTAGCCCGTTTGTTCAATTTCTTCGGCAAGTTCGGGGCCGCCGCTTTCCACAATCCGTCCTCCCATAATCAGATGCACATGTTCCGGTGAGAGGTAATCCAACATGCGTTTGTAGTGGGTGATAATCAATGAGCCTAAGCCCGGCCCTTTGAGCAAATTGACCCCATCCGCCACGATTCGCAGCGCGTCAATATCCAAGCCGGAGTCGGTTTCGTCCAGAATGGCAAAACGCGGTTCCAGCACGGCGAGTTGCAAAATTTCGTTGCGTTTTTTCTCCCCACCAGAAAAACCATCGTTCAAATAACGCCCGGCGAATTTGTGGTCAATGCCCAGCAAATCCATTTTGGAGCGCATCAGCCGCATAAAATCGGGGATGCTGATGCCTTTAAAATCGGGGTCATCGGTTTCAGCTTCCAGACGGGCGTTAATTGCTTGGCGCAAAAAGTTTGCCACCGTCACACCCGGCACCGCCACCGGATATTGAAATGCCAGAAACAGACCCATCCGGCTGCGTTCATCCGCTTCCATTTCCAGCAGATTTTGACCGTCAATCAAGACTTCGCCTTCGGTCACTTCATAGGCGGGATGACCGGTGATGGCATAGGCCAGCGTACTCTTGCCCGACCCATTGGGGCCCATCAGCGCGTGGGTTTCTCCCTGTTTAATAACCAGATTCACCCCCTTCAAAATCGGGGTATTATTGATACTCACATGCAAATTACGAATTTCGAGGACTGAACTCATAGATTGTTTATTTCCGTCTAGTGAATTACGAGGATTGTAGCAGTTTCACCTGTCACCGTCAATAAAAAAGAAATTTATCTTCTTTATTTCATTGACGGGTTTTCATCAGCATGATAGCATCAGGATTATACCATACGAAAAATTGGAGATTTGAGCGCATGTCTGACCAACCCCTCACAATTGAAGAAAAAGAACAGGCGATCATCGCGGCGCTGCGGCATGTCGTTGACCCCGAAATTGGCATGAATGTCATTGAACTGGGTCTGGTGCGGGCGCTGGATATTCAAGAAGACCGTCTGCATATGACTGTCATCATGACCACGCCATTTTGCCCGTATGCCCCGCAGCTCATGGAACAAATGCGCCGCACCGGTCAAACGGTGGTGGGTGTTCCAACGACCATCGAAATGGGGTTGGAAATGTGGGATCCTTCGATGATGGAAGAAGGCGCGGCGGCGGATTGGGGCTTGTTTTAAGCGTAAAAAAAGCGGGTGTGTATGCACCCGCCCGCTTAAATATTAGACCCGTTTGCTGCGTCTTGCTTTACGCAGAAGATACTGCTCAACCAAGTGTTCCATGTCTTGTGAACTGCGCCGTTGAATCATAATCCGCACCAGGATGAAGGGCAGCACCCCTAGCGCCAACCAGAATCCTACGCCCGGTAGGATGAGCGAAACAATTACCAGAACACACCAGATCAGCAACCCTTCGAGAATTGCTTCGTTATTACGCGAGAGCGACATGATGTTTTTCCTTCCTGACATTCATTTTCACCGAAAACAGAAAAGCCGACGCTAACTCCGCTTGTGAAGGGGAGTAACGTCGGCCTATTTTGCAACCAGTCTTTAAGCGATTACTGTTCGCCTAATCTGCCGAAGAATTGATTTGTTTAAATCCTATCACATCTGGCTTAACTCAGCAACAAGAGATTAGAATGGCATGAAAATGGGTTGTTTTGTAATATTATGAACAAGTGGCGCATGAGAAGCGGTTTGCCGATAATTCATGTGTGGGTAGTGTAGAGTAAGGGCAGCATGGAAAAAAACGACGTTTTTATCTCCTACAAGCGCACCGACAAAGAGTTTGTCGTTCGGGTAGACGAGTCACTCCGTGTGCATGGCTATGAAGCATGGGTAGATTGGGAGGACATCCCGCCCGGTGTAGATGATTTCCGCACCGAAATCGAAAGCGGCATCCTCCATGCAACCAGTTGTATTCTGGTGCTTAGCCCCGAATATCTTGAATCGGAATATTGCATGGCGGAGTTAAATACGGCGGTCAAGTTGGGCAAGCGGCTCATCCCGATTGTGTTCCGTGAAGTTGACCCGCGCAAAACACCTGCTGAAATCGCCCACATCAACTGGATTTTTTTCAACAAAAATGACGACTACGACACCGCATTCAAAAAATTAATTGCAGCTCTTGAAACCGACATCAAGCATGTTCGTACCCATACCCGCCTGCTCAGCCGCGCTACTGAGTGGGAAAATAACAATTTTGATAACAGTTTTGTTCTGATTGGTAATGAACTTCGTGAAGCAGAAAAATGGCTGGTGGAGGGAGATCAAAAAGAACCCAAGCCCACCGTCCTCCATAAATCGTATGTTAGCGCCAGTGTTCGCGCCCGCAGTGTGCGGAATCGCATTACGTGGTTGTTTCGGGTCATTGCCATTGCGATGGTGGTGGCGGTCATTGCGGGGGGGCTTGCTATTTACCAGAGTATTCGCGCCCGTGAAGAAGCAGACCGCGCCGAAGCGGAAGCTGACCGCGCCCGCAGTTTGGAACTCGCCGCCAGCGCCAACAGCATCATCGACACCGACCCCAATTTAGCCATTGCCCTTGCGCTTGAAGCAACCGCCAATTTTACCCCATCGCCTTTTGAAGTACGCCGTTCGCTGGCACGCGCCGCCTATTCTCCCGGCGCACGCAGGGTCTTTAGCGGGCATACCCGCGCTGTCACGGCTGTGGATTACAGCCCGGATGGCACTTTGGGAGTCTCGGCTTCGCTGGATGGAAAAATTTACATCTGGAATCTGGTAACCGGGGCGAGTCGACTTCTAGTAGAAGCAGACACCTCATTTAACAGTGTGGTCTTCAGCCCCGATGGAAAATATGTGCTTTCTGGTTCGGATGATGCGGCAGCTGCTGTATGGGATGCCGAAACAGGCCGTCGTTTGAAATCTTTTGAGCATGAAGCGGCGGTTTTAAGTGTGGCTTATAACCCAGACCGCAAAACGATTTTGACCGGCACCAAGGGGGGGAGAATTTTCCTGTGGGATATCCAATCCGAGCAGATTGTCCGTGAATTTAAAGGTCATGTTGGGGACGTTTTTGACCTCGATTTTAGCCTGAATGGGACATATGCCCTTTCTGGTTCGGGGCAAGCGCGGAATGTGGGTGATGACCGTACCATGCGGTTGTGGCAGGTGTCTGATGGTTCAGAAATTTTGAGCATTCCTCACACCGGTTTTGTGCGGAGTGTGTGTTTTATTCCCGGTGGGCGTTTAGCCGCTTCTGCGAGTTGGTCTGGGGATGAGGAAGGCGGCAAAATCCAAATCTGGAGTCTGGCGGACGGAACTCTCGACAGCATTTTGACCGGACATACCAATGTGATAGATGGGATTGACTGCGAAGGGGATTTTATTGCCTCCGGTTCACGCGACAACACACTCCGCGTCTGGGATGTCACACGAGGGTTGGAAATTTTGCGTTTTGACCATCTCGAAGACACCATCCGCGCTGTGGCTTTTAGCCCCGATGGTGAATCGCTGCTGACGGGTTTTGGACGCAGCGCCTCCAGTTTTACGAACAATTCTGTCTCACTCTGGGATTTAACCAGTGGTGCGGAAATTCGCCGCTACGACAGCCATAACATCTGGATACGCAGTGTTGCTTTTAGCCCGGACGGACAATATATCCTGTCGGCTTCCGGGGGCTTTACGGATGTAATTGACCCTATTATCCGTCTGTGGAATACCGAAACTGGTGAGATTGAATCCTATCTGGAAGGTCACGAAGCCCAGGTGTTGAGTGTGGCCTTTAGCCCGATTGAATGGCGGGCGCTGTCTAGTTCGCAAGATGGCAAAATCATCTTGTGGGATTTGCAATCGGGCATTCCCATTACCACTTTTGAAGCCCACGACGGACTCGCCATCAATGCTGTTGCTTACAGCCCGGATGGAAAATTTTTTGTGAGTGGTGGCAGCGATAAACAGGTCACGGTCTGGGATTTGAATACGGGCAAGCCTCTGCGTAACCTCATCGGTACAGAAGGACAGGCACATGGGGATGAAGTCACCTCGGTGGCTTACAGCAAAGATGGCAAATACATTTTGTCCACATCCGGCGCGTTTGAACGTTCGGTAGACAACACCATCAAAGTCTGGGATGCTGAAACAGGCGAATGGATTCGCACCTTTGAAGGCCATTTAGCCCGTGTCAACCAAGCCGCGTTTACCCCCGACAGCCAACAGATTATTTCGGTAGGGGTTGACCAGCGGATTTTGCTCTGGAATATTGAAACGGGCGAAGTTGTCCGCCAATACGGGGAACGCAACGATGCAGTCAACAGCGTTGCCATTAGCCCGGATGGAAAATATGCGCTGACTGGCTCGAACGATGCCAGCATCACGCTCTGGGAAATTGCCTCCGGTGAACAAATCCGCCGCTTTACTGGGCATACCAGTTGGGTGCAAACCGTGTCTTTTAGTCCCGATGGCAACGTTGGGCTTTCGGGTAGCAAAGATACCACGGTTCGCACATGGCAGCTTACCAGCAGCGACGATGAACTCATCCAATGGATTTGTGAAAATCGGGCGATTCGCCAGTTCACCCAATTTGAGCGCGAACTGTACGGCATTGAGGCACAGACGAATCCCTGCCCTTAGTTGATTGCTGACTATCCTGTGCTGATATACCATTGGGGATGAGAAACCAATCAAGGAGATTCCCATGCCCAAACGCTTATTCCTGCTTGCGTTGGCATTGTTCATTTTGGCTGCGTGCGGTGGTGAAGAACCGCCAGCCCAGCCGACTTTTACACCTGACCTACAGGGGGTGGTCACAACCGTCCCTGCGACCCCGCAGCCGACACCTGTTCGCCAATCCACCCTGCCACCCGTGAGCGAACTGCCCGCCCAACCCAATTTAAATCCTGACCAACCGGCCTTTTTACGCTTTATTCAAGCCAATGCCGGGTTAGACGTGGTGGATATTTACGCCAATGGTGCTGCCGTCGCCGCCCGCTTCCGCTACGGCAATTATTCGAGCAATCCGGTGGAAGTTCCCTCTGGCACAACTGTCCTGCGTGTGATGCCCGCCGGACGACCTCCCAGCAGCCGCGAGGCCCTGTTTGAAGGCCAATTTGAACTTTCCCCCAACCAGAATCTGGTGGTGTATCTGTTTGGCAGCGCCGACTCGCTTCTCCTCGAAACCTACGATACGGACGTTTCGCCCTTAGCAGACGGACAATCGCGCCTGTATGTGATTCATGCCATTCCGAATGGGCCGGGTATCAATGTGCTTGCCAATGAGCAGCCTGTCGCAGAGGAACTCATTTACGGCGAACAAACCACCCCTACTGAACTTGCATCAGGCGATTACACCCTCGATTTTGTAACGGGTGGGAATCGCACCCTTGCCAGCATCGCACAAACGCTTGCCGAAAAACAAATTTATACGCTGGTTCTCACAGGTGACAGTACCACCGATAATTACGAAACTATTGTTTTTCGGGAAAAAGCTATCCCGCAGAGCGCGATTCGGCTTGTCCACGCTTCGTATGACACCCCGCCTGTGCGGTTGCTGCTGGATGGCGAAATCCTGACCGAAGATTTTGACTATCAATCGTTCACCCCTACCTTTATCACCGTTGAGTCGGGTCGTCATCAGATTCGCGTGGAGGCGATGGACGCGCAGGCGGGTGACTCGCCCCTTTTAGAAACGGACATCATTTTAAATCCCGATGAACAGGCCGATGTTTTGCTCTATGACCGTTTAATCGATTTAAAAGTCGGCGCTTTCCCGATTAATACCGACCCTGCTCCTATCGGACAAGCCCGCCTTTCGATTATTTACGCCTATCCAATCCAACCCAACGCCACCGTCCAGATTCCGACTGCGATAGGCACAACCACCGAATTTTCTCTCGCGTTTGGCGATGCGCTGCATCCTCAACTCATTTTTCCCGGCGCACAAAGTTACCAATTTTTGTCCGATGGCGTGCTGATTAACCGCACTGAAGAACTTGTGATTGAACCCACCGTCAGTTATACCTACATCGTGATGGGGCGACGCGGAGATGAAGGGCTTCTGCTGGCTGTGCCTGTGGCAGAAGCCGAACCCCAAGATTTTGAAGCCGAAGCCATTGCCGGCTCTCAATCCACGATTCGATTCGTCAATGGCCTGTCCGAAAATCTGACGATTCAGGTCAAGGACGAAATTTTTGAAGAATCGCTTTCGGCAGGCAATCTCACTGCTGCCCGTCCTACCGCACAAGGGGACACCCCGCTTGTGATTCAAAACAGCAGTGGCAGAACACGCTTGGAACAAACCCTGTTCATTGAACCCGAACAAAACCTCACCGTTTACATCGTGGAAAACAACGGCACGGTTGAAGTGTATCCATTGGGCGAACCGGAAGCGGTTTATTTTGAGGGACTTTCCCGCGTGCGGGCTTTTAACGGTCTGTTCAACACGGGTGCGATTTACCCCTCCCTGCAACCACTGGATGAGGAAAATGCCGCGCAACTTGGCATTGACCCCGCCAGCAATGATCTGGTTACGATTGGCAACAATCCGGTAGAAACCGGGCAAGCTGCTGTGCTGGATGTTCCCGCCGGCAATTATTTGCTGGTGGTGGACAGTGTTGAGGGCGAACGGCTGCACGAGGAACAAATCACCGTGGTAGCGGATGTGTTTTATGAACTGGTTATTGTGGAAACAGGGTCCGGTCTCCAAATCTTAAAAATTCCGCGTGAGGTAAATTAAGCCTTGCAAGTCCTGCCCCGAACCGATACAATGTTGACCTATCAGTTCGGGGCATGGCGCAGCTTGGCTAGCGTGCTTGCATGGGGTGCAAGAGGTCCCCAGTTCAAATCTGGGTGCCCCGACTTTTTCAAAACTCCCCTTTCCGCTAAACCAAAGCTATCTCCTCAATTTTAATGGATACTTTCTATGGCAGAATCCTTTGAAAATCAATTCAATAACCTGAATCAAATAATTGACATGACTCAGGGGCAGACCAGTTATATTAACCTTGTTCGTGTCACAACCACCCCCAATGAAGTTATCTTGGACTTGCAGTTTATTGCTCCAGATACCAATTTTCCCCAAAATCCTACCATTCGGCATCTTCATCGTGTTGCAATGCCTCTAGCGGTGGCAAAAGAATTGGGCAACCTCTTGGAGAACTCCATCAATAAATGGGAAGAAGCATCAGGAGTCAATCTGCCTTTTATGCAAGCAAACCAGCGTTTCGATGCAGAGTAAAAGAGACTCAAAATGATAAACACCATCACCTTTCATTCCAGCATTACGCCATATCAAACAGCAAACTGGTTGAGCGTTCAAACTACACTCTACACATTGCCATATCCACAAACTGAAATCAGAAAAAAAGCATGGGCAGATTTATTTGCCCTTTTTGAAGAAATTGACCAACAAAAACCAGAAATAATCATGACTGATGAATGGTTATCTGACATGCGGGCAAGTGCAGATGCTCGACTAGAGAGTCTCTATGATTTTGACCAAAGGGATTAAATATATTTTTGACACTTCTGTTTTTATAGGGGCTTTGCACAACTATTCACCTGCGCGTAACTTAATGACCCAAGCCCAATCGCATGATATTCCTGTAGGATATTGTATTGTTACCGAAACGGAACTTTGGGCGGGCATTCGGGGCGTATGGACAGTCGAGCAGCACAAACGTCTGTTGCGACCATTTGATAGATATTTTATCAATGTGACCATTGCCCGCCGAGCCGGTGAACTTAAGAGCAAACTTGCTCAATCTGGTATCCCATTCAATCAGCGACCCTATCTCATGGATTGCCTTATTGCCGCCACAGCCGAATATCATCATGCAACGGTATGTACAGCCGACAAAAATGATTTCGCCAAATTTAGCCAATTCTCCATCTCAGTATTGACATACCAATGAATTCTGTCAAATATCATGCCCATAAAAATTTTGCAATGTAAAAGCACCGCCTAAAGTAGCGACTTTGCCAGCTTTCAGTCACAATGGGGTCTCCAATGTGAGGTCAAAAATAAGATGGCAAAGTTAATCGGCATTTTAACCGCAGGTGGCGACACCCCCGGCTTGAACGCGGCTATCCGGGCGGTGGGCAAAGCGGGCATGAACGCCTACAACATGGAAATTATCGGTTTTCGGGATGGCTTTCGCGGATTGATGGAAAATCGCTTCATCCGTCTGGACTCCGCCGCGCTGTCCGGCATTTTGACCATCGGTGGCACGATTCTTGGTACGAGCCGCGATAAGCCTTACAAAATGCCTGTCGGGAACAAAGAACTCGATATGACAGAGGTGATGGTCAACAACTATCACAAACACAATCTGGATGGTCTGGTGTGTTTGGGCGGGGGAGGCACACAAAAAAATGCCTACCATCTGGCGCAGCAGGGACTAAATATCATCACCATGCCCAAAACAATTGACAATGATGTGGGCATGACCGACATTACTTTTGGGTATGATACTGCCCTGACCATCGCTACCGAAGCGATTGACCGCCTACACAGCACCGCCCATAGTCATCATCGGATTATCGTGGTTGAAATTATGGGGCATAACACGGGTTGGCTGGCCTTGGGTGCGGGTGTGGCGGGCGGATCTGATGTTATCCTCATCCCCGAAATCCCCTACGATATCGACATCATCGCAGAATCCATCATGCAGCGGATGCGAAGTGGCAAAACCTTTAGCATCGTGGCGGTTTCCGAAGGCGCAATGCCCAAAGATATTGCCGAAAAACTCCACCAAGCCGAAAAAACGATTGAAAGTGCCAAAGACAAAGACGAAAAAAATGCTGCCAAAGAAACGCTCAAAATCATTGAAGCAGAACGTGCCAGCAGCACCCAGCGTCTGACCCAAGAATTAGAAAAACGCACCCGTTTAGAATCACGGGTCACGATTTTGGGACATGTCCAGCGCGGCGGAATCCCTTCGCCTGCTGACCGCCTCCTTGCTACCCGCTTGGGAACAGCTTGCGCCAAATATATTCATGAGGGGGTTTTTGGCGTGATGGTTGCCATTAAGGGGGAAGATATTACCACCGTTCCCTTAAAAGATGTGGTGGGCAAACGGAAAAATGTCCCGCTTGACCACCCGTGGATTACCACCGCCCGTCAGGTCGGAGTCTGTTTAGGCGATGCTTAACACATTGCCGATTTGACAGGCGGTATGACTCAGCCAATCCGCCGCGTTTTGCATGGCTTCTTCCACGCTGGCAGGACGCGGCATCAGGCTGAACATGGCCTGAAAAAGCGGGTGATTTTCCGTCGGCATACTTCCCGCAATCGCAATCACCGGAATCCCATGTTGTGCGGCATGGTGAGCAATCACAGCAGGGGCTTTTCCCTGAGTCGTCTGGGTATCGAGCTGCCCTTCGCCCGTGATAATCACATTACATTCGGCGATTTTTTCCCGATACCCCAGAAACTCAATCAGGGTGTCCGCGCCCGGAACGAGTTTCGCCCCTGTTAGCGCCGCCAATCCTCCGGCGATTGCGCCTGCTGCCCCCCCGCCTTTGAGCGTTCGCACATCATGCCCCGTCTGGTCGGCAATCACGGTGAAAAAGTGGGTGAGATTTTGCTCCAACAATGCCACCTGTTCGGGGGTTGCGCCTTTCTGCGGGGCAAACACGGCGGCTGACCCGTTTGCCCCAAGCGGCGGATTTTCAACATCACACAAAATTAAAATTTCAAGATGTTCGAGTGCCGGATTGGGTTCAACGGTATGCAAATCACCCGCGCCAACCCCGCCAAATCCAATCGGAGCGCCGTGTTGATCCAATAATTTCACGCCGAGCGCCTGTAAACACCCCGCCCCACCATCGGTTGTGGCGCTGCCCCCGACTCCCATGATGATGCGTTTTGCCCCGTGCGAAACCGCGTGCTGCATGAGTTGGCCTGTGCCATAGGTGGTCGCGTGGAGGGCATCTTTCCGCGCTCCAACCAGCGCCAAGCCGGAAGCACGCGCCATTTCAATCACGGCGGTTGTCCCATCGGGCAAAAATCCGTAATCGGCGTGAATCGGTTCGCCCAACGGATTGTTGACTTCGACGGTGTGGCGTGTGCTGCCCGCCTGACTCAGCATGACCGCCAGCGTGCCATCGCCGCCATCCGCCAAGGGCAGACGCAGAATCTCACAGGCAAGGCGCGAATTTTCGATTCCCTGTGCGATGGCTTCGGTAGCTTCAATAGCGTCTAAACTACCCTTAAATGCGTTCGCGGCAATGCCGATTTTCATGATATTAACTCTCTGTAGTATTTAGTGGAAACACTTCCAATGTAATTGAAGGGTATATGCCAGCTTCTGCTAAAGTCCGAGTATCTGGAATTCTTCTCAATTTTCCACTAATCTTGTGATAATTTGCTTCACTTATGAACACTTTTTCTGTTTCTTTAAGGCGAATCAGCCAAGTTTCCCCATATGTATAAGCTGGAGGTCTAATACTTTCTTCAATTGCCCACCAGATTTCATTTAATAGGCTGTTCACACTTAAGATGTCACTATAAGCAAATATTCTAATATCTTTACTCAAATGAGAAAATTTACTTATATCTACAAAAATGCTGTTATCAGTAGGCTTCATATGTTCTGATTCAGGAGGTGGCAACACTTGGATTAATAATTTGAATGAAATATCGTAATTTTCTAAAAAGTCAACTCTTTGGATGCCAGCCAAATGATATTTAAATTCAGAAGGAATCTCTGTAGCCTCTACGATGACGGGCAAAAATCGCTTTTTCTCTTCTGCGGCTAAATCTAGCTCTTTGCGAACATTGTCTGATTGCACCGAATGAGACGATAGCAGCAGCAAAAAATACTCACAATCCTCGATTGCCTTAACAATTTCGGCTGCCCAGACTGACCCACCGCCAATACCCTTGCGGTCAATCCAGACGCTGTGACCGGCTTTTTCTAAATCATCCGCCATTCGTAGCGCAATCTCACTGTCTTTGCGGGAATAACTGATAAAGACTTTTGCCATCGCCCCTCTTTTCTATAAAAAATCGGGCAGTTTGGAGCTGCCCATTTTAAATTAACCACAATCCGCCGGGCGTTCATTGGAAAGCGCGGCCAGTGGCAGCCACCCATTCCAGCCTTTTTCCGCATCGCTTGCCCGCGCATATACCCAGTAGGTGGTATCGTCCTGCAAATAGACAAAATCGCTGCCATCATTTTGACGGCTCACCAGGACTGCATCGCATTTTGCCAATGCCTGTTCGCCTGTCGGATTTTCGACCCCCGCCGCAATTGAAAAAATCACGGGTTCAAGCGCGTAAAGGGTGTCACCTTCTGCCATCAGGGTTCCGGTAATGTAAGTGGGAATGGGGGCGGGTGTGGCGGTGGCAAAAATCACCGCGCCGTCGTTTTCAACCTCGTTATCATCACTCAGCGCAACAATGACCGCCGCCAGCAGCAGCAGCCCGCCAATAATTGCTCCGGCAACGACCATACCGGGGGACACAATTGAAGCATCGGCTTTGGGTCGCATTTTTCGTGGTGGAGTTTGGTTCGTCATCTCGTATCCTCGTGTGTACTGCGCTTAATATTACCAAGTCCTTGCTCTCCCCCAAAACATTTTCTACACTTAGTTATCAGCTAGCGGTTATCAGTTATCAGGGGCATTAGCCAAAAACCGATTTCCGAAAACTGAAAACCGATTACCGAAAACTGTGTACTGATGACTGGAAAAAATCCTGTGTCCTATACCGAATTTCTCAAGCGACTATTTACTGTTGTACTCGTGGTGGTCATTGTGCTGGCGCTGTGGCATCTGCGTACCATTGTTTTGATGGGTTTTCTGGCGACCATTATTTCCATTTCGCTGAGTATTCCCGTTGCCCGCTTGCAGTCTGATGTCGGGTTGAGTCGGGGTGTTTCGATTGCGCTGACAGTGATCGGGGTGCTGCTCCTTTTAGGGCTGCTCATCACATGGATTTTGCCGACGGTGGTGGTGCAGATGGCAGAACTCGGCTCAGATTTGCCGGATGCGTTTGACCGTTCCGCCGATGCCTACAGCGAATGGCGCAGCAAAAATTCTACGATTGCCTCCTTTTTGCCAGAAGCCAATTCGCGGGAAATTCGCCGTTCGCTCGGTTTTACCGGGGAAAATCTCGACCAACCCCCTATCGATTTAGCAGATGTAACGGGATTCGCGCTGCCCGCCTTGCAGGGGATTGGTAGCTTTTTAGCCGGGGCAATTGCCAATATTTTAATTATCCTTATCGTGTCGATTTTTCTGCTGGTTGACCCGATGGACTATGCAACTGGTGGGTTGATGCTGTTTCCGCGCAGCTATCAGGCACGCGCCTTAGAAATTATGTTGGAACTGCGCCGCACCCTGATTACATGGCTAACCGCGCAAACGCTCGCCATTACCGTGACAATGGTGCTTGTCTGGCTCATCTTGGGCATTATTCTGGGGATGCCGAACGCGCTGGCGGTAGCGGTGATTGCGGGTCTGGCAACCTTTATTCCGAATATCGGTGTGATTATCCCACTTTTCCCGATTGTGATTTTTACCCTTGCGGATGAACCGAACAAACTGCTTTTGATTCTGCCCGCGTACATTTTGATTCAGCAAATCGAAGGCAATTTCATCACCCCGTCTTTTGTGAAATCGGAACTCAACATTCCGGCGGGAACGATTTTGCTCTTCCAATTGATTGCTGCCACGCTGTTCGGCTTTTTGGGAATTTTGCTGGCCGTGCCTTTGCTGGCGGTGCTGATTACGCTGGTCAAGGAAATTTATGTGTATGACGCGCTGGGGATGCGCGGCGAACAATTGGAACTGGTGCAGGATGCAGGCGGCAAAATGCAAATTATCCGCAATGGCAAATTAGAAGCCGTAATTAACGCGGCCCCTTTTGAGGATGGCAAACCCGACCCCGAAGAACCAGACGTGAAATTTGAGCGCAAAAAATAATGCGCGATTCCCGTATCAAAATCGGTTTTCTCATTTCAAGTTTTCGCACCGGCGGCAAGGAAAAATTTACCGCCGATGTCCTCACCCATCTGGATAAACAGCAGTTCGACCCGTTTTTATGCGTGATGAAAGACGGAGAATTGCTGGACTCCATCCCGGATGAGCGCGTGTATCAAAAGCTAGCATGGTTTCGAGGGGACTTTGTAGGGGTGGCGTGGACTCTATATCGGATTTTGCGGCGGGAAAAACCGCAGATTCTGGTGGCGGTGGGCAACCGTTTGGATAGCTGGGTTGGGCGATTCATCGGGTGGTGGCTCGGTGTACCCGTGCGGATTCTGGAATTACACGGAGCGCGGGTGGTGGGCAATCCGCCCTTGATGCTGCCTGACCGATGGCTCAACCCCCTCACCACGCACTATCTCGCTATCGGGCCAGACATGCGCGACCAACTGATTCAAATTGAAGGCATCCCACCCGAAAAAATCACCTTGATTTTAAACGGGGTGGATACGGACATATTCCGTCCGCAAACCCAAGAAAAAATCACTCAGATTCGACGTGATGTTTTTCATGTACCGTCGGATGTCCCGTTGATTGGGTGTGTGGCGGGACTGCGACCAGAAAAAAATCTAGGGCGGTTGATTCGGGCGGTGGCACAACTGCCGAACGCACATCTGGTCATCATCGGGGAAGGCAGCGAACGCCCGAAATTAGAAAGGTTGATTCAGGAACTTCAGGCAGAAAAACAGGTGCAGTTGCTGGGGGTGCGGCGGGATGTTGCCGATTTGCTGCCTGCTTTTGAGATTGTCGCGCTGACTTCGCTTTCCGAAGCGACTCCATTGGCGGTTATGGAAGCGGCAGCGTGCGGGATTCCAGTGGTTGCGACGGCGGTGGGTAGCATTCCTGAGATGGTCAAAGACGGTGTGACCGGGTTCGTGATTCCATCCGACGATTTGGGAGCGCTGGTGGAAAAATTGACTTGGCTGCTGGCTCAACCCGACCAACGGCAGCAGATGGGACAAGCCGCCCGCGCTCATGCCATTGAAAATTTTAGTTTGCAGGCTTCAATACATGCGCGGGAAGCCTTGTTTAAAAAATGGGTGGATGGTTAGTATGCACGGACAGCATAGATGTTGTCCTTACAGTTTCACAGGTAGGGACGCGATATATCGCGTCCGCGAAAAAGTATCCCTATTAAAAAACGCTGGATTGTCTACCAAAAATATCTATGTTACTTGAGAGACCAGTTCCGACTTTTCGCCCGTAAATTCTCGACCATTTCACGGGTTACAGGCTGCTTGCCCATCAGCAAAAAGCCATTTCTGCCATGCTCATCTGACCCGCCGCTAATGGGCAAGTTCAACTGCTGCGCGATGGCAAGAAAATGGGCTTTTGCCGAGTCGTTCATTTCGGTGTGATAAATTTCGATGCCATCCAAGCCCATTGAGACCAGCGATTCAACCGCTTGTTGAGGCAGCCATTCCCCTTCGGCATCACCGGGAACTAAACACGGATGTGCCAGCACCGCCACCCCGCCCGCCGCATGAATCGCCGCGATATTTTCTTCCATCGTGGTGGGCCAAGGGCGCACCTGCTGGATATTTTTCCGCAAAATGGGAACCCCATCTTCAAAAGTGGGCGCGATGCCTTTATTGACCATGACCTCAACAATCCCGGCGACCATCAGCATATTCGGGTTGAGCGCTTCCACTTCTTCAAATGAAATCGGATACCCCGCCTGCGTTAAATCGTGACAATAGGCGCGAATGGTTTCATTGTTGCCATTCACCGCCCGTTGAAGGTGCTGCTGCAAAGCCACATTGTCCACATCGATAAAATATCCCAGAAGATCGACCTGCGTTTTGCGAGCTGTCCAGTACGAATCTATTTCCACCGCCGGAATCCATTCAAGACCATACCGGGGAGCGATTTCACGGGCTTCTTTCGCTCCGCCCAGAACGTTATGGTCGGTGATGGCAATGCCGGTTAATCCCAGCGAAGCCGCATGTTGGATAACTGCTTCGGTGGGATAGAGTCCATCCGAATGAGTCGTGTGCATGTGTAAATCAAAGGTTTCCATGAGTTTCCTCTTGAATCTCTCCTTAAAAATATCATACTACGATGTCAGGGGAGCGCCCGATTATTCATCCTATGAAAGCACTTCCCTACGCTGTATACTTTGCGCGTTTTGCCACAAGGATAACCGATGGATATTCTCATCTCTGGTTCAATTGCCTACGATTATTTAATGCACTTTCCCGGAAAATTCCGCGACTCGCTCATCGAGCAAAAATTGGATAAGGTCAGCCTGAGCTTTCTGGTGGAGGACATGACCAAACACTATGGCGGGGTCGCTGCCAATATTGCCTATACGCTCGGTTTGCTCGGTCATCGTCCGCGTTTGTTCGGTGTGGTCGGGCAGGATTTTAACGATTACCGCCATCACCTCGAAGCAGTAGGGGTGGATACGTCTACCGTCGTGATGGACAAAAGCGTTTTTACCGCCTCGTTTTTCTGCAATACCGACAGAGAAAACAATCAGATTTCCTCATTTTATGCGGGCGCAATGGCGCTGGCGGGGAATTACATGATTCAGGACATCAGCCCACAGCGTCCCGATTTTGTCGTGATTTCGCCGGATGACCCCAACGCCATGATCAGCCGTGTGCAAGAATGTAAACAAGCGGAACTGCCTTTCCTCTATGACCCCAGCCAGCAGGTTGCCCGTTTGGATGGCGATGCCCTGCGCGAAGGCACACAACATTGTGCTGTGCTGATGTGCAACGAGTACGAATGGGAAGTCATTCAAACTCGCACCGGACTCACACTGGATCATGTCACGGATGGGGGACGTGTGTTTATCAATACGCTGGGGCAGGATGGCTCAAATATCTATTTGAACGGGTCGGTGATTCACATCCCCATTTATGAACCGCGTGAGGCCAAAAATCCCACCGGGGCAGGGGATGCTTACCGGGCGGGAATTTTGCGCGGCATGAGCTTGAATCTGGATTGGAAAGTGACCGGACGCATTGCTTCGTTGTGCGGTACGTATGCGCTGGAACACGATGGCACACAGGAACACCGCTTCACCCGTGAAGAATTTGTGGCACGTATCCGCGAAAAATTCGATGATGAAGGCGCGTTAGACGCACTTTTAAACTAAATGATGCAAATTCGTCGCTGCCATGACCCTGCTGTTCTGCGCCAATTTATGCGCGTGGATAAACCGCAAACCGCCTACGCCATAGGCGATTTGGACATGCCTTTCTGGGATGATTCCGAATTCTGGGGCGGGTTTGTGGATGACCAACTCACGGGCTTGGTGCTGATTTATCGCGGCTTTTCAACTCCGGTGTTGACGATGCACGGGAATGACGAAACAATAGCGCAGGTGTTGGATGCGATGCCTCTGCCAGCAGAGGTGTTTTGTATGTTCCCGGAAACGCTGCTGCCTTTGTTTGAAGATATGTATTCCGCCAGCCATCTGATTTTTCTGTGGCGCATGTTCACCACGCCCGCAACTTTTCGCCCACCAGCGAATTTGCTGCCGATGACGCGCTTGACCGGGGCGGACGCTGACCGACTGAATCACTTTTATTCCCAGTCGCTTGGCACGGAGGAAGAACTGCTGGCATTTAGCCCAACACAGGTCGAACACGGTGTTTTTTTCACCTACGAAGAAAACGGTACGATTTTGGCGGCGGCGGGTACGCATGTCGCCTCCCGTCAGGAAGGGGTGGCGGCGGTTGGGAATGTTTTTACCACGCCCCACGCACGCGGCAAAGGACTCGGCACCTACGTTACGGCGGCGGTGGTTCAACAGCTTTTGCAGGATGGCATCGACACGATTGTCCTGAATGTGAAGCAAAACAACCATCCTGCGATTCATGTGTATGAAAAATTGGGGTTTCAACCCCACCTCCCCTTTGTGGAAGGGCCAGCATTTCGGAAGTAACCGTGCATGGACGGGAAGCGGGGAAATGAATTTTGTGACCCCACCCCCAGCCCCTCCCCGCAAACGGAGAGGGGAGTCCAAAGCGCTACAGTATCTATTTAGAAGCTAATAGCGAACTGCTAACGGCTAATCGCTTATGAAGGAGAATCCATGACTATCGAACACCATGTATCGGATATGAATCTCGCTCCCGGTGGGCGCTACCGCATCGAATGGGCGGAACAGGAAATGCCTGTGCTGCGCCAGCTTCGGGAACGTTTTGCCAAAGAACAACCCCTCAAAGGGCTGCGTATTTCGGCGTGCTTGCATGTGACCACCGAAACCGCCAATCTGATGCACACCTTGCAAGTCGGTGGGGCGGAAGTGCTGCTGTGCGCCTCCAACCCCCTCAGCACACAGGATGATGTGGCAGCCTCGCTGGTGTCACATTTTGAAATTCCGGTGTTTGCCATCAAGGGCGAAGACAACGAAACCTATTTTAACCACCTCAACGCCGCGCTCGATTTCAAACCCCATATCACGATGGATGATGGGGCAGACCTAGTGAGCGAACTCCACAAAAATCGGACAGATTTGCTGGAAGGCGTGATTGGTGGAACGGAAGAAACCACCACCGGCGTGATTCGTCTGCGGGCGATGGCAAAAGACGGGGCGCTCAAATTCCCCGTGGTGGCGATTAATGATAGTGATACCAAACACCTGTTTGATAACCGTTACGGGACAGGCCAAAGCACCATGGACGGCATTATCCGTGCGACCAATGTGCTGCTGGCGGGTAAAATCGTCGTCGTGGCGGGGTATGGCTGGTGCAGTCGTGGGATTGCCAGCCGCGCTAAAGGCTTGGGCGCACACGTCATCGTCACCGAAGTGGATTCGGTCAAAGCGCTTGAAGCGGTCATGGATGGCTTCCAAGTCATGCCGATGATGGCTGCCGCGCCTTTGGGTGATATTTTTATTTCCGCCACAGGCGATATTCACGTCATTGACATCCACCACATGCAGGTGATGAAAGACGGCGCGATGATTTCCAATTCCGGTCACTTTAACGTGGAAATCAATCTGGAAGCGCTGCAAAAAGCCTCCGAAGGAACACCCCGCCGGATTCGTCCCTTTGTGGAACAATACAAACTGAATGGCAAAACCATCAATGTGCTGGGCGAAGGCCGCTTGATTAACCTTGCCGCCGCCGAAGGGCATCCCGCCAGCGTGATGGACATGAGCTTTGCCAACCAAGCGCTTGGTGCGGAATTCATGGTTAAAAACGCCAAGAATCTGGAAAACAAAGTCTACCGCCTGCCGGAAGAAGTGGACGCGGAAGTTGCCCGCTTGAAATTGGAAGCGATGGGCGTGAAATTTGACGTGCTGACCGACGAACAGGTTGCCTACCTGAACCAATGGGAACAGGGTACGTAATTTAAGCGTTCAGCGTTCAGCAATTAAGTGGACGTGATTCCTTCGGGTTGCGTCTCTACAGGGCGGGGTGAGTAATCATTTCGCCCTTTTGCGTAAGATGGGCGTTAGAGAAACAGTGTCCTTTCGCCTGAAATCGTGTGGTAGACTTGCGGGGCAAAAAGAGAAGTGATGAGTGGTTAGTTTTTAGTCATTAGAAGCATGACAGAAAAACGCTCAACGCCGTTCTAATGCACATTAACTTTTAAATACGGATACCCCTCAACGCCGTCCTTTAGGGCGGTGTGGCTCCACTGGGCTAAAGCCCAGCGTTACCCGGTATCCGTTTTATTTTGTTAAACTGCATGAGGGCGTTGTCGGTTGCACTGGGCTAAAGCCCAGCGTTACCAGTAGCAGAGGTTTTATTCAAAACTAACGACTAACGACTAAAAACCAAGAACTAAGGAGCGAGAGCTTTGAAAAAACGGATATTGATAAGTGTAATTCTGGCGCTGGTGTTGGGGGCATTTGCCTTGCCCACCCACGCGCAAACCGATACTGCCCGTTTGCGGCTGATTCATGCGGTTGCCAATACTACGGCAGTCGATTTTTATATTGATGGCACACTCGCGGCAGGCAATGTCGCTTTCGGGGGGGCAAGCCAGCATATCGCTGTGACCGCCGGCGCACACAAAATTGATGTGCGTTTGGCAGGCACACCCGCCGCCGACCCCGCTGTGTTCAGCCAAGATATTACCGTTGAACCAACGCTGGCCTATAGCTGGGTGCTGCAAGGCGACCCCGCCGCGCTGCAACCCGTTTTATACGAAGATATTTTGGACAGTTTGGACTTGGGTTTTTCGCGGGTAGCGATTTTCCATGCCGCGCCTGCTGCCCCCACCGTGGATATTGTGCGGGCGGATATTGATTTTCCGGTGGTGACAGGTGTCACCTATGCCGTTCCGTATGGCACGTTGAATTTTCCGGTAGGGGCGTATGATCTGGTGGTTGCACCTACCGGAGGCACCACTGCTGATGCTATCGCGCAAATCGGCAAAGTCAATTTCCGTCACGGAGTGTACTATACGCTTGTGGTTGCCCCAAACAACGACGACCCGACTCAAGCGAGTGGTTTTGTGCTGGAGACATCGGTCAATCCTGCCGCCGAAACCACTTTGACGCGCTTTGCCCACGCTGCGGCAGATGCTCCGGCGGTGGATGTGTATTTGAATGAGGTGCTGGTTATTACCAATCTCGCCTTGGGTGAACTCAGTCCGCATGTCGGTTTACCGGTGGGTGACCATGAAATGGCCTTGCGCGGGGCGGGTTCTGCCCCCAACAGCGACCCCGTTTTTACCCAGACGATTACGGTTGGAACAGATCCACAAACGCTCGCCATTACCGCCGGGGCAGAGGGTCTCACCGTGACCGCCCTTACCGATGCAGCCGCTGGGATTACTTCCACGCAGGCGCAGGTACAAGTTTTAAATTTCAGCAATAGTCCGGTGGATTTTGCGCTGGATGAAACCGTGCTGGCAGAAGGTCTTGCCCCGTTAAGCGCGGGCGAAGGGGTTGCGCTTGCACCGGGAACATATCCTCTGGGTGGTGGCGATAAAACGCTGCTTGGTGGGACGCTCTACAGCCTTATCTTTTTTGATAGCGCGGTGGTGGTGGCAGAAACCCCCTTAGCGGTTGGTTTAGACAGTTTCCCCGGTACAGTGGAAGTGGCTGCCGCAGAAACCCCTGTTGCAGAAGCGACAGAGGAATTGGCTGCTGCTACCGAAGAACCCGTAGCGGAAGCAACGGAAGAAGTGGCTGCTGCTACCGAAGAGGTGAGTGAAATTGCCGCGCAGCCCACCGCCACGCCACAGGTGATTGTTGTCACTGCCACGCCTGACCCGAATTTGCCCACCCCCACTCCGATTATCATTGTGGTGACCGCCACGCCTGATACCGCCGTGCAACAAGCCCTGCCGAGTCCGGTTGCGCCGATTGCCACCCAACCTCCGGCTGTGGTAGCGACGACGGCACCGGTTGCGCCCGGTGGTTCGCTGGTGACAGCCTTGTGTTCTTCCGGCGATATTGTGTGCGGGACAGTCAATATCGCCCAGACCGCCAATTTGCTCTGCCGTGAATATCCCAGCACCAATGCGCTGGTACTCGCCAACATTCCCAACCGTACCGAAATGATTCTGGATGGGGTGGCTGGCCCGCGTGATGAAACAGGCGAAATCGGCGTAACTTTTGCGATTGTCGTGGAGGGCTTAACCGATTTTACCGAACTTGCCGGACCGGATTTTGCGGTGGCGAATTACGACGAAGCCTTCCTGACCGCCTTACAAATTAGCAATTTCTGGCTGCGGGTACGGTATGAACCCCAACCCGGCGCGTTGTTCGGCTGTTGGGTACGGGCGGACTATGTACAAATCCGTTACCTGAGCAAGAACTTTGATGAAGCGATTGAACTGCTGGATTTGATTGACTCTGGCGCGTGGGAAATCGTTCCGTACAATGTTCCCGGCGGCCCGATTGAAGCCTCTCCCCAAGAAATTCAAGGCGCGGCTGTGCCTGTGAATCCGGTAGCGCAGGCGACTCCCACGGTGGCTGCACCCGTTTCCACCACGCCGCAGGTTGAAGGTCGTTTAATTACCAGCCCCGGACAAACCCTGAATTTGCGGGCTGAACCCAAGAGCGATGGCATCATCCGGTTTGCCATTCCTTCCGAAACCAATGGACGGCCTACTGTGCTGGTAGTGATTGGGCGGAATGAAGTTGGTGATTGGTTGAAAGTTATTTACGCCAGTCCGACAGGCAATATTGAAGGGTGGGTCGCCTCCGATTTTGTGCAGTTGACCTTCAACGGTCAGCCCTACGAACGGAATACCCTGCCTGTCACGCCGTAAAAATGTGAATTTTCTCAAATAAAAAGAGCGCTTGTGAAGGCGCTCTTTTTGATTCTGATCAAAATCTTACCCACCGGTGGAGGTGTTGGCATCTTGGATGATTTGGGCAATCATCTCGTAGGGTCGCCCACCGCCGATACCCTGTTCAGAGGGGAAGGTGTTCCAGCGTTCCGAATCCGCGTAGCGATAAATCACGGTGGGGGTTGAATCTGCCCCAATATCAACTGCCAAACGCCGCGCAGTGGCAATGCCCGCGTCTGCCTGATTGGAATTCATGCACTCGCGCAGTTCATCCCCATCCAACCCCATATCATCTGCGACACGGCTTAAATCGGCGGGGGTAAATTCGCCCGTTCCCTGTGCCTGCTGCATACGGAATAATTCATCGTGCATTTCCCAGAACGCGCCCTGCTGACCAGCACACAAAGCCGCCCGCGCCGAATGTTGCGAAGCCGGAGCGCGGGTTGAGGCGGGTAGCACATAAAATTCAATCCGAAGTTGACCACTCCGTACAAAATCTTCGACCAAGCGGGTAATCGTGTTGTGGTAAGTGGCGCAGTGGGGGCAGGTGAAATCGGCAAATTCACCCACCACAATCGGCGCATCAAGGCTGCCAACATAGGGTGTACCATCTTCTTTCACACCCATTTCAACGCCTTCGATGACATCACTCCCGCGTTCAACCTCGCGCATGTTGGCATATTGTCCACCGAGAGGAATGCCCGCATAGGCTTCATATTCTTCTAGTGCTTTGGTATCGCCCGCCGAACTGCGGTTGATGAAAACGACTGCAACCACCACCAACACGGCGACGACCACCACCGCACCCAGCAAAAACATCTGCTGCTGACGGGGGTTGCTGCTATTTTTGGAAACTGCTTTAACCTTCTTTGCCATCTGTTGTATCCCTAATTTCAACTTTTCTCATACTCTAACAAAGCCGTTTCACAGCCACAAGACAGGATTTTGTTAAGAATTGTCTATTAACCGTACCGCAGTCCGTTTTCTGCCCGCGACTCAAATTCCAAATCCATGTCCTCTACGCTGTTGACCGTCACTAAATCAAACCAGATATTCGACCAGCGCCGCACAAGTTGTGTGGTGATCATGTCCACCATGTCCGGTGTCGCAATTGCCGTTACCGCCAGCGATTTATCCGAAGGCAGAAAATCAATGTATTCAAGATTGGTCATGAGGGTGGGTTGGAATCGCGCCCAATATGCCTGCATCCCGGCACTCTCAAAAAACCAATTTGTATCCAACCCCGCCGCCAGCACCACAAAATGATAATCTGGCACGCCGTGAATCGGCCCCGGCCCCAGCGCAATTGCTGTTGTGGGAATCGCCGTTGGTGCAATTTCAGTTGCCGCCGGTGTCTGGGTAGGTTGTTCAGGGGTCAGGGTTTCCGTTGGCTCAAGGGTGGCGGAGGCTTCCGCCGTTGGCTGAATTTCTGTCGGTGCAGGGGATGGTTGGGTTTCAGGCGGATTTTGCACAACGCTGGTTTGTTCACCGTAGGGTGGGGGGGCCTCTCCCAATGCGGGGTAGGACGGAATGTTATTTTTCATCCGCACTGGCGATTCGGTCAGCATCCCCAAGGCCGGAATCGGATTGCCATTGAGCCAATAATTGGCTTCACGCCACAAACACACCCCGAACATCCAGCCGGGAGCGACATCGGCAATCCAATCGCACATCGCCACTGTGCCATGTCCATGACTGTTCAAATCGTAACCGGGGAAACGCCCGTCCAGTTGCACAAAATTATCCGCGTTTTGACCGGGAATAGGCCAGATTCCCCCTTCCGATGCGACCACCGGCAGCCATCCCACCCCGAACATTTCTTGCAGCAGTTCCAACCATGCGATGCCGCTGCCCAACAAGCCGTACATATCGTGTCCCGGACTCGCGGCTGTTCCGCCAAAAACTGTTCGTCCGGGGTCAAGTGCTTGGCTAAGGGGATCGTAAGGGTATTCAAAATGCCAGCCGCCCTCCCGATAATTGACCTCATTTGCCGGGCGCGGGTCGGTGGGGCTGCTGCGCTGCTGATACCAGTGATTGAAAATATAGGCATGGGTAGGCAGCCATAGGCCATTGTTGATGATATTCCGAAAACGGTCATAGTGGTTATCAAACATGTAACGCAGCAGGCTTTGCATCCATGCGGCGGTATCACCCCACGATTCGCTGGTTTCGGTTAATGCAATAAAACCGGGATACCCCCCCCCATTGATGAGAAATTCCGCCCAGAGCAGCCAGTTTTCGCACAGAGGCCGAATCAAATCCTGATTGTTGGGGTCAATATTCGCGCCCGGTAGCCATTCATACCCGACGTTCGGTTCGTTGTAAAACTCGAACCACTTGACTCCTAAATCCAGATGTTCAACATACAACTGACGCAGCGTGTCATCCATCGGCAACCCGCTAAATTCAGGACGAAAGGGGCGGAAGATGGGGGTTATGCCTTTTTCCAGCGCGTGGGCCGCCCATACCAGCCCGCCATTGTCTGGCAGCACGACCTTCATCCAGCCCAACTGCCATTCGTTCCAGCGCGAATGATTGTCGCCTGGGTCGTGCATCCCACGCGGATTCCGACTCCACTGGTAATCGGTTAAATTCATGCGGATTCATCCCTTTTTGCGGCGATTGTAGCAAAAAGAGTCTGAAATTGGGAAAACGTTTATGAAGCGCTGCCCGCCGGAAGGGTAAACCAGAAGGTGCTGCCCTTGCCTAAGCTGCTGCTCACCCCGATTTCGCCATCCAATTTTTTGACCATGCGCTGCACAATGGCTAACCCGATGCCCGAACCCTCGACATTGACACTGTGAACCCGCCCGAACAGGTCAAAAATGTTTTTTTGGTGTTCTTCTGCAATCCCAATGCCGTTGTCCTGCACTTCGTAGCGCACAAATTCGCCTTGCTGATGGCCTCGAATCCAGATCGTTGGATTTTCTTTGCCCCGATACTTTACTGCGTTGCCAATCAGATTAGCGAAAATTTGCTCCACCCACGGGGCATGACCCAGCGCAGGGGGCAAATTGGCATCCACATGCGCCTGTACCCGCCCTAGCTCCATTTGATATTTGAAACGGAACAAGGCGGTTTCGACAATCATTTGGACATCCAGAATCTTGCGGTTTTCGCGGATTTTGGTTTCGCTGGCAAGGTACAACAGCTGGTCAATCATGTTCCGCATGTTTTGACCTGCTTTGAGGATTTCTTGGGTAAATGTTTTGAACTCGTCAGAAATATCGTCTGAAAATGACTCGACCATCAAACTGGCATAGCCGAGGATCATCGCTAGCGGAGATTTTAGATCGTGTGCGATGGTGTAATTATAGGCATGGAGTTCGCGGGTACGGGCTTCAAGTTCGCTGGTGTAATGCTGGAAAGTTTCCTCAAACCAGCGCCGTTCGGTCACATCCTGCGAGAAGCCAATCACCCCCGTCACCTTGCCCGCCTTACTCAAAATAGGGGCATACCAGCAGTCAAAAATTCGTCCGCGATATTCCAGTACATCATTCACCGACTGCCCTTTGAGACTTTGCTCAATTCTTTCGATATAACTGGGTTCATCGGCAAAAATTTGATAAATGGACTTGCCCGCCATCTCCTTGCCAAAACGACGGTGCGATCCAGCAGCGAGTGTCACCATGCCATCCATATTGACGGCAAAAATGCTGATGGGCGAATTTTTGATGAGCGCTTCCATCTGGCGTTCAATGGTCTGGACATGGTTGGTTTTTTGCGCTTGTTTGACTGCGTAGCGCAGCATGTGAAAAACATGCTCTGGCGTGGCACGGTCTTTGGCAAGAAAATCGGTTGCGCCAGCCTCCAGTGCCAGTTCATCCAGCGAAGGGTTAAACGTTTCCGCCATCAAAATTAAGGGAACAGCACACCCTTTTGAAACGCACTCCTCAATCAATGCGACACCCCGGTTGCCCGCCACACTTGCCGCCACAATCCCGATATCATGAATCTGCTGCAAAAGCAAAAAGCGTGCTTGGTCGAGTGTGGAGGCACGTTCTAGGGTGTTATTTGTGGCTGTGGTGTTGGCAAGGATGTTGTTGAGAAAGGTAAAATCATGTTCTTGGTCAGATACCACTACAATTTGCAAGGGAACATACGCTCCTGCCAACCGCTAAAGTTAGAGAATATCTTACCATATTCTCAGAACAAATGAGCATAATGTTTGTGAATTCTATCTTTACATCCTCAAAATTTAGACAATTGCCGGATGGGTTTGTCTCCCATGACGGCTGCCCCCGCGCTCCTAATCCCCCTAGCGCCCTCAACAAAATACGCTAAACTAACAGCCTATGACAACCATCACACCCGAAACCATTCACCATTTAACCCGTAACGAAGCCGATATGTCTTTCAAGCGGCGTGTGCAGACCATATTTGAATGGCTGCCCCCGCGTGATGAGGCCGTTTTTCTGGATTGTGCCTGTGGACGCGGCTTTTATCTGAATTACTATCGTACCGTCAGTAAGGTCAAGTTGGTTGGCCTGGAATTGGAAGAGGAAATTATCCGCAAAGCACAGGCCAATGTCGGACACTTGCCGGACATCACCCTGACACGCGGCAATATTTATCAACTCCCTTTCCCCGATGCAACCTTTGACGGCGTAATTTTGAGTGAAATTTTAGAACATATTGAAGACGATGTGCGCGGACTTAAGGAAGTGTGGCGCGTCCTCAAACCCGGCGGTGTGGTCGCCATCACCGTTCCCAATGCCAATTATCCTTTCTGGTGGGATCCGATCAACAAAACACTGGAAACCCTGTTCAACACCCATATTCAAAATGGGGTACTGGCGGGCATCTGGGCGAATCATGTACGCTTGTACACCTTCCCCATGCTGCGGGATGTGGTAACACAAGCTGGTTTTCAAATTGAAGCCGAACGCACTTTTACCCACCACTGCTTTCCATTTATTCATAATCTGGTGTATGGGTTAGGCAAACCCCTGCTCGAAAGCGGAGTCATGCCCAAAAACATGGCAAAAGCGGCAGACCGCACCACTTTCAACGAAAATTCAGGCAGTTTATTGAATCCCGTTAATCTGGGGGTGGCGATGCTGAACTGGTTTGACCGTAAAAATGTTCTGGATGAACCGCTTGAGGAATCCACCGTCAACGTGTGTATAAAAGCCAAGAAACCAGCGTGAACGAGCCAGTGATTATCCCACAAGACGAACCCGAATATATTCAAGAACCCGTCCAAGACAAGCGGGTCGAGTTCGAGGAATTGACCCTCTGGCAGGTGTTCATTTTATTCCTTTACCACCCCTTGCCGACTCTTTCGCTGTTTTTTCAGGCGATAGCGCTGCCCGTAGAGGAACGTCCGCGTCGGGTTCGCCCCGAAGTCGACCTTGAATACGAATATCTCCCGCCTACTGAAGAATCGCTCACCGCACCGATTCCGCAGGACACACCACCAACCCCTGCCGTCATCCGTCCTACGATTCACTATGTAGAACTGCCCGGTGTTGATTTCGGGACAACCTTTAACCTTTTGCCGATTGCAGTGTTGCTTGGGTTGCTCATCTCGACCTTTCTTGCGGTCATCGGGGGGAGCCGCTTGTGGAGTGCGGCCAATGACCAGATTGCCCGCGCACAGGGCGATTTAAAAAGTGCGCCGGTGTGGTTTGTGCTGGCGATTCTGTTTTATCTGCTGACCGCGCTGGTGGCTTCCTATGGGTGGTGGATGGCCTTGATTCGACGGATGGGCGGTGGAAATGCCCCGCCGGAGGATTATGAACCCCCTAGCGACTCTTTCTCTGAATCTGAAACGGACATGCCAGATTTGAGTCGCATGGATTCCGACGAAGATTCATCGGAAAATGAAAATCTCATCGGCGACTCCTCTACCAGCCTGCCCGTAGAGGAGGTAGCCGTTTTACCACCAGCCCCCCTAGCCAGCAAACCCAGCCCCAAAGCACCGCCCTTGCTGGATGCCCTTTTTACCTTCATCGAAAATAACTCGCTGCGAATGGCCTTGATTCCCCCGGCGATTTTTATGGCATTTTTGGCCTACCGCGAAAATGCCGTTCGCAATGACGAAGGCCAGATTAGCCAGATTGTTTTTACCACCCCCGGCGTGACCGCATGGGTGCTGGCAATTGTGTTGTGGTGGGTGATTATGCTGGTGGATTTGAATGGCATCGTCCGGCGGATTTATCGCGGGATTCGTGCCAGACAACTGCCCACTCTCCAGCGTCCGCAGCTTGCCATTCGGGTTGGATGGTATCATGTGGCGCTGCTGGTATTTTTGCTGCTGGCAGCCTATTTCCGCCTGCACAATTTGAACAGCGCCCCGCCGGATATGACCAGCGACCATATTGAAAAACTCAAAGACGCGGTGCGGGTGTCCGAAGGCTTGAATGCCATCTTTTTTGAAAACAACGGCGGGCGCGAAGCCTTCCAGATGTATTTTATTGCCCTGTTAGAAAAATTACCCGGCATCGAATTTAATTTTACGGTCATTAAACTCGCGTCTATTATCGAAGGGATGCTGACGGTTCTGGCGGGCTATTGGCTTGGCAAAACCGTCATGGGCAATCGAACGCCCGAAGACCGCGAAATGGGCATCTGGGTAGGGTTGGGGTTTGCCGCGCTGCTGGCGATCTCAAGCTGGCACACGATGATTTCGCGCTTGGGGCTGCGGATTGCACTCACCCCTTTGACCACCGTCCTCTTGATGATCTTTTTAGCGCGGGCGATGCGCCATAACCGCCGCTTCGATTTTGTGATGGTGGGCTTCATTCTGGGGGCGGGGATTTATTTTTACCAAGCCAATCGGATGCTACCCGTGATTGTCGTCGTGGGGGTGGGGCTGGCGGTGATTTTTTACGCCCGCCATTGGAAAACCCTGCTCAATTACGGCATCAATCTGGCGTGTGCGGGCATCATGGCGCTGTCCATTTTTATGCCCATGTACCGCTACGAACAGCAGTACCCCGAATTTTTCTGGAGTCGGACACGCGGACGCATGTTTGGCGATAATGCCTTCGTGCGCCTGAATGAAGAAAGCGGAGTCGAAGAACGCTATAACCCCACCCTGCGCGAACAAATTGATCGCTTTTTGGATAACAGCGAAAATTTTGAAGAAAATTACATCAATGCGCTGGAAATGTGGAGCTGGCAAGGGGACGGGGCATGGATTAACAACCCGAACAGCCGTCCCGCCCTTGACCCCTATACCAATGCCTTTTTCTTACTGGGAATTGCCGCGTGGGGTTTGCTGATTCTCAAAAAATTGGACGCGGTACATGTGCTTGTGCCGGTGGGTATCTTGATTATGCTGCTGCCTTCCGCGCTGGCTGTGAATGAAGCCATCCAAACCGAGAATCCGTCGTTCACCCGCAGCAGTGGCACGATTCCGTTTGTCTTTTTGATTGCTGCCTATCCGTTGGCCCAGCTTGGCTTTTATGCGCGGCGCGTCAGCCGTTACCAATTCGCCAATCTAATTTTAGCGGCGGGACTCCTCTTGCCTCCGGTGGCGCTGGCCTCGTCGGTCAATTACACCACCTATTTTGAACTCTACCCCGCCTCGTACAGCCGTTCGTGGAAACCCTACACCTTTTTTGCTCAACCCATGAAAGTTTATCTGGACGAAGGCGGCACCTTCGGCAATGCGTTTTTAGTCGGTTGGCCTCACTGGTTAGACCACCGCATTATTGGTGCAACGGCAGGTGATTTAAAATGGCCGAATGGCTTGGTGGACAGGGAACAGGTGTACACGCAAATTCAAGCCAATGGTGGCACGCCCTACGAATATGACCCATCTAAACCTTTGTTTTTCATGTACAACCTGCAAGACACCGAAACCCGTGAATGGTTGAGCGAAAACTTTCCCGGTGGTACGCATCGTGTCAAAGAAAATGTCGAACGCCCCGAACTCAATTTTGGCTATTATATCGTTCCGGCAGGCGCACAACTGGTAGGCTAATGATGGATGACCCGCGTTTACACCCGCTTCCTGAAAATTTTTTAGACCGGGTACGCACCCTCGCCCGTGATATTGCCTATGGCACAATCGTGGGCGAATTTTCAGGGAAAGTTACCGTAAGCTATTATGGGAGTGGTCTGACGGAATGGAACGATTTTTATGGGGCTACCGACAAATTCAACGACTACATCCACTCCAAATGGGAATCTGGCCTGCCCGAAATTTCAGTTTTAGAGACGCTTGGCTATGTCCAATTATATGAAAAACAGCAGAACAGCACCGTTTATATTCTGACAACCAAAGCCTTTGATTTATTAGAAGCCCCGCTCACCCCACCAAAAATTTTCATTTCCTACAAACGGGATGAAAGCGCCGCGTTTGGCCTGTTGCTGGTCGCACGGCTCAAAATGGTCGGCATCCCCAACCCCTTCATTGACATGGACATTCGTCCCGGTGATGAATGGCACGCCCACCTGCAAAAAACCATCCAGAATTGCGACCATTTCATCAGTTTGCTTGCGCCTAAAACGCTGGAGTCGAAAATTGTCAAACAGGAAATTACATGGGCGCGGGAAGCCAATTTGCAAATTATCCCCATCTGGCACAACGGGTTTGCTGGCTACGACAATCTTCCGCCCGAACTCAGCAGCAAAAATGCCATTCGGGTTAAAGAAGAAAGCGCCGAAGAATACAACAACGCCGTGATTCGCCTCCTGAACCGCTTGGGGTATACTCCTTAAGCAAGTGAGGAGGTCAACATGTTACCAGCACGGACTAGCCCGGAACGGCATCATTTAGGGCATGGGGCATTTGTCGAATGGCTAGAAAATGGACAGGTCATCGCTTTTACTGTCATTGACTCTCATCAAACCACCATTGATACCTATATCCAAGCCGGGTTTGAATATCTGGATTCCCTAGCCGATATTGGCACGATTTTCATGCTGCACGATATTTCTGATAAAAATGTGGGTCTGACCCCCTATTTTCGCAAGCGGCTTGAAGATACGGCCAAACACATCAAAGAAAAAGGCTTGCAGGGCTATTCGGCGGTGCTGCTGCCTAACACCATCTTATCCCAGATCATGGTTAATTTTGGGCGTTTTTTTAGCCGCCAATCGGGGGTACAGCAGGTCTTTTTCACCAAACCGGATAAAGCCCGGCAATGGCTTCGACAGGCTTTATCCAAACAACAGGAAATGCTGAGATAACTGATTAGGTGTAAAAGCTTCTTGCCGCTTTACCACGCATAGGCTTCAGGTGCGGTTCCACCCGGCCCCGGCCAAATCTGGTCGAGCCGTTGTAGCTGTTTTTCGGACAGTTTAATTTCGAGCGCCCGCAAACTGCCATCCAATTGTTCCATTGTGCGCGGCCCGATAATCGGCGCGGTCACGGTGGGTTGGTGCAGCAGCCATGCCAGCGCAACATCGGCAGGTTTTTCGCCCATTTTCTCACAGAATTTTTCGTAGAGTTCGACTTGCTTACGCAGTTTTTTCAAGCGTTCCTGCAAACGTTCGGAGGCACGTCGTCCCGCCGCTTCTTTTTGCAGCACCCCGCCAAGCAAGCCACCCGCCAACGGACTCCATGGAATCACCCCCAAGCCGTAATGCTGGCAGGCGGGCAGGACTTCCAATTCCACCATGCGGTCAGCCAGATTGTACAAACTCTGTTCGCTCACCAGGCCCATAAAATGCCGATTTTGAGCGATTTCGTTTGCCATCGCAATATGCCAGCCCGCGAAATTGCTGCTGCCCACATAAATCACTTTGCCTTCGCGCACCAGTTGTTCCATCGCCTGCCAGATTTCTTCCCAAGGGGTGGCACGGTCAATATGGTGCATCTGGTATAAATCAATATAATCGGTTTGCATCCGTTTCAGGCTGGCTTCACAGGCGCGTTTGATATGCAACGCCGAGAGCCGCGATTCATTCGGCCAATCGCCCATCGTGCCGTAGACTTTGGTTGCCAAAACGACCTTTTCGCGCCGTCCGCCGCCCTGTGCGAACCAGCGACCAATAATATTTTCGGTGATGCCTTCGCCTTTTTTCCAGCCATACACATTCGCGGTGTCAAAAAAATTAATTCCCAGTTCGAGCGCCCTATCCATGATGGCAAAGCTGTCTTTTTCTTCGGTAAACGGCCCAAAATTCATCGTGCCTAAACACAGGGGGCTGACCTTTAATCCGGTGCGTCCTAACTGTACGTAGTCCATAATTTCCCTTTCAATAATCGCGTCCCAACTATACCCTAAAGCGACACCGGAATCCCATGAAAGGCATCAAAAATCTCAAATTGCAAGCCCGGCAGCGTCAGCACCCCGAAACTGCTTGTTCCGCTTGAAAATACTCCGCAAATCGAACCGGGATTCACAATCAATTTGTTGTGCGGACGCACTTTGACCAGCATCGGCAGATGGGTATGGCCTAACACGACGACATCCGCTTGTGTCGCTTCTAAAATTTTACGGTGCAAAAATTTTGGGCTGTGCTGATAGACGTACTGTTTGTCGCTCCACGGTGTGCCATGTGCGATAAAGACTTTTTTCCCCTCGTAGGTTTTTTCCAGTGTGTCCGGCAGCGAACCTAAATAGGCAAGGGTGTCTTCGGAGAGGAGGAATTTTTTGGCATCCGGGTTATTGCGCTGAATATGGCGGTGCAGCCATTTCTGGTCATCAGGAGCGTTATTTTCATGGTTGCCTTTGATGCTTGGAATCTGTCGCTCGCAGATAATCTTGGCGGCCCGTTCGCCCTCTGGCCCTTTGCCAATCAAATCGCCCGCGCACAGAATTTCCGTAATACCCTTTTTTTCTAGCTGCCCCAACGCCGCCAGCAGCGATTCTGGCTCAGCATGAATATCGGTTATCAGCCCAATTTTGATCACCTTGCGCCATCTCCTGATTTATCGGTAATTCTAGCAAGGCGATTATTTTTTTGTGTAGGGGCGGTTTTTAAGCCGCCCACATTCTTAACCGCGCTGTTGCAATTCGGCCAGCAGTTCCCGCGCTTGCTGCATATCCGGCAAATCGCATCCCTCCGTAAACCAGTCATAAATGTTACTCAGCATGTTATAGGCCGCGTCGCGCTTGCCTTGACTTTGCCACAACCGCGCAAGACTCACGCTCGTTCGCAGTTCCCAAAATTTTGCTTGACGCACTCTCGCTGACCCCAACGCCTGTTCAAAATACGCTTCGGCAATTGCCTCATCGCCTAACGCATAGAGCAAGTCACCTTTCATCCGCAAAATATCGGCCTCGTGGCAGCTTTCCCCAGTTTCACGCATCACCATCAACGCTTTATCCAGCGTCGCCAGCGCTTCTTCTATTTGTCCCTGTTTATGATAAAGCTGGGCCATCACACCGAGCATAATCGGTTCAATGGATTTTGCGCCTGAACGGACAAAAATTTTGTACCCCTCATGAATAGAATGCGCCGCTTCTTCCTCTTTTCCCTGCATCAGCAGCGACCAGCCATACATCCCGGACGCATAAGCACAAAAATTCTCATACGGATGGTCTGCCAGAATCTCAAGGGCTTTTAGCGCGTATTCCTGCGTTTTTTCCACATCCCGCCACACATAATAACAGCCCGCGCAAAACGTCAGGACATACACTTGGGTAAAAGGATGGGCTAACGCATTGCTTTTCTGCATTGCCATCGTCAGATGCTGGATGGCGCGGTCAGCATACCCGGTAAATTGAAAATCTGTCCCCGACCATACATATTCCAATGCGCCCATGCCCACTCCATAGATTTGCAAATGAGTTGCTTCCATTTCAGGCTGGTATATTTCTAGGAACGCATCTGCCGATTGGCGGCTCTGGGAAAAATTTCCCATCAGAACATGCAAACAAGTGGACATCAGCAAACCGCATGTCCGCAGATAATTTCCATAGGGGGACAATTCTGCAAGTGCTAAAATTTGGCGGGCATTTTCTAACCCTTCAGTAAACCTTCCCCGCACCAGATAAAACACACCGATACCATATAATACAGTCGCAAATTCAGGAGGGTTTTGCATCCTTTCGCATAATTCCCTTGCACGCAACCATGCGGTTTCTGCCTCTAATGCGGAATACCCCTTCAAAGTCATTAATGCCAAACAAAGCGGCAGTTGTAAATGAAGTTCTTGACGATCTCGTTCGGTTGTATAGGGCATTTGCTGGATTAAGGCAATAGCACGCGATAAATAGGCAATTGATTCTGGTTCACGGTTATTCATAAATGCCTGCTGACCTGCCAAGGCTGCGTAGTGAAATTCTTTCCGTAGCACACCCGCCGCGCCCCAATGAGCAGAAAGAGCCGCTACATTCTCGATAGCATCTGGGTAGACGGCTTCAATGGCTTCCGCTACTTGACTATGCAGCGTGGGCAGTTCAGCAGGAGGAATCGCATCCAGAATCCCTTCACGCAGTTTGTCATGGGCAAAGCGCCAGTGTGAGTCAAAAAAGTGTAACACCGCCGCGTCAGAACATACTTCCAACCACGCTGTTAAATCGCGGGTGGGTTCGAGTTTCGCCAGTACCGCCAGATCAATTTCCCGTCCTGCAACTGCCGCCAATCGCAGCAGCGAACGGGCATGGCGCGGAATCCGATGCAAGCGTCGTTGAATAATTTCTTGAATCCCGCCTGCTAAGACTTTTTCGGGAAGGATATGGGAGTCAATGCGGTCTAACCGTCCGGCTTGTTCTGCCAGCGCCCGCACCACTTCTACAAGGAAAAACACATTGCCTTCGCTTTCCCGTTGCAGTAGCGTCACAATTTCGCGGCTGCGTCCGATTTCACCGAGCATCGAAGCACTTAAATCGGCAATCCCCTGTGCGGACAACCGCCGCAGTTTCAACAGCTTGGCACTCGCTACCATCTGTGGCAAATCTGGACGTTCATCATCGCGGTATGTGCCAACAATGAGAATAGGCAATCCCACGACAAGGTGCGACAGCCAGTCTAGCAGCGCTAAACTTTCGCTCCCCGCCCACTGCAAATCTTCCAGAATTACCATGACAGGCTGCGGTTGTTTCTGGAACAGCGTTTTAATTGTCCGAAATAGGCGCGACTGGGCAGGTTGCGGTTCAAGCGGTGGCGCATCCACCACCTTCATGCCAATCAACTGTGCGATGTCGTGCGCCACTGCTTTTAAAATACCCGCCTGCTGAACAGTCAAATCCACATACAGCGCCAACATTCGTAACACAGTTTGCCACACCAGATACGGGCTACTTCCATCCGCCGCCGTTTGTCCCCGCACGACCAACATCCCCTCGCGTGAAACTAAGGCGCGAATCCGTAGTTCATCCAGCAGGCGTGATTTCCCAACGCCCGATTCGCCGCTCACCAGCCAGACTGCCCCCTGCCCATCTTGCGCCTCCTCAAGCGCAGCGACCAGCATCTCCAGCTCATTTTCACGCCCCACAAACCGTGCTGCTTGCAAAAAGCTATCACGGATTTCTCGGCTTTCGGCCTGCCATCCCCCTTGTAAATCCGCCAGCACCTCCGCCGCATTGGAATAACGGGTTTCTACCGTTTTGCTCATCAGTTTTTTGATGATGGTAGCCAACTCATCATCCGCTACCGCCGCAGGAATCTCAACGGGTTTATTCATCACCTCATAAAACAGCTGTCCGATATTTTCGATAGTAAACGGATGCTGCCCCACCACCAGTTGATACAGCATCACCCCCACAGCATATAAATCAGCCGCAGGGGTAATCGCTTCGCCCATAATCACTTCCGGGGACATATACGCCAGCGTTCCCGCCGTTGTCTGGGTAATGTGCATAATGGAATTAGAATTGACCGCCACTGACACGCCAAAATCCAACACTTTGACCTGTCCATCCACCACCAGCACGTTGGCGGGCTTTAAATCCCGGTGCAGCACTCCCCGCCGATGCAGATAATGAAGCGCGTGCAGCATTTGTTCCACCAGCATCAGCCGATGTTCCAACGACTTGCCTGCTGCCGCTTCAATGATCGTTTGTGCGCCTTCCACAAATTCCATCGTGAAATAGGGCTGATGCTCCGTGTCAAATCCATAATCCAACACACTGATAATATGGGGGTGACGCAGCGAAGCCAAAATTTGAAATTCACGCACCAGTGAGAGTTGTAAATTCGTGCTGCCTTCCACTTTAGAGGTAAAATTGAGTTCTTTAGCCGGGGTGCTGACTCGTTTCAGCGCCACAATTTGTCCGGTCAGACGGTCAGTTGCCCGATGGACTGTTCCCATCCCGCCTTGACCAACCGCGTTATGCAGAATGTATCGCTTCATGACTTTCCCTCAAAAATTGCATTTGTCGGTTAGTCATATGTGAATGCACAACTGTTACAAAACCTGAAAACCTTTTCAACGCACCCCCTACGCCCCTCAGACTTTCGGATGATTTTCATTTTTGAGGACTTGTTAATTTACAGCAACAAGCGTAGGATTAATAGAAGCGCGACCTTCCCCGCCGCGTGTTACCCTCTGCAAAGGAAAGTTTGTTCAAGCCATGAAACGCTATCATGCTGCCTCGAAAACGCCGGAACAGGCGAACTTCGACCATTTAGTATGGGATATTGCTTGGTTTGGGATTGCGTTTACCGCAACCAGCCGCTTCATGTCCGTGTTCGCTATTCGTGCGGGGGCGGATGCCATTCATTTAGGGTTGATTTCTTCACTGCCCGCTATTGGTATGTTGATTGCTTCCTATCTGGCGGTGCGCTGGCGCAGACGTTACGAAAACAGTGTGCAGGCGGTTTTTTGGCCTTCCTTTTTCTTTCGCTTTGTTTTTCTGCTGCCTGCCTTTACCCCGTTTTTCCCGGAAAAATGGCAGCCCCTGTGGTTGATTCTGTCCGTGGTGTTGCCTGCCTTGCCGCAGGGCATCGCCTCCGTGATTTTTATTGCCCTCATGCGCGAATCAGTCGAAACGAAGCGCGTCACCGATTTGGTTAGCCGTCGTTTTGTGGCCTTGAATATTGCGGTGGCGTTGGGCGCGTTGACCTTTGGCATCTGGCTAGAAAAAGTTCCCTACCCCGTCAACTATCAAATCATGTTTTTGGTGGCGTTTGCGGCAACAATGGTCAGCTTGTGGGAAGTCACCCAGATTCAACCCCTCGCCACGACCCCCAGTGGGCTGGCTTTGGATGAGGAAATTCAAATCAACCCATGGCGTGACCCCAACTTCCAAAAAGTTGCTATCATTGTGATGGTGTCTTTCATTGCCTTTTTCTCGGTGTTCCCGATAGTGCCGCTGAGATTGGTGGATGATTTGGACGCAACCGAAGGCTTCATGGCAATTTTTAGCGTGCTGGAACTTGCCGCCGCCGCAACCATGGCAAATTTTGCGCCCAAGCTGGTACGCGCAGTCGGCGCACGTAAAATGATCGGGGTGGCAATGATTGGCACGGGTATCGGGTCAGTGATTGTGGCAACCGCCCCCTCATTGGAAGTTGCCCTGCTGGGGGCAGTCTTTTTGGGCGGTTCATGGACAAGCGTCGACATCAGTAGCTTTAGCTTTTTTAACGAAAACGCGCCCCAGAAAGGCAATGCGCGGTTTTCCCAAGCCTATTATCAAGTCTCTGCGATTGCGCTGTTCGTTGGGCCAATGATTGGTAGCCAACTTGCTAACGCTGGCATGACTCTGACCGCTGTACTGATTTTCGGGGCGCTGCTCCGCATGAGCGCGGGGGTTTTCTCGCTCACCGCCAGCCCTATGCGTCGGATGATGACCCAGCGCCAGCCCAGCCAGCACCGCGTGGTTGGCAAAGGCTAAATTGCCCGCGCTGAATCAAAAAACCCCTCTCCATTATTGGTTGAGGGGTTCGGGGTGGGGATGAACCCCTACTCTTGAAACGCCAGCACCCACAAATAATCGACCAGCGCCCATGTTTCATCAGGGGTTAAAATTGTTCCGAAATTCGGCATGTCTGTTCCCATCCCGCCGCGTCGGATTTTGGCGTACAGGACATCATTCCGCCGCGTGAACATATGCGCCAGATTTGCAAACGCAATCGGACGTTCGGCGGTAAATTCAGCCGCCCGCCCTTCGGACAGTCCTTGAATCCCATGACATGCTGCACAGTTCTTGTTATAAAATTCAATCGTCGCCGGAGAGACCTCATTTTCTGTCCATAAATGGGCTACAACATCGGCTAGATCCTCTACGGCTACCTCCGGGTTGGCCTGCTGTAAAAGTTCCAGTGCCTTGAGGGGGGGATTCGTCTGTCGCCATGCGGCGGATAGAATTTCTTCCGGCACGACCACAGAATTTATCAATTGGTGACCGCGTGCGGCGGAGGGTGTCCCGCTAAACGTCACAGGGAGCGCGGGGATGTCGTCGCCCATATGGGTGGCATCATCAATATTCACCCCTTCCGCCACCAGATTTTCAATCACTTCATCTTGGACGGGTAGGGGCAAGGCATCGGGATTCGAGGGGTCATACACTTCGATAATCCCGCGCATCCGCCATGTATCGGGACTGCTCCACACATTGTTATAAAAGGTGTAGGTGCCAGTTTTATCAAATGTCAGGGTAATTTCTTTCGATTCGCCGAGTGCAATTTCGCCGACCTCGACATTCATCCCCGAACCAATGGCGACCCCATGTGTGATGTCCGTCGAGGTAAAACGCAGCGTGACGGCTTTTCCCAGTGGTACACGAATTGCCGTAGGGTCGAATCCGCCTGATTCCGGCGCAGAAGCCCGGATCGAAATCACACGGTTTTCAGGAGCATCGCTGGTTGCATCGCGCAAGCGAAATTGATACAGCGCCAGCACCAAGGGCAGTCCGGCGGCGACAAAAATCACCGCCATGCGTGAGAGAATTGCCCGTTCGGTAATCATGGAATCCAGTTGGAACGCGCTACAAAGGTTGTTTTCGGGGAGGCAGGGTCGTTGGTGGTCAAATGCACATGAAATTCATGCTGACCGCCCATGCCCTCGTGCATCGAATATTCCATGCTCACTACCGCCGTTTGTCCGGGTTCAAGCACATCGCTGCTAATACTGGCTTTCGGCGGGCAGCACCCTTCGACCACTTCCACGATGATATTCGGGTCAGTCACCATCAGGGGACTATCGCCGACATTCCGTATCACAAATTCAGACCGCACCGGACGGTTATATTTGACATCCCCATGATCCACTTCGCCTTTGACCACTTCCACACGCGGAGCGCCGGAAACCTGCGGGGTAAAATTGGGGTCAATTTCTACGCTGTCGTTGTCATCCCCTCCGCGTGTAAAAATCACGATGCCAAGAACCAGCACCACCACTGCCCCAACTACGCCGAAAAGAACATAGGGCGAAATTTTAGATTTTGGCGAATGATGATGATTGTGTGTTTTTTTGAGTCGTTTGGTCATGATGTCCTCTCCCTGTTAGTTGGTTGGCATGGCTGTATCGGTTGACGGGCCATAGGCGCTATACACTGCGTCGACGTACTGCCTGATTTCCAACTGGGTTTTGCCATCCTCCTTGAGGCGCATCACATCATGGGCAATGTCCACGCAAATACCACAGCCTAACGCATGGGTATCATAGACAATTTCGCCGTTGGGTTTGAATTCCTGCACATAGCAGCTCAAATTGCTCTCATGCCCCATATTGCCGCAGCCACAGTAACACGGTTGATGGGTTAAATCTTCGGGGTGTGACACGGCAAATTCATAGGCTTCCTGCACACGCGGCGGGGCTTCGCGCACAAAATCGGGCATTTGGTGACCGGTGGCTTCTTCAGATTTGGCTTCTTTGCCGCTGCACGCGGAAAGCGCCAGCAACGGCAGCAGGGCAACCACAAGTATTTTTACAATTAGGAGTTTTCGAGTGTTCATATTTTTGCTTCCTCACCAGAGTCTATGCTGGTACTGTAACAAAAATGAACATTGTCAATGAGTGTTACCCATCCCCAATTTTTTAGCCAATCATCATTTTAATCATTTTTATCTGAAAAATGCCCAAAAGATGCGCTAAATGGCGCATGACACCCCCACTAGCGCGCAATATCATTAAACATTGATCAATTCCCACCCACCTCACTCACATTTCCCGATAATCTGACACAATTGGCGAATTCGCAGTTGGTCATAGCGGTAAATGAAGGAAGTCAACTCCAGCAAAGTTGTTGGGCCGTAAATGCTGTGGCGGGCGGGACGTGTCCATGCCTGCGGGGGCAGTGATTCCAGAAAAGCCACCGTCTGCATCCGTTCCGCCGCAAAATCTAGCGCCGTGGCGTATCCTTCCGCGTTCGATAAATCGCGGGTGGTTGGTTGGGTCGGATTCCAGCGCACAGGCAAAAACGGATTCGTCTCGCGGGCAATGGTTGCCAAATCAGGACGTTGGACTGTCCGTTCATATTCTTCCAAGTGTGCGACGACCTCCAGCGGAGTCCATTCGTTCGGGTCAGGGCGCTGAGTCCAGTAGCGTTCCGGCATCGGTTCCACCATCCCCATCACCGCGCCCGCGCTGCCTGTCAAACGTGGCGGAATATGTGTCGGTTCAACCGCCCGGCGGCTTAATTGAGACAGCCAATTTTGCTGCACCAACCGCCCGGCAAAATCCGCCAGCGTGCCACAGTCATCCGGCATACTTTCGCCACCCGGCAACTTTTGATTGTTCGTAATCCAGAAAGTTCGCATCCCCGTTTTAGCGGCAGCGACAATATCATTTTGCCAGTCATTCCCCACCATGATGGTTTCATAGGGTTCTAAACCAACATGCGCCATGATTTCTTCGTAATATTGGGGGTGCGGTTTGGTAAAATGCGAATTTTCCGCGTGAGTAAACCGGGCAAAAGGCCACGTTTGCAATCCTGCCCACGCCATGCGCTGTTCAATTCCCGATTGTAAATAAATCGGGTTTGTTGCAATCACGACGGTATATTCATGCTCAAACAGCCATTCCACAAGGGGTAATGCACTGGGGTCAGGGCGCATGAATCGACTCAAACCGGGATACACATCCTGATAAAATTGGTGGATTTTTTCATCGAGTAGCGGTGCTAAATCGGGCGATGGTAGCGTTTTGACCAGCGTATCCCGATACAGGGTATCTATTCGGACGGTGGGCGAAAAATTCTGCACCACCGCCCGCACCCCGCGAATCAAATGTTCCGGCGAGTCGGGCAGCCCGACTTCTCGATGCAAATACTGTGTTAGTTCCAGAATCAGATTTTGGAGAAACGCATCTCCACCGAGTAGCAGCGTATCATCGAGGTCAAGCAGCACCGCTTTAATCGTCATCGAGGTTTTCCAATGCGGCTGCAAAAATATCTAAGCCCGGACGTTCGCGGTTGCACGCCGTACACCCTACATACGGGTCGTCCACCGGAATTGTGTGTTTTTCGCACCGTGCCGACACGTTCATCTGATGCCCCAAACCCAACAGACGGGCTTTTGATTCGAGCGTGAGGTGCAAAAACGGACTGGAATTTGCCATTAAAATATGTGGTACAGGACACTTGGCACATTCCGATGGAATCCAATGCCGCGAATTGGGCGTGCGTTCAATCCGGCACTCCTGCACATTTCGCCCGCGATGAAAGTCCTCATAATAAAATTTACATTCGTGTCCGGCTGGCGTTTTCATGACTTTTGCCCTGTGCTAGCTACAAAAAAAGTGTCGCACAAAACAGGGGGTTTTGCTAGTCAATCTATTTTATAGGAGTGATTTCTTACAGAGTAACAAGAACTGTGGTAAAACAAGGGGCATAAGCCCCTCGTTTGCTATTGCTTCGCTTTGGCTGATTGCTGAGCGCTGAATACAAATTAAACGCGGGTCAGATATTCGCCTGTTTCGGTGTTAATACGGATGGTATCACCGATGTTCACAAACAACGGCACAGAAACGGTCAAGCCAGTTTCCATGATGGCTTTTTTGCTCGCGCCCGTTGCGGTATCGCCTGCCACCGCGTTTTCAGAATCGGTGACTTTGAGTTCCACCGTCCCCGGCAAAATGTAGTCAATGATCTCATCTTCATACACGGCTAGCTTGAGCGACACATTTTCACGCAGATACAGGGCATCATCGCCAAAAACATCGCGGCGCAGTTGGGGTTGGTCGTAGGTTTCGGTATTCATGAAATTCATGAATTCGCCATCGTCGTACAGATATTCCACCGTCACGGTTTCGACACGAATATCCTGCACCTTATCGCCAGAGTTAAAGGTCATTTCGGTGGTCGAGCCTGTCCGCAAATTCCGCACGTTGACACGGATGGTTGCTCCACCGCGTCCGGTTTTGTTGTGGTGATACTTCAAGACTTTGTACAGCTCGTTATCGAGCGTGAAATTTGTACCGTTCCGAAGTTGGTTGACATCAATCATGTGTGTTCTTACTCATGCTTTGCTTTTTGGCACGGCATTATACAGACCGCTACCCCAAAATGAAAGCGTGGAGTGCCATAATCCGCACATGACAAAAAAATCCCCCACTTTTCTGTGAGGGATTCCTCAAATTGGGAGAAATATCTGCGAAGTCTTTTGGAAAAACTTCGACACTTGCACGATATTTGTACAAGATTTGTATATATATCATAGCTCAAAAAAGCAGCCTTGACTAGATTTTTCAGAAATTCATCTTTTTTTCTAATAGAAAAAAGACCCCTTGCCACGATGACAAGGGGCGCAAAAGGAGAAAAGCGTTGGCTTAAAAACTTTGAAAAGCGACGACCAGAATCAGCAAGTTAAACAGGGTTGCCCAAGTGCGCGAACTTGGCGTAATTGTTTGCCACCATGCACCCATCACCAGCAGCGAGAGTCCCGCCGCCAAAAGTGCCACACTTGCCCACCAATCCACATTCATCAATAAGCCAATTCCCGCCTGAATGGAAAGGAACATGGCTGCCAACCACAGCAGGCCAAACAGCCGTGCAATCGGTGATTTCAAGCCGATGCTTTGCGACATCACCCACGATTTCACAGTAAATTCTTGGGGTAGGCTTGTCCATGCCGCCAGAAACCCCATCACGTGTCCTACTCCATGTGCCATCAGCGCAACGGCAAACACCATTTGAGTCATAGAAAATCCTTGTGTTTGAATCTCACACCTTGAGCATAAAGGGAAAATGGCGGGGTGTCATCTGATGAAAAGTAGGTTTATCGCGTGATAGAGAACATTTTCACAAAGTCATTCTCTATAATTTGTAACAAAGTTTTATGGACGGCATTGCATGGATGCCGCCCTGTATCAGTAAAAATTATCCTACAGTTTGCTTTACGACAAAATCAGACTTACCGGACAGTGGTCAGACCCCAAGACCTCAGGATGAATCTCCGCCCCTGCCACACGCGGCACAAGGTCATCGCTCACAAAAAAGTAATCAATCCGCCAACCAATGTTTCGTTCGCGTGCGCCACTGCGGTTTGACCACCATGAATATGCCTCTGCTCGGTCAGGATTCAAATGGCGGAAAACATCCACATATTTGGCAATCACCAATTCGTCCATCCACGCCCGTTCTTCTGGCAAGAATCCGGTAGTTTTGTGGTTATCTTTCGGGCGGGCAAGGTCAATTTCTTGGTGGGCGGTGTTCACATCCCCGCAAAAAATCACTGATTTACCGTTTGTGCGACAGGTGTTGCAATATTCCAGAAAGGCTTTTTTATACGCCATTTTGTAGGGTACCCGGCTTAAATCGCGTCCCCCATTGGGAAAATACGCCCCCAGAATCACAAAATCGTCATATTCCGCAACAATTGTCCGCCCCTCAATGTCATATTCAGGGATGCCCAAGCCCAATGTCACCGATTTCGGCTCGGTTTTGCTGAACAGCGCCACCCCGCTATAACCTTTTCGTTCCGCCGCTGCCCAATAGGTATGATAGCCTTCGGGTTTGAGCAGCGCTTCGTCCAACTGGTCAGGACTGGCTTTGGTTTCCTGTAAAAATAAAATATCGGGGTCGGTTTGCCGCAACCAGTCCAGAAACCCCTTTTTCTGCACCGCCCGAATCCCATTGACATTCCACGCAACCAATTTCATTGTTGTTTTAATCCTCAAGTTCAAACATCTTTTGAACAGCTTTACCTACCGCAATAGTTTGTGGAAATTCCTCAGACCATAGCGTAGGCACATGCACTTTTAACTTAGGCAGCAAAGGCGTTTCATAATTTTGTTCTGTGTCTACTTCTTGACGGATATAAATGTCATCCACCAGCCGATGAAAATCACATACCTTACGCTTGTAATCTATAATCCAATACTCTTTGACTCCACCCTTTTCATATTCCTCAAATTTATCACCATAGTCTCGTGCTACACTTTCAGCGGAGACAATCTCAATGCAAATATCGGCTGCGCCTTTGATTTTGGTGTCGGTCACTTTTTCCATACTCGATTTGAGAATGATCATAACATCCGGCTCACGTTTTGAACCAACATCTTTTAGCTCCATCATCAGCGATTGCACGATGACTTTTCCAATGGGATTCAGTTCAAAATACGCATCCAACAAATGTCCCAGATACAATAGCAACTCTGCATGAGGAAGACTCGAAGCAGCCACGTTAATTACCACGCCCCTCACCCATTCATAAAAGCCATCTAAATACTTTTGCTCAAATTCTTCTTCGGATACATTGACTGCCACAATCTCCCCTGCGGGTAAGCGGACAGCGGGTGTTATTTGTTCTCCGATAAGTTTTTCAACCATCTCAGTTTCTCCTTACCCCAATTGTACACTAATCGGGCAGTGGTCAGAGCCGCGTACCATCGGGTGAATCGCCGCGCTCACCACTTCCTGCCGCAGCGACAAACTGGCAAAAATGTAATCCAAACGCCACCCGATATTTTGCTCGCGCAGGTCGCCCCGTGTAGACCACCACGTATACCCGCCGGGTTGGTCGGGATGCAGCGTGCGAAAGGTATCCATGAACCCCTGCTCCAGCAGTTCATTCACCCAATCGCGTTCCTCCGCCAGAAATCCAGCAATCCGAATCGGGCGGGCCACATCAATTTCATTGTGGGCAATGTTAAAATCGCCGCATACAATGACATTTTTGCCCTCGTCTTTGAGCGCGGCAGCATATTCCAGCAGATGATACAGGTAGGCCATTTTGTAAAACCATTTGCTGCGTCCCGGCACACCACTGGGGACATACACATTGACCAGCGTAAAATCATCAAAGTCGGCGGTCAGGGTGCGGCCTTCGCAATCAAAACGCGGCATTCCCAAGCCAATTTGAATTCGTTTGGGGGTTTGACGGGTGTAAATCCCCACTCCGCTAAATCCCGCCGTTTCCGCCACCGCCCAATAGGTATGATAGCCGGCGGGGTGACGTAGGTGAAAATCAAGGTCATTCGGGTTGGCACGCACTTCCTGCACACACACCATCTCGGCATCAGAAGCAGCCAACCACTCCAGAAAGCCCGCTTTGCCCGCCGAACGCAGCCCGTTTACATTCCATGAATAGAGCGTTGTCATCCCTGATTACCTCTGTCTTGTCTAATGAATAGATTGCATGATGATAATGAATATCTTATAGTGTTATTAAAAAACTTTACTGAGGAGTACACATCGCATGGCATCCCAAATTGAGCTTAAAATTGCCGTTGAAAATATCATGGATATTAATAAATTATGTAGAAATGTCTTGGGCTTAACTTTCATTGCCGAGAATTTAAATCAATCTCCATTTTTTGCCGATTATCAAGTGGATAATACCAAATTAACCTTTTTGCAATTTGACGGACAACTGCACAATACCGGCAGAGGTGTTTTTCCACCGCTACCCGGTTTCATCAGCTTTTTTCGTCTCACTATCCCCAATTTTGATTTGACAAAGCAACAGTTAATTGGCAATGGATTCTTTGAAACAGAAAACTTTCCCCCCGTCAACAAAGAATTCATCATCCAGCAGATGGCAAATGGGGCGCGGGCAATCTCTGTCCAATGTGGTGGGTTAACGGTGCAACTGATTGAAAGTATCTGATGGAGAAAGCCGAATAATTCCACCCCTCACCCCAACCCCCTCTCCATTGATGGGCGAGGGGGTGAGATCAGAACAATAAGGTTGTTAGCAACCTCATTGTTTTATCTATGAGCGCTGCATCCGGTTAATGCTTTCAGAAGGCGGGATGTGTCTGATGGGGACAAAGATTCGCGTATTCCTGCGCTTCCAAGCGAAATTTGCAAATTTTCAGAGGGTCTCTGCGCTTTCTGTCTGTATATCGATGAGGTAGATTTTTAAGGTGTTGTCCCTTGAATGAGTAAACTACCATCGGTGATTTGCAGCGTGGTAATGGTGTAATCGGGGGTGTTACCCACTTTGCGAAGTTCTGTATCAATGATGCTTTTAATCTGTGCGTTGAGTTCATCCCGTACCCCCGAAGGCACACTCACCCCACCTGCATCAATGTTAGAAATGCTCACATCAAGTTTGCCATCGGGGGTTACATTCAAATCAAAATCAATCAACGTCCCCACACGGGCAACATCGGTATCCATTTCACCATACACCGCCGCGTTGCCATTGCGGAAAATCACCTGCATATTTTCAAGCGGCAAACTGCTGTTGGTGATGCTGGGCGCACGCAAATTCAACCACGACGACGCTTCCCCTTCGGTCACATTCACATTGAAATTGCCCGAAGCCACCGCGTTATTGGAAGCCTGCTCAATTTTGTTTTCAAAACTCTGGGCTTCGGCAGCGCTCGGCGTAAAATTGGGTGTCGGTGGTTTCGGTTCGTTGGAATCCCACCATAACAGCGCCAGCACAATCACCGTGAGGATTCCACCGAACAGCCCGAACAAGCCAAGACAGCTTGAAAACAGGCATCCACAACAACACCCGTTGTTCCCACGTTGCCTTGTAGCCCGTCCGCGACGGACACCCTGAACCTGATACCCCATCAGAGTTTGTACCCGAAGCGTTTGAGCAGGGCGGGGTCGCTGCGCCAATTCGGAAGCACCTTGACCCAGATTTCAAGAAACACTTTGGAATTTAAAAAGGTTTCCAGATCTTGGCGGGCGGCGGAGGAAATTTCCTTGAGCATTTTGCCACCCTTACCGATGATGATACCCTTTTGCCCGTCGCGTTCTACGTAAATCGTCGCCGCGATGTAAATAAGCTGGTCGTTGCGCTGTTTAAATTCGTTAATTTCCACCGCAATCGCATAAGGCACTTCTTGGTCGGTGTGGTGCAGCACCTGTTCGCGCACCATTTCCGCCGCAATATCGCGCAGGGGAATATCCGACACTTGGTCACGTGGGAAGAATCGCGGCCCTTCGCTCAAACGCGCCACGATTTTTTCCAATAACAACGGCACATTTTGCCCGTCAATGGCGGCTGTGGGGACACGCTCCACCTCTGGCATGAGGGCTTCATGCGCTTCATACTGGGCTTTAAATTTTTCAGGACTTTTTGCCGCGTCCACTTTGTTCAGCACATGGATGATTTTGTCCTGATTGCTGACCTGCCTGACCTGTTCGGCAATTTGTTTGTCAATGGCAGTCAGGGGTTCGCTCACATCCGTCAGGAACAGAACCACATCAGCTTCTTCCAGCGCGGATTTCGCCACTTCGACCATAAATTCACCGAGTGAATCCTGTACCTTATGAATACCGGGCGTATCCATAAATACAATTTGTTTGTCCTCTTCGGTCAAAATTCCAAGCTGGCGAATCCGGGTGGTTTGCGGCTTGGGGCTAACAATCGCCACTTTTTCCCCCAGAATTTGATTCATGAGCGTGCTTTTGCCCACGTTTGGACGACCAATCACCGCCACATACCCCGATTTATGCCCCTCTGGAACATCGTCCAGGGGTTCAGAGTCGTCAGCAATCGCACGGTCAATCGTGTCGTGCTGGGTTTTGCCGAGCGCTGCCGCCAGCATTTTTTCAAAATCGTCGTTCGTTGTCATTTTTACCTGTATATCACATTGGGGGGTCTCAGACCGCCCCCCTATCCCTCAACCGTGACTTGATTGCCTTTATTGGGCAAATGTTCGGCTTGCAAGACACTTTGCAGCGCCCGAATTGCCACCTCGACCATCGCATCGTCAGGTTGGCGGGTGGTCATTTTTTGTAAGGCCAGATTCGGCTTAATCATCGTGCGGATAATCGGGTTTTCGATATGCTTGGCGGTAAACCGCAGCAGTTCATAGGCTATCCCCGCAATCACTGGAATCACCGTTACCCGTGACAGCACCAGAATAATCAGGTTCAAAATTTTGCTGTCGGTGTCCGGTCTGCCAATGACCAGATGCACCAGAATACTAATCACAATCACGTTGAGCAAAAAGGCCGTGCCACAGCGCGGGTGTTCCAACGGAAAGGCCTGCACATTCTTGGGGGTCAAATCCACCCCCGCTTCATAAGCGTTAATGGTTTTGTGTTCTGCCCCGTGATATTGAAACAACCGTTTGACATCTTCAAGCTGTCCAATCGCGGCGATATAGCCCAAAAACAGCACCAGTTTGACCGTGCCTTCGATGGCTTCCACCGTAAAGCGATTGACTTCAAAAAGATTTTCCACCGTGCCGGAAATAAATGCGGGCAAGCCAATAAACAGCCCCACACCCATCGCCAGCGACACCACAATTAACCCTGTTGCCGCCGCACCGGAGAAAAAATCATTGGTGGCTTTGTCGTCCACTTTTTTAATCTCGGAGCGCAGTTCACTTTCTTCAATATTGATGCTCAACAGCAGCAAGGCACTGGTTTTAGCCGCCGATGCAATCAGCGATTTGCTGGGGTCGGGCAGTTTACGCGCCAGAATTGGATAGCTGCCCGTGGTCAATTTACCAATGGATTTAGCATCCATATCTGGTTCACGCAGCACATCGGCTTTTTTGCCCTCAAAAATGTGGAGGTGAGCGTGGGGAATAGGGTCAACCGTGCCGTGTTCATCCTGCACCACCGCCACAGCATCCAGTTCGCCTTCGACGCGCATTTTGGCGGGCATGTGCATCACCCAGCCAATTTGTCCGTTATATTCCACCCGGTAATACAGGCCATCGGTCAAGGCTACATCGGCACTCCATAACAGCGCTTTTGTACCCAACCCCAGCGCATCCCACAACCCGATCAACCCGCGCACAAACGGTGTTTTGCTAATCCACCCGCGATAGAGGGTTTTGTTCAAGGGGACTTCACGCAGTTGAATATTGCCGCCGGGGTCACGCACGGCAATCGCCGCTTGGTGTGCGCCGCGCATCATCACCCCTTCAATGACCGCCTGTCCCCCGTAGGAAAATTGCGGTTTTTCTTGCTGATTCTCACTCATACTCTTTAATCCTGATACATCTTTTTGCGTAGATGATACAAACTCACCATAACCATTAAAATTAATCCGCCTGGCACGAGCAGCGCTGTACTCGGAACCACCCCCATTCTACCTAAATAAAAGGTACTCAGGTATTCGGTACGGGTGTCCGCCACAATTTCTAATGCCCCTGTAATCAGTGACCCGTGCAGCGTATAGTGTATCACATCTTCGGGGTGCGATTCATACGTATAGTTGACGTTCGTAATCACCCCGACCCACGAAATCAGAAACGAGAGCGCAAACAGGGACAGCGTTAAAATTTTTGAGATTTTTGATTTGGCGAACAGGATGTATCCTGTCCCTAAAAATCCATCCGTAGGGGCGGGATACATCCCGTCCGTTACCTCCCCCAAAGGCAGCATCCACAGGGGCAAAAGCGGCACAAGAAACCTCGCCCCCCAACACCATCCCCCATGCCATGCCCACCAGCGCCCATAAAGGAGCAGCACCCCCGCCGTTGCTATGAGAATCGCCTGTGCTAGGGTGTGATTTTTCCGATAAAACACGGGAAAGTACCACACGGACAAAAATAAAATCGGTACATACCAGAACACCCCTTTGCCCGGCGAAAACAGCATCCCGAACACACCCACCGGCAGCGCCACATTAAATGCCTGCCCACTGTACGCATAGCCAGAGGTGAACGGGTCGCCGTAGCGCAAAAAATTATGATACATGAGCATCACTCCTGCGAGGAAAGGAAAAATAAGAAAAATCCCACTCCTTGTGGCAAATTTCTTCCACCCATCACGGTAAGTATTTTTTATATCCCCCTCTCTACTGACGGATAGGGTTTGGGGATGCGGTGATTGCCCCCGCCACACCAGCCACGCCACTGGTATAACATAAATTATCATCGGCGCACGAATCACCATCATCCAACCGACTGCTAATCCTGCGCCCAAAATGGAGGTGGGTGTTCCCCGATGCGCCCCATAAAATGCCAGTAGCAGCAGTCCCGCCAGTGTGCCTTCCGGGAAAAATGAGCGTGCATAGTACCACAAAAAAGTACACATCCCCGCCGCAAACACCACCAACAGGGCTTTTGTCTTGCCCCTCTCCATTTCCATAGGGAGGGGTTGGGGAGGGGTGTAAATTTTAACGGCTATGGCATATAAGGCAGCCAACCCCGCCGCCGCAAAAAACACCGGAATCCACAGCACCATATAGGCCGAAAACGCATACCGATTCCACAACTGCGACTTTGCCAGCGCGTCACTCCACGCTACCACTGGCGCAGCTAGCAAGGGCAGGCCGGGGTCATATTGACTGTATTTGCGTCCATCTTTGCCGGGGCGAAGCTGCGGGGAATAAAAATCGTCGGGAAAGGCGATGGTCTGCTCAAACGCCAGCGCCCGACTGGTATCATACATCGTTTGCCCGTCAATGCTGTCAAACGGGGTAGTCAACGTGAGCAGGTAGAATCCTACAAAAAAGAGAAATATCCAGCGCTTTATAATTCCCAATCCTCAATCTTTAAACCCACAATACGGGTAAAATGCTTTCTCTTTTATAATGATTAAAAACGAGGTGCATCATGACCAGCATTATACTACGTGGCAAAATTACCGAAGATGGCAAAGTCGAATTGCTAGACCCGATTCCCGCTGATTTTGACCGAACACGTCCGGTAGAAGTCCGCTTGAGTCCCCGTGTCTATGAAACCGTCAATGAATATGGCGATAGGATCTTGGTAGATGAGGAAAACGGGTTGGTCGAACCGCTTGAGCCATTTACAATGGGCGATTTATTAAACTCCGAACTTTTCGGTTTCTGGACTGACAGAAAAGATGAAATCGGTAGCGGCTTAGACTATATTAAAAAGCTACGCGAAGAAGAGGACAAAAGGAACGATCCATGGCAAGGCCGGACTTTATCTTAGATTCTAGCATTATTATTGATATAACCCTACGTTTGCCAGATGCCGAACAGTGGATGCGACAGGTTAAAGGGCTTCAAGGTGCAATTACTTCCATTACAATCATGGAGGTTTTGCGTGGTGCGAGAAATAAGCAAGAGTTAACACGGTTAGGGCGCGAGCTTTCACGCTTTAGAGATATTCATATTCTGGAACGTGATTCTAGGTGGGCAGTGCAGCAGTTTCGGGTCTTTTGGTTGAGTCATCAGATTGGCATGAATGACTGTTTGATTGCGGCAGTCGCAGCCCGAATGCAACTGCCCCTCTACACGCTGAACCTCAAAGATTTTGCGCCTCTCCCGGATGTCAACGCCCAAAAGCCTTATTGAGTCGGGGTGGTGCTGGTAATTTTTCCCGCATAGGCAGGCGAATGGGGGTCGCCCGAACGCCAGAAGTCCACATGGGTGGGGTCGGTAAAACGGGCAAAATCTGTCTGGTCATTCCAATGTGTTCCATCCGGTAAAATCATATCTGTGCTAAATTTAGCATCTGCAAAAGTTGCTCCGCGCAAATTCGCCCCGCTTAAATTGGTTTTGAACAATTCCGCTTCGGTCAAATCCGCTTCCTGCAAATTGGCATCACACAGTGACACACCCCAGAGCGACGTTTGAATTTTTGCCCCTGACAAGTTTGCCCCGTTTAAATTTGCCCCCGAAAGAAAGGTATGTTCCAAAATTGCCCTGCTTAAGTTCGCGCCCTGCATATCCGCTTCAATCAGTTGGGTTTCTTTCAACAATGCGCCCTGCAAATTTGCCCCTTGCAGTTGAGCATCGCGCAGATTGGCTTTGGTCAGTTGTGCGCCGCTTAAATTCACTCCCTGCAATTCGGCACGCTGCAAATTGAGGCTAATTAAAACCGCATTCACCAAAAGTGGCTGTTCCCGCACCTTGTCCAAATGTACCTGACGCGCTTCAGGTGTTGCTTCTTTTTTGAGCGCAGCAATTAATTCATCCAGCGCGGCTCGCCATTCTTCGGATAAATTTTCCACTGAATGGGTTGGTAAATCCACCGATGTAACTGTTGGCGGAGGGGTTTGTTCGGCTTCAATATAGTAGGTAAAGACGGCAGGTTTAGTGGCTTCTGCTTCTGTCACCAACTGCGTCTCTTTTGATGGGGTTTGTGCATGTTGGTCACGACGGGCAAAATAGGCCTTGAGCAGCAGCACTACCAACCCTGCCGCCAGCAAATCGCTGCTTAGGTCAGACAGCCAAGTTTCAAGCCAATTGCCAATTTCTGAGCCGTTGAGAAGATTGACAACCAGCGAAGCCACCGCAGTCACAACGACCACCCACAAGATCAGGGCTGTTCCGCGTTGATTTTCTAAGCGATTTAACAAGCGTTCTACCACTGCTGTATCCTTCATTTGTATGACAAAGTGTAACATGACAGCGAGAACGTGTGTTTAAAGTCTGCTTAAGACTTGACCCCCTCCCGCCGATACCAGCGCGGCAGTTCCCCGAACAATCCGGGATCAGGTCGCCAGAAGGCAGGCCAATGACGGTCATAAAAACGCTGCATAGCGATTTCATTTGTCCAGCGTGTCCCGTCGGGTAAACGGGTCTGGTTATCAAAGTGGGTGGTTTTGAGGAAGGATTCTTCCAAGTTGGCTTGTAGCAACCACGCCCCTTGTAAATTGGTTTCGCCCAAAAACGCGCCGCGCAAATTGGCCCACGACATTTCAGCTTTTTGCAAATTGGCTTGGTTTAAGTTCGCGCCCTGCAAATTCGCCTCAATCATATATGCGCCTTCCAAGTTGCACCCCTCCAGCGAGATGCCACGCAAATCGGTATCATAAAAATTCGCCCCCTGCAAATTTAAATTATTGAGAGTCGCGCCCGGCAGCACCCCACCCACTTTCATTTCATCCAGAATCGCCTGCCGTGCTTCGCGGGTCGTGGCCTGTTTTAGCCGTGCTACGTAGCCATTCATGACTTGTTGGGCGGGGGTTTCTCCGAAATCATTTGTTCGGATGGGGCGGGTATCTTGTTTTTCTTTTTCCGATTGGGCTGCTTGAACGGTCTTTTGGGTTGCTGCCCAGCGCCGCAGCGAAAAATCCACCAGCAGGTACAGAATTGCTGCGCCGAAAAGTTGAGCGCTCAAGGCCTGTAACCAATTTTCCCACCACTGTGTAAAGTCATCCCCCAGCGCAGGAACACGCCACAGATTCAGCACCAGCGAACCCGCACTGGTCAAAACAAAACAGCCGACCAGAAAACGCACAAGGTCGTCTTTACCCGCTTGTTGAAGGATGTCTTTCAATCGTTTCATGCGCTGCCCCTATGAGGAACAGTATAGCAAAGGGCTGTTTCAAAGTGGGTAAGAATAAATTCATAAACGCGGGGGGCGGACACAAAACGGACTCGTTTCGGTCATTTCATGTGAGAGGCAGCTTACAAATTTTATGGTGGTTGTGCTTAAGACAAAAGGACAATCATCATGGAATGTCAGTTTTGCAAAACCCTGTCCGACGGGCAATGTCCAGCGCGGCAGCAAAAATTTTTCACGGCGGAAAGTATCCAAAGTTTGCGCGAATGTACCCCGTTTAGCGCATGGCAAACCCCCGCCAACATCGCCCGTAATTTTCACTATCACCCCAAACACGTTTTGCGGATGGTACGCGACTATCATCAAAGGATTGCCGCGCACCGACAAGAAGGCCGCTATTATATTCTGCAATGTTCATTTGAACACTTCGTGCGGGGACGTTAATCTATCGCCCGCCCTAAATAATCGCGCACGCCGTCCAACAGCACCAGCATATTTTCGGCGTGCGCCATAATCATCTGCACTGCTTCACGGTAAACATCGTCACTAAACGATTCTTGTTCCAACAACCGCGCATACGCATTGACGGAATGTAAGGGCATTTTCATCTCGCTAATCAAGATTTCCAATGCTTCTCGCGGCGGCAGCGACAGTGGAATGTGTAATTTTCGATTTGGCATCGGGCAGGCAACCTAAACTTTCCCCTATTCTAACCATATTTTAACCGACAATGCCAAAATCCTAACTTTTCTTCATACGGTTTTCAAATTCCATGCGTTTTTGCGACTTTCGCTGTATCTCGTTAAGATTAAAATCTATTTATAGGTGAGGTCGTCGGATGCGGTGGGGCAAACGCCATGCAGCCAATATCATCACAGGTTCGCGGTTGATGTTTTTACCCTTGTTTATCCTTGCCGCCGCCCTCAACCAACCCACGCTATTTGTTGGTTTGTTCATCCTGCATTCGCTGGTGGATATTCTGGATGGCATCGTTGCCCGCCAGTTGCACATTCAATCCGATTTCGGTAGGCAATTAGATACTATTGTTGATGCGCTGGTATGGATTCCGGGCGTTTTACTATTTCTCTGGTTCTTGCGGGACGATCTGGACACTGTTTTTTCAGCCTATCCCCACCTGTTTATTATTCCAATACTCACATCGCTTCTGATGAATCTCACCGCGTATGCTTATCTACGCCGATTTGCCGCCATCCATCTTTACACCGCCAAACTCACCGCCGCTCTCATTTTTGTCCTGCTCATGGTCATGCTTCTGGACAAATTTTACCCACTGCTTGGCTATGTTACGGCTATCACGGGTGTACTGTATCATCTGGAAGCCATGAGCATCTATTTTCTCCGCAAAGCAAAAACCGATGAGAATGTAACTTCACTCTGGGAAGTTATCCGCCAGCGTTGAATATTCCCGGTACAGTCAGGGCAAATATCCCTCTTCTCCTGGTGAAAAGAGGGAAAATTCCAGCGAGGGTCTGAAAATTATCTAACGTGGGCGGGAATCGGGGCATGGTCTTATATTTTCTGCCTATCCCGCCGTAAATGCCGAAATTTCAGACGGCCTCTCATTCATGTTTACAAAGTACGAAAGGCTGGCCTGGCTTCTTTTCTGTGGTGAGGCCAACCGTTTATTGCTACTGCTGCACCAACTGGGCTTCAAATTCCTCTTTGGTTAGTGTGCCATTGATATAGTAATTGCGGAAGGCTTCGCCAGTAGAAGTCACCACCAGCACCCGTTCTGACCCATCATAGGTTTCAACGACGATATTGGTAATTTCATTCGTTTCAGGCCACTCCTTAATCAGTGCGCCAAGCTGGTCAAGCGTATACAGCACATTCGGCAAATCATATTCCGCCGAAAAACGGTTCAGTTGAATCAGAATGAGCGTATTGCCGGGGAAGACTTGAATCCCTGCATTATCCAGCACCGAGACACCGTTGTTCAGCAAAAAGTCGTTCAGCAAAGGATTCAAGGTTTCGCTGGAACGCAGGCCATTTTCATCCGTTTCGGTGGTGGTGGTCTCTTCTGCTGCTGTTTCAGCCGGTGTATTCAAATAATCCACCGCCGCCGCGATGTTGGTGCGAATTTCTGCCCGCAGTCCGTTAGAAAATTCCAGAAACTGGGTGGACTTGGCGGGATTTTCAATTTGCCCATAGAGCATGGCAAACAGCAGTGAATTCAGCGCATCGTCCACGTCTTTTTTGAGGGGCAGCAAGCAGTCCGGCAGGGTGATGGTTGCCCACGCATTGACCATCTCTTCGGCAAGGGTAATGCCTTCCAAAAAGGTCAGGTTGCCATTTTCAAAGGGTTCGAGCGTCTGGTCAATTTCATCCAACTGCGGGGTGGTTAAATTCAGGCTTTCAATCAGGGCTGGGTCGTTGCTGCGGTCACAATAGCGCAGATATTCAGGCGGTTCTTGGGCAGAGGTTCGATTTATTGGCAGTACGGCGACCACCAGCACAGCCACAAATCCAATGGTTATTAGACGGCGTATCACGCTTTCGTCTCCTCATCCTAAATAAACAATTGAGAAAATCCATGTTCATTTTATTCTGTTTGGGCGCTCTGGCAAATGCTAAAATAGGCGATAGGTGGACAGTCGTTTGTCACATCACCTAGCATGACCGCATAAACAGAGGATTGAGGAACAAAATGCCCTTTGAAGCCATCGCACGTACAGACGAAATTGGAAGCGGGGAACGGATTGTGGATCGCATCGGTGAATATTGGGTTGCCGTCTTTAATGTAGGCGGGCAGTTCTACGCGGTAGAAGACCAATGCACCCACGACGGCGAATCATTGGGCGATGGCGATGTGGATGTCACCGCCAAAACGGTGCAGTGTCCACGGCATGGGGCGATTTTTGACCTCGAAACAGGCAAACCAACCTTTCCGGCGGTCAAGCCTGTGCCACGTTTTGCCGTGCGCGTAGAAGCCGGACAAGTCTGGGTGGATGTTGACCAGCGCTTAAACGCCTAAATCCGTTCATTTCAAATAAACGGCAGCCGCGTCCACCAGCGCATCCATATCCACAGGTTTGGTCATCCATTCCTGGATTCCGACCCGTTCGGCTTTCACTTTTAATGTGTCATCAGCAGACACGATGAATACATTGACCTTTTCCCCACCCGGCATTTTGCGAATATGATTCAAAACGACCATGCCGGGAACTTCGGGTAGGTGCATGTCCAGAATCACCAATTCATAAGTTTGCTTTTCCAGCATGGCAATGGCATCCCACGCTGTGCCTACCACATCTGTTGGGACGTGCGTAAAAGTGCGTTTGTACAGATGGGCAAGGTCTTCGTTGTCTTCCACCACTAAAAGTCTGGGCATAGCAGCATATATCCTAAAAAGCGCGTACTCGCGTATAATTTTGACTCAAAAACGACAAGAACGTGAGAGAAAAAATGCGAACCTGGAAAATCGTCGGATTCCTCGGCCTGCTTTTGTTCCTTCTCCTCAGCGCGTGTAACAGCGACGATGGGGAAGATGTTCCTCCACCACAACCCCGCGCCACCCTTGATGCCAGCCAACCTACGGCGGCGGCTGTCACCCAGATTGTGACCCGAACGCCCTTGCCAACTCAATTGCCAACCCTGACCCCTACACTGGCGTTTGACGTGCGTCCCTTGGAAGGCAGCTGGAATCTGATCGTGAGTTTTTCTACCACCTATGATAATGTGCTGGGAACTATTCATTATTCTACCACTGCTGCCATCAATATTCTCGAAACTGGAGCGGTGACGGGCAGCGGCAGATACACGGCCTTTGTCGAATATTCAGAATGTCCGGTGGAAGTCGTCAATGCGGAGGAAGGGCATCCCTATCGGCTTCAGGGCGAACTGGTTCCGGTTGGCGATGGTCTCAATGCCACACTCAAAGTCACGTTTGTGCCGGAGAATCCCGATGTTGTGGAACAATTCATCATTAGCTGCGATGCCAGTTCTAACGCTCCCCGTGAAGCACAGGCGCTGTGGTCTACATTACAAACAAACAACCTGCTCACCTTTGAGTTTGACATGAGCCAAGTCTATTTTTCTCAAATAATTGACGCGGAAAATATTGAAGGGGACTTGTATTTTGGGCGCTAAACACGGGCGGCTAGGGGTATAGGGCGAGGGGAAAAAACCTATACCCCATAGCCACCCAATTAGAAGCTGTCTACATATTCACGCAAGTAATGACGTTTCTGTTTAGAGTCGAACCGTTTATTCTGTTTGTCTTGCTCCGGTTTGGCGTGCATTTTGTACATGAGCCGATCAAATTCGAGGTCGTGGATGAACACGCCGTGACAATCGGGACACTGTTCAATTTCAATGCCTTTGCGTTTGTCGAAGACCATTTTTACTTTGCAAATCGGGCAAACCATGATTTTCTCTCCTTAAGCTGTTGCCAATTGTGGAATCGACATGAGATTTTCAATGCGTTTCTCTGTGCGGGGGTGGGTGCTAAAGAGTTCGGTCAATCCACCACCGCTTAACGGGTTGACAATGTAAAGTGAAGCTGTTGCCGGGTTGACGTGTCCGCCTTTTTTCCAACCGTCGAGTTTCCGCAGGGCATTGACCAGTGGCATGGGGTCGCCCATCAGACGCGCTGCGCCTGCGTCCGCCGCGAATTCCCGTGAACGAGAAATGGCAAGTTGAATAATCACCGCAATCATCGGGGCAAGCATGATGGTCAAAATTCCGCCGACAATGCCCGCCGGGCCTTCGTCCTCATCATCCCCGCCGAATCCGCCAAAAATCATCGCCCACATTGCCATGTCCGCCAGCATCCCTACCGCGCCCGCAAAAGTCGCCGCGATACTCGAAATCAGCGTGTCCCGATGTTTGATATGGGCGAGTTCATGAGCAATCACCCCTGCCAATTCGTCTTTATTGAGCAGTCGCATGATGCCTGTGGTCACAGCAACCGCACCTTTTTGCGGGCTGCGTCCGGTGGCAAAAGCATTGGGCATGTCGGTGTCCATCAAATAAACACGCGGTTTAGGCATGTTAGCGCGGGCTGCCAAGGTTTCGACCATCTGATGCAGTTCTGGCGCTTCTTGCGGGGTAACTTCACGGGCGCGGCTCAACCGCAAAACAATGCTGTCCGAAAACCACCATGAGCCAAAGTTCAGCAGCAGGGCGAAAATCAGAGCAATCATCATGCCGCCTGTTCCGCCAACTGCCCCACCAATCAGGATAAAAAATCCGGTTAATACTCCCAAGAGCAGGGTTGTTTTGAGAATGTTCATACGCTCATCCCTTGTAAATAAAAAAGGCCGACGGTTTCTCCTCTGGGAAAAATCGCCGACCTACCTTGCAGGCGGTCTCCCTGTTCACGGCAGGGCTACTTCTTGCCTGGTTTGTCGCTGAATTTGTTTGTCTAATCTATGTATAACACAAGTTAGACAAAAATGACCCCCTAAATTTTAGGGGGTTGTGAAAATTATCCTGATGGGGTCTGCCCTCTTAATTCGAGGCTTCTGTTGCTTCCGCAGTCGGTTCGGCGGTTGATTCAGCTTCAGCAGTTGCACCCGCTTCTGCCATCGCATCCGGTTCGGCTGTGCCTTCCGCTTGGACTTCTGCCGCTTGTTGGGCTGCCAATTCCTGCGCGGTTTGGATCAATTCAAAAAAGCCATCCCGTTCCACCCGCAGCGCTTCCACATTGTTGACCGCTAAATCGAGTTCGGTGAGACCTTCAAGTGTATCTTCGCTAACCAGACTCCACATGAATGCACCGACAATGGGTGTTCCCATGTTGGCTTTGGAGAAATATAGGGTCAGCGGGGCTGAAAATGGATAACTGCCATCGGCAATGGTGGTTTCACTGGGCAGCACACAGCCTTCGCCCACTTGCAAGGGACGCAACGCATCTTTGTGTTCGCTGGCCTGGTATTCGCTCCAATAGGCCACTGTTAGCCCCGCGCCTTCAAATTTGGCAACGGCTGCTGCGTTATACAAATTGGCGGTGGAGGCAAAATTGGCGGGCGGATAAAACACGTTGTCTTCTTGGTCGCTGCGTCCGAAGGCGGTATTTTGTCCGGCTTCTGAGAACAGCCAACCTAATTCCAGTGTACTCGTGCCGGGCGCAAAAATCGTCAGGGGTAAATCAGGATACGACGCATCCAATTCGTTCCAATTGACCGGCCCGTTGAGGGTTTCACGGCCTTCGGCGTTGGGGGTTTCAGCCGCCGTATCAATCGGTGCGGCAAAGGCTTTCACCAGTGCGTCAATGGTCACACACTGCGGAATCTGGGTATCGCTGGCTTTGACGAGGAAAACAATCGCTTCTGCCCCGACGGAAGCCGGATACAATTCGACGTTATTTTCCGCACAGGCGGCAGCTTCTTCGTCCGTGGGAGCGCGATCAACCAGCACCACATCCGCTTCCCCTGCACACAGCGCCGCGAAAGCCTGTTCAGTGCCTAAAAAGCGGCTGTCCAGCGTAGCGGAGGCAAATTCTGCCTTGAAACTGCCCGTCAAGGTGTTGACAATCCGAGCGCCGATCGACGTTCCCGCAAATGTGACCGTGCCAGTTTCAGCGGTGCTGACCACCACGGGCGAGGATGGACGCGAGAAAGTGCGTCCCGTGCTGGGAATGGTCAGGTTATTTTCGTTCCGCGCATAGGACGGTTCGGCGGCGGCGCTATAGCCTAATTCGGAAACAATTTGCCGCGCTCCGCTTTCGAGATTGTTGACGAAGGTCAAAAAGTCCCGAACGGCAGTATCATTCCGCGCTGCTAAGGCCACATACAGCATTTGCGGGCGGAAGGCTTGGTAGGTGCCTAATTCCATCGTTGAAATGGACGGGTCAATACAATCGCCTGTGGCATCATTCCGCACTTGCAGTACGCTCAAAGGCAAAGTGGGGTCAATTGTCAGAAAATCGGCGTAGGTAACTGCGGCAATGCCCGGCGCAGTGGTCATTGTTTCGACCAGTGTCGCCACATCCTCGTAGGGGGTGTAATCGCTACGTACATCTCCCGCAGGCAGCAGCGCGCTCAAAATATCATGGGCGCGGGTTTCGGTCTGCGGGCCATAGACTTCTAATTCCGTAGCGGCCTCTTCGGGGCTGAATTTCTGCACATCAAATTTGGTGCCTTCCCCACCCAGGCCAAACACGGTTTCCATATCCGCCAAGCTAACACAGGTGAGGGTGGTGGACACGCCGGGCGAGAGTAAAAAGACCACCCCTTGATAGGCCAGCAGATTTTCAATAAATTCTACATTATTGTCGGCGCAGGCTTTGGCTTCCTCGTCCGTCATAAAACGGGTGGACATGACCAATCCCAAATCCCCGATACACAGCGATTCAAACGCCGCATTGGGCCCGTTGCCGCGAATGTCTAAAGTAAATTCCATCCCCGATTCCGCTTGATAACGTTCCACCAGCGTTTGGATCAGCCCATTCATACTGGTTGAGCCATCTACGGCTAGCGGCAACGGTTCGTCGGATGTTGCTTCGGGGGTCGCTTCAGCCTCAACCGTTGCGTCCGGTACAGGGGTTTCGGTTGCCACGTCCGCCGTTGCTTCGGCGGTGGCTTCTGTTGGGGATTCGGTGGCAACTGCGGTGGGTTCGTCGGTTGCATCATCCTGTGCGAGGGCTGTGCTAATCCCCAAAATTGCAAGGCACAGCAACAGGATGCCAATACGCCAGACTAATTTCATTCAAGACTCCTAGTTCATACAAAACAACGCGGGAGAGAGTCATCTGCTCACCCGCGAAAATCGCAAACGTAAATTTTACCTGTAGCGAACTGATTATCCAAGCCACAATCAAATAGAAGTGAATTGGGTTTTATAAAAAGGGTATTCTTTCCGTAAATCTGTCGTATAGCTAGCGCAATTTTAAATGCAGTCTATCGCATCAAGGAACGAGTGTCAGTGTGCCACCCACTTCGTCCGCTGCCCAACCGATTGTTCCATCCTCTAATTGGACTTGCCACCAGCGAAAACCATCGGCAAACTGCGGGCCGTCTACCACCGTCAAAGGGGTTTCATGCGGCAGTTTGGCAAGAATGTTGGTGTTCAGACCGGGTGCATCACGGAAATTAAGTTCATCTCCCCACACGGTATTCACGAAGATAGGCTGGTTGGGCGAAAAAGTGTAGGGGGGGAGTTGGACACGCACTTCTTCCCGTCGGTCACGATACCCTAAATCGCGCATCCATTGGCACAGCACCGGCCCGCCATGCGCGTCAGGAATCGGCACCCCGTCTACCTGTGGCAGCGCGTTAAACCCACTAAAATATCCATAGCGTCCATCAATTTGTAGGGTTGCCGCGTAAGAAAGTTCCTCGTCGCCAATGGCAACGGCGTGAATATGCGGAGTCATGCCGTCCGCATCGCTGCGATACCATGCCGCAAAACCCGCCGTTCGCAGCGCTTGAATCAGGGGTTCAATATCCTGTGTGCGGATCGAAAAATCAACGGGCATATTGCGAACGGAAATATCGACTGCCCCGCCGCCGTCGTGGGTGCCAAAACTCAACGCCACCGCGCCCACGTTATACGACCCCTGTGTGAGATGTCGTCCGGTGAGTTCAATCGGCGTTTCGTAGAGCGTTTGGGCGTGTTCCAGCATGGCAATCGTGCGCTGGTTGAGTGTGACTTCGCCAATCGTGACCCGCGTATAATCATCGGGAGGCGTAAGACACCCCTCCGGCTCAATAAATTCTGGGGTTGGGCTGGGGGTCAGGGTGGGCAGTTGAATGCTGGATTGAACCTCACCCCCCAACCCCCTCTCCGTGTACAGAGAAGGGGATTTCTTCGCCCCTTCTCCGTTTGCGGGGAAGGGTAGAAATGCCAGTATCAAAATAATGACGGAAAAATTCAACATTAATTTAATTTTCCGCATGTTACACCTTCTCTACCCAGCCTAAGCGTTTGCGGATACCCAACCCGGCCATCTCCGTAAAGAGCGACGCTTTCCACCACCGTTGATGGGCGGCTAAGGTTTTCTGCAAAAGGACGGGCGGCAGCAGATTCTCAATCGGTTGTTTGATTTTTTCGCTGTCGACCAATACCTGAGCATAAGTCGCTTCACTGATGGGGAGATGCGCGTTAGCTTCGCCGTGCCAGCGCTGGTCATTATAAATCGCGTCCATGTCAAAAATGGGTTCAAGATAGTGGTCAACCAGTTTCCGCACCCCGTAAAGGGTAGAACGTGGGGTGTAATCGTCCAACAGCATCCGAAAAGGACGCGCTGCCAGCAACAGCGACGCAAAAAAATCGTGCCGCGCAAAGACAAAACTATGGTCGCCGTCAATATACACAAAGTCGGGGTGGAAATTCTCATCCGCCAACCGTTTCATGCCATCGGTGGATGTTCCCTGCCGATGTTCGACCATCGCCCGCAAATTGGCATCCAGATATTTTTCCCAGATGTCCTTGAGCGCATATTGCCCGATATGTGGCGGGGATTCGCCATCATCCAGAGGCCAATGCTGTTTTTCGGTATAAGATTTAATATCCAGCGTGATGATTTTGCCATTGATGCCGCTGTCCCGCAGCGCCATTGCCATACAAAATGCCCCGTAGCCACGCCCGGTTCCGATTTCCAGAATATGGCGGGGTTGAAAATGCTTGACCAGCGCATATAACAGCAACCCACTCGCATAATTGGCGTGGCGGTATGTGCCATCGGGGTTATCGCGGAGTTTGGTCAGGTTGCCGAGTTTGATGAAGGTTTCCCACGCGGGATGCGCGGTGATTAATTCTGGAATTTTGTTTTTTATATCAATATGCCGCATAAGGCGTTCTCAAATTTGTCCCAATTACACGAAACCGTTGCCATTTTAGCACTAGGACGGAGATAACCAATGCTGACCTTGAATGGGCAAGGGGGCATGGCAGAAAAAATTCTGTCACACCCTCCTCCACATGGCAGGTATGAAAATATGCTCCCTTCCCTTGTAGCACGGGGGAAGGGCTGGGGATGGGGGTCTTTTCAAATGGCCTAGTCCATATGCAGCACCGGACGAATCCGGTCAATCGCCCAATCCACATCCGCTTTGGTGAGAATCAAGGGCGGGGCAAAACGGATAATATGCTTGTGGGTTTCCTTGCATAAAATACCTGCGTGCTGCAAGGCTTCACAGAATCGCCGCGCCCCGCCCGCCGATTCGTGCAGTTCCACGCCAATCAGCAAACCCTTCCCGCGCACTTCTTTAACATGCGGGCTGTTAATTTCGGCAAGCTGCTCTTGGAAGTATTCGCCCACTTCTGCCGCATTTTCAACCAGATTTTCTTCGACAATCACCTGTAAGGCCGCCCGCGCTACCGCACAACCAACCGGGTTTCCGCCAAAGGTGCTGCCATGATCACCCGGATGAAATACGCCCAGCACTTCTTTATCTGAAATCACGGCTGAAACCGGATAAAATCCACCCGACAGCGCCTTGCCAATGGTAATCATATCCGGGCGGACGGCTTCATGGTCGCTGGCGAATAATTTTCCGGTGCGGCCCAAGCCCGTCTGAATTTCGTCTGCAATCATGAGTATCCGGTTACGGGTGCAGAGGTCACGAACTTTTTTCAGGTAACCATCCGGCGGAACGATAATGCCGCCTTCGCCCTGAATGGGTTCAAACATAAAGGCCACGGTATTGGGGGTAATTGCCGCTTCAAGGGCAGCAGCATCGCCGTAAGGTATAACTTTAAAGCCTTCGGTATAGGGCGCGAAGCCATCCCGATATTGGGCTTCGGTGCTAAAGCTGATAATCGTGATGGTGCGTCCGGCAAAATTGTTTTCGCAAACGATAATTTCCGCCTTGCCCGCTTCCACCCCTTTGACTTTATAACCCCATTTACGCGCCGCTTTGAGGGCAGTTTCCACCGCCTCTGCGCCGCTGTTCATGGGCAGCGCCATTTCATAACCGGTCAGTTCACACAATTCTTTATAAAAATAACCGAGCTGGTCATTGCGGAAGGCACGACTGGTCAGGGTCACGCGGGAAATCTGGTCAATCATGGCCTGTCGAATTTTGGGGTGGTTGTGTCCCTGATTCAATGCGCTGTAGGCACTCAGGCAGTCCATGTACTGCTTGCCTTCGACATCTGTTACCCAGATGCCCTGTGCCTCGCTAATCACCACATCCAAGGGGTGATAATTATGTGCGCCGTATTTGTCTTCGAGTTCAATGAAATGCTGCGCGGTAAGGACTTTTTCTAAGGTCATAGACATTGGTTTCCTATGAAAATCGGTAGATTTTTGCTTATCTCATTATGCCTGTGAACCCGTGTCAACGCCAGAGTGCCAATTGGGGCGGCTTAGGGCATAACGCACCTTATGTAATATTATTTCTCAGATGAGTTTTTATTCCGTGGTGTGTAACCTGATAACTGAATTTCTTATGCCATCGGAGTCACAATCCGAAACCCGATGGAAGAATAATGACTTTCCGGCTGTAAATAGTAAAGGAAGGAGATATGCGAACGCAAACCGGGACTCATAAATGACCCCCCGCGAATGACTCGTTTACAACTCCCCAAAATTTCTGCCCCAAAGGCGTGGTCAGCATCTTGATTCAGACACCATTCCCACACGTTCCCCGCCATATCATACACCCCAAACGGGCTGACTCCTTGCTCGTAGCGTGTGACATTGGTCGTCATTTTGAGGTTGTTTTCCGACGAATTGCACCGATTTTTATCAAAACTGTTGCCCCATGGGAAAGCCCGTTGGTCATCCCCCTGAAAGGCACGCTGCCATTCAAACGCGGTGGGTAAACCGATTCTTTGCCCCAGATAATGACTCAACCAGTTACAAAAGGCCATGGCCTCGTACCATGTGACCATTTCACGCGGGCGTTCATCCCCTTTAAAAGCGGATGGGCGCGGCAGCAGATGTTTTTGTCGCCACGCTTTGGCCTCTGGCGAAAAATCCCACCATACCGTGTTGGCATAGCCATTGCGGTCATTTAGAAAAACCTGAAATTGGGTGTTGGTGATGGGATATTTACTTATCTGAAACGACTTGACCGGGGCAAGCATCTCATGTTTTTCGCTCTGGCTGTCTACATAGCGAAAGCGTACCTTGCCTTCAGGAATCGGACACCATTCAAACATCGGGAGAATATCGCGTATTTTGGACTGTGGACTCGTTTCACCTGTGCAAACAGCCCGCAAATTCTCCGGGTCGTAATCGGGAAAAGCTTGGCGGAAAGAACGGAACGCCTCGCAGCCAATTTTAGATGTTATCTTATGTTGCACCAAAGCGAGAATTTGTGAATATTCCCTTTCAGCTTCCCGCAGGTAAGTTTGACGGGTGAGGGCGGTTTCTGCCTCGACCAACAATTCATCAATATTAATAAACCGGGAAGTATAGCCTTTTTCTCTGGCTTGTTTGAGCAAAAACACGGCATTGTCAAACTGCCCGTTGCTCATGGCTGCCGCCGCCGCCCCGATGACTGCCGCTGCATCAAGAACGGGTTCTTTGAGCAAATCCCCTTTAAGCGCGACAGGCGGGTGTGTTCTCTTAAGGAGATCATTTTCGGCTTTATGAATAGACGTTAACAGTACCTTGACCGCTTCGGGGGTTAGCCCCTGACTCAAATCGGCGTACTGAATGTTCGCCAGAACAGGCGGAATGGCGGTGTCAGGATGAATCAGCACCGGGAAAATTGGACGGCCTAAACTCTGGGCAAGTTCAAATTCTTGGCGGCAATATTTTGATTCGATGGATTCGGGCGACATGAGATAAATGAATCCCTCGCTCCAGTCCAACCGGCGCAAAATTTCGGGCCACCAATGCAGTCCGGCATACATCCGGGCATCGTACCAGATTTCATGAACATCTTCTAGCAGATGGACTATTTGAACACAGTAGGGTTTGTCGACCCGGGCGTAACTCACAAATAATTGCATGATGACCTCTAGGATGGGCTTTGGATTGCCGCTTGGTGAGAGCGCCAACGTGTGACAGCGCTTTTGGCTTTCGTTGTTCCGATTCTTTCAAGGGTTTCGGCGGCGAGGTCACAAATGCGTTTGGTTTGTTGGAAAGGAACATCGGTATCTTTGAGCGATTCAATTAGTGAATCAATCGTGGTTTCATCTTTGACCTGACTGAGACTCCAGATGGCTATCCAGCGAACATTTTTATCGGGGTCGTGCAAGGCGGCAACAAGGGGCGCAAGGGTGCCGGGGTGCTTGATTTTGCCGAGCGCTTCAACGGCGGCAAGGCGCAGCAGCATATGGTCTTTTTCTGTCGCTAAGATTCTAGCGAGTTCGGGAATCGCTCTGGCATCACCAAGTTTGCCGAGGGCTTCAATGGCGGTTTCCTGCACCATTGGATAGGGGTCGGAGAGACATTCAAGGATGGCTTCTGTGGCATCGGTGTCTTGAATCTCAATCAGGGCATTGATGGCGGCGGCACGGATTGTCCAATTGGGGTCATGCAGCATTTTGCTAAGTTTGCCAATGGTGCTGACATCTCGAATCCATGCCAGCGCCTCGACTACCGACCAGCGTACCAGCCAATCCGGGTCATCAAGGGCAATTAACAATTTATCTGTCACATAATCGGGCGGGTTGTCGCGCTGCGATTTGGCATATTCCCGCAAAGAACGGGCGGCCTGTTCGCGTTCCCCCCATTTGGTTTGGTGCAAGGTATTCAGGAGCGATTCCAAAATGCTGTTCTGGTGATGGGTGATGGATTGTTTTTTGGGCGAAGGAGGCGGTGATTTTTTAGGAAATTTTCCGTTTGCGGTGGCATTTTGCAAGCGGTCTTTGGCGCGTTCGGCGGACTCTCTGGCGGTTTTTTTAGTCATCTTGGCCGCCGGGACAAGGGCGGGTTGTTCCTGTGTTTGACGTTTTTCCAAGATACGGGTGGCGGTGTCGCTCACATGGTGTTTTCGCCCTTTCACCCATGCGTTATCCCCCAGACATTCTAATAATCTTTTTATCACAGCGTCATTCTCCCTATCCTGTAAGGCTTCAAGGGCCGCGGCGCGTATCGTTGGGTGCGGGTCATATGTCCATTGAAGCAGCAGGTCAGTTGTTGTTACGTCGTTTAATTCTTTCAAAAGTTCGATGAATTTTAATTGCGTGTTAATTCTGGCTTTGGGCTGGAGCAGTTTGAGAACCGGTACAATCGGCAACCCTATCCACAAGGCAACCTGTGAGACCGCCTCTTGAACGGTAAGATTGCGATGGTCGAGACATTTGAGCATAAAAGAAAACGAGTCGGGGTCGCCCAGCAATGCAAGCGAATTGAGTGCTTCGATAATGACGGTGGGGTCGGGGTCGTGCAGCATTTCCACCAGCGCAGGAACGGCGGCCTTATCGTTGAAATTGCCTAGCAGCCACGCCACAATGCGCCGCAGAGAGGCTTCCCCATCGCAGGCTGCCCGCAGTAAATCGGGGAGCAAGTTCGGTTTTTCGGCGAAATCTGTGTCTAAAAATCCTTCAGTTTCAAGAATTTTATGAAGGTCAGTCAATGTCTCAGAAGGAGTCTGTTGCAGCAGCAGACTCGCGTTGTGTCGCACCTGCCAGTTACTGCCACGCATCAAATGGATGAGGGTTGTGGTCATCACTGCCTCATCAAGATGTTTTAATGTGCGAAGGGTTGCCTGAATTTTTTTGCTGCTGAACGCGATGGATGGCAGGTTTTCGAGCCATTGGCTGAGGATGGGTACTAGCTCCAACAGGGAAGGCTGTTGTTGCGAAAAGGCTTGCAAGAGAAGGTCAGGCTTCACATTGGGCAGGGCGGTCACTGGCGGGAGTCTGAAGGCAGGGATATTCATCATTGGTTCGTCGCCATAGAGAGAAGTATTGCAGCTCACAACCACATAGGGCAGAGTCTGGATGGTCTGTTGCAATTGGCGAAGTTTTTCTGAATTCCCCGTCAGATGTTCCATCCCCCCTAGAAATAGAATTAACCGACGGGCGCTAATTTCTGCATCGAGATTGGTTTCAAATGACCATCGGCTGTATAAGAACTCAGTAAAACTCAGCGCATCTCCCCACTCGGCTAAATTCAGGAGATAGGGCAGGGGGACATTGGACTGAAATTCACGGCGGGCATAAGCCGTTTGTAATGCTGTATAGTGCAGCATCATGAGGGTCATTTTTTCATCTGCACCGAGCAGCAAAAAGCGGGGTGTTTCCTTGAGCAGACTCAGGATGGGCAAAATGGATGGGTCTTGCGGGGTGTTTGCAAAAATACTGCTGAAAATTGTTTGAGCGAGCTGATTACCGGGGGTGTAAACTGAATCCTCCTGGCTGGGTGGCAACAAGTCATTTGCTTCTAGTTGGGCAATCAGATTGTTCAGGTAGCAGGTTTCTGCATCGGGGGTGAAATCGACGCTGGGGCTAAAGCGCTTCTTCAAATCATCAATCAAGCGACTTAATTCAACCCGGTACGCGCCCCCATTTTGCCACTCCGTAAAATCGAGATATTGTTCGCGTTCCACCTCAATCGGCCATGCGCGGTCAGAAAGCGGAGTAATCAGCAAGGGAACAATCGAATAGTGGTGGCGTTCTGCACGGGCAAGTTCCTTTTTGCAATAGTGCGAACGCACATAGGCCGCACTCAGGACAGCAATCATACCCACGGCATCATCAATCGCCGTTTGAATGGTGTTCCGCCAGTCATCGCCGGGTTTTAGGTCAAGGCGATCCATCCATACATTGATGCCCGAATTTTTTAAATCTGCGGCAAGCCGAAGGGCAAAATCACGTTCTGTGCTGCGATAACTCAAAAAAATATGTCGTTTTCGTCCCACTTTAAACTCCCGTATAAATGATAAGTAACTTATTTATTACGAGGACGTGATTCAGTGTAATTTTAAAATAACCGAAAATTAACCAAAACGCAACACACAAGTTACATTTTATTCTAAGTAAAGTGTCAAACGTCAAAATTGCAACCCTGCTGAACGATAAATATGTAATTTGAGGAAGTGGATTCCTCTATCGATGGACATAGACCACTGCATAATAATTATAGCGCTGTAAGAGAATGGGCTTTATCCGCTAGGTGGATAGACTTTTAACTAGCCATATGACCAGTCAATAATGTGTGATATTGATTTTGAAGGGGGATTTATTGCTGCCACACCCGCCAGATTTGCACATCCCATGACTCGGTGCGAATCCGTTCCTGTTTGTAGCGCACGACTTCTTCCCACCCGATGCCCGGCATGGACTGAAAAAAGGGACGGTAGCCGCTCAAAATCAGGTAGCCACTTTCGCCTTCGGGCAGTGCTTCGACAAAGTGTCGTAGCTCGTCTCGAATGGTGTCCAACCCCAAACAGGCGGTTTCCTTTTCCGTATAAAAATATAGATAGTGGCACAGATTCCAGTTGGCGGTGACAGGCGCGAGGTGTTGGTCATTGAGGGTGCGGGCGGCGATACGTTCGGCTTCGTTGGCAATCAAAAAGCCGCTTTGATATTCCGTGTAATTGGTTTCGTTAAAATCCAGTGCATCGGGGTTGGTCAGGTCGGTTCGGGCGAACGGAATCGCGTGGATTGCCAGCCAGTACCCCACCACTGCCGCCGCGCTGAGGGATAAAATTCGCTTAATAATTCTCTTCGATCCCCTTGCTTTAGCTGTATCTTCTCCCCACAGACTCACCACCGCATAGGCCAGCGTGAACATCAACGGCGCAGACATCGGCATAAAATAGCGGGCGGTTGCCAACCTTGCCCCCACCAGCGACGGCAGCACAATCACCGCAAACCACAGCGCGATCAATAAAAAGGCACGGATTTGTTTGGGCTGCAAAAAGAAGGCCAGCCCAAACAATGCCCCGATGAACAAAATCAGATTTTCTGTGAAGAAATCGTCCATTTCAACGCGGATTTCTTCAAGATATTCAAGGGGAGAGTAACGTTCTTCTTCTTCCTCGGCGTTGCTGCGAATGTTATAGGCATTGACGAGCTTAAAGGGTTCGTCGGTGCGGCTGGCAATCGCTGCTGGAATCAAAATCGGCAGCCACAGCAGCACGGTGGTCATTGCGGCGACCAGCAAGGGTGGAAAATACACCTTGAACCAGTGACGAATCAATGCGTTGGCGGGGCGGGTGTTAAAGGTATTTTGGGGAAGGTGAATAAACAAAATTGTCGCCAGTGTGGGAATTAACGGGGTTAAGCCCATCGTCAGTTTTGCCATTGCGGAAAGGCCAATCAACCCGCCGATGAGCGCTCCTTCGCGCAGGGTCGGTTTTTGAACCAGTATCAGACTCCGCCACACGACCAGTGTTGCCAGCATCGAAGCGAGAGGGTCTGCCATCGCCATCCGTTCATAAAACAGCGCAATCGGACAAAAAATATACAGGGTCAGAGCAAGGAGTCCGGCGCTGTGGCTGTGTAATTTTTTACCGATGGCGTAGAGCGCTGTCCCGGTGACAAGGGAAACCAGCGCAATTGCCATGCGCGAAGGCACAAGCACATGCAGGCGGTCTGTTTCAAACAACCCCAGCCAGAAATACACCAGCAGTTTGCCATGCGACACCCGCGCCGGATGAAATTCAAAATCCCACACAAAACCCGCCCGTCGGATATGAAACCCTTCGTCAATATAGGGGTTTTGAATATCAAGCTGGTGAGTGCGGAGGAAGGTTTGCAGCAGGAGCAGCAAAACAAAAATAAAATAAAACTTGACTGGTGATTTCATAACCTTCCTTTGAACGGGGCTTAATTGTATTCGGCTACGATGAATCTACCAGTCTGATGTTTTTGGCAGACTGTCAGCCAACGGTCAGATGATGGTCTGTTGTGCAATCAACGTAATGGGCAGATAATGACAGGCATGAGACTTTTTCAGTTTGCGCGGCTTGAATCGCGGTTAGAAAATTTTGTCGAAGGGCTGTTCGCCGGACGGGTGAAAATCGAGTCCCTGTTGCCAGTGGTGGCGCGGGTGTTTGATGAACATGTCCGATTTGACACCGCCGGGAATCGCTTGATTCCGGCGCGCTTCATGGTGCGGCTGCATCCTGAGGATTATCTGCTGCTCATGCAAGATACCCCCAACGCTGCAACGTTGATTCAGCACTATATCGGGTCGCTGGCGGGGCAGGTCAATCAGGCTGTCAACGTGATTTTTCAGCCGGACGAACAGCAATCACGCGGCAGTATACAGGTCGAAATTGCCTGGCCTACCGAAAAAAATAGCCAGACCGTGCCACTCCATGCTGTTTCAGTGACCGAATCGGATGCCCCATTCGGCGCGCAACTGCTGCGCGAAGGCAAAAAAGTCATGGCGTTAGATCGCCCGGTTATCAATATCGGACGGCGCTTGGACAATCATCTGGTGCTGGAGGATGGGCGGGTGAGCCGTTTACACTGCCAGATTCGGCTGCGGCATGGGCAATATGTGGTGTATGACCTCAATAGTTCTTATGGAACTTCTGTGAATGATGTCCCGGTGGTGGAGCATGTTTTAAAAACGGGCGATGTTCTCTCGATTGGCGGTGTATGTCTCATTTACGTGGATGACACCCCTACTGATGCCCTTGACTCCACGCGGCAAGATACCGCGATTCATCCCCCTGTTGGGATGTTTTCGCCGGATGAGGATGCTTTAGAAGGCTAAGTTTCGATTCCATCCCCTGTTCCAATGTACAGCGGCTACCCAATGGAGGTTGATTTATCATGATTGGCAATCTCATCATGAATATTACAGTCATGGAACAACTCATGGATTTAGAGGCCTATTTTCGGCGAATTGGATATGAGGGAACGCACATCCCCACCTTAGAAACTCTGCGCGGGTTGCACAGGGCGCATCTGCGGGCGGTTCCCTTTGAAAATCTGGATATATCACTGGGGCGGCGTATCCGTCTCGATAAAGAAAGTCTGTTTCACAAACTCGTGCATCAACGGCGCGGTGGTTTTTGTTACGAACAAAATGGCTTATTTGCGATGGTGCTGCGTGAACTGGGTTTTGACGTGACCTTGCTTGAAGCACGGGTGGTCACCGGAACAGGCGGATTTGGCATCCCCTTTGACCATCTCGCTTTGATGGTGCAGTTAGACGAACGCTGGTTGGTGGACGTGGGCTTTGGTGATTCCTTCCTTGAACCCCTGCGGTTGGACTCAACCCGCGAACAGGTGCAGGATGGCAAAACGTACCGTGTGCTACATGACGGCGTGCAGGGTATTTTTTCTAGTCTGGCGAGTGGCGCAGAGGGCGACTTCCAACCGGAATATCAATTTTTCTTGCAGCCCCGCCAACTGAGCGATTTTGCCGTCGGGTGTGACTATCATCAAACGGCACCGGAATCGCCCTTTACGCAGAAGCGGGTTTGCACGCTGGCAACCCCCAACGGACGCATTACCCTGAGCAACACCCGCTTGATTTTCACGGAAAATGGCTCACGCCGCGAACGTTTTTTAAAAGATGAGGATGAAGTGCATGACGCGCTGGCAACCTATTTTGGTGTGTCGCTTGCGTAAATCAAATACAAGGCGGAAGAAAAATCAACTTCCGCCCTGTACCACTATGCTCAACTCTATAGACAACTTTGCCAAAACACGGCTTGAATGACGACTCCATTTTTCGGAATTTTTTGGCGTGTCCATTTAAGCCCTGTTTTTGGATACTCCCGCAGCCTGAATCCGTGTTATACTGCGGGTATTCGCAATTTAAGGGAAGTGACTCATGCCCCGATACTGACAGCGCCTCAGATTGAATCTTAGCCAAGGGTATTCACTAAAACTGTGTTGGCTTTGGATTCACAGGAGCATACAAATGTCAGGTCAAGAACTTCTCAAAATCTTTTTTCAGATCTATCACACCCAGTTTTCCGAAATTTTAACTTCCTTACTCACCGAATCGGGGTATAGCAAATCCGACTTGTATCTTTATTTGATACAACAGGGCTTTGCTATCGAAAAGACTTCGATGTACCGCTATTTTAATACGGCGCAGGGGACAGGGCGCATTCCCGATAAATTATTCTTGCGCCATTTCGCTGCTTTTGTCGGACTTTCAACACGGGATGAAATGGCGCTGTTAAATTTGTGGCAGATTAAACGGCAACGACGGGCAAAGCGTTAGCTGCCTGCTGGTTTTAAATCTTGAACATTCAGTTGGGCTGTTACCCGCCCATTCCACTCATTGACCTGTAGATAATAAATCAGATCAACGTAAGTGGGCATGGTGCGCGTCCAATGGCCTAACCCGAAGCCAATCGCGTCCGCGCTGACCGGGCCATCAGACACACGCAATTTGAGGTGTTTGTTTTCCTTGCCTACGCCGCGATAATCTACCACACGCAGCCGTTCACTCATGAACAAGGGGGCGGGGTTGGCAAAACCGGTGGGTTCTAATTTTTGGAGGGCTTGCGCCAGTTCCAGCGTGGCATACGACAATTGAACGCGGCTGTCGGCGGTGATGGTCGGTTCAACCAGTTGTTTTTGCAGCCGTTTTTGCACCAATTCCATCAGTTTTTCTTTAAACGCTGGAATATTAGCGGTTTTGATCGTAAACCCGGCGGCTTGGGCATGTCCACCATGCCGCACCAACAAATCGGCACATTCGTCCAGCACTTCGGTAATATTCACTTCGGGGATGCTGCGGCACGACCCGCGTGATTCTTCTTCCCCCTGCTCAATCACAATGGATGGGCGGTAAAATTCTTCGGTGAGCCGTCCTGCGACCAAGCCCACAATGCCCGGTTTAAAATCCGGGGCTGCCGCAAAAATCAAGGGCAACTCGGCATCCGCCGCCGCCAAAATGCGCGCTTCGTCTTGGGCAATCTGGGTCATTTCTTGGCGCTGGGTGTTCAATTCTTGGAGTGCTTCGGCAAGTTGATGGGCTTCCTCAATATCATGAGTGGAAAGCAATTTGTAGGCGGTCATGGCACTTTCTAAGCGTCCGGCAGCGTTGATGCGTGGCCCTAAACTGTAGCCAATGGCGGTGGCATCGACCTCGCCCGGTTCCACCCCCGAAACGCGGAGGAGTTCATACACGCCGGGACGCTGCGCCCGATTCAGCACTTCCAAGCCTTGCAGCACCAGTGACCGATTTTCAACTTTATCCAAGGGTGCAAGGTCAGCCACGGTGCCAATCGCCACCAGATCTAACAAATCCTCGCGGGTAATCGTTGGCGCGTTACGGCTGTTGGCGGTTTCCACTTTGATGAGCGCTTCTGCCAACCGGAAGGCAATACCCACCCCTGCCAGCATTTTTTCGGGGTAACGACAGTCCTCCTGTTTGGGGTTAATCACCGCGAGTGCTGGTGGAATCGCATCTCCGATGGAGTGATGGTCGGTCACAATAATATCGAGTCCGGCATCCATCGCAATTTTAACTTCATCCACCGAACGCACGCCACAGTCGACAGTGATGACCAAATCGGTGCCGGTTTCTTTGAGGTGCAGCAGGGCGGGGGTATTTAAACCATACCCTTCGTCCACGCGGTGCGGAATATATGGCGTGACATTCGCGCCTAAGGCTTGGAGTGTCTGGACAAGTAAGGCTGTCGAAGTGACTCCATCGGCATCAAAATCGCCATACACGACAATATTTTCTTTATTTTTAATCGCATGGCGGATGCGGGCGAGTGCTTTTTGCATCCCCTTCATTTGCATTGCGTTATACTGGGGGTCTTTGCCTTCCAAAAAATCAATCGCGGTTTCATAGTCTTTAATCCCACGATTGTAGAGAACTTGGGCGAGTACGGGGTGGAGATCCCCGTAACGGTGACGATATTCAACGGGGAGGGGGGGGTGAACAGCCCAACGCTTCATAAGGTTTTATTAATTACCTTTCATACACTACCTTTTGGGAACTACGTTACCTGCAACTATAACACCCTATAGCGTTTTGGCAAACTTCAAACCGCCTAAAATGGTTACGAGGCTGACGATGAGCAAAAAGCGGGGCTGCCATGCAAAGGCGGTGCGCGGCGACCAGACCGGATATTTCGCGGAAAGTGAATCGGGGGTTAAACGCTGTAAATGGCTGCCGTCGGCCTTCATGCGATAAATCATGGAACTGCCATGCTGCTGGCTTTGAAACGCGATAAAGCGACCATCGGCTGACCAAGCGGGATTGCGGGCAGGGTAACGCGAGTCGGTGAGTGGTTCTTGGAGGCTGCCATCGCTGCGAACACGGTAAATATTCCAGTCCATCGAACCGCGCTGCCCCGCAAAAGCCAACCATGCCCCGTCCGGCGACCACGCGGGCGGGCTAAAATGTGCCACGCTTATCGCATCGGTCATTTGCTGGCGATTAGTGCCATCGGGACGTATTTTGTGAATCTGAAAGCCAAAGGTGCTGTTGTTGGAAACAAACGCAATCCATTTAGAATCCGGCGACCAGAGGGGATAAATATTCTGGCGGGCATCATCCGTTAAGGGGGTGAGGTTCGTCCCATCGGGACGGATGAGATAAATATTGTATCCGGTGGGGCGGTCTAACACGACAAAAGCCAACCATGCTCCGTCCGGCGACCATGCCAGATGCGATTTTTGTCCCTGTGGGGCGGGGAGTTCTTTAACCCGGTTTCCATCATCCAGATACAGACGAAAACCGTTATGAAATGCGACTCCGCGTTCATGCCATGCCATCGCGCCATACAGCCGAATCGGGGTGGTTAAAGGGGCTTGCATCCGCCCACGCAGGGTAATTTGCTGCCCGCGTACCTCACGCTGATTCTGGATATACCCGACCCACTTGCCATCCTGTGACCATGTAGGCGCGAAACTGGCGTATCCGGTGGCAGCAAGCTGTTGCAGATTCTCCCCATCGGCGTTCATCCGATACAAAAAACCGTCCTCACTGATGAAGGCCAGATGAGGCAGACTGTCGGAGGGGTGCTGGCGCACAAGCGAATAAACCCCTGTCACGGCAAGCAGGGTAAATCCAAAAAACGCCGAAGTAAGTACAGCCAAGAAACGCATAAGTTCAATGAAATTGTAACGAAAATTATGAAGTTTAGGTTAAGGGCGGAGCAGCACTTTGCCCACATTTTGCCGATTTTGCAAGCGTTCATGGGCGGCGGCGGCCTGCTCAAAGGGGTAGACCGCATCAATGGCGATTTCGAGTTTACCTGCGCTGTACCAGTGGATAATCTCGTCAAACCATGGGCGCATCCGATCAACTTCGTGCCACATCCGCCCCAGATTCACCCCCATCACCCCTTTGTTGTCGTTGATGAGGCGCACAAAATGGAATGCCAGCCACGGCGCGGTCACAGCCCATTTTGCGACAGTGAACACATTCCGTTTTTCGCCGGAAACCATACCCGCTTGCCCGAACATGAGCAACCGTCCGGTAGGGGCAAGCGCGTTGTAACTGCGTCGCCAATGTCCGCCGCCGATGGGGTCAAGCACAACTTCAACCCCTTTGCCATGTGTGTGCTGGCGAATGACTTTGACAAAATCTTCCTGCGTGTAGTCAATGCAAACATCCACGCCCAGTTGAGAGAGGCGGGCATGTTTTGACTTTGAAGCCGTGCCATAGACGGTAGCACCCAAATTTTTAGCGATTTGCACCGCCAACCAGCCCACCCCGCCCGCCGCACCGTGAATCAATACCTTGTCTCCGGCGCGAACGCTGCCCATCACCACCAGCATTTGATAGGCGGTTATGGCATTCACGGGCAGGGCTGCCGCATCATTGGCGCTCAACATGTCAGGGCGGCGGAAAACCTGACGGGCGGGGACACAAATTGCACTGCTGTACCCGCCAAATTGGGTCATGGCGACCACCGGGGCATGGAGCCACGCGGTTTCCACCCCTTCGCCGACGGCATCCACGGTTCCCGCCACTTCGTAACCCACGACCATCGGCGGTTTGGGGGCATCCGCATACAAGCCAATCCGTGCCACCACATCGGCAAAATTGACTCCGCACGCCTCCACACGAATCCGAATTTCGCCAGCTTGCGGGGTGGGGTCGGGCGCTTCACGAACTTCTAAAACGGAAGCCGTGCCATATTTGGGAATCCAGACTTGCTTCATACAGGTAATTGTATCGGCTTGGTGTGTACTTCGTCCAATGGAGTCCAGTACAAATATTCCATTTCCTTGACGGTTTTTTCGACGGCTTCCCGTCCGAGCAATTTTTCGACCATATACAGCGACATATCAATCCCTGCTGAAATCCCGCCTGCCGTGACGATTTTGCCGTTGTCCACAAAACGTTTGTCGGTGATGATCGTTGTCTTGGGGGCAATCGCTTGAAATTCAGCAAAGGTGGTGTGGTGTGTGGTGGAGGGCAAACCATCCAACAAGCCGAGTTTGCCGAGCAGCATTGCCCCTGTGCAAACCGAGAGCAAAAATTCTGCTTTGGCTTGGGTGGTGTTTATCCAATTTAAAACGGTGTCATTTTTCAAAAGGGGGCGCGTGCCAACCCCACCCGGCACAATCAAAATATCCGGCGGTGGACAGGTTTCGAGCGTGTATGTAGCATTGATACTCAATCCACCGCGTGCGGAAACGGTGGGTTTTTCGGCAACCGTGAAAACTTCAAACACATTTTGTTTGAGTTCTTGGCTGGTGACGCTGAACACCTCAAACGGCCCGGCGAAGTCCAGCACTTCGACATCATCAAAAATTAAAATGGCTACTTTGCGTGTCATTGCTTTTTTCCTTGTTTATAACATTTCGTGCAGTATCTGTAGGAGCGCGATAATGCCCTTTAACTTTAGTGTATGGGTGGGTCACAGACCTACCCCCCTGCAAGGGAATGAGGGCGGGTACATTTGCCCTATTTTATCAACTCACCTTACGCAATGCGGAAAATCCCCACCCTCAATCCCTCCCCAATGCTTTGGGGAGGGAAACCGAAGGTGGGGTGGGGTCAAAAAATATCCTCAAAACGCTATTTTGCGTAAGGTGAGTTATTAAACTGCTTTAGCCCAGCGTGACCCGGTATCCGTCTTATTTTGTTAATCGGCATCTATCGCGTCCGCCAAAATGCCAGCGTTTATATCGTATCAAAAACGTGAGCATCTCCCTTAGAACCATTTTTGAACCATTCCCCTGATTTTTGCGTTGACACAGGAGCGGAGTATAATTTCGTTTAAAGTTTTTTTTGAAGGAGTGTGACGATGATTCCTGTCGAGCTAGCCCAAAAAGTGCTGGCACGGGCGTTGAGTTCCGGCGGCGACCTTGCCGAAATTTATGTGGAAGATAGTACGAATTTATCGCTCAGTCTTGAAGATTCTAAAATCGAGAGCGCCGTGCGTGGGGCCGATAGAGGGGCGGGGGTGCGCGTTTTTTTTGGCAACCTTGTCACCTATGCCTACACGGATGATTTGAGTGAGGAAAGTCTGCTCCATGCCGCGAGTGCCGCCGCCGCCGCGTCAAGTGGCAGTCGCAAATCGGCCGTGATTGATTTGACCTACCGCAAAAGCCCGTTGGAATATCCGGTTTTAAAACCCTTGGACAGCCTGAGCATTGCTGAAAAAGCCAGAATTTTAAGCGATGCCGATGTTGCCGCACGCGCTTACAGTTCTCTGGTGAATCAGGTGGGGGCAAGTTATCTGGAAGTGACCCGCCACTGCTGGATTTTTAATTCGGATGGCGTGCAGGTCGAAGATGACCGGAGTTTTGTCGAGCTTCGTGTGGGGGTGACAGCACGGAAAAACGGCATCGTGCAGAGTGCGCGGGGAGCATTTGGCGGACGAACCGGCTTGGAAATTCTCGATAAAAATAATCTGGTGGATGAAGCCAAAAATTCAGCCGAAACCGCCGTCAAAATGCTGGATGCGCGGCCTTCTCCGGCGGGTGAAATGGCGGTGGTCATGTGCAACGGGTGGGGCGGGGTGCTGTTCCATGAAGCGTGTGGACACCAATTGGAAGCCGATTTCATCACCAAAGGCAGTTCGGCCTACACGGGCAAAATTGGTGAACGGGTCGCTAACCCGATTATCAATGCGTTGGATGATGGCACAATTGCCGGACGGCGCGGGTCGCTCAAATTTGATGATGATGGCACACCTGCTCAACGGACGGTACTGATTGAAAATGGCATTTTGCGCGAATATATGTGGGACTTGGTGGAGGCACGGCGCGTCGGGCGGGCTTCAACAGGGAATGGACGGCGGCAGAGTTTCCGTCATTTGCCCATGCCACGCATGACCAACACTTTCATTGATGCTGGTCCGCATGACCCCGAAGAAATTATCCGCGCAACCAAAAAAGGCATCTACGTCAAACAAATGGCGGGAGGACAGGCGGATATTGCCAAAGGCGATTTTGTGTTTAACGCCACCGAAGCCTATCTGATTGAGGATGGCAAATTGACTGCCCCTTTGCGCGGCGCAACCGTGATGGGGAATGGGCCAGACGTGCTGAAAGAAATTGATATGGTCGGGACGGATTTGGCCTTAGACCCCGGTTATGGCACATGCGGCAAATTTCAAACCGCCAAAGTCAGCGTGGGTCAGCCTACCCTGCGGATTCCGCGTGTCACGGTGGGCGGGACAGATGAACCCGCCAGTAGCGAGATGTAGTAATTAGTTTTCAGTTATCAGTAATCAGTTTCTTGATAACCGAAAACCGATTACCAAAAACCAAAGGAGTTTTTACACATGGACTATTTAGAAATTGCAAAACAGGTGGTGACGCAAGCCTCCGCCAGTGGGGTGGAAGCCGAAGCCATGATTACCGATGAAATCGAAACCAACATCCAGCTTGGCAACGGCGAAGTCGAAAAACTCTCCCAATCTGGCTCAAAAGGCTTGGGGGTGCGGATTATTGACGGTGGGCGGGTGGGCTATGCCTATACCTCCGATTTTTCTGCCGAAGGCATCGAAAAAACATGGCGCACGGCGGTTGAACTCGCGGCGATTGCCACCCCGGATGAAAACCGGACGTTGCCCGAACCGCAGCCCATCCCCGAAGAAGATTTAGAAATCTGGGATGATGCGCTGGCACAGGTTACACCGGAACAAAAAATCGACCTGCTCAAAAAAATCACCGAAACCGCGCTGGCGTATGACCCGCGAGTCCTGATGATTCCGATGTGTGTCTATCAGGATTCAATCGGTAAAGTGTACTTGGCGAATTCCAAAGGGTTTGCCGGGTCGTATGGGCGGACGGTAGCGGTGAGTTTTTTGATGAGCATTGCCCGTGAAGGCGATGAAATGGTACAGGCATATGGCTTGGGGGTTTCCAATTATTTTGCCGATTTAGACCCGGTAGAAATTGGCACAGAAGCGGCAGAACGCGCCCTGCAAATTTTGAACGGCAAACCCGTACCAACCCAAACCTGTACGGTTGTGTTTGACCCGTTGGTGGCAGGGGAACTGTTGGCCTATCTTTCAGCCGCCATGAACGCGGAAGCAATGCAAAAAGGCCGTTCCTTCCTGCTGGATAAACTGGGGCAAGAAGTCGCCTCAGATAAGGTCAGTTTACTGGACAACGGACGGATGAAACGCGGTTTGGCGACTGCGCCGTTTGATGGTGAGGGTGTGCCAACATCCGCTACTCGTTTGATTGACGAGGGCATTTTCCAGAATGTCATTTACGATTCGTATACCGCCCGCAAAGCCGGAGTCAAATCAACGGGGAACGCGCAACGGGGGTCTCACCGCGAACTGCCCAAACTCGGCGCAAGCAATTTTTACATTCAACCCGGTCACAAAACCCAACAAGAAATTATCTCCGAAGTGAAAAACGGGTTGTATGTGACGCGCATCATGCAGACGGGCGGCATTGACCCCGTGAGCGGTGATTGTTCAATGGGCGCGTATGGCCTGTGGATTGAGAATGGCAAATTGACTCATCCAGTGGCGGGGGTCACGATTGCCACTACCTTACCCGATTTCCTCAAAAATATCGTGGAAGTCGGTGGCGATTTGCGGGTCGTGCCGTTTGCGGGCGCAATTAGCACCCCCACACTGCGCGTGGATAATGTCACCGTTGGCGGTGTACAGTAGGAATTCGCGTTCAGCAAAAAATTCTACAGGACAGGGGGGTAAATCCCCTTGTTTTGTTACCCAAATATTATGTGTAATTGATATTAAGATTTTTTTAATGTATGATGAGTGCAACTGCAAAGGAACATGATACATGCCAACTTTGGTGCGTTTATCACTGGTTTTTTTGTTCTTCGCACTTCTACTCGTTGTTGTTCCAACCGTTTTTGCTCAAGATAACGCCGATGACAGCACTAGCGAAAACATTGATAAGGAATTGTTGGAACTGTATGCCCCTCTGCTGGCGGGGGCTGTGATTGTGGAACGTCTTTTGGAAGCCTTTTTTACGTGGATTGAACGCGGCACGATTAGTTTTAGTAAGGAGTTTACCAGTTCTGCCAACTGGATGTTCCGGTGGGTTAGCACTTTCATGGGAACGCTACGAGCGATGATTGATTCAACCGAGCCAATGCAGATTCGCCTCAAGCAGCGTTGGGAGGCATTTAACCATGAAAATTCGCAACTGGCTAAGTTATTGCTGGATGGTAAAGCTAGCCAAGAACAGCTTGAGCTGCTGACCCAAAAGGTCGAAGAATTGAAAGGGTACTACGAAAAAGAGGTTAAAGCGGTTGAAGCCTATTTTGACAGCCCCAGTTATGGGATTCAAAAAAAGAAAGTAGCAACGCTGGCAGGATTGATTTTGGGGATTTTTACGGCTATTTCCCTTGACTTGACCCTGATTGCACCTGTGCATAACCTGCCTTCCTTGAAATTGGGAGATTTTGACGTGATTGAGGGCTTGGATATTGTTTTGGCGGGTATGATTATGGGGTTGGGGACAGATTACATTCACCAGTTTTTAGGGCTGGTCACAAGTGGACGTTCCTTCTTACAACGCACGGATATGTCCGACCTGATCAAGGATTTAAAGCAGGAAATTTTGAACGAAGTCTCCAATCCAAATCCGAATAAATAAGTGGGATTTTAAACTAGGCATGTGTCTGAGCCATGCCTAGTTTGGTAAAGGCTTAATAAATCGGTTGGATGGGACGGCCTTGCAGCGCATCTAATACATTTAACGCGTCTAATGTCAAGCTATTCTAAATCAGTGCATATTGGGGTCTTCAACCGTTAAACCTTCTTGTACTGCGGTTGCAAGTAAGCGAGTGTCCGCACACAAAAATACGACTGATAGATTGGCGCTAAGAACCGTCGTATGGACATCCACGGCAGAGGCCAATTGGATAGCATCACTTGCCCTTAAAGGATATTTGCTACATAAATCTATTGCACGCTCTGTAATATCATCTCCTAGACGTACCAGATTATAGTGTCTTTGAACATGGCTATTAATAAGAAGTCGAATCGCTCTTAAATTGCGAATAGATACATGTCCTTCGCGCTGTCGTCTTGACGTGGCGGACATAGCCTCAACCACTGCGATTTGTGCGATAAAGAACTGATGATTAGGGTTGGGAATCATCAAAGCCCGCAGCCAACTAGAACCCGTTTCGGTGATGTATCTTTTGATTAAAGCACTGCTATCCAGAAAATAAAGTGTCACTATTCGCCTCTCTCTTGAATGATTATTTCTGATAGCGGCGGGTTGCCCTGAAAGGCGCGGTCAATTTCGTCTGCCAGTGCTTCTACTTCGGGATGAGGGTCAAGGGTGGGGTCTGCCCATTGGATTCTATCTCCTAACAGGCGTTTTAGCAGGGTTAATTCATCTTCGATGGTTTGAATATCGACCTGCACACGCTGCCCCTCAATTAAATTGACTTCCTCTAACAAACGTAATTGCCCTGACTCATAAATGGCATTGACTAACATTCAACTTTGCCTTTCTACAAAATGTTATTTTTATCATAAATGAAAAGGGCGTTCCGTGAAACGCCCCCTGTATCTCTAAAAAATCGGTTGGATGGGACGGCCTTGCAGCGCATCCAGCACATTTAACCCGTCTAAGGCCTGCGCGAACAATTCCAGCGCTTCCCGATACACCTTGAGGGTGTAATCAATATCCTCGTCGCTGTGCGAATAGGTCATCATGTGGTTGCCGTTAAACAAAATCCCGCGTTTGAGGACTTCCTGCTGAAAAATGCTCTTGAGGTGCAGCATGGGGATTTGTCCGTTGGGGTCGTGAAATTGAATGAAGGTGCGCGGCCCCATCCCGACACATTTTGTATAATCGCCCAAACCAAGTGCTTCTACATGCGCGTTATACCCCGCCTTGATTTTTTCGCCCTGCCGCCAGATATGCTCATGGACGGGGTTGTCCATCATAAATTGCATGGTGGCTTTGGACGCAGCCAGCGAGATGGTTTCGCCGCCATACGTACCGGACATGAAAATTTCATCAAACACCTGCATATACTCCGCTTTACCCACAATCGCGGAGTGGGGGAATCCGTTCGAGAGCGCTTTGCCAAACGTGGCTAAATCGGGGGTGACACCGAAATATTCACTTGCCCCGCCCAGTCCCCAGCGAAAACCGGTAATCACTTCATCAAAGCAGAGCAACGCTCCATGTTGATGGGAAAGTTCTTTGACCTTGTGCAAAAAATCGTCTTTGGGTTCTTCAAATACGATGGGTTCTAAAATCACCAGCGCAATCTCATCGGGATTTTCGCGGAAAATGCTGTGCAGGCTTTCAATATCATTGTATTTGAAGGTGAAAATTTGGTCTTTGTTCCATGCGGGGATGCCTTTGCTGCGGGTGGTGCTGCTAATGTACCAATCGTGCCAGCCGTGATACCCACAGGCCGCGATTTTGCTCCGTCCGGTGGTGGCACGGGCGCAGCGTACCGCCCCGGTGGTGGCATCCGAGCCATTTTTGCCGTAGCGAATCATTTCTGCACAGGGAATCGTGTGGTGCATCAATTCAGCAACTTCGACTTCAAGCGGGTGCATCATAGTAAAGGTCGTGCCTTTGTGGAGTTGTTCAATCACGGCGGCGGTGACATAAGGATGAACATGCCCCAGAATCACCGGCCCCAACCCCATCGGATAGTCAATATATTCGTTGCCATCCACATCCCACACATGGCTGCCCTGTCCACGCTCCAGATATTTAGGGGCAATGCCTTCGACAAACTGGGTGGGACTTTTGCTGAGGGTTTGCGTGCCAGCCGGAATCAGATGTTTGGCGCGTTCCCAATACTCATTTGATTTGGTGAGCTTGTTGGGGCCCATGATGAAAAACTCCGTGTATTTTTGGCTGGAGTCTATGTCAGGCGGAGGGGAATGTCCAGTACCACACGGCAACGCTGGCATGACAAAAAAAAGAACGTGACCGACATCACGTTCTCCACCGAGTGTATTTTTAGAGGGAAAGACTTAGTTCAAATCTGCAATCTGGTGTTGTACAAGCCTTGAGCAAAATCCCGAGGAAATCATCTCTTTTGTACAAACCTTATACATAGTATATACAAAGATGATGCAAAGTCAAGATTAGAAATGTGTAAGAAAAAAAAGAGGCTGAATGGTTCAGCCTCCCGTGAGATGGAAAAATTACAATGTAGCTTTGAGAAACTGTTTGACGACATCCACCGGAACCGCGCCGCCCACATCCGGGCCGGTCATGACCGTGTTGATGCCGACCAACCGCCCGGTGGCATCCACCAATGCGCCGCCGGAGTGACCGGGGCGGAGGTGCAAACTGACCATCACCCATTCGCGCCCGGTGATCATTTCGGGTAAATCGTCGCTGCCTGTGCCAATCACTATGCCACTGGTCGCTGCACCCCGTACCCCGAAAGGATGTCCGATGGCGGTCACAAATTGTCCGGCGCGAAGTTCTTTCGATTTGCCGAGTTCGATGGTCGGTAAATCGTGCGCTTCGATGGACAGCGCGGCGATGTCCCGCAGGGGGTCAATCGCCAGCAGATTGGCGGGGAGAGTCGTGCCATCCGGCAGTTTGACATAGATTTCCCCGCGCCGATTGATCACATGGGCATTGGTGATAATCAGGCCATCCGAGTGCCAGATTGTCCCCGCACCTCCACCCATGCCCGTATTGATTTCAACGAGGCTGCCCTTGGCGAGGGCGGTGATGTCCGCTAATGCGGCGTTAATTTGCGCGAAGAGGCTGCTCATGGCGGGTTATCCCTGTGGACGGGTGCCAACCGTAACTTGAGCATCCTGAATTTGACCCCCGCGCACCAGTTTAACGGGCAGGGTTTTGCCAACGGTTGAACCGGACAGCAGCGCCAACAACGTATCGACATCGGTCAATTTTTCGCCGTTGAAATGCACCAGAATATCTCCGACCAGCAAACCACTTTTATCGGCGGGACTGTCTGGTTCAACGGAGACAATCAACAAACCGGTTTCTTGACCTAAACTTTCGGCTTGAGCGGTGGCAAGACGGACAGGCTGTGTGCCAACGCCTAAAAAGCCGCGCTGCACCTGCCCATGTTCCAGCAAATGCTGGGCAACGCGGGCAACCGTGGCGGCGGGAATGGTGATGCTTGCGCCGCGTGACAGGGCGGAGGTGTTCAAGCCGATGATCTTGCCATCGGCACCCGCCAAGGGGCCACCTGAAAAACCGGGATACATGACCACATCGGTTTGAATGTAGCTGTCCATATCGCCGCCGGCGCGGGTGCGCCATTTGCCTTCAATCGCGCTGACAACCCCCAGCGTAGCCTGCATATTGTCGCCGGGACGACCCAAGGCCAGCACCAGATGACCGACCTTGACTTCGTTTGCACTGGCCCATGTCGCGGGGGTAAGGCCAGCCGTATTAACACGCAGAACGGCTAAATCGGTGGAGGGGTCACGCCCGGCAAGGTGGGCTTCGACAGTTTCACCATTGGGGAGGCCAATTTTGATGTTATCTTTGCGTTCCACCACATGGTGGGAGGTCACGATGATGCCATCGGCATGGACAATGCCCGAGGCGGGCAAACGACGGCGGCCTTCGACACGGACGGTGGATTGTCCGACTTTTTCAACTGTGGCAGCCATTTCCTGTGAGAGTTGTTCTAAGACCATTTCCTTCTCCTTCACTGATAAGGCTTGCCTGTGGGGGTGATTCCCGCACCACCCCCACAGAGTTGCCCGTTAGGAATTTGTGTGCTGCCTTTATTTGTATCACAGCCTGCGCCCGCGCATATCCGCTTTTTAGGGAGGAAACCAGCCTAGCCAAAAGGGTAGGTGGGGTGTAAGCGGGGGTTTTTATCTGTAAATTCATTTTAACGCGGTGTTCACTGGACTCGGAGACTGTCTGGAAAGTTCTCTATTAATAAAATGAACCAGCGGACGGCACATGTGCCATCCCTACGGTGAATAAATTTGTAGGGACGCAATATATTGCGTCCGCAAAATTTACCCTAAATAAATCGTTATTTTTCTTAATCCCCCTCTTTCCATAGGGTCTCTCATGCAGATTAACAAAATAAGACGGATACCGGGTAACGCTAGGCTTTAGCCTAGTGTAAGCCACACCGCCCTAAAGGACGGCGTTAAAGCGTATCCGTCTTAAAAAATTAAAGTGCATAAGGTCAGCGTTTTAATTTACAGATACGTTCTAATGTTTGGGCGACCATCTCGCATGGGCGATGACGAAGATCAGCTAACTTGCTGTCAGTCCACCATCAATTGGCAGGGCCACCCCGTTTAAATAGCTGGACTCATCAGAAGCCAAAAATGCGACCACTGCCGCCACTTCCGCGACAGTGCCATAGCGTCCGGCGGTCATCTGCGACACAATACGCTGGCGGGCGGCTTCGCTATCTTGGGGGTTAATCGCCTGTTCCAGTCCGCGCACCATCGCTGTATCAATATAAGAGGGGCAAATCGCATTCACCCGGATTCCCTTGCGTGCCATATCCGTAGCGGCAGAACGGGTCAGGCCAATCACGGCATGTTTACTGGCAACATACGCGGGGAATTTGGCTGGCCCTTTCAAGCCCGCCACCGAAGCCGTATTAATCACGCTGCCCGAACCCTGCGCCAGCATGACCCGGAGGACGTACTTCATACCGAGAAAAACCCCTTTGACATTGACATCCATCACAAGGTCAAATTCGTCTTCCTCATAATCCACAATGCTTTTGACATGCCCGCCGTGTCCCGCATTGTTGAAAAAAATATCAATCTGCCCGAAATTTTCGACAGTTTTTTGCACATACTGTTGCACTTGGTCGCTTTTACGGACATCCGCTTTCACAAAAATCGCCTGTGCGCCTGTTTCTTCGAGCAGTTCCAGCGTTTCTTGGCTGGCTTTTTCGTTAATGTCCACAATCGCAAGCTGCTGCACCCCGCAGCGTACCATTTCCAGCGCAGCAGCCCGCCCAATCCCTGCCCCGCCGCCAGTAATGAGTGCAACTTTTCCGGTCAAATTTGGCATGGCGATTCCTTTAATTATTTTTTGAAAGTATAACGATGATTAGACTTTTTCTGTAATTTTGAGAATCGCTTCGCTGAGTTTTTCTTCAAACTGCTTCATCCCGCGTGGGGTATAGGTGTATTGGATGTATCGTAAGTGACGCAAATCGGTAGGCACATCTTCGTCCTGCTGGGTGATTAAAATGACGGGTTTGCCGATGGTATGGGCAATCCCCAGTTCATAAAAGACATTCGGGTTGCGTCCGGTGCAGTCGGCAATGATCAACTCGGCATGATACACCGCGCTCCAAATATCTTGCATGATGGCGTGCTGGGTAAAAAAGTCATCTCCCACGGTAATGCTCATTTTTAAATCTTGCGCCACTGCCAGAATATGATCTTCGTAAATGTCCCGCATCAAACTGGTGAAGGGCATCATCATGAAAATATTGGCGTTGTACTGGCGATTGGTGGCGGGTTTGCCAAAAATCGGCACCGCTTCAATGCGCCCTGAGGGGGGTGGGGGCATGTTGCGGCTTTTTAAAAAACCTGTCATAACGACTTCTAGCTTATTTTGAAATTTCATCATGCTGGCATAGGACAAATCGCCATCATATTGCAAAAAACGGCGGTCACGGACATCAAATGGAATATCAATCATATTCTGTGTCACCAGCACCACCGCCCGTCCCAGCGTATGCGCGATGCCCAATTCATAAAAGACATTCGGGTTACGTCCGGTACAATCTGCGATGACCAAGCGTGATGTATAAATCGAACTCCAAATATCTTGAATAATGGCGTTGTCGGTGAATAAATCGTCGCTGCGGTGAATCGTACAATCCAACCGTTGCGCCACTGATTGAACGTGTTCATCATAAATGGTACAGAAATTTTTGTCGGGTGGCATGATGACCAGAATGTCACTGTCATAACTGCCCGTTTGATAGGGATTGCCAAAAAGTGGTTGAATGCCCATCACAAATTCATGTTTTTCCGGCGGAAAAAGGGCGGGTAGGGGTGTTTCTTGTGTGACCCGCGCAGGGGCAGGTTTGTCCGGCTCAATGAGCTGCCGTTTTTGTTCGGCATACTGCTGGCGAATGGCCTGAATTTCGTCGGGAACTAAAATATGGGTTTCCAGAACGCGGTTGATGCGTTCGCAGCGTGCCATCACCAGCGCGAGATTATCTTCAGCCCCGCGAGAGAGGGATTTGCGAATAATGTCCTGTGCTGCTTCATCGATATGTGATTTTTGCGCAGCATAAATGAAATCCTGGTCATGGAAAAAGGGGATGCCGTGTTCATCCATCTGCAACAGTCCATCGGTGAAGGCATACACCACGTCGCCATTTTTGAGTGCCACGCCCTGTTCGCCTAATTTCTGGGCATCGGTAATATTTTCATGGTAAAAGCCCATATCTACCTGAATCTCTCGATTCATCCCGATAATACGGGTTAGATAGTGCGCTTTGGTGTGCTGATAGGCGGTATGCACGTCCATTTTGCCCAAGAGGATATTTTCAGCTGCTACGGTATGGTCAACATTCAGTCGGATAAACTTCCCTTCGCGTACTAAGCCGATTATGCTGTTGCCCATGCTGGCAATGTACAAACGTGCCTCCGACCCATAGGTATGGATGGCAAACAGGGCGAGGGTGGCTTTTCCTTTTTCATTATCAAAAACGTACTCATTCGCCGCTTGGACTGCCGAGAGAATCGCGGCGGGAACAGTGGGGTGCTGGCTGGTATAAAAGGCATTCAACACAGTTTCAGCGGTCATATGAGCCGCACGGGATCCATGATAGCCTCCCAACCCCAAACTTGTGCCATCACACACAATGCCAACTTTCAACGACAAACCGCCTTTGGTGGTGAGTTCCTCAAAAGCCGCGTAGTCTTCCATTGTGTCACGCTGATTACCAATATCTCGTGAAAGTGCCGCAAGTATCTGATTCATATACCACCGTGTAGGGCTGCACCTGCCCGCATGATTAAAAAGAGGTTGAAATATAGTTATAATTTTCTCACCTAATTATAGAGTTGGGTGTTAATTTTTCCCAAATTTATTCCTGTGTGTTGCGCCGAGAGGTGTGGTAATATCTGCCATTGGAAAGGATGACAACACATTATGGATGGAATTATTCTGGCGGGTGGTTTGGGAACACGGATGCGCCCCCTGACCAACGCAACTCCCAAACCCCTGTTGAAAGTGCAAGACAAACCGATTTTAGAATGGTCGTTGATGGGACTGCGCCCGATTGCCGAGCATGTCATCATCGTGGCGAAATATCTCAAAGACCAAATTGAATCCTTTATGGCGCAGCAGACTATTTTTGAGCAGTATACCATTGTGGAACAACTGCCCGAACCCTTGGGAACAGGCCACGCGCTACAATGTTGTGCGCCGCACCTCAAAAGTGCTGAATTTCTGGTTCACAACGGGGATGACTTGTTTGGCGCAAAATCGCTGGCGAAATTGGCACAGGTCGAACTGGGGATTTTAACCCTCCCGCGTGATGACCAATCGAAATGGGGCGTAGCGGTGACGGATGAAACAGGCAAGTTGATTCGCCTGCACGAAAAACCCGCCGAAGGTACGTACCCGACCCCTGTACAGGCCAATATTGGCGCGTATAAACTCAATACCCGTATTTTTGAGTATGAACTGCCGCTTTCGCCACGCGGCGAATACGAATTGACCGATTATATTACGTGGCTTGCCCAGAATGGGACAGTCCAGATTGTCCCCGCCGATTTCTGGTTTCCGATAGGCAACCCGCAGGACTTGGAAGCCGCGCAAAATTTGAATATAGAACGGGATATGTTAGGAAAATGAGTATTTTTAAAGCCTATGATATTCGTGGAGTCGTCGGGGAAAGTCTGACCGAAGATATTGCCGAAAAAATTGGACGGGCGTTCGGGTCAGAAATGCACGCTCGCCGGCAAACACAGGTCATTGTCGGGCGGGACAATCGCGCCAGTTCGCCCGGTTTAGCCGAAGCGCTTATGACCGGGATTCGCGCCGCCGGATTAAACACGGTGGATATTGGTGAAGTGGCTACTCCCGTGACTTACCATGCCAGCGTTACCAGCCAAGCCTCCCCGGCGGTGATGGTCACAGGGTCACATCTTCCCCCCAGCGAAAACGGTTTCAAAATCACCCAAGGGTTAAATCCCTTTTTTGGTGAGGATATTCAAGGTTTAAAAACCCGCATTGAAAAAAGCGATTTTTCCAGTGGCAAAGGCCAGCACCGCACCGACCCGCAAGTGCCTTCGCGCTATCTGATGGACTTGGGGAACCGCTTCCAACCGGCTGAAAAATCTCTCAAATTGGTGGTGGATGCAGGCAACGGGATGGGCGGGATGTTCGCGCCGTCGCTGCTCAAACATATCGGGCATGAAGTGATCGAGTTATACTGCGATCCTGACGGCACATATCCCAATCACCCCGCCGATCCCTTTGTGGAAGCCAATACGGTGGATGCCAAAAATAAACTGCGTGAAGCCCACGCCGATTTAGCCCTGCTGTTTGACGGCGATGCAGACCGACTGGGTATGGTGGATGCCAATGGACAGGGCTATTCTACCGATTTGCTGCTCATCCCCTTGATGCGTGAAATTTTGCAAAAACACCCCGGTGCAACCCTTGTGACCGATGCTCTGGTTAGCCAGATTTTGATTGATGAAATTAAAAAATCGGGTGGGGTGCCGGTGATGTGGAAAAGTGGACATTCCAACATCAAAAACAAGATGAAAGAAGTTCACGCGCCGCTTGCGATTGAAACCAGTGGACATGTGTTCATCGCCGATGCGTATTACGGCTATGATGATGGCATTTATACAGGCTTACGCATGGCAGATTTACTCTCCCGTTCACCGCAGACCCTTGCTGAACACATGGCAGCCCTGCCCAAGCTGTACACTTCTCCCCAATATCGTCCGCGCTGTGCGGAGGAGAAAAAACAAACGGTGATTCAAGCGGTGGGTGCGGCGTTTGCGGACAGTGACATCAGCACCGTTGATGGGGTGCGGGTTTCGCTGCTGCAAGGGTGGTTCATTGTACGCGCCAGCAACACCGAACCCAAACTCAGCCTGCGTTTTGAAGCTCAAGACGAATCCGCCTTGCAGGAAATGACCGCCAAAGTTAAAACGTTGTTGCAACAACACGCAATTGAAATGGGATAATAAGACGATGCTCACAGCCAAAGATTTATTCGATCTAACCGATGCGCTCCATGCCGCCGCGTTTCATGACACCGACTATGTATGGGACGCGCTCAAAACGCTGGGGGATTATATTCAATACTGCTTTGCCCACGATTTCCCGCCCGGCATCCACCCCGAAGCACAGATTCACCCCACCGCCGTTGTCAATGAAAAACAGGTGCATGTCGGCGCGGGCGCAAAAATTATGCCCCATGCCTATGTCGAAGGGCCAGCCATCATCAGCGCGGGTGCAAGTGTCGTACAGGGCGCGTATGTCCGTCAGGATGTCATTTTGAGTCCCGGTGCGGTTCTGGGGCATACCTCAGAAGCCAAAAATACGCTGATGCTGGAAGATTCCCACGCGCCGCATTTTGCCTATCTGGGGGATAGTATCATCGGCTCGGGTTGTAATTTGGGGGCAGGAACAAAACTTAGCAATTTAGCGGTGAGCAGCGCCAAAGACCCCGTAACAGGCAAACGTCCCACCATCAAAATTCAGATTGATGGGCAGGAATATGACACGGGCTTAACCAAAATGGGCGCGATTATGGGCGATGAATCCCAGACGGGCTGCAACACTGTCGCCAATCCGGGGGTGATTATCGGCGCACGGACGCTTGTTTATGCGATGGCTTCGCTCCGTAAAGGCTACTATCCGCCGGACAGCATCGTCAAAATTCTCCAGACACAGGAAATCGTCGAACGACGTTAAAACTCAAGCAAGGGGCAGTTAAGCCCCTTGTCTCTCAAACAAACACTTGACTATTCGGCAGGGACACCCCAGAACTGCACCGTATTATCCTCGCCAATGGTTACCAGAATCGTTCCCTCCGCGTTAAAACGGAGATCCTGAACTGCGCCATTTGTAGCAGAGGCGCTGAAAATGGAGGTATTGTCCTCAGTTGAGAAAAATTCCACTGTCCCATTTTCATAGCCAACGACCAGCAACAGACCATCCGGCGAAAATTCCAGTGCGGTAGGCACAACTGATGTAGACAACAGCACAGGTAATTCGGTATCTAAGGCCGTAACATCGTACAACCAGATCCCCGGTTGAATCGGGTTGGCGTAGACCACTGCCAGCGTAGTTTCTGACCATGCCATCTCGCCCGCAAAATTGCCTTCAATCCGCGAGAGTTCGGTGAGTTGTGCAGCATTATCGCGGGTCAGGGCTGCACTTTGTTGGGGGAGTGCCTGTGGGATAGGTTCAAGGAAATACAAGCCATTTTGACCTTCTGCCATCCACCCTGTCAGAGTCGCAGTTTGCACCTGCCACCAATTGATACTTTCAACGCAAGTTGGCCCCGCTAGCACCGTAAAAATTTCCCCCGCCTGCACATCCCCAATATCGGCGGCAGTGGTTCCGGCGGCATCACGGATGTTACTCAATGGCCCGGCGGTGACACGTCCTGTTTCACCTACGGAAAAACGTCCTATCATCGTGCAAGTGCCTGTTACCGGAGTTGCCGTTACCGCAGGTAGTGTTCCAGCCGGTGCAACTGTTGGCACAACCGGAGTCGCAGTAGTGGTTTGCGTGGTGGTGCCACACAGAATAAATGCGCTCCCGTCGGTCAAAACACGATAATCGTAGGTGACATCCTCATATTCAAAAATGAATTGATAGGCACGGGTGGTCACTTGGGTATAGACTTGCCCTTCTTGGGGACAGCCCAAACTGGCATCGGGGTAGATATTTTCCGCCCATGTCCAGTTATCAAGATCATCCAGCGTGAGTTGAGTGCCTAGCCGCGTGTTCAAATCTTGGAGGGCAATCTCAATTTGAGTGGGTGCGCCCTGTGCCAGCGCAAAAGACATCCCCAGCACCAGCATCAGGCCGATTGAGAGAAATCGGGTTATTTTCATCTGCATTATCCCTTTCTATAGACCACGTTCATCGTATCCAAACGGGATTAAAATACGGTGAGATACGCCCATCGACAAGCCTTCCGTAGCTATATCGCCCAAAATCAACGCTAACCTGACAAACGATTGTTCAATTTTGAACAATGGTCTAGCAAATGCTTGCAAGTTGTTTTCAGGCGTGCTACATTTTTTGAGAAAATCTCGGTATACACCCAAGATAACTTCGGTTAAAATTCTAACTAACTGTGGTTTATCCTTAGAAGGAGTCCAAAGATGACGCATATTATTACCAGCCTTTGCCTGCGCGATGGTGCGTGTGTCGAAGTCTGTCCGGTGGAATGTATTGTGGGTGGCAAACCCGAAGGGGAATGGCCTTGGTTTTATATTGACCCCGATACGTGCATTGACTGTGGCGCGTGTGTGCCGGAATGCCCGTTTGAAGCCATCTTCCCCGAAGAAGATGTGCCAACGGCCTATGAATTTGACGGTAGCAAAGAACAGATGCCCCACGACACCAAAGTGAAAATCACCCCGGCGGCTGGTACAGTCGTTGATCTCACCGATGATATTCAACCGAACTACGATTTCTATTCGGTTGGCCCGGGCTACGAAGCCCTCAAAATGTAAGCTGTCAAGCTGCACAAAAAAGACAAAGGCTGGGCAAAACATTTGCTCAGCCTTTTTGTGTTTCTACCACTTTCTGCTACAATGACTAGCGACGTTTTTCACAAAAAAACCTGAAAGTCGGCTATGGCAAATCAACTCAAACCGCCGCCGCCCGATATTGTGATTGGACGCTTGCCCCTTTATCTTCGTGCATTGGATTTACTTGCCCAAGAGCATAAAGAGGTCACGTCATCTTACGAATTGGGCGAACGGCTCGGCATTAGTTCTGCACAGATTCGCAAAGACCTGTCCCACTTTGGCGATTTCGGCAAACAGGGTACAGGCTATCAAATAGATTTTTTGATTAGTCAGTTACAACATATTTTAAAACTCAACCGTCATTGGCCTGTGGTGGTCATTGGGGCTGGGCATGTCGGGTTAGCGCTGGTCAACTATAAAGGGTTTCAGGACAACGGCTTTGATATTGTGGGTATTTTTGACCGTGACCCGGAGAAAATCGGGCAGGAAATCAACGGGGTCAAGGTCATGCCAGACAGTGAATTGGTCACAACTATTCAAGAATACAAGGTCAAACTTGCCATGATTGCCACGCCAGCCGCCGCTGCCCAGCAAAGCGCGGATATTATCATTGAAGCCGGCGTGCGGGCGATTTTGAGCTACGCACCTATCACGCTGGTCGTTCCGCCGGAAGTGCATGTCCAATACATCGATCCCGTGTCCAAACTCCAGCACATGACCTACTATCTGGAAGAGTGAAATACAGTCTGGAAGGGACGGCACCCCGCCAAGCCGTCCCAATGAAATTTCCCGCGATCTAAGGAATATCTGCAAAAGCCGCTTGTGGGCCATAGGCAAAACCCGCCATTGTAGGGCCGGTATGGGCTGCCAGCACCGGCGCAACTTGCAAGGTGGGCAAGAAGTGGCAGTCATACACCGCTTTGAGGTTTTCTTCAATCATTGCCACGATTTCCGGTGCATCCCCATGAGCGATTTGCAGGCGCATTTTGGTTCCTTCGGGGTGTTTTTTGAGCGCATGATCGACCATCGCCTTCACCGCTTTTTTGATGGTACGGGCGCGGCCTAGCTGTTCATATTTACCGACAGATTTATCCACGCCAATGATGGGTTTGATGTTGAGCAAATTGGCGACCATGCCTTGAATGTGGCTCACGCGCCCGCCATGTATCAGATATTCGAGCGTATCTACCGTAAAAATGAGGTCGGTGTTGTCGCTGACTTTTTTGAGCATGGGCAGAATTTTGTCGAGTGTCCAGCCCTGTTTGACGGCATGTGCGCCCGCAATGACTTGCCACGCCAGCGCACCGGACAACGTGCGACTGTCGACAAAAGTCACCTTGGCTTCAGGGACAAGCTGCGCCCCCGCCTGCGCCGCGTTCAGGGTGCCGCTTAAGCCGGACGACACATGAATGGACAAAATATCGGGGTCAGTCGCCGCAATGCGACGGTAAATTTCTGCGAATTCGCCGGGCGCGGGTTGGGCGGTGGTGGGATAGTCTTTGGCGCTGGCGAGAATTTGATAAAACTGTTCCACCGTTACATCCACGCCACTTTTATAACTTTTGCCGTCAATGGTAAAACTCAAGGGAACGAAATGCAGGGGTAGCCCTTCCTCGTGTTTCATATCAGCGGCATTATCAGTCACTACTTGCACAATAATTCTCCTACACAGGCCATATCATTGGCACAAGTATAATCGAAATCACGTAGATAATCAGGGTAAGTGGCAGCCCCACTTTAACAAAATCGATAAATTTATAATTGCCTGCACCGTAGACCATCAAACAGGCGGGTTCAAGCGGGGTTAAATAGGAGGTGCTGGCGGCGACGGCAATCATAATGCCGAAGGTACGCGGGTCAAAGTTCAAACGGGTGGCGGTTTGGATGGCTACTGGCAACACCACCGCCGCCGCCGCTTGGTTGGACATGGGCTGGGTCAAAATGACTGTGAGGGTAAAAAAAACAGTGAGAAGAATCATCGGGGATGCCTCGCCGCTCATGTTGACAATCTGGTCTGCTAGATAATCTGCTGTGCCGCTTTCCTGCATGGCCTTCCCAAAAGCCAGCATACAGCCAATCAAAATGAGCGCTTTCCATTCGACCTCCCGATACGCTTCTTCGGGCGTGATACAGCGTGTCAGGAACACCAGAAATGCGCCAATAAGAACTGCCACCGCAATCGGGACAATATTTAATGCTGCCAGAATCAACGCGCCAAAAAAGATGCCTGTTGCAAGCGGGGCGCGGCGCTGGTTGGTGGGGTTGCGCTCAATAATTTCCAGAATCCGAAAGTGATTTTCGAGATCCAGTTGGCGCATCCTGTTGGACGGGCCTTGAATGAGCAGGACATCTCCCACGCGGAGGGCGGTACGGCTAATTTTATGCTGGATGGTTTCGCCACTACGGTTGATGGCTAAAACTTGCATCCCGTAACGTTCGCGGAAACGGAAATTTTTGAGGGTGCGCCCCACCAACCGCGAACGGGGCATGACCATCACCTCAAGAATTTCTAGCTCGCCCGGATTTTCCTTAAAATGGGTGCTTAACAGTTTGGCATCGGCTTTAATATCAATGCCGGTTCTGTCCTTAATTTTGAGGATGTCTTCACGCTGGCCTTCGACCAGCAGCACATCGTCCTGTTGTAACACGGTACTGGCATCGGTGGAGAGATTTTCGGTTTTGTTACGGATGATCTTGAGAATCAGAATCCCTAAATCGCGCCCCAGACCGGATTGTTCCAGCGTTTTTCCAATTAATGGGGAGTCCGGCAAAATCATCGCTTCTGTGATGTACAACTGGGTTTTGAAAATCGTGGATGTATCATTGGCTGATCTATCGGGAACAAGCCGCTGCCCAAGCACCAGCATATAAACAACGCCAGCAATGGTAATCGGAATCCCCACCGGAGACAGTTCAAAAATGCTAATCGGGTCGAGTCCATTCTGGCGCATCAGCCCACTCACGATGATATTGGTGGAGGAGCTAATCAATGTGACCGAACTAGAAAATAAGTTGGCAAAGGCCATCGGCATGAGCAGTTTCGAGGCACTGACATTGGCACGGCGGGCTAGGCCAAAGGTAATCGGCAGGAAAAAAGCCGTGGACGCAGTGTTGCTCATAAATGCCCCCAACATAGCGGGAACAATCATCAAAATGAGTAACAAGCGCTGTGGGTCTGTGCCGGTATAGTTGAGTAAAAAACGTCCGGCAATATCTTCTACCCCGGTGCGTACCAGCGCGGCGGTGAGAATTAAAACCCCTAGAATCATCAGGGCGGTTTCGCTGCCAAACCCGGCGAAGGCTTCATCGGTGGTGATAAGGCCCGTCAAAATGAGTGAGAGCATCACCCCCAGCGCAATCACATCGCTGGAGACCCATTCAAAAAAAAACATCACCAGCGTAATGATAAAAATAGTCAGGTAAATGGCTATTTCAGTGGTCACGGTTACTCCCTCTTTCTGTTTTTGATTATAGGGAAGGGCAAGCAGAAATAGGGTAAGTGTCGTATGAGTGTTTAAGGCAATGATCGCAGGGTGTTTTGGGCAATTGCCAGCGCGGTTTGCGGCGTAATGTCTTTGCCTTCTAGCACCAGCACCATCAGCAACGAGTCGCCGTTGTCCAGTGAAGTCCAACCCAAAAACCAGATGTATTGGCGTGACCCTGCGTAAGCTCTGCTCAGATGTCCGTAAAGATTTTCAGCAAGGGGATTTTCTTGCAATAGGCTGTAAATTTGTAGGGCAACGGCAGGTTGCATCATAGCGGAATGGGGGGTGGTGGGGGTGAAGGATTCCCATTTCGTTTCGTCAGGCGGGCGGGTGGCAGAAATGAGATGCAGCGGCACGCCATTTCCGTTGTTGACCACACTCGCCATGATTTGCACTGCCTGTAACGGGGTGACGGTTAAATCGCCCTGTCCGGCGAATTCCGCTTGACTGGCAGCCTCGCTGGTGGGCAAAAGAACGTTTGGGGGGGTGGTTTCCAGCAAAAAACCATCCAAACGCGGGGCATCGAGCAAGCCCACCGCCTGAAATTTGTTAAACAGCGCTTCAGATGCAATCTGTGTGCCGATGTCATTCACAAACGGCGCGGGGCAGGCATTCAAATAGGCTTGGGCGAGGGTAAACGTTAGCTCTGTTTGCTCATTCAAACAGGTGAGTACCAACCGCGAGTCCGTTAATTCAATCGGTTTGAGCGAGACTGCCGTGTCTAAGGAAACCCCGGCGGCGAGGAATTCGCTTAAAATGAGGGTTTGCAGAATCCCGCCGGGTTGATAAAAACGCTGGGTGACACGGTTTCGCGGCAAAAAATTCAAATGGGTTTGCAGGCGGTGTTCTTCCTCAATGTGGTTGGGGTCATAGGTGGGTTGGCTGACCATCGCCCAAATTTCACCAGAGGGAATATGCACAACTATCGCCCCGCCGTTCTGGTCTTGCATCAGCGTGGCAAGTTCCTGCTGGAGTGCTGTGTCAAGGGTGGTTTGAATATCTCCCCCCTCAATGGGTGCATGAATCAAATCGTCCCCAAAATTTGCCCATTCTCCGTCAAAAGCATCCCCGTTGAGCCATGCGTTCATGCCTTCCTCAAGCCCTGCTGCCCCGAAGGTATAGCTATAGTAGCCCACCGCCCCGACGACTTCGGGATAGGGATAAACGCGCCGGGTAAGGTTGCCATTCTGGTCGGTGTAGGCGATTTTTCCCCCGTTGCGGTCAAAAATTGTCCCGCGTTCGATATTGAGTTCGGCTAATACCCGGCGCGGATTGTCCTCACGCTGGCGTAAATTGTCGCTTTCAATCAATGACCAGTAGGCTGTTCCGAGCATCATCACCGCAAAGCCTAGGACAAACAGCGTCGTCAGGCGGTTAATTTCGCGGCTCATCGGGCAGCCCTTCGTGAGAACTATTGCTGATGACCAGCAGAATGCCGACCATGATAAAACTGGTGAGCAGCGACGACCCGCCGTAGCTGGCAAAAGGCAGGGTGACTCCGGTTAGGGGAATCAGATTTAATGTCCCGCCTGTGATGAGCAGGGTTTGTACGGCAAACATGGCGCAAAATCCGACTGCAAGATAGGCATGAAACGGTTTGTGTGGCATCAACAGCGATAAGCGCATCCCGCGCAGCACCACAATTAAAATCGCGCTGGCTGCCCCGAATGCGCCTAACAACCCCCATTCTTCGGCAATCGCCGCGTAGACAAAATCGGTATGTACCACCGGAATAAAATTGGGGATGCCCTGTCCGATACCCGTGCCAATCACTCCGCCATCCCCGATTGCCATCAGGCTTTGCACAATCTGGAAGGAAGTGTTGTCTGCGTCTCGCCAGGGATTGCGCCAGATGTCCACCCGCAGCGCCACCACATCAAAGACAAAATAGGCGGCTGCCCCAGCTATGCCTAACAAACCAATTCCCCCCAATAAAATCAGCACTTCGCCGCTAGCCACGTAAATCATGAGGGTAAAAACGAGGAAAAAAATCGTCGCTGTGCCTAAATCGCGCTGCCAGACCAGCAGCACAATGCTTACCCCCCACATGAGCAGCACCGGCCCCATATAACGTAAATTGGTGTGCCAGTGTTGGCGAAAAATTGGCTGATAATCGGCAAGGTAGCTGGCAAGAAAAACGACCAGCAGCACTTTGAGCAGTTCGGAGGGCTGATAGAAAAAATCACCGATACCCAGCCACAACTGCGCCCCTTCGCCGGAGGGATTTACCCCTAGCAAAATCGTCGCTGCCAGCAGAATCAAGCCCCACAGCAGCCATGTATAGCGATAGCGTTTGAGCCAGCGTAGATGCGTTGGTAAAAAACAAATCAGCAGCATGACCAGCAAACTCACCGCCATCCATGTGGTTTGACGGACGGTATAACGCGGCAGCAAACGGTCTACGATGTTAATGCCCCACCCGGTCAGCAGCATGATGGTGGGATACAGGTAGGGGTCATGGTGAGGGAGACGGTTGTTTAACACCTTCCAACCCGCTCCGGCGCAAAAAAGCCATACCCCCACAGGCCAGAAGTCTGTCCATGCGCGGTTGGTTGCCAGAAGCAAGCCGGCTTGGTTGGCGCTGATAAACACGCCTGCGATAGTTAAAAGGGTGACTTCTTGGGTACGCTGCATGATATTTTTGCGGATGGGCTGTCATCCCCGCTTAGAGAAAATGGTGGGCGGGTCACAGACCACGCCCGTACCTTTTGCTATCCCCGCGAAGGGGCTAAACAGCATGAAACGGCTTTTGAATTTATACACAGCGAATAACGCTAAATCCACAAGCGGACTGTTAATTCGCAAAATATTTCCCCACAATCGGGCGCAGTTTTTCCAGCGTTTTGGGCGGAATGGTTTCGCGGTGGGTCATGATGGCGGTGGCAAGGGCGTTGTGGGCCGGCCAATCTTCATCACCGACTGCTTCAATACGCGGAATCGCTTCGACCAGCGCACGCTGCGCCCGTTCCAGATTGGCGGCAAAGGTTTCCATGACGGTGGCGGCGTTGACCGCTTCTTCATCCTCATGCCAGACATCATAATCGGTAATATGAGCGAACGCAGCGTAGGCAATTTCGGCTTCGCGGGCAAGAAAGGCTTCCGGCGAAGCAGTCATGCCAATCAGTGAAAAGCCCAACTGACGGAACATCAGACTTTCGGCACGGGTGCTAAAACGCGGCCCTTCCACCGTGACCAGTGTACCGCCTTCATGCAGGGTGCCTCCGGCTGCGATGGCAGAATCAGCTAAAATGGCGGAGAGTTCTGGCGAAAACGGATCGGCTACCCCCACATGCCCGACCAAACCTTCGCCAAAAAAAGTCCGTACACGGTTACGGGTAAAATCGGCAAGTTGGTCAGGAATCACCATATCGCCCGGCGCAAAATCTTCGCGCAGCGACCCGCACGCGCTGACCGAAATAATATGACGGACACCGACGGTTTTGAGGGCAAAAATATTGGCCGCATAAGGAACTTCGGTGGGGATGAAGCGATGGCCTTTGCCATGCCGCGCAATAAACGCTACACGCACCCCAGCAATTTCCCCCGTCACCAGCGGGTCGCTGGTTGCCCCAAAGGGAGTCCGCACGGCGACTTCTTCTTTGTTTTTTAAATCCGGCATATTATACAGGCCAGACCCGCCAATAATACCGATTTTTATGACATCATTCATCAGATTAAGTTCCTTTATCGTAGGGGGAGTTTAGCGTACCAACGGGAAATTGTACAGATTTTAACCCTTCTCTCAATCCTCCCCCACATTGCCGCGAGGGATGTTTTTGGGGGATCGGGGTAAGACCCTTTAACCGAATATCAAACTCAGACTCGCCCAGAACAACAGCGCCAGCATCAGCCATTCAAAGACTTTAGGATTCATGATATTCAGGAATCTTTTTCCTAACCACACCCCGAACGGAATAATCGGCAGCACCCACGCAATGCTGATGAGTTTGTCAAAGTTAATCACGTCCGCAGCGATATACGCAGGAAATTTGAGCGCGTTGACGATGGCAAAAAACAGGGTTGCTGTGCCGATGAAGGGGGTGGGGTCAACTTTTTGCAGCAGCATATACGCGGTGAAGGGGGGTGCGCCCACATTCGCCAGCGCCGAGCCGAATCCCGAAATCCACCCCGCCGCATAGCCATGCCAATCGCGGGGTTGATAGGCCAGCGCAGAAATGGTGTCGCCGGAGACTTTGTAAATGACCGCCGCAAGGGTAAAAAATCCCAGCACACGGCGCAGGGTGTCCTCCGGCAGTGAACCGAGTACAAATGCGCCCATCACCACCCCGACAATCGCTAGGGGCAGCATCGTTTTGACATAGTGCATATCCCATTTTTGCCAGTAGAGTCGCAGCGCGAACATATCCGCAAAAATGAGCAGGGGCAGCGTTACCCCCACCGCTTCTGAAACAGGCATGGCTAAGGCCAACAGGGGGGCGGTTAAGGAGACAGGCACGGGCCCCCCCAAGCCGCCTTTGGAAAGCCCTACCAGCAGCCCGGCTAACAGGATAATAAAAAATGTGTTCATGGTAAATTCTGATCATTGAGAAGATGCTGCTATTGTACGGCGATTTGCAGGGGTAAAAAACCCCATCTTTGTGGGATGGGGTCAAGGTTGAATGAGGAAAACTTTTTACTGGAGCTTCAAATGCTCGCGCAAGAAAGCCAAACGGTCTTCACGGATTTCATCGAGAATCATGGCATGTTCGGTTTTATAGGTTTTGAGTGTTTTGGGGTCAAGTGCTGCCGCGAAATAGTCTTCGTAATCGGCCTGCGGGGTGTAAAAATCTTCTGTGCCAAATTGGAACAGCACCGGCGCATTGACCTGACTGATAAAGCGGGTGGGGGCAAGTTCGTCCATTTTGGCTTTGTAGTCCGCCAAGCCTGCGCGGTCTTCGGGAACGCCGAACAACATCCACTGATTAAAATTCGATGCGCCTGCAATCAATACATAGGCATCGGGGCGCTGGTCAACTGCGCCCATCAATGTGCCGTACATCGCGCCGAAATCATGCCCGACATACGCGACTCGCTCTGAATCCACCTGTACCTGTGCCAGCAGCACATCCAGCCCGCGCCGTAGTTCAATGACCTGCCGACTCGCGTCGTCATAATCTGATTCCAGTGTGCGCCCCTGTTGATACCATGTCCATTCTGACCACATGGTTTCGGGCAGTAGCGCCACAATTCCATCTTGTTCTGCCATGTTGACCGCTTCATCCAGAAATTCGGTGCGGTTAGAGGTGGGATTTTCCGGTTCATACCAATGCACATACAGCACACCGGGAAATTTGCCTTCGCCTGCTGGCAGCACCAGATAGGCTTTAATCGGTTTGCCCGTCACAGGGCTGGGGTAGGCAATATCTTTCACGGTGACACTGCCGCGTTGTTCGGACGACACTTCTTCAATTGCAAGCGGGGCGCTGGCATCATACTCAAACATGGCAATAACTTCCTCCGGTAATGCTTCCTGTGCGCTGCCGGGTACTGGCAGCACCAGCATCCCCAACAAGAGCAAAAGTAGGGCTTTTTTCAAAATGAGTCTCCTTATACCACTATATAAAATTATACTGGTATATTCAAGTTATACGGTAAAATTGTGAAAAACAGATGAAACAACCGTAAAATGACTCTGGAAATGCTCAATCAATGTTATTTTCCGCCGATGCTTGGGGGGAGGGTATGCCTCAATTTTGTGAATCTGGCGGAATATCGCGGCACCGACCACGCGCTTGATTTTCTCAAGTCTTCTGTGCATGTGCTGGCATGGACTTGGAAAAACCAGCTAATTTCTGATGTCGAAGCGGAAACTTTACTGGGGGTCGCCAGAGAGTCAGATGCGATGCTGGCCTATGCGGTAGACCTGCGCGAACTGCTGTATCAGATATTTGTGGCGTGGATCGCGCATGAGCCGTTGCCGCTTGCCCCCTTGAATGCCGCGCTGGAAAAAATTCCACCCCGCCAGCTACACGAACAGGAGAACGGCGTGCTTTTTGTGTGGAATAAGCTCAAAGCAGAACGCCCCCTCTGGCCTATTTTGCTGGACGCGGTGGAGTTGCTGACCACTGACCAGCTTCACAAAGTCCGTCAGTGTCCGAATTGTGGCTGGTTGTTTGTGGATACCAGTCGGAACGGGGCAAGGCGCTGGTGCAGCATGGATTACTGCGGCAGCAAGGTCAAATCGCGTCGCCAATATGAACGCAAATTGCAAGCTAGATCGGATGGGTAAGGGCGAGTTCTAAGGGCGTGTATGAGTTATTGTTCTTGGCGAAAGATGGAGCGCCCGTAACCCGCCCGTGTCATCTGTTAATCTGCCTCTACGCCTTCACCACCTTCTCAATCGTATTCCAATTGCGGGTGGTGATATTTTTGCCGAATGTTTTTTCCAAGATCGCCATGGCATCGGTTGTGCCGCGCTCAGGGGTGACGGTGAGTACGCTGTAGATTTCGCCATCCGTCACACGCAAAATCTGATAATTGCCGTCGGTATATGGAAGGAGGAGGGTGCTTGTGGATGGTTCGGATAAAAACGTCACATACAAACGGGTTTGCTTGGTGACTTCAATATTTTGAAATGGGTCGTTTGCGGCAATTGCTTGAATTTCATCCCTTGTGCGTAAGATAACCGATGCGGAATAGCTGAATGTCTCCACAATTGCCTGTTCAATCGTGGTTTTAAGCGTATCCGATGGTTCGGTTTCAAAAACCGCGTTGCCACTTGCCAGAATGGTTTTTATATCGGTGAAGCCCAACTTGGACAGCATCTCGCGCAGTTTTTCCATTTTCATCTGCTTGCCACCGACATTGATGCCCCGAATAAACGCCACATATTTCATCAAACGGTATCCTTAAAGCTGCTCAAACAAATTTTTCGTGCGCTCAAAAAAACGGGTAATCAATTCATCAGGAATCTGCGCCGACCCACGTTCATTCACATAGCCCGCGTAGACCGCCAGCGAATGATAATAGCGGCTAATCTGGTAGGCAGGTACAAGCGCCCATTCTGCCGATGCAATTTTGCGCTGGCTTTCATACCCCGCGAGGAAAGCCTGTTTAACCGCCTCTGACCAACCCCAATAATCCGCGTCACCGAGCAGCATTGCCACATCATAAATAAAATTACCGTAGCCACAATAATCAAAATCGAAAACGGTCAATTTTTTATCGGCGGTGATATGCGCGTTGCCCTGTGAGACATCCCCATGACACAACCCATCTATCGGCAGCGCGGACAAATACGGTTTGAGCCGTGCGGCGTTTTCATGAAAATAAGCCATCACATCAGGCCGATAATCCAAATACGGGCTAAACATCGCTAGATGGTGCGAAATCAAATACTCATAATCTATCGTGTGGCGGGTGAGGCGGTGTGGCAGAGTTGCGCCCACCGTATGAATTTTGCCGAGTTCCACCCCTAATAAATTCATATCTTCGGCTTTCGGATTACGAGTCAGGGTTGCTCCTTCCGCATAACTGAACAGGACGCCATACCTCGTGCCTTCGGGCATGTCCAATGGGATGATTTTTTCTCCGTTTTTCATCAGCATACCCACTGAAATAGACACGCCGCCCGCCAGCAAAAAATCTAAAAATGTGAGTTCCGCGCTAATTTCCTCCAACGTGCGGCGGTTGTAAATCCGAAAGATGAAGCGTTGTGTCTCGCTGCGAATTTCATACACGTCCGCATCCCATGAACGTATCAGCCAACCGCGCACACCCGCCAAGCCATACGCTGTTTCGATAAGCCGAGTCAGCGCGTCCACCGCTACCACCGAACGAATAATAGGGAGTTGCATCATTGTCTAAACCGATACGACACACCCACCAGCGCCAGCAACCCCAATCCCATCAGCAACAACCGTTCCCCTCGCCACTCCATATCAATAATCGGCGACCATTGCGCGTTACTACTATTTGAAATGAGATGTGTAATGTTTGAACCATCTAACTGCATTTTGTAAATATCATACTGTCCATTATATTCAGGTGAAAAAAGTATCCATTTCCCATCGGACGACCATTCTAAAAAATTATCACTCTTTGGCGTTGGGTCAATTGAATATGAATTTGAATCATTAGGGTTTACTATATATATTTCAAATCCTTCTTCTCCTAGATACGAAAAAGCAATTAGTTTTCCATTAGGCGACCAAGCAAGGTGATGAAAATCAACATTATAAGGATAGATTGTGATGAGTTTATTTAACTGTGTCCCATCGGCCCTCATCCGATAAAATGCCCAATCGTTATCACGGTCAGACAGAAAAACAATCCATTGTCCGTTAGGCGACCATATAGGCTGTAAATCTTCAAATGGATTTTGAGTTAAATTCAATAAATAACTCCCATTATCTTGTCCTTTATAGATTTCCCTGTTTCCATTTATATAGACCACAGTTAAAAATTCACTTTCATGAGGCAATGGTGGTTCGGTTGTTCCATCAATAATCCGTAAATTTATTTTCTCTTGTTGGGCTATATTGAATTTAAAGAAACTATACCCTGTAAGCTGTTTTTGCATAATAATCCACTGCCCGTCACTCGAAATAATTGGCACGCCCGTAAATGCTTCATCTGTCATTAATACTTTTCTTCTCTTACCTTGTGGATTAACAATATAGAGTTCGCCATACTGATTGAAACATAACAACCAGTCTCCGAGTGGAGATGCTTTACATTGCGTTGGATTTTGAGGATTTATGATGCGTTTTACCTGCCTGCCATCTGCGGTTATCCGATAAATTCCCAAATCATTGGGGGTATTATATTGAAAAAAAATGTACGGTGGTTGTGGTTCTTGCTGGCGAACCAACCCCAAAATTCCCACCAACACCAGCAAAATCAAACTCACGCACACAAAAATCAAACGGGCAAAACGCATAATAACTCCTTTATCGTGCTGATTTTGCCGCTTTTCACGCCATGCTGCCTGACGCTTGCTCCACGCTGCCTGTCCAATCGCAGGGAATTGTCGTGTATAATGCAGGCACTTAAATTGACCCCACCCCCTGCCCCTCCCCGTGAACGGAGAGGGGATTCTCATAAAATTCTCCCTCTCAGTGTATGAGGGGGTTAGGGGTGAGGTGAAACGCTAAAACCACAACGGAGAACCATGTTTTCTAAAAAAATCGGGATTGATTTAGGAACTGTCAACGTCCTTGTCGCCTATAATAATCAAATTGTGCTGCAAGAACCCTCGATGGTGGCGCTGACCACAGGCGAAGAAGAACTCGTGCGGGCAATCGGGCAAGATGCGCGGGATATGTGGGGTCGTCACCCCGAAGGCATCGAGGTCATGCGTCCCCTGCGCGATGGCGTGATTGCCGATTACGAAGTCACCGAAGCCATGCTGCGTTATTTTCTGCGGAAAATGAAAGCCCGTTCGATGGGACGCGGCCCGGAGGTCATGATTTCTGTGCCGTATGGTGTAACCTCGGTAGAAAAACGGGCGGTGTATGAGGCGGCGATTCAGGCAGGGGCGCGGATTGCCTATCTCATTCCCGAACCCCTTGCGGCAGCGATTGGGGCAGGCTTGCCCGTCACGACTCCGGCGGGTAACATGATTCTCAATCTGGGGGGGGGAGTCTCCGAAGCGGCGGTTATGGCGATGGGAAATATTGTCGTCGCGCACAGCGTTCGGGCCGGCGGGATGCGCTTGGACGACGCGATTATCAATTACATGCGCCGCAAATATAGCCTCGTGATTGGCGAACCGACGGCGGAAGCGGTCAAAATTCAGATTGGCGCGGCGGTGAATCTGCCCGAAGAACTCCACATGGAAATTCAGGGGCGCGATCAAGTCAGTGGGCTGCCACGGACGATTTCGGTGTCTACAGGCGAAGTGGCAGAAGCGATTCAAGAACCGCTTGCGATGATTGCCAGTGTTGCCAAACGGGTTTTAGCCGATACCCCACCCGAACTTGCCTCCGATATTATTGATCGGGGCATTGTCATCACCGGGGGAACAGCGCTGCTGCGCGGGATTGAACAGTACATTACCCAGATTACAGGGGTGCCTGCCTACCGCAGTGATGACCCGCTTGTGGCTGTTGCGGTTGGGGCGGTGCGGGCGCTCAACAATCCGAGCCTCATGCGCGGCAATGTCCAGCAGATTTAATGCTTCTCAACTGGACATGCAAAAACGGTGTCCAGTTTTTGGCGAATCCTAAATTTTTGTTAAAAAAACGTTTCATCCTTAAGGTTTATGCTAGAGTCTTTGGGACTCAAAAGGAGAAACGCATGGACAATACGCTCGAATTATCAACGATTCGCCCCACCATATCACTGCGCTTAGGGCAATTTTTTGGCCTGCTGCGCCGTCTGGTTTTATTGGGGGTGGATTTTTATCTACTTGGCTTCTGGTTTTATTTCATTAGCCGGGTAATTCACGAATTCTGGTTTGTTTCCTTCATCAGCCTCTTTTTACAATATTTGCTGTTGCCCGTTTTTGTGGTGCTGCCTTTGACCTTGTTCGGCAAATCCAAACTTCGCATCGGCGCAGCAGCGATTTTGTGCATGATTTATGTGGCATCTTACGGGGTATTATTCCTGCCAGACCGTTCACAGGCCGCGCCGGACGGAGCCTCCACCCTCAAAGTCATCGCCTTCAATTCCGCCACCACGCGCACCACGCCGTTTCATCTGGATGAACTTTTGCTGGAGGAAAACGCGGATATTGTCGGGATTATTGAAGTCAGCCGTCGGAATAAAGCCTACCTTCAAGCCAACTACCGCCAGATGTACCCCTACCAGATTTTTACCGAAATTGGCACCGAACCCAAAGCGCTCCTCAGCCGCTATCCCATCGAAAGTTACGACACCTTCATCATGGAAACCACCCGCGCCAACATTGAAGCGACCATTAATATTAACGGCAAACGGGTCACGGTTTATGTGGTGCATCCCCCTTCGCCGGATATTGACCGCGAATTGACCTTTTTTGAACCGGATGTGGATAATCTTCCTGAAGTCAAAGGGCTACTGGAACGCGCTGATTCTGACCAACCGACCCTTTTGTTGGGTGATTTTAATTTCACCGACCAGCACAAAGCCCATGATTTAGTCGAGGACGCGGGTTTTACCGATATGCACCGTGCGGTTGGCTATGGCTTTGGTCATACATGGGGGCATCGGGATGCGGCATTCCTGGTTCGCATTGACTATGTATGGGTGTCTTCGCATTTTCTGCCGCTTGAATCGCGGGTGGGGGCGGACACCTTTGGCGACCATCGTCCGGTTATTGCCCGTATCGCATGGAAATAACCTTAAGTTCTCCCCTCTCCATTGGTTGGAGAGGGGTCGGGGGTGAGGGGATTAACTTTTCTCAGGAATCTGCCCTACCACATATTCCGCCAGCGCCGTAATTGTCAGACTCGGATTAATGCCCGGATTGGCGGGGACAATCGAACCATCCACCACGTACAAACCGGGGTAATTGAACACTTCGCCGTTTGTGCCGACCACGCCCTCCTGCTCATCGCGTCCCATCGGACACCCGCCCAGAATATGCGCCGTTGCCGGGATATTGAGTAAGGTTTCCAGAATCGAATCCTGCGGGATGCCCTGTGTTTTTGCCGCGAATGACCGCGCTATTGCATGAGACACCGCCGCGTCAGGGGAAATTTTTTGCCCCTCATGCAACCGTGATACCAACCCGCGACGGAACAGCGTAAACAGATTCCGTCCCGGTTTCACATCCATCGTCGTATCTTCCGTCTGCATAATCAATAAAATCGTCGTTACCCGCGCCCATCGAGAAAAAACATGGGTATACAAAGCATGGTAGGGTTGGCTGATAATTTGCCAGAGGGTTTTTAAGAATCGAATCGGGATGTTTTTGCCTCCTTCAATCATCGGCGCAGCCAGAAATTTCATCAGCGACGAACCATCAGGATAATGGACGGGTTCGACATGTGTTTTGTCATCAAAGGCAAAGACCGATGTAATCGCCAGCCCTTTAGAATAATCCACATTTTTATGGAGCGTCGTTGAGCCGTTGAGGGTTTCGCTGTTGGTACGGACTTTTTGCCCCAGCATCCGTGAAATTTTGGGCAGTGATTTTTGCTGACAGGCAAATAACAATTTCAGGGTTCCCAGCACCCCCGCCGAAACCACCATATTTTTTGTCCGAATTGTCCATGTGTGGCGCGAAAACGCCGTTGACCGCCGATACACCACCTCGTAACGTGCGCCATCGGCTTGATTTTCGGGCAAGGGACGAATGTCCGTGACCTCGGCTTCGGGACGAATGTCCGCGCCCCATTTTTCCGCAAAATACAGATAATTTTTCATCAGATGATTTTTGGCGTTGTAACGGCAGCCAATCATACACCCGCCACATTGAATACACCCCGTCCGCGCTGGCCCTTCGCCATCAAAATAGGGGTCTGGCATGGTGACACCCGCTTCCCCAAAAAACACCCCTACCTCAACGGGTTGAAAACTCGACTCGCGCCCGAAATCCCGCGCTACGAGTTTCAATGCTTCATCCACGGGCGTTAAATGCGGATTGGTAGCGACCCCGCGCATCCGTTTGGCGGTTTCATAATGGGGCTGCAAGACTGTTTTCCAATCCGCCAAATGTCGCCAATCGGCAGACTCAAAAAAGCTGTCGTCTGGCTGCATGACCACGTTCGCATACACCAGACTCCCCCCGCCGACCCCGCACCCATGCAACACCATGACATCATTCAACACGGTAATTTGTTGCAATCCGAACCAGCGCAGCGCGGGCAGCCACAGATATTTTTTTACATCCCAATTCGTGCGCGGAAAATCGGCATCCTGAAAGCGTTTGCCCCGTTCCAGCACCACCACGCGATAACCTTTTTCGGTCAAGCGCATGGCTGCCACTGCCCCCCCAAATCCCGACCCAATCACCACAAAATCTACCGTGTCCATCAGAATAACTTTCTAACTTCGCCCGACTCCACCCACATATATAACCGATATTTTCATTTTTCGCATATCATCAAATCGTAGGGTGGGAACAAGCAACCCTACAACAAAATCAGGCCAAGTCGGGTGGCGCGGACAACGGCTTCGGTGCGGCTTTGTGCGCCGAGTTTGGTCATGATGGAATTGACGTGAAATTTCACCGTATGGTCGCTGATGTGAAGTTGCTGGGCGATGGCTTTGTTGGCGAAACCTTCCGCCAGCAGTTGCAGCACTTCCAATTCACGCGGGGTTAAATCGGTGACGGGGGGCAGGGCAGGTTCAGAATGCGGGGTGGTGAGCGACTCGGCAAATAGGGGGTCAATGACCAGCAATTCTTGGTCAATGGCGTGGAGGGCAGCCACCAATTGTTCGGCTTTAACTTCCTGTGGCAAGATGGCTTTTGCACCCGCGTTAAGGGCAGCGGCAATCGGCGCTTCCCGCGAAACCAGAATCGCCATGGGAATATCGCGCACATCCGCCAGCATATCGAACGCCGCGCCGATTTCCCACCCCATATCCCAGACGACGACTCCGGGACGGTAGACATCCAGCAGGGTGGGCAAATCATCATCGGCGGCGATTTGCCCGACGACCTGACAGCCTTCCTGAGTCGCCAGCAGCGCCGCAAGCCCCATCCGTGCCAACGGGTTATCGCCAACAATCAAAATGCGTAAATCTGTCAAATGAAGTCCTTTTTGCGCTTAGATTTGTAGAGCAGGAATCGCTCAAGCGCGTTCCTAAAAATACCCCTCTATTATAACGCAGAGGATTCTTCAATGACTTCGCGTTTATTTTGCGGGAAATTGGCGTAGGCCACGCCCGCTAAAATGATAGCCGAACCCAGTACCGCTAAGGGAGTCGGGATTTCGCCTAAAAAGGCAATCGCTAAAATCGCGCTGCCAATCGGTTCGGCTAAGGCGACCAAACTCACATAGGCGGCAGGAAAATAACCGAGCGCGTAATTAAAGGACGAATGACCGATGAGTTGGGGGAACAAGGCCAGCGCCAAAATCCAAAAATAGCCGCCGCCGGGCTGCCCAAAAAACGAATCGCCTGTAGCGAATACGACGGGAATCAGCACCAGCGCAGCTGCCCCATACACAACCCAGATATACGGAATCAGACTGAGTTTAGCGCGGATTCGCCGTCCGATGATGAGATAGAGCGCGATGGCAACTGCGCCAATCACCGCGAGAAGATTGCCTAAAATCGGCGCGTCACGGGTGGGCGCTTCGCCGGAATCGCCACTCATTGCCACGATGATGCTGCCGACAAAAGCAATCACAATGCCCATAATCACTTTGCTCTGGACTCGTTCGCCCAGAAGGGGAAAAGATAAAAGGGCGACAAATAGGGGGTTGGTGGTGACTAAAACAACACTGGTCACAACAGAGGTATATTCAAGGGATGAAATCCACGTAGCAAAGTGGAGTCCTAGAAAAACGCCTGCCAATCCGCATAAGCCCCATTCGGTGGCGGTGAGGCGCTGCAATTCGGGTTGATGATTTTTAAGCGCGAAGGGGGATAAAATCAGCGTGGCGATGATGAGTCTGCCTGCTGCAATTACCAGCGATGGCACTTTTTCATCCTGTGCCATGCGAACTAAAATCGCGGCGCTGGAAGCCGCCAGCACCCCCACCGCCAGCGCGAAATAAGCATTCTTCAAGATAAAATCTCCGTTAGAATTAGTTGGCCTGTTCCATTGGACAGGTTATAGTTCCTACTAAGTACGTTACTATGCTACCGAAAATCCACGAAGGAGAACACAATGGCCTTTACATTACCTGATTTGCCGTATGCCCACAATGCGCTTGAACCCCATATTGATGCCAAGACGATGGAAATTCATCACGGCAAACACCACAACGCCTATGTCACCAATGTCAACGCGGCGCTGGCGGGAACCCCATTTGAAAATATGAGCGTGGAAGATTTGCTGCGGAGTATTAACGAAGTTCCCGCCGACAAACGCACCGCCGTTCAAAATAATGGGGGTGGTCACGCCAACCACAGTTTGTTCTGGGTGACGTTGAGTCCCAATGGTGGCGGTGAACCCACGGGTGAACTGGCGGAAGCCATCAACAGCGCGTTTGGTAGTTTCGATGAATTTAAAAAACAATTCGCGGATGCTGCGACCAAGCGGTTTGGTTCGGGATGGGCGTGGCTGGTGGTCAACAGTGGGAAAGTGGAAGTCTATTCCACCGCCAATCAGGACAGCCCGTACATGGAAGGCAAAACGCCGATTCTGGGCTTGGATGTGTGGGAACATGCCTACTATCTGAATTATCAGAATCGCCGTCCCGATTACATTGCCGCGTTCTGGAATGTGGTCAATTGGGCGAAAGTGGCGGAATTGTACGCTGCGGCGAAATAGCGTTCAGGAAATCAGCGTTCAGCAGTCAGCTTTTTTCCGGCTGGCTGCTGATAGCTAAAAAAGGGGTTTTTGAAAATTTTGTGCGGGGTTGTCTCGCCGTTTTTTCCAATCCAAATTAATGACTCCAATTCGCCAGCGAATATCCCCATTCCATTGGGTTTGTAAGCCATGTCGTTCTAAAACAGCGACCACTTCATGTCCAATTTTAATGTCGGCTTCGTTTGTTCCTTCCACTGAGCAGTAGCCGAGATAGAGATTGCTGCCAAGCGCAACGGCTTAGGTATCTTGTTCATGATAAAAAGTGCCACCCCGCGCTTTTTTATTTTCTTTTAATTCGCTTTCTAAAGCGCAATAACCACAAGTGCCACAACAATAATAATGCTGGCGGGCTAAAATTCCTGAACTTTCGAGTTCAGCAAAGGCTTGATCTAATTTGTCACAATCAGTAGGGTAGTCCCAAGTAGATTGCTCATCATAATGAGAATTTAGCTTTTCAATGGTGATGCGTTTTACGATTGCTTCAAGGTTATCATCTTGGTAGATATTACTTATATTCCCGACAGTTGCATCAATGATTTGTTGCTTTGTTTCAAAACCACCTTTGACATCTCGTTCGATATAGAAGACTATTTTTTGGTAAAGTTCGCGTTCCATATCTATTCCTCTGGAAAAATGGCTCGAACGGCTACTGCAAAATCGGGTAACACGTTCCCACCTGTCATTGTATCGCCCACGCGGTAAGTATCGGTGAGGAGTGTTCCCGCGTCGTTCAAACGGTGTACCTCCACCAATTTATCCTCAGGGTAGACTGTCCAGACAACCTGTGTTCCCGCTTCTAAATAATCGTGGACTTTTTGACGGACACTTTTGGCGGTTTCGCTGTCCGAAATGACCTCAACCGCTAAATTGGGTGCGACTGGAAACGCATTCCCCACCAAGCCTTGCGCCCGTTGTTTCGTGATATACGCCACATCAGGCAAACGAACTTTCCCTCCGCCCAAATGATAACCCCCATCCGCCCCACTCACATAACCGATATTTTTAGACAGGACATGCACATTCAAGAAAGCAAGAATAATCGCTGCGATAACCGTGTTTATGCGGTCAGAAGGAGACCTACGCTCAGATTTTCCTTTTTCAACAATCCTGCCATCCACAAGTTCCAACCGTTTGTTTTCATTTGCCGGTAAACGAGTAATCGCTAAATATTCTTCAATGGTGTAAAGTCTTTCCTGTAGATCCATTTACGGAAACCTTCCCCAAAAACCGAACTCAGTCTCATCATTTTTGCGGCGTAGGACAGCCTGTAGGAAAAATGCCCGTAAGGGGCGTAAGGTGCGGCGATAGAGGCGATACAGCAGCAAGGGCAGGCCATCCACCTCGCGGACAGGGGTAGCAGCCGGCGACTCATAGGAAAGAAGTTGTTGGCGCTGACCTTTGAAGGCTACCACAACAGCGCGGTTGGTGAGTCCATCATCAGAGGTCGGAAAGCCACATTCATACGCCGAGGTGAAACCCACTTCCGCGAGGGCATTGTACAGCGAGGCACGGGTCAGCCAGAAACTTTGCGGGTTATCCAGCGATTGATACACCTTTTGCATTTTTTCGTCAGGCGAACTTTCGGGTACATGTTCCAGAAAAACGCGGCCCCAATAGGTTTTGCCGTTATATGCTCGTGCCTCAATCGGAAACGGGCTGACGTGGGTGTCAATCACCACAAACCCACCACACACCTCATAAATCTGTTCTAAAAAGTGAAAAACTTCTGGTGTATCCAGATGGTAAAGAATCCCCAAACACAGCACGACATCAAATGTGCCATATTTTTCCTTGCTGAGATGACGGATATCGTCCTGAAAAAATTGGATGTTGGTCAGATTCAGGGCTTGTTTGGCGGCTTCGGCTTTTTCAAGGTTGGCGGCACGGCCTTCGGTGGCAATGACGGTTGCGCCACGACGGGCAAATTCCAACCCGAAATCGCCATGATAGCAGGCCAAGTCTAATATTCTTAATTCCGCAAGGGGTTTGGGGGTGGTATCGGCAACCACTTGCAGAACCCGCTGGAGTCGTAGACTTTCTCGGTTCACAGGTGTTTTCATGAACCTGATTTTAGCAGGGCGATGCGATAGGGGAAAAGTTCCGCCTGCATCACGCCTTTTTGGACAGCCGGGTCATTGAGCATGATGGCTCTGGCTGCATCGTCGTCGTCGGCCTCAAAAATGGCAATGCCGAAAGAGGTGTCATCCGTGTTCAGGGTGCGGCCTGCCAGTGTGAGGACTCCCTGCGCCAGCAGTGTCTTGAGATAGTTGAAATGTTCGCTGACGATGGCATCTTCTTCCGGGGTGGATTCGATCAGCATCGCTAGGCGGCTGGGTTGAATTTTATACAGATATTGCGGCATGGTTTTCCTCACATTTTTAAGAAAAGTATAACCTTAAAATCGTGTGAAAACAAACGTTCTAAAGTTAGAAAATTTTAGTAATGGGATATTTAAGGGTAGAATAGATGAAATTTAGAGGGAAAGAACAATGGAACAACTCGCTGAGGGGTTGCTGCGAGCGTATGATTGTGATGGACAAATTGTGATTTTTCGTCTGACTAATATGACACGCAAAACGCTGGATGTATGGTATGAAGCGTGTCAGGCGTATATGCGGCAGTGTTTGGATGAACAGCGCCCTTCGTTAATTTTGCAGGATTATTCTTCGCCCAACATGGCGCTGACCCCCTATTTTGGGCATCAAGGGCAGCTTTTGACGAATATCTACCCGGAATTGTCCGGGCGCACGGCGATTCTTTTGCCCAGTTCGTTAGAAGCGCACCGTCTGCGATTGTATCTGATGAAATCTGTCAACAAAAACACACGCCAGCGCAACATTTTTGCGACCCAAGACGAGGCGCTGCGCTGGTTAAAACAGGTGGCTGTTCATCCCTGTGATGACGAGTCCTAAAAATTACTGAAAAAAATTCCACTCTGCTGAAAACCCGCTATAATGCTTAATGGCTAACCTTTCTGTTAAGAGGAAAATCAATGGCTATTTCATTTGGAACTGACGGATGGCGGGCGGTTATCGCCGATGAATTTACGTTTGAAAATGTGCGGTTGGTCAGTCAAGCCACTGCTGATTATATTAATGAAGAACTACGTACCAGTGATGATCCCTTGGTTGTTGTGGGGTATGATACGCGCTTCTTGTCGGATCGTTTTGCAATGGCTGTTTCGGCTGTGATGGCTGCCAACGGGATTCGTGTGCTGCTGACCCGTGCCGATTCGCCGACTCCCGCCGTGTCTTATAACGTCGTGGCGAAGGGCGCAACCGCCGGGGTGATGATCACCGCCAGCCACAATCCCCCGCGTTATAACGGCTTTAAACTCAAAGCGGCAAATGGCTGTTCCGCTTCGCCTGAGGATTGTAAAAAAGTCGAAGGGTATCTCGCCAAATTGCTGCAAAGTGGCAAAGCCCCACAGGTGATGGATTACGAAGAAGCGCTGAAAAAAGACCTGATTGTGCGGTTTGACCCGGCGTGGCTGTATTTTGAACATTTGCAACATCTGCTGGATATGGATGTGATTTCGCAGAGTGAAGCGCGGGTGATTGCCGACCCGATGTTTGGTTCGGGGCGCGGCATTTTCCAGGCGATTTTAGCCCGGACTCGCTGCGATGTAGAAGAAATTCGCGGGTATATGAATCCGGGTTTTCAGGGGATTCATCCTGAACCGATTATGCCCTATTTGAATTTGCTTTCGGCGACGATCCGGCGAAATCATGCCGATGTCGGGTTGGCAACCGATGGGGATGCAGACCGGATTGGTGCAATGGATGGCAATGGCGAATTTGTCAGCCCGCATGTTGTGATGGCCTTAGCGCTGCGCTATCTAGTCGAAAAACGCGGGATGAAGGGCAGCGTCGTGAAAACTGTTTCCACCACCGCCATGCTGAATCGGATTTGTAACAAATATGGCCTCGATATTGTCGAAACACCCGTCGGCTTCAACCACATTGCCGATTTGATGATTAACGGTGATGTGCTGATTGGCGGGGAAGAAAGCGGGGGCATCAGCATCAAGGGGCATATTCCCGAAGGCGATGGTGTGCTGATGGGCTTGGTACTCTTGGAAGTCATGGGGGCGTATCGTGCGCCACTGCATGAAATTATCGCCGATTTGCAGAAAGATTTTGGCCCGCATGTGTACCGCCGGACTGATATTCACCTCAAGCAACCCGTTTCCAAAAAAGAGATGGTCAAAAAATTGGCGGACAGCGCCCCTGCAACCATGGCAGGCCAGACGGTGCGGGATGTACAAACCACCGATGGGATTAAATTTGTGCTGGCGGATGAAAGCTGGTTGTTGATTCGGCCTAGCGGGACAGAACCCGTGCTGCGCGTGTATTCCGAAGGGACAAGCCAGCAAAGCGTGGATGAAATGCTCGCGGCGGGACGGGTCATGGCAGGGGTGGAGTAGTTGACCCCTCTCAACAAATTGTGTAGATTCTAAAAGTGGTTTAAACAGGGGGCGTGTAAGCCCCTTGTCTGTCTTTTAGGAGCAGTCGCATGGCACAACCGCAGCATTGGTGGGACAACGTAGGGCTGATTAACCAGCTTGATTTAACCCATCCCCCCGCCGAAATTGAAGCTGAAGTCGAAGAACTGACCGAATGGTTGGAATGGCTTAAAAAGCTCTCTCAGGAAGCCGATACCATGCGGGCGCGTTTGGATAAAAAACGCCAAGAACGCGAAGAGGCCGAAGCGCGAATCGCCGAAATCGTGGAGCGTCAGCGTATGGAAACCGAACAGGAATTGGAAGAACAACGCCTGCTCATTTTTCAGCAGCAGATTGACTGGCTGAAAAAACGGATTGATACGGTTTGCGACAAAATCATCCGTCAAATGGAAGCGCGTCGTCAGCGTTTGGAAAAAGAAGCAGCAGAACAGGCTGTCAAAGCGCGGGAAGATTTGCGGGTGTGGGAACTGTTCAAACGCCAGATTTTAGACCCCAAAAAGGCAAGCGATCTCCAACCTGCCCGGACGAAACACGACTATCCCAAAACGGAACCGATACCCTTAGCGGAGTCGGATGTGGCGGCGTGGCAGGCGTTTACCCAAGACCTGCTCAATCCCAAAAAGAAAATTTCAGCCGCCCAACAAGCCGCCGAAGCCAAAGCACTGGTCTTTCAACGGCAAAAAGAAGATAAGTTGATGCGTGAATTTGAAGCCTACCAGCAGAAACAGGCTGCCAGCGATGCCGAAAATCAAGCCGAATGGGATTCGTTTGTGAACCAGCTTTCCCGCCGCAAACGCTGATTAATCGCCTGTTTTGCTGGCAATTTTTTCCTCAAATCGGGGATGGGTGATGTCGGTGTAATCAGAAATTTCTGGTTGCGGGATATTTTCGGACGCGCTTAAAATTTCGATAGCGACGATTCGGTTATTTTCATCCAAGCGCAAAATAACATCAGGCAATACCATTTTGCCGTGTGTCTGCTGGCGGTCATTGAGCGTAATTTTAATGACATCACCTTCTCTATCGTGTCGAATTTGCATAGAAGTCTCATCCTAAATTGAAAACAGCATATCAAAAATCTTGCATCTAGGCTATTCCACGATAGAATAGAAGTATATGAGTTCCCTCACCCCCGATGAAGTGCTGCTTGGTATCCTAGCGGCGGAAGCGTGTCATGGCTATCAGTTGCTCGAACATTTCCGCCATCCCGCCGCATTGGGCAAGGTCTGGAATCTCAGCACCAGCCAACTGTATAACGTCCTCAAGCGTTTGGAGAAAAACGAGTGGGTCATCGGGCGTGAAATTCACTCCGACGATGCCCCGCCGCGTACTGAATATCAAGTGACAGCGGCGGGCAAACAGCAGTTTGAACAATGGTTATATACGGCGACTCCCTCTGCCAGTGTGCGGCGGGTGCGGGTCGAATTTTTGAGTCGGCTGTATGTGGCACGCCTGTTAAATTTACCTACACAACGCATTGTGCGGACTCAAAAAAATATGTGTCAGCAGGAGCGCCAATCCCTGTTGGATGAACGCGAAAATGCTGAACCCGGCATTGGCTATCTGGCGGTGGAACTGCACCTCGCGCAGCTTGACGCGATTTTGCAATGGATTACGCGCTGTGAATTACACCCTTTAGAGGAACACGATGACGAGTAAAATTTTGACCCTCCTGTGTGTTGTGCTGCTGCTTTCGGCTTGTGGTGGGGAGGCGGAGTCCAAAAAAACATTGACGATTTTTGCTGCGTCTTCCCTGACAGATGCGTTGGAGGAGATGAAAACCGCCTACGAAAAAAAATATGAAGATGTCGAAGTGCGGTTGAATTTTGGTGCGTCGAGTGCCTTGGCGACTCAACTCAACGAAGGGGCAACGGCGGACGTGTTTGCCAGCGCCAATCTTGCCCAGATGGAACAGGTGGAATTACAAGATGAACCGGATTTGCTAGCAGAAAATGAACTGGTGCTGCTGGTGTATCGAGACAGTTCGATTCAAACGCTGGAAGATTTGACGCGGGAGGGGGTGAGTCTGGTGCTGGCATCGCCCGAAGTGCCGATTCGGGTCTACACCGACAGCCTGTTGGCAGCCTTGAATGCGGCCTTTGGGGACGATTTTCAAGCTCGCGTGATGAAGCATGTGATTTCGGAAGAAACGAATGTCCGGCAGGCGGTTCTAAAAATTGGATTGGGCGAGGCGGATGCAGGATTTGCTTACCGGACTGATGTGACAGAGGACATTCAAGATGAGGTGCGGGTAATTGAAATTCCAACCGAATATCAGGTCATCACCCAGCTTTATATCGGGGCGGTCAGTGAGTCGGGGCGGGCGTTCGTGGAATTTGCGCTGTCCGAGGATGGACAGGCGATTCTGAAAAAATGGGGATTTTTGCCTGTTTATGAATAAATTTGGGTGGGGGATGGTCGTCGGGTTGGCGGGCGGGGCGCTGCTGCTGATTGTGCTGCCGATTGGTGGGTTGGTCTGGCGAAGTGTACAACATCCGGCGTGGGATTTTGGGGAAGGGGTGGGGGAGGCGCTTCTTTTAAGCCTCTGGACAACCTTTGTAAGCCTGTGCGTCATTGTCCTGACCGGGACTCCACTGGCCTATCTCCTGTCGCGCTGGCAATTTCGGGGCAAACGCGCCGTCAATGTGCTGATTGAACTGCCGATTGTGCTGCCGCCGGCGGTGGCGGGGTTGGGGTTGCTGGTCACCTTTGGCAAACGCGGACTGTTGGGCGGGGTGCTGGCGGACTTTCATCTGCAACTGGCATTTTCAACGGCGGGGGTGGTGCTGGCACAAACCTTCGTGGCACTGCCTTTTTATACCCGCTCGGCGCAGGTGGGTTTTTCGACCATCAACCCTGAAATTGAAGAAGCGGCGGCGGTGGATGGCGCATCTCAACTAGGGGTTTTTATCTTTGTGACTGTCCCCTTGGCGAGTCGGGCGCTGGTGAGTGGCTTGCTGCTGAGTTGGGCGCGGGCGTTGGGCGAATTTGGCGCAACGATTATTTTTGCGGGCAGTTTGGCGGGCGAAACCCGTACTATGCCTCTGTTGGTGTATTATTTAATTGAATATGATTTGCAAGCGGCGATTCGGGCAGCGTTGATTCTGGTGTTTTTGGCGGTGGGGGTGATGGGATTCACTACGCTCCTTTCACGGGATAAAAAATTTGAGCGTTAGACATAAGGTTTTACAGCCAAATTGCCAATCATTGGTTTCATATCTTTTACATTGTGTGTATACAATGGCACTTGTAGCCGATGAGCAATGGCTGCGATTAAACAATCATCTTTTGCTACTCCATGACTAAGACGGTAGTTTTCCATTTGCTGCATTGCCCATATCTGGTCATTATGAGTAAGGTAAATCAAAATAAATTGGCTAAGGAGCATTTTGCAAGCGACCTGTTTGGTCTTGCTACCTGCACCATACATGACTTCTAACCAAGAAATTGGAGTCATGCTGAGTAGTTGAGAAATCGAAGTATACCACGTTAGCGCAGGGGCATAACGACGATAAAGATGAATAATAACAGTTGTATCTACGATTGCAACAGTCACTCCTCTTCTCCCCAATCTCCTAGTCTTTTACGCTGTTCTTCTTCCCGAATTTTTTTGACCCATTCCACCGGATCTTCAATTTCAGGGTAGATTAACTCGATTGGTTCTAGTTCATCCAGCAATTTCAGCAGATTTTTCCCCCAATGTTCTTGGAAGGTTTGAGCCTCCGGGATCAAGATTTCCATTGCCTGCAATTGCTCGACCAATTCATGGCGTTGTTGGGGGGATAATTGTTTGGCTTGCTCCAAAATTTCAGCCACAGTCATAACCAAGAGTCCTTCAACTTTTGGGTATTATACAGGATTTTTTCTACGAGTTTTTGAATCGCGCTACAATCTGACTATGGTGTTTCGTGCGCTGGTGATGCTCCTCGTTTTGATTCCTCCGATGACGGCGGTAATTATTATCACGTTTGTACAATTGCCGCCGCGTCTTCGCAGCACACTGGCGCTGGGGACGATGTTTTTGCTGGCCTCGCTGGTAATGACGATTCTGGGGATGGGGTCGGCGCTGATAGAGGGTCGTCAACCCTTCTGGCCTTATTTGTTGATGACTGGATTGCCCACAGGGGTGATTCTCAAAATGATGCACATGGAATTAACCGCATTTTTACCCCACAAAAAAAATCAGCCCGACGTTGTATCGGGCTGACCACTCTTGAGCAAGGTGTTTCTAGCTATTCGGGATATTGAGCGCCTTCAACGGTAATGCGGCCTTCAACATCGTAAGTGACGGGGCTGTTGGCAACCAAGAAATCGGACAGCACTTCATAGTCCAAACGCCCAAAGTCATAGGGGTTAATCGCATTTTCTGCAAAGACAACATAGCCATCACCACCGTTACGAACAAAGTTGTTGCTCACCACGGTATAGATGGCGGCGGGGTCAATGGCTGCAAATGAACCATCTTCCTGTGCCACTTCCACGCTCACAATGCGGCTACCCGCTTCGAGGGTGGGGTTGAAGGTGTAGCGGATACCGGACACCTGCGGGAAACGTCCGGGCGCACCATCGCGCACGACCACGCCATTTTCAACGGCCACACCACCGACACCATTTTCGAGCGCTGCCACGATGTCCGCGCCAGTCGCTTCAAAGGTCGCAATGGTGTTGCCGAAGGGGTGAACGGTCAGGACTTCGCCGAAGGTGATGTCGCCGGGTTCAATGTTCGCCCGAATACCGCCTGCGTTCATGATGGCGATTTGAGCGCCTGTTTCGGCACGCATGGCATCGGCAAGTAAGTTCCCGAGATTACATTCCTGCACACGGCAGATGCTGCGATCCCCAACCAGCAAAACATCCGCTGTTGCACCCAGTGGTTCTTCTGAAAGGGCGGTCACAGGGCCGGAGAGTTCTTCGATAATGCCCGCAGCCGCGGCATCGGGGGTAATGTAGCGGGAAAGTTGAATGGTGTCCCCACCCCAATCGACCAGCAAACCCGCCGCATCAAATTCGACATCCAAACGACCCACAAATTGGGTGCTTGCGCCGGCTTGCACGTATAGAATGGGTTCGGCGGCGCTGGTTTCAGCTTCAATCGGATATTCGCGGGAAGCAGCAGCGTAGGTATTGCTCAACAGGGTGTGGCTGTGACCATCTACGACCACATCCACCCCAACCAATTCGGGCAGAATCGCCTCAAAATCCGCAATCCCAACATGGGCAACGACGATGATTTTGTTGACACCTTGTTCGGTGAGGGCGGCAACTTGTTCAGCAACGACTGCACTGTAATCATCGCGCCAAACGAGGGTATCGCTGGGGGAGGAAATTTCAATGGTGTCGGCAGTTGTCAGACCAATCACACCAATTTGTTGACCGCCCGCATCCAGCACTACCGACGGCACAACCAAACCGTTCAAGCCGGAAGCGCTTACGTCAATGTTGGCGCTGACAATCGGGAATTCCAAGCCATCCAAAAAGTCTATGAGAATTTCTTCACCGTTATCAAATTCATGGTTGCCCAGTGTCATCACATCGTAGCCAAGCGCGTTCATAATTTCTACCTGGTCTTGTCCCAGATACACGGTGTGATACAGCGTTCCGGTGAAGCGATCCCCAGCATCAATAAGCAGGTTGTTGGGGGCTTCGGCGCGAATCTGGTTGATAACCGATGCCAAAAGTGCGACCCCGCCATTGCCTGAACTTCCCGCAGCATGGGCAGCGTGGGTATCGTTGGTATGAATAATCGTCAGGGCAAAGGTTTCTTCATCTTGAGCGCTGATATTTACGGCGAGTGAAAGCACCAGCAAACTCACGAGCAGCAATAAACTAAACTTACGCATTAGTAGCTCCTTCGTTGAACAGAATACTATTTTCCCTGCTAAAGCTAAATTTAGGGAAAATCGAGGTTAAATATAGCGCAAATTTTGGGGAAAGAAAAAAAATCAGCCCGGTTGAAGGCGGACTGACTCACAAATGAGCAAGGTGCATTATAAATCTTATGTTGTACCACTTATATCATAGAATTGATAAGAAAAGTTTAGCACAGGTTAATTTTTAATTTAAAGTTGGGTTAAAACTTGGCGAATTGGGCTGATGAGAAAAGGTGGGACGGGCCATCGACCCGCCCAGCCATCTATATTTCGTGGTTATTGGGGTTGCAGGGTGACTTCAAACCGCACCGCGCCGTCAATATCCAGCGTGCGGTAGGTGAGTGCGCCATCTTCGGCTACGTCAATTTCGCCGAAATTGAACAACCCACCCTGAAATTCTCCTTCGGCGTATAACACGGTTGGGTTGAAGGTTAAATCGGGGTTGCCCGGAGCAAGCGGAATAGCACTCAAGGGGCTGTTACTAAATTCGTAGACATTGGCTTCGCCGTTACCATCGGGATCAAAACTGACCGCATAAGGCCAGTGGGTATCGCCCGTGAGGAACACAACATTTTCCACATCATTGGCCTCAATGAAAAACAGGAGTTCCATCAACTCATTTTCATAGCCAGAACGGTCAGGCCCGTCTGCCCAGCCATCACGCCCATCCACTTCGGGTTGGGGGAATCCAGTGGGGTAGGCCAAGGGGACGCTACTGACGATGAATTTCCATGTAGACTCCGAATTGAGCAAGGACTCTTTGAGCCATGTGAACTGGGCTTCACCGAGCATGGTTTTATGCTGAAGCGTGCGCGGGCTAGGATCCCAATTGACCAAGAGGTCGCGGTAGGAACGGGTATCCAGCACAAAAAAATCGGCATGTGCGCCGTAGTTGAACTGGCGATATAGCTGGAAGGGGTCGGAGTCGCTACCTTGAATAGGCCAATATTCAAAAAATGCCTGTCGCCCTTCGTTAAACATATCTGGATTTTCTTGGAGCATTTCCACCCCGCCAAAATTATCCAGAATTTCATGGTCGTCCCATGTCACGTAGACAGGCACATTGGCGAGGAAATTGCCGTAGCTTAAATCTTCGAGATGGTAGCGGTAGCGACTACGGAAAGAGGCGAGGTCATTCGCTTTTTCTTCTGCGCCGGGAACATTTTGCCCTTCATCCACCGGACAGGCGCTGTCTACGTAGACGGTATCGCCCGTGAACAGGAAAAAGTCCGGTGTTTGCGCGAGCATGGTGTCAAAAATGCGCCAGCCAACTTCGGGTTCGCGGCAGTAACCCTGCCCGCCCAGACAGGCTCCGAATTGAAACCGGAAGGCCGATTCGCTGTCACTGGTGGGGGCGGTGGTGAATGTCCCCTGCTTGGCTTCACTGACCTTGCCATCGGCTTCCAGCATCACGCGGTAAAAATATTGGGTGGCGGGAGCTAAATCGCTGAAGGTGGTTTCGCCTGTAAAATCGGTGGCTTCATCCACCAGCACTTCCCCAACCGCCGAGTCTTCAAAATTTTCATCGGCGGCGAGTTCAAAGGTTAATTTACCCGCTTGACCACCCCGCGCCCATATGACTGCTGAACTTGCGCTGACTTCGCCACTGATCGGCCCGTGAGAAATGCTGAGGCTTTCGGCGGAGTCCTCTTGAGCAAGCACAGCGTTTACAAGTGTTAAAATAAGTGTTAGAAGTAGAACCTTCTGAATCATAGAAAACACCTTTGTTGTTTTGCAAAATTATGATGATATTTGGCCTGAATTACAAATTTGAAAAGGGTAGTGGCAATGTTGACAAGCATCACCTTACGGCGCTTTAAACGCTTCATGGAAGCTGAAATCGAATTAGGCAACCCTGTCGTTTTTATCGGGCCAAATAATTCGGGTAAAACGAGTGCTTTGCAGGCGTTGGCGTTGTGGTCAATTGGGATTCGTAAATGGGTTGAAAGACGTGAGCAAGGGAAAGCCACAAAAAAGACTGGGGTGACGATTAACCGACGGGAATTAGTGAATATCCCTATGTTGAGTAGCTATGCCCTTTGGCGTGAGATGCGTGTTCGTAAGGTGAATCAATATATCCGCATTGAAATTATCGTGAATGGTATCTTCGATAATGAAATGTGGTCATGTGGAATGGAATTTGAGTCGGTTGATCCTGAAAATATTCGCTGTCGCCCGATTGTGCAGAAAGAAGAAAATGATTCTCCTTATCGTGTGCCACAAGGCGCACGCGACACAAAAATTGCTTTTTTACCCCCCATGTCTGGTTTGATTTCGCAAGAGGATTTGCTTCAACCCGGCTCGATTGACCGTCGGATTGGTGAAGGGCGAACGGCAGATGTGTTAAGAAACTTATGCTATCGCGTCTATACGGACGCTCCTTCAAACTGGGGACTGTTAAAAAATAAAATGCAAAGCCTGTTTGGTGTAAGTTTACTTGAACCAGATTATAATTCTGAGACAGGTACTTTGTCACTGAGTTACGAAGAAGCCAATGGGGTACATTTGGATTTAACGGCATCGGGGCAAGGCTTTCGCCAGACATTGCTTTTATTGGCTTATTTGTATGTCAATCCTAATACGGTGCTGCTGTTAGATGAACCCGATGCTCATCTTGAAATTTTACGTCAACGTCAGATTTATCAGACATTTGTGGATGTCTCGGTGAGTCAAGGCAATCAAATTTTGATAGCCACTCATTCCGAAATTATCTTGAATGAAGCTGCCCAAAAAGATTTGGTTGTGGCGTTCATTGGTCAGCCGCACCGCATGAGAAAAGAATCTCATATTTTCAAAGCCTTAGCGAATTATGGATTTGACCATTATTACCAAGCTGAACAAACAGGATGGGTATTTTATCTGGAAGGCTCAACAGATTTAGCGATTTTACAGGCACTTGTCAGAATTTTAAACCATCCTGCCCAAGAAGTTTTACAACGTCCATTTGTTCACTATGTGGCAAATCAACCCCCGAAAGCCCATGAACATTTTTTCTCTTTGCGCGAAGCGTTCCCCACTTTAGCAGGAATTGCACTGTTTGATCGTTTGGAAAGAGGCTTGCGAGAGGTCGAAGGCATTGCACAAATCATGTGGCAGCGCCGTGAACTCGAAAATTATATTGCTTTTCCTGAAGTTCTCCTTGCTTTTGCCCAATCTGGACAGCCTGATGATTTATTTGGAATGGCAGAAGGGCAAAAGCGGGCTGAATTGATGCGTGAACTCATTGAGCAATATATTCCACCCATTGCGCTTAATAACCGTAACCATGTATGGTGGGTAAACACCAAAATGAGTGATGACTTTCTTGATCCCTTATTTGACGATTTCTATCAACGGCTCGGTTTGCCCAATGAAATGCGTAAATCGGATTACTACCGTTTGGCGGATTACATTCCTAGCGATTTAATTGAGCCTGAGATTACAGATGTGTTAAATAAAATCTTGCAAGTCGCAAGCTCTGCGCCTTCATTTGTTATTCCTGAACCAGATGATGGGGGTGAAAGTTAATCACCCCATTCCAATTCGACCTCGCCAATGATGACGGTATCGCCATTTTGTACGCCTGCTTTTTCCAGGGCGGCGGAAATACCGAGTGTTTCGAGAATCCGCTGAAAACGGGCGACAGCTTCATCCAATTCCCAATAGGTCATGGCAACCGCACGTTCAATTTGTTTGCCGGTTACGCGGAACACATGCTCATCTTCTTTTTCGACATGGAAAATGACATCATCGCTGAGTTCATACAGGGGAATTTCCTCGCCGATGAGAATTTCTTCTCTGCCGGGAAGTTCGTCTAATTTCTGGAACAATTTCTGGGTCAGTTTGCGGGTGTTCAACTGGGTTGCTGCCGAAATCTCCATGACTTCATAGCCCATTTGGGTGAGCTTTTTCTGGAGTTCAGGCCATCGGGCTTGGGCTTCTGGCAAATCCATTTTATTGACCACGACAATCTGCGGACGCTCTTTGAGACGTTCGTCAAAAATGGCGAGTTCGGCGTTAATCTGGTTAAAGTCTGCCATCGGATTTTCGGCGGTGCCATCCAGCAGATGAACCAGAATCCGCGTGCGCTGGATATGCCGCAAAAAGGCATGGCCTAAACCTGCGCCCTGACTTGCCCCTTCAATTAAGCCGGGAATATCGGCGGCGACAAAATCACGGTATTCCATGGTGACTACCCCCAGATTCGGGGTGAGAGTGGTGAAGGGGTAATTGGCAATTTTGGGTTTGGCGTTGGAGATGACCGAAAGCAGGGTGGATTTTCCGACATTGGGCATCCCGACCAAGCCCACATCCGCTAGCAATTTCAATTCCAACTTGAGCGCAAGTTCGCGTCCGGGTTCGCCTTTTTCCCCGAAGCTCGGCGCTTGGTTGCGACTGGTGGCAAAATGCTGGTTGCCGCGTCCACCGCGCCCGCCCTGCAACAGGACGACGCGCTGTTCCGGCTGGGAAAGATCGGCATACACACGGCCTGTTTCAGCATCGCGGATAATCGTCCCCACGGGGACTTCAATTTCTAAATCGGGGGCGGATGGGCCTGTTTTGTTGGAACTCCCGCCCGGCTTGCCATCTTCTGCCTTAAAATGTTGCTGGTAGGTGAAATTTTGCAGCGTGTTGATTTTGGGATTGGCGACAAACACAATATCGCCGCCTTTGCCGCCATCTCCCCCGCTTGGGCCGCCACGTGGGACAAATTTTTCGCGGCGAAAAGTGACCATGCCGTTGCCCCCCTTGCCGCTTTTGATGTGAATTTTTGCTTCGTCAATGAATGTCATTGGATATTATATCTTTCGAGAATTTCATAGGTCATGTCATGGGGTGTCAGAGATTGCCCCCGTTCCACGGCACGACTAAAAATGTTCGGGGCAAGTTCCGCTTGGAGGGCATCCTGTAATGCCTGCACACGCGGACGCAGCAACACGGTGGTTTCTGCCCATTTACGGCTCAACAGGTGAGCGATAAGTGCAACTGCCCACTCAGGATTCTTTTGGCGCTGAATTTGCGCGATGCCCCAGATAGCAAGAGTCATTGCCCCTAACCGGTCTGTTTGCATACAAATCTGGGAGACTTCCAAAAAGCGCGACTCGGCAGAGTCGAGGTTGCCTTCGCCAAGTTCAATTAATCCACGCAGGCTGTTATATATGGCCTGCCACCACGCGATATTGCTGGCGGATGTGGTATAGGGCTGAACTGCATCAATATAGTGACGGGCTTCATCGAATTTTTCAACGGTGATTTTGAGGGCGCTCAGATACAACAAGGCTTGGGCAATCCCACCGACAACACCAATCTGACGGGAGAGTTCTAGCGACTCTTTGAGATAGGCTTCGGCTTCGTCAAATTTGCCCGCCTGAAACATATCCCGTCCGACATAAGCCAGCGAAAAAGCCATGCCGCGCTGGTCGCCAATTTCACGGCGAATCTCCAGCCCTTCCAGATGATATTTTTTGGCTTCTTCGTACTGTTCCATCGTAAACAGCGTTTCGCCAATATCGGTCAGCGAGTCGGCAATGGCGCGTTGGTCGCAGATTTCGCGGCGAATTTCTAGGCTTTGCTCAAAATAGGCTTTGGCCTGGGCATATTCACCGCGTTCGGTGTGCCAGTTGCCCATCGCGCTCAGGGAATGCCCGATGCCGGCTCGGTCGCCAATTTCCTTGTTGAGTTCATAGGCGCGGCTGTAATGGTCGTAGGCCATCTCCAACTCGCCCATAAAATAATACACTCCGCCGATGTTGTTGAGGGTGAAGGCCATCCCGCGCCGATTGCGAATTTTTTTGAAGGAGTCATGCGCTTTGCAATATAACTCGCAGGCTTCTTCAGCGCTGCCCATCGCTTGCATAATTTCGCCTAGATTGTTGTAGGCGTAGCCCATGCCAAAATGTGTCCCCAGTTTTTCCGCCACTTCTTTGCTTTTCTCCATGAGACGGCGGGCTTCTTCATATTCTCCGGTCAGATAATACACATAGCCCACATTCGCATAGGCGGTTGCCATCAGATAGGGCTTTTCGGGCATTTTGAGGTACAGGTCAACGGACTGATGCCCGTAAGTTTTGGCCTCTTCGTAATCGCCCAAGTACATCAGCGCGTAACACAGCATCCCGGCTGTGTAACCTGCCATCAGTACATCATTTTGTTGCTGGAAAAACTCAAACAATTCTGTGCCAGCTTGGGAGGCTTCATAAAAATTGGAGAGGCGCATTTCGAACCATGTTTTGAGGAGCCGCATGTGGTTAGCAAGACGAGTATTGTTCAGTTTTTCTTCTGCCGCAGCGAATGTTTTGACCCCTTCCATGAACATGCTGCGCGTTTCAAGCATTTCGTACCAGCGCATCATGACTCCTTCGATGGCCTCAAGGTGCTGGTGAGTCATGGCCCAATCCCACGCTGCCCGCAGATTGTCCATTTCTGCGTCAATTTGTTCCATCAGTTTGAGATATTCGCTGGAATACAACCGTGATTCTAAACCTGCTAAATAATCCAGATAATAGCGGCTGTGAGCATCTTTGACCGCGCTGGCTTCTGGTTTAAGTTGTTCTTCGGCATATTGACGCAGGAGTTCATGGACTTCGTAGCGACCTGAATCACTCCGGTTGAGCAATGATTTGTTGACCAGATTGGTCAGGATTCGCAGCGATGCCCCGGCGATTTCCTGCGCGGCCTCACGGGTGAACCCACCCCGAAAGACGGCGAATTTTTTGAAAACCGCCTGTTCATCGTCGCTTAACAAGCGCCATGAATAATCAAAAACGGCGCGAATACTGCGGTGACGTTCGGGGACATCGCGCAAATCGGTTTCCAGAAAATCCAGATTCTGGCGGATTTCTTGGACGATTTCACTGAGACTCAGCGCTTCCAGCCATGTAGCGGCGAGTTCAATCGCCAAGGGCATCCCATAGACCATCTGACTGACCAGCACCATACATTTTTTGTTTTCGTCGGTGATGGAAAAATCGGGCTGAACGCGGCGGGCGCTCTGGATGAACAGTTGAATCGCGCTGTACTGGGAAAGTTCTTCCGGTGTGGCATAATCCGGGAATTTTAACCCGTCAATGTGCAGTGTCCATTCGCCTTGTAAGCGCAACCTTTCCCGCGAAGTGGCTAACACTTTCACTTGGGGCGCGACCTGCAAAATATCAGCGACCAGCGTTGCCCCACTGATGATGTGTTCAAAGTTATCCATCACCAGCAGCAGTTCTTTTTCGCGGAGAAAATTCATTAACTGCGTCTTGGGGTCGTCTGTCCCAAAAAAGCTGAATCCAACAGCATCCGCAATGGCGGCGGGCAGGGCATCCGCACTGGTAAGGGGAGCGAGTGGTACAAAAAAGACTCCGTTGGCAAAGGCGGGGAGCTGTTTGTGCGCCGCTTCAATCGACAGACGGGTTTTGCCCATCCCACCCGGCCCGACAATGGTGATTAATCGGCAAGCGGGTTCGGCCATCAACTGTTGAATCTCGGCCAGTTCCTCATCGCGCCCCACAAACTGTGTGGCTTGTGTCGGCAGATTATGACGCGGGGCATGGGGGGTGCTGCTGGCAGACATCCCATTTGTCGGTTCGTCCAATGTGACAGGCGGGGTAATGCTGCGTGTCCATTGGTTTTCATAGCCGTGCAAAATGGCTTCTAAATCGGCGGCAATCTGACGGGCGCTGAGAGTACGCTTGTCACGGTCTTTTTGTAGCATTGCGTGGATCAATGCTGCCAGTTCACGCGGAATATCCCCACGAAAATTTAAAATATCCGGGACGGGTTTGGTCAAAATTTCAATCAACAGGGGGGCGGTATGGTCAGCATGGAAAGGCCGACGACCCGCCAGCATTTCGTACAACACCACGCCGAATGACCAAATATCGGTGCGGGCATCCAGTTTTTGTCCTTCTGCCGCTTCCGGGCTGAGATAGGCAAATGTGCCAAGGGTTGCGCCCGTATCGGTCACAATGGGTACGTCTTCCAGATGTGCCAAGCCAAAATCGGTCAGGCGGGGGGTGCCATCGTCTGCAAGCAAAATATTGGCGGGTTTGATGTCCCGATGCACAATTTTGAGATGGTGTGTGCGGGAAAGTGCGTCCGCCAGTTCAAGGCCAATTCTAAGGGTTTGTTTGATGGGCAAACGGGACTCTTGGTGGATGAGTTCTTTGAGTGACCCACCCCCCACATATTCCATCACAATATAATGTTGATGATTTTCCTCAACCGTCGCCAACACTTGCACAATGTTGGGGTGGTTAAGTTGGCGCAGCGCTTCGCCTTCGCGGGCAAAGCGTTCGAGCAGTGTTTTGTCTGAGGTGAGGGCATTTTTCAGCACCTTCACGGCAACGGGTTTGCCGGTATCGCGGTCAACCGCTTTGTAGACATCGCCCATCCCGCCTTCGCCAATCCGTTGTTTTAATTCATATTTCTCAGCAATTAATAGTGCTGCCATCGCAAAAACCACCTTCGACCAGTGAGCCTATCGTAGTGTAACGGATACAGGATATAAATTGCGTAAGAATATGAAATTTTAGGGCAAAAAGACCCGGATGGCTGAAGGGCAGGCATCGCAATACCCGCCTATAAGAGATCGTCTGGAAATTCGGATTTTTCGCTTGTAGGGGCGGGGACAAGGGGTATTGCATGTTCCCCTAAATAGGCAAACATACCCCGATTCCCGCCCCTGTTAGATAATATTCAGACGGTCTCTAAGGAAAATTAGTCTTTCACCTTACGCGATGCGTGAATCAGTCCTGCGGCTGATTTATTCCCATGTGATATGCAGGACAGTTTCTTCCCCGCCCAAATCGTAGCGGGTCACGTTCGGGTCGTATTGCAGGGTAAATTGATACCCCTGTAAAAATTTCTTGGCGAACCCATAGCCTACTCCGTAAGCCATATCATCCGGGTAGATGAGTTTCCAACTGGCCTTGTAGTGCTTGTCACCCATTTTTTCTGTGCGGACATAGCCAATATCCCCACCACGATGTTGCAATTGATAAATTTTGTCCCATGCTTCAAAGACCTTGCCAAGCGATAAATCCTCCCCTTCGGGCAGGCGGACGAATTCGGCGGTTTTAAGGCCAATGGCGACAAAGTTGGTCATGGAATCGGCTTGTTGGATGATGTCATTGAGGACTTTCATCCATTGGGGTGCAGGATACCATTCATCCGGTTTAATGTCCGTGAAGCCATGTTTTTCTAACACAGGTTGAATTTCCGCTGCCCGCATGTTGGCAGCAAAAGCCAGCATCACTTGCCCGATGACTTCTACGTTTGGTTCACAGGTTAAAATCCGCATTGAAAGTCTCCATTTATAAAAAGCTAGGTAAATAATAATATTAATTTTATCGAATTAAGGGTTGATTTTGGCTTAATGTTGTATGAAATTTCTAACGGATGCGTTACTATAGCACCCAAAGGAAAATTCAATGAGGATACAAAGATGCCAAAAAGACACGCGCTGCTAGTGGGGAGTATGCCCTTTGACAACGAAGAACAAGCGATGGGGCAGGCGCTCAATACATTGGGGGCATATCTCCATGCGTTGCCGGATGGTGAAATTGGCGAAGTCACTGAACTCTATACCAAAGGTAAACGGGCAGCGTGGGTGCAGGCAGCCATTGACCTCTGCGCGGCAGACAAAGAGAATTGGAATGTGGTCAAACCAGCGGTACGGGGAAAAAGCGGTTTCCCCACCGGCTATGAGACCGGTGAACGGCTAAGTCCTAAACATCCGCCCAAAGAAATGGTCAAACATCTGAATTTTCGCTACCATGAATATTTCCGTGAAAGTTACCCGATTTTCCAACGTTTGCGGGAAGAATCTGGGCTGCACCATTTAAAATTTCAGGTAGGTGTCCCTACCGGGCTGGGGATTGCCTTCGGGATGCTTTCGCCCGTCAATGCGTTTCGTTACAGTGGCGCGTTTAACAAACGGCTGGCCTATGAAGTCAATGAAATCCTCAAAATAGCGGGCGATGATGTCATCATTCAGGTAGAAATTCCGGCGGAAGTTGCCTTGGCCTATCGTGTCCCCAAATTTTTAATCAACATTCCCATCAACAGTGTATTGGGGTTGGTCAAAGAAATTAATCCGCCCGCCACTATGGGGATTCACCTTTGCTTGGGCGATTTGAATAATGAAGCGCTGGTTAAAGCCAGTACATTGGACAGCATGGTTCATTTCGCTAACAAATTGGTCGAAAAATGGCCTTCAACGCATAAACTGCTCTATGTCCATTATCCGCTTGCCGAAGCTGCCGACCCTCCCCCTGTGGATGTGAATTTTTATGCACCTCTTAAACATGCTAAGCTGCCCAATGGAGTACGGTTTATCGCAGGTTTTATCCATGAAAAACGCAGCGATGCCGAACATCAGCAGATTTTAACGGCGATAGAAAATCTGCGCGGGGAAAGGGTCGAAGTGGCCTGTTCGTGCGGGATGGGACGACGTTCTAAGGAAGTGGGTGAGCAGTTGATTGGACTGACTGCCAGAGTCGCTGATATGTGAATTTGCTTTTGTCTCTCGCACTCCCTCCTTAAGCGTTTGTGGAGGGAGTGCATGTTGTCCTAATCCAAATCAATCCGCTTGACCTCGCTCATGTCCATTTCTGGCCCTTTTTTGAGGATGCTGGTCAAGACCAATTTGGCGAAGCGGAAAAATTCCGACAGTTCGTCCATGCGCTGAATATACAAATCGGCAAGGTCACATTCAGCGGGACTCATTTCATGGGAACTAGCGCGTAACTGCCCCATATTTTGTTCCAGCACGTTGAGGGCGGTTTCAAGGTCTTTCATTTCCCGCGCCCCCAGAATCTTAGCGACAATTTTCCAGAAATCGCTTTCCGCCTCGTAATATTTGCGGTTGCTGGGGTTGTCCTCCCGAATCCAAACTTCGCGGACAGCGCCCATATATTCAAGCGTGCGGGTGTTCATGCTCACGCTGGCTTTGGATTTTTTGACCCGTTCTTTGAGTTCATCCAGACTTAAGGGGGTCGGGCTGAGCAGCAGCGCGGCGTAAATTTCACCCATCACACGGTTGTAACCAAAATAATCGGCAAGTTGGCCTAAGCCCTGCATCATACTTTCACTGACGGCTTGTAAATGCGGGTTGAGGGGTTTGGGCGAATCCGCCATGCGACTGCTCCAATAGAATACCTAAAGTTTAACATGAGGGCTTATACATGACAACAGCAGCACAAATTCGCGGAGGGGGTTGGGGTCGGTGCGAGATAGCCTTCTGTGCCAATGGTCAATGTGTGTCTGAAGGCAAATTCTTCAAAATAAGGCATAAAATTATCACCGGGGCAGAGGGTATCCGTGTTAAAAGCACGGTGCGCGGCTAAATGGCTCAAGTTGAGCGCTTCCGCCAGCCATGCAATGAGTTGATGTGCCGACTCAATTTGTGGGTCAGTCGGTAAATTTTCCATGAAATTGCCAATAAAGCATACCCCCGCACTGCCTGTGTTGTAACCTGCCACATGCGCCCCGCGTACATTGATCGGGCGGCCTTCGTAAATTGTCCCCCCTTTGCCAATCAGATAGTGATAGCCCACATCCGCCCATTTTCTGTCGTTGCGGTGCAAATTTTGAATTTCCAGCAGGCTTTCAATATCATCCCCTTCGTCAATGACGGAATGATGCAGGACAAGCGTGGTATAGATTTGCTTTAAATCGGTGTCATAGACGCGCCAGCCCAGCGGATTGTCCGGGCTGTAAAACCCCTTTTCATTGTCCGCTTCATGGTTGGGGGCAAGCGCTCCCCAATCTGCCCGCGCCACAATCAACGGCGCACTCGGCTCATTGGGAGTCACGACGACGGCTTGACCGGGTGGGGTGCTGGTCACAACCACGACAGGGCGTTCATCTTTCTGCTGGCTTAAAAAATAAGCCAGGCCGCCCAAACCCAGTCCACCGCCCGCACAGGCCAGCGCTGCCCCGCATCCCCCTGCTACAATCGCCATAAATTCCCGTCGTGAAAAATCCATAGTCTAGCCTCTCTGCTGCGTTTATCATAGTATAGGACAAACGTGGAGATGTCATCTTATGCGATTTAGCCGTGTGGAACTGACCAACTGGAAAAATTTTAGAGATGTGAAAATTGACCTCCCCAACCGTGTTTTTTTAGTGGGGCCAAATGCTTCGGGTAAATCGAATTTTTTAGATGTCTTTCGGTTTCTACGGGATGTGGCACGTCCGGGGGGGGGATTACGAAATGCGTGTGAGGAACGCGGCGGTGTCTCTAAAATCCGCTTCTTAGCTGCACGTTTGCCAGCAGGAGTTGAGGTATCTGTTGAATTAAGCGACAAGGATGATAAAAAATGGCGTTATGAACTTGCTTTTACTCAGGAAAAAGGAATCCCTAAAATTATCCGAGAGACAGTGTTTGATGGTAATGTCTCGATTTTACAACGTCCTGAAGCGAATGATATAAAAGACCCTCTGAGGTTAACTCAAACCGCATTGGAACAAGTGTATTTTAATCAGGAATTTCGAGAGATTCAGGAATTTTTCTCAAAAGTTTCTTATCTACACCTCATTCCTCAAATTGTTCGTAACGGCAACTTGTCATCAGATACCAATGTTCCCGATTTTTATGGGGGACAATTTTTAGAGAAAGTTGCTGAAATGCAACCTAAACTGCGTCAACTACGATTAAATCGGATTCTTAAAACACTCAAAACTGCTGTGCCACAATTAGATGAGCTAGAGTTTGTACCAGATAATCGAGGTGTTCCTCATTTACAGGTTCGCTATAGTCATTGGCGACCTAAGGTCGGAATCCAAGATGAAACTCAACTTTCCGATGGCACTTTACGGTTAATCGCTTTGTTGTGGTCTCTGGAAGACGGGGATGGGACGCTCTTGTTGGAAGAGCCTGAAATTTCACTCCATAGCGGGATTGTACGTCGTTTGTCCGGCATTATTCATCGGGCAAATCGGGAAAATCGTAAAAATAAAAACTGGCAGGTGAGGCAAGTGATGGTGAGTACCCACAGCGCAGATTTACTTTCTGATGAGGCGATAAGTGGGCATGAAACGCTTCTGCTTGTTCCTACCAAAGAAGGTACAGAAATTCATCTGGCTACTGAGTATCGAGATGTAAAAGCGTTGTTAGAGGCGGGGTTATCGGTTGCGGAAGCCGTGCTACCCCTCACTGAACCAAAAGAATTTAACCAGCTGGACTTGCTATGATTTCATTAAGACTGCTGGTTGAAAGTATTTTGGATGAGCATGTTTTAAGAAAGCTCTTGGCACATACCAACCGATATGCTGTGGATGCCTGCGATAGAAAAGGGGGCAAAGCCAATTTAAAGAAAGTTGTTCAAGGCTACAATCAAGCGGCGCAGGGCTACCCCTATTTTTTCTTGGTAGATTTGGATGATGATGAATGTCCTATTGGGTTAATCAACCGTTGGCTGCCGCGTGGCAAACATCCGAATTTGCTGCTGCGGGTGGCGGTGCGAGAGGTTGAATCTTGGCTTCTGGCTGACCGTGAAGGGTTGAGCCGATTTTTACGGGTAAAAGCTGACTATTTTCCACGGATCAAGCCAGACGAAATCACCAAGCCAAAAGAAATGCTTGTGGCACTTGCTCAGAAATCTGAATCGCGCTCAATCCGAGAAGCGATTGTGCCAGACCCCAAAAGCACCAGCAAAGTTGGCCCCGATTACAACGGGCAACTCAGTAAATTTGTGGATTTTCATTGGAATCTGGAATCCGCGATGCAGCACTCCGACAGCCTCTTTCGTGCCTACCAAGCATTTCTGTATTTTGAGCCAGTCTACCCTGATGCGAAATGATTTCTCCGTAATGATTTTGTTGCACAGTCATTCTATACAGGGGAGGTAAAATGATGAAAAAATTCCTATGGTTGGTTTTAGGTGCAGGTTTAATCGGCTATTGGGGGGTCATCGCGCAGGACGATGCGCCCATCGAAAATGTTGATATTCGCTCCGTTGAATCGATTCTGGACGGTCAACCCTTAGAAGTTACCAATTTTGCCAATGACGGTTCGGCTACGCTGCCGATTGTCACGACGGTTCCTGTCGCCTGTTCGATTGTCTACGGGACAACGCCAGAATTTGGCATGTTGGCGGTGGATATGGACATGGATGGTGGCGCACACACCGACCACAGCCCGCTTTTAACCGGGCTTGAACCGGAAACGACCTATTATTTCCGCGTACAAGGCACAGACCCCGACGGCGTGATTTATCTTTCGGAGGTGATGAGTTTCACTACACCTCCCTTAGACACCAGCGAATCGGAAAATCTGGCTTCACCGGGTCGGGGGGCGGAAATAATCGGGTACAGCAGCGCGTTTGGCGGGGCGGAACTGGATGAACGGTGGGGAGCAGCCAGCGCTTTTGACGACAATCCCAACACGGCATGGTCATCGGCGGGGGATGGCAGCAACGCATGGGTCGAAGTGCAGCTTGCCGGACGTGCCAGCATTGAATCTGTAGCGTTCTGGTCGCGTTCAATGTCCGATGGTTCAGCGATTACTTTAGCTTTTACCGTGACCACCGAAACAGGAGAAATTTTTGGCCCCTTTGAAGTCCCCGATGCCAGCGAACCCTACGAATTTGAAGTGGCAATTGAGGCGGAAACGCTGCGTTTTGACCTTGTGGATACCACTGGTGGCAATACGGGCATCACCGATGTGGCTGTTTATGGGGAATTTGTGGATTAAAATTCAGAATTTTCTGTAAAGGCGGGTATTGCTTGCTGTACCCGCCCCAAAATCAATCAATGCTATGATTCTTCCTCTGTGCCGTAATTGTCAAAATATTGCAGCACGTCCCGAATCTGGCGGTAATCCATCAAATTAATTGCTATCACATGCCCTAACCCGTCTTTATCCATCAGAATCAACCCGCCGCGATAGGGGTCTACCAGCGTGTCGCCAAAGGTGTCACGAATGCTGCGGATTAAATCGACGGATGCAACTCCGGTTTGCCATGTTTGCCCCTCAATCAGCGCGGGTTGACTTGCTGCCTGATACGCAGCGACATCTTCGGGGAGGTCAGCCGGGTCAATGCTCAAGATGAGAAATGTGCCATGCAGTTGGTTGCCGGAGGTGTTCAAATTTTCGATTGCGGCACGGATTTCGCCGGTTTGCTCCGCACAGGGCTGGCAAATAGTAGAAAAAGTTTGTATCAGCACCAATTCGCCAGTGTAGGTTTCAAGGGTTTGCCGTGTGCCTTCGCCATGGGTGAAAAACGCAGTCCGCCACGCGCCGGGTGCATGGGACGACAACACATAATCATAGGCGTTAGTCGGGGTGGGGGTGTTTAACCGTGTGGTGGTGATGGCCGATTGCACCACCGACGGGGTTTGAGTCGGGAGGGCTTGCAGGGTGCCAATCGCCTCAAAAGTCTGACGCTGATTGACAGTCGCTTGGGCAACCACCGTTGCATTCCGGTCTAGCGGCGAGGACGCATATTCAGATTCTGGTAAGCAAGCGCTCACAAAAATGAGTAGTCCAATCCACAAAACAAGTGTTTTTCGCATCATGTTATTCTACCTTGAGTGTTCCCACGACTTGATATTCCTCACCGTTACTGGTCGGTAAAATCCGCCCATCACTCAGAGTATACACCTTAACCCCAATTTGATAGGTACCTGCGGGTAATTTTAAGGGATGTGCATCGTAAACCAACTGATTCGGCTGCCATTGGCTGGTTGGAAATTGATTTTCCTGTGGAAAACTGTCATGTTGACCTGCCACTGTGCCATCTTCCCGCAGTGCCAAAACCGACACTGTGTAATCTTGCGTCAAAAGCTGTGGAGCGCTCCACCACAACTGTACATAGAAAGTTTCATCAGCAGCAACCACCGGGGCTATATAGACCTGATGCAACCCCAGTGAATCAGCAAAAGTCGTTACATTTTTTGCCAGCAGCCCATTGGAATCATAGCGGTACAGGTAAATTTTATTTTCAAAATGCGGGAGATAGGTGTGGTAGGTACGCTGATAACCCCATTCTTGAAAGGCCGTAAAAAGTGGTGAGTCCTCGCCCCAATAAATTAACCAGAAACCTGTTGCGTCATCCACAATTTCAAAGCGGAGGGTGGTCAACAAATCGACGTTGGGGGTGTGCTGCAAATCAAAAATTGACCCCAGCGGAATATCTTTTCCCACATCCTCCCGCAAATGATAATTCATCGCTGCCGCTTCCCCGTACACCTGATACAGAATCGGCTGCTGGTCAACTTGGTGGGCATCCAGATATTCAGCAATCGGTTTCCATGGCGGGGCGGTATATTCAACATCGGTGGTAAGCAGCCCGTTGACCAGCAAAAAAATGATCAAGGCTTTCCGCCCGAAGCCGTCAAAGGCGGTGATACCGATTCCCATCAGCAGCGCCATAAAGGGCAGAATCATTGAAATATTCCGGTCATTCAGCAGGGTTGATCCGTCATCCTCGACCAGCGCGATTACGGCTAAGGGGGTAAAAATGCCTAAAAATGGGAGGAATACGGCTTGCCGATGTTGCTTATTTTTCAAAATTGGACTTGCCAACCCCAGCAGCAGCAACCCGACCATCATGACCATCGGTTTGCCGAAAAATTCCGGTGCAAGCAGTTCCACACTCTCCCAATTTATCGGGATCGTATGTGAAATATTGCCCTGTTGAAGATATTGATAATAAAACAGGGCTAATCCGGGTAGATAGGCGATGAAGGCCAAAAAATATAAACTGCCGAGTTTGATTAATTTTTGCGTGGCGGACACCCGATGGGATGTCCCTACAGGGCGACCATACATCGCGTCCGTTGTGATGATGACCCCTGCAAAAATTATCTGCCCCAGCAGCACCAGCATATACAAACTATGCGTATACAACCCGCCAATCACACTCACAACCAAAATCAGCCCACGCAGAAAACGGGGGTTTTTCAGCCACTTGACCAGCGCCCAACTTGACCACACCGCAAAAAACATCAGCCATGTGTAGTGACGGACTTCCTGCGAGAACACAATTTGTTTATCCAGCAGGGTAAATAGGAGCAGGGCAAAAATTCCTGCTTCCACCCCGAACAGGGTTTTCCCCAAGCGATACAGCATTGCGCCGGTGAGCAGCGCCGCAAAGACCGCCATCAGACGTAACGCGATTTCTTCATCGCCGGCAATCTGTCGCCAGCCATGCAGCACAAAAAAATAGAGGGGTGGATGGCGGTCATGCGAAAGCTCAATGAACACATCGCGCAGCGAATCGCCGTCGGTAAAGCGAATTGACCAACCCTCATCCCCCCAGATACTTTTGTCATTCAGTTTGGGAATCAAGAGCAAACTCAGGAGCAGGAGCAAAATCGTGGTGGTGAATAGCGTTGTTTTCATAGGCGCGGTAATCTTATCATGTTGAAAGGGCAGGGAAAATAATGTATCTGGGCATTGATTTAGGGACACAAAGTGTCAAAGCGGTGCTGGTCAACGAAGCGGGCGAGATTATCCGCGTAGCGCAGCAAGCCTACCCGATTTCACGTCCGCAGCCAACATGGGCGGAACAAAATCCCGATGATTGGTGGAAAGCCACTGTTTCGGTGGTACAAACCGTTGCCCGCTATGCCGCCCATCAGATTCGGGCGATTGGGCTGGCGGGGCAAATGCACGGATTTGTTGCCCTTGATAAGCAGGAAGAGGTGCTGCGTCCCGCCATTATCTGGATGGATCAACGCAGCCAAGCTGAAATTGAACTTCAGAAAAATTATAAAAATTGGCTAGAGTTAGCCCACAATCAGTTAGTGACCGGATTTGCCGCCGCCTCCCTGTTATGGATGAAACAGCACGAACCCGCTATTTTTGCCAACATTGATACCCTCCTCACGCCCAAAGATTGGATTCGCTGGAAACTGACAGGGGTGCTATGTACCGAACCGAGTGATGCCTCCGCGACCTTATTATTTGATGTGCAAAAACGCCAGTGGTCAACCGAATTGTTGCAAATTTACGGGTTTGAACCGCGTATTCTGCCACATGTGGTTGAATCTGAATACGTCCTTGCTAATCTGACACCGGATGCTGCTCACGACTTAGGGCTACCGATTCATCCGGTGGTGGTGGCGGGTGCGGCTGACCAGGCGGCGATGCTGATTGGCTGCGGGGTGCGCGAACCCGGTCAGGCGGTGTTGACCATTGGCACGGGCGGGCAGTTCAGCATTGTCACTGACCATCCCCGACCTGACCCGCGTTTGAATACCTTTTGTCATGCCGTGCCGAATCGCTGGTACAGTATGGGGGCGATTCTGGCGGCGGGCTATGCGCTGTCGTGGTGGCAGCAGGTCACCAATGCCCATTTGGATGTGTTGCTCAAAGCGGCAGCGCAAGTGCCAGCAGGCGCAGAAGGGGTCATTTTTCGCCCCTATCTTAATGGCGAACGCACCCCCCACCTTGACCCGACTCTGACCGCCAGTTTTATCGGACTCACCGGGCGGCATGGACAGGGACACCTGACCCGCGCTGTCTTAGAAGGAGTCGCGTTTGCCATGCGTGACTGCCTGAATACCCTTTTGGAAGCAGGCGCACAACCGACCAGCATTATTTTGGGAGGGGGCGGGGGCAAAGGCACCCTCTGGCGACAAATCATGGCGAGTGTTTTGAATCACCCCCTCCAAAGTATCGAAAACACCGAGCAAACCGCTTATGGGGCAGCCATGCTTGCGGCAGTCGGCGACGGGCATAAATTAGCGGATTTAAACTGGGTCACATTCGGCGAAACGACCCTACCTGTTGCGGAATGGGTAGAGGTTTATAAAAACGGATTTTAAAAATTCTCGTCAGGATCATCAAAAGGATATTTTCTGTTGCCATCCCGCTTGGAAGTAAATTCGACAATTGCTTGCCAATTGATAGCCCCGTCAGCATTGCAGTATTTCAAGCTGAACTCAAGCGTCAATTTGTTAATCAGATTGCTATAGGCCTCCATAAATTCCTTGTTTTTCTCTTGAGCCTTATAGCCAAACGGTTCAATGATGTCCGTATACAAATTTTCATTGTTAGAAATGAATTGCCAGAAATCCTGTCCGCATAATTTCCAATAGAGACCATTCCGTTTTCTAGGGCTGGAGTCTGTCCCATAGGAACAACCATTCACTGCGATAATTTGTCTATCGGGATAGTGAGTTGTCAGGGTAGCCCTAGCTTGCTCAAAATTTTCAAGCATCTTCTTCAATTGGCTCGCATTGCCCCAATTCGGACCCGATTTAATCTCCACCATATACACAACGTTATCCGCCTCAAACACAAGGTCAATTCCTGTCAGATGACCGCCTTGAGGGGGTTTATAACCACCATAAACTTTGTTGTTGACAAATTGGGCAATTCCTTCTAAAAATTCGCCAAAAAGTGTTTCCTCTTGGGAGGATAAATGAGCATCTAAAATGCCCCTAATCAACATTTCTGCGGTAAGAATATTTTTGGCTTTAAACAAATAAGGGTTTTTGCGCGAAAGAATTTTATCGAGTTTGAGCGCTTGTAAGCTCTCTAATCTTCGCAGGTGAAAAGCGCCGATATTTTCTTCAACGTAGGTTGCCACTTCGTAAAGGTCTAAAATTTTGGGCTGATTCATAAGAGTCTTGGGTGTATTGCGGTAAGTTCTTCTTCAACAATGCTCATGTATTCCGGCACAATTTCAATCCCGATGGCGTGGCGTTGCATTTCATAGGCCATCAAAACCGCTGTGCCTACACCCATAAATGGGTCTAAGACGGTATCACCGGGTTTGGTGAATAATTTAATGAACCATTCGGGCAGTTGCTTCGGAAATGCCGCGCTATGTCCTCTATTGCCTGTTTCTGTCGCCAGATGAATCACGTTGGTGGGGTACACCTTGTCTCTGCCTACCCAATTCGAGACATTTTTTCCAAACCCACTGTCTACCTTAGATGTATCTCTGATTTTATCGGTTTCGCTTAAATTATTTAACCTGCTTTTTGCCCAATCGCCAATCGGAATCATGACTTCCTCTTGGTACATATCAAATTTGCGATTTTTATTAAATTGGAGCAACCGTTCCCATGAATCCCGAAAGCGATTGCTCCACTTGCCGGGATACGAATTTTTCTTGTGCCACATAAATTCTTCTGTCCATAGCCAGCCCTGCACGCGAAGTGCTTTGATTAAATCTAAAACATAGGTATGTCTTTCCCCATCCACCACTTTTTCCTTGATGTTCAAAATGAACGTCCCTTGTGGATGCAAAACCCTTAAAAGCTGCTCTGAGATGGGCAAAAACCACTCCACATAGTGGTCGGGGTGAACTCCACCGTAAGTATTTTTTCTCTGGTCGGCATAAGGGGGAGAGGTGAAAATCAGATGGATAGAATTGTCATCCAGTTCCTTGAGTTTTTCTTTACAATCACCAAGTAACAGCTTAATACTATTGCTCATGAACAAAATCCAATGGTTTGCCCGTCAGGAGATGGCATCCATTATAATTCATCTGAATTGCAATGAAAACATTTGAGCTATGATAAGATTTAAACTGGGTCAATTTCGGCGAAACAACCTTGACCGTTGCGGCATGGGGGAAGATTTATCAGGGAATGAGCAAATAAGGCTTATTGATTTTTTAGGCTCTTTGATTTTTTATACTTTTGCTTTACAAACATTGTCTTGGTTTGTGGGGGGAATAACACTGTATCTTGCTGCATTTTATAAACAACACCCGGAATGGACACTTTCAATTATTCAGAACATGCCATCCATACAGCGTTTCCTTATTGGAACTATTGTCTTTGATTTAAACTTGTATCCTTTAGAAAATGAAAAACTGAGCTATGTAAAAAATATACCAATTTGGGCAGGCATAATTCGTGCATTGTCCTCTCTTTTAATCGCTTTAGTTGGGTTGATAGTCTCATGGAAAGCTGTTTTGAAGCGGCTCAACGGCGAAATTCCGATAGAGAATGGGAGTATAGCGCTATATTTAATTCATGATTCTGTCTGGTTAGTTCTCTATGTTTTAACGATTGGTTACTCCTTTTATTTAGCAGTCAAAATTTTCTATAAATACCAAGCGCTCAATAAATTGCATTGAGCAGGTTGGCAAGCGAATATGGATGATAAATGACTTTATCTATCCCTATTTCAAAAAGCTGCTGTACAAAGCCCTGATTATTCTTATGGATATAGAGAGCCGAACTAATAACAAATTTAGTTGTTGGATAAGCCATTCTGAAGGTCGCAAGGTTATCTAAAGTGTATAAATCGGAAACAGGGAAGTCTAGCAGAATAATCTCAGGGGGATTTTTTGCTGCAAGGACATCTGCCTCTTGGCGGGTAGCCGTTTCTCCGATTATCTGAATATCTTGTTGTAACTTTATCCATGTGCGCCACAACATCATTTCATCAGAGTCATCATTAATCAATAAAATTTTCAAAAGGTTTTGCCTAGTCATAGCGGTGGAATTCACTCCACCGCCACGATAACTTATTTCTTCCCCACAATCGCTGTGGGGACAACCGAACCACCCCCCGCCGTCACATTCAGCAGGGAAACAGGCGATAGGCGCGTGAGGCACCCATGCACTTCCTCCCCATAAAACACATACGGGTCAGCGTCAATAAAACGCGGGCTGATGTCTAATTCACCGTTCAGCCACATCGGAAATTTGCGCGTGACAATCTGTACCCGTTCCTGCACCACATGCGGGGTGACAAGTGCTTGTTTCAGCGCCGCTTCCCAACCTTCCTGTGAAGCCTCCCACCCGATAACCACACCATGTCCGCCGTAATCATCATTGGGTTTGAGAACCAGTTTTTCCCGGTTGGCAAGGACATACTCCACAAGGTCAACTTCCTGCCCGTCGCAGGTGGTTTTGCGCTCTTTGACCAAGCGTGTCCATGGGATATGAGCCTGAATGGCATCGCGCATTTCCGCCGTGAACAAATGCTGATTTTGTTCATCGCTCAAAAAGGCGAGGCTGGCTTTTTTGGCGAGGAGTTTGGCGCTAATCGAATTGGTCGTGAATACTTTCCTATCACGGATCGCCTGCACAAAGGGGTTGTCCATGCCGAGAACCTCGAATAATTCATGGTATAACACCCGCTTATAGACAATATCAATCCGAAAATCGTCTATCCACAAATGCCCATCGTGATATTCCAATGCACGCGGGTCGGCAAGGCGGGCGTTAATCCCCCCGTTTGCAAAAGACAGACGACAAATTTCATGTTCATTCAGGGTTGGCACTTCCCGCCAATCGAGAATCGCCATCTGCGGGGAAGATTCTGTCCCCCCCCAGTCTTTGTACGCCCGTAAAATGCTGGCCAGCAAATTTCCCAGCGCTGGCATAAATTGGATATGGTAGCGTTCTTGAAAGCGTTTCATCGGCTCAAGTTGGGCAAATACTTCTCCTAGCACATCCCCGTAACCAATGCCTGCGGGTGTTTCCGCGTTGTATTCGACGCATTTGAGTGTGCGATTTTCGACAATATAAAAAGTATCCAAGCGCGAACTTGACCACGGGGCTTTTGCACCCTTGTCGATGTCAATCAGGGCTTCTTCATATTCATCCAGCACCAGTTGAGCGCGAAGATCGGCATTTTCCATGCACAGGTCATGTGTGCGGGCAAACGCCTTGAGCAGCAGCCCTAAACGCTGACTTAAAAAATCCCAATCATCTTGAGCATAGAAAAAAGGACGCAGCACCACACAAATCGGACGTTCGCCAAAATACAAGCCCCTGTCCTTGAGTTTTTGCCGTAACTCCGCGTTGGCTTGTTCGGCGACTTCAGGAGTCAGCAGGTCATGATAAAAATTAATCGCCTCGCCAATCATGAGCTTTTGGCCTTACGCGGCGTGGCGGGTTTTTTCTTTTTTGCGCCGACCAAGCTGTTCCAGTGGTAGCGCTGGGCGGTAGATTCCTCTGACAACGCCAGTTTGATGGTCATATCCGCCATTTTTGTGACCATCCAATCGAAATGAACTTTGCCCAGCGAATTAACATCCATGTCCGGCGCAGGATTCATAAAATCAATCGCATAGGGGATGCCATCCCGGATGGCGAATTCACAGGTGTTCATGTCATAACCAAAGGTGCGACAGATGGTCAGCGTATCATCATGCAGGCGTTGGTGCATGGCTTCCGAAAATCCGTGTTCAGGATAGTAACGGCGGTTGTTCGGGTCATAGCGCATCACATGGACTTCTGCCTGCCCCAAGCCCATACACCGTGCATATTCATCCCAACGGATAAATTCCTGAATAATCATCGAGAGCAACCCACTGGTGTTGTAATGGAACAGCAGTTCTTCCATGTTGTGACACACGTAAACGCCTTTCCATCCCCCGCCATGAGCATCTTTCAGCACCAACGGAAAACCGCCCACCTGGGCGACCAGCGCGTTCCAATCCATCGGATAGACCAGATTTCGCAGACTTTCTGTATGAACAATGCCGGGAACATAATCTTTGTTGGGCAAAGCAACCGTGCGCGGCATGGCGATGCCGGCTTTTTCTGCCAACGCCGACCCGAAAAATTTATCATCGGCTGTCCACATGAACGGGTCGTTGACCACCTTCACCCCTTGAATCGCCGCCATTTTGAGGTATAAGCGGTAGTAGGGAATTTCGTGGGAAATGCGGTCTATGATCACGCGGTAAGGGACTGGTTCATTAATCATCGTCCCGCCGATTTTCATATATTCGGCAACCACACCGGTTTCATCTGTGCGGCGGTTGACTTCTTCCAGATAGGCGGGCGGCCACGACCATTCCCGCCCCACAAACAATCCAATACGAATCGGGTCTTTTTTCTTGGCTGGCATAAATCAACTCTCCAAAAATTATAGTTTTTAGTTCTTAGTTTTTAGTTGTTAGTGGGGAAACTAATAACCGATCCCTAAAAACTGATGAATAAAATCTATTTTATTGCTGAAAAGGGCTTTGCTGTTAGTCAATATACACCAAATCGGCTAGTCATGCCCGCCAATGTAGTGCAGTACCATTTTCTGCCAATACTGCCAATCGTGCGACCAGCCATCCCATTCACGGAGCGCGTTCCCAATACCTTTTGACCAGAGCAACCCGGACATATCGCGGTTGCTTTGCAGCAGGCGGTCTTCGCGTCCCACCGCCATGATGATATCGAGATGGCGCAGCGCGGCAAGGCGATTGGGGTCATGTTCTTTTTCGATGAACTGCATGGGGTTGTTGAAATACACATAGTCATCGCTGTAGCCATCGGTGAAACGGCGAATATCATACATGCCGCTTAACCCGATGATGCGGTCTACCTTGTTGGCATATTTCAAGCCAAAGCCCATCGCATGAAATGCGCCAAAACTTGCGCCGAGTGTCATCAAAAACGGATTGTCATTTTTACTGAGAGTGAAGGGCAGCACTTCATTGTGCAAATACTCAAAATATTGGTGGTGGCGGTACGCCCGTCCGCCGGGATGCGCCCAGTAGCAGTACCAGCTTTCGGCATCAATGCTGTCCACACAAAAAACTTGAATCCATCCACGTTCAATGTGTTCGCGCAGCGTCCACATCATCCCGCGATCTTCCCATTCATAATATTTGCCCTGTGAGGTGGGGAAAACCAGCACCCGTGCGCCGCGATGCCCGAAAACGAGCAGTTCCATGTCCCGATTGAGGGATGGGCTGTACCAACGGTGATATTCTCGATTCATGATAAAATCCGTTCTAAGTGTTAAGTTTTTAGTCATTCGTTTTTGGTTGTTAGCTTAAAGAGAATGCGATGGTGAACCAATGAATTTTGACTAATCGCTAACTACTAATAGCTGCTTCTTTTGCCTTTTCGACGGCGCTTACCGCGTTGACCCGTCCCGCCCCCTGTTGATAGGCAGGCATATCCGCCAAGGGGATTGCCGTGTGAATTAAAATATCCCGAACCTGCGCGGGAGTCAAATTTGGGTTGGCTTCTAGCATTTGTGCCACAATCGAGGCCACAATTGCCACGGAAACTGAGGTTCCATCCACATGTTGATGGTGTGCATCAATGAGTTTGTGTTTGTGAATCCGTTCTTGCAACATGGCATACAAGCGGGAATCGGCAGGCTGTGTCGTGGGAAGCCCTAAATCGCCTGTGCCGTTGTTTAGCACGTCTTCCAGCGCTTTTTCTGTGTTGCCATTCAGCAGGGGGGCAAGCCACCGCGCTTCACGTTCCATATCCGAACCCGGCAGAATCGGGGAGGCAATCCACGCCGCCGGGCCGATGATTTCCGGTTTTTTTGTCCCGTCGTAGGCTGTGCCGTAGCTGTTGTGGTAAGCGCTCCATGTTTGGCTGTCCAGCGAATTGTGGTCGTCGTAGCCACCTACGGTAATCGCATGGGGGGCGCTGGCGGGCGGGACAAGTTCTTCCATCCCACGATTCCCGGCGGCGACCAGCACCGTCACCCCCGCTTCCACTAATTTTTTGATCGCTTGGTAAATCGGGTGGGTGGGGTCGTTGCTGACGTAATCTCCCCCTACCGACAAATTCACGATTTTGATATTCAAGCGGCGGTGGGTATCCAGCACCCAGCGCAACCCGCGTAAAATATCCGTTTCTTTGATAGCGCCTTTGGGGGTGCTGACCTTGACCAAGACCAATTTGCTGTCGCTGGCGATTCCGCGAAATTTACCCCCGGAGGTACGTCCATCGCCTGCCGCAATCACACTGGTCATTTGTCCGTGCCAGCTTAACGGACTGAGTTTCTCAATGGTGGGAGTTTCGACGACATGCAGCGTCGAAGCATCGGCATGAACCAGAATTCGTTCGGCAATGTCGGGGTGCATCGAAAAACCGGAGTCAATGAACGCCATGACCACACCCCGTCCGGTATAGTCGGGCAAGGCACGCAGGCGTTCGGGGGTCGAGAGAAAATTAATCTGCCCTTTTTGGTAAAAGGGATAATTGGATGTGAAAACTGGCACTTTTCGCTTGCTCATTTGTATTTTGCCCTACCCGTCTTTTGACCGTCGGGGAGGGACTATTCTGTTAGGCTGAGGTGTAGCCTGTCCGCGACGCATCCATAGGTTTGCCCACCGCCAAGAAATCATACACGAAACGCTGGGTATAGTCTCTAAGCAAATTTTCTACTGTATCGGCCTCTTTGGATTTGACAATCAAAGCCGCGTGGTAGGGTTTGTTGGCTTTCCAGACGACTTCCGGCGCATTATAGGCGGAAAGATCCGGGTGTTCATTTTTTGCCAGCGTGACCAGCAATCCGGCGTAGTCTTTTCTGACTTTGGGCAGTTTATAGGGTTCGCCTTTCAACTTGGCAACTTCCAAGCGTCCCCATTCGCGCCACAGATTGATTCCGGTTGCCGCTTCAATCAAATCCGCGATGAATGCCCCGCCGACACGCCCCGCCATTTCAAGGAAATAAAACCGTCCGTCCGCGTGTGCCTTAATAAATTCGCCGTGTGTGACCCCGTTGTGCATCCCCAACGCCTTGATGACTTTTTCGTTCATCGCTTCAATCGCCTGCACATCCTCGGATTCGCGGGGCAAAATGCGCGTATTAAACACGCCCCCACCTTGATACACGTCTATCGGTGGCGCACCATATTTCTGTACGCTGACAAATTTGACTTTGCCATCCACCGTGATGGAATCGGCATGAAACACATCGCCGGGGATAAATTGTTCCAGCAGATAATACGATTGTCTGTCGCCAAGTCGGTCTAATGCTCGCCAGACTTCCTCATCGGTGTGGGTTTTGGTAATGCCCATCGAACCCGCTTCGGTACGTGGTTTAAGCATCCGGGGGGTAGGCACCCGCGCCATGAATTCGCGCAAATCATCATAATTTTTAATGCCGATAAAATCTGGCACAAGGATGCCCGCGTCATGGGCAGCTTGGCGCATGGCGAGTTTGTCCCGAAATTTGCGAATCGCGGTGACTCCCATGCCCGGCAAGCGTAAATGTTCGCGCAGCAGCGCCACAATCTCGACTTCAAATTCATCCAACGGTAAAATCAAGTCAATATGCCGTCCGCGATTGTGGTAGGTGACGGTGTTCGTGACATCCTGATATTTTTTAAGGTCAGGGGTATAGAAAATTTCATCAATGCTTTCATGAGGCCATGCTTTGCCACGTAATTTTTCTTCAATCAACAGCAGCACATAACTGCCCTCTGCTTTGATAGAACGGATCAGTTCTTCGCCTTTGAGTTCACTTGAAATAAACAGTACCGTAAAAGGTCGCATTATTTTCTCTCCGATGATTCGAGAGATTATACTAAAATCACCGCTTTTCTGAAAACAAATTCAGGCTATCATTGGTGATTTTAAAAAAGGATTGGGTTTATGCAGGCACACGTCTTCAAGAAAGATATGACCTATCGGCGGCGGATGCGTTATTTGCTGCATGTGCCGCCCACCTATGACAAAAAAAACGCTTGGCCGCTCATTTTGTTTTTGCATGGTTCCGGCGAACGCGGGGAAGATTTAAATCTGGTCAAATTACACGGGATTCCGCGTGTGCTGGCCTCTGAGCCGGAATTTCCGTTCATGGTGGTTGCGCCGCAGTGCCTTAAGGACAGCTACTGGCATTATGAATTGGAATCGCTCAAGGGATTGCTCGATGACATCATCGAAAATTACAAAGTCGATGTGCAGCGGGTGTACCTGACCGGACTCAGCATGGGGGGGTATGGCACATGGGCGATGGCGATTCGTTATCCCGAACTCTTTGCGGCGATTGCGCCCGTTTGCGGTGGGGGGGTGCCTTTCACAACGGAACGACTGGTGGATGTTCCGGTGTGGGCGTTTCATGGCGCATTGGATGAGGTGGTGTCTGTTCGTGAATCGCAGGTGATGGTGGATACCTTAAACGAACGTTACGGCGGCAATGCCCAACTGACGATTTACCCCGACCTTGCCCATAACGCATGGACACGCACCTATGAAAATCCCGATTTGTATGCGTGGTTTTTGGAGCATCGAAAAGCATGATTCTGACCTACTTAATTATTATTGTGGGCGTGGTTTCGTTGGTGGCGAGCATTTACCGTTGGCGAGAGGAAAACCATATCCGCCGTGAGGGAACGCTGATTCAGGGCGAAATTTTAGAACTGCATGACAATCTCAAAAATGGCAAAGGCACCCGTTTTTATATACGTTATGGTTTTACTTTGCCGGATGGACAGTCGTTTGCCCGTTACGAACGAGTCACCCGCGCTGCCTACGCCCATTTAAAAACCCTGCGCCGACTCCCGATTCGGTATTTGCCCGCGACTCCCGATAAAATGCGGAGCGAGACCAACTATGCGTATTATACGGTGATGAACAACCTCCGTTTTGGCGCGATGGTGCTGCTCATCGGGGTGATTTCGCTGCTGGTGTAATCTGAACTAGCGACTGCGGGTGGCGCGGACAGGCACACACGCGCACGCCCATTCCATCCGGCGTGGACGCGGCACAAATAACAACATCGGACGGACGGGAAGGGTTTTGCCTGCGCGTTTGATTTTCCAGCTCATGGTTGTTGCTCCATTTTTCACGAATACGCTTATTGTATGGAATTTCATCATCTTGTGCGTTCGGGATGGGTACGAATCGGTTTTGAACTTTCAAATATTCGCGCAATAATAGGGGTAATCAATGGATTTTTCGTAGGGGCGGGGACAAATGAAGTGATGTCCGCCCAAATAATAAAGCCAATTTTTACTCTACTTTCAAAGGATACGTTGATGACCTATTCAATCGTAGCGCGTGACCCCCGGACGGGTGAAATCGGTGTAGCGGTACAAACTGCCCTCCCGCGAGTGGGCGCGATTTGCCCGTGGGTGATTGCCGGAGTCGGGGCGGTAGCCACACAAGCCCTCTCGCGCATGTCGCACGGGGCAAGCGGTTTGGAACTCATGCGGAATGGACACTCCGCGCCGGAAGCCCTTGCTGCGGTGCTGGCGGGGGATGCCGATAGAGAAGTGCGGCAGGTGGGCATGGTCGATGCACAGGGCAGGGCGGCTTCCCACACGGGCAAAAATACCATCCGTTACGCCGGACATCAGGTGGGGGAGGGGTATGCGGTGCAGGCCAACATGATGCTCAACGACACGGTTCCCGCAGCGATGGCACACGCTTATGAATCGACGGAGGGGCCCTTAGTGGTGCGAATCGTTGCCGCGCTCAAAGCCGCCCAAGCCGAAGGGGGTGATTTTCGCGGGCAGCAGTCCGCCGTTTTAAAAATTGCCTCCGCTGACCACAAAAAAAATACGTGGGAAGGCTTGCTCTATGATGTGCGCGTGGACGACCATCCGACCCCTGTGCCAGAACTAGAACGGATTTGTAACCGTGTGCGCTGTTATCACTTGATGGGCGAAGCGATTGAACTTTCCCAGAATGGCGACCTTAGCGCCGGACTTCAAAAATATCAGGAAGGCGTGGCGCTTGACCCGCAGGAAATCCAGATGCGGTTCTGGTTTGCCTTTGACATGACCTTTGAATTGGGCAAATTTGACGCGGTACAGGATATTTTCCGCGAAGTCTTTCAAACCGACCCGATGTGGTTAGAATGTGCGGTACGGACATTCGAATCGCGTCCGATTGAAGGCAAAGCGCATTTTCTGGATCAAGTGCGGGCATTGGTGGGCTGATGCAATTTACATGGGTTGGTGACCATCGGATCGCCTATCAAAAAATGGGGATTGGCAGCCCGTTAATTTTGCTGCACGGGTTTCCTACCTCCTCGTATTTATTTCACAAAATGATGCCCCGGCTGGCGGAACATTTTGAAGTCTACGCGCTGGATTTGATGGGCTACGGGGGGTCAGTGGTGCGCCCCACTACGCCAATTCATTTAGAGGCGCAGGCGGATATGGTTATCGGGTTTGCGCGGGCGCTGGATTTAATGCCCTTTACACTTGTCGGACACGATTTAGGCGGGGGCATCGCCCAGATTATCGCGCTGGAAGACCCCGCTTATCTCTCCAACATCATTTTAATCAACAGTGTCGTTGCCGATAATTTCCCGATTTTACGCATCCGCCTGCTCAATTTTTTGCTCAACTTTCCCCACATTGCGACCTATTTATCCCGTTCGTCGTTTTTGGGGCGGTGGGCAAAATCCAGCTTTGGCCTCAAAAGCGGCGTTTTTGATAAAACCACGATGGATGAGACTGCCCTGAACGCTTTCCTGTTTGACCCCTTTTTACATTCCGAAGAAGGCACACGGCGCTTTTTCCGTGCGGTGCAAGCCCAATCCGAAAACGGCAAAATTACGCGGCGGATTGCGGCAGGGCTGCCCGAAATTGTTACCCCGACGCTGATTCTATGGGGGAAGAAGGATCGCTTTTTCTCTCAAAAATGGCCGCGCTACTTGAAAAAGCATATTCCCAGTGTTAAATCTTATGTTGCTATACCTGATGCGGGGCATTTTTCCCCATTGGAACAGCCGGAAATCATCACCACCAAAATCGCTGAATTTTTAGGTGTTACGATGCACTCAAGAAAATAACGGCTGTTCCGACCACTGCCAGAATCGTCCCGCCGATGGCTCGCACGCCGATTTTTTCCTTGAACACATAATGGCTGACGGGCAGCAGCAAAACGGGGGTGAGTGCCATCAAGGTAGAGGCAATTCCAACAGGCGCTTTTTGCACAGCTAGGAGGGACATCCACACGCCGATAAACGGGCCCATGATGGAACCGATGGTAATGCCAATCATGGCGCGTGGGGTTTCGCGCAGGCGCACAAAATTATTTTTGGCCTGTCCGGTGACAATCGTAAACAGCCAGATCGCACTTGCCGCCACAATTAAGCGGATTAAATTGCCCGAAATCGCCGGGAAATCTCCGTCCAAGCCAAGTTTGGACACAATCAGCCCCACCGCCTGCCCGACTGCGCCGCCTAATCCGAACAAAATCCCGTATAAATAATAGCGCGGGTGTTTTTCTTCGAGTTTCACGCCGTTTTGGGCGGGACGGTCTGTGATGACCCATGCTACTCCACCCACCGCCAGCGCGATTCCGACCAATTCCTGCAAGGCCAATTGTTCATCCAGCACCACCCAGCCCAGAATCACGCTGAATACGGGCGCAAGTGCCATCAACAGCATCGAGAGACGCGGGCCAAGCATCACGAACGCTTGAAATAAAAAAGCATCCCCAATCACAAAGCCAATCAAACCGGACAACGCCAGCCACCCCCAGCGATAGGGTTCAGCGTCATAGGGGACGAGTTTTCCCTGTGTGGCAAGGTGAAAGAGACTGACCATCGTGACCGCCATGAGCAAACGGGTACGGTTGACGATGGGTGAACCAACCATGCGCCCGGACATGCTAAAGAAAATTGACGTAAAACCCCAGCACGTCGCCGTAATCAGCGCCGCGATTTCTCCGGTATAGTTCTCCAAAATCTGCTCCTGCGTGGTGAGTGATTAGGCAAAATTTTTATCTACTCGAAAGGTAAAGATGAACCTATTCGTTGGGTGCTTGTAGGGGCGGGGACAAGCATAGCGATGCCCGCCCAAGTTGCTCCAGTGTAACGGCCTATTTCCGCAATTTCACCTCACAATGGAACTATTGGTCTGGGAGGGGTAAAATTTTAGACAAGTGCTTCATGGATTCTCATTTACCCCAGAGCGTTGTCCGATGAAAAAAACACATGCCCCTTTGATTTTGCTGGTTGTGGTCGTGGTCATGATGCTGGTCGTGGTGCTGGCTGCCTCCATGACTCTGCTGCCCAACCCTCCGCTTTACCCAACTCCGACTTTCCCACAGGGGATTGATTTTCCCAATGAACGTCCTGTTCCTCACCGTTAAAGGTAGGGGCAAATGATAGGCGCACATTTGCCCGCTAAACCCGAACTCCAAAATCACTTCAAATTGCGGATATAATTTTCTGCCAGACTTTCCAGATGCGCTTCGACATGTCCCACCATCATATACAACAGCGCCCGCACGGAGACCGGATTATCGCTGGCGATGCCTCGCCGCAAACTATCTTCTTCGGAAAGATGCTGGAATCCCAGCACATTGGCACGGCGCAGTGCTTCAAATTCATCCAGTAAATCGGGCAGGGTGCGCTCGTTGTAATGCGACTCCCGCACAAAATCATCTTGGTCAAAACCCGGAATCGCGTTTGGCCCGTTCCGTGAAAACCACAAGGCACGATAGGCAAAAATGCGTTCGGCATCACAGATATGCCCCAGCAGTTCCTTAATGCTCCATGCGCCTTCCTCAAATTTAAAATCGGCTTGGGCGGGGGAAATCGCCGCAAATGCGGTATGCACTTTGTCAATTTGCTGGCGTAACAAATCAAAAATCTCGCCTTCCGGCACACGCTGGATATATTGTCCATAGTACGGGGCGTATTCATCGGGCTGGGGACGGCTGATAGGCATGGCTTTCTCCTTGTAAATCTGAACTCCACCCATCATACGGCATCTTCATCAAGACCGATAAAACCAATTGAGGGACATTCATCCTATTAGCCCTATGATGAAAGACACATCTTTCTCCGCACACCTTGCCATTCGCTATAGGATGAGGGAAAGCGGAGAAAATCTCATGAACGATCCCTTTAAAAATATGCGCAAACGAGAAGATGAATTTCGTAAAGTAAATGAACGCGCCCGAAAAGATTTTCAAAATTTTATCGATAGCAGCATTAAAACTGCACGAGATGCAGCTGAAGATCAGCGGCAACGGCGAGAAAAGAAGAATAGCTCAAAAACGCCATTCGGGCCTAATCGTTTCGCTAATCCGAATCCTACCGACCCGCCGCTTCTTAAAAATAGGTTGGATGTCAATAAACCCCCTGTTTTAAAATCCAAGTTGCCTCCATATTCAAAGCCTACTTATCAACCTTCAACAGCTAGCGGCGGAGAGAGCAATCTGCTGGCTACGCTCATTGGCTTTGGAATCTTTTTGTGTTTTGCGGCGGTGGTGGTGGCCTTGATGATTTCGTAACCATCCCTTTCGATAAAAAATGAATCTGGTACGGGGAGCGCATGACTCGCCCTCCCCATTTCACAATTGTTATGTTTTTGTCTACCGTCGGGTATTCCCCCCGTTCTTCGTGAAAAATTCAGCCCATCCCAATAGCTTTTTTGGACATTTGCCGATTTAATAGGAGCAAACCTACGATGGAGTCTGTTGGATGCTGGTTGTGTATGCGTTTTTAGCGGCGGTCTTGGGAATTCTGGTCGGTGCGGTGATTAACGCCCTCTCGGACGATTTGCCGATTCGGGAGAATCCGCGTTTGCCACACTATCCCGATGGTCAGCCGCGCTCTCTCGTGGCCTGGAGTGGCCTGCTCGCCTTTTTAACCGGACAGCGCCGCCCCGCCAATCTTGACCCGAATGACCCCACCGCCGAATTTAATCAACTCTCGTGGCGGCACCCCCTGACAGAAATCACGATGGCGCTGTTGTATGGTGGAATCGTGCTGGCATGGCCGGATGAAGCACGTTTGCCCATCTGGTTTATTTTTCTGGCGATTTTGATGCTGGTGACAGTGATTGACCTTGAACACCGCTTGATTTTGTTTGTGGTGATTATCCCTTCTGTTGTTTTGACTCTCCTCCTTAATTTCCTATTCCCTGACCAACTCCCCGAAGGCGGAGACCGCCCCTTCCGTGAATTTATTTTTGGGGCGCTGTTGGGCGGGGGTGTCTTTTTCATCATGTTCTGGGGTGGGGGGGTGTTTGCCGATTCGATGGCGGCTGTGCGCGGTGAAAAAATTGACGAAGTGCCGTTCGGGTTTGGTGACGTGATGCTGGCGATTCTTTGCGGGGCAATGATTGGCTGGCGGGCGATGATTTTTGCCATGTTTATCACGGTATTCGCCGGGGCGTTCGGCGCGATTCTGTATTTGCTCAGCCGTTTTTTGGTGCGGGAGCGTTATTCCCTGTTCACGCCGCTTCCGTATGGGCAGTACATTGTCTTCGGGACGATGGTGATGCTGCTGTTTGTGGATCAGGTGCGCGGGGCTTTTTGAACCAAATACGTTGCTCCTGCGTACTAGAAGATAGAAACACATCAGTCTAAAGGAGAGACCGCCATGCCTGAAACCATTTATGAATTTGAAGTTCCGTATCCTCATCCTACCGACTCGCACCTCAAAATCGAAATTGGTGCATGTAAATTGTTGGCACGTCCGATGGACAGCGACCTGCTGATGATGGGGACATACACCCATCCAACGGGTGATGCTCAGCCGCGTGTGGTGCAAAATGGCAATACCATGTCGCTGAAACAGGGGACGATGACTTCGGCGGCTGGACTGCGTGGGTATATGCGGAATATCCCCACTTTTGATTTGAATCTGGGGACAGCCAACCCCTATGCCCTGACCGTCAGCGCGGGTGCATACGAAGGCAAATATGAATTGGGAGGGCTGCCGCTCACGGGACTACGGTTGGAACAGGGCGCGGGCAGTGTACGCTTTGATTTTTCCCAACCCAATCCGCAGGTGATGGAAAAATTGGTGGTGGAGTCCGGTGCGGCAGCACTTCGGATGGACAATCTGTGCAACGCTAATTTTGAGGAAATGATTGTCAACACTGGCGCAACCAACACCGTTTTAGATTTTGATGGTAATTTACAGCGTGAAGCGATGGTCAAAATTGAAGGTGGGATGGCAGCCTTGCGAATTGTTGTTCCGCCGCACATTCCCGCCCAATTGGAATATAAAACTACGCTGGGCAGCGCCAAATTGGATGACAACTGGGCGAAACGGGGCAATGTCTACTGGACACAGGCGGCATTGGATGGCAGACGACCCCTGCTGATTCTGACTGTTTCGATGTCACTTGGGGCTGTTAAAGTCGTGACCGCTTAACCGACGGGGCGTTTCCCCAACGCCCTTTTTTATGACTCTAGCTGTATGGGGAGCTGCCCAACCGCTTCCCGTTCGCCAAAAATGACTTCGCGGACGGCTTGCAGCGCATACACCGTTGTGCCATAAGTCAGTAAATAGGTTTGCACCAACGGGAAAAATTGAAAATCATACGGCGATTGGGCGGCGACCACCAGCGTTTTGCTCAAATCCAGCGCGTTAATGAGATTCACCTGCGCGGGGTTTTTGTGGGTATCCAGCGTAAAACAAATCACAGTCTTATTGCGTACCTGTCGTGCCAGCGCCGCCGCTTCATCTTCCGATGGATTGAGCGAATAGCCGATGGCATCGGGGAAAATTTGTAAAAACTGCGGTTCTGTGAGGGGATATAAGACCGCATAGGATTTGCGCGGGTCAAGCGGGAGCAGGAGGGCTTCATCCTTGTATACCGTGATCGATTTTTGGGCGGTTTCTGTTAGCAGGGCTTGATGGGCGGGTAAATTCAGCCTGTCCTCTGTCCAACCGACTCCCAAGGGCTGCCAATTTTGCAAATTAAAGCGGGCTTTGAGGCTCAAAATGTGCCGTACCGCCGTATCAATCCGTGTCATGTCCACCAGTTGACTTTCCGCCAACGCTAGCATAATTTCTAAGGCTTCAATCTGGCTGGCGGTGGTGGGGGGGGTACCGTCGGGACGTGCGCCGTAGGTCAGCAAATCCACCCCGGCAATGAGCGCATCACGGAACACATAAATCGGATTCTCGCGGGAAAGGCCAATCGCATCCATGGTGAGTGCATCCGTCATCGTGACCCCCGCGAAGCCGAATTGGTCACGCAAAATTTCGGTCAAAATGGGGGTAGAAAAGGTTGCCGCTGTTCTGCCATCCAGCGCAGGATAAATAATATGGGCGGTCATCATCGCGCCGACGCTGGCCTGCACACTTGCCTCAAAGGGGGTGAGGGTTTGCATCAAGGCATCGTGGGAGAGATCAATCACAGGCAGGGTGTAATGCGAATCTTCGGAGGTGCTGCCATGACCGGGAAAATGTTTGCCTGTTGCAATGACCCCCTTATTTTGTGTGCCTTCGATAAATGCGCTGCCATGGACGGCGACTCGTTCGGGAATCGAGCCAAACGAGCGCACATTAATGACCGTATTATTCGGGTCGGTGTTGACATCCAGCACGGGCGCAAGATTCATATTTAATCCGCACGCCAGCATTTCTTCGGCAATGGCTTCTCCAATGCGGCGGGTTAAGGACACATCATTCGCTGCCCCCAACGCCATTGGATTGGGAAACGCGCTGAAGGGGGCTTGATTCAAGCGCTGAATTTTGCCGCCTTCCTGGTCAATCGCCAGCAGCAAGGGAATCGCCGGGGTAGTGCTAAAGGCGAGACTTTGCATTTCATTGGTCAGGCCGGCGATTTCGGCGGGTGTCCCGATGTTGTACCCGAACAGCGCCAACCCCCCGATGCGATAATCATAAATCAAGCGGCGCATGTCATTGGTGAGGGTGGTTCCCGCCAGCGACAGCATAAATAACTGGCCTATTTTTTGCGGCAGGGTCAGGCTGCTGAGGGTAGTTTCGACCCAATCGGCTTGACGGGCGGTGAGGGAAAGCGGCAACGCGGCGCTGACTCCAAGTAGCGCGGAGAGTTTGAGGAAGCTGCGTCTGTGCATGAAGATACTATAGCGCCGATGCTACTGCCTGACAATTCACGCCTTGATATTGAAAATTTTTCCCTCACGCGCCTTTTTGCAATTTAAATTTCTTCCACAACCGTTTCAATCGGCTTTGTTGTTGGCGGGCGGTTTCTTCGGCGGCATCCAACCAATGGACTTTGCGCCCATACCGTTCCTGTAATTCATTTTGATGACGGCGCACGAACACAAACGCATCGGCGGCGGTACGGTTGGGGAACAAATCACAAATGCCCTGCTGCTGGAGAATTTGTTCGCTGGTTTTGTAAATCATCTCATACCAATCCAGCGCGGCGTTTTCAAACGGCATGTCGGTTTCATCAATTTGTTGCAGCGCGGCATGAAAACATGCGATCTGATGCAGCAAATCGGGATACCCGCCCGGTTCACTCAATTCGATGCAATCGGGGGGCAGGCGAGTGGCAGTCAAAAATTGAAGCCGTTCATATTCCTTGAGCAGCGTATCAATATCGGTGTCGGGAGAAAGCCCATCAAGTTCGAGGGGATATTCCCACACATACGCCTCAATATCTGGCAGCCCTACTTGATTCGCCACCGATACACGGTGGTTGCCATCTTTCACAAAATAGGCATCGCCGATTTTATAGACTTCAATCGGGGGTAGCCCGCCGCTATGCGGATCGAGTGTCAAACGGGCAATATGTTCCCATCGGTGTGCCATTTCATTGGTAATCGGCAAAAATGCCTCAATGAAATCATTGTAGCGCCCCACACTCCCGACAATTTTATTCAGGGGGATGCTGCGAAGCCCTTTGTAGTGGGTATTGTGTAAATTTAAACGCCGCGTGACTTCTGCATAATCATAGAGTTTGATATCCTTGCGGCGTAAACTGGCGCTGACTTTTTTCCAGAAGGCTTTGCGGCGGGCATTGCTCCACGCATGTTGCGCTTCTTGCCGAAAATCGTAGTTCATTGTTCCCTCCAGAAATGGCCTTCAGCTATCATCTGAGACCTACTCAATGATTCCACTGCCCAGCACCAGATCCCCCTGATAAATCACTGCGCCCTGACCGGGGGTAATATCACGGCGGGGGTCATCAAAAGCGACTTCAAAGCGGTCATCGCCTAAAAGTGTGACTGTTGCGGGATAGGCGGCTGATTTGTAGCGAATTTTGACCGCTGCCCGAAATTCCGAGTTGGTGGGCTGTCCCATCGTCCAATTGACCCGATTCGCGGTCAGGGTGCGGCTACCAAGTTCGGCTTCTGTCCCTACAATCAAAGCATTTCTGGGGACATCCATTTCCAGTACATACAGGGGTTCGGCGGCTGAGATTCCCAAGCCTTTGCGCTGTCCAATCGTATAATTGGGCAACCCGTTGTGTTCACCGAGAATTGTGCCATCCCGCCGCATAATTTTTCCAGCGGAAAAGATATCTGCTTGGGCATGTTCGCGCAAAAACCGCCGATAGTCGCCATCGCCCAGAAAACACAAATCCTGTGAATCGCTTTTTTTAGCAACAGGCAGCCCCATCTGTTCCGCCATCTCCCGCACCAACGGTTTTTCATAATCGCCAATCGGGAACATGGCACGGCGCAGTTTGTCCTGATTCAACACGCTCAACACATAGGATTGATCTTTTTTCGGGTCGTGTCCGGCACGGAGTTGGGTTGTCCCATCATCCGTGTAGGTCAAGCGGGCATAATGCCCGGTTGCCAGATAATCTCCGCCCATCGAAAGCGCATGATTCAACAGCCATTCAAACCGCACATGCCGATTACATTCCATACACGGATTCGGAGTCACGCCCCGGCTGTGCTGGTCAATGAAAAATTGCACGATGTTTTTGCGGAAATAGTCTTTGGTGTCAATCACGTAAAACGGAATATCCAGCATGTTGGCGATGCGGCGGGCATCGGCGAGTTGGTCGGGCGTACAGCAGCGATTATGCCCGCTAAAATTGAGCGAGGTTTCCTCCGCCCACAAACGCAGCATCATCCCAATGACGTTGTATCCGCGTTCCACCAGCAGGGCAGCAGCCACGGAGCTATCTACCCCGCCACTCATAGCGACAACGACTGTGGTGTTTTCGTTTCCCATATCTACCTTATATTCTACGTGATTTTTTTGGATAAGGATGGCACGAATTGCCTAAAATGACTTGCGACTTTTGACCGACCTATCTTATCAAGAGGCTATGTAAGAAAAAAGTAAAAATTCAAAAAGTGGGTTTATTCTGGCAGGGGTAAGGGTGCGTTTTTTTCAATATCGATCCCTTGCGCCACTGCCTGTTGAACCGCGTTCATCCGTGCCTGAATCCGTTGGCGGTCAATGGGTGTATAGTTTTCAAACGCGGGGGGCAGCTGGGTGTAATCTACCAAATCAGAAAATGTGCCAGACGCTGATTCATACGTGGTTTTATAGACGAGACCAAAATTCACTTGCACCACATCATTTCCTGCAAGCGGAATATTTAAGGTGGGAATCATCTCATCTACCCCAAACCCATAAGTTTTGGATTGCCCTTCTCTCAGAGTGGGGCGGGGATCAATAATCGTAATATTATACGGATAAGCCCCCGGTTCGCCGTCTGGGTAACTCGGAACATTAGGAATTGGCGAGGCGCTTTCGTGCAAAAAATCAATCACTGTGAGAGAGATTTTGCCTGCCCGCAGTGCCATATCCTGCTTTTCAATATACGACTCATAACTTGACCCGCCGGGTTTATTGCTCGGTGAAAGCAACTCTATCCGCGCTACCGGCAATTTGCCATCTTTTTCCTGATAAATTACCACCGCCCGATAATAGGAGGCTTCATTTTTTGAGAGCGTATCTTCCGCAACTTGAACTAGGGTAGGCGTTGCCACCATCCCACTTTCAGCAATTGAACCCGATTTTGCACCACTTGGATTTAAATCCCAGATAGTAATGTCAGGTTCGGGTCGTCTAGGTCGTCGGAGGAGTTCGCCTGTATCAGGATGATACTCGCGGATTTGCAGCGAAGCATCCCACGAAATCCGATAGCCCGGCGGTAAGTGAGCTGCCACTTCTTCCCCGATAGCCACAATACAGCGTGTATGAAACGATGACCACCCATCATCTTCATGCTGGGCGAGGCTATTAAAATGGGCATTCACCCCGCGATATTGATTCACCCGCGAAAAGATAGGCATAATTATGTTTTGCGTTTAACTTCAAATTCGGACTTGGCACGATAAAGACAAATATCAAATTCCATAAAAAAATTAACCTGACCCAAAAGAAAGGGAGCATTACTCGCTTTTGTCCAGGCAAAGGCCAACTGCACGGGCTCAAAATTTCCGACAGATGCAGAAAGTAACAGCGCTTTTGCTTCCAAATTGGCTAGATTTCCTGTCAACTGAACGGGAATTGTTTGTGCTTCCCATGAGATACCTAGGGCGATACCCATTTCATAAGGCAAAACATTTACTGTAGAACCCGTATCTAAGAGCGCATGACCTGTTATGACCTTGGGGTTGGAGTGAAGAGACAAAGGTAAAATAGGGAGCAAAAACCCCCCCTGTACCGCAAGAAAAGGATACTTTTCGACCTTACTCATCAGATTTTTGTGACTCTAACAGCATAAGCAATGTGTTTGCCGCTTCAAAAGCATCTATCGGAGTCCAAACAGGATAGCGCATATGAGGAATTAAAACGGTAGTTTCCTCTTTGGCTAATTCCGTCATCAAAAACTGCATCGCCTTCCATTTCTCGCTGCGGTCAAGTTCACTCAGGACGGGTGCAAGTTCCTCAAAAGTCATTGCTGTATGCCTCTGCTTTTTTTCAGTATAGCATAACTACATCCCCAGAATCCCGCCTAAAAACCCGATGCGCTGGGTGGTGCGCGAAAATCCACGTCCATACGCGGTATGCCCATGCCCGATGACGACAAACGCGCTGGGGTCGGCGCTGAACACCAATTCCTGCAATTCTTTGGACTGCGAACGCGAGACCGACACGAACAAAATCCACTTGTCATCGCCTGTGTACATGCCTTTGCCTTCCCAGCCTGTTGCCCCACGATGCAGCGCATCCAACACGACTTTAGCCACCGCTTCGGGTTTTTCCGTGATAATCATGGCGGTACGAATCACACTTGGCCCTTCCAGCACATAATCGGTTGCCAGACCTGAAATGAACAAGGCCACGATTGCATACAGCGCCGATTCCCAGCCAAAAGCCAACCCTGCCAAGCCCATCACAAATCCATCAATGTAGAGATAGGTGGAACTCATCGGTGTGCCAAGTCTGCGCTGCAAAATTAGCGCCAGCGTAGACGACCCGCCGTAGGTTGCGCCCGCCCGATACACCAATCCCGTTGAGATTCCCCCCAGCACCCCGCCAAAAATGGCATTGAGCAGCACATTGTCGCTAACCCCTTCCTGTGGCAGATAGGGGGCAACCAGATCAATCACAAACGAATACACGACCAGCACAAAAATCGTTCGTGCCACCAGTTTGCTGCCGTCCGACAAACTCCGCCATGCCAGAATTTGAATCGGAATGTTTAGCAGCAAAATCATCACGCCGATGGGTGTACCAATCACCTCATGCAAAATGACCGAAATGCCGGTTGCGCCCGCCGGGGCGATTTTAAAAGGCGACATGAAAACCGTCACCTGTACTGCCCCGATTAAAATGCCCAATCCCATCAACAGTAGCCGATTTCCCGCTACCAACAATCGTGTATTCATGTGTCTTTCGCTCCAAAAAAATACAGATTTGAAAGCACTCAAATCTGCACCGCGCATTATAATGGGAATAGTGCAAAATGTAAGTGGAATTCTATAATGTCAACACGACCAAGCATTCGATTTGACATCCACACTGCTACCCAATCCCATGCCCACGTTCTATAATCTACTTAAAAGTGAGAATCTATGGTCAATCAAGCGGAAGCCCATTTAAAAAAAATTCATGCCGATGTTGTGGAGGTTAAAAATCCGGTTACGGGCAAAGTCTTTGCCAGTGTTCCCAATTTAAAAGCGGAAGCCGTAGAGCAGGCTGTCCAACGCGCCCGCCAAGCACAGGTGGGGTGGGCTGCCATGCCTGTTGAGCAGCGCTGCCAGATCCTCAAACGTTTTGCCGATTTATTGCTGGCTCAGCAAAATCAAATTATTGAAGTTATCCAGCGCGAATCCGGTAAAAATTTCGCTGGGGCATACAGTGAAGTGGTCGTGGTAGTGTTTTTTGTGGATTACTTCGCCAAATATGCCCCGCGCTGGCTCAAAACCGAAAGCCGCCGCGCTCCCTTTCCCTTGTTGTTTAGCGCCAGAGTCCATCGCAAACCATACGGGGTCGTGGGCAATATCTCCCCGTGGAATTTTCCCCTCATGTTGTGTGTGGCGGATATGATTCCGGCGCTGCTGGCGGGAAATGCCGTCGTGGTCAAACCCAGCGAACTGACCCCGTTTTCTGCCCTCGAAATCGGGCGCGTTCTCAAAGAAGCGGGACTGCCCGATAATGTTTTTCAGGTGGTCACAGGCTATGGCGAAACGGGTGCAGCCCTGATTGAGGTTGTGGATTACATCATGTTCACAGGCAGCACCGCCACCGGACGCAAAGTGGCTGCACGGGCAGGTGAACGGTTAATTCCCTGTACGATGGAATTGGGTGGCAAAGACCCCATGATTATCCTCAAAGATGCCGATATTAACACGGCTGCTGCGGCGGCTTTTCGGGGGGGCATGGAAAATACCGGACAAATTTGTATTTCCACCGAACGGGTTTTTGTCGAAGAAGCCGTGTATGATGAATTTTTGGCGGCGCTGAAAAAATGGTATCGCCAATTCACCATTGGCATGGACAAATCCTTTGACATGCACATGGGCAGCATGACCCACGAACGTGAATTTGAGCGTGTCCAGACCCATGTGCAAGGGGCAATCAATCAAGGCGCACGTCTCCTTGTGGGGGGCAGTCCCTTACCCCAGTTAGGCCCCTTGTTTTTTGAACCTACCGTCGTTGTGGATGTCAACCCCGATATGGAAATCATGTGCGAGGAGACTTTTGGGCCAGTCATCGCAGTCATGAAAGTCAAAGATGCCGATGAAGCTGTCCGCCTCGCCAACCAATCTCGTTATGGCCTGTCTGCGTCTATCTGGTCGCGGGATGTTCGCAAAGCCGAAGCCCTTGCGTCGCGCCTTGAATCGGGGGTGGTGAATATCAATACCGTTTTCATGGAATTTGGCACACCCTCTGTCGAAATGGCGGGGGTCAAAGAAAGCGGAGTCGGCGGGCGCAACGGCAAACAGGGCTTGTTAAAATACACCCGTCCTCAAAGCATCGTGGTGGACAATTACCCCCGTCCGGCGCTGACTGCCTATAACCTGATGATCAAACGTCTGTTTGAACTCAACCGCAAATTGCAGCGTTTTTTCCCATTTTTAGGAGGGTAACATGGTTGCAACCGTTGCTAGCCACATGAGTCTTGCTGACTACATGCGAATTTTTGAAGAAGAAGGCGCATTTGAATTTATTGAGGGGCAAATTATTTTTATGCCACAAAAAACCTCTGGCGATAATTACCGCGCTAATATGCTAGCACTCGTCATCAACCAATGGGCTGCCCCGCAAAAACGGGGCATTGCCTTTGTTGAGATGCCTTTTGTTTTGCCCGATACCGAACAGGCCGATTGGATTCGCGGGTCACGCATTCCCGATATGATGTTCATTCGGCAGGAGAATCTTTCCGCCTATGATGAAAACACGCCCGATTGGGATAACAAGCCCCTCGCTGTTATCCCAGATCTAGTGGTCGAATTTATCTCCCCAACCGATAAATTTGTGGATGTCAGCCGCAAAATCGAAACCTATCTGCGTGATGGAGTCAAGTTGGTCTGGTTAGTCAATTCTGCGGCAAAAAATATCACTGTGTATCTGCCCAACACCGACCAGCAAACCCTCCTTTCCGAAGAACGTATGTTGAGTGGGGGAGATGTCCTGCCCGGTTTTGAAATTCCGGTGAAAGCCATTTTTTCGAACCGACTCATCCAGTGGGATGTCAACCCGTGATTCACCTTCGTGCTGTTGAAAAACACCTGCTGGGTCAACCTCCCGCCCATTTTCCATACACTGTTTCTGCACTTCAGAAACTCAATCGGCTTGAATTTTCCTCAGAGATTACTTTTCTGGTGGGGGAAAATGGCTCAGGCAAATCCACCTTGCTCGAAGCGCTGGCCTGTGCGGTTGGCGCAATTACCATTGGTAGCGAATCGGTGGATACAGACAAAACCCTCAAGGATATTCGCGCCTTTGCACGCAAGAATCTCAAACTCGCTTGGACGAAAAAAACAAAACAGGGATTTTTCATGCGTTCGGAGGACTTTTTCGGCTACACCAAGCACATGAATCACTTGCGCGATTCCTTGCAGCAAGAAGCCGATGAAATTGACCGTGAATTTTCCCGCGATGGACGTTCCAACTATGCCAAATCGCTGGCCTTGGGCCCCGCCCATTCTCAACTTCACCAGATGGAACAACGGTACGGTACAGATTTAGATGCCCGTTCGCATGGCGAAAGTTATTTTAAACTTTTTCAGGCGCGATTTGTTCCGAATGGCTTATATCTTTTGGATGAACCCGAAGCGCCCCTTTCGCCCCTGCGTCAGCTTTCGCTCATCACCCTGCTCAAATTGATGGTAGACCAGCACGCCCAATTTATCATTGCCACCCATTCCCCGATTCTCATGGCCTATCCGGGCGCAACCATCTATAGTTTTGATGGGGGACAGATTCAAGCTGTCGCTTACGATGACTTAGAACATGTGACCGTCACCCGGAGTTTTCTCAACAATCCGCAGCAGTTTTTGCGCCACCTGATGAATCCTGAATAGTCTACCGCTTGTGCCGTTGATAATAATACTCGGTGCTATCGCTGCCAACATGCGTGCCGGTCAGATTCCACCCCTCAGATTCCAACTGCTCACGAAATTCGTCAATCGCTACTGCATCAAAACTGCGCTGTTCGTGTTTTTCCACGTCAAATTCATCCACACTTACTTGATGGCTGACCTCATCGATGCTCACACGGCAGTAATCCATATTGGGACGCATCAAGTTGCTATCAAACGGATTCACCATACTCATTTTTTCTTGGATAGCGCGAAGATGCCGCTTGCACAGCGTTTGTAAAGTGACATCTTGTGTGCTGACCTGCGCCATCTCATAATCATCCAGCGCCAGCGAAAATTCACCCACTACCTGCTGTGCCATCCCGCGAAAATAATAAAACGTGGCTGCGCCGGGGGTGGTCGCCAGCGCCTGATTGCAGTCGCTAATGGCGAGATGCACATCATTCGGATGCACACAAAAAAGCTGCATTTTGGCCGAGTCCTGCGCGTGAGATTGCGCGATGTGCAGCGCGGCTTGATGGTCATGAATTGCACTGGCAGCATCACCCATCACAGCGCGGGCATTCGCACGATAAAAATACGCTTCGAGGGTGGGGGCGTACCGACTCATCGAATGGAGTGAGGCCATCCGCACCGCTTCATCATAGTCTGCCAATGCTTGGGGAAACATCCCTTTGGCACGGTAAGCCAACCCGCGTGACAGGTAATTTTCGAGGGCATATTCGGGGTCATCCAACCCACCAAGCTGGTGAATTGCGTCGGTATAGGCGGCAATTGCTTTTTCGATATTGCCCTCCAAGCGCAAATCATTCGCTGGAATTAATTTTTCATTGCGGTGTCGGTAGATGTCCATCAGTTTATCTCAATCCATTATTAATTAATTGTGACACAAATTGACGGAATGTCCATGTGATTCCGCGCAACCTTTTTTTTACCCTTGCGTAATTAGGAGTAACAACACATGAGCAAAGGAAATGGCACCATGGACTACGTAGAAAGTAAAGTCAAATACGAAGCCGATGAAACCGTCGATATTCCGATTAAGGTCAAGCGGAAAAATGAAAATGCCGTCCAGAAATCCCATGATGGACAAATCGCCCTGTTCAAAAATGAACGCTTCTGGGCGACCCTTGCCCACGCGATGGGCCCCATCATGATTGCCTTCATGTTCTTTGGCGACGGCCCGCAGTGGCTGGGTTTGCTGGCGATTTCTGGCGGTGTGTATATGTACTACAGCGACAAATCGCCCTTCGTGAAATACCATGCGCGGCAGGCATTTTTTATGCAGTTGTTCGGCACAATCGGATGGTTCGCCGTCTTTATGGGACTGATTTTCGTCGGTATCCCGGTATGGATTGTGCTGATGGTCGTGTCCGCGATTTTGATTATCGTGCTGGTTGGTTTAATCCTGCTCCCGATTGCGATTGCAAGCTGGCCTCTGCTATTGATGGCCTCCTTTGCGATGCCCCTCAGTACCGCGATTTTGGGTGCAATCGGCGCTTGGGAAACCTGGCACGGACGTGATTTTAAGTACCCGCGATTGGCAGACTGGTTAGACAAAAAGTTCGGTGTCTGCTATCGGCTCGTCTAGTAATCCCCCTATTTCTGGCAGCGCTACGTGAATCTCCCTCCGCAGCGCTGTTTTTTTATTTTTTCACCCTTCCGCCAATTACTACCTACTAAAAACGGATAACTCAGTCCACCCCCTCAAACACCGGCACAAAGTAATCCGTCACCTTTTCCTCAGGCAGCACAATAATCGTCTGCGTATTCCACAACGGATAGTAATTCAAATTAATATCATGTGGCCCGAACCAGCGCGAAATCGTGTCATGATGATTCGGCGGGATAATTTCGCGCACTTCCCACGTATAAAACACGCCATATTCATACGCCGAATCCCATGCGCTGACCGCCATATTTTCCGGTAGGGGATAGCCTTCTTTTTCCAGATTGAAATGAATCTGGTCAGATACCGAAAATTGCGTTTCGGGGTTGTCCGCCGCATATGCCACAAATTCCGCCAGTTCATCCGGCGGATGGGCAATCGTTTCGGCGGTGGTATATAACCAGCTTGCATTGGTAACACACACACCCGCCATGACTGCGGACAATCCAAGGCGAACATACCGATAGCGCCGCATGTCTCGGCTAAAATCGAGCAAAAATCCTACCCCGCGTCCGATAAAAATTGCCATGAACGGCAGCACCACCAGCAGATTCCGCACGAACATCACCCGTTGTAGGCTCAGATACCCACTATAAATCACGGGAAAACTTAACAGCATCAGTGTCAAATACCAGTTTTCGCGCAGTGTCGCTCCAATTCCCACCACCATCAAGCCGAGTAGAAGGTAAGCGATTGGACGATATACCGACAACCCGACCAACCCCAGATAATCAAAAATCCGTTCCAGATGATCCAATCCGGGGTCAACTGTCTGGTCTTGGTGTCCAATTTCGCCATAGTGCTTGCGTTCAAACTCAACATCTTTCCAGAACTCGTCGCTGTCCAGTACCGTTCCCGGTGTGGTTATCAGGTACGTTCCCACCAACAACAACCCTATCAATAGCATGTGGCATGTGCTAAGAATGGCGCGGTTAAACTTTGTACGCGGAGACTCGTTTGTTTTGCCATTCGTTACCCGCCCTTGTATTGGATGACTCCCCTCCTTCTCGCTACGGAAACTGATTGGAAAATTGAACCTGTTATGCGCTTTTCCCCTCTCCCCAATCGTGGGAGAGGGGGCGGGGGGTGAGGGGACAAGCATCACGCGCACAACCGCCAACCCCACCGGCACCACCACCACCGCCGCCGTATATTTTGTCCCTAAAGCCAATCCCGCTGCCACTGCTGCCAGATACAAATATTTCGGGAATTGTGGGCAGGGGCGGGTGCTAAGGACAGCGCGATTAAATTTTTCTTGAAGCCAAAGAGATGTTCGCTGTCCGTCACCCGCCCGCATATTGTCAAAATACCCCAATACACACAGCAGCAGCATCAAACTGACAAACTGCACCAGAATCGCATCCGGCGCGATATACCGCGCATGGTAAGCAAATTCCCATGAAAATCCCAGTACACAGGCCGCCATAAGCGCTTCAAAAATTGACCCACGCCACACCAGCACCGCCCCATACACCCAGACAATCGCCAGCGCCGAGAGCAGCAAAAATACCACCCGCACGCGCACATAATAATCTTCACCGAGTTTTTGCATGACTTTTACTGCATCGGCATCATCAAAGAGAATGTCGGGTAAATCAGGCACAAGCCCGCTAAAGGTCAACCAGTAACTGATGGAGGGATAGTTGTAGAGTTTGGGCAAATAAACACCGCTATCCACACTGGCAAGGGTTTCGCGGATAAGAAAGGGTTCATCCGGGTGGCGTAAGCCAAAATCAATCCCGCGTAGCCCGGTTAAAATGAAAACAATCAAGGGGAGAAGGACTGGGAGGATTCTTCGCAAGTCAAAACCTCAAATTGCTCATACTCTGTCAGAATTTTGTTCTCTGGATTGCCTTGCTCTTCTGGATTTATTTTGAAATACCCCTCGCCAACAGGTGGAGAGGGGCAGAGGTGAGGGAGTTCTTAATCGTCATCCCCCAGACTCAACACGCTCATAAAAGCATCCTGTGGGATTTCCACGCTGCCGACCATCTTCATGCGTTTTTTCCCTTTTTTCTGCTTTTCGAGCAGCTTTTTCTTACGGCTGATGTCCCCACCGTAACATTTTGCCAGCACGTCTTTTCGCATCGCTTTGACGTTTGCCCGCGAGATAACTCGTTTGCCCACCGCCGCTTGAATCGGCACGACAAACTGCTGGCGCGGAATCAAATCCTTCAATTTTGTGACCAGTTTTTGCCCTTTGTGGTAGGCATGATCTTTGTGGACAATCATTGCCAGCGCATCCACGGGTTCTTCATTGACCAGCACATCCAGCTTGACCAGATCCTCCACGCGATATTCAAGGAAATGATAATCCATGCTGGCGTAACCTTTGGTGTTAGACTTGAGCTTATCATAAAAATCAATGATGAGTTCGCTCAAGGGCAGTTCGCAGGTAATCAGCACCCGCTTGGCATCCATATATTCCATATTTTTATAGATGCCGCGCCGTTTCTTGACCAATTCCATAATCGGCCCGATGTAATCCTGTGGCGTGTACAATTCGACCTTCATCCACGGTTCCGCAATCGAATCAATCACCGATTCGTCGGGCAGCTCGGCGGGACTGTCAATCGTGATTTTTTCACCACTCCGCAAATACACTTCATATTCCACGTTGGGCGCAGTTGCCAGAATATCGAGGTCATATTCGCGTTCCAGCCGTTCCTGCACAATATCCATGTGAAACAGGCCCAGAAAACCCACACGGAATCCGAAATTGAGCGCCTGCGAATTTTCTGGCTGAAAGGATAACGCAGCGTCATTAAGCTGCAATTTATCCAGCGCGTCCCGTAAATCGGCATAATCTTCATTTTCAGTGGGGAAAAATCCCGCGAACACCATCGGTTTTGCCCGTGCATACCCCGGTAGAGGTTCGGATGCACTGCCACCTTTTAGCGTAATCGTATCCCCCACGCGGCATTCCTGCACCGTTTTTAATCCGGTGGCAATATACCCTACACTGCCTGTTAAGATTTCATCCACGGGCTTTTCACGCGGCGCAAGCACCCCGATTTCTACCGGTTCAAAAACGACATTCGTGGCGATTAACCGCATCGCATCGCGTTTGCTGACCTTGCCATCCACCACGCGCACATAGGCAATCACGCCCTTATACGCATCATAATGGCTGTCAAAAATCAAAGCGCGGAGAGGGGCATCAGCATTGCCTTTTGGCGCGGGAATCCGATCAACCACCGCCTGCAAAATCGTTTCAACGTTCAAGCCCGTTTTGGCGCTGACTTGCAAAATGCTTTCTTTAGGCACCCCCAGCAGCGCTTCGACTTCTTCCGCAATATCATCGGGGCGGGCAGAAGGCAGGTCAATTTTGTTAATCACCGGGATAATTTCGAGGTCAGCTTCCATCGCCAGATACAAATTTGCCAGCGTTTGCGCTTCGACCCCCTGTGTCGCATCCACAATCAGCAGCGCCCCTTCGCACGATTGCAAGGCGCGACTCACTTCATACGTAAAATCAACGTGTCCGGGCGTGTCAATCAGATTCATCTCGTACAATTGACCGTCCGCCGCCGTCCAGTTCATCCGCACTGCCGACGCTTTAATCGTGACCCCGCGTTCACGTTCTAAATCCATGTCGTCCAGCACCTGTTCTTTCATCTCGCGCTCGGTAATCGTTCCCGTTACCTGCAAAAGACGGTCTGCCAGCGTGCTTTTCCCATGGTCAATATGCGCGATAATACAAAAATTTCGCACATGAGCTGGATCAATGTTCATGCTCTGTCCCAAGGTAAGTTTCTGTGTCTCTCCGAGAGTATAGCGGAAAGGATGCCTATTGAGTATGGTCATAAAATGGGTGTAGGATGGAGTAGATTATAGAAATTACTTTTCCAATGGAAAAACCAAAACGCAAACCCAAAACCTCCGACTATGACTTTAGCTTTATTGCGCCGCTGTCCCTTGAGGAATGCGTCTACCTTGCAGAAAATCAGTTATTTTATACGCGAAGGCTTTGGAAATTTAACGCACCAGTCAGACAATACAAGCATGTTCAAAAAGCAACCGAAGAAGCGTATTATTTTGAATGGAAAGTATATTTAGGCATACATACTCACATCATCTGTTATTTAAAGTATCGTGATTATCTTTCTACTTTTGTCTATGGGACGTTTGAACCCAAAATTATTTTTCCTGTACTTTTTATAGCGCATTTGTACAGCTTTTTTGCGATTGTTCAAGGATTTCTAGCACAACAAATCTTTTTGATGCTACATGGCATTATTTTTACTCCTTTCATGTATATGGTAATTAACAGCCAAAAGCAGAAGATGAAAAAACAACTGATTTCAGTGATAGAAAGCACTTTCAAAAAGAATAATAAATAATGGAAAAGCCAAAACGCAAAGCCAAAACCTCTGACTATGACTTTAGCTTTATTGCGCCGCTGTCCCTTGAGGAATGTGCTTATCGCATTGAGAATAGACTGCTTGCTCCTACTCCCGCTAGTCTTGGATTAGAAAGGAATTATTATCTTAAGAGTAGAGTCAAACGGCACTCAAAATTTACTATATGGTTCGGTGATGCTATCCCTACTCGTCTTGAAGTTTTACCAAGAACACCGCGTATAGTAGGGTATTTGAATCAGAAAGATAATGAGAATACGATGGTCTATGGCTATTGCAAACCCAATCGTATGTTTTACTCTCTTATGCTAATGAGTATCATGGGATTTTTTATTATTTTATCAGCCACGCCTCCTATAGCTGTTACCCTTTATACATTGACCAGTGCTATTATTCTACTATTTTGCTATGAGAAACAAAAAGAACTAAGGCCAAAATTGATTGAAATACTCCAAAAAAGTCTGCAAATCTAAGGCATACAATGGAAAAACCAAAACGCAAACCCAAAACCTCCGACTATGACTTTAGCTTTGTAGCGCCGCTGTCCCTTGAGGAATGTATCTATCGGATTGAAAGCGGGTTTGTTTGGCCTCACCAGTACATTTTTTGGACGGTAAATTATGCCATTCGAGGAAACGTTACGCCTATTAATGAACATCAAGCCCGATTTCAATTCAAATATGGTCGTGTTCGTCGTCTTATCCCAGAACCTGACGTTTTAGTTGGTTATTTGGAAAGTCAGAACAACCACGAAACATTAGTTTACGGACATATCAATCCAAATAGAGGCTTACATTTTTGTCTTATTCCTCATTTTATCATTGGGGCTATTCTGCTAATTGCTACCATAGGTTCGCTCTCGGAAGGGGTGTCCATAGCAACTATTATCTTACTTGTATATGGTTTATTGTTTATCTCATCGCCCATTGTGTGGCCCCGTCAATATCAAAGATATGCTTTATATTTAATAAGTAAACTCGAAGAAAACTTAACTAACCCATAAAGTCAATTCGTAGGGGCGGGGACAAGGCGCGTACATGACGGTCTCTGTGTCATATTCAACTCCCCCGCGCCGATTCCCGCCCTCGACTCTGTCACCCACGACTCGTATGTAGGGGCGCGGTGTTAAGGCGCGTGCATATGAGCGTTATTTTCATGGGTAAGTCCACCGCGCTGTGACCCGCCCTTCTTTGGCATCGGGAAACAGGCATCCCACCCATAGTGGTGGAATTCATTCTACTGTGTTTACTCCAAACTATTGGAAAATGCTCCCAAAAACCCTGCCAGATCAAAGGGGTCGGCGGTTTCTCCCACCGACAGCCAGCCCAGAAATTCCACGTTCCCTTTGGGCCCGGTCAACGGACTCACCGCCACCCCTCGCACGGTATAGCCCATGTCCTGTGCTGCCGTCAGCACTTCTTCAATCACCCTTCGGTGAATCTGCGGGTCTTTCACCACCCCGCCTTTGCCCACATCCGATTTCCCCGCCTCAAATTGCGGTTTGATGAGCGCGACCACCTGCGCCGTTGGGGTCAGCCAGTTTTTAATGACAGGCAGCAAAATTTTGAGAGAAATAAAGGAAGCATCAATGGTTACAAAACTGACAGGTTCATCGAGTTTTTCCACATAGCGGGCGTTGGTACGCTCCATCACCACCACTCGCGCATCCTGCTGCAATTTCATGGCAAGCTGCCCGTAGCCCACATCAATCGCGTAGACTTTTGCCGCGCCATGCTGCAATAAACAATCGGTGAATCCACCCGTACATGCTCCGACATCGGCGCAAATTTTGTCGGTGACATCCAGCTTGAAAGCGGCAAACGCGCCTTCGAGTTTTTCCCCACCCCGACTCACGAATCGCGCTACTCCCTGCACCTCAATCTCGGCCTCGCTACTGACCTGTGCGCCGGGCTTGTCCACCACCTGACCATTTACGCGCACCTCGCCTGCCATGACATAACGACGGGCAAGTTCGCGGCTGGGAGCAAGACCGCGTTCGTGAACGAGAGCATCTAAACGGGTTTTCATTGTGAATTTCCTCTGAATCGTATTGTAGCAGTGGAAATTTTAAATTCCTAGCAGCGAACCCTATGTTATAATGCGCGTTTGTCTCTCGAACTGGAGCAAACAATGGGCAAAGTGGCCTACGCGCTGCTGCAAAATATGCGTCCCCGCCAGTGGGCAAAAAATGGATTTGTCTTTGCGGGCATCGTGTTCGATAAACAACTCACCAACGGCGACTCGTTGGCACGGGTGTTTTTTGCTTTCTGGCTGTTGAATCTGACCGCCAGCACCATTTATCTGATTAATGATATTGTGGATGTGGAAAAAGACCGTCTGCACCCCAAAAAGAAAAATCGTCCGATTGCCTCCGGGCGTTTGCCGATTCGAGTTGCGGTGATTGCCTCGGTGATATTTCCCACCCTTGCCATTTTAGGGGCATACTTACTGAATCTTGAATTGGTGGCGGTGCTGGTCGTCTATCTGATTTTGCATATCGTCTATAGTTACTACCTTAAGGCGATTGTGATTGTTGATGTGTTTGCGATTGCGGCGGGTTTTGTGCTGCGGGTGATTGCCGGTGTCGTGATTATTGATGTGCAGAATTTTTCGCCGTGGTTGTATGCCTGTGCGGGTTTGCTCTCCTTGTTTTTAGCGATTGGCAAACGGCGGCAGGAATTTGTGATGCTGGGCGACAATGCCGGGAAAATCCGCGAAGCCTTTAAAAATTACAATTTGCCCCTGTTGGATGACATGCTGCGCCTTGTCATTTCCTCCACCGCAATTGCGTATACACTCTATGCGACGGAATCGGAAACGCTGCTGGTACGTCAGGAGTATATGCTGTTGACTGTGCCGTTTGTCTACTATGGCCTGTTCCGTTACCTGTTTTTAATTCATGTCAAGGAGCAGGGAGGCGATCCCACCGAAGTCTTGTTTGTAGACCGCCCCTTGCAAATTGCGATTGGCTGCTGGATTGGCCTGATTATGATTTTATTTTACGTCCTATGATAAAAATATCCGCGTCCGCCAAAATTATTCTTTTCGGTGAACATGCGGTGGTGCATGGTCAACCTGCGATTGCTGTGCCTGTGTCGGATGTTCGCGCCTATGTGCAGGTGGAAAAATCCCGGCAGGGAATGACCATTGCTTCGCTCAATAATCGGGAAACGGTGCGTATCACCCGTACTAATCCGCATGAACTGGCGCAGACGGTACGGATTATTCTGGATAAGCTGGGGATTCCTTCTATCCCGAATCTGTTTATCACGCTCAATTCCCAGATTCCGATTGGGAGTGGGTTAGGGAGTGGGGCGGCTGTTAGCACCGCCATTGCACGCGGGATTTGTGCCGCATATAAATTAAATCCCTCACTGGAATTAATCAACGAAGCCGTTTACGAAGTGGAAAAGCTGCATCATGGCACCCCCAGCGGCATTGACAACACGGTGATTGTTTATGAACGTCCGGTGTATTTTGTGCGCGGCGAACCAATTCAAACTTTCTCGATTGCGCGGCCTTTTACGCTGCTCATTGGCGATACGGGCATTCACGCTTCGACCAAAATTGCCGTTGGGGATGTGCGAAAATTGTATGAGTCCGACCCGCCGCGCATCACCCCGCTTTTTGAACAGGTAGGAAATCTGGTGCGCCAAGCACGCGCCGCGATTGAAAGTGGCAACCTTGACCCCTTAGGCGATTTGATGAATCAAAATCATGCAATTTTGCGCGAACTGACCGTCTCCTCGACGGAATTGGATTCCCTCTGTGAGGCTGCCCGGCAAGCGGGAGCGCAGGGAGCGAAGCTATCCGGTGGCGGCAGAGGGGGCAATATGATTGCACTGGTTTCTGATGAAACTTTAGAAAATGTCAAATCTGCGCTGCTGAACGCGGGCGCAAAACGGGTACTGCAAACGACGCTGCAACCCAATCAACCAGCATAAAATTTATCCGATTTCGGATGAGACATTGCGTAAAAAGCTATAGCTTACATGACCTTGGCAGTAAGTGGCAGTTCTTCTCCTGCGTAAGCCAGCACAATGGCATCGCGTGGAATCCCAGCCTGTACTAGCGTGTCTACTAAAGGTTTATTGGTAATATCCTGCTCGATAATGACTAAATTGTCCACTAAACGCACGATAATTCCTGTGCTGCTGATTTGCTTCCCGTTGAACGTTCCAACAGCAAGCACGACGAAAAGGTGTTCCGTTTTATCCTTCAATAAATAGGCTGTATTGCCCATTCCCTCGCCTGTATATCCGTCCAGCGCTTGTAACAGAATTTGCTTTATCGTATCCACTCAACAATCTCCTGTGTGTTCGGGTCAAAGACAATCAATTGAATCCTGATTTCCGCTAATACAATTTTTCCGATACTTTCTTTAAAAATACCATCAAATGCGCTTTGTGGAACAGCCATATACAGTGGTATTGAACTGTTCTGACTACTGAGAATACTTCGATACACTTCATATTGCCCTACCGCTGATTCGAGATAATCTACTGGGGAGGGCATCTTCTCAAAGCCCTTGAATTCGACCAAAATCTGCGTTCCATCTATCGGATGTATTGCCAAAATATCAATGTACAACCAGCGCTCAGGTAAAATCAAACGATATTGTTTAGGTGAAACTTGCCAACCGTCCACCGTTAAGGCTTGGACAACTACTTCATGATAAAAGTCCTTTTGCATTTTAAATCCCCCTAGCATCATTCATGGAAACTATATCCGATTTTGCAGAGATAAGACGGCGCAACTTAAAAATGAGTTTTTAATCTGATTAAAGTTTTTTTATCTGGTTTCAAAGCCTTTGACTTCCTTATACAATAGACCAATTGTGTCTCCAAGTTTGAGGATGCCTCATGCTGCCAGCGCCCCATGGCAAAGGTCATTTTGTACCTGTTCGTCCCGATGTCAAACTGCATGTGGTCAACACAGGCCGACGGGATGGAAAGCCCCTCCTTTTACTGCATGGATTTCCTGAATTCTGGTGGAGTTGGCGGCATCAGATGACCTGTTTTGCCGATGCTGGCTATCATGTCATCGCGCCGGATTTACGCGGTTTTAATTATTCTGACAAACTTGCTGAAGGGTATGACCCGACCACACTGGCGGGAGACATTATTGGCTTGATGGATGCGTTTGACCTGTCCCAAGCAACCATTATCGGGCATGACTACGGCGGATTCATTGCCTATGTGATGGCGCTGCTGTATCCCGAACGGGTGCAGAATTTTGTGGTGATTAGCGCCATCCCGCCGGATGTGTGGCCTACCACCGCCCACAGTGGCAAAGCCATCATGCAATTTTTAAGCGGGTTAGGCGCTTTAGGGCATTTTGTTGGTGCGCCCATGATAGGCAGAGCCAATAATATTGTTGGCATCGGACGGGTGATGCTGTGGTTGGCTCATCAAAAACACCTTTTTCCGCATGACCTCCGCACGATTTACAGCAAAGCCTACGCCCGCAGTGCTAAAACAGCCACCACCTATGTCCGTGATGTGACGCGCTGGCTGAAAAATGATACGCCGCAAAACTTGACCATTCAACACCCGATGCTGCTGATGTGGCCTGAAAAAGATTTTATGGCCCCAATGAAAGCCGTTGCCCATTTTCAAAAGCATTTGCCCAACGGGGAGCTAGTGACTATTCCCGAATCGGGACATTGGCCTCAACAGGAGCAACCCGACTTCATCAATCAAGCGATTTTGCGTTTCCTGCAAAAGTTCTAACACAAATTCCATGCTGGAATCTTGCCCCGATGGTGTAAACTCTAAAGAGCGCATGTGTTAGGATGTGGTTTATGGGTGTATTGGAACTCATTTTTGCTTTTGCTGTCATTCTTGTTCCCCTGATTATTATTCATGAATTTGGACATTTTCTGGCGTGCAAATCGGTAGGCATTACCGTGCTGGAATTTGGCTTGGGCTTTCCGCCGCGCCTGTTCAAATTATTCAACTGGGGCGAGACCGAATTTACGATTAATGCCATTCCACTGGGTGGGTTTGTGATGCCTTACGGGGAAGATTTTGTTCGTCCCCAGACCGAAAATGAAATGGCGGAACAAACGGTTGAACTTAAGGGCAAACGTGGCATCGAAAACCCGAAAAGTGTTTTTGAGGCCAAGCCGTGGCAAAAATTGTGGTTTTTGTTTGCCGGCCCGCTCGCCAATTTTGTTGCCGCCTATGTGATTTTTGTTGTTGTAGCGCTCATCGGGCTACCTCAACCGATTTCTGATGCCACCATCACTGAAATTTTTGATGATACCCCCGCCGCCGAACAGCTTCAAGACGGCGATGTCATCAAGAAAATCAACGGTACAGCTTTTGATACCTCCTATGATTTTGATGAATTGATTGAAGGCGAAACCGACCCCATCATTTTGACGATTGAACGGGCGGGCGAAACGCAGGAAATCACTCTCAACCCGTTGACAGAAACTGCCCGTGAAAGCATCCCGCAAGAACGGGTGCAGGTCTACCAAATTCAGGAAGGTACCCCCGCCGAAGAAGCCGGTTTACAGGACGATGATATTTTCCTTGCGGTGAATGGCGAGGTGATTTTGACCCTGCGCCAGCTTCAAGACATCACCAATGAAAATAACGGGGTGGAAATGGTTGTGACCATTTTGCGCGATGGGCAGACGATGGATGTTGCTGTGACTCCGCGTATGCTGGGCGAAAATGAAGACCGGGCGCGGATGGGTTTTCAGACCGAAGTCATTGCGGGTGCGCCGGAACTCGGTTTTATTGTGGATGACCGCAACGTTGAATTTTATAATGACTCGGAATCGCTGGCGGGGGCATTTGAATATGCCACCGATAATTACATCGGGGTTTTTGAGCAAATGGCGAGTCTGCCGTCGGAATATCTGGCGGGCAACTTGAGTTCAGATGAAACCCGCCTTGTGAGCGTGGTGGGGGTGTCGCAAATCGGGCGTGACCTGATTCAAAATTACCCCTACCAGCAAGTGATTGTGTTTATCGCGCTCATCAGCATCGCGCTGGGCTTTACGAATTTGCTGCCCATTCCCGGTCTTGACGGGGGGCGTATACTATTCGTCTTGATTGAAATTGTGCGCGGCAAACCGATGTCGCCTGAACGGGAAGGCATCGTACATTTGATTGGGATTGGGCTGCTGCTGTCGCTGATGGTGTTGTTGATTATCAACGATATTGTTGACCCGATTCAACTGCCGCAATAAATGTGAGAGGGAAAGAAAATGGGAAATCACCGTTACGAAGATTATGACGATGATGATATGCTGTTTGAGGATGACTCTGAAGCCGTCCGCGAATATACGCTGGAAGACGCGCTGCAAGCCCTGCCCCAAACCGGTGATGGGCTTGTGCCATACGAAGTGGTGATGGGGCTGTCTGACCTTGAAATCACCGATTTAAATCGGGTGCGTCCTGAATGGCGTAAACTCTCGGATGAACAGCGTTTGAACATTATGGAACGGCTGGCGGAAGTCACCGAAGTGGACTACGAGATGGATTACAGCACCGTCGCCCGGTTGGGATATGAAGACTCCTATGCCCCTGTACGGGTAGCCGCGATTAATGCCAGTTATGGCGATGACTCGCTGGATAATCTGGATAGCTTGATGCCAATAGCAAGTAAAGATAGTTCGGCAGAAGTGCGGGCGGCAGCGATTTCGCGCATCGGACAGTATATTTATCTGGGGGAAGTTGAAGAAATTGACCCCGCCGAGACGGTTGCCGCGCAAGAATTGGCGCTCAAATTGCACAACGACCCGAACGAAGCGTTGGATGTGCGATGTCGGGCATTGGAGGCCATTTCCCATGCTTCCCGCGAAGGGATTACGGAACTGATCCAAGCGGCCTACGACCATGACGATTTGCGGATGCGAACCAGCGCCATTAATGCGATGGGCAATACTTGTGACCCGCGCTGGGAGAAAAATATCCTGCAAGAAATGGAAAGTGACCAGAATGAAATGCGTTTTGAGGCCATTCGTGCCGCCGGGTCACTCTCGCTTAAACAGGCAGTCAACCGCTTAGCCGATTTTGGCTACGACGACGACCCACAGATTCAAGAAGCGGTGGTCTGGGCATTGGGTGAAATTGGCGGGGATGAGGCGCTGAGTACCCTCGAAAAGCTCTACGAATACGCCGAAAGTAACCAAGATGAAGAACTGCTCGATTCGATTGAAGAAGCGATGGACATGGCGCAATTTATGGCCAGCGATGACCTCGAATTTGGCTTCTTGGATGTCGAAGAGTATGACGACGATGACTACGATTACGACGAGGACGAAGATTAACCCTGTGCGGGGTGACGGCATGGAACGGTTGCACGCGGTGGTCTATGGGCGGGTGCAGGGGGTCAGCTTTCGGGCGTATACCGAAACCCGCGCCCGTCAACTTGGTTTGGTCGGCTGGGTACGGAATAAATCGGATGGTACAGTCGAAACCGTGGCGGAAGGTCGTTCTGCTATGCTGGAAGCCTTTGTCGCTTTTTTGCATGAAGGTTCGCCCGCCGCACGGGTAGACGAGGTTTTTGTCACCCGTACCCCCATTGAGCAGCCCGAATTTTCAGCTTTTGAAACGCGATTTTAGCCATGTGGAAATTTTCGCCTGAGCGATTGGCTTGGGTTACACTGATTGTTGCCCAACTTGTCTGCCTGCTCATCGCGGGTACCAGTGTGGTGAGTGCGCGATGGTTTGTTTTCGATTCGCGGGTCGATCTTCACACCGAAATCAAAGTCGGGCGGGGAACCGCCGGGGTGCGGTTGGCTTCGACGGGCAATGAAGAAGCTGTGCGTTTAAATCGGAATATTGCCCCGCGTGAAACTGTCATCATTGACCCGATTTCCCAAGCAACCATCCAATTTGCTGATACCGGGGATAATGACCGCGTGATTGCGAATGTCACGCTCTTTGGGAGCAGCCAATTGAAAGTTGTGGAGGCCAACCGTCCACGTTTTCACCTCAGTGATGGGCAGTATGAGATTGTGTTGGATGATTTTTCCGGGCGGGTGGAGGTCGAGATTCCAACGCATTTATCCCGCCCGATGAGTCTCGTCGTCAGCAGTGATAATGGTGCTGTCACGATGAGACAGGCTGGATTTTATATCATTGCCGGGACTCCCAACGCGATCATCGTGCATCCGCGCATCGGGACACCGGAACTTGTCATGCCGGATGGCAGAAAAATTTCTGTCATTACGGGTTATAATGCTGTGGCTGACCCCACCAATAACATTCTGTATCAAGGGCTTTCAACCGACGAAATTTTCGATAATCCCTTGTTTTTATCGGCTGTCGAAGATGCGCCTACGCCCGATGGCTGGGGCTGTGAACAGGGCTTGAATACCGACAACGCCGAATATTATCTGACCACGTTTGAGGGGCGGCGCAGTGTATATATCAAACGTGTCGGACAAAATTTAGGGCCGGGCGTGACGCTGTGTAAGCAGTTTTTGGGGACAAACGGCGCAAATGTCATCCCCTATTCCAGTTTGCGGATTCGGGCGACTTTTAATGTTCGGTCACATTCGCTGTCGGTGTGTGGCATCAAAGCGACAGAGTGCGTGTTGATGCTGCGGATGTATTACAAAAATGAATATGGGCAGGATGTGGAGTGGATTCACGGGTTTTACAGCTTTAACTATGACCCGAACAACAATCCGCCGATTCAGTGTGATACCTGTTTGTTGGCGCATGAACAGGTCATACCTGGCAATTGGTTCACGTATGAATCGAGCAATCTGATGAATTTGCCGGAAGGCCGCCGTCCCACCACCATCACACGGATTGAATTTTACGCTTCCGGTCATGCCTATGAAGTGGCGGTAGCGGAAGTGGCCTTGATAGGCGAGCGCTAAACTATTGCATCTGTTTGCGCCATGTTATACTTCTGGCAGCCTATCAAAATCGGGATAAAGAACCATGAGCAGTGATACCATGAGCAGTCTGATATTGGCGGTCATTACCCTGCTAGGCGCGGGTTTAACGGCGCTTTGGCTGGGCATGACCCTATGGACATGGCAGGATATGAAAGCGCGTTCGCGTGACCCGCTTGCTCAGATTGCTGCCACGCTGCTGGTTTTTCTTGTACCACCGTTTGGCATCATGGTGTATCTGATGCTGCGTCCGCGTGAGACGCTTGCCGATGCCTATGAACGCTCCTTAGAGGAAGAAGCGCTCCTCCAAGAAATTGAGGAAAAACCCGCCTGTCCCGGTTGCGGACGGCCTACCCAGAAAGATTGGCAGGTCTGCCCCTACTGCCATACACGCCTCAAGAAAACCTGTGTGCAGTGTCATTCGCTGCTGGAACTGACATGGAATCTTTGCCCGTACTGCGCGACGGCACAGGTAAGTTATGAAGAGGCCGAACAACTGCCGCCTAAAAAGTCTTCGCGTGGGCGGAGCAATCCAGACCGTTCACCGTATGAATTTGACCCCAACAACTCGCTTGAATTTGTGGATGAATAATGTAGTTCCTGTGAAGTTTTTCAACAAAGCGCAGGTCTGTCTGTACAATCAATCTGCTTACAGAACAGGAAAATTCTATGAAATGCTTTGTTGCGATTGGACTTCTGATACTCTTTTTTCTTCCCACCAGTTTGAGCTTTGCCCGTCAATTTGAAGCGGGGGAGAGCCGTGTCGATGACAAAGGCATCGAACAGGTGTATGTGCCGCCGGGATGTTTTTTGATGGGCGCGAGTGAGGAACAAATTGAAGCGCTTCTTGCTCAAAATCCCCCCAGTTGGCTGACGGGTGAACTGCCCCTCGAACAACCCCAGCATGAAGTTTGCCTGACTAAAGGCTATTGGATTGATAAATATGAAGTGACCAATGCCGCATGGCAGGCTTTTGTGGATGATGGCGGATACACCACGCAGGATTACTGGTCGGAGGATGGTTGGGCATGGTTAGATGACCAGAATGTGCGGCGGTTGCCTAAACGTTGTGACCGTACCAATACCCAAACTGAGGCACATCCCCGCGCTTGTATTACGTGGTACGAAGCCGAAGCCTATGCCAATTGGCGCGGCGGGAGGCTACCCACCGAAGCCGAGTGGGAATTTGCGGCACGCAGCCCGGAATCATGGATTTATCCTTGGGGGAATGAATGGGATGCAGCGCTGGCGAATGTGGTCGAGAGCGAGTCTGCAATGCCCGTTGGCAGTTTCCCGGATGGGGCAAGTTGGGTGGGGGCGCTGGACATGGCCGGGAATGTGATGGAATGGACGAATGATTGGCTTGCGCCGTATGACCCGTCTGTGAAAGATGACCCAACGGGCGCGGCAGAGGGGCAATTTAAAGTCGAACGCGGCGGCTGGTGGGGCAGCAATGAATGGGTAGCGCGAACGACCTTCCGCTATTTTGAAGACCCGCCCACCTACCAAGACCATCATATCGGGGTACGGATTGTGACGGAGGAATAATAAAAAAAGAGGGGCAGCCTGCCCCTTTTTTATTCCGTGATGGATTGAATTTTGACGAAGTTGGTTTGTCCGCCCGCGCCAAATGGCACACCGCTAATAATCACCAGCTTATCGCCGGGTTCGGTGAGGTTGGCCTCTTTGGTGGAACGCACCACCACCTTAATCATGTCATCAATCGTATAAAATTCATCCACCAGCATCGGACGCACGCCCCACACCAGTGCCATGCGGCGGAACGTGACTTCATTGGGGGTGACGCACAAAATGAAGGTCGAGGGACGTTCACGGGCAACCCGCCGTGCCGTGTACCCTGTCCATGTGCAGGTGACAATCATTTTGGCTTTGACCGCATCGGCCATATCCACGGTTGCATGGCTAATTGCATCATCAACGGCGATTTCTTTGTTCGGGTTGGTCTGCCGCATCGCTGCCACGGTTGCGGCGGTGCGCCCATGCAAATCAAGATGCGATTCGGCAATCAGGGCGATGGTTGCCATCATTTCTACTGACTCAACCGGATAGTCTCCACTCGCGCTTTCGCCGGACAGCATGACTGCATCGGTGCCGTCAAAAATTGCGTTGGCAACGTCGGATGCTTCAGCGCGGGTGGGGCGCGGATTGGTAATCATGCTGTTGAGCATCTGTGTGGCGGTGATGACGGGTTTGCCCACCGCGTTGCATTTCTGGATGATGCGTTTTTGTTCAATCGGCACAGAAGCGGCATCAATTTCTAGCCCCAAGTCACCGCGTGCAACCATGATGCCATCGGACGCATCAATAATTTCATCAATATTTTCCAGAGCTTCGGCTTTTTCAATTTTGGCGACAATCGCCACATCGCCTTTGTGTTGTTTGATGAGCCAGCGCAGTTCGCGCATTTCATCGGCACTGCGAACAAAAGACATCGCCAGCCAGTCAATTTTTTGGTCAAGGGCAAAGACCAGATCTTCACGATCTTTGTCGGTCAGGGCGGGTAGAGTCAGGCGTGAATCGGGAGCCATCACCCCTTTACGGCTTTTGAGTTTGCTGCCGTTGACAACTTCGCAGACCAGATCTTGTCCTTCTTTGCTGACCACACGAAATTCAATTTCGCCATCGTCTAACAGCAAACGTTGTCCCGCGTCCACGTCCACGATGAATTCGGGGTGGGGCAGGCTGAGTTCCAATTTGGTCGGGTCGGGGTCGGGGCGGGAAGTCAGGGTGAGGATGTCGCCGGGCGAAATGTTCAACGGGTCAAGCGCTCCCAGATTGCCCAAGCGGATTTTAGGCCCTTGCAAGTCGCCTAAAATGGCAATGACTTTGCCTTCTTCATCGGCTAAGCGGCGAATCATGCTGATAGCATTGGCATGGGTGGCATAATCCCCATGACTAAAATTGATGCGGGCAACATTCATCCCGGAACGAATCATCCGCCGCAGCACATCTTCTTTATAGGAAGCCGGCCCAATTGTGGCAACAATTTTAGTTCGTTTAGAACTCGGTTTGGCAAATTTTTTCATCATCATAATTGTGTCTATCCATGCACCGTGAATGGTCAGCTTGTGAATTGTACAAATGAACTGCGTTTTTGGATATTTGGAAGATTATACAGATAAAAACCCCTCTGTCGTTGTTTGGCGGTGGAGAGGGTCTCTGATATGGCTCAGTTGTGTTCATGGTGGGGTGGATCAATGCCCCACCGCGTGATTGACTGAAGGGGTGAGTCATCGACCTCACCCCTTCATCACATCTGCTTATTGAAACCGTTTGATATTGGTGAAGGCATCCCGACCGGCATAACGGGCGGAATCGCCAAGTTCTTCTTCAATCCGCAGCAGTTGGTTATATTTGGCAATCCGGTCACTGCGGGCGGGCGCACCCGTTTTGATTTGTCCGGCGTTGAGTGCCACAGCAATATCGGCGATGGTGTTGTCTTCGGTTTCGCCACTCCGATGGCTGACCACGACTGTCCAACCATGCGATTGGCTGAGGCGGCTGGCGGCAAAGGCTTCCGTGAGCGACCCAATCTGATTGACTTTGCAGAGCAGGGAATTGCAGGATTTTTCACGGATGGCACGCTGCACCCGTTCGACGTTGGTGACGAGCAAATCGTCACCAACCAACTGCACTTTGTCCCCAATGGCGGCTTGCAACCGCGCCCAGTTTTCCCAGTCGCTCTGGTCAAGGCCATCTTCAAGGCTGATAATCGGGTAGCGGTTGGCCCAATCGGCCCAGAATGCGACCATTTCTTCGCCGCTTAAAGCACGATTTTCGGTAGCGAGATAGTATTTGCCATCTTTGTAAATTTCGCTGGTGGCGGGGTCAAGGGCAATGAAGACATCTTCGCCGGGGGTGAAACCCGCTTTTTGCACCGCTTCCAGGATCACTTCAATCGCCGCTTCATTTTTGCCGAGACTGGGCGCAAACCCGCCTTCATCGCCGACGGTGGTGGAAAAGCCTTTGTCATGCAGAACTTTTTTGAGCGTGTGGTAGATTTCTGCCCCCCAGCGCAGCCCTTCGCGGAAGGTTTCTGCCCCAACAGGCATCACCATAAATTCTTGAAAATCGGTGCTATTGGTGGCGTGTTTGCCCCCGTTCATAATATTCATCATGGGGACAGGGAGTTGATGGGCGTAAATGCCCCCCAGATATTTGTACAAGGGGACAGCAAAATAATTGGCAGCCGCACGCGCCGCAGCCATCGACGCGCCTAAAATGGCGTTCGCACCCAGATTGGCTTTGTTCGGTGTGCCGTCCAGCACGATGAGGGTTTCATCAATGCCTTTTTGGTCGGTCACGTCCCAGCCCACCAGTGCATCAGCAATGGGGCCATTCACATTATCAACCGCTTGTAAAACACCTTTGCCCATATAGCGGCTTTTGTCTCCGTCACGCAGTTCGACGGCTTCAAAATCTCCGGTGCTTGCGCCGCTTGGCACAATGGCTCGTCCGGTTGTCCCGTTTTCAAGGGCGATTTCAACTTCAACAGTGGGGTTGCCGCGAGAATCCAGCACTTCGCGCCCCAATACAGCGATAATTTCAGTCATGTGTAGTATACCTTTTGTTATAAAAACTCAGCGCGAGGGCAAAAACTGCCCTCACGTTTATAAGCCTAAATCAGTTACCAAGCGTTCGTAATCGAGATGATCGTCGATCATGGCTTGGAAGCGGTTGAGTTTTTCGGCCTGCCCCAAACGGGTACGCCCAAAGACTTTTTCGATTGCCTCAACCGTATCAATCGTGTTTTGGCGTACCAGCAGCACCGCGACACTGTTTTCTTCGGCCATGCGGATAATGGACGGACTGGGTTGTAAATTCCCCGTGAGAACCAGCGCACTGGTCGAGGTTTCGAGCGCAGCGGCTTGAATATCGGCTCTGTCCCCGCCTGTAACCACCGCTTTGTTCGGCTGACGGCGGAAACGTGGCAGGGCGGATTCCACCGTCATCGCGCCCACCGTCAAATTTTCAATCAGGCGGTTGGTCAGGTTGTGACCGGTGAGTACCTGTGCATCCAGAATTTCAACGACTTCGGCAATGGTCACAGCCGAAAGGGATGGATGATAGGGCAGTACCCCGTAGACACGAATCCCCCGCGATTCGAGGTAAGGTTTCATCTGGTTCAGGGCGACATCCTGCGATTCTTCCGGTACGGCGTTGATGACCACCCCCATGAGCAAATCGCCCAGACGGGCTTTGGCAGCGAGGGTATCATCCAGCACGTTTCGTAGACTGCGCCAGCGTGTAACGGCGAGGGTTTTCATGGTGAAGCGTTTCACAAGGTCGACGGTGTTCAAGCCCACCACATAGCCATCGCGCATGGATGTGCCGCCTTCGAGCAGCAGCACGTCTTTGTCCGCGCCCGCGCTTGCCATCATCGCTTCAAGATTTTCGCCCATATCGATTTTGGTTTTGCCCGCCATGATGTCCGCCAGCAGTTCATCCGTGATGATGACCGTGGACAGTTCCGACGCGGGACGCTCCAACCGCAGCACCTGCCGCACAAAATTGGCATCTTCATCCGTTAGTTTACCTTGCACCATCATGGGCTGGATGCCAACGGGTTTGAGGTAGCCTACACTCAATCCGGCGGATTGCATCCGTAGCCCAACACCCAAACACAGCGATGTTTTGCCGGAAAAAGTGACAACGGACGTGATGTAAAGAGACTGTTTTGCCATGAATAATCTATCTTTCTCCAATAATCAATCTTTAAGACTTCAAGACCAAACGCATATCAAGCGCCATCACACCGCTGCCCTCCGTATATACCATGAGTGGGTTAATATCCATCTCTACAATTTCAGGAAAATCTGTAACCATCTGGCTCATTTTCAGCAGGGTTTCGATGAGGGCAGCTTTGTCTGCCGCCGGTTCACCCCGCACACCATCTAACAGGGAATGCGCCCGAATTTCATCCAGCATTTCTTCGGCATCTTGGCGACCAAACGGGGCAATGCGGAAGGTGACATCGCGCAACGCTTCCACATAAATGCCACCCAACCCGAAAGTAATCATCGGGCCAAATTGGGCATCACGGCTCATTCCCACCAGCAGTTCCATGCCCCGTGGCACCATTTCTTGGACAAGACACCCCCAGATGCGGGCATCGGGTACATAGCGCTGCGCCCGATAGACAATGAGTTCAAAGGCATCGCGCACATCGGCGGCACTTGCCAACCCGACCTTGACCCCGCCAATATCGGTTTTGTGCAAAATATCCGGGCTGGCGATTTTTAACACCACCGGATAGCCCATGTCACTGGCAATTCGCACCGCATCATCCGCAGTGGCGGCAATTTCAGCTTTGGGGCGTGGCACATGGTAGGCATCCAACATTCCCCGCGCTTCTGCATCACCCATCGTAACCCGGCCTTCGCCGCGAACCTGTTTAATCAAATCGGCGGCGGCTTGTTTATCCGCTTCATAAGTCACCATTTGGGGGTCGGGACGGGTTTGGTATTCGCGGAAATCGCGCATCGCTGCAAACGCCGCCGCCGCCCGTTCGGGGAAGGGGTAATTCGGTACACCATATTCTGCCAGTACATCCACGCCCGCTTCAATCCGCGCTTCGCCCATAAAACACGCCAGAATGGGTTTGTCAATTTCTTTAGACAATCTCCCCACAGCATGGGCGGTCATTTCGATTTCCGTCATGGCTTGGGGGGTGAGGATGACCAGAATCCCGTCTACATTCGGGTCGGCGGCGACACGGCGTAGCGCTACTTCGTAACGGTCATTCATGGCATCGCCCAATACATCCACCGGATTGGCTGCGCTTGCCGCCCCAGGTAGGTAACTTTCCAGCGCCACTTTGGTTTCATGCTGCAAACGCGCCAGTTCCAATCCGGCTTTTTCCAGCGCGTCTGTCGCCAAAATACCAGGCCCGCCCGCATTGGTGACAATGGCAATCTGGTTGCCTTTGAGCAGGGGTTGGTAGGCAAACCCGAGCGCATAATCAAACATTTCTTGCATGGTGTTGGCGCGCAGCACACCACTTTGATAGAAAGCCGCTTGATAGGCCTGTTCCGCCCCCGCAAGGCTGCCTGTGTGGGAGGACACCGCCCGTTGTCCACTTTGTGTCACCCCGCTTTTGACCACAATCACGGGTTTCTTGCGCGTGACCTCCCGTGCGACCTTCATAAATTCACTGCCAGAAGGCAGCCCTTCGCTGTAAATCAAAATCACACGGGTTTCGGGGTCATCCACCAGATAGCGTAGCAAATCGGCTTCGGCGACATCGGTTTTGTTCCCCAAACTGACAAATTTGCCAATGCCCAAGCGTTTACCCGCCAGACTCATATCCAAGATGGCGGTGCCAAGCGCTCCCGATTGGCTCATAAAGGCAATTGGCCCGGCATGGGGGGTGCCTGCCGCAAAAGTGGCATTGATAGGTGTGTGGGTGTCAATCACGCCCAAGCAGTTCGGGCCGATGAGTCGCATCCCATACTGTTTTGCCAATTCTTGCACTTCGATTTCGCGCTTGAGTCCTTCCATACCCACTTCACGGAAACCCGCGCTGATGACCACCACCGCTTTGATACCGGCTTCCCCGCATGTTCTGACCGCTTCCGGCACAAATTGGTAGGGAATCACAATCACCGCCATGTCGGGTACTTCGGGCAGCAGGTTGACATCGGGGTAGGTTTTGAAACCGAGAATCGTATCAGCTTTGGGGTTGATCGGATAAATTCCGCCGTTGTAACCGCTTTCGACAATATTGGCAAGAACGGCATACCCCAATTTTTCGGGGTCACGGCTTGCGCCAATCACGGCGACAGCATTCGGTTTGAAAAAGGCATCCAACATTCAATGATGTCCTGAATTGTAATTAGCCCTGTGTAGGCCAAAATATCCCACGATTATAACGTTTAACGACGCGGGTACAAGGCAAATTCAACGAAATGTTCTTGTGAAAAGCGCACAGAATTGTCATAGGTATATATATCCATAATTGCATCTCATTTTTGTGCAAGCTATCACTTTGCGCTGGCGGGGGACGGGTTATACTTGGAGACAAAAAAAGGGGTCACCATGGCAACACTCGAAACCACTTACTTAGGCATTCCTGTAAAATCTCCCCTGCTTGTGGCATCCAGCACCATCGCTAATGTCCTCGCTCGTATCAAAGCTGCCGAAGATGCTGGTGCGGGCGCGTTGGTCTTCCGTTCCCTGTTTGAAGAACAAGTCCGCCGTCAGGCAATTTTGAGCGCGGATGAAGAAACCGAAATCGCCAACAAAATTGCCGATGCGCGGGCGTATTTTAGCGGAAATGAAAAAACCGTTGTGCGGGCGCACCTGCTGTGGATGGAAAAAGTGCGGGCGGCGGTCTCACTCCCGCTTATTGGCAGCATTAACGCCATCCTGCCGGGCAGTTGGGAGCCGTTTGCCAAAGCAATGGAATCTACCGGGATCAACGCGCTTGAGTTAAATTTTTATTCGGTTGAAACGACCCGTTCCAGTGTCGAGATTGAACAGACCCTGTATGACATTGTGGAAGAAGTGGTGCAAGCAGTCAAAATTCCGGTAGCTGTGAAACTTAGCCCCTTTTTTACCGGATTGGTCAACGTGGTGACCGAATTAGAAAAACGCGGTGCGGCGGGGGTGGTGCTGTTCAACCGCTTTTTACAACCGGACATTCATCTGGACAATATGACCCTGTATAACCATATGGAATTGAGCAATGCGTTTGAAATGCAAATGCCCTTGCGCTGGACGGCGATTCTGTACGGACGGGTCAAGCCAGATATTGCGTTTTCAACCGGGATTCACACCGGACAGGATGCCCTAAAAGCAATTCTCACGGGCGCACAGGTTGTACAAGTTGCCAGTACACTGCTCAAAAATGGCGTACAGCACATCCAAACCATGAATGAAAAAATGTCGGATTGGTTAGATGAACACCACTTTGAAAGTGTAGACGCACTGCGAGGTAAACTCAGCCGACAAAATGTGACGGACACCGGCGTATTTGACCGCGCTCAGTATGTCGAAATTATGATGTCTCAGCATTAAGCGGGAAAGCGACAAAAAGTATGAGCGACCTCAGACAATTTTTAAGCCGAAAATCGGGGGTGCTGGCGGAAAGGCGGCACGATTTTACGGAAAATCCAGCCGCAGCGCTGGCAACCCTTACCGCGACTTCCACGATTTCCCATGAAAATTTTGCCCGTCCAACCACCATGGGTAATTTTCAGATGGTGAGCGATTCCGGCGTTGGGTTGGGTGGGCAGGCGCTGGGGCCAAGTGCGCCAGAAATGATGCTCGGAGCGCTGGCAAGCTGTTTGGTGCATACTTATTTGCTGCAATCGGTGTTAATGAATATTCCCCTGAATCATGTGGAAGTGTCGGTGACGGGGCAAATTGATTTAACCGGGGTGGTGGGGTTGCCATCTGAACAACCGCCCATCATGCAAACTATCACCTACACGGCCAAAGTCGAGTCATCTGCCAGTGCGGAAGAGGTCGAAAAAATTCATGCCGAAGTGGAAGCAACCTGCCCGGTTTTAAATACGTTTAAATCTCCTGTTTCTGTCACCCGCAGTCGTTAGGCAGTCAAACAATCTGCTAACACCCTTCCCTTACTCCTTCCCCAATATTTTGGGGAAGGAAGCTGATAGCCGGGTGGGGGCAAAAATATCCCATATTACCTTCTATGGAATGTGAGGTGCTAAAATAAGACTGTATTTTGCAGGGGAATCAGCCATGCCAGTTACACCCATCTATGTCGATTATAGCGCCTCAACGCCCGTAGACGAACGGGTACTTGAGGCGATGCTGCCTTATTTTGCTGAGATTTACGGCAATCCGTCCTCGATTCATGGATTTGCCCGCCAAACTGAAAAAGCGGTGGAAAAATCGCGTGAAACGCTGGCGGACATTTTGCGCTGCCAGCCGAAGGAAATTGTGTTCACCAGTTGTGGGTCAGAAAGTGACAACTTGGCGATTCGCGGCGCGGCGGTGGTCGCCAAAAGTCAGGGGCAGCGTCCGCATCTCATCACCTCCACTTTGGAACACAGCGCCGTCGTGAAAACGGTGGAGCAGATGAATGTGTTTTTTGAGTGCGAAGCGACCTTTCTCCAGCCCGAAAAAGATGGCACATTCACCGAATCAACCCTGCAAGAGGCTTTGCGTGGCGGGGCAACGCTGGTGAGTTTGATGCTGGCGAACAATGAAATTGGCACGATTCTGCCGATTGCGGGCTTGGCTGAGATTGCTCATGCTCACGGCACATTGTTTCATACGGACGCGGTACAGGCGGGCGGACAGGTGGATTTAAATGTTCAAAATCTGGGGGTGGATATGCTGTCCCTCAGCGCGCACAAATTTTACGGGCCTAAAGGAGTCGGGTTGCTGTATGTGCGGGATGGGGTAGCGCTTGTTCCCAGTCAAAGCGGCGGGAGTCATGAGGAAGGCCGTCGGGCGGGGACGCTGAATGTTCCGTTGATTGTGGGGATGGCAAAAGCGCTGGAAATTGCCGAGTCGAATCGGGACAATTACACCCGCGAATTTGCCCGTCTGCGCGATAGACTGATTGAAGGGATTCTGGCGCGTGTGCCGGACGCGGAATTAACCGGGTCACATGCCCATCGATTGCCCAGCCATGCGAGTTTTGTTTTCCATCAGGTGGATGGCAATTTGCTGCTGATGCACCTTGACCGACAGGGCATCGGGGCTTCGAGTGGCAGCGCATGTAAAACTGGCAATCCTAAACCGAGCAGTGTGTTGCTGGCCTTGGGCTATGATGAAAGTTGGGCGTTGGGCGGTTTGCGCTTGAGCGTAGGTCGCCACACCACCGATGCTGAAATCGAGACAATTTTAGAGGTGCTGCCCAACGCCGTCGAAAAAGTTCGTGGTTTAGCAGCCATTTTCCAATAGGGGTGTTACACTAGTAACCTTCGGAAAATATTTGTAAAAACACGGACGCGATATATCACGTCCCTACGGGAAATCCACCCTAGCAAATTCGTAGGGACGGCATAGATGCCGTCCGATCAATTCTAAATACTAACCGAAGGTTACTACTAACAGCTATGGATTTTCAGTATACACCCTATCTTTTTCTCCCTGTGATGGCCGCGCTGATTGGTGTGGGAGTCGCGTGGGTTGCTGCCCAGCGTCGGCCTGCGCCGAGTGCATCAACGCTGATGTGGATGTCTTTGTCGGCTTCTTTTTGGGCGTTGATGTATACAATGGAACTTGCCAGCACAACGGTCAACGCCAAAACGTTCTGGTCAAATATGGTGATGTTAGGAATCGTGTCGACTGCTGCAACTTGGCTGATTTTCGCGCTGGAATATTCGGGAAATACCCATTGGTTGCAAGCACGCTGGCTTGCGCTGCTCGCCGTTCAGCCGATTGTAATGGTGGTGTTGGCGTGGACAAATGATTCCCACCACTTAGTCCGCAAAGAGTTTTTGTTGGACACTTCGCAATCTTTCATTGGTACGCGCATTATTTTTGGGCCAGCATTTTGGTTTCACGCGGTCTATTCCTATAGCCTCAATACACTTGGGATTGTGCTGGTCTTACGTACCATTATGCGATTTTCAAGAGAACATCGCGGACAGGTTATTCTCCTTGTTTTGGCCTCGCTTTTCCCTTTTGTCGCCAATATATTTCATCTGTCGGGCCTGCTGCGCTTTCCAATTGACCCGACTCCCATCGCGTTTACGATTACGGGTGTGTTGATTGCATGGGCGTTGTTTCGCTTCCAACTTTTAGAACTTGTGCCAGTCGCGTATGATCTGGTCATCAAAAGTATGGGCGATGCTGTGTTTGTGCTGGATAAAAATAGCCGTATTCTGGACTTGAATCCCGCCGCCCAGGCGCTCATCAATCGCCCGCAGCAGGGCGAATTTGTGGGCAAGCGGCTGACGCAGATTGTGCCAGAGCGTGAAGAATTTCTCCTCCAGTTCCGTGATGTGATGGAATTACAAACCGAAATTGAAGTGCTGTACGATGGGCAACTGCGAAATTTTGCCCTGCGAATTACGCCCCTCTATGACCGTCGCCACAAAGTCAACGGGCGCTTGATTGTGCTGCATGACATCACCGAAACGAAAAAAATTGAGCGGGAACTGCGCCGCGCCAAAGAGGAAGCCGAAGCCGCCAGCCGTACCAAAAGCACCTTTTTAGCCAATATGAGCCATGAACTGCGTACCCCGCTTAATGCGATTATCGGCTACACCACCCTGATGCGGGACGGGATGTACGGCGAAATAAATGAACGGCAAATGCAGCGCATGGAGCGTGTCGTCGAAAACAGCCAGCATTTGCTCAAGTTGATTAACGATGTGCTGGACATTAGCAAAATTGAAGCGGGCAAAATGGATTTATACCTTGAGACCTTTGAGGTTGCGCCGCTTTTGCGGGATATTTTGAGTGATGTACAGGCCAGCGCTGCCGAGAAAGGCAACCAGATTATCACCCAGATTCCGCCCCAACTCGGCACGCTCCACGCGGATAAAACCAAAGTGCATCAGATTTTGCTGAATATCATGAGCAACGCGGCGAAATTCACCGAAAAAGGCACAATTCACTTCACGGTGCAGCGCCACGATTCCCGGATGCGCTTTACGATTCAAGATACTGGGATTGGGATGAATCCTGAGCAAATCGAAAATTTGTTTAAGGCTTTTGTGCAGGCGGATGCTTCAACCACGCGGCAGTATGGCGGAACCGGGCTAGGATTAGCCATTAGCCACCATTTTGCCGAAATGATGTCCGGCAAAATTAGTGTGGAAAGTATGTTGGGCAAGGGGTCAACGTTCACAGTCGAATTGCCCCTGAACGTGATTGCCCCCAAGCCAAAACTCATCGCTCCCACGATTGAGCATCCGGTCTTAATCGTGACCGAATAACCTTAAAATCTGTTTTTATGCTTGCATCACTCCACAGACAGGCGCAGCCCATCCCAGTTGGGTATGTTCCGCCAAAATTTTATCCAGTTGCGCCGCTATTTCTGGCGAAAATGGTGCGGTTCGCCTGACCGACAAATCTACATGGGTTGCAATAATTTCAACAGTGGCTGCCAGTGTGGAAGTTGACTCATTCACCATGAAGTGCATAAAGTGGAGGCGTTTGGCGGAACGCCCTAACAAACGGGTATGAATCCGTACCGTTTGTTCCAAACGCACCTCGTTAAAATAGCGGATATGCTGTTCCAGCGCGAACATGCCCCGCTGTTTTTCTTGGAAAAAGGCATGGTCTACGCCAAAGTGTGCCATGTTCGCCCACGTTGCCTCATCAAAAAAGCCAATGTACCACCGCACATTCATATGTCCCATCACGTCGAGATGGTCTTTGGCAACAGTCACGCGGTAAAAAACGGGCAGGTCATTTATTTGTTCAAGCGAGATCATGCAGGCAGCAACCCTTTGATTTTGAGCAGTTCTTCTAGGGCTAAGATAGAGGATTTCTGCGTATAAACCACCCGCACAAACACACTAATTTCAATGAGTTCGGCAATGGCACGGCGCAGGGCATTACCTTCGTCCACATACTGGTCAAGCAGCGATTTTAAAACCAGTTCATGGGGGTCATCTGGCACAAGCATCTGCGGGTAGCCATATTCATCCCGGATTTTGTCCCCGCCGATAAAATTAACAATGGTACGCTGACCGGCACATGCCCGCACCACCGCCCGGAATAAATCTGCGGAGTGCATCCGTTCGGGCGAAACTACAATATCACCTCCGGCGGTGTGGTCGCCAAAAATGACTGTCAGCAAATTCATTTCCCGCGCCAAGCTGACCATATGCCGCCGCATATTGTTGGCGTTTTTACGGAATTCTCTGTAATGTGCCTTCATGGTCTGTTCAGACTGAAACAAACTGTCTGGCATAAACAGAGGATAGCCTTTGGGGGAATGCGCCGGAATTTTGTCTTGTGAGGGGTCGCCATCCGAAAAATAAATAACCATCGGCTCGCGCTCAATAAAATGATCGGCGGCGATTTCCAGACTGGAGATACCCCCGAAGGTACGCGGCGAAATTTCGTATAAATCAATTTTGGCGGCTTTGCGGGCAGCCATTTCTAAATGATAGTGCTGGGGGTAGTTGTATTCTACACCGTGTGTTTCCGGGTGAATCTGCGGGTCATAAAGAATGATTTCTTTTTCGGTGAGCCAGTCGTTGATGGCATCGCGCTCTTGATTGCGGAGCAGTTGCCCCTGTTCATCCAGAATATTGCACGCGCCTCCCGAAAAAACCTGTGTCATGCCGATGGTCGACATTTCCTGCGTGGTGTTCCAGCGTCTGCTGCCCATTGAATGCGTTTCCTTTGATCATGCTCTAGTCTATCCGAAAACAGTGAAAGTAGGAAAAATATTTTCCATAAAAAATTTACTGACAGTCGGTCAAGTTAAACTTTCTCTAATTTAGAAATGTATGGAGAAAAAGACAAATTTGCACCATTTTATCTTTCAGCGCGACTTTTGCTTTCTCTAATCGTATTAGCATTGAAAGGAAAATGAAACATGTCTGCTTTTTGGGTCAATATTTATCTCAAAACTGCAATCCCGATGACCGATGTTTTCACCCAAACTTATGAGGTGGCGCGCCGGGTTCTGAACACAAAATTGGAGTCGGTTAGACTGACCGATTCTCAAGAGGCGGAAAGGGTCAAAAGCGCTTATGCACAAAAACAAATCGTTGTTTTTCCCGAAAAAAACGGGTTGGTGAGTTTTAATCTTCCACGCTTTAGTGCATCCGCCTATTTGATGGATTTAAGCCCAGAAATGGCTTCTGACGGGATGATGAGCGGGGAGATGAAACAGCTATTAAGTCTGGCAGAGGAGATTTCCCAAGCATTCGCAGGGGAACTTGCGCTGGTGTTCTATGACCGCAACCCATCCGGCGATGTCACTGTCATTCGATTTTATAAAGTGGGTGAATTTCTGGGGCAGTATTATGGCGCGGATGGCGATTTATTTGAATTTCATCAGCCCGAAAATCCCGATGCGATTGATCAGTTGCTGGATGGACGATTTTCGTTTGTGAATGCTGCTCTGGAATACGAAGATGACGACGAAGAATTTCCTCTTGTGATTCATGCGTCTCATTTTGAGGATGCTAACAATGCTAAACTTGCCAGCGCCCATTTATTTCTGCCTTCTATGTCGAAAAATTTGTTGCCTTACGGCACAATTGTTGTCAACGAGTAGCGGCTAATCCTCCTTCTCCACCTTGTAAAGCTGGGTGAATGGTTTGTCATACACAAGACTCAATTCGCCATTTTCGAGCATTGTCGCGTAAATCGCATACGTTTCAGGCTGCATCACTGAACGTTCCTGCACGCCCACGACAATATAGGCCACGTTGTATTTGTCGAGGATGTAACGCACATCGTCTATGGAGGTGGTGTTATACAGCAGTTGTTGTTCGGCAATGCGTGTTTCAATTTCGGGGTGCAAATGCTGATACTGCTGGCGCATATGATTTGCCCAACCGACGATGCTCGGCAACCCTGTTTGATAGGAGATGCGGCTGTTCCATTGATATTCGGCGGTGTACCATTCCGCAATCACCGGAAACCCGTCCAGATTGGCACGCATATAACGGGCAAGGTCGTTATCCCGACTGGTATAGGTGCGCCATGCGTTGCTAGGGAAGCGTAAACTGCGAGTATATTCAAATCCATCGAAGGTCAGTTCTCCGGTCTGGCTGTCGGCGGCGCGTCCGGGAATGGCTTTGATGGGATACAAAAAGCCAAATCCCAGCAGCACAATGCACGCGGCAACCTGAATCCGCATCCGGTACGAAGTCCACATGATGTACAGCACCAGCGCCATCAACACACCCAGCCAGATCCATAACTGGAAAGAGAGTTTAAAGACCGTGTTCAGCCGCCCAACATCGCCTTTGATGACGTAATGTTCCATCAGCAAAATAATGGTAAAAATTAAACTGGTGAAAAAATGAATCGGGCGCAGGGACTTCTGGTCAAAACGTGCCAATGTTAACCCCGTAACGGCATACAGGGTACACAGCAAACTTGCCCGTTGTAAATCGTTGGGAATGAAATAAAGAATCGCTAACCCGACGAGCAAAAGGCCAATTTCAACCGGGGAGTCGGCGTTCGGAACGAGAATCGCTTTGAGGCGGGTGAGCAGCCAAACGCCCATTATGCCAATGGGGATGCCCCATGTGAGCATGAACGGCTCAAACAGCGATGATTCTTCTTTCCATGTCTCGATGCCCCGATCTGCCCCCACCGTAAAATCGAGATAATACGGTGCGATGGTTAAAATCCCACCGAGCGAAACGATTCCGCCCAGAATCACAAATTTTCGGACATCGCGGGTTGCCCACCAGATTGCCAGCGCCCCAAGGGGTACATACAGCACCACATCCCAGATATTGCCCATAAAAATCAGGCCGGACAGCATCCCTACCACCCAGCCCATCCATTTTTGTTTGTGTGTCACCAGCAGCCACAACGCCACCAGATAGAGCGTGACTGGCAGCAGGGTGAAGGTGTGGGCGTGTGGATCGCCAAACAAAAATGAAAACATCGGCATTTCAGTGATTGGCCCGCCGTTATAAAGCCGATTCGCGGATTCCGCAATAATCCGTGTGGGATACCAGTACCAGCGATGCGGGTGCATATTCGGTTCGGGGTTGAACATCAGGTAAAGCGTGCCGAGATTCCCCGCCAGCATCACAAATCCTGTTCCTAGCAGCGCAGCAATGACACGGAAGCGCGGCACAATTTTTTCCGCCATGCCCAGCACTGCATAGGCTAAGGTGAAAATATTGACTGTTACTACCGCATAGAGCGTGCCGAGTACCAGATTCACGCCCACTTCCGGCGCAATATTCCACAATTTGATGGGGAAGGATGCCTGCACGAATCCGTAGTAATAATAATTGATGTCATAGCCTGCCAGCCAAGGATTCGGCGGTGGAAAATCGGAGGTGCGGAGGGTAGCATTCAGGTATGCAAAATCCATCGGTTTTTCGCCTCCGCGTGCCTCATGCCACAAATCAGGATTTACCGCCCGCAGATAGAGGCCAAATCCCAGCGCCAGCAAAAATAGCAATTCGTATAATAAAATCTGGCGGATATTCTGACGGAGATACCCCCATAAATCCTGACGATAGCGCAGCGCCAACCCCAGATTGACCAGTGCAAACAGTCCCACGAATCCCCACAGCGCGTTTTGTGTCCAGAAACTGCCACCTGTGGTTGCCGTGAGCCACCATGAACCAAGCGTCAAAATCAGCCAACCTGCGCCGCGCCCCAACCCGAATCCACGTAAGGGGAGGGCGGGGAACAAAACAAACATCATCGGGTAGGCCAACCAGCCCAGCACGAGGAAGCCGACAACCCAGCGCAGGAGTGCGTTTTGTTCGTCCTGTGCGCTGGCACGTTCTTCGGATGGCGTAAAGGTGGAGTCGTAGTCCGCAAGATCAATTTTATTGCGCGGGTCATCTTCGGTCAGCTCAAGCGAAAGCTGGTCAGGGGCAAAGCCGTTATTTTGAAGAATAAAAACGGTGGGATGGTCATAAACTGTAAAGGCTTCTTCGGCTTCCAATTCGTTCATCCACGCCGGGACACCTGCGGTTGGCAGCACCTGGTCACGGAAATCCAAACCCAAAAAGCCGGGAAACTGATGAAATTCTCTGATAATTTCATAATTCAATTTGCCATCAAACAAATCTTGATAATATTGGGTGGACATGACAAACCGATTACGGATGCGCGGTTCGGGTTCAAAAACCGGATAGCGGGGCAGCGTATCATAAAAGCGGTTGCTGCTGATGGTCAGATAATCCGCTTTATACAAAATATCCTGCATTGCCAGCGCTTTGGGATAGGTGTCGGTTTCTGCCATGCCCAGTTCTACCCATCCGTAAAAATTCGAGCCGAAGGGGTCAAAGCGTTCGCAATCTTCCACAAACCGCACCAGATACGGCGACTCGTCGGCATCTCTGGTACAGTACCCCCATGGGATATGGTCATCCCACGGGCCTTCGGTGGCAATCACCGTTCCGACGATATAGACAGGCTGCGAACTGCTCAACCAGACGGGCGCATCGGTAGCGAGTACAACAGGGTGTTCGAGTTCATAGTACCATTCTGCACCCATCACATGTCGTTCGCGTTCAGCTTCAATCGGACGGGCAAGAATGGCCTCTTCACCGACTTTGAGGGTTAAATCGCCTGCTTCGCCGACGAAATGCGGAATATAAAATCCGGTTACTTCGGGTGCGGTTTTGAGATTAAGTTCCACGCCGTTATTTTTGAGCGAGGCAAATTTGACCGACCGATAGGGACTCAAAAAGGTAATCGGGCTGTGGCGGGTTGCATCCTCGCGGTCTGTCCATTGAAATGTTGGTACAACATAGCGGAAGGGCTGGTCACCTTCCCAGTTGACATCAAAATGCCAGTTGTAGAAGCCGTCCGAAAGTGCGCTCAATTCTTCCGGTGTAAATTGATAGGCAATGGTTGATGTCCCGCTGTGCTGGGTGCTAACATGAATCAAAGGCCGTTCCGCGTAGGGGTCATCTTCTGCCAGCAAGCGCCAATTGATGGTAGACGGCACGTTGTCCGAAAAAACCAGTTCAAAACCACTTAAGCGCAGTTCGGCGTTAATTTCAAAGGTTTCGCTGATGTAGCTTTCGCCATTGACCACCGTCGTTAGGGGGTAGCGTAGCCCTTCACCGAACAACTCCGCCGGATAAAGCGTCCCATTGTCAGTTTCAAAGGTCACAGAGGCGGGGAAATTTTCGACCACCCATTCGGACGCTTCCAAACGGGTCAAGGGTTGGCGGTAGATGCGGGTGAAGGCAAATGCCCACATCAGCGTGGAAATCAAAATCCCGATGGTTATATATTTGCGGAGAGGCCATTTGAGTTGTAACAGCCCCCATGTGGCAAGCAGGCACAAAATCCCGTAGAGGGGCAAATAGTAACGCATGGTCATCTGGTGGAGTCCACCCTGCCAGCCAAAATACAGCACAAACCATACTGTGAAAATCCCGACGGTCATGGAAAGGCGTTTTGTTTGAATCTGCTGGTAGATTGCCCACGCCAGCGCCAGCGATGCCGCAATTCCCAACGGCGACCCCAAGCCCCATGTGATGAGATTCCAGTAAGGGTAAAGATATTTCACCCGCCCAAACCATTGATTAGAGGGAGGCCAGCCATCGGAAGGTTCGGACGACAGGTTGCTCACATAGGCAATATCTTCCAACCATTTTTCGTTTAACGCGCCCCAATCGGAAAAAGTCGGGCCAACAAACGCATAGGGCTGAAAAACACGGAAGGTAAAAAACGCGAGGATTCCGGCGAAGGTCATTAGCAAAACGGCGGCCCATGCGCGGTACAACCAACCCCGCCGCGAAACTTTCCCCCGCCGACTCTGCAAATAAATAAAAACCGCAACAGGCAGCATCGCCGCGAATGGGGCGATATTCACCCGTGAAGCGACCCCGCACCCCAGCGCAAATCCAAACAGCAAATACCAGTGAGGCCAGCCATTTTTGCTGATTTCGACCAGTGCATACAGGCCAATTACAAAAAATAGGTTGGCAAGGATGTCCACCGTCCAGTAATGCGAAAGTTGAATCGGCAGCACCGCACAGGCATAAAAAAATGCGGCAATCAGGCCATGTCGTACCGAAAAAAGACGTGTGCCAATTAAAAAGACAAAAAATACTGTCATCATGTCCGCGATGGAATTGACGGTGCGTCCCACAAAATGAACATAGTCGTAGGTTAGCCACGAGTCATCGTCGGAATAAACCGCGAGTTGTTCGGATACCAACCGCACCATGAACAGGGGCAGCGTACCATACGCATAACTGCCATCATCCAGATTATTCGGGTTATACACCGAACAGGCGGTATTAAAATATTCATATTTGCCACTGCCCTGACAGCGTTCGCGTGTGCGGGCGGTCAGGTTGTCCGCCTCACCGACCACCGCCGCCATGCTGGTCAAAAAACGTTCATCGGGATGCAAATGAGAATGGTCATCCCAGTTTAACCCCACTATTCGTAGCGCCAGCGCCAGAAATAAAATCGCTAGCAGCACCAAGCCATGTCTCGCGTGTTGTCGTTGCATAAAGAACCCGATTTTTGTGGCAAACCATCCCCTATTTTATACCCCCTTGTGTTTAGATACTACGCATGGGACACGGGAAAATGGACAAAATTCTTACATTGCGACTATTCTGATATTTTTTAGATAGGGAGGGTATACTTATGATGAAACTGTATTGGCGGACGGCATGATGCTGTTTAACCAGTTAACATGGGTACTGTTTCCCCTCACACCCATCTGTATAAGCGACACGGGACGTGAGATGAAAGAAAAATCCTCTTTCCTGTTATGGGGGAGGGGTTGGCGTGGGGGATATATCTGTATTAAAAGTTAATCTGCATTACCATATCCGCCAGAAGCATAGGTAAAATCGATGATATTTCCTGAAATTTACAATGCAAACAAAGTTGGTCAACTGTATGCTACCAATACCCAGTTGGCGGCGGATGCTGGCAAGGCGGCAGGACTTCCTCCCGCCAGCGAAGATGAAAAACGGGTGCTGCTCCTTTTGGTGGATGTACAGGTCGATTTTGTGCATGAGGATGGCACATTAAGCGTTCCCGGCGCGGTAGCAGATACCCGCCGCACGATTGAATGGCTGTACCGCCATTTGCCTCAGGTCACACACATTGCCGCCTCATTGGACAGCCATATCCCCTTGCAGATTTTTTTCCCGACATGGTGGCAAAACGCAGAAGGACATCATCCCAACCCGTTTACTCCGATTTCGCCTGAGGATGTGCATAATGGTACATGGCAGCCCATCTATGAAAAAGCCTGGTCGCTGGATTATGTGGATAAATTACAACAGCAAGCCCGCAAGGACTTGATGATTTGGCCTTATCACACGCTGATAGGCACTACCGGACACAGCCTGACTCCGGCGTTGTATGAGGCGATTGCGTTTCATTCGGCGGCTCGCCAAGCCCAACCGACCTTTTTAAGCAAAGGCACGATTCCCAAAACCGAGCATTATTCGATGCTTGAGCCAGAAGTCAAAGTTCCGAACGTCCCGATGGGGCAGCTCAATGTGGATTTTCTGGAAATGATTGCCACCCATGATTTGATTTATGTGGCGGGGCAGGCCAAAAGTCATTGTGTGCTGGAAACCGTCAATTCGATGATGCGGTATTTTGGTGAACGGCGTGATGTCATCGCCAAAATGCGAATTTTGACGGATTGTATGTCCTCAGTGGCACACCCCGAAATTGATTTTGACTCGATTGCCGACGAAGCCTTTGCCCGTTTTGAAAAATATGGGCTAAATCTAGTTAAGTCTACCGATGGGATTGACTAGAAAAGGGGGCGTATGATTTTTTTACGCCCTTTTCTATGGCTTTTTCCCATTATCCAGCCGGTTCAGCCACCACCACCAATCGTTGAGCCGCGTTGTCTAATTGACACGTGATCAGCGTTAGGCGAACCCCATAATCCTGGTAAGCAATTTCAATCTCATCAAGAGCGACGGTGAATTTTTGCGTAACTGTGTAAGTTTGTTCCAGTCCATCCACCGTCACAATGATCTCATCCCCTAATGTCAACTCGTCAAGCGCAAAGAATAATCCTTCGCTGCCATCCGGCATTGTGGAATGCGCCCCCAGGAGGGTATTTCCTTCACCGAAGAAGGCTGTGCCTTCAAAATAACCGATTTGGTTTTCCCATGGCGCATAAACCCATTGCGGTTCACCCGCAATCGTTTCTATCGGGATATATTTAACGCTCGAATAGAGGCCAATTTTAGGAATCGCGAGGGTCGCAACACTCCCGCGTAATTCTGTTGCAAAAGCGGAGTTCACGCGCCCAAAGCTGAAGCATACCGCGAAAAGAACGATGAGTGTGACAAGTCTCGATTTCATGAGTGAACGCCTCTATCATACCTAGATTTATTTGTATAATAGAGAACAATGCCAGCAGGGGTAATGCGGGAGGGAGTGTATTTTTATACGTAAAAAACACGTATTCACTGAAGAAAGTAGCCCACAAATCTCCGTAGATGTACTGAGATGTTACACAGAAAAAATGCCCCTCTTATTTAAGGGGCAAAAAGTGTCAGGTCAGTAATGAGGGTGGGGTTGCCTTCGCCTTTGACGCGCAGGGGGAATAGCCACCCGGCAGGGGGTCTGCCGAATAGCGACATGAATGAATATTTTAATCTTGGATGACAACCCACACCGCGTTAAATTTTTCCAGAATGGCCTCAAAGCCCATCATCTGACCGTTTGCCGCCATGCCAGCGCCGCAATTGCTGCTTTGAAAACCACCGTGTTTGAGGTGATATTTCTTGACCATGATTTGAATGGCAAACCCACTGACCCGGAGGATGAAAATTGTGGCAGTGAAGTGGCTCGTTTTATTGCCGAACAGGAAATCGCTTGCCCCTGCATCATTGTGCATACAGAAAACAGGGAAGGCAGAGAATCAATGGAAGCGATTTTGCCCGCTTGCGAAGCGATTCCGTACAGCAAACTCAAAAAAATAGGTTTGTCAAAAGTGATTCAGGTGGGCTAACCACTGGGATACATTCTGCCGTAAATGCAGTGAGATAGTTTTTAGGGCTTGTACGTCGGCGGCAAAATCAAACAGCGTATGAACACGGATACCATCTTTTTCTAATGCCTGTACGCCATGCGTTCCCAGCGTAAAAATGCACAGCACATCGTGAATATGCAATCCTACTTGGCGGGCAGGTTGCAAAATGGCCTGTGCATCCTTCGCCTCGGTCAGCACATCGGTTAAAAGTGTGGTCGGGTGTCCCACATCATACGCACCCTCAATCACATACGCATTGGTGATTTTTTGCGCTTCGCCATAAGGATAGGTCAAAGGGATATTCGACTCGACTGCCAGAATCGCGCCCAGGGGAATGGTTGCACGGGAAGCCAGCAGTCGGTCACAACCCGTTTGGAGTAAAAGCGGCGCGAGCGCTTGGGCGGTTGCCTGAATCATGGCGGGATAGGAAGGCAGCAGCAAAAAATTGGTTTTGACAGGCCAGAATGTCCCGTCCGGTTGCTGAAACCGTCCGAACTGCACAATCCCAACCTTGAGATAGTCTTGCAGCAAATTATTCATGGCTCAGTTTTCTATAGTGTTCAGCCGCTCGGCGCACTTTTTCCGCAAAATTCAACATCGCAGAGGCGTAGATAATTTCGTCAGTGACCCATCGAACTTTATTAGCGCCCAATGTAAAACCATTCGCGTCATAAGTGCCAAGATTGACCTCACCCCCCTGCCCCCTCTCCGTGAACAGAGAGGGGATGAAAGCGCCATGCTGCGGCGCTTGAAGATAAGCGGAAATGATTGTCCTATCTTCTGTTGCCAGCGTGACCGCATCCACCGCGAAGGCTTCTTCAAACGCCGCCCGGACGTATCCCGCCGTGACAAAGGGTGCATGTAAAATTTTCGGAATATCCAGCGGCACAATCGGGATGGTACGCTCCAAGGCCCGTGCGCCGGCTGCCCCCAACGCCAGATAACTGGCAAGGTCAAACACATAGGCACAGGCTAAATCGGCGGTATTTTCGATGATGGCGCGTCCGAACGGCAAAAACGGATCATCATAGCGCATAATCGGCGCGGGCATGTCCAAAACACGCGGCGCTAACCCGATAGCGAGTTTGGAGTGATTTTTCTGTTGGGCGTGCAGCCATTTTTCGCTAAAGTTCATGATTGTTTTGCCAGATAGTGCCAGAGCAAGCCTAAGCCCCAATTGCCCGCCCATTTTGCTACCTCGTTCGGGTCACTGCCCAGATGAATCGTGCGGGCGCGGATTTTTTCGGGGGTCGCCAGTGCAATTGCGCCATGTTCGCCTTCGTGGATAATCGCCAGCGCTAGCGGAACATTGTGTTTTTCCAGCGCATATTCCACACAGCGGGTCGCCAGTTCATCCAATTTTGTTTCGGTGCTGCCTAAGGTATCCCTCAGTTTTGCCACGTCTTGATAGTCGTCAATGGCTTTGATGTTGCTGCCAATGGTGACCCCGGCGCTTTGTAACCGGCGCATCACCGCGCCAAATGTGCCGGTTTCGGCAATCGCCAGTTGGAAATTTTTTTGCTGGAGCGCGTTGAGTACCGCATTTTCAACTTTATCGCTATTTGTGCCATAAATGTAATCCCCGACCCGTTCGCGCACCTGTTTTTCAATTCCGGCAATCATCGCGTCGGCTTCGGCTTCGGAATCGGCGCGGGCGGTGATGCGAATATCGGTTTGTCCGGTATGCGCGGCAAGCCCTACCGTGGGATTAGACAGTTTCATCAGGTCAGGAATCTGGTTATCAATCGCGCTTTCGCCAATTCCGGCTGTTTTGAGTACCAGCGCTTTAATGATGCGTGGAAGGCCAATTTTCTTTTGCAGGTAGGGAACCACGCTGTTCTGCATCAGATATTTCATTTCGCTGGGTACCCCCGGTAGGCTGATGATGATGCCCTGTTCAGCCTCAATAATGAAACACGGGGCAGTCCCTACCGGATTTTCTATGATGATTGCATCGGCGGGAATCATGGCCTGTTGGCGGTTGTTTTCGGTCATGACCGCGCCAAATCCGCGAAACCGTGCCGCAATCATCTCCAGAAGGTGTTGATGAAACACCAATTCTCGATTTGTGGCAGCCGCAGCCGCATCGCGGGTCATGTCGTCTACGGTGGGGCCGAGTCCCCCGGTGGTGATGATAATATCGCTGCGTTCCAGCCCCAGTTTAAGGACATGGGTAATGCGTTCTAGGTTGTCGCCTACCGACCCCATATAAAAGACATTCACCCCGATATCGCGCAGGGTACGGGCAATATAGGTGGAGTTGGTATCATTAATTTCACCGAGCAAAATTTCTGTGCCGATGCTCACAATTTCCGCGTTCATGAATGGTGTACCTTTAGAGAAGTGTGATGGGTGGTTCGTCATTAGTTTTGATGGATTTGGTGCGCTGCAATGGCCTTAAGCCCCCTGAAAAACTCCTAATAACTAAGCACCAAAACTAAAAACGACCCCTTCCACATTATGCCTGTCAGGTGCGGAATTGTCCAATCAGAATTTTATGGGGAAGGCGTGCAGGGTGCGTCAGGCAATTTGACGCTGGATGTAATATAGTGAGCGTGAACACAGTCCAATGAATAAACAAACATAGGCGGAGAGTCTCATGAAATTGAAAGTTCTATCAGCGATTCTGCTGATTATAATGCTGGTATCCGTGGTGGGGGTGCAGGGGCAGGAAGTCCGTCCGGCAGCCTATAAACTCGATACCAATAAAATTAGCCATCTCTACCAGAACTGGAATAATTGTGGCCCGGCCACCCTGACGATGGGCTTGTCCTATTACGGGTATCCGGCGGGAGCGCGGGAGTCGCAGGAAATCGCGCAGGACTTCCTCAAACCGGATATTGAAGACCAGAATGTGTCGCCGTGGCAGTTGGAAAAGTACGTCAATGAACAAATCGGCATATCCTATAATATCCGGGCGCTCGTGCGGCGCGGTGGCGATCTGGAACTTATCAAAATGCTGCTGGCGAATGATTTTCCGGTGATTATTGAGGAAGGCTACGAACCAGAAGCCGATTTGGGCTGGATGGGACATTATCTGCTGCTGGTCGGTTACGATGACAATGAGCAGAATTTTTACACCTTCGACAGTTATCTGGGGTATGGCGGGGATGCGAACGGCGCTCCGATTGGGCTGGCAAAAAATTATGCCTACATCCAGACCTACTGGCGGCATTTCAATAATACGTTCATCGTCTTGTATGCGCCGGAACGTGAAGTCGAACTCCAAACGCTGCTTGGTGAACTCTGGGATGAAAAAGTCGGGTGGCAGCGTGCCAAAGAGGTTGCCAGTGTTGAAGCTGCCGCCAATCCGAATGATCATTGGGCGTGGTTTAATCTAGGTGAGGCCATGACCTATCTAGGCGAATATCAGCCTGCGACAATTGCTTTTCAAACAGCCTTGAACAGTGGCAAAATGCCATTCCGCACCCTGTGGTATATGCACGGCGCGTTTGAAGCCTTTTACCAGACAGGCCAATTCAACACGGTCTTAAAATTGGCGGAACAGTTACAAGCGGTTACACCATACATCGAAGAAGCCAACTATTATCGTGGGTTGGTGTATGCTGCACAGGGGAACACCGACCAGGCCATTTATCGACTGAATCTGGTGTTGGACTTTAACCCGAATTTCACATGGGCTGCTGACGTGAAAGCGCAAATTGAAGCAGGGGCATTTGTTGGGCCGGTGCAAACCGACTCGGCAGGGTAAGCGTATTTTTGGGGCGGGTTGAAAACACTTCTTTATGCCCGCCCACGCTGATAATATCATCTTAAGTTTTGAATTTTGTCAAAAACTGCTGGTATCCCCTGTGCCTTAAGAAGTGCTGCTAGTTCCTTGTTCAGTTGATTCATTGCATCCATCTGACCGGAAGTGATACGCAAAGTTTGAATAGGGGTGTCACTGTTGTCAATTTGACGGATGATGAGACACGCATCCACGAGACTGTTTTCTTTGGGAAGGATGCCAAACCAATAGCTGTTCTGTTGAGAATCAAAGAAAGGAGCAGTTTGGGTAGGTGTGATGTCAGGATGCACGAATCCCTCTGCCTGTAAGAGACTCAAAGAAACCTCATACAGCGAAACAATACTATCCAGCGAGACTCCGCGCTGGTGAGCATCCAAAATGGCTAAACGGCGATTCACAAGGCGCTGCTGGTCACGCGGGCTAAAAGTTTTCAGCCATGCGGTGTCAAGCGGCGATTGATAATTTACATACAAGCCCCACCGTTCTTCTTCATAAATTTCTGCGTGAACACTATCAAAATTAACCGTGACACTCTCTTCATTCATCAGTGGAATTTTGACGGTGGGAATCGAGTCATCTACACCAAAACCATAGACATTGACCAAAACTTCTTGGTTGGGTTGCGCGTGATTCAGGACAATCGTATAAGGGTATGCGCCATTTTCTTGCGGATAACTCGGTAGTTCCATCACTTTTTCCACCGGCGATTGAAAGTCATGAAGATAATCAATTTCAACAAGGGAAGTGCCGCTTTTGAGTGCTAACCCCCGATTGCGTAAATAGATGGGATACCCCGCGCTGCCCGCCATATTATCAGGGGAAAGAACTTCAATGCGTGTAACAGGTTCACCTAACAAACTATGGCTTCTGGTTTCGACATCTCGGATAACAATGGCGGGCATCATTTTTTCTAAGATGTTGTAATCCACAATGGCTGACCATGTGGGACTTGATTCTTGTGCAGGTAGAGTGACCGCACGGGGACGGATGGGGTCAGCAAACCCTCGATAAATGGACACATCGGGAATAGGGCGCAGGGGTTTTTGCGGTCTTCCCTGTTGTTCGGGCAAATCGCCAAAGCGAATTTGGAGCGATTGTTCCGCGTGGGCGACATAGCGCTCCGGTAAAATTTTGTTAAGAGTACTGCGTAGGTGGGCTATCTGGGCAGCATGAAACGAAGGCCAGACTGAATCCTCTCCCGGTTCAAAAAGATGTTTCATCAGGAGAGGGTTAAGCCCTTGAAATTGATTTTTCCATGTACGCAGCGACATTTAATCCCCGAATAATTCCTCGATGAACGCGCCAAAGGGCCCGTCGGCAAGTTTGCGGTCAACATCACTCATGGTTTTTTCGCGGTTGCGTTCTTCCAAGCGTTTGAGCAAGCGTCCCAACGGCGATTCTTCATCGGAGGGGCCAAGCATCAGGCCAACACCGCCATCTTCTTTATCGGAGTCGTGGGTATTCGAGCCGATTTCGCCGGAGGCCGCATCACGGGTGTCGGAATTGCCCTGCCATTCTTCGGGAACGGGGAGTTTGCTGGGTTCGTAGAGCGTGGCAATTTCTTCAAGTTTGATGTGCAGACGGTGGTTAAATTCTTCAACATCCTCAATGCTCAGGCCATTGGCAACTTCGTGCATCAGGCGGCGCATGTCTTGGTAGGCATCCACCACACGCGGGTCTGTGCCTTCGGGAAAGTGGATGCCGATTTCTTCGCGTCCGGCGAGGCGAATCATCTGAATGAATGAAAACAGGGTGTATTTAGAAACAAGGGTGCGGAAGGGATAGGGGTCGTCCAGCATCATTTCGTCTGGTTCGGGGGGCATCCCCACAATGCCTTGAATACCTTCTTTCATCGGAATCCCAAACTGGCGTTTGATGGCATTTTTGATGGGTTTCCATGCGCCAATCGTAAATTCAACCCGCCAGTATTCCTCATGCCCCATGAGTGTCTCAAACCCGGAAACATACATCCACATTTCAATAAATCCATCAATGAAGGTCATGGGGTCGGCGGAAAAAAGCACCAGTTCGCCCGTTTGCATATTAAAAGTAAATAAATCATCTAAAAGAGAATTGGCGTAAAGCGGGGCGTTGGCTTCATCCACATACATGATCACAGGTTTGGGATAGCTGGCGACGACCGGACGAATGGCCTCCAAGGTGGTGTCGTCAAGGCGATAGAACCGCTTTAACTGACGCAGAGAGGACTCAACATCGGCGGGGTCAAGGTAAACCTGATTATTCTTCATCGCAGACTCCTGTGATTTGGGATTTATTTAATTCTATCCGATGCGCTGAATATTATATATGCCCTTCTCCTTATTTTCAGGAAAAATCCCTCACCTGCCAATAGGCAATTTGTGCTAATGACATAAGAAAATAGATGAAAATGACTATAGAAATGATGACAAACGCCTATTCGCAGGTGAGGTGGCCTTGTTATAATCTCAGACCAAATTTGGAATTCACGAGGAAACTTGCATGACTTTTCCACGCGCTAGCGGCATTTTGCTGCATCCGACTTCTCTACCCGGTAAATATGGCATTGGCGATCTGGGCGCGGGTGCATATGAATTCATTGATTTTTTGAAAATTACGGGGCAGACCGTGTGGCAGGTGCTGCCGCTTGGCCCCACCAGTTACGGCGATTCCCCCTACCAATCGACTTCTTCATTCGCGGGAAACCCTCTGCTGATTAGCCTTGACGAACTGGTAAAGTTGGGTTGGCTGACCGAAGAAGACCTGCCTGCCAGTCCCGATTTTGATGATTATGTGGTGAATTACGGGCCAGTGATTGAATATCATTTTGAAGCCCTAACCACTGCTTTTACCAACTTTAATGAAAAAGCCACCGCCGAACAGCGTCAAGCCTTTCAACAATTCTGTACAGAAAATCAAGACTGGCTGGACGATTACGCCTTGTTTGCGGCACTCAAAGACTCTCACGATGGCAAGCCATGGTGGGAATGGCCTGCTGGACAAGCCCTTTCCGCCCCGGAAGAAATTCAAGCCGCCCGCCAAGCACTGGAAGAAAGCATCGAATCGCATATGTTCCGCCAGTGGTTGTTCGCGGAACAATGGGCCAAAGTCCGGGCGTATGCGAATGAACGTGGCATCCGACTGATGGGGGATATTCCGATTTTTGTGGCGCATGACAGCGCGGATACATGGGCGAATCGGAATCTGTTTTATCTCGATGCCAATGGCAACCCCGAAGTAATTGCGGGTGTGCCACCGGATTATTTTAGCCCCACCGGGCAGCGCTGGGGCAACCCCCTCTATCGCTGGGATGTCATGAAAGACACCGGCTACGCATGGTGGAAGCGGCGTTTTGGCGCGATTATGAAAAATTTCGACCTTGTGCGAATTGACCATTTTCGCGGCTTCCATAATTACTGGGAAATTCCTGCCAGCGAAGAAACCGCCATCAACGGAGTCTGGAAAATCGGGCCGGGCGCTCACTTTTTTGAGGAAGTTCTCCAGGCATACAACATCCCGATTGTGGCAGAAGATTTGGGGATGATTACGCCCGAAGTATATGCGCTGCGCGATAAATTCGGTTTTCCGGGCATGAAGGTGCTGCAATTTGCCTTTGAGGACGATTGCAAACCGAGTATTTTTATGCCGCATAATTTTGAACAAAATGCGGTGGTGTATACCGGCACGCACGATAACAACACCACGCTGGGCTGGTGGAACGAAGTCAGCGACGGGGTGCGGAATTGTGCGCGGGCGTACATGGGCCCCATCAATGACCCGCCGCGTGATATGATGCGCTTGGCGATGATGTCGGTAGCCCATACGGTGATTACGCCGCTTCAAGATGTCCTGGGTTACGGTGGAGACACCCGCATGAATCATCCCGGTGTGGGCATGGGCAACTGGGCATGGCGCTATCATAAAACCGCGCTGACCGACCAAGCCCGTTTTATTCTGGGGGATATGACCTATCGCTATGAACGCTGGCCTCTGACCGAGGAAGAACGCCGTAAATTGCGCGAAGGTTCGGTTCACGGTACGGCGTAAAGGGTTATCCGTTTTCGGTTATCAGTTTTCGGTTTTTTACCGATTGCTGAAAACTGACGACCGAAAACTCACTTTCTACGGGAAACCGGAATCCACAACAGATGTTCCCGCATATCCAGATCGGTGCTGCGAATTTTAGTTGCTAAATCCAGTGCCAGATTCCGCATGAGCCGATAGCCAAGTTTAGGGTAGTTATCACATAGAATCATCAATTTATCGCGGGGAATGACAATCAATTCCGTGTAAGCACGGCAGATGGCGGTTGCGGTGCGGCGGCCTTCATCCAACAGGGTAATTTCGCCGAAATTTTGCCCCCGTCGCAGCACTGTTAGTGTTTGGTGTTCATCTTCTTCACCAATCCCCAGCAGCGATGGATTAATCAAAATCTCAATTTCGCCATCCACAATCACGTACAGTTCATCGCTGATGCTATTTTCGTTAAAAATCACCTCATGCCGATTGTGAGTGCGTTCTTCGCAAATAGACGCAACCAATTCCAGCGAAACCGCATCCCATTCGTGAAATAAATCCGCCTGTTGAAGTTCGGCCTTCACTTTTTCGATTTCTGCCATGCTGCTTTTTCCTCATTTCAAAAGATTGTATCATTACTCGGTAAGAGGCATGAGTTTTGTATGAAAAGTTTTACCACGCGCCAACTCGGAACAAAGGGAGAATCCCATGCTGCCCGCTATCTTTATGAATTGGGCTATGAAATTCTGGCGCGGAATTGGCGTTGTGCGGAAGGTGAACTTGATCTAATTGCGCTCGATGAAAATGAATTGGTGCTGGTCGAAGTGCGGACACGGCAAGGGCAAGCGGCTTTAAGTATCGCGGCAGAAAGCATCACCCCGCAAAAACAGGCACGCCTGTTGAACTTAGCGGACTTGTACGCGGCTGAACATCCCCATCCATATGCTATTCGGATTGATGTTGTGGTCGTGGCGGTGGAGGGGGAAAATATCACGCTGGAACATTATCAAAATGCGGTGGGGTGGTGACGCTTTTCACAAACCTTGCTAATTTCTGTTTGTAGACAGAAGTGAGGCAAATTTATATGCAAAAAGTAGTCGTAATTGGGGCGGGCGTGGGAGGCTTAACCACCGCCGCACTACTTGCCAAAGATGGCTTTGATGTGACCGTCCTAGAAGCGCACGTTTATCCGGGTGGGTGCGCGGGGACGTTCTACCACAAAGGCTATCGCTTTGATGCGGGCGCAACCCTCGCAGGCGGATTTCAGGACGGCGGGCCTCATGCGATTGTGGGCAATTTATTGGGTATTGAATGGCCTGTCCGCCGCGCCGAACCCGCGTGGGTCATCGATTTGCCTGACCGTCGCGTGGTGCGCTGGGGTTTATCCGACCCATGGCAGGCCGAACGGGACGAAAAACTCCCCGAAATGCGTCGCTTCTGGAAACAACAAGAAACCGTTGCCGATATTGTCTGGCGATTCGCGGGGCGTGTTCCGGCGTGGCCTCCCGCCAATTTGGGCGATGTTGCCCGCCTTGCCAGCAAAATTCGTCCCGAAATGATTCCGGTGTCCCCGCTTGCGCTGCTGAGTTTTGGCACATGGTTGAATCTGAATCGGATTACCGACCGTGCCAGCCGCACCTTCATTGATGCCCAACTGCTGATTAGCGCCCAAGTCACCGCCGATAGAGCCAATGCTATGTACGGCGCAATTGCAATGGATTTGCCGCGTGCCGGCGCACAGCATGTCATTGGCGGCATCGGGAATATCGCCAAAACACTGGAAAATGCGCTGAAAAAATTCGGTGGTGAGCTGCTCTATCGACAAGAAGTCACCCAGATTATCCCGCGTGCTAACGGAACCTATCTGATTAAAACCAAGCGCAATCTTGAAATTGAAGCCGATGTGGTGGTGGGCAATTTAACCCCATGGGGGTTGGTCAAATTGTTAGGCGACCAGGCCCCGCAAAATTTACGGCACGAAACCGAACAGCGTGGCGATACATGGGGCGCGTTCACCGTCTATGCGGGGGTGGAAAACAGCGCCGTAGAGGGCATCTCTGACCATTACCAGATTATCAACGACTATGAAAAACCACTGGGGGAGGGTAATTCGGTCTTCATCAGCTTGAATGACCCGCAGGATACCAGCCGCGCCCCACAAGGCCAGCGCACCGTTACGATGAGTACCCATACCAAAGTGAGTGATTGGTGGAAGCTCTCGCCGGAACAATACGAGGAAAAACGCGCTCAATATCAAGAGAAATTTCTACAAACGGCGGAAAAAGCCCTGCCAAATTTGCGAAGCGGGATACAATTTATCATGAATGGTACGCCGATTACCTTCCAATTTTATACCCGCCGTCCGCGTGGGATGGTGGGCGGATTCCCGCAAACGAGTTTGCTAGCGGCGCGTGGCCCGCACACCGGACTCAACAATGTGTGGCTGGTGGGGGACAGTGTGTTTCCCGGACAAAGCACTGCCGGAGTCACTTCTGGCGGGTTACGGGTAGCGGCGGAGGTGCGGCGTTCGGCACAGGAGAGTCAGGTGAAACGTCATTATTCCATCAAACCTAGTCCCTCAAGCGCGGCGGATTAATGCGTTCGTGGGGGCTGTTTATGGCGGTGGTCGTGGGGCTGACCGCCTTTTTTTTGCTTGTACCTGCCCGCACCTTTTTTGCAATACTGGTCTTGGGCAGCCTCGCAAGCGCTGCAAGTCTTTCGCTCAAATCCCATCACCTTGAAATCGGGGGGGCATGGCTCAGACAAAACGGGCTCATTTTAGGGTATGGGCTGATTGGCCTCCTGTACCTGTTTTTATATGCCCGTGTCCATGCCTATGCCGAACTCGTCACATGGAATGATTCGGTGGTCTACCATGCCATCACAGACCGTTCCCTGCCCGATATGAATTTCTGGATGGGCGAACGTCCGTTTACCGCGCCGCTTTTTTATAAATTGGTCGGTGGAGCAGACAGCGCCATCATCCTCATGCAATGGTGGGTATCGGTGCTGGCGTGGTTGACATTGGCGTATGCTGTTGCCGCGATTTTGAAAATTTCATGGCTGAAATTACCCGCTTTTGCCACGATTTTGTTATTCAGCCTCTCGATTGACCTCACCCTCTGGAACAAGGTCATTCACAGCGAAAGTTTAGCCATTTCGCTGTTTGCGCTCATGCTAGCAAGCTGGTTTTGGGTGCTGCGCTGGACAACTCAACCGCGTGCGCCGCGTTCACAAATTTTCGTGGGAATTTTGCTTGGTGGACTGGCAGGATTGTGGTCATTCACCCGCGATACCCATGCGTATTTTTTACTCGGTGCGGCGGGCATCTTAACCGGGGGCATGATTCTGGGGTGGCGGAAAACATACCCATTTGGCTGGCTGTATGTCACGCTTTTAATTGCGGCAATGGGTATTTTCTTTGGACAAGATTACACCGCCAATCAAGCGCAGCGCTGGCAATTTTCACTTGCCAATGTGCTAGGACAGCGCATTTTGCCTGACCCGGTGCGAACCCTGTATTTTGTGGAACGCGGGATGCCCTATAACCAGCGCGTGATTGATTTTGAGGGTGAATGGGCTTACACAGCGGATTACCAAGCCACCTTTGGCGATTGGCTGATGGATGGCGATGCCAAACGGCTGTATATGCGGTTTTTGCTGTCCCAACCCGTCACGCATACCGAAGAAATGCTCTCCGTCCGCCACCTGCTGTTTGATGAAGATTTAAAATGGTATGCCCATTTAGAAGAAAAACCTCTCCCCGATTGGCAGGAAAATCTGACCGCTGTTTTTTATCTCAAACAGCGTCCGTTTGAACGCTTGGCTTTTATTGCGGTTGGCTTAACGCTGCTATTTTTACCCCTCTGGTGGGAGGACGGACGCTGGATTGTCCCAATGGCTCTGTTTGCGACGGTACTGCCGTTGGCGTTCATTGTCTGGCATGGCGACGCGCTAGAAGTTCCCCGTCATGCGGTGGGGGTCAATTTACAAGCCCATCTTGCCCTCTGGCTGACCTTCATTCTGGCAGCAGACAGCACAATTCACCTCGTGCGCGGCGGGGGATGGTGGCAGCGTGCCATGTTATTTTTAGGGGTGGATGCCCTGCTTATCCTGATTTTTCTAGGGATTCTCTGATTCATGACCACAACACTACATTGGTTTCGGCGCGATTTACGCTTGCAGGACAATACCGCTTTGATAGCAGCCTGCCAGACTGAAAAACTGATTCCCCTCTATATTTTTGATGATGTCCTGCTCAACAGCCCGCGAGTCAAAGGCAGTCCGCGTATTGGCTTTATGCTGGATTGCCTGCAAAGATTGGATGAGTCTTTGCGGGAGCATGGCACACGCTTAATTGTGCGGCGCGGCAACCCCCTCCCCATTTTACGCGAATTGGCGCAAGAAACGGGTGCGACTCGGCTCACCTTTAACCGCGATTACAGCCCCTATGCCCAAAAACGTGATACCGAAATCAAAAAAGTCTTACCAGAAATGGGTATTAAAGTTGAAGCGTATGCCGATTTGGTCATGCACGAACCCGATGACATCCAAACCGCCGACAGGGGATTTTATAAAGTTTATTCGCCGTATAAACGGGTGTGGTGGACATTGCCAAAACCCATGCCGCAAGGGTTACAGGAAAATTTGCCCCCCTTGCCCGAAAAAATAAACGCGGGGCAGTTTCCCTCCGTCACCGATTTGGGTGGAACCTCTGCCGAGTTGCCCATCACAGAGGCGGGGGAAAAATCCGCCCAGCGTGCCTTAGATGATTTTGTGTCTATCGCGCTGAACACCTACGATGAAGGCCGCAATTTACCCGGTGAAAAATTGACTTCGTGCCTGAGTCCACATTTACGCTGGGGAACCATCAGCATCCGTCAATGTTACGCGGTAGTGCGCGAAAATCCGACCAAAGGCGCGGAAGTCTGGGTGAGCGAATTGGCGTGGCGTGATTTTTTCTATATGATTCTGGCTCACAAACCTTCGGTGGTGCGTCAAAGTTTTTACGAACGGTTTGACCAGATTCGCTGGCAATTTGACGAAGCAACGTTTGCGGCATGGAAAATGGGCAAAACAGGCTATCCGGTGGTGGATGCTGCGATGCGTCAGATGAACACCACCGGATGGATGCACAACCGCGCCCGGATGATTGTGGCATCGTTTTTGTGTAAAGATTTGCTGCACGATTGGCGTTTAGGCGAACAGTATTTTATGCAGCGTTTGTTGGATGGCGACACCGCCCCGAACAATGGCAACTGGCAGTGGGCCGCCGGAACAGGCGTGGATGCCGCGCCCTATTTCCGCATTTTTAACCCGACTTCACAGGGGCAAAAATTCGACCCCGCCGGCAAATATATCCGTCGCTGGATTCCTGAACTGGCGCAAGTCCCAGATAAATTCATTCATACCCCGTCGCAATGGGCGGATTTTGCTAAAACAGGTTATCCCCTGCCGATGGTTGACCATGCGACTCAACGCGAGAAGGCATTAGAAATGTACAGAGTCGTCAAAGGCGATTAAAATGCCGTTCCATGAAAATTTTAGTCCTTGCCGGGCCAACTGCGGTTGGCAAAACCCGCCTTGCGATTGAATGGGCAAAGCAATTTAACGGGGAAATCATCGGGGCGGACAGCCGCCAGATTTACCGTGCAATGGATATTGGCACGGCTAAACCGACTCCCGAAGAACAATCCGCCGTGCCACATCACCTGCTTGATATCGTCAATCCCGATGAAAATTTCACATTGGCGGATTATCAAGCGCAGGCGAATACCTTCATCAATGAAATTCATGGGCAGGGCAAACTCCCCATGCTGGTCGGTGGAACGGGTATGTATATCACCGCCACGATGGAAGGCTGGCAAATCCCCGAAGTACCGCCCAATTCTGAACTACGGGCGCAATTGGAACAAAAATCGGCGGCGGAACTTTTTGCCTACCTTGAAAAAATTGACCCCCTCAGCGCATCCCAAGTTGACCGCAGCAACCCGCGTCGTTTAGTGCGGGCATTGGAAGTCACCCTTTCAACAGGCCGTCCGTTTGCCGAACTGCGCCAGAAAACTCCCCCCGATTATGATGCGCTGTATTTTGCCCTGACGATGGAACGCGATTTGTTGTATCAACAGGCGGATAGGCGCGTAGACAACATGCTGCAAAACGGCTGGATTGAGGAATCGCAGCAGCTTCTGACTCAAGGCTATGCCCCGCCCATGCCTTCGATGAGTGCATTGGGCTACCCGCAAATTTTCGCTTATCTGCGCGGGGAAATGTCGCTGGAGGAAGCCCGCCAGCAAATCCAGCACGCAACGCATAAATTTATTCGTCGTCAATATACATGGCTGCGCGGGCATGATTCTGGTTGGCAGTGGATTGAACCTGATGAAAATGTCACTGATAAAATCTCCGCTTGGCTGGGCTAATCCCCTCTCCTTCTAGGGAAGGGTTAGGGTGGGGTAAATCTGATGCGCCCGCTTCCCACCCTTCTCTCACTCATCCCTAAAAACCAAAAACATCCTTTTTTATCCGCTAGCGCTCACCTCAAATACCGCTATACTTATCACCTGTTCAAAGACTGCACGAGGCACATGAACGTTTTTCGGCGTGCAAATAATGTGATTACCGAAACCGATAACATCATCCTCCTGCTGATTGGGATTGGCGTGGGGTTGGTGATTGCATTGGGTGGCCCCCGGGTGATTCCCGATTTGCAGCGCGGCATTTACTGTGAAAATGTTGGCCCACCATCAGGCGAAAATCATCGTTCGCTGCTGGCGCTCAAAGATGGAGACAGGCAGGATTTAGAACTGGAAGTGCGCGTTGCACCTGAGCAGGTCGTGCAGGGCGAAGACATCGAATTTCTGGTGATTTTTCGGAATGAGGACATCGGCCCGATTACCCTCTACATGCCCGAAACCGATCCAGTGATTGGCAATCGGACGGATAATGTAGGGCTACGGTTAGAAATTGAAAATGTCGTCAGTCGTGCAGTGGCACAGGATGGCATTGTGTATACCCTCCCCGGACGCACCTTTGACCCTGACCAGATTCACCTCATCAAATCCCATTCGCGCTGTTCGGTTTCGCTCATTGTGGATGGCACACGCCTGGGTGCGTTGGGACTTGTGCCGGGTGAATACAATATACGGGCGGTCTATGTCAATGCAGAACGCGGAATTGCCCCCGCGCCAGAAAATCCCGCCACCCCGTTAGCCTTTTCCGATCAAGGGGTATGGACAGGCGAAGCCCGTAGCGATGCTGTTCGTTTTGAAGTTTTGCCTGCCCCTACGCCGACTTCCCCGCCTGTTCCCGGTCAATAATTGAGAGAGAAAAAACATGCGGAGTCCTGCCGAAGACAAACTCGCCCAATTTATCGCAACCCATGCCGTCAACGCCAAACTGCTACGTTTTGAGCAATCCTGCCATTCTGTGGCGGAAGCAGCCGAAGCGGTCAACGCTAGCGCGGAAGATTTCGTCAAAAATATCTGCATGATCACCCCCGAAAACGCGCTGATTGTGGCGATTGTCAAAGGGGAAGACATGGCGAGTACCTCCCGCGTGGCAAAAGCCTTAGGGGTTGAAAAACCCCGATTGGCGAATCCAGAGGAAATTGTCGAACGCACCGGCTATGATTTCGGCGGGACACCTTCATTTGGCTTTGAGGCTACATGGTTGATTGATGAGCGGGTGATGGAAAAATCGTTGGTGTTTACGGGCGGGGGCAGCGCACAGGCACTTGTACAGGTAGACACCGCCGAATTGGTACGCGCTAATCAGGGGAGTGTGGTCAGGATTCGGCGCTAATGCGATTGACTGCCCCCACCGTTAAAGTCAGCATGACTCCCGCCGCGAGTGCTTCATAGGGCGAGGTGGCAAAGGTTTGCCGTCCTGCTGCCAGCATCACCCCCCAATCGGGAGCGCTGATGTCCCCCACAAAGCCTAAAAATGCCAGCGCCGCCCCGTTGAGCAGCGACCAGCTAAAAATAACCCCCGCGAAAGCCTGTAAAATCGGACGGGCATTTCGCAGCAGATGGTGAAGCAAAATATAGCCCTCGCTTGCTCCGATGCTGATGGCACTTTCCACATAGGGTAAATTTTTCTGCGTGTGGAGTGCGTCGCGGGTCGTCCGTCCGAATGGTGCAATTCCCGCCATGCCTACAGCTACCATCACACTCCAGATGCCCTTATCCAAGACGGTAATCATCACCAGCGCGATGAGCAATCCGGGAATCGCCAGCAGCGCATCCAGCAAAATGCCTATCGGAGTTTCGAGGCGGGTACTGCCCAGAAGCCCCAAAATGAGTCCACCCACGATAGCAATACCCGTTGCGCCGCTGGCTATGAGCAGGGTTTGCCGCCCCCCATAGAGCAATCGGCTGTAAATATCCCGTCCGAGTAAATCTGTTCCCAGCCAATGCTCAGAGGAAGGCGCTTGCAAACTCGCACCCAGATCGGTTTGGCGCGGGGGATGGGTCGCAAGGAGGGGCGCAAAAACGCACACCAGGAGAATTGTGCCAAGAATCCTTTTACTCATGCGAAATCCTCAAGCGTGGGTCAGCCAACCAGCGCAAAAATTCCGCCAGAGCGCGGGTCACGGCATAAACTAGCGCACTCAGCAGCACCAACCCTTGCACCAACGGATAATCCTGTTCCTGTACCGCTTGAATCATCAGACTGCCCAAGCCGCGCCGCGTAAAAATAATTTCAATGATGACCGTCCCACCGAGCAGAAATCCAGCTTGCAAGGCAGTGACGGTGAACACAGGCAGTATTGCCACCCGCAAGCCATGTTCCAGCACAACTTCAAACGGCATCCCTTTGGCACGGGCGGTTTGGATGAAAGGTTGAGTCAATACATCGCGTAGGGAGGCTTCGGTGACTCTGGCAATCGCACCACTAACGTGAAATCCCAGCACCAGCGCAGGCAAAATGAGGCTTTTGATGTTTTGCGTCCCACCGGATGGGAGAATCGCAAGCTGATGGGTCAAAATAAAAATCGCCAGTGTTGCTGTCCAGTAGGCAGGGGCGGCAAGGGCAAAAGTCGTCAGGGCGATACTTGCCCCTCTCAAAAAGCGAACACAGTGAAAGAAAAATGTTCCTTGTGCGATAAATCCGGTCAGCGTTGGAACACACCCTAAAACCAGCCCCAGCGTCACCGCAATCAACAGGGCGACCAGCGCTAGCGAAAAGGTCGGTGCAAGACGGGCGCGAATCATCTGGGTGACATTTTCCTGTGTATTCAGCGATTGACCTAAATCGCCCTGCGCCAGATTGACCCAGTAGCGCCCGTATTGAACATAGAGTGGGTCATCAAAACCCAGCGCGGCGCGGCGGGACGCAATTTCTGACTGCGGAACCCCGCTTAACCGCAGTTGAGCCGTGATGCCATCCCCCGGCAGGACTCGCAGCGCAATAAAACTGAGCGTCACCGCCAGCCACGCCGTAAGGATGATTTTTAATCCGCCCATTGGAAGTTATGCAGCAACGGCCACCAGCCGTTGGCGCTAAAAATAACCCCATCAATATTGCTGCGTGCGCCATTCAGATTCACGTAATCCCGAATCGGCAAAATCAGCGCTTCGTCCATAATAAGCTGCTGGGCAGCGGCGTAAAGATTGGCGCGGGTCGTAGGATCAGGTTCGGTCAGGGCTTGGGTCAGCAACTGGTCGAGTTCAGGATTGCTGTATTGCGTGATATTGTTCCGTCCATCTGTGATGAAATAGGTATTCAAAACACTGGCATCCGTGCTGAAATCGTACAGCGCGACCAGATCCCAGTTGCCTTCCGTTATTTTGTCCAGCAGCATGGAGAAATTCGGGACTTGTTCTATTTCGACAGTGATCCCGATGCCCTCCCATTGGCCTTCTAACGCCTGTGCGACTTCGGGAATCAACCCCCATGGCGGGGTCAGAAGGGTCAGGGTGAGTTCCGCGCCATTCTGGTCGAGCCTACCGTTGTCGTTCGAATCGCGCACATTGGCAAGTTCAAAAATGCGTTCGGCTTCTTCCACATCATAGGCATACATTTCATCCAAGCCGACATTGTAAAAGGGTGTGACAGAAGTGAGGGGGGCAAAGGCCACCGGTGATGACCCGGCGAACACTACATCGGTAATTGCTACACGGTTGGTGGCGGTGATGAGAGCGCGGCGGATATTGGCATCGCTCATCGGGAAACGGTTTAGATTAAACACAAATTGCAAGGGCTGACCCGAAATTTCCACCGGATACAGGCGAATCTCGCTGTTCCCCAGCAGCAGTTCGGCATCATGCGGCAACAGTTCCCCGACCAGATCCACCTGACCGGATTGCAGCGCATCGTCACGGGTGGCAGCATCGGTGAAAAAACGAAATTCGACCCGTTCAATCGGGTTAGGATTTTCGGTGGCGTAAAAAGGCGGCCCCCACGCATAATCGGGATTGCGCTCAAGGACAATCACCTCGCCCGGAATGACGTTCGTCATGCGATACGGCCCTGTCCCGACTTGATTCCACTGGTAAGTTCCATCGGTATGATTGGCAAGGGCTAGCGGGCTGGCAATCCCCAGATACACCTGACTCAAGCCATCCAGAAGTGGTTCGTAGGGCTGTGAGAGCCGAATTTGAAGCGTGAATTCGTCTACCAGTGCGTAACCCGCATAAAATTCGCCGAGTAAACCCCGCGCTTTTTGCGAACCAAAATCGGGGTTGGTGATGCGATCTAAATTCACCCCCACCGCCGCTGCGTTGAAGGATTCGCCATCATGAAATTTCACACCCTGCTTGAGCTTAAAGGTATAGATCAATCTATCGGCGGAGACTTCCCACGACTCAGCCAGTCCGGGTTCAAAATTTTTGGTCTGCGGGTGACGGTAGACCAGCGTATCATAGACAGAAAAGAGCGGAATCCCCAGTTCGGCAGAGGCATTAAAATGGGGGTCAAAGCCGCTTGGGTTTAAAGTGAGCCCGTAAACCAGTGTGCGGACAGATTCATTCTCGGTGGTTTCTTCTTCGGTAGCGGTCAAAATCACGAAGCCGAACACCACCAGCAGCACGCCCCCGAAAATAACAAAGGGCAAACAGCAGCTAGGACGGAAGCGGCGTGGAGATTTGGGTGTAAGTTGCAAGCGCGTTTTTCTCCTGAAAGGTCGATAGGGCTTAGAACCTATCCGTCAATTAAAACGCTGGCCTTCAGGCCAGTGAACACCGCGCTCAAGCACGGCGTTAAAATGAATTTACGGATAGACACTTAGTTTTTAGTCGTTTGACACGAAAATTTGAAGTGGGAACTTCATCAAAATCCACGAAAACTGAAAACTAGGGTCTGATAACTATAACGCACAGCAGACGTAGGGCAAACGTGCGCGGTACAATAGACCCCGTTTGAGTATCATCAGCAGCAGTTGAGGTTTGCGTGGACGATTTTCTCCTCATTTCTCCCGAAGAAGCGCCAAAGGAAATTTACCCCTACCACCGGGTATGGCGGTCAGTGGTTTTGATTCTGGGGTCGCTGGTCGGGATGGTGTTGTTGGTATTGGGCGGGGTGCTGGTCGGGTTTTTGCGCGATGTCCCGTCCCGTAACTGGGGATTGCTGCTGACACTCGTGCCAATTAGCGTGTTTTTGTGGTTTGGGGTGCGTGGGGAGCAGCGTTCCCCGAATCCCCGCGAAGGTTTGTTCACAGTCGCGTTGTTTAGCGGCTTGCTAGCAAACGGAGTCGGGATTCCACTCATCGAATCGTTTTTTCAGCCGCAAGCATGGCTCGCGGATGCAGGTTTTTTTACGCGGGCGCTGGGGTATACCTTTACCTTTGGCGTGACGGTGGAATTTCTCAAGTATGTGTCGATTCGTTACACCGTTTGGCCTCGCCGCTTTCGGATTCGCATGGACGGCATCGCCTATAGTGTGGCTGCGGCGATGGGTTACGCCACCGTGATTAATTTGCATCTGGTGTTTCAGAATGAACTGGTCGTGACCGCCAGCGTGATTCGGATTGCGATTAATTTCATCACCCAGATTGGTTTTGGCGTGATTCTGGGCTATTTTATGGCAGAACTTGCTTTGCACCGCCGTGCCTTAATTTTTTTACCTGCCGGATTGTTTACGGGTGCGCTGCTGAATGGCCTGTATATTGCGTTTCGGGCAATTGCATCGGGTTCCGGGTTTAATGTCCGCCTCTTAAGCAGTCTGATATTGGTGATTGGATTTGCGCTGGCGGTGATGCTGGCGATTAACTTTTTGATTGAAAACGCGGAAAATCGCCAAGCCGCTTTGTTAGGAGTCAAACGGATTCGATGATTTTAGATGAGCGCCAGCAGGGGATTAACCGTTCCCAGTTAATCAATAGTTTTTCGATTGTGGCAGCGGCGGGGGTGATGCTGTTTTTGGGGCTGCTCATGCGAAATTCGGCGGTGGCGGCGACTACCCCTTTCGTGGATGAAGAAAGCGGGGTGCGCGCCCAAGTGCCTGCCAACTGGCTCATTACCACCGATAACCCGGAGTTTATCATGCAGGCCGAAGATCCCGGCGCAACGCCGTTTAAAACCGTGCTGCGAATTTCCGTGCTGCCTGTCGGTGCGGAGGCAACCCCGCGTAATGTGGTGGATGCGCTGACCTTACAACGTGCCGGACGGCTTTCTACTTATCGCGTCCTGTCTACGGAAGTTGTCACCTTTGGGGAAGAAGAAGCGCTCGAACTCAATTACACGTATGTACAGTCCGAAAACAACCCGTTTTTGAGTTCAGTGGCGGTGGTGGTGCGCGGGCGCGATGTGGTAGTGATTCGCGGCTTACAGGCGATTGTCATGACCTATCTGGAAGAAAGTGCGCGTTTTGAGGAACATGAATTTATCTTTGACCAATTTCTTGAAACGCTGGAGTTTTAAAGTGCGGGATTCCTTGTTCAAACGGATGCTATCTCTAGTATCCCTATGGTGTGTTTTCATTTTTGCCCTTACTGCCTCTCTCCCGGTCTATGCTCAAGAGGACGGGGATGAAGACGAGGAAGAAGTTGCGCCGCCGCCCTTGGTTGAGCTTAACGAAGCCAACATCAAACAGGCCACCGTGTTTTTGATGCAGGTGTACGACACCGCCACTGGCCCGATTATTAGCTGTGTCGGGTCAGGCACATTGGTCAGCGCCGACGGGTTAATTCTGACCAATGCCCATAACGCGGTTGAAAGTGATGTCTGTCAGGCGGATAGGGTCGTGGTGTCACTCACGCTACGATTAGATGAACCGCCTGTGCCAACCTATTTAGCCGATGTCTTGGATTTTAGCGCGGGGTTGGACTTGGCGGTTCTCAAAATCACCCGCTACTTGGATGGGCGGATTGTGGAAGCTGGCACGCTGCAACTCCCCTTTGTGGAAATTGGCGATTCGAATCGGGTCAATATTGACGACACCATTTTGATTGCGGGGTATCCCGATATTGGCAACAGCGCCGTCGATACGATTCCTGATGCCACGATGAGCGGCTTCACCGCCGAAGCACGGGTGGGTAGCCGCGCATGGCTGCGAACCAATGCCCCGATTCCCGGTGGAATGAGCGGTGGCGGAGCCTATGACAGCGAAGGGCGTTTAATCGGGATTCCGACCATTGCGCCGGCGCGGGTGAGCGGCGAAATTGTGGATTGTCGCCGGGTGGGAGACAGCACGGGCGATGGTCTGGTCAACGAGGAAGATGCCTGCATCCCGATTGGCGGATTTATCAGCGCGTTGCGACCCTCCCGTTTAGCGCGTGGGTTGGTGCGGGGGGCTGCGCTGGGGATTCGCACGGGTGAAGATCGCTATCCGGCGGAAACCCTCCCCCCGAATGACCCGCCCGAATTTTCCCGCCTGTTTGTGACAACCGGGGTGAATGCGGCGGGGATGCCCGTCAATGTCGTGACCGGGATGCCTTCCGGCGCAACCAGTTTATTTTTATTTTTTGATTATCGGAACATGGTCAACGGGCTGGTTTATGAACTTCGTACCACCATTGATGGGCGACCCAATGCGACCTTTAGCCTGCCTCCGGTCACATGGAATGGGGGCAGACGTGGCCTGTGGTATATCGGTTCGGCGGGGATTCCTTGGCCGAATGGCACATATGAGTTTACTTTGTTCATTGAGGGACGGCAGGTAGCGAGTCATCAAATCACGATTGGGGGAGGCCCTTCGCAGCTTCCCGCGTTTTCTGATATTGCCTTCGGGCTACAGGACTCCACCGGCAGTATTTTGGGGACAAATTACGTTGTTCCCGAAGGAAACATTGTGCGGGCGCAGTTCAACTATCGCAACATGAATCCCAATCTGGACTGGACTCAGGTGTGGTATCTCGAAGATACCGAACTCGCCCGGATTACAGGCACATGGGTGGAAGCGGCACAGGGAGTCAGCACCAATGCCAGCATTGCCAGTGAGACTCTCCTGCTTTCGGGGCGCTATCGCTTGGAATTGTGGATTCAAGACCGGATGGTTGCCACCTCCGATTTTGTGATTGCCGGCGGGGCGCAAGGGGTTGAATCGCAGATTTTTAGCAATTTGCTGTTTGCAGGCAACCAGACCGCCGGCTTCCCACAACCGCCCGTTGCCAACCAATTCGCGGCGGGCATTGAACAACTCTATGTGTTTTTCAATTGGCGGCAAATTTCCCCGAATACCCCGTGGACATGGCGCTGGAAAGTCGATACGGATACACTTTTTGAAGCCAATACCACATGGACAGCCGCACCGACAGGCGAAAATTATTACCTCTCTATTACGGGGGAACCAAGCCTGCCGGATGGCACTTATACTTTTGAAATTGAAATGGGTGGGATTGTTGTCGCTTCGTTGCAAGCACGGGTGGGTTTGGGACAGTTACCCCTTGATGCGTTTGCCAGCGCCGAAGGGATTCAAATGACCGGGTACATCCGCGATGCTGAAACCAATGAGGGTATCCCCGGCGCGATGTTTATTTTGCTGCTGCCCGAATTTGACACCACCGATTTTGTCTGGGATGAAACACAAATTTTGTCCTATGCGCTGGCGGACAGCGAAGGCTATTTTCAACTGCCTGCCCTGCTGCCGCGTGGCACATTGGAAGAACCGGTTTTATATAGCCTCTTGGTGCGTGCCGATGGCTATTTGCCCATGTCCGCCGATGGCATCGCGGTCACGGAGATAACGGAAAGCCCGCTTGAAATCATCGTGGAGCTAAATCGAGACTAATGCGTAGCCTGTTCGCTCTGATTTTTGCGCTCTCGTGGGGGCTATCGCTTGTGCCTGTCCATGCTCAACCCGTTGACCCGATTGACCGTGCGGTGCAAAACATCCTTGCCGAGATGACTCCCCAGCAAAAAGTCGGGCAGTTGGTCATGGTTACCTTTGAGGGAACCTACTTAGGCCAAGACTCCGACATCACCCGTTTGATTCAGGAATACCATATCGGGAATGTGCTGCTGCTGGCGGAAAATGATAATGTGAATGGACGCGCCAATACGCCTGCCCGTATGCAAGCCTTGACCACTGGCTTACAAACCCTTAATTTTAACGCGCTCGAGTCGCAAAATTTACCCTATGTTCCGTTGTTCATCGCCACCACCCACAACGGCAACGATTTACCCGCAACGCAAATTGCCACTGGCACAACCCCGCTACCGAGTTATATGGCGTTGGGTGCAACATGGGAAGTCCGTTTTGCCCAATTAACCGGACAAATTGTGGGGCAAGAACTCTCCGCGATGGGCATTAATATGCTGTTTGGCCCCTCGTTGGATGTGGTGGCGCTTCAATCCGGCGGGTCAGATTTATTAGGCGTACAAACCTTTGGCGGCGAACCCTATTGGGTGGGCAAAATGGGCGCGTCCTATATTCAAGGCGTGCATGAGGGCAGCGAAAATCAAATGGTGGTGGTAGCGCGGCAGTGGCCCGGCTTGGGTAGCATTGACCGCCGCTTAGAACTGGAAGTCCCGGTGGTTCCCAGTTCCGCCGAACAACTCCGCCGTTTTGATTTACAGCCCTTTTTTGCAGTCACGGGCCAAGCCGAAAATTCGCTGGCGCTGGCCGATGGGTTGCAATGTGCCAACATTCGCTATCAGGGCGAAAACATCCGTACCGAAACACGTCCTGTCTGCATTGACGAAAATGCTTTTACCACCGCCATCAATCTAACCGGATATGGCGATTGGCGCACACAGGGCATCATCATCAGTGACAACTTAGGCACACAGGCCATGCGCCGTTTATACGAGGTGCAGCCTTTTCCCCATCGGCAGGTGGCACGGGATGCGCTCTTGGCGGGGAATGATGTGCTGCTGCTGGCGAACTTCGGCGCAACCATCGAAGACAATGACTTTAACAACATTGTAGACACCCTGACTTTTTTAACCGAAGGCTATTTAAACGATCCCGTATTAAAAAATCGGATGGATGAAGCGCTGACACGGATTCTTCGCCGCAAGGTGCAGTTATATGGGGAAGATTTTACGCTTGAAACGATTCTCCCCGCGCCCGAATCGGTTGCCAGTGTTGGGCAAAATATCCAGCCCTTTTATGAAATTGCCCGCCGTGCGGTCACGCTCATTTCGCCAGAAGTTCAGCAGTTGCCCCCACCCCCACAGGCAGGCGAAAATCTGGTGATTTTTACGGATGTACAGACGCAGCAGCAGTGTTCCTATTGCGAATCGGTGCCAGTGATTCCGGTGGATGCCTTGCAAAACACCATCCAGACATTGTACGCGCCCACCGGACAGGTGCTTGCCGACTCGATTTCCAGCTATGCTTTCACCGATTTGGCTAATCATCTACAAGCCTCCCAACCGACTGCCCTTGAATCAACACTTTTAGAAGCCGATTGGGTGGTTTTTACCATTCTGGATGAATCACAGGTATCTGTTGTTCGCAATTTTCTGGAAACCACCCCTCAAGCCCGTGTGATAGTCTTGGCATTGGGCGCACCCTATAATTTATCTGCTACGGACATAAGTAAATTAACTGCCTATTATGGAATTTACGGACATACTGCGCCGTTTGTCGATGCAGCCGCACGGGCAATTTTTCAGGAAGTTCCATTTACGGGTGCGCTGCCTGTGTCCTTGCCTGCCGTTAATTATGATTTGATTGAAGTCACCTCACCTGACCCTGACCAGACGATTCGCTTGCTTGTTTCCAGAGTGGATACTGACGGGGCAAGTGATGTCGAAGCGGTGCGCGTGGAAGATACCTTGCTGATTCAAACCGAGCCGATTGTAGACCAGAACGGTAATATTGTTCCCGATGGTACCCCTGTTACCTTCACGTTAAGTTTTGTGACCGAAGGTGTCCAAACCGAACAGGATGCGACAACCTTGGATGGTGTCGCGCAGGCCACCTTTGTGTTGCGCCGTCCCGGTCAAATTGAAGTCCGCGCTTCGAGCCTCGCTGCCACGACTTCCGTAACCTTTGAAATTAACGTCCGTTCGGCGGAAGATGCAGCAACCTTGCAAACCGTTGAACCACCGAGTGCGACAGCGACAGAAACGATTACCCCCACTGAAACTCCTTCCCAGACTCTAACTTTTACAGCGACTTATACAGACACACCGACAGCAACCGCCACTTACACCGAAACCCCCACCGCCACGTTTACCCCTACCGAGACGGAAACCCCGACAGCGACCATTACACCGAGCAATACCGCTACAGAGACACCGACGGCGACAGCAAGTTTGACAAATACTTCAACAGCGACGGAAACATCCACAGCGACATTGACCGAATCCCCTACGCCGACTCTGACCTTTACGCCGAGCAACACGCCGACTTCGACTCTGTTAAGTGTTCCTGTTGTGACCCTGACTCCGCCATTTGTCCTGCCGAGCAATTCCCCGTTTCCGTCCACCGACACCGAACGTACCTATGTCAGTGTGAGCGACTTTTTACTCTCGCTGGTGGGGGTGCTGCTGCTGGCGATTCCAGCATTTTCGGCAGGTTGGGCGACGACCCGTTCATTGGATGGCAGTATCCGCGTGGTGCTGGGGATGGTGGTTGCCGGGCTGACAGGCTATGTGTATTACGGGATTGGCGCACCCGGTGCGAGTATTCTACGCACCGCATTTGGCGATTTATCGGCCATGTTGATTGCCTTTTTAGCGGGGGTGGTTGGCCTCTTGTTCACATGGTGGACAGTCCGTGAAATCGAACGCTAGCCTGTGTTACAATGGGAATTTAGGAGGTAAAAATGGATTTCGTTGCGAACACCATCATGAGTATTGAAGAATACATGCGTCTTTTTGATGAAAAGGGTGCTTTTGAATTTATTGAGGGGGAGATTCTTGTCGTGGCGCAAAAAAAATTTGGGGATAACTATCGTGCAAATAAATTATCAGAAGCCTTAAGTAAAGAGGCGCAAGGAGTTTCTTTAGTTGAAACGCCCTTTGTACTATCCGACGCAGAAAACCCTAACTGGATACGTGGTTCACGGATTCCTGATGTCATGTTTATCAAACAAGCGCGGTTTGATGCGTATTGCGCGAACACACCGGATTGGGACGACAAACCGTTGGCACTCGTGCCAGATTTAGCGGTGGAATTTATCTCCCCAACCGACAAATATGCAGATGTAATTCAAAAAATTGATACTTACCTTCAAGACGGTGTGCAGATTGTTTGGCTCATCAATTCTCAGAATCGCACGGTTGTTGTCTACCAATCCGATAGTAAACAGAATACGGTTTTAAACCTTGATGATAGGCTTGAGGGTGGTACGGTGCTGCCCGGCTTTGAAATTGCGGTTGCTCAAATTTTTACCCCTGTAATGAGCGCTTCAAACAGTTAAATTGCCTACCATAATTGAATTTTTGCTTGCCATGAAGTATGAAACCGCCCTCATTCCGCCACTATCGGAACTTTTTCCCCTGCATAGGCTAACACGATTTTGTCACGCGGCACGCCTGCTTGTTCAAGGGCATCTACAAGGGGTTTGTTATTTGCATCTTTTTCTATAATCACCCTATCATCTTCTAGGTGAACGAAAAAACACTAGCCTATGTTTCTGTTCTTTAGAAAATTATTTATATTGGGAGAATCTTATCGGTTAAAAGCATACAAAATATATATCATCATAAATCGAAAATATCTAAAACATCATTTAGAAGTCTTTCTATTAGCTCTTTTCTTCTTTTTGGAGTAAACGACTTTTTCCATTCATTGAGAATAGCATCTACAAAATTTTCTACAAATTTGATGATATCCTTAAGAGTACGGCTAAGGTTATCTTTCTTAGCTTCAGCTTCTTCCTCTAAATTTTGTTGAAGAATACTAATTTCTTCTGGAGTCAGATTTTTTTTATCCGACACGGAACTGTCTCCCTCGATTAGATAATTAAAGTTAATTGCTATTTATTATTTTATCATACATATTAGCAACTTGCTCCCTAAATTCAACATCTACATGAGCCAAATATGCTTCACGATAATTTCTTTTCAAACTGCCGAATACCCATTTTCTACCTTCTGGAACGACCCCAGTCAAATAATTAAACAACGTTTCTAACCTCCAACTTTGCTTTGCTGAATAATAGGTAACTATATTGGAAGTTATACCACATTGATCATGAACAAGTTTTAGCGCTTGTTCGCGCACTATGATTAATTCTTGCTGCTGCTGCAAGGATGGTTGGTTTATTCTAAAATTCCAGTTGTTTGGTTCGATTGCATCAGCTCGATTCAACCCTATTATTATGCGTGATGCAATATCAGGAACCCTTACCATTAATTGTGATATATAATCTATATCTTGTTGAAAAGCACTAACATCTGCCCTCAACACCCATAAAATAGCGTCTATATTTTTAAACATTAATTCATACCAGCTAAAGTATTTCTCTTTGTTTTTCGCTATACCGTCTCCCAAACCCGGTAAATCATAGATTTGCAAGGTAATATATTGATTAAATTTAACATCTTCTATTCCTTCCGTAGGATAGTTTGATAATGGTTTAGCATCCTCAATTTGCAAAGTAACTTCATGTATATCTGTAGTAGTAGGCTTTGAAGCAGATGTCGGCATATCCACATTAAATAAAGCATTTACTGTAGAAGTTTTACCAAAACCCCTATTACCGGCTACTGCAAATCTTATACCAGTCTGCATTTCTCTCTTGATTTCTTCTACTAAGAGCTTTTTAACTTGAGTAGGAATAGCTATTGCCATTAATGGACTCCTAAGTAGAAAACTACGATGATTGCTTAAAATGAACTCTAAGGATATATTATATCTTATTGAGAAATATTGCAATATTGATGGATAAAACGTCATGCTATCTTTTATCGAAAGTATATTTGGCAAAAAGCTAAAACAATTAACCCCCGAATTAATTGTTGCACTACTAAGCATAACAATACTCTCAACAATCGCTAATGTTTCGATTAACTTTAAAAATGACATTTTTTATTTAATTAGAAATGGTATATTAATTTTAGGATTATTTGTAATTACACGAATAATCATTGTTCTTATATTTGAAATTCTTCTAGGATTTCTCGTAAATTGGCTCTTTCTCTCACATAAAGTTGGAACTGATATTCTTCAGCGCTTAGAAAATGTATCGGCAATTATTAGCACTTGGTATTTAGCTGTATATGAGCCTAACTTTGCTGAGAAACTAGCTTTATTGGGTTTGATCCTAATAGTAATACTATATGTTATACTTCCCGGAATTAGACCAGAAAAAAATCTTAATGAGACGAGCTTGATAGATTAGCACTTTTTTAAATTGTCGGCGAAAAGAAGGTCACAAAAATAGACGCAATCAGCAGCAGGGTTGCCAGCGCCGCCAGAATCACATTCCCCTTTGCCATGTCCGCGTCAAACACCACCACCTCCGTTTTATATTCGGCACGGGCAAGGCCGGGTGTCACCATGAAGGGAATCCGCCCTTTGCCGACGAGGGCATCGCGCAGTTCTTCTACATTTTTCGGGCGGTCATCGGGGTGCATGGACATCGCCCACATGATCGCTTTGGCGGTGCGTTCGGAAATCTGCTCGTTCAATTTGCGCGGGTCGGAGAGAACATGCGGCGATAAAAAGCGCTGGCGGGCTTCGGCGGGAGGGCGGTTACTACACAGATGATACAGGGTTGCGCCGAAGGCATAAATATCGCTGCGAACATCGGTATGACCGGTGTCGCCACCATATTGCTCAAGAGGGGTATAATGCGCCGAACCGCGTCCCTGCACAACCGTAATCGTGCGGCTTTCATCACCATCCAACACCTTTACCAACCCGAAATCTACCAGTTTGATGATTCCGTTGGGCGTAATTTTGATATTGGCGGGTTTGATATCGCGGTGCAGCACAGGCGGTTCCTGGGCATGAAGATAGCTCAGCGCATCGGCAATTTGGTCAGCCCAACCGAGAACCAAATTTTCTTCCAGAAATTCATTTTTACGAATGGCCTCTTCAATCATCTGGCGCAGGTCACGCCCCGGCACATAATCCATCACCAGAAAATCGCGGTCTTTTTCCACAAAAAAGTCGGAGACTTTGGGAAGCATGGGGTGGTCAAGCCGTGCGAGTGTGCTGGCTTCCCGATGAAATTGGCGGCGGTTTTCTTCCTGCTCATTATCGGTGGCGTTCAGGTCAAAAAGAATTTCTTTGACGGCGGTGAGGCGGCCTGCCAGACGAATATCCTCCGCTTGGTAGACTGCTCCCATACCCCCCTGACCAATCAATTGTAAGATGCGGTAGCGGTCTTTGAGCATGTCATCGGGTTTTAGGTTACTCATCAGGGAAAACTCCGCTAAAATACAAGACAGATTTCTGCAACGACTAAACAAGGTGGATACCGTCTATGAGCGAACACAACGATAAGCCAGTGCTAATTATACTTGAAGGGGAACAGACGGGGCAGCGCTGGATCATCGAGGGGGATGAATTTGTTATTGGGCGAGGGTCAACCTGCCAGATGGTGCTGCCCGAACGCCAAGTTTCCCGTGAACATTTGCGAATTTATCGGGATGGCGACCACTACTATCTTAAAGATTTGGACAGCAAAAATGGGACATGGCTCAACGGCGAACAAATCAAAGGGCCAGCCGTTTTACTGCATGACAGCGACGAAATTTCCATTGCACTGGCTGTTCGTATGATGTATGTTGCCAGCGAATCAACCGCCCCATTGCTCATTGAAGAAATGCAGCCTCAAAAAGGTGTGCTGCGCCTAGACCGTGAATCGCGGCGGGTGTTTATCCGCGATGTCGAAATTGATCCCCCCCTCAGTTTGCCCCAATATCGCCTGTTGGAACTGCTTTATGATGGTACAGGTCGCGTCTGTACCCGTGACGAAGTAATTGCGGCGGTGTGGCCGGATGCCGTTGGTGAAGGGGTCAGTGAACAGGCGATTGACGCATTGGTACGCCGCTTGCGTGACCGTCTGAATGAAGTGGACAAGCAAAATCAATTTGTGGTCACAGTACGCGGGCATGGTTTCAGGTTGAGCAATCCAGAGGTATAAAACGATGGGCGTTCGAGAAAAATTGGTCACAGTCGCCGAATACGAAGCCTTCATTTCACGTTCCGAAAATGCAGAGCGTCGTTTTGAACTGATTGCGGGGGAATTTGTTGAGAGTATGCCAAGCCAACTTCATGCCGCCATTACGTTACTTATCGGCACATTCATTATGAACTATCTGATGCAACACCCTGTAGGGCGGGCTTATGTTGAAGCACGTTATCAGATACCCGAAGATGAACACAATGCTTACATCCCTGACCTTTCGTTTGTGAGCGACTCTACCCGTCCGATTGTCGAAAAAGGGGCAGCCCCTTACATGCCGGATTTAGCAGTTGAAATCCAATCGCCAGACGACTCACTTAAGGAGATGAGCGCCAAAGCTGCGTATTATCTTGCCAATGGGACACGGATGGTGTGGTTGGTGTATCCCGCCAAACGGATTGTGGAAGTTTTAACCCCCAATGAACGCCAGATTTTAACCGAGTCGGATATACTGACAGGGGGCGATGTGTTACCGGAATTTGCGGTCACAGTGCGCCAACTTTTCCCATCATAGCAGTCAGGAGATAGACATGAAAAAAACCGTCATCTTTACACTCGTCATGTTACTGTTGGTATTCGCTAGCTCGATTTCTGCCCAAGAATCTGGTGAGGTGCGGGTGCGATTCGCCAATTTTATTACCGAAGAAGGCACGGTTTCTGTCACGGTTGGGAATGAAAGTACCGCGCAAACGGACATCCCCGCGAACACCCTGAGCGATTATTTTACAATGCCCGCCGGTCAACAAAGTATCGGGGTATCCATCGTGATTGGCAATTCGTTCTCTGGCAATGGGTACAGCCGCGATTTTGTTGCCGGACACGACTATCTCCTCATTCTCGGCGGGAACAGCGAAGAAGATTTCGACATTTTGATTGACGAAACGCTAATTTTCGGAGAAAAAGACCCGTCGTTGGCGCGAGTCCTTTTTGTATACGGCATTCCGGGTGAAGATGTAGCTTCTTTACGTTTGACCACCGGGGGTGTGACCTTCGCCCAAGCGATTCAATTTCCTGACTCGTTTCTGGATGATGATGTCAAAGGTTTTGCCGCCATAAGTCTGTCACCGGGTGAGTATAGGGTGGCACTTTCGCAGGCTGGCACAGAACTGGCTAACCTGACCTCTTTAACGCTTCAGCCCGACTCCGATTATCTGGTTGTTTTTACCGGGACAGTTGCGGATGGGATTCAGGTGATTGTGGCGGAAAACGGGCAAATTCTCGCCCCATGATTGTTTAAGGCTGACCCATCCGCAGCCGAAATTTAAGCCGTTTCTGCTTCAGAGATATGGAGTGACTCCAAGGCCATCAGCGCAGCGGCTTGTTCAGCGCTGCGCTTGCTTTTCCCCGTTCCCCAACCGAGTGCTTCCTCGCCCATCCGCACTTCCACCGTGAACATTTTCTGGTGGTCTGGCCCTTCCGCAGACAGGGTATAGTATTTGGGGGTGATATGCTCACTTTGCGACTGTGACCATTCTTGCAAGCGGCTTTTGGCATCCTTCAGCCATTCCTTCCGCAAACTCACCGCCAAGCCCATTTCAAAATAGGGTGCAAAAAATTCACGGACTTTTTCAATGCCCTGATCCAGATAAATCGCGCCGATGATGGCTTCAAACGCCCCGCATAAATTGGAAATGCGCTCCCGCCCGCCGTTGATTTCTTCGCCCCGCCCTAAGCGTAACTGCTCATCCACATGGCAAAGTCCGGCAAATTCTGCCAGTGTTTCCGTGCGGACAATCGTTGAACGCATCCGTGTGAGGCGACCTTCGCTCAGGTCAGGGTAGCGCTGAAATAACCAATCCCCCACTACAAATTCCAGAATCGCATCGCCTAAAAATTCCAGCCGTTCATTGTCCGGTACAGGATGGTCAAATTCACGATTTTCATTGATATAGGAGCGATGGGTCAGCGCTTGCAGCAGCAGATTTTTGTCATGAAACGTCACACCAAGCAGGGCTTCTGCATGGTGAATAATATCATCGTCCTCCACGGGTCGTATCTCCATGCGTGGGGGTGTAGTGGCCTTCGACCCAACTTGCTCCGGTGGGGCGGATTTCTTTTTTCCAGACAGGGACAATTTCCTTTAATCGGTCAATGCCATAGCGGGCGGCTTCAAAACACCCTTCATCCCGATGGCCTGACGCACAGGCAATTAATACAGTGGGTTGGCTCACATGCAGCACCCCGATACTTTGAACAATGGCAATCCCCTGTACCAGCGCCCATTTTTCGCGGATTTCTTGAGCAACCTGCTGCATTTTTGCCAATGCCATCGGTTCATAGGCTTCATATTCAAGCTGCACAGTTTCAAGGTCGCCGGTTTTGCCGCGCACAAATCCGCTAAACAAGGCCACTGCACCCGTTTCAGGGCGGACAATTTTCTGGGTGAGGGCGTTTAAATCCACCGCACCGTTGACCAGTTCAAAATGTTCAGGCCACTCATTCCCGCCCGAAACAGGCGGAAAAAAGGCGATTTCATCACCGGCTTGGAGGACATGCCCCGCGAAAACATATTCCTGATTCACTGCTGCAATTGCACTCGGCAGCGCTGGTGCAAGGGCAGGAAACTCCGCCGTCAGTCGGGCGCGAAGGGCTTCAATTGTCATCTCTGCTTCAAACGGCAGGGTGGTTCGTTCGCGTTGGGCAAGGTCTTTCAGCGTCGCAAAAAATCGAATCGTGATATTACTCATCCGCTAGATAGTCTCCGTGAATCCCGCCGCGTTTTTCCACCAGATGAATCCCCTCAATTCGCATGGTGCGGTCAATCGCTTTTGCCATGTCATAAATCGTCAGGGCTGCCACGTTGACGGCGGTGAGCGCTTCCATTTCCACCCCTGTTTTACCAATGGTACGGGCGGTGCTGGTGATTTTGACCGCGTTTTGGCTTTCCTCAAGGGTCAACTCAACATTGAGATAGGTCAGGGCAATTGGATGGCACAGTGGAATCAATTCTGCCGTCCGTTTTGCGCCCATAATGCCCGCGATGCGTGCAATACTCAACACATCCCCTTTTTTGATATTGCCTTCGCGGATGGCGGTTAGGGTTGCGGGTTGCATTTTGACCCATCCCATTGCCACCGCCACTCGTTCGGTGTCTGGTTTTTCGCCCACATCCACCATGCGGGCGGCACCGCTGTCGTCGAGATGGGTCAGTTTATCGGAGTGGTTTGGGGACATCTTCAAAACTGACTCGCATGGTAAGCTGCCCCAAACGAACTTCATCACCATCCCGCAAAATCCGGGGTTGTTCTGGCACAAGCGCGTGACCGTTCAAAAAGGTTTTGTTGGCACTGTTAAGGTCAACAATCACAATCGTTTCGCTTTGCTGGCGCAGTGCGGCGTGTTGACGGGAAACACCGCGTTCGTAAGCCTCATACGGGCCTAAATCGACATCGGGGGTGTAATCTTTGTGGGTACGTCCCAGCACCTTCTGACTATCCACTTTGACATGAATCGGGGGGGCCTCATAATCACGGATGGTCAGTACAAGAACGGTTTCTGTGTCGAAGCGGGCTGTCCCCCAGCGCCGTTTAGGGTTGACCTGTCCGGTATCCTCATGAAGGACAACGGTAGCCATTCGAGGTTCTTGCAGCAACGTTCCGCAGTTGTAGCAGTAGACTTCAACTTTTGGATTTTCCTTGCCGCAGTTATAGCATTTAATTTTTACATTGTCTGGCTGTTGTGTGACGTTATTGGACACAGTTGCTTCCGCCATGGCTTATCCCTTACTGGTGCGCTGTCTCTATCATATTATATGAATTTTCAATGAATGCCAAACTAATTCTTTATTATAGGGTGTTTTCATCCATGATTTCTACGTCCTATTTTTTAAATTTTATAGGATAATAGCAAGCGAGTCGAAATTTTTAATCAGTCTTTACAGGTTGCGAGGCCGCAGTGACATTTGGTTCAGGGTTAGCAAAAACACGGCAGGCATTTTTTGGGCGCATTGCCCAGATGGTGGGCAATACCTCGATTACCGATGAAACATGGGAAGAGATTGAAGCCCTGCTGCTGCAAGGCGATATGGGCGTGCAGACTACCAATCATTTGATTGATGCGCTCCAGGGACGAGTCAAACGCGAAGGCATCACCCGTCCCGACCAGTTGAATCGGGCGCTGCGCGAAGAATTGGTTAAATTGCTTAAAGAACCCACCCCCTTAAACATCAGTGGGCGGGCGCTTTCTGTCGTGCTAATTGTCGGGGTGAATGGGTCTGGCAAAACCACCACCATCGGCAAACTGGCCCGTCGGATGCAACTCAACAACCGGAAAGTCATTGTCGCTGCGGCAGATACCTTTCGTGCAGCCGCCATCGACCAACTTGAAATCTGGGGGCAGCGAGCCGGGGTAACAGTGGTCGCAGGCAAACCCAACAGTGATCCCGGTGCGGTGGTTTTTGACGCGATACAGGCCGCCCAAGCCCGTAACACCGAAGTATTGATTGTGGACACCGCCGGACGGCTGCATTCCAATTTCAATTTGATGCAGGAATTAACCAAAATTCGCAATGTGATTCGGAAGGTTGTGCCAGATGCCCCGCATGAAACGCTGCTGGTACTGGATGGCACCACTGGACAAAACGCGCTGATGCAGGCTAAAAAGTTTATGGAAGCAGTGGATATTACCGGCTTGATTGTCACCAAATTGGACAGTACCGCCAAAGGGGGGATGGTGTTTGCTATTCATCAGGAACTCGGGCTGCCTATTCACTATGTGGGTTTGGGGGAAGCGATTGAGGATCTGGTGTTCTTTGAACCCAAAAAATTTGTGGACAGCCTTTTTGACAGCTAACCCCACTGGCTGAATGCCTAACCTGTATTGGGCAAATGCCCTCAGACGAGAGATCAATAAACCCACGCGGACAGCTTTTGTGCTGTCCCTGCTATTTATATGGAAGAAAGCAGGAGCAAAACAATGGATACACACCGTCTACGTGATATGCGGCAGGAAATCTCCCGGCTTATGGAACGCTTGAACATTGCCGGGCGTGAACGCGAATTGGCGGATTTAGAAAAGCAGGTCGAACAGGAAAGTTTCTGGGCTGACCCGCAAGCCGCGCAGGGAGTGATGCAAAAACAGGCCAAACTACGCGGGCATATCACCCAATGGACTTCGCTCTTGCAGCGCATTGACGACACGCTTGAACTCGCCGAACTGGGGGATTCTGAACTCGCAGCGGAATTGGCGGGGGAAACCGAAAAATTAGCCGATGAAGTCAGCAAAGCCTCTTTTGAAGCCATGATGAGTGGCGAATATGACAGCGAAGATACGATTTTAGCCATTCATGCGGGCGCGGGGGGGGTCGATGCTCAAGATTGGGCGGCAATGCTCCTCCGAATGTATCTCCGTTGGGCTGAAATGCACCGCTTTAAAGTAGAAATTGTGGAAGAAACGGCGGGGGATGAAGCGGGGATTAAATCTGCCATGCTGTCCATTGCGGGGAATTATGCGTTTGGCTATCTTAAATCGGAAAAAGGGGTGCATCGTATGGTGCGCCTCAGTCCTTTCGATTCCGCCAACCGTCGTCATACCTCGTTTGCACTCGTCGAAGTCTGGCCGGATATTCACGGCGAAATCGATATTGAAGTTGACCCCAAAGACCTGCAAATTGATACCTTTCGGGCCGGCGGTGCGGGTGGTCAGCATGTCCAGAAAAACGATACCGCCGTTCGCATCACCCATCTTCCAACGGGCATTGTGGTCTCGTGTCAAAATCAGCGCAGCCAGGCACAAAACAAACAGCGTGCAATGGAAGTCCTCAAATCTCGTCTGCTCGATTTAGAGCGTCAGAAACAGGAAGCCCAGTTTAATGCCCTCAAAGGCGACCATGTAAGCGCGGAATGGGGCAACCAGATTCGCTCCTATGTTTTGCATCCCTATCAACTGGTGAAGGATACCCGTACCAGCCACGAAACCAGCCAGACACAAAAAGTGCTGGATGGCGAGCTAGATAGCTTTATGGAATCCTACCTGAAATACAAGGTGGGCAGCTAATGTCCCGCAAGGATCTTTACCATGAGGTTGTCAAAAATGCGCTGCAAAAAGATGGTTGGACAGTGACCAGAGACCCATTGCATGTCGCCTATGGAAAGCACAATTTGTATATTGATTTAGGCGCGGAAGAAACCATCAGTGCAGAAAAGAATGGTCAGAAGATTGCAGTAGAGATTAAAAGTTTTGTCAGCAGATCTGCAATCTACGATTTATACATTGCAGTTGGGCAGTACAATGTCTATCGTGATATTATGAGTATAACACACATGGAGCAGCAGCTTTTTTTAGCCGTTCCTAACAGGGTGTACTTGAACCTGTTTGACGACGAATTAGGTAAAATGGTTGTGGAACGGCAGAAGATTATGCTGTTGGTGTTTGATCCTGATGAGGAAAGGATTATCACATGGATAAGATAGCCCACTACCGAGAAATCGTCAGTCAATTAATGCGCCAACGCGCTTTACATCAACCGGCCAATGTAGATGCTCAAGTTTCTCCCATGGTTGACACCCTTTATGACCATTATGGTGTGATAATGGTTGGGTGGAATAACGATGAAAGAATGCAAGGTTTGGTTATTCACCTTGATATTATTGACGGCAAAATCTGGGTGCAGTATGACGGAACGTACCCCGGTGTGGTGGATGATTTGCTGGAGGCGGGCATCCCCAAAGAGGATATTGTTCTCGGTTTTCACCCACCTGAAGTTCGCCCATACACCGATTTTGCCGTTGGATGAGCGCGTTTTAAGTTAGGATTTCTTTACCCCATGAGGCATTCAGAGTAAAATAGCCTCATGCCTAACTATAAAAATTTTGAACTTCAGATTCACCAACTAAACAATGATGTTTATCTCGCACAGGTGACGGATAGTCCTTCGTTTTTGGAACCACAATCTGTCAGTGTGCGGTTTACTTTGCCTTTCCCCAAACCCCAACTCGAACGCTTTATTGATATTGTCAGTGGGGAACGTCCGGTGCAAGCGGCTACCGGGCAAAAACTCGCCCGTGATTTTGGCGAAGCGTTTTTTCGTGCCATTTTTACGGGCGATGTTGCCCGAGCCTATGCCGAAGCCCGTACCATTGCCCGCAAAGAACGCGCCCATTTACGTTTTCGCTTGAATGTCAGCCGCGCCGGAGACATAGCCAACCTGCCGTGGGAATTTTTGCGTGACCCCGAAGTCGATTTTTTGGCGCTGGACAGTGAATTGGCATTTGTGCGCTATATCCAGCGTTTTGTGAGCGTTGACCATTGGCGCAGTCGTCCGCCTTTGCGGATTCTGGTGATGATTTCTGCGCCGGAAGATGTTGCCAAAATTGATGAAGCCGCTGAACGTGCCAACCTAGAAGCGGCGGTCAGCGAACTGCGCGACAATCAACGGGTTGAAATCACCTATCTGGAAAATGCCTCCCTGCGGAGTTTGCAGCAAACCCTGCGAGAAGCCGATTTTGATGTTTTTCACTACATCGGACACAGCGATTTTAACCCCGAAACTGGCATTGGCAGGCTGGCGCTTGAAGATGCCTATGAGCATAAACGTGCTGTCCCGATTTCTGGCGAAGGGCTGGCGCGTGAACTGTATGATGAACAGGGGATTCGGCTGGTCATCCTCAATTCGTGCGAAGGCGCTCGGCAGGATTCGCGTGATCCCTTTAGCGGGATTGCCTCCAGCTTGATTCAACGCGGGTTGCCGGCGGTGGTCGCCCAGCAGTTTGAAATTTCGGATGCGGCGGCTATCGAATTTTCCAAAGAATTTTATAAAACGCTGGCACGCGGGGAATCGATTGAAGCGGCGGTGTCGGATGGGCGGCGGGCAATCCACAATACCTTGAACAACGCCGAATGGATGTCTCCGGTGCTGTTCATGCACGACCATGAATCGGGTAGTTTGTTTGAATTTGAAGAATCGGACATGAGTTTCCGCCAACTGCTCCAAGACCGCGTATATCAGGTCATTGCTGGCATTTTGGGCATGTTCACGGTGGCGTTGCTGGGTGTGATTTTCTTTTTGAGTGGGCAGGGCGATGAAATTGAAGCGGTTGCCCCGCCAACCATTACCCCCCTCCCGTCGGTGGATCTGGTGGTTGCTAGCATCAGCGTGGAGCCGCGCAACCCCCAACCGGGACAGGAAGTGTCGGTGCTGATTGATATTGAGAATCGGGGTAGTGATGCTGCCCCCGCCTTTACCTATGAATGGCAGCCGAGCATTTTTAGCTCCCAGAAAATCACCCGTCGGGTAGAAGGTCTCGCCCCCGGCGGCCTTTTGCGGGATAGTTTGACTTTCCGTTTCGGGTGGTGGGGGACTTTTATTTCCGAAGGCCGTGTGGACGTGGGCAACGAAATTATTGAAATTTCCGAGCAAAACAATAAACTTAGTCCAGTTCGTACCAATACCCGCTTGCCCTTCGATATTCATTTTGCTGACCCACTACCGGATGGTACAATTTTTCAACAGGATATTCCCCTTGAATCGGATGTTTTTGCACCTTACGGGTTTGAAATCCGCGCTGAATCGGATGACCCCGCCTGTGCGACGGTGACCACATGGCTCAAAGTTGTTGAGCGGAGTTTTGTAGCGCTTGGTACTGGGTTGCCGGATGACCCCGATGTTTGTGCCGATGCTGCCTTGATGCTCACATTTTCGCCACGTACCGATAACAATGTTTCGGGGGTGAGCGCCTTGAACCTGACCACTGCGCCGGACGGAGGCAGTTACACTGTCCAAACATTAGATGGGGACAGCATTGAATTGGAGAATTTTGGTCTGGCGAACAACCCGGTTGATGGGGTGATTCTCATGACCACACCGGATATTGCCCGTTTGACCAAAGTTTTTAGTGTGCGGGTCAAAGGGGAGGACAACCCCACCCTTATTACCGACCTAACGCTTTTTGCTCCTTAAACGATAGACGGCAGACGGCTGTTTGCCGGAGCGTAGTTTTGATTCTCGCATATGAACATTGGGTAGCACGGGAAGCCTGTACTGTCCTAGCGGAAGGGTGAGGACAGGTATCCTGCACCCTTTTTAGCAATTTGCTTCTATGAACACACCTGCCCGGCAATCCAGCTAAAGCCTAAAATAGACATGCGGTGGTCGGAAACGACATTTTCCTCTGCCTGGTCAATCGCAATGCCAGTGGCTTCAAGGTTCAGCAGCCAGAGATAATCATAGCGAGCGGTTGTGCCATCCACTAAAAACAACGTATCGCGGTTTTCTTGGAACAGGGTGGTAAACGGGTCTTTAAAAACGGTGTTCGCCCACAACTCATACAAGGGCGACTCTTCATCAAAATTGAATGTTCCGCCCATCAGCACTCTGTCCTGTGTCGGTTCGGTACGGTTGACAAAATGGTGCTGCGCCACCAAGTTATATACTTCCTGCATTTGCAAATTCTGGTCTTGCTGGTCATCGGGAACAGGCTGTCCATCCCGCGTGTCAACACGGAAACCAAGCCACATATTGTATACATGGAGTTCATCGTCGGCGGCAAGCTGGTAACGCACATATTGCACCGCCGCTTGTGGCCCGTCGCTGGTCAGTTCAGCGCCTTCGGCATTGGCAAGTGGCAAACGACTCAAAATGGCGATGCCTTGAACATCCTCATTCTGGGGAAAAAAGCTGGCATTCATATTGAGTTTATCTGCCAGCCAGAGGGCTTGGTCGGTGCTGCCGCTGGAAAGCCTCCCCGTTTCGACTTCTTGCAGTAATACAATATCCGCGCCGCTTTGCAGAATTTCTTCGGCCACCCGATCCAAATTTGGGGCAAAAAATTGGGTATAGCCACTGTGAAGATTGAGCGTCACGGCACGTAAACAGGCGGGATTGGTGGGCGGGCGTACTGGATTTGGCACGGCTGCGCGGGTTGCCCCCACCGTAATTATTAACACAAAGACGGAGGACAGCAGAGTACGAATCAATTTGCCTTCGCGCCAAGGGATGATTTGTCGTTCCAGAATCATGGGCAAACAAGCCAGAATTGCGGCGGCAACGGCTAAGGGCAGCCCCATATCACGCATCCCGCGTAGCAACCCTTCCAAAAATCCGAACGGGGGAGCAATGTCACGGACATAGGCGTAATCGTAGGTGAAATAATCGCCAATACTTAACACCAGAAAGACAATGGCACTCACCAGAATCAAAATCGGGGTGGGATTCACACGACGACGTTCTGGGGTTTGCTGCACCAACCACCACAGAGTCAGCATAGTAAAAAGCTGTGCCAGTGACAGCACAATCACCGCCACCGCGCCTTCAAAGCGTTTGCCGATAATCAAAAGCAGCGCCAGCATCAGCGCCCACAACCACCCGCGATAGGCTGCATCGAAAATTGAGATAAAACGTCCGGCCTGGGCGCGAACTTCTGGCACAAGCGGGAGCAAGGTCGCCAGCATGATGAGAGGCAGCGCGAGGTAATACTCCACGTTTGCCCAGCGTGCCACAACATTTGGCAGCCCCAGCACAGTAAATTCCAGATACAAAATTCCGCCGAAGGCCAGCGCTCCCCAGCCTGAAAGCGCACCGGGAATCGGACGTTCATAGGTAGGCAGTTTGGCTTCTTCGCCTTCAATGAAGGTGGTCAGCGCCGTCAGCAACAGGGCAAAAATAGCGATCCCAGCGATTGCGTACAAAATATCAATGCGTGGCGACCCTAAAATGACAAATTCATAAGTTTCGTTGAAGGTTGGGTCGGCGGTGCTGTTCAGGGCGCGGATAAGTTGGTCTAGCGCGAAACCCATGCCAATCATAATCGGGAAAAACGCGGGACGACGTACCATGATAAGCGTCATATATAAAAAACCTGCCGCCACTGTTACCGCCGCCGCCAGCACTGCGTTTTCTGGTAGCTGCAAGGCCATCAAACGCCCTACGACACAAATAGCGACAGCTAAGGGCAAACTCCAGCGCAGACGCATCAGCACCAGCGCGAGCAGGGGGGCCAACAAAATAGCGATGACCGCGTAAATTTCTAATTGCACCTGCGCGGTTTCGACCACACCCGGTAAATCTTTGACCGCTTCAAAGTTGACCCGTCCGACCAAATCCGCGCTGCTGACACGGGCATACATCTGGGCGTACAAAAAGCGGATGGTTTGTACAAAAAAGAAGCCGACAATCGTGGCTTCAAGCGCTCGTAGGAAATCTCGTTGCAGCATGTATTGCACCTTTTTTCACGGCTTTTATTCTACGCATCTGACCACATTACGCCACTACCGATTAGAGCGGTTATAAAATGGTTTGAATAACGATATAACCTGTAGGGAGATAGTTTGGGGTACGAGGGAGTGAGGGGTGTAAAAATTTTGTGAAAAATAGTGTTAAGTTTGTTTTTTGTTAGAACCGATGCTCTATAATCAAAACAGTGGAGCGATAGTAGTGATGAAAGAACCAGCTATTTTTATTTCATACAGCCGGATTGACCGCCGATTCACGCGCCAATTGGCGACCCGGTTGCGGCGGGTCTACATGGAAGTATGGTACGACGACAAACTGCACGGCGGGGAATTGTGGTGGGATGAGATTCTGCGTGAAATCCGCGAGTGCGATGTTTTTATCTATCTTATGTCGCACGATTCGCTTAAATCAACCTATTGTCAGGCCGAACTTGCCGAAGCCCAACGGCTGCATAAATTGATTTTGCCCGTTCAGATTCGCACGCTTCATCAAGACATCCCCGAAATGCTGCGTGAGATTCAAATGGTGAATATGACGGCGGGGTTAAATGCTGACACCATGACCGAACTCCTCGCAGCGCTGATGCGGTTAGCACGGCGGATTCAAGTCGAGGAGGAAATGCCCGCTTCCCCCAGCCCGATTCCCATGCCGATTTTTGTCTACCGCACTGATACGACAGGCATGAAAAAGTTGGCGGTCTGGATTGAAAAGCTTCGGCGGATTCCTTGGCAACAGCGTTTGCAGATGGTGGCGGCGATGAGCATGGTGAGTGTGCTGGCGCTGGTGATTCTGGCGTTGTTTTTTTCGTGGGATGAAGATACCAGCCAGGCGACAGCGCATGTACCCGCCGATGAAAATGGGTTTTCCGACGATAGTCGGGTGGATAGTCGCGGGGTGGGGCAGGTGTTTGTGCCGGCGGGGTGTTTTGCGATGGGGAGTGACCCCGCGATAGATTTTCTGGCGCAGGCAGACGAACAACCCGCCCGTGAAGTATGTTTTGAGCAGGGATTCTGGATAGACAAAACCGAAGTGACGCATGAGCAGTACGCGGTGTTTCTGGCGGAAAATCCGTATTTGAACCAAGAATATTGGACGATTGAGGGCTGGAAGTGGCTGCTGGATACGCATGTTTCCGCGCCAACCGATTATCCCGAATATACCGATTCGCAACAGCCACGAGTCGGGGTCAACTGGTATGAGGCATGGGCCTATGCGACATGGCGGGGGGGACGTTTGTGTTCGGAGGCGGAATGGGAATATGCCGCACGGGGGCAGGACGGCTTGTTGTATCCGTGGGGAAATGGCTTTTCGGCAGACAAAATGGTTTATGAAGCCAACTCGAATGGGCGTTCGCAAAATGTCGGCATGTTGAGTCAGGGCGAATCGTGGGTGGGGGCGCTGGATATGATTGGCAATGTGGCGGAATGGACGGTGGATTGGTACGCACCGTATGACCCCACAAGCGCCGTAGAAGCCCCTACGGAAAAAACCATCCGGGGCGGGTCGTGGAGTACGGGGAAAATTGAAACCCTGCGAGCCGCCTATCGGGATGGGTTGAATCCTGAATTTCGGCGGGCAAATGTGGGGATTCGGGTATGTAGTTCTTATAAATGAGAAAAAATGTAGAGCAGTGAGGGTGTGATTTGCATCTCTTCAAGTGACTTGATGTTCAAACGGCTCACTGCTTAATTTAATTTCAATGGGCTTCTAAAGAAATTCCATAGTCCCGGTGAGGGTAATGCGCTTTGCGGTAAAATCTCCGTTTCCCGATTGCAACAGTTCACCCGTCAATGAATAAATATTAAATGTGCCAGTGCCACTCAATGAATCTCCGGTTGCGTCCATCTCCAACGCGGTAATCTCCTCAATGATGGATGTCAATACACCCTCCTCATCGGCGAGAAACTTGAAAATCCGTGTTTCGACACGCAACCCATCCTGTCTCCACACGCCGTGTCCACCGCCCTGTGGTTGAGTCTTGAGTGTATCTTTCTGGTTGGTGGTGATTAACCCCCCGTTCGATGTAAAAGTAGCCAGACCTTTGGTTGGTGAGCGAGAAGTGAGTGTCCCAACCCACGACCCTTGGACAGATTTAACCCCCTCAGGGAGAGGTGTTGCAGTTCCTTATAGATTAGGACTGGCAGCCTCGCCATTCGTTGGCGCGAGTAAGATGCCTGCCCCGACTGCCGCTGCTGCGCCCGCAGCCCCTAAGCCAACCAGAAATTGCCGCCTTGTGGCTTCGTTTTCGTTCATTTTAACTACTCCCTTAAAAATTGAGACTAATGAAATTGTTGCTAGTATAGCTATCTCTGAAATTAAAAGCTAACGCAAGGACAATCGCAGTTCAAAGATTTTGATTACAAGGATATTAACGCCAAAAATTTTTACCTTTAGCAAATCGAATTGTGTTTCTACAGGCCAATGTAGGGGCGGAGTGATGTCGGATGATTTTTAGTAGCTGATTGCAATAATTGGGAATGCGACAATCAAGACTGTGTTTGTGCAAATAATATCAATATGATTTTAAGATTGCTAACAACTTTTGGGATTTGAAAAAGTTAAAAGTTTGAGAAACCGTCTGGAAATTCGGAATTTTCGCTTGTAGGGGCGGGGACAAGAGGCATTGCAAGGGAGACTTTATTCCTGAAAATAGGCTAACATGCCTCGATTCCCGCCCTTGCGAGATAATATTCTATCGTCATACATAAAATGGCTTAAGGCTGTTCTTATTGAATGATATAAGAAACAGCCTATAGGAATTTTACTTAGTCGTGTATTGGGCTAAGATTTTTTGAACACCTAGAATATCTGTTCCTTTCTTAAACTCTTTTTGCAATGGCTCAGGACTTCCTGAAAACCATATTTTTAATTCAGCATCGGCATCCCAACTCCCAGCCGTTTCAACTGAAAATCTGCTTATTGCGCGATAGGGAATGGACAGGTATTCAGCTTTTTTACCACTTAAACCCTGTTTATCCACCAGAATTAATCGCTTATTTGTGAAAACAAATAAATCTCGAAAGATGCGGAAGGCTTTGTCTATCTTTTCATCCTCTAAAAGAACATTTTCGAACTCTTTTCGAAGCGCATCCACATTTATTTCTGAGGCATTTCCGAATAATGATTGAAACATGAAATATCTCCTTATGGCTTATACCCATAAATTGTAATCGTATTTTATAGCTTATCAAGTAATTCCTCTGAAATTTCCGTGTCGAGGAACTATTGACTAAATTTTTTTTTCCACTATAATCTTTCAACATATGAATCAATGTTCAATAGACCTCTTTTGACTCGACACACAGAACGGGGCGGTTCTTGCGTCGCATTTTCGTTTTTAGATTATGTTCACATATCCTGATAAGCACGACGGAAGCGGAGGGCATCTCTTGGAAGCAAAGGATTTCAGCGCCTTACGGATTAGCTTGGCATCTCCAGAACACATTGAGTCTTGGTCATATGGCGAAGTCACCAAGCCAGAAACCATCAACTACCGCCGTCTGCGGCCTGAAAAAGACGGGTTGTTCTGCGAAGCCATTTTCGGTCCGACCAAGGACTATCAGTGTTACTGCGGAAAGTACAAGAATATCCGCTACAGAGGTATCGTCTGCGATAAGTGCGGTGTCGAAGTCACCAAGTCATCGGTGCGGCGCGAACGCATGGGGCATATCCGCCTTGCTGCGCCTGTCGCGCATGTGTGGTATACCCGCCGTGTCCCAAGTTACTTAGGGCTGCTGCTGGATGTCAGCCGCCGCAACTTAGACCGGGTGTTGTATTTTGCTCAATATGTAGTGACATCGGTGGATGAAGATGCCCGTCAAAAAGCGCTTGGTCGTTTGCAGCAGGAACGCGAACGCCAAGAACGCGAATTGGTAGGGGATTTGGATGACCGGATTATCGCGCTGCGTGCCGAACGGGATTCCCGTTTGCAGGACGTAGAAACCCGCGAAGGTCAGGTTGATTCGCACTACAACACCGAACGTGACCGGATTTCCGAAGAAATCATCGTGGAAGCACAACGCCTGCAAGCGCTGGTCGAAAATAATATCGGCAAGCCCTTGGCGGAGGATTTGTTTTTTGTCAAAGCGAATACGCTAATTGCCAAAAAAGGCACCGTGGCAGATTACAAATTCGTAGAAGCGATCCAGAACGAAGTCACCGCCAGTTTGAATGAACTTCAAGCTGCGATTGAAGAAAATCGTCGGGACGAACATCTCAAAATTGCTGCCGAAGCGGACGAGGTGTCGTCAGATACACAGAATGAAATTGATACGCTGGTTTCGCAGCGTCAGCAGCGTTTGGGGATGCTGGACAGCAAAATCCTAGAAGTTCGTAAAGAACTGGAAGACCTCAAAGCGCAGCAGTTTTTGAGCGAACAGCGCTACCGTGAATTGCGTCAGCGTTATGGGCAGGTGTTCAAGGCTGATATGGGTGCTGAAGCGCTCATGGAAATCTTGAAAAATATGGACTTGGACAAACTTTCCCATGAATTGTGGGCTGAAGTCCGTACCACCCGTTCCAAACAAAAACGTAAAAAGGCGACTAAACGCTTGAAAGTGGTGGAAGCGCTGCGGAAAAGCTCGAACCGTCCTGAATGGATGATTTTGAGCGTTTTGCCGGTTATTCCCCCCGATTTGCGCCCGATGGTGCAGTTGGACGGTGGGCGTTTTGCGACCAGTGATTTGAACGACCTGTACCGCCGTGTGATTAACCGTAACAATCGTCTGAAACGCCTGTTGGAACTCGGTGCGCCGGACGTGATTGTGCGGAATGAAAAACGCATGTTGCAAGAAGCGGTTGACAGCCTGATTGACAACAGCCAGCGCGGAAAAGCGCTCAGTCGGCGCGGACGGCGTGAACTGAAATCCCTGAGCGATATGCTCAAAGGGAAAAAGGGGCGTTTCCGTCGGAATTTGCTCGGTAAACGTGTGGATTATTCGGGACGTTCGGTCATCGTCATTGGGCCGCGTCTCAAGCTGCATCAATGCGGGTTGCCCAAAATGATGGCGCTGGAATTGTTCCGTCCGTTTGTGATTGCCAAATTGGTGGAATATAACTACGCCAGTAATGTGAAAAGCGCCAAACGGATTATCGAGCGCGAACGCCCCGAAGTCTGGGAAGTGCTGGAAGAAGCGATTAAAGAACGTCCGGTGCTGTTGAATCGTGCGCCAACGCTGCACCGCTTGGGGATTCAAGCCTTTGAATCGCAGTTGGTCGAAGGCAAGGCGATTCAGATTCACCCCTTGGTGTGTTCGGCGTTTAACGCAGACTTTGACGGCGACCAGATGGCGGTGCATATCCCGTTGAGCGACAAAGCGGTACAAGAAGCGCGTGAATTAATGCTTAGTACCAAAAATCTGCTCAAACCGGCAGATGGTTCGCCCGTGGTTGCGCCTTCCAAAGACATGGTGCTGGGCAATTATTACCTGACAATGGATCCGACGGCGGAAATTGTCACGCTCAAGGAACGGGCAGATGAATTCCGTAAATGGGAACAACTTGCACAAGGCCGTTATCGGATTGGCGTGGTGTTTAACTCGGCGGGGTCAAAACAGGTTCACGAACGCGAATTGTTTGCCAACAATGAAGTCGTGTATTTCAGGGGTAAAAAAGGGGAAGGTGAAGCCTTTACCGCCCTGCAAAATGGCGATGTGGATGTGCTGGTACACAATGCACAGGATTACCTGAAATATACCAAGAAAAACAAAGTCACCACGCTTGAACTGGCGAATCTCATGGAACGCCGTATGGTGGTGGACTTGGATGAAGTAGAACACCTTTACGCACTGGGAATCGTGGGGCTGCACACGCCGATCTTGCTCGGCAATTTCTATGATGAAGCGGAAAGCGGCAGACCCGAAAAAGCGGAAATTTGCACCGTTGGGCGAGCCATTTTCAATCGGATTTTGCCGGATGAAATGCGCTTTGTTCAGGCCACGATGGACAAAAAAGAACTCCAGAAGTTGGTGGCGGCGGCGTATACCGTGATGGGGTTGGAAAATACCACCGACATCGTAGACCAGATTAAAGATCTGGGCTTTTTCTATGCCACCATTTCCGGGACGACCATCGCGGTGTCCGATTTGACTGTGCCAGAAGAACGCCAACATATCCTTTCCGATGCTGAACAGGCAGTGGATGGGTTTGCCCGCAACTATCGGCGTGGACTGATGACTGAACAGGAACGCTACCTGCAAACGGTCAATACATGGAATGATGCCAAAGATAAATTGCAGAGTGTCATTCGTGACACGCTGGATCCGTTTGGCCCGATTGCGGTCATGGCGATTTCGGGCAGTACCAAAGGCGGTTTTGGCCCGATTACCCAGCTAGCCGGGATGCGTGGTTTGATGGCTGACCCGTCCGGGCGTATTATTGACCTGCCCATTCGGAGCAACTTCCGTCACGGGTTGACCGCGCAGGAATATTTCATTAGTACGCACGGGGCGCGTAAAGGTCTGGCAGATACGGCGCTGCGTACTGCGGACGCGGGGTATTTGACCCGTCGTTTGGTGGATGTGGCGCAGGATGTCATTGTCAATCATATTGACTGCGGGACAAAAGCGGGTTTGTATATCCCCAATCCGCAACATCCCTTGCACACCCCACAGCTTGACTCCACCGCAGATGTAGCGGGGCAGACCTTCCAAGAACGTATTATGGGACGCTGCGCGGCAAGGGCGATGTACCATCCTGAAACGGGTGAGTTGATTGTCGAACGGAATGAAATCATCAGCGAAGTGATTGCTGACAAACTGGCTGAAGCGGTGATTGAATACGCTCATGTTCGCAGCCCAATGACGTGTAACCTGATTCACGGTGTGTGTGCGCTGTGCTACGGACGGGATTTGGGGCGTGGTGAATTGGCCGCGCTGGGAACCGCCGTAGGGATTATCGCGGCGCAATCCATTGGTGAACCCGGCACCCAATTGACTCTGCGTACCTTCCATACAGGGGGGACGGCGGAAAAATCGGGCGATATTACCACCGGTTTGCCGCGTGTAGAAGAATTGTTTGAAGCCCGCAAAAAGCCCAAAGGTGAAGCGGTCATGATTGACATGGGCGGCTACCTGACCATTGACAAACGTGAGGACGGGGTACGGATTGCGCGGGTGACACACAGCGAAGTTGCCAACGAAAAACATGATCTGCCCTTCGGGTGGGATGTGCTGGTGAATGACGGCGATACCGTGAAAGAAAAACAGGTCATCGCCCAAGAAACCGGCGGGGAAGGCCAAATCATCACCAAATTGGGCGGTGAAATTTACATTGAAGGCCATACCCTCTACGTTCGGAATGAAAAGGTTGTTGAGCAGGAATACGAAATTCCTTCTAGCGGGCGTATCCGCGATGAAATTGCCGATGCCATCAATAAAGCGAATGGTGCGCCCGTGCCAGTTGAGCCGGGTACCCAACTGACCGATGGGTCAAAGAATCCGCACCAGATTCTACGGGTGTTGGGCGAAGATGCGACCCAGCTTTATTTGCTCAAAGAAGTGCAGGATGTGTACCGCAATCAAGGGGTGAACATTTCCGACAAACACTTTGAAGTCATCATCCGTAAGATGTTGAGCAAAGTCACTGTTACGCGTAGCGGGGATAGCGGGCTACTGCCGGGCGAGTTGATTGATAAGCTCAAATTGCTGGATTTGAACGAACGGCTGTTGGCAGAGGGCAAAGAACCCGCCGCCGGGATGCCCGTTTTGCTGGGGATTACCCGGGCAGCGTTGAGTACCGACAGCTTCTTGTCCGCTTCCAGCTTCCAGCACACGATTAAGGTGCTGGCGGGGGCAGCAATTGAAGGCAAAGAAGACCATCTGTATGGCCTGAAGGAAAATGTCATCATCGGGAAACTGATTGCCTCTGGCACAGGGTTCCATACCTACCAGAAAAACCGTGATGCGTCAGTGCGTGACCTGACCTTAGCAGATCAAGGGGCGCTGGTGCTTGACCACGATGAAATTGACATCGAGGACGAGGACGAATACGACGAATACGAAGAACTTGAAGAAGATTTGACCGAACGTGCGTCGTTTGTGGATGACGATGCGGCGGAAGACTTCGACGAGGAAGAGGATCTGGACGATGAGGAAGAAGTCGAAGTTGAGGATGAGGAAATTGAAACCCCTCTGGACGATGACGACGAATTTCTCGGTTCGATGATGATGGAAGACAACATTGACTAATGAAAAAGGGGCAACGCGCCCCTTTTTTGTTTACATGCACCTGCTATTTTTTGTCAGGGTGGATGTCTATATGCAGGGCGCTGTTGGGGGTGGGTTTCTGGGTGGTGCTAACCGAAATTGAAATATGATATTCCTGCACCTGTAATTCCATTGTCATGGGAAAATGGTCGCAGGTGATGTGAATGTTGTTGGCGGGCAGCGCGGGCGGGATAATCTCGCGCTGTACCCCCTTGTTGACTTTAGGTGGGGTCGGCTGGTTAAATTGTTGCATCATGCCCCGTACTGTCTGGCTGATTTCGGAAAAAACCTCGTGCTGCTGCGGATTGAGCAGGCTGCTATTTGTCAGGTAATGGGTACAGCAGTCTTCAATCTGATACAAATAACTCAGAAATTTATCGGCTTGATGCAAGATGCTTGGCGAGGGAAAAGCAAATAAATCCTCAATGACGACTTCGGGAATCATGGTTTTAAACAGCCGGGCGGCCGTGTATAAACTGGCAACATCATCGGCTAGCCCGTTAAGTGCGCCGTAATTGCCTGCCAGCATGTTGCCCAATTGCAGGATGATACGGTCTATTTCTGCCCGCAAATGGGCTTGCAATTGTGATATTTCTACTTCATCCATTATTGCACTACAATATCCACACTGCTGCTTTCATTGCCCGGTGCTGGGTCAGGTAAACTTGTGGCGCTAATACTGGCCGTGTTGGAGATGGTTTGCCCGCTTGTCCCACTGTTCACGGTTACAACCAGATCAAGATTGGCACTTGCGCCCGCCGTTAAACTGCCAATATCCCAGATGCCTGTGCCACTGTCATACGCCCCGCTTGCACTGACGAACGTCACCCCGGCTGGCAAAACATCTGTCACCTGTACCCCTGAAACATCAAAAGTAGGGCTGTTGTTGGTGACAAGGATGCTATAGGTCACGCTGTCTCCCTCAAGCGGGTTAGTCGGCAGGGCAGACATCCCCAAACTTAAATCTGCACTGGGTGGAAATTGTATATTTAAATCAAAAATGGCGTTATTATTGCCAACATTCGGGTCGGGTGGATTGGACGAGGCGATGCTGGCGGGGAGTTGAATCAGCGTTCCGCCAGTGCCTGCGTTGACAAACACCCCAATATACAGATGAACAGTTGCACCATTGGGGAGAGTACCAATTGTCCAAGCGCCTGTCCCACTGTCATACGTACCCATGTCCGGTGCAGCAGAATCGTAGGTGAGTCCGCCTGCAATCGGGCTGTTGACCTGAAGACTGAGGGTATCATCCGGGCCGTTGTTGGTGACGGCAACATCATAAACCACATAATCGCCTTCCAATGGGGTCGGGTTGGGGGCAGAAACCGTGATAGAAAGTTCGGCGCTGGGTGGTGGAAGTACCGTCAGACTGGCATTGTCGCTATTATCCGTTAAATCGGGGTCACTTTCTGTGAGGGAGGCGCTAGCGAGGTTGTCAATCGTTTGTCCGCCTGTTCCCGCGTTGACCTGTACATCAATTTGCAGAGTCGCGGATGCCCCGTTGTTTAGCGTGCCAATTGTCCATGTGCCTGTGCCTGAATCATAGCTACCCACGCTGGCAAAACTGCTCAGATAAGTTACACCCGCCGGCAACCAATCTGTCACCGAAACATTCGTGGCGGTGTTTGGCCCATAGTTGGTGAGCATTAAATTGTAGGAAAGTGTCTCCAGTTCATAGGGGGACATGTTGGTGACGGTTTTGATAAGTTCCAAATCGGCCTGTGGCACCCCGATGGTTATATCTTCGCCTTCGGTGTTATCGGTGGAATCGGGGTCGGGAATGCTCAAGGTCGTCACTGTTGCCGTGTTGGGGAGGGTTGCGCCTGCTGTGCCTGTATTGATGGTGACAGTGATAGTGAGGGTGGCATTTGCCCCGTTGAGCAATCCGCCCACGTCCCAGATACCTGTGAAGGGGTCATAAGTCCCTTGACTGGCGCTGCTGCTGACATAGGTCACACCGACGGGCAGATTGTCGGTAATCTGAATTCCGCTGGGGGCATCGTCCGGGCCGTAGTTGGTCAAAATGAGTGTGTAGGTGATGGTGTCGCCTTCACTGGGGAAATTTTCATCCACCGTTTTGAGCAACTCTAAATCTGACCCCGGCACATGAATATCGACACTTTGACTATTGTTGGCAAGATTCGGGTCGGTTAAATCAAAATTGGTAATCGTTGCGGTGTTGGGAATGGTTAAGCCAATCGTGCCACTATTGACAGTGGCATTGATGGTCAGTTGATGTTGGACACCATTGCCCAAAGTCCCGACTGTCCAGATGCCTGTGCCACTGTCATAGGTGCCGAGTGAGGTGCTGGCAGACAGGAAAGTCACTTCCGTGGGCAGCACATCGGTAACTTCGACAGAGGTTGCTGTGCTGGGGCCGTTATTCCGTACCGCAATAACATAGGTGACGATTGCACCTTCACTGGGGGTAGGGTTGCTGACGGATTTGGTGAGGGCGAGTTCGGATTCTGCCACTGGAACAATGATGGTGGCGCTGTCTGAATCATTGGCCGGGTTCGAATCGCTCTGGTCAGCGAAGGTGATGCTGGCGGTGTTGGGAAGGGTTTGTCCACTCGCGGCGGGCAGCACCTGTACGGTGATTTGTAAGCGGACGGATGTTCCCGATGACACACTGCCGACTGTCCACACCCCTGTCCCGCTATCATAACTGCCTTGATCGGGTGCGCTGGACACAAAACCGACTTCGGACGGCAAACTGTCCGTGACTTCGACACTGGTAGCGGTGACGGGCATGTTATTGATAAACCAGAGGGTATAGGTGATTTGCTGCCCCACGTCCGGTGTGGTGTCGTTGACCGTTTTGGTTAAGGCCATGTCTGCGGTAAAAACGGTAATATCTTCCCAATCGGAATTGTTGGAAAGATCCGGGTCGGGCTGGTCGAGGGCGGTGACTGTGGCGGTATTGCGAATGGTCATGCCAACGGTTCCCAGATTGACCGTGACTGTTAAATTCAAATCGGCCTGTCCATCGGGGGCGATGCTGCCGACTGTCCAAACCCCTGTGCCAGAATTAAAACTGCCCTGTGTGGCGCTGGCGGAAACAAAGCTCACTTCGGCGGGCAAAAGATCGGTCACTTCAATACCTGTTGCGGGAATGGAGAAGGTGTTGGTGACGCGAATCTGGTAGACAATCGTCATGCCTTCAGCGGGATTGTTATTATTCACCGTTTTATTGAGGCGGATTTCTTCGGTTGCGACGCTGATATTGCGGGTAAAGGTATTGTCCGCCGCATTTGAGTCTGGTTCGTTCAAGGCGGTTATGGTGGCGGTGCTGGCAACCACCGTGCCTGCCGCGCTTGCCCCGACGGTGACATTGAGGTCGAGTTGAACGGTTGCGCCTGCCGAAATTGTGCCAATATCCCACAACCCACCGCTAAATGTGCCTTGTGAGGGGGTAGCGGAAACAAAATTCAGACTCGCAGGCAAGTTATCTGTAACTTGAACCCCGGTGGCGGGGATGGTCATGTTGTTGGTGACGCGCACGGTGTAGGTAAGGGCTTGTCCGACAATCACATTGTTGTCGGTGACGGTTTTAGAGATGGTTAGCCCCGCGCTGCGAATAGTCACGGCTTGGCTGTCTGTGTTATTGGTCAGATTCGGGTCAGATTGTGCCATGCTGGTAATGGTGGCATCGGCATTGGCGGTTTGGCCTTCGGTGGTGGGATTCACGGTAACTGTCAGATTTAAAGTCGCATTGCTGCCCGAATTTAAGGTCGCTACTGTCCACGACCCCGCGCTGTATGTTCCCACCCCGGTGAATGATTGAAATGTAACTTGCGGGGGCAAATTAATCGTAACTTGAATCGCTGTTGCGGTGCTTGGCCCGGCGTTGTTCATCACCAGTGTATAAATCAAGGTGCTGTTGACATCTGGCGTGGTGGTGCTGGCGCTCAAATTCAGCGACAAATTTGCCGTCGCAACGGGTGGAGTCGGATTGATCACCACACTGGCGCTGTTGTTGCCTGTGTTGGGGTCGGTCAGTGAGGAAGCGGTGATGTTGGTCGCATTGGTGATGCTGGTTCCGGCTGTACCACTATTTACACGAACCGTAATTTGCAGGGTGGCGGTTGCCCCGACGGATAAACTCCCCACCGACCAGATGCCCGTCGCTGCCACATAGGAACCTTGACTGGGTGTAGAGGCGGTAAAACTCACGCCCGCAGGCAAATTATCCCGAACCTGAATCCCGGTGGCGTTGTTTGTACCTGCGTGGGTGATGGTCAGGGTATAGATTATATTTTGCCCTTCGGCGGGTGTGGGGTTGTTGACGGTGATACCCAGCCCTAAATCCGCCGTTGGTACGGGGGTATTCGTGGGTGTGGGAGTCGGGGTGTTTGTTGCTGTCTGCGTTGGTGTGTGGGTCGGTGTCGGGGTAAACGTGTGGGTGGGTGTATCGGTCGCGGTTCCCGTAAAAGTTGGCGTGGGGGTATGGGTATTTGTCCCTGTGGATGTGGGGGTACTGGTGCGGGTTGGCGTGTTGGTATTGACGGGTGTAGGAGTCAATGTACGGGTCGGAGTTCTGGTAAAACTGCCCGTGGGCGTGGGCGTGCGTGTGACCGTCGGTGAACTGGTGCGGGTTGGGGTTGGTGTCGAACTGCCTGTTGGCGTGGGTGTCCGTGTTGCAGTTGGGGTTGTCGCACTTGCACTCGCGGTCAAATTTGTAGCAGCTAACGTGCTGGCATTGGCAGAAGCAGAGGCATTGGGCGAACTGCCGGCGGCGGCATTGGTCTGGGCTGCGCTGGTCTGATTCGGATTCGCCGTGAGGGTTTGCGCCGCAGATGATGATTCGGGTGTTGGGTTGTCATTGGCGCTTTGCGAATCGGTTTGACTTTCGGCGGTGAGTGCCGATTCGCCTGTGGCAAGGCGGCTGATTTCATTGGCATCTGGCGTGCCTTGCTGGGCGACCTGCGGCAGAATGGTCAGTGTGCCTTCGTTGGCGATGAGCGTAATCAGTTCGGGGTCAATTGGCCCGAAGCGATTTTGATTCCACAACCCATAATCAGCGGTTTGGGGTGGGGCAATTTCTGCCTGAATCTCGTTTGATTTGGAAGATTGCAAGCCAGCCTGCGCTGCCGCAAAGACGCACAAAAACATCATCGGCAGCAGGAATAAGATCCATAAGCTGACCTGCCGCCTTTTTTGTGGTTTTTCGGGGGAGGGTTGTAAACGTCTCATCAAGTTATCCTCATAGGCAGTTCCAGAGTGACGGTTGTGCCATAATTCGGTTTGCTGCGGAGCGAAACACACCCCCCGTGTGCTTCAATGACCTGCTGCGTGATGTATAGGCCCAACCCCAAGCCGCGTGAATCGGTGGGGCCGGCATCGGCGGAACGCCCGCGATACATACACTCAAAGACTTTTTCTAGCTCGTCGGTGTCAATGCCGACTCCGTTGTCATGCACCGACACATATACATGCTCATCACGGAGTTTGACATTAACCTCAATGAGTCCGCCTTTGGGGGTGTAACTATGGGCATTTCGCAAAAGATGATCCATCACCTGAAATAAGCGGGTTTTGTCGCCCTTCATCCAGAGTTTGTTGCCGGGCAAAAATGTCATGATTTGATGACCGCGTTTTTCAATATCGCGCATGTTTTCATCAATGGCTTTGCGGATGACTTCGGAAAGTTCAAAGGATTCAATTTCTACGCGGAAATCCCCCGCAATCATGGTGCTGACATCAATCACCTGATTAATCATCCGTTCCAGAATGCCCAAGTGGTCGCGGGTGTTGCCTACAAATTCATATCCCTGTGCATCCAATTGACCCTTTTTCAGCATGTACACAAGGTCAATATAGCCTTTGGCAGAAGCCAGTGGAGTCCGCAATTCGTGGGAAAGCTGGAGGATGATTTCGTCTTTAAGGTGTTCGGCTTCGATGAGGGCGGTAATATCCCGGAAAACAATCACATGCCCCAACAATTCTTCGGAAGGCATGGTGACAGGGGTAGCGAGTACACTGTAGACCTGACTGCCAAAATGGATGGTTTGCGGTTGCAGCAGGTCTTCGGGATGGTGACACAACTGGGTAAAGCGGAAATAAGCGTCGTTGTCCCGTTCGCAGTTTTTGATGAGCATTTCCGCCGCTTGGTTGAGCAGGGTAAAATTTTTGGCGGAGTTCAGCACAATGAGCGCATCAGAAATGCTGGTCAAAACCGCTTCACGACGGGCGGTTTCTTGAATTTGCTGGTGGTACAGGTGACTAATTTCTTGGTTGCGCTGCACCAGTTGGTCGGTCATGTGGTCAAAGGACACGCTGAGTTCGCCCAATTCATCTGGCAAGCGTAACCCAACGCGCCGTGATAAATCACCTTCACGGATGGCGCGGGTGGTGTTGACCAACCGTTTCACCGGATGGCTGATAGTCCGCGAAACTACAATGCCGAGCAGCGCAATGCCCATGAACAAGCCGGAAAAAAGCAGGGCGAGATAATCGCGGCTGGTGCTGATTTTGTCTGCGATAAAACTCTTGGGAAGTACCACCGACAGGAGGCCAATCTGGGAATCGCGGATTTCAAACGGCACGTACATTGCCTGAAAGGTTTCCTGATTGAGAACGATTTCTTCGGTCGGATATTTTTCTTTGTCCGAGTCAAAACGGCTGCTAATCTGGGTGGTTTGTTCGGCGGTAAGGAGCAGCTCGGTTTCAGGAAGATTGCGGAAGGTGGTGTCAATCACCTGTCCATCGCTTAAATATAAATTGATGGACGAAAGGGCTTGTTCGCGGATTCGCAAAATGAGCTGATTGGACGTAACCCCCACACTGACCCCACCCACCAACTGCCGTTCGCTGTTCATGATGGGGGCATTGAAATAAAAGATGGTTTCCTCATCTTGAGCAATAATGTCAATATGTTTGTCGCCGAGCGCATCTACTTCGCCACGAATGACCCGTTGAATGCCTGCGCGGGTGGTCAGAATAGGCGATTCCAGCAGTTGATATTCAACCATGAAGCTGTTGGCACGGCTCAGGTAAACCAGTCCGTTGCCCTGTGCATCAAACACGATGATTTCCTCAACCCCCGTGTTGAAAGCAATCGGGCGGAGCAGTTGGTCAATTTCTGCGCTGTTCTTGGATGTAATCGCTTCATCCATGCCTTCGGTAAAGGCAATCGAACGCAAAATGCTCAGGTGTTGGCGTTCAATTTCTTCGACGGTATTGGTTGCGGCGGTGGCGCTTTCGCCGAGCTGGTTGTTGATCCGTTCTTGGATGCTGCCTGCTACAAGGCGGGTAACGATAAAAACCCCGATGCCAGCCACAACGACGGTTGCCAGCAAAAAGGGAAAGGTAATACGAGCGCCAATGCCCGGATAAAGTCGTTTCGGTAATCCCTGCACGCTTTAACAAAACATCCTATAATGGTTTGAGATTATTATAGGAAGTCTTAAACAAGAATTGGGATAGAAAGCACTAACTTCACGTATTTTTCACGTTTGGGAAGGATTTGTTATGGAATTTTTACACCTAGAAGACCACGAACCCCTGCGCGAGGTGTTGAAAGTGGCACTGATGGCGGCTGACCCCTCGCTGAAAATCATTCAGTTTGAGGACAGCGATAGCGCCGTCGCTTATATCGAGCAGCATAAAAATGAGATTGATTTATTCATTTTAGATATTCGTGTTCCTGGTGCGTTGGATGGGATTGAAGTCGCTCAAAAAATTCGGGCGTTGGGGTGTGAAGGGGCGATTGTATTGACTTCGGCTTATGGGCGGCCTGAACAGGATTTTTTGAATACCTATCGCTGTGTGTGGATGGCAAAACCTTGGCATCTGGTGGACTCGGCGCGGAAGTTGTTCCCCTTGGCGACCAAAAAATCCCCACCTGATGCGCCCTAAAACGCTATGGCTATCCCGTGTTAATCTGCTAATCTTGTGATTGGTAGTTGCCAGACAAACTGGTATAATTTATATTTGAACGTATGTTCTATCATCCCTTTGAGAAGACAGCATGGATTCAACTTTAGTCAGACAAACCAATATTGACGAAGAAATGCGCGAGGCATATTTAAGCTATGCCATGAGCGTGATTGTCTCCCGTGCGCTGCCGGATGCACGGGATGGCCTCAAACCAGTCCATCGGCGGATTTTGTACGCCATGTACGATATGGGACTGCGGGCGGATACGCCTTACAAAAAAAGTGCGCGTATCGTGGGGGAAGTGCTGGGGAAATATCACCCGCACGGTGACGCATCTGTTTATGATGCGATGGCACGCATGGCACAAGATTTTTCCATGCGGTACGAATTGGTGGATGGGCAGGGTAACTTCGGTAGTATTGACGGGGATGCCCCTGCCGCGATGCGTTATACCGAAGCACGCATGGCGAATTTTGGCGAAGAACTGCTCGCCGATATTCAAAAAAACACCGTTGATTTCACTGAAAATTTTGATGGCTCGCTCACCGAACCGAGTGTCATGCCCGCCAACGTGCCGAATCTGTTGGTCAATGGCGCTTCGGGGATTGCAGTGGGGATGAGTACCAGTATCCCGCCGCATAACTTGGGGGAAGTGTGTGATGCAGTTATTTATATGCTGGAAAACTGGGAGCATCTGGAAACCATCACCGTCAATGAATTGATGGAGTATATTAAAGGGCCAGATTTCCCCACCGCCGGCATTATTTACACGGGTGAAGGCGAAAATGATGGCTTGGTTGCCTCCTATGCGACGGGGCGTGGCAAAGTCACCGTGCGGGCAAAAGTTCATATCGAGGATTTGGGGCGCGGACGTTCGCGGATTGTCGTTACTGAAATCCCCTTCCAGATAAATAAAACATCGCTGATTGAACGGATTGTCACCGTTGTGCAGGAAGGCAAAATCGAAGGGTTGGTTGACCTGCGCGATGAATCTGACCGTCAAGGGCTGCGAATTGTCATTGAAATTGGGCGACAGGCAGACCCGGCAGAAGTCCTACGGGCATTGTTCAAATATACCCCACTGCAATCCACCTTCAGCCTGATTATGATTTCGCTGGTGGACAATGAACCGCGTACTTTGAGCCTTAAACAAATGCTGCGGGTGTTCATTGAACATCGCTTGGAAGTGATTCGCCGCCGCAGCGAATTTGACCTTGCCCGTGCCAAAGAACGCGCTCATATCCTCGAAGGGTTGATGACCGCACTGGATAATATTGATGCCGTGATTGAGGTCATCCGGCGTTCGCGCAATACCGACACCGCCCGCGAAAATTTGATGAAACAATTTAATTTAACCGACATTCAAGCCACCGCGATTCTGGATATGCAACTGCGGCGTTTGGCGGGTTTGGAACGCAAGAAAATTCAAGATGAACTCAAGGAAAAACGCCAGCTTATTAAAGATTTGACCATGCTCTTAAGCAGCGAGTTTCTCATGCGGATGGAAGTTGCCCGCGAGACAAAAATTGTGCGCGATGCCTATGCGGATGAACGCCGCACGATCATTGTGCGCGGCGAAGCTACGGATGTCACCAAAGGCGATTTGATAGGCAAACATGAGGACACATGGATCACGCTGACCACCGCAGGGCGGATAAGCCGTCCGCATAATGGGGACGCGCCCAAAGTTACGGCTGCGATGAAAGAACCACCTTTCCGCGTGTTGCAAAGCAGCACGGGTGATATTTTGTACCTCATCACCGAACAGGGGAACTGTGCCACGCTGCTCACTTCGCAAGTTCCCAAAGCGAATGAGGTTGAGGACGGGGCGTTTTTCTGGGAATTGTGCGGTTTGAATCGGGATGAAAAAGTCGTGCAACTCATCAGCGTGCCAACCGGCTTAGACAATGGCTATTTCTTCTTTGTGACGGAAATGGGCGAAGTCAAACGGCTGAAAGTGGATGAAATGCCGGGTATGCGAGCCACCAGCTTTAAGGTGTTTGATGTTGAACAAGACGACAAAGTTGGCTGGGTGTTTTTGACCGCCGATGATGACCATGTGGTGCTGGTGACACGGCAGGCACAGGCGATTCAATTTAATTCTGAGGATGTGCGTCCCTCTGGTTTAACGGCGGGTGGGGTGCGCGGGATTAAATTGGCAGAAAAAGACGATTGGATTGTGGGTGCGGGGGTGGTCATTCCCGATGCGTATGTGTGGGTAACAACGGCGGAAGGCATCGGTAAACGCACGCCGATAGACGAATATCCGACACAAGGCCGCGCCGGAAGTGGGGTTCGCACGATGAAACTTCCCCCCGGCAACAATCAAGGCTTGGTAGCGGCAGTGATTCAACAGGAAAATAGCGACGTGATTGCGCTGACCGACAAGGGCAAGGCCAAACGCAGTAAAATTGGCAGCGCCCCGCTTTTCAAACGCGATTATAAGGGCGAAGTGACGGTGAGTTTAGCCAAAGGTGAAGTGGTCGCCAGCGCCTATACCTTTGAACCGCGTATTGAAGTTGCGACGGGGATTTCTACAGTAGATGCCGAACCGGAAGATGTGCCAGAAAGTTTGGAACTAGAATAGGGCGCGGTGAGTAACCCGCCCTTTTTATTCAGCTTCCGCCAACGCAAAAACTGCTTGGGCAGTCATGTGGAATTTGGGGGAAAATATCGTCCTTAGAACCATAAAATCTAACATAGGCATCGTTACGGGGTGTTCGGGCTAACCTGCTGGATGTAGTCGCCATCTTCTTCCAGAAAATCGTCCTCGTCGGCATGTTTTTTGCGTTTGCGCTGGATGGGTTCTTCAAGGGTGCGTTTGGCGGCAGTTGCCAGCAGGTCGGCAAATTCCTCAAACTGGCGGATGGCAAAGACGGTGCTTTCTTCGCCCACCTGAAAGCGAATCAACCCGCGTGGATCGTAATTATCGACGCGGTGGAGGGCTTTAATCTGCTGAATATCACGCAGCAAAATTTGCTTGATCACCTGTTGACCGCGTAAAAAAACCAGTTGCATCGGGGTCAGCAAAATGTCCATCGGGTCTGCCAGTTCCCATGTGCCATACAAATCCTGTGTGGCGGGGAAAATTTCGCTTGGCCCATAAAAAATATACGGACGGTGACGGCGGTAGGCAGTTACAAGGTCAAGGGACAAAATTTGCTTGAGGGCGCGGACAAAATCGAGCATGAGTTCATAGTACAGGCGGATTCTGGCAACGTGCCATCCATCCGGGCGCTCATAATGAATCCACATTTCATTCATGTTGTAGCGATTATATTTTTTAGGTCGCCCGAACCAGCGCACGGATTCGGCAGGAATCCTGTCGTAGACATCCATCTGGCGTTGAAAGGGGTAAAAACGAATCTCGGTGGGCAGCACCAGAATAATCATCGGCTGCCAACCGCTTTGATGTCCATTCAGATGTTCGAGGCGGTATTTTCCGCCCCATGCCTGCATACACAAAATCGCGTCCGGTTCGGATTCTTCAAGGAGTTTGGTCATAGTACGGATGGTGGATTGGCGGCGGGTATCCAGCAGGATAAGCACCGCAATGGCAAAAACCCCACCGAACAGACACAAGAACACTGTTTCGCCCATGATTCAAACCCCGAACTCATCTGCGCTTTGTACCAGTGTAACAAATGTTGTGCCATAATGGGTAACATGAGTCGGAATTTGAAGGTGTGGCTGCTTGACCCCGCCGCTTTTACCCTGTTTTATGAACGTCCCCTGTTGCACGCGCTGACCGCACAAGGGGTAGATGTCCGTTTATTCACTTCGCGCAATATCTACGATGCCCGTGCTACGCAAGATTCGGGGTCTGAAATTTATTTTTATTTCCGTCTGCTAGAAAAATTCCCCCGCTTGAATCAATTCGGTAAGGTGCGGCGCATCACACGCGGCTTGCATTATCTGGTTGACCAGTGGCAGCTTATCCGGCAGATTCAGCAGCAAAAACCGCACATTGTTCATGTGCAATGGACTCTGCTGCCTTTGATAGACCGATGGACATGGCAGCAGGCACGCTTGCAAGGGAGCAAAATACTTTTTACCGGGCATGACCTTGTGCCGAATCATCTGTCCTTCGCGTTTGCCAAGCGGTATTTTGGCCTCTACCGGTATGCCGATGGGGTCATTTTGCACAGCGAACAAAACCGCGAGTCCTTCCTCAAATGGGGCAACCTGCTGTATCCTGATGAAGATTGGAATGCCCGTGTGCGGGTGATTCCGATGGGGATTCCTGATCATCATGCAGATATTCCGCAAGACTTTGCCCGTCAAACGCTCCAGATTGCGCCGGATGTCCCGTTGATTTTATTTCTGGGTAATATTCGCACATATAAGGGGGTGCCGGTTTTGCTGGCGGCCTTTCGCCAAGTGTTGGAGCAGATGCCGAATGCTCATCTGCTCATCGCGGGCATGGTGACGAATGATTTTGGGGTAGGCGAGATTGAACAGATGGCACACGGGATTCCGAATGTGCGTTTGGAATTGAAGTTTATCCCCTACGACCTTGCCCCCACCTATTATGCGGCGGCGGATATAACCGTGTTGCCTTATTTGTACATTACGCAAAGTGCAGTGGCGTTGTCTGCCTTGTCACAAGGCTGCCCGATGGTTGCGAGTGATGTTGGCGGGTTGTCAGATATTGTCATTGAGGGTGAGACAGGGTTGCTTGTCCCGCCAAATGAAGTCAATGCCCTTGCCGAGTCTATCCTGAAACTTTTGCAAGCCCCCGACCTGCGGCGCACGATGTCCCTCAATGCACGGCGTTTAGCCCATGAAAAATTTAGCTGGGAGGCGATTGCTACCCGGACAAAAGCGGTTTATGAGGAACTTTTGCGGTGAAATTTTCAAAGATGAAACCGCACATCGTTTTTTATGCCACCTATCAAATGCACACAGGCGGGGTGGAACGGAATGTCTTACAAGCGATAGATTTTTTATCTGACCGCTACCAATTTACAATATTAGCGTCAACGACTGAACATTTTCAGGATGAACTTGTTCGGCGGGGGGTGTCCTATTACGCGGTAGAGAAAATTCCGTCGGCTTTTTCTCCGGTGGCGATTCTGCGACTGGTAAAGCAGCTCAAAACAGAATTAGGCGCGGATATGATTCATACCCTTGAACCGCGCAGCAGCACGATTGGCGCATTGGCGGGCAAATTGGCCGGGATTCCGGTGGTGCATTGGCACAATGTTTCACCCTTGGATTACAGTTCAAATCGGTCAAAAAAAGTGGTCTACATGCTGGGAGAAGCCTTTCTGGGATGGTGCTGCATAGACAAAGCGATTTTTGTGGCCGAAAGCACGCGCCGTCGCTATCGCTATTTTACGCCTGCCCACAAAACTTGTTATATTCCCGTGTCGGTGGATGTGCAAAGTTACCAAACTGCCCGTCAGAACCGTTTGCAAAATCGCCTTCACTGGCGAGTCCACGAAGATGAATTTTTGTGGGTCAACTTAGGGCGCTACCATCCCCAAAAAGCACAGGATATTTTGATTGAAGCGGCGGCGAAATTAGCGATGGGGAGAAAATGGAAGTTGATTCTGGCAGGCGGGGGAGAACTTGATCAGGTATTGGAAAGGCTTATCCAAAAGTTCAATTTAGAAAATCGCGTGTTTTTGGTGGGAAGTTTGCCCCATCCTCAAGCGATTGCACTTTTAGCGGCGGCGGACGCACTGGTGCTGCCATCGCGCTATGAAAATATGCCGAATGTGGTTTTAGAAGCGATGGCGATGAATCTTCCCTGTATTGTGACCGATGTAGGCGATAGCTGGGAAATGTCGGGTGGGGGGGTGTTACCACCCGCGAGCCTGTGCGTGCCAAGAAACGATTCACAAGGGCTGGCAGAGGCCATGAGTCAATTGATGGAGGATGAAATTTTATATCGATCACTTGCGGCGGCGGGTACAGCCCGTGCGACACGGTATGACCCGCAAACTACCATGCAGCAGCTAGCGGAGGTCTACACAAGCCTTGTCTGAACAACCTTTTGTGAGTGTGCTTTTACCATCGTTTAATCAGGGGCAGTATATTGCTGAAACACTGGACAGCATTTTAAGTCAGGACTATCCCCATTTTGAATGTGTGATTGTGGACGGGGGCAGCACGGATGAAACGCTCGATATTATCAAAAAGTATGCCGCACAGGATCAGCGAATTGTGTGGGTGAGCGAACCGGATAATGGCCTCTCTCATGCGCTGAACAAAGCCCACCGACTGGCACGCGGGGAAATTATTACATGGCAAAATACGGACGATCTTTTCATCGGGCAGGTGATTACACCAACGGTTCAGTGGATGCAGCAGCACCCCGAAATAGACTTGGTGTATGGGGATGTGAGCATCACCGATGAAGCCAACCGCCCAACCGGAATCATTCTGGAAGCCAAACCCTTTGACATTATAGATCAGCTTTCGGGTTATGTGCCGATTCCCACACAGGGGACATTCTGGCGGAAAAGCGTGTGGGAGCAGGTGGGCGGGTTTGCCGAGGAATTGCACTATTCAATGGATATAGAGTTTTTTATCCGTGCAGCTAAAATCGCAACCATGGCTTGTCTGCCGGGTGTACGAGCGACTTACCGACACCATCCCCATTCTAAAAGTGTTCACCAAGATTTAAAAACGATTCAAACACGGATGCAGCTTGCGGAAAAATTCTTTGCGGAACACCCACAATTAGAATCGAAACGGAGGGTATTGGAGTCAAATTTTGCGTTTTTGCTGGCAGAATATTACACGAAAAATGCGGATAAGACAGCCGCACGAACTCATGCCCGTCGTGCTGTGATGAAATCGCCTTTGTTGCGGCGGCGCTGGCTCTATCTGCTTTTTTATTGGTTCGATTTATCCTTCGGAACATCTTTTTCGCACATGTTAAGCCATGCGTGGCGCTGGGTCAAAAAGGAACGCTAAATGAACTGGTCAAGAAAAAAAGTGCTGGTGACGGGGGGTGCATCGTTCATCGGGTCGCATCTGGTCGAGGGATTGCTGGCACGCGGGGCAGATGTGCGGGTGGTGGACAACCTGAGCAGCGGCAAATTGGAGAATCTGGCGGCCTGTCGAAACCAGATTGAATTGATACAGGGGGATTTGCTGCGCCAAACAACCGCCGAAAAAGCGGTGCAAGGCTGCGATGTGGTGTTTCACTTAGCGGCGATTCATGGGGGAAGGGCCTATCTGGACTGGCATCAAGCAGCCACTGCTAGCAATTTTGCTATCGATGGGATGTTATTTTTAGCCTGCCGCGAAGCCAATGTCGAAAAAATTGTCTACGCCTCGTCGGGGTGTGTTTATCCCATGTCCTTGCAAGCCAATCCGCATGAAATTTTGTTCCTGAAGGAAGACATGGTTGGGCCGCCTTATGAAGCCGATAACCTGTACGGATGGGCAAAATTAATGGCAGAAGAAACGCTCCGCGCTTATGTGCAGGATTTCGGGATGCAAGCGGCTGCCTGTCGTTATTTTACGGTCTATGGTGAACGCGGGTTGGAAAGTCATGCGGTTATGGCGATGATTGCGCGGGCGTTTACCCGTCAAAATCCGTTTGTAGTGTGGGGAACGGGTGAACAGATTCGGAATTGGACGTATGTGCAGGATATTGTGGAAGGGACGATTCTCGCTGCCGAAAAAATTCATGATGGCATGGCAGTCAATCTTGGCACAACGGAACGAACACGGGTAATTGAAGCGGTGCATGAAATTTTGCGGTATACAGGCCATGCGGCAGAGATTGAACTGCATCCTGAAATGCCCACCGGCCCTTATAACCGTGTGGCGGACAATTCATTGGCGCGGAGATTATTAGGCTGGCAGCCAAAGGTCAATTTTATGGATGGGCTGCATCGGACGATTGATTGGTATTTTGCGACACATGACCGGGCGCAGGTTGCCGCCACCTTAGCAACCCACCTGACGGAACGATGAAAATTTTGCATCTGACTCCGCAGATGGGGGCGGGGGGGGCAGAACGGCAGACGGTTAATCTTATCCAATATTTGCGGCGTTCTCCCGAAATTGAACAGCACCTTGTGATTATTTACGCCGAATCAATTTATCCATTTTTCTTTCGGGAACAGGCTGGCGGGATTCCGGTGACTTTTTTGAATAAACAGACTGGAAAATTGAGCCGATTGCCGATGGCATGGCGTTATGCCCAGATAGTGCGCCAATTTCAACCGCAGATTGTTCACGCGCACCAATGGTATGCCATGGATCTGGCGCGGGTGTTTCATCATTTACCGATGTTGTCATGGAAAAATCCTCCTAAAATCATCGCCCAAACTCAGAATCAAGTGATTGAGGATGGTGCGGTTGAATCGGAAAAACGTTACTGGCAGTGGGCAGACCGGATTTTGGTGGTGTCTCAGGCTGCATATGACCAATATCGAGCGCTTATTCCTGAAGCAGCCTCGCGTTTGAGGCTGATTCCGAATGGGGTCGATACCCGGATTTTTTCTCCATCGAGTCGGGCTGAAGCACGGCAAAAGCTCGGTATTTTGCCTGAAATGCACTTGGCTTTGCTACCTGCGCGAATTACGCCACAGAAAAATCAGCTTGGGTTGGCGCGTGCGGTGAAAAATCTGGTACAGGCGGGGCGGTGGCCTGCTTCTGCACAGATTTTGTGTGTGGGGGATGTGCATGACGACTCTTATGCGGCTGAAATTCAACAGGTGATCTTGGCGAATCATCTGCATGAAATTCTGCACATTCGCCCTGCTGTGCCGAACCTACTCACCTATTATCACGCCGCTGATTTTTTGCTGCTGCCGTCGGCCTATGAGGGATTGCCGTTGACTCTGTTAGAAGCGGGAGCGTGTGCGCGGCCTGCCCTGGTTTCTCACGCGGCGAACACCGCCCGGATTATTCAGGATGGGGTGTCTGGTTGGGTGACGGATGAAGAAGCATTAGAGGCAACCCTGTTGCGGGCGTTTTCGACCCCGCCCCATGTGAGAGATGCTATGGGACAGGCCGCTTTTGAACAGGTGATTTCAAACTACACAATGGAATCTATTGCTGACAAGTACGTGCGGCTGTATCAACAGTTGCTAGGTCAATAAGGGAGTTGGGCCGAGTTGCCGAGCATCGGCGTAAAATGCTTTACATTACGGGTATAAATCGGGACTTGTAAGCGATGGGCGGTGGCGGCAATCAAGGCATCAAAGGCTATAATATTATGGCTTAGACGAAAAATGATTAAACTTTGACCTGCCCATTGTATATCTGCTTTTTCAACTTCAACCCGTGCAAAGCGATTCAATATCTTTATTGCTTTTTGCTGGTCAGTTTTGTTGGTTGCGCCTTGAATGACTTCCATCCAGACGATTTCGCAGACTCCTAAGTTGATTTTTTGGTTGCTTATCCATTGTACAGCAGGTGGATAAAGCCGAATTAAATCTATGATGACTGATGTATCTACGAGTGCGTCTACCATGCTGACCCCTGACGCGGTTTGCTGCGCTGTTCTTCGACCCATGCCGCACTATCTTCTATATGGGAGTAGCCGGGTTCTATTGTTTGAAGAAATGCAGCAATTTTATCTCCAGTAATCGGTTGTGGATTACGATACAACGCGATTAATTCATGAATTTCTTCATCTGTGAAAGGCGATTCGGGTAGCTGCACTGTAATTTCGACTTCTTCGCCGGGTTGCACATCGTCCGGCAAGTCCACGATGATTTGTTTTTGGGGGGTGACAATGGCTTTCAAATGGAGGGTGGTCATGGGGCTTCCTCAAGATTCTGATAATAGGATTTTACCCTGAAAACCAATCCCCGCCGTACAGCAGGGATTGATTGAGTTATCGGATTTGCGTTGCCAGCGCCTGCGTTTCGTGACTGGGTTCGACCTTGAGGGTGTCTTTGAGTTCTTTCCGCAAACGAAGATATGCTTCTTGGGCTTTTTGTGGCTGGTTCAATGCCTGATACAGCCTCATGATTTCACGGACAAGATCTTCGCGCTGGGGAACAATCGCGGAGGCCCGTTGATAATAGCCCAATGCTTCGCCTAATTGCTGGCGATTCTGGTAAATTTCAGCCAAACCACTGAGTGCATCCACATAGACACTTTGGAGTTCTTCGCGCCGCTTGATGACCCAATCAAGGTCAATCGTACTCAAGAAAGGGCCGCGATACAGACGGATGGCATCTTGATACATCATGATGGCTTCATCGTCATCCGCAATCGCCGCGTTTTGGACTGATTCTTGAAAGGCAACTACGTCATAATAAACATGGATGTTATCAGCGATGCGATAAAATCCTGCGCCATAGGTGGTTAAATCCTGTCCCAGAATTTCGCTGATTTTCCGCTTGGTGACATGAAACACGTTGGTTGCTTCATGCTTTTTGAGCGTAGGCCAAAAGGTATCAAAAATATCATTGCGGGTGGTCATGGCACGGTCAACCATGAAGAAAAACAGGCATTTGGGGAGCAACCCGTCCCAGCGTTCCATGCTGCGCCCATCGACCAGCGCCCGCCCCGGCCCCAAAGAGCGCACTTCGAGAATATTATTATTGGCGGGGGTGCTGGTGTAATCCACCAACAATTTGTCCTTGTCGTGCGGAATCATCGCTCTAAAGGCTTGCGCGTTATGATCTAAAAGGCGGGATGCCACATGACGACTGTAAATGACAATTCGATGATGCGGCTTGAGGTTTTCCGCGAATTTCAAAATAAAATGATCGATAGCTTCTGAGTCAATATAATCGTAGGCATCAATGACCCAAGTGAAATCCGCCAGTTTATTCACCAGCGCAGCAACTTTTTCGGCAGCTGCGGTGACACTGTTGGGCTGTTTGGGGAGAGAAATGCCAAGTTGTTGTTCAAAAAGAGGGCCTAATTCTGCATAAAATTCACCTAATGTTGTGTATTGGTGGGAGAGTGGAAGATACGCATTGTGTTGGGTTGCCAAAAAACGATAAACGGTATGCCGATGAAATTGATAATCAGAGGGGTGGAGCAAAATCAACGTTTTTTCTGGGGAAAGCGCCTCGAATTGTTGATGAATGGTGGTGAGTAAGTCTTGTTTATTCATCACTCAGTATCCAGTATATTGCTTAGACATAGGTATTATAAACGCTAATTGTAACAATGTGTATCCATTTCAGTGAAAATGAGAGTTCTTTAAGGTTTTATTTTTACCCATCACTTGGGGGGCGGGTTGCGGTTGGGGTTGTTGCACGGGTGGGCAGCCCACTGGGGGCATCGGCTTCCTCGGTTGCTTCTTCGGTTAATTCGGCGGTGGCAGTGTCATCAGGGAAATCGGTTTCGGTGGGGAGGGGTGTGAGCGATGCTGTTAACGTTTCGGTGGGGGTGGCTGTCGTCGTGGCGGTATGAAAGGGGGTCAGAGTGGGTCTGTCCGTGGGCGTTTCAAATTCAAATGTGGGGGCAGGTGTGCCGGGGGCGCGAAAGGTTGAACAGGCCAGCAGACCCGCCATCAGGAGCAAAAGAATCAGTGTAGTGTGTTTCATGGTTATTGTGGTACTTTCGCCAAACGGTGAGCATCCACCACATTATCCAAGGCGGAAATTTTGTTTAAGATGCGGCTCAACGTGGTGTAACTGTCTATTTCCATCGTCAGTTGAAAGGTTGCCATGCCATCATGAGATGAAATGCGGACATCGGTCATGTTGATATTTTCGGAAGCGGCAATCGAGCCAATTTCTGCCATCAGGCCAGCGCGGTCATGGGCTTCAATGACCACCGGTGTTTTGATGATGCTGCCTTCGGGTCGTCTGCCCCAGCGCACCGGAATTAAACGCTCATTGATGGATGTCTGACGGTTGCTAATGTTCGCACAGTCGCTCCGATGGACGGTGACGGTGGATTGGGGGGTAATGTACCCCACAATTTCATCGCCGATTTGTGGCGTGCAGCAGCGTGCCATTTTAACATCATAACCCCGCGCACCTAGAATCGGCGTTTTGCGGGCGTTGCTGGCTGTTTCTGGGGGATGATTGCCGTTGGATTCCACCGGGGTTGTTTCCAATTTTTTGATGACGATTTTTACCGCAGATTCATCGCCTTCGCCAATCGCGGCGAACATATCTTCAATGCTGGTGTAATCGGCGACTTGCCGCAGTTCTTCGTAGGGCGAATCTTCAATCCCCATCTGATGCAGTTGGGTATCCATCGCTTTGCGCCCCGCTTCAATGAGTTGTTCGCGTGCTTGTTTTCTAAACCAATCCCGAATTTTGGTACGGGCGCGGTTGGTGCGAACAAAGCGCAGCGTATCTTCTAACCACTCTAGGCTTGGCCCGCCGCGAGTCGCCGTGACAATTTCGACCCGTTCGCCGGATTTCAGATGATAATCGAGGGGAACAAGTTTGCTATGGACTTTCGCCCCCCGACAGCGATGCCCCACTTCGGTATGAATGTGATACGCAAAGTCAATGGGTGTTGCGCCGCGTGGCAGGTCAATAATATCGCCTTTGGGGGTGAATACGTAAATGCGGTCATCATCAATATCTTCGATCACGCTGCGGAGAAATTCTTCCGCGTTTTGTTCGACATTTGCCGGTTCAATCAAGTTCCGCAGGTAATTAATCCGCCGTTCCAGCAGGTGGTTATAACCGGTTTCTTCTTTGTAGCGCCAATGCGCCGCAATCCCATATTCGGCGTGATGGTGCATCTCCCATGTGCGGATTTGGACTTCAAAGGTACGGCTTTCTTCGCTGTAGACCGCCGTATGCAAACTCTGGTAAAAATTATCTTTGGGAGAGGCAATGTAATCATCAAATTCGCCACGCACAGGCCGCCAGATGCTGTGAACCAGCCCCAAGACCGTATAACAGGCGAGTCGGTCATCCAGAATCACGCGAATCCCACGGACATCGAAAGTTTCCTCAAAGCGAATATTCTTGCGATTCATCTTTTTATAGATGCTGTAGATATTTTTAGGCCGCCCGGTGACGGTAGCTTGAATGCCATATTTATTGAGTTGGGCTTGAAGCTGGTCAATGATGTGTTTGAGGAAAAGTTCGCTTTCTGTCTCAAAAATTTGCAGGCGATGGGCAATAAATTTGTACGCTTCTGGTTCAATATAACGAAAACACAAATCTTCCAGTTCGGCCTTGAGCTTCCACATGCCCAAGCGATTCGCCAGTGGCACAAAAAGTTCCATCGTTTCTTGGGCGAGTTCGCGCTGGCGGAGGGGTTTGAGCGACCCCAGCGTTTTCATGTTGTGCAGCCTGTCCGCCAATTTGATGAGAATGACGCGGACATCGTTGCTCATGGAGGTGAGGGTTTTTTTCAGGTAATTGGCTTCGCGGGCTTCCGGCGAAAGTCCCTCTGAGGAGGCTTTGTCTATTTTCGTGACACCATCTACCAAGCGGGCGACTTCCAAGCCAAATTCGCGTTCAAGGTCGGGCAGGCCAATGTGGGTATCCTCGACGACATCGTGTAGCAGACCCGCCGCGATGGTCGACGGGTCAAGGCGCATTTCCGCCAAGATCAGGGCAACCGCTTCGCAGTGTAAAAAATAGGGTTCGCCCGATTTGCGAAATTGACCACGGTGAGCCTCTTCTGCCACTTCATAGGCGCGTTCAATCAAGCGCCGATTACCGGGGGTGAGGTCTGGGGGCATCAGAGTCAATAATTGCTCAAGCGACATGCAAGCCCTATCCTATCTCCAACACAACTCAATGAAGTATAAATCTGTCTGCTACAGAATAGCAACGCTATAATTAGGCGTTAGGAAATAGGTGTTAGGCTTTAAGGTGAAAAAATAATGGGATGGGTTGGTGTTGCCGGGGAATTGATGCCCCTGTCTGGTTCTTTTTCCTAAAACCTAATGGCTAATCGCTCACTGCTAATTGCTAGGAGACCTTATGCGCTCGGTACAAGAAGCCTTAAACGAAATTTTGACTGCTTTTCAGGTGGGCAAACCTGAAATTGTTCCCCTGTTAGCCGCTTTGGGCCGCCCCTTAGCGGAAGCGGTGACGGCCCAGAACGACCTGCCCCTTTTTGACAACAGTTCGATGGATGGTTACGCGGTGCGGGCAGAGGATGTGGTTTCTGTGCCTGTGACGCTCGATGTTTTGGGAGAAATTCCCGCCGGAACTGCGCCAGCTTTGAGCGTCGGGCAGGGGCAAGCAGCGCGAATCATGACCGGGGCTGCTCTGCCAGACGGGGCAGATGCGATTGTTCCGATTGAACAGGTGCGCGAAATAGGCGAAGGCGGCGTTCCCGCCCATGTGGAAATTTTGCAGGGCAGTTCACGCGGGGCATATATCCGACCACGCGGCGAAGATGTCAAAACAGGCGAGTCTCTGCTTGAAAAAGGACACCTGCTCCGCCCACAGGATTTAGGGTTGCTGGCGGGGTTGGGGATTGCGCGTGTCCCGGTCATCCAAAAACCACGTGTGGCGGTGCTTTCTACCGGGGATGAACTGCTTGCGCCGGATGCACCGATTGAAGCGGGTAAAATCCGCGATATGAACAGCTTTTCTATTCCAGCGATGGTGATGAGTCTGGGGGCGGAACCTTACCTGTTAGGCGTAGCGCAGGATACCGAAAAATCTGTCCATGAAAAATTGATGCAAGCGGTGGAACTGGGCGCGGATTTCATTTTGAGTTCGGCGGGAGTCTCGGTGGGGACGCATGACGTGGTAAAAGCGGTGATGGAGCAGTTGGGCGCAATCGGTTTTTGGCGGGTGAATATGCGTCCGGGCAAACCTTTGGCGTATGGACAGGTACAGGGGATTCCGTTTTTAGGGCTACCGGGTAATCCGGTATCGTCTTTAGTGAGTTTTGAAATTTTTGCCCGCCCTGCCATCCTCAAAATGTTAGGCCAATCGCCTGCCGTTCCCGAAATTGAAGTGGCAGTGGGAGAGGCAATGACCAGTGACGGGCGCGAAAGTTATATTCGGGTGCGCTTACAGGGAGCCAATGACGGGCAAATGTGGGCGTTTGAAACAGGGACTCAAAGCAGTGGGGCGATTTCCTCAATGGTGAAAGCCGATGCGCTGCTGGTGATTCCCGCCGGCATGACTTCGATCAACGTTGGGGATAAATTAAAAGTACGTCCTTTTGCGGGTGCATCTTTATTTTTCCACTAGTATTAGTGAAAGATAAAAGCTAATAAAAAACGTTGCACTAAATTGTGAAAATCGTATAATCAAGGTTAGAGGGGTATTCGATACCTAATAGAAAGTGAAAGCAATGAAGCCAATCATTTCATTTATAGCGCTGCTCCTCTTATTTCTGATTGTCCCTTTTGTCCATGCCGATGATCCGGTAGATAACTGGTGCGACCCCGGCGGTGTCTGGGGAGATGGTCGCTGCAATAGTGGGGATGAAGGTCAGAATAGCTGGTTTTATACCTGTGGCTGGTATATGGCGCAGCTTGACAGAGGCGAAATTGGGCGATTTGACGTGAGTTCTCAATGCAATAGTGTGTTGCCCCCCGTGACTCTGCCAGAATTAACTTCTTTGCCGCCAGCACAATTGGCGGTGGTCTGCAAGACTTTCCCTGAAATCGCCAACTCCACTGCCTGCGCGGGCATTGACCAAAGCGGCACGATTGATGTTGCCAGCGACGGGGTAATTGACTCGTGGGCGCTGTTTGTGACGAGTATGCCGTGTGCCACACCCGCCAGTATGCCGCCCTTGATTGATTCGATGGAAACCAGCACCAACGCTTATTGGAGCGACGCAGCGTTTGCGCCAATCAATTTAAATGCTTATAGCTGCATTTATTCGAATGTTAGTCCGTAAAAAGTGGCTTGAAATCATGACAAGGGGTTTACGCCCCTTGTTTAGAACCTATCCCATGTTTAAGCTGGACTGACCCCCACATATTTTGCGCGTGGACGAATCATCTTATCGGTTTGATATTGTTCCAGCGCGTGACCAATCCAACCCACCGTGCGTCCCAAGGCAAACAGCGTCAGGGGTGTGCCGCGTGGCAGATTAACGGTGTGGGCAAGGGCAACCAATGCAAAATCAATCGTTGGTTCGCTGCCTGTGAGGGTGCGTCCCGCTTCCCCAATGGATTTTGCGAGGGCGAGTGCTACCGAATCGGGATACGCTGTTTCTAACGCAGTCAATAAAATACGGGTGCGCGGGTCGCCGTCAGGATATAAGCGATGCCCGAATCCGGGAATCGAATCGCCACGTTTAAGCCGATGTGCCAGACTCGCCTCAGCGTATTGGGGTTCGCCCACTTCCCGAAAAAGCGCTTCTACCCGTTCGGTATGTCCCCCGTGTTTATGCCCCTGTAACGCGGCTAACCCCGCCGCAATCACTGCATACAGGGTTGAGCCTGTCGAAGCCACACAGCGCGCTGTAAAAGAGGACGCATTGAGTTCGTGGTCGGCGCTAACCACCAGCGCAGTATTGAGCAAATGGGCAACTTTTTCATCCGCGCTCAGGGTTTCGCCCATTGTGGCACGCGGGGTGGGGGTGTTTGCGGCAAGGGCAGCCATCCAGCGTAAAATTTTCACGCCTGTCTGCAAAATATTTTCTGTGCGGGTGTCATAGGCAGAAAAATCGGCAGCCCCCATTAACGGCAGCATCACCTGAAAAACTTCAAAGGCGGTCAGGTGGGCAAGCTGCGGACGAACCGCTTCACACACTGCCGGAAATGGGGCAGGGGGAACTTTAAACAACGGGGTATTTTCCAGTTGGCCTGTCCAGAGGAGCGCGGCGACTTGCTCAATTGAATACTGAGTCGCCAATTCTGCCACATCATAGCCGCGATAATAACATTTTCCATCGGCAATCAAGGTCAGCGCCGATTCCATGACGGGCAACCCAAAATGCAGCGCGTTTTCGAGCATTTTTTCTGGCTGGTGACGGCCTTCTTTGCGTTCTTTGAGTTGGTGAATGTCCTCGGCGTGATAGCGGCGTTTGCGCTGGTCTCCCCCGATGGCTTCCGAGCGAATCAACCCGCGACTCACATACGAATACAGGGTGGGTAGGCTAATCTGTAAAATTTCGATGGCTTCTTCCGCCGTGTAATGTGATTTCATTTAAAAAATCTCCTTCACACCATCATAAAATACATTGATTTATAAATCAAGATTGACAACATAGAATCAATGTATTTGAATCGGGGTATTGCTATGGATAAAGGAATTTGAAAAATGATGGACATGGGACTCAAACCCGGCTTAGAAGGGGTGGTGGCGGCGGAAACGCGCCTGAGCAGTGTGGATGGGCTGGCGGGGGAATTGATTATCGCGGGGTTTCCGTTGGAAGAAATCGCAGGGAAGGCGACCTTTGAAGAAATGCTCTTTTTGCTCTGGTTTGACCGCTTGCCCCTCGCTCACGAACTCGCAGATTTTCAGCAGGCATTGGCAAAACACCGTTCGCTGCCGAGTGCGACTCTTGCCCTGTTGCAAGCCGCCAGTCAGGAAAAAGCACCCGTAATTGATGCGCTTCGGATGGCTGCCAGCACCCTCAGTTTGCAAGCTGCCCAGACAGAGGGATATGCGGAAATCGAACCCGATGCACTGCGGGTCATGGCGGCTTTTCCGACAATGGTGGCGGCTTATTGGCGGTTGCTAAATGGGCAAAATCCAGTTGAACCGCGTGCCGATTTACCCCACGCGGCGAATTATCTGGCTATGCTGTTTGGGCAAGCTCCCAGCCCTGCCCAGACCCGCGCTCTTGAAACCTATCTCAATACGGTGATGGATCATGGATTAAATGCCTCCACGTTTACAGTGCGGGTTATCATTTCGACCCAATCCGATCTTGTATCGGCGGTGGTGGGGGCTTTGGGGGCGTTGAAAGGCCCCTTGCATGGAGGCGCACCCGGCCCTGCATTGGATATGGTGTTTGAAATTGGTACGCCGGAACGTTCCGAATCTGTGCTGCGTGAAAAAATCGAATGTGGCGAACGGCTGATGGGGTTTGGACACCGCATTTACAAAGTGCGTGACCCACGCGCAGATATGCTGGCGCTGGCGGCGGATTTGCTCTACCAGACGGACGGCGATAAAAAGTTGTATGAATTGGCGCTGCATGTGGAGCAGGTGGCGCTCAATTTGCTGGAGGAATATAAACCGGGACGCAATTTACAAACCAATGTGGAATTTTATACCGCGCTGGTGCTGCATGGCTTGCATTTGCCAACAGATTTATTCACCCCGACTTTTGCGATTGCGCGGGCGGGCGGTTGGATCGCCCATTGTTTTGAGCAACGCGAAACCAACCGGATTATTCGTCCGCAGTCGGTATTTGTGGGGGAAAAATCGCGGCGGTGGACACCGCTAGAAAGCCGATAAAGTCAAACAAGGGGCAATGCAAGCCCCTTGCTTTTTTGGGTGAAGTTATTCTTTCGTCCAGCGCAGGGTGCGACTGTAAATGCTGTCGTCCTCGTCATAGAAATCACGACGATCCCGTTTTTGTTTCTTTTTGCGGCTTTGTTCTTTGGTGGGCATCATGTCGGGGTTGTTCATGGCACGACGCAGCGCCAATTCCATCGCGGTTGGCACATCTTCGGGTTCGTCTTGTTCGACTTCCTGCTTGGCAACCTGCATTTCCAGCGCCTTGACGCTGAGGTCAATTTGCTTTTTGCGGCGGTTGACCCCGATGACCTTGACTTCAATTTCATCGCCCACTTTGACGACATCACCGGGATTGTTGACATAGCCAGTGGTCAATTCGGAGACATGCACCAGACCGGGACGTTCCGCGCCAATGTCGACGAACGCGCCAAAGTTTTCCAAGCGCACCACCGTACCGCGCAAATTCTGGTCGACTTTGATTTCATCCCATGTGACGGCGGAGGGCTTAATCAGGGTCAGGTCAACCCGGCCCGATTTTTTATCGACATCCATCACATAGGCAGTGATGGTATCGCCTTCTTTGACGACATCGCTAACGTTTTTGACACCTTTGGTGCTTAATTGCGAAATGTGCAGCAAACCGGGCTGCTTCATCCCCAAATCAACAATCGCGCCTTGTAGTTCGACGCGCTTGACAACACCTGTTATCTCCATTTTGGGTCGTAGGTTGTCAAGGGTGTAGGTAGGCTGTGGGGAACTAGCCGCCGGAGCGTTCTCCACCGCCGTTTCTTCAGGGGCGCTCACTAATAGCTCATTGACTTCTGGCGGTGCTTCGGAACTCATGACTTCAAATACTCCTAAATTCGGGTTGCTTGCTGTTTTTCAGAATACCGCGCAATTATAGCCACGCCTTTTTCCAGAATCAACGCATGATTTTGGCTATTTTGGGGAAATTGGGGCAATCTTGGGGCGCGAATCCCATCCGATTGCCCATTTATGGGGATTTTTGTTAAGAACCGGTGTCAATCGCGGGAGGTTCAATGCCCATTGCCAACAATTCTTCGTTGATGATGGCGACGAAATTTTCAAACGGTTGTGCGCCCACCACACGCCGTCCATTAATCAAAAAGGTGGGCGTGCCGGTACGACCCATCAAACTTTGCGCGTCTACCACGTTAGCGATGATGCCATCCAGAATCGTCTGGTCAGCAAAACAGGTGTTGAAGGATTCCATATCAAGTTCGGTTTCTTCGGCTAAAGTGGTTAATAGCTCCTCGTTAATCGGAATCTGATTGGCTTGGCTGGCGAAAATCAGATCGTGATATTCCCAGAATTTGTCCTGCTCATTGGCACAGTACGCCCCGTGAGAGGCTTGATAGGACGGTTCGCCAAAAATCGGATAATCCCGATAGACAAATTCCACGTAGCCTTCGTACTGTTCCAGAATCGGGTTGAGTGTGGTCTGGTAAAAGCGGGTGCAGTACGGGCATTGGTAATCAGAAAATTCGACCAGTTTAATCGGCGCGTTGGGGTCGCCTTTGGCATAGTCTTTTTCAGAGAAGGTCAGTTGGATCGGCGCACGGGTTGGTTCAGGGGTGGCGGTGGGGGTCAGGGCAATCAGAGTGGATTCAACAGCTTGAGCAACCGAGACACTCCCGCTGTCATCAGAATCCCCGTTGTTATTGATGAGATAGCCCACCAGCAGCCCTAAGGCAAAAAAAATCGCGGCGGTAATCAGGTAGGCTACCGTGTCATTACGCGGCGGGGCATAGACAACCGGGGATTCCTCTTTGGATTTCAATTCAATCGGCTCAGACATAGAGAATTTTCTTCCGTTCATTCGTATTTGTACAGAAAATATAGGATATTGACGTTTTTGACCAGCGCTGAATTACCTGTTTTTGGAAATAAAATTGCCTACGCTTTGAGTATAAAACAGCGCAGGCATGAATTTTGTTCAGATTTGTTGATGCAGCCCCTTTCTCACGTACTAGGGGAAAGGGGATAAGGGGAAGAAACCCGTTTATTCATCCCCGCCAGCGAAACTACCACCGTCATCGTCGCCAACACCCGCGACCACTGGCAGAGTCCCACTGTTGCGAACCAGCATTTCGATTTCTGCCAGTAAGTCAGGATTTTCGTTGAGGTAGGCTTTGGCATTTTCGCGGCCTTGCCCCACCAACCCATCGTTGTAACGGAAGAATGCCCCGCGTTTTTCGATGATGCCCAGTTCAGTAGCAAGGTCAAGCACATCACCCGCTTTGCTGAAGCCTTCCCCGTACATCAGGTCAAATTCGGCTTGGCGGAAGGGCGGGGCAACCTTGTTTTTGGTGATTTTGACACGGGTACGGTTGCCGATGACTTCATCGCCTTTTTTGATGGCCTGAATCCGCCGAATATCAATTCGCACGCTGGCGTAAAACCGCAAGGCACGCCCACCACTGGTCGTTTCAGGGTTGCCGTACATCACGCCAATTTTGTCGCGGAGCTGGTTGGTCAGCATAAAGGCGGTGTTGGTTTGTTTGATTGCACCGGAAATTTTGCGAAGTGCTTGGCTCATCAACCGGGCTTGTAACCCCACATGGCTATCACCCATTTCGCCTTCAATTTCGGCTCGCGGTACAAGCGCGGCAACGCTATCCAGCACCACGACATCAATCGCGCCGGAACGGATGAGTTCTTCGGTAATTTCGAGCGCTTGTTCGCCTGTATCGGGTTGTGAAATATACAGGCTGTCCACATCCACCCCCAATTTTTCGCAATATACGGGGTCAAGGGCGTGTTCCATATCCACAAACGCGCAGATGCCGCCTAATTTCTGGGCTTCCGCGATGGTGCTTAAACATAGGGTGGTTTTACCACTGCTTTCCGGCCCATAAACTTCGGTGATGCGTCCGCGTGGAATTCCGCCCACGCCCAACGCCATATCCACCGCCAGCGAACCTGTTGAGATGGTTTCGACTGCCAGATGTTGGGCATCGCCAAGACGAACGACTGTGCCGTCGCCAAAGCGTTTGGTGAGTTCATTCAGGGTCGAATCGAGCGCTTTTTGGCGCTGCTCCCGATCCCCTTCAACTTGGAGTGCTGTTTCAACTTTCTTGGTTGTTTTTTTCGCCATTGGGAAACCCTGTTAGAACTTGTGTTCTGATTTTAGTTGATAAGGAAAACCACGTCAAGCATAAATCATAGCAGAAAAGGGGGAATTGGGATATTTGAAATAAGAAAAAAATACCCCTCTGGAGAAGGGGTATTTCGGGTTTCTCTTAAAACGCTGGGCTATTGCTTCACCCGACAAGTAGATGCAGATGAAATCCCGTAGGGTCGGGGACAGGGCGCGTTTGCTTATCAAAAAATCTGCCGCGCCGATTCCCGCCCTCTGAAAAATCACTAATGCACTTTAATACAATAGGGCGAATAGCCAAATGTACGGGCGTGGTCAATGACCCGTCCTCATTCTGTTGCAGGGGTGGGTCACAGACCCACCCGTACATAAAAAGTTAAACTGCATCAGGCTAGTAAACACCGCCCTAAAAGACGGCGTGACGGCTATACATTTATTGCGAGACGCTCAGGGGGAACAGCGACAGGGTAAATGTCCCTGTGGTTCCGCCATATTGCAGCCCGTAATGGGTGGCAAGGATGTAAAACGTGCCGCTTTGTTGCAAGGTGTAGCCGTCAATCAACGAGTTAATATCGCGTTCGCCAGTGTTGGGGTTCACGATGTCGTCGTTGAATTGGAGCGGGATGTTATCCGGCGAGATGAGGTAGAGGGCGGGGTCAAGCGTACCGCCTGTACGTACCATTTGAATACGGATTCTGTCGCCGCTAATGCCCTCAAAGGAATAGACCTGAATTTTCTCATCCAGCGTAATTTGCCCGGAAATGACATCTTCATATTCGATGGGTTCGGCGTTGGCAAGCAGGGGGAAGAAGTTAATCGAATTGGCATCTTCCATGTTAAAAAATCCGGCTTCTCCCACTTCTACTGCGGAGTTCTGGTCAATCGTGAAGGTGGTCATGTAACGGGCATTGAGGACAATGGCTTGAGTCTGGTTAAAGACTTCTTCACCCTGCACGTTAATCGTCAAATTGAAGGTCACAGGGGTAATATCGTCGCAGTCATTTTGATACCAGACTTCGACTTCAAAGGTATTGCGTGGTAGCAGGGGGGCAGGCCAATAGACATAGGACACTGGAGCGCTTTCGCCTTCGCAGCGTGCGTTGCCGTCTGCCGCCAAAAAGCCACCGCTGACCGAGTTCAAGTTATCGTCAAAAATCGCTTCGCCGCTGGGGTCACGCACCAAGAGTTGCAAGTCCGCCGCCGTGTTCCATGTCAATTCAACTTCGATGCTGCCGGCGGGCAAAGCCCCTGTGCTAGCGGTGGGGGTAATGACGGTAATATCCCCACCGGGAGTCGCGGTTACTGCGGCAGATGGATCGGGTGTGGCGGTAAATGCAGTGGCAATGGCCTGTCCCTGCTCAAAGGTCAGGGTGAAATCGCCTTCTGTGCCACCGATGGTTTGTCCGAAGCGGGTTGCCAGCACCGTATAGGTATCGGTGTCTTGAAGGGTGGCGGTGATGGTGCTGTCGGTGACAATATCATCGCGGTCATCATTCCGCGCAATTTCCGCGCCGTTGGAATTGAGCAGAATCAGGTAGGTATCGAGACTGCCGGAGGTTGCGTTCATGTTTAAAGTCACGTTGCTGTTGGCAGTGCCTTCAAACGTGTAAGCAATGGCGGGGGTATCATTGGTGAGTGTCCCGGTGACACTTTCGGCAAGCGGGGTGGAAGCAGCATCCAGCGATTGCAAAACCTGGTTAATGTCCAAACCCGCGTTAATTCCTCCGTTGTTCACCACCCATTCGCTGGGGCTATCCACCACCACATTGGCAAGATAGACCTGACCGGGGTTGAGTGTTCCGCCGATAACCTGCGCTTCTTCGCCATTGACGGAAGTTGTCAATGAAAATTGCTGTGGGCCACCAACTTCACAAGCATCGGTATAGTATAAAATAATTTCGTAGCTGCCCGCAGGAACTTCACCGACTGCCCAAGAGATGGTTTCGGTGGGGGTTTCGGCGGTGGCTTCTTCGCAAACGGCGTTAATATCCGCGTCTAATGTTCCGCCGCTCGGGATGGGGTCGCTGCCCGCAAAAACTGTTCCGCCGATGGGGTCACGGACTTCAATATCCAAATTGACGGCGGCTGTCCACGCCAGCGAAATTTCAATCCCTCCCTCAGTCAGGGTAATATTTTCAGGTTCGGCGGAGACTGCTTCTGGCGCAGTGTCCTCCTGAGCGACGGATTCAGCATCTGGAGGGGGAGTCAGCGAACCAGACAGCACCAAAGTATAGTCCCCTTCTTGGTCTTCCCCGATGCTGCTTTCCAGTACCGTGACCACATAGGTGCCGTTTTCGGGCAGTTCGAACCCGGTAATAAAGGCTTCGGCGGGGGTGGTCAGGTCTGCATCCTGTGCGACGACTGCGCCATTGGGGGCGGTGACGAGCAGCACCAGATTCAGCGTGTCGCTGGTGGTGGTGGCTGTAAGGGTGATGGTATCGCCCTGTGACCCACGAAAAATATAATTTTCCACGAAGGTTTCCGCATTCAGCGTGCCTGTCGCAGGTATGCCAATAACTAATTCAGGGGCGGGTGTTCCCTCTTCTTCCTGTGCCACCACACCGGACAGAGCAAGCAGCGCTATCAGCCCCATGAGAAAGAGTGATTTTCTCATTCTGAAGTTAACTCCTCGTTTTATCGGATTTTTAAACCAAGCATCGGGCGATTGCCCCATGCCGATTATCAAAAATCCATGCTTGGGGCGAGTCTAGCCAAGCGTGTGCATATTCGCAATGTCTAATCCGTTTGGCGTAGGACAAACGGCATGATGTAGTGGCAAGCGCGTTCTGTACATAGGGGAAGTGGGGCGGGTCACAGACCACGCCCGTACAAGGGATGTGCTATAGGGGCGGGTCATAGACCACGCCCGTACAGATAGCCGTCTCCGGGAATGCCTTAGGGGGTCGCCGTTGGAATCGCGGTTACAGGCGGCAGTGTTGGTTCGATATACACTTGGGGGGTAGCGGCGACTCCGGTTTGTATTTGAACATAGGTGGTTGTTCCAGCAATGACGGTGATATTTTGAAAAATACGGTCATTGCCAATCAAGATAACGACTTCATATTCTCCGGCGGGGACATCCCCAAAAACGAAATTTTCATTCCAGATTTCATCCGGCACAACATTCCATGTGCGGTTGCCGTTGGGATTCGCCACACCATCATAGGGGTTGATGTAGGTGGTGGTGCGGTCAAAAACCTGTGTCGGGCTGTTCAACTGCACCAGCACATTGTCTATCAAGTTGCCTTCCGCATCCATCACCTGTCCGGCAACCACGCCATGTTCAATGTAGGGAGCCATCCAGAGCATCGGGTTACGGGTGCTGTAGTAGCTGTTGCGTCCAATCCGCACCTCAAAATGAACATGCGGGCCGGTAACGCTGCCTGTAACCCCCACCAAGCCGATAACATCGCCTGTTTCAACGAAGTCGCCTTCTTGGGCAACAATGGCAGACATGTGCGCGTAGAGTGTCCAGACGCGCTGACCCCGCCAGCTAAAATCGTGTTCGATGACAACGAATTTGCCATAGGCCGCGTACAGTTCAAAGCCATCTTCGGTGACTTCGCGGGTGGGGCTTTCGCCTGCCCAGATCACCCGTCCGTTGCCGGCGGCTTTGATTTCCTGCCCGATGCGGTTGGGCAAATCGATGCCGTGATGCACCCGCCAGCCCTGACCGCTTGAGCCATAGGGATAATAAAATAAGGACACGCTGTTGGCGGTGACATCAATCGGACGGGTCAGCCAGAAATGGTCAAATGGGCCAGCGCTGAGGGGAACTTGTTCTGGCGGGAGTTGAAATTTAGGCGTTTCGGTCAAAGGGGCGGGAATGACTCCCACTTCAAACCCGACTGGCGCAGGCACCTGGGTATTCTGAATAAACTCAGGTGATGGCAGGAAGGCAGGTGTGCCTTGCAGGGTGGGGCGAGGCGTGCTGGTGGGCAGCGGACTGCCAAGAATCTGGGCGGGCGCGAAGCCCTGCACAGTGATAATCGGGGTGGGGGTGGGTGAACCTGTGGGCGGGATGTTCGGGGTAAAGGTTGGCGTGGGCAGCGCGTCGAGTTGGGCTTGTAAGGCGGTTTGCCATTCGGCAAGTTCGGCTTTGGTGGCGGTGGCGGCGGGCGCTGGACGCGAAAATTCCTGCTGCCCCGGCGCACGTTTGTTCACCATGAACACCGCCACCAATGCGACCACGATGCTCACCACCAAAAACCCCTGTATGTTGGGATTACCTAAAATCCGTCGCATTTATTAGCCTACCTCATCTACTCCGGTGGGTTCTTCCGTGGGTTCATCCCCATTCTGCGGGCTGTTTTCGCCCTGTGGCGTGGCGCTGGGAATCGAGGTGGGCGGCAGGGGGGTGATACCCGTCAAAAAGGCGTTAAATTCGTCCGGTGTGTAAATTTGCTGCATTGCGTCCTGCCACGCCAAGCCTTCATCTTTGACAAACACCCAGTACAAAACCCCGCTAAAATTGGTGCGCCATGTACGGTCAGCGCGGAGGCGTTCCCACCCGAAATCGTTGAATAATTCGGTTAAATCCACGTAATAACCGGGCGGTGTGCTGTCCATCAGACTCCCGCCTTCCTCAAATGCCACTGGATCCTGACTGCGGGTATTAAAATCCCATGGGAGGGTGCGGAGGGGTTCGCCCAATGCGCCATTCTGGGCATTTTCAGCGACCCGTGCAAACACCCGCCACATCGTACCGAGTTCGGTTTCTTCGCGCACGACGACCAGAATCGGTGGGTCACCCAGGAGGGCTAAGGTGCGGTCTAGGGCGATGGCGCGTCCCGTGTAGTGCCAATTGGTACGTTCCTGTCCCGGTTCAGGCAGACGTGGCGGCCCGTTCTGGCTGTCAATCCGCCAATAGGCATCTTCTAAGTCGCTCAATAAATCGATACCTATGGTTTGGCGGACACGCTGACGCATGGCTTCAAACGAATCGTTGACCGAATCGCTCAACATGGGATAGGGCGCGTCCACGCCACTCAGCAGGCGCAAATCCACTTTGCCTTCGCGCCGTTCCACCGCTTCTTGATAGAGAGCAGGGGTTTGCAAGGCAAAACCGGGATAGGTAATGTCTGCCTGCGCCCAATCTAAATCGCTGACCAACCCTTCAAAGGCAATGGCATTTGCGCCCACGCCAAAGGCATCGACTTGACCGAGATAAATGGCGGAATTGCGCTCCTGTGGCACGGCATAAAACAAACTTGACCCGTCCAACGGATTCCATGTGGGAGATTGTCCCCGACCAACCAGACGGGCATCGCCTCCCTCACGCGCATTTTTAATATAAATACCCTGCACGCCGTCGGCATTGGCTTGGTAGGCAATCCGTGTGCCGTCAGGACTCCAGCGCGGGCGGTGTTCGTGGATGTCCGCCGAATTGGTCAAATTGATCGCTGAACCTTCCGAGGGGTTGTTTAAATCTAAAAGCATGATGTCGTGGCTGCCGTTGCGCCATGCCACGTAAGCTATTTCGCGGCCTTCTGGCGACCACGCGGGTTCTAAATCGGGGAAAGGGCTGGTGGTGACTTGAATCACGCCCTGCTGCCCATCGGTACTGACAAGGAAAATATCAATGTTGCCCGTCTCCGCATTGTAGCCTTCGTAAGCCAAAAATGCCCCGTCAGGACTCCATGTCGGATACCCTTCGTAATCGGGCGAATCGGTTAGGCGGGTGGTTTGCCCCGAAAGCAAATCCAAGATATACAAATCCCATGTGCCATCGCGTCGGCTGGAAAAAGCAACTTTGCTTGCATCGGGACTCCAAGCCGGGTTGCGGTCATCTTCTAAGCTGTCGGTCAGGCGAATCGGTTGGGCTGACCCCACCGGCAGCGCCCAGACATCTTCTTGCCCATTTTGCCGCACTGTAAACACCAGCGCTCCGGTGATGTTGCTGGGTAAATTGCCCTGTAACGGCGTGGGGGAGGGGGCGGGAATGGCGGGGGTAACGCTGGCGTTACCGACAAACGGCGGATTGGTCGCAATCACCAAGCCACTATTGGAAAAACCCAGCCCACCGCCATCGTTGGAAGCTTGGAACAGGAAAAAAATCAAGGCAATCAGGAGTACCACAATCATGGCGCTGAGGGTGCGATTGCGTGCTAACATCGGGTCTTCAATGACTTTGCCGCCGGCATCCACGAGGGCGCGTTGGTTGTCGGTAGCACGCTGTACCATCAATTGATTGAGGCGGCGGCGGCGGTCTTCGGCAGCACGGACGGCAGTTTCACCCCGTCGGGTCACAAAATTATAAGCGCCAACGCTGAGACCTGTCACCACGCTTGCCCCTGTCATCACCAGCGCTGAGACAGTCACTTCCAGTGCTTGCCGCAGCCCTAAAATCCGTTCCAGCAGGACGGTTGCCAGATAAATTGTGAGTTTGAGGAACGCATTACTAAATTTATCGGTCAGCCGAAAAGCACGAACCAGCATACGATTTCCCTAAAATTGGTCTATCCACGCCTAACTATAGAACGATTGTCTCTTTTGGCATAGTCTAAGATAAAGAAAAAACGAAATTTTCGCTTTTCTGTTAGGATTTGGTTTAGTAGAATCTTGGGGAATGTTGCGCTATCCGTTATACTTCTGTCTGTCAATTCTAGTAGGTATACGCCGCCCGTGAGCAAAAGGCTCGGTAAATACGAAGTTAAAGATCGATTGGGGCGCGGTGGCATGGCGGAGGTTTACCGTGCCTACCACGCAGCTTTAGACCGTGATGTGGCGGTCAAACTGCTGCATCCGTTTTTGGCGGACGACCCCGAATTTAAACAGCGTTTTGAGCGTGAAGCCCAAAATGTAGCCCGTTTGCGTCACCCCAACATTGTCCAAGTTTTTGACTTTGACTTTGACGAAGTAGGCGAGAGCTACTACATGGTCATGGAATATGTGACAGGCTCTACGCTCAAGGATATTTTGCAAGAAATCCATGCTAGCGGGCAGCGCATTGAATTAGACCGTGCGGTCTATATTATTCTGGAAGCCGCCCGTGCTTTGGCGTATGCCCATAAGAATAAAATGCTGCATCGGGATGTCAAACCGGCGAATCTGATGATTGATGCCGAAGGACGGGTGGTGCTAACAGATTTTGGCATCGCTAAAATTGTCACCAGCGCCCAAGCGACCCAAAGCGGCGGGATGATTGGCACACCCGCGTATATGTCGCCGGAGCAAGGCTTGGGTGAATCGGGCGATGAACGCGCCGATTTATATTCGCTGGGGGTGATTTTTTACGAAATGCTGACCGGGGAACTGCCCTACGATGCGGATACCCCGTTGGCGATTATCCTTAAACATTTAAATGATCCGTTGGTTCCGCCACATCAATTAAATCCCACGATGCCGGAATGGGTAGACGCAATTATTGTGCAGATGCTGGCAAAAGACCCCGACCAGCGCTTTCAATCGGCAGATGAATTGATTCTGGCACTTGAAACGGGCATCATGGGGGGAGTTCCGCCTGAACCGCGTCCTTCGGCGATGCGAAAAACCGCACTGCCAATTCCACCGGATTCGTCCATCCCGAATACACAGCCGATTACCCAACCGGTTGTCATCGAAAAGCCGGGCTTGCCTTTTTCTAGCTTTTTAACGCTGGGGGCGATTCTGCTGGGGTTTGTGGTGGTCATCATGTTGATTTTGGGGCAGGGCGGGGCAGGCCCGTTGGCGGGATTGTTCCCGGAAGAAGGGACAGAAGATGTTGCTGTCGCGCAAACTGCCACCGATGTACTCACGCCGACGCATACAACGATTCCGAGCGATACCCCTACACCGACATTGACTCCTACCCTGACGGAGACTCCTTCGCCCACCTTGACTTTGACCCCCACCCCCACGGAGACAGAAACGCCGCACCCAACCGCCACTTTCACACCGAGTCACACCCCCACCCCCACCCCCAATTTAACGGCAACTTCCACCGCCATCACAGCGACAGCGCAGGCACAGGCCGATTTTTTTGCAACGCAGCGAGCCATCACACCGACTTTGGATGTACAGCGTGTATTAGAAGCCTGTGATTTGGCCTATTCAGTGGTTTCACCGGAGAATATTTCTATTCCGCCAGATGTCAACCGCATTGGCGACCCACGCCTGATTCGGAATGAGCAAAAATTTTCACTTGAAGTTACCCTGCTCAACACCAGCACCTGCGATTGGCCTGCCGGGTTGATCTTTCTCTCCTTTGTGGATAATGCCGACATTGATACGGCTGCGCTGGATGAAAATTGCGCGTCCCGCAACCGCATTTTTACCAATGTCAACTTCACATCACCGCAGTTACAAAATGTGCGCTTGAATGAAACGGTAGAACAAGGCGAAACCTCTACCTTTGTCTTTGAAGGGCAGGCTTCCCCGCGTTTTGGCTGTTACTTTAGCGCATGGGAACTGCGAATCCCTGATTATGACCTGTTTATTGGCGACCCATTTGTGATTGGGTTTACGGTATTTGGCGGGGAATAAAAAACGGTTCAATCAGCGCCCACATCTGATCAAAAGCGCTTTCCAGCGAATGGTCAGAGTCGACCAATTCTAAACGAACATGCGGGCGGGTTTCAGCAAAACGAACGCTCTGGCGATAGTCTACGGATTCATCCTGTTTGCCGTGAATAAGCAGGGTTGGCGTTTCGTAGCGCACCGCATACGAGTCGTATTTGTATAAATCTTCCATCAGCCCATAGTGCAGGTGTTTGAGTTGACCATCGGCATAGTGACGGACAGGCAAATAACCCCGTGCTTGCCATTCTTTTAATCCCTGTGTGCCGAGTTGTTTCTGACGGTTGGCGATGAAATCCAGCGCGGGCGCGAGCAGGACGATTTTTTCAATCTGACGGGTTGGCGGTAAATGGGTATTCATAAAATGCACGGTTACGCCGCCACCCATGCTTGACCCGATTAAATACACCGGTTCATCGGGCAGGGAATGAATCACAGCGGCGAGTTTTTCAATCTGGGCGGTGAGGGTCAGGGTTTCAAAGGTTGGGACGTTGAAATCGGGCAAAATGAGTTCGATTCCATGTTGGGCAAGTTTCTGGCTAAAAAATGCGCCTTTGCTGGTTCCGGGGTGAGAGGTAAATCCGTGAATATAAATTACCTGCGGCATTTTCTTTTCCTATAGTCATTTCACAAAAACTGAAACACGGCTGCTCCGGGCGGGAATCGATCATCGAGGTTCACTTGTCCCCACCCCTACGTATGATACAAAACGGATTCTAGCACATCCCCTCTGGTCAGGCGGGCAGAGGGGTGTTAGAGTTTTGCGCCTATGAAAACTTCCAAGCTACGATTTTGGGCGCTGCTATGCGGGTTAGCGGGCGCAATCACGATTTTTTATGGGTCGCTGGGGATGGTGGCGGGCGAGGGTCAGCTATTGATGCCTCTTGACGATGCGTATATTCATTTTCAATATGCCCGCCAGATGGCAACCGGACATGCCTATCATTATAACCCGCAAGACTCCCCGACATCGGGTGCAACCAGTTTTTTATATACCCCTCTGCTGGCGATAGGCTATAGCTTGGGATTGACGGACGCGGCGCTGGCATATTGGGCAGTGGGCATCGGGGCAGTGAGTTTGCTGCTCAGTGCATGGGTGATTCATCAAATTCTCCCTGAAAAATCCACCTATTCTTATGCTGCACCATTCATTTTCATCCTTACAGGCGCGTTTTCATGGGCAGCCTTTAGCGGAATGGAAACTAGCCTCTTTGTGCTGGCGACTCTGTTCGGGCTGTATGCCTACCAGACGCAAAAATACAGGGTCTGGGCAGGGGTTTTTGCGGCGCTGGTGCGGCCTGAAGGGGCTGTCATTGCGGTGACGCTAGCGGTTTTGGTTTTTTTTCAAGAAGGCGTGTCTGCCCCCACAAAGCAGGGTAGGTGGCGCAAACCCCTTGTTTTGCTGCCGATTCTGGCGATTCTGGTTCAGCCGATAGTCAACCTATGGATGACAGGTAGTGCTTCGGCGACGGGTAATCAAGCGAAATCGCATCTGTACAACGTGACCCAACCGATGGAGTCGCGGCTGTTGGAAACTGGCAAAACGTGGCTCAAACTCTGGCGCGAATTTTTGACTGGCTATTCACCGGTGGATGGCTGGTATCAATTTCCGTTGCTGGGTTTGGGGGTGGTTTTTATCATTTTTATAGCGGCGCGGCAAAGCTGGAAAAATAAAACGCTGAATTTGCCTGTCATCGCTGGTTTCTGGATGCTGGCTCTGAGTGGGACGATTGCCACGCTGGATACCGCCCAATGGCACTTTAAGCGCTATCAACTGTCCCTCTATGCGCTGGTTTTTCCGATTGTGGGGTGGGGAATTTCACAGCTATCCCCTGAGGACAATTTCAAAAATTCATTGGTTCAGCGGGCGGGCGACAGATGGCAAAAATTGGCAGCTATTTTTCTCTTGGCCTTTGCCCTATATACCACATTCATTTTTGGCAATTACTATCTGAATAATGGGTGGGTGGTGAAAAATCAGCAAATGGCAATGGCGGCATGGGTCGAGGAAAATGTGCCAGAAAATGCCACGCTTGCCGTCCATGATGTGGGAATCATGCGGTATTTTGGGGAGCGTCGGACGCTGGATGTGGTGGGGCTGACCAGCGAAGGCAACGCGGCAGCATGGCGACAGGGCGCTGGAACACTCTATGAACGGCTGGCGTGGTTGCAACCCGCTTATTTTGCCATTTACCCGGATGTGTTGGGGTTGCCTTTTCTGGTGGAGGCGGGGGTGTACGGAGAAGAACTGGCGCGGTTTGAAATTGACCTGCCACCGCATACCGCCGCTTCTGCCACCGGGACACAGGTTGTCACCCATGCCGATTGGTCGGGGGTTGAGCCAGCCCAGCAGCCCAACCTGATTCCAGAGGGGCGCTTGGTGGGTCGGCTGAATGTGGCGGATTTGACCAGCGAAGCCGATTTTGCCTATACATGGCGCAACCCGCAAAAAGTGGAAGGATTTGCCACCCTCGTGCGTAAATTGCCTTATTTTTTCTGTGCGGCTGACCCATGTACGATGGTGGACGGAGGGCGGGTGATTAACGGCGAAGAACATTTTGCCTTGCCCCCGATTGAAGCCGGTGAGCAGTATGTGATTGTGGCACGGGCAGAGGCTGCGTCGCCAGCAGTGCTAAAAATTGGCTGTGGGGAGACCGTGGATACGGCGGTTGTGCCAGCGCTGCCGGGTTATTGGATGGATATTCCGATTTTGCTGCCAGCGGAGACGGAAAAATTCTGTTTGAAAACTTCGGACACCTATCTGAGTTATCACTACTGGATTTATGCTGTGCCGACTGAGGCATTGATACCTGCTGGTGAAGTTCTGGCAGGGGTGCGCGATCCGTTTGCCCCTGAAAACACCTTTCAAATTGTCCAGATGGAAACTGAGCGCCGAGAGAACCAGCTCAGTTTGACGGTCACATGGCAGACCGATGGCAAATTGACACACGACGGTAAATTTTTTGTGCATGTGTACGGGGATGTTAACCAACCGCCGCTTGCTCAAACGGATGTGTACTTGAACGGACAACCGCCTGCCAATTGGTTCGCGGGGCGCTTTGTGGAAACAGTGATTTTGCCCTTGGATGGGTTGGCTACCGGGACATATACGCTGGCGGTGGGGATGTACGACCCGGTTTCGGGTGTGCGCTATCGAGTCGGGGAAGGGGATCGGTTGTTGGTGGGGAACGTAGTGATTAGCGATTAGCCGTTGGGGTTCAGCTATCAGCCAGAGCAGGTCAGAGTTGGGGCGGGTCACAGACCACGCCCGTACATTCTGACTGATTTAGAGCGGGAGGTGTGATGCTAATTTAACACCGTAAAAATCAACCGCACTGTTGTGCCTTCGTCGGGGATGCTTTCGATTTCCAAGTAGCCCCCATTAATTTCGGCAAGGCGTTTGGCAATGGACAAGCCCAAGCCCGCACCTTGCTGCTCATAGATTTTGCGGTCAAATTGGACATATGCGCCAATCCGGTCAATTGTTTCTGCCGCCATGCCACGCCCTTTGTCCACCACCGTGAGTGCAAACACTTTATCGTTGGCAATCATCTCCATATGCACAGGGGTACCAGCTTTGGAGAATTTAAACGCATTGTCCAAAATTTCTTCAGCGATTTTTTTGACATCTTCCGTAGCAACCTGCACCGAGACATCTTCAATATTCATTACAAAATCGGCAGTACGTTCAAATTCACGGGCTTTGTCCATCGCCATCATGGTGACCAGATTAGCCGGGTAGGTCGGATTTTCAACGTAATATCTCTTAAGTCTGGCGATTTTTTCGGATTTGATGTCCATGAACTCAAGCTGTGCGTACAAAAGATAATTTTCGACCAAACGATGCAGCCGCAGCCCGGCTTTGTAGATACTTTCAGACATGTCTTTGATTTTTTCGCGGGGGAGCATCTCCACCCCCTCAGAAATGAACACCGAATACCCCAGAATGGCGGTGATGGGGGTGCGAAGTTCATGGGGGAGGGTATGGGCGATGGCTTGCCGCAATTCCGCGACCTGTCCTTCGTAATGTTTGGCGATGTTCTGTCGCTTGTTCAAACGGGATTGGATGGCTTCGAGCAGTTCTTCATGTTTAAAGGGCTTGATGAGGTAATCGTCCGCACCCAAGACCATGCCTTTTCGCATATCAGCGCGTTCAGCTTTGGCCGTCAGGAACAAAAAGGGAATCATCAAGGTTTGGGGGTCGCTGCGAAGCTGTAACAGCACTTCGTAGCCATCCATCTGGGGCATCATCACATCACTCACGATGAGGTCAGGTTTAATCTCCCGCGCCATCGTGACCCCCATAAGGCCATTTTCTGCCCCGAAACTCTCATAGCCCTCAAAACCGAGAATATCGACGATTTCTTCTCTCAACCCCGGCTCATCTTCAATGACGAGAATTTTTGTCATTGTGTTTTTTCCTTTACACTGGGAATAATAACCTTAAAAGTTGTGCCATGACCTTCTTCGCTGGCAAAACTAATCGATCCACCATGCAAGTTGACAACGTGTTTTGTAATGGTCAGGCCAAGCCCGGTGCCTGAAATTGTGCCAACATTTCGCGCTCGGTGAAAGGCCTCAAACAACCGTTTCTGGTCTTTTTCTGGAATCCCAATGCCATGATCGCGGACTGCCAGTACCAATTCTTGGTTTTTGCACATTAATTCGACCTGAATAGGCATTCCATTGGGTGAATATTTGATGGCATTGGTCAACAGGTTTGTGAGGAGTTGACGTAGTAATTTGGGGTCGGCCCGAAATTGAGGGTCTTCGACAAGGGCGGTAAGTTCAATATGGTTGGGCTGATTCATGGTCATTTGCACTTCTTCGATGACCGTTTTGCAGAACTTTTCGAGATCAATGGATTCCGGGATGAGTTGGAGTTTGCCGCTTTCGCCCCGACTCAGCGTGAGGGCATCTTCCAGAAGATCGGTCATGTGGACAATCTGACCACGAATTTTTTCAAAGCGTTTGGCACGCTGGGGCGCGTCAAATTTGTCAAAATAATTGGCGAGGCTGTCAATCGTCACCTGAATGGTCGCAAGCGGGGTACGAAATTCATGCGAAACCATCGAGACAAAACGGCTTTTTAGTTCGCTCAATTCGCGTTCGCGGGCGAGGGAAGCCTGTAAATAGTCTTGAATTTGTTTGTGGGAGGTGATGTCATGGAAGGTGCAGACAATCCCGGTGGTGCCAGCTTTGTGGGTTTGGATGACGGACAAGGCAAGTTCGGCATCAAATTTGATCCCATCTTTACGAACGGCGGTGACTTCCAAACGGGTGGTTTCTTTGCGGCTTGCCACCAGTCTTAGTACCGATTCAATTGCGTCAACCTGAGTCGGGATAACCAACTCTGTCAGAGCTTTCCCGAAGGCTTCATCTGCTTCATAGCGGAACATATCGTCAAAGGCGGGGTTGGTCTGGCGGATGACACCATCGGTGTGCGCCAGAATGATGCCGTTGCTGCTGCTGTTGAGGATGGTTTCGACATGCTCTCTGGCTTGTTCCAGTTGGGCGGTGCGTTCAGAAACACGCAGTTCTAGCTCATTGGCATAACTTTGAACTTCTTTATAGAGCAGGGCGTTTTCAAGGGCGGTGGCAGCCCGTTCGGCAAAGGCTTTTAAAATGCGCTGGTCGTTGGGGCCAAAGGCGTTTAATTGGCTGCTCTGAAGATCTAGCACCCCGATGACTTTTTGGGCGGTACGAATGGGGACGACAATTTCGGAACGGGTACGGGGTTCTCCTAACACATAACGTGGGTCTCGCAAGGTATCGGGGGCATAGACCATTTCGCCGCGCCGCGCTGCTTCTGGGGCAAGGCCCAGCCCGTCCAAAAACAAGGGTTGGTTGGCCTGCACCTGATAATCCCCAGCGCGGGCAAGCCGCATCAACTCGTTATGTTCCCAATCGGCGAGCATGATGCCACAGTCGACTTTATTGAAGGCCTTGACGACAGCATCCACCACTTGTTTGCCGAGTTCTTCTAGCCCTTGCGAAGTTGAAAATGGGGCGAAGAGGTGAGAAGTGGCACGGTTGAGCGCTGCCATTTCATTCGCATATTCGCTTAGGGTGTTATAGACCTGTGCATTTTCGATGGCAATGGCGGCTTGGTCAGCGAAGGCTTGGAGACGGGCAAGATGGGCAGGGGCGTAAAATCCGGGAATGGTACTGTCTAAATTGATGAACCCGATAACCTGCCCTTGACGGCGAATGGGTGCGCCAATGTAGGAGCGAATGTATTCCGCATTGGGTATTTTAATCCATGCCGGGTCTGTGGTGCTGTCCGCAATTAGATAAGGACGGCCTGTTGCCAGCATGGCGTGTAAATTCGGTAATTCGAGGGAATACCGATAATTTTTAAAGGCTTCAACAATATGCTCTGGATAGCCCTGCATAAATTCAATTCGGGCGGAATTGCCTTCAATGAGCATGATATTGGCGGATTCATGCGGCACAACCCGCCCAACATTTTCCAGAATCCGCTGCATGACTTCTTGGAGTTCGAGTGTGCTGGTGAGGGTTGCAATGGTATCGCTCAGGGCTTCGGTGAGGATGCGCTGTTCGCGTTCGTTGTTTTCCATTTCCTTGCGGGCGGTAATATCACGAATGACAATCACCGCGCCGCGTTCTGAACCATCCCCCAACACAAAAATCGGGGTGAGAGTCATTTCAGTAATAATAATTGTGCCATCTTTACACCGTAGCGGATATTCAATGCGGAACAACTGGCCTTCATCTAAGGTGGGGTTGGCGAGTTCGCGGAGATGATGATAGGCGGCTTCATTCATCAGCAATTTCAGGATGGTTTGCCCGACCAGTTCCTCAGATGTGTAACCGAGTGTTTTTTCAGTCGCCGGGTTGCACATTAAAATGGTGCGGTTGCGCTGTTCGGTCACAAGAACCACTTCATTCATCCCCGCGAAGGTGGTTTCGAGCAGCGTTTTGGCGCGTCGGACTTCCTGTTCCTGTCTCTTGCGTTCTGTGACATCATTGATTACAACCAGATGCAAGCCATGGGTAATGTTGGCAACTGCACGGTATTCAATAATTCTTTCTGTCCCGTTGGCGCTGCGTAATACATAATCGCCTGTGCTTTTGCCGGCTTTTAAGAAATTCTGGCGGTGGTCTTCCATCTGACCATTTTCGGGTGAGGGTATAAATTTGCTGCGAAGATTCAACCCAACCAATTCATAAGACGATGCTTCAAGGATGTTGCAGGCTGCGGGATTCACATCAACACAGCGCATTTCATTGTCAATGATAATCATGCCATCTTCGGAATATTCAAAAATGGCTTTGAGGCGGGTTTGGCTGTCTGCAAGGGCGCGGCTGGCACGTTCGCGTTCAATTTCAACCGTGTAATTGCGGTAGCGTTCCCGATACTCTTGAATTTCGCGTTCAATGGCTGGCACCAAACGTTGGAGGTGCTGTTTGGTAAAAAAATCATTGGCCCCGGATTGCATGGCACGGGCGGCTTCTTCTTCGCTCATTTCACCGGAGACGATGATAAACGGAATATCTAAGTTGACCTGTTTTAAGATGTTCAAGGCCGAGAGGGAATCAAATGTGGGGAGGTTGTGGTCAGAGATGATAATGTCCCATGGTTCGTGGGCAAGGGCATTCAAAAAGCCTTCGCGTGTTTGCACCCTTTCAAGGATGGCTTCATAGCCTGCCGAGGCGATTTTGTCTTTGACCAGCAGCGCATCGTCTTCGGAGTCTTCCACTAACAAAATATACAATTTGTCGGCAATTGGCATGAACTACAACCTTCACGTACCTCTCCCTTAGAGGCTATCTCATTTTAGCATACTTGACTATAGTTAATCACAAGTCTTTCGACAAAATTCAGAACTGCCAATAAAAACGAAAAAGATTGTTTTTATCCTCATGAGTTAAAAATATTTTTTGAAATTTGCTTTTCACTTTGAAAAATTCGATAATTAGCAGAATTTGTGTAATATTGATTGACCTATGGGTAAAAAAATGAAAGAATATTCACAACACATGTTAGGTGAGCTAGATGCGTTAGACCGGGCAATTCTGGGTGAGTTGCAAAAAAATGGGCGGATGAGCCATGTGGACTTATCGCGGCTGGTCAACCTCTCGCCCCCGGCGATTCATACCCGCATCAAGCGGTTGGAACAGCAGGGCTACATTGACCGCTACGCCGCGCTGCTGAATCGGGCAAGTGTGGGCTACGACATGCTATGTTTTATCAGCGTGAGTTTGCAAGTTCACCAACCCGACCATGTAGAAAATTTTCGGCAGGGTGTAGCGGCGATGTCCGAAGTGCTGGAATGTTACCATCTGACGGGCGAATATGATTATTTGCTCAAGGTGGTCGTCCAAAACCAGAAAAGTTTGCAGCAATTTTTGATGGACAAGCTCACCCCCATTCCCGGTATTGCGCGGATTCACACCAGCCTTGTGTTGACCGAAGTAAAGTCTACAACGGTGCTGTCGTTGTAGATACAGAAGTTACCCCCACCCAACCCGTACCCTCGCGGTAGGGCGGGGTTGCCCATAGATAAAGGTGTGTGGTCATGCTGATTGCCGATGTCAATGCCTCTTTTTCCTTTAGTGGTGAGATGACCTATCTCAAGCGTTCCGTGATGCGCGACCTGCTCAAATTGGCGGTCAACCCCGATATCATTTCATTGGCGGGGGGACTGCCTGCCAGTGAACATCTGCCCGTGGCTGAACTTGAAGATTGTCTGCAAACCGTTTTACGTCGGGATGGAGCGCGGGCATTGCAATACAGCCCACAGTTCATGCCGTTACGTGAATGGATTGCCGAGTATATGCGCGGACGGGGGGTGGACTGTACCGCCGACAACATTTTCATTACCAACGGCAATCAACAGGGCTTGGCGTTGATGTCTCGTTTGTTTTTGGACAGTGGGCAAGCGGTGGTCACGGAAGAACTTGTTTTCACGGGAATTCAACAAATTACCGCCGGACGCGGGGCAGAAGTGCGGACGATTCCCACCGATTACGACACCGGCGCGGATATGGATGCTTTTGAAGCCGCACTGCGTCAGTACCCCAAACCCCGATTTGCTGTGTTTGTCCCCGATTTTCACAATCCGTTGGGGGTGAGTCTCTCCGAAGAAAAACGCGCTCAAGCCGCCGCCCTTGCCGCCGAATATCATGTTCCCCTGATTGAAGATGATCCCTATGCCCCGTTGCGATTTGCAGGTTGTCCTTTGCCACCGATTAAAGCGTTTGATGAAGCGGGCATGGTGTTTTATCTGGGGTCGTTTTCCAAAATGCTTGCGCCCGCGATGCGTCTTGGCTGGATTGTTGCCCCCACGACCTTGATTCCCAAAATTACCGTGCTGCGCGAATCGCTGGATTTAGAATCCTCCACCCTCATTCAACGGACGGTGCATGAATTTCTGAGTCGCGGTCTGCTGGTGGGGCATTTAGAGAACCTCAATCGGGTGAATCAGGAGCGGTGTGCGGCGCTCATGGAGGCGCTGGATGCCCATTTTGCCGATATTGCGGCGTGGACAGTGCCAACAGGCGGGTTGTTTAGCTGGTTGACGCTGCACGACGATGGGTTGAACACATGGACTTTGTTTGAAGAAGCCGTTCAACAGAAGGTGGCGTATATCCCCGGCGCGGCGTTCGCGGTGCATGGCGGATTTGAAAATACGATTCGCCTGAATTTTAGCAATGTCACGCCCGAAAATATCCATGAAGGGGTGCGGCGCTTGGCGGAAGTCGTGAAAAATTCAGAGAGGTAGTTTTCCCTCACCCCCTCTCCACTTATGGGAGAGGGGAGTCGTAAAGATAATACATTATGACTGACAGCTAGTTTTTAGAGGAGTGCATGTTATGGTCGCAACAATTGAACCCCGTCCAATGACTGAGGAAGCCGATTTCCTCAAGATTAAGTCGATTGACCATCTTCATTTTTACGTGGGTAACGCAAAACAGGCCATGTATTACTGGTGGAAGGGCTTTGGCTTCCAACCGATTGCTTATTCGGGTCTGGAAACAGGCAACCGCCGTTTTGCCTCGTATGTGCTAGAGGCAGGAACGATTCGTTTTGTCGTGTCTGCGGCGTACCGTCCCACCGATGAAATTGCCGCCCATCATCTGCTGCATGGCGATGGGGTGAAAGTTATCGCGCTGGGGGTGGATGATGTCGAATCCGCTTACCGTGAAACCACTGCACGTGGGGCAGAAAGCGCATGGCTGCCACGGGAGGAAAAAGACGAACACGGGATTGTTCGCACCTCCGCGATTAAAGCCTACGGGGATACGCTGCACGTCTTTGTAGACCGTTCCGATTACAACGGCGTGTTCATGCCCGGCTATGTGTCAAAATCCTATCCGACAGAATCGGTGGGCTTGGCGGCGGTTGACCACATTGTGGGGAATGTCGAACTCGGCAAAATGGATAAGTGGGTCAAGTTCTATCATGATGTGATGGGTTTCCGCCAACTGCTGCATTTTGATGACAAAGACATCAGCACCGAATATTCCGCGCTCATGTCCAAAGTGATGGAAAATGGCAACGGGCGGGTGAAATTCCCCATCAACGAACCCGCCGATGGCAAAAAGAAAAGCCAGATTGAAGAATATCTGGATTATTATTTGACCCCCGGTGTGCAGCATATCGCCATCGCAACAGGCGATATTTTGAAAACAGTTGCCGAACTGCGCGAACGCGGGATTGAATTTTTGCGTGTGCCAGATACCTATTATGACGTGCTACCGAGCCGTGTGGGGCAAATCAAAGAGTCGATGGACACGATTCGGGAACAGGGCATCCTGGTTGACCGTGACGATGAAGGCTATCTGCTGCAAATTTTCTCCAAACCCCTCCAAGACCGTCCGACGATGTTTGTCGAAATCATCCAGCGTCACGGCAGCAGGGGTTTCGGCAAGGGCAATTTTAAGGCATTATTTGAGGCGATTGAACTCGAACAAGAAAAACGGGGCAACCTCTAATTATGCGTCTGATCAGTTTTCGTCCATCGACTCATCCTGTGTTGAAAAAGGTCAAACCGGAACAAATCCCTTTTTATATGGGGGCGGTGGTCGGTGAGAAAGTATTGGAATTTACTATCAGCATTCCCAGCTTGGATGCCTATATCCGTCAGGGAGCGCTGATTGATGTCGATGTGCGACGGGTGGTCGCACAGGCGGAGGCCGGTCAATTTGACGGCCTGACCTACCGCCTCAAACCTGTGCGGGTGCATCACTTGAGTCAGGTGCTGCTCGAAGCGCCGATTCACCCGAACACATTGCGGGATTTTTATGCGTTTGAGCAGCATGTCAAAACCGCCAATGAAAATCGTGGACGGGAAGTGCCAGCCGCATGGTATGACATGCCCGTTTTTTATTTTTCCAACCATACCGCCATCTACGGGCCGGGCGCAGTGATTCCACACCCCAAAGCGAGTCAGGCGTTAGATTATGAATTGGAAGTGGCGTGTATTATCGGCAAACCCGGCAAGGATATTCCCGCCGAAAAAGCCGAAGACTACATTTTTGGCTACACCATTTTCAACGATTGGTCGGCGCGGGATTTGCAGCGCCAAGAAGTGATGGTGGGGCTTGGGCCTGCCAAAGCCAAAGATTTTGCGTCGTCGCTTGGCCCGGCCATTGTTACCAAAGAAGCGCTGGCGGATAAACACACAGGTCGTCCGGGTGTGTATGATTTAGCAATGGTTGCACGGGTCAACGGGGAGGAACGTTCGCGGGGTAATTGGAAGGATATTCATTATTCTTTTGGCGAACTTGTTGCCCGCGCTTCGCAGGATGTTCAACTTTTCCCCGGTGATGTCATCGGGTCTGGCACAGTGGGGACAGGCTGCCTGTTGGAATTAACCAAAGGGCAAGGCCCGTGGCTGCAACCCGGCGATGTGGTGGAATTGGAAATTGAGCGCTTTGGCGTTTTGCAAAATACCATAGGGTAGCTTATGCCGCTTGAAGTGGATGCCAATACCAAACTTTCCAAAGCGCTTAAACTGCATCCTGACGTGTTAGAGTATATCGTCAGTTTGAATCCGCATGATTTTGAACGGCTGCACAACCCCCTGATGCGAACCGTGATGCCGCCGCGCATCACTTTGGGGCGGATTGCCCGCATGACGCATACACCCATTGCCGAAATTCTGGAACGGATTCATACGATTGCGGGGTTGCCATTTGACCGTGCTGCATTGGCGAATAGTGTTTTTGAAGAAATTCCCGCGAATGGGGTGGAAAAACCCGTATGGGCGGATTCCCCCGCGCACATTGTGGATTTGCTTGCCAGCGATGAACGACTGGATGTTGACCCCATCATCCCGATTTTTCAGGCGATTAAAAAGTCCACGGAGGGTGAGGTGATTTTGGTTAAACACAAATGGGAACCTCAACCGCTTTATGATGTGTGGGTCAAACAGCAAATCGCCTATTTCGCGGAACAAAAATCCGACAATGAGTGGTGGATTTATCTACGCAAATAAAAGGAGACTTTGGGATGTACTACTACCGACTTGGCGACATTCCCCAAAAAAGACATACCCAGTTCCGCAAACCCAGCGGGGAACTGTATCGGGAAGAAGTGATGGGCTTGGAAGGCTTCTCCGGCATCCAATCCATTTTGTATCATTATTTTTTGCCCCCGCGAGTCCTCAAGGTGGAGGATTTAGGCCCAGCTGTGCCTGAATACGCCGAATTTGGCGGGGTGCGGCATCGCGCTTTTTCCACAGAGACTATTCCGGCAGGTGGGGACGCGGTGTCGGCGCGGCGGGTGTTGATGGGCAACAACGATGTCACGCTGGGGGTCAGCCGCCCTACGCGCAGCATGGATTATTTTTATCGCAACGCACAGGCGTATGAAGTCTGGTTTGTGCATGAGGGGATTGGCGAACTGCGCTCTCAATTTGGCATCCTCGATTTTATGCCGGGCGATTACATCATCATCCCCTATGGGACGACATGGCAGATGAGCCTCAATGAAGACGAAGCCCGCTTTTTTGTGATTGAAGCGCCCTCTGAAATTCATGCCCCGAAACGCTATCTGAACAAGGTCGGGCAACTGCTGGAACATGCGCCGTATTGCGAACGGGATTTCCGCCTGCCGCAAAATCTGGAAGTGCATACCGAACGCGGCGAATTTGAAGTTCGCATCAAGGCACGCGATAGAATGACACGGCATGTGCTTGACCATCATCCGTTGGATGTGGTGGGGTGGGATGGCTATTTATACCCCTATATTTTTAGCATCCACGATTTTGAACCCATCACCGGACGCATCCACCAACCGCCGCCCGTGCATCAGACCTTTGAAGGGTGGAATTTTGTGGTGTGTTCATTTGTGCCACGCCTGTTTGACTATCACCCGGAAGGGATTCCCGCGCCGTACAATCATTCCAACGTCAATTCGGATGAAATGATTTATTACTGTGATGGGAATTTCATGTCGCGCAAGGGCATTGATAAATACGATATGACGCTGCATCCGAGTGGCCTGCCGCACGGCCCGCAACCCGGCGCAACCGAAGCCTCAATTGGCAAGGAAAAAACGGAAGAACTCGCTGTGATGGTGGATACCTTCCGCCCGCTACATATCACCGTGAATGCGCTGGAAATGGAAAAAACAGGCTACATGGACTCGTGGTTGGAAGGCACAGGCGAATAAATGGAAGCTGCCGCCCACAGCCTGCCGCATCAAGCCGTGTATAAGATTTTGACGGGGGCGGTGTTGCCCCGTCCGATTGGTTGGATTTCGAGCATCAATGAAGCGGGGCAGGCCAACCTTGCCCCTTTTTCGTTTTTTAACGTGGTGTGTGCCAACCCGCCCACCGTGTTATTTTGCCCGATGTACAGCAGCGCCCGTCAATCGAAAAAAAATACGCTGCATAACGTCGCCAGTACAGGGGAATTTGTGGTCAATATCGTGACGGAAGCGCTGGCAAACGCCATGAATTTGACCTCCGGCGAATATCCCGACGAGGTGAGTGAGTTTGACGTGGCGGGGGTGACTCCTACCGCGTCGGTTGCCGTTAAACCGCCACGGGTGGCAGAAAGCCCGATCCATTTTGAATGTCGGGTGCAGCAAATTATCGAAATTGGCAGTGGGGCGGGGTCGGGCGCGGTGGTCATCGGGCAGGTGGTGCATCTGCATGTTGATGATGCCGTGCTGCTGGGCGAGGACAAAATTGATCTCAGCAAATTGCAGCCGATTGGTCGTCTAGCGGGAACAGCCTATACCCGTGTAACCGATGTGTTTGATCTGGTGCGTCCCCCAGCAGAGTCTAATAAAAAATAAGACCCGCTTGTTGGGCGGGTCTTATAGCCATTTCACATCAGGCTATTCGGTCTGAAGATCAAGTTTATCCCATTGGTCTTTGCTGACGAACTTGGTCAGTTTGCGGCTGTCGTCGGTGGTGCCGCGCAAACCGTAACGGGTCTGGTTGTTTTTCGTGGTAAAGGTTACTTTACGCACGTTCTTTTCATCCAGATTGACCTTCTTCTTTAACTTAATATCGTAAAATTCGATTGCCATGATGGATACCTTTCTAACTAGCTTTGAATAGCGTAGCATAGTTCTCGCATAAAGGAAGGCGGTAAACATTATAATTCCGTTAGACTCTTGGGAAAATGCCCTTAATTTTCCTTGTGTTTGAGCTTGACTAAAACAATCGCAATATTATCACGTCCTCCCGCCGCATTGGTGGCATCAATCAGGGCTTGGCAGGCGGATTGGGCCGAGTCCGCTGACATGATAATCCCCCAGATTTCATCGTTGGTAAGCTCATCCCACAAGCCATCCGAACACAACAGCAGGTAATCATTTTCCTGCAATTTTTCGGTGTAAAGGTCGATGGTGACTTGATCGGTGGTGCCGATTGCCTGTGTAAGAATGTTGCGGTGGGGGTGACTGTTGGCCTGTTCGGGCGTGATGACCCCGGCTTCGACTAATTTTTGCACATAGGTATGGTCGCTGGTAATCTGACGGATGCCATTTTCATTGACCAGATAAGCACGGCTGTCGCCTACATTGACAATGTGGGCGTTGTTGCCGGCGACTACCGCCATCACCAAGGTTGTTCCCATGTCGGAACGGGTTTCTTGCCCGCGATTGTGTACCATCTGGTTGGCAAGGGCAACCGCACTGTGCAGCCATTTCTGGTAGTTTTCGGGCATCTCCGCGTCATGCGTGGTCATTTCGCCCATAAATTCCCGAATGGCGGTTCTCACGGCTAATTTGCTGGCGACTTCTCCCGCGTTATGCCCGCCCATGCCATCCGCCACCACATAGAGTCCCACCGACTGCGCGAGGTCTTCGCTGGCTTGGCTGACTTTCACCGCGCCCAGACTGTCCTCATTATTTTCACGGACTTGGCCTTTGTCGATGTGCCAGCCGATTTCCTGTGTTGTTTCGTTCTGGTCGGTCATATCCCGCGATGTTCCTTATAAAAATTTATCTTAGCGTGCCTGATGAAAAAGCAAATGAGAAGAAAATGAGCGAAAGCTAAGATGATTTTACGCGGTAGGCAGACGGAAGCCAAATGTACTGCCTTGTCCAAGCTGGCTGTGGAAGATGATTTTTCCGTTGTGGCGGTCTACGATATTTTTGACAAGGTGCAGCCCCAAGCCTGTGCCTTCAATTTCGGCGGTGTCGGTGGTTTTGACACGGAAAAACGGTTGAAACAGCCGCGCCTGATGTTCTTCGGAAATCCCCATGCCCGTATCTTCAACTTTGAAAATGATGTCTGATCCTTCATGGAACAAACGGATGGTGATTTTTCCACCGGTGGGGGTGTATTTAATAGCGTTGGTGATGAGGTTGCTCATCGCTTCGTAAAGCTGGGTGGCATCCCCGCGTACATAGGCACTGTCGCCGTTGAGAAGCTGAATCATTTCCTGTGTTTTCTGGGCGGCGCGCGGTTGTTGTTCCTGGGCGGCTTGGCGGGCGTGGTCGCTGAGATTGATGCGTTGCATATTGACCCCCAGCGCCATTTGTTCAATTTGCTCCAATGACAGAATATTCTGGGAGAGGCGTTCGATGCGTTGCGAAGCACTTTGCATGGGAGTCAGGTAAATTTGGCGAATTTCATCACTAAAAACCTCATCTTCCATCATTTCCAGCGCATTGGCGATGACCGCCAACGGATTGCGGATGTCGTGGGCTGCCATACGAATCATGTCGGTTTTTAGCTGTTCCAGATGGCTGAGTTTTTGATAGAGATGATGGACTTCGCCAAGCCGATTTTGCAGGGAATTGTGTAGGTTGGCGTTGTCGATGGCAGCGGAAATGCGGTTGGAAAGGATTTGCAGCAGGTCAAAAATATCTTGGGTGTAATGGTTGGCGTGAGGTGTTTCCAGATTCATCACCCCGATGAGCGTATTTTGTGAAATCATTGGCACAACCATCTTCGCTTTGGTATCCAGCAAAAACGGTGAATAATCGCGGTCACGAAATACATCCAGAATCATTTCGGAACGACGACTGGTGGTAACACGCTTGAGAATGGCGGAGTCGGCTTTGAGGATAATCTTTTGGGTGTCCTCATCTGGGTTGTTATAGCCATGACTGACCGCCATTTTAGGTTCATCTTGGTCAAGGATGACCAGATACCCCGCCTGCGATTTGCTGAGCCGGACGGCGGCTTCGAGCGAAAAAGCTAAAATTTTATCTAAGTTGAGCGTGCTGGCGATTTCCTCATAGGCTTGGCGCAGGATGTTGAGCTGCTCGACGCGCTGATTCAGGAAGGTTTCGGCGTGTTTCTGGCTGGTAATATCGCGGAACAGGAGCAGCCGTCCCATGAACTGTTTACGACGATTGTAGAGAGGGGAGACCCGCACTTCAATGGTTTTTTGTGGCGAAAAATCAATTTCAGTCCGTGCTTCTCTGGCTTGGTAAATTTCCCCGTATTGGGGGTGATTTTCTTCAAAGGCCGTTTCAAGCGGCTGGGTGATGATTGTAGCTGACAGGCGACTCAAAAAGGGGCGAATCACTGAATTGTAGGCGGTGACACGGTTGTTGATGTCCACCGTTAGCACACCATCGGGCAGCGATTCGATGACATCTTCATAGGCAACTGGCACAAAATCCAGCATACTCAGACGGAAAACCGCCCACGCAAAACAAATGCACCCCAGATTAAAAAAGATAGGCAATGGGTCTGCAATTGGAAAAGGATTTAAGCCTGTGACCAGCATCGAACTGCCGATGAGGGGCAGCACTGTTCCTAGAATAATCGCCAAGGATTGACGGCGGTAAACACTCCATGTCATGAGGGCTTTTCTGAGGAGGGCAAGGCTGCCATACGTCACCAGAAAGGCTGTGTAAATCATGAAAATCCAGAAGAAAAAACCGTAGGTTGGGTCAAAACGGGGGAATCCGTGGCGATCATCAAGCGCGACTTTTTGCCAGATGAGTTGATGGGATTCATTCGTGAGCGCCAAAAGTAAGGTGATGGCGGGAATAATCGACCAGAGGATGAGATTGCGCTGCTTGAGCCAGCGATAATTGCCCGTGTATTCAAAGGCAAAAATGAGCCATGTAACCGGTAGTGAGACCAACCCAAAATATTCCAGTTTGCTCCAGAAAACAACCGCCTCAAGGTTGCTGCTGGCGAGTTCTGCTGCATAGGGGAGCGAAAGCAAGGTGGTTGCTAGCATCAAGGCCGCAAAAGAACGCGCGCCGGTTTTTTCGCGCCGTTTCCATGCAAAAAAGGCCAACCCCGCACTGAGGGCGGCTAAATTTAGCATGAAGATAATGTAGATGATTCGTGCGTCCATCACACCCATCTTGATTCTTTTACAGTTATAGCATGAAGTGTGAAACAGCGAAATTCACAAGTAATTCAGCCTGCGTATCTAAGGGTACGGGTGGGTCTGTGACCCATCCCCGCTAAGGAATGAGGGTGGGTCACAGACCGCGCCCGTACATTTGGTTATCCGTCTTGTTTTATTAACTCACCTTACTCAGAATCGCGTTTTGGGTATATTTTTTGACCCCACCCTGCCTTCGGCTTCCCTCCCCAATGCTTTGGGGACAAACAGGGCAGCTTGCTGACGGGATTGAGGGTGGGGATTTTCCCGCATTGCGTAAGGTGAGTTCTTAAACTGCATCAGGTCAGCGTTGTAATTGGCTGGTAGGTTCTTAAATAAAAACAAGGGGTTGAAGCCCCCTGTCTGTTCATCTGTTATTTGGGAGATGCGTTATGAGCCACTATCGGCAGTTTCCACTTGATAGGACTCGGCGGGAACGGCCTTCACTACCAGTCTATCCGCGAAGATACCGCGTGAATCAATCCAGTTGGTGCAGGTGATGAGCGTCAATATCGGGTCGGTGGTGGGGTGTGTGACTTCGGTTTCGCCGGCTCCCGCAATGAAAATTTCGGTGACTTTAAATTCGCGCACAAGGTCGCCTTCGTACACATAAATATCATCGCCGGGAACGAGCGTATCCAGATTTTCAAATGGGCCGGGTTCGGTGTTGGAGAGTTGAACATGCCCGACCAAGACCGTATTGCCCCACGCCGGGTCAAACCATGTGGTTTTGTCCAGCCAACCGATGTTATGCCCCAGATTGCTGACATCCCATTCCTGATTGATGAGTGGAAGTTCCACAATCGGGACAGGAATGCTGTAATTCAAGGCGGGAATCGACAAACGGCGTGGCCCGGCTTGGGTTGGCAAAATGTACGGCGTAGCGGTGGGCGGGAAGGCTTGAATAGTTGCCAGCGCATCCGGCGGGACGGTGGGTTCGGGTGTAGGCGACTCCAGAATCGGGGTTTCGCTCGGAAGCGGCGTAGCGGTGGGGAAAATTTGCGCCTCGTCAACAGGTGTACCGTCGGTGGGCGGGGCTTCTTCATCGCCTTCGCCAGACGAGATGAGGAGTAGCCCTCCTATCAAGAGGGCTACCACACCGATTGCCAGCACCGCCAAAATGAGGCGCTGACGATTGGTGAGACTCACATTCAAAAGCATCATAAAGACGAACACGCTGCTGATTGCCAGCAGGAAGGGCAGGCGTTTGGCCCACCCTGTCGATTGAAACACGGGCGGGGTCGAGTAGGTCAAGCCAATCCCGGTGGCAGGGTTGGCATCGGAGGTTGTTCCGACACCGACACTGGCTTCGGCAGAAACCTGAGTCCCGCCTTCGCGCTGCGCCACCGCTGTATTGGTGATGATGCCCGGGACAGAAGCGGTCAGGGCGATGTTGGTATTGATGGTCAGGGTTGCCGCTTCACCGGGGTCAAGGTCGCCAATGGTCACGTCGACCAGATTGCCCGTAACGATGCTTGCACCGGCGGTGGTACTGGCGGAAATAAGTTCCAAATCGCCCGGTACCGCGTCAACCAACGTTACATTGGGCATGATGGCGGTGCTGCCATTGGTGACAGTAATCGTCCATGTGACGGGTTCGCCGGGCTGGGCGCTTTCTACGCTGGCGGTCTTTGTGACCAAGGGTTCGGTGGCGTTCGGGTCAAGCGCTGTCCCATCGGCGGTAGTGGTACGGGCGGTGGGGTCAGCCACAATCGGGATGCTGATGGGCGGCGTGACAAAGTTGTAATCGGGATAGCTGCCCTCAACATCGGCTTGGAAGTTCAAGCGCAGATAGACGGTGGTGGGCGCGGTTATGCCTTCCACATTCCATGTCGCGGTTGCGGTGGTGATTTCGCCGCGTCGCAGCGTGGTCGGTGTAATGGTGAAGTTCAAGTTGGTCGGCGGTGTCTGGTAGGCACGTACCCCCGTCAGCGCGTAGCCATCGGCAGAAGCGGTGGGCAGCAGGCTAATTTGACCCGTCATGCGCGGGGTAAACAGATTCTTGAAGCCCGCGTTTTCAATTTGCACGCTAATCTGGATGGGTTTACCCACCTGACCCGGATTCGGGTTGAGCGTAATGTAGGACGGGACATAAATCCATGTGTTGCCCGCTTGATCTTTGTTCGTGGAGGTGTTCGGGCCGCCAATCCGCACCACAGGCCGTTGGACAATGGTTTTCCATGCGCCCGTGCCAGTCGCTGTGAGGCCAGAACCCGTTTGCGATCTCGCCTCAACGACCACCCGGACTTCATAGCGGTTCGGGTCGCCGCCCACCACTACATGATTCATGTCGGTGGTTTGGATGAGATGCAGCGGGACAGCCCCGGAAATGACGCATTGTTGACCCGGAGCCAGCGGGTCGGGGCAGCGTGCGCCGTTGGCATTTGTGTTGGCGTTCCACAAATCCGTCAGGGTATGGACGGGATTGCCCGGCGTGAGGAAGTTGCTCGATCCATCCACTGTCAAACCCGTGTCAAGGTCAACAATGCTCTGGGTCAGCACAAAATTGCTCAGGCTGACACTGGCGCTGCTGTTGTTCCGCAACGTCAAGGTGTACTGCACGGTGTCGCCATCATCCACACGGCTTTCCCCCGAATTTTGCGTATTGGGGGTGCCTTGCAGCGTGACCACGAGTTCCAGATATTCGACCAGCGCCCGCATCAAAGGATTGGGCAGGACGGGGACGGTAATCGCCGCGCCATTGACATCATGCGTCACGCTGGCGGTGAAGATTTTGAAGCGCCCGGCATCCGCTTTTAAGGGGCGGTAATCGCAGACAATATCAATGTAGTCGCCGGGATTCTCCAAACGGTTGGCAAACGCGCCACCCCATGAGGTGATGACGGTTTGTTGCAAGCAGAACAAGGTGCTGCCGGGGACGGCTGCGCCCTCGTCCGCAAAGTTGAGGCTGTAGTTGACCCCTTCAGCGCTGAAGCCGGGCGGGCCAACATTCCGCAGACGAATAACCAAGCGGGTGGTGTCTTCGGCACGTAGGAAGGTGGGGGCAAGTGCGCCCTGTGTCCGTTCGGTGACGGTGGAAGGCGTGTTCTGCGGTTGGAGCGTAAATTCAATTGGTTGAATAACACGAGCCTGTACGCTGGCGCTGTCCTGTACCACCGAAGAAATTGCGACATCCCCACTGTGGGTAAAGGTGCGTTCCAGCAAGGGGGCGGGAATGGTGGGTGGGTTGGCATCCAAGAAGGTGACAGGCACAAAACACGCAATCGTCGCAACCAGTGTTTCGGCTTCAGCAAAGGTTTGCCCGGTGGTGAACAAGTTCAGCGCGGTATCTGTCCCAAAGGGATTGGTTGTCCATGTGGTCGCACTGCTGGTCTGTGCGGAATCACAGGTGGTCAGGTCGGTAGACGCAAATTCTAAGGTTACGTCACTTAAGACCGTCGGGCCGATATTTTCCAGTGTGTAGCGGAAGTAGGCAAAACCACCGGGAACCGCCACATTGACCTGTTCCACTGCGATTTCCAACGGCGGGACGATGCGGACATTGCGCGTGTCGTTGTCCTGTAAGGTCGGCGCTGCGCCTGTGCGATAGACTTCCACCGTGTGAATGAGGTCGGTGTTGATGGGGAAGGCGGGCGAGACATCGCACACAATGGTTGCTGAACGAGTCATGCCAATCGGCATCGATGGGATGAGGTTTGCGGCACCTCCGGCTGCCCAATCGTTGGGTGTAATGGTCGTACAACCGGGCGGCGGGGTGATGGCGGTGCTGTCAATATAGCCGTCGCTGACGGTGCTTGTCCCGATGTTGGTGACATCATAACGGTAGGTAAGCTCTGCGCCGGGTGTGCTGGTCTGGGGTGCAACGATTTGCACAATCAGGGTTGCGCCGGGCTGCGAAACCACGGGAATAGAAATGTCATCGCTGGCATCGCCAATCAAGCCGCTGGAAAGCACCGTGTAGTCCACCGTGACTTGGTTGGTCAACGGGTCGGGGGTGCCAGTGAAATCGTAGGCAATCAGATGGGTATAACTGATGCTTTGTCCACCGAGTAGCGTTTGATTGACGAAAGCGGTGCTGCCATCGAACAAATCGAGCGTATCGTCAATGGTGTCGAGTCGCACACTGTTGGTCGGATGCAGGTTGGTCACAGTGACAGTAAAGAAGACCTGATCGCCGTTGGTGACGGTTGGACGGTTCGCATCAATTTGCACCACAATCGCGGCATTCGGGTCAATCACCAGCACTTCGATATTCTGACTGTCCGAAACGGTGTTGGCACAGCCCGGAGCGCAGGAGGTGTCCTGGCCTTCGGCATAAATGGTGCTGCGGAGGGTTGCGCCTGTGTCATCGGCGTTGGTTGGCACGACCTGAATAACGTTCAGACATTGCAGCCCATTCAGCACGAACGGCACGGTAATCGGATTGTTTTGTGCGTCAGTAATCGGGCTGGTGACAGGATTCACGAGTCCCACAATCGCTGCGCTAAAGTCGCTAATTTCGTAGTTGAGGGTGCTGCTCAAGTTACACAGTTCGTAACTCAAGGTGGTGCTGCTACCCGCAAAAACTGGACTCGGATTGGCACTGGCTGTTACCACAATATCGCCGTCCGCGATGGTTAGCTGCGCTTCATCTTGGGCGTTTAACTGCGTGACACCTGCTGTGCCTTGTACTGTGACTGTATTCAAAATGGGGTCTTCACCTGCCGGCACGGTGTAATCGAAGGTGCGCGAAACAGATTGACCGCCTTGTAATTCAGTGGGCCATGCCGGATTAGCCGCAGGCAGGCGCGGGTCGGTCACAACCAGATCGGTAATGGTCAGCCCGCCCAGATTTTCCACCGTAATCGTATAGGTCACGACATCGCCGGGTTGGGCAATCGCGTTGCCGGTGGCGGGATTAATGACTTCTTTGGTCACAGCAAGGTCGCCATTGACGCGCTGCACGGTACAGGTTGCGGTGGAGGTGACAGCGTTGCCCAAGAACTGCCCGAAGGCCGAAACCGTATATTCATTCGTGGCGGGGCCAATAATCGGGACTTCGATTTCCAGCACATCCACAATGTTGGCCTGTTGCCCACCATTCAAACTGGTGGGGGCAGGGGGGGCTTGGACGAGGGTTGGCTGACCCGTGTTAATGTCCGGGACGTAAATTTCCAGATTGGTAATAGGTGAGGTCGGATTGATATTTTCGACCTGCACATTCAAACGCAGCACGGTTCCACCGGGACGTTGAATGACATCGGTACATTCGTTCAGCGAGAGCAGCAATGCGCCACGGGTGATACGGATGGTCGCTGAATCGGTGCCGGGGTTGCCGGGTGACGCGCCGCCAATGGTGAAGTTAGCGGTGACGGTGTTGATGTACGGGTCATCCGAGGTAGTCAGCGGGGTAAAGCTGTCATCGCGGACGTAGGTACAAATGACGGCTGAGTTGGGCGGGAGAATTCCCTGTGTTGTCCAACTGCCGCCGGGGTTGCTGTCCCAACACAAATCGGTGCTGGGGATGCTGCCGCGAACCGTATCTGTGACGGTGATGTCCTGCATACTGATGGTATCGGAACTGTTGGTGAGCGTGGTGCGATACCAGATGTACGCGGGTTGGGGTAGCCCCAGCGCATCTTCCACCTGAGCAATATCATTGCACGGCCCGTTCCAATCGTGCGGGGTGGCGGGGTTGTTGTCCTCGTCCACGCACCCTTCTAATTCGACACGCAGTTGGGCAGGACGGACGCGCAGCAGATAGTCGCTGGAATTGGTGATAGGCGTGACCCCATCGGCTGAACCTGTGACAGTTGCCCGATTAATGTAGTTAATAATCGGTTCTGTGCCACCCGTAATTCTTTCCGATTCATCGCGGGGCAGTTCCAGTGTATGACGATAGGTAATGACCGGAATGTTGACTGGCCCGGGGTCAGGACGTTCAAACAATTCGCCGGGTTCAAACACCGCCGATTCGTCTTTATCCAGCGTAGCCAAATCATCCGGGCCAAAGGGGCCATCACCCCAGTCCGCCGGGTAATTGCCTGCGGTGTAGGAGGTTGCGGCGTTGGGGGTTTGGTCGGTCAGAGTCAGTACCCCGTTTACCCAGTCATACAGTTGAGGGGCGTTGGTGCGCCAGTTCCACGCGATATATTGCACCCCGTTGGGTTGTCCGGGTGTGACCATCGGTGTGTCATTGACCAGCATTTCATCGCGGATGATGAGGCGGTTAAACGCATCCGTACCGGAGTTGACGAGGGTAAGTTCGTAGTAAACGAAGCGGCCTTCATCCTGCACGGTCAACTGCTGCGCCGAAGCCAAGCCTGTATTGATGGTACATTGCGTTCCACCAATCACGGGCGGTGTATTGATGCCATCGGGGGCGGTGTCGCAGCTCCAAGCGCGTTTAGTGATATCGATACCTGCCGAACGAATGTCAATCGTGGCGGAACTGAGGTCGGTGACGGCTTCCCCTGTGCCATCCACGCCATTGACCTGCACAACGTTTACATATTCGTTGTTGGGGAAGGGATTCGGCACTTGCACACGGATGGTTGCCAGCGCGGAACAACCGGGCAGCAAAATCGCTGTGTTGTCTATTTCGATGGGTGTGTTGGCAGGATCGCCACCGATACCCCCGACGCTAAACGGTACGAGCTGCGTGCCTTGCAGATTAGTTTCGCCTGATGGGTTGGTCTGGACGGTATCTGGAACCGGGCAGTCCTCAAAGGTCAACGAAGTAATCGGCAGTTGGGTGGTGGTGGTGCTGCCCTGCGGAATATTTGCGTCCGGCACATCAATGACTTCGTTGATGCGAACATAGACATCACCCGTATTGATAATCCGCACGGTGTATGTCACATCCGAGCCAATGGATGCCCCCCCGACTTCTGAGGTTTTTTCGATCCGCAGACCGGGGTTAATCAAATCCACAATCGCGGAGTCGCTGCCGGGCGGAAGCAAATCAATAAAGCTGCCGGGCGCGTTGGGGTCTTCGATTTTGCCTGTCGCAACGGCCGTGTTGATGAATGGGTCAATGAACAGCAAATCGGCATTGGGTGTGTCAAATGGATCGCAGGCCGAGCCGTTCCAGCGCACACAGGCGGGCGGGGTAGGCAGGGTATAGGTCGCAATGATGGGATCCCCACTGCATGGGAAGCTTGCTCCCAACGGCCCAAGGTCATTCAATTGACCCGGCACGTTACAGTCGTCCCCACCGATAATTTGCACCCCGTTTACGCCGTCGAACAATTCGAGCGGTGTGGCCGGTTTGGTTGCTCCCGCATATTGCAGTTCGTAGCGGTCATCAAACAGGCGAATGTCATAGACGGGTTCTTCGCCAATGTTGGCAACCGAAACTGTATATTGCACAGTGCTGCCCAAAATGGTGGCGGTAGGCACAACTGACTTGGTCACGCGTAATTGCGAATTGGTAATCGCCAGCGAGTTGATGGTTTCATCTGACGCTTGAACATCGCCCCCTTCGGCAATAGGCCGTTTAACGGTGACGAGAACACCTGCCCGATTGAGCAAAGGATCCGGGTCGGTGGTCAGAATGGTCTTTTTATAAATGTAGGTAACGCTTTCGCCCGCTTCCAAACGCCCAACGGTGCTAGGCCATGCCCAGCCAATCCCGCCATCGGTTGCTTGGTTCGGCGCGGTGAAGTCAATCGAGGTCGAAAGTGGGCCACCCGGACTGCCTGTTTTCCAGAAGTTTAACGGTACGGGCGGGTCGCCTTCAAACAACTGTCCACCCAGTCGCTCGTCATACACATCATTAATCTCAAGCGGGAAGCCGCTTTTGTTTTCGATCAAGATGGTGTAGGTGACTTCCTGACCCGGAAATGCCACAATGCGGTCAGTTGTTTTGGAGATGAACACGTTCGGGTCGCCCACATCCACGGGCAGGGGGTCGGCAATACTGATATTGTTGGATGTGCCATCATTCCCCTCAAGGCTGGCAATCAGAGTCAAGGGGTCGGGTTCACGCTGCTGGATGGTGTAGGGAATACACAGCGTCATCTCTGGCACTTCGGGCGGATTGTTGATGTTATCCGCAAGGCTGGTATTCAGCCCGATGTTCGGATGGTTTTCCAATGCGATTTGGGCATTGTTGGTTAAGGTCGCATCCCCATTTTGCAGGTTAGCAGTAATTTGGATGTCCCTAAAGGTCTTACCCCCGCCTACGAAAATATCGAACCGATAGTAAAGCTGTTCGATGACGGTGGCTTCGGGAATGCCATCATTGTTGCGGTCACGGTCAACTGGCGTGGTGATGTCCACCAATTTTTGCAAGCTACAGGTCGTGTCGCCGGGTGCATAAATGCTTGGCACAATCGTCAAGGCGGGTGCGGTCAAGCTAACAGAAGCTGTCGCCGTGATTTGTGGCAAGGCAAATGAACCTGAATCTGTTACCAGTGTCCCCACGGCGGTGGCTGTATTGCTGACCGAGGGCCCCGGCTCAATATCCGGGTCGGTGGGAATGACATAGCTCAAAATTAAGCTGATGGCCGATCCCGGATTCATCGTGAAGTCGTCCGCGTTGTTCAGGCAGCGCGGTTCAACAAGGGTGGGCGGGTTACAGGCGGGAATAGCCAACCGTGAGTCGGTCAGACTGGTATTGATCACCGGGAAAGCTGAGTCGTTGATGAGGGTAATCAAATACTCGACTGTTGCCCCACGCGCTGCGATGCCATTGGTTGGCACCAGTACCTGTTTGTTCAGCTTGAGCGGTGTTTCAGTCAAAAGCCGAACGAAATCCGAGTTTGACATGATTTTGCCATCTTCAAATGCTGTATACAGCCATGTCGGGCCGCCCGGCGCAGCGCGGAAATTCACCGTGGCGGTGTTGACCAATTCTTTGGGGTCGCTTTCTACTACGGCGCGGGCGAGCGGCCCTTGTGAATTAACCGTTGTTGGTAGGCTGGAGGGTAAATCAAGCGGGAGTGTGCCAGAGATGCCCGTGCCACCCGGAAATGCCATGGCGATATTACCCCCTAACAACGAGTCATCGACGTTGGTGACGAAGATATCCACCTGTTCGCTGACGTTGTAGATCGAGACGGAGTAATTCACGATTTGTCCGGTAAAGCCCAACCCCCGGTCTGCGGTTTTGTCAATTTGCACCGGATTAATCACATCCTGTGGCTGAACCCAGAAGTGTGCCGGATCACTGTCATAACAGGCTTTTGAGCCGGGGGGGTCTGACAATTGGGTCTCGTAGTAAATGCGCCATTTGGCGGTTGGATTCCCAAGGATGGGTTGACCCCGATTTCCATTATTGGGAGTGGCGGGCGCTTCGCCTTCACCGACCAATTCAAGGTAGTCTGTCGGGCGGATTTTCAAGGTATAGGAGTAGGACAGCGTGCCACCGGCAGGCACTAAACCGACTGTGGGGGTAGGCCAAGTAATATCGGTTAACTGCATCGCCTTATTTTCATCTAGCTCAAGCCGGAAATCCTGGAATGAGCTAAAGGTTAAGTCCGTGCCACTCAAATTGGTCAATTGGTAGATAATCCGCACGGCTTCCCCAACCGTGAAGATGGCATCGGTGGTGGTGGTGTCGGGGTGCGACAAATCATAAAACCCACCTATCACAATGGGGCAGGTGAGCGTAATGGTATGACCTGCCGAGGCTGTGACCTGTTGGGTATCGGATTCGCGGTTGCCCACAATCTGGGCGAAGTTGGAATAGCCTTCGGTGGTGTGTTGTCCGATAGGTGGTAGGTTTACTTGGTAGTTTAAGGTCGCTACCCCGTTTTCACTGAGAACGAAATTGCCACCTGAGGGACTCAGGTTTGTAAAATTCGACAAGGTGGGGGGGCAGGGGCTGCCGCCGGGTATGACACAGATCGTGCCGTCCGGGGTGGGCGAAAACACATCAGAGAAAGAATCTGGTGGGAAGGTGACAGTCTGAAATGCCGATTGATTGGTGATGATGAGGGTGTAGGGCAGGACATCGGTTTTTGATGCCTGGTTTGACCCGGTTTTCAGCATCAGCAGATGGGGAACAATTTGGATTTCCAGTTCCCGAATATCGGTGATGGATTGCCCGGTGCTGGCTTCGGTGGCAATGACCGCCGCACGGAAGCGCAGGAGACCGCCTTCAACTGGCACCCCTTCAGAGAAGGTGAAATTGCAAATCCCTGATTTGACGGAGGTGTCACCAGCCGGGATAGAAGCGATATTTGTGCCACCACCCAGCGCGGGTGCGTAGTTACAGAGTTCATATTTTGTCGTGTCAAAGCCTAAACCGGGTGGTACAGAGACCCCGTTGGTGTCATCTTCTTCCATCAGGTTCAGCACTTTGATATTTTGCAGTTCGCCACCGGTGGGTTGGTTGGCGTAGCCAAATTCAATGGGAACATCCGTATCGCCCCGTACCAGCGTGGTTGGGCCAACAAGGGCGAGATTTAAATCGCCTGTAATCAAGGGCAGGGTGATGGATTCTCGAATGACCACGTTATTCCCGCGATTATCTACCCCGCGAATGACCACCTGAATAATCAAGGGGTTGGGGTAGTTCAATCCGGTAGAAAGGGTAAAAGCACGCTGGTCAACGCGGCTTTGCAACGTGGGGAAAAGCCGTGTCGCTGTGTTGTTGGGGTCAACCCCAAAGTCAGGGTACAGCGTGCCGGGTGCGCCGGTTGTATCCGAACCATCCAGCATATCAATTTCGTTGGACTGGCTGGTACAGTTTTCGGCGGAATTGGGGCTGCTGAGGATGCAGTATGACCATTTGTTGATGGTCATGGTGGCGGGGCCGACATTGGTGGCTGCAAAGAAAATTTTATAGTCGGTGATGTCTGAAGTTCGCGGATAGAAACCCTGCAATACCTTTGCGTTGGTGGTGCGGTTGCGAACCTCAAGAGTCGTTGCAATCTGTACGTCGGTGACATCCAAGACCAAGGCTTGACGGGCAATGAATTGGTCAGAAGGGGGTGCGCCATCGCAGTCTTCACGCGCATTGACTTCAAAAATCAGCACTAGCGGGTCGGTGGTTGAACCATCCACCAAAAATTGCGGGCGGTAGACATCCCGTTCGCCAGTTGCTTCGGGCAAGGTGGTGGCTTCGTTGTTGGGGGCTTGCACAAGCCGATCCAAAATATTATTGCCGACGGCAGGCCAATTCATCGGCAAGTCGGTTCCGATAAGGGTTTCTACCCCGGTCAGGGTGTTGAGCCGATAGAAGTTGACTTGCACGTTGCAGCGCCGTGTTGCTGAAAGATTTGTGACTACAAGGTCAAACATCAAGTTTTCGCCGCGTAACACCGTGGTATCGGCGCGGGGCTGACCGGTGGCCGGGTCAAACAGCACAGCCTCAATCGACACATTGTTGTTGGTCAAGGGGGTGACGAGGCTCACATTGCCAAAAATAACCGAACTATCTTGGCGCGTTGCCCGCATCCGAATGTCTTGGAAAATCGGGTCACGGAACAACGGACTGCCATAGTTTGGAATGGTGTAATTAAAGTTGATTGTCCCACAACTCGAGGGCAAGAAGGGGGGCGCACTAAAATTGCTGACAATCGGTGGGTTGTCCAGATATTGCCGGACTATTGGATAGCCGGGCTGGACAAACTGGAGTGTGCCTGCGGTGCTGCCGGTATCAAAACGGGTGGGATACCCACTTAAAAATTCTACCGAATTCAGAGTCGCTGTTCCCGTGTTGCAATATTGCAACTGGTAAGTAATGACTTCGCCGGGTTGGAAGCCATCATTACCGGGCGGGGTGGCGGTGGTCAGCACCAATTGAAGTTCGGATTCTGCCTTCAAAATAGACGCGACATCTTGGGCGGTGATTCCGAAGTTTGTGCCAATAATTTCGGCTCGTGCTTCAACCACATTCTGGATAGGGTTGGGGTCGCTAAACAGTACCACATAGGTCAGGTTGATGCTGACCGAACAGGGAACATTGGTACATACACCGGGTGAATCTTCGGGATTAATGGGCGGGGAGTTAAACGCAAAAGGCCCGATGAGGCTGTCGTTGAGGGTAATGGTATCTAACGCCACTTCGCCGATGTTGGTCACCGTCACTTCATAAGTCACAGTTTCACCAACATTCACCACATTTTTAATGCGTGGTTCGCCTGTCACCGGGTCAATTTCAGGTGGCTGAACGAGGGGGCCAATGATGGTCTTGTCCACGCGAATGGCCGCCACCCCTAAGGGAATGGTTTTGTTGACATTGACCGTGTAAGTCAAAGGGGATTCGCCCGGAAAGATAGGATAGCCTGTGACCACCAGATTGGCATCCAAGACAAAATTTGCGCCTTGGTTAGGCACCAATTGACGGCGGAAGGCACAGTAAATTTTGCTGTTCTGGACAAGATTCATGTTGGCAACCCCCGTGCCTTCTGCATCCCGCGCACCAGAAGCATAGTCAAAAAGGGTGCCGCTGGGCGTGAAGGGGAGGGGTACTGTGCCAAGATCCACAAAGGGGGTGTCAAAGATGCGATACCAACCCTGACCTGCGGCAGGGGCAGCGCCTGTGGTACGACATTCCGCCAATGTCCCCCCGGCATCTGACACAGTTTGGACGGCTGGATCTTTGAGGCCGGGTGCAGTCCCAAGCAGGTTGGTCAGCTCGATGACGAACCAGGCATCTTCGCCAATGCTGCGGCCTGTTTCGGGGCCAGCAATATCAATCTGGGCTGTTGCCAAAGGCCCACCCACAAGGGCTACGTAATTGTCCGGTTCTGCCGAAATTTCGGGGGTGGCACAGGGACTTCCAACACAAAATTCCAGATTAAGGGCACGGAAGTTGATGTACCCGTTGGCGGTTTCGGGAACAGTAAAATCAATCAAGGCATAAACATCGTTGTCATCAACGTTGGACACTGTTCCAGCCGGGAGAAGCAGCCCGTCTGCGCCAATCGGTTGCCCGGTATGCCCCACAATAAAATCAGTGACGGGCAATTCGCCGGGGTCAGAACCAAAGGCACCCGAGGCAATAATGCCGGAGCGATCCACCAGTTCATAGGATAACCCCCGAAAATAGACATTTTTGGGGGTGGCCGGACTACACGCACGCGCCGTATTGTTACGAATAAAAATCATCAGTTTGACGGTTTCGCCACGCACCAGCCGAAAGTTGGTGCTTTGGTCGCGCCGCACATCGTTTAAGGGGCCTTGTTGTCCGGGCTGACCGTAGCGCGCAAAACGGTTGTCAAATTCTGCGGTGGGGGGACTGCCGGGGGTGGGTGGGGTTGTGGGGTTTGGCCCTCCATAGGGGATTTGCCACGCACTATTCGGGTCATCTGGGTCATATGGAGGTTCTGGAAAATCGGAGTAATCATCCGGGGGGACTTGATCGAAGGGTGAGTTCCCAATCACCGGGACAGGGGTTGTTCCCGGAACGGAGGGGTCAGGCGCATCCCCGGGCCGATACATAGCCACCAGATACCCGACTGAGCAGTCAAGCGGCCCGCGTGCGGGGGACTCTGGCCCATCGCGGCGCGGTTGCCCGATGAAATTGTCTGTATCGTCTGACGAATCAGAACGACTTGGCGCACTGGCAGCGACAGTCCCTACACTCGGGAGTAGATTGCCTGCCAGCGAGATAATAACTAAGAATGTTTGCAACCAGCGAAACAGCTTTTGTTTCATATGGTCGTCGTCCTTCCTAAAAAATGGTTGGGCAGCAGATTCATCTTCTTCTCCCGTATTATACCGTAGGTACGCCTGAAACATTTGTCTTGACCTCTTATTGGATAGCGGGTTGGGATAAGGTTTCTGGCAGAATTTGTTATCATTTATATACAATTGTGTGATTGGTGTGAAAATAACGTTAAAAAGCCCTTGTTTGCAGTCGGAAATTAAAATAAAAAATCCCCATTACAAGATTTTGTGATGGGGAAAATTACTGCGAAGCCAGAGGAAAATTCCGCTAGGCAGCGTAGGTCATCGAGTACAGGTGGAAGTATGCCCCTTTTTGGCGCAGCAGTTCTTGATGGTTGCCCATTTCAATAATTTTACCGTGTTCCATCACCACGATGAGGTCGGCGGCAGTGATGGTACTCAGGCGGTGGGCAATTACAAAACTGGTGCGTCCCTTGAGCAATTTTTTCAATGCCTGTTGAATCACCTGTTCGGTACGGGTGTCGATACTGCTGGTGGCTTCATCCAGAATCAAAATCCGTGGGTCAGCCAGCAACGCCCGTGCAAAGGAAAGCAGTTGACGTTCCCCCACCGACAACGATACCCCGCCCTCAGCAACCAGCGAGTCATAGCCTTTTTCCAGCGCCATAATAAAATCGTGTGCGCCCACCGCTTTGGCAGCTTCAATAACCTGTTCATCAGAGGCCGTGAGTTTGCCATAGCGAATGTTTTCAGTAATTGTTCCGGCAAAGAGGAAAGGCTGCTGCAACACCACCCCCATCTGACTGCGTAAACTATCCAGTGTGACATCGCGCAAATCGTGACCATCCACCAGCACCCGCCCGCCGGTGGGGTCATAGAAACGGCTGACCAATTTGACCATGCTGGTTTTGCCCGCGCCGGTATGTCCCACAAAAGCAACGGTTGATCCCGCCGGAACGTTTAAATGGATATGTGTCAATGCCTCGTAATCATCCTGCGAGTAGGAGAGAGAGACATCCTCAAAATGAACATGACCCTGAATCTGGGGGAGGGGAGCCGCATTTTCTTTATCTTTAATGGTGATGGGTTGGTCAAGCAGCCAGAAGATTTTTTCGCCTGCCGCCATGGTTGCCTGAAACGTGTTGTAGCGCGTGGCAATCTGGCGAATCGGGAAGAAGAACTGCTCCACATACAGCACAAAGGTAATCAGATTCCCTACGCTGATGTCTCTATCCAGCACCAGCAGCCCTCCCAGATAAATCAATGCCCCTGTTGCCACCCCGCCTACCAGATCAATGCTGGGGAAAAAAAAGGAGGCCACGCGGGTGGCTTCTAAGTTTGCGTCAAGGTTGCCATGATTAATCTGATTTTTGAAGCGGTTCAAATTGTACTGTTCGCGGGCATAGGCTTTGACCACACGAATCCCGTTAATATTTTCCGCGAGTTCGGCGTTGACATCCGTATTGGTTTCGCGGACTTTGATATAGGCTTGACGGGCATAAATCCGCCAGTAGTTCGCCATGATGCTCAAAAGGACGACCACCGCAATGGAAATGCCTGTCAGCTGCACATCAATCAACAGCATCATGAAAATCATACCCAGCACAATGAAAATATCGCGGATTGCGCCCACCGCCGCAAAAGAAATCGCTTCCCGCAGTACATTCACATCCCCGATAATCCGGGCGATGATACGCCCTGTTTCGTAGGTGCTGAAAAAGGCCAACGGCAAACGCTGGACATGGGCGAACATTTCATCGCGCAAGGTCTGGATGATGCCTTGCCCCGCCATCGCCATAATGTAAATTTGTAGGCGTAACCCCACAAAACCTAGTCCTTGCAAAATCAAATAACCGATGGCGGCATAGATGACGCGGTTAAAATCATCTTTTCGCAGCCCTTCATCCACCGCCACGCCAATCATGGGCGGGCCAGCCACGGTTGCAATCACCGCCAATGCCATGCCAATCAGCGAGAGAATGATATTTTTTTTGTAGGGTCGGAGGTATCCGCCCAAGCGTTTGGTGACTTCCCAGTCAAAGGCTTTGCCTTTTTCGGCTGCTGCGCCCTGTAATGCCATCACGAATCCTTCGTTTTCAGTTATTTGTCGTTGCTTCGTGGTTATAAGAATCTGCGGACAACACAGATGCAGTTTAATAAAATAGGATGGATATGATATGGGTAAAATGGACGGCATCTATGCCGTCCCTACAGTACACACCCCGTAGGGACGCGATCTCTACGAGTCGCGTCCGCCTTGCATATCCGTATTTAAAAGTGAAGCTGCATTATGCTGTCCCTACAAAAGTTGCCATAGGGATGCGATATATCGCGCCCGCTAAAATCCTAACCACTAATCCGCCGCGCTGAGAACGCCTGCTGTTTCCCTCTGAACGCGCTGCTGGTCAGCCAGTTGCAATTCGTAAATGTCCCGGTAGAGACCGTTCAGCGCCAATAGTTCATCATGGGTGCCGCGTTCGGCAATCCGTCCTTTATCCAGCACCAGAATTTCATCCGCGTGCAGCACAGAGGTCAAACGCTGCGCGATGATAAATGTGGTGCGGTTGTGCATCAGCCGACGGAGCGCTTGCTGAATTTGAAATTCAGTTTCGGTGTCCACACTGCTGGTCGAGTCATCCAGAATCAGAATTGCGGGATTCATCACCAGCGCACGGGCAATCGCAAGCCGTTGGCGCTGCCCACCGGAGAGAGTCACCCCGCGTTCGCCCACCAGCGTATCGTAGCCGTGTGGCAGTTCCAGAATAAACGGATGGGCATTGGCAGCCTTTGCCGCCGTGATGATTTCGTCTTCGCTGGCATCAGGCCGCCCGAAAGCGATATTTTCCCGCACGGTTGCCGAGAAAAGCAGCGATTCTTGCAGCACAATGCCGATATTTTTTCGCAGGGCATGGTTGGTTAAAGCGCGCACATCATATCCATCAATCGTAATGCGCCCTTCGGTCACGTCATAAAAACGCGGAATCAAATTGACCAGCGTTGATTTGCCTGACCCCGTTCTGCCTAACAGGGCAATCACTTCGCCCGGCTTGGCTTCCAGATGGATGTCGCGCAACGCATAGGGCAGTTTTTCATCGTAGCGGAAATTGACCCCTTCAAACCGTACCTGTCCCTGCATGGTGGCGAGTTCAATGGCATCCGGTTTGTCGGTGATGGTTTCTTCGGCATCCAGAATTTCAAACACTCGTTCCGCGCTGGCAATGGCTTGGTTGATGAGCATAATCACAAACCCGACCAGACGAAGCGGTTGCGCCATCAGCAGAATGTAAAAATTAAACTGCACAATCACGCCAATCGTGACCCCGCTATAATTCTGCTCAATCAACCACCCGCCAAAAATCAGGGTAATTACGCTGCTGAGGGCGACCAGAACGGCGCTGAACGGGATAAAAAATCCCCATGCCCGCACGACGCGCAACTGCTGGTCATAGAGACGGGCATTTTCATCCCCGAATTTGTCAATCTCGAAATTTTCACGGGAAAATGCGCGTACCACTTCCGCCCCGATGAGCGACTCGGACAGTTGATTGCCCAGATGGGCGAGGTGTTTCATCACCTTGTCCCATTCGGTTTGCACAAACGAGGCAAATTTCACCGAACGCAGCGCAAGAGGAATCATCGGGAGCATGGCTGCGAGGGTTAAAAGCGGATTGGTCAGGAACATCATCGCCGCGCTAAACACGACAATTAACACCGTGTTCAATCCGTCCAGCAACCCGAAGGCGATAAAACGCTGCACCTGATCGACATCACTAATCCCGCGTGTGATGAGTTCGCCGGTTTTAGCGTTGTCATGGTAGGTAAAGGACAAACGCTGCACTTTGTCATAGAGTTCATTGCGAATGTCATAGGCCACATAATGCGATTCGGCTTCGACAAAATAACGGGCCAGAAAACCTGTGACCCCGCGTAAAATCCCCAGCCCAAAGACCAGCAGCCCCATCTGAAAGAGATAGTCTCTATCGGCGCGGTCAATGGCTTGGTCAACGACTTCGCGGAGAACTTGCGGAATCAACACCGCCAGCACCTGCGCGGCGATAATCCCGAACAAGCCTAAAAATGTATAGCGTTTATACCGATTACCATAAGCAATCATGCGCCACAAAGCGCGGAGTGCGTGTTGCTGTCTCAGCGATTGCATTATCTCTCCAATGCGGCTTGCAAACGTTCAATAACATCGCCCAATCCATCGGGGTTGAGGCGGAAATAGCGGTTAGTTCCCTGTGGGCGGACTTTTACAAGATCGGTTTTGGCTAACAGCGCCAGATGCCGTGAGACAGTGGACTGTGAGAGATTTAAAATCTCCGCTAAATCGCCCACGCTGTATTCTTGATTGGCAACCAAGCCCAGAATATGCAGGCGGTTTTCATCAGCCATTGCTTTAAGGGCGGGATACAACCCCACCAATTTATCTGATTCCGCGTAGGAAGTCGGAGTCAGGTTGGCATTGAACGAAATCCGCAGTGTGTCTGCATAATGGTTATAAACGACATATGTTCCTACATAACAGGAAGGAAACCATTCCATGCGCGGGGCCTTGTAACCCGCATTTTGAATAAACTGCGGAATCGGGCGGCCTGTCACCACACGGAAAATTGTGGCAAGGTCGGTTTCGTGGTGCTGACGCTGGTGATAGTCTATCGCGTTTTGCCAGCGATGTTTTGCATCGGCATAATTTTCGGCATAGCCTTTGTTCCACAGCGCCGTCAGGCTTTCAATCAACCCATGTTTGATGAGGTCGGGATTGAGCAAATAGTGGGTGATGGTTTCTGTTGACACGGGCAAGGGACTCCGATGCAGCAAATCGCGCTTGGCCTGCACCTGCTGTAAATAGCTGTTGAGCGCGTCGAAATCGCTTAACCGGGGTGGGGCGGGTAAATCATAATTGGTACTTAAATCCATCAGCGAGGCTTGAATCGCATCCCGCATTGAATCGGGATGGAGCGCCTCTAAAAAGTCCAACACCGCGTCCATGTCTTCATGCACCGCCGAATCGGAAGGCAGCTGACTCAATAACCAGCCCTGAATGGCGGGCGCAAATAAGAGCGTGCTGGTTGTTTCATAAAAATGAGGCGGCGGGTCTGCTAGTAACCGACTCGACACGCGATACAACCAATCGCCCAAGCCGTCCATATGCTGTGCAGGCTGAATTAGTACCAGTGTGGCGGTTAAATCTTGCAGCAGTGAGTAGCGAAATTGAATTTTTAGGCTTTGTTCCAGCGCGATAAATCCCACCACAGCATCCTTGCGTATTTGCCTATTTGCACAACCATGCAAATAGTAAGGTTTCTGCTTGTACCTGTCAAGAGAATGGTTTGGGTGATAAGAAATTTGTGGCGCATCATAAATTTTGCGTGTACTCTAATGGCAGTTCAGATTGAGGATGGAATTTATGCTGCGGCGAATCTTGCTGGTTCTGGTGATGGTATTTCTGGCACATAGTGTGGCGCTGGCGCAACAGCCCGAAGGACAAGTCACTCATACAGTCGCACAGGGCGAAAATTTATATCGAATCGCGCTGCAATATGGCATCACAATTGACCAACTGAGTGCTGCCAACGGCATTACCAACCCGGCACTGGTGTATGTGGGACAGGTTTTAATTATTCCCGGTGCGCTGGTAGGGGGTGGGGCGGAATCTGTGGCAATTACCGCAGAACAACCTGCCGCTGAAACCGCACCCGTCACCGAAACGGTTGCTGAGACTGCCGCGACTCAAACCACGCATGTTGTCCAGCAGGGCGAAACACTTGCCAGCATCGGGCGCTTGTACGGGGTGGATTGGCCTACGATTGCTTCTCTCAATGGCATTACCAATCCTAACACGATTGTTGTCGGGCAATCGCTCATTATTTCTGGCGGAACAGCCGCACCTGTCGCAGAAACGGTGGTCGAAACCCAACCCGTCGAAACTGTCGCCGAGGTGGTGCAACCCGTCGCTAACCAGACCACGCATACAGTTAAGGCGAATGAAAGTTTAGGCTCGATTGCGCGTTCCTACGGGGTAAACTGGCAGGATATTGCTGCCGCCAATGGCATTTCTGACCCCAACACAATTTTTGCCGGACAGGTGTTGACCATCCCCAACCCTACTGCCACCCCGCCTGCTGATTACAGCGCCCCCGCCCCGACCAACGTGGTTGACAACGGCAAAATGATTCTGGTCGAATTAAGCAAACAAACCATCACCGCCTATGAAAATGGTGGGGCGGTTAAGTCTGTCATTGTCTCAACCGGATTGCCCGGAACTCCCACCGTACAGGGCGATTATTACATTTATTCCAAACTGCCTTCGCAAACCATGTACGGGCCGGGCTATTATCTACCGGGTGTGCCTTGGGTGATGTATTTTTATCAGGGCTATGCCATTCACGGAACCTACTGGCATAACAATTTCGGACAACCGATGAGTCACGGATGTGTCAATTTGCCTTCGGATGAAGCCCAATGGTTTTACGATTTTGCGCCAATGGGAACACTGGTACGGGTGGTTTATTAGATTTCTTATGTTGCATTTGGAATTGCAGAGATGGAACAAAGCAAACTAGCTGAGCCAAGCCGCGTCATTTACCAAGAAACCGCCTCTGAGGTTGGTCATCTTGATTTTGAGGTGGAAATTTTACGGACTCTTTCTGTGTGGGGGTCGGTGAGTATGCTGTTGGGCTTGCTGCTGCGTCGTCATCACGATGAGACTATTCAAGGGGTGGGCGACCAGTTTTTAGGGTGGGGCGCAATTGATTGGCTGTTGGCGATGAACGGCCTCCGCACGAATCGGATGACCCGCCAAAAATTGCAAACAGGTCAGCTGACCTCCGCCGACTTGGAGCAAAAAGCCCTGACACTGGAGCGCCTCCTGTTGTTCAACGCGGGTTTGGATGTCCTGTATATCGCGGGTGGGCTGCAACTCGGTAACAACGAAAATCCACGCTGGCAGGGCTGGAGTATGGGTATTTTCCTCCAAGCCCTGTTCTTGCTGTTTTTTGACTTGTTAAATGGCTTGGCGCTGCGTCGTCGCCGTTCATAAAAAACGCCCCTTTAAGTGGGGCGTTCTCATTACATGGTCTTCTTTTATCGACCCGTTTCTTCTGCCTCGGCTTGAGAAGGTAGGGTGGCGGTGGGGTCATATTTCAGCAGCACCGCAAAGGCTTCCAATTCCGATTGCCGCGCTAAATCAATGCAATTTGCCAGCACCCGCGCTGATTCTTGTGGGCTGTGGAAACCGGTACTGTTTTCCGACGAAACAAAATCCCAGCGCAGTTGGGCGGAACGGTGTAGTTGCAACGCATTGGTGAGTTCTTCGTCGGTAGCACCCGCGTTTTTGGCTGCCACAATCGTATCAATGGCATCCAGCAGGGCTTCTTCGCTGTCCCGCAGCAATCCGGCGGTGGTATCTTGAATGGTATAGACACGGTTGGTCAATTCTTCTTCTGACCAACGGTGGCAGGTCTGGCACGCTGCATTGACATTTTCCAATGGACTCCGCAGCCAGTGGTCGGAAATTTTCACGCTGCCCTGACGGATATAGGGCATGTGGCAGTCCGCACAGGACACACCCGAACGCGCATGAATCCCGCTGCTCCACATTTCAAATTCGGGGTGCTGAATTTTGATCATCGGCGCACCGGTTTCGGCGTGAGTCCAGTCGGTGAATTCAACATCGGTGTAATATTGTTCGATATTGTCAATCGAAAGGCCATTTTTCCATGGGAAGGTCAGCACTTTGTCTTCGCCCGCAAAGTAATATTCAACATGGCACTGGGCGCACACATAGGATCGCATTTCCTGACGGGTGGCGTTTTCAACATCAATTCCGCGGACATCCATCGCATTCACAAATGCCGGACGGGTAATCCGTAGTTCCATGGTTTCGGGGTCGTGACAGTCCGAACACGATGACCCGAAATGCAAATCGCCGACAAGATCATTAAACGGGGTATGGTTGAATTCTTCCCAGCCCATTTCGGCAATCAAACCGGGCGCTTCGGCGGCATGGCAGTTGATACACGCGCCGGGTTGGTCTTTGACCTTGACTCGTTCGGTGTCTTCTTGGTCGGTTTGGGCGTAAAAGTGACCGCGTTCTTCGTTGTGGTCAACGCTAAAGGCATAACCCGCCCACAAGCGCACCATTGCCGGGTAGCGTTCCAATTTGCTATAGGGTTCAGACCCGCCATATTTGGTTTCGCCATAATTCTGGCTGGTCATGTTAAAACGGTCATATTGGTATGGGAAATTTTGTCCCCACACGGCGGGGTCAATTTCATCTTCCGCGATTTCCACGACCTTTAACGGATATTCCGATTCTTCATCTTTTTTGTCATTAATGTTGATCAACAGCGCTGCGACGACCATCGTTAAACCCACGATGATGACAAACGCCGCCCCGTAAATCAGATTGCTTCTTGAAAGTACCTTTTGCATAGTTTCCCCTAGTTTTTCCGATGCCCAACATTGCCATGACACACCACGCAACTGACTTCCTCGCCGTCATGGGAGGCAATCTGGCTGACGAAGGTTTCATGACATTCAATACAGTTATTTTGAACGACTTCGGCATTGAAGTCTTTAATGCGGATGTTGTCTTCATACGTGCCGAACGTAAATGCGACGCTGTGATTAAACCCGTTGCGCCCTTTGACAAAGTATTTGGATACCAGATTGTCGTGGGGGGTGTGACAGTCGTTGCAGACCGCCACTTCTTTGTGGCTGGAATGATTCCAGCTTTCGTACTGGTCGCGCATCACATGGCAATTGACACAGGACTCGGGGTCGTTGGAAAAATAAGATGTTCCTTCCGCATAGGTGAAAGTGAACAAACTTAACCCAAACAGAACACCCCCAAGCAGCAGTAGAATCAATCCACGCCTTTTGCTTGCAAATTGAAGCATCCCTCACCTTTCTCCTCTTACACATTGTTAAGCATAACCAGAAGAAATGGGGTGTTCTTTGAGCTACATCAAGTAAGTTGTATGAATTGTGACAGTTCGCCTACGTTCTTAATGACAATGCGCTGGCGACCACAGGCCAGAAGTGCCTCTTTTTCCCACTGGGTGAGGGTGCGGCTGACGGTTTCAATGGTTGTGCCGATAAATTCAGCCAAATCCTGCTGGCGTAAACCGATTTCTACCCCTTCGTGGGTTGTGACCCCAAATCGCTCACTATACCGAAGCAGAGTCCGCGCCAGTCGTTTTTCTACCCGTTCGGTGGTCAGTTCGCGGATGCGCTGATGGGCAAGGTGCAAGCGCTGAATAAGCAGATGGACGACGGTTTTGGATAACTCAGGATATTGTTGCATGAGCAAAACGAAGTCTTGCCCGTTGAAACGGATAACATTACTTAGGGCGATGGCTTCGACTCTGCCGGGAAAAATGCCGTCGTCAATCAGTGCTTGTAAACCGAGTAAATCACCCTCTCCGAAAAAATGTAAACTTACATCCTGTCCCATCGGGGTATGTTCAATCAATCGTAAACAGCCTTTTTGAACAAAATATAGGTGGGACGCGGCATCGCCTTGATGAAACAACACCTGGCGTGCTTTGACTGTTTGCGGCGTGGCAATGTCACTTAAAGGGCGGACAATATGCGGTGGCAAATCGTGAAAAACCAGAATCTGATGGATGTCGGTGGGTTTCATGACCATAGAGACCTTCTTCCTGTGTGTTATTAATAGGTAGCATAGGGATTCTTTGGAATTTGCCCTAGTGAAGAATGTCACTTTTTTACCTAAATCTACCATGATTGCTAGTCCCCACCCCCACCCCATTGCATGGAGAAGGGCTTCAAGAGGCCGTTTTTGCTCCCCATCGCTACGCAGTGGAGAGGGGGCCGGGGGGTGAGGACGGTTCACTTTGGCTCATTTACTCAACGAGTAATCAGGGTTAAATCTGTACAAACGCAGGGGATAAACATGCCAAAAGATACGGCTAGCGGCTTGATTGCTTTGTGATGAAATCTTTGTTATGCTGGTTTTTGTAGCATAGACCTTAAATACGAGGCTTTTATGACACAGGTCATGATTTCCTACCGTAATATCGATGGGCAGAAAGAATTTGCTGATGTCCTTGAACAAGCCCTTGCCAAAGCCGGTTTTAGCACATGGATTGATAAAAACAATATTCCGCCTTTGTCCCGTTGGGAGGATGAAATCTTTAAAGGCATCAAAAACAGTGATTTTGTAATTTTGTGCCTGTCTCCAGAATATTTTGAGAGCGAAATTTGTTTGTTGGAATGTTATGTTGCACGCGGCTATGGAAAAAATTGTTACCTATCATCGTTCCGCATGATGCAGAAAATTCACAGAGGAATGTGTACAGTCTGTGTAAAGATTTTGAGGAAACGACAGGCATTGAACACCTCAATTTCCTTGATTTTCATGTCGGCAATGTAATGGGTCTCCAAGAAGACCGTGCTACCATGATTAACCGTCTCATCCAATCGATCACAAATCCGAGATCGCCTGAAACACCTTATGATGTTTTTGTCTTGTTTAAGTGGCAGCAAGCTAAGTTTGCGACGCGCATTGTGGATGATTTACAGGCTGCCGGCATTCCGGCATTTATTCACACACGGGGTATCGACATCGGGGCGGATTGGCGGCGAGTCGCATGGAGCGCCATCTTAAAAACAAAATTGCAATCGTGGTTTTGTCTCCCCAGATTGCGGAAAGCCAATACATTTCCAAAGAAGTCTTGATGTGTCGCACACGCGGCACATCGTTTATCCCGATTCTGCCGGAGGAATTTGTCCATGACGAAAAAGTGAAAGCGCAAATTAGCGCGGCGCTGTCGCAAAATCGTAATCTGGCGGATTTGAATAAATATCAATGGCTAATGCCCACCGAAGGCTATCAGCCATTCATACAAAAACTTATTGCGGCTATTCAACAAAGTTTGTAATGGGAGCGTGGTTCACCGGAAATTGAGGAGCGCTTCGGCGGCTGCCATGCCGGAAAGTGCCGCCCCTTCCACCCGTGACCCGTTAAACGCATCGCCCGCGAAAATCAACGGGGCAGGGGAGTCCAGCGCAAGGCAAAAATCGGGATGTAGCACGGTAGGCTGACTGTAGCGCCAACGCTGTACATCAACAGCGATGACCCGACTGCCCAACCACGCTTCCGCCGCGTCCAAAAGCAGCTGTGCCACCTCATTTTTATCGGTGTCCCAATGCTGACGGGTAAAATCTGGCCCGGCGTGAATTGTCACACCATAGCCTTCGGTGATGCCTTTTTGATGGTTGTCTGCCATCCATGCTACAGGCTCACCACTCAGCCATTGCCCGCCGGGTGCGGGGATTTTACTCGGTTGTTCCAGCACCGCCATGACTGCAAAACAGGGCTGATAGGCAATTTTTTCGAGTTGGGCGCGAATTTCCACGGGCAGTTGAAAATTTCCAGCGTCCAGCATGGCGAGAGACTGGGGAACGGGCGCGGTCAGAATCACAGCGTGGGCAGTATAGGCGAGTTCATTTTCTGTGTAAATTTCCCACCCTTTGCCTTGCCAGTCGAGTTTGCTGACGCGCTCGCGCAGGTGAATATCCAAGCCCTGTGCCATGAATTTCGGGATGCTGGTCATGCCCTTGCTGCCAATATAGCGCCATTCGTCATTGGTTTTGAGCGTGCCATCGGCGGTGGTAAACCCTTTCGCCCAAGGTTGCACCACTTTTTCTGCCTGCCAGTTTGCGACCCATGCCTGAAAACGGGCATCGCGGGCAGTGAAATATTGTGCGCCATGATCTATCGCGCTGCCTTCAAGCCGACGGGTTGCCATCCGCCCGCCGACTCCGCGTGCTTTATCCACCACCAAGACGGATTTCCCGTGCGTTTGTAAAATTTTCGCGGCGGAAAGTCCCGCCATACCAGCCCCCACAATCAAGACATCCATCGGTTATTTCCGTCCCAGCACATGCCGCAGCGCCGACTCTAAATCCGCATAACGGAAAGTATATCCCGTTTTTTCTAGCCGGGTGGGCTGCACGTTCTGGCTATAAAACAAAAGGGGTTCCGCCAGTTCACCGAATAGCAATTTCAGCGCGGGTTTGGGAGTCGGAATCAAGGTGGGTCGCCACAAAACCTTGCCCAGCGTTCTGGTAAATTCGCGGTTGGTGACAGGCTTCGGCGCAGTGATGTTGACCGCGCCCTCAATCGAATCGGTCAGCAAACAATGGTAAATTGCCCCGATGACATCATCAATCCCGACCCAGCTCATATACTGTTTGCCCGCGCCGAGTGTGCCACCTGCGCCCATCAAAAAGGGCAGCAGCATCCGTTGTAGCGCTCCGCCTCTCATGCTCAACACGATGCCTAACCGGGGATGCACCACGCGAATTCCGGCTTGTTGGGCGGGATTTGCGGCTGTTTCCCATGCCTCGCACACCTGCGCTAGAAAATCCTTGCCGTGCGGATGATTTTCCGTCAGGGTTTCGCTGCCCCGATTGCCGTAAATCCCGATGGCAGATACGCTGATAAAAACTTTTGGCTTATGTTGCAGTTTTGCCAGCGTTTCGGCAAGAAGTTTGGTTCCCTTGAGGCGGCTTTCCAGAATTTTCTTTTTCTGCGCGTCCGACCAGCGTTTTGCCCCGATATTTTCCCCTGCCAGATGAATCACCGCGTCCACGCCTTCCAAATCGGCAGGGTTAAGCGTGCCATCGTCAGGATTCCAGTAAATCGCACCATTTTTCGCCGCCGATTTTGACCGGACGAGGGGTTTGACGGTATGCCCCCCCAGACTCAAAAACGCGCTGAGTGCCGTGCCAATCATCCCGCTTGCGCCGGTGATGGCGATAGTCAAGGGCTGGGGGGGGTAGCGCTGAAAGGTGTTGATGTCCTGTACCGTCATTTCATGCCGATATTTGAACATGCGCTCCAACTTGGCGCGGGCAAACGCCCCCCCAAAAAGCTGCCCTAAAATACCAAGCGGCAGTTTGTATTCAATGGAGTCTTCGAGCGTGCTGTGGTTTGCGCCGTTGGGTTTCATCAAGTGGCGGTGTACCCAATGGGCAAAAGGGCCACTTATCTGGGCATCTTCAAACTGCTGATTTTCGATGTAATTCTGGTGGGTTAGCCGCCAGCGTAACGGCACCGGCCCGATTTGAAATTTTAAATCCACCTTTGCCCCATCGCGGATTCCTCCGGTGTGTTCCATCAGCTCGACGGGTTCCCATGGGGGATTGATACGGTTAAACGCGCCGGGGCGTTCGTGATATTGGAACAACATTTCTACCGGAGCATCAATCGCAACGCTCCGTGAAAAAATTTGTAGACTCATGGCGAAATATTCCTGTGTGATTTATCTGATTATTCGCACAAGAAACTGGATTGTGCAATTAAGCACAATTTTGAGGATGGTTAATAATATTTCCATGTGCGCTGCAAATTAGAAAGCTGGGTGAGGGGAGTCACAAACGGCGCGGCATGGGGAATATTGGTGACAATCAGCGGCGTTTTACCGAGCAGTTCGCCGTCTACCTGTGTTACCTGTGGCGGGTAAGAATCGATGCGGACTTGATGATGCACCGGATAGATGCTGACCATATTTTTGGCTTGCATGGCGGCTTGGTTGAACAGGGCGGGAAGATTTTGTAACACTTGGCGCGGGTGAAAAACCCCCACATGCAAAATGCCATCATCGGGGTGAATATCCCGACTCCAGACAAAATTGATATTGCTGACCATACGGCTGGTCACCGCCACAAAACTCAAAATACCGTACGCATCAAAGGGTTCTTGGTCGTCAATCGTCAGGGTAAAACGAACGGGGGTGGTTCGCATCAGTTCGCGCATGGCTGGAAAAATATACGCCATGATGCCCCAGCGTCGTTTGGCCTCTTCGTTCATCACATTGAGGACACTGGCTTCAGCACCCGCCGAAGCCCGCAAGGCAAAGCAATAACGTGAATCAGGCAGCTGCCCCACATCCCACCAGTGCAATTTGCCCCCGCTAAAGGCTTGGCGCACCGCCGCAAAGACACGACGGGGCAGTTCAAGGTCATTGGCTACGATATTGCCTGTTCCGGCTGGTACAACACTCATCGGAATGGGTGTTCCGGTGTCCAACATGGCAGTCAGCACTTCCATCACGGTGCCATCTCCGCCAGAAACCAGAATCCTGTCCGCCCCACACGCCCGCGCATAGGCCATCGCCTCTCGTTGCACCTCCAGCGTGCCAGCTTGCGTTTCAAAAATCGTCAAGCGGGCAGGCCACTTCACCCGTTTGAGGATATTAAGAGTTTTTCGTCCACCCCCCATGCCAGAATTGGGATTGACTACCGCCACGACATGGTGGGGGGAAGGGCAATATTGATAGCGTGTTTGTTGCATAGATTGTGCGTACATGGCGTTAAAAAAATTTAATGGTCGCGGGATTATACCCCCTCATTTCTATTCCGTAAATGTCCCAGTCTCCTACTTTGTATACACAGCTTTCAATTTAAGTTGTCGGTGGGATGATAAATGACACAGCACGGGGGCGGTTTCGCACAATCAAGGGGGTTTCACCAATCAATTCTCCATCTACCTGTGTTTTCTGGGGCGGGTCTGCGTCAATGCTGACCTGTTTTTGTACCGGAAAAAGGCTGACTGAATTTTCAGCAGCATCCACCGTTCCATTGAACAAAACAACCGGAATATTTTGTAAGATTTTTTTGGGATGAAACACGCCGACATGCAGTACCCCGTCATCCGGTGCGATTTCCTCACTCCATTTCAATTCGATGTTCCCGCCAATCCGGTCTGCGACTGCCACAAATGCGTTGATTCCTTCAATTTCAAAAGGGGTATGGTCATCAATGGTCAGGGTGTAACGAATCGGCTGAAAATTGAGGAATTCTTGCACCGCCGGAATAATGTAGGACATCAACCCCCATGGCCTTTTCTGGTCGGGATTCATCCTAGCAACGGCGCTGGCTTCATACCCAGCAGAGGCACGCAGCGCAAAGAAATAATTTTCATTGGGCAACTGCCCCACATCCCACAGATGCACCCGTGCGGCTGATAAGGCAAGGTCAAGCGTTTCTTCCAGCGAAGGCAGATTCAATCCATAGGAAATAATATTGCCTGTTCCGGCGGGAATAATCGCAATCGGGGTGGACAGTTTTTGTTCCAACAACGCGCTTAATCCGGTTAACACTGTGCCATCTCCACCCACAATGATAAAGCGGTCTGCCTGCCTATCTTTGACGAGCTGTGCAGCCTTACGCGGCTGTTCCATATCATCCGGGACGGTTTCCACAATTTCCACTGTAATCCCAAGCGGGTTCTTGATGAGTTTTTCCTCAATCACGCTGCCCATCTGTTGACCGGAGGCGGGATTGACCAGCGCCACCACGCGCTGCGGTGCGGGGATGTGGGAAACACGGGCGGGATTCATCGATTCCATAAGCGTATCCTTTTTAGGGATGTACTGTACTCGCAAGCCATGAGAAACAGATGAAAATTGCTGATGAAACGTTTACGAATTTTCGATACAAATTTTATTTTGCTCCGACGAAATTTTTATATCGGTCATGAATAATAAGGGCATACTGAAAACTCATAAAAAACAGCGAAAGGATGAGAGAAAATGAACCGTATTGTCCGTTGGGATCCTGTCCGTGAAGCGATGGAACTGCGCCGTGCCTTTGACCGGATGTTTGCTGAAGCCCAAAATGGGGGGTCAGCTCGTCCCTTTGCCCGCCCCGCGTTGGATGTCATTGAACGGGAAAACGATATTGTGGCCCGCTTGGATTTGCCGGGGGTTGCGCCGGAAAATGTCAACATCGAAATTAAAGACGGTGTGTTGACCATTTCCACCGAAGTTTCCAGCAACGAAACACAGGAACAGGCCAATTTCACCTATCGGGAACGCTATCAGGGATCGTACCAGCGCCAGCTTCGTCTCTCTGAAGCCATTGATGCCGAAAAGGTCGAAGCCTCCTTTGAAAACGGCGTGTTGACCCTGACCCTGCCCAAGAAACCGGAAGCCCAACCCATTCGGATTCCAGTCAACGGTGGCAAAGCCATTAGCGGTTAGGTTTTAGGCTTTAGGTATTAGGAAAAAAGCGTCTTCCGCAGGGGAGGCGCTTTTGATTTGGGCCATAAATAAATGGTTAAAGGTAGGATACAGTTTGATTAAAATCGAATAATGAAAATTTGAAATACATAGATTTTTGCCTAACCCCTAATTCCTAAAACCTAACCCCTACTTTGGCTTTTGCACTTTAGCATCCGTGATTTTACCCTCTGGATGCAACCCTGCGACTTGCTGTGCCGCATAATACACCGCGTCATGCAAACCGGGAGTCACACGCGGGAAACCAATCGGCTCAAAGGTAATCAAAAAATCATGCGGGGTACGTTCCCGTATCCCGATCATCAGTCGTTGGGTGAAAAGTGGTTCTTCAATATGGGTATCCAGCGTGACTTTGGGGAATCCCATCTGACGGAAGGCATTTAAAAATTTCACGACCCGCCCTTGATTCTGGTAGACCCGTCCGGTCTCGAACTTTTCCGCGATTTCATCGATGCTCAAAGGCAAAGACACCGCAATATTTGGCATATCTAATTCAACTCCTATCGGTTCGGGTTGTGGGACAGGTGCGCCTGTGCGCCGCCAGTGAAAATAATAGCGCGGTCTGCCAGCGTCGATGGCTTTTTGTTCATAATGGGTAACGATGGGGGAATGATCGCGTTCCGTGTGGTAGGGCAGGGGTGCGTAGCAATTTTCAATCCCTGTGATGTGAGTCTGCGCTTCTTGAATCTGTTCGGCATAATCGGTGATGTCTGTCGCAATATAAAATGTGCCTTCGGGGGTCAAACGGCTGACCAGCACCCCGATTAACCCTGTGTCTATCAAACGGCGTTCCACATGACGGCGTTTAGGCCACGGGTCAGAAAAATTAATATGCACTTCGTGCAGGGATTCTGGTGGGAACAAGCAGTACAGCGCCATCAGCGCATCGCCATAGACCAACCGCACATTGGGCAGGGGATTTTTTTTGAGTTTTTTTTCTGCCCATTCCATTGGACTATGGGCGCGTTCAATCCCAACGATGTTCCATTCGGGGTGACGGCAGGCATAGTCCATTAAAAAATCGGCATGACCAAAGCCAATTTCCAAAACAAGCGGGGCAATCCGGTCAAAAAGAATATGCCAATCGGCAGGCCACGCCAATTGCATTGCACGATACGACATGTAAACTCCGCTTTTCGTATTCAGCAATCAGGAAGAATAGGTGACTGCTGCACGCTACTGTATCACAAATCTCTTGGGTCGAGATAGACGTAATCACTCCAATTGGGCATGGCATCTTGAAAAAAAGGTTTGAAGGTCAGCCAATAATCAATTTCATGCGAGGCTGCCTCCATGATAAAGCGCGGGATGGTTTCGGCTTTGTCAAACAACATGGTCATTTTGTTGATATTTTGCGTGGAAGCATCATCCCGCAAGCTGTCGAACACGGATTTCAGCAACTTGGGTTTATCGATGCCGGTGGGGTCAAACAAGCGTAAATTTCTCCCTAACCGGGCAATATCCGCCTCGGTGCGAGGCCACGGAGCATCCGCCGAGATCTGAGAAAAAATCAGCGATTGGTTGTACAGGCTAATTCCGGCGCGTTCGTCGTTTTCGTCTTTGGCTGTCCAGCGCTGAAAATCAAGGTGTTTGACGCGCTCGGTTATATGGGGGGTATATAGGTCACGGTGTCCATAATACCAGTGAATATCGCGGTTTTCTTCTTCATTCAACTTTTCGTGGCAATCCACCTGATACGGCAAAAATTCAAACAAGGGCAGTGGCAAAAATTCAAAGTACAGGACTAAGCGAATTTTTTGATAGCCGGATTTGGCGACCATCCCTAACGAGGCTTGGTTGGTGGTCACAATCAGGCTGTAGACCCCTAATGCCCCCTGTGTTTTCGCCCATTTCAGTTTTTCCTCGACCATCGCGTGACCAATCCCTGTTCGCCGATGTTTGGGATGTACCCGTGTATCAAAGCTATAAGCAATCTGGGCGGGTTCGCCTCCGATGTACGTATTGCGGGTGATAATACTGGTCACACCCACCAGCTGCCCGTCCAAAATTGCCACCAGGGTAAGGGCATTTTTGTAGAGATTGGCACGGTCAATGAACTTGCGGCGAAAATGCACAAAGGGGTCGGGGAATCCTCTGGGGGATTGGCGCTCAAGAGCAATAAGCAGAGGATCATCATCTGGGTGATATGGGCGAATTTCCATTGAAATCGGTTGCTCTATATTAATAACGCGAGTTTATGCTGCCATTATAATAGATTCATAGGGTACAATGGGTTGGGATATAGTTTGCATTGTGAAAAACTCATATGGATACACTCTTTCTCAATAAATTATGGAGCTATTTGCCTGTTAGCGCGAATGACACTACGTTGTACAGTGATTCTTCGCTTGACACAAGCGCATGGCAGCAGATGGAAATTCCCGCCAACTGGTACACACACGGGTTAGATCATCACGGGGTGGTCTGGTTTCGGCGTGAATTTGAGATGCCACCCAATGATGAATGTTCGGCGTGGTGGTTGGAATTTGGCGGGGTCGATTACGCCTGTGATGTCTGGCTGAATGGGACGTACATCGGACATCACACGGGCTACTTTGGCAAATTTCGTTTTGAGGTCACGGCTGCCGTACAAATGGAAAAAAATGTGCTGGCGGTGCGGGTTAACAGTCCGTTTGAGGAAATCGGCAAAAACGGCTGGTCATTCCGCAAAAAGTTGATTAAAGGCATTTTGAATCACCATGACTGCCGACCCGGTGGGGCATGGAGCAGCGAGGGGCAGAGTCAAAACACCGGCGGCATCTGGCAGTCGGTGGTGTTGCGGCCTTACCCCTGTGAAAATGCTCCCCAAGCGGATGATTGGTATTTGCCGTTGGTATCGCCGCGTGCAACGGTGGATGTGCCAACCTTGAAATGGCACAAAGCGGGCAAACCATTTTTTCCGCGTGGGACGAATTATTTACCTTCCCAATATCTTGCCAGCCTGACCCGCGAAGATTTTGAGCGCGATCTGAAGCTCATGCAAGAAGCGCATATCAACGCGGTGCGGGTTCATGCCCATGTATTGCCAGATATTTTTTATACAGTCTGTGATGAAATGGATATGACTGTCTGGCAAGATTTTCCGCTTCAATGGGGGTACACCGATGCCCCTGAATTTCATGAGGAAGCGCTCAAACAGGCTACCGAAATGGTACGCCAATTGGGGCATCACCCCTGTATTGCGGTGTGGTGTATGCACAACGAATCGCCATGGGATGCCCAGTGGATGGCGGAAAAATATGGCGAAACGCACAATCCGCACCACAACTATGACCTCGATAAAAAGCTGGCAGCACATGTCCGCGCCCTTGACCCCAACCGCTATGTGCATGAAAACAGCGGCACAGGCGATGGGCATGTTTATCCGGGCTGGTACTTCGGGCGCTGGCAGGATTATCAGGATGCACCGGGCAAACCCCTGCCAACCGAGTATGGCGCACAAGCCTTGCCCAATCTGGAAAGCCTGAAAGAAATGCTCCCTGAATCCGCCTTGTTTTATAACACGCCAGAAGCACGACAAATCTGGGAATTTCATAATTTTCAGCACAAGGAAACTTTTGAATTGGCGGGATTGTCTTGGGGGGAAGGTCTCGAAGATTTCATAGCGACCAGCCAGCGCTACCAAGCCCAAATTTTGAAATATGGCACAGAAATTTACCGTTCGCGGGACGATGTGCATGGCCTCTTTCAGTTCATGTTCACTGACCCTTGGCCGAGCATCACATGGAGCGTGGTAGATTACTGGCGGCGGCCTAAGGCAGGGTATCATGCCCTTAAAAATGCGCTGCGTCCGGTGTTGCCTGTGGCGCTTTTGCCCTTGGATTGGGTTGCCAATTTGCCGACTGACCAACCGATGACCTTTCCTATGATGGTCATTAACGACACCGAGTCCGAACTTCAGAACTGGACGCTCAAAATTTCGATGACGGCGTGGATTCCGAGTTCAGAAAGTAAAGACCAGCGAACATTTATGCACCACTGGGGCAAAACATTTAACGGAATTAATGTTCCCCCCTTCCAGAAATTATCTCTCGGTGACATCACGATCCCCGCGTTACGCCCCATCCCGATGGAATATCATCTGGTGCTGCAATTGTTTAAGCTGGACGACGAAATGCGTGAATCCATCGTTAATAACTATGAACTTCAGGTGCAGGTTGACTGAACTCAATCTCTATCTGGTGCGGCATGGGCAGCCTGCGGCGGGGGTGAATCCGGGACTTTCGGACATCGGACAGCAGCAGGCCGCTTTGCTGGCGGAATGGGTTAAAAAAAATCTGGTTTGCAAAGCCATTTTCACCAGCGATATGCGGCGGGCATGGGAAACCGCGCTGGTGCTGGATAATACCATCCCGGTTTCATTAAAAGTGGATGTACGTTTGCGGGAATATACTGGCTGGGATGCTCACGGAAATCCCGGTGATTTAGACAATCCCAACGGCGCAAAACGGGAGAGTTGGGGGAATTTTTGCACCCGTGTTAAAAATTGCCTTGCCGAAACCGCCGATGCCTATTACGGGCAAACCGTTGTCTGGGTGGTGCATGGCGGGTTGTTTGATGTGATGGTGGCGGCGGTGTTAAAACTTGGCACCAGCCACACCACCACCTTTATTCATCACACCGGGCTGTCTCATTTTGTCTACGACAACGGCAAAATGACGCTTGGTTTTCATGACCGCACGGAGCATTTGCCGCCGGACTTGCAGACTTATTAACTCACATTACGCAGAATCGCGTTTTGGGTACATTTTTTGACCCCACCCTACCTTCGGCTTCCCTCCCCAATGCTTTGGGGAGGGATGGAGGGTGGGGATTTTCCCGCATTGCGTAAGGTGAGTTATTAAGTGCTGTCGGTCAATTGGTTTAGAGGGCAGGTTACAGGGGTTTCACCGCTTTAGAACCCGCCCCTACGAAAGAACTTGCCGGACACAGCACCAACTAAACCGCTTCGGGAACGTCGTGAATCACTTCGTAGGTATAGCTAATTTCCGACGCTTTGCTGAGCATCGCGCTGGCAGGGCAGTATTTGGTGTACGAAAGTTCCAGTGAACGGGCAACGGCTTCTTCGGTGACATTCGTCCCTTTGACGGTGAAGTGGAGATTAATTTTGGTGAATGTCTTGGGATGATCTGCGGCGCGTTCCGTGTCTAGTTCGACGTAAAATTCAGAAAATTCTTGTTTTTTCTTGCGTAGGATGCTAATGGCATCCATGGTCATGCAGCCGCCCAGCCCCACTAGCAGCATTTCTAGGGGGCGATGGCCTTTGCCTTGACCGCCCACGGATTCATCCGAGTCGAGGGGAATTTCACCCGAAAATCCGGTGCTGTGTGCCAGCAAGTGCATTCCATTTTTTACTTCCACTTTTACTTTATCAGTCATTGAATTTTTCCTATCAGTCACTGCTTGTATAGACGCAGTGATAGGGCGGAATCTGACCTACGAAGTTTGCGATTGTTTGACCCGTGCCATCACCACTTGAATGCGGGTTTTGTCCTCGTCGCTATAGGAGTCAAGATTGTGGGGCAGTTGTTCGTAATCTACCGGCACACTGTAGGCCTCGTTGCTTTCATAGGTCAGGTCATACACCTTGCCAAAATCTACCACAATCGCATCAAGGGCTGCGAGTGGAATCGCAATCGGTAAAATCGGCGTATCGACATGAAAACCGATAATTTGAGCAACGCCTTCTGTCAAGGTTGGGTGAGGATTACTGACGGCAATAGAATAGGGAAAGGCATGGGGATGCTGACGACGATAGCTGGGAACTTTTTTGATGGGCGAATCCGTTTCATGCAAAAAGTCAATTTCTACCAGCGATACACCGCTTTTTAGCCCTGTTTTGCGTTTTTCGTTGTACTGTAAATACCCATCTCCGGGAGGCTTATTGGTGGGGGAAAGCACCTCAATTCTTGTGACAGGCTCGCCAAGTGTTTCATTTTCCAGTGAGGTGGTTTTGTAAATCATCAGGGAGGGTAAATACAAATCTTCATCTAATTCGAGTGTTTCTTCCAAAGGGAGTTCAAGCGTAATTTGCATCAAACTTGAGCCAAAGGTAGGGCTAGGGGGTGATTGTTTCCTATAGAGCGTGATGTCCGGCTCTGGTCGTCGGATTTTTTCACCTGTATCGGGATGGTATTCGCTGATTTGTAGTGAAGTCTCTATATCGGCGAGATAACCGCTTGGCAGCAATTCTAAAATTTCATTGAGTAAAAAATTGATATAGCGACTGTGGAAACTTTTCCAACCGGTCACATTCTGGAAATAACTTTGCAGGTGAGCATTGATTCCATTGTATAAATTTTTTCTACTGTAAATTGCCATACTGCCTCCTAAACGGGCGGGATGTAGGTGCCGGTTTGAATGGCATCCAGTGCATCCACCGCCGGGGTGTAACGCGGATTAAAATTCAGCGCGTTTTGTAATTGCCCGATAGCACGGTCATATTCCCCGCGTCCGGCGTAGCCCATTCCCAACCAATAATACAACTCTTCGGCTGCTTGTCCGCCCATATTATTCAAAGTGCGGCGTGCCACATCAATGAGTTCATTGTAACGCCCAACCTGATAGTATGCCTCGAACAAACCAAAGCTGTACCAGTAGATGCGGAAGGGAACCCCCAGATTCAAGGCTTCGTCAAAGGCGGCGGCAGCATCTTCATATTGCCCCAGCGCGACATAGGTTGCCCCCAGATTAAAATAGGCGAAGGGGTCGTTGGATTTGGCGGCGACTTCCGCGATGGCAATTTGATGGGCGCGTTCGATGCTGCTGGGGATCAACCACATTTCGCCCATGATATAGGCAACTTCTTCCTCACGCTCAATCGGGTAGACCACCATAAAATTGCGATTTTGCTGCCGCCAGAGTTCGTCCAGCACATCCTGATTCATGCGGTAGCCTTCGCCGTTGCCGCTACCGAGATAACTGTCATAGGTCAAAATGGTTTCGCCATCGTAGCCCATCACCACGCGATTGTGACCCGCCCACCCTGCACCGCGTCCGGTGACTTGTACACTGGTTTCAATAATCACGGGGAATCCAGCGGCAATTAACTGGCGAATCACCGTCCATGTTCCGCCCATCCGCCAGACTGCCCGCACCCCGTTCCCAAATTCCTCATTTACGTAGGCGGTCATTTCGGCAATATCCACGCTCACATCATCATCGGGCGAAGGCCGTAAATAGGCGGTGGGTGGACTGGCATCGGCAGGCCCCCCATAATATGTGAGTGCCATCGTCAGCGCAGTTGGGGAACAATTGTTAAATTGCTGGCGCATATAGGTAATGCCTTGCAAACGCACGGTTTCGGGCAGGGAAGTTGGCTCAAGCACTGGCACTGTGTCCTGCGACCCGACCAAATTCACAAATTCTGTGTAGACCCAGCCTGTCGATGTTCCCTGATACTGCACCAAGAGCCAGAAATTTTCGCGGCTTGTCCCCACTACGGGGAGTTCGCTTCCTTGTTCCACAAAGGCAATCACATCGTAATTTTCGCCCGGCCCATTCCGCACATTGAGTCCTTCGGTATCGACCACCGCGACCAGTTTATCCGGTGTTGCTGTGAGCGAAGGGGTCAGGGTTGGGGTGATGGTCGGAGTTGGAGATAGGGTGAGTGTATGGGTATTGGTGGGTGATGAGGTTGCCGAGGGGGTATTCGTCGGGGTGTGAGTCGGAGTTTCAGTAGGAATCATCGTCGCAGTTGGGCTGTTGGTTGCGGTAGGCAGAGGGGTTTCTGTTGGTGGCGAGGTTTCCGTTGCCGAGGGGGTCAGAAGCGCGATTTCTGTAGGCAGCACGACTTCATCCCCCCCACAGGCTGCCATAAAAAACATCCATCCGACCAACGCAACCAGATTACGCCGTTTCATCCGCTATTTCCTACCCATGCTTTGATTGACTTTAGCATTGTAGTCGCTTTGCCGAGATTTAGAAAAGTGCAAAGCCTGTTCGCTTGCATGGCTTTCGCCTATCTCTATACAATAGTGTAGGTTAATCAATTTGGAGATACTGATGGATCGCGCCGCCTTGCTGCAACAAACCTTTCCCGGACTCACCGATGTGCTTGCCCACGAAGTTTTGCGGCATGTCCACGAGTCCACCTATCCAGCCGGAACGGTGTTGTGCCGCGAAGGAGACGTTGAAGATACATTTTATTTTATTGTCGAAGGGCAGGTCGAGATCCTCAAGTGGCTAGAATTTTCTAAAGCAGAACGGCACATGCGCTTTAGCGACGCAGGTAATTTTTTTGGCGAAATGGGCTTGATTAGCGATACCCCACGCGGCGCAACCGTCCGCACTACCCGACAAACCACTGTTTTGGAAATGAATCGGGAGAATTTTTTGCAGCTCCTCAGCGCGAGTCCCAGCATGGCGCTGGCGATGGTACGCACCACCATTGAACGCTTACGCCAGAATGACCAGATGCAGTTCGAGGAACTCCGTAAAACCTTTGAATCGCTGCAAAAATTGGACAAAGCCAAACTCGACTTTATCGAAGTCGCTGCCCATGAACTGCGGACTCCACTCACTGTCATTAAAGGCTATGGCAAAGTCATTGCGTTGGCGCAGCAGGACGATGACGACTTACAGCAGGTGGTTAAAGGGCTGCAAGATGGCATCGCCCGCATGTTGGATGTGGTCAACGCGATGTTAGATGTGAGCAAAATCGACAGCCAGATTCTCAAGGTTTCCAAAATTCCGGTACTGCCCAAACTCATCGCTAATGATGCCATCAATACCTATCTGGATGCGATTCGGGAACGCAAAATTAAAATTGAGCAAAAACATGACCCCATGTCGGTGCCATTCATTCATGCCGATCCCACATTGATGAATAAATTGTTTATGCAGTTGGTTTCCAATGCCATCAAATATACCCCCGACGGTGGCACAATTTATGTTTCGACCCGCGAAGTTCACGACTCACGAATCGGGCATGGGATTGAAGTGGTCATTAAAGATACGGGAGTCGGTATTAAAGCGGAGGCCATGCAGCATATTTTTGAAAAATTCTATCAAGGGGGGGATGTCAGTCTCCATTCGTCCAGCAAAACGGCGTATATGGGTGGCGGGCCGGGACTCGGTTTAGCCATTGCACGCGGCATTGTGGAAGCACACAACGGCCTTATCTGGGTGGAAAGTGAGGGTTTTGATACCGAAAAACATCCCGGTTCCGCGTTTCATGTCCTGCTGCCTGTCGGAGAACCGAGTTAATTTCCGGCAGAAACACTTGTTAGAACCTTACGTACCATGTCGGGTTCTCGCTGTAACAAAATCAAAAAGTTTTTGGCAACTCCACGCGGCACACTCCGTCCCTGCTCCCATTCTTGCAAGGTACGCATACTAAACCCGAAGTGTTCTGCAAACTCCGCTTGTGTCATCTTCATCGATTCGCGGATTTTTTTGACGTTAATTTCTTCTGGAATATGAATCCGATATTCCTCTGGATTAGCGGTTCCTTGAGCAAACTCAATCGCCTGTTGGACACTTTCAATTAATCGTTTTCCAGCTTCACTCATCGTCTTTTCTCGTGTAAGTTTCTACTAAATCCATCAGCAGTTTTTTGAGTAGATTTTTTTCGTGTTGTGTTAAATCCACTTTTTCACCTTTAGCATAAATATCAAGTAAAAATACTGGAATAGTTTCCCCGCTATAAAATGTAATTACGCGATAGCCACCGCTTTTACCCTTACCTCTTGCAGCAAATCTCAATTTTCTTGCTCCGCCGGTTCCGCGTATCTCCTCTCCAGCTTCTGGATTTTGTGCTAGGAACAATTTGATAGCATCTAATTCTTCATCACTAGCACCTACATTTTTTGCGCTGCGAATGAAGATAGGAGTTTCAACAATAGTGTGCATCCTATGATTATACGTGAATCACGTATAAACTACAAGAATTTCAGCATTCATTCTCGCTATAGGAAAAGTTGTACAATCTCAATTAGTTAGTAGATGAAGCACCTGTCATCGGCTAATAATTCAATCAAAAAAACTGAGTTGGCGTGGCACATCTGGCAGATTATCAAGTTGGGCAGCCAAATCATCCCAATCCACCCCTCTGGGCGCAATCGGCAGGGCTTCCATTCGCAGCAAATCTCGATTTCCCGCAAAATTCGCGTCGACGGTTAAAACGGTGCGCTGTTGTCGCCATGCCTTGCGGGCTGCTTCCATGCTGCCACACTGCGCCTCCGCCTGAATCACAATCGTCGCTTTGGCAAGCCCGCTAATCAGACGGTTACGCGCCATCAAACTCGCCGGGGATGGCACAAATTCCGGCGACACTTCCGCATAAATCGCCCCGACTTCCATGAGCCGCAGTGCCAACCCGCGATTGCTGGGCGGTTGTATATTGCTCACGCCGCTGCCCAGAAATGCCACGGTTGACCCCGTTTGCAGTGCGCCCCGATGCGCTGCCGCATCAATGCCGCGTGCCAGCCCACTCGAAATGAGCCAGCCACGCCGCGCCAATTCTCGCCCCAGCGTTTCTGCCAAGGTTACGGATTCAACGCTGGGATGGCGCGTTCCCACAATGGCGACCACTTTTTGCCAATTTTGCACCAGCACCCCTCGCGCAAATAGCAAAGGAGGACGGTCATGCAGCGCCAACAGGGGTTCAGGGTAAAGCGGGTGTTGCCAAGTCAGCAATGTTATGCCATCGGCTTTCCATGCTTCAACTTGCTGCTCAACTTCGCTCAGGTCAATTTGTCCGATAGCTTCAATCGTTTTTGGCCCGATGCGCGGCACGGTTTCTAGCGATGCGTGCGAGGCTTCTAAAATTGCTTTGGGCGTGCCATAGGCTTCTAAGAGGCTGCTCAAGGTGCGTCCACCAATACGCGGGACAAGGCACAGCGCTACCCACAAAACTTCAGGAGAAATTTCGGAAAGAGGTTTATCCACACACAGTCCTTAAATAGACTGGAATTATAACAAAAATTGAAACAATTGTCCTAATCCCTACCTTGACTCATTTTTGCCAATTGGCGACAATCCCACTGTTATTTGATGAGATAGACTGAATGAACCTTCAATCTCCCGAACTCCATACCGCCCAGACTGCGGCGCGTTTAGCCGCCTCTGTTTGTATGACCGTCTATGAAACCTTGATTCAAGCGGCTGCCAAAGCCGGACGCGAACCTGTTACTGTGGCTGATTACGCCTCCCAAGCCATCATCAATGCTACCCTTAAAGCCGCTTTTCCTGAGGATGAAGTGATGGGCGAAGAACACGGCAGTGAATTTTCCCGTGTGCTGACCGATGCACAACGCCAGCAAGTGACCCGTTTTGTGAGTCAAGCCCTTGCCAAAAACCTCACTGAAGCGGACATCAATACGTTATTGGATGATACAGGGGGGACATCAGGCCGCACATGGATTATTGACCCGATTGATGGCACAAAAGGATTTCTCGGTAAACGGGCTTATGCGATTGCCATTGCCCTCAAAGATGCCGAGGGTCTTGCCCTAGGGGTGCTGGCCTGCCCAAATTTGGATCTTGAGCATCCCGGCGAACAAAGCGGTGTCGGCATTTTGTTTTATGCCATTCGTGGCGAAGGCGCTTACCGTGAACCTTTGAATGGCGGTGAAATCGTGCGTCTGTCCGTGTCACAAAGCACCCACGAATTTCATGTTGCTACCAGCTACGAAAGCGCCCACAATAATGAAGCGCTCTTTCATCAAATTGTCGAAAATGTTCCGCTTGCTGTTAAGCAAATTACCCGTTTGGACAGTCAGGCCAAGTATGGGCTGGTGGCGGCTGGACGGGTGACGAGTTTTATGCGGATTGTGCCGGAACCCGGTTTTCATGAACGGGTCTGGGATCATGCCGCCGGTGCGATTATCGTCCAAGAAGCGGGTGGAGTCATCACGGATTTTGCAGGCAAACCACTTGACTTTTTCACAGGCGAACTGCTCACCAACAATCGCGGGTCGGTTGCCAGCAGCCAACCCATTCACCCCTTGCTTATTCAAGCGATTGCCCAGACTGATTGGGCAGGAGAAAACGTATGATTTTAGAAGTCGCCGAAATTTTTATTGCTGAAGGCAACCAGACCGCTTTTGAAGCTGCTGTTAAACAGGGGATGGCGGAGATTGTCAGCCTCACGGACGGATTCATTTCCTATGAACTTCGCCGCAGTCTTGAAGCCCCCACGCGCTATTTGCTGATGATCCAATGGGAAACGCTGGAAGCACACATGGTCAACTTCCGTGAAAGTGACAAATTTCCAAAGTGGCGCGGGGTAGTCGGCGGCTTTTTTGCCCAACCGCCGCTTGTCCACCATTTTGAATTATGCTAATTTTGACTACAGCATATATGCCGTCCGCTAATACAAGGAATGTATGATGCTCGAAATTCTCAAACTCATCGCTGCCCTTGTGAATATCGCTTTCGGAGTTTACAGCATCGTCCAGCCCGAACAACTGGCGAACGCAAGTGGCTTCCGCTTCACTTCCCCACGCGGACGGGCTGAATTTCGGATTGCCTTTGGCGGTTTTTTTATCGGATTCGGGGCAGCGGCGATTCTGCTCAATGACTCCGCTGCCTATCAACTGTTGGGAATTGGCTATCTTTTTGCAGCAGGCACACGCCTTTTGCAAATTCTCATGGAAAGCACCGACCTCTTAGACCGTTCTTTTGGGGTGCTTTTCGTGATTGAACTGTCTGTTGGCCTCATTTTAATCGCCTAACGGACAAGGGGACTGTCCCCCTTGCCCGAATTTATTCTCCGCGAATCGCATCCGTCGTCACAATCCGACTCAAATGCCACGCGGGGTAAATGCCCGCCGCCAACGAAGCCAGCACCGCCACCGCCATCGCCTGAATAAATTCACGCGGCACGGGCGAAATTTCCATTGACCAGCCAAACGAACGCACATTAATCACATAAATCAGAATCACCGCTAGCACCATCCCCACTGGAATGGACAACAATCCCGATACCACCCCCATTAAGCCGGTCTGCACCAGCGTAAATAACCGTAGTTGACTCGGAGTCATCCCGTTCGCCCGCATAATGCCATACTCGCGCCGATGTTCTAATTGTAGTGATAACAGCGCACTCAAAATCCCGATGAACGCCACAATCACCGCCAGAATTTGCAGCGCATAGGTAATGGCAAACGTGCGGTCAAAAATTTCCAGCGCTCCTTCGCGCAGTTCGCGGTTGCTCTGAATTTCCAAATCCATCCCCACCAGCGTTTCTGTCCGCAGGGTATCAATCACCTCACTGATATTCACGCCCTCTTCCACATACAGCGCCATCGAGGTTAAGTAGGGGTCGTTAAAAGAGGAACGGTATACGGCTAAATCCATCAGTAGCGTTCCCTGTACATCCCCATAATCATAATACACTCCGATAACGGTAAAGGTCTGTTCGCCTTTGTCTGTCCGCAGGGTAATCTGATTATTTTCCTCCGTGATATTTCGCAAAAACGCAAAGGGTTCGGTCACAATCACATTGCCATTTTTGAGCGCTGCCCGATAATCCCCACTCGGCGCATTGTTCCAGGCGAATCGTCGTTTTCCTCCCGAAATATCTTCGTTAATCGCAGCCAGATTCACGGGGGGTAAATCGGGATAATCGGGGGCAACCACCTCCGCCGAACGTACCACCGCCACACGGTCAACCCCTTCTACCGCTTCGAGCTGAGCAATTACGGCGGGGTCAACATTGGCCTCAATTTGCGTGGCGGTGACAGACGGTGGCGAAATAAACACATCCGCCCCGATGGTATTTTCCAGCCAATCGGCGACGGTATTCCGAAAACTGCCGATCATCACCCCCACACCGACAATCACACTCACTGCCAGAGTCAACGCGGCAACTGCGATCGACGTGCGGCTGATGGATCGCAATACTGCCCGTGTTGCCATTCGACCCACCACCCCGAAAATCTGACCCGCAACAGGCCGCAGCAGGTGCATTCCTACAATCAGTGCTAAGGGGGTAAAAAACGCACAGCCGATAATCACCGAAAACAGTGCCGCAAAACTCCCCACCACGCTGTTATCTGAAATTTGCAGCAGCAAAAATCCCATCAGAATCAGCACCACCCCCGCGAAGGTGAGAAAAGGCAGGAGTTTTTGCGCCCGTTGTTCCACATCCGAACGGCGCACCGCTCCGGCAGGCACGGTATTGGTTGCATCTAGCGCTGGCACAATTGCCGCTAACAGACTTGCTCCCACGCCAATGACTGCTCCTTTGAGAAAAACAATCGGGTCGAGCGCCACCTCCTGCACATTAACCCGAAAATACAAATCGCTAATTGTCTGGCTGATGGCGCGAACTGTCCCCTGTCCCATCACATAGCCCAGACCCAACCCCAAAAATGTTCCGATGGAACCGAGCAAAAAGGCCTCGCCCACCACCATCACAAAAATCTGACGGCGTGTCGTCCCTAAGGAGCGCAAAATCCCGATGACAGGTCGGCGCTGCACCACACTAAACGACACCGTGTTATAAATCAGGAATACCCCCACCACCAGCGCCAGCAAACTCAAGGCCTGCAAATTCAATTCAAACGCATCGGTCATCTGGCTCAACGCGCTGCTTTCATCAATTGGCGTAGTCAGTGATGCCCCCGCAGGCAAAATTGCCCGAATCGCGGCTAAATCGGTGTCCTCTGGCAAAATTAAATCAATGCGGCTAATTGTTTCCGGCAGGCCAAGCAAATTTTGCGCCGTGCTGAGATTGGTTAAAATCAAATCGTCCAGCACCTGCTGCGTGAACGTATCATTCGGTTGCAGCAGCCCCACCACTGTTGCCTCGACCTCCACCGCGTTGATACTCAGAACAATCGTATCGCCTTCCGCCACGTCAAAGCGCTGCGCCATATTTTCACTAATCACCACCGGATTTTTCGCCGTGAACATCGTGATAAATTGACTTGTGTCCTGTTGGCTGCTCCCGCGTGTGGCTTCCAGATAATTACGGAAGGGGTTTTCCGCGAAAAAATCCACACCGAGCATCCGTAAGGGTTGATCGCCCAATGTTTTTGCCCGCACATACGCTTCCACCACTGGCGCACTGGCCGCGATGCCCAATTCATCCCGCACCTGTGGATATAAATCCTCCGGTAGACCACCCGGCCCGCCAGCAATTTGATGCGTCGTTGTGCCTGTCAAACTCTCGGTACTCAAATTAAAGGCGCGGCTGGCGGACGCATTCGCAAGGTCAATGGCGACCCCCACCGCGACTCCCAACGCCACCCCCACCACAAACAACACACTTTGAAAGCGCCGACGGCTGACATGCCGTTGAATCAGTCGAACCAGTAAATTCATGCTTATTCCTTGTGACAAAAATCACAGACTGTAGAGAGATTGTAAGCATAAAAGGAGAATTTTGGTATTGGGTAGGGACGTGATATATCGCGTCCGCCGTACTTACCGGAGAAGTTGCATTAGAAAAATCAAAAGGCTGACTATTGCTACCACCGTTCCAAATGTTATCAGCCTATCTTCGGCTTTTGTCCTTTCGCGCCTAGCTCTGCCTATTCTGTGAAAAATTTGGTGGAGTTCCCACAGAGCATCCCTTGCAAAGACACTGAGCAAAATAAAAAATACATGCACACAAATCACCCAGAGATTAAAAAGCGTGTCCAATTTGAATAGCTCTATTTTGAATAAACCTTATCATACATATCACTCAACATATCATGAAATCCCCACCCAATTTGATGTGTGTCGGTCACAATTTTATAGCAGCGTGTTTCAAAATCATCTTTCAAATTGGCTGCTACAATCGCCTTCAGCGCTCGTTGATACATACTTTCCATGCTCATGTAAAACGGCTCATCTATGTCGCCATAAGTCAGGGTAAATCGGACTCCCATTTCGACATAGTACAACATTAAATCAATCAAACCCACTTGAGAATTTGAAATTTTGGCATATTCGCTAATCGGCTTTTTGGCTATGGAAAGGCGGGCTTCTCCAAAACCGCGTACAGGGAAAAACTCATCTTTAATCCGAGCTTTATATTTATCCAACAATTCCGCGCTTGGTTTTTCCGCTAGCCGCAGTTGATAGTAGTCCTTCACAGCATCCAAGCGGGTAAATAGGTCTGCAATATCAGCGATAAGTTCTTCTTGTGAACGTTGCTTGAGATATTGCTTCAAAGCCCGCAGCGTTAATTTATCCATTGAGCATCCTCATCCAATTTTTCCTAAAACTCACCTTCGCCGTTTCTGCCAGTCCTCGCTAATCGCTGCTTCTTTGCCGTGCTGCGTCGGTTGATACCAATGGGGTGGTTCAACCCCCTCCGGCAAATACGGTTGGTCAACCCATGCGTTCGGGAAATCATGCGGATACTGGTATTTTTCAAACCCGCCCATGGCTTCTTTAAAATGTTCGCGGGTCTCGCCTTTGAAATTTGACGATTTATCCCGCAAATGGGAGGGGACATCCTTCGGGCCGTGTTCCTCGATATGCGCCAGTGCCTTAAAAATCGCACCCGCGCTGTTACTTTTCGGCGCAGTGGCACAATAAATGCAAGCGTGCGAGAGGAAATAATTGCCTTCGGGCATCCCGACGCGCTCAAAGGCTTCTGCCGCCGCATTGACGAACATGAGGGCGTTGGGGTCAGCCATCCCGATGTCCTCGCTGCACAAAATCAACAGACGGCGGAAGATAAAACGGGGGTCTTCGCCCGCCGTCAACATTTTCGCCATCCAGTACAGCGCCGCGTCCACATCCGACCCGCGCAAACTTTTAATGAACGCGCTGATGGTATCGTAATGTTCATCGCCACCCCTGTCGTAGCGCACCACCCGCCGTTGAATACTTTCCTGTGCGGCCTCAATATCAATCTGAATCCGTCCGTTTTTGTCCGGTTGGGTGGTTTTGACCGCCAATTCCAGCGCATTCAGGGCAGACCGCGCATCGCCATCAGCAATGTCCGCCCAATGGTCAAGTGCTTCGTCGGAAACATCGAGCAGCAAATTGCCGTAACCGCGATTCTTATCCGTAATGGCACGTCGCAGCAATGTTTTGATGTCCTCCGCTTCTAGCGCCTTCAGCCGGATGACCCGTGAACGGGAGAGCAGGGCATTCACCAGCGTAAAAAAAGGATTTTCAGTTGTTGAACCAATCAAGACCACTGTGCCATCTTCGACAAATGGCAGTAATCCGTCCTGCTGCGCTTTGTTCCATCGGTGGATTTCATCGATGAACAGCACCGTTCCCTTGCCATACATGCCGAGTTGATCTTTGGCTTCGACAATCACGTCCCGCAATTTTTGCACCCCGTCTGTGACGGCGTTAAGAGTCGCAAAATGACGCTTGGTCGAATGGGCAATCACGGAAGCAAGGGTTGTTTTGCCTGTTCCCGGCGGCCCCCACAAAATCAGCGATGAAAGCTGGTCGGCCTCAATTGCCCGCCGCAGCAATTTTCCATTTCCGACAACTTCCTCTTGCCCCACAAATTCATCCAGACTCTGTGGGCGCAGGCGGGCTGCCAGCGGCATTTCATTTTTCTGGTACTGCTTGCGGGCGTAATCAAATAAATCGGACATGACCTCTCCTTTTGTCGCTCCATTATCCCGTAAAATGTGCCTATAAGAAAATAAAGATGTACCTGTGGCCTCGATCTGGGCAAGCTGCTGAAAGGTTCATCAGTTAGTCAACAAGCACAAACACGTTTGGACAAAAAGCCTTAATGGATAAAAATGCGCTTGACGCTGATGCTCAAGTAGCCTACTATCGTTTTCATGTTAGTCATTGCGGAACTCCACAAACATATTTTGCCATTGGCGACTCAAGTGGTTGCCGGGGCAGGCGGCATGGATCGCCGTGTTGGATGGGTGGTTGATTTACACCCTCATTTACATGTTGACCCGGATGATTTGGTTTTGTCAACTGCGCCGATTGGGGTAGAGCAAATCAACACTCTCATTCAAACGGGTGCAGCAGGTTTAATTGTGGATTATTTGCCCCCTACCGTAGTGACGGCTCAAGCCGAACTGAGTGATTTTCCTATTTTGCTTGTGCCAGACAACATCCGTATGCGCGATGTGGAACGCGAAATCATCCGCGTGATTACTGCGTCAGAAACCGACCAAGCCGAATCGATTGAACGCAACCATGAAGCCCTGCTGCGTCTGTTGGTAGATAATAAAGGCGTGGATGAAATTATCAAAGCGATTGCGCGGCTGACGGGCAAAGCGGCCATTTTGCAGGACAAACGGTTACGGATTCTCGGTTCGACAGTCCCCCCCGATTTAATGGAAGGGTGGACTGGGATTGAAGAACGTCTGCTGCATTTTTCGGCGTTACCTGAAGTGCTGCGAGATCGTCACCGCCTGTTGGAGCAGCCTTCCTCTATGATGCACACCCTCGATGAATTTGGCTTGTGCCGTTTGATTGCGCCAGTAGTGTCCGGTGGGGTAGGGCGCGGATTTGTCTCGCTGGTGGGACGCAAAAATGAATTTAACCCGTCTGACAATGCCATCATCGAATATGGCAGTTTGATGTGTGCGCTGGAAATGCTCAAGGCCAAAGCCGTCAGCGAAACCGAAAAGCGTTTTCGCGGCGATTTTTTGGATAACATCATCGCGGGCGAATGGCGCGAGGACGAAATTCAAGACCAGATTGTGCGGTTGCGCCACGATTTAACCGAACCCCATGTGATTCTGGTGACACGCTGGCGGGGCGATGTTCACCCTTCGATTCGGCGGTTGGAAACCCTTGCCAATGGGGTTATCAAGGCGCAGCATGTCAGCGCGTTGGTGCGGCCTTATGGCGAAGAAGTTCGCATTTTTTACCGTACCGAAAGCGAAAACCCCACCCGTGATGCGCGTAAATTGGGCGATCTAATTAAACAAGAAGGCAAACGCGAATATCCCAACTCGGCAATTGCCATTGGGATTGGCCCGATTGCACGGACGTTGCGAGAATGGCGTTCCGCCTATTTAGATGCGGCAGCGGCGGCGGATTTTGCCCGTTTGACCAATGCCCTGCACCCCTTGGATGCGCGTGAAATTGGCGTGTATCGGTTTTTATCTGCGCCGGGTAACCGCGAGGCACTGCGAACGCTCCGTGATGATATTCTGGGGGAGTTAATTTCCTATGACCAACGGCAGGGTGGGGATTTGCTGCTGACATTGGAAGGTTTTTTTAACGCCAATGGGCATCTTTCTCAAACGGCTGATGCGCTGCACATTCACCGCAATACCCTCCAATATCGCCTTAACCGCATTGGCGAATTGACGGGTTTGGATATGTCCCAACCGGATACCCGTCTGGCAATTCATTTGGCGGTGAAGGCTAAACGCCTGTTGGATGGTGAATTGGAGTCTTAGACGATCCTTGATTAGTCATTTTGACAAGAACAAAAACCGCCTCTTTGCGTTACACTTCTTTTTATTAATTTCCATTTTTTAGAAAATTTTGTTTTTTCTTCGCTTATTTTCACCCTCTTCGTGCAAAACGCCATAGGAAAATACTGAAAACGTTTGGCATTTTGCCTAAGCGTCTTTAACTGTTTCCCTCTAAAATTTGGTGAAAATGACAAATGTGAAATTTCTAACGAATTACTGATAGTAATTTGTTTTTTGCATAAGGGATGAAAACTCCGGGGGAGGTGGCAAAATGCAATTTCCAAAACTTCGTACCGATACCACTGACCAAGCGCCGTATGGCTTGGAACATGATGCCTGTGCCATCAATATTCATGTTCGCAAGGGTGGACAGGGAACCTATGGGACTCTCAAACGGGCGCTAGGTGCGCTGGTACATATGGGACACCGTACTGGTTTTGTCGATGGAGAAGGCGACGGCGCAGGGGTACAAACCGACATTCCACGTCAAATCTGGACGCGAATTTTGGGTCAATCCGGGCTGCGCTCCTCGATGGCAACCGACCCGCGTTTCTGGGTTGGGCATGTGTTTATTCCCCACGATGCCGATTTGGTCGAAATTAGCGATGCCCTCAGCGATGCGTTTAATGACGCGGGGTTGAATCTGTTCATCCAGCAGCCGGGGCGGGTACGGACTGAAGCACTTGGCAAACGCGCCCAGTACGAAGCGCCGACTTTCTGGCAAATTGCGGGTTGCGCGGCAGAACTGGCGGACAGTTTTGAAGTCGAACGGCGTTTGTACCGCGTGGGGGCGGAACTTCAGGAAAAATATCCAATTCACTTTGCCTCGTTAAGCTGCCATTCGGTGGTGTACAAAGCACGCGGCTCGGTGGAAGTTTTGTCCCACTATTATCCCGATTTACAAGACCGCACTTTTGATACCGGGATGGCGCTGTGCCATGCGCGGTATTCCACCAACACCGCCTCCAGCTTTGAACGGGTGCAGCCTTTTCATCTGTTGGGACATAACGGCGAATTTAATACGATTAACCGCTTCCGCCAAGAAGCCCGTCAAATTTGCGCCCGCATTGAGGACGGCAATTCCGACTCGCAGGATGTTGACCGCGCCCTTCATGCGCTGGTGGTGGATTACGGCTTGGATCTGATTGAAGCGATGGAAATGGTGCTGCCGCCTGTCCCCTACGAAGTGCAGAATTTCTCGCCTGCATTGCGCGGGGTCTATACCAAAATGCGCCAATCGTTTGGCCCCTATGCTCAGGGCCCGTCGGCGGTGATTGCCCGCTATGGCGATTGGGTGGTGTGCAGCGTGGATGCGCTTGGCTTGCGCCCCTTATGGTTTATTGAAACAGAAAAAGAATATATTTTTAGCTCCGAACGCGGGGTGATTCCGTTCGATAACATCGTCAGCGAGCCGCGTCCGCTTGCGCCCGGTGAAAAAATGGCACTGCGGGTGAGTCGGGGGCGGAGCATTGAAATTTTTGACCATGCGGCCATTCGCAAACACATTCTGAACTGGGCTTTCCAACGGGAAGCGCCCGCCGTCGCCGAACGTTATTGGATGGGTGTGGAACAGGGCAACCCCGAATTCGCGCTGGAAGGTGTCGGTGGGGGTGCGGTGCTAGAAGCGCTCGAAACCACCGAAACGCCCGTCGTGGATGCCTCCTTAGCCTACTTGCATCTGGCTTGGACGGACGTTGACCTTGCCCGCGAATTAGATACCGCCGTGTATGCCGCTTCTGGTTGGAATCGGGAACACATTCAAGAAATTGAATCGCTGGTCGAAGATGGCAAAGATCTGGTTGGGTCGCTCGGGCATGATGGCCCCTTGGCGGTACTCAGCAAAAATCGCGTGAATATGGCGGATTTTTTCAAAGAAACTGTTGCGGTGGTCACGAATCCAGCGATTGACCGCGAACGCGAAACCGAAGTTTTTTCCACACAGACTTTGGTGGGGGTACGTCCCGAAGTCGGGCAGCCCCGCAAACGGGATGAAATTCTTGTAACTTTAGAAACTCCGCTGCTCACGGGTGGACATCCAATGCTGGGTGGGGTGGAAATTGCCCGCGAAGTTGCCGGTAAACTTGGCACACTGAGTATTGAAGATTTGCTGGCGAAATTTGGCGATTTAGCCGTTGTGCTGACCATGGGTGTCCAACCCCATGAAACGGTTGAATCAGCTTTGAATCGGCTGGCCTATGAAGCGGTAGAAGCAGTCAGAAGCGGCGCTCAATGTATTGTCCTTGATGACGGCGAGGCCATTCAACAGGCCATGGGCTGGCTTGACCCCACCCTCATCACCGCCTATATCGACTCGTCGTTGCGTGAAGTGGGCGATACCCCCAACTTGCGCCGCCGTGCCGGGTTGGTGGTGCGGAGTGCCTCCCTTCGCAATTTGCATGATTTAGTCGTGTTATATGGTTTCGGTGCGGATGCTATTAATCCCTACGGGATGTTGGCGATTTCCATTGGTGGTAAGCAGCCATCCAAAGTGCTGACCAACCCCGATGAACTGGTCAAAGTGCAGGCCAAAGTCCTCAATTTGCTGGACAAAGGTCTGGAAAAAGTCATGTCCACCATTGGCTGCCATGAACTGCGTGGCTATGGGCGGATTAACAGCACCATCGGGCTTGCGCCGAGTGTGGCAAACCTGCTCAAAACCCCCAATTATTTTGGGAGTGAAGAAGTCGGCTTGACATGGCAGCGTCTCAATGCGGAATCGCAGGCACGCGGCGCGGAATTGACGGGCAAAGTCAAAGTGCAACTTGCCAAAGTAGACCGCTTCTATCCGAAATTCTGGAAAAAAGCCGAAGCCGTGGCGCATGGCGAGATCACACTGGATGAATTTATTGAAGAATATCGCCAGCTTAAAGAAGAAGTCCCGGTGGCGCTGCGTCATGTGCTGGAAATCAAACACATTTCCGACGACATTAACCCCGCCGACGTAGATATTTCCATTGGCGACCATGATTACCCCTTCCTGATTAGCGCGATGTCGTTCGGGTCGCAGGGCGAATTGGCCTACAAAGCCTATGCAGAAGCGGCGGCCCTGCTCAATATGCTGTGTGTGAATGGCGAAGGCGGCGAACTGCCCGAAGTCATGCACAAATACACCCAGAATCGTGGTCAGCAGATTGCCTCCGGGCGGTTCGGGGTCAATGCGGAATTTGCCAATTCGTGTGTGGTGCTGGAAATCAAAATCGGGCAGGGTGCGAAACCCGGCGAAGGGGGGATGCTGCCCGCCTCGAAAGTTACCCCGCAAGTGGCGCGGGCGCGGCACACCAACCCGAATGTCGCCCTGATTTCGCCTTCCAACAACCACGATATTTATTCGATTGAAGACCTCGCTCAGATTATTGAGGAACTCAAAACGGTCAACCCCCATGCCAAAGTCTCGGTGAAAATTCCGGTGGTGCCGGGTGTAGGGGTGATTGCGGTGGGGGTTGCCAAAGCCGGCGCGGACATTATCAATCTGACCGGTTACGACGGGGCCACCGGTGCAGCCCGTCGTCATGCGCTGCAATATGTCGGTCTGCCTGCCGAAATTGGCGTGGTGCAGGCGCACCGTGCGCTCATCGAATCCGGTCTGCGTCACAAGGTCGAATTGTGGTGCGATGGCGGGATGAAAACGGGGTCGGATGCGGTCAAGATGGTGCTGCTGGGCGCGAATCGTATCGGCTATGCGACGATGGCAATGGTTGCGATTGGCTGTACGATTTGCCGTAAATGTCATGAAGGCACTTGCCATGTGGGGATTACCACCCACATTAAAACAGTGGAAGAAGCCACTGAAAAAGGTTTAAAGAGCTTTGTTCCGCGCCAATATGAACGCTCGGTGGAGGGCATGGTGCGGATTTTCCAGACCATCGGCGAGGAAGTCAAACGAATTGTGGCGCAATTGGGCGCAACCCGTTTGCAAGATCTGGTCGGACGGGCGGATTTGCTCGAACAACTTTATTGCAACGATATGGTCGATTTGTCCGCCATGCTGGTCGCTGCGCCTGCGCCGAATTATTGGATGCACGAACCCGGCGTAGGACGGTTGTTGACCCGCCCGCGTAACAGTCTGACCACCACCATTACCAATCTGGTGCTGAACGCGGTGGCAGAAGGCGAACGCGAAGTGACTTATCAGGATGAAGTCATGGCGCAGGATCGCGTGCTGGGAACCCATCTGGCGGGTGAACTCAAACGCAACCGCGCTTTATATGACCAATTTGATGTGCTGCACTTGCACTTTACCCCCTCCGCCGTTGGTGGCAATGGTTTTGCTGCTTTTGCAACGGATAAAATGGACATCCTCATTGAAGGGGGCGCACAGGACGGGGCTGCCAAAAGCCTGAGTCATGGGCGGGTTGCCATCATGAAAGGCTTGAATCATAACGGGGTGCGTTTGGATGGCAATGTCGGTAAAAGTTTTGCCTACGGCGCACAGGATGGCCTGCTGATTGTGCAAGGCGGGGCGGACTCACGGGCGTGTATTCGCCTCTCCGGTGCGGATGTTATCTTTGGCGGGGAAATTACCCAACCGATTGATGACTCGATGGGGGTGCGTGGAACCAACGCCACCCTGAAAGGCTTTGCCTGTGAATATATGACTGCCGGACGGGTGCTGGTGATGGGCGATGTTGGCCCCTATGCCTTTGCCGGGATGACGGGCGGGGTGGTCTATCAACACCTCAGTCCTGAAATGGGCTATACCTTTGATGCGGTCAAACGGCGGGTTGCCAAAGGCGCACATGTCACCCTCAAACCGATTGATGAAGATGATGTGCCTCAGATTCAAGCATTGTTGACTCACTATGTGGAAGCGCTGGAACGGACAGACCAGCACTTGGACGCGGCGCGAATTCGTGCATTAACGCAGGATGTTGTCCTCAAACGCCGCTTTATCAAAATTGTGCCTGTACTGTAAGGAGTAAATGTGAAATGGTAGCTGCTGCTGCAATTCATCAACCAACAGTGAGTTTAAAACTGCTCATTCAACATGCCCTGCCGGTTGGAAGTTATCTGGTGAGCGGCAACCCCGAAGTCCAGATTTCATGGGCGCGGATGCTCAAAACCCAATCGGTGACGGTTTCTGGCCCACAGCCGGGCGAACTGGCGCTGGTTCCCCATTCCACCATCAGCCGCTTTCGGGATCCCGGACGCGAACTGGCAAAAATGATCGGCGCATTGGGGCAGGTCAAGGCCCAAGCGGTGGGGATTCAAGGCATTGTGGATGTACAGGCGCTTGAAGCGGCTGCCGAAAACAACATCACTGTCATCAGCCTGCCAACGGATGTAGAAGCCTCACAGGTCGAACGGGATATTGTCCGCCTGATTATGGATAAACAATCCCAGATGGAGCAGCGTGCCAACGAACTCCAAGAAGAATTGATGCGTTGCGCGATGAGCAATCGTGGCTTAACAGCGATTGTGACAGCGCTTTCCCAAAAAGTGAATAAATCCATCATTGTGCAGGACAAAACCGGGCTAACTTTGGCGCGGGGTTTGCCTAAAAATGGCAATGTGCGGGTCTGGGAACGCCAGCTTGCGCTCCTGAGCAATACGGATTTAGTCCGTGAATTTGAAGCGACCTTTACCCACGCTGACCCCGCGACGGTGTGGAATCGACAGGGCATGATGAGCGTTCCTTTGACGGTAGAACGCCAAATTGTCGGGTACATGACCATGCTCATGGACGAAGCTGAAGAGGATTTTGACCGCATCGCGCTGCTGCGGGGGGCATCGGTTTGCAACGTCGAACTTGCCAAACAACGGGCGGTTGAAGTGGCGATGGAAAAAGTGCGCGGCGACTGGATTCAGGTCTGGTTGGGCAGCGGCCCGATTGAAGACCCGGCCTTAGCGCTTCGTGCCGAACGCAATGGCTATCGCATGGATACGCTGTACACGGTGGTCGTGTTCCGTTGCCTGCCTGCCAACAGCAACCAACGGATTGAATCGAGCTTTACACCCGAACGCATGACCGAAGTCGTGCGGCAAGAACTGCGTTTCCGTCGGATTGATGGCTTGATTGGGCAGTATGTTGACCGTACCGTGTTGCTGTTGCCCGTGGACGATGCCCAGCACACGCTCCGCATGAAACAAAATATTGAAGCCCTGCGGGATCGGTTGCAGGAATTGGCGGTCAACAGTCTTGTAACCTGCGGGGTTGGTCGTCCTTGTGTCGGGTTAAAAGCGCTGCGTGAATCGTTCAGAGAAGCGGAAAAAGCGCTGGCCTTGAGCGACCAACTGTGGTCAGAACCGCGTGTGACCTTTTTTGGCGATTTGAGCCTGTATGAACTGCTGCTGGCGGTGAATCCCGAACAGTTGCGTTCGTTCTGCAACAGTTGGCTCTCCGACATCATTGATTACGACGACCAGCACAAAAGCGATTTGCTCATCACCTTGGATGCGTTTTTTGGCAGCAACGGCAACATGCGCCTGACCGCCAAAGATTTAAATATCCACCGCAATACGCTGGTCTATCGCTTGAACCGTATTTCTGAAATCACCCAACTGGACATGGACGATGCCAACGTTCACCTGAACTTGCATCTGGCGCTCAAGGCGCACCACCTCCTCAAGACGTTTAACCTCTAGCCTTAATCGAACTTGCACTCCTAAGTGTGTGGCGGGATAGAAGCTCTATCCCGTCACTTTTTTTATCCAAAATGTTGCACAAAACTATGCAAAGCGCCCTATTGTGCATTTTGCGGCGAGACGCGGTTTTTTGTAACTATCGCACAAACAACGCCAGCAAATATCATAAAAGATTCCAAAGCATACGCCTCCTTGAATCCTTACACTTTTCATACTTGTTTAATTTGAGGAGTATGAGATGAAAAAGCGAACTTGGCTCAGATTAACTCTTGCCGTTCTCATGGTCGTTCTTTTCAATCTTTTTGTTGTTTCTGTTTTTGCACAAGAAGATGAAACCGAACCTGTTGAAACTGAAGAAGTCGCTCCCGAAACTACCGAAACTGTGGTTGAGGAAGCTCCCGATGTTGCCGCAGATTTGGCCTACCTGACCAGTAATCTGGATACTGTCTGGATGTTGATTGCTGCCTTCCTTGTTTTCTGGATGCAAGCAGGCTTTGCCCTTGTTGAAGCAGGGTTTGTGCGGGCGAAGAATATTACCAACATTCTGATGAAAAACCTGTTCGATTTTGTCATCGGTACGATGCTCTTCTGGGCAGTCGGGTTTGGCATCATGTTCGGGACGGGCAATGATTTCTTTGGCACAGAATGGTTTTTCTTTAGCGACAGCATTCAAACTGAATTTGCCGAAGCCTATAGTTTCCTGACCGTTCCGGTGTATGCGTTTTTCTTCTTTCAACTGGTCTTTGCTGCCACCGCCGCTACCATTGTTTCCGGCGCGATGGCAGAACGCACGGAGTTTAAGGGCTATCTGGTCTACAGTGCAGTCATTAGCGCTGTGATTTATCCTGTGGTGGGTCACATGATCTGGGGCGGCGGTTTCTTAGCCCAGTTGGACACCCCCTTCCATGACTTTGCCGGTTCGACTGTGGTTCACTCCACCGGGGCGTGGTGTGCGTTGGTTGGCGCAATGGTCATTGGCCCCCGGATTGGACGTTTTGGCAAGGGCAGCAGCCCAATTCCCGGTCACAATATGACCATCGCAACGTTGGGTGTATTCATTTTGTGGTTGGGGTGGTTCGGCTTTAACCCCGGTAGCCAGTTAAGTTCCGATGCAACCTCAATTGCGCGTGTGACGGTCAATACCAATATTGCTGCCGCAGCAGGCGCGTTTGTTGCGCTGATGATTGGCTGGTACGTGAGTGGCAAAGCCCAACTGCCTTGGGGGTTGAACGGTGCGTTAGCGGGTTTGGTTGCGATTACTGCCCCCTGCTATGTTATCAAATCCCCCGGTGAAGCGATTATTGTGGGCGCAATTGGTGCGGTGATCATGTACGTGATCGTTGTTTTGATGGAGCGCTTTGAAATCGATGACCCGGTAGGCGCAGTGGGTGTTCATGGCGGTGCCGGGGTGTGGGGAACGCTGTCGGTGGGTATTTTTGGCGACGACCCGCTTGCACAGGGCATTTTACATGGCGGTGGTGCTGACCAACTGGTGAGTCAAGCCATTGGTATTGGTATTGTGGCAGCCTATGTGATTGTTTCAGCAGCAATTCTCTTTATTGCGCTCAAATCAATTGGTTGGCTGCGGGTAAGCGCCAAAGGCGAAAATCTCGGATTGGATATTTACGAACATGGTATGGTTGCCTACCCAGAATTTACCAACTCGCCAAGCGCTCCTACACTGGTAAGTGAATCTTATGCTGCAAAACGTTCTGCTTCAGTTGCTCCTGTGGAGGGAAAATGACCAAGAAAATTGAAGCCATCATTCGCTCTGAAAAGCTGAATGAGGTTAAACAAGCACTTTCGGAAATTGGCATTGTCGGCTTAAACGTGATTGAAGTACGGGGGCGTGGGCGCGGTGAGGGGTTACAATTTCACTGGCGTACAGGAACCTACAGCGTAGACCTGCTCCCGCGAGTTCAAATCAATATCATTTTAAGTGATGAAAATGTGGATGCGACTGTTAAAGCGATTACGCGGGCAGCACGCACCGGTGATGCGGGCGAAAAAGGCGATGGGATGATTTTTATCTACCCGGTAGACAATGTGATTCGCATTAGCACCGGAGAAGAAGGTCGCCAAGCGATTAAATATCAAGGCGATATCGACTCCAAAAAATAAACAGTGAGACACCACGCAAGTCCGCTTCATCGGTGTCACGAAGTGGGGAGAAAACCTCTCCCCACTTTTTTGATTTAGAAAGGCTTATTCGCTTTACTCGCCAAGCGGCCCCGCCCAATATACATTTCCCTGACCTTCACCCGTCCACCCCTGCACGCCGTTGTAATCCACGTACCACCATGCGATGTCATGGTTACAAATTGGGCCATCCAGCACGGTAAACACACCCCCCGCCGGAATCGAACCGACTTTGATCGACGACGCATCCAGCGATGGGCGGGCGGGCTTGCTGTTCAGATTGTTCGGGTCGCCGGGCAAAATAATCCCCTGTTCGCCGATTTGCAGCGTGAATGGCAAATTAAAACCGGGACAGTCTATTTCGGCGGTGTCCTGTGTGCTAAATTGAATCGACGCGGCGATGGCTTCAAAAGTGGGGAAAAGCAGTTCAAAGGCTAACTCATCGGCATAAAACTCAAACAGATAGGTTCTGTCGTTAATTGTTGTGGCAATGTAACGGGTGCGGTAGCCATTTTCTGACACATCCACCTGCGCCGCGTTCCACCCATTAAATGTGATGGGTTGGGCAGGCTGGGGTTGATACGACCCATCTTGATAAAAATCAAAGTAAAAACGTTGGACTTGGGTTAGCACTTCTTCCAATGTGTCGGCGGAAATTTGTAAATTTGCGGTCAGGGCAGCGGGTTGATAAATAGTCATCCGCGCTTGCCAATCTTCGCCCACCGAAATATTTAAGGGAATCGTGCTGAAAAAGCTGGTGTCATTTGGGCCAGATTCTCCCGCGCTGTTTTGCCCGTAATCCGCTTCCCATCCAATCGGCAACGAGAGGGTCATTTTCCCGTAAGGCCACTCGAAATTCTGGGTGAAGGGCGGCACTTGCCCCTGTGCAAGAATGTCCGCGTCAGGCCAATCAGGGCGAATAAACTGGTCTAGGATTTCGGGATTGGTGGCGGGTTGGTCGCTGCAAATTGCGCTGAGTTGCAGTGAATCGCTTAAATCATCAGACCAGCCGTTTTCCATCCAGATTACATAATTGGCAGGACGGTTATCAAAAGTGTAGGTCAATGCTTCACCGGGGGCGGCTTCTGCCAGCACAAACCCATAATCGGTAAATTCAAAACCGGAGCGCTGCGCCGCGAGGAACAAATTGCTTGCCCCCGCCGGAGGATTCAAAAGCTGGAGGGTAATGGTCGTTCCCGGTATGGCACTGGTTGTCCCGCGCAGCCGCCCAAATTCCGTTACAATCGGCTGATAAAAACGAAATTCGCCGCTTTGAAAACCCGAAATGGTTATGCCGTTGGGAGAGTCGCACACATCGCCAGTATCCACTACAAACGAGGGTTCTGCACCAGCAGGCAATTCTCTGCTAAACTCGGCTTCAAACCCGCCGGAGGGGTCAACTTGGACACTGTTAAAAATCGCTGTAAGGGTCTCGCGCTGGTCTTCTAATCCGTTAGGCGGGAGTGAGAAGGTCATTTGAACCGCGCTGCCATCGGGTAATTTGCGGATAAACGAGCCGTACATACTGTCCGAAAAACTCCCAACAGCCAGAATCCCTTCCTGCCCATCAAAGGTGGTTTCTTCAATGAGGTACTGCGGGTCATAATCCGCGATGCTCCGTTCATTGGCGACCAGACCTTCATAGGGATCGCCGCCCCACGAGTCAGGGGTGTAATATTGAATGCTGGCATACACATAATCTGGCGGGTAGGGGTAGCGGGTCGTGTCGCCCGATGTCAAACTAATTGCTCCGAAACCGTAAGCGGTTGCCTCCCAACCTTCAGGGTATTCCACCCGAATATCGCCTTCAATTCCATAGGCCACTTGGTTAAGCGAGGGGGCTTGTGCGAGGGCAGACGCGCCAAGCAAAATCCCACCCATGAAAGCGAAGAGAAACCATTTTTTAATCATTCCAATGCTCCATACGTGTCTAATTAACGGCTAGCAAGGTTATGAATCGAACTCAGGGCGGCATCGGCGCGTTCTGGCGGAACCACCACCAGCGCCGCCCCGGAGGGCCCTTGTCCGAACGCTTCGGCACTGACTTCTGCCCGTGCCAGCGCCCGCAAAATAGCGATATTGTCTTCCAGAATCAGGTTGCCAATCACCGCAATGACCATCACTTCCTGAATCCGCCAATCGTTGCTAGTCGCATCGTTTTTCAAGCGCTGCACCGCCTGACGGAACAATTCTTGGTTGGCGCTGGTGGGGGCCACATAAATGAGCATAGTGCTGGCGTTAATGCCCAGTTGCAAAGTTGGTTGAATATCGTCGCTGATGAAGGTCGAAAACAAGCGGTTACACGCCTCGACCAGATTGCTGTGTCCCGGCCCTTCGACTAGCACGGCGGGGACTTGGGAAACTGCATGAATCCGATGGTCGCGGGGGGGGGTGTGGTCACAAATATACGTTCCAAGGTGGGTCGGATTTTTAAAGGAACGGATTCGCAACGGGATATTGTGCTGGATGAGGGGTTCCACAGCGCGGGGATGCAATACCTGTGCGCCAAACAGCGCCATTTCTGCCACTTCGCGGTAAGAACTGGTCGGCAGCACCCGTGCCGATTTGACCAGCGCCGGGTCAGCCGACATCAACCCTTCGACATCGGTAAAAAACCAGACCTCATCGGCTTGTAGGAGCGCTCCCAGATAGGTCGCAGAATAATCGCTGCCGCCGCGCCCCAAGGTTGTTACCGCGCCTTTTTCGGTTGCACCAATATAACCCGTGACGATGGGTACAATTTTATGTTGCAGTAACGGCATGATATTTTGTTCAATATTCTGTTTGGAGAGGTTAAAAATGGGACGGGCATTGGAATGGCGGTCATCGGTCACAATCACGCGGGTGGTGTCCACCGCCACACATTTTAACCCCTGTGCGCGGGCAGCCGTTGCCAGAATACGGATAATCAACTGCTCGCCAATCGCTACAATCCTATCCGACAAAGGGGCTTTGGCTTGGTTTTTCCGCATGAGCGATTCGCAGTCGTCCATCGCGTTGAAAAAAATCTGGTCAAGTTCACGGACAAGTGTTTCTAGCAGGCGTGAATTTTTGATGGCCTGTTCTGCGGTGTAAATATGCAGTTTGCGAAGCTCTGCCATCTCTGCCCGTACCTGGTTGAGATTTTCGCTCTCGGCGCTCTGCACGATGTTATAGAGTTTGTTCGTCACACCACTCAACGCCGAAGTCACCACCACAACATGCCCCCAGATGGCATGTTGGGCAGTGATAATTTTGATAGCATCCTGAATGGCGTGGTCTTGACCCAGCACCGCGCCACCCAGTTTAATCACGAGAATACTCATTGAGAATTTGGCCCGCCTCTCGCTGCCGGATATGATCCAAACATTTTGACAAAGGCTGCCTGCCGCAGCAGTTCAACCAATGCCGCTTCAACATGCGGGTCTTGCCAGTGACCTTCAAAATCCAGATAAAAAAGGTACTGCCAAGGTCGCCCACGCATCGAGCGCGATTCGAGTTTGGTCAGGTTGATTTCGTGGGTGGCAAACGCTCCCAAACACCGATGCAAGGCACTGGGACGATGGCGCACCGCAAACACCAGCGATGTTTTGCTGGGGTCGCTGCGTTCCGCATCATCCCGCCCGATGACAAAAAATCGGGTCGAATTGCTGGGGTCGTCTTCCACACCTTTTTCTAGCACATTCAAATTATACAACTTTCCCGCAAGTCCACTGGCAATCGCAGCGGTGAATGGTTCGGGATTTTCGGCTAATTTTTTGGCAGACCCGGCGGTATCGTAATCCACAATGGACTGCCAACCGCGCCGCCGGATGAATTTTTCACATTGGGCGAGGGCTTGCGGGTGCGATTTGACCTGTTTAACCTCTTCTAGGGTTGTGCCTTGTGGGGCAAGCAAATGATGATGAATGGGAATAATATGTTCGCCGCGCACACGAAAATCATATTCCATCAGCAGTTCATAGGTGCTGGCGACTGTTCCCGCCAGTGAATTTTCAACGGGCAGCATTCCATACGTGGCGCTACCCTGTTGGAGCGACTCAAAAATTTTCTCAAAGGACTGACAGGGGAGGGTCGTGACATTTTCCCCGAAATATTGACGGGCTGCTTCTTCGGAATATGCCCCGTGTTCCCCTTGAAACGCAACCACCATACTCATAGCTGGGCAATCACTTCCTGCGCGAATTCGGTGGTCGAGATTCGTTCATCGGCGCTGCCAATATCGGCGGTACGTGCGCCTTTTTCCAGCGCTGCCATGACCGCCTTTTCGATTCGGCTGGCTTCGGCTTCCATGCCCAATGAATACCGCAGCAAAAGCGCCGCACTCAAAATCGTGCCGGTGGGGTTGGCGATGCCTTTGCCTGCAATATCCGGTGCTGACCCGTGAATCGGTTCGTACAGCCCGAATTTACTTTCATTCAAACTGGCGGAAGGCAGCATCCCCAATGACCCCGCAATCACCGAGGCTTGGTCGGTCAAAATATCACCAAACATATTTTCGGTCACCACCACATCATAACTCGCCGGGTGGGTCATCAGGTGCATCGCAAAGGCATCCACCAGCAGATGTTCTAATTGAATCTGAGGATGTGATTTTGCGACCTCATCAACCGTGCTGCGCCACAACCGTGAGGAGGCCAGAATATTGGCTTTGTCAATCGAGGCGACTTTTTGACGGCGGGCGGCGGCGGCACCAAAAGCAAGTTTCGCAATCCGTTCGACTTCGGGAACAGTGTAAATCATGGTGTCGTAGGCGGTTGCCTCATCTTCTGATTCGCCAATTTCCATGCGCTTGCCGAAATAAATCCCGCCTGTGAGTTCACGGAAAAATAAAATATCCACGTTTTCGAGTAAATCGGCACGCAGGGGAGCGCGGGAAGCCAGCATGGGGTAGGCTTTGACCGGACGCAAATTGGCAAACAGCCCAAAATGTTTGCGTAAGCCCAACAAACCCGCTTCTGGACGTGGGCTACCGGGTGGGGTGCTGCCTGCTGGCCCGCCAACGGCACCCATCAGAATGGCATCGGCTTGTTCGCAGGCTGCGAGGGTTGCTTTAGGGAGCGCTTCGCCTGTGGCGTTGATCCCGGCGATGCCAAACAGTGCCTCTTGATAGTCAAAAGTGCCTACTTTATTTAAAACTTCAACGGCTGCCCCCACAACTTCCGGGCCAATCCCATCGCCGGGCAGCAGAGCAATTTTCGCGCTCATGAATGTTCCTTCGTATGAATAATCTATGAAATTCTATCGGATGCAGGGCTGCTAATCCATTGATAGTTTTGACAGGGCAAACTGCCGTCACAACAATCGGGGGTATGCGTGAAGCTCTCAACTCCAATAAATATGTACAAAGGGTCATTTTTGGGGTTAGCAGTTCTGCTTTCGGGATTCTTATTTGCCCGTTTTTTTGAGCAATTGCCCACCGAAGCTACGAACACTGTATCTGGCATGGATTGGCAATCGGGATTATACCTGTGTTTGTGACCTCGCCTAAAATTGGCTTGCTATTCATCCTCATGATAGATGCGCTGTTTTTCATCGGGGGTGATTTGCGCTACGACTACGAATCGTATATTTTGACGTTGTGGCTGCTGCTCTCATGGGGGATTCTGGCGTGGCGGTGCTATCAGTTTGAAGTGGCAAAACCTGAACCAACTCGACCTGCTATGGAAGTTCCAACACAGGCGTAACCGTGTTCATTTTGTTCTCAATCGCCAAAATAATTTCCTCAATCGCATGAACCATCCGCCGAAACGAACGCACATTTTCTATGAGGTGATGGATGTCTAATAACGCAGTCATTTTAACTTGATCCCGTGTTTCTCTATAGGAAAATCCTTCTTTTATATTATCGTTTATCCATTCTTTAGCATTACATTTCTCTTCTGGATTTCCCTCAAAGCTTATAGACGCATTCAAGTAATTTTTCCCTTCCAAAGAGTGTATGCTCCCTAAAAACCATGATTCATATTCGCAACACGCACATACGAGGGCAACAGGAAAAGGTAACCCCAGATTTTTAGCACGTCCAGACAAATTTGTTATCAATGATACAACACATTGATAATGGGTTCTTTCAGCATCTAATAAAACTATCACACCTACACAATCAGATTTTTGCCGTGTGTGTTCCAGTAAAGTTTCAAGTCCGTTATGCTTAGTGATATTATCATTTGAATGGGCATTGATTGATTCTACATTTTGTAATTCATAATATTCAAAATACTCGTGTAAAATTCGGCGGATTAGTAATGGTGCCGCTTGAACTTCACCATCTCCTTCCACAATCACATAAATTTTACCCACGCTTTAGCCCTTCTATACGTAATAAGTCCCCTGCGTTGAAGATTTTTTGAGCTATGCTTTGTCTTTGGTCATAAGTGAGGATACCAATTTGAGTTGTACCATTTGTTCTTTCCACAATTCTGAACGCTTCCGCTGAAAATCTGGCTATTAAATCAGGACTATGTGTTGTAATCAAAATCTGACCACGCCGTGATGCTTCTAGGAGTACATCGCAAAGCAATCCCATTGCTCTGGCATGAATCATTAACTCTGGTTCTTCAATACTAAGCAACGGGAGCGTAGGGTATTGATAAATAGCTGTCAAAATACCAAGCGTTCTAATTGTTCCATCTGATTCAAGGGCAAGGTCAAAAATACCCGTATCATTTTCATGCTTAATTCTTACGACAAGATAGCTCCCGACTTGACGAACATCAATAGGGTCATTGCGTGTAATTCCGGGTACAACAGTTGCCAAATCTTCAAATAAATTTTCTTTCCTGTCATTTTCTGGTCGTTTTACAAAGTCTCTTAATACTGTTGCAAGATTATTACCCTGTTCATCTAATGGATATGTATTGCCGGGTCTTTGGGGCGGGCGTAAGTTATTGGGAAAAATAGAATAAAATCCCATTTGTATCAGAAATTCGTAGAGAAGAGAAAATTCGGTTAAATTGCCCACAAGGGGTAAGGTTAGGTTTTTCTCTTGAATTGCAATTGCGCCATCAATGGTTGTCTCAACAAGTTTTCCATCTTTTATCTCATACGTGTATTTTCCAGAAGCGACACTGCATCGTTCACTTTTAACTCTGTACTCATTGCGGCGCAGGCTACTTAGTGTAAAAGAATAGCTACATTTTTCATTATTGAGAGTTAAATCCAGAGAAATCGCTACATCATAAGGTTTGCCTTTTGCTGAGTAGCGTCGTAGGGCACCAATTCCGCCTCTGTCATAACTAATAAGTGCTGCATCAAGACCATGTTGTAAGGCATCTCTGACGAATCTTAAGACATCTAAGAAATTACTTTTTCCGCTCCCATTTTCACCAATGAATACAGTTAAATCTTCTAAATCTACAGTGACATCCCCTAAACTGCGATAATTTCTGATATTTACCCGGTCAATGCGATTTGCAAGCATGACGATATTTTCCAGCTAAATAAAGAGATGCAAATATTATACAACGGTGTATCATGATGAGATACACCGTTCAAAATTACTCTTCGGCAACAGTCAGGCCGTATTCGATGCTGTCTGCCAGCGCCCGCCAGCTAGCAATAATAATGTTGGTATCCGCGCCAACCGTTGTCCAGCGATGATGTCCATTTTGGGTATCAATCATCACGCGGGTTTTGGCGGCGGTTGCCGATTTGCTATCCAGAATACGGACTTTGTAATCATCCAGGCGGAAATCTGCCAATTTAGGGAACACCGGCAAAAGCGCTTTCCGCAGCGCCACATCCAGCGCGTTCACGGGCCCATTGCCTTCGGCGGCAGTGTGCAAAATCTGGTCGCCCACACGGAGTTTCACCGTCGCTTCTGTTACCGGGCCGCGTCCGTTGCGGTCTTCGACCAGCACCATAAAATCAATCAACTGAAAAAGCGGGGTGTAGCCCTGTTGGGCGCGTTTGAGCAGCATGGCAACCGAAGCCTCTGCCCCTTCAAACATATAGCCTTCGTATTCCAGATTTTTGACCTGCTGCAAGACGTTTCGCATAATTTTATCTTCGGCGCTGATGCCAAAGCCTTCAGCAATGCTTTGAATGTTGCCCCGCCCGGATAAATCGCTGACCAGAATCCGCATTTCATTCCCAACCAGCGCGGGGTCAATGTGCTGATAGCTGTCCACATTCCGACGCACCGCCGCCACATGAATCCCGCCTTTGTGAGCGAACGCGCTTTTGCCCACATACGCGGCGTGGTCGTCTGGCGCAAGGTTGACAATTTCGGCAATGGTGCGCGAGAGATGAGTTAATTTTTTCAGCCCATCCGCTTCAAGCAGGGTGTCACAGCCTAGTTTGAGTTGTAAATTCGGAATGATGCTCACCAGATTGGCATTGCCGCAGCGTTCGCCGTATCCATTGATGGTACCTTGTACTTGCAATGCGCCTTCACGCACCGCCGCTAAGGAGTTGGCAACACCCAGTTCGCCATCATTGTGGGTATGAATTCCGATGGGGACATTGGGGAAGGTGGACTTAACCAATTTCGTTAAATTTTCCACCTCCCAGTACAATGACCCGCCATTGGTATCGCACAACACCAGCCAATCGGCCCCACCGAGTAAAGCGGCTTGTAACGTGGCAAGGGCATATTCGTCATCCAACTTATAGCCATCAAAAAAATGTTCAGCGTCATAGATGACTTCTTTGCCATGCGATTTTAAGTAGGCGGTGCTTTCCCGAATAATCCGCAGATTTTCTTCGGGGGTGGTTCGCAACACATCGGTCACATGCAGCATGGAGGTTTTGCCCACCATCGTCACCACCGGCGTATTGGCATCCAGCAACGCCCGAATATTGTCATCATCGGCGGGGTCGCCTCCCACACGGCAGGTCATCCCAAACGCGGCGATTTTGGCATTTTTGAGGGGTAATTTTTGGACTTCCTCAAAATAAGCCGCATCTTTAGGATTGCTGCCGGGCCAGCCCCCCTCAATATAACTCACGCCGAGTTCATCCAAAAGTTCGGTAACGCGCAGTTTGTCTTTGACGGAAAGCGAAATGCCTTCGCGCTGTGTCCCATCCCGCAAGGTCGTATCGTAAATTGCAACGCGCATGTGTCCCTCGAATTTTTAACCCAATTGTGTCTGGATACGCGGCGGGTGGGCGGCTTCGTAGGCTTCGACCTGTGCTACTTTGTTCATCAGATAGCCCAACTGGTCAACCCCTTGCAGCAGACATTCTTTGGAAAACCCATCAATCGGAAAGCTGACCTGCTGCCCGCCGGGTAAGGTCAAGGTTTGGCTGGCGAGGTCAACATGAATCGTTGCTTGGGGGGCTTCTTCGGCTAAATCCAAGAGCGATTCATAGGTTTCTTTGTCGACGGTGATGGGCAACAGACCGTTTTTCAGCGAATTGTTGTAGAAAATATCCGCGAAATAGGTGCTGATAACCGCTTTAAAGCCATGTCCCTGCAATGCCCATGGCGCATGTTCCCGCGAACTGCCACAGCCAAAATTGTTGCCCGCCAGCAAAATCTGGGCATTTTTATATTCGGGCTTGTTCAGCACAAAATCGGGGTCTTGCCGCCAACTGTCAAATAACGCCTCGCCCAAGCCATTTTTATCCGTGACTTTGAGATACTGCGCCGGAATAATCTGGTCGGTGTCAATATTTTCCATCGGCAGGGGTGCGATGCTGCTGTCAAAGGGTTGAAATGCTTCCATTGAAATTTCCTTTATTGGCTATGTTTTAATTCCATAAGACACCATGCCCATCGTAGCCCGCGAGTAAAGTTGAAACAAACGGGGTGATCTGGGTAAATTTAACGGCATCCTCACGGGATAAAGATTGAGTAGCAAAACACATACACAGATAAAATGATCCGCTGGCAAATGGGCTGGCGATACCAACGGCGGATTGAATGCCATACGGTTTCACAAAATCCTCTTGGCGGGTGATATAACTGCTCTGACGGACATCTTCGACATAGACATATTGGGTGATAGATGTGGACTTCTCGAAATGCAGTTCACGCAGTTCCCCTGTGCCTTTGGTTTTGATGCCTAACTGTTCAAAGGCGAGTTGAAACATAGGATAGTTCGCTGAGCCTATCGGAACAGCTTGGTAGCGTTGCGAATGATGCCGGCTGCGCCAAGTGGGTTCATCGCCAAAAGTGCCTGCGAGTGCCATCCATAGATTAGTTTCTGCCACATTGACTTTTTTCTGTACATCAAAAGGCAGTTGGGTAAATTGACATAAACGAAAAACCCGCACTAACGCAAATAGGGGGTCACTTTCCCCAAAATTCTGGTAAATCGCCTCCGTGGTTACTTGCGCCGCTTGTTCAAAAGATGCGAAGTTACTGCGGTACGCCATTAAAAGTTCGCGTCCGAAACCTGCAATCGTATCGCTATCAGACGAACGTAATGAAATCATTGGAATTTCCTTCGGTTATTGTGGATATTCCAATTCAACCATGTATTAGGCGTAAACAAAACTGACATCATATACTATTCTTACGTGCTGTTGTGCAGTGACAAAAACATCCACTCAATGTCATGGTAGCGTTCACCCACGCGGATGAAACGCGGGTCAATGCTGTAGGGGATAAAACCCATCTTGCGATAGAGGGAACGGGCGGTGTGGTTGCCCACCGTCACCGCCAACACGATATCCTCAAGTCCGTCCATGTCACGCCCATGTTCAATCACGGCTTGCAACAGGGCTTTACCTGCTCCTTGCCCGCGTGCTTCGGGCGCAACATACATCCCACCTAAAATCGCACGGTGGCGGGTTTTGAGGCGGGGATAGCGAAACAAACTCACTATCCCGATCAAGGTCTCATCCACAAACGCGCCCAAGGTCGGATGGTGAACCAATTGCTCACCGACTTTTTCAAGCAGGGTGTCCTGTTCTTCCTCCGCCGATGTTCCAAAGGCTTCTGGATGTTCGCGTAAGGAACGCAACCGCACCGCTTGATATTCGGCAACATCTTCAGCCGTGAGCAATCGCACCTGCATTTTAGGCAAGTTCCCGTTCAAACATCGTGCGAACATCCGTTACACAACCGTTGATGGCGCTGGCAACCGCCGTTAAGGGACTCGCCAAAAATGTCCGTCCGCCTTTGCCCTGTCGCCCTTCAAAATTACGATTGCTGGTGCTGAGGCCATATTCACCGGGGGCAAGCTGGTCGCCGTTCATGGCAATACACATGCTGCATCCGGCTTCGCGCCAATCTGCGCCTGCTTCACGGAAAATCTCATGCAGCCCTTCGGCTTCGGCTTGTTTTTTGACCTGCTGCGAACCCGGCACGACCATCATACGGATGTTCGGCGCGACCTTGTGACCTTTGATGAGACTCGCAGCCAGCCGCAAATCGGAAATGCGCGAATTGGTGCAGCTCCCCACAAAGACCACATCCAATTGATGCCCTAAAATCTGGCTATTGGGCTGCAAATCCATATAAGCAAGGGCTTTTTCGAGCGTGTTGCGTTCGCTGGCATCGGTAATTTGGGCGGGGTCAGGAATCCGTCCGGTGATGGGCATTCCCATACCGGGATTCGTGCCGTAGGTAATCATCGGTTCGAGCGTGTTGGCATCCAGTTCCACCAATGTATCGTAAACCGCGCCTTCATCGGAGGGCAGTTTGCGCCATTCCGCCACGGCTTTGTCCCAGTCCGCGCCTTGCGGGGCGTGGGGACGACCCTGAATATAATCAAAGGTGGTGTCATCCGGTGCAATCATGCCAGCGCGTGCGCCGCCTTCAATGGACATATTGCAGATGGTCATGCGGGCTTCCATAGACAGGGCGCGAATCGCTTCCCCTGAGTATTCAATCACATGGCCTGTGCCACCGCCGACCCCGATTTTGGCGATGATGGCAAGGATAATATCTTTCGCGCTGACCCCTTCGGACAAGCGCCCATTGACCCGCACTTCCATCGTTTTGGGTTTGTTTTGCAGCAGGGTTTGTGTCGCCAGCACATGGGATACTTCGCTTGTGCCGATGCCAAACGCCAGCGCTCCGAATGCGCCGTGCGTGCTGGTGTGGCTGTCGCCGCATACGATGGTCATGCCGGGTTGGGTGAAGCCGTTTTCTGGCCCGATGACATGCACAATCCCCTGTTTATGATGCCCCAAAGGATACAGTTCAATGCCAAAATCGCGGCAGTTTTTAATCATCGTTTCGATTTGCGCGGCGGCAATCGAATCGGTAATCGGGATAATTCCATCGGCATTACGCGGGGTTGTCGGCGTGCTGTGATCCATCGTCGCAAGGGTTTGCAAGGGACGACGAACCTTAAGACCCCGTTCACGCAGAGCTGTAAATGCCTGCGGGGAGGTGACTTCATGCACCAGATGTAGGTCAATGTACAACACGGCGGGCGCGTTGTCGGGGGCAACCACCACATGGTTGTCCCAGATTTTTTCAAAGAGTGTTTTGGGAGTCAATTTTGCTTCCTCACTTGATTAATGTTTTCAATTGTACAGGGCAGCGGACACGCTAGATCATGCCCGCAACCCAAATCATTGACCGCTTTTAATGCCTACTTCGGCGGCGGTTTCTTTCGAATCGCGGCCTTGCCACGCCACCACCCGATTCAACGCGGCAACATAGGCTTTGGCGCTGGCGACAATCACATCCGGGTCAGCGCCATAACCGCCAAAGGTGCGGTAATCATCATCGCCGGGTTCATTTACGCAAATGCGGACAGAAACTTCGCCCTGTGCGTCAATGCCTTCTGTGACGGCATGAACGCTGTATTCCAACAGCGACACATCCAACGGCACAACCTTATGAATCGCCTGGTAGGCTGCATCCACTGGCCCGACCCCAATCGCCGCTTCCTGATATTCCTTGCCATCCGGCCCGACCATACGAATCGAGGCGGTGGGCATTCCCAACGAACCGCAGGCTACCTGAAGCGCGTTCAAAATATAAAACTCTTCGGGGCGATTAAGTTTATCAAAGACAATCGATTCTAAGTCCGCGTCGGTGATGGTTTTTTTCTTTTCCGCCACTTCCTTAAAGCGCTTGAAGGCAATTTCAAATTGTTCTTCGGTCAGTTCGTAGCCCAGTTCTTCAAAGCGCGTTTTCAGGGCGTGCCGTCCGCTGTGTTTGCCCAAAACCAATTTGCTTTGCTGCAATCCAATCATCTCAGGAGTCATAATTTCGTAGGTGCGATTGTCTTTGAGCATCCCGTCCTGATGAATCCCGGCTTCATGGGCGAAGGCATTTGCCCCCACGATAGCTTTGTTGGCCTGCACAACCATGCCCGTATAATTTGAGACCATGCGGCTGGTACGGGTGATTTGTGTTGTGTCGATGTTGGTATCCACGCCGAACACGGATTCGCGGGTTTTGAGCGCCATCACCACTTCCTCTAAACTGGTGTTGCCTGCCCGTTCGCCAATCCCGTTCAAGGTCACTTCGACCTGTCGCGCCCCGGCCCGGATTCCTGCCAGTGTATTGGCGGTGGCTAAACCCAAATCGTTGTGACAATGGGTTGACCAGATGACTTTTTCTGCGCCTTCGGTTTCGCTAATCAATTTGTGCATCAGGCGGAAATACTCATCCGGCACGGTGTACCCAACCGTATCAGGAATATTCAGCGTGGTTGCGCCCGCTTCAATGGCGACTTTCAAAACGACTTTCAAAAATTCGGGGTCGGAGCGTCCCGCATCTTCGGGGCTAAATTCAATGTCTTCGCATAAGGAACGGGCATAGCGCACCATATTTCCTACGCGCTCCACAACTTCTTCGGGGTCGAGCCGCAGCTTGTGCTTCATATGAATTTCGGAGGTTGCCAGAAAGGTATGGATACGCGGCTTGGCGGCAAATTGGACAGCCTCCCATGCCTTATCAATATCATTTTTGCTGGCACGCGCCAACCCGCAGATAATCGGGCCGTCTATCGTTCCGACTTCCTGAGCAATGCGCTGCACCGCTTTTAGATCGTCGGGGGAGGCTGCGGGAAAACCTGCCTCAATCACATCCACCCCCAGCGCGGCAAGCTGACGGGCAATTTCCAATTTTTCGGTGCTGGTCAGGCTAGCCCCCGGCGATTGTTCACCATCGCGCAGGGTGGTATCGAAAATGCGGACAATGTTTGAACCTTCTTTTTTGACCATGATTGGGGTGTTCCTTTTCTGCTCACTGTTAATCGAAATGTTCGGGTAAGGTCACTAAGGCCATCTTCCAACAAGGAAATCACCCCCCTTCTCTCTCTGCTAACCATCGTTCCCGCAAACTATCCAACGCCCGTTTTTCTCCGTCATGCTCATAAAACCAATGTGTCCAGCCATTACACGGCGCGTTAGCGAGAATTTTGCCAACCTGATGAATCGAACCAACCAGTTTGCCCGCTTGAATTTTTCCATCGGCTAAAACATGGGCAGTCATCTCGGTTTTCCCATCAAAATAGAGCATCTGGCCTACTTTTAAGAATCCATGTTCCACTAATTTTTTAAACGGGACGCGCCCCTGTTCTCTTTTGGATTGCTGGGTATTGGGCAACTGCTCAACCGGTTCAACCACGTCAATCCGTACTTGGGCAACCGCAATATAATCGGTATCCCGTTCTATCCCAATCCAGCGCCGATGATATTTTTTAGCGACTGCGCCGGTTGTTCCCGAACCAAAAAAGGGGTCAAGCACGACATCACCGGGGTTGGAACTGGACAAAATCACCCGCTCGAGCAGCGCTTCTGGCTTCTGGGTGGCATGGGCTTTTGCCCCATTGACTTTGATCCGTTCCTTGCCCGAACAGATGGGGATGTACCAATCGCTCCGCATTTGTTTTCCGCCGTTCATCTGTTTCATCAGATGGTAATGAAAGGTGTATTTTGCGCCCTTGTGTTTTTGCGCCCATATCAGGGTTTCGTGGGCATTGGTAAAGCGTGTTCCTTTGAAATTTGGCATCGGATTTACTTTAACCCACTCGATCTGATTTAAAACCCAATAGCCTAAATCCATCAGAATTGTGCCAATCCGAAAAATATTATGATATGTGCCAATCACCCAAAGCGTGGCGTTGTCTTTCAAGACGCGGCGAGAGGCCGAAAGCCATGCACGGGTAAAGTCGTCGTAGACCTGCAAACTCTCAAACTTGTCCCAGTCGTCGTCCACCGCGTCGACTTTGGTCTGGTTAGGCCGCCACAATGCCTGCTGTAATTGTAAGTTATAGGGCGGGTCAGCGAAAATTAAATCCACCGATTTTTCAGGGAGCGTGTGCAGCAGTTCTATACAATCCCCTTGTAGGATCTGGTTGACCATCTCACTCCCTAAAAATTAGTTCTCTGCATCGGGTTCTGGCAGACAGCATACATGCTGTCCTATATCCCGTCCGTGTATTCCATTTCTAAATCCACTCGGCCTCAACCGTGCGTTCGTTGGTCACATTGCCTGTGTTGAGCGTGGTTTTGGGTTCAATCAGAATCAGATGCACTTCTTCCTCAGCCACGGGCAGATGTTCGACCCCTTTTGGCACGATGAAAAATTCGCCTTCCTCAATCCGAACATCCCGGTCACGCAGTTTCATCAGCAGCGACCCCTTGACCACCAGAAAAAGTTCATCTTCATGTTCATGGTGATGCCAGACAAATTCGCCTTTGAGCTTGGCAAATTTGATGTGCATATCATTGAGTTCACCCACAATGCGCGGATGCCAATGGTCACTGAACAGGGTAAATTTTTCTGCGATGTTGACTTTTTCCACAAATTTCTCCTTTGCCCTCACCCCGACCCTTCTCCCTTTATGGGGGAAGGGACAGGGATGGGGGTTCAATTAATCTTCTTGCTTAATTTCCTTCGCGTTGAGGAAGGGCATCATCCGGCGCAAATCGCGGCCTACCGTTTCGATGGTCAAATCGTGTTCGGCTTGACGGCGTTGTTTGAAGTACGGACGACCCTGTTTGTTTTCTTCAATCCAATTGTTGGCGAAGGTGCCGTCCTGAATCCGATGCAGCACGCCGGAGATTTCTTCTTTCATTTCATCGGAAATCAGATAATCGCCGGTGACATACCCACCATATTCGGCCGTATCGCTAACGCTGTACCACATATACGACAGCCCACCCTGATAAATCAGGTCAACAATCAATTTCAGTTCATGCAGACATTCAAAATAGGCAATTTCCGGTTGGTAGCCCGCTTTGACCAGTGTTTCAAAACTGGCGCGAATCAGACCCGCTACCCCACCGCACAAAATCACTTGTTCGCCGAACAGGTCGGTTTCGGTTTCTTCTTTAAATGTGGTTTTGATGACCCCTGCCCGTGTGCAGCCAATCCCTTTGGCGTAGGCCAGCGCGTTGGCTTCGGCTTCGCCACTGGCATCCACTTCCACCGCAATCAAGCCGGGAACGCCCCCACCTTCGGGGAAAATTTCGCGGACACGGTGACCGGGCGCTTTGGGTGCAACCATGCTCACGTCCACACCTGCGGGGGCGGTAATTTGCCCGAAGCGGATGTTAAACCCGTGCGCGAACATAAGCGTATTGCCGGGGACAAGATTGGGCGCGATTTCCTGATGATACACGTCGGCCTGTTTGTGGTCAGGAATCAGCACCATCACGACATCGGCTTGCTTGCTGGCCTCCGCCACCGAAAGAACTTTTAAACCATCGGCTTCGGCTTTGGCACGGCTTTTGCTGGTTTCGGGTAAACCCACCACCACATTCACGCCGCTGTCTTTGAGATTCAGCGCGTGGGCGTGTCCCTGACTGCCATAACCAATAATTGCAACGGTTTTGCCGTTCAAACGGGAAAGGTCTGCATCTTTATCATAAAAAAGTGTTGCCATGTGTTTATACACCTTCTCTGGGTTGAATATGTCCATTGGCTTTGACCCCGATGGAACGTTTACTTTCGTAATTGACTTGCTGCATGGTACGTGTGCCACGTCCCATGGCGACGACACCCGAACGGGCGACTTCCACAATGCCTAGATTGTCAAGTTCATCAATCACCGTTTCTACACGGTCTGGCTGGCCTGTAATTTCCACAATCACCACCACTGGGCCGATGTCCACGATACGCGCCCCGTGCCGATAGGTAATTTCGGTCAGGAGATTGCGTTTTTCGGCGGTGTCGCAGGTAATTTTGACCAGCGCCATATCGCGCTGAACATACAGTTGATCGGTTAAATCTTGAACTTCGACGACATCAATGAGTTTGTAGAGATTCATTTTAATTTTATGAACATCTACCGGGTCATCACAGTCCATCACAATGGTCATGCGTGACACATCATCATAATGGGTACGGCCTACAGTGAGGCTGTCCATGTTAAAATTGCGACGGCGGAACAAACTCACCACCCGATTCAGCACACCGGGCTTATTTTCGACGAGCGCAGATAAAATGGCCTTCATTTTGTTGTCCTTTAATGAGTGGACGGCATACATGCCGTCCCTACATACCGTAGGGACACGATATATCGCGTCCGCTTCCAATTTAATTTACACAGCGTTGGGGTTTTCCCAATTTTTCGACAAATCCATCGTGGGGTCAGGACGACGTACCATATTGTGTAAATCTGCGCCTGCTGGCACCATTGGATACACCGTGTCTTCTTTGACCACCACAAATTCCACCAGCACCGGCCCGTCGGTTTCCCGCGCCCACTGTACCGCTTCCTCAATTTCTTCGCGGGTGGTTACGCGGCGGGCGGGAATCCCATACGCTTCTGCCAATTTGACAAAATCGGGGTTGAGCATCGGGGTGGCTACATAGCGCCCTTCGTAGAACATTTCCTGCCACTGGCGCACCATGCCCAAAAAGCCGTTGTTGATGATGGCAATATTGACCTTGATATTTTCCTGTTTGGCGGTGGCAAGTTCGCAGAGAGTCATCTGGAAACCTCCGTCCCCCACAATCGCCCAGACTTCCTCGTCCGGGTTGCCAAATTTCGCGCCGATAGCTGCCGGGAAACCAAAGCCCATCGTTCCCAACCCGCCACTGGTGATCAAACTACGCGGGCGGGCATGGGGGTAATACTGCGCTTCCCACATTTGATGCTGACCGACATCGGTGGTGGTGATGGCTTCGCCTTGGGTGTACTTCCACAAGTCTGCAATCACATGCGGGGCCCACAGTTTGCCATCCGGGGCGGCATTTTTAACAAAATCGCGCTGGTCGGTGTCTTCTTTCCAATCACGGATGCGGCTGAACCATGCCTTGTGTTCCATCGGCTTGAGGCGGGGCAGCATCTGGCGCAGCACGGTTGCCAAATCGCCGTTAATCCCCACGTCCACCCGGATATTTTTATTAATTTCTGAGGGGTCAATTTCCACATGAACTTTCTTGGAATTGGGCGAATACGTTTTGATGTTGCCGGTTACGCGGTCATCAAAGCGCATCCCGAAGGCCAGCAGCAAATCCGCTTCTTGAATTGCCAGATTCGCGGCTGCCTCGCCGTGCATTCCCATCATCCCTACGACCATCGGATGGTCTTCGGGGATGCTGCCTTTGCCCAGAATGGTCATTGCAATCGGTGTTTGGGTGATTTCAGCAAAACGGCGGAGTTCATTTTCTGCCCCGGACATCATCACACCATGACCCGCCAGAATGACCGGACGTTGCGCTTGTTCAATCAATTGCAACGCGGCTTGGATGTCATCTTCGTGGGCTTCACGCGGGATGGAGTAACCCGGTAGCTGGATTTCGCCTTCGGGATACACAAATTCTGTGACCGCATTTTGAATATCTTTGGGAATGTCAATCAAGACCGGGCCGGGGCGACCTGTGCGGGCAATATGGAACGCTTCGCGGATGATATACGCTAGGTCATTCACATCGGTGACGAGATAATTGTGTTTGGTGACGGGCAGGGTGCAGCCGGTGACATCGGTTTCTTGGAAGGCATCTGACCCCAGCGCTGCCATCGGTACTTGTCCGGTGATGCACACCATCGGGCTGGAATCCATCATGGCGGTTGCCATGCCCGTAATTAAATTGGTTGCGCCGGGGCCGCTGGTCGCAATGGCGACACCGACTTTGCCTGTTGCCCGCGAATACCCATCCGCCATGTGTGCCGCACCCTGTTCGTGCCGCACCAGCACATGATGAATCCTGTCCTCATATTCCGCAAGGGCATCGTAGGTGGGCAGAATCGCCCCGCCGGGGTAGCCAAAAACAACCGGCACCCCTTCTCGAATTAAACATTCCCAAACAATCTGTGCGCCTTTAAGTTTCATCCTAGACCTTCTCTTTCTGTGGAACAGGGGTGAGCCAGCCGTGACGGTCTGCTTTTTCACCTTTCACGATGGCAAAAAATTCATCCTGAATTTGTTTGGTAATGGGGCCGCGTGACCCACTGCCAATGACAATCTGGTCAACTGAACGGACTGGGGTGACTTCAGCCGCCGTACCGGTCATGAACAATTCATCGCACACGTACAACATTTCACGGGTGAGGTAGGTTTGTTCAACCGTCAGCCCCAAATCCTCGGCGAGTTTGATCACCGTATTGCGGGTGACACCCCCCAGAATCGAGGCGTGGAGCGGGGGAGTCAGAATCACGCCATCCATAATGCAAAACATATTTTCGCCCGCGCCTTCGCTGACCAAGCCATTGACATCCAGCGCGATCCCTTCGACGTAGCCGTTCCGTTTGGCTTCTAACGAGGTGTAAATATTATTTACATACTGACCCCCAATTTTGCCCATCATGGTATACGTCCCATGGGCGGGTCGTCGCCAACTGGTGACAGCCGCGTCAATGCCTTTGGTCAGCCCATCTTCACCGAGATACGCCCCCCATTCCCACACCATAATCGCCATCTGGGTTTCGCCCTGTGTGCCAAGCCCAAGCGCGGGGGTGTCTTTCCAAGCAATCGGACGGATGTAACAGGATTTCATGTGGTTGCGTGCGATGGTTTCAACCGTCACGGCGTTAATTTCGTCCTCTGTCCATTTTTCAATGGGCATCCGGGCGATTTTGGCGCTGTTGAACAAGCGGCGGGTGTGGTCTTGCAAACGGAAAACGGCGGGGCCTTGGACGGTTTCATAGCAGCGTGTTCCCTCGAAAACACTGGTGCCATAGTGCAGCGCATGAACGCTCACATGTACGTTGGCCTCTTCCCAGCGCACAAATTCGCCATTCATCCAGATATAATCTGAGCCATGTTTAATTGCCATGCGATTAATTTTTCCCTTTTCTAATAATAAAAAACCACAGAGGGTCTGTGGTTTTGGGTGACAAAACGGGGTGAGGCAGCATTAGAGAACGCGGCAGCGCGGTCATGTGATGATGGTTGGGTAGCCTGTTGTGCGTTCATTGCCCTGTCCTAGATAAAAAATAAGCCCCACAAGGGTTGCTTGTGGGGCTGTTATGTTTTTCGTTAGTGAAGTTTATCCCACAAGCACCTATAACCCTATTGCGATGACAATAAGGATTACAATGACGATAAGGATAAGCGAAAGGTACTTGTGCGACATTTTTTCGTTTCTCATGGAACGTTCACAAGAATACCGTCTGACCAACGGCTTGTCAACAACCTCATTTTGTATAAATCGCACAAGGCAAATTTTGGCAAGCAAGGGTTTTGTAGTATCCTTTTCGCACACGATTGGGTAGGGTTAAAAAAATGAGTTCGTTACACGATTTACGCAGTCGGATTGATGAAATAGATTATCAAATTATCGAGTTGTTGGCGCAGCGTGGGGCGTGTGTGCGGGAGATTGCCGTCCATAAAAAAAGCGCCGAACACATCTCTGTGCCGACGCGAGAGCAGGAAATTTTCGCCACACGGCGGGCATGGGCGGAGGCAGGCGACCTCTCGCCAGAATTTGTTGAAGGTTTATATCGGCAGATTATCGCCTATTTCAGCGAACAACAGCGACGGTTGCTTGAAGAGAAAAACGAAGCCTGATGACATAGTGCGGGAATTTATTCCCGTGCGAATGGTCACGCGCTGCGGCTGGTAATCCACACACCATCATTTTTGCCGGCTCCCACCAGGAAAAAAGTACGGTGCTTCTGGCGTTGGGCATCCTCATGAGACAGCCAAAAACTCAGCTTGCGGTTTTTCTTGGATGCCATATATTCCAGTGCTGCCAGCACATGCGAACAGGCGATGCCGTTGTGCAGCGCCCATGGACAGGTGCAGCGGGTGTGGACGGTGCCATCTTCCTCAAAACGCACCATCACGACATGGTTGGCCTGCGGGTTGGAGTTGCTTTCGACCACGTAGGTATTGCGGTCAACGCGCCGCGCCCGCAGTTTGCGGCTCTGGTGCTGAAGCTGTTTGATGTTTTTCGGCAGCATGTGTTTTTCTCCCCCTCCCTAGAATATTTGTTCTATAAATATTATACCTTAAATCGGGTAAAAGTGGTGTTAGAATCACCTAAAATCGGCTAAATTTTCTTTATTATGAAAGGTGAAAAGGTGCTTTTACGTCAGCTTCCGAGTGTGGATTTCCTGCTGAGTCAGACCGAATTTTTAAGTGAATCCTTTGGGCGAGCTGCGGTGGTCAGCGCGATTCGTCAGGTATTGGCAGAGACTCGCCGTGCTGCTCAACAGGGGCAGTTGGTTGAGCTGCCCGCTACCGAACAATTTTTGAAAAATATAGAACATGTTTTAAATGCACGGTTTCGCTGGTCGCTGCGTCCGGTCATCAATGCGACAGGGGTGATTCTGCATACCAATCTGGGACGTGCGCCCCTTGCCCAAGCGGCGGTGGACGCGATGGTTGCTGTGTCGCAGGACTATAGTTCGCTCGAATTTAATCTGGAGGATGGCAAACGGGGCAAACGCCAGCAGCATATTGAAGATGTAACCGCCGAAGTGTTGGGGGCAGAGGCGGCAATGGTGGTGAATAATGCGGCGGCGGGGGTGCTGTTGACCTTGAGTGCGCTGGCACACGGGCGCGAAGTCATCATCAGTCGCGGGCAGTTGATTGAAATTGGCGGGGGATTCCGTATTCCTGAGGTGATGGCACAAAGCGGCGCAAAATTGGTGGAAGTTGGCACGACCAACCGCACCCGCGCTGCCGATTATCGCAACGCTATTACCGACCAAACGGCGCTACTCATGCGGGCGCACGCCTCCAATTTTAAAATGCTTGGTTTTACCGAAGAGATGCCGATTGCGGAATTGGCAGCGCTGGCACAGGCCCATCATCTACGCTGTGTGGATGATTTGGGGAGTGGGGCGCTGCTGGATACCGCCCAGTTTGGCTTAACCCATGAACCAACCGTGCAGGAAAGCCTGACCGCCGATGTGGTGATTTTTAGCGGGGACAAATTGCTAGGGGGGCCACAAGCCGGAGTCATTGTCGGGAAAAAAGACACCTTGGACATCCTTAAAAAACATCCCCTTGCACGGGCGGTACGGGTAGACAAACTGACCACGGCGGCGCTGGTTGCGACGCTGGATATTTATCGACGCGGACGGGCGATTGAACAAATTCCTATCTGGCGCATGATTGCTAAACCGCTTGCCGAAATTCAACATGTGGCGGAAACATGGGCAGAACTGGTTCCCGGAGACGTGCTGGAAGGCCAATCCACCATTGGCGGGGGGAGTCTGCCGGGTGAAACACTCCCCACAATTTTATTTTCTCCGCATACTGATTCTCCCCAGAAATTACAAACTGCCCTGCGCCATTTTGACCCGCCCATCATTGCGCGGGTGAAGGACAACCGTCTGCTGCTTGACCCGCGGACTGTGTTTGAGGGGCAAATTTCAATCGTGTCGGCGGCGCTGCAACACACTTCCGGCTAACATAATGGCAATGACGGGCGGGAGTGTCCATGCGGCATGAAAATTTTTATCCAGTGTGGGCGACCACCCATAAAAATAATACGGTTCGTGGGTCAACAGGGTTTGGTCGTTGCCATCCGCGCTAATCTGGTACATCGAAAAGACACGGTTATTTTGACTGGCTGCCAGAAACTCGGTCACAATGCCCGTTTCTTGGTTGGGAATCCATGCGATAAACCCTTCTGACTTGCTGCGCGGAGTTAAGCGTTGAAAGGTGCGTTTTTCCATCTCCAGCACGAATAAACTGCGAACTTCATATTGATAGGCGCTGAACCAGACAAAATTGCCCTGCCATCCTGCGAAGGAAAAGAGCGTCGCATTGTCGGTTAATTCAAGGAGTGCGGTGAGTCTGCCATCTTCCAATATCATCAGGGTTTCGTACCCGCACCAGAACAGCAATTTTTCGTCCATAGCAGCTTGAAAATTCAGCAAGCCACACGCGGAGATGTCCGCAAGGGGCGTGACTTCGCCCGAATCCATGTGTAGTTGATACAACCAGCCATCGTCCGATGAAAAATACACATTTTCATGATGCACCGTATGAAAGTGGTCAAATTGAGAATCACCCAATGCAGGGAGCTTGAGCCGATTTTGCACATTCAACCGATACAATTTATGAGTTGTTTCAGTATATGCCGTATAAATTACCCATTCATTGTTAGGGGAAAGCGCCTTAAACGACCCGGCTTTCAAATTCCCTACCAGATAATCGGCGCGGTTGGTCGCCAAATCCACGCGGTAAAAGGCCTCAATCCCCCGATTCAACGTGGAAAAAATCACCCATTCTTCGTTTGCCGACCATGCCAGTACATGATTCAAATTGGGCAGCAGCGACAGGCGAGTAAGGTCTGTGCCATCAGGTCGTACTCGGTAAAAAATGCGGTCTAAGCTGGGGGGAAAGGCATAAAAAACCAGCCATGTTTGGCTTGGCGACCACCCATAAAAATAGGTTGAATCAGCTAAATTTTCGAGACTCAGGGCGCGGTGTCCATTCAGCCGTTTGCGGGCGAGATGCTGCGTTTGTTGGTCGGTTTCGGAAAAAAGAATCCACTGCCCATCCGGTGACCAATCAAAAAAACGGTAGGCATGATCCCCTTCGGCAATGGTTAAATGGTCTTCACTGGGCAAATGCACGGCATGAATATCCAGCGTTCCGGTTTCAGACACCATCATCAAAGACAGGGGCGGGCGGGGGGAGAGCAGGAGCAAGGCCGTCAGAATCAGCAACGTTAGGCCAGACAGGAAAAAGAAGCAGGGTGGCAGTTTCATAGAGTAATTTTATAGGCGTTGCCCCGAATCTTGCTAATATCTAGCAGATGAAAGGAAAGCGATGTGAATCGTTCTGTGAAAACTTTGAATTTGCATGATGTTACTGCGCTGGGTAGACCGCTGGATTTTCGTTACCCCTCGAATATTTTTGCGGCGGGGATGAGTGTGGTTGGGGGCATGGTCGGGGGGCTGTTGGCACTGTCAGACAACCGCGAGGGCTTCGGGGTGGTCTATTTTGCGCTGGTTGCCAGTTTGAGTGTGTTTGTGGCGTGGGCGCTGACACGCGAACTTGACCCCGATTACCCGGCTTCGGCAGGCGTGGCTTCTGGGGTTGCGTTGGCGGGAATAATCCTCTGGCAGCCGGAACCGAATCTCATCGGATTGTATTTGATGTTGGTGTTGTTGCGCGGGCTGATACGCACCGTGGGGATTCCCTTGCGCTTCGGGGATATGGTGCTATTGGTGTTCGGGGCGGGGGTGGTTGCCATGACCAATGCGTGGATTCTGGGATTGGTGGTGGCGGCAGGACTCATTCTGGATAGCCAATTGCCTGCCCCCAACAAAATCGCCCAGAGTTTTGGCGGGGCAGCGATTCTGGTGACATTGGTCATTGCGGTTCTCATGCAAGATTTTAGCCAGCGATTGGCGGGCAATCCGGCGACCTTGGTGTTGTTGCTGGGTGTAAGCGGGTTTTATTATTGGGCGATTCGCACCGCCGCTTCCCCTATTTCGATGGGGGACATAAGCGGGCAGCCCTTAGTGGCTTCGCGGTTGAAGTCTGCTCAATTACTTGCTTTGGTTGGGGTATGGATGGAAGTTTTGTGGACAGGGGGCGAAGATGGGATGCAAACCTTGCTTGCGCTGTGGAGTGCCTTTGCCGCGATTGGGATTTTTGCTGCTTATCGACGGGTAAAGCACTGAAAGATAAGCCGAACTCGCCGGCTTGGGTCGAATAAAATGCAGAAACAAGGATGTTACGGAGGGTGATTGATGAACATTGCCGCACGCATTTAATCCCTTGCCAGAGCAACAATCCTCTGGCATTTTATTCACGGTACAATCAAAGAAAAGGCGAGCGAAGTTATGCGTGTGATTTGTACCGCCGGACATGTGGATCACGGCAAATCGACCCTTGTGCAGGCGATTTCAGGCATCAATCCTGACCGTTTGCGTGAAGAGCAAGAACGCGAAATGACCATTGATTTGGGGTTTGCGTGGGTGACGCTGCCTGACGGTGAAACGGTTGGCATTGTGGATGTTCCCGGTCATGAAGATTTCATTGAAAATATGCTGGCAGGGATGGGGGGATTGGACGCGGTGCTGCTGATTGTGGCGGCGGATGAAGGAGTCATGCCGCAAACCCGCGAACATGTGGCTATTCTGCAATTGATGGGGATGTCGCAAGGGGTGGTTGCGCTCACCAAACTAGATGCCGCTGAATCCGATGAATGGGTGGAGGTAGTCGAGCTGGAAGTGTTGGAACTGCTGGCTGGCACATCCCTAGAACACTTACCGGTTGTGCGTGTTTCTGCCCATACCGGGCAAGGACTTGATCAATTATTAATGACTCTCGCGCAAATTCTGCAACAACAACCACCCCACCTAGACAACCACGAACCTGTTTTGCCTGTTGATCGCGTGTTCACCATGAGCGGATTCGGGACTGTTGTGACAGGCACGCTCACGGGCGGTTCATTGCAAGTAGGGCAAAAAGTCATTATTCAGCCAGAAGGCATCGAAGCACGGATTCGCGGGTTACAATCGCATGAACACGCGGTTGAAAAAGCCTACCCCGGTAGCCGTGTTGCTATCAATCTTTCTGGTATTGTCAAAACCAATGTCAAACGCGGTGATGTCATCACGATTGAGGATTTGATTCACCCCACCTTGTTATTCGATGCCGTTTTTGACCACCTCGCCTCTGCTACGCGCCCTCTCAAACATCATGCCGAAGTTAAAATTTTTGTTGGCCCGTCGGAGTCTTTGGCGACAGTACGTTTATTAGAGAACGATGTGTTAAAACCGGGGCAATCTGGCGCGGTGCAGTTTCAACTCAAAAATGAACTGCCAATTCAAATCGGACAGCGTTTTGTGGTACGGATTCCTTCGCCTCCAGAAACCATCGGGGGAGGGCGGGTGCTGGATACTGCGCCCGGACGCAAATGGAAACGCCATGATGCTGATGTCCTAGAACGCTTTGAGGTGCTGGCGCACGGCAGCCCCGCCGCAAAATTGGCCTATGAACTCAAACGTTTGCGCGTTCCACAACCCCTTGAAAAATTTGACGCTTCTCTGGTCGCGCAAGCCAAAGCGAAATATGGTCTGTATGAAATTGAAGGACGGTTAGCCCACCCCGAAGCGATTCGTTTACTGGGCGAAAAAGCCGTGCGGATTCTGGAAGTATTTCATGCTGAAAATCCCCTGCTGGTCGGGATGGACTCGGTTGAACTGCTGCGGCGTTTGCAGGTTGAGGATGAGCAGGTGCTGAAGGCGCTGGCGGCTCAACACATTCTTGAGCTTGGGCGATGGGTCAAACTGCCGGGTCAGGGGACGAGTTTTACGCGGGCGCAAAAAATCGCCGTGAATGAACTTCTTACCGAATGTGACCAAGCCCTCTATGCGCCGCCTTCGTACAAGGATGCCGCTAAAAAGGTGGGGGAGGATGTGTTAAAGGCCCTGCTCGCCCAGCAGGAATTGATTTTTTTGCGCCCCGATGTGCTGCTGCGTCCGGTGGCCTATCGCGCTATGCTAGCTTATGCGCGGGAGCAATTAGAAAACGGCGCAAGTTTAACGGTGGCCTCGCTGCGTGACCATTTTGATACCTCGCGGCGGGTAGCCCTCCCATTTTTGGATTTTTTGGAGGCCAAGCAAATCACCCAGCGCATGGAAGATAAACATTTCCTCAAAAATCCTCATTGGGATACGCTATAATAGCGCATGGGAGTGCATAAGTCCCGGTGGGCTTCTCAGTCTTCAAAACTGGTGGCGCGCCGTGCAGAGCGGTGCGTGGTGGGTTCGACTCCCATGCGCTCCCGTTTTTTAGTGAGGGCAACGATGGCTGAAATCAATTACCATGACCGTTATTTCAAATTACTCCAGTCCACTGCCAGCGCACAAGCGAATCCGGTCATTTTTCACTATCGGCAGCAGGGCGAAATTGTCTGGGGAACGTATGAAAATGGCTCGGTGAAAATGGGAACTTTTCTGGCAACTGTTTCATCGGAGGGGCATCTGGATTTACATTTTCAGCACCTCGACCAAGCGGGCAACCTAATAAAAGGGCAAAGTCACTCACGTTTAATGATTTTACCGGATGGACGCTATTGCCTGGATGAATGCTTCCAAGTTTTTCATGCAGATGGCACTGTTTCAGAGGGACATTCGGTGGTTGAGGAAATCGTCAACAGTTAATTTTTGGTATAAATTTTCTAGCATTTTAGAAATATTAATCATAAATCTTTACTTTCTTGATGGTTTCACGTAAGATGAAACTATCAGGAAATACAGTAATGAGTGGAATACAATGCCGATAACCAGCTCATGGTATCTCGAACCACGCATCATGTTGCAAGTTTACGAAGGGGATATTTCACTAGAGGAAATTCAAGCCTCTGTCGTAGATATGGAAGCGGTTTTTGCCGCACATACTCAGAAGATCTATACCATGATTGATTTTACAAAGGCGGGCAGAATGCCGACTGATATTCGCGCCCTGACACGTTTAGCCCGTCCAAGTGCATTTGCCTCAGTCGGGGAAATGTACAATTTTGGGCTTGATCCAGTGAGCCGGATTATCTCGACTTCGATTTCGAGAATCGCCAATATTCCGATTGTCTATGTCACCACAATGGCGGATGCCCTCAAACGCATCCGTGAAAAAGATGCCGAAGTTGCCTATTTGCTTGACCAACAAAACTAACTAACGTTTGGCGATTCGCGGGTCGAAGATGTCGCGCAGCCCGTCTCCGATGAAGTTCAGCGCCATCACCAGACTCGCAATTGCCAAGCCCGGAAACAACCACATCCACCACTGGTCAAAAAAGTCGATCCCTAAAGACACCATCCGTCCCCATTCAGGGGAGGTGGGTTCGGGGCCAAGCCCTAGAAAACTTAACCCGGCGAAGGTGATAATCACAATCCCGATGTCCAGCGTCATAAAAACGACGGTTGCGCCGAGCGAATTGGGCAAAATGCTCTGAAACAAAATATAAAAATGGCCTGCGCCGATGCTATGGGCAGCTTCGATAAATTCCTTACTCTTCACCTCAATGACTGTGCCGCGCATAATGCGTGCATAACTCGGCCATGCCACAATCACCAGCGTTAGCACCAGATTCCGCAAACTTGGCCCCAAGGCGGCAGCCACCGCCATCGCCAAAATGATGAGGGGAAACGCCATGAACAATTCGGTCACGCGCATGATGACTTCATCCCAGAAACCACCAATATAGCCCGCCAACGCCCCGATGAGGCTACCGACAATGGCGGTTAAAATCACGGCGATGATGCTGGCCGGCATGGTGATGCGTGCGCCCCACAGCACACGGCTGAAAATGTCACGGCCTAATTCATCTGTGCCGAAATAATGGGTATCATTCGGTGCTTGCAGCCGATTCAAGACATTCTGCTCAAGCGGTTCGTATGGCACAACTGTTGGGCCGATGAGCGCGATCACGCCCCAAACCACGACCACCACCAACCCCAAGACAACCAGTGGATTGGTACGCAGGTTGTACCAGAACTTATTCTGGCGTTTAGCTGGCGCGGATGCGCGGGTCAAGGAGATAGTAGAGGATGTCAACGAGAAAATTCACTCCTACATAAATAAGCGCTACCACCAAACTGACCCCCATAATGGCAGGAAAATCTTGGGATGTTGTGGCACGGAAGGCGTAATTGCCCAAGCCCGGCCAAGCATAGATGCGCTCGATTAAAATTGACCCCGCCAGCAAATTTCCAAAGGATAAGCCAATGATCGTGATGACGGGGATCATGGCATTTGACAGCGCATGACGGAAAACCACTTGATATTCGCGTACCCCTTTGGCGCGGGCGGTACGCACGTAATCTAAACCTAAAACTTCGAGCAGGGAGGAGCGTGTGATACGGGCGATAATACCCATTGGATAACTTGCCAAAACAAAACTTGGCAATATCATATGTGAGAGTGCGTTACGGAACAACGCCCAATCGCCAGCCAGCAGACTGTCCACTGTAAATAGGCCAGTCCTGTGGGGTGGGTCATCCAGAATAAAATCGAGTCGCCCCGGCCCCGCAACCCACCCCCATTTGGCATGAACCACACTCAAGGCAATCAGCGCCAGCAGATACACTGGAAAACTCACCCCGAACAATGCCAAAAAACGTACCAAATAGTCTGCCGGACGGTTGCGCCACACTGCCGAAATTACACCGAACAAAATGCCGAAAAAAACACTCAAAATAATGGCTGCAATGGCAAGTTCAATGGTGGCGGGCAAAAATTTACGGATGTCATCGGCAACTGGCTGGCGGGTTTTAATCGAAGTTCCCATATCGCCCTGCACCAGATTTTCTAAATAGGTCAGGTATTGGATATGGACGGGTTCGTCCAAGCCCCATTTTTCCCTGAACGCGGCAATCACTTCTTCATCATTGAGTGCGTTTTGGGGCAAATTGGCGTTGATGGGGTCAGCGGGAATCAAATTAGCGATGGCAAACGAGGCTAAAGTGATGCCAACCAGCAGGGGAATCACAAACAGCAAGCGGCGTATCAGATAAATGTGAAAAGCCATGATTTTGAAAACCCCACCCTCAACCCCTTCCCGTGTATAAGGGAGGGAAGTTTTCCCCTCTCCACCTGTGGGGAGGGGTTAGGGGTGGGGTTAGCCCTTATTCAGCGCGGCTCAAAATAGCGACATCCAGTGTCCACTGTGGGTGGAAAACATAGCCCTGAATATCTGCACGATAGGCCGTTTGTAAATCGGGTTGGTTGAACGGCGCGAAGGGGCCATTCTGTTGCAAATAATCTTGCAGTTGGGCAAAAATCGCTTCCCGTTCGGCGGGGTCGGTGGCAACGGTGGCGCGTTCAATCAATGCCAGCAAATCTGCATCTTCGCTTTCCCAGAGGGCGCGTTCTTTAGCGACTTTCCCACCCGGCAGGAAGGAGAGCAAATCGAGCGGGTCGAGAATATCCGGCCCCCAGAACCAGTAAGCAAACCCCTGTTGACCATTGCGGTATTCTTCCAGCGAGACCTGTAATTCGCCCGGATTCAATTCAACATTGATGCCGACTTCCGCCAAATCCGCCTGGATTTTTTGGGCGTTGGTGTTCATGTTGACCCCCTGCCATGAAAAGTCGGGGTAGCTCAGGGTGATGTCAAAGCCATCGGGATAGCCCGCTTCTGCGAGGAGTGCTTTGGCTTGGTCGAGGTCACGTCCAAGCGCTTTATCTTCGCCGTAGCCACCGAATAAACCGTAGGCCATATTCGAGCCGGGTGTAATCCCACCCCACAGCGCTTTGTAGCCTTCGTAATCCAGCGCGTACCGGATAGCCAACTGAACTTTGGGGTCAGACACCGGGCCGCCAATGTCGGGGTTGCCGTTCATCAGCAAAAAGTGGGTGTATTGGCTGGGGCCGCGATAAATGGCAATCGAGGGGTCATTTTCCAAGCTGCCGAGTTGGTCAGCCGACAGGTCAAGCGCCATATCAATTTCACCGGATTCCAGCGCGATTTTCTGAGTCGCGGCTTCGGCAATATTGGTGATGATGATGCGGTCAAAGTAGGGGGCTTCTCCCCAGTAATTTTCGTTCCGAACCAGAACGGTTTCGACCTGCGGATCCCAATTTTCCAAGACATACGGGCCTGTTCCTGCTGATGTGCCGTTCAAATAGGCTTCGGCAGTGTCGGCAGTGGCTGCGTCGGCAGCATCTGTTCCACCATTCGCCATGACTTCATCGGCATTGGTGATGGAAAACACGGTATTGGTCAATTCCGCCAAAAAGCTGGGACGGGCAACCACAAGGGTAAAGGTCACAGTGGCATCATCCACGGCTTCGACACTGGCGATGTTGCCCGCCAAAAATGCCGGACTGCCCTGCACATTTTTAAGACGGTTGATGGAAAACACCACATCATCGGCGGTGAGGGGGTCGCCATTGCTGAACAACACGCCTTCGCGCAGGGTGAAGGTATAGGTCAAGCCATCTTCTGAAATTGTCCATTCAGTTGCCAGCAGGGGTTCAATCGAACTTGCATCTTGGCTAGGGAATGTCACCAGTGTGCTGTAGGTCGCTTTGTGAATGATACCCGTTGTTTGGGTATAACCGCGTGCGGGGTCAAGCGAATCGGTGCTTTCCGCATGACCAATCACCAGCACTTTTTCATCTTGGGCGGAAACATTGGCAAAGCCCGCCATGACGAGGATTAAAATGAGGGACAGTAAAAGAGGTTTACGCATTGGACTAGCTCCTAAAAATTAATTGAATTCAAATTGTATATGATAGACAACGCGAGGGCAAAAGATTGGTTTAGGAAAATGCACAAAGCGGTTCTAACATCTGTGCATCTGAATGCGATAAACTTACCCAACAACCAAGAGATTGATAAAAAAACATGAACACCAACGAACGCATCCAAAAATTTCAAGCAATTTTAGGCGAAGCGGCGGACGTGGCGTTTTTCCCCATTTCTGCTGATTTGGAATATTTAACCGGGGTGCCGCGTGACATTCCCAATTTTGGCGCGACTTTGCATCCGGGTGGGTGGTTGGAAGGCGCATGGATTTCGCCAAAACATGCCCCCATTTTGACTCTCTCGCGGATGGGTGTGGAATTTGGCGGACACAGCCACCTTGAAAATGTGGAACTGCGAATGCTCGGTGAATTTGCTGACCCCGCCGAGCTGGTGACAGATATTTTGAAAGGGTGGGGCGTGGCGAGCAGTCCCCGGATTGCGATTGGCGACCATACCAAAGGCGAAACCGCCTCCGAACTGCACCAGCTTTTCCCGGATGCCAAATTTCTGTCCGGTACGCGCCTGTTAAATCCGTTGCGGCGGGTTAAGTCAGAAGCAGAAATTGCTGTAATGCGGCGGGCGGGTGAAATCACCGAAGCGGCTTTTGCGGCGGTGTTAGCCAATCTCAAGCACGGCATGACCGAACTTGAAATTACCTCCGAAGTGGATTTTCAAATGCGGCGGCATGGTTCGCTTGGCCCTTCGTTTACCACCTCCTTTTATAATTCTGGCCCTAACCATCCTCTGTTGTTTGGCAAGCGCTTGGAAACATGGCCTCGCGTGTTGACCCCGCCGGTGTCTATTTTGTTTGATTTTGGGGCGGTGCTGGATGGCTATTGTTATGATTTTGGGCGTACTGTCTTTTTTGGCGCACCGGACGCGGAAATGCAGCGTGTGTACAATTTGGTGATGGAGTCGCAGCGTGCAGGGGTGGCGGCGCTGAAAGCCGGACAGGTTACCTGCGCTGAAGTGGATGCTGCCGCCCGTAAAATTATTGAGGAGGGCGGGTTTGGCAAGGAATTTCGCCATCGCTTGGGGCATGGCATCGGGATGGATGTGCATGAAGCGCCGTTTTTAACCGCCAGTGACCATACGCCAGTGGTGGAAGAGATGCTATTTACGGTTGAACCGAGCATCACCCAATTCCACCAATTTTCGGCACGGGTGGAGGATGTGGTGGTGGCACGGCCTAACGGCGGGGAAAAATTAACCAACGGCTGGCAAAACCTGATTGTGATTGAGTAGCGCGTTATTTTTTGACAGAAGCGCGAGGACTGATGCCAAATTCGCGTTTGAAGGCTTTGCTAAAGGCTGCTTCGGATTGGTAGCCGGTTTGCAGGGCAATTTCCAACAGCGAGAGGTGATTTTCTGCGAGCAAGCGGGTCGCTTTTTGCATTCGCCAGCGTGTGAGATATGCTAACGGGGCTTGCCCAACCAATGTTTTGAAGCGTGTTGCAAAAGCTGAACGGGACATGGCTGCTTCGCGGGCAAGGAGGGCCACTGTCCAATCGTGTTCGGGGGCAGCATGAATGCACCCCAAGACATGCGCGATATGGGGGTCATGCAGCGCCCCCAACCAGCCAACCGTGTGATTTTCGGTGCGGTCTATCCATGCACGGATGATTTGGACAAACAGGACATCTGCAAGGCGGGTGATGAGGGTTTGTGCGCCAAGCCGTTGGGCAATCGCTTCTTGGGCAAGGCTGTCTAAGCTGGTGGACAAGCCCAACGCATGGGTTTGTTGGCTTGAAAAATGAATCATTGGGGGGAGTAGCGAAAAAATGCTGCTGGGGCTTTCAAAATCGAATGTGCCACATACAAACCGTACCGAAGGCCGCTCACCAAATCTTTTGACTTGGCAAAATGTGTTTTCATTCAATTGAACCGTATTCACGAGAGGGGCGCTGGGGTGACTGCCAATCGTGTGCAGCGTGCCATGCGGCAGCATGACCAAATCGCCTTCAGAAAGACGGAGCGTTTCTGCCTCCCATTGCAGCCAACAACTGCCCGCATGAACAAAATGGAAGGCCGCGCAGGGCAGGGGGGTGAATTGCAAACGCCATTCAGGAATCCCGATTTCGGACAGGCAGTACACGCTGCTTTTTAGCCGCAGCAATCCCAAAATATCGGCTAACACATCTGGACGATTGGACAAGGCTTCTGGACGATTTCTCATAGTCTGTCTAATTTTTCACCACTATACTCCAAATAAAGATGATAGGAAATGCAATGCGTGGTGATGAATTGTTTTTGGTGGTGGTGACGGTGATGTGCTTCTATTGCACGGGGGCATCGTGGATGTTACAGGTGGTATGTTATCCAACCTATGCGCTGGTGGGGGAAAAGGAATTTGTTCCCTTTCATGTTGCTTTTGGTAAACGTCTGGTGTATGCCGCGATTATCCCGATGGTGCTGACGATTTTTGCCAGTTTTGCGCTGGTTTTTGTCCGACCAGAGGCAGCACCGATGTGGGCAGCGCTTGGAGTCGCCCTTTGTACGGCGGTAGTTTTGGGAACCACGGTTGCGCTGGAAGTCCCCAAACACAATCGGTTAGACACACACGGCAAAGACGATGCGTTGATTTCTGGGCTTGTGCGCGATAACATTCCCCGTGTGGCGTGTTGGACGCTGGCAAGCCTGCTGCTGGTGTATATGCTCACCGAAACACTCAACTAATCTTGAGAAAAATTGAACCCTGTGGGCGGTCTTTCTGCCCTCAGTTATTTTTTAACCGCAGGTCAAAAGGATTTTTGGGATGAAATTTAGCCTGCGTTTGAACAATGACCATCCTGTAGCAACCTACGTTCGACTGGCACAAGCGGCTGAAAAAGCGGGTTTTGACCAATTCTGGGTGAGCAATGATTTATTCTTCCGAAGCTGCCCGGTCATTTTGTCTGCTGTGGCTGCCCATACGCAAAAAATCGAAATTGGGACGTGCATTCTCAACCCCTACACGATTAACCCATCTGAAATTGCCATGCTTGCAGCGACACTGGATGAATTTTCCGGCGGACGGTTTAATCTGGGCATTGCGGCGGGGGCAGGCGATTTTTTGCAGTGGGTGGGCATTGAACAGGAAAAACCCCTTACTGCGATGGTCGAAACGATTCGCGCTGTTAATACCTTGCTCACAGGCGAAAAAGCCCCACAGCATGGACGTTTTTTGCGCTGGTCAGACGAATCCTATCTGCGTTTTCAACCCCAGCGGCGTGTCCCGATTTATCTGGGTGCGATGAGTCCGCGTATGAGTGAGGCGATTGGCGAATATGCGGATGGAGGGCTGCCACTCCTGTTTCCGCCGGAACATCTCAGGACAGTGCTGCCCCTGATTGAAAACGGGGCAACCCGTGCCAACCGCAGCATGAATGCAATTGATGTAGCCGCGTGTATCTGGGTTTCCGTTTCTGAGAATCGGGATGCGGCAGTTGACGCGCTTAAAGAAAAAGTTGCCTATTATGGTCACGCGATGAGTCCCACGATTTTAGAGAATTTGGGTCTCACCCATGCCGATTTTAGCGAAATTGAACACGCGGTGATGGTCGAAAACGATATTGAAAAAGCCAAGTCGCTGGTGACAGAACCGATGCTGCAAATCGGGATTGCCGGGAACGCACAGGATTTGATTGCCCGCTTAGAAAAATTAGTGGGGATGGGCGCAACGCATCTGAGTTTTGGCCCGCCGTTGGGGGTAGATTTGTTAGAAGCGGTGGAAACCATCGGGCAGGAAGTGATTCCCTATTTTAGGTAGAAAAGTTATAGTTGTTAGTTTTTGGTAAAAGTAGGGCGGGGATCGGGCGCGTCAACTTTTAAGCAAGAACAACCACTCATACCCCGCCCCTACAAATATCAGGAAAAATTGATGAAAAATTTCGAGTTATATGATTTGCGAGTTACGGTGGTGGCGATTGAAGGGCGTTCGGTGTGTAGTTTGCAGGTGGGGGATTATTTTGAACTCACCGAAAGCAATAAATTGCGGATTCCTGCTGACAAACATTTTTGTGTCTATGCCTTGAGTTCGGTGCTGCCCCTGTTAGCCGCCAAACAGCGTCAATTGGCTGAAAATGATTGGTTGGAGCGCGATTCACTGGTGGCTTGCCCTGACCCCGACGAACGCCTCATCATGAAAATTGAGCGCATTCACTCGCGCACTCTGAACAGCGACGACCTGACATGAAAGTGAGTATCGCTTTTCAAACCGATAAAACGCCGTCGGAGTATATCGCGCTGGCGAAATTGGTTGACCAATATGCTTTTGATATCGTGACGGTGTATTGTGATTTGCCCTTTCAACCGAGTTTTCTGCCCTTGATGCTCATGGCACAGCACATCAAAAAAGCGCGGTTGGGTGTGGCGGGGGTGTCGCCGTCGCGGATTCATCCGTTGGATATTGCGTCACAAACGGCGCTGCTGGCGCACATGGCAAAAGTCTATGTGGGCATTGTGCGCGGGGCATGGTTGGCGGAACACGGAATTAAGGAAATTACGCCGCCCGTGCAGGCTATCCGCGAAACGATTGAGATTGTGCGCTATGTGCTGGCAGGCAAAACTGGCGGGTACACGGGGCAAATTTATCAACTGGCGGAACATGTCACCGCGCCCTATCCCTTGCCCGACGAACACATCCCGATTTTGATTGGCACATGGGGCAAAAATTTAGCGGCGCTGGCGGGTGAATTGGCGGATGAAGTCAAAATTGGCGGGTCAGCCAATCCTGAGGTTGTGCCGTTCATCCAAAATTATATCGCGGAAGGGGAAACGCGAGTCGGGCGGGCAAAAGGCACGGTAGGGGTTGTGGTGGGGGCGGTCTGCGTGGTGGATGAGGAACGCGAACGGGCGCGGCGGGCAGCGAGAGAATCGGTAGCGCTGTATTTGCCTGTGGTGGCGGGACTCGACCCCAGTCTGCACATTGAGCCGGATTTGATTCAACGTTTGAAAATAGCGGTGGAGCAGCAGGATTTATCCACTGCCGCGAGTCTGATTTCGGATGAATTGCTGGATAAATTCGCGTTTGCCGGGAATCCATCCGATATTATTCGCCAAGCGGAAGCGTTGTTTGCAGCAGGGGCAAGTCGGATTGAATTTGGTACGCCGCACGGGTTGCCATCGCAAAATGGGATTCAATTGTTGGGGGAAAAAGTGCTGCCCGTGTTAAAAGGGTAAAAAATGAATTTGTCCTGCCCATTTAGCCTCATTACTGGCAACCAAAATTAGTTCAAGAGATTCTATGACTTCATGAATAGGTTTGGATGCTTGGACTAAAAAAACGGTAGGTATAGGCAGTTCTTGGATTAGGCGCTCATAATAATAGCCACGCATGGTATTTACATCGTGAGTAAGAATGAAATATCCATGTTGGGCTGCCCATTCTAAAATTGCAGGGTCGGATTGTTCAGCGAGTTCTGTATCTTGAATCCGTGTGATACTGGCATCAGGTACACGCCGCAAAAGGCCACGTAAAATCTCATTATTGAAATTTTCATCCGCGAGTAGACGCATTACGTTTGGCCTCTAAGCGTGCCAGTAGAATTTCCCGTGTGAGGACGGGGGGATGCTGGGCTTCATATTCACGGCGGAAGGCTTCTGCTTCAGCTTCCTGTTGGCCTAAATAAACATCAATTTCAGATTTATGTCGTAAATAATAGCCAATTGCTAAATAGACATCATCCAGAGAAAGGGAAGGATACTGCTGGGTGATGGTTTCGGGGGTGCTGCCCAGCCGAAAGGCATACACCACTAAATCCAGCAAAACCCGTGTGTTGCCAACCCGAAAGCGTCCATGCTCATCGGTGCGGATGGGAATTTGTTCAAGAATGGGTGTTGGTATCATACGGTTATTATAGCCTAAATTAGTCCCCTGTGGCGATGGAAAGCTGCCAGCGCTGCACCAATTTTTCGTTATTTTTAGCGGCAGCCAACCACAGGAAAATCAGTTCAACCAGCGTGCCGATGGTCAAAGCAAAACTTGCCATGAAAATCGCGTCCAAGTTCATTGCCAGCCCGCCCCACATGATGACTCCGGTTAAAATGAGGCTGAGGAACATGCCCTGATAAATCGGGTTGGTGGTGTCCGCCAGCATTAAAACGGCGCGGAGGTAACTTTGGAGGGCAGTCACAAGTGGAATTAAGAATCCGACCTGTGCGCCTAAAACGACCAGCGAACGAATCCCGGTGGGGACGTTCAAAATATCCCCGATGTAGACATTAATCAGGGGTGTCCATGCAACCAGCGCCAAAATTCCGGTGGTGGCAAGGCCAAGTGTCCATGTAAATTTCCGCAGGGCTTGGTCGGATTCTGCGCTGCGACTCAGGGTAATCACCACTTCCTGCCATGCCATCCCGCCGGAACGCATGAGGAGCAAAATCGCGTAAATGACCGGCCACGCGGCAAGGACTTTTTCGGCATTGTCGGCATTGGCTAACCCGCGTTCGATAATCGGACGGGTGAGCAGCGTCATGAGGCTGGTGAGCGCCAACGGGATATGAAATTTCATCGCGGTGGTATAGGTCAGGGCGGGGTAGGCGGCGTTACGTTCATTTTCAGTCACTTTTTGCACATCTGCCTGCGATGCCCAATGGATATAAACGGCTTCGGCGGCAACGGCAAAAACTAGGGCATATGCGCCGATAACCGCGCCGGATAAATTGCTCCACAGCCCCAAGGCAAAGGCAATCCCTGCCGAAACGACAATCCGCACTATGGTTCCGCGTCCGATGATATTTGTGTGTTGGTAGCGAATCAAAATGCCCTGATGAAAACGCCGATAGCCGATGAAGGCACTCCACAAAATCATAATCGCCATGGCGGGGCGGGTGGCCTCAATGATTTTTTGCGGCACTCCCAGCACATCCCCAAGCCACATATCTAACAAGGGGGTAAAAGCCATCAGCATGGCGATGCCCGTGAGCAAAATATTCACCAGTAACACATAGCGGGATAACAGCCGATAGGAGTGTCTGTCACGCACCAATGCGCTGCCCACCGCCAGCATCATAATGACGGGTGCTTCAATGGTGACTTGCAGACTAAATACCAAGCCAAACGCGGCAAGCTGGGTTTCGGCATCCGGTTTGCGGCTGATGACCCCCTGTACCCACGGGCCTTCAAAGGTCATAAGCAGCATGGAAAACGCAAGCGGCAGCCAGAACAGAAAGATGGTTCGCTGTTTCAAATTTCACCTTCACGGAACATTTAGTTATCATAGCCCTCAAATCGAAAATTAACCATTACAATTTCAGTAGGAGGGATGGTCGGATGTTTGAAGAATGGCTGAGTAAAACTGAAGAATCAACCGAAGTCCTGTCGCTGGCGCAGGTGCAAAAGTTAGCCGCCACGCTGGATATTCAGGAGACATTTCGTAACGGCGATGTGCTGCCCTGTGGCTGGCAGTGGATATTTTTTACCCCCACCGTTCCGATGGCAGAAACGGGCGAGGATGGTCACGCGAAAAAAGGCGGATTTTTGCCGCCGATTGCCTTGCCTCGCCGGATGTGGGCGGGTGGTCGTTTTACCTATCACCATCCCCTGCGAATTGGGCAGGCGGTGCATAAGAAATCGAGCATCGGGAGCATCCATGAAAAAGACGGCAAATCTGGCAAGCTCATTTTTGTGACTGTGCATCATGAATTTACCAATGAATCGGGTGTGGCGCTGGTTGAGGAACAGGATCTAGTTTACCGTGAAGCTCCCAGAGGCGATGCGCCTGTGCCTGCGGGAAAACCCGCGCCCGCCGAAGCACAGTGGTCGAAAAAAATTACGCCCAATGCCGTGCTGTTGTTTCGCTATTCGGCGCTGACTTTTAATTCACATCGGATTCATTATGATTTACACTACTGCCAGCAGGTCGAAGGCTATCCCGGATTGGTGGTGCATGGCCCCTTGATAGCGACCCTGCTTTTGGATTTAGTCCGCGAAAATTTACCGGGTGTGGCAATTCAGGCGTTTTCATTCCGTGCGGTGAGTCCGCTGTATGATTTGCACTCTTTCCAAGTACAAGGACGGGTGGAAGATAAGCATGTCCAGTTATGGGCCATGACCCCTGAAAATACCCTAGCGATGGAAGCCACCGTCCAACTATGAAATTTTCCCGAAGGGACAGGGGAATCCTCTGTTTGCCTATTAAAATAAAGATGCGTGTGTTTTTATCCAAGTACAAAGGCGAAGTGCATGAGACAGCAAGTAAGAGAACCGCTTGCCATTGTGGGGATGGGCTGCCGTTTTCCCGGTGGGGCGGACAGCCCACAAGCCTTCTGGGAACTCCTCAAAAACGGGGTCGATGCGATTGTCGATATTCCGTCTGACCGATGGAGTCTGCGTCGTTTTTATGACCCCAACCCCGATAAACCCGGCAAAATGTATGTCCGGCAGGGGGGATTTTTACAGGAAAAAATTGACCGTTTCGACGCGGCGTTTTTTGGCATGACCCCGCGTGAGGCGATGCAGCTTGACCCCCAGCAGCGTGTTTTGCTGGAAGTGACATGGGAAGCGCTGGAAAATGGCGGCATCCTGCCAGAAACGCTGCGTGGCTCAAAAACGGGCGTGTATATCGGCGCATTCACGATGGATAACATGGGGCAGCAGTTCGGGGTGTATAACCGCGAAATGATTGTCCAGCATACCGCCGTTAGCGCTACGATGGTGATGCTTTCCAACCGCCTGTCGTATATGTTTGATTTGCAAGGGCCGAGTTTTTCGCTGGATACCGCCTGTTCATCGTCGCTGGTGGCGCTGCATGTGGCAAGCCAAGCCCTGTGGAATGATGAATGTGAGATGGCGATTTGCGGCGGGGTGAACATCATGTTCCGCCCCGAATTTGTGATTACCATGTGCAAGGGCCGTTTTCTCTCGCCGGATGCACGCTGCAAAGCCTTCGATGAAAGCGCCAATGGCTATGTTCGTGGCGAAGGGGCAGGCGTGGTGATTTTAAAGCCGCTCTCCAAAGCGCAAGCGGACGGGGACAACATTCAAGCGGTGATTTGCGCCACAGGGATGAATCAGGATGGGCGGACACAGGGCATCACCGTTCCCAACCCCCACGCACAAGAAAATTTAATGCGTGAGGTGTGCGAAAAAGCCGGCATTACCCCTCCTCAGATTGACTATGTAGAAGCGCATGGAACAGGCACACAAGCAGGCGACCCCCTAGAAGCAGAATCGTTAGGGCATTTTCTTTCCACTGGACGGGGAAGCGGCGAAAAATGCTGGATTGGGTCGGTCAAAACGAATATCGGACATTTAGAGGCGGCGGCAGGGGTTGCCAGCCTGATTAAAGGGGTGTTGATGCTTCAGCACAAGCAGATTCCGCCCCACTTACACCTCAAAAAAGTCAATCCGAAAATTGACCTAGACCAGTTGGGGTTGCGAATCCCGCAAAAATTGGAGGCATGGCCTGAACATGAGGGGACAGCCTATATCGGGATAAACTCGTTCGGCTACGGCGGAACGAATGCCCATGTGATTGTGGGGGAAGCACCCCAAGTGGAGAAAAAACCCTCCCCTGAGATTCGCTACCCCGCGATTTTGCCACTTTCGGCGCACAGAGAAGAAGCATTGCAGGCAACCGCACAGGCGCATAGACACTCCCTCACCCCCCGTCCCCCTCTCCCACAGCAGGAGAGAGGGGGGGAAGAAATTAGCCCCTCGCCCATTTTGGGGGAGGGGTTCGGGGTGGGGGACTATCTCTATACTGTTTCGCGCCGTCGGACACATCATGCGTATCGGGCGGGAGTGGTGTTCCATTCACCGGAGGATTTGCGCGAAAAATTAAGCAGTGTCATCACCGGGGTAGCGCGGGAGAAAAAAGCGCTGGTGATGGTCTACACCGGGATGGGGCCACAGTGGTGGGGCATGGGGTACGAACTCATGCAAACCGAACCCGTTTTCCGCGAGATGATTGAACGCTGCGATGTGATTTTTACCCGATTTGCGGAATGGTCAATGGGTGAACTCTTCGCGCAAAACACAGGTGCGCCCATGCCCGACCCGATGCACGCCCAACCCGCGAATTTTGCGATTCAAGTTGCTTTAACAGAACTCTGGCGGGCGTATGGGGTTGAACCGAGCGCGGTGGTGGGGCATAGTGCGGGGGAAATTGCCGCCGCTTATGTTGCAGGCTCGCTCAGTCTGGAAGATGCCCTGCGGGTAACTTATCATCGCTGCCGGTTGATGCAACGGACAGTTGGGCAGGGCAAAATGCTGGCGGCGGGGATTTCTGCCAGTGAAGCGGGCGCGTTTTTAAAGGAGAATCAGGTGTCACTGGCGGCGGTCAACAGTGCTACCTCAGTCACGCTGGCGGGGCATCCTGACGCACTCCAAGAAGTGGCGGATGCGCTAGAAAAACAGGGTATTTTTAACCGCTTTTTGCGCTTGGATGTGGCCTATCACAGTTACCAGATGTCCGCGCTTGAAGACGAATTTCGGGACTCCTTAACCGATTTGCAAGCCCAGACTCCTATCTTGCCGCTTTATTCAACGGTGACGGGCGAAAAAATCACCCGCGCCGTGCAGGATACCGATTATTGGTGGCGCAACGCACAACAGGCGGTTCAATTGCATCCCGCACTACAAACGCTGATAGACGATGGCTACGACACGTTTCTCGAAGTTGGCCCGCAGCCCGTTCTCTCCGCAGCGATTCAGGAAACTCTGCGCGATAAACACAAAGAAGGTTTGTCGGTTTCGTCTTTGAAACGGGGGCAACCCGAACGCGAAACGATGCTAACCGCCCTTGGGACACTCTATACCTATGGCTATGAACCCGATTGGGGCAAATTGTACCCCACTGGAAATTTCATCCCCCTGCCGAATACCGTCTGGCAGCGCGATATTTTATGGGTAGAAAATGAACTCTCCCGCTTGGATCGCATTGGCGAGATTGAACACCCGATTCTGCAAATGCGCTTACCTGCCCCGCAACCCACATGGGAAGGCAAACTTGGCGACTTTTATCTGGATTATTTGCATCACCACCGGATTGAAGACAATCCAATTTTTCCGGCGGCGGGATACATTGAGGCTGGTTTAGCGGCGGCGGGTGTGGAGGGTGCGGTCACGTTGGAAAATCTTGACCTCACCCGTGCCATTCTGCTGACTCAAAATCCGGTGCTTCAACTGCGGATGACAGACAATGGTTTTAGCATGTACAGCCGCCCGATGGATGAGTTGACCGGGTGGACGCTCAACGCTACCGGGAATATTACCGCCAAGCCGCTTGACCCGCGTATTCAACGCCTTGAATTGAATGTGGACGGTTTTTCGCCTATACCGCGCGAAATGCTCTACGAACAACTTGCCCAGCACCGCCTGAATTATGATGTCTATTTTCAAGGGGTGCAGCAGGCGTATCGCAAAGATGGGGTGGTCTTGGCGGAAGTGGCCTTGCATCCCGATTTGCTGCCAGATTTCGCGGAATATCATGCCCATCCTGCGTTGCTGGATGCGTGTTTCCAGACCTTGATTTTGACCCTCGCGGCACACGATTCGCAAGCGGTGTATATGCCTGTGCGAGTGAATCAGGTGCGCTTGCATCAAAAGCTACCTGCCAATGTACGCTGCCTCACAACCTTGACGCGCCAGACTCCCCGCTTGATTGAAGGGGATGTCCTGCTGTGTGACGAACACGGAACCGTTTTGATGGAAATTTACGGGTTACGCTTGCAAGGGCTGATGAGCAATCAAGAAGGGATGAAGGACAACTCCCTGTTGTATGAACTACGCTGGGAACCGCAAGCGCTTGAATCGGTAGCGGCACCAACGGGCGGACGCTGGCTCATCTTCGGGGAAAAACGCGGATTGGCAAATCAACTGTCGGACTGCCTTGCCGATTATGGAATTCAGAGTATTCTCGTGGAGGCGGGCGATACGTTTACCCCGCAGGCAATGACTCGCCTGTTGGCCTCCATCCCCCATTTAAGCGGTATTGTTTATCTTTCAGCGCTAGATTTAACCACTCATCCTGAAAATGTACGGAAATTGACGGGCATCACGGATGGCATCGCGCTGATGCACCTTGTTCAAGCGCTCCATGCCCATGAGGAAACCCACCCCCATCAACTGGTGCTGGTGACGGCGGGGACACAGACCATTGAACGGGAAGAAATCACCGCCGCGCCGGGTCAAATGGTATTGTGGGGCATGGGGCGGGTTATTTCCAATGAACATGCCACGCTGCGTGCCAGAATGATGGATCTTGATCCACAGGGTGTGGAGGACTCGCTGCGATTGCTGGCTTCGGAAATTGCCCATGACACCCCCGAACCGGAAATCGTGTTCAGGAAAAATGAGCGCTATGTGCATCGGTTGAGGAAGGTGGACGAAAATACGGAATCGCTGATTCCCGCCGATGAAAACATGGGGTTTGCGCTGCATGTTGCCCGTCCCGGTATTCTCGATAGTTTGGAATATCATGAAGTGGAACGTCGTCTGCCCCAGACGGGTGAGGTCGAAGTGCAGGTGCATGTCAGCGCCCTCAATTTCAAAGACCTGATGAAAGTCATGAACCTGCTGCCCGAAAGTTACCTAGAAAACACCTTCTACAGCGATGCAATAGGGCTTGAATGTGCCGGGGTGGTGGTTGGAGTCGGTGAAGGGGTTGACAATTATCGCGTGGGGGATGCCGTAATTGCCTTTAACCCGCTTGGCAGTTTCCAATCCTATATCACGCTGCCAGCCCAGCATGTGATTCGCAAACCGACACTGCTCAAAATGGAAGAAAGCGTTGTTTTCATCAATTTTGTGACCGCCTATTTTGGACTTGTCACCGTAGGGCGACTGCGACAGGGCGAAAAAGTGCTGATTCATTCGGCAACAGGCGGGGTTGGTCTGGCGGCAATTCAAATTGCGCGGTTGCTGGGCGCAGAGATTTATGCCACCGCAGGCACAGAAGAAAAGCGCCAGATTTTGCGTGAGAGGGGGGTGGAGCATGTGTCGGATTCGCGTTCGCTCAACTTTGTGGATGATATTCTGACATGGACGGACGGACGCGGGGTGGATGTGGTATTGAATACCCTCTCCGGGGAAGCGCTGGCGAAAAGTTTTGGGTTGCTTGCGCCGTATGGTCGGTTTATCGAAATCGGCAAACGGGATATTAACGAAAATTCCAAATTGGCGATGGCTGCGTTTGACCGTAACCTGACCTTTACCGCAATTGACCTTGACCGGATGTTGTTCGAGAAAGCTGATTTGTTCCGTGATTCGGTGGATGAAGTGTTTCACCATTTTGAACGGGGAACGCTGCACCCCCTTCCCTCCAAAATTTTTCCCGCGCAGGATGTGACCGAAGCCTTCCGTTTGATGGCACAGGCCAAACACACGGGCAAAATTGTGGTGCAGATGGCAAATCAGGCGGTGCAGGTCAAACCGCTTGCCCCCCCAACTACCTTGATTCTGCCAGAATTTACTTATCTGGTGACAGGGGGTTTTGGCGGGCTGGGTTTGGAAGTCGCCAAGTGGTTGGTCAATGAAGGAGCGCGGCATCTGGTGCTGGTCAGCCGCAGCGGGGCGCAGTCCGAAGAAGCGATTCTGGCGCTACATGAGTTTGAAGCACAGGGGGTGCAGGTGCTGGAGGCGCGGGTGGATATTGCCAATGCCGAACAGGTACTCACCCTGTTTACCGAAATGCAAGCCACGATGCCCGCCCTAAAAGGGGTGATTCACTCCGCAATGGTGCTGGATGATGATGTGCTGATTTACTTGAATGCGGAACGGTTTGAAACGGTGCTTGCGCCCAAGATTCTCGGCGCATGGCATTTGCACCAACTGACCCAGAATTTGCCCCTAGACTTTTTTGTGATGTTCTCGTCAGTCTCGGCATACATTGGCAATCCACGTCAGGCCAATTATGTAGCAGCCAATACCTTTCTGGATGGACTGGCCTCTTATCGCCGTTCGCGGGGACTGCCCGCCATGAGTCTCAACTGGGGGAGCATCAGCCGCGTTGGGGCAGTGGCAAGAAATCCAAAGGTCGAGCAGTATTTGCAGCAGTTGGGCATGATGGGGCTTGAGCCGGAGCTGGCAACCGCCGTCATGGGACAGGTGATGCGCCGTAACCCGATTCAAATGAGCATCATGAATATGAATTGGCAGCAGTGGGCGAACAGCACCATGAACGTGACCCGTGCGCTGTTGTACAGCTATCTGGTGTCGGAACATGCGACCAAACAGGCTGGCAGCAAAGCGCTCATCGGACAATTGGCGGCGGCTGACTCCGAAGAAATGCCCAGAATCACCCAGCAATTTTTATTGGAGCAAATCGCCCGTGTCACACGGATGCCGATTGCCCGGTTGGATACCAATGCCCGTTTGGAGCAGTTAGGGATTGATTCGCTCATGGGGGTGGAATTGAACAACCTGATTCGGATGGAAGCGGATGTCGATTTTTCGGTGATGACCTTGATGCAAGGGTTGTCTATCGCGCAGTTGGGCGACCATCTGCTGGAAAAGATGGCTGCTACTCATGCGCCTCTACGGGGGAAAATCGCAGCGCCCCCTGAGAAAGCATTGGAATTGGCCTGAAAATAGGTCAATGGTTGGTATCAATAAATGGGCGGATCTTAAAAAGGGGGGGGAAATGCCCCCCTTTGTCCCTCCCCAAAACATTGGGGAGGGGAGGGACAAAAAACGATTTCGCGTTTATTCGCTCTGTGCGGTTAAATACGCATACAGATGGGCGATTTCTTCATCGGTCACTTGCGCCGTTGAAAACGCGGGCATATCCGCCGGGCCACGCCGAATCGCGCTGGCAAAGGCTTGGATGTCAAGTTCTGTCTGGCGAATGGCTGGAATCGGATAAACCCCCTGACCATTTGCGCCATGACAGGTCTGGCAGGTGAGCGTTTCCCACAAAGCCACGCCCATTTCGGCATCGCCCACACTGGCATCAATGGCATTGACCGCCTGTGGAGGCTGCCGTGGGACAGTTTCCAACGCGGTATCCTCAAAGGTCACAAACCAGATTAATCCGGCGGTCATCAGCAGACTCATCACCACGGAATAAGGCCAGAAGCGTTTTTTGCGTTTTTCAAGAATTTCGGCGGGAACAGTGACCTGTCCTGTGCCTTTTTCAAATTCTTCCAATTCCAGCCCGTGTTCTTCGACCATCGCTTCATGTGAAATTTTGCCGGTGAACATCGCCCGGTTGAACCGTTTGATATGCACGTTATACATATGCCAGACGATGATCGACAACACCGCAAGGAGCGCTTCGGCGCTGTGGGCAAGGCGGGCAATCGGCACGACCACGCCGGGCAAAAATTCGGTGGTTGCTACCGGATTCCAGAGCATGAATCCGGTGAGAATCATGACCAGTGTTCCCCAGACCAGCGCGAGATACTCGGCTTTTTCCCCGAAGTTATAACGCGGCATTTTGGGGTGTTCTTTGCGGAATCCCCAGTTGAATAACAGGGTTTCAATGGCGTTGCGGACATCGGTGAGGGTGGGCAGCATCGTCAGACGAACCCCGCGCACATAAATTTTGTAGCTGACTGTTCCGCCATGATAAATCGCGCCTGCCATCAGCAGCGTGGCAAAAAAGCGGTGCATCAGCCGGATACTTTCAATCCCGCCAACCAAGCTGATGAAATCTTTGGCGATTTGCATTTCGGCGTAACGCTGTGGGAGACCCGTCACCGCCAGCATGGAGAAAGACACAATCAACACGATGTGTTCCATGCGGTCACTGGCAGAAAAGCGGCTGTATTGTTTGGGTTGTGCTGCGCTGTTAGTGACCATTTTTACGCCCTCCTAAGCGGGTACGAATCCGCCAAAACGCATCTGAAACCACCATCACGGCAAAGCCGCCCATCACCAACGGAATCAGAATTTTGTAGAACAAATCGACGAGATATAAACCGGGGTTGTCATCCGCCGTTGGTTCAAAATGTCCCACCCACGAGTCCGGGAAATTGGTTGTGGCGTTGGGATGACACTGCTGACAGGTCGCCAGTAAATTTTCTTTAGCCACCTGACTTTTGCTGTCATCGGCGGGGGTGATGTTGTGTACCCCGTGACAGTCATAACACACAGCTTTATTTGAGGCGACATTGGAATCTGTCTGGTCAAACAGGGCAACCGTTGTGCCGTGAAATTCGGTCAGGTAACTGTCAAAGACATTCGTTGAAATGTCGTATTCTTTCATCAATTTTTCGTCCGCGTGGCAGGTGGCACACAATTCGGGCGAACGGTTGCGCGCTTGGGCGGTGGTGGGGTTATCAATCCCGTGTACGCCGTGACAATCCACACAATCCGGCGCGTTGGTGTCGCCGCGTGCCAGCAGCGCTTCGCCATGAATACTGGCTTGGTACTGGTCAAAAACGGTGGTATGGCATGAGCCGCAGGTGTTCGCGGCGAGGGCATCATCACCGGCAATCGGTTGGACATCATGTGCGCCGTGACAATCGGTACAGGTTGCGGCCCGTAAATTGCCCTGTGCCAAGCCTGCGGCATGAACACTGTCCGTTTCTTTTTCGGCCTGTTCGGTGTGGCATTGGGTACAAATCGCGGTGGAATCAATTGTGTACTGCCGCGAATCGGTGGGCGGTGGGGCGGTATGCGGGAAAATCTCCTCGCCGTGACAATCCACACAGCCTAATGCACCTTCGGGGTTGCTTGTGCCGTGAACCGAGTCTTGCAGGACTTGCGGGTCGATGTGTAAATCTAACACTGAACCGTTGGCTAGCTCCAGCGTAAAATCTTCCCGCGCATGGCACAAGGCGCAGTAGGCATTGTCCCCCGAAATAGTCGGATGGTCGGACGGAGCTTGGCTGGCATCATCCGCGCCTTGGGGTGGCACGGCCTCTTGAGTCGCCAGCGCTTCGGTGGGCGATTCTGTCGGCTCTTGAGCGCTGACGTTTGACCTCAGGAGAGGCCACAGACCCAAGGCCATCAGGGTCAGTCCTGCGCCGAAACAAAAGTTTATCAAATGTCGTCGCATGGTCTAGCTCTCCTGTCGGATGAAAAATACGTAAGCGGCGGCGGCAATCACCAGCAAACTCAACGCCATAATGGTCATGGATTCGGTGGTGAGTCCCGAAGGTGTCTCGGATTCTTCGGTTGCTGATTCTTCCGCTTCATCGCCGTCGGATTCTGGTGGTTCAGGTGTTGTCACCGCCACAGGTGCGTCAGTTTCGGCGCTGGCAAGACCGAGTTCCAGTTCAACCGCATCCAGCAGGGCATCCGAATAATTGTAATTATGCACCCCGCGACTGCCATCGCCTGCCACAAAATCAAGCGCCACAGTCACCCATTCCGCCGTGTCTGTTCCGGTAGCATCTTGGGCGGCGGTCAGGCGCATTTCGGTGCTGGCTTGCACATCTTCAATGAAGGCTTGCAACCCGGTGGCTTCAATTTGCTCGCTGTGGCACTGGGAGCAGGTATCTTCCAAGCCGTCCAGATTTGCGCCGGGCAGCACAGGTTCAAAAATATGCGAAGCCCGCGAAGCCAGTTCAACAGGGACACGCGGCATATGGCAGGTTACGCAGTCCGGGCCATCTTCGGCGGTGTAATGGGCAGAAGGAATCCCGGCGACCTGCTCAATGATGGTTTCGCCTTCGTGCATTTCCTGTACCGGGTGGTGAATATTTTCAGTCACTTCGGTATCGTTATGGCAGTCAACACACAGCGTGTAGCGGTCTTGTTCCAGCGAAAATGTTGTCTCTTCGGGGTCGGCATGGGGATTGTGACAGGTGGTACACACCACGCCCAATTGAGCATTTTCCAGCGTCACCGGGTCGGGCGGGTCGCCTTCTCTGTCCCCTTCATCAACGGCGGTGATTTGTGCTTGGGTGAAGCGGTAATCTTCGCTGTGACATTGCAAACAGGCATCTTCGGCAAATTCGCTCGCTTGCATGGAGGCAAGGGCGGTGCTGTGGCTGGATTTGAGCCATTCATTGAATTGCATAAAGGACATTTTGGCGTGACCTGTGTTCCACCAATGTACCTCATCATCCTCTGCAACAGGCACAAAAACATCTTCATCCAGCAGATTCTGGGTTGGCAAATATTCGACCGGGTAGGGGAGGCCATCCTCTGGCGCTGTCCCGCGAATGTGACATTGTCCGCAAATCATGGGGTCTGGGCTGAGGACAATTGCGCCGCGAATGGCACGTAGTTCACGGTCACTGGGGCTGTTGCCACCGTCTTCGGCCTCGTCCAGATGCACACTGCCCGGCCCGTGACAGGCTTCACACTGCACGCCGTTGTCTTCCCAGCGTCCGCGCCGCGCATTAAAGGCGGTAGTGTGGCAGCCCGCACAATTGGCAGAAAATTGATATTCCGGCGCGTCAGGCCAATTGGCGACATCCCCGTAAGGCTGCCATGATTCGGTGGCGGGATTCCATTCCGCAGGCAGCACCGCATATTCATCGCGGTCAAGTTCAAAGAGATAGCGCTGAACATAGCGCCCCATGCCAACCGCAAAAATGGCATCGTCCTGTTCAAAGGCGCGGGGTTCATCGTCCCCCGGTGGGGTGAACATACGAACCTCTTCCCCTGCGTCAAAATCAGCAAGGTAAAATTCGTCATCCCGTTCGTCAATCAGGGCAAGGGAATGGGGCGATTCTTGATGGGTACGGGAAAGATCACTGTGGCAACCGGAACATTCCCGCGCCCCCACATATTCTCTTTCCGCGATGTCTTCATCGTCCCCTTGGGCATAAATGACCGTGCCGGATAGCAAAAGCAAAAATCCGACAATGAGCAGTCCGAAAAATAGGAATCTTTTCATAAGGCTACTTTCTAGCACAACAAGGGTTAGAATACCATTGGATTTCGCCTTGCTGCAAATTCATCATCATCTTTTTCGTATGAGGTTTGTCACGCAGTTGGGCTATGCTTGACGAATTTCTTTAATTCGCTCTACCAACTGGCGAGCAATTTCCGTGTACAGGCGATTGCGCTTACCCCGGTCTGCATATTCATAGTCGAGCGTGCCGTCGGTGGGCAAAAATTGGGTTTCTGCCAGCCAAGGATAATTTTGCCATAAACAGGACGATAGGATGATGGGAAAGATGAGCAAGCCTTTGCGACGGCGGTCAGTGATGAACGAGGACAATTCAACATCCGTGATGTAAGGCGAGTTGAGGTAATCTTGACTGACCAGCACCAGCGCAATCTGGGTGCGGGCAAGTTCCTGTCGAATGGCGGTGTCCCAGTAGTCTCCCACGCGAATCTGTTTGTCTGTCCAGATTTCCCCGCCCGCCCGTTCGACCTCTTTTTCAATAAAGGCAACTAATTCTTTCATAATTTGTTCATCATAGTCATGGTGTTTGTAACTTATGAAAATCCGCACTGTGCCGACTTTTTCAGGAACAACCGGTCTATTTTCTTCGGGTTCATGCTCGGTTTTGCCTTGTTTCATGGCCTCTTCGACGGATTGCAAGAAGATTTCCCAGTCAAATTCCTGCTTGCTAAAACAGTCAAATGCGCCGCGCTGTTTCAGCAAATCGCGCATTTCGCGCTTGGAATTGATCGACCCACTCACCACAATGCAGCGTGTGTCGGGGTGGTTTTCTTTCACGTAACGCAAAATAAGTTCCCCGTCTTTTTTCATCTGGCGGGTGGGGTCGTCCACCCCTTCCTCAAGATTAAGGTCAACCGTGATGACCGGGTAAAACGAGGATTTTAAAATTTGGCGGGCAGCGCGAAAATTGTCGACACTATCCACCGTGTACCCTTCATCACGTAATGTTTCCTCAAGGTCAGAGCGCCAATCTTCTTTATCCTCAACGACAAGAATACGACCTTTTGACATCGTTTTAATCTCCCTCATGTATCATTTAGATGGGTTTTAGCGTCTGTGTCTGGCGGGCATTGCCCAGCTCTTTAATATCCAGAATGCCTTGAAAATCACGTTCCCCTGCATGGACAATCCCAAGACTTAGGGACATCAAATCGACTTCAGTTTCTTTGCCATTCACGTAGATATTCATTGAGCCGCGTTCCCAATCCCGATAATCATAAAAAGGCTCAATTTCGGTTTCAAAGCGCGATTTAATGGTGAGTGCGATGGTTCGAATTTTCTCCGGGGTGGAAATAACCAGAAATTGGTATCCGCCTAAATGCCCGATATAGTCTTCCGCATTGCCAAGTTCGGCAAGCGTTGTTTTAAGAATGCGGGCAAGGAAGCGGGTAATCTGGTCAGGATGCCCACTGCCGTTTTTGACAGACGAGTACCACTCCAGATTATTGATTTTAAGGGCAATTAACGCCCAATCTTGCCGATGAATCAGGTTTTGGAGGGCTTTGTCTGACCAGTCCGAATTGGGAATGTGGGTGATGGTATCGAGGCGTTTTTGGAGTTCGTCTTTCAAATTCAGGCGATAGCTAGGGCGGTAGTCAGGGCGGGTAAATTCAATCGTGCGGATGGTTTCCCAGATTTTTTCGGCGGTGAGGGTGTTTTGCCAGCCCCATGTTTTCAACAGAAAAACCGCATCAGCATATAACACGCTCGCCTGCACCATTTTTTTAAATTCTTCTGCGTCGAATTGGCTTTTTTCAATGAAACACAGGGTTTTATAAATGTGCAGCCCTTCAATGGCGTACTGGATGTTCCTTTGCCCGGTGATGATGGCGGTATTGGTTTGCGGCGCGTTTTCGGTAATGTAGGCTAAGAGTTTCATGCCGTCGTCGTTGCTTGCCGAGTCATTCAGGTTTAAATCGAGGGTAATAAGGCTAAAGGCCTCCGACTCTGAACGAATGATGTCCAGTGCATGAGAAAGATAGGAGGCTGTTTTGATGACAGCCTGAAGGGGTGGCGTCAGGTCTGCCAAAGCCTCGCGGCAAATTGTTTCAATTTCGCTGCACCATGCGGAGTCGTCTTCGACAATCAGGATATTTCTAGCCATGTTGTGCCTGACTTTCTACTCTTGTTTGTGAGGTAGGGAGAAAGGGGGTGAGTTCGACTTTGAACGTAGCGCCCGTGCCTAACGAGCTTTTGACACGAATTTCACCGCCTATTTGTCCCAGATAGAAGCGTACCCACCACAGCCCTAAACCGGTGCCACCGGATTCTTGTTTGGTGGTAAACAGCAGATTGAAGATTTTTTCGTGTAAATCGGGATGAATGCCCGGCCCGGTGTCCGCAACAGCAATTTGAACGTTGCCTGTTTCCTCAAGAATTTGCCCGGTAATGCGAATGCTGCCTGTCCCTTCCATCGCTTCATTCGCGTTATTAAGCAAAACGCGGAAAACCTCACCCAGACTGCTATCCGCCCGAATGGTGGGCAAATTGGCAATCTGCGGGTCAATTTCTAGGTGAACATCGCGGCTGATGCTGCTCATCTTTTGCCCCTCCAGAATCGCCTCCATGATGTTGGTCGGGTTGCTGGTGGTTTCTTCAAAGGGACGCTGCATCGCTTTGACTGCTTCCAGCGAGGCCACCACTTTTTCCTGAATTTCTTCCAGAAAGGTGACTTCCTGCTGTTCTTTTTTTCCTTTGGTAATTTGCCGATTCAAACGGCTGCGGGCAAGCCCAAGATGGTTGTTAAGCCGATGTGCCATGGCATTGACCACCTGCGCCATCGCCACCGCTTTTTCGAGTTCTTTGGCGCGTTCTTCCGCAATGCGACCTTTTTCTTCAGCCAGTTGGCGCATTTCCTGCGCCAGTTGGCGTTCGACAAGGGCAAGCTGTTTTTCGACCTCTTCCAAGCGGTACAAGCGGGCGTTTTGAATGGCGAGCGAGGCTTGGCTGATATAGGCTTTGAGCGCGTTGACCATTTTTTTAGACACGCGCCTTTTGCGGTAACCCACAAACATATTCCCCACCAAGTCGAGGTTGCCATCGGCATTTCGGGCAACGAGGGGAACTTCAATCATCGAACGCATCAAGACCGCCATTTGCATCGACCAGACGAGCCATCGGTCGCTTTGAAAGTTGTTAAAGGCATGACCCCATAAGTCGTACAGATAGGGGGTGACCACATACCCCTTGCCTTTGCCCTGTGCCGCTTCGCGGACGGCTTTGGTCACAAGATGGTCGGGGTATTTTTGTAATTCGATGATATTACCTACCACCGTCACCCCCATTAAATCTTCGCTCCATTCCCATGCCCATTCTTTGCCGGGTTTGACAGCTAATAAATTACAGGGGAGAAGATCCCGGTCTTTGTCGTAAATAGCAATCATGGCGGCTTCAAACCCAAGTTGCACAATCCCATCCATGATTTCTTTGAGGATGTTCATGAGGTTCGGGTCAATTGGTTCATTCCAAACCGGCAGGGTTTTTACATATTCGGCAGATTTGGGAATGCCAAACCGATTCAAGAGCCGCGCATAACTTTCTAACACCTGAGCCAATAATTTTTTTGACTGGTTTATTCTATCGGTCACGAAAACCTTTTGTCCGGGCTGGAGATCTGTTGCATCGCCCCAGCAGCGTACCCAACCTTCCGGGTAATTTTTCCATAAAGGCCCGCTTTGATTGTGTTTCCAGACTGCGCCCGACGAAATGACCTTGCCGTGTTCGTCCCGGACTTCAACCCGACTAAAACGCGGGGGGACAGGCTGTTCAGGGGGAAATTGAACATCAAAGCGTTGCGCCGAAAAAATGTGGGTAATCGTGCCTGCTGTGGTCATGAACGCTCACATCTACTGTTATGAAATATACTTATGAATGATAGTAACGCAAAACGCGCATTTGTGAAATTAACTAAGCTGCATAGAATTAAATTCAAAAAAGATGGTTTGGCACATATGCAGCAGATCGTAATCGATGGCTACCAGATGGTCGCGCAAGGTGGTAATGAGGCGATGCCCGGCACCCCGGTAATTTTGCTTCATGGTATTAACGCTTCAATCAGTTTTTGGACATCGAATTTGCCCGCTATTTGCACAGACAGGCGCTGGTATTCGCTGAGTTTGCCCGGTCACTATCCTGCCCAACTGCCTACCAACTTTCAATGGCGCGATATCAACGTAGAAAACCTGACACGGGTTATCGCCTGTGCGATTCGGGAATTGGTGGGAGAAACCCCTGTTTTGATCGGGGGGCATTCCACGGGTGGTTTTTTTTCCTTGAGCGTGGCGATTCATTACCCTGAGATGGTCAAGGGGGTGATGTGTTTGGCGGGCTTTTCACATGGACGCTGGACAGGTCTTTTGGGCATGTATCAGCAGATGGTGCGCTTGGGGATTCCGGGTGAAATCGTGTATAAACTGCTGTATCGGTGGGTCAAACTTTCGCCACATATTTTGGGCTGGGTGCTGAATACTTACTATCGGGGCAACACGCCTCCTCTGCAACACAACCCCAATTTCAAAGCGATTCTGGCAGCCAGCTATGCCGATTATTACCCGCAAGATTTAAACGCCATGCTCCCCTATTTTTATTTCATGCCTGAAATTGATATTACGCCCAAATTGTCGCAAATTGCCGTTCCTACCCTCGTTGTGACGGGGGATGCTGACCCGATTGTCTCACCCAATCAAGCCAGCCGCATTGCTCATGAAGTCTCCAACAGTGACTTGAAGGTGATTCGCAAGGCGGGGCATGTGCCGATGTGGGAAACGCCGCAGGAATTTGACCAGATTTTAACCGCGTGGGTTAAGCAACAGGGTTTTTAAACGGCGTTTTAATCTCCTAAAAATTGGGGTGATTGGGGTGGAACTCTTGACCTGTCGTCGGTGTCTATTATGATGAAACTACCGACAGGAAAAGAATCATGGTCACACAACCCTACCCAAGACAAAAATCCACTACCAAAAAAAAGGCCGACCCCACTTTGTTTTATATTGCAGGGGGGGTGGGAATTTCAGGTTTCATGTTGCTGGCCTGCATGGGCATTTTTGGCATTCTGTACTATGTATCGAGTGTGACCATTCCAACCGGGGTGACGGTAGCGGGGGTGGCTGTCGGTGGGCAATCCGTAGACAGCGCGGCGCAGAAACTAGAATCAGCGAATCCCCAATCTACCGTGATATTGACTGATGGTGAGAGAAACTGGACAGTCAATACGGCGGATTTAGGTATCTGGATTGATTATCAAAGCAGCGCCAAAAAAGCCCTGAATGCCGATAAAAATGAGGCGCTTGTGCCAAGTTACGTCATTGACCTTAACCAGACGCAAAATGGACTGGTTGCGCTCAGTGAACAGGTGAATTTACCGGCGATTCCCGGCGAAACACCGCAGATGGGACGTTCGTTGGAAATTCCCGTCATGTTAGACCGGATTCGTTTGAATGCGGCGGGCGAGTTGGCGGACGGGGTTTTGGATTTAACCATGATTGTGGTTGAACCCCCACCCTTAGAATCGATTAATCGGTCAAACAGCGCCACAACCACACATGTGGTCGAAGCAGGGCAGGAACTCTCGCTCATCGCCAAAATATACGGCGTTTCGATTGAGGATATTCTGGCGGTGAATGACATCGCCAACCCCGATGTGATTAATGAAGGGCAAACGCTAACGATTCCCGCCGATGGGGTTTATCAGCCGGATGCCAGCCAAGCACCCCCCGCGCCCTTGGCAGTGGGCAAAGCGATTGTGGTTTCTACCACCGAGCAGCGTATTTATGCCTATGAGAACGGGGTGTTGATTCATTCGCACCTGACCTCCACCGGACGCGCCGAAACGCCCACTGTGCTGGGCGATTACAAAATCTATGTGAAATATGAGGCCACCGATATGAGTGGGCCGGGATATTACCTGCCCCAAGTGCCGTACACGATGTATTTTTATCAGGGCTACGGGATTCACGGCACATACTGGCATAACAGCTTTGGTCGTCCGATGAGTCACGGGTGTGTCAATCTGCCGCCGGAAGAAGCCAGGTGGTTCTTTGAGTGGGCAGAAGTGGGAACGTTGGTTCGCGTGATTTAGGTTGCGCTCCATCACAATTCTTCTTTTCCTGTGTGCTGCTCGTTGTCGACGGGCAGCATTTTTTTGCCAAATTTTGATAAGTCGGGGGGAAATGTGGTATCAATATGCACGAAAATGGATGAGGTGTTGGAATGACTGAGTGGCCTAGACTAAAACTCTGGTGGGATGACCCGAATACGAATTTGCGGCATGAACTCATCAGCGAATTGCCCATTACCATCGGGCGGGATGCGTCGAACACGCTGGTATTGAATAGCACGCTGGTTTCGCGCCAGCACGCCGAACTGTTTACTGATGGACAATCGCTGCGGATTCGGGATGTGAGCAGCACCAACGGTATTAAAGTGAACGGCAAATTGATTCAACAGGCGGTGCTGCGGCAAGGGGATAATTTTAAAGTGGGCCCCTTTTACTTCAATTGGGGTTTTGATTTGCCTGTCGAAGGCGAAGAAAACCTTGATTCGACAATTGTAGAAACCCGCCCCTATCCGGTGGAAGATGACGCAACTCAACTGTTGCCGCCCCCGCAGCGTAAAAAAAATTTGGGGGATAGGGAATAAACGTTTATAATGCAGGTGATTTGTTAAAAAGAAGGTTAAATCTTGAAAGATAATCCGATACATTACGTGGTGGTCGGGCATTTTATCAAGGATATTGTGCCAGAAGGCTATCGCTTGGGGGGAACGGTTTTTTACAGTGGGACTCAGGCAGCGCGGCTCGACGTAAAAACGACGATTATTAGCAGCGCTGGCCCGGATATTGATATTTCGACGGTGGAGTCCTCCATCGAAAAACACGTCAGCGTGGCAAAAGAGTCCACCTCGTTTGAAAATATCTATGATGAACATGGCAACCGTCATCAATTTTCCAAAGGGCGGGCGCTGCCACTCACTAAAGAAAATGCCCCAACCCTCCAAGTTGCCCCGACTTTGCTGCATCTTGGCCCGTTGATGGGGGAAGTATCGCTGGATTACGACGAAGCCTATCCCGATGCAAAATTGTGCATTACGCCGCAGGGGTGGATGCGCCGACTCGACAAGGAAGGGCGGGTGCATCCCAAACCTTTGGGGCAGGCCGAAAAATTGATTTCGCGGGCATGGGCTACCGTGTTTAGCGAGGAAGATGTGGGGTATAGCAAACGCAAAGAACGCCGTTTGGCTTCGCTGTGTCCGATTGCCGTATGTACACGGAATGTATCTGCCGCAACGTTATACTGGCAGGGCAAAGAATATCAACTGCCTACCTATCCGACCCAGTTGGTTGACCCCACCGGCGCGGGGGATATTTTCGCGGTGGCGTTTTTTATCCGCCTGTATGAAACCGACGACCCCGAAACGGCGGTGCGCTTTGCTCATGCGGCGGCAGCGCTGTCAATCTCCGGGATTGGCGTGAGCGCTGTTGGAGACCGCGCTAAAATTTTGGCGATGCGGGAATAGGGCGCGAATTTCGGGCATGTGGTTCTGGGCTGCTTCTTCGCCTGCATACAGTGGCCCTAACACATCCTTAAAATCCATCGACCCGTAGCCGTCCACACGCGGGCGAATCAGGACATGGGGCGGGTAGAGTTTGAGGCGTTCTTGGTGGAGATGCCATGTCATCACCCGCACAGACCGCCACATTGCCGAAACCATGCTGGGGGTGTTTGTCCATTCGGAGGGGAAACTCAAAAAGGGCAAATCAATCCCCACAATCGCGCTGAGGGGGTCTGTCCACGGGTTATCTTTTTCCAGTTCGGGGTAAACATCCACGGCGATGATAATGTCCGCGCCCATTTGGTAGGCCATGTGGGTGGAGAGGCTGTCAATCACCCCACCATCGGCTAATTTTTTGCCAAGTAAATCGACCGGGGGGAAAACGGCAGGTACGGCGCTGCTGGCAAGTACCGCCGGCAGCAAATGCCCTTCGCTCAGCGGCACTTCTTTTCCCTCGACCATATCCACTGCCATAAGAATCACCGGAATTTTTAAATCGGCAAAGGTTTTGCCGCCAAGGGTGTCTTTGAGTTGATTTTCGACGGATTTCTGGCGGGCGCGGGCGCTGAGGAGGTTAAAATTAAACAGGTTGCTGCCTTGCATGGTGTCAATCATGCGGCTGGCAATGACTTCCGGGGGGATGCCAAGTCCATAGAGTGTACCAACAATACCGCCCATGCTTGTCCCGATGATTAAATCAATCGGAATCCGTTCGCGTTCGAGAACACTTAGGACACCAATATGAGCAATGCCCCGACTACCGCCGCCACCGAGTACCAGCGCCACTTTTGCCATGTGACTCTCCTGTTATTAGTGGTTAGTTATTAGTTCAAAAAATCAACGCCGTGTTTTAGCGCGGTGTCGGTTTGCTAAAAACTAAGAACGAACAACTCATTGCTTTCATCATAGAGATTCTGTCAAAAGTTGTCTAGGGGGCTTAACGAATTATTCACGCCGGGCGCGGCTGCGATTCAAGTAAAACTCCAGTGTTTTAACGATGATGGACAGGCAAAGCGTCAGCGAAAGGTAGGTCAGCGCAAGGATATTGTAGGCGGGAAACACATTGAGCGTTGCCGAACGAAAATCATATGCCAGACGGGTAATATCCTGCACGCCTACAAAGGCGACCAGCGAACTTTCCTTGAGCATGGCGATAAAGTCGTTGCCCAGTGGCGGGAGGACATTCCGAATCGCTTGCGGCAGAACAATCAGCCGATTGACCTGACCTTCTTTCATACCCAAGCTGCGGGCGGCTTCGCGCTGGCCTTCAGGGATGCTTTCGATGCCAGCACGGAAAATTTCGGACAGAAACGCGCTGTAGGAAACTGCTAACGCGATAATTGCCCGGTAGACAAAATCGATGTCACGGACTTTAAGGGCAGCAATATAGTCGGCGATGCCTAAGAAGGTCAGATTGGCCTCCTGCATTTGGGTGCCGAGCGAATTGCTCTGCCGGATCAAAAAAGGCGTGAGCGCGATGGCAATATACAGCAACAGCACCAGCGTCGGGATCCCGCGAATCAATTCGGTGTAAGTGGTGACGGGCTGGTACACCAGAATATTATACAGATGAGATTTTGAGGGACGGCGTAACAAGGCCAGCACCAAGCCCATCACCAACGCTAACGCATAGGCCGAAACGGTCACACGGATGGTCATGCTGATGCCCTGCTGAATTTCTTCCCATGCGGTGCGGTAGAGCAGGCGGTCAGACGCGGCGATGGCAGCACCCAGAATAATCACCATCAAAATTAACACCCACCACGGGGCTGTCACCAAACGCCGCACGAGGATGTTCCGTTTTTGCGGGTTGGGGCGGGCTTTTTCGATGTCTGCGCTGGCGATGTTAGTCACAAAAGTGGGCTGCACGGGACGGGTTGAAGGCGGTGTGGACAAAAAAAACTCCTCACATGTGCTGGTGGACAAGTGGCTTGAATAAATCATTGGGGCGAGTCACTGACCCGCCCGCAATCGAGACTAAAAATTTCTTGTCCGTAATGTTTAAACTAGCCTTCGGCAAGCGGTTGGAAGTCGGTTGACCATTTATAGGTCAAGTAGGCGATATACCCATCGTCAATCATGCTCTGGATGGCCGCGCTGAAGGGTTCGGCAAGGTCGCTACCTTTGGTGAAGATAATCCCCACCGGAACCGGATCGACCAACGGTTCACCGACGAGTTTATAAGCAGTGCTGTTCGCCCCGATGAATTTACCGCCAAAACCATCGACTGCCATCGCGTCAATGTCACCATTTGCCAATGCCACCAGCAGAGTCCCAAAGTCATCAAAGGTCAGCACCTGCGATTCGGGAATCTGGAATTCTTCTTCTGCCAAGAATTGGCTGAACGAACCAGCCTGCGCCCCGAAAATCAAATCTTCGGATTCGGCAATGGCAAGGAATTCTTCGATGCTGGCGAAACGGTCTTCATCCGCACGGGTCATCAGGAAGGTTTCGGCTTGGAAGTAGGGGATGCTGAAATCGTAGGTTTGCTGGCGTTCTTCGGTAATGAACAGGCCGTTGGTGGCAAGGTCATAGGTGCCATCTTGTACGCCGGTCAACTGCAAATCAAACGAGGTGGTTTCATAAACCGGGGTGCAGTTCAGACGGTTGCAAACTTCGTTAATGACATCGTATTCAAACCCAATCGGCCCTTCGGCGCGGGGGTCTTCAAATTGGAAGGGGGTGTAGAAGTTTTCCATCCCCACCACGACTTCGCGCCCTTCAAGGTCGGGCAATTCATCGTACACTGGGCCGCCTGCAAAGACAGGAACGGCAGCGACCAATAACACAGCAATCAAGGCAAGCGAGATTTTTCTCAACACAGCCAGTTTCTCCTAATTAAATTTCATTTAACCCGTACAGAGTATAACGTAGGGCAAGGTTGCCTACAATGTACCTTCTCACAAATTCTCCTGCTGGCATTTGAGTTGTTTGACTTTATACTTGGGTTGTTTTAGTTTTTCTATGATTTTATAAGGCTCACAAAAGTTCACCTGAGGTCTCTATGAACGACTCTCTTTGTCTTGTTGGATTAGACGAATCGGAATCCAATGAAATTCGGCAAAAAATTTCTCAACCCGTGATTGCTCATATGATTCTGCCGAAAATCGCCGTGAAAGAGGGGCAGTTATGGACGACTCCTTGAGCTGCCAAATATTTTATTTGGTATAATAGTCAATAATGTGCCAAAAGACTTGGGAGTATTCGAAGGATATTTGGAAGGGGTTAGCTCTGAGCTGCTCTAAGGGATGCGAGAGGCGTAGCTTCTATGGTAGCTGCCGCCAAAGCTAACGATTTAATAGTATTTGTACGTGCAATTAGCAATATATTGTTGGAAAAGTAATACCTTTCAAACAATGTTTTTAAGAGGAAGAACACGATGAAAAATAGACTCATAATTTATAGTCCAATTATTGGCGTTTTATTAATATTATTTATCATATCCCTTGGCTTTTCTATTAGGCGCTCTATTCTTTTAGATAGATGTAAAGATAAAGAAAGTCTTTTACCTGAAGGTTTATTAAAGATTGAAGGATCCATAATTTCGGCAGATATGCTTTGGCATGTCAAAACGACCTCAGTCAAAAGCGTTTACTCACCGTCTGGAGCCATCTCAGAAAATTATTTTATTCATCACAAATATACAGATGGTTCACTTTGTGAACCAAACAATGAAGTAATTATACTTACTTTAGAAGATGGTATGCTAAAAGCTCAACATGATGTTCCAACTTGTCAGTTATCGCGTATTGTAGCTGTACAATCAGGTTATACAATTATTACCGCCTGTGGCGAGATCATAAGGATGGATTATAACGCTGAAAGAAAGTGGGTAAATAACATCTTTGCTAGCCGCTCCATCGATATATTATATGAAGTAGAAAACTATATTTATGTACCCTCCTATGATATTTTATATAAAGTGTCAAGTCATACCGGTCAAATTATAGATAAATTTGAAATAGGGAAAGTTTATGGAGTATCTAATAATATCGTTGTGAGTAGTATAAACGGAGTTGACCTTGATATTTTTCAAATGAATGGGGGTCTTAATAAGATAAATACTATACATATTGAAGAAAATCTACCAAATTCGCCAAGGCCAGCAAAATTAACAGATATTTATCAAAATACTTTATTGGTATATAACGCAAACTCAATTGCAGGTTACAATATCACCTCTCAAGCCAAGTTGTGGGAGATAAAGAGAACATCCACAAGTTATCCAGTTATATTAGGTAAATATTTCGTTATTTATCAAGGATACGGGTATATAGATTTCCATAATATTGAAACGGGCGAATCTATTGGATCTATAAACTTATCATATAGACAATCTGACGATACAGATCTCTTTTTCCAAGATGATTCAATTAAGTTATATGGATACAGAGATATTATTGTCATAGTATTTAATAAAGGTTCTGAAATAGCAGCTATGAAATTAAACTTATAGCACGTAGATATTTTAGCTATCCTGAGTAAGAGCTGCGGGAACAAAAAGAACCCATTAACGCTTTAACTTTTACGCCAGATGGTCGTTTTATTATTCTGGCGGCACGTATCCCGATTCGCGGCAACAAATTTTATCTGTGGGGCTTGCCAGATACGAAGTTAGAGTGATATAAATATATCTAAGAATTTATAGAGTTCACGAGGGTTCAAATGCCATGAGCGACTATGTATGTTTGGTAGGATTAGACGACCATGAGTCCAATCAAATTCGAGAGCGGTTATTCCAACCCGTGATTGCTCATATGATTCTGCCCAAAATAGTCGTGAAAGAGGGGCAGTTATGGGCGGAATCTGAACGTAGCCCACGTCTTGTGCCAGTCTCAAAGGTCATATTTCATGGCATTTTTGACGATGACCTTGATTTCATTACCGGATTAGCCCTGTGGGGTGGGGCGTGTTTGCCGAATCCAATGGGCATGATGGATTGTCGTTTGAAATTTCCCTGTCTGGTGCGGGCGTTGCAGCATACGCGCTTTGGCTCAGCGTTGCGTGGCTATGCCTCCTCTTGGGCGCGATTCGAGTCGGAGATTGAGCGCGTGGCAAAATGGGGCAATTGGCATTGTGGCGAAAACAAAGAACGCTTCACTGGAGTCTGGTCAAGTGAGAACGCCGCGATTATAGAACCCTTTTTCGCGGGTCAGGCGGTGCGGGTGGTGCTGATTGGCAACCATGCGTGGCAAATTCGCTTAGAAGGGGAGGGTTGGCTGAAATCGATCCACCATGCCAGCGCCGATTTCATGCCATTGGATGGCGAATTGTGGGAGGACACCGAAAATTTACGCCGTGCTTTTGGCCTAGAAATCATCGCCAATGATTATATGGTGGCGGAGGACGGTACAAAACATTTGCTCGAAGTCAACCACATCCCGAATGTGACCCGTTTTCCTGAAATCTGGCAAGCGTATCGGGATTATGTGGTGGATTGGGTGGAAAATTAAAGCGTTACGACCCCATGTTACGTGACAGGGGAAAATCCCCCTCGCTTTATCCCTCCCCAAAACATTGGGGAGGGCAGGGTGGGGACAAAACACACCAAAAATTATTTTGCGTAAGGTGCGTTCATTTATCTTTTCGCTGACAGCGCATCACTAACCGCCTTCATCAACCAACATGCGCCGCAAAACTTTTCCGACAAACGACTTGGGCAGTTCTTGGCGAAATTCAATTTCCCAAGGTACGGCGTAGGCTTCTAAACGACGGTGGCAGAGATCGAGCAGTTCTTCTTTGGAGAGCGTTGTTCCGGGACGCGGTACGACAAACGCTTTCACACGCTGTCCGTTTTGCCCGTTTTCTAGGGTGGTTACGCCCACCACCGCCACTTCTAAGACCTTGCTGTTTTCATACAGCACTTCCTCCACATCACGCGGATAGACGCTGAAATCCCCCGCCATGATGGTATCGCGTTTGCGGCTGATAATTTGAAAATAGCCGTCTTCGTCCATCACCGCAACATCGCCCGTATGCAGCCACCCATCTTTTAACACGGATTCAGAATCGGAGGCCACATCTTGATTCCAATACCCTCCCATCACCTGCGGGCCACGAACGAGCAGTTCGCCAATGTGTCCCGCTTCGACTGCCTGACCCGTGATGAGGTCAATAATTTTGGCATCCGTGTTGGGGATGGGAATGCCAATGGAACCAACTTTCCGCAAGCCAAAAAGCGGGTTGGCATGGGTGACGGGCGAGGCTTCGGTGAGGCCATAGCCTTCGACCAACCGCCCATGCGTCAATTTTTCAAAAGCCTCCTGCACTTCAATTGGCAGGGGGGCGGCCCCACTGAGACACGCTTTAATCGAATCGAGACCGTAGGAACGCACATTCGGCGCTTGATTGATTGCCATGTACATGGAAGGCACCCCGGGAAAAACCGTCGGTTTGTATTCACGGATATGTTCCAACACCTGCTGCACCTCAAAAACGGGCAGCAGAATAATCGTTGCGCCCATAGCGATGGGGATGGTCATGGCGTTGGTCATCCCATAGCTGTGCATAAAAGGAATCACGGATAAAAAGGTCTCTTTGCCATATTCCAAGCCGGGAATCCAATGGCGTGTTTGCAATGTATTCGCCACGATATTTTCATGCGTTAGGCAGACACCCTTCGGAGAATCCGTGGTGCCGCTGGTATACAAAATGCAGGCCAGCGCGTCCGATTTCACATCGAGATTCGGCGGATATTCGGGCGCATCCATAATGAGTCGTTCCATAAGCGTCCCGAGGGGTTTGGTTTCTTCGGGGGTAGGGTTTTCGGGGTTGGCCTCTCCCCACCGCGCAATCAGCCGTTTGTACATTCCGCCGGAAACCGCCTGCCGCAGTTCGGTAAAAATAATTTTCTGAACGGTTTCAATGTTCCGCAGGGCGCGTGCCAACCGCGAAAATTGCAGCAGCGTCACCACGATTTTGGCTTCGGTTTCGCGGGCTTGGGTGACAATTTGCTCGGCATCGGCATCGGGATTGGGCAGCACCACCACCCCGCCAATTTTTAAAATCGCATAATAGGCTTCAATGAATTGGGGCATGTTGGGCATCACAATCATGACCCGATCCCCCGACGCGATGCCCAAACCTAACAGCGCATGGGCGAATTGATTGACCCGTGCCTCTAATTGTTCATAAGTGAGTTTTGTGCCATAAAAAAGAATGGCATCGCGCTTGGGTGTCCAATCGGCGGCGCTTTCCAGAAATTTGTGCAGCGGTTGGCGCGGAATAGGGACGGTATGGGGGGTTTCTTGGGCATAGCTGGTCAGCCAAGGACGTTTTTTTAGCAAATCGGAGAGGGGGGTGCGTTCGCGCCACGAGGAGCGTTTGTTGTCTCCCATCACGAAGCGCTCAATGGCACGGTTGACTGCATCATGGCGCTCTAGCTGGACTTTGTGTTTGGCTGAGCCGACATCCATCACCTCGGCACCCGGCAGCATTTGACCGACTTCCTCAAATACCCGACGGGGAAAATAATTATCGCGTTCACCGGTGATGACCAGCGTGGGGGTGGAGATGCTGCGGATTTTAGGCCAGCCCTGCCACTGACGCAGGTTATTGACCATCATCCGTTTCATGACATGCACTTCGGCATTCCAGCGCGGGCGGTACTTCCACACCGGGCGGAAAATAGCGACAGGCACACGCGCCAGCCATGCCGCCGCACGGGGTAAGGGATATTCGCCTGCTGTGGCAATCAACACCAATTTATCGAGCGTTTCGGGGTGGGCGTTGGCATATTCCACGCAAATCGACCCCCCGAAGGAATGCCCTACCAGAATGAATTTTTCCGGCAGTTGCAGATGCTGGTAGATGGCATACAAATCGGCAACGAGTTCATCCATCGTATAGCGGCTGTAGGGAGCATCACTTTGCCCATGTCCGCGCAAATCGGGGACAATCACGCGGTAATTCATCGTCAGCGCAAAGTGGTTAATCTGATGTTCCCATGTTTCGGCGCAACCCGCGTAGCCATGCTGAAAAACAATGGTGTGTTCTGCGGCTTCAGGCCAGATGTCCACCACGCTTAATTCGGCATTGGCGACTCCGGGGATGGGAACATTCCGCCGATAGAGGCTGAAATCGAGTAAAAAGCTACTTCTTTTGATGCCACGTAATTTTCTTTTCATGAGAAGTCCTCAGTTATCAGTTTTTGGTTATCAGTTAAAAGCGAAAACTGATACCCGAAAACCGATAACTAACTACTAAACTGTGCCATAATTTTTTGATAGGCTTCGTTAATGTGTTTCATTTTTTCGCCCGCGTCCGCCGCTTTGTTCAAATCAGGATGGTACTGTCGTGCCATCTCCCGATAGGCTTTGCGGATGGTTTCTGGTGATGCACTCAACTCAAGTTTTAATAGATGATAATACCCATGCAAAGCGACTGGTACCGTTGTATTTTTCGGCTGGCTGTGGGTGCTGTTCGTGTTGCCATTGGAAGGCTGGTCAACCGTGCGGGCATGAAACCCTGCGATTTTCCATGTACCTTTGAGTAACGGAATATCCACCGTGATGGTCTGGCAGTTGAGTTTGGCGAAGTCAATTTCGCGCCCGTAGCGTATCAACCGTTCATATTTGCCCGCTTGTTTCTGGAAATGGACAGGAAAAACATGCACATCTTTGGCGTAAATGTCAAAAGCGTAAATCCTATCGCTGTAGAGTGCCAGCGCCGCCTGCATCCATTCGTTCGGGGTGAAGCGTTCGCCATTGTCCGGCAGCAGCATATCCGCCCAGAACAGCATCAGGGTATGCCGTCCCGCTTGGGTATCCCCGTTCAGCGTGGTTTTGATGTCATGCAAATCAGCAAATCGTTCATTGAGGTGAAACATGATTTTTTCACCCGTTTGGAGGGACGCTAAAATGATGTCACTGTCGTCGTGCCATGTTTTGGCAACCTGCGGGGTGTTGCTCAATTTCCACAGCAGGTAGGAGCGCACATTGTGGGTATCGAATTTCAGCATGGGTTGGCCTCAGCGATTGGGTGTTAGGCTTTAAGTATTCCGTCTAGTCACAGGTTTCATTTATTCATCAACGCTAGGGAAGCATCATAGACCGCCACGGGTTCAATTCTGCTAGGGGATTGACTGCTGGTAATAATCTGAATCACCTGATCATGAATCGCAGGGCGATAAAACTTTTCGCCACACTGTTGACAGACCAACGCAGGCAAATTCTCAATGACAAACCATTTTCCTTGATATTCCTGTACCCGCGTTACCAGTTGTTCTTCTAAGTGACCTTTGCAATAGAGGCAAGTTTTCATGATGATTTCCTCACTTTGCCATTGTCCCACTCATCAGGATTTGGCTCGTAAACGGTGATAATTTTGGTGATTTCTGGATAACTCACCAATATATGTAACATTTTACCAGAACCAGTTTGACCATAGATTAAACAGCTTGGGCTGTATTTGTCATCCGGGTAATCTTCGATTACTTCGCCATTTTCGATAGCTTCTTCTATTTCTGCACTGGTAATACCGCGTCTCGCTGCTCTATCAGACGCATGGTCGCTCAATAAATAATCTTTGTCTCGAAATTTTTCTTTTATATCTTCAAAAATTGGTGGCATCTTATTTCACTTACATTTGAGTATATTTAAAATTCATTTCCCTGTTCTTTTAAAAAACCTAAATCCTAACGCCTCATTCCTAAAACTTCTTAAACAGATGTTACCCTAAATAGCCCAATCGTGCTGCTATCGTCTTTTGGGGGTAGGCCAAAGCCATGCTATACTGCATAAACAGAGCCAAATTGATGTATTTATACACACTCTCATGAAACCATTATCCGTTGTTACCATTCTCCTCAGTTTGTTGGCGGGATTTTTCCCCCGCCTTGTGGATGCTCAAGTTGCCCCGCCCCCGCTGGAGTCCTTACCCCCTTGCAATTTTAATGCCTATACCGAACGGGATGATTTAATCATCGGGGCGGTGGTGCTGCATTTGGGGCGGGGGGATGGCTGTATGCAAAATTTGAATACGGTTTTTCCGTTTGCCAGTGTCGGAAAATTGTTTATTGCCGGGGCGCTGTATGAAAAAGTGGCGCAGGGCGAAATCTATTTTGAAACGGAACTGACCTTCACTTCTGATTACCTGATGAACGGGCAAAGCGACTGTCTCACACCGGAGATGGTCGGGCAAAAATTCACGGTTGGCTATCTGGGCAATGTGATGATTTCGTGCAGCGATAACCCCGCTACATGGATGCTGATGGATTACATCGGGTGGGGGGCGGTCTCGGCCTATATCGCCAAGTTGAACATCCCCGATATTGGTGAAGTGTTGCCTTACAGCTATGTTGACCGCATGAAACTCCTGTATCTGGACGACGCGTGGGAAAATGTACCGGTGGCGTTGGCTTCGCAATATTACCGCCGACGCAGCGCGGACGGTCTTGTGCCACAGTATTTTCGTGCGATGCCTTTCTATTCAGAAGATGACTTCCGCGAAATTAATGCGCGTTATCTGGAAGAATCGCCGTACAACACCGCTACCCCGCGTGCGATTGCCACCTATCTGTTCAAACTCGTAACGGATATGCAGCAGCGCCCCGATACCATTGAAGGGCGAACCGCGCTCTGGATTTTTAATACCATGCTGCTCACCCAGCGCGTCTTTAGCACCCAGTATATGCCCGGTAATGTGATTGTGGGCAGCAAAAATGGCTTTGATGTGGGATACCGCGCCGAAGTCAATATCACCATCTCATCGCTGGAAAATCGCCTGCCGGAGACTATTTCGGTTCTGGTGGTGCGCCATCGGGACATCCGCGATTCATCGGTTCCGTATCGTTTTCGTAATGTACCGACCACCGATTTACTGCTGGCAATTGCCCCTAAATTATCTGCCTTGCTTTATCCCGAATCGAACTTTGACGCTGCGCCGTTTGTGAATCGGGTCGAAAATGTGCGTTTGGTCACGTTTAATACCGAACGGGAAATGCTGGGTTGCTGGCAGGATTATCTGGGAACGGATTATCTGAATGTGCTGCAACCCTGCTGGAATAATTTAGAACAAATCAGCCGGATGAACCGCAGCGATTGGTTGGGGGTGGGATTGGTGCTGCGCTATCTCAATGGACAGGATGCACGAATCACGCTGATTTATACCCTGCCAGACGGAAGCAAGCGTTCGTATCAGATGCAGCGTTTTTTTGAAGATGCTACGGCGGTGGCATGGTTTGAGGAAGTGGCGATTCCCGGCTTGTGGCGGGTGGATGTGTTTTTCAATCTTGTTCCGGTGTTTACGCGCACGGTGCGGGTGGAGTAAAAAAAGACCCCTCTCTCATCAGGGTTGGGAGAGGGGCAGAAAAGGTGGTTTTTACACCCCCAGTTCCTTTTTATCAATTGCCCACCATGCCAGCCCACCAAACACGGCGGTTAAACCGAGCATCAGGGCAATGTTGGTCAATTCCAAGCCGTCCTTGAAAATGTCATTGACATTGTAGTAATCGAACAAGAAGAACGGCTGGATGTCTTTGAGGGTGTCATTCAAGCCGGACAGACCATAGACCAGATACCCGCCAAAAAACAGCCCGTAAGCGAGTGCGCCCGCCCAATGTTTGCTGGAGGGAATGACCGACACCAGCAGGTAACTGAGCGCAGCGTGAGCAATCAGGATGAAAAATGCCCCGTAAAAAGCGGCGGCTAAATCCCCAACGCTTACATCAAATTCAGGCCAAAGCTCGGCACACAGGATGAAAGTCAGCCAGCAGGCCGTGAGTACCAGAAACAGGCAGAGGGCAGTGTTGGCAAAACGTGCTACGAGCATCTGTCGCCGTGAAATGGGCAAACTCATCATCACATCCATTGTGCCGTTGCGTTCGGCATTGGTCACAGCATTGAATGCTTGAATCATCACCATCGCGCCGAGGATTAACACCATCCACAGGTTAAACTGTGAATTAAGGTACGCGCCGGGGTCTGCCACGCTGACATCTTCGTCTGTGCCATAGAAAAATTGGAGCATTTCATCTGGGTAACTTTCCATCAGCTTATCAAAATCATCTTGCTGTTCGACCATACTCGGATACACACTCATCACCAGCAGGGCATACAGCGCTAGGCCAATGCTCATCCAGAGAACCGTTCGCCGTGAATCGCGGAAGGATTTCAAAAATACAGGCCACATGGTTAATTGCTCCTTTCACCATAAAACGACAGGAAGATTTCTTCCAGCGTGGGTTGTTCAAATTTCAAATCGGTCACGGTGTGCTGGGCTGCCAATTTAATCAGTTTGTCTAAATTGGCATGACCACTCACTTTCATTTTGACTTCGTTGTCGTGGGTTTCAAATTCGCTCACGCCTTGAATCTCTCGGAAACCGTTGACATGGGCGGGTTGGTTGAACACAAAGGTCAGCCAACGGAAAGCCACACGGGTCAGATTCTGGACAGTTTCTACCGCCTGCAATTCGCCCTCGCGGATGATGGCTACACGGTCACAAATTTGCTCAACTTCGGGCAGCATGTGCGATGACAAAAACACTGTCCGCCCTTCGGCTCTGGTTTCCAGCATCAGTTCATGGAACACCTGCTGCATCAAGGGGTCTAGCCCGTTGGTCGGTTCATCCAGAATCAGCAGTTCGGGTTTATGAACCAGTGCCGCGATAATCCCCATTTTGCGTTTCATCCCGGTTGACATCCCGCTTAACTTACGCGGCAGGTCATATTGCAAACGGGATGCCAAACGCTCTGCCTCAGCGACCAAGGGTTTCTGGTGAACTTTTTCCAGCCATTGGATGTACTGCAAGCCTGTCCAATTTTCCCACAGGGTCAATTCGGAGGGCAGATAGCCAATCCGTTTGCGGATTTCAACACTGTGCTGGCGGTTGTCCATGCCAAAAAGTTGGGCTGTCCCTTCGGTGGGGCGGATGAAATCGAGCAGGGTGCGAATCGTGGTCGTTTTGCCCGCGCCATTCGGCCCCAAAAACCCGAAAATCTCCCCCTGATTGACCGTCAGGTTGACCTGCTTAACGGCGGTAAATTTCCCATACCGATGGGTTAAATTGTGCGTCTGGATGATGCTCATTTTGCTAAGCCTTTCACTATAAACTCGGAGAGGTATTCCAAACTGCGTTTCAAATCTTGTTCGGGACTCACGTAGCTTTGCATGAAAATCCCCATCGACGCGCCTAAAATCATGTTGGTGACGGCGTGGGTGTTGATGGGTCTGAAAAAGCCCTGTTGAATCCCTTCCTCAATAATTTTTTGCAAGGCAGTCTGGGTTGCCGCCGCCGATGTTTTTTCTATTTCGATTAAGGACGGATGCTGCATAATATATAAAGTTAATTCCGGGATGAGCTTGATGAGCGCTTCTTGCCCCTGCATCGCCTGCTCGACAAACTTTAAAAATCCTGCCAGCTTTTCGGGTGGTGTGCCTTGCTGCTGGGCAGCCTCAGCCACCGCTTGCATATACACTTGTACCTGATGCGCGTACAAGGCCCAGATAAGGGCGTTTTTGCTGTCGAAATAGAGATACAGTGTGCCTTTGCTGACCCCACATTCGGTAGCAATGTCATCCATCGTGGCCTTGTTGATGCCCTTCGCAGCAAACACTGTCATCGCTGCAAAAATAATATCTTCCCGCCGTCCCATTTTTCCTTCTTTCACTGACTGACCAGTCAGTCATTTTGCATGGTACGCCCACTGACCCGTTTCCGACCCCCCAATTTTTAGGGGGTTGAATTTAGATGAGGCTTAAATTTATTTTAAGTATAGCTGAAATTATTCGTAAGTGTCAATCAGTCTTTGGGCTGAAGGTAACACGCCAATGAGTAAAATAAGATTTATTTTTTTCCGTCATGTAAACATCTAGCGAGCGTTAGTTGAAGGCGTTCTCTTCCCGTGATACAATGCGGCCTCGTTTAGATTTGATAAGAAAAAACCTATGCGGCTCAAAACGATTTTCCTTTGCACATTTTTGGCGGTACTTGTGACCGGGTTGACGGTCTATGCTCAAGACCCGACGGCAACACCGTTACCAACCGCTACCGCGACTCCTGTTCCACCAACGGCTGTACCCCCTACGGCAACGGCTGTGCCAACCGCAACCCCGATTCCGCTTGCGCCCTTTGTGAATCCGCAAACCGCACGGCCTGATGGCAGTGTGGTGCATATTGTCCAATTTGGTGACACATTGGACGGGATTATTTTTGCCTATAATAGTTTAGGGATTTTTATAGACAAAGCGGATTTAGGGCGCTTTAATGCTTGGCGCTTTGAACCCCAGTTTATCTATGTGGGCGATGCGATTATCATTTTGCCACCCGGTTCGGTTGACCCGAATACAGGGCAGTTGCTGGTGACAGATGTAGAATTGGATGCGTATACGGCGGGCGGGCAAGCGCCGGCTGCGGCTGCTACCACTGCCCCGCAGACCACCACGGATACCACCGCGCCGACTCCAGTGCCTGCCGCATCGGGCAATTTGCCAAGCGAACCCAGTGTTCCCGCGCTTCAATCGATTGATCCCTTTGTGCCAGTCAGTTCAGTGGGTCGGTAGATGAGACGCATTTTTTTCTTGCTGGTGGTGTGCCTGAGTTTTTCAATCGCAGGGACAGCGCTGGCACAGCAAAGCCCGGTGACACCCCAAGCCCCGCGCCCCGATGGGAGCATCGTGCATGTGGTGCAGTTTGGCGAAACCCTTGAAGGGATTCTGGCGGCGTATGCCAATTATGGTGTGACGCTGGATAATGTGCTGGTGTATAACAATTGGCGGTTTCGTCCCCAGTATATTTTTGTGGGGGATGAAATTGTTGTGCTGCCGCCCGGTGCGGTTGACCCCGCGACGGGAGCGCTTGTGCCGGGCTTTTCACCCGCCGCCGCCGCAACAGCGATTCCGCCCACGACTGCCGCAACCGCCGTGCCCGTCCAACCAACGCTTGCGCCTACGACTGCCCCGACTCAAAATTTACCTTCTGAACCAAGTGCGCCTGCCTTTCAAGCGATTCAGCCCTTTTTACCTGTCGGAATCGCTTCGGCGGAAGTGGCGTTGGCGAGTACCCCTGAAGCGGAATCGCCAACGCTTGAACCTCAAGTACCTGCCTTGGCAACGGAAGAAGCCCTAGAAATTACGCCAACTATCACGCCCGAATTGCCCACCCTAACGCCAACGCTTGAAGTTGTGGAACAAACGACAGAAGAAGTGATCGAAAGCACCGCCACCTCCGAATCCCCAACCGAGGTGGTGGAAGTCGCGCCAGTGGTGACCGAAGAATCGATTGAACCCACGGCGACGCACACACCAGAGTCTCCAACCAACACTTCTGAGCCGACTGTGTTGGCAACGGAAGCAATTGTCGAAAACACGCCAACTCAGACCCCCAAGCCGATTGATCTTGCCAGTGTGCCGGATTTCACCGCCGAAACAGGCTTGATTTGTGTGCGCTTTTTTGAGGATGCCAACCAGAATGGGCGGTTTGAAAATTCAGAAGCGCTGCTGACGGGTGGGACAATTCGTATCGCTGATACCGAAGAATCCAGCACGGAAGATGTCTTGTGTGTAGACGATATTCCGCCGGGGGAAATGCTCATCGAAGCAACTGCGCCCGATTCGTATGGGTTGACGACCAGTCCGAGTCTCAAAGTGCAGGTCATCGCCGGACAAACCAGCGAGGTGATTTTTGGCGCAGTGGCAGGCTATCAACCGCCTGATACCCCTGTGCCTGCTGCCGAAACGCTGACCGCACCGCTTCCAGACACTTTACAGGCGGTTCAAACCGAAGCGGAAGACTCCTTCCGACTGCGCGATTATAGCGCGTTTCTGGTACTGGCCGTGGCACTTGGGCTACTCATCGGCGGTGGGGCAATCATTGCGGCGCTGCGCTCATTCCGATAAACCATCGACGGAAAGGAATTTCATGCGAGCTTGGTGGATGCTGTTCTTTTTGTTTGTCTCGCTGCTGGCGGCGTGCCAATCTGACCCCGAACCTGAACCGGAAATTATTGTGGTCACTGCCACGCGGAGTCGCCCGACGGACGTTGCGTTTGAACCCACCATGCGCCCGACTGATCCGCCGGCTTTTCCATCTTCGACACCAATTCCCACTGAGATTCCTGCAACACTCACCCCGACGCAGTTTTTAACGAGTACCTTGAGCGTTGAGCAACTCCCCGGATTTCCTACGGCGACTCCTTCTCCGACGGTGGACGGTGTGCCAAGTCCAACCCTCTTTTTATCGCCAACGCCGTTTACACCGGGTGTTTTCCCCACTTCTACTGGTCAAATTGTTACCAATGTACCCCTTGTTGGTTCGCCTACGATCATAGTGAATGAAGTGCCGGGTGTGCAGCCAAGCGCCACTACTGCTTTTGAACTGGCGATGAATACCGATGGGTTGAATGTGGAGTATCCCACCGCCATTTCGGATTTAGCCCCGCGCCCCGAAGCGCTGCCGGTGATTGATGTCCGAAAATTAGGGATGCAAATTCATCCATTTGTCTCACAGGATGAATGGCGGAATGCGCTTGGGTTGACCAAACAACTTAAAATGGGCTGGATTAAAATTCAAATCCCTTGGGAAGTTGCCGAACCCGAACCGGGGCAATTTAGCGATTTGTACCGCCATACGGTGGAATTGGTGCAGCGTGCCAATCTGGAAGGCTTTCAAATTCTGGTGAGTGTCAACCGTGCGCCGTACTGGGCGCGTCCAGAGGGGGCAGATTTGTCGCATGGTGGCCCGCCCACCGACCCGAACGCCTTCGCATTGTTCATCAACAAACTGATTGTGGATATTCAACCCCAGTTTATTCATGCCATCGAAATCTGGAATGAGCCAAATTTGATGCGCGAATGGGATGGTGTACCGATGACAGGTGGGGAATATATGCGCTATTTTGAACCCGCCTATAACGCTGCCAAAGCCGCTGACCCGGATATTATCGTGGTGACAGCCGGACTCGCGCCGGTGGGAGATATTCCCGATGCCGCACGCGATGACCGTCAATTTGTACGGGAGATGTATGAAGCGGGTCTCGGAAATTTCCCCGATGCACGGTTGGGAATGCACCCTTACGGCTGGGCCAATGGGCCGGATGCACGCTGTTGTATGGAAGGCAGTTGGCAGGACGCACCGCAGTTTTTCATGCTTGACACGCTGGATGACTACCGTGAAATTACGCTGGATTACAACGATGCTGGTAGAAAATTCTGGCTAACCGAGTTTGGCTGGGGGACGTATCGGGGCATTAACCGCGATGGGCAGGACGCAGAACCGCCCGCCGTGGCTGGCTTTTTTGGCATGATTACCCTGCAAGAACAGGCCGAATTTAACCTGCGAGCGATTGAGATTTTCCAGCAAGCGCCCTACGCGGACTTTGTTGAAATGGCTTTTTTGTGGAACATGAATTTTGCCACCATTCCCGATGCGGTACAGAATCAAGGGGAACAGGCGGGGTACAGTTTGTTAGACGCGGGTGGGCGACCCCGATTGGCTTTCTGGTATTTGCTCAATACACGGAAAATTCGGTAGGGGTGTCGATGGTACATGAGCCATGCTAGAGCCGATTGAAGAAGCGATAGAACTCGCGCAGGCAGGACGCAAATCCTCTGCGCGGGTGATGCTTTTGGCGATGCTTGAAGATGACCCGACGGATGAAGAAGCATGGTTGTGGCTGGCCTATTGTGCAGCCAATGCCGATGAATACAGCCACGCAATTGACAAACTCCTTCAATTAAATCCCCGCCACGCCACCGCCAAACGTCTGAGAAAACAAGTTGCCCAGCGCGAAATTTTTGAGCAAACCGGACGGGATGTGCTGGCGGAGCGGGAATCGCGCCGGATGCTGTGGGTTCGGCAGATGGTGGGTTTGGTGGTGATTACGTTTTTGCTGTTCGGGGGATTGGCAATTGTCTATGTGCTGCAAGCCCCTGAAAGCGACAATTCTACCCCCCGAATTATCACTGCCACGCCGCAACCCACCCCCATTTCCTCTTTACCCCTGACTATTCTGTCGCAGGGTGAAAATGTGATATTTCTTACCGATTCAGACAATTTTCTGTATGTCATGAATGCAGCAGGGCAGGCGTTTTTAGTGGCGGAAAATGCTCGGTTTCCGTCGTTGTCTCCTGATGGCAAACGCCTTTTGCTGGTACGTGATGATTCTTTGGTAATGATGGATTTGGCATCCAACCAAACGACGCTGATTCTTGCGGGCGAATCTTTCTCCTATCCCTCGTGGGCAGGCGAAAATATCATCTTTACCGCCGATAACACCCTGTGGCAGATAGATGCACGGGGAAAAAATCGGGAAAAATTGGCAGAAAACGTCAGGCAGGGTGTCATTTCTCCGCAAGGCAGCTTGGCCTATACAACGCTGGAGGGTAGCCTGAGCATTGGCGAAAAAATGATTGAAAATGCTAGCCATGCGGCGTGGGCATCGGATGGCACAATGTTGGCCTATCAATCGTCCGTGACGGGCGGAACACACCTGTATATCCATGACATGGAACGCGGAGAAACCGAAAAAGTGGATTTTCTCAGTGGGGGCTTTCAACCTGTCTGGTGGGGCGAATCGCTGATTTTTAACAGCCGCCGAACGGGAACGCCCGATATTTTTGTCTTTGAAGATGGCAAAATAACCCATGTATTTTCCGGGGATGTCCAGCACATGACGGCGGGAACACTGGGGAGCAACCTATCGGCTTACGGGGAAAAAATCACGCTGGACGGGCAGTGGGTCGCTGTTCAAGCGGCGGTAAATTCTAGCCTTTACGATGTGGATTTTATTTCCACCGACTCGGGACTCGCGGTAGGCGAAAATGGCACGATTTTACGTTATCAAAATGGCGTGTGGTCACGGATGGATGTTCGGCTGAATGAACGGGTGCGTTTGTTCGGGGTGGAGATGCTTTCCGAAAATGAAGCATGGGCGGTGGGTGAACGCGGTACGATAGTGCATTTCGTGAACGGTAGATGGGAACAGATTGCCAGCCCTACGCAAGAGACACTTCCTGACCTCATCGGCAATACTTCCTTGCGATTTGAAAACGGTGCTTGGCAGGTCAATGAAAATACACCGGAAAATTTACCCCCCAATATTTTAGATACCGATGGCGATTGGTCGGTGGGCTATGGTGGGCTGATGATGTATCAAAATGTGCCGATTCCCAAAGTGACCTTTGAAAATTTATATGGCATCAGCCATGGGTGGGCAGTCGGGGAAAATGGCACACTGCTCCATTTTTCGATGGAGAATGCCGATGCGCCGCTGGAAACACCTTTGCCAACATTTGACTCTTGGTCACAGGTCGTCCAACAAAAATTGATGTGCTTTGTTTTGCAGGGGGAATATTTTTACGAATATCGGCTGATATTTGAACCCTTGCAGGAAGACGATTCCTTGCTTGCCACCGGAATTTTGCCGGATTATTCGCTTGTTCTGCTGGAGGGGGAACTGACCCCCGATGAACTTCTTTTGCGGGAAGACTCGGTTTTGCGGGGGGATTATCGGGTGCAGGGACAGGTAAGCCTTCGTCTGGAGGATGGGCAGCTACAGGGGAGTGTCATAACCGATTCTGAGGAACTTGCCGCAGAAATAGTCGGATGCAAGGGCGATTCGTAAACCGCCCTTATTTTACGCGCTGGCGAAATAGGTGCGTGGGGCGGTGAGGGGGGCTTCCTCGATCTTAGCAATTACCTCGGCCCAGCCAATTTTTGCGGAAGCCATACCAGAAGGCAGCACATAGCCCTTTAAATCCTCTAAATAATCCGCCACGATGACCCGCACCGCCGGATAGTTTTTGGATGGATATTCAAAAACATTCGCTTCGGGTTGCTCCATTCCGCCTAACCACCGGAAAAGTAGTTCGTCTAAGGGGCGGGTGTAATCGCCAACCGTGACAACCCAGTTCGGAATGTTGATACACCCGGCGGAGGTGCGTTTGGTGATGACTTCTTGATTGACGGTTTGTTCCCAGCGTTGCCACGGTGACCCGTGAATGGCAAAACCTTCATTATCAAAAAAGGCTGTGAAGGGTACGCCGGGGGCCCAAGGCTGCATACTCCGTGCCAGCCATTTGGTGGTAATGACATACGAACCGCGTGGGGTGGCAAAGGGATTCAAAACAATCGGGGTTTTGATGAGCAGGGTGTCTTTTTCAAACGCGATGAGTTCGCGGTCAACCAAGCTGATAATGACATATTTATCGCTGTGTGCCACCGTCGAATCGATGAGGTAAGGAATCGGGCGGGCGTGGTCATAGGCAATAGGCCACAGGTCGCTGAGTTTGACGTAAATTGGCACCCCCAAGCGAAATTGTACATTGTCGGTGGGGGAGTCGGGAATCAACTGTACCCATTCGCTGTTTTCAATCGCCTGATAGCGCACAATCGCCCCTTGCATCAGCAAATGCACCCCAAAGCGCGTATTGCTAATGACGGGATTCCGAATCGGATATTCTTCGGACGGCGTGCTGTAAATTTTGATGCCTTCTGGCACAACAAAGGCATAGTTGTATTGCCCCGCCGCAAATTCGTTACTGCGGGTGTAGGTTTTGTTGAGGTGTTCATCGAAAAACAGCGCATAATTCAATTCGCGGTCAAGCGCTTCTTGGACACGGGCAATCGTTGCATCGTGTTTGCCTTTGACGACTTCATCCAACAGGCCAAACAGGGGCAGCACTTTGGTATCCGAATTGACCGAGAAAAAAGCCAGTAGGTAACTTTTGCCGTTGGCGTTGTGGATAATCCCGCCATCGGTGACAACCGTTCCGGCTACGCTGTCTGCTGCGCCAAGTGAACCCGCTTTGCTGTACGAAATGGCATCGTTGGCAAAGGCTACATCTTCCAAGTTGGAACGGCGCTCATTTTGAATCACGCTTAAAAGTTCCAGACACACTTCGCGCTGGCGGGCAGGCATGGCGCTCCACATCCACGCATAATACAGTCCTAAATCGCGGGGAGTCATCAAATTGCTATAATTCAAAAGTTGATAATCAATATTGGCTTCACGCCCCGTATAGCGCTGGTCGGTGGTGTTCATGCCCACGATGCCATATGTCCAATCGCTGAGGCCGGAAAGCTGCGAAATCCCCACGACTTCGCGTGACCAATCATTAAATAGGACAAGCGGTTCGGTGCTGCCTTGCTGCTGGGCAACATATTGTAGCGCCACGCCTGTCGCCGGATTGTCGCTAATCACAATCATCTGATACAGGTGATTTAAAATCGCGTTGTGCTGCTGCCATGCGTCTTGATAGGTTTCGGGAACACCACTGCGAACCGGCCAATATTCCACCGGAACACTGCCCCAGACCGATTCATCCACCTGATTGAGAAAATACATCAGCACACCCGCTTTAAACGCCGAAGCCACAGGCAGCACCTGTTCGGTTTTTAAACCCGCAAGCAGTTGATTGTTGGTCATGTCATAGAGTAGCAGCCCGATGGCCGAAATTCCGGTCAGTTCTGCAAACAGGTCATTCAACGGGGCAAGATAGGGTTTTTCCAGCCAATTCAGGTAATTTTCAAGGACATTTTCGCTGTCTGTCTGTTTGGCAGTGGTGGAAAAAATACCCTCATCCAACAACAGACGGGGGGCAGCCAGCGCGGGGAGCAGCGCTGCCATGCTGCCTAAAAATTGACGGCGGGAAGGATGGTGTTTACGCATACGGATAAAACCCTATCATGATTAAGATATGTAAAACGCATTTTAGTACAATTTTAGGTTGCGTGGGTAGGCTGTTGAACGTCGCTTGTCTGACGAATTTCACGGGTCAACCCGCCCAGCGAGAGTCCCATCGCAGAAAGCCCCCAGATGCCTCCCAAGATAATCGCGCCAATTTCGATTATCCACAGTGTCCATGAATAGCTGGTGGCGGTGGTGGTGTCATAACCGGCCGTTGTCAGGGCAAGCACGGCGGCGGCCTGAAAAACACCAATCGCACCCGGCAAAGAGGGGGCAGCAATCCCCAGCGCAATGAATCCCGTCACCAGAAAACCGACCCCTATAGTCGGGGTGTGGTCTAAAAATGCGAACAAGCCTACATAAAAAAATACGAAATAGGTCAGCCATGTGAGGAATGATAATGCCACCGTGTTGATCAGGCGGCGTGGTGTAGCGATGATTTTGAGACCGTTAAGGGTATCTTCGACAAATTGGAGACCGCGCCGGGCAAGGGAGTCCGGCAGGGGACGGCTAAAAAATTTTGCCACTTTTAAAATGATCGGGTGGGTACGCGGCAGAAAAATCAGCCCCATCCCGCCGATGATGGTCAGAACAATCAAAACGCCTAATGTGGAGGTGGTTTCGGCGGAAAGGGCAGCACCCTCTGGCAGCAATGCCAAGCCCACCCCCACACACAGCAGCGCAATGGAGAGATCGAGCAGGCGTTCCAGCGTGATGCCAGAAAGTCCGGCCCCGGCGCTTTGCTGCGGCTCACGGCTCATCAGCAGGATTCGGGCAACTTCGCCCAAGCGGAACGGCAGCACCGCATTAAAAAAATAACCGATGTTGGTGATGTGAAACGCCCGCCAGAAGGGAAGGTGCGCCTGTAAAAAGTGCTGCCAGCGCACCGAACGAATATACATTGAAAAGGGGTATACTCCTATTAAGAGAAGTAAGTAGGCGGCTTCGGCTTGACGGATATTTTCGACCACTTCCTCAAAATTCACCTGCGAAAATAAAATGCCGATTGCGCCGATAGAAAAAATCGCGCTGAGAACAAGCGGCAGAAGACTTTTGAGGGAAATGGTATTCATAAGACTCCATAAATTCTGACGTTAGCGTGGTCACACATGCACGCTCACAAAAACTAACGGGTAAAGGGCAAAAACTCAAGTGTCGGTTTTATTTAGACAGCCAGCATGGATGAAATTCCGCAGGGGTGGGGACAGCATTTAGTAAAAGTTATTTTACACAAAATTTAATAGCTGCTTAACCCTTTGCCCTTATAATTTCACCACATTTACGTTTTTCAGGAGGTATGCTCATGGTAGCGCGTTTATATTATCATCGGTGGGGTTTGTTATTTGCCCTGCTGAATGCGCTGCTCATCGCCTTTTGGGTGCAAGAAGGCTTTGAATTTGCAGCCGTTAATGGATTCCGGGATCAGTCTGTCCAACTGCCCATTATCTATTCATATGAGGACAGCAGTTTGTTTCCCGGCGATATTGTGCTTCAAGCCCGCGATTCCTATGTCACATGGTTTTATCCAGCATTGGGCTTTGTTTCCCGTTATTTTCCCCTTTATTTCCTGATGCTTGGTTTGTATATCCTGTCATTATCCTTCACGCTGGTGGGCATTTATTATCTGGCGGAGACTCTGTTCCCGGATAAACACGTTGGAATTGTGGCGGTGCTGCTGTGGGCGGCGTGGCTGCCCAATCCCGGGGGTGATTTTCTTCATTCCTCTTTTCCCACCCATACCACCACGGCTATCGGATTACAGCTTTTGGGGTTGGCGCTGGCCTTGCGAAAACGCTACGGATTCGGGGCGCTGCTCATCGGGTTAGCTGCCAACATCAACGCCATGACCAGTGTTTTTATCGGCATTGCATGGGCGTTTGGCTTTCTGGGGAATCGCCAAGAATGGAATTGGAAGCTCATCCGTATTCCCCTCATCATGGGCTTGGCGGCGTTGCCAACACTGTGGTGGAAATTTAGCGCTGCACCCGAAGCCGACAGCCTATCCATGGAACGCTTTGTGGATATTATGCGCCTGCGGTTGTGGTATGCGGTGTTTCCCTTTTCAGTGGATTCGTCGCTATGGCTGTTATTTTTTCTGGTTTTGGCGGTGTGGGTCTACAGCGCCCGCTATGCTCGCCCGGAAGTCAATCATCAGGTGTTCTGGATGTCACAGGGGATTTTCGCGTTGCTGGTGATTGGGACGGTGTTCACTGAAATTTATCCGGTGGAGATGGTCATTCAACTGCAACTGCTGCGCGGAACATGGGTGCTGAATCTGTTCGCCATGCTGTATTTTTCTAATCTCATCGTGGTGTGGCTGACTGGCAATCGCGCTCAGATGGTGCTGGCGGTGGTGATGACCTTCATTCTTGCCGTGCCACGTGTGGTCATGGAATTTATTCCGATTCCGCAGCCCACCCCCTATACCCTGTATCAAGATTTTGATGTAACACGGGATGGAACAGCCCTTACTCCCATCGGGGCATTGGCCTTAACGGTGTTAATTGCAACATTGCTGTGGGTGATGTGGAATCTGATGCCGGAAGAGCAGATTCAGCGTACCAAGCGGTTGATGGGGTGGTTTGTGTTTGCGGTACTGATGTTTGTTGTCCCCTTGTTTGTGGATACTGCCGTGCCTTCTGAACAGATGCAGTTGGCACATGATTGGCGCGAAACGCAAACATGGATTCGGGAAAATACCGCCAAAGATGCTTATTTTGTGACTCCTCCCACGATGGACGGCTTCCGTGTCTATGCACAACGCGCCAGTTTTAGCGATTGGAAAGACGGCACGTTGCTGATTTTTAACCGGGATTTAGCGGCGGAATGGCTGAGCCGCATGGAGGCACTTGGCTTTAATCGGGATGAATTTTCCTTCGAGCCGTTGACCCAAGCCCAACTTTGCCACATTAGTGCGAGTTATCACCCTGATTATGCGGTGGTCTTTAACGAGTGGGGGTTGCGGGGGGATGCCATTTTCCAGAACGATACCTTTGCTGTGTTAGATGTAAAGACGCTGGCCTGCCAAACTCCCCGTTAGGCAATTCAGACATTGGCACAAAGTTAGAGACAAGGGGCTTTCCGCCCTTTGTTTCTTTTAAATACTTTGTGACGTTCATCACAAACTAAATGTTCTGGACAATTTGACCTGCCTGAATGTTTAGGCTATAATAGGTTTAGAGATAAAATTCACAAGCAGGATACAACGTGCAAAGCGAAAAGAACCTCTTTGAAGGCTTGTTGGTACTCGGTAAACTGCTCGGCATGAGCCGCAGTGTCGCGCTTGTCTTTGCACTGCTGCACAGCGGTGAATCGCGCTGGACTGCCGAGGATATTATGGATGTTACCGGACTTTCCAAAAGTGCGGTGAGTATGGCACTGCGTGACCTGATGCAGATGGGAACAGCACAAGAGACTATCGCATTGGGCGAACGCAGCCGTTATTATACAGGCCACCCCGATCTCGTGCAGAGTGTGACAGATATTTTCATGGCGAAAATTGGTCATTCGCTGGTGGAATTTCGGGAAAAAATTGAACATGCGTCCGGGCCACAGGTACGGCTCGACCAAGCGCAAGCACTCCTCGCACGTATGAATGACGTGTTAGCAGACATCAGAATAAGAGGGTAAGTAGAGGTAACTATGATTGGGGTGAACGGAACAGGTACCAAAGCAGTCTGGTTGGACAGTGTGCAAGACGACCTGCATCTGCTGGAAGACAAAATGCTTGAAGCGGCCCAGATGGGGCATGAAACGCTCGACGGGGCCGTCCAGATGATTATTCGAGCAGGGGGAAAACGGCTGCGTCCGGCGATTACCTTTTTGGTGGGGCGCTTGTTTGGGGCAGAATTTTCGCATACCCTCTCGGTAGGGGCATCCGTCGAAATGCTGCATACCGCCACGCTGGTACATGACGATTTAATTGACGGGGCGCAGGAACGGCGTGGAGTTCCCACCTTGCACAGCCGCCTTTCCACCGGAATCACCGTTTTGACGGGAGATTTTCTGTTTGCCCGTGCTGCATCGTTGGCGGCGGAGGCCAACAATGTGCGTGTGGTGAAGCTGTTCTCAGATACACTGGTGAAAATTTGTCAGGGCGAGATTTTGCAAGCCCGCACGCGCTGGATTTTGCCCGATATGGATGTGTATATCGAACGGATTTACGGCAAAACTGCCGCCTTATTTGAAGCGGCGGCGGTGTCATCAGCCATCTTGGGGCGGGCTACCGAAGCACAAATTACCGCGATGGCAAATTATGGGCGCTTTTTGGGGTTGGCGTTCCAGATTGTTGACGATGCGCTGGATTTCTTAAGCACCACCGAAAATCTGGGCAAACCCGCCGGTAACGATATGCGGCAGGGGATTCTAAATCTGCCGGTGATGTACTATATCGAACAGGGCTATATGACCGAAGAAGCGCTGATGGCCCGTTTGCAAGCCGAAGATAATCTTGAGGGCTTGGTGGAAGATATTCGAGAATCCGGCGTGGTCGAACAGGCACTGGAGGTCGCACGGGACTATGCCCGTCAAGCGGCGGAAATGTTGCTGGCGATGCCCAACGGAGAAGCCCGTCATGCGCTCGAATCGATTACGGCTTACGCAGTAGCCCGGAAGGTTTAGCGGTGTTTTGGCCCCTTTCTCATCCATGGAAAGGGGTTGTTAATCCAAGTTGCACTCTATTGGAATCTCAACCGAGTCGGCGGTGAGCCAGCCCTGCTCATCGTCGTTTTCTATTTTCACGTAATCCCCTTGACGCTCCACCAACTCCACTTCGCCTAATGGAAATTGAACCTCTTGGGTTGACTCCGGCGCGGTGAAAACCCGCATATTTTCTTCCAGAGCAATCAGACAATTTTCATCGGTGTTGCCATTCGTTTCGGCGGTGCTGAACAACACTGCTCCTAACGCCAACAGGACGATAATAGCGACTGCACCAATGCCAATTAATAAACTGGTGCGGCGGGGGGTGTTCGCTAGTGTATCCGTCAGTTTATCGGTAGCCGGGAAGGCAGAAACCGGGGGGGTATCCCACACTTTGCTCGATAAAATCCGACTTTTTTCCAGTTCGGAAGCGGCGCTGTCCAAATTGCGGAGGTGGCGCAAAATGCCTTCCGCGTTCTGATAGCGGTCATCAGGATTTTTGGCAAGACAGCGCAAAATAATCGAAGTCACGCCTGCTGGCAGCGTTGGATTCAATGAAGCGGGGTCGGGCGGAGTATTTTTGATGTGCATGAGAATGGTTGAAATAGGTGTGTCGCCTTGATAGGGCAGTTGACCCGTGACCAGTTGAAAAAACACCACGCCCAGCGAATACAAATCGGCGCGGTGGTCGCCGGATTCGCCGCGTGCATGTTCCGGGGACATATAGGCGGGTGTCCCCACCATTGCCCCACTCGCAGTAATCTGGTCGCCGCCTTCTTGCATCAATTTGGCAATCCCAAAATCCGTGAGGACGGTACGGTTGCCCTTGTCGAGCATGATATTGCCGGGTTTGATGTCCCGATGAATCATCTGGTTGGCATGGGCATAGCCGAGGGCATCGGTTAAATCCTCAATGATTCGCAGGGCTTCCCGCAGGGGTAGGGGGGTGGCCTGCTGTTTGAGATAATCGCCCAGTGTTGGCCCGTCAATATATTCAATCACCATGTAATATTGGCGCAGGTCGTCGTCCACATCAAAATCGTAGACCTGGACGATATGCGGGTGTTTGAGGCGAGCAATGGCTTGGGCTTCGCGCTGGAAACGCACTTCAAACTGCTCATCTTTGGAGAGATGACGGTGCATGAGTTTGATAGCCACACGGCGGTCTAACTTGGGATGATGCGCTTCGTAAACTTCCGCCATGCCGCCTTCGCCCAGCAAACGGCGAATTTCATAGCGTCCCCCGATTTTACGGCCTATCAAGCTCATGCTTTGTTCCTTGTGGGTATTGAGGGCGGGTGTCGGGTGTTTTAGGAGAGTGACCCTGCCCCGCCCATCCATTGAATTAAAGCATAACAAACCTGCTATCTGGGAACAAGTTGCATATGGGTCACTTTGATGCAGTTGTCCATGACAATTTTTAAACCCGCTTGTTCGGCAAGGGCAGCGGCATGGTCATCGGCCACCCCCAACTGCGCCCACACGACCTTTGCACCAACCTCAATCGCCTCCTGCACCACTTGTTCGAGATATTCGGAACGGCGGAACACATCCACAATATCAATCGGTTCGGGAACATCCTTGAGCGAGGCATAGCAGGGTTCCCCGTCAATTGTTTGGACGGTGGGATTCACCGGATAAACCGTATACCCAAAGCGTTTAAGCGCCTGTGCAATTTGATAGCTGGTACGCATCGGGTTGTCAGAATGTCCGACTACGGCAATCGTGCGGGCAGAAGTTAAAATGTCCCGTAGGGTGTTTTTGTCTGTGGTAGGCATGAAATTGGGTCTCCGTTTTTATCCTTCTGATACCTATTTTGATGCACCTAACACCCTATAGGCTTACTTATAGGCTTCCTTCATCCAGTTCGGGAATCGAGAAGGCGTGCTGCTTTTCATCGAATGGGGTGTGAATATCCTCCCCGTAATATAAGCGAATTTTCAGCACATATTCTCCTGCCGGATCTGCCACGTTGCGAATGTGCAGGGTAAATTCCATTTTGGCGTGCATCGTTTCGATGATGGTCAATTCGCTGACGACCTGCATTTCCTCTTCTTCGTTGGTCAAAACAACCATCGCCAAACTTGGCCTGACCTGAAAAGGGGTAACATGCACCACTACTTTAACCCGCCATCTGTCTTCATAAACGGAGGTGGCAAGATGTTCGATGGTGACTTTTTCCGGCGGTTGTGGCACATCACCGGGTTCAAAAAAGCTAATGGTCATTGTGCGTCCTTTAAAATTTGCCATGCCTGCTGAAACTTATCGGCTGGCACAAGCAAATGATCCCGTTGATAAGCCCCGAGCGGGATAATCGGAATGTGGGCTTCTGCCAGCAATTGCGCCACATGCGCCATAAATCCGGTCAGGGTGGGCGGAAGTTCGATGTCAAAGGTGATGAGCCGCTTGGGTTCGGAAACTTGCGCATCCTTTAACCGACGGGCGAAGTCTTCCTGTGTTTCGGCAGGGATAATCAATGTCACCTCATCTTTGTCAACCAGAATCCCGCCAAAGGGGTCGTTAATTTCCGCCAGAATCGCGGCTGCCAGCGTGATTGCCCGCGCTGGTAAACTCACCATCACGTACTCAACCTCATCGGTATACAACTTGGCTTGTTTGAAATACTCGTTAGTCGTCATAGATAAACATAGACTCCTCATAAAAGCGGACACTTTTAGCGGCAAACCGTTCCTGCACCCATTTTTGCAAGTGTTCGTTTTTGATTTGTAAATCCGTTGTGGTATCCGCGAGTGCTTGTAATGGATAATTTAACCGCATGGCACGGCCTTGAATGATATGGCGCGAAATGCCCGGTGGTAAATGAATTCGATCCCGCGCTGCCACCATAATTTCTGCGGGTTCATAACGCGGGAAAATCACCACCATCGAGGCATCAGGATAAATTTGTTTGACCTGCGCGGGGTTATCGCCAGTGATACGGTCTAAACGGGCAATCGTTTTATAGGTATTCACCAGCGTGCGTAGGCTGGCGTTGCGCTGCATGACATCCGGCGTATCCGCAATCAACATCAGCACCCAATTCGGCAGCACACGAATATAGGCAATCGCTTCGCGGCGGGCAAGGGCGCTCTGGGCGGTGAGGCTGTCGCTGTGTTCGGCGTGGATGCCTTTAAGTTCATAAATTTTGGGCAAAATTTTGTCAGCGTGAACATCACTTAGCACATGATTCCATGTTTCTAGCTGGATAAATCCACTATCATAGTCCACCACCTGCACTAGAATATGGGGATAACCGAGTTCCAAAATGCAGTGATACCGATTCGCACCATCCAGCAAGGCGAACTGCTGTCCCTCCTCCATTTGCGAATCCAGCGGGGCGACAATCGGCGGGTTCAGCCAGATGCCGGATTTTTCGATGCGCTTGACAAGCGGTTCGGAACGCTGGGTATCGTGTTCCTCATGCGGTAAAACGTCATTGACGGATACCAGCCGCAAATCTGGTATCGGGGGAAGAAGTTGTGTAGGCATCGCAAAAGTCTCTTAAATTTTGCTTCATTATGCCGAAATTGTGGTTAGAATACGAGACAAAATGGCGTTCTCGCCAGAATTAGATTATATTGTGTGGCAGTTCAATCGAAGAAAGGTCGGCTATGCGTCGTGTTATTTTTTTATGTGGCCTAATAATTTTCATGATGAGTACCAGTTTGGCGCTGGCAGGCGCTCCCCAGAGCGGCGCATCTCAGGAGGCAACCCCCGCGCCGATTGTTCATACGGTGCGGGATGGTGAAAGCCTGTTTAGTATCGCGGCGCTGTATGGGGTCACGGTTGAGTCGATTGCCCAAGCCAACAGTATCACCGATTTTAATGTGGTGCTGGTGGGTCAGCAGTTGCAAATTCCCGCCGCCAACGCGCCCACGACTGTTCCGGTTGTGCCAGCCGGACAAATTACCCCTTTTCCGGTGAATGAAGCGGAAAATGTGGGGTTTGCCTTTGGTGTGCAGGCGTTTGTCCCCGGCGATGATGTTTCGCAAACGGTTTCCGCGGTACAGGATTTGGGCGTGAGTTGGGTCAAAATTCGCCTAGATTGGGCCGATTTTGAAACCACACGCGGACAAATCAATTTTGCAGCGATGGATGCACGGGTGCTGCCGTTTGACCAAGCCGGCAAAAATATTCTGGTGACGCTGGCTTCTGCACCGATTTGGGCGCGTCCGTCGGATGTTGACCGCAGCCCGCCGATTGTGAATGAAGATTTTGGGGCGTTTGTCAACCAAGTTGCTGCCCACTATGCAGGGGTGGTGGATGCTTATGAAATCTGGACGGAACCCAATGTGCGCCGTGAATGGGATGGTAAACCCCTCAGCGCGGTGAGCTATGTCGAACTGCTCAAAGTGGCTTATAACGCGGTCAAAGCCGCTGATCCTGCCGCGCTGGTGGTGACGGCTGGACTGGCCCCCACGGCCGAAAATGATGGGGTGAACGCGATTGATGACCGTCAATTTTTGCGTGAAATGTATGCTGCCGGGGCTGCGGAATTCTCCGACGCGATTGGCGCTCAACCGGGCGGATGGGCGAATCCACCGGACAGCACCTGCTGTGGGAACAATCGTCCGGCGGTGCCTGCGTGGGATGACCAACCCGCCTTTTTCTTCTTGGAAACTTTGCGGGCGTACCGTCAAATCATGAATGACAACGACGATAGCGGCACATTTATCTGGGTGACCGGGTTTGGTTGGGGGAGCGCGGCAGATTCCACTTCGCCTATTGGTATTGATTTCGGCTATGTCGCTTACACCGATGCCCAAGAACAAAGTCAGTATACGGTGCGGGCGTTCCAGATTGGGCGCGATTTGTCATATGTCGGGCCGATGTTTGTTGCCAATTTGAACGGCTGTCAGGTGTTTGGCGAAGGTCGCGCCGAATGTTACTGGAGTCTGGTGGATGCAGCAGGTATGGCGCGTCCCGTGTTCCAAGCGGTGCAGGCAGCCACTCTTGACTAACTCAAATTTATCCCTCACCCCCAACCCCTCTCCCAAAAAAGGCGAGGGGCGCAACTCCCTTCTCCCGTCGTGGGGGAAGGGCAGGGGATGGGGGGGAGTACGTACCGCCCTAATTTTTACAGCCTCGATGGTCATTTACGCGGTGATGGCGGGCGATTTACTGACCCAACAATCCGTCACCCCGCATTTTGTGTATCTGGCAGATGCTTTTTGGCGGGGCGAAACCCATCTGCCGGAAAATTTGCCCTCTACCTATGACCTCATCCGGTATGAAAATCGCTGGTATGTGGCGCAGCAACCTTTACCCGCCTTGTTGATGATGCCGCTTTTGTTGGTACGGGAAGCGGCGGCTGTCCCGGATATTTTCATCACCGTGTTTTTAGGTGCGCTGAGTGTCGCCCTGTGTGATTTCACGCTGGGGGTGTTTGTGCCGCAGCTTTCCCCTATGCGGCGCGGGCTGTTGACTGTCTTTTTTGCACTGGGGACAGCTCATAGCTGGTTGAGCATCATGGGGACGGTGTGGTTTATGGGGCAGGTGAGCGGCACTTTGTTTCTGTGGCCTTTTTTGCTTGGGATGAAATGGCGCTGGCCTGTGCTGGCGGGATTATCGCTGGGCCTGGTAGCGCTGGCACGTCCTTCGATTGTTCCCGGTGCGCTGGTTTTATACATGGGTTGGTGGATGATCCACCATTGGCCTTTGCAAATAAAATCACTCGTGAAACCTGTAATTTTATTTACCTTCCCATTTTTGCTGTGTGTCGGGTTTCTGGGATGGTATAACGCGGCGCGGTTCGGGTCGCCGGGGGATTTTGGTTACGATTATATTGTTGAGGCGGAAGTCTTAGCAGCGCGGCGCTTGGAACATGGCAACTTCGCGCTGTATTTTTTCCCTGAAAATCTGTACACCGCCACGATTCGCCCGCCATTGGTTGAAAATGATACGCTTAAGCCAGATTCTTGGGGGATGGGCTTGTTGCTGACGAGTCCGGTGCTGCTGTATGGTTGGGTGGCATTTTGGCGGATGCGATATATCGCGCCCCTACAAACTCCTGTAGGGACGGCATACATGCCGTCCGTTGATCATTCTTTAAAAAATAAGCTGTATCAAACCCTTGCCTATGAAAAAATCTTAATCGGGGTCAGTGCAATTGTGATTTTGCTGCCGTCGCTGCTGTATCACAATACGGGGTCGCTGCAATTTGGCTATCGGTTTGTGCTGGATGCGCTGCCCTTATTGATGCTGCTGGTGGGGTGGGGCGCACAACGCGGTTCAATCTGGTTGCTGATAATTGGAACGGTTTACAGCATTGCGATTCATGTGTGGGGCATAGAATGGCTATATCCGTTGATTTTGGGGCGGGAATGGATATTCTAGGAAAAATAATTTCTGGTTACTACGATTTGAGCGATTTCGTAAGTAAAGTGTTTGAAGGTAATTACCCTTCAAAATGGCTTTACAGAGGCCAGATTTTTGATAAACACTCGACCCCTAATTTGTCTCGACTACAACTTGGACACTCACCAGCATAATCAGTGGGTGCAGAGAAGCGTTCGCCATTCACTTGCACCCATTTTCCAAAATATTTACGCTATTGAGGGATTTCGAGCCAATTTTCCCCGTCCCATTCCCACATATCGGCAAAGGTGTTGTTACCATCCCAACCGCCGTAGAGGATAATGTTTTCGCGGTTGGGGTCATAGACCATGGCGTGAAAAGCACGCGCAGACGGGGAATTGACGGGTTGGAGTTCTTGCCAGCTTTCGCCGTTCCAGAGCCACGTATCTCCCAAGATCTGTTCGCCTACCCGACCTCCAAAAAGCAAAATATCGCCCGAATTGGCATCAAAGGCAAGGCGGGCAGCATTGCGGAGCATCGGCATTTCTCCTTCTGCCTCAAAAAGACTCCATGCTTCCCCATCCCACAGCCAAGTTTCATTGGTGAGTCGCCTATTTTCCAAAATCCCGCCAAACATCATCACCTGTTCTCGCAGGGGGTCATAAATCAAACTGTAATGAGCGCGGCCTTCTGGCCCGGTGGTGGCAATTTGCTGCCATTGCGTTCCGTCCCATGTCCAAGTCTCGTCATAGAGACTGGTTTCGCTCTCCATGCCGCTAAAGAAAATTGAATAATCATGGGCTTCATCGTAAACCATCACAATATGATCGCGGGCGCTTGGGCCATCGACCCTAATTTCTGTCCATGTTTCGCCATCCCATTCCCAAGTCTCATCCTGTTGTTCGGTGAAGTTACGGATGCCACCAAAAACCACCAGTTGGTTTCTTAGGGAGTCGTAGCTTGTCCCTCCTATAAGGCGGGCAGGCAGACCTTTGTCATTCAACAACGTCCATTGTTCTCCATCCCAACCCCAAATATCACTTTCCCTATCTTCAAAAATGCCATGAATGAGCAGCACTTGGTTAAGTTCAGCATGATAGACTAGCTCATGGGTATAGCGGGGGCCGGGGCTACTGTCTGCTGTTTCTTGAAAAGCAGTGGTAAAAGCCAGCATTAAAACCCCTAACAGACTGATAACAAGAGATTTTATTCGCATGAGTTTCTTCCTTAATGACTAAGCATTTGCGGCGCGCTGATTTCTATTGATTGAGATATTCTTCTGCCTTCTTGCGCCATTTGGCTGATGCTGACTCATCCAGAATAACGTCCGCAAAATAATGGGCTAAATCTAACTCTTTAAAACCCAACATGCGTAGTTTTTCAATAAGATTTTCCTTTGGAAGAGATAAAGTTTCCTCAATCTGATTGGTGGTGACTACCTCTGGGAAGATTTCCAATAGTTTTTTGTTATCAACACCAAAGGCGTGAATTCGTCGAATGAACTCCTCCAACTTAATAGAAAAATTATCTTGGAGTCGTTCAGGAGTAAATATGTAATACTGATCGAATCTTTCTCGTAATCCGGTGTCATAAAGGATGTAAAACGGTTCACTATCCTTTAAGGTATAAGGATCTGGTATAACAATCGTATATTTGGGAAGCTGGTCGTTTGTGAGCAGCTTACGCCATTCAATAGCTACCTCTTCGGCTAGAACCACGTCTGCAAAATATTTTGTTAAATCACCCTCTCGAAAACCCAATATGCGTAGTTTTTCAATCAGATTTTCCTTTGGAAGAATGAGAATTTCATCGGGGTGACTAGCCGTGAATATTTCTGGAAAGGCTTCTGACAGTTTTTTGTTATCAACACCAAAGGCGTGAATTCGTCGAATGAATTCCTCCAACTTAATGGAAAAATCACCTTTTAGGCGGTCAGCTTTGAAGATATACCCTTCGGGAATCTCTTGATGCTGATTGGACATGATAAATCACCCCGTGAGGGCGGAAAGGCGTTTGCGGAGTTTTTGCGGCGCGATGATTTCAATATATTTACCACTCGCTTGCACCCATGTTTCCATCTCGCGTCCGTCCGCCACATCCGCAATAAACAGGCAGTGACCATTTTCCAGATATTCGAGGTGGGAATGGGTGTACCATTTTTGAAGCTGAATCTGCTTGATGAGGCGGGGATGCAGACGCAGGACAATGGTTTCCGTATCGGCTTCATGCGATTGGGCAGCGGCAAGCATGTAAGGGCGGGCATCGAACTGGTCAGGGATGGTAAAGGTTTTTTCGTGTAACAGGCGGGCGCGGCTGATGCGATTCAGCTTAAAGGGGCGGATTTCTTCGGAAGATTCATCGTAGCCCACCGCGTAGAGCTGACCTCTGACATCAATATCAAGGACGTAAGGCGAGAAAATACGCGATTTTGCCGTGCTGGTTCCCCTGCTGGTATACCAGATTTCCGCGCTGACATTTTCAATCCATGCGGTGGTTAAAATTTCAATCACTTTAATCTGCGGGTGGGGTGCGCCGCTTAAGGGAGTCGGATTGCTAAACGGGGCAATCGGTTCGCTAAGTTCGGGCGGCAGGGCTGCCACAATCCGCTTAAGCAGTGTGACCAGATGCGGGTTACGCGGTTTGAGGTGATGACTCAAAAATCGGACAGCCCAGATAAGCGTGGCGGCTTCATTGGTGTTGATGCGAAGTTGTGCCATATAACTTTCGCGTTCAATACCAAATTTGCCCTGATGCTGCCACAGGGGTAAGCCCTTCTCCTGCATATATTCCAGATCCCGATAGATAGTGCGGCGGTCTACGTTGCACAAAGCGGAAATTTCCACCGCCCGCAGCCCTTCAGGATGGTTGAGGAGAATTTGTTCAATGACTTCCAACCGATGTGTCCGATTCATGAAATGCAGTATAGCATTGGTTGAAAATTTTCGCGCAACCCCCGATTGTCAGAATTTCATCAAGGGCGGGGGGTGCGCGTTTGACGCGGAATATTGGACTGCGGCGTGACCGATGGGGTAACCGTTGGGCTGGTTTGTGGAGTCGTCGATGGTCGAAGGGTGGGGGTGTCAGTCGCTGTCGGAAGATCCGTATTTTCTACCGTGGTTGTGACCGTTTGGGTTGATGTGACGGTATGGGTTGCGCTTGGCGTGGCGGAACTGGTCGCTGTAACAGTCATGGACGCGGTGCTACTTGGTGTATTCGTAGGGGTGGTGGTACTGCTTGGCGTGAGAGTTGCGGTTAAACTGGCTGTGGTGGTGAAGGTAGGGGTCATGGTAGCCGTATAGGTTGCCGTCAGGGATGGCGTAAAGGTGGGGGTACTGCTGGCGGTGGGGGTCAGCGAAATTAACGGGGTGCGCGTGGCAATTGGAGTCAAAGGTACGGTATCCGATTCCACCACTTCAATCCGTACCGCCCGAATCGCCAAATCGGATGTAATGGGCAGGAGGGCAATTTGCAAACTGCCATTTTGGGTGCTGAGCAGTTCTTGTCCCAGCACATTGCCTGTCAGCGTATCCCAGAATTCGACCTGATACACCCCTTCTGGCAAATTCGGCAAAAGCAAATAATAAGTCTCGGCGGTGATTTCGCTGGTATTTTGCCATGTAAAATCACGGTGATGAATCCACGCCAGCGCGACTCCGTTCGTGCGGTCTGCCAATGCCTGTACACGTAGGGGAGTCACATATGCTTGAATTTCGATATAGTCAAATTCAATCCAGCCTTCGCCGAGGTTATCCAGTGTGAGGCGATGTTCACCTCCCGAAAGCGGCACATTAATCGAAGTGCTGCTGCTGACTTCCAGTGTGGTGTAAATTTGATTGTCCAGAATGATTTGCAAAACCGCATTTTGTGCCACATTTTCGATGGCAATGGTCAGGGTTGTGGCGGTGGGGGCGGTCAAAATAAAGGTTTGTGGGCGGTTGCCCAGAATATTAGAACGTGTCCCGTAAATCCGATTCGATAAATTACTGGCGGGGGGAACTGCCCCATCGCCTGTCAGTAGATAAATTTTATCGGGGGGCGAAATGTAGTTTGAAGAGGTATTAAAATCGTCAATACGGAGGGGGGTATAGGTCGCGTTGTCGCCGTTTAGGGCAGGGACAATGAGTTCTGTGTTTTGCCAGTTCACCCCTTCGGCAAATCGGGCAAGGGGGGTATACAGGCTGTATAAATTTTGTGGTGCGATATAGGTATCCCACCACCATGTCATCCCGCTGCCTGCCGCACCCGAAAAAGCGCTGCTCCATAACGTATTGCGAAGATGAAGGCCGTTCGGGTCATCTTCAAGCGGTTCAAACCATGCGCTCAATGAAAATTCGGAAAGTAACACGGGTTTTTCGGTTTGGTTGCGTGCTTCCGCAATTTGATTTTGAATGAGGGTGGCTTGATCTTGGGCATCCTCAATCGGGCGAGATTGATAGCTGTGAATTTGAATAAAATCGATTGTATTGCTACCGATGATTTCCGGTAAAAGCTCGCTTGTGCCAATCGTCACCGGGTGGGCATAGAGGTCAATTTCATGCAGATAATCCGCCAGCGACAAAATAATGTCGGCACGCTCGGCATTGTAACCCGTTAAACGGTCTGCATCGGTGAGGACTTCCCACGCGAAAATGTTGGGACTGTAGCCCCATCGTGCCACGATATAGCGTAATTTTTGGCGCAGCAGGCGACGCACTTCCACATCACTAAAAAAGCTGCTTTCCTGCGCCATCGGCCCGCCGTTGATCTGGTTGTATGGATGGCTGTCAAAATCGGCGGAGGTATCGGGGCGGAGGTCATTTTCCGGGGGAGTAACGGGCAACCCGCGATATTGGGTAAACGAGCGGTGATAATTGAGAACCAGTTGGAGATAGATTCCGCGTGCTTCGGCAGCTTCGATAATTTCATCTAACCATGCGGCATCGGGTTGGTCGGCGGAATAATCACCCGCATCGCCTGCCCAATCTAATCCGATAAACCATGCGGTGTCTATATTCAAACGGGCGTAATTTGCACCACTCGCGGCAAGATCATCCAGCCATTGCAGGTACAGGTCGAGTCCGCCTGTTTCATCCGATGCCCAGCCCAGATTTTGCCCGATGGGAAAAAATGTGTCGCCGTTGTCAAAGGCAAAATAGCGACCTGAGGGGCGGATAAAGCCCTTGTGCGCTTCATTGGCTTCAACTGAAAATTCACCTGTTTCGATGGTCTGGGGTGTGCCTTCTAAGAAACGGACATGAATTTCATATGACCAGTTGCCTACTTCAGTAGGGGTAAAGCGGACGAACCACCCGGAGTCGGTATAAAAGCCATGGGTTTGAAATGTGTCGCCATTCGGGGCGGTAAAAACAGCCGTGACATCGACTTGGCGCGGGTCATAGGGATTGGTGTAATCGCCCGCGACTTCAAATTGCAATTCAAATTTCTCGTATTGGCGGAGGGTGGATGAGTCGTCTGTTTGGGCAGCAATGCCGATGAAAGGCACAATGAAAAAAATAAGAATCAAGGGCAGGAATCGCTGCACCTTGTCCCTGCCCCTACGAAAAATACTCACCGGGAAAACACTCATGCCGAAGGTTGTTCGGATTCTGCGATGCCCATGCGGGCATTTTTGGCGATTTCGTTGGGGTCATATTGACGCACCAGCGCGGCGGTGATGATGCGAACTTCAACGCCGGGTGCGATTTGCACTTTGGCGACCCCTTCTTCGACATCCAATTCGGTGACAATCCCGATAATACCGCCGTAGGTAATGACTTCATCGCCTTCGTTGAGGGTCATCACATATTGCTGGTGTTTTTTGAAATCGCGCTGTTTGGGCATGACCACCAGCGAATAATACCCTGCCATGATGATGAGAATAATTGTCAGGAAAAAAATAGCGTCCAAAAGGTTTCCTCCACACTTGGAGATTATAACCCGCTTGGGGCAGATAGACAGGCTATGATTTAACTACGCTGTTTGGTACTATTTGGCGCGGTTCTCGTGTTAAGGAAAGCAAAACAGCTCCATGCGGATTGTAACAAACGACGCGCTCATCGAGCGCAGCCAGCGACGCGCCCAGATGTTATTTATTGCCTGTATCGTTTTTCTGATCGGCAGCTTTTTTTTGAGTACACAGGTTGTCACCAGCGACTCCAGTGGGTTTTTGTTCCAACTGGTGACGATTCCGGTGTTGTTTACGCTGGTGCTGTGGTCGGTGCGGATGACCAACAAATGGGTACGTAAACCTTACCCTTGGGAAGTAATTCAGGAAAATTTGAAGGGCAGCGGGGGCGAACCTGTCTTATACAACTTTATCATGCCGGCCAACCATGTCCTCGTGAATCAAAATGGCATTTTTGCGATTACCACCCGTTTTCAAGACACTCCTCAGAAGGTCGATGGTGATAAATGGTCTACCTCGCGCAGTTTGCTCACCTATATGCGGCAAGAACAATTGGGCAACCCGACCCAAGAAGCGCGGGACAAAGCCACCCGAACCGAACTTTTTTTACGCGAACTTCTCAACGATGACTCGATTCAAGTGCAGCCTCTGGTGGTGTTTACCAGTCCGGCGGCACGGTTGACGATTGAGGGGGAACAAACCGTTCCGGTGTTATACGCGGATTCGGATAAGAAAAAATATTCGCTCAAAAATTACATCAAAGACGCTAAAAATTCCAACTTCCCCACGCTCAAAAAAGAACAACTTGACCTGCTCGACGATTTGCTGCTCTACGAGGATTAACTGTGCGAATAGCGTTTGGGTGGCTGGCGGTGGGGCTAACGCTGCTGGCGGTGCTGCTGCGTGTCTATCGCTTGGAGGATGTCCCCCTGCGTGGGGACGAAGCGTTTACGGTACGCTTCTGGACGGACAATCCAATCGAGGTCTGGGACGATTTAGCCACCCGCGAACCGCATCCGATGGGGGCGTTTGTCCTGTTCTGGGCATGGAAAAACCTTGTCGGTGATTCCGAATTTTCCATGCGGGCGCTGTCACTACTGCTGAATCTGCCCGGCGTTGCGCTGATGATGGTGCTGGCGCAGCGCTTGATTCGGAAAAATGCAGCCGTGTGGATGGCGGGGTTGCTCTGGGCGGTTAATCCGTTTTTGGTCTGGCACGCGCAGGATGCCCGGAATTACGCGATGTGGGCGAGTCTGAGTGCGCTGGCGATGTGGCTCTTTTTGCGGGCAGTGCAACGCAATCAGAAAAAAGATTGGGTGTTGTATGGTGCAGCTGAAATTGCGGCATTGTATATTTTTCTGCTGGAACCCTTTTTCCTGCTGGTGCAGTTGCTGTATCTACTCCTTTTTTATCGGCAAAAAATCCATTTGCGGCGGGCGTTTACCACATGGTTTTTGATTGGCCTTGCCGCGCTGCCTCTGTTGATTCAAATCTCGCGCCTCTCCGGTTCTGGCTACGAAGGCACAGCCCAAAAGGTCACATGGGAAGGCTTGGTATCGCAATTCCTGCCGACGCTTTTGTTTGGTGAAATTATCATTTCGGGCATGGTCGGGGCGGTTTTGTTGACGGTGCTGCTGGTCGGGCTGGGATTTGGCGGACGGAAAAATCTAAATTCGCGTGTGGTGCTGATAGGCTGGATTTTTCTGCCGCTTTTGCTGTTGATGGTCGCTGGCACGCAGATGAGTGTGTTTCGTCCGCGTTATGTGATTGCAATTACCCCGGCGGTGATTTTAGGGCTGTTGTGGATTGGCTTTCAGGCGAAAGGGGCGAAAAAGCGTTTTCCGCCTGTTCCGATGATGATAACAGGGGTATTGGTCGCGCTCTCTCTGTATTCACTCTACGATTATTATTTTGAAGCCCCGCCGAAATCCCCGGATTGGCGCGGTTTAACGGATTTTATTGAGCATCGTGATGGGGCGGGGGATTTGGTTGTGACCACTAATGTAGATCCCGCTTTTGGTTATTATTATGATGGCACGGCAGGGGAAGTGGCATGGCTAGCGGTTGAAGATTTAGCCGAGCTGGTGAAAGTGGGGCAGGGGGTGTTCGTACAGGTGGGCGACAACACCTTTGAGCAGAGCCTTTACTTGCAGGAAAATGCCCAATTGATTCCGCCCGCTTCCGCGCTGGTGAAGCAGTACCGCCCCTATTTTGTTACAGAAGATGAAATCGAACACCCGCTTGATATTCTGGTAGGGGATGTAGCGATGCTGCGCGGGTATACGATCAATGCAGCAGACGAGTGGGGTTTGACCGTGTTTTTGTACTGGCAACCTTTACAACAAACAGACACCGAACACGTCGCATTTGTCCATGTGCTGGATAAGAATGGTACTTATGTTACAGGTGATGACCATGTACCCTTAAATCATAATGCCAGCACCACCGCGTGGCTTCCCGATAGTTTGCTGCGTGACCCCTTCTATGTGAATCTGCCGCCGGGAAATTATCAGGTCATAGTGGGGATGTACGACAGCACGACCCAAACCCGCTTGGAAATTGAGGGTGGGGATCGCTGGTTGTTGGGGGAAGTTGAAATTAGGAATTGAAATCCATGATAACATTATGATAGTGATTTGAACTGCGGAGAAACCAACATGATACCAGTGACCCTCCATTTCACCGAAGAGCAGTACCAATTGCTGCAACGCCATGCAGAAAATACCAATGTGACTGTTGAGCAAATTCTTCAAGAAAGCGCAGAAAATAAAGTTGTGACGATTCTATCTCAAGTTCCCCCTATGGATGCCTTATCGGATACAGAAATTTTGCAAATGGCGCTTTCCAAAATGGATGTGGTGAGCCAAGCGCGGTTACATGATTTGCAACATCAAGAAACTCGCACGCTCTCAGAACAGCAAGAACTTGCAGTTTTATGGGATGAATATTGGGTAGGTCAATACACCAAAACGGAAGCCATGATAGAAGCCAGTAAAAGAGGTTTGCGAGACCGGAGTGATATTCTTGGCTGAAAAGAAAGCTATAACCGAGGAAGTAAAACTAAAAGTCCGTACAAAAGCAAAATTTCGGTGTGGCTATTGTTTAGCTTCCGAAAATATCCTCTATGCAGTTCTTGAAGTAGATCACCTCTTGCCACTTTCTAAGGGTGGGTTAGATGATGAAAATAATCTATGGGCCGCTTGTAGCTGGTGTAATGGGCATAAATCTGCCAAAGTGAGCGCAATAGATCCAGTAACCCACATCCGTGTCCCGCTATTTAATCCTGCTTTGCATGTCTGGCATGAACACTTTACATGGGCAGAGGATAATGCAATGATTCTTGGAACTTCTCCGATTGGCAGGGTAACTGTTATCGCACTCGAGATGAATAATGATCTACCATTAGGAACACGGCGGAGGTGAGTAAGTGTTGGATGGTATCCTCCTAACGATTAGCCGCGCCGCAATGCCCGTTTTTTTAACTTATTTGCATCTCCGTAACCTCTCCATTAGACTTTTCCCAAGTTTTCAAATTGAGGCCCCATGAAAAAAATCCTAGTTGCCGTTGTTGGGAGTGTTTTGCTGGTGATTCTGGCGGTGGTTATCTTTCTGGTGGTGCGTACCCGGCAGGAAGATGAAACCGTACCCTATCTGGTGCTGCATCAAGACCAAATCATCCATGCGGATTTGTGGTCAACCCAACCCGAAATTCTCTCGGCGGGATACGGTTTTGATAGTATTATCGGGGTGAATGGTGGGGAAGACGAAGTACGTGCTGTCGGCGGGACATGGAACACGGTTACTTGTACCAATGGCGCAGAACCCGATAGGCGTGTGCTGACCTCCTCCGCTCCGAAAGATGGTCTGACCAATGGGTTTGACGGCACAACCGAAAATGCGGATGGACTGCCGGTGGTGTTTAGTTATCCGGTACTGCCGAGTACGATTGACCATGCCGATTTTCGTGTCACCTTAAACACAGGAGAAGTGATTACACCGGATGCGGCGGGGCTTATCCCGAACTTTGAATACAATGAACGGCATGTGGTGGTGATTTTTGGCGATTTTGGCAATCGGATTTTGCCGGGGGAAGAAGGCGCGGTTTACACCGTGCGGGTGGAAGTCGTTGAAGATGAAACCCCGCTCATGCTGGTTGGGCCAGAAGGCTTGGTTTCGGCGGTGGGGTTGTTCAAAGAAAGCGAACATTCGCCGTATGAAACAGGTTTCGGGCCCTATCTGGTCGGGGCAAAACTCAGTCGGATGTCAACGAAAGGCGAAGGTGCGCCGCGTTTGTTCTCCCAAGACTTGCCGAATCATGGGGTGGCGCTCTACGGGGGAGAGGCACAATTTCGTCTGCGGATGTACACCAGTGGGGGATTTTCGCCGGATGGGGTGCGCGGGGTGCTGCCGACTGACTATGAACGCTTCTTTCGGATTCATGTCGAACTGGAGTCGGGGGAAACGCTGCTTTTGACCGAAACAGGGGTAGATTATGACATAGATGGCGAAATTATTCGTGTCGTGGGCTTGGCAGACTTGGGTTTGAAGGAAGATGGCAAGGACATTTTTTACGACGATTGTTATGTGGAAGACCACGACAACTATATTGATGTGATTCTGGCGGGGGATGAAGCCGCCATGCGAAAAATCACCTTTCTGGAAATTCCGGCGGAAGGCGATTACGACCCGTTTTACAATCCGGGCGGGCCGGGCAACACTCCCACACCGGGCGTTTTATATACCTCACCGGGGCCGCCTGACCTTGAACCTGTTATCATGGCGCTGGACGACCCGATGATAGTGAGCTACGAGGATTAAATCTCAGATAGGGGCTTATGCCCTTTTTTTGGGGATTCCGGGGAAAAACGCATTGGTACGCTGAATATACTCCCGATATTGGGGTTTGGTTTCGACCAGGGTTCGTTCCAGCATCGCCACCCCGGACACTTTCATCAGCAGGTAAATCATCAAAGCAGGGCCGTAAATGCTCCACCAACCGCCTGCTGCCAGCGCAATCAGGTAAAATCCGACCCAGACCACGGCATCGCCAAAATAATTGGGATGGCGGGTGTAGTGCCACAAGCCGGAGTCCATCACGCGACCTTTGTTGGCGGGATTGGCCTTGAACCGGGCAAGTTGAAAATCGCCAACAGCTTCGAACAAGAAGCCAATCAGCCAGATGGAAACCCCAAACCAATCGAGAAAACTCAAATTTGTGTCGCTGATATTAGCGGCAAAAAGCGGGGCCGAAACCAGCCACATGACTGAGCCTTGCAGCCAGAAAACTTTCCAGAAACTGCGCCACCAATAACTTTTTCCGGCTTGTTCGCGCCAATTGCGGTAGCGAAAATCTTCATTCACAAGCCCATTCCGCCACAGCAGATGCAGCGACAACCGCCCACCCCAGAAGATGACGAGCGCGAAAATCAGCAGCTTACGGGTTTCATTGCCACCAGCCTGCGCGAAATAGTAGGCGTTGGTGATGATAAAACCTGTTCCCCAGAAAATATCAACGATGCTGGAATTTTTTAAGGCGAGGCTCACAAGCCACAACATAAAAACACTTAGCATGATTACCAGATAAGCGGTAAGATAAATCTCCAAATCAGACATCCAAAGAATCCTTTTGTATCTTTTAAATATTAGAGCCTTGTGAGAATCTGTCAAAAAATGTTTTACACGATTTTTAAGTCACGTTAATTATCCTCTGTTACTATTGCCGTTCGGTAGGTAAAGGACACATAACGCTTGGCAGCACTCCCAAAATACACGCTGGACAGCCGATGGGGACGTATCTTAATCGAAAATCTCACCGCCTATCTTTTTATTTTGCCTGCCGCGCTGATTATTTTTGTGTTCGGGATCTTCCCTGTGGCTTTTGCCTTTTTTGTGAGCCTCTATAAATGGCGGCGGTTTCCCGAAGAATACATCGGGCTGGAAAATTATTATGAAGCGCTTGGCAGTTTTGCCTATGTGTTGTTCTTCTTTACTGCGTTGCTGATGTTTGGCTATGGGGCGCTCATCGTCTACCATCTGCGAAATAATGCAACATGGCGGGGATGGCTGTACCTGATTCCGGCTACGCTCAATACACTGGCCTTGGGGTTGCTGACGCATTGGTTTTTCAAGGCCCTGCCCTACATTCTGGATGTGCCGCGCCGACTGCCCCGCGGTAAGGTGGAAAGCTCCGTATTTTTGGACGAATTTTTTAACAGCTTTACTTTTGAAAATATTAGCGAAATTGGCAATCAGATGCTGCTGGCGACGCTGGCAGCGTTTGTTATGAATGCTGCTTTTTTGCGCGGATTGCGGCTTAAACATGGGTCAGATACCCTGCTACGCTTGACGCTTGCGACCACTTTGTTCGCGGGGGGGGCGTGGTTGCTGCGCTTGACCTTGCAAGCAATCGACACGGCCCTCACCACGGCGGACGCAACCGGTGAAGATTTGCCGATCTGGTCACATATCATTTTTATTGGCACAGGCGCTTGGTTGATGGTTGCTGCGTATGTGCTGTGGACGCGAGCCGTCCGTCAATTTTCTGACCGCCGTTTCTGGTTGATGAGCGCGGCAGGGGTGGTGCTGCTGGTAGGGGGATATTTGCTGATGGTGTATTTCCCTCAATCGATTGAAACAATGGATGATGATTTGGAGCAGGGCTTCTGGGTGACGGTCTTATACGTCATCGGGACAGTTCCCTTTCAACTTGCGGGCGGGTTAGGCTTGGCCTATATGTTGTTTAATATCAAACAGGGCAAAGGCTTGTTTCGGGTACTCTATTTTTTGCCCTATATCACGCCGTTCGCCGCGACTGCCGTTATTTTCTCGACCCTGTTTTCCCACCGTCCCCAATCGCCAATTAACCGTATGCTGGATTTTTTCGGAGTGGACGCGCAAAAATGGCTGCTTGAACCCACGCCGATTTTTGAAGTTATTACCGGACGGGACTTGCCCCAATTGCTGGAAGGGCCGGGATTGGCGCTGGTGGTCATCATCATTTGGTCTATCTGGACATATCTTGGCTATGACGCGGTGATATTTATGGCGGGGTTGGGCAATATTTCACCGGAATATTATGAGGCTGCACGGATTGACGGCGCTTCTGGTTGGGCAATTTTCCGCCATATTACGCTGCCTTTGCTTTCCCCGACCACCTTTTTCCTTTCTCTGATTGCAGTGATAGGGACGTTTCAAGCCTTTACCCAGATGTGGATTTTGCGACGGCCTTCCGCGAATGATGCTGTTGATACAGTGGGGGTCTATCTGTTTGAAACGGTGTCCGAACGGGCGGAATATGGCTATGGTTCGGCAATGGCGTTTGTGCTGTTTGCCGTGATTCTATTAATTACACTTTTTCAAAATCGCATTATGAGCAGCAGAGTGTTTTATGGCTGAGTCGGCAAAATCTATTCCATTAGTTGAAACACGTTTGAAAGAAAAGCCGGTGCGTAGACCGATTCGCTGGGGGAACATCCTGAGTTACCTCCTGTTGGCGCTGGGCGTTATCGTGGCGATGCTGCCGTTTGTGTGGTTGGTGAGTGCATCGTTAATGACTCAGGCGGAAGTCAGTTTGGGTCGGATTGTGCCTTCCGAACCGCAGTTTGACAATTATGGCGAAGCATGGGACAGAGCCAGTTTTGGGCATTTCATGTGGAACAGCACCCGCATTACCGCGATTACCGTTGTTGGGTTGCTGCTGTTTTGTATTCCCGCCGCCTATGCCTTCGCACGGATGAAATTTTTCGGGCGGAATGCGCTGTTTGCCATTATGCTCACCACGTTAATGATTCCTGATATTGTGACGTTGATTCCTAATTTCTTGACGGTCATCTGGTTGGGGCGATTTAGCCAAGCAGTATGCGGGGAAGTCTGTGGGTGGTACAACAACTGGCCTGCGCTCACCGTCCCCTTTATGGCATCAGCTTTTTCAATTTTTTTGCTGCGCCAATTTTTTGCCCAACTGCCGGATGAACTCTGGGATGCAGCGCGGATTGATGGCGCAGGGCATCTGCGTTTTCTGGTGCAAATTGTTCTGCCACTGTCTAAAGCCCCTGTGATGACGGTCATTACTTTTGCGTTTATCGGGTCGTGGAATTCGCTGTTGTGGCCTCTGCTGGTGACACAGGACGATACTTGGCGACCTGTTGCCACGGGGCTAAGCAAATTCGTCAACTCGGATGCACCGGGAGACTATCATCTATATATGGCTGCGTCGGTGATTACGATTGTGCCGATTCTGATGATGTATTTCATCACCCAGAAGCAGTTTACCGAAGGCATTGCGACTTCGGGGCTAAAAGGTTAGTACCCTCCATCGCGTTTGCGGTGTGTTTATTTCGGTCTGCCATGAGGGATGTTGGCGGATAAAAAGCAATTCACAATTCAATGGAGAAATACTCAATGCGTAAACTGGTTGTTTTTTCGCTTTTGCTGGTGTTGTTGGCCGGGATGAGCCTTGCCTCCGCACAAGAAGGTGATTTAAGCAGTGTTGACCCGTCCGGTCAAACCGTGGTGTATTGGCATCAGTACAACAGTGGCGCTCAATTGGATACGATGACCGCGTTGGTAGAACAATTCAACAGCACCAATGAATGGGGTATCACGGTTGAAGCGATTGCACAGGGCAATTACAACGATATTCGTGATTTGATGAATGCAGCGATTATCTCCGGCGAACTGCCCAATCTGGTCGCGGGTTTCCAGAATGACGCGCTCAGCTACTATCGGGATGGGGCAGCTACCGATTTGAACCCCTATGTGAACGATGCCACCTATGGAATTGCTGACCTGAACTTGAATCAGGATATTCTCGCGGTGAATGTGTTTGAAGAAGCCGAAGGCGCGATGCTGGCATGGCCCAACCAGATTTCCGCCAATGTGCTGGCAGTGAATACCGGGATGCTCGCGGAAATGGGCATTGAAGGTGCGCCTGCGACCTTTGAAGATTTCAAAGCGGCAGCGTGTGCGGCAGCCGAAGGTGAAGCCACCGAAGGCTATCCGATCAAATTGGACGCTTCCAACTTTGAATCCATGTTGGCGGGGCGGGGCGGTTCGATTTTCGTGGATGGTCAATATAACTTTACCAGCCAAGAAGCCATCGACACCTTTACGTTCTACAAAGACCTGTACGATTCCGGTTGCGCGTATGTGCCGGACAGCCAATTCGGAAACACCGACGACTTTGCGATTGGCTTGAATCCGATGGCATTGGGCAGTTCGGCGGGTATTCCCTTCATTATGAGCGGGATGGCCGAAGCCGGTTACGAAACCGAATGGCTTGTGACCACCACTCCTTGGACAGAAGGCAATCGTGCCTTGCAACTGTATGCGCCGAGCATCATCATGGTTCCCAATACCCCCGAACAGCAGTTGGCTAGCTGGCTTTTCTTGAAATTCTTGATGCAGACCGAACAGCAAATTGCGTGGACAACTGCTACCGCGTATTTCCCGATTAACCTCGATGCGGCGGCGGGTCTGGCAGATTACGAAGCGGCGAATCCGTTGTTTGCTCAGGTGAATGCCTTGGTGAGTGACCCCGAAGTGCGGATTTACTTTGCACCCCAGAATCTCTCCTATGGCGTGGTGCGTGGTCTGCTGAGCGAAGCCTTAGCGGAAATTATCACCAATGGTGGTGATGTGCAGGCGGTTGCCGAAGAACTTGAAGCGGCAGCTAATGAAGCCTTAGCCGATTCGCAATAGTTTTTGTTCATGAATTAAAAGAGGGCTGACATAGCCCTCTTTTTTGATGAAATGTGCGGATTAGTTTTTCGACTTTTTGCTGTCTTTTTCGCGCTGAATTTCCACGTCCACACTGGCAAGCGCAGAAGCGATACCACCCATAGCCGCAAGAACACCCGCGACAGCAGCACTCCCGATGACGACCCCGGCGGTCAATGGCGCTTCCATGATAACATCCCGGTCAGCATTACGGACGGTAATCCGTCGTACATTGCCTTCTTGGATGAGGCCTTTCACGCGGTCAACCAACTGGTGGCCCATTACCGAAACTTCTTCGGTCACATAACTCCCTGCGGACATGGCTGAATCGGCTACCCCGCGCGCAGCATCGCTGGCTTGGGCAACATAGCCTTTGTTTTGTTCCATTGTTTTTTCGCTCATGGTTTCACTACCCTTTTTTGAACTTGCTTTGCTTTTGGACTTTTCGCCATTCGTGCTTTTGGAAGCACTACTGGTTTTCTTAGAGGCAGCGCTTTTCGTAGTGGAACTTTTTTTCGTTTCTGCCATCCTCAAACTCCTGTTATTTTAATGATAAGTATGACAACAGGAGTTTAAAGGGTGCTTAACCTGCCATGATGAGTTTCTTAGTGACGGAAGTGGCGAACGTTGGTAAAAATCATAGCGATATTGTTAGCGTCGGCAACTTCAATGGCTTTCTGGTCTCGCATTGCGCCGCCGGGTTGGATGATGGCTGCAATGCCGGCTTTAGCCGCTGCTTCAACCGCATCGGGGAAGGGAAAAAACGCATCCGAAGCCAAGACGGCACCTTTTGCTCGTTCACCCGCTTTTTGCACCGCCAGATTGACCGCATCGACACGGCTGGACAGCCCACCCCCAATCCCCACGGTAGCGCGTTCATTGGCAATCACAATCGCGTTGCTTTTGACTTGCTGCACGACTTTCCATGCAAATTCGAGCGCTTGGGTGTCGCTGTCGGTGGGGCGGCGCTGGGTAACGACCTGCCAGTGTGTACCTTTGGGGTCGCCTTCGTCCGTTTCTTGAACAAGGACTCCGCCCAGTACCGAGCGAAATTCCAGACGTGGCAGGCTGAAATTTTGTCCCATCCGCAGCAACCGACAATTTTTACGGCCTTCGCTCAGTTGTTGCAGCGCGTCCGTATGGAAATCTGGCGCGAGAATAACTTCGATGAACAAACTCCCTAGCGCCTGAACAAATGCGGAATCCACCGGATGGTTGACCGCAATCACCCCACCAAACGCCGACAGTTCATCGCTCGCAAGGGCAGGGATGAACGCTTCCGCTAGATTTTCCCCCAGTGCGATTCCTGTCGGGGTCAGGTGTTTGATGATGGCAACTGCTGCGTCTTTCTGCGGGTTAAACGGTAAAATTGCCCGCCACGCTGAATCCGCATCCAGAATGTTGTTGTAGGAAAGGGGTTTGCCTGCGAGCAGTTCACCCTTAAGTGGGCCTGTACTGGCAGATTCGGCAAAAAAGCCCGCGTTCTGGTGCGGATTTTCGCCATAGCGTAGTTCTTGGGTTTGTTTGACCGCCAGCGTAAACGTATCGCTTAATTCTCGTTCCAGACTGCTGCCTGTTGCTAAATAGGCAGTAATGGCAGCATCATAATCGCGGGTGTGGGCAAAGGCTTTAAGCGCCAAACGCCGTCGTGTTTCGATTGCAACTTTGCCAGCTTGTTGAATTTCTTCCAGAACTGGCAGGTAATCGGCGGGATCGACAATGACTGTCACGCGCTGATAATTTTTAGCGGCGGCACGCAGCAGCGCCACTCCACCAATATCAATATTTTCAATCGCCTCGTCTTCACTGACGTTCGGCTGGCTGGTTACGCGCTGAAACGGATATAAATTACAGACAACCAGATCAATGGGGGCGTAACCCGCTTGTTTGAGTTCATCTAAATCGGTGTCACGGGCTAAAATTCCCGCATGAATGGCGGGGTGCAGCGTTTTAACCCGCCCGCCTAACATTTCGGGCTGGTGTGTGACCTGTTCCACCGGAGTCACGTCAATCGAGTGTTCGGTCAACATTTTGGCTGTCCCCCCACTGGCAACCAGATTCCAACCGAGTTCGGCTAATCCTTGCGCCAGCGTTTCCAGATGGGTTTTATCGGACACGCTGAACAATGCACGCGGCATATCCAATCCTCCTCACTTTTTTGATGAGGCTGCATTGTAGCGGGTTATGATGGGCTTGTCTTTCGTGAAATTAACCGGATTTGCGGATAATTTCGACACACGGGATGCTGTCTCCCCGTTGGATGGCATCGCGCAGGTCACGGGTTTGTGGGCTGGGTTCTTCCTGGAAAAATTCGCGGAACAATTTTTCTAGTGTCATATACACCGTCAGCGCGGCCTCTTTGCGTCCCTGACAGGCATGGTAGCGCATCAGACGGCGGTAGGTAGCTTCGTGGTAGGAGTCCTGCTTGAGGCATAATTCTGTCGTGGCAATCGCTTCGTCCATACGACCATCACGGGCATACAAATCTGCCAGCCGATTCAGGGTTTTGGCAAATTCGGTTTGCAGGTGGGTACGCATGGGAATGCTCCACTGCTGAAAGCGGTCTTGGGGCAGATATTCCCCTTTATAAACGGGCAAGGCCTTTTCATAGGTTTTCATGGCGCTGGCATAGGCGCGTTCGGCTTCGTAGTGTTTGCCTTCCTGCTGAATTTCTTCCAATTCCATAAAATCTAAACGTACATTCGGCGAAAAGTTAAAGCGGTACGAGGATTCTTCGCGCAGCACAAACGCTGAGTCGGAATCGGCGGCTAAATTGGGTTCAAGCAGCAGGCGGGCCTGTTGAATCAAAGTGCGTAAATCGGTACGGGCTGTCCCGCGAACCGATTCAGGGTTAAGCAAATCCGTCAGTTCATCAAAAGATACCGCACTATCGCGGCGGGTAATGAGAATTTTGAGCAGGGTTTCAACGGCGGGTTCGCCAAAATCATCAATCATTTCGCCGTTGCGCCACACGCGGAAATCGCCCAGCGTTTGAATTTTGAGCCGTGCGCTGGCGGTTAATTTGCGAATGAGGCTGGTCAGTTCATATTTGTGAAAGGTATCTTTGTCAATGAAGCCTGCAATTGCATATTTCATGAACAAGGTTGCGACATCGCCGCGTGACGCTTCTCCACTCACGATGACCACCTGCGGGGCAGCTTCCAGATTGGTTAAATAATCGAGCAATTGCCAACCGCGCCCGTGCTGTAAGGGGATGTCGCTGTCCCCCAAGCGTAAATCGAGCATGACCACGTTAAAATGGATCATCTGGTCACGCAGGAGTTTAAGCGCGTCTCCGGCATCCTTGACCACGCGCCAAAACCAGAGTTCTTCGTCAACTGCACGCGATAAAATGATCTGCCAATCTGGTCTATCCTCCACAATCAAGACACGCGGCACACCTTTTCGTTCTCCATCGGCGGGTTGGAAGGGCATTTCTTGGGTGCTGTAAATATCTTCTTGGGAAAATTTGGTGTAGCCGGCCTGCGAAGGGTACCCCTGCAAGGCATTTTGTACCAAGCGCTTAAAGACTTCTTTGTTCCAGCTTTGTTTTTCCACAATGGGAAAGTGACGCAGCAAATCGTCCGCACCCGGCAGCGACAAATGGCTAATCGAACCACTCACGACAATCAGCGGGGTTTGGGGGTAGCGCTGCTGAATCTCGTGAATCACCCGCACGCCGTCCCGATTGTATTTGTTGGAGTTGTCTAGCACAGGGTCAATGATGCCGATGTCATAACGGTTGTGTGCCAGCAAGGTTAAGGCCTGCTGGTAGGTGCTGGCAACATCGACAGTTCCCCCCAGCGCCGTGAGTGTTCTCGAAAAAATGCTTTGCCAGTCGATGCGGTCTTCGACCACCAGCGCCCGCCACTGATTACCCATATTTTGTTTTCTCCCATGCGGGCAGCGAAATACGGAAGGTTGTGCCTTTGCCTGTGCTGCTGGCGCTAATTTTACCGCCAATCAATTCAATATACAGTTTGACCATCCACAACCCCAAGCCCAACCCATCAGTTTTGTTGGTTACAAAGGGGTCAAAAATCTTGGAGCGCATATGGTCGGGGATGCCTTGCCCATCATCTTGAATCAACACTTCGACATTGCCATTGTGGGCTTGCCGATAGGTGAGGGTGAGTGTCCCTTGCCCGTCCATAACATCAATTGCGTTGTTGATGAGGTGCAAAAACACTTCCACTAAACGTTCTGCGTCTGCCCCGACTCGCGGCACATTCGGTTCATAATGGCGCACAACCTCCATGTCTGAATCAATCCGCGAAAATTGGATGGCAGTTTCCAGCACCCCCTCAATTTCCATCGGACGAATATCACCGGGACGAAGTTCGGTTGCTCCACGAATCCGCCGCACCATCAGCAGTGTTTCTTCGGCGTTGTGCAGCACATTTTCGACCATGATTCGCAGTTCGGAAGGCGTGGCGGTATTTTGTTTGAGTTCATCTACCATTTCCATTGCCCACACGCGCACCGCCCCAACCGAATTGTTGATTTTATGGGCGAGATTTAAAACCATGTGCGCCATCGATGCTTGTTTTTTGGCATCGGCAAGTTGTTCACTGGTGTGTTTGAGCATCTCAAAGCGGTTGGCGTTGCCCACCCCAATGGCTGCCCACTTCGCAATCGTGAGCAGCAGGTCTACATCCGATTCGGTGAATGCGCCATTTACTTTGTTGATGCCTTCAATCACGCCCAAAATTTCTTCTTCGGTTTTGATGGGGACAGCGACAATCGAACGGGTGGTGAATCCGCCTTTTTCGTCAATTGTGCCTTCCCAGCGCGGGTCTTTCTGTACATCGTTGACAACCGCCGTTTTGCCATATTCGACCACCCACCCCGCGATACCCTGACCCGGTTTTAGCCGTATCGAGAGATTTTTTTCGGGCGGGGTATGACTCCATAAAATCAGGTCGCCGCTTTCATAATCTTTGAGCATGATGGAGGCTTCTTCGACTTCCAGCAAATCTTTGGTCGCACTCATGATGCCTGCCGCCACATCCTGAATTTGCAAACTGCTGATGAGATTGAGCAGGCTGTCACCGAATTGATCAATCCATTTAAGCTCGCTGGTCTGGAGTTTCATCTGGGCAAAATAGGTCGCATTTTCCAGCGCTACCCCTAACTGCAGGCCGATGAGGTTTAAAATTTGGACTTCGGTTTCTCCCCAAGCGCGGGTGGTAAATAAATTCAGCGTTCCTAGATGTCCTTCTGCTCCCATAATCGGCACTTTGAAGCAGGGTGTGTCCGGGGTTACACGGCTGAAATCGCCATACTGCTGCGGTAGATGGAGTTCGGGGAGGAAATTGGTTTGTAAGTCAATTTCGGCGGCATCAACACGGAAAATAGCAATGATTTTTTGGAGAATGCTGGGAAGGCCATATTTAATCCCACGTCCGCCACTCAGGGAGCGCTCGATATTTTGTAACAGGCTAAAATAGGTATCTATCACGATAAGTCCTATAGCTCTAAAGTCAGACCTTCATAGGCCAGCAGCACTTCGACAGGCTGGATATGTCCGTTGCCACTGCGGGCAGCGCGGTAACGGAGGTGATGGTCTGCGTCATCTACTTTATTCCATAAGGTTTGTCCGATGGAGTCGGGGTCGTGGTGGGTGAGGATGAGTTTTTTAACACCGGCTCGCCATGCCAGTTCCGCCCCGATTTTGGGGGTGCTGTGTCCCCAATCGGCTTTATTGGTGATGGCTTCAGTAAAATCGTATTGGGCATCAAAAATCAATGCGTCCGCGTTACGGAAAAAATCTTCATACGCGGCGGTGCTTTCTTGGTCAACGTTCTGATATTCGCCATCCGTCGCATAAACAAATGCCTTGCCCCCATAGGTCAGTTTATATGCAAAACTCCCGCCGGGGTGGTGCAGTTCCATCAGTTCAACCTTGACCCCCGCGATTTCATAAGTTTCGGTGGGTTTGAGGATATGGTAGCTGCGGGTTGCTTGGGGGTAATCCAAATCTACCGGGAAAAACGGATGGCGCATAACCTGACGCAACCGCCAATCCATATCCACGAAGGGCGCATGAAAATGAAACTGATTACCAGCCACGTACAAGGGCGCAAAAAACGGAAAGCCCTCCACATGATCCCAATGGGTATGACTCATCAGAATGTGGGCAATCCCTTGTCCTTGCCCGAAGGATTCCTGCATGAGTTCTTTCCCGAGCAGCCGCATTCCCGACCCCATATCGAGAATAAAAAGGGCATCGTTGGCACGCACCTCCACACAGGTGGTGTTGCCACTGACAATCGTATTTAAATAGGCCGGCAAACGCTCAATAAAACGATTCAGCGCGGCGGAGTCGTTTAAATTGATGCCCTGACTGCGCTCCAATGTTTCGCGGAGGCGTTCACGGAGTTCTGCGGTTGTGAGTGGGGTGGGGATTGACCCCCTCGCGCCCCAGATTCGGATTTTCATGCCCTTCACCTTTAGCTTAACTTAGCACCTTACGCAAATTTTTCTTTTCGCGCTAGTTAAATTGGTGCTTACAAATAAAAACTAACCGAAAGCTATCCTGATTTTTACCTATCTTCTACGATAGTGCGTATCACTTTAGCAGTATTCAGGTGAAATTGGAAACTCGTGCCAGCCACTTGAGTCGGCTCGGATATTTGGTCGGGTGTATGGACATAGGCTTTGACCAGCGACGGCAGATGCAGCGTAGCAGGCTGTGGGGTGTCGCTGTAATTCACCAGATAGTATTGTTTTGCGCCATCATTTTCCTGCCAGAGTGTAAACAGGATGGTTTTTTCGGCCTCTACCCACGGCAGCTCTGTACCAATCGCGTTGAGCAAATCTTGTTGCTGTTTTTCGGGGGGGAGTTCATACATATGCTCCTGTGCCAAGAGCGCCCGTGGCAGTCCCAACCCATCGGCTAATTTACGCACAGGTTTAAGATGGTGATAAGCATTCCACCCCAGATTACATGATCGGGCAATCTGGCGACGGAGCGTTTTCCAGCGTGGGAGCGAATAGTGGTGATGAAAATTCTCCCACAGCGTCACGGGCGCAACAGGGCGGGACTGCTCAAGGGGAATAACTTTGCCGCCCTGCGCTGCGAAATCAGCTAATTTTTCATCCAACCCCGCCACATGACCGGGCGGGACAACCAGCGTTTTGACATGTTGCCATTTGTCCTCTCCGACAATCCGAAAAGGCAACCCGGCCTTGAGGATGGTGCTGCACGCCGCAAAAAAAGCCGGCCAGATCCATTCCCATTCAAAATGGGTCGCTTGGTAGGGGTGATAAATTGCCAGTTCGCTGGCAGGTTGGCGCTGATTCAACCATGCGGCGTTGCTTTCTAGCCAGCGATTAACTTGCCCGATGGTTTTTTGCTGGTTGGCGTAGCGCTCATGAATCAGCAAAGTAAACTGTTTCTGGTGCAGAAATTCTGTCCCTTTGGTGACAATAGGGGCTTTCATGGCTGCCCCTTCCATCAAGGCACGGGCAAACACATTTTCATGCCAGACTTCCTCAAACCCGATGCCCTTTTCATAGGAAATGCTGCTGACGGCTGTTCCATTGGTGTGGGCTTTGGCAGCCCCCAGCACAATCGCGTTGCTGGCTGACCCGCCATGTTCCAGTACACGCGGCATGGCGAAATTTTCAATCATGACAATATCTTGATGTTCTGCCAGCGCGGGTAAATCCATGCCAAGTTCAACAAAGGCATTCCGATTGATCGCGTCAATGTTGTTGGCGCTAATTTTGATGTGCGGGTTCAATTCGCGGGCGTAGGTTGCCCATCCTGCCATCACGGAGGTCATCACACCGGCACGCCATTTTAAATATTGCTGCGTGATGGGGTCTTCAATATCAAGGGCGGTGGGCAATTCTGCACCGTTAAAGGCTTCGGCGTAGGCACGGCGGCTGTGTTCGGAATAGGAACCCACTACCCCCCAGATGGCATCCAGCCATTCGACTCCGCCGCCGCCCACCCACGGATTATCAAAAAACACCCCGTCCGCATGGGCTTCCACCACAATACGGATTTTATCGCGGACTTCCGCCACCCATTCCGGGTGATTCAAGCAGGTGAAATAGCGGCCTGTGTAGTAGGGGATTTTTTTGCCATCCGGGTCAAGGGCGTACCATGCTTTGTGTTTATATGACCCCTTATAAACACAATTCGAGGTCTGGATGTAGCCAAAAACCTTGAGGTTATGGGCGTGGTAAATTTCAACCGCTTGACGGAAGGATTCCCAATCTTCGGCTTCAATTTCTGGCGGAAAGCCCCAATTGCAGGTTAGGTACACCCAGTTGAAGCCCATCGCCGCGATTCGGGCGGCACCTTCGTGGGTGTGGGCAAGCGTGTGGATCGAGTCGTCCACCTTGTTGCCCATGAATTTGAGGCGATTCATGCGGCTTGTTCCGGGACCCGCCCAAAAATAAATGGAACGGTGATGCCCAAGTGTGAGTTCATTCATTTGTGTGTATCTCGAAACACTGATTATACTTTCCAAATCATTCCCCGACTACTAAAATAGTTGTAAAAAATGGAATGCCGCAATGAATCAATCTGCTGAAGACAAAACCCAAATTATGCACGAAAAGCGTGATGCCAAAGTGCGCGACCACCTGACTCAATATGCCCCTGTGTGGCTGGTGGATGAAGTCGTTATTTTAGATGAAGATGCGCTGCAATTTAATGTCTTATTTCATCATCCGCGTTATGGTTGGATTAACCGTCGCTACCGCTATGATTCCTATAATGATGTACTTTATCATAAGGGGCAAGTGCTGATAGATGAAGAACAGACCTACCAGATTGTGCAAGATCATGAACCATATCTCTCAGCAGAAGCCGTGAATACCGTCAACTCCTATGGGGGGTAATGAGGATACGCGGGCGTGTGCCGAGCATGGTAAAGGTTTCCAATAGTTTATCGGTGATTTTTGACCAGCTATAACTTTTGGCGATCTCATGCGCGGCCTCGCCCATCTGTGCTTGTTTGGCCTCGTCTGTCAGCAGCGCAATCATCCGTTGGGCAAGGGCGGACGGTTCACGGACGGGGACATGATAGCCCGTGATGCCATCCTGCACTAAAAACGCCAACCCGCCCACTTCGGACGCAATCACGGGCGTTCCGCAGGCCATCGCCTCCAGTGCGACCATGCCAAAACTCTCATAATCACTCGGCATGATCAGCGCTTTGGCGGCGCGGTAAAATTCCGGCAAAATCTCTTGGCTTTGCGCCCCCAGAAATTTGACCTGTTTTTCTAAATCGAGCATTTCACGCAGGGCTTGTAAACGCTGCATTTCTTCGTCGGCTTGTTGCGGGTCGCCCCCGATGATGCAAATGCAAATTTCTTCTAACAATTCGGGGCGCATATTCCGCAGTTCCGCCAGTGCATCAAAAATGGTATCCACCGCCTTGAGGGGTTCAATCCGTCCCACAAACAAAAGCAGCTTACACGCTTCATCCATGCCAATCAGGTGGCGGGCTTGGACAGAATCGCCGGGAGAAAATCGCTTCAGGTCAACGCCCGGCGGGACAATATCAATTTTGCGGCGGTCAGCGCGGTAGAGCATCAACAATTGGGTGTATTCGGCGGGGGTCGCAGCGATGAGGCGGTCTGCCCGTTTGACGATTTCTTCTTCTCCCCGAATCCGAATATCATTGTCGGGGTTGCTGCGAATGTCCGTAATCCGATTTTTCATGTGTCCGAGTGTGTGAAACATCTGCGCCACCGGTACCCCCCACTTTTGGCGGAGTTGAATGGCGACCCAACCACTCAGCCAGTAATGACTGTAAATGGCATCATAACGAATATTTTCGTTGGCGACAAACGCTTCTAGCTCCCGTTTGAACTGGGCGAGGTGCAAAAAAATTGCAGTGGTGTCTAGCGATTGTGCCGGGCCGCATGGTAGATAAATCAGGCGGTGGTGAGGGCTGAGTTCCAGCACTTTGCCCACTTCGTCCGGCGAGGACACCCGCGTATAAATATCAACCAAAATCCCGCGCCGTGCCATCTCGCGGGCAACTTCGCGCACATACACATTCATGCCACCTGTTTTTTTGCCTCCCAATGCCGCTTCGGGGGATGTGTGAATGCTCAACATCGCCAGACGAAGCGGGTCTAATTGGGGTTTGTCGTGTTCGGACATGGATTATTCCGGTTTGGCGTTGAGCATCATCACGGGGCGGTCTTGCCCCCCCATGCGATATTTATATTCCTCATTCCCGCGTAAAAAGTCAAATTCTGCCCGGCCTTTCTCAATCGCGTCCCGGATGATAAACGCCAGCAAGACAATACCGGGGCTGACTTCGGGATAAAGCTGTGGGTTATGACCAGAGTTATACAACAAAATTTTGTTGCCGTAGTCAAAACTGAGATACGCGGCGGCATCGACCCCGTTGACCGTGAGCAGGCTAATTTGTAACCAGCCTTGGGCAGCCATGACGGGCATCATGCGCTGGAAAAAATCCACATTTTCGGAGTCTTCCAGAAATTTGGCCTTGTCAGGACTACTTGCCCGCATGAGTGTCACAAAACGTTGGGCGGATTCTTCGATTTTTTCGTTTAAATCCAGATAATCCCATGCGAGTTCCACCGTCCCAGCGCGGCGGAGTTTGCGACGCACTTCATGACGTTGTTTTTTATCCAGAAGTTCAAGGTAGCCTTCCCAATCGGTGGGGAGGGGGATGTGCGGGCAAACTTCCTGTTGCACAATATTGACCTGAAATCCGGCAGATTCTAAGAGGGGAGGCCATTCCCGCAATTCTGGAGAATCTGCCGGAATATTACAGAAATCAAGCGCATCATAGCAGCTTTTTTCGCTGATGGCATATTCCGCAAGGGAGCGCAGCACTTCGTATTCGCAGCCCTCACGGATGATGAGTTCTAAATAATCAGTGACTTCCACACACCCCACGCTCCGTACTAGACGGCCTTTGGCATGGTTATGAATGAACCAGGGGGCAAGTCCCAATAGGTTATCTTGGTCGTCACGCACCGCAATGACCCACAATTCTCCGGGATGATAGGCCGCCCACCATGTCGACTGCCATTCCCATGTCATAAAAATACGGTTGCGGGCGCTGGATTCCAACAAGGGATTCCATTCTTCGCGCAATACTGCGAAGGCTTCCTCAGTATGAAATACTTGAATTTTCAAATTAGACTATCCCCGTTATGATATTGGTTGGATTGAAAGGACACTGTATGTTAAGACGCTCGGCTATTTTGTTGATAATGATGTTGATTTTAGCAGCTTGTCAGGATGACTCATCGGATTCTAAACCCGATGTCAATGCAACGGCGACCCCGAATGCCACCCAGACTCCCATTCCAACTGATTTATCCATCTGGTTTACTGACCCGACCATGCAAGAATCCTACGCAACAGTCATTGATCAATTTCATCGGGCCTATCCAAACATCTCCACGTCCTTGATGCTGCAAGAGGCGGCATCCTTTCCTGAAACGGTGCAGCAATCCTTAAAATCGGGCGGCGAACCGGATGTTCTGCTTGTCCCGGTGCGGTTTTTGTCCTTCTTGACCGACCAGCAAAATTTACTGCCTTTGCCTGCCGATGACATCAATACCTTAAGTATGTTTGTGCCATCCAGTGCTGTTCAGGTGGGCAGAATCGACCAGCAGTATTACGCTTTTCCTGTACATCTGTTTGTGCCGGCGCTGTTTTCTCATGCAACGCTTACTCCGAGCATACCTGATAATTATGACGCACTTATGATGATGGCAAATGAATCCATTGTGCAGCCCAATTTTCAAACGACTAGCGCATGGCTGCCGATGGCAACCGGGGCGAATCCGCGTATACAGGGAACACAATTGAATGTCAACCAAGTGGGGGTGACGGCTTATTTGCAACGCCTTGTCGATTTAGCCAACGGGGGGGCGGTGCTGAGTGACGATTTCAGTGCGTTTGCCAACGGCGAAAAATCGCTCTATCTGGGAACAACTTCTGATTTGCCAGCGTTACGTCGCGCATTGGGGGATAACTTGCAAATCGCGCCGATTCCCGATTTTGCCAATTTACCCTTGAATCATTTGCTGGCGGGGGATGCGGTGGTGTTCATGGTCAGCCTCAACGCCACCGAAAGCGATCTGCAAGCCGCGATGCAGTTGTTGGCCTATTTGCTGCTGCCGGATACCCAGACCGAAATGAGCCGTCTAAGCGGGTATCTGCCCCTGCAAGACCCCGCCCACGATGTTATCGTGCAACGGACGGTTTTTTACAATGACCGCGATTTTCATGCGGGCATTTTACCGGTATGGGATGCCGCCATTCAGCAAGTTATCACCGGACAAACGACTCCTGCCGATGCCGTCCAAGCTATTTTGAATGAGTAAATTTAATGACATAATAAAATGAATTGACAAAACCATAATCTTTGAAGGGGGTGCGATAAACTACCCCAAGCTGCTGTGTTGGGATGCCACGAAAGTGACTCTCGTCCTCAATTGACCAACTATCTTCGGCATAATCCATTATCCAGCGAACGTCATGCTGTTCTAGGTATTCGGTCATAGTGGTTTCACCCTTGATTGTTTCAATAATTTCATAATTGTTCATTAGACCGTCAAGGTTGATGACGCTATTTTCAGAAAAATAGCCTGCTACACCTGCATTAAAAGCTCCAACTTTATCCTGTGGTGGTAAATTGTTGTTTGCCCATTGTGTTCCTTCGTAAATCGTGAGCAAAGGCATTGCACCTTCCCGATATTCAAATCGACGAATATACAAGCCAACTGCCACCACCAACGAAACAACTGACCAAAGCGTAAGGATTCGATAGATATTGGAGTACGGTAAGAGAATCTGCAAACCTTGAAAAAGAAAGCCTAACCCGATAGTCATAAATACATACCAAGGAATATAATACCAATTTAGGACAAAAGCATTTTCTTTACCTGTGATAAAAAACTGTAACCATGTATGTAGAAAAAGATTAGCGGCTACTGCTAGAGCGAGAAAAATTTTGACCCTATGATCAATAAGATTTTTTTTTGAAAAGAATTTATCGAAATTTTTGCGATGCTTTATGATGACCAAGCTAATAGCAACAAGGCCAATGACAAAAATAAGCCGTGCAAGGATAGTTGCTGTTGAAAATGTAAGTAACAGCGTAATAAAATAATAGTTGAAAATCATCCCTAGTTGGGCTAAGGTATCCAAGGTTGTTTCCAGAAAATACCGCAGACTTAAATGCCCCCCAATAGACTCAACATACAGATTGTGACGGGTCGATTTGACTGTTCCGCTAATAGGGAGCAAGGTATCAAAATAGGTTAGATTGAATATTAAGTAAGCAATGAAAACAAGGCTAACAGGCAATGCTAACCAAAGAATTACTTTGACTGCTTTTCTCCATTCAAAGAGCGTGCCATTTGACCATATAAGCAGTAATGCAAAGGTTGGCATCATAATAAGATTATCGATCCGGGAGAGAACCGTTAAAGCTAACATACATCCTATGCCAACAATAGGCCAAAAGCTGACTGTTTTAATCCTTAAAGCAAGCGCCAGCGCCAGGGTAAAACATGCTAAATTAAGGCTTGTTTCCATCCCCGTAAATAAAATCGGTGGGGTAGCAATAAATGCCAGATATAGCAGTGTGGTTAATGAATACAGCGTATCTGTAAAAAAATGTTTGAGGACACTCCGCATTGCTACGTAGGATATAAGCCCCAAAAGGAGAGACAGGCCTAAAGTAGCCTGCATCAACGCAAGATCTCTGGGAAAGATGGTAGCGACTCCAACCAATAGGATTGACCAAAATGGCTGCACGCCGTTGGTTTTGACTTCTCCATCAAAGGTTGCACCATTTCCCGCAGCAATATTGCGGGCATAGCCGAGATAGTAAAAGCCGTCGTCCACATAAGTTACATTGGAGAGATGGAAACGCACTGGTTGGAGAATAACTGCCAATAAAAATAAGAATAAAACAAAAGGCATAAGCCGACTAAAAAAGTCTAAAATTGTATCCAATGAAACTTTTTTCAGAATTTTTAGATACATTGTAGATTTTATGCTCTATAATTCACGATAGTAATTATTTAGGAGTATATTCTATTGTTGCGTCAACGTCAAAATCTAGCAGCTGTTTTATTGTTGTTTATTTCTGCGGCCATTTGTTCGCAAGATTTATCTAATCGGTGGATAGGCTATAAAGACGAAGACGGGGCATTTTTTCACTTTATTGTGGATAATTACCATCGTTATGGATTGGGTCAGACAGAACTTGCCCAGATTTTGAATGTTGAGGAAGCACCCCAAGAAAAATGGGATGTTTACGTTCATTTTCCCCAATTGTTGCCAGTTCTCATGTATTTAGGCACTGAGCTTTGGGGCAATTCAGAGTTCAGCCTCCGTTTGGTAATGTGGTTTTCAACATTAATTGCTGCCGCATTGGTTTACAAGTTGATGGCAACTATTTTCAACGCATGGGTCGGAATATGGGGATTGGCTTTTTATGGACTCGCACCGATGGTCGTATTTACCTCGCGTGTGCCGGAGTACGAACCTCTTGCTACGATGTTCATGTTAGCAGCGTTATTGGCTTATATTTATGGTTTACGTCGTCCTCCTGGATTGCGATGGCCTGTTGTCGCAACGCTTATGGTCTCACTCGCTGCCCTGACGGGCTGGGCGGTCTACATTTTTTCGGCGCTGTTGTTTGGACATGCACTCCTCTTTGGACAACGGAAGCATAAAATTGTTACATTAGCGATGGGGATGGCAGTTGGGTTAATGGGCATCCTATTTGTTATGCACATTGAATTTTCAACGCCGCATAGCCTTGAAACATTGATTAATCGTTATGAATATCGAACCAGCACAACGGATGGCGACCCTGAAGATGGGAAAACTTTTAGCTTGCTCCAACTTGCGGGGAAAGCCCTTGTCCAAATGGCAACAGGTTATACGCCAACTGTCATGGTTTTTGCACTATTGGCAACAATTTTACTCATTTGGCAACCAGATCATTGGAAAAAATTGCCAATTGGGGAACGCTTATTACCCAGTGTAATGATCTTAACCGGGCTTGGCTACGGCTATGTAACTAAACAGGCTGCTTATCATCATGAATATATGTGGTACTATCTTGGGGTCGGCTTAACGCTCAGCGCTGCACCTGCGGTAGGTTTGCTTTGGGAACGGTGGCATAAACCGCTAGCACGGGTACTATTAAGTATCTTGATTTTAGGATTTTTCTTGGGGGCGGTGCGGTGGATAGAAGCCTATCGTCAGTATGATTTATTGATGATGCGCTATGATTTAGGGACTAAACTTGCCCAAGTTATCGAACCTGAAGCAAAAATTGAAACCAATTTACCCCCAATGATGGCTGGGAGTTTCATGTATTACGCCAGAACATGGGGCTTTGATTGGGAAACTGATCCAGCAGAATTTCTAGCGGGAGATGATGAGAAGTATCTCTACTGCCAATATACCAAACGAGCCGTTCCTGAGTGGCCTGACAATGTAAAAACAACCATTTTGGATGTTGAAGTGGCTACCAATGTTACGGCCTGTTTCCTAATACAACGTTAGTTGGGTATTGTCTAAATTTAATCAGAACGCTATAATTTCGAAAGTACGCCAGCTTAGCTCAATTGGCAGAGCGATCGCTTCGTAAGCGATAGGTTATGGGTTCAAGTCCCATAGCTGGCTCACAACCGAAAATCTCCCTAAAAACGATGATGGAGAGGAGTAGGGGTTGGTTAGGTCATTCAGAGAGTTTACGCCGTAGGCTGCAAGCGTAAATCGGAAACCCAACGCCGAAAGTCGCTCCTGAGGGGGTGCGCCGAAACAAGTCAAGCGCACACGGGATACGCCCGTTACAGCGTCAGAGGTGCTTGCCGATTTTCTCGCGGCAAGAATCAGGGTGGTAACGCGGAAAACTTTCGTCCCTGTCAGTCAAGTGACTGGCAGGGACGTTTTTGTTTTTACGCTGTGAACGAATCGCTCAACAAGGGGCGGATGCAGTTTAATAAAATAGGGCGGATAGCCAAATGTACGGGCGTGGTCTCTGACCCGCGCTCATTCCCTTGCAGGGGTGAGTCACAGTACGCTATCCGTATTTAAAAGTGAAACTGCATCAGGCCAGTGTTATCCATAGCCGTGATAATTTGTTGAACACCATTATCACGGACACGAGACTGAAATTATTAAACTGCACTAGACCAGCGTGGAGGGTCAATGACAACCAACACCGATTTTTATAATGCGCTGGCGGAGGACTATCATGTCCTGTACCGCGATTGGCAAGCGATGATGGAGCGCGAAGGGCTGATGCTGCGGCGCTGGTTCAAAGATCGGAACATTGTGACGGTGCTGGATGCGTCGTGCGGAACAGGCACACAGGCCATCGCCTTAGCCCAGATTGGCTACCGTGTGCTGGCTTCTGACCCCAGCGCCCGTATGATCGAAAAAGCCAAAGCCAACGCTGCCACCTATAGCGTGAGCCAGCAGATTCATTTTTTGCAGGCGGGATTTCTGGACATTGCCAAGATGACCGACGGTGATTTGGACGCGATTGTCACCAAAGGCGATGCGTTTCCTCACCTGATTGCAGATTGGGAAATTGAAGAAACGCTCAACGGGTTTTATCGCCTGCTGCGTCCGGGCGGGACGGTACTCATCGGCATGTTGGATTTTGAACCTCTGCTGGAAGAACGTCCACGTTTTATGCCGGGGCGTGTCCATGACCCCGAAGCCAACGAAGGCGAACGGATTGTCATTTTTGAAGTCTGGGATTGGGACGAAGGGCCGCCGCGTATTGTTACCAAAAATCAATTTGTGGTGCGCGGGGAAGGCGAACATTACACCACCAAAGTGTATCCGATCAAATGTCGTGCGTTGACAGCGGAAGAAGTGCAAGTGGTCTTGTTAGAGGCAGGCTTTGTGGATATTGAAACCATTCGAGATAGGTCAGAACTGGTGATGATTGGCACAAAACCCGACCCGAACCAGACCGCCGCTTCGATTGCCAGCCAGCGCCTCAAAGCCATGAAAACCAGCGAGTAAGGGCCGGTCTCGCAGAGAAGGATGGCGCTATCGGACTTTGTACGCGAGAACTGTCTGACATGCCAACTGTAATCCGCCCTCAATGGATAAGTAACTGAATCCGAAACGCGAAAGGACAAAGCGAATGAAGGAACTCGATAAGAATTTTAATTTTCAAGAAGCCGAAAAACGCCTGTATGATTGGTGGGAATCGAACGGCTATTTTAAGCCAGAAGTTGCCCCTGCCGATGCCGAACCCTTTGTGATTAGTATGCCCCCGCCCAACGTGACTGGCGCACTCCACGCGGGGCATGTCATGTTTTTGTCGCTCGAAGATTTGATGACCCGCCATGCACGGATGCAGGGCAAAGCGGCCTTGTGGGTGCCTGGGACAGACCATGCAGGCATTGCGACACAGTTACAGGTCGAAAACAAACTCCGTAACGAAGGCACAAGCCGCGAGGCCATCGGACGCGAAGCCTTTTTGCGCGAAACATGGGCTTGGAAAGAAAAATACGGCGGCGAAATTCACAACCAGATTCGGCGGGTGGGGTCGTCCTGCGATTGGGATAGGGCGCGCTTTACCCTGGATGATGGTTTGTCGCAGGCGGTGATTGAAGCCTTTTGTACCCTCTATGAACAGGGCTTGATTTACAAAGGCACACGCCTTATCAACTGGTCGCCGGGGCTAAAAACCGCCGTCAGCGATTTGGAAGTCGAATCCGATGAAATTCAGGGCAAGTTGTACTATTTCAACTATCCCGTCGAAGGGGGCGAATTTATTCCGGTGGCAACCACCCGTCCCGAAACCATTCTGGGGGATACGGCGGTGGCAGTCCATCCTGATGATGAGCGCTATCAGCATTTAATTGGGAAAATGGCGCTTGTCCCGATGTTAGACCGCCCGATTCCGATTATTGCCGATGACTATGTGGACAAGGAATTTGGTACAGGGGCGCTTAAGGTCACGCCGGGGCATGACTTTAACGATTATGAAATCGGCAAACGTCACAATTTGCCCATCATCAGCATTTTGAATAAAGATGCGACAATGAACGCGCACGCCGGGCCTTATCAAGGGCTTGACCGGTTTGACTGTCGTAAAAAGCTCTGGCAGGACATGACCGAACGCGGCCTGACGATTAAAGTGGAAGACCGCACCATGATTGTGCCAATTACCCAGCGCGGTGGCGAAATTGTTGAACCGATGATTTCCGAACAATGGTTTGTCAAAATGCAGGCGCTGGCTGACCGTGCGTTGGAAGCGGTGCGAACGGGCAAAATCAAAATTGTGCCGGAACGCTTCACCAAAATTTACTACCACTGGCTGGAAAATATTCAGGATTGGTGCATCAGCCGTCAACTGTGGTGGGGGCATCGGATTCCGGTGTGGTACAACAGCGAAACGGGCGAAATGCGAGCGAGTCGCACGGGTGCGCCGGATGACAGCGGCAAGTGGACACAGGATGAAGATGTGCTGGACACATGGTTCAGCAGTGGTTTGTGGCCTTTTAGCACGCTTGGTTGGCCTGACCAAACTGCCGATTTGCAGCGCTACTATCCAACCAGCATCATGGAAACGGGGCATGACATTCTGTTTTTCTGGGTGTCCCGCATGATCATGATGGGCATGTGGTTCACGGAAGAAATTCCCTTCCATACCGTGTATTTGCATGGCTTGGTCTTGGACGAAAAAGGCGAAAAAATGTCCAAAACCAAAGGCAATGTGATTAATCCATTGGAAATCATGGAAGAATATGGGGCGGATGCGCTGCGATTTGCGCTCCTCACCGCCGGTTCACCCGGCAACGACCAGAATCTAGCGCTTAACCGGATTGAACACGGGCGCAATTTTGGCAACAAACTCTGGCAGATGGCACGTTTCATCCAGAGCAATCTCGATGCGAACGCCGAAAATACGGTTGAAAAACCGACTCTCGATGGCTTAGATTTGCCGAGCCGCTGGATTTTGAGTCGTCTGTCTGGTCTGGTGGACAGTGTGAATCGCCTGTTTGAAAATTATCTGTATGGCGAGGCCGGACGGCAAATGCTCGATTTTGCGTGGGAGGAATTCGCGCCCTTCTATATTGAAATCAGCAAACACGCGCTTTATGGACAGGATGAAATCGCCAAAACCCGTACCCGTCAGGTGCTGCTCTATACCTTTGATACTCTGGTGCGGTTGCTGCACCCCTATATGCCCTTCATCACGGAGGAAATCTGGCAGCATTTACCGCATGACGGTGCGAGTTTGAGTCTGGCAAAATGGCCGGAAAATCTGAATATGCAGGATGCCGCCGCCGAAGAACAGATGGCGTTGTTGAATGACTTGGTGCTGCAAATTCGCCAAGCCCGCAACGAATACAACGTCCCACCGGGGAAACGCCTCACAGCTATCACGGCGGCGGGGTCATATCGGGAGACGCTGGAAAAACACAGCTATGTCTTTGCCCGTCTGTGCAATGTCGAATCGCTCGATTTTGCCTCGTCTGCACCCGAAAAAGCCGCGACTCTTGTGTCTGCCGATGTGACCCTCGCCTTGCCCTTAGAGGATTTGGTCGACTTAAGCGCCGAACGCGAACGGCTGCAAAAGGAATTGGATAATTTGCTCAAGCAGATACAGGGCAGCCAGAGCAAATTGGCGAACGATGGCTTTGTGAGTGGCGCACCTGCCAACGTGGTGCAGCGTGAACGGGATAAACTGGCGGATTTGCAAGCCAGCCAGGCCATCGTTGAGGAACGGTTGCGCGTTTTAGCCTAGAAAAAAAGTAGGGTGAAGAATTTTACGGAAATCTTCACCCTATTAATTTATAAATTGCCCCGACTGATCACAAGGAAATTCCCATCGGGGTCTTTAAACCATGCGGAGGCACGGTTTCCCTCTGCCAGAACACCGCGATTATCCCAAGCGTTGTCCATGCCGGGAATCTCAAAGGTTTCAAAGCGCAGGCCATTGGCAAGCAACCGATTCACGATATTGTCAAAATCGTTTCCTACCTCAAAACCAGCAATGGTATGGTCGCCGGAGGAGGCGCTTTGACGCTGGTAGATGGACAAATAGGTACCGTTGCTGTGATAAGTCACAAGGGCTTGCTCCGGTACTTCGATATAAATAGATAAACCGAGAAGATCTTCGTAAAATTCACGGGCGCGGGTAAGGTTGGTCACCGGAATAACTGAGATGATGCGTGTATTGGTTGGCATGACTCTATTCCCTTTAAGTATGATAATACCAGTCTATCATGCTCATGATGAATTGACCTAAATTTATTCCATCATTTTAGGTTGTATATGATATAAATAAGTCTATCTTGATTCACGGGGAAATCATGCAAAGTTATACAACCTATATAGAAGTGGATTTAGACGCAATCGCGCATAATGTGCAAGCGGCGCGGCAGTTTGTTCAGCCCGCGCAGGTAATGGCGGTGGTCAAGGCCAATGCTTACGGGCATGGGGCGGTAGAAGTTGCCAGAACCGCCCTTGAAAATGGCGCAACATGGCTGGCAGTGGCGCGGGTCATTGAAGGGGCGCAGCTTCGGCAAGCTGGCATCACTGCCCCGATTCTGGTGCTGTCCTACGCTGTACCGATTGAGATGCAGGTCGCTGTGGTGTTCGATTTAACCATGACCGTCACCGAATTTGAGGTTGCCGAAGCCCTTTCGACCTATGCTTCCCGCCTCAAACGTACCGCCAAAGTTCATCTTAAAGTCGATACTGGCATGGGGCGTTTTGGCCTGCTTCCGCGTGAGGTGGTCGGATTTTTAAATGACATTCAAGAACTGCCCAATTTGCAAATCGAAGGGCTGTATACACATTTTTCCACCGCCGATGACTCCAACAAAATCTATACCCAGAAGCAGTTTGAAGTCTTTAAAAAAGTGGCGGTGGCGGTAGAAAAAGCAGGTTTTGAACTGCCTGTCTATCACGCTGCCAACAGCGCCGCCGCCATGTATCACCGCGAAACCCATGCCGACCTTGTGAGGTTGGGCGTGGCGATGTACGGAATGCGTCCCAACGCTGCGCTAGAGCCTGCGTTTGAAATCCGTCCTGCGCTGACTCTTAAAAGCGCGGTGGCACGGGTCAAACTGCTGCCCAAAGGGGCGAGTCTGGGTTATGGTCGTACCTACGTGACTCCTGCCGAAATGCCCGTTGCCCTTGTTCCCGTGGGCTATGGCGATGGCTACCATCGGGTGCTGTCCAATCGTGGCGCGGTACTCATCAATGGACAACGTGCGCCGATTATCGGGCGGGTGTCGATGGATCAAACGATTGTGGATGCTTCGCAGGTGGGGGAGGTGAGTCCGGGGACTGAAGTTGTCTTAATCGGGCAGCAGGGCAGCGACAGAATCACGGCGGAAGAAATCGGCGCGTGGGCAGACACCATCAATTACGAAGTCACCACTGGGCTGTTGCCGCGTGTCCCGCGTTTTTACCTTAAAAAATCGTAGAATTTTGCCCAACTCAAAAATTTACCCTTGATAGCTTATCGAGGGGCATGTATTATTCAACACATCAGGGCTGCACCCTGATAAACAGAAACTTAACAAGCGTCCGTGGTGTAGTGGTTAACATGCGGCCCTGTCAAGGCCGAGACCGTGGGTTCAAGTCCCATCGGACGCGACATAATAAATTCCCCGCTAGTAATTTAGCGGGGAATTTTTATTTATTTAAGCATTAAATGTAAATTGCCTCTCAGCAAAATCTCAGTCACATGCTGATCTTTTGTCCAAACACGCACTACCAAAAGTTGAAGCAATTCCTCCTGCGCTTGCCTATCACCACCCGTCGCCCACCAATATTTTGAGAAATTCTCGACCATATCTGCCGCTTTTTCTAACAAATTCATGGGTAAAGCAGGCAAGGCAGCAATTCGGCGTTCTAACAGCGCATTTTGGCGAAGATAAACATATGGATTCAATATGAAACCAAATTCTTGTTCAAAATCCATTCGCTCTACAATCGCCTTTACTTTAGAAAATCGTTCTTCACGCAATCGGTGTTGTAGCTCTTCCGCAACAGCATGAATAAAGTTATGTCGCCATTCTCCGGGAAATTGAGGATTCATCAAGACCCTAACAACATTCGATTCGACTTTCAAGATATTGACCTGCTTTTGTGAACAATCACGTCCATAATCGCGTGCATGGCATCTATAGTAGGCTATTCTTCCTCCACTGCCTGTTACTGTCCACATTTTCCCGTAAGTGTCGCTGGAGACATTATGAGGTTTGTTTTCCTCACATTCCGCGCAGAAAACAATATCACGCAATAGATAAGAACGATAAGGTTGTGTATAGGTATGATGGGATGCTCTGGAAGCACGAATTTCTTGGCATTTTTCAAATAGGGCTTCATCAATGACTGCGTTATGTTTGCCTTTAAACCACTCAATTGGCGCGGAGGTATCCAAAGTTCCATCGGCATGATAACGTGTTTGACGGTAACGCACATAACCTAGATAAATCCGATTGGTGAGCAACACTTCAATCGCTGAAGTTGGAAATAGTTCGCCTTTTTTATTGCGATAGCCACGTTCGTTCAAAGCATGGGCTATCTGATAATCGTTATATTTGCCTGTCTTATAAAGTTCAAAGGCCAACCGTAAACCCGCTAATTCATCATAATCTGGCCTCAGAATCCCTTCTTTATCTTTTTTCATGCCATACGGAGCAAGGTTATTATGATACCCGTTCATAGCGCGTTCGCGTTTGCCTTTTGCCACTTCTTTGGAGGCATTTCGGCTATACCATTCAGCGACAGTATCTAAAATGGCTTCTATCAAACGCCCCATCTCACCATGGGTTTCTTCTGAAGGTTCGCTTACAGAAAAAACTTTTACTTTGTATTCTCGACGCAAAAGCGATTTAACGGTGAGTGCATCAATGCTGTTACGGGCGAAACGGTCAAAACGATGCACGACTACTGCATCAAACTTACCTGTGGCTGCATCTTGGCACATTTGTTTGAATGATGGGCGCTCGGTGGTACGGCCTGAAATTCCGCTATCGGCATAAACTTTATACAGTTCGCCTCCTTGTGCTTTAATCCAATTTTGAATGATGCGTTTTTGGGCATCGAGTGAAAAGATGCTTTGTTCACCCCTGCTGGTGCGAATATATGCGGCGTAACGTTCCATTGGACAGACTCCTTAAATTTTGGGGAAATTCCCCGCGAATGAGAATCAAAAAAGCCGTTCCCCGCAGGTGCAGCGTTGACGGCTTTTCGGATTGCCAGTAGCATGTCCGATTAGCCCCCAGACTGGTGTTTGCAGTGTGGCGGGTCAGCCTCCGATACGGTGTTGGTAGCACCTATCAGGGGCGCTTTTTATTTATCTAACTATAACATGCGATTATTCGCGTGTCAACCAAGTGATGGATATGCTGGATTTCTCGCCTAGGTTCATGGCAAGCTAGAAATAAAGGGGCATTTTTGTGGTTAGTTCACACCAGTTCACGCCGGAGTTCATGCCAAATCCAACAATAACACTTAACGCTCTTGCAAAAAATAAAGTTTACGTTCGATTTGGCGTGAACTGGTGTGAACCGCGTGATTTTGATGCCAAGAAATTAAAAACGACCTCTTACATACGTAGTAGCACCCCATTCTGCGATGGGTCAAGGACGAGAAAACCGTTGAAAATTTCCTCTATTGGCAGTCCTGCTGCTTTTACACGGTCAAGCACGCTCTCCAGCGCGGCACGGTCAGGCAGCATGACCTCATACCATTTTAGGCCTACCGAATCGGTGGGTGGCGGCGGCGCACCAATCCCCGCCCACACATTCAGCCCCAGATGGTGATGATAGCCCCCGGCGGACATGAACAGGGCGCTGTGTCCGTAATTCACCATCAAATCGAAGCCCAGCACCCCGCCGTAAAAGGCTTGGGTTTCTGGCAATCGGGCAACATGCAAATGAATATGCCCGATGACGGTTTCAGGAAGCAAGCCTGCCCATGCGTTATCTTGGGTGTCCAGTTCGGCAAGAATCGACTCAAGGTCAAGCGGTTCTGTCCCCATCTTGAGTGTCCCATCGATAAATTCCCACTCACTGCGGGGGCGGTCACGGTAAATTTCAATCCCATTTCCGTTATTATCGGGCAAATAAATGGCCTCGCTCACATTGTGGTCAGCGAATCCCTGTACAGGGGTCTGGGTATCGGCAAGGTGTTGAAGCGATTTTGCCAGCGCCAACCGCGAAGGGGTCAGCACCGCAAAATGATACAAGCCGGTTTGCCCGCGCCGTAAAGGTCGCGCTTGGGGATTTTCATGCAGCACCAGCAAATCTTCCCCGCCTGCGCCTAAATACGCTATCGAATTTTCGCGGCGGTGGAGCTTAAAACCGAGATTTTGCTGATAAAATGCCAGCGATTTTTCTAGGTTCGGGATGGTTAAATGAACCGCCCCTATACGGGTTTCGGGGTGAATTTGAAAGCTCATCTGTTTTTCTCCTCTAGCTAAGATAGAATAGCTGGACAATTTATTACGGCGAATTGTGAGTTTCTAATAGAAAAATGATGACTTTAAATCCTGAATTTCAATTTAGTCAGAGCAGTTTGCACGATTATGAAGATTGTGCGCGGCGGTTTCAACTGCGCTATATGGATAAACTCGCATGGCCTGCGGTGGAAGTGGAACCCGCACTGGAAAATGAACAGTATATGCAGCAGGGCGCGGCTTTTCATCGTTTGGTGCAGCAGCATATTTTAGGGCTGCCCGTTGAGCAAATCGAAAAAATGGCACGCGGTGCAGAACTCCAATCGTGGTGGCTGCACTACTTAGCGCACGCTCCCCAAAACCTTCCCGCCCGTAAAATGCCCGAAATAACCCTGTCTGCCAAAATCGCCGGGTATCATCTGATTGCCAAGTACGATTTGCTGGCGCTGGATGACGCACGGGCGGTCATTGTAGATTGGAAAACGACCCGCCGCCGTCCCAAAACCCAATGGCTGACACGCACCCTGCAAACACGGGTCTACCGCTATGTGCTGGCACGGGCAGGCGGGGCATTCATTGGCGGGCGGGACTACGCGCCGGAGCAAATTTCGATGGTGTACTGGTTTGCCAATGCCCCCACCGAACCCGAAATTTTGCCCTATTCCGCCACCCAATTTCAAGACGACGAAGCCTTTTTGCAACGTCTGATTCGGGAAATTGAAACCCAAACGATGTTTCCCAAAACTGACAACGATAAATTGTGCCATTTTTGTGTGTATCGTGGCTTATGCGGACGGGCAGCACAGGCTGGCACGATTGGCGAAATGGTGGATTGGCTGGAACGGGATGAGGAAGCCTTCATCACCCTCAACACCAAAATGGAGATTGAATTTTAATGCCTGCCATTCCCAAGACTGATCCGAATGTTTCTCTGGTGGCGCTGCGGGCATGGATTCGAGAAAAAACAATTTTAGCTGCGCTGGAATCGTTTCATCAGCAGTTGGGGGATGTGTTTCAGATTGATTTGCCGAATTTCAAACCCGTCATGATGGTGGGGAAGGAGGCGGCAAAATTTGTCTTGGTCGAAGAAAAGGACAATCTAAACTGGCGAACGGAATCTGACCCTGTAACCCATCTTCTGCGGGACGGGGTGCTGGTGATCGATGGACAGCCACATGATGCGATTCGCCGCACCATGAACGAAGGGATTCATAAGAAGCTGGTCAATGGCTATGTGGAAAATTTCTGGCGGCGGACGGATGAAGTGACCGCCACATGGTCTGATACCGTTGATATGCTGGTCGAAATGCGAAAAATCGCGCTGCTGATTCTGATGGATACGCTCTACGGGGTGAATTTTAGCGATGATTTGGCGCGGTTGTGGACACCGATTTTAAAATCCATCGCCTATATTTCGCCGGGGGTGTGGATGTTGTGGCGGGGTGCGCCGCGTCCGGGATATGAAAAACCCCTGCGCCAACTGGATGACTATTTATATGCCGTGATTCGCCATCGGCGGGAAAATCCACAGGAAAAGGCCGATTTGCTCGGTATTTTGACCGCCAATGAACATCTCAAGGATGGGGTGATTCGTGACCAACTGCTGACCATGCTTATCGCGGGGCATGATACCAGTACGGCGCTGCTCTCATGGGCGCTGTATTTGTTGGGCAAACATCCCGATGTGCTGCGAAAAGCTCAGGCAGAAGTGGATACGGTTCTAGGGGACACGACTCCAGACTATGAACATCTGGCAAAATTAACCTATCTGGGATGGGTGATTGATGAATCTCTACGGATGTATCCGCCGATTCATCTGGGGTCACGGGTCGCCGCACGGGAGTTGGATTTTCAAGGGTACGCCATTCCAGAGGGAACGCGGGTGCTGTATTCAATTTTTCTCACCCACCATCATCCCGCCTATTGGGACACCCCCCACGCCTTTAGGCCGGAACGTTTTGCTGTCAAAAAAGCCCAACCGTATGAATTTCTGGCGTTCGGGGCGGGCAAACGCAACTGCATCGGCTCGTATTTTGCGGAAATTGAGTCGAAAGTGGTGCTGGCGCGGATTTTACAGCAGTTCAATTTGACGTTGCTGCCGCAAAAAGTGCATCCGCACATGGGCGCAACCTTAGAACCGCGTCCGGGCGTGAAGATGAAAATTCAACCCAGAAATCGTCAAGGAATGTAATTTTTATTCCGACGGATTGCCATTTGCGGCTGATTGTCCGTTATGATGGTCATAATATTCCACGAAACTTTTTTGCACCGTGTTAAACACCTGATTGAGTTTCCGCAGCAGGCGCACCTGGTCTTCCGCGCTGATGCGGGCTACTTCCGGCATTTGCAGGGCGACTTCGGTCAAGGTATCGCGGAAAAACATCGTCGCTTCTAGGCCTTCGCTGGCGGTCAAGCCTGAACGGATGCACCCCTGAGCATACCGCACACCAATGCTGGTCGCTTCGACCAAGAGGTTCTCATCGCCCATATTGCTGGAGATGTGCTGCATAATCAACCCCAATAAGCGCCGCCCCAATTCCCGATTTTCCTGTAATTCGGTTTCATCAAAGGCGGATTTCCAGCGCGGTTGAAGCTGATTGTTGCCCAAACGCTGGCGAGCCTCCACCAGTGCATAATCTGCCCAGACGCGCCCGGTAGCAGTGTTTTGTGGTACGAGGGCGTTATTTTTGACCAGTTCCAACAGTTCGGAAGCCAAAAAGCGCCGATGTCCGCCCGGCGTGGTATGAACGGGAATGTCGCCATTATTCGCCCATCGGCGCAGGGTATTGGCATGAACGCCGAGTAATTTTGCCGCTTCGGAAAGCGATAACCAGTCACTGCTCACAGCGTTTTCCTAATTTCGATAGACCATCCCGCATGGCGCGAGCGGTAGAAAAATTTGTTCTTGTGTCTATTATGCCTGAAATTAGGAAAACAACATGGGAGTTTCGTCATGAATTTTCGGCGGAAATGGGCATAGCGCTCCCGCCAATCCACAGAATCGGGTCTGCCCATGGGTCGATCCAGCGCGATTCACCGATGATATGCGGGTAACGCACTTCAAAATGGAGGTGTGGCCCACCCTGTCCGGTGCTGCCCGAAGCGCCAATCGGGAGGGTGAGGTCAGTGATGGGGGTGAAGGCGCTTGTACGCACTGTTTGTAAATGCCCGTAGCCCGTGAACCATGTTTGGATGTCATTTTGCACCACCAGATGATGTTCTAGGGTGATGTAATTGCCGTAAGCATCCCCACAGGCGGGGGTTGAAGTGTCACATAGCGTATACGTATCAATCACGATACCTGCCGCCGCCGGATAAACGGCTGTACCAAGCGGCAACCCATCCGGCAGCCCACCGATGTCTGTTCCCTCATGCCCTTCGTACAGGCGACCCAATGGCGGGCAAGTCACCTCAAAATTGGCGGCGGTATGGGGTGAATCGGGATAACAGGTAATCCGTCGTTCGGTGGCGGGCAAAGGCCAATGTAAAAATGCGCCGGGGTACACATAAGAAGTCGCATGGGCGGGATTTAATTGATTGATAAAGGCGACTAATTCGCTGCTGGAAAGTACCCCTAAAATACGAATCGGGTGGGTTTCAAAAACCGATGAGGGCGAAGTTGGATAGCTTACTTTTGCCTCAAAGGTTGAAAAAGCAGCGTTGGCAAAATCAAAAACGTAGCCTTTTTCCCTGTCAAACCCGATAAACGCCTGCGAATCGCTGAGGAGAATATTTTGCCCGTGCAGCGTACCGACACTGGTATTCGCATAGGGCGTGAGGGCTTGGGTCGTGGGGTCAAGCTGCCAGATACGAACCGTTGTATTCAGGGTGTACAGGCTGTGGCGTTCAAGGAGTAAAATTTTGCCGTCCGGCTGCCAACCCAGCGGCACAAGATACCCGCGTTGGGCGGTGACAACGGCTTCCAGTAAAAGTTGGCTGGCATTGTCCGCGAAAAGTTGAAGCTGATAGCGCGGAAATTGAATTTGAAGATACACCAATTGTTGCTGGTCAGGCGACCAGATGCCATGATGAAAGCCAAAACCTGAATCCGGCGGGGTGGGGCTATTGGCTGCCGCGAAAATATCCTGCCCATCCAGCTGGAGACCATGATAGGCAGTGCCGATGGTGCGTAAATCGGCTTTGTCGCTGGCGTGGGCATAAATCGTATTGTTTAAGATAAACACGATATAGGTCACGCTGTTGGTACGGGCAGCAGAAAAATGAGTCAAACAAAGCACAAAGACAACGAACATATTCAAAAACACGGGCTGATTTCCCTGAGAGAGCGATTAAATTTTATACAAATTTAATATTGAGTCCCTTACGATTAGCTGACTTTTGGTACACTCTTGTAAAAAGGTATTCGACGCTTGGAAGTTGCAATATTACTTGTCCTCATCTTTTTTAATGGCTTTTTAGCCCTGTCTGAAATCGCGGTGGTGTCCTCCCGTCCAACCCGCCTCCAACATCTGGCGGACGATGGCAACACTGCTGCCAAAACCGCCCTTGAGCTTTCAGCCTCCCCCGGACGGTTTTTATCGACGGTGCAGGTGGGGATTACACTCATCGGGGTGCTGTCTGGGGCGTTTGGGAGCGCAGCAATTGCGGGGGATTTATCGGCGCAAATCGAAAAAGTGGATGGGCTAGCAGCGTATAGTGAAACCATTGCTATTGTGGTGATTGTGGCACTGACGACTTACCTTTCTTTGATTATCGGCGAACTGGTGCCTAAACAACTGGCAATTAAAAATCCTGAAAAATTCGCGTTGCTGGTCGCGCCTCCAATGAAAACCCTCTCGTGGATTTCGACCCCGGCGGTGAATTTGTTGAGCTTGTCCAGCGATTTTGTGCTGCGGTTGATGGGGGCAGATGCCCACCAACAAGATCCTGTCACAGAAGCCGAAGTGCTGGCGATGATTGAGCAGGGGATTGCTTCTGGTGTGTTTGAAGTTTCGGAACACGAAATCATTGAGAATGTGCTGGGCTTGGCTGACCAGCGCGTAACCGAAGCCATGACTTTTCGGACGGATATTGTGTGGCTCGAAGCGGAAGCACCTTTTGAAGATATTCAGCGCACGATTATCGAAAATACCTATGCCTTTTACCCGGTGTGCAAAGGTAGTGTCGAAAATATCTTGGGGGTGGTGCGGGCGAAAGATTTGCTGGTGCATCTGCTGAGTAAACAGCCATTTGATTTAAAATCGATTATGCAACCGCCCTTGTATGTGCCGGAAAGCAATCGGATTGCGAAGGTCTTAGCCTTGTTCAAAACCAGCCGTACCGAAATCGCGTTTGTGATTGGCGAGTTTGGCGGGATTGAAGGCTTGGTGACGATGGACGATTTGATTCAAGAGGTGTTTGGGGATATTGATGATATTGATGACCCCGAAGCGGTGCAGCGTGCCGATGGGTCGTGGCTGTTGGATGGGACGCTGCCGTTTGACGAATTGGAAGATGTGCTGCCGGAAATTAACTTGCCTGACCCTAAAGAGCGCGATTATGAAACGCTGGCGGGTTTTATCCTGACGCAATTGGGGCGCATCCCTGAAGCAGCCGATTTTTTCGAGTGGCAGGGATTGCGCTTTGAAGTGGTGGACATGGACGGCAGACGTATCGATAAGGTGTTGGTGAGTTATAAACCATCCGAAACCCCGCCATCAGCAGCTTCTTGATGGGTGACATGCAGGGTGGAAACCAATTCTTGCAGGGCAGTTTCATAGGGTTCATGGATGAAATCAATAAATTGGAGTTTGTGTAGGCGGAACGGCACACGACATTCCCGATGCAGCAGGGGGACAATGCGCTTTTTGTTATCCAGATGATAATTCCATTCGTCGTCTACATTTTCGGAGGCCAGCGCATCCGGTGAGAGGACGAGAATCATAGCGCTGCACATATCCAAGGCCCGCCCGATTTGCCGCGACCAGCTTAAACCGGGGTCAATGTTGTGAATATCCAGCCACACATCCACACTGCGCCGTTTGAGGTCAATGGCAAGCTGCTCCACAAAGGCCTGGTCTTTGCGGGCATAGCTAACAAAAAACTTGGGTGGGGGTTGGGTTTTGCGGCGGTGTTTGGCGAGTTCTTCCACGCTGCGGTCTAGCTGGGTCAGGGTGCGTTTGATAACAATGCGGGAAATTGCCAGCACAATTTCCGGCGTTTTTTTCATGAGTGCTTGTAAATCTTCGCGGTTGATTTCGATAACGGTGGTGGGTTCGTTGGTCACAACATCGGCTGTGCGGGGTTCATCCAGCAGGAGGGCAAGTTCGCCAAAGCAGGTATCTTTAAGCGTGTCGATGAAATGCAGCCCGCCTTCGAGATGCTTCATGATGTCCACTCGACCATCAAGCAAAATGTAAAAGGTATCTTCAAGGGCGCGTTCTTTGCAGAGGGTTGTACCAGCAGGATAGGTATTGATACGAACATGGCTGGCAAGGTTCTCCAGCGATTCTTCACCCATATCATGAAACACATTCCGCAGCGCGGTTTTTACACGGTCTGTCATGCTGACTTCTTCCTGTACTTGTTATAACTATATATCAGAATAGAAAAAGTGGGCAGATTGGCCTGCCCATAGAGGAAAAATTACAGAGGTTCGCCATTTTCAACAAGGCGTGTATAGGTGTCGGTGGAAGGGTCGTAGCGATAAATGCCTTGTGGATTGGGTGCGCCCTCCAAGCCATATTGAAAGTACAACAATGTACCATCCGCGAAAAGGTCAAAATAGTGGCCTGTATCTGCCCCGGGAAGTTCGGTGATTTGCCCATCAAAATAGGCAAAAGCATCCTGACTGTTTTCCCAGATAATAAATCCCATGTCACTGTAGGTGATTTGAACGAAATTGAAGCCGGATTCTTTGAAAGTATTTTGCAGAATATAGGTTTGAGACTCGGTATCCCAAACGCTGTAGCCTATGGGCGATTCTTCGCTGGTGATGGTGAGGAGATAGCGACCATCAGGGGAGAGAACATCTTGAATGGGGGTGAAGACGATTTGGGGCGACCAATAGCCAATGAGATGGGCGAAATTATCCGCGCCTAATTGATAATAAGCATTGATGCCTGTATCCACGAGGATGATCTGCGAGTCATCGGGTTGGGTAACTGCGTAGACATAGCTATCACGGACGGGCAAGGTAAAAGTGGCTTGTGTCGTTTGGTCAAACGTCCGAACCTCAATCGGGCAATCGGCTTGGCAGATGGCAGGGGTGATGACAATGTTATCGCCAATGGGCGACCATAAACTGTTGCTGGCTGGGAAGGTTTCGGTTGTGCCATCGGCCTTGATGAGGGTTGGAACGGTGCTATCATCCACGCGGCTAAAGAATAGCCAATTTTCGCCAAAAACATCCGCCATAAGAGTCGGAAAACGCTGGTTTTGGATCGTGAAAATAACCTGTTCGCTGGCGGTGGCAAGGGTGCGTTCGACAATTTCCCAAGTGCTGTCCCCATTTTGGCGGATGTAGCGCAGAAATTCACCCTCTTGAGAGAAAACCAGTGTATTGCCGTTGAAAAGCACGACGTTGGGAGTCAGGATTTCGGCGGTGTGGGTGTCCAAATTGACCAGTAGGGCGGTAATCACAGAGGTATCGCCGGGAACTTGCAGGACTGCGTAGGGATAGCTGAAATCGCGCAAAAAGAAACCACCTGTGACTGGATTCAGGTCTACAGGGGTCGTGATGGGCGTGGCGGAGTCGGGCGTAAGGTGATAGAGGGTATTGTTGCCGTCCACTATGAGCGTTATGAGCATGGATTGGTCATCTAAGCGATTAGCGTAAGCGCGTTCGCTAAAGCCGCCTTCTAAAATGAGATTGCTTTCACCTGCGGGAGTGTAGGCGGTGATGAGACCATTTTCAATATCTTGGGCAAAGTACCATTTTTCGTCAGCAGGGGCAGCCTGCGTAACGGTCAGGCTGGCTAGGAAGATCAAAAGTAGAGGCAAAATCCAAAATCGCATGTTTTATCTCCTCATTTCATATTTCATTGTATGAGGTTAGGAAACTTGTGCGTCGGACTTTGGGTGGAAATTTACTCTGTAGCCTTGAGGGCGGGCTACGGGCGCAACAAATTGTTTTGAAACAGTGTTTTGCCGCGCCCTTAGAACTCGCCTCTACATGATTACCCTACGGCAGCCATCATCTGTTGCACGAAGGCGATTTCATCTGCGTTGACGGTGTGACCCATGTTCGGGTAAATCCGTTCGGTGACGTTCGCCCCCATCTGTTGCAAAATCCGGGTGCTTTCGTGAACCCGTTCAAGCGGAATGTGAAAATCCACGTCGCTGCAACCAAGAAAAATCGGTGTGCCAGCGAAATCCCCCGGATAATTTTCCAGTGAAACCTTGTCGCCAATCAGCCCGCCACTGAGGACAGCGATTCCGCCATATTTTTTGGGGTTACGCGCCGCATATTCCAGCGCGAGACATGCCCCCTGTGAAAATCCCAAGAGGATGATCTTTTCGGCGGGAATCCCGTTGGATTCAAGGTGATTCACGACTTCGCCGACGCGCAGCAATGCCGATGAGAGATAGGGTTCGTTTTGCTCGACAGGCACGATAAATCGCTGCGGATACCATGCCCCGCCTGCCGCTTGGGGGGCAAGATAGGCAAAATTTTCCCCGTCAAATTCATCCGCGAGAGTCAAAATACTTTCGGCGGATGCACCGCGTCCGTGAATCATGACCATGGCGGCTTGGGCTTCAGCGAGTGGCTGTCCGGCGGCTAAAATGGGTTGGGTCTGATGCAACATCATTCGGTTGGGACTCCGTTCCATGTTTCAACCGTAATCGGCGTGAGCGTTTGTTCGATAACCGGGCGGCGGTCTTCAAACCAAGGCGGCAGTTTTAAACTGGTGCCAAGGGTAGCAACATCTTCATCCACCAAAAAGCCGGGGCCAACCGTTGCCAGCTCGATGATATGCCCGTCGGGGTCGTTGGTGTAGATGCTTTTGAAGTAAATCCTGTCCATGATGGGCGAAACGCGGAAACCTGCCCGCATGAGTTTTTCACGCCATTCCTTTTGCTCGTCCTCATCCTGCACGGCAAAGGCAATATGATGGGTTTGGCCTGCGCCCATTTCGGCACGGCGGGTTTTTTGTGGGTCACGCTCAAAATAGGTGATGAGTGTGCCGGGTTTGCCATCATCCACGCCCCAATACCAGTGGGCGGAGTTCGGGTCATCAAAATTGGAGGTTTGTTTGACGAGGCGCATTCCGAGCAACCCGCCAAAAAAAGCATGAGTCCGTTCAATATCCGCCCCGATAGCCGTAATGTGGTGCATTCCGTCCATCAGCGCCATATCAGGGGTAATAACAGGCACAGGGTCAGGCCACATTTCGGCTTTGATGCGTTCCTCATCCCGATTGCTGTGAATCATGGCTTCGGGCGGGGCTTTATATTCTGTGCCAATGCTGTCCGCGTCTTCGTCCATTGTCCAGCCGGGGCCGTCGGTGGCGATTTCCAAAATGGTGCCGTCAGGGTCGTTAAAGTAGATCGATTTGAAGTAGTGACGGTCATAAGGCCCATTGACAGGAACGCCTAAATCAAGCAAACGGCGTTTCCATTTGAGCAAGCCGTTAGTGTCCTTGACACGCAAGGCGAAATGGTGCGTTCCGCCAATGCCGGGTCTGCCGGGCGCAGAGCCGGGAATTTCAAAAAATGTGATGGCAGTACCGGGACGACCTGTTTCATCGCCAAAATAGAGGTGATAGTAACCGGGTGCGTCAAAATTGACGGTTTTTTTGATGAAACGTTGTCCTAGCACCCGTGTATAAAAATCCACGTTGCGCTGGGCGTTGGCGGTGATGAGGGTAATGTGGTGAATACCGAGAATCTTCATGGGTTGCTTTTTCCATCTCTGATTGCTGATGCCTAAAGCATAGCATTTTTAGAGAGGGGTGTATATCAAAATCACATAAGAAACGGAATATAGTCCGTTTATGAGTAAATTTCTTATGCTGTTAAGGACAAGAAGATTTTGCCTAAAATACTTCGTAATCTTCTCGTTTTCGCTTTTGTTTAACGCGGGTCTTTTTTTCTTGTTCGTTGTAATAAATGAAAATTGAAAGAGGCAAAAATATCCAAGCGAAAACCCATGTGCAGAAAATAAAAGCCCATACTTGATATGGAATATAGATTGAGAAACTCAATGAGACAGTGAGTAATCCTAAACCTATTATTAAAGCCATTGCTCCACTAAGCCTACTACTTGGCGACGGGGACTCGTAAAATTTTCGTTGGCTCAAAGTGAAAATGTTGTATTTATAATACGTATAAGGTTTGCCTCTTAGAAGTATGAGTCCTTTCCAACAAAAAGCGATACCAAAATACAACCAGCAGATAGCTCCCATTTGCTTAAGCCTAAGTCATTTAATTTGAATTATAAACCCTATCATTTCTAAAGTGGCTGTTCCCATGAGTAAGGAGATAGTGCTGAAAGTGAGCAGATTCCAGTGATTGGGATTGCGCCAGCCTTTGCGAAAAATATAGATGAATAGGGCGATAGCTAAAGGTAGGGGTAGAAGGGTAGCAAGGGCAATCGTCGTGGGGAGGCCAAGTAAAATCAAAATGGGCAGCGAAAGATAGGTCAGCAGCAGGGCGGATAAATAAAATTGAGCAGTGATTTTTTTGCCATACCCTACCACAAGCGTTGTCTTGCCGACCTTTGTATCACTTTCTGCATCCGGCACATTGACACTCAGCAGCATATTAAATTGCAAAAATAGGAGGGGAATGAGGGCTAGGATAAAAGTTGTTGAGATGGTTTCGGCTTGGGTGTAATAGCCAATTAGCGGGGTGAAAAAAGCCAAAATGAGCGTCCCGAAAAATTCCCCCAACATTTGCGAATGGAGCTTGAGGGGCGGAGAACTGTAGCTCCAAGAGAGGCCGATGCTGAGAAGTAAAATGGGCAGCAGCCAAAAATTGCCTATCATGAAAGTTAAAATCAGGCTCAAAATACTGGCGGCAGTCGCACAAAAAATCGCGGCATAGAGGGCGGTACGGATGGGGAGTTCACCACGAATCAACATGCGGCTACCGCCTGACCAATACGACGGGGCATGGTTGAGCATATCGGCGGGGTAGTCAAAATAGTCGTTGCTGTAATGCAGCATGAGTTGAGTCAGAGTGACAATGAGTTGACCGACCACATAAATTTCAGGCGAAATTTGATAGCCTTCATTGTAGGCAATGGACACCCCCAAACCGTAAAAAATGAATCCACCGCTGAGGAACATCAGGCGGCTGAGTTTGATAAACGCAATCAGTTTTTTCATACGAGGGAATGTTCTGCAAAGGCAACAGCTAGGAAAAACACGATAAATTCTAGGTAAAACAGATTCCAGATAAACATATAGTATTTGAAAATTGTCCGGGGGGTGCGATAAAGCAGGAAAATAATGAGCAAAAGGGTATGAAAAGTCACGACCAAAACGCTGTTGAGTTGCTGGATTCCGATGAGTCCTATACCAATCATGACCAGATAGCAGCCGACTAGAATTATTTTACACAGGAATAACACTCGCGCTGTGCCAATCCGAGTGACAAGGGTAGAAATCGAGTGCTGCATGTCGCCTTCGATGTCGGGGATGTCTTTCATCAGCGCAATAACTGTCGAGAAACTTGCCATTAGTAAAATAAAAATGAGGACATGCAGGGGAAGTTCGGCTGTCCCTGTAAAGGTGTAGGTGTAGGACACATAAATACCCCCATTGCCGATGATGCCCCGTGCGAGGATGATAGACAGCCCGGCGAAAAATGAAAAGCGCTTGAGGCGAATCGGCGGGAGGGAATAGGCCGTGCCAATCAAAAAGACAAGGGCAATCGTGGAAAATAAGTAAAAGTTTTGCATCGCAGCGACCCCTATGCCTATCATGGCAGCGCTGGCGACAATCCATTTTGCCTGTAAATCAGTGAGTTGATGGCTAACAAGGGGCAGATAGGGTTTGTTGATTTTATCAATTTCAATGTCGGTGAGTTGATTCAAGCCCACCACGTAAAGATTGACCGCAATGCTGGCAATCAATGTGAAAAAAAGAAGCATTGGATGAGAGTTGCTCTTGGTACTGTGTTGGGCAATGAAATACAGCGAAAAAACGGCAAGGGTTGTGCCAAAAATCGTATGGGGACGGGCGAAATTCCAGAAGGCGGCAATGATGTGCAACAGTGTGATTTCCCTTGTCTACTATTCAGACCATAGCACAAGGGGAAATTTCGGTCATATCAGCAAACAGTCCGCATGGCAATAAATTCCCGCGCTGTGGATAAGAAGTCGGTTAAAACCGACGTGGAAGCGCAAGTTAAATTTGTTGCAGCAATTTGGCAACAAGGGCTGTCCAGCCTGTTTGATGGCTTGCCCCGATGCCCGCGCCGTTGTCGCCATGAAAAAATTCGTAAAACAAAATGTAATCGCGCCAATGGGGGTCATGCTGAAAATGCTGGTAGCCACCCCAAAAAGCGCGTTCGCCTTTGTCATTTTGCAAAAAAAGCTGAGTCAGACGTTGGGAAAGGTCATTCGCTACCTGACTCAGAGAGGTTGGGTTGCTTGTATGGGTGGGCAGGGCAACCTGAAAATCATCCCCGTAGTAATGATGATATTTTTGAAGCGATTCAATCATCAGAAAATTGACCGGAAACCAGATTGGGCCGCGCCAGTTGGAATTGCCCCCGAACATAGAAGAGGTTGATTCGGCAGGCTCGTAACGGACAATAGATGGGTTACGCCCCACATAATAAACGTAGGGGTGTTCCAGATGATAGCGCGAAAGAGACCGCAGGCCATAGGGGGATAAAAATTCGTTTTCATCTAACATGCGGGCAAGAATGCGGGTGAGTTTGGTCTGGTCGGCAAGCGCCAGCAAACGCCGTTCCTGCTGACCGGGTTGAGTCAACGAGGCGATGTTTTTGACCAACTGTGGACGGTATCGGGTAAACCACTCTAAACGTTTGCGGAAATTGGGCAGTTTTTCCAGCATATTGGGTTCGATGGTTTCTACCGCAAACAGAGGAATCAGCCCCACAAACGAACGCACGCGCAGGACATCATGGTTGTTGTCGGGGGTGTGAATCTGGTCGTAGAAAAAGCCATCCCGTTCATCCCACAAGCCGACTCCATCGCCCATATCATAAATCGCGTTGGCAATACGGATGAAATGTTCAAAAAATTTGGTGGCGACATCTTCATAGCTGGGGTCGTGCATGGCAAGTTCCAGCGCAATCGCCAGCATGTTCAAACAATACATGCCCATCCATGCTGTGCCATCAGCTTGTTCGATGTGTCCGCCGTTGGGGAGGGGGGCGCTCCGGTCAAACACCCCGATGTTATCCAATCCTAAAAATCCACCGCCAAAAACATCGTTGCCATCGTAATCTTTGCGGTTGACCCACCACGTAAAATTGAGCATGAGTTTTTGAAACGCACGGGCGAGGAAGGCAACATCGGCGTGTCCGGTGACATCGCGGGTAATTTTATACACTCGCCAGACCGCCCACGCATGAACCGGCGGATTCACGTCATCAAACGCCCATTCATAAGCGGGAATTTGCCCGTTGGGGTGCATGTACCATTCGCGCAGCATGAGAATCAACTGCCGTTTTGCCCATTCCGGGTCTACTAACGCCAAGGGCAGCATGTGAAAGGCCAAATCCCACGCGGCATACCATGGATATTCCCACTTGTCCGGCATAGAAATAACATCAAGGTTGTACAGGTGTCGCCATTTTTTGTTACGGATATTTTTCCGATGGGCTGGCGGTGGGGGAAAAGCCGGGTCGCCATCTTGCCACAAATCTACTGCTAAATGATAAAACTGTTTGCTCCACAACAATCCGGCGAAGGCTTGTCGCTGGACATTAGCAGCCTCCGGGGATATTTTTTCGGGTTGCAAGCACGCATAAAATTCATTCGCTTCTTGAACCCGCTGGTCAAAAATGGACTCGAAATCCTCAAATGGGTTTTCGATTTGGCGTGGGGTGAGTCGGATTTCGACGGTATGGCTGCCGTGCGCCGGAATCATCGCTTGACTGTGAGCCGCGCATTTTGTACCTGTTCTGGCGGGGTTGACGGCTGCGCGATTGCCATTGACCACCGCTTGATGAATCCCATCTTTGACATAGGGGGTGGGGTTGGGCTGGTGGAACAAGCGCTCGAAGTTGGTATCATTTTCGGTGAAAAGAAATTCGACTTGACCGCGCACATACCAGTAAAAATTGCCGATGTGCCGTTCGTGAGCATGGACATAATTTTCATGCTGGCGCAGGGTGGGACGTTCGGCGTTATACCCCCATGACCAGTTATTGCGAAACCAGAGATGCGGCAAAATGTGTAACGGGGCGGGGGTATCCGCACGGTTGTAGGCAGTGATACGGCAGAGGAGGTCGTTCTGGTCAGCTTTGGCGTATTCAATAAAAATATCAAAATAGCGATTTTGCAAAAATTCTGCCTTGAGTGCGTCAATCAGTTCATATTCGGGGTCATGTTTGCTGCGTTGGGCGTTTTCTTCGATCAGTTTTTGATAGGGAAAGGCCGCTTGGGGATATTTGTACAGCATTTTCATGTAGGAATGGGTGGGCGTGCTGTCCAGATAAAAGTAATATTCTTTGACATCCTCCCCGTGATTGCCTTCCATGCCGGTTAGCCCGAAAAGGCGCTCTTTGAGGATAAAATCTTGCTCGTTCCAGAAGGCAAGCGCCAAACAAAGGTTTTGAAATCGGTTGCAGATTCCCCCTAAGCCGTCTTCATTCCAGCGATAGGCACGGCTGCGGGCGTGGTCATGCGGGAAGTAGGCCCATGCGTTGCCATCGTTGCTGTAATCTTCGCGGACAGTTCCCCATGCGCGGTCACTGACATAGGGCCCCCAGTTTTTCCAATCGGCTCGGCGCGACTCAGAGGCTTGCAAGCGCTGATATTCGGCGGTTTGGCGCAAAGCTGCGTAGCGTTTCATACGCTAATTGCCACTTTAAATTTAAGTTCAGCAAAATAGATGATGGTTTCATTTTCAATCGGCATGGGGGTGAACGGGGCAAGGCGGTCATTAAAAATGCGTGTTCCCGCTTTGCTGTTCAAATCTTCCAGATACCACTGGTTGTCCCGCAGGATGAAGCGAGCGTGCTGGCGCGAGACACGGCGCTGACCATACGGGCCTAAATCGAGGTCGACAAAATTATTTTGCTGCGGAACATTGCGTCCAATGGTAAAGACTTCGGCACGCGGCGGAATCTTAAAGGTGAGGTCGTTGTTTGCCATGTGGAGCGTCACCTGTGGAATGGTCAGAACGGGTGTGCCACAGTGGTAACAAAATTTAGCATCGGGCATCAGGATGGTTTTGCAACTGCGACATTTTTCGATGGCTTTGCCCTGGGCTGCGCCGCAATTCCAGCAAAATTTATCTTCGGGCGTGCGGAGTTCGGTTTTGCACACATCGCAAAAAATATCCTTAATTTGCGAAGCGTCCATGTGCAGCGTGGCGAAGGTATCCGTTTTAAGCGGCGGCGGGAACATGGATTCGGGTTTGGTTTCGCCTTTGCCGGGCAGTTCGGGCAAGGGGGTTTTTTCACGCGGGATGGGCGGGGCGGTCTGGGCAAAATCGCTAGGGAATAAATCGGTCAGGCTGCGCGGCGGCACGAGATCATTTTTGTCAAAGTCGGAAGTTTCCACAGGAACTTCACTGGGCTGAACTTTGGTCACAGGCTGATTTCCAAACAGCGCGTTGCCACATTGGGTGCAGTAGAGCGCATCGGGTTCGTTGGATTTGCCGCAATTGGCGCAAACAATCATTGGTGCGTTGTCCTTCTCGTCATCTTAGCGCCTAGTTTATCAGATTTTGGGCAAGGCAGAAATTTTAAACGACGCCTTTTTGCCGATAGTCTTGGAGAACTGCCGATTCTAGCTGCAAAAGTTCGCTTAAAATTTCATCGGTGTGCTGGCCTAACAAGGGAGGGGGACGGCGAATCGTAGCGGGGGTGTGGGAAAATTGGGTGACAGGCGCAAGTAAATTGACGGCTGTGCCGTTTGCCAGTGTGACATTTTCAACGAGTCCGCGTGCGATGGCGTGGTTATTGGTCAAAGCGGTGGGGATGTCGTAAATCGGGCTGGCGGGAACACCAGCGGCAAGTAAATTTTCCACCCAGTCATATACCGTTTTTTGACGGAAAATCGGAGTCAAAATGTCAATTAGTTTGGTTCGATTCTGCACACGGGCGGGGTTGGTCGCAAAGCGTGAATCCGAGGCGAGTTCGGAATGTTGAAGTACATGGCAACAGTTCTTAAATTGGCTGTCGTTGCCAACATTCAAAATAAAATATCCGTCGCTGGCTTCAAAGGTCTGGTAGGGAACGATGTTGGCGTGGGCATTGCCATAACGGATGGGTTGTTGACCCGAAACCAGATAATTGCTGGCGACATTGACCAGCGCGGCAATTTGCGAATCGAGTAGAGCAATATCAATGTGTTGGCCTTCGCCCGTTTGTTGGGCATGGAACAGCGCGGCTTGAATGGCATTGGCTGCCATCATGCCCGTGAGAACATCTGCAATCGCCACCCCGACTTTGTAGGGCATTCCGTCCTCCGCGCCTGTGATGGACATGAGGCCGCTTTGTCCTTGAATGGCGTAATCGTAGCCGGGATGGTGGGCATTGGGGCCGGTTTGCCCGTAACCCGTGATGCTGCAATACACAAGGGACGGGTGTTCGGCATGGAGCGACGCAAAATCTAAGCCATAGTCTGCCATTTGCCCGACTTTGAAATTTTCAATCAGAATGTGGCTTTGCTGGGCAAGCTGATGGGCAATGGCTTGGCCTTCGGACGACTTCAAATTGAGTGTCAGGCTGCGTTTGTTGCGGTTGACACTGAGATAATAGGCGCTTTGTTTGTCCGCGCCTTCGCCGGCATAGGGCGGCCCCCATTGGCGGGTGTCGTCGCCGTAGATAGGGCGCTCGACTTTGATAACATCCGCGCCAAAATCGGCAAGCAGCATGGTGCAGAAGGGCCCCGCCAAGACGCGGGTAAAATCGATAATACGGATACCCTGTAAAGCAGTCTTCACTGTTTCGATTGCGCCTGTAATTGTGAGATTTTATTGCTATTGGTTGCGACTTGCTGCTCAAATTCCTCATTTTCTGCTTGGATTGCAGCATCAATTTCAGTCTGATGGTCATAGTAATAAGAAAGGGCAATACGGCGTTTGGTTTTGCCATATTCTTGTATAATTTCGATGGAATTCATCTGTATTGTTTTACTCATAAATTTCAATAGCAAAAAAGTCAGCGATTTTGATTTGTAATTCGGGAAATAAGGTATCTGGTTCAAGCGTATCATTTTGATGATATACACGGATATTATCGGGGGTTTGGCGGGTGTAGCGATGCAGGGATTTTTGACGCGGATACACGACCCAAACTTCCTCTGTGCCAGCCGCGAGATAATCACTGACTTTATCCATGACTTCATCTGCCCCTTCACTGGGGGAGACAATTTCAATGGCTAAATCAGGTGCGCCGGGGAAAGGGCGTGCGCGGTCAAAATCTTTTGGATAGCGCCCTTTCCGCACGAATCCAATATCAGGAATACGCGATTCTCTTATACCCTCTTCGTCCTCTGATAGAACAAAAATTAGTCCGTCCATATAGACATATCCAAGTCTGTTTTTCCGTGCATACATTCTCAAAATGTCGTAGACATTACCTGCAATATCATGATGCTCTACTCCATTAGGTGACATGGGTACGATTTCTCCCCTGATAATTTCAAACCATTGGTGTGCCGATAGAGACATCATTTCATCTTCGGTCATTAACCGTTGTTTTATAGTGTCCATATTTTTCTCCTATGTATGATTTTTGATCGCCTGCCAGACTTTTTCGGGTGTGAAGGGAATGTCACGGATGCGTACCCCTGTGGCGTTAAAAATGGCGCTGGCGAGGGCAGGCGCGACTCCATCTTTGGGGATTTCCGCAATCGCTTTTGCACCAAACGGCCCGCTGGGTTCATAAGTTTGCACGAGAATCGTTTCCAGTTCTGGCATTTCGTGCGCCGCGTAAATTTTATACGGGCCGATGGCGGGGTTGAGCATTTTGCCCGTTTCGTCGTAGACCATTTCTTCGCAGTGACCATAGCCCAACGCTTGCGTCATGCCGCCTTCGATTTGTCCACTGGCGGTAATCGGATTGATGACCACACCGGCATCCACCGCCATGACCAATTTTTTAACCGTGACCTGTCCCGTTTCAGTATCGACTTCGACTTCGGCAAATTGGGCAGCAAAGGGCGGCGGCGATTCCATAGACACGTAGGAGGCAGTGTCCATAATCTGGCGCTGGTCTTCTTGGTGCAGCGAATGCAGGGCTATTTTTTCCAGACTGACACTGCGCCCATCTCGCGTCCATGCGTAACGGTCTCTGAGATAAATGCCATCGGTGGAGTCTAAATGGAGCATCAGCGCCGCCCGTTGGAGAATTTGCTGGCGCACGCCTTCCGCCGCTTTTTTAACCGCCATGCCCGAAATATAGGTGGTGCTGGAGGCATACGCGCCCGTGTCAAACGGAGTCATGTCGGTGTCGGAGGAGTAGATGATGACATCATCAAGCGGCACGCCGAGTGTTTCTGCGGCAATTTGTGCCAGCACGGTATCTGACCCCGTGCCTAAATCGGTTGCGCCGACCAGTAAATTAAACGAGCCATCATCGTTAATTTTGATGCTTGCCCCGCCCATATCGAGGCCGGGAATGGCTGTTCCGTGCATACAAATCGCCATGCCAATGCCGCGCCGCATATGGGGACGTTCGGGGTCAATCCGCCAAGCCTCATCATAGCGGCGTTCCCAATCCACCGCTTCCATGCCCTGGGCGACACATTCATCCAAGCCGCTTGACATGATGACCGGGATATTTTTGACATTTTCGGCATCACCTTCACCCAACATTGGCGCGATGGGGAGGGGGTCGCCCACACGGACGTAATTCAATTGTTTAAATTCGACCACATCCATACCGAGCGCATGGGCGACTTCTTCCAGATGGCTTTCCAGCGCGAAGAGGGCTTGTGGCCCACCGTACCCGCGATAGGCACCCGGCACAGGAATATTGGTGTAGACCACAAAACACTCAAATTTCATATTCGGGCTTTTGTAGGTGGAAAGGCCGCGCAAACCCGTTACCGTTTGCACCGTGAGGCCATGAGTAGCATATGCGCCCGTATTGCCGATGACTTTCATCTGAATGGAGTGAATCGTGCCATCACTATTGACCCCTGTTTTGTAGGTGACGGTCTGGGGATGGCGGGTGCGACTGGAAATAAATTCTTCCTCGCGGTTGAGTTCCATTTTGACGGGGCGACCTGTAGCGATGGTCAAATGGCCGACAATATCCTCAATCAGCATTTCCTGTTTGACTCCGAATCCGCCCCCGATACGCGGTTTAATCACCCGAATCCGTTTGACAGGCAAGCCGAGCAAGGGGGCCACCATCCGCCGCGCATGGAAGGGAACTTGGGTCGAGGTGCGAATGACGAGCCGTTCGTCGGAATCCCACCAGCTAATCGCAATATGCGGTTCTATCGGGGTTTGCTGAACTTGATGCACATGATAGGTATGTTCAAACACATGGTCGGCTTCGGCAAAACCGCGTTCAACGCTGCCCACTTCGGCATGAATATGATGGCTGATGTTGTGCTGCGCGTCGTGAATGCCTTCGGTATCGTCCTCATCATGGATAACTGGTGCGCCGTCCTGCATCGCAAGTTCGGCATCAAACACGGCAGGCAAAATTTCATATTCAACGCGGATTCGTTGTATCGCTTCTTCTGCGATTTCGAGCGTTTCTGCTGCCACCGCCGCCACGCGATCCCCCACATAACGGACTTTGTTGTCAAAACTCACTTGATCATGGGGTTTGGGGTTGGGGTAGGATTGTCCGCCGGACGCATATTTAACACGCGGAACATTGAAACAATGCAAAACCGCGTGAACACCTTCCATGTTGCGGGCTGCCGAGTCATCAATTGAGATAATCCGTGCGTGGGCGTGTGGGCTGGTCAACAATTTGGCGTGGAGTAATCCGCGTAAATCAATATCATCCACAAAAGCGGGGTTGCCTTTGACCAGTTTAATGCTGTCCACTTTGGTTTCGGGCTTGCCCACCACTTGCGTTTGGGGGGCTTGCGGCGCGTAGATAAATTTGGGCAGCACCCGCTGACGGGTCTGGGTACCAGTTCCGCCGTTGCCGCCAGAGGGAAATTCGGGCGGCTCAATCCCACCGTCATCTTCGGGCATAAAGGTGAGGGGCTGCACCACATTCACATCAATGTCTGTTGGGGGTTCGCCGCGCATGACCGCCGCTGCTTCTAAAATCGCTTGAATTGGCTTGGTATAGCCGGTGCAGCGACACAACACGCCGGATAAACATTCACGGGCATCTTCGGCAGTCGGGTTGGGATTTTCGGCAAGGAGCGCTTTAGTCGCCAACAGCATCGCCGGAGTACAATAACCACATTGAATCGCACCTGTTCGCACAAACGCATCTTGAATCGGGTGGAGTTGGATGCCTTTTGCCATCGCTTCGATGGTTTCGATGGTGTGACCATCGGCTTGAGCCGCTAATAAAACATCAGCATTGACCAGTTTGCCATCGAATAAAATGGCACTCGCGCCCGTTGTGCCGTCGTCGCTGCCATATTTGACGCTGAAATACCCTGCTTGGCGTAATACCCGTAAAAGTGAGTCGCCGGGCGCACAGGACAGGGTTTTGATTTTTTGATTAATGGTGAGTGTAATTTCCATCATGAAAACCTATATTCCGAATGGTGGAGATATTGTACCGTATTTGCGCGGAAGGGAGAGACGTTGGCGGACAAAAAATCCGCCAATAGTGTCGTTAGTCATTAATGTATTCTACATTTTCAACAGTTTGGTCATAGAATTTCCACGTCTCACCATCGAGGCGGAGGATAAATATACCCGTCACGATGTTGTCGTTAAACGCTGGGCCGCTGAGTCGGGTGGTGACAAGGGTAAAGCTGACCCGCGCTTCGGTGTCGGTTTGCTCGATGACCGCTACTTCAGTCAGGTCATAATTTAAATCGTAGGTGGCAAACAAATTTTCCATCGTGCTGCGGGTAGTGGTGTAGAAGAAGCTGTCCGGGTGGATGGTGGACATATATTTTTCAAGGTCTTCTTCGTTGCCCGCCTCCAAGTTTTTGTAGACCGCTTCTAAAACTGGATTGGCGGACTGCACCTCCACAACAGTTTCTGATTCTCCCGACTCTGCGGTGGGGAAGAGGTCATCAATAAGGGTCATCAGGCCGTTACAGCCTGTTAAAATCAGCAGCATGGCAGCCACTGTATGCAACGACAGGAATTTACGTTCAAAAAACATGCAACTATCCTTCGTCTATGTCACTTTCTATTGTAAGCAATAAATCGGCTAATGGGATGAGCCTGTGGTTGGACTCGACTCCGGTCATGACGGGATAATCCAACAACACATCCCGAAAATAGGTTTGCCCGGCTGAAAAATACAGGTAAGAGATGAACTGCTGGGCGAGCGGTTTGGAATCGGCATTGGCAAGGATGGCAACAGCCGTCACTGTCATTTCGAAATTTTCGGGTAGGGTCATGGCAAGGTCAGATTGCAGGGCAAGCATTTGGCTGACCAGCGCGGCTTCTACTTTGCCCGTTTGAAGTTGTTCCAGCGAATCCAGTTCGGGAAGATTTTTCGGTAGGGTAGTGGGGGTGACTTTTTGCGGGTTGTAGACAATCCACTGGGTGCGGACAGACACCCCCGCCCAAAATTCTTTGACCAAGACAGGCGGAACCCCATTGGTCAAATAAGCGGGCAGGGAATCCAATAGTTTTTGCTCACCCCACAAAGCCATCCATGCCGAATCGCTGAGGAGCAGCAGGTCGCCTTCTGTATCCTGTAATTTTTCCGGTGAGGCCACAATGACACGGGTTTCAAGGCGGGTATCCGCTTCAAATTGGGCGATTAACGGGGTGAACAAGTCACTGTCGGTCAAAATAGTCAGGGTGGTGTCGCTGGCTTCATCTTCGGTCAGCAAATGGTCGGTATCTTCGCCGGGCAAGGGCAAAAAAATTGCTACCGCCACCGCCGCAAGGATGAGACCTGCCACCCAGTTTCTTAAATTGCTCATCGTAGGGGTTTACCACAACTGGCACAGGCTTGGGTTTGCGGATGGTAACTTAAACCGCAGGTATGACAGGTTTTGCGTTCTGTCTTGAGCAGGGTATTCATCGTGGATTGGGCAATATCGCGGTCTAGTCCGGCGGCGGTCATGTCGCGGATGAGATATTCAACGGGCGTGCCGTGTTCCAAGCGGGTTTTGGCTGTATTGAGGAGTTGAGACAGGCTTGGCGGTGGGGCAGCCGGCGCTTTAAGACTCAACACACCCGGCTCAAACATCGCGTGACAGGTTTGGCACTCCACAAATTCGCCAATTTTGCCCAGCGGGATAATCGGAATGAAAAACAGGGTGAAATAGCGCGTGGCCTGTTTGAGTTTATAATCGCGTTGAGTCATGCAGCGCGGACAAAAAAATTTCCCTCCGCCGATGTCTTTTTTGCGTGACCCCATCCCAAAAATGATGATTAAAGGCATGGTTATGCTCCATTGAGGCCGAGTTCGGCGGCGTGGTCTTGCATGGCCTTGAGTACCAGGGGGACATGAAATTCCCACAAATCTACACCTAAATCCTGTACCGCCAGTTCAATCTCATGGCGGTCAATCGCGGCGGTAAAGGCTTTGTCCTTCCACTTTTTTTTGACCGAACTCACGGAAACATCCATGATATTTTTGCTTGGACGTACCAGCGTTACGGCGGTAATCAAGCCCGTCAGTTCATCGACGGCATACAGCGCTTTGTCGCGGGGGGTGGTGCGGTCAACGCCTGTCTCGTAGCCATGACTTAAAATAGTCCGAATATCGTCTTCTGCCAGTCCGCGTTCGCGCAATATGGGCGCACCCGCGCTGGGATGTTGGTCTAGGGTGGGGTGAATTTCCCAATCAAAATCATGCAGCAAGCCGACCAAACCCCATGAATCGGGATTTTCGCCGTAATGGTCGGCATAAGCACGCATGGCAAATTCCACAGAGAGCATGTGCTTTCGCAAACTGTCGGATTGGACAAATTCAGTGACGATATTCCATGCTTCGTCTCGGTTCATTTGTGTTCCTTATTTTCGACATGGATTATAGCAGAGTTTATGACCCCACCCTAACCCTCCCCTAGAAAGAGAGGGAATCTACTCGTTTCTTAGTTTCATGGAACTTTTGCCTGTTTTTTCCTGACTCATCTTATGAAAGCAGGAGATGACAACCCATGAAACAGGTCAAAAAGTTATGGCGATGGATCCCGATGGTGGTGGCGGTGCTGCTGTATTGGCCCTCGCTGCAACTGCCGTTTTTCTCGGATGATATTATCCATTTGCGGGGGGTAACAACCGTCGACAGCGAATACATTCTGACTCATGCTGATTTGGGGATGTATTACGCCAATAATTATTACCGTCCGGTGGTTAATCTGATATTGCGGGCGCAGCATGTGGCGGGGATTACACCCAATGCAACCCTCTGGCACGGAATCATGATTTTCACCCACGCACTGAATACGCTCCTGGTAGGGCTACTGCTGAAACACCTGCGAACCAGTCCGTTTGTACAATTCACCACCATGTTGATTTTTGCGGTGTTTCCGTTCAATTATCAGGTGGTGGTGTGGGTGCTGGCGTGGTTTCATTCGCTGGTGCTGCTGGCGATTCTCGTCACCTGTGTGGCGGCGCTGCGCTATCTGGAAAATCCCCAACGTTATGGAATGCTGGTGCTGGCGATTCTGGCGGGGTGCATCGCGCCGTTTATCCATGAAAACGGGATTTTCGCGGCGGGAATGCTGCTGCTGATTCTCGTTTGTGTGCCGCAAAAACACCCCATGAACGCGCTACGGGTGCTTGTGCCATCCGGCTTGGCGGCGGGAGTGTATTTTTATCTGCGGGCAGAAATTACCGGCGATGCACTGCCGATTCATCTGCCTTCCTTGCTCTATTTGCTGCCTTTTCTGACGGTCATGCCCCATCGCCCGATTTATGCGACTCAAGAAATCCGCATAAAACTGCCACACCAGCGCTGGTTGTATGGGGTGGGGGCGGTGGTGCTGGTTGCCATGGGTGCTTTGATAATTTTGAATTTGCGCGGCAAAGGTATCTGGACAACCTATCATCTGAAAACCGCGTATTTTGTGCAGGGGATGAGTTTCCCCCTACAATTTTTGACCCGTTACGCGCCGCTTTCGCCGGAAAGACAGGTCTGGTTGGGCGGGGTGTTGTTTGGATGGGCTTGGCTGGCGGTATTCGGTCTGACCGAAAATCAGCGCCGCTTACTGGTATTGGGCATGGGTTGGTTTGGGTTGACCTGCATTTTGTCGATTTTGAAGTTAAACGATGGCTATACCTTGAGTTCGCCGCGTTTGTTTTATGTGGGTGCGCCTGCGATTGCACTAACTTTTGCGCTACTGCTGGAGCATGTACGTGGATATAACCGTTTTGTGAGCCTGATTTTGCTGGCAGGAATCGTGTTTATTAGTGTGGATTATGTGCAGGAACGACAGGGGTTGCATTTGCAATTGGACGCGGCCTATGATGATTTGCTGCGTGAACTGCCCACCGACGAAAACGCGCATATTTTAATTGCCAATGCGCCGCGCTGGATGGCTTCTGACGACAACCCCTTTCCTTTGGATACGATGGGGGCGGTGTTTGTGCCAGATTATTTCCCCTTTGAGGAATATCTGCGGGTGAACACCGGGCAAAATTACGCGCATGTGACGCTGGTAACGGACACGGACACCATGTACTTGTGGGACAGGGTAACGGCAATTGGCGACCCGCTTGACCATGCGACGTTTGTTCAACTGGCAGAGGAACAGGATTTTGTTTATACGTTTCACATGGGTGAGTAACTCACCTTACGCAGAATCGCGTTTTGGGTACACTTTTTTGACCCCACCCTGCCTTCGGCTTCCCTCCCCAAAGCATTGGGGAGGGATTGAGGGTGGGGATTTTCCCGCATTGCGTTTCTAACAGCGCCCTCGCGTAAGAGGGCGTTTTTAATTTCTGGATATCGAGCGGTGCCTACTCTGTTTACCGTAAGTAGAGAGTCTGTCCGACTTCCACCGCACCAAGACGGATGACTGTCCCATAAACGCCCGCACAATTCTGGTTCAATTGAACCACCGTTTTCATGACAACCGGGTCGGATTGTGCAGTGTCGGGATGCAAATTAACCATCATGCAACGTTTATCTCGATTCGTGATATGGACGGCTGGACTGTCTTCCCTATTGCCAAAAGTCAAAGTTTTTCCAACCCATTGATCTTCTATAAATGGCTCACCGTGCTTTGTTTCAATGACAATGTTCGGGCGGAAACGGCGTATATCGTGGGGGAGTCCAGAGTCGTTGGTTATTTTGTGGGTGGTTGCTAAAGTAATCAATGACATCGCCGCTTCATCGAAGATTCCTTGATTAAGTTGCATCAGTTGGACATCTGCCCCATAGTGATGCGTTATTTCGTTACGCAATTCTTCGCTTCTTATCCCTAATACCTTCCCTTCTGGCGTGACCACATGGGTCGGGAGGTTGTTATCCTGAGAGGTATCTTGTCGAACGGGTTGGTAAAGGAGCAGTTCGGGAAGTTTACTTGCAGTCAGCCAGGGAAATCCCCCCTGCTCGACAATACGGCGGAAGGCAAAACGCCGGTCTCCTTCAAGGCCATACCAGCCTAATTCTGAACGCTCAAGCAATTCACCTGCCATTGATTTTACAGGATAGCGATAAATTGCTTGAATATGACCAATCTCAACTGTCATGTTAGTTTCCTATAGACAAAGACGAATGAATTGATAATCCGCAAAACTGTGATTTGTGCGATTCAGGATTTCATTATACCTAGTAGATGAGGATGTTAAATGGTCTGGTTCTCCTAAAAATTATGTTCGTGAATGACCTGTTGGTTATTGCATTATAGGGAGTGAATCGCAATTGCCGGAAAGTTGCCCGTTAGACAGACTGACCCAGACGGCGAAGGCGTGGTCGAGAAACAACAAATAGGCCGAGTCTGTTTTTCCGACAACCACTTTAGACTCATTGATGGGCAGGCTACCTCTGGGGCTTGTTAAGTCAGCCTGACCGAACATGGGTGAATCGGTGGACGCAGTGAACAGGCAGATGCTGTCAAACTCGTGGATAGGAGTGGGATCGGTGGGCAAGACCGCGCAATCTTCGGTCAGAAATCCAGCGCGGCGGTCAACCCAGCCTGTGTCGGTTTCGGAAAATTGAATCAGATAATGTTCGCCATTTTGCAGTATGGCGGGGTAGGGGGTGTTGGGCTGCAAGGTGTCTTTTTGCTGGCTGTCATGAGACAAGGGTGCAGCGTACAACCGTGCATTCTCAAGGGTGGTGGTGAAAGTGCAAAGGTTGGTTGCGCTAGGGCTGGCAAGTAATTCGGGGGAAGTGTCATCGGTGGTAAGCGCACAGGCCAATGTGGGTAAAAGCAGCAGAATTGAGATGATGAATTTCATGGAAACCTCTGTTGGATTGAATGCCACATGAAAAAGAGGCGGGTATCTTCCCGCCCCCATTACTGCACCTCACGAACCTCTAGCGTATAGGTCACGTTGGTGTCGCTGGAGAAACCGGCATTGACGGTGACATCAAAGCTCATGCGGTTGTTGTCACTGGTTAAAGTGGCGTAAAGTACCCCGCCACACAAATTGGATTTTTGGCCTACTAACGTTGTCCAGATGACATTTTCTGTACCTGTTCCCGTACAGGTCAGCGAGATTTCGAGTTCGCGGGCTTCTCCGGGTTGCATATCCGCAACGGTCAAATGAATCCGGTCTAGTGTGTCGCCGGTAGGATAGGAAATGCGGTCAGTCAATTTGTTACTGGTGGAACGTGTGACGACAAAATCATGCGGTTCGGCATCGGCAGGGGCAGCGTTTGACCCGTCCGGCGCGGGCGTGGGTTCGATGGGCTGTGGATTGGCAATCAGCGTGTATTCGACGTAATTTGCGTCTCCGTTGTCCTCCAAAAAGACGCTGATGAGTTTGGTGCTGTCAGCAGTAGAAAGGAATACCTCCGGGACTTCATGTCCGCAATAATAGCGGGTGTCGCTGTTACCGACTGTCCATTGCAAGGCGCTGGTATTGCTGCCCGTACAGGTCATCAGCAGGTTAAATTCATAGCGGATGCTGTCACTTTCTGCCCAGTACAGCGTCAGGTTGATATTATCGGCGCTGTCGCCGAGTGGCATGGGCATGGAGAGGGCTTCGGTGAATTTTTGCGCGGTGTAAATCTGTACGCCGAAGTTGTGCGGGTCAATATCCTGTGGGGCAATTTCGACAGGCAATGAAGTCGGGGTTGGTAAAGCCCCGCCGCCGGGTAGTTTTGGCGTAATGGAAACGGTATAGGCGGTGATGCTGGGGGTACTGCCTTCGTCGAAGGTCAGGGTTAAAGTTCCGCTTGTTCCGTTCGCTAGCGCCAATATCTGTGTTTCGCCACACCGGAAGGGATTTTCGATATTGCCCGCCCAATGCCAGCGCATCGCGTCCGTATTTTCGCCAAAGCAGTAGACCGCAATTTGCAAATCCCGTGCTTCTGAACCCTTTACGGTGAGCGCTAGCACGTCGGATAAATCACCAATGGGGAAAGAAATAATCTCGTTAAAGGTCGTGACGGCAAAACTGTCTACGGAAATATCATATTGGGCTTGGTCAACAGGGGCTTCGGAGGGAAATGCCGTTGGTGAAGCCAAATAACTAAACACGGGGGGTGGGAGGGGTGTTTCGGTAATTGATGTTACCCCTGCCGAACCCACGCCCCCACCCGAATTGACTGGCAGTTGTGTCGGGGTCGGCAGAATCGTCGTGCTGTCAGTTGCTACAACGATAGGGACAGTCGTTGAAGTCGCATTAATGAGCGTTGTGGTGGGCTGCGGCGTTCCAAGCGGTGTTTCGGTATCTTTGGGACGGCTGGCAACTTCGGGCGAATCAGTGTTGTCGTCGTTTGTGCTGCTATTTTGTAATGCGAAGAAAATAACCCCTGCACAAACAAACATCAGCGCAGCCGCGACCCCTGCGAAGGCAAAAATCCGTGGGTTGCCGCGTTTTTTCGGCGGGGTGGATGGACGCATTGGCTGGGCATATTCAACCCGTGGGGCGTGGTAGGCTATGACGGTTTCCTCAAGCAAGGCGGCATCGCGTCCATTTCGCATGACCGAGGGCTGAACGTTTAATTGGCTGCGTAGCGATTGGGAAAGGGGCGGTAGGTGGTTGCTTCGCGTATGGACTTCTTCCCAGACTTCTCTGGCGATATTCTGCCATTCCGCCACCGCCTGCTGACATTCGGGGGAGCGCATCATAAAGGCTTCAAACGCGGCGCGTTCCTGTGGTGCAAGTTGCCCCGCCACATAAAAGGGAACTAAATCCTGCCAATTATTCATAGCGCAGCAATCCTTTGAGGGTTTCTTTGGCGCGATGCAAACGGCTTTTTACCGTTCCCAGTGCTACGCCCATCACTTCGGCGGCTTCTGGGCCAGACAACCCATGATAAAAGACCAATTCAAGGGTTTCGCGCTGGTCGTCTGGCAACTGCTGAATGGCTTTGCGGACTTCAGCACGTTCATTGGAACGTAACAACTGCTCAAAAGGCCCTGTTTTTTCAACATTATCCGCCTCGGTGAGGGCAACCGAGGTGACACGATGTTTGCGGCGGGCATTGATGGCCTGATTTCGGGCAATCGCAATCAGCCAAGTGCGAACTTTGCTTTCCCCCCGGAAAGTGGACGCGGCTTTCCACGCAGCCAGCATGACATTTTGCAAAATTTCTTCCGCCAGCACAACATCGCCGCCTACTTGTCCAATCAAATAATTCAAGAGGCTCGACCCGTGTTTTGAGTACAAATCTTCCAACGCCCGACTATCGCCGGAGGCCATTGCCTGCACCAGTGATAAATCGGCAGAATCTGGATACATGGATGCTCCTTCGCTGTTAGCGATTTGGCTTGAGGCGTTAGGTTTTAGATAACATATTAAAGATTGCTATTCATAAATTCAATAGACGAAAGCCTGATCTGTACCGGAACTTTCGCCGGATGAAAAAAATGTCCGGTAATTTTGCGAATGCCTCAAGCCCAAAACCAAACACCTTCTGTTGAATCAGTCACGGGAAAATAGGAAAGAGTTCCCACTTGGGCAGGCCAATTTTTTGTTATACTGATGGTGCGAATATGTGTTGAGGGCAAATAGCTATGTGGCAAGCGCTGATTCATGCGCTGCATGACCCTGACCCCACACGGCGGATTCAGATGCTGCAAGTGGTGGCGATGCTGGAGGAAACACGGGCAATTCAAACTGTGCATGACCTCTTCAAAAGTGATCCTGACCCGCAGGTACGCCAAACCGCGAAATGGGCCGGGAGTTTGCTCTGGCAGGCGCAGCAGCGCGGTTATTCCACCGACAGCGCCGTGGAAGCCCATTTTGCCCGTCAAAAACAGGTTACTTCTGACCGTCAAGAAGCGGTCGTGGACAGTGTGCTGCTCCATGCGGGGAATGACCATGCACTCAATTCCTATTTGAGCGCGGCACGAACCCAATGGGAAGTCGTGAACGAAGTGCGCCAGCGTGACCCCCGCGCCACTCAGACTCAATCCGCGCCGCTTGTGGTGGATCATGACCATCTGGATTTATTAGAGGCAGGGCTTTCCCGTGCGGTACTTGAAGACGACGAGATAGACGCGGGTTTGTCTGAGCTATTCAGGAGCAAATCATGAATCCCGCAACAGAGGTGTGGATTAATCGGCTGAAAGACCCGAATCCGGCACGACGGCGTGAGGCGATTCTCGAATTGGAAACGATTGGTGATGTGGCTGCTTTGATTCCCCTTGCAGAAGTGTATGTAGCCGACACAGAGGCCGAACTCCGTGTGCTGGCGCAAAAAGTTGGCAAGGCAATTTATTTTGCCGAACTTCATAAACTACAACAGGGGACAGGGGCATCGGAAGCCGAACGCCGTCAAGCCGCCGAAATTATGGCGAAAGCACAGGCGCGTAAAGCCAAAAAACGGTAATATCTGGTAGAGGAAACAAAGGAGAACTCATGGCTTCATCAAATGAAAAAGTGCTGGCATTTCACCTGTCCCGCTTGAAGGATAAACGGGCGGATGTACGGCTGAAATCCATTGCGGAATTGCAAGCGATGGGCGCAGATGCCGAAGACGCGCTGGCTGCACTGGAAGAATGTTTTAAAGAAGCAGACGAGCCGGATGTCAAAAAAGCGGCTCAAGAAGCCGGTTACGCAATTTTCCTTGCGGTGAAAAAAGCTAAAAAAGAGTGACCAGTTGCTCGGCTGACCAGCGTTCGCCCACTTCTATCGATTGTTCGATGACCAGCGCAACCCAAATCTGAAATATTAACAGAGTCCAGAGTTCATTGAGGTGATAGCTGGTGCGGTTGAGGTGCGCCTGTGTCATGGCGATGACAATTTCAGGATTTAGCCCACTGGCAGCCAGTTTTTCTTTGTCCAACAAATAGGTATCAACCAATGGGCGGAAAATCGTTCGCAGCCAATCGGAGGCGGGCGGGGTAAAGCCCCACTTGGGACGTTGAATCACACTCGGTGGGATGAGCTTTTGCACCGCATCTTTAAGTACCTTTTTGCCGGGTAATTTTTGGCTCAACGGGATGCTCAACGCAAGATTCACCAATTCATGGTCTTGGAAGGGCGCACGACCTTCGATGGAGACCCACATCGACATTTTATCAAATCTTATGTTGCTGTTTTCAGCCAACCAGAAGCGCAAACGGGCATAACCCACTTTTTCAGCGATATTCCGCGTGGGAAGCGGGGCAAGTTGCTGATTGAGCTGATTTAAAAGCGTTTGTGTGCCTGTTTGGGCTAAATTTTTGTCCGTGAGCGCTGCCTGAATCTGAGTAAAAGAGAGATTGCTGTCCCATGTCAAAAAATGTTCGCCGGCGGTGGTTAGCCGGGATTTATCAGCCAATTTATGCAGATTCATCAGGCGTTTTTGTTTGGGTAAAAGCCGCAGCAGAGGATTCAAAGCTGGGGCGAATTTTTGATACTGTTGAACGTTGTGTGCCTGCTGAAAAAAAGCATATCCGGCGAAAATTTCATCCGCGCCGTCGCCACTTAAAAGGACGGGAACTCCCCGTTGACGGGCAAGTGCATTGACAAACACCGTTTGTACAATGGCTGTGTCGGAGATGGGTTCATCCAGCGCATAAACCAACTGTGGCAAAATTTTGGCAAGCGGTGGTTCGTGGCGTAGGATAATTTCATGATGGTGGCAGTTCAAAAAGTTTGCCGCTTCCCGTGCATGGTACAAATCCACATTGAATTTTTTGTCCCCGATGGAATCGCCAGTGTAATCGAAGCCGACGGTAAAACTTTCAACTGCTTGCCCCGAAAATTGACCCGTGAGGGCGGTGATGGTGGTGGAGTCGACCCCACCGCTTAAAAATGTCCCCAAGGGTACGTCGCTCATCATCTGCGATTCAACCACAGTTTCCAGCATTTCCCGCACACGGGCGGTGTTTTCTGGGGAGGAGGCTGGATTGGAACTCAGCGTAGGCCGCCAATATTCTTGAATAAGCGGGGATTGTCCGGCCTCCATCGTTAAAAAACTGCCGGGTGGGAGTTTGTGAATCCCTTCGAGCAGCGTATTTGGCGGAAGAACATAACCCAACGAGAGATATTCCGGCAACCGTTCCTGATTGAGAACACGGCGTGAATCGGGGTGGGCGAAGAGGGCTTTGATTTCGGACGCAAACAGGAAATTCTCACCCCATCGGGCATAGTAGAGGGGTTTTTGCCCCATCCTATCCCGCACCAGCAGCAACCGTTTTTGCACGCTATCCCAGAGGGCAAAGGCGTACATGCCGCGCAGTTTGTGAACCAAGTCTACGCCCCACTGTTCATAGCCATGTACTAGCACTTCGGTATCGGTGCGGGTGGAAAAAAGGTGTCCGTGCGCTTCCAGTTCGGCACGGAGCAGGCGATAGTTATAAATTTCGCCATTGAAAACGGTGATGATCTGGCGGTTTTCGCTGAAAATGGGCTGGTCGCCGGTGGTCAGGTCAATGATGGCTAAACGCCGAAAGCCCAACCCGATTTCATTCTGGCAAAAATAACCTTCGCCATCCGGCCCACGATGGGCAATGGAGTCGGTCATGCGTTTGAGAATGGCTTGGTCAGGCGACCCTAAAATTCCACAAATTCCGCACATAGCCCTGCTTTCAATCCTTTTTCCGTTTCTATTTAAACGCCTGACCATTGTTTTGTATACTGCCAGTCTGGAATGGTTGGGTGAGGCTGGTATAATCTGCCCGCTATGAGTGAACAAATTTGTCCAATTTGCGGGGCAAGCAACGCCCCAGACGCTAAAATCTGTGTGCTGTGCGAAGCGCGTTTGCCGGGGCGGTCAGCGACTTCGACGGTCAAAGCGCAGGGTGCAGAAGAACTCGCGCCTGCTTTTTATGATGCGATGCTCGGCGAAGATGACCTGATGGCGCGGCGTGCGCCGGGCGGAATCTGGTTTGCGGGGTTGTTTTTGCTGGTGGGGGTTTTGCTGGGGCTTGGCTTGGCGTATGGCATTACCACTTTTTTAAGTGATGATGACACCCGCAGTGAAGCGCTGCCGACTGATGCGCTGAATGTGAATCCGACAGCGAGTCTGGCGGGGAATTTTGCCACCGCTACCGCCCCATCAGGAAGTATCCCAACGCTGATTCCGACCAATACGCGGATTGTGCCAAATTTCCCGACGGTGACTCCGATGCCTTCCAATTCGCCTACCCCCAGTACGTGTGATTTAACCGTTAATGAAGGCGATACGCTGTACGGTTTGGCGCTGGCGTGTGGACATCGAGATTATGCAGTGGTGCCATTGATTGTGGAAACGAACAATCTGGCGTGCGAAACGTGTATCCAGATCGGGCAGGTGATTCAAGTGCCATTGCCCACAGGCACACCCGCCCCGTTGATTGACCCCGCCGCCACAGGCGAATCGAGCAGTGGGGGAGTGGTGGTGGTGGCGAATACAGGCGGGGCAACCATTTCGGCGGATGACATTGTGCTAACGCGGGCAGTGGCGGCTGAACCGACGCTTGACCCGAATTTGATGTGGCACACAGTGACGAATCAGCAAACGATGTATGATATTATTGCCATATACAACATTGATATCAAACTCCTATCCGAAATTAACCCCGAAATGGATTTTCCGCAGTGTGATTTTGGTGAACGCTACGGCGGGCCAACCTGCGCGGTTTTTCTATCGGAGGGGCAGCGTATGCGTGTGCCTGCGCCAACCCGCACCCCCACCTTACCACCCACCCCTTCGGGCAGCGAAACCCCTACGCCCACCCCGACAGCAACCTTTAATGTGCCTTCTTTGTTTTCGCCGCAGGAAGGCGAACAATTTGAGGCTTCCCGCGTGGTGACTCTGCGCTGGACGAGTACCGGGACACTCGGACGGGATGAAGCGTATCTGGTCAAAGTGACGAACACCCAAACACAAAAAAATTATTTTGGCTTAAGCTGCGATTTGTCGTATGAACTGCCGCGAGATTGGCGACCTGAGAAAACCGACTCGCAAGAATATATATGGTCGGTGAGTATCGTGCTGCTGCGTCCGGGTGTGAATACGGATGGAACGGCTTATGCAGTGCATACCTTTAATTGGCAGATGTGTAATTTATCTACGGATTATGAAGTCGCATGGGAGGATGACTCCGATGTCGGCATGGTTGCGGAAGTGGTTGCGTTAAATGAACGGTATCCCACCACGCCGCGTCAATTCTTCTGGCAAGGAAAATAAACCAAATGCAAAACCGATGGCTGTTTCTACTGGCTGCGTTATTTTTATTACTGGCGGCCTGTTCTGGTAATACGGATGATGACCAAGAACCTACGGTGGTTGAACCCACTATTATGAGTTCGGCAACGGTGAGTCCCAGCCCATCTCCTACTTCGGAAGTTACGCCGACGGTAGAAGTTACCTTAACCCCGACGGAAACAACTCCCACACTGGCACAATCGCCAACGCTAGGAGCAACCAGCACCTTACGTTCGACTTTTCCGCCCACGCTGACCCCTTCGTCTACGCCCACCCCAGCCCCGCCATCGGAAACACCCACCGCGACTCCCACGCCCGGCCCTTTTGAACACAGTATTCAGACAGGGGAAGATTGCATTTCGATTATTTATCAATATGGGCATCAAGATTTGGATGCCTTGCAGGTGTTTTATCAGTTGAACAATTTTTCCGGGTGCAGTTTGCCGGGGCCGGGCAATGTGGTGCTTGTGCCACGCCCCACCGCAATTGCGATTGTGGTTGACCCCAACGCCCCGCCTTCCCCGACGTATAACCCGGCGATTGGTGACCCGTCGCAGTATGTGGCAATCGGGCAATATTGTGTGGTGGAATCGGATACCCTGACGAGTATCGCGCTGAAAAATGATACGACGCTGCGGCGTATTTGTGAAATGAATCCTCTGCCGAATGGGTTGGATTGCAGCGGGTGTGATTTTTCGCAATCGGATGTCGGTTTTTGTCCGCGTCCGCCTGTGGTGGGGGTGGGGCAGTGTTTGAATGTTCCCGGCTCAACACCCACACCAACCGCTACCGCGTCGCCTTCGGGGAATGAAACCGCCACCCCGACTCCAACGCATCGTGCGCCAAGTGTGGTTGGGCCGCAAAACGGCGTAACGGTAAGTGGGATTGTGCTGTTGCAGTGGGTTTCGATTGGGCGCTTGAACAACAATGAATTTTATGTGGTCGAAGTGCGAGATGAAACCACCGGCGCAATTTTTATTGAGTCCACGCGCTCCACATCAATGATGCTGCCATCCGATTTTCTGGTGGCGGATGGTCAGGCGCATAGCTTGGTGTGGAATGTGTCCGTACAGGTGTTGAATGAACAGGGCTTGTTTATTCCGGTAGGGGGACGCACGCCGGACTACCGTTTTACATGGCAATAGCGGTACACTTGGGAGGCTTTCAAAATCAAGTTCGGATAGGATAATTCTCTGCCCTCTATTCCTTCTGAAATTAAAATTGAAGGCGAGTCACACACTCGCCTCTACCATGTTTAAAAGTCAGAGAATATCATCACCTCTGTGTCGATTGCAAAGGATGGCTGTGTGCGTATTGTGCGTTTTTGGGAAAATCAGATTCCCCTTGTTCGTTCCAATCTCAGCATCGGGGGCGGTATCTTCGGCGGGGTGCTGGTGCTGCAACTGCTCCTTCAGATGGCGGTACGGGTGCTGAGTATTGAGCAAGTTTTTAATTATTTACCTTCCCCGTTAGATATTCTGGTCATTTTGACCCAACTGCTGTTTGTGCTGCTGGGCTTAAACGCGCTGCGGGTGACATACCAATATATTTTTAATCGCGGTGTGCTGACTTTGACCGGAGTTACGCTGGCATGGCTGTCGCTCGTGCTGGTTGTTGGGGCTTATGTTGCACGCCCGCACCTTGCCCAAACCTATATTTCCTACGCGGGGGGACGTTCTTTTGGCAGCATCCATGACGATTTTTCCGCGTTGTGTGATGGCTGGCAGCGTGAATATAACAATTTAGACGCAGAAAGTGATTTCACGCTGGCAACTGAGCCTTTGGGATCGCTGGCGGGGGTAGCAGAGGCTTACGAAGTCCGTAACACCGTGATGGTCAATTTTGGTGAACAGCCGATTGATGTCGGTCTGGTTTGCGTGTTGGATGGTCAACCGCCGGAAGATGCCGGACGCGCTGCCAATTATAAATTTGCCCGTCTTGCCGATGAGGAATATGTTTTTTACGAGGAGCAACCATGAAACAGCGTGGTGTGGTCTGGGATGGGCAAAATCTGGCGGTGCAATCGGTGGATGTTCCGCCGCTTGGCTTGCACGAAGCACGGATAAAAATTCGTTTGGCGGGAATCTGTTCTACCGACCTTGAACTCGTGCGCGGTTACAAGGGATTTCGCGGGGTGTTGGGGCATGAATTTGTCGGGGAAGTGGTGGAAGGGGCAAGTGAATGGGTGGGCAAGCGGGTGGTGGGTGAAATTAATACCGCCTGTGGTCACTGTGACACCTGCCAACGGGGAGACCTCACCCACTGCCGCAACCGTACCGTATTAGGAATTTTGAATCATGCGGGTGCATTTGCGGACACGATTCAACTACCTGTGCGAAATTTGCATGTTGTGCCAGACGAGGTTCCCGATGAAGCCGCCGTTTTTACCGAACCGCTTGCCGCTGCCTGTCGGATTACCCAAGTTCACGCGCTGTATGCAGGGCATCGGGTGGTTTTAATCGGAGCAGGGCGTTTGGGGATTTTATGCGCTCAGGTCATTCAACTCACCGGGGCCGATTTAAGCGTGCTGGTGCGGCGCGAAGAACAGGCGCAACTGCTGGCACAGTGGGGGATTCGGGCGGTGTATGCAGATGAACTTACCGATGGAGTGGTCGATTATGTGGTGGAATGTACAGGCTCGCCCATTGGCTTAAAAAAAGCGCTGGATTTGGTGCGCCCACGCGGGACGATTATTTTAAAAAGTACCTATGCCGAAAAAAGCGATCTGGATTTGAGTTCGATTGTGGTCAATGAGATTCAAGTCGATGGGAGTCGGTGCGGCCCTTTTGACACCGCGCTGGATTTGCTGAATCGCGGGTTGATCAAAACACAGCCGATGATTGAAGCAATTTATCCCCTTGAGGACGCGGTACAGGCAATGGAACATGCAGCCCGTCCGGGTGTCCTCAAGGTGCTGCTTAAACCGATGGCAGGGTAAAGAAAAACGACGTTCCCACGCCCAATTCGCTGTCCATCCACATTTCGCCGCCGTGTGCTTCCACAATGCGCTTGGCAATTGCCATCCCCAAGCCTGTGCCGGAGACTTTATCGGCGGTTTCGGCGGAACGGAAAAATTTGGAGAACATTTTTTCTTTGTCCTCTTGGGAAAGCCCCACGCCGGTATCACGGACTTCAATCATGCAATATTGATGGGTTTCGTCCATGTATTTGAGGGTGCAGTAGACTTCGCCCCCCTGTGGTTTGTTATATTTGATGGCGTTGGTCATCAGGTTTAAAAGTACCTGTTTGACCTTATCGCGGTCAGCGCGAACCTGTGTAACTTCCCCGGTCAGATGGAAAGTGACATGCCGTTCCTGTGCCTGATGTTCCACCACCTGATAACTTTCGCGCAGGAGTGCCATCACCTCAAATTCATTGACTTCCAACCGCGCCCGCCCCGATTCCAGCCGTGCCAGATTGAGAAAATCGGTGGTCAGAGAAATAAGGCGGTTGATTTCGCTGGACATCGAATCCACAACATCCGTGCGTGTTTCGTCGTTTAAACGCGGGTCTTTGAGCAGTTTGGCGCTTAATTTGAGGGCGGTGAGGGGAGTCCGTAGTTCATGCACCATTTCCGCGATAAAATCGCTTTGCTGGAACAACCGTGCATTTTCGATGGCAATGGCAGCTTGGGCGGCAAGGGCAGACAGGGTGTTGACATCATCTTCTGTCCATGTTTCATCCTCATAGACCTTGTTCAGCACCTCAACCACGCCAATCACCTTGCCCTGTGCAATCATCGGCACACCGAGCAGATTGCGGGTTTTAAATTTGATGGTCTGGTCAACTTTGCTGAAAAATCGGGGGTCATTGCGGGCATCCTCAACCAGCACCGGGTCGCCATGCGTGACCACCCATCCGGCAAGGCTGCCTTCAATTGGCACTTCGATTTGTTCCATTGCTCCGCCGCTTAAGCTGGAGGAGGCTTCAAAATGCAGTTTGCCTGTGTTCTGGTCAATCAACAGAATCGAGGCTTGTTCGGTGCGGGTGAGTTCGATACTGGCATCAATAATCCGCAGCAGCAGCGTGCTTAAATCCAAGGTGGAGTTCAACTGGCGGGTAATTTCCATCAGGCGTTCATACCGCGCCATCAACTGGAGGTATTTACTGACGTGAAATTCTTCGGTACTCAATTTGTCGGTATCTGTCATCCCTTATCTCCACTTTGGATTCGCGTCAATTCTACCACAAGGCGGGGCAAAATTTCGGCTGCATCTCCATGAATTGTGACATCCGCGATGGGGTCATAATCCGTTTTGCTGAAATTAACCATGATCAGTTTTGCGCCGTGCGCCCGTGCTTGGCGGGGCATGTCTGCCACTGGATAGACTTCCAGCGACGACCCCACGACGATGATTAAATCACATCGGCGTACTTGCTGTTGGGCGGCATTAAACACCTGCATGGGCAGTTGTTCTCCGAATAAAATGACATTCGGTTTCAACACTCCGTTGCATGATGGGCAGTATAAAACTTTTTTGTCCTCGCTGGCAATAAATTCTTTTAATAATGGCTCGGCGGGGTATATTTTAAAACATTGAATACAGGTTGCTTCGCGGATATGACCATGCACTTCAAAAACGCTGCGTGACCCGGCTTTGGAATGCAGCAAATCAATATTTTGTGTCACCACAGCTTTTAAGATTCCCGCCGCTTCAAGCTGTGCCAGCGCAAGATGTGCCGGATTGGGCTTGGCGTTGACCAGCTTGTGCGCGAGAGGGGTTAGCCATTGGTAGAATAAATCTGGCCTGTGGCGAAAACCTATCAAACTGGCGACCACCATCGGGTCATGGTGTTCCCACAAGCCAGAGTCATGACTGCGAAAATCGGGAATTCCAGAGGGCGTGCTGATGCCAGCACCGGTCAGGGCGATGGCATATTCGGACTTGGCAAGGAGTGCCGCCGCCTGCTGGATTGCCTCCATTATCCACCACGCTTCACAAGTTCTTCCACCAGTTTAGAAATCTGCCCGGCAACAATGGAACTGGGTTGGAAGTGGGCTAACGGGAAACCTGCTTCTGCCGCTTGGAAGGCCAATTCCGGCGCAGGCGAAATAATCGCGGTAACTTCGTGATTCAGGGTTTGCTCGACTTCTTGCCAAGGAATTTGCAAACTGGATTGAACACGGTTGAAGATGACGAGGGATGTACGGCCTGCACCGACGTTCAAACGTTCAATTTCACCCAGCATTTCGCGTGCAATCGTTAGCGTGACGCGGTTTGGTTCGACAAGAATAATCGTTTGATCCATGTCACGGATGAGACGCACATTGAGCCGATTTAAACCCGCCCCAACATCTACCAAGCGGTAGTGGGCAAGTTCGCTCATCCCGCGCAGCATGGCAGAGACCGCTTCGGGGGTGGTGGTGAGTTGGCTTTCTTGTGGGCGAACGGAGGAAAGCAGCAGTTTTAAGCCAGAATTGTGTGTGACGGTGTTGTCATCCACCAGCCGGGCATTAATTTCATTGGCAGGGCGGGAAAGCACATTGGCTAAGCCCTGTGCGCGGGCAAACCCCAATGACAGCCCTAAAGCGCCTTGTCCCGGCCGTAAATCTGCCAAGATGGTACTTTCTTTTTGGGCCAGAATCGCGCCGACATTGGCAGCAAGGGTGGTGGTGCCAACCCCGCCTTTGACCCCCAAAAAGGCAATCGACAAGCCGCCGTAACTGGCCTGTTCCTGTTTGGCTGCGCCCCGTTTTTGTTGGCTGCGGAGCAGCACATTTTTCACCCGTGCGGAAAGCTCTGCCGGATGGGTGGGTTTGGTTAAATAATCATCCACCCCTTTTTCAAAGGCGATGACTTTATCATCGACCAAAGTTTTCGCAGTAAACATGATGATGGGGATGTCTTTGGTCGAGGGTTCGTTACGAATCCGTGTACAGACTTCATACCCATCCATGTCAGGCATCATCACATCCAAAATGATGAGGTCTGGTTTTTCTGCAAAAGATTTTTGAATGGCTGGTTGACCTGCATTGGCTGTAATCACTTCATAGCCCTGCCGTTGCAGCATCAGGCCAATCAGCTTTAGGCTGTCTACATCGTCATCAACCACCAGAATTTTTTCCGCCATTGCGTTCCTTTCCTGTCCTGTAAGCTGGGTTGAATTGCCATTCGATATTGCGGCAAACTCGGTAATTCGATATGCTTTTTATGGTCGTGAGGGCAGTTTAGCACGGAATCCGTAGCTCGTGCAAGCCTACTAATAAAAGAAAAATTACTTTGTATGTTTTACGTCCAACCATAAAAAGGTCTATGTGACAATCCATGTCGACTCAAGGTATGAATTACACTGATTTACAAGCCAGCCATCGCCGTTTAGAGGCGATTTTAGCCAGCATTGAAGATGCTGTGATTATGATTGACAATGCACGACGGATTGAGGTATTTAATCCGGCGGCGGAACAGCTTTTTGGCATTGTCTCCGAGTCGGCGTTGGGTAAGCCCATTGAACAAATTATCGCGCATCCGGTGTTGTTGCAGCACTTGGAAGAAAAATCGCTCAAGGAACGGCGGGTGACGGTGGAGATTGCCGAAAAAGCCTTCCAACTGCTGATTTCGGAAGTGATGGGCGAAAACAATACCGGCATGGGGCGTGTGTTGATTCTGGCGGACGTGAGCCACTTCCGCCGTTTGAACGAAAATATGACCCTGTTTTTACAAACGGTGTCCCATGACCTGCGTTCGCCCTTGACGGCGGCCAAAGGCTTTCTCGATATGATGGGCATGGTCGGGGAAATGAACGAAAAACAGGAAAAAATGAAAGAAAAAATCCTGACCAGCATTTTGGACATGACCAACTTGGTCGAAAAAGTGCTGGATGCAGGCCGGCTTGACCCGGAAATGGGGGCGTATGCGTTGCGGCGGGAAGTCTGCGACCCGGCCAAAGTGGTTCAAAAAGTCGTTTCGACCATGACCCCGGCAGCGCAGAAAAAGTCCATCACCTTAAAAAGTGATGTTGCGCCGAATGTTCCCATCATGAATGTGGACGAAATGATGCTGGAACGTGCGCTCTGGAATCTGGTAGAAAATGCCATTAAATACACGCCCGAAAAAGGCGAAGTCACCGTCAAAGCGCAGGTTGTGGAGCATACCCTTCAGGTGAGCGTGGTAGATAACGGGTTGGGCATTCCGCCGGACAAACTCGCAACGATTTTTGAGCGTGGCAAGCGGATTCACCGCGAGGAACACCGTCAGATTCGTGGCAGCGGGTTGGGGTTGTTCATTGTGCGGAATGTGGCACGGCAGCATGGCGGGGAAGCCACCATCAGTAGTCAAGAAGGGCAGGGCAGCACCTTTACCATTACGATTCCGATTGCGGGGGACAATGTGGTAGGCGCAGGTTCGTAACCATGCCCATTCGATTGCTGTCAGAAACCCTTGCCGCACAAATCGCAGCAGGGGAGGTGGTGGAGCGTCCGGCTTCGGTTGTTAAGGAATTGATAGAAAATTCGCTGGACGCGGGTGCAACACGCATCGAGATTGAAATTGGCGGATTAACCGCGATTCGGGTCGCGGATGATGGCACAGGGATTCCGACTCAGGAAGTGGAACTGGCCTTGCAACGCCACGCCACCAGCAAAATCAGCACCTTTGATGATTTAATCCATGTCCAAACACTCGGTTTTCGCGGGGAAGCGCTGGCGAGTATTGCGTCGGTTTCGCAGTTGACCCTCACCACGCGCCATCGGGATGAAAAAGTTGGTACCCAAATCGTCGTCAATGGGGGCAAGCTGATTCATAAAGAGCCGTTTGGCGCTCCGAATGGCACGACCATCGAAGTGCAAAATTTGTTTTACAACGTTCCCGCCCGCCGAAAATTCCTCAAAAGTGATACCACCGAAAGCCGCCATGTGAATGAATTGGTCATGCGTTACGCGATGGCCTATCCACAGGTGCGATTTGCGCTGTATACCGATGGACGCGAAACCTTCCGCACCACCGGACAGGGAACGCTTGGCGATGTAATTGTGGATGTGCTGGGGATTGAAATGTTCCGTCATATGGTGGAAATTGTGCCATTGGAACGGCTACGCCCCGATTTAGCACCGATTCGGGTGTACGGATTTTCTTCGCGCCCCGGCCAGACCCGCGCCAATCGCAGTCAGATTATGCTGTTTATCAATGGACGCAGCATTTCCGATTCACGGCTGACATATGCCGTTGTGCAGGCTTACCACACCTTAATCCCGCATAATCGTTACCCGATTTCCGTGCTGATGATTGAAATGCCATCCGAAGAAGTGGATGTGAATGTGCATCCCACCAAAGCCGAAGTGCGTTTTCGGACACCGGACGCGGTTTTTTCGGCGGTACAGCGCACTGTTCGCCAAGCATTGATGAATCAGCATGACGTAACGCAGGTGGAAACCGCGAATTTTGGCGGGTGGGATGCGCCGAATTTTCCAAGTTCAGAAGCACGTCCGCAGTATCCTGAACAACTTGGCATGGCGATTCCTGATACGGGACGGCATACCCGCCAGATTCCCTCCCAGCACCGATGGGATGACACTGACGATGCCTTTGTGCGCGATATTCCGGTGGGGATGGATGCTCCCGCCCGTCCGCGCAAACTGCCATTGATGCGCGTCGTCGGGCAGATTGCCGCAACGTATATTGTGGCAGAAGGGCCTGCTGGGATGTATCTGGTTGACCAGCACGCCGCCCATGAACGCATCATGTATGAGGAATTGATGCGTCAATTTCATGCACAGGATAAATTGGTACAGCACACGCTGGAAGCCACGATTGTCCAGCTTGCACCGATGAATGCCCGCCGTTTGGAACAACATCTGGACGTGTTGAATCACATCGGGTTTGTGATTTCGCCATTTGGCAAGGATGCGTTTCGGGTGGAGGCCGTTCCTGCCCCTCTCGCAGACCACAATCCTGAAGAAGTCCTCAACCGCCTGTTGCAAGATTTAGAAAGTGGCAAATCGCCGGGTGAAGAAACGATTGAGCAGAAAATCGTCAAAAAAGTCTGTAAAACGGCTTCGGTCAAGGCGGGGCAGGTGCTGAGTTACGATGAAATGGTCGGGCTGCTGCGTCAACTGGAGCGCTGCGACACACCCCTCACCTGTCCGCATGGTCGCCCCACGATGATTCACCTCAGCGCGTCGGATCTGGCGAAGGAATTTGGACGAACGTAATTTTTTACTAAAATTTTTTGCGCTCTATTGTCATTCAGTTCAACTTGATAAGGACTTTTCTCATGGAGCAACCAAATATACATCTTGCTCACTATCCCGATTACAACCGCGTTCAGCAATTTTTATCAATTATTCATGGGCAGTCTTATCTAACCTTCAGACACATGAATAATATTATCTGGGAAAATCGCGGAACCCCTCAAAACACCCGTGACTGGACTAACCCGAATGGCTGGATTCCCAATATCCTGACAGGGCAAGAGCAAAAACTTGCCTATTTTCTTTGGGATGAGTCGGCTGGAAATATCAACCCGCGTCACGCTACTGACTTATGGCGATTTTGTCATGTTTATGACTTAGTTGAGGTTAATTCCTTAGATGTCATAGCTCGTTCGCGTGGCGGCGAAGATGTTCTACAAAATCTTAGCGGCTCAGCGATTAGAAATATTGATTATCTTGAGGGCTTGTTTCATCTACTCGCCATCGTTGCTGAACATGGGCCGGGAAAAAGGTCTGATTTGCTCCCTCATTTCGCAAATTTCTTAGAATTACATTCTGGTTTCAAATCCAATGCCACAATTGGTACGGCTTGGTATCATAGAATGGTAAATTTGACCAATAGAGGATTATTGGAATACGAAAGCGGGGCATATCGTATTTCCCAATCTGGATTAGATTACTTGGGGACTGCCGATGTCTTTTTTAAGGGAACAAAATCTGATTCGTCTGAGAATACCCTCCAAGATATTCGTAAATTGGTGAATGAGCATAAAGACCTTGTGCGCCAGAAAATTGCTGATACGCTAGCAACGATGAACCCCTATCAGTTTGAAGTTTTAATTCAGCGTTTGCTGGAAGCGATGGGATACAAAGATGTTGAAGTCACCAACCCAAGTAATGATGGTGGGGTGGATGTGGTTGCCAATATCCAAGTTGGTATCACGCGAGTGAGGGAAGTAGTTCAGGTGAAGCGGCATAAAGGCAGCATTGGACGACCTGTATTAGACCAATTGCGCGGTTCACTGCATCGCTTTGGGGCAAATCGGGGAACAATTATCAGTACCGGAAAATTTACCAAAGGCACACATGAAGCGGCTTTTGAATTTGGGGCAGCGCCGATTATGCTAATTGATGGTGAAACGCTCGTTAGTTTGCTGATTGAAAATGAAATTGGCGCACGCATGGACACGGTGAAAATTTTAAAATATGAAGCGACTGATTTTCTGTTAGAAGAAGAAAATCAACGCTTATAAAACAAAAAAGCAGGCCATGTGACCTGCTCTTTTTATTGAAAAAAACACCCTTAAGCCGATGCGCTGAGGGCGGTAGGGGTTTCTTCGGTTGCGTCTTGGTTGACGAAGGGAATTTCACCTTTTTCCCATGCGACCAGCAGCGACACCGCAATAAAAATGGACGAATATGTGCCTGTGGTCAACCCCACCAGCAAAATCACGATGAATTGACGGATGGTTTCCCCGCCGAAGAGGGCAATCGCCACCATCACAAAAATCGCATTCAACTGGGTTGCCAGCGAACGGTGAATGGTTTCCATGATGCTGCGGTTGACTACAGTTTCATAGGATTCCCCGCGCCGTTTGGGGATGTTTTCGCGGATACGGTCAAACACCACAATCGTATCCTGCACAGAAAACCCGACCACCGTTAGCAAGGCGGTTAAAAACAGCGTATCGGCCTGCCAGTCGAACAACAGCCCAAAAATGGACATGGCGGTGATGATGATAAAAATATCGTGGAACATGGCGATAATCGCGCACACGCTGTAACGGAAGGGGTGGGGGACTTTGCGGAAGGCCAAATACATGAAAAACAAAGTGGCAACTGCCGCAGCTAAGGTTGCTAGAATTGCTGCTTGGGTGACTTCCTCGCCCACCGACCCGGACACTTCAGAAGTGGTGGTTGCTTGAAAATCGAGCGGGGCAACCTGTTCTTCGAGGATGTCCAGGGTGGCATCAATCGAATTTGCGCCCTCGACTTCTTCGGTGCGAACTGACCAACGGCTGCCATCAGGATAGGCAGTTTCATCGACCAATTCGGTGTCAAGCGGGGTGAGTTCCTGCACCACCAACTGCTCAAACCCCGCCTCTGTGAAGGAATCGCGCAGTTCTTGTTCCCCAACCGACTCGGTAAATTGGAGTTCAAACAACTGCCCGCCCGTGAAATCAATGCTGAGTTGCAGGGGGTTGCCGGTTTCAACGGCGGAATAAATCAGGGTAATCGCCCCGATGAGGGTCAAAATGCCTGAAAAGAGAAAAAAGTAACGACGTTTTTCAACGAGATTAAACATGGAAAATGGCTCCTTATGCACCCAACAGCGCGGGGCGAGTCCGCAGATAATCACCCGCCAGCCAGACAATTACGGCAAGGAAGGTGCGTGTCACGACAATGGCGGTGAACAGATTCAGCACCAGCCCTAAAATGAGGGTAATCGCAAACCCCTGCACCGCACTCGCGCCGAACGTTCCGCCAAAGGTGAACAAAATCGCGCCGATGAGGATGGTTGACACGTTGGATGTCCAGATGGCTGACCATGCGCGTTCAAATCCGAGTTGAATCGCGGTATCCAAACTACGTCCGCTACGCAATTCTTCTTTCATACGCTCAAAAATGAGGATATTCCCGTCGACGGCTGTCCCAATCGATATTAAAAAGCCGGTAATCGCGGGGAGGGTGAGCGTAATCGGAATCAGTTTATACAGCGCAAAGTTGATGAGCGCGAACACCAGCAGGGCTAACGCAGCCGCAATGCCCGGAGCGCGGTAATAGGTAATCATGAACACCAGCACGGTAATCACACCGATGATGCCAGCGCGAATGGATTTATTGACCGAAATTTCCCCCAGCGTCGGCCCAACCGTATCAAACGCGGCGACTTCCAAGGGTACAGGCAGCGCCCCGTAGCGGAGTTGAATCGCCAGTGATTCGGCTTCACCCCGGTTGAACTGTCCGGTAATTTGGCCTGAACCGCTAATCCGGGCTTCAATCACCGGGGCGGAAATGACTTCACCATCCAAAACAATCGCCATTGGCTGTCCGATGTGGCTGCCTGTGAAATCGGCAAACACGGCATCGCCTTCGCTGTTGAGGACGAAGGACACCACCCAGCTTGAAAAGCCGGTGCCAGCGGGCTGGGCTTCGGCATCATCCAAGCCGCTGCCTGTCATGACCGTTTGGAAGGGTGCGCCTGTTCCGGGACTCGGTTGGGCAGGGCGGCGTTCCGATTCGCCATCACGCGGCGCACAGGTCGGATTTGGCCCTAAGGTTTCAATCTGGGCGGTGGTCAGGATGCAGTCGCCTTCCTGCGGGGCATTGACCCCCAAGCCCGAAAAATCGACAAATTCGAGCAGCCCCGTGCCTTGAATGGTCGAAAGCGCCAGTTCGCGGTCACTCACGCCGGGCAGTTCCACCAGAATCCGGCTGCCACCTTGCGTTTGAACCACGGCTTCTGTCAGCCCCAACCCATTCACACGCCGCTCGACAATTTGGCGGGTCGCGTTGAGTTCGTCAGCGCTAATATCGGTGGCTAAGCCCTCTACGGCTTCCAGCAGCACCCGTGAACCCCCCTGTAAATCTAACCCTTGATGGACTTCAATATTTTGTTCAATTCCCAGTGCTTCACTATGAATGCCGGGATTATCAGGCCAGACCACCCACCCTGCAAAAAGGACAATCAGCAGGATAATGACCAGCCAAAAGCGGTAATATTTCACGTTTTTAGTTCTCCCAGACGTAAATTCCGAACGACAAACGGACGTTATGATAGCGCTAGCCTGTGTGGATTACTAGCCTTCGGTTAAGAGATTCAAATTTTGTAAATGAATGAATGTGTTAAACTCAGGACAGCGAAATTGGAATTTTCACGGAAAATTCATGTCTGAGCAGAATAAAGCCTATCTTAAAGCCATTTTCCCCGATGTGATGGACAGTGTATTGGAGAGTTTGGCGGGTGTTGCCGAAGTCCATACCTATCCCGAAGGGGCGGTCTTGTGCCACGAAGACCTGCACGAAAATGTTTTTTACCTCATCATCGAAGGCGAAGTCATTTTCACGCGCATGATGGGCGAGATTCCGCGTTTGTTACGCAAAGGAACAACCGGGCAATTTTTCGGGGAAATGGCGCTGCTTGACCCAACCATCACCCGCAGCGCTACCGTGACAACGACTCAGCCAACCCGTGTTCTGGAACTGGAACGGGCGGATTTTGAAAATTTCATCAAAGCGCACCCCGAAATGGTGCTGGCAATGGCACGGGTCATCACCCAGCGAATGCGCGAAAATGACCGTCAAGCACTTGCCGATTTGCACGCCCAAAAAAATGAACTCGAAAAAGCCTATGACGCGCTGCGGAAAATTGATGAACAGCGTCAGATTTTCCTGAACACACTGGCGCATGAACTTCGGACACCCCTGACCACCATCATGGGGTATATGCAGCTGGTTCGCAGTGGTTTTATGAAAGGGCCGGGCTTGCAGATGAGCATTGATAAAATCGGCGCGAATCTTGACCGCATGGTGAGTCTGGTGAATGACCTGTTGTTTTTGCAGGAAATCGAAACCCTTGACCCCTATTTCCGTGAGGTGGATGTCAAACATCTTCTGGAAGAAGTAATTGCCAGAGCCAGAGACAACGCCGAACAGCAAAAAAACCGTATCCTACTGCAAGTGGAGGACAAATTCCCCAAGATTCTGGCGGATGCAGACGGGCTGACCCGCGCTTTTGGGCATCTGGTGGATAATGCGATTAAGTTTAGTCCCGAAGGTGGGGATATTACCATTACAGCATCGGCACAGGGCGAAACCATCCGCGTGGAAGTGCTGGATCATGGCGTGGGAATTGCGCCGGAATATATGCCGAAATTGTTTGAGCGTTTCGTGCGGGATGAAACCTACAAACAATATCTTTTTGGCGGGGTTGGCCTAGGAATGCCGATTGTTAAACAAATTGTGGACATGCACAAAGGCCAGATTGAGGTCGATTCCACGCGGGGCAAAGGCACAAAATTCACCATTCATCTGCCCATCAAAGCCAAAGTCGAATCGAAGGCAGGCGTGGCCTAATACGGAATTTTCCAGCTATACGGCTTGAATTTCACTTGAATTGTCTCCGCGTGATTTTCTAGGAAGGCGCGTTTTTCCTCATCCACCATATACGGCGCAATGGTACGTAGAATCGAGGCAGGGCTGCCAATCCCGAATTTATACCATTTGCCTGCGCCAAAATCTTGGCTGTACCACTGTAAAATTTTGGACAGGATCACCCGCTTATTTTGTATATCAATTTCAACATCTGCCCCGTTGAGAAAATTGCCGGCGGCTAAATCTAACTGTGCGTCAATTTTATCGGTGGTGTAGCGGCGAATCGGCGGGCAAGATTCCGCGCCACAGTTCAGCGCAAAATGAATCCGAAAATCTAGTTTGTCCATAATAAGGGGGAGGCGGGGGTCATTTTGGGGAAATTGCGGGCTGAACAAAAATGGGTTGCCCCGGTTGGCGCGTAAAATGCCGTGTTCGATGTCATCCATGCTAAACCGAAACCCGCCGATGTTGTAAATCGCTTTTTCAAATACATAGGTCACATCGAGCATCGTTTTTTTCAGGCCAAAATGAGCAATCGCCGCTTGGGTCAGGTCGTTGTAGGTGTTCATCCAGAAGGCGAGTTTTTCTTCGCGGCTTTGGATGGTTGGTAGGTCAAGTTTCGCCAGCGCCACCTGCTGGATATTCAACACGCGGTCAAGAATGCGTTGGGGGAGGGTGCGCTTAAAGTGCATCATCGGCAAACCTGAAAATCAATTGGTCATTGGGATCATAACTGACATGGGCAGCGAATGGCACATCGGAGGCATTTGCCCCGAACAAGCGGTTGATGAGAATTTCGATGTCCTCCACCAGATCTTTTTCATGGAGTTTGTCGAGCGCCACCCATTCAAGCGTGCCTTCCTCCGAATCGACAAAATCGCGGGAGAGGGCTTCGGCGGTAAAAATCATCAGCAGGATGCCGTTGGGGTGGCTGGGATTCGCGTCAATGTGCGAGATGCCACGCAACCGTACATTTGTGACTTTTAAACCCGATTCCTCTTGAATTTCCCGAATCGCGCTGGTGAGGGCATCCTCATCCCGTTCAAGGTGTCCGCCGAGTCCGTTGTATTGATTGGGGAAGATGCGTTTGTGTGCGCCGCGTTTGAGCAGCAGCACATCCCGCCCGTGAGTAACAAAACTCAGTGTGCGGGGGATCACCAGCCAGCGGCCTTCAGTTGCGTTTGCGCCCTGTTCATTTGCGCCCATATCAATTTGTTCCTTTGTGCTATTTATGACGGACGGTATAGATGCTACAGTGTAATATGTAGGGACGCGATACATCGCATCCGTCTAGTTATTTTCATAAAAAATCCCCCTAGAGTTTGGGAGTTTGTAGCGACTCCCGCATTGTTGTATGCTAAGGGTGTCAAATTGTGTGAAGAGAATACCATGACTGATTTATACCAGAAGATTGTGAGTGAGCGAAATTCGCTGGAGAATTTGCTGACCAAAATTCCCGGTTTTAAGGGATACATGGAAATGTCTGCCCGCCGTGAAGCGGATAGGATGATTCGTGACCACGTTGCCAAGCAATATCAAGGGGTCATCACGCGCTTTGAAAATATCGAACGGGAGATGGCACGCGGCAATGGTTTGATGTTTATGGACAGAACCCGCAGCACCAAAGGCAAAATTGACCTGCTCCGCGCCCGCATCGCCACCGACACGCCCGGCTATTCAGGGTTTTTTGCAACGAACAAAATCGGGCCGGACGAACTGGAAAAAGTCTATGCGTTTGATGGTGCGATGGTCGATTACGCCGAGCAGTTGAATCAAAAAGTGGATTCGCTGGCAACCGCCGTGGCAACAGGTCAGGGGATTCAAGAAGCCTTGGCGGACGTGGATCGGATTGCCTTGGAAGCGGGACAGGCTTACGATTTACGCGATGGCGTGTTTAAAGGCTTGGAATAAAAAGAAGAACAATAGAGGAGCAATACAATCATGGCGAGAATTATTGACTATGTAGACCACCCCAATGTGATGGATGACGAACTTAGCCACCGCGAACCCCCGAACGGGGCAGGTGATTTCCGCATGGGAACGGTGTGTACCGTGCAGGAACATCAAGCGGCGGTGTTCGTCTCACGCGGCAAAATTATGGATGTGTTAGGGCCGGGTCAGCATGTGCTGAGTACCGCCAACCTGCCGATTTTGTCCAACTTGATTGGGATGGTCACAAATGGGCGCAACCCCTTCACGGCAGAAATTTATTTTATCAATCTCAAACCCATGCCGTCGGTGCGCTGGGGAACGAATCCGCCCGTTGAAATTATCACCCCGCAGGGACAGGTCATGCTGCTGATGGGAAATGGCACTGCCGAAGTGCAGATTACCGACCCGGCGGTGTTCATGCAGTACGCGATGGGCAAACCGAATATGCGGCTAGAGAATTTCCGCGAAAATATTCAAAGCCTGCTCGTGGGTCAAATGAGTGTGCTGCTCTCCAAACAAGGCGCAACCAGCGCCCAAGAAGCCACCTCCATGATTGATAATCTCGAAGGGGCGGCGCTGGCATTGGTCAACGAAGGGTTTGCCCGTTATGGCATGATGCTGCGTGATATTCAAGCCAATGCCTTCCAGCGTAAATCCATCAGCGACCAAGAATACAAAGAAAAATATGGGTCGTTTGAACAGCGCCTGCAAATGCGTCAATTTGATGTGGCGGAAAAAGCGGCGGGCAACGAAGGCTTAGGCGGGGCGGCAGCCAGCACCGGACTCGGTTTTGGCTTGGGGCAAAATCTGGGCAATATGATGAATCCGGCAGCCAATCAGCAACAAATGATGCAGCAGCAGTTGATGATGCAGCAAATGCAACAGATGCAGCAGATGATGGACAATATGAACAAAATGCAGCAGGGGGGACAGCCTCAAGCTCCCGCCGCACAACCGGCTGCTGCGCCTGCCGCGAGTGGTGGTGCGCCCAAAACCGTTGAGGAAATCGAAGCGGCGTTGGATGCGCTGGAAATCCGCCTGATGAACGGTGAAATTTCGGAAGATTTGTACAACAAAATGTCCGAAAAATGGCAGGCGAAATTGAATGAATTAAAGGGTGGGGCGTAAGTTTTACCCCAAAAAGCCCCTTTCTGAGTTGAAAGGGGCTTTTGACTCATTTATAATAAATTTTTATTTGGCGAATGAAGCATGTGGCAACCTATTCAAGACATACCTACCAATTGGAAAAATCTTGCAGATGAAAGTTTGCATAGTTTGGCGAAAGTTTGGCAAGAACGACAAGCAGAATTACGTGCTTCTAAGTCGTATCAAACTTTTCAAGAGCGTTTACGCCGTCGGATTGCTATAGAGACAGGCGTCTTAGAACGCTTGTACACAATAGACAGAGGCATCACGTATTTACTGATTGAACATGGGATTGATGAGTCGCTAATTCCTCATGGTGCAACCGATAAGCCTGCAACAGAGGTGGTCGCCTTAATTCGTGACCACGAAAAAGCTATTGATATGGTGTTTGATTTTGTGGGCAATCAGCGTGAATTATCTAATTCATTCATCAAATCACTTCATCAACTGCTGACAAGACATCAAGATTACGCACAAGGATTGGATGAATTTGGCTACTTGGTCAATATTACTTTGAGGCGGGGGGATTGGAAGTTACAACCAAATAACCCCTTGCGCCCTGATGGAAGTATTCATTATTATTGCCCACCTGAACAAGTTGCATCTCAAATGGATCAATTAATCGCTTGGCATCTCCAACACCAAGCAATGAGTATGTCTCCAGAAATTGAAGCTGCATGGTTACATCATCGTTTTACTCAAATTCATCCATTTCAAGATGGTAATGGGCGAGTAGCACGTTGTTTAGCTAGCCTAGTGTTAATTCAATCGCGCTGGTTTCCATTGGTTGTCACACGGGATGAGCGGAACGACTATATCACCGCTTTGGAAGAATCTGATGCAGGCGATTTAAAGTCATTAATTGAATTGTTTGTTCGCGCTCAGAAAAAAGAATTTTTGAGCGCTTTAAGTATCTCGGAGGAAGTAATCTCCGAGCATAGAACTTATACAAGTATGCTTGACGCTATTCAAAATAAATTGAAAGAAGATGTTGAGAACAAAAATTTACAGGCTCGAAAGCAACTAGAAACATTTGCTATTGAATTATTTAATTTGGCACAACCAAGGTTGCATGATGTTGCAAATGATATTAAGGCTGTGTTCCATAGTTCCAGCTCTAATGGTAGTGCGTCCATTATAAGTGCCTTATCGGGTGATGACCGTGACTGGTATCATCGCTATCAAATAATAGAAACTGCTAAACAACTAGGCTACTACGCTAATTTAAAAGGCTATAAAAGTTGGATTAAACTAACCATTCGTACTACGGATGTGCAAACAGAAATGCTTTTTTCTTTTCACCATGTTGGATATGAAATTCAGAATTTAATGGTATGTTCTGGTTGTATTTACCGTAAATTTCCTTCCGATGATGATACATCTAGTGTTATACAAGAATTACAGGTACTAGCTTCTGCACCCTTTCAATTTGCCTACTTAGATGACTCAGAAAAATTACAAGACCGATTCAAAAAATGGCTTGAACAAAGCATTGTTATTGGATTGGAATATTGGCGGAGAGGGCTGTAACCCTCTCATTGCTGTTGCTGCTGCGCTTGCGATTCAACCGTGATGGGCAGCCATGTATCCGTCGATTCAACACGCTGCGCCATATTTTCCAGCGCGTAGACCTGCACCGCCACTTCTAAATGACTTTCGCTATCGCCTTTAAAAACCCCTCTCGTCGGTGGTACATCATGATAATCGCGGCCTATAGCGGTGCGAATATGCCGTTCCCCGGCGATTAAGTCATTGGTGGGGTCAAACCCAACCCAACCGAGTTCAGGAAAATATACCTCTAGCCACGCATGAGTCGCATCCTGTGCAGAACGGTCAGCATGACCATTACCACGATGAAATAAATAGCCACTCACATAGCGGGCAGGAATACGCAAATGACGCAAAATCGCCAGCATGATATGCGTGTAATCCTGACAGACCCCCTGACGACTTTTGAGGGCAACATCAATTGGCGAATCGACCTGTGTACTTTGCGGCACATAGTCAAAGGAGTCGTAAATGATGCCGTTAATTTCCCTGACCAGACTCATCGGGTCATCCCGTTCGCGTAAATCAAACTCCTTGATGAATTCATACAGCAGGGGAGTCGGGTGGGTGAAATCGCTGGGCTGCACCCATTCCCAGAAGGCGTTGGTGTGCGCCACGACATGTAAATCGTGCCATGTTGAAGCGGGTAAGTTCTGCGGCGGGACAGGGATGCTGCCGATTTCGACTTCACTTTCGGCAGTGATTCGCAGTTGGCGGTGGGGTTCGGGAACGGAAAAGTGATAGACCTGATTCCCGTTGCAGTCCGTGTAGTGATGCACAGGAACAGTGGGTTTGAGGTGTAATTGGAAGGACAGACAACGCGCAGTTCCTTCGGAAAGCGGCTGCATATACACTTCCATGACACTTTCGGTAACGGGTTGCGAATAATCAAAACGTGTCACATGGCGAATGGCGTATACAGGCATAACCTAGTACATATCTCGGTTGATAGGATATTCGATATAAGCACGGTAAATGGCTTCGTGAAGCCGACTGCACTGTTGTTGAATGTCGTGCAGATATGAGTGTAAACCCGTATGCACAATTTCGTCTAGCTGTCCAAAATCCAGACTGGCTCTTAAACGGCCTGCCAGCTTTTTGACCCGTTGCGTTTGGCGCGTTTCGGCAGCGTTGCCAAAATTGTCAAGCGCTCGCTGCACCTGGTACACCGAAAAACAGACGGAGTGGGGGAAGGTCGGGTTGAGGAGCAAAAATTCAACGGCTTCCCCCGCTTGAATATCGGCGCTATAAACTTTGCAGTAGGCTTCAAACGCGGTGCAGGATTTGAGCAAGCTAATCCATTCTAAATAATCAGCCACCCCGGTCATATTGTCTGCCATCGAAAAAGTGCTGTAATGGGTATCCAGCAGTTTGGAGATGGCGATAGCGCGTTCAATGTAGCGTCCAGCATGGATAAAATACCAGCCTTTTTCATGATTCATCGTGCTGTAGCTGATGCCTTCAAAGAGATGGATGCTTTCTTTGACGGTGCGGAAAAATTCGCGGGGTTGCCCATACCACACCTCCTCAAAATGCACGCCTTTGAGGTGCAAAAAAGTACGGTTGACCTGTTCCCACATTTCGGAACTCATCTGTTCGCGGACTTGGCGGGCATTTTCGCGGGCAGAATGTACACTGGCAATAATGGAACTCTGGTTGTTGATTTCCAGCGTGAGCCATTTTGCAGCCGAAAAATTATCGCTGATGTCAGGATGTTCTTTGATATTGAGGCTTTGCAAAATATATTGCCAGCGTTGCCCATGCGAGGCCGGCGATTGGTCGAGCATTAAATCTAAGTTGACATCCAGCAAACGGGCGGTATGTTCGGCGCGTTCCAGATAGCGCCCAATCCAGTAGAGATGGTCAGCAACCCGTGAAAGCATCATTGCAGCACCCATGTATCTTTACTCCCGCCGCCCTGCGACGAATTGACCACCAATGACCCCTGTACCAGCGCCACACGGGTTAAACCGCCCGGCACAATGGTAATTTCATCTCCGTAGAGGATGTAGGGACGCAAATCGACATGGCGGGCTTCCACCCGGTTGTTGATGTAACAGGGAGCGCGGGAAAGGGACAAAATCGGCTGGGCGATGTAATTGCGCGGGTTGGCAGTGATGAGGTCACGGAATTTTTCCCGCTGGGCGGCGCTGCTATGCGACCCGATTAACATGCCATAGCCCCCCGATTCGCCCACCGCTTTGATGACAAATTTTTCCATATTTTGGAGAACATGCTGGCAGTGTTTTTCATGGTTCATCAAATAGGTTTCGACGTTGGGCAAAATCGGGTCTTGGTCGAGATAGTAGCGGATGATGGCCGGAACATAAGCGTACACGGCTTTGTCATCGGCGACCCCTGTTCCCAGTGAATTTGCCAGCGCCACATTGCCCGCCCGATACGCATTCAGCAACCCTGCTACACCCAGAATCGAATCCGGGCGGAAGGCCAGAGGGTCAACAAAATCATCATCCACGCGGCGGTAAATGACATCGACCCGTTTGAGTCCGTCAATCGTTTTCATGTAAATCACATTGTTGAGCGCAATCAGATCACGCCCCTCGACCAGTTGAATCCCCATCAAACGGGCAAGGTAGGTATGCTCGAAATAGGCCGAGTTAAATACGCCGGGGGTGAGCAGTACAATATTCGGGTCGGTGCTGCGGTGGGGAGCAAGCGCCCGCAGCGAATTGAGCAGCATTTGCGGGTAGCGGCTGACCGGACGCACACCGTAATCGGAAAACAGCGAAGGAAAGACGTATTTGGTGACCTGCCGATTCGCCAGCATGTAGGAAACACCGCTTGGCACGCGCAAATTATCTTCCAGCACCACAAATTGACCGTCTGCCAGCCGGACTAAATCTGTCCCAACCACAGAAATATAAATATCTTTCGGCACATGCACCCCGCGCATTTGACGGCGGAAATGCTGCGAACTGTAGATGAGTTCACGCGGCACAATCCGGTCTGCCAGAATGTGTCCCTCATGGTAAATATCCTTGAGGAACAGGTTCAAAGCGGTGATGCGCTGGATCAAGCCCTGTTCGATCACTTCCCATTCTTTGCTGGTGAGGATGCGCGGTAGCAAATCGAAGGGGAAAATGCGCTCTGTGCCTTCGTCCTCGCCATAGACGGTAAAGGTGATGCCCTGATTCAAAAAAGACAAATCGGCGGCCTGCTGGCGGTGCTGGAAGTCTTCGGTAGGCATGGTTCGCAGTTTGTCATAGAGACCGATGTAGGGCAGACGCGGAACATGAACAGCCTCAAACATTTCATCGTAGGCTGTATCTAGCTCATAGTGGCTAAAATGGCTGGTTTGAGCAGCGACTGTCATGGAGACCTCCCCTTTGTGGATACGCCTAATCGTAGCAAATTGCCTAAAAAAGTGAAATTGACGGGGAGTGCAGGCTGTTCGTTTTGTATGAACGGGTGTGTGCAATAGTTACAAATGGGGCGGTCAGGATATACGGACGATTGTAGGGACGGGATGATGCACATTAACTTTTAAATACGGATATACGGACGGCATGTATGCCGTCCCTACAACATGCACCCGTAGGGACGCGATAGATCGCGTCCGCCAAAATGGTATCCGTCTTATTTTGTTAAACAGCATTATCCCGTCCGAATGATTCTAAACGCCCTGATTAGCCTGTTGATACAACTGGTCGAAATATTCCCACCCCTGCAAATCCACGGGTTCAATACCCAATTGCGTCAAAATCGCTTTGACCTGTTCGCGGTGTTCGGTGGCATGGTTAATTACCTGAGTCAGCAAAATCGTTTTTGGTACGTTACGTGGCGTGCCGTCCCAATCAATTTCTACCATGTCATGCGCTTGGACTTTGCCTGCCCACTCAATTAAACCCGTACCAGTTGTCCGTAGCGCCTCGATGATTTCCGCCAGTGTCATGGGGGGTGCATCTTCTGGATGGTGGTACATTTGACCCGTGCTGATACGGGAAAAATACGATTGTTCAGATTTTGCGATATGCTGCAAGGTTTCGTAAATCGTGCCAAACGAACCCGGAATGGAAGCTGCCAGTTGTTCGTCGGTTAATTTCAGGCATTGGTCAAGCAATTGCAAATTTGCCCACAGGTGGTGGCGAAAGAGGGTAGTCAGTGTGTCGGTAGGTTGCATGAAATGTCCCTTTCGTTGGTCAACGGACGTGATAGATCACGCCCCTACAGCGCAATTTTGTAGGGACAGCATCCATACTGTCCACGAGGCTAAATTTTACCGCAAGCCCACACCAATTTAAATGTGCTGCCGTGTCCGACTTGGCTTTCGACCACCACCTGTCCCTGATGCTGCTGCATAATTTGTTTGACAATCGCCAAGCCCAGTCCGCGTCCACCCGAATGACGACTGCGCGAACTGTCCACGCGGTAAAAACGCTCAAAAATGTGGGGGAGGTGTTCGGAAGCGATGCCTTCACCGGTATCACGGACAATGACTTGAATACTGTCCTTTTCTTGGGTGGTCAGCAGGGTAATTTCTCCGCCGCGTGGGGTGTAGCGGATGGCATTGGCGATGAGGTTGCTCACCGCACGCTGCACAAGGTACGCATCGCCGTAAATGGGCGGCAGATTGTCCGCGAGGGTGTATTGCAGCATCCGTCCGTCGCTGGCGTTGCCTTCAAAACGGCGTACCGCGCTGGCAACAATCATATTCACATCTACCCAATCCATTTGCGGGGTGGGGGCGGTGTCCCGGCTGGCAAGGAAAATCAAATCCGACACCAGTTCCGACACTTCTTCCAATTCTTGATTCAAATGGTCGGCAGCTTCGGCAGGCGATTGAAGACGGTCTGCCATGCCTTCCAATTCAAGGCGCATGAGGGTGAGGGGGGTTTTGAGTTCGTGGGCTAAATCATCGACCAATTGGGCGCGTAAACGGCGCTGTTCCGCAAGATGACGGGACATGTCGTTAAAAGCACGGGCGAGTTTGCCAATATCGCCATTCATGCGGTTGGCCGTGACTTCATAGCCCCATTCGCCACCTTGAATCCGTGTAACCGCCGCCGTCAGGGAACGCATCGGTTTGCTCATCTGATGGGATAAAATCAGCGCGAGAATCAGCGCCAGCCCGGTGCTGATACCCCCCGCAATTAAGTACCCTTCTTTCACTTCCTCAATGAAAGCATTTTGTTCAACGGTGTATACCCCATCCTGTGAAGTGATGATGAACGTGCCGATTTTTGTGCCGTTGCGGTAAAGCGGTACACCTTTGTCCAGAAAGGCTTCATCAATTTCTTTGCCTAACAATTCGCTGGTGGTGTCCACGACCACGACTTCTTCACCGTTGACGACAATTCCGCGCTGGTCAGCCGCCACAATGCTCGTGACCGCGAAGCCAATGTCGGCGGGTTGAATGACAATCGGGTCAACGGCAAACGGCGCTTGACTCTCAAAACGGCCTTCATCGGGTTGAATCAGGTAAAAACTGTTAAAGGCGGCATTGTCCGGTAGTGCGGGAGTGGAAGGTTCAAACCACTGTTCGATGAGGGCGGGGTCAAAGATGGCTTCCAGAAAATCAAAATCAAGCGAAAAACCGTCCTCCCATGTGCCATCCTCATAATGGGAAATGCCCGTGTCGCTAAAACTGAGGTTGCCGACGGTAAAGGTGCTGACTCCATCCGCTTCAGAAATTTCGATGCTGAAATCGGGCAGTTTTTCGGTGATAGCGGCTTGCTGGGCGAGTTGTTCGGTCAGGCTGGTTTGTACGCCTTCCCAGTTGCCCTGTTTTTCATATTCTGCCAGCAGGGATGGGGCGGTCAGTTCGGCACGTTGATAATTGGTATCCGAGACCAGCACGGCAAATTCCGCATCGGTGGTGCGCGTTGCCAGAATCCAACTTGTCACCATCCCCACCAGAATCGTCAGGGCAAAACCCAGAAAAAGTTGCAAACGCATCGAAACTTACTCCTGATGGGGGCAAAACCGGTAGCCTGCCCCGAAAACCGTTTGAATATAACGCGGGTTGGATGGGTCAGGTTCAATGCGGGTACGTAAGCGCCGGATGTGGATGTCGATGGCACGGTCAAAACTGTCAAAATCCTGCCCGAAAACATGGTCAATAATCTGGTCACGGGACAGGACTTGGTTAGGGTGCTGCATGAAAAAGGCCAGCAAATCAAATTGGCTGGTGGTCAGTTCAATCAAGCTGCCATTAATGCGACAGTGGCGTGCAAGGGTATCCAGTTCGATTTCCGCCAGACGGAGCAGATGGTCGGTTTGCAAACGGCCTTTGCTCCGTCGCAGGGTGGCTTCTATACGGGCGACCAGTTCTGCCGGACGAAACGGTTTGGTCAGGTAATCGTCCGCGCCGAGTTTGAGGCCGTTGATGATGTCGTGTTCGGTGACTTTGGCAGTGACCATGATAATGGGTACATCCGATTCTGCGCGGAGGGTTTTGCAGACCGTCCATCCGTCAATTTCGGGAATCATCAAATCCAGCACGATTAAATCCGGTTTTTCGCGGCGGGCAAGGTGCAGCGCATCCCGCCCATTGTCGGTCATGAGACACACAAAGCCCGCGTTTTCCACATAGGTTTTTGTCCAGTGGGCGATGCGGGTTTCATCTTCGACAATCAGAATTTTCTCAGTCATGTGGTTTTCCCTCAGCCCGGTTGTTGCCCCCTACCTGCTCTTAACTTTTTAATAGGATAGAGGGTGGGTTACGCAAATTTTGTTCGCTTAGAACCCACCCTTACAGCAAAATTGAGGGCGGGTCAGAGACCGCGCCCGTACATTTTTGCTATTGTTAAACAGCAGGTAGAGAGCAGAGATTTTTAGGACTGTTTAGTCTTCTGATTCTACCTCAAAGCAGTCTGCAATCGCGTCACCGAGATTAAATTCGCCTTCGGGGGTGATGATTTGAATATCACCACGTTCGCCGGGGAGGGTCTGAATGGTGATAGTGCCATTGCCGAACGATTCAAGGACATCACAACTTTCAAGGTCGAAGTTGAACATGTTTTCGCCAAAAAAACCATGTTCACCGGGGCGGAAGTCAAATTCAAAGCCTTCGCCATCGAACTCAAAAGGCCATGCAGGAATAGCTTCAAAAAATTCGACATCTGGCAGAGGCATCATTTCAAAGTTGAAATCGCCCAGTTCGCCCATGCTGAAAGAAAAGGCCGGCATGATGGGGCTGAAAATGAGATCCATCGGATTTTCTTCGTTGATATAGTCGGCGGCTTGTTCCGGGAGGCGGGTCAGACGCACGTCCACCACACAATCGCTGATGAAGCCATATTCGCGGGCAAGTTCCAGATTGGTCGTTGCCGCTGTGATGACCGCATTGAGCAAATCGTCCTCCGCCACGTTATTTTCGCTGGCGATCTGGGCAAGGGTTTTGCCTTCGACCAGCGCACGGTAAAAGGCCGTGTTTTCAAGGCCAAGCGCTTCACGGGCAGAATCCAGCACCGAAACCATTTCCTGTTCGGTGGGGTCTTGGTTGACAAATTCGGTCACATCTTGAACGAGGGTTTCAAGGCGGGTATTGGCCTGTTCATCGGTGATGAAACCGGCTTGATTCTGCTGGTAAATCATTTCGCTAGCATCTTCGACGATTTCATCAATGACGGTTTGCACATCGATCCCCTGCTGTTCGGCTAAGGCGGCAATCGAAAGGGTGCGGTCAAACAGGTCGTCCATCTCAAGACCGAGTGCATCGGCGGCGGCAGCTTCCCACCCAAAATGCCCTGCCATGCCAAAGTGAATGTCAATGTCGCGGGGATTTTCAAGCGACGCACAAACAATTTCGGGGAGGATTTCAGCCTGTGATTCGGATTCACAGGCGATTTCATTGTCCACCAGCGCGATGGCAATCGTCGAGAGCGCAATGTCATTTTCGGCGGCTAGCTCTGCCAACGTGCCATTGTCTAAGGCTGTTTCAACGGCGCTTTCTTCTACACCTAAGATACTGGCGATGACGGCCTTTTCGTCCTGACAGGCTGAATCTTCTTCCTGTGCGAAAGTTGGAATGACCACAACGCCTGTCACGAGCAGCACCACCACCACGATACCACTGATAAATTTGAGTTTCATAAAGTGTCTCCTGCTTTTACGTTTCAAGAGACAGTATGGATTAGAGTTTTTTCAAAATTGTTTCATCGGTGGGTGGATTTTGAAAATGAAGCAATTTGGGGGTGTAACCCAATTGTAGGAAGGTTTCGCGGTCTGCCTCTTGGGGGAGGGTAGCGAGTCGGCTGTCCATATATTTTTTGAAGGCTTGGTGCAGCGGGGCCGTGTCCTGCATAAACACAGAAAGCAGCAGGTGGGCTTCCCAGAAGGCAATATCCGGGTCATGAAAATGATTGAGTTCAAGCTGAATGAGTCTGTTCACCACCGGCAGAAAATCTTCCAGAACGGGCAGGGTGGAACTGCGGGCCTGAGCATAGGCAATGCTTAATTGCAATTGCGGTAGCGTATCCAACGGGAGGCGATGGGTATTGGCAAGGTGCAGCGCTTGATAGAGCAGGGTGCGCCCTTCAGAAAAATGTTTCTGAGCCAGTTCACATTCGCCTAAAAAGTAGAGCGAACGCAGCATTTCGGGGGTTGCGCCCATCGCCTCCTGTTGGGCAAAACCGCGCCGAATGTAGGCCGTTGCCTCGCCATAGGCGCTGCGCCGGAACGCCACGACACCCAGATACACTAGACTGCGCGATTCTCCCCATTTGTCGCCAATTTGATTCAGAATTTTATAGCTGCTGCTGAAATGAGCGCTGGCAGGGCTGTACTGTCCGAGCGCGTATTGGGCAAAACCTAAATCATACAGGGTTTGGCCTTCCATCCGACGGTTGCCTACCTGCCGCCATAACCCCAACTGGGTACGGAGGTGATCTTCAGCTTGGATATATTGCTGCTGTTGTAAGGCGATTCGGCTGCGAATATTCCAGTAGTTCGCCTCTAACATCGGGTCTGCGATGGTTTTAATTTCTTGATAGGCGCTGTCTAAATCTGCCTGAACGGTTGCCCCATTTTCGCGGGCTTGCTCAAATAAATCGCTCAGACGCAGGCGGAGTTCTTTGGCGGGGTCGTTCAATTTCTGGGAAAGTTCGCGTAGCTGGATTGCCGCCTGTTTTTGCAATTCCGCTTGATTCAACAGGGCATACACGCGCACGAGAATCGCGTAGAGTTCCCATTCAATCGATGGACTCTGGTAACTTTCGGCAAGGAGGATGCCTGCTTCGGCGACCTGCCGTGCCTGTTCCCATTCGCTGCGTTCCAGAAGATGCTCGGCTTGGTAACGCAGTTTGCGAATCTGCCAGTTAAGGTTGTTCGGGGCAGTATTCGCCAGTTTAATGACCTGTTCCATATCGGTTTGTGTCGCATCTCGATCCCCGATTCGCATGAGAAGTTCCAACCGTTTGCAGAGCAAATCAAACTGTTCTTTGGGGGTACGGACAAGTTTGAGGGCGCGCCCCCAATAATCGAGCGCGGCAAGGTTGGCAAATTCATGGTCAGATTTATCCCCCGCTTTGACCAGATAGACAAAAGCCCGTTCGGTGTCGTCGGAGAGGGAAAAATGATAGGCAAGACGGTCAACCGCATGAGGAGCAAGATTTTCTAAGATATTGCCGACTGTGCGATGCCATTGACGGCGCTGGTCATGCAGTAGGGTTTGATAGGTGACTTCCTGCGTAATCGCATGGCGGAAAGAGTATAGGGGTTCGGGGTAGAGCGCTTCTAGCTGGGTAAAACGCCGTTTTTCAAGAGCGCGGAGCATTTGCATTACCGCGTCCGGCGTGAGGCCGCTAATCGGCAAACTCTGGTACAGCACCCGGACTTCAAACTGCCGTCCGATGACCGCCGCCAATTTCAAAATTAATTTTTCCGTTTCGGACAGGTTATCAATCCGGGCTTGGATCAGGCCTTGCACGGTTTGGGGCAAATTGCTGCCTTCCAGACTGGCATCAATATACACCTGTGGCCCGACGCGGGTGATGATGTTGGCTTCTTGCAGGGTTGCCAGCACTTCCTGTACAAAAAACGGGTTGCCCTGCGATTTTTCATACACAAATTGGGTCAGTTCGGTGGGAATTTTGCCCTTGAGCCGTGTTTCCAGCAGTTTTTCAACCGACTCTTGGGTGAGTTCGTTGAGCGAAAGATGCTTGTGAATATACATTTCCGCCAATGTTTTTAGAATCGCGGTGGGATGTTCGGACTCTTCGGCAGGACGGTGAAGAAACACCAACATGATCGGGGCGGGTTCAATCAGCAGGCGAGAAGCTACCTCAATCAGCAACGATTCGGAGACTTCATCCAGCCAATGGGTATCCTCAATCACAAGGATAAGGGGAGTTTGCTGGTAGAGAATATCCACCACCAGCGCGAAAAGGGCCTGCTGGCGAGCGTTGCCGGAAAGGTTACGGGTGGTCGGGTTGTCGGGAATTTCTACGCCTAACAAATCGCCCAACAATGGCAAGCGGTTGTTCCATGCGGGGTTGGTGATGTTCAGCCAATTTTCAAGATGGGCAATTTCCGCCGCGTCGCTCCACTCATCCTGTGTACCGATGATAGCGCGGATAATGGGTCGCCACGCCAAAAAAGCAACGGATTTTCCTGTACTTAAGCAAAAACCAGTCGCCACTTTTAAAGAGTCTGCTTCGGCAAGGTAGGTGAGTTCGGCGGCGAGTCGACTTTTTCCGATGCCCGCTTCGCCTTCGATGCGGATGATACGCGGTTTGCCGTCTTTGAGGATCCCGATGGCTTTCTGAATAATCTCCAGTTCGTTTTCGCGCCCGACGATAGGCGATTTCCGCAAACTGCGTCGGAAGCGGCGGGTGACACGTTGGGGGACAAAGGTTTGAATTTTGCCGATGCGCCCTTTGGGGTAAACGACTTTTCCCGGTTTAAAATCGAACCAATCCTGCGTTTCTTCGTATACCGCCTCAGAAACGTAAATTTCGCCTTGTTCATCGGCGGACATCAGGCGCGAGGCTACATTGGTTTCATCGCCCAGCGAGGTATATTCATGGCGCACTTCCCCACCAACCGTGCCTGAATACAGCAGACCCCGACTGATGCCGATGCTTTGTTCGTGAATGGTCGGATGAATTTTGGGCAAATCGCGGAAGGAGAGCGCCGCTTGAATTGCGTGTTGGCTGTCATCGCCGTAGGCCACCGGAGCGCCAAACACGGCAAAAATCACGCTGCCTTTGTCAGCAACTTCCAGCGAAACCAAACGCCCGCGTGTTTCTTTGAGAATGTTCTGCACATCCCGCACATAACTATCAACCTGTTCGCGGGCGTGCGGGTCATGGTTGTAGTCTGGCCCGGCAAATTTGAGAAAAACCGGTGTGGCGTAGCGCAGTTCGCCAGCGATGCTGCCCAAGCCGGAATTTTCCTGTTCCAGAATCAGCGGATCAATAAATTGGCGAACTTTTTCAATCACTTCGCCGGGGGCTTGGGTGGCTTCCCATGCAGGCCAGCGATGCAGCCGTGATTTTTCCACCAGCGTATTGCCGACGGCGGAGACAAGCAAATCGCCACTTTCCGTTTTCGTGAAGGTGATTTCGGGGTGGGCGGCGAGCAGGGCTTCGCTTGCGCCATTGACACGGGCATCGTGTTTTTCGTAACGGCTGGAAAGCTCTGCGACCCCTTCAACGGCGGTTCCGGTGAGGACATCCAGCAAACCAAGTGCGGGTTCACCCACCACCCAGCGCCGCGCCTGTCCACCGTATACCGCAACTTTAATATCCAGATCGCGGAAAAAAATCATCATTTCAAGCATTTCCCGTGCGGCAACGGCGGCTCGCACCACGCCGGGGAGGGGATTTTCTACATGATCAAGTGTGTCCGAAAACCATGCTGTGAAGCCATCTCCCACAAAGCGGATGACACTCCCTCCGTGTGTAAACACCTGCCCCGCGATGGCCTCAAACATGGGGTTTAAGCGGCGCTTCAGTTCTTCGCTGGCGCGCTGTGGCCCAAATTCTTCTACCAATCTCACGGTCAACGGAGTGAAGCCGGAAATATCGACAATCATGGCTGCGCCGGAGGCATGTTCGGCTAAATCGCGTCCCGCCAAGAGCGCTCGAAAGCGGTCTGTGGGCAGATACGGCGCGAGTAAATGCAGCAGATTCTCTGAAACGGAGGCAACCATAGTTCCTAACTATACTCGTTCAAAAGCAAATTCGCTATTCATTTTCGCGTAGACAAACCGTAGGCTAATCTTCGGAAAAAGTTTTGTTATACTACATCGGTTTTGAAACGGAGTCTACGTGTATGCGTCAATTTTATCGCCTGCTGCGACGCGGGTTAGCCACTTTTTTTCTGCTGGCAGTGGCAGCCGGCATCGCCTATTACCTGTTTTACGCCGTCACAGGCATTGTGGATGCGCTGGAAGAACGGGATGAACTTGCACAGCGCGATAAAGTGCTGGTTGGCACGGCAACCGCCCTTGCCCCTACCGTACAGGCGGAATCCAGTACGCTGGCGGCGCGGGTAGGCAATGGGGTCAATGTGGCATCCGCCGAACCATCTGCTGTAACGGAGGTGGCGGTAGTTTCTACAGATACACCCTTTCCTGCCAGTGACACGCCGATTCCGTCTCCTAGCGCAACCGTGATTCCTTCAGCGACCAAAACACCACTGCCAACGGTAACATTAAGCAAAACGCCTTTGCCTTCCGCAACGGACACCGAAATTCCCACTGAAGAAGCACAAGTTCCGACCTTAATTCCGACCAATACGGCGCGTCCAACTTTGATTCCAACCAACACTCCGCGTCCGTCGGCAACACTGACCCCTGTGCCAACCGATACGTTGCCTGCTACAGCAACACCTACCGCAACGGCCACGGAGACTTTCACCCCCACGAACAGCCCTACACCGACTGATTCGCCGACTCCGACAGTCACACCGACTTCGACTTCCACCCCCACGCCGACCTTTACCCCTTCGCCTGTTTATCCGATTGAAGGGACATATGCCACGCCGATTTTGACTCCAATTGCGGGTATTCAACCGGCTGCGCCCTTGGTCGAGGACAGCGATGATATTGTGAATGTGGTGCTGCTGGGCAGCGATTCACGGGGGGATAATATCGGGCAAACTGACGTGATTATTCTGGTGTCGGTCAACAAAGAAACAGGCAATGTGGCAATGCTGCATGTCCCGCGTGATTTGCTGGTGTATATTCCCGGCTACACGATTGACCGTATCAATCGGGTAGGGGGGGTAGCCTATGATATTAATTGGCCCGGCGGTTTCCCCGATTTGATGAAAGAAACCATCCTGTATAACTTCGGGATTGAAGTGGATTTTTACGCCCGCGTGAATTTCACCGACTTCGAGCAACTCATTGAGCAGTTGGGCGGGTTGGAAATTAGCGTGGACTGCCAGCTTGAGGACTGGGCGCTGATTTCCCCTGAACTGGATATTTACGATGAAGCCAGCTACGAACGTTACACGATGACGATTGGGCGTAAAACCCTCACACCGTATTATGCGTTGTGGTATGCGCGGAGTCGTGTCACTACCAGTGATTTAGACCGGGGCCGCCGGCAGATGGAAGTGCTGCGGGCGATCTGGAGTCAGGCACGCACGCAGGGCATTTTGACCCAAGTCACCGACTTGTGGCCTCAGGCGCTGGAAATTGTCGATACGGACATGGCACTGACCAATGTATTGGAATTTGTGCCGTTGGCGAGTTCGCTCGAAATTCAAAATATCGAACGTTACAATTTTATCGTAGGGGTGCAGGTCGAAAACTGGACGACCCCGGATGATGGACGTTCGGTGCTGCTGCCGAATTGGATGGAAATTTATAAACTGGCGCAAAATTTTGTCACCCCTCCCACCGGCAACCGTCTGGAACGCGCCGAAGTGAGCATTGAAGTCATTGACAGTTCCGCATATGGCATCGGGTTTGACCTAGTGGCCTCTGACCGTCTAGCGTGGGAAGGCTTTTTTGCTCTGCCTATGGGCAAAACCGAGGGTTCAATCCGCGATGTGACCATTATTTACGATTACACGGGGGAATCAAAAGGCAGCGCTTTAGAGACGATTATGGATGTGATGCGTGTCGGGCCGAGTCAGGTGGTGGTGGAACCCGACCCCAACCGCACGGTAGATTATCGGATTGAAGTCGGCAAGGATTACAATTCCTGTCTGTATTCGAGCAGCACCGATGAAATCGAACCCGGCCCGCCCATCCCGACTCAAGACCCCAATTCGGTAGGGTAAACTGTGAGAATTGCTGTTGATATAAGTCATCCTGCCCACTTTCATTTTTTCAAAAACGCGATTGCAGAATGGAAGGGGCAGGGACATGACGTGCTGATTCTGGCACGCGAAAAAGATTTAACCGTCCCATTGTTGCAGGAAACGGGTTGGCCTTTTCATTGTTTGAGCCATGCGCGGCAGGGCAAAACAGGTTTGGGAGTGGAACTGCTGGAACATGGTTCAAAAGCATGGCGCTTGTTGGGGCAGCACCGTTCGCAGATTGTGGTGGCGGTCTCCGGCGCGTTTATTGCATATGCAGCACGGCTGCGGAAAATCCCTCTGCTGGTCTATTACGATACCGAACATGCCAAAATTGCCAACCGGATCTCCTATCCGCTTGCTACCCGTATTTTTACCCCGCGTGCCTATCAACACGATTTAGGTGCAGCGCATACCCGTTACAATGGCTATCAAGAATTGGCCTATTTGCACCCCAAACGCTTCACGCCTGACCCCGCCAAATTAGCTGTCGAAGGGCTGACACCGGACGATGCCTTTACATTTGTACGGCTGGTGTCGTGGACAAGTCATCATGACACCCATGATTTTGGTGTAACCAATCTGCATGAAGTGGTTGCACGGCTGGAAAAATTTGGCAAGGTATTGATAAGTGCCGAATCGCCCCTGCCAGCCGATTTGAAAAAATATGAACGGCGGGGCAAATCGGGTGACGTGCATCATGTGTTGGCCTTTGCGCGGTTGTTTTTTGGGGAAAGTGCAACAATGGCAAGTGAAGCGGCGCAGCTTGGCGTACCGGGCATTTTTCTCTCTACCTCCAGTCGTGGTTACACCGATGAGCAGGAACAGCGTTACCAGATGGTATTTAATTTCAACGGCGACCATGCCCGTCAGGAACAAGCGCTGGTCTGTGCGGAACAAATTTTAGCTGACCCGCACTCCTCACAGCTTTTCCAGCAGCGCCACGCAGATATGCTGAATGATGTGATGGATGTTACAGGCTTGATTCTGGAAAATGTCCAGCAATACGCGCTCCGCGATTAAATTCGTATAGTCATTAAACTAAATAAACAAAATCTGTACCTTTGGTCGGTGTGACACGGCAGAATTTCGATTAGCCTCGTCCCATAAAATAAAAATGAGTGAGAGGGGTTTGTCTGTGCTGCGCCGTATCCGCACTATAGATTACATTGTTCTGCTATGTGACGATGTTGCCCGTATGAAACAATTCTACACAGGGGTCATGGGGTTTTCCGTTTATACAGATTTTCCTGATTGGGTCGAACTGCGGGTGGGGTCAACCCTGCTGACTCTGCGGTCACGCGGGCGGGAGTACGATGGGGTAGGGGGGGCAGGCGCATCGGTACAGCTTGCTTTTCGTGTCGCCCCGCCCGAAGTAGACTCCTGTTATGCCGAATTGGTCAGTCGAGGGGTTACTATTCTGGAAGGGGTGCAGATGAAAGATTATGGGCATAAAACTCTATTTTTTGCTGACCCCGAAAACAATGTCCTTGAAATTTATGCGGATATATGAATTTGCCTTTTGTAAATTTCCTTGTATAATTTAGAACATATGTTCAAATTTTTAGGAGAGAGGGCAATCTGCAAATGGGTAAAGTCATTGTAGACATCACCATGTCCTTAGATGGATTTGTCACCGCACCCAACGATGGCATCGGAAACGGCTTAGGCGATGGGGGCATGATTTTGCATGAGTGGGTGATGGAAGGCCAAACCGAAGCCGATGCACAGGTCTTGGAAGAACCCATGCACACGGTGGGGGCTGGCATTTTAGGCCGGCGCACTTTTGATATTGCCCAAGAAGCGTGGGGCGAGAATCCGCCGATGTTCGGGGAAGTGTTTGTCTTGACCCATCGCCCACATGAAACGCTGCAACGCGGCGCGGCAACCTTTATTTTTGTCACCGATGGGATCGAAAGTGCTTTGCAACGGGCGCGGGCAACTGCCGGAGACAAAGATGTTATGCTGATGGGCGCAAATGTCAGCCAGCAATACCTCAAGGCGGGCTTGGTGGATGAGATTCAAATTCATCTGGCGAATGTTCTGTTAGGGGGAGGCCGTCCCTTGTTCGCTCATATTGGAGTAGACAAAATCAAGTTGGAAAGAACACGGGTTATTGCTACCCCCAGCGTCACTCATTTACGCTACCGGGTGATGAAGTAACGGTTCTGAGATTGAAAATCGAACAGGCGAGATGAACGTCCCGCCTGTTGAATGAACTTATTCAGTAATGGGAAGGTACAGCACGAATTTCGCCTTCGTGTTTATTTCCTCATCTGATTGTCCTGCATTGAAAATTTCAGGATTCAGCACTTCTTCGAGCCACTGATGATGCCCCTGTTGATACGGGCTGTCTTCGCGCCAGATGACCAACTGCTGCCAGATTTCGCCGATGGTGCTAAGGCTACAGGGCGCAACCGCATAAAGCCCGCCGGAAAAAGTTTTGACTTCAACCCCCTCCGGCATCTCCAGATTCGCCTCAAGGGTCATCCACTGTTCATAGCCATAGTTCGGGCTAGCAGGGGTGGGGGAGGGGTTATTAAAGCCGAAAAATCGCTGGTTTTTCCAGTCAATGCCTGTCTGCTGTACAAGGTCAAATAACTTGCGCCATGCTTCATTTTCCGGGTGTTCCCCGAAACCGTTGACACTGACTAACCGCATAGGGGCAAGCTGGACAATGTGTACTTCGAGCCTGTTCATGATGAAAATTCCTTTCTATTATTTTCAGTGTAAAATCTATTCTTGACATCTTTTGTCAGGAATTTTTTTCATGCGTGCAGATCGTTTGCTGTTGTTGCTGTTGTTGTTGCAGGCACAGGGGAAGATGACCGCACTGGCGCTTTCCCAAACTCTGGCTGTTTCGGAACGTACCATTTACCGGGATATTGAAGCCTTAAGTCTGGCGGGGGTGCCGGTCTATGCGGAACGTGGGCCGGGGGGTGGAATCGGGCTGGTGGACAGTTATCGTACCACGCTCACCGGATTGAAGCAGGATGAAATTCGAGCGTTGCTGATGCTGGACATCCCTGCGTCGCTTCAGGCGTTGGGGGTGGGACAGGCCTTACAAACTGCATTGCTCAAACTAACGGCAGTGGTTTCGCATCAGGATGTAAAGCAGCGTATTTTGCTGGATTCGATCGGGTGGTTTGAGCATGAAATGCCTTTGGGTGCTTTACGCACCTTGCATCAAGCCGTCTGGAATGATCGGAAAGTGACCATCACCTACCAACTACCATTTGAGACACAGGTAACACGGCTGGTTGATCCGTATAGCTTGGTGGCAAAAATGAGTGTGTGGTATCTTGTGCTGGCGAGGGAGAATTTTATGCGCGTGCTGAAAGTGGCAGATATTCTTTTTGTCGAAATGGCCCAAGAAACTTTTGAGCGTTCGCCTGAATTTGACCTTGCCGCTTTTTGGGCAAAATATCGTGAAGATATTGAAAATAACCGTCCTCAATTTCGAGTCAAGGTGAGCATCGACCCTAGATTACTTCCATTTGTTCAGCCCTTTGTTTTAGGGGAAGTAGCAAAGGGTGAGGGCTGGATACCCCTGACTCTCGGATTTGAAAACTTTGAATCTGCGCGGTCTCATCTTTTAGGGTGGGGGAGGGCGGTTGAAATCCTTGAACCCATCCCCCTGCTGCAAAGTGTGCTTGATTTTGCGAAGCAAATTGTTGATTTTTATTCGTAGCGTAACACGTCCATCGGGCTTTCTTTGGCGGCTGTCCACGCGGAAATGAGGGTTGCAAGCATCGAAACAATGACGGCCATCACCACCAGATAAAAAGCGGGGGCAAGGTCAAGCGCCTGTTCGACGGATTGGGCTTCTCCCAGCACACCCACCAGCAGCACAGCAATGAGGCCAATCAGTACGCCTAAAAGCCCGGAAACAAGGCCAATGAGCGCATTTTCAAACATGATTTGCCCCAACACACGATAACCCTTTAAACCAACCGCTTTCATGACCCCGATTTGGCGGCGGCGTTCCTGTGTATCCAATGCAACCGTATTGGCGATGATGGCGATGCCGGAAATGAGCGCCAGAACCGCTACCAGTGTCGGAATGGCGGTCAGTTGGCCTAACAAGCGTTCCAACAACTGCACAATGAAGCCCAACTCAATCGCAATCGCGTTTGAAATCTGGGCAAATTCAATCATCGCCTCGTCTACATATTCATCCTCAATATCTGCAATGGTGAAAATTGAATCGGGTGGCATGTAGGCGGGAACACTTTCCACTGGCACCACCAGTGAATCGCCCGCGCCAAACTGCTCTGAATCGCGGTCAATAATGCCAATCACGGTAAAAGTCAGTTCAAAATCTGCTTCGCCAGAACTGGGGGGTGGTTTCATCAGCCATGTAATGGTGCTGCCGACTTTTAGCCCCAACTGGTCGTTAAACGAACCAGCGAAGGGTTCACGCAGCACCAGATTGGGTTTGCCCACATCTGCGGCGGTGAAAAAACGCCCTTCTTTCATTTCAAACGGAATTTGATTGACTCGCGGGTCAATCGAGGTAAAGCCAAAACCGATGCCCTCCTCGTTTTCAACCTGCCCAAATTCGCGGCGGTTGCCATCTGCCACGTCTCCACCTTCAAAGCCATCAATGGTGGGTGGTTCGCCGTTCACCGCCACGATTCTTCCAGTATAAAATTGAAATTCGGTAAAGGATTTCACGCCGGGGATCCGACTTTCGAGCCGCTTGCGGACGGCGGTGGCGGTGTCAAGATCGCGGGTGATAACAAACACGTTCCCGCCCGCATCGGTTTCCAGACGGCTTTCAAGGATGTTGGTGACAGCGCTCGTTGTGAGGGTAATCAAGGAAAGCGCCGCAATGCCCACAATTAAGCCGAGCATGGTCGAAGCAGTCCGCGAACGCCGCGCCGAGAGATTCCGCAGGGCGATTTTGACATCCACATTGCCAAAATACGGGGTTTTGCCCATCAGCCAGACCACGCCAAGCATGATGACAAACACCACGGCAAACGCCAGCGTGATAATTTCGACGACGATAATGCCTACCGAAATTGCCTCAACATCATTCCAGAAGGTTGTCCCGTCAAAAAGGGCTTTGAGCAGGTCGCCAATCCCAAATCCGATAATGCTCAACACAGCGGCTGTGACCAATGCCAAACCGACCATGCCTGCTGCCATCCGTCCGCGCAAGCGAAACGCGAAAGTACAAACCGCCCCTAAAATCAGCGCCACTATGCCGCCCACGGTTAAAACCGTCTGGGTTTCCGAGTCTGGGTACAGTACCGCGTAGAGGCTACTGATGAGGACAAACAACCCTCCACCGACCAATCCGCCCAAAATAACTGCGCCACCCCACAAAATCATCTGACGGGCAAACCGGGCAATGTTCAGTGCAAGTGTCGGATTAGCGCGAGTAAGTCGAACCGTGATTTCGTATAGTCCAATTCCAACAACCACCGGAATCCCGTAGCGGGGGAGGGGGGAGAGCGCAGATTCCGCAAAAAAGTTATAGGCTGAAAAGGCGACCAGCAGGAGTCCGGCGGTGGTGCTGGCAAAAATCAATGCGCCGCGCTGTGCCAGATTCGGGCGGAGTTCATCTTTCACAGGTTGCATGATGCCTTGGTTGGACAACATCACCCCGGCGAACATGCCGGCGATGAATCCGCCTAGCCCCAACGCCATGCTAAAGGGGAGTTCCAAACGTCCCTGTACGATGATATTCAGGGTTAATCCAAAAACAATGATCATGACAAGGAGCGCAGTGAGGGTACGTACCAAACCGGTGTTGGGTAGTTTGATTTCATTTGGACGCAGCACCATCGCGGGGCGCACCTGTCCGGCATTGAGGGTGGGCAAAAAGCCGAACACCAAGGTAATAATCACACCCAATGTCAAACCGCTAAACCATGCTTCGGGGTAGGGTCGCCATGATAGGGAAGTTTGCAATACATCTTCGCCCACACCGCGCACGAAATAACTCAGGACTATCCCCAAAAGCACCCCAATGACGCTGCCAATTAGACCCATTAGCGCTGCTTCAACCATAAAAAGCAACGTGACCCGCCACGCCTTGAGTCCTAAGGTTTTGAGTACCGCAATTTCCAGCGTGCGTCGTCCTACAATCACTTGCATCGTATTGATGATGCCAATGCCGCCAATCAAAATGGAGGACAAACCCATTACCAGAATCAATTCGTTAATCAGATTGGCGGTTTCTTCATTCTGTTCTTCGAGTTCGCGGGTGGTCAAGCGTGAGACATCTTCGCCAAAACGGGCAGAAAGTGATTTGTCCACGTCTTGCAAACTGCGCCCCAATTGAATTTTGAGGTAAGCACTGTCGGGCAGGGCATCCAAACCGAGTTGTTCGCCCTGTGCAAGCGGAAAATACATGAATCCGAGCAACCCCGCCGGGCCATTTCGCAGCAGGACACTGCTTTCATTCTCATCCGAAACCAGCGCCGTAATGATAAACGATTCTTCTTGTCCGCCAACACGCACCAGATCGCCTACTAATAATTCATTGTCGCGGGCTGCCCGTTCAGACAGAACAATACCCCGTTGATTTTCAGGAAACAATGCGCTCAGGGGTTTGACTTCGGGTTGGCTGCTCACCACACTGCCATAAAAAGGCCATTTGTCTGGTTCAACCAGCAGGGTGACCACCGAAAAAGGCTGGCGGAATGTGCCATCGTCATTGAGGGGCAATATCTGGACGACATTGAGCGCGGAGGCAAACTGAATCTCGATATTTTCATCTGTGGCCCAGTCTTGGAGCGCGTCTACGCCCTCTTGAGTAAAAATATAATCGCCCTGTGTCGCACGGTCATAATAGCGGGGATCTAAATCATCGCTGGCGACAATCCGAATATCCCCGCGATTGATTTCTGCCAGATTGGTGGTTAATTCGTCCGCAATCATCAGCGCAAGGGAGCGCAGCGCCACGACTGCGGCAACCCCCGTTGCAATACAGAACAGGGCAAAGGTGGTTCGCGCCCCGTTACGGCGTAAATCGCGCAGGGAATGGAGAATATAAAAACGCCATTGTTTCATGGGCGGTGTCCGTTCTTGTCACTGACAATCCGGCCATCTACCAATTCCACCACCCGTCCCATGCGTGCTGCCAATTCGGGCGAATGTGTCACCAAAACGATGGTCGTTCCAAGTTCTCGATGGACTTCATACAGCGCGTTTAAAACGACTTCGGAGGATTCGGTGTCTAAATTACCGGTCGGTTCGTCCGCCAGCAGCAAGGGCGGGTTGTTGGCAAGGGCGCGGGCAATGGCGACGCGCTGCTGCTGCCCACCAGAAAGTTCCATCGGGCGGTGATTGATACGATCTTTTAATCCTAAAAGTTCAAGGACTTCTGCGGCGCGTTTTTCGGGATGAAATTTGGGTTTGCGGGCAAATTGAATCGGGAGCGCCACATTTTCAAGCGCGGTGAGGGTGGGAACGAGATTGAAAAATTGAAAAACAAAGCCGATTTTTTCATTCCGCACTTCGGTTAAGCGGCTTTCATTCAGGCGGGTCACGTCAATGCCATCAATGGCGAGTGTGCCTGCGGTAGGGGAATCGAGTCCGCCCATCAAACCGAGCAGAGTGCTTTTGCCGCTGCCGGATGGCCCGACAATCCCGACCATTTCGCCACGACAGATGGTTAAATTGACACCCCGCAGCGCGTGAACGACAATCTTTCCTAGCGGTAGTTCTTTGGTGAGGTTTTCCGCACGCAGAACAACGTTTTCCATGTGTTTTCCTTACGAGGAGAGAATTTCCTATTTATTCTTAGCAAGTATCAGGTCAAAATAGCAATTCTTAAACCCTGAAATTTTGAGGTGGAGTATTGGTATGAAATTACGTTGGTCGATGCTTTTGGTTGCGTTTTTGCTGGTGACGGTTCAACCTGTGGCGGCGTTCCCCGGTGATGTGAATGATGAACAGTGCGAGCAGTTGGTGCAGCAGGCACTCGATTCCATCGCACAGGGGATTCAGGTAGAAGAACCGGATTGTGTGCTGAATCAGGGCTTAAGCGCGGTGGAAATGCGCGTAGCAGAAACCGAGATGGGGTTATACCCTGTGCCGAATGTGGTGCAAGTGCCGATGAATCCCGATCTGGTCTACGAACGTAAATTCCGCCGCTTAAATGGACAGGTTGAGGTTTTTGATGCGCCAAATGGCAATCTGATTGCCTCGGTGGAAGCAGGTTATAACTATGTGAGCATCGTCAGCCAGATTGAAGGCTGGACACAAATCCGACAGGGGCAGTGGGTGAGATCAGAAGTCATCACTGAAGCCGATGTCTCCGAATTTGCGGGAGTCGAAATTAAACAACCTCTGGAACGTCCGTTTGCGTGGATGCTTGCGCCGGTCAAACCGAGTGCTTTTCCCGGTGGGCCGCCTGTGGAAGCCTACGAAGAAATCGCCCGCTATAGTCTGCTCAATATTTACGCGGCGGAAGTGGTCAATGGCTGGAACTGGTATCTGGTGGGACCAGACCGATGGGTGCAGCAAATTCGCGTAGCGAAGGTCGTTCCTGTCCAGCGTCCGGCGGATGTTGCGGTGACTGACCGATGGATTGCGGTGGATTTATTTGAGCAAACCGCCGTGGCCTATGAAGGCGATACGATGATGTGGGCGACGTTGATTTCCTCCGGGTTGCCGCAGTGGTCTACCTACGAAGGGCTGTTTAACATCTATCAGCGCTGGCTCTACGGACCAATGACGGGTGCAAGCGGTCAACCGGACTTTTACTATATCGAAAATATTCCCTACATCATGTATTTCAACAACGACATTGCGCTGCACGGGGCGTATTGGCACGATAAATTTGGCTACCGTCAGTCGCATGGCTGTGTCAATCTTTCGATTATGGATGCGTGGTGGTTGTACGAATTTACCCGTCCCGAAGAACACAACGATGCGTGGGTATATGTGTACAGCAGTGACAATTACCGTACCGATTTGCCAAGCTGGGCAATTCGTCCGCGCTAAACAATACGGATACTCTTTAACGCCGTCCTTTAGGGCGGTGTGGCTTCACTGGCCTCAAGGCCAGCGTTACGAAAAGGACATTCCAATGGGGTGTCCTTTTTTGTTTTCTGGGGTACATTTTAGGGGAATCATTGTGAAAGTAAGTGTATGCGCCGACGACGTGCTATTCATCAACTTGAAATCCGCCGAACGCTGGCCTGTGCCGGGTCAATTTTTGCTGTTCTCCTGATTTTGGCGGTGGTTTTGTTTGTTGCTGTTCCCTTTCGGGTCAATTTGCGGGCGGAATACAGCCAACTGCAAGGTGAATTACGGATTGCGGATGTGTATAACAATTCCCTGCCGCTTGAGGCCGAGATAGACCGTCCAATTGAACCCGGCGAAACCATCATGGTCGAAGCGGGCAGCCGGGTACGGATTGAGATTGTTGAAGGCAGCCGTGCCTATGCTTTTGTGACCGGCCCGGCAGAATGGACACTCGAATCCGCATGGCGGCGGGCGACTTCCTTAAATCATGTGCTAAACAACGGGGAAGAATATCGTATATTCATTTCCCAAAAACATGGTACGGTCATTTATGACTTTACCCGCGCTGACCCGCCACCGGATGAACTGAACGTGACCATTCGTTTTCCCGATGGCGAGCAAAAACCAGAATTTACGTGTTTTCAGGCCGATGCCGGAACACCGACCATCCTTACCGAAATTTCATGTGAATCGTCCGATGAATCTACGCCAGCGCCATCTCCGACGAGTCAACCGTGATGCCATCAATATAGCCCTCTGCGACCATCAATTCTGCATTGAGAATTGAACAGCCTGCCGCACCGCGAATTGTGTTGTGAGCCAGCGCGATAAACTGCACATCCAGCAAATCACATGGGCGCAAACGTCCGACCACTGTTGCCATGCCATTCCCTGCATCACGGTCACGACGGGGTTGCGGACGATCTTTTTCGCGGGTGACAACAAGGGGTGGGGTAGGGGCGCTGGGTAATGAGGGAATCGGGTCTGCACCCTGAAAGTTTTCCCACGCTTCGTAAATATCCTCTAAGGACGGTTTTTCCGCGAATTGCGCCGATACACAGACCAAGTGGCTGTCCAGCACCGGAACACGGTTGCAAGCCGCGCTGACGGTCATTTCAAAGGGATGAATTTTTCCGTGGCTAAACGCGCCGAGCATCTTGGCGGGTTCAATTTTGAGTTTTTCTTCTTCACCACCAATAAACGGAATCACATTATCCATAATATCCAGCGAAGCCACACCCGGATAACCCGCGCCGCTGACCGCCTGCATACTGACCAGATGGAGGGCGGTGGGTTGAAATTGGCGCAGGGGCGCAAGTGCCATCACTACCGGGGCAGCAGTACAGTTGGAATTTGTCACCAGTGCGCCTTTCCAACCGCGTTCCGCACGCTGCCGTTCCAGAATTTGCAAATGGTCACCGTTGACTTCTGGCATCAAAATCGGAACATCGTCTGCCATACGGTAGGTACTGGCATTCGAACACACAGTATGCCCTGCGGCAGCCAGCCGAATCTCAACTTCTGCCCCAATATTTGAGGGTAGGGCAGAAAACACAATGGGGGAGGTGAGGGTGGCATCCAATGGCTTAACGATCAAATTGGCAACGGATTTTGGAATACTGCCGGTCAAAATCCAGTTGGTCGCTTCTGCATAAGTTTTGGCGCTGCTGCGTTCGCTCGCTACTACTTCCGCGACTTTAAACCAAGGATGATTTTCAAGCAGTTGGATGAAACGTTGCCCAACTGCGCCTGTTGCGCCCAGAATGGCGACCTCAATTGGCATAGTGAACTCCCTTTTTGTGAATGAGTGTCACCATCTTAGCAAACTTTCACCCAATTGGGTTGGTGTATCTGTCACAATTGGACTGCAACCAAAACTCGATGAGTGGGGTAGAAAAGATGTGGAACAAAATTCCACCCGATAACGTCTACCTTTTGCTCGGATTAACTAACAGGAGAAAACAATGTCCAAGCGTATTTTAGTGATAGGGATGATGGTCGTTTTGCTGATGTCGGTGAGTGGAACGGTGCTGGCAGCGCCGCCACAGCAGGAAATTCTACCGGACAGCGTGACAGTGGTCGGGTATGGCACAGCCTACGCTGCGCCGGATGTGGCCTATGTCAGCGTGGGGGTTGAAATGGTTAACCCCGATGTGACTGTTGCTGTAAACGATGCCACCAATGCCATTAACGCGGTTAATGCGGCTCTGAGTGAATTTGGCATTAGCGAAGCCGATGTTCGTACCGAAAATTTCTATATCTATCGGGAAAGCATCTACTCGCCGGAGGGGCTTCCCAGTCAAGGGTCGTTCCGCGTGTCTCATTCTCTGCGCGTAACTGTGCGTGATACCGCGCAAGTGCCACAGGTGCTGTCTGCCGTGTTGAATGCGGGCGCGAATTCGATTGGTGGGGTGCAGTACGATGTAGAAGACAAATCTGCTTTGGAATCCCAAGCCCGCGAAATTGCGGTTGCGAATGCGCGTGCTAAAGCCGATGAAATGGCAGCTCTGCTCGGGGTGACCCTTGGAGATGTGGTCGCGGTGGTCGAAGTGCAAAATTACGGTTTGCCCTACGGCGGCTTCGGTGGCGGTGGCGGCGGTGTCATGGAAAGTGTTGCCCAACCCCCGATTGTTCCCGGTTCGCTGGCTGTGAGTGTCAGCGTGCAGATTAGCTACGCGATTGTGCGCTAACTGAAAATCTTATCATACCGCTTTCTTCGGGATACTGAGTGGCTGTTGTCACTCAGTATTTTTTTCTTATGCCCCTCTCGTGGGGTGGGGTAGGGGGGTATGAAAATTCAAACGCAATCGCTTCGGGACTGATTTTATATATTCATGATTTCACTGCTCAAAAATCTCGATTTTTACTCCAAATATAGGCAAAAAAACGTTTTTTTGCGTAATTTGCAGGTCTTTTTAGGCTATTTTTAGCGGGGTAGGGGGAATGGGTAAATTAAACGTAATAAATTCGTATAGACATTATACACAAAAACAACAACAGAAAAAGAAACCAAGAAAGTAAGCCATTTTAGCGGCAGATTTGGTCGTTATTTATCTTGCTATTTCGCGCTGGTTTCGCTACAGTCGTAGAGTCATTTTTGTTCTTGCAAGGGAAATTCAGCGTTGACCCAACCAAACGGACACAGCACCCGCTCGGTACATGGGGGCGTGGAGCGTGAGAAAGCATCCCATTCGCTCACTACCCCGATTGTACAAAGCGCTACCTATACTTTTCGAGATACCCAAGACCTGACCAATTTCATGCACGAGAAAATTTGGCAGGGAAAAACAAATGGGCGTGAGGAATATGGGCGCTACGGCAATCCAACCGTGATGGCAGTCGAGAAAAAAATTGCGGCGTTGGAAGGCGGGGAAGACGCGGTTTTGTATTCATCTGGCATGGCAGCCATCACCAGCATTTTACTTGCCAGTTTGCCCACCAACACACACATCATCATGACGGATGACTGCTATCGGCGCACCCGTCAATTTTGCAATACCTTTCTCCTACGCTTGGGGATTGAAACAACCACCGTTCCAATGGGTAATTACGATGCCCTTGAGCAAGCGATTGACCCCCAACGGACACGGTTTATCATCTCAGAAAGTCCCACCAATCCCTATTTGCGAATTGCAGATTTTGAACGGCTGGCGGACATCGGCAAACGCCATAAAATCCGCACGATGATTGACAGCACTTTCGGTACACCTATCAACCAGCAGCCCTATTGCTACGGGATTGATTACATTGTCCACAGTGGCACAAAATATCTCGGTGGACACCATGATATTTTGTGTGGGGCAGTGGTCGGTTCCAAAGAGCGGATGGCAGCACTGCGGGATGCTCAGGGGGTGTTGGGGGCATTGGTTTCACCCCATACCGCCTTTTTGCTGGAACGGGGATTGCGGACTCTGGCGCTGCGGGTAGAACGGCAAAACGCCAGCGCGCTTGCCATCAGCCGATTTTTAGAAGCCCATCCCAAAATCAAGCAGGTGTGGTATCCCGGTTTAGAATCGCACCCTGACCATGCTATTGCCAAAAAACAAATGACGGGTTTTGGCGGCGTGGTCAGCTTTGAAGTCAATGCCGATTTCACCACCACCGGGCAATTTATTGATGCTGTGACCATCCCCTACATTGCACCGAGTCTGGGGGGGGTGGAAAGCTTGATTGAGCAACCCGCCATCATGTCGTATTATGAGATGGAATCCGAAGACCGTGCTGCGATTGGCATTAGCGACAGTCTTGTACGCATGGCGGTCGGGATTGAAGACGCAGACGATTTAATCGCGGATTTAAAACAAGCCTTAGAAAAGATTTAAGTTATGGGAAAACGAGTCAAAGCATTTGCACCTGCCACTGTTGCCAATTTAGGAGTCGGCTTTGATATTCTTGGCATGGCCGTTGAGGGGTTAGGGGATTACGCCATTGTCGAAAAAACATCCGAACCCGGTGTACAGATTGTAGATATTCAAGGGGATGAAGGACGTTTGCCCCGTGAAGCTAGCAAAAACACGGCTGCTATTGCCGCGCAGAGTGTTCTCAATCGAATCCATGCCACAGAAGGAATCCGCTTGTGGCTGGAAAAAGGGTTGCCACTTGCCAGTGGGTTAGGCAGCAGCGCAGCGAGTGCGGTTGCGGCAGCAGTAGCCACCAATGCACTCTTTAGTGAACCGCTCACCAGAGAAGATTTGCTTCCGGCGGTACTTGACGCTGAAGAAGCGGTCAGTGGTCGTCACGCGGATAATGTTGCCCCATCTCTGTTAGGGGGTATTGTTTTAATCACCGGCAATACTCCCGCCGAAATTCACCGTTTACCCATTCCCGATGGGCTATACCTCTCTTTAGTCACCCCGAATGTTGAAGTTCCTACCGCACAGGCACGGGCTGTTTTGCCCAAAGATATTCCTCTCAAAGCGATGGTGCATCAAACAGGGGTGGTGGCGGAATTGGTTCACGCGCTTCATGTGGGGAATATCCACCTGCTAGCGCGTTCCATGCAGCATGATACGGTTGTTGAACCCGCCAGAGCTAATTTGATTCCCCGCATGAAAGAGGCCAGAGAATTAGCAGAACATGCAGGCGCACTTGCCACGGTCATTAGCGGCAGCGGCCCAACCCTGTGTTCTTTATGCCTGAGTATGACCGATGCTGAAGCCGTTAATCATACGCTGGTTGCCTTCTACGAACAGGCAGGAATTGGCGCACGCGCTCATGCTGCCATGCCCTCGGTGACAGGGGCAATGATTGTCGAAATTCTCTAAGGCTAGATAGAGAGGGGAAGGCGGAAACCGAAGCGGCTGCCTTCCCCTTCACGGCTGACAAAATAAATCTCCCCGCCATGTCGTTCGATGACAGTTTTCACCAGACTTAAGCCCAAGCCCGTTCCGCTAATATGTTCTGTGCCGGGTTGTTTGGCACGATAAAAACGCTGGAAAATACGACTCTGGCGGTCTTCGGGAATGCCATAGCCATTATCAATAACCATGAAATGCAGCCGCTTATTTTCCTCAATGTCTAATTTGACTTGCACTGTGCCATGATCGGGGGTGTATTTAATCCCATTCCCGATGAGATTAGAAATGGCCTGCTGCAACTGCGTTTTATGCCCGCGAATGGTATATGTACCTTCTATAATGTTCAGGGACATGGTGTGTTTTTTGAGGTTGGCGGCAGGAAGATGCTCGTCATAGGTGTTGCTGAGGATTTCATCAAATTGCAAAGTTTCCCACGGCTGGTTGCGCTGACTTTCAACCCGTTCTAATGTCAGCAAATTATCCACCAGATTATCCATCATTTTCAAACTGCGCCGAATACTGTCCATGAAGGAGTCAATATCCGGTGTTTTGGCCTCCACCAATTCCATATCCAGCAACTCCAGATAGCCGGTGGCGTTGGCAATAGGAGCGCGTAAGTCATGCGAGGCCATCCGAATCATTTCTGACTTTAAGTTTTCCAACGCGGAAATTTCGGAATAGAGCATCGCCTGACGCAGTACCGCCGCCGCTTGCGAGGCTAAGGATTCTGCTACGAAAATTTCAGAAGTCGCATAGCGGTAGGGTGGGCGAGATTTTAACAGGACAGCAATCCCCACAACCTGACCCTGAGCGGTCAGAGGGGTGATGGCGGCTGCTTTGGTGCCGATTTCTCTGAGCCATTGGGTTTCTTCTAAATCGGTGGTGGAATCTGGATATAAAGCAATGAGATGATTGTTGCTCACCGCTTGGCGGATGCGGGGAAAACGGCTTAAATCCCAGAATGAACCGACCACTGGCAGATTTTCATGCGCTGAGGAAGCGGCTGTATTTACCGTATAGGAGGATTGCAATTCTGCTCGCAGCGTATCATTGTTATAGGAATAGACCAATGAGCCTGTTCCATTGACCGCGAGCGCCAAGGCTTGAGCGATACTTTGAATAGCTTGATCCCATTCTAATGAGGCAGAAATCGTGCGCCCGGCGTTGTTAATCAGCGACATATCATCGGCCATTTGCTCAGTGCGTTCGAGCAATTGGGCATTGTCCAGCGCCACTGCAGTGATACCCGCAATGCGTTCCACGAATCCCACCGCATCTTTTTCAAAACGTCCTTCGACCTTGCTCTCAAGCGAAATTGCGCCGACCAAAATCCGATTAGAAATTAAAGGCACGACCAATTTCGTCACGGTTTGCGGCAGGATGGCAATATAATCTTCCTCCCGATGGACATTCTCAACTAATTGTGTGGTACGTTCCCGCAGACTGCGCCCGATGATGCCTTGGGTGGCAGACCAGGGGAGTTTTTCATCCTTCAAAATATCACGGGGGAACCCGACAGAATCCTTAATTTCTAATTCACCTGTGGTGGGGTTAAGGGTAAACACTGCTCCCGCATCTGCTCCAGTACGGCGCATGGCCCAATCCAGAGCCAGATTTACGACCCGATTCGGGTCTAGGCGGGAGGAGAGTTCGCGGTCAGCATTGCGGATGAAATTCAGTTCATCCACCTGTTCATTGAGTTTGGCAACTTCGGATTGCAAAGCGGCAACCTGCTGCTCTTTTTCTTGGAGCAGGACGCGGAGAGTATCCATATCATGGGACGGTAACTGAGTCATAGGGTCTTGTAGCACTATTTATTTTTCGCTTCATTTTACAGCAAGCCAATTTTTTAGGCTACTGCGGTGGGGGCAACCACAAACGCCCATAGCCAAACAAATTATCTGCGCCAGAATCCCCTAAATCCTGGGCATTCAGCAGCAGAAATTCACGCACCTGCCGTTCTGTCCATTCAGGGTAGGCTTGGCGTACCAACGCCGCACTTGCTCCGACAAGGGGAGTGCTGGCGCTGGTGCCTAAAAAAATGATTTCGGGGGTGAGTTGCAGTCGGGTCGGGGCAACCAAATCCGGCTTGATGCGTCCATCCCATGTGGGCCCGCGACTGCTGCGCTGCCACAGGGCTTCATTGGCTTCAATTGCGCCCACCGTCAGCACATTTGGACTATCCCCCGGCGCGGTGATCGAACCAAGCAAATCGGGATCGCCGAGTGTGGTTTCTTCGACATACAAATGAAAAATCGTGCCATCGGGAATCGTGCCGGGAATTTTTGCCCGCACCCCAATATAAATCGGCACGCCGGAAGTAGTGGGGTAAAACACATCTTCGTAAGGCCAATCCGCTGCACCGCCTTGTTGGACGGTGGTTGCTGCTTCTAAAACAGTTTGTCCATCGCTATCAATCACGTACAAATCGAGGTCAATTTGGGCGCTCGTATAAATATCTTGCCAGCGCAGATGTGATTCTCCGAATTGACTGGTGAAAATCGGCGCTGCCCACATGGATTCATAACCCCATTGAAATTCGTGCCAGCCATCGCCATCGTTATCTACATACGTATCTGTCGCGTAGCTCAAGCCGTAATTGCCGGCGGCCACCACCACCACCACATCATTCAGCGCAAGACGGGACATTTCACGGCTTTGATGGTTGTCTCCGTTAAAGGGTACTTCCAGCACTGTGACCGCATAGACCACCACATCAACTTCTTGCCCCAGTAGCCAATCCACGGCATCCGTAATATTTTTGCCATTGGGACTCAATTGGAATAGAAAATACTCGGCGTTAGGCGCACCATCTGCCAACACCTGATAAATCAAGGTGCCATGATCCGTATACGCATTTTCAATGAGGGTTCTATCGGCGGTGTCGGGGAAGGTAACATCTGTCGTGACTTGGCTAATGCCTGCAAACCCCCGGTCAATAATGCCAACTCGCACCCCTTCGCCTGTATATCCGGCGCTGTGCCATGTTGTGATACCTGTATAATCGCGTACCGCCTCTAACGGGACTCCGTTGGCCTGCTGCGCGAGTCCCGTTTGCAACATTGGCCTAGCCACAAGTGGGGAAGGGGCAGTTTGAACGATGCCTAGCAAAAAAATGACTAGCAGAAAAAATCGTTTCATTTTAACGCCTGTGCCACAATTTCAATCGGATGCCAGACGGGGTAGCCGGCTTCGCTAATCTGCGTGCGACAGGAGGTGCCGGGGGCAGCTACTAGGGCATTCGGTTCTGCCGCAAGAGCAGGCAACAACCGTTGGTTGGCGATTTTCAGGGACAATTCATAATGCTCATAGCCAAAGCTGCCCGCCACGCCACAGCACCCCGAATCAATTTCAGAAATGTCTGCATGGGGAATAGCTCGTAATAAATCAAGGGTGGCGGAGGTTCCCCACAGGGCTTTCTGGTGGCAGTGTCCATGCAGCAAAATGCGACGGGGGTGGTTGTCCCACTTTAATTGGCTCGAATTCATATGTTGCACTAGCCATATTTCCGCCATCATACAACGCTCCGCCACCGATTTTGCCGCCGATTGCAGGGCGGGGTCAACCAGTGTCAGATAATCATCGATAAACGCGGATAGGCAACTGGGTTCAAGAAAAATAAATGTGCCTGCAAGGTCTTTGAGTTGAGCAATATTCGCATTTGCCATAGATTTTGCTTCATCCAGCAGCCCTTTAGAAATGGCTGGACGACCACAACATCCCTGATTCGGCAGACGCATTACCCGCAAATTCACACCAAGTTTTTCCACCACTTGCATCAACGCCAGACCAATTTCAGGGTGATTAAATTCGGTAAAGGTATCCACAATCAGCGTAACTGCGGCGGGGAGTTTACCTGTCGCTTGGTGCGAAAAGCGTTTTTTCGCCAGCAGGGGCAGCGGGCGTTCGGTAGGAATATCCAATTGACGGAAAATCCAGTGGGTAAGGGGAATGTTCAGCATAAAATTGCTGAAGGTGGGGAAAATACTTCCTAGGGCATTCAGCCGATGAATATTGGCAAACACCCGCGATTTCAAGGGAATCCCATGCACATCATGATACAGCGCCAGAAATTCGGCTTTCATCTGGGCCACATCCACCGCCGAAGGACACTCCGCTTTACACGCTTTGCAGGACAGGCACAAATCATACACCGCATGAACATCAGGGCTGGCGATTCCTTCCGGCACCCGTCCTGCCATCGCTTGTCGGAGTGCATTGGCGCGTCCACGTGTGGCGTGGGCTTCATCCTGCGTCGCCATGTAGGAGGGACACATCGTACCCGTTCCTTCTTTGCGGCACACCCCCGCACCATTGCACATTTCTGCCGCACCACTCAAACCAAAATCAGCCGACCAATCATAGCGCGTTTTTACCGGGATGACTTCATAGGCCGGGTTATAGCGCAAAATCGCGGGGTCATCCATTGGATGTTTGGGATGCACAATCTTTCCCGGATTCATCAAGCCATCCGGGTCAAAGGCGTGTTTGACTGCCTGAAAAGCCGTGACCAGATTCTGACCAAAAATTTGTGCGCTAAACTCGCTACGTACCAAACCTTCGCCGTGTTCGCCACTGCTTGTACCATTGTATTTTTTCACCAGCCGAATCACGCCGTCGGCAATCTGGCGGTACTGGCGCAACCCTTGTTCCGATTTTAAGTCAATCATCGGGCTGATATGCAAACAACCCGCGCTGGCATGGGCATAAATCCCGAAGGTTGTCCCCGCGTCATCAATTGCACCGACAACTTCATCAATATAATCCGCCAGATGTTCGACGGGGACTGCCGCATCTTCAATGAATGACAGGGGTTTGGCGTTGCCGCGTGCGCTACTCAACAACCCCAAGCCGGCTTTGCGTACTGCCCACACATTTGCTTGTTCTTTCGCGGAAACGGCATAGGTAACATTGCCTGTATGCGTGGCATTTTTCAGGCTATGCCGCAGCATTTGCATCTGAGTGTCGAGTTCGGTTTCCGATTCGCCGTAATATTCGACAATGAGCAAAGCGGCTGGATCCCCCTCCACGAAGGTGAGCAGCGAACGGTAATCACTGTGCTGGCGGGTTAAATCCAACAAGGGACGGTCAATCATCTCTACCGCCGCCGGGTGGGTTTCTAAGACGGCGGGGACAATTTCCAGCGAGGCTCGCAGCGAATCAAAATGTACCAGTGCCAGTCGTTTCATTCTGGGAATATCCACCAGCGCCAATTCAGCCTGTACCACCGTCGCCAGTGTGCCTTCTGACCCCACCAGCAATTGCGTTAAATCGATGGCGTGGGGGTCAAGCCGATTCAGCGCATATCCCGCGCAGGTGCGCCATGTTTGAGGAAAATTATTTTGAATATCGTCCTGATATTGTGTGACCAAGTTAGTCATTTTACTGCGAAGGGTGTTTAAAAATTCCGTATTTGCATCCAGCCATGTTCGCTGTCCATCAGCAAAAACCACTTCCAAACGGCGCACATGGTCATTCGTCATGCCATACAAAATACTGTGAGAACCCGTCGAATTATTACCAATGCAACCGCCAAGGGTGGCACTTGCTGAGCTTGCCGGATCTGGCCCATACATGAGGTTGAGGGGTTTCACCTGCCGATTGAGGTGATCCAGCACCAAACCGGGTTCAATCATCACCGTTTTAGCATCGGCATTGATACTTCGTACCCGACGCATATGACGGCTGAAATCCATGATGATGGCTTCGCCAACGCTTTGTCCCGCGAGCGCTGTTCCCCCGCCACGCGGCAGCACCGGAATTTTATGCTGGGAAGCAATTTGATGAATGGCAACCACATCATCCGCATGGCGCGGAAACGTCACCCCCACGGGCATGATCTGATAATTGCTAGCATCCGTGCTATACAATACACGGGTCAGGGTATCAAAATTGACTTGAGAATCCCCAATTGCCCGCCTAAGGGCCTCCACCAATCCCACCACCATAGAATCCATCGCCATCAATCCCTTTTCATAGGCACGATTGTACCGAGAAATTTGTTAGAAAAAAAACACGGGGCTGGATGACCCCGTGCTTTACATTTTTATCTTGCGTTTTTCTTTGTGTGCCTTAGTGCGGTTTCCCGCCTTTGTAAGCCAGCGCTGCACGTTTGGCATCTTCGCTGGGAGCAGGAGTGTCACGGATAACCACTTCGGTTGCCGAGTCGAACACATGCACATTGCTCAAATTGATGACCGCGCCAGTTTTGGCACCCAAATGCACATCCGAACGCGGATCCATGCGGGCAAGGAACGACTGGTTGCTGTTCTCAAAGCTCATGTAAACGATTTTTTCGTTGCCCATGAGTTCAATCACGTCCACAATTGCTTCCAGTGAGGCCGCTTGAATGTCCGCAGGTTGGTATGTCGGGTGGTGAATGTCTTCTGGACGGACACCCATGATGACATCTTTGCCAACATATGCCCTGAGCAGGTGTTCACGGTCTGGCGGGGCGGGAATACGGAATGTACCCGCATCCAGCATCAATTTACCACCATCCTCAACCACTTTGCTGTTAAAGAAGTTCATGGACGGGCTGCCAATGAAGCCTGCCACAAATACATTATCGGGGTAGGAGTAGAGTTTGGAAGGCGAGTCAATCTGCTGGAGATAGCCACTCGACAGTACCGCAATCCGTGTTCCCATCGTCAGCGCTTCCACTTGGTCGTGGGTCACATAGATAAAGGTCGTTCCCAAACGCTGGTGCAGACGGCTGATGAACGCACGCGCTTCGACACGGAGTTTTGCGTCAAGGTTGGAGAGGGGTTCGTCGAGCAAGAACACCGATGGTTCACGCACAATGGCACGTCCCAACGCCACACGTTGACGCTGACCACCCGAAAGCTGACGGGGACGACGATCCAGCAGGTGAGCAATGTCCAAACTCTTGGCTGCTTCACGCACCCGTTCGTCAATAATTTGTTTGGGGGTACGGCGCAGCTTGAGGCCAAACGCCATATTGTCATACACCGTCATATGAGGATACAGCGCATAGCTCTGGAACACCATCGCAATATCGCGGTCTTTCGGCGCAACATTGTTGACCACGCGGTCTCCAATGAGGATTTCACCGTCAGTGATTTCTTCTAACCCTGCCAACATCCGTAGACTGGTGGATTTACCGCACCCGGACGGCCCGACAAAAACCAGAAATTCCCCGTCCGCAATATCAATATTGAGGTCGTTAATAATGGTTACTTCTGGGGTGTAACGTTTAAAAACGCGGCGATAAGTCACACTCGCCATAGGATCATTCCTCCGAAAAATAACTTTTTTCCATTGGTCTCCTATTATTACACCTTTAAGAGCATTGGTCAAAAAATAGTGAGGAAAATAGGGAATTTCTGTGCAAAATCCCCTATTGAAGTTTGGAAAAAATCGGCTTACGGCGACCAATCCGGGAAAAAGGCGTTGCCAATCACACGGGTGGTGCGTCCGGTGGTGAAATCCGTCAAGAAAACCTCAGGGGCAGAATCTGTCCCACCGACATACAGCAGGCGTACACCTTGCGTTGCCCAACTCGCATTCCGATAGTTATTTTCTTGGGCAATCAGGTTTTGAAAGCCGCCTGCATCCGGGTTAATCGCGTACAGTTGATAATCGCCGGGGGTGCCAGCGTGGAACACCAACCGTCCCGCATCAAACACCCAATCAGGATAGACAGCTTCTTGCCATTGCCCTTCTGTGACATCAATCCGCCCTGTTCCATCGGTTTTAATCAGGAAAATTTCGTTGCCGCCGTTCTGGTCAGAATGGAAGGCAATCCGTCCCCCATCCGGTGACCAAGCGGGCGCACGGTCATTAAAATTCGACTTGGTAAGGTTGGTCGCTTGGTTGGTCGTCAGGTCGTAAATGTAAATGTTGTATTTGCCTGTTTCGTTGCTTTCGTAGGCAATCTTCGTTCCGTCCGGCGACCATGTAACATTGCGTTCATCGGCGTTGGAGGTGGTCAAACGCCGGGGATTGCCCCCGGTGGCGCTCATCAACCAGATGTCCGCCGCGCCGTTGGTTCCCTGATAGGCATGATAGGCAATTTGCAGCCCATCGGGAGAATATTTCGGCACACTCTCATTCGTTGTGGCAGTGGTCAAACGGGTGACACCTGTGCCATCAATATTGGCGCGGAAAATATCCAGATTCCCACCACTCAACCCTGCATAGATAAACACACGGTCAGTATTTACCCCAACACCCCCCGCTACACTGGTACCGGGTCGCGCCGTCGGGTTTTCATCCTCATTTCCATTGGAGAAAATGCTCAGTCCAAGTACCAGCGCACCAATACAAATCCCGATGACGAACAACGCCCCTAACCCTGCCACGACCCAGAACCACGGCTGGGAAGTATCCAGAACAGAGGATGAAGTTTCATATTCCGGTTGGAGATTTTGCGTATTATAGGGACTCTGTGGGTCATAGGGAGAATAGGGGGGTGCTTGTGGCGGGACGGCTTGCATATGCGGTTGTGTGGAACGCGCCGGCGGTGTATTGGGGCGGGTGGGGGGGTAAGCAGGCGCAGGAATCGCGGGTGGCTGCCCCTGTAGTGTCGGTTGCGATGCCGGATGCTGGGGTTGTGGGATACCCGGCAACGTTGCGGCTGTTCCGGCGGCAGGCGGCGCGGGAGGAGCAACTGGCACAGAAGGTTGTTGGGGGTTCGTCGGTTGACCCGGATCCAGGGTCCGATATTGGTCTTCCACCTTTCCCATTGCCTGTGACCATTCCGGTGGGCGGGTGGGAGGGGACACCGTTCCCGCGCTCATTTCGACAGGATCAATCCCTGCCGGAGTTGCCCCCACCGTTTCAGCCAGTGCATCATGCAGCGCCACCACAGAGGGGTAACGGGTTTTGGGATCTTTCCGCATCGCCGCCAAAAGGACTTCATCCACCGCTTGCGACAGCGCCGGATTCATCTGACTTGGGCGGGTGGGCGGCAAATTGACATGCTCATAGGCAACCCGTTCGGCGGCAGTTTCGCCTGTCGCTTGGGGCGATTTCCCCGAAAACGGCACTTCGCCCGTCAGCATCCGATACAACAACACCCCCATAGCGTACACATCCGTCGCAATGGTAATCGGTTGCGCCAGAATCTGCTCTGGAGCCATATACAAGGGTGTGCCAATGGACATCCCCTGTGTTAATGACCCGGCATCATCCAGTAACCGGGCAATGCCGAAATCCGTGACATACACCTGACCGGTTTTAGACAACAGAATGTTACCCGGTTTAATGTCCCGATGAATGATATTCTCGCCATGAGCAAAGGTTAGCGCGGTACTCATCGGTTTGAGAAATTGCAGCGTTTCGCGCACATTCAGAGGCCGATTCAGATGATACAAATGGCTGTGCAAGGTGGTGCCGTCAATGAAGTCCATCAGGATGAACACATGGTTGTCCATCTCCACGACATCATAAAAACGGACAATATGTGGATGCTGCAAACGTGCCAGCACCTGCGCCTCCCGGCGAAAGCGTTCAATGAAGGTGGCTTCGTGGGCAACATCGCTCCGCAGCACCTTGGCTGCCAAATCAACCCCCCGCTTGAGGTCATACACCCGATAAACACGGGCAAAAGTTCCTTCTCCGATTAAGGCTTCAAATCGGTAGCGATTTCCGAGCGTAATTCCAGTAAGATTACTCATCATCATAAGCGTGACCTCTGTATGAAAGGATAATTTCTCATGCGTGTACTGCTGGCAACTTTGCCTGCTGCCGGACACATCAACCCCATGATGGCTGTCGCTGTGGCGTTGTTAGATAAACACCATGAAGTCATATTTGTCACAGGTGAGCAGTACAAAGCGGATGTTTCCTCTATCAATGTTCATTTTTCTGCCCTGCACTATCCCCCGCAGGCTTACGACCAAATTCTGGCCTCGTTCAGCCGTCCTTTGCCCTATTTCCCGCGTTTACTCTGGGATAGGCCACAAGCTGGATTTTTTGCGATGTTGCCTGATCTCACCGCCCAGCTTATCGCCATTGTACAGCAAACCCAGCCTGATGTGATTTTAACAGATTACAATTTTTATGCAGGGGCAATCGCAGCAGAAGTCTGCCATGTTCCCTATGCGACACTCTGTGCCATCGTCAATGCGCTTCCCAGCCAAGATACCCCCGTCTTTGGTAGCCGCATGGATTGGCAGCCGCCACTTCACCCGGAACGTTTTTTATGGCCTTTTTTACGCTGGGGCAGCCGTCAATATCTCGCGCTGGATGATCACATCGTCAACAAGGTCAGAAAATCTTACGGCCTCAAAGCATTAAAATTTCCCATGTTTGAAGCCTCGCCAAATTTATTCCTTGTTCCCACCACCGAAGCCTATGAATATCCCCGTTCCGATTTACCCCCGCAAGTCGTCTATGTTGGGCCGCTGCTGCGCGAAGACAACACGAATCTTTCTTTTGATTGGGCATGGCTGGAAAAAGACACCCGACCCACCCTGTTTGTCTCGATGGGAACGATTGTCAAAGTTCGCCGAGTTTTTGAAACTGTCATTCAGCTGGCTCACAATGCCGATTGGAAAGCGGTGTTAGCGGTGGGGAAGGGGGGAGATTTAACCCAATTTGGGAGTGTACCGGAGAACATTCTGCTGCAAGATTTCGTCCCCCAACGCCAGCTTTTGCCCCGTATCGATGCAGTCATCAGTCATGGCGGCAATAATACGGTCACGGAAAGTCTTTATTTCGGGAAACCCCTCATCGTTGTTCCCATCACGGGGGATCAACCGGAGTCGGCGGGGCGGGTGAAATACACAGGCGCGGGGATTCGCCTGAATTTGCACCACATAACGCCGAAAAATCTCCAAAAAGCGATTGACCAAGTGCTTTATAATCCTACTTTTCGGGAAAACGCCGCCAGAATTCAGGCCAGCTACCAGTCCACACACGGGGCAAGCACCACTGTTCGCCTGCTAGAAAAACTTGCCGAAACGCGCCAAGCGCTTTATCGGTCTGCGGGCATGACCCCCACTTTTTACCAGCCTGAAGCCGTAGATAAATTACCCTAAGCACACCTATGCCGGAACAATCGGCTCACGGATGGAATTCGCTTTAATATTTTCCGCCAGCGCATGGGTTTCAGTCGAGACAGGCAGGTGGTTGATCAGATATTCACGGATGCCTTCGGTAATATTCAGAGCGCGGCTACCTTCGTCCAGATGGTCATACCCGGCAAAAACCAGCGTACCAATCAAGCCGACCTGAAGCGCAAATCCGGCGCTTTGCAGCGACGCATGATGAAAAAGTGGATTCGCACTCACCAGAATCCCCAAGCGCTTGAGTTGCAAAGCCAAGCGTTCATAATTATCCCCTAGTTTCATGATATGGTCAGCACAGTCATGCACCCGCGAGACATCTACGGCATCTTTGAGCCAGATGGGAAGTTCCTTATTGCGTAAAGTTTCAATTTGATACAGATGGTCAATGTGTCGCTGGAGAATTCGCTGGCTATCTTGCGGGGTGGCCTCGCGGATGTCATCCAACCAATCCGCCATCACATAGCGGACTAAATCATTTTTCTCGACCACCAGCAGAATTTTTTCCACCATATTGATGAGAATATTCCGCAAAACCCCGGCTATCCCGCCGAGTTCGGGGCGAACTTTATCCTCAAAACCCCAGCCAATATTGCCGGCTTTTTGTGTTCCTTGCAGAATTTCAATCCCCGCCAAGACCTCTTTCCATTGGGATTTACCCTGAGAAATGAGATAGCTGATCAGGCGGTTGCTCACGCTGGCAGTGCGGTCTTGAATCACTGTAACCGCATCCTCAATTTCATACAATAAATTCGCAACGGCTTCTTCAAGCGGGGCAGGTCGCTGTAAAGGCAATTGATATACTACCCCCTGATAGTAACGGGCAGTTTGCTCCATTTTGCCGGGAATCTGGCTGCGAATCCGATGATAGGTACTTTCCAGACGCGGGTTTTTGATAATCGGGGGCATCAAACGGTCAAAGTCAGCCGCCGGTTCATTCCCCAACGTGACAAGAATGCTCCACAGTGTATTGGCAATTTCAAGGTCACCTTCAATCTGGTGCAGCAGGCTGTCCACCGCCGCAATCCGTTCTTCATGCAGTTCCGCCCGCAGATATGGATGGGTTGCTGCCGTCAATTCTTCCGAAGCAAAGCTAAACCCTTCCGCCCGCCGTTCCATCAATTCCAGCAGGGAGGCGCTGTCCTCTTTGGCAAGGGGAGAGAGGAAAAGTTCATACCATGTTAAGTAGCCACGCCGTGCTTGTAGATAGGAAAGTGCCATCAGATTCTTCCGCTTTTTCCACACGATTATAGCTGTTGCATGGGGTGATTTGCCAATGGTACAATGAACCTATTCATTCACAACTAAGGTAGTTTATGACCACCAAAAAACACCGTGTCCTCTCAGGTATTCAACCCTCAGGCAACTTACATCTTGGCAATTATATTGGCGCAATTAAACAGTGGGTGGACAAACAATCCGAATTTGATGCGTTTTACTGTGTGGTCGATTTACATGCCATCACTGTGCCGCACAACCCGGCGGAACTGGCCGAAAAAACCCGCGAAATTGCCGCGATTTATCTGGCTTCTGGCTTAACCGATGCCACGGTTTTTGTGCAATCGCACGTCACCGCCCACGCCGAACTTGGCTGGTTATTAAACTGCATTACCTCGCTCGGTTGGTTGTACCGCATGACCCAGTTCAAAGATAAATCGGCTAAATTCAGCGCGGACGACGCAATTTATGCGGGTCTGCTCAATTACCCTGTCCTGCAAGCAGCAGATATTTTGCTGTATCAGGCAGAATTTGTGCCGGTGGGCGAAGACCAGAAACAACACGTCGAACTGACCCGCGATATTGCCACCCGTTTTAACAGCACCTTCGGCGAAACCTTTGTCCTGCCCGCCGTCATGAATCCGCCACAAGGGGCGCGAATCATGGGGTTAGACACACCGTCCGCCAAAATGAGCAAAAGCACCGATTCACAATTTCATGCGGTGGCGATTCTTGATGAACCCGATGTCATCCTCAAAAAATTCAAACGCGCTGTCACCGATTCGCATGGCGAAATCAAGTTTTCAGAGGACGCAGAACGGGCAGGGGTCAACAATCTGCTGACGATTTATCAGGCTTTTACCCAACTGGATAAACCCGCCATCGAAAACGAATTTGCGGGCAAGGGCTACGGCGACTTGAAAAAACGAGTTGCGGAAGCCGTCATCGAGGGATTAAACCCGGTACGCGAGGAATATCACAAACTCACCAGCGATAAAATGTATATTGACCAGGTGTTGGCTCAAGGAGCCGACAAAGCCCGTTCCGTTGCCAACCATACGCTAAAAACGGTCAAAGAACGTATGGGATTTTTACTACCGAAACACGCATGACCGACCAATCGCCGCCACCGCTTGTTGGATGTTTAATTTGCCACACCGAAGGGACGACCTCTCTTTTGGAAGGACGGCGTTTTTTGAGTTTTGGGAGCGATTCGCCCATTCTGGAATGTTCCAACTGCCAATCCAGCGCTTTTTTGGATTGGAACGAGGAACGCCCGGACTATTGGCGCATCAAATACCGCAAAATTCAACCACCCAATTATCATGCCGCGCTGGTGTTTATCAACGCGGGGTGGATTGAAGCCGAACAAGCGCTGGAATTCAGCACTGAAATTTACGTCCACCGCAAACGCTTGGAACAAACACGGGAGGGCGATTTAAGCTGGCTCAAACCGCATCGGCTTTCGCCCCCACCACCGTTAATGAGTCCCATTGAGTGGGTGTATCTGGAAATTCCTTCCATCACCTACAACGAAACCAAACAAACGGGTTTGCTTTCGCGCACCCCCAACGCCAACCTGCTCGACACAGGCAAATTTTATGTTACAGATACCAAAATCCATCTCTTGGGGCAGCGCCGGGATCGTTCGCACCGCCTGAGCGATATTCGCAGTGTCGAATTTCATGGACAGGCATGGTACGCTCATCTTCAGGGGGAAAAACCCCATCACTATCATGGGTATGCTCCCATCGGTTTGATGGACGCAGAACTGATAACCGCCGTCATTACCGCCCTCAAAAACTCAGCAAAGGAATAACCAATGGCGCGCTTCATTGAAGGGGCAGCGGGGACAGGCAAGACCACGCTGGCGATTTCACATCTCATGAATTGGCTGGACGAGGGTGTTCCTGCCCATGAGATTCTGGTGCTGATTTCTCAGCGTACCTTGGGAATACCCTATTTCCGTGCATTAAATGACTCTTCTTTGCCCAACACGGCAGGGGTTCGCATTGTGACATTAGGCGGGTTGGCGCGGCGGGCATTGTCTGACCGATGGGCCGCCATTGCCGGACATCTCAATGCCCAATGGGATGGACGCGAACCCATTTTTCTGAATGTTGAAACCGCGCAATACTATATGGTACGCTTTGTTGAACCTGCCATGCACGCCGGACTCTATGAAGGGGTGAGCGTGGAACGTTCGCGGATTGTCGCCCAAACCCTCGATACCCTTGCCAAAGCAGTCATCAACGGCTTTCCCCTCGATGAAGTCGTAGACCGTTTATCGAGCGCATGGATTGGGCATTCGAGTCGGCTGCGGGTTTACCGTACCACCACCGATATTGCCGCCGATTTTCAGAAATACTGCCAAGAAAATCTGCTCCTAGATTTTTCCCTCCAAGTCGAGTTGTATATGAAACTGCTGGCACAGGATGCCGACTACGCGCAGCAGGTCAAAAATACCTACCGCTACCTGATTGCCGACAACTTGGAAGAAAATTTCCCCGTCATGTTCGATTTCGTCGATTTTCTATGGCCTACCTTAAAAGATGCTTGCCTTGTATTTGATAAAGACGGCGGGTATCGCATCTTTTTAGGAGCAGCTTCATCTGCATCACCTCATTTAGCAAATGATTTCAAATCTCGATGCGATGAAGTTGAGTATCATAGCGAACTTATAAACCACGAAGAACCTATCAAGGAGTTGGCTAAGGCGTTTGAGATGGCATTTGACGACTCATCCAATTATATAAATATAGCAAAGCTATCTCATGTAATGGAAGCCTTCACAATTTTACCCGCTATTGGTACAGACCAGACACCAATGTTTTATCCCCAGATGATCGATGCCGCCGTTGACCGTGCTGTTGCGCTGGTGCAAAGCGGAGTCGAACCGCGTGAAATTGTCATACTCGCACCCTATTTAGGTGATTCGTTGCGGTTTACCATTTTTAATCGCTTGCAGGCGGCGGGCGTGCCGTTTGTCTCCCATCGTCCTTCCCGCGCTATCCGCGATGAACCCGTTGCCCAAGCCATGCTGGTACTGCTCGCACTAGCCTATCCCGATGCGCCTATCAAACCAAATAAAAATGACGTGGCACGGGCATTTGTTCAGCTCATTGACGGCCTTGACCCGATTCGCGCCGAACTGCTGATGCAGGTCGTTTACCGCCCCAATCAAGATGAACTTGGCTCATTCGACACCATCAACCTGACCATGCAGCAGCGCCTCACGTTTGTCGTGGGCGAACGCTATGAAAAACTCCGACGGCGTTTAAACGAATTTCGACACAATGCCCTCGACATCCCGCCGGACTTTTTCATGCAGGCCATGTTCGATTTTCTTGCCCAGCCGGGCTACCGTTTTCATGTGAATCTGGAAGCCGGGCGGGTGGTCTCTGAACTCATCGAATCTGCCCGCAATTTCCGTGCAGTGGTCAATCCGCAAAACGCCGAAATGGAAGTCAAAACATGGGCGGATGTCACCCACCGTTATGCTGAATTGGTTGGGGATGGGGTGCTGGCAGGCACACATTTTGCCAGTTGGCAGGATGAATATTTCAAGAATGCGGTTTTTGTAGCCCCGGCCTATACTTTTCTCATGCGGAATCGTTTTGTAGACTACCAACTCTGGCTGGATGTGGGCGCGAATGCGTGGTCGGAACGGCTCGACCAGCCCATTACCCATCCCTATGTGCTGCATCGGAGCTATCCGCGTGAATTGGCATGGACAGATGACATGGAAACCGAAGCCGAGCGCGAACGCCTGCGAAAATTGGTACTGGGATTGGCGCGGCGCTGTCGTAAGCATGTGTATCTGGGGTTTGCCGATTTAGGCGAACAGGGCTTTGAACAGCGCGGCCCGTTGCTGAAAATTTTCAATCATATCTTACAGGCATATGGCAATGCAATTTCGTGAAGCGCAACGCAAAATCATCGAAGAATACGACGGCGGGCTGATGGGTATTGCAGCAGTTCCCGGCAGCGGCAAAACCTTTACCTTGTCCTACCTTGCAGCCCGACTGGTGCAGCAACTTGCTCAGGAGTATGTACCGTTTGAGCGCGAAGTCCTCATCGTGACTTTTGCGAATGCAGCCGTCAACAGCTTCAAAAGCAAAATTGCGGACATCCTCCAACGCGAACGCAATTTACTCCCCTATGTCGGCTACCGTGTGCGAACGCTGCACGGGCTAGCCCATGATATTGTCCGCGAACGTCCCGGACTGGTTGGCTTGGCGGAAGATTTTCAAATCATTGACGAACGCATTGCCTCCGCCATTGTGCGCGATACCGTTTATTCGCATTTGCCCGCATGGTCGCATCTGATGGACTACTATCTCTCGCCCAGTCTCAACGCGGGGCAGCGTCAGCGTGTCGAACGGCGCGATTTTCCCGAAGCAATGGTCGAGATTTGCGAACGCTTCATCAAACAGGCCAAAGACAACCTCCTTCAACCGATAGACTTGCAGGAAAAATTTGAGGAATTTGGCCGTGAATATGACCTCGTGCGTTTTGCTACCGAAATTTACACCGACTACCAGCGCAGTCTCGCCTTTCGTGGTGCAGTCGATTTTGATGATCTGGTACGGCTGGCGATTCAGGGTTTAGAACAGGACAAGCAATACCTGCTGCGTTTGCGCGAACGTTGGCCTTACATCCTCGAAGATGAAGCACAGGACAGCAGCCAATTGCAGGAAAAAATGCTCTACCTGCTGACGGGCGGACAAAATTGGGTGCGGGTGGGCGATCCCAATCAGGCGATTAACACCACCTTCACCACCGCCAGTCCACGTTTTCTGGTCAATTTTCTAGGCAATGAAAACGTCGTCAGTCGTCCACTGCCAACCTCAGGACGTTCAGGCAAAAAAATCATCAAATTAGCCAACGAACTCGTCAAATGGACAATCAAAAAACATCCCGCCGTTGAACTGCGTGGAGACAATGCCTTTTACGACCAGCAAATTGAACCCACCAAGAAAAACGATCCGCAAGCCAATCCCGCCGATAATCAAATTTTCATCCATATTGATTATCAACCGGGGCAAAACATCACGCCCGAAAATGAGATGAAGCGCGTTGCTGCTAGCCTCAAACGCTGGTTGCCGGACAATCCCGATAAAACGGTGGCGGTGCTGGTTCCCGAAAACAATCGTGGCTTCAAATTGGCGGAAGAACTGCGGCGCGAAGGCTTGGCCTATGAGGAACTTTTGCGAAGCACCACCGAAGCCCGTACCGCCGCCTCCTATTTGCGTTCGGCACTCCTCTATCTGGCAACACCGAACGACGCGGGGATTCTGGCACGGTTGTATAAGGATGTCTGGTGGACTCTGACCTTAGCAGGGGATGAAGCCTACGATGTATTGATTCCCTACCAAGCCCTGACCCGTCAGCGCAATCTGGAAAACCTCATCTGGCCTACGGAGGAAATTTCACTTCAAGAGGTATTAGGGCTACCCGACGACCCGCTCTTGATTCGCAATATGGGCGACTTCATCTATTTTGTGCGGCGGTGGTTGGAAGCGCTGGAACTGCCGATTGACCAGTTGGTACTCACCATCTCACAGGATATTTTCAGCCGTCCACCGGACATTGCCTTAGCCTACAAAATCGCCGTGCTGCTCCGTTCAATGGCGGCCAACAATCCGTCATGGCGTTTGAAAGATTTTGCCGAAGAACTGCGTTCGATTACCGAAAATCAGCGTAAATTCATCGGTTTTGATGATGCCAGCGAAGGGTTTCAACCCACGCCGGGCAAAATTACCATCGCCACCATGCACGCCGCCAAAGGCTTGGAATGGGATAGGGTCTATCTCATGGCGGTCAGCAATTATGGCTTTCCTTCGCTGCAACCCGAAGATTCCTACATCGGCGAACGCTGGTTCATCCGTGACAAGCTGAATTTAGAGGCCGAAGTCATGAGCATGGCCTTTAGCAACCAAAAACTGCCGGAAGGGCAAGCCACCCTCAATTTCCGTGTGGATTATGCAGCAGAACGATTACGCCTGCTGTATGTGGCAATTACCCGCGCCAGAAAAGAACTCATTATCACATGGAATATGGGGCGTTTCTGGGAACAGGGCATCATCAACCATCTCGCCAATCCTGTGCTGCATCTGGAGAGCATCCTGAACCGTGAAAATAAAAATGGCTGAGTGGCAAGCGCCGTCTTTTCTAGGGGAAAAATTTGGCCTGTCCGAAATCACCGCCGCAATTCTGGCGGGGCGGGGCTTTTCTACCGAATCATCGGCACAGGCATTTTTAAATCCCGATTTTTATCGTCCCGCCCTACCGGAGTCACTGCGTGATTTAGCCTGTGCTTCCCAACGCTTACAAAAGGCGGTTTATCAAAAGGAACGGGTGCTGCTGTGGGGCGATATTGATACCGATGGATTGACAGCTACCGCCTTGTTAGCGGAGGCACTGTCCACGTTAGGGGCTGACCTCAAAATTCATATCCCCCAACGGCACGGGATTCAGCTTGAACCCCTGCGTGAACTTTGCACCGACTTTCGCCCTGCTGTCCTGATTGCCTGTGATACGGGTAGTCAAGCTCATGTCGCTGCCCGGTTTGCCTTAGAATCCAATATCGATTTCATCATTCTCGACCATCATCAACTCCCTGATAAACTTCCGCCAGCCTATGCACTGGTCAATCCGCAGCGTCAGCCTGTCCCGCGTGGCCTCGAAAATTTATCGGCGGTAGGAGTCGTTTTTCTACTCGTGCAGCACCTGTACGCCCATTTCCAAAAAACGAAGGAATTACCACACTTTGGGGATTTGGTTGCATTAGGTTTGGTTGCCGATGCCGTCCCTCTGATGGCCGATAACCGCTACTGGGTACAGAAAGGCTTGCAAACCCTTAAAAATTCTCAACGGTTAGGGCTGCTAGCTTTGGCCCAAGTTTCCAATGTGGACTTAGCCCATCTGACCGAACGCGACATCATGTTCGATTTCGCACCACGTTTAAATGCCTTTGGACGTTTGAGTCGGGCGCATGATGGCTTGAATTTGTTGATGACACAGGACGCGGGCGAGGCGCGTATTTTAGCCGCCCAAGCAGATGCTTATAACCAGAAGCGGCGCTTAATGACCCGCCAATTAAAGCAGGCCATTCATGAACAAATTCAACACGATCCCACTTTGCTCCAGTGGCAAGCATTGGTGCTGGAAAATACCCGGTGGGAAGGCGGAGTTCTCAGCGCGGTGGCGAACCAGATTGCCGAAACCTTTGAACGTCCGGTGGTGCTGCTGGCCTCATCAAATGAAATTGCGAGTGGGTCAGCCCGCAGTTTTGGCGCTTATAATATTTTAGCGGCGCTGGACTCCACCTCCGATTTGCTCATTTCTTATGGCGGACACGAACACGCGGCGGGGGTTTCACTGCTACTAGAAAATATCCCTATTTTTCGTCGCCGCCTGCACAACGCGCTCACCGCCCAAAAAATCGACTCCGTCCCCTATGAACGCGAAGTCGAGGGTATTTTACCGCTTGAGCGTGCGACACTGGATTTAGCACGGGACTTGGAAAAACTCGCCCCGTTTGGGGTAGGCAATCCCGCCCCGATTTTCCTTGCGCGGGCGGTGCATCTGGTTCGCAGCGCCAAAATCGGACGGGATGACCAGCATCGGCGTTTAACTGTCCGTGAGCCAGCCTCTGGTAATTATTCGGTGCTGTGGTGGAACAGCAGCGAACTCCCCATGCCAGAAGGAACATTCGATTTGGCCTACCAGATTGCGCCTGTTCGTGAAGATGACCGCTACGAATTACAAATTACCTTCGTCGATTGGGAACAAATCGCCCCGCCGGAAGTCAAACCCCTCTCCCAACTTATATGGGTAGACTGCCGCGAAAATTTTAATTTAGCAGCCATTAAAACGCAGGCAACCGATTTAGTTATCTGGGCAGAAGGCTACAGTCGGCGTGAATCGGTGGGTCTGCCGCTTTCAGAATTGACTCCATCGGAAAATTTACTGATTTACACCGCGCCCGCCTCCGCTAAAAATTTACAAACCGCCGCTCAACGGGTGCAGCCTCAAAAAATCTATGTCTACGGCGAACTGCCTGTGTTGAGCGAACCAGAGGAAATTTTATCGGCGATGGTGGGTTTGCTGCGGGTGACCTATGAAAAAATGGACGGCGTGACGGACATCACCCAATTGGCAGAACGGTTGGCACAATCAAACGAGGTCATTTTGGCGGGGATAGAAAACTTAGCCCTTCAAGCCGAATGGCAAACCCGTAACCGCTTTAAGATTCTGGCGTTGCCCACCGCCGATAAAATCAAAATCATGCCCAAGTTCAAACGGTTGGTCGAAGAATCGGCTGCCTACCGCCGTTATTTTCGTCGTGCCGAGTTAGAAAAATTACTTGAATGAGCCGCTATCCTGTTCCCAAACAAACCACCCGCATTGTGTATCAAATGTCCAATTCGCGGTTCATTGCCACCATTGGGCGTGCCGACTCGGTGCAAGCTGCCCGTGCATTCATCCAGCAAATCCGCGAAGAAATGCCGGACGCGAGTCACCATGTCTATGCGTTCCGTGTTGGTTATGGCGCAAGTGTCACCGACGGCATGAGTGACGATGGCGAACCCACCGGAACTTCTGGCCCGCCCGCGCTGGCGGTACTGCGTGGTGCCAATATCGGGGATGTGGTGCTGGTCATTACCCGCTATTTCGGTGGTACAAAATTGGGGACAGGCGGTTTGGTTTACGCCTACACCAACGCCGCAAAAGAAGCCGTTACCGCGCTGGAAGTAGAGGAAAAAGTCACCCGCAAATTGATCGGAGTCACTTTTTCCTACAGCTTATATGAACGGGTCAAGCGCTTGGTTGAACACTATGACGGGCAACTTGACGGGGAAGAATTTGCCGCCGATGTCACCCTCTATGCGTATTTTCCCGAAGAACAGATTCAGCCATTCTCAGGCGAAGTCACCGAGCTTTCAGCAGGCCAGGTTACGCCCATCGTGCTGGATGAATGATTCTCATGCACAAACAAGCCCATCACTACCACTGCTGCAAGCGTGAGGGCAGCGGCAGCCAACCCAATCGTCGTAAAATTCCCGCGTTCATACAGTTGCCCGCCAATAATGCCACCACTAAAACGGGCGATTGAGGTCGCAGCAACGGCACTACTCAGCATGACCGCCCGCGCATGGGGCAAAATCTCGGTAATCATCGGGATGGAGGCCACCACTGCTGTTTCAAAAAAAAGAAAAGTCATGAACATCCCCATCAACGCTGTTGTCAAACTGGGCATCTGGGTGAGCAGCACATAACTCAACGTTGTTCCTACCAATCCTACGAGGGTGAGACGTTTTTTGCCGAATCGGTCAGCAATCCCGATGACCACAAATTCACCCGTCACTTCTGCCAGCGCAATCACCACCGCCGCCGTGCCTAACGCGGTGACTTTTAAATCAAATTCGGATTCCATCCAGCGTGCATACGAAATCGAGATAAATTCATTCGCGGTAAGGTATAACAAAATAAAGCCTATCACCGCGAGTGCAATCGGACTGCCGCGCATAATCTGCAAACTCTCAAAAAAATTCGGGATTTTGGTCGCCCTATCCGGGATGTCGGTGGGGACATAGCGCCAGATGAGCAAAAAGCCAGCCATACTTAACACCACAATCATGATGAACACCGCCGACAGGCCAAATCGATCAAGCAAAAAGCCGGTCATGGGTGCAGCCACAATCAACGAACCTGCCCAAGCCAGTTCGGTTGTGCCAATTGCCCGCCCACGAAATTGATAGGGAACAAGGTCGCCAATATAGGCTTGCATGGCAGGGTCAAAAATAATTTTCGAGAGGCCAAACACCACCATCGCAAAATAAAAAACTCCGTACACAGGTGCAACAATCCCCGGTAGGCTCGCCATAATCATCAGCACCAGCGCGAACAACAGCGTATTTTTGCGTCCATATTTTTCGGAAACCGGGCCAAACACCGGACTCAGAATCCCCATCCCCCCCTGAGTGGCTATCACGCTGCCCACCGCGCTGGATGAGACATCCAGTTCACGTCCAATCGCGGGGATAAACGGATAGGCAAATCGGCGGGTGATATTATTAAACAGGCGTGCCAGCGCCAGCACGAGAATCGTGGTGATGAGTTTTTGTCTTTGCATGGGTTGTTCCTGATAGATAGGCGGATTATCTCATTCAGGCCAATCAGTGTAAACAGTCCCTTGTCGAATGGCCTTATCTGGCTTAGGCTATCAGCACTTGGAATAAGGATTGCGTGTGAAAGCAATTGTTGTCCGAATCGGCTTGGTTTTAGGTGGGATTCTCTGTGCGGCAGTCACCTTTGCGGGGGCGATTCAACTTTTCCCTGATTTACTGCCCGCGAATTTGCGCTCCGACCCGCTAGACCAGCGCACCCCCAATGAAGAACGCCGCTTCATTTTTACCGATTACATGGGCGATACCTTCTACAATCCACCCGGCATGGTACACCCACCCGAAGAAAACCGTATTTTGGAAGATTTTATGCTGCGCTATGACTCCGACGGTTTTCGTTTGCCCCGTATGACCGCCGAACACTATCCCATCATCGCGTTAGGCGATTCTTTTACCGAAGGCGGGCAAGTTCCGTGGGTGGATGTGCTGGCAGAAACGCTCAATAGACCAGTACGTAATTTAGGCTGGCGGGGCTTAGGCACGCTTGACCAAGCTCGTATTATGGAAGATTATGGGCGCGGGGAACATGACTGGGTGCTGATTGCCTATTTTGAGGGCAACGACTTAAGCAACATCCAAACCGCCTATGATCGCCTGCAAAGTGAAGGCGTGCTACTGGTGAATCTCACACAGGAATTAACCAATGAACGCCCGCAAGAACCCGTTCGTAACCCCGGCGAGAATTATTTATACCCCTTAACCCATCGCGTCGGTGACACCACCTATGAACTTGCCTATGTAAGCGATTATCTATGGTGGTTAAATGGCACAGAATCGACTTTCCGCGACTCCCAGAATATGGAACAACTGAAAGTGGCCTTGCAAGACATTCAATCAGCCGCCGGAGAAGCCTGTGTTGCCCTCATTTATATTCCGAGCAAAGAACACATTTATTTTCCCTACAGCGACCCCGCCGGCAACCAGCGCTATGTCTTGGAAAACGGCTTGGAACTGCAACTGAATACGGAAGGTTGGCTGTCCTTTGGTCGCCTGACCCCGCAAAATTATGAAACCCTCATTAGCCGTTTAGACAATCAACGGAATGTGGTACAGGAAATTGTGCAGGAACTGAATTTGCATTTCATCGATTTAGTCCCGGCTTTTCAAACCGATGTCACCGAACCTGCGTACTATATTTATGATTCGCATTGGAGCGAACAGGGACACCGCATCGCAGGGGAAGCGGTGGCAGATTATCTTAATCAATATCCAGAATGTATGACGCAATGAAACCAAGTCTGGGGTTTATCGGAGCAGGGCGGGCAGCTTCGGCGCTGGCGGTTCGTTTTTATGAAATCGGCTATCCTATTTCCGGCATCTATTCACGGACTGGCGAATCGGCACAAAAATTAGCTGCGCTGGTTCATACGGACGCGCTGACCGTTTTTCCCAAAGCCGATATTTTAATCATTGCCGTTCCCGATGATGCAATTTCATATGTTGCAGGTCAGCTAGTCAACGCGGCGACGGTTCAATCCCGTGCGGTTATTCACCTCTCCGGCGTGCATGACTCGCGCCTTCTCCAATCCCTTCATACCGAACAAACCCAGATTGGCTCACTCCATCCGCTTTATCCCTTTCGGGAAAACACACACTTAAACGGCACAGAAGAAATGTTCATTGCCATCGAAGCGTCTAACCACTGGTTAGAGGCAACGTTGGTACACATGGCAACAGACATCGGGGGCAAACCTGCCATCCTCAAAAGCGGGCAAAAAGCAACCTACCATGCCGCAGCCGTCATTGCTAGCAATTATCTCGTCACGCTGTTTGCGGTCAGTCTGCGTTTAATGTTGCAAGCGGGCATTCCCCCTGAACTCGCCCAGCCAGCACTCACTCAATTGATGCAGGGCAATTTAAATAATCTCAGTCATCTGTTGCCAGAACAAGCCTTAACAGGCCCAATTGTACGCGGGGATGTGGCAACCATCCGTCAACATCTGGTAGCATTATCAACAACACCATACGAAAAATTGTATCGAGAACTAGGTCGCTTGACCGCCGAACTCGCGCCCGCGCACACCACATCAGTCATGAATCTATTCAATGAGCAAGGATAGCGAAATGCGTACCACGGTTAGCTATTTTCAGAAGCAAAAAAATAATCAAATTCCGATTACGATGCTCACAGCTTACGATGCCACCACCGCCCGATTAGCGGAAATGGCAGGCATCAAAACCTTGCTGGTGGGCGATTCATTAGGCATGGTGGTACAGGGACACCAGACGACCATTCCTGTAACACTTGATGAAATGTTATATCACACCAAAATGGTAGTACGCGGGACAGAAAAAACCTTTGTCATTGCTGATATGCCCTTCATGACCTACAACATTTCCTCCGACCAAGCCCTGCAAAACGCCGCCCGTTTTTTGCAAGAAGCCGGCGCACAATCGGTCAAGTTAGAGGGTGGATTACGCATGGCCTCCACCATTCGCCGCTTAGTCGAGAATGGCATCCCCGTCTTGGCACATATCGGCCTGACTCCGCAAAGTGTCCATCGATTTGGGGGGTGGCGGGTGCAGGGCAAAAATAGCAAAGATGCTATGCAACTGATTGAAGATGCGGAGGCCATCCAGGAAGCAGGGGCCTATGCCGTCGTGGTTGAGCTTGTCCCGTCCGAACTCGCCAAAGTCATCAGCGAACGGTTGACCATTCCGACTATTGGCATCGGCGCGGGTGCAGGGTGTGATGGACAGGTGCAGGTGCTGCATGACATCATCGGCCTGTTGGAAGATGCGCCCAAACATGCCCATCGGTATGCCAATGTCGGGCAAATTATCCGGGATGCCATCACCCATTACAAAGCCGATGTCGAAAACCATGATTTTCCCACCGAAGCCAATGCCTTCCAGATGGATGAAGAGGTCTTGCAAAGTCTCTACAGTACCGTAGCGGAGTCCTAAGGGATGCACGTTTGCCGGACTATTGCGGAATTGCGTAAAAAAAGGGCAGCTTTAAAAGGCGCAGTCGGGTTTGTTCCCACCATGGGAGCGCTGCACGCGGGGCATCTTTCCCTTGTCGAAGCGGCAAAACAACAGAATCAGCATGTTGTCGCTTCGATTTTTGTCAATCCAACCCAGTTTAATTCCACTGCCGATTTAGCTGCGTATCCCCGTGATGAAGCCCGTGATTTCGCTATGTTCCAGGATGCAGGGGTAGGGGTGGCTTTTGCCCCTCCCGCCGATGAAATCTATCCCGCCAATTTTCAAACGTATGTGACTGTCGAAAATATCACACAGGGTTTAGAGGGGGAATACCGTCCGGGTCACTTCAAAGGGGTTGCCACGGTGGTCGCAAAATTATTCAACATTGTTCAGCCCACCCGTGCTTATTTTGGTCAAAAAGATGCACAACAGGTCGCTGTCATCCAACAAATGGTACGCGATTTAAATTTTCCCGTCGAAATTGTCGTCTGTCCGACCTTGCGCGAACCCGATGGCCTTGCCATGTCCTCCCGCAATCTACGGTTATCACCAAGCGAACGACAGGCAGCAGGGGTGCTACATAAGGCTTTAAGCACTGCAAAATTAGCTTATGAATTGGGCGAGCGCGATTCATACACACTCCATGAAAAAATGCAGACCATTTTACAAACCGAACCGCTTGCCCGTGCCGAATATATCAGCCTGAATCATGCGGATACCTTGGAAGAAATAGCTGGCACTATTGAACCGCCGCTTCTCATTTCGATGGCGGTTTTTATCGGGAATGTGCGGTTGATAGATAACATCGTTCTCAGAAAATAAAAAAATCTCCTCGAATTTTTATGTATCAAAAAAGGCGGCGGAGTCATCACTCAGCAGTTGAGCAATCCGATAGGTTGCGGTATTTTCGCGCATCGGGGCAAGATACCGATGTGTTGTTTCAATGCTGCTGTGTCCGAGCATCCGTTGAATTTCACGGTCATTCGCCCCGGCTTCGAGCGCAATGGCCGCCGCTGTCCGCCGTAAATCATGCGGGGCAAGGTCGCCAATCATGCCGGTTGCCCGCCAGTTGTCTGTCACAATCCGCCACACCGCGTTTCCCGTAATTCCGGGTTCCAACACCCGTCCTTTTTTAGAAACGCGCCGTAGCAAATGACCAGAGGGCAGCACATTCTCACCCTTGTTGATAAATTTGGCCCATGGTTGCAGCGCCACAATCGTTTCGGCAGGAACTTCTACCGCCCGCCATTTGTTTCGCTTCCCGTGTACCCGCATCACCCATTTGCTTCCGCGCCGTGTCAGGCTGTCCCACTTAAGTTTTGCCACCTCTTCACGCCGCAAACCGAGTGTCACCATCAACCAGATAAGCGAGACATCCCTTGCCCCTTTTACCGCGTTGGGATTATCTCTGGCGGTTTTAATCAAAATTTTCACTTCTTCTGGTGAAAGCCATCGCGCCCCGGTATGTTCCCCCGCCGATTCTCCATAATCTGCACTTGCCGCATGGTCGGGTAGCGTGACCAATTTCAAATCGTGCCAGAAACTCGCGGGGGCTTGTTTCGCCAGCACCAGAGTCCGCGCCATAAAAATAATTGCTGCCCGCGCCTGTCCCAATCCACTTTTGCTATGCCCTTCAGACGCATACCGACCTAACCACACTTCCACAGTTGCCGGAGTCACGGTTTCAATAAAAGGGCGAATCGGTACAGCCTCTAAATTTGAAAGTGGCACCCCCACTGCCTCTTTATAAAACAACTTCAACCAATCCGCATATTTTCGCTGAGTCTCTGGTGATTTACCTGCTACGGCTGCTTTGAGATTGAAAAACCCCTCTGGTAGCTCATGCGCCATTAAAGAGGCAGAAATAGGGGTGAGTGATTGCGTCATCATTAAAAATCCTTTTTTGTTCCCTAAATTTTAGCACAAAACCATTGTTGTTGGTAAGTGCAATTACCGTGCGTAATCATAAATCAGAAAAGATAGACACAAAGTATTGCAGTTCCCAGATTTCACGAAAAATTCTTAATAACCACATAACAAATATACTATAATTCAGGCTAAGTATAGCGAGGTAAACATGTTTCCAATTTGGTTGCCAATTCTATTTTTTATCGTCTGGCTACCATTAACGTATAGCTCATATAAAAGAGTAACTCGTAGGACGACACTTCCGATTGCGCGTGCATATGCCTGTTTGTCTGGAAAAAGAAAGATAGCAGCTATACAAATCCAGATGCCCAGGTTCGTATCACTAAAATCCGTAACATCAAATTTGAGGAGTAAACAACTCAATCGGATTGATAAGTTATCATTGTGGAATTAACGATTGCCAACCAGCCTTGGAAGCATGTTTTCAGTGCAATTTGTCCGGTAGAAGTGGCGGCTAACCCCAAACCTGCACCCGACCTCTATCTGTTATGGGTTGAGCGAAAATCCGTCAATTTTTGAAGGCATTACCCTGTATGTTTTTGACAGCCTTCACGACATCCTCAATACTCTTATCTACCCTAAAAATACTTTCTGAGAGGACATTGAACCATGACTGTTTATCCACTCCCTGAACTGACCCGACCCGACCCGCTGCCAGACAATGAGGCGTTGCTGATTGCGAGTGGTGATTTGCGTTTAGCCGCGAATCAGATGTGCTGGGCAGCCCAAGAAGATATGGAGCGCCGTGTGATGACGGCGTTTGCTCAGGCGGGCATTACCGTTCGCCGCGCCCATGCCTATGACCCCGAAGAAAAACATGGATTTATTTCTAGCCAGCGCATGGGCATGGAAGTTTTTAAAAATATTCACCCCGATGCCAAACTGATTGTAGCGGAGGCGGTCTGGCAGTACAGCCATCATGTGTTAGCAGGGTTACGTTCACATTGTGGGCCGATTTTGACGGTGGCGAACTGGAGCGGGCAGTGGCCCGGTTTGGTGGGGATGCTTAATCTGAATGGCAGCCTGACCAAAATGGGTGTGCAGTACAGCACCCTGTGGAGTGTTGATTTCACGGACGACTTCTTTTTGAATGGGATTCGGCAGTGGGTTACAGAAGGTCAAATCACCCACGATACAAGTCATGTCAGAGAGTATATGCCGGGTGCATCGCCTGAAACCGACTTGGGCAAGGCTCTGGCACAACAACTTCGTCACGAAAAAGCCATTTTGGGGGTGTTTGATGAAGGCTGTATGGGCATGTATAACGCCATCATTGACGATGAACTGTTGAATCCGACGGGAATCTATAAAGAACGTCTTAGTCAATCGGCATTGGTAGCTGCCATGCAACAGGTCTCACCGGATGAAGCGCAACAAATTCGGACTTGGCTAGATGCCAAAGGGATGAAATTTGTAACAGGTACAGATGAAGCCACCGAACTGACTGATACTCAAATTCTGGAACAATGCAAAATGTATATCGCTGCCGTGCGCTTAGCAGATGAGTTCGGCTGTGCAGCGATTGGCATTCAATATCAGCAGGGGTTAAAAGACATGACTCCCGCTTCAGACCTTGTGGAAGGTCTGCTCAACAATGCGGAACGCCCGCCCGTTTATCATTCTCATACAGGTGAAACGCTGTTTGATGGCAAACCTATCCCTCATTTTAATGAAGTCGATGAAGGTGCGGCGGTGGATGCTTTGGTGACGAATCGCATATGGACAGCCATGGGGCTTGACCCCGCGACTACGCTCCACGATTTGCGCTGGGGAGAACATTATACAGGAGATGGGGTCGATGATTTTGTCTGGGTGTTTTTGATTTCAGGCGCAGCCCCCGCGTCTCATTTCATCGGGGGATATGCAGGGGCATCCAGTGAACGGCAGCCACCCATGTATTTCCGTTTAGGCGGTGGCACACTCAAGGGCATCAGCAAACCGGGTGAGATTGTCTGGAGTCGGGTTTATGTGATGGATGGTCAATTACATGCAGACTTAGGCCGTGCGACAGTGGTTGAACTGCCGATGGCAGAAACTGAACGACGCTGGCAGGCCACCACCCCGCAATGGCCGATTATGCACGCAGTGCTGCATGGAGTCACACGGGATCAAATGATGGCGCGTCACAAAGCCAATCATCTCAATGTGGCCTATGGAACTTCGGCTGAAACGGCTGACAATGCCTTGACTGCCAAAGCCGCCATGTTATCAGAAATGGGTATTCACGTTCATTTATGCGGAATTTAGGCAGGATGCTCTGGGAGTACCCCAATGGGCATCAGGGTCGGAATGGCTAATGGCAGGCTGGTAGTGTGAAGCTAAATTGAACACGATGACTTTCGCTTTGCACTTCCATCGTCCCGCCATGCAGCGCGATAATCTCCCGGCTAATGGCGAGTCCCAATCCGCTACCACCGCTGTCCCGTTCCCGCGCTGTTTCAGCCCGCCAGAAGGGTTGAAATACCCGTTCAAGTTCAGGGGTGCTTAACTGGCTGCCTGTGTTCATAACACTAAATTGAACCCCATCAGGCACGGGCAACACTTTCACCGCAATGCTGCCTCCAATGGGGGTATGACGTAGCGCATTGGTCAGCAGATTGGAAAGTACCTGTCGCAGACGGGTTACGTCGGCCATGATGTCCGGCAAAACATCGGCAATGTCAGCCGTCAGCACAAGTTCGCTATCCAGAACAAGGGGTTCAAAAGCTTCCAGCAGTTGATTGACGAAAATGGCGGGTGCAAGGCGGGTAAGCTCAAGCGGCAGGCGCTTGGCTTCCGCGAGGGTCAGCACCCGCAAATCTTCCACCAAGCGGGACAGGTGAATCGTCTGGTCATGGGCAACCGCAATTTGGGCGCTGTCCAGCGGATAAACCCCGTCTAGTAGGGCTTCTAAATGCCCGCGTAGTACACTAACCGGAGTACGTAGCTCATGGGCAATATCCGCCGCCATGCGTTGCCGCAGGGATTCCGCTTCGGCAAGTGCTCTGGACATGGTGTTAAATTCAGCAGCAAGCGCATCTATTTCGACAGTACCGCGCAGGGCAACCTGCTGTCCTAACTGCCCGACAGATAAATCACGGGCAGCAACGGTGAGTTCTCGCAAAGGTCGCGCCACTGTCCACGCGAGTATCCCTCCGACAACCAGCGCTAATAGGGTTGCTCCCACGCCAGCCACTGTCAGCCAGCGATTTGACTCGTCCAAAAAAGCGACTTCGGCAGCCCCAAATGCCTGTTCACCGGGGGTTTGACGGGATAACCAACCCACCTGAACTCCGTCTACTTTCAGAGGATAAGCCGAAGTCAGCATAACTTCATCAAGCTGGACTTCAATCTGTGTTCTGTCGGTAGAAGCGACCACGACTCCATTCATATCGGCGACTGAAAAAGTTGCCCCGCGACCCGATCCGCTACCCCTTCCGGTCAGGTTGGGTTCAACCCCTTCCCATGATCCTGTGCTGGCGAAATAGCGTTCCAAGCGGGTCATTTGCTCTGTATTGACCTCGTTTTCGCGGGTGTTGATATACTCCCGGAAACCTGCATCCAAGGAACGCTGGACAATCAGCACCATTGTGCCAACCCCAATCCATGCAGACAGCAAAAGTGCTAGCGATAAACGGACAGATAAACGGTTCATTTGTCCTCACGCATCCGATAACCCACGCCGAAGACGGTTTCAATATACTGCGGTTCACGCGGATCAGGCTCAATTTTTGCCCGCAGATTCTTAATATGCACGTCAATCGCCCGTTCAAAGGCAGCAAAACTCTGCCCCTGTAAACGATCGAGGAGTTCCACACGGGTAAACACCCGTCCCGGACGGGCAATTAGGGTAGCGAGGAGTTCAAACTCTGTTGGAGTCAATTCAATGCGCGTATCGGCACGGGTAACATTGTGGGTTTCGCTATTGACTTCCAGTTCGCCCACCCGCCAGATAGGCGCAGTCGTGCCAAGTTCGCCGTAAGCACGCCGCAGCAGCGCCCGCACATGCGCCACCAGCACACGCGGGCTAAACGGCTTGGTAATATATTCATCTGCGCCGATTTCTAACCCGGTCACATGGTCAATATCATCCACCCGTGCGGTTAAAAATAGGAGAGGAACCGCACTTTCTTTGCGAATCAGACGGGCCGCCTCCCAGCCATCCATTTCCGGCATCATGACATCCAGAATCACAAGGGCTGGATTTTCGTGACGGAAGGCAAAAACCGCCTCCCGTCCGTTGCGGGCGGTCACGACCTGCAAACCCGCTTCCAGCAAATAGGCCTGTACGGTGTCTACAATAGCCCGTTCATCATCGGCGACCAGAATTTTATGAACCATGCGAGTACTCCATATTAAGGTTGTGCGGGTGCGACAATCGGCGCGGTGGGCTGCAAACTCCGCAGATAAGCGGTAATCGCGGCTATATCGGTTTCGGTTAAATATCCTGCCCACGCGGGCATATTTGTTCCGGTCACACCGCCGGCGATGATTTGCTGAATTGCCGCATCCGGCGTTTGACTCAAGAAGGTTTGATTATTCAAGGCGGGGGCAATCGGTGAGCCATAACCATCTATTCCGTGACATTGCGTACACAGCATACCAAACAAGCGCTGTCCATTTGCCACCGCTTCCGGGCTGGTATCCAGCGGGGCGGTTTCAATGGTTGGTAAGGCAATACCTGCCGCATTTAACTCACCCCAACTGCTGATCAGGCTGATGATGGCCTGCTGTTGAGATGAATCCAGCGCCCCTGCCCATGAAGCCATGACTGTTCCCGGCACACCTTCCTGAATAATCCGGGCAATGTCGGCATCGCTCAAGCGCATTCGCAATTCATCTGTATTTAACGCGGGTGCAATGGTTGAACCTTCGCCATTCGCGCCATGACAGGCGGCACAATTTTCAGCATAGATCGTCAATCCAGTAGACAGCGCCGACCCATTAGGCAGGGAAGCAACGAGCGCGAGCGTTTCCTCTGGTATTTCAGCGACAGCGATTTCCGGCGGGGTTAACCCCAGTGTAGCGACCCGCGCTGCTACCGTTTCCCATGTATTGGCTTGCAGCATCACCACCAGACTTTCCATCTGCATCATGGTCAAAATACCGCCTTCATCCGTACCAAAGGCCGCCATTGCTGTATTATAGCGCCCGCGTTCGATGGTGTTATAGAGGGTTTGTTCCTCCATCGTAACTGCTGTTGTCAACGGTGGATAAGAGGCAATGCCTTCCCCATTCGCGCCATGACAGGCCACACAATTTTGCGCGTATAAATCTATCCCTTCTGTCAGCATCGTCTGATGCAAATTTTCAGTGGCATCCGCCTGCCGGGTCGGTTCACGCAGAATCGCTATGCCCAGTGCTGCTACACTCATTCCTGTCCCCAACAAGGCTAACCAGCGCATGGTAGAAGTCATGACTGCACCTCCGCATAGACCAGATCATCCATGGTAGTCTGATCGCGCTGAATGGGGTGACTGGTGTCTACTTTCACCATACCATTTTCAATCGTGACCGCAAACCGATCTAAGGGACGTGGTGCAGGCGGATTAACCACTGTACCATCCATTTCAAACGCGGACGCATGACAGGGGCAAACAAAACGACCTTCGGACGGTTCCCAAGGTACAGTACAACCCAGATGGGTGCATTTACGATACAACGCCACAAATCCCCCGTCCGTAAGGCGTACCAAGTAAAACCGCCCCTGTGTGAATGGTGTCACGCTACCATGAGGAAAGGAATCAACTGCCCCCGCTTCGATGACTGCGCCAAATTCCCCCTCACCGACTCGTGGTGAGAAAAAACTTAACACGACACCGCCCGCTTCCACCATTGCCAGTGCGCCTGCCGCGCCCCATGCCAGATTGAGAAAATTCCGTCGTGAGATTGGATGCTCACTCATTACAATACCTCCCATGGGAACATTAAAGCCATACCTTCACCCCGAAATGCCACCCCGACCACCGTTAAAATGATGAACGCGGTCACAAGCAGCACAAACACACTCTGACGGGTTTCACAGGCGGTGGCGTTAAACCACCATTTCATGCCGTCGTAGTAGCCAATCAATAACAGCAGCAGTGCTGCCAGCGGAATCCAGCCATTGCTCATAAGGGTGGGCAAACCGGGCAACAGGGCGGGGAGATCAAGCACATACTCATCCAGCAAAATGAGTAACGGCACCACAATTAGAGCGGTCAATACGCCGTTCCATGCCATCTGCCGCCCTTTAACCGAACGAAACCAGACCCCCTCCGCGCTCATATCAAAACGCTGGTAGGGCAACACCATCAACAGGATCACTCCCAACACTGGAATAACAATCGCGCCAAACACGGGGTGAAAATGCAGCAAGAGTTCTTGCAGTCCCATAAAATACCACGCTGCTTTTGCCGGATTAGGGCTGTGATTGGGATCGGCAGCTTCTTCAAGCGGGGCATTCACCCAGACCGCCCACAACAAAATCGCGCCAGTCATGACGAGGGCAAACACCACTTCCCGCGACACGAGATGCGGTAAAGTGGTGACTTTTTCGACCTGTGTGCCGTCTGTGCCATCTACCAGACCCGTAACTGTATGCGGGACGGTCAGCGTATCTTTGCGAACCCGCCAGATATGAAACGAGACAATGCCCATCAGCGTTAGCGGAATAATCGCTACGTGAAGCCCGTAGAAATTGGTAAGCGTTGCGGCCCCGACTTCCGGGCCACCGAGGAAGAAATTCCGCAAGCCTTCCCCGATGAGAGGCACATAACTTAACAGGCTAGAACCCACTGTCACGGCCCAGTAAGCAAGCTGATCCCATGGCAGGAGATACCCGGTAAAATTCGCGGCGACCACCAGCAAAAACAACACAATGCCGAGTACCCAGTTGAATTCACGCGGGGTACGAAATCCCCCCGTCAGAAACACCCGCAGCAAATGCAAAAAGACCACAACCACCAGTAAATTGCCGCTCCAGTAATGAAGATTGCGGATTAATTGACCGAACTGTATTTCGGTTTGCAGGTTCAACATATCGTGATAGGCCGTTTCCGGTATGGGCGTGTAAACGAACATCAGCATAATGCCAGTAACGGACAGGATCATGATGAGCAGCAGTGCTAATCCGCCTAAGCCCCATGTGTAGGTAAATTTCAAGCTCGGTTTGGCAACTTTACTCGGATGGAGATGCAGCACAAGGTTATTCATCACAAGGCGCATCCGCCCACGATCATCCCGGGGCGGGAGTTCATCCCGCTGGATGGACTCCCACACACGTTGGGTTAATTTGTCAGGACGGGGATCATTAGACATGGTATGCTCCTCCCGATTAATTCTCAGGGGTGGCTGTCTGATTGCCACGTCCACCGTTGCCCTGTCCGCGTCCCGGCCCGGCCCACAAAGGCCGCCCATTCGGATCACGCAGCAGGATACGTTCATCGGTGGTTGTTTTTATGACCTGACCGGCATGAAATTGATCGGCCTGCCAGAACCCGAGCATAGAAATCGCGTCACCCACCGCGAAACTCACTTCCTGCGTTTGCCAGAAATCTGCCCGACCGAAGGACACAGTTAAGGTTTGTGCATTGGTGGTCTGAATCACCAGGCCATTGTTGGTCAACGCCGTGACTGTTCCATCCACCGTGACCCATTCGTCTGCCGGAATCTGAACCTGACCTTGCCCGCCGTTCTCACCATTTCCATTACCCCCTGACCACAACGGTTGCCCCGCTTCATTTCGCAAAGATAGGACGCTCCCATCTGCATTGGTCACGGCACGGGCATGATAATCTGTGCCATTGAAAAAGCCATCCACGCTTACGACTGCGCCCACGTTGAGGGCTACTCCCTGTGCCTGCCAATACTCCGGTGAACCCAATTCCACATATACTTCGCTGCCATCTTCAAGTGCAAGCGTCATGCCGACAGTGGTGAGATCAAGAATTGTGCCGGTACCGCTCCAGATTTGGCCGACACTGCTGCCAGCGGCAGGAGTGTCGATGGGTTGGACTGTTGCCGTTACAGCCGTTGACAGGGTTTCGGAAACGGTTTCTTCATCACTATCCAAGAGTGCAAACGCGATCCCACCTAGGATGGTCACGACCAACAAACCGACGATGATTTTCTTTAACATTTGAATTTCTCCTGTAGTCTTCATTTTCCTGAAGGATGCGCGAAAGATGTGTAGAGGTTATTAAGATGCCGTTTGGGAGATGTGTAGGCTATAAAACAAAAAACGCGGGGAGTCCCCGCGTTTTTTTAAGGCAAGTTTCATGGCTAGCCCGCACAATTTTCAAATGCTGGCAGGTGATTGAACTCGGACGCTTCCCGCAGGGTTTGCGCGACATAGAGTAAGTCGGGGTAGGGCGCAAATGCGGACAACATCTGGTCATAAAGTTCAAAGTTGGCTACTTCAGCAGATGCCCCTGTTGCACAGGCTTCATTGACTGTAGCGAATACAGGCAGGTCAAAGGTCGGTACTTCAGGCACAGAAATGCCATAGCGGTCAAATAACAGTTCCCATGCGGCGATATGTTGGGCTTCGCTGCGTTGAATATTCACGAAAGGACGTACTGTGCCAAATTGGTCTATCACCCCGCCGTAGACTGCATAGGCGTGCTGTTCATCCGCCCACCCATCGAGCATTAAAGCGATGATGTTATCGGGTAGTTCATCGGTAGAAGCGGGCGGTAAATTGAAATACATACCGCCGCCGTTTCCCCGTGACCCATTGCCATTCCGCCCACCTTGATAACCGTTGCCACGCCCGTTCCCATTATCTTCCTGCGCGAACACACTGCTTAATCCAAACGCAAGCACAACCACGATTGCCAGTACAACTACCACGATCCGTTTAGTCTTCATGAGGTTTCTCCATCTTGTCTATTGCCCCTACTTTAGGGAGAAGATGTGTAGAAAGTGTGTTGGGGATGTGTTGTAGCTGTTTAGGTTGTGCGATTTAACACGGCCTTTAGCCAGCCTTATGGCCCGCCCTTCTGATTGGCAACTGAAATCACTTTGGTGGGTATTCGATTGGGTTTAGGGGTTTCAGGAGAGGAATAACCGCCGTAAAGTTCGTTAAGGATACGTTTTGCGGCAGTGTCGCCATTGTACCAAGATTTGCCCCCTGAGAGATTCGAACTCCCGACCTTTGGTTCCGAAGACCATCGCTCTATCCACTGAGCTAAGAGGGCATATCCCTAGCATAACATGAAAACTAGGTTTGCTCAATTACTTTTTCTTGTATAATCCCAAGGAGGTCGCTAGGAGAGTTATGGAACACGCAACTTTTGAAAAACTACTAACTATCAGCCGTAACATGGCTGAAATCCGTGCCTTTGCCCCTTTGCTGGCATATACTCTCAAAGAAGCCATTGCCTTCGTACAAGCCGAACGCGGGTACATCATTCTCCAACAATCTGACCAGATTCTTAATTTTCATACTCGCCTCAGTTTTACAGGGGAAGACATTCAAAATCCTCAAGATCAAGTCAGTATGTCCATCATCAACAGGGTGCTGTTTGAGGGTGTGCCAATTTTAACCCATGATGCTGCGAGAGACCCCGATTTTGAAACGGCTGAAAGTGTCCGTGGTTTACAACTGCGTTCAGTTCTTTGTGTCCCGCTAATTTCACAGGGAGAAGTTCTTGGGGCGATCTTTTTAGAAAATCGCACCTATGCCGGCATCTTTGACCAGAACGATTTAGACTTACTGACGCTGTTTGCCAACCAAGCCGCCGTCAATGTTGCCAACGCCCGTCTAATTGATGAACTTGAAACCCGTGTTGTGGAACGCACCGCCGAATTAGCCACCGCCAAACACAATGTTGAACGCGGTTGGCAAGAAGCCGTTGAACTCAACCGTCTTCAATCCATTTTGATGGGCAATGTCGCTCACGATTTACGCAGCCCTCTCGCTGTCGCGGTAAGTTCGCTGACCCTCATGTTAGAAGGTGCATTTGGCAGTGTCACCGATGAGCAAACTGAATGGTTGAACAATGCCCTCCGTGCGCTTAATCTGGCGGTACGCTTAACCAATGACATCTTCGACATGACAAAATTGGAACACGGCAAACTCACCCTCGACAAACAACCCACCCACATGACTGAGTTTTTACACGAGATTTATCAAATTGGACGTGGGTTACAGTGGAGTGAACAGGTTGAGTTTAAATTAGAAATAGACGAACCCCTGCCCACCCTCTTGGTCGATTCAGTCCGCATTCAACAGGTACTGCTCAATTTAATTTCCAATTCCCTAAAATATACCCGTCAGGGGAGTGTCACCTTGTTTGCCCAAGTCTACCCCGACCACCTTCTTTTGGGAGTACGTGACACAGGGGAAGGCATCGCCTCGGATATGCTCGAAAAAATCTTTGAGCGTTTTCAGCAACTTGAAAGCCATCATGTTTCACAGCGACAGGGCGCGGGTTTGGGTCTGGCTATCTGCAAAGAGCTTGTTCTGATGCACGGGGGTGACATCTGGGCAGAAAGCGAACCGAACAAAGGCACAACCCTGCAATTTACATTACCCATCCATCGCCAATAAGTGCTAATTTCTATTCGGGTAATGGAAGTACATTAGGTATGTTTGCATTTTATTCCGACCAATTTGTTTTACCTCTGCCAGAAGGCCACCGTTTTCCTATGGGCAAATATGCGCTCCTGCGTCAGCGTGTCAGTGAAAGCACTATCCTTCCGCCAGAGAAAATTTGTATCCCGCCAACCCTCTCCAACGAAGCGTTGAGCATTGCCCACGACCCAACCTATGTCCATCGAGTCGCACAGGGCGAACTCACGACGCATGAGATTCGCAAAATCGGCTTTCCTTGGACACCCCAGATGGTTGAGCGCTCACGTCGTTCGGCCAGCGCTACCCTTGAAGCCTGTCGCGCTGCCCTTAAGGAAGGTGTCGCACTCAATTTAGCGGGTGGCACACACCATGCTTTTCGCAGCAGTGGCGGCGGCTATTGCGTATTCAATGACAGCGCAATTGCCGCCCTAACTATTCTCCAAGAAGGCCATGTACAGAAAATTGTCATCCTCGATTGCGACGTACATCAGGGGGATGGCACAGCCGCCATTTTAGAAAATCACTCCCACATTTACACCTTTTCAATTCATGGTGAGAAAAATTACCCCTTCCACAAACAAAAAAGCCATCTGGATATTGGATTAGAGGATGGCACAGCCGACTCAGCCTATCTGCATCACCTACAAATAGGCTTAGAACAAGCACTGGAAGAATCCCATGCAGAATTTGCCATTTACCTTGCCGGAGCAGATCCCTTCGAACAGGATAAACTTGGACGGCTCGCCCTCACCAAACAGGGTTTACGTCAGCGTGATGAATTGGTCTTAGAAAGTTGTCGCGCTGCGGGCATTCCCGTCGCCATCTCTATGGCAGGCGGATATGCTAAAAATATTGCGGATATTGTCGACATTCACTTCCAGACAGTCACAACCGCCGCAGAATTACATCGCATCGGCTGGAACTAATTAAATCACCTTACGCAAAATAGCGACCCACATCGCCAACAATTTTTCTAATCGTCAGAGCGTGCCGCTAGGGAAATTGAGGTCAACAGCATCACCCCTTCCTTATATATGTGCCAGCAATCTGGTATGGAAATTCATACCATGTCAAAATTTCGAGTGGCACATATCGGGTTGAAAATCAGCATCTCTTGTGAGAACATGCGGCCTCTGGTATTCAAACAATTCGCATTACCCGATAGGGAGAACTTATTTTATGCGTAGCTACGATGTCAAAATTGCGGGCAAACTTCATCTTCGCCCCGTGCAGGTTGCCTCAACAATCCGGCTGTTGGACGAAGGCAATACCATCCCTTTCATTGCTCGCTATCGTAAGGAACTCACCGAAGGCTTGGATGAGGAACAGCTTCGCCAACTTCATGATTTGTTAGACAGCCTCCGCAAAGTGGATGACCGCCGCGATACCATCCTCCATTCTATCGAAGAACAGGGGCAATTGACCTCCGAACTGCGTGAAAAAATTGAAATGGCCGAAACCCTCACCGAACTGGAGGACATTTACCAACCCTACAAACCCAAACGGCGTACCCGTGCCAGCATCGCCCGTGAGCGTGGACTCCAACCCCTTGCCGATTTAATTGTGAGTCAACCGCGCACTGTCGCTGCCAATTTTGCCGAATCGTTTTTATCAGATGAAGTCCCCGATGTTGAAGCGGCTTTGGCAGGCGCACAGGATATCGTGGCAGAAATCATCAGCGACCATGCTGAAATTCGCGGGGCGGTTCGTGCCAAAGCGCTCAGTTTTGGACGAACACTGGTCGGCAAAATTGAAGAGGCTGAAGATGAAAAAGGGGTATATGAACTCTACTACGCTTTCGACTATCGCCTGAGCAGTCTCAAGCCGCACCAAATTTTAGCGATTAATCGTGGCGAGGCTGAAAAAATTCTTCGTGTCAAAATTGAAGTTGCCGAGCGTGATTGGCGTGATGTCATCACCCGCTATTTTCGCCCCGATACACGTTCTCCCCTGAGTACCGCCTTAGCAGCTGCCATTGATGACAGCGCCAAAAGGTTGCTCCTTCCCGCCATCGAACGGGATGTTCGCACCATCCTCACAAAACAGGCTTCTGAACATGCCATTCAGGTTTTTGCCGCCAATATGCAGGGCTTGTTAAATCAACCACCCCTCACAGGCCATACCGTTTTGGGCATCGATCCCGGTTTTCGCACCGGATGCAAAATTGCTGTGGTTGATCCCACGGGGAAAGTTCTAACCACCGCCACTATCTATCCCCATGCTCCCCAAAAAGAATGGAAAGATGCGCTCAAGATTCTCAATACACTGGTCGAAAAATATCAAGTCACCCTCATTTCTATTGGCAACGGCACGGCCTCCCGCGAAACTGAACAACTGGCAGCAGAACTAACCCGCCAACGTCAAGATTTACATTATCTGATTGTCAACGAAGCGGGTGCGAGTGTGTATAGCGCCAGCGAACTTGCCCGCGCCGAAATGCCCGATTTGGATGTCTCGCTGCGGGGGGCGGTTTCGATTGCCCGCCGTGTGCAAGACCCGCTTGCCGAACTGGTCAAAATTGACCCCAAATCCATCGGCGTAGGGATGTACCAGCATGATGTGAACCAGACCCGCCTCACAGAAACATTGGATGCGGTTGTGGAAACAGTGGTCAATCGCGTTGGCGTGGATGTCAACACGGCTTCCCCCGCACTTTTAACCTATGTGGCGGGGATTAGTAAAAAAGTGGCTCAAAATATGGTCACCTTTCGGGATGAAAACGGCGCATTCACCAATCGCAAGATGCTCAAAAAAGTCAGTGGACTTGGCCCGAAAGCCTTTGAACAGGCCGCTGGTTTTTTACGCATCCGCGAAGGTGACAATCCCTTAGATGCCAGCGCGATTCACCCCGAAAGTTACCCCGCCGCCGAAGCACTTCTCAAAAAAGTCGCGCTCAAACCCCATGCGCCTATAGAAAAACGCGCCCCCGCCTTAGCCGCTTTACGCCAGCAGCAGTCCCTTGACCAACTTGCCCGGGAACTGAATATCGGTGTTCCCACGCTGGTCGATATTTTTGAACAACTCATCCGTCCCGGACGTGACCCGCGTGAGGAACTTCCCCTGCCTGTTCTTCGCAGCGATGTTCTTTCGATGGAAGATTTACACACCGGCATGATTTTACGCGGCACCGTTCGTAACGTGGTCGATTTTGGGGCGTTTATTGATATTGGTGTAAAACAAGACGGCCTGCTGCATCGCAGCCAACTCCCGCGTAACATCACGTTATCGGTGGGGGATGTGTTGGATGTTGAAATTTTACAAGTTGAAATTCAGCGCGGGCGTATCAGCTTGGGCTGGTGCAATTAATTGCATGTACGGGCGCGGTCTGTGACCCGCCCTTTTTATCTCTTCCCGCCTACCCCTGTTGCTAACGACTAACCGTTTATCTCAAACTGCGCCGAAATTTTTCCATACGCCTCGTTAATCGCTTGCATCAATTCTGTGGCTTGGCGCGATTTATTTATATCAGGATGATATTTCCGTGCTAACTGCCGATATTGCTTTTTAACTGTTTCCCAATCCGCCGAAATTTCGAGGTCAAGAAGGCGGTAATAGGGCAAAAGCGCCGGATTAATGGTCGGTTTGAGCGGCGTTTTGATCTCTTCCTTGGCAGGTTCAAAAAATGGAACATCCTGAAAATGGGCAATTCGCCATACACCCGCCAGCATGGGGTCAGTAAATTTCACTGTCGCACAATCCAAGTTCAAATTTTTAATTGCTGCCCCGTAGCGTACCAACCGCTCCGTTTTATTCCGTTGACGGTCAAATGTTACCGGATAAATAAAGGTATCTGGCCCATCCACGTCATAGGTATAAATTCGATTGCCAAAAAGGGTGTGCAGCGCATCAATCCACGCCGGGGGTTCATATTCATGCCCGTTTTCCGGGATAATCCAATGACACAGCAGCAGCGGCAGCGTGTGAGCCTTCATTTTGCTGTCCACCGCGAAAATATCGAACAGTTCTGGCATCGGCAAATGTCGTCCATACAAATGCACCACCACCGACTGTCCGTTTTTTAAATCCACAAACACACAATCCTCATCCTCAAAACGAATATTTTTGACGATGCGCGCTTGCTCCATTTGATTCACCACAAACAAACGGGCAGTATGTGTATCCAGACGCATGGAGACCCTCACTTCTGGTAAAATAGACTGACAATACACGACTCATTAAAGCGTGCGGGTCGCTTTTACGGTCAAAGCTGTGCTAACAGTAAAAACTGGCGTATACCCAGATTATAGATGAATTAAGTGTTTCTGACAGACAAGCTAAAAATATTTAATCCTTGCATGTTGGATGTACTAAGCGAATTAGTTAAACTCAGATACAGATTGGTAGGGGAGAATCCAAATTTGGAAATTAAAAGCGGCATTGAATTTAAACACTATCTGCTGCAAACCAAATTAGGAGATGGTGCATCCGGCGAGGTCTGGAAAGCGCGTGATCTTGAAAAACCACGTAATGCGGCTGTCAAAATCATGCGCGACTACCTTGTCCAGAGCCAGAATCCCATCCACCGTGAACGCTTTGTACGCGAAATCGCTGCCATGCAAAAATTGGGCGAACACCCCAATATTCCCTCGCTTTATGATTGGGATGACCACTCCAAACCGCCTTATTTTGTCATGCAGTTTATCGGCGGGGATGGGATGGATACGATTTTAGAAACGGGCAAAATCAAAGAAATTTCCGCCCTCAACCGCATGGACATCATCAGCCAGATTTCCGATGCCCTCAGTTTTGCCCATGCCGAAGGCTACATCCATCGGGATATTAAACCCGGCAATATCAAAATCATCGGGGACGACACCGCCTTTTTAATGGACTTCAGTGTCACCTATGAGGAAAGCGTACAGGAAACACAACTAGGGATTGGCACGCCCCTGTATATGCCACCTGAAGTTTTCCCCAGTCGTGCCGGAGATATTTTTAGCTTGGCGCTGGTCTGTTATGAAATTCTCTATGGCATCCATGCCATTTTTCGCCCCACTGACCGCATCACAACGGCGGTAGAAGCCAAAGCGCTCATGGATACCCGTCTGCGCGACAAAACGTGGAATCATCCCGCCCATTCCCCTATGCTGCAAAATCTCACTGTCGATTTAGATCGGGTAAATACCGTTTTTGAAAAAGCACTGGCCTATAAACCCGAAGACCGCTATCAAGACGCGCAGGCCTTTTCCAACGATTTGCGTAAAGCGGTGGGCTTACAGCCCATCAATGCCCGCCCCCGCACCACCCAGCACGGACTGGATTATGATGAACTCTCTCAAGCCACGCCCATCTATATCTCCGGCGTATCCAGCGCATCCAATATCCCAAGTGCGGAAAAAAACGGCAGGCCGATAACCTTGTTTGGCTCGCTTTTGAATACCACCGCCAAATCTACAACCTTACCGACCTGGGTGGTGGGGGGTCTTGTGGGGGTCGTATTGATCCTCTTAGCGGGGGCCGCGTTTGTTTTATTCAGCAATACAGATTCTGATAACGGGAATGAAGCCGCCTTTGCAGTCACCGCCACGGCTACCGCCAGCAGTACCTCAGAACCAACTTTCACACCAACCAATCTCCCCCCAACAACCGTTGTCCCTACCGAAGTTTCTCCGACTTCTGTATCGATAGGAACAGCAACAATTCGTGCTACACGAGTAGCGAACCTCGCTACCCGCACCGCCACCGACGCACCACCCGCCACCCAAATCGCTGTCCTTCTACCAACCGCCAGCGCCACAGTGACGCTTGAAGCCACGTCCATTCCAACGATCCAGCCAACCCCGCTGCCCTTGAATCTCAAACAAAATTTAGAATCCCTGTTTGAAATTGTCAGCAATCCCGATGAGTATCAGTGTCCACGCTTCAATGAATATTATGAACATTTTAAGCAGCAGCAAAACAACGCCATATACAAAGACTACAGCGATCGGTTAATTGGCACACAAAGCCCGATGACCTTTATCCATGAAAATTTTTGCAAAGACCAGTCCGCCGACACTATTCAACTCCTGCCGGTGCTGGAAGACAAAAATGATGAACTCATCCAACTGCTGCAAAATATTTTCCAGCAGTTGCCCTAGTCAATTAAATTCAATGCAGGTAAATCGGTACTTGGCGGAACAGGCAGCGAATAAATGTCCCGCAACTCTTCCCATACCCCAATGGTATCTTGGGTGAACCATTGGGCTAGCCAGCCTTCCATCGTGCGCGGCAGTTGCGTGGGCGCTTGGGGCAGTGTTGCGGCATCAATCTCGCCCAGCCATGTTTCCGCATTTTCCACGGGTAAGTTTTCCAACCCTGTGACGAGGTTTTCATAGAAATTCAAATCAGCAAACGGGTATCCAATTGCGCCAGTAACCAGCACCGGGTCACGCTGCCCCATCATCGGCTGCGGCAGACTGTTTTCGAGGGCTAACGCGGGTCGCCATGCCTCCGGCGCATACCATGTCGGTGCTGCAATTTCAGCCGATACCAACGCATCTAGTGCAACAGGACTCCAGCCCTTTTCCATAGGGTGAATCATCTGAGCCGCAGTGGTTGACAGTGCAAAATTTCCTTGCGCGTCTACCTGTACCCCCTGTGGATTATAGATATGTGCTACCCATTGGGGTATTTCTACATAATCGTAAAGCTGCTGGAACGTCGTTTGGTTAAACACCTGTAAAGCCGCCAACCCAGAATCCTGCCACACCATGGCATCACCCGGGATATATTGGTTTAATATCATCTCCGCATCAAGCACCCCAGCCCGTTGGGTTGCTTGGATCAGCGTTTCTAAACCCTCAAAAAACGGATAGGGCGCACGACGCAGCACTGGCAAATCAAAACGCTCCGGCTTGTAGGTATACAAATCACCATTCCCATCCAACCCCAGTAAATCGCGTTGCAGGTAACGTCCCGTTAGGGGGTCGTAAGCCCGACCATCTAGGCGGATATAAATTTGATTGCCTTCGTCATAAAACATGCCACGAAAAATCGGAATCCCCAGCGCAAGCGGTAGTTGGAAAGAAGCCGGTGTTTCAGTAGAGGAGGAATCATCCGTCAAGTGTCTACCAAAAATATCCTGCTGTAGAGTTGTCACATTCTCATAATCACCGGTGAATGTTAACCGCAAATCCTCAATGCCATCATACAACGCCCATCGCGCTGTGCCATTGTCCACCAGCATCAAAGGCGCTCCCGGAAATGCAGCCACCATTTGCACCTGACCATCCCGTTTAATTTCAACCAGTGTATTGCCATCGTAACGAAATTCTAAAAGCTGGGTGGGGGTTTGCCACGCTACCAAGCGCCCAAACGCATCGTACCGAAAATCACTGTTTTTATTGGTGTCTGAGGTATTGGTAATCCGAATCAACCGTCCGAACGCATCATAATCAAAATTTCGTGTATCCGCGATACTCCTATCGTCCTGGATCCGTACCACATTCCCATTTTCATTTTGAATATATTCCAGCGCGGGGCTATCCTGTTGAACAGGTGCGCCAGACAGCATTACGAGAGGCACCAGCGCAAGCAATAGCAAGCGGGGGCGGCGCAGTTTTAAAACCATCCACCCGGAAATCCCTAGCAGCAAAAGCCATCCTTCGGCTGCTCGTTGGGTTTCGCTGCGTCGCAGTATCCCGTCAGCTTCACTGTACAGATAAAAACTCTGTGCGCCATTTGGCCTCAGAATCAATTCGGTTGCCCGATTACCAGCGCGGTCATAAGTCAGCGTGAAAGCGTACTCGATGCTGTCCGGGGTTCGTTCGGGGTCTAAACCTGTATATAACCAGCGCGTTGTTGCCGGACGGTAAGCCGCGTCGTAGCCCACAAAAATATCATACTCTGGTTCATCAATTGCTTGGGGCAACCCAAGATAATTTAAATCGTAATTAAAAATCAGCGTGTTAAAATCAATCACGTTGCGGTTATGTACCACACGGATAATTTGTCCTAGGCGGTTAAAGCGCACTTGGGTTTCATACCCATCCCCCCAGATCAACTCCACCTGAATGAAATTTTCGGCCTGCCGCACCGCATAATCCACCACAATGTCATATTCTGATGTCGCAACACTTTGTAAACGCTGTTTTGCATCTAGGGTAACATTCAATTGGTGCGCCGCATCATCCCCGATGACCAGCGTAAATGAACGCCCGTCTTCCTGATATTGAAAATCCCAATCGCGGTTGTCATCTTCGGTGAGGTGCATCAGCCGACCTGCCGCATCAACCGTATAGGCATAACTCACTGTATTGTTGGTTGCTGAACTCACCTGCCCATTGGCATCATAGGTAAACACGCTGCTGTTGATTCGATTTGTTCGTCCGAACGCATCCCGTACAATTGTTACCTGTGGATTTTCTTCTGTCCCCCAACCAATCAATGCGCCCGTCGTATCATACTGGTAAGTAATTGTCTGGTCGTTAAATTGGCGTTCTGTCAGTTTCCCATTCGCATCGTATTCGTAGGCTTCAACGCGGGTGTTATTTAACAAAACCTGCTGTACATTGCCGCGTAAATCATAGCCGAGTCGAATTATCTGATTGCCGGGATTTTGAATTTCGACCAACCGATTTTCAATATCGTAGCCGTAAAAGGTACTTGCCCCGTCGGGTGTCTGGAAAGTGATCAAGTTGCCCTGTGTATCATAAGCAAACGTATAGGCATTGTTCTGAGCATCCACATAGCGGATAGGCCGTCTTGATGGGTCATAATTCACCTGTTCCTCAAGCCGATAGCGCGTGACTTCGCCGTTGTCATCAAAAAGTTCATCGCGCTGAATTTCCACCAATTCCCCGCGTGCATTCAACACATACCGATATTCGCGCCCGCCTGTTTGCTCCGCGCTGGCGCTAAATTCTGGCGTGGCGGTGGTCAGCCCCATTTCCCGCACAATCAAATAGTACGGTTGGTCAACATCTGTCGCTTGAGGATAAATATAGACGGTCTGCACGCCAAACGGGTCTTGGGTGCTAAAGTTTTGTGTGCCGTTCTCATAAAAATAGGTGGTTTTAAACGGAGTGGGGGTCGCTGCGCCCACCTGAATTTCCGACGTGCGGCGGAAAAATTCATCGTAAGTCAGCGTTGTCGTGGTTGCGCCATTCTCATAGGTCACGCTGGCAGGCGCATACTGATAATTTCGATTGTAGACCTCTGGCATGTTGAGCGTGATTAATCGCCCCAAGGCATCATAACCAAAATTTATTGGGGGATAGGCCTCATGGGTGTTATCCAAATGACGGCGCTGAATGAGTCGCCCCTCTGCATCATATACAAACTGCCAATCCCATTGTGCCAGCGTATCATTTGCACGGGTGATATTTTCAGCCCCATCTATCGCCACAACCTGCTGCTGTACCCCGTAGGCGAACAAAGTGGCGGCAAGTTCATCATACACCGTATCCGCTCCGGCATAGGGCATAAATCCAACCAGATGCCCCGCCGCATCATAGCGGAAATAATGCTGATTCAAAACTTCGTCCCGTCCATCATCTTCAATTTGACCTTCGTGAATTGTCCACAGCCGCCCCGCAAGGTCAAAATAGTAATTGATAAAATGGTCATCGCTTACATATCGGATTTCGCCTATCTCCGCGTTCGACCAATCAAACGACACTTCCCGCCCGGAAGCATCAATGATATTCACCAGCCGATTCTGGTTGTCGTATTGGTAGCTAATACGGTAGCCAAGTGCATCCGTCACAGAGCTAATGTTGCCAAATGGATCATAGGTATACACTGTGACTACATCATTAAAATCGCGCTCGGTGGTCAGCAGTCCCAGCGCGTTATACACATAGCGCGTTTCCTGCCCATACTGGTTACGAATCAACAAAACCTGATTCAGTTCGTTATATTGATAACTGGCAACCAGCAGCCCATTCGCCCGAACTTCGAGCAAGCGCGACAGCCGATCATACACATACGTGGTGATTTTGCCGTTGTGGTCAATCCATTCCGTCAGATTGCCCGCGCCATCATAGCGTAGCCGCCACTGCTCGCCCGTACTAAAATTCATCGTTACTTGCAGTCGGTTTTCGGCGGGCAAATCCTCATAGCGGTAGCTGACCCCGTGTTCAGACGACTCCACTTGAATCAACCTTCCGAGCGCATCATACGTTGAAGTCACCGTCGAAGTGTTGCCATTAGAGGTTTGATGGACTCGCACCCGCCGCAACCCATTTTCATCGGTCACAGTTGTGACTTCGGTATTTTCTGCTTGGCGCAAATTTGCTTCAGTCGCAGTTCCCGGCACAATCCCCGTCAAACTGGGCTGCCCATACGCATCATAGGCATATTCCAGAATCAGCCGTTCATCAATGCTGGGGGGGGGGAGCGTTCCGGGTTCATTATCCAGCGGGCGGTTCACGCTGAAAGTGAGTCTGCCGGCCCGGCCTGCCGCATCATAATCTTCAAAATTGACCAAAAGCAGCGAGCCAATCGCTACTCGGGTGGGATAACGCTGGGGGGTGGTACAGTTTTCTGTATAGGCAAAATCGTAGGTGATGTCCCCAACTTGTGCCGAGCATAACTGGTTGGCAATACTATAGGTGAGTTGGGTTTGGAGTCCAGTAGCGTCCGTGCGAGTGACTTTTTCACTGGTGCGGTCTGATGTATATTCGTAACGGCTTTCCCGACTCAAAAAATCGCCCACACGCACCACACGGTCAAATTCATCATACACTACCACCTGCGTCCGCCCATAGGGATCAATCGTTCGCAGTCGCCAATCACCTTGTTGTCCATCCACCATCTCATAGAAATACTGCGTCACCTGCGAGGTTGCATCGTCTACGCTTTGTGTCACCTCAATCAAGCGGTCTAACCCATCATAGGCATAGGTGGTGGCTTGGAGAGTTGTGCCATCGGCCTCGACCATTTCTACCGAGCGCAACCGTTGACGGGCATCGTAGCACGAGCGCGTTTCTACACTCAGAGGGTCAACCACAATCCGGCAGTCTGCTTCATACCGGATCGTATACACTCGCTGTGCCGTGTCGGTGTAAGTAATCAAGCGCCCATACGCATCCCACCCAAATTGGGTGCGGATATTTCCTTCGCTGCGTTCAATCACCCGACCATGTGAATCATAGGTTAGCGTGATTTGGCGGATTGTGTTCCCATCATTCAGCTCCAGCACCGCTGGCAAACCAAAAATTTCATCCCGCGCAGTGATGGTTGTGATCAGCCCGTTTGTATCGGTATATTGAGTCAGTTGCCCTGTTGCCGAATTGTATTCATATTGCGCTTGGGGCAACCCCAGCACTGGATTATCCGTATAACTCATCAACACCGAAACCGGATGCCCGTTAATCACCCGTGTTTCATATTCAGCACGGAATCCAATCACCTCGCCGTCATTCTGAATTTCCCGGAGTGTTCCGTCCGCTAAGTAATCAAACCCCTGAACATAGAGCGGAAAAACCGCCTGTGCAATCAAGAAGCCATCGCGTTCATATTCATAACCAATGGTTTCAAGGGAGGTTGTTTTTCCTGTTAAGCGGTAAGCTGTTTCGGGTGCGAAACTCAATTGATACTGTCGGCTTTCGCGTCCACCCCATTCATCGGTGATGCGGGTCGTCAGGACATCCTCAAAAGCGCTGTAGTCGTAAGCCCGATACACCCATGCACTGCCATCCTCAAAATAAGCGGGGAGGCTGATTTGACGAACGCGATGGGGTGCTTCGTAGCTATATTCCGCAATTGGCGTAATCGGTGCGCGGGTGTCATCATGGGCGATCAAATTTCCCGCGTCATCATAAGTATAAGTGGTGGGTGGTGTGCCATCGCTGTACACCACACGGATTAAACGTCCGGTTTCATCCTCATATTCATAAAAAACTTCATCCAACACCGAATCATCAGCATCATGTAGCGCCGCGCTGACAATATGTTGGCGGTCATCAAATACCAACATCAAATACTGGTCGAGCAGCGCATCCTGAAGCCGATATTGTGCATTCGGGAAGGGCGCGAGTCGCGTAATCGTGAGACCACCATTCTGAGGATAATCGATCCCTTTTAAACGCCCGGCACGGTCAAATAGATACAAAAGCCCATCCCGACGGAACACCCGCCATTCCGCCCCCAGATCATCCGGTCGCGCCGCAATTTGCCAGCCGGGGAGCGTCGCCGAAGTCAAGGCATCGCCGATTCGTTCCGCCCTAAAAACATGCCGTGATCCACTCGGAGTCGTAAAAATAACTTGGCCTCGCGGCGCTTGGGTCAAATCCAGCATCAATTTATAGGGCGTGGTTTCTGTCAGAATCCGCGCCCGTGCATTTTCATCACGCGGTTCATTAAAATCCAGCAGAAAGTCGGTTGACCAGCCAAACCCGAAGGAACTATCCACATTCGCATTACGGCTATTATAGGTGCGGGTCAGGGTTAAATCTTGAGCATATCCCGGCAGCGCCAAATCCGTCACCGCATACACCAGATTCCCATTCGCCGGATTCGCCAACCCATTGTCCGCACAGTTAAATTCCAGCGCGGTGGTCACAGGGTAACATTCCAAGCCGGTATTATTCAATCCGGCGGGCAAAAATCCACGCTGACCCGGCAGCGCCGCCGGATCATAAATGGTTGGTTCGGCGGGTGTTTCAATCTGAATAAAATCTTCTGATTCTGGCAGCAACAAACTTTCGCTGTTGTCTGTCCAGCGTATCCGAATCGCTTCTTGGGCGGTTTCCAGCGTGTTCACCTGCCGATCCAGCCGTTGAATCACCCCGCGTTCATCCGCCACTTCAAGACGAATCGTATTGTCCAGCACACTAATTCCCAGAATGTTTTCCCAATCCGTGCTGACAAACGGCGCGCCCCCGGACAAAATCGTTTGCACCTGTTCCTCATGACGGACGGTTAAACCGAGTCGGTCTGTTTCAAAACGGCGCTGGTCGTTAAAACGCATTTTGACCAGCGCGTCTTCAAACACCACTTCTTCCAACCCCACCCAATCCACGGTAACATCATAGGCAAGGTCACCCGACACAGCCTCTAAAACAAATTCCTGCTGCTGAGAAGGCCGCGCCGTAAGTTCGGTTGCTTCTGCAATCACCCGCCGTCCGTTGGTCAATTCCAACCCCAAGCAGGTCGGGAGAATCCACAGATTTTCGGTTTCATCCCAATTCACACGGACTGTTTCGCCCGACACCAGTTCAAATGTCTGGAAGTTGGTGCTGTCAACAAAATCGCCTTGCCACGCAAATTCCTCAACATAGATAAACCCGTTTTTATGAACAATACTTAAACTGCCATCCAGCAAACTAATTTCATCAGCAGAATTACGTCCAAACCGAAAGCTCGATTGTCGATCTGCGAAAAACAATAGGGGAATCGGCGACACCGAACTAAAAGTATTCGGTGCCGTCCGCAGCCGCACCCCATCCAGCATCGCAAATTCCACGACTCCAGCCTGTATGCTCAGGGTGGGGGCGTTCGGATAATTGTCCCAGCGTGGCGTGACCAGTGTTTCAATTGTTGCAAGACGGGAGGTATTCAAATTAGGGGTTGTCAGCGTAAAACGGCTGCCCGTGCCGTTGGTCACTTCTAAAACATAGTAAGCCGATTCAGCAAGCGTGGTTTGTACGCCGCTTTCTACCGGAGTCAAAAAAAATTCGGTGGTGTCGGTGGTCAGCCGCAGTTGATTTTCCGCCAGCCCATCCAGACTGAGTTGAATATCGGCTTGGGTTTGGGCGGGCAGCAAACGGTTATAAAAAATAAAACGGCTGTCTGCATTTTGCACAGTCACGGCCTGATTTTCTTCGATAACAGTAGCCGCACCTGCAACAGAAACGGTATATTGACCGAGGGTTGTAGTATCTAACAGATCGGGGCGGGAAATCGTCAGGCTGTACAGGGCATGGTTAGGCACTTCTAACGAAAGCGTCTGTTCGCCGCTTGCCAGTGTTTCATCCGCCAGCATCACCATCTGTTGATACAACCGCACGCGCAACGGCAACTCGGTCACAAGGGTGAGGGTGACGATTGTTCCGCCTTGACCGCCAAACACCCAACGGTCTCCTGCATCATTGCTGGTAATCGTGGCTGCCACCCCAACCGAGGGTTCAAGCAGACCCCCGCCTTGAATCAAATCCGCAGGGCGAATATCCGCTTCCATATAGCCTTCAATTCGCACACAGTCCGAAGAAGTGAGGAACGTGTCTTCCTGTGCCACAGACGGCGAAAAAGCAACATGCAGCAGCAGAACTGTCGAGAAAATACCGAATATCACACAACGCATACAAGCCAATGCCTCACCCAGAAACCAAGTTGATATTAGCTTACCTTGCCGATAAAGAAAACTGTTATGGATAGAAAAATCTTACGAAAAAGGCGAGACTTGCAGGGAACTCGCGTTCAGGTTGGCTTCAACCGTTTTTAAACCCACCTCATCCTGAATCATCTTGAACAAATCATATGCTTGTCGCCAATTGGACTTCGCGGAGATGGGATTCTGACTTTCATAGTACAACACCCCCAGATTATTACGGGCGCGGGCCAACCCCACCAGATCCACGGTCATCCCCAGCATATTCACCGCCTGCTGCTGGTAATCAATTGCCTTCGGCAGTTCCCGATGAGCGCGTAATGCCATTGCCAGTGTGGACAATGCCCGTCCATGATGCGGCGAATCGCGTTCGACTCTTTCGAGCGCATGATGAGCATACTTTACTGCATTTTCGGTATCGCCCAGCAGCAGCAGCGTTTCACAGGCGGTGGTGAACGCGGCGGCATCTTGTTCCGCCAGGTGTTCCAGAATTTTGAGCGTTTTTTCTGGCTCGGAACGCATCAACACCCGTGCTTGAAGTTTCTGGCTTGCCATGATGCCCGCCACATTGTTTAAACGGCGAAAAATTTTTTCCGCATCTTGCAGCGCCACCAGCGCCGCCGTTAATTCGTACCGATACAACTGCACAATGCCAGTTTCCAGCAACGCCCTCCCATATCCCGCAAAATCGCCCTGCTGACTCATCTCCTGAGCAACACTCAAGAGAGAAACGAGACTTTCCTCAAATTGTCCCCGCCAGCGCAAATACCGTGCCTCTTCAAACACAACCCATGTCGGATGGTAAATCGACTTGAGATAGGTCATCACAGTTTTCCACGATTCCCACAGCCCTGCCTGCGGAATCACCCATGAGAGATTTTGCATCAATTGGGTTAAAGTTTCAGGTGCAACATAAAGATGAAGTCCATTGAGCAGCAGCCGTAGCCATCCCCGCGTATTCTGTCGCACATCAGCCGCCACCACCAGCGCATCCAATGCCAAACGGGGTGCTTGGGTCTGCACAAATTGTTTGGCGCTTGGCGAAATCCGATACCCCGCTTCGACCAACAGAACATGCTGCTGTACCAGTTCAAAAAGTTCGCCCTCTGCCACATGAAACAGCGACTCAATCTCAACAGGCTCAAATTCCAGCAGCGATGCTCCCAACCATACCTGCTTCAAGGTCATCGAAAGACCGTCCCACACACGGTAAAAATATGCTTGAATCGAAAGTTTATCGACCACTTTCTCGGCGGGAACAAGCTGCATCCAGCGAGCATATTCCTGCATCACACCCGGCACCCCCGCCGCACTGGTGTAAATTTCCCCGAACGCCTCATCTGACACCGCCCCTTGCACCACGCGGAAAAATGCCCGCCCGTGCTGTCTATCCAAGGGGGGTATCTCAATCACCACACCATCCCAATCGGCAAGGGCGGTCTCGCTGGTGCATAACAACCGCGCATGGTTAAAAAGCGCGGAAGGCATCTGACGAACATTTTCCAGCACCATCAAAACCGTGTGGTTGGCGAGGTAAGCTGCCAACATCGTTTCATCCGTTTGCAGCACTTCCAGAATCTGCGAAGCAACCTCAAATTCAGCCGAAAGGTGCATCCAGTAAAAATCATCGACTTGGGGCAAAATCGCGTGAGCCACTGCCGATGCGAGACTCGTTTTGCCAATACCAGGAATCCCGGTCAACAACACCGCCCCGTTAGAAAGCCCATCCAGAATCCGTTCGACCAGCCATTCCCGCCCGAACAAAGCCCGTCCATCAGGAAAAGGAATCCTTGCCCGCCACACTTCCACCCGATGGAGTTGTCGGGCCTCCACTTCACGGTTAATCAAAGCCTGTGTTAAATGACCGATTCCAAGCTGCCGTCGGCGGCGCAGCGAACGATCCACCAGATTGACCGTCTGAGCGATTTCCTGCATATCGATGCCCAGTTCAGGGCGCAGATACGTATAATAAAGAAAGGCGTAGGCTTGCACCCGCGCATGGGACAGCCGAAAAACGTCATAAATAAACTTCGTGTGGTCATCTTTGGTTAGGCGGTCTTCGCCCAACAACTTCAGGAGAATTTCTTCTACTACATCCCGCCACACCTTTAACTCGGCGTGTTTGCCAGTAAGTTGGGCTGGTTGCATCAAACGCTGGCGCAGCAGGAAAAATTGACTCAAGGGATTTGAGTCGGGCAGAGGCGTACTGCTTTCAATACATGTTAAACCCTCCTGTACCGCCTCCGCACTCAGGACGGGCTTGTACATCACCACACCCGATTCGGAAACGTATCCACACCGGCATGTTCACCCACCCGTTTGTACATCTGGAATCCTGTAAAAGGATGGCCTAAAATCCCGTCGTGAATCGCCCATGCCCGCCCGCGCACACTGTTCCATGCAGCCGTTGGACGGAACGGAATCGTGTTATCCAGTTTGGCGTATAATTCTCCGCCCGGTTGGAACGCTTGATGAATCCTTTCCATTTCGCGTCGCCCTACCAGATAGTGGAATCCGTAGCGCTCAAACACAATCGCATTGTGATACGCCAACGGTTCAATAAAAAACATCGTATGTCCCATATCTGCTACAAACTGTTCAAAAATTGGCACATTTTCCTTAAACACCCGCAACCCCGCCCGAATCTGCCCCGGCGCGAGTCCGGCCTGCATCGCCTTTATTTCTTCGGGAATATTCCGCCCTTGCGTGCCGTAATGAGTCGGATGGCCTTCGCTGTCCACATCAATATAAAAACGCGGCGAGTCCGGGTCATTAATCACTACTAGCAAAACCATCAATTGATTATTATTGGTGTCCACCATATTCAAATACAGCGTCGGGTCTATCGTGTGCAACGGCGCGGGTGGTTGATGATAGACCGCCAGCTCCATCGCTCGGCTGCCCGCCGGACACCGCATTTTGACCACTTCCTGTCCATGTTGCAGCAGCGTTTCCGCGTCAATCGAAAACCGTCCATACACCCACTCCGGGATTAAACGCTGATATATCCGCCGCTTTTCAGACACAGGCAACGCATTCATTGCCAGAATAGACGATGGAAGAATGCTCATAGTTCTATTACACCTATTCTATAGTCATTTACCGTAGAATGAAAGGGGATTTTTAAAAACCCTTCTCTATTTTTACCAGAGAAGGGCTTGAGATGGAAAATATGTAAGCACCCACATCAAACCGGGGATAACCGATTCCTACAAATTCATAAGACGGGTACAAAAAAGTACCCTTCGGTTAGATTTTAGAATTTGGCGGATAGTTCACCTGAAAAATTATAGGGTAGGGGCGGGACTCGCAGAGATCCCGTCCTTGTTTTTACAAATATTTTCCGAAGGTTACTTTAACTCACCTTACGTACAATAGAGTTTTGGGGACATTTTTTGACCCCACCCTGTTTTCGGCTTCCCTCCCCAAAACATTGGGGAGGGATTGAGGGTGGGGTTTAATATTCCTTCATCGCCCGTTCCATCCGCCGTTTGTCGTCCTTTTGACGCAACGACTCACGTTTGTCATACTGCTTTTTACCGCGTGCCACACCGAGTTCAACCTTAGCGCGGCCGTCCTTTAAATAGACCTGCAACGGTACAATCGTAAACCCTTTTTCCTGCACACGACGGTACAGTTGGGCGATTTCTTTTTTGTGCAGCAGCAGTTTACGCGGGCGCATCGGGTCATGTCCCCAGATCCCTGCTTCTTCATATTGCGCGATGTGGACATTGCGTAGCCACATTTCCCGATTTTCGTACTGAACAAATCCATCGCCGATGGTAATTTTACCCGCACGGATCGATTTAATTTCCGAACCCATCAACACAAGTCCGGCTTCCACTTTGTCTAAAATTTCGTAGTCATGGTACGCCTTGCGATTGCGTGCGATGACACGGTTATTCTTGTCCGTCATTTTCTGTCTGTTCTTCTGGTAGGTCTAACGTAATCTCGTATTCTTCGACGAGAAAATCAATCGCAGCTTGCAAAATCATATCATTGCCTTCTGCGTCAAACATCGCGTCCACAAGCAAATCAGGCACTAATCCGACTTCATGAATGGCTGACCCATCCGGTGTATACCATGCGGCAGAAGTTACCCGCAGTTGTGAACCATCGGTCAAATTATAAACCAACTGTACCACACCTTTGCCGAAAGTCTGCTGACCAATCAACACAGCACGGTCACGGTCTTGGAATGCCCCTGCCACCACTTCCGAAGCGCTCGCCGTGCCGCTATCCACCAGCACCACGAGGGGAATTTCTTCCGCCATTTGCCCGTCGGTGGATTCAAAGGTTTTGTCTCCTCCTGTGCCTTTTTGCGTCAGCACGATTCCTTCATCCAGAAACAAATCCGCCACGCTCACCGCTTGGTCAAGCAGCCCGCCGCCGTTCCCCCGCAAATCCAGCACAATCGCCTCAACCTCTTCATCCAGCATCGCCTGAAGATTGTCTTCCAATTGCGACGTTGCCACCGCGTTAAAACTGGTCAGTTGGATGTAACCAATCCCGCCGATATTTTCTGATTGTACCGTCGGCATTTCGATAATCGCCCGCCGTACCTTGACTTCAAAGGTTTCATCTGTCGAAGGGCGGTACATTTTCAAATTGACTTCCGTCCCGACTTCGCCGCGCACCATTTCCGCCAAACGGTCTGTTCCGACCAACCCCACCGGCTGACCATCCACTTCCCTGAAAATATCGCCTTCTTGCAAACCCGCTCCTTCGGCTGGATTGCCCGGAATCACATGGTCAATCATTACTTCGCCCACGTCTGTCAGCGCGATTTGTACACCAATCCCGCCAAAATGCCCGTCAATTTGTTGGCGGTTGACTTCGGCAAGTTCCGGCGCGGCAAACGAGGTAAATGGATCATTCAATGCGGCAACCAATCCGCGAATTGCCCCATACTTACGCTCATCTTCGCTGGGAACTTCCCCGTAAAAATCACGTTCGATAATATCCCACGCCTGCCAGAAGGTGGCAAGGTCATCCGAATTCGCCGGGCTGGTACGCCGTTCATACAAAATTCCCAGCAAAAACGCTGTCACCGCAATGAGCATGACCACCGCACCCAGCACAATCACCTGAAATGCGCTCAAAGCGTTGGCTTCGGACGCCGGGGCTTCTGTCCCAAACGAAAAATCATACTTGGTATCCATCGCCTTTTATCCTTGTAGTTGCTGGCGTAAGGTGCGAACCGCTTCGCCCAATTCGACATCACGCCCATTTTCATCTGGAATCATAGTAATGTTAGGGGTAAGTCCCTGTCCATCCAGCGTCTTGCCATCGGGGGTCAACCAAAGGGCAGTCGAAACATGAATCGACGAACTGTCCGAAAGCGGGAAAATCCGTTGAATCGACCCCTTCCCATAGGTTACTTGCCCGATGAGGATGCCCCGGTCATTGTCTTGAATTGCCCCCGCCACAATCTCAGACGCGCTGGCGGATTGATTGTTGACCAGCACCACCAAAGGCAAATCCGTCATCACCCCACCGTTTTCATCCGTCACCGTGTTTTCGCCTTCCACCCGCCGTTCAATCGAAAGGATTCCCCCGTCCAAAAATTCACCCGCAATTGTCAGGCTTTCTTGCAATAACCCGCCCGAATTTCCGCGCAAATCCAGCACTAGCGCTTGAATATTCTGGTCGCGCAGTTCCGCCACCGCTTGTTTAAATTCTTCGGGAGTCCGACTCGTGAAACTCAAAATTTTGATGTACCCGATTTCCGGTGCTTCAAACAGCGTCCGCCATGTCACCGACGGCACAAGAATTTCCTCAAACAGAATAAAATATTCACGTTCTTCGGTGGCGTTCTGGTTACGCACCTTGAGCTTGACCCCCGCGCCTTCTACTATCTCGCCGCGTGTCGCCTGACGGATAATATCCATGCTGGAAGTCAAATCCACCGGGCTATCATTAATCGCTAGTAAAATATCGCCCTCTAAAATACCTGCGCGGGTTGCCGGGCTATCCGCAAACGGATACAGCACAAATTCGCCCTGTTCATTTCGTTGAATATCCACCCCGATTCCGCCATACCGTCCCGCCAGCGCGTCCGATTCGCTAGCCGCCACCGCAGGTTCAATGAAAAAGGTGTAGGGATCATTTAAACCCTGCAAATAGGCACGCACCACAGCATATTCCAATGCTTTATCGGTGGGCTTGTCTTTGACAAAAAAATCTTCAATGTAGCCGATAGTTTCATTTAACAAAGGGAACTCGGTGCCATCCTGCGCGGTAGCTGAGTCTGACCGCCCGATGAACACCCCGCCCGTAAACCCAACGGCTATCAGCACCACTGCCAGCCCTAAACGCCACGCCACTTTCATACTATTTCCCAATCTTGAACGACTCATCATATAATGGTGGATACATGCTATTTTAGCATAAGCGAAATTTATGAATTTGGGATAGGTGAATTTAATGCACACGCCCCCGCTCATCCTGATTGCCGACGACGACCCGGATACAGCGGGTCTACTGGAACGTATTTGCAAACGCACGGGTTACGATGTCAAGCTGGCAGCCGATGGCAATTCCGCCGTTAATTCTGCCCGCGAACTCATCCCCGATTTAATTCTGCTGGACGTACAAATGCCCGTTATGGACGGGTTTCAAGTCCTGCGCGAATTGGACACCGGCGAATCCACCCGTCACATCCCCACCATCATCATCACCGCCGCCGCCACCAAACCCGATGATGTTGTCAAAGGTTACGATACTGGGGCAAATGATTACATTTTCAAACCCTTCAATTATCATGAACTCCTTGCCCGCATCAGCGCCAAACTCCGCGAATCCCGCTTAAAAGAACGTCTCAAAAAACGCACCGAAGACCTAGAAGCCTTGGTAACACTGGGGGTTGAACTCAATCAACCGATGGGAACACGCCCGCTCGCTGAAACCCTTCTCCGTTTTTTACAGCGTTCCTTTAAAGCGGCGGTGTGTGTTGTCCATTTTTATCCTTCCCAGAATTATCCCGCCATTTCGCTGGTTTTAAGAAATGACACCATTGGAGAAGCCGAAAAAATTGCCGAACCAGCCCAGAAGGGTGTCCGCGTGCTAACCAACGACGAAATCAAAGCCATTTTTAACACCTCACGGCTAGCGCATGGCATCGCCGCTTCACTCATGCACCACAACACCCCCTTAGGATTTTTGGCGGTGGGGTACAACGCTTATCTGAACGATGCCGAAAATGATCATCTTCGCATGATTAGCTCTGTCACGGAACAAGCCGCGCTCGCTATTCGCAATGCCCAATTGCTTGATGAACTCCGTGGTCATGCCACACAGCTCGAAAGTCGGGTCGAAGAACGCACCAGAGAACTCCAAGCGGCCCAAAAACTCCTCATTCGTTCAGAGAAAATGGCCTCCTTAGGGCGACTAGCCGGGGAAATTGCCCACGAAATCAACAACCCCTTACAGCCGATTCGGACATGTTTAGAAGACGCACTCGAAAATGTGCAGGACGGTGGAACCATCGAAACTGCCGATTTAGAAGTAGCCATTAGCGAAGTCGAACGCCTTTCCCGCACGGTGCGCCGTTTGCTGGACTTTGCCCGTCCCGAATCCAGCAATATGGCGCAAATCAATCTCAAAGATATGGTCACAGATACCCTCGCCCTCACGCGCAAACGTTTAGAACACACCAACATCACCGCCAAAGTAGACTTACAAGCGGTGCCGTTTTTTCAGGGCAATTCCGACCAGCTCAAACAGGTCATTTTGAATCTGGTCATCAATGCAGCCGATTCAATGAACGAAAAAGGCGGTACCCTCTCCGTAAAATTATGGAGCGACAAAGAAAAAATCCGCCTAGCCATTAAGGATGAAGGCACGGGTATTCCCAATGAGCAAATCATGCAAATTTTTGAACCGTTCTATTCCACCAAAGCCAATGGCTCAGGCTTGGGGTTAGCCATCAGCCACAGCATTATTGAGGCACACGGCGGACAAATCCACGTCAAAAGCGAAATCAATGTGGGTACAGAATTTGAGGTCAGCTTGCCACTTCGTTAATGAAATTTCATCAGGAGAGGATGTGCGGTCGCACACTCTCATCCCGCATATTCCTGCTGGGGTGGATTTGTGAACCACCCCCATTTCAAAAGATGCCTAACTTTCCACATTCTGCCATGTTTGCTGGAATGTCGCAAAATCAGTCGCACGATTACTGTACGCAGAGGCATCTGCTGCCGTTGCCATCGCCCGATACAACACATCCTCATTGGTGCAGTCATGCACGCTCACCCCAACCATCGTGAGTTCATCCGCCAAAGAAGGAATCCCACCACGCGGTGCAACCACTTCAAACCCGTTCCGCACTACGTTCACCACATCAGGGCCGGGAGTCGCGCATACCCGCACCATCAATGCCAATCCACTGTCGAGTTGCACATAAACAGCAGTGGCGGCAGGGTCAAGCCGCGCTCGGGCATCCTGTTCCGTAATTAGCCGCACCGATTCTAATTCATCCACGCTCAGGTCTGGTATTGTTGCCACATCCACCGACACCAACTCGCCGGGGTCAGCCGCCGCCGCCTCGGTATCAGAATCAGCAGTGTCATCACCCCCGCCACGTAGCAGCGCAAACAACAAAGCCGCCACCAAACACACCACCAGCAGTACCCCGACTATGAGCAGCAGTCGTCTGCGCCCACCGGATGCACGCTCCTGTGGTGCGTCTTCATCCAGAATGCTGGCGAAAGGATCATCATCCTCTGCGGTTTCAAAATCATCTTCATCAATGGTAAACGGATCTTTGGCAACAGCCCCGCGTGTTTTGGCGGATGGTGTTTCAAACAACCCCGCGTCGTCATCCTCGTCCTCGTCAGACATAGTAAATAAATCGTCAATATTCGACGATTTATACCCGCCCACCATCTCATCATCGTCATCATCCAAGTCAAACGACACTGCTTCTAATGGGCCAGAGGGCAAGTCCGGTTCGCTGTCCTCAATATCCATCATCATGAGCAGTTCGTCGTCACGCGGTGGGTACATTTCATTTAACTGGTCAAGGAGCTGCCGTGCTTTGGGATATTTGGGATTCAATTTCAGTAAATTGACCAGCGCTTGACGGGCATCACGCGGTTCGCTGGCTGCATTCGCTGTCAGCCACCACGCATCGGCATTGTCTGGGTCAGCTTGGGTAATCGGCCTTAAAATGGATAACGCTTCATCCAGCCGATCTTTATTAATAAGTTCAAAGGCTTTTTCTAAATCTTTACGCACATTTGCCACAACACATCTCCCGATAAGTGGTAACACAATTATAGACTCTGTGTGACAAGACACAAGCTAACCTAAAAAAAACTGTTTATAATAGTGGCCTTGTACCGAAAAGACGGATGGCTCATGCTGAAACATAAGATTTTTTTGCGGGGTCTGCTGTGGAGTGGGCTGGCGCTACTGATGGGGGTGATTACATGGCAAGCGGAAGCACAAGAAAATCCGCTCAGTTTTGACACCCCGGTCAATGGAGAAATTGCCGCCGGAGAAACAGCACGCTGGCAGTTTGAAGCCTACCGCGATGATGTTATTCTCCTTACTGTCACCCGCACCGATGGCGATTTGCAACCTGTCTTATCTTTATTCGACTCGGAAGGGCAGTTGCAAGCCCAGATTCAAGGTGATGTTACCGGCAATGCCGCGCTGACCTATCGCATCCCGCGTTTTGGACAGTACGTTGTCCAAATCAGCCCGCAGTCCGAAACCATCGGCACATTGACCCTTACCTTGACCCTTGAAGAAAGTGGACGGCGCGATTTTGAACAGGGCGAAGTCTTCTACGGTCAATCCATCGTTCAAGTGCTAGACGATGACATCCCCTATCACACATGGACATTTGAAGGCCAAACCGCGCAGGTTGTGGACATTACCGTTACTGTTTTAGAAGGAGATTTACAGCCCATCATCGCCCTGACTTCACCGGGCGGAATCGCGTTGGGACGCGCCGAGACTGATTTAAACCCTCGCCAAGTCCGTCTGCTGGCTGAACGCTTGCCGGGTTCAGGCGCATATGAAGTTCTGGTGCGGCGGGCAGGGGGTAATTTTGGCTTTGATGGGACAACTTCGGGTCGCTACCAGTTAGAAATTACCCTGCGGAATGGTGCAGATGCCACCGCCAACAGCCTGAACCCTGAAGAAACCGTGCAAGGTCGATTAACCCTCGACAGTCCCTTAGCTCGCTATAGCCTCGAGGCCGTCGGCAAACATCTCATTGAAGTGGAACTTGCCCGCCCGAACTGCCTTGTCGATTTAACCGTCTTTTCCAATGGGGTAGCCCGGCGCGTCGGTGCAGTGGCTGCATCACCGATTATTTTTCCGGTAGATTTTATTGGTTTTGAAGCCCATGTTCTTGAAATTGCCTCGGCGGGTTGCCCCAATGTGGACGACCTCGATTTTGTGCTGCGGGTTTCCCGTTACGAAGCTGAATTTCCTTTATATACCTTACCTGCCAATCGAACCGTCTTTGGTAAGGCCGAATTGCAACGCTGGATTTTTAAAGGCACATCGGGCGATTTGGTGCGTTTGTCTGCCCGCCAGACCTATTTACGCAGTCCACTTGGGGTGCGGGTGATTGCACCAGATGGCAACCAGATATATCGTTCTGCGACTCTGCCAACTTTTGACCAAACCCTCACCCTGTCCCAAGACGGCTTTTATATTGTCGAAGTCACGCCTTCCACTAGCCCCTACACCTTGTCCTCTCTGCTGGTGGGACAGCAAAACCGTTTGTTTTCCGTGCAACCCCCTGCTCAGGAGCAAGTGTTGGATGTACAAGATACCCGTACATGGTCAATCACAGCATCTGAACAGGCAACCGCGCTGGTGGTTTATGCCCCTGATGGAGAAATCCTTGCTTCTGCACGGGCTGGCAACCTCAATCCGCCCCGCTTGGATGCGCTTGTTCTTGCCACACCCGGTCGCTATCGTATTCACGTTTTTGGCGCAGACTCCTTCCTTAATATAGAGGAAGTGTTTGCCTTTGAAAACATCCTGCTAACCGAAGGTAAATCCATCCTAAGCGACTCCCAAGACTACCATCGCTGGGAGTTGCCCCTCCAAGCCGGGCAACTTTTGAAACTCCGCTTAGAAAATTTAACTCTCGACACACCCTTACCCGCCGTCAGTCTGCTCGACCAGAACGGACAACTCATCCCATCCCAATATCAACTGGAAAATGGGTCAACTTTTGAATTTATCGGGTTACAGCCCACACAAGACAGCAAGTATACCGTCTTGGTGAATAACAATGGGGCAGGCGAACAGCTCACCTATCGTCTTCTGACGGATATTGAAACCGCATTTACCCCTGCCGAAGATTCACTTGTATCGGTGAGTACCCCGCTTGCGACCAGTTTTATCCCCACCGCACAGACAGCTTCCGCCAAAGATTTTCTTGCACCGGCGCTAACTCCTGCCGATAGTAATCTGCTCGAAGCGGCTGAATCGGTCAGCTTGCCCAATGTTATTCGCGGCGAAATTCTGCCCAATCAACGTCGTCAATTCTGGCGTTTGAACATTGTACGCGGTCAATTGATCTCGTTTAGCATCACCAGCCTAGAAAATAAACCCGCGCCCGGCCTCACATTGCTTAATGCCGAAGGCACAATCATCCTTGAACATTGGGAACGCCAAGAATCAGTCAATCAGGTCTCCTATCGCACCCCCATTGCCAGCGCTTATTTTCTGGTGATTACCGATGATCCAGAGGGCGGTGCATATCTGCTTGACGCACGCATCATCGCGGATGTCAACGAAACCATCCCCACAGTTACGCCGAGTGTCCCTTTGACAATCGGGCAACCTGTCTCAGGTGAATTTCTCTCCACCGATGACAATGAAACCGATACCTATACCTTTTGGGGGCGTTTGAATGACATAGTAGAAATCGCTGTTGTGTCTACTGGCATTCCAGCCCAAATCACCCTGTTAGGCGAACGCGGCAACCTCATCGCCACGGCTGAATTGAACGTAGATGAGAATATCACCCGCTTACAAAGCCCATCGCTGCCCGACAATGGCCTCTATACGGTGTCTGTTTCCCCCCTAGAGCAAGACAGCGACGAAGAACCCATCTATGGGCAATACACGCTATTCGTTTCCCCAATCTCCGGTCAAGCTGATGATGGCGGGGTGCTAGACGGTGAAGTCTACGGCTCAATTAGCAATGCTTTTGAAGAAGATGTCTGGCTATTTCAAGGACAGGCGGGTGAATCGGTCACACTGGAAATTGACCCTCTCACCCTTGGCGCACCCTCCGGTCTAACCATTGCCCTTGCTGACAGTACGGGTGAGACTTTTTACGTGCAGCAATCACTCCTCGCTGAAAATAAAGTCATTGTTCAGGATGTCATGCTGCCCCGAACGGGTTTGTATCAAGCGCGGGTCAGTGCCGAAACCCCCGGACGCTATCAACTCCGTCTGAATTTTAACCGCGCCTATTTACAATCGGGCGACCATGCAACAGCTTATGGCGCAACGGTCAGTGGCGTTTTTACACAGGGCAATATCGTAGACCGTTGGGTCTTTGCCGGGAATCAAGGCGATGTCATTGCCGTTGCCCTGCGTCCAGTGCGTGGTGACATCACCACTGTCGGATTTGAAGTCGAAAGTCCCGACGGCACAATTGTCGGGCTAGGCGTGGATGCCGGTCTCAACACAGGCGCACGGGTCGAAAATATCATTCTGCCCACCACTGGCATCTATTCTATTTTTGTCGGTACCCCGGATGCCTTTTTTACAGGCGCACTGGCCTACGATTTGAGTCTTGAACGCCAGAATCGCACGGCCCGTTCTTCTGGCACACTGCTTCCCTATGGCATAACCGCCTCAGGCATTATTTACGCTGATGATACCCGCGATGTCTGGTTTTTTGAGGGAACAGAAGGTGACATCGTTGAAATTGGAGTCACAGGCGATGGCGTGCTTGAACCCGCCTTTTCCCTCACCGCTTTTGATGCTCCCCGTCAGGATGGGCAACTGCAACCCCTCGCCTCACGCACAGGCACATCCACTGAACCCGCCCGGTTGGTAGATTTTGTCATCCCCGCTACAGGTGCCTATGCCATCACCGTTAGCGGAGTTGGCGGGGCAACGGGTGCATATACCCTCCATATTAATCCGGTTCAACAAACCGCGCTGGCTGCCCAACCCCTGCCTATTGGTACAACACAAGAAGACGATGTGGACGCGAACACCCCCCAGCGCTGGACATTTCAAGGCACACGCGGCGATACCCTCTCTATCACCGTCAATCCGATTCGCCGTTCGCAGCTTGCCCCCATGCTTCTGCTCTATGCTCCTTCGGGAGAATTGCTGGTTCAGCAAAGCGGTCTGAGTGACGAAATCATCACTTTAAGTGCCTATCAACTGCCCACCACCGGGATCTATTCCGTATTCGTGCAGCCTGCTTTTAGCGGCGATACCCAGGGGCGCTATGAAATTTCTGCCACGCTTGAATCGAACGGCGTGGTGACACCCAACCCGATTGCCTACAATGACGCGGCGATTAGTGCGCTGTCGGATAATATTTTTGAACAAACATGGTTTTTTGACGGGCAAGCCGGTGATGTCATTGCCCTACGTGCCTTTGGCACCAGTGGCGATTTAGACACGACGCTCACCCTTACCGATTCCGAAGGCAATGTCCTCGCCCAAAATGACGATGCTACCACCACCGATGCTGAAATCATTTTTACCGTGCCAGCCACCGCCCGTTATCTGGTCGAAATTGCCCGTTTTGGCGAAGCAGATGGCTATACCGCCGGGAATTATCGGTTGGATTTGGTGCTGCTCTACCGACCCGGCAGTGTCACCAATACCCACTATCTCACTTATGGCGAACGGGTTATCCAACAATTTCAACCAGCAGCCGACTTCGCCCAGAATTGGTATTTTGTTGGGCAAGCCAATGACATTATTAACCTGAACGTACAGTTTCCTTCCAGCAACATTCCCCTACGGCTGATTTTGTCCGACAGTGGCGGAAATATCCTGCAAGAAGGGCTGCGGGTGCGGGAACGCAGCACCCTCGCAAATTTCGCCTTGCCCGCCGATGGCATTTACCGCATCTTAATTCAGCCCACCCGCCGCATTACCACCGATGAATACATTCCCTATGCCCTCAGTCTGGATTTGCTGGCAGGTCGCCAAACGCCCACCCCTGAAGGCGGTTTTATTCAGCCTAACACCAGCATCTCCGGTGATTTTATCAATGGCGATCCTGTTCATTTATGGCTGTATAGCGGACAGGCAGGCGAGCAACTCTCCCTCTCGCTGCTGCGTCTGAGCGGAACAACAGCGCCGAGTGTTACCGTGTTTACGCCGGACGGACGCATTTTAGCCACCCTACCGACCACTCAGGAGCGTAACACGATCAATCTCCCCCTGTTGCTCCCTGCCGCAGGGGTTTATCCCATCACTGTCACCAGCAGTGATTCTTTTGCTACCTATCGCCTCTCCCTCAATAGCGGACAATTTCAAACCATCGCCGGACAGTTGGTGCGTAACCAAACCGAATTTGGTCTGTTAAGTGATCTTGAGCCAATACAGGTCTGGTTATTGGATGCCTTAGCAGGTGAAAATCTCGTGGTACAGGCCATAGGTGAACTCGACTTTTCCATTCGTGTCGAAGATTCCTTCGGTGTTGTCCTTGCCAGCAGCCAACCGGACCCCACCACCGGACAAATCATCGTGCCGCCCACCGCACTTTCAGCCGATGACACCTATCGAATCATCGTCACTCGTCATGGTGGCACTTTAGGCACAGCACAGGGACGCTATCAACTCCGCGTCAGTGATACCCTATCGATTCCGGCTTCGCTCTATGCCCCGACTCTGGAAAATGGCGTGGCAATCCTCGGGAGTGTCGAAAATCAGCACGCTGCCCGGTACACCTTATATGCCGAACCTACGACCCCCATTTCATTAGAATTTTTACCTACTGTGGGAGAAAATCGAGCGCAACTCCGCGTTGTGGATGATGAAGGCACGCTCCTTACCACCAGCACTGGCACGATTGAAAATTTGCTGGTCAAACAAGCTGGCTTTTATCTGGTCGAAGTAACCAATCCTACCCCGCTCTCTTTTACTTTGACTTATGCTGCCCGTCCTATCAGTAGTTCGGCTGAAGTGTTAGAACGCGCCACAACGACCCTTGGCGAATTGACAACCCGCCAACCCGTTCAATCTTGGGCATTTGAAGCCGAAGCCGGTGACACCATCCAGATTGAACTTGATGCTTTTACCACCGCCATGCGCCCGGATTTAATTTTGTTCGACCCGGACGGTGTGCCATTAAGCATGTTGGTTTCCGCCGAAGACGAAATTGTTTTGGAGGCAATTTTCATCCCGCGTGATGGCACATATACCCTGCGGGTTGGCAATTGGCTGAATTTTCTACCTGTCGCTGAAATGAGCTACAGTGTGCGGGTGATTAGCGCCGATGCCGAGACCGAGTTAGGCTCACGGGGTGGCACAATCGTGGCGCCGGGGGAACCTGTTTTTGGGGGTGTCTCCCAAAACGATCCGCTTGACCAGTGGACATTTGAGGCCGTCGCGGGCAGTACCCTTTCGCTGGCACTTCGCACCACACTCGGCGATGCCAAGTTGACATTAGAATTGCTCTCGCCTGATGAAACACTGCTTGAAATTACCCTTACTGAAATCGGCAATCGCCTCACCGCTGATGATCTGCTTGCCCCTGTCAACGGAACTTACACCGTCAATGTCCGTCAAGCGCAGCAAAACAGCGCCGACTCCACCGCCTATGAATTGGTGGTACAAACCACCCGCACACCCATCGAAAATGCCCTTGCCCAAGCACAGGGAGTCGCCGTTGGGCAAACTGTGACGGGTGAAATTGCCACAACCGCCGAATCCGATGCGTGGATATTCTTAGGCACACAGGGGCAAACCCTCACCTTTACTGCTGATTCCGCTACCACACTTATTTTGGTCAGTCCCGCCGGCACTCCCATCGCTGCCAGCGAAAACGGTATATTAGAGCAAATTTTGCTCCTCGAAGATGGGGTGTATAGTGTGGTGGTCAGTGCAGGCGATGAACAAGCGCCATTAACCTATACCCTCACCATCCAAGTTGACCCCTTCCGCAGCAATTGGCGGTGGTCATTAAATTTGGGAGTTTTAGAACAGGCTGTTTTGACCCCCACCAGTCCCGTGCATGAATGGCAACTAGCAGGCTATCATGTCGGGGAATATATCATCATGGTGCGCCCCACCAGCAATCTCTGGCAGGCCAAAATCTTTGTCTTGGATGAACAAAATCAGGTCGTGGCATCCGGTGAACTGCAAGCCGATGGTTCAAGCCGCTTGAGCCTTTATTTGGACAGTGCGGACGGTAAACAGTACAGTTTGCTTGTTACCTCAGATGTTCCCGGTGGTTCTTATCAAGTCCTGTTCGATGCTGGAATCAATACCACCACCCCTGAACCACTGCCTGAAGGCATCACCATGACCGGTCGGATTGATGCCTTCGATACCGCCGATGAGTGGCTGTGGCTGGGCAGTCCAAGTCAACCCCTTACCGTGGAAGCTGCCCGCTTAGAAGGCGATTTCACCCTGAGCATTCGTATTTTTGCGCCCGGCAATTTGTTCTTACAGGAATTTTTTGCCGATGAAAATGGTCGCCTCCGTGCCGAAAATATTTTGCTGCCCGTTGAAGGCACTTATATTATTCAAGTGGTACGAACCGAAGACAGTTTCAGCGATGCACAGGGGATATATGAACTTCGCGCCACATCAGAAAATGAATAGGGCAGCGTTGTTTGTGCAAGGAAGTCTGTGACCTGCCCGCATCATATGAGCGCCTCTAAAACCAATAAAAAAGCTCCGAGAAAATATCTCGGAGCTTTTAGTGCCTCAGAGAGGACTCGAACCTCCACGCCCGAAGGCACAGGCCCTCAACCTGCCGCGTATGCCAGTTCCGCCACTGAGGCTCACTGCGTCAAATCATAACACAGCAGATAAGGCCAATCAAGAGCTAAGTGTGTTAAAAACGAATAGAATAGAATTAATTAGGGAGACGAGGCCATGAGAGAAGTACCACTTTTCCCGCTTCATACCGTGCTGTTTCCGGGAATGCTGCTGCCACTACATATTTTTGAACCCCGTTACAAAGAAATGGTGCATCATTGTGTTACTGAAAAAGAACCCTTCGGGGTGGTACTCATCCGTGAAGGCAATGAAGTTGGCGGTGGGGCAAAAGTTTTTGATATTGGCACACTAGCCTACATTACCGAGATTGACCAGATGGACGACGGACGCATCAATATCGCTTCCTTAGGCGTTGATCGCTTTAAAATTCAGTCGCTTTCTAACAAATATGCCTACCTCTCCGGCGATGTAGAACTTTATCCTTTTGCGCGTACCGCCACCGCCGATGCTGTCGAAGAAGCTGCCAAACTGACCCCCGCGCTTAACAAATATCTTGAAATCCTCTCCAAAATTGGCAATACCGAAATCCTTTTGGATAAAATGCCCACCGAGCCGGAAAAAATCGCCTTTCTGACAGCGATTGCCATGCGTGCGCCGATGGAAGACAAGCAACAGTTGCTCAGCATTCCGTCCTTGCCAGACTTGCTCCGTCAGGAACGCATCCTGCTCACCCGTGAAACCGAAATTTTAAGAATGATGACGGAGAATGCACCTGCATGGATTGAAAATGCCATGCCATTCTCCCCCAACTAAAATCTGGGTCGTAACGCGGCCTACTTTAATACGGATAACCTGCACGGGCGGGTCTGTGACCTGTCCCCAAACAATGACCGGGTGTTTAAAAAACCCTACAAAAAATATCCGTTCTAACTCGTTAAACGCTCACTTAAAAAAGGATTTTTTATGCGGATTGCGGTTGATGCAATGGGGAGCGACAACTTCCCTGTTCCAGATGTGGAAGGGGCAGTACAAGCCGCCCGTGAATATGGGGATACTATTTTGCTCGTCGGGGATGAATCCATCGTCCAGCCAGAACTCAATAAACACGATACCAACGGGCTAAAAATTGAACTGGTTCGTGCCTCCCAGTCGATTACCATGCACGACAAACCAAGCGAAGTCGGACGCAGCAAACCCGACTCCTCTGTGCATGTCGCTTCTCAACTGGTGGTGGATGGCAAAGCCGATGCGTTTGTCTCTGTCGGGAACACGGGAGCGATTTTAGCCATCACCACCCTGCATACCCTCAAACGGATTCCCGGAGTCAAACGGCCTTGCCTCAGCGCAATTGTCAACATTAGCGGCACCCCGACCATTTTTCTGGATATTGGTGCAAATGCCGATTCCAAAGCCCAATGGCTAGAACAATTCGCCTTGATGGGCAGCATTTATGCGGAAAAAGCATTGGGGCGCAAAAATCCCAAAATCGGCTTGCTGTCCAACGGCGAAGAAGAAGGCAAAGGCAACGACCTCATCAAAGAAGCGGGCGAACTGCTTAAAAACTCATCCCTCAATTTTGTGGGTAACATCGAACCCAAAGATGTCCTGCGTGGCGAAGTGGATGTCATGGTTGCCGATGGTTTTGTGGGCAACGTTTTTGTGAAATCGCTCGAGGCCATGGGAGATTTGCTTTTTCGTCTGATTCGCCAGCAAGTCACCGCCGATTTGCGTTCTAAAGCCGGAGCAGGGTTGCTGCGACCTGCCCTGCGGCGCGTCTATCAACAGGTCGATCCCTTTGAAATCGGCGGAGCGCCCCTTTTAGGTGTGGATGGGGTTGTTATCATTGGTCACGGACGCACCAACGCGCTCGGCATGAAAAATGCTATTCGGCAGGCACGCTTGGCGGTTATGGGCGAAATTGTCCCGACCATTCGTGAAAAATTGCAGGGAAGTGAATAAGAAAATGGAACTCACACGCAACGGCAAACCCCGTGTGGTGATTACCGGGATGGCTGCCATCACCAGCTTGGGCAAAACCGACTCCTTCTGGGAAAATGTCAAAAACGGCGTTTCCGGCATCAAACGCTTGGAACATTTAGACCTTTCCCATCTCAATGTTCAAATCGGCTCGTATGTGTATGATTTTGACCCGCTTGAGTACATTGATAAAAAAGAAGCGCGGCGCGTGGGACGCTGTTCCCAATTTGTCATCAGCGCGGCGCATATGATGCTGCAAGATGCAGGACTTTCAGACGACGACCTCATTGAAAATGCCGAAAATACGGGGGTGGTCATGGGCAGCGGCTTGGGCAGTCACGAAAGTATCGCCGATGCCATTTACGAATTTCGCGCCGGCATCCGCTATAAACCTAACCCTTTTGCGCTGGCATCCGGTTTAGCGAACATGCCTGCCCATTTTCTGAGCCGCGAAACCAAAGCCGTCGGCCCGATTTTGCCTGTCACAACAGCATGTGCGGCGGGCAGTCAAGCCTTTGTCCATGCGCTCGACTTTATCCGCTTGGGACGGGTAGACCGTGTATTTGTCGGGGGGGCAGATTCAACCATGTATGAATATGCGCTGGCGGGTTTTGATTCGATGACGGTTCTGGCACGCGGTTACAATGACCGTCCTGAAAAAGCCAGCCGGCCTTTTGACAAAGACCGCGATGGGTTTGTTTATGGCGAAGGCGCAGCCGTGTTTTGTATAGAAACCTTAGAAAAAGCCCTTGCGCGGGATGCCCATATTTATGCCGAAGTGGTTGGCGGGGCAACCTCCTCCGATGCGCATCATATGGCGACCATTGACCCTGAAGCGCAGGGATTTACACGCTGCATCCAGTGGGCGCTGCAAGACGCAGGTTTAAGTTCTCATGACATCGACTATGTGAACGCCCACGGCACAGCCACCCCACCCAATGACCGTTTAGAAACCCTCGCCATCAAAAACGCGCTAGGCGAACGTGCCTACGAAATTCCCGTGAACAGTACCAAAAGCATGATTGGGCATTGCATGGGTGCCGCTGGTGCGATTGAAGCTGTGGCTTGCATCAAATCCATCCAAGACCAAACGGTGCATCCCACCCTCAACTACGAAATCCCTGACCCTGATTGCGATTTAGACTATGTACCCGGTGAAGCGCGTCAGGTCAACATCCGCTATGTCCTATCCAACAATTTTGGGTTGGGTGGGCAAAACGCCAGCATCATCTTCGGCAAAATTTAACAATAGTTTGCGATAAAGTTTCATAAGTATAGGCAGAGGCTTTTTGTGCGAGTGGTTGAGCGCAAAAAGTCTTGTACTGATACCACTTGCTGCAAAAAAAAATCAGACTAGTTTTCAGCCCTAACGTTTAAGGAAGCGTTTTGAACCAACGGGTTCAGAATCCCGGATACCAAGGCAACGACCTTTTGGAGCATAAGCCCATCTTTCTTGGGGCGCTCCGAGATTTGCGATGTTTCGACCTCGGTGGGGTGAGTACAACGGTACTGTTCGGCTTCGCGTTCCAAATCATGACGACGTTGTTGGGCAAGTTGAACATCCATTGGTGTGACCATGCTGATTCTCCTAGTAATTTTTTCGATATAAACAAGAGTTAGCGTATAAATCCGGGAATGATGCTCATGACAAGCAGAAAGACCTTATGCAGGGGCGATTTGCTTGTAACGATTTTGTCTGCTTTGACTTGTTGACGGGTACGGCGGTAGTGTTCGGCTTCATGTTCTAATTCACGGCGACGTTGTTGGGCAAGTTGCACATCTAACGGTGTGACCATGGTGATTCTCCTAGTGGTTTTTTCGATATAAACAAGAGTTAGCGTATAAATCCGGGAATGATGCTCATGACAAGCAGAAAGACCTTATGCAAGGACGATTTGCTTGTGACCGTGTTGTTCTGTCGGGCAATCTCCCTGTTCATCCGATGCTGTTCAGCTTGGCGTTCAAAGTCGCGGCGGCGTTCTGCTTGGTAGTAAAGATCTTTATGGGATAAATTCATGAGTTTTCACTTTCTACATATTGTTACGCTTACTATGCACGTTTTCGTGTCCCGTTGTCATGGTGAGGGCAGTCCTATCTTTTTTTAGGCAAAATTGCTCAAAAATCCTATTACTCTTGGTACTTAAGCGTTATCATTGTAAGCGCATTGAAAGCTGATATTTTCTTTTTTACTTAACAATACAATAAAGGAATTATGGAACCGAAAACTGTCGAATTTTTGCAGCAATTGCTTGATATTAGCCGTATCATGGCTGAAAGCCGCGATCTTGATTCGCTGCTAGACTATGCCTTAGAAGCAGCCCTTGATCTTGTTCATGCCCAACATGGACATTTAATTCTCCTAAAAGAGGATGGCACACTGCATTTTCGGGTATCGGTGGGAACAGCCGATGATATAAGCCACACCATCCTCAATCGCGTATTAGCCACCCAGCAACCGCTGCTGATTGATGATGCGGTGGGGCATACTGAATATGGAAAAATCACCAGTGTTCTCAACCTCGCGTTACGCTCAATCATGTGTGTCCCCTTAATTTCCAGAGATCAATTGTTGGGAGGGGTCTATGTTGAAAATCGGACAATCGCCAATATGTTCCAACCACATCATTTAGAAGTGTTGATTTTCTTTGCCAAACAAGCCGGGGTCTTGATTGAAAATGCCATGTTAGCAACGCATTTACAAAAAGCACATGAAGCCTTGGTTACAGTGCGTGCCGAAGAGCGCCGTCGGATTCGCCGCGATTTACACGACGGGTTAGGCCCTTCGCTCGCGGCTCTGCGGATGGAATTAGCCGCCGCCCGCAACCTTAGCAGTAGCAACATTGCAGCAAGTAGCGAACTTATCGAGGAAATGAAAGGGGAAGTCGATAATATCCTCGTGGATATTCGGCGTATCGTCTACGAACTTCGCCCTCCTGCCTTAGATGAACTCGGGCTGATTTCTGCAATTGAAGAATATATTGCTACCTGTGAACGGAATAACGAACTTGCATTTAATCTTTCTGTTCCCGACCACCTTCCGCCGCTTCCTGCTGCCATCGAGGTCGCCATCTATCGAATTATTATGGAGGCTATTACCAATGTCATTCGCCATGCTAACGCCGATCATTGCCTTGTTCGGCTCAGTATTGACCGGGCGGTACTGCTAGAAATTCATGATAATGGGCAAGGCTTACCAGAAAAACTTCATGCCGGAGTCGGGTTATCTTCAATGCGCGAAAGAATTGCGGAATTGGGGGGAATTTTTCATATAAATAGTCATAAAGGAACACATATTAAAGTAGAGTTGCCTTTTTCAATCGAGTAATGTCACTTGTCGCAAAATATATTACCCTCCCCTCACCACGCATCAAAAACCGAAGCACTGCTGGCGGGTCGTTATGAACTGCTCGACTTAATCGGTACAGGCGCAGTGGGAGCAGTTTTTAGAGCCATCGACCACCTGACAGGGCAAACGGTTGCCCTGAAACAGCTCGCCATCACACCCGCCTCGTCTGATCTTGCTCAGATTACGCTTGCCAGAGAATTCAAAATTCTTGCCTCGCTGCGTCACCCGCATATCATTAGTGTGCTTGACTATGGCTTTGGTGAGAATCGCCAAGCATTTTTTACGATGGAATATTTACATCAGGCACAGACACTATTTGACTACGCAACCCGGCAGCCACAGGAGAAAAAGATTGATTTACTCTTACAACTCCTGCAAGCCCTGATGTACTTGCATCGCGGTGGCATTGTGCATCGTGATTTGAAACCCGCCAATGTGATGGTCGTTAACGGGCAAATCAGACTCTTGGATTTTGGATTGGCAATGCAGAGAGACAGCCAACCCAGCAAAGTCGCCGGAACCGTCCTCTATATGGCGCCGGAGGTTGTTCAAGGTCTGCCCCCATCTGTGGCTTCTGACCTATACGCGGTTGGCATCTTGGCATATGAACTTCTTGGCGGGCAACCACCCTTTCTCTCCGTTATGGAAATTCTGGAAAAACTGCCTGATACGGGGAATTTACCTGTTCACCCCGACCTCCAAGCCGTCATTAAGCGCCTTTTAGAAAAAAATCCCATCAACCGCTATCAGAATGCCGAAACCGTCTTGGATTTAGTGGCAGCAGCAGCAAAGTATCCATTGCCTCCTGAAACCCGCGCTATTCAAGAGAGCTTTTTGGAAGCCGCGAAATTTGTCGGGCGCGAAGCCGAACTCCACCAACTGACGAATGCCCTTAAACAAGCCATGGAAGGAAAAGGCTCTGCATGGCTGATTGGGGGCGAATCTGGGGTCGGCAAGTCCCGATTAATGGCTGAATTAGGAACACAAGCTCTGGTGGAAGGGGTGCTTGTCTTACAGGGACAGGCCATCGCTGAGGATGGCTCTTTGTATCAAGTCTGGCATTCCGTTCTACGGCGCTTATGCCTTCATGCCAAGTTGAGCGATTTTGAAGCAGGGGTTCTCAAAAGTCTTGTGCCGGATATTGAGCGGCTTCTCAGACGAACGGTACCCGATGCACCCTTGCTAGATCCAACTTTAGTCCAGAACCGCCTCTTGCTGGTCATCGAAAGCATCTTCAGGCGACAAGCCCGCCCAATTGTTTTGCTGATCGGCGATCTGCATTGGGCGCAGGACAGCCTGATTGTTTTGAAAATGCTGAACCAGATTGTTTCCAGGCTACCCATCCTCATCATAGCGAGTTATCGGGATGATGAGTTTGCCAACCTGCCGGATTTGCTACCGGGAATGCACTTCATGAAACTAACCGGATTATCTCCAGAGGCAATCGTACAACTTAGCCAATCCATTCTTGGCGAAGTCGGGCAGCATCCACAAATTGTTGAGTTGCTGGTGCGCGAAACCGAAGGCAATGCTTTTTTCATTGTCGAATTTATTCGTGCCTTAGCTGAAACGACTGGACAATTAAGACAAATAGGCAGTGTTCCTTTGCCTGCCACGCTTTTTCCTAAAAGCATTAAGGCCGTTATTCAACAACGTTTGCGGCACATCCCTGAACAGGCACGCGAACTTTTACACGCGGCGGCGATTGCCGGACGTGAGCTTGACCTTGCAATCTTGACTGCGCTTGAACCCAGTATCAATTTACCGCAATGGTTGAATTTTGTGAGTCCGGTTCTCGCGGTCAAAGATGACCGTTATCGTTTTGCTCACGACAAACTGCGCGAAACTTTATTAGAAGAATTGACACCGACCTACCGCCAGAAATTGCACCTTAGGGTTGCAGAAGCAATTGAGTCTGTTCACCCCCATGTGCCTCACTACTACCCGATCTTGGCGAGCCATTACAAAATAGCCCGTGCGTTCTCACGAGAAGCCCATTATGCAGCGCTGGCGGCTGAACAGGCAATGAGCAACGGGTTGTTCAGTGAGGCAGTTACTTTCTTTGAACGCTCATTGGAACTTTATATAGATTTTCCGATTGCCCCACCGCAAAAAGCAGCGCTGATGAGCCGACTTTCTGTTGCATATTTTAACTTAGGACAATTAGAAAACAGCCGTCTCGCGGCAGAACAAGCAGTCCGATTACTCGGTGTCGCCGTTCCCAGTGCAGCATGGGCGCTTGGGCTAAGGATTGTACAAGAATTCACTCGACAGGTTTGGTATCGATTGCCGGGAAACTCCCGTTTTCAGCATCAAATCAGCAACATCGAAACGCTGGAAAATATCAGTACCCTGCTCCTACACTTGGGGTATATCTATGAATTTGAATGTAAAAAGTTCTTTGCCCTGTATAATACGTTAAAAGCCATCACCCTCGCCGAATTTCATCCGACCCTCTCCTTCAGACCGGTTGCCTATTATTTTGCCGCCATTCTATATCAAGCCAAACCATTTTCTTATTTCAACCTATCGCCTCGATATATCGCTTTAGGGGATGCGACCATTAACGCTTCCAAGAACACCGCCACTTATGGTCATGCGCTGCTGGCAAAAGCGGTTTATGCAACCATTCAGGGTCAATGGGACATGACTTTTCACGCGCTCGCAGAAGCTCGCACATGCTTCAATGATTTAGGATCTGCCCGTGATGTGGATAACATCTTAGGCATCCAAGTGCATTCCGATTTTCTCACCGGGGATTGGGAAAGCTGCTATATCCATGCTGCGTTCGTGTATGACTCGGCTGAAAGTCGAAATGATTTACAGGCAACCATGGGAAGTTTGATGTGGCGACTGTCCTACTGCATACGGCGGGGCGAATGGGATCCGGTGCAGGAGATTCTTGAAAAGGGTCATGAATTGCTTCACCTGCCCCAAAGTAACTCCATCATGATATGGTCAGGCAGCTTGATGGGCTTAGCCTCCTTTTATCTTGGTGACAGGGAAAAGGCGCAGCAACTTGCTCAATCTGCCCTCACAGTCATCCAAGCGAAATCGCCCGTATCCAACTGGCTGCATGAGCCATTTTCAGCCCTCGCTGAACTGTATCTCCTCCTCTGGCAGCAAGGGGACAGGGCCTACCGCCAACCAGCCAAACGTGTCTGCCGCGCTCTGGAGGAGATGAGCAACATTTTTTGTGTGAGCCAGCCCTGTGCCGAAATCTGGTTGGGGCGGTTTGCCTTCCTCGATGGAAAACCGCGTCAAGCCCAGCAACGATGGCAAACCGCGCTCGCTAAAGCACAACACTACCAGACTCCTTATTATGAAGGCCTCGCCCACTATTTCCTTGCACAAACGGCATCTGATACCCATGAAAAAGAGCAGCATCTGAAGCAGGCTCTACAGATTTTTGATCGTTTAAAGGCCATTTATCCTGAGGCGCACCAAGCAGTTTCCCCCTCAGGTAAGGCTTTGTAGTACAATAAACTCAAATACATTCAATTCAAGAGGAATATGGAACCGAACACAATAGAATTTTTGGAACGCTTACTCGATATTAGTCGTCATATGGCTGAAAATCGGGAACTGGATGCCCTGCTCAATTTTGCGATGTCGGCGGCAATGGAGCTGGTGAATGCTGAACAAGGCCATTTAATTTTATTGACCAACGATGGCGCATTGAATTTTTCTGTCTCAAACGGAGTCAAGGAAGAAATTAGCCACTCTATTTTGGATCGGGTTTTAGGCAACGGCGAACCCTTGCGGATTACAGATGCGCTCTCCAGCGAAGATTTCATGGGCGCGTTAAGTGTACAAGACTTTCAACTGCGGTCTATCATGAGTGTGCCACTTATTTCACGGCATAAGTTACTCGGCGTGGTGTATGTGGAAAATCGGTCTCATGCCAACATTTTCCATGAAGCGCATCTTGATGTCTTGGTCTACTTTGCAAAACAGGCAGCGGTTTTAATCGAAAATGCCCTGCTCACTGCCCATTTGCAAAAAACACGCGAAAAAATGGTCAGTACCCGCGAAGAAGAACGCCGACGGATTCGCCGTGAATTGCACAATGAACTTGGCCCATCGCTGGCAACCCTACGCTTGGAGATGGATACTGCCCAAAAACTTCTTTTAGACAAAAACAAGGAGTCGGCTCAACTGCTGGATGGGATGCAGGCGGAGGTCGAAGCGATTCTGAAGAATGTCCGTCAGATTGCCCACGACCTGTACCCCTCGGTGCTGCACGAACTTGGGTTACGTTTGGCTATCCAAGAACATCTCACCACCTGTAACCGCAGCAGTAATTTACAGTTTGAATTTGTAGCCCCCGACCAATTTTCACCTCTTTCTGCCGCCGTGGAACTTGCGCTCTATCGTATCGTGCAAGAAGCGGTTGCGATCGTGACCCATCAACCCGATACCACCCACTGCCTGATCCGCCTTGTTGTTGAGCATGACATTTTTCTGGAAATTTGGAGTGTCACCGCGTTTTTTTCGGATGATACACGGATTAAAAAGAGCTTGGGTGTTATCACTCAGTATGTGGCTGAATTGGGAGGAAGGGTTCACATCGAAAAAGAGGCAGAGACAAGCATCAGGGTACACATCCCCTTACTTCAATAGCGAGGTTGTATGGAAAAAATTCGTATTGTTATTGCAGACGACCACAATATCTTTCGCAAAGGGGTTTGCGCCTTACTGAATTCGCTCCCGAATATGGAAGTGGTTGGAGAGGCCGAAAATGGAGAAACCGTCATCCGCTTGGCTTCGGAATTAAAACCGGATGTCATTTTGATGGATATTCAAATGCCCACCCTCAATGGGGTAGAAGCGACACGCCACATTATGAACCACCATCCGAGCATGGGCATCATCATCCTGACGATGTTTGACGATCACCAATCGACTTTTTCAGCAATGCGGGCGGGGGCAAAAGGCTATATCTTGAAAGGGGCAAGCCAGGAAGAAATGATCCGTACCATTGAAGGGGTTGCCAGTGGTCAAGCCGTTTTTGGCGCGGGGATTGCCACCCAGATGGTCAACTTTTTTGCGAATGCAAAAGCAGCCGCCCCTTTTCCAGAATTGACGGAACGCGAACACGAGGTGCTGAAGTTGATTGCAGATGGGCAGAGTAACGCAGCGATTGCCGAAGTATTGACCATTAGCCCCAAAACACTTCGGAATCATATCTCGAATATTTTTGGGAAATTACAGGTTTCAGATCGGATGCAGGCCATCCAACGCGCACGGGATGCCGGTTTGCATACTGAATAAAAATTAATTATGTTTATTTTTATAATTGATTAACCTTTATAGGAAGAATCGATTCTGGAATGTCTAAATATTCGCTAGCCGATTCGCTAGCGGTGGTTCTGCCCTATCTTTCGTCAGCACTGGCTGCCCCCACATCGGTAGTCCGCCTTCAGCAGGCTGCCCAGTGGATGCCGCCGGTGGCGCGTGCCTTGCTTGAATGTCACCTCAGCGCGGCTCGTGTAGATGTCTCGCAGGGGATTTCAATTTATGCCCATGAAAAACACCTGCTACACCGTGTTTTGGACAGCAGTTCCACTTGGGGCAGCCTTCGACCATTTCTGGAACGCTGGTCGGACTCACGGAGTCTGCTGCATCAACACATTGCTCACCTGTGGTTTGAATTTGACTTAGACGAGTCGGGGGAAGAACTGCCCCTACCGGGAGTGTTTTTACGCCTCCCCAAACTTCCACCCCAAGAGATGGTCTCGCTTGTGCTTCAGATACTGGCAGATTTGCAACCGGACAGCCCTTTCCACCAGAATCAGCATTTGCTGAGTTACTTTGAGGCTGTCCCCCCCGATGCAGTCGTCACCTATATAGGCATAATGCTATCCCGCCCACAACCCAAACTCCGGCTGAATATCCGTGGGTTAAAGCCAGCCCAAGTCTGGGACTATCTGGAAACTTGCCGTTGGTCTCATCCCCCAAATGAAGTTGTTCAAACAACACTGAATCTATCCAAAGATTTCGCGCTGACCCTCGACCTTGCTGAAGACATTACATCGCGCATCGGATTTGAATGTATTGGCGGCAATCAATATCATTTTGACGAGGGGTGGGAGCGCTTGGTCAATCATCTAGTCGACAATGGGTTATGCACCGCTACCCAGTCTGCGGCACTTCGCCAATGGGTCGGTTACATGACTCCACAGACCAGTATGGTAGACTGGCCTATTCATCTGATTCTTGCAGCGATTGCTCAGGGGGAGGATTGGTTCGATGTCATCTTTCGCAAGCTAAGCCATCTCAAACTGGTGTACAACCCGCCTCACGGATTAGAACTGAAAGCGTACCTTGAAGTACGCCATCAGTTTTTGCCAAGAAAATGGAAGGGAACTTCTCTTTAAAGATAGTCTGTCGAGATACCCCCCGAATCGGCATATAAATAATCGGGGTTATCCCCACCCTTGCTGTATAAATAATCGGGGTCATCACCGGGAGCAGTTAAATAGGGGGGCAGGAGATAATCGTTTTTCAAATACAAGCCCTGCACATCACCCTGTTCCATTTCTTTAATGAACTTCGCCAGTTTTTCGGGGTCAGGTTTGGGTGCGTGTTGACGGAGTTCTTTGTAGGCCTGTACCAGTTCGACAAAATCAAAGGCGTACCCTTTCCCATTGGCATAATCCAAAATGCCCTGCGGGTCAAGGTCATGAATCAGTTTCAGCATCTCCTGACGCATCTCCTTCTGAGCAAACGCCGTTCGCAAAAATTGTAATGCTTGTTCCTGTGACATCGTAAACAACTCCTCTTTTTCGCAAGTATGCGTTCAAAAAATCTTAAGCCAGCGCTTCTAATAGGCGGCGGCTGTCTACCAAATCAGGGGTATCAAACCCTTCTGTAAACCACTCATAAAGGTCATTTAACTGCTGACGGGCTTCGGCTTTTTTGCCCTGTTTCTGCCAGAGGCGGGCAAGGCTGGTTGCTGCCCGTAGTTCAAACATTTTGGAATGTTGGGCGCGGGCAATGGCGATGGCTTGCTGAAATTCTCTTTCGGCCTCCTCTGGTTGCCCTTTGCCCAGCAAAATTTCACCCAAGAGACGATGCACCTCTGGTTCGTTAATGCGTTCATGGGTGGCTGCAATCGCTTCCAGCGCGATATGGATAGACTCCTGTGCCTTGTCCAGTTCACCCACTCGCAAGAAAGCCTCTGCCCGTGCCGCGTAATAAGAGGCTTTAAAGACCTGTGCGCCCGTCATTTGCCAGATGCCCAATCCCTGTTCCATCAACCCCAACCCTGCCTCAAAAAGATTCTGGGTCGTCAGACTGTAGCCCTTCAAAATCATCGCGGCTGACAGCCAATAATAGAGTTGATACTGTTGAGAAAGAGCAATCGATTGGTCAGCGAGGCTATCCATCGGGGCATTATCGCGGCGATATTGGTGCAGCCACGCTACAAACCCCCATCCATAGGCGGTACTGTGGGTGGACTGAAGTTCCTTGCACATGTCTAAGATGGTTTGCATGTGGGCCAGCGATTGGTCGGGGTAGCCCAGCAGCCATAAAATCCACGCATGGTAACAGCGTGCGACAATTTCAGCGTCTTGGTTAGCGGGAGTCTGGAAAATAATATCTTTGGTGCGGTCTGCGTTCAGGAAGAAATCTTCAAAGTCATTGCGCCCGTCATAGAAATTCCCCTGCCAAAAATGGGTGCAAGTCTCTTGGATGATGGCGCTGCGAAGTAACCCTGCATCCTGCGATTGGTCTGCAATAGCTCGAATCTGCTGTGCTGCTTTCAGCGAGCTTCCATAATCTGCTTTGACGTTATAGTAGGTTGCCAAACCCCATAACACAGGCAACAGTTGGTCGCTTGTGCCAATCATCTGGGCAATTTCATGAGCGCGGTTAAAGGCGCGTTCAACTTCCTCTGAGGCAAACCCCCGCGTTGAAATGAGCGACCCGCCTAGTGAAAGTTGCAGCAGGAGTTCCGCCCCAATTTGCTCTGGCGACATCGGCTGTTTTAAGAGGAGTTCCAATGCCCGTTTATAGTAGGTGATGGCTTCAACATGCCCGTTGTTTTTCGCGGCGACTCCGCCTGCAATCTGGGCATATTGCATTTCTTTGGCTTCGTTACCCACGATATTCCAGTGATAGGCCAGTACCGCCGCCGTTTCTGGCGCACCTTGATAGGCAACTTCCATCGCTTCGGCAAGGGTTTGATGCAAGATTTTACGTTCTGCTTGCGACAGTCCCTCTATAATGCCTTCGCGGATTTTGTCATGCGAAAAAAGCCATGTATGCTCTTGAACGGTAAAAATGCCTGCATTGGACACATCCAACAGCCACTTTTCAAAATCAATCGCCGCGTCAATCTGCTGGAGAACGATGCGGTCAATCACACGTCCACCAATCGCCGCGTGATTCAGCAAGGGGACTGCATAGGCGGGAACGCGCTGCAAACGACGTTCAACAACGGCTTTAACTCCTCCGGGGAACATTTTAACGGGCAACTGCGCCGACCCAATTTTGTCAATGTAGCCAGCTTCTTCTGCCAACGCACGCACCATCTCCACCAGAAAAAAGACATTGCCTTCGGTTTCACGGGTGAGCAAATCAACCACATCCCCCAAACTCCCAGCAGCACCAAGCATGGAACTTGTCAACTTGGCAATGTCCTCCCCGGCGAGCCGGGTTAAGGTGATGGGTTGCATGGTGGGCAAGGCAGATGGTAAAGCAGGGGCTTCTTCGGTGCGATAATTCGCGGCTAACATGAGTTTTTTGTCAGCCACGAACGAACTAAGATGATTGAGCAGCGCCACACTTTCGCTGCTCAACCATTGGGCATCTTCTATAATAACCAACAGGGGGTCATCAATCCGTGTCAAAATCGCTGCAAGGGTGTTAAAGAGGCGCAACTGTGTACCAGCCTCATCCAAACGCGGCGCATCAGGAATTTCTCGTTCGAGCAAAACAGCAATATCCGGCACAACGTCTTTTAAAACACTGGCTTCCTCATCAGATAGGCTGGTCAGAAGAGCGAGAAAACGCACGATTGACCGCCACGCTTGATAGCCGCTGCGTATCGGTTGGCTGCCCTGCCCCCGCAAAACCAGCGCTGTATTCACCAGTGCTACCGAACGCAGTTCTTGAAACAAGCGGGTTTTACCCACGCCACTTTCTCCGCCCACCAGCCATGCGCTCCCTTTGCCTTGTAACATTTCCTGTAGCGCATGAGTGAGTTGTTTAAATTCTGCCTCCCGCCCGATGAAATTTGCCGCTTCTAAAAAGCTGTTCCGAATGGCAAGGGTTTCTTCTGGGGGGGGCGTGCCTGCCGCTTCACTCAGCGCCCCAATGACCTGCTGGGCATTTTGAGGACGGTTGGTGGGGTATTTTTCCAGCAGGCTTTTGACAATCTCGCTTATGGTACGCGCTGAACTTGTAGATAACACCACCAGATTCAAGGGTTCAAGGTCTGGCGCTGCTTTTAGAATGTCGTTGATCAACAGACGCACATTCGTTTTGTTGAAGGGATGTTTCTGGGCGAACTTCTCGTAAGTAATAATCCCCACCGCGTAGAGATCGCTGGCCTCGCTGGGCGGTTGCCCCATCAAGATTTCGGGGGCCATATACGGAATCGTGCCAGAGACCTGTTCACCAGAAATTTGGGCAGCTTCTTCGCTGAGAATCGCCAAGCCAAAATCCAGTAATTTGACCTTGCCATCCGCCACCAGCACATTGCCGGGTTTCAAGTCCCGGTGAATCACCCCCCGCCGATGAATATAAGTCAGCGCTTGCAGCAGTTCGACCAGATAGCGCACTCGCACCGCTTCGGGTTCTTTCCAAGCGGCATCGAGCAAGGGCTGCGGGTTGTTTAGCAATTCCATGGTGAAATATGGCTCACCATTTTCAAACCCATAATCCAACACACTGATAATGTTGGGATGACGCAGCGAAGCCAGCAGTTGAAATTCTTTGGCAAGTGCCAGGTTAGATTCTGCCGAAGCGACCGAGAGTGTGGCAAAAGACAGTTTTTCCGGCGGGACAGTCACCATTTTGAGCGCTACCTGTGTCTGAGTCAGACGGTCTGTCGCAAGGTAAACAATCCCCATGCCCCCCCGTCCGAGTTCCCGTTCGATGAGGTAGCGTTTGCCAATGAGTTTTTTTTCAGATCCAGACTCCATGTATCAATCCCCTTGAGTAAGTTTAAGTTCTGTGTAGACGGTATTTATGGAACAGGAACGCACGGTCCGAAAATTTCCGGGTCGCCGGCAACTTCGGGTTCGCAGACAGGGCCACCCTGTGTCATGAAACTGAAATCCTGCCCATCGCGTTGTACTAATCCGTGACATCCCATGCACCCGCCCATATTATAAACTCGCCCTGCAAAGCGCACATTGTAAATCGGCGGATTGATTCCCGTGCCAAGCGGGGCATAATCGGTTGCCAGTCCTAAAAATGGCACATCAAGGGGGTAATCGAACTGGGTGGTGCCGCTAAACATTTGCAAATTGTAATTGGACTCAACGACTGGATTGGTGAGGTAATAGGTTGCGGTGTTGTCGTCTGTATAAACCACTCCCGGCGCTTTTTCAAGCGGTTGCCACTGGATATTTACCAGACGGTAATACAGCCAAGGGGAATCGGTCAGCCCATTGGCCTCGTTGTAGGCGGCAATGGCTTCATGAAAAGCCGTGTTCACTTCAATCACAGCAGTCGGGGTGGGGTGAATAGGCCGATTGATGCAGGTTACACCTTGTGTTGTCGCAAACGGATAAACTTGTTTGCCATTGCCCCATTCATCGCGGTAAGTGGTAACTTCGGTTGTATTCTTGTAACGCAGGCGTTTATCATCCTGTGTACAGTCGGCAGTCATGGGGGTAAAACTCTGCGGGACAAACTCACCCGCTTCATTGATATAGGCCATTGTGGTTTCGATATGGGGTTCCAACGGCGGCAAATCCTGATATTGGGGGTAGATGTTGCCATTTTCATCTTCAACCGGATTTCCTTCGGGATCAAGGATATTGTCAGCATGGCTAAAAGTGGCAAAAGTAAAATAGGGCGCGGTGGGGGTTTTATGAATGATGTGTAAGGAAATCAATCCCCAAACATCATCTTCCATATTGCTGTCCCGAAAGCAAATATTACCCTCGGCATCGCGTTCATAGTAACGCACAATCGTTGTGAAAAAACGCCCGCTTGCGACCTCTTCAGGGGTAAGCCGCCGCCATCCCGCCTTATTTTCTACAATCCCTGATGGAAAACTGAACAATTTATGCTTGCCGGGGTCGGTTGCGGCAGGCGGACTTTCGTTAAACCGTAGCACATAATCCGACGTATTTTCAAATAATCCGGCATTGGGCGAATTGGCATTATTTGGATTATTGCCATTGATATAAATTTGATTTGCCGCTAAATAGATATACTGAACATCGTTGCCTTTGCTGGTGTAAAGGACTTGGTTATCTGTTCCCATGCCCGGCCCATATACCCCTGCGTGTAAGGTATCTTGAAAAATCTGCCCGCGTTCATCAAGGTTAATCATGGGGGGAATATTCGCTTGTTGCGCGGCATCACAGGCGACAATCGAGTCTCGATAATTATAAGCCGGTGGCATCTGGGCGTAACCATAGTCAGGTGCGCCGGTCTCATACCCAACCGGATTGCCCCGTCCCGGAAAAAGTTCAACTTTGGAACGATTGGTCTGCCAGACCACAGGACTGTTCGGTTCCCCAAAGCGGGCATTCGGGTCGTGTACACCGCGTGTCCCCGCCAGTGCCGCCCAGTTAAGCGCCACAAATTCACGCCATGCAAAAACTGACGCTTCTGTGAGGGTTGCTTCATGGGCGGGTGTGCCATCGCTAAAAATATCTACCGGAAATTCAGGGCTAATAACCACTTCAAGCGAGTCCAGCGACTGGCTGGCTTGGGTAGATGGGGTGCGTTCCCGATTAGCGTAGGCCAGCCCCATCAGCAAAAGTCCGATAAGGACAAAAGAGACAGGCAAAATCCTATAATAAATAACTTTTTTGCTTTTCATCTAACACCCTTCCTTCCTAATAAACAGGATGATCTGCAAATTTGCTAGCGAGTTTTTCATAAAAGGACTGCGGATCTTGGAAAAAAATTTCATTGGAAAGACGGACAAGTTCTAATTTAAACCCGATAGAGCGGCGTACCAGTTCCTGATACACGCGGCAATCACCCAAATTAGCAAAAAGTTCGGCAATTGCGGAAGCCGATAAGCGCACATCGTGAAAAAATCGGGCATCCAACAACAGTTCTCCCCTTGGGTTTTGGAGCAAATTTTGAATCACTTGGGCTGCCATTGCGCCACTTTTGATGGCGTACTGAATGCCTTCGCCCACAATCGGGTCAACTAGGCGGGCGGCATCCCCTGCTAGACACACACGGCGCGTCGCAATTTGCCGATAGCCCAAGAAAACCGGGACTCCATGCCCGGCTTGGCTGACGGACAGAATACTTTTTTCAGGGAAACTTTGCTGGAAAAATGTCTGCATAGCCTGACGGAGATTGGCTTTGCCCCGCCATGCACCTACCCCACAGCTTAAATAGCCATCTTTGGGAAAAATCCAGCTATATCCATGCGGAACACAAAAAAAATTGAAGGTAGCCTGATTTTTGTTTAATTGGTACACCGCATCCGTTACACGGATTTCAGCATCTACCGCAGCCCCAACCATCTGCGGATGTTGCAAGCCCAAGCTCCGTGCAGTGTGGCTCAGTGCGCCATCGGCTGCAATCAGATAACGCCCCTGAATCGGTGTTTTTCCTTGCTCACGATAAACAAGGACTGCCTGATCAGTTTCTTCTACATGCTGAACATGAAATCCCTCTAATAAATCGACATTCTGATGCACGAGAGCGCGTTCAATAAAATGGGCATCAAAGCGGGAACGGTTGACCAGCAGCATGGGTGTTTTTTTGTTTATTTCAACGGGCGACGCATACTTATTAAGCAAAATTTGATGATCAATCTGGGCTTCAACCAGTGGGGTGATGTCCCAATCAAGCAGTTTTGTCACAGGATAAGACAACGCTCCACCACAAGGTTTGGGACGGGGAAGGTGTTGCTTTTCTAGGATCGCAATTTTCAGACCCTGTGGTGCGAGCAGACAGGCCGCCATGCCACCTGCTGGCCCTGTACCCACAATGACAACATCATAATTTGTCACAATTTAGCCTTTTATGACAGCAATTTATTTTTAATTAGCTTTGTTGGGTTTAATATAGAGCGATTCTTAGCTGTGTTTTCCCCTCAGTGTTTGAAAATAAGAACTAAGTTAGGTGTTTCAGCCGATTAGCGTATCTTATTCATCATACCCTAATCTTTTGAAATAGACGAATGAAAAACATAGCCCCTGACCCGCAGATTGAAATTCGCCCCGACAGTGAAAGTATCCTCCAACAAATGCAGAATTTTTCCAATGGACAAATGAAACAGTAGAAATATCTCCCGCCATCCTACGATTGGGCGGTTGATACAAGGGAAGTTCCCGCCAATAAAGTAGTAAAATCTGCTCACAGTGAACAGTTGCTATCGTGGCTTTTATTTTCTTGCCTTGGACAGGCGGAGTCTATTCTAATGTGAGTGCTGCAGCAGGAGAAAAAAACCTGATGCGCCTACTGGGGCGGTTTATCGCCGCTGCCCTTGTTATCATTGCATGTTTTGTGGCGGGAGCAAAACATGCCACTACCGAAGTGGCGGAGATGTGTGAAGAGGGGCAGAATTTGAGCGCATCGGCTTCATCAAAAGTAACCGGATTTCATTTGGCTTCGTAGCAAAATAAAAAAGTGCATCATTCGAGTTTCATCTAAGCCGATAACCGATTCCCCGTACTGATTCCAGTTGAACACTTTGCACCTGCTGCTCATCCAGCCTACGCCGCAGATTACGAATATGTGTCCCGATGATTTCGCGTGATTCTTGACGTGAACAGGTATAACCACACGCCGCTTGAACAAGATCAACATAGGTAAAAACTTTACCAGCCCCCTGACACAATGTATATAAAAGACGAAATTCTGTCGGGGTGAGGGCAATCGGTTGGGTTTCTACTTCAACGGTGTGATTTTCAATATCGAGGGTCATTTGCCCACAGGTTATCCGGGAAGTCGGGTGGGTGGGGTCACGGACTACATCCGCAAATTCAGCCGCAATTGTTTCGAGGCGATTCCGCCGTTGCTCCCGGAGACGTACCTCCAAGCCCTGTTGAATCGCCCCCAGAATTTCTTCGTTTTTAACCGGCTTGAGCAGGTAATTGACCGCGCCTTTGCGGAGGGCAGCTACGGCTGAGGCCACACTTGCATGACCTGTTAAGAGAATGACCGCCAGCTCAGGATACAAATTTTTGGCTTCTTCAAGCAAACCGACCCCATCTAACTGATTCATCTTGATGTCCGTGAGCAGCAAATCAAATTCATGGCTTTTCAGAAGTGCCAGCGCTTCGTGACCATTACTCGCCGATGAAACCTCATAATTCGCATTTTCGACCACCCGCACTAAAAATTTCCGAATGGCGGGTTCATCATCCACAATCAAAATACGCGATTTACTCATAACAGACAGCTTTCACCGGGAGATAGACCCGGAATAAGGTGAAAGGTGTACTTTCAAAAACAATATATCCGCCCACCCGTTCAACAATTTCACGGGAAATTGCCAACCCCATGCCTAAGCCGCGCATTTTCGTGGTAAATAGGGGTTCAAAAATACGCGATTGATGTTCTTCAGGAATCCCCACGCCATCATCTTGGACACTCATCCAGACAAAACGTTTTTGGCAGCCTGTTTCGAGGGTCAATGTGGTTGGAGTTGCTTCCATGGCGTTCAACATCAAATTGAGCAGAACCTGTTTCATCTGATTTTTGTCGCCGCAGGTTAAGGGCAAATCAAGATTCAGCTTGAGATGCAGGTGAATATGTGCTTGTTCGAGACGTTTTCGCATTAAAATCGCCACGCTCTCACAAACCGTATTGATGCTGAAAGGAACATATTCAAACGAGACCGGGCGATAAAAATCCAGCATTTGACGGAAGATACTTTCAATCCGTTCTAATTCTTCTTGGATCACATATAAATCATCCAGCGCACGGTCAGTTCGTTTTTTTTCTAAATCGGTAATGACCAACCCCAGCCCACTCTGAATAGCTTGTAAGGGGTTATTAATTTCATGCGCTAACGAGGTCGCCAGTTGACCAATGACAGCGAGTTTTTCGGATTGGATGAGACGTTCTTGGGCTTGTTTAAGCGCGGCTGTCCGTTCTTCGACCTTAATTTCCAGCGAGGCCGAAAGCTGGCGCTCAACGGCTAACAACTGGTCGATGGTGCGCTGCTGCTGTTCAACCGCCTTGAGCAAGTGGGTTAGCCGTTCATGATTGGCAGCCGCTTCACGGCGTTCTTGTTCGGCGCTTTCAAGCCGCCCCATCGTATACAGCGTTTTAGCAATCACCGGTAGCAATCGTTGATACTCGGCGGTGAAATACACGGATTTCACACCCAAACCGACCACCGCGCCAACGGGTTGCCCCGCCAAAGTCAATGGTTGAAAAAAGCGGTCTTCACCCTCTGCATTTTGCAAGGGAAGGTCAACTTGCATGGCGCTGCGACGAACCTCCGCCGGGGAAAGCCGACTTTCGGTACGCACCCATGTTTCTCCGATGGTATAGCGTCCTAAGGGTTCATCCCACAGTAAAATGCACAGCGCATCGGCTTGAACAAACCGCAAAAAAAATTCTAGGGTGAGGGCAAGTGCTTTTTCTAAACTGCCCGCCAGAATAAGTTCGGTCAAAATGAGGTTAAAATCGGCGTTCATGGGTTAATCGGGCAAAATACACGTAGCAACCGAACATTCATAATGACCAACTACTTGGCCTTGCAAACGTGCCAGCACCCCCTGACTGCGAAACCCCAAAAAAGGAACTTGGCCTAACGTTTCGCGCACCACCGCTTGCTGTTGCTGATAGGCTTCTCCCAGAACCAAACTCGTGGACATACAATCAATAAATAATGCGCCCGCAGCGCGTTTATTTTCTAATCGACTCAAGGCTACATCCACCGCCCGCCCTGCTGCCAGCGTCATCGCATCGGGTTGGGTGGTGAGAATATGGACTAAACTGCCCGTTTGTGGCGGGGAGGTCATCATTAACGCGCCATTGGCATCAAAATCCATGACCATGCTCACTTTACACAATCCCCCCTGACATATCCCAATCGGAAATTTAAGCAAGTGTTCGGGGGAAATCTCTGCTGTTCCGAGATAGTCAAGAAAAAAATCTTCATAAACTTCACGCGGCGGACGACCATCCAAGCGGGTGATTTTGCCGCTTTCCATACGGGTCACGCGATAAGGGCCACGCAGGGGCGACCATCCATTCGACAAAGCAAAACCTATCGGCTGTTGGCTTAACACTTCCGCCGCACTTAATCCGGTGCGTAACATTTTATCATAATAGAAGATAGCTGGCTGACGGTCTGAGTCGGGCGCAGTAAGTCCCGGCCCGCCCACGATGTCGTACAGCATCGCGGTTTCAGTGAGGGCTTTTTGTACCAATGCGTCAGGATTCATAAATTGATTATCCGGGAAAAGCATGAGAGAACGATATTTGAAATAGCCCAAACCTTCTTTCGAGATTCCTCGTAATTTGTTAAATAACCGCCCACCGCTAAACAGACGGCGCTTCCGCCCAAGAATATTAAATTGCACCCCCTCACTTTGAATAAGCATCAGTCCCGCGCCCTGTTCGACATACCCCTCATGGGTATATTCGCCCATTGAGGTTGTGCCGATGAGGGGTATGGCTGGCAAAACACTGTTGACCCCCTTCAAAACTTGGGCAGGTTCGGGGTGGGAAGTAAACAACAACCCAAGCGATGGAGATGCGCTATTGACCCGTAAAACCGCCCGTGCAACCTGCTGTCCACACCGAAAGCCATCCCGATGATTGTCTAAACCAACGCTAATGTGAGTGATAGTTGACGCTCCTACTTGCTCATTTTCAGTTTAATGGATCGCCCTCCTAAATGCCGATTTCTTCGGCAAATCTTCGGCAAATCTTTTGTTTTGTGGCAGTGTATCGTCGCTATAGTCTACATGGTGTTCAATAACCGAAAGGGAAATCAATGAAAAAGTTGATGTTGTTGCTGGTGGTGATGATTTTGATGGTCGTTCCCGCAGTTTTCGCGCAGGAAGACGATATGATGGGCATGGAAGGCAGCCCGGCTTCTTTGTTAGCCGCCACGGATATGGACGGTGCGCCTGAAGGACAAGATGCAGAAGCATGGTTAGCCGCCTCTGCGATTGCCTTTTTTGATATGAGTGACGATGGCACTGACACTGTAACCGTCGTGTTGACCGGTTTAGTTGCGGACGGCTTGTATACGCTGTGGTGGGTCAACAACATGCAAGATATGTCGAATATGAGCATGGGCCCGGCGGGTGGAACGCCCGATAACGAATTTACTGCCGATGAAAACGGCAACGCAACCGTTTCAATTGTGGTTGCTTCGGACAATGACTACGAGACACTGGTAGTGGCTTTCCATGCTGATGGTGAAACGCATGGCGAAATGCCCGGTGAAATGGGTGTGCAAACTTTCGGTCACTTGATGGGCGCATTCCCCGGCCCCGCCAACATGGAAACGCTCGGTTATGCGACTAACCTCATTGCCACAGATATGGATGGCGCACCAGAAGGCCAAGATGCGGAAGCATGGCTGGAATCCGGCGCAGTCGCTTACGCAGCGGCTCCAGTGGAAGACGCGGAAAATGTGGCTGTAACCATTCTTGCGATGGGCTTGGTTCCCGATGGCTTGTATACGCTGTGGTGGGTCAATAACATGCAAGATATGTCGAACATGAGCATGGGCCCGGCGGGTGGATTGCCTGCGAACGAATTTACTGCCAACGCCACTGGCAGCGCGGTCATCAACATTGAAGTACCTGCCGACAACGATTATCAAACGGTGGTGGTGGCCTTCCATGTGGATGGCGAAACCCACGGTGAAATGCCCGGTGAAATGGGTGTGCAAACCTTCAGCCACCTGATGGGTGCATTTCCCAACGCCGCCATGATGATGTCTGACGGGATGTAAGAATTTACTTCGGATGCCCGTCCTTTTTCCAAACAAAGGACGGGTTTTCCCCCATGTACGTGACCGCTATTATTCCAGCCCTCAACGAAGCAGAAACGATTGCCACCGTGATTCGGGATATTCCGCGAGACCTTGTGCAACAAGTCATCGTGGTCGACAACGGCTCAACCGATGCAACCCCGACCATTGCCCAAACTGCCGGAGCTGAGGTGATTTTTGAAGCTCGGCGCGGCTATGGGTATGCGTGTTTTGCCGGGGGCATGGCAGCCCAGAATGCCGAGGTACTTGTTTTTTTGGATGGGGACGGCGCAGATGACCCCCGCGAAATCCCCCTGCTGCTAGAAGCCCTGTTGCAATCCGAAGCGGATTTGGTCATTGGGTCACGCGAGCGCGGACAGCACCAACCCGGTGCATTGCTGCCTCATGCGCGGTTCGGCAATTGGCTGACTGCACGATTGATGCGATGGATTTACGGCCTGTATGTCACCGATTTAGGCCCCTTTCGTGCTATTCGCCGTTCGGTTTTTCTCAGCCTGAACATGCAAGAAATGACCTACGGCTGGACAACCGAGATGATGGTGAAAGCGGCTAAACAAGGCTATCGGGTTCATGAAATTCCGATTAGCTACCGCCGCCGCGCTGGAGGAAAATCAAAAATCTCTGGCACGCTTAATGGAACTGTAATGGCTGCTTGCTATATTCTGGGTACAACGTTGAAATATGCGAGGAAAACCTGATGTACAGATGGCTGATGGTCGGCTTGATTTTGCTGGCGAGTCTGGGCAGCACCTTTGCCCAAGAGGATGCTGCGTATGGCAATCCTGATTTGCTGGTGGAGGCTGCATGGTTGGCGGAAAATTTAGCCGAAGTGCGGGTCATTGATTTACGTCCCATTGAGGAATATGACGCGGGACATATCCCCGGTGCGGTTCAATTGGACGTGGCATTGGTGCGGGCAACCACCGACGACATCCCCAGCCAACTTGCTGACGCAGAAACAGTGGCAGGTGTGTTAGGGGAACGGGGCATTGGCGCTGAAGACACCCTCATTCTCTACGATGATGCAAATCTCCTCGATGCGGGGCTACTGTTCTGGACATTAGAAGCCTATGGTCATGCCGATGTACGCTTATTGAACGGCGGTTGGCAGGGCTGGCAAAAAGCTGATTTTGAAGTGAGCCGTGAACTGCCGGAAATTTCTCCCGTCACCTATGAGAGCGCTTTCAACCCGGAGGTGGTGGTCAACGCCGAACAAGTATTGTCCTTTTTGGAGGATGAAAGCGTGGTGTTGGTGGATGCCCGCACCCCCGAAGAATTTAGCGGAGAAACCGTTCGTGCAGAATTTGGTGGGCATATCCCCGGCGCGTGGAACATCAATTGGACAGATAATCTGGAAGATGGCTTTTTTAAGTCACCAACCGACCTTGAAGCCCTCTATGCTGATCTTGGACTGGAAGATGCAGCGCTGATTGTGACCTACTGCCAGACCGGACACCGGGCATCGGTAGCATATTTCACCTTGCGACTGATGGGCTATGACAATGTGCGTGTCTATGATGGCTCATGGGTGGAGTGGGGCAACAATGCCGATTTACCCCGTGAGACAGGGCTATAGCTCCCAATGACACGGCTTCTTGTACTCATGGCAAAACAACCGATTGCAGGGCAGACCAAAACCCGCCTCTACCCGATTTTAACCCCGCAGCAAGCGGCAGACCTGTATCGCTGTTTTTTGCTGGATAAAATGACGACGATGTGCCAAGTACACGGGGTACAGGTGGCAATTGGCTATTATCCGTCAGAATCCCGCCCTTATTTTGCCCAGCTTGCGCCCAATTTTGTGCTGTTGGAGCAACAGGGCGCGAATTTGTCCGAACGGCTGCGGCATATTTTTCGGACAGCTTTTGAGCAGGGGTATACTCAGGTTGCTGCGATTGACGGGGATTCTGTCACACTGCCAGCCGCGTACCTTCAGATGCTTTTTACGGCGCTGGAGGAGGTTGATGTGAGTCTTGGCCCGTGTGAGGATGGCGGCTATTACGGCATTGGGATGAAAGCACCCCATTTAACCCTGCTGGATGTCACCATGAGTACACCCTTGGTGGTGCGCGACACCCTCGCACAGGCCGAACAAGCCCATCTCACAGTTAAACTACTGCCCGAATGGTATGACATTGATACCCCCACCGATTTAAACCGCGTATCAGCAGTGCTGGATCCGACGACCCACACCGCGCAATTTTTGAAGGCAGGTCAGCGATGAAAAATATCCTCTTTGTGAATCCGTTTTTTCTCAAAAACAGTGTGCTAGAGCAGGAATGGATGATGCCCTATTTTCCCTTGGGGCTGCTCTATCTTGCTGCCAGCGCACGCGCCGACGGTCACAATGTCGCCGTGTTTGACGGAACTTTTGCGCCGGATGAACACGCTTTCCGTCAGGCATTCGACCACGCCCAACCGGAAGTCGTCTGCATTGCCAGCCTAATTACGCTGCGTCCGGTCGCGCTGCGTCTTGCCGATTATGCCCTTCAACGGGGCAGCCAAGTCATTTTTGGCGGCCCAGACCCCAGCGCCGAGCCAACCGCCTATTTATCCACTGCTGCCGTGCAGGGACAACAAGCGGTGGTAGTGGTGGGCGAAGGCGAACACACCCTACGAGAACTGCTGGTTCAGCCGGATTTGACCCAAGTCAAAGGGATTGCCTACCTACAGGCGGGCGAACTGCATACAACGGCTGCCCGCGAACCGATATGGGATTTAGAGACCTTGCCACTGCCCGCCCGCGATTTGCTTGATGTGCAGCCCTACTTAGCGGCATGGAAAAACACGCATGGCTACAGTTCTTTAACGCTGGCTGCCACCCGTGGTTGTCCCTATAACTGCGATTACTGCCAGCAATCCGCCGTTGGCCCCCATTTCCGCAAACGCAGCCCGCAACATGTCGCTCAAGAAATGCTGGCGATTGAAGCTGCCTATGCCCCGGATCGTTTCCGCTTGGTGGATGATTTGGATGGCATCGGACACGATTGGCTGCTGGAACTTGGCTTGACAATGCAGAACTTGGGTCTCCAAACTCCCTACGAAGGGCTAAAACCTTTTGCGGGAGATGACCTGCCCATGTACGCGGCGGGCAAAATGTTGTGTGGCAAACGCAACCGCTATCTGCCTACCTTGAACGACCACCCGCACGCCCCTCCCGCGCTGGATGTCATGACGCTGCAAGAACGCTGGGGCTTGGGAATTTTACCGCATGACGCATGAATGGCTGACACCCCAAGCGCAGGCGCTTCTACTGGACGGTTTGCGAATGACCCTTGCCCTGACGGCTGTCACCTCGCTGCTGGCGTTGGTGGTGGGGGTGGGCATTTGTCGTTTGCGGTTGTCTCGCGCACGCTGGTTTGCCATCCTGTACATTGAGACCTGCCGTAATGTTCCCGCGCTGGTCTGGGTGATTTTTTTTGCCTATGCGCTCCCGAATATTTTTGACCTCGAAACACGGCGAGCCTTGTTTTTTCAAAACGGCGTGATGGACTGGTTAAAAGAGACCACCGGCGTTTTGATTCCTTACTATATGGTCGGGGCGGTGCTGGGATTGACCGTGAATACCAGTGCGTATCTCGCCGAACTGCTACGGGCCGGCATTCAAACCCTGCATCAAGAGCAAATTGACTCGGCACGTTCATTGGGGGCATCCCCACGATTTTTATTTTTTTATGCGCTGCTCCCACATGGTATCCGTGCTGCTTCGCCGGGAATCACGACGCGGTTGGTGCATAATCTCAAAAATACGGCGCTGGCTTCCTTTGTCGCTGTTCCAGAATTTTTCAAGGCGGTGCAAACTTCCATCAGCCGCAGTTTTTACGCCGTTGAATTTTTGCTCCTGGCCTCTGTGGTGTATTGGCTGCTGTCATGGGGATTCGCGCTGCTCCTGCGGCACAGCCTCCCCCGTCCGGTGGAGAGCGCATGAGCGAATTTTTGTGGAAAAATCTGCCCAATCTGTTGATTGGCTTTCCTGACCAGCGTCCCGGCGGATTGGCTTTGAGTCTACTGCTGGCGGGGACAGCCATCGGGTTTGGATTTGGGCTTGCGCTGCTGGTCGGCATGGCACGTACCAGTCCATTCTGGCTGCTGCGCCAACTCGCAATGCTGTATGTCAATATTTTTCGAGGGTTGCCCTTGCTGCTGCTGCTGCTGCTGATTCATCAATTTGTGGGAGGCCGACGCTTTGGTCTTAGTTTTAGCCCAACCACCTCCGCGCTCATCAGCTTGACCCTTTACACTTCCGCTTACCAGGCCGAAGTCATTCGGGCAGGCCTGCTGGCGGTGCCGCGTGAAATGGTCGAGTCTGCCCGTTCGATGGGTGCAAGCGTGGGACGTGTTTTCTGGGTGGTGCGGTTGCGCTATGCCCTCCATGTCATGCTACCCGCGCTGGTCAATGAGGTGATCACCCTATTCAAAGATTCATCGGTGGTGGTCGTGTTGGGGGTGGGCGATTTGATGATGGTGGCACGCGCCGCTTTGGGCAGCAATGTCAAAAATGCGGTGTATTGGATTCCTATGTATCTGCTGGTTGGCGGACTCTATGCGCTGGTAGCGCTGGTTATTTCACGGCTGGCAATCCATTGGGAGAATCGTTTATCAAAATCCAAAAGGAAGATAATCATATGAAAAAATGGTTCGTGCTGTTCGTGCTGGTTCTGGCAGTCGCCCTGCCGGTTGCCCAAGCGCAAGAAACCCCCTCCACTTTGGACAAAGTGCAAGAAGCGGGGGTGGTGCGCGTTGGGATTCGTTTTGACAACCCGCCTCTTAGCTTCATCAATGAGGATGGCGAATGGGTGGGATTTGATGTGGATTTAGCCAATGCCATTGCCAAACGCTTGGGCGTAGATATTGAGCCGATACGGGTAGATGAAACCACCCGCATCAGCTTTTTACAGGAAGGCCAAATTGACCTTGCCGTTGCCAGCATGAATCACACCCGCAGCCGCGAAGAAGCGGTTGATTTTAGCATCACCTATTTCTGGGACAGCCAAACCTTCCTTGTCCGTTCGGGGGAATTTGACTCCTTAGACGATTTGTTCGGCAAAACGGTAGCCATGAACGCGGGGAGTTCCGCGATTGATGCTTGGAATCGCTATGTTGAAGCCAACGGCGGCGAACCTTCCGAAATCGTAGAGTTTACAGACAAAGTGGCGGCGGTGCAGGCGCTTCGAGATGGGGCAGTCGATGGCTATGCCGAAGATGGCATCACCTTAGCCGCGCTTTCGGCGGGCGATGACTCGCTGGTGCTGCTGCCCGAAGGCTTTAATCCGGTGCAATTTGGGCTGGGTTTGCCAGAAAATGACTCCGAGTGGCGCGATGCCATCAATACCATTTTGCAAGACCTGTGGTTGGATGGCACATACCTCGAAATTTACACCCGCTGGTTAGGCCCGGAGGCCGATGTGCAGCTTCCGCTTGGCGGCGAAATGGAAATTTGGCGCTAACAGATGCTCACCCTGACGACGATTCGCAAAACTTTTACCACCCAACAAGGCCGCGTCCCGGTGCTGCATGATGTCTCCCTTGCGACTGCGGAAGGAGAGCTGGTCGTGCTATTAGGTGCATCGGGCAGTGGAAAAAGTACCCTTTTGCGTCTGGTCGCGGGGCTGCTTTCCCCCGATTCGGGAGATATTTTATTCAATGGACAATCGGTGCTGGGTATTCCTACCGAAAAACGCGGGGCGGTGATGGTCTTTCAGGAAAATCAATTGTTTCCCTATATGACCCTCGCGGAAAATATCGCCTTCGGTTTAAAAATCCAGCGCCGCAGCCGACAAGCGATTCGGGCGGGGATTCAAGAAGCACTCGCACGAGTCCAATTGACGGGCTATGAAAAACGCTACCCCGCCGAATTATCAAGTGGACAACGGCAACGGGCAGCCCTAGCACGCGCATTGGCGGTTGCACCGCGAATGCTGCTGTTGGATGAACCCCTGAGTAATCTTGACCCGACCCTGCGCGATGAACTCCGGCGCGAAATTGTGCAGTTACAGAAACAATCCGGCATTACCTCCTTGTTTGTGACGCATGACCAGACCGAAGCGGTACTGGTTGCTGACCGGATTGCGCTGTTGTTACACGGCAAAATCGCTCAGGTGGGGATACCCCGCGATTTTTATGATTGTCCAGCAACGGCAGAAATTGCCCGTTTTTTCGGGGCGGTAAATCTGATTCCAGCCCGTAAGCGCGGCGCAATTCTGGAAACCCCGTTTGGGCAACTGACCCACCCCACCAGCCGATTACCCGATGGTCAGGTGTTGGCGATGGTGCGCCCGGAAGCCATTCAAATCGGGGCAAATGGCGCGAACACGCTCACAGGCCGGGTGCAGTCGTGGATGTATCAGGGGGCGCAGTCGCAGGGCTTGGTGGTAGTTGGTGACACCCCGCTAGAACTGCGCTGTCCGCCTTATTTTTACTATCAACCGGGCGACTCATTGACCTTTCATTTTAAACATATCTGGCTGATGCCTATAGAGGAGAGAGTACCATGAATTTCATTACCAACCGTGTTGACAAAATCCCGGTGGTGAAAAAAAGTCCGCTTACGCCGCTGGTCTGGGTGGCACTGCTGCGAATCGCCATCGGTTTGATGTTCCTCACCACATGGGCTAGCAATTTGGGGAAGGATTTATATACCCCGGATGGCCTAGAAGGGTTTTTGCGCGGGCAGCTGAACCCCGATTCGCTCAGTTTTTACCGCACTTTCATTGAAGATGTGATTATTCCGGTTAAGGATATTTTTGCGCCCTTCCAGTTGGTAACAGAATTTTTGCTAGCGATTGCCCTGCTGGTCGGGGTGTTTACCCGTCCGATGGCACTGGGAGGCGCATTTTTCTTACTGAACACCTACCTCATCTCGGTAGGCACAGGCGAATGGGCATGGAGTTACTTTATTCCGATTAGTGTGTTAGGCGCAGTCTTTTTCTCCAACGCGGGGCGGGTGTTGGGGGTAGATGCGTGGTTAGCCCAGAGATTTGGAGAATCGAAATGGGGACTTTGGTAAAACATAGTTTGTTGCTGGTGATTTTGATGGTCGGATTGGCAGCGTGCGGCGAAGAAAAAGCAGCCCTCAACGCCAATGCTGGCACGGATTTTTCCGTTAAGGTGGGCGAAGCGCCACAGTTTAACGGCTGCGACTCCACCGGAGAAATTGAAAATTATCAATGGACGATTCTACAAGCCCCTGAATCCAAAGCGAGTGACGCGGGCAAGGTCATCCACGAAGTAGAGGCCAACTGCCGCTTTACCCTAGAAGATACGATGGTGATTGAGGAAGTTGGGGTGTGGGTGATTGAATTGGAAGTGCGGGACAAGGACGGCAAAACCGCCAAAGATAGCGTTTCAGTAACAGTACAGGAATAAGATGATGCTGATTGCGGCAATTTACGGGATAGCGCTCTCGCTGTTGTTTATCTATGGGGTAAACATCCTCTATTTGAGTTGGATCACCTCCCGTTGCCGTCCTCAAGCTACGGGTGTTGTACCGCCAACAGAATTTCCTCTGGTAACGGTGCAACTGCCCATTTATAACGAATTGTATGTAGCAAAGCGGGTGGTCGAAGCGGTTGTCCGTCTGGATTGGCCCGCCCTTGAAATTCAAGTTTTGGATGATTCCACCGACGAGACACAAGCGCTGCTAGCGGGGTTGGTGGAACGCTACCATTCGCAAGGGGTCAACATTACCCATCTCCATCGGGCGGAACGCATCGGGTATAAGGCGGGGGCATTGGCAGAGGGTCTGCAACAGGCAAACGGAGAGTACATCGCCATTTTTGATGCCGATTTTTTACCCGCGCCGGACTTTTTGCGGCAAACGATGCCCGCTTTTGCCAATCCACACACGGGATTTGTGCAAGCCCGATGGGGACACCTGAACGCCCCCTATTCCCTGTTAACCCAATTCCAATCCCTTGCAATTGATGCCCATTTTGCCGTCGAACAATACGCCCGCGCACAGGCAGGTTTTTTAATGAACTTTAATGGAACAGGCGGAGTTTGGCGGAAAGCCGCGATTGAATCGGCGGGTGGGTGGCAAGCCCACACCCTGACCGAAGATTTAGACCTGAGCTACCGGGCGCAGTTGGCGGGATGGCAAGCGGCCTATTTGCGCGATGTGGTGGTGCCGGGCGAAATTCCCGTGACCCTGAACGCCTTCCGCCGTCAGCAAAACCGATGGGCGCGTGGCAGTATCCAATGTGCCATGCGTTTGCTGCCACGGGTTTGGCAGGCTTCGCTGCCCTTGATGACCAAATTTCAGGCAACCTTGCACTTAACCGGTTACGCCATTCAACTGCTCATGGTCATCGTGGCGGTTTTGTATCCGTGGGTGCTGCTGCTCGATTACACCCGGATTCAACCCCTGTTTAATTTGACTGCCATTTTTACCCTGACCTTTCTTGCACCCACCCTGTATTTTGCACTGGGGCAGCGCGAGATTGGCAACCCGCTCTGGCAGCGCTGGCCTTTGATTCTGGGGTTGAATCTACTGGGGGCGGGGATGATGTATCATCATGCGTGGTCGGTGGTGGCGGCACTGTTCAGTCGTCAAGCGGTTGAATTTGAGCGTACCCCCAAATTTGGCATCACCCAAAAACACGACTCATGGCAGCAAAAAACGTATCAATTGCGGTTTCAGCGCGGGTTAATTTTTGAAGGGCTGATGCTGCTTTATAATCTGAACACAGTGCGCTTGGCTGTGTTGGCAGAAAGCTGGTCAATTGCTTTCTATGCGCTGATTTTCGCGCTCGGTGGTCTGCTGATTCTGGCTTTGACGGTGGCGGAACTGCCGATACGCTGGCACACCGCCCAGCGCTATTCCCAGCAGGATATATAAAGGGATGTATTCCACCCAACGAATCCACATTTTTTCGCCGGGTTGGGACGGGTCAAGATAAAATAAATACGATAAATGAACGGCTGCCGAAAAATACAGCCATGCCAGCGCGAAAAAAAAGGCCGAAAAATCCTCCCGTAAGGGCAGCAGGGGCAGTAAGGCGAGCAGCCACACCAGATACCAGGGAAACATCGCCGACACCAGCAGGAGATAAACACCCACCAACAGGGCTGCTCCCCAGAAAATATTGCCGTTTTTGCGCCATACCCATGCCCCTACCAGCACCAGCGTCATCATGGTGAGGAGGCGGGCGGTTTCAATGGGTTGAGAAGTGAAATTTTCCAGCGCTTCGACCAGCCAGAAAAACAGCCCATCGTTGGTTTTCCACTGGCTCGCGTAGATATGAGCAGCCCCTAGAATCCCGGTTCCTTCCTGACGAATCCCCGCACCTAAAAAGGGCAGAAAGCCTACCCCCACCACCCCTAGATAGAACAGCGTATAGCGTATGCCCCACTGTCGGATAAAAAGCGGCAGCAGCAATGCCGGAATAAATTTAGTCAGGGTTGCCAATCCCAAGAGAACCGCGCTCCCCGTTTTGTGTTGGTGAACCGCCCCGTACAAAGCCAGCAAAATCAGGAAGGTCATGAGGGAATCAACATGCGCTCCATGAGCAAATTCCACTACCACCAACGGATTCCACGCGTACAGCAGCCCATCCGTCATCGGGCGATTTATTTTTTTGAGTAACAGGGTCAGCACCCCAAAACTGAGGACATCAAACAGCATAAAAATGGCTTGCATGGCGGTAGGACTCTGCGGAAAAATCAGCGTCACCCCACCAAAAATGGCCTGTGCGACGGGCGGGTAAGGCGATGCCATCCATGGATGTTCAATGCGGGAATGTAGTTCCGTGTGGTAGGGGGTGAGTTCCGGCGCATCAACACGAAATTCATAGGGGTTGATGCCTTCGGTCAGCAGGTGTCCATCCCAGAGATAGCGCCACACATCCGTTGAAAGAGTCGGGGTGGTGAACAACAAGGGAAGGCGAAACCCCAGCGCAAAAATGCCGATCCAAACCAGTCTGTATGCGGGTGGTTTTCGCAGCACAAGGGCGCAGGCCACCGCATAAAAAATAAAACTGGTATAGAGCAAAGCAAGATAGGCATATCCTTGGCGGGTAAAATGTTCGAGTTGGGTCATGCCGACAAAACAGACCAGCATTCCCACCCCGCAAACCCAAAGACCTCTCATGCCAGCGCGAAACGGCGTTGCAGAATCGGATGCAGCTTTGCGAGCAGCGCGGATGGAATGTCCGTCGGGTCAGTTAAAATTGCATCATCCAGCGCGGTGTGGCAGGTACACCCGCCCGTCGTATCCAGCAATTCAACGGCATGAGCCACCGCTAACTGGGCAATTTCGGCGCTGCGCTGCATGGTATTTTCCAATCCGCAGACGGTCACTGCTTCAGCTTCACTGCGCCAGCTATCATAATCGGTCACATACGCTAAAGACGCATAACTGATTTCGGCTTCGCGGGCAAGAAACGCCTCCGGGCTGCTGGTCATGCCCACAATGCTGCATCCCAGTTGGCGAAAAATCTGGCTTTCGGCACGGCTGCTAAAACGCGGCCCTTCAATGGTGACAAAGGTTGCGCTGCGATGCACGGTTGCTCCGGCACGAACTGCCGCGTCTGCTAAAGTATCGCCTAGGTCCTCGCAAAACGGAGTTGCTGTCGAAGTATGGGCGACCAACCCTTCTTCAAAAAAAGTGCGCCCACGATAATTTTTAGTTTGGTCATAAATCTGATCAGGCAGCACAAAGTCGCCGGGGCGATAGTCCTCACGCAGTGAACCACAGGCATTCACTGAAATAATAAATTTCACCCCCATCTGTTTGAAGGCATAAATATTGGCGCGGTAGGGGACATCGCTCGGTGCAAGGGTATGTTTTTCACCATGACGTGGAATGAACCCCACCCGTTTACCCCGTAAAGTGCCAACCACCACATCGCCACTGGGTGCGCCAAACGGAGTCGTGATGCTGTACCGCGTAGTATCGGTAATTTCCGGGACTTGGTACAAACCGCAACCTCCCAAGACCCCTATTTCGATGGTTTCCATGTTATGCTCCTGTTAGCCTTTGATGAATCGAGAAAAGGAATTATTACCCCGATGAGCCTTGCTGATGCGTTTAATAACAAAGCCCATGCTTGGGAAGAGTATACGCAAACCGCCGCAGGTCGCCTACGTGAAGAACTTCAATACCGCTATTTAGTTCCCCATTTACCGGCTGCTCCGTGCAAAATTTTGGATGCTGGCAGCGGCACGGGTAGTTTGGGGATTCGCCTTGTCACATTGGGGTACACGGTGGATTTGCTGGATATTGCCGAACAGATGCTGACAATTGCAGAGCAAAAAGCAGCGCGGGCCAATGTCCACCTACAGTGTCTGTGCCAACCGATTGAGACTCTTGCCGCCGATGCCGTCTATGATGTGGTGATTTGCCATACCCTTTTAGAATATGTGTCAAATGTAGACGAAGTTCTCCAACTGCTAGGTCGGGCTGTTCGTCCCGGCGGCCTTCTCTCCCTTGTATTTGTCAATCGTTATGCCGATGTGTTCAGTCTTGCCCTCTCCAAAGGCCAACTGACCGCCGCCAAAACCGCCCTATCCGCCTATTCATCCCCTGCCGATTTGTTTGGTGTGCCGCGCCAAACTTTTGACAGTGGTACGATGCAGGAAAAATTCGTGGATTGGACGCTGACCTCAGCCTATGGTGTGCGGATTTTTGCGGATTATTTACTCAACGGCGATTGGAAAGACAATCCCGCCCGTTATGATGAACTGCTGAACTTAGAAATGGCAGCTTCTCAGCAGCATCCTTTTGTCCACATCGGACGCTACAGCCAGATGATTTTTGAGAAGGGCGTGTGAGGACGATAAATAATTATTGTATAAACACTTTCTAACCAATCTGGTTTTAGTACAGGGGTTTTGACATGAGTCCGTGAGCTGTTCTACCCCTGTTTTTCCCTGAAACGCCCCCACCTTTTTGGTCATCTCATGTTTCGATTCGCGGCATCTCCTCGCCTTCGGGGTGAACGATCCCGGCTTTCTGATTGATGGCCTCTGTATTGCTAAAACGAGTGCTTGACACGATGGTACAGTCATGATATAACTGGTACGTACCAATAGAGTCGCGAAAATGATTTTTGAAACCTTAGACATCATTTTTTCCCGTTTAGCTCAGTCTCATCAGCGCTTTGGGCTGAGGTTTCCTTCTTATGGCAATGGCACTCGCTACTATTTGACCAACAATGAAAATTGGTTAGCCAGTTTTTGGACAGGGCTGCTATGGTTGGCCTACGCTGAAACTAAACAAGCTACGTTTTGCAACCATGCGGAAAGGTTACTCAGCACCTTTGAAGAACGCCTGACCAAAAATATCCGCCTTAACCATGATATTGGCTTTTTGTTTACTCTGAGTGCGCGGGCGCAGTGGCAACTCACGAATAGCGAACCTGCTTATCGATTAGCCCTGCGTGGCGCAGAAAAACTCTTCTCCCGCTATCACTTCATCGGGAAATATATCCAGGCATGGGGTGAGTTGGATGATGAAACTGAAAATGGACGCTTTATCATCGATGGAATGCTCAACATTCCGCTTCTGTTCTGGGCAGCCCAGCAAACCAACACTCCTCATTATTATGAAGCTGCTTTTAACCATGCCAAAACCAGCCAACATTATCTTATTCGGGCGGATGGCAGCACCTACCATACTTTTTTTATCAAGGCGCAAACAGGGGAACCGCTTGGGGCAAAAACCCATCAAGGCCACGCCGATGATTCCTTATGGACGCGAGGGCAAAGTTGGGCAATTTATGGGTTTACTCTTGCAGCAGAATGGACAGGCGATGTTTCATTTTTAGAAACCGCCCGGCAAACTGCGGATTGTTTCATTCGTGAATGGCCGGTTGGCACGATTCCATGCTGGGATTTGCGTTTACCCGCCGATGCCCCGCATTACCCGGATAGCTCGGCGGCGGCAATTACGGCGGCAGGGTTGTTGCGCTTATCACTGCTTTGTCCAGACATACCGATTTACCGACAAACCGCCCAACACCTTATCACCATGCTGATAGAACAATGCTTTGAAACCAACCCCAACGCGGCTGGACTTTTGCGGCATGGGACACTGCATGGGATTAGCAGGCGGGGGATAGATACTTACCAAATTTTTGGCGACTACTTTTTTTTAGAAGCCTTGCTCATGCTCAAAGGGAGTGCGCCAGATTTTTGGGGAAAAGTCAGCCAACAAGGAAACCAAGCATGAAATATTTTGCCACCATTAGCAGTGAACCCGGGGGTAATTCGCTGCCCTACAATCCTTGCCAATTGTTAGATTTTCAACTTGTCAACCTTGGTCGGGGGCAAACACTGACTGGCGAAAGTCTCAATCGGGAAGTTTTGGCGATTATTTTGGGAGGAAAAGCCAGTTTTGAAATTGGCAACCATTGGTTTGAAAATATCGGGGCGCGGGCGAATGTGTTTTCTGGTAAGCCTCACTCGGTTTATATCTCTGCTAACTCACCCTATAAACTTATCGGCGAAAGCAACGTCCAGATTGCTCTGGTCAGCGCTCCCGCAGAATTACAAACCAACCCCTATGTGATTCCCCCCGACCAAGTTGCCACTGGCATCTGGGGCGCGGCGAATTTTACCCGGCGCTATCATCAAATTTTGCATCAAGACACTCAACCCACCTGCCCTGCCCAACGGTTGATTGTGGGAGAAACTTTTACGCCGAGTGGTAACTGGAGTACCTATCCTGCCCACAAACATGAGGAAGACAACGGGCAAGAGGCCTACCATGAGGAAATGTATTTTTTCAAAATTTCACCAGCCGAGGGTTTTGGCATTACCCGGTTTTATACCGACAAAGATGGGGGGATTGAGGAAAACTTCACTGTCCGCGATAACACCATTTTGATGCTGCCCTATGGCTATCATACCTATGTGGGTGCGCCGGGGTACAGTTCCTATTATTTGTGGGTGTTGGCGGGCAACCACCGTGTGCAGGGCGTAACAGTTGACCCGGACACCGCGTGGATTAACAAAACCGTTCCCATGCTGCGCGAATTGGGGCATTAAGATGACCATTCTGGAGGCATTTCGCTTACATGATAAGGTTGCCTTTGTCACAGGCGCAAATCGCGGGTTAGGACAGGCAATTGCGGTGGGTTTAGCCGAAGCTGGCGCAGACATCGTGGGTTTAGACCGTTCCCCCAATACGCATGAAACCCGCCAGCAAGTCGAAGCGCTCGGCAGAAAATATGTGAGCCTGACTGCCGATTTAGGGCAGACCAGCGTGACAGGACTCAACCAACTTATTGAGTATAGCGTCAGTCAATTGGGACGTTTGGATATTCTCATCAACAACGCTGGCATTATTCGACGTACCCCCGCGCTTGAGTTTAGTGAGACAGATTGGGACGAAGTGCTGGCTGTCAATCTCAAAGCAGTGTTTTTTCTCTCCCAAGCGGCGGCGCAAGTCATGCAAAAACAAGGGGCGGGCAAAATCATCATGCTCGCCTCCATGCTTTCCTATCAAGGCGGCGTTTTTGTTCCGTCCTATACCGCGTCCAAAAGTGCCATTGCTGGTCTAACCCGCGCTCTGGCAAATGAATGGAGCAGTGGGGGTATCAACGTCAATGCTATCGCGCCGGGTTATATGGCAACAGATAACACGGCAGCCCTGCAAGCGGATGAAAACCGAAACGCCGCTATCTTAGCACGGATTCCAGCCGGTAGATGGGGCAAGCCAGAAGACTTAAAGGGAACAGCCGTTTTTCTAGCCTCTGCCGCCTCCGATTATTTGCATGGGGCAATTATTCCTGTAGATGGTGGTTGGTTGGCACGCTAATGGAAGCACGTTGAATGAATGGGGCGGGCAATAAGTAACGCTGAGCCGGAAAGTTTTCGCCCGCCAAGCGACGCAGCAACAAGTCCGCGCTCTGGCGACCAATCGCTTCGCCGGGCAACGCAAATGTAGAGAGAGGCACTTCAAAGTGACGGACGGTAATCAAATCGTCTACCGAAATGAGCGAGACATCTTGTGGAATCCGCAAGTTGAGTTCACGCAGCGCTTTGTAGACTCCCATCGCAGTTATATCATTAAAGCAAAACGCGGCGGTAGGGCGGGCTTCCTTCCAAATTTTATAAGCCGCTTTATGAGCAGGCACTGCCAAATGTTCACTCTGGCTGCCATCGCTGCTCGTTTCAATCGGAAATTCTGCCATTTCGATAATTTGGGGTTCAAGACCCATTTCCAACATGGCTTCTCGATAGCCATTTGCCCGATCTTGTCCGGTACTGTAATCCAGCAAACCAATGTGAATAATCCGTTCATGTCCCAATGCGATCAGGTGTTTAGCCGCTTGATAACCAATCTGGTAATTATCTGTCGCTACACAGTCTATTTCGCGGTAGCGTTCGCTGCGCCGACCAATAAAGACAACCGGAATTTGCGCTTGGCGCATTTCACTAATCAGGTCATCAATCCGACTCAAATCGCCATGACGGGGCGGAGTAATCGCCATGCCAGCAATACCCCGCGCCAGCATTTCACGCTCAATCCGCGCAAACACATCGGTACTATCGTTATGCAGCGACATCATGATGCTATAGCCCGCTTCTTGCAAGCGCTGGCTAAAGGCTGCCGCAAGTTGGGGGTAGAAAAAATGAAAATTGGGGCTAGAAACCACCAACCCAATCAATCCCGACCCAACTGTGATGGGCTGTCGCTCCAGAATAAAACTCCCCGTTCCAGCAATACTTTGCAGCAGATTACGCTGGGTCAAGGTGCTAATCGCTTGCCGCACCGTTGCACGGCTAATGTTCAATTCCTGTTGCAAGATGCGTTCGGATGGCAATTTTTCACCTGCCACCAACGTGCCATCCATAATTTGGGCTTCAATCCCTTCGCTCAAACGAAGGTGAAGCGGGGCGGGGGTGGGCATATTCATAAAGGCACGCAGCCGATTAAAGTCCATTCCTTGCTCCCTAACATACCAGTCCGTACCAATAGCCTATCGCTATTCGGAATATCCGTCAAATTTAGGAGATTGTCATGTTACAAAAATTTCGTTTAGGAGTTCTTTTCATAACTGTTGTTACGCTGTTGATGAATTCATTTGCCTTCGCGCAAGATGAAGAAGTCACCCTCAAAATTATGCACTGGTCAACCGAGCAAGAGGCGTTCTACCAGCAGGTTGCTGAAGAATTCAATAAAGAATATCCCAATATCAAATTGGAAGTCGAAATTTTAGCCCAATCAGACTACCGCGAAGCGCTGCCTTTGCTCTTCCAGCAAAATGAGGCCCCGGATATTTTCTTCTGGATCAGCCAATCCAACCGTGTTTTGACCGCCGCCGAACTGCGCGATTTCGGTTGGGTTAGCCCACTTGCCGGTGCGGATTCCGATTGGCAAGCCCGTTTCCCCGAAAATTCGTTCATTGAGGGTGTCAATACTTTTGAAGGCGAAGTCTACGGCTTTCCTTTTAATGACAATCTTATCTGGGGGCCGGGTTATATGTTCTATGACCGGGCGGCTTTTGAAGCGGCAGGCCTTGACCCCGACTCCCCCCCCGCCACATGGAGCGAACTGCGGGCAGTTTGCGAACAAATTGTCGAAGCGGGGACAACCCCTTACTGCTTGGCTGTCCCGTTAAAAGAAACGCACTTCCAACGCACTTGGTATGCGATTGCTGGGTCAATTATGACCGACAGCTTTTTTGACTACCAAACTGGCACATATGCCATTGATGACCCACGCATGTTAGAAGCCTTCAATTATATTCAGGGGTTGTTTAATGACGAACTGGTCGTGCCGGGGGTGGAAGATGCAAACTTTATGCGTCAAGCAATGGGCAATGGGTTAGCCGCCATTTATTTCGATGGCGCTTGGATGCCGAGTGTCTTTAAGAGCATGGGATTTGAAAATCTGGATTTAGGCGTTGCCGCTACCCCTGTGCCGGACAATGCCCCCGCCAGCAAACTTTCTCAGAGCTTCAGCGAAAACAAATATTTCGTGAGCAGCCAAACCGAGCATCCTGAAGAAGCGTGGTTATTTATTGAATGGATGACTCGCCCGGATGGTTTCTTTGCGACCAATTACTTGAACGCAGGTTTTGGAACGCTTGCCTATGCTGATAATGCCGCGCTGATTACCGACCCGGTGTTTAAATATATGGCAGAAGAAATTGGCCCGAACTTGCGTGTGTTCTATCCCGAACCGGTCTTGGCTTGCCCGGATGCCGCAAAATCGGAAGCCTTCCGCGCCGCCAATGCCATCCGTCCGAACTGGGAATTTGAAGAAATGGTCGAAGCGCTGGTGAACGGTTCTGACTTTACCTCTGTCGCAGCTGAAATCGCCGAAGCCAAAGATGCGGCCTTCCAAGAAACCATTGAAACAGAAGCCGCAAACGGTCTCAACGTCTCGCTGGAATGTTTTACCTTCCCGACCTTTGACTACACAGCCAACTACGAACTCTCCAACTACCAAGACTAAGGTTGCATCTCGGGGCAGAGGCCAAAACTCCTCTGCCCTTTTTCTCAAGGAGGTTTCTCATGGAGCAAGCGAAAAAAATGGCTGTTCCTGTTAGCCAAGTTTCCCCCAAAGGCCAACTCAACCGCACCCCCTATGGGTGGGTCTATTTATTTTTAGCCCCTTTCTTGATTTTATATCTTGGTTTTACGATTTGGCCGCTGGTTGCAACTGCCTATTATTCATTTTTTGAGTGGAACGGCATTGAACCCTTAGATAATTTTGTTGGAATAGGAAATTATCAAACCATCGCCAGTGACCCGGTGTTCTGGGAAGCGTTTCGGAACACATTGGTCTTTGCGATTTTGAATACCGCGATTAAATTGCCCTTGTCATTGTTCGCGGCAGTTTGGCTAACGCGGCGCTGGCTGTGGTTAAAGCGGTTGTGGCGAACAGTCTTTTTCGCCCCCATGGTCATTCCAGTGGCGCTAGCGGGGTTGGTGTTCACCTTTTTATTGAATCCCGCCAACGGTGCGGTCAATGATTTTCTTAAAGAGGCGGGTGCAATCGAAAAACCGATTGGCTTTTTGTCTGAAAAACCCCTGCCAATGATTAGCCTTGTTCTCATCTCTGTCTGGCAAATTTTCGGGCAATATATGATTTACTGGATGGCAGCCCTCACCAATGTCCCCGAAGAACTCTATGAGGCAGCGGAATTGGACGGTGCGGGCGAATGGGGCAAACTGCGTTTTATTACCTTGCCAATTATTCGCCCGGTCTCGAACATCATTTTTTTCCTCGCCTTTGTGAATGCACTCAAAGTTTTTGGGTTGGTGGTCACGCTGACAGGAGGGGGGCCGGGCAACGATACCTATGTGGTTTCCTATTTTATTTACACCCGTGCTTTTACGGAATTTCCCTTCCAATATGGCTATGCGTCGGCGGCTGCACTGCTGTTTGGGATAAGCATGTTAGCTGCTGTCACTCTTCAAGGTCTGATTGTGACCCATGCCCAAAAACGCCGCACCGAGTATGGAATATAACCCATGAAAATGAGCCGTTTTACCCGTTTCAACATCTTGTCCTTAATCGTCCTTACGGCGATATCGTTTTTCTGGATTTACCCGTTTTTGTGGGTCATTGCTGCCGCCTTTAAAACCCAGCGCGAAATGTTCCTCTCTGGCGCGAAATTGATGCCGGAAAAACTGCTGTGGGATAATTTTGAACGGGCATGGGTCGAGGCCAACTTCAATACCTACTTTTTAAACACCGTTATCTATTCTGTTTCCGCCACCGTCATTGCAGTGATTCTGTCTGCCACCGCAGGCTACGTTCTTGCCCGCTATGAATTTTTGGGCAAAAAGTTCCTGTTTCGACTGCTGCTCGCCACGCTGTTTATCCCCATCGCCAGCATCATCATTCCTCAATTCAATCTCATTCGAACGATGGGGTTGTTGAATACACGAGCAGGTGTGATTCTGGCAATGGCAGGCGGGGGTGGGGCGCTGTATGTGTTGCTATTCAAAGGTTTTTTTGAGACTATCCCCGAAGAAATCTTTGACTCTGCCAAAATTGATGGCGCTAACTTCCTCCAAATGTTTTCGTTGGTGCTGCCCCTCTCACGTCCCATCATCGGAACCGTGATTATTTTCCAATTTTTGCATACATGGAATGAGTTCAACATCCCACTTATTTTCACACTCACCAAACCTGAACTCCGCAATCTCGCGGTGGGAATGTATGCGTTTCAGGGGGAACATGCCTTCGATTGGACAGGCTTTGCAGCAGGAACGGTTTTCTCGATTATGCCCGTTTTACTCATTTTCTTCATCTTTCAAGGTTATTTTGTACGCGGTTTATCCGGGGCGGTGAAAGGCTAATGCAGCGGCCTCATCGAATCAATCTGAATGCAGATTGGCAGTTTCAGTTTGAACAACAACGACCCGAAACTGTTCATCTGCCACATAGCTGGAATGCGCTTGACACAATGGAAGTCCGGCTTGACCAACACTATCGGCGCGGTGTAGGTGTCTATACAAAAAGAATCACCCCTCCCACTTTGACAGAACGCCTGTGGTTGGAAATTGAAGCCGCATCCCAAAAAGCTAAAGTCTATCAAGATGGGCTTTTGATTGGAGAACATGCAGGGGGGTATACCGCTTTTACAGTCGAAATAACTGCCCGCCAACCGTTTGAACTGCGAATCGAAGTGGATAACCGCCCCGACCCGGACTTAATTCCTTCGGACATGTCCGATTTTTTCTTGTACGGCGGATTAACCCGTAACCTCTGGTTATATGCCACCGGACAAATCCGCCTGGAAAAGATTTTTATTGATACGCAGATTGCAAATAAACAAGGTTTCATCAATTTCCGTGGCAGTCTTTCCGACACCGCGTCCCAGCCATTGACCTTAGAAGTCGAAATTACAGAGGGTTCATCCGCAAACACAACCCATTTTGCATTATCAGCCAGCCGAGATTTTCAATTTGACCTAACCCCGGTTCAAAATCCTAGGCTGTGGTCGCCTGACCAGCCGCATTTATATATTGTCTCTGTCAAATTGATGCAGAACGAAAAGATTCTCGACCACCTTCATTTAAAAATTGGCTTTCGGACATTTGAATTTCCTATAGGAGGGGCGTTTTATTTGAATGGTGAAAGGTTACTGCTCAAGGGTACACATCGGCATGAAGATTGGGCGGGCTATGGCAGTGCTGTTCCTGATGAACTTACCTGCCAAGAATTAGTACAGATTAAAGCTGCGGGCTTTAATTTCATCCGATTAGGGCATTATCCTCAAACACCCATCGTGCTGGAAATGTGCGATGCGTTGGGGATACTGGTTTGGGAGGAGCTTCCTTGGTGCCGGGGAGGGGTTGGGGGAGACTTATTCAAAACGCAAACGAAAAACATGCTCATTGAGATGATTGAGCAGCACTATCATCACCCCTCAATTATTTTTTGGGGCTTGGGCAATGAACTGGATTGGGAAAGTGAACACCCCGCCTCCTCTGATGAAAAAGTTGCCGCGTTTTTAACCGAACTGCACAACCTTTCCCACGAGCGAGACTCATCCCGCTTAACCGCCTTACGCCGTTTTGAGCCGGGTGCATCCATTGTCGATGTCTACTCGCCCTCCATCTGGTCAGGTTGGTATCGGGGGCGCTATGAGGATTATGAAACGGCATTGCTGGCTGCGATTGCGCTTTACCCCCGTTTTCTGCATATGGAGTGGGGCGGAGATAGCCATGTCGGGAGGCACTCTGCCGGCCCACATCTGCAAGAAACCATCCCCCATGAAATCAACCATGAGGAAGTGCCGGGTTTAGCCCTCTCTACCGATGGCCCAGTTCGCGCCAGCCGCGATGGGGATTGGAGCGAAAGTTACATGCTGGATGTGATGGAGTGGCATTTACAAGTCCAGGCCAAAATCTCCCATTTGGCAGGCACGGCGCAGTGGGTTTTTAAAGATTTTGGCACGCCGCTTCGTCCCGAAAACCCTATCCCATATATCAACCAGAAAGGTCTGGTGGATAGAGCCGGCTGCCCTAAAGACGTTTACTTTCTTTTTCAAGCCTATTTTACGGATACACCCGTTTGTTACATTGAATCTCCAACATGGAAAATTCGCGTTGGGCAACCCGACGAACTCCAGCGTGTGCGGGTTTATTCTAATTGCGAAACCGTTGAACTTTTCATCAATGAAGTTTCACAAGGGAAAAAAGTCCGCGACGTAACTGCTTTTCCGGCCTCAGGCTTGGTCTGGCATGTCCCGTTTAAACTTGGGCAAAATCAGCTAATTGCAGTTGGAACAGGGCGTGATGGCAAAGAACGCTCTCACGAAATTTCACAGCGATTTGTTTTGCCAACTCCCGCACAGCCACCAAATTTGATTTCCGAACTGCAGGCCATTAGCGATACAAAAGTGCTGTTTTCTGTTCAACTGGTAGACCATGCTGAAACCCCTCTTACCCAGCCAGAACAAGTTATTCAATTTGAGGCTGTTTCCGGCGGACACCTCCTCAAGAATCAAGGAACGGCAGAGGGTAGCCAAGTTGTCACAACAGCCAATGGTCGTGCTGCCATTTGGGTGATTTGTCAATCGCCCGAAGACTTAAAGATAGTTTGTCGGATACAAGAATCATCTTAAAAATTATAGTTACGTTGAAATTCCTCATTTACGGACACCGCAATTTGTTGCATCCGATAAATAAATACAGTTCTAAAGATGGGAATCATCTGTCCTCAGAGAGAATTTACACAATGATCCTTTCATCACGCCACCGATTTTGCGTAAGGTGCGTTTTAAATCGTCTATACCGATGGTGAATAATCTACAGTAATCCGTTGCCCCAATTCATTACTTTGGATTGCCGCATCAATTAATTGTTGGATGCGTAGACCATCGGCAAAGGAAGGGCTTATCGCTTGGTTATTGACAATCCCATCGATAAACTCTCCTATCATCAGTTTCTCTTTGCGGAATACATCCCGATATGTGTTATGAACCGTATCATGACGAACAGAACCCCAAATATGATCGGGAATGGGTAATTCCGTAAGCATCCCCTCGCCCACTCTTGCCCCCTTAACCTGTTGGATCGTATCCCAGTCTGTGAAGCTATAAAGCGTGCCTTTTGAACCATGAAACTCCATGTGATGGGTTTGACCAAAAGGAGTGTCCTCGTAACAGGTCGCCGAGGCATGGATAACCCCATAGGCACCATTGGCAAACTCTAGCGTCATAATTGCCATATCATCCCCAAGTGGGTACGGTTCACCGTTCGGTCTGGTGTTGGGTCGCTCCACAAGATTACCAAGCTGACATGAGATGGTTTTTATTTCCCCATAAAACCAGTCTGCAAGATAAAGAAAGTGAGAACCAATATCGCCAAGAATGCCAGACCCTGCTTTATCAAGGTCTAACCGCCAGAGATATTCGTTTTTTCGGGCATACCCTGTGTAGTACCGCAAATTCAAATGATACGGACGACCAATATAGTCGGCCTCAATGAGCGCTTTGAGGTATCGTGAAGTCGGCATAAATCGGTACGTAAAAGGAGTCATGTGTTTTACGCCTTTTTCGCGGGCAAGTTCCAGCATTCGTTGTGCATCCATCGCATTTAGCGCAAGCGGTTTTTCGCAAAGCACATGCAATCCTTGATCGAGAGATTTCATCGTGATTGGATAGTGGGTATCATTGGCGGTAGCCACAATAATCGCATCCAGTTTGGCGTCTTCAATCATCACATTGTAATCTGTGTAAACGCCGGGGATATGCCATCGATGAGCCATCATGTGGGCGCGTTCAGGGTCTCGTCCGCAAATAGCGACGACCTTTGCTTTCGTATGATTGGCAAGGGCTGGCAAATACATCGAATCGACCCACCAACTGGTGCCGACTATTCCGATTGCGACTGTTTCCATACTCATCGAGCTTCTCTTCTCCCAAACATGCTGGCGTTATCAAATTTATTTTCTAGCGGATGTTTGCAATTGTGCGGAAAGTTGATACGCTGCGGTCATGACCTGCTGCGCGAGTTCATCTAATCGGTCATCGGTCATCCGCACCGTCGGGCCTGAAATCCCGATACAGGCGATTGCTTGTTGCCGATGATCATAAACGGGAGCAGCAATACAGCGCACTCCATAATCATTTTCTTCATCATCCAACGCATAGCCCAATTCTCGAATAGCTTTGAGATGTTTACTGAGGTGGTCAAAAGTGGTGATGGTATGTTGCGTGCGAGCTGGCATCTCAGTAGGTAAGGGGATGTCCGAAAAAGCCAGCAGGCACTTCCCAACCGCCGTGCAATGCAAAGGGATCAACCGTCCCACGCCCCCCACGACTCGCAGAGAAGAAGGCGCTTCCACATCATCAATAACCAATGCCTGTTTTTGTGAATAAACTGCTGTGTGGGCGCATTCGCCTGTCGCGTTCATCAAATCGTAGAGAATGGGTCTTGCTTGGTCGCGGATGGGTACACGATTGAGAAGCTGCCAACTCACTTGCGTTATTTTTTTGCCGACAATATAGCGGCGTGTACCGGGGTCGGGTTGAGCATAATTGCACTTCACCAGTGTTTGCATCAAACGCGAAACCGTACTCTTATCCAGCCCCAATTGAATGGATAATTCAGTAATGCTAAGGCTGTCGTCGGCCTCCACTAACATGTCGAGAATCCGTAAACCACGCGCTAGGGACTGTACTTCGCTCACTGTTTTGTTACTCGTTACCTTGACTTTTCTCACATTGTGCAACAAAAATCACAATAAGTCTACTCTTGGTCTGATTTGTTGACAATGACAAGAGCGAATACTACAATCGAGGGAGTTTGTTGTGTATAGAAAAATTACTGCCTCGCATGGGGCGACAAAATGATTTTATTTTTATTAAGGAGTAATTACGAATGTCCATTCGTCTTACATTAGGACAAGCCATAGTTCGTTTCATGATGAATCAATATGTTGAACATGATGGCGAGGAAACCCCATTTTTTGCCGGATGCTGGGGAATTTTCGGACATGGCAATATTGGCGGGGTGGCCCAGGCGCTCCAGCAATATGGGCCAAAATTCCGCTACTATCAAACACGCAATGAGCAAGCGATGGTCATGGCGGCGATGGGGTACGCCAAGATGAAGAATCGCAAACAAACCTTCGCCTGTTTGTCCTCCATCGGCCCCGGTGCAACCAATATGCTTACAGGGGCTGCCACCGCCACCATTAACCGGATTCCCGTTTTGCTGCTTGCCGGTGATATTTTTGCTGAACGGGTGCAAGCGCCTGTGTTGCAGCAGCTGGAATCGGAACACTCGCAAGATGTTTCGGTCAATGATTGTTTTAAGCCCGTATCGCGTTATTGGGATCGCCTCACACGGCCTGAACAAGCAATCCAATCGCTGCCAGAAATGATGCGTGTTTTGACTTCCCCCGCCGATACAGGCGCAGTGACACTCGCCCTTCCGCAAGACATTCAAACCTACGCCTTTGATTACCCCGACAAGTTATTTGAAAAGCGCGTTTGGGTCATCCCGCGCAATCGCCCCGATGTCTCCCAATTACAGAAAGCGGCTTCATGGATTCGCGCCAGCAAACGCCCCATGATTATCGCGGGGGGTGGGGTTCATTACAGCGAAGCCTGTGAAGCCCTCCTTAATTTTGTTGAGCAAACAGGTATTCCGGTTTCAGAGACACAAGCGGGTAAAGGTTCGCTGCTTTACGACCATCCCTTGAATTTAGGGGGGGTGGGCGTGACCGGCACCAAAGGGGCAAATCTGATTGAACGCGATGCCGACTTGGTAATCGGTATCGGTACACGCTATACCGACTTCCCGACTGCCTCCAAAACGGCCTTTCAGAATCCCGATGTGCGGTTTATCAATATCAATGTCTTTGAGATGGATGCCCATAAACATGCTGCTATTCCATTGGTGGGGGATGCCAAGGCGACTTTGGAGGAACTTGCCAAATTGTTGGAAGGGTATCGTAGCGATGAAGGTTATCAACAATTGGTTCGCCAATACAATGCCGAATGGGATGCCGAAGTGACACGGGTTTATAACCTCGAACATGGCCCCCTGATGAGTCAAGGCGAATTGATTGGGGCTGTCAATGAGCTATCAGATCCGCGTGACGTGGTGATGAGTGCCGCAGGGAGCTTTCCCGGTGATTTGCATAAACTGTGGCGCACCCGTGACCAAAAGGGCTATCACCTTGAATATGGCTATTCTACGATGGGTTACGAAATCGCCGGTGGCTTGGGAATCAAATTAGCAGACCCTACCCGCGATGTTTTTGTCATGGTTGGCGATGCCTCCTTCCTCATGATGAACAGTGAGATTGTGACCTCAATTCAAGAAGGTCAGAAAATCATCATCATGGTCAGCAACAACAATGGTTATTCCAGTGTGGGGCGCGTCTCGGAACAGGTAGGGAGTGAGGGCTTCGGTTGCCACTATCGATATCGAGGCGAGTCCGGTTGGTATGATGGCGATTTACTCCCCGTCGACTTTGCCAAAATTGCGGAAGGGATGGGCGCAATGGGTATCCACGCCAACACGCGGGACAAACTTGCCGATGCCATTCAACAGGCCAAACAAGCGGATCGCACAACCGTTATTGTTACCGAAACCGACTGGCACGAACGTGTTCCGGGATATGGCTTCTGGTGGGATATGGCAACGGCCCATGTTTCCGAAATGGAAGAGGTCAACAAAGCCCGTCAAGATTACGAAGCGGAAAAACAGAACCAACGCTATCTGATTTAGACTCTATTCGTAAATGTTGTTCGGCCAGTCTCGTAAAAAAGTCGGCTATATGGATGCGTGCTGCGGGGGGAATCAATTCCCCCGCAATGTGTGCAAAGTCATCTCATGCAGTTTTATAACGCACCTTACGCAGAATAAGCCGGCAAATTTAAGGATGAGTTCTCATGACCATCCTGCACGAACCATCTTCTTTTATGTTATTTTTTTTGGTAAGAAAGGCATCCTTCATGCGGATTCCTGCAATCACCAACCAGCCGGACATAGTTGCTCAAGTGACGGCTGAACAGGCGGGTTGGCATTTACTCAATATGACGATTCGTCATTTGAAGCGTGGACAGCGATGGGTCTCTCACACCGGCGATAACGAATACGTTCATGTGATTCTCGGCGGGAGGTGTTCTATCCATACCTCGCAGGGAGACTTTCTCGATGTTGGAGGCAGGGAAGATGTTTTTAGTGGCTTGCCGTCTGCCCTGTATCTACCCCGCAGAATTAATTTTGAGATTGAAGCCCTAACCCCAAACCTAGAATTTGCGACCTGCTGGGTTCCCACTGACGAAGACCACCCCATCCAATTGATTACCTCAGACACTGTAACGGTCGATTTACGCGGTGGCGGGAATGCCTCACGGCAGGTAGTCAATATCATTCCCCCCGGTTTTGATTGCCACCGAATTGTATGCGTTGAGGCTTATATTCCCGGTGGGAATTGGGCGGGCTATCCACCGCATAAGCATGATGAACACCGCGAAGATGATTCAGGCAAAGTGTTAGAAGCTGACCTCGAAGAGATTTACTTTTATAAGCTCCAGCCAGAACAAGGGTATGCCCTCCAGCGCATTTACACCGCTGACCACGACCAGACCTTTTTAGCGCAAAATAACGACACCATCTTGATTCACGAAGGTTATCATCCCACCACAAGCGCACCGGGTTACACCACCTACCTGCTTAATTTTCTGGCGGGTTCGGCACAGTCGCTGGCGAATAGCGAAGATCCCGCCCATGTCTGGGCAAAGCAATCGTTGGGGGAACTTGACCCCCGATTGCCGATAGTACGGTAGGAGAACACAGCATGACCTATGATTTGTTGAATATGGGACGCTGCTCTATTGATTTGTACTCAAATGATGTGGGGTCGCCGTTTGTGGACATCAAAAGTTTTTCGGCTTATGTCGGCGGTTCCCCCACCAACATCTGTGTAGGCGCACGCCGACTCGGATTGGACGCTGCATTGCTGACAGCCGTTGGGAATGATCCGGTGGGTGATTTCGTCTTAAATTTTTTAAAGAACGAAGGGGTTAATATTGACCTGATTCCCCGCAAAGCCGACAAACAGACCAGTGCGGTGGTATTGGGTATCGAACCCCCGCACAGTTTCCCGGTTAATTTTTACCGCGAAAATTGTGCAGACATTGCCCTCACCATTGATGATGTACTCGCATCCCCCGTTGCCGATTGTAAGATATTCCAATTTGCGGGAACCAATCTTTCAAAAGAACCCAGCCGGAGTGCCACCCTTTTCGCTGCGGAAACGGCGCGTACAGCAGGGGCAAAGATTGTCCTAGATATTGATTTCCGCCCTAACCAGTGGCACGATGTTCGCGCTTTTGGGGTAGCGATACGCGCTGTCTTGCGTCTGGTGGATGTCGTGATCGGCACACAGGATGAAATCAACGCTGCTCTGTTGAGCAACCTCGACCAGATAACAAAAACCCATTCCGTCTCAGATACAAAGGTTGAAGGCGATACTGACCGCGCTATTCAGCATTTGTTGTCTTTTGGCCCCGCTGTCTTGATTGAAAAACGTGGGGAGCAGGGCGCACGCATCCATTCTCAAACAGGGCAAATTATCGATGTTCCCGGTTTTCCGGTGAAAATCTACAGCATTCTAGGGGCGGGGGATGCTTTTGGCGCTGGCTTTTTATATGGTTACGTTAAAGGCTGGGACTTCTATCGGGCGGTGCGACTCGGGAATGCTTGCGGCGCGATTGTGGTCACAAAGCACGGTTGTGCCAACTTCATGCCCACCCTGCCAGAAGTTGAATCGTTTGTTATGCCTTATGGAGGATTAGATTAAACATGGCGTTCAAAATTGCGAATGCTCCCTGTTCATGGGGGATTTATGAATTTAAAGATATTGCGCCGAAATACCCCTACAGCCGAGTGTTGGATGAAATTGTCGAAACAGGATACGCCGGGCTAGAATATGGCCCTTGGGGGTATCTGCCCACTGACCCCGACCTATTAAAAGAAGAACTCGCCAAACGGAATCTGCAACTCCTTTCCTCTTTTGTCCCTGTCAAACTCGTGGATGCCGCCGCCCATCAAGCAGGGTTGGCGCACGCGCTCAAAGTAGGGCGTGTCTTGGCAGCCGTTGGGGCAAAGTTTCTTGTCCTATCGGATGATAATGGGACTGTACCAGAGGCGGTCAAGATGGCGGGGCGGATTCAAGGGGCGCGGTTGTCGGCTGACCAATGGGATGTGTTTGCCGCCGGAGTTAATTTGATTGCGCGTGAAGTCCACGATCAGTTAGGGTTGAATGTCGTTTTTCATCATCACTGCGCCGGATACGTAGAAACCGCCGAAGAAACACGCCAATTGATGAAGCGGGCCGACCCCGATTTAGTCGGGTTGTGCTTGGATACTGGACATTGGCATTACGCAGGCGGCAACGCCCTCGATGCCATTCACGAATATGGCGAGCGGGTACGCTATTTACACTTTAAGGACTGTGACCCGCGTATTCGTCAACGCTGTATTGAACAAGAACTCGACCACTTTCAGGCAACCGGTCAGGGGGTCTATTGCGAACTCGGTCAGGGCGATGTTGACTTTCCGGGGATCTTCGCCGCCATAGAAAAACTCGGTTATGACGGTTGGGTCATTGTCGAGCAGGATGTTTTGGTCGATGATTTGGCAGCCCCCAAACTCAGCGCACAACGCAACCGCGATTATCTTCATCAATTAGGCTACTAAAGGATAGAGAAAACATGACAAATATTGGAATTGGGGTCATTGGTTTAGGCCGAATGGGGCGTGTCTATGGTTCTTTTGTCGCCTCTCAGGTTGAAGGAGCGCGATTGGTCGCTTTATCGGATAATCGCCCTGATGCCCTAGAATCATTTTCGGGTTCAGTCAAAACCTATACAGATTATCACGACCTGCTTGCCAACCCGGATGTTACCGGAGTCATCATTGCCACCCCGACCAGTACCCATCGTGAGGTGGTCATTGCGGCGGCTGAGGCAGGCAAAGCGATTTTCTGCGAAAAACCCACTGCGCTGACACTCGCCGCGACAGATGAAATGATTGCGGCTATCGAAAAAGCCGCCGTGATGTTTCAGGTTGGATTTATGCGCCGTTTTGACAAACACTATGCGGCAGCCTATGCCCAGATTGAAGCTGGAAAAATTGGAACTCCCATCGTTGTCCGATCTATAGGACGCGATCCCTTTCGCACCAGCCTCGAATTTGCCAACCCTGCCGTAAGCGGTGGGTTGATCGTCGATATGGCAATTCACGATTTTGATATTGTGCGCTGGATGACAGGAGCCGAGATTGAGCGAGTTTACACCGAAGTCAGTTCCATGAAGTATCCTGAATTATCGCAGGTAGGTGACGTAGACAATGCCATGATCAATCTGCGCTTTGTGGGCGGACAGCTTGGCAATATTGAAGTCAGCCGTACTTCTGGTTATGGCTACGATATTCGCGCTACGGTGGTTGGCACAGAAGGCACGCTAGAAATCGGCTATTTACAAGAAACGGCGGTTGTCCGGTTGAATAAGGAAGGCTTCCAGCATGATATTGTGCCATATTTTCAAGAGCGCTTTGGGGCCGCGTATACCGCCCAGATTGCTCACTTTGTGGAATGTTTACAACAAGACAAAGCCCCCATCGTCAACCATGTTGATGCCCGTGCTGCCCTGCAAGGTGCGCTAGCGGCAACGCAGTCCCAACATGAAGGGCGCGTTGTATGGGTCAAAGAAGTCGCGTCGGACTGACGACTGCTCAGTTATCTCACCCATCGATTACAAGAACGCGCCCCAATGCGCGTTCTCGTTTTTGTGCTAGCATCAGCACCTTAGTACCGATTGCCAATCACCTTGATCTGTGTCATAGCGTTAGCGATTTGAGCCAGATCCTCTGCTGTCAATTGAATATCAACGGCAGCATTGTTCTCTTCTAAACGATGAAGTTTCCGACTCCCCGGAATTGGGACAATCCAAGATTTTTGAGCTAACAACCACGCCAGCGCAATTTGGGCTGGGGTCGCCTCATGGTTTGCCGCAATCTGCTCAAGTAGGTCAACCACCGCCCGGTTGGCGTTGATGGCTTCCTTTGTAAAGCGTGGGTTACGGGCGCGAATGTCGTTATCGGCAAAAGAAGCATTTTCGTCAATCTTTCCCGTTAAGTAACCTCTGCCCAAGGGACTATAGGGGACTAGCCCGATCCCAAGTTCTTCACACGTTGGCAAAATTTCGGCTTCAATGGGTGTCCACCAGATAGAATACTCACTTTGCAGGGCAGCCACCGGTTGAACCGCGTGAGCGCGACGAAGGGTGGGCGCGTCCGATTCAGAAAGCCCAAAATGTTTCACCTTGCCTGCTTGGATCAAATCCTTGACCGCTCCCGCCACCTCCTCAACCGGGACATTGGGGTCTGGACGGTGCTGATAAAACAAGTCAATGGCTTCCACCCGCAGCCGCTTGAGTGATGCCTCTGCCACCCGCTTAATTTGTTCTGGTCGGCTATCCAAACCGGAGCCGGGAGCTGGGCCTGTTCCGTCCTCAGCATGTTTGAATCCAAACTTGGTCGCAATCACCACACGATTCTTAAACGGTTCAAGCGCCTCGCCGACCAGCAGTTCATTGGTGAATGGCCCATAGACTTCTGCGGTATCAAAAAATGTGATACCCCGATCCACTGCCTGATGCAAAAATTCAATCATCTCCTGATGGGTTCCAATCGGCGCATCACCGAAGCTCATTCGCATACATCCGAGTCCAAGCGCCGAAACTTCTAGGCCGCTATTTCCTAATTGACGGGTTTGCATGTTCTATACTCCTATGGGATACCTTCGTTCTTTCGTTCTGCCGATTTCGATAGAGAAGGTATAATTTATTACTGACTGAAAGAAAGCCCACGCCTTGAATATTGCTGCGGGTTGTTTTCATGAAGATCTGAGATCCTTGATATGAATTATCAACGAATTTGCGGCAAAATGATTGCAGGATTCTCTAGGATGATTGCAGAATTCTCCAAATAATATTTCAATGAGATTGAGTGAATGCGATGGAAAATCATACCCAGACAAGCCGTGATGAACAGCGTTTGCAGGCGAGTCGTGAAGAACTCGTGGAGCGCCTTGGGCAAGCGCTGGTCGAAGATGGGGTTATTGAACCGCTTTCAGAGCTTCATTTAGTCCGTTTGTCAACCCCACGAGAAAGAGTCCATAGTGTCCTTGAGCCATCCTTGTGTGTGATTGCTCAAGGGCGCAAAGAGGTCTTTGTGGGCAATACCCGCTATCAGTATGACCCCATCCATTACCTTCTTGCCACAATGGAGTTACCGCGAGCGAGCCAAGTGCTAGAAGCATCACCGCAACAACCCTATCTCAGCCTCCGCCTAAGCCTTGACCCCACGCTGGTGAGTTCTGTTTTAGTTGAAGCAGAATACCTTATCCCATTGAATAATGCCGAAGTACGCGCAATCAATGTCTGCGCCCTAGATGTCGAACTCTTGGATGCGGTGCTGCGCTTGGTTCGGCTGATAGATTCTCCAGAAGAAGCACGAATATTGATGCCACTCATCAAACGAGAAATTGTCTATCGCTTGATGAGCCACCAACAAGGCGCTAGACTCCATCATCTCATGGTTTCTGGGGGATATTCCTCAAACATGGCGAGCGCAATTAAGCGACTGCGCGAAAATTTAGACCAATCTTTCCGTATAGAAGAACTCGCCCAAGATATCGGGATGAGTGTGTCGAGTTTTCACCAACATTTTAAAGCGGCTATTGGCATGAGTCCCTTGCAATTTCAGAAACAGCTTCGGCTACAGGAAGCGCGTCGCCTGATGCTGGGTGAAAACCTTGATGCCACAAGTGCCGCTTATCGTGTTGGATATAACGATGTTTCGTACTTTAACCGTGAATACAAAAAGCGCTTTGGAGAACCCCCAAGACGGGATGTACAGCGATTACACAGTAGACAACTCGAAGGCGCGATTGATTAAGAACCTATCCGTAAACGCTGGCCTTCAGGCCAGTGAACACCGCCCTAAGGGACTGCGTTAAAATGAATTTACGGATAGATACTAAAACAACCGAAAACGATTAACGTGAATTTATTAAAGGAGAATGACCTTTGAAACACTTTTCACTCAATGGAACATGGCAACTTATTCAAAATAAACAAGGTGAATCACTTTTGGCAACCGTGCCGGGCTGTGTTCACACAGATTTAATAGCGAATAACCGCCTCGATGATCCCTTTTATCGGGATAATGAGCAACGCCAGATGTGGGTTGGCGAAACAGAGTGGCGGTACACCCGTACATTTACTGTCCCGCCAGAATTATTGCAGCATGATCGTTTAATCTTATGTTGCTATGGTTTGGATACCCTTGCCACCCTTTACATCAATGACCAGCCAATCGGAGATGCGGACAATATGTATCGGACATGGGAGTTTGATGTCAAACAAGTTCTGGTGGCAGGTGACAACACCCTTACCATTGATTTTGCATCCCCTATGCAATATGTACGCAAGATGGATGCAGAGAAGGGTGAAATGGCTGGCTGGGTCGAACCCATGCGGGTTAATACAGGCGCGTGGATTCGCAAACAACCCAGCAATTTTGGGTGGGACTGGGGCCCCAAGATGATGACGAGTGGCATTTGGCGGGATATTGAATTAATCGCCTTCAATACTGCCCGTATCGAAGAAGTCGTAATTTCCCAGCAGCATGGCGATGGGCAGGTGGAGTTAACGCTAGCTTTGGCGGTGAAGGCAGTGCAAAAGACTCATCTCTCTGCAACCGTCAGCCTCAAATGGGGGGAAACCACCGTCGCCACCGTTGAACAGACAGTTCACGACCATGCCGAGGTGAAAATCACGGTTGAAAAACCGGCCTTATGGTGGGTAGCCGGACTTGGTGACCACCCCCTGTATGATGTGTCTGTATCCCTGAACGATGCCAATGGGGTGCTGGATACATGGGAAGCCAAAATAGGATTACGGACTTTAACACTGGAACGCCACACTGACGAATGGGGCGAATCCTTCTATTTTGCCTGTAATGGTGTTCCGTTTTTTGCCAAAGGCGCGAATTGGATTCCGATTAGCCCCTATCCGGGACAGCCAAAACGCGCTGATTATGAGCGTTTTATTCAAGCGGCGGCTGAAGCCAATATGAATATGCTGCGGGTCTGGGGAGGAGGCTTCTATGAAGATGATGCCTTCTATGACCTATGCGACCACTATGGCATCGCCGTTTGGCAGGATTTTATCTTTGCCTGTGGAACGTATCCAAGTTTTGATGCCGACTTCATGACAAATGTTGAAGCTGAGGCGCGGGACAATATTCGGCGCTTGCGGCATCATGCCAGCCTCGCGCTGTTGTGTGGGAATAATGAAATCGAACAGGGACTCCCCACTGAAGAGTGGAAGGCGACATTGAGTTGGGAGCAGTATAGTTTGCTCTTTGATGATTTGTTGGCGAATCTGGTCAAAGAACTTGCTCCGCAAATCAGCTATTGGCCTGCCAGCCCGCACACGCCCCTCGGAGACCGCGAAGACCACCAAAACCCCAATGCCGGCGACACGCATCTATGGGCAGTGTGGCATGGTTTACAACCCTATGAATGGTATCGTACCCGCCCTGACCGATTTGTGAGTGAATTTGGATTTCAATCGTTTCCAGAACCCGCAACAGTGTATGAGGTCACCATTCCAGAAGATCACAACCTCACCAGTTATGTGATGGAACATTTCCAACGGAGTAAAATCGGCAATGTGACCATCATTTATTATCTAGTGGATTGGTTTCGCCTGCCAACCGCTTTTGACTCCTTATTATGGCTCAGTCAAATCTTGCAGGCGATGGCAATGAAATATGCGGTGGAACATTGGCGGCGCAATATGCCCCGCACGATGGGAACATTATACTGGCAACTGAACGATATGTGGGCAGCGCCCAGTTGGGCATCCGTCGATTGGAAAGGCAATTGGAAAGCCCTGCACTACATGGCAAAGCGGTTTTACGCACCATTGCTTGTTTCGGGGGTGGAAAATCTGGAAAATGGGACAGTGGATGTTTATGCGACCAGTGACTTGCTTGTTGACCAACCCGCCAAACTGGTGTGTACCATCACCGATGCTGTCGGAAATGAACTAGAAGTTAAGCATGTTGATATAGTGGCCTCTTCCGCAAGCTCCCATCACGTAAATACGGTGGATGTGAGCCAGTGGCTTGCCCAACACTCGCCCCGCAATATCCTTGTTTGGTTAGACCTCTCTATAGATAATCAGCCCATTTCAGATAATCTGGTCACATTTAGCCGTCCAAAACATCTGCAATTGGTTGCTCCTGAAATTCAGTTCGCCATCACCCCTCTCGCTGAAGGAGAGTTTGAGGTACAGCTTGAATCGAAGGCAGTCGCCCTGTATGTGTGGTTAGAATTGCCGGGAGCGACATTTTCAGATAACTTCTTCCATCTCAAAGCGAATGCCCCGCGCAAGATTCGCGTGAGAACCAAAGACATTCAAGGATTGGCGGTTAAATCGCTCTGGGATACCTATTCCGTGTAGGGATTGAACCGGGTTGTCCGGTGAGGATGCGGTCTTCAGGATTCCATCCTCACCGGAGGTATCAGACTTTAGGCTGAACTTATACCAGAAGGCATTGACAGAATTTTAGAACAGATATACTATAGTGACAGTTGAAAATTTCATTTCCTAAATTTTTTCCCTGATACACAAACTACATAAGTTATCCTTAGTGAATTTCTTCAAAGCGCTTTTCATTTGGAAAAGTTGTTTGTCGCACGATGAGCGTGTTGAAACGATCAGGAGAAAAATACCATGCAAATGCACCCACCCAATCAACTTCGTCAGATCCACGAAGAACGGATTGCGCGTTACATCAAGCGGGAAAAAGCGGTAAAACCACCGGCGCAAGTACACGAAAAAGAACATGAACTCCCGGAAACAACCACAGGTTGGCCTTTCAACCTCTTGAAACAACCCAAGAAAGCCACCGAAGGCTAAACATCAGAACCACCCCACGAATATGGGGTGGTTTGGATTTTGCTCCGCGTCCCCATTTTAAAGCCTAACTCGATCCAACCGGGTAACGCTGCTCTGACTTGGGGGTAGGCTTTCAGTGGACATTCTATGCGTCTCAAGCAAACACATCATCTGCCGCTAAAGTTGCTGCTTGACTTAGAGTACGCTCAAAGTTGTAGCATGAATTTATCACGACAAATTTCATAGGGTTTTGCCAGCACTTTTCGTTGGAAAAGTTGTTTGTCGCAGGATAAGCGTGTTGAAACGATCAGGAGAAAAATACCATGCAAATGCACCCACCCAATCAACTTCGTCAGATCCACGAAGAACGGATTGCCCGTTACATTAAGCGGAAACAAGGGGTAAAACCGCAAGCGCAAGCACATGAAAAAGAACATGAATGCGAAGAAAAAAACACGGGTTGGCCTTTTAGCCTGTTGAAACAGCCCAAGAAAGCTACTGAATGATAGGCATGAAAACCACCCTACACAGGGTGGTTTTTGTTATGCACTTCAATGCGTTAAGTACGGAACGTTCATTCTACGAACTATGAACTTGCTTGAGTAAGTCTGCCACAATATCTTCAGGATGTTGCGGCAACATGTGTTGTTGGAACATGAGGACACTGACAATGGGCATATCGTTGAACATATTCATAATGTCCATCCCAATAACACTGTCTGTGCCATACCGCCCTTCGCTGTCCTCGGTGGCACCAAACATCTTGCGGGCTTCGGTTTCCATGATTTCATAAAAACCACCAAAAGCCGCTTTGCCACGTGGGTCTGCCATCCATTCGCGGATAGTCGATTCCTTGTCGAGCAAACAAGGCAAGTCGAGGGTAGATTCAAGGGTCACGGTCAAGGAATGGCGAATGTCCGTTGCCGAAGCAGCGATCAACACATCAAACTCACCATTTTCAGTAATCCATTGTTTGTATTCGGGGTGGTAGTAGGCAAAGGCGCGGAAATCAAGCTGAACAGAAACTGTTTTGGTTTCTCCGGGTTGAAGCTCCACTTTGGCAAAACCTTTTAATTCTTTTTCTGGACGTACCAGCGTGGACTGGTGGTCGTGGACGTAGACCTGAACAATTTCTTTGCCCGCCACTTTGCCCGTATTGGTAACGTCAACCGAGACCGTAACCCCGTCCGAATCCTTAAAGGTGCTGGCTGAAACTTTTGGATTGCTGTATGCAAACGTGGTGTAGCTTAAGCCATAGCCGAAGGGAAATTGTACGGGAATTTCTTTGGCATCATAATACCGATAGCCAATAAAGAGACCTTCGCCGTAATGCACTTCGCCAGCGCCCCCGGGCCAATTGAGATATGCCGGTGTGTCCGCTAATTTTATCGGAAAAGTTTCTGCCAGCTTGCCAGACGGATTGACCCGACCAAAAAGAATATCTGCAATCGCCGCACCGCCCGCCTGACCCATCATCCAACCTTCGAGTACAGCCGCCACATCGTTCATCCAATTGCTCATAACCACGGGTGCGCCATTGTTGAGTACCACAACGGTTTGCGGTTGAACTTTAGCCACCGCTTGAATCAAAGCAATTTGTTGATCGGTGAGGTCAAGGTCTTTGCGATCATACCCCTCCGATTCTTTAAAAGTAGGAAGGGCAATATACAGAATGGCAATATCCGCCGCTTGAGCAAGCGTAACCGCCTCATCAATCAACCCCTGTCGGAAAGAATTATCAGACGGGTAGCCTTCCGCATAAGTGATTTCGGTATGCTCAGTGCGCGACTTTAATTCATTAAACGGAACGTCAACTTTGGTTGGGTTGATGTGGGAACTACCACCCCCCTGAAAATGGGCATGTTCTGCCGAGCGACCAATCACAGCAATCTGCTGGTAATCTTTAAGCGGTAGAACGCCATTGTTTTTCAGCAGTACCATCCCTTCCGAGGCAGCGCGGCGGGCAAGTTCATGATGCGCGTCCACATCAAACGTGCCTTTTTTGGGTGTTTTGCTCGCCATTTCGACAATATGCAAAATGCGTCGCACCGATTCATTCAAAACTGCCTCATCCAGTTCGCCTGAACGCACGGCATCCACCACATTTTGAACATGACGATCTTGTGGCCCCGGCATTTGCCAGTCCAAACCGCCCTTGAGTGATGCCACACGGTCACGGACTGCTCCCCAATCCGACACAACCAATCCCTCGAATCCCCATTCCTCTTTGAGAATTTTGTTCAAGAGTTCGTCATGTTCAGACGCAAAGATGCCATTGACCTTATTGTAAGAACACATCACCGTCCAAGGTTGGGCTTGCTTGACGGCTTTTTCAAATGCCACAAGATAAATTTCACGGAGGGTACGTTCATCCACCTCAGCACTAATAGTGAAGCGTTGAAACTCCTGATTATTGACAGCATAGTGCTTGAGTGATGTCCCCACCCCTTTGCTCTGTATGCCATTAATCAGGCTGGCGGCTAACTCGCCGGCAAGGTAGGGGTCTTCGGAAAAATATTCAAAATTACGCCCCCCCAACGGAGACCGCTTCATATTTGCCCCCGGGCCAAGCAGCACATCCACATTCAAAGTGATGCACTCGTCTGCTAAGGCTTCACCAATCGTATAAATTAAATCTGTGTCCCAAGTTGAAGCGAGGGTCGATGCAGTGGGAAAACAAGTCGCAGGCAGGCTTGCTGTTCCCATTTCATGCACATTGGGGACGCGCCGAACTCCGTGGGGGCCGTCGGCAACAATCATTTCTGGTACACCGAGCCGTTCTATCGGGGTGGTTGACCATGCACTTGCGCCCGTACAAAGGGCGGCTTTTTCTTCAAGTGTCATTTGCGCGATTATTGCTTGAATTTCTGTTGACATTACGAATGTAAATCCTTTCGATGAAGTATGGGTAAGACTATGTAAGTGGCTTAATAGAAATAGTTGGTAATTGAATCGGCAGATCGCCCTGTGGCACAATTTCACCCAACCAGATACGCACTGCCGCTTGTTGCTGTGCTGAACTTGTTCCGAATGTGAGCATCAGATTCGGGATATGAGGCATTTCATCCAAGAGGCATAGCCAGTTTTCGGTTGTATTTTGATGCCATAACGGGCAGAGCAACTGTCCGGCACATGCTTCAATGCTCATGCGATCCAAAGTGGATTGCACCCAGTGTTTTTGCGTATCGGATAAAGCCAGCATCGTTTTTTCTAGGCGCTCGTTAGACTGTTGTGAGATCCCATGCTTCATGCAGCTTGGGAACATCGTTCAGCAAGCGCCGTGTATAGGCTTCTTTAGGATGCAAAATCACTTCATCTGCCGACCCACTTTCCACAAACCGCCCGTGTTCCATAATGTACACTGTATCAGACACATAATAGGCTAACCCAATGTCATGGGTAATGAAGATGGGTGTCATGTCAATTTCGTCACGGAGCGCCATGAGCATGTCAAGGATCGTTGCCCGAGAACAGGCATCAATCATGGAAGTGGGTTCGTCTGCTAACAAAATTTTGGGTTTCATCAAAAAAATACGCGCAATCATCAGGCGTTGCTGCTGTCCCCCCGAAAGTTCAAAGGGGTATTTATTGGTCAATTCATCGAATTTCAAATTAACAAAGCTGCACGCCTCTCGCATCATTTCCAGCTTTTTCTCTTTTTTAAAGCTGCCTCCCCCCTGCATCCGAATGCAATCCAGCAACACCGCGTCAATCTTCCGAAAAATGTTAAATGAAGAGAATGGGTCTTGGAAGATTGCCTGAATATTTCTCCAATACTCTTGCTTCTTTTGATGGGTGCGGATGTTGCGAGGACGACCTTCAAAGTAAATCTCGCCCTCAGTTGGATTGCTTAACCCCAGTAACATTTTGGCTAAGGTCGTTTTGCCACTGCCCGATTCGCCAACAATCGAGATAACTTCACCTTTTTTGAAGCTAAAATCCACATGATCTACCGCAACCGTCCGGCGCGCCCCCATACCAAAAATTTTGGTCAGCCCTTTGCCACTCAGGATTTCATCTTTCACGTTCATATGCCTTTCTTAAATCTTCGACGGGGAGAATGCAACGGTAGGAACGCCCACCACCAATATCTTGTAATTCAACCGATGTTGCCCGACAAGCCGGCATCACATATTTACAACGTTCCGCAAATCGGCACCCAGAGGGCGGGTTTTTGAGATTGGGGGGGGTACCGGGGATTGCCGTCAATTTAACATCCCGTAAGCCTTGTTCGGGGACGATGATAGACCCCATAAGGGCTTTGGAATAAGGATGGATGGGATCAAAAATTACTTCGTCGGAAGTACCATGTTCAACAATTTGCCCGGCATACATCACCATAATTTCATCTGTCACATGATACAGGAGGGGCAGCTCGTGGGTGATGAAAATGAGTGCCTTAATGATCCCTTTGTCCATCAAATCCATCAGCAGTTTGATAACCAACTTCTGAGAGGTAACATCCAGCGCGGACGAAGGTTCATCGGCAATCAAAACTTTAGGCGACAAGATGACGGATGTGGCAATCACTGTCCGTTGCTTCATCCCGCCAGAAAGCTCAACCGAGAACTTATGCAAAACTTCGGGGGGGAGACCCAGCAATTCAAAGCGGTCTTTGGCAAGCTCGTAAATCTCTTTTTTGCTCTTGTGGGGGTCATGAGCGCGAATGACATCCTCAATAAAATTGATGACACGCATGGTCGGATTCAACGCATTCATGGCAGCTTGGGGGATATACGCAATCTCGTTTCCCAAAATGGTTTTGCGAACCGTGTCGGGCTTCATGCTGGTAATATTTTGTCCCTCAATAACAATATCGCCACTGGTATAGTGGAGTGGAGGAAAATAATACCCCATCAGGCTAAGGGCCAGGGTTGATTTTCCGCAGCCCGATTCACCCGCAATGCCGATTGACTTGCCCTCTTTAACCTGTAGAGAAACATGGTCAACCGCATAGACACTTTCACGAAACCGCGTGATATATTTTGTGGTGAGTTCTTTGACATCTAAAACAATATTCGACATGGTAATCCCTAGTCCCTGAGTGTTGGATTGAACACTTGGTCAAGCCCGGTGTTCATCAAGTTCATTGAGAACGTTATGAGAGTGATGACCAGAAGAATGGGGAGATAAGCCCACCATTTTCCTAGGATAGGGGCCTGATAATACATGCTCCAATTCATCATGAGTCCGAGGGTGGGAACTTCGGTTGTTCGTGGCCCCAGCCCCAAGATGGATAGCCCAGCCTCTGCCAAAATGCCGGAGGAAATTTGCAAAATCAGCGCCATGACTACATAGGACGCGATATATGGAAAAATATCTGTGGCTAAAATTTGAAGAGTCGAATGCCCCGACAGTTTTGACAGATTCACATGGTCACGATTACGCAGCGAAATCACTTGGGCGCGAACGGCTCTTGCCGTCCAAACCCATGAAGTTGCCCCAATCACAATGGCAATGGTGGTTGCACCGCGTTGATCCTGACCAATGCTGAATGAAATCAGAATCAAGAGGACAAAACTAGGAATGACGGTGAACAAGTTGGTAATGAAGACAATGATGTCATCCACAAAACCACCGACATAACCAGAAAACATCCCCAAGGCTAACCCAATGGAGGTGGCGATAACGCCAGCAATGAGTCCGATTTTCAAGGAAACCCCGGTCGCACTCACCAATTCGGTCAGTACATCTCGCCCAAAATTATCTGTGCCAAGGGGTAGCCAGCGAACATTAGGTATTTCGGTCACATTGACATAGGCGGTTTGTTCAATGATGCCTTCCTCTGTCAGTGTCCCGCTTGTCGGATCAGCCACCGCAATGATTGCACCCTCAGTGCTAAGGAGCCCATCTACCGCATTGTTTAAGCGAATGTAATAATTTCGGTCAGCGTTGGTCATGCCGGGGATGCGTACCGTCGGGTCGAAATTATTTCCCCAAAGTTCTAGTAGCCCGGCTGTATCGGTAATATCGATCTCTTCTTCTGGAATGCCAATGCCCATCAGCCACTCTTGCATGGCTTGACGATCTTCATCGCCTAATTTGTTAGCAATGCGGCGGGCTGAGGCTTCTTTCAGTTCCAAAGTGTATTGTGCGGAAGTGTCAATGCTATCATAAACGTTGACATACACACCCGGCGGTAAGAAAGTACCTAGGCTAACTCGTTCTAGCGGGGGATTCTTGACAAACAAAGGGTAGATGAGGACGGTCAGCAAAATACTCGTGAAGATCACAAAACCAATAACGAATTTCCCGGAACGAAAAACTTGTTTAAGAATATGTTTCATTGTTCTCGTCCCTTACTCCGATTGAGCCACTCGAATGCGCGGATCAATCAGACCATAAGCAATCTCAAGGGCAAAGAAGGCAACCAAAACCATGATGGTTATGATAAGCGTGGTGGCTGAAATTAAGGGGTAATCACCGCCTCGAACGGCCGTCAGAATGGTTGAACCTAATCCCGGATAACTGAAGATGATTTCTGCAACCAATGCACCGCTGACCATCGTTCCAATGGACAGCGCTAGCCCGGTGATCTGCGGGAGCATGGCATTACGGAAAACGTAGCGAATGATTTTGCGATCCTTAATGCCCATAAACCGTGCATATTTTACGTAATCGGCATTCAATTCGTAGATTGCCATGGAGCGCATCCCGACAGCCTGACCACCAATAGTAATCAAAACAATAGACCAGAAGGGCAGCTGATAGTGGACAATCACCGACCACACAAATTCGAGGCTGTTGTTGGGAATCATATCGTGACCGTAACCACCCGACGTTGGGAAAATATCTAAATTAACGCCGAAGATAACGACCAAAATAATCGCCATCCCAAAGGCAGGTATATTGCTAAAGAAAATGCTGGCCGGCAGCAGGACTTTATCGAAATATCCCTTGCTATAAGCCGCCAGTGCGCCGAGTGTATTTCCTAAAATCCAACCAACAATAATCGCCGGAAATTGCAAGGCAATTGTCCACCCGATGGAAGAGCGAATGACATCAGAAACCCGTCTGGGGTACTGGCTGATCGAGTAGCCAAAATCGCCGCGAAACACATTACGGACGTAGATAATGAACTGCTCCCCCATGGGCTTGTCGGTGCCGAATAATTCCGTGTATTGTTCATAGACCGCTTGAACCCCGGTCGCATTGGACTGTCCCTGAGCCATTCTAGCGACAATGGCGGCTACCGGGTCTCCCGGCATCAAGCGCGGCAGAATAAAATTTAAGATAAACGCGGTGACTAAAGTCAAAAGAAACCATAGAAATTTATTAATAAAATACTTTCGATAGGCTTTCAAAGTGATGTCCTTTACGCTTACCCCAGAACCAATACGAAGAGGTGACAGTCACCCCTGTGGAGTCACTGTCACCTGCAATCTCAGAATATTATGGGTTAACCAGTTCTAGGTTATAGAGACCAGCAACACTATAGCCATCCATCAAGTTGAGCGGTGGCACAGGCGGGTTAGTCCCATCACCGTCGAAGGGGAAGTTCGTCCAGACACTTTCATTTACCGTGTGGAAACTTTGTGGACGGTACATCAAAGTGAAGGAAGGCACATCGGTCAGGTAGATTTCTACCAAGCGGGTGTACATAGCATTGAGGGCTGCGGGATCGGTTTCGGCGGGGATAGCGGCGATGATCGCATCAGCCTCAGGATTGGAGTAGCCACCCCAGTTGCCGTTCCAGTTGGAGGTCATATCAATGAATTCGGAACTGAGCATTTTGCGAATACGTCCCCAAGGTTGGGTTGGGCCAGCCCCATCACTCCACATCATGAAGATGTCATAACCTTCTTGGAGCGGTTCATCGGACTTGGTAACAACGGTTTGATAAACTGACCATTCGGGGAAATTGGTGGTAATGTCAATGCCAATTTCTTTACCAGCCGCCGCCAAAACTTCAATTGCCGCTTGCCAGTCAGACCAACCATTCGGGCAAGTTGCGACATAGCTGAGTTTCTGACCATCCATGTCACGCCAACCATCGCCATCGCTGTCAACAATCCCGGCTTCATCCAGAAGGGCGTTCGCGGTTTCAATGTCACCACCTGCCCATTGCAAATCTGCCACCGCTTCATGATCATACAGAGATTGTTCACCGGGGGTGGGGTTCATCAAGGAACGGGGAACCTGGGTGAAGGTCGCTGATTGGTTGGTCATAGCATTGGCAATAATCGCATCGTAATCGACTGCCATTGCAATCGCACGACGAACCGCCACATTATCCAGACCCGGCGATTCCAAATTGAAGAACGCAGTGGGGAGACTCGCACCAATGCCATAGGGGGCTTCGGGTAAGTAGGTCGAAATAGGCAGACCTTGTTCCAGCCAGAGGTCTTGAACATTGGAGTTGAATTGCTGGCTAATATCCACTTCGCCTGCTTGCAAAGCGGTTGTACCTGCCGCATTGTCTTGGAAAATATTGTGAGCAAGGTATTTCGGCACCGGGAGCTTACCCCACATGCTGGAATCTTGTCCCCAATAGTTGTCATCGCGGATGAGGATGACTTTGCTATCATCGGTGAAGTATTTGGAATAGGGGCCTGACCAAACGACATCTTCAGCCGGATCCGCCATAAAAGCAGTGGCATCATCACCCACACGGGCTTCTAAGGTCTGTGTCCATGCTTTTTGGATGATGTAGTAGGTGCTGACATAGGCCTGCACAAGCAAGGGATTAACGGCGGTACCGTCATCTTTGAGTTTGGCGATGATGGTGACAGTCTTATCATCAACTGCAACCACATCTTCAATATAGTCAATGTTACCAGCGCCGGCGGGGGTGTTATATTTGACCCGTGCGTCCCATGAATAGGCCGCATCTTCGGCGGTGACCGGCGTGCCATCGCTCCACTTCGCCGCGTCCTTGATCTTGAAGGTCAGTTCCGTGCGAGCTTCGTTCCATTCATAGGACCCATCTGCCAAGAGGGGATAAACTTGCCCGTCGAGCATGTTGTACAGATAGGGTGTTTCGAACATGAGGACTCGTGCATTATCCTGTTCGCTGACTGCCATCGCATTGTTGTTATTGGATGAATAAGGATTCCAGCCAACAACGGAACCCCATTGCTGCCCGTTGAAGTATAGGGTCTCATTACGCGGTAGGGTAGTATCCTGCGCTTGGGCGGGACTGAGGAACAAACCAACGAGCATCACGCTTACCAGCGCAAGCATTCCTAGACGCTTTAAATTTGAATTCATTGTATTTTCTCCGTAAATAGCAACTTTTGTTACTAAATTTCTTCTGACTCACGTTGCTCTCAACAACGTAAATCACACTTCGAGTATAGGGTGAACAGGGGTTAAAAATAGACTAATAATTCCATCCTCCTTTAATATCACATCAAAGTGTTGGATACATCGCCATAGCTCGGCGTTAATCCGCAATGTTTTTTACGGTGTCTCGCATAACAAGACACGTTCCAATAACATTCTTAATGGCGGAACGGTCAGGATTATTGACACGTTCGATCAATCGTTGAACAGCGAGTGTTCCCATCAATTCTCTATCAACATGAATCGTGGTGAGCGCTGGTTTTACAATGCGTGCTATATCGGTGTCGTCAAAACCAATGAGGGAAATATCCTCTGGAATACGATAATTCAGCTTTTGCAAGGCAGGCATAACCGCTTTAGCAGCCATTTCATCATTACAGGCAAAGATAGCGGTTATGTCTGGATGCTTTTCCATGAGGCGCAAAGTAGCTTCATAGGAAACTTCCACCTGCAAATTGCTTTCTTCGACATAAGTTGCTTGGATGTTGTGCTGGGCTAATGTATGGAAATACGCTTCCCGACGTTGGGCAATACTGGGGTGGTCATTGACATGACTCCCAATCAAGCCGATCTTCCGATGCCCGTTCTCTATAAGATGGGATACAGCGTGTGTCGCGCCTTGCAGATTATCAATCAAGATACTCTCAAGGGCTAAGTCACTGGGAGCATAGGTATCAACCAAGACCATTCTTTTTCTTGAGCGTTTATATAGGTTGGTAATCGTTTCGTCGGTAAAAAAGCCAACCACAATGATCCCATCCACGAGTTCATCGAGGAGCATTGGGGGCATACCCTGCGCTTGCCCAGATTCATCCACTTCAAGGTTCGCATACATTAAAGAGAGGTTGCTTCTTTGGCTCTCACGCTCAATGTTGGCAATGATCTGGGAAAAGAAGGTATTGGTGAGGATCGAGGTTCCATCATGGACATTGCTGGTCAATAGACCCACAGTGGAGAGGGAGGATACGGAGGTGGCGGAGGGGGCATTTACATTTCGGTTCTTTAAATACCCGATTTGCCTCGCTGCTTCTAGGACAAGATGGCGTGTGTGAGGTGATACATTCAATTTATTATTCAAGACATGAGAAACTGTGCTTACTGACACATTGGCTTTTTCGGCAACATCTCTCATCGTAATTTTTGGTGTCATGATGTTTATTAAATATCACTTCATCGAACAAAATTCAACAAAATACAAACTATTTCAATTAATTTCATAATAGCCTGAATTGATTTGGGTGTCAAGAAATTGGTAGGCACAGATATTTGTGGAGTACCGTAGCAATACATCCCTCCATTTTCTGCACTGCGTGGGATAGATCGTCACTGCTCTTTTCAGTACCTTATCTAACTGATATTTTAATATATGCAACATAAGAAAATATTGATTTAAAGAGATTTTCCCACTTATCTCTGTGCAGAGCAGGGGAGACGGATATAATGGAAGCATGAAGATGAGGTAGTTTTTATGAAGGTGATTACGCTCCTCAATGAAAAAGGCGGGGTTGGCAAAACCACCCTGACTCATGCGATTGCCTGTGGCTTGGCGATTCGCGGTTATCGGGTGCTGGCGGTGGATGCTGATGCCCAATCGAATTTAACCATGGGGTTTGGCTGCGCCCCCAGTCCCAGTTTTTACGATTTAATTGTGCGCGATGCCCCTTTTAATGAACTACTTGTCCATATCCCGCCCGCGCACTATCAGATTCCAGAGGAAGATGTCAAAGGCTTTATCTACCTGATTCCCTCTAACAAGGAAACCCGCACCATCTCCCAGAATACCGACAATGTGCTGGCTGTTCGGCAGCGTCTCAGCGAATTGGATGGCGAAATTGATGTCGTGGTAATTGATACCTCCCCCACACCATCCCTGTTGCACGCAAGTATTTATCTTGCCACCGACTTCCTGCTGTTTCCGGTAGAACTGGAATACTACAGTTTTGCCGGGTTGGGCAGTTCAATTGGGCATCGCAACAGCTTCAGCAAACAGAAAAAAAGTATGGGCTTGGGGGATATTGAAATTATGGGCATTATCCCGAACAAATACCGCCCCAACACCTTAGAACACCAAGAAAATTTAGAAAAACTCCACACGCAGTTTAAGGAATTGGTGTGGCGGGTGCTGCCACAGCGTATCATCTGGAGTGAAGCCGCCGCCCGCAAACGTTCAGTTTTTAATTATGCACCGGACAGCGCCGCCGCCGATGATGCGTGGCAGGTGGTATCCAATGTAGAAAGGGGCTTGCAGGGTGTCTAGCCGTAACCGCCGTTCCAAAGGGGCAGAAAACCCAACCGATCCATTTTTGACCGACTCCACCACCGAACTTCCAACCTTTGCCAGCGTAGATCGTCAAGGCTATGGTGGGCCGCTGCTGGGTAAGCTCGATAAGCACATTAACGCCAAACCCATTCCTATTAGTGAGATTCACCCCGACCCAACGCAGCCGCGCCGTACCATTCCTTTTCCGGTTCGCCAAAAATGGGATGGCGACATGAAAACCCTGTTCAGTCGCTGGGTTTCGATGGTCAACGATGAACGCCAGAATGTCTATTTTGATTTAGATGCGCTCATCCACACCACCGGCGATGATGTGCGGAATCCTAACCCCAAGCCGATTGAAGCCGCACTCTTAGGGGTGATTGACCTCGCGGCAAGTATTTTGCGCGATGGGCTGACCAATCCGATTACCATTGTGCGGAATCAGAACCGCTATTTTTTGGAAACGGGTGAACGGCGCTGGCTGGCCTATCATCTTCTGCACCAGCATACTCAGGATGAGCAGTGGGCAAAAATTCCCGCCCGCGTGATGGATGAATTTAATGTGTGGCGGCAAGCGGGGGAAAACAACGCCCGCGATAACCTCAATGCCATCGGACGGGCGCGGCAGTTGGCGCTGCTGTTGATGGATTTATACCGCGCTGAATCTATCGAATTTGAAACCTTCGACCAACTGGTTTTACCCGGAAAATCAGACCGTCCGTTTTACGCACAGGTCGCAGATGGAGAAACATGGCGCATTCCACGCGGTAAAGCCGAACAACTGCTCAACGCGATTGGCCTTAAAAGTGTTCGCCAATTGAGCCAGTATCGCGCCCTCTTGAATTTACCCGATGAGGCATGGATGACCGCCGATGATACCAACCTGTCCGAGTACCGCCTGCGTCAAATTCTGGATATGAAATTGGATGAATCGGCAACCCTAGACCTGATTCACACTGCTGCCCAAGAATATGGCAGCGATAGTGGTACTGTAGTACCTGTTCAACCAAAAACCAACGCAGAAAAATCCCCTCTCCAACCCCAAATAGGCGCTTCCGGTACAATTTTGGGGCAGGAAGAACGCAAAACGTTCAAAAAATTTATTGATTTGGCGGGGACAGTTCGCCTAGAAGATATTCCTTCGTTGGATACGAAACGCAAAGCACAGTTGCTGGAATGGACGCGGCATGTGCGTGAGATTTTGGAAAAAATCGAACAGGCAGCAGGAGAAAAATCACCAAATGAATGGGGGTAATATTCCCCTCCTCGTCTACGGGGAGGGGCGAGGGGTGGGGTTGAACGGCCTACGCTTTTTGGGGCAATTCATCTACTTGACGGGCAAGGGCAAAATCCTTTTCCGTCAAGCCACCCGCGCTGTGGGTGGACAGGGTGAGGGTGACATGTTTCCACTGAATCAAAATATCGGGGTGGTGGTCAGCCGCTTCTGCGAGATGTCCCACCGTCGCCGCAAACATCAGCGCCGCAGAGAAAGATTTTAAAGTGAATTGGCGGGAAATCGAATCGCCAGCGCGAGTCCATTCAGGAACAGAAGTGAGATGTGTTTCAATTTGGCTGTCGGTGAGTTTATCTGCCATGTTATCCCCCTTGCTGGTACATATCAATTTGATAATTTTGCTGGCTGTTGCTGGCACGGTTGCACAAACCCTGTCCGCCTGCCGTTAACCATTCTTGCAAACGGTCACTCGTTTGTGCGCCGGAAATTGCATCTTCATAGATGCCCGCGCCCCAGTAGTAGTAACGTTTGGTTTCGGAATGCCACGCGCCATAACCTTTGGTGATGACACTGTGACCGCCGTTGTACCCCGCCAGCGCTAGTCCCGCGTTGCCTTCGCTTCTATCCAGTCCGCCACTCAAATAGGCCAAGCCGCGCCGCGCATTGTTTTGAATGTTGAGCATATCTTCGCCCGCATCAAAATGAAACGGCATCACCTGAAACAGCCCTTGTGCGCCTGCACCGGAGGAAACTGTCGGGTCGCCACAGCTTTCAATCTGAATCACAGTGGCAATCAAATTGGGGTCAATTTCCCACGCCTTCGCCCATTCCGCAATCAAGGGCTGCCAGAACTGTACCTCTGGCGTAAAAATGGGCGAAAGAGGCAAAGCCGCCGCGACTTCCCCTGTGGTTGAAGCCAGCGTAACCGGTTCTTTACGCTCAACGACTTCATAAATCACACGGTTGTCTTGGTCAAGCGAAAAATAGAGTGCGCGTGCAGCAACCAAAATACCGCCACTCATCAGCATACACACCAGCGCAAGTACACCAAACGCGCCAATCCATGCAAACGTCATTTTACGACGTGGCAGGATGATGGCATCCGTGACTTCCCGAATGGTGACACCATTGGGAATGAGTTGGGTAGGTTGTTCTGAGGCAGGAAGTTTCCGCATTGTTCACTCAAAAATTAGAACAAAAGTTCCACGACGTTCCTATATAGGATAAGCGGAATCCGGCCTCAGGTCAAGTCAGAAAGCCGTAAAATTTCGTGAAAAATCTTAATGGTTACGCTGAACATGGCTTAAGAACTCGGCGCGTGTCCGTTCATCTTCGCGGAAAGTTCCTAGCAAAGCGCTTGTGACCATCCGTGCATTGGCCTTTTTAACCCCACGCATCATCGAACACATATGCGAGCCTTCAATCACTACCCCCACACCATGCGGCTCAAGAATATCCATGATAAATTCGGCAATCTGGGTGGTCATGCGTTCTTGCACCTGCAAACGACGGGCAAACATATCCACAATGCGCGGAATTTTGGAGAGGCCAATCACGGCATTGGTTGGAATGTAAGCAACGTGGGCGTGTCCAATGAATGGCAGCATATGGTGTTCACACAGCGAATAAAATTCAATATCGCGCACCACCACCATTTCGCTGTAATCGACATCAAAAACGGCATCATTAATCAGGTCGGCGGGGTCAACCGTATAGCCTGAGAGGAGTTCTTCATACATCCGTGCTACCCGATTGGGGGTATTCAGCAGGCCGTTGCGTTCGGGATTTTCCCCCACGCTGCGAAGGATAATTTCGACAGATTCTTCCACCCCCATGAGATTCTGCTTTTCATTGGGGCGAAGCTCATATTTTTCTAGCAAACGCGGGTCATGCAGTTTGGAGAGCAGGACAGTAGCCATCAGATGTATCCCTTTTCAACTTTATGAAGAAAAGATAAGAAATATCTCATCTTACTCTCATACGTTATCATAGTAGCATTGAATTGAGTAATCGTTACACGGGATGCGCCGCATGAAAGACCAAATTCTTATTCAAAATTTACGCTTGCGCTGTTTGATTGGGTTTAGCCCGCATGAATTGAAGGATAAACAGGATGTGGTCATCAACATGACACTGTATACCGACACGAGCAAGGCAGGCGCAACCGACAACCCCGAAGATTTATTGAATTATCGCACCGTCAATAAAGCCGTTATTCAGCACGTCGAAGCCTCTTCCTATAAAACTATTGAAGCGCTGGCGAACAACATCGCCCGAATCGCCATTACGGAATGTGGCGTGGAGCATATCAAGGTCGAAGTCTACAAACCGGGCGCACTCCGTTTTACCGACAATGTAGGGGTCATTCTTGAACGTACACGGGAAAATTACAGTTAAAGATGGAACTTCAAATTCTCAACGATATTGACGAGGCACTGGCACGCAAGGAAATTAAAAAAGCCGAGGTCATGCTGGCACGACTGCTGCGTGGCAAAAATTTTAATTCAGAAGAACGGGCGGCATTGCTGGTGCGGCGGGCGCGGGCGCGTTTGGAAGGGGCGCGGCCTGATGACGCGTTGGAGGATTTAGAAACGGCCTCCGCATTGGATGAATCCATTCCGAAGGATGTTAAAACGTGGATTCTGCGGGGGGATATTCATTTTGCCCGTTTTGAACTGGCGGCATTTGGGTTTGCAGACCGTGCCGACAGTGACCAAGCGCGGGAATGTTATCAGCAGGTATTAGCTTCAACCCCTGAATCTGCTCAATTGAGTTGGGTGCATTATCAGCTAGGGCGGATTCTCCTGAGCGAAAACAACGTCGAAAAAGCCGTGAGTCACTTTGAGAAAGCGCTCGATTTTTCCCCCGTTCCCCCGAATATTCATGCCTTGAGTTATGAACGGCTTGGGTTTATCGCCTTGTTTGAATATCGGCAAGCAGAAAAAGCCCTAGAATATTTTAATCAAGCCATCAAAATCTATCCCTCCGGGGATGATCCCGGTTGGCTGGTACAACTTTATCTTCGCATTAGCCGCGCCTATCTGGAATCGGGCAAACATCAAGAAGCGCTCGATACTGCCCGCCGTGCCTTGCGCGGGATTCAAGACGGGGCAACCCATCGGGCAGCCCTGCCAGAGGCGCATTTCGCCTTGGGCGAAGTGCTGGCAGCCATGCAAGGCAGCGAAGCGGAAGCGATTGAGCATTATTTGCGCTTTTTGCAGAGCAGCAAACGTCCACCCGACATTGATGTGACATGGAGCAAAGTCCATGAAACCATCGGCAATTTGTCTTTTCGCCTGGAGCGCTACCAGCAGGCGAAAGCCGCGTATGAAAAAGCGATGGAATTTAACCCGTACCATCCCTGGGAAGTTAATTTGCGCTACCAGATTGCACGCTGTTACTATCGGCTGCGGGATTATGAACATGCTGTCGAAGCGATTGAAAAAATGAAAAAACTCGGAGAAAACGACAGCGCCCCGATTACCGATTGGCGGGTGTACAACTTGTTAGGCAATGGCTATTTCGCGCTAGAAAAATATAAATTAGCAGCAGAAGCCTACCGTCATGCCATTGAACTTGCCCCACCTGCGGCGGCGGGATTGGAAAAAGCCCATATTTATCTGCGTTTTTCAGAAGAGCTAATGCAATCGCCCCTTTAAGATAGTGTAAAATATGAGACAAGGGGTTTTTACCCTCTTGCGTGTAGCCGCTACAAGGGGCGAAAGTCGTCTTGTCTAAAAGATAAAGTGCAACATATGTCTAAATTGCATGTGATTGGTGGGGGCTTGGCGGGAACAGAAGCCGCATGGCAAGCCGCCGAACAGGGAATCGAAACGATTCTGTATGAAATGCGTCCTCACCGCCAAACCCCTGCCCACCAAACCGGTAATCTTGCGGAACTGGTATGCAGCAATTCGTTGGGGTCGGATTTGCCAGACCGTGCTTCGGGGTTGCTCAAAAATGAACTGCGCCGCTTAAATTCCCTTTTGTTACACTGTGCTGACCAAGCGGCCGTTCCGGCGGGGGGGGCGCTGGCGGTAGACCGTGAAGCGTTTGCCCACGCGGTAGAAAATGCGATTGAAAATCATCCCCGGATTACCCTGAAACGTGAGGAAGTCACTCAAATTCCCGATGAACCCACCCTCATCGCCACCGGCCCACTGACCTCAGAAGCGCTGGCGAAGGAATTAGAAACGCTCATCGGGCAGGAATATTTGTATTTTTATGATGCACTTGCCCCCTTGGTCAATGCGGAAACCATCAATATGGACATCGCATTTCGGGCAAGCCGCTACGGGCGGGGCGAGGACAGCGACGGAGACTATCTGAACTGTCCGATGAATAAAGAAGAATATGAGCGCTTTGTGGCAGCACTCCTCGCCGCAGAAACAATAGAACTACGTGATTTTGAGCAAAATGACCCGCGTTTTTTTGAGGGTTGCCTCCCCATTGAACAAATTGCACGGCGGGGACACGATTCGCTGGCTTATGGCCCGATGCGCCCAGTCGGATTAACCGACCCGCGTACAGGCCGTCGCCCTTATGCCGTGGTGCAATTGCGGCAGGATAATCTGGCGGGAACCATTTATAATCTAGTCGGTTTTCAGACCAACCTGAAATGGCCTGCTCAAAAAGAAGTCCTCAGCTTGATTCCCGGCCTTGAAAATGCCACGTTTTACCGCTTGGGGCAAATGCACCGTAATACGTTTATCAACTCACCGAAGCTGCTGGACGCAACCATGCAGTATCGCCACAGAGAAAATTTGTGGTTCGCGGGGCAAATAACGGGTGTTGAAGGCTATGTGGGCAACGTGGGAACAGGACTCGTGGCGGGGTTGAACGCGGCACGATATTTACAGGGAAAATCTCAGGTCATTTTGCCGCAAACCACCATGATGGGCATGTTATGCCATTATGTGGCGCACGCGGACTCCAAGCATTTTCAGCCAATGAAGGCGAATTTTGGTATACTGCCTGAACTCGCTACGCCGCCGAAAGGCAAACGTGAACGGGCAGCTGCCTATGCCCAAAGAGCGCTGCAAGACCTTGAAGTATGGGCAGCAGGGGTAGATGAATTGCAATGGGTGAATGGCTAGCGGACGTAAGGACGTTTAACAAAGTAAGACGGATATGGTTTCGCGGACACGATGTATCGTGTCCCCACGCATACCTTGTACTCCGCCGTAAATAAAATAAATTTTGACCGGAAAGAGGGCAAAAATCGTGGCTTTTCGACTTGCAGAACGCATCCGAGATTTAGAGGATTATCCGTTTGTAAAAATTTCGGACGCGGTGACAAAACTCCAAAAACAAGGCATAAATATCATTCGGCTGGATATGGGCAGCCCGGATATGCCCCCCCCGCCGGCGGTGCGGGAGATGCTGGCAAAACAGACCCTGTTGGCAGATGGACATGGTTACACGGGTTATCGCGGGTCAGCCAAATTTCGGCAGGCAGTGGCACGGTATTATAAACGCTTATTTGATGTTGACCTTGACCCGGATACCGAGATTTTGCCGCTGATAGGGTCAAAAGAAGGCTTAGTCAACATGGCGTTGGCGGCGATTAGTCCCGGTGATGTGTCGCTGGTCACGGCATTGGGCTATCCGGCTTATGTGATGGGTACAAAATTGGCGGGTGGTGAGGTCTACACGGTGAACGCGCCGGAAGGCAACCATTTTTTGCCAATTTACGAGGAAATTCCTGCGGAAATTGCCCGCCGTGCGCGAATTTTGTGGCTGAATTATCCGAACAACCCCACTGGAGCGCTGGCAAGTGTCCGGGACTACACAAACGCGCTCGAATTTTGCCGAAAGCAAGATACCCTGTTAATTTCAGACAACCCCTATTTTGAAGTGGTGTTTGACGGGCAAAAAGTGGCGACGAGCGTGCTGCAAGCTCCGAATGCCAAAGACCATGCCGTTGAGTTTATGTCGCTTTCAAAATCGCATAACATGGCGGGGTGGCGCTTGGGAGCCTGTGTGGGGAATGCCGAAGCGGTGGCTGCGCTGCTGCGGGTTAAAAGTAATATGGATAGTGGGCATTTCAACCCGATTTACGAGGCGGGGATTGAAGCACTGGACAACACCCCCGATGAATGGATGCAAGAACGTAATGCCATTTATCAGGAACGGCGCGATATGTTGATTGAGTCCATGCACCGGATGGGCTTAACTCTCAAAACCATTCCTAAAGGGGCGCTGTATATGTGGGCGATTGTCAATTCCGGGGATGATGAAGCCTATTGCCATGATGCGCTCCATGAAGCAGGTGTGTCGGTCACACCCGGTTCAGTGTATGGCGAAGCGGGCAAAGGTTATGTACGGTTTAGCTTGGTAACACCCCAAGAGCGCATGGCAGAAGCCATTGAACGTATTGCCGCATGGCAAGCAAAGCTGCGTCATTAGTTTTTGGTAGCGAGTCTTTTGTTTAGTTGCAGGGGCGGAAGTTAAGACCATGCCATTAAATTTTGAATAGCAAGGATTTCTTACAGGGTGTTGCGTAGCACTTCCACCCTTTTGATACATTCAGTAAAAGCGAGGTCAACCATTGGAAACAGCGTATACAGAACCCGAACGTGCCTATCTCGTTGGGATTGATATTAAAGGCGGGCGACCTCTGCTTTCCGTTCACGAATCTTTGGAAGAATTGGAACTCCTCGCGCAAACCGCCGGATTGGATGTGCTGGGAAAAACCCATCAGAGTTTATCGCGGGTTGACCCCAAAACATTTATCGGGTCGGGCAAGGCGGAGGAAGTCAAAATCGAAGTGACGGATTTGAACATCGAAACAGTTATTTTTGACGATGAACTTTCCCCCCGTCACCAGCGCGAATTGGAGAAAATCTTTGGCGAAAAAGTCAAAGTTTTAGACCGTTCCGCCCTGATTCTGGATATTTTCGGGCAGCACGCGCAGACCCATGAAGGCCGTTTGCAGGTCGAACTTGCCCAGTATGAATATTTACTACCCCGTTTGACCCGTCAATGGACACACCTTGAACGGCAAGCCGGGGGTGGGGCTGCACGCGGCGGTTCCGGCGGGGTAGGGTTACGTGGGCCGGGCGAAACCCAGCTTGAAGTAGACCGCCGTGACATTAGCAAACGAATCAGCCGTTTGAAGGCCGATTTAGAAAATGTCCGCGCCCACCGTAGCCGCCACCGCGCTCAACGTCACCGCGCAGGAATCCCCGTGATTTCAATGGTGGGATACACCAACGCGGGTAAATCGACCCTGATGAACGCGCTCACCCATGCGGATGTGTATGTCGCAAATCAACTTTTTGCCACGCTTGACCCCACCACACGCAAAATTGAACTGCCCTCCAGTAAGGAAGTTTTGATTTCTGACACGGTGGGATTCATCCAAAAATTACCCACCACCCTGATTGCGGCTTTCCGTGCCACACTGGAAGAAGTGTTAGAGGCTGATGTGCTGCTGCATGTGGTGGACAGCGCCCACCCCAACGCACTCGCCCAGATTGAAACGGTGGAGGATACCCTCGCGGAAATTGATATGCCGCGTGTACCGCGTATTCTGGTGCTGAATAAAAAGGATTTATGGGCAGACGACAGCCATGCAGCCCCATTTCAGGACTTGGGGTATGATGAAGTTGTGGCGATTTCAGCACGGCGTAAAATGGGTTTAACGCCCCTGCTGGAAACGATTGAAAAAGTTATCCAGCGTTCGATGGTCACAATCGAATTTTTGATTCCCTATCATGCAGGGGATTTAATCGCCTTAGCCCATCGGCAGGGGATTATTCGCAAAGAAACCCACACCGAAAAAGGGGTGATTCTGGAGGGCGAAGTTCCCCCTGCGCTGGCAGCACGTTTGGCACGCGAAAAAGGATAAACGCATGTTCCGATTTCTGGATAAAAACCCGACGCTTGGCAAAATCTTGGCGGGAATTTCGACCACATTGGCCTATCAACGCGGGTTGCCGATGGTGATAGGCACGGTTTTGGTCGTTGTTAGCTGGGTTGTGACCGGCATTGTGATGATTGTCTTGGTCGCTGCTGCCGATGTAGAAACCGTTTGGCTGCTCCTGTGTCTGCCTGCAACGCTGCTGCATCTTGGCGTTTTAAGCGGTTTTATCGGCATGATGATGGCAGTACCACTCGGACAGGGTTACAAAGAATAATTTTATGGATGCCCCATCGAAAGCGTGGTTTTTATATGTGCTTGAAACCGCTGACGGGTCACTCTATACCGGAATCACCACCGATTTAGAGCGTCGGGTTCAGCAGCACAACACAGGCAAAGGAGCAAAATATACCGCGCTGCGCTGCCCGGTGCGCTTGATTGCGGCGTGGGAAACGGCGGGACGTGCCAGCGCCACGCAGTTGGAATTGGCCTTCAAAAAGCTCTCCCGCCCGCGCAAACTCGCCTTTGCCGCTTCTGACCAGCCCTTCAAAGATGCAGTCAAGGTGCGCTAGAGCGTGTAATTTATCCTTACGGGCAACCGCCTTCGGCAACACAAAACGAGACAAAACTCAAGCGCTGCCGTCCGGCGGTGACATTTTCATAACGGCCTATCAAACTCATCCAGTAAATTTTTCCCCCGTCGAGGGTGGTGCCGCCACGTTCATACAACACCTCGTCCGGCTGACCACTGACGGTTATCCGTAAATTGTAGACCCCCGCAGGCAAATCTAGCACGCCCACATCCTTCCCATAGGCCAAACCTTGAATAAGCATCGTACCATCGGAGAGAAGCAGGTCAATCGGGGGGGCATCTTGAATGGTGTGGCGGATTTCGACCAGCGCATTTTCGCCCGCAACCAGCGATTCATTGTCAGCAATGGCGGACGGATCATAGGTACGAATTTCGGAAGAGAGATTTTCTGCGCTGCCTTCTAACACCAGTGTATAAAATCCGCCGTTATTGGTGGGGTCAAGGGTGATTTCCTGCGGGGGCAGCAAGGCGGTTTCGATTCCCTGTGCGGCGGGGACAATCGCTAACGCATATGTTCCAGCAGGGACATTAACCACCTCTGTAAAACCTTCGTACTGGACATTCGGGACGACCCGATTTTCGCCTAGCAGCACGTCCACAATGACTACATCGGCAGCAAATTGGGCCACGCGCAAACGGGTATTGTTATCAGCAACATCGGAGATAAGGGTGAGTTCCCCGTCTACTTCTGCTGTGATGAGGGTATAACTCATATGCGGTGTAGCGGGAGTAAATTCGCCTAACAGGGTTTCGCCATAAGCGGCAAACAGTCGTTGAAATTGCCCGAAAGGAAATTCGCGGAAATAGGCCGGGCTGTTAAAAGCCGTGTTTTCTACCCAGATTTCACCATCGGCTTGCAGGCGTGGCAACCGTTCCGGTTCAACATCGGCAGCATTAAAAAAGGTGACACGCACCTGATTAAACGGTACAGGTGCGGTAATTTCATTGAAAATCAGCACTTGGGTATTGGTTAAAACCAGTGTGAAACCCGGATTATCGATCAAATTAAAGGTGATGGGGTCTAAAAGTGCTTGGCCTTGTCCGTTGGTAATGATGATTTCATGACTGCCTGTGGGAATAGCTGCCCAATCGCTAAAGTCACCCAAATCAATATTACGGAGGGTTAATTCGCCATCTACCCGCACGTTCACCCGTGAAAATGCGTCAGCGACATGCGCGAGTCGTATCTGAACTTCTGGTGTCTGTGCTGTTGAACGCGAAATGGACAGCCAAGACACCAGCATCAGGACAAGGACAAGATAACGCATGAACGATTCTCCGAAAAAGTAAACCGTATTCATTGTAACAGTCATTTTGCAGGAAATCTAAAGAAAAAACGAAAAAAATTATCTTTGTTGTCTAATTTGTATTACACATGTATAATACAAACTTCAGATTATTTTTTCATCATCTTGTTATAAAAATGAGAAAAATAGGTTATAGAATAGTAAATAAGTCTCATTGTGCTATTCAAGTGATTGCGCTGGCCTAGAGAATCCTTTATAAAGTGTAAATGACTGAAAAACTATGTCTCTACTGCGGTGATGTGATTGACAACCCCATTCAATACGAGGGGTTTTGTACAACTGCGTGTTATCAAAAGTACCACAAGCAAAAAAATACCAAAACACTGCTGCCCTTGCCCCCAGAGATTGAAAAAAAACTCACGGAACGCAAGCATCCCCAACCCCACATTGAGAAATAATCTATAATGTGTGCTTTGGTGTAGTCGTATCGGCTCACTATGTGACTCACCCGACAAATACGGTAAGGAAGAATCAGTTATGGCAATCAAACCTGACCATTGGATTCGGAAAATGGCGCTCGAACAGAACATGATTCAGCCCTTTGAGGAAAAACAAGTCCGCGAAGGCGCAATTAGCTATGGCCTCTCCAGCTATGGGTATGATATTCGCGTGGCGGACGAATATAAAATTTTCACGAATGTCTATAACACCGTTGTTGACCCTAAAAATTTTCATGAATCGTCCTTTGTGGATTTTAAGGGGGAAACATGTATCATTCCGCCCAATTCATTTGCGCTGAGCCGCACAATGGAAAAATTTAAAATTCCGCGTTCGGTGCTGGCGATTTGTGTGAGCAAAAGCACCTATGCACGGTGCGGAATCATCGTGAATGTGACCCCCCTAGAACCGGAATGGGAAGGCTATCTGACGCTGGAAATTAGCAATACGACCCCCCTGCCCGCCCGGATTTATTCGGGTGAAGGCATCGCGCAATTGCTGTTTCTGGAAAGCGATTCGGAATGTGAAGTCTCTTACGCTGACCGCAAGGGCAAATATCAGCATCAGGTGGATGTCACGCTGCCGAGACTTTAGCCGTCAGCGCTCAACTTTTTGCTGAATGCTAATAAATCTGGCGGCTGATGTAACTACCCAATCTGGCAGCGATGGGAACAGGGATTTTTTCCCAGACTGTCCGAAACGCAGTATAAAGCGCTTCAGGTTCATGGGTAACAGCCTGCCATGTCGCCCCCTTGCGTTCAATTTCTTGATAGGGCAAGGCGGTGGACACGGCGTTAAATTTTTCCTTAAAGCGTTCGTGTCCACTGCCTACTTCACTGCGACCTAAATCCAGCCAGCGCAGTTTTTTCGCCACCGCCCATTGTGTAGCTGCCCAATAGAGCAAATCATTGGCATAGAGATCGCGGGCGGCGGCGGTGGAGGATGTCCAACCATTTTCTGCGCCATCTTTGAAGGTCAATAGCACCATCCCCGCCACGACCACGCCCTGCTGTTCTAGCACAATCATATGGGGTTGTAAGGCTTCCGTATGGGCGAGGGTACGGAAAAACTTTTTGGACAGCACCGGCGCACCCAGTAGAGACATATTTTCCGCGTAGACAGGCCAAAAGTTCTCAAGGTAGTCGAACCCATGCTGCACGCGCAAATCGGCATTTTCGGCCTTTCGGATGCGATTCCGTGCGGTAGAGCGCAAGTTGTCCCATGCTTGTTTTTCGCTATCGGGCAGCGGAATCACCGAGACGCTCCGCCCTACCCTGACGGCATAGGCGGGCAAAAAATCATGGCGGTTGCGGAGTTCAATCGAATCGATGGTGTGTTCGGTTGCCCATGTGCGAATGTGCCGCCACAATTCATCGCGCACAGTGTCGGAATTTGCCAGAATCCCGCCGGTGTTGAGGTAGGGCATGGAGGTGAGGCGTTTGCCCAAGCCCAGATGATTTCGCAAGAAAAACGGCGCGATTCCAACAATTTCATGGTTTTGCTCGGCAAGCCAATAGACAGGTCGAATCCGAAAAGCGGTTTGTAGCATGGTATACCACGCGAATTGGTGGGCTAACAACGCTTGTGGATGGTCAGTTACATAGGCATCCCATCGGGCGTGGTCGGCGGGGTGGGCAGGTCGAATCGAAATCACCGGTTTTGGCTTTCTTTCATAGCGTATCGTGAAATTTGCCCTATAATGACGGCTTTTGGAAGGGTGAAGGTATGCGTTTTACACCGCGTCAAGTGGTTTTCGCGCTGATTTTGCTGGCGCTGACCAAATCGTTCATTATCGCGCTCATTATCAGCCCATCCTATGGGTCGGATGGCAGCAGTTATATGGCGTATGGCAATGCGTTTGAACAGCCGGAGTCGGAGGAATGGCGCTGGTATATTCGCGGGACAACCCCTGTTTACCCTATGTTCGCCTATGTTTTTTATCATCTGGGCGGGGTGTATTCGATTGTGGCGGTGCAAATTGGGTTGGCTTCACTTGTGCCTGCCGCGTTGTATTTGGCGTTTCGTCCCATCGAAGCACGGGCAGCCCTATTAATCGGCCTGTTGACCGCGCTTGACCCGCAAACCGCCCTTTTTTATCAACTGGTGGCAACAGAAGGCTTGTATACCCTACTGCTGGGTTTGGGCATCGCTGCTTTTTTTTATGCGGTTTCTGCCCCACGTCCCCTGTGGGTAATTTTTTTAACCGGAATGCTGCTTGGTATAGGCGCATTTACCCGTCCCGTCGGCACCCTGTTAATTGTCCCCTATGGCGTTTTTTTTCTCCTCATTTCGCGTTCCATCAAACGGTCTGCGCTGCTGACAGGGGGATATATCGCGGTTTATCTGATGCTGTCGGTTTTTAACCTCTGGCGGTTCGATTTTTTTGCGCCGAGCAGTGCCAATGGCTTCTATCTGGCAACGCGCCTGTTCACTGTGGGGGGGTTGTATGACGCGGATAATGGCAGCGCGTCCGCACGGTTGGGAGAATTGGCGCAGGCTTGCGATTTGACCCTGAGCGATGCCAGAGACGAAAATCTGAAAACCACCCAAGACCTACGCCTGTGTTTGATTTATACCCATGAGATGCAATTAGAGGACATCAGCACCCTGTACCAGCAGGTGTATTCAGAATCGCTGCGAGCTAATCCGCTGATTTTCCTAGAAACGATGCTGCAACAGGGGTTTGATTTTATCACCATGCCGAGTGTGCCTTACGATTGGGAAATTACCAGCACGCTTGTTACCGATTGCGAAGCAGATTATGTATATGATACAGGCTGGGAGGGACAAAAATTGTTTTGCCCTGCTCCCCCCCGCCCGCTTGCCGTCTTAGATCGCGTTTATTATTGGGCAATGTTTGCGTTTAGCGGCTTGACAGTGGTATTACATTTCGGGTTGGCAATGGTGATTTTTCCGCGCAGCACCCCGATGACACGCTGGATTCTGTTGTTCGGTCTGGGGTTGTATGCCTATCACGCGGTGGTGACTGCGGCGGCGGGGGCGATTCTCTCACGGTATGTAACCGTGACTAATTTTTATGTGTTGATTGTTTTGGGCTTCACAAGCGTGGGTCTGTACGATAGGTGGAAAGATTGGCAGCAGCGCCCGCACTCACTAAAATCTCATCATTAGACTGAATCGGGAGATATTCAAAAAATGAAAACAGTCATTACAGGCGGTACAGGCTTAATTGGGAATGCGCTCGCCAAAAGTTTAATCGCGGACGGGCATCAAGTCATTATTTTGAGCCGTGATCCTAAGCGCAAAGATGCCATTAAGGGCGCGGAAATGGTGAAATGGGATGGCAAAACCGCCCGCGATTGGGTCGAGGCTGCCGAGGGCGCACAGGCGATTGTGAATCTGGCAGGGGCTTCAATTGATAATCGCTGGACGGAGAGCTACAAAAAATTAATTGTGGACAGCCGTGTGAATGCAGGGCGGGCAGTGGTGGAAGGCATCAAAGCCATGACCCAAAAACCGGAAGTGCTGATTCAGGCTTCCGCAGTGGGGTACTACGGGCCACGCGGGGATGAAAAAATCAATGAGGACGGCTCGGCGGGAAGTGATTTTCTGGCGGAGGTGTGCAAACAATGGGAAGCCTCGACTGCTGAAGCAGAATCGCTGGGGGTGCGCCGGGTGATTATCCGCACAGGAATCGTGCTGTCCACCAAAGGCGGGGCGATGGCACGTCTGCTGCCCATTTTCAAAATGTTTGCAGGTGGCCCCACCGGAAGTGGTAAACAGTACATGCCCTGGATTCACATCGGGGATGAAATTGAGGCCATTCGTTTCTTGATGGAGCATCAAAACGCGCACGGCGTATTTAATCTGGCTTCCCCCAACCCGGTCACCAACAAAGAATTTACCAAAGCAATGGGCGGAGCGATGAATCGTCCGGCGTTTGCCCCTGCACCCGGTTTGGCGCTCAAGGCCATGTTCGGCGAAATGTCCACGATTATTCTGGATGGTCAGCGGGTTGTGCCTGAAAAACTCCAGAATATGGGCTATACCTTCCGCTTCATTGACCCCCAAGCGGCGGTACGAAATTTGCTATATAGCGGGATTGAGGGCTAACGTTTCATGAGGGGGTGGGGACAAGTGCAGCGATTCCCACCCCTACCTCCATCGGATGCAGCATTTAGAACCTATCCGTAAATAGCTAAATCCATCAAAATATGAGCGCAAGCAAAC
>CAZXCU010000003.1:0-65685 GCA_964639245.1 uncultured Anaerolineae bacterium
CTCTCTCCCTCCCGTCACCACGACCACACATGCACACCACTCCGGGGGTTTTTTTATTTCCCTACGACTAAAGCGCTTTTTCCATAATTTCCACCAAATATTCCGAATTTAACGCTATCGGATTGCCCTTCATGCTGCTGGAATTAGCAGAAAGGCGCACAATTTCGGGAATGGCATTGCGTGTGATGCCATACGCGGAGAGCGCTGGAATCTGAAGATAATCGCGTACCACCCGCACCCACGCCGTTCCCATTTCGGCACTGGGTCGCCCCGTCAGCCATAACGCTATTTGTTCATAACGCTGAATCACATCCAAGCGATTTTGCTCGCGGGCCGTGCGAATATTGATTTCCATGACTTGTGGCAGTAACGCAGCGCAAACCGCCCCATGCGGCGCATCAAACATCCCGCCAATGACCCCCGCGAAGCCATGTACTGCGCCTAATTTGGCATTCGCCAGCGCCAACCCTCCGAACAAACTCACCAACGCCATATCATGACGGGCCGCCGGCTCATTTTGATAGGCGCCGCGCAGTGAACGAGCTGCCCGTTGAATCGCTTCGCTGCAAATGGCATCGGTCAAGGGATTGGCCTGATTAGAAACATATGGCTCAATCACCTGAGTCAGCGCGTCCATGCCCGTGGTGGCGGTAATTTCTGGCGGCAAGCCATACGTTAATTCGGGGTCAACCAGCGCGATTTGTGGCAGCATCATCGGATGGCGCATACTGACTTTGACCCGATGCTCAGGCGAAGCCAGCACCGCATTACGGGTGACTTCTGAACCGGTTCCGGCGGTGGTGGGAATCGCAATCATCGGCAGAGGGGGATTTTGAATCGCCAGCCCTTTGCCAATCACTTCTAAATAATCATACGGGTCGCCGGGATTGGTTGCCAGCGCTGCTACGGCTTTGCCTGTATCCAGCACACTCCCACCGCCCATCGCAATGACCATCTGACAATTTTGAGCCTGTGCGACTCCATCAAGGGCGGTTTGCACGGTGGGTTCGCCTGCTACCGAAAAAACGTTTGCCTCGATATTGGCTGCGCTGAGTAAATCGAGCAGGGGTTGGGCGCGTTCCACTTTTTGAAACGTAATTACGAGGGCGCGTTCTCCATATGCCCGTGCCAGCGTGCCAATTTCCCGCAGTGTGCCTTCACCAAAAATAATCCGCGTGGCGGTTGCAAATTCAAATTTCATAGGGGGTGATCCTCACTTGGGGGAGCAATCGTTCGACATCTTCGCGGCGACAATCGGCTGTACCGGGCAGCATACACACGGCGGACGCGGTGGCAGTGCCTAAGCGCAAGCCTTCCTCAATCGGCTGACCCCGAAAAATAGAGGCCGCCAACCCCGCCAACATCCCATCCCCCGCGCCGGAGGTGCTAACGACAGGAATTTCCAGGGGGGGGATAAAATAGGTCTGGTGGGGCAAAACCGCCACCGTTCCCTGTTCGCCGAGCGTGATAATCGGGATGGTGCCGTGCCGTTCCAGAATCTTTTTTCCAGCAATCGCTGCCTCTTGAGGGGTTTGGATGTCTTGCTGCATCAAACGGCTAAGTTCATCTTGATTCGGCTTAACGTAGGTGGGGGCGGATTGTAACCCTATGCTCAGATTTGGCTCATCCGCGTCAAAAATGATCGGAATGTGGTGAGCGCGGGCGAGTCCAATAAATTCGGTATAAATAGCGGGTTCAACACCCTGTGGCAGCGTGCCTCCCAGCACCAGACAGGTTGTTTGGGGCAGCAGGGCGGTATATTTTTCGCGTAGTTGGTCAATGTGGTGCGGCAGCACTTTGAGGGTTGAGGTCGTGACGGTCATCTGACCTGACCCATCCTCCAAGATGAGGACACAGTTCATGCGGGTTTCGCCTTCGACCTGTGTAAAGTCTACCTGAACGCCGCGTGCTTCTAACATACCCTGTGCTTTTTGCCCTAATGCGCCTGCCGCAAAGCCAATCGCCAGACTGGGGATGCCTAACGCGCCTAAAATCCAGGAAGCATCGGTGGGTTTTCCACCCATACTCTGGTAGGTTTGGGAGGCGCGAATGGTGCGGTTAAGGGCAATGGTCGGAACGAATAAGGTTTGATCAAGGGTGGTGTTGGCAGTGACAGTTAAAATCATGGATTGGATACTCGATTAAAAAACATCATTTTAGCGGGTGGTGGGGGAAGTGCAAGCGTTAGGGGGTCAAATCATCCACCAAAAGAATTTTGATATTCTGAACGCTGACCAAGCCTTTGTCATTCGTCAAAAAAGCATCACAGTGAGCATCCAGCGCCGTCGCAATTTGCAGCGCATCTGGTGTTTTTAAACGGTATTGCGCTCTCAGGCTGTATTTCTTGTACGAAGTGGAGGCGGAAGTACCTCTGGAATAGTGATGACAGAAGTAAAGCCTGTAAAATTTCCTTTATCCAACGCCAGAAAAATAGAACGTAGGCGCTGAATATAGATAGGATTTTTCTCGATAAAATAGATGAAGGGGGAAGTTTCAATAAAGAGTCGTGATACACCACGAAGGGCATCTGCCACTGCTACCATGAACGATTATCCCATTCATCCCGCAATTGATTCACATATTCTTGGGCATCTATGCCTTCCCAAAGTTCCGCCCCTAATCCTTCAAGTTCCATAATACTGTGTTTTTTCACCGGAATTTCTTCTTTGAAGCTATTCTCAATAACGCTTAGGAGTTGTTTGCGTTCTTGGATAGTCAAGGTCGGAATTTCTGTGATTATCTCTTGTAAGGTCATTTCTCATCTCCTCTTATTCTATTTTAGCCTATTTTTTAGATGACTTTGTACTCATAGCGGGGGAATTGATCTCCCCCCGCACGACTGACCCTTTTAGGCGGGTTTTTCGCCAATGGTAATGCCTGCCAGATTTTCCAGCGCTTTGATGAGGGCATGGTTGCCTTCGCTGCCGAGTCCCATCTGCTGCAAAGTGCGGTACAGATTAAAAACCATGCTGGTACTCAGCACCGGCACGCCCATCTGGTCGGCAGCTTCCAGCACAAGACGCAAATCTTTCTGCTGCAAATCAATGGTGAAGCCGGGACGAAAATCGCGCACGATGGCCTGAGAACCGCGATTCGCCCACATCCAACTGCCTGCCGCGCCGCCGCTAATCACATCAATGGTTTTTTTCAAATCGAGACCGCCTGCCTGTGCAAAAACCAGCGCTTCCGCCGCCGCCAGCATATTGACCACTACCAGAATCTGATTTACCAGTTTGGTGAGCTGGCCTGCGCCGATGTCCCCCATATGAATGGTGGTTTTGCCCATCACTTGAAAATAGGGCAGGGCGCGTTCAAATTGGGTAGCCTCCCCACCAACCATAATGCTGAGTGTGCCTTTGGCGGCCCCTTCGCTGCCCCCGCTCATCGGCGCGTCCAGCATATGAATTTGTTTTTCCTGAAGTTTAGCGGCAATTTCGCGGGTGGCTTGCGGGCTGATGGTACTCATATCCACGACCAGCGATCCCGCTTTTGCCCCGTGAATAACCCCGTTTTCACCGACCAGTACCGCTTCAACATCCGGTGTATCGCTGACACAGCAAAAAATCACCTCACAATTTTTAGCGAGTTCGGCAGGGCTGGACGCGCCTTTTGCCCCGTCCGCCACCAATTCTTCAATGCGGCTAGCGGTGCGATTCCACACCGTCACATCAAAACCCGCCTTTAACAAATTACGGGTCATGCCGCGTCCCATAATTCCCAACCCAATGAATCCGACTTTTTCGCTCATAATCACTCCGAATTTTGAGAATGGCTTCAAGCATAACTCAAATAGGGATTTTTCCGCATACCCGCCAAGTGGCTAGGTAAAAAACTCGCCACTTAGCAGATTTTCCCATTCCCGGAAGCCGCTATAATCCGTCTTATTAATAGAAGTTCGCTATTTAGCTATGGGGAGGGAGAAATTCAATGTTTGAGGAAGCCTTAGCCGAACAACTCGGCGTTTCGCTGCATGATATTCAGCTATTTTTATCCATGCCAGCAGACGAACTGCGGAAAAATGCGCTATACCAATCGCTGTTAGAGGACATTGATGCCGATTATCTGTATGGCACACTGGGCGAGGCGCGGCGTGCTTTGGACGGCATTTTACCCGGTTTGGTGGACTACATTAAATCCAAATATCATGTGGCGCATTTTCCGTTGTCGTCCTACATGCTCGGTAATTGGGTGGTGGGCTTTTTAAATTACCCCGATGAACTCTGGCGTTTGTCCAAAATTCACCAGCAGATTCCGCCGCACATTATGCACGAAGTCGTTCCCGAAGTGCTGGCTGGATTGGGCGAAATGAGTACGGGTAGTGGCGCGTGGCAGCGTGCCTTTGCCGTGATTGTTGTTCCGATGCTGAATGAAAATTAAGAGGAAATTTGTTTCTTTAGGGTGGATGTTTTTTCTCCGTCGAAATAGGCGGAGGCAAATCCGCCCTTAGTCGGATGAGGGGTTTCTCAGACAAGCGTATCGTTAGAACCATATCACGATGAACTTGGGAGAAACCACCATGTTAAATGCAGTTACAGCCGCCAAAAATTACACCGAAGAGTCCATCCAACGCCTCAAAAATCAAGTTGAAGGCTTGGTACTTGTTCCCAGCAGCGCCCAATATGATGATGTTCGTGCCGCATGGAATTTAACCGTCGATCAACATCCCGCCGTCATTGTTGTGGTGTATAACGTGGATGATGTGGTTGAGGCCGTGTTGTTTGCCCGCGAAGAAGGTCTCAAAATTGCGGTGCAGGCCACAGGACATGGTGTGGCACGTCCGGCGGACGGCGCGTTAATGATTGTCATGTCCAACCTGACCCATGTAGACATTGATGCCGAAGCGCAAACCGCGTGGGTACAGGGTGGGGCGATGTGGAAAATGGTTTTGGAAAAATCACAGGAATTTGGGCTGGCTCCCTTGCTTGGTTCTTCGCCCGGTGTTGGTGTGGTTGGTTACACGCTCGGTGGGGGGATGGGCTGGCTGGCGCGTAAATATGGGCTGGCAGCCGATAGTGTGATTGAATTTGAAGTTGTCACCATGGATGGACAAGTCCTCCGTGTTAGCAAAACCGAAAACCGTGATTTGTTCTGGGGATTGCGTGGTGCAGGGGGCAGCTTGGCGATTGTCACCGGGGTGAAAATGAAATTGTATCCGGTGGCGATGGTCTACGGCGGTAACTTGATTTATCCGGCTGCGCTTGCCCCGCAAGCCTTCCGTTTCTTCCGCGAATGGGTCAAAACCCTGCCCAACGATATGACCGCCTCGATTGCGCTGATGAACTTGCCGCCCATCCCAGAAGTCCCTGAATTTTTGCGCGGACAATCCGTGGTGTTTGTGCGCGGGTGTTATAGCGGCGAAAATTTGAGTATGGGTGCGGAACTCATCCAACCGTGGCTCCACTGGCAAGCGCCGATTGCCAACCTGTTTGGCGAAATGCCCTTCAAAATGGTCGGGATGATTAGCAATGACCCCGAACACCCTGTGCCTGCATTGGGGTCGGGGGTGTGGCTGAACGAACTTTCTGACAGCGCAATTGATACGATTGTCGAACATACGCTGCCGCAAAATGGCTCACCGATGATGTTCTCGGAAATCCGCTTTGCGGGCGGGGCGATGTCTGAAGCGCGGGAAAGCGCCTACACCCACCGTACCCATGAATTTCTGCTGCAAATGGTGGGGGCTGCGCCGACATCGGAAGTCTATCAGATGGTCGAACACTTCATTGCCGATTACAAAGCCTCTCTGGGTTCGGCGGCGGCAAACAAGGTGTACATGAACTTCCTTGAACACCGTGAAAAATGGGAAAAAACCGCGCATGGCTATTTGCCGGATGCCTACCAGCGTTTGACGGAACTCAAATCCAAGTATGACCCCGACAATCTGCTGAATCACAGCTTTAACATCCCGCCTGCCAAACGCTAACTTTTCCTCTTGTCCCCGAACTCACCCTTCGGGGACAAATTTTTTTGGGTAAAAATACGCAATAATCAAATCAAGATGTGGTTATGGTCTATATAGCGCATTTTTGATATGCACCCGAATGGGATGGTTATGAGGGATGATTTTAATGACCCATTGCCGGATGAATTTTGGTTCAGCATGTCTTCCTACTTACTCCTGTGGCCTCTCCGAGAAAATAGCCCCCACTTTCACGCTGAATCCGGGTAAGGCTGTTCCCCCATCTAACCTGTCCTCTGCCCCTACATGTTTCAAATGGAGGCTTTCTCCATCCGGTGTATACACGGCAATTTCTTTGCGATTGGGGTAACGCGACCCGATGCAGTTTAACTTTTACATACGGTGGTTGAACGGGTGGGGGCAGTGACCCTTGAACTATCGGCGCTCATATAATGACATCCCACTCCAGATGAATTCACCAAACTTTTTGATTTATCGCCTCAGAATGCCTAAAATAGGCGCTGTTAAGAACATTTCATGTAGGAGTAACTAGAGTTATGGCAAATTATCAGCCAAAACCAGAAGATAAATTTACGTTCGGATTGTGGACAGTCGGGAATATTGGACGTGACCCGTTTGGCGGGCCGGTGCGTCCATCAATTTCTCCGGCGGAGATTGTCCATCTGCTGGCGGAAGTCGGCGCGTATGGGGTCAACTTCCATGACAATGACCTTGTGCCGATTGATGCCTCACCGGTGCGCCGCAACAAAATTGTGGCTGAGTTTAAACAGGCGCTGGCGGATACAGGGTTGGTCGTCCCGATGGCAACCACCAACCTCTTTAGCGACGCAGCTTTTAAAGATGGCGCGTTTACCTCCAATGACCCCAAAGTGCGGGCCTATGCGCTGCAAAAAACCATGCAGTCGATGGATTTGGGCGTGGAACTCGGCGCGAAAATTTACGTTTTTTGGGGCGGGCGCGAAGGGACTGAATCCGACGCAACCAAAGACCCCGTGACCGCCACCAAACGCTTCCGCGATGCGATTAACTTCCTGTGCGATTACGCCAAGTCCCAAAAATATGATTTGAAATTCGCGCTGGAAGCCAAACCCAACGAACCGCGCTCAGATATTTATTTGCCCACCACCGGCGCGATGCTTGGTTTTATCGCTACGCTGGACTACCCCGAAATGGTCGGCGTGAATCCCGAAGTGGCGCATGAACACATGGCAGGGCTGAACTTCCTTCATGCGGTAGCCCAAGCATGGGAAGCGGGCAAATTGTTCCACATTGACCTGAACGACCAGAAGTTCGGACGCTACGACCAAGATTTCCGTTTCGGCGCGGATATGCTCAAACAGGCGTTTTTCCTTGTGAAATTTTTGGAAGATGTCGGGTATGCGGGCAGCCGTCATTTTGATGCTCATGCCTACCGCACCGAAGATTATGCAGGCGTGAAGGAATTCGCCAAAGGCTGTATGCGAACCTACCTGATTCTGAAAGAAAAAGCCCAGCGTTGGAACGCCGATGCTGACATTCAAGCACTGGTGCAGGAAATTAACGCTGACGATGGTACCTACACCCAATTTTTGAATGGCAAATTCAGCAAACAAAAAGCGCGTGACCTCAAAAAAGTCAAATTTGACCGTGAAGCCTTAGGAGCGCGGGGGTTGCCCTATGAACGGCTCGACCAATTGACCGTTGAAGTCCTGTTAGGCGTGCGATAAGCCATGTACCTGCTGGGCTTAGACATCAGTACCACAGGCGCAAAAGCCCTGCTCATTGATGAACAGGGCTATGTTACTGCCAGCTATACCACCCCCCAACCGATTAGCGCTCCGAAACCCCTCTGGAGCGAACAAAACCCGGCGGATTGGTGGCATGGGATGGTCGAGTCGATTCAGGCGGTGCTGCAAAAAGTTCCTGCCGCGCAAATTGCTGCCATCGGCTTAACAGGCCAGATGCACGGGCTGGTTTGCCTTGATAAAAGCGGGCAGGTGCTGCGTCCTGCCATTTTATGGAATGACCAGCGTACTCAGGCCGAATGCGACTATATTGAGGCCACGGTTGGCACAGAACGCCTCATCGAACTAACGGGCAACCGCGCCCTGACCGGATTCACCGCGCCGAAGGTGGTCTGGGTGCGAAATCACGAACCCGAAATTTACGCCCAGATTGCCCACATTTTGCTGCCCAAAGATTACATCCGCTTTCAACTGACGGGGGGTTATGCGGCGGACGTTGCGGACGGAGCCGGGATGCTGCTGCTCAATGTCGCCAAACGCCAGTGGTCTGAGGAAGTTTTATCTGCGCTGGACATTCCGGCTGAATGGATGCCCCATGTTTATGAAGGCACAGCCGTCACAGGCGTGGTCTCGGATGCCGCCGCGAAAATCACCGGATTAAAAGCGGGTACGCCTGTCGTGGGCGGGGGGGGCGACCAAGCCGCGCAAGCTGTTGGCGTGGGGGCAGTCAAACCCGGCATTGTCGCTTTAACCGTGGGAACTTCCGGTGTGGTGTTCGCGCCGTTGAGCAGTTACAGCTACGAACCGCAAGGCCGACTCCATGCGTTTTGCCATGCCGTTCCCAATCAATGGCATTTTATGGGGGTGATGCTGTCTGCCGCTGGTAGTTTGCAGTGGTATCGGGATACGCTGGCAAAAGACATCGATTTTGAGACGCTGGTGAATGAAGCGGATTCTGTTCCGGCGGGCAGCGAAGGCTTACAATTTTTGCCCTATCTGACGGGCGAACGCACCCCCCATCCTGACCCCCTTGCACGCGGGGCATTTATCGGCTTGACCACCCGCCACACACGCGGACACCTCACCCGCGCTGTGCTGGAGGGCGTGGCCTTTGGCTTGCGCGATAGCTTTGAACTCATCAAAAACAGCGGCTTGCAAATTGAGCAGGTGCGGGTGAGTGGCGGCGGGGCAAGAAGCGCTCTCTGGCGACAAATCATGTCCGATATTTTAAATGTCCCCTTGGTACAGGTTGCTGCTATCGAAGGCGCGTCGTATGGGGCAGCGCTGCTGGCGGGAGTCGGGGCGGGCATCTGGCCGGATGCGCTCACCGCCACTCAGGTGATTCAAGCCGAAAGCGAAACGCAGCCATCCACAAACGCTGCCGCCTACGCGCAAGAATATGCGATTTACCGCAGTTTGTATCCGACCTTGAAGGATACCTTTAAGGCATTGTATCGAGAATAATACCCCCACCTCTCAATTCCCTCCCCATCCATGGAGAGGGGAATTTTTTAGTCCTCCTCTCCTCTTTTGGGAGAGGGGGAGAGGGGGTGAGGGCATGGAAAATTTAGGAAAATTATGAAACTCATTACCTACACCTATCAGAACACGACCCAACTTGGCCTTGTCCTTGACAACGCCGTGGTGAATCTGGCGCACGCTGTTGAAAAACACCGTCCGGGCGCATCAGCACCTGCCGATTTACTCAGTTTATTACAAGCCGATGAGCGCGTGTGGGAACTTGCCAAAGCCACGGCAGCATGGGCCGCCACCAGTGCCGAAGTCGAACGGATTCCCCTGAGCGAAGTTAAGCTCGAAGCGCCCTTGAGCAATCCCGCCAAAATTATCTGTGTCGGGCAAAATTATTATGACCACTGCCGCGAGCAAAATGTACCGATTCCTGAACGCCCGATTTTGTTTTCCAAATTTGCCACCTGCATCATCGGCAACGGCGACACCATTCAATGGACAAACGGCACAACGGAACAGGTCGATTATGAGGCGGAATTGGCACTGGTCATTAAAAAAACCGCCAAAAATATCACCCAAGCCAACGCCTATGAGTACATCGCGGGATATACGATTGTGAATGATATTTCTGCCCGCGATGTGCAATTTGGTGATAAACAATGGGTGCGCGGCAAATCATTTGATACCTTTTGTCCTATCGGGCCGATGCTCGTCACCACCGATGAAATTTCCGACCCGCAAAATTTGTCCATCCAATGCCGTGTGAATGGCGAAACGCTGCAAGATTCCAGCACCAAAGAAATGATTTTCACCGTTCCCTATCTGCTGGAATTTATCACCCGTACCATTACCCTGCTACCGGGCGATGTTATCAGTACCGGTACACCACACGGAGTCGGGATTTTCCGTAATCCACAAATTCTATTAAAAGATGGCGATGTGGTCGAAGTGGAGATTGAAGGGCTGGGTCTGCTGCGAAATCCGGTGAAGGTGGTATAACATTGAGTGGGGTGGAGATAAAACTTCATCCCCATTATTTACATGGGTAACGTCCAATATCAATAAGTTCCTGTCTTTCCAAAATGCGAGTTACAGTATTAAGTTGAAGCAAAAAAATTGTTGCCTTGCCCACTAGGGTTATTGGTTCAATTATTGCACCATTTAGATGGAAATGTTCATCCCATAAATCCTTTCGAGGGTTAAAAAGACGAGTTATATCTTCTGTTTCTGGATCTATAGATGCAAAATCACTCCCCTTATGTCGATTACACTTCATGCACGCATAAGACAAATTCGCCAAAATGGTTTTTCCAAGATGCTTCTCTGGAATAATATGGTCAACTTCAAATGGAAATACCTTTAAAGCCTGTGGCATTAAACAGTATTCACAACAGTTTTTCGCTCTTTCAATCACTTGGCGACGCAATTCATCGGGAATATAGGTCATTTTGATTCCATATGCTTAATAATCTTGATTTTAAGCATGGTCATAAAATGATCCATTTGTTCCATCTCATCCAATTCAGCATTTTCTTCCCTATTAAGCCCTTCTTTTTGATTTTTATCCAGCAAATATCGCAGCCGCGCCTGCAAACTTTCTGAGACTTCATAGGCCAAGATTTGGGCAGGACTCGGCGAAGTGGCTAAAAATTGAGAAATTTCCTCGGTAGTCCGCACAATTTCAAGGGTACTCATTTCAAACTTCACCTTTCTTTTTACCTATTATAGCGCTGCTGTTACAATTATGCGGGGTCATCATTTTGGAAGGCTAAACTTATGAATAAATTTTTAGTGACAGGGGCGCTGGGGTGTATTGGCGCATGGGTAGTACGGAATCTGGTGCAACAGGGCGAACAAGTCACGGTTTATGATTTAGGTTCGGACAAACAGCGCCTGCATTTGATTATGCACGACGATGAATTGGCGCAGGTCAAGTTTATTGGGGGGGGGGATGTCACCCACATTGCCATGCTGGAACAAACGCTGGCAGACAACGCCATCACCCATGTGATTCATCTTGCCGCGCTGCAAATTCCCTTTTGCCGTGCCGACCCCATCAAAGGTGCGATGGTCAATGTCGTGGGGCAGGTGAATTTATTCGAGGCGGTCAAACGGGCGGGACTCAAACGGTTGGTCTATGCCAGCAGCGTTGCTGTGTATGGCAGCAAGGACGAATATCCCGACGGCCTGTTGCAACCGGATGCTCATTTAAACCCCAAAACGCATTACGGCGTGTATAAACAGGCCAACGAAGGCACAGCGCGGGTGTACTGGCAGGACGATGGCATCAGCAGCATCGGGTTACGCCCCTACACGATTTACGGGGCGGGGCGGGATCAAGGGCTAACCTCCAGTCCGACCAAAGCCATGCTCGCCGCCGCCGCCGGACAGCCTTTTCATATTCCTTACGGTGGATTGAACGGGTTTCAACTGGCGGATGATGTCGCCAAAATGTTTATCCTAGCGGCAACTGTTCCCTATGAGGGCGCAGGGGTGTTTAATATTCAAGGCGAAGTGGCGCATATGCAGCAGGTGGTGGAGGCTATTCAAGCAGCAGAACCTTCCGCCCAGATCACCTACGATGACAAACCGCTGCCCTTCCCGGATGGGTTGGAAGATGCCCCCCTGCGTGCGGTTTTAGGCGACCTGCCCGCTACCCCCTTGGCGGAAGGCATTGCAGGGACAATCGCGCATTTTAAAGAGTCACTCGCACAGGGCAAAGTCCACTTTTCTTAACGCACCTTATGCAAAATCGTTTTTGGGGGTTTTATCCCCACCCGGCCCTCCCCAATACTTTGGGGAGGGGTTAAGAAACGGGTATGTTCCTGCATGGAGGCTGTGCTTTTGTCAGGATGGTCAGCCAAGCATTAGGTTTGTATCAGACTTATAAAAGCATTTTTATCGGTTCTAACATTCAGCGACAAACCCTCGCGTTACAATACAGCCATTCATGAAAAGTGAGGAAGAAAAATGCCCCAATATCAATATCCCTTAAATTTGCGTTTTAAACTGATTGCCCTTGCTCCCCGCATCACCATCACCGACGCAAGCGGCGCGGAGCAGTTGTTTGTCAACCAGAAAATCTTGAATCTCAAAGAAGATGTGCGTATCTACAACAACAGCAAAAAAGAACGCGAAGTCTATCGGATTCAAGCCAACCGCATTATTGATTTTTCTGCCACCTATAAATTTGTGCATTCCGCCAACAATGCGCCCATCGGTTCAGTCAAGCGCAAGGGGATGCGTTCCCTGTGGCGAGCCACTTATTTTTCGGACAACCCCAACGGGCAAACCACCCACCACATGAAAGAGGATAATCCGTGGGTGAAAATTGGGGATGCGCTGCTGAGTGAAGTCCCGATTGTAGGTTTGTTCACTGGCTATTTTATGAATCCATCCTATACGGCTTATCGGGGGGCTGACCGCGAAAATGAAAGCCAGCCGGTGATGAAATTGGTGAAAACACCCGCCTTTTTTGAATCGACGTACAGCATTGAATTGGCGAACCCGTCTGTTTCGGCGGACGAAGAAATTCAACTTCTCCTCAGCCTCATGATGCTGGTGCAGTTGGAACGCCGTCGCGGGTAAAAATGGTGCGGTAAGGGTGGGCTGCTGGTGTGGGCAGTTTCCACCTTATCATCATTTTTTCATGATTGGCAAAATACCCTCCTCAAATATGAATTTTCTAAGTATTTTTTTACGAATCTCGCGTTAGGCACTATAATCATTAAGGTAGTGGCAAACGATGGTTTATTAAAATTCAGGCTTATGGGAGCTTTACTCGCAGCCGTTATTTTTATTCTGAGTTTGGTGTTTGCCAGCGCGATTCTCATTGCGTGGGGGCAGGCATACGGGACACTGCCGGGTCAGCGAAAAACCGAACGCGCTGCCATTGACTGGGAAGTCCCGTTTGAAATGCTGCTGGTCATTTTCATGACCGCTCCCGTTTCTGTTCTCATTTATGCTACCCTTGTGGCGATGTCCGAAGTACAGATTCTAGTGGACGCAGGCATGGTGGTGTTTGCCCTGCTCATTGCTGGAATCGGCATGGACAATTTCCACACCTGCTGCCGCTATTTTGCCAGTGAACGCTGGCCCACGACTCGCGGCAGGCTCTTTCGGTCACGGCACATTTTCTGGGAAACCAACATGGAATATCGCTACGAAGTGAGCGGACGACGCTTGTTGGGTGACCGGATTGACGCGCATAACACCCTCAAAGCCCCCCGTTATATCGCCTATGATCCCTATGAAAATGCTGTTGTTACCGTGCATTATCATCCTGCCAACCCCGAAATTGCCCTGCTAGAGCCGGGCGTGAATTGGTCATCGGTCTCTGTGACACTGAGTTTAGCCATCAATCTGGTGGCGGTACCGTTATTCTTCTGGTTGGTATAGGGAGACAAGGGGCGGCTTAAGCCCCTTGTTAGAACGTGTTTTTTATTGAGCGGGGGTGGCGGGGCCGGCGTTGCAATCCAGCCAACGGAACACAAAATTCTCCGCACCATCCACATTGACCGCCCGCAGTTCAAACAAACGGTCAAATCGCCGATAGAGATAGTACCCCGACTCCGCTTTAATCAACTGAATATCGGCGGGAATCCCCACCGCGTTAATTTCGGCTTCGGTTGCGTAGAACACCACCCCTTGCGAAGGGCCAGCGTAATGCAAAATGGCAATGCCGCCGCCGCTAATGCCTCTGTCGGTGTAGCCAGCGCCATTAATGCAATATACAATCGCATTACCCAGGCGGGTGGTCGGGTTCAAGCGCCCATCAAATTCTTTGTTACCACCCGGCCCCACACCCACAATCAAATTGCTGTAGCGCCCACCCGATTGAGTGGTGGTGGTGGTCGTCGTTGTCGCTGTAGAAGCCGCCGGAGTCGCGTTCGGTGTGGTGGTGGTCGTCGTTGCAGGGGTTGACCCATCCACTACGGGCAAGCTGCTCCGCGTGGCATCAATGGTCAGGAGTTCGCCAAAAATCCATCCCTCTTGGCCTACCGCCTGTACTTTGAACCACGTTCCCGCCGCGTTGCGCCCAATAACCGAAATCGGGGTATTCGCGCCGAGTGTGGTGATAATGCCAAATTGAGTTCCCGGCCCACGGCGGAAATTGGCGGCAACCTTGGTCGAACCATTTGCCACACCCGTTCCTGTCACCGATTCAACCACCACGCCCTGTCCTGCCGCCGGCACAACCGATGTGTTGGTCACATCGGACGGGGCGCTGATGTTGGCGGCTACAATTGGCACTTTGCCCGCCACGTTAAAGCCATCCGGGAAGCGCAAATACGCCGCGTTAACCCATCCGGTCACGCTGCCATTGCTCACATACACCCAAGTCACGGCATCATTCCGTCCGTAAACCTCCACTTGGGTAAACACCCGCACTTCCCCGACGATCTCAAAACTGCTGCCGGGGCCGCTGCGAACATACAAAATATCAGGAATCACATCGGCAACTACGGCAGGTTCGCTGTCTTGCGCCAAAACCCCCACCGCCGAAATTGCCACCACCAGCATCATCATCATCCCAAAAATTTTTAACAACTTGGAAGGCATCGCTCAAACCCTCTAACACTGCACAATTGGCCTCCAACTATAACATGCGCTTTTTTGAGATGCTATGCTGTCACCCCGATAATTTCCTTACGCTAACCGTTCGTTAGGTATTCAAAATGCACTGAGGATAATCTCTGAAAACAGCCACTCGGTAATGGATAACTCAATCGGATTGGTTCGTCTCGCAATTAAATCGGACATCCTAGCGGGGTTTGCGGGGGAATTTATTCCGCCGCTATGCGTACAAAGTCGTCTAAAGACGACTGAAAAAAGCAGCTCGTTGCCCACCCAAAATATTCCTGTTATTTGAGAGACGAACCACGGATGTAACCTTCGGTTAGATTTTTGGAAAACAAGGACGCGATATATCACGTCCCTACGGGAAATCCACCCTAGCAAATTCGTAGGGACGGTATAGATGCCGTCCGAGCAATTCTAAATTCTTTCCGAAGGTTACTTTTTGATGTGCTTTCACTTTTAAATACGGATAGGGTAGGGGGGGGCTGTGACTCATCCCCGCGAGGGAATGAAGACCACACCCGTACATTTGTCCATAAGAATTAAGAAGTCCCCTTACGCAGAATCACGTTTTGGGGACATTTTTTGACCCTACCCTGTCTCCCGTCCGCAAACTGCCCTGTTTGTCCCCAATGCTTTGGGGATGGATTGCAGGTGGCGATTTTCCCGCATTGCATAAGGTGAATTAAGAATTGTGAATTTTGCACAAGATTAAGGTGATTTCAAAAAAAATTTGAATTTCTTAAAAATTCAGTGTAATCTAGTTGCAGGCACACAGCCTTGCTAGTCAGAGGGAGCGCTCGCCCCCTCGAAGATTTGTTTCAACTATTTTTAAGGAGTTTTTGTTCAATGCGTAAAGTTACACGTATCGTTCCGATTTTGCTGTTAATTGTCGGTCTTATGATCGCCAGCTTCGGCCCTGTCAACGCACAGGACGATCAACTGGTCTTTTCGATGGTCGCTCATGGTGGTGTGGGCAACCCCTTCTGGATTGTCGTGATTAAGGGTATGGAAGATGCCTGCGCCCTGCTCAGTGCAGATTGTGCATGGTTGGCTGACCCCGTGGACAACGTAGATGATATGGCTGGCTACTGGGACGACGCGCTTGCTCGTAACCCTGCTGGTATCGGCACCACCGTTCCCAACCCCGAAGTCATCCGCGATGCGGTTGTCCGTGCAGATGAAGCTGGCATCCCCGTGATTGCCTTCAACACCGCCGACCCCAACGCCGGGACTGATCAGGCGCTGCCGATTTTGTTCTACATTGGCGCGAACGAATTCTTGGGTGGTCGTAGCAATGCCCAGCGCGTGCTGGCTGAAGCTGCCGCCGACGGCGTGACGATTGCCAAAGGCGTTTGCCCGATTCAAGAAGTCGGTCACAGTGGCTTGGAAGCCCGTTGCGCGGGTGTCCGCAGTGTCTTTGAAGAAAATGGCATCACCCTCGATGGTCTGACCATCACCAACGATGTCACCGAATCTGCGGGTACACTCAATGACTACTTCACCGCCAATGCCGATACCAATGCCGCGTTCTTCCTCGGCCCGAACCCCTCCAGCAGCTTCAACCTATATCTGCAAGAAGCGGGTCGTGCGCCGCGTGAAATTTACGCGACCACCCACGACACCAGCGCCGAAATTTACACCATGATTCAAGAAGGCTACCTGTTGCAAGCGATTGACCAACAGCCTTACCTGCAAGGGTTTGAAACCATCATGTGGCTGTACCTGAACAGCCAATTTGCCCTTGCGCCCGGTGGTGACATCCTCACCGGCCCCGGCGTGGTTGACCTCAGCAATGTTGATGCCATCGTCGAACTGACTGCCGCTGGCTACCGTTAAAAATTCTGTGCGGGTGGGGGTCAAAGCTCACCCGCCTTTTTTCCTCACCCCTTTTTTTTATTTTTTTACCTTTGATGTCGCTGTGGTGAGGATTCATTCGCACTGATGAATAATTTGAAGAAGAATTTTTATGCAAGCAACTTTAGAACGACCTCAATCACAAACGATGACCCATCCCCTTGTCACGCTGTTCATGGCGGTGATGGGGGTGGCATCGTTGATTTTTGCTCATCAGGTAGTGATGGGCTGGGTTGCGCTCGGACAACGCGCCAATATCAGCCGTGCCAATTTAAACATCAATGAAATTTTCGCGGCGGTCTTTGCCCTGTTGATTGGCTTGGGGGCGCTGCGAACCGCGTGGGGATTGGCGACCAATGAGCCAGTAGCGAACAAGTGGGCGCAGTGGATGGCCTTTATTTTTATCATCGCCGGCTTGGTGGTGGATAATTATGCCGTGCTGAGTGCGACCCAGTACAGCGAATTTCTGGACAATTTTAGTTACCTGAATTTTTTTGTGGGGTTGGTGATTCTCGTGCCGGCGGTGTTCATCTATATGCAGGTGACACGCGGGCATGAACATACCCCCCTGCGCCAGATTAGCATTCAACTGGCGGAATCCCCCAGCGCGGGTGCGATTATCGGGTTTGTGGTGATTTTGATGGGCTTTAGCATGGCAACCCATCTCTTTTTAGAACCCACCTCGATTGCGTCCGTCCTCAGTAACAACGCTACCAAAGGCATCATGGCAATCGGCATCACCATTTTGATGATTTCCGGCGAATTTGACCTCTCGGTGGGGTCGGTGCTGGGGGCAGCCTCCATGGTGTTCATGATTAGCATGACCGAAGGCACGATTTTCTATGAAGCGCAGTCGGTGGTAGTGTCGGCGGTCATTGCGCTGGCGGTGGCGAGTTTTCTCGGTTTTGTCAACGGGATGCTGCTCATTACCACGCGGATTCCGTCCTTCATTGTGACTTTAGGGACACTTTTTGCTTATCGTGCGGTGGTGCTGGTGACAATCGCGGGCGGGCGGATTTTGCGCTACCGTGATTATTACAGCGAATTCCCCCAACTCTATATCAACCGCGTTTTCATCATTCTGCCCGTGCTGGTGGCGATTGTGACCGTTGCCTATCTCATTTATTACCTCACCCCGCAATATTTACGCCATTACCGCAAAATGCGCGAAGAAGATGCAAAGGGCAACAAACCCTTCGGCACGCTGATGATTGTTCTTTCGGCGGCGCGGCTGGTGGTGACGATTGCGCTGCTGGTGGTGGTGCTGGTCTGGTTGGGTTTGGTGGTGGCCTATCATGCCGAACGGCTCGATAACAATTTGCAGGTAGGCTTTTTTGATGTCGCCAACGGACGCTGGGCGTTTACGCTGGAAGATGTCACCGAACCGATTCGCCCGGTGCTGGATGAATTTACCGATCTGACCGGCATTGCCACTACTGTGAGCATCCCCCGCGATGCCAACTTCCGCATGGCGATTGTCTGGTGGATTGTGCTGGTCATCATTTTCCAGATTATTTTGATGAACACCCGCTATGGCAACTCGGTTTTTGCGGTGGGGGGGAACATCGGGGCTGCCCGCGCACAGGGGATTAACGCCAACCGCGTGAAAGTCCAGAACTTTGTGCTGACTTCGTTCCTGACCGGGGTCGCCGCCATTTTTGAAGTGGCGCGTAACCCCGGTGTTGACCCCTTGAAAGGTAACACTTGGGAACTGGAAGTGATTGCCATGACCGTGATTGGCGGAACGCTGCTCACAGGCGGTTATGGCAGCATCATCGGCACGATGTTAGGGGTGCTGATTTTCGGGATGCTGCAAACGGGCTTGGTGCTGGTGGGGATGGACTCGCGCATGTTTCAGGGCGTGGTCGGCGCGATTATGATTATCGCGGTGATTCTGAACAACCTGTCCAAACGCAACCGCTAAGATTTGGCATAGCAATAAACCTGTACGGGCGTGGTCTGTGACCCGCCCTGTAACGGTTTGACACAATATGTCTCCCAAAAGAGGCGCATCTAACAACAGGTGCAGACAAGCAGTTGAAGAACTTTAATTTTTAATACGGATACACACCGCGAAAAGGCTATCCGTCCGAGTGTTCAGGATAAAAATTTTATGGAACAACATTTGGTTGAAATGCGCGACATTCATAAATATTTTGGCAATGTCAAAGCGCTGAGTGGGGTCAATTTCCACGTCGATAGGGGCGAAATTGTCGGGTTGTTGGGCGACAATGGCGCGGGCAAATCCACCCTCATCAAAACGCTCACCGGGGTGTATACCCCCACCAAAGGCCAGATTTATTTTGAGGAAAAACCGGTCAGCATCGGTTCGCCGCAGGTAGCGCGTGAATTGGGCATTGAAACGGTCTATCAAGACTTTGCCCTTGTGCCATTGATGAGCATTGCGCGGAATTTCTGGCTGGGGCGCGAACCAACCCGTCGATTCGGGCCTTTCCAACTGCTGGATTTGAAGAAAATGGCGGAAGAATCCCGTACCGCCCTGCTGGATGTGGGGATTCACATCCGTAACGCCGATGAGGAAGTCGGAAAGATGTCCGGCGGGGAACGGCAATCTATTGCCATCGGACGGGCGGTCTATTTTGGCAAAAAACTCCTCATTCTGGACGAACCGACCTCTGCCCTGTCGGTAGGCGAAACACGCAAGGTGATTGAATATACCCGCGCTGCCAAAGCCAAAGGGATGGGCGTAATTTTCATTTCACACAATATCGGGCAAATTCATGACGTGGCAGACCGCTTCACTATCATCAGTCACGGGCGCAAGGTGGGTGATTTCCGTAAACAGGATGTGTCCGAAGAAGAAGTGGCGGATATGGTCATGCACGGCGAACTGCCGGAACGTCTGCGGCTGGTCAGCGCTGAGGAAGAATAAATCATGCAACGGTTCAATATAAAATGGAGCTTGCTGCTCCTCTTGGTACTTATTATTTTGGTGGTCAGTGCGTGTGACCGGGTGGGACGTGCGCCGGAGGATTTGGATGTTACCCCCACGCTAACCCCGACTCCCACCTTTACCCCCAGCCCTAGCCCGACTCCGCTCCCTGAAGGGGTCAGCGAAGAACCTGCCGCCCTGACGGGGGTTGAAGCGCAGTTGGCGACGATTCTGGCAGAAGTGCCAGATACAGTCACCGCCGGGGCCGTGCAGTGGCGCAAGGACAATGCACGCGGAGTCGAAACCCCTGTCAATATCCAGAACGGGGTGGCGGGCAAGGTCTTTTTTACCGAGCAAATCGGCGGGCAGGCCAATGTCACCTTCGGCGTATTTAACAGCGCGGACGATGCCAAAGCCCACTTTGATAGAATGTTTGGCATCCGCGAATCGGTGGCGGTGGGCAACCCCAACCAGAATTTCCCCGCGCCCAATATGTTCGGGTCGGGCTTGTACGGCTCTTACGCCCTGATGCAGGTGCAGGAAATTTATTTTGTCGAAGTCTATGTTGAAGCCTTCTCCAGCACTTCCGGCAATCCACTCGTTCCGTTGGCACAACAGGCATTGAATCTGCTCGAAGCAGGTATTACCACCTTTGCCACCCCCGACACCAAACCGCAGCAGGTCGAAGCGATTATTGCCGCCCTGCCGGATGAAATTCAGGCGGGGGATGTGACTTGGGCGCGGCGGGTGACCCGTGACCCCGAAATTTTGACCGAAATTCCCGACGGACGCGGTGCGAAAATTTTGTACCAGACCGACGGCGCGGATTTATATGTGACCTATCTCGTGTTCGATTCAGCAGAAGCCATGACCGCCTACTACAATGCCCGTCTGGCAGCCCAGCGCGAAGGGGCATTGAGTTACAGTGTGTCCGGTGGGTCAGAAGAATCCGAGTTGCCTGCGCCGAATACCTTTGCCAGCAGTCAACTCATCGCCTCGGCAGGGCTTTTACAGGTCAACGGAACATCGCTGGTCGAAGTGGAAATGACCTCCGAAATTCCGAATGAGTCGCTGCCAGCCTTTGCTGCGGAGGCGGTCAAGGTATTGGAGGCGGTAGGGGAGGCGGCTCCGGTAGAAGCTGAACCCGAAGCGACGGCTGAAGCCACCGAAGAGGCGGGGGGATAAACAGCCATCCCTAACCCCACCCTTTGTCCCTCCCCACATTGTAGGGAGGGAAACATACACCCTTCCTCTGTGTTACGGGGGAAGGGATGGGGGGTCTCCGCGTTAAAAATCCTTATCGAGGGCGCTTCGCAGCCACAAATCGAAGGCAATCAGGGTCAGCACATAGCCGACAATCAAGGCGATGGTCACGGCGGAATTGGACAACTGGGTGAAAAACAGCAGTCCCAGTAAAATGAGCGTTAAAACAATGCGTACCTGCCAGCGTTCGCTGAGGTTATGGTCCTGGGGAATCATGCCCGGCTTCCTTTCGATACAACAATGCCGTCTAATAACAGCCTACTTAAGAAAGTAATCGGAAGGAAGTTTCTTTTGACACAAAAACGGTAGACAAAAAGTAAGTAAGGAGAGACGATGCTAACAGACAAAATTGCCCTTGTCACGGGTGGAATTGGCGATTTAGGCCATGCGATGGCAGTGCAGTTGGCGCAAGCGGGCGCAACCGTCGTCCTCTGGGATTTACCCGACGCACAAGCCGCAGCCCTCCGCCTGAGCGTGCTTCAAGGCCGCAGCCTATATCAGCAGGTTGATGTCAGCCAACGCGCACAGGTCGATTCAGCGATTCAAGCGATTTTAAAAGAATTTGGTAGTTTGGATATTGTCTGCTCCAATGCAGGGATTGTGAACTCGGCCCCCTTCCTACAAATCAGCCAAGAAAATTGGCAAAAGCACCTCGATATTAATTTGACAGGCTGTTTTAACGTGGGGCAGGCGGCGGCGCGGGTGATGGTTGAACAGGGCATCAAGGGCAAAATCATTTTTACCTCTAGCTGGGTCGCCCAGATCCCTTGGCCTGAAATTACCGCCTACACGGTTAGCAAAGCGGGTGTGAATATGCTGGTCAAACAGATGGCACGCGAATTAGCGGTGTATGGCATCACGGTCAATGCGGTTGCGCCGGGTATCGTCAAGGCGGGCTTGGCGGGCAAACAATTGGTCGAAGAACCCCAATATGCAGCGCGGGTTGCCAGAGTCATTCCCTTGGGCGAACCCGGCACCCCGCAGGAAATCGCGCAGGCGGTGGTGTACCTTGCCAGTCCGCACGCCGATTACATGACCGGTTCGATTTTAACGCTGGACGGGGGCTGCTCGCTGTTCCAATTTGATTCATAGCCACAACGATTTTTCGAAATCGGGAACAGCCTGAATCTTATCCTACACAGTGGCTAAGTTACGATAAAATTGTTAAGGAATTATAGTGAGACTTTTACTATTTTTTTACTGTTCAAATGAATAAACTACATCTATATTAATGTGCATGGTGTAGAAGTCTCAACAACTTGGCTACAAAATCTACCGCGCCCCATTGCGGATTATCAAACGCTTCGTTGATTGAGGTTCTTCTAATTTGCCAGTTTCAGTTCAATGGTATCTTGAGCCATATATTTTGCAGTCCGTCTATTCTGACCATACCTCCATACAAGACATCCTAAATGCGGTAGAAATTAGCAATCGCTTGACTCAGGATGCTCCCCACGGCATTTATCTACTGGTCGATTTTGCTTTAGCGGAGTCTTTCCCGACCAATTTTCGAGAACTTCGCACGGTTACTTCCCAGAATGTCAACCCCAAAATTCGTTTGCGGCTTGTGTATGGGCGTAACGAGTTGGTGAATCTCATTGCCAACACATTTGCCCGTGCTTTTGGGGTGAGCGTGCATTTCTTTGATGAACTCGCCGATGCGCTTGACTGGCTTAAACTTCACGATCCCGCGCTCGTCCCTCTGTTAAATAACCGGAGAATGATTTAGCAAATTTTGTTCAAACATTATACAAACATTGCACACACCTAAAATAAACTCTATACTCTGTACAGATGGTTGAGGTGTGGTCATGTTTGCAGTGGAATGGTATGTTGAACCGCATGTTTTGCAACTCCGCTACTCTGAAGATGTCACGCTTGAGGAAATTGAGCAGGCACATCTTCGGATTCAACATTTAACCGCGTATCTTTCCCACAAGGTCTATTTAATGGTCGATATGAACGCGGTTGGACACTTCCCGTTTAATGTGCGGGCGCTGGGGCAAATCTATAAACAAGAGCGTCTCAAACAGATTGGCGCTCGTTTGGTGATTGGGCAAAGCGGGTCACTGCGTATCCTTGTGACACACCTCAGCCGTGTCGTGAACATTGAGTGTCATTTTTTTGAAACCTATGAGGACGCTGCAAGCTGGCTCTGCCAATCGGATGAGAAAATTGCCCAAAAATTAGAAATTTGCCGCTAATCTCTTGCAATAACGCGCTTTAGGTGCAATATTTTTCTATGGGAGACAGTCTGTATAGGCTGTAATGGATAAAACAATGAGGTTGCTAACGCTCCTTGTGGAAGAGGGTGAGGGGGGGAATGATTTGTGGCATAATTTATCATTTCGCGCCTAAAGGACAACTTCATGCCCTCTCGGATTGAATGGTACTATGAACCACGCCTGCTGCTCGTGACTCATGCTGGCGAAGTGCGCGTGGAAGATATAAAAGGTGTTTTTAGCCAAGCCTATCTCCTTGCAGAACCGCAGCCTAAAAGCGTCTATGTGCTGATTGACATGGAAAAAGTCGAAATTTTCCCGGTCAATATGCGCGAATTTTTCTACCTCTACCGTCAATTTGACTCTCCGAAATTAGGACTACGGCTCATCTGCGGGAGAAATTCAATGGTGTCCACCATCATGAGTGTTTTTGCCCGGATGGTCGGCTTAAGAATCCGTTTTTTTGATGCCATCCCTCAAGCTATCGAATGGCTGCGTGAAAATGACGCGGAAATGGCTCAATTTTTAAACGAGACATTGGCAGAGTCTTAGAATCGCCTATGCTTTGTAGCCGGGTGATTTGCTGAGGGTTACAATGGGTGTAAACACAGGAGCATCTTAGAACATGGACAAACAAACACTCATCAATGCTTTAAACGATGATTTAGCTGGCGAACTCCAAGCGATTATTCAATACCTGACCTATTCCGCCAAAGTCACCGGCCCCTACCGTCCTCAGTTGGTGCAATTTATGCAAGCCGAAATTGCCGATGAAATGCTGCACGCCCAATTTTTAGCGGGTAAAATCGCTGCGCTCGGCGGTAATCCGACCACCCAACCGCACCCCGTCCCCGAAGCCAGCACCGCCAAAGAGATGCTGCAAGCCATTCTTGCGGCAGAACAAAAAGCCGTGGTGGGCTACACCGAACGGGCAAAAATGGCGGAAGCCTTTGGCGACAAGGGCTTGATGGTGCAGTTGGAGGATATGGTACGCGATGAATCGGGGCATTCCGAAGAAACCGCCAAGCTCCTCATGAACTGGGAACAATAACCCGCCAGCCCATTTGGATGGAAGTCTTTCAATCATTGTATGGGTGGGTCTGTGACCCATCCCCTGCCTATCTCGACGGAAAGTTGCCCAAAATCGGAACATTTATGCTATACTGAAGGGGCAAAAAGAAATTGACGATGCCATGAATGTTACAGCCGAACGGATACGCGAACTTCGCATTGAAAATCATCTCACGCAGCTTGAACTTGCCCAGCGTGCCGATTTAGAACGCAAAGCCATCAGCCGATATGAAAGTGGTTTGAACATCCCCGGCGGCAGAGCCTTAGCAAAATTGGCTGAAATTTTTGGCGTGTCTGCCGATTATCTCTTGGGTTTGGTGGATGACCGTGGCCCCGCTTCCATGTCGGACTTGTCGCCCTTAGAACGTGAAGCAGTTTTGGCGCTGCGTTTGGCGCGTTCCGATGACCAGCGCCGCCGATTGTTGGATGCGCTAAAACGGGCTTCTGCATCCGTCGATAAACCGTAAAGTTCATCCTCTACCAGCCATTGGCGGATAAATTGAATCAAGGTGAACTGCGCCCGTTCATCGTGTGAACGCAGCAGGGCAATGAGTTCCCGTTCTTCCTGACTCAACGACATCACCACATTCCTTTTTACTCTGGAATTATCGTAGAACATATTTTCTGTTCTCGCAAGCGAATAAAGGGTTGTAAGTGCGTTAGAAGTTGGTTTTGGCAGGTCAAAAAGAACACCAACTTTTTTCGTCAGGCGGATGAACACCCGATGGTTTCACGAAATCCTGAATTTTATCCGTCAAAATGCCATTCAAACCCGTTTTCAGTTTGGCGGATGCGCCCTACTGCCGGAAAGGGGAAATGATAGGCATACACCCGCAAATTTTCATCGGCAGCCTTCTTAAACAAGCGCCGACGGGTGACGGGCGACAGCTCTTTTTGTACATCAAAATGGGGCGACCAGTCCGGGCGAGAAAGTTGAATCAGGGTGTGGGCGGTGTCCACCATGTGCAATAGTTTTTCGCCTGCGGATTCGATTAAGACCGCCAGATGTCCCGGTGTATGCCCGAATGCCTCCACTGCGCGAATCCCGCTAACAATTTCATCCTCCGGCGCAATCCGCGTGAGGTTACCTTCCATCTGTGAGAGGGTTTGACGGATCATTTTTAAATAATCTTCGGGGAGTCCGGCAGCTTCGTGCATCCAGAAATCCCATTCTTTTTGCCCCATCACATACCGCGCATTCGGGAAAGCCAATCCACCCGATTCATCCACCAATCCGCCAATATGGTCAGGATGGGCATGGGTAATAAAAATCACCTGGACTGCTTTCGGCGCGATGCCAATTTCCTGCATCTGACTCATCACCCGACGGGGTTTTTCGGAGGCCAGCCCGTTGCCTGTATCAATCAATAAGCCGAAATTTTCAATATACAGGGGGTTTAAGCTAAATCGGCGTTGATTTTCGGGACGCGCATCAAACAACACCCGCAGTTCATCTTCCGGCGCGTTGAAGAAAAAATTTTTGGCCGCTTCCCATTCGCTGAGGCGTTCCCCTTCGGTAAACGCAATACATTTTAAATCTCCTACCTGAAAACGGTGATTCATCAGTTCTCCTTAGATAGTTTGCCAGACGAATGTTTCATCTTGTGCTTTGATATATCCCAGAGGCGGAAACGGAAAATGATAGGCATACACTTTCATCTGCTCCTCTGCGGCGAGTTGAAACAAGCGCCGACGGGTGACAGGCGACAGGTCTGGCAGACGGTCAAATTGTGGCGACCAATCGGGATGCGTCAATTGCATCAGGACATGGGCGGCATCTGCGAGATGCAGCAATTTTTCCCCCGCCGATTCCACGATCACCGCCAAATGCCCTACCGTGTGTCCATAGGCTTCAATCGCTGTGACACCCGGCACAATTTCATCGCCGGGTTCGATGAACGTGACATCACCTTCGATGATACGGAGTCTGTGGCGGCGGTCAGCCATTTGTTCCGCCGGATAATGAGAATCGGCTTCTTTGCCCATCCAATACTCCCATTCCCGTTTGCCGATGAAATAACGGGCATTGGGGTAAATCCGCGCTCCGTTGGCATCGCCCAAACCGTTGATGTGGTCGCCGTGTGCGTGGGTAATCAAAACCGTGCGAACTTCTTGTGGCGAAATGCCCACTTGCGCCAGCTCATTCACGGTCTGATTGCCCCTGTCCGCTGTTTCCCCCAGACCCGCATCAATCAACAGATGATGTGTTGCAATATACAGGGGGTTATAACAAAAAGCGCGTTCAACCTCATGCTGATTCTCAAAGGCGGTTTGGATGGCTGGGCGGGGGACGGCTGAAAAAATATCCCATGCCCCTTCGAGGGTCATCGGTTTATACTGGTCGTTGAGCGCAATACACCGCAGATTTCCAACCTGAAATGGATATGGCATGTTGTTTTCCCTCCATGCACTCTCCATTTTACCCGAAAAAGGTAGCTGATAAGTATAACCATAGCAGTAATTTGGAGTTATGAGGGGTATGGCTCGTGATAGTTCGATTGTAACCTTTCTCCACTTATGAAAATTTTGTAGGTATCTTCAAGAATATTTTACAGAACACTTATTCAAAAGGTAAAATATCCATATAAAAAGCCAATTTCTCATTTTAATCCACCGTGGGCTATCGACTTGAAGCAACTCCCATACTTTTTCGATAATGACGGCGGACATACTATCCACCCATAAAGCAGCCATTTTATCTTGGGTTGTTATATCCTTAATCAAGTCATGGCATTCCCTACCCCACAGCCATCTGTTTCTAATATGTAACCCAAGCGTCATATGCAGTTCTCCCGATGCAAACCGACGAACTGGAATTTTTCGTATGTCGGTTTTTGATGTGTCGCTTAACTCCCCAATTAATATGTTTGCGACTTCTTCCACTGTACGTGGACAATTCTCATCGTAATCTAGGATATTCATGCAAATAACCCCTAACCGCACAATAAAAAAGGGTGCGGCAGGCCGTTGACCGCACCTGCCGCCGCAACTTAAGCGATGCACCGCGCATCTTCGCCAGAGAAGCCGAGATAATAGGCAACTTTCTGGAACTCATATGCTGCTAAGTCTACCCAGTCTATAAAAAAGGTGCCGGCTGGGCAAGGCATCGCAGGATTGAATTCAACCAGTAACGTGGTCGAGAGAATAGCCCCGGTGGATAGAAGAATATGCTGTACTTGGTCTGAGCCATGCGAGCAAAATTCGGTATACTCGCCCCATTGGACGCAGTATCGGAACGTCATGTTATTGCTTTGTGGCGTGATGAGTTCAGCGGGGCGTTGGGGTTCATCCGGGCCATCGGGACGTTGGGCGGCGGTGTGTCCAGCCATGAGCAAGAGTACGAGAGTGAGCATAATGAGACGCTTCATTGTTGTTACCTTCCTTAGATGTTTGACTGAATACGCACATCATATTTTGATAACCGCCTAAAAAGCGCCTAATCAGAGCCTAACTTCAGATTTTTATAACTTTTTAGCAATTCCTTATGCCAACCCATGATGTTCCTGCAAGCTCCGCACTTTCAACGGATTTTTTTGCAGCATTTTGATCGCCTGTATGGTTGCCATCGCCGCGCTGAGGGTTGTCACCAGTGGCACACCATAGGTATGCGCCGCCCCCCGAATGAGATTCCCGTCGGAATGGGCTTGTCCGCCGCGTGGTGTGTTGATAATCAGGTGAATTTCCCCCGCCCGAATCAAATCCACCACATGCGGCGACCCCTCACTCACCTTATTCACCTGTTCAACAGGCAAATCGAATTCATGCAACCAGAGCGCCGTGCCGCGTGTCGCCAGCAGTTTGAATCCGGCACGGTGCAAATCCTGAGCAATTTTGACCACATTTCCCCGGTCATAGGGATTGACGCTGATAAAGGCCGTCCCTTGCAAGGGCAAATTCATCCCCGCCGCGATTTGTGCTTTGGCGAAGGCATGACCAAAAGTCGAAGCGTGTCCCATCACTTCGCCTGTCGAGCGCATTTCCGGGCCAAGCCGCACCTCCACGCCGGGGAATTTCTGGAACGGCAGCACCGCTTCTTTGACGAAAAAACCATCCACATCCGGTTCTTCAATGAAACCGATTTCCTGTAGGGTTTTACCTGCCGCAATTTGCACCGCGTACTGAGCGAGCGGTTTGCCAGTCGCTTTGCTGACATAGGGGACGGTGCGGCTGGCACGCGGATTGACTTCCAGCACATAGACCACTTCGTCGGCAATGGCAAATTGGATGTTAAACAACCCTTTCACCCCCAATGCCCGCCCGATCCGCCGTGTATAATCGCGCATAATATCAAGGTGATAGTAGCTGATTTTATAGGGCGGCAGCACACATGCCGAATCGCCACTATGCACGCCCGCTTCCTCAATGTGCTGCATGATTCCGCCGATGGTCACATAATGTCCATCACACAGCGCGTCCACATCGACTTCAAAGGCATCATCCAAAAATTGGTCAATCAACACCGGATGCCCGCTAAATTCGATATTTTTATCCAGCCAGGCGGTCAACTCGGTTTCATCAAACACAATCGCCATGCCGCGTCCCCCCAGCACATAACTCGGACGCACCAGCACAGGGTAACCCACCTTCGCGGCAGCTTGAATGGCTTCGCGGCGGGTCAGGGCGGTTGCGCCGTTGGGCTGCGGAATATGCAATTCGCGCATCAGGGCATTAAAACGCTGGCGGTCTTCGGCTAAATCAATTGTGTCTACCGAAGTTCCCCAGATAGGCGCACCCGCCTCGTGTAATTTCGCCGCAATATTGAGGGGAGTCTGCCCGCCAAATTGAATCAGCACCCCGACGGGCTGTTCTTTGTCCACAATATTCAGGACATCTTCGGCGGTAATCGGTTCAAAATACAATCTATCTGCCGTGTCGTAATCGGTGCTGACGGTTTCGGGGTTACAATTGACCATGATGGCTTCATAACCCAGTTCGCGCAGGGAAAAACACGCATGAACGCAGCAGTAATCAAACTCAATCCCTTGTCCGATGCGATTTGGCCCGCCCCCCAACACCAGCACTTTTTGTTTATCGGTGGGATTCGCTTCATCATCCTCTTCATAAGTCGAATACAAATACGGCGTGAAGGCTTCAAATTCCGCCGCGCAGGTGTCCACCCGATAATAATTGGCCTGCACGCCCAACTGCTTGCGATAGGCCCGAATCATCAATTCATCCGCATTCAATAACTGGGCAAGGTGCGCGTCGCTGTAGCCATAGCGTTTAAGTTTGAGGAAATCCGCTTTATCGAGGCGTTCCAGCGTTAATTTTTTATCCGCGATAATATGCTGAATATGGATGATGTCTGCCATTTGCTGCACAAACCAGCCATCAAACCGTGTTGTTTCCTCAATTTCTTGGAGGGGCGTGCCATTATACAAGGCAGCTGCCACCTGATATAAACGTTGCGCGGTGGGAATTTTCAGTGTTTCGGCGGGTGCTTCCTTGAGGATACTGCCAAACCCCGTCATGCCAATATCCAGCGAACGAATCGCTTTTTGCAGCGCTTCCGGGAAAGTCCGCCCGATTGCCATGACTTCGCCCACCGCTTTCATTTGAGGCCCAAGCGTGGCATCCACTCCGCTAAATTTTTCAAAATTCCAGCGCGGGATTTTTACCACCACATAATCTAGCGAAGGTTCAAAACTGGCGGGGGTGACGCGGGTAATATCATTCGGAATTTCATCCAATGTAAATCCAACCGCCACGAGTGCCGCCAATTTCGCAATCGGAAAGCCCGTCGCTTTACTCGCCAGCGCGGACGAACGCGACACCCGCGGATTCATCTCAATGACAATTGCGTCGCCGTCCGCCGGATTCACCGCAAATTGGACATTCGCTCCGCCTGTTGAAAGCCCAACCCGATCAATGACCTGTTTTGCCATATTCCGCAGGCGTTGCAGTTCTTTGTCGGTCAGCGTTTGAGCAGGCGCAACCGTAATGCTGTCGCCGGTATGCACGCCCATCGGGTCAAGATTTTCAATCGTACACACGACGACGAAATTCCCGTAGCCATCGCGCATGACTTCGAGTTCATATTCTTTCCAGCCGAGCAGACTCATTTCGATGAGAACCGTTCCCACCGGACTCAGCCGAATCCCTCGATCGGCAATTATGCGGAGTTCATCCGCATTGTAGGCCACCCCACCGCCCGACCCACCGAGTGTAAACGAAGGCCGTACCAGCACCGGATAGCCAATTTTTTCGGCTGCCGTCAGCGCATCTTCCACCTTGCCGACAACCTCACTTGGCGCACATTTCAACCCGATTTCCAGCATGGCGACCTTGAACAATTCGCGGTCTTCTGCCAGTTCGATGCTTTCCCACGCTGCGCCAATCATCTCAATCCTGTATTTTTCCAGCACCCCGCGTTTATGCAGCGCCAGCGCCAGATTCAACCCCGTTTGCCCGCCGACGGTTGGCAAGATGGCATCGGGACGTTCTTTTTCGATGATGAGTTCGCAAATCTCCGGCGTGAGAGGTTCTACATAGGTCACATCGGCAAAATCGGGGTCGGTCATAATTGTGGCGGGGTTGGAATTAACCAGCACAATCCGATAGCCATGTTGACGCAGCACCTTACAGGCTTGCGTACCACTGTAATCAAATTCGCAGCCCTGCCCGATGACAATGGGGCCAGAACCAATGACGAGAATTGTTTTTAGATCGGTGCGTTGGGGCATGGGTGCAAGTTCTCCGCAATAGTCCAGAAAACTATAGCGGGTTTAGGCGACGGGGTGTATTGTGAAATTTGGTGAAAGTCTAATTATTTACGAAATCCAATCTTGTACAGTAAAAAGTTGATGCCTCTTGAAACAATAATAAGCACGTCCACCCCCTGCATAGCGTGGCCCCTTCCAATAGTACCACTCCTCTCGATAGATAGAGATGCTTTCCCACCATTGGCAGCAATCAGGACAAAATGCCATGAACGGATTGACTTCGAGCTCTGGGAATAGCATTTCTATATCGAGCAAATCTGCCACCAAAAAGTGTAATCCCGTAAGATCAATGACATTACTAGAGATAGGCGACTGGATACTCAAAACAAGTACACGCAGACCTTTCTTATCTAATCTAATGTCCCATGGAAGGTGAATTTTTGGTATTACTTCTTTAAGAAGATTATAGTAAGTAATTGCTTTCCGTGCATCAAATATAAACTCTCCTCTGCAATAAGTGTGGTGTCCAGAAAACTTAGGTTTGACTTGCAGTATTTGACCCTGAATTATCATTGTTATTTTTCGTCATCGTCTTACCTATTCAGTATAATCCAAACTCAGAAATTTACTGAGAATAAATACCATGTCTCACATTTTTATGAGCTACAGTCGCAAAGATGTATGGATTATGCGATTTATAAAATCGTATTTTCAATCCAATGGGTTGCAAGTATGGGTAGATGAAGGAGAATTAGCGCCCGGCGTACCAAGCTGGCAAAAATCAATCCAAAATGCAATTAAAGAAGCTGCCTGTCTCGTGGTCTTGCTTTCGCCTGAGGCTGCCGAGTCAGAATGGGTTGCCAAAGAAATTGAATTTGGCAAGATACATGATCTCCGTATTTATCCTATTCTTGCAGCTGGAGATGAAAAAAACACAGCGATGCTAAGTCTGATGGGTATCCAACGGATTGATATTCGTGACCATTACGAACAAGAATTGCAAAAACTTGTTACAACACTCAGAAAACAATTAGGAATTTCACAGGTAGCGAAACGAGATGCGCCCGCAGGGGGTATCCGATGGGATAGGTTAGGGTCAGTTTTTTGGTTTGCTAGCGATTGCAGGCTGTTCAGAGTGAAATTGTTACTCGGATTAGATTCTGCTGAGGACATTAAAGAACGATTGATTCAGATTCATCATCATGCAGTTCGTTTATGTGTAGATAAGGATATTCTTGAAGAAATCGAACGGATCGTGAATTTGACACGCGATTACACTGATGCAGATTGGGACAGTCGTAAACGTGAAATCTATGAAAATCGTCTTCGTGTGGCTTTTTATAAGCTGGCAGGCTTAGCAGAGCATACCGATCCTGATTTTGATGCAGGCCCTAAATGGACAACTGGTAACGGTGAAATGACGCAAGAAAAGTAGGCTTACTCAATACACTTGTTCTCTCAAATTCAAAATCGGGCAACAAGTCACCCACTAGCACTTTCATATTGCTTGGGTATGTTTGTGCTGTTCCATCGGCTAAATTAACCTCGCGTTCCTGTGTCTCAGGGTAGACCATCGGTAATTGGGTGGGTCATGGTTGGCCTCAGATTTTTTTCAATGCTTCGATGGTACGTGCCAGCGCTTTTTCGTAGGGCTGATTCACAAAATCAATATAATTGACACTGCGGAGGCGCAAAGGCAGCTTACAGGCTTCTTTCATCACTGGAATAATCGGCTTTTTTTCGTCCAGACAGTAGGCAATTTCGTTGTTCACATTTTCGGACTTAATCGCGTCCTCCGTGAGTACCAGGAGCATGGCTGCCGCATCTTCGAGCGCCTTTTCGATGGCCTTGTCCCAGCGTTCGCCCGCCGGAATGTGCGTCTGGTCAAGCCACAGCGAAATATTCGACTCCTCAATCTGTTTTTGTAAATCGGCAATCAGCAGCAGCACATCATCCGAATTGCGCCGCGAATGGCTGATGAACACAGATTTTAAATCGACCTTGTGGACATTTTGGGTTTGGCGGGTGCGTGAGTGATTCAATTTGTAGCGGCTGGTCAATTGACGCATATGCAGCATAAAATTCGCATTCAGTCGCACCATCTCCAAGAAGGATTTTAAATCGAGTTCCAAAAAGGTGCTTGGCTGGGTGGTGATGACATCGGCGCTGCGCGGATTGCCAGTGAGGAGCGCCATTTCGCCAAAACAATCCCCCGTGATTTTGGTTTCGAGATGGGTTTTGGGGCCGCTTTCATTAAGCTGTTTTAGAATCGTGACTTCGCCATCCAGAATCACATAAAACACTTCTTCGAGCGCATCTTCGGTACACACCTTGTAATTGGCGGGGTAGGACTGTTGACGCGAAGATTGGATAAAAAATGCGACTTCGCTGTCGTTGAGTTCTTTGAAAATATTTTTGACAATATCGCTGGTTGCCACGTTACGCCCCTACAGAATGAGATATGGCTATTCTATCCTTTTTCCGCCACTTTCTTCAAAAAGCGGCTCACCTCAATCAAGACGCGCTGGTGTGTGCCTTCGCCAATCAAGTCATGGTCATCCCATGCCTGCACAAAAAAGCTAATTTTCCGCCCCTCTATCGCGGTGATTTCAGCCCTTGCCCGTATCTGTTTTCCGAGTAGGGTTGCGGCAAGATGCTTGACCTGAATTTCCACCCCCACGCTGGATTGACCCTCCATCAGATGGGGAGCAAGCGCCGCGCACGCTGCTGCTTCCATGAGCGCAATCAGGGCAGGGGTAGCAAACACTTCCAAGCTACCACTGCCCATCGCCCGCGCCGTAAGGTTTTCTGTGACGGTGGTCGTTGTTTCAGCAAAATGTCCAATTTCCATAGCACTATGATACCAAAACTTGTGCTTTTGCTCACGTCTGTCAAAATCACCCAAAAGTTAGAATCAAGAAAATCATTTGGAGACTTTGTATGGCAGAACAATCTTTTGATTCACTCCTTCCCCCCGAAATTGCCCAACGCGCAGAGAGCATCGGCATTAAAAAATCGCAATTAGACGGGGTGACAACCTTTATGCTGGCGGTGCTGGCGGGGGCGTTTATTGCGCTCGGTGCCATTTCCGCCACGATTGTTGCAACGGGCGAAATGCCCTATGCCATCATGCGTTTGCTGATGGGCTTGATGTTTTGTCTGGGGCTGGTGCTGGTCGTGGTCGGCGGGGCGGAACTGTTCACGGGCAACAATTTAATCATCATGGCGTGGGTTAGCCGCAAAATTACGCTGCAAAAACTCCTGCGGAACTGGACAATCGTGTATCTGGGGAATTTTGTCGGCTCAGTCGTGACCGCGCTGCTGATGTATTTCACCAAACAATATACCTTTCATGAAGGCGCGATTGGCGAAGCGGTATTAAAAATTGCGGTGGCAAAAGTCTCGCTGGATTTCGGGCAGGCGCTGGCGCTGGGAATCATGTGCAACGGCTTGGTATGTTTGGCGGTCTGGCTGACCTACAGCGCACGCACCACCCTCGATAAAATCGCCGCGATTATTTTCCCGATTACCGCGTTTGTGGCGGCGGGTTTTGAACACAGTGTAGCGAATATGTATTTTGTGCCGATTGCCCTGTTTATCAAAGATTTTGATGGCGATTTTGTGACCCAAACCGGCCTTGATGTCAGCAACCTGACATGGGGCAATTTCCTGTTGGACAATCTGCTGCCTGTTACGCTGGGGAATATTTTTGGCGGGGCTATTATGGTCGGGGCGGTGTACTGGTTTGTCTATTTGCGCCCGAAACACGAGATGTAAAGCACAGGCGGCACCACTCGCCGCCTTTTCTGATAAAATAATTCCTAGTGGCACTCATAAGAGAAGGCAGCAGCGATGACCACCCTCACGCAGGTTATTACCGCCGAAACGGTTGAACGCTTGGAAGCACAGGATATTATCCGCGAAGTCGCGCATGGACAGTGGGTGGAGGTTGAAGTGACGGGGGAAAGGCATGGCATTATTGCCGGAAATATTTTAGTTCATCTGAAACTTTTTGCGCGGGAGCATAAATTAGGGCGTGTTTATCCAGCCGATGTCACCTTTGTCCTAGAAGGTGATCCACAAAATATTATCACAATGCGTTTGCCCGATGTTTCCTTTGTCAGCGCGGCGCGGGTCAAAACCGAAGAACGCGATAAATATTATTACCAAGCGCCCGATTTAGCGGTTGAAGTCATCTCGCCTTCGGAAAAGAAAAAAGACATCGAAGAAAAATTGGCGGATTATCTTCGTACAGGGGTACAAGAAGTCTGGCAGGTGTATCCCGATGAACAGCAAGTGCGGGTCTATACCCCTGCTGGCACAGTCACAACTTATACCCTTGACCAAACCCTGACAACACCGCTCTTACCGGATTTTGTTTTGTCAATAAAAGACATTTTTGAAGATGCGTGATCTCGACTGGATTCACCAGACCCTCCCCCTTGAAAACCCGACGCTGGAGGAAGTTCGTAACGGGGCAACCGGGCGTGTTTTTCTGGTGCAAACACCTGAAAAACGCTATTTTCTCAAAATGTGTACCGCGCCATTTGCCTATGAAGTCCCTTTAACGGCAGCCCTCGCCACATGGTTTCCATCCGACCTTCCCCAAATTGTGGCAGTGGATGAATCCAATCACTGTCTGCTCATGGCGGACGCAGGCGCAACCGTTCGTAGTTTGTCCAACGAGGATAAAAATTTATCTCTGTGGGATGCGTTGCTGCGGCAGTATGCGCGATTGCAGCAGGCGGCACTTCCCCACCGCGAAGCGTTGCTCCGGTTGGGTGTGGCGGACAGACGCTTCGCAAAATTACCCGCGCTGTACCAGCAAATCATTCAGGATTCCGCGCTCATCGGGCATGAGGACGGGCTGACCGAAGCCGATTTTGCCCGCTTGCCTGCTTATCTGCCAACCCTTGAAAAATTATGCGAACAGGCCGCTGAACTTGCCATTCCTGAAACGCTGCACCACGACGATTTTCATACCAACAATGTTGGCTATCAACACGGGGAATATCGTTTTTTTGATTGGTGCGAAAGCGCGATTGCCCACCCGTTTTTTTCCTTGCTGATGATGCTGCGCTATGCCAAATTCATCTTTAAAGCGGATACCCCGATTTTGGATCGGCTGCGCGATGCCTACCTTGCCGAATGGACAACCGATGTGCCGTATGAAAAACTCCTTGAAATTTTACCTGTGACCCATCAATTGACCGCGTTGTGTCGGGCGCTGACATGGTGGGATATTTCGCACAAGGTCGCCCCCGAATTTCAAAAAGAGGCTCAGGAGGGCGCGTCGTACTGGCTGCTGACCTTTTTGAACAATACCCCGTTGGATTAAGCATTTATCCATTCTATGTAATAGGCCAGATTGAAAAGTTGGCCTTGAGAATCGTGCCATTCCCACACTTTCCCACACTTTCGGGGTTTTGCCGCATCATTTACCCCTTATGTTTTGAAAAATATGGGAAAAAGTGTGGGAAACTGTGGGAATTGACCTACTTTTATGATGCGCGTGTTAAGGTACACCTTGATGATGGCTCAAACTGTGGCGCATATCTTGCAAATTCATCCTCTTAACGCTCACGCGAAGTCACATTGGAGGCTCATTTGCTGCTGGGTAGGTGTTGGCGATATATGCGGTGGATTGTTTGACCAATTCCTGAAGCACCTCAAGGTCAATATCCGCTAATTTTTTCACATAGAGGCAGGCTTTGCCGGTTTTAAATTTGCCCAGTTTTTCCAAAAGTGCGCTGTAGCGGTCAAAGCCCCCCATGATATACAGGGAAAAGTTGTCTTTGCGCGGGGAAAACCCCGTCACAAACGAATCGCCTTCGTGACCGCTGGCATATTGATAATGGTAGCTGCCAAAACCAACCATGCTTGGCCCCCACATCCGCGCTGATTCGCCCGTAACATCTTGCATCAATTGAAGGATAGCAAACGCATCTTGCCGTTTCTGGTCGTTTTCAATCGCAGAGAGAAATGCTTCAACATCTTGTTCGGTGGGTTTGGTTTTTTGTTCTGCCATGCTGTTTCTCCTAAAAACGATCATTTTCACTATAGCACAAGTGCGCTTTTGGGGTTGAGTTGGTCGATGTGTTTGTGACCGTCCGCGCCGCTTGCCTCTTTGCTCTCCCCGTCAGGCTCGATATAATAGTTTGCCATGTCACAATAAGAGTCGGGGCTTATGCAAGAACCATTGGATACCACCGCGCTGCAAAAGGGAGCGCTCTTAGGGCTGGTGATTTTCTTTTTATTTGTGCTGGGGGCAGGGCTGGCCTACGGGATGTTAAGCCTGCTCAACGTGGCTGACCTGAACCAAGCCGAGCGGTTATTTTTTGCGCTGGTTCTTGGCCCGATTCTGGCGGTTATCGGGATGGTGATTTATCGACGGGTGCGCGGCTGACATGACCACCCCCTATAGCACCCCATGGCTGAATTATCTGGTTGACCCCATCACCGCCGTTCCTCTGCAAAAGGTCAATTTTGGGCTTGCCCCGCAGAACGACTTGAATACCGTCTACCCCATCCATCATGGGATTGTGTCATTGTCCGATGGTCACGAACGCGCAATCCTTGCTGAAAAATCTGCCGCCTATGATGCAGACTGCCGCGCACAGGGTTGGCAAGCGCCCGACCATTTTGAATTTCGTCGTTTGCCGCGCAGTGGCTTAAATGGCTGGCCTACCCATTATTGGGCGCAGCGGGCTTTTAGCACGGCGGCGGTATGGCATGTGCTGGAAGAATCGCGCAAACGCAAAGGCGGGCTACCCATTGGCATGGCGGGAGTCGCGGCGGAATTTACCTACGGATTGCCGTACATGGCCTATGGTCTGGATGTGGCGGGGTATGTGACCTGTGCGGTGAGTCCGCATGTGGGCATGTATGGCTTGGGAGCCTATCCCCACACCCGCTATGGACGGATTCAAGCGGAAAATCTGCCCCTGAAACCAGAGTCATTTGATGTGGTCGTGGTCAGTGAATTTTTGCCGGATGTGATTCGTCAAGCTGCCCGACTGCTCGCCCCCACGGGCTACCTGATGCTGACCGATTGCCCGACTGCCGAAGAAGCTGTCCCCTATTTAAAAGCGGAAGGCTTGCAGGTGGAACTCCAAAAAGTCAAAGGGGTGGACGAAGGGCTGCGCGGATTGGTGCAAAAATTCCGTGCGGGCGAAATTGACGTACCCCCATTACTGGTCGCTCACCGCGAATAAGTATAACCAAGTCATAAAATCCGCATAAATAAGTCATAAAATCTGCTTGTGGCGATTTTTTGCTCATGCTATTCTCATTCTCATTCCCTACGCAGGGAGTAGAGACCCGTTTGCAAGATAAATTGATAAGGAAGTACGTATGCCAACTTTGAGAGTTTTTGCCCGAAGGTATTTTTTGTTGGCGTTGGGGCTTGCCCTCATCGCGCTGCCGGCAGCCGATTCGGTCATTCGCACCCATCGGACGGTTCAAGCACAGGGTGTCACCCGGTTTGCGGGGGCAACCAAATCCAGCCCGCTTGCTTTAAGTGGGGATGATACGATTCTGGCGGTGGTCAATCCTGATGTGAATACCGTCACCTTTTTTGATGTCGGCGGCGATAAAAACCTGCCTCTGGGTGAAATTCCAGTGGGAACCGAACCCAATGGTGTAGCGATTACCCCCGATGGCAAATTCGCCTATGTGACCAACACCATCGACGGCACGGTTTCGGTGCTGGCAATTGATGTCACCCAACAGCCCGCCGCCGAAGTGATTGCGACATTGCAAGTTGGGACAGAACCTTACGGGGTTGCCATTACCCCCAACGGCACCAAAGCCTATGTCACCAATGCGCGTTCTAATTCGGTCAGCGTGATTGATATTGCGACCAATACTGTCGTTTCGACCATTACCAATGTTGGCCCGGCGGTGGGGGCGGAACCTCGCGGGATTGCTATTACGAACAACGGTGATGATATTGACACTGACGAAACCGTTTACATCACTCATTTTTATTCGTTTGCCACTCAGAACAAACTCGATGGCGAAGATGATGCCAAAACGGGCTTGGTCACCAAACTCACCACCGCCAACGATACCGTCACCGGGCAAATTATTCTGACGAACATGCCGGACACTGGTTTCAAAGCCACCGGCGATGCGATTCAACGGATTGAACCCGGTCAAAATGCCGATTTTGTGACGGGAGCTTACCCGAACCAGATGCAAGCGCTCGCCATCAAAAATGGCTTTTTGTATATGCCGAACGTGGGCGCGTCCCCCAACGGGCCGGTGCGCTTTAACGTGAATACGCAGGCGCTGGTGCATATTCTGAACACCAATACCAATCAGGACACCGGGCAAACCATTAACCTGCATAAAGCCGTTGCTTCTCAGCCCGAAGGCACGCGCAAATTGTTTTTGGCGGTGCCTTGGTCAATTGCTTTCAAGACCAAAGAAAATGTGGGCTATGTGGTCAGCGCGGCGAGTAATGTGCTGGTGCGGATTGAAGTGGATCCCGCCACTGGCGCAGCCATTGTCAGCAATAATCCGTTGGACGGGGCAGTGCTGGAAATTCCGGTGGGGCGCAATCCTCGCGGGGTAGTGGTCAACAATGCCGACACCCGTGCCTATGTAATGAATTACATTTCGCGGGATGTCACCGTGCTGGATATTACCCGCTTCCCCGAACAAACCCTTGCCACGCTGCGTACCAGTGCGCTGCCGGCGGCGGGTTCACCGGAAGAATTGGTGCTGGTCGGGAAAGAACTTTACAACAGCTCTGTCGGGGAATTTGCCAGCAGCATCGGCAATATGTCCAGCGAAGGTTGGCAGTCCTGCTCGGCGTGCCATCCCTTTGGCTTGTCCGATAATGTCGTGTGGATTTTTGGTGCCGGGCCGCGCCGCACCCTCTCCCAGCACACCGATTTCGCCGGGGGAGTCATGCGGGCGCTCAACTGGTCAGCCATTTTTGACGAACAGCAAGATTTTGAATTGAATATTCGCGGGGTGTCCGGCGGTCAAGGGTTGCTGCTCAACGCGGATGGTTCAGCGCTCGAAGATCCTGCCAATATCGGCGGGTTGGTGATTGGCGACCCGCCCACCTTAGCCGTCCCGAACTCCTCACGCGGGCAGTTGCAGGTCAGAACGCCTTCCGGTGGATTGGTCAATGCGTGGGATGCCATTGTCGCTTATATTCAGACGATTCGTGCGCCGATTTCGCCACTCGCGGGCAGTGATGACCCCGAAATTGCCGAAGGTCGCCAGATTTTCATTAACAACAACTGCCAGACCTGCCACGGTGGGGCGAAATGGTCAAGCAGCGCGATTGCTGGCCCGGTGACCGACCAAGCGCTGATTGCAGGTGGGCAAATCATTGGTCAGTTAGCGAATGTTGGCACATTTAACCCGAATGACTCGAACGAAGTGCGGGCGAACGGCAAACCCCCGTTGGGCGCGGATGGTTTTGTGCCGCCGTCGCTCATCAGTGTGTTCATGTCGCCGCCTTACTTCCACAACGGCTCGGCAAGTTCGCTGGATGATGTTTTGAGTGACCGCTTTATTCAGCACCGTTCGGCAGGTACAGGCGGCATTGACAGCCTGACTGACCCCGAATCGCGCCGTAAATTGGTCAAATTCTTGCTCTCGATTGATGGTTCCACCGAACCGATTAATCCGTAAATCAAAATTCAAAGAGGGTGGACTAATCCACCCTCCCCTGTCCGTTGCGGATTTCCTTGTGTTCTAGCAGGGCGGCAACTGCCGGGTCATACCCCCGCAGCCATGTGACCGCATCGGGGAGCGTCTCAAAAAAGTGCATCTCCAACCCCATCAAGCGCCCGAAACTGCCCGCAACAATATTCACCACTTTGTTCGTGCCATAAATAAGCCGCATTTTGACCTTCGGATTTTGCTCGGTAGCCATCAGAGAACGCATTTTGCGAAAATTCATCGGAGTGGAAGTCGCCCCGCTAAAATTGATAAGGACATAGACCTCATCCGAACTATGTTCCGTGAGCTTTTTGCTCCGGTGGATTGAATCGAGCAATTCTTCTATCTGCACATCTCCGCTGAAAGTTACATGCAGCACCAACGGTTCAAGATACCAGCCTAGTTCAAACGGCATTATCCATATTCTCGCCCAATTATTATCAATTTTAGCAAAGATATGGTCAAATGCCTTATCTGTGTGTGCATTTCCATTATCCTGTTGCAAACATCGTTTTGGCGTAATACAGTTCATGGCGAATGGTGGGTTGCCCATCCCCGACTATCATCCGCATACACGAACGCAATTTTTCTGCCCCATACTGTCGGACAAGATGTTGGGCGATGGTATGCCGGGAGGATACATCCAAACGCACCTTGCGCCCCTGTAGATTGTGCAGCGCGGTTCGCAGTAATGTTTCTGCCCCCTGTGACGTGTGATGAATCCATGGGCCAACATGGGCGCTGTCATTGTCCTTGAGCTTGCTGATGATAAATCCCTGTACCTGTCCCTCCTGCACATCCAGCCACGCGGGGAAAGTCTCTAACAGGGTTTTGAGTACCCGTGAACGGTCTGCGCCAAAAACGTGTTTATCCAGCGCCAGCACCTCCTCCAGATAGGCAGGTTGGTAACGTTCGGCGGTGGGGTTTTCCTGTTCGGCGGGAGAAGCCATATAAATATCTACCGGATAGAGCGCCCGGAAGCCAAATTTTTCATACAGGGGTTGGCCTAAGGGGGTGGCATCCAGCATGATTTCGCGCACGCCGTAGCGTTTGAGCGTGGTGAGGGCCGTGTCCATCAATTGAGAAGCCAAGCCCTGCCGTTGAAATTTGGGGTGGGTAATCACCACACCAAACCATGCGCGGTCTGTGCCATAACGGAAGAAAAAAGTCGTTGCTGCCAGCACTGCCCCGCGATGATACATGCCCAGCGCCCCTTCGCCACTCCATTCAATCAGGCGTTTGCACTCGCTGAGCGAATTGTTCCATTTGACCGCTTGGGTCAGGGCGTGGCAGTTTTGTGCGTCGGCAGCCGTCAGGCGTTTGATATGGGTTTTCACGGGCATTTTTCCTCAATAGGGCGGGATAAAGGTGTTTTTTAAAAACACCCTTCCACTATAAAAGGAAAGAGGGGCAATTATCTATAGCCAAAAAAATTGGACTCAGGGTTTACCCTTGTGCAACTTTATGTGCAAGCGGTTCGGGTTCAGGGATGGGATCCCCCTCTTCCACTGCTACCGACAGCCAACCCAATTTGGCATCTTCGATCAATTCAAGAACTTCCTGCTGCGTATCGCCAAAGGTCATACAACCCGGGAGTTCGGGAATCTTGGCAAACCAGCCACCCTCTTCTTCGGGGATAAGCAAAATACTATAAGGCAGACTTAAATAGTAGTCTAAGCCCTTGTTTTCATTCTTGGTCTTTATCCGTCCCATTTTCATCTTGTAGCTGAACCTCCAAAATTTCATCAATAGCATCTAATGATGCTTGCACATAAGAGGGCTTAAGATGAGGTTTTTTAAGGGGAATAGTTAATGACCATACCACTTCATTTACCTCAGCACGAAAAATATGGTGGCTGCCATTAATTCTTCTCAACTCAAACCCGTAATCTTCCAGCACCTGTCGCAATTCGTCAAACGACACGTTGCGCGGATTCTGCCGAATCTTCTGTAAGCGTTTTTCCCTTTTGGTCATTGTAGCATTTATTCCTCATTTGGGGCGGGAAAAACCTTGTCCGGTTTCCATTTGCCATCCTCCCGACGGGTCAAAATGCCGATAAAATGCCCATCATCCGCCCACGCTTGCAAGGGGCCATCGTTGCCAATATCCAGGGTAATAAATTTGCCCTGCCGCACCGCCGCTTCTTCAAAGTTGTTCAGTTCAATGCGCGGAAATTGGCTTAAGCCCAGATTCACTCCCATGAGATGCTGCTGCCAATCACCCGCTTGAATATCCGCTAACAGGGTGTCCAGTGGCACTGCGTTGTCGACCATGAAATTTTCGCCGCTAGAGATACGCCGTAACGCGGCAAGATGCGCTCCCACCCCTACTGCCTGCCCGATGTCATGCGCCAAGCTGCGGATATAGGTGCCGGCGCTGCATCGCACGGTTAGCGTGGCATGAGGATAATCGAATTCATCCAGCGTGAGTTTATAAATTGAGATTTCTCTGGCGGTGCGGTCTACCACTTCGCCGCGCCGCGCTTTTTCGTACAGCTTTTCCCCATCCTGTTTAATTGCGCTGTACATCGGCGGGACTTGCTGAATTTTCCCCTTAAACTGTGGCAGAACATTTTCAAGTTGTTCACGGGTCACAGGTCGGTCATTTTCCGCCATGAGTTTGCCTTCTGCATCATAGGTATTGGTGATTTGCCCCAAGCGCAGTGTCGCCTGATACACTTTGGAATGCCCCATGATGTATTCACTGAGGCGGGTGGCTGCCCCCAAGCAAATGACCAACACGCCGGTTGCCATCGGGTCAAGTGTGCCAGCATGACCAACTTTTTGCACGCCGGTACGTTTGCGAATCACTTCCACAATATCATGGCTAGTATACCCCTGCGGTTTATCCACATTCAGCAGGCCGAAAATTTCCGTCATCATCTTCCTCACTTGGCTGTATGCGAATTAATCATGCCACGAGTCGCCCAAAATCACCACATGGGGTAGGCTTTGGGGTGAGGAGCAACGATGAAAATTTATTTGATTGCCTTTCGCGGGACGGGCGGCTTTGACAGCCCAAAGTATATGAATGAACCAGCCTTAATCAAAGCCGGACATGTGGGTATTCAATTTGAAGGGGAACAACGTGTTTTTGGATTTCATCCAAACCCACAAACGTCTGAGAACATGGGTGGTGAAGATAAGGTTATTGAGCTTTTACGCCAGCATATTGCTCAACCCGGCACCATTCAAGACGATACTGAAATTTTTGTCCGTGCTTATACATTATCTGTGCAAGGGGAGCGGACAGAAGTTTTGGCTTTAAGTTATGAACTTTCTGAGGAAAGGTATCAGGAAATTCGGGTTAAATTACTCTTGTGGTACAATGAGCAAACACAATTTCAGTATAATTTTCCGCAAGAAGGCGGTGGCTTTCCTAGCGGAGAGTACAATTGTTCAACCTTTCCACTCCTATTAGGAATAAATATCCCTACTGAGAGTGGGCTTTTACACGAATATGTTGCGTTAATGCGTCAGCAAGGAGCAGAATCATGGCAGCCGAAATAAAATCGATTCCAAGGGTTATCGGTGCGTTTTCCTCTAATCTGATTTACGATGAACTAGGGCATAAACTCGCAGAATTAGCTGCCGCTTGGCGTACCCATAAAAAGCCTGAACTTGTACAGCGCTATCATCATGTGCTGCTGACTCTACTCGAACTCGGTTGGGATGACGAACTGGATGTAGAATTGGAACTGCCCAACGAACTGATGCCCGCCGAATATTTTTTGCGCTACGAGAAAATGACGGCAAACGCGGCGGAATAGCGAACCACTCCACCGCAATAAATTTTACTCATAAAGGGGCGTGCCGCGTTGCGCTTCTGCCTTGAGCAGAGGAATGACTTTTTCCAACGCCGCCTGTATCGGGGTTTCGCGCAGGGTACAGCCCGAAGCCTGTGTATGCCCCCCCCCGCCGAGTTGAAACGCCAAGGTTCCCACGTCAAAACCGGGTTTGGAACGGAAACTCACCCGCACATCACCTTCGCGTGTTTCGGTGAATTGCGCGGAGACATACGCCGCTTCATCCTTCACCAAATCGGACGACAAATCCAGATGGGTTTCATCCGGCAAGCCTGCTTCTTCCAAATCTGCCCGATACACCACCGTCCAGACAGCCCCGTCTTCAAGCTGCGTCCGTGCCAGCACACGCCCCTCAAGCGGCAGCGTTCCTGAATTGCGCCGATTCATGGTTTTTTGCATGATGTAGCGATAATTTGCCCCGCGTTCCATCAAACGTTTGGCAACATCAAATGTTTGGGCAGAAACTGGCCCCACCCGAAACGCCATCGTGTCGGTAATCAGCCCGGTGAGCAGCGCTGTAGCAACATCTTGCGAAATGGGAATCTGCATATAATCCAGCCATTCCAGCACCGCTTCTGTCGCAGAAACGTAACCCGAACGGACGATGTGTGCATTGCCAAAAAAAGTATTGGTGGCATGATGGTCAACCACAATGATCGGTTTACCGAGCGCCATTGCCGCCAACCCACATTCGCCTGTGCGTTCGGCATCGCTGCTATCCACAAAAATCACCACATCGGCGCCGGGGTTGGCAAGGGCAGGCAAAACCTCCTGTGCGCCGGGGATAAATTTTAAAAATGCGGGAACGCCATCGTCCACTGCCATCGTCACCTGTTTACCAGCTTCGCGCAGTGCCAGCCCCAAACCTGCCAGCGACCCAATATCATCTCCATCCGGGCGGATATGTCCAATCACGATAACCTTCTGAGCTTGGGTGACGAACTGCGTGGCGGCTTCCCAATCTAACCGAACAACTTCATGTGTCTGCATTTCATTCCCTTTTAAAGTGAAAAACCCCTCGCTGGGAGGGGTTGGATAAGTTACTTGTCAGATGATTCTGGTGCTTTAGGTTCATTTTTGAGCGAATCCAACAGCGATTCGATATGATGCGCGCTGGCAAGTTGACGATCCCAATGGAATTGCAGTTGGGGTACACGCCGAATCCGCAGGGTATCCGCCAGGTGTTTTCGCATGAAGCCACTGGCGCGTTTGAGGCCCTTCATGACTTCCCCTTCGCGGCTTTCATCCCCCAAAGCATTCACGTAAATATCCGCATATTCAATTTCGCGGTCAACCCGTACCTCTGTAATGGTCACATCTTGCAGGGCAGGGTCGGTAATTTCCATCAGCAGCAGGGTGCTGAGGCGTTCATGGATGAGTTCCTGAACTCGTTCTTGTTTGATGGTCATGAGGTGTCCCTTTCTCTGAAAGAAGTGAAGTGCTAGGCCACAAATTCCATGCCTAGGAGGATAATTTTAGCTGAAAGGCGAACAGATTTATATAGAAAAGCTAGGATGAGAATTTATTGGGCTTAGCCGACAAACCACCTCTGCTGAGATGATTTGTCGATAGTTGAAAATACCTGATGTTAGGGGCGGGTCAGCGAGGGGACATTAAAAGTAATCAGTCCGGCGGGTTGGATGGGCTGGACAGCGTCTGTATATTTTATGTATACAGCAGAGCTGACTGCACCGCGCACTGTCCCATCTTCCAAGACAATCCACCCCCCCACAAACAGGTCTTCGCCAAAGGAAAATTCTGAGCGATAGAATTGGGCGGTTTCGGACAGCGCCAAAATAAAGGTTTTGACTGTTCCATCGGCGAAGGTGAATGTTCCGGTGGCGGTTTCTGCATCGAGCGTCACGGTCACTTGGTTGCCATTCTCGGCGGTGATGGCAATGGCGTTGTCCGCGATGGTGCCGATAAACCATTGGGCGATTGACACAGTGCCTTTGTCCGCTTGCCCATCGCAGATGTAAATGGTGACATTTTCACCCTCCAAAGCCAGCGCCACAAATTCATCGGGATTTTCGGCGGTTGTACCCACAAAGAGTTGAAGGGCGGCGGTTTCTTCTTGGGCATGGGTGGTGCCAACAATGCCAAACAAGACCAATACAACAATGAGCAAAGTCCGCTTGAATAACATGTATTTCTCCCTTAAGGTTAAATGTATTGCTATGGATAATATTAAGCATATTTTTATTCAGGGATTTGTCAATCGGACAGGCGTAAAAAAGTTACAAAAAAAACGGGATGTTGTGAGCATCCCGTCGTCAGAAATTTTTGCGGCTATTGCCAGCCATATAACTCCCTTTGTTTAATGTTTTTCCACTTGGCGCTTTTTCATCTGAATGAACAGCGCGACATCTTCATACGCAATGAGTTCGGCGTTTTCTTTGGCGGTCAGCGTACCTTCTTGTTTTTTGCGGAGCAGTTCACCGACCCGCATTTTGGTGCTGGACGAAACTTCAAAGCCAAGAATATCTTCGGTGCTGTTTTGTTCACTCATGAACGCCAGTCCTTCTTGGTAGGCCTTGAATGATTCCATCATAGTGTGTCTTCCTCTCTAACTGGAAATTCCAGTTTAACGGATGGTTAAATATATTTTAATTATGCGATGGAAAAATTTAAAAGTCAATGCTATTTATCCACCTTTTATCAGATATTAATAACTTTTCACAAATGCTTAGGAATTGCCAATTTTCGGGGGAGAAACCGGGCCGCAAAACGTAAAAATGTCTTTACAGGAGGGTGATCCCCGGGGCTTCCTCAGATGAATTTAAAAGGTTAAAAAAATTAAAACTTGAGGATTTTTACCTGATGGAAACGACGGGTGGTGAACCGGATGTCATCGGCTATGATTCAACGACGGAGGCATACTTTTTGGGTGATTGCGCCGCCGCATGGAGCAGCAGGCACGGGAAAAACGCGGGGTGCATCCGGCAGGTAACGCACAATATTTTGGGAAGATATTTTTGACCCCACCCAATGTTGAAAAATTGGTTATACTATAATCTGAGAATGGGAAATGTTATGAATAAAACAACGACTTTACAAGACCTTGTTGAAAAATTTGAAAAGAATTATCAGGATTACGAGAAAAATTATAAAGAAGAATCGCTCCGCAACGATTTTTTGAATCCTTTTTTTGCGCTCTTGGGATGGGATATTACCAACACGGATGGTAAAAGCGAAAGCGAACGGGAGGTGATTGTCGAGGAAACCGTCAAGGGCAAGTATCCCGATTATACCTTTCGGTGGGGCAAGGAAAAACACGAACGTTTTTTTGTGGAGGCCAAAAAACCATCCATCAAACTGGCTACGAACGCCGACCCCGTGTTTCAAGCACGTTCCTATGGGTGGACAGCCAAAACGCCGCTGGTTGTTGTCACCAATTTTGAAGAATTTGCGGTTTACGATTGCAGTAAATCGCCCAAAAAAACGGATAAACCCAACAACTATCTGGTCAAACGGTTTACCTACACCGAATATCTCGAAAAATGGGATGAAATCGCCGGGCAGTTTTCCAGAGAGGCGGTTGAGGAAGCCTTTAAGCAGTATGCCCCGGATAAGAAAAAGGCCGATGACCCGGTAGATGATGCTTTTTTGCAGGAAATTGAGACGTGGCGCGAACTGCTGGCGCGGAATATTGCCCTGCGAAACCCTGACCTGAACCAGCGCGATTTGAATTATGCGGTGCAAGTGACGATTGACCGGATTATCTTTTTGCGGATTTGCGAGGACAGAGGGATTGAGACGGCTTCGCTGGCGGAACTGCTCAAATTTGACGGGTTGTATGGGGAACTGATACGACGTTTTCGCCTTGCTGATGGGCGCTATAATTCGGGCTTGTTCCACTTTAACCAAGAAAGAGACCGTCCCGAAGATTACGACAACCTGACCCCGCATTTAAACCTTGATGATGAGACGCTCAAAACCATCATCCGACAGCTTTACCCGCCCTACAGCCCGTATACTTTTTCAGTGATGCCCGCCGAGATTTTGGGGCAGGTCTATGAACAATTTTTGGGCAAGGTGATTCGGCTGACGGCGGGACACCGCGCCAAAGTGGAAGAAAAACCCGAAGTCAAAAAAGCGGGCGGGGTGTACTATACGCCAGCCTACATTGTCGATTACATTGTGCAGCAGACGGTGGGCAAGTTGTTGGCAGGCAAAACTCCGAAAGAAGCGGCAGCGCTGCGGATTCTTGACCCTGCCTGCGGGTCGGGGTCGTTTTTGATTGGGGCATACCAGTATTTGTTGAATTGGCATCTGGATTGGTACGCCAGCCACACCCCCGAAAAACACAAACAAGCCGTGCATCTGGTCGCCAATGACCAGTGGCGCTTGACGATTGCCGAACGGCGACGGATTTTGACCAACACTATTTACGGGGTGGACATTGACGCGCAGGCGGTGGAAGTGACCAAACTCTCGCTGTTGCTCAAAGTGCTGGAAGGTGAATCGGAGCAGACGGTGAATACGCAGTTGCGGCTGGTGCAGGAACGCGCCCTGCCAGACTTGGGTAAAAATATTCAGTGTGGCAATACCCTCATTGGCAGCGAATTTAACGACGCGATGCAAATGAACCTGTTTGACCTTGAGGAACAAAGCCGAATCAACATTTTTAACTGGGAACGCGGGTTTCCTGAGATTATGAAGGCGGGCGGGTTTGACGCGATTATCGGCAATCCTCCGTATATTCGGATTCAGACCTTAAAAGAATTTGCGCCTAAAGAAGTCGAATTTTATAAAAAACACTACGCGGCGGCAAGCAAGGGCAATTACGATATTTACGTGATTTTTGTGGAACGGGGTTTGCAGTTGCTGAACCCAAACGGGCTGTTGGGCTTCATTCTGCCGCATAAATTTTTCAATGCGAAATATGGCGAACCGCTACGGGGGCTGCTGGCACAGGGCAAACATCTCAAAGAAATTGTCCATTTTGGGCATCAGCAGGTTTTTAAGGGTGCGACCACTTATACCTGTCTGCTATTTTTGAGTAAAGAGCCCAAAAGTGATTTTCATTTTACGAGTGTTGATAATTTGATTGATTGGTCTACCCTACAAACTGCTATTTCAGGCAGTATTTCGAGTGAAAATATAACAGCAACCGATTGGAATTTTTCGCTAGGGGATAGTCAAAATTTACAGAAAAAATTAAATCAACTGCCTACAAAACTAGGTAACCTTGCTAAAAGAATGTCTCAAGGTATACGTACAAGCGCAAATGAAATCTTTGTGCTTGATTTTGTTTCTGAAAACGGTGATTTGGTCACAGCATATTCAAAACAGCTAAACAAAAATGTTCATCTTGAACGAGAAATATTACTACAGTTTTTGCAGGGACGAGAAATAAAATCATATCAAACAATACCATCTGGTAAAGTTGTTATAATGCCCTATAAAATTCAAGATAAGAAAACAACATTATTATCTGAGTCGGAATTTTCTAAACAGTTTCCAAAAACTTTTCAGTATTTACGTGAAAATAAAGTGTATTTGGAAAATCGAGAAAAAGGTAAATTCAAGACTAAGGAATGGTATGCTTATGGTCGCAATCAGAACATTGATTTAATGTTACTTCCTAAAATACTTGTGCCTGATATAGCGAACTGCGCTTCATTTGCTTTAGATAATAATGGAAATTATGCTTTCACAAGTGGCTACGGAATTACATTAAAAGCCAATATTAAAGAGTCGCCCGAATATATTCTTGGTTTGCTAAATAGCAGTGTTTTAGATTTTTACCTGAAAAAAATTAGCACTACCATGCGTGGTGGGTATTTTCGTTATTTTACTCAATTCATTGAACAACTCCCCATTCGTACCATCAATTTTGAAGATGAAGCGGACAAACAACGGCATGACGAAATGGTGCGCTTGGTCGAACGGATGTTGGCGCTGCATCAACAACTTGCTGCCGTTAAAAATCCGCGTGATAAAACGCTGCTGCAACGTCAGATAGACGACACGGATCGGAAAATTGACGGGTTGGTGTATGAATTGTACGGGCTGACGGCGGAGGAAATTGCGATTGTGGAAGGGAGATAAAACCTCACCCCCAGCCCTCACCCCCAGACCTCACCCCCAGCCCCTCTCCAAAGATTGGAGAGGGGAGAGAGACCGGTTAAGCGCTCTCAAAAAAGACGCGCATGACCATGTTACCCATGCGGATTTCATCTCCGTCACACAGGCGGCAGGCTTCATTCAATTTAACCGGGGAATCATTGACAAACGTCCCGTTGGTGCTGCCCATGTCATTAATCGTCAGGGCATTGCTGAGGGGCGGGTTAATCCGTGCATGAATGTGACTCACCCCCATCCGATACCCCCCATAGGGGCCTAAATTGATGTCTGGCTGAAGGGGGTCGCCTGCGTCGGAGCGCCCAAAAATAAGCACATTCATGGGTTCAATCACCATTTTGACGGGTTGTCCGGTGATGGCATCTCGAATCTCAAGACGGAGTTTGCCGCCTTCGGGGAAAAAATCATCCTGAAAATGGTTGGTGCGTACCAAGTCCGGCGCGTGCCAGCCTTCGCGCATCCCCTGACTGCGGCGGGCGATTTGGTCTTCGCTGTTTAAGCCCAGATATTCAATTGTGTTTTGCGCCTTCATGGTGATGGGCAGCAGCGCCAGACCTTCGGCTCCCCATTGAAAATGCTCATACCAGTAATCGCGGCGCGGGTGGAACAATTCAATCCCGCTGGAGTCGGGCTGCTGGTGAAAATGGTGCTTGTAGTCGCGGCAGCTATCACAAGCAAAGGCCAGATTGTCAAAGGTCAATTTCTGTTCCGGGTCAATTTCGACCACTTTAATTTTGACATCGGTATCTTGCGGCGTATGGCAATATTCGCAGCGCCCGTTAAAGACTTTGAGGAGTTCCTCGCTGACAGTCTTTGAAATGCGTGTTTTTTTGAGGGGTTTGGTGGGCAGTGCCATCTGTATCATCGGGATTTCGGCTTGGACGGGGAGGGACTCGTCAATTTTCCGAATACTCTTAGCCGCTTTTTCAAAGGTGTCCTGAAAATGAAAGGTCAACCCGAACAGGCGGAAAATCACCCCTGTCACCATGCGAAGGGGGGTATCTTCTAACCCGAACACCACCACGTCGCCCAGCGATTGGTGCTTCGGCCAGATCCATTTTTTGAGAATCATCAATCCGGGCATCCGTTCAATCAATGATCCATCAAACAGCAGGTGAATGGGGGGGGTGGTACTTTGATTCAGAAACGCCACCGCCTTTTCGTCAAGCGTGCGGCTGTCTTCGACGGTGATGCTCCCTGTACCTTTAATCAGCAGCACACGGGGTTCAATATACCATTGGATTTCGACACTCATAGGGCAACCCCGCAGGTCTATACGTTCTTCACAATTTAACCATACACCGAATTGTTGTCTTTGTCTACTTATTAACTACTTTTTTACATTTGTACATTCTGCATGTCTAAAGCAGTCTATTACATGGTCATTGACCATGCCTGTGGCTTGCATCAGCGCATAACACACCGACGGGCCAACAAAACGGAAACCACGTTTTTTCATGTCTTTGCTCATGGCCTGCGATTCGGGCGTTTCGGTGGGAATTTCCGCCAGCGTTTGCCAGGTATTGATTTGGGGCTTGCCCCCCACAAATTGCCAGATATACGCATCAAAGCTGCCAAATTCTGCCTGAATTTTTAAAAATGCCTGTGCATTGGTCACGGTTGCCTTGATTTTTGCCCCGTTGCGGATGATGTTCGGATTCGCCATGAGTTCCGCGATTTTGGCTTCGTCGTAGTGAGCCACTTTGGTCGGGTCAAATTGGTCAAGGGCAGCGCGAAAATGTTCCCGTTTTCTCAAGATTAGAATCCAGCTTAACCCAGCTTCCATCATTTCAAGAATGAGAAATTCGTACCATTTTTGCTCGTCGTGCAGGGGAACACCCCATTCTTCATCGTGGTAAGCAAGGTAAAGCGGGTCGGTTGTCACCCATCCGCAGCGTGTGGGGGTCATAAGCGCTCCATCGTTTTATGCTCAAAAAGCATTATACTCTGGAACAAAATTTCTAGCGCGCATTTTCAACGACGCGGGGTAATCACCCCAAAAGCGCTGAAAAATCAGTGGTTTAGGAGTTCAGCGCCGCACCGGGTTGTTGAGCCGCTCAAAAATTTCGTACATCAACGCCAGCAGGACTTTTTTCGCGCTGGCAGAATCCTTCGCATCACAGGGGGTAAAACGGGTTGTTTCGGGTTGGTGGAATGTCGCCCGTAGTTCTTCGATGGGCATGGCATCGGGGTGATTTTGCCAGTTGACCGCGACGATATAGGGGGCAAGGGCGGATTTTTGGAACAAATGTAGCATCGGCAGTGTGTCTTCTGGCTTGACTGGCAACCGACCATCGACCATGACCACATAACCGAGCAGATTCCGCGAATAATTGATGTCCCATGCAAATTCAAAACGGTTGATGCCCGATGTGCCAAATAGTTGCAGCGTCAGGTCGTCATCCACCTGATACCGTCCGACTTCTAAGGTAATGCGAGATTTCGAGACCCCTAAATGCAGGTGTTTAGCAGTGACGGGTATGTCACTCAGGGTTTGAATAAACGTTGTCTTGCCTGACCCAGAGATGCCAGTGACAAGAATAGTTGCGGTTTGCATGGTTCATGGCCTATAAAGATGAATTTCTCAATTCATCTGATTGTATAATTAATTCTATCTTGATGGAGCAAGATTCAAGAAAAGAAACCACCCCCCATTATAGAGAGGACACACCAAAAAGAAAAAGGCGAGGTGAATTTTGTACGAAAAAGAGCGATACACCCTTGATTCTGGGATGAAGGTAGCGGCAGAAAAATTATTTTCTACGCTCATTTTCTCTGTCTGAAACCCGCGTGAACGGTTTTTTTTATCACTTTTTGATACAATCGACTTATAGTTTGGAGCATAGCTGATGGATTTACTGACCAAACCCTTCACGGTGGAAGATTTTGATAAATTGCTTGAACTGCCCGAAAACACGGACAAAAATTTTGAATTTATTGCGGGGGAACTTGTCGAAGTGCCATCAAATCCTTTTTCATCCAAAATAGGAATGCGTTTTGGTCGTTATATCACCGCTTTTGTGGATGATAATAATTTAGGACATGTCACCGGAGAAGCGGGGCTTTACAATATTTCTGGAGAACGCTATGCCCCGGATGTCGCCTATATCTCTATCCAACGACAAGTCGAGTTGGCAAAAACAGGCGCAAATCCGCTGCCGCCTGATTTAGCGGTTGAAGTGGTGTCGCCTTCGGATGTAGATAAAAATGTGACGATTAAAGTGGGGAATTATCTGGCGGCAGGAACGGTGGTGTGGCTGGTGCGCCCCGATGAACAGCAGGTCGAAATTTATGAACCGGGGCAGCCCGTCAAAGTCTTGGGGCAGGCCGATACCCTGCATGGTGGCACTGTCCTGCCCGGTTTTACCCTGCCCCTCAGCCAGATTTTCAAACTATAACTAATTGCTAATCATGGGCGCGTCATGCACATAGGTTGTGGCGGTCACTTGTTGCAGCATAAAGGTCGCCACGTCCGCCCGTGTGATTTTCGCGCCCGTTCCTTTGCCGACATATCCAACACGAATTTTGCCAAGCGGAGGATTTTCATTCAACACCGGCACGCGCACAACCACCCAATCCAGCCCGCTTTGTCTAATCACGTTAATATGCCCTTCCGAATCTTTCAGGACGGCAGGCGAAAGCGTCTTGAGCAAAAATTTAATCGCATGGTTGAACAATTTCGGCTCATCTTTTTCAAATGCTACACCCGCCCCTGTCAAGGTGATGATGCGTTTTACACCGAGCCGTTTCATGGTTGACACAATATTTTGGGCGGCGATGGTGTGCATGTCTGGCTGAATTTTGGGTGAATTGCCCTCATGCCCTAACGCGCTTATCACAACCTCCACCCCCTGAATCGTTTCCTCCACTTTCGCGGCATCCTGTACTGTTCCCTGAATCACCTGCAAATTCGGATGCTGCACCGTCATTTTAGCAGGGGTGCGTACCAGCGCTTGAACTTGATGCCCCTGCGCCAACGCCTGTTGTACCAACGGAATCCCCGTCCGACCTGTTGCGCCAAACACCGCAATTTTCATCGGTTTCATCTCCATTTCACTTTTGCTATCATTATTCAAGCTACTCACGTTTTGCTCAAGTAAGCACAATTTTGTGGTGTAGTATCAAAAAAGGAACGAATGCGATGACGATGGTAGAAACGCCCGCTAAACTTGGAAAATGCCCGGTGGAAACCACGCTGGATATTATCGGGGGCAAATGGAAACCGCTGATTTTGTATTTTCTGCTGGATGGCACAAAGCGTTTTGGCGAACTCAAAAAAAGGATGCCGGTGGTGGTCACGCAGCGCATGTTAACCAAGCACCTGCGCGAACTCGAAGCCGACGGCATTGTTCACCGTGAAATTTACAAGGAGATTCCGCCGCGAGTCGAATATTCCCTGACGGAAAAAGGCCGCAGCCTCCAACCCCTGCTTGATATGATGTTACAATGGGGTATCGAACACGGAGAAAACTAACAGACCGATGTGAAGGAACAGCCTATGCCCGAAATTCGGACGGCAGACCGTTCACAATCTTGACCGTCTCCACGCTGACCGTTATCACTTGCCCCACTAGGCGCACAGTGTACCGTTCATCCTCAGGATTGTTTGGGTCGGACGTAATGCCGCTGCGGTCATCGGTTTTGACCTGATATTGATCCACCACCCATTCTAACGCGCTGCGATTGCCCAAGCGATAGGCGAAGGCTTCCGCCGGAATCCCCTTGAGCGTGAGGTAGTCATTGACGATGAGGGTGTCGTAGGTTTTGTAGCGGTTTTCACCCTCACCCCCGGCCCCTCTCCCATCAAGGGCGAGGGGTGTTTCTCCCTTCTCCCCTTGTGGGGGAAGGGTTGGGGATGGGGGGGCATCTTTCAGGCGCATTTTTTCCACGCGGAAACTCGGCAGCAACGCCTTATTTTCGACCCACGTCAACGGATATTCCTTCGCGGATTCATACCCCAGATGCAAGTCCGCCAGCGCTTTGCCCGCGTGGGAAAATGCCCAGAAATCCGGCGCGAAGGGCAAACGCGGCAATTCCCGTTTCAGATTATCCGCGTAGCGTTCCCGATAGCCCGGATGATGCAGCAACCCGTACACGTAATAAAAAATATCCCATTTGCTGATTTTTTCATCGGCGTAGTGGGTGTGGAACTGCGCCAGCGCCCAGTCGGTGATATTTTCCCGCCGATTGTCCCCATTTTCATCATAGACATAGAAGGGGAAACACTGGCAAGCACCGCCAAAACCTACAAAAGCCAAATTAGGGATAACATTCAATATAATGGAATAAAAATCCTTTTCGTTTCCGATGCCTGATACACAGATAACTTGGTTATCTATCTGTTGTACCAGCGTGGACTCTCTGCTCCCTTCCCCATTGCGATGGGGAAGGGTCGGGGATGGGGACGGAAAAATGCTTGGAAAAACATACACTTCTTCGTTCAGCACGCGGTCAAAAAAGAGGTATTTTTTAGTGAAAGGACGATAAAGACTGACGCGCACTTTTGAATCGTGATATTCAGCATAATTGCCGCGTTGTAAATCGAGTTTTAGGTCACGACTCCATTTAATTTTGTCGTACCGCACAAAACTATCCACGTCTTTAGGACGACCCGCCCGCTTGTAACGGTCAACTTCGGCATTATACTGCTCAATAAAATCTTGAATCTCGGTGATGAGCTTGGCACGGTCAAAATCATAGGCGATTTCATCACGCGAAGTCGCAACGCCGCGTCCATAGATTTTGAAAATCGCTTGAGCATCTAAACCTTTAACGGCTTTGGTTTCTTTGCTGCCCATCGGCAAAAAGATAGCAAATTCATCGGCGTTTTCGGCAATGCGCCATGTGTGGCGGGAGTCGGGCGTGAGGGGGTGAAAGTGGCGTGCGGAGAGGATTTTTTCCTCACCCCCCGGCCGCGTTTGTGTGTCCTCACCCCCCGACCCCCTCTCCACAAAGCGGAGAGGGGGAGTCAAGGAATCTTTTGGACTCCCCTCTCCATTTTTTGGAGAGGGGCTGGGGGTGAGGAAAGAATCACTGGGGGTGAGGAATTCATTAATCGTCGCCAAAACCCCGTTCATCTCCGTCAGCACCTCCTCATTCTTAAACCGAATCACCCGCAAGCCTTGATGCTCCAAAAAGGTCTGCCGTACTGCGTCCTGTTCGGCGGTGTAGTCGTGAATCGACCCATCCACTTCGACAACCAAGTGGGCTTCGGAACAATAAAAATCAACAATGAAGCGGTCAATCGGATGTTGACGACGAAATTTAAACCCATTGAGTTGGCGGTTTCGCAGGCGCTGCCAGAGCGCTTCTTCGGCGGGGGTGGGTTCGTGGCGCATTTGCCGTGCGAGGGGTTTGAGTTTTTCCCAGAGTTCGCGGGTGGTGTAAATGGGAGGGTGTTTTTCCTCACCCCCCGGCCGCGTTTGTTTTTCCTCACCCCCCGTCCCCCTCTCCACAAAGCGGAGAGGGGGAGTCAAGGAGTCTTTTGGACTCCCCTCTCCATTTTTTGGAGAGGGGCTGGGGGTGAGGAAAGAAGCCGTGGGCGTGAGGAATCCAGACAACCACGCCAATTTCTCCTCCTTGCGCCAGAACTCCGGTACGCGATGATAAAACAACTGGCTTTCCGCATGTGCCGAATTGCGAATCGCAATCGTGATGCCAACCCCCACCTGAATCCCGAAAACATTATGCGTCGTGCCGCTCAATTTAGGATTCTGGCGCACGTTGCCATGCAAATCGATATGATAAATCCGGGTGAAATCCTGTAATAAATGTTTTCGCATCCCATCAAAAGCAATCTGGTCAACAAAACTATTGTTGGAGACAAAACACACAATGCCGTCACTACCGTTTAATCTGTCGGTTGCCCATCGAAAAAATTTGACGTACACATCGGACAAGGCATTTTTATTGCTGGCTTGCGAATCGCGTGCATAAGTCGCCGCGACTCGCTTATCAATCACGTCATATTTGCGGTTTTTGTTGTTGTCATTTTCGTTCAACTGCCCCACGTTGTAGGGCGGGTTGCCCAGAATGACCGTAATTGCCGCGCCTTTTTGCCGCTCGACCCGTTCGGTGTTTTTCTCGGTCATGAAGGCAAAACTTTTCTGTGCGCTTTCCGCCAAATCCAGCGTGTCCACAAAACACAGCCCCTCAAAGGGTTCATACGTTCCCATCAACTCGTAATATTCGTGTTCGATATTCAGCGACGAGACGTAGTAGGGCAGCAGCATCACCTCATTGGCAAACAACTGATTTTTATAGACTTTGGCTAACTGGTGTTTGGGGATGCGATTCATCAGGTTAATGATGAAATTGCCCGTGCCGGTGGCGGGGTCAAGAATCACCACCTCATCATCATAAATATTGAGGTTAAATTCGGTCTGCAAGACTTCTTCCACCGCCGCGCACATAAAATCAACAATTTCCTGCGGGGTGTAAACAATGCCGTGGGTGTCCGCGACTTTGACCGAGTAGCCCTGAAAAAAGCGTTCGTACACGGTGTTGATAAAATGCTGTTTTTCATCGAAGGTTTTCAGGCTGCGGGCGGTGTTTTCAATCGCCACATAAAAGCGTTCCACGTCCTTAAAAAAGTCGTCGCGGCTGAAATGTTGGGCGGTCAGGGCATCAATGACTTTTTCAACTTCGGCGGCAATCACATTGCGGCGGGCAAAGTCCGGGTTGTTAAAGACACTTCGCATCAAACGGGCGGTCATCAGGTGCTGAATCAGCATCTCGTCCACCGCTTCACGGCTGATATTCGGGTTGAGCGATTGCTGGCACAGGTCAAAAAATTGGGTGTAGGCGGCTTGAAATTTTTTGTTCGATTGGTGGGCGGTTTGCAGCAGGGTTTTGAGCCGTTCGCCTAAATCGGGGATTTTGGCCTGAAAATCCAGCACCGCATTTTCAAAGCCCTGAAAATCGGGTTGGCTGTACTGGTAAAAAAGCTGGAGGAGTTCGCCAATTTGTTTGGGGTCGGTCAAATCGGCGGTAAAAACACGCTCATCATGCTGGTAAAGAACGGCTTGGCGGGTGTCCTCAAAAATAATATTGCTGGTGGGGTAGCCAACCAGAATTTTTTGGGTAATTTCTTTCTGTAAATCGTCTTTGGAGTCCTTCGCTTCCCAGTACCCATACGGCAGCTGCCAGTTGTCCTTGAGAACACCATCCACGCGGATTTTGCGTCCGCCGCTTTTTTTCATGACGTGTTCTTCAATGAGCGTCCATTTTTGGGTTTTGGCGGTGTCTTGCAGCAAATTGCCAAACGCCCGCCGCACACTGCCTTCGGAACTGACCTGCTGATGGTCGTAGGCTTGTTTATCGGCAAAATATTTCTGGATCGCTTTGTCGTAAGTTGGCATGTTTGGTTCTCGGTTGTAGGGGCGGGGACAAGTGCGCTTGCGAACGATTCCAGCCCTTGTATATGGAAATGCTGGGCGGAAATCGCTGTGCTTGTCTCCGCCCCTACCGCTATTATGCCCTGAACGGATTATTGTGCAAAATTTTCCCCCGTAAGCGGCAGGTTTCAGTCCTCATTCGCCATTTCCAAATCCCGCGTCATGCCCGTCACCGTGTCCAGCCGCGCCATTTCTTCCTCGCTTAAGCATCCCGTCTTATGTGCTGACCGGACTCCATCGGCTTTATGCCCGGCTACCCGAACCGCCGGATGTTTTTGAGGAAAAACCGCTCGATGAGGCCCTTGCCCAACAACAACTGACTCCGCCGCTGGAATGGGAAGTCACCGTCACGCCTGACGCATGGCAGGTGTGTATGGCCTATGGCGAACGCTTGCGACACTGGTGTGATCCTGAACAAGTCCATGAATTGGACGAGCAGCTCCGCCCGGTCTATGGCCGGCTGCATGTGCAAGCCCTCAAAATTGCCCTTCTGCTGGCTGCCCTCCATTGGATCGACACCGACACGGACAAACCGACGGTCACGCTCAAGGAGTGGCACATCGTCGAAATACTGGCCGAATATCTGCGTGCCAGCGCCCATGAACTTGGCAGCTTGCTCGAACGCAGTGGCGAAGCCAGCCGCGAACAGCGCTTGCAAGAGCGGATGCTTGCCCTCTTTACGGCAGGCGGCACGATGGGTCGTCCCCTCCGGGATGTCTATCGGCTGCTCCACTTAACCGCCAAACCGGCCCGCCAGATGGCCGATGATCTGGTACTGGCGGGTCTCCACGTCAAAAGTCCGGTGGACGGAGCCGAAGGCTATATCGCCCGTTTGTCACACGAATTTCAGCCTGTGTCACAATGTCACAATTTCCATTTCTGATGTGATATCGATGAATTCTAAGCTTATTTTACCGGAATAATATTGACCTGTCCTATTTATATCGGAATAGACCACACAATAACATTCGTTATTCAGTTCAATTTTAGTATTCTTCAATTTAGGTTATTTGATGGAACTGAAATCTATGATTGCCTCATGGAAGCAAAAACAGATTTCAGTGTCTTTAATTCAGACCGTTCGATTGGAACCGTGAGCCAGATTTGCTGATGACTGAGTTTTAAATTTCAGTGTCTTTAATTCAGACCGTTCGATTGGAACAATCTTCTTGATTTCTTCCACCGAGTCACCCAAATTTCAGTGTCTTTAATTCAGACCGTTCGATTGGAACTCAAGGTTGTAGCCTTAGCCAAATCGCTTTGAAATTTCAGTGTCTTTAATTCAGACCGTTCGATTGGAACTAGCCACGCGGGATGTTGGAGGGTCTCGGGAAGGATTTCAGTGTCTTTAATTCAGACCGTTCGATTGGAACCCACCCCCCTGCCCCCTCCCCTAACAGGAGAGGGGGAATTTCAGTGTCTTTAATTCAGACCGTTCGATTGGAACACAATTCGCCTAACTCCTCATCACTGAGCTTAGAATTTCAGTGTCTTTAATTCAGACCGTTCGATTGGAACAGCGAAATATTCGTAAAGTCCCAAAACGTCAACAATTTCAGTGTCTTTAATTCAGACCGTTCGATTGGAACTCACAGCACTACGCACGGATTGTGTCAGGCGCAATTTCAGTGTCTTTAATTCAGACCGTTCGATTGGAACTAAAAAATACGGGAGTTTTAATCCGACTGCCAAGAATTTCAGTGTCTTTAATTCAGACCGTTCGATTGGAACTTTAGTCGGGCGTTTGCCCGTTATACTAAAAAGGATTTCAGTGTCTTTAATTCAGACCGTTCGATTGGAACGTCTACCGATTATTTCGAGGCGTACACGAACCAATTTCAGTGTCTTTAATTCAGACCGTTCGATTGGAACTTTATCGGCACGGTCAGCAGACTTGGCTTGGAATATTTCAGTGTCTTTAATTCAGACCGTTCGATTGGAACACCGATGCCGGGCGCGAAGCCCTGCGGCAAATGATTTCAGTGTCTTTAATTCAGACCGTTCGATTGGAACCAAACACTGGCGACGGCTGCTTTGCAGGCTTCGGAATTTCAGTGTCTTTAATTCAGACCGTTCGATTGGAACCGGGTGCTGGTTCGCTGGCGGGGTCTGCCGTGAATTTCAGTGTCTTTAATTCAGACCGTTCGATTGGAACGCGAAATACTCAACACCATGCAGCGCGATTACCCATTTCAGTGTCTTTAATTCAGACCGTTCGATTGGAACTCGCAGCGTGTACCGATTGGTAAGTAGTCTTGAGATTTCAGTGTCTTTAATTCAGACCGTTCGATTGGAACCCTAGAGGCATTTGATTTTGCAACAGTAGAGCCAATTTCAGTGTCTTTAATTCAGACCGTTCGATTGGAACAAAAGCCAAAATGACCCAACAGGGGATGCTTTGGCATTTCAGTGTCTTTAATTCAGACCGTTCGATTGGAACTTAGTACGCGATGGGTGTCTATTGAGGGGAGTTTTATTTCAGTGTCTTTAATTCAGACCGTTCGATTGGAACGTCTTAATTTGCAGGGTAAGGGTAAGGCAGTCAGATTTCAGTGTCTTTAATTCAGACCGTTCGATTGGAACCATGCAAACCAATAGGGACAGAGACACACGGACACTGATTTCAGTGTCTTTAATTCAGACCGTTCGATTGGAACAAGGAGGAATGATGGAATTAACGGCTGAACATTGGATTTCAGTGTCTTTAATTCAGACCGTTCGATTGGAACTTGGTTTCATATTGTGATACTAACGTTCTTTTGAATTTCAGTGTCTTTAATTCAGACCGTTCGATTGGAACCATGTCCGCGATGGTGGTACGGTGGCAAAGGGTATTTCAGTGTCTTTAATTCAGACCGTTCGATTGGAACTTGGATTTCTAAGCAACCGTTTAGATGCGCTTTATTTCAGTGTCTTTAATTCAGACCGTTCGATTGGAACAGACGTGTTTCGGCTCGACCCCCACCAATGCGCTATTTCAGTGTCTTTAATTCAGACCGTTCGATTGGAACGGTTGCCCCGTACTGTTCTTATACACAAACATATATTTCAGTGTCTTTAATTCAGACCGTTCGATTGGAACAGACAGATCGGACAGGCTTACTTTTTCTGTTTTATAATTTCAGTGTCTTTAATTCAGACCGTTCGATTGGAACTTAAGGGCGACACGCTGGAGGTTATCACGTATTTTATTTCAGTGTCTTTAATTCAGACCGTTCGATTGGAACCTGGACATAGATAAGATTGATACCTCCAGCTTGATTTCAGTGTCTTTAATTCAGACCGTTCGATTGGAACTAGGCAAGGTGTCAGTTGCATCTCCCTGAGTTGCAATTTCAGTGTCTTTAATTCAGACCGTTCGATTGGAACCGCGCGCCTGATTTTGAGTGAGGACATCACGCCGATTTCAGTGTCTTTAATTCAGACCGTTCGATTGGAACAAAGACTTGCCCCGCCCAACGGTAGGGGAGTTGATTTCAGTGTCTTTAATTCAGACCGTTCGATTGGAACGCGGATGAACAAAACCACGCAAAAAGCGTGGCGGATTTCAGTGTCTTTAATTCAGACCGTTCGATTGGAACCCCTAACAAGCCTGCTGCTTACGTGGCCTTTGAATTTCAGTGTCTTTAATTCAGACCGTTCGATTGGAACATAACACTTTTATTAAATGCTCCCTTTCAACTTTATTTCAGTGTCTTTAATTCAGACCGTTCGATTGGAACGGTTAGCCTTTGACAGCGAAGCTGTACTGAGAATATTTCAGTGTCTTTAATTCAGACCGTTCGATTGGAACGCTGGGTATCGTTGGTACTCGGTCACAATATTCAATTTCAGTGTCTTTAATTCAGACCGTTCGATTGGAACATTTTGGCTTAAGCGCCCGGCTTGGATGTCCGCCATATTTCAGTGTCTTTAATTCAGACCGTTCGATTGGAACGCGCTGGGGAGCGGATAATGATTTATCTGGGGATATTTCAGTGTCTTTAATTCAGACCGTTCGATTGGAACGGTCTTAATTTGCAGGGTAAGGGTAAGGCAGTCAGATTTCAGTGTCTTTAATTCAGACCGTTCGATTGGAACTTACTCTTTTTTGCATCCTTGCGTAGACATGTCAATTTCAGTGTCTTTAATTCAGACCGTTCGATTGGAACGCGGTCTACACCGCTATTCGTGACCGCCAACAGATTTCAGTGTCTTTAATTCAGACCGTTCGATTGGAACGACGGGTCGAGTTTTGCGTGTCGATTGGTATGCTATTTCAGTGTCTTTAATTCAGACCGTTCGATTGGAACATTGAGCGAACGGCGGAACATAACCGGATACAAATTTCAGTGTCTTTAATTCAGACCGTTCGATTGGAACTAACGAGCAATACGCGGTTGATTGCGTATGCGGAATTTCAGTGTCTTTAATTCAGACCGTTCGATTGGAACTCAATTTGTCCAAGCAATTGAATAAGCGTTGCTGGATTTCAGTGTCTTTAATTCAGACCGTTCGATTGGAACGTCCAATGTCTGCACCATCCCATCCTTAAATCGATTTCAGTGTCTTTAATTCAGACCGTTCGATTGGAACAGAAATTGTAACAAAGCTGAATGCAATTCTGGAATTTCAGTGTCTTTAATTCAGACCGTTCGATTGGAACCCCAATCCGAATTAGACCGGGTACATGATGCCAGTATTTCAGTGTCTTTAATTCAGACCGTTCGATTGGAACACCGGAACTAAACGCCGTCTATCATGTGACAGCAATTTCAGTGTCTTTAATTCAGACCGTTCGATTGGAACGTATTTTGGGCGCTGGCGCGATGTGGTCGTGGGCATATTTCAGTGTCTTTAATTCAGACCGTTCGATTGGAACAGGTAGACGAAGACAACGCCGCGCTCCTCAAACAATTTCAGTGTCTTTAATTCAGACCGTTCGATTGGAACGTTTCTGTTGTACTGCGTCCACATCATCCACCATATTTCAGTGTCTTTAATTCAGACCGTTCGATTGGAACAGCTAGACCACCTACACAACATTGTCGGCAGTTTATTTCAGTGTCTTTAATTCAGACCGTTCGATTGGAACCGCAAGGAGCGAACAGGAAGTTGTGGCGAAACCAATTTCAGTGTCTTTAATTCAGACCGTTCGATTGGAACCCAGAAGCAAAAACAGCACCCCCGCCTACCAATAATTTCAGTGTCTTTAATTCAGACCGTTCGATTGGAACCAGCTTGAGTCCGTGACCTTTTTGACCTTTTGCAATTTCAGTGTCTTTAATTCAGACCGTTCGATTGGAACCAATTGCTCAATCTGTACCGTGAAAAATCATCAATTTCAGTGTCTTTAATTCAGACCGTTCGATTGGAACATTTCGCTTCCACCGTGTAATCGCTGATTTGGTTATTTCAGTGTCTTTAATTCAGACCGTTCGATTGGAACTGATCCGAAAGCCTTGCAAGGTGAAGGGGTTGCCGATTTCAGTGTCTTTAATTCAGACCGTTCGATTGGAACTTGCACCCGTACAGTGGTTACGGGCGGATGTCATTAATTTCAGTGTCTTTAATTCAGACCGTTCGATTGGAACTGACGGTGTTTTGCGGGCTAAGAGCCACATGGCATATTTCAGTGTCTTTAATTCAGACCGTTCGATTGGAACATTTGCCCGGACAGGTGGCCCGGTGATTGCCACATTTCAGTGTCTTTAATTCAGACCGTTCGATTGGAACGACGCACAAGGCCAAAGCGACCCTGATGTTGATATTTCAGTGTCTTTAATTCAGACCGTTCGATTGGAACTTCAAATTCACCTGTCGGCTCATCTGTCCACTTTGGATTTCAGTGTCTTTAATTCAGACCGTTCGATTGGAACTACGTTCGGCCTCGTCGCAAGCAAATTCATGGAATTTCAGTGTCTTTAATTCAGACCGTTCGATTGGAACTCCCCGCCATGTCCATGATGTATTGTGGCACATCCTATTTCAGTGTCTTTAATTCAGACCGTTCGATTGGAACATACCGAGCGGCCTTACTGCATTTTGGAGTATGCAATTTCAGTGTCTTTAATTCAGACCGTTCGATTGGAACCAAGTCCATGCTATCACCGATAGCATTATAAAGATTTCAGTGTCTTTAATTCAGACCGTTCGATTGGAACTCTATCGGCGCTGTCCGGTAGTGATGAAGTGGTGGGATTTCAGTGTCTTTAATTCAGACCGTTCGATTGGAACAAGATGCCCGATACCACCGCAGTCCCAGCAGTCGATTTCAGTGTCTTTAATTCAGACCGTTCGATTGGAACCTTGCAACATCCCCGGTACAGAAATCTTTCTCTATTTCAGTGTCTTTAATTCAGACCGTTCGATTGGAACACATCCCTTGTTTTTCCGTGTGGATATACAGCACAATTTCAGTGTCTTTAATTCAGACCGTTCGATTGGAACACCCAATGCACCCGTTATCCCACTGACGAAGGGGATTTCAGTGTCTTTAATTCAGACCGTTCGATTGGAACTGTTGTGCTGCATTCGCTGGGCGAACCCATAGCATTTCAGTGTCTTTAATTCAGACCGTTCGATTGGAACATCCGAGGCCGGACAGTATACGGGATTGGTGGACATTTCAGTGTCTTTAATTCAGACCGTTCGATTGGAACTGTTGGTGTGATGATCGCATCGGATGAGACGAAATTTCAGTGTCTTTAATTCAGACCGTTCGATTGGAACTTAGATTGGAAGGCCAATCATGGGTCAGTGGGAAATTTCAGTGTCTTTAATTCAGACCGTTCGATTGGAACTCATTCGCTGTTTGTTCCGATGGTGTTTCGCCGGATTTCAGTGTCTTTAATTCAGACCGTTCGATTGGAACAGCCTAACGATTAATGATGATGGGCAGACGGATATTTCAGTGTCTTTAATTCAGACCGTTCGATTGGAACACAAAATCGGCCAAACCCACGGCTACGACAACATATTTCAGTGTCTTTAATTCAGACCGTTCGATTGGAACGTCGTATGTCCCTGCCCATCCGTATCAATGATGAATTTCAGTGTCTTTAATTCAGA
>CAZXCU010000003.1:65785-130098 GCA_964639245.1 uncultured Anaerolineae bacterium
CATCCGTATCAATGATGAATTTCAGTGTCTTTAATTCAGACCGTTCGATTGGAACTCCCCCCCAAGGGCTCAATCCAATTGACGACATTATTTCAGTGTCTTTAATTCAGACCGTTCGATTGGAACTCGTATGTCCCTGCCCATCCGTATCAATGATGAATTTCAGTGTCTTTAATTCAGACCGTTCGATTGGAACCGCTTGCAATGCCGGTTGCAGCGTGCTTGTCCAATTTCAGTGTCTTTAATTCAGACCGTTCGATTGGAACAAAGCAGGGTGGGACAAGATGATGGATGAATTGAAATTTCAGTGTCTTTAATTCAGACCGTTCGATTGGAACAGAGGCCGAAGCGACTGAGTTACCGCATGAGTTTATTTCAGTGTCTTTAATTCAGACCGTTCGATTGGAACTGAGACGGGCGCGGTACTCATACCCCACTCCATATATTTCAGTGTCTTTAATTCAGACCGTTCGATTGGAACAGGGTGACATCACCGTGAGTCCGGCGCGAAATTTATTTCAGTGTCTTTAATTCAGACCGTTCGATTGGAACCGCCCGCGATTTCTGCGTGTTTTGAGGGATAGTTGCCCCACGCTCGTTTTTTTCGACGCTACAACGCTTCTGGCGGGTCATGTTTCCAATCTTTACAATGCAAATTTTATCATAGACCGGCAATAATCTGAAACTCGGTTGATGTCCAAAAACACCGCCGAGTTTCAGATGAGCCTAAAAAATGTCATTGCAGAAGCGGGCATACTGGCAAACACGGCATTTGCCGAGCTGCCCAATTGGAGATGGGCAGATTTCATGCTGCACCATTTGTTCTAGCTGCTGCAAAATTGCACCGAGTTTTTGGGTATCCTTCGCAGAAGGTGTAATTTCATGATACTGCTGCGAAGGGATGATGTAGATATAGCAACCTAAGATGGCCTGCTCAGAGGCAAGACAGGAACGATAGGCTGCCATTTGTACTTGCCAATAGCCATAATCTTGATTCGTATCCTTATAATCTACCAGATAAAGTCCACTATCGGTTTGAATAACTTCATCCAAACGTCCAACCAATCGTAAGTCATGGTTAAAAACTTGGACATCAAACCATCGCTGGCCCTGATGAATGGTGTGTAGGGCATGTTTGCGGCGTTTCATGCGCTGTTTATTTTCCTGCTCGGCTTGAATGCCAAGTTGAGAGAGCCCGGTTTCGCGATCAATCCCCAAGCATAAACTGTAATAGCTAATGCGTGGGCAATAGAGAAAATTCTTCAATTCGTTGATGCGCCAATAACCATCAGGATTCACGGTTGACCTCCACACGACGTTCCCAATCATCGGCCTGAACTGGCACTAAAGTGATGCGGCCTTGTTGTGTGGCAGCACGGAGTTTTTTTGCCAATTCGCGCAGGTGGGTTGGTTTGAGTTTGCCGGTGAAAACACTGTATTGATGTCGGTCTAAGCCATAGTCGAGACACATTTCACTCGCTCGCAGACGCTCTTTGTCATCAGCAATATCATACATGACCACAACTCGTATCATTTTAGCCTCCGGTATACGCAGCGTAAGTGGCTTCCCCGCGAAAAGCGGCGGCCAACAGACGCGCTTGAAGTTGAATAATCGAACGGAGTTGATAGCGCTTACCTGTATAAACTCCCTGTGCGTTCAAACGAGATAAAATGTGTTCGGCAAAGTTTTTCCGAAAATCGCGGTCTAGCTTGCCGTTTTCATCAAAGCGTACCTCATAGTGGCGATTAATGAGTCCAATCACAGTACGGTCAACAATCGGCGCGCGAAATTCTTCAATCAGGTCAAGTGTAAGGCTTGGTTTCCCCGGGCGGTCTGTATGCAGCAATCCGGCATAGGGTTCAAGCCCCGCAATCACCAGTGCATTTTGAACTTCGCCATACAAGATGCCATAGCCATAGTTGAGGAGCATATTGATGGGGTCATCAGCATGTCGTCCCGTGCGCCCCGTCCACTGATATTCATCCACTGGAATGAGCATTTTTAAAGCACCCCAGTACAGACTGGCGCAGTGTCCTTCAATCCCCATGCAATAAGCGCGAATATCCTCTACCTTTTCTGCTTGGAGTGTTTCCAGCGGTGCAACCGTATCGAGCATATCAAGGCCAATCAGATGAAATTCCCGGCTAATGGCTTCCGGTTGGCGACGAGCAAGATAGCGGAGGTTAGCCACCTGACTTTTGACCTTACCGAAACCAATCTGACGAGCAATTTCAACGCCCCGTTCATTCGCAATGACCGTCATTTGCTGGCGACGGGTATTCATGACGGTGGTTAAAGTTGGTGAAAGTACCGTTGCATAATTGCCCACGAAGGCATCCACAAAATGTACTGGAATGCCGGCTTCGCAGCAAGCTGCTAACGCCGCCGCACTAATGCTCACTGAACGGCTGTGAATTTGAATACTGCGGAGGTGCAGCAAGGGCGCATCAATGGACTTGGCGGTTTTAAAATCCACCCGCACCCGTCCCCCGTGCAGCCCGATAAACGCTCCGTAGTCTGATACAACTAAATCTTCAATAATTGCCATGATTATCTCCATTCATAAAGAATCTGATACCAACCGCAGCCTTTCATCGTGTTTTTGCCTACCTGTAAGGCTTGCCCCAGCAGCAACCACGGTAGCAGTTCAGCTATTCGGCCTTCATACCGAACTATTCCCATAAAGCCACTGGTCGGTTTCATCCAACCATCGCGACGGGAACCCGACCAACTTTCGCTCCAAGTAGTGTCATTTTGGACAATTCTCACTTGCTCGGCTTGTGCCAAGAGATCGCGGAAAGGAATCCAGACAGGAGTTTCTGTATAAAGTTCGCTAATGAGGCGTGTTCGCTCTAGCAAGCGTTGAAACCAAACCCGAAAGATGGGTGCATGGCATAACTGCCCCTGCTGGATAATGCGGGTGGGTGTCAAAAACTGAATGGTTAAGCGCTCTGGATGGAGCAGTTTGGCAAAATCATAATAGGTCTCAGGGCTGGGTGCGGAGATAACTTGGCCGACAGATTGTCCATGGGCATTAAGCAGAGGGTGATGCCGGCCTTGCAAAATTTCTACAGTATCCACTGCCTGCACTTGAAAGTGCTGCCGTCCCCGCCCTAGTCCAATTTGCTGCATGGCCGCAACCGCTGAAAGAACTAAGGAGAGGTATTGTTGAGCGCTCCCGTAAAAAGTTAGACCAAAATCTTGCTGGTTGGCTAAGGGCGGGCGAATTGCCAACGGACGTGGTACATCCTTGCTCCCACTAATCGCTTCATCCTCCAAACGCATCAACCATGCAACAGGGTTTTCCTCCCCATCGTGGCGCGAATGAACGGATTGCTGTGTATCATACATCACCCGTAACGCTTCATACAGCGCCCCACGAATACTCGACCCGGGATTTGCACCGAAATCGAGCGGATAGTCAGTCTGTAGTTGAAAATGCAACATTATGAAAGGAATCATGGCGTTCTCCGATAGACCGTGTGATTAAAGCCATGATGGGCTAATTGATAGGGAAAAATCACGTTATGATAGATACGTCCCCCGTCACCGCGACGGGGATGAAAGGTGGAAACATCCTCAAATTCAGCATCAGGGCGCATGTCATCCATCCGTTGTAAAAACCCCAATTTGATTGTCTGACTCGGCGGTGAACACACATCCACAAATCCTTGATGCGTTGACGGGTCATCTCCCTGATAGGCTTGCGCGAACTGCATAAACCCGCCCCTCCGCCCAAAATAGTTAATGGCCGAAAAAAGGCGTGGGAGTTCATCCACTAGCAGGGTTTCATCAGGCGAAGTGATAGCAAGGGTGAAATCGCCAGCATGGAAGCAATATTCACGCTGCGAAATAGTGCTTTTCCATCCGTCTTTGTCCTTCGCCAGCACTTTTTGAAATGTCCGATTCACCGAAACTGCCAAAGGGACTCGCACATGCAGCTTTAAATTCTGTAGACCTTCAAAGAGTTCTCTTCCGCGTTCAATCCCATCAAAGCGAATAGCACGGTCTAGCAGCGCCATTTTGATAGCATAGGGTGTCGGGCAAATGAGCGATTTACCCCCATTGGAGGTCGTGTTGGAAGGGCGCAGCCCGAAGGCTGCCACCGCTTCATAGTCAATCCAGAGCCACATGTTATGCTCCTCCTAGATAGCGTCCCGGTGTTGCATCGGCTAAAACCTGTTCCAACTGGTCGAGTAGGGATTCGGCGTTGGAAAAAGCAAGTACCTCTACCGCACCAGTACCATGTAAGCGATTAATCCGTTCAGCAATGGCAGCGCTGCGTTCGATAAATTGGTCATTGAGCGGACTGAGTAACGGCGCGGAAGCGGCTGAATAGGACACGCTGACAAAGCCCTCAATATCCACTACATGTGGGAGCTGCGTAGAAGTCAATGCACCGCGTGGATGGAGTACCGATTGGCCTAGTGCCAGCACTGCTGCTTTAAATCGTGCAGCCCGTTCAGAGTCGTCCACAGGATATTCTTGTCGGGCATCATTAAAACCAATCATATCCACTTCAAGATTGGCAACAAAGGCGTACACCCCCGAAGAAGCCGGACGGTTAAAAATCATCTGCCCGATGTTCTGGCCTTTTTCATCTGCGGCTTTAGCTTTTTGTTCGGCATCCGAATCGCGTCCGGCTTTTGTACGGGTCAAGCGAGTGACCGCATGACGAGCATGGATAAATTCGGCTACTTCCGTGATTTCAGGCAGTCCCACTGACCAGCCAAATTCAATCGCCGATTTGCGTTTAACCGATGTTCCAGCAGTAATCATGATGCCACAGACATCATCTACCGCACAGTCCAGTAAGCGGTCAATAATTTTGTCAATTGGTGGAACAGGCTTTATCTGAGCAACTTCACGAACAAATTCAACAAATTTTGGATCGCCCATCATGCGGGCGGGGTCGAGTCCTCGGCAGGCTTCACAAACAGGCGAGTTCATATCCAGCGCGATATGGCGGTAAACATCGGCGAAGATGTGTTTGTACATATCGCCTGAAATGGCATTGACAACATCGCGGCGGTAATCGGTCACAGAGTCCGTTTCAGCATCCCGAACAGGGGTAACAATCCCTACCTGACGGGTCATCAAACGGTTGCTTTCGTTTCCTTCATTGTTGAGCGCGTGCATGTCTAACACGACGCGGCAGGCCAACGACAGGGAATGAATTTGGACGGTCATTTTGGTTTTCTCCTTTTATACAGATTAATCCTTAGGGTTACTTGCATAGCCAGCCGCGACAAGTAAATTTGCCACGACCCGTGAACCATACTCTTTGACTAAGGCAATGACTTCATACAGGTCATCTTCGCGGATGAAAGCACGAGTATCCCCTGTGTCTACTTGAACATTGCTGCTTTCTTGGGTGTAACGATGCACAAAATTACTTAAATCCTCGATAAAATCATCAGGATTATGAGCGCGACGGCGGAGGTCATCTCCTAACCCATGCCACACTTTAAAGTTGGTGGGTTGTTTCTTAACATCCTTAAAGTAACGAAGCTGCACCGTGCAAGCACGAATGGCTTTAGCAATGTTCTGGAAACCAGTGTTATCCAGAATGGGCGTATAATCTTTACGGTCATTATTCATAAGGGTCTCCTTGAGTACCTTAAATAAGAGAACTTTATTAAAACTTCCTTCTGCCATACGACGGAAGTTATACAAACCATAGGAAATAACGAAAGCAATCCAATCGTCGGGGTGGTTATAGGTGATAAAGCGCCGATAATGGGTCAAAATGACCAATTCATCCGCATTTTCACCACGCAGCGAGTTAACTAACGCTTTGTGTTCATCCAGATTTTCTCTGGCATTTTCGAGTTCATCTAAACTGCGAGAAGTAGAGAGCCACAAAGGAAAGGCAAAGGTCGTTTCATCAAAGGGGATTTGAGTCGAAATATCTTTATAGTAGTAACCTACTAATCCCGCAATTTCATCTAAATTGTCCACCATCCCATCCGTAACATTTTCAATGGTGGCAATGGCGTTTTGGACAATTTCTTGGTGGTAAAGAATGTGGCAGAGCGCATCAATTTTGGCACGCGGCAGCAGCCCGGAATAGCTATACAAATGATAGGCAAAGTTACTTTGTTGATATTTCTGCATAAGGTCGCGCCCTTTGGAAAAATAGAGGGACTTAGGAAGTGGATAGTAGAGAATCACATCTCCATCTTTGCCACGATAGGGCATTCCAACCGCCATATAACCGGCAAAGGCCAGATAAAGTTCCAACCAGAATAAGGTTTGGGGGTTGTTGACGAGACCAGCTGAACCACTGAGCGAGTAATGACCTTGCACCGTCGTGGGAGAAACTACGGAATAACCTGTTACGTCATTCAGTAATTCAGTGCGCCAATCGAACGGATCATCTGATTGCGAGACAAACTGCGGCAGGAATTGTTCTTTCCAATAGGTAGCGGCTTCATGAATGGGATTTGGAAATTGGGTATAGGTTTCCAAAATCAGTTCACACAGCTTTTCTGCCAGTTCGCCTTGATGCTGATACCACGTATGCAACACCAACGGATAACCGACTCGCATGGCCGACCCCTTGCCAAAATACGAACACAGGTGCGCCCATAAAGGATATTCCGGCGGACGGGTTAGGGCTTCGCCTTCTTGCCGAACTTTGACTTTGCGATTCGCTTCTTCCTTTTGTCGTTCAGCCTCATAATCTACCACCTGACCAACACGTTGAAAGCCAGATGGGATATATTTACGGCTGGCAGTTTCCAAAGGTAGATTTTGTGCTTCTAATTCCTTCTTTTCTGCCGTCGAAGGGGCTTTTTTAATCGCTGGTAAAAGTTGGGGTAAATATCCTCTGCGGCGCACTTCCGCCAAACAAGCCTCAGCTGAAATTGGCACATCCAACAGATACATGCTGCCTGCGTCCTGTATCAAAATATCCTGCTCGGCAAGGTCGTAGAAAAAGTGCGCTAACCCAAACGCAATCAAGGTTGCCCGCATCAAATCGGCCTCTTTTTCAACCATCAAAGTCAACATCATGTTTCTCCTAATAGCCTTTATAGCGTTGCCAATATGTCCCCGAACGTTGGTCTGCCAAGCGCAAAATCCGTACAAATAGGGCGTACATCCAAAATTGCTGATACTTGTCACGGGAGGGTGCGATATACTTCACGTGCCGTTCCAAGTTGTCCTTTTTTCCACTGAGTTCAATTTGGGCTACCCATTCCTTTGCTTCTTGGAGGGAAAAACCACAAGCGACGAGTGCTTTTTCAATCGCCATAGGTGCAGTTGGTACAGCCTCGAATTTGGTGCTTTCTTTTGCATCCGGTGTGTGATGGTGCATAATGACGGTGAGGATAATATTTCGCCAAAATATATCCTCATTGGTCACATGTTGAATCAATTTGTCGCACGCTTGAGCGCCTTCTACCGCATGATTGCCACGCGGTTGATGTTTGAGTGTTTTTTGCGCGTTGCGCTGAAGTGTGTCACCACTGTTAAAATCAGAATGAGCAAGTGGTTCGGGGTCGTCTAAATCAATCTCAGACGGCGGGAAAAAATTTGCCTCTGCATAGGCGCTGCGCCATGCACGAGTCCAGTTTTGCCATGGAATGTTTAATTTTCCGACATCATGTAACGCAAAAGTCAAACGCAAGAGTGATTCGGCTTGTTCAATATCTTTGCCTACGACCTCACAGACTTTCTGTAACGCATAAGCATATTCATCCTGTAAACTGGTATAAGGCTGTGGACTAATTCCCGGGGGACGTGTATATGCCCAATACAGCCCCGTAATATGTTCTTGGTAGCGTTCAGCATGATAAGTGGGGCGCTCATAACTGGGAGCAGAAGTCATGGGAGAATGGGGTGCAGAGGTTTCGCCGGGATGTAATTGCAGGCCAAGCTCAAAACTATATTGGACGACATCCGGGTGGGCACAAAATCGTTGAAAAGCCGGATGGTAAATATCTTTTGCCTCACCAATTGGCAGCCATTGGAAACGGGCTTTTGGGTAGACTCCTTCTGGGTCTGTGTCGGAGAGTGGGGAGGCCGCCATCAGACAAACATCGGCCTCTGCGTTGAGCCACACTTCCTTATAGGTATATGCTAGTCTGCCTTTTGAGAGATTAAATCCTTCATAGCGCCATGGCGCGGCTGTCATCTGCTCGTCAGTATTGGGCGTAGGATGAATATAAACTTGAACTTGGTTATTTCGACGAATGAGCGACGAAGCGCGGCTGCCATCGCGGTCTTTCATGCACATAGTTATTTCTTCTATCCGTTTTTTCAAGCGGTGGTGGAGCATCTCGACTAACGCTTGGTCTGTCTCGGAATGAGCCAGTTCGACTAAACGTTGCTCTTGAGGAAAACGCACGACTTGGCCTTGAAATTCTGGGGTGTTTAAGGCATCCCAAGTCTTGTGGCAAATGTCCGCCTGCCCTTCATCATGATAGGGCGCGTAATTTACCTGCCCATCATCATAAGGTTGAAAGATGTGGACTCGCCCATGTTCATTTTTTCGTCGCGCACAGCGTCCAGCCCGTTGAATTAAACTGGCAGCAGGAGCGCACTCGGTCAGCAGGACATCACAGGTTATATCCAGCCCGACTTCAATCACTTGAGTGGCAATGAGCAGCAGGGGTTCACCTGTATATTTTTCTTGCGGCGACTCAAAATGGGTTAGGGCGAAGTCCTCTTTTGCACGGCGGTCTAATTTATAGAATTGGCTGTGCAAAAGCTGGCAGTTCGCATTATTTAATGAAGCGTCTGTTTCTCGCAAATCCTGATAGAGCTTTTGTGCTTTTTCAACCGTATTGCACACTACCAGTGTGCGCTCTCCCCGCCGTTCAAGGACAGCCTGAGCATCTAATGAGTCAGTTTCAGCGTAGAATGTTCTTTTCTGGGTTTGAATTGGCGTGACATCGGAAAATCGGCCTTGTTCCAGTCGAATACCGGGCGCATCATAGATGGGAGTCGCGCCTAACAAATCCGCTAATCCCTGTAACAAAGCAGGCGAAAAAGTAGCGCTCATCAGTGTGAAGCGATTGATGCCATCCAACATCTTGAGCATGGCGACCACCGTCAGCATCATTTCCTCGCGGGGGTATAGGTGAAATTCATCAAAGATTAAATAACTGCCAACTACCGCGCCCAGATTGATGTTATCCAGTTTGGTTGGAATGCCATAAGGAATATTCAAAAAACTGGCAAGAATCTGGTCAACTGTCGCAAAGATAACTCGTCCTTCCAAGAGAGGGTCTTGGGAGTCTTCGCCTGTTTGAATGCGCGGCTGCCATTCAGCTTTCCATGCCTTGTCTGGATTCTTGGCAAGTTGGCTATATTGCTCTTGAAACCCGCGAGCTAACACTCTCATAGGAACGGCGTATAAGATTTTTTGAGGAAATTGGTGGTCTCCTAGCCCTCTTAGACCCGGTTCAAGGGCAGCGCGAGTTTTGCCTGCTCCAGTGGGTGCTTGAATAAGGAAATTTTCACCTTTTTCAAATAAGTTTTGTAATTCTTTTTGATAATAATAAGCTGGAAATGATTCTTCGACCATTCTACAATCCTTTCAATACTTTTAGTCATCATAATTTTGCTGGGGCAATTCAAGCTCTGTACGTTTCATATACCTCCTTAAGGCTTCTTCAATTTCCCAAATATCAAGTTTGTGTTCTTCTGATAACCTTTCTAACCTTGCTATTCGTTCTTCAAGAATTTTGATGTAGTCTAATATGTTATGAAGACTCGTAGAATTTTCTGTTGATAGTATGGACTCTATATACATCCCAATCTCCTTTTTCTATATATGTTTATTTCGTAGTATAAGATCTCGCATCCTAAAAAGCAACTTGTAATAGATAAATGGCTATAAACCTTTATACATTTATTATGATTTTATATACATATCTATAAATAACTAAATTGGAAAATGTGCTTTAAAAAGCTATAATAGAATTGCGCTCTTAAAAGATACTGAAAATATATGTGCTTTTTTCGCAGTCACGTCTCGATCTGGATGAGCGCACCTTACTAAAAAAAATCTCTAGGCTTTGGATTGCTAGGTTTATAAAGGCGGAAAGTCGCTTCTGCTTCATTAGCGATTTGCTGACGAATGTTATCAGGTGCAATCACCTCAACGTCGGCTCCCCAACCCCGAATCCACGGCAGCATTTCTTGGGGTTCAGACACATAGGCTTCCCAGAGAACCGCCCCCTGCGAGTCAAGCGTCACTTTTTCACTTGGATGCCAGCGCGTTTCCTTCAGACGGTCAAATTGCCGATTGTTAAAACGCAGCACTACTTTGGTATCCTCCGCGCCCATCCAAATGCCCCAAGCACTCGCTACCTTTGCAACAATGTCTTTTCCCTGTGGACGTTCAAACTGTTCTTTTGTTAATTGAACTGCATGAATACGATCTAATTTCAAAGTGGTCAGACGGGGTTCAGTTTGTTTCACTTCTGCAATCAAATAGAATGCATCCGACCAGACAGCAGGTTCAAACCACCATGGGGCAACGACAAAATTGGAAGGCCGATCACTGTTCAGGGCTTTGTAGTGAATCTGGACATAACACCGTTCATGCCAAGCCTGTACCAGTTTTGCGAAAATCTCATCGTATTTATTAGGGGATTCACTTTCATCAGGGATCAGGGGGTCAGCAATTTCTTCGTAAAGCAGTGTCGTCACCCGATGCAGCAAACTTCTTACCAGAGAATAACGATGCAAGTTTGCCCGGACAATGCGACGCAACGGCAGATACATGAACCAAGCCTGAGCCAATGTCAGATGGACATTTTTAAGATAATCTATGCGGCTTATAGTATATTTCTCGTGACCACCCTCTATCTCGATAATGGGGTATCCGATGGCACTGAGGGTATTAATATTGCGTAGGGCCGTTTGCCGAGTAATGCCGAAATATTCCGCAATTTCATTAGTGGATAAACCTTCGGGATGGTCTAATAAAAGCTCAACAATTTGATGCAATCGCTGATATTGTGTGTCTGACATGAAAAGCCTCCTTAATTTCATTATCAAAAATTTGGGAACATTTTCTGTTCCCAAAAAACATTTCGAGAACTATTTTTCTGTTTCTGGAAATATTGGCAGCAGCGAGAATTGAAAAGTTATCATGGATAGGGCATCTCGATTGGATGCTCAGAGGCCATGTGTCGCCTCCCATATTCATAGCAGTTATCTATTTATTTTACATTATATGAGAAATACTACACCTTTTATCAATGAGATAAAGGGTATTTTGTCAATCACAAATTTCCCACTGCTGAGTCTGTACGCTTTCGATCTGCCAATCTAGCACGCCGCAGGGTCATGTCCAGCTGCGGGCGGCGGCTGCTACGAATTTTGTATGAGCGTAGCGGCGCAAGCCAAAGCAAAATTCGTGCAGGCTTCCAGCGACATGACCCTTTGCCACGTTGTGCTGCGCGATTGTCAGAAAGCGCACGTTCACAAACGCATCAACGGAAATCCGCCAGCGACGGGCTGAAGAGAACAGCAAGGCGAACAGCGCCCCGCCTTTATCGGGGTAGACGTCCGCAATCCACTGGCAGCGCCTTCCCGCGATGAAATCCCCGCTTATCGAGCCGTTGTCGTTTCCCCGCTTGATTCAATTTACAGATAAAGGAGTTTGCTATGCCATTCGAGCGCTGGTTTAACGTTGCCTTGAAACAGGCAGCCATTATCGAAGTCGTTCTCCTCGCTGTTCCCACTGTTGGCGCATTAGCGACGTTGCTGCTTGCCATCCTTTCCGCCCTTTTTTGTGAGCAGCTGCACGGGTTAATGACGCTCAGTGTCATTGCCACCGCGATAGTGATCACTCCTCGAGAATCACGCCAGTCTTCCCACAAATAAAAAGCAATGCCCGGCTTATACCGCCAAGCACAGGTCGGGCATCACGATTTACAAAAGTGAGGTGATTGTATCATGACGACGATTTATGTGACAGGCACCTGCACGCCGGGGGCTGCCCTCCGCCGTTTTCTGCCGGACTATCTCGATCTCCTTCTGCATCGAGGGGATAAGTTGATCACGACCAACAAACCCGGCGTCGATGCTTTTGTGATCCAGCACTGCGACCAGCATCACCTACCGCTTCAGATATACGAATTCGCCAGTAACAGCCATTCCCGCCGCCAGATTAAGCCCCACTCCGAAGCGGTACAGGTTCAACGGATCATTTCACCCACATGGCAACGCTTCCGGCATCTGGCCGACACGGTGGAAAAAATGATCTTTTTCCACGCCGCCAAGACCCGCAGGAAGTGTTACGGGTTGCCGATACTGACGGCGTTTGAGGTTGCGTGCCAGAAACGTGGGCTGGCAGGCGAGCAGTGGATTATTCAGGAACAGCAGCAAGCATGGGTCAGAGAGACAGAACTCCGCCAAGCTCCCATCATCGGGGCTGTCCATATCTATGTGAACAGCCGGGTGGTGTCAGGGCTAGGACAGGAACAGCACGCCGTCGCCCGCTTTCGTCTCGGAACATGGCGAAAACTGGGTGAGATTGTCCAACCCGGCATCGGACGACGGGAATTTGTCCTGCCACACACCAGCCGCGATCAGGCGCTCTTGCAGATGCTGCATCAGGCGCTACTTGAATTGAAGGATCACCGTCCCGAACGGCTCATCATTCATCATTCAAGCAAGTGCTTGGCCGCCGCGCCCCATGTCCGTAAAAGCACAGCTCCTTATCTCGATTTACGCCAGCAAGTCCGTCCCCTGCTCGATCTGTACTCACAGGTCATCTGGCAGTATGAACAACAGGCTACTGTCCTCCAGCAGATTGGTCAGATGATTCCCGCCGGCCAAGCCCTGTGGGATCACCAGCGCAAAGTTACTGCTTATCGAGGGTTATACCAATGAGTCAACTCCGCCTCATCTATCACTTGCTCAGAGAAGAATACGCGGTCAGCCGCCACATCTGGTGGTTGGATGAAACCTCCGGCCAATGGGTCAACGATGTCACCCACACCCTTTACCTCATTCGACAAGCCGCCGAGTGTATCCGACAGGGAAAGACCGATTGCTGGCAAACGCTGGCGGCCTATGCCATCGAACGTTCCATGTCGGCTTTGCTTATGTACGCCATCGGGGAATATCTGCTGGGCTGCGGTCAACTCGATCCGCTGCCCGCAATCGATCTCAGCCTTGAAAAATATCGCAACTGGCGAGGTACCCCTGCTAGATGAAACCGATCCTCTGTTCCTCCATGCAGTGACTGAACGTCCTGAACCTGACCGGGAGATGGCCTTCAAAGCCGATCACCGCTGGTCAAGTTATCCATGGCGCACCCGCGATGAACATCCTGCTCCACAGGCGATGGGCATGAGGAGTAAATCAATTCATTGGCTGTTTTGACATGGACTGCCACCTCAAAATTGAAAGGGTGGCAGTCAGCGTTGGTATTGATATAGGCAACGGCGTGTGTATCCGAAGGTATTGCAGCTATGTCCGCTGGAATATCCCGAATATGGAAATTAACCTCGGGGAGAGTCGCGCCGAGGCGACCCTTCCATAGAACGTGTTAATGCTATTCATCTTTTGGTGGACAAGTGTCTAGGTGCAAATATCGCTGACACTCTTCCTCTGTCCACCCGCGAGTCAGCCGCTCCTTTGCTAATTGGACTAATTCAGGGATGGCTAAAACATAAATCCGTGTCATGCCGTCTATCGTGTGTACGGCAAGATATTTGCCATCTGGACTGAAGGCGACACGGAGAGCGCCTATCCCCTGATTATTATGTAGGACGATGCGTTCTTGCCCTGTATAAGCATCCCAGACCCGCACGGTTGCATCATAAATGCCACCACCCGTAACAATTAACGACCCATCTGGGCTATAAGCTACCCCGGCAACATTTGCTTTATGCCCCTCGAGCGCCATCCGCGTATGGCCTGTGTGGGCATCAATAACCACCGCCTTCGATGCTTCTTGCAAACCAACAAGAATGTGTGTGCCGTCCGGGCTGAAAGCCACCATCCCGGTGCGTGTATTACCAAGCGTGATATTGAGTTGAAGCTCCCCTGAGTGTGCATCCCATACTCTGACCCGCCCCTGATTGTTTGCCCGATCTGTCCCGGCTGCAATCCGTGTACCATCCGGGCTAAACGCGACCCCTTTACTGGGGGCAGGCTGTTCGAGGGTGAGCAGCGTTTCACCGGTTTCTATATTCCAGATACGGACGGTGCTATCGGCGCTCGATGACGCAACCCGCAAACCATCGGCACTGAAAGCGAGACCGTAGATACTGTCGGTATGACCTGCGAATGTTTGTATCGCCGTTCCTGTAGCAGCATCCCACAGCATAACCGTGGTATCTTCACCGGCTGTTGCAATCAGATTCCCATTCGGACTCCAAGCGACTGTCAGCACCCGTGCTGTATGACCGCTCAGTGTCAATAACTGCTCTTCCGTGTTGACATCCCAAACGATGGGGGTCGCTGTCATGCTGCCAACGACCAAGCGTGTACCATCCGGGCTATAGGCCATTCCAGCAGGGCCGTTATCGGTGATAGGCGCGTTCATCATCGTGCGATAGGCAGCCTGCTGGGAAGCGAGATTCCAGATTTGCAGGCGACCTTCGGCATGTTGGGTGATGAGATGGGTAGCGTCACCATCAAAATGAAGACCCACTACCCCCCCTGTTACGCCGAGATTGAGCAGCACCTTATTCTCCACCGTATCCCAGATAACTGCCTGCCCGGTGAGGGTAGCAACCGCAAGACGCTTTCCATCCCTACTCAGCGCCATTCTATCGATAGCGATGCCCGGTTCAATCGTAGTCACGATGGAAAAATCACTGGTATCCCATATCGTCACTGTCTGATTTGAATTTTCTGTCAGGATTGTCCGCCCGCCGGGGCCAAAAAAGAACATATTCACGCTGCTATTTTCTGGAGAAAGACGGGCAATTTCCTGCCAAGTCCTGGTGTCCAACACACTGAGAGTCTTGTCAGGATTAATATTTGCCAGTAAACGCCCATCTGGCGTGATCTGGGGAAAACCTTTGCCACGCAGCAGATTGACAGTTTCAGAAATTTCTTCGCCCATGGTGAGATCGAATATTCGATTAGTACCCGTGCTGCTGGTGGCTAGAAAAAAACGAAAGTCTAGGGATACATCAATCCATTCGATAGTCTGATCTTGTGGCAGTTCGTAAACTGCGATACGTTCCGGGGTCTGTTCCGAAGAAATATCCCAATAGTGAAGTTGTACATGATCCGGCGTGGCGTAAAGAGTCACCACGCGATCACTCCCATTGGATAAGGCGATTACTTCACCCGTGATGGTATAAAGTACCTCGCCTGTTTGTAAATCTGCAATCGCGGTTTCACTATAATCCTCGCCAAAATTTTTACTGTTAAAAGCTACGCGCTTGCCGTCGGCGGTGATATTTAGCCCGGTGTAAACACCAAAGGAGATGTTACTTGCCTCCAAACGAATGGGGGGAGGTAAATGGCCTACCAGTTGCAAAGCCTGATGGAGGACGGTTTCTGCCTCTGGCAGCACTGTTGCATCCTGCTCATAGGTTATGTTTACAGCTTGCAATGCCAGCAAGGTACTTAATTCCCCATCGGATTCTAGGTTAGCATTCGCGTAGCCGACCAGTTCGCGTGCTTGGGCAATTGCAGCCAGTTTTTCTGCGCGTTGTTGCTCTATCCGGGCTTTATCCCGTTCGTCCTGTGCGATTTGTCTTTGCCTGAATGCCACCCCGGATAAAGCAATGGCGATGAGAGCAGCTACTGCAAACACGGCAACCAAGCCACGCAAGAAATTCTGTGACCGTTTTTCCAGCTGCATTTCCCGCGCCTGCCGTTCTTGCTCTCTGGCGGCTTGGTGTTCGCGCTCGGCAAGACTCGCCGCGAGAAAATCCCGTTCTTTTTGAGTCAACGCCAGTTGTGTTTCGGTGACCCATTTTTCAAAGATTTCCAACCGTGACCCGCGTAGCAAAAAGCTGGCATCCTGTTTTGCCTCGTGCCATTCGTCTGCTACATGCGCCAGTTGCCTTTGCAAGCGAATTTCGCTGCGGCTCTCGTTGAGCCAGTTCCGTAATCGTTCCCATTCACGTAACAGGGCTTCATGGGCAACTTCAACGGTTGGGGTACGGGTGGCAGGGTCATGATCGAGGGAGAGCAAACGATAAGATACATAAGTGTCAATGACCTCCTCACTCAGTTCGGCATCGGCAGCAATCGCCAGCAATTCAGCGCGTGAAACACGCCGTCTGGTATCTTCGACCCCTTCGCCCAACGTGACTAGGCGTAAAAATAGTTGACGGGTCGTTTCTTTGCCTGCCTCATTCAACTCGTTGTAAAGCTGTTCGGCACGTTTGGCGAGTGCGCCCGTCGTTTTACCAATCGCTTGATAGGCTTCATGGGTCAACAAACGGCCTTGTCGCTGTTCAAAAAGTTCGGTGAGGGCATATTGCAAAAGCGGCAAAGCGCCGGGTTGATAATTGATGTCCTGAATGATGGTCGTCACGAGGCCGGATTCAAAGGTGACTCCGACACGTTCGGCAGGACAGGCAATGGCGCGTTCTAATCCCTCTGCCGACAGTGGCAAAAGGGTTTCCATGCGGGTACGCATTAACTCGCCAAACTCAGGATAATTGAGCGGACGGTCATAAAAATCGGCACGGAGCGTAATTACAACACGTACCCGACTGCGAGCATTGGTCGCGGCGGTATAGAGTAACTCCAGAAAGTGAACGCGGGCGGTTTCATCTTCCACCAGCGTAAAAATTTCCTCAAATTGATCAATGACCACCAACAATTCACTGTCATTATCAGGCAAAATAAGTTGTGCAACCCGCAGCAAACCATATTTATCACGGGAAAGTTGCTCGGTGAGGTTGCTGGCCTGATTAGCTGCCACCCGCATGAGGGCAATTTCTAATTCATCCATGGGGCGTGAACCGGGCAGCATATCGGCGACAAACCAGTTCTCCGACCCGGCTAAATCGCCACGCCACAGAGCAGGAATAAGACCGGCTTTCACGACACTCGATTTGCCACTGCCGCTTGGCCCGACCACCGCTAAAAAGCGTGCGTCGTTTTCTTCTAGGCGGCTGATGAGTTTGGCAATTAATTTTTCTTGACCGAAGAAATCATCGTGGTCAGCCGGTTTGAAAGCCCGTAAGCCTTTATAGGGATTAGCAGGCTGAAAACTTTCGGTCACAATCACCGTGAGTCCATCCGGGAGGGTCAATTCGGGGGACAAGCTGCTTGGAATCAGATGGAGTTCACGGGCGCGAACAATGGCCTGTACCCGGCTGCGAACATGGAGCTTTTTATAAATCTGGGTGACATACCATTTGACGGTACTCAGCGTAAATGTGAGTTGATGGGCGATTTCTTTGTTGGATAACCCCTTGATAATCAGGTGCAAAATTTCTTGTTCACGGGGGGTCAGAATTTCGACAGGATCAATGCTCTTGGTATGCAGCGCCGCCGCTTCTTGAAAAGCAGCCGCCATTTCCAGTACATCTTGATAACGATGCTGGGGGTTTTTAGCCGTCGCTTTTTGAATCACTTCATTAATGCTCCCCTGAATGGCAGCATCAAGGCTGTCAATGAGTGGCAGGGGTTCGTTGAGGTGTTTGTAGAGCCGTTCGACAGGCGAGAGATTGGGAAAGGGGTGACAGCCCGTCAGCGTTTCATAGAGTACCACCCCTAAACAGTAAATGTCTGTGCAGGCAGTCACGGCTTCGCTGCGGGCCTGTTCAGGCGAAATATAATCCAGCGTCCCCACAATCGCATCAATGTTCGTTTGGTTGCCGACAGGATCACGCAGATCTTTAGCGATGCCAAAGTCCGCTAAATAGGCATTGCCATCTTCATCCAGCAGAATGTTTGAGGGTTTCAAATCCCGATGGATCACACTTGCCCGATGAGCTGCATCCAGCGCCGACGCGATTTGATTGAGCAGCAAGACTACGGATTCGAGGTCAAATGCGCCTGTTTTAAGCGCATCGGCGAGACTCCCGCCTTTCAGCCAGCGCATGACCAGATAAGCGCCATCCGGGTCACGCCAGTAATCGTAGAGTGGCACGATATGGAGATGTTCCAAGCGGGCAATCAACTGCGCTTCGGTTTCAAAACGGCGGATAAAATCAGGATGGTTCGCTAGACTGGCTAAAATGACTTTGATGGCAACTTCGCGTCCAATCGTGCCTTGATAAGCGCGATAGACCGCCCCAAAGCCGCCTGCCCCGATTCGTTCTCGAACTTCATAACCTTGGATGGATTGCATGTGTTCCATGGTGTTTACTCCGCTCCACTTGTGTTAAGCGCAGTATAAACGCATAGGACTCGTTTAGGATGAAATACCTTACCTTTTCCCGACCCCTTGGCGGCTTCGGAGAAATCCATAGGAGTTTTTTCCGCCACGCCTATTGTGGAAATGATCGCAAACTCACTCGAGAGTAATAACCACATTCCCCTTAATGTATTCCGCATAGCATCCGAAGCGAGTACCTGTAAAGCCAAAAACTTGATCACCCGTATGGTATTGTGTAACGGCATGACCTATTGATTCAACTTCCCCCGCAAATACCAGCCCAAGGATCGGATTTCTTGGTTTTCTGAACCCGACAGCTAACCCCATCAGTAGACCAAGCGGATGCCAGCGCGGTAGGGCAAAGCTCCTGATGATACAGTCACTTGCGGTAACGGCAGTGGTATGAATTTTTATGCAGACTTCATTTTTAGCATGACACTGCTTTAATGTTAGGAAATAACGCAGGCACTGATTAACTCATGAAATTCTCATCATCTTGGCGGTAAACTCTCATCTTGTTGTCAACCGATACGCTGCATGGTGGCACTGTCCTGCCCGGTTTTACCTTGCCCCTCAGCCAGATTTTCAAACCCTGATTCAAGCCCCTACGTCCGAAATTCGGAGGGGAGGGCGTTCACAATCTCCACCGTCTCTATACTGACCGCAATCACTTGCCCCACCAAACGCACAATCGCCCGTTCATCCTCAGGATTGTTCGGGTTGGACACAATGCCGCTACGGTCATCGGTTTTGACCTGATATTGCGAACGATTCCAGCCCTTGTATATGGAAATGCTGGGCGGAAATCGCTGTGCTTGTCTCCGCCCCTACCGCTATTATGCCCTGAACGGATTATTGTGCAAAATTTTCCCCCGTAAGCGGCAGGTTTCAGTCCTCATTCGCCATTTCCAAATCCCGCGTCATGCCCGTCACCGTGTCCAGCCGCGCCATTTCTTCCTCGCTTAAGCGTAGCCCTGCTGCTCCGAGCGATTCCGCCAGTTGCGCCGCCGAACTCGCCCCCACAATCGGCGCAGTCACATAGGGCAGGGTCAGCAGCCAACCCAGCGCCATCTGCGCGATGGATTTTCCGCGTGCTGCACCCATTTCCCGCAGGGCATCCACCACTGCAAAGCCCTGTTCGGTCATGTACTTTTTGCCCGACCCGCGTGCCTGTTCCGGCGCACCCTCAAGGGTATATTTCCCGGTCAAAAATCCTCCCGCCAGAGGACTATACGGAATCATGGCGATTTGCTGGTCAACACATACCGCCGCCAATTCCGGTTCTACCTCCGCCCGATTTAACAGGTGGTAATGCGGCTGAATACACTCAAAACGCGCATAGTGGTGTTGGTCGCTAACCCACAGCGTTTTCATCAAGTGCCATGCGCGAAAGTTGCTCGCGCCGATGTAGCGCACCTTGCCCGCCGTAATTAAATCGTCAAGGGCGCGGAGGGTTTCTTCAAGCGGCGTGTCCCAATCCGGCCAATGCACCTGATACAGGTCAATAAAATCGGTTTGCAAACGGCGTAAACTTTGTTCCACCCCCGCCATAATATGCGCCCGACTCAGCCCTTCGCCGTTTGCGCCCTCCCACATGCGTCCGCGTACTTTGGTCGCAATCACCACCTGGTCACGCGGTTTGTTTTGCAGCCACTTCCCGATGATTTCCTCCGCCACCCCGCCGGGATTGCCCTCGGCCCACGAACTATAAATATCGGCGGTGTCAATAAAATTTATCCCTGCGTCCCATGCCGCATCCAGAATTTTATCCGACTCCGCTTCATCGCATGTCCAGCGAAAAGTCATTGTCCCCAGACAAAATTCACTGACTTTGAGTCCGGTACGGCCTAATTTACGAATTTCCATGAAAATATTCCTTCGTCATTTTAAAAGGTACGGGCGGCTTGCATAAAATAAGATTAGGTTTTTTCCCCAAGCGGGCGGGTAAAATTAATCGTGACCCGTCCACCCTGAAAATCCATATTCACCAGTTTCCAGCCTTTAAATTTGTAGCTGGTCACGGTTTCGATAATCGCTTCGGACAGGGTGCGGGCAAGATTTTCCGTTGTCGGTGTGTCATCACCTTGATAAAGTTGTTCGGCATCCAGTTCAATCGAGCAGTATTCAGCGTCTTGCATGGTGCGCCTCGTGATGATTGTGTCTGTTATTGTAGCAAATTTAGCGGCTAGGAGTTAGGAATTCGGTGCTGGCAAAAAGCGGCGAATTGAATTATTTCAGTGGATTTGCTTTTTCCTGAAGCCTACTGCTTGACACATTGATGAGCATCGATATATACTCGGAGTATGAACATGAATTCAGTCGAATTTGCCAAAATTCTCGCCGACGAGACCCGTCAGCAAATCATGCACAGTCTGTGCTGTGTGTGGTTGAGCGTCAATGATGTGGTCGAAAAAATGGATGGCAAGGTGAATCAACCCACCGTTAGCCATCATCTGAAAGTTTTGGCAGAGGCGGGGTTGGTGTCGGTGCGGCAGGAAGGTCGTCAGCGTTTTTACACCCTGAATCAAGCCTATTTTACGGTGTGCTGCGGGATGCTGCTGCAAAATTTCGCGCCAGATTATCAATCGCAGATTATCCCGCTTGATTCAATAAAGTAAGCAACTTTTCCTGCGGTGTTTTCGTATTGGCTGACGGTAACACTGAAAAGGAAAACACGGTGAAATTTAAATTCGCGGGTCTTTTGATAACGGTTCTGATGGTGGCGGGGGTTTTGCCTGCACAGGCACAAACTTTTCCTGAATTGACAGGCGAGTATCAGGTCGGGCGAAAAGTTTATCATCTGGTGGACGAAACCCGGCAAGAAGTATTTACTGAAGAAGCAGGGGATCAACGCGAAGTCATGATCACCATTCATTACCCTACGGACTCAACGGAGGCTGTGCCTTCCCCCTATGTGGATGTGTCTAGCACAGAAGCGATTGTTTCCGCGTTGCAACTGCCACAAGGTTTTTTTGATACGTTTGAGTCCCATGCGGTGATGGATGCGCCACTTGTCAGCAGCCAAGAATCGTATCCGGTAATTTTGTTTTCGCCGGGATTCGGCAATTTGCCCCTCTTTTATACATCGCTGCTGGAAGATCTCGCCAGTCATGGGTATATCGTGGTGAGCATGTCTCACACTTACAGCACGGCGGTTACGGTGTTCCCTGATGGGCGGGCGCTCACAGCGAATGAATTGGGGAGTTTGCTTGTGCCTACGGAAGACACGACCGAAGTCGAGATATTAGCCGACTCGGAACGGATTCTGGCGAGTTGGGTGGGAGATGCCCGTTTTGTACTGGACGCGCTGCCGGGCATCAGTGACGCGGATTTCGATAGCAAAATGGATTTCACACGCTTGGGGATGTTCGGTCATTCCTTTGGCGGTGCAACCAGCGCAACGACGGCTTTGGATGATGAACGGGTCTTGGCGGGCATTAATATGGATGGTTCGATGTATGGAGATGTCCTGACCACGCCCCTTAACAAGCCTTTCATGGTGATGCTGTCCGGGGAAGTCGCAGTGTCTGACGAAGAACTGGCAGCAGCAGGCTATACCCGTGAACAATTTGAAGCCGATTTAAAACAGATGGCCGAGTCCGTTGTGACAGTGGTCGAAGGGGCAGCACCGGGCTATCACGTCATGCTCAAGGATTCTGCACACAACACCTATACAACAGATTTTCTGGTGCTTGCCCAAGCCTTGCCGGGGATGCTCTCTGCGTCTGATATTGGAACCATTGACTCGGCTCGCGCTTTAGAGGTTATTTCAGCCTATGTGGTCGGGTTTTTTGATGCCCATGTGAAAGGCGAAGCGGATTTCCTGTTGGATGCACCATCCGCAGACTACCCTGAAGTAGTCGTTGAAATTTACCAATAGGGATGAGGGGCAATTGCCCCTTCTAAGTTAATAATTTTTGCAAGGGCGTTTTTTTTCGCTAAATATATTGACCGTTATCAATATGATAGGAGTAAAGACCATGAGTATCAACATTCAAGCCGATGACATCCGTACCTCTGTCAGCGAATATTATGCGGGGCGCATCACCGCCGAGAATAGCTGCTGTGCGCCGGCGGCGAGTGATGCAAGTTGCTGTGGAGAAGGCGATGTCGCTTGTGGAACGCAGTTGTATAACACCGAACTCATCCAAACCCTGCCGATGGATATTAGCGGGCTGTCGATGGGCTGTGGCGACCCGGTGACGATTGCCAGCTTGAACGAAGGCGAAACCGTGGTGGATCTGGGCAGCGGCGCGGGCATGGATTGTTTTCTGGCAGCGCGGCAGGTGGGCAAAAATGGACAGGTGATTGGCGTGGATATGACCGATGCTATGCTGGACAAAGCCAACGCCAACCGTGTCAAAATGGGCTTTGAAAATGTTGAGTTCCGCAAAGGCTATATTGAATCGATGCCGATTGACGACGATACCGCCGATGTTATCATGTCCAACTGCGTGATTAACCTCTCGCCCCAGAAAGCCTCTGTGTTTAGCGAGATTGTGCGCGTTCTGAAACCGGGTGGGCGGGTCGCTATCAGCGATATTGTCACCGAAGGCGAATTTAGCGAAGCGCTGCGAAACGACACCGAACAGTGGTCGGCCTGTGTAACGGGCGCGATTGATGCCCGCGAATACACCGCGCTGATGGAACAAGCCGGTCTGGTGGATGTTCAGGTGGTGGATAAAGTGGACACCGAAGAAGCCATCCTTGCCCGTCGTGACGGGATGCCGCGTATTTTTAGCGCCCGCATTACGGGCAAAAAACCGGTGTAAGCCATCGTTTGAAAAAACCCCCCATCCCCAACCCTTCCCCGTGCGACAAGGGAAGGGGGGATGTTTCCCTCCTTGCCATGCGGGGAGGGGTATACATATAGTAACCTTCGGAAAATATTTGTAAAAACACGGACGCGATATATCACGTCCCTACGGGAAATCCACCCTAGCAAATTCGTAGGGACGGCATAGATGCCGTCCGACAAATTCTAAAACCTAACCGAAGGTTATTATATAAAAGTTAATTTGATTTTGTAGTTAAAAACATGGGCTGGCATACTCGCCAATAAACCAACCGCCCGCTTCTGCCGAATAGAACCATGCTTCATCATTGATTCGGGTGCTGTCGGTGACTTGGACACACGCATTGTCTCCCAATGTGCCGATGATGGCGGCCTGTGTGCCTGCCGCGCTGCGAATATTCACCTGACTGGCGGGACTGACCGCTAACGGAAACGTCAACAGGGCATCGCTGTAAAGGGTGTTGTTGAAGTACCAGCCGCGCAACCCTGTTCCGACAACTTCTAACAGTGTCCAATACTGGTTGTTATCGCCATTGACTTCGTACACCTGCAAAATATTGACCCGTGTGCCATTCCGCAAATAGGCAATAATTTCGGACTCTTGCGAGTCGGTGGCGTGGAGTTCAAGCGGGTTGTAACCCCAGATGGTTGCGGCAAGCGGCGTGGCGGGGGTGGCTTCGGCTAGCACAGGCACAAGTTCCCCGCAGACTTCCTCAAACCGCATAAAATTCGTATCACCTTTCCAAAACGAGGAAATTCCTTTGACCCAGCCCTGCACACCCGTGGCAAAATTCCGCACAAAATACCAGAGTCCGCCGTTACCGTAAATTTTCTCGCGTCCCAAGACTTCAAGCTGTTCGCCTTGTGTAAATTCCGCAATTTTGGCGGCATGTGTCCATGGTTCGGCGCGGACGTTCAAAATTTCCGCCGTGACGGTGGTATACATGGGCAGATAGACCAAGTAATCTGCAAAAACCCAGCCCTCTAAGCCTGTCCCGTCCACCCGCGCATACGTCCACGGATACCCCCGATAATCGTCACGGTCTTTTTCGAGGACGGTCAGATAAGTTCCCGGTGCAATCATACCAAGCGAGTCGGAATCAATATCCGGTTCGGCACGGACATTCATTTCCCGATGGTGACACACCACCGCCCGCGTCTGGGCAACCGGGGGTTCTTGGGCGTGGGCAACCGGAATCAAGGTGAGCATAAAAACAAGGATAAGGAGAAGTTTCACGGTGTATATTCCTTTTATTTTCAGTGTAGGGAAGGAAGGTGAAATTTTCAGGATGATTGGCGGGTGTTGAACTTATATTTTTCTGACAGTTACCTGATGTTAGAAAAATGCACAAAACCGGAGTTTCACGCTTGTGGAATGGCAACAAATTTCAATCGTTTGCCCAAAAGTTGTCCTACAATGAATCCAATCGCATCCGTGAAAATAGGGAAAGTGCCATGAAAACCGCCATCGTTCGTATCCGCCCCGCAACCGAAGCAGAGGCCAATTATGTGCGTTTTCGCCTTAAAGTCGTCGGTATGATGTGGCAAGATGTGAATCCGGTACGTTCGATGTTCTGGGTTGCCGAAGATGGGCGGGATATTATCGGGTTTGCGCGGTTGGAGTTTGGCTTGCAGGGTGCATTGTTGGGGTCGCTCTATGTTGAACCGGAATATCGCTCAAGCGGTTTGGGTCGGGCGATTGTCAAACGGTTGGAAACAGAAGCCTACAAACGGGGCAGACAGCAATTGCATGTTTTTAGCACCGAAAAGGGCGAATTTTTCAAATCGTTGGGGTTTGAAGAAGTTCCGGTCAAACACACCGTTTCGTTGATCGGAGACACGCCACAGGTGGAATGGTATTTGCGTCACCCGGATTTACTGGCGAATGAAGTGACGTATACGAAAATGCTTTAACCCCCATAAGGCAGGTGGGTTGCCTGCCTTATTCCTACATCCAGTACAACCACCTGTGCAAATGTTTCTTCTGGAATAGGCAATCCACGCGCAATTAAGGACTCAATATAAAGTTCAATCGCTTCCTTGATATTGGCAAGGGTTTCTTCAACGGTTTCGCCTTGACTAAAACAACCGGGCCAACTGGGACATTCTGCCCAATAGCCAGTTTCATCTTCGTCTGCTTGATGAATAATGACCTGTCTCATATTTTGCTATCCCTGATGTTTAAAATACCATGCGGCGGCTTCGGTACGGTTCGACACCCCCAATTTACTAAAAATATTCTTGAGATGAAAGCGCACTGTATTTTCACTCACGTTCATGGCGTGGGCGATTTCGGGGTTGGTTTTACCCTGTGCCATCAGCGCCAAGACTTCCCGTTCGCGTGCCGAAAGCGAAGTCTCCTGTTCCGATTTTTGATTCATGAGCCAGCGCTGCGCCGCACGCGGAAACACCAAACGTCCCTGCGCGACCTGCCGGATCGCTTCAATGGTTTGTTTGGGGGATTCGGTTTTGAGGACGAACCCCTCTGCCGAAAGCCCTAGCGCGGTTTGGATACTTTCCCCATCGGCAAAGGCGGTCAAAATCAAGACTTTTACGTTGTCGTTGCGCTGGCGAATTTCGGCAAGCGCACTTAACCCGCCGTTGGGTTGTTCGCGGAAGGGCATTTGCAAATCCATCACCACCACGTCAACAGTATGTTCGGTGAGCAGGGTCAGCAGTTCATCGCCGTTGCTGGCAACCGCCACCACCTCAATATCTTCCAATTGGTTGAGCATCCCGCGCAACCCTTCAATTACAAGGGCATGGTCATCGGCTAGGATGGTACGGATTTTTTCGGGCATGGCACTTTCACCGTAATGGTTGTTCCCTGATGGGGACGGCTTTCGAGCGTAAATTCGCCGTTGACCAAGCGGGCGCGTTCTTTCATCCCGCGTAGGCCAATATGATTTTCATGTTCGGGGCTGCCCGCAAAACCGCGCCCATCATCGGCAACTTGCAGGCAGACGAGGCACATTTCCGACGGCGCATCCGCCACCCACACCTTGACCCATTGATTTTTTGCGCCGGAATGTCGAAAGGTGTTGGAGAGCGCTTCTTGCAAAATGCGGTACAGCACGATTTTGACCGGAAGCGGAATGTCCTCCGGGAGTGTGTCCATTTTTAGGTCGGTGGTGATGTCCGAAAGTTCCTCATGCTGGATAACCAGACTTTCAATAATTGAGGAAAGGGCGCGTTTTTCAAATTCGGGCGAACGAAATGTACCTAAAAAACTGCGAATTTCCGTCAGGGATGATTCAATCAGGGTTGAGATTTTGTTCAGGTTAGCAAGCAAACTCCGTCCGGTGGGGTTATAACGCAAAATGGCATCCTGCGTTTGTTCCAGCACCACCAGCGCGGCAAACAAATTTTGCACCGGCCCATCATGCACATCCAGCACAATGCGGTTGAGTTCTTCTTCGGTAAAAGCCAGCGCTCTGGCGAGGTCATCCTGCATAATTAAATCGGCATTTGATTAGCGGATGAAGATACCGCGTTGGGGTGTTCAGTGTCAAGCAATTGGCGAAGTGAGGCAGGCAAGGGGACTATTTTGAGGGAAAATCTACGACTGTTTACAGCCGTAGACAAGAAGATGAATTTATTCCCACGTTACATGCAGAATGGTCGATTGCCCGCCCTGACTCATCCGCATGTGATTTTCATCATAACGAACAATGATGGGCGTGCCTTCTGGCGAAAAACGCCGCGCATAGCCATACATCACCCCGTACATGATGTCATCGGGATAGGGCGTGTCCATGATGATTTTGAGATGGGTGGGGGATACCGATTCGACTTGTACCGAGCCTGCGTTGCCCCCGCGATGGCGCATTTTGTAGATTTTGCCGTACTGCTGCAAAATTTGTTCGACGGAGAAATGTTCCATTTCGGGGGGAATATACGCCAATTGCGCTGCCGCCATGCCAATACTCACAAAATTAAAAGTTGAGCCTGTGGCGGCGGAAATGTCACGCAGCACGTTGAGAACCGATTGCAACGGATACCATGCTTCAGGGTCTACCTGACTCAGGCGGTGTCTGGCAACAATCGTTTCGATATTCCGGTAATTGATGTTGGTGATGAGCGATAAAACGGTTTGGCCTGTTAATTCAATGTCCGGGTCACAGATAAATTGGTGCATGATTGTTTCTCTCACCCAATAAACTATTTTAAAAATAAGTCATTTTGAGCGTATTGAAATCCACCGAAGGGAGAGGGTTTAAACTAGCCACCTGGCTAGGCCACTTGGCTTATTCAATAAAAAAGCGGTAGCACTTGTTGCACTACCGCTTTTGTTTTCTAACAGGGCTGCTTAATCTTCTTCAACGGGCGGACGGGTGAAGGTGGCTACCGCATCGGGGCCGCCTACGCCTGCCAAGCTGTCGTAAAGAATTTGCAGGATGTAATCGGAATTGTGGGCAAATGCGCCGGGATCTTTGGCAACGAATTGATAGTTATAGGCCGCACGCAGCAGGGTCGGTGTCCATGTGGCATAGCGATTGTCGCCATTAACCTCATCTTCATCGGCGGTGCCGTTGCCGTTGGTGTCAATGAACCAGTACGGGTGGCTGTGCGATTCATACACGATGCCAGTACCGACCATGTTGGTCGCATAGGCTTGAATGGCGGGCAGCAATGCGCCATGCAGCGCTTCAATTTCTGCCGCAATCGGTTCTTCGTCGTCACCGTCACCATCGTAGTCAATCGCGTCTTCGTCTTCGCCTTCCATGCGAATCAGGCGCAGGTCTTCGGAAGATTCGACATCTTCATGGCATTCGGTACAAACGCTGGCTTGCACTTCCAGCGAGTGCTGGTCGTGGCAGTCGTTACAAGCGTTGATGGGGCTTTCGTGTTCAAAGAAGCCGTTGTAGGTTTGATCTGCATATTCATATGCACCCTTGGCTTCTGTCCCGAACAGTGATGCACCCGCCGCAAAGTAGTGAATATTACGGAAGGTCAGTTTGTCGGAAACTTCGTCGTCGCCCAATTCGCCAATGGCACGGTTAACGCTGACGGTGGACTCACGCCCTTGATGGCAGCTCAAGCAGAGGTGATTTTCCTTGCCGGAATTGAAGGAGACTTTTGCCCCACTGGGGAAGGTGACTTCTTCAATTTCGTAGAGGGTAAATTCGCCATTGCTGACCCCGTTATGGCAGGTCGAGCAGGCCAACGAGTCGGAGGGTTCTACAGCAATCGTGGCATTGTTGTGCAAGAAGGTCGGCAGGCCAGAGGCACTGTGACATTTGGCGCAAGAACCGGGAACTTCGCCGTCTTCATCCCAGTGACGGAAGGCCTCTTCGGTGGAATTGAAGTGACCAGGGTCATCCCGATGCAGCGCGGCGGTGCCGTCTGTTTGGGCGAGTTGGGTGTAGAGATTTTCAATCGAATCGAAGAGCAATTCGATATGATATTTGGCGTTGTGGACGTAGTTACCGGGATCTTTCTGCGAGACCTGATAGTTATAGGTCGCTTGGAGCAGCGCCGGGGTAAACGACTTGTAGGCATTCGGGAAGACGGCTTCGTCTTCTTCGACTGTGCCATTGGCGTTGGTGTCCACAAAGAAATAGGGATAGGCATGGGTATCGTAAATAATGGGTGTGCCGACAACATCTGCCGCGTACATTTGGATGGTGGCATACAGAATTTCTTGCAAGGTCGCAATTTCGCCCGCAATGCCTTCTTCCATATCGCCATCACCGTCGTAATCGTTCATCGAACCCGCCATACGGATATTCTTAATATCTTCAAGGGTTTCGACTCCCTCGTGGCAGGTCGCGCAGGTGTTCACACGCACTTCGAGCGAGTGCGGGCTGTGGCAGTCCACGCAGGTATCGATACCTTCGACATGGCGGAAACGCATCTGATAGCCATTACCTGCATATTCATAACCTCCATGCGCTTCTGACCCATAGAGCGAGGCCGCCGCCGCATAGTAATGAATATTGATGAAGCCCAACTCTTCGCTGACCGTGTTGGGTTGGTCGGTCAGGCCAAGTTCCTCAATCGCGGCGTTGACGCTGTTGACGGAGGCACGTCCCTGATGGCAGACCATACAACGGCCTGCTTCGCCGATGTTGGTGATTTCCGCGCCGGAGGGGAATGAGACTGAAGTCAAATTCGCGGCGGTACGATTGTGGCACGCATCGCAATTGACGACGGAACCAATCGGGGCGGGTGCATTCACCACGCCAGCTTCTGAACCATCTTCACCAAGAAAATCCAGATAACCGGGGGTGGAGTGACAGGTGGCGCAGCTTTCCGGGACGGCACCATCGGCGTTCCAATGGACGAAGGCTTCCGCTTCGACATCGGCGTGAGGCGAATTGACCCATGCTTCATACAGGCCAGCCAAAAAGGTCGGGGGTTCGCCAAGCGGGTCGGTAATCGGTTCGGGGGTTGGCGCGGGTGTTCCGGTAGGATCTTGCGCGGCTACCCCGAAGGCCAGACTCAAGCTGAGGAGCAAGAATCCGACAACGATTAACATATGATACGGTTTCATTGAGAATAAATTCCTTTCCCTTACTAAGTAACCTCGGTGGAAAATATTTTTATATTTGCACCTCCGTCGCGTTGTTCATGAGGTCTCTCCCTTAGGGACACAAACGTCCTACCTACTAGAATAGCGACAAAGAGTAGAGGAACTTAAGGAACAATGTAACCTGTTTTCATGCAATTTGCGAGTCTTTTTAAGGGATAAAACTAGAACTCTGTAGGTATGATGGATAATATCTCATCAAATCTATCTAAATATGACTATTTCTCCATAAAGAATCTACTAAAGGTTAAACAAAAGAAATTTTGACTTTTGCCCTGTTTATCACCTCTAAAACTCATTATCATGACACGCCCGTTTTTCAAAAATGGAGATGTGATTCATGGATACTGAACAGCTCAACGCCGCTGCCCATGCCGCATGGGAACAAAAAGCCGAGTTCTGGGATTCGATGATGGGTGAGGAAGGCAACCTGTTTAATTTAAAATTGGTTGCGCCTGCGGCTGAAAAATTGCTTAACTTGCAGGCCGGAGAAACAATTCTGGATGTGGCCTGTGGAAATGGGATTTTTGCCCGTCGTTTGGTGCAACTTGGCGCGAACGTGACCGCCATCGATTTTAGCGCCAATATGATTGAACTTGCCCGCGCCCGTGAACACGCCGACAAAATCCGCTATGGTGTGGTGGATGCGATGGATGAAGCGGCCTTGCTTGCCTTAGGCAAAGGGACATTTGACGCGGTGGGGTGCAACATGGCGCTCATGGACATTGCCGACATTCGCCCCTTGATGCGAGCCGCCCACCAACTTTTAAAAACGGACAACGGACGATTCGTGTTTACCCTGATGCACCCGTGTTTTAACTTTAACGAAAGCCGTTTTCTGGTGGAAGAAGAAGACCGAAACGGCGAATTGGTGGATACTTACGCGCTCAAAATCACCAATTATTTGCATACGCAACCGCAGCAAGGGGCAGGTTCACCGGGCGAACCCAATCCCCATTATTATTTTCACCGTCCCCTGCATGTCCTGTTGAATACAGCATTTGCGGCGGGGTGGGTGATGGATGGCATTGAAGAACCGGAAATTGAAGCGGGGCTACCCACGAAACGCCTGCTCTCATGGTTCAAATTTACGCACTTCCCGCCGATCCTCGCTGTCAGACTCCGCCCAAGATAATCAGCTTCAGAGCGTACCTTAGTTTTACTGATTATGGACAAAGCAACTAGAATTTAAATGAATCCAACTTTTGCGGACGGGATATATCCCGTCCCTACCGGATATTTCTCGTAGGGACAGCATACATGCTGTCCGTGATCATTTGGTTTTTAATTGATTTGTCTATTAGGTGCGCTTAACTATTTTTATTTTATAGTAAAAAATTTATTGCTATTTGAATCTAACGTTTTTACGAATAGTAGTCCATAGTGACCTGTAATTTTGTCTTACTATTTGCCATATTTTTTTGTACATTCTTTTTATAGCACTAAACAATTCCTTAAAAAAATGAATGAAGAACAATCTAAGTTGCCCAATGAGTTTCCATATTTCACGAAATACATAGTTAATGAATTGAACAATGGTTGTTTTAGTAAAAATGAATGTTGAGAGAGTGAAATAATAGATGAAAAGTGAGGATGCTGATAATATAAATGGGAAAAACATAATAGGAAAAATAGTCGTGACAAACATACTATTATGCCATTTTATTGGCTGAAAGTTATCCTGTTCCCTAGAAAAGTTTTTAAGTTTATATATTATTTGCTCTACTTGGTAAAATAAATTGCATATTAAAATACCTAATCCTAAATAGATAAAAATAGGGAATAAAATCCAAGTTATTAAATTATTCTTTTTTTCTTCCGACTCTTCAATGTCACCAAAATGAATCGTATTTACAAAACCAGTGCCTCTCATATAACCAAACAAAACAGCAAAACACACATAAAATATACTCCCTACAAGAAATTGCATTTGATTACCACTATCGCTTGTGCTTTTTTTAAGCTCAAGGGTATCTGGTGTATTTTCTGGTTGGGGTGTGGGCATCGGTGTAGGAGTAAAAGTTGATGTAGGTAGAGGTGTAGGAGTAAAAATTGGTTTCTGAGAATTAGATTGGCAAGATGAAAAGAGTGCTAATGCTAAGAGTGATACAAAGATTACAAAACAAATGGTTGGCAGATGTCTTTTCATGTAAATCCCCCAAATATCAATTAGAAATTATATTGGTTGTCAGTTGCAGGAAAAATAAAGTGTGAAATCTGTGTAGGATATCCACATCTAATTTCCCCAATTCATAAATAATACCCTATCACTTATTTATATAAAAATTTGAATTATGCTTATTCGAAAAGTTTATCTTAACTAAGCAATGAAGATCATTTTGATAAAAAAACTGCGAAGTTGGAGAGTTGTGGTCAACTTCGCAGTCCAGCAAGGTTTGTTGCTAGGAAAAAAGCTATCTTTAATGCTGGAACTGTTCGGCCTCTGTCGAGCCTGCCAGCGCAACCGTGGAACTTTGTCCGCCTGTAATCGTCATCAGCACCTCGTCAAAATAACCGGTACCGGCCTCGCGCTGATGTTTCACCGCCGTATAACCCGTTTTTTCTGCCGCAAATTCGGCCTGTTGCAGCGCGGAATAGGCGGTCATGCCGTCGGTTTTGTACTGCCGGGCTAAATTGAAGGTGTGGTAGTTGATGGTGTGCCAACCCGCCAGCGTAATAAATTGGAATTTGTAGCCCATCTTGCCCAATTCTTGCTGGAAAGTCGCAATAGCCGCGTCGTCCAGATAGCGCTGCCAGTTGAACGACGGAGAGCAGTTGTAAGCCAACATTTTGCCGGGATACCGGGCGTGAATCGCTTCGGCAAATTCGCGGGCTTCATCCAAATCGGGGGTTTTGGTTTCCAACCACACAATATCGGCGTAAGGTGCGTAAGCCAATGCCCGTGCAATCCCCGCTTCAATGCCCGGACGCACCCCGTAATAGCCTTCGGGAGTCCGTTCGCCCGTTAGAAACGGCTGGTCGTAAGGGTCAATATCGCTGGTCATGAGGGTTGCCGATTCCGCGTCGGTACGGGCGATAATGACCATCGGCACATCCATCACATCCGCCGCCAAGCGTGCTGCCTGCAATGTCCGAATAAATTGAGCGGTTGGCACAAGGACTTTCCCGCCCAGATGCCCGCATTTTTTCTCGGCGGCAAGCTGGTCTTCAAAATGAATCCCCGCCGCGCCCGCTTCAATCATCATTTTGGTCAGTTCAAAGGCGTGCAGCGGTCCCCCGAATCCGGCCTCTGCGTCCGCCACAATCGGCACATACCAGTGATCGCTGTTCACCCCGTCCATCCGGTCAATCTGGTCAGCCCGCATGAGCGCGTTGTTAATCCGCTTGACCATTGCTGGCACACTGTTGGAGGGATAGAGGCTCTGGTCGGGGTAGGTTTGCGCCGCTAAATTGCCATCGGCTGCGACCTGCCACCCGCTTAAATAGATGGCTTCCAAGCCCGCCCGTACCATCTGGACAGCCTGCGCTCCGGTAATCGCCCCGAAGGTGTTCACATAGGGTTTTTCGTGCAGCATCTGCCACAGCCGATTCGCCCCGTGTTTGGCAATCGAATGTTCCACCGTAAGGCTTGTCCGCAACCGGACGACATCGGCGGGGGTATAGTGACGGCGAATCCCATCCCAACGGGGGGCGGAGTCCCAAACTTGCTGAATTTCTTGTGCCATGCTATGATGTTGAACAGCCATTTTCTTTTATACTTTCCTTTCTCTTTAACTCCCTTTTGTGCTTCGCGGGCTTTGAGGGAGTTAATTTTTTCTGGCGATGACACCCCATCCCGGTGTTGGTGGCAGCAAGCAGGCCACTGAAAAGCTCACCGCCGCCGTCAAGTGATGGGGTGGGGTGACTAATCTAAGTATTCATAAGCAATCTGAGTTAAAAATTCGATGAAGTGTTCAGCCAGCACCAAGGTATCCAGAATTTCGGCTGCCTGTTCGTAAGCGGTTGTCCGGGGGAGTTTTGCCCGTTCTTCATCGCGGATTTGAGCATAGAGTTGGGCTGTCACGGGGCGACCATCTTCAAGCATGGCTTGATGCCGCACCCATTGCCAGAGTTGAGCGCGGGAAATTTCGGCGGTGGCGGTGTCTTCCATCAGGTTATAAATTGCTACCGCGCCGGAGCCTTCCAGCCATGCAGCAATATATTGCAGCGCCACCGAGATGTTATTCCGCAAACCCTGTTCGGTAATTTTACCGTTCGGGACAGTTAAATTGATGAGTTCGTGCGCTTCTACTTTGACATCTTCACGCAAACGGGCTTTCTGGTTGGCTTTTTCCCCCAACATTTTGATGAACGCCGCTTTTGCCACCGGAATTAAATCGGGGTGGGCAACCCATGTGCCGTCGCAGCCATCGCGGGATTCGCGTTCTTTGTCCTCACGGACTTTGGCAAGGGCAATTTCGGTGACTTCCGGTTCGCGCCGATTAGGAATGAAGGCTGCCATCCCGCCAATCGCATGAGCGCCGCGTTTGTGGCAGGTGTGAATCAGCAGTTCGGTATACGCCCGCATAAAGGGAACGGTCATGGTGATTTGGGCGCGGTCAGGCAAAATCATGTCCGGGCGGGTAGCGAATTTTTTGATGGTGCTAAAAATGTAGTCCCAGCGTCCCGCATTGAGTCCGGCGGCATGGTCACGCAGTTCATATAGAATTTCTTCCATTTCAAACGCCGCAAGGATGGTTTCAATTAACACGGTGGCGCGGATTGTTCCCTGTGGGATGTCCAAGGCCTGTTGCGCGGTTTGAAAGACTTCGTTCCACCAGCGGGCTTCTAAATGGCTTTCCAGTTTGGGCAGATAAAAATAGGGGCCGGTGTTGCGTTCCAAGAGCGCATTGACGTTATGTAAAAAGTACAGCCCAAAATCGAACAAACTCGCAGCGATGGGTTCACCATCCACCAAGACATGTTTTTCGGTGAGATGCAGCCCACGCGGACGCACCATCAACACGGCAATCTCTTTGTTGAGTTCATACGTTTTTGTGTCGGTTTCTAAGCGCAGGGTACGCCGCACCGCTTCTTTGAGGTTAATTTGCCCCTGCATCACATTGTCCCAACCGGGGGAGAGGGCATCTTCTAAATCTGCCATAAAAACTTTTGCGCCGCAGTTGAGCGCGTTAATCATCATTTTGCGTTCTACCGGCCCGGTGATTTCCACACGACGGTCTTCTAAATCGGCGGGGGTGGGCGCAACTTTCCACGCAGCCTGGCGGACGGTCTCGGTTTCCGTCAAAAAGGTAGGCATGTGGCCTGTGTTAAGCGCGGCTTGCCGTTCTGCTCGTTGAGTCAGCAGTTCCTCCCGACGCGGGTTAAAGGTGCGGTGCAGCCGTGCAATGAACGAGAGGGCTTCCGGTGTCAAAATTTGACGGTAGTCATCAGAGAGCGTGGGTAAAACACGAATGTCTTCCAAGATAGCAACTGCCTCTAACATAGGGGGACTCTTTCACTGTCGGCTAATTGTAACGTATTTCACAATAGCATAAACTTTGTGAAAAACCGCGCAAACACGGATTAGGGTAGTTTTTCCCTACCCGTTTGTGTAGGGTAGGGAGTAGAGGAATCTGAGGGGGATGGTATTTACGCTTTCATGACCTCATCGGCAGCGCGATAGCCACTTTCTAATGCGCCATGCACGGTTGCGGCGCGATTCGGGTGGGTGGCTTCTCCTGCGAAAAACAAGACATCATCTACCGGAGCAGCCAGATCAGGTCGCCAGTCATCGCCATTCACCGGAACATAGGAGTAGCCCATTTTGGAATAGGCATCGCTGCCCCAATTGATGAACCGCCCCTGTGCCAAATTTTCTGCCAAATCAGACCGCCCGAAAATTTGCGAAAGTTCCGCCAAGCCTTTCTGAATCAATTCGGATTCGGAGAGGGATTCCAGATTTTCCGCCATACCAATCAGCGAAGTTAAAATGGGCGCTTCATCGGCACGTCCCCAGCCGGGTCGCCACCACGCATGAAAATCCAACGTCGTGAACATCAACCCCCAATCAGCAGGCCAGACGGGGGTTTTAAACTTGAGAATCAGCTTGTCCACATGTGCCGCGCCCAAGCCTTCAATCGCTTCCCATTTCCAGTCGGGCAAATCGGGGGTAAATTCGACATCTTCCGCCTGCAAAATGGCAAGTGGCAGGGTGATGATGACTTTATCGGCGCTGAACATCTCACCCGACTCAGTGTAAACATCTACGCCCGTTTCATCCCAATCGACACGGGTGACGGGGGTGTTTAAACGCAGGGTGAGTCCTTGCGCTAAATTGTCCATCAGGCGGGTATAGCCGTCTGCGACACGAAAATCGCTTTCCCCGTCGCCCTCATAATTGAGTTCTGCCAATCCATACACGCCCAATTCCTCCAAGCCCGCCCCATAATCCGCTTTGAGCAGGTGGTCGAACAACTGGCGCATTTCGGGGTCAAGGGTGGGAAGTTCTTCTGCCAAAAGTTCGCCCACGCTCACATCGTCGTTATCATCTTCGACCCATGCTTCGGCAAGGGCTTCGAGCTGGAAAAAACTGTCAAAATGGGGTTTGGCTGTCAGTGCCTCGAAATTTAAAAGCTGGTTGTCCAGATACCCGTAGATATTTTCATCGTCTACATCGTCAACTGCCGTTAATCCATACTGGCGCAGCAGTTCCCATGTTTTGACATTTTCCCCGTGAATAAATTCCGCGCCCAGTTCAATCGGATGGGAGGCCAGTGAATAATCGGATTGCACCCGCCCGCCAATGCGATTGCGAGCTTCTAAAACGGTGACTGCGTAGCCGGAGTCATGGAGTTTACGAGCCGCCGCCAGTCCAGCCGCCCCCGCCCCGATGACCAGAATTGACTCGGCTTGGGTGCGGGTGGGGCGATGGGTGGTGGTTAAAGGGACAGCGCCCATCAGCATCAAGAATTTGATAAAACTGCGTCGTTGCATGGTCTTTTTCTCATAGAATCTATCTGTAAACGTTACTCAATCAACCTGAAAACGCTGGCCTGATGCCCTTTAATAAATTACCAAATGTACGGGCGCGGTCTCTGACCCGCCCTCATTTTCTTGCAGGGGTGGGTTACAGACCCGCCCTCATTTTCTTGCAGGGGTGGGTTACAGACCCGCCCTCATTCCCTTGCAGGGGTGGGTTACAGACCCACCCGTATACTATCCGTATTTAAAAGTGAAACTGTATCAGGCCAGTGAACACCACGCGAAAGCACGGCGTTAAAATGAATTTGCGGATTTACTCCATGAGCCATTGGAGGGCCTCTTCGCGCTGAAAAAAGACTTTGCGCTGGCGGGCTTGATAGCCTTTGTTCCACAGCGTATTCAAGGCAACCTGTGCCAGATGTGCCATCACTGATTTTTTAAAAATAATCGCTACCTTGCCTTTGAGTTCAGGGCGGAGTTGGGCCAGTTCTTCGGATTTACGACGGATATAAGAGGAAAGGAGCAAATCTACCTGAGAATAATCATGCACCAGCAGATAGGGTTGGTGGTTGGGCCATGTTAAAATGGTATGTTGAACGGTTTTTGCCCATGTATCGAGAGTCTCCATGGAAGTATCATGGACAGTCAAAATCACGATACGTCCATCATTTGCCCATTCTTGGTGCAATCCGCCTGCTAACCCTGTACGCATGTTACCCATCCTTCACCGACAGTATTGAGTCTATAGCAAATGGGAGAATTGAGCTACCAAAAATTTAAGGTCAATTTTAGGTCAGTTCAGCGAAAGTAGTATAAAATCTCATTAACGTCGCGTCTAAGGCGATAACACAATCTAAGGAGATTCTTATAATGGATTATGATTATGAAAGCCCACCGCGCAAAAAACGCGCCTGGTTTTTTCAACCCGAAACCGATTGGGAACTCCTGATTGTGGATGTTGAGTCGGAAAAAGACAAAGCCGAAGATGCTCCCCGTTTTGTGTTGGGCGAAGCGGCGCTGGCGGGTGGCGCACCTGTTCAGGTCGATGTGTGGTTGGGGTCACTGCTCAAAACGCCACGTCCCAAACGCGGGCGTGGGATTCTGGCTAGCCTGTTTCGACGGGGGTATTTTTCGTCGGATGAGGGATAAAAATGGGCAGGCGATGCGCGGCAGGGAATCAATTCCCTGCCTATAAATAGGAAGTCCACTCAAGTGGACTCGGCATGGATGGCTCGCCCAATTAAACATTTTTCTCTTTTATCAAACTGTCCCGGAACGAACGCCCCAACAAAACGAGCAGCGCGAGTGTGACCACCCCCAAACTTATCCCCGATACCCACAAACTCCCGCGCACCACCTCCGATTCATAACGAAATTCTACAGTGTAGTCGCCTGCGGGAACGACAATCGCCCGAAATAAATAATTGGCGCGGGTAATTTCCACTTTTTCGTTGTCTACATACGCATTCCAACCGGGATAATCCATATCCGCCAAGACGAGAATCGCGGGCTGGTTGGTAGAAACGTCCATAGTGACGCGGTTGGGTTCATAGCGGGTCAGGTTGATCTCTCCTTCGGCGGGCAGGGATGGGGAGAAAGTCCCGTCCTCGTTTATGGGGCGGGGGGCGGGGGGTGAGGTCATCTGTTCTGTTGTAAAAAGTTGCGTATGCGGGTCAAAATCGGGGGAGTCCATCGCCTCCAGCACCGCGTTTTCATCGCGCAAAATCGTATAACTGCGGTACAACTGGACTCGCGGCACGGTCTTCAAATTTTCGTAAATATAAATTTCCCCGCGATAGACCTCTTGGAGACCCGGTTCATCCAAGGGTTCAATGGAAAGTACATAGCGCACATTGAGCATGTCCAGCATGGGATGAGTCACGGTATTCGTGAGCCATGCCCCCGCGCCAAAAATCCCCTCCCGCCCATCAATCCGCGCAAGGTAGCGACTGTAGGCTTCGGTATACACCGATTCATAGCCGCGCACATCCTGCAAGCCATACAACCCCGCCGTGTTAGGAATCAGAGGTTCTAGGGTAGAGGACAAGTACCACGCATGGTCATTCCGATAGGCTGTATATGCGCCTTCGCGTAGGGTGTTATTTTTGGCGTTGATGCGGAACACCCCGTCCTGATTTTGCAAAAATTCAATCGCGGGGGTAGGGGGGTAAATAAAGTGTTCATCGGCGGCGGCAATGTTCACATTCGCAAAAATGACCAGATCCAGCAAGGTGAGCGCAATCAGCGCCCCGCCCATTGCCGGACGGGTGATTTTGCCGCTTGCGTAAAGCCAGCACAAAATCAGCGCCGCGCCGACATAGATAAAACTGATGGCGAATAGGGCGTTTTCGAGGGTGTAATAGTCTGCGAGGATGTCTGTGCCGATTTGAATTTCTTGATTCTGGAAGGCGGTTATGGGGTCGGTACAGGTAATTACGAGTCGTGTCCCAACAGATTCTTGTGTAGGAACATCATACATGCCGTCCGCAGAAAGATTATCCGCACACACCGCCACCGGTAATTTTTCCGCGTCGGCTACTTCACCCGCAAAAAAAGTCATGGCAGCCAGCAGCAAAATCAGCATGAACGGCAAAAGCAGACTCGCCAGCACCAGCAAGGGACGGAGCTTCCGGTAATGTTGCGGGGCAAAATCCAGCAGCCAATCCAGCCCATAAGCGGAAATAACGACCAGCGAGAACGGGATAACAATCAAAAAGCGTTCGTGGTCTAACACGTTGTAGCCGGGTAAATCGGAAACCAGATTAAAAATCGGGCGGAAATATAGCAAATGCAGCACCACCAACAACCCGAAACTCAGGAACATCACGGCGCGGGCGGTGCGATCTTTCACGAAGCGAACCGCCAGCAGCATGGCGAATAATGGCACGATGCCAATGTAGGGATTCCAGCGGTCATTCAGCCAATACTGGTCTTTTAAATCGGCAAATTCAAAATTGCGCCAGAAATACAGCCACGGATTGAGGAACGAAAGTTCGACATAGGGCAGAATCCCTTTGTTCTGGTAGGTTTGAGCCGCGCCGCGAATGCTGTAACCGAGTAATTCATAGGTCGTGGCAATTTGTACCGCCCCTATCAAAACCCCGCCGGTATACACCAGAATCAGCGTGAGGACAGGGCGAGTCCATGCCCATGATGTAGGGGCGGGTGCTAAGGGCAGTTGGTCGACTGTTTGTTCTGCAATGCGATTTTTCCGCCCGTCACCCGCCCTCCATTTCTCCCACGTCCAATACACCGCGAATCCGAACAGCAGCAAAAACACATACACCGACATTTGAATATTGCCGCTGAGAAAATGTAAGCCTGCCACCAGCGCCCCCGCCAAACCGTAGCCCCACTGCTGCCTGTGTGTTTCTGATTGGTAACTCCGCAGGGTGAAAAAAAACAGGATGGGCAGCATGGCAACGCCTTCGCTGTAGGTGGTTTGCGTCTGATGTGCCAGAGGCCACGAGAGCATCCACCCCAGCGCTCCCACAGTTGCCGCGATTCGGCTGCGCTGTAAGGCTCGCAGCGATAAATAGGTAAACAAGCCATTGAAAAAAGTTTTGAGGATTTGCGACCACGACCACGCTACGGGTGCAGAAAAAATAAAATTCAGCAATTTGTAGGGGGAAAAGGGAATGGCAAAATTGTTGGCGACCAGCGAATTGCCCGCAAAAATAAACGGATTCCAGTAAGGCGCGTACCCGTTTTCGAGATAGGTTTTGTGGTGCGCCCATGTAATGTAATTTTCGCGCACGGCATCCATGCTGCCCTGGGGATGAGGGCGGGTCTGTGCGTCTGTGCCATACCATGGATAGGCGCTGGTGGCGTTGGGTGGGAGCAGGATTTTACCTTGCAGAAAAAACGGATAAAACAGCGCCACAACTGCGAAAACAAGAATGGCAATGAAGAGGAAATCGTGTTTTGTGAGAGACATTAGTGTGTAAGATAGCCCCACAAACCGATAGACACACCCGCAATCCCTAAAAATACGTAAAAAGTAAGGGCAATAGGATTTCGGTTGGCAGATATTTCTGTAATAAATCCTGAAAAAAATGCGCCGAATAACACACCGCCAAGCACAGTGAGAATTTGCTGCCTTGTATTTCTTCTAAATTGTTTTTCACGAATATTCGCAAGTGCTTCATCAATATGGCTATTCAATACCCATTTATCTCGACGGCGGTGAGCTGCTAGGCGTGCTTCATTTGCTAGTTCAATTGCAAATTCATCGACTTTTTGTTTTCCATAAAACTTCGCGTCTTGATGAAATTTTATCTGTCGAATTGGGTCAGCCATTAGTTTTCATCTTGTCCGAAATCATTGGCGATTTCATCGAACATGGCGAATAATTCAGGCTCCTCTTGCCGTAGTTGTTGCGAAAGAATCTTTCTTTTTATGGTTTCTTGTTTGTCCCGATACATCTGCCCTATGGCGGGAATGATCATGATGAAGCCTGCGAGTGGAATACTCAGAAGACGCGCAATACTTTCATCGAAAATTTCAGCTTCGATGCCCAGAATCAATGAATAAAGACCGCCAACCGTCAGCAAAAGCATCGCAATAAAATAAAAAATGAGAAGTGAGTCTCGTGGAAGGCCGAAAAGAGAAAACGGTTGTTTGCCTACAGCGATTTCTTTGCGTTGCCGATAGGATTTGACAAATTCTTCAACGATTTCATTGGCAGTGCGGTTTTCTTCATGCGCAATATTTTCTAAGGCTTGAAGTAAATCTTGTCTCAGCATAAAACACCTCCGTCTATAGCAATTATAATGCGGGATGGGTGAAATTTGGGGAACAAAACGAGAAGGGCGGGAACGTGTCCCGCCTTTCGCTAGCGTGCGAGGTGGATGTAAATTTCACGGATGCCGTGCGAAACTTCGCTTTTATAAGGGCTGCCCATTTTGCGAATAAGGTGCATCATCCGTTCGTTGTCTGCGTCCAGTGTGGCATGAAAAGCCTGCACCCCCTGTAACACGGCTTGATTTTTGAGCGCGACCAGCAAACGCTGCCCGATGCCCATCCCCTGAAATGGGTCTGTGACCATCATGGCGGGTTCGGCAGTGAGGCCATCACTCTCGATCATATAATACGCATAGCCCGCCACAGTATGTTTGTCGGCAAAAGCCAGCAGCACCGCGCCCCGTGCGGGATGGATGCTGCACATCTCTCGTACATCCTCTAGGGAGGGTTGGTAACGGCGAATATAACGCTGATACAAGCTGCGCCGTGAAGTTTTCTGATACATGGCATACACATCCCACGCATCATCGGGACGGGCGGGACGGATGGTAACACTTTGTGGAGACATCGGAGTCTTCCTTTCTGTTTTTGCGCTTAACTTTCTGCTGCAAGGGATGGGCTTTTTTTTCAACACCGCCCTCAAGGACGGCGTTTTTTGCTTCCATATGCAAAAGTTAAATTGCATCCCTTGTCTTGGTCGTGTCGTCAAGCCGTCACAAATTTAGTTAGTGACACAAAAAAGAAGATTTTTTGGGCAAGCCATCTTCATCATAGCGGTAAAAGTCTAAAGAAGAAAGCAGACCAAGTTTAAGATTTGTTCGTTTTCATTTTACCTGACTATCACGCTTGTCATCTATACTGCTTTCGGTGGATTTTTCACAAAAAAGATGGAGGAAATCGGATGAAATTTGCCAAATTTGTGCTGTTGATGATGCTTGTCGTGCTGGGGGTTGTCGGGATTGTGGCGCAAGAATCGGGGGAGGGAGATCCCTTTTTTGAAAATGAGGGCATTCTGGTGATTGCTCATCAAGGCGGGGATGGACTCTGGCCGAGTAATACCCTGTTCGCGTTTGAAAATGCGGTGGCGCTGGGGGTGGATATGCTGGAAATAGACATCCACAGCACCCAAGACGGCGTGCTGGTGGTTATTCACGATGACACGGTTGACCGCACCACCGACGGCACGGGCAAGGTACAGGATTTTACATTTGCGGAATTGCAGGCGCTGGATGCAGGCTACGATTGGCCTACCCTCGAAGGCATGGACAGCAGCACACATCCCTATCGTGGGCAGGGCATCACGATTCCCGCGTTGGAAGATGTGCTGGCGGCTTTTCCCGACATGCGGATGGTGATTGAAATTAAACAAAAAGAACCGTCAATTACCCAACCCCTGTGTGAGATGCTTGCTGCCTATGACATGACCGAAAAAGTGCTGATTGGTGCATTTGACGCGGATGTTTTGGTTGAATTCCGGGAAGTTTGCCCCGGTGTACGGACTTCGGCAGGCGAATCGGAAGTGACCGAATTTTATTTCCGCAGCATCGGCGGAACACTGGATGAATACGAAGTCACGGCACAAGCGCTACAAGTGCCAGAATATAGCGGCAATATTCAGGTGGTCACGCCCGAATTTATCGAAGCTGCCCGCAGTCTGCAACTGAATGTGCAGGTGTGGACGGTCAACGAGGCCGACCAGATGGAACGCATGATTGCACTCGGGGTAGACGGTATTATCACCGATTTTCCCGATAAGCTGCTGGAAATGCTGGGGCGTTCGGCGGAATAGCATCCCAAAATCAGGACACCCCGCGCTAACGAGTTCTGTGTTTTTCCTTTATGCTAAGGAGAAACACAGGATGTTTGTATGCGTCACCGTGCTTATCAAGCCCCGCATGATTTCTGGCGGGTGCGCCAATTATTGATTGAGACTTACCCCCTCACACCCGTTGAATGGAACTGGGAGATTCGGCGGTGGGAGGGCTGGCACACACACCGCGAGAATCCGGCTGAAGTGGCTGCCCGCCACCCCGAAATTCATCTGTGGGAAACCGATGCCGGGCAGTTGGTCGGGGTGGTGCATCCCGAAGGACGCGGGGAGGTCTGGCTGGAAATACATCCCGATTACCGCGACCCGCTTGAGGAAAATATGCTGCTGTGGGCAGAGGCCCATTTACCCGCCCTCAATGACGACAATCGGCCTCAGTTGGATTGGTTCATTTTTGAGTATGACACGCCGCGCCTTCATCTGGCAGAAAAACATGGCTACCAGAAAACGCCGTGGTGGGGCATGTCCCGTCGGATGCGCTTTGGCAACAAACCCCTGCCTGCGGTCAATCTCGCTGAGGGCTATACGCTGCGGGCGATTACGACTGAAGATTCGCAACGGGTGGCGGATATTCTCAATGCGGGTTTTGGGCGCACGAGTCATACGGCGCGGGAATTTGACCGCTTTGCCCACGAGTCGCCGTCTTTCCGCTATGATCTGCATCTGGTCGCAGAAACACCGGAGGGTCTTTTTGCCTCTTTCGTGGGCGTGACCTACGATGAAGCCAATCACCGTGGCATTTTTGAACCCGTCTGCACCCATCCTGACCATGTGCGGCGGGGCTTAGCCCGTGCGTTGATGGTCGAAGGGTTGCATCGGCTCAAGGCGTTGGGTGCGTGGGATGCGTATGTTGGCACAGGGGATATGACAGCCGCCAACCAATTGTATGAGACGATGGGCTTTACCGAAGCGTATCGAAGTTATCTCTGGCGCAAGGTGTTTTAAAGGTTATACGGCTTGCAGAGGGAGTTCGACGGTAAAAGTTGTCCCTTTGCCGACGGTACTTTCGACCTGAATCTGTCCCTGCAAACGTTCCACACAATCTTTGACGATGCTCAAACCCAGCCCCGTTCCTTTAATCGAACCGGGAACATCTTTAGCCCGATAAAACGGGTCAAAAATGTGGGGCAGATCATCTTCGCCGATGCCTAAACCGTGATCAATGACTCGCAGCATCACGCGGTTAGCCTGATGTCCCAATTCAAGCTGTACTTCCCCGCTATTGGGCGAGTATTTAATGGCGTTGGAGAGCAGATTCATCAAGATTCGGCTGACCAGCACTTCATTGGTGACCACACTTTCAAGGCCATTCCGATTGATAAACCGCAGGTTATGGGGGGCATTTTTGGCTGCTTTAACTTCCTCCACACTAATCTGGCACAGCGCCGGGAGGTTGACCGGACGGAGGCTGGCTGCATCCTGATTCCCCCGTGCCATATTCACGGTATCCGTCAGCATTTCCAGCGCGAATTGCACTTGCCGTTCAATCGTTTCTAATTTGTCTAACCGCTTTTCAGGGGTGAGTTTGTCAAAGTAATGGCGGAGTGTACTCGTTGAGGAGGCGATGAGCGTGAGCGGAGACCGTAAATCATGGGAGAGCGCAGAGACAATCTGTTGCACCAGCATATTCCGTTGCTGCTCTTTTTGAAAACTGGCTTTCAGCCGTTCGTTTTCGAGCGCGAATGCCTGTGTCTGTCGTTGTTCGGTGACATCGGTTGCCATGCTGACGACCAAGCGGCGCTGGTCAGGCAGGCGACCTAAGGGTGTCGAGCTAAATGCCCAGATGCGCTGGCTGCCATCCCGACAGCGAATCGTAAAATCGCCCTCATTGTCCCGTGCTTGAAGGTCAAACAGATGGTCTATAATCATTTTAATCGGTTGTTGATTGATGCCATAGGCCAACGCTGTCCAATCATCAATGGTGGTGAGTTGTTCGCGGCTGTACCCGGTAATTTCGAGCCATGTCTGGCTAATCGTTAGGATTTCGCCATCTTCGGCAAACATGATGATGGGGACAGGCGCTTCTTCCATCGCTTTCCGAAAACGGAGTTCGCTTTGTTCTAGGGCGGCTTGGGATAGCGAGCGCTGCCTAAATTCACGGTACAAAAGCCCGTAGAGCATGGCAGAGGTCACCAGCACAAAAAACATCCCTTTGAGGATGCTCAAACTTGGAATCAGCAGGTCATTTCCACCCAATGTGTACAGGATGCTGTCTGAAAACAAAATCCAGAGCGAAGCAACCACCAGATAAATTCCGGTGATGCGAAAATGGGGTTTGAGGGAGAAAAATTGACTTAACATTAGAAACCGATTGAACCTGCTAAAGTATTTCACTAGAGCAAAATAATGTGTTATGGACAAGGCAATTAGACTTTAAATGAATCCAACTTTTGCGGACGGGATATATCCCGTCCCTACAGGTGGATTTCTCGTAGGGACAGCATCCATGCTGTCCGCAATCATTTGGTTTTTAATTGCTTTGTCCATTAGATACCAACCACTTGCCCGAGCTGACTAAATTCTATTATATACGCTGGAAACTTCGTGCTTACATTATTTTTCACATATTTTTCAGAAGATATTTACCGTAATCTTTGATTTCGCAAGTTAAACCATGTTACCGTAACTATATCATTCTATTTTATCTTGGAGTTGTTTCGCTATGATGTATTTACCGCGTGAAGACGGTCAAGGCTTGGTTGAATACGCGCTGATCCTTGTGCTGGTGTCCATTGTCGTTATCATCATCCTCGCTATTGCAGGCCCGGCTATCGGTAACATCTTCTCCCAGATTGTCCGTCAACTGTAAGCTTGTATTGTTGCTTATCGTTTCCCCTAGCGTGTGGGAAACGATAAGCCCTATCTCTGCTTTCGCCTGCTGCTAAAACGCGATGAAGGTCTCGAATTGCCACACATCCTCATCGGCGGGGCGGGGTGTGCCAAAACGGGCAAACGCATCAAAGCGATTTTTGAGCGGAGTCCAATCTGTTTGAACCGATGGACACGGGCCTAAATAGGGATTCGCCACTGCGAGGACTTCGCGGTGCGGCAAATCGTCCGGCACACACAACCCACGCTGCGGATTTTTAATCATCCAAGCGACTGCCCCCAGCACCGACGCGGCGACTTGCAGCGTGGTGGCGCTCTGGTGGGGAACAAGCTGGCGGGCTTCGTGAATATCCAGTTGTGAACCCACCCACCAACCGGTTAAATCGTGACCGAGCAGCAGCACACCGAGTTCGTCCTTGCCACTGATAATTTCATCGTTCATGATGCGCTGTTTTTCTTGCAAATGGTAGCCACTCATTTTGAGTTCATGCAGCGAGGCTAACGCGGCATCGGTGGGTTGATACGCATAATGCACGGTGGGACGATAAATCGGTTGGTTGCCATCCCACACGGTTAAATGATCGCTCATCGTGAAGGCTTCGCCATGCCGCACCACCATGCCGATAATTTCGCCGCCTTCTGGCACCCATGACCGGACAAAGGTATTCATGCCCATTTTGGCAAGGCAAATCTGGTTACAGGGGCCGTAGGTGTGGGTATGCGCCAGCGCGGGCAAACGCCGTTCATGCGTTCCCCAACCCATTTCTGCCGGGGCGATGCCTTCTTCGCGGAAACCCTCAATTGACCAGGTATTGACAAATTCACCCACTTCTTTGGGCTGGTGGGCAATCTGGGTATCGCGTTCGGAAATGTGAATGACCTTGACCCCGGTCAGCATCGCCAACCGCGCATAATCGCCATTTGCCAGCGCTTTTTCCAGCGCGGAACGGCGCTTTTTATTCATTTTGACCTGTTCAAACATCGCGTGGGTGATGTCCTCCAGCGCGATTTTTGCCCAGTGACTCACCAGACCGGGATTCGCACCGTGTTCGACCACCGCCGTGGCATTGCCGGATTTCGGCCATCTGGCGACTCGTTTTCGTAGCGCCATATGCCGTACATACAGGGTGCGTTCGGCGGGGGGGATATTTTCGACATCTTCGTAAGGATCCCACAGTTCAACGGAGGTATTGATATACAGCACGTTGTGGTCACGACACCACTGGATGATTTCGCCCGTGTCAATGTTCCACGCAAGGTCAACCAGCAAATCGCCACTGCCCACATACTGGCTGAGTTTTTCCGCCAGGTTGTCCGGTGTGATGCGATCCTGCACATAGCTTGCCCCTGCCGCCAGCGTCTCAGGAATCAGGGAGCGTAAATCCGCAAAATCGAGGATGGTCAGCTTGCTAAAATCCATCTCAAAATGTTTCAACACAAGCGGTTGAAAGCAGCGTGACACCGACCCGCAGCCCAAAATCAACATACGTCCGCCAAACGGAATTTTCATGGTTAGTCCCTATCTAAACGCAAACGCGCACATTGTAGGGGTTTTCTGGGAAAATACAATACAAGGACAAGGGAACTTTTTGCCGGGGACGTGCGTTTTCTCCTCAACGAAAGGACAAAACCCTCATGCAACGTCGAACGCAAATTGCCACTTTATTTGTGGCTGTCATCCTGATTCAACTCCTGCTGGTGGTGATGACTCACGTCGCGCAGGCCACCCCCGCGAATATCCCGCCAATCCGCACCACGTTTGAACCCTACGGGCCAGAAAATCCAGAACCGATGGTGGTGCTGATGGAATATGACCCGTGGCGGATGGTGATCGGGTCGGATTCGCCTACCTTTGCCCTGTATGAAAATGGGTTGGTGATTTACCGCGCCGAAGATGAAATCGGGTATGTGTCCGCGCTCTTGGATTTTGAAGAACGCGATGCCCTCTATGCTCAGATTGCCAGCGACGCATTTTTTGCGCTGGACGACTATTATGAGGCGACCGAATGGACAGACCAACCTTCTAATGTGATCATGCTGTGGGATAAAAATGGTCAGGTCAAACGGGTAAGCGTCTATGGCTCACTGTATGCCGGGGGGGAGATTGAATCGGAATCCCGTGCCAACACCCCCGAAGCCTTTTTAACCGCCTTCGATACCCTCGTCAATTTTTCTCATGCGGAGGCGAAAGCATGGCTGCCGGAAAAATTTGAAGTCATGCTCTGGCCTTATGACACCTCGGACAGCGTGAGATGGCCTGCCGATTGGCCTGATTTGGATGACCCGACCACGAAACCACGCGGCGAAGACTCTTACAGTGTGTATGTGCCGATTGACGAACTGGAGGCTTATTTTGCCCTCCAAGATAGCGGCAGCGCGGTCAAACTGGCGGGCAAAACATGGGCGTATGGGCTGCGGTTTCCGTTCCCCACCGAGTTTTTGTGGATGGGGGAGTAGTTACCGTCCGAAGGTGGTTTTGAGTTGCGCTTCGGCTAGGATATGTCCCTGCATGGCCTTCATCAGCGCGTCTTCGGTGATTTCCTTGTCCACATTGAGCCGTGAATCCAGCGCGTAGAGGTGAAAAATGTACTGGCGTTTGTAGCCGCGTGCGGGGCAGGGTGCGCCATAGCCAACTTTCTTAAAATCGTTGAGTCCCTGCCGAGTGCCATTGGTAAATTCGGCGGCGGCGGGCATGTTTTCCGGCAATTCAAAAATATCCGCCCCCAGATTATAAATCAGCCAGTGAACACGGATTCCGTCGGGTTTTTCGGGTGCTTCTAACACGATGGCAAAACTCTGGGTGTTGGCGGGGGCATCTTTCCAGCGCAGGGGCGGGGAAATTGAGAGGCCATCACAGGTATATTTATCGGGAATCGGCTGACCTTCGGCAAAATCTGAACTCGTCAAAAACATCATCATTTATCCAATACTAAGGGCAGGAAGCGCTGCCCCTACGAATCTGCTCTCATGATACCCTGAATCGGGAGAATTTGCTGTTTTGGCGGTTCTCTTTTTTAATAGGGCAAACAGAAAAGGAATGCAACATGCGCTTGGCGGGTTGTGGGTGTTTATTGATGGTTTTGTCGATGGCGGTGCTGTTCGGGGTGACGGTGATTCCGGTCATTCCGGCGTTTAAGGATAATCAGACGATTGATGAGGTGTTGCAACCCTTGATGTGCGAATCGGGGGAGACTCTTCAGCGCGAACAATACAGTCGCAGCGATACCCGCGGCACCAGTTATTCAATGGAAGTGTTCTGCGTCAAAAATAATGAATTGAAACGGGATGTGACCGGACGCTGGACACTGGTTGGGGTGGGCGGTTTTCTTGCCCCATTTTTAATTGGGTTGGCGTTTTTCCTGACAGGGGTGATTCGGGGAACAGCGAAATTAACCGGACAGGTGGTGACTTCCTCGCTGGCGGGTTCGGGTATTACGATTAAGACGGCTGGAACAGGAAGCGCGTTTACTTTTCCTACCGGGTCTACTTCGCTGGCTGACCGCCTCAAGCAAGTGGAAGAAGCCCAACAAGCAGGGCTGATTTCGTTGGAAGAATATCAACGGCTGCGCAATGAGATTTTAAAGGATTTTTCGTAGGGAGGAATCGTTTGACCCCATCTCCGACCCCTCCCCGTAGGCGGAGAGGGGAGTTTAACGTATTATTTATTCGCCCACGTATTGAATCCGGTAAATGGCGTTGGCGAAATCATCCGAGACCAGAATCGAGCCATCGGGCAGCAGTTCAATATCCACCGGACGACCCCATGCCTGCCCATTGTGCAGCCAGCCTTCGGCAAAAGGTTCGTAGGCCACCGCGTTCCCCTCTTCGTCCAAACGTGCCAGCATCACACGATAGCCAATCGGTTCACTGCGATTCCATGAACCGTGTTCGGCAATCAAAATCTGGTTCAGGTAAGTTTCGGGGAATTGCTCGCCCGTATAAAATTTCATGCCCAGCGCTGCGCCATGCGGGGAGAGCTTGAGGGCGGGCGGGGTAAATTCGGCACAGGGACGCAGCCCTCCAAACGCCGGGTCGGGGACATCACCTTCATGACAGAAGGGGAATCCGAAATGCAAGCCCTGTTCTGGCGCGTAGTTGAGTTCATCGACGGGAACATCATCGCCCATGTCATCGCGCCCGTTGTCCGTGAACCAGAATTCGTCGGTTTCAGGATGCCAGTCAAAACCGACGCTGTTACGGACTCCACTGGCATAAATTTCAAACTCGCTGCCATCGGGATTCACGCGGAAAATGGTCGCGTAACGCGGGTCGCTTTCATTGCAGATGTTACACGGTGCGCCAATCTGCGAATATAATTTGCCATCCGGCCCGAAGGCGAGATATTTCCAACCGTGATGGGCATCCGGCAACCCGCTTAAAACCACCACAGGCGGGGCAGGATTGGCGAGGGTGTCTTCGATGCGGTCAAAGCGGATAATCCGTGTAATTTCCGCCACATACAGCGTCCCATCCTTAAACGCTACTCCGTTGGGCTGATACAGGCCACTTGCAATTGTCAGCATCCCATCGGCGACTCCATCGTAATTGTCATCCCGCAGGGCGTATACACTGCCGGTTTGCCGTGTTCCGACGAACAGCGTATTGTTGGGTGTCCATTCTAAGGAACGTGCGCCGGGAACATTTTCCGCAAAAATCGAAATTTCAAAGCCCGGCGGCAGGGTGATCAGTTCCAACTGCTGCTGGAGATAGGATTGTTGGGTAGGAGCGCTCTGGGCGGGAAAAACAACGGTCATCATCCCTAGCGCCAGCATCACGATCACAAAAATTTTTCGCATGGTTTTCCTCCACATATGGGAGATTGTAACAAATTTAACCTGCCCGTCCGCCTACCATCGACCTACGCCACCCGGCACACTTTTAGGACGATTTTTTTATAAGTTTTTTTGAAATGTTTGGTACACTAACAACAGAAAGGGCAGACTCAATGGCAGTTTCACTCGTTGGTAAGCGGATTAACCAATATTATATAGAAGATTTGATTGCAGTGGGGGGCATGGCGCAAGTCTACCGCGCCCGTGATATGGAATTGGATCGGCGGGTAGCAATTAAAGTTATCGGGATTGATGCCCGTAAAGAGCATGTCTTTACCGAACGATTGGAACGCGAAGCCCGCACGATTGCCCAACTTCGTCACCCGAATATTGTGGGGATTTACCACAAGGGGATTTATGAGGACATGCCCTATCTGGTGATTGAATATGTGGATGGGCCAACCTTGGCGGATGTGCTGCACGAAATGAAACTGACCAATCAGCCGATGGAATTTCATGCCGCGCTGACGATTACCGCGTGTGTGACTTCCGCGCTGGATTATGCCCATGCGCTCGGTGTGATTCACCGTGATATTAAGCCTTCCAACATCATGATTGACCAGAAAGGCCATGTGTATTTAACCGATTTTGGCCTAGCGCTCCGCATGACCGAAGGCACAGAAGGCAAAGCGTTTGGCTCGCCCTATTATATTTCGCCGGAACAGGTGAGTTCCTCCGCCGAAGCCTCCCCACGCAGCGATTTGTATTCGTTGGGGGTGGTGGTGTATGAAATGCTGGCAGGGCGGCGGCCTTTTGAAGCCAAAAAACCGATTGAACTGGCGGTGATGCACGTCAATAAATTTCCTTCGCCACCGCGCAAATATAATCCAGCGCTGCCACCCGCCATTGATGGGGTGTTGATGCGCGTGCTGACCAAACAGCCAACCCAGCGCTATAAATCCGGGGCAGATTTTCAACAAGCGCTGTCCGATGCGCTGAATTTGCCGGACATGGCAACGCCCATTTATCAACCGCGTTATTTGCCGAGCGCGTTTACCTCAAAATACAGCCACCGCCGCGCTGGAGAAACCTTTGTCTCGGCAACCCATTTGTTGAGTGAGAACGGCGATTCCCTGTATGAAAGTGATTTGACCAATCCCCTGCGGAGGGATTTGACCAATGACAGTACGCTGCCGGGCGATAAAACACCCTAAGCGTTAGGCTTCGCTCCATTGGCGGACGGCTTCAAGGGCGGCGGGTGTGCCGATTTGTTCCAAGGCGAACGCGCTTTTTTGCTGCACCAGTTCGTTTAAGGAGAGAAGCGATTGACACAGGGCAGGTACAGCGCGGGTATCTCGCAGTCTGCCCAGTGATTCGGCTGCACGGGAGCGCACCCAGACATCATGTTGAAGGGCGTAAATGAGGGGTTCAACAGCACCGAGGTCGCCCATATACCCCAATGCCTCTGCCGCACAACAGCGTACCCATTCATCTTCATCGGATTGGAGGGTATCCAGCAGCAGCATCAGCGCCCGTTTGTCCCGCAATTTGCCGAGTGCTTCCGCCGCACTCCCGCGCATATCAGGATATTTGCTGTAACGTAGCAGACGCAGCAGGGCATCTACAGCACGGGTGTCACCCAACATACCCAGAATCTGTGCTGGATCTGCCGTTTTGTTCCATTGGACGTAGAGATGCACATTCTGCAAATTTGCCATCGCATATTGATAAGCAAAATAATCGCGCAGCAGTAAATGGATAAAACGGAATTTGTCATTCCCTGTACGAATGAGGATATTCAGACGGATGCCCAACTCAATAAAATTGTTGATGGGGTTATCTTCCAATGCGGCGGCAACATCCAGCACACTAAAAATATTTTCCTGACTAAAGCGGTTGCCGATGTTGTCCATTGCCAGTTTGCCCAGATAAGTTTTTAGCTGGTCTTCTGTATAAGAAACCTGTGCATGAAGTTTGTGTTTTTCGTGCTGGTAGCGTTTTTCAAAATAAATCTCAAAAATCTTTTCGCGCAGATAGGCGGTGTCCAGTGTGGTCAGGTCGTGGGTGACATCATCCCGAAAGGCGAAGGTGAACAAACTCAGCAAAAGCGGTGTGCGGGCAATCTCACGCAGTTCGGGGTCGTTTTCCAGAATTTTCCAGAGCTGGGGCAGGGTACGCAGATAATTTTGCATCTGGCGGTCATCGAGGGGTTGCAGCGTGACCGCCCCATTGAGCTGAAGTTTTTCCTCAATGGACTCGTAATCTTTGACCCGACAACTCACAATCACCTGTCCACGCGGGGGAATGATGTCCATAAAGCGACGGCGCGGGTCATACGATTCGGGCAGCCCGGTTTCCATATCCAGAATACGCCGTTCGCTGCCGAGTTCGTCTAGGCCATCCAGCAGGAGCAGCGCTTTGCCCATCTCAACTTCCCGCGCAATGCTTTCTCTGGTAAGGGCGGGTATGGATTGGTGCAGCCAGTCCACCATCGGAACTTTTTTTTCTGCGTCCCATGTTGAAATGAGCGCGAGCATGGGCAGGGGACGGGCAGAATCTTCCAACCGACGGGCCACCGCATCCCGTGCAAACGCCATCAGGGTGGTGGTTTTGCCGGCACCGGGACTCCCCAACAGCAGTAACCGTCCGTCATGTTGTTCGATGGCTTCATGAAAACTGGCATAGGTTTTTTGCAGCCCGCTAAAAATGCTCGCCTGTTCAAAAAAGACCATCGGCATCACCAGATTTTCGGTTTCCTGCTGGGCAACTACTGCGTCGGGGGTGTCGGTGCTTTTTAAATGGATGAGGTTGGCCTGCCCCGGTAGCATGGCAAAGACGGTCTGGTTCAAATATTGCACAATGCGCTTATACAGGGCGTTGAGATAGTCGGTGTGGGGGTCGCCCAAAAAGGTTGTGTGCAGAGGGCGGGTGGATTCGTCTAAATCGGGGGTGCTGGTCAGAATTTCGCGCAAGCGACCAAAAGCGCCGTCCCACCCGTCAAAAAAATCAATCCATTCGTTGTTGATGATAGGAACATGTGGCACAACATCCACAAACCGGAGGGGCAAAACGGGTTTTCGCAGCGCGAGTCCATATTGAATTTCGCGCCGCACAAAGCCATCTTTTTCTTTGCTGGCGGGGGTGACACAGACCAGCACGTGCGAGGCTTGCTCGATGCCAATTTCAATTTCGGCGGTGAAATCTTGTGTGTGGTCAATATCCCGCAAGTCGCGCCATGTCCGAAAACCGTGTGCGGTCAGCGCACGATCCAGTTTTTCGACGTGTTCCCGTCCGTCCTTGCGGGCATAACTGAGGAAGATGTGTCCTGACATGGGGTTTCCCTAAATAAGGATTTCCACCCTTATAGTAACCCTACCCCTGTGTTACTGCCAGTTTAATTTATTCCGTGTCGGGTTGGGGCGCGGCTTTTTTACGTCCACGCTGTTTTTTGCCTTCCACCATGGCCGGGTCGGATACCTGCACGCCAAAAAAATCTGCGATGATTTGCCAGACTTTGGAATTGATGAGGTCGTCTCCATTGTCCACAATGTCATTCACGGTTTTGACAATATCGGTATTGCCGGGCCAAAGTTCGCGCAAAATTTCCGGGTCAAGCCCTTTTGCGCCCTGCAACAAGCGCATCAGCACCACCGACATGATGACGGCATCATCGGCCAGCCCTGCCGCGCCTAAAAAGACTTCGGGTACGAGGTCTACCGGCAACAGCGCGTAGACACTGGCAAGCAGCAGTTGAGAACGGAACATCAACGGCACCCGCGGGTCGGTCATCAACCGCACCACCAGCGCTAATAAATCGGGTACAAGCAAAATGCCATCGGCGAGTTTTTCTGGTCCGTAGCGCCGGATATTCTCATAAACCCCTTTGCGCCAGCGTGCATAAATGCCAGGCAGGGGATTTTCTGCTTCCAAAAGGGGAACTTCGGGTTGGGTATACTGGGTGACGTTCTCGGACACAGCCGCTTCTCCTTCATGTCTGCCGCTATTATAACGCACACAGACGGCTTGGTGCGTAAAAATCCTCTGAGAAAAACCATAGAATCATGTGACAAAAGTTACTACGCAGCCGCGCTATCTTCATGATAATAGGAACAGGTGAGTGTAATTTTATCAGAGGAAGCAAAAGCACATGTCAACTATTTCGCAATCACAACCGATTTTCGCCTATTTTTCGCTCAAAAATCTGAGCATTGTTTTGGTTATCGGGATGCTGCTGGTCAGTGGGTATCTGGCCTACCATGAAATTACCAAAACCGACGTGGCCTGTGTGGAAAGCGGCGGGTTTAACTGCGACGCGGTGCAAAATAGTTCTTATTCCAAAGTGATGGGTTTTCCGGTGGCGTTTCTGGGGTTCGGCGCGAATCTGGTGATTTTAGCGCTGCTGCTGTTGGAAGACCGTCTGGCATTTTTACAGGACAACGGTTTGGTGCTGCTATTTGGCATCGTCTTTTTTGGCTTTTTGTACTCGGTCTATCTGGTGTATATCCAAGCAGAAGTCCTCGAAGCGTACTGCCAGTGGTGTCTTTCCCACGAAGTCTTGATTACTTTGCTGTTTGTCGTCACTTCCATTCGTTTATATCAGGATTTTACATTCGCTGATGACGCTGAATGACATCGAAAATTGGTCGCCAGTGGTGCAGGCGCTGCTGGCGACTCTGTTTACATGGGGCGTGACCGCCTTGGGGGCAGCCTCCGTTTTTACCGTTAAAAAACTCAACCAGCAATTTTTAGATTGGGTGTTGGGTTTCGCGGCTGGGGTGATGATTGCGGCGAGTTTCTGGTCGTTGCTGGCCCCGGCGATTGAACTTGCCGAAAAACCCGTGTGGATTCCGCCCTTAGTTGGATTCTTGCTGGGGGGGGCATGTCTGCGCGGGATGGATTATATTTTGCCGCATTTGCATGTTGGCGCACCTCTCTCAGAAGCGGAAGGCGTGCCGACTCGCTGGCAGCGTTCGGTGTTGCTGGTGCTGGCGATTACCCTCCACAATATCCCCGAAGGTTTGGCGGTGGGGGTGGCATTTGGCGCAGCGAGTCACGGGATTGAGGCGGCAAGTTTTGCGGCGGCGGTGGCGCTGGCAATTGGCATCGGGTTGCAAAATTTCCCCGAAGGAATCGCGGTTGCCATGCCCTTACGACGTGAAGGCATGTCGCGCTTAAAAAGTTTCTGGTACGGGCAGCTTTCTGCCGCTGTTGAACCCATCGCGGGGATGATTGGCGCGGGGGCGGTGTTGATTGCCCGTCCGATTTTGCCCTATGCGCTGAGTTTTGCGGCGGGCGCGATGATTTTTGTGGTGGTGGAAGAAGTTATCCCCGAAGCCCAGCGCGAAGGTCACGGCGACAATGCCACCTTCGGCGTGATGATGGGTTTTGCGATCATGATGGTTTTGGACGTGGCACTCGGCTAACACCCCACGGTTCATATACGGACTGTATTCCGTATGTTATACTTTGCCCCAAAGGTGTCTGTTGAGGAGCAAATTGTATGGCAACCACTGAACGCGCCGCGAATCTGGCGAGTCCTTCTCTTTCGTTTTTTAATCTGCGTACCCTGAGCTTCATTATTCTGGCGGGGATGCTGCTGGTAAGCGGCTACCTGACCTATGTGAAAGTCTCCGACACCCCGATGGAATGTGTGCAAAGTTCAACTTTTAACTGCGGGGCGGTACAAAACAGTGTCTATTCCGAAGTGTTCGATGTGCCGATTGCGGTGTGGGGGTTTTTGACCAACTGGATTGTGCTGGCGCTGCTGCTGCTGGAAACCCGTGTCGGCTTTTTTATTGATAACGGTTTAACGCTCCTGTGGGGGCTGGTCTTTTTTGAATTTATCTATTCGGTTTATCTGGTCTATGTACAGGCCGCTATTCTGGAAGCCTACTGCCCGTGGTGTTTGACCCATGAAGCGCTGGTGGCGGGGTTGTTCATCGTTACGACAGCGCGGTTGTGGAAATCCATGAGCGCAGTTGAGGAATAAAGGACATCACAGCCTGTTCACACACTTTATGCTACACTTTAAGCAATCCAGTGTGTGAATAGGTGTGCTGTGGCGATGGAATGTTTTGAAAAAAATCACCAAAAAATTTACTGGGGTGATGCACTCGTTGTATTAGAAACCTGTATTCCTGATAATTCCATCGATTTGATTTTTGCTGACCCGCCCTACAATATTGGCAAACGCTTTGCCAATTTCATTGATAAGTGGCCTTCCGAAGAAGCCTACGTGGAATGGTGTTACAAATGGCTATCCCTGTGTGTTGCCAAATTGAAGCCGACAGGCAGTTTGTACCTCATGGCAAGTACACAAACCATGCCCTACTTGGATTTGTTTTTGCGAAAAAAAATGCACATTCTTTCGCGGCTTGTATGGTCATATGACAGTTCAGGGGTACAGGCCAAAGGATATTATGGCTCAATGTACGAACCGATTTTGTTTGCGGTCAAAAATAAGAAAAAATATACCTTTAACAGTCAGGAAATTCTGGTAGAAGCAAAAACGGGCGCACAGCGAAAACTGATTGATTACCGAAAGCCAGTCCCTGAAGTTTACAGTTCGACCAAAGTGCCGGGCAATGTTTGGGAATTTAACCGTGTGCGCTATCGGATGGAAGAATATGAAGACCATCCTAGCCAGAAACCCGCCGCGCTTTTGGAACGGATCATCAAAGCCAGCAGCAATCCTGATGAGGTTGTCCTTGATCCATTCGCTGGAACATTTACGACATCTGCGGTAGCCCAACAATTAGGCCGGCAAGCGATTGGCATTGAATTACAGGAAAAATACGTCAAAGTTGGGTTGCGTCGCTTGGGGATTCAAACTGAGTTTCGCGGTGAACTGCTGCACCCACCCCAGAAAAACTTTAAAAGCCGCAAATCCAGTGTCGGGTATGTTGAATCTCTTTTATGACTTTTGAACATGCTTTCACAAGAGTCCTTTTAGAAATCCTGCAAGAGGCATTTGGTGATTCTGCTATCCAGATTTTTCAAGCCAGCGATTTGTTGCAATATCTCAACATCAAGACAAAATCGGCAGAGCATGGGTCAAAATCGCGCCCCGCATTTGCAAACCACTATGCGCTGTATGTTCTCATTGAAGATTATTTGCAAAAAGGTTATCTAACGAGTGGTAATTATGCAGCTTATGAGGGAGCGCGTTTTGTAGACCTGTTCCAGCGTCAACGCCAACTCCCGTTTGGTGGAAAATTACAGAATCATGCCCTTAACCATCGGCTCAACGAGGAATTTAAACGCTATTTTCCTCAATCGCCGGATATGCCGATCCTACGAGATACGTCCACAGGGCGGTATTGGATGAATGAAAAATTGCTTCGCATACAAGTCGGAGAACAACAATTTAATCTTGCGACAGTTATTCTTAAAATCATTGAACGCTATATTGACATACGAAAGTCCTCTTTTGAAGCGTTCTTGGGAACTTTATCTGAATTACAGCAACAGCCCTCAAGCCAAGCGACTAGCTTTATCCGAACCCTGCTTCAACCGCAGGTCGAAGCGCGGCTTTTCGAGATAGTAAGTTACGCTATCCTCAAGATTTATTATGCAGATCAGACTGTCCTTTGGGGTGAAAACCGGGATATTTTACGCAGCGAACCGCTTCATTTGTACAAAACCGGACGAACCAACGCGAATGACGGGGGAATTGATTTTGTGATGAAACCACTCGGCAGATTTTTTCAAGTCACAGAAACTGTAGATTTCCAAAAATATTTTTTGGACATCGATAAAATCCATCGCTATCCTTTAACTTTTGTGGTTAAATCGCTGGATACCCCGGAGCAAATTTTAGAGAAAATCAAAAATCAGGCAGAACAACGCTATCCTGATGAGCGTATCGTGCAGCGCTATCTCCAAAGCATCGAAGAAATCATCAACATTCCAACCTTAATCACCTGTCTTGAAAAAATTCTTCAAAAAGAGCAGGTTGCTTTGGTGTTGAAGGAAATTATCCTTCAAAGCAAGGTCGAGTTTAATTATGATTAATTCCCGCATTCAGGATTATCCAACGGACACATCCACGGGTCGCTGAGAATCCCTTCGGAAGCCCACCCGGTGGCATCCTTCGGCGCGTAGTAGACCTTCCAGACCCAACGGTCAAACCCGCACACCGGCCCGCCGACCAGATTCAACAACGCATTGTCGTAAACCAGCATCATCGAACGGTCATCATAGGGGTCATAGCGGAGGCGAAGTGCGCCCACCCCGTTAAAATCGACCTGTACGGTATCCCCCACTTTAAATTGTGTCGGGGGCGCATCGGGGCAAGAAACATCAGGAGTCGGGCTGGGGGTGCGCTGGATGGGCAGGGCTTCTAAGAAATAATCGCCGTCGATTTTGCGCCCATTCACCGCCATAAAAAATTCGGACTCAAAGCTAATTTCAAAACTTTGTTCGCCAAGGTCATAGTGAAAATCTTCGCCATTGACGCGCAAGGTGAGGGTATTGGTCGCGGACGCGGAGTCAGTTAAGGGGACTGGCGGGGTAAAGCCTTCGCTGGTGAGAAAATCCACGCGGCTAAATTCATTCATCAGAATTGTAAGATTGCCGTAGGGGGTGGGGGAAGGCAACCGCACCGTGTCCACCGTCTCCGAATCGGAGGTGGGGTTATCTTGGCAGGCTGCTATGCAAAAAATCACCCCGATAAAAAAGACCCAGTGCCAGAATCGCATAAAAAATCCTATTACGAACTCCGATGATTGTACCCTACTGATATAATTTCCTCATGGTGAAAAATCAGTTACAGGCACGCGCCCAAGCACTCGGATTCAATTTACTCGGCGTGACTCCGGCAGTTCCCTCGCCGCATGTAGAGGCTTATTTGCGCTGGATAGAAGCCGAAAGGCACGGCACGATGGGGTATCTTGCCCGTGAGGACAGAGTAGCACGGCGGCGCGATTTGAATGTGATTTTGCCGGATGTGCGCTCCATTATCATGGTGGGGTTGGATTATGCCGCGTTGAATATTCCTGAAAGTGTGCTGGCTGACCCCACCCGTGGACGAATTTCCCGTTATGCGTGGGGGGTGGATTATCATGCGGTGATGACCCCGCGTTTGATGCAGTTGGCGGATTGGCTGGCAGAAAAAACCAATCCGGGGTCGTCGCACAAAGTCTATGTGGATACGGGCGCGATTCTGGAACGCAGCCACGCGCAGCAGGCGGGATTGGGCTTCATCGGCAAAAATACGATGTTGATTCATCCACGCCGGGGATCCTATTTTTTTCTGGGTGAAATTTTGACCACGTTGGCCTTTGACGACTATGACGCGCCGCAGGTGGAAACGATGTGCGGGGGGTGTACACGCTGTTTAAAAGCCTGTCCCACCAATGCTTTTCCCAACCCCTATGTGCTGGATGCGCGGCGCTGTATCAGCTATTTGACGATTGAACACAAGGGCGAGATTCCCCTTGAACTGCGCCCCAGCATGGGCAATTGGATTTATGGCTGTGATGTGTGTCAGGAGGTTTGCCCGTTTGTGCGGCGATTTTCTACCGAAACCACCGAAGGTATTTTCCGCACGTTTGACATTGACCGCGCCGCACCGCCCCTGCGTGATTTACTGATGAGTACGCCGCAAGATTTCCAGCGCAAATTTGAAAATTCCGCTATTCTGCGGATTAAACATGAACGCTGGCTGCGAAATGCGTGTATTGCGGCGGGTAATTCAGGGGATAAACGTTTAGTTCCTTTACTCGAAAGGATTGTGCAGCAAAAAGGGGTCTATCCTTTAGCGGCGAGTCATGCGGCATGGGCGATAGAGATGTTGTAACTATAATTCAAGTTATATAATAAACCTATGAATTGATTTTTGGAGTATTTAATGAAAGATTACAAATCTATTTTTGATGCCATCGAAAAATCTCTTTTCCAGTATAGCACGCTGTCTCATGATGAACTTCGAGCCTATTTAGATCCATTTAAAGGTTTTGAAAATAAGCAATTTGAGGATGATTACTATTTTAGGCAACTGATTCAGATTGTGTTTTATTCGGGCTTCAAAGCGGAAACCGTGACCAATCGCATCGAAATTATTAATCGTTATTTTCCTGATTATGAAATTGCGAGCCAGTATAGCAGCCAAAATATTTCAGCTATGCTGGCAGATGTGCTGATGATTCGGAATAAACGTAAAATAGAATCCTGTGTGTTTAACGCGGGTGTTTTTAAGGAGATTGTGCAAGCATTTGGGTCATTTCAAGCCTATATTGACAGTTTTCAACCAACGATTTCATTTGAAAATTTAATGCTGCTTAAGGAAGAATTGGAATATAAATTTAGCGGATTAGGGCGTATCACAGTCTATCATTTTCTCACGGAGATTGGTTTACCCGTTTTAAAGCCTGATGTGGTTATTTGCCGAATTTTTAAGCGATTGGGTTTAATAGAAAGTGAACATCAACTTCTAAAAACAGTGATTCAGGGTCGTAAATTTGCTGAGGCAACAGGCCATCCAATTCGTTATATTGATGTAGTTTTTGTGGTGTATGGTCAGCTAGCGAACAGCACTTTTGGGATTGAGCGGGGCATTTGCTTACAGAGAAATCCACAATGTCAGATTTGTCATGCCCAACCATATTGTGAATATTATGAGGATTCCCAGAAATCATGAAAGATTATCACATCAATATTTTTTACAGTGAAACAGATGAGGAATACATTGCGGATATTCCCGATTTAAAATATTGTTCTGCGTCGGGGGACACCCCCGAAGAAGCCTTGAAAGAAGTCTTGGAAGCAAAAGCGCTCTGGTTAGAAGCGGCTAAAGCCAAAGGGATGGATATTCCCGAACCCAGATACCGCCCGGCGATTTATCAGGCCAGCTATTAAAAAAATACCCCTGTCTGAGATGGGCAGGGGTACACTCAAGCAAATAGACTTGGTGAAAAAGCTAGCTGTCGAGGGCTGTTTTGCCGGAAAACGGCGCACCCAGAATCGGGGCGATGAGGCATACATTAAACACGCCTGCCAGAATGGGCAGCACCCCCACCACCGCTAAAATAAGGCCGCCTGTGCCTTCCAGCACCAACAGCCCAATCAACACTAAGGCAACCCCTGCGATAATCCGAACCAACCGACCACCCATGCCTGCCATCATTTTTGCGAAAGCCATTGTTATTTCTCCGTGATACTGTTCTCTTGCTGTTTGGATGCAGCAGGCCGCAAAAGGTTACACATTGGGGTCGGGTTTTTTGGAAAATGCCTCTTCCAGTTGGCTGAACAATTTTTGACGACGTTCCGCCGGGATTTTGCGCTGTCCCTGTTGTTTGTACAGGAAAATCATCTGCTGGGTGGAATCGAGAACAACGCGGCAGTTCTGGCAGGTGGCGAGATGGGCTTGGGCATCGTCGGTGAGTTCGTCGGTGAGTTCACGGTCAATGTAATCGGAAAGATAGCTTAAGAGTGTTTCGCAGTCCATTAGACCACCTTTTCTTGAAAATAGCTGGAGAGTTGTTCGCGCAAGGCCAACCGCGCCCGATGCAAGCGGACTTTGACCGCCCCCGCCGCAATATTCAGAATTGTGGCGGTTTCTTCGGTGGAAAATTCCTCGACATCCCGCAGGATGAACACGGCGCGTAAATTGGGATTGAGCGTTTGCACGGCGCGGTCAATTTCTTGCATCAGTTCTGCCCCGCTCAACAAATTTTCGGGGAGGGTTTGCCAGTCCACCAGCGTTTCTGGCACACAGATTTCCTCGTCGTCGGTTTCATCCCATTCGACCTGCGGTTTGGCCCGTCGTAAACGACCCATCGCTTCATTATAGGCCACGCGATAGAGCCATGTGCTGAGGGCAGAACGTCCCTCAAACGAATCAATGTGTTCGATGAGCGCCATAAAGGTATTCTGCACAACGCCATCGGCAACCTGCTCATCGTGCATGAGACTGAGCGCAAGGTGATAAATTTTGTCTGAGTACATTTCAAAAACCTCTGCCAGCGCGTCTGAATCACGCTGTTTGAGGCGGTTAATCAGCGTCGTTTCCCCCATGCTGTTCCTCGATTTTGGCACGGATTTCTTGAGTATTGAGCGTGCCTTGTTGATGAATGATAACACGTCCCTGACCATCGAACAGCAGCAGGGCGGGAATCAAGGTGACATGGTAACGACGGGCGGCGGCGCGTCCCACCGGACTCAGCAGGTCGATTTTGAGGACATCAGCCTGTCCATGAACATCTGCTTCGAGCCTATCCACGATAGGCTTATTAACGGAGCAAACCGTTCAAAGGTTGGAATAAAACTCGACCACCGTGGGCTGCCCATCGGTGAGTTTCTGGTCAAGCTGCGGGAGGGTGGTGATTTCGCTGGGGCGAATGTACCAGAAAATGTGAATTCCGATAAAGATGAACCCCGCTAAAATGGCAAGTGCGGTCAACATTCGTTTCATTGTCCTTTCCTTTTTCATTTAGAGGTCAATGGGGGCGGAAAGGTTACAGCATGAGGCAGAGGGCGGGATACAAATGGATATGAGGGCGGGTCACAGACCGCGCCTGTACAGATGGTTATGAGGGCGGGTCACAGACCACGCCCGTACAGGTGGATATGAGGGCGGGTCACAGACCGCGCCTGTACAGATGGTTGTGAGGGCGGGTCACAGACCACGCCCGTACAGGTGGTTATGAGGGCGGGTCACAAATGGGGATATGAGGGCGGGCCATAGACCGCGCCCGTACAGCTAAGATATGTAATAGGTATCTTGTGACCATTTGGTGGGATTATTCATGATATATTCCCGGATACGATTTAAATCGGCCTCATCTCGAATGATATGCTCATAATAATCGCGCTTCCAGACGGGAACTCCTTGCACATTGCGAAGTTTGTTGATGCGTAACGCCGAAAATGATTTAAATGCTCCGATAATCTTTGATAAACTGGATGGACTGTTTTCGATAAAAACTAGGATTCCATGAAAATGGTTGGGCATGATGACAAATTCGTCTAGCTCAAGATATGTGTGATGATCTGGCAAGGTGACCCATTGATCATGCACAATATCGCCATATTCATTCAGATGCAGGATTCCTTCTGTAATGTCTCCCAACCGTAAGTCGTTGGTTGCGCTGGTCATGCCGTCTTTTTGCAACCATCCCCCATGCAAACAAATGGTCACATAATATGCTCCCGCTTGGCGATAATCATAGCCTTGCAAACGAATGGAGCGCCGATGGTGGATGTCTGGATTATAGGGCATCGGATATTCTTAGGACTCCTTTGCTTCTATCATAACGTATCTTTAGAGATTGGGGAAAACTTCATGTACGGGTGGGTCTATGACCCACCCCTTTTCTCTTATCACCTACACAGTAAGGGGCGGGTCACAGACCGCGCCCGCACAGGTGGATATGAGGGGCGGGTCACAGACCACGCCCGTACAGGTGGATATGAGGGCGGGTCACAGACCGCGCCCGTACAGGTGGTGATGAGGGCGGGAAGCAGACCATGGTCGTACAGGTGTTATGAGGGGCGGGTCACAGACCACGCCCGTACAGGTGTTATGAGGGGCGGGTCACAGACCACGCCCGTACAGGTGGATATGAGGGGCGGGTCACAGACCACGCCCGTACAGGTGGATATGAGGGCGGGTCAC
>CAZXCU010000003.1:130198-383602 GCA_964639245.1 uncultured Anaerolineae bacterium
CAGACCACGCCCGTACAGGTGGATATGAGGGCGGGTCACAGACCGCGCCCGTACATTGCAATACCGATCCCTCATGTTGCCAAATAGTACCGTTTGGCAGTCCAATTTGTCTGCAAAAGTCCCGCGATTTTTTGCCAGAGTGCGTTATAATGCGTATGAAACCGAAGGGAAATAGCCTGTGCGAAATTATGAAATCTTGGATACCATCACAGAAAATGACGGGCAGCTGCAACTGACGCATCGGGAAAGCGGGGCGGTGCATGGGGCGCTGACGCTGGCACAAGAAGGCGATAAAATTGTGATTTCCGCCAGCGTAGGGGTGGTCGAGTTGGCGCTGCGGCTGCGGCTGGACGAATTCAAACGCCAAGTGGCTGGCCTCAAGCATGTTCCCGGTTTGACCACCACCCGCCAGGTGGGAACGGTGCAAGCGTTCATCTGGCTAGGGCTGACCGAGAACAATGAACTGGTGCTGCGTCCGACTCTGTTGGTGGATGCGACAGGCAAATTAACCTTTAACATGATTGCTAGCGAAGCGTGTTATCAGCGCTTGGTGGAATGGCTGAATGTAAAAAAGTAAGTGTTCGGGTGTCGGTAGTCAGTGATTAGTGATCGGTCAAAGATGTTAAAACCTGTTTACTGAAAACCGATGACCGGCAATCTGATGTTCGAGAACTATCGACTGAAAATAATTAACAGGAGATTTTATGACAGAACTCAAGTTCCCTACCGATGTAAAATATGCCAAAAGTGACGAATGGGTGCGTTTGGAAGGCGACATCGCCACGATTGGCTTGTCCGACTATGCCCAAGATGCGCTGAATGATATTGTGTATATCGAACTGCCTGCCGTGGGCGATAAAGTCGAAGCAGGCGAAACCTTTGGTTCGGTGGAAAGTGTCAAAGCGGCTTCGGATATGTATTCGATGGTCAGCGGCGAAGTCGTCGAAGTGAATGAAAGTCTGGAAGGCACACCCGAAACCATCAACAGTGACCCGTTTGGGGCGGGGTGGATTATCAAGATCAAAGTCAGCACGCCGACTCTGCCTGCCGAATTGATGGATGCTGCCGCGTATCAGGCCTACTGCGCGACGCGGTAGGTAAAATCTCCACCCCCATCCCCGCACGCGGAGAGGGGGAAACGGGATGATTTTGTTATAATCTTTCAAGAGGGCGTGCGTCACAACCGCCCTTTTTTAGCGTATGAAGTGAGGTAAAGTTGTCGTATTATCCCCATACCGATGCCGAACGCGCCTTGATGTTGGCGGCGATTGGCGTAAAGTCTTTCGACGATTTATTTGCCGATGTTCCCGCCGAAAATCGTTTTCCCGAATTGAATCTGCCCGAAGCGCTGTCCGAAATGGAAATTGTGCGGGAGCTTTCCGCCATCAGCAGTTACAACGCTTCTGCCGATGAATTTGCGGTGTTTTTGGGCGCGGGGGCATATAACCATTTTAGCCCGTCGGTGGTCGATCATATCCTCCGTCGGGGCGAATTTTTAACCTCCTACACTCCCTATCAACCCGAAGTGAGTCAGGGAACCCTGCAAGCGGTGTACGAATTTCAGAGTATGATTTCTGTCCTTACGGGCATGGAAGCGGCGAACGCCAGCCATTATGACGGGGCAACCTCGCTGGCGGAAGCGGTGACGATGGCCTATGAAGTCAAACGCGGCAAACGCAAAAAAATCATTCTCTCCCCCGCCGTGAATCCGATGTATCGGGATGTGGTGCAGACCTATCACCAGCATCGTGGCTTGGAATTGAAAGGACATCGGGGCAACGCTTCGATACCTGATCTGGTGGACATGATTGACGACCAGACGATGATGGCGATTGTCCAATATCCTGACTTTTTCGGGAAAATTCAAGATTTGAGTGATCTTGCCGCCGCGTGTAAAAAACATGATGCGCTGTTGTGCATTGTCACCGACCCGATTGCCTGTGCGTTGCTCAAACCACCCGGCGCATTCGGGGCCGATATTGTGGTGGGCGAAGGCCAACCTTTGGGGATTCCATTGAGTTTTGGCGGGCCGTATCTCGGATTTTTTGCCACCAAAAATGACCATGTTCGCAAAATTGCCGGACGGATTGTCGGTGAAACGCTGGATACGGACGGGCGGCGGGCTTTTGTGATGACGCTGCGCCCGCGTGAACAGGATATTCGCCGTGACAAAGCCACCAGCAATATTTGTACCAATCAAGGGCTGATGGCGCTGGCAGCGTGTGTGTATATGAGCGCGATGGGCAAAAGTGGCATGAAAAAAGTCGCCGAATTGTGCTGGCACAAAGCGCATTATGCCGCAAAGGAACTCCACGCGATGGATGGCTACATGGTCGAAATGGACAAGCCATTTTTTAAGGAATTTGTGCTGAAATGCCCCAAACCCGTGTCTGAAATCAATGAAACGCTGCTGCACGATTTTGGCATTGTGGGCGGGTATGATCTGGGCAAAGTCTATGCCGGACGTGACAAGGATATGCTGGTCGCCGTCACCGAGATGAACACCAAAGAAGAAATTGACTCGCTGGTTGCCGCGTTAAAGAGTATTGGAAAGTAGCTGAGATGGACTCTGTAAAACCGCTTGAACCTTTGATTTACGATTTGGGTGCGCCGGGACGCGAAGGAGTCAAACTGCCTGCGCCGGATGTGCCAGAAACTGAAATCCCGTCGAATTTACTGCGGGATAGTTTAGATTTGCCCGAAGTCAGCGAATTGGATGTGGTGCGTCATTTTACCCGCCTCAGCCGCTTAAATTTCGGGATTGATACGACCTTTTACCCGTTGGGGTCGTGTACGATGAAATATAACCCGCGCATTAATGAGGACATGGCACGCCTGCCCGGTTTTGCCCATCTGCACCCCGCCATTGACGACCACCATTCACAGGGGGCGCTGGCGGTGATGTGGCAGTTACAGGAATGGCTGCGGGAAATTGTTGGATTTGATGCGATTAGCTTGCAACCTGCGGCGGGCGCACAGGGCGAATTTGCCGGAATCTTGATGATTCGTGCCTACCACATTGCCAACGGGGAAGGCGAAAAACGGAAAAAAATCATCGTGCCAGCCAGCGCCCACGGGACGAATCCCGCTACGAGTACGATGGCAGGTTTTCAGGTGATTGAAATTGCGGCTGAAACCGATGGCACGATTAGCATTGAAAAGCTCAAAGCGCTGTGTGATGACACCATCGCCGGGATGATGATTACCGTTCCGAATACGCTGGGGCTGTTCGAGGTCAATATTAAGGACATCATCCAGACGGTGCATAACGCGGGTGGGCTGATGTACATGGACGGCGCGAATATGAACGCGCTGATGGGTGCAGCGAAACCCGCCGAACTCGGTTTTGATGTGATGCACTACAACCTGCATAAGACCTTCAGCACCCCGCATGGGGGAGGTGGCCCCGGCAGTGGCCCTGTGGTGTGCAATGCCAAACTCGCGCCCTTTTTGCCCGGCCCGATTGTCAAAATTGTCGAAGAAGCCGAAGGTGACGAAGACGCGCCTCTGTACGGCTTTGTTATGCCCGAAAAATCCATTGGGCGACTCAAAGCCTTTCATGGCAACTTCGGGATGCACCTTCGCGCCTTCACTTATATTCGGGCGCATGGGGCGGAAGGCATCAAAAATATCACCCGTCACGCGGTATTGAACGCCAATTATGTGCGGGTCAAATTACAGGATACGTTCAAAGTGCCGTTTAACCACATCTGCGGGCATGAAGTGGTGATGGAAGGGCATGTCGAGGGGTCGGATATTCATGCGCTGGATATTTCCAAACGCTTGATGGATTACGGGATTCACCCGCCGACGAATTACTTCCCCTTGATTGTGCATGAGGCGCTGTTGATTGAACCCACTGAAACCGAAAGCCTGCAAATGCTGGACATCTTCATTGACGCGATGAAGAAAATCGCGCAGGAGGCCAAAGACTCGCCCCAACTGCTGAAAGAAGCGCCGCATACCGCCCCGGTCAAACGGGTGGATGAGGTCAAAGCAGCCAAGGATTTGGTGCTGTGCTGTCGTCCGGTGGGGCTAGAACAAGCGGCGGCAGATTAAGTGCCTCATCCGACAAATAAAAACGGATTAAATTCTGTAGGGGTAGGTGCTAAGGACGGTACGCCTTCCGTCACCTACCCTCCGTAAGAACTTACCGGACACAGCCCTAGGAGGCTATCTGTAAACTAAAACACTGGTCTTCAGGCCAGTGAACACCGCGCTCAAGCACGGCGTTAAAATGAAGTTACCGGATGCAGCACGCAATAGACCCTGAAATATCACTTAAGAGGATACTTATGTTGCAGTATCCTCTTTTTGTCTGGCGGCATCCCATAGAACATGCGTTGTTATCCCAAGTCAGATTTTTAGTCTGTTGAGGAATTGCAAAGTTTCCCATCCACAATGTCAAAGCTGGTCGTCTGGTTGAGGGCAATACTGGATGTGACCACATCAAAAACACAACTCATGGTGCTGCCAATCGGGGTACAGTCAATTGAATTGACAGTGACTTCGCCCAACGCGTTAAATTCGTCTTGGTCAACCTGTTCATCTTCGCACAGATATTGATTGGCGGTTTCCAAATCTCCACCGAACGCGCTGTTCAAGGCATATTCGGCTTCTTCTTCGGTCAAAACCCCGTCGTTCGGGTCAAAGTTACTCAGGGGTTCGGGGGTGTCCGGGTCATCGTCGATTTCCAAGAGCGTTTCTAGTTCGTCCAGCAACGCATTGAAAAGGGGTTCGGCGCAATCCACCAGTGTCGTAACGAAAAATTCAATAAGATAGGTTAAATCTTGGAGTTCATCGACATCTTCTGCTAAAAAGCTCAGTTCGTCCACAATATAATCGAGTTCACAGTAGAAAGGCAGTTCAGTATCTTCATCGGGCGATTGAGCAAACACGCCACCCATCGGTATGAGCGATACCAGCGCTATAAGGAACAAGGCAACACGTTTCATGAGAGCGACTCCCTTAGTGCTACATCCGGTAAATTTATTTTAACGCCGTGCTGGAGCGCGGTGTCCTCTGGCCTGATGCACATGAACTTTTAAATACGGATGGTGTACGGGTGGGTCTGTGACCCACCCCTGCAAAGGAATGAGGGCGGCTCAGAGACCACGCCCGTACATTTGGCTATCCGTGCTAAATTGTTAAACAGCATCAGGCCAGCGTTTTAATTTGCGGATAGATTCTTATTTATCTAGGGTGATTTTAGCACAAGAGGGAATAAAAAAGAGGCGCTCGCTTGAGCGCCCCCCGCTAGTGGTGCATGTTACACAACTAAAAGGAAGAAAGCAACACTATTCCTCGACAACGAACACGGTGGTCATACCGTAGAGGCCGCGTCGTGACTCGGCATGGGTAAGAATATGGCAGTGGAAGGCCCACAAGCCCGCTTCAATCGCATCCACAACGACATCAATCCGTTCACCGGGCGCAATATTGATGGTGTCGCCCTTGTGCGGTTGGGGCAGCAAATAGCCATCTTTGTGGGTGACAAGCTGGGGCAAACCATGCAGGTGCATCGGGTGGATCATCAAGCCTTCATTCATATAACGAATGCGGACACGATCACCCTTCTTGGCAACAATCGGTTGGGTATAGGGGAAGGATTTCCCGTTGATGGTGTAACCCAAACCGGAGTCGTTCAAAATCATGGTATATTCGGCAGTGACTTCGGGGTCAACCGATTTGTCGGCAGGTTCGATGATGAACGCGCCCAACAACCCACGAATCACCTGTTCTGCCGCGTTGTGGTGTGAATGGTACATGTGTGAACCGGGATTTGTGGCGGTAAATTCATAGGTGAATGTGCCACCGGGTTCAATCGGCGGTTGGGTGACAAACGGCACACCGTCTTGGTCATAGGACACCAGCACACCGTGGAAGTGAACACCCGTGCTTTCGTTCATGTCATTTTTGACGATGACACGGACTTTATCGCCTTCGGTGACGCGCAGTTCTGGCCCCGGCACGATTCCATTATAGGTGAAAGCAGGGAACACCTGACCCGGTTCGGTTTCCCATTCAACTTCTTGGCAGGTAATTTCAAAAACTTTTGTACCGTCAGCGTCTACGGTGGGTTCAAGACGACGATTCCAGAAAATTTCGTCTTTGCCGATATTGGCTAAGAAGGCATCCACCTGCGCTTTGTGCAGACGGTCAATTTCTTGCCAGTCGGTGACTTCCTGAAATTCGCCTGAGCCGTTGGGGGCAATCGGGCTGTTCTGGGTGAAAGCAGCCAAACCCGCCGCACCAGCGCCTAAACCGGTTACTTTTAAAAACTGTCTACGGTCAAACTTATTGCTCATTCTTCTGCTTCCTCTAAACTTAGGACACATGCACAATCATAGCCAGCGCATTCATATTTAGTAATTGATATTCGTCACTAATTTTTAGGGCTATCTTTCCCTAGTGATTAGGCGCACCTGTCATGATAATAGTCGGAGACTATCACTCTGTTACCGTTATAAAGGAAGAAATCGAGTATGAAAGAACGAAGTTGGTCGGACATCATCATCTTGCTGTTGCTCCCTGCGCCTGTCACCTTCATCGCACTGCTGCTGGGGGCGGTCTACATTATTGCATCGGAGGACTTGACCGCAGAGACGGGTGAAGCCAGCAGTCCTAAAGCGGCGGAGGTCAGCACTCTTTCGCCGAATGCGGCAGCCATTGCCACCATCAACGCTGCGCCTGCCCGCGAATCCGCCGATACGACGGTCAATACCGCCGCCACCACCGGCGATGCGGGTGCATCCGTAGAAGTCGCCTCCGCCGATTTGGGCTATGACCAAGCCACTGTCGATGCAGGCCGCGAAAGTTATCTGGCAGTGTGTTCAGCCTGTCATGGGGTGGATGCAGCGGGGGTTTCTGGCTTAGGCAAAACGCTGATTGGCAGTGAATTTGTGAATGGCCTGTCCGATGCCGATTTACATGCCTTTGTTGTCAAAGGGCGGGACATCTGGGATCCAATGAATACCACAGGGGTAGCCATGCCTGCACGCGGGGGCAATCCCGGCCTGACGGATGAAGATTTGTACAAAATTATCGCCTATGTCCGGGTGTTGAATGCCACATCTGCCACAGGTGAAGCTGCTACCAGTCCCGAAACAGGTGCAATGACAGATACTACAACCACCGGCGATGCAGGTGCATCCGTCGAAGTCGCTGCCGCTGATTTAGGCTATGACCAAGCCACTGTCGATGCAGGCCGCGAAAGTTATCTGGCGGTGTGTTCTTCATGCCACGGCGTAGATGCAGCGGGGGTTTCTGGCTTGGGCAAAACGCTGATTGGCAGTGAATTTGTGAATGGCCTGTCCGATGCCGATTTACATGCCTTTGTTGTCAAAGGGCGGGACATCTGGGATCCAATGAATACCACAGGGGTAGCCATGCCTGCACGCGGGGGCAATCCCGGCCTGACGGATGAAGATTTGTACAAAATTATCGCCTATGTCCGGGTGCTGAATGCCACATCCGATGCAAGCGGTACCGCCCACACAAGTCATGAATCGGGAACGACGACGACCACCGAAGGCACTTCCACCGAATTTACCCCCCTCACACCCGGTATGGTGACGGGGAATGAACCTGCAACCGACGCAACCACCGAACAAACCTCCACCGAATTTACCCCGTTGACTCCCGGTATGGTCACAGGCAATGAGCCTGCGGCTGCAACTACCGCCGGACAGGAATTTGTGTTCCTTGACAATGCGACCATCAACGCCTTTATCGAAGGCTTGGGAATCTTCCTCGAATATGCCGAACCGTTGCCAGACCGCACAGGCGAACAAATTTACAATGAATTTTGTGGTCTGCGCTACGAACAGGAATATGACTTCCCCGCCCCACCGCACTTTTGCGATGTCGTGGCTGCACAGGAGTTGAGCGCGGAAGCCCTGACCGAACTGCTCACCAAAGGCAACCCCATCTGGGCAGACCCGTATGGCTTGGGCGTGCATGTTGCGCCGCGTTTGGGCTACCGCCCCTTGAACGATGCCGAAATTGTCAATTTTGTTGAGTATCTGCTGGCACAGTAGCCAGACCATGCGGTGCGCTCTGGCGACCCTCCCCCCTGCCTCTCTCCCCTGTGGGAGAGGGGTAAAATACGCGCTTATAAGATGAAGGGTGGGGAGGCACTGTTGCCCGAAGCGTGCCGCACAGCATTACAGGAAGAAAGCAGCCATGAAGAATAAAAAAGTTTTACCCATGCTCGTGTTCAGTCTGGTCGTTGTGTTGTTGGCAGCGGCCTCTATGAGTTCCATGCGCGTTGTTGTCGCCGATTCACCCGCCCAAGAACCCACTCCAACATGGCAGCCGATTATCCCCTATGATGGGACAGTCAGCACCCTGCTGGAAGAATCGTACCGCGATAAACTCAAAGGGTCGGTAATTAATCCGCCGCGTGACGTGGGCGATTTCACTCTGCCTTCTACCACAGGCGAAGATTTCACCCTCAGCAAACAGGGTGGCAAAATTATCATGCTCTATTTTGGCTACCTGACCTGCCCGGATGTCTGCCCGACCACGATGGTCGATATGAAGCGTGCCTATGAAGCGGTGGGCGCAACCAATGAGGACATGATGGGCGTGTTCATCACCATTGATCCCGAACGGGATACGATGGACATTCTCCAACGCTATGTGAACGCCTTCAACAAGGATTTTATTGGGCTGCGGCCTGAGACTCAGGAACAACTGGACGACCTGCTGACCCGGTTTGGCATCACGGTTGAACGGCGTGAGGTCGACTCGGCGGTGGGGTATCTGATTGACCATCGCGCTTCGGTGATTCTCATTGGGCCAGATGGACGGGTCTATTCCGAATTGCCGTTTGGGGTTTCCTACGAAGAAATTGCCAACGATTTACAGGTGCTGCTCGATTACATCATCCCGAATACGGGGGTGGTGGTGAATATTGACGAAATTGTGCCAGACCACGACCCCGCCCGCGAATTTCGGATTGTGATTCCTAAAGGGACAGGGTTGCAAATTGCAATGGGGCAAGACCCCGGCATCATTCCCCTGAATATTCAACTCACGCTCGGCGTGCAGGACATCCTCGTGCTGGAAAATCATGATGAAATCGATTATCTGGTCGGCGGGGTGTGGGTTGCGCCGAACGAAACGGTCAGCAAGCAGTTTTATGAGCCGCAAACCTTCATCGGGTTGTGTACCGTCACCGTCGGGCGCGACCTCGTGGAAATTGTGGTCAGCGAACCCTAAATCTTGCCAAATATCCAGATGAAGGGTGCTTCTGTTCAGGAAACACCCTTTTTTGTTGGAATAATAAAAAACACATAAAACCGTTTGACACCCTTTGTTTTTCCCTCTATATTCTTATTACAATCCAGCAACACTCAAAGGAATATCAATGAAGACATTTGCGCTTATTGGAATGGCTCTCTTGTTGCTGCTGCTCGTACCGATGGTCGGAGCGCAGCAGCCAACATCCGGGGTGGACAATGCCTGTGAAGCGGGCGGTTCGATGGCAGGAAAATGCACTTCGGAATGGCATTGGACATGCGGCTGGTATGTCGCCCGTTACGAGCGCGGGGAATTTTCGTTGGGGCAAGTCCCCGCAGATTGCGCTGCCAGTTTGATTGTGCCGTATCTGCCACCTACCCAAGTGGTTGAGCAATTTTGTACGATGACAACCCAAATCTATCCTTCAACCTTTACTTTTGCCTATGCGCCCGGCAGCGCGGTGCCAGCAGGTACTTATGCGGTAGCAGCCAACAAAGTGTTTGGAGGCGGAGCCGCCACAGAACATTTTGCCGATTATTTTTCCAATAAACCCGCCATTGTGTATATCACCCCCACTTCGATTATCTTAGCGGATGTCATCGCCAGTGGAACGTGCGGCCCTATTGTCGGGGATGTTTTTCCTTAAATTAGACCTTTTCAATCCGAAAAACACCGGGCGCTGTCTCGGTGTTTTTTTATCCTGCGCTTCTCCTATAAACTGCTTAAAAATTCACAAAAGATTCGGTAGTTTTTGGCCTTATGGTGATACTTGGTACAATACCCTATGGTAGTATCAAGATAAACATCGGTATTGGTTGGATAACTAGGTTTGTTACGATGCTGACTGCCCCCGCTACCGTCCAATTTTTTGAAGGTGAATCTTTGATGCCGGGTGAAGGCTTTAAACCTACGGTACTTATCGTGGATGATGACACGACCAACCGCCAACTGCTCAGTCTGATTATTCAGCGTGAGCAATGTCGGGTGATTGAAGCGCATGACGGCATGGAAGCGCTGGATATTTTCCGCCGTGCCAAACCGGATGTGGTGCTGATGGATGCCCTCATGCCGATGATGGATGGGTTTGAGGCCTGCCGTCGCATCCGTGAACTGCCCGACGGCGAACATACCCCCATTTTGATGGTGACAAGTTTGGACGACGATGACTCGGTACAGCGTGCTTTTGAAGCAGGTGCGATTGATTACCTGAACCGTCCGTTTCGGATTGATGTGATTCGCCATCGGCTGCGGGCGGTGCTAAAAGCCAAATATGCTGAAGATGCCCTCCGCCAATCGGAAGCCAATATGCGTGCCATTTTTGACAGTGGGGCGCTGTTCGTGCTGATGCTAGATACCGAAGGCCATCTCCAAACCTTTAACGAAATTGCCAGCCGCTATGCCCGCCAATATCTCAATGTCGAAATGTACGCAGGCATGGCGGTTGCCGAAGCCATTAGCAAAAAATATCGGAGCTGGTTTTTAAATCATTATCAAACCGCGCTGGACGGGCATCAGGTCATTGTTGAAACGCAGATTCGGCATGAATGGTTTGAAATTAACCTTGAACCCGTGTTTGACGACCAGAAAAAAGTGCGCGGGGTCTGTCTGTTGGGCAAAGTGATTACCCCACGGAAGGTGGCAGAAAAAACACTGGAGCAGCGCACCAAAACACTCGAAACGGTCAATGATATTTCGATTGATGTTGCTAAAACCCTGGAACTTAACGAAGTTTTGAGCAAGGTTGCCCGGTGGTTGGTGGAAGCCGTCAATGCCACCAGTGCCTATATTTGTGATTACAAGCCCGAAGACCACCTGATCTCGGTGATTGCCGAATATGTGAGCGCGGAAGCCAACGAAAAAGAGCGCATTTCGGACTTGGGCAAAACCTACCTCATCCCCGATGAACTCCCCAACGCGGCGCATCGGATAGAAGACCCCAGCGGCTATCATATTTACTATGCAAACAGCCACGAATTAAGCGCCCAAGAACGCCACAACTTAGCCAGCTACAACGCCAATACGATGCTGGTTGCGCCGTTCTATGTAGAAGGCAAAATCGTTGGCTTTGTCGAAATCTGGGATTCACGCACCCGCCGCACCTTCACCCAAGAAGAAATTGATATGGTCTGCCTGATTGCCAACCAAGTTGCGGTGAGTATTGTCAACGCCCAGTTGTATACCTCGCTGCGCGAAAGTCAGGAAAAATTGCAGGTCTACGCCAAAGAGTTGGAAGAAACCAACAGTGATTTGGATGCTTTTAACCACACGGTTGCCCACGACCTGAAAAACCCGATTAACCTCGTGGTCAATTACGCGAATCTGCTCGAATTAGAATACAGCGTGGGTGTGACGGAAAATATTGTTGACCGGGTGAAAAAAGTCCAACAATATAGCATCCACATGGCACGGATGATTGACCAGATGTTGCGTTTTACCCAACTGCGTAAAATTGATGATGTGGTGAAGCCAGTGGACATTCGCCCGGCGGTGGAAGCGGCAATTGCGCGGTTTGAGGATGTGATTCAAGCACACCATGTCACCATCACAGTGGAAGATCCCCTGCTGCCGGTGATAGGTGTGGACGGTTGGCTGGAAGAAGTCTTTGCGAACTTCATTGGCAACGCCATCAAATATCGCGGGGAAGACAACCTCGCCCCGACCCTCCTCATCCGTTCCAAACGTCAAGACCAGATGATCCGCTACGAAGTCCAAGACAATGGGATTGGGATTGCGCCGGAACATTACAAACGCTTGTTTGAGATGTTCACCCGCCTGTATACGATCAAAGCAGATGGATTCGGCTTGGGGCTGTCCATTGTGCATCGGATTATCACCCGCTTAAAAGGTACGGTAGGCGTGGAAAGCGAGGAGGGCAAGGGCAGCACTTTCTGGTTTACCCTGCCCTCAGCAGAAATCAGCCCGACGGAATAAAATCTTAAGCGGGATTTGCCACAATTGCCGCAATCCATGTTCGATGGTCGCGGTAGTGATACAGCGTTTCCCAGGGCAGCCACGCAATAAGCGGACGTTCATCGGTGGAGTCCGACTGATAGTGGCGGTAGGGGCGCTGTAATGATTCTTCGCTCATGGATGTAAGTTTTTGCATTACCCGTTCATGATTTTGTTGTAAGGTTTCCCTCACCTCCGACAAGGGCATATCACGGTAACGCTGCTGAATGACCGCGTTAATGGCATCGTCGTCCTGCTCCCATACTTCCACCGTAATATCCATCGCTTCCCGTTTAGATTTTCCTTCCAACAGAGCAAGAGTCGCTTTTTCCCATATTGCAAGGTGAATAATGTGATCTTTAGCTGTCCAGCTAGCGGCATCTGTTAGACGTGTGAGTTGTTCTTCTGTCTGCGAGTCAAAATAGCTTTGAAGTTCGTTCCAGCTTGTTTCCACTTCGTGCAGTAATTTTTCTCGGGTAAATAAATCATCAGTCATGGTCTGCTTCTTTCATGAAATGCGGACATTCCTCATATTTTAGCACCCCTGTTCTAAGAAATACAACCAGTTTATGAACAAATGTTCTAGGTACGCTCTCACCAGACATGGTGCGCGGCCTCATGATTGCGGCACAGTGACTCCAACAAACAGCCGCCCCTATCTCTATCTGGTGCTGTGGAGTCGGCTGGGTGGGTTATTAAGCGAAGAAGCGCTGTTTGAATACTGGTCACATGCAGTGAGTTTTCACCCGTTCTGCTTAAAAATCCGCATTATGCAGAGCCATTACATCATGGGTACGACGAATCCCTTGCTGATATAATTCACGGAGTGCGGTATGTAAATCCGGCAAACCGGGATCCAATTCGCGCAGGAAATTCAGCGCTTCGTCCATGTCATCCATCTGGCGGAGTCGCCCTCTGCCGATTTGCGACAACATACTCATCAGCATATGCACCACTTTATTCTGGCGTGACCCCGCCGACACCGACCAACCCAAACGCGGGTGATGAATAAACTGCATGTGGGCTAAGGATTGAAAATGCGGTAGTTCTTGCACTTCGCGGCAGTCCACCACCACATGCACCAACGGCACGCTGCCCCAATTCAGATAGTAGCGCATGTGTTCATCATAGTGGTGTGCGTCTTGGTCGGTCAGCACCCCGCTTAACCGCGCAAAAATGACCTGTCCTTCAACTAACCATGAAATTTCATATGGCATTGGAACACGAGCCTTTCCCTTGATAACCCTTTGTCTTGGCACACGGTAAATCTGTTACACACTGGAAAGAAGCAATTTTAAGCGCGTGTTTTCATTGAACAGGACTTTTTGCATCAGGAAAATGGGCATTGGTCTGAGTTGGTTCTCCGTCTAAAGTCGGAGCGAAAGTTCAAATCTTTTTGGAATGTGCTGCTAAACCTTTTATAATGAGCAAAAGATTAACCAGCAAGAGACAAGGCGAATGGCAACCATCTTCATCTCCTACCGCCGTGATGACTGCCGTGACCATGTGGAACGGATTCATGACCGTCTGGTGCGCGATTTTAAAAAACATCGGGTGCTGCTGGACGTGGAACGCGGGTTCATCCGTAAAGGGGCGCACTACGCGGAAATTCTGAATGAAGCTGTCCGCGAAAGTGATGTGGTACTAGCGATTATTGGCGAATCGTGGCTGAACATTACCGATCCCCTCACTGGCGAACGCCGCTTGGACAAGCCAGATGATTTTGTGCGGATTGAAATTCAAACCGCCCTGCAAAATGACAAAACCAAAGTCATCCCGGTGATGGCATTTGAAGCCAAAGTTCCGATGGCTCATGAACTGCCTGAATCGCTTAAGGGATTGGTGGATTTACAGGTGACACGGGTACGGCGCAACCCCGATTTTCACCGCGATATGGACGACCTTGTAAAAACAATCGAGTCGTATTTTCCGCAGCAGCGCCAGATTACCCCCGCCTTTTTTGTGAGTACCCTCCTGCTGGCGATTGCAGCGACCATCCTTGTGATGTATGGGTTGTTCGGGGGAAGTGACCGCACCGAAATTATTACCAATACTTTGAATCCGTCTGAACAGGCGGTGGCGTTATTAACCGCACTGGCACAAACCGCCAATGCCCCCACGTTCACCCCGACCCTTGACCAGACGCAAACGATTCAAGCGATTATGGCGCAAATCGTGACGGATGAAGCGGCAACCCGGCTGGCTCAACAACCGACGGCGACCAGCACCGCTAGCGCCAGTCCTTCGTCAACGGTTACGCCAACCAGCACATCCACCCCGACTCCTTCCACCACCCCAACCCCCACGCGGGATTTCTTGGGGACACGCGCTGCCCGTCAGACCGCCCAACAGGAAGCGACCACCGAAGCAATCGCGCAGTTGACGGTAGAAAGCCAACTGACCGCCAAAGTGCCGACCAATACCCCGCTTCCGACGGCAACGCCAACCCATTCACCCACTGCTACCGACACTTCAACGGCAACGCCAACGCCGTCCGCTACCGACACCGTGACTCCGACAGCCACGTTTACCCCGTCGCAGACATCGACCCCCACCGCCGATGTCACTGAAATTTTCGCAGCAACGGCGACAGAAATTGCCAACGCTACGCGGATTTATGAACAGGCCGTTGCCACCCTTGCTGCCCAGAGTACCGCTACGGTGATTGCCCAAACGCTCCTGCAAAGTGGCGAACTGGTGTTTTATCGGGATACAAGCGGAGGGGAATTGTATTCGATTTTTGCCGATGGTAGCCGCGCCCAGCGCCTGACCAACAACGGACAGGAAGATGAATCGCCGGACTGGTCGCCCGATGGTCGGTTTGTGGTGTTTGGAAGTTTTCGCAGTGGACAGCGTGATATTTATATCATGAACCCCGATGGCAGCGACCAGCGTCCCTTGGTGAATGACCCGAATATTGATTTTGCGCCGGTGTGGTCGCCGGATGGCACAAAAATTGCCTATTATTTGGCGTATCGTGGAAATGCCTCCAATTATACCGATATTTATGTGCTAGAGGTCGCCGATGGGCAGCCCGTGGGTGAACCCCAAGCATTAACCCAAGATGGCACCGCCTCCCAACCTGCATGGTCGCCAGACGGTAAGCAGATTGTTTACGTGACAATTTTGAATGGTCGCCCGCAACTTTACGTTATGAACGCCGATGGCAGCAACCCGCGTCCGCTTGGCGAAACCCCGATTTACGGGTCTGCGCCGGATTGGTCGCCCGATGGTCGCTTGATTGCCTATGTGAATGAAGTCTCTGATATTTTTGTAGTACGCCCGGACGGAACAGAAAATCACATCCTTGTAGAAGACCAATTCCGCGATATTAACCCCGCATGGTCGCCGGATGGTCAATGGTTGGCGTTTGCCTCCAACCGCCGCGGCCCCTACAACCTCTATATCGTCAATCTTGCCAACGCAGAGAACTATCCTGTCACCCTGTCCAGTGCCAATGACCGTTGGCCCACATGGAATCCGTTTGTGCAGGTTGCCAGCGTGTTAGGGCAAAATGTGTGTGAAGAGGCCCTGCCCGCCCGCCTGCAAATTGGCAGTACGGCGCGGAGCATTTCGTCATTAGCGTTGCGGATTCGGCCTGAACCGAACTTGTCGCAGCCTGCGGTTGGCGAAATCCCTACCGATGCCAGCATGACGGTTCTGGATGGCCCCACCTGCGGAAACGAGATGGTCTGGTGGCAGGTGGAATACAATGGCGTTATAGGGTGGGTGAGTGAAGGCAATCTCGAACGCGGTGAATATTGGCTGGAGCGGGTGCGAAATTAAAATCTCACCTTACGCAATGTGGGAAAATCCCCACCCTCAATCCCTCCCCAAAGCATTGGGGAGGGAAGCCGAAGGCAGGGTGGGGTCAAAAAATGCCCCCAGAACTCTATTTTGCGTAAGGTGAGTTAAAATTTTTTAATTGGTAACACCGACTCTTCGTTTGGATAATCGGGTCACTATTTTGGGCGGGTCACGCCCCTACAGGAAATTTTGACTGTGCAACTTAAACGGGAACTCGGCTTGTTCGGCGCGGTGATGATGGGCTTAGGCTCGATTGTCGGAACGGGGGTGTTTGTCAGCATCGGGATTGCGGCGGGGGTGACGGGGGCATCTGTGCTGCTCGCCATTGGCATTGCGGCGGGGGTGGCGGCGTGTAATGCACTCAGCAGCGCCCAACTTGCGGCGAATCACCCCGTCAGTGGCGGGACGTATGAATATGGCTACCGCTATTTAAATCCTACCCTTGGGTTCATGGCAGGCTGGACATTTTTGCTGGCAAAATCGGCTTCGGCAGCCACCGCCGCGCTCGGTTTTTCAGGCTACCTGCTGGATATGCTTGCGGTTGAAAATCGGGACAGTCTTGTGCCGATTGCGCTGACATCGGTTGCCATTTTGACGGGCATTGTGCTGGTGGGGGTGCGGCGTTCCAATGTTGCCAACACGCTGATTGTCTCGGTCACGCTGCTGGCGCTGGTGCTTTTTGTGCTGACCGGACTGCCCGAAATCACCCATGACCAATTTTCTCCCTTTTTTGACAGCGATATTTCAGGCTTTTTGCAGGCGTGCGCGTTGATGTTTGTGGCCTATACGGGGTACGGACGGATTGCCACGATGGGCGAAGAAGTTAAAGAACCGCGTGTGATTATCCCGCGTGCGATTATTGTGACGCTGGTTGTCACGATGGTTTTGTATATGGCGGTAGCGATTGTGGCAGTGGGCAGCGTGGGGACAGATGTTTTGAGCGATTCGATACAGGAATCGGCGGCCCCCCTCGAAGCCGCTGCTCATACCTTTGAAATCGCGCTGACTTCGCCTGTGGTGGCGGTGGGGGCGATGACCGCCATGCTCGGCGTGCTGCTGAATTTGATTTTAGGCTTGTCGCGGGTGCTGCTGGCGATGGGTCGTCGCCGCGATATGCCGCCTGCGACTGCCCGCCTGAACGCTGCCCAAACCACCCCCACGGTGGCGGTCATGGTTATGGCGGGGGTGATTGCGGCGCTGGTGCTGGTGGGCAATGTCAAAACCACATGGTCATTCAGCGCCTTTAATGTGCTGTTGTATTATTCGATTACCAATTTAGCCGCGCTGCGTTTATCCCCCACCGAACGGCTGTATCCGCGCTGGATTTCTATTGCCGGACTCATCGCCTGTGTTTTTCTAGCTTTCTGGGTCGAGCCGCAAATCTGGCTGGTGGGGTTGGGGATTCTCGCGGTGGGGTTTGTCTGGCAGGCGGTCTCGCAGCGCATGTTTATATAGGTGCCGCGCTCATCAACAAGGGCGGGTCACAGACCGCGCCCCTACGAACTATACAACGAATCGGGGTTGTTTTTGCCAGCGCATCCATAAAAGCAGCGCGAGCAGCGGCGCGATTGTCAGTAAATCTCCCTGAATAGACGGAGAGATGAATTGAATCAAAAGAAGCGTGCTGATGGAGGCAATACCAGCCCCCAAGAGTATTTCGGGCTTGGCAGTCCAAAAAGCGGTGAGTAGCGGAAGAAGTAAAGCAACAAGCACCGCAAGCATAACCGGTGTCTGCGCCTTGAAAACATCCGAATCCCACGCCTGCAAAATTAACACAGGCATCGCACCCAATGTGATTAACACCCAACGTGAATTCATGATATTTTGACTCCTTACCAAGTGTTCTCCCAATGCGTTCTGGCAGGTATCGAGTACAATTTTAAACCAAATGATGAGAAGCGCTCCCCCGTGCTTTTGCCGGGACAGATCGTTCGCCAATTGCAACAGGGACTCGCCGTATTCCTGCCGGAACTCAGACGGGTAAAGCCATAACAAATAACGATAGAGTGAAACCAATTTCCGTTGCATATATCGCCTGCCGTTATATCTTCTACAGATATAGTATGAAATGTAGGAAAGGTTGTCAAGATGGGACGCTCGTTGTTCACGATATGGGCAGGTATTTTGCTTATTAGTGGGATGATTTTATGGATCACCCGCCAGCAGACTCCCGAAGCACATCTCATCTTTTCGGTGCTTGATGCGCCGAATGAACCCGTACAACTTTATCGCGTCGAGAAAAATGGGAGAAAACTTACCCCTTTGCGCGGCAGTTCCACAGGGATTCGCAACCTTGTATCATCGGACAACCGATGGCTGCTGAGTTACAGCCCGTGGCAAATTTTCCGTGTCCGCCCGGATGGTGGCGTGGTTCATGAAATTCCTCTTCCGCCCGATTACTTTATTCACAATGTGGCATGGTCGCCCGACGGTGCATGGATTTTAATGAACGCGACGGACAAGAGGGCAGTGATAAGTATTTTTCGTGTGAAAACAGATGGGTCGGATTGGCAGCAAATCACCGATTTTAACGAGGTCGAAGGTGCGCCGGTCTGGTCAGCCGATGGGGAGTCCTTCATTTTTCGCTTGATGGACAACCGTCATGCCGCGATTTTTCGTGCCAATGCAGACGGCAGCAATCCGCAGCAGTTGACTTACTATGAAGGCAGCAAAGCGCCCTATCAATTTTCGCCGGACGGACAGCAGATCGCGTTTATCACAACCTATCTTTCCACCACCACGATGACCCGCATGAAGGCCGACGGCACAGACCGCCAAGTGCTGCTGACTTTGCCGATGGAGTATCAACATGGTCTCGCGTGGTCGTCGGATGGCGACTGGATTTATTCGGGCAATGAACAGACTTTGTATCGCGTGAAGGCGGACGGGTCAGCCATGCAAAATCTGGCGCAACTGCCCGAAGGTGTGTTGTTTTTAAATCCGCAATGGTCGCCGGACAAACAATGGTTGGCGTTCGAGTCCGGGTGTATGACGTGTTTTTCAGATATTTTTGTGGTGCGGGCAGATGGCACAGACTTACAAAACTTGACGGAAAACGCGGGATTTTTCGGGAGTTGGTCGCCCAACTGGGTGACCCCCGCGACGCTACCCCTCCGATTCTGGGTGTTGGGGCTTGCCAGCTTGCTGTTCGCAGGCTTAGGGTTTTTGCCAAGCAGCCTCTTTCACTTTGAATTATAATAACTGAGTTACTTATTACATAGGTTTTAGACTCTCATGCGATTTGTACTGCTGGTCACCGGAGTGGTCTTGCTGACGGTAACGGGAGTGTTGGTCGCTGCCCGCCAAAAATCGCCTTAGCCTGCTGCGTTGGTGTTTGTTTCGCGGCAGGGTGCCGAAGAAGGCAATTTTCGGATGTACGCCGATGGGACGGGGGTGCGTCGGGTGGTAGACGACCCCTTTTCCAGAGAAATTCGCGGGATTTTTACACCTGTTTCCCCGGATGGCAAGTGGCTGGTGCTGGCAAAATATGCGGGAACGAATTTTGATCTTTATAAATTGGATATGAACGGGCGTGAACAACGCTTAACCCGCACCCCCTACGCGGAAATCTCGCCTGCGTGGTCACCGGACGGAAAATGGATTGCGTTTGTGGCTGCACCCGCAGGTAATTATGATATTTACAAAATGCGGGCGGATGGTTCGGATGTACAACGGTTAACGGACTCGCCTGCCGACGAAGTTTCCCCCGCGTGGCTGCCGATTGCGGATCTGGCATGGCGCTACGAAGTGAATGCGGCGTTGGGGTTGCTGCTGGTCGTGTTGGGTGGTCTAATGCGGCCTCCAGCCAATCTTTTTAGAGGGCAGGTTACGGGGTTTAATCCGTAGAAGCGGGTTCTAAAGAAGTGAAACCTCTGTAACCCGCCCTCCGAACCTATACATAGATCATATTCAGACAGTCACTTATCGCATTTAATCGGTGATGGGGACGGTATAGGGCAGCGCACCCGCCGCAATGGTTTCGACCATCAGCCCGCCACTCGCATCACGCACCCGCCACGCATGACCCACATACGACCCCTGCCGATAGGTTATGCCCGGCTGTAAGGTCGTATAATACTGTTCCTGACAATCATAATTCACCCAATAAATATCCACCGCCTGCGAACTCAAATTGAGGAAAAGCACTGTCGTCAGCGCTTCATTGACCGGCGGGCAAAATTCTGTTTCCACTGTGTTGAAAATCGGCGGGGTCGAATCGGTTCCCCACCCCGGCGGCAAAACCGGATTTTCAACCGTGGGGGTCATGAACACACTGTCCTCAAGGTCGTAACAATCGGGGTTGCTGTGTCCGTAATAATCATCCGCGCCGATGTCCAGCGCAGAATAACGCCAGACTTCTTCACCGGAATACATCAAATCTTTGGGGTTGTCAGCGGAATGTCCGCGTAAATGGTGATTCGGCGCACAGGTGGGAACCGCCCCCAAGCTATGAAATAATTCATGCAAAATGGCAAATTCAAAATAATCGGGATTTTCGATGCTCGAAGCAAGGGAGAGGGTATCGCAGGTTGGCACATTCGGGTCAGCGTAGCGGCCTTTGAGGTAAATTGCCCCGACCCGCCCGATAATTTCAGGAGGCCATGCCGCCCCACCGCACGCGCCATCGGCTTCTCCGTCATAATACACCGCATAGAGCTTTTTGGGATTGTTAAAACCCATCAGCAGCATTTCAGCTTCGATGGCATCCCGAATATACAATCCCTGACTGGCAAGTGTCGCTTCGGTCTGACTCAAGCGCACAAACGGAATATCGAGTGCGCCATTGTAAGTATCCACACGGAGGGTGCGCCCGCCAGTCGTTTTTGCCATCCATTGAATCACCGAAGTAAAAGAAGTGGCAATTGCCCCGTTGATATCGAGTTCGCGGTCAACCCCATCGGACGGAATCACATACACCACCTGCACCTGATAGCCCCCCTCATCATCGGGACGGTCTATGAGGGTGCGTTCAACGGTTTGAGCGTGAACGGCGGGTAAAAAAATACTCAACAACAGAAGGAGTGTTATACTCAGACGCATCGGATGTCCTAATCTAAAAATCATGCCTTCTCAGTTCTATCGCAATGTGGCAGAAGCGACAACCCACCAATGACCTTAGCCCGGCGGGAAAATCCCCGCCCTCAAAAGGTGCTATTTCATTTGCCCGCCGTGATGGTGGTGTTGGTCAGCCAGCCATGCCTGCGTTTCGGCATAGTTGGCAAGCCACCCGCCAAACCCAACCTGAAAACTAGCCGCATCTTCTTGGCTGGCAAAACACAGCACACTGGGCGCACAGCACAGCACAATCCGACTTTCCAGCACGAAAGTCGCCTGGAGTACGTTGGTCATGCGGCAGAAGATAAAATCGGAGGCCAGCGCTGATTTGATGGCTTTGCCCTGCATCAACATCAAACCACAGTGCGGGCAACAGGCCTGAAAGGTTTCATCCTCCAAGGTGTGAATAACAAACTGCGTGCGGGTGGAGATGGTCATGCCGCACATTTGACACTGGGTGGGGGCAATCGGTTTGGGTTTGGCGATCATCACCCCCCCATGCACTTTTTCGACCAACCCTGCCTGCACCAGACTATCCAAATCGCGGTGAATGGTCATGTTAGAAACGCCAAGATGCCGACAGAGTTGGTCAATCGTCAGGGTTTGTTTTTCTTGCAGCCATGTGAGGATGGCTTCTTGGCGTTGGCTCGGCAAATTGGGCATGGGGTCTCCTTCGATTGGGTGCTATTTTATCCCAAATGATTGATTTTTACTTCGTGATAGGCTATGATATTGTATAACGATTTATCACATATTATAACAGATTGTCCTTTCCCAAAGGTTTTGTGATAAACCGAACTTAGGACACAACCTGATTTTGTGGGCAGCCTTCGCTTGAGGTTAATGAGTATTGCGAAGGCTGTTTGTTTTGAGCTGATACTGGCAGAACAACTCTACAAAGGTTAAAAATTTAGGGATGGAGATTGGGGTTATCGGTGGCTAGTCCTTCACCAGAGGCTGCGGTGATGAGGCGCGTATCTGCTGAGACAAAAATGAGCATGGATGTATTTGCCTGTACTAGCCGATGATTTGCTATTAAGGCAGAAGCCAATTGAATCGAATCATACGCCCGCAGAGGATATTTCACCAACAAGTGTTCTGCTGCTTGGATAACATCCTTGTTTATCTTAATTATTTGATAATCACGGTTGGCGTGCCTATCGATCAATAGCCGGATGCCATTGGCAGTTTGCAGCGAAATAGCATTTTCTCTATAGCGGCGCATCGTGCCAGAAACCACTTCTACTTGGGTTATTTGTGCCATCAAAATATCATGCTGTGCCACCAAAGAACGAATCCACATCGTGCCATTTTCTATCACATACCGCTTAATGAGGGCGCTGCTGTCCAGAAAATGGTAGGTCATGGTGACTCATGTCGCTCTTGGAGAATAGTTTCTGAGAGAGGGGTTTGACCCCGAAACGCATTCTCAATTTCGCGCATCAAGGCTGGTTCGTCTATCTCGTCTAAATCTTTGTCTGGTTCAACCAACAAATCCGCCAGTGCGATTTGAGCGCGTTCTTTTTCAGAGAGGATGACGAATTGAATCACTTCATTTTCTGTCAATTCTACCGGGTCAAGGAGTTCTAAATGACCTCCTCTGTATATAGCTCGTAGGGGATAGTTCATCCTTTTGAAGACTCCACAAATTTTTAAGATTGTATCAGATGTCTCAAAAAAAGGCGGGTTGCCCCGCCTTGTGTTGGTAGTTTATTTACGCTGGTGTTTTTGTGCGTCCATCACGGCGACGGCAGCCATCGCTACGATTTCTTCTACACTGTCGCCCTGTGCCAGCACATGCACCGGCGCACCCAACCCGACCAGAATGGGGCCAATCGTTTCTGCCCCGCCCAATTTCTTGAGCAGTTTGTAGGCAATATTGGCGGCCCCCAACTGCGGGAATACCAGAATATTGGCGTTGCGAATGTGGCTGAAGGGATATTCCGCTTCCATCAACTCGCCATCCACCGCAAAATCGGCTTGTACTTCGCCGTCAATCGTAATATCCGGGCGGCGCTGGCGCACCAATTCGGTGGCGCTGGCAACTTTTTCGCTGAAGGGATGGGGGGTGGAACCAAAATTGCTAAAGGACAGCATCGCTACGGTGGGGCTGGGGAGTTCAATGTCCTTCGCAAAATCATGGGCCAAAATCGCAATTTCGGCTAAATCTTCGGTGTTGGGGTCAATGTTGACCGTTGCATCGGTGATGATATAAGTTTTGTCCTTAATCATCAGCACATATAACCCGGCTGCTTTTTTGACATCCGGGCGGGTATGGAAAATTTGCAGCGCTGGACGGATGATTTCGGGGTAGGTGGCGGCAACCCCCGCCAAATACGCATCGGCATCGCCCATGTAAACCATCATCGGGGCTAAAATGGTGTTGCGGGTCATGGCTTCGCGTGCGCCCGCCATGCTCGTGCCTTTGCGCTTGCGAAGTTCAAAATAGGCTTGGGCATACTCGTTGTGGCGTGAATAATCTTTGGGGTTGACCACCCGTGGTTTAAAGTCGAGTCCCAGTTCGCTGATGCGTTGCTGAATGACTTCGGGCATTCCCACCAGAATCGGTTTGGCGATGCCTTCGTCTTGAATCTGCGCTGCTGCACGGATAATCTGCGGGTGATGGCCTTCGGCAAAAACGAGGCGTTTGGGGTTGTGGCGTGCCATATTGATAAAATAGCGCCGCATCCGCCGTCCGCCGCCCTGACGACGTGCCAGCTGGTCACGATATTCCTCAATATCAATGGTGCGCCGGGCGACCCCGCTTTCCATAGCGGCCTGTGCCACCGCCGGAGATACCCAGAGCAGAACACGCGGGTCAAGCGGTTTGGGAATGACATATTCTTGCCCAAACGTGATGCTGGTTTTGCCATAGGCCGCTAATACACTGTCCGGCACATCCTCATGGGCAAGGGCGGCTAAGGCTCTGGCCGCCGCAACTTTCATCGGTTCGTTGATAGCCCGCGCCGCAACATCCAATGCGCCTCTAAAAATGAAGGGGAAACCCAGCACATTGTTGACCTGATTGGGAAAATCGCTGCGGCCTGTGCCGATGATGGCATCGGGGCGCACCTGCCGCGCAATGTCATAGGGAATTTCGGGGTCGGGGTTTGCCATCGCAAAAATGACCGGGTGGTCGTTCATGGTTTCGAGCATGGTGGGGGTGACAATATCCGGCCCGGACAAACCCACAATGACATCCGTGCCTTCAATTGCATCGGCATAGGTGCGTTTGTCGGTTTCCCACGCATATCGGGCTTTATACTCATTTAAATCGGTGCGGCCTTTGTGGATGACCCCTTTGGTATCACACATGGTGATATTTTCGGCTTTGCAGCCCAGTTCGACGTAAAAATCTGCCGTGGCAATTGAAGCCGCGCCCGCGCCCAAAAAGGCCATTTTCAGGTCAGCCAATTTTTTGCCATTGATTTCGCAAGCGTTGAGCAGCGCCGCGCCAGAAATAATGGCGGTGCCGTGTTGGTCATCATGGAATACAGGAATGTCGAGTTCACGTTTGAGGGTTTCTTCAATATAAAAACATTCCGGCGCTTTGATGTCTTCCAGATTAATCCCGCCAAAGGTTGGCGCAAGGGCTTTGACAATCCGAATAATTTCATCCGGGTCGGTGGTGTCTAGTTCAATATCAAAAACATCGACATCCCCGAACGATTTAAATAAAACCCCTTTGCCTTCCATTACCGGTTTGGAAGCCAGCGCTCCACGATTACCCAAGCCCAGAATCGCCGTCCCATTAGACACCACCGCCACCAGATTGCCTTTGGCGGTGTATTGATAGGCGGTTTGGGGGTCGCGTTCGACTTCTAAAACAGCTTCGGCAACGCCCGGTGAATAGGCCAGCGATAAATCGCGCTGGTTTGCCAGCCGTTTGGTGGCAATGACTTCAATTTTGCCGGGCCTGCCTTCGGAATGGTACTCTAAAACATCTTGTTTAGTAATTTTCATGGAGACGAATCCTCTAATTCACCTGTGGGTAAAAGTAGCACTTTTAATTGTACCCCCCCGCACTGAATACTACAGTTCAAAATGTCATGTTCTTTGTATGCGGGCGGAATTTATAAAAAATTCAGGCGGGTGACATTCCTAAAAGAGGACGGGTTCTTTATAATGAAGGCGATCTATTAAAAAAATTTTGCAAGGCTTGTTTGGTTGTAGAAATATGTCGTTACTGTTGCCCCTATCACTCAATGAGCAGATCATGCAAATGGAAGGGGAATTAAAAAAATGCCAATTCAAAGTGGTTGGTATGAGGTGGGACACGTCTATTATGCGGAATGTGGTGGGAACATTACGCATGAGGAAGTTCGCTATGCAACCGGGCTTTTAAAACAGTCTGTCTTGCCCTATGCACCCAAGCCGATTCATGTCATCCTTGAAGTTTCGCAGGTTAAGCGGTTTAATTTGATGCTGCGTGAATTTTCCCATGCGGTCAACGTGCTGAATGATATCCCGAAACATGGCTGGGCGGTGCTGGTGGGCAACACCAATCCGTTGATTGGTTTTGCGGTCAAAGCAGCGAGTCACCTGTATCATTTTCCGGTCTATACCTGTCCGACAGTCGAGGAGGGCTTAACTTACCTTGCCAATATGGACACCAACCTCCCCCCCTTGTTGCCCCGTCGGGGTGTGCAGTGGCATCTTCCCCACGAGCGCGAGGTCATTTAATGTCGGTTAGCGGGGGATGGAAAATTCCGGGCCGTGTTTTTTATTTTAAATTCATCGGCCGGGTGACCGAATATGATGTTCGCAGCGCGATTGCCATGTCCAAACGCGGTCTGGAAGAAGTTCCCCCCACCGGTCTTACACACAGCATCACGGATGTGAGCGAAGTCAGCCAATATGACCTGAAACTGCTGCAACTGAGAAATGCCCTGTCTGGATTAGAAAATATGCGGGCAACGGGCTATGCGGTCATTGTCGGGTCGCCCAACAGCCTCATCAAATTTGCCATTACAGTAGCCAGCCAGCTTTTTGGGTTTCGCTTGCATATGAGTTTAACGGAGGCGGAGGCATGGGCATTTTTGAAAGAACACGACTCCACCCTGCCATCGTTTCCGGTAGAATAAACCCATGTTGGAACCCCGAAGCCCCGATTTTGACCAGCGCGTCCGCGAGAGTTTTGCCCGTCAAGGCATGATGCAGCATATCGGCGCGAGTCTGGTGAGGGTCGAAGCCGGTTTGGTCGAAATTCATGTGCCTTATCATCCCTCTCTCACCCAGCAGCACGGATTTTTCCATGCGGGAACTATTGCTACCGCCGCCGACAGCGCCGGGGGGTACGCCGCCTTGAGCTTGATGCCTGCTGATGCGTCCGTGTTGAGTGTGGAATTTAAAATCAATTTGATGAGTCCGGCGGATGGCGATTTGTTGATTGCGCGGGCGAAGGTGATGAAGGCGGGACGAACACTCACTGTGTGTCAGGTGGAGGTGTTCATCGTGAAAAATGAGATAGAAAAACTGTGCGCCTTGATGCAAATGACGCTCATGACCATGATGGGGATGGCGGACGATAGGGGGCGTTTCGGGTAACGCTGGCCTTATGCACATTAACTTTTAAATAGGGATAGTGACGCACCCCTGCAAGGGATTGAGGGCGGGTCACAGACCACGCCCCTACATTTGGCTATCCGTGCTAAATTGTTAAACAGCCTTAGGCCCGTGTTGGCTCTTTTTCCCACACCGCCCTCAAGGATGGCGTTGATAAGCGTGAATGTGTCTTATTGACTGCCCGCCAACGCCCCAGCCAGCGCAAAAATACAGCACGCGAACAACCCGCAGATAAAGATAATCGGTACAAACGCGGTGAGGATGGCCTGACCCCACCCAAAGCGATGCACCGTTTTGATGGCAATAATTTGCAGCACAAAGGCATAAAAACCCGTGAAAAGAACTAGCAAATTGACAATCGGGATGCCACCCAGCACGCCATTAATAATGGTCATCGGTGCGGTATAGGTCGACATGGCGTACACCATATCTTGATATTCCCCTGTCCCGCCCAATGCTCGCGCAATCAGGTTCAGGATGAAGGAAATAATCACGAAAAAAATAAGTGCGCCAACGACTGCTAGCGGGATACCGCAAATCACCCCGAAGATGAGATTCAGCGCCGGGCTGACCTCCGTAGTATTCTCGAAATTCTGTGAATTTGTTCCATTAAATATTAAAAGTGTATTTGTCCCAAAGATCGATTGAAAAATAAAACTCAAAATCAGTTGAATAACCGCGCCGACGGCAGAGGAAACAGCAATCCATATATACGCACGGTTGGGGGAAACCTGCGGATCGCCGAGTAAATATTCAAAGGTTTCCACCGAGGGGCGTGTGACTGCTTGTGTCCAGACCTCCTGCCAAGTCAGGGGTTCGGTCATCTGCGGGGCTTGCTGGTAATTAAAATTATCAAATGAATCCATGCGGAGTATCCTATTTTTCTCTCCATTATAACTGAATCTTTCGGTAAAGTTGGCGTTTTTGTCCTCAAAATCTGACACAGAAGCATAGCCTGCACTATAATCGCCCTAGATAATGATAAGGCGACCTATGAGCGATTTTGCCACTCTTTTAAATGCTGTCAGCGAACGTCAGAAACACGTCAAAGCCTATTTGATGGGGCATGTTCCCCAATTTTTGCATCCACATTTGCAAGCCGCCATCACCAGCTACCTCAACGCGGGGGGAAAATCGCTGCGTCCGGGGGTGCTGATGTTTGCGTGTGGGGCAGTGGGGGGGGATGAAGCCAGCGCGATTCCCGCCGCCGCCGCCGTGGAACTCTACCACACATGGACGCTGGTACACGATGACATTATTGACCGTGATGAACTGCGGCGTGGTTCGCCCACCGTTCATGCTCAATTCCGTGATGTTGCCCGTGATGAACTCGGTTACGATTCCGCCAAAGCTGCCCATTATGGCCTGTCGATTGCGATTCTGGCGGGGGATATGCAGCAGGGCTGGTGCAATACCCTGTTGACCCATCTCTACACGGAAAATCATCTGCCCGCCGAATTGGTGCTGAATCTGAGCCGTGAATTGTTTTCGCGGGTGCAAACGACTCTCGTAGACGGCGAAGCACTGGATATTTTGTATTCCGAAATGCCGATTGAACGTCTGGCCTCCGAACAGGTGCTGGATATGCTCTGGAAAAAAACCGGGGTGCTGTATGAATTTGCAGGACGGGCAGGGGCAGCGATTGGACTGCGGCAAGCCGATATTCGCCATGCAGAGGTAGAACGAATCGCGCAGTTTACGGGCAAATGTGGCACAGCTTTTCAGATTCAGGATGATATTCTGGGCATTGTGGGGAATGAAAAACAACTCGGCAAACCCATTGGATCGGATATTCGGGAAGGCAAACGCACCTTAATTGTACTGGGGGCGCTGCCCAAGATGACCCAATCCGAACGCGATTTTTGCCTTGGAATCTTGGGCAATCATCAGGCCAGCGAAGCGGAGATTCAGCAGGTGATTGGGCTGCTGCGTGAGGCTGGCGGGATTGACTACGCCAAACAACTGGCGCAAACCTATGTTGAGGAAGCGCTAGCCGGAGTCGAAAATTTGCCCGCCTCCGAGTCAAAAAGTTTGCTGGTTAGCTGGGCAAATTATTTGATTGACCGCGAATTTTAGCAATAAGATATGCCCCTGCGCTCATCAGAATCAACCCGCCAAGTAGCCAATCAAGCGGAAATTCGTTTTTTTCGCCTGTGGCAGGTAGGTTGTTGGGCAAGATGGTTACAGGGGCATTATTGCTGGTGTAAGTTGGATTGTAGCTCATTGTAGCAATATTCGGAATAACATCCCCTGCTTTGGCTTGGTCGGAAATTCTCGCTGTGAGGATGAGCTGCACCTGCTGACCGGGTGTTAGGGCAATTCCAGAAACTGTGAGATTATTCCCATCCCAAGTAGTTGTGCCTGTCGTGGTGGATACCAATGTCAATGCCTCAAGGCGGGGATCAAACCTATCGCGGATGGTCGCATTTTGAATGGGTTTGTCGGTTGGATTGCCGAACGTGATGGTGTAGGTTACAGTTTCGCCAATTTGCGCCAACGATTTATCCACCGTTTTGATAATGAAATCGCTGGCAATCGGTTGTGTGACCGGGATGAATTGAGCAATCTCATTGGCGGTTTGGGGTTGGCTGCTCCCCGTTCCGCTTGGAGGGATACCGGCTGCTGCAATGGTAAAAGTCATCACAAAATCGGCTGTCATGGTATCTATCACCCCATCTTGGTCAGCCACTTGTGCGCCAAAGATGGTCAGGGTACAGGTTTCGCCAGCGACAAAATCGACATCAGGATCAAGCGTATAAGTTGCGCCTGTGCCAATCAAATTAAAGGATAAACCCGCGCCACTGGTCGTGCAGGTGAGGTCAAACGGCGATGTGCCAAGGGTGACGGACTCACTAAAATCCGCTTGAATTAAGGTGGATGGTACTACATTGGTCGCCCCGTTGACAGGATTAACCCCGGCTACGAACGGTGGGTTATCCGGCTGGACGTTGATTTGTACACGGGTATTGCCCTGACACGCCCCCCGAATATCACACGACACATAATAAAATTCATCTGTTCCGGTAAAATTGGTATGCGGAATGTAATTAAATGACCCATCCTCATTTAAGGTGACAAATCCATTGGTGGGTGGAATCACAGGATAAGCAAAAAGCTGTTCATTTTCTACATCGCTATCATTCGACAGCACCCCCGCAGCCGTTACTGTGAGTGGGGTGTTGGGAAGAACTGTATAAACGCCATCCTCAGTTCCAATGGGGTCATTGTTATACACAGCGGGTGGGATTGCACCCATTTCTACCGCGCCAATATCGCATTGGTCAGCCCCACGCGGAGCGCCACGCTGGTCAGTGGTGGGGCAAGCATAGGTGCTGCTGCCGGGTGTAGCCGGGTTGCCGCTATTGATTGGGGGTGTGTCACTAATGGTATGAGTTTGGGTCGGCCCGCCATTGTTCGCTAGCGAACCAAGAGTGGTTGAAATTCCAGTGATGTCCGTTGGAGCATTAAAATTACACCCAGTATTATCGCTTACCATATTATAGCCCTGAGAAGTAATCCCAAGAAACCAACTTGTATAACAATCTGGGCTGTGTCCACCACCAATGATATTATTAGACAAAAGATTGTTTGCAAACGTTACAGTATGATTTGAATATATACCTCCGCCAACGCCTGTTTGATTAATTCGATTATTTATAATAGTGCTGTTAGTTATAATTCCAGAACTTACATTAATACCGCCTCCATCAACAGCCCAAGGAATTGGTGCAGTGTTTCTAATCTCATTCTGGCTTACTGTACTATTTGTCATTTGAAGTTGTCCCGCATAGATACCTCCTCCACAGCAGCTCCCAGAAATATTAAAGTATCTTAGTTCAAGTATATTATTAGAAATGGTGCTTTTGTTAATGCTAAGATTCACTCCATAGGAAAAAATTCCAGCTCCAAAGGAGCTACTAGCATTTATAGTTGTTTGACCAGAGCGAGCAATATTTCCTATGATTTGGCTATCAACTATATTTAAATTGTTAGTTGAAGTGATATAGACCCCACCACCCTCAGAACGATTAATACCTTGTGCCAAATTGTCTCTAAATTCACTGTTTACAACGTCAATGGTGCCGCTAGACCTGAAAGCAACCCCACCCCCATCTGCATTTCTGTTGGATGCGATTATACGGTTAGAACTAATACTGGAAGAACGTATATATGCTTGTACTCCTCCTGCATACATACCGCCACCCATGCCCCCTGATGCTTCTATAAGGTTATTACTAATTATAGAGTCAGTTATTATAAGACGATATCTAGGAGAACCAAAACCAGGAATACCCGCAAAAACCCCGCCTCCAACGCCTGCATTAGTACCTTTTATCACATTGAATTCTACTTGAGAACTTATAAGCGCTAGTTGTCCATCACGGCTTCTTATCCCGCCTCCAAATCCGTTTGTTCCATCAACGGTGTTATGAGACACTACACTATCTACAATTGTGATTATTGCCCAATCTCCGTATATGCCCCCCCCTTCTAATATTGATGTATTTCCATTGGCTAAATCCCCACCAATAATTGAACGAGTAACAGTTAATTTTCCAATTTTAAAAGTAGGGACAAACCCAGAATCAACATGGATTGCGCCTCCGGTTTGAGCATATCCTCCCGCTAAGGTAATATTATCAATCCATAATTCACTTCCCGGTGCAACATGAAAAATACGGAATTGTGTTGCACTTGTGCGACGAAGTGTAAAACCTTGCCCCAAAACTATAAGAGGATGAATAATTGAAGGCAGACCATTATTACCATCTGCCACAAACGGGGTGGTTGTATTCAAGTTGATGTCATTTGCCAGCGTAATCGTATCCGGTTCAGGGGTGGCATTGGCGGCTTGGATTGCAGCCACAAGACTGGCTTCATCATTGACGGTGAACGTAGCAGCATACGTTCTTGGGGTGGGCATGAAGGGTATGCAAAAAACCATCAACAGCAGCAATGAAAGTGCTTTTTTCACAAAATCACCTATGGTAACGCTAACTCTATTACTATATCGTCAATCCATAGAGAAAACAATAATAAATTCCGTTAAGAAAATTTAACATCTTAATGCTCAATAAATGCGGCTCTCTTGCTTGCTAAAAAAGAATCTGGAAGTTGCGCGGGCATTTTAAAATCTACGTACTTTCCCGTAGCAAATATCCGTCTTTTGACGGATAGACAGGCCAACATGTTTCGCGTATCGTAAGCATATAGGTCATGCGGGGCGCATGACCACCTCGAACCATCAAAATTTCCTCTCTCGGCTCACCCGGTGAGTCGAGGGGGGTGCAGGGTATAATCTCCCCCAAATTAAAGGAAAATTGCATCCATGAAAATTCTGCTCAGCCTGTGCTTGCTGTTCACGGCGTTTTTGCCTATCCCGTTCGCGCACGCCCAACCCTTCGACACTTGCACGGAATCCGGTGTGGATGAAGCCATTCGGCGGGGGGGAACGACTGTTTTTGACTGTCCCGCCCCTATTTACCTGTACTTTAGCAAAAGCATTACGCAAGATGTCACGCTGGTTGGGGTGGGGGATGGGGTCATTTTGGACGGACAGGATGAGGTCGCCACGCAATTTCTGGTGTCCGAAGGGGCGACCCTTTCATTGCACAACGTTCAACTCGTGAACAGCCAAAATATCGGGGTGCGGGTGCGGGCAGACAGTACCCTTCACGTGGCGGATTCACGATTTGCATGGCATGGCAGCCCGGAGCGTTCCAGCGCGGCAATTTATAATGAAGGCGGCAGAGTCTATGTGGACAATTCGGTGTTTGAACGCACCGAAAATGATGCCGCTATTGTGAATGAGCAAGATAGCAGCCTAGAAATTAGCGGCAGCACCTTCCGCTTGAACACCGCCCGCAGCGTAACCGCAACCGCGATTCGCAACGCGGGAACAGCGCTGATACAGGGAAGTTATTTTTATGATAACTGGGCAACCGAGTCGCGGGCGGCGGCGGTGGCGAATTTTGGCGATTTAACCGTCATCAGCAGCCATTTTTACAACAATGATGCCGGCATTTTTAATGCTGCCGATGCTACCGCCGCTGTGGTGGATAGTTCGCTGACGAATAACACCCGCGATACCGACGGACGCGGCATTCTTAACGAAGGTACACTGACACTTTCGACCAGCTATGTGCAGTTTAACCCGCAGAATTGCGAAGGCGCGGTTATTTCGGCGGGGGGAAATTTTCAATCGGATGATGCAAGCTGCGGGAATGAAATTGAGGTGAGCAGCGAACCCTACCGCACGTTTGATACGCTGGTGACGGCTTTTTCCTATCGGGAGGTGACACTGGAAAATGACCGCACCTATTCGGCTGCGCTGTCATGGGCGGTGTATGCCGCACCGATTACGGAATTTCGGGTGGTGATTGCACCGTTGATTTATGCGAATGCACCGACAGTCATTGTGCCAACCAGCAGCGACACGCCCGAAATGAGCAGCACACGGGTGACGGGGCTGCTCTGTGGACGGGATTATGTCGCGGTGGTCGAAGGTTTGAGCCGCGATGGGCAAACGGTGTTAGGGCGTTCCTATCCCATTGCCATCGTGACCCCTGCCTGCGGATAAGGGATTCCTCTAGGGAAAATTTGTAAAAAAGAGAGGGTGTCAAGTAACACCCTCTTAGAGAGCCACATGAAAATTACACCGCTTCGAGTTCGTGGATTTTATTTTCTGCCAGCGACACCAACACTCCAAGCGTATCGGCATCAAAGGCGAATTTTGCGCCCGCCGCTTGGAACAACGCTGGCAACGATACAGTATACCCTAACGACAGGGCATGGCGGTAATCGCGGACGGCTTTGGTTTGGTCGGTTAGCGCATTTCGCCAGACCTGCATCGCGCCCATTTGCGCCAGCCCATATTCCACGTAATAGAAAGGAATCAGGTGAATGTGCAGTTTACGATGCCAGCCTGTTTCCTTGTACTGCTGCAAGCCGCTCCAATCTTCACCCTGCATGAATCTGTCCCAGAGTTCGCTCCATTTGGCATCGCAGTTGGCGGGATTTTTGGCATCTTCGATATGGCTATAAACCCAGTGCTGGAACGAATCGACCACCGCCATATAAGGCCAGAACCAGAGAATGCCTTCCAGATGTTCTACCACCGCCCGCGCTGCATCTTTTTGGCTGTAAAACGTGGTCAGATAGGGCGAAGCGAGCAGTTCCATCGACATCGAAGCGACTTCGGCAAATTCGGTGGGGTACTGGCTCTGCTGATGATAGGGCAGTTTGGCCGTTTCAAACACATGGAACGCATGACCGGATTCATGCAGCATGGTTTGTAAATCGTCGTGCGTGCCAACCGCGTTCATAAAAATGAAGGGGCGCTGGCGTACCGGAAAACTGGCGCAGTACCCGCCCGGCGCTTTATTTTTACGGCTACCGAGATCGAGCAGTTGTTCGTCGCGCATGATTTTGATGTATCCGCCCAGTTCGGGGTCAACTTGGTGGAAGATGGACTCGGTTTTGCTTTCCAATTCGGCAACATCAGCAAAGGGTTGCAGCGGATTGCGCCCTTCGGCATCCACCACCCCGCGCACATCAGGATTGGTCACATCCCAAGGACGGATGGACTCGACCCCCAGCGCTTTTCTGCGCCGTTCGTTCATGCGCTTCATGGCTGGCACAACTACCTGCTCAATGGCATAGTGGAATGTTTCGCAATCGGCGGGGGTGTAATCAAAGCGTCTGAACTGCTGCCAGCGAAAATCGCGGTAGCTGTCAAACCCTGCATTTTTGGCCTGCTGCTGGCGCAAGTTTAAAAATTTGACCCACAACTCGTTAATTGCTTGGCGGTCTTGCAATTGCCGTTCGCGGGCGGTCAACCAGGCTTTTTCGCGGAGGCTGCGGTCTTCGTTTTGCAGCAGCAATGCCAGCGCGGGGAGGGGTTTTTCTTCACCTTCCCAGAGGAAAGTCTGAGCGCCCGTAATTTTGTTATATTGATTGCTCAGATTTTCTTCTTCGGTAAAAAGGGGTAGGTTTTCTTCGCGGAAGATCGCGGCATCGGTTTGCATGATTTTCAGCGCAACTTCAAACCCGGCGGGCGCTTGCAACCCGCTTTTCAAAAATTTTTCTTTCAACTGCTGGTCAGCTGCCATCGCTGCTTCCATGACATTGCCCAAAAAGGCCATGAGTTTTTGTTCGCTGACTTGATCCGCCGTGTTGACCGTAGTCGCTATCTGTAAGACAGTACGAATTTCCTGCAACAAACACGCTAAATCCGTCCATTGGGTGAGCCAAGTTTCGAGGCTGGCTTGGGTCAGGTCAAAGTCCAGCAATTCTTGGACAAACGGCTGATACTGTTCCCATGACCAGTCAGTCGCCAGTGTCACATCCTTGGGGATTGGAGAAAAAGACATTGAGGTTTATCCTGTATGAAGAATCGTTGAAAAGAAATTATAAACGAGGTTTAGGTCTGCTGCAAAAAGTTGACAAAGGGCTGAAAACACTGCGGGCATTTTTCAGAGACTTCTTGATAATCTGCCAATCCTAAAATCAGGGGCGCATCTCTGGTTTCAACATAGCGCTGCCCGGCTTGTTCAAAAAGTGCCTCGACAATGCGTTTCGGTGGTTTTTGATGATTCTGATCTTCTACAGGAATTTTCCATGTGGGTTTGATTGTTTCCACCTCCAACACCACCGCTAAGGCTTGGGGAACAGCCAAAATGAGCGCTTCTAAGTCATGCTTCAAACAAAATACGTGAAAGCGGTCTAAAAGCCGTGTGTCTTGAATATTTTTTTGTTTTAAGGCCGCCGCAAAGTTCTTTAAAATACCCGCTTTCATCTCCTCAAAGGTGCTGTGGGGAAATCCTTTATTGGGCGGATATAAATCAGGCATTAACACAACTTCAGCATCGGCTTTACTCCGTAAGATATTAACCGCCCGTAATGGCGCTTTTATCAAAACGGATTCCTTTCTGTCTCCACTGGGCGTTTCAAAAAATTCAATGAAGACTCCTTGTGCAAGTTTTTGTGCTATTAAAGGTCTTAATAGCACTTGCAGGGTCAGTTTATCGGCTGCACCTTCGACATAGATAATGACTTCTTTCATGCGAAACGTTCCAGCTCATCACTCCGATGCAGTGCTTCAATTTCTTCTACGCCGAAATCCGCCAACATATCTTGAAGAATCTGCGAGTCTTGCGGTTTCATAAATTCAATATGTCCGGCAGGGTCTTTTCGCATGACGGCAATATGTGACAGCCCCACCAAACGCAGCAGATAGGAATTGTGCGTGGCAAGAAAAATCTGGGTACGCTGGCTCGCTTTTTCAAATAGCCCCACCAGACTCGGCAGTACACGCGGATGAATCCCTTGATCTGGTTCATCGATACAAATGAGGGAAGGTGGGTTGGGTTGTAAGGCCAGCACTGCCCAACACAGCAGCCGCAGGGTTCCGTCCGACAAATCCGCAAGGCTAAGTTCAACATCCACGCCTTTTTCTTTCCAGAATGCCAGAATATGTCCCGGTGCGCCGCGTGCCTTGACCGTCATATATTCAAAATTTGGGACAACCGAAGCCAACAGGTTTTCTAATTCGGCAAAAATGGGGCGGTGTTCCGTAAAGAGAAAGTGCAACACGGCACTGAGATTCCCGCCGTCCTCGTTCAACAAAGGGGTTTGTTCAATAGGAACAGGGGTATGTAATTTATCAATAGCGACACTAAAACCACTATAAAACCGCCATTGTAAAAAATAGTCTCTGAGTTCATACAGTGTTTGCATTTCTGGGTCTGAGGCTAGACTTAATAAAAGAATATTTTGCTTACTTGCCTTTACAGCACGACGTATCTCACTCCTATTTTCTGTTCTAGGCTCTATGAAATGCTGATATGTATTCGTAACTTCTAAATAGCTTAAATTTTCGCGCTGGATGTTCTCTGATAAAATCCGCACTTGGCCTAGCGGCCCTAAAATGCCTCCTTCATAACGCAAGGAGTCCTCGATTTCAATTTTCCACTGGAATTGAGGGGCATCAGGACGGTTAAAAATCTGCTGACCCACTGCGCCTTTGACAATTTGCGGCGGAATTTCGCCCTGCATGGAATCGCGTAAAAACCTTAAAAATTCAAACAGGGTCGACTTGCCTGTCCCATTTGCTCCCACCAGCACTTCCAACTCAGACAGGGGGGCAGCCCTGAACTCATGAAATAGACGATAGCCATGAAGGGTGAGTGATGTTAAGCGGCGCATGAGGTTTTGTCCTGTTTCACTACTTCCAGTGTAGCATATTGCCAGCACTGCGTAAGCGTGGTAAAAACACTACGAGTACGCATGGATACAGACATTATGAAAATATGCCAGAATTGCGGACATGAAAATCCGCCCGACCTCGAAGAATGTGAAAACTGCCATTACCCTTTTGAGTTAAGCGAGGGCAAACCGGAAGATACCTTTGTCTTGAGCAAAGCCGAAATGCGGAATATCCTCTCGCAAACCCGCTGGGGCGATAAAGATTTTGAGGAGGGATTTTCGCTCAAGTTGCAGCATCAAGACACCGTGACCATTTTTCCCCTGAATAATGCGGTCACGTTGGGGCGCACCTTGAATCATGAGGATTATCACGACCCGTTTGTGCCGCACATCACTTTAAATGTTCCCGATGCCAACCAGCATGGGGTTTCGCGCCGTCATATTCAAATTAGCCGCGAAAGCAACCGCGTCTGGGTGATGGATTTGGAGAGTGTGAATGGCACCCGCTTGAATGGCTATCCGGTCACACCCGGTCAAAAACGCCTGCTGCGCGATGGGGATGAACTGTATTTAGGCAATTTGCGAATCCAAGTGATGTTTCTGCGCGGGGAGTCTTAAGCCCACCCCACATGCGTTTATCCCTACGAAAAAAGCTAGCCGCCCTCCTGTTAGGCGTGTCGATCCTCATTGGCGGCTATGTTGCTATCCCCCGTGAGGAGTCCGCCTTAAGTCCGATTTCCCCCACCAGCAGCCATGATAATCTATTGATTAGGACGGTTGCCGCGTTAAACCAGCTTGAAGTTGTCCATCTGGTGAGTCATCTGCTGGTGTTTGGAAGTGTGGCTTTTTTGGTCGGGCCGTGGTCGGCACAGGGTGGGAGTGTCGCGCTGGCATGGCGCTATGTGTTGGTGGGGGGTATCCTCATGGAAGCCGTTCAGATAGGGGTGGGGTATACGGATGATACTCTCTGGTCGCTGACGTATAGCCTCATGTTTGATATGATTGTCAATGGACTCGGTGGCACAATAGGATTAAAAGCGTGTATAACGACTATGCAACCAAATTAGGCTGTTCCGGTCTGTTGATGGCGGTAGCGGTCATTTTGATTTTTTTCGGGCTGCGCGGGTTGTTTATTTGTGAGGCGGTCTGGGTGGCCTATCTTGGCATCCTTGCGCTCGACCATCAACGTAAAAAATTTCAGCGTCGTCACTCCACCCACCTATGAGACACCGCAAATTTTACCGGACAGGCTTGCAAGCCAGCCTTTTGTTGCTTTTGCTTTTTTTCTATCGTTTGCCGCTCCATGCCCAATCCGACACCACGCCGTTGATAATCGGCTATTATGGCTTGCCAGACACGCCCGCCGTTCAAGCGATGCAGTTAGCGGTGGAAGAAATTAACGCGGAAGGTGGGTTTGAAGGGGCAGACGGGGGAAAGTACACCTTTGAACTGCGGGTGACACAAAATCCGAATGACCTTGTAGAAGCGGTCAGCGTCCTTGCCTCGCCGGAACTGCGTTTTCCCGGACGGACAGTCGCTTGGCAAATGCCCGTTTTTTTGCTTTCGCCCACCGAAGGACTGGCCCTCCAGAATATTCAGGCGACTGTGTTTCGCGGGATGACCGACCAGCAGGTGCAAAATGACGCGCTGGCAGAGTATCTGGTGAATGAATTGGCGGTGACAGAGATTACTGTCATTGGCAGCGACATCTTTATCGAATCGCTCAACCGCACTGCCTCCCCGCCGCAGATTCAACATTACCGCAAAGATGCGCTTACGCCGGAGCAACTCCGCCAGATTCCGCAGGCCATTTATTACGCGGGGACAGACAGCGCGCCTTTTATTCAAATGTTGATAGCGGCGGATTGGCGCGGCATTTTGATTAATGACCAACCGATTGACCCGATTGAGGGAATCCGCTCGGTGAATGTGGCTTCTTGGCTGCCCACCTTGACCGATGACCTGAGCCGTGCTTTTACCAGCGCCTACAGTACCACCTATCGAGCAGAACCGGATGCCTTCGCCGTGGCAGCCTATGATTTAACATGGGCGGTGCGGCTGCTCATCACGCGAATCGGGGCAGACGCGGAACTTTTGCGCGATTCGCTGCGTCTAACCGATACGATTTTAACCACACAGGGGGAAATGCGTCCGTCCGAATTTGGCGGGCGGGATATGTTCCGTAGCGTGGTGGTGTACGAGTTACAGGCGGATGGCATACGGCAGGTACTTTCCCGCGCCGGATTCTGATAGTTTGTTTACACTTTTTGCAGTACAATAGACTGAACCGTAGAGAGCGGAGACATGGCATGGAAAAATATAGCAAAATCGGCAGGGATTTTTTAACCGGTTGGGATGTGGTGGTCGTAGATGACCAAGATGATGCGTTGCTGATTCTGGAGGATATTCTGACCGACTACGGCGCAACCGTCCATGTCGCTCACAACGGACAAGAAGGTCTCGACCTTGTGCGGCAGGTCAACCCCCGTTTTATCATTTCCGATATTGCCATGCCTGTGATGGATGGCTGGAAGATGGCAGAACAGTTAAAAAGCGATGTGCATACCCAGCATATCCCGATTATCGCGCTGACCGCTTATTCGGATGCGGAAGACCGTAAATATGCCATGAGCAAGGGCTTTCATAACTATTTGCCCAAACCCCTGCGCCCTTCCATTTTGATGTCACAGATTTTAATTCTGCTGGAAGATGCCGAGAATTTAGGCAGTGAAATTAACACCAAACTCCAGACGCAGGAGCATAACTCCATTTAGGAAAACCCGAACGCTGGCATACCCCGCCAGCGTTTTTAGTTCAGTTCCTCGCTATTAAAAAACGAGCATAGTTCTTATTATAACAATAATGATTGTATCCCTAACAGGCGGGGGTGGGGGCAGCAAACTTTCGGGGTTGCACCAACTGACAAAGGTATTCTGCGGATTGTTCCACCCGCCATTGTTTTGCCACAGTTGCAAATAATATCCACATTCCCATTCCCAAGCAGTATCACATTTGCCATCCATCAAACCGCCGGGAAAACAGGCATTGTCTTCCGGTGTCCCGGGAATAGGGTCATCGGCATAGGCCGCGCCAACAGGAATTAAGAGTAAGGTAAAACTTCTTAGGATAATAGTGTTTTAATATTCAAACAATCCGTTAGAAGAATCAAATAGTTCGTCAAATTTTCCTGATTATTATTTACACTTATGAATATTCTTAATAGAACATGAAGTGAGCTAAAGATGAGTAGAGGGTTAAGCTTTTTTCTGATAGCCGCTTTTATGGCTGCTCTTTTGCCCCGTCCCGCCACCGCCCAAGAAGATGTCACCGCTGCCTCGTTGGAAGTCATTGCCGCGATTAACCAGCACCGTGTTAATGCCGGATTGCATCCTCTGGCGGTGAATCCTGTATTAGAAACGATGGCACGCGCCCAAGCCGATTATGTGGCTTCGCTTAATTTTGAACCCCCGAATTATGATTTTCATGTGGATGCACGCGGGGAATATCCCCGTCAGCGGGCGTTGCGCTACAACTGGCCGGCCTATGGCGACAACAAAGCCCAGATTGAAGTCAATGAAAATGCTGGTTTGGGGGATTTAAATTATGTGATGGATTTCTGGAAAAATTCTGCCATTCACCGTCAAACCATGGAAAGCCCGTTGTACCGCGAAATTGGCGTGGGCTTGATTCCCCACAAATTTGGATTTTTATATATCATCGTGTTCGGGTCACAACCGAATGTGTTCCCCGTGACCGTGAATCCGACCAACTGCCAGCTTTATTTGCCAAATGAGTATCACACAGGCGGGAATGGTACATGGATTCACAGCATCCAGACTGTCCAGATGATGGATATCAATGGGACAGCGCTGACCCAGCCCACCGCATGGCAGCCCGTGATGCCCGTTCCATCGGCGGCTGAATTTAAAGTTATTTTTGCGGAAAATAATCAACAGGTTGAACAACCCGTAAGTTTGAGTCGGCATCTGGTCATTTTGCCGGATACGCTCACCGCGACCTCTTCTCCGTGTGCAGCGACAACCGCTTCCACGGCTAATTTAACATCGTCGCCACTTTACAATTCCGAAATTAATACCGTCGTCGGGCAAAATGTCTATCCTGCGACCCAACCAGATACTTTTAGTGGTGCGCCCACCGTGATTGGCAAAGTGCGGGTGGACAACGGGGTGAATTTACAATGCCGCGAATATCCGACTTCGGCAGCATTTTCTATTGCCCTCATTCCTAACACGGTTGAGGTCATGATTCTGGGACTGCCTGCGCCCCGTGATGATGCACGCGGTTATCCTACCCAGCACGTTCTCGAATTTCCTGATTACAGCGCCATTTTGCAACCGGATATTGGCATTGATAACCTGCCTTTGGGTACGATAGACACACTCTGGTTGGATGTAGAATGGTGGCAGCCAGACGGTAAACATCTGGCCTGCTGGGTCAATGCGGATTATATCGAGCTGTTCTATCAGGGAACGTACATGGATGATGTTTCGGAATATTTACAATTGGTGGACAAAGGTATCCTCACGCTCACCCCGTACAATTATCCGGGTGGGCTACGAGACTGACCCGCCTCCTGCAACGCTTCCTTTGAGAGGGAGTCTTTCCCTCACCCTCCAGCCCCCTCTCCCACAGGTGGAGAGGGGGAGAAAAGAAGCCCTCTGGCAACGCTGGATAACTTTCTGGTCAGGGGTGCATTGGGCTGCCGCGCTGCTCATTTTTTTGACGGCGGGTTGGTGGTGGCGGCCTCGCTGGATTTTTCGCTATCCCGATTGGCTGGTGGATGAACGCCTGACCTACCAACGGTTTGGCTTTTTTCCGATTCTGGTCATCGCGCTGCTGGCATGGGGATTGACGGGGTTTCGCGGGGTGCGGCGCGTCCTCGATTCGGGCAATATGCTGTGGGCGATGGTCGTGATTTTGCTGGTTGGGTGGGCGCGGCTGTCCTATGGGGCAGACACCTACAAGCCGGATGTAGCGCTGTCGGCTGCGAGTCAATTGGCCTTTGTCATGGCTTTTGCCTTGAGTCTCTTATCCAACACACCGCCCAAATCGTGGGTCATTACCGCGCTGAGTGCTGGTATGGTCTTTTTAGCCCTCATCGCCATCGGGCAAAGCGCCGTCCAAAGCGACCTGAATCTCCGTAAAGTTGATGAAGCCACTGGGTTAGGCTTGTACATCCGAGAATTTACGCTTGACCCGCAGCGTAGCGGGGTTTCCGTCGTCCAAAGTGACGGCGTGCGTTATCTCCGTTCATATGGCTTAACTGCCCATCCGAATTTGCTGGCGGGAACGCTGGTGATGGGATTGTGCGCCAGTTTTGCCTTCTGGTTGAAAAATCGTGCGTTTGCGAGTGGACTGATTGCGCTCGGATTGTGGGCGCTGCTACTGACCTTTAGCCGTGCTGCTTTGGGCGGATTTGCGGTGGGGGTGGGGACGATTTTTGTTCTGTGGGTAATTTTTGCATGGCGTAGAAATAAAATGGACGGCGTGTATGTTGCCCCTACGAATCCCACTGTAGGGATGGCAGACAGGTCGTCCTTTACCCTTTTACAAAATACACTCATTTTACTTGGCTGCACGATCCTTTTTTTCCTGCTGTTTCACCATCCCCTGCTCTTTGCACGGGCGGGTTTGTCGTCAGAGGGGGGCAGCGCGTCCGTCGAAGCGATGAGTACCGCAGCACGGGCGGTCTATGTCGAACAGGCGTGGACACTCCTCGAAAATCACCCGTGGCGCGGGGTGGGGATTGGCAATTTTGCATGGCACAGCGCCCGCCTGCTCCAATTCGATTGGCGGGATTTGCGCGGCGACCATGTGCATCAGATTTATCTGCTGGTCTTGGTGGAAACCGGTTCCATCGGCCTGATTTTGTATCTGGAGGCACTCATCGGCGGGGCATTTTTGCTGATCGGCAGAGCATGGCGCGGCCTGTTGGAGCTAGAATCGGTATGTTTATTTGGCGGTGTGGTGGCATGGCTGGCGATTGGCTGGTTCGACCATTACCCTGTCACCCAGATGGGCTATCAACTGCTGTTCTGGGGCAGTTTTGCGGTGGCTCTTAACGTGCCATCAGATACCCGCCGATAATCAAAAAGACCACTGCGAGAATCCGGTAGCCATCAATGGAGCGCTGGGCGGCTTCGAGCAGCCCAAAATGATCCACAATCAGGCCTGTCACCAATTGCCCGATAATAATTAGAGAAATGGCGGCGGCAGCCCCGATGCGCGGCACGGTATAACTAATGCTGGTGATGACCACCACCCCGAATAACCCCGAAAGAAACATCCAAGCGGGTAAATTTTTGAAGTTCCGAATATTTTCCCCGCCGCGCAGAATCAGAAAAAACGCCGAAAAAATCGCCCCACTCAGATGCACAATCAAACTGCTGCTAATTCCGCCGACGCGCTGCCCGATGGCATTGGAGGTGGGGGTTTGAAATCCAACGGCGACCCCGCCAAGCAATCCAATCAGAAATGTTACAAATGAGGCCATGGAGTTGTCCTTTTTTTGATGGAGGTGGAAAGCGCCTATTATAAACAGGGATGCTGCCCTTTTGATAACAGGGTTGGGCTGGCTTGGTTTTTTGAAAAACAGCCGACGAAAAAGCTGGTAGCATTTTGACGCTGCATCTTTGTAAAATCTGTAAGTGTGTCACAATATCATCCTGATGATGAATACAGGGTAAAACCATGCTAACCCGATTGAAAGTCTCCGGTTTTAAAAATTTAGTGGATGTGGATGTCCGATTTGGCCCCTTTACCTGCATTGCCGGGGCAAACGGCGTGGGTAAATCCAATTTATTTGATGCGATCCGGTTTTTGAGTGCCTTAGCAAATAAACCCCTTTTAGAGGCGGCTTTGTCTGTTCGTGATGAGGAAGGGCGTGCCTCGGATATTCGCAATTTGTTTCATCGCATTGGGGATAGCTACGCCCCTGAAATGTCCTTTGAAGTTGAAATGATTATCCCTGCCGAAGGATATGACGACTTAAATCAGCCTGCTAAAGCAAGTATTACTTTTTTGCGCTATTCCGTTACATTGGCTTATCGCGAAGGGGATAGCCTGCAATCAAGAGAAACTCTTGAACTTCTATACGAGGAGTTGGTACACATTAATTTAAGAGACGCACGACAAAGTTTACCTTTCATTCATGAAAAAATATGGCGTAAGTCTGTAATTCGAGGACGAAAAGCTGCTCCTTTCATTTCAACTGATGGGGTTGGTGAAAAACGCACAATTAAATTACATCAGGATCAAGCAAGAGGATCAGGACGTACATTATTAGCTGCTAGCCTACCTCGGACTGTTTTATCTTCGGCTAATGCGGTTGAAAATCCAACTGTTTTACTAGCGCGGCGTGAGATGCAGTCTTGGCGTTTATTACAACTTGAGCCATCCGCATTACGAAGGTCGGATGAGTTAACTGCTCCAAGTATATTAGCCATGAATGGCGCTCATTTACCGTCAACTCTTAAGCGTTTGGCGGACTCTAGTGAAACGAAAGCATATACTGAAATCGCAAATCGGTTAGCAGAACTCATTGATGACGTTTATGAAGTTTGGGTGGGTGTAGATGATAGGCGCAGATTGCTCACTTTATATCTTACCGATAAGAGCAAAACCTCACATCCTGCCGAATCACTCTCAGACGGCACATTGCGCTTTTTGGCATTAGCAGTCTTAGAGATTGATCCAGAGTCAACTGGAGTAATATGTTTAGAAGAGCCTGAAAATGGCATTCATCCTGAAAGAATTCCTGCAATGTTACATCTACTTCAAGATATTGCGGTAGATGTCGAAGAGGAAGTCAATGAGAATAACCCTCTAAGACAGATTATTATTAATACACATTCACCATCGGTAGTGATGCAAGTACCAGAAGATAGCCTTATTTTGGCTGAATTAAAGGAAAAGATACTGGATGGTCAACGGTTTAAAGGCGTATATTTTAGTGGATTATCCAATACATGGCGCGATGATGGTAAATCGTCCATTGTATCCAAAGGTAATTTATTAAGTTACCTCGGCACTATTGGAATGAGAAGGCTTTATAGCCAAGAAAAATCAGGGCGTGTCATTGACCGAGACGATGTTCAGCTTTTATTGCCTTTTCCGAGTGCCAAATGAAAGAATTAACATTTACCCTACTCTCAGATGGTAGTTCAGACAGAACTTTATTGCCCTTATTGGAATGGCTTTTAAAAGACAACCATGTTAATTTGCCGATTCAATCTACATGGGCTGATATTAGTCTACTTTCCAATTTAGGTAAGGGATTGGTCACAAAAATTACCGCTACTTTAGACCTTTATCCATGTGATTTACTGTTCATTCACCGCGATGCAGAAAAATCTTCTTATGATTTCCGAAAGGATGAAATTTTATCAGCTATCGAAGCCGTCATGGAAAATGGCTATGAAACGCCGCCTTGCATCTGTGTTGTGCCAGTTAAAATGCAAGAAGCGTGGTTTTTATTTGATGAAGCTGCTATCCGACTGGCATCCGGCAATCCTAGAGGGCGTGTTCGATTAAATTTACCCTCTCTAAGAACCATTGAAAACCAACCAGATCCCAAAACAGAATTGTATAACATCTTAGCCACAGCCAGCGAATTAACGGGTCGTCGTTTGAAGAAATTTAATCCTCAAGTTCAAGTACACCGCCTAGCAGAACTGATTGAGGATTTTTCGCCCTTGCGCCAGCTTTCTGCGTTTCAGGAATTAGAACAGGACATCCAAACTCTAATTTCTGAACAAAACTGGAATGGCTAATGCTATACTACCCCTGTTTATACAAGCAGGGTCATTCATTCATGCAGCATGTCGAAGCACTCGAACACGTTCAGCTAGACCGTCCTTCGGTTGTCACCGTCGGAGTCTTTGATGGAGTCCATGTGGGGCATCAACAGTTGATTCATCAGTTGGTGACAGAAGCCCATCAAACCCAACGGGCGGCGGTGGTGCTAACTTTTTTCCCTCATCCTGATGTGATTCTGCGCGGGACAGCCGGACGCTACTACCTGACCACACCGGAAGAAAAAGCCGCGCTGCTAGGCGAATTGGGCGTAGATGGGGTGGTGACACACCCCTTTGATGAACATATCCGGCAGATTCGCGCTGCCGATTTTGTGGATCAACTACTTGATCATCTAAAAATGTCGGCATTGTGGGCAACCGCCGATTTTGCGCTGGGCTACAAACGCGAAGGCAATCTGCAATTTCTGGCGGCACAGGGGCAAGAAAAAAATTTTACTGTCGAAACCATTGAACTGGTGCATCGGGATGGCAACGGGGCAAAAATTTCCAGCAGTGACATTCGTGCTGTCCTCGCAGAATCGGGGGAGGTGCAGCAGGCCGCCACATGGTTGGGACGGAATTACAGCGTGCATGGGAAGGTCGTGCAGGGCAACCAGCGCGGGCGCACGATTGGCTTTCCCACCGCGAATTTAGATGTCTGGGAACAAAAGGTCGTGCCTGCCTTTGGGGTGTATGCCTGCCGTGCCAGAATCGGTCATGAGCGTTTTAACGCGGTGACGAATGTCGGCAACCGTCCCACCTTTGAGGGCAAAAATATGACGATTGAAGCGCACCTGCTGGACTTTGACCGTGATATTTACGGGCAGGATGTCCAGCTTGAATTTGTGCAACGACTGCGCGGCGAACAAAAATTTGATGGGATTGAGGCGCTGGTTGCCCAAATCGGCAAAGATCGAGATACCGCACGGGAGATTTTACAGAAAAAATAAACTTTCAACTTTGGCGTTCCATCCGAAACTTGGCGCTCGTCTTTACGTATAGGGTAACATCACCCGCAAAATGAGTGCAGGAAAAAAATATGATGCGTTGGATTGTCGCACTAGGTCTATTGCTGGTTATGTTCGGATTGGGAGTCATTCTGATGCCCGTGAACAGCAGCGCCGCCGAAATGTCGTATCATGGAACGCCTGTTCCGACAGCCACCCCGCAAGAAATGACTTTTTCTGAGGATGCCCCAACTTATTACCAGCATATCAAGCCGATTTTTGAGACTCACTGTACTGCCTGTCATACCGGAGACGGGATTGGCGTTCAGGATTTTAGTTTGACTGAAACCACGTTCACACCCGATATTGCGGCGGATTTGGCCTTCATGACCGGACAGCGCATCATGCCGCCGTGGATGCCCGGTGGGGACAGCCCCAAGTTCAAACATGAGCGCAAAATGACCGATGCCGAAATTGCCCTGATTGAAGCGTGGGCGGCAGCGGGCGCTCCGATGGGCGATGCGGCGACGGCTGTAACCGCAACTCCGATTGACATACCGTCGGTGCGGGCGGATGTGGTGCTGGAAATGCCAGAAGCCTACACGCCGGATTCCTCTCTTCAAGACGACTATCGGTGTTTTTTGCTCGACCCCGCGTTTGAGTCTGATACGTTCATGACTGCCTATGAAATTCAGCCGGGCGTAGCGAGCATTGTGCATCATGTGCTGCTGTATAAATTGCCAGCCTTCAACGTTAAGACCGCAGAGCGAATTGATGCCCGTGATAACCGCTTGGGCTGGCAGTGTTTTGGCGATTCTGGTGTGGGCGACAGTCCCGTCATTGGCGCATGGGCCCCCGGCACGTTCCCTACCTTTTATAACGAAGGCACAGGACACCTGATTGAAGCGGGCGAACGAATTGTGATGCAGGTGCATTATAACCTGTCGGCGGGCGCACAACCCGACCAAACCCGCGCTATTTTGCAATTGGAAGCAGGCAGCGCTGCGATTCAACCCTTAGATATGTGGTTGATTCTTGCGCCGGTTGAAATTCCCTGTCCTGCCGGGGTGGATACGCCGGCCTGTGACCGCGAAACCGCCATTCAACGTGGCACGGAATTGAATCCGGGCATTCGGGCGGAACTGAATGGCACGTTGCAATCCTGCCGTAAAACCGTTGAGGATTATACCAGTCAGGATGGCAGCGCCGTGACCAGCACCTGCACTTACCCGATTTATGGGGAGGGGTGGTTGGTGGAAATTTTGCCGCACATGCACACCCGTGGAACGCATATCCGCGTTGAATTGAATCCTGACACCCCGCAAGCCCAAACTCTGATTGACATTCCTTTCTGGGATTTTCACTGGCAGGGCGGCTATCATTTTGAGCAGCCGATTGAACTGCATTTCCGCGATACGGTCAAAATCACCTGCGAATGGGACAATTCGCGGACGGAAAACCCCCGTTATATTGTGTGGGGAGAAGGCACAGACGATGAAATGTGTCTGGCGTTTTTGACGGTACAACCTGCCCAATGATGATGTGTTGTTTCGTAGGGAATAGGGTGTTTTTTATGAACACCCTATCTGAATGACATCATGGATATAGAGAGGCCATCGGGGGTGAGGTAGTGTTTGAGCAAATCGGCGGTTAAGCAGGAGTGAATCGGCAGCACCATGACGACATCGCCTACCTTGATCTGATTGAGCCATTCGGGGGTGGTTTTGACGATGCCGTGTTCCTGAGATAGGGAGGCCAAGTAGGTATCAGGAATAACGTTGCCCCAGCCAGTTTCGGTTTTTTCGGCGAGTACCCCGAACATCGGATTGCCGTTTTTATCCTTCACGCTGTCTTTGGAAAGATGCACCGCGCCCCCGTAAATGATGAACGTATTGCGCGAGGGGTGTCTGGCGACCACCGGACAGGCCACCGCAAGGGCAATATCGGAGGGCTGGCAGGCGCCGATTTCCACCTGCATCCAATCGTAAAAAACAAAATTGCCGGGACGGATTTCATCGATTCCGGTGAATTTTTCCACGATGGAACAGGAAGGCGTATCCCCGATGGACAGTTCAACGGGAACAGGCAGGTTATCCCGCACGAAGTGAAGCGCATTGAGCGTCGTGTGATACACATGGCGGATGGCTTCTGCCCCGCGTGCCTGATAGCTGTGTCCGGCGTGGGTGAGCAGCCCTTTGAGAGTCAATTTGTCGGCATTGAGAATCGCATGGGCTACCGCTTGAATGGTCTCAAGGTCATCCCATGCCAGCCCTGTCCGATGATAACCCGTATCCATTTTGAGCCAGAGATGGACGGGTGCGGTCAGACTTTGCTGTAAAAATTCGACCGTTTCGACTGACTCGACCAGCAAATTTAGGGTAATTTTAGCGGCGAGTTGATTGATGGACTCGATTTGCAGCCAGTTGACCGGAAACGCAATGGTAATGTCGTGCCAGCCGTTTTCCGCAAAATAGAGCGCCATGTCCACCGAGGAAACCGTAATCGCGCTGACTCCGGCCTTCCGAAACCATGTGCCGACCTCCGCCGATTGGTGCGTTTTAAAATGGGGACGAAAGCGCACCCCACTCTGGTGGGCTTTTTCGACCATGCGCTGAATATTGCGCCGTGCAATCGTCGGATTGAGGAGGGCGGTGGGTTTTTGAATGTTCATCAATTTCCTTTAAGTACCTCAATTTCAGATGGGGTTAAATCATAAATTTTATAAATCGCCTCATTTAATTCAATATCAAGCTGCCCGATTTTATAGGCTAAATCATAATCTTCAAACAAAATTGTTTTTTCCGCATACTCTTTTTTGAGAGCCAACATTTGTTTGACCAACCCAACAAGGTGGTCATATTTCTTTTTGTCCGATAGGTTGGTTAAATCAAGTTTTAAGATAGGGAGTTGTTCAACATCTTGGGTAAACCAGCGTAACCGTCCGCCCTTATCTGCATCGCCTAATACACTGGCTTTGCGCTTGTAGTAATTAAAAATCAAATCGGAGTTTAAGACCGCCAACAGGTATAGGTCATCGCTAGGAATGAAATAGATGGTGTTGGCAAGGAACAACCCGTCTGTATCGAGTGCAACTCGGCTTTCTTTGGCAATGTCAGGATACACAATTTTAGGTTTTTCAAATGCAGCATAGTAATCGATGGTATCCTGAATCTCGTACCATTCATATAAGCCGGATTTGCGCCCTTGCCAGTATGTCCCTTGCCAATCGGCAGGTTTGGGCATGAGTTTATCTTTGTATTGTGCAAGATAGGCTTGTACAGCAGGATATTGTTCAATCTGAATCCCACGTCGTGTAAAAATGAGATATTTATTATTAAAATGAATACGATATTTACGGATGTCATCTCCCATGACAATTGGCTTGATAATTTCAGCACTGCGAGGATCTTCAGTGATTAGATTTTTTCTCAAAGTTTCACCAATAATAAAAATTGGATTACTTCCTGTTACTACCCCCCGATAGATTTTGCTATCAATATACTCCGCGAGCTTAATTCCTGATTGCTGAATTTTCTCCAATGTGTCTAGCTGAAAATTACCACTTAGCGACCAATTCCCCCCTTGTAAAGCGCGCTGGGTTAAACTGATGCCTTTTTCTTTGACGACATCTTTCAACTCCTCGAATTTCAAATCTTTGACAGTGGTGTAAGTGAAATTTTGTTGGTTTGAGGGCTGGTTTTGTGTCACAGTGATGGCAGGAAAAGTTGCTGCTTCTCTGAATACCGGGAGTTCACCAAAATCCACAATCGAGCTTAGGCTTGTTTTCTCAGCTAAAAATTGCCGTAGATTTTTGCCATAGTTGGAGCGCATAAATTTATTAGAAGTAATCATGGCAAAACGCCCCTTCGGACGCAGGAGTTGATGGGCTTTTTCCATGAAATAAACATATAAATCCGCCGTTCCCATGTAACTCTGAAAATGGGACTTGGCATAGGCTTTGAAGTCTGCGCCGAGTGTTTCTTGCCGAATATAAGGTGGATTGCCAATGATAATATCAAAACCACCTTGTTTCATGACTTCTGGAAACGCTGCTTGCCATTGAAATTCTGACTCGACCAAACTATTGCCAACCTGAATATGATTGAGCATCGAAAGTTTTTTACGTTCGGTAGCAATCCGCAAGGCCAAATTCAACCGTGCGACTTCTACTGCCTGTGGGTCAAGGTCAACCCCAAAAAGATTATTTTCTAAGATAGCAAGGCCACGCTCACGGGGATTATTTTGGTGTTCTGGCAAACCATGAATGGCAAGATGGCGGTCTAGCACGTCAAAGGCTTCAATTAAGAAGGATCCCGAACCGCACGAAGGATCTAGAATCCGAAGGGTATACGGATCAACCCCTTCTTGTAAGAATGTGCCGATTGTTTCTTCCACAATATAGCGGACGATGAACTGAGGGGTGTAATAAATCCCCTGAGATTTACGCTTAGTCAGCTTTTGTAGGTCAATATACTGAACACCTTCTGGATCTTGGGCTTTAAAACTCAGATATTGTTCGTAAATTGCGCCAAGAATGTCCGCGTCAATGGCCTTGAAGTCATACTCGGCATATCCTCCCTCGACAATGTACAAGCCTTTGAGAATCCGTTTGAGCAGGACAACATCATTAATTTCCAGATGGTCAAGAGGATGCTCGGCAAAAAGGCGAGCATTATAAACTTTATCAAATTCTCTAAAGAGGGCAACTATCTGCCGATAAAGATTCTTTTTCGTGCCTTTTTGCTCCTCATATTGACGAAGCAAACTTTGTAAGCGATGTTGTTCTAAGCCTCTGTCCTCAATCGTCCGAATGAAGATGAGGCGGTCTAGCAATTTTTGTACCGCATCATCAATCACCCGTAAATCTTGGGTGTAATTGCCGTTGAATGCCCGCAATTCCCTAAATAAATCTTTGCGCCATTCGGTCATTTGGCTAAACAGTGCATCGCGGACATTCGGTTTAAGACGACGGCGTTTTGCCCCCACCGTTTCCGCAAAAGCATCCATCGCGTGCTGCTGCATGGATTCTTTGGAAAGCAGCCAGAGCAAATCAAATTTTTCGACGTACTCTGTGTAGTGTAAATCCAAAAAATTAGCTTGGAAGGGCAGTTCGCGCCAATCGGCATTAAACACTTTGAGGCGGTCAAAATCCGTCAGTACGGCCCATGTTACCCCTTTTAGCCACGCATAATTGATGGCCTGCTGCACCCAGCGTGTTTTATTGAGATTAGCGGGAATTTTTTTCGTTTCCACGTAAAAAGCAGGAATCCCACTGAGGTAGAAGCCAAAATCTACATAGCCATGTAAAATTTGTTCCTCAGAGGTGACTTCACGGTAATTTTCAATGTTCCATCCTAAGGCGCGAAACAAGGGCAGCACGAACACGCGCTGAATTTCACTTTCGTTCAGTTTAGCCCGTTCTTTTTCAGGAATGGCAAGGAATTGCTGAACCAAGTCTTGAATCTGCTGACGCGCTTGTTCTTTATTGGTCATCCAGCATCCTGTACACAGCGAAAACCAAAAAATGGATCTTGCGAACCCGGATTGACGGGCAAACGGTAGGTGGTGCGATATTCAGTTGTTCCCATAATATCGAGGGTGAGCGCCCCGCCACCGCGTAAAATTTTCTGGTCGCCGGTTTCTGGCCCGGTGGGGTTGTCTACCGGACTGTTGGCGTAATAATCTTCGGCGTACCAATCCGCGACCCATTCCCAGACATTCCCCGCCAGATCCAGCACGCCAAAGGCACTTGCCCCCGCCGGAAATTTGCCAACTTCGACCAGAATGCCCGCGCCGATATTGGCGGGAATCCCACCGTCAACCGTGTTGTCATTGCCCCACGGGAAGGTGAAATTTTCCTTGCTGCGGGCTGCAAATTCCCATTCGGCTTCGGTGGGCAGCCGTTTTCCTGCCCATGTGCAATAGGCTTGGGCATCATCCCATGTGATTCCGCCCACTGGAAAATTTTGTTCGCCGCGCACAAACCCCTGCCCTACAATTTGTTCGGCAGGGCGTTCGATGACTTCAATTGCTTCAAAATGCAGGTTAATCCACATGGGAACGGAAGCGGTTTCGGCATCATCATCGGGATTGCTGTAAGCGCTGCCCGGCCCGCGTACCAGCACAATAAAAATTTCTTCGTCGCTGGTATCCACAAAGCCATCCGACGGATTCTGCGGACTGTAGCAGCATGTCCCATCGGCTTTTAACACCTGATAATTTCCATCGCGCACACCGGGCATATACATCATGTGCGTGCCGATATTTTCGTAAATCAGTTCGTCGTCAAGGTAAATGTTGGACAACCCCCACGAGTTCACAAACCCCTCAACGGTGGGGTAAAAACTGTCTTCATTGCCGCTGTCGCCGTGCATGAGAACATGCGAAGCCACCCCGCCTTCGTGAAACGGGGCATTTTCACGGAAAATGGTGTGTTCAATGCGGAAATGTCCCTCTAGGGTTTTGGTCATTTCGCTGCTGACACTGCCAGTAAACTCAATGACAATCGTTCCAGAGTCCGTCGTGGTATCGAGATTCAGTTCAAGGTGGGCATCGTCTAAACCGACCACTTTATCGCCTTTGAGGGAAAAACGGTCAAATAAATTACCGACCAGATAGCCATCTGTGGCTTTGACATGCCATAGGGATGCCCCCTCACTTTCTGGTTGCGGCCATGTAATCGGTTGGGTGCGGCCTGTATCCAGCACAAAATCAAGATATTCTATGTTAGTGACTTCGGTTTCATCCATAAAAAAGGGATTGACCCGCACCTGATGGGGGGGATTTTCGCTGGCATTGCCGGTGGCAGACCCCATCAAAAATTGTCCGCCGGGAATGTACACCATGCCTTCGGGCGCGGCGGGTGGCGGTTGGACATCCGGGTCAGTGCTGTTGTCATCGCCCCGGGTGAGGAAAAAAAACGCTCCGACGAGAATGACCAAGAGTACCGCAATCACCGCCCCAATACTGACGGCTGAACGTCCATGCGGAATATTAATGACGACTTGCGTGCCAACCGTTTGATTCGCAGCACTTTGATAGAGCGTGTTGGCGGTCATGTGTTCGGGTGCTGAGGGTAAACTGCCCAGCGTAACCGTTCGCATATCCTCCGCGTCCCCGCCCAGCGTGCCATAGGTATCCTGCCCCACGATGGTTTCATTGATGTCAATGTCAAAGGTGGTTTTTTCGCTGGCGGTACGGGTTGAACCGCGTAGGATATCAATCATTTCTTGGGCAGACTCAAAACGGTCAGCCGGGTCTTTTTCCAGCGCTTTTAAAATCACGCGGTCAAAAACGGCGGGCAGCGTTGTATTTTTGCTGCTGGGGGTAGGTGGGGTCTCTTGAATATGTTTGAACAGCACGGTAGTAAAAGAGTCCCCTTTAAAGGGAACATCCCCCACCACCATCTGGTAGAGAATCACGCCCATCGCGTACAGATCGGCCTTGTGGGTGATGTTGTCGCCCTGTGCCTGTTCCGGGGCCATATACGCAGGTGTGCCAGAAATCGCATGGCTGGCGGTCAGTTTTTGCCCGCCCAGCAGCCGTGCCAAGCCGAAATCGGTCAAGACTAAACGTTCATGGCTGGCAATCATGGCGTTGCTGGGTTTGAGGTCACGATGGGTCACGCCGCGCTGATGGGCATACGTCACTGCTGCCGCGAGTTGGGTAAAATAATTCATCACATCGTCTAACGGCAGATGTTTTTCGGGACGGTGATGGGCGGCTTCGAGCAAATCTTCCAGTGTAGGCCCGTCAATCAGTTCCATAATCATGTACTGAATGCCATCTTGCACGTCAAAGTCAAACACACGCACAATATTCGGGTGACTTAAGGCCGCAATCGCCCGTGCTTCTCGCTGGAAACGGGCGGCGCTGTCCGCCGAAGCCAATGCGCCCGGATTCAACACCTTGATGGCGACATCCTGTTCTAAACTGGGGTTATGGGCGCGGTAAACTTCGGCCATCCCGCCTCGCCCCAGCAGTCCTTTAATTTCATATTTGCCGAGTTTATCCCCCGGCTTAAAGTATGATGCGTGTTTAGACATGCCTGCTCCTGCGATTCTCTTCAACTATAACTTTTTGGGGCTAAAAAGCAACTTTGCAGAGGGGAATCGCGGGGATGCTGCGAATCTGAAATTAATAAATGAATGCCAGATGAGAAAAACTGGTCAGGTGGCTAGGTAAAATCCCCCCCACCTATCGGATGTCCGATGAGTTTTAACCCGTTAGACTGATTTCAGATGAAATGCGCGACTCCGTTTACTGTATATTAGGCTTGTGATGGAATGTCAACTTTGACTACTGAAACATCGACCATTCGTAGTTCTGAAACAACGTTTATCAACCAATTTTTGGCGTATTCGCCCTTAGCCTCTGCCGTTTTTGATACTGAAATGCGCTATCTGGCGGTGAATCAAAAATGGGTGGAGACGTACAACCTGCACGGGCGGGAACTGCTCGGTCACTCCCATTACGATATTTTTCCTGAAATTGGTGAGCGTTGGAAAACCCTACATCGCCGCACGCTGAACGGCGAGGTCATTCAGCAGGATGTTGATGTGTTCCCCCGCGCCGACGGTAACCTCGACTTTGTAAATTATGAAATGCACCCATGGCATCAACCGGATGGGCAGGTTGGCGGTCTCATCATGTACACCGCCGTCGTCACCGACCAAGTACGCGCTTCTCAAATCACAAAGCGGCGTGAAAGTCGTTTCCAAGCCATGTACGAAGTGTTGGCTGCCAAGGGGCAATCGGTCACAGAACAACTCACCGCCCTGTTAAAAGTTGGGGTGGATTTTCTCACGCTGGATTTAGGCATCATCAGCCAGATTGAAGGCGATGAGTATACAGTTCTATACTGCTATGACCGTAACGGCGGATTGCAGCCGGGCGCAAAATTCATCTTAGGCCAAACCTACTGCGCGATCACCGTAGACGCAAGCGGCGTAACCATGATTGAACACATGGGCAAGTCTGAATTTAAAGGGCATCCCTGCTATCAGGCGTTTGGGCTGGAAACCTATATTGGTATTCAGTTGATGGTGAACGACAAACCGTTTGGCACTTTGAATTTTACCAGCGCCGACCCGCGTAATGTGCCATTTGACGAAACTGACCGCGATTTCTTTTTGCTGATGGCACAGTTGATTAGCGGGATTCTGGAACGCGAAGCGGCACGACAGGAATTGGAGCAGCAAAAAAATTATCTGCGCCAAGTCATTGACGCTGCGCCGGCCATGATTTTCGTCAAAAATTACGAAGGGCAGTTTGAAGTTGTTAATCAAGCGACTGCCAACATTTATCAAACCACTCCGATGAACTTGATGGGCAAAACCGACGCAGATTTTAATCCGAATGTGGATGAAGTGCAGGCGTTTTTGGAAGCCGATAAAAAGGTGATGAAGGCGGGTCAGCCCTTTACAATTGAAGAACCTGTTTCTAACGCGAAGGGTGAAACCCGCTGGTTTCGTACCACCAAAGTCCCGATTTACGATACCAACCAGCAATCTAATAAATTGGTCGGTGTGGCGGTGGACATCACCGAGCGCCGCCAAGCAGAAGAAAACCTCAAGCAGGTGAATGAACAACTTTCGTTGATTCTGGAAAACTTGCCGCTCGTCTCCTATACCCTTTCGCTCAAAACCGGAGCGCAGCCATTCCACGCCAGCTATGTAGGGGCAAGCATCCAGACCATTACCGGGTACACTGTTGAGGATTTTGCCGCCAAACCGGACTTATGGCTCGACAACCTGCATCCCGATGACCAAGCCTCCATTCTGGGCAGCATGACCAAAGTGATGCAGCAAGACATGAATCAGTATGAATATCGCTGGAAACATGCCGATGGGCAATATCGCTGGATTCTGGATGTGCAGCGTTTGGTGCGCGATACCGAAGGCAATCCCCATTATATTGCTGGCACATGGTTGGACATCACCGAACGCAAACAGGCCGAAGAAGCCCTTATTGTGACCGAAGAGCGCTTCCAATTGGCGCTGCAAGGGGCGGACTTGGGGTTGTGGGACTGGGATGTTCAAACGGGCAGGGTCACTTTTAATGAGCGCTGGGCCGAAATGGTGGGATATACCCTAAGCGAAATTGAACCCAATGTCAGCGTCTGGGAAAAATTAGTCCTCCCAGAGGATATGCCGCACATTACCGAAGTGCTAACCGCACATCTTGAAGGACGCACACCCTTTTATGAAACCGAACACCGGATGGTTGCCAAAAATGGTGACATCAAGTGGATTTTGGACAAAGGGCGGGTGTTTGAACGCACCCCCGATGGCAAACCCCTGCGTGCCATTGGCACCCATCTGGACATCACCGAACGTAAACGCCTTGAAGCGGAACGTGAAGTGCTGTTCAAACAAACTGAAAATCAATATCAGTTGAGCCGCACCCTAGCGACGGTTCGCAGCAACCAAGAATTCACCCAGACCATTCGCCAAACCCTGCCGGGGACAAGCTGTGATGGGCTGGCAATGTTCAGCGTCGAATTGGATAAAAACGGGCAGCCAGACTGGGCAGAATTGGTTGCTGCCCAAACCAATAATTTGCCGATGGGAACACGGTATAAAATTGCGGACATGCCCTTTGCCCACTTCTGGTTTAAAAATCAGCAAGAGCCGCAATTGGTTGAAGATGTCGCCACCGACTCCCGCATAGACAACATTTCTAGGGTCATCTTTAGCGGATTGGGCATTTGTTCTGTAGCGATTGTTCCCTTAAATGTCGCTGGGCGCTGGGTGGGGGTGCTGTCCTTCACATGGAACACGCCCCATACCTTTACTGAACAGGAAATCGCCTTCTACCGGGCGCTACCCTCGCTGGCTGCGCCGGTGGCAGACAACCTGCACTTGCTCAAAGAATTGCAAAAAACCGTCCAAGATTTAAAAGTGGCGAATCGGCTTGCCAAAGAGAATGCCCGCCTGAAATCCGAATTTTTAGCCACCATGTCGCATGAACTGCGGACTCCGATGAATGCGATTGAAGGCTTCACCAGCATCATGCTCAGCAATATGGGGGTGGAACTCCCCCCGCAAGGCCGTAAGATGCTCGAACGGGTGAGCTTGAACAGCAAACGCCTGCTCCAACTGATTAATGACTTCCTTGACCTCTCGCGGATTGAATCGGGGCGGATGGAATTAGCCAATATGCCGATGACTCCGGCTGCCTTAGCAGACAAATGGCGGGATGCTCTGGTGGTGTTAGCTGAAAATAAAAAACTGGCGTTTGAGGTGACGGTTGACCCCAGCCTGCCGACCACCCTTTATGGGGACGAAGAATCGCTCTCCAAAATTGTCATCAATTTGTTGAGTAACGCCATCAAATTTACCCATCAAGGCAAAGTCGCGCTCGATTTGCAAAATCGGGGCAAAGAGTGGGCGATTCTCGTGACGGATACCGGCATTGGCATCCCGCCGCACGCCCGCGAATACATTTTTGATGAATTCCGCCAACTTGACCAATCTTCTAAACGCTTATATGGCGGCACAGGTTTAGGATTGGCAATTGTCCAAAAGCTCCTCCGGGCGATGGGCGGCACAGTCACGGTAGACAGCGAAGTTGGCAAAGGCAGCACCTTCACGGTCTTGCTCCCCCTATCCACCGCCGCAGAACAAACTATTCAGGGAGGCTAGTTCATGAAAGATTTACCGCCAGACTTATTAAAAGAGTGGGACATTGTGCTAGTTGAGGATGAGGAGGACAGCCAGATGGTTGCTCAGATTATCCTCGAATATTACGGCGCGAATGTGCATGTCGGGCAGAACGGCGCGGAAGGGCTAGAACAAGTCTACAATGTGCGCCCGATGTTCGTCATTTCGGATTTGTCTATGCCCGTGATGGATGGGTGGGAATTTATTCATGAAATGAAAACCTCCCCCGCCACACAGGAAATTCCGGTGATTGCCCTCACCGCCCATGCCATGACCGGAGACCGCGAACGGGCAATATCGGCGGGTTTTCACAATTATCTGACCAAACCCCTCACCGCCGACACCTTCATTCATGATTTGGTCAAACTGCTGGTGGATATACCCGAACTGGCAGAAGCACTCAATATTTAAGCAGGGGATGCACAACACATGAGTCACAACGATTGGCGTATTTTGGTGGTGGAAGATGACCCGGACGGGCAGGCGGTGGTGGCCCACATTTTGAATTATATGGAAATTCCCACCGATGTAGTCAGCGATGCGGAACAAGCCGAAACCTACCTGTTTGAACACGGGTATTACTATTCGGCAGTCATTATTGACCTTGCGCTGCCCGGTAAAGATGGCTGGGAATTGCTGGCTGAAATTCAGCAGACCCCCCAAACGGCGGGGCTGCCCTGTATTGCCGTGACCGCCTATCACACATCCAAACTGCGCGAAGAAGCGCTGGTCGCCGGCTTTACTGCCTATTTTGCTAAACCGATTGATGCAACCACCTTTGCGCGTGAATTGGAATCGTTGTTGTGATGAAAACTCGTTCTGCACAAGAGGCCATGACCATGCAGCATCAACTCATATGGCTCAAACAGAAACAAATTTTGGGATTGGTGTTGTCCGGTCAGCACACGCTTGCCACCTTTGAAGCCTTTGATATTGAACTGGTGGATGCCCTGAATCATGCTGATTATCCGATTGATCTGATCATTCATGTCAGGGATATGAAAACGTTTCCCACCGACCCGCGTTCCTTGAGCAATACGCTGCTGCATCTGGAACACCCCAACTTGCGCTGGGTGTTCGTGGTGGGGGCGAACAAATTGCTCAAACTGATTCTGGTCATCGTTTGCCAGAAAGCAGACCGCCATGTGTATTTTTATGAGACGACAGAGGAAGTATTAGATTTCTTGCAAATCAAATACTCCGATTTAGAGGGGTAAGTTTTGGGCTAAACCCCACCCCGGCCCTCCCCAAATTTTGAGGAGGGAAGTGGTTCAAAGAGGGGGGGGGACGTTCCGCATCGGCGGAATTTGATGTTGATTACTCGATAAACGTCGGTTATTGTGGGTGAGGGCTGTGATGCCCTCATTTTTTTATTCCACCTGTTCCCCCATAATCGGCATCCATTGGGCGATGTCTGCGGTAGCTGTTTTGCCAATCACTGCATCAAAGGTTTCCAGTGTATCCGGGGGCAAAATCGCCACAGGCCAGAACACCTTGCCCACCATCGTTTCGGTAATTGTTTCGCCTTCGGGAATGTCTTGTAGCGCAACCACCACTTCAAGGATTACCCCATAGGCACTGGGGAAAGCGGTGGGTACAAACGTTGGGAAAACCGTTGAGATGGTTGAAAATTGCCCATCCGCCGGAATGAGTGTTGGGGTTGCGGTGACGACCATTGGCGGAACAACGGTGGGTTGCATCTCCATCGGGAAAGCTGTCCCCGTTGGAATTTGCGGATTCGCCTCTGGTACAAAAGTTGCCGAAGCAATGGGTGGGAGAATGTCGCCCGTGTACGGCAAAAATAACACCTGTCCTGCCACAATCACCGTATTCGGGGTTAAACAATTGGCCTGAGTCAGCGCGTCGATTGGCATGTTGAACTGCGCCGCGATGCCGGGCAGGGTATCGCCGGGCTGAACCGGATAGATGGGTAAATTGCCCTGTACCATGCAGGCTTGGGCGCTTGGCGTGGCGGTGCTGCGCTGGCGATTTGCCCCCGCCCCTAAATTCTCCTGATGGCTGAACAAATAGAGAATCCCCGCCATGAAAATCACCACCATCACGGCGGCTACAAGGGTGATTGAAATGCGAATCGGCGGACGTTGCCCCTGTGCGGTTGTTTCCCCGATTGGAAAGGGGGAATGCAGCCGGAGTGTACCATTCATTTTGATTTTCCTTTCGTTTTTTTCCTGTAAGGCCGCCAGCAGTTTGGCTTCCAAGTTCTGCTCAAAGCGGCGGTCTGCCTGCGGGCGAGCTTGGGCAAGCAGGCGTTCTAAATCGTCATGGTTATCGTTCATTGCTGCTGCTCCGCCTGTTGCAATTTATGATGTAAGTCTTCCAAGCCCCGACTCAAATGGGAGGCCACGGTGCGCTCATCCAGACCTAGCACGAGCGCGATTTCCTGATTCCGCAGTCCGCCAAAATATTTCAGGCGAATGACTTCCTGCCGTCGCTGGGGCAGCGTTTGAATTAACTGCCGCAGCAGCGCGGACGTTTCTTGCTGCATCAGGGAATGCTCAAGGGGCGGGCTGTCGCTGGTGATAGGCATATCCAGCGATACCAACCGCGACGGATTTTTCCGATAAAATCCGTTGACCGTGTTGGTGGCAATTTTGAACAGCCACGCCGCCAATGCGCCTTCCCCCCGATAGGTAAACCCATCCAACCCCTCGATGGCTTTCAGGAAGGTTTCGGAGGTTAAATCTTCTGCGTCCTGACGACTGCCCACCCGTGAGGCGATGTAGCCGTAAATACGCGGAAAATACAGCCGATACAATTCCCGAAAGGCGGCGGGGTTGTGTTTAACCGCCTGTAGTAACTGGTGTTCATCCATGAATGTTGTCCGGTGAAACGCGCTTCTAAGAATATAAAATGCACTGGGATGCAAAATACTGCACGAAATCCGTCAAAAGTCGGAGGCAATTTCCCCCAAGCGACTGGCCTCAATTCCCTGCCAAGTCCGTAGGATAAAACCAACCAACTGAGGTAAGCGGGAGGAAACAGCGATGAGCGTACAGGTTACTTGGCATTATGAGCCACACATCCTACAAGCAACTTTTCAGGGCAGCGTCACGGTTGAAGACTCGATTCGTATGGTCAGCCGTCTGATTCACATGATGGGACATCGGATGAATCCGGTCTATCTGGTGTGTGATGTGTCGCAGATGGAAGCATTTACGGTGGATTTGCAGTTCCTTCGCAGCCTTGCCTTTGAAATCAAACTGCACAACATCGGGTTAATTGCGGTTATCGGACGCAGCTATGCGTTTGATATGTTCATGGACACGCTCGCCCGTATTTCTGGCACTGAGATTCAATGGGTTGAGAACACCGAACAGGCCGTTGATAAGATTCTCAAATTGGAACCCGGCTTGGCCTATCAACTGGATGCACCGTGGTAAATTTAAAATTGCGTGATGGGTTGGCAAATGGGTTGGGGCGGTACAATTTCAGTCAGAGTCACGGTGGTGGTGACGGCTGCCCCAATTTTCCGTAAACGCGCCAGCAATTGATCCAGATGTGCCAGCGAAGTCGTCATGACTTTAGCGTGGTAGCAATCATCCCCCAGAATGGTATAACATTCACGCACTTCCGGCAGGGTCGGTAAAAGCGCTTCGATTTGCTCGACCATCTGGCGGGTGTCATCGGTGCGAATCCGAATAAAGGCCGTGACCGTCAACCCTAATTTTTCCGGCGCAAGCTCTACCCGATACCCCCGGATAATCCCCGCTTCTTCCATCCGGCGCACCCGTTCCGCCACCGCAGGCGGAGTCAGGTTGACCCGTTTCCCCAATTCCTGAAACGACATCCGGGCATTTTCTTGCAGTGCTTCCAAGATGCGCCAGCCGGTTTCATCCAGTTGTTTGTTTTCGTAGGCCATGAGTCATCTACTTTGTTTTCTAAAATAAACAGCCGAAAACACTTTTGATTTTGTCTTGGTGTTTTTTGATTTTACGCTAAAGTGGATTCTATCCCATAGGATGATAAGGAAAAAAGATGAAATACATACTCGCACAATTGAATATTGGACGGATGCTTGCGCCCACCGACGATCCGTTGGTTGCCGATTTTATGAATAACCTTGAACGCATCAATGCGCTGGCGGAGCAATCGCCCGGCTTTGTGTGGCGCTATCAAGATGAAACGGGCAACGCCACCGATACCCGCCCTTACGACGACCCCTCGATTCTGATTAATTTTTCGGTCTGGGAATCGCGGGAAGCGCTGTTTAATTTTACCTATCAGAGTGAACATGTTGAATTTTTCCGTCGTCGCCGGGAATGGTTCGAGAAAATGGAACAATCCTACCTTGTGTTGTGGTGGATTCCCGAAGGACACCTGCCAACGATTGAGGAAGCCAAAGAACGCCTTGCCCATTTGCAGGCACACGGCGCGACTCCGTATGCGTTCACGTTCAAGCAATATTTTGAACCGGAAACCGCGTAATCCTCATGGCTGTTTAAAATGCGCTTGGTAGGGGTGGGTCTATAATCCACCCCTGTACAGGAATCAGGGCGGGTCAGAGACCACGCCCCTACAGGAATCAGGGCGGGTCAGAGACCACGCCCGTACAGAAATCAGGGTGGGTCAGAGACCACGCCCGTACAGAAATCAGGGCGGGTCAGAGACCACGCCCGTACAGAAATCAGGGCGGGTCAGAGACCACGCCCGTACCTTTGGCTATCCTATTGTCTTGCGGCGGTAATGGCCTCTTGAATCTGGGTAAAATGCTGGCGGGTGTGAACAGGTGCGCCGCCAAATTCAAAGGTCATCCACCACAAATTGCTTTTGCGGTCTAAGGCGCTGGCGGGCAGATGCCGCGTCACCGAGACAGTTTCGGCCATGCTGCGCCGAAATTCTTGAATCAGCGCGTGGGTTGAGCCGTAACTTTCGACGACGCTGGCAATCCGTGTGGAAGAATTGCCTGTCCAACCTTCCGGTTCTGGCCCTTCCACAAATCCACCAATCTGGTGCTGCCGCCAACGTTCGGTCAAAATCAGGTGGGCCAGCACATCATTGGCGCTCCATTCTCCTTCGGCGGGTTTGCGGGCGGCTTCTGCTTCGGAGACTCCCTCAAAGAGAGCCGTTAATTCTGATTCGATTTCGGCGTTAAACGCGGCAATCTGGTCAGCTAAACCCGCGAAATCAGCCGGAAAATCGGGCATGGGATAGCCAGAAAGGGGCATGGTGGTGGTGTGTTTTTCGCCCTCCCGATAGAAAACGACCTCAACGGAATCACCGGGTTTTTTGCTGCGGGCGATTAAGAAAATGGGTGTTTCATCGGTGATGGTTTTGCCATCGACTTCCACGACAACATCATTGGCTTTGAGGCCAGCTTTTTGTGCGCCCAAGCCCGGAATCACATCATTGACCAAGTTGCCATGGGTGACGGGAACGTTCAATTTTTTAGCCACTTCCGCGTTGAATGCGCCGGGATAAATGCCAATCAGTACCCGTTCAGTAATGCGGGCATCTGAGCCGTTTTCGAGGGTGATTTGCAAACGACGCAGCGCCTCTGCCCACAGATTTTCCAAGTCGTCATTGACAAAGCCTGTCAGGGTCAGGGTGACATCGCTCACATTTTCATTTTCGGTGATGAAAACTTCGAGATGGGTGTCCTCGGTTGCGCCAGAAAAACGCAGCGTCATGGCGACATGGTTATTGGCTTCAAGGGCGGTGAACTGACCGACTGCGTGGCGGGACGGAAACCAGAACAGGGCGAGATGGCCTTCGGGGGCGGGACGGATGAAGGCATCATCACACAACCAATCGCGCACCCAATCGCGGTCAGTCAAGGCTTGATAAATCTGAGTCGGGGGGACGGACACGGTACGGGAAAGGGTGGTGGTCGGGGCGGCGGTTAAAGTAGCCATGATAAATCTCTCCATTAGTTATCAAAATCACTTAATTTACCCTACTCACTTAAGTGGGTAAATAGAATAAGTATAGAGCATTTCCAAAAAGACTGTCAAATATCATGAAAAAAATCTAACAGACGGTCATCGTGCGTTCATTGGTGTGTGGTAAAATAGCCTTCACGAAAGGTAGGAAAAAGTCATGGGCAGTATTGGTACACCTGAACTTTTAATCATTCTTGGGATTGCGGTGCTGTTGTTTGGCGTAGGCCGCATCGGTAAAATTGGCGGTGAGTTGGGGTCGGCTGTCCGTGCCTTCCGCGATGGCATGAAGGGTGACGACAAACCCGCCGAAGAAAAAAAAGCGGAGTAATTTCTGCCGCGCACATTTTGCTGTCTCCTGTCAGAGCTTTCTAAGTTCTGATAGTTTTTGTACGTTTAGTCTATGGAGCATTCAATGTCTAAAGTTGCAATTCATGGTTTCGGACGCATTGGTCGGTCAGCGTTAAAAGTGGCGCTGAAAAACAACCTCTTTAGTCCCGTTTCAGTCTCCGATATTAAAGATTTAAAAACCCTCGCCGCGCTGTTTGAAGTAGACTCCAACTATGGACGCTGGCATGAAAAAGTCGAAGCCACCGATAAAGGTTTTGTGATTGGTGGGCGCGAAATCCTGTATATTAATTCACAACAAGAACTGCCGGATTGGAAAGCGCTGGGCGTGAGTCTGGTCATTGACTGCACCGGACGTGCCACCACCCGCGCTGGCGCACAGGCGCATCTGGATCGTGGGGCGGAACGGGTGCTGGTCAGCGCACCGAGCAAATCGCGCCAAGATGCCGATGTGGTCATTCTGCCCGGCATCAACCCCGAACAATATGATGCCAGCCAGCACAAAATCGTCAGCATGGGCAGCTGCACCACCAACGCACTCGCGCCCGTGGTCAAAGTCCTGCGCGATAACTACGGCATCAAACACGGCTTTTTCTCCACTGTTCATGCCTACACCAACACCCAATCTTTGACCGACCAACCGATGAAAGATGTCCGCGATTCGTGGGCAGCGACAGAAAATATCATTCCGTCCTCGTCCGGTGCTGCCAAAGCGCTTGGTTTCATCTGGCCGGATCTGGTCATGACGGGCAAAGCCTACCGCGTCCCGACCCGCACAGGCAGCATCGCTGAAATTACCGCCGTGCTGGAACGTTCCGCTACCGCCGATGAAATCCGCGATGCCTTCCGCAAAGCCGCCAAAGAAGCGCCCTTGAGCAGCGTGATGGATGTGCTGGAAGATGAATGGGCATCCTCGCGTATTCTGGGGGATTCGCACTCGTCCATCATTGACCTGCCCCTCATCAATGTGATTGGTGACAATCTGGTGTCGGTGGCCTCGTGGTACGACAACGAATGGGGTTATGCAACCCGTCTGGCAGAAATGGCTGCTTTTTTGGCGAAATAACGCGGCCTAGCCCGTTATCCGCTTTTTAATGTTTGCATCAGTACGGGGGAGAAATTCCCCGTACTTTGTTTTAATACTCACTTTACGCAATGCGGGAAAATCCCCACCCTCAATCCCTCCCTAATGCTTTGGGGAGGGAAGCCGAAGGCAGGGTGAGGTTAAAAAATATACCTAAACGCGATATATCGCGTCCGCGAAAATTGCTCACCGGAAATATCCGAGTTATTTGAGGGACGAAGGAATAATTTGTGACAAGGAAAATGTTTATGAAAATTGCACTGGTCGGATTGGGTGTGGTGGGGCAAGGGCTGGTCAAACTGCTGCATCAAAAACAGGCTTTATTAAAGGATAAATATGATTTTCAACCCCGGTTGGTGGCTATCGCGGGGCGCAGCAAAGGGGCATTGTGTGACCCCAACGGCCTCGATTTGGCGGCGGTGCTGGATTCGCTGGAAAAATCAGGCGATTTAAGCGCCTATCCCGATTCGCCAACGCTGACTCGCGGGCTGTCTGCTGAAGATTCCCTCCGGCAAAGTGGCGCGGCGGTGCTGGTCGAAGTCACCCCTACCAATTTGCAAACGGGCGAACCTGCCTTGACTCACTGCCGACTCGCGCTGGATTTGGGACTGCATGTTGTCACGGCGAATAAAGGCCCGGTGGCGCTGGCTTTTGCCGAATTGAGCGCTGCTGCCCAACAGCACACCCGCCATTTCGGGTTTGAAGGCACGGTCATGGGGGGGACACCAACGATGACTTTGGGCTTAAACGCGCTGGCGGGCTGTGAGATTCAAGAAATTCGCGGGATTCTCAACGGCACAACCAATTATATTTTGACCCAGATGGAAGCCGGACAGCCTTACGCGGAAGTTTTGGCGACAGCGCAGGCTTTGGGCTACGCCGAAGCCGACCCCACCGCCGATGTCGAAGGGTATGATGCGCTGAGCAAAGTCTTGATTCTGGCGAATACGCTGATGGGGGGTACGCTCAAGGTTGAGGATGCCTATTGCAAAGGCATTACGGGGTTGAGCGCGGCGGATATTGCCAGCGCCCAAGCCGAAAATAAACGCTGGAAATTGATCGGGTCGATTCGACGCGAAGGGGACAGAGTACATGCCCGCGTTGAACCCATGCTCCTGCCCTTGACTGACCCGCTTGCCAGCCTCACCGGTGTGACCAACGCCGTCACATTTACGACAGATTTACTGGGAAATGTGACGCTCATCGGGCCGGGCGCGGGTCAGATGCCGACGGCGTTTGCCCTCCTCTCCGACCTGCTGCACGTTCATCGGCTGTATAATCGTCCATAGACGCAAAATACGGAGGTATCGGCATGGTCAACATCCTCAGCGAAATCTCGTTTGATGAATATATGGAACAGTATGCAGCGGATTTTTATGAATTAGAGGATGGAATTTTAGTTAAAATGTCTCCTGTTGCAGATACCCACGATATTATTACCCGCCTCGTGAGTCAATTGCTTTCCGTCTATCTGGAACTGCGTCCGATTGGCATTTTGCGCGAAGAACCCTTTGTCCTGAAACTTGCCGAAAAATCTGCCCGCGAGCCGGATTTAATGATCGTGTTGAACGAACATCTTGATCGGGTCGAAAAAACCAGAGTCATGGGCAAAGCTGACCTTGTGATTGAAGTCGTCTCGCTGGAAAGTTCAGACCGCGATTACGGCAAAAAATTTACCGAATATGAAACGGCGGGGATTCCTGAATATTGGATCATTGATCCTCTGCGGCGGGAGACACGCTTTTGGCGGCTGACGGACGAGGGCTTGTATGCCAGCCAGCCTACCGCCGATTTTTATGAAACCCCGCTGCTGCCGGGCCTGCGGGTGCCGATTGCATGGCTCTGGCAAACCACCCCGCCCGGCCCGATTGCGATTGGTGAAGCGGTCAAAGGCTGGCTCGGATTATGAGCCAGCTTCTTCGGTAGCGGCGGGTGCGCCCTCCGCACAGATGACTTCCACCGAAGTTTCACCCGTCACTGTGACTCCTTCGGTGTCGATTAATTCATAAAAAACGGTATTTGTGCCACAGGCGGTGAGTTCAATTTCGGCTGTCGGCGCGTAGTCCAACACTGCCACCCGTTCATCCAACGGGAGGGTCGAAAACCGCATGGTGGAAGCCTTGCCAAAAATACCCGGCGCACGACGGCTGTTTTCTTCATGCACCGACAAGGTAACGGTCACAGGGGCAGAGTCGGCTTCAAGGGTGGGTGCGCCGTTTTCAATCACCACCGGAATCACATCGGGTTGCGCTCCCAGCACCACAAATAAGCTGTACTGGGGGGTGCGGGTGTTCTGGCAAATCGAAACCCCCACGCCAATTTCGCGGTAGAACAGCCCCGAACGGTTGATATTGGAAGTAAAGATAATGTTCGTATAATTTCGCATGAGGGTATCTAAAGGACGGTTGTTCACAATGGTGACAAGCGGTACGCGGGTGGTGCGCCCGATGCTGAAACCGGGATAACTTTTATAGCCCAACCGGGTCACATCGCCCTGAATATCAAATTGAACTTCATCATCCCGACAGCCAATTTCATCGGCAATATCTTGGGCAACATCTTCCAGAATGGGGTTGTGGGCAAGGGGCAGGGCATTGAAATCTTCGCGCAGAATCCGATTAAATTCTGCCACAAAAAAGACTTTCATTTCTTCGGGGTCGTTTTGTGCCTGTACCGGCAAACTCCACCCCACCACTAAAAAAATCACCCAAATACCAAGTACCGCTTTTCGAGCCATATATCGTTCCCTACGCTAATTTTGCTGTGCATTTTAACATCAGTACAGGAAATTTGCAGTGCGTTTGTCAAGGTCGCTATATGGGGGGGATGAATCTTGTGGTAAAACTAGCGCCGTATTTTTGAATATCAAGGGAGCGCCCATGCTGCGCGTGATGATTACTGGGGCAAATCGGGGAATCGGGTTGGGGCTGACCCGTTACTATCTCAAACGCAAAGACCGTGTGTTTGCGGTTTGTCGCACCCCCAAAAAAGCGGCAGAGTTACAAGACTTGTGTAAAGAATACGGTGAAAATCTCAGCTTGCACGTGCTGGATGTCCGTGAATCCGCACAAATCGAGACTCTCCATCAAGAAATCTGCGGGTTGACCGATGGACTGGATGTTCTCATCAACAACGCGGGCATCTATCACAAAAATCTGGGGTTGGGCGAACTGACCGCCGAACGCAGCCTCGAAACCTTGCACATCAACGCCATCGCCCCGATTCTGCTGGCACAAAGTTTTATGGATATGCTCATCGCCAGCAAAAACGGGCGGATTGTCAACCTCTCTACCAGCATGTCCGCTATCACAAAAACCGTCAGCGGGGCCTATGATTATCGTGCGAGCAAAGCCGCCTTAAATATGTATACCAGAGTGTTGGCACAGGATATTCAACCCTTTGGCGTGATTGCTATTGTGATTAATCCCGGCTGGGTCAAAACGGATATGGGCGGGCAGTCTGCGCCGTTGAATATTGAGGAATCTGCCAAAGGGATTATCAAAGTGGTGGATGGCCTCAAAGCGGAGGACAACGGTAAATTTTTTCAGTGGGATGGCTCGGAACACGTCTGGTAAGGAAGTTTTACGCCGGAAAAAGTTCACGGACTTTGACCTGAAAATCGGGCAAAATCTGACCGCCTTCTAAAATATCTTGAGTGGAGAGGGTTTTAAACCGGATGCTATCATCATCTGTCCTCTGATAAACCCGCACCACTTTTTCATCGGGATAAATCACCCAGACAGCTTGTGTGCCGTAGCGAAGGAAGGTTTCTACTTTTTGGATCATGTCGGTGTTGCTGGGCGACATGACCTCCACCGCTAAATCCGGTGCAAACGTGAATTTGTCGGGAATGGTGGCGGATTTGGCATAGGAAATAAACGCGGCATCTGGTGCGAGAATCAGTCCGGGCGCAAGTTCAAAATGATACGATTCACCGACGGCAAAACCGATTCTATGATTCAACAAATAAAGATTAATGAATGTCAAAATCCAACCTGCGATGACTCCGTGTAAACCACTGGGCGAGGGCATTTCTACAATTTCTCCGTCAATAAGTTCCAAGCGTTTTTCGGGATGTTGTTCAATAAGTTCCCAAAATTCTGCATGGGTGATGACTTTTTCCGCGATGGTCATGGGTGTTTCCTCCGCTTAAAAGTATAACAGACTTTGTGTTCCCTCTCTTGGAAAGTCGTTTCCACAATTTTTACCCGATTCCTACACAACGCTGGTTGTTGTTTTTGTGATTTTGGGTACAATAGAACTTATGTGTCCAATGAGTGAAGGAGGTGTATAAACGATGATAGGTTTATGTGGAGGTACTCCCGCCTAAGTAAGTTTCACCTCAGAGTGTCTCCTGCCAGGCGGGAACGCTCGCACAGACTGGCTGTTGTATAGCAGTCAGACGGGAAGAAAGCCAAGCCGCGTGCTTGGCTTTTTTGATGCTTATTCAATCGCAAAACGGGTGAACTGCACGCCTCCGATGCTGCTCGTCACCACCAGCAAATCCCCATCCGGGAAAAATGTCACCGCACGCGGCGCGAGCAGTTCCCCGAATTCTGCCAGCAAATTGCCTTCCGAATCCAACAGGTGAATTGGCTTCTCTGCCGCATTTCCCACCACAGCCACTATATTTCCTTCGGCATTGATGGCAACCAGCGTTGACCCAAGCGGGAGGTTGGCTTCGCCAAAAGAGAGAATTTCAAGGCTTGCGGTCAGTTCATCGGCATCAAAGCTAAAAACACGCATCTGCGAAGGAATGTCTTCTGGTTCGCCATATTCTGTCAGGTACACCGTACCCTCGGCACTCACTGCCATATCCACCAGCAGCACAAAGCCGGACTCATTTTCGTCTACCTGAACAGGAAACTCTGCTAGCGGGGTGCTGTCCGCCGCAAAAACGCGAATCCGCCCCCGTGAGAAAAAATTGTAGCTGTCAAACACATACACATTGCCCTGTGCATCTGTTTCGATATGACGCGGGGACTGCGGGCCAAAACCGCCGATTTCGAGCAGGATATTGCCCTGTGAATCGAGTTTATACACCGTCTGGTTAATGGTGCTGGCAACCCAGAATGTGCCAGCCTCCCCCAGCGCCAAATCCATCAAAATTTCTTCCGGGTTGTTGAACAGCCCATCCCGATACACCGTTGCCTGAAGTTCCCCACGCGGAGAAAAAATCATAATGCCTTGATACTGGTCAAGCAGGTAAATCGTGTCATCTGCTCCGACCACAACGCTGAACACATTCGGAGAACGTCCGAACGCAATTTCGATAGATTCGACTGATTCCACCGTTACCGGATCTTGTGCCAGCACACGGCTCAAGGGCAGGCACAGCAAAAAACACAGGATTAATTGTTTCATCCCTTGTCTCCATTGTTTGGCTGATTGTAGGGGTAAAAGCCGTCTCTGTGCTAGACGTATCCACGCTGATTCCCTAATGCTCATTTTTTGAAGCGCGAATTTGCTCGTGCCACCCAACAAGCCCGTTACGGGTGAGAATCGGGTCTATCTGCTTGTTTGGGAAACACAGACCCGGATGCAATGCCCCTTTTACTTGCCTCTTCTCCCCCGCATAGGTACAGTATCCCGAAAAATTCATGGAGCTTTGTATGCCTCTCAAAATAGGTTTGATTGGGTGCGGGGCAATTGCCCAGATTATGCACATCCCCTATTTAATGGATTACGAACAATTTGAACTGGTGGCGCTGGCGGATGCCGCTGAATCCGTGCTGACGGCGGTGGCTGACCGTTACGGGATTCAACGGCGTTACACGGATTGGCGCGAACTGATGGCACAACCGGATATTGAAGCGGTCGTGTTGTGCCACAGCGGGTCGCATCGGGACACGATTCTGGCGGCGCTGGATGCCCAAAAACATGTGTTCACCGAAAAGCCGATTACATGGGGAGTCGGAGAGGCGGTGGAGGTCATGCGGCGGGTGTTTGACACAGACCGTGTGGTGATGGTGGGGTATCACAAGCGCTATGCCCCGGCGTTTGTTTATGCTCAAGAACAGGTTCAAAAAATGCAGGATTTGGGCTTGGTGCGAATCACGGTGCTGCACCCCCCGAATGAAATGGGCTTGTCGCCGCACCGCATCCGCCTTGGCAATGGTAAAGTCATGGATGGGCATATCGATGTCGTGTCGTGGCAGCAGCAGGTCGAAGGCACGCTGAATGGATTGGCGGGGGGAAGCGTAACGGCGGCAGTGGATGAGGCGCTGGGCAACCGTAAAGATGATTTGCGCTTGCGGGCGGCTTACGGGATTTTGACCGTCAGCGTGATTCATCAGGTGTATATGATGTACGCTTTTCTGGGGAAGCCCGAACGGGTGCTGCATACCGAAGTCTGGCGGGATGGCCTTTCGATTCACACGCTGCTGCAATATCCGAACAATGTGCGCTGTACCATTGACTGGCATTTCCTCTCGCATGTCAAAGATTATCGGGAGGAGTACGCTTTTTACGGCAATCATGACCGCGTGATTTTGCAATTCCCGTCACCGTACCTGAAAAACGCGCCGAGTCCGGTGATTGTGCAGGGGGGGGACGGCGAATTGGCATGGGAAAAACGGGTGATTGTCTCCTACGATGAAGCGTTTCGGAATGAACTGCTGGCATTTTATGAGAGTGTGGTACATGGCAAGGTACATCGCAGCCCGATTACCGAAGCAGTGGAGCATATGACCACATTGCAACACATCATTGATGCGGCGAAATAGCGGAGTTGGAAAATAGAGGGTAGGGGCGGGAAACTTTGTGTTTAATCCCGCCCCTACGGAAATGATTAGCCGAGCGAATCAAGAGCGCGGCGCAGCAGAACGGTTAGCATTTCGCGCCGATAGTCCACGCTGCCACGAAAATCACCGGGGTGGGTGACTTGCAAATTATCCATCTCTACCAGCATAGGACGGGCGCTGATGCCACACGCCGCCACGTTCATTTCTTGCCCCATTTTCCACACAGCGACAGCCACAATCGGCGTATCGGCAGGGGTACGGGCGACCCGTTCTATTGCCCCGATTCCGCCTGCGTAGGGAATCTGAACATCGGTGATTAATCCATGCAGGCGTTCGTCCGGCGCGAGATAATCGGCAAGGGACAGGGGTTCACGGTCAGCAAAAATTAAAGTGGTGTGCAGGGTCAGCAACAGGGCTAACAATTCGCTGTCCGGTTCGCGGGAGGCAATCAGCCCGCCGAGAGTCGCCGCGTTGCGAAAGGTGTTCGCGCCCGCCCGATAGATTGCCACTTTTAAAATTTCGGGGATGTCTGCCGCGTGTAGTTCGGCGAGGCGGGTCATTGCGCCAACGTGCAGCACGCCATTTTCATCAGCAAGGCCGCTTAAATTTAAATCCTGCAAATCTACTACGATAGAGGCGGGAACATCATTCGCTAGCAGGCGTGTCCCCCCCGCGAGGGGTGCGGAATCGGGTTGGTTCAAAAGGGCGAGGGCTTCATCAAGGCTTTTGGGGCGGTAGTAATGTTGGGGTCGTTTTGGCATACTCTATTTCCAATTCAAATGTGGGTCTATTGTACCGAATTTAATCAACGAAAGTGAATCATGACGACTTTGTTTTTACTGCTGGCTGCAACGATTTTATGGGGATTCTGGGGGTATGCGGATAAAAACGCGCTGCATTACGCCCATCCCTTTACCGTGTTCTGGATGTATTGTCTCCCCTATGCGGTGTTGATTCCGGTGTGGTATTGGTTGGGGAACACCACCGAACCGGAAACGAATCATCATCCGCAGGCGTTTAAATGGGCAATTGCGGCGAGTCTGGCTTCCCTGACGGCGTTTGTGCTGATTTTGCTGGCGCTCAAAGGTCAGCCTGCCTCGCTGGTGATTGGCTTTACCGCCGCGTATCCGATGGTGACAACTTTTTTTGTGGTGATGGCGGGCATGGAGCAAATTAGCTGGCAAAAATTGGTCGGGATTGGTTTGGTGCTGGTGGGGTTGGTGGTGCTACAAACCAGCTCGTAACCCCCATCCCCAACCCATCCCCGAACTTCAGGGGAAGGGGCAGAAATCATTGGCACACGGCGCGGCAAAGTCCCTCCTTGCCCTGCCAGATTAGAAAAATTTTACCTTTTGCGGTAAAATAAAAGGACTGCATCCTTTTTTCCCCTGCCTTGCACCGCTTGGTGTAGCAGGGGTTTTTTATTTTGTATAATGGAGAAAACGGAGCAACTATTTTAGTGGGGAGGAGATTTGATGCACGCGCTCTTAGAAAAAGCGTTTATTGAAGCAGCTAAATTGCCATCGGATGAGCAAGAAGCGCTGGCAGAACGCATTTTGGCGGAACTCCATGCCGAACAACGCTGGAAAGAACTCTTAGACGCTTCTCAGGATTTACTTGAGCAGTGGGCAAACGAAGCCTTAGCCGAACATCGCGCAGGAAAAACGATTCCTGTTGAGCGCAAAGACCGATGAAATCTACGACAGATACGCGGTTTCGTAAGGCATTTAGGCGTTTACCACCGCATATTCGTAAACAAGCAAGAGAGGCCTATAATTTTTTCAAGGATGACCCCTATCATAATAGTTTACACTTTAAGCGGGTAAAGATGCTTTGGTTTTGGATAGGGTCACACGCTGAATATGACAAAATAGTTTCAAATCTATAGGGCGAGTGGGTTAGACCCGCCCTTGTGATTTAGCGCAGCCGCCCTACGTAAATTTCATAGGGGGGTAAGGCGGACGGGTTGCCCTGACCCGTGCGGGAAAAAACTGTTTCCAGCGATTCGTTGAGATGGACGGACTGCGGTAGGTCGGACATATTTAGCAGCACCAGACAGGTTTCTTCCGCATGTTTCCGCCAAAACGCCAAGACATCGCCCGTATTGGACAAAATTTCCATCTCGCCCTGTTTTAAAGCCACAGATGCTTGACGAATTTGAACCAAACGGCGGAAAAAATTCAGCAGCGAATGTTCGTCGTCGCGCTGGGCAGCCACATTGATGCCCTGTTGAAAATCGGGATTGACGGGTAGCCATGTTTGCACCCACTTGGGCGCGAATCCAGCGTTGGGGGTGTCGTCCCACTGCATCGGCGTTCTACATTCATCCCGCCCAACCTGATTGGCAATATGCAGCGCTTCGTCGGGCGAAATACCTTCCTCAATTAAAATATCATACGCCCATACGCCCAAGTTATCTCGAAACGATTCAAGGTCAGGCAAATCCATCCGTCGCATCCCGATTTCTTCGCCATAGTAAAAAAGCGGCGTGCCACGCAAAAACATACACAACGCCAGCGCCACTTCCATTTTATTTCTATCGCCACCGCCGCCAAAAGTTTCCATAGCACGGTTGCGGTCATGGTTGCCTAAGGAATTCGACTCCCATGCACCATCAGGAATGGTCGGTAAGCGCACTTCAAACATCTGACGGATTTTTTCGGGGGCAAGGGTGGCAATGTTCATTAATTCAAAATTGCAGACGGAATGGAGCATATCGGCCCCTGCGCCATAAAAACTGACATTATCTGTTTCGCCCAGCAGCACACGGTCTGGGTATTCGTCACAAACCGCCCGTAGTTTTTGCATGAGTTCGTAGGTTTCGGGCAAATCGCGCTGGTAAATGAATTTGTGGTCGAATTGGGTTTGAATGTCTCTATCGTCCCGATGCAAAAACCATTCGCGCATTAAATCTGCCACTGGAACAGGATAATCGCAATCGGGCAAGGCAGGATTTTCAAAAATCGTACCAATTGCATCCAAGCGAAAACCGTCCACGCCTTTATCGAACCAGAAGCGCACGACGTTGAACATGGCTTCCTGTACTTCGGGGTTACGCCAATTGAGGTCGGGCTGCTGTTTGAAGAAAAAGTGATAATAATACTGTTCGGTGGCTGCATCCCATTCCCATGCTGACCCGCCAAAGGTGGCTTCCCAATCGTTCGGGGGTGAACCATCCGGTTTGGCATCGCGCCAGATATACCAATCGCGTTTGGGGTTGTCCCGGCTCGATTTGGACTCAAGAAACCAGTGGTGCTGGTCGGAGGTGTGATTCAACACAAAATCGAGCAACACCCGGATTCCGCGCTGGTGTGCGCCAGCCAGAAACCGGTCAAAATCTGCCATCGTGCCATATTCCGGGTTAATTGCGGTGTAATCGGAGACATCGTAGCCCACATCAAATTGGGGGGAGGGGAAACAGGGCGAAATCCACAGCGCTGTCACCCCTAGCCATTGTAAATAATCCAATTTTTCAATGATGCCCAGTAAATCACCCGTGCCGTCGCCGTTAAAATCAGCGAAGGAACGGGGATAAATTTGATAACCTACTGCGTCTTTCCACCAGTTTGCAACTGCCATTATCCGACCCTTTACAGTGATGAAAAAGTCAGGATAACAAACTCAACGGAGTTTCACAATTGGCTTTCGGATTTTGCCCGCAGTAAAAATACCGCTACTACCAGCATCCAACCCAACCAGACAAAGCTGCCAATTAAGCCACCTTCGGGCAGCACCGGGAAATCTTCAATCACAAAACTAAAGAGCAATCCCTGTCCAAGCAGATAAATCACCCCGCCGAGAATACCAAACCAGCCGACCCACGCCTTAAACATGGGCGATTTGAGCATGGCAGCCCCGACCAGCATCATCCAAAACGAGAAAAAACTCTGCCCCAAGTGTTCGCCAATGACATTTCCGCCGTAGCGATGTACGGCCTCAAAACTGGCGACGACAGATTCTTGGGTGGTGCCAAAAGCGGCAGGATTCATGTACATATCCGCTAAATGGGGGACAACAAAAACCCAGCGCAAGAAACCAATCATCGAAAAAACCGACCCCGCCAACCCGATGAAGGTAGCAGCCTTGAGATAGGGGGTGTCTTCGCGCATTAAAAGCTGTTCCAGCATCGGAATCGCCAGAATCAGCAGGGCAAACACCCATGCAATGGCTAGCCATGTATAAATCAGCCCCGCGCCCTGTTCGTGAAATTCGGGCAAAATGACGCTGGCGGGTTCTTCCAGAATATCCGGCCAGTTGAAATTCATTTGCAGCAGGGTGGAGGGAATGAGACTCAAGACAACGGCGGTGATGAGCAGGACGGCGGTAAAACGACGAGTTTGGACGAGATTCATGGTGCTGTTCTCCTTGATAGATCGTGACTTTATCGGCGGGCGCAGGGACTCCAAAGCCATCCTCGCTTTTTCCGCCAGTGAAATTTGCAATTGTTCAAAGGGTGGGTACGGCGATTACAACGCTACATTGCAACGCCCAGATTTTGCAGCATGACCCGCGTTTCATGGCGGTAAAATGCGTCGGTATCGCCAATTAAATCGTGAGTCTGATGCAAAATTTCAAGGATGATCCGCCCGTGCATTTGTGTCCACAGCGTGACCATCACGTATAAAATTGGTAGGTCAACCTGATAGGCGCTGTTAAACGCAGTCAAGTGGGCATGGATGGTGGGTGGCAATTCGCGGTAAGCCGCAGGTAGTTTCAAGCTGCCTTTTTCAATTGCTTCCGCCAAAAGTTGAATATACACGTGGTAAATGCGCTGGTAGACAGGCCGCAGCACCTCAAGCGGGGCGACATAGTTCGGAATGGCGCTGGCGGTCATGATTTGATAATCAATCGGGTGTGCCAGCGCCCACACACGATAGGCTAAAACGGCTGTTTCCAATCGCTCGACGACATTTTCGGATGCAAACTGAGCCACTTGTGACTCTAAAAAGTTGGACAGGCTGCTAAACCCATCCTGAATCAGCGCGGTGACAAGCTCATCCCGACTCGGAAAATAGCGATAGATGGCCGGGGCAGTCACGCCCATTTCCCGTGCAATTGCCCGCAGAGATAAATCTGCCGTGCCACTTGCGGCCATCTGGCGGCGAGCGACTTCCTTGATTTCTTCTGTGGTGGCTTCTCTAAGTTGTTCGCGTCGAGACATGCGTTATCACCGATTACTTTGTTATCACTGTAAACAGTATACGGTGTTTACTTTTTGATGTCAAGCGGTATTTCTCGCTAATTCGGTCTACAATAGGTTGATTATTCAATAAGGAGACTTCCGATGCAGGTTAATATTAAACATCGGCCTGATTCTTCGCTGGCGGTTGTGACGCTCGATGCGAATGAAGCCATTAAAGCTGAACCGGGTGCAATGGTGGGACACACCGAAGGCATCGCCATCGAAACCAAATCTGAGGGTGGGCTTTTCGGCGGACTCAAACGGATGGTGGCAGGCGAAAGTTTTTTCCAGAACACCTATCAAGCGCCTGCCAATGGGGGTGAAATCATGTTCGCGCCGTCGCTGGCGGGCGATATGATTACGCTAGAAATCGGACAAACCGATATTCTGCTGCAAAGCGGTGCGTACATCGCCAGCGAATCCGGTGTTACGATGGATTCCTCATGGGGGGGTGCAAAAGGGTTTTTCGGGAGCGGCAGCATCGTGCTGCTCAAAGTTAGCGGGCGCGGTAAGGTGATTGCGGCAAGTTACGGCGCAATTGAGGAACGCCAACTTGCCCCCGGCGAAAAATATATTGTGGATACCGGGCATATCGTGGGGTTTGATGCGTCGGTGGGCTTTCAGGTGCAAAAAGTCGGTGGGTGGAAGTCGACCTTTTTAAGCGGCGAAGGCTTGGTGGTACATTTGACCGGGCCGGGGCGGGTGTTGATGCAGACCCGTTCCGAAGGCGCGTTTTTGGGTTGGCTGATTCCTAAACTACCCAAAACCTCCTCAAATTAACGACTGTCTTTTGTATATTACGCTGGCCTTCAGGCCAGTGAACACCGCACTCAAGCACGGCGTTCAAATGAATTTACGGATAGACACTAAATGCTTTGTCCGGTAAATTCTTGCGGAGGGTAGGTGACAGACGGCGTACCGTCTTTAGCACCTCCCCCTACGAAATCTCATCCGATACGTAGGGGCAGGTTCTTAGGATATGAAATATCTGTAACCTGCCCTTACTGAAAATTTTGTCCGTACTTATTTACCGGACGCAGCATTAAAAGTAACATTCAGTTGCCGAATGTTACTTTTTAGAGTACCACAAGGGTGTTTCCGTTTGTTTTTGCAGACAAAGACTCCGCATCCCCCCCATGGCGAATTTTTAGATGGACTCTGAAGAAGGTCATATGGAAAGTTCTCTATGAATAAAATGAACCGTCGGACGGCACAGGTGCCGTCCCTACGGTGAATAAATTTGTAGGGACGCAATACATTGCGTCCGCAAAATTTACCCTGAATAAATCGCTATGTTTCTTAACCATCCACTTTCCAGACGGTCTCTGAAGAAGGCCATGTTTCCAAAAATTGCCTGCCAACGGCTTCGCCCTGCTGATAGACCTTGAGCAGCCCTGTTTCGGTGGCATCGGTGAAATCGGCTCCCTGTGGGCCGGGGTCAACATCGGGCATGATGATGCGAATCCGGGGATGTTCCACCGTGCGCGTGCCAAAAATATCCCGGTACAATGCGCCGGGTGGGTCAGCCGCAATTGCAATGATTTCATCATAGCCCTGTTCCAGCAGTTCCACCGCCGGAATCGCGCATAAATACGACGCATCGACATAGGGTTTGCCGTTGATGGTAGCGGGGATGTCCCATGCGTGCATCATGCGGGTGGAGGCATAGGCCACCTCATTAAAATTTTCAGGAGTCAGGCGATGGGCGCTGTCCGGGCTGGTACTGAACAAGTGATGGTCTAAATTTTCGCGCACCCAATCGCTGGGTTGGCGGCGGGCGGCTTGGAGCAACAGTTGACGGCCTAACTTGCGGGCCTGGTTGGATTGGGTTTGTGCTGCCGCTTCAGGATTTTTGACATAGCTCACCGGAATATAAAAACGGGGGGATTCTGGCAAAAAAAGTTTTTCTTTAATTGCCGGGGCTTGTTCCGCAATGCACGTCAGCATGACCGAACTCATGCCATGTTCGCCCGTTGTTTTGACCGTCAGCGCCCGCTTCCAATAATCCACGCCAATTGCGTTACTCATGCCCACCGCCGCGCCTGCTGCTGCCAACACCGAAGCCGACGTTCCCGCATACGCATCGGCTCGGAGACCGGCTTGTTCCAATGCACTTAATACGCCATGAATAAAGACGGTGCGGTAGCCGCCCGACCCGCACGCAATCGCCAGTGTCATCGATAGAAAATCCTTTATCTAATGAAATGTAAAATTTTTACAAATTATTTTTCTCTGGAAAAAGATCTCCGATACTTGGAACTATTTTATAAGCATCCTCAAGAGATTTTTCTTTAAAACGAATTGTAATTTTTGTTTGACTTTTAAAGCCATCAGTTACTACAAGATTTGCTTTTATTTCATCCCCGATAACATTAGGATTCCATTTTTCATCACCCCAAATTTCAAGTTCATAATAGGCAACCCCTGAAACACTACATCCTGGAGAAACGAAAGTTTCTCCACTGAGTTCTCCATATTTTTGACCAAATACATTTAAAAATTTGGTTCCATGATTGAATGAAAACTCAGGGTAAGGAATATTTAGAGGATATAACTCTAATGGCATAAATCTAGCTGGCACTTTTATGAATAAGTGCCATGAATGAAATTCAACTCCCCTCAACCCATGATTAACTACAGAAAAATAAACAAAAAAACCAAATCTTCTTGTAGTCTTGCCATTGATTGTCCTATCAGAAAGTCTAATCCACCACTGATAGAATTCTGGCCTAACCAAATGTATTTTGAGTTGAGGTCTATCTCTATATACTTGATAAAATAATAGTAAGCCATTGATTATACTGAGAATTAAGGCAGATGCTTCTACATCCTCTTTAAGATAACCTAACTGAACAAGAATCATCAAAGTTAATAATGATGACACTGCGAAAATTATAAGAGTAATTTTTGTCAATTTAGCTCCTTTTAGAATAATTATCGACCATTAATTATAAAATATTTTCTAGGCAAAGTTTTCTAAGCATAAATTATAGTTCCTAAGTCCACTCTTGCCTATTTTTCTATTCCCGCCTATGGTTGTGCGGTTGAATCAGAAAAAGGAGCAGTGAGATGGAATTTCAATCAATCGTCCTGCGTGTGGATGTGTCCGATATTGATACCAGTGTGGAATGGTACACCGAAAAACTCGGAATGCGTATCAGCAGCAAATATCAGACCGAAGAATGGGTGGAACTGACCCGCGCCGATTTGGGCAATGTGACACTTGGCTTGTTCTGGGATGAAGAAGCGATGGGGACAGATTTTGAAGTCATCAATTTTGTGGTTGCCAATCTCCAAGCTGCTCGCCAAGAATTGATAGACAAGGGTGTGGAAGTGGATGACATTGAAGAGTCCGACAACGGCATCCAACTTGCCTTTTTTGAAGACCCGGATGGCAATTTGTTCGCGCTCCGCCAGAATCCGAGCTAGCCATTTCATTTCGAGATTCCGCGTAAAAAAAGGGTCGGACGCTTCCCATTCTCAGAAGCGTCCGTTTGTTTATACTGACTGATTAGACCGCTAAATTGACCAACTGATTGAACACATCGCGTAGCGCCATTTCTGCGTTCGGCGGCACCCCCGGCGATTGCCCAACCATCTTGCCACTTTTGATGAACATGAGCGTAGGGATGCTCTGAATACGGAACTGCTGCGAGAGCATCGGGTTTTCGTCCACGTTGACTTTGGCAACCGTCACCTTGCCCGCAAATTCCAGCGCGAGTTTGTCCAGAATCGGCGCGATGGTTTTACATGGGCCGCACCATTCCGCCCAAAAATCCACCACCACGGGCAGTTCGCTCTGGATAACTTTTTCCATGAAATCGGCATCGGTGACTTTGACGGGTTTGCCGTTGCCATTGGCGGGCGCAACTTCTTTCGGCGCTTGTCCATTGGCGGCAGGCACAGCCAGCGTTTTCATATTTTTGACGATTTCGCTGGCATCCGTCGCCCAGGGTCGCGCCCGGCGGGCAACCAGTTCGCCTTTGTGCCAACCCACCAGTACCGGGTGTTTGCCCACCTGAAATTTTTCTGCGAATGTAGGCTCAGAATCTACATTAATTTTATAGACTTTAATGCCTGCTTTTTCGGCGGCTTCAAGCTGTTTATTAATATCAGCTGCCACGCCTTCCCCATGATTGAGCATGAGCAGGATGGGGTCGCTGCCCTCTAAAATTTGCTCGTGTGACATTCCATCTCCTCAGCGATTGAACACTTACTGGCTTCACAATATACTCTACAGACGGAGTATCCCTGTTAAATCATACGCGAAGAATATCAAAAGAACATAGGAATTTACTCTGGCAGGGTCAATCCAAGCGCTTGGGCTACCCCCGCATCCACAATCGTTTTGCCGTAGACCCGCGTCACCAGCCCGAACGAACTGTCATATTCCCACATTGACCAGCCAATGCCATATTTTTCAAAGGCAGTGCGGACATCGGTAATCCACTGTACACGATCTTCGGCAGGGGCAAATTCTTTGTAGGTGCCAAATTCGTTACAAATGATACGGACGTTGTGTTGTTCTCCCCAAGCTGCTGCTTGGGCAATCATGCCATCAATTTTTTCCGCGTTCCATGTTTCTTCCCCATACCAAGCGATGATGTCCTGCGAACTTTCACTCAACCGAGGCAGCACTTCTGCCACAATTTCAGGGCTGGAAGGGTAAGGAATATCACTTAAACGCATGGCTTCTTCGCCCGCCCAATCCGCACCTTGATGGGTGAACCAGAACGGCTCGTAAAAATGAAAATTGTAGACAATATTCGGGTCGTTGAGGGGTTCAAGTGCCAGCAGCGTATTCAGATTCGACCACCGCGCCCCGGTAGCGATAATCGTATGGTCGGGGGCATTTTCCCGAATCGCTGCAATCAGCCGTTCCTGAATCGGAGGCCACGCCTGGGTGTTGTCCTGAAACACGGGTTCATTCATCGGTTCTATAAAGACTCGTTCGGGGTCAAAGGGGCGGAGGTGTGCGGCGAAAGCTGCCCAGAACTGAATATAGGTATCAATAAATTCAGGTTCGGCTTCCATTCTGCCGGAGAAAATATTCGGGTAACGGGCGGTATCGAGGGTGGTGCTGTGTAAATCGACCATCACGGCGAGGTCATGCGCCAATAGTTGTTCGATTGCCGCATCCAGGAGGGCGAGGTGGTCGCTGTTTAGCAAATCCGGCGCGGATTCATCCATCACAAAATCGAGCGTAATCGGCACGCGCACGAAGGTAAAGCCCAATTCCCGAATCTGAGCAAAATCCTCATCGGTGAAATATTCGGCAATGGCGGTGTCTTCTTCTGGCCCGTACCAGAACCAGAAAGGCAAATTGATGCCGCGTTGGAGGCGGGCAAAGCGAGTCTCACTGACCCCCTTCGATTCTTGAGCAAAGGTAAGATTGGCAAACAACGGGAGGAGCAAAAGTACAAACAGGAAAAATCGTTTCATCACGACGGCCTTTAAGTTACTGTGTTTTTTGGGGGTAAGTGTAACATAGGGAGGGGAATTGCTCTAAAAAGTAGCTCACGATAAGAATTTTGGGGATGGAAGGTTCAATGTGCCTGTAGGATGTGATCTATCGTGTCCGTCAAATGATAGATATGCGCTCACCCCACAAGGGTAATTTCGATGCGTTCTTTGCCCTTGCCGACATTTTTCCGCTTGAGGGCAAGTGCGTCGACCTCGCCCGTGGTACGCAGGTGCGTTCCCCCGCAGGCAACTTTGGCAAACCCTTCAATTTCCCATGTGCGGCGCTGATTTTCCTCGTCACTAAAACGGCTGTGTATGGGGTGGTTGGCGTGGATAAGCGCCTGCGATTTTTCCTGAATGAGAGGAAATAAGATGGAAATATTGTCTGTCCATTCAAAATCAATCCGTGCTTTGTCTGCCGCGATGTGCGCCCCGATTTTTTGAATCGAGTCGGTGTGCTGGTAAACCAGTTCCAGCACAATTTCCGCCGCAAAATGCAGCCGCATCAGCCGATAGCGACGCTCCCAATCAATCTGGACGATGACGGACTGCCCCACCTGTAAATCATGGGTCTCTGGCAGGATATATAAAATTTCTTTGCCCTCTTTACGGGCGTTTAATACCGGATACCCGCCGATGCTTCCCGTATCGCTTTCCTGCCCGCCGGAAAACGCATAAAAAATCGTTTCGGCAAGGGTCACATCACTGCCGTTGACGCTGGTGACACGGGTTTCAAGCTGGGTGAGGTAGGGGTTTTCCCAGAAGCGTTTGTTGAGCATGAACCGGATTATAAAAGAAAACGGGCGGACTTCACAAGCGCCGCCCATCCTAAACTTACTTCCGACAGGCTGCCCCTACCGGACAGTGGGCTGCCCCGGCGGGAATTTTCACCAGCGTATATAACGGAATCTGACGTTTGATGTCATAGCGGGAGGAGTTATAGCGGGTAATTTCCGCTTCGGGATAGGCGGTCTGAATGACCGGAACAGGGCTGCGTGAGGCAAATGGCTGGGTTATATCATAGGGATCATTCGATTCCCGTAGGACAAACAAATACACATCCTCTTCGTCACTCACGATGGTTGGTAGCCACACTTCGACTGCCCAATGGGAATCAAAAGTGGTGAAAAGATTTAAATTCAGTTCATTGAAATCGCACAGGCCGCAATGATAGGTGAAGGTTTCAACAAGCCGGGCGTAGTCAACATTGCCACTCAGCACAAAATAGACTTGTTTGCCTTCGCGGACTTTCTCGGCAGCATCTGTCCCAACCGCATTATTCACAAAACGCACGTTTGCCATGTTGTCATGCCAATTTTCAGGCAGGTTGTTATAGACATAGCGCAAATCTTGACTGGTTACAACCAGCAGCATCGCCAGTGCAGGCAGCATGACCGCATGTTGGTATGGGGAGGGCAGCAGTTCTTTGAAATTATAAAAGAGGGCGCTGACCCCCACACCAGCGAGTACCGCCATCGGCAAAGTTGCCGTCACATAGCGGGAAAAACCGGGTGTGCTTTCCATCAATGCCCCGCCGAGAATCACCGTTAGCCCCAACCAGAGCATCAAAAATACAAAGCCTTCATGCAGGGGAAAACGCAAATAATAGGCAATGCCAATCGCAAACGCCAACAGCGCCCAGCGTAAATTGAGGGCGGCGCGTCCTTGCAATTCAAAATGTCCGGTGACATCGCCCCGGTCAATGAATGCTCGTACCGCCGGAGAAAGCGCCTCAAAAATGAAGGTGTTTGCCGTCCAGTTGTCAAAAATATGCAGGATACCGCCTTCCGTGCCGCGCCCCATCGCCTCAGCATGTCCGAACGGATCCATGTCATAGGCCGTAAAATGAGCAATCATGGGGAAAAGCACCAGAAAAATCGACAGGGCGATAATCACGATATGCAGCCAGTGCGATAGTACCAGACGCGGTTTTCGCAGCCCCACAAACACCAGCCACGCAGGAATCAGCACCACCCATAATTTCGCCCCCGCGTAAAAATACAGAGAAATCCCGACCAGCACCCCTGCCAGCGCAAATTTCCAATGCCCGCCGCGTTCCATGCCATCCCAGATGAGTAGGGCGGCAAAAATGCCAAAGGTGGGGTCGTAAATGTCATACATGGCGATGCGGCTAAAGTGCATGTGGAGGGGTTGTCCCAGCAAAAATAACACCGCCAGCAAACCCGCCTGCCAATTGAGCAGTTTGCGTGCCATTAGATACACGCCGGGCATCGCCAGCGCTCCCACCAGTGCTACCAACAACCGTCCGGTAAACAGGGTTGACCCCAGCACCTGGTTGACGACGGAAATCAGAAATGCTCCCAGATACAAATCGCCGTTGTGCATATCGGAGGCCAGCGTGACCGGACGACCTTCCATCACAAAACGGGTGGCAGCGAGGTAGGCGGTTTCATCACTAATCATGACTGGAATCGAGGACGCAAGTTTATACAGACGGACTGCCAGCGCTGCCAAGGTTAAACCGATGACCAACCCCCATTCCCAACGATGATTTTTCCATGAGGCGGCGATACGCTGACGGATGCGCCCTAAATCGCCCTCACGCAAAAATCCGCCAACCCACAGCATGATTCCTAGAAAAAAGAGCGCCAATTGATAGTAGGGGGCAAGTTGGCTGGTCATCGGGGGTCGCCACCCGCCAAAGCGGTAAATGGGATTGGCCCAAAAACCGATGAGAATAAAGAGAACTGCCCCCATAAAAGCCAACGTCCAGTAGCGGAGGGGGGTGGAAGTGGCAAAAATGAAATTCAAGGGACGGGGAAGGGTGCCAAGTTTGCCTTTCACCAAAAATCCTAAATAAAGGACACCCACGCCAATCATTAACCAGAGCCGCCCGTTAAATTTTTGCTCACGCGGCACCCCGACAACGGGATTCCACGCACCGAGGATAATCACCATCCCGATAAAGCCGAGAATATAAACAAGGTTATGGCGATTATTTTGATAAAATTTCTGTATTCCCTTGAAGTATAGACGGGGAAAACGCCTGAGTCCCACGTCTGTCTGATAGACAAGGGAATTTGTAGAATGAGAATGTGTCATGAATCCGAATTCCTTATGATACCCCTAGCTCCTTGCGGGCTTGTTTCTAAAATAACAAGGTTCATCAAGTAAGGCAACCTTATTTTAGTATTAATTTGATATTTTTCACGTTTTTTTTCGTTTATTGTTGGTATTTGGAGAGAATCATGGAATCAGACGCTTATCACGAAATGTTCCAGCTTGAAGCCGCGCATTGGTGGTATCGGGGAATGCGAGACATTACCGCTGTGCTGCTCAAGTCTCTTTTTTCTGCTTCTGACCGCTTAAAAATTTTAGATGCCGGATGTGGCACAGGGATTAACCTGAAGGCTCTGGCTGCATTTGGGGAAGTCACCGGATGTGATTTTGCAGCGCTGGCGGTGGGGTATGCGCGGCAGTATGGCAAGGTTGCCCAAGCCTCCATTGAACACCTGCCCTATCCCACCGATTATTTTGATTTAGTGACCTCCTTTGAGGTGATTTACCATGCAGGGGTGCAGGACGATGTTCGGGCGATTCGGGAAATGGCGCGGGTGGTGCGTCCCGGTGGGTATGTGCTGGTACGGGTTCCTGCCCTGTCTGCGCTCAAAGGGGCGCATGATGTTTTTGTGCATGGGGTTCGCCGTTACACAACATCGGAATTACACACCAAATTTCAAACGGCGGGGTTGCTTCCGGTGCGCTTGACCTATGCCAACAGTCTGCTGTTGCCAGTGATTTTCCTTGCCCGCCAATGGCAAAAAAACATTCCGCAGGGACGTTCCGATGTGCAGTATCAGCCAGGTGTGGTGAGCGAGATGTTATACCGCCTTCTTCGTTTGGAAGGGGGGTGGATTAACCGTGGGGGTCATTTTGCGGCGGGGGTGTCTCTGTTTGGGATTGGGCAAAAGCCGCTTTCCGAATCACCAAGTGCCACCACAACCGCAGCAGTCCTTTCGCCACCCGCCACAAGCGCCGATAGTTAAAAAATTGGCTTCTGCCGTGCAAGCGGTGGTAATGGCTGACCGGAACTTCGCGCAGACGGAATCCGGCAGCCTGAACTTTTTTCATAAGTTCGACACAAATCACGCCGGAGGTGGACTCAAGCTGCACTTTTTCAAAAATGGTGCGGCGCATCAGGCGAAAATCGCAATCAACATCACGCAGTTTTAATCCAAAGGCATATTTGACGGTATATTGATAAATTTTGCCGAGAACAATGCGAATGGGGGGGTCTTGGCGTTTAAGTTTCCATCCGTTGACCAGATCCACCTCCTCATCAAAAGCCTCCCATAGCAGCTTGAGTTCTCGCGGGTCATATTGAGCATCGCCGTCGGTGTAAAAAATCAGGTCTTTGGTGGCGCTGGCAAATCCGGTTTTGAGCGCTCCGCCATATCCGCGATTCTGGGGATGGTGAACGGCCCGTACATGCGGGCTGAGACGGGCGAGATGGTCAATTATGCGGGCGGTGTTGTCCTGACTGCCATCATTGACCACTATCACTTCGTAATCACCGGCAAGCTCTTCGAGTGTTTGCAGGGCAGCCAGCACAAGACTGGCAATTGTCCCTTCATCATTGTAAGCCGGGAAAAAAACAGAAATACTATAGCGGCGCTCTGGCATTAGGCTGTGAATCCTCGCTGCTTCCTTATGCCTATCTTAGAGGGCGAATAGTGATTAGGCAAGTTATAGCAAAGGAACATTTTATGCGAGCCATCCAAATAGACGCATTAGGCGGGCCAGAAGTTATGCAGGTGGTCGAAATTCCTGTTCCCGAACCGCGTGCGGGGCAAGTGCGGGTGCGGGTCGAGGCCGCCGGACTCAATTATTCCGACATCATGATTCGGGAAGGGCGCTATCTTCATAAAGTCGATTTGCCCTATCTACTAGGGCGTGAATTTTGCGGGGTGATTGATGCACTGGGCGAAGGTGTGGGAAATTTTGACATCGGGCAGCGGGTCATCGGCACAGCCAACAAGGGCGCGTTTGCTGATTTTGTGACCTGCACGGCGCTGGGCTTAACCCCTTGTCCCGAAGGCATGACTCCTGAAATCGCGGTTTCGATGCTGGTGCAGGGTATCACGGCGATTCATTGTTTGGACGACTGCGGACGGGTACAAAAAGGCGAAACCGTGCTGATTCATGCGGCGGCGGGTGGAGTCGGAACGCTGGCGATTCAACTGGCCTTGCTGCGCGGGGCAAAAGTGATTGGCACGGCCTCCAGCGAAGAAAAATGCAAACTCATCCGCGAATTGGGTGCGACTCCGATTAATTATAAAAATGAGGATTGGGTGGAGGAACTCAAAAATTTAACCAACGGGCGCGGCGCGGAGGTGATTTTAGAGTCGGTGGGCGGAAATATCTTTACCCGTTCGTTCCGCGAAGCGCTTGCTCCATTAGGGCGTTTGGTGGTGTTGGGGGCTGCCAGTGGCGAAACGGCCAAATTGGTCAACACCGAAATTTTAGCTTCCGGTAAAAGCATCATCGGCTATTTTCTGCCCAATTTATACACCGCCGCGCCGCATCGGATTGTGGAAGCGGGAATGGAATTGGTGGAACGGGTGCAAAATGGCACGCTCAAGCCGATTGTGGGGCGGGTGTTTTCGCTGGATGACGCGATTGAGGCGTTTAATTACATGCAAAATCGGGAAAGTGTGGGTAAGGTCATTCTCAAGCCGTAATCCTTCAAAAGGCACAGCCTATTCGGTGTGCCTTGTCACCCCACGATCACACTCATCGCTAAGCCAATTAAGAAAATGCCAAGTCCGATATAAAAAATCCGTGCGCCTGTATACCCTAACAGGCCGATGATGAATTGCGCTTTACTGTTCCGCATAAACCATTCAATTTCAAAATAGCCGCCAGCAATGCTAAAGAGTCCTGCGGCGAAAGCGATGAGTGCTTGTAATATGTCTTCGTTCATTATTACCCCCTAAAACTCCCCTTTATTTTACATGGAAAGAGGGTTGAAAACAAAAAAGCACACTCGTTTGAATGTGCTTTTTTTAGTCGCGGGGGTAGGATTCGAACCTACGGCCTCCGGGTTATGCTTACCACTACAGCTTTCGCTGCCTGTAAGAGTTTGTGGTCTGGACTTTCTCTTCATCGTGCAGTCCTAGAGACTGTTTAGATGCCTGCCGTTAAGTCTCTACACCTTCCCTTGAACCTTCAAGGGCTTGGCTCGGGATTACCACGCAAGAGGATTCCCCGAATTTGACAGGTAAACACATGGGAGTTTCCAACCCATGCCGCCCAATTGCAAAATTAACGTACTTGCGGTTATTTTGCTCTTAAGCCCGACGAGCTACCACTGCTCTACCCCGCACTATGCCCAGAATAATAGCAGGTGCTTTGGAGGCCGTCAAGGGGCATTTAACATGGGGTTGAACTTTTCAGGTTCTGGGTCTATTTCACTGCTACCACTCGATATGAATGATGATTTTGTCGGCTTGTGGGTTGCTGGGCAGATAAACATCGTCATAGCGCACCACAAACTTTGCTCCTTGTGGCAGCAGATTCCGGCAAGTGCCATACACCAGCCCATACACAAAGTCGTGTGGGTAATTGTGGTGGAGGTCGAACACAAGCTGGTAGGCGGTTTCATGAACTTTGAGGGTCTCTACACGGGTAATTTTGCCGTTCCGGTGGTTGACCTGATAAAATTCATCCCAGCGTTCCAAAGTCTGTACAAGGGTAATTGCCCCATCAGGCTTGACAGAATGGTCAGCGATGGCAACCCCCAGCGCAATAAAATTGCTCCAACTCCCGCCGCGAGTCTGCATTTCGTTGAAAATATTCATCAATTTTTGCAGGGGATACCATTTCTCGGCCTTTGGATTCAATAACCCCTGTTTTTCCAGAAAAGGGCGAAATTCATCGGACATGAGGTTATCCACGAATCCTAACACCACCTCCCCACTCACTTCGGTGGCGGGTTCACACGCATAAAAGCGCATTGGTAATTTTCCTATTTCTATGACGGATACCAGAGATTGTAGAAAATTGTGATGGGGGCGAAATCCGTCTTAGGATGGATTTACTATCCGACGAAAGAGGGTCTCATACGCATCCAGTTGGTGAGCAAAGGTCAAGTTTTGCATGGAACGTTGCGCGGCTTGTCCCATTTTTTCCCGCAAGGAGTCATCCAGTAAAAGTTGGGTGGTTTTAGCGGCGAAATCGGCGGTATCAAAGGGATTGACGACGAATCCGGTTTCGCCATCTTGCACGACTTCGGGCGAACCGCCGTAGCAACTGGCAATCAAGCCCCGCCCTGCCGCCATTGCTTCAAAAACGGTGGTCGGTACAGGGTCAAGGTAAATCGAAGGCACTGCCACCACCTCCGCCAGATGATAGGCGGCAATGAGTTCGTCGCCACTCAACCATCCCCCTTCGCAAAGGTGCGGATCTTGGATGTTCTCCAGCCCTTGCAGTTGCGTGCGGTCAAACGGGGTGGCAGCCAGCGCCAGCAGCACCACATTCGGCACATCCAGCACAATCTGATTGAGCGCCCGTAACATTTGCAAACTCCCTTTGCCTTCGGTCAAGCGTCCGCCAAAAAAGATGACTTTTTTACCCTGTAACTGCCAGCGCTGGCGCAACTGCTCCACGATTTTTTCATTCACCGGCGTGTATTTTTCCACATCAAATCCGTGATAAATGACCGCAAAGGTGGGCAACCCGTTGATTTCAAGTGCCTGCTGATGGGCATGGCTGATAGCGATGCGAGCATCGGTATGATTTTTTAAAATGCGGCGGATGAGGAGGTTGCGAAAGGGGTTATAACGCAAGCGCATCTGCCACAGGTTGTAGAACGCGGGCAGACGGTAGCGGTCAGGGGTGGCGGAAACCCCGTGTTTTTCAACAAAAAAATCGACTTTGCTATAGGCGACGGGCATGAGGTCATGGGAGGAAAAAACCACCGGAAAGCCCATCTGATGGGCAACGGAAATACTCGCGTAGGACAAATCTGTATGGACATTATGCACATTCACGATGTCCGGCTGAATTTTTTGCAGAAGTTCGCGCACAGACCGCAAAACGGACGGATTATACACGGATAGCCATGCCCGCCAGCGTTCGGGATAGTGCGAATGCAGGTAATCAATTTCAATGCCTTCGCGGGTTTCGTGATAGCTGGCCTGTTCGGTAGCCGAAATGATGAACACTTCATGCCCACGGGCTAAAAATCCCTGCGCTAGGCGGTAGGGGATTTTGCCGCCGCCGCCGATTTCATGGGGGGGGATTCGGTCTGCTAGAAAAACAATTCGCATCAGGATATTTTCGGTACAATAGGCCAGAAGCATAATCAGCGAGGAAAAAATATGCAATATCGGGAATTGGGACGGACAGGCTGGCAGGTTTCCGAAGTGAGCTTCGGCGCATGGGCTATCGGCGGGAGTTGGGGCAATGTGCAGGACGATGATTCGCTTGCCGCGCTGCATACCGCCATTGATAACGGAGTCAATTTTATTGATACGGCAGATGTGTATGGCGATGGTCACAGTGAACGGCTGATTGCCAAGATCAAGCAGGCACGCAAAGATGAAATTATCGTGGCGACCAAAGCCGGACGCAGATTGAATCCCCACACCGCCGATGGGTACAACAAAGAAAATCTCACCGCGTTTATCGAACGCAGTTTGAAAAATCTGGCAACCGATTGTCTGGATCTGGTGCAGCTTCACTGCCCACCAACCGAGGTTTACTATCGGCCTGAGGTGTTTGGCGCACTGGATGACCTTGTAGCGGCGGGAAAAATTCGTTATTACGGGGTAAGCGTGGAAAAAGTAGAAGAGGCGCTTAAAGCCATTGAATATCCCAACGTGCAAACCGTCCAAATTATTTTTAATATGTTCCGCCTGCGTCCCGCCGAATTATTTTTTGAACAGGCGCTGCGTCGCAAGGTCGGGATTCTGGCGCGTGTGCCACTGGCAAGCGGGATGCTCACCGGAAAACTCACCCGTCAATCGACATTTGAGGCGGATGACCATCGCCATTTTAACCGCCATGGCGAAGCCTTTGACGTGGGCGAAACTTTTTCGGGCGTGGATTATGAAACGGGTTTGCAAGCGGTGGAAGAAATCCGGGCGCTGGTTCCCGCCAATGCGACCATGGCACAATTCGCGTTGCGCTGGATTCTGATGTTTGAGGCGGTCTCGTGTGTCATTCCGGGTGCAAAAAATCCTGCTCAAGCGCAAGATAACATCCGTGCGGCAGACCTACCCGCCCTGAATGAGCAGCAGATGCGCGTCATTCAAACCATCTATGACACCTCTATTCGCGCACAGGTGCATCCTCGCTGGTAACAATTAAAAAAGGCGGGGTTTGCTGCCCCGCCCGTCCTAAAAAAAGGAGAAGAAAATGGAGAGAACCTTAGCCTTCGTACTCAGACAAGGCAACTGTGTACTCATAGTAGGAGTAATGACTGCCCCCGCCACTGCTATAGTAAACATTGGCTGCCATCACATTGCTTTTTTCCATCACCACATCAGCATATAAATAACCATCGCGCCCGACGTAAATTGTACCGTTTATGGTGATACTGGCATTGGAATAACCGCCTGTAGCATAAAATTCCCAAGTGTCATTGCCTGTATTTTGATAATAGCCTTCAAGAGTCGGGATGGCGGAAATATCAGGGTCAACCATGTAGACAAAATCGCCATTATCATAGAACACCCATCCAGAAATGCTGTGGTAGGTATACAAGGAGTCTACTGCTTCGTCCCAATCCAAGATATTTTCACTGACCACCCCGTTGGAGGTAACGGTATTGGCGGCATAGGCTTCATTGACTTCTTCGATTTCACCGATAAACATCACCGGTTCTTGGGCAGAAAGGGCGGGGACAGCCACCAGTAGGATAATCACAATGATAATTGATGTAATGAAAAACTTAAACTTGGATAACATGGCTTATTACTCCTTTTGCGATTTGATATACTCATCCTATGTAATATTATGATTGCTGCGAACTCCCAAAAAATGGGGGGAGATGATTTATAATGGCATGAGGAGGCGAAAACGATGACGACCACCCTTGAAATCGGCTTAAGCATTGAAGAATTTGTGCGACGCTACGACGAACAACCTTTTGAATTGATTGATGGAGAGTCCATTCCCTTGAGTCCGAATATTCCTCGCAGCAGTCGAATTGCGTTTCGTTTAGGGCGCTGGATGGCAGCGATTGTTGATGAACATGGGTTAGGTGAGGTCTTCATCGAAGTTCCGTTTGTGATGACCCCCACGCCGCAGTGGGTGAAGGGGGCGCGGGTGCCAGATGTGATGTTTGTGCAAGCGGAACGATTGAAAGCGCTGGCCGAAACCGATGCCGAATGGGAAACCCATCCCCTGCCAGTTGCGCCTGATATTGCGGTAGAAGTCATGTCGCCTACAGACCGATTCGCTGCAACCAGCAAAAAAGCGCGGCGCTATCTTGAGGATGGAGTCCAATTGGTGTGGGTGATTGACCCAGAGCGCCATGCCGTTTTTGTCTATGAGGGGGAAAATATTACCCCGCTTGGCGAAGAAGATACCCTCAAAGCAGGGGATTTAATTCCTGATTTTGCGGTTGAAGTCAGTAAGTTGTTTGCGTAAAGGCGGTGCTGCCCTGCCTCTATTTATAATGTGGCAAAAATCTCATGAATATTGCCATCGGGGTCGGCAAAAAAGGCGGTGCGCTGACCCCATGGCATATCGGCGGGTGGGGTGATGGGAGTCGCGCCCTTCTGAATCAATGCCGCGTAACTGGTATCCACATCGGCAGGGGAATCGCAGGGAAAGGCAAATTCAACAAAGCGTCCGGCAATCGGCTGGGTGAAATTGGCGTGTTGAGTGGCGGCATAGAGAATCGCCCGCGAACAAATCGCAAAGCGCACGCCTTCATGTTTCATCTCGCGGTAGTCGCCACTGTCGTTTTCAATTTCAAAGCCCAGCACATCCCGATAAAAGGCCGCCATTTTTTCAACATCATCGGTCAAGAGGGTGATTAGATCGATACGGGGTTTCATGGAGCAGACTCCTGTAGCGTTGTGTCCGGTAAAAAAGTACGGACAAAATTTTCTGTAAGGGCAGGTTACGGATATTTCATATCCTAAGAACCTGCCCCTACGTATCGGATGAGATTTCGTAGGAGTAGGTGCTAAAGACGGTACGCCGTCTGTCACCTACCCTCCGCAAGAATTTGCCGGACAAAGCACTTATTAACTCACCTTACGCAATGCGGAAAATCCCCACCCTCAATCCCTCCCCAATGCTTTGGGGAGGGATTGAGGGTGGGGTCAAAAAATATCCTTAAAACTCTATTCTGCGTAAGGTGAGTTAGTAAGCCGCCAGATTCCGAATCGCCGCAACGATTTTGTGCGGATTGAGCATATAAAAGGCTTCTAAGTCATCATTAAAGGCCACCGGCGGTATGTCGGGCGAGGCCAAACGGCGAATCGGCGCATCCAGCGATTCAAAAGCATGTTCGGCAATCAACGCGCTGATTTCCCGGCCAATTCCCCCCGTCAAATTGTCCTCATGCACAATCAACACTTTGCCAGTTTTGCGGACGCTGGCAAAAATCGCTTCCTTGTCCAAAGGATACAGCGTGCGTAAATCAATCACCTCCACGCCGATGCCCTCCTGAGCGACTGTTTCCGCCGCCGCGAGACAGAAATGCACCATCAGCCCATAGGTAAAAATGCTCAGGTCGCGGCCTTCGCGCATCGTGGCTGCTGCCCCAATTGGCACGGTATAAGTGCCTTCGGGAACGTCCCCGCGCTGGGTACGATACAATTGTTTGTGTTCAAAAAAAACCACCGGGTCGGGGTCACGCACCGCCGCAATCAACAAGCCTTTCGCATCATACGGCGTGGAGGGGATAACCACTTTTAAGCCGGGCGTGCTGGTGAACAGCGCTTCCGAACTTTGCGAATGGTACAACCCACCGTGAATCCCCGCCCCGAACGGCGCACGCACCACAATCGGACACGCCCAATCGCCATTCGAGCGATAGCGAAACACCGCCGCTTCATTCAAAATCTGGTCAATGGCGGGATGGATGTAATCGGCAAATTGGATTTCCGCAATCGGCAGGGAACCGTTCAAGGCAGCCCCAATCGCCAGGCCCACCACCGAAATTTCCGCAATCGGGGTATCAATGACACGGTGTTCACCAAATTTTTTGAGCAGGCCATCCGTCGCTAGGAACACCCCACCCTTGAGCGCCACATCTTCCCCCAGCACAATCACCCGTTCATCTTCTGCCATCACAGCGTGCATGGCGGAACGAATCGCATCAATAAAAGTCATCACGGTCATGGCGTATTTCCGTATAAATGGTCAAAAATCGAGTCAATGGGCGGGTTGGGCGATTGGCTGGCGGTGTCGGTGGCAAGGTCAATTTCGCGGCTGATTTCGGCTTGAAATTGGTCAAGTTCCGCTTGTGTCAGAAGGTTGTGCTGGAACAAATAGTCTTGCAGGCGTTGGATAGGGTCACGTTTGCGCCATGTTTCGACTTCTTCCGCCGTGCGATATTTGCTGTCATCATCGGCGTTAGAATGCGGGCGAAAACGATAGGTTTTGCATTCGATCAGGGTTGGCCCCCCACCCTTGCGGGCTTGTTGCATGGCAGCGTTGGCGGCTTCATACACCGCAAAAATATCATTCCCATCCACAATCACGCCCGGCATCCCATACCCCGCCGCTTTGGTCGCCACATCTTTGACGGGAACTTCTTTGCTCTGATGCACCGAAATCGCGTACTGATTATTTTCGCACACGAACACCACCGGCAGTTGATGGATTCCGGCGAAATTCATTGCTTCATGCCATGCCCCTTCGGAGGTTGCCCCTTCGCCAAAAAAAGTGATGGCGGCAATATCGTGTTGCCCTCTGGCACGGAAACTCAGCGCCAAGCCCACCGCGTGAACCGGATGACTCCCCACCGAACTTGAACCGCTGACCATCCGAAGCTGGTGACTGCTAAAATGCCCGAACATCTGCCGTCCGCCACTGGCGGGGTCAGCCTGTTTGCCCATCGCATGAAGGAACATATCCAGCGCGGTTTGCCCGATTGCCATTGCCAGCGCCATATCCCGATAGTACGGAACAATATAATCATGCCCCACCCGAATCGCCCATGCACAGCCAAACTGGGCCGCCTCATGTCCGGCGGAGGTTATCACAAAATGGGCTTTGCCCTGCCGACACAGCAGCCACAAACGGTCATCCACTGCCCGCGCCAGCATCATGCCGCGCAGCCCCATTTTGAGTTTTTCTGGTGTTAAGCCTAATACAATATGTGGGGGAGCATGGCGCGGTCTGCCACGTTTGGAGGCAATACGTTTTTCGCTCACAATAAGTTCCCTTTCACCCAATAAGTGTTATAAGAAAAACGTTATTTCATCGTTCAGCAACCTTCGCCCTACCATACCACAAGTCCACCCACCGCTTCAAAAATTGCGAAAAAACACACGTTTGTACAATTTAGTCAAAACCCTATCTCTTGACACTCCCCCATGCACTGGCTATAGTTAGGTTAACTTGGAGAAAAAGTAATTCATGTTGTTCACCCAAACCACCTGTTGTCTCTGTTGTATGTGTTGTCAAAACATGCCTGATTCGCGTGGTTTGAGGGTGTTCTGTTAATTCTTTTTGCGAGATGACATTTACCTAGCCCTGAGCCACCAACTCAGGGCTTTTTTTGTTTTTAGCCCAGTACCTTTGCAGTATCACCCATCAGAAGGAGTTTTTTGTGCAAATTAGCCAAGACCAACTGAGCCGTCTGCAAGCCGACTTCGAGACCGCACATCCTTATGAAATCCTCCAATGGGCGGCGACAACTTTTGGCGATACGCTCGCGGTTGTGACCAGCTTTCAACCCACCGGCATCGTCACGCTGCATATGCTCCAAGAAATCGCCCCACAAACACCCGTCCTGACCCTCGATACAGAATTACTTTTTCCCGAAACCTACACCCTGATTGAAACCATCCAAGCCCAATTCAACCTCAATCTGCATCGCATCAAACCCCAATATTCGGTGGAAGAACAGGCCGCCCGCTATGGAGACCGCATGTGGGAAACCCAGCCCAATCGCTGCTGCCATCTGCGAAAAGTCGTGCCATTGCGGAAAGCCCTTGCGCCCTACGCCGCATGGATAACAGGTTTACGACGCGACCAATCTAGCGGACGCGCCAATGTTCCGGTGATTGATTTCGACACCACGCATAATTCCATCAAACTTTCACCGTTTGCGACATGGACAGAATCACGGGTCTGGGATTATCTTCATGCCTACGATTTGCCCTACAACACCCTGCACGATCAAGGCTATCCGAGTATTGGCTGCTTCCCCTGCACACAGGCCAGCCAAGATGCCAACGATAAACGGAGTGGACGCTGGGCGAATCAGGAAAAAACCGAATGCGGGATTCACCTGCCCCAGACAGCCAACCCATTAGAAGGGCTGCCTTCCGCATCATGACAGCACTTGTTTTAGCCGCGCATGGTTCGCATATCAGCCCGCACACCGCTGGAGTCGTCTGGGCATGTGTTGACCAGCTACGGGCATGGGGTGTGGCGGAAGAAATTACCGCGTGTTTCTGGAAAGAAGCGCCGTCTTTTAGTCAGGTGCTGCACACACTGACCGAATCGCAGGTGGTGGTTGTGCCAATGTTCACCGCACAGGGCTATTTTTCGCGCACGGTGATTCCTTCGGAAATGAATATCACGCAATTCCCAGAAAAAACGATTTTTTACACCCCCACCCTTGGCGAACATCCGATGCTGCGGGAGATTGTGGTACAACGTGTAACGGATGTATTGACCGATGCCGCGCTTGACCCGCACCATGTTACGGTAGCGATTATTGGACATGGCACACGCCGTGACCCCAACAGCCGCACCGCCACCCGTCAACAAGCGGCATGGTTGCGCGACTCGGCGCTGGTGGCCGATGTCACCGATATTTATCTGGATGATGACCCGTCCATTGAAAGCATTTACACCACTGCTCGGACTGAAATCCTCGTGGCTGTGCCATTTTTCCTTGCGATGGGGTCGCATGTGACACAGGATGTACCCGAAGCACTGGGGATTTCTTATAGCGAAAATCCATCGGCGGTCAACGGCTTTCAGGTCTACTATACGCCTCCTGTGGGTACAACGGAGAGTCTGGCGCAGGTGGTTTTGGAACTCGCCCGTTCAAGCGGCCTCCCCTTTGCCCCTTCGCCGAGCGAAAAAGTGTGGACGGGTTTTCCAAATTACGGGCGCGAACTGCTCCTCGAAAAAATGCAAAGCGCAGAAAATTTTACGTTCGGCGAATTGAGTATCCAGCGTGATTCAGTTCAACCCATCAAGATGACCCATCCAGCGCGGAGTGTGCATCATCCCGCCGAGCTACGAACGGCTGTCCGCGAAAATCCCTTCCGCCCCCTTGCCACGACCCGCAATTTACCCGCCGATTGGTGCGTTCCGGTGGAATCGGGAGACGACATTCTTCCGATTATCGAAACGATTTATCCCGGCGCGGTGGCGGATTGGGCGCAACTTTTCGACGGGAAGTTAGAAATTAAAGGGTTGGAAACGGTTTGCCAGCGCCAAGCAGGGATGTTTGCGAATCTGGCTCAACGGGCATCTGCGGAGCAAATCGAAACCGTGGTTCAGACGGTGTGCGGGCAGTGTATCCGTCATGCCACATGGTATGAAGGCGCTACACCTGCGGGGGCGATTCCCTGCCCCGAACCGTGTAATTATTGGCTAAGTCAGTTAAAGAAGGTGGTGGTATGAGTTTGGGAAAAGTCTACTTAGTGGGGGCGGGGCCGGGCGATCCCGATTTAATTACCGTCAAAGCCCTCCGATTGATTCAACGGGCGGATGTGCTGGTTTATGACCGTCTGATTCCGCACAGTTTGCTAGATGAAGCGCCGCGTTCTGCCGAAAAAATTGATGTGGGCAAAGCGCCTAAAAAACAGCGCTTGAGTCAGGAAGGCATTAACCGTGTGCTGGTCGAGTCGGCGCTGGCGGGCAAAATGGTGGTGCGTTTGAAGGGGGGCGACCCTCTCGTTTTTGGGCGCGGCGGGGAAGAAGCCCTTGCCTGTTATGAAGCGGGGGTGCCGTTTGAATTTGTACCGGGCATTTCGAGTTCGTATGCTGTGCCAACTTACGCCGGGATTCCCCTCACCCACCGCGAAATCAGCCGCAGTTTTACCGTCATCACCGGACATGAAAATCCCGATGAAACGCAGTTGGAAACATGGTATGAAGGCTTGGTCAAAACGGGCGGCACACTGGTGATTTTGATGGGCGTGTATTATCTGCCGCAAATTACCCAGCATTTGATCGCCGCCGGACTGAATCCTGATACCCCCGCCGCAATGATTGAATGGGGAACCGTACCCCACCAGCGCGTGGTTGAGGCCACCGCCGCCACGCTTGCCCAAACCGCCCAAGAATCGGCGATGCAATCCCCCGCCATCAGCGTGATTGGCGAAGTCGTGAAATTTCGGAGTCTGGGCATGGATTGGTTCGTGCCACAGGATATACAGGTTGAAAATACCACCTTAGTTGGAGTATTGGAGTAGAGATGACCACTTGGAAACACACTTTAGAAGGCCAGATCGACGCAGAACACACCCACGAAATTGATATTTTTGAGGGGCAAATCGCGCTACGCCAGCAAAATAAACTCGATGAAAAAGTCTTTGCCGAAACCCGTCTGCGGCGTGGTGTATATGGACAGCGCTATGATAATGGACAGCGTGACGACGGCACCCAGATTCAAAAATTGGCTTTTCCCGCCGTTCCCACCAAAGGGCCAGATACGATCTGGGATGCGCCGGGAATGCAGCGCATCAAAGTTCCTTACGGTGGGTTGTCGGTGGAACAGTTGGAAGTGCTGGCGGAACTTGCCGATGAATATTCGGATGGGATTTTGCATGTCACCACCCGCCAAGATTTTCAACTCCACTATGTTCATATTGAGGACACCCCCGATTTAATGCGGCGCTTGGCGGCGGTAGGCATTACCACCATTGAAGCGTGCGGTAATTCGGTTCGTAACATCACCGCCTGCCCGTTGGCGGGTGTTTGCAACGACGAAGGCTTTGATGTCAGCCCCTATGCCGATGCGCTATTTCATTTTCTGCTGCGTCACGACGACACGCAGGATTTTGGGCGCAAATTTAAAGTCGCTTTTTCTGGCTGCGAACAACACGCCTGCGGTCTGGTGAAAATGCACGATTTAGGCTTTTTAGCGCGGGTCAAGGATGGCAAACGCGGCTTCACGGTGTTCGTCGGGGGAGGGCTAGGCACAATCCCCTATCAAGCGCGGGTGCTGGTGGACTTTGCCACAGAGGAAGAAATTTTGCCCCTCTCACAAGCCGTCGCACGGGTCTTTGCCCGTTTAGGCGAAAAACGCAACCGCAATCGCGCTCGCATTAAATTTCTGGTCGAATCGGTGGGGATTGAGGAATTCCGCCGTTTGGTCGAAGAAGAACTCAAGGTGCTGCCCCCCGATGCACGCTGGGCTGACTATGTAGGCACGATAGAAGATTTTAAAAATTCCCCCGAAGCCGCCCTCAGTGAACAACCCGTACCTGTGCTGGACGAACACTATGAGGAGTGGCTGCAAACGAATGTCTATGCCCAACGTCAGGCCGGTTACAGTGTCATCACGCTGAATTTGCCGTTGGGCGATTTGACCTCCGACCAAGCCTATGCGCTGGCGGATATTGCCCGTTTGTATGTGGGCGACAATATTCGTACCACCGTCGAACAAAATATCGTGCTGCGCTGGGTCGCCAATGAGCATTTACCCGCCGTGTATGCCGCGCTGCGTCAGGCCGGATTGAGTGAACCCGGTGCAGGCACGATTCTTGATATTACCAGCTGCCCCGGTACGGATACCTGCAAACTGGGCATTGCTTCGTCACGGGGGTTGTCCCGCGAACTGCGAACACGCCTTGCCGCGCAAAATGCCAGTCTGCCAGAAGCGGTCAAAGATTTACGGATTAAGGTCAGCGGGTGCTTCAATTCCTGCGGTCAGCATCATGTGGCGGATATTGGCTTTTTTGGCAACAGCCGCCGCGCAGGAAATCATAAAGTGCCGCATTTCCAACTCGTCTTGGGTGGGCAGTGGGAAGAAAACGCGGGTAGTTTTGGCCTAGCGGTGGGCGCAGTTCCCGCCAAGCGCGTGCCGGATGTGCTGGATGTGATTACACGGCGCTACGCCACCGAACGGGAACGCGGCGAAAACTTCCAAACATGGATTAAACGCCTTGGGCGCGTCGAAATTAAGGCCATGCTCGACCCCTATGTGAGTTTGCCCACCATTGAGGAACAGCCCGAATTATTCACCGATTGGGGCGATGCGCGGGTATATTCGATCAACGACATTGGAATCGGGGAATGTGCGGGCGAAGTGGTTTCGCTGTTTTCAATGGAAATTACACGGGCGGAATCGCGCCATTTTGAAGCACTGGTGGCGCTGGACGAAGGTGACTTTGAAGCGGCAGATGCCCACGCATATCAGGCGATGTTGCTGGCAGCCCGCGCCCTCATTCGCGCCCGCAATTTTATCGTTGGCAGCGAACCTCACCAGATTGTGGCGGAATTCAAAACCCGCTTTTATGAGACCGAATTGTTCTTTGATAAATACGCCAAAGGCAAATTCGCCCAATATTTCTTCAATCGGCATGAAAATCCCCCCACTGAATTTACCCATGCGGTGGCTTACCGCCAGATTGAAGAAGCCCGTTTGTTCCTTGAGGCGTGCCATGAATGCGAATCGCGCTTGAGTGCCACCCCGACCCTCCTCACTTTGGGAGCGCAAAATGAAAAGGTTTAGTGTCAAACAATTTATTCAGGGAAATGTCCCTTTTGACTCCGACGCGCTGATTCCGGTGTTCCATCGCTGGATTCAACAGCGTTTGCTGCCGGAACTGCTCATTGATGTGGCAGATTATCGCCATGTCAAAAATGGGCCCAGTGTGCTGCTCATCGGACATGAGGCGGATTATGTGTTCGATGAACGTTACGGGCAGGCGGGTCTGGCCTACATTTATAAAAGACCGTCCAACGATTCTCTGCCAGTGCTGTTGAGTCATGCTTTTGAACGTTTAAACCACGCGGTTCAACTTTTAGAAGCAGAGTCGAGTCTCGGCGGGGTGCGTTTTGACACCGCTGGAGTGCAGGTCATTTTCTTGGATCGGCTGAACGCGCCCAACCGACCAGAAATCTTTGAGACCCTGCGGCCCGGTGTCCTCAGCGCGGCGACTCAGTGGTTTCAAACCAACAAGGTACAGTTGGACTCGACTGAGGCTGACCCGCGTAAATGCCTAACGGTACAAATCACAAAATAAGGTAACTCACTTTCACATATCGTTTTGGTGAGTATTTTTGACCCCACCCGCCCTCCTTCCCGACAGCATGGGACAGGAGATGAGGGTGGGGTATTTTTTTGAGCCGCTGTGTGAGGATACAACTTCGCTATTTTTCCTCACCACGCACGGCCTAACCGCCAGGGCTATGCGCCTTTTGGGGTAATTTCAAATCTTTTTCACAACGCAAATTCTCATTTTCACCTATACTAGAGAGTTAGTAAGGTTGTATTTACCATAGTGGGGAAGACATGAAACTCAAATTTTTGCTCCTGATTTTGCTACTGGCATTGGTCAGCTGTACCAATGAAGACGAAGACAACGAAGAAACCCAAAACACACCCGAAGCCACTGAAACAGCAGTGGTCGAATCAGCCGTTCAAGAAGTGATTGTGGTCGGCGAAGTCTCGGACGATGTAGAAGAAGCGGTGGGGTACACCCAACCGGTTGCCGATTACTTAGCTGCCAATTTAAGCGAATTTGGCGTGACACGCGGCGAGGTCAAGGTTGCACCTGACCTTGAAACGATGGCGGAATGGATGAAAAACGGCGAAGTCGATGTCTATTTTGACAGCCTCTATCCGGTGATGACCGTGAGCGACCAGAGTGGAGCGACCCCGTTTATTCGTCGCTGGTTTGATGGCGTGGCGGAATATTACTCGGTGTTTTTCACCCTGGCTTCCAGCGAGTTCGATTCGTTGGATGATTTAAAAGGCAACCTCGTCGCCTTGGATAATCCCTTTTCTACCAGTGGATATATGGTGCCGTTGGCGCACTTGCTCGAAGCCGATTTTACCGTAGTGGCACGCGAAAATCCTGAAGAAACCGTTGCCGCAGAGGAAGTGGGGTATGTGTTTAGCTTTGATGATGAAAACACACTCCAATGGGTGATTAGCGGACGGGTTGAAGCAGGGGTCGTGGACAACGAGTCGCTGAAGGAACTGCCGCAAGAAACGCTCGACCAGATTAAAATTCTGGATGAAACCCAGCCGATTCCGCGTCAGGTGGGCTTGGTCAAACCGGGCATAGATGCCGAATTGCTGGCGGGCATCACCCGCGTATTCACCGAAATGGATGAATCGGAAGCCGGGCAAGCCGTGCTAGAAACCATGCTGACCAGCCAATTGGACGAATTCCCCGATGGAATTGAACAGGCCATCGAGGACATGCGGCGTATTTACGAATTGGTACAAGGGCAACAAGCTGAATGATGAAAAACTACCTGAACTGGCATCGCTGGTCATTGGCAGTGCGTTTAACACTGACCATGATTGTGCTGGTCGTGCTGGCGGTAGTGAGTGTCACCCTGCTTTCGCTGCGGCGGGAGCAGGAAACTTTCCAAAATGAACTTGAGCAGCAAGCCGAACTCGCGCTGAACGTCATGGAAGAAAGCTCCGCCAACGCCCTCTATAATCTTGACGTGGATTCGATAGAACAGATTGTGCTGGAATTTGAGAATACGGGATTTGTAGCGCGGGTGTACGACGCAGACGGGCGCTTGGTCGCCGAAACGCAGCAGGACAATCCCCTGCGTTTCGGGCTTGAGCCTGACCCCTTTGCTCAAGACGTTTTGAACGACGATGACATTATCTACGATTGGGAGTCAGACAAATTGGTCGCCGCGCAACCTGTCAAAATCGGACGGGACAGTGTGGGGGTCGCCAGCGTAGAATTTTCTACGGAGACGCTCAATCAAAAAATTCAAGATACCCAAGAACGCGGGTTGCTGGTCGCAGGGGTAGCGGTGATTGTGGGGACAATTTTGGCGCTGGTCATCAGCCGCACGATTACCGGAGCGCTGACCGAACTTTCTGATGCCGCCGGGGGCATTGCCAAAGGCGATTGGTCGCATCAGGTCAGGCCGCACGGCGGACGGGAATTGGTGCGGGTGGGCAAGGCGTTTAACACCATGACCGCCCAACTGCGCCAGCGCGAAGAACAACTGATGGAAGAAGTGCAGGAGCGTAAACGGGCGGAACAGGCTGCCCTTGCCGCGAACCAGATGAAAAGCATGTTTTTAGCCAATATGAGCCACGAACTCCGCACGCCCCTTAACGCAATTATCGGGTTTACGGATGTGATTCTGCTCGGCATGTTGGGCGACCCCTTGACGGACAGACAGCGTGACCAGATGACCCGTGTCCGTGATAACAGTGTGCGTTTGCTGGCGCTCATCAATGATATTTTAGACCTCTCACGGATTGAAGCGGGGCGGGTCGAACTGGTCAAAAAACCGGTGGACGTGCCAAAGTTGGTTCACAATATTTCGGCTCAGATGCAAAGCCTTGCCGCGCAGAAAAATTTAACCTTTACCACCACCCTCGCGCCAGATGTGCCAGCCACCATTCTTGCGGACGAAAAACGGCTGGAACAAATCATCGTCAATTTGCTCTCGAATGCGTTTAAATTCACCAAAGTCGGGTCAATTTCGCTCAATGTCCAGCGTAAGGACAGCCAGTGGCAAATTGCGGTGAGTGATACGGGCATCGGGATTCCGGTTCATGCACAGGATAAAATTTTTGATGCCTTCCAGCAGGTCGACGGCAGCTCAACCCGCGAATATGGCGGGACAGGCTTGGGGTTAGCCATCACCCGCGACTTGGTGCGCTTAATGGATGGGCAGATTCAAGTACAGAGCAAACGCAACGAAGGCACGACCTTCACCGTGACATTGCCGTTGGTGGATGCAGCCGTAAAACAAGGGGGATTGTAACGCATGGGGGACGGGGTTTTTAGTGGGAAGCGCATTCTGGTGGTGGATGACGAATCTGACAACCTGAATCTGGTGAGCCTCGTGCTGCAATATCACGGGGCCGAAGTCCATCCTGCCGCCGATGGGAACGAAGGGCTGACCAAAGCACAGGTCATCCGACCCGATTTTATTTTGCTCGACTTATCAATGCCACACATGGACGGATGGGCATTACACCAGAAATTAAGAGAACTGCCCGATTTTGCCACCCTGCCGATTATTGCTTTAACCGCCCACGCGATGGCAGGCGATGAGGAACGGGTGCTGCAAGCCGGATTCACAGGGTATTTAAGCAAACCGATTCAAGTTGCCACCCTTGCCCAAGACATTCAGCGCGAATTAAATCGTCAGGAGTAAGCCATGCAGATGATTTTGATTGTGGAAGACCAAATGGACAGCATTGTGTTGCTGCAAAGCATTCTCAATTATCATCATGCGCCGTCTGTGGCTGCCCTCAATGCAGAAGAAGCGCTTGAAATTGTTGACCAAACCACCCCCGATTTGATTCTAATTGACCTCGACTTACCCGGCATGAATGGCTGGGACTTGCTGGATATTTTACGCCAGAATCCGCATACACAGCACATCCCCGCCGTCGCCATGACCGCCTATCATACACCCGTGGTGGCGGAGGAAGCCTTGGCAGCAGGCTTTGATGCTTTTTTCCCCAAACCGATTCAAGCGGCCTCGTTTTATCAGGATTTACAATCGGTGCTACGCGATTAAAAACGGACGCGAAGCCTCGCGTCCATCACGACCATTCCCCAGCCCTGCTTCAAAAATTTCCTGGCTGAAATTCATCCTCCTTTTGCATCATTTCATGACAATTGGAAGGGAATTTGAGTAAGGATGCCAGATGAGGACAGGCCAGCTTCATGGTAAGGTAAACTTAAAGAGGCTTGGCTGACCTGTGCATGAATTCCCTGTGACCCAAAGCATCCTTGAGATTGCCCTGCGGTATGCAAACGCGGCAGATGCACGGCGTATCACCGATATTTATCTGGTCATGGGCAGTTTATCCACAATGGTAGATGACTCGGTGCAATATTACTGGGACATCATCAGCCGTGACACCCTTGCCGAAGGCGCACAATTGCATTTTCAACGGATTCCGATGGCGATGGTGTGTCTGGTGTGCGAACAGTCCTACCAACCCGCGCCGGGCGAATTGATGTGTCCGTTTTGTGGCAGTCAGCAGGTCAAAATTACACAGGGCGAAGAATTTCGGCTGGAATCGATTGCGATTGAGCCGACCACCCCTGAACCAGCATGAATGGAATGAGCGTATGTGTTTAGCGATTCCGGGCAAAATTACGGAAATTTATGAGACCGATGGTCTGTTGATGGGGCGGGTAGATTTTGGCGGAGTCGTCAAAGAAACCTGCCTTGCCTATCTCGAAAATCCGCAGGTAGGCGATTACACCCTGATTCATGTCGGATTTGCCATCAGCAAAGTGGATGAAGAAGAAGCCTTCCGCACCCTTGAACTGCTCCGCGAAATGGGGCAGTTGGCAGAAGAACTCGGTGAGGAAGCGGAGTCGATAGAATGAATTTTCCCGTTTTAGTTTTTCTTCCGGGTGAATGCCGTTTAATAAAGTAAGACGGATATGTTTTCGCGGACACGATGTATCGCGTCCCTACGGTTTCGGTGGTAGGGACGGCACGCTCCGCAGATGCCGTCCGTGCATTATCCGTATTTCATGTTTGGGGTGCGTCACTGGATGGGTCAAACAGGGGAAATAATGTGATGCTAGAAAAAAGGGAACAGTTATGAACGTCATTAAAGTACCGGTGGTTGAAGAAATTCTTTCCGCGAACGACCACCTCGCTGCCGCCAATCGGAGGATGCTGGATGCTCACGGGGTGTTCGGGGTGAACATCATGTCCTCACCGGGATCGGGCAAAACCAGTACGATTGTCGCTACCCAAGAACGGCTCAAAAACCGGCTGCGTCTGGGTATGGTGGACGGTGATATTGCGACGACGATTGACGCTGACCGTGCTGCCGAAGCAGGGATTCAATCCGTACAGGTCAACACGGGCGGAAATTGCCATCTGGACGCGGTGATGCTCTCGCAGGCATTGGAGGTGCTGCCCCTTGACGCGATTGACCTGCTGATTGTCGAAAATGTCGGGAATCTCATTTGCCCGTCGAATTTTAAATTGGGAACCCATATCAGTGTTTTAATTGCGAGTGTTCCCGAAGGCGATGACAAACCCTATAAATATCCGCCGATGTATCGCGGGGTGGATGCGCTGATTATCAACAAAATTGATGTCCTGCCCTACTTCAAATTCAACATGGCGTATTTCATTCAAGGGGTGCAAATGCTAAACCCCGGCGTGATTTCCTTCCCGATTTCCTGCACCACCGGCGAAGGGGTGGATGCGTGGGCGGAATGGTTGTATACGCAGGTCAGCCATCATCAGAAATAGACCGATGCCGGGGAAGCACATTCATATTACGGGCATTGTACAGGGGGTCGGTTTCCGTCCTTTTGTCTATCAGCTTGCTCACCAGCATCACCTGACCGGATGGGTACAAAATACCTCGGCGGGGGTGGTCATTCAGGTGGAAGGCGCGGCAGACTGCTTGAGTGCTTTTTTAACTGCCCTCCAAACCATCCCACCGCCCCGCGCTGTGGTTCATCAAATCCATGTGACCGATTGTGAACCGGAAAATTTGACCACTTTTGCCATCCGCCACAGCGCCGAAATTGCTGGAGAAGCCCAACCTGTTGCGGCGGATATGGCGTTGTGTGCAGATTGTCGCCGCGAGTTCCATGACCCGCAGAACGCACGTTATCACTATCCTTTTATCAACTGTACCAACTGCGGGCCACGCTACACGATTATCCAGGCCATGCCCTATGACCGCCCTGCCACCACAATGGCAGCGTTTCCTATGTGTGGCGCATGTGCGGCGGAATATCATGACCCGATGAATCGGCGTTTTCATGCCCAACCAACGGCCTGTGCGGTTTGCGGCCCGCGTGTCTGGTTGGTCGAAAATTGTAGGGGCGTGGTCTGTGACCCACCCAAAAATTCTTTTGAGGATGAAAATGCTATCCAGACCGCGAGACAACTGCTGCGCGAAGGGTGGATTCTGGCGATTAAGGGGTTAGGCGGGTTTCATCTGGCGTGTGATGCCACCCATACAGAGGCGGTGCAAAAATTACGGACGCGAAAACACCGTCCTGATAAACCCCTTGCTGTGATGATGGCAAATCTGGCGCAAATTCAGCAATATTGTGGGGTCAATGACGCCGAATCCGCGCTGCTGACTTCACCCACCAGTCCGATTGTGTTGTTGCAAAAGCGGGATGATGGGTTGCCTCTGGCAGAAGCGGTTGCGCCGCGTCAAAAACATTTAGGGGTGATGCTGCCCTATACCCCCCTGCACGACCTCATTTTTGAACAGGACATGCCACCGTTAGTGATGACCAGTGGCAACCGGGCAGGCGAACCGATTGTGACCGACAACCACGACGCGCTGACGGCATTGGGAGAAATTGCCGATGCGTTTTTGCTGCATAACCGCGAAATTCATCAGCGAGTGGATGATTCGGTGGTGCGGGTGGTGGCAGATACCCCCCTGATATTGCGCCGTTCACGTGGCTATGCCCCCGCCCCTTTGGATTTGCCCCGCGCTGTTCCGCCGATTCTGGCGGTGGGGGCAGAACTCAAAAATACCTTTTGTCTGGCTCACCAACACCTTGCCTTTTTGAGTCCACATCTGGGTGATCTGGGCGACTACCAGACCTTGCAAGCCTTTGAATCAACAATCGCACATTTTGAAAAGCTCTTTCGGATTTCCCCACAAGTGCTTGCCCATGACCTGCACCCGGATTATTTTTCCACCCGCTATGCGCTGCGACGGGCTGAGCATTTGCCCTGTGTGGCGGTGCAGCATCATCACGCGCATCTTGCCGCTTGTCTGGCGGACAATCATCATGCGGGGGATACACCCGTGATTGGCGTGTGTTTTGATGGCACAGGCTATGGCACAGATGGCACCATCTGGGGTGGGGAATTTCTGATTGCAGATTATGCAGGTTTTGAACGGGCGGCGCATTTAACCCCCATGCCGTTACCGGGCGGGGATGCTGCCACGAAACACCCACATCGAATCGCGGCGGCTTATTTGCTGGCGGGTGGGTTGACCGATGCGCTCTCCTTTCTACAGGGGGGAAATGAAACCGACTATCGCCTGCTGGAACAGCAAATGGCACGCGGCATCAACACACCCTACACCTCCAGCATGGGACGTTTGTTTGATGCGGTTGCCGCGCTGCTGGGGATTTGTTCGCATACCAGTTATGAAGGCCAAGCCGCGATTGAATTGGAAGCGGTCACCGATGCAAGGGCAGAGGAAATCTATCCGTTTGAAGGCCATCCTGCCGTGGTGTTGGGCGCAATTCTGGCGGAAAAACGGGCGGGTGTCGCAACTTCTGTGCTTGCGGGGCGCTTTCATCACACGATTGCCCACTGGATTCTGACCACCTGTCAACGCCTGTCCCAAGATTATGCGCTGAACGAAGTGGCGTTAAGCGGTGGAGTTTTTCAGAATGTGACCCTGCTCAGCAAAACCGTTTTTTTGCTCGAATCGGCGGGTTTTCGCGTGTATACCCATCGGCAGCTTCCGCCAAATGATGGCGGGTTGGCGCTTGGGCAGGCGATGGTTGCCGCCGCAAACCTTAACAACAATGAATCTCAACAAGGGATGACCCATGAAATATCTTGACGAATACCGCGATGGCGACTTGACCCATCAGATTCTAGCGCAGATTGCCCAAACCGTGACACGCCCATGGACGCTGATGGAAGTCTGCGGCGGGCAGACTCACAGCATTCTCAAAAGCGGGATTGATTCACTGCTGCCCCCCGAAATCAGCTTGATTCATGGGCCGGGCTGTCCGGTATGTGTGACCCCGCTAGAATTGGTGGACAAAGCCGTTGCGATTGCCCAATCCCCCAATGTGATTTTTACCTCCTATGGCGATATGTTGCGCGTGCCGGGTTCCAAGGGCGATTTGTTCAGTGTCAAAGCGCAGGGAGGCGATGTGCGGGTGGTCTATTCGCCCTTGGATGCGGTCAAACTTGCCAGCGCCCATCCCGATAAGCAGGTGGTTTTTTTTGCGGTAGGCTTTGAAACCACCGCCCCCGCCAACGCCATGTCGGTGTATCAGGCGAAACGCTTGGGCTTAACCAATTACTCGATTCTGGTGTCGCATGTGTGCGTTCCACCGATTCTGGCTGCGCTGTTGGAAGCGGAAGATGTAAAGGTGGATGCGTTTCTCGCGCCGGGGCATGTCAACGCCGTGATGGGGTACTGGGAATATGAACTGCTGGTCAAAAAATATCCTGTGCCGATGGTGGTGACGGGGTTTGAAACGGTTGACCTTGCACGCGGTATTTTAATGGCGGTGCAGCAGTTGGAATCGGGACGGGCGGAGGTCGAAAATGCCTATGCGCGGGCTGTTACCCGTGAAGGCAACACCGCCGGACAACAGTTGGTGGAAGCCGTGTTCACCCTCACAGACCGCAAATGGCGCGGAATCGGGGTGATTCCGATGAGTGGCTATCGGTTACGTGATGCCTATGCCGACTATGATGCCGAAACCCGCTTCCCCGAAGCCGCCGCGATTGTCACACAGGAATCGCCCTTGTGTATAAGCGGGGAAATTCTCAAAGGGGTCAAAAAGCCGATTCACTGTTCCGCTTTTGGCACCACCTGTACCCCGCAAAATCCACTCGGCGCAACGATGGTATCATCGGAAGGGGCGTGCGCGGCCTATTACCGGTATGGACGACTCAAGGAAAGTAACCCACAATGACCGAAAAACCCTCCCTAGATTTAAGCGGTTGGACATGCCCGGCTCCGCTTCGCAATTATCCGACGGTGGTGCTGGGACATGGCAGTGGTGGCAAAATGACCCACGATTTAATTACCCATTTGTTTGCCCCGCTTTTGCAAAATGACCTGCTCCGTCAATGGGGTGATTCAACACGGTTTGATTTGGCGGGGGCGCGGCTTGCCATGACCACCGACAGTTTTGTGATTCAGCCCTTGTTTTTCCCCGGTGGGAATATCGGGGAATTGGCGGTCAACGGGACAGTAAATGACCTCGCAATGAGTGGGGCAGTTCCCCTGTATCTGACAGCCGGATTCATCCTTGAAGAAGGGCTGCCGATGGATGATCTGGGGCGCATCATGACAAGTTTTGCGGAGGCGGCCCGCGCTGCGAAGGTGCAGATCATCGCGGCGGATACGAAGGTGGTCAACAAAGGACACGGTGACGGGTTGTATATCAACACGACAGGCATCGGACTGATTCCCGATGGGGTAGAAATTGCGGCAACCCGCGCTCAAGTCGGGGATGTGGTGCTGGTCAGCGGCAGTTTGGGCGATCATGGCATGGCAATCATGTCAGTGCGGGAGGGCTTGGCCTTTGACACCGTGATTACCAGCGATACGGCCTCTTTGTATCCGCTTGTCCAAACCATGCTGGCGGTGACACCCGATATTCACTGTCTGCGGGATGCCACACGCGGCGGCTTGGCGGCGGTGCTAAACGAACTGGCGGGCGCTTCGCAGGTGGGGATAGAATTTGATGAAGCGGCGGTTCCCGTGAATGGGGCGGTGCAAAGTGCCTGTGAGATGCTCGGCTTAGACCCATTTTACGTGGCGAACGAAGGCAAATTGGTGGCGATTGTGCCGCCGACTCATGCTGATTCCCTCTTAACTGTGATGCAACACACCCCGCTTGGCGCACAGGCGGCGGTGATTGGGCGGGTGGTGGCGGAACATCCCGGCGTGGTGCTGACCCGTACCCGGATTGGTGCAAAACGGGTGGTGGATTTACCGACGGGGGAACTGCTGCCCCGGATTTGTTAGAAAACATTTTTTGAGCATAGAGGATTTTACAATGAAAAAATTTATTTCAACGAATGCGATACAACTTCATTATCTGGATTATGACGGGGATGGCGAAACGCTGCTCCTCATGCACGGGCTGACCGCCAACGCTCACTCCTTTGACGGACTCGCGCAGGCGGGATTGCAACAACAGACACATTTTTTGTCGGTGGATTTGCGCGGACGGGGTTTGAGCGACCAACCCATGACCGGTTACACAATGGCTGATCATGCCCGCGATATCGTGGGGATGCTGGATGCGCTGGGGTTGGAACAGGTGACGCTGGGGGGGCATTCTTTTGGCAGGCTGCTGACGCTGTATATTGCGGCGCATTACCCCGCACGGGTGAAAAAGATGGTTTTGATGGACGCGGGCATTTTGCATCCCCAAGTGCGTGACCTGATTAAACCCTCGCTGGCACGGCTGGAACTGGAAGTGCCAACATGGGAGGTGTATTTAAACACCGTGAAAAATTCCGCCTATTTTCATGACGGATTCTGGGATGCTGGCCTTGAAAATTATTATCGTGCCGACGTGGAAATGCTGCCCAACGGGGCGGTGCGTTCGCGCTGCAAACCACATAATATCGCGGAAGCAGTGGAGGGTGTGTTGAGCCTTGATTGGCCTGCGGTGATGTCCCGCGTCGAACAACCCGCGATTCTACTGCGTGCGCCGGAAGGAGTCGGGCCTGCGGGAACGCCGCCAATTATTACCGAAGAAGGCGCACAGCAAACGCGGCAGCATCTTAAAAATTGTGTGTACCAAGAAGTGACGGGCAACCACATCACGATGTTGTTTGGCAAACATGCCCCCAACACAGCACAGGCGATTCTGGGATTTTTGGAAAGGTGAGGGGCATGAAAGCCGCGAAGTGAACCCGCCGTTCTTAAACTCATGGGCTAGGCAGGCGCACCCGAAATTGTGACCCCTGCCCCACTTGGCTGGTGACATCAATTTCGCCCCCGCACAGGTCAACCGCTTCTTTGACAATCGCCAACCCCAAACCCGTACCTTGCAAATTTTTGGCGTTGGTCGCCCGAAAAAACGGGGTAAACAGGGAGGACATCGCCTCGTCGGGGATGCCGATGCCGTTGTCCTGCACCAGCAAGACAATTTCGCCCTCCCCGCCAGCGATTTTGACTTTGACTTCGCCCCCGTCCGGCGAATATTTGATGGCGTTGGAAATCAGGTTGGCGGTCATCTGACGGAGCAGTTTGGGGTCTAACTTCACACGCTTCTGGACGGAAGACTCGAACCGAATCTGGCAGGTCTCACCTTTGATGGCACGAAATTCATCCACGATATTTTCAACCTGCGCGGTCAAATCGAGATTTTCGGGGTTGGCTTCAAATCGTCCGCTTTCCATTTCGGCAACCACCAGCATATCATCCAGCATTTGCATCAGTTGTTCTACCGAAGATACAATCCGCGATAATTTGTTTTGTCGCTGGTCAGAGTCCATCCGATCCTCATATTTTTGCATCAAGGTTGCAGAGGAAAGAATCACGGCAAGGGGATTGCGAAAATCGTGGGAGAACATGGCAACCAAGCGCGATTTGACGAGGCGTTTGGCGCGTTCTTCCTCCAAGACTTTATCCAGCGTGTCAAGTTGTTGATTTACATACTCTTTTTGCTGCGATTGTTTTTGCAGGCGGGCGCGAATCGCACTGAGGACTTCGGTATGGGTGAACGGTTTGGTCAGGTAATCGTCTGCGCCCATCTCCATGCCAGCGCGGTATGCGTCGTGGGTATCGTGGGCGGTTAAAAAGATGAACGGGATATGGCTCAAGACCGGGTTCGAGCGCACCTCCAATAGAACATTATAGCCGTCCATTTCGGGCATATTAATATCCGAAATAATCAGGTCAGGATATTCACGTTCAGCGGCTTCTAAGCCCAAGCGTCCGTTGGCAGCCCCCACCACCTCGTAACCTTCAAACATGAGCCAATCCATGACTTCCTCACGGATTTGATCTTCGTCTTCAATCATCAAAATTTTTGCCATATGGCGCTACCCTCTTCCTTTTGGCAATCTTACGATAAATTTTGTACCCAAGTCAACTTGACTCTCCGGTGCAATCGTCCCTTGATGCAGGTCAACGGCCTGTTTTGCGATGCTCAACCCCAAGCCTGTTCCCGAAATGGTGCCAACATTGGTTGCACGGTGGAAGGGTTCAAAAAGATGCTTGAGATCATCGGGGGGAATGCCAATTCCTTGGTCTTGGATGGTCAAAGTCACTTGGGATTCTGTGTCCGTTATATCTAAGAAAACCGGCTTTTCTTTGCCAGAATATTTGAGCGCGTTAGAAATGAGATTGCTGAGGATATGGCGCATCAGCCGTTCATCAAAGTTAAAGATAAGCGGGGTTGTGGGACAGGTGTAGCGGATGCGCCCTTGAGTGTCGGCCTGACTGTCGAATTCTTCGATGATTTGCAGGCAGAGAGCATCCAGATCACCGTCGGTGGGTTTAAATTCCACCCGTCCGGCTTGAATACGGGCAAGTTGCAGCACATCATCCATGATATTTTTCATGTAGTTTACCTGCTGACGAATTTTATCCAGCCGCAGGTTGATTTGTTCGGTATTCATTTTGTCCCGATAAATGGTCAGGGTTTCGGTGGTAGCAAGAATGGTGGCAAGCGGAGTCCGAAATTCGTGGGAGGCCATCGAGACAAAGCGCGATTTGAGTTCGCCCAGTTCTTTTTCGTGGGCAAGTGCTTGTTTGAGCGATTCTTCGGCCTGTTTGCGCTGGGTGACATCAATAATAAAGATCATCACCATGTTGTTGGGAGTCATATCAATATGGCTGAGTTGAATATCAGCGGGAAAGACGCTGCCATCTTTGCGGCGGGCAGCAAGCTCCATCAGACCATGTTTACGATTAATACCCGTTTTGAGGAAGTCCTTGCGGTTGCTGATGTGTTTGGTTCGGAGATCATTGGGGACAAGAATTTCAATGGCTTGCCCGATGAGTTCGGCACGAGTATAGCCAAAGCGATTTTCGACCTCTTTGTTGACCAAAATGATGAGACCGTTCTGGTCAGTGATGACAGTTGCGATGGGAGCCGATTCGATGAGTTGGCGGAATTTTTCTTCACTTTCCCGCAGGGCATCTTCGGAATTTTTGCGTTCGGTGATGTCATGGATCACACCGATGACTTCAATTGGCTTACCCTGCTCATCTCGAACAATGGTATTGGTCACATCGACCCAGATAAAGTGACCATCTTTGTGCTGCATCCGCTGGGTGATATTAAAGAATGCTGCGCCCGATGTGAGGGCTTCCCACATTACTTCTTGCCGTTTTTGACGGTCATCGGGGTGGATAACTTCAATCACCAGTCGTCCGATGAGTTCTTCAGGGTGATACCCTAACAAATCGTAGATTGACGGGGTGACGAAGGTACGGAGGCCATCGGGGGTAAATTTGACAATCACATCTTTAACATTTTCCGCCAGCAGACGGTAGCGTGATTCACTTTCGCGTAGGGCAAATTCCGCCCGTTTACGTGCCAACAGCGAGCCAATGGTGAGGGCGTAGAGCGCCAGAATATCCAGTTTAGCCTGACTTATGGGGTGGTGAGACACCGCATTATCGACGGCTAGCCAACCGAGCAGTTCGCCATTCCAGAGGGCCGCCGCCGCATTCTGGCCTGTGCCGATGGGTTCAAAATTGGCAAAGAGTTCAGCCTTTTCATGGAAGGCAAAACGCTCTGTCCGTTCAACGGATTTCTGGAGGATGCCCGTCAGTTGGCTGGGTTGAAAGCGCAGATGGTGTTCCGCCGCCAAATTCCCCTCTTTGTCTGTGCCATACGTACCAACCACCTCGCCGGTGATGGGGTCATACAGCAGCAGCCCCATGCGCTCAAAGCCAAAATGAGTCAGCCCCAGTTCAACCGTTTGTTTATAAAATTCATCCAGAGTCTGGCTGCGGGCAATTTCAATGCTCATCTGGTGGAGCGATTTGAGGTAGAACTGCATTTCTAACTCGGTGAGGTGTTTTTGCTCGAGCGCTTCTTCGGAGAGTTTGCGTTCGGTGATGTCCGTAAAGGTCGCCACCACCGCATAGGGAATCGGGTCGTCGGGGGTGGTGAGCGGTTGGGAATTAATCAGAATCCATGTCAGCGCCCCATCTGGTTTATGCACCCCCATGATTACATTGGACTGCGGTTGTCCGGTTTGGAGTGTGAGCATGGCGGGGTGGGTTTCGCCGGGAAAGGGCGAGCCATCGGGATGAATGGCCTGCCAGCGCGGGTCAATCGAGGTGCGCCCCATCATCTGGTCGGCAGAGAGACCAAGAATCTGTTCGGCGGCGGCATTACACAAACGAATCGCGCCCGATTTTTCCTGTACGACAATGCCTTCGGACATGGCGGCAAGCGTGGTGCGGTAACGTTCTTCACTTTCGCGGATGGCGGCTTCTTGGGCTTTGCGTTCGCTGATGTCGCGGGTGATGCCAACCAAGCCGATGATTTCGCCGTTGAGGTTGCGAAGCGGGACTTTGCTGGTCATCGCCCAGATTTCCTGCCCGTGTTGACCCAACGAGCGTTCTTCGATATTGACGACAGATTTTTGCGTGTGCAAGAGCATTTTTTCATCATAATAGAAATTTGCTGCCATTGCTTCCGGGAAAAAATCGAAGTCCGTTTTGCCCACCGCCTCACTTGGCGTGCTAAGTTTCAATGCGGCGGCATGGGCAGCGTTGTTTAGCACCATCCGATGCTGAATATCTTTAATATAGATGTAATCGGGGATGGCATCAATGAGGGTACGCAGCAGGTTACGTTCTTCCGCAATTGCTTGCTGGGCTTGTTTGCGTTCGGTAATGTCCCGGATGATGCACACCAGATTAAAAACGGAGTGATTCGAACGGTTGACCGGGGCAATACTAATTTCGACATCAAAGGGTGTGCCGTCGGTACGTTGGGCGCGAACCTCTAGGTGCTGATTTTGATGGGTTGCCGCTACATCCTGAATGGTTTTTTCAAGCGCTGCGGTGTTTTCTGGGGCAAAAAACGCCGACAGTTCCGCGCCAAAATAGCTATTTTCGTCCACCCCAAACATCGAATCGAAGGCGTAGTTGGCCTGCTGGATACCACGATGAATGTCCAGCAGCAGGATGCCGTCGCCACTATGGTTAAAAATAGCTTCAATCCGATTTTTGACTTTTTCCAGTTCGGCGGTGCGTTCGATGACCCGATGTTCGAGCGAATCGTGGGCTTCTTGCAGGGCTTTTTTAGCGCGTTCTTTTTCGGTAATGTCGGTGACGATAGAGTACAGGCGCTGCCGCCCCTCGATTTCGATGGGGCCGGTAAAAACTTCAACATCACAGGGGTTGCCGTTGGCGCTGCGATGGATGAACTGGCAGGAGAGCATTTCCTGCGTGGCAGCTTTTGCCATTTTTGCCTTGACTTCGTGGATGGGCGACAGGTTGATGTCAAAAATGGACAGGGTTTTGAGCGTCTCCACCGTGTAGCCATAAAACTGGGCGGCGGCAGGATTCGCGTCGAGGATGTGGCCTGCGCCGGGGTCAAGAATCAACTTGGGTAAGCCGTGCAGTTCAAACATCTGGCGGTAGCGCTGTTCACTTCTGCGGAGCGCTTCTTCAGCCTGTTTCTGACGGGTGATGTCGAACCCCACACATTGAATTTCTTTGACTTCGCCATTTTTATCTTGAATGGCAATGAATTCCCAGATTGTCCAGAGATGCCCGCCGTATGCTGTTTGTTTGCGGATTTCGACCTGCACCGGACTGCCCACGTTATTTAAACAATAGGCGACAGCTTCCTCTACTTTGTAATGGTCTTCAGGCAGCACCATCGCTAAGGATGACATGCCAATCAGCGAGGGGGCAAACCAGCCGAATTTTTCTTCATAGCGCCGATTGCAATACGAAAATTTGCCTTCCATATCCACCCGGACGTTAAAGGCGGTTTGTGAATCGACCAGTGAACGGAGATAGGTTTCGCTTTGCAGGAGGGCATCTTCGGCGCGTTTTCGTTCGGTGATGTCCCGCCCGACCCCCTGATATTCGATGATTTTGCCGTCTGCATCAAACAAGGCTCGGTCTTTCCATTCTGTCCAGCGCACGCTGCCATCGGCTTGAATCGACTGATGAACGGAAATGGCAACGGGGTTTTCGCGGGTCAGTGAACGCAGATGCGCCCATACCTGCGCGTGTTCTTCGGGCGGGATTTTGTCGAGAATGGATTTGCCGACGATTTCATCCGGTGAAACGCCATAATTTTTGCAGTAAGCCACGTTGCCAAACTTCAGCCTTAAATGGGCATCGTAGCGGCAAACCATTTCGGTCTGGTTTTCTACAACATTGCGGTAACGTTCTTCGCTGGTACTGAGTGCCAGTTCCGCTTCTTTTTGGCTGGTAATTTCACTAGCATGGATAAAAGCGGCGTAGGGTTTGCCCTTGCCATCCCGCACGGGTTGAATACTGGTTCTGAACCAGCAGGCTTTTCCGTTGATGGTGACTTCGGGTTCCAGCACCATGCCGGTTTCTTGAGCAATAACCTGCTGCACATCGCGCAAAATCTGGTTGGCTTGGTCGGGCGGGAAAAGTTCATGGACAGTTTTGCCCACCAGCGCATCTGGCGGAACCCCATATGGGAAGGCGGAGATGCTGTTTAAATACAGATAGCGTCCGTCAGCATCAACCATCGAAATGGCGGCATCGGAACTTTCGATGAGGCTGCGGTATTTTTCTTCGCTGGTTTTGAGCGAGACTTGATTTTGATGAATTTCGGTAATATCACGGCTAATGATAAGCACTTCGTTGCTGTTTTCGATGGGGGCAAACCGCGCTTCATAGCGCCCCACCTGCCCAGAAGGAGTCGGCAGTTCATATTCTAAAATTGCCATTTGCCCGGTGATTTTAACCTGCTGGACAGTTTGCCAGACCTCTGTGACCAGCGCGACTGGGGCGTAGGGGCTATTAAAAAAGTCGCGGATATTTTTACCCACGATTTGCTCTTTGGGGATAATAGTCGATACCCCGCCTTGAAAATCGAGCATCGTGCCATCCTCATCCATGTGTAGGATGATGTCTGGGATACTGGTGAGGATGGTTTTTAGCTGGGCTTCACGGGCATGGAGGGCATCCGTCGCTTGCTTGAGGTCGGTGATATCGACGGCAATCGTAAAATTGTACAGTTCATTATCGATGGTCAGTAAATCGGCATAGAGCAAAACGGGCAGAGGCGTGCCATCTTTGGTGTAAATGACCGCTTCTTCGCCGCGAATATAGCCCTGCGTTTTAAGTTTTTCGATGGTGGTAGCGCGGAATTTTTCGTCAAGGCGCACCACCTCAGAGGCACGTTTGCCAATGACTTCTTCGGGCGTAAACCCTAATTTCTCACAAAAGGCCGGGTTGACTTCCACATAGTGTCCGTTGGCGACTTTGCTGAGGCCAGCGATAGCAGGGTTGGCTTGGAAAATGGCGGCGAATTTTTCTTCGGAGCGTTTGAGGGCGGAAATGTCTTTGCTGACCCCAAACAGGGCGGGTTGTCCATTCCAGACTCCCTGTGTGACAGAGGTTTCGACAGGAATCTGGTGTCCCTCTTTGGTTTGCAAGGGAACAAGGCAATCATCTTTGGTGTCTTGCAGCATTTCACTGATAATCTGGCGGGCTTCCTCACGGCGGTCTGGGGGATGCACCATTATAATAGATTGGTGCAACAATTCCGCTTGGGTATAGCCTAAACGTTGAATAGCAGTTCGATTAACCTCTTGAATATTGCCCTGCATATCCAGCACAAAGAGGAAATCTTGGACAGTGTTAAACAGGGTGCGGAAGTTGGCCTCGCTCTGGCGGAGGGCTTCTTCGGCCTCTTTCTGGCGGGTGATGTCACGGGAACTGTCATAGACACTGGTAGGTTCGCCCCGTTCATTGCGATTGATCCAGACACGCCGATGCAGCCAGCGAATGTGTCCATCTGGCAAAATAATACGATGGTCGATTTCCACAAAGCCTTCGATACGTCCTTTTTGCATCGCAGCGATGGCGGCGGGTAAATCGTCCGGGTGAACCACCTTTTTAAAGAAATCTGGATCTTCCAGAAACGATTCTAAAGGATACCCGAACACTGCCTCAAGGGACGCGCTCTTATAAATTAACTGATGGTCTGGCAAGGAAAACGAATAAATAGCTTCTTGGGTGGTATCAAGGAGATGATAGAGGGGATTGCTTGGGGATGTGGCCTGCAATTCGGCTTTGACCAATCGGAGGAGCGTATCCGCATCATTTTTTTCGATGACTCCTCGTGCGCCCGCCCGCATCCAGTCCACGGTTTGGGCGGTGGTGGGGTGGTCTGCTAACAGAAACACCGGGGTGATGGGGGTCTGTTGCAGCATCTCATCCGTCGTGAGGGGCAGGAGCGCCGTATCAAGCAGAATCATCGCCCATGTTTGACGGCGAAGCGCGGCTTTCAATTCGCTAGGGGATGCAACATGATAATTATCCAGCGTGAGTGAAGCTGAACTGAGCGCCCGGACAATCCAATCCTTGGTTTGAGGGCTGGCTGCGGCTATCAGAATTTTGTCCATATAGACTTCCTTGCACATCCACCTATAAAAACATTATAAAGCGTGGCTGCTATGGGGCTGTAGTATGGTTGTAATAAGGTTTTGATGCAAAAACGCTAAACATTTCTTTTTTACCATGATTGCTAGTCCCCACCCCCAACCCCGTCAGCAAGCTGCCCTGTTTGCCCCCATTACATGGAGAAGGGCTTCAAGAGGCCGTTTTTGCTCCCCATCGCTACGCAGTGGAGAGGGGGCCGGGGGGTGAGGACGGTTCACTTTGGCTCATTTACTCAACGAGCGATCAGGGTTTCTTTTTTATCTTATAAGCAGATGAAAATTTGGGCTATCCGTAGATTTACGTATTTTTAATATTAGCCCAGGTTAAATTTTAGATTTTCACAGGTTGACTCTTTTTTGACTTCCCATAACCCATAAATTAATTGAGTATCCCCATGCTATCCTATGACAATTTTCACTGCGAAGTTGCCCCCCACTGCGGGTATGCTAAGGATAATCAGTATGAGGTTGTGGCTATGTCAAATACCCGTCGTCCCCTGAGTACGCTCCGTTCTGGCGAAAAAGGCGCAGTGGTCAAAGTCTCCTGTCCACATTTGCGGCATCGGCTGGCGGAATTGGGCTTGAACTGCGGTGACTGTATTCATGTGATTCGCGGGGAGTGTCACGGCCCGTTGATTGTGGGGGTCAAAACGGATACCCGTTTGGCGTTGGGACGCGGCATGGCGCATCAAATTATGGTAGAAATTGCGCTGGATGAGATCGCCCAATGACCGCAGGCATCATTGCGCTGGCAGGGAATCCTAATGCGGGCAAAAGTACGCTGTTTAACGCGCTCACCGGGTCGCATCAACGGGTAGGCAATTGGCCGGGCAAAACAGTCGAGAAAAAAGAAGGGGTGCTGCGCTTACCCCAGCGCCAGATTACCCTCGTGGACTTGCCCGGTACGTACAGCCTGAATGCGTACTCCGCCGAAGAACAAATTACCCGCGATTTTATCCTCCACGAACAGCCGGAAGCGGTGGTTGCCGTGGTGGATTCCGCCAATTTAGAGCGCAATTTATATCTCGTCTTGCAACTCCTCGAAATGGGGATTCCGTTGATTCTGGCGCTAAACATGAGCGATGTGGCTGAGAGTCGCGGGATTCGCATTGATACCCAAAAATTATCGGAAAAAATGGGCGGGGTGCCGATTGTCCGCACGTCCGGCGCACGCCAAACAGGGTTAAAAGAACTCACGCATATCCTTGAAAATCGGCAGCTTGCCCCGTGTCCGTTGGTTGTGCCTTTTGCGCCTGTCATGGAAAACGAAATCTGCCAATTGATGGCCTTCATTGAGCAAGAATCTGCCCTTACCGAAAATTATCATCCACGCTGGTTGGCGGTTCACTTATTAGAAGGCGCGGCGGATATACGGGCAAAAATGGCGGCGTATCCGACCTTGCTCCATGCGGCGGTTGAAGCGGCGCAGCGCATTGAAGCGATATCAGGCGATGACGCGGAGATTCTGGTCGCAGAAGGACGCTACGAACTGATTGCCCGTTGGGTAGAAGCGGTGGTACATCGTCCCGAAAACAGCCTGCTGACCCGTTCAGATAAACTTGACCAACTTTTGACGCATCGGGTATGGGGGCTGCCGATTTTTCTGGTGCTGATGTGGCTGGTATTCCAGATTACGGCGAATGTGAGCGCTCCCCTGTTGGATTGGGTGGATGCGGTGGTGAGTGGCCCACTCACCCATTGGGTAAGCACAATTTTAGATGAAGCGGGTCTGGCAGAAACATGGTTGGCGGGGTTGCTGCTGGACGGCGTGCTGGTGGGCGTGGGCGGGGTGCTGGTGTTTGTACCGGTGCTGGTTTCCCTGTATGTAGCCATCGCCATTTTAGAAGATTCGGGGTATATGGCACGGGCAGCGTTTGTGATGGATCGTACCATGCACACTTTTGGCTTGCAGGGCAAAAGTTTTTTACCCCTCTTGGTGGGATTCGGGTGCAGTGTGCCGGCGGTGTATGCCACCCGCACACTCGACAACGAACGTGACCGCAAAATTACCGGATTTTTAACCACCTTTATGAGCTGCGGGGCGCGATTGCCCGTGTATGTATTATTCGGGGCCGTGTTTTTTGGCGGGTCGGGTACCTTTATTTTTGCGATGTATCTCGTCGGAATCGGGGTTGCCATTCTGACAAGTTTTTGGCTGACACGTTTCCTCTATAAAGACTCCCCGCGCACACCGTTTGTCATGGAATTGCCCGCCTACCGCACCCCGAATCTGAGGGTGGTATGGCGCAGCACATGGGAACGTACCGCCGATTTTATCCGTAACGCGGGGACAGTGATCTTCGTCTCGTCGGTGGTCATCTGGTTTTTGCTGGCGCTGCCCACCCAACCGGGCGAAAAATTTAACGCTACCGCACCCGAAAACAGCCTGTTTGGAACAGTCAGCAAGGGGATTGCACCTGTTTTTGCCCCCGCCGGATTTGGTGACTGGCAAGCAAGTGGGTCGCTCATCAGTGGATTTGTGGCAAAAGAAGTCGTCATCACCAGCATGAGTCAATTGTATGTGGGCGAAACACCCACCGAAGAAGAAACACCCACTTTCAGTGAAGATATGAAATTTATCTTTTCCAGTTTGGGCGACGCGCTGATTTTAACGGTGCAAGAAGTCATCAATATCGTGCCGCGAACTGTGAATCTTCTTCCGTTTGTTGACCTACCCGAAGCGAATTTTTTGCATCAGACAGAAACCAATGACGAAGATGATTTGCAGACAGTGTTGGCGGATGTTTTTACCCCGCTTTCTGCTGTGGCGTTTAATGTATTTATTCTGTTGTATGTGCCGTGTATGTCAGCCGTAGCAGCGATGCAGCATGAATTTGGTTGGCGCTGGACACTCGCGCAGGCGGGTTATACGCTGGTAGTGGCATGGGTGGCGGCGGTGCTGGTGTATCAAATCGGGTCAGGGTTGGGAGGATAAAAAATGTCCGTGCTGAAACAAGTCCTTGAAGTGTTCCAAGAAACCCGTCAGCCTTTGTCTATTCCGCAGATTGCGCGACAGTTGGGCATCGAAACAGCGCTGGTAGAGGAAATGATTGCTTTCTGGGTACGCAAGGGCAAACTGCGCGATGTCAGCGCATGTACAGACAACTGCCAGACATGCAGCTCACGGGCGGGTGGGTGTCCGTTTATTGTACAAATCCCTAGACGCTATGAATGGGTGACGACACCCCCAGTTCATCGGCAATCTGATTGACGAGGCGTACCATTGCCTTCATCATCCGCACGGGGTCACAATAAATTTTGAGTGATTCAATATCCTCAATCAGCCGTTCTTCGTCGGGTTGAAAAGCCACCCACGACATGCAAGTTCCTGACTTCTGGCAAGAATAAATCCCCCTGAAGCATACCTAATTCACCTTACGCAATGCGGGAAAATCCCCACCCTCAATCCCTCCCCAAAGCATTGGGGAGGGAAGCCAAAGGCAGGGTGGGGTCAACAAATATCCTCAAAACGCGATTCTGCGTAAGGTGAGATACCTAATGGACAAAGCAATTAGACTTTAAATGAATCCAACTTTTGCGGACGGGATATATCCCGTCCCTACCGGTGTATTTCTCGTAGGGACAGCATACATGCTGTCCGCAATCATTTGGCTTTTAATTGATTTGTCCATAATATGTATGGGGATTTAAAAACCCAATCGTGTTATGCTGAGAAGCAAGGTTTGGGAACAACTTTTCTGATTTCTGCGAAAATGCAGGGATGGACTAGGATTAACTATGATAAAGGAGAAAAATTCGTGAGAATAATGGGTGTTTTGCTTGTCATTGTTCTGCTGGTGTCCCTCGTCCCCATGAGCGCCGCGCAGGATTTTGAACCCACCTTTGAATCCGCCGCGTGTCCATTTGATGTGCCTATGGAAGCGGTAGAGGGTGAAGATATTACCTGTGGCTATGTGACCGTGCCAGAAGAACATGCCAATCCCAACGGAAAAACGATTCGGCTCGCGGTGGCGGTCATTCGCAGCATCGGGAGTGCCTCCCAAGCGCCCTTGGTGATGGCACAGGGCGGGCCGGGCGGTTCGTCGCTGGAGGCGTTTGTTCCGGTGGTGCTGCGCGAATTTAGTACGCTGCTGCGTCCCAACCGGGACATCATCATTTTTGACCAGCGCGGCACATTGTATTCCGAGCCGGATCTGGTGTGCGAAGAAGTCTTTGAGATGACGGCAGATATTCTGGATGAAAATTTGACCGCCCAAGAATCAAATGCCGCATTGGTCGAAGCCTCGCGTGCCTGTCATGAACGGCTCATCGGGGAAGGCATCAACCTATCGGCGTTTGACAGCCTCGAAAATGCCGCTGATATTCCGATGGTGGTGCAGGCGTTGGGTTACGCGGAATACAATTTTTACGGGGTGTCCTATGGATCGCTGCTGGCCTTTCATCTGCTGCGTGACCATCCAGAAAATCTTCGCAGCGTAATTGTCGATGCGATTGTGCCAACGCAGGTGAATTTCATCCCCAATACGCCTGCGAATGGGGTGCGTTCATTGAGCTTGCTGTTTGAAACCTGCGCGGCGGACGCGGAATGCAGCACGAATTTCCCCGATTTAGAAAATGCCTACCTGAATTTGCTGGAAAATCTCACTGCCAATCCGGTCACGGTGGAGATTCGAGACCCGGAAACCAATACGCTCTATCCAGCCGTTTTTAACGGGGATGCGCTGGCAGCATTGACGTTTAGCAGCCTGTATGCGCGTGAAATTTTGCCCGCCCTGCCCAAATATATCTACGAAATGACACAGGGGAATTTTCGCTGGATTGAAATTTTTGGCGGGAACTTTTTGCTAAACCGCACCACTGCCGATGGCATGAATCTGTCGGTATTGTGCGCGGAGGACAGCGATTACACACCCGAAGAAATTACGTCGGATGGGCGCTACCCGCTTTTTGAAAATAGTCTGGTCGCCTTCTCAGAGAGTTATCTGGAACGCTGTGCTGTCTGGCAGGTTGAACCGCTTGACTCTATCGTTGATGAACCTGTCACCAGCGAAATTCCGACGCTCATCCTGTCCGGCGAATTTGACCCGATTACCCCGCCTGTGTGGGGTGAAATCGCGGGGGAAACGCTCCCCAACAGTTATATCTATGAATTTCCCGGCGTGGGGCATGGGTCATTTTTCGGGGGGTTGTGTCCTTTGAATATCGCGCTGGCCTTTCTGGAAAATCCGAATGAAGCACCGGAGGCCAGTTGCATTGCGGATATGCAATTGACTTTTACCCCGCCTGCCGCCGCCATTTTTGAAACAGACGTGTTCAGCGTGGAAATTCCGTTGGGATGGGAGAATCTGAGCAGCGCGAGTGTGGCTCGTTTCGCCAGCGCAGAAAGTCAAGCGCAGTTTGACGTGCTGGCGGTGCAAGCAGTGGATATTGAAAGCGGGATTCTCAAAATTTTACAAAAAACCAAACCAGACGGACAACCGATTCCATTGGATTCGATTGAAACAGAATTGGTCGGGCGAGAATGGACACAAAATGTCTATTTGAACGGGGCAAACGCGGTGGTCGTGCTGGCGACACAGCAAGGCGACCAGATTATCGGCATTGTGCTGGAAACCACTCCCGCAGGGTTGCTGACGATAGAAAACGCACTCATCAGCGTGTGGTTGAGTGTGACTATTCCGTAATGCCTTTGAGTGGCTCGTTGTTTCTATCGCTTACACATTGACCATTTCACTGTACAACACATCTAAATAGACATCGGCGGTTTCCGACAGATTGGGAATCGCCGCTTTTAAAAGCTCACTGGTGTACATCTCGAAGGCACGGGCAATCGCGGTTAAACATAGCATCGAGACAAATTTGCCGATCTCAATAAACATGACTTCTTTCGCGCTGATACCTGCAATCCGCGCTAAGTCGTCCGTAGACCAATTCCGCAGAATTCGCTGTTCATGCACAAATTCGCCAATCCATTGCTGTTCCCGATGATTCAGCATGTTGAGAACCCCCTACCTGCTTTATGGAGTGCTTAATTAGGTTGCTACAAATATAGCACAATTTTTAAAATTTGGTTGCAAAAAAATTAGAAAAAGTAAATTTTTACTTTTTTCGGAAAAAAATATTATTAACAATGCTAAAATAAGATAAAGTATGAATTTAGCCAGAATGGAGACAATCCGATGGCAATATGGCTATTTAATTCTAAAGGGCATCCGGTGGCCTTCGTTGACCGGGACAATGTGTACACCAAAGACCTCAAATTTGTGGGGCGCTTGGACGGCACAGAAATCTGGAATACGCAGTACGTTGGGGAGATTGTGGCGGACAATCGGCTGTTGTTCAACCTGAAAAAAGGGATGAAAATTAAAGCCACGCACGGGCTGCCCGCCATTCCCAAAGTTCCCCCCCTTTCCACGACCACCGCACGGATTGCCATGCCGCCCGGCTATAAAGACGTGGAATTGGGGAAATAAAATCTTGAATGCACGAGGGGGACATTCACCAACCCGCTAGGAGACCATCTTAGCGGGTTTTTTATTTTTTGCGGTAATCTCATAGCCAGTATAAAAAGGGATCGTTGATGAATACCACACGATTGGAAAAATTACGCGGCATTATGCGCGAAGGCAACTTGGACATCGTAGCCCTGTGTCCCGGCTCCACCCAGCGCTATTTGACCGGAACAGAACACCATCTGAATGAACGTCCGTTGATTTTGCTGGTGGCGCAAACTGGCACACCTGTGGCGATTGTTTCTAACTTGGAACACGAATTATTTTTGAGCCGTGGTTTTCAGACGACGGTGGTCGAATGGCGGGATGAAGAGGGCTTCGACCCGGCTTTTCAAACCGCCCTCCTTCAATTTGATACTCATGGCAAAACCATCGGTGTTGAAGGGCAAAAACTACGCTTTTTTGAAGGGGAAGCGCTGCGCCGTCATGCGCCCAACGCGACTGTGATGAGCGCGGACAAAATTATCTCGCGGCTGCGGTTGCATAAAGATGCAGAGGGAATCGCCGCGCTGCGAAAAGCCATCCAGATTTCGGAACAAGCGCTCGAATCGACGTTGCAAGAAATCAAAATCGGCATGACCGAACTTGATATTGCTAACCTGCTGACCCGCAAAATGAGCGAACTTGGCAGCGAAGGCATCGCCTTTACCACCACCGTTTTGGCGGGGGAAAACAGCGCCCGTCCGCATGGCAATGTACGTGCCAATTATGCGATTCAAGCGGGTGAGCCGTTGTTATTTGATTTCGGGGCAGTCTACGAAGGCTACAATGCGGACATCACGCGGACATTTTTTGTCGGGCATGTGTCGGACGAACACCGCACCATTTATGCGGCGGTTAAACGGGCGAATCAGGTTGGGCGCGATTCGGTCAAACCGGGTGTGACCGCCCATGACGTGGCTACCAATGTCAACGATTCGCTGCTGCAAAGTGGCTTTGAAAAGTTGATTTTGCACGGGACGGGGCATGGGTTGGGCATGGATGTTCACGAAGAACCCTATATCCGCAAAGGACAGCAGGTGGCGCTTGAACCGGGTATGGTCTTCACGGTGGAGCCGGGACTCTATCAGCCGGGGTCGATTGGTGTGCGGATTGAGGATGATGTTGTGGTGACAGCCGACGGCGTAGAATCCTTAACAACTTTTGACCGTGAACTGCGGATTGTCGGATAAAATTACGGGCATCATGCTAATTTGTGGGCGGGTATCACTCTGTTTTTACTCGCCCATACAGTAGCTTTTAAATTGTATCCGCAAGAACGGTAAAATCCGAGATGAACACACCCCAAACCACAGGCCCGGTGACCATCAGTATTGCACGGCAAATTAAGCCCCACATGGAAGCGCAAGCCGAAGCATGGCTCAAGGAAGTGGCGATTGCCGCCGCTGCGTTTGAAGGCTTCATGGGTATTGAAACCATCGCCAACCCTGCCAAACATGAATTGGTTACGATTTTCCGCTTTGCCAATTATGACCTGATGACACGTTGGCGCGATTCAGAGGTGCGGCGGGAATGGCTCAAACGTGGCGAAGCCTTCACTGTCACCAGTTCCGATTTACAGATTGTGACGGGGTTGGAATACTGGTTCAAACTGCCGGATTCTGCTGCCATGCACCCCCCACCACGCTATAAAATGATGCTGGTCACATGGCTGGCCTTGAGTCCCCTGTCACTGCTAGTGACTCCGATTGTGTCAGACGGGTTGGCGTGGCTGCCGCTTGTGCCGCGTGTCCTGACCGTGACCGCCATTATGATTGTCATGATGACCTACGGCGCGATGCCGTTGATGACCCGTTTGCTGGCATGGTGGTTGTATCCCCACAGGTAATTTGCGGTAATTTTCACAGCACAGGTTTATAATAGATATATTGAGCATTAAATTTTTTACTGGAAAAATTCTATGTCGCTTCTGGAACGTCCATCCCCTATACACAAACGGGCATGGTGGTTATGTCCGTGTTAGCGTTCCACGCGGCAGAGGCGAAACCCGATATTTGGAGTCATTAAGTGAAAATAACTTCCTTGCCATTCCGCTTGCCAAGACATGCGGTAAGAAACGGTGATTGCCTCGGCACAGTCTGCCCATGAACCGCCACGCAAGACTTTTTCTTCCCCTTCAGCCGGGCCTGTCGGATTTTTAAGCGGGCTATTGCGGTAATATTCCGCATCATACCAATCGGATGTCCACTCCCAGACACCGCCGCACATCCCATACAAGCCATACCCATTGGGCGCGAAGTCACGCGGACGGCGGATGTGGAACATGCCGAAGTGGTCATAATCACATTTTTGATTGTCCGGCGGTTCATTTCCCCACGCATAGCGGGCTTGCACCAGTCCGCCCCGCGCTGCTTTTTCCCATTCAGCTTCGGTAGGCAGGCGATATTGAGCAGTGGCGGTACTCAGCCGTTCGCATAACGCATGAATATCCTCCCACAAAACAGCGACCATTGGTTTGGTATCAAATTGCTTTAAGGACTCTCCATTTTCGCCTAAGGAAATTTGTGATATAGGCATATCCCAGTCGGGTGGCTTAAGTGTTTCATCTAGGCAGTATCTAACGAGGATTTTGTATGCGTGGCTGTTTGGTCGTGGCACACCTGCGCGAGGTTCTTCCCATCCCATCAAAGCACAGTAGGTTGCCCATGTAATCGGCGTATCGGACATCCAGAAACCATCCAACTCCACATGATGCACGGGCTGTTCATCGGGATCCCCCGAATCTGACCCCATCAGAAAAGCACCGGCTGGAATATAGCGGAAGGAAAGGCCGTGTTCAACCACTGCCAACTGCTCTAAAACCTGCTGGCGAGCAGCTTTTAATTCTTCGTCCATCGGGGTAAGCCCATAGGTCTGGTCGTACTGTTCGGCTTGGTGGTGTAGATGGCTGGTCACAATCGTTTTCTCTCACTATACTCACCAATCATATTTTAACCGAGGAGCGAAGTCATGCCAGATTTGCAGCTTAATTCCTTATCGCGCTATTCAAAAAAATCGCCCCGTCTGGTGCTGGAAGAATACAATCACTGCGAAGTGCCTGCGGGGTGTGGCGGTGCGGTGCTACGCTGGAACAATCCCGCAGAATCTATACCAATAATCATCCGATATTTTTCAGAAAATGGGACCCTCGTTCGGATGCGCTTCAATGGTCAGGATAAACAATTCGGGAAATATCGGATTAGCTATGGCAAGCATGTGCTGGCACTTGAAATCAAAAATTTTGATAGTCATTATGCAGTTCTGCTGCTGGCAGGATGGCTTGATGAAGATTACACCCGAATTCTAAAGGTCACAGGGGACACCAAATTGCTTTCTCTAGCAAATGGCACATGGAAATATACGATAAAAAATCCCGACGACAACAATCAGAAACAATTAACTTTTAATAATATTGCTTGGCACATGCTAGATTTTGATGATAGTGATTGGCCTTCTCTGATTGAGAAACCCTTGAAGCCTGACCCCGGCTATTGGACAAAATCGCTACTGGAGCAGGGGGCAGTGCCACTGGGGATTGATGGCAATACAGACAGTTCATCTGTCTATATTCGTAAATCCTTTACTATTCAACCACAGGAGCATCCAGATGATGTCCGTTAACGCTGCGCCGTTTGTGCTGATTCCCCAATATTTTGGCTGTACGGTGTTTGACCGCAGCACCTCCAAATATTACCCATTTGACCACGAAGCGGCGATGCTGCTGCAACGTGCTAAAACGACTCCGTTTTATGGGCTGGTGGGAGAGATGGATGTCGAAAAACAGCAGCAGGCGGTGGATTTTTTTGAACATTTTTATGAACTTGGCTTTTTTACGATTGATGGTCATTTTGCGGGTGAATGTCTGAACATTGAACCTGCTCAAGATCATATGACTGGTCCCTTGGCGGTGCATCTGGAAGTAGTGGCTTCGTGTAATCTCACCTGTACGCATTGTTTTGCCGGAGAACTGCCCCGCCGTGAACCCCCGCTCACGCTGGCAGAAATCGAAACTGTTTTTGCAAGTATGGCACGTATGGGCAGTTTTCGATTAGGTTTAACGGGTGGCGAACCGTTGTTGAGAAAAGATTTATTTGAAATTATTGATATGGCAACTGATTATGGCTTGCACCCCTGCGTAACAACCAATGGTTTGTTAATGACAGAAACAATTGCGAGAGAATTTGGCAAGCGAAAATTAGTCTGGTTGAATGTCAGCTTGGAAGGTGCAACGGCTGCTACGAATGATTTGATTCGGGGCAAGGGAACTTTTGAACGGGTGATGGAAAAACTCACCTTACTGGCTGAACACAGTCGCTTTACGCTTGCATTTACTCTCATGAAAACCAATATTGAGGAAGTTCGTGCCTGTGCGGAATTAGCGGCACAGGTGGGTGCTTCAACGGCGGTTTTCCGTCCCCTGTATCCCGTAGGAATTGCCCGCGACCATCTGGACTCGCTGATGCCAACCTTTGCCCAATATAACGACGCGCTGGCAACCCTTTCGCATGTGCAGCAAGGAGAGCTAAGAACAATTGACCCGTTTAGCCCGCAACTCCGCACAGAGATACAGGCTGTGACCCGTACCAATTTTGGCTGTGGGGCGGGCAATCATGTTTGTTCTATTTCTGTGTCCGGTGAGGTGAATCCATGCAGTTTTCTGGGTACATCGTTTAATGCGGCTAATGTTCGCCATCGCTCACTCGAAAGCATCTGGCGTGATAGTCAGGTTTTTAATGAAATTCGCACGCTACCGGGGGGTACTGCGGACACTTTTTCGGGTGGATGTCGGGCGCGGTCACTGGTGTTGGGCGGGTCAGCCAATGCCCCTGATCCTTGGATGACCGCCAAACAGAGCAATGTCACATTCTACGAATCTATAGGATAACTCGAACAACACTTGCGGTAATTTTCACAGAGCAGGTTTATAATAGAGACATTGCGCGTTAAATTTTTTACTGGAAAAATCCTATGTCTTTTCTGGAACGTCCATCCCCTATCGGCAAACCCGTTTCGCTGTTCGTCACCTGTATTATCGATATGGTTTACCCGCAAACGGGCATGTCCGTGGTTGAAATTTTAGAACACCTTGGCATCCCCGTCGATTTTCCTGAAACACAAACCTGTTGTGGTCAGCCCGGTTACAATTCGGGGTATCGGGAGGAGGCCAAAACGGTTGCCAAGCAGTTCCTACGGGCCTTTGAAAAATCGGAAGTCATCGTCACCCCGTCCGGTTCGTGTGCGGCGATGGTGCGCCATGAATATCCGATTTTGTTTGCAGACGACCCCGAATGGGAAACGCGGGCGAATCGGGCAGCGTCCATCACATGGGAATTAACCGAATTTTTAGTCGATGGTCTGGGGATCACCGATTTACAGCTTAAACTGCCGACACCGCAAACTTTCGCTTTTCATGATGCGTGTCATGGGTTGCGTTTGTTGGGGTTGGGGCAAGCGGGGCGCACCCTGCTGCAAAATGTCGAAAATGCCAGCGTGACCGAATTACATGAGTGCGATATGTGTTGTGGATTCGGCGGGCTGTTCAGCGTCAAAATGGCCGAAGTTAGCGGGGCGATGCTGCAACGCAAAATGGGCAATATTGAAGCGGCGGATGCTGAAAATATTATCACAGGCGATTCAAGCTGTTTAACCCATATGAACGGTGGGCTGTCCCGCGCCAAGTCAAAAAAACGGGTCACGCATATTGCTGACATTTTAGCCGAAGGGCTACCCAATCATGATTCAAGAGATTGATCTTCCACTGGATGCAATTGTGGCACTGTGCGAACGGTATCATATTCGGAAATTTGCGCTTTTTGGGTCGGTGCTGCGTGAGGATTTTCGGCCTGACAGCGATATTGATGTGCTGATTGAATTTGAACCCAATAGTGTCATTGGTCTAAAATTTATCACAATTCAAGATGAGTTATCGGAGTTATTTGGGCGACAAGTAGACTTAAATACACCCAAATTTTTGAGTCGGCATTTTAGAGATAAAGTCGTAGCGAACGCTGAGGTCATTTATGCACATTCAAGCGAATAATTTTATTCCGGCGGCGCAAATCGCCATTGCTGACCCCGACATTCAATTCGCGGTCAACGACTCGATGACCACCGCCTACAACAAACGCCTTAACGCAATGTTTGTATATGGGCGAGAACACGGCGAATATATGCGGCAGCAGGCGGCAGAAGCCAAACGGCGGGCGCTGCGGTGTTTGCCCGAACTGCTGGAAAAAGCCGAAGCCAACATGAAAGCCAATGGCATCGAGGTTTTGTGGGCGGAAGATGCCGCCGAAACCTGTCGTCTGGTGCTAGAAATTGCCCGAAAGCACCATGTCAAAACGGTTGCCAAAGGCAAAAGCATGGTGAGTGAAGAAGTCGGCCTGAACGATGTTCTCGAACAACACGGGATTCGTGCTGTGGAAACCGATCTCGGTGAATATATCGTCCAGCTTGAAAAATCTGTGCCGAGCCATATTGTGATGCCGGTGGTGCATAAAACCAAAGAATCTATCCGTGATTTGTTCATGGAAGAATTGAACATGCCCCACACCGACAACGCCGAAGAAATGACCAAATTTGCCCGTCGGGTGCTGCGCGAAGTGTTTTTGACGGCGGATATGGGCGTGTCGGGCGGAAATTTTATTCTGGCGGAAACGGGGACGCTGTGCCTTGTTTCGAATGAGGGCAACGGGCGCTTGTGTACCACCGTTCCGCCTGTGCATGTGGCGCTGGTGGGAATCGAGAAAATTGTCGAAACGGTGGAAGATTACGCCACGTTGAATCAGATTTTGCCACGTTCCGCCACCGGACAAAATCTCAGTGTGTACACCAATATGATTAACGGGCCGCGCCGCGCCGATGAACCGGATGGGCCAGAACATGTCTATGTGATTCTGGTGGACAACGGACGCAGCAAAATTTATGAAACCGACTACGCCGAAGTGTTGTCCTGTATTCGCTGTGGCGCGTGCCAGAATGCCTGTCCGGTGTATCGCGTGACGGGCGGACATCCCTACGGTTGGGTGTATGCCGGGCCGATTGGGGCGGTGGTGACTCCGCTTTTGAATGGCCTAGACAAAGCCAAACCCCTGCCCCATGCCAGCAGTTTGTGCGGGATGTGTAAGCAGGTTTGCCCGGTGGATATTGATTTGCCGCGAATGCTGCTCGATTTACGGCGCGATCTGGTGGAGGAAGGCAAAAGCGACCCCCTCTATAACATGGGGATGAAAGCATGGGCGATGGGGATGCGTTCGCCGATGCTCTATGAAATCGGGGGAAAAGCCGCCCGTTTGGGGAGCAAATTTGTCGGACAAGGCACACCCGGCCCACTCGGAAATTGGACAAAACACCGCGATTTCCCTGAATTTGCGCCGAAATCATTCCGTCAATTGTGGAAGGAACGCCAGAATGGGAAGTCGTGAGAAAATTTTAGGCCGCCTCCGTGCCGCCCAACAGCCCTTTACCGGAATCCCGCCGTTTGAAAATCCGCGTCATATGGTGCCGCCGGAAACCACCCCGGATTTAAAAACCCGCTTCATCGCAGAAGCGCAAAAGCTGAGTTGCAAGGTCAGCGAATTTACCGATTCCCAAGCGGCAATCCAGCAAATCATTGAAATTATCAAAGCAGAGTCGGCAAGAAATCCCTCACCCCCTGCCCCTCTCCCACACAATGGGGAGAGGGGAGAAAAATTACGGGTCACGGCGTGGGATTTTGAGCAGATTCCACTCGCTGGATTAAAAGAAGGACTTATCCAGGCGGGGATTGACATTGCTGACTCGAATGACCCCACCGTGCAAATCGGGATTACCGGCGCGCAGGCCGCGTTTGCCGCCACTGGCAGCATCGTCGTGCAAAGCGGGGCGGGCAGACCGCGTAAAGTGTCGCTGCTGCCCTTTGCCCATATCGCCGTGATTCATGAAAATCAACTGGTGCTGGATTTTGAAACATGGGTGCAGCAGCAGCGCGAACAGGGCTTGGACAGCTTCCGCGCTTCCGCCAATACCGTCGTGATTTCGGGGTCAAGCCGCACCGCCGATATTGCGATGGAAATTGTGATGGGCGCACACGGCCCGGCGGAAGTGTATATTATCCTGATGAAAGCCTAAAATGCGACTGGTGATGCGCCTCGTATTCACGCTGTTGAGCGTATTTTTTATTTTTCTACTGATTTTGCCCGCCAGCGCCCAAGACTCATCCATTCAAATTGAGCGCATTGCCACCGATTTACAAAATCCACGCGGGGTGGTGGTGCTGGAGGACGGACGCTTGGTGGTGGCACAGGCGGGAACGGGTTTTCAAACGCTGGAACGCGAACTCCGCACAGGCAGTTTAAGTGTGTTTACCGACCTCAACGCGGACGGCGATTTTGATGACGCGGGTGAACGTACCCCGATTGTGACGAATATTGCCAGCTACAATAGTTTGACGCGCTTTGGCACAGGGCATGATGAAGTAAACGGCATCGGGGATGTATTTCTCATGGAGGATGGGCGCATCCTCTACGGAAAAGATGACCCCGCCGCCGAAATCACCCGCGATGGTGATTACCGCGCTGATGTGGCGATTTATATGGTCAGTCCGAATTTGCAGGATGTAACCAAATTTATCAAACGGTTTGCGACGATTAACGCGATTGCCCATGACCCGCGCCGCGCCCAATATTATCTGGCGGAAAGTGGCTTGAATCGGATTTCGATTTTTAGCGAATCGGGGGAACTGGTCAAGGAAATTGAACTGCCACTTTTGACGCACGGTCAACAGCCTGTCCCCACAGGATTAGCGATTGACCCCGATTCGGGCGAAGTGCTGGTGTCGCTGCTGTCCGGCTTTGTGCGCGATTATTACGGGACAGATTTGTCGTTCATGCCCGGTGATGCTCAGATTTTGCGGGTCAATCCCCTCACAGAAAACGTCACCGTCGAAATTTCAGGTCTCACCACCGCCATGGATGTTGCTATGGATGAGCGCGGTAATATTTATACGGTTGAACTGACGACGGTCTGGCCTGCCGCGAACATGCCTGCCGATTATGAATTATTTAACCCCGATGCTCCCCCCGATGCGGGCGGCTATGCGCGATTCACCGGACGGGTCAGCCTGTATCCGGCGAATGGGGGTGCGCCAATTATTTTAGCGGACGACCTCGACCAACCGACTAACCTGACCTACCATGACGGCGCGCTGTATGTTTCGACAGGACAAGGCACGCCCAACCGTCCGATTATCGGGAAAAACGGTCTGACACGGGTTACAGGGGAAATTTATAAAATTACCCTGCCAAATTAGCGAACTTCAAACTCACGCGCTAATACATCTGCATCAAATTGTATGCAGGACGTTTCTTCATTCAAAATAAGCCGAGTGAACGTTTCGGGCGTAAGCGTAGTTGCCTCATCTAAATAGTTTATGAAATAAATGCCCATTGTGGTTCGGATAGTTTTATCCCATCCAAATAATTCAGGCGCAAGTACAAAAATACTGACTAGAGGGTCATGGTTGTTGCTTATCCATTGCGATAAATCAAAACATATTTCGTAAGGGTCTTCGTCACCTGCTAGAATAGCCGTATCGTACACAAAGTAAGTGCGGTAAGCATCATATTCAAGCCAAATTGAGACACGCGCATAAATATTAGCCCCACTCATGCCAATAAGTATGGCGCTTGGCGTTCCAAAGGCTTCTAAAATACGATGAACGGTCATAGTGGTAACAAGCGTATCGTTCCAACGAAATTCCAGACCTTGCAGTATGTCATTTTTTGCAAAACTGCCTATCTTCACTTCTGCGTCAAATTGATTATTGGGGAGACTATCAATCCGCTTATCAATATACCAGTATTCGTACTCATCTCCGCGTCTTGGCTGACTTATTTCCCCAAAACGGAAACTGCTCAAAACTTTTAAAAGTTCTTCCTCAGTGGAAACACCTACCTCTAAACCACTCCAACAAGGTAATACACAAGCATTCGTAAATCCATTAAAAAATACATCAGCCTTCGGATTTGGAGATGGCGTTATAGATTGATAAGGCATTGCATCCAAGTTGGTTGGATAAATTAAAATAATGATTAGAATGAGCCATCCAGCCAAAATTATCAGAAGAGTTCTCAATTTCATGATTTTTCCTATAGTGTCCAATATAGTAGCTATGCTGGACACTAAATTTTTATGGACATGAAGCATTAGAGTCGGAGCGACGGGTAGCAGCACTTAAAATGCTAATCAGCATTGATGTTACTTGGTCACGTCTTAGGTCTCCTGCGGAGTCACCTGTGAAACCGTTTAAAAACCAATTGGCTAGGGCATCGGTTACTAATTCATAGTCAGCATCGGAGCTTCTTATGTAGAATCTATATCCCTCATTCCTTTCCAATTCACTATATTCTGGCTCATAGTAACATTGAGGAAAATCGGCACTGCTACCATCCCCAATGATACCTTGTACTGACCATCTATAATTAATCATGTGAGCAATTTCGTGAACCATCAGTTGGAAAAACGAATTGTTTCTTGTCCCATCTAGTGCTGCCCAAGTAACGGTAATTGTACCATCTGCGCTTGCTTGAATTAGAAATTCAGCATTCGGGCGAATTTTTAGCCTCAAAGAACCGATAATAGCTCGAAATAAGCTGAAGGTATCTTGCAGCCTATTGCTATATTTGTAAAAAGAGGCCAATTCATTTAGCCTTTCGGCAATTAGAATAACTACATGTTTCACTGTACTGATAGCCGCACGAGCGTTTAACAGCCATAGTTCAGGTTGCCAATTAGGATTTCTCTCCCAATCACATACATTTTCTATGGTTACTCCATATACTTGAAGATAGCCAACCTCTGATGCAATAATTGGATCGCTAAGACCTGAACAGTTCTGCTGGTACATAGGATTAGGATTGAGGAACCCCATATATGAGTCAGGATGTATTACGTTTGTATTGTTACATCCTACATTTAATTTATTCAACCAATATGCTGCTGGGTCAGGTGGTCTAGCAGATGGAGGCATTGGTGGGACAGGAGCAGGTGGGATTGGCGGAGTGGTGTTGAATGGCACAGAATACATGCCGCTTGGGTCTGAATAATTAATCGGATTGTTGTTCGCATAGATATACGGATTGATGGCATGGGGATTTGGCGGGCTACCTTCTATCGGGTCAGGACTGATAAATCTGCCTTTGTTTGGGTCATAATCCCGCGCCCGCATATGAATCAGATTATTTTCATCTCTTGGCTCACCCGCAAAATCATAAACGGTTTGACGTGTGCCTGTTTGACTGATGAGATTGCCAAATGGATCATATTCACGCCGTTCCAAAATATTGCCTTGAGAATCCACAACAGCACGCACATTGCCGCTGCCATCTAATAAGGGATACACCCAATTACTGCCTGATGAACTTTGTGCTTGTTGGGAGATAGACTGCTCGGCTTTAACAGATTTTTGTTTGTTTCGTTTGAACTTCCTTTTTGATGACATGCAAACTCCTAAGTGGCTGCATTGATAATAGTTTCATTATAACATGAATCATCCCAATTGGAGTTAAATGTTACGCAGGAATTCCCAATTTACTTGTTAATAGGGATAACCCGTGTTCAGGCCAGTTCAGCATATTTTTTTCAATGGTAACTTTACGAAAATTCTAACATGAAGGAGAAACAGGTTAAACTAGGGTTATCTCAACTGCATTATAGGCAAGATTTATCGAATAGAGGATTTGATACTAACATGCAGCGCATAAATGATTGGTTATTCATTGGCAAATATCGAGACACGCTGGATGGTGAATATCTTCGCGCACACCATATCGGTGCAATGCTCCAACTGGCGGAACGGGTCAAACAGCCACCAATCGAAACGCTTTATTTGCCTGTGGAAGATGGTGAATATTTACCGCATCCCTTTCTCATGCAGGGGATTGAATTTATTAAAACACAGCACAGCGCCAAGCATCCCTTATTGATTGCCTGTGGGGCGGGCATCAGTCGGTCAGCGACTTTTTGCATGGTCGCACTGCACGAAATTGAAAATTTATCCCTGTTAGAGGCGTTTCGGCAGGTGAAAAAACAACACCCCACCGCCCAGCCTCATCCTAAATTGCTGGAATCGCTGTGTGATTATTATGGGGTGAAGGTGCAATATGAGAAACTCCTGGTGGAAGTGCGGGGGTGGTAAAACCCCCTATTCAGATAACAATTTCTGGACAACCTGCTCAAAAACTTCGTAGGGCTGTGCGCCGGACACCAGATATTTATTCTCAAAGACAATCGCCGGAACACCTGTTAAGCCATACTGCTGCGCCAGTCCAATATCGTTCATGACCGCCGCTTCACAGACAGGACTGTCCAACGCGGCAAGAAATTCGTCACGGTTTAGCCCCACCGATTCGGCAATGTCCGCCAAGACATTCACATCCTCAATATTTTGGGCCTGTTGCCAGTACGCGCTGAACATGGCTTGATGATAGGTTTCGTCCTGTCCCTGCGCTTCGGCATATTTTGCACCAACCAGCGCGGCATGGCTGATAATTCCGAAGGGGCCGCTGTTGACTGTGATGCCGTGCAGCTTTTGGGCGGTTTCAATGAAACGCGGGCGGGAAACTTCCTCAATATGTTTGAGGTAATAATCCGGGATGGGTGGCGACCCTTTAGGACGCAACTCAAACGAGCGCCAATGCAGGTCAATGTCATAATTTTTTTGGAGGGTGTTCAAACTGAACGCCACTAAAAAGCAGTACGGTCAAACAAAATCTGACCAGACATCCACACGAAGAGTCATGCGCTGTTCCTTTCCATTGGTCAGATGATAGCGCATGGCCTTGTCAACTGCCTACACCGAATCTTCGCGCACATCGACAGGGGTGAAATCCGCCAACATTTCCTTTAAATACTCTAAGGCTTCTTCTATTGTGTCATAATATTGGGTGTTTTTCCCACCGCGAGTCTGCACGGAGGAAATTTCATTTTCCATGCGGGTGCGTTTGTCCATGCCCACCAGCACCCCCCGCGCTGCCATCGGATGGCTAAACGTGCGATGCCCCCGCACATTCAAGAGCGCTTTCAGTTCCATGCCTTCGACTTCACGCCAGTCAATTAAAACTGCTACCGGGAAAGTTACCGAGTCGAGGGCGACTGCCATCTCATCCAGACATTCAACAAGGGTCGTTTCGGTTTGATACCCCTTATACGCAACGTATAAAACCCGATTGGGTTTGTACCAATAAACTTCGTGCATGTGATTTCTCCCTTAATTTTCGTTAATCTTCATTTAATTCTCATTTTAAGACTCTTTTGCGCGGCAGGTCAAACAAATTTCACTAATTTTTCAGGTTGGACTGCAAAAAATTGACTGTTTAGGCGCATGTCGCTATCTTAAAGGAGAGAATCAGGAGCAATAGGTGTGAGCGAGCCAATCATTCAACAGCGTGAGATGACCGATGACCAGCGCCGCGCTGAGGGGTATCACTACTACGAGCGTAAAAAACAAATTGTGCTGGTACGAAAGTTGCTCCCTAGCGAAGCACCGATGGTGATTGAATTTCCATTTGAAACGGTCACGGTGGAGGCAGGCTACCTGATTTGTTATGACCCCGGCGAAGGCGAACGCAAGCGCCGCATGAAAGATTATGACCATTGGCCGGTACGCCCGGATATTTTTGCCGAAACATACAGGCGCTGGGATGTGCCACGCTGGAAACCCACCCCCGCCGAAAAACACCTGATGATGATGGGATGCAGACCCTTTTATAAATTTGCGGGGGTGTGGGCCAAACAACTCAAAGAACCGACCTACGTTCACAGCGTGGAAAGCGATGAACCTGTGCTTGCCCCGGCGGGGATGTGGATTGCCTTAGGCGCAAAAGGCGAACCCTGGTATATTGAGGAAGAAAATTTCCAAGATCGCTATATTCTTGAAGACGACGCGGTGAATCTCCCCTAAAATTCAGCCCAAAGTCGCTGTTTTGCTTGCGCGGATGCTGGTAAGGTGGGGGGGCTAGGAATGGAATGTTCAGGAGTCCTCATGAAAGCAAAAATCATCTGTTGGATGCTCGTTGGCCTGCTGCTGGTCGGGGTTGTGCCGACTCATGCGCAAGAACAAGAAGTTGTCACCGCCACCTTGACCAACGGCGTGACCATCACTTACCCCGATACATGGAAGCGCACCCAGTCCGAAGACGGTAGCCAATTCGGGTTGGTGACAGAAAATGAAGTCACCGCCGTCGATTTTTACTACGCCTCGCCTGCCGATGTTGCGACCCTGCAAATGGTCGATCCGGTGGCGTTTCTGGAATATTTTTACAACGATTATCGGAGCGAGGACGACCCGCCGTTTGATGCCACCCAGGTACAGGCGGTCACGGTGAATGAAATTACGCTGGTGTACTACGAAAGCCTCGATGCCGATGGGTTTATGCGTTTGGAAGGCGCACAGATGTTGCCAAGCGGCGCGATGGTGGTGTTCAGTGCATATCCGGTGCAAGCGGCAGAAATTCCCGCCGAAGATAAACAGGCCATTTTTGAAATCGCCAGCACCGCCAGTTATGGCACCTACTATTTTGCTGATGGCTCATCCATCCAGATTCCTGCGGATTGGGAGGCCAGTTTGGATGCCAACCAGTATATCCAATTTTTAAACGAAACTGCGGGGGCGCGGGTGGCTTTTTATGCGCCGGAATTGCTGGCAGAACTCGGCGCGACCTCTGAAAATCTTGTCCCCGTGATACAAGATGCCTTCCGCTTCACCATTGATAAATCGCTCACCTTTGACCCCAACGGTGTGACTCCCTTACAAATTGGCACTTTTGCGGGGGCGCGTTACCCCTTTGTGGATACCCTCAACGAAGCCAGCTACCAGCGCATCTTTTTTGCTGTTCCGCTGCCCGAAGGCTGGGTGATGCTGTTTGACACCGCCCCCAATTTTGATGCGGTGATGCTGCCGGAGGACGAAGCCGCGCTTATCCAGATAATGGCCTCGTTTGCCCCGCCCGCGGAGTAAACAACCAGTTTAACGAATGGCATACTATGGAGTCTGTTAAAAAGGAGTTTTTATGGATAGCAGGGAACACTGGTCAACCATTTATCAAACCAAAGCAGCAGATGAAGTCAGTTGGTATCAAACGCATCCAACCTTATCCCTAGAATTTATCCAGAAAACAGGTGTTGGACTGGAGGAAGCGATTATTGATGTGGGGGCAGGCGCATCTAATCTCGTAGATCACTTAGTGAGGTTAGGCTATCAAACTCTGACAGTGCTAGATATTTCTCCTGAAGCGTTGCGGGTAGCGCGTGAACGTTTAAAAGAAATATCGCAGAATATTACATGGATTGAGGGGGATATTACCACCGTTACACTACCCGAAAATCATTACGCAATCTGGCATGACCGTGCGGTGTTTCATTTCTTGACTGATGTGACTGCACGTCAAAAGTATATCGAACAGGTCTATCGTTCAGTGAAGCAGGGGGGGCATGTTATTGTGGCAACTTTTGCATCTGACGGGCCAGAAAAATGCAGCGGGTTAAATGTGGTTCGGTACGATGCCCCTTCTTTGCATGGAGAATTTGGCAGTAAATTTGAGTTGATTTATAGCACCCATGAAAATCATCATACCCCTTGGGGTTCGGAACAAAAATTTATCTACTGCTACTGCCGGATTTAACGCTTTATAGAGTGGATGGGATAGCTAGGATGAATAATAAAATGGGAGTCTCGCTCCCATTTTATTTTGAACGCCCGTTGACTTACGAAGCTATTCGTAAATTGTTTTCCTCATGGACAAATCAATTAAAAACCAAACGATTGCGGACAGCATGGATGCTGTCCCTACAAGAAATGCGCCCGTAGGGACGGGATATATCCCGTCCGCTAAAGTTGGTTTCATTTAAGGTCTCATTGCCTTGTCCATTACTGCTGCATCCATTGATGATGGGGTCAAAGACAAGTTCACCCCAATAATGCGTTGTCTCCGCCTTGCCATCCTCGGCAACTGTAAAAAACCTAGAAAATCCGATGCGGTAAGTTGTCCAATCTCATAGAATCCCTATAATGAAGGTGATACATCGAAAGGATTCTCTGATGCGAAAATATGCCCTTCTTGTCGTTGTTTTGCTGCTGGCGCTGACGACTGCGCTCCCGACTGCTGCTCAGGATGAACAACCCCCCTTGATTAGCGAAGTGCTGCTCGAACGTGCTGGTAGTACCGACGCGCCGGAATTTACGATTTTGCTGGCGGCGCTGCAAGTGGCTGACCCCGCCTTTTTGCAACGGGTGAGTGACCCCGAAATCGCGGCGGCGACCTTTACCACCGTGTTTGCGCCCACGGATGCGGCTTTTACCACCCTGCTCGAAGAATTGGGTGTGACCGCCGATGAATTGTTGGCTGACCCCGCGCTGGTTTCGCAGGTGCTGGCCTATCATATTGTGCCGGGCATTTTTACCGCAGAAAATTTCGCGGCGCGGGATGGGGCGCTCTACGGCACGTTCGAGCCACATGCGGCGTTGTTGGTGACGGTGGCGGATGAAACTGTCAAGATTAACGCTGCCAATGTCATCGAGGCGGATATTCCAGCCTTTAACGGCATTATCCATGTCATCGACACGGTGATGTTGCCTGTGACGCTGGGTTCGTTAGAACCCGAAATGACCGATGCACCCGAACAATCGCTCTATGAAATTTTGCAATCGCGGGAAGATTTCTCCTATTTCCTTGAACTCATGGATATGATGGGTTTCCAGACCGACTTGATGGTCACGGACTACACCCTGTTCCTGCCGACCAATGAAGTTTTTGATGCGTTTTTTGAATCGGTGGGTGTGGCCAAAGAAGATTTATTCGCCAACACCGACACCATTACGCCCGTGGCGTTTTATCATTTCCTGTCTGGTACGTTCACGGCAGAAGATTTAGCGCTCATCACCGAAGGCGAAGGACAAGCGGTGTTCGGCACCCAGCAGCCCGGCACCTTCATGACGCTTGCACCGGAAGGGGAGACCTTCTCGATTGATGGCGGGGCGGCAACGGTGGTCGAAGCCGATCTTCTGGCAACCAACGGGGTCATCCATGTAATTGATTCGATTTTGCTGCCTTCGGGGGAATAAAGCAATGGCGGGTAGATTCGTCTCCCTCATTTCAATTTCTTAACAGTTTAACAACGTTTTCTTAATGCTTTGCCTTTACAATCTTTGCTCCCACTCTTAAGATGATAAGAGGAAGGATTTGAGAGGCAGAGCATTTTATGAGCGATGAGATGATCTATGGGGCAGTGATTGTTCAAGACGCGCCCGATTTAGATGCCGTGATTTCGCTACTTTCGCTGCGTTTGGTCAATAAACTGCACTATCGGCGCTGTGTTCATCCCCACGAATTGAACACCACCCAGCAGTTCAAATTTATCCTCTTGGGCAGCCTTGAGGCTTTGCAGCAAACCGTACATTTATATGAATCACGCGGACAAATGCCACCCATGATTTTGCATGTCGCCCACCCCAGCCAGCTTGCCAACGATTATGAAATACGCTTTCCGGGTGTCAAAATCATCCCGATTGGTCAAGCGGATTTGGATGAGATGGATGAAACCCTGCAATTTCTGGTTTTTGAAACCATTTTGCGGGAAGTCGTGCGGTAAATTAACAGGGCAGGCTAAAATAAAATTGGCTGCCTGCACCCACCCTGCTTTCGACCCAGACTTGCCCACCGTGCAGCCTGACTAAATCGTGGACAATCGTCAACCCCAAACCGGTGCCACCACGAGGGGCGCTGCCCTGTTGAAAACGCTCAAAAATCACGGTGCGTTTATCCGCCGGGATGCCTATTCCCGTGTCAGCCACACAAAAAATAATCTGTTGGGCTTCTTGGTAGCAGCGCAAAGTGATGCTGCCTGAGTCGGTATACCGCACGGCGTTGGCGATGAGATTCAAAAAAATCTGACGCAAGCGTACCGGGTCGGCTTGAACAGGAGGCAAATTTTTTTGCTCGTGCAATTGAAAGGCAATCGGTTTTTGCTGGATGAGCGCTTGAGCGCTGTCTTGCATTTCGAGCAGCAGGGGGGAAAGGTCAACCGTTTGTTTTTTGAGGGTGAGCTGCCCTGCTTCTATTTTAGCCACATCCAGTAAATCGTTAATAATTGTCATCAGGTGTGTGGCGGAATTATGGACGGTTTGCAGGGTCTGGGTCTGGTCGCTGGTGAGTTCGCCCATCGCCCCATCCAGCATCAAGCGGGTGAAATTGAGGATGATGTGCATAGGTGCGCGGAGTTCATGGGTCATGTTGGCGATATAGGCCAGTTGCTGAGGGGGAGGAAGGGATGGTTTGCGCCGCCGCACATGGATGAATCGGATACCCGCCAGCGAGAACATCAGGAGAAAGAAAATTCGCATGGACGCTGATTATAGCGCGTCTATGGTTTTGTCAAAAGAGTATCCCGGCGGATTTTGCTGGTAGACAGGGTTGGAATTTCTTGAGTTTTTAGTACAGATGTTCTATAATATAATTCATGCTAACTGCTTTGTCCGGCAAATTCTTGCGGAGGGTAGGTGACAGACGGCGTACCGTCTTTAACGAAACCTCATCCGATACGTAGGGGCAGGTGCTTAGGATATGAAATATCCGTAACCTGCCCTTACAGAAAATTTTGTCCGTCCTAATTTACCTGGCACAGCACTAAGTGCTGTATCCGATCAATTATGGACAAGGCAATTAGACCTTAAATGAATCCAACTTTAGCGGACGGGACTCGCAGAGATCCCGTCCCTACGGGTGCATTTCTTGTAGGGACAGCATCCATGCTGTCCGCAATCGTTTGGTTTTTAATTGATTTGTCCATTAGTTCAGAGGGTGGGTTACAGATGTTTCACATCTTTCTCCGTTGGAGACCCACCCCTACCCACAAACAATATTGAATTACTTCCCGGATGAAGCACTACGGGTGTTGGGATGAAGAGGCCAAGAAGGGGAGTTTCTGCCCCTTCTCATTTTTTTCTATAGACAATCAGGGCATCTCAGGCAAACTGCGATGAATTTCCCTGAATCCGGTGTCAAGAATTAGTCGATTGTGGCTTCAGCAGCCAACAGATTATCATAGTAAATCTCAACGGCATCGCTGCCTGAGTAAACGTGTAATCCAAGTTGCCCTTCGGCTAACTCACTGTCAAAAGCATCCGCAACAAGGGTATCATTGACGAAAAACGCGAGATAATCTTCCACGCACACAATCCCCAAAACATTGATTGCGCCAATGTCTGTGTTAATGGCCTCCGATTCCGTTTCTTCGACCAAAAATCCCGCGTTATCCGGGCTGGCTTTGTAGATATAATACGTACCACTATTCGTAATGGTAAATTGATAGAATGACCCTACGTTCTGGTCAAGACGGCAGGCCAACCCATACTGAGCTATTTCGGGGATGGTCGTGAGGATGGTTTCGGCTTGGAGGAAGATGCCGTCGCTGCTGCTGGGGCCAAAGCCCATCATATTAAAAGTATCTTCGCCTTCAGCACTCAGGATATAGTATCCACCCTCAACAACGGTAGTCCTTCCATCTTGGTCATATTCTGCCCAGCCAAAATCATTATTATCAAAAGATTCGCCCAACAACGGCTCGCCAAGTGAAAATTTCACGCTCGAATCCTCTGCCACACCCGCTTCGGCATTCCAAATAGCCAAATTATCGAAGGCGACTTCTGAAACTTCCCCTTCTTCAAATGACCCCACATGGAATCCGACTTGACCTTCGGTAAATTCTTGGTCATTGGTTTCAGCTAATAATTCATTATTTACATACAAGGCGAGGTAATCATTGACACAGATCATCATCACCTGATTCACGGATTCCGCGCCGATATTGATGGCTTCTGACTCGGTTGGTTCAATCAGGTAGGTGCTATCGTCGCCATTATTTTTATAGAGATGATAGAAACCATCGTTCGTGATAGCAAATTCGTAAGATGTCCCAGTGTTTTGATCTAAACGACAGACGAGACCATAATAACCGGATGATGTGTCGCTTAACTGAATGGTATCCACCTGCACAATCAGTCCATCGCTGGCACTGGGGCCAAAACCCATCACGTTGAAAAAGCCATCCGTTCTCAGACGATAATCGCCATCCCCTATAGCCGCAGACATCCCGTCTGTGTTATATTCTGCCCAACCAAAATCATTATTATCAAAGGTTTCGGTGAGAAGCTCAGAATTAGCGGTGACAGGTTGAGAACCAGCCGTCAAGATTTCATTTACTTCCTCAATGTCTTGCGCCAGTGTCGCGGTAAAAAAAACTAAACACAGGAGTGCTGCACCGCCAGTGGCCCGAAAAAACTTTCTCATATTCCTTATTCCTTAGCAGATAAATGGATTTTCTTATGGACAAGGCAATTAGACCTTAAATGAATCCAACTTTAGCGGACGGGATATATCCCGTCCCTACGGGTGCATTTCTTGTAGGGACAGCATCCATGCTGTCCGCAATCGTTTGGTTTTTAATTGATTTGTCCATTAGTGCTTCATCCGACAAATACATAAAAATAAAATTTCGTAGGGGTAGATTCTAAGGGCGCAGTATGCCCGTAAGCCACCCGCTAAAAGCATTTACCGGATGAAGCACTTAGCATAGCCTAGATATTTTTTTAGCACAATGTATTTGCCGTTTGGCCCCGTCCATAAGGAGCAGCTGTCAATTTGCTCAAAAGAGACAAATGCCCTTACAATCCACTAAAGGTGGTAGGGCGTGATGAAATCGCTGCGCGGGGTGCTGTTGGTGATGGGCGGATTGCTGGTACTTTTGACCTGCCTGTTATGGGCAGTGCGGCGACAACCTTCCCAAGCCCGCCTGATTGCTCATTCTGAATTTTACGACGGCACAAGTGATATTTACCTCAAAGTTCCCGGCAGCACCCACCTCCGCAACCTGACAAAACATCCTGCTACCGACACCCAGCCTACATGGTCGCCGGACGGGGAATGGATTGCCTTCGTTTCGGGGCGGGATACCCCTGCCAACAGCCATCCACTTCACAGTTTATATGTGATGCGGCGGGATGGCAGCGACATGCGCCGTTTGGGGGTGTCTTCGCCAGAAACAGGCACGCGCATTATCACATGGTCGCCGGACAGCCGCTGGATTTATTCCAAATATATTACCCGTGGTTGGTGGGATAATTATTTTGTGAATGTCGCCGATTGGTCGTCGATGACGCTGCGGTTTGAAAATACTTTTACGGTAGCGGCGGAATGGTCACCGGTGGCGGCGTGGTTGGCGTATCGCACCGAAGTGACAGAAGGCGGGACAACCATTTACCGGGTGCATCCCGAAGGTCACGCCAAACAAACCGAACCGATCGTTCACAGCGATGTTGATATTGAAAATATGGTCTGGTCACCGGACGGGATGTGGTTGGCCTATACCACCCTTGAAAATGAGACTCACCGTTTATATCGAATCCATGTTGAAGAAAAACAGCCCCAATTGATTGCCGAGCAGGCATCCCTATTTACAGGGGTTATATGGTCACGGGATAGCCAGCACCTCGCGTTTACCGATATGACGGGCGAAAATTTATATGTAATGCAAGCCGACGGCACGCATCAACGCCGAATCGTGGCGGTGGACGATGCCTATATTGGCGGGATTGCATGGGTGGGCGATGCGCTGATATACATTGTGCAAAACCGCGTTGCAGGGGAAATTTATCACCTGTCACTGGAGGAAAACGCTCTCCCGCACCGTTTGTTCCGTGTCGAAGATGATGTGTCGACTCTAAACTGGTCGCCAGATGACTCGCGGATTTTTTTCATCGTCGGGAGTCGCAGTCAGGGGCAGCTTTATCAGATGAAACTGGATGGCAGTCAGGTGGAATATTTAACCGAAACCGCGTTTGAGTGGGAGACGCCGGTGTCCCCGATCCTTGATTTGCCGTTTTCGGTGGGGTTGCTGCTGGGGATAAGCATCACTTTTTTGGTGATGCCGTTTGCCCATGCCATAATAGAGAAAAAATTTTAGGAGATTCTTCGTGGTACAAAAAATTGGCAGTTGTTTTATTACGGATACGGATTCAGTAGATAGCCTTGCCTTTGATTGGGGGGTGATTCATATGCTGGCGGAAGAACGGGTCACGGGTGGAACGACCTTTAGCTTCGGACATGTGGTGTTACAACCGGGACAGGGGCATATCCGCCACAACCACCCCACCGCCGACGAAGTGATTTATGTGGTATCTGGCGAAGCTGACCAGATGCTGGATGACCAAGCACCTGTGCGGGTTAAAGCGGGGGATAGCATCTGGATTCCCAAAGGGGTGTATCATTCGACCATCAACCGCAGCAGTGAACCGATTGTGCTGGTGGTGGTCTATGCCCCCGCCGGGGCAGAACAAGCCCTGCGCGAAGACCCGAATGTGAAAATTACGCCTGCAAAAGCCTAAATTTCAAGTGGGCGGATATTTTTATTCGCCCTATAATTCCAGATCAATGGAATACCAACGATCAATCCAATCATAAGAAAAATTGTTATTTCTCTCATGCACCCCTACTTATGCAGTAGGTAGCGTAGCTTCACCAGTCTTATTCCTGATATTTCATGTAATCGTCTTGGATGGTGGTAAATTCGATGATGTTGTTGAATGGGTCACGGCTAAAAAAACGTGGACGACCCCGAATAATCCCCATATCAAAAATCGGATACCCCGCTGATTCTAAAGTCTGGCGCAGGGAGTCTAAGTTTTCCACCACCAGGCAAAAATGGCGTTTGGATGAGTCTGGGAGGGTCTCTTCGGCAAAGAGATGCAATTCCGTGTTTTCACCGATTTTGAACCAGACCAGATCGAACTGCTGGATGGTGGTGGGGACAGGTTTTTCTTCCAATCCCAATAAGCCCGTATAAAACGCTTGAGCAAGTTGGCGGCTGGCTTGTCCCGGCGGGCGGGGAATACTGACGTGTTGGAGTTGGGTGGTCAAGATTGGCTCGATTCCTTGATGTAATGGACAAGGCAATTAGACCTTAAATGAATCCAACTTTAGCGGACGGGACTCGCAGAGATCCCGTCCCTACGGGTGCATTTCTTGTAGGGACAGCATCCATGCTGTCCGCAATCGTTTGGTTTTTAATTGATTTGTCCATAAGATGTCAAATTTAATAGTTGCTTTAAATACAACATAAACGTCTCCCTTTTCGTTCTCATTTCATCATGCCACGAAAGCTAGGAGAATTGCCCCTCTTGTCAGAACTTCTCTTAAATGAGGGCGGGAAGTGCTTGTCCCGCCCATGTCAAAAATTTAGTCGAGGCCGAGTTTGCCCGGACACAGGATATTCTTGGGGTCAAGCGCGTGTTTGATGCGATTCAACACCTGCATCCCTTCGCCATATTGGGCGTGCATGTAGGGTGCAAGCCGCATCCCCACGCCGTGATGGTCATTCATGACCGCGCCAGCTTGCATGGCTGCCTCAACCCCCGCATAGAAGATTTGATCGTGCAGGGCTTTGGCTTCGGCAAGGTCGCCCGGGCCGGTGGGAATTTTCATGCGGGCGTAAATCATCGACCCCCATTCGTACCAGTGCGAAAAATGGGTGGTGAGCTGCATGTTATATTCGGGGGGGGCAGCGGCGTGCATGGCTTGAGTCGTGGCGTGGTAAACCTGCTCGATATGCTCAAAATCCGCCACAACATCTACCGTTCCCCAGATGCTCGGTAATTCGGGTGCGTAGGGCGGGTAATAAAACACATAGCGTTTTTCCCACCATGTCGCCCCGATTTCAGGCGCGAGTTGTTTGCCATTGTGGGTGCGGCAAAGCTCGGAGGCCAACTTTGCTTCTAAATCCACCAGTTCGGGATATTCCCCGTCAAACATCATCACCATGGTGGCATCCGGGAGGGCCTGTTCCACCGCACGGGCTAAACTGTGCGAGGCAGCATACGCATCATACAGACGAATGACAGGGGGTTTCAGCCCCGTGACCATGATTTTGCGTCCGGCTTCTATGCCATCGGCTAAATTGGCAAAACTATACACCACAAACACCCGCTTTTGGGGGAGGCGATGCAGTTTGATATTGGCGGCGGTGACGATGCCGAGTGTGCCTTCTGCCCCGACCAAAAGCTGGGTAATTTCTGGCCCAACAGCGTGACGGGGAACGGATGGTGTATGCACAATTTCACCGGTGGGGGTGACAAATTCGACATTGAGAATGTGTTCTTCGATTTTGCCATATTTGGTGGAAAGCACGCCCGACCCCCGCGCCGCAATGCTCCCACCGATGGTTGCCCATTCGGTGGAGGCGGGGTAGTGGGTGAAGGAATAACCCATCGCATTGAGTTCGGCTTCTAAATCCCGACAGGCTTTGCCCGCTTCCACCACCGCCGTCAGGGATTTTTCATCCAGATGGCGGACGCGCTGCATCCCGCGTAAATCCAGCACAATGCCGCCCTTGTCCGCGTTGGCTGCACCCTGTACGCCACTGCCGCCGCCCCATGGGGTAATGGGGACAGCGCGTTCGTTTGCCAGACGGACAATTTCGGCGACCTGCTCTGTCGTGGTCGGTTTGACCGCCACATCGGGGCGACTCAGGGGGGTGCCTGCCCCGGCAGCGGCAACCGAATACCAGTATTGGTCGTTGGCATACTGGCGACGGGCTTCGGCCTGTGGAATCACATTTTCCGCCCCCACAAGGGCGGCGAGACGTTCGGTTAAGAGGGTGTCCATGCTTTGTCTACTGTCCAATCCCGGTCATGTACCTTGACTTCAACTTTTTCGAGCGAATCCACCGCGTCAATCAGATGTTTGGAGAAACGTTGGAAGGCGATTTCCCCTTTTTCGGCGGTTCCCATTTGTGGCACGCCCATCACGCCCGAATCGGTAAATTCTTCGTGGTCAAAGGGGAAGGTGAAATACTGATAGCCCTGAAATTCAGCATCCGGCATTCCGTCTTTTTTCGCCCATTCTTCGCCTAACCATTTGGGTGCATGGGCTTTGTCGGTTTGGGCGCGTTCCATCCGTACCAGTTCGGCGTTGTGGGCCAGTACCTGCGAGGTTTCCAATTCGCCAGCGTGCCAGCCGGGGGTTTGCTCAACCGTGCCTTCCAGCACATCGGCTAACATCCCGATATAACGTTCGGCGTAGGGGCGGTAAAAGGCTATCAACGCGCCCGTTTCGTAGCGCAAACGACGCAGCACCGGATCCACCACTTTGACATTGGAACCATGCCCGTTGACGAAAATGAGGCGGTTAAAGCCATGATGAATCAAACTGCGCCCGATGTCATAAATGACGTTGAGCAGGGTTTCTGCCCGTAGGGTGATGGTTCCCGCGCCCCAACCGGCTTCTCGCATATGCTGGGGGGAATAACCCAGCCAGAGAGTCGGGGTATACAGGATGCCGGCTTGTTCGCCCGCCCGTTTTGCCACCTCTAAGGCGGTGATGGTGTCACAATAGAGGGGTAAGTGTGGCCCATGCTGTTCCAAACTGGCATGGGGGATGAGAATGGTATCGGAGACTTTGAGATATTCTTGAATATCTACATAGGTTAAGTCTCCCAAACAGTAGGAGTGAAAATTTAAGGCTTTTGTTTTTTGAGACATCGAAAAAACTCCTTTTGAAGCGGTTCGCGGTGCGCGACTGGCGCATCTATAAACATGTTCTTGAAAACGTCTTCCACTGGTTGCACCAATCTGAGTGGCGCACTCCGGTTTTGCAAAAATCACCTTAGGGACAAACAGTATTTAAAAATTCCAGTACATGACAAGGGCAGGTGACGGACGGCAGCTTGACCTGCCCCTACGAAAACCGAAAGATGAATGCCTTTGTCCTTAGAGCAAAATACGCCGCACTTCCTCCAGCACAGCATCGGCAAAGGCATCGTCGTTAATGTGCGCGTCCATTTCGTGGTAAACAATGCGCGGGTGGAGTCCTTCGCGCAAAAGTTGATGGCAGCGGGCATTTAAATCGGCATCCCAGAATGACCCACCCTGCCGATTGTCCATCACCGACCCGCCCGCCAACGGTACAAACACGGACACCGGCCCGGTGGCTTGGTTGAGTTTTTCCACCACAAAACGAGTCGCGGCAAGTTGTTCATCGGGGGTCAGGCGGACAAGGGTAAATTCGGGATTGTGATAGTAGGTGGGACGGTCACGGAATTGTTCAGGAATTTCATACTTCGCGCCGAACACCATAAAATCGAGACAGCCGGGAACAATCACCTGCGGGATGCCTGCCGCGCCGGCTGCATCGAGACGGGTGCTGCCCGCATTGTGGAATCCCCCCGCGATATACCCCGCAACTTCGCTCAGGGTATAATCCAGAATCCCGCTAAAGGTGGGGATGAGTTCTTCCATCGCGGCCCCGCCCACGCCGTTGGCATGGAAAATCACAAAATCTACGCCCTGCTGTTCGATGGCGGGTTTGATTCGCATGAGGGGACGGGTGGTGTTGCCCAGCATCGTCGCGGCAATCGCTTTCCGTTCGGGCAGGGAGGCGGGGCTTGCTTGACCCGCCTCATAGCTTTTTGCCATGCCAGCAATCGCGGCGGCGGCATTGTCAAACACCGCCCGACTGACCGGGTTAATTCCCAGAATATCGACAATGGAGTGCATCACGAAAATGTCTTTGGTGCCGATGAAGGGGGCAAATTTGCGATGCCCCGATGCCAACGGCGAGACAATCAATTTGGGGAAACCCACGGGTAGGACTTTCATCGCGGCGGCGGCTAAGACTGCGCCCTCCGCCCCGCCCAATGAAGCCACCCCGTGAATTTTGCCCTGTGCGAACAATGCCAACGACAGCTTACGAACGCCCTTCAACATCTCCTCAACCGCTTTGCCGCGTGTGCCAGCATGACGGAGGGCATCAAGGGTTGACCCCGCCGCTTCTGCCACGACCTGACGGGGGAAATCGGCTTGGATGCCCACCGCTTCCCCTAAAATGCCGGAATCCAGCACCAGCGTATCACAGCCAAATTCGCGTACACGGTCACGCAGATAGGCGGTTTCTGGCCCTTTGGTATCGAGAGTGCCGATGAGCAGAACGGTTGCCATTGTTTACGCGCCACACGCCCGCAAATGTTTAATTGTATTTTCGACGTGTTTGGAATACGCCGCGTCGCTCATCAAATCGCTGCCGTGGTCACGGATGAATTTGAGTTCCGCTTCGGAAGCCTGTGTGCCAGCGTCTTCCTGTTTGCCCGCCAAGGGGGAACGGTCAAACGGCACGACAAATTCACTCGTCATATAGCCGTCGTAACCCGCTTTATGCAGCGTATCAATGACGACTTTCCAATCGTAGCTGCCTTCTCCGGGTGGACGGCGGTTGTTGTCGGCAACATGGAAGTCAACCAAGTGTTTGCCTGTGTTCAAAATGGCCTGCATCGGATTTTCTTCCTCAATGTTGATGTGGAAGGAGTCAAGGGTCACGCCTACGTTGTCGTAGCCCACGTCTTCCATCAATTTGATGGCTTGGTCGTGCCGATTCAAGAAGTTGGTTTCAAACCGATTGAGGGGTTCAAGGCCAATCCGCACACCTTTGGCTTTGGCATGTTCAGCGCATTGCTGGATATTTTCAACCGCCCATTTCCATTCGGTTTCGGGGTCGGCCATCGCAATAATTTTACCGACTTCGCTTGGCACAAGGGTTAATACGGTGCCATCGAGATAGGCTATCATATCAATGATTTCTTTGACGTAGGCGACAGACATTTCGCGGTAGTAGGGGTCGCCGTGAATGAGATCACGCCCCGCCAGCATGATGGACACCGCGCCCATACATTCGAGTTTGTATTTTTTGAGCTGCGCTTTGACTTCCTTCAAATCATACTTGCGTGGTTCGCCCATAATTTGAATCCCATCGTATCCAAATTGTGCAAGGCGAGCGAGCGTGACTTCAATCGGCTCAGGCCGCATCCAGTTGTGCATACAAATTTTCATGTGAGAAAAACTCCTTCTATAAAAACTTGAAACGAAAATTTCTATTTGTTACCTCACCCCCAACCCCTCTCCAATTTTTGGAGAGGGGAGAAGTTATTGTGTTAGAATCTATCCGTCAATTAAAACGCTGGCCTTGAGGCCAGTGAACACCGCGCTAAAGCACGGCGTTAAAATAAACTTATGGATAGCTACTGAGCTTCATGGCTTTGAACGCGGCGACCTGTTCCCGGATAGCCCGTTCGGTGGGCAGACGTTCTGCGCTGGATGCGCCATAAAATCCAGCAATGCCCGGCATTTTTGCCAGCGCTTGGCTGACCTGCTCCGGTTCATCGAAGGGCCCGCCATGACAGATGACCAGACGGTTTTTGTCCATTTTCCAGACTGCTTCAGCAACCGTCATGACGGTATGGATGGCTTCATCAAGGGTCATGGCCTGCGCCGCGCCGATGCTACCGGCGGTGGTGAGTCCGACATGGCAGACGATTAAATCGCCCCCCGCTTTGACCATCGCCTGTGCTTCTTCCACATTAAACACATACGGGGAAGTAAACAGGTCAAGCTGGTGGGCAAGGGCGATCATTTCGACTTCTTTGTCGTAGCCCAGTCCGGTGGCTTCTAAGTTCTGGCGAATATTGCCATCAATCAAGCCCATGGTGGGGAAATTTTGCACCCCTGAAAACCCGATGGCTTTCACCTGTTGGAGAAAATGGGGCATGATTTTGAAGGGGTCGGTGCCATTCACCCCGGCTAAAACAGGTGTATTTTTGACGACGGGCAGCACTTCCAGCGCCATGTCCATGACAATCGCGTTGGCATCGCCATAGGCGAACAATCCTGCCAGCGAACCCCGTCCCGCCATGCGATAGCGCCCGGAGTTGTAGATGATGATTAAATCTGTTCCGCCGGCTTCTTCAAATTTGGCGGAAATGCCTGTCCCCGCGCCTGTCCCGACGATGGGTTTACCCGCCTGAACTTGGGCATGAAGACGCTTGAGAACTGCTTCGCGTGTGAAGGCCATTGTTAATCAATCTCCTTCGGTTGCATGAGTTTAAGTAAGGTTTCCGCCGCCGCTTGGGAAAAAGCCGGGTCGTTGATGTCCTGTGCCATTTCAATGACCGGAATATCGGCGCGGAGATGTTGCTTGAGGGCGCTGACAAAGGCTTGCAGCGCTTCCGGTGCATGAAAGGGTTTGCCGATGGGGTCAAGTTCGGAGACCCCGCCCCAAGGGATTAGCACGATGACCGACCCCACCGCCGCATTGAGTTTTTCGGCAAAAATTTCGCCCATGCGGGCATTTTCTTCCGGTGTGGTACGCATCAAAGTAATATTCGGATTCCATTCGTAGAGCAGGCGGTTTTGATAGCGGGCGGGTACGGTGTCTTTTGCCCAGAAGTTACACATATCAATACAACCGGGAACCACAATCTGCGGAGTGCCGATTCTGGCGGCTGCTTCCAAACGGTGCGACCCCGCGCTCAAGACCCCGCCGCAAAGCTCATCCGCCCATTCGGTGGTGGTCATATCCAGAACACCCGCGATGTAGCCCGCTTCGATGAGCGATTCCATCGTGCGTCCGCCTGTACCTGTAGCGTGAAATACAAGGACTTCGTAACCCGCTTTTTCTAAAATTTCTTTGGCCTGATTGACCGCACGGGTGGTATTGCCAAACATCGTGGCGGTGATGAGGGGTTTGTCCTCGCCGGGGGTGGGTTCGCCGGAAACCATGCCGCAAATCGCCCCCGCCGCGTTGGTAAAAATCGTGCGGCTGATGCGGTTAATGCCTGCTACATCCACAATCGAAGGCATCATGGTAATGTCGGTTGTGCCAACATACGCGCTGACATCGCCGGAAGCAACGGTTGAAACCATCACTTTAGGGAAACCAACGGGCAAGGCACGCATCGCACTCGTACCAATCACCGTTCCACCGCCGCCGCCCATGCCGATGATGCCGTGAATTTTGCCTTCGGTATACAACTGGCGGGCAATTTCGGCTGCACCACGAGTCATTACCGTCATGGCTTCGCCGCGATCCTGCCGCGCAACCAGATCGGCAAGTGGTGTTCCGCCTAATTCAGCGACCCGTTCGTGGGCAACGTCGGGCGTAAACAGGGGTTCACCGAGAACGCCTGTATCCACCACCAGCGTGTCACAGCCGCGTTTTTCAATTTCGGCTTTGAGGAACGCAAATTCTTCCCCTTTGGTATCCAGCGCCCCGATGATGCAAATGGTTTTTGGCATGGCACACTCTCAATTATTTGGGCGGGTTACGGGCGTGTCATCTTTGAGCCAAAAAGGACTCATCTGCTACGCCCTTGGAACCCGCCCCTACACGCTGACAGCTATTTACTCGTATTTAATATCCACAATTCGACCCGTTTGAGAGGATTTGACAATCGCATCGCAAATGACCGAGTTACGGTAGCCATCCACGAAGGTCGCGCCCCACGGATCGACGGGTTTGTTGTTGACGATGGCATCAAAGAAATGATGGAATTCATGGACAAACGAGTGTTCCCAACCGAGCATATGACCGTGAGGCCACCAATTTTCCCAGTAGGGATGATACGATTCGCTAATCAGGGTGTTGTGGAAACCGCGTGTTTCGCGGGGGTCTTCGCCTGCGTAAAAAACATCAAGTTCGTTCAACCGTTCCAGATTAAAACGAATCGAGCCTTTTTCGCCGTTGATTTCCAGCACTTCGGAATTTTTATGCCCCTGACAGAACCGCGAAGCCTCCACCGTGCCAATCGCGCCATTTTCAAATTCTAGGAGGGCGGTGAAGGCATCGTCCACATCGACTTTGCCCGTGCCGCTGCCATCGGGCAGGGGACGTTCTTCGATGAAAGTTTTGGTCATGCCCATCACTTTTTTGGGTTCACCGACCAGAAAACGCCCTAAATCAATGATGTGTGCGCCCAAGTCACCCAACGCGCCGCTGCCCGCTAATTTTTTGTCCAAGCGCCAGACTTTGGGGAAATTCGGGTCAATAATCCATTCCTGCAAATAGACCGCCCGATAATGGAAAATGCGTCCCAACGCACCGGAGTCAATTAACTTTTTGGCCTGCACAATGGCGGGTACAAAGCGGTAGTTGAACGCGACCATGTGTTTGACACCGGCTTTTTCGACGGCATCGAGCATTTTTTTGGATTCTTTGGCGCTGCGTCCCAAGGGTTTTTCACAAAAAACGTGTTTGCCCGCTTCTGCTGCCTCAATGCAGGGTTCGGCATGGGCATCGTTTGGCCCGCCGTTGTCAAAAACATGCACATTGGGATTTTTGAGCATGTTGCGCCAATTGCTGTACGCTTTTTCAAACCCGTAGCGTTTGGCGGCTTCGTTCACCGCGTCTTTGTTGCGTCCGGCAATCCCCACCAAGCGCGGCATGGCGACAGGGGGGTACATCATATAGGGCAGTTTTTTGAGCGCGTTGGAGTGTGCTTTGCCCATAAACGCATAGCCCAACATCCCGATTCCGATTTCGGGTGCTGCCCCTTCGGACTTGGCACCCGCCATACTGGTAAAACCGACTTCTTCAGCCATGACTGCCTCCGTTTATTCGTTCGCAAATGCAGCGTCAAATGCCACGTTGGATGGCGCGAAATTGTGCGAATGGACATATTCACAGGCTTCCGCCGCGCCAAATTCTCTGTCCATGCCACTGTCTTCCCATTCCACCGACAAGGGGCCACTATAGCCCGCCCGATTCAAGGCGCGAATCATGCTGTCGAGGTCAAGGTCGCCGCGTCCGGGCGAGACAAAATCCCACCCGCGTCGGGGGTCGCCAAAGTTGAGGTGTGACCCCAGAATGCTGCTGTGGCCTGTCAGATTCACCCGCGAATCCTTCACATGAACGTGATAAATTCTGTCGGGGAAACGGTCAATAAAATGCACCGGGTCAAACTGCTGGTGCAAAAAGTGGCTGGGGTCGAAGTTAAAACCAAACGCTTTGTGGTGCTTCAACGAGTCGAGTGTTTTTTCGGCGGTGTAAATATCATAGGCGATTTCGGCGGGGTGGGCTTCCAAGGCAAAGCGCACGCCTTCCTGCTCAAACACATCCAGAATGGGTGTCCACCGGGCAGCAAATTCTTGGTAGCCTTTGTCCACCATTTCATCGGAGGTGGGGGGGAAGCGATAAATGAGATGCCAAACCGGACTGCCGGTAAAACCATTGACCACCTTCACGCCAAATTTTTTGGCAGCACGGGCGGTATTTTTGACTTCTTCGGCGCAGCGCTGACGGACACCTTCGGGGTCGCCATCGCCCCACAAACGCGGCGATAAAATGGATTTGTGGCGTTCATCAATGTGTGGGTCGGCTACACACTGCCCGACAAGGTGGGTGCTGATGGCAAAACATTTGAGACCGTGCTTTTCCAGAATATCCCAGCGCGAACGGACATAGCTATCGTTTTCCAGCGCTTTGTCCACTTCAAAATGGTCGCCCCAACAGGCCAATTCCAAGCCATCATAGCCGAAGCTGGCTGCTTTTTGCGCCATCGTATCGAGCGTTAAATCCGCCCATTGTCCGGTAAAAAGTGTTACAGGTCGTGCCATGTTCAATCCTTTTACTCAACAAAATAACTTGTCTACATTATTGAGGGCGGGTATCGGCGCGGCAGTCTTTTCGCCAAGTAGTAAGATTAATATGCACACGCCTTGTACCCGCCCCTACCGCTTACACCTCATGTCGTGCTGGAATGCCGGATGAAACCGACGGTGCTTGGCTGCCCCCCATGGTGGAAGCGACCACCTCCCGCGAGAGGAAAAAGACGGTGCTGGCAGGAAACAAACTCAGGAAGATGAAAAATGGCACGGTGAAATTCTGGTACGTGTTTTCTTCATCTTCAATAATTTCCTGACGCTGTTCTTCGCGTAGCCCTTTTTCCCATTGACGCTGACTGTAGCCATAGGGGGCTTCGGGTTGGGTCGCGGTTGCCAGTGTATAGGCCAACAGCACCCAAACCGCAATCCCTGCCCCTGCCGCAATGAGCTGGCTGGTGGAAGAAAATTTGGGGAGCGATTCGCCCGCCTGTGCGCTTTGTGCTTTGACATGACTCCATAGGATGAAAAAGAGCGTTGTACCGAGCAGCAGCAAAAAGCCATATTGATAGCTGATGATTTGCCACGGTTGGAACAAACACACCACCCCGACCAGAATCCCGACGATGATGGAGAGTTCAATCGGGCGGTAGGTGCGGTAGGGAATCTTGCCGTTAAAGGTCAGCGCAATCATAAAAATGAACAGGATGTAGGTGAGGATAATCGCCACGAACACCGCCACAAAGGGAATCGAGCGCACCAATACACTGTCGCCGGCATCTTCGGGGAAGAACAGCCCCACCAGCACCAGCAACACGGCGCTTGTCCCTAAATATTTAATGGGGGGGAGGTATTTTGCCATCAGTTTTTCCCTAAGAGTTGTTTCAAAAATTTCAGGCCATTTTCGGCGAGGGCATCCTGACTCGGTTCAAACGAACGCCAAATCGCGGCGGCACGGGCAATCGTTTTGACCTTATCGGTGAATGATTCAATCACCACCGGGCCATCATAGTGAATGTCCTTGAGGGCTTGTGCCACTTCGTTCCATGTCACGTTGCCGCTACCGGGTGCGCCCCGATCATTTTCGCAAGCATGGAAATGAGCCAAGCGACTGCCTGTCTCACGGATGGCTTTGCCGAGTGATTTTTCTTCGATATTCATGTGGAAGCTGTCCAGCATGATTTTGCAACCGGGGCTGTCCACACGGTCAACCACTTCAATCGCCTGTGTTGCCAGATTAATGAAGCTGGTTTCAAAGCGGTTGAGGGGTTCAATGCACAGCACCGCGCCCTTATCCGCCGCGTAGCCTGCCAGTTCTTTCATATTTTTGACGAGGGTATCCACGTCACGGGCGCGTTCGTCGGGGGTGGCCTGCCAGACGCGGCCTACGGTGGAATAAATCGGGCCGACGATGTTTGTACCGCCTAAGGTCGCCACGGCATCCACACAGTGGCGGATGTAGGCCATGCCACTTTTTTGGATGTCACCATCGGGATGCACAAGGTCACGGTCTGGGCCCATCGCCGCGCAGACGCTCACGCCCAAGCCGTTGTCTTTGACAATGTGGGCGACTTCGGCGTAATCAATCACGGTGGTGTCTTCGATGCCAAACTCGATCCAATCAAAGCCCATTTTTTTGACTTTGGGGGCGAGTTCAGCGATTGCTTGTGTGGTGGGCGGGGAAACCCACACCCACGCATTCACGCCAAATTTCATTTTTCGCTCTCCCATCAATTTAATTTCGATTTTGAGTGTTCAGCTACACGGGTAGCCATTTAAATACGGATACTGTTTTGGCGGACGCGATCTCTACGAGTCGTGTCCCTACGGGTACGTTTTGTAGGGACGGCATAATGCTGTTTAACAATTTAGCACGGATACCAAAATGTATGGGCGTGGTCTATCATCCGCCCTCGATTGTGCTTGGGGTGGGTCACAGCCCCACCCGTACAAGATCCGTATTTAAAAGTTAAAGTGCATCATCCTGTCCGCGTGTCTTTCCATGATTTAAATCCGTTTGCCATCCAGCGTGAAATAATGGAGGCGTTCGCGCACGACATCAAAGCGCACTTCCTCATGCAAATGCACGTCCGCCGCGCCGGGGACGATGCTGGTGAGGGTATGGCTGCCAGATTTCACATGCACAATGGTTTCCACGCCCAAGGGTTCAATCAGGGCGACTGTTCCCGTGAAGTAACCCGTGTGGCTCAACCGGATGTCCTCTGGACGGATGCCGAGCAAAAAATCCCCCGCAACGGCGATGGTTTCGGGTGCGTCCAATTGCAACGCCGTATCTTTGACCGTCAATGTGCCGTTTTGCCGATGGGCGTGCATCAGATTAATGCGCGGTGTCCCCACCAACTGCGCCACAAAGGTCGTGGCGGGCGCGTCATAAATTTCGTGCGGCGTGCCAATTTGCAACAAATGCCCTTTGTCCAAAACGGCGATGCGGTCTGCCATCGTCAGCGCTTCAATCTGGTCATGCGTCACAAATAGGGTGGTGCTGTGCTGGACTTTTTGAATGTGCTTGAGTTCCACCCGCAAGGATTCGCGCAATTTTGCGTCCAAGTTGGAGAGGGGTTCGTCCATCAGATAAATTCGCGGTTGGCGGACAATGGCGCGTCCAATCGAAACACGCTGCATTTCCCCCCCGGACAGGCGGGCGGTTTTGCGGTCTAGCAGATGGGTAATCCGCAGCTTTTCCGCCGCTTCCTTCACCCGTTTTTCGATTTCGGCGGGCGGGGTTTTCCGCAAAGGCGATTTCAACGGAAAGGCTAAATTTTCAAAAACGGTCATGTTCGGGTACAGCGAATATTGCTGGAACACAAACGCCACGTCACGGTCTGCGGGTGAAAAGGAAGTCGCATTTTCACCGTCAAAAATAACGTTGCCCGCGTCCGGTTTTTCCAGACCCGCAATCACGCGCAGGGTGGTGGTTTTGCCCGCGCCGGTTGGCCCCAACAGCGCGAAAAATTCCCCGTCCTTGATGTCAAACGAGACATCGGAGAGGGCGGTCATTTCTTTGAAACGTTTGGTGATGTGTTGCAGGGCGATATTGCTCATGCCACCCCTTCTTTCTGGAATGCCAGTTCGGTTTTCGGGTCAAAAAAGCGCACCATCTTCGGGTCGAGGTCAAAGCGCAGCACCGTTCCAATGTCGTAATGTTCGCCGCGTCCGGCACGGGCATGGACAATTTCATTCGGCAGCAGTTCAAGATGCAGCATGGAGTACCCACCATGTAAATCGTCTGCGTACACGGGGGCGGTGAGTTCGCCTGTGCCATTGACCTGCGCTGCTTCGGGGCGGAAGCCAACAATGACGTTCCCCTCCGCATCCAAGCCTTGTTCCAACACGGTTTTCCATTCCGACGGAACCGTCAGATGGTTGTTGGCATCAAAAGCGACCTTGCCATTCCGATACTGCCCTTTGAGGAGATTCATGCCGGGACTGCCAATGAAGCGTGCCACAAACAGATTGGCGGGATTGTAATAGACTTCGGCGGGGGTGCCATTTTGCTGTACCACCGCGTTCGACATGACCACAATCCGGTCTCCCATCGCCATCGCTTCAATCTGGTCGTGGGTGACGTAAACAGTGGTCGCGTTCTGGTCAATGTGCAGTTGTTTAATTTCCGCCCGCATGGTTTCGCGGAATTCCGCGTCGAGTGCGCCCAAAGGTTCATCCATCAAAAAGGCTTTGGGGCGACGCACCAATGCACGGGCAAGGGCAACACGCTGTTGATCGCCTCCGCTTAAGCCACCCGGACGCGCATCGAGTAAATGTTCGATTTTGAGCATGTTGGCGACTTCCGCCACGCGTTTGTGAATGTTGTCCCGCGATTCCCCTTCTGCTTGCAAGGGAAACGCAATATTCTGGCGGGCGGTCATGTGCGAATACAGCGCGAAGAATTGAAAGACAAAGGCAATATCCCTTTCGCCCGGATTCAGCCATGTCACATCTTTGTCATCAAAATAAATGTTGCCTGACGTGACCGCCTCCAAACCGGAAATCATGCGGAGGGTGGTGGTTTTGCCACAACCGCTTGGCCCCAACAGCACCACAAATTCGCCGTTGTGGATGGTCATATTCATGGGTTTGACGGCATGGAAACTGCCAAACAATTTTTCGACATTTTGAAGTTGAATGGTTGCCATGCGATTTACCCTTTGCGAATTGCGCCGAACGTGACCCCACGCAGCAAATGTTTCCGCAGGGCGAACGTCACGATAATAACCGGAATAAGGAAGGCGAGTGACCCCGCTGCAATCGCAGCCCATTCGACCCCACCCGTGCCAATGCGGGACGGAATGCTGGGCGGGGCAGTGCGGGCGTTGTCCCCCGTTAGCATCAGCGCGAAGGCATATTCATTCCACGCGAAGATGAAACAAAAAACGGTGGTGGCGGCGATACCCGTCACGGCTTGGGGCAAAACGACCTTACGGAAGGCTTGTAAGCGGGTGTAGCCATCCACCAGCGCGGCTTCTTCATATTCTTTAGGAATTTCATCCATAAAGCCCTTGAGCAGCCACACCGAAAACGACAGGTTAAAGGCGGTGTACAGCAAAATCATGCCAAAATGGGTGTCGTACAAACCGATTTCGCGGTACATCAAGAAAATCGGGATGGTCACGACCACGGGGGGGAGCATCCGGGTGCTGAGGATGAAAAAGAGCATGTCATCTTCGCCGGGAATTTTGAAGCGGCTGAAGGCATAGGCCGCCAGCACCCCGAAGGCCACCGAAAAAAGGGTCGAAGTCACCGAGATAATCAATGAATTGCGAAGCTGTTTGGGGAACAAACTTTCCCCCAGAATCACCTGCCCGCGTTTAAAAGCCAGCCGTTCTGCCCAGTTGAGTTCCTCTTCGTTAATTTCTTCCCCGTCGGCAATCTGACGGCGGCTGGTCAGCAGGCTCACAAAGCCTTCCATCGTCGGTTCAAAAAAGACTTTCGGTGGCACGGCGACTGCATCGGGACGCGATTTGAACGCGGTCATGGACATCCAGATGACCGGAATGAGCATGATAATCGCCACAATCCCCACCGCGATAATGCGAATGGTTTTGCGGGTGCGCGGCCCTGCGCCGACCTTATCGACACGGATTGATTGAACAACGGGTGTGCGTGGTGCTGCCATCGTTTATCCCTCCCGCACGCGGTTTAAGGCGCGAATATACAAGTTGCTCACGGCGATGATGATGACCAGTACGATATAGGCGAGGGCGCTGGAGGAGCCGGTATCATATTGGCCTTGCAGCGCTTCCCGGTAGAGCCGTACCGAGACGGTTTCGGTCACGTCGCCCGGCCCCCCGCCTGTCAGCCCCATCACAAGGTCAAATTGCTTAAATGCCTCAATGGTGCGGAACAGCACCGCAATCAGCAGCAGGGGCAGCACCTGTGGCAACGTGATGCGGCGGAATTGAAACCATGAACTGGCACGGTCAATCGAGGCTGCTTCATAGAGGTAATCGGGGATGGCGCTCAAGCCCGCAAGGGAGAGCAGCATCACAAAGGGACTCCACATCCACACGTCCACGATGATAATCGCCCACATCGCCAGATTCGGTTCGCCGAGCCATTCCGGGGCGGTTTCGGGGTTGTTATAACCGAGCAGGTAATTAAAAATCCCGCTAGAGGGGTTAAAAATGTTTCGCCAGAACACCCCCACCACCACTGGCGAAACCATCATCGGTATCAAAATGAGCGTGGTGAGCAAACCACTGCCGGAAAATTTCTCCTTGAGCAGCATCGCCATGCTAAACCCGACAATCATTTGCAGCGTAACCGAGAGCAACGCATACCGCCCTGTGACCGCGAAGTTATGCCAGAAGCGGTCATCAGATAAAATTTCTTGGTAGTTGTCCAAGCCCACCCATGCAGGCGGGTCATCGCTAATCACGGAATATTCCGTGAAGCTCAAATAAAGGCTATAAAAGAGTGGAAATAAATTCATTAAAATAAGTAGAATCATGGTTGGCGCAACAAAAAGTTGTATCAGCCGTGTATCGCTCATCTGACGGCGGGTGGGCTGCTGAGTGTTCACTGCCATAATCTATTCTTTCGATTTTATTCATTACGGATGGCGGATTCACCAACCCCCTCCCATGAAGTGCTGAAGGGAGGGGGGGGTGACTCGCTTATTCGGTCACGAGACCGGCTTCGACCAGAATTTCGTCGTGTTCAAAGGCGATGCCATCCAAGGCTTCTTGGGAGGTGCCTTCACCACCGACAACATAGGCGTGCAGGTAGCGCTGAACGGGTTCCAGCAACTGCCCGAAAATCGGAATGTTCCAGAAATCTTTCACGAAGGTCATGGTTTCGGCAAAGGCCGCATTGTAGGGGGTTTGGGTCAAGAAGGCTTCAGATTCCAGGACGTTGATATTGCAGGTGTAGCCACCCAGTGCAGCCCAACTGGCCTGAACATCTTCTTGAGCGAACCAGCGAATGAAATCGAGCGCGGCTTCTTTACGAGCGTCATCCACATAGCTGTTGACGCTGATGCCCTGACCACCCAGCGCGGCAAACCGTTCACCACCGGGGCCGGCTGGCATGGAGAAATAGCCAGTGGCATCGCGGTAGGGGTTGATGTCCGGGTTATCGAGGGCGGGGAAGAAAGCAAAGTAGTTCATGATCATCGCGGCTTGCCCGGTGATGAAAACATCGTTCATTTCAGCGAAGAAGGCGTTGTTGGTGCCGGGCGGTGCAAAGGAGTACAGGTCTTTGTACAGATCCAGCGCGGCAACTGCTTCGGGGGAATTGACCACACCGAGAACGTTGTTGTTTTCATCGCCCCAGTTTGCACCGTAGCTGAAGAACACGTTCTGGAAGCCCATCGTAATGGCATCGTAGTCAATCTGGGTATAAATGCCCACGCCGTACAACCCTTCGTCAGGACGGGTGAAGAATTCGGCGATGTCGCGCAGTTCTTCCCATGTGGTGGGGACGGCTAACGGACGACCATAGGCCGCTTCAAACGCTGCCATATTGTCCGGGTTTTCAAACAGGTCTTTGCGGTACGCCCACCCGTTGGCATCACCTTCGGTGGGGTAAGCATAGTATTTGCCCGAACCAGCCGGATATTCCCCGTAGTATTGCAAGGTCGCGGGGGTAACGGTTTCGGTAATGCCTTCGCCGTTCATGAAGTCGGTCAAATCCAGATAGTGACCTTCTTCTACCGCTTGCCCCAACCATTGGCTGTCGCCCACGACCATATCATAGGACGTGCCTTGTGCAGCCCATTCCGCGCCTACGCGGTCATAGTAGCTGCCCCAGGGTTCTTGAACGACGGTGACTTTAATGCCAGTTTCGGCTTCGTAATCATTGCCGATTTGTTGCAAGTAGTTGGCGGGATCCCATTCGGCCCACCAGATGGTGAGTTCGGTGACTTCACTTTGTGCGGAAACAACACTGCCGCCAAAGGCAGTAGCGAGCAAAGCAACGAGGATGAACAAAGTGCCTAACTTTTTCGACATCTTAAAGGCTCTCCTTGACTAGCTAAAAAATGGCTTTAATTTGACAGATCTTGACGTTCACTTCATTGACACCACCTTCCCTAAGCCGTTTCTTTTTTTATGCTGACGGCAAACATCCTACCGTTTAAAAATATTTTCACGGAGACGACCCAAATGGTCATACATCAACTGCGCGGCTTGCTGCCCCTCATGATTGAGGATGGCCTCGACCACCATTCGATGCTCTTTTGTTCCATCAATTAAGTATTGTTCGCTGACGCGGGTGCTAGCCCCTTGGTTGTGCATATAATTTCGGGCTTGCATCACCATCTGCCCCAAGAGTTTGTTGGGACATTCATCACACAAAATTTGATGCCAACTGCGGTCTACTTTGGCCCATTGGGAGCGTTCACCGTCGGCGGCGGCCTGTTCCATGGTGGCGGTGTACTGCTGGAGCAGTTCACGGGCGGTGACAGGCAGCGCATCGGCGGCAAGGCGCATGACTTCCGGTTCAAGCAGCAGACGGACATGCAGCGCATCGGAGACTTGCTGCACAGAATGCGAGGCAATCACCACCCCGCGTCCGGGAATGACCTGCAAAAGTCCGTCGGCAACCAATTGTTGCAGTGCTTCACGCACAGGGGTTCGGCTGATGCCCATGGCGCTGGACAGGCGACTTTCGGAAAGCGGGTCGCCCGCTTGGATTTCGACATTCTGGATGGCTTCTTTGAGGCGTTCATAGGCAGCCTCCCGCAAAAACGTTGTTTTGGGGAGACTGACATGACTCAGGAGGTATTGCTCAAGTCTATCTAAAGAAGAATCCATCATTAATTTATCTTAAATTATTTCAATATACCGACTGTATACAGCCTGTATACAATGAGCATAGCATTTTTTGCGGGGCGAGTCAACAAGTTCGCATGGGAGATTTTCCCAGAGACCGTCTTACATAGGGATGAACAAATAAAAAAACAAGGGGTGAAATGCCCCTTGCCTAAAGATAAGGAGATGCTCCCCTCCCTATGTTAAACAAGGGAAGGGAGAGAAAATATCGAAATTAACACCCAACTTCAATGTTGTTGCAGGTGTCCTGACGGCGGTTGAAATCGGTGGCGGTGTCTATACCGCTCCCGCCACGCAAGTTATCCATCTGGGTGCCGCCAGTGAGGGTGTCGTTGTCTGCACCGCCGAACAAATCATCGTGTCCGCTTTCGCCAAACAGGATGTCCTGCCCATTGCCGCCGTAAACTTCATCATGGTCGCTGCCGCCGTAGAGGGTATCGCTGCCGTTGCCGCCCAGTAATTCATCATCATCGTTGCCGCCAAACAGCAGGTCATTGCCATCACCTGCGTCAAGATAGTCGTCGCCGTGGTTGCCAACGAGGACATCATTGCCGTTGTTGCCGAACAAATCGTCGTGACCATTGCCACCCACAATACAGTCGTCCCCTTCTTTACCTCGCACGGTGTCATGCCCATTCCCTGCGAAAATGAGATCATTTAAAGCTGTGCCGTTCAGGGTTTCGCTGGCATTTGTGCCGTAGATGACATTTTCAACCACGATATTGGCACATTCCGCCGGTGCAGGGACACATGGACTGCCTGTGCTGGTCGCCGGGGCGGTTTTGGTTTGACCGAGTTCGTCTTGCCAAGCGATGTTGATGACGTTTGCACCACTCAGGGTCGGGGTAGTCAGATAACTGACACCTGACGGAGCGCTAAAGCTGCCAGTCTCCGCTGACCCTGCGAGAGTCCATGTGCCGGAGACGGTGAAACTGTTCGGATTTTCAATGCGCCAGCGCCGTTCCACGGTGGGGTTGTCCGAGCAAACCGCCACGACGCGCAAATCCAGAATACGCCCGACAATTTTAATGATTACCGTGTCGGTGTCCGTTGCGTTGTCGTCATCGGTGACGGTGAGGGTGATTTCGTGTTCGCCCACAGGCAGTTGCACCGTCGCAAAGGCGGTTGAGGCAAGGGTTTCACTGTTGAGCGACCACACATAGCTGACAATCGTGCCATCATCGGTGCTTTGCTGCCCGTCCAGATTGAACCACTCAATGCCATCATCATCCGAGTCCACATAGGTTGCATCGTCACCTGCATTGGCAACAGGCACTTGATTCGGCGTGGCAACCGTGAAGCTCCATGTCGTGGCGGCCTGTTGTGTGCCATCGGCAATGTCGTTGTTGCCCGTGATAGTGACCGTGTAGGTATCCGGCGCAAGCGGTGCGGACGGCGTAAAGGTATGGGTGTGGGTTGCATCATCATACGCCACGTTGCCTGCAACCGGGCCGCCTGTGCCTGTCACTGTGAAGGTGGAAAGGAGGATGGGCATGGCTTGATTCCATGTGGCGGTAATGAGCGCACCCGGTAAAACATCCGTCGCATTGCTGGCGGGGCTGAAGCTGACCACAAATGGATCGCGCCAGTTGGCAACGGTATCATTCTGGGTTTGGGCGCTGCTGCCCACGTTCACGCTGCGGGCATCAATTTCGGCGTTGCCATCGGCCTGTTTTTCAACCGTATCCCAACTGCCACGGGTGTATTTGTAATAGAAGGTGTAGGTCGCAGGCAGATTAAGCGTGATTTCCCATGTGGTGGCGTTGGTCTGGCTCATGACCATCCCGCCGGGATTCCATGAGGGGTAGGTTGAACCGCTAAAATCGCCAAAATTGCCCGCAAGATAGACGCTGCCGGGTGTGCCTGCTGGAATCGTCGCTACAAATTGAACACTGACCAGCGTGAGGGGAACAATCGCTTCAACTGAATTGGATTCGGCGGAGGGATTGCCACTGCCATCAAAGGCGGTCAGGGCATACACATAGGTTTTGCCTTGCGTGACGCTGGTATCGCTGTAGCTGGTTGCGGCGGGGTCATTCAGGCTGGTGAGGGCGCTGAACGTAGGCTGTCCCGCTTCTTTCCGCAGCACAGTAAAGCCCGCCAAATCGCCTGCCGTGTTGGGGTGAGCATCCCATGTTAAATCAACCGCGCTGGCGGTGATGTTGGCGACGGTGAGGTTGGTCGGAACTTCCGGCGCGGTGGTGTCCGGCGGTTGCACAATGCTAAACTGCCATGTGGTCGGGACTTGTTGAGCATCGTTCCCCGCATCGGTTGCGCCTGTGACGGTGGCGGTGTATTGACCTCCGGCAAGCGGCGCGGACGGCGTAAAGGTGTGGGTGAAGGTGCTGCTGTCATAGCTAAATGTGCCTGCCACGGCCCCCGCTGGGCCTGTCAGGGAGAATCCCCCCAGATTGGCGGGCATGGCTTGATTCCATGTGAGAGTCACCACGGTGGTATTGGGTAAATCGGTTGCGCCCTCTGCCGGGGTGAAGGCTGTCACCATCGGGTCACGCCAATTTTCAATCGTTACCGCAATTGCCTGAGTCCCATCCGTGCCATATTCAACGGTTAAGGGACGGTTGTCGACTTCGGTGTTGCCATCAGCCTGTTTTTCGACCTTCTCCCAACCGCCCCGTGCAAATTTATACACAAGGCGCGTGCCATCCAACCATGATTTGGTGATTGTCCATGTATTCGGGCCGCTTTGAGTCATGGCATAGGCGGGGTCATTGGGATTCCACCCGTTGAAATCACCTACGATATGAATTGTTCCGGGGGAGACTTCCGGTACGGTGACGGTGAAGGTTACCTCCACATAGCGGGCTTCGGCGGTGGCATTCACCGTATTCGAGGCAACCGATTCATTGAGACTCGTATCCACTGCTTTGACGTAATAATCGTAATTGGTTCCTGCCACAGCGGTGGTATCCGTGTAGGCAACGGCGGCGCTGTCGGTCAGGGTCGTGATTTTAGTGAAACCGGGCGCGGCGGTATTTTGACGGTAGATATTGAAGCCGTACAAATCGGTATCAGTGGTGTTCGCGTCCCAACCCAGCGACACACTCGCCGAGGTGGTGGCGGTCACCACCAGATTTTCTGGTGGGGTGGGTGGGGTGGTATCCGAAGGCTGAGTCACCACCAGCAACCCGGTATCATTGACATCAAAAGGCGGGCCAGATTTATCGGTGTAATTCCATGTGAGGCCGCCATCCACGCTCCAACGGGTGGTATAGCGGAATGTTCCTACGGAAGTTGGCAGCAGCGTTCCCTTATATTCATCATTGTTACCAACCTGTCCATTAAAGGTCATCGGGAACCATGTCCACAGGTCAGGGGTGTCCGTCGCCAAGCCATAACCGACCTGTGCAGTAATGCCTGCCGCTTGACCGGCGCTGTTGGTGACACCATCAATCCAGATTTGCCCGTAAATCTCGGTGGTCGGAATGGTAGCGCTGAGGACGTAAAGCGGCTGCGGATAGCCACAGCAGGTATTGCCTGTGCCAATTTCGGGAGGCCATTGCAAATTGTACCAACCACCCGCGATATTGTGCTGGGGAATCGCGCTGGCTTCATTGGAGTAGCCGCTTTCGAGCAGCGAACCCGCATTTTTGCTCACTACCACATAATAATAGGTGGTGGCATTGGTTAAGCCTGTGTCGGTGTAGGTGGTGCTGCTGGTATTGCCGACGAAGGTATAGCCCCCGCCGCTTAAACGGGTGCGGTAGACATCGAAATTATCGGCATTGGCGGGTGCAGTCCAATGGAGGGTGACTGACCCTGTGCCGCCTGTTGCGCTCAAATTGGTAACAGCCAACGGACGGTTGGCAAACGCGCCTAAGACCAACACCGCGCCATTCCGTGCTGGCGCATTGATATTTTGGAGTTGGCCTGTGCTGTTGACGGTATAGGTTGCATTGGAGAGAACATCGGTCAGGACAGCGCCTACCGGAAGATACCCGCTCACATCGACAGTCACCGTTTTGCCTGCGGCAGACCCGTTCACCACAACAATGGCTGTGTTGGAGTCGTCCGCCATTTTGCGCCCGTACACCAGCAATTCATTGGCATCATCGGTCAGCAGCAGGTCAAATGAGCCAGTTCGCAGCGCGGGGTTGGCATTGCGGGCTGCAATCAAAACATCGTAATAGCTACGGAGATTGGCCTGTGCGCTGGAACTTTGCATATGGGCGTAGTAGGGTGTTCCCGTTTCATCCAACCACGGATAGGGCGCACGGTTGTAGGGGTCATCTTGCCAGCGACTGCCATCATAGGCGGGCGGGTTGACCGTACCGACTTCATCGCCGTAATAAATGGTCGGTGCGCCGGGCAGGGTCATCTGCATCAGCACCGCGCCTTTGAGACGGGTAACAGCATCGCTCCAATCATAATTGGGGTCAGCATATTCGGCGGTGTTGTTGTCGCTGTTGTTGTGGTCAAGCAGGAACAACACGCGGTTGGTGTCGTGGCTGCCAAACAGATTCATCATGGCGTAGAAGGCTTCCGGCGCGTAGCGTTCTTGCAGATTCAAGAAACGTTCGCTGAATCCGGTGGGAGTCAGGGGATTCAAGGTGCCGGCTGAACTGGCAGAATTAAAGTCGTTGTCGTTAAAAGCAGTATCGCGCCAGAAACTCAGCACCGCCGCGCTGAATTGGTAGTTCATGGTTGCGTCCCATTCACCGCCAATTGTCCACGAGGTCGGATTACCCCATTCTTCCCCGACAATATACATGTCGGGGTTCACCGCACGCACGGCGGCACGAAAATCTTCCCAGTAATCATCGGCGGGGTCGTTGATTGTCCCATGATCAATTTCGGGAGCAACATCCAACCGCCAGCCGTCCGCCCATTGCGCCCAGTATGGCCCGACTGAACTTGTACCGTTGTTGATGAAATAATCGCGCACGGCGGGGAAATCATGCTGGTAAACGGGCAGACTGTCGAAGATGCCAAACCATTTGGGATAATCGCGGTTGTCGGAACAGGGCGCGGGGGGTGTGCCAGCGTAAGGGAAGAAGGTATACCAATCTTCATATGCACTGACGGTACTTTCACACGCGCCACTGCCATCATTCGCTCCTACTGTGGTGGGGACACCTGCGCTTGCCCATCGGCTGTAGCGGTCAAAATAGTAGCTATCGGAGGAACTGTGGTTGAACACCCCGTCCAGAATAATCCGAATCCCGCGATTGTTGGCTTCTTGGGCGAGGGTTTGAAAAGTTGACAGCGTACCGAAATTGTCATCAATCGTCATGAAATCGGTGGTGTCATATTTGTGGTTGGAGGGCGATTCAAAAATCGGGTTCAAGTACAGGGCGGTGACACCCAAATCTTGCAGGTAATCGAGTTTATCAATAATCCCTTGCAAGTCCCCGCCGTAGAAGTTCTGGCTGTAAATGCCGTTACAGACATTGCCATTTAACACGTTGCGCGGGTCACAAATCGCGGTGTTCCAATCTGTATTATTAGAACGGACAACGGAGTCGTAGTTACCGTAGAAAAATTCACCTGCGGCGGGGTTGTTGCTGGGGTCGCCATCAGAAAATCTGTCGGTGAAAATCTGGTAAATAACCGCATTTTTCACCCAATCAGGAGTCTCAAAGGCGGGGTCGTAGATGGTCAACTGCCAGCCTCTATCCGGGCTGTTCTCGTAAGTTTGTCCCCATCCACCGGTATATGCCCCATCATCTTCATAATAAACGGTTTTTGAGCCGTCAATCGCCAGAAAACGATACCAATAAACGGTGGGCTGAGGGCTGGCGGGCAAGGTGACTTCCCAGAATTCATACACATTCGGGTCGTTGGGCAGCACAATCTCGCTGGCAATTTTGGTCATGTCGTACAGCGAATCGAGATTGAGGCGGTCATTCCAGACACGCACTTTGGCGGCGGTTAGATCGCCATTTAAAGCGCGGAAACGCAACCGAATCGGGGTGTTGACGGGTACAGCGCTGCCGGGATTGCGATACAGCGAGTCGCGGCTGTTGTGACCGAGTTCATTCCAATTGACATTGTTATCCGCAGCTTGTGAGGTCTGGGAGCGAAGGGACGGGGCGACAAGGATGAGCAGAAAAAGGAGGAGAAAAAATTGAGGTCGTAATTTCATGTTTAATAACCTTAAATCAACTAAATCGGTTTAGGACTAAGTTAATTTTTTTATACCGTATCTTCATCAGAAATACAAGGGACTTGTTTAGCCCGTTTGAAAATTCCGAATTTTCGGTGGTAAGGGCGGGAGATGCGGACAAAATTTTCTTTAGGGGAGGGTCTCCAACGGAGGAGGCGCTAAGTGCTGTGTCCGGTAAATTAGTTCAGAGGGTGGGTTACAGATGTTTCACATCTTTCTCCGTTGGAGACCCACCCCTACCGAAAAACCAATTTATTAGGTGAAAATTCGGTAGGGGTAGGTGCTAAGGACGGTACACCGTCCGTCACCTACCCTACGAAAGAACTTACAGGACAAAGCGCTAAGAATCGATCCGTAAATTATTTTTCATACGCTTAAAAGCCGCTGTTTACAGGTAACGCTGGCCTGATGCACATCAACAAAATAGGATGGATAACCAACTGTACGGGCGTGGTCTGTGACCCGCCCTCATGCCCTTGCGGGGGTGAGTCACAGACCCACCCTCATTCTCTTGCGGAGGTGAGTCACAGACCCACCCGTACACTATCCGCATTTAAAAGTGAAACTGCACTGGGCCAGTGAACACCGCGCTCAAGCACGGCGTTAAAATAAATATACGGATTGATTCTAAGGGCAGTCCGCCACCCTCTCCATCCGAGTTTCCTTAGGGGACAGGGATCGGGGCGTATTTTAAGAACACAGATTGCAAGTCACGCCCCGATCCCCACTCTTTCTTTTTATCCCGGCCCGCTGTAATTGATGCGTGCGCCATCGGGAACTGTCCCGTTGGCGTATTTTTCCTGAAAATGCTTGCGCTGGGCATCTTCGCCAATAATCACGTTGCGTCCGATGACCACCCCCGCCGGAATATCCGCGTTTTTGCCGATGGTGGTTAAACCCAGATTTCCCGGAGTGGCTTCGGAACGTCCGACCCGCGCACGGTGTCCAATGTTGACCTGTTTATCGCTGACACAGCGTTCGACCACCGCCCCGCCTTCAATGACGGTATCCGTTAAAATGATGCTATCGCGCACGACTGCATCCGGCCCGACATACACCCCCGGCGACAGTACACAGCGTTCGACCAGCGCTCCTTCTGCTAATTCCACCCCGTTGCATAACATGCTATCCACAATCCGCGCTCCTTTTGCCACACGGACAGGCGCACGTTCCTCACTCTGGGTATGAATGACCCAATGGCGGTCATGCAAATTGATGGGCGGGGAATCGACCAGCAGATCCATATGTGAACTCCAATAGGCATCCACTGTTCCTACATCCACCCAGTAATCATCAAAGGGATAGGCATAGACCCGCATATTCTGGGCAATCATGTTCGGGATGATATTTTTACCAAAATCGTGGTCAGAGGTTTTGTCCGCCGCATCTTCGCGTAGCAGATCGACCAAGACTTGGGTTTTGAAAATGTAAATGCCCATATTGGCAAGATTGCCGGGCGGGTTTTTGGGTTTTTCCAGAAATTCGCGCACGCTCAAATCATCATTGGTGAACATGATGCCAAAGCGCGAGGCTTCATCCCACGGCACTTCACGGACACAGATACTAATATCGGCATCGCGTTCGCGGTGATAATCCACCAAGCCACGATAGTCCATTTTATAGATATGGTCGCCGGACAGAATCAAGGTATATTCAGGATTGCCGCGCTCCAAAAAATTAATATTTTGTGTGACTGCATCGGCAGTACCGGCATACCAGTCTGTATCAAAGCGCCCTTTGTAGGGCTGCAAGAGCTGCACCCCGCCGCTTAAAGTCCGGTCTAAATCCCAAGGCCGCCCCAAACGGATATGCTCGTTGAGGGAGTGCGGGCGATATTGGGTGAGTACCAAGACATCAAAAATGCTGGAATTCACACAATTGCTTAACGGAAAATCAATAATGCGATATTTCCCCGCGAATGGCACAGCAGGTTTAGCCCGCTTGGAAGTGAGTACCCCCAACCGCGTACCTTCCCCACCCGCTAGAATGACTGCACGTATACCGGGCATAACAAACCTTTCCTATTCTTTTAAGCGCATGGCTATCAGCACAGGGTTTGAGAACTGATAGCCAAGTGCCATTTACTGATTCCACCCCACCCACAAATCCACATACACGGGGCGATGGTCTGACCCCTGAGCATTGCCGCGCTGCACCACATGCGCCGTCCCCGGTACCATCCGATGACGCATCGCCTGCGACAGCAAAATATAATCGAGTTGACTGTATTCTTTTTTGCCCGACCAGTAATGCGTCCAGCGTTCTTTTTCGGGCAGTTCGCTCAACACATCGTACAATTGGAGTTCCGGGTCAGCTACCAGCGATTTGAGCGTTTCGGCGTTTGGCGTGTCGTTCATATCGCCCATCACCACGAACAACCCCTGCTGCGGGTTGGGAAAACGCCGTTTAATCAACTGGGCAATTGCCATCGCCTGCCGTGCGCGTCGTTCGGTGGCGTTTTTGATGGCTTTTTCGCGTTTTTCGCCTTTGAGTTCCGGGTCAACGAATTTGCTTTTGAGGTGGGTCACAAAGGCTGTGAAAACCGGAATATAGCTTTCTGGATCAAGAATCTCGACTTCCAGCAAATCGCGGGAGAAAATCTTCTCCTTGCGGGCATCGCCAAAATCGCGCAGAAATTGATAGGATACCACCTGCCCTAACGGAAGCGTACTCGCCAAGCCCACTTGAATCCCACGCGGGTCATTGGCTTCCACCACCACAATTTCCTCAAAGTGTTTGCCTAAATGTGCGGTGTTAAATTCGACCAGCGCCCCTTTGTTTTCTAATTCCTGAAACCCCATGACATCTGGCTTGTCCTGCCGCAGCCGTTCGCCCAGATAATAAAGTGCCATTAAATCTTTGGGTTTGGTGCCACGCGGCCCCCAAAAATCATCCCCGCTTTGATATGGGTCATCAAAACGGTCGTACAGGTTATTGACATTGTATGTGCCTAATTTAATGCGGCGTACTGCCATCCTTCGCCCCTTTAACACAATCCTAAATCGCTAAAAAACGCCCAAGCATCGTCATCATCTGACGATACACGGATTTGCACCCCCAACTTGCTGTCCAGAACTTTTGCCATAAAGTTAATGAACTGGTCGGGGTTCAAAAAAACACAATACCCCAACATCTTATGCTGCATCAAGCGGCTCTGCGAAAACAAGGCCAAAATATCTTCTGGCCCTTTGGTCATGTGGTCAAAATCCAACACCACATGGAGTGGCATCAGGGCTTTGTCCATGATGACAGCTGCTTCATCCAGCACCTCAATGACATCATCAGCTGTCAATCCCTCTAAAAAATATAATTTCATCAGACGCGGATTATTGCGCCAAGGATATTGTAAGTCGTATGGCATGGTAGTAATTTCAAATAGTTTGCTAAAGAGTATAACAATCTTGGGCGCGGGTCTCAAAAACTGATACCGAAGTGGGTCACTTGCTGCTAACCTTGAGAGGGAAAAGGAAAAATCATGCGGCAAAACACACTTTTTAAATTTTATCCCCCGCCTGTTTGGGGGTGGGCAGTGTTTTTCTGGTTGCTCATGCTCACCGCTACGCCCATCGCCATCTGGATTGAAGGCGACCAGACTTTCCCCTTCATGGCAACGCTGGGGGTGCTGGCACAAGCCGCCGCCACGCTGCTGGCACTTTCGCAGCGCTGGTCAAGCAGGCAAATAGGCCAACTCATGCTGATTCTTGTTCCGTTGACATGGTTGGCGGAGTACATTGGCAGCACGACGGGTTTTCCTTTTGGCGATTATTTTTATACAGATCGTTTGCAACCTCAATTGCTGCATGTGCCGGTTCTCATCCCCTTCGCATGGCTGATGATGCTCCCGCCTGCGTGGGCAATCACGACTTTGATTTTGCAAAATTCGCGCTTCGCTCACAATCGGCTTGTTTTTGCCGCGCTTGCCGGAGGGGTGTTTACCACGTGGGATTTGTACCTTGACCCGCAGATGGTCGAAAAAGGCTTGTGGACGTGGGAAAATCCAAGCGGGTATTTTGGCATCCCCCTGATTAATTTTTTCGGTTGGTGGTTGGTGTCTGGCCTGCTGACGGGGATCATTTTCCCACGCAATTTGCCGCTTGTGCCGCTGACCAGCATTTACATCCTGACATGGCTTTTTCAAGCGGTGGGGTTGGGGGTGTTCTGGGGGCAGCCGGCACCGGCGTTGTGTGGCTTTTTGGCGATGGGCTTTTTTATAGGGTTGGCATGGAAACATTCTTCTGGACTCTCGGCGCGTTCCTAAGCGGCAGCATCCCGTTTTCGCTGCTTATCACCCGCTACGCACTCGGACAAAATATCCGTGCGGTGGGGGATGGCAACCCCGGCGCAACCAATGTTGCCAAAGCGGGTGGGTTAAAATGGGGAGCGCTGGCCTTTCTGCTCGATTTTCTCAAAGCGGCGCTTCCTTGCGGTGCAGCGTGGTATTTCGCGGGAATCAACGATGCCCGCATTATCCCGATTGCGATTGCGCCCGTTGCCGGACATGCTTTTTCACCTTTTCTCAATTTTAGGGGGGGGAAAGCGCTGGCTGCCATGTTTGGTGTCTGGTCGGGGTTGACGCTGGGCGAAGTACCGCCGTTGTTGGGGTTGCTCATGACACTGTTTTTTATGCTGTTAACGGTGCATGGCTGGGCGGTGGTGCTGGCGATGCTGCCTTTTTCCGCTTATATGCTGCTCAACAAAACCACCGATCTGTTTTTTGTCTGGCTGGGGATTTTTCTCATTGTGGCCTATAAACACCGTGAAGATTTGCAAAAACCCCTGCGTTTGAAATCTTGGATTAAACTTACCCGATGATTTTCTGGCTGCTCATTACCTTTATTTTGCTTATTTTGCTGCTGACCACGCTGCTGAATGCGGTCACGTTTCCCCGCCTCACCTCACCCCTAAATCCCCTCTCCGCAGGCAGAGAGGGGACTTTTAACTTCTTTCCCCCTCCATTTGCGGGGGTGAGGGTCTCCATTCTCATTCCTGCCCGCAACGAATCCGCTGTGATAGCCAGTACGATTCGGCATCTGCTGGCTCAATCTTACCCACCGTATGAAATTTTGCTTTTGGATGACCATTCCACCGACGGCACTGCCGATATTGCCCGAAGTTCAGCCGAAAATGACTCCCGACTCAAAATCATTCCCGGTCAGCCCCTCCCGCCGCAGTGGTTGGGGAAAAATTGGGCCTGTCACCAACTCAGCCAAGCCGCACAGGGGGATTTTCTTATTTTCACCGATGCGGACGTGGAATGGGGGGAGAATGCCCTTGCCGCGCTGCTGCCCCATTTTGCCACTTATGAGATGCTCACCGTCTGGCCTACCCAAAAAACCGTGACATGGGGGGAACGCTTGTGTGTTTCTGCCATCGCGCTGGCGATTATCAGCTATTTGCCCGAAATGATGGTGCGTTTTTCGCCATTTTCAGCTTTTGCCGCCGCCAATGGGCAGTGTTTGGCCTTCACCCGTGACCTCTATACACGAATCGGGGGGCATCAAGCGGTACACGATAACATCGTGGAGGATGTCGGGTTAGCTAAAGCGGTCAAAAAAACGGGCGGCAAGCTGATGATGCTGGATGGCAACCGTCAAATTTGCTGCCGGATGTATCGCAATTGGTCGGAGGTTCGCAACGGCTTCGCCAAAAATATGCTGGCGGGACACGGCAACAGTTTGATTTTTCTCGCTTTTTCCACCCTGTTTCATTGGGCGGTGTTTGTGCTGCCTTTTGTCTGGCTGTTTTGCGGAAATTTTATTTTTCTCGGTGCAGGATGGCCTCTGTTTCCCCTCGTTTTAATCATATTGGGGTTGCTGGTGCGTGCAATCGGGTTATGGGTGACACGCCAGCGCGTTTATGATGCTGTGTGGATGCCTTTAACGGTGATGTTGATGACACGCATCGCGGCGCAGGCGGCATGGTGGCAACTTCGGGAGGGTGGCCCGCAGTGGAAAGGACGTACTTTTGTCAAAAAAACATGAGATTGTCATTATCGGCGCGGGGATTGGCGGACTCAGCGCCGCGATTCATCTGGCAACGCACGGGCAGCAGGTGACGATTGTCGAAAAAAATGAGCAGGTGGGCGGCAAAATGAGCCAGATTTTTGCCGATGGGTTTCGCTGGGATACTGGCCCGTCGGTGATTACCATGCGCCATGTTTTTGAGGAGTTGTTCCGCACCGCTGGAAAACGCTTAGAAGACTACCTGACGCTCATTCAAGTTGACCCGCTGACCCGCTATTTTTATCCCGATGGTACGGTCTTGAATATACGTCCGCAAGTGGCCGATACGCTGCATGAAATTGAGAAAATTTCCCCCGCCGACGGGCAGGGCTACCGCAAATTTCTGGCGTATGCGGCCGAGATTCACCGGGTGACGGGCGGGGTCTTCATCTATGACCAACCTCCGACATGGCGCAGTTTTTTAAAGGTGTCGCCGTTTGACGCGCTCAAAGTGGATGGCTTGCGTACTATGCAATCGGCTATTCAGGGGTTTGTCCAATCGCCTCACCTGCGCCAGCTCTTAGGCCGTTTTGCGACCTATGTTGGCGCAAGTCCCTATCGCGCCCCCGCCACCCTTAACGTGATTGCCGATGTGGAATTGTCCGGCGGGGTGTGGTATCCACAGGGGGGTATTTACGCGATTGCCGCCGCGCTGGAAAAACTTGCCCGCGAACTGGGTGTTACGATTCGAGAACATGCGACCGTCCAAAAAATTGAGATGCAGAACGGACAAATCCAGGGGGTATGGTTAGAAAATGACGACTTTTTGCTCGCCGATGCGGTCATTTCCAATGTCGATGTTGGCACGACTTACGAAAAACTGCTGTCTCCAGAAGCGGTCAATCGAAAACGGGTGCAGCGTTTGTTAAACATGGAATCGTCATGTTCCGGTTATATTCTGCTGCTAGGGGTCAAGGGGACTCATCCCCGGCTTGCCCACCACAATATTTTCTTTTCCCGCGATTACCCCCGCGAATTTGACGAGATTTTCCGTCTGGGAGTTCCGCCTTCTGAACCGACGGTGTATGTGGCGATTACATCCAAAGCCGACCCGCAAGATGCCCCCGCCGACCATGAAAATTGGTTTGTGCTGGTGAATGCTCCGCCACTGGGTTCAAGTTACGATTGGTCGCGGCAGCCTTACCGCGAAGTCGTGTTGGGGCAGCTGGCGCGATTTGGTCTGATGCCACAGATTGTCAGCGAAAAGATTTTAACCCCTGTTGATATTGCCCGCATGACCGGAGCGCGGCGCGGGGCATTGTATGGGACATCTTCCAACAACCGATGGGCAGCTTTTTTGCGTCCCCACAACCGCGCACCAGATATTCAAGGGTTATATTTTGCGGGGGGGACGACCCATCCCGGCGGCGGCGTGCCAATGGTCACGCTTTCTGGCAAAGTGGCGGCGGGTATGTGCTTGGCAGATTTACCGTAGCGGCTCATCCGTAAATTCATTTTAACGCCGTGTTCACTGGCCTGATGCAGTTTAATAAAATAGGACGGATAGCCAACTGTACGGGCATGGTCTCTGACCCGCCCTCATTTCCTTGCAGGGGTGGGTCACAGACCCACCCGTACACTATCCGTATTTAAAAGTGACACTGCATCAGGCCCGTGTTTTAATTTACGGATAGATTCTAAATGCTGTGTTCGGTAAATTCTTGCGGAGGGTAGGTGACAGACGGCGTACCGTCTTTAGCACCTACCCCTACGAAATATCCGTAACCTGCCCATACAGATTACGTACTGGATGAAGCACTAAATGCTGTGTTCGGTAAATTCTTGTGGATGGTAGGTGACAGACGGCGTACCGTCCTTAGCACCTACCCCTACAAAATTTCATCCAATAAGTAGGGGCAGGTTCTTAGGATATGAAATATCCGTAACCTGCCCATACAGATTACGTACTGAATGAAGCACTAAATGCTGTGTTCGGTAAATTCTTGTGGAGGGTAGGTGACAGACGGCATACCGTCTTTAGCACCTACCCCTACGAAATATCCGTAACCTGCCCCTACAGATTACGTACCGGATGAAGCACTAAATCGAAAATAGTATCGGCACAATTTCATCCCACCGCTTCTTGCACACGGGGTAGGGGGGGAGATGAGTTTTAAAGTTGTGCTACAAAATGCTTGACACCCATTTTGAAGTTGGTTACACTGGTTTTCGTAAGTCAATCTTTTTAGGAATTACCGATGTTTTCTATCGCAGGCAAATTTTCTATGACAAGCGCCACACACCCAGTGGGTGGAGGGTTTCCCTTGTCGTATTACGTCTGCTGACATTGGTGTTACGTTAACTAAATAACACCAGCGCAACCGCAGGCGTAAGTAGCAGACTGCGGTTTTTTTGCGCTTTTTTCCAGAAGCACCGCAGGTCTGCCCCGAACTTGGCCTGCGGTGCTTTGTTTTTCCCCGTAGGCCACCCGCAAGTGAAAAGTTCATGCAAGGAAAGAAGCAAAATGACTGTCGCACTCACTGAGAACCGTTATACGCTACCCGAAGGCTACACACTCCGTCCGGCAACAATGGCTGACCTAGCCGCATGTGTGGCACTGTTTAACACTTGTTCGCGCATGATGTATGGACTGGATGAGTTTTCCGAATCCGATCTGCTTACCGAGTGGACATCGCCCGGTTTGAGCATCGAAGAGTCGTTCCGCGTGGTGGTTTCCCCGCAAAATGACATTGTTGGTTATATCGAAGTGTGGGATACCCATTCCGTGCCTGTCCATCCATGGGTGTGGTGGCGCGTCCATCCCGATTTAGATGTGGAGCGCATCGGAACAGTGCTGCTGGCATGGGCGGACGAACGCTGTCACCAAGCGATTGCAAAATGTCCCCCGGAAGCGCGGGTTGCCTATCGCTGCGGCTCAAAAACTGGCTACACCCCCGCCGAAAACGCCATGAAAAATCTGGGAATGCAGCACATTCGTTATAGCTGGACAATGCGAATTGTCTTTGACACAGCCCCGCTTCCCACGCCAATGCCCGATGGATTCAGCCTCCGTTCTTACCAGCACCCTGCCAATTTAGAAAATGTCTATCAAACCGTGAACGACTCCTTCCGGGATCATTTTGGTTTTGTGGAGGAATCGCTGGAGGCTGGCATCGAACGCTGGCGGCATTGGGTCGAAGGCGACGAAAAATTCGACCCGTCGCTGTGGTTCATGGCAATTCACGAAGCAAGCGGGGAAGTTGCCGCCGTGTCCTTGTGTGCGCCGGAAGCCTTCAACGATCCCTTGATGGGTTGGGTGAATGTTTTGGGGGTGCGCCGTCCCTATCGTAAAAACGGCTTGGGGTTGGCGCTGTTGCAGCACAGTTTTCATGAACTGCACCAGCGTGGCAAAAACAAAGTCGCTTTGGGTGTGGATGCCAGCAACCTGACGGGCGCAACCCGTTTGTATGAAAAAGCCGGGATGCACGTTTACCGCGAAATGGCGCTCTATGAAAAAGAAATTCGACCCGGTGTGGAATTGAGTACGACGCAAGTGAATGAATGATTGCGTGCTTCTCCTCATCAACCCGTTGATGCGAAGGAGCATGACTGGAGAAAATGCGCCATGTTCAAAATGGACATTGCTGTTCAGGACATGAATCTGGAAGTGAGAGAAGAAGCCATGAGCTACCGTTACTATCTGCGCTTCATGTACAAAGCCAAATATGCCTGTTTCGACTGTCACAAAACCTTTCGGTACTGGCAGACGAATGAAGTGTGTCCTCACTGCGGCGGGCAACTGCATGACATGGGACTGGATTTTAAAGCGCCCAAACAGCATGACCGCAAAGCATGGGAAAAAATAAAAAACCTGTATCAAAGTGGTGTGCGGTTCGATTCTTAGGGAACTCGCTGTCACCGAGATTCGTTTGGTAGGGGCGGTCACAACACCGCCCTTGTGTAACAACGCTAGCAAAATGACAAAGTGGGGAAGGCCATCAACCGACCCCTACACAAGAAGGAAAGTAACATGACCTACACAATACGTCCGGCCCGGATGGAAGCAGTTAGCGCGGTGGTTGACCTGCTCAATGGGTGTTCGGTGCAGGAAATCGGTGAACCGGAATATTCGCTGAGTGAATGGACAGCCGATTGGGAATCAGAGCATTATGAGCTGGCACGCGATACACGGATTGCGCTGAATGAAATGGGTGAAATCGTCGCCTATGCCGATGTGTATGATGTCCCGCCTTATGAACGGGGCAACGCGATTCTCCGTGTGCATCCCGATTACTGGGGACAGGGCATCGAACAGCAATTGATGGCATGGGTGGATGAACGCAGCCAGTTGAATCTGACCCGTGCGGCTGAAGGGGTCAAAGTAGCGGTACGGCTTCATATGTACGATAGTGTGTCCAAGCTGCGAGCATTGGTGGAAGCGCACGGCTACCAGCACATTCGCAACTATTTACAGATGCGAATTGACCTGACCAGCGAACCCTCGCAACCCGTCTGGTCGGAAGGAATCACCCTGCGAACCGCCATTCCAAAAACTGATGACCGCGCCATTTATGAAGCCTACATCGATTCATTTGCTGACCATTGGGGCTTTGTGGTGCGTCCGTTTGAAGTGATTATGCCGATGTTCACTTCCCCGGCGGATAATTATGACCCGTCCCTGTGGTTTCTGGCGATGGATGGCGAGACAGTGGCGGGCATTTGCCTGTGTTTGCCGCATGTACCGGAAGATGACCAGCGTGGATGGGTCGATTTGCTGGGCGTGACCCGTGCCTATCGCAATCGTGGAATCGGGTTGGCGTTGCTGCATCATGCCTTCGGGGAATACGCACGGCGCGGCTATACCCATGTTGGTTTGGGGGTGGATGCCGAAAGTTTAACTGGCGCAACCCGTTTGTATGAAAAAGCGGGCATGTACCGCACACGGGCGCTGTGTGCCTATGAAAAAGTTGTCCGCGAGGGCGTGGACTTGGCAGTACAGGCATTAGCAGGCGGGTAAAGCCAAAGCATTAGAGAGGGGAGCAAAAGTCCCTCCCTGCGTGCGGGGAGGGATGGAGGGTGGGGTTGACAAGCCGACATTACAAAGGAGAAACAACACCATGGACATCAAAAAAACGGGTGAATACACCCTCGATTATGAACAACTTTTCCGCGATGAAAAATTCCAATCGTGGATTGTGCATATGCTCATCGAAAGCAGCCAATTAATGGATCCGCTTGACCCGTCAACCGAAGCAAACAATGAACAGAGAAAGCAAAAACAGCATGAATCACCGAAACCGCCCGTACAAAGGGCTTGAGGATTTACGGAAAATTCAGCGCTTCATCGCGGAAAATTTACCGGCGCATGGCGGGTGGCATCCCGGCGATTTTGCCCATCGCCTGTACAACGGCAATCGCCAATTTGACCCCGCCGAAATTGTCTGCTTGTGGGAAGATGAGCAGGCCAATCTGCTGGGTTGGGTGATGCTTTCGCCGCAGTATGGATTGTTTGACATCCAGCTCCGCCTTGATTTGCGTGAAAGTGATTGGGTGCTGGCAATGTTGGATTGGGTCGAAGCGAATCTCACGCCTAAAGACAACGCCATCGGAACAGATGCTTTCCAAGAGGATTCAGTGTGGCGGACGCTTTTAGAATCTCGCGGGTATCGTCCCTCAGAAAAACCCGCTTATGGCTATGCGGTGCGTTCGCTGGCAGACCCGATTCCGGATTCTGTTTTGCCAGAGGGATACACGATTCGCAGCGCGGCGGGGGTGCATGAGGCGGATAAACTGGCAAAAGCGCATGTCGGCGCGTTTAACTCCGCTTGGACAGCCGAAAGTTATGCCCAAGCCATGCAAGCGCCGGATTATGACCCGGAACGGGAAATCGTGGTGGTTGCGCCGACGGGCGATTTTGCCGCGTTTTGTATCATCTGGCTTGACCCTATCGGCAAAACGGGGTTGTTTGAACCCGTTGGCACCCACGCCGATTATCAGCGCAGGGGATTAGGCCGTGCGTTGATGCTGGAAGGGCTGCGACGGATGCAAGCCGCCGGACTGCACACCGCGATTGTGGGGTACAAATGGGATAATCTGCCCGCCGAAAAACTCTATGAAAGTGTGGGACTCTACAAAAAGGACAACATTTTCGAGTATCGAAAGGTGCTGGCGTGAACATCGAAATTTATGCGACTCCAACGTTGCCCGCCGCCTTAACCGACAGCCTCAATGCTGCGGATTCGGTAATTTTTGAGGTGCTTGGCAGCCTTGTCGAATGGCAGGATGAGCGTGAATGGACAGTCTTGGTGTTTGAAGGCGACCAGTGGGTCAGTTCCACCACCTTAACCTTCCGCGAAATTCTGGTGGGCGGTCTGCCGATTCGCATGGGTGGGATTGGCGGGGTGATGACTCTGCCGGAACAGCGCGGCAAAGGCTATGCCGAAGCTGCCATGCGGAAAACAATGGAATTTCTCGGTCAACAGGTCGCTTTTGGGCTGCTGGTCTGCGAACCAAAATTGGTGAAATATTACGCCAAGTTCGGCTGGCAGCGCGTTGACCAACCGATTTTTTATCAGCAATCTGACGGACAAACCCATACATTTCCCCTAGAGATGGCGGTGATGATTTACGCCAGCAACGGCGATTCATGGCCTGCGGGGGAAATCAATGTATGTGGTCTGCCGTGGTGATGGCACACAAGCGTACAAAAAGGAAAAAACATCATGCCTGTGTTAGCGTTACACAATATCGGGCATTCATTCGCGGATTTTGATGTCTTTGGCGATATTACTGCCAGCATTCCGCACGGTGGCAAAATTGGTCTGGTCGGGCCAAATGGCATCGGCAAAACGACCCTGCTCAAAATTCTGGCGGGCGAAATGGCCGCCTCTGAAGGCGATTTGCATTTTGCCAGAGGCACACGCTTCGGCTATTTGCAGCAGGAGGCCATGCACGCTTTTTACAATCAGGACAACACCGTCTGGGAAGAAATGCTGACTGTGTTTGCCGAAGTACGCCAACTCGAAACCCAATTGCAGGAAATTGAGGACGAACTCGCGGCGGGCAAAACTGACCTGCTGGCAAAATATGGTGAGTTGCAGCACCAGTATGAGGTGCGCGGCGGGTACGATTACGAACTGCGAATCGAGCAAACATTAACCGGCTTGGGTTTCAAACGGATGCACTTTGCCATGCCCCTCAGCCAGTTAAGCGGTGGACAAAAAACACGGGCGCTGCTGGCGCGTTTGCTGCTGGAACAACCCGATTTGCTAATTCTGGACGAACCGACGAATCACCTTGATATTGAGGCGGTGCAGTGGTTAGAAAGTACGCTCATCGCATGGGAAGGCGCGATGCTCATTGTTAGCCATGACCGCTATTTTCTGGACAAGGTTGTTAATACCATCTGGGAAATGAGCCGCATGGGGGTTGAAATTTATCGCGGCAATTACAGCACCTATGTGAATGAACGTGACATTCGCTGGGAACATCGGCAGGAATCCTTTGACGACGAAAAAGAACGTCTGATGAAGGAATTGGACTACATCAAGAAAAATATTGTGCGGGCTTCGACCAATCCGCAGGCGGTGGGGCGACTCCGCCGCTTGAGTCGTGAACTCATCGCTATGGAACAGGTCGGCGCGGTGGCTTTGCAAACCACAAAATGGTCACAATTGGGCATTGGACGGATTCGCCCGATGACCGTCATGGAAGCGGAACAGGCGGTCAAAGCCTTGCAGCGTCCATCCAATCGGTTGCCCCGCCTCAATATGAAACTTCGCAGCCAGCACCGCAGTGGCAATATTGTCCTTCGCAGTCGTAAATTGGCGATTGGCTATCCCGGCAATACGCTGTTCACCACCGATGATATTGAATTGCTGCGCGGGGAATGTGCCGCTTTGATTGGTTCTAACGGGACGGGCAAAACCACCTTCCTGAAAACCCTGCTCGGCAATTTGCCCACCCTTGCGGGAGAAATCGAACTCGGCGCAAGCATCAAGCTCGGCTATTTCGCCCAAGCGCATGACCGTTTAAACCATGAAAACACGGTCATTGAAGAAATTATCCGCCATAAGGATATGCTACCGGGCGCGGCACGGAATCATCTGGGCAAATTTTTGTTCAGCAACGAAGATGTGTTTAAACCCGTCAGCCTATTAAGCGGGGGTGAACGCGGACGACTCGCTCTGGCGATTCTGGCATTAGAAGGCGCGAATGTGCTGCTTCTGGACGAACCGACGAATCACCTTGATATTCAAACGCAGGAGATTTTGCAAGAAGTCCTTGAGGTGTTCGATGGCACGACTCTCCTCGTCTCGCATGACCGTTACCTGATTGATCGCCTCGCCACGCAAATCTGGGAATTGCGCGAGGGACGCTTGCACATTTTCAAAGGCACATATAAGGAATTCATGGGTGAAACCGATGCTACGCCTGTGGCTGAATCGGCTGCACCGATGGCATCCAGCAAAGACAGCGCGAAATTGAGCAATAATGCCCGTAAAAAGTTGGAGCAAGAATCCGCTGCGATGGAATCACAAATTCAAGCGCTGGAAAAAGAACTTCAGCAGGTCACACAGCAGATTCAAACCGCCAGCGAACAAGGGCATTTTCAAGAGGCGCAGCGTTTGGGACAGGTCTATCAATCCAAGCAAAAGCAGCTTGAGCAAATGATGGAATCGTGGGCGGCGATGGCGGTATGATCCCGATCTATCCCTAAGAATCCATTTGAACCTTGAGCAGTTTGACCCCACCCTTTTTCCCTCCCCGCATTGCAGGGAGGGACGGGGGCGGGGGCGAAACGCCCTTTTTTAAATTTTCCTAAACATCTCCAAACTTCCTTTTCAACTTCTCAAAGGGTGCTACAATAGCGCTTCTTGTATCGTGACAGTCAGTTCGCGTTCCCTTCATCGGGTGCGCCTGCACAGGATATGCGCGAAACCTCGTTTCCCCCCTCTGGGCAACGGCGTAGGCTGGCAAACATATCACCGCAGAGAAGAATCGTCCTGTCTTGCCAAAATCGCTGAAAGGCTGAAAACAACCATGAATCAAAGATTTTCGTCTTACCTAGCCCCCAAGCTGGAGGCGCGGCCTGTATTTGGTGAACAGCTTGGGGTCTTTGCGCTTGAACCGATTCAAAAGGGTGAACTTTTGGGTCTGTTCGGCGGGGATGTGATGACTGCCCAAGAGTTGGAAAATGTGCCAGAAAGTTTGCGCCCGTTGAGCATCCAAGTCGAGGAAAATTTATATCTGGTATCGCTTGACCCCAGCCCCGGAGACCGCTTTAACCACTCCTGCGACCCCAACGCCGGGATTCAGGGACATATTGCCATTGTGGCCCTGCGGGAGATTGCCCCCGGCGAACACGTTTGTTTTGATTACGCCATGTCTGACGGCAGTGTGTATGATGAATTTGAATGTCAGTGCGGCAGTCCCATTTGTCGGGGACGGGTGACGGGCAGTGATTGGCAGATTCCCGAACTCCAAACCCGCTATCAAGGTCATTTTATGCCCTATTTGCAGCGTCGGATTGATGAAACCACCCGTGTCAAATCCAACGGGCATAAATAAGCACAGGGGCGCACTGCCCCTTCCTATATCAAATCGTCCCATGTGCGTTTACGAATAATTTCCAATGCTTCGCTTGACCAGCCCATCTGTTCCCGTAGAAAAGTTCCCGGTAACGTCACACGGATTTTCTCATGAAGCGCTTGGTTATATTCATCTTTATCGGTGAAATCGCGGTCTGATGAGATAAGAAAATCAACCTGTGCCTGCATAGCAATCAAAGCAACATGTACATCCTTGGGGTCACGGATTAAATATTTATGTAATTTAATTTCATCATCGGATGGTACAGGGATTTTCTCAGCGTTGAGCGACTCGATAAATTTATCAAATTCCAACGTTTTATCGGGAAAAAGTGCAATCACTGCATTTCTTGCTTCTTCAATGATCTTTGCACTTATGGACAAATCAATTAAAAACCAAACGATTGCGGACAGCATGGATGCTGTCCCTACAAGAAATGCACCCGTAGGGACGGGATATATCCCGTCCGCTAAAGTTGGATTCATTTAAGGTCTAATTGCCTTGTCCATTAGCACCAATTGATAATCATCGGAAACCGCATGGCGTAGAACTTCATAAGCAAAACGAGGCCAGTTTGTACCTGCAAACAAAACATTTGCATCTACAAGAACACGAAGTCTATTTGCCATTGCTGGCATGGTACATTTTTTCGCGGATAGCTTCGATATGCGCTTCGAGCATTTCTTCGTCTAATTCCTGCTGCTGGACTTTTTCGCCAATCGCTTTTGCCGCGCTTTCAAATTGCGCCACTCGTGTAGCGTGGTTTTCCATCATCTGCTCATAATCGCCTATCGACAGCATAACCATGATAGGCAGGCCATCTTTTTCCACGATAAAATGTTCTCTTCCACTATAGATACGCCGAATCAATTCAGCAAGGTCACGATGCACTTTGGTGGCTGGAATAGTCACTGGCTGCGATTTTAGAGACATGCTTTCTCCGTATCAATACGAATCGATTCGTATTTATTATAACGTTTTGGTATTTATATCACAACAGTTTTTTAGTTATATAAATTTGCGGAGATTATTCTAAGCGCGTCGCAAGTAGCCACAAACGCCCATCCCCATTGATAAATACGATTTTTTGCCCATCTGCCGAGACTTCCCAATCGCCATTGGCAACCGTGAAGGGTTGGCTGGCGGGGTCGGTCAGGTAGCGCAGTTCCCGCGAAATCAGATGGTAGTACCCGAGGACATGCGTTTCTCCGGCAGCAGGATTAAACGGGAGAAAATACACACTGTGACTGTCCCGCCAGCGCCAATCGCCAAAAAAGGGAAGTTTTTCCGCCGCTGCCCCTTCGCGGGTTTCAAGGGTATAGAGGCCATTCTGGGCGGGGTCGGGCTGCTGCACCAGATAAAACAGGAGGCGGCCTCCACCGGGCGCAACGGTGACTTCGCGCAGCCATTCCCACGATCCCAGTGTGAAAAAAGTATCGGTGGTGGTGTCAAAAATGGTCAGCGTGACGGGGGTTTGCTGCAAAATCGGACTGACAATCAGCACCCGTGATCCATCTAACCACCGCGCATACCCGCCCAACTGCGACCAGATTTTGCGCGGGTTTTGCCCATCCACGTCCGCCACCCAGAATTCAACGGTGGGATAGTCCTCATTCGGCACAAACGCAAATTCCGATGTGTCCCACAACACGCGGCTGTTATTGGCACTCAGGGAAGGAATCGCCCCGTTAGAATTGATGTAAGTCGTTTCTCCGGTGGTGAGATTTTGAATCTGTCCCGGCAGCATCCCGTACAGACCATCGGCGGAAAAAATTGGCGGTGGGGCGGAGTCTATCGGGGTGGGGGCATCGCTGGCGGAAAGAGTGTATGCAAAAATGCTGGCACGTTGCCCCGCAATTCCGTCTATCGTGTACAACAGGTTGCCATCTGTGGGATGCCAGAAGGGATTCGCGCAGCACATCTCGCTGTTCAACTGGCGCAGCGTCCATTGGCTGTTCAGAGGCAAATTTCCCAAATCGCGGGCAAGAGTCGGCATTTCGGGTGGACGTTCCTCCCACGAAAGAGGCCACGCGCTGGCGTAATTGTTCAGCACATCTCCCCAGAAATTGACCACCGGTTGGTCGGCAAGTTGTGTCCATTGGCGCGGATTATAAATATCCTGCTGAAAAATCGGGTTGGTGAACGGCCCGATGCTGGCGAGGGTTTGCCATGGCGCTTCCATGAACAACACCGGATTATACGCCGTTTTAAAATCGGGGGAGCGGACTTCAAAATGCAGGTGCGGGCGGGAAGTACATTTGCCCTGCGGTTCGCCCGAATAGGCGATAATTTCTCCCTGCTGCACGGGCTGACCCACAACAACGCTTGGTTTTTGCAGGAGATGTCCATACAGCGTCACCAGCCCTAAATCCCGATGAATCACGATGAGGTTGTGCGGGTCAGACCCGAAGCCGGGGTCATCAACGGCATGAATTTCACCATTGGCAACCGCTAAAACGGGGGTGCCACAGGCGGTATAAAAATCAATGCCAAAGTGCATCCCCTGTCCGGCGCGATACCACTGATGCCCGAAATTATAGGCATCTACGGTGTTCCCGAAAAATTGACCCACCAACCACGTATTCACGCCGGGCGGGTCGGCAAAGGGCAAGCGCATCGGGCGGTTGGTCTGGGCATGGGTTGCGGGTTGCGGGGGGAAAAGCAGCAGCATCGCCAGCCATCCCCATACCATAACCAATGTTCCTCGCTGTAAACTTTTACCTTTGTTCACCCAACCCCACCCATGTTATTTTTAACCTACAAATTATAATCTTGGCGCGGCTGTAAACCAATGGCACAGGTTTTTCACCAAAAATTCACCCTGTGTTGGTTGCGTGGCGTTCGCGCCCCTCTTATAATCCTGTCAAAATGCACAAAAAACCCTCATCTTAAGAAATGGATGACTCCTTATGGCAACCTTCATGACGATTGAACGACATATTTTGGAGCAGCAAAAAAATTTCCCGGAAGCGTCCGGTTCGCTCACCCAGTTGTTATATGACATGGCGCTAGCAAGCAAAATTATTGCCCGCGAAACCACCCGCGCCGGACTCGTGAGCGAAATTCTGGGGGAAGTGGGGCAGTCGATCAATCCTACGGGTGATTATCAATATAAACTAGATGTTTTTGCCCATGATGTGATTTTTAAAATGAATGACCACACCGGGCGCGTGTGTGTGATGGCCTCCGAAGAATTTGCCGATATTATCCCCATCCCCGAAAAATTTGACGCGGGGAATTACGTGTTAATTTTTGACCCGTTGGATGGCTCAAGCAATATTGATGTGAATGTCAGTGTGGGGACAATTTTTAGTATCTTCCGCAAATTAGAAGATGATGGACAGCGCGGCACACTGGCGGATTGTTTGCAACCGGGACACAAATTGGTGGCGGCGGGTTATACGGTCTATGGGTCAAGCACGATGATGGTTTACAGCACCGGACATGGGGTGCATGGGTTTACACTTGACCCCAGCGTCGGTGAATTTTTATTGAGTCATCCGAACATTCAAATTCCGCAAAAACCCGCTTACTACAGCGTCAACCACAGCTATGAGGAATCGTGGACTCCCGGTGTAAAACACTATGTGCGCTGGCTGCGGGGGGCCGATGGCGACGATAGCCCCGATTTATCCCTGCGGTATATTGGCTCGCTGGTGTCCGATTTTCACCGCAATTTGCTGCGCGGCGGGGTGTATGTCTATCCCGGTAATTTAAAAGACCCGGATGGCAAACTCCGGCTGCTCTATGAAACTGCCCCCTTGGGATTCATTGCACAGCAGGCGGGTGGGTATGCGTCGGATGGCTATGGCAGCATCTTGGACATCATGCCGCACCGTCTTCACCAGCGCACCCCCCTGTTCATTGGCAATCAATTTCTGGTGGAAAAAGCCGAAGCCTTCATCCGCACACACGACCAAGAATGGATTGATGCGTATTTGCCACGCCGTGAGGGGAAAACATAAGAGACGGTCTGAAGATTATCTAACCGGGGGGGAATCGGGGCATGTCCGTCAATTTTCGGGAAAAAGATTTCCCTTGTCCCCGCCCCCATGCCATCCCCAATATTTTTGGGGATGGTCAAAAGGATATTTCATTCACAGCCCTTGCTTAGCGCCAGAATGAAAGGTTCTAGTACGCGGCAGGAATCCAGCGCCATTCATCGGTGTTCCCGGTTGGGACAACATACCCCAAGCCGGGGAAGGGGAAGTGATAGCCAAACACCTGTAATTTTTCGCTAGCCGCCCGACCCAAAAGCGCTGTGCGGGTATCAATGGCTTGTACGGGGTCGCCATCAAAGCCAAATGCCCAATCGGGATGCTGCAAGGCGCTGTAGGGGTTAATCACCGAGTCCACCACCGCCAGCAAATTATTCCCATTTGAGCTAATCAGGAAAGACATATGACCGGGGGTATGTCCGGGTGTGGCAAGTGCCTGCACACCGGGGATCACTTCGTCCTCAGTATTGAAGAACACCACCTGTTCAGCATCCAACGCGGGTTGCAATTTCGCCACCGAATCTCCCACTGCTTCGGCAGGCCCCACCTGCATAAAATCAAATTCTGGTTGGGGATAATACACCATCGCATTCGGATAGGTCAGCACGCCATTGCTGCTCAGGCCGTTGATATGGTCAGGGTGCAGATGGGACATGATGACCCCGGTCACCGCATCCGGTGTGATTCCCAGCGATTCTAAGGTGACAGCCAGTTTGCCCACCCCTGCCCCGTTGCCTGTATCAAACAGGAAAATACCATCGGGGGTTTCCAACACCAGATTCAGCACGGTCACGCTGACGTTGCCATCGGGTTGAAGCAGGTACAGCTCATCAAAAAATTGATTGACGGCATCGGCTTCGGCGTTGGCACCGAAAAACGTCGCCGGAAACGCAAACGCCGCGTCACTAATCACGGTTAATCTAAAATCACCGAGCGCAAAGCGGAAAAATGCGGCAACCGATTGGTCTGTCGGTGAAATTTGCGCCCACGAAATGCCGTTGGGCAGACGCAGCAAGCCTAAGCCAGCGGCACCCATCCCGAAACCTTTTAACAATGTCCGACGTGAAATTTTAAGTTGTGACATGAGGCTTCCTCAAAGTTAGTTGGACAATTAGAAGATACCATCTTCCACGCCAATCTTACCTACCCGAAAGTTTAGGTTTTTCGATAGCCCCTAAAATAATCAATCACCAAGTTTTTCGGGTAAACTTGCTCGTTTGCATTGGGAAACTCATAAATATTGAGCATGAATTGCATGGGATAAGCAGGCGATTGGTGAATCGTTCGCCGTCGGATGTTATCCACATAAAAATCGATATGCGTCGGAGTCCAATCAATCGCAAAAATGTGAAATTCGGTGGGGTCTAGTCCCAATTCATCGCGGTAAATTTCATCTTTGAGGGTGGCATCTGCCCATGGATGCACTCCGTAGCGCACTTCGGATGGATGGCTGCCAAAAATCTCAAAAATCAAAATTTCCCCTGATTCCTGCGGGATTTCCTCAAAGCCAATCATCCACAATGCGACCATGTTATCCGGGGATTGGATGGCTTTGATGCGTGTTTCAAAATAGCCATAGTGCGGGGTATAGAGGCGCTGGGTGGGGTGTTCCTCCCGCACCACACAGGCTTTATTAAACCGATGCTGCCCTACTGAACTCCCCAACGCGCCCGCGAATATCCCTGTTTGAAGCGAAGAACACTTCAATTCGCCATCCCATTCAGGACACCATGGCGCTTGGTCAGCCTCAATTTGCAATACCAGCGCACTTTCTTCAAAGGTATACCGCGCTTGGGAGAGCGCCCGTGAACTCCATTGGGGTAAATAGTAGGGAAGCCAGTGATTTGTGTTCAGACGGCCTTCCTCAAATTCATCCTGAAATTCGAGCGTGTAGCCGCTTTTTTCGAGTGGATTAGGAGGGAAATCGTACATAAATGAGAATATCCAAATCTCAAAACGTTTTCTTACGATGATGTAAATACCTTATCTGCTGGTTTTAGAGGCATTTACCCGTGAATTTTTATCCCGGATGGCATAGGAATTTCACGTCCGCGTGCCAGGGATGCTTCAATCCATAACTGTTTTGCATCCTCAATCATCGGCAAAATTTCATCCCATTCATCTACCTCAGTCATGCAGCCGGGTAGCTCCTTAATCTGAACGAACCACGCGCCATCATCGGGGATAATTTCAATCGTATACGGTAAATTGAGATAGTCTTCAATTGTTTTCGGTGTCATTGTCCGTTTCCTCAATGCTGTTTTCAGGAAAAATTTCATCTAATGGACATCTCAATTAAAACCCAAATTATTGCGGACAGCATGTATGCTGTCCCTACCAGAAATACACCCGTAGGGACGGGATATTGGATTGTTCCGAAGTTTGCGGCGTAGTTTATCACGTTTGTAAACACCTACTCGGAAGTTAAACCCTGCACAATCATTGTGCAGGGCAAGCCGATTCTAGCCTTCCCATTCAGGACATTCAACCAGCAACACACGGTTATTGCCCGTATCGCTGATGAAAAACCGTCCATCCGGTGCAACCGCAATCCCCTGTGGGCCGTTGAGATTTTCGGCGGAAGGTGCGCCACTGTTGCTTGTGCCATCATTATTAAAAACGCTTCGGGTCAAATCGCGGGCTTGTCCGTAGACTCCATCGGCGGTGGTGTCGCCGTCATTACGGAAGTACAACACCCGATGATGCAAGGTATCCGCGATATACAACCCACCCAGCGGCCCAATGCCAATCGATTTGGGGTGTGATAAATTATCCGCGCTGGCTGTACCAACCCCGCCCGAACCGTCATTGCTTTCGGCATTTTTGGTGAAATCGCCAAACTGCCCGTAGACTCGGTCAGCGCTGGTATTGCCATCGTTGGCAAAATACAAAATGCGATTGTTGTCTCGGTCAGCCACGTATAATCCGCCCTCTGCATCTACCGCTAAGCCGCGTGGAAAGTTCAAACTGTCTGCGCTGGGGGTAAAGATTTTGCCTGTGCCATCATTGTTGCGGACTGCGCTGGCAAAATTGCCCCTTTGTCCATAAACTCTATCGGCAGTGGTGTCCCCATCATTCGCAAAATACAGCACCCGATGATTAGAGGAATCGCTGACAAATAACCCGTCTTGGCTGTCTACCGCGAGTCCTAAAATGTATGTGCCTAAATTGGTGGCGCTGGGTTCGCCATACGTCACTGTACCATCGTTATTCGCCATATTAGTCGCAAAATTCCCGTACTGCCCATAAATTCTATCGGCGGTGGTATTGCCGTCATTGGCAAAATACAACACGCGGTGGTTGTCACGGTCTGCGATGAATAATCCGCCGGTGCTGTCCAGCGCAACCGCCGTGGGCATATTCAAATTATCGGCGGAAGGTGCGCCGGAATTGCCACTGCCATTGTTGTTGGCAATATGGCTGGTAAAACTGCCATGCTGCCCATAAACCCGTGAGGCTTCTTTCGCCCCGATATTGGCAAAATACAGCACCCGATGATTGTCACGGTCTGCCACGTAAAAACCACCTGTCGCATCAATCGCAATACTCAGGGGATAGCTGAAACTGTTGGCGGTGGCTTCTCCCCCCGCGTTAATTGCCCCACTGGTGAAATCAGGTTGACCATACACCGACAGGGCAGTATAGGCATGAACGGGTGAAAATGGCAGCGCTGCCAACACGACAATCAAAAGCACCACTTTGATTTTATGAAACATCTTAAAACCTTTCCGTTGGATGTGTTTCATTCTAGTCAAACTGAAATTTTGAGCAACACGACAAGAAGCCATCAAAATGAAACGATTTACTCTTCTAGTAAGACAAACACATACCGCTTGATGAAATGAGGTTGGTATGCCCCATAAAATTTCATGGTATCTCGAACCGCGAGTTATGATGATTCAGTATTCAGGCAAAGTAAGTTTACTGGAAATTCAACAGGTGTATGAGGAATCGCGGGGGATGATGGTCGACTGCACCGAACGAGTCTATACCTTACTGGATATGACCTCTATGCTGACGATGCCGATGGATATACGCGGATTTCGGAATTTATTTTCCGTCAAACTCCTGCCTATACAAGGCGCGGCGTTGATGTATGGTCATCACCCGATTTTTGATATTATCCATAAAGCGGTCATTCGCTTGACCCCTATCCCGATTTATTGTGTGGCGAATCTGGAAGAAGCGCTGGTGTGGCTACGAACGCATGATGCAGCCCTAGGGTGGTGGTTAGACCCTCATGGAGATGACAATCATTAAATCCACCTTAACAACATGAAGCTCCTATGGGGTATGTTTTCGGTCATATTTACCCTATACCTGAAACGTATGTCACAACACGCCCCTGTCTTGCAGCGCTTTCATACCTGTTTTTAAAATCGTTACAATACGGTCAACATCATAAATCGCGCCCGCCCATGTGCCGCCGCTTGCTTCTTGCAGGGCTGCCCACAGGCGCGTATCTTCCGGCAAATCGGGATGGGTGTGCAAATCGGGATGCGGCGGGCGGGTCGTGAGCAAATAATTGGCTTCTTCGGGGGTAATATCTCCGTTGAGCGTGCCAACCAGATGAATACTGCCCGTTAAATGCTGGCGGTCAATGAGAATTTCGACAATATCTCCATCTCGCAACCTGCCGATTGCGCCACCCGCCAGCGCCTCTGGCCCGATATGTCCGATGCACGCCCCGCTCGAAAATCCTGAAAAACGTCCGTCGGTCAGCAGCGAAACGGTTTTTCCCCAAGGCAGGTAGCGCAGCGCGGAGGTAATCTGGGCGGTTTCTTGCATCCCCGTTCCCATCGGGCCAATGCCAATCAAGACCATCACATCATAAGGTTTAATCGGGTTTTCGCCCTTGCCCTTGACCGCCCGAATCGCATCCGGTTCGGAGGTGAACACGCGCACCGTCCCTTTGTGGTAATACACTTGCTCGTCATTCACCATGGTGGGGTCAATTGCGGTGGCTTTGATGACCGCCCCTTCTGGTGCGATATTGCCTTTGACAAACACAACTGTGCTGGTCAGCCCTTCGCGGCGGGCGGTGTCCGCGTCCATGATGACCCAATCGGGGTTAATCTGGTCAGCCGATGCCAGTTGTTCACGGACAGCTTTTCGGCGTTCGCTTTGCGCCCACCAATCCAGCACAGTGCCTAATTTTTCGCCTGTGGCGGTGAGAACCTCCGTATTTAACAGCCCCATCTTGCGTAAATGCAGCATGACTTCTGGCACCCCCCCCGCCATGAACACCTGCACCGTGGGAAATTTACGCGGGCCGTTGGGCAGTGCATCCACCAGACGCGGGGTGGTGCGGTTAATTCGATTCCAGTCATCCACAGTGGGCAAGGGCAATCCTGCCGCATGAGCAATCGCCGGAATATGGAGTAATAAATTGGTTGACCCGCCAAACGCGGCATGAATCAGCATAGCGTTTTCCAGCGCGGCAGAAGTCAAAATTTTGGCGAGGGGCAGGTTCTCCTGTGCCAATTTTAAAACCGCCAGTGCCGAACGCCGCGCCGCATCCAACCAGATGGGTTCACCGGAGGGCATCAACGCGGTATGGGGGAGCGCCATGCCAAGCGCCTCTGCCACAACCTGCGCGGTGGCGGCTGTGCCTAAAAATTGACATCCCCCGCCGCTTGACCCGCACGCCCGACAGCCCATCGTCGCCGCATAATCCAGCGAAATCATGTCGTGGGCGAAGCGTGCGCCAATAGTTTGAATAATTCCGGCATCTTCGGCTTCGAGGGCAGGCAGGGTCACCCCGCCGGGAACAATCACCGAGGGCAAGTGGGTACATCCCGCCAGCGCCATCATGGTGGCAGGCAAGCCCTTGTCGCAGGTCGCAATGCCTAAAATACCTTCCCGCGTGGGCAGCGAACGAATCAAACGCCGCATGACCAGCGCGGCATCATTTCGATAGGGCAAACTGTCCATCATGCCCGTTGTGCCTTGTGTGCGTCCGTCGCAGGGGTCGCTCACATAAGCCGCAAAAGGCAGCGCTCCATGTTCGCGCAGGGTTTGCGCTGCTGCCCTAACCAGCAGCCCGATTTCCCAGTGTCCGGTATGGTAGCCTAACGCGGTGGGCGTGCCATCTTCCTCGCGCAAGCCACCCTGCGTGCTGACAATCAGATAGGGCGGACGGCCTACATCATCGGGATTCCAACCCATGCCCGCGTTTTGCGTGAGGCCAAAAAGATCCCCGCTCGGCGCATTGAGCAGCATGTCTTCCGTCAGCGGAATCTGCCCGTCGGGGCCGTGTCCTTTGGTGCGGGTTTCAAAAATCTGATTGCCGATGATGGCTTCAAAAGTTGGATGTGTGATGGTTTTCATGTGGCGACCTCCCCCTTTGATAATACCGCAAAATCACCGTCTCAACTATCTAGCCATGCTATAATTGCTCGAAAGGAGCGCGAACATGACCACCTTGCAAGTTGTCAACATCACCGACGAAATATTAGACTTTTTAGCGACTGCCCCGACCAAAGAACAAATTTTAGCATTTAAGATTTCTGATGAATTGCAACTGCGGGTAAGTTTTCTGCTCGATAAAAATACCGAAGCGGGCTTAACTGAGCAAGAAAATGCCGAATTAGATGAAATCATTCGTTTAGACCGTTTCATGTCCCGTCTCAAAGTCAGAGTGAAGAAGCAACGAAATGGCCTACATTCCAGATAAATTAAGGCAAATGGTCAAAGAGCGGGCAGAGGATTGCTGCGAATATTGTTTGCTTTCGCAAAAGGCACGGTTAGTTAATTTCTAGATAGACCATGTGAGGCCGCTTAAACACCACGGCAAAACCGACTTGATGAATCTTTGTAGTTCTTGTCCTGAATGTAACCGTAATAAAGGTTCTGATTTTGCCTCGTTTGACCTAGACACGGATGAGATTATCCCCTTATTCAACCCGCGAACAGACTTATGGACAGATCATTTTCGCTTATGGACAAATCAATTAAAAACCAAACGATTGCGGACAGCATGGATGCTGTCCCTACAAGAAATGCACCCGTAGGGACGGGATATATCCCGTCCGCTAAAGTTGGATTCATTTAAGGTCTAATTGCCTTGTCCATTAGATGGGGCAACAATTATCGCTTTAACGGCTATCGGGCGCGTAACGGTGGCATTGCTGCACCTGAATAACAAAGAGCGCCTTGTGGAACGCGAGGAAATGTTAGAAGTTGGAGATTATCCATGCAAATCCCTTGTATAATGGGCGAAATGGTCTTTTTTAGATAAAAATAAACAACTTAAGGAGTCTTACCACTATGACGACCATCGCCAACATGACCACCGAAGAATTGAAAAAATTCGTCGAAGCAACTTTAGACGAGCGTTTAACACAATTTTTAGGGTCGTTTGAGATTGCTGAGACTGCCGATTTGGAGACTGACTTGACATGGGATGAAATACGCGCTCTAGCCAAACGCTACCGATGGACACCCCCGACGGGTGCAAAATCCTCTTTGGAATTGCTACGAGAAGACCGAGAAAACTAATGGCAAATTATGTCGTTGATGCCAGTGTGGTCATTGAGTATCTTGTTGTGGGAGCGTTGACCCCGAATGTGAACGCTTTTTTTAACCAAGTTACAGCAACAGATCGGCTAGTTGTCCCAGAATTTTGCTTGCTAGAATGTACCAATGTCATCTGGAAACAGGTACGTTTTAATGGTTTACCCCGTACCGATGCTGAAAATTTACTCAAGGTACTGCGAGCCTTAAAATTACAGCGCACGCCAATGAAGCACCTGTTGGAGAGAACACTGGCAATTGCCTTAGATAATTCACGTGCCGCCTACGATTCAGGCTATATTGCTTTGTCACTCTACTATGGTTATCCCTTGATTACGCTTGATCAGCCACAAATCCGTGCTGCAACCATACAGGGAGCAACGCTAAAGCCCATCACGGATTTTAAACCCTAGCAACTTTTGTATAGACCATTATCTTTAAGAAAAGCATAGAGGAGAGCATGTTGATGAGAAGTCTGGTTGTGTTTTTGATGTGCTTCATCGTGATTGTTCAGACCATCCATGCCCAAGCGGATGATTTGACCGCAATTCTGGAAACTTACGTCGCCGAGGACGATCCCGGGGTGGTGCTGCTGGTGGATACCGAAGACGACACCCTGACCGCCGTGCGCGGCCTTGCTGACCTCGAAAATGGCACGCCGATGCAGCTTTCAGACCGTTTTCGCATCGCCAGCGTGAGCAAACCCTTTGTGGCGGTGCTGACTCTCCTGCTGGTGGAGGAGGAACTTATCGAACTGGATGCCCCTATCGCCGATTATCTGCCTGCCGAAATCATCGCGGGTATCGAAAATGGGGACACCGTGACGGTGCGCCAACTGCTCCAGATGACCAGTGGTATTTATAACTATACCGAAAGCGATGCCTATTATGACACGGTTTTTGCCGACCCGGAAACAGCGTGGACAGCCGCCGATACGGTTGCGCTGGTCGAAGGCCAACCCGCTTATTTTGCGCCGGGCGAAGGCTATTATTACAGCAACACCAATTACACCCTTGCCCAACTGGTGATTGAATCCGTCACGGGGGTCGGTTTGGGGGAAAATCTCAAAACGCGCATTTTTGACCCGTTGGGCATGTCCAGCACCTTTTTAGAAAACAACGCCACCATCGGCGAGGGGCTTGCACAGGGCTATACCGATTGGGATGGCGATGGCACGCTGGATAACGTCACCCGTGTCAATGATGGCATTGGCTTGGGGGATGGCGGCATCGTCAGCACGGCGGAAGATCTGGTCTTGTTTGTGCGCGGGCTGTTTGAAGGCGATTTGTTGAGTGAAGACTCCTCTGCTGAACTCACCCATTTTATCGACGATGGGGAAGGTGGGTGGTATGGCTTGGGATTGGAATGGGTCGAAACAGACACCGGCGAATGGATGGGGCATTCCGGTTTGAGTTCCGGTTTTCAGTCGATGATGTATTATTCCGAAGAAGAATCGGCGGTGGTCATCGCGCTGACCAACTCCACCGATGTTGAATATCTTTATGATATTGCCGTTGAAGCGGCTGAGGCGGTTCTCGGCGAGTAGCGCGGGCGGGGTTCTCCTGTACAATCGGAGAGAAGCCGAAGGAGAACCCCATGCCATTACGAGACAAAACTGTTTTACAAAATATCCGTCTTTTTCAACTCTTGGATGACCACGAACTGGAGGTGCTGGCGCAAGAATTGGATGAGGTGAACTTCCTCGCCGGACAAAAGATTTTTAGCGAAGGCGATGAGGGCGGCAAAATGTACATCATCCAATCGGGACGGATTGAATTGTTCCTGCTTGACCGTGACAATGAACGGGTCACGCTGGGAGTTTTGGCAACAGGTGATTTATTTGGTGAATTTTCTCTCTTGGACAATGCCCCCCGTTCCGCCAGCGCCAAAGCCCTTGAAAATACCCATCTGCTGGTGGTTGACCGCAACGACCTTGTGTCGCTGGTAACCGCCCATCCTCATGCTGCCCTCGATATTATGCAAATTTTAAGCAGCTATGTCCGCCAGACCAACAATCTGGTGCAGGAACGCATGATTCGGAATGTCAACCGCGCCATGCCCACGGCACAAACATTCGGGGAACGTCTGGCAGATGCCCTCACCACTTTTGCCAGCAATATTTATTTTGCCTATTTCAGTTTTGGCTGGTTTTTTGTCTGGATTGTATGGAATATGGAAATTATTCCCGGTGTGCAGGCTTTTGACCCTTTTCCGTTTGGGTTGTTGACGACGATTGTCTCATTAGAGGCCATTTTTCTCTCGCTGTTCGTCCTCATCAGCCAGAATCGCCAGGCCGCCCGCGATAAAATCCGTAACGATATTGAATACGAAGTCAATATCAAGGCCGAACTCGAAGTCCGTGAACTCAGCCGTCAGATTGAGTCGCTCCAAGAAATTATGCTGCAACATCTGTCCCATCTGGGGGCATTTCAGACAGAAAATAAAAAGCTGCCGCCTACTTAACCCGTCGGCGCAAAATCTTCGGTGTGCTAAATTTGGGACGGGTGAAAATTGGCTTGCGCGGCAAAATCCGATCCCGCGAGAGGCGAAGCGGACTAGAAATTTTAAACGTCGGAATAATACGGCGCGGGGTGCGGGCAGAGCGCACGGCTTTTTGCATCCGACGGCGGTACACACGCAGTGGCACACGCGGATTGAGCTTGCCACGCACAAAAAAGCTGTACACATCCCAATCGTAAATCAGCACCAGAATCCCTTCGAGCGGAAAGCGGGTGACAGAAATACGGTTGTAATCGGAGGTAAGCGTTTTGGGACGGCTGCCATCCCCGATTTCGCCCTCCCAGACAGTGGTCGAATTTTTGCCCAGATTAATGAAGCCGGTAATCACGCTGGCATTGTCTGGCAGACGGTTGGCAATCCGGCTCAAAAGCGGGGTGGTTCTGTCCAGCGCCCGCGAGACCCGTTTGGCAGTTTTGCTGCTTGTGACCATTTTGAACAGGCTGTGCATGGGGGTTCCCGCGCATGTCCACTGGACACAGGTGACTTTTTGCCCATCCAAGCGTGATTTTTCTGCATAGACCAGCGAACCGAGCAACACAAAAATGCTCAACAGGCGGTAAATATCATGCACCTGTTTATCGGTTTTACGGCGGGGGTTAAACGACTTCTGGAAGGAATGGATCAAATTGTGCAGGGCTTTACGGCTGGCTTGTCCGGCGGGCGAAAGCGACTGCGTTTCCGGCAAGTCGGGATTGGCAAGGTCATTGAGCAGGCTTTGAAAATAATCCCGAATCAGCGCTTTGGTCACGGGTTTGGGGGTCAGAAAAATCTCAGACACCTCAAGGAAGCCGCCCGTCTGATGCGCCGTAATCCGCCGATAGAGTTCGGCGCGGAGTGGTTTGGAGAGTATTTTTTCAAAACTGGCTTCAATCGAATGAATTAAATCGGTCGTAATATCGTGGGGTGTGCCGCAGGTCAGCATGGCGCAGCCCAGAATTTCGCCCTGCAATTCCAGTATGGCAAGGACATTTTCGGGCGCACGGCTGTAATTGTTCAGGTAATCAAAAATCGCCTGTTCCTCGAGTGCTTGTCCCCAATCCTCAAAGGACTCGATATACAGGGCAATCAATTTTTTTGTACGCGGGTCATCGGGTGAAAGGGTGTCGATCACACGGAAATGAAGCGGCGTTTCGGACAACAAACGGATGATTTCACCTTGCATCGTCATTTCCCGTACCAGAAAACTGCCTGAGTGTACAGCAAAATAGCGAAAATGTAAAAACACCCGGATTCAACTTCATCTTATCTTCATGCCGATTTCAGATATTTTTCACGCGCAAGATGTAGCTTACGGGCTATGATTGCCGCCGAATATCATGGGAGTAGCGCAATGCCTTTATATGAATGTGACCCGGCGATTGAACTCAATGGCAAAAGTGCCTCTTCGCTCATTGAGAACATCAACTATCGCAACATCAAGCCGATTTTAGACCGTCATGGGTTAAACACGATTGACCCGGAGGGATGGTATCCCTTGCAAAGTTTGCTCAACGTCCTGCGCGATATTGCCGACGAAAGCGGCTCAACGTTCAATTTTGTGAGCATCGGCATGGCAGCCGGCAGCAGTGGCGCGATTCCGCCGCAGTTGCAGGAAATGGGTTTTGAAGCAGTTCTCTTGAGTTATGATAAAATTTATGCGATGCGCCATCGCAATGGTGAAGCAGGCACGGTCAAGGTCGAAAAAGTGGCGGACAAACACCTCAAAGTCAGCATGGCGATTCCGTATCCCGAAGATGTATTTTACGGGGTGATTTATGCCTATGCCCGCCGTCTGCTGCCCGAAGGAACCTTTGTAGCGGTGGTGTATGATGAAGATACCCCGCGTCCCGCACAGGGCGGCGATGTGGCAATTTTGCATGTGAAGTGGGAATGAGCCGACTCGATCCGAAGTTTTTGATTTCCGCCTATGCTCAGGGTGTGTTTCCGATGGCACACCCTGACGGTGAAATTTATATTTACGACCCCGACCCCCGCGCCATTATTCCGCTTGATGACCGCTTTCATGTTCCCCGTTCGCTGCGCCGCGCTATGCGAAAAAATCCCTATGAAATCCGCGTCGATTCGGATTTTCGCGGGGTGATGCTGGCCTGTGCTGCGACTGCGCCAGACCGCCCGACGACATGGATTAACGACGACATTTTAGAGAGCTACGTCAAACTGCATGAAATGGGCTTGGCGCACAGTGTCGAATGCTGGCAGGATGAAAAATTGGTCGGCGGGTTGTATGGAGTCGCCATTCGCGGATTGTTTGCGGGGGAAAGCATGTTCAGCCGTGCGACGGATGCGAGCAAAATCGCGCTGGTGCATCTGGTGGAACGGTTGCGAAAAGGCGGTTTTACCCTGCTGGATACGCAATTCAAAACGGAACACCTTGCCCGATTCGGCGCGTATGAAATTTCGCGGGCAGAATATCAGCAACGATTGGCTGAAGCACTCAAGATCGAAGGGATGTTTTTTCCTGAAGTGTAAATCTTTCGGGCGGTATAAACTGTAAGGTCTATCAGGTTTGTATCATGCAATACAGAGGAAAGTGCCTTCCAAACGTCAAAGAAAGTAAGGGGTAAATTTCTTATCATGGGGAAAACAAAGGACGCCTCTGATGAAAAAAATACTATGGCTGCTGATCATTTTTGCTACTTTGCCAATATACGCTCAAGAAATTCCTAACAATCTCATTGAAATTACTCCCACTAACCAAAATGAACTTGAGGTACTAGCGATACTAGGGTCAGGCCAAATTTACACGGTTGCATGGTCGTCGGATGGTCGCCATATAGCCACAGGAGGCAACGGCGGTCTTAACCTTTATGATAGCCGTGAACCCGAGGTTCCCATTTTGCGTGACCCCACCAGTCCGCGTGTTCAAGTGGTTTTTTCACCGGACGGGCAATGGGTCGCTAGCGCTGACGGAAGAAATGTCTACCTGCATGATTTAAATACAGGAGCGCTTGTGCAGACGTTTAGCCATAATACAGATGGTCAAATTGAAATACCTCCATCTGCGGGCAGGGAACGGATTAACTTGCTGACTTTTAGCGCGGACTCACAATTCCTAATTACGTTTGCTAAAGAGGACATGGCAAGAATGAAACGTTGGGATCTCCGCACAGGGGAGGCGGAAGAACTCTATGCTACCAGTGACGGTATCTCCGCGATGCAATTTATTGAGGAGGAGAACGCGCTTATTATGCGGACAGCGCAGGGTTTTGAACGATTAGATTTGCCCCAAACAACTATTTCGCCTGTCTTTAACCAGTGTAATGGGTATGAATATCGTTGGGGGCCACTTGGCTATGTGCCTGAAGCGGAACAGGTGATTTGTCTCAAAGAGGACAGAAACACTCAAACTTTTGAAATCTGGGATCTTTTCTCAAACACGCTTTCCTATCAAGTAGAGTTTCCCTATGTACCTTGGCAATATTGGTACTATGCCAATTTTTCGCCAGAGACCGAGACTTTAGCGTCAGCACATAGAAGGGAGGACACAACTTCTGCCGTTTACATCTGGGATTCCGCTGAGGCCTCCCTAGAATTATTGACTGAAACCAATGGTATGGTGAATGCGCTGGAATTTAGTCCTGATGGGCAACTCCTAGCGATAGGCGGGCTGGACGGAGTTTTACAAATTTGGGATGTTGCCAGCCGACAAATTGTGCATCAAGTGGGTGTTGGACACACTACCAATATTACGACGCTCACCTTTAGTCAGGATGGGACGCAGCTTGTTTCTGCCTCTGGCATACCCAGCTATTATCGACAATCCCTTTTAGACAATTCCGTCTGGCTGTGGGAAATAGAGACGCTGGCAGGGCAGCAACTCTGGCAAGATGACACCACAATCACAGTTGCTTTTTATCTGGATGACACCCGCCTGTTGATTGGCTCGATTGATGGCGATATGGTGGTTTATGATATAGCTAAGAATCGCATTTCGCATTATTTATCGAATAACGACAGAATTACAAGCGGCGCGGTTAACAATGACCAAACACTGGTAGCGCTGGCCTCTAACCGCAGTATTCATTTCTGGGATATTAGCGGCGAAAAGCCTTTTGTTGTCAATGTGATTCCCAAAGGCGCGATGCAGTTGCGTTTCAGCCCCGATGGACAATGGTTGAAGGATAGCAGACAACGTTATTGGCGAATTGAACAAAACGGACAGTTAATCAGCGAATGGACGGGAAGTGTCCCCGAATTTAGTGAGTTTGACCTGTTGCGCGATGCGTACCCTGTGATGGCTTTTAATGCTAACCATACTTTGCTGGCAACGGGAAATACAGAGGGCATCATCCGCCTCTGGGGGATACCCCAATAAAAAAAGCGGGGCGTGTTTGCGCCCCTTGTTTTAGTACATTTTCAAGATAGGCAGCCCTTCCCATCCATCGGCTACATAGACATTTCTACCCCATATCCAACCGACCTTGCCCTGATGTTCAGCCTGAAACCAGCAATAACGATGCACATCGCACTCGGTTCGTCCAATAAGTCGAAGCGAAGTGCCAACGGGAAGGTACGCAACATGAGGACGTGCATAAGTCGACTCAGGATAGAGCCTCAAGTAACTATTTCGTCGGGTAGTGGTTTGAATTTCACTGATTGGATTTTCAGTTGCATGGGTGACTTCATCATAGATGAAAACTGGTAAATTGACATTCATCCAATTGATAATTGACTCATAAAAATTGCCAATACAATCGGCATATGCCCATCCCTCCGCGCCGCTTTCGGGATGCAATACCCGCACAAACGGTGCATATGCACCGTTAATCACCGCATTGCCTGTGATAATGACCTTTGTTTCCGGCAGTAGGCGGGCAATCGTTTCGCTGTTACGCCAAGGAGCCGCCCGCAGTCGAATAGGCGAACCTATACAAAAACTTGTCTGGCTTTCTAGGGGCAAAGGCAAGGTATCATTTTCTACATAAGCGGGATTTTGAATTTCAAACTGATTTAAGACAGGAATGGCGGATTTCCAACTGGCATCTTGAAAGTACAGATAGCTGGTGTCCACCCAACCTGTCATGCCGTTGGAAAGCGAACTGGCACGTACCCAAAAGCCGTCGTAGCCTTCCTCACGCTGCAAGACTTGAAGTTGGTCACCTTGCGTAAGTTCGCCCACCCGGGGCGCTCCTCTTGAGGGAACAGCATAGACGGTTAGGGTGGCGTAGATCACTTCGGCGATGATCTGTCCTGATTCTTGCGCGGTCACGGGCTGCCATAAACTGAGGCTAATCAATGAAACTAAAAGTAGATATTTCATCAAATTTCTCCTTTAGCCTCATTGTAAAAAATTTTATTTTGATTAATTGGATGAATAAAGGGCGCTCAAATGATAGCTGCATCACAGGATGCTTACTCCCATTCAATGGTGGCGGGGGGCTTGCTGGTAATGTCATACACCACCCGATTAATCCCGCGTATTTCATTCACAATCCGACTGCTCACCCGCGCCAGAAAATCATAGGGAATCCGCGCCCAATCTGCCGTCATAAAATCATCGGTGGTGACAGCACGCAGCGCCACCACTTCCTCATAGGTGCGGTTGTCGCCCATCACCCCCACACTTTGCACAGGCAGCAGCACGACAAACGCCTGCGAGGTAAAGCCGCGTAACATGCCCGCGCTGCGAAGTTCGCTGGTGAAAATCTCGTCAGCCGCACGCAGTTTTTCGACCCGTTCCCATGTCACCTCCCCCAAACAGCGAATCGCCAAGCCGGGGCCGGGAAAGGGCTGTCGCCAGACAATTTCCTCTGGCAATCCGAGCGCTTCGCCCACTTTTCGCACCTCATCCTTGAACAAATCGCGCAGGGGTTCGACCACCTTTTCTTTCATCCGGTCTGGCAGCCCACCCACGTTATGATGGGATTTAATCCGCTTTGCGCCGGGTCTGCCTGTTCCCGCGCTTTCGATGACATCCGGGTAAATTGTCCCCTGTGCCAGCCAATCAAACGCGCCTATCTGTTCCGCCGTTTTTTCAAAAGTTTCCACAAACAAGCGTCCGATGAGGGTGCGTTTTTCTTCCGGTTCGGTGATGCCTTGCAACGCGCTAAAAAATTCTTCTGTCGCATTGGCCGCTTGCAGGGGTAGCCCCAATTCTGTGCCAAAAATCTGCACCACCGATTCCGGTTCACCCGCCCGCATCAGGCCATGATTCACAAAAACGGGCATCAATTGGCTGCCGATTGCCCTTTGAATCAGTGCGCCCGCCACTGCCGAATCGACACCACCGCTTAATCCGAGTAACACTTTGCCTGTACCCACCTTCTCGCGGATAGCCTGCACAGATTCCTCAATAAAATTAATCGGAGTCCATTGACGGGGCGATTGACATTCCTCAATCACAAAATTGTGTAAAATTTCCTTGCCGTGTTCGGTGTGGGTCACTTCGGGATGAAACTGTACCCCATAGATTTTGCGTGCTGTGCTGCCAAACGCGGCATAGGCGGAACCTTCGCTGGTTGCCAGCGCGGTAAAACCATCCGGTAATTTTTCTACATGGTCGCCGTGACTCATCCACACCTGCTGGTGCGAGTCCAACCCATGAAAAATCGGCGCTTGCCCCTGAATTTCTACCAGTGCCGCGCCAAATTCTCGAATCGGAGTCGGGGTGACTTTTCCGCCAAGTGTCTGTGCCAGCAGTTGCAAGCCGTAACAAATTCCCAGCACAGGGACACCGCACGACAGCACCCATGCGGGCAGAGTCGGCGCATCCTGTTCGTAAATGCTGGCTGGCCCGCCGGACAAAATCACCCCGCGAAAATCGGGAACGGTTGCCTGTGCTTCGGAAAGAGTCACGTCATAGGGCAGCATCGCCGCGTAGACTCCGGCTTCACGAACACGACGGGCGATCAATTGCGCCGTTTGTGAGCCGTAATCCAACACCACGACTCCACCATTTTTGAGGGACATGAAGATACATCCTTTGGGTTTCAAAGTCCCTCTCCGCTAGTGGGAGAGGGATTTAGGGTGAGGAAAAACTAGGCCATTTCGATTTTACCGTTATCCATATTGGTAATGGTGACGAGTGCTTCAATCGGCACTTTGTAGCGCGATTCGAGCAGGGCGCGTCCACCTTCAAAGGATTTTTCGATGACGGCAGCAATCCCGACCAGATCACAATTTGCTCCATTGACAATGCGTGCCAGCGCCCGCAGAGTCTGACCGGAAGCCAGAAAATCATCCACAATCAGCACACGATCTCCGGCGGGCATAAATTCCGCCGACACCAGCAGCATGACTTCATGCCCGCCTTTGGTATGGGTGGGGGCGGTTTCCAGCAGCACCGGGCCATACATGGTGATCGGTTTTTTCTTACGGGCATACACAACAGGAACACCCAGCGCTAACGCAGTCATGGTGGCGGGAGCAATGCCCGAAACTTCGGCGGTTAAGACACGGGTCGGTTGGAGATGGCGAAACCGCCCTGCCAATTCTTCACCCATCGCTTTAATTAAGACCGGATCCATCTGATGATTGAGGATGCTATCAATTTTGAGAATCCCATCCCCCAGATTTTTGCCTTCTTGGAGGATACGTTCTTTTAACGCCTGCATAAGTAAACCTCACTCAATGAATAGCGCATATTGTACCCCTTGCGGCAGGGATAATCTATTCAAGACGACCAAGTAAGAAAATCCTTTTTTCGGGCGTTCTGGATAACAAAAGGGAAGCAAACGATGAGCAAATATCTTGTATGGTCATGGGTTTTCATTTTGCTACTGGCTGCGTGCAGCGACACCTCCCCCACCAAAACCGAATCTGCCCTGCCCACCGCCGAAACAGAGGATGAATTGGCCTCACTGCGGGATGCGGATGTGCCAGCCCTGCCCTTTGGGGACAACCCCGACCCGACCAAATGTGGCATCCCCGAACAGTGGTTTGGTGAAAAAACAGCGTGGCTGAATGGCATTTATGAAGGCGAAATGCTTCAAGAGACGGTGCTGCTCTACAGCAGCCACAACCGCCTGAGCATTACCGCCCGCGCCCCGCATGGTACCCCTGTTGAAATCCTCATGTACCAGAACAATCCAGTGCTGGATTATTATTTGGTGAAATTATCGGATGCCCCCAAGGGCGAAAATCAGGGTTGGATTCCCGCGCCGTTGTTATCGTTTGAACCCATATCGGGCGGGGGATAAAAATTCGTTTTCAGTAGGAAAAAGCGCCTAATAAAGCCCGCGAGACCGTCTGAATATTATCTAAAAAGGGTCGGAATCGGGGCATGTTCATCTATTGGGGGAACAAAGTTTCCGGTGCCGTCCCCCTACCGCCGAAAAGCCCGAATTTTCAGACAGTTCTCTCAATCAAGTTTACTGCGCCGTCCACCAGCAAAATTGTCCCTGTGACCATGGCGGCGGCAGGGGAAGGCAAATTCAACAAAGCGTCTGCCAATCGGTTGGGTGAAATTGGCGTGTTGGGTAGCGGCATACAGAATCGCCCGTGAACAAATCGCAAAACATACCCCTTCATGTTTCATCTCGCGTTAGTCGCCATTGTCATTTTCAACTTTAAAGCCCAGCACATCCCGATAAAAAGGCCATTTTTTCAATATCATCGGTCAAGAGAGTGATAAGGTTGATACGTGGTTTCATGGAACATACTCCTTTAGATTTAACAGTATTATAGAACTTGTGTGCTGAATTTTCAATGACCTTAAATTATTTAACTCTTTTGAATGGTGTTCTTTATAATTAAACCTGAATTAAGGACGATAATCTATGAAGCAAGTTTGGATACTTTTTATTGCTGTTGCTGGCGGGATAGTTATTGGAATTTCTCTCTATTTAATATCAAAACTGTTTGGCTACTACGGAGTTTGGTCTGCGGGTGTGGCGGGTATCGCTGGAATGCCTGTCATGTATTTAAGTGTCAAAAGATTGAAAATAAGATGGCGTGGATATGTCATTCTATGTGGTATTTTACTAGGGTTAATTTCTTATGGAACTTACTATTATGCAGAATATAGAGCCTTTCTTCAAGATACCCGCGATGATATAACCATAAATAATCCAAGTACAAGTGATGATGAGGCAAATAAGATAATTGGAGATTACTTACGTGAGGAAACAGGTTTAACGGGATTTGCAGGATATATTAAGCTGCTTGCACAAGAAGGTTTTACTGTAACTGATAGTTACTCCCCATATTACCCTCCCGGACAGAGTAACGTCAGCCAAGAGACAACCCCAGAAACACTTTTCCGATGGTTATTGGAAATTATTGCTATTACATCAGGTGCTGCATGGATAGGTTATGCCCAAGCAAAAACTCCCTTTTGCGAAACTGAGAATGAATGGTTGAAATATGATAACTTTTTAGGGGCAGTGCTTAAGCATGATAAAAAAGCCTTTCGTGAGTGCATTAATTCAATATCTTACATTACTGCGGCAACTTATATAAAAAAGAGCAGCCAAGAGCGTTCATCTTGGTATATTTACGCAGGGCGTTGTAACCCTGGCTCTCAAGAATGGTTTGTTGGCATCCTGAAACCCTATGGCATGTACACTGTAGATGCTATGAAACCTGTCATCATGACCCATGAGCAGTATTTGCAATTTGTGAAATCCATAGGGCATCTAGGTCATTGAGCCGTCCACGCGCCGTCCACCAGCAAAATTGTCCCTGTGACCATGGCGGCGGCAGGGGAAGCCAAATAAATCACCGCGCCAGCCACATCGGTAATCGTGCCGACTTTGCCAATCGGCAGGCGATTTAAAACCCCCTCTAAATAATCGGGATTATCCAAACGTTCGGCGGTGCCGGGGGTGTAAATGAAGGTTGGCCCCACCGCATTAACGGTCACTCCCTGCGCTGACCATTCCAGCGCCAAGACGCGGGTAAGTTGGTTGACCCCGCCTTTGGTGGCACAATACACCGCATGGTCACGAATCCCGACCACGCTGGCCTGTGAACTCATGTTGATGATGCGCCCGTATTTTTGCCCCAGCATGATTTTGCCCGCCGCTTGACAGCAAAAAAATAGTCCCTTGAGATTGACATTCATCATGTCATCCCAATCGGATTCGGTCACGTCCACCGCCGCATGATTCGCGCCTAAACCGGCATTGTTGACTACAATATCCAGCCTGCCAAAATGGGTATGCACTTTTTCAAACGCGGCGTGAATCTGGCGAATGTCGCGCACATCCAACTGCACGGGGAGCGCTTCACCCCCTTCATTTTTTATCTCGTCGGCAAGTTGCTGCAAGGAATCCATATCCCGTGCTGCCACAGCGACTTTTGCGCCTGCATGGGCTAACGCTTTGGCGAGTCCATAGCCAATGCCTTTGCTCGCGCCTGTGACCAGCGCAATCTGGTTGGTTAAATCAAAACGGGGATAGTCCATCATTATCTTCTCCCTAATGGATAAATCAAAAAAATACGCTTGTCTGTCGGACGCGATGATGCAGATCAACAAAATAGGGCGGATAGCCAAATGTACGGGCGTGGTCTGTGACCCGCCCTCATTCTCTTGCGGGGGTGGGTCACAGACCCACCCGTACACTATCCGTATTTAAAAGTGAAATTGCATTATCACGTCCCTACCGTGCGAATCGTAGGGACATGTGTTGTCCGCGAGCTTATTAGTAGTTGAATAGGTTTATCCATAAACATTTCTACAAAAGCAAATCTATCGCTTTATTTTACAGCGAATCGTATAGGCGGGTAAAAAACTGCTCAAGAGCGCGGGCATGTTTTGATAAACGCCGAGTGGAAACAGCACTGAATACCACGCCACAATGTCCAAGCCCGCCTGTGCTAATAAATCGGGAATGGTGCGGCGGGTGAGCAGGGAAAGCTGCACGGTGGGGTCAAGCCGGAAGGTGACTCCCTTGCGATACAGCAAATAATCGCCATTGAGTACCCAACCCAGCACCGCTTCCCCCTTTGGACGCAGCACACGGGCCACTTCGTTTAAAAAGGGCGTGTCCGGCGCGAGACATTGCCACACCCCCACCGCCAGCACGCCATCATAGGATGCGTTGCGGACGGGGAGATTTTCGACATCTGCCAGCAGCACATGGGGGTAAATTGTCTGAGCATGGCGCAGCATCTGGTGAGAAAAATCCAACCCGGTGACATGGTTTTTTTCTTTGAGAAAACTGCCGGTGTCGCCACTCCCACAACCCGCGTCTAGCACCTCCCGATTTTGCCAGTGGCGCGTCGCCTGCTGGATGCTGGATTGGAGCAGGGCGTAGGTGCGCGGGTGACGGTAGCCGTTAAATTGGCGCAGACCGCCTTCGAGTGTTTCGGGGGCATCTTGCGAATCGTAGGCGGACTGCCAGCGTTTTTTCGTATTTGTGTTCATGTTTCGTTAAAATATCCCTTGCGAAATCGAACCGGGAAAGTATCGTATCATGCTCAAAAGATTGTTGTTTGTTCTAGCGCTCATCACGCTCCCCTTGAGTTTGGTGACATATCGGCTGACGCAAGCCCAGACCCCCGCGCCGCCGCCCGCCAATGTCGAAATCGGGTCTATTGATACCAGCGAATTTCCCCGCCTCAAGCTGCTCGTCAGTGTGCGGGACAGCCTGACCAATCAACCGATTCAAGGCTTGGTTGCCGAAGATTTTATCAGCTTTGTGGATGCGGAAAATGTCGAGATTGTCTCGGTAGAAAACATTCGAGACCGTGACATTCCGATTTCCGTCGTGCTGGTGCTGGACTCGAGCGAAAGTATGCTGGGCAGCCCTATCCGCGATACGAGAGAAGCGGCGCTGGCGTTTGTTGACCAGCTAGCCCCCGTCGATGAAATCGCTATTGTGGATTTTGACTCGTCGGCGCGGGTGGTGCAGCCCTTTACTTCCGATTTTGAGGCTGCCCGCGAAGTGATTAATAACTTGCAGGCATCCGGGCGCACCGCCTTGTATGACGCGGCGACGGTGGGGGTGCAAACTGCCCTTGAATCCGAAAACCCCAACCGCTTTGTGATTTTGCTGACTGATGGCAACGAATTTGGCAATCTGAGCAGCAATTTGCCCGATGCTGGCGTGACGCTGGCTGCCGAAAACAATATTTCGGTGTATACCATTGGCTTGGGTTTCGGGGTTGACCCGCGCTTTTTGAGCGACCTTGCCGAAGGCACACGCGGCAATTATTATCAGCAGCCCAATTCTCAACAGCTCACTGAAATTTTTGATTTTCTGGCGAATTATTTACGCACCCAATATATTGTCACCATTGACCCGATTCTTGAGCCGGACGGCGGCGAACATCAAGCGCGGGTGGATGTGGCAAATGGTAGCAACACCGTTACCTTTGTCACGCCGGATTTATACCCGCAGTTCACCGTGACCGAACTACCGGATGAACCGATTAGCCAGGTGACTCCGGTGCAAATAAGCGCCAGCGCGGAACGGGGTTTGAATGAAGCCTCCGCCACCGCTGCCGAAGGGGTGATTTTTGACCCCGCCGCGAATGTGGTGGTGGACGAGGCCAGCAACAGCGTCACGTTTGATTTTGTGATTGACCCCTACCTGCTTGCGCCGAATGAAACGCACACCATCACCGCCACTGTGAGCGATGACGCAGGCGGGGTACGCGAATTTCCGCTTGAATTTGAAGTCGCCGCGCTACCGCCTACCTTTGAAATTAGCGGTTTGCCCACCGATGGCACGGTTATCAGTGAACCGAGTGTCGCGGTTGAAATCGGGGTGACACAGCAGCAAACCCCCTTTGAATCCGTGACCTACAGCATTGATGGGTCGCCTGTTGCCACGCCTTCGGATGCGCCCTACAGCGCCACGTTGGATTTGTTGGCTGCCGGGCCGGGAACGCATACCTTAACGGTGGATGTGGTGGACGCAAGCGGCACAACTTCCGTAAGCGCCGATTTTGAAGTGGACGCGGCGCTGTTCATTACGCCTTCGCCCACGCCCACCAACACCCCGACCTTCACCCCCACTTTTACACCGACGGATACGCCAGAACCCACGGCGACACCGACGGATATACCCACCGATACGCCCGAACCCACCGCAACCAGCACACCGATTCCGCCTTCGGAAACGCCTGTGCCAAGCGATACACCGATTGAGCCAAGTGAGACTCCCGTGCCTTCGGACACGCCGATTCCGCCCACGGACACCTCCGAACCGACGGAAGTTTCCGCCATCGTGCCATCCAACACACCGGAGCCAACGGCAACGGATACGCCAGAACCGACAGCGACCAACACGCCAGAGCCAACGGCAACGGATACGCCCGAACCGACAGCGACCAACACGCCAGAGCCAACGGCAACGGATACGCCCGAACCGACAGCGACCAATACGCCGCGTCCTACGGCAACGGATACCCCCGAACCATCGGCGGTTGAAACCGAAGAAGTCACGGATGAACCCGAACCTACTGCAACCAATACTGCCCGTCCCAGCGCGACTCCGACAGAAATCGCAACCGAAGAAGTCGACTCGGTGCTGACCCAAGAGGCGACTGCGCCCCCGGCGGTGGAAGTGGATGTCGAGAACGAAGGAGATGAACAGGATTTAGGATCGTATCTGCCCTTCTGCGGGATTGCGATTCTCATTCTGCTGCTGATTCTTGCCTTCTGGTACAGCCGTCGCAACCGCGAAAATCCGCCTACGAGCAAAAATGCCTAATGGCAAATTCTCTGACAAGGGGCAAGCCGCCTCTTGTCAGGGTTATTCCCCACTCCAAAAAGAGCAATCTGTTTTTCGGGGAGGGAACAGTGAAAAGGGTTTTCACATGACATTTGCCTGACATTGCTGCCTTCGCAGGTTGCCCCATGTTACAATGAAGGGGCAAAACGTCGAAGGTGGTCAATGCGGTCAGGCAAATTTTTCTTTTTTGTGCTTGGATTGGGGCTTTTTCTGGCAGCCTGCCGTGAAAATGTGGACGCGCCAGAAACTCCCACTGTTGCGCCCACCCGTACCCTGAACGAAACTGAAATCGCGCTGCTCTGGACAGAAACGCCTACCGCTACCGCTAGCAATACCCGTCGTCCGACCTTCACCGATACCCCGTCACCGACAACCACCCCATCGAACACGAATACGCCTACGGATACGGCTACTTTTACGGTGACACCCTCAGGCACACCGAGTGCCACCCGCACAGCCTCATTTACCCCTACACCAACTCCAACCGATACACCGACCAACACCGCAACTTCAACCGCAACACGGACGGCGACGGTCACGCCATCAGATACGCCTTCTCCAACGCTGACCGATACTGCTACCCGTATCCCGACGCGCACCCCCAGTCCGACTCCGTTGCCAACCGAAACCCCCACGCGCACCCCGACTCCTTCATCAACTTTGACGGCGAGTCCAACCGACACGGACGAACCAACCCGTACACCGCGTCCCACGAATACGCCGAATGTGATTTTGAGTACCGCCACCAATCCGCCAACTTTAACGACGGTGGCGATTGCCGCCAGCCCCACCACCGCGCCGGATACCCCGGATGAAACGGTGGGCGAAGGCGAAACGGGCGGGACTGCCTTACCTTTTTCTACCGTCACCCCGATTCCGACGATTGCGCCCGTGATTCCCCCCAGTCCGACCCCGCTTTCAGTAGCGGGGGGTGGGGGATTTGTCGCAGAAGGCGATTCGCTGTCTTTTATCAATGCCTCCGGTGAAATTACCTCCGTTAATGGCAATGTGCAGGCCAGCGGACGCACTTTTGATATTAGCCCGCAGGGGCAGATGGCGGTGTTTGGCTATGATGGGCAGTTGTATGCCAATGGGCAGCAGGTGTTACTTTCGCCTTCGAGTGGATTTGGCCTCGCGCCGGATATGTATGTTAAATATATGAACTGGTCGCCGGACGGACGCTATCTGGCGGTGGTGTTTGGCTCAACGGCAGGCACAGACGGCCTCACCAGCGCGGGAGTCTGGGTGATGGATTTTGCGACGATGCAATCTGCCCAAATTTTACGCGATGCGTGGGATGTCAATTCATTGCGGGCAGAATGGTCGCCCAACAGCACCGCTGTTTTGATTACGGTGGATACCCCTTCCGGCATGGTGACGACTTTTTTACCCGCCAATTATGATGTCAATAATGGATTCCGTCGTCACCCCTACCAAGATTCAAGCTGGGCGTTGGACAGCGCTTCGGTGATTGTGAGTGGACGGCACAATGAAGGGTATTATGTGCTAGGGCGGGTCAATCTCGATTTTGACCAGACTTATGCGTCCTACGATGTTGCCAGCGCGGGAATCACGGTGACACGTGCCGCAACAGACATTGGTGGGGGGCGGATTGCCTTTCTGGGTGCGACTGACCCCGCCGGGCCATTTACGTTGTATATGTTAACTCCGGGCAGCGCCCCGACTGCGCTGGTTGGCGGGATTCCCAGCGGCATCGCCAGTTGGGAATGGAATCGGACGCATACCGCGCTGCTGGTGGTCACGACTGACCGCCAATTGTGGATTGTGCGGACGAATGGCACAGCGCAAAATGCCGGGGTAGGCGTGGGCGAAGTCCACTGGCATTAAGGCTTCACTGGCTTCCTATTGTGCATTGATACAAAGGGCGAACCCGCCCCAATCGAGTATGATTCTTTGCCAACCGGGGTATGCAATCCCCATAAACAAGGGAGATAAAAACATGCAGGGTGTGTTGGCGTTAGAGGATGGTCGAATTTTTAGCGGAACGGGGTGGGGCGCGGAAGGGGTGTCGGTGGGCGAATTGGTGTTCAATACTTCCATGACCGGCTATCAGGAAGTGCTGACTGACCCGTCATACCATCGCCAGATTGTGACGATGACCACGCCGCATATGGGCAATACGGGCATCAACCAGCAGGACGAAGAAGCCGGGCAAATCTGGGTGGCGGGATTTGTGGTACGAACATTGAGTCCGCGTGTCAGCAGTTGGCGCAGCGTGGGCGATTTAGACTCCTATTTAAAATCCCAGGGGAAAATTGGCCTTGCCGACATTCCCACCCGGGCGCTGGTACGGCATATCCGTGAACAAGGGGTCATGCGGGCTGCCATCGCGCACGGCGATTTTGACGGGGCGGAACTGGTCGAGATGGCGCGGAACTCCCCGGATATGTCCGGCGCGAATTTGGTGGATGAAGTCACCTGCCCCGAACCCTATCACTGGACAGAAAAAAGCGACCCGGCATGGTATCGGGAACACCCCTATGATGAAAATGCCCCGTTGATTATCGCGCTGGATATGGGCATTAAGCGCAATATTTTACGCATGTTGACCGACAGAGGCTTGCGGGTGCGGGTTGTGCCAGCGCAAACCCCCGCCGAAGCCATTTTGAGCCAGCAAGCCGCCGGTGTATTTTTGAGCAACGGGCCGGGCGACCCCGCCGCCGTCGATTATGCGATTGATACCGTGCAAAATTTGCTGGGCAAAACGCCAATTTTCGGCATCTGCTTGGGACATCAGATTCTGGCGCTGGCGCTGGGCGGCAAAACAGAGAAAATGCGTTTTGGGCATCGCGGCGGCAACCAACCCGTTAAAAATTTACTGACGGGCAAGGTGGAAATCAGCGCCCACAATCACGGATTCGCCGTCTCTAAAGACAGCGAATTGCAGGGGGGCGAAGTCACCCACATCAACCTGAACGACCAGACCATTGAGGGGATTCGGAATGAACAGCTCGGTGTGTTCAGCGTGCAATATCACCCCGAAGCCTCGCCCGGCCCGCACGATTCGCTATATTTATTTGATGAATTTGTCAGCCGGGTGAAAGCTACTCCCAGCGAGCGTGCATGACGGTAAACGGTGCGCCATGGTCGGCACGCGGCAGGTGTTCATCGTAGCTGAACGTGACGAAGGTTCCCGGCGGCAGAATCCGACGGGCGTACCCATACAACACCCCGTACACCAGATCATCCGGGAACGCGCCCTGATAGGTAATCTTGAGGTGAGTCGGGGTGAGTTGTTCGGTTTTGATGGAGCCTGCATCGCCATTGCGAAAGCGAGTCAGGTAAATTTTTTCGTAGAGCGCAAAAAAATCAGCAAGGGGTTTGGTTTCCACATCCGGCGGAAGTTTGCCTAACTGCGCGGTAGCCACCCCGATGCTGACCAGATTAAAGGTCGAACCCGGCGCTTCGGTAATTTCCTTGATGACGTTCAAAATATGCTGCATCGAATACCAGCCCTCCGCATCAATTTCGGTCAGGTTGTGGTGGGCAAGGATATTTTTGATGTTGTGGTAATTTTCATTTTTGAACAACGAAAGCACGGTTTGACCGGAAATTTCTAAGGCAGGGTCACATGTATACTGGGTCATTTTCAACTTCCTCTGGCGGTGTTATTAGGTTCGGCGCATTTTAAACAAATTTTTAAAATTCCGAAACTTTTTGCCACCAGATGCGTATACTGAAAAAATAGTTTGTGGGGATTAAAAAATGCTACGTGGACGAATTTTTGCGACGATGTTTGTGTGGGCAATGCTCATCTTTTTTCTGGACAGGTTAAGCGGCTACAGCAACCCGCCTTACGATGGGACAGTCGCGCTGGTTTTTATGGTGATAGCGGCGACAATTTCAACCATTGTCTTGTGGGAATCGAGCGGGGCAGCGGCAGCAGCATCGCCTCAACCCGCCAAGAATAAACGCGATGAGTCATCGGATGCACGGCTGCGGCTTTTGCTGGAGCTGCTGGATGACAAAGAGAAGGCGCGTTTGAAGGCACGCCTGCTCAATGAAGTTGATGCAAATGTGACGGATGGTGAATTGTCGTTGGAAATGCTCTTAAAGGGTTAGCCTACCATTTGATGTCGTACACCGCGCCGTCGTCATTCGGGTTTGCCTCATTCAAGTAGGTACGCACCACTGTTGGGCGTGTGCCTGCCGGACGAAAGCGCTGGGCAATCGCATAAAAATACCCGTAGACCAAATCATGCGGGAACGGGCTGTGGTCAACCACGCGGATATGCTGGTTGCTCAGGATTGTCATTTCGTATTTGTCTTGCTCATCAAAATTCCGCACGTTGATGTCATACACAAAATTCAGCATTTCAATCGCTTTAAAAATGCTGTCAACTTCGGGCGGGAAAGGCGAGGTATTGATGACCTGCATCCCAATCGAGACAAAATTGGTGATGGTGTTGCCCATGTTGATCATGGCGGTGTAAATATCCAGCAGCATCTGCAAGGAATACCATGTATCGGGTGAAATGGTCTGCACGCCGTACTGCCCCAGCACCTTGTCCACAACGGTCTTAAATTCGTTGTATTGGATGCTTTCAAAGACAGCGAGAATGGCTTGCCCGATGATTTCGGTTTCTTGTTTGGCGGTGTATTTTTGCATATTTTTTCCCCTTTAGGTCTGAACTTTGAGGAAAATATTAATGCAAACACGCTTAATTGCGTGTGAATTTTTCCCGAATTTAAGAGCGCCGCTAAATGTAAAATTTATTTTAAATACCTGTCGTAAAAACCGATGATGCGCTCCATGAACAGCGCATCGCCTTCGCCTTGAAAGGTGTGGCGCTGATTTTCGTAAAAATGACACTCAAATTCTTTTTGCAGCACGAACAATTCATCGCACAACTCCACCGACCACGCATAGGGAACCGATTCATCTTCTAAGCCGTGATGGATGCTGAGGGGGGTGGTAATGCCATCCAGATAATAAATCGGGGAAATATGTACCAATTTTTCGGGAGGGGTGTTGAGTTCGCGTTCGCCGAAATTTCCGCCTGACCATTCCAGAATTTGTGTGTAATTTTTAAGTTCGTTGCCACTCATTGAACCATACAGCACCGCTGCGTTGACCTGCTGGGTGACGGTCAGCACCCGGAGCGAAATGCCCCCGCCCATGCTGTGACCCCATAGGCCAATCCGTTCCACGTTCGCCTGAGGAATTTGCTCTTTGTTGCTTTTCAAAAGGGCAACCAGATTCAAAATGTCCACCGCATACCCTACGCGGAACATGCCATCAGTGTTGTCGATGTCCGAAGGCCAGTAATCGCGCAAATTGGGATGAATCACCACATAGCCAGCGCGGGTTAAGGCATCGGCGTAACGGGTGGTATAGGCAAGGGTGTTGTAAACGAGTGGGTCAACATAGCCATGAATCGCAATAATGACGGGGAAAGGCCCTTCACCCGTGGGGATATTTATGAAGCCGTAAATCGTCAGCCCGTCGCTGGGGTAGGAAATGAGGTAGCGGGTGAAATCGCGCTGCTGCGCCATGATTTCTTCGATTTGAATTGCGCCCTCACCGTAGCGCCGTTCACGCAGCGCCGCAATCGTCAACGGGTCGTAATCCGGTTCTGGGGTCTGGGCAAAAACCGTCTGAAAAATCAAAAAAAATGTGAGCAAAACCACGCTGTATTTCATGCACAACTCTCAAAAAGGGATTTTAACGCTGCTTCATTGTAGGCAAGGTACGCGCAATGAAAAAGGACTTTCAGCCTACGACTGGCGGATGCTATGCTGAATAGCCTGTAACTTGAGCAGCAGCAGCGCACACACAATCACCTGCCACGTCGGAAAAACGATGAAACTTAGCCCTGTCCAAATCGTGGGTTCGAGGGTGGTAAAGAGGCCAAAAAAGCCTTCCAATACCCCGAATAGCAGGGTGAGGTAGCCCATCCAGCGCGGCAAAATGACACCATCACGCATCCCCAAACCCAAAATAAAGATCACCACCCCAAAAAGGAGTGTCGCTTGCTGGGAAAGGGCTAAGGTCAGCATCTGCACCGCGTCAATATCGGTTAAGCCGACTTCGCCTTCGCTCAAAATGTACTGGGTGATGAGCAAGGTTGCCATCACAAATGTGTAGGCGGTGGCGCTAATGACCGACACCCCTTGCGCCAAGAGTGGGTGACGTTCCGCCAGAAAAATTTGCCGCAACCCTAGAATGAAAAATAAAATGAGGGTATAAGGCAGACCGTTAATAATAAATAACGAGAGCGCTACCACGGGCAGGGCTTCGGGCGGGAGGGGATCATCGGGAATATTGGTGGTGGTGCCGGTTTCGCGGATGCTGTAATTGCCAATCGCAATCAGCAGAATCGAAAAAGTGATGCCCAGCGCACCCAAAATAATCGTGGTGCGCCAATGGCGGGTCGAAGGTGGGTGGGTCATGCGAATTTTTGCCAGACTTTTTTATTAAAAGATGGGGTTTTGGGGTGCGCTAACACCATTAGAAAAATCCCTACCCCGATTAAAATTTCCCCGCGCCATGTTTTTTGCATCACCGACGCGGACGCAGGAAAATTATCGGTATTCAGGGTATAGGTCAAGCGTTGAATGTCGCTCCCGTCCGGCAACATCGAATAAATATCCCATGATTCGGTGCGGTAGGCGTGCGACGACCCGAAAATCAAGCGCTGGTCAGCCCATGAGAGGTACGATTCATCCAGCGAGGTATAGGTTAAGCGGGTGGTGTCTGTGCCATCGGGATGAATTTTATAAATATCAATATCATTCTGGCGGTCTCCGACGAAAAAAATCCATGCGCCGTCCGGCGACCATGCGGGGGAACTGTCCATGCCCTGATTGTCCGTCACCCGTTTGACCTGTGTGCCGTCCGCCCGCATGGTGTAAATTTCAACATCGCCGCCGTCTCGCCGTGAGGCAAAAGCAATCGATTGGCTGTCGGGTGACCAAGTGATGCCCCAGTCTTCGCCTTTGCTGTCGGTCAAACGCTGGAGTTCGCTGCCATCCGGGCGCATCCGATAAATTTCCTGATTGCGGTCACGGTCAGAGACAAACGCAATCCATTGTCCGTCCGGCGACCAGACCGCCCCCCAATCTTGCCCGTCGGAAAAGGTCAAGCGTTGCAAGCCGCGCCCATCAAAACGCATTTTATACAATTCAAGGTCGCCTGTGCGGTTGGAGGTAAAAATGATTTCTGGCAGGGTGGGCGACCAACTCGGCGCGAAATCGTTGGCTTTGTGGGTGGTCAGGCGGTGCGGTTGGCTGCCATCCGAACGCATCCGATAAATTTCATTGTTGCCCGGCTGGTCGCGCTGGGAGGTGAAGGCAATCCACGCCGGGACAGGGGCTTCGGTACGAATAAGCGATAATAGGCTGCTAAGAATGAGTAGACAGCACCCTAAATAACCAAGTAAAATTTTCATATGCCTACACCCCTTCCATCTCTTCAAACTATAACAAATTTTGAGAACATACTACATTTGGAGGCAGGATGAAAATAATCAATGTTGGTTTCACCCACGACGGTTATTACAAAATTGCCCAAGTTATTGGCGACATTCACCCTGTGATTGAATTTCTCTTTGAGCGCGGGATGATTCGCTGGTTTGGCGCATTCGAGACGTATGACAAATCCCAAATCGAGACCTATACCGACCATCTGGCTCAAGAAAATCAGCTGGGCAGACAGATCGATGATTTTGAGGATTTCGGGTAATTCATAATTTTTCCTTGAGCCAAGCCACTGCCGCTTCCCGCGTGAAAAAGACCTTGCGCTCTAAGGTCGGATGTACCCGCAGCATATCCAATTTGATAAATAGCCGGATTGCCTGCCCGAACATATCTTTTCGGACGATGGCGGCAGAACGGGTTAAATGGGGGGGTAACTGTTTGGCAATTTCGCGGGCGCGTTGACGGGCATACGGGGTCATCGTGAGATTGGGGGAAGAAACATCATGAATCGCTAAATAGGGGCGGTCAGCAGGCCAACTCTTCATCGTTGCAAAGCCTGTATCAATCCACGCATCAACAGCATCGCGGGAGGCGCTGGTGAGGGTGTAAACCACAATCTGCCGTTCAAATAGCCATTCACGGGTTAGCCCTTGAATAATGATTTCGATGTTCCCCGTCATTTGCCTCCCAATCCCCATTTGCCTATACTGAAGCTATGTACCGAAAATTAGTGTCTAATAATATTTTTATCATTTTTTTGTGTATTTTGCTGCTCGCGGCAGGTATTTCCATCCGGCAGCAGCAGATGCGTCCTGCGCCTCGCCGTGTGTACCATATTGGCATTATCTCCGGCGCGTCGATTTTTGACAGTGCCATCGCCGCTTTTCAAGCCGAACTCGCCAGTTTAGGCTATGTTGAGGGGGAAAATCTGCGCTACAGTGTCACCTTTGCAGAAGGTGATGCCGCGATCATGGCACAAGCTGCCCAGCAATATGTGGAAGCGGATGTCGACTTAATCTTTACGACCACCAATGCTGCCGCCTTAGCCGCCAAAGATGCCACCCAAGCCTCTGATATTCCGGTGTTGTTTACCTTTGTCGTTGCGCCCGTTGAAACCGAGCTTGTCAAGAGCAAGCGCTACCCCGCAAGCAACCTCACTGGCATCGAAAATCCTGTTGCCGAATATGCCCCCAAGCGGCTGGAACTCCTCACCTTGATTGACCCCTCGGTTAAACGTATTTTTGTGCCGTGTAATCCGACCTATCCCACCGCGATTCCGGTGTTGCAAGCCCTGCGTGTTGCGGCAGACAGCTTGGGGCTTGAACTGGTGGTGCTGCCAGTGGTTGAACCTTCGGAAATAAGGAACTATCTTGCCGAAAATGACCTAGATCCCCCCTTTGAGGCCATTTTCATCATGCCCGATTTAACCATCCAACTGTCCGAAGTATGGCAAGCGCTTTTAACTTTTTCCCAAAAACACCGCTTGCCTGTGTTGGCGAATACTCGCGCCCAAGTCGAGGACGGCGCACTCTACAGCTACCTTGCCGATAACCAGACCACCGGACAGGACACAGCACGTCTGGCAAAACTGCTTCTTGAAGGGGTTTCGCCTGCCGATATTTCTATTGAATCGGCTGAGGTTCAGCTTGTTTTTAACCTCAAAGCGGCTGGGATGCTTGGGCTATCTGTATCCGATACCCTTCTGGAACGCGCTCATCTTATTTTACGTTGATACATGAAATTTTAATGAAATTGTCTCATTCGCCGCAGCAGATGAAATTCGTGGGGTAAAATAAAGTTACTTTTGCATACCAATAGGCCGCTTATGACTCACCTCGACCATGCTCAAACAATCGAATCTTTACAGCGCGAACGCGATATGTTGCGGGCGTTAATTGATTCGCTGCCGGATGGCTTGTACCTCAAAGACTTGGAAGGGCATTTTCTGGTTGCCAACAAAGCGGCGTGTGCTAGACGGGGAGTTCACCACGAGGCCGAGTTGCTGGGCAAAACCGATTTTGAGAATATCCCTACCATGACCGCCTCCTGCCACAACGAACAGGGGATTCCTATAGGGATTTTGGGGATGGAGCGCCTGCATGAAAATTCGACAGAAGCGCGTTACCGCATTATCACCGAGCTGATCTCCGATTATGCGTATTGCTGTCGGTTTGAACTGGACGGCAGCATTGTTGGGGAGTGGATCACCGCAGACTCCTATTTCCGTACCACCGGGTATGCCTTCCAAGAATTGGCAAATTATCGCCTTTACCATCCTGACGATGAGATGCGGTCTCAGCAGGATGTGGAACGGGTGCGGCAAGGAGAAACGGTTGAAAGTGACTATCGCATCCTCACCAAAAGCGGGGAAGAACGCTGGGTGCATATTCACCGTCAGCCAGTTTGGGACGACCAGCAAAACCGGGTGGTACGTTTTTATGGGGTGGCGCAAGACATCACCGAACGCAAACAAGCCGAAGAAGCGCTGCGGCAGAGCGAAGAGCGCTATCGCATGATTTCAGAATTGGTTTCTGATTATGCGTTTGAGAACACCATTTATCCCGACAACACCTATAAAAATGAGTGGATTCTTGAACAGGCTTTTCAACGGGTGACAGGCTATGAATTTCAGGAAGTCTACCGGACAACCCGTCTGTATCAACCGACTGAACTTGCGAGAGTACAGGCGGATATCCAACGCACGCTGCGCGGTGAAGTGGTTGAAAATGAATATCAGATTGTGACCAAAAGCGGGGAACAGCGCTGGATTTATATTAAGCGCTTTCCGGTGTGGGATGACACTGAAAACCGGGTGGTGCGCTATTATGGGGTGGCACAGGACATTACCGAGCGTAAACAAGCCGAAGCTGCTGTACGCCAGAGTGAAGAACGCTACCGGATGATTTCAGAATTGGTTTCTGATTATGCGTTTGAGAACACCATTTATCCCGACAACACCTATAAAAATGAGTGGATTCTTGAACAGGCTTTTCAACGGGTGACAGGCTATGAATTTCAGGAAGTCTACCGGACAACCCGTCTGTATCAACCGACTGAACTTGCGAGAGTACAGGCGGATATCCAACGCACGCTGCGCGGTGAAGTGGTTGAAAATGAATATCAGATTGTGACCAAAAGCGGGGAACAGCGCTGGATTTATATTAAGCGCTTTCCGGTGTGGGATGACACTGAAAACCGGGTGGTGCGCTATTATGGGGTGGCGCAGGACATTACCGAGCGCAAACAAGCAGAAGCTGCCTTACGCCAGAGTGAAGAACGCTACCGGATTGTCTCTGAGTTGATTTCCGACTATGCGTATGCCAATAGCTTGACGGCTGAGGGGGAAATTCTGCCTGAATGGACAACCGACTCTTTTTATCGCTTAACGGGATATACGGCGGGAGAAATTGGTGTAACCTTCAATCTCTATCATCCTGACGATGTGGCGTTGGTGCAACAAGACTTTCAGCGTGTCTTGCTGGGAGAAAATACTCGTGGGCAATATCGGATTATCACCAAAAGCGGGGCGGAGCGCTGGGTGCATATCTATCGCCAGCCTGTCTGGGATGACACCGAAAACCGGGTGGTACGCTTTTATGGGGTGGCGCAAGATATTACCGAACACAAACAGGCTGAGGAAGCGTTGCGGCAGAGCGAAGAACGCTACCGGATTGTCTCCGAGTTGATTTCCGACTATGCCTATTCCTACTCGGTCACGTCTAACGGTCAAATGGAATATGAATGGACAACGGACTCCTTTTACCGTTTAACCGGGTATACGCCTGAAGAAATTGGCAACACCTTGCAACTCTATCACCCTGAGGATGAACCTCTAGTGCTACAAGATATTCAGCGTACCATTGCCGGGGAAATCACGCAGGGGGAATATCGGATTTTGACCAAAAATGGTGGGGTGCGCTGGGTGCATATCTATCGGATGCCGGTGTGGGATGACATCCAAAAACGGGTGGTGCGTTTTTACGGGGTCGCACAGGACATCACGGAACGCAAACAAGCTGAACAGCATGAACGAGAATTGGTCATTCAACAGGAACGCCTGCAATTGCTTGAGGAATTGATGAGCGACCTGTCCCATGATCTCAAAACACCCATTACCACCATCGGAACCTACCTGTATTTGCTTTTGGTGCAGACCAGCCCGGAAAAACAACGGCAATATGTTCAAAAATTGGTCTTTGAGGTCAACCGCTTAACCCGCATGGTTGATGATATTCTCACCATGTCTCGCTTGGACAAAGCGACAGCGCTTCCCCTCATGCCCGTGAATCTCCCGCACCTTGTTGACGAGGTTTTGCTGCGCTATCAACCCCTAGCCCTAGAGAAAAATATCTCGCTTACCAGTGAGCTAGCCGCGACTTTGCCACCTATTCCGGGACACGAAATTGAACTCAACCGCGTCCTGTCCAACCTCATCGAAAATGCTATTCATTACACGCTGGCGGGCGGGGCGGTTGCTGTGCAGGTCAAAAAACAGGACTCCGAAATGGTGATTGAAATTTCTGATACTGGAATTGGCATTTCTCCCGAAGATTTACCCCACATTTTTGAGCGTTTTTATCGTTCGGACAAAGCCCGCAGTACCGACAAAGGTGGGACAGGGTTGGGGTTGTCCATTGTCAAAAAAATTGTCGAAACCCATCATGGGCGGATTGAGGTTCAGAGTGAAACAGGGGTCGGCAGTTTTTTTCGGATCTTTTTGCCCATGTAACGGGCTATTCCCCCAAAAATACACCCCGCAGCATGGCACTCAGGCGGGGTTGTTCGCTTTCTAACCACGCGCTGATGTCCTCATAGGTTCGCAGCGCAGCAGTGGCTTGTTCGTAATTGTTGCCCACAAAAGACAGCACCTTATCCACTTGGGAAGCGACCATCAAGCGCGGAATCAGTTCAATTTCTGCACGGGTCAGCCGAGCAAAACCCGCGTACCCTTCGACAAAAGCCCGCGCCGTTCCCCAGAACAGTGTTCCCAGATCGTTGGCAACCCATAGCAGCGCGTTGGCAAATTCCAGCGCCCGATAATCCGGGTGGGCTTCGCCAAATTCCAACACACTCACCACGCAATCGCCATCGTAACACAGGTTATGCCCATAAAAAGCGCCATGAATGATATGCCAGTGTAAATCCTGCTCGTGGGGCATCGGCAGGGCATCGCGGTACATTTCGGCAAGGGTCACAAAGCGCCGAAAGCGATGCTTGCTTTCTTTGCTAGCGGAAAGCCCCAGTTCAAAAGAACTGCGCGGGAAGGGTTTGTGTAAATTCGGTAAAATCCGATGGTGCAAATGATAATCTGAATGGGGATGAGGCATGGGGTGAATCTGTGACAGCGCCACATGCAGTTCGCCTAAGGCTGCGCCCATACAATAGGCACTGTCGGCATCATTCGGTGTGATGGGTTCGCCGGTAAACTGCGGCACGATGACCCATTTTTCGCCATTGGGATGATGGTAAAAGGTCGAACCGCTTTTATCCCGCAGTGGCACCGGAATCCGAAACGACAACCGCGCATGGGACAGCGCCACCAGCAGCCAATGGTGATAGTAATGTTTTGCTAAAGCGGTCTCTGCGGGGAGGATGGTCAAACGATAGCGGCCTGCTTCAGACACCACATGATAAAGATGTGGGGCTGCCGTTTCAATGGTCAGAAGCGGCGGGAGATTATAAGCAGTGGTGAGGACATCGGATAAATTCAATTCGTTTTATCGTATCAACTATGACACTAGAATATCCGTAAACTGACAACCTTAGGAATAGAAAATAAAAAAAATTTAATATTTTCCGCTTAATTTAATTCATATTTTTGCAAGCGGGCATGAAATTTGCTTAAGACGGGATAGCCATAGTCTTGAAAATGCCCTTTGACCCGTTCCGCGTCAATTTCAGCCGCCGAACGTTCGCTCCGTGAGTCTTCCAAGATAAATTTGCGTTCCTTGCGGCGGCGCTCCCATGCTTCCAACCCGTTGCCGATTGTACCACCGAGCAAAACTTCCATCAGTTTTTGTACCATGCGGCCTAGTCCGCCGGGTTCATGTGGGGTGGTCTGATGAAAGCTGCCTTGTGCGTTGGGCAGATACCGCTTTGTCCACGGATTCATCTGGAGTAACTGCTCATACAACCCATGACCACTTATGGGAATCATCTGGGTCACTTCATGGGCGGTGAACATATCTTGACGTTGTTGCAGCAGCATGGTTTCACTCAACACGTAATTGGGGCAAAGTTCCACCCCCCACAATCGCGCTACCCGCACCATCATCACCGCAAACAAGCGTGTCAACCACACCCGACCAGAACGAGTGACAATCATATAATCAAAATCTTCGTCTTTGTGTTGGGCATTTCGCATGGAAAGCGCCCCGGTCAAGGCCACCATTTTGACAAACGGGAGATAGGCCAGCAGTCGTCCATAGCGCAACGCCCGTTCCCAGAGTTCTGTCGAAATCTGCTCCCGATGGTAACGCAAATCTGCCGCTTCTTTCCGCAACGCATAGTAGCCATTGACCGGAATGACATACTGCGCCAACCAAGCCGAATTTTTCAAGGTGCTGGTAATGACTTCCAGCGACGCGGGATGTTCCAGCAGGTAGTGGTGAATTTCCGTGTTGGTCATGGGGAAATCAAACACATCACCGTAGAGCAGGGTTTTTAAAATCGCAATTTCAGTTGAAGTTGGGTTTTCCATATGCTTAAGGATAGCGATAAGCCCAAAATCTGCAAAAATCTTTATACTATTTTATAGGGATGAGATAAAGGAAACAGCGCATGGCACTTCATGTCCGTCAAAATTTGTTCGCGGGGGTTAATCCTTATCTGCAAAGTTTGCTGCAAACACCGGGAACCCATGATGAGCCTTCCTTCTGGCGAAGTTTTCATGGTCAGTTTATCGTTATGCTGAATCAACGCATCAATGAACATCTGCCTCCGGGTTATCGTGCGATGAACGAACGTTCCCTACAAATCTGGGGAGAAGCGGATGGTGGGGTGCATCGGCAAATGCGGATTCCTGATGTGTCCGTGTATCAACGCTTTTCTGTTTCCCAACCACCGACCCTGCAAAACCTGACCGTTCTGCCTACTTGGGAAGTTGCCATCGAAACAACCTTTGATGAAGCCCAATTGTTTGGCGATGCTGTGCTAATCTATCAAAATGTCGAGTCCAAAATTTTAGGTCGTTTGGTCACGCGCATCGAATTGCTCTCTCCATCAAATAAAGAGGGGGGTGAACATAGTGGCAACTACCGCAAAAGCCGAGAAGAAGCGCTCAAAAGCCTAATCCCCTTGCTTGAAATTGATTTTTTGCATGAATCTATCCCCCCTATTTATAACATCCCGCTTTACCCTTACAGCCAAGATGCCTCACCCTATAATATTCTTGTGAATGACCCGCGTCCGAATGTCAAGCTGGGTAAAACACGCGGATTCGGAGCGAAGGTTCACCAACCACTCTCTGAAATCCCGATTCCCCTTGCGGATGAGGATATGCTATTGTTTAACTTTGACACAGTTTACCAAGAGACGTATGAAAATAATTTTTGGGGTGATTTTGTAGACTATGAAGATTTACCCCCGCGTCTGGAATCTTACCACCCGGATGACCAGCAGCGCATCCATGCCCGCCGTGCAGAAATTCTTAGCCAGCAAAAAAACCTCTGACTTCGGCTATAATACCCCGCCATGAGCCGACTTTTTCATTTTATGCGAATCGGGGCAGCGCTGGGACTGGTGCTGCTGCTGGCGGTGTTGATGGCGCGGGAACTGGACTTTGACCAACTCTGGGAAAAAGTTCGCCACGCCAACTACCTTTTTCTGATTCCTTCCACCTTCATTAATATTGTCGTGGTAGGGAATATTGTGCTGCGCTGGCAAAATCTCCTCAACGGGCGTGCTGGCTTTATGGACTGTCTGACCGCCAATCAAATCGGTGCTTACCTCAATACGATTTTGCCCCTACGAATGGGGGATTTTGCTCGTTCGTATGTTTTGCAGCGCCATGTGAAAAATCTCCCGGTGATGGCGATATTGTCGAGCATCGGGGCAGAACTCACCATGGATATGCTGGTGTTGATGCTGCTTTTGGCGGTGACGCTGATGATTTTGCCGCTGCCTTCGCTGCTGGTGAGCGCGGGGGGACTGCTGGCAGTGGCGACACTGGTGGCGACGATTGCGGTTTTTGCGCTGGCACGGAGCGACGCATTGATTGAAAAAATCATTCGCCCACTGGCGACACGCTTTTTGCCTCACCGCTTACAAGACCTTCTGCTGCATTTTGTGGGGCATATCCGCGAAGGCTTGTCCGGTTTACGCAGCAATCGCCAGCTTGCCTTTTTACTTTTTCTGACGGTGATCGGTTTTGGCTTGCAAATTGTCGCCAATTGGCTGTTGCTGCGGGTTTTTCTGGAGGATGTCACATGGCAGGCCGCGTTGCTGGCGCTCATCGGCACCGGGGTGGGGTTGGCGCTGCCGTTGCTGCCTTCAGCGGCGGGAACGTATGAACTGGCGATTGTGTTGGCGCTTTCGGCGGTGGAGATTGATACTGAATCGGCAACGGCGTTTGCTTTGCTGATGCGGGCGCAGCAGTTCAGCTTAACTTTGCTGATGGGCAGTTTTTTCATGCTGCGCGAAGGAGTCTCCCTCCATGAACTTCGCCGTGCTGCCATACCAGAAAGGGTCGAAGGAACAGCCTAATGCAGCTTTCATTTTTCCCCTCAGAAGCCGTGTTCCCAACCACCCGCTATCAAGGTAGCAAGCGCAAAATTGCTGAGTGGATCTGGGGAAATATCAGCGATTTGCCCTTTGAGACGGTTTTAGATGCGTTTGGCGGAACAGGCGTGATGAGCCATCTGTTCAAACGACAAGGCAAAACCGTCGCCTACAACGATTACCTCAAATTTAATGCCATCATCGGGCAAGCGCTCATCGAAAATGCTGCCGTGACTCTCTCTAACACGGTCATCGAAAATTTGCTCAAGCCGCCGAACACTTCGCCCGATTTTATCCAAGCAACTTTCCGCAATATCTATTTCACGGACGCAGAAAATCAATGGCTGGACGGGATGATTTTTAATATCAGTACACAGCTTGAAAACCGCTACGAAAAAGCGCTGGCATATTTTGCCCTGTTTCAAGCCTGCATCATCAAACGTCCTTATAATTTATTTCATCGTGCCAATTTATACATGCGGCAGGCCGATGTTCCGCGTTCATTTGGCAACAAAATCACATGGGACACTCCCTTTGAGGTGTATTTTAGAAATTTTGCCCGTGAAGCCAACGACGCGGTATTTGACAATGGCAAAACCCAGACTGTTTTCAATCAGGATGCGCTCGATCTCCCCACAGGTTTTGATTTGGTCTATCTTGACCCACCTTATTTTAATCAGCAGGGCGTGGGGGTAGATTACCGCGATTTTTACCACTTTTTAGAGGGCATGGTTAATTATTCTGACTGGGCAGCGCAGCTTGACCCCACCAGTAAACATCGCCGTTTGCTGCCTCAAAAAAATGCGTGGACGCAGGCCGTCACCTTGATGAATGCGTTTGAAGACATGATCCAAAAGCATCAGCAGAGTATCTTGGTTATTTCATATCGAGAGGATGGACTTCCGACTAGAGAACAAATAACCGCCTTGCTGCAAAAATATAAATCGGTGGTGCAAGCAGTGCAGTTGCCTAAACAATATGTCCTTTCCAAACGTCAGTCGCATGAAATTTTATGGATTGCCCAATGAGTTCCGATTTTCGTACCTTGCTGCTTGCCTACTTTGATGCCATCCGTGAACAGGTTGTCACGGATCAGGGGGAATGGACAGTCAAGGGATTTATTGATATCTACCAGCGCATTTATACGATGACCCTTGATACCAAAGTGCTGTCCAAGGTATTGGAACTGGTGATTTTGCCTGTTGTGTACCGCTTTGCTCAGGAAAATCGGTATCAACTTGTGCCAGCCCGCGCCCAGAATCACTATCCTGACTTCACCCTGATTTCTTCCGACAATGAGTATTACGCGCTGGATATTAAAACCACCTATCGCAAAGGGCAGGATGCACAAGGCCATCTAAAAGTAAACGGGATGACATTGGGAACCTATACGGGATATTTTCGCAATCGTAATAGTGCCATCACCAGTACCTTTCCCTATCAGCAGTACCACCAGCATTTTGTGTTAGGGGTCGTCTATGACCAATACTCCGCCATTGAAGAAGGTCGCGTGTATACCTTGTCAGAGTTAGCGCAGATTCCTGCTGTTGCCCGTAATTTTGACTTTTTTCTCCATGAGAAATATCGGATTGCCTCCGATAGACCGGGCAGCGGCAATACCAAAAATATTGGCTCAACAGTATTTTTAGAAAGATTGTTGCAAGGAACGGGTGTTTTTTCAGAATTAGGCAGTGAGATTTTTGATGATTATTGGATGAACTATCGTAATCGGCAGATGGCCCACGAAGCCGGCTTCGCTAGCCCTGCCTATACCAATTTGCTGGAATACAAACGTTATAAAGAGCAGGGGGCAGCCATTCTTGCTGTTCCTGATGTAGATCTGCTTTCAGAAGCAAACGAACTCACAATAGATGAAGCGGAGTAACCCACCATGCGCCTAGACATTCGGGCGGTGATTTTAGCCCTATGGATGACCTTACTACTCACCACACTGACCAGTACCGCCACCATTGATTATTATGAAAATGTGGACGATGTACGGGTTACACTAGAAGGACTACCCACCTCTCTTGAAAATGCCACACTTTTAGTGTTTGGCTTCTGGATTGCGGGTCTAGCTTCTGGTTTGGCGGTCAGTTTGTTGGGCTGGCCTTTACGCGAACGGAACGCTTTGTTGAGTGGCTTGGTGGGTTTTGCCATCGGAACTTTGATGCGGTTGCTGGCGCTGGGGCAGGATTTTTTGCCCGGCACCGACACCAGCTTCTGGGATTTTATGAGCAAAATTCTCGCCTTCCATGACATCCCCGATTACCATGCCTTTTTGCTGCTGGTCTGGCTGGGTGGTTTCATTGCGCTGGCGCTCGGGGTGATGATAAGCGCTTTGCTCAAACAGACTTTTCATCTTGAGCCACGCCGTTTGCCCGCGCTGGAGGTGGAGGGCAAAAATCTGGTGTTTGGTCTTGCGATGTTGAGTGTTTCGATGTTGTTTTTGTTGGTGCTGCGAAATTTTGAAACTGAAAATCGGCCTGATTTAACCGTGCTGGACACCAAATGGCTGATTTTGCCCCTGACGAACATGGTGTTTGCCGCGTTGATTGGGTTTTTTATGGGCGGGGGCTATTTTGCCAGCAGTCGATTTTCGGCGGCGGTGACGATGTTCCTGAGCGCGGCGGTACATGTGACGCTGATGCTAGCGATGGAAAGTTATATTTCGACGCTGGATGCGGTGGAAGAAGCGACAAATTTGAACAATATCGCCTACCTGAATTTTATTTTTTTCTGGGTCGGTACGCCGGTTGTGGGGGCGATTGCGGCGCTGGCACTGCATAATTTGCGTGATGCCTTCACCATCAGCTACGAGTATGAGTACCAAGACGATGAACCTGTCGAAGGGCAGGCTGCTTAATGTTCAACCTCTTGAGCAGTGGGGCGGGCTTCGGCTTTACCGTTGGAACAATTATCGGCCCCCTGCAAACCTACCTGATTAATGAAACGCTGCTCAAGGGCTGGCAGCGCAGCATGATTATCGCTTTTACGCCCTTGTTCGCCGACCTGCCCATCATTTTTTTGATGGTGGTGGTTTTGAAGCAACTCCCGGAGGAAGCGATTGCCGCGCTGCAACTCATCGGCGGGGTGTTTATTCTGACGCTGGTACGTCCGGCATGGCAGCAGGCGCAACGTCCCCCTGAAATTGATACCGACCAGCCCACCCAATCACCGGGGCGCACGCTCGGCAAAGCGGTCATGATTACGTGGCTCAGCCCCGGCCCGTATATTTTCTGGGGGGCGGTGTTGGGGCCGCTGTTCGTCAAGGGTTTAGAGCAAAGTGTGTGGCATGGCGCGGTTTTTTTGCTCGGATTTTACGGCACGTTTGTTGGAATCATGCTGCTGACCACGCTCATTTTTACCCGTCTGCGGCATTTGGACAAACGCATTGTCCAGAATATTATGCGTTTGAGCGTGCTGATTCTCATTTATTTTGGGTTGCGCCTGCTGTATGACGGGGTGACCGCGCTGGTTTAAATTTTTCATTTTCATAACCTTCGCTATAATCGGGGTCAGGAGGGCGATGATGACTCTTACTGACCAAGCACCGATTTTTATTTCTTACGGGCGGGATGACGAAACCGCCGATTTTGTGCCGCGCCTGCATGATGACCTAGAATCGAACGGGGTGAATGCGTGGCTGGATAAAAAAGATATTCCGGTAGGGCAAGATTGGGATTTAGCGATTCAACAGGGGTTAGATGCCTGCCGTGCGCTGCTCCTGATTGTGACTCAAAAAAGCCTGCAATCGCCAGTAGTACGGGCGGAATGGAATCGGGTGCTGAACGCTGGCAAACCCGTTGTTCCGTTGATGTGGGGCAAGGATGTCACCTTTGAAGCACTGCCCTTCCGTTTGCAATTGCGACAGGGGATTGATTTTCACGAAGATTATTACAAAGGCCGCGCTCAACTCTTTCAATTTTTACGCGATTTACCTGCTACCGTTACGCCTGCCGATTTAGCCCGCGCCAAATTGGATGAATTGAAACAGGCGCAAGCCCGCAGTGATGACCCCCAACAATTTGCTGAAAGCATCCAAGACACGCAAAAACGCTTGGCCTATGAAGAACGCCGTGCTGAAAATCCACAGGCTGTTCAACAGGAAGAACAGGCGAGCGTGCAAGCCAGTATCGAGCGCGTGCAGCAGCAGCAGATTCGCCAAGCCGAACAACGCCAATCGGTGCAGCGGGTGGTGGGACGTGCGCCACAGGATGTGAAAAATAAATTCAAAGACCGCACCCACGAACGCGCCACGCTCAAAACATGGTTTGCTCACCCGGACATGCCGCTGATGGTGGTGGTGGGACACGGCGGGATGGGCAAAACCGCCCTGACCTGTTATGTGATGGACGAATTGGAAAATGATTATGAACAGGTGGCGGGGTTAATTTACCTCAGCACGACGACGGGCAGGGTGGATCTGGAACAGGTTTTTCTGACTGTCGGGCAGATGATCGGACACCCCCTGATTGAAGCCTACAACGATGCCCAAAAATCGCTGGCGGAACGGATTCAAAAACTGCTGGATGCGCTGCATCGGGAGGATGCCAAACGTTACCTGCTGCTGCTGGATAATTTTGAAACGCTCCAGCACAGCGAGGACGGCACGCTGCACAACGCCGAATTGCAGGAATTTTTGCACCTGCTGCTGCGCCAGCGCCATGCCTGCAAAATTCTTGTGACCACCCGCACGCCGCTTAAAATTCCGGTGGATGTGCAGTTACGGGCGCAGCACATCCGGCTGGAGATGGGGCTGCCGCGTGAAGAAGCGGTGCAATTTTTGCGCGAATTGGCGGTCAAGGGGACGGACGCGCAGCTTGGCGAATTGGCGGACAAACTGCATGGCTATCCGCGTGCGCTGGAAGCGGCGGCGGGATATTTGCAGCAAGACCCGTTTTTGAACATCGGACATTTGCTGGCGCGTGAAGATATTTTCCACATCCCGTCCGGTTCGGATGACAAACTGCTGATTGAAAATATGGTGCGGGCGGCGCTCATCAGCCTTGAAGCGGAGGCGCTGCGGGTGATGCAGGCGCTGGCGGTTTACAACCGACCTGTACCGGAAGTGGCTGTCGAAACCGTCCTTGATCCCTTTCAACCCGTGACCGTCACCCGCGACCAGCTGAAAACCCTGACGCGCCGCCATCTCATCACCTATGACAATGGCCTGTTTTCGCTGCATCCGGTTGACCAAGCGTTTGCCTATAATGCGCTGCCAGTGGGGGGCAGCACTGGCCTCAAGGCCAGCGTTGATGTGTCCTATACTCGCATTGGGCTTCATACCCGCGCCAGTGATTATTTCAAAACCACCCGGCTTGCGAGAGAAAAATGGAAAAGTATCAAGGATTTAGAACCGCAGTTGGCTGAATTTGAGCAGCGGATGCAGGCTCAGGATTACGATACAGCAGCGCGGATTATGGATGAGATTAGCTTTGATTACCTGATGCTGTGGGGACATTTGCAGAAAGTGCTTGAACTGCGAGAACAACTGCTTGGGAAGCTGCAAGACAGTGGTTTGGAGCGTCGTAATTATGGCTATCTAGGAGTGGTGTATGGACATTTAGGCATGACCTATAAGTCCATTTCTTATTATGAGAAAGCCTTGCAAAATTCGCGTGACAATCATGAAAAATCAGCCGAAGGGGCATGGTTAGGCAATCTGGGGAATGCCTACAGCGATTTAGGGGAGGTGCGGCAGGCGATTGACTACCATGAACAAGCGCTGGTTATTTCACGCGAAATCGGGGATCGGCGGGGCGAAGGTATCCGTTTAGGCAATCTGGGAAATGCCTACAGCGATTTAGGGGAGGTGCGGAAGGCGATTGGCTATTATGAACAGGCTCTGGGGATTGACCGCGAAATCGGAAATAAACAGGGCGAATCGATCCGACTTGATAATCTGGGTCATGCGTATCTGGCGGAAGGGAAATTAACCGGGGCCATCGCGCATTATCAGCAGGCACTGACAATCGGCGAGGAAATCGGTTTTCATCTTATACAGCATTATGCACGTATTGATTTGGCAAAAGGTCGTTTGCTGGAAAATAATTTAGCGGCGGCGGATGACCTGCTGCGGCAAGCCCAACAATTTGACCGTCCCGACAACAACCATGTTGTTTTTGCGGTTTTAGGCATCGTCTGTCTGCGGCGGGGGAATGCGTCGGAAGCCCGCAGCGCGTTTGAACAATCTCTCCGGCAGGCCGATGACTTGATTGGCAAAACGCCTGAATATTGGGGTGCGTGGTATGCCAAAGGGTTGGCGCTGGCGGGGCTGGCGTGTATTCCCCACCCCCAACCCCTCCCCACCAGTGGAGAGGGGAGTGTTTTAGAAGCGTCGCAAGCGGCGTATCAACGGGCGCGGGACATTTTCGCGGGGGCGGGGGTTATTCAAGCGCAATTGATGCTGCTGGATGAATTGCGAAAAGCTGATGGGGTCGGGGTGCGGTTGGATGCAGTGCGGGCGGTGCTAGCGGGTGGGTGATGCGATAAATGTACGGGCTTGGTCTGTGACCCGCCCTCGATGGTGCTTGGGATGGGTCACAGACCCACCCTCAATGGTGCTTGGGATGGATCACAGACCCACCCTCGATGGTGCGTGGGGTGGGTCATAGACCCACCCGTACAGAATTAAAAATATTGGTTCGTCTCGCCATTAAATCAGACATCCTAGCGGGGTTTGCGGCGGCATCAATTCCCCCGCTATGCGTACAAAGTCGTCTAAAACCGACTGAAAAAAATGCCCTCAATGGTGCTTGGGATGGGTCACAGACCCACCCTCGATGGTGCGTGGGGTGGGTCATAGACCCGCCCGTACAGAATTAAAAAATAAATTGCATTATTGGTTCGTCTCGCCATTAAATCAGACATCCTAGCGGGGTTTGCGGCGGCATCAATTCCCCCGCTATGCGTACAAAGTCGTCTAAAACCGACTGAAAAAAATGCCCTCAATGGTGCTTGGGATGGGTCACAGACCCACCCGTACAGAAGTAAAAAGTTGCTGTCCCGATGCTGAATCGGGGTGCAATCTCAGCCTTGTCAGTGGGGGGGCAGGGTGCTATAATGACGGCATCTTGGGAGATAGTTTAATCGGCAGAACAACGGACTCTGGATTCGTCAGTCCTGGTTCGAGCCCAGGTCTCCCAGCTCAAAACCGCTTCAGGGCGGTTTTTTGATTCTGGGGTGGTTGAATTGGCACAGAGAGCAAAATGTACGGGCGCGGTCTTTGACCCGCCCTGAGAAGTAAATTTATAGTCCCGTTACAGAAGTTTATCGGGGATGAGGGCGGGTACAAGCGAGTGATACCCGCCCCTACGAAAGGCGTATATCTGATTCCATTGCGAAACGCGTCGCGCTGTTTTATGGACAGGTCGTTTCGCCAAAAATGAGGGTTCCCCCCGCAGAAGTGACCCCGATGGTGGCATTGGTGCAAGTCCCACCGCCGCAAGACACCCCGCCCGGCGTGGTAAACGTGCCAAACAAAACGCCACCGACATAGATATCCACCGATGACGCATCAAAAGTGGTTGCCCATGCGATGTTATTGGAGCCACCGCCGCCCGTACAAAAAACATCGGCTTTGGTGATATTGGTATTGGGCAGCACAATCGGGGCAAGTGCCGAACCGCACATCGTCGGAACGCCACTGCGCGGCAGTCTGCCATCCGAAAAACGTGCCAGATAGTAACCGCATGTCCAGAACCAATCATTGACACAGCGCCCATCCCCCCATGCCCCGCCCGGATAACACAAATTTTCTTTGGCAAGCGTGGTAGTAGTTGTGGAGGATGTGGTTTGTGTTGAAGAAGGGGTGGTCACCACAGACGCGGTAGTTTGCCCGCCGCAGAGAGGCACGACCAGCCGCTGTCCGATAAAAATGAGATTCGGATTCACGATGTTGTTGGCACGGGTCATTTCGCCAATCGAACACCCATAGCGCAGCCCGATGCGATAGAGATTTTCGCCCTGCTGCACCACATGGATCGTCGTGCCGGGCTGCTGGGCATGGGTTTTGGGGACAGACAGCAGTGCCAGCATCAAAACCAAGAAGATGAGACTGGTAATAATTTTCATGATGCGATACCCATTCTCTTTACTGCTTATTTTAGAAGAATGCAGTAAAGAATGCGGTAAGAATCGGCTTTGAATGTCTTAACGCTGCCACAACATTAGCGAATCTCCTCCACCGCCCAATGGTCGCCCATCGCCCGACGACCCTTTGCCAGCCCATCGCCATCCGAAATTTCACGCACTAAATCGGGTCGGTGGAAAATTTCTTCGCGGAGCGTCACCCCCAACCCTGCCCCTTGGGGAACAGCCAGATGTCCGTTGTGAACTGTCGGCGCGTAATCGCTCAGGATGGGAAAATAGGTTTTATAAAATGCCCGTACCGATTCCACAAAAAATAAATTCGGGATATGTGCGCCCAAGTGCATACACGCCGCATGGCAAATGGGCCCCGCCACGTTGTGCAGCACCATCGGGACACCAAACGCCTCCGCCATCGCCGCGATTTTACGGGTTTCGCCGATTCCGCCGTTCCATACCGGGTCGGTCATCAAAATCTGCGAGGTGTGTTTTTCTAGCCATTCGCGGATTTGCCAGCGTGTCATCAGCAATTCCGAACCAATGACCGGAATCGTTGTGGTCTGGGCAAAGGCTTTGATTTCATCGGGATTGACGGCGGGCAGGACATCTTCCAGAAACAGAATGTTGTAAGGTTCAAGGGCGCGGGCGATGCGTTCCATGCTGACCCGATTCCAGCGAAAATGACATTCAATGCCAATTTCCATAGCATTGCCCACGGCATCCCGAATTTGTTTGACGGGAGTCAGACCTTTTTCCACATCTGCAAGGCTGATGTACTGTCCGAAGCTGGCTTCGCTGAAGGGGTCAAAAGGCCAGATTTTCATGGCAGAAATGCCATCATCTAGTAGGCTTTGGGCGAGTGCGCCTGCGTCGGTGTGCCATGCCGCATAATCCTGATACGCTCCGAATCCGATGCAGGTGTTATAGGTGGGAACGGTGGGGCGGGTGCGTCCCCCAAGCAAATGGTAAAGCGGGGCGTTGTAGGCTTTGCCCATAATATCCCAGAGCGCCACTTCCACCGCCGACAGCGCCCGCAGTTCTGCCCCGGCGTACCCGTGATACATCAAGTTATCAAAGACAAAACGCCAGAGTCCTTCAATATCTTGGGCATCTTGCCCCAGCAGCAAGGGGGCGAGTGTGCCGTGCAGCGCCCCTTTTGCGCCGGGAATTTTATCCACCGTTTCGCCCAAGCCGATGATGCCAGCATCGGTATGGACACGCACGACCATCAGACGGGGAAATTCCGTCCATTGGAGACTTTCAATGGCTGTAATTTTCATGAGGATTTCCTATGATAATGGACAAGGCAATTAGACCTTAAATGAATCCAACTTTAGCGGACGGGACTCGCAGAGATCCCGTCCCTACGGGTGCATTTCTTGTAGGGACAGCATCCATGCTGTCCGCAATCGTTTGGTTTTTAATTGATTTGTCCATAAGAATAAAATTTCAGGATATGTGTTTAATATTCACAACTGGGCAGGTCAGGAATTTCATCCAAGCGGTTTCCGTTTGGTTCAAGGGCAAGGTAGGCATCCAAGCCTTCGCCACGTACTCCCACTTCCAAGTAAACATTATCGAGAAATAACATTAACCGCAGTTGCCCCCCCACGACTTTGACGATGGCTTCACGGATGGGCAGACTCCAACCTTGCCCGCCAATACGGACGATTGCGCCGTGGGTATCCTTATTAACACAGGTAATTTCAAAACCAGACATGGTTGTCCCTCTTGCATCGGTGTGGTCTAATAGAGACTCTCACATCTTAACCTTAAGGTGAAGCACATGGAAAATCAAGACCTGACGACCTTAGAAACGATTGCGCTCACCGAAAATCGTTATCTAGGGGTAGCATGGAAAAACGGACAGGTGCATAGCCTGTGCCTCGCCAGTGATCCTGTTGCCGCCCACAAACTCGCGGAAAGCAGTTTGAAAGCCAAACCGTGTCATGCCGAAGTGTTCATGAATATTGACAAGCTGGTTAAAAATTTGGTGTATGCCGTTTAGCACACACTTGATTCACGTCCGTCAGCCCTTGCGAATTTTTCCCCCGTGTTTCTGCCAAGTAGAGTACAATGGCGCTCACAGGATGTGGAGAAATGGTCAATGAAACGATTGGTCTGGGTCGCCTTCTTGATAATCAGCTTAGGGGGATCGCCCGCTTACGGACAGGGAATGGTCATTACACCCGCTAATGCTGCACAACTTACTGCCTTACGGGTACTGGTCGGGCATAGCGGCTGGGTTTACGATGTCGCATGGCATCCCAACAACGCCGATGTCGTTTCGGTAGGGCAAGATGGTTCGGTGCGCGTGTGGCATGTTTCCGACGGCGCAACTGTTCACCTGATGAACGGTCACGCGGGCAGTGTGATTAGCGCAGCATGGCGACCTGATGGAACGGTGATTGCCTCTGGTGGGTTGGATGACATGATTTTCTGGTGGGATGCCAGCGCGGGGGTGCAGGTCGGCGCACCGTTGCAAAACCACACCGGGGATATTTGGGAAGTCGCCTGGAACGCCGATGCCTCGATTTTGGCCTCCGCCAGCGAAGATGCCACCCTCAGTTTGTGGGATGGGCAAACAGGCGCACACCTCGCTACCAATTCGGGTCACACCGCCGCGATTTATACGATGGTCTGGAATGGCAATTTTATCGCTACCGGAGATTCTGCCGGTCTCATCAACATCTGGGAAAATACGACTCTCATGGCTCGTTTAGACGCGGGCTTCACGGTCAATTCGCTGGCGTGGTGGGGCAATTGGCTGGTCGCCGTGGGCGAAACGGATGAAGTCTTGATCTGGGACATGACCACCCAAGAAATTGTAGGGTACTGGTATATTTATTCCGCCGCCGTGTACAGCACCGCGTTTAGTCCTGATGGCAGTTTGCTGGCTATTGGCGCACGGGACGGCCTGATTTATCTGTTGAATACCGCCGATGGGTCGCTGGTACACACCCTTGTTGGACACACCGATTTAGTCTCCAGCGTGGCTTTTAGCACGGACGGCGCATCGCTTGCCAGCGCCAGCTACGATGGCACGATTCATATCTGGGGTTTGCCCTGAGATTTTTTGTCGTCAAACAATTTATCATTGATGGGCATGAGCATCCCCGTATCTTTTTTCGGTTTCACGGGAGTTTCGCCAATTTCCCACCGATTCACGTCCAGCAAATCACGAATCTGGCGACGCAATTTGAGCAGGTCAAATGGCTTGCTCATATAAAAATCTTTGCTGCTGCGGTTGAAGGCTTGGCTGCGTTCAAAATCCAACTGCGACACACTCAGCATGATAATCGGGATATGCTGGGTAATGACGTTGGAGCGTACCGCGTCAAAAATTTCCCAGCCGGTTAGTTCTGGCAGTTTGACATCCGCAATGATTAAATCGGGGCGGCTGTTGAGAATGCAGTTGAGGCCTTCCCGCCCGTTCGCACATTTGATAATAATAAGGTCTGGCGATTCTAATAATAATTCCAGCAGTTCGGCAATCTGGGGGTCATCTTCTATCGCCACGATATATTTGGGCATCACAAAGTTCCTCAGCGGTTGCACTTAAAAAAAGATACATCATCTTTCTCAGTTTAACACCATTTTCCTACCCTGCGTTAATCAAACTTGCAAAAAAAGGTTATAAAAATTTGTGCTATGGGTTTACATTGCCTATCGTTTTTTGAAATCTCCCGCGTCTTGTGCAAAAATCACAAGGCTTATCTAAAGGAAAATCATGATGTCCCTCCTCAAACAATCGGTCTCATGGTGGTGTTATGAACATACGGGCATTGACCCCGAAACCCTGACCCGCACGATTAAAGAAATTGGCTACGCAGGTATTGAATTGGTTGAGCCGGAGTATTGGCCGCTGGTTCGCAAACACGGTTTGGAAATTGTGGCCTACGGCGCACACCGTCCGCTAGAAGATGGCTTGAATAAAAAGGAAAATGCCACAATTCTGGAAAAAAAGATTTTAGACTCGCTCCGATTGGCGGTGGAATGGAAAATCCCGACGCTGATTGTCTTTAGCGGCAATCGCAACGGATTGGATGATAAAACAGGCGCGGAAGTCACGGCAGAAAATTTGCGGCGGGTGGCGAAGGCTGCCGAAGATGCCGGAGTCACACTGGCGCTGGAACTGCTCAACAGCAAAGTTGACCATCCCGACTATCAATGTGACCGTACCGCATGGGGGATGCAGGTGGTTGATTGGGTGGGGTCGCCCCGAGTCAAACTCCTCTACGATATTTACCATATGCAGGTCATGGAAGGGGATGTGATTCGCACGATTCAGCAGTCTCACCCGTATTTCGCGCACTACCACACGGCGGGCAATCCGGGACGGAATGAAATTGACAGCACCCAAGAATTATTTTATCCGGCGATTGCACGGGCGATTGTCGAAACGGGGTACACGGGCTATCTGGGGCAAGAGTTTATCCCCAAAGGCGACCCGATTGCCGCGCTTAAACAAGCGTTTGAGACTTGCACGGTCAAAGGGTGACAAACTAGACGGACGCGACCTCTGCGAGTCGTGTCACTTATATCTTTTGGGGTTGTGGTTCGGGAATTTCGATGTTTTCCTCTAGGGCGGTTTCAAGCCACAGCAATTTAGCCTCGTCAAGCATGGCTAGGGCTTCTTCGCGGGAGTCGCCTTGAGTCATGCAGCCGCGCAGCAGGGGAATTTGAGCAAACCAAACCCCATCTTCGTCAGGAATAAGCTCAATTGGATAAGGCAGTGTCAAATAATAATCAAGTGATTTATTCATGGTTTTCCTCTTCGATTTTTTCAATAACATCAAGCGCTTTTTTCACGTACACCTCTTTCAAAGGTTTTTGATATGGAACAACAAGCAGAGTCTTTTTACCTTCAACCATCCCTACAAAAGACCGATGGCTACCACGTTTGCGCTTTAGCTCAAAGCCATAAAACGATAACAGCTTTTCCAAATCTTGAAATAAAACATTTTTAGGATTTTGCTTTATTTTTTGGCGTAATTTTTCACGTTGGCTCATAGGTTGATTTTAGCACGCTTTCCACCAAAATTCGACTTTTCTATAAACATGAGTATAATCTTTATTAAAATCCTAGAGTCAAATCCATGCACGATAAAAAACATGTTTTTTTGAGCTACAGTACCAAAGATATTGATTACGCCAACCAAGTTGAGGCCGAACTTAAGCATAATGATTACATCGTTTGGCGCGATAAAAGCCGTCTGCGCGGGGGTGATGAATGGCGGAATATGATTCAAGAGGCGCTGGAAGACTCATGGGCGGTGGTAGTGATTCAATCGCCCGATTCACAAAAATCGGAATGGGTAGCGAATGAGATTCTGTATGCACAAGATTTAGGGATTCCAGTTATTCCGATTTTATTACGCGGCAACAAATGGTTTGGGTTTTTGAATAAGCAATATGTGGATATGCGGAACAACGAAACCGCCCCCTTGCCCGATGCGTTTTATGCTACGATGCTACGCTATGCCCCGCCCGCCGTTTTGGATAAAGATGTGCAGGAAGTTTTGCAAACCAACACCTCCGAACGGGTGGCGCTGATTCCGCGCTTGGAGAAAATTGCCCGCAACGAACGCAGTCCCAAAGGCTACGCAGCCCGTGAAGCGCTCGAAAAACTCCAACGCGATTCGGATGATTACGTGCGGAGTATGGCGGGAGTAGCACTCGGCAAACTCAATTTGATTCAAGCAGATGTGCTTGAACCCGCCCCCGATTTTGCCCAAGTGATTGACCAAGCGCAGTTAGAGAAAACGATTGTACCAGACTCGAAACCTGTGCCAACCGCTACTCGTTCCAAAAGCGGGATTCCGACTAGCACATGGGTTGTGTTAGCCGTTGCCGCCATCATTATTGCTGGGTTGGTATTTTTATTGCTGCAAGACAGAGATGATGACCCGCGAGAAGCAAATGTGACGGATACTGCTATACCGACAGTTGAAACGACTGCCGAGTCTACAGAAGTGGCAACAGCATCCGTGCTACCAACAGAATCAGCTACTGATGTAGTAGTGGATATAACCGATGAGCCAACGGAAATTGTAATAGAAGTAACAGATGAACCGACAGAACAAGCGACAGAAACAGTTCAACTTACGGAGCAAGCAACAGAAAAGACAACGGAATCAGTAGAGTCTATTGAACCCTTTTTCAGTCCCGGAATAAATGGTTCGATACTTAGAGAAGGGCCGGGGACACAATACGATACTATAGCAAATGTATCATATTCAATACCTTTAACAGTTATAGCAAAATTACCAGATGGTAGCTATTACGAAGTTTTATATGGTAACACAAGTGCATGGGTATATTATGACACAGGTACGTTACAAGGCAGCACAGCTTCTATTCCAATAAAAAGTGTTTTTGCTATTTTTAAACCCGGTCCCGGTGGTTCAACCCTTAGGGAGGGACCCGGAACTAATTATCCAACAATTGGAAATTCCAAATATATAGAAAATTTTCTTGTCACTGGACAGTCAGAGGACGAGAAATACTATCAAGTTTTGTATGGTGATGGCAAGGTAGCATGGTTATTCAATCCTCTTGGGACAACTGTAGGTGACTTAGAAAGTATTCCAGTAGTAGAAGCACCGCCTCTACCTTGATATAATAAATTTATATGGATGTATTCTGAATTTTTTCAGTAATACCATTTTCATCCAGCTAAAATGTTTTCTCCTTTTGTTACACAGCCTCTTTGATTCCATGGGTTGCCAGAATCTAACATTTCGTCAAGCCCTATCCCTGTCGTTATAATCGCCTTTTCGCATATCAAGAGAACACTTTAGAAAAGGATTTTTATATGGCAAGCATTGGAATCGGTGTGATTGGGTTGGGACGGATGGGGAGCGTCTACGCTTCGCATATTGCCCATCAGGTCGAAGGGGCAAAACTCGTCGCGGTTTCGGACAGCCGCCCGGAAGCCAGCGAGAAATTTACGAGTCAGATAAGCGGTCTTAAGGCCTATGAAAATTACCAAGATTTGCTGAATGACCCGCAGGTGCAGGGCATTGTCATTACCACTCCCACCAGCACCCACAAAGAGGTGACGATTGCCGCAGCACAGGCAGGCAAAGCGATTTTTTGCGAAAAACCCACCGCCCTCACCCTTCAGGCAACTGACGAAATGGTCGAAGCGGTGGAAAAAGCCGGCGTGATGTTTCAGGTGGGGTTCATGCGCCGCTTTGACAAGGGCTACATGGCAGCCAAGCAAAAAATTGAGGAAGGAATCATCGGCACCCCTGTCCAGATTCGTTCCGTCAGCCGTGACCCCTTCCGCACCAGTTTAGAATATGCCAGCCCCAGCAATTCCGGCGGGATTATCGTGGACATGGGGATTCATGATATTGATATTTGTCGCTGGATGATGAGCGACGATATTGAGCGTGTCTATACCGAAGCGGGCGTGCTGGTGTTCCCTGAACTGGCAGAGGTCGGCGATGTGGATAATACCCAGACCGTGTTGAAATTTACACGCGGCGGATTGGGCAATATCGAAACGAGTCGTAATGCCCGCTATGGCTACGATATTCAATGTGACATTCTGGGGTCAGAAGGGGCGCTGCGGGTGGGTTATTTGCAAGAAACCCCTGTGCTGACTCTCACCCGTCAAGGCGTAACCCATGATGTTGTGCCGCATTTCCCCGAACGGTTTGGCGCGGCTTATACAGCGCAAGTTGAATATTTTGTGGAATGTCTCAAAGAAGATAAACCCCCGAAAATCACCATTCAAGATGCGCGGATTGCCTTGCAGGTTGCCATCGCCGCGACTCAATCGCAGCATACAGGGCAGGTGGTCAAAGTGTCGGATGTGAAATAGCCTTCAGCAAAAGAAAGGGCAAGAAATTATCAGCTTGCCCTTATAATGAATTTATTGCGGGAATGACTATGGCAATTATCAAAGTTGGTGATGACGAGTATCTTTTGACTGACCATGCAGCAGCACGAATGCGGATAAGAAAAATTAGTGAACAGGATGTGATAGAAACAATAGAGGAAGGTGAATTAGAATATACTGAAGAAGGCAACCCAATTTACTTGAAAAAAATTGACAAGCGTAAAATCGCTGTTGTCATTGTTGAAGGGACTGAAAGAATAAAGACCGTGTTTGAGGTATAAGGAGCGCAAAATGAAAGTAACGTATGATAAAAATGCAGATACCATGCTTATCATGTGGAATGATGAGTCAGAATACGGCAGAAATCTAAAACTCATGGATAGCTACGAGTTCATGCTGGTTTTAGATAAAGATGATAAACCTATTGGAATTGAGATACTCACTGCATCTAAATCTGTGCTTCGTCCAGAAGGTGTAGAATATGAAGATATAACAAGTCCATTACCTGAAAAGCCATCGGTTACTAAATGAAAATTACCCACAGCCGAGCAACGGGTTGAACGCAATTCCATTCGATAACCCAGACTGAAAAAAATTAGCACAAAACCGACTTCAAAACTAAAATCGAGACGCATTTTCTGGAAAAAATTTGAAAGGTATTTTTAAATGACCGTAACATTGGGTGTCATCGGGGCGGGACGGATTGGCAAACTCCACGCGGCAAACTTGGTCACACGGGTTCCGGGGGTTCAAGTGCGGGCAATTGCAGATGTGTATGGGGAAGCCGCCCGCCAAACTGCCGAAAAATTCCACATTCCGCACGCCTCCGAAGACTATCACGACATTTTAAAGGATGCTGACATTCAAGCCGTGGTGATTTGCTCCTCCACCGATACCCACGCGCAAATCATCGTCGAAGCGGCGCAGGCGGGCAAACATATTTTTTGCGAAAAACCGATTGACCACGCGCTGGATAAAATTGACCGTGCGTTAGCGGCGGTGGAGCAAGCCGGAGTCAAATTGCAAATTGGGTTTAACCGTCGTTTTGACCCGAATTATGCGCGGGCGCGGCAAGCCATCCTTAACGGCGAAATCGGTGAACCGCATATTTTGCACATCATCAGCCGTGACCCTGCTCCACCCCCCATTGAATATGTCAAAGTTTCCGGCGGGCTGTTTCTGGACATGATGATTCATGATTTTGATATGGCACGCTTTTTAATTGACAGTCCGGTGGAGGAAATTTATACACAGGCGGGCGTGCGGGTTGACCCGAAAATTGGTGAAGCCGGTGATGTGGATACCGCCGTCGTCATGCTCAAATTTGCTAACGGGGTGATTGGCACGATTGATAACAGTCGTCAAGCGGTGTATGGCTATGACCAGCGCGTCGAGGTGTTTGGCAGTAAGGGAGCAGTCTCCAGCAGCAATAACTATCCCAACAATGTCACCCTCAGCAGCGCCGAACGGATTTACCGCGATTTACCGTTGAACTTTTTCCTCGAACGTTACAATGACAGCTATGTGAATGAAGCACAGGCGTTTGTGGATGCCATCACGAAAAATCAGCCTGTCCCGGTGGGTGGGCTGGATGGGCGCGTGCCTGTTGTGATGGGCTTGGCGGCACGAAAATCGTATGATGAAGGCCGTCCGGTGAAATTGAGCGAAATCGGATAGAAATTATTTTTAAGGATTTTCCCATGAAAACTAAAAAATTAACGGTGGCGCAGGCCATCATCGAATTTTTGCAGAATCAATACGTCGAACGGGATGGACTCGAAAATCCGTTTTTCGCCGGATGTTGGGGCATCTTCGGGCATGGCAACGTGGCAGGCATCGGGCAGGCGTTGGAACAATACGCCGACACCTTCCGCTATCATCAATGTCGCAATGAACAGGCGATGGTTCACACCGCAGCGGCCTATGCCAAAGTGAAAAATCGGCTGCAAACCTTCGCCTGTACCAGTTCTATCGGGCCGGGTGCATTGAATATGCTCACGGCGGCGGCAGCAGCCACGGTCAATCGGTTGCCTGTGCTTTTGCTGCCGGGCGATATTTTCGCGGAACGGATTCAAGCGCCGGTGTTGCAGCAGTTGGAATCCGAACACACACAGGATATTTCGGTCAATGACTGCTTTAAGCCCGTCTCGCGCTACTGGGACAGAATCAACCGTCCCGAACAACTCATCACCGCCCTACCAGAAGCCCTGCGGGTGTTGACTTCCCCCGCCGAAACCGGCGCGGTCACGCTGTCCCTGCCGCAAGATGTGCAGGCGATGGCCTATGACTACCCCGTCCAATTATTTGAAAAACGGGTCTGGCGGATTCCGCGCAACCGCCCTGACACCCATTTCCTGAAACTCGCGGCGGAAAAAATTCGTACCAGCAAACAGCCCTTGATTATCGCGGGCGGCGGCGTTCTCTACAGCCAAGCAACGGACACCTTAGCCGAATTTGTCGCCAAAACAGGGATTCCGGTGGGCGAAACACAGGCGGGAAAAAGTTCGCTGCCCTATGACAATCCCCTCAATCTGGGGGCAATCGGCGTGACAGGCACACACGGCGCAAATATCCTTGCCCGTGAAGCCGATGTCATTATCGGCATTGGCACGCGCTACAGTGATTTCACCACCGCCTCAAAAACCGCCTTCCAGAATTCCGATGTGTTTTTCATCAATATCAATGTGGCGGAATTTGATGCCTACAAACACAATGCGCTGCCCCTGATGGGGGATGCCAAAGTCACTTTAGCGGAATTGTTGGATTTGCTCGCTGGCTATCAAACCGACTCGGCCTATCAGCAGCGTGCCAGCCAGTACAACCGCGAATGGGATGCCGAAGTCACCCGCATCTACAATCTTGAACATGGCCCGTTGATCAGTCAGGGAGAAGTCATTGGCGTGGTGAATATGCTCTCGCGGCCTGAGGATGTGGTACTCTGCGCGGCGGGGAGTATGCCCGGCGATTTACACAAACTCTGGCGCACCCGTCAGCCCAATGGCTATCACCTTGAATATGGCTTTTCGACGATGGGCTATGAAATTGCGGGCGGCTTGGGCGTAAAAATGGCAGCCCCTGAACGCGATGTGTATGTGATGGTGGGGGATGCCTCTTACCTGATGATGAACACCGAAATTGTCACGGCGGTGCAGGAAGGCATCAAAATCAATATTGTGCTGGTGGACAATCACGGCTATGCCAGCATCGGCGGACTCTCCAAAGCGGTGGGGAGCGATGGCTTTGGCACAAAATATCGCTACCGCACCGAATCAGGCCAACTGGACGGGGAAGTGCTGCCGATTGATTTTGCGGCGAATGCAGCGAGTTTGGGCGCACACGTCATCAAAGCCAGCAATCGGGATGAGCTAGCAAACGCCATGCAGGAAGCACAAAAAATCCACCATCGTCCGGTGTGTATCGTCGTCGAAACAGATCGTCGTCAGCGCGTTTCCGGCTATGAATCGTGGTGGGATGTGGCGATTTCGGAAACCTCCGAGATGGCAGGGGTGCAAAAAGCCCGTGAGGACTATGCGGAAGCCAAACAAAAAGAACGGCGTTTTGTGTAGGGGTTAGGTTGTTAGCAATTAGCAGTTAGCTTTTAAAAAAGTTCCTTTGTCACCTCTTTTGAGGTAAGAAGGGACTTTTTTTGTACAGTAAACTCATTATAATTCATTTCAAATCATCATAGATGGGGGAATTTCATGGAAATCTTAGGTATTACATTTTCTGTGTCTATAATAGTGGCATGTTTAGTTGTTTTTTTCATTCTTATTATGCTTATTGAGGGGTTGTCTGGAGGCGCAGTCATCACATCCGCATTAGATTCGATGGGATGTGGGTGCATGTTTTTAGGATTAGTTGTTTTGATTACTGCAACAGCTATTGTAAGCTATGGAACATCGAATTTTTTCTGATTATCTGATATACCAATCTCATTTTTGTAGTAATTTTTTAGGCAGTATTTCAGCTATGTTCATAACAGATATTAAAGTGGTATGACCGTAATTATAGGGCTAAACCGCGCAAAATCACTGACATTATGAGTTAAAAGACTTTGAATATTATATGCTTGCATGGTTGATACAATATTCGCATCATGAATTTGCTTACCACCTATCGGAAATTGATTTAGAACCTATCCGTAAATAGCTAAATCCATCAAAATATGAGCGCAAGCAAAC
>CAZXCU010000004.1:0-363734 GCA_964639245.1 uncultured Anaerolineae bacterium
CCCTGTGCCAATTGCGCCGATTTGTACCCAGTCTGCCCCTGCGAGAAAAAACATGGTTAAGGTCGTGGCTAAAATACTGGCGGCGGTACTCAAATCCGGTTGTGAGATAATCAACACACAGGTTGCGCCAATCAACACCGTAAATGGCAACAGTCCATAGGTAATTTGTTTGAGGCGTTTTTGCCGACTTGCCAGCCATGCCGCCATGTACAAAACAACTGCTAATTTTGCAAATTCGCCGGGCTGCACCGACCCGCTAAACAACGAACGTTGGGCTGCTAAACGTTCCTGCCCGAAGCCCAACACAAATAACAAACTGGCGATGGTGCCAAGCATGATGAGCAGGCTGTAGCGCTTCCAGATGCGGTAATCAATCATCGTGAGGAGTGCCATCAACACCAGCCCAATCACCACATTCCGCACATGACGGTTAAAAAAAAAGGTAGTGCTGGCATCATCGGTTGCCAGATAAGAGGCGCTGATGCTGGCGGAATAGACCATCAACAGCCCCACCCCACACAAGACCATCGCCGCAAGCAGAAAATACATATCGAAATCCGGCGCGAACAAACGACGGCGAATCGCGGTAGCCCGTGTTTCATCTAACTTTAGATAATGTTCCCGCATAAAAACTCCTATTTTTCGGAGCGTTGACCCTTCAATTCGGCGACCAAAGCGCGGAAATGTTCTCCGCGTTCAGCGAAATCCTTATACGCATCATAGGAGGTACAACCGGGACTGAGCAGCACCACCTCCCCGCGTAACGCCAACTGTGCGGAGAGTTTAACCGCTTCATCCAGCGTTTTCACCACATCGACACTTTTGAGTTTGCCGCCCAACTGCCCGCGCCGCGTGTAATTCATGACCTCGGCGATGGCGGCCCCATGTTCCCCGAAGCAAATTACAGCTTTACAGCGCTCCACCGCCAAGCCTGCAAGTTCTTGCCACGGCAGGTTTTTATCCCGCCCCCCCAGCAGTAGAATCAAGGGTTCATCAAAACTTCGCAGCGCTGCGACCACCCGTTCCGGCGCGGTAGCGATGCTGTCGTTAATCCACTGTACTCCGTTAATTTTTTCCACGATTTCCAATCGGTGTTCCACGCCCCGGAACGACAAAATCGCTTTTCGCATGGCTTCCACGCTGACCCCCGCCGCGCCTGCAATCGCGCACGCCGCTAAGACATTGGCGACATTGTGTTCGCCTCGCAGCAAAATTTCATCCCGTTCGCAAACCACCCGCGCTGCCCCGGTGGGGCTGCTTTCACCGACCACTGCCAAACGCCGCCCGAGCAAAAACGCACCACTAGAAATCATCCGATTCAACGAGAAAAAGCCCACTTCCGCAGGGGCAGTATCTGCGAAAGAATTGGACACATAATCATCAGCATTTAAAATGACAATATCGTCGCCTGCCTGATGGGTGAAAATATTGGCTTTGGCGGTGGCGTAATTTTGCATGGTTTTATGACGGTCAAGATGGTTCGGGGTGACGTTCAACACCGCCGCAACATCCGGGCTGACATCAGCAATTTCCAGTTGAAAACTACTGAGTTCCATCACCACCGTATCGGTATCCGTGATTTCATCCAGATTTTCCAGCAACACATTGCCGATATTGCCACCCACCCATGTTTTACGCTCGTCTGCTTCGCACATTTTACCAACGAGAGTCGTGGTGGTGGTTTTGCCCGCACTGCCTGTAATACCAATTACCATGGCGGGGCAGCGTTCCATGAATAACACTGCATCATTGGTCACACGCAGTCCACGTTCAAAAGCCGATTGTACAATCGGCAAATCGAGTGGCACACCGCCCGAAATGCACAACACATCTGCATCGTGGAGCAGTTCAGGCGGATGCCCGCCCAACGCGTAATGAATATCTAAACCGAGCAGGTCTAATAAATCATCTGCCAGCGCACCGGCATCGCGGTTGTCCGACAGGGTGACTCGCGCTCCTTGTGTGGGCAGCCAGTGTGCCAATGCCTTTCCCTGACGTGCCATCCCCAATACGACGACGTGTTTTCCCTGTAAATCTGACAACATAACTGACCTTCATTCTGAAAATTCAATACTTAACAGTGTACTTGAGTGTGGCAAAACAAACACACGGTAGCGCAGCCCGGTATTAATCGACTTGAGGGCGGTTTCATCTAGCACAAATTGATAGTCCTCCACCATCAAATAGCTGCCCCAAACCCGCACCGCCCCTATGACAGGGGTTACTTTGCCAATGAGCAAGTCAATCCCCAACAGCCATGTTTTGTAATTTGCACCCAGATAAATTGACCACAACAGCAACCCGATGAGATAGCCACTCATCATCCGCCCATCCCAGAGCGCATTTTCCAGCGACTCCTTGGTGGCAAAGGCAATTAAGCTCCATGTCAGCAAAATTGGCACAAACAGCAGGGCAAATCCGCCCCAAAAGAGCGCCCAAAATCGTCCCCACAGGCGGCGACGCTGCCGTGCGGTGAGTTTGCCCTGTCGGTTGGTTTGCAAATCGTCCGCGTTAAAGCGGAATGCAGGCCCCAGAACCATGACTCCCATTTGTGCGTCGGACATCACAGCAGCACCAGCGCAATCCCGACCATCGCCGATAAAATTGCCATCAGCCAGAAGCGCTGCACCACCTGCGTTTCGCTCCAATCACCTTCTTCAAAATGGTGGTGTAGGGGGGCTTTGCGGAAAATGCGCTGACCATCGGTTAAACGGAAGTACCCAACCTGCAAAATTACACTGATAATTTCCGCTACAGGAATGATGGCAATGAAGGGTAGCAGAATCCATTGTCCGGTCATGAGCGAGACTGTTCCCAGCGCCGCACCCAAGGACAGGGATCCAACATCCCCCATAAACATCTGGGCGGGTTTGGCGTTGTACCACAAAAAGCCGAAACAACTGCCGACCATGATGAAACAAAATTGCACAAGGAAGGATTGCCCCTGCAAAGCGGCGATGATGCCATACGAAGCAAACGCCGTCGCCGTGATAATTCCGGCAAGACCATCCAACCCATCGGTTAAATTAACCGCGTTAGAGGTTCCCACGATGATAAAAACGGCAATCGGTATCCACAACCATGAGGGTATATCAATCGTCGTGGGAATGAGGGGCATCACCACTGCATCAGAAAATTGAATTTCCCCCGCGCTCATAATGACGGCGACAAAAGCCGCTAAAATCAACTGCCCCATGAATTTGGTTCGCGCAGAAATGCCTTGCCCGATGGGCGCTTTGCCTACAATACCTTCGTAATCATCGTAAAAACCGAGAATCCCGAAGGCCACCAGCACAAACAGGGGAATGAGGATACTTTGTCCGGTCAGCCCTTCGCGGATAAGCCCCGCCAGATTCAACCCCAAGGTGAGCAAAATCGCGGGGATGATGATGATTAACCCGCCACTGGTAGGTGTCCCTGCTTTGGCTTGATGTTCGGCAATCAATTCGCGGCGAATTTTTTTGCCCCACTTCCGTAGGTGCAAAATTTCAATAAACGGGCCGCCCCACATGACGACCAAGATAAATGTGAACCCCCCTAAGGAGAGGGCGAAAGGTAAATCGCGTAATTCAACAGCCATGAATTATCTCACATAATCCCGTGAAAACGGGTCGCCGCCCACCTGATTCAACTGCAACCGAATTTCATCGGGAGGAATTTCCATCAAAACAACCAAGCGCTCCATCAATAAATTGAAAGTCGGCGCGGCGGTCAAACTTCCCCAATATTGGTCAGGGCGGTCTAATACCACAATGGCGGAAATAATCGGGTCATCAGCAGGTAAAAATCCAACAAAGGATGCCCATGAATCGGTGATGGAATAGCCAGCAGGCGTGGGTTGTTGGGCGGTTCCCGTTTTCCCCGCAATGGTGTAACCATCAATCGCAGCGCGTTCGTCAAATTCACCCGCTTGCACCGTTTTGATCATGATGTCGGTGATGGCATTGGCAACTTCGGTAGAAATCGGACGGCCTATCGGATTGGGCTGGGTTTCAAAACGGTACTGCCCATCATAACGCACTTTGACGATATGCGGCTGCATCATCAGCCCATCGTTGGCGATGGCATTGACCGCGTTGAGCATTTGCAGGGCAGTCACAGAAATCCCCTGTCCGTAGCTCACATTTAGGAAATCTGCTTCACTCCACCGTGGCCCACTGGGTAAATTGACGATTCCACCTTCTTCGCCCTCTAAATCGACCCCGGTGGGCTTGCCAAACCCAAAATCTTGCAGCAATGGATAGACTTTGGATGGGCCTATCAGCGAATACCATGTGGCGGTACAGGTATTGAGCGATTTAACAATGCAATCGGTAAATGCCACATTGCCTTTGGCTACCCGGTCAGAGTCGCAGATGCTAACCCCTGCCGCTTCAAAACACCCGGTATTGTTATATGTCCAATTTAAATCCAAACCGGGTTCATCCACTTGCAGGGCAATCGACGCGGTGACGACTTTCATAATGCTTCCCGGTTCAAAGGTATATCCAATCGCCGGATTGTAGATAAACCCTTCTTGTCCTGAAAGCTGTGGCACTTCATCGGTGCTGAAGGGAGGCCACGACTGCATCCCCAAAATTTCGCCTGTGCGCGGATTCATCACGATAATTGTGCCGCTTTCAGCACTGTAAGTTTGAATCGCATCTGCTAGCACTTCATTGACCACAAATTGAATATCACGGTCAATCGTCAGCACCAGATTTTGTCCATCGCTGGCTTCGGGACGTTCGGACAGTTCATAAATGGTGCCGGAAGATTCAATTTCACGGGCAGTTCCCGCCAACATGCGGTCATATTGGCCTTCAATCCCAAAAAAACCTTCCTCGCTGTAATTCACAAATCCGACGACCTGCGACGTTAAATAATCCTGAGGATAAGAGCGCAGGGGAATCGGCTCAATCGAAACCCCGTTAATATCTAAATCTTCGACAGCGCGGGCGGTGGCATCATCAATCGGCCTCTCGCTCAACAGCACAAATGGCGCATAGACTCCAGTGCTGTCCGGCAAAAGCTGGCGGTAAATTTCGGCCTCGTTCAAACCCAAGACTGCCGCAAGTTGAGTGGCGGCTTCCCGTCGGTCAATCACCAGCGATGGGCTAACCCCCACGCGATATTCAAACGAATTAACCGCTAGCACGACCATATCACGGTCATAAATTTGTCCCCGATGCGGGTTAATCCGTTCTGTATAGACTCCACGCTGGCTGGCACTTTCTTCAAACTGCTCAATCGAGGGATTCAAGCGAAATTGGAAGGAGAGCAATTGCCCCAGCAACAGCGCCGACAGCACCGCCAACCAGACCAGCACAATCGGTGTGCGCCTATTGATAATCTCCATTGATTGTTTACTCCGTTCCCCAATTTTCAAACAAATTTTGTAAGGAATCGAGTTGTCGTCGCAGCCACCCCGCGAAATTATCATCATACACCAACGGCGTGGGCGAGAGTTGAACAGGGGTCAGGGTTGGCCCCGGCTTATCAAATTCATAGCCTTCCACCACCAGATATTGAATCGACTCTGGCCCGGCGGTGACAAAGCCCAAACTTTCTGCCCGTTGAATCAAATTCGGAATGCTGTAGAGTTCCGCATTTTCCGCTTTAATGGCTTCATTTTCGCGCTGCAAACGGTCACGGTCTTCGCGCAGTTGTTGAATCTGGCGCACGGTACTCACATTCGTGGTGGACTGTACCAGATATAACGCACCAATAATCAGTGCCACCACCACAAACAACACCAACACAGCGACAAACTGTTGGCGTTCCCGCTGGTTGCCTTTATAAAGTGGCGTGCGAAGCTGCCGTCGGCGATTCGAATCATCGAGCATAACTTCATTATAACCTCTGTGCATCCGTTCCTAAAATATCGGAGTGTAGCATACAATAGACAAGGGCGTTGTCTCCAAGCCAGCAATCGGAAAGGAAAAAGGCGTGTCGTATCTGCGTTTGCTCAGAAATCCCTCGATTTATCATGGACACCGCAAAAAACCAGATTTTTTTGAGGGCTGGTATTTTAAGCTGATTGATGCCAGTGGCGACAGGCGTTACGCGGTGATTCCCGGTATTTTTAAGCACAAAAACGCCAGCGAATCCCATGCGTTTATTCAGGTGTTGGATGGCATCACCGGAAAATCGACCTATCATCGCTATGCGGTAGACGAATTCTGGGCATCGGACAGTGAGTTTGATGTCAAGGTGGGCAAGAGTCGGTTTAGCGCCCGTGAAATTTCGTTGGACATTGAAAGCCCTGACCTCACCTTACAGGGAAAAGTGGGGTTTGAAAATTTGCACGGCTGGCCGGCCTCACTCTATGCGCCGGGAATTATGGGGCCGTTTTCCTATCTCCCTTTCATGGAATGCAACCATGGCTTGGTGAGTCTTGACCACAACCTCAGCGGCGAATGGGTTGTGAATGGGCTGCCACTTCAATTCGACGGTGGACGGGGATATATCGAAAAAGATTGGGGAGCATCGTTCCCAAGTGGCTATATCTGGCTGCAAACCAATCATTTTGAACAGCGTGGCACCAGTCTCATGGTATCCATTGCCATGATTCCCAATTTTGGTTTGACCTTTCGCGGGTTTTTATCGGTTTTCTGGCATGATGGTCGGCTCTACCGTTTTGCGACCTATACCGGAGCCAAAGTCAAAAATTTGCATCTGACCGATACGAATGTGCAGTGGCAACTGGTCGGGCGTACCCATGGCGCGAAATATCAATTAGAAATCAATGCCCAACGAGCCAATGGCGGATTGCTCAAAGCCCCCTATCGTGTGGGGATGCTGGAACGGGTGGTTGAAAGTTTGACGGCCTCTGTTGAGGTGCGTCTGATTAACCTCACGCGGGACAAGGTTGTTTTTCAAGGCAAAGGACGCTATGCCGGTCTGGAAGTCGCCGGTCATTTAGACCCGCTGCTGGATGCCAATTTCACCTAATCGGCGGGGGGTAAATGCGGTTTGGGTATGCGTACTGTAAAAGTTGACCCGATATTCTCACGGCTGTGACAGGTAATGGTGCCGCCGTGAAGTTCGGTATAGCCCTTCGCAATGGACAACCCCAAGCCAGTGCCGGGGATTTTGCCCACATTTCCAGCGCGGCTAAAGGGTTCAAACAGATGCTCTAATTCTGCTGGTGGAATCCCGATACCGTGATCGCGGACATTGAAAATCAAAAAATTTTCATCCTCCATAACTTCTAGTTGAATCGTGCCACCTTCGGGGGAATATTTCGCTGCGTTCGAGAGCAAATTGGTCAAAATATGGTGGAGCAAATTACGGTCAAAAATTTGGGTGGGGCGTTCCACCTCATAATAAAACTCCACCTGATAACTGGTGTCCATGACCATTCGCAGGGTGTCCACCAATTTTTCGCAAAACGCCTGCAAATCATCAAAGTTGGGTTCAAAGGGCATTTGCCCGGTGTCTACCTTGCCCATCGCCATCATCTGGTCAATCATATGGTTGATGCGGTCAATGCTTTCCCGCAGGTTGGCAAAATGTTTTTCGCGCTTTTCCGGGGATAACTGCTCATATTTGTGTTGTAGCAGGTCAGCTTCGAGACGAATAACATTCAGAGGGTTGCGAAAATCGTGTGTCACCATCGTCACAAAGGCACTTTTGACACGGCGCAGTTCCCGTTCTTTATCCAATTCTCCACGCAGTCGTTCATTTTTGAGAATCGCTTCGTCAAGAGATTTTCGCTGGCTGATGTCTGTCACTAATGCCATCACCAGCATTCCATCCTCCGTTTGGATATGACTCAAGCCAATCTCCACCGGAAACAAGGTGCCGTCTTTGTGGCGGGCATGAAGATTCATGCCATGTCCCATGGATCGTATGTAGGGGTGTTCCAGATATTTTTTGAAGTGACGGCGGTGCATCTGACGCATGGTTTCGGGCAGCAGATTTTCGAGGGTGGACTCAATGAGTTCGTCTGCATCATACCCAAAAACATCAGCGACACGTTCATTGGCGAGGATAATTTTTCCGGTGTGGTCGGTAATCAAAATGGCTTGTGAGGCAGCATCCAACAGCGAAAGCAGCAAATGTTCACTTTGTAAGGCACTGTAAAGCGACTCTAGATTCCCCTTCATAGCTTCCCCTTTATCCCGACGGTGAATATACCACACAATCTGATCTAGCAACGACGGAGAGATAATTATTCAGTATATAAGAATTCTTGGTAAAATGGACAAAACTACCAAAAAATTCAGTAAAACTAACGGTCTATGTACACAGCACCCGAACACATTCAGCACATTTTGAATAACCTCCCGACCAGCACGGGGGTGTATCAGATGATCAATAAAAAAGGGCGGGTCATTTACGTGGGTAAAGCCAAAAACCTGCGTAACCGTGTCCGTTCTTATTTTCAGCCAAGCAACCGTGACCCCAAAGTCGTGCAAATGCGCGAACAAATCGAGGACATCAAAATTATTATCCTCGAAAATGAACTCGTCGCGCTGAACACGGAAGCCCAGTTGATTAACGCGCACCACCCGCGTTTTAACATCGTCTGGAAAGATGACAAACGTTATCCCTATATCATCGTGCGCTTAAAAGATGATTTTCCCAGAGTCGAAATGACTCGCCGCATTAATCGGCGGGATGGCAACCGCTATTTTGGGCCATATGCGTCGGTGTGGGCGCTGCGAAACAGCCTAGAAGCCCTGCGCCGCGCTTTTCCTTATCTCACCTGCGATAGAGACATCACCGGGAATGATGAACGCGCCTGCCTGTACTACGATATTCATTTGTGCGGTGGGCCGTGTATTGGCAAACAAAATAAAACCGACTATCGTGCCAATATTGACGCTTTGATGAGTGTCTTAGAGGGCGGCGGGACAGAAATTATCGAAGAACTGCGTACCAAGATGGAACAAGCTGCTGAAAATCTGGATTTTGAACGGGCCGCGATGATGCGAGACCGAATCAAAGCCCTTGAACGCATTCTGACCCGTCAATATCTTGTGGCAGATTCTGATGCCAATTTTGATGTCGTCGGGTTGGCACAGGGCGAATACAACGCCCTGATTCAGCTTTTTATCATTCGCAAGGGACGGATGATTGCCAGCGAAGCCTTCCCGCTAGAAAATGTCGAATTTGAGCAGGCAGCCGAAATCATCGACAGTTTTATCACGCAATATTACAACCAAGCCGGGATCGTTCCGCCCGAAATTCTCTTACCCGCCATGCCCACCGACTCCAAAGTCCTGACCGAGTGGCTCAAGGAAAAACGCGATGGCAAAGCGGTCAAATTAATTGTTCCGCAGCGAGGCGAGAAAATCAAAGTCATCAATCGGGCGGCAGAAACCGCCAAAGAACAGCTTGCCCTGCTTGAAGCCCAATGGGCAAACGATACCCACCGCCAAGAAAACGCGCTCAATGATTTGCAAGAAGCGTTAAATCTGCCCGCCCCGCCCAATCGGATTGAGTGTTATGACATCAGCACCTTGCAAGGAACTTCGACGGTGGCAAGCCGTGTGGTCTTTGTACAGGGAGCGCCCAAGAAAAGTGAATATCGTAAGTTTAATATCAAGACGATTGCTCACGAGGGGCCAGATGATTTTGCCTCGATGCGCGAAGCCCTGACCCGCCGCTTCAAACGCTATGTGGATGGGCAATCGGAGGAGGCGGTGATTGCGCCGGGCAAAACCGATAACGAGGAAACATGGCGGATGTTGCCCGATTTGCTCTTGATTGACGGCGGCAAAGGCCAGTTGAATGTGGCGGTGGAAGTGCTGGATGAATTTCATCTGCGCGACCAAGTGCCAATTGCCAGCCTTGCCAAGCGGATTGAGGAAGTTTTTCTGCCGGAAAAATCCGAGTCGATTCTGCTGCCACGCACCAGCAGCGCCTTGCAGCTTTTACAGCGTGTGCGCGATGAAGCCCATCGGTTTGCTGTGACCGCCAACCGCAACCAGCGCCAGAAAGCCGGCCTCGCCAGCCAGCTAGAAACCATTCCCGGTATTGGCCCGGCCAAGCGAAAAGCCCTGCTCAAAGCCTTTAACAATGACATTCAGGCAATTCGAGAGGCCAGCGTGGAACAACTGACTGCCGTGGCAGGCATTAATCAGGAAATTGCTCAAGCCATCAAAGCGGGGTTGTAAACCATGTGTTATGGTCTCATCGGGCTTTTATTGGACAACACCGCCCTTGCGCGGGTGGTAGGATTTTCCATGTTTACCTATGGGGTCTATAGCTTTTTCCCCGTTTTTCAATATTTTCTTGGGGGTCGCCGGGAATTATATTTTGGTGACTCCGACCAGCGTAAATGGTATGAGAAAGCCTATTATGATGGATTTTTTCTGGTCATTGGTTTGGGTGGATTTCTGACGGGTTTTCTGTTGGGTGGTGTTTTCCTGCTCCTGTTCTGGATACCCTTTGCCCTGTTTGTTTTGCCATGGTTGCACCCCGCGTGGGTATGTCGGTTTGAAAAAGAACACTCTCGCCAAGAAATTACGTATATTAAACAAAGAGGACAATTTTTTCTGGAACATTATCCCCGTACCTTTCCGCAGATTGTACGGAATAATGAAGGTTGGGATATGTGGGTGTCTGCTGTGATCTAAAGGAACGGACATGCTTATTTCAGGACTGATTGCCATTATCGGTTTGGGGCTGGTGCTGCCCAGTCTGTATCAATTGAACCCCATCATTCAATTTTATATGGGGCGTAACCGTGAATTGTATTTTGCCTCCGAACTGCGCTGGATGATGATTATTCGCAACAACACCAGCACCCTTTTGGTTGGTTTGGCGATTCTCTCGGCTCTGGTCATTCGTTCCTTTGGCTGGTGGTCGGTGATTTTTGGCATGAGCCTCATTCTGGGATTGGCGATTACTGCCTCGAATACCTATTTTATGCCATTTAAACCCGCGTGGCTGCGCGATTTTGAATCTAGCCACCTGCCCCATGACCTGACCCTCATCAAAGCTCGCGGCAGATGGCTGATGGAAAATTACCCCGCCCATTTCCCACGGATGATTTCTTCACAGGAAGGATGGGAAGCATGGGTAGTGACCGTGATTTAGCCCAGATAAGCACGAATGACTTCAGCATCATGTTGCAGGTCAGCGGCGATTCCCTCCCGCGCAATCGTGCCACGTTCAAGGACATAGGCATAATCAGCGACTTGAAGGGCTTTACGGGCATTTTGTTCGACCAGCAAAATGGTTGTTCCCTGTGCCTTGATTTCACGGATGATATTAAAGACTTCGTTGACCAACATGGGAGCGAGTCCCATACTTGGCTCATCCAGCATGATGAGTTTGGGGCGCATCATCAAGGCGCGGCCTACGGCGAGCATTTGTTGTTCTCCACCACTTAATGAGCCAGCTTTTTGTTTGCGCCGTTCTTTGAGGCGGGGAAAACGCTCAAAGACCTTTTCAATATCGGCTTGAATGTCTGCATCAGTCCGTTTGTACGCACCCATTGCTAAATTTTCCTGTACGGTCATGGGTGCGATAATCAAACGGCCTTCGGGAACCTGAACCAGCCCAAGCTGACTGATGATGTCCGCACGTTTGGCGGTGATGTCCTGATTTTCAAAAAAAACTTTGCCTGCACGCGGTTTGAGCAGTCCACTCAGGGTATTGAGGGTGGTGCTTTTGCCTGCCCCATTTGCGCCGATGAGGGTCACGACCTGTCCGTTTTCGACCTTGAAGGAGATACCACGCAGCGCAGCGATTGCCCCATAGTTGACTTGCAAATTTTCTACACGGAGCATTACCCCTCCTTGCCCAGATAGGCTTCGATGACATCAGGATTACTCTGCACTTCGGCGACTGTGCCATGTGCGATGATTTGCCCGAAATTGAGGACATAGACTTCATCACAGACTTGAGAGATGAGCGACATGTCATGTTCAATAACGACGCAGGTGAGGCCATCGGCGCGTAGCTTTAAAATTTGTTCGCCAAAATCATGCGTTTCTACCGGATTCATGCCGGCGGTGGGTTCGTCTAGCAAAATCAACTGGGGATTGGTTGCCAAGGCGCGTACCATCTCCAAACGGCGCTGGTCGCCATAAGGAAGACTCCCTGCACGATCAGCCTGAAATTGAGCCAACCCAAAGCGATTTAAAAGTTCTTGGGCGCGGTGGGTGTGTTGTCGCAGTTCGCGGCGGTGGCGCGGAAGTTGAAACAACGATTCCAGCAAATTGGCTTTGCCGAGTTTGTGCTGGGCAATGATGATATTTTCCAGCACGGTCAGCTCGCCAAACAGACGGATATTTTGATAGGTACGTGCCATGCCTAGGGCCGTAATTTGATGGGGAGCTTTTTGCTCAATGGGACTGCCTGCAAAGGTAATCGTCCCGTCGGTGGGATGGTCAAGGCCGCTGACACAATTGATGAGCGTGGTTTTGCCCGCCCCATTCGGCCCGATTAACCCGACGACTTTGCCTTTGGGAACGGTCATCTTCACCCCGTCCAAAGCGGCTAACCCGCCAAACTGCCGTGCGACTCCCTGTAACTCAAGCATAGTCAGGCGCTTTCTGTGGAGAGGCGCGTAATCCTCGCAGGCGTTTATAAATGCCTTGCCACAACTGCGGGTCAGCCAAACCACCGGGCAAATACACGATAAAAATAATCAGCACAAGGCCATTAATCACCCCATCCACCGCCGCTTGTTCATTGGTTAAGTCGCGCCCAACAATGCTACCAACCAGCCCCAGAACTTTTAAGCGCCGCAGCAGTTCTGGCAAATAACGAAGCGTCATGCCGCCAACCACCGGGCCAATGAAAATCGTTGTACCGCCCAAAACCGCATAACTCAGAATAGTCACGGCACGCTCAAAGCCATAATCATCGGCCTCAATGACACGGGTTAAATGTCCGTTTAATCCGCCAGCCAACCCCGCGATCATCGCCCCAATAATGAAGGCCATATTTTTATAATAGACCACGTTGATGCCCAGATTGGCGGCAACGGTCTCGTCCTGACGGATGGCTGCCAAAGCACGTCCGAAGCGGGAATGCTGCATCCGATAGAGAAAATACATGATGATGAACAGAAAAAGGATTAAATGCAGGGTTTCTGTTTCGACGGGGATATTTTTGATGCCTTTGCCCCCGCCCGTAATTTCAATTTTTTCATCAAAAATTTCGGCGTAAATGCGGTCAAAATTGCGGATTAACACCACCACCACTTCGCCAAACCCAATCGTCGCAATTGCCAGATAAATATCATTCAGACGCAGTACAGGCGCACCCACGACCACCGCAATCAGACCCGCCGCGATTGTCCCCGCTAAAATGGACATGAGAAAAGGCCAGTCATAACGCTGGGTTAAAACAACGCTGGTATACGCACCAATTGCCATGAATCCCGCGTTTGCCAGTGAGAACATACCGCCATACAGCGTCATGTAAATGCTGCATCCCAAAATAGCCGCAATCACCATGAACTGGAAATTGATTTCGCTAATGCCAATCGGGGCGAGAAAATCGAAAATTGCATCCATAAAGTTTTAGGCTCGAATCTTGCCGGACTCGCCAAGCAAGCCCTGTGGACGAATCAGTAAAATTAAAAAGAGGGCAGAAAACACCACCGCATCGGTCAACCAGCTATAACCCAAGCCAATGCTCATAATTTCGAGATTGGCAACCAGAAAGCCACCGACCACTGCGCCACGAATATTGCCCATCCCCCCCAATACAATGACCGTTAAACCCTTGAGTGCGATGTTTGCCCCCATGAATGGAGTCATGTTAAAGGCCAGCCCTTGCAAAACACCGGCTGCCCCTGCCAACGCCCCCGACAGAAAAAAGGTAAAAACGAAAATATTGCCCACATTGATGCTTAACAAACGGGCAATACGCGGATTAAAAGCCACTACCCGCATGGCCTTGCCAATTTTCATCTGGTTGACCATGTATTCAAGCAAAAACATCAAAAGGATGGGAATGAGAAAAATAAAAATTTGAATAGGGGTGACGCGAATATCGGCGCTCTCTAAAAGCTGCTGAACAGGCGCATCCGCTTCGCCGGGCAGCGCATTGATGCTGTCTTTAGTGAACTGCTGCGGGGTGGAAGAAAAAACCAGCGTGGCTAAACTGAGTAAAATGACCGATGCCCCGATGCTGCTGATAAGTTGCGAAATGCGCGGGGCATTCCGCTGGCGCAGGGGCATAAAGGCAAAAACATCGACTGCAACCGACACCAATCCCCCGCCGAGCATCCCCACAGGCAACGCAAGCCAGAGAGGAAAATCGAGTTTGAGGACAGACATTAAACCGATGTAGCCCCCCCACATGAAAACGGAACTATGGGCTAAATTGAGCAACCCTAAAATGCTAAAAATGAGGGCATACCCCAGCGCAAACAGGCTGTAAATGCTGCCGCGCCACATGGCGTTGACCAACTGCTGCTCCGGGTTCAGGACTTCTTCACCAAGAATGTATCGTGCAATTAGATAGGGGATGAGAAAACCTAAAAAAATCGCCGAAAGAAGATAGAGCAGCGTGCGGAAATTCACAGGTAGCCTCAAAAATTATTCTAAGATAAAGAGAGAGTGGGTCACAGACCCACCCCTACAAGAGTAATTATTTACTCGCCAAAAACAGCCGATGCTTCTTCGGCGGTCAGGAAGCGATAGGCCCCGTCCACGATAATCTGGGCAACAGGTTCATGTTCCGGTAAGCCTTCGTCATCAAAAGAGAAACTTCCAAGCGGGCTTTCAAAATCTTGAATGCCTTTCATAGCATCCCGAATCGCCGCTGATTCAGGAGAGTCGGCGCAGCGAATCGCCGTTGCAACCAGCCATGCACCCGTATAGGCTTGCACAGCAAATTGGTCAGGAGCAGCGCCATATTCAGCTTCGTAGGCTTCGCTAAAGGCCACGCTGAGATCATTCTGACGGGCAATATTCCATGCCCCCCCAACAATCACACCATTTGCCGCGTCACCTGCACCGGTGTCAGGATTAGCAATACCGGGCGTGTTAAAGCCGTTCCCGCCAATAATCGGGCCAGTGTAGCCTAAATCGCGGGCTTGTTGCAGCAGGGGAACAATTTCTGCTGCCAATGCCGAAACAACAATCGCATCCGGTTCGAGCGCGATGATGTTGGTCAGTTGGGCGTTGAAATCGGTGTCCCCGGTGGCAAAGGTTTCTTCTGCCACGATATTGACTTCATTCGCTTCCAGCGATTCGACAAACACTTCGTACCCGCTCACCGTAAATTCATCATTATCGCTGTACATGATAGCGACATTTTCTAAACCAAGAATTTCGGTGGCTTGGGCAATCGTGCCGGGAATCACTTTGGACTCAGGCAGGCTGTCACGGAAGTAAAAATCGCCAATGTCGGTTTCCAAGTTGCTGCGGGTATTGCTCACACCCAACACCAACACACCGGCTTCTTGGGCAATCGGGTTGGCTGCCAGCGCTTGGTTGGAGAGAGTCGGGCCAATGATGACGGGTACTTGGTCTTCTTCCACCAATTTGGTCACAGCCGATTGCGCGGTTTCGACATCTGAACCACTGTCCTCGACCACGGCGACAAGGGTTGCTTCCCCCAAGTAACCGCTTCCATTGATTTCATCGAGGGCGAGTTGCACAGCTTGCAATTGCGGATTGCCATAGACAGACGCACCACCGGTCAATGAAAAAGTGACCCCAATGTTGATTTCCCCTGTCAAAGTTGGGGCTTCACAGGCTTCCCACAAACCAATTTGGGGAGTGTCTTGGGCGGTAACGGTGAAAGGCAGCGCCGCCAGCACCACCACCAAAATTACGAGGAAATTGCGTAAATTTTTCATAAACGATTGCTCCTGCAATAAGATTTGCAATTCGGCTTAATTATATTGCCGTGTTGTCGGCTTGCAAACAATTGAACCTGAGTTTCTGTAAGCGTGAATAGGATGAATTTGCAAGATGTGTGCCTCTTTTTCAGTCATCCTAAAGGCGTACTTTAACAAACCGCCTGATAATAAACGGTCAACTCCCACACTTTCCCATACTTTTTCCCACACTTTTCACAACATAAGCGGAAAATGATGGGGCAAAACCCCAAAAGTGTCGGAAACTGTGGGAATGACGCGATTCTCGACGTTACTTTTTCAATCTGCGCTATTACAGGCCGAAGGCATGTTACCTCAGCCTGTTTTCCAGAAGGACTTTTGCTGGATGTCAGTGGGAAATTCGGCAAGGGCATCCGCATAGTCGCTCGCAAAGGCCAACATGGAGGGGTGACGTTCTTCCGGCTTTTTTGCCAAGCCTTTTAACACAACGGTTTCCAATTCCAGAGGAAAGTCCGGCGCATGAATGAACATACGGGGCGGGGGAACTTGCATATGTGCCATCGAGAGATCATAAATTTGTTTTTGTTGGAAGGGTAGCACCCCCACCAAAAGTTCATACACCATCACCGCAAAGCTATAAACATCACTGTGAGCGCCCAAATTTTCACCAACGATCGCCTCCGGGGAAATATAATTGGGTGTGCCGACGGCAATACCAACATCTGTGAGGTTGCTATCGATACCGGGACGTTTGGAAAACCCAAAATCGGAAAGGTAGTATTTTTTCTCGATTTCATCATAAAGGATGTTGCCGGGTTTTAAATCGCGGTGGATGATACCCTGTTGGTGTCCGGCATGAACCGCCGGGGCAATATGCTGAATGATGATACCCACTTCGGCTAGCGTGGGCGGGTGTTTTTTGACTCGCTCGGCTAAAGATGACCCATGAATCAGCTTGGAGACCATGAAAAGCGCATCGTTTTCGTAGCCAAAATCCAAAATTGGTACGATGTGATCATGAGTCAAGGCGATGGTCAGACGAATTTCACGGATAAAACGTTGCTGAAATTCTCCATCTTCGGAAAGTTTGTCATTCAAAATTTTGATAGCAACCTGCTGCCCCGTCACACTGCGGGCTTGGTAGACATCGCCTGTCGCGCCCTGCGCCAACAACGCACCAATCAGGTAATTTTTGATAGTTTGACCGGAATAAGTTTTCATGCGGATTGCCAGTAACTTTTTCCACGCACTTCATCGGGCAGGTCTTTTAAAACGTTGTAAAAGGCTTTAGCGAAATCAAGCGTAGAAGGGTAACGGTCATCCCGCGATTTGGCGATAGACCGCAGCACCACAGCTTCTAATCCAACGGGAAATTCGGGATTCAAAAGGGTAAGTAGAGGCGGGTGCGCTTCCGTAATCATTTTGATGAGGTTGTAGGTATTTCGATCTTCAAAAGGCAGCTGTCCTACCAGCATCTGATAGGTCATCACCCCTAGACTGTACACATCGCTGCGCGGGTCAGCCACTTCCCCTCGTACCATTTCTGGCGGGGCAAATTCCCATGTCCCCACCCCTACCCCACGTTCCGTGAGGGTGGTATCCACGCCGGGACGCTTGGAGAGACCGAAATCGGCGAGATAAAATTTGAGCGTTTTGCCATGCCCTTCAACCAGCACATTATCCGGTTTTAAATCCCGGTGAATGATGTCTTTCTGATGACCTGCATTGACCGCCGGGGCAATATCCCGCAGGACATGCCACACCGCCGCCGGGGAAAAAGGCTGGCGATTCATCAGGCGCAGTAAGGATGTTCCGTCAATAAATTTCATGACCATGAACAAGGTGTTGTTGTGAAAACCATAGTCTAAAATGGGGACGATATTTTCATGCACCACCGCTTGCATCAGGCGAATTTCACGGACAAAGCGGTTCTGGAACTGTGGATCGCTTGCCAATTCTTCCCGCATGATTTTGAGCGCGACCCGTTCCCCCTTTGCGTTGAAGGCTTGGTAAACTTCGCCTAAGCCTCCCCGTCCGACCATCATACCGATAATATATGTTTTGACTTGCTCTCCCGGTGACAGCGGCATGGCAACCCCACTTTTACTCTCGCCAAATTAAAATTTAATTCTAACAGAATTTTGAGGATTTCAAGCACAAGGGGGATTTTGTGTGAGATGGGCAGGAGCGATGCCTGCCCATTCATGATTTAATCTTCGCTGTTGACGACCACGCCAACCACAGTTTCCAGAAGCGGGAAAAGCGCGTCTTCGGCAATTTCAGATGGTTCGGCAGGAATAACGGTCAGCGTGACCACTGCATTTTCAGATTGACGATAGGCCAATACCCCACCGGGAAAGACCGCCCGTTCAATTTCTTCACCATCAAGCGGGTTGTCGTCCTCATATTCAAGTTCAAATTCCGCGAAGCGTGCGCCCTGCAACTGCCAATTGCGGAGTTTTTCTGCAATGGCAACATCGGCGGCGGTTTCAGTGGCATAGACCTCAATGCTGATATAGGCAAACGCATCGTCATCCCCTTCGTAAATGATGGTGACATGCCCGATGTTGGAGATATTTTCGGCGGTGAGTTCCAGCAAATCCTCATCCGCTTCCCAACCGCCAATTTCTTCGGGAAATTTTTTGGCAAGGTCAGCCGCTTCACTTTTGGGGTCAGGACGACAGGCAACCAGCGCAATCGGTAGAAGAATCAATAAAATGGCAATCCGTCGCATGGTTTAATGTCCCCCCAGATAGGCAGCGCGAACATCTTCATTCGCCGCGAGTGCTGCCGCCTCATCCGCCATGACCACTTGCCCGGTTTGCAAAACATACCCCCGATGCGCAACTTTTAAGGCCATTTGGGCGTTCTGCTCGACCAGCAAAATGGTCGTTTTTTCCTGCTGATTCAAATAGGTCACGATTTTGAAAATTTCCTGTACCAACATAGGGGCAAGACCCATGCTCGGTTCATCTAACAGCAAAATTTTGGGACGTGCCATCAATGCTCGTCCAATCGCCAGCATCTGTTGTTCGCCGCCGGAAAGCGTGCCACCGGCTTGTTTTTCGCGTTCTTTCAAACGGGGGAACAACGAAAAAACATAGTCCATGTCTTTCTGAATCCCATCGGCATCGCTGCGGGTATACGCGCCAAGTTCCAGATTTTCACGAACAGACATGCGGGCGAAAATTTTGCGTCCTTCGGGGCTTTGTCCGATGCCCCGTTCAACAATATCATGCGGACGAGACTGGGTAATGTCCTCGCCGTTGAGAATGATTTGTCCCTGTGCTGGACGGCAAAGTCCGCAAATACTGTTCAGGGTGGTGGTTTTGCCTGCCCCGTTGCTGCCGATGAGGGTGACAATTTCGCCTTCTTCAACCGTGAGCGACACGCCTTTGAGCGCGTGAATTTTGCCATAGTAAGTATGGATATCCTTGACTTCAAGCATCGCCATGATTACGCCTCCTCCAATGTGCTACCCAGGTAGGCTTCAATCACACGCGGATTGGCACGGATGGCATCAGGGACATCATCAGCAATGACTTTGCCATAGTCCAAAACGGTGATGTTGTCGGAGACATTCATCACCAAGTTCATGTCATGCTCAATCAGGAAAATTGTCAGGCCAAGTTCATCCCGCAAACTTTTAATAAAACCAATCATTTCCGTCGTTTCCTGCGGATTCATGCCTGCGGTGGGTTCATCCAACAAAAGGAGTTGGGGGTCACTCGCAAGGGCGCGGGCAATTTCCAAACGGCGCTGCATCCCATAGGCCAGATTGGTTGAAAGCGCATCGCCAAACCCGGTTAAGCCGATAAATTCCAAAAGTTGATAGGCTTTGATGCGACTTTCCCGGCTTTCGCGGTGGTTGTCCGCATGGCGGGCAACTGCCCCCAAGGGCCCCGCATGTAAGCGGCTGTGCATCCCCACCATGATATTTTCCAGAACGGTCATGTTGTTGAACAGGTGAATATTCTGGTAGGTGCGGGCAATGCCCATACCCATCACTTGGTCAGGACGTAACCCCTGAATCGGACGACCATTAAATATAATCTCGCCTTCTTCCGGTTTATAAAATCCCGTTACGCAGTTGAAGAAGGTGGTTTTGCCCGCCCCATTTGGCCCGATCAAACTGGCAATTGTGCGCGGCGGAATTTGCATACTGGCGGTAGAAACGGCAGTCAGCCCGCCAAAACGTTTGGTGATGCTGCGAACATCCAGCATTAAAGATTTATTCATGTTTGTTACTTTCTTTCGTCAAGCGGCGGGCTTCATCCTCCAGCGCTGGCGTGGGCGAAGGCATCAGACCATTGGGCAGAGCAACCATCGTGAAAATCAGCAGCAGGCCAAAAAACATGATCCGATAATCGGCAATGGGGCGGAGCAGTTCGGGCAAACCAATCAGCGCGATTGCCCCAACAACCACCCCCGGAATACTCCCCATCCCACCGATGATGACGGTAGCCAGCACGTTAATCGAGACTTCCAAGCCAAAGTCGTCCGGGAAAATGGAATTTTGCTGCGACGCAAACAACATCCCCGCCAACCCCGCAAAACTCGCCCCGATGGAAAAAGCCAGCAACTTGGTATTGACCAGATTAATCCCCATCGCTTGGGCAATGTCTTCGTCACTTCGCATCGCCAACCATGACCGCCCCAAACGCGAATCGCGCAAACGGAACGACACCATCACGACCAGTGCAGCCCCTACCAATGCCAGATACAGCATAGTCAAGTTGCTGATGTCGGTGGGTGTGCCAGAAGGCACGGCTTTGGGAATCCCAATCGCGCCGGAAGGCCCGCCTGTGGTGCTGTCCAGATTTTTTAACCCCAAACTGATGATTTCCCCGAAGCCAAGCGTCACAATGGCTAAGTAATCGCCACGCAAACGCAGTACCGGAATCCCCAGCAAAATACCTGTAAACGCAGCCACACTCATGGCTACAGGAATAGAAATCAGGAAGGAAGAAAAGGCATATACACCGTCAAATGCGCCGGCGGATTGCAAAATCTCACGCACCAGCAGCGTGACCCCCACGGCGACCACCACCAGCAGAATGCTCATATAAATCGGCGGGGCAGATTTTGTCTCGGTTGGGGCGGCGTTCCGTCGCATTTTCCAGTATTGCACCCCTGCCAGTGCCACAAGCGGAACAATCACCAGACCGAGCGTGAGCGCCCAACCTAAATCATTCAGCCGTTCGCGGGTAAATTTGGACTGGTCATTTTCAAGGGCAATGAAGGCGAAGGTATACGCACCGATGGCATAAAAAGCCACATAGCCCAAATCCAGCAGCCCCGCGTACCCCACCACGATATTCAGCCCTAAACCGAACATGATGGCAAGCGCGACACGTCCCATAATAAAGGTTTGATACTGGTTCATATATAACGGAATCACCAGCACCGCCGCCAAACCTACAAGAGTCACAAAAACCAATTCAAAACGCTCAGGTCGCTGATTGCCAAGCGCGGCTAAAGTCACCCCGGCAACCCCCATCAGCCAGATCACAAACATCGAAATGGTTTTGTCGCTGATGTCCTCCAAGCCGGGCAAAATGAAGCGCAAATTGTGCGCGTCAATGCGCCACAGGGCAAAAAAGACCATCACCGCCACCACCGCAATACAAATGCCGACCCGTGTAAAATACGGCAGTTCGGAAGGCGTGGGGCGGGCGCGGCGCAGGGCGATAATCCCACTAATGATAATCGCAAACCCAATCGCCAATTGGATACTCACTCCGTCAATGAGCGATTCGGAACTCAGGTTGAGCAGAGAATTAATATTGACGGGATAAAGGTCATCTTCGCTGCCAAAGGTATCCAGATTGTGCGAGACAGTCAGCCAGAAGATGAAAAATAAAATCATCGGCAGGGATAAAATCAACCAATGCCAGACTTCGGGCAGCGATCCAGCTTGCAAACGGGTATTCATTTGCTGGCGCAGAGTTGCCCAATCCACACGACGGGCAAGGTTATTGGCGGCTGCTCCCCAGAACGAAACATTCACCAACAAGGCTGCCAGCCCAATCAACCCACCAACATGCAGCCCGCCAAGCGTGAAAATCGCGTATTTTTCCTCAAACGACAGACGCATGGGGTCAGTACGAAGTTGCACATCGTCATCATATTCTCCCGTCAGGGGATTGGGGTCGGGCTGCGGGAAAAGTTCTTCCTCTGGCACACCCGACAGCACCTGAATCGGATAGGTGTTCATTTTGTCGAACAACTCGCGCTGGACATCAATATTTTTGGCGTGCCAGCTGTTGATGAGCGCCAGAAATGACAGCAGCACCGCCCCGGCGACAAATCCTTGTAACAGCGATGCGCTCACCCACCCCCGCCAATTGTTCAGCGGAATCGTGCGCGTGGTGCGCCATGCCATGTAAAAGGTGAGCAGCAAAAAGACTGGCAGGGTCAAACGGGCAAGCTGTTCGCTGTCATCCGAAGGCAAACCAATCAGACACAGGAAAATCAAGCCTAAACCCAGCCCAAACCCCGTTTTGAGACTGTTATTCCACGGCTGCATGTTAGACCTTCTTTCCTTCTGTCCGTTCGCCCAGAATCCCGGTGGGACGGAAAATCAGCACCAACACCAGCAAACTAAACGCGATGACGTTTTGCCATTTAAAATCAATCCCAAGCATTTGCGGGCCGAGCGCTTCGACCAGACCCAGAAAAAATCCACCGAACATCGCGCCGGGAATGTTACCAATCCCACCCAAGACCGCCGCAGTAAAGGCTTTGAGGCCGGGGGTAAAACCGAAACGAAAGTCAATATCGTCTCCGCGTAGCCCCAACAAGACCCCGCCCGCACCCGCCATCGATGCCCCTAACATGAAGGTAAAAACAATTACGCGGTCTACATTAATACCCATCAAGGCAGCGGTTTGTTTGTTTTCTGCCACCGCCCGCATCGCCTTGCCCATTTTGGTGTACTGCACAATGAAGTACAGCCCTGCCATCAGGACAATCGAGGTAATCACAATGGCTGTCCCGACGATGCTGATGTTTAACACGCCCAGATTACCCAGATCGATTTTGAAATTCTGCGGGTCGTTGAGCAGGCTAATTCGTTCATAGGTTTTGCGGTTAGGGCCAAACACCCGCAGGGCAACCTGCTGTAAAAAGATGGAGGCCCCAATCGCGCTAATCAGGGGTGCAAGACGCGGGGCGCTCCGCAAAGGTCGGTAGGCTACCTTTTCCAATAAAATGGACAGCAGCATTGAAACAGTCATCCCCACCAGCATCACAAACAAAACCCCGACGAGGGTAATCACCAGCAGGTAAAATTGCGGGGCATAACCACCCAAGCCCACCAGCGCTCCATAGCCAATCGCCAAACCGATTAAAAAGCGCACCGGCAATGACATAAAGGTAAACAACCATGAAGGGGCTTGGAAATTAATCCCTTTGCGCTCATTGTAGCCTTCAGCAAGTTTATCCAGAGGTAAAAACAAAACGCCAATCATTAGCGGCACGACAAAACTTGCCATGACTGCCGCGCCAGATTCAAAACTACGTTCGCCACTGCTGATGAGGTACTGCATGGCAAAATACCCTGCATATGCCCCAAACATCATCACCTCGCCATGTGCGAAGTTAATCATCAGCAAGATGCCGTAAACAAGGGTATAGCCCAGTGCAATCAGCGCATAAACACCCCCGCGAATCACACCGTTGACTGCTAAACTTGCCCATGTAACAAAACCGGAAGGCTCGTTCTCTGTCACATAGACGACCCGTAAAACAAACGCCAACATCAGAATCGCCCCGGCAAAATTTAAAATCAGTGGGGCTATGGGACGGTTAGAGTTATCGGTTAAGCGGCGGTAAATTTCAACAAATACCAGCGCCCCCAAGACGGTTAGCACCAATTGAATGATGCCTAAAATATCCAGAACATCCAACGTCCACTGCGGGGCAGGGGTTCCGAACAGGCCGGAACTTTCGCCAATGACCCACAAAATCCTGAAAAAGCCGAAGATAATACTGTAAGATAGATAGCGGGCGCTTAACTTGACGGCATCCAGCCGCGCCAACCTTTCTTGAAATGTGACCGCCGTCATGCAAACTCCATCACAACAACCATAAAATTTTCCTCATTTTTAAGAAGTTTTTGCCTTCTTTGGCAATAACCTTACAGACAGTTTCTATAGGTAAAGCTAAGTCCATCAACAGTAAATATTTGGATTTGGTAGGGGCGGGGACAAGCGAGCCTCCGCAAGTGATTCCCGCCCGCATAACCAGCAAAATTGTCCGGGTTTAGTTACCTACTTGCAATTCAGTCGGAACTTCGACTTTGCCCCATGTGCCGTTTTCGGCCCTGAAAATTTCAATTTGCACGGTGCCACAATCGCCGTTGTCATCGCAACTCACCATCCCACTCACCCCCTCCATGTTGGTCGTAGCGCGAACAGCCGAGACAAGCGCTTCGCGGTCAATCACAATTTCGCCATTGGCATCCAGTTCAGCGACCTGTACCAGCGCTTGTAAAATCATGTTGGTGGCATCATAGGCTTGGGCATGGAATGGCCCTAAATCATCGGGGTCGGCACCATAAGCCTGTTCATAAGCCAGTTCAAATTCATCATTGAGAGTTTGATTGCCCACCTGCGCCCCGAAGGAGACATACACCCCGTTAGAAAATTCGCCCGCAAGGTCAAGAAAATCTTGGGTATATACCCCATCATCCGAAAAGAAGATAACATCACCCATTTCAAGTTCTGCCATTTGCTCCACCAGCAGCGCGGCTTGATTCTGGTAGCCTCCCAGATAAATCAGGTCTGGGGTGCGGTTTTTAATTTTGGTGAGAATGGCACGGTAATCTTGCTCTTCTGGGTCTATGGTGTCAAATTCGACAACTTCCCCGCCCAATTCCTCAAAAGTTGCGGAGACTGTTGTGGCGAGTCCTTCGCCGTAGCTCGAATTGTCGTGCAAGACGGCAATTTTACGGGCGTTGAGTTCGCTAAAGATATACCGGGCAGCAACCACGCCCTGAATGTTGTCGTTAAAGGCCACCCGGTTGACCACCTCTAGGCCGCGTTCGGTAAAAGCAGCTGCGGTGGAACTCGGCGACACCATCGGGATTCGTGCTTCTTCGTAAATTTCGGAAGCCGGAATGGAGGCACCGGAACACACATGACCGACAACAGCATATAAGTTCGGATCGGCGGCGAATAAATTAGCCACCGTGGTTGCATCTTCGCCAGTGCATCGGTCATCTTCAATGACCAGTTCAATCTGATAACCAAGGAGTCCCCCCGCTTCGTTAAACTGGTCAACAGCAAGCTGGGCAGCTTGGGCAATATCTTGCCCCGGCGCGGGGAGAATATTGCTCAGGTCGGTTGCCAGCCCAATATTGATGAATTTTTCTTCAACAGGAGCAACGGTTGCAGTTGAGGTTGGAGGCGTTTGCACAACTTCAGTAGCTTCAGAGGGGGTTGAGTCGTCCGATGAATCCTCGCCGTCATTGCAGGCGGCTAAAAGGAAACCAATCAAAGCCAAGAGTATAAAAATGCGGCGCATACACCCTTCCAACAAAATTTTTAGGTTTTTTAATTCATTAGGGTAGGGATTATACGGGGTTAGGGAAGCTGAATCAACCAATTTGGTAAAAAAAGAGAGCAGATTGACACCTGCTCTCTGGAAATCTCGTTCAAATTGACGAAAAAACTAGCCTTCGCTAGAGACCTGCAATTCGGCGGGGACTTCGACTTCGACCCATTCACCATCTTCGGCTTGGAAAATGGAAATGACGGCGGAACCGCAGTCGCCATTTTCGTCACAGGTGATAATCCCGCTCAAACCTTCCAACCCTTCGGTGGCGCGAACGGCTTCGATGAGGGCTTCGCGGTCAATGACCAAGTTGCCAGCATCATCCAGCGTCGCCACTGCTTCCAACGCGGTGATAATCACAGCGGCGGAGTCAAAGGCTTGGGCGTGGAAGGGGCCGAGTTCATCGGGGGCTTGACCGAATTTTTCTTCGTAAATGGCATCAAATTCGGCGTTGTCTTCTTCGTTCCCAACCTGCGAACCAAAGGAGACATACGAACCTTCGGCAAAATCGCCCGCGAGGTCAAGGTAATCTTGGTTGTACACACCGTCATCGGAGAAGAAGATGGTGTCTTCCAAACCTACTTCGGCCATTTGTTCAACAATCAAAGCCGCTTGGTTGGTGTAACCGCCCAAGTAAATGACATCAGGAGCCGCTTCAACGAAACCGGTCAGCAACGGACGGTAATCTTGTTCTTCGGGGTCAGTGGCTTCAAGGGTAATCACTGTACCACCCAGTTCTTCAAAGGTCGCGGCAACCGTTGAGGCCAAACCTTCACCATAGCTGGTGTTGTCGTGCAGCACAACGATATTTTCGGCTTCCAGAACTTCGGAGATAAAACGACCCACAACCACACCCTGAATATTGTCATTGAAGGCAACACGGTTGGTAACGGTCAAACCACGATTGGTAAATGCACCCGCCGTGGAGCTGGGGGAAACCATCGGAATACGAGCGGTTTCGTAAATTTCAGAGGCGGGAATGGAAGCACCGGAGCAAACATGGCCCACGACACCGACAATGGCCGGGTCAGAGGCAAACAAGTTCGCAACACTGGTTGCGCCTTCGCCTGTGCAGAGGTCATCTTCAACAACGAGTTCAACGGTGAATCCTTGCAGACCACCGGCTTCATTGTACAAATCCACCGCAACTTGAGCGCCTTGGGCAATATCCAAGCCGGGGGCGGGGATGATGTTGCTCAGGTCAGTTGCCAGCCCAATTTTGACTGTTTCACCAGCAGCAATCGTCACAACACCTTCTTCTTGACGGCGGGTGGAGGCCAAGACAGGGGTGGCTACCACTAAAGTTACTAAAACAAGTACCAGAAGTAACTTGCGAGACATAGAGTTTATCTCCTCAATTCACAAACAAATATTGAATACTGGCACATAGTACCATCGCTGGCTAAGTGTTGCCACAAATTCATGTACATTTTTTACAAATCCGGCTTGTACAAACCTTATTTTTAGCGACAATGAGACCGTTCAATTGAGGAAGCCCATGCCCAATACCTTTGATTTGCAGGTCGGCGCAGTCGCTTTTGTTCGCGCTTTTGCAGAAGCCATCCCCACCTGTCAGCAAACTTTGTATGTCCAATTTTCCACCTTTGAAGGCGATGCAAGCGGGCAAGCCTTTGCTGCGTTGTTGATTGACCGCGCTCAAAATGGCGTAGATGTGCGGGTATTGCTAGATTGTTACAGCGAAGTAGTGTTGAGCGACACCTACCCGATTTTTGTGCATAAACAAAAACAGGTGCAGCAGGAACGCGCCCAGACCCACCAACTGCTGGACACGATGCAAGCACACGGGATTCAAATTCAACGCACTGCCCCGCCGGGATTTCTGGGGATGTATATGCTGCACCGTGACCACAAAAAAATGATTGTGATGGATGACCACACGGCCTTTGTGGGGGGAATTAATATTTCTGACCACAACTACGCATGGCACGATTTTATGGTCAAAATTCAGGGAACGCTGGTGCAAGATTTAAAAGAAGACTTTTGCTCCACTTGGCAGGGTAAAACAACAGTCTTTGATGTGCCTGTTCCCGATGGCGATTTCATCCTCAACCAATGCGCGGGACGCTACCCGATTTTTGATGAGATTCTGGCGATGCTTGACCGTGCTGAAAAAAGTATCGTGATCGAATCACCGTATTTGTTGGGCGACAAAATGGAAAATGCCTTATTTGATGCGGCGTGGCGCGGGGTCAAAATTAGCCTCATCCTGCCCTACCAGAGCAACAAATGGATTTATCGCTTCTGGGTACAGACTTTACGCCGTCATCTCACCCACCCGAATATCACTATTTATGGATTTCGGGGGGAACACGACATGACCCATGCCAAATTGGTGCTGGTGGATGACCGATGGGCAACCTTTGGCTCATTAAATATGTTTGAGTTGGAAGGCGCAACCCAGAAAGAACTAAACGTTTTTACCAGCAACACGGAATTCATCGCCCAATTGCAAACCCTCATCCAAAATGACCTCCAACAAAGTGCAATTTTGCCACCGCCGCGCACTGCTTGGGGACGTTTTACCTACCGTATGGCAGTCACTTTTTTTGAACGCTGGAATCAACGACTGCTCCAAGATGAACACTGGAAGGCAACCTATTGCTAAATCGCTATCGCATTGAAATAAAATATGCCCTGCTGACTTTTGTGTTGATGGGTGGTCTGGTTGCGCTTGCCCATTATGATGCGTTTGCATGGCTGGACACGACCTTTGACGATTTTCTCCGATGGATTGAACGGTTGGGGTTTGTGGGCATGTTTTTTATCGCTCTCATTGGCAATTCCTCGTTGCTAATTCAAGTCCCCTACAATGTCCCAATGCTATCGGCGGCACTGAACGGGGCCAGTTTGCCCATGATGCTGCTGTTAGGGCTGGGTTCCGGGATCGGTTCGGGCTTAGGTGAAATTATCTCCTATACGATTGCCGATAAAATTTTGGCGCAAAACCCCGATTTGACCCAAAGCCGGTTGTATCGGTGGGTGGATTATCAGGTCAAAAATCGTCCACGCCTGATTCCGGTGATCATTTTTGTGTGGGGTGCAACCGTCATCCCTGATGATACGGTGATTATTCCGCTTGCATTGGTGAAATATGGGGTGAAGAAAATTGCCCCGCCCTTGTTCATTTCTAAGATTGTACATAATTTTGTCGTGAGTTTGCTTTTCTACTATGCGACCGATTTTATGGCGCAGCGCATTTCTACCGAAGTGAAGACGGATCTGGCGCTGGGTATTTTGGTGGTGTTCATCTTGGTCATTTTTTATCAGGTGGAAAAAGCCAAAACCCTGACCAACGGCTTTAGAACACAGGTAGCGGCGGTTCCGGTAGATAATTAAACCCCTGCGCCATGAAATTTTTGTTTTTCCAATCGCATTGCCAAGCCCCAATCGCTGCGATATACTCTCGTTCGATTTATCACAAGTGAGTTTTAGCCAAGTTAAAGAACGCTTTCACACAGGTTTTGAGTGTTCGATTGTATTTTAAGGAGTGCTGTTCATGGAACTGAACGAGTGGGCTTTTATTGGAGCCTTCTTCATGCTTTCGTGGATTTTTCCAATAGCACCCATTGTTGCCAACAAATTGCTTGCACCTAACCGTCCGACCCCTATCAAGACGGACACTTACGAGTGCGGCGTAGAAACTGTCGGCGATACATGGGTACAGTTCAAGGTGCAGTATTACCTGCTGGCGCTGGTCTTCCTCGTCTTCGATGTAGAAATGGTGCTGCTGTTCCCATGGGCAGTGGCCTACAACGATCTGGGGATGTTCGCGTTTTTGGCAGGTGGGGTGTTTATCCTGCTGCTGTTGGAAGGTCTGGTCTATGCGTGGCGCAAAGGCGCTTTGGAGTGGGCATAAATTATGGTTGAACTTTTAACAGATGCAGGTGCGAGCCAAGGGCTTGCCGAATTTATCACCACGATTATCACGGTGTTGGTAGTGGCAACCATTCCACTACTGATTCCAATTTTTACCATCTGGTTGGAACGGAAGGCCTCTGCCCGTTTTCAAGACCGCGTTGGGCCGAATCGGGTTGGCCCCTATGGGTTGCTCCAATCTATCGCTGATGTGCTTAAACTGCTGACTAAAGAAGCCATTACGCCGCGAAATGCCGACAAGGTGGTGTTTTTCATCGCACCCATTTTGATGGTCATTTCGGTAGTGCTGATTGTGGCGGTCATTCCAGTAGGGGAAAATCTGGCCCCCGCCGATTTGAGCATTGGCGTGCTGTACATCATCTCCGTGTCGTCCTTAGGGACGATTGCTATTTTGATGGCGGGATGGGGCAGCAACAATAAATATGCCTTACTCGGTGCATTCCGTGTGATGGCGCAGTTGGTGAGCTACGAAGTACCGATGGTGCTGGCGCTGTTAGTGCCGGTGATGCTATCGGGAACAATGCGGGTGAATGGGATTATTGATGCCCAAGAAAACATCTGGTTTTTCTTTTATGTTCCCATTACCGCGCTGATTTTCTTCATTTCCTCCACCGCCGAAGTCGGACGGCAGCCCTTTGACCTGCTGGAAGCGGAATCGGAAATTGTGGCGGGTTTCAACATTGAATACGGCGGGATGCAATTTGCCATGCTGTACTTGGGCGAATGGCTGCACGCGGTGTTGATTTGTGTGATTACCGCGCTGCTTTTCTTTGGTGGTTGGGATGGCCCCGGCGCGGAAGATGCGATTTTGACCCTGCCCATCATCAATCTTGACCTGCCGATTCTGGGCATTGTGTATCTGTCTATCAAATCCTTTTTGATTTACTTTGTGCATATGTGGGTTCGGTTCACCGTGCCGCGCTTGCGGATTGACCATCTGATGAGCTTCAACTGGAAATTCCTTGTTCCGGTGAGCGTGTTCAATCTCCTGTTTGTGGCGTTCGCGTGGAAGGCCATGCCCCAACCGGATGGCAGTGGCTTGGTGGATGAACTACCGCGAGCCTTGGTGGTGCTGGCGGCAAATGTGGCGCTGGCGGTGGCGGTGTTCGCGCTCATCCGCAATTATGCCCGCCGCGAACGTACCAAAGTCGAAGGTCTGGTAGACGAAACCGTGTATACAACGGTTGCGCCCTCTGCGGCAGTGGGCGATTAGGAGAGTCCGATGGAATTAACTTACGAAAGTGTTGCATTTTTTATCTTTGCCCTCACCACACTCGGCGGCGGGATCATGGTGGTCACGGATGAAAATTTGTTTCATGCGTCACTCTACCTGCTGTTGACCTTGTTCGGGGTGGCAGGGTTGTTCGTGCTGCTGGTTGCGCCGTTCCTTGCCGCCATTCAAGTGCTGGTCTACATGGGCGCAATCGGGATTCTGGTGATTTTTGCCATCATGCTCACACGCGGCATGATGAAAATGGAGCGCATCTACAATTCCCAAGTGGCAAGTGCGGCTGTTGTAGCCGTCCTGCTGTTTGTGGCGCTGGCGGTCACGCTCACCCCGATTGTGGATGAACTGGGGATTGATGAAATCGCCGAGGTCAACGCCGAACTGACCGATGACCCCTTGATTGAGACCGATGATTTGAACTACGAAAATGATACCGTCGGCGAATTCGGGCGGGTCATCGCAGACCGTAACGGGTTTGTGCTGCCGTTTGAAGTGGCTTCGCTGCTGCTCACCGCCGCGATGATCGGGGCGATTGTCGTTGCCCGCGAAGATGAGGCATAGGAGAAAACGCGATGGTGCCGTTATATATGTACCTTGTCGTGTCTGCCGCCCTATTTTGTATTGGCGTGTTCGGGGTGCTGTCCCGCCGAAATGCGATTGCCATTTTGATGGGCATTGAACTGATGCTCAACGCCGCCAATATTAATCTGGTCGCATTTTGGCGCTATGTGGCTGCCCCCGAAATCAACGGGCAGGTGTTTGCCGCCTTTGTGTTTGTCGTGGCTGCTGCCGAAGCTGCGGTAGGGCTGGCGTTGATTATTTCGGTGTATCGTAACCGGAATACCGTTGAAGCTGAAGATATTAACTTGTTGAAGTGGTAAGGGAAACTCTATGGACTTTAACCCATTAGACCCGAACTACCTGCCTTGGCTGATTCCTGTTCCGCCTTTGCTGTCCTTTGTTTTGATTGTGCTGTTCACGGGACGGAGCAAATTTACCAGCCATGTTATCGCGCTTTCGGCTGTCCTGATTTCATGGATTTTAAGCTGGGGTGTATACCTGCGGGTAGCACATGGTATTGAGGATTTTGGCGCGGTAGCCTACGGAAGCAGCATAGATTGGCTGAATCTGGGCGAAACCGTCTTTAAGATGGGCGTGGCTGTTGACCCCTTAACCGCCATCATGCTGTTTATGGTGCCGATAGCCATGTTGATGATTTTCATTTACAGCATCGGCTATATGAACGCCTATCCGTTGGACGACGCGCACCAAAAGCGAAATTCACGCTTTTTTGCTTATTTAAGTCTGTTTGCGGGCGCGATGCTGACGCTGGTGGTGGCGGACAACCTGCTGCTGCTGTTTGTCGGCTGGGAAGTGATGGGCTTGTGTTCCTATCTGCTGATTGGCTTTTTGTTCGAGAAAAAGAGTGCCTATCAAGCAGCTGTCAAAGCCTTCATGACCACCCGTATCGCGGATGTGTTGATGCTGGTCGGGATTGGCTATCTGTATGCCATGACCGGAACGCTCAACTTCCGTGAAATTCTCCGCAGTGAAGAAACCCTGCACATGTTGTCCACCACCGATGCACCCCTGTTTGGGATGAGTGCCGCGGCGCTCATCGGCATTTTGCTGGTGATTGGTACGATTGGGAAATCTTCCCAATTTCCCCTGCATGTGTGGCTGCCAGACGCGATGGAAGGCCCAACCCCTGTGAGCGCGATGATCCATGCGGCTGCGATGGTCTCCGCCGGGGTGTACATGATTATTCGCATGTACCCCTTGCTTTCGGCAGGTGGCAATCCTCACGCTGGCGATTACACCGAACCGATGATTTTAATGGGGGTGGTCGGGTCATTTACGGCCTTATTCGCGGCGGTACTCGGTGTGGGACAAGATGATGTCAAGCGCGTGCTGGCCTATTCGACCATTTCACAGCTTGGCTTTATGGTTGCCGCGCTGGGGATTGGTGCGTATGTCGCTGCCGCCTTCCACCTGATTACCCATGCGTTTTTCAAAGCGCTGTTGTTTATGAGTTCCGGCGCGGTCATTCATGCGATGGAACACGGGGAACATCACGCCCACGCCCATCATGGACACGACGACGGACATGGGCATGACCATCACGATGCTCATGGTCATGACTCACATGGTCATGGACACGAAGCCGTGCCTGCGGGTGTTTACGGTCAGCTTCATGCCTTTGAAAATGAACCCCTGCCCGAATGGAATACCACCATGGTGCCTGACGGAATCGTGCTGGATTACGTGGCAGACCCGAACAATATGCGTCATATGGGCGGGTTACTGACCCGTATTCCGGTCACAGCCATTACCTTCCTCATCGGCGGGTTGAGTTTGGCGGGCTTCCCCTTAGTGACAGCAGGCTTCTGGTCAAAAGATGAAATTCTGGCGGATGCACTGCTGGCGGGAACCAAAGATGGTAATTTCTACTGGCTGCATATTCTAGTGTTTGTCTCGCTGGTGATTGCGGCAACTTTCACCGCGTTCTATACCGGACGGCAGTGGTTGATGACCTTCTGGGGCAAACCGCGCAGTGAAGCTGCCAAACATGCAACGCTGATGGCGGGCGGAGTGGACGACCACAAACTTTCCGAAATTCGTCCATTTGAACGCTGGCAAAAAGTCTTGTTTGACGATGACTATGTGGAACCCCATTTGCGCGGGAAGTCGCCGGTGCAAAAATTCTTGGCAGTCTACAAAGACTCCTTCCCGATGCAACTGCCCTTGGTGATTTTGAGCTTCTTCGCACTGACAGCAGGTTTTGTGGGGATTCATCCCGATTTCTGGGTACTGCAAGTCTTTACCGGTGGCAACAACTACTTCAAAAATTTCCTTGCGCCTACCCTCATCGAAAAAATCGAAGTGCCAGAATTTAGCCTTGTGCCGGTGCTGTTTTCATTTGCAGCAGCGTTGGGCGGGTTAACCGCCGCGTGGTTTGTCTACGGAGCAAAACCGCTAACCGAAGGCCAAATTGACCCGGTGCATCAGCGCATTGGCGATAACCTGTGGGGAGCGCTGCAAAACCGCTTCTTCCTCGATAATGGGATGCTGCGGACGTTGTACGTGCCGTTTGAATGGTTCGGACGGAATGTCACCTACCGCATGATTGATAAGGAAACACTGGACAGCCTGCTGACTGAAATCGCCAACACCGCGAATAATATCGGTGAACTCATTAAACGCTTTAACTATGTGGTGATTGATGGCGTGGGTGATGGCATTCCACAGTTGATTGGACAATTCGGCAGTTGGTTCAGAAACGTCCAAAGCGGGCGTGTCCAACAGTATATGCTATTCGTAGCGGCGGCGGCGTTGGTGCTGGGTTCGCTGCTGGTTGCGCTGGCGCTATAAGGGGAAACTATGCTGGAAATTAACGGCACAGAAATTGACCTGTTGACGATTCTGGTGTTTTTGCCGCTTATCGGAGCAAGCATCATTTCCATTTTGCCGCGTCGCAGCCCATGGCTGGCACGGTACGTAGCGCTCGGTGTGAGCCTTGTCGCGGCGGTGATTTCGGTGGTGGTTTTCATCGAAACATGGAATGCTGACCTTGCTCCCGGCGAATTTGCCTATGAAAATCAAATTGAATGGTTCTCGCTGATTGGCTCATCGTGGCATGTCGGGGTGGATGGCATTTCCGCCTCGATGATTTTGCTGACGGGGCTGCTCACACCGCTTGCCCTGCTGATTGCCTTTGAACATGACGAACATCCCTTCGCGGTGATGGCACTGTTCCTGTTCATGGAAACCGGCATGTTGGGTGTGTTCGCGGCGATGGACATGCTCGTGTTCTTCCTGTTTTATGAACTCGGCCTTGTCCCGATGTTTTTCATTATTTACATCTGGGGTGGGAGCAACCGCGATTACGCCGCCCGTAAGTTCTTCATTTATACGATGGCTGCCTCGCTCGGTTTGCTGCTCTCTATTCAGCTCATCGCCTTTGCGGTGGGCAGCGAAACAGGCCAAACCCTGACCTTTGACATCCAAACATGGATGCGCGTCTGGCCTGACCTGAGCAACGATACCGAAATTCTCGGTTTCGGGGCTTCATCGTTAAAGTGGCTGGCGCTGCTGTCCTTTGCGGTGGCTTTCGGTTTAAAAATTCCGATCTGGCCTTTCCACACTTGGCTGCCGGATGCCCATACCGAAGCGCCAACAGCAGGGTCTATGCTGCTGGCGGGTGTGCTGCTCAAATTGGGTGCATACGGCTTTTTGCGCCTTGCTATCCCCCTCTTCCCGTTGGAATGGGTGCAGGTTCGCACCCTCCGACTGCTGAACGTGGATTTTCAGGCGGTAGAAATTCTGGCCTTGTTTGCCACGATTAGCATTGTATTCGGGGCATTTTCGGCATGGGCGCAGGACGACTTCAAAAAACTCGTCGCCTATAGCTCGGTCAATCACATGGGCTTTGTGGCGATGGGCTTGGCGGTATTCGCGGCGGTTTACGGGGTGCATTTTGCAATGGCACAACCCAATCGCCCTGAATTGGTGCTGGATACCCTGCAAATTCCGGTGGTCGAAGAAGATGTTGCAACCTATCTTTCTGCCGAAGAACGCGGCGCACGGAGCGACGAACAGGTGATCGAAGACTCCGGCCTCAAAGCGGTCATTGCATACCGCAAATTGATTGAGGTTGAAGGAGTGACGGTCAGTTGCGCGGGGACAGAAGTTGAACCTGCGGCGATTACCGAAGGTACACTCAGCGCTTGCGGCATTACCAATTTCCCACGCATGGAACGTGAAAAACATCATGCGACAGTCGCCGCGAACGGTGCGGTCATGCAGATGTTTAATCATGGTCTCAGCGCGGCGGGCATGTTCTTGCTGGTTGGTGCGCTGTATCACAAAACCCATACCCGCGATTTGCGGCGCTACGGCGGGTTGTGGCACATCATCCCGATTTACGGCGGGATTCTCGTCTTTATGAGCATGGCAAGTCTGGGACTGCCCGGTTTGAATGGCTTCGTGGGCGAATATCTAGTCGTAGCGGGGGCCTTCCCGGTCAAGGGCTTTGAAGTCTATATTTTGATTAGCATGATCGGGTTGTTGATTACCGGGGCGTATATCCTCAAAGGGCTGCAAAAAGTCCTGCATGGCCCGGTCAATCCTGAATGGGAACACTACCACGAACACCATCACAGCCTTGAAATTACAGCGCGTGAACTGCTGGCGGTTGTTCCGTTGATGATTTTGATTGTGGTGACTGGTGTGTATCCCAACTGGATTTTGCCTGTCATCAACGACTCGGTAAGCGCGATGTTCGCCGCAATCATAGGGGGTTAAACAATGGAATCTGGGATTCTTACTGGAATTGTCGCTGTCCCCACCTTTGCGGCGCTGATTATTCTCTTTTTGCGGAAAGACCAAAAAGAGGAAGCCCGTATTATTGCGGCAGCAGCGACTTTGGTGAGCTTGCTCTTAAGCGCGTTTGTTTTTTTCTCCTATGATGTAGAAGAAGCCAACGCCTTTAACGAAGCCAATGCAACCAATGCACAGGGCGATTTGTACTTTGCCTTTGAGGACAAAATCGAGTGGATGGACGAACTCGGCATCAGCTACCATGTCGGGGTTGATGGCGTTGCCGCCGCGATGATTTTCCTGACCGGGCTGGCCTCGTTCGCCGGGGTACTCATCTCGTGGCGGATTGATGATCGTCCGCGTGAATTCATGTCGTTTTTCCTGCTGCTGGTCGCGGGGGTCTACGGGGTGTTTGTCTCGGTAGATGTTTTCCTGCTGTTCTTTTTCTACGAACTTGCCATCTTCCCGATGTACTTCCTGATTGCTGGATGGGGTTGGGTGGAACTGCGCGAATATGCCGCCATGAAACTGACCCTGTATATCCTGATTGGCTCAATTATCGCGCTGGTCGGTGTGCTGGCGATGTATTTCCAAGCGGCGGAAGTCAACGGCTTTTACAGCTTTAACTTCCAAGATTTATACCACGCCGCCAAAGCAGGTGCATTTGACCAAGCGGGTTATCTAGGCATTGATGGGCTGACCTTAGCGCGGTTCTGGTTCCCGATGGTGTTTATCGGGATGGCCGTGCTAGCGGGGTTGTTCCCCTTCCACAACTGGTCGCCGGATGGTCACGTTGCCGCGCCTACCGCCGTTTCGATGATTCATGCGGGGGTGCTGATGAAACTCGGCGCGTTCGCGGCCATGCGTTTGGGCGTTCAGCTTTTGCCGGACGGCGCACGGGTGCATCTGCCTTGGATTATCTTCTTGGCAATTACCAATGTGTTCTGGGGTGCGTTTATTGCCTTCCGCCAGCGCGATTTCAAATATGTCATCGGATTTTCGTCCGTATCACATATGGGGCTGGTGGCGGTTGGCTTGTCGACCATGAACATCACCGGGCTAACCGGCGCAGGCTTGCAAATGTTCAGCCATGGGGTCATGACTGCGCTGTTCTTCGTCTGCGTCGGTCTGGTCTATGAACAAGCCCATACCCGCGACTTGCCGAGTTTAGGCGGTTTCATCTATAAAATGCCGCTGGTTGGCTTGGCCTTCATTTTGGGCGGTCTTGCCAGTATGGGGATGCCCGGTTTGAGCGGGTTCATTGCCGAATTCCCGATTTTGATTGGGATGTGGAAAGGCGTACCGGATGGCGTTTTGCAGGCGGTTGCCAATGGCGATGCCCCCTACCTGCTTCAAAATGCAATCGGTGGTTCAGGCAGCTACTACGCCTATCTGCTCATTGCAACCATACTTGGGATTATTTTGACCGCCGCCTATGTGCTGCGTGTCACCGGGCAAGTGTTTTTTGGCGAATTTAATGAAGAACGCTTCCCCGGTATTCGTGACATTACGGTGCTTGATCGCATTGCCATTCTGACCCTAGCGGTCTGGTTGGTTATTCTCGGCATTTACCCCTCATTGATGACCAACATCATTGAGAGCGGGATGCAGCCCGTGGTAGATTTATTGACGACGAATTTTGGAGGCTAGGTGATGGATTTCAATACGGATGTCACCGCCAACTTTTTAGCCGTCATCCCGGAAATTGCGCTGGCGATTATCGGGGTGATTGTGCTGGGGTTGGATTTATACACCCGCGAAAGTCAGCGCCGCGATGTGGGCTATTTCGCTGGATTTTTGCTGCTGGCGTTGGCAGTGGGAACAATTTTTATTCCCACCGAAGACACCTTAGCCGACCAGTTGGTGCTGGGCGGGATGCTGCGGCATGACAACTTCACCCAGATTTTCCGTGTGATGAGCTACCTTGCGGCCTCCCTGACCTGCTTCCTTGCGATGGGCGATACCCGACTGCGCTATAAAGGCGAATTTTATCTGCTGATTATCGTGGCTTCGATGGGTGCGGGTTTGCTCGGTGGTGCGTCGGACTTGGTGATGATTTTCATTGCGCTGGAAACCCTTTCCATCAGCCTCTATGCGCTGGCGGGGTTTGTGCGGAACGACGAACGCAGTGCCGAAAGCGGCCTGAAATATTTCCTGATTGGTTCATTTGCTACCGGTTTTACCCTGTATGGTTTCAGCCTGCTGTATGGATTTACGGGTGCAACCCAGCTTTACGGGCCAGACGGCATCGGGCAGCAGTTGGTTTCCGGCGGTTTGGGCGAAGCCCCGATTATCGTGGCAATGATGATGGTCATGGTCGGCTTTGGCTTTAAAATCAGCGCGGCCCCCTTCCACTTCTGGACACCCGATGTTTACGAAGGCTCACCCACCGCCATGACTGCGTATGTTTCCGTTGCTTCCAAAGCGGCGAGTTTTGCGATACTGCTGCGCTTTATGCTGGCGGTGTTCCCACCCAACGAATTGATTGGCGGGGCCGATGGCTACAGCGATTTGTGGGTGCCGCTGATTTCGGTGCTGGCGGTGATTACCATGACCCTTGGTAATGTGCTGGCGCTGGTGCAGAAAAATATCAAACGGCTGCTGGCCTACAGTTCAATTGCCCAAGCAGGCTATACCCTGATGGGCGTAGCGGCGATTGCTACCACAGATGGCGGACAAGGCGCGGCTTCTGTCGCCTTTTACATGTTCATGTATGTGCTGACCAATATTCTGGCCTTTGGCTGCATCATCGTGTTTGCCAATGCGACAGGTTCAGAAACGATTGCCGATTTTGCTAGCTTAGGGCGGCGGAACATGTGGTTGGCGATTTTCATGACTATTGCGTTGCTCTCGCTAGCAGGGATTCCCCCAGCGGCGGGCTTCATCGGCAAATTCTATTTGTTCCGTGCGGCGGTGGATGCTGGGCTGACCTTGTTGGTCATGATTGCCGTGTTCAATTCGATTATCGCACTGTACTACTATCTGGTGGTGGTCAAGGTCATGTTTGTTGACCCCAGCCCTGACCAAGATAAAGAAATTCCTATGCCTGCTAACTATGCGTGGGTACTGGGCGGGGCGACGATTGGCGTGATTCTACTCGGTACAGTTTTAGCCAATCCGGTTATTGAATGGGCAACCGACGCGGGGTTGGAATTGTTCCTGTAAAACAAGCGGCTTTAAGCCCCTTACCCAACATTTAAAATCAAACAGGGAAGCCATGTGCCTCCCTGTTTTGCTTTTACATCAATGTTTGATTGGCTTTGAGCATCAATTCATCCAACTCGATGGGTTTGGTCATCCACAAATCAATGCCAAAATCCAGCGCCTGATATTTCAAGCTGTCATCGGCTGAAATGACAAAAATACGCATCGTATGGTCTTTTTCACGGATATGCTTTAATACTTCTAACCCTGAGACTTTTTCAAGGTGCATATCCAGCACCACAAGGCCGTACTGTTGATGGTTGAGGCATTCGATTGCCCGTTCCGCCGAGTCCACAATTTGCGTGGTGTGATTGCGGAAAATGCGCTCATACAGCAGGGCAATGTCCTTGTTATCCTCAACAATCAAAATATGTGCCATTTCGTTTCATCCCTAAACATCCAATATCAGAAGTTTAGCACCAATCTGAAATCACACATGCTTCTGGATCAATTTTCTCAGCGTCGGTTCAGGAAGTGCGCCAACGGCCTGGTCAACCAATTTCCCATTTTTAAATACCAGCAAGGTTGGGATGCTCTGCACACGGAATAACTGTGAAGTGCGCGGATTCTGATCGACATCCAACTTGGCAATGACCGCTTTTCCTGCAAATTCTCCGGCTAATTTTTCTAGCGTGGGCGCAACCGCCCGACACGGCCCGCACCATGCCGCCCAGAAATCGACCAGCACCGGTTTGTCACTTGCCAGCACTACCTCGGCAAAACTGCTGTCTGTAATATTCACGGGTTTATGGGTTGGCTTTGCGGTAGCGGGTGCTTCTTTCACAATTTCAGCTGTTTTTCCGGTGAGATAATCGGCATAGTTTTGCAAGGTTGCCGGGGTGCCGCTGTGGGTACGGGCAATTTCCTTGCCCTCTCGCCATGCAATCAACACAGGCAGCCCTTGCGAGAGTTGGTATTGGCTGTTTAGCGCCGGATTTTCACTGGTGTCCAATTTGACAATCAACAATTTTTCTGCTGTGCTTTTAGCCAGCTGTTTCATAGCCGCTTCTACATCTGCGGGCAAGGTTTGGTGATAAAACACCAGAATTTTCGGCAGAGTCGTTTGCAAAGTGCGCTCAAGGGTCGCTGCGCTGGCGGTAATCGGGGTATCAATTCGCATGATTTTTATTTCTCCATCTCTTGAATTTGGATGGGTTTTGCCCTGCCCCATATTACGTGCTGGCTAATTTTCTAATGTAAAAACAATGGGTTTCTTTTTTATCTAAAACCGCTATAATTCCATGCCGTTTGCTGCCATCTACTGCCAATCTGAATTTCAAAAAAGTTAATCTTTGCTTTCATTTAGGTAGCAGGATATAATCTGGCGGGCTGTGAAAATCCCTGTGCATATAAGGGAATGGTGTACATTCACTTCCTTTTTTTGATATTGCGATTGTGAAGTAAAGCGCAAATACAGGATTTTGCATGAAACCACCGGATGGTGAATATGTCCGCAATATGGCATTTGCGGCGATGGCGGGGCAATCTGGGTGCGCTTCTGTCATTGTAATTATCGGGTCGTTGTTTCTCGGCCTGTGGCTGGACTCGGTGTTCGATACCCGTCCGGCTTTTACGCTGGGGTTTATTTTGACCAGCATCCCATTAAGTTTGGTACTCATGGTGTACATTGCGGTCAAAGCAACACGACAAATTACACCACCAAAAACTTATCAGCGACGGGTGCATAGTTACCACGACGACGATGAGGAAGATAAATAAGTTTTAGGTAGAGGAGGAATGCCTTTGTGAGAGGGTTAGCGATTTTTCTAGCCATCGTGGGCGTGGGGGCGGTTTTCTGCGGATTGCTGCCGTTTGTCTTGCTCCCCGATGCAGGGTATGGTGTGGCGCTGCCCGTGATTTATGTGCCGGGTGAAAAACTGGACTCCCTGTCCGGTCTTTTCGGGTTTGATGTCACCAACACGATTTTTGCATCATGGATTGTGATTGCGGTCGTGTTTTTGTGGGTAATCCCCATTGTGGCACGCCGGAAAGAAGTTCCCGGACGCGGACAAGCGCTCGTTGAAATGATTGTGGAACTCTGGGACGGGTTGGCAAAGTCGTCGGCGGGTGCAAAAGGCCGCCAACTGGTGCCACTTGCCCTGAGTATCTTTTTCTTTCTGCTGGTTGCCAACCTGATGAAAATTGTTCCCGGTGTGGATACCATCGGGGAACTCCACTGCGCGGGGATTCATCAGGGCGGAGATAACGGTGATTTCATTCAGGTGAATGGCTATCCCATTCACAGCGAACCGGAAGGGGTTGTATTCCTGAAGGTTGAACGGGTGGAAGGCAAAGCCGTTAATACAGGCGAAAAAATCACCGAAGAAGAATATGAAGCCTGTCACCATGAATTAAAAGGCAAAACCGAAGAAAAATCGGAAGAAGCCACCACTGAGGAACATGCAGAAGAAGCTGCCGAAGGTGAAGCAACCGAAGTAGCTGCCGCCGCCACTGCTGAAGCGGGTGAAGAAGGCGAAACTGAAGAAGCCGCCCCCGCAGCCACCACCGAAGAAGGTGAAGGCGGTGCGGGTGAAGGCGCAACAGAAGAAGAACATGCCGCCGAGGAAGAACATGCGGTCAACCCCGGACGGTACATCGTGACTCCGTTTGTGCGTGGTGCTTCGACGGATCTTGCGCTGACGCTTTCGATTGCCTTGATTGCCATTGTCGTTGTCCAATACTTTGGTTTCAAAGAATTGGGCGTGGGCGGCTACGCAACCAAATTTATCAATACACCCGCGCTTGAAAAAGTCGGCAAAAATCCGATGGGGGTGATGGACTTCGCGGTAGGGATCCTTGAACTCTTCCTCGAAACCTTCAAAATCATCTCGTTTGCCTTCCGTCTTTTTGGCGCGATGTTCGGGGGTCAGGTACTCATGTTCGTCATCGTCTTTTTGGTGGCGTTCCTCGTACCCATGGCCGTCATTGGCTTGGAACTCTTCTTCGGGGTCATTCAAGCGTTTGTCTTTGCCATTTTGTTTGTCATGTTCTCGGCTTCTGCGATGACTTCGCACCACCACGACGAAGAACATGATGAAGCGCACGCACATCACTAATTTGAAATAACAATAAAAATACAAACAAAAGGAGAAAATTCCACATGATTGAAGGCGATATCGCAATCGGGTTGAAAGCAGTTGGCGCAGGCTTGGCGATGATCGGGGTGATTGGCCCCGGTATCGGGATTGGTCTGCTGGTGCAAGGTGCATTGCAAGCGATTGGGCGTAACCCCGATGCGGCAGGTCTGATTCAGACGAACATGATTCTGGGTGTGGCCTTTACGGAAGCCGTCGCTATTTACGCACTGGTGTTGGCACTCATCGTCATCTTCGTTCTCTAATCTCAAGGGGGAGATGAATTCATGGAAGCATTAGGTATAAATGGTGGGTTTTTACTCGCCCAATTACTCAACTTTGGCTTGTTTGCTGTGGTGATGTATTTTGCGGCATGGCGCCCCCTGCTCAAAATGCTGGATGACCGCCGCGAAAAAATTGCCAAAGGTGTTGAAGATGCCCGTATTGCGGCGGAAGCCCGCGCCAATGCGGAATCCGAAGCCGGGCGTGTGCTGGCAGATGCCCAGCGCGAAGCGCAGAAAATCATCGCTGATGCCCGTGCCTCAGCAGAAGAACGCGCCAAACCGATTATTCAGTCTGCGGAACGGGATGCCGAACAAATTCGCGCCAATGCCCGTACTCAGGCCGAACAATCTGTCACCAGCGCCCTCAGCGAAGTGCGCGGTCAGGTGATTGCGTTGGCGATGGCTGCCACCCACAAACTGATTGGCGAGTCCATGTCCAAAGACCAGCAAGAAAAAGTCATCAACAACTTTTTCACCACCGCAGGCGAACAAATCAAGGGCATGTCCGGCGATTTGGCTGTCACCACCGCGTTGACCCTGACTGATGCCGAAAAGAACAATCTGGCGAAACAGATTGGCGGCAACATCACCGAATGGCATGTTGACCCCTCGATTCTGGGTGGCATCATCGTCCGTTCTGGCGACAAAGTGATTGATGGCAGCGCCCGTAGCAGTTTGGGAACGCTGGCTGGCAGCTTGAACTAAGCCGCTTTTCAAGGTAGATCGTCCAAACGCTCAGGGGCAACTCTGGGCGTTTTTATTGGCTGGGGTTAAGAACAAACGTCGACATCATACATGGTGTCCGCTAAATGTGGAGTAAAAACAATTGTTCGTTGAAAAAAAACATCCGTATCCCATGTTGGGCGCAATAGTAACCTTATTTTTCATCTTGGCGCTGACGTACAATTGGGCGAGTCCACTTTTTGAAAATTCCGACGAACTGTTCCATTTTCCTTTTATCAAACACCTTGCCGAAACTAATTTTTCCCTGCCTGTTCAAGACCCGCAAAACATTCAGGAATGGCATCAGGAGGGCAGCCAACCGCCTTTATACCATCTGGTGGCTGCCCTGCTCATCAAACCCCTTGATTTGTCCGATTACGCCGAAACACGCCGCTTGAATCCCCATGCACGAATCGGCATTGCGGGCGACACCAATATCAATGCGGTGCTGCACCCGCTAGACCGCAGCAAGGAATTCGACGGCGGAACAGCCTTTGCGGTGCGGCTGATTCGGCTTTTCAGCACCGTTTTAGCGGCGGTGGTGGTGGTCGCCACCTATTTTTTAACCGTCTACACTTTTCCTGATGTGCCACGCTGGGTTGGTCTGCTGGCGGCGGCGCTCGTCGCGTTTAACCCGATGTATTTATTTGTTGCCTCGTCCATTAACAACGACAACATGGCGAATGCAGCGATTTCCACCGTTTTAGCCCTGCTGGTGTTTTTATATCGGCGTGAATCGCTGCCTCCGGTCAAAGTCATGTTGTTCATTGGCGTACTGCTTGGCATTGGCATGTTGAGCAAACTCAGCACCGGGCCGTTTATGCTGCTGGTGGGGTTGTTCTGGCTATTTTTAGCCCTCAAGCACCGCGCATTCCCCTATATGGTGAAATGGGGCGTGGTCACGCTCGGAATCGCGCTGGCAATGAGTGGGTGGTGGTACATTCGCAATTACGATTTATATGGCGATTTCACCGGGTTAAATGTGTTTGTGGATATTGCCGGACGACGACCCACTACGTTGACCGCTGAACAATTGTGGAGCGAACGCGAAAGTTTTATCCGCAGTTTTTGGGGTTTATATGGCGGGATGACCGTCGATATGGCAGCCTGGACATACATCCTTTTTAATATTTTGGCGGCGGTTTCGCTCGTCGGAGCAATCCTATTTTTTGTCAGACGGGTAAAAACGCCCCTCTCCGTCTATGCAGAGGGATTTGGGGTGCGGGTATTTGATTTGCCGCAAATCGCCCTTATTTTATGGCCTGTGATGGTTTTCATCAGCCTCGTGCGCTGGACTTCAATGACATGGGCTTCACAGGGGCGTTTGTGGTTTGTGGCGCTGACCACCCTCGCTGTGTTAAGCGCGGTGGGTTTTTATGAACTGAGTCGGCGGAGTCGGCGCGAACTGGCGCTTGTGCCTGTCCTCTTTACGTTGGGAATCGCGCTGGCTGCACCGTGGGTATGGATTCGCACCGCCTATGCCCTGCCCAAACTGACCCCGAAGAATGAATTTATCCAGAACGAAACCCTTGCCACCTACACCGACCCCGATTTTCCCGAAGAGTCCATATCGCTGGTCGCCATCGAATTTCCAGAAAAAATTACCACCGGACAAACGGCACTGGTTGAAATGGAGATGTGTGCTGAGACAGAACTCTCGCGGAACTGGTCAGTGTTTGTCCATCTGGTCAATCCATTTGACATTATCCTTGCCCAAGCCGATTTCACACCGGGACAGGGTGCTTTGCCGACATCCGAAATGGAAGCAGACAAGTGCTGGCGCGATACCTACCCCATTCGCATTGAAGCGGGTGTTTCGCCCGAAAATACGGTGCTGGATGTGCGGGTTGGCCTCTATGACCATCGGGATAACACCCGCATGATTTTAGCAGATGGCAGCGACATGCTGTTCGTGCAGCAAACCCAATTGGATGTGGGGGACGCGCTGCAAAAATTCACGTTTGCTGATTCCGTCCGCCTCACCGATTACGAAGTCTCGTCGGTGGTGCTGAAATCGCAGGAGGAAGTCACCGTTACGCTTACTTGGGATGTTTTACAGCCCTTCGATAAAAATTACACCGTGTTCGTCCAGATTCTTGACCCGCGCACCGCCAATCGAATTGCTGCTTCGGATAAACAACCCGAAGGTGGAACTGCCGCTTGGCAGGCCGGGCAAACCCTCACCGATGTGCATACCATGACGGTGATAGAAAATCCGCCACCGGGGAGTTATATTGTGCTGGTCGGATTGTATGAATTAACTGAGGCGGGTGAATTTAAACGACTGCGGGTGGTTTATGATGGGGTGGACACGGGTTTTGATGCCATGACACTTACTCAGGTGCGGGTGGAGTAAGCGTATATACCTGAAAACGCGCTTCCCGATGCAGTAATTGGAGTCCCCGTGCAGAGTCCGGTGCTTGCCAGATGTCCCATAGGGCGGGATTGGTCGCCTGATAATTGCGCTCAATCACCAGATAATCCGCCTGTTTTTCCTGCATGAAGGTGATAATTTCAGGCAATGTGAGGTCTTGCGAAATATAATCAAAGGGGGGCATGGGCGATTCCCCGTTGCCCGCATAAAACGCAATGACATTGGCTTTACCGGGCGAGACGATCACCATTGCATCCGGGTTATCATCATAGCCTGCCAGCCACTGCCCTGCTGCTTTAGAATTCCACAGCAGCAGTTCTTCCGTGTAAATGGCCTCCAGCGAGGTATCCTGAAAAAAAGGAAAAATGGCATAAATCAGCACCAGCAAACTCAAGGGAATTGTTGCCAACGTCACGACTTGCGGAGAGAACTTACGGGTCATAGCGATTTCGCGCAGCATTTTAAGCGTTAAAAAGGCGAGTGGGAAAATCACAATCACCGAATGTGGGATGAAAAAGCGATAATCTATATAGAAAAAGGGATAGGCAAAAATGGGGATAAAAAATAAAAACGCTGCCCCTGCCGCTTTTTTAGCCGTGAAATCCAAACGGATTTCGGGCAGCCAGCGCCGACATATTCCCCGATACACCAACCAGACCACCCCGAACACAAAAAACACATGCCGATTGATACCCAAAAATTGAATCGTCCCCTGTACGAGATTGCTGCTGGTGGTTTTGACGTATTTCCAGCCCTGCTGGTCAATAAATTCGCTAACACTTAAATCATCGTATTCCGAGACTCGCCCCTCCACATATTCATCCCGGATGATGTTCGGGCGGACTTTGCCGGAAATTGTCCATTCGCCTTCTGCATCATGCAAATAAACCACATATGCGCCAACCAGCACCACCAAGGGGATAAGAAAAACGGTGAGTGTGTTCATTTTGCGGGTGTGCCATGCCATCCATCCCAGAACCGGCAGCAGCAACCCACCCACCGCCAACCCTTCGGGACGGGTCAAATAAAGCATTCCACATAAAAAGCCAAGCGCTGCGCTACGGATGAGCGTATTTTTTTCTAGGATAATCCGCAAAAACAACGCATATGCGCTGAGGTACATGACCGCATAGGGAACATCGGACAGGGCTTGATAGGAATGCCACAAAATCACCGGATGAATCATCACCCAGAAAGCCGCCAACAGTGCCGACTCGTCCCGATACAGGTAAAACGCAATCGCATAAGCCAGCCCGATGAACAACAGATAGGCCAATGCTGCGGTGAGAACGCCTGTCCATTCAAAATCACCCAGCACAAGATAGGCAGGATAGGCAACCATACCAAAGCCGGGCGGAAAAAGCGTATGCGGTTCACCTTGAAAAATCAGTCCTTCGCCTTTCATGAAATGGGTGAAGGGGATCAGGTAGTACAACGAATCCGCGTTCATGTGCCGTCGTTCAAAGATGAGCGTGCCACACAGCAGCGCCCCCACGAGAAGAATCAGTCCGAGTCCAAAACGACGTTGGGGAGGAGAAAAAATTGGGAGAGCGATCATAGAGGACTATTATACAGAGCGTGTTTCATACAAGGGTACTGCGTCTTTTATTTTTTGACCAACCCAGCAGCCCACCTGACAGGCAGAAGGGAAAAAAGGTTCATTAAAATTAGACACCTACCTATAAGTGAAGATAGGAACATACAATGTGCGATTCCGGAATCCCCGCTTCTAACAATCTGTCGTATAAGGGATGATCCGTATTATCAACTTCAATGTGAATTTGGTAATCAACAAGACGCGCCAACACGACAACACTGGCTTTTTCATCGGTAGGATAATCATTATCCGGTACAATGACGACGGTGAAGATTTGCTTTTGGGTGTCTTCTACAAGAAAAGTGGTTGCCTTGTATGCAGAACCATGATAAAAAGCAGTTTCTCGGCGTAAGATCTCTACAACATCAATCACCTTATCCATTGAACAATTTCCTCTTTTTCAATGTCCACGATTAAAAGTTTAATATGATTATCGCTAACAGTTCGTTGAATGCCAGTATCAAAGGCAGTACGATGAACCCGTTCTGGAATTGCCAGAAATAAAGGAGTTCCTATCCCCAAAGCAGATTGTAGACCTCTATAGACAATATATTGACCAAAGGCACAATAGATTTCAGAGGTGATTTTTTTTGCATCTGTAAAACATTTAACTTCTATCAATAAGATTTCTTGATGGCTGCCATTTGCAGTACGTCGTGCCTTGATGTCAACAATGGCAGTACGTCCATTGAGCAGCAAACGCTCTTGTCCTAAGGATGTCCACCCTGCTTTTTGAAGTGCTTCAATCACTTGTGGTTCACAGGAATCAATTGCCATTCAGCATCCTCAACACACAGAAATAAAAAGAGCAGGTGCGGTTGACCTGCCCTTGTGAGGTTTTAGTAGCCAGCCAGCCCTTGTAGGCTGATAATGACCCCTACTGCCATGATAAGAGGAACCACAAAGACCCATGTAAACAACGGCGGGTCATATTTCAGGTGCATGTAATAGGCACACACCAGCGCGGCTTTGGCAGTCATCAAAATGAGCAGAATGGTTATTGCTAAGGTTTCGGGCAAGCCCGCCGCCGCAATTTCGATGATGGTCAGTACAGTCAGGATGCCAAAAATTAAATTGTAGGTGGGTTTGGTGGGGTGTTCCCCATGCGCTTCATCATGGGCATGGGCTTCATCCTTATATTTTTCAATTGCAGCCATTGTCTCTACTCCCTACATCAAATAAATTAAAGTGAACAGTACAATCCAGACGACATCCACAAAGTGCCAGTACAACCCCATGACTTCAATACCAATGGCGTTTTCGGGGGTAAAATGCCCATTCAAGGCACGGAAGAAATTACCAAACAGCCACAACACGCCGATAAAAACGTGTGCGCCATGAAAACCGGTCAGCATATAAAAGGCGCTGCCGTACATACTGCTGGTTAGGGTTAAACCGTGATGGGAAAGTTCGGTGTATTCAACGATTTGCAGGGCAATAAAAATTGTGCCTAGCACCCCGCTAATAAACAGCGCCCGTTGCAGGCCCACCTGGTTGCCTTCTTGGGCAGATGCCAACGCCCGCACGACCATCCAACTGCTCATGAGCAGCAAAAAAGTATTTAAGCTGATGAGGGGGATATTATATTCCGGTGATTCGTATTTACTTTTTGCCATCACCATCACGCCAATCATCGAACCAAACAGCATGACTTCGGAGGCAATATACAACCACCAACCGAACTTCAACATTTCATTGTGTTTTGCCGCGCTGATACCATGCGCGTTGATCGCAGCATCCATAAAACTCTACCCATTGTACAATATGTCACAAGCCGCGCATTTTAGCACGGTTTGCGTTTGTGTTCAAATTGGTTTTTTGGAATATACCGAGATTAGGGATTTTCGCGCTGGTGGGTCAAAATCGCGGCAATATCCAGCAGCACTTTTTGCGTCAAATCCTGCGGGGTATCAAACAAGCGAATTTCGGGGTTGTTCTGGAACCCATCCAAGAAAATCCGCATCATCGCGCCCTGAAAATTGGTATGCAGATGTTCAATCGCCCAGCTTGCTTGGGGGTCAACCAAATAAACAAGACGCGGAATTTTAAACCGTCCGGCTTCCTCATACAAAAGTTCGGTCAAAGAAAGCTGATATTCTTTGAGGATGTCTCCGTAGCGGCTGGCGTAAATGCCGACAAAAATCTGCGCCTGCTTGAGGGCATCCAAATTGGCTTGCACCAGTTGGGCGGCATCCGATAAATTGACCTCTACAATGGTCATGCCATTTTCACGGATAGCCCGTACCAACGCCTGATAATGGTTGGCTAAATCTTCAAAGGTGGAACTCACAAAAATTTTCATGGGGTTGCGCTGGGAATAAACTCTCGATAAGCCGAACCAACAATCGTAACAAAATGGCTTTGCAGGGCTTGAATATCCTGTTCACTCGCGGTGGGAGTAATCAACAACAGCAAATTGCTCATACGAAGGGCAATCCACTGCGCGCCATAATTTTTCAATGCTCGCGCTTCGACATTAATTTTGTTGCCATAAGCGAATGAACCTGTACGGTCTATCTCAACTGTCAAATTAGTCCGGTCACGATAATCTGCCACCAGATCATCAGGATTGGCATAACTGGCAATGACCACGCGCTGGGTTGTGCCATTCGCATCCACCCATGCAAAACTGTAAGCATCGCGGTTGCGCCAACTGAAGCCATCCTCGGAGCGATAAGGCTGAAATTGTTCATCTTTGGCGGGCGCAGCAAAATTGGCAAAAACATGCGTCATCACGGTAAACCCATCGGTTTCTGCCAGTTCGGGGGCATTCGGAATGGTGGAAATGCGCCAGACAAATAACCCTGTCAAAAACAGCAGGGTTAAAATCACCCCACTCACTGAGTAAGCGAGGGCGCGTCGGCTATATTCACCGAACGGCGTTTTCACATTTTCTAGCCAATATTCCCGTCGCAAACCCACCCCCGCCTGTGCTTCCAATGCGCGGGCGCGGGCAGCATGGGGGTTGATGGGGATTTCAGGCACAACGATATTGCTAATCTGGTTTTTGGGGTCATTCGTCATCGTTCAGCACCTCCACAGAACCGCCTGTGGTACGATTACGACTTTCATCCGTCAAGACAACCGAGTCCGGGCAGGTGTCCTGTTCCTTGAGGATGACTTCTATCGTGTTAATGCCAGCAACAGCATTCACGGTGGGGCTTTTTTCATCGCCTAGGGTGGCACTCATCGGAGCGCTGTCCTTGCTCCAATACACCACATTGATACGGCTTTGTGCGCCTTCCTGCCAGCAAAGGGCATCATAGATGATGAGGTTCTCATCATCGGGCAGATTCACCCCGACTGCCCTGCCAACTGTCACATAGAAATCTGTCGTGAATAAAACAATAACGCAGAGAAGCGGGGGCAGCACAACCCCCACAAGCAAGGTGGTCATGGCAAAACTGGAGGTGCTGGATTCGGATTGGTTTTCCATCGGAAAACTACCTGTGTTGGTCTAGGTAATCAGGCAGTGTATCTTCTGGTTCGGAATTCTGCAAGTTGGTTGAAGTGATTTCGCTGGCAAAGGGAACAGAAGCCACCGATACAATTTCATTATCCGTGCTGGTTGCACGAACGAGTGGATGTTCCCCTGTGATACGCTGCTGGGAAAGATTCTGGGTCGGCGTGTCATGGTGTTCATCTTGCGGCGGCAGCAAATCGGCAACCACCGTCGAGTCCCGTTTGGTTTCAGAGGATTGATTTGGTGTCATGTGGACTCCCACTTCTACTTTTTTTCCAAATCGCCTTCCCGCGAGCGGAAACTCAGGCGAATCGGTGTTCCGCTAAAAGGGTACTCGGCGCGAATGGTGTTTTCAAGGTAGCGTTCGTAACTGACATGGACGAGTTTTGGGTCATTGACGTGAAACAAAAACATCGGTGGATCAACCCGCACCTGCGAACCGTAGTAAATTTTGAGTTTGCGGGGTTGTTTGCTGGCAGGTGCGTGGCGCAACATGGCCTCGCGGACAATCCGATTCAATTCGGAGGTGGAGATGCGTCGCATCCGTTCCTCATACACGAGCAAGGCGGTTTCGATCACCTGATGAATCCGCTTTCCAGTGAGCGCACTTACAAACAAAATCGGTGCATAGGGCATGAATTTTAAATCTTCGCGCAGTTTTTTCTCAAAGTCGGTCATGGTGTGCTGGTCTTTTTCTACCGCATCCCATTTGTTGACCACAATCACCACGCTTTTATGCTCTTCCAGAATAATGCCCGCGATATGGGTATCCTGCGCGGTAATACCTTCCACTGCATCAATCAGCAGCAGGGCAACATCAGCACGTTCAATGGCGCGATAAGCCCGCAGCACACTAAATTTTTCAATACCCGGCGCAACCTTGCCACGTCGTCGAATCCCGGCGGTGTCAATCAGGGTGATTTCTTCGTCGTAAAATTTGATTTTGGTGTCAATGGCATCGCGGGTTGTGCCAGCGACTTCCGAAACAATCGAGCGCTCTTGCCCCAACAACTTATTGAGTAGGCTGGATTTACCCACATTGGGCCGCCCTACAATCGCAATTTTAACCGTTTCATCTTCCAAATCGGGGTCAAATTCTGGCTTTTGGGGAAGCGCTGCAACCACCGCGTCGAGCATATCGCCCGTACCAACACCATGCAGGGCGCTCACCCCGAAAACTTCGCCTACCCCAAGCGCATAAAAATCAACGACATCGCCCATGCGCTGCCCACTATCGGCTTTGTTGGCGGCGACCACCACCGGTTTTTCGCTGCGACGCAAAATACCCGCGACTTCTTCATCGGCAGCTGTCACCCCCTGTAGCACATCCACCACCATGATAATGACATCCGCTTCCTGAATCGCCAGCATTGCCTGCCCCTTAATTTCTGGCACAAATGCAGCTGAGCCTTCTTCCAACGGGGATGAAGTGTTGGCAAGTTCACCTTTGGGGGTAAAAATTTCGATCCCGCCAGTATCAACGACTGTGAAAATAACCCCCTGCCAATCCACATCACCATAGATGCGATCACGGGTTGTACCTGCAATTTCGGAAGTCACAGCTTTCCGTTCACCCAGCAGCCGATTAAAGAGGGATGATTTTCCGACATTGGGTCGTCCGACCAGCGCAACAAGGGATTTTCTCATGGGGAGTATTCGCTATCTTTCTTGTGATTTGACCTGATTTGAAAAGTATTGGGTTCTTAAAAAAACACTCCATACCCTCTAATGCTATTGTAAGGGAAATCCCTGAAAAAATAAGTAGCATTCTGCGACTTGGGGTGGGAGCCAAAGGGGGATAGTCGCAGAATGCCTACTTAAGTTAATATGTCCCTATTAAAAAAGGGAATTCACTTGATGGTCTAATTGGGTGGGAGCCAGGAAGGGGAAAGACCATCAAGCTCATCTAAACGCAATAATACCGTACCTCTTAGGAAAAAAATGATAAGTATTTGATGAGAAAATTTTTTAAACGTACCCTTGGGCGCATGACCTTAAAACACTGTAGACATCGTGTTAGAAAAGCACCTTTTTCATTGACGAGTCCTGTGTGTTGCACTACACTTAGCACGTTTGTTCGCAGTTCAGGGATACCCTCATGTCTCACAATAAAATCAGTGTGCGTGGTGCGCGGGAACACAATCTCAAAAATATTGATGTGGATATTCCGCGTGATAAGCTGGTCGTGATTACGGGGTTGTCGGGCAGTGGCAAAAGTTCTCTTGCCTTCGATACCATCTTTGCGGAAGGGCAGCGCCGCTATGTGGAAAGTCTGAGCGCGTATGCCCGTCAATTTTTGGGACAAATGGAAAAACCGGATGTCGACCAAATTGAAGGGCTGTCCCCGGCGGTTTCGATTGACCAAAAAGGGGTCAGCAGCAATCCGCGTTCTACCGTAGGCACAGTCACCGAAATTTACGATTATCTGCGTCTGCTATATGCACGGGTGGGACACCCCCACTGTCCGGTGTGTGGCGAACCCCTCAAAGCCCAAAGCGCCCAACAAATTGTGGAAGAAATTGAAGCCATGCCAGACGGTACACGGATTCAAATTCTTGCGCCGCGCATTCGTGAACGCAAAGGACGGCATGAAAAAGTTTTTGAGGAAATCCGCACCGAAGGGTTTGTACGCGCAAGGGTCAATGGCGAATTGGTGGATATTGAAAATCCGCCCGACCTTGACCGTTACAAAATGCACACGATTGAAGTCGTGGTTGACCGTTTAGTCATCCGCCAATTTGAAAATCCTGAAAGTGAAGAAGCCCAGGGCGCACGTTCCCGCCTGACTGATTCTGTCGAAACCGCCTTGCGAATCGGAGAAGGCATGGTCATTGTCAACAATATCACTGACAAAGACAATCCCGCCGATGTGATTTTTAGTGAATCATTGGCCTGTCCGTTCGGACATGGCAGCATCCCCGAACTGGAACCGCGGACTTTTAGTTTTAATGCGCCTTATGGGGCGTGTGAAGAATGTCAGGGGTTAGGCACACGGTTAGAAATTGACCCCCTGCTCATCATCCCGAACGAGGATTTGAGTCTGGCAGACGGGGCCATTGCCGCCAATGGCTGGCCTCAAGGTCAGGACAGCTACACCATGAAAATTCTGGAAAGTGTTTGTCAGACCTATAAAATTAACTTCAATGCCCCTTGGAAATCGCTTTCCAAAGAGCAGCAAAACATCATCCTGTATGGCATAGGCAGCAAGCGGGTGCGGGTTTCTTATGAACGGCATGATGGTGGATTCCGTGCGTATGACACCCAGTTTGAAGGGGTGATTAACAATCTTCAGCGCCGCTATCTGGAAACCACCTCAGATTGGATGCGGGCAAAAATTGAAGAAATGATGAGCGAACGCCCCTGCCCGGCTTGTGGAGGCAAACGGTTGCGCCCCTATGTACTGGCAGTCACCGTGAACGCGATGTCTATTTATGATGTGACGCAACTCCCTGTTAAAAAATTAGTTAATTGGGTGAATGGGCTGCGCGGGATCAATGGACATCCACCGGCTTTGAACGAACGTGAACAGACGATTGCCCACCAGATTTTGAAGGAAATTGAAAGCCGCGTGTATTTTTTGCAGGACGTAGGGTTGGACTATCTCACGCTCTCCCGTTCGGCGGGGACGCTTTCGGGCGGGGAGGCCCAGCGTATCCGGTTGGCAACCCAGATTGGCAGTCGCTTAACCGGGGTGTTGTATGTGCTGGATGAGCCAAGCATCGGGCTGCATCAGCGCGATAATGACCGTTTGCTGGCGACCCTGGAGGGCTTGCGCGATTTAGGCAATACCCTGTTGGTGGTGGAACACGACGAAGACACCATGCGCCACGCCGACTGGATTATTGATATGGGGCCGGGCGCGGGTGAACACGGCGGGCAAATCATCGCTGAAGGAACACTACCCGAAATCATGGAGAATCCCAACAGCATCACCGGCGCGTTTCTGAGTGGCAGGCGCAAAATTCAATTACCGGAATCGCGCCGTGAAGGTAACGGGCAGTCGATTGTCATTCGGGGCGCACGCGAGAACAATCTCAAAAATCTGGATGTGGAAATTCCACTCGGCAAACTGGTCGTCATTACGGGGGTCAGTGGCAGCGGCAAAAGTACCCTGATGGTCGAAGTGCTGTACAAAGAAATGGCACGGGTCATCAACGGCGCACGCGAACGGGCTGGCGAACATGACCGCATTGACGGTTTGGACGCAATCGACAAAATCATCAACATTGACCAAAGCCCGATTGGACGGACTCCGCGTTCCAATCCGGCCACCTACACCAAGATTTTTGATGAGATTCGCACCCTGTTTGCCGAACTCCCCGAAAGTAAAATTCGCGGGTATACCGCCGGACGGTTTAGCTTTAATGTCAAAGGGGGGCGCTGCGAACATTGCCAAGGGCAGGGCTACCTCAAGGTTGAAATGCAGTTTCTCCCCGATATTTACGTGGAATGTGATGTGTGTCATGGCACACGCTACAACCGCGAAACCTTGCAAGTTCGTTACAAGGGCAAAAATATCGCGGAAGTGTTGGACATGACCGTTTCAGAAGCGCTCGAATTTTTTGAGAACTTTCCGAATCTGTTTCGCCGTTTAGAAACATTGGAAGCGGTTGGCTTGGGCTATATCCGCATTGGTCAACCTGCCACGACCCTTTCTGGCGGGGAAGCACAGCGCGTCAAACTTAGTCGTGAATTGGGCAAACGTTCCACCGGACAAACCTTGTATGTATTGGATGAGCCTTCCACCGGGTTGCACGCAGCAGATGTAGACCGTCTCATTCAGGTGTTGCAAGCGCTGGTCGACAACCGCAATACAGTTCTCATCATCGAACACAATCTGGATATTATCAAAGTGGCAGATTGGTTGATTGATATGGGGCCAGAGGGGGGGGATGCAGGCGGTGAAGTGCTGGCAATTGGCACCCCAGAAGCGATTGTCAATGTCCCCCAAAGTTACACCGGTCAATATTTGCGTCCCTACTTGGAACGAAATGCTGTGCCGGAAGGATAGAAACGGCTATTGGTCAAAAAAAGAGGGTCGGTTTCTGACCCTCTCGCGCTCCAGTGACGATTTACGGATAAATACCGCGAGTCATTAAGGCTTTGACCACACGGGTAATCGCTGCAACCTGTGCGGCATTTCGCATGGTGATTTTGTGTTCTTCCGCCACTATTGAGACATTATCATATGATTTGGTCATGATACGAGCGAGACGGCGGTTGATTTCGTCAATATCCCAGAAGTAGCTCTGCAAGCCTTGTACCCATTCAAAGTACGAGACAATCACCCCACCTGCATTTGCCAGAATGTCCGGCACAACCAAAATTCCCCGGTCATTTAAAATGTCGTCGGCATCAGGCGTGGTAGGGCCATTCGCACCTTCGACAATGAGTTTGGCTTTAATATACGGGGCAACTTCGGGGGTAATCTGACTTTGTAAAGCACAGGGAGCAAGCACATCACATGGGAGGGTCAGAAGTTCGCGGTTACTCATGTAGTCTAAGGACTGCTTTTTGTAATCCTTAAGCACTCCGCCGTGAGCAGTGAAGTCTACCAGTGCCTTAACGTCCAAACCATCTGGATGATACACCCCGCCACTTACATCACTCACCCCAACCACTTGATAGCCCAGTTCTTGAGCAATCAGCGCAGCGTGAGAACCGACATTTCCAAACCCCTGAATAACAATTTTGATGTTCGCTTTGTCGTATCGTTCTTGGCGCTTGAGCGCTTCTTCCATCGCGATAATCACACCGCGTCCGGTGGCTTCGGTACGACCTTCGCTGCCCCCCAGATTCAAGGGTTTGCCTGTCACCACCGCCGGCACAGAATGGCCTACCGTCATGGAATAGGTATCCATAATCCATGCCATGGTCTGAGCATTTGTTCCCATGTCTGGCGCTGGAATATCCCCGCGTTCGCTGAACATACCGATCATTTCTGCTGCATAACGACGGGTCAGGCGTTCATTTTCTGACAAGCTGAGGGTTTTGGGGTCAACCACCACCCCGCCTTTTGCCCCACCGAAAGGAAGCTGCACCAGCGCACATTTCCAAGTCATCCACATCGCCAGCGCCCGCACTTCATCAAGGGTTACATCTGCTGCATAGCGTATCCCGCCTTTGGTGGGGCCAAGTGTGATGTTATGGTGAACCCGATAGCCTGTGAACATCTCAACCGTGCCATCGTCACGTTTGATGGGGAAGTTGGTTGCCAGTTCACGCGCCGGATATTTGAGAATTTCGAGATAATCGGCTGGAGCATCTACGTAGTATGCAGCACGGTCAAATTGTTCAAGTGCTGTTTGGTAAGCAGTGTCATGATGGGTTTGCGCCTCATATGAGGGTACTGCCATGTTTAAACTCTCCTTAGTTGGTTGTACAAATAGTATAAATCAGAACTCTGATTTTTGTGCATTTTGCCAAGTATAGACAAAAAATGCGAACTGGCCTATGGGAGAATATAATTAATTCTTTCAGCTTATTCTCACTATTTTTCATCCTGCTTTTCCGAAAGGCATCATCATGGATCGGAAGACTAAAAATCTTATCAAAAAGTTAGACCACAAAGACCCGAAAGTACGTTACGATGCGGTTATGGCGCTCGGTAAATTGGGGGATACCGCCCTCCTTGAGACACTCGGCAAAGTTGCCACGCTGGACGATAACCCCAAAGTGCGTGATTTGGCCGGCAAAGCAGTCAATGCTTTGAATAAATTGCAGCAGCGCGAAGTGGAAAAACAAAAAGCCGCGCTCAAAGCACAAATGGCAGCCGAAAAAATTGACTGGCCTACGCTCGCACAGGAACGGATGACCCAACACCGTGATTACCGCGATATTGACAGCGAGGAATGGTCATACGAAAAGCGGTTAGAAAAAGTACGGGCAGAAAAAGAAGCGGCTGAGGCTGCGGCAAAAAAAGCCGCCCAACGCACACGCTTTCGCTTTCGGCTCGTCCTGTATATTGTGCTGGTGTTGATTGCCTTGGCAGCCGGATTTGTACTGCGTGAAGTGCTGGATGATACCCCGGACACCGCCGAAGCCGCCCTTGAGGAGATCAAACCGATTATACAGGGGCAACAGGCCGCGCTGCTTAGTTATTGTGATGCGCTGGCGTTTGACAAAACTAGCAATTGCCAGCAGCCGCTTGGCAGCGTAACGCTAGATTGTAAAACCATCCAAGCGGTTGAACTGCCAGAAGCCTTTCCCGAATGGCTGGTGGTGGATGACCCCCTACTGGTCGATGATCGTGACATGGTACTCTCGGTAACCATTGTACGTGACAGTCTGGCTTTCATCCATGACAGCATCAAGACCCAGTGTGAGGGCAAAGAGGCGGTCACGGTCAGCGAGTGGGCAGATTATCTCCCCATTGGCAATTTGCTGTTTGCCGGGCTGCGCGATTCTGCCAACAATGCGTCGTATATCGAAATCCGGTTGAATCCGCCAGACGTGACCCCCACCCCCGGCTAATCGTATGGGGCGGGAAGTTCCGCCCCATGTGGGTTTTACGCCACCCCCGCTTTTGCCATCTGTCCCACCACCAGATGATGAAAAGGGCGAATCACATTGAAATACACTGGCCCTGTCCATTGGTTGTAATGCACCACTGTGACCACATGAAAACGCCGCCTACCCTGTGTAAGCGGCTCCACAACCACGCCTAAACGGGCGGTTAAATGGGATTCGCTAATTTCTGCAAACCAATAACGCTCCTCTGCCGCAGCAGCGACGGTAAAAAAAGCGGCGGGTTGGCCTTGTTGCATAGGCAGTTCTTCAGGATGTTTTTTTTCTGAATGCGGCAAACCAGTTTGTTTCATGCCCAACAAACGGACAAAAAACCAGCGCACCCCATATAAAAAGGTGACCCATGCCGGCTGATAGGCCAACATTCTCACAATAAACTCGCGCATCGAAACACTGCCCTCAATCATTTTAATATCAATGTGGTCGGCATCTTGGAGCAAGGGTTGAATTTCGGGAATTTGAGCAATATAGCTGTTCATAGCGTTCCTCCAAAGGCAAAAAGAGCGATAGCAAAACACAAAATCCACTGAGGCAGACGGGCAAGGGTGTCGAAACGATGTAGGGTGAACATCGGCAGCAAGGCAATCACTAGGCCGTACCCCACAAAATAAACGGCGATAAACCGCGCTAGGAGAGTCGGTTCGGGCAGAATGTCGGTGGCTGCCAGCAATAAGAGCAGCACACCCCCGAACAACAAATCAATCGTTGCCATATGCCACACCATGCGAATCTCTTGTTTAGCGATGATGCCATCCCCCTGAGCAGTCGTCGGAAAGTGGGCAGAGGGTATTTTCCGCAATGTCCACTCCCCACCCTGCAAATGAATCGGGGTAGCCGCCAGCGCCAACCCACCCGCAATGAAAAAAAGCCAATTCATGAAATTTCCTTTTCTAAGAGATACAACCGCTTTAACTCTTGGTACATGGCCTGAAATTCGGTACTGGTGACAGCAGGCAAAATCTGGGTGCTGCCGACAAACATGGTGTAAAGCATCCGGGCGAGAATCTCGGCGTGTTCGGAGTGCGGGGTCAATTCCAAGCACAGGGTTTTTAAATAGTCCATGCGCTGTTGATCAATGCGTTGTTGATATTGTTCCACTTCGCTGTCCTGCATTGCCCATGCGCGGAAGGCTTTTTCTAGCGGGTCAGGGAATTGCCCGGCAATCCGCAAAAGTTGGTCAAGTTTGGGCGAGTCATCCAACTGTTCAACCGCAGCGATTACACGCAAGGTGCTTTCCTGCTCCCAGAAAATGAGCAGCGCGGTTTTAAAATCCTGATAATTTTTGAAATGGTGATAAAACGAGCCTTTGGTGACGTTGAGGCGGGTGCAGAGGGTTTCAATGGTGAGGTAGGCTGCCCCCAATTCAGCGATAACCGTTGCGCCTTCGCGCAGCCAATCTTCTTTAGATTTACGAGACATACCATACCTTTTAGTATGGTTTAATCATACCATACGGTATGGTATTGTCAATCGAGAAAAATACGCAGAAGGACTCTGCGTATAAAAATTTTTAGCTGTGGCCTAGAATCGGATGGGGTTGGTAGGGTGCTTGCAAATGGTCAATTTCTTCCGCCGAAAGTTGGATTGGAATAGCTGCCACTGCTTCTTCAAGCTGATACATTTTGGTTGCGCCGATAATCGGTGCAGAAACGACGGGTTGATGCAGCAACCACGCCAGCGCAATCTGGGCAGGTTTGACTCCACGCTGGTTCGCCAGTTCAATTACACGGTCAACCACGTCAAAATCGGTGTCTTGGTAGTACATTTTGTGGGCAAAATCATCAGTTTCGGCGCGGGAAGTGGGGGCTGCTTCGCCGCGTTTACGGTTGCCAGTCAAAAATCCACGTGCCAACGGACTCCAAGGGATGCAACCCACCCCCTCCGCCAGACAAAACGGATTCATCTCGCGTTCTTCTTCCCGATACACCAAGTTGTAATGATTTTGCATAGAAACAAAGCGTGTCCAACCATATTTATCGGCAGTGTATTGGGCTTTAGCAAACTGCCACGTATACATACTGGACGCACCGATATAGCGGGCTTTGCCGGACTTCACCACATCGTGCAGCGCTTCCATTGTTTCTTCAATTGGGGTGTGCGAGTCCCATCGGTGAATCTGGTACAAATCCACATACTCCAGATTCAAGCGTTTGAGCGAAGCATCAATCCCTTCCAGAATATGCTTGCGGGATAGACCACCCTGATTAGGTTGGCTGCCCATCGGGAAAAAAACTTTGGTTGCCAGCACATATTCATCACGGCGGGTAAAAAATTCCTTGAGAAGTCGTCCGGTAATTTCTTCGCTCACGCCCGATGAATAGACATCGGCGGTGTCAAAAAAATTAATGCCAGCTTCAACCGCATACTGCACAAAAGGACGGCTTTCCTCTTCGGGCAGCACCCATTCCCGCCATGCTTTTGAGCCGTAACTCATCATTCCCAGACAAATACGGGAAACTTGCAAGCCGGTTTTGCCTAAACGAATGTACTCCATGCCTTGTATCCTTTCAAACTTTTTACTTGCTAAGACAGCAGGACGGTCAGCGCGATGTTCTTTTGAAAAGCAGAGAAAATCGCGCTATAAATTGATAGAAACAGCCCATGGGTTATTCGCAAAATTAACCGCGTCGCATATTCTTATTCATCAGGATTATTCAAATAATATTCGTCGCGGGGGAACAAGTCCGTATTCATATCGCCGGGGTCACGGGGGGTTTCGGGTGTCCAATATTCAGAGTGAGCCGTCAAAAACTGCAAAAACTCTTCAGAATCCACTCCACCCAATGCAAGATAGGCTTTAATCTCTGGCGTTTTAATTAATTCTAAGAGGGCTTCCGTGTTCAAGTCAATCGGCTCGTTGCTGCCCAACAGCACCAGATTCCCAATATTCCAGACATAGGGAAAAACACTGACAAAAGTCCGTTCCACCCGGTCAGTCGCTCGCCATTGGGACATGATTCCGCCCACTGCGAGTTTGGATTGAGCAAGTTCAAAAAACTCTTTGGAATACAGCAACCCGCTATGCGAGGCATAGGGCAAAATCGCGTCGGCTTCAATGATGTCAAATTGCGTCTCGCTCAAGGCCAATTCGCGCCGTCCATCCCCCACGATAATCTCATAACGCGGATCATTCAGCATCGCTTGGATAACCGGCGTCGCATTTTTTTCATCATAGGCTTGCAGCACATCAATTTCTGAGCCGATGATTTCAACGGCAATAATTTTTTCCGTTGCAGGGTTAATGCCCACGCTGTAAGGTGTTCCCGCCGAACCAATCCCAATCACCATGATATTTTTCGGATTCGGATGGACAAGCGCGGGCAAACTGCCTAAAAAGCTGTGTTCCTTCACAAAGGGAATCCCACCTTGAAAAGTCCCATTTGCAATAATCCCCATATTCCCAGCACTGCTGCGGACGGCAGCCACCCCGGTGGAATCTTCGGCAACTAGAAACATCTCCTCATCACCAACCCCATGCAGCGCTGCCCATAAAGGATTACCCGAAGGAAAAACAAAAATTGTCACCGCCAGCGCTCCCGCTAACAACCCGCTGGTGAAGCGGGCAGGGGATGCAAAACGGCGGAAATTTTCATACAGCAGCACCAGCATAAAAATTAAGCCCATGAAAGCAATTAAACGCAGCGAATCAGCCGTCCCAAGATAATGCAAAAAGACAGTCCCTGTGATAATCCCGCCGAGCGAATTGCCTAAAATGTTGGCGACATCCACCAATCCCACCCGCTGACCTACAGCACGAGTATCTGTTTGGACGGCTTTTTGCACCACCGGAAAATAAAAGCCGATCATAAAAGCGGGGAGTAGCATAATCAACGCTGGCACAAAAAAATAAGTAAACCATGTAATCAGATTATCCTCTAACACCAGTTCAATTTTGGCACTGGCATTGGCAAGATAATCTTGTAATGGGTAACTGTCGGTCAGGAGGGTTAAAACCCACACAGAAAGCAGCGCGTACAAAGCGACCAAGCCCTGAATCCACAGAAAAACATTGCGCGGGTTATGAATCCGATGCACCCATCGCGCCCCAATCAGACTGCCAAGCGCATCTCCAACCAGAAAGAAAAACAAGAGATGGGCAAAAGTATAGGCATTCGAGCGCAGTGTTACATCCAGAATCCGAAACCAGACCAATTCCAGTGAAATCACGATGAACCCGGAGGCAAATACCAGAAAACACCACCCCCACACCCCACGCGGGATGTTTCGCAGACGAAAAGTGACCTGAGCATGGGCGGTGGATTGGTCAATGGCAGGAAATTGACGGGCAATCGTCAAGGCGGTCACACCGACCAATGCACTCAGGCCAGCGCCAATATACACGGCTCCTTCATATCCAAATGCACCGATGAGATACCAACCCGAAACGACAGTTCCTACCCCTGCCCCAAAGGTATTAATGCCGTAAAGGAGCGTAATTAGGCTAGCCGCATTGTCAATTTTGCGAACCAGCGCCTTAGACAGCAGGGGGAGCGAAATGCCCATTAATGCGGTGGGAATGAGCAGGCTGATAAACACAATCACCAGCAAAATGACTGGCGAGCGTGCCAGTGTATTCAACTCTAAAAATAACAAATCGTAATAAAGGAAGCGGCTCAAAAATGCGAAGGCTGCAATACCCAGATTACACAGACCGTAAATTTGCACAGCACGGCGGCTTGTTAGGCGGTCAGCATAGGTTGTTCCGATAAGGCTGCCCACGCCCAACCCTGCCAGATACGCCCCGGTAACAATCGTGACCGAGCGCACATCCGAGCCGGAAAATAAGCCTAACATACGTTGCCAGACGACTTGGTACAGCAGCGCACTAAAGCCAGAAAGAAAAAACGCGCCTATCAATACAACAAACAAACGGCGGCGAATCGAGTCCATACCAGAGTCATTTCCACTAAATCGCGGGGGGAATGATACTCGCTGTGCTTAAAAACACAACCCTACAGGCCAGTTTTGAAAGGTTTTTGTTAAAAGGACTTGCCAAACTCGCCAGACAAATTTATGCTGTATCTATGAAAATAGCAGCAATGGTAACAACCGTGTGCTTCACAGGCAGCGCTTCTGACCTGAATTACCCCCTGCCTCTTTTTTCAGCCATTATTATTCGCTAATATCGCGCTCTGTTGAATTTTTCACAGGGCGTTTTTGTTAAATTGGGGAACAAACCAATGAGTTTTATCGTGCGTGAAGCCAAACCAACTGACATGGATGAGCTGCTCCGACTCTGGAAAGAGCGCAGCGAGGTTTATCTCAAAGACCCGCGCATTAAACTGTCTGCCGCGCAGTGGCGTGAAGCGGTGCTGGCGTGGTTGCCCCGTGAGGATGTGCAGGTATTGGTTGCAGACCGTGAAGGTCAGTTGATTGGCTATATTATAGGATGGGTGCAGCCCAATTTACCCGCCCTCACTCCCCCATTTTACGGGTTGATTAATGAATTAAGTGTCGATGGGCATTGTAAGCAGGGTGGCGTTGGAACAGCACTGCTGGCAGAACTGAAAAACTGGTTCAAGCGCAAGGATTTAAAACAGGTCGAAATCCGTGTACCCCATCTGCAAGCCATTGAGCAAGCCTTCTGGCGGGCAAGCGGTGCAGCCGATTATTACGACCACATGTGGTACAGGTTGGATTAGAACGTGTTACGAGAACTAGAACGCTGGCTGGGCAAACGGAATCTACGGCTGCTTTTTGGGCTGTTAGTCGTTACGGGTGCTGCCAGTCTGATATTACAAGTTGCTTTTCCCGGTGAGTCGTGGTCGCTGCAATTGCAAACAGCGCTGGTTCTGATTTTTGTGGGGGGAACAGCCTACCTTGTCAGTCAGCGCATGTCGCCCGAAACCCGCCAACGCATGTTGATGACGCTTTTACCCGCCATGGGAGCAGTCATTTTAGGGCTGATTATTCCTAGTTTGCTGCGTTTATTGCTGGGGGCAGCGTTGGGATGGCTTTTAACCGCCCAGTTGTTAATGCGGAATACCGAAAAACGCGAATATAAACTCGCTGTCAAAGCCATGCGAAAACAGGACTACCCGAAAGCGATTGAAATGATGAGTCATCTCATCAAAACAGAGCCGAACACAGCAGAACATTACCAATTTCGCGCCCAGTTGTATCGCCTGAACCAAGACCTCAAGCGTGCCAGAAAGGATTACGAAAAAGTTGTCCAGCTTGCACCCGATTCTGGCGTTGGGCAAAATGGATTGTCTGAAATCGCGCTGCAAATGGGCGATTTAGACTCTGCCCGTACATGGGGCGAACAGGCTTATGCACAGGTTAAAGCCGATTGGGTCGCTTTGTATAACTTGGGGATGGTCGCAGACCGCCAACAGGACAGCGCCGCCGCGATAGAATATTTGACCCAAGCGCTGGCGATGAAATTGCCAGACAGTCGTCACCGTTTGCTGACTAAATTCTGGCTGGCACGGGCTTACTTTCGGCAGGGTAATCAGGCCAAAATGACCGAAACGCTTGAGGATTTAAAACGGGAAAAAAGTGGTCTGCGTGACTGGAAAATCATTCTCGAAAGCGATGAAGCCGCCGCAACGGTGAAGGATTTGTTAGCGGAGGATATTCGTCAGGCCGAAGCATTGATGCAGGGGAGAACCAATGGCTTCGCTGCTGCGTGATCGACGGGTGCAAATCGCACTGGGGATTAGTCTGTTAGAGTGGCTGATTGTGGGCGGAACGGCTGTTTTTGGCAGCGCCAGCCAATTTCCGGTGGTGCTGACGGTCATCACCGTGGCGAGTTTGACGCAGTTTGCCGCGCTGTTCTGGCGTTTTCAACGCAACCCACTTGCCAGAGCGCAGCAGTTATTCCGTGCGGGCCAATTTGAGGCGGCGCTCCACGAACTCGAAACACTGGTGCAACATGACCCGACCAATACCCAAGCGCTGACCCTGTTGGGCAATACCTATCGCCAGGCGGGGCGCATTGCTGAAAGTGAACAAGTCTTGCAAGAAGCCGTGCAGCAAACACCTGACGATGCTTTTCCACTCTATGGCTTGGGACGCACATTGATGGTGCAGGGAAAATTTGCTGAATCGGCTGAATGGATTGAAAAATCGCTGGCGCACGGCGGACGAAAAGTGATTCGTGCGGATTTAGCGCTGGTGTATTATTTACAAGACAAGCCTGAAAAAGCAGGAGAAGCGGCTGCAAAAGCAGCACGGCTGTTACAAATGGAAAACTTTCGGGTTCTGATGGTCAATTATATCCTCCATCAAACACGGCAGGATGAAAAAGCGCTTGGCATCATACAGCGTCATGCTGATGCGTTGCGCTATTGGCAGGCCGAAGTCACCCGTTTTGCAGAAACACCCTATGGGAGCATACTCCAATCGGAAGTCGCTCAACTTCAAAACCTGTTAGGAAAGGATACCTAAATGCGTCGTTTAAGCTGGAATATCCGAATTGTGTTAGGCCTTGTGGTTTTCATTGTGATTGCCTCGGTTATTTTTGTCATTTATTACAACGTTGCACGAAGTACACTTGACAAGGCGATGGATGTTGACAAATATCCGGGAGCCGCCTTGATTTTTGAAGAAAGTGTCTATGATGGCACGGACAGGTTGTACTACGAGTTTAGCGGAGACGCGGCAGCCGTGGCGGATAATGCCCAGCGTGTCGAAAAATTCTACGCTGACAAAGACTACACCTGTCGCGCTCTGTTCGATAATGCGGAGTATGTTTACTCCACCTGTCTTTTAGAAAAATCACACTTTTTGGGCTTTGACCGGTTTAACCGGATTCGGATAGTTCCGCTTCGTGACGAAAATAATGCTGTCACAGGGATTGTTGGCATAGAAGTTACACGGAATTGGGGATCAAATGGCGGAATTGGAAACTAAACCACCTGAACAAGAGAATAGCGGCGGGTTGCACATTCCCATGTGGGTTGCGCTGGCGGGTTTGCTGCTTTCGCTCATTCTGGCAGCTGTCATCATGCGGAACATCATTTCGCCCATTGCCGATTTGATTTTCCCGGCCAGTGTGGATATTCCTTTGCCGGATGGAGCAAAGGAAATCGAGCATCTTAAAGAGTCTAAAACAGCCGAAGAAGAATGGTTGTATCAAGTCGAAGGGGATGCCTGTGAAATTAGCTGGTTTTATCAGGGAGAAGCCAGAAGTTGCCAATATTCGCCGGGCATGTGTCAGATGGATGAGGAACAAGACAAGCCCATCCTCATCAATCCCGCCCCGGATGCGTTGGTTGCTAAATGTACCGGTGGGGAGTCCACCGAGGTCACAGGATATAGTTGGGAAGTCATGGTCAGTACCGGAAGCACAGGCGAAGAAACCTACTTTCGGGTGTTTTTATATGAATGAGGGTTTTCATGTTTGAAGCAGTCTCGCCCAAAATCAATATCCAAGACAATGAGTTGAGCGTATTGGAGTATTGGCGGGCAAAACAAGTTTTCCAGCGCTCGATGCAAGAACGCGAAGGCGGCCCGGTCTATGTCTTTTACGAAGGGCCACCCACCGCGAATGGTCGTCCCGGCAGTCACCATGTTATTTCGCGGGCGTTTAAAGATATGTTCCCGCGTTATAAAACCATGCAGGGACATTATGTGCTGCGGAAAGGCGGGTGGGATACCCACGGCTTGCCCGTTGAAATCGCGGTAGAACAGGAATTAGGCATCACCAACAAGGCTGAAATTGAAGCCTATGGCATCGCCAAATTCAATGAAAAATGCAAAGAAAGTGTCTTCCGTTATATTCAAGAGTGGGAAGAACTCACTGAACGGATTGCCTTCTGGGTATCGCTCGAAGATGCCTATGTGACCTATCACAACGACTATATCCAGAGTGTGTGGTGGATTCTGAAACAATTCTGGGACAAAGGGTTGATTTATCAGGGATACAAAGTTGTTCCCTACTGCCCACGCTGCGGCACACCTTTAAGCAGCCACGAAGTCGCGCAGGGGTACGATGAAGTGGACGACCCCAGTGTCTATGTGCGGTTTAAAGTTGTCGGGGAGGACAATACCTATTTTCTGGTATGGACAACCACCCCATGGACGCTACCCGGCAATGTGGCGCTGGCAGTCGGCGAAAAAGTGGATTATGTGCTGCTGGAAGGCAAACTAACCGCCGATGCCCCGGTGGAAAAACTCTATCTCGCCAGAGACTTGGTGGAGGATGTTGTCAACAAACGGGTTAAAGACGGGGGTGGGTATCAGGTCATTGCCGAAGTGAAAGGCCGTGACCTGCTCGGTAAACATTACGAACCGCTTTACAAATATCTACCCGTCGAACAGGATTATGCGTATGTGGTCGCAGGCGATTTTGTCAGCACCAGTGACGGGACAGGCATCGTCCATCTTGCACCTGCCTTCGGGGCAGATGACCTTGAAGCGGGTAAAAAATATAATTTACCGGTGCTAGTGACGGTGGACACTACCGGACATTTCATTAAAGAAGTGGAATTGGTGGCGGGTGAATATTTCAAAGCAGCCGATAAAACCATCAGTCGTAATTTACGGGAACGCGGCTTGATGTTCTTTAGCGGCACGTACCGCCATACCTATCCATTCTGCTGGCGCGATAAAGGCCCGTTGATGTACTACGCCCGTTCAACATGGTATATCCGTACCACCACTTACCGCGATAAGCTGGTGGAACTGAATAACACCATCAACTGGGTGCCGGAACATGTCCGCGAAGGGCGTTTTGGCAACTGGCTGGAAGAAATCAAGGATTGGGCGCTGGGGCGCGAACGTTATTGGGGAACCCCTCTGCCTATCTGGGTGTGTGACAATCCCGAAATCAATCTCATGGTGGGCGTGGGCAGCATCAAAGAGCTAGAAGAATATACCGGACGCGCTTTACCCAACCTCGAACTTCACCGCCCCTATGTGGATGACATCACATGGGAAGTTGAAGTGAACGGCAAAAAAGGCACGATGCGCCGCGTCCCAGAAGTGATTGATGTGTGGTTTGACAGTGGCGCGATGCCCTTAGCCCAGTGGGGCTACCCCTTCAAAAATCAGGAGAAATTCGAGGAACAATATCCGGCGGATTATATCTGTGAAGCGGTTGACCAGACTCGCGGGTGGTTCTATAGCCTGCACGCGATCTCAACCATGCTGAACGAACAGGTCTCCTATAAAAATGTTATCTGTTTGGGGCATATTCTGGATGTGAACGGACAAAAAATGTCCAAAAGCCGTCCCGAAACCTTTGTGGAGCCTTGGTCAGTGCTAAGTACCTATGGCGCAGATGCGTTCCGGTGGTATATGTATACAGCCGCCCCACCCGGTGAATCCCGTCGCTTTTCGGTGGAATTGGTCGGGGACGTGGTGCGCGGATTCTATCTGACCCTTTGGAATGTGTTCAGCTTTTTCACGCTGTACGCCAATTCCGACGACTTTAATCCATTGGAACAGCCCATCCCCTTTGCCGAACGGGATCCGCTTGACCGATGGATTTTAAGCGAACTTAATTTGCTGGTCGAACAGGTCACAAACGCGCTCGAAAATTATGATGCACCCGGTGCAACCCGTCCGATTGAGTCCTTTGTAGATGACCTGAGCAATTGGTATCTGCGGCGTTCACGACGGCGCTTCTGGAATTCAGAAAAGGCGGCCTACCAGACCTTGTATGAATGTCTGGTGACGGTGGCAAAACTGCTTGCGCCCAGTATGCCGTTTTTGGCAGACAAGCTCTATATCAATTTGGTTGCCAAGATGGACTCCAGCGCGGTGGACAGTGTGCATCTGGCGAATTGGCCTGCGGTCAACCATCAACAAGTAGATATGGTGCTGGTAGAGGAAATGCGCTTGGCAAAACGGCTGGTCAGCTTAGGCCATGCCGCCCGCAATTCTGCCAATGTCCGGGTGCGCCAGCCCTTGAGCGAAGCCGCTTTTGGGGTTCCTTCTAACCACGATGCCGAAGTAGTGTTGCGTTTGAAGGATGTCATCGCGGATGAACTCAACGTGAAAAATGTGCGGGTGCTGGAAGCTGGCACATCGGGCATGGTGAATTACAAACTCAAACCTGTCGATACCTTGGGGCGGGAGCTACGTGGCGATTTCCAAGCGGTGCGAAATGCCATCGTCAACAGCGATGAACAGCAGGTTGCGGCATGGGGGCAACGTTTGTTGGCAGGTGAGAAGATCACCGTAGAAGCCAACGGCAAAACCTTTGAACTTGGGCGCGAACAGGTGATTGTGCAGCAAACAGGCGCAGAAGGCTATGCAGTGGCTGAAACCGCCGGGTATCTGGCTGCGCTCAAAACCGAACTTACCGATGACTTGATTCAAGAAGGCTTGGCACGAGAAGTGGTTCGCCGCATCCAGAATCTCCGCCGTGATGCTGAATTGAATATCAGTGACCACATCATCATTCACTATCAGGCCAGCGAGAAGCTCGCGGCGGCTATCCATGCCTTCGCAGAGTACATCGCCAGCGAAACTTTAGCCGATGAACTTACAGCAGCTACGCCGAACGGGGTGGCCCATCAACTGACCGATGAGTTTGATAACGAAAAACTCACGGTGGGTATCGTCAAACAATAAGCAATTTCTCCGCCTACCCCTCCCCCATAAAACGGGCAGGGGTAGGGGTAAGGTTTATTTTGAATCTCTTGCCTATGCAACAACCATCGTCTGAACGCACAACACCGCGCTGGTATCTCCTTTTTGTCACAGCGGGCTGCATTATCGGGTTTGACCAATTTACCAAAGCACTGGTGGTTGCCAACCTTGACCTGTATGAAAAATGGATTCCAATTGACGCTTTTGGACGGGTGTTTAGCTTCACCTATACCCGCAATACCGGAGCAGCGTTTGGCATGTTCCAATCCGGCGGGATGTTGTTTCTGGTACTCGCGGTGATTGCAAGTTTTGCCATCCTATACTACTACCGCCAGATTGAAGGGTCAGCGTGGCTGGTACGTCTGGCGTTAGGCTTGCAGTTGGGGGGGGCATTGGGCAATGCGATTGACCGTGTGACACGCGGTTATGTGGTCGATTTTTTGCATGTCTACTATGAACCACATTTTGATTTTCCGGTTTTTAACATCGCTGACAGCGCCATTGTCACCGGCGTGCTGATCCTTATTGCGCTCCTCTGGAACGCAGATTCCAAAGAAAACCCCCAAGAGGATAGTTTTCAACAAGGGGCATAACGCCCCTCATGCTCAGAAATTATTCTTCATCCCAATAAAAAACGACCGCGTTGGCAATCGGACGTTCGCCTTCGTAGCCGAAATCGTTAATTGCCCCATTGGGACGCATCCACAACGTCGCTGACCCGCCCCCATCATATTCCATCGCCTGATATGCACCGAGTTCAATCATCAATTCGGCAAGTTCACGCTGGGTTAAACCTTTGCTGTCCTCAACCTCATAGCCCTCCACTGTCACGGTATATAAAACCGTTCCGACTTCGTTATAGCCAATCGCAGAACGCGGAATATTGTTGTCGTAGTAGTGGCGGTTGCGGTGATTTTCGTCAAATTCTTCGCAATCGGGCTGGACTTCTTCGGGGTCGCAATCCTGCCAGAACTGCCCATTTAAAATCATGCGCGGCCCCCCACCGATAGCGGTTTCAAAATCGCGCCAATCGGGGTCGGTGACTAAATTGACCTGCAATTGGTCGCCCACTTCGACATTATCCAGCAGCCATTTGCCTGTTTCATCCCCGCCACGCAGCACATAATGCCCATCAGGAATTTCAACAGGTTCATTATCAAAAATTTCTACCACTTTAAAATTGCCGTCCGTCAACACACGGATTCCATCATAGGCGTTGGGCTTGACAGGCAGTTTGTTGTTCAGATGCCACGAATACAGACACAACCAGACCGGATTACACGGCAAATTCATCAGTTGTAGGGGGATTGTTTGCTCATTTTCCGCTACCACATACGAAGGCCATGTCCAACCTGTGGTGAAATAGCCAATGAAGGGTTTGCCATCGTTGGTCATGGCGAAGGTGGCGCGATGTTTCGGCGCGGAAATGAGTTCCCCATCAATAATCGTCAAATTTTGCGGCATATAATTTCCGCCATAATAGTCACCATTGATCGCCGCGAAAGCGTCCGTTTCTGCCACCATTTCAGAAACCGTCACCGCTTTATAATCCGGTTCTGCGCCCAGCACCCCACCCACTCGCATCTGTGGCGCGGTCAAATCCATCATCAAAATATGGGCTTGCACCGGACGTTTGGGGTCAGGGATTTCGCGCCGGATATATAAAATGCCCGGCTTGACTAGAAAAGCACGGTCAAATTCCGTCAGTTGAAGACTGCTGGCAAAAGCGGGCAAAGGGACTTTTTGTGGGAGAGGGGGGACATCCTCAAGCGCAATTTCAGGCGTTTCTTCTGTAACAGGCAAATCATCGCACACCCCAAAAACATTCAAGGTTTCGTAATAGACCCAACCAACTTCATCTTGATAGGGTTCGGGGAGCGTGACATGATACCATAACTTATCGCTGGTACGTCCAAAAACGCGCATTTCCTGATTTTTCGTATTATGCACCAGTTGGCGGATGATTCCCCAGTTGCTGCCGGGCCCACGCCGCACGTTGACGAGAAAGCTCCATTTGGGTTCGGCATGACAGGTCATCTCAACCACCCGTGCGCCGGATGCAGGAAAACTGGCAACTTGCGGGGTGGCTGAGCCTCGCGGATTGGCGGTATTCGTTGGAATAAGCGTCGGCAGGGCATCCGGGAAAGTCGCCGTATTCGGTGTGGCGGTTGGAAAAGGGGGTAAATCGGTTTGGGCAGCGGTCTGATGCCCAAGATTGGAAAACAGAGTGAGATACCCAAACAGCCCAAAGGCAATCGCACCCAGCACCAGCAGATTCTTACTGGAAAACATCAATGGCTCATACTCCCATCACTTTCAGCGCGATTTTAGCATAATCATCTCGCGGTAGGATAGACCCTTGCCAAACCCCCCTACCAATGCTATAAATGCCTTGCCTACTATGTGCGTGTTTGTCGCATCACTCGTTTGAGCCAACACCTAAATTTCCGGGTATCAGGTTCACTGGGAGGACGCGGTAGGCACTGCGGGTGCCAAGGCGGAGACTCGGGAGCGATACCCACCCTGCAATAGCAGGTTCTCAAAATGGGGCGTCACACGGCATGGTGGGTCTTTTTAAGACAGGTTAATTGCTTCCCTGTGGCACAGCCGGACTGGGTGTTGCGGTGGGAAGTGGATCACTAATAAACAAAGTCATCTCACACGTTGCAAGGGCGGTGTTGGTGGTATCGAACACCACCAAGCGAAAACGATATTCCCCCGGCAAAAAATTCTGTGGCACAATTTGACCTAACGGCCCTTGGACAACAGGTGTAAAGGTGTCGGAACTTGCCACACGAAAGCTGTCATCTTCTTCCACATTCCGAATCTCAAACCGATAGTAGCTAAAATTCTGGATCGTGGCTGTCCCGATAATGGGTTCTACCTGATAAATCACCTGCCCATGATCCGGCAAGGTTATGTCTGCTTGATCAAGAATACATCCGACCCGTTCTTCGGCAGGCAGCAACGTTCCCGCCGCCGTTGGGGAAGGTGGCTGCGTTTTCGGAATTTCCAGCCCTCCCGCCGCGCTGGTCGGAATTTGCAGGGCTTCATCGCCGGAAAGCGGGACAGAAGTTCTAAATTGGCTGACTGATTCAGGGGTGGGTACGCCACTGTCATTAAATTCTGTCCACGCATCATACATTACATTTGACAGCATCCACACCAGCGCGATAATTTCGACCAGCACAATGACTATTGTAATGGCGCGTCCGCCCCGTTCTTGGGCATGGTCACGCTCAAGACGAAACTGAGCGAAGGCCAATTCACTGCGGGAGACAAACAAAGAATACATCCCCCAGAGAATCCCTAACCCTGCAAGGCAGTACAGCCCTGTCGAAATATCCTGAATCAGCAGCAGTAAACTGGTCACAGCGCTTTCAAAATTCCCCGTAGCAACGCTACCAAACGCGGCACAATCATTCGGCCTGTTTCCAACACTTCCTCATGCGAAGTATCCAGCGTGGTATCGAGAGAATCAATGGTGATATTAGAAATCGTGGAAATACCTAAAACGCGCATTCCTCCCTGTACCGCCACCACCACTTCCGGCGCAGTGGACATCCCGACGGCATCCGCCCCCAAGACGCGCATCATCCGCACTTCGGCAGGCGTTTCAAAGGTTGGCCCGGACAGGCAGGCATATACGCCTTCTCGTAAGGTGATTCCTTGTTCAACCGCCACTTTTTTCGCCAATTCACGCAGCCGTTTGTCATAGGCGCGGGTCATCGAAGGGAAGCGCAGCCCTAAGCTGTCATCATTCTTGCCCATGAGGGGATTATTCCCCGCCAAGCCCATAAAATTGATGTGATCGTTAATCAGCATCAAATCGCCTGCATGAAAACTCGTGTTGATGCCCCCTGCCGCATTGGTAACGATCAAGGTCTGAATCCCCAATAGTTGCATCACACGAATGGGAAAACCTACCGCTTGAATGGGATGCCCTTCGTAAAAATGCACCCGTCCTTGTAAAACTAGCACCGGCTTTTCTTCTAACTGCCCGATGACCAAACGTCCAGCATGACCCTGTACCGTGGCTTGAGGCCATTGAGGAATCTCATGCGAAGGAATGACAGTGGGGTTTTCGATAGTGTCTGCCAGTGACCCCAAGCCAGAACCCAGAATCAGACCAATCTGAGGCTGCACGTCTGCCCGTTCGCGGATAACTTGGGATGCCGCTTCATAATCTGCGCGAGTGTACAAAATCCAATGTCCTTATTCAATTTAGTAAAATCGGTTAAGCATAACATAGCAAACACCCTCTACAAAAAAAGGATGCTGAACGTGGGTATTTCAGGGTTTAAGTGCAACAACATAAGTTTATCCGTGATGAGGGCGGGAATCGCTCGCGGAAGTTCACTTGTCCCCGCCCCTACGAAATCCAACTTTCCTCTGTGGGGATATGTAGGGGCAAACCCAAAAGCAAAATAAGACAAGGGATTTTAACCCTTGCCTACAGACTTCGCTGATAGTGGTTCCGAAATTAGATGTGGGAATCGGATGAACGGCGCAAAATATGGGGGGTAACGGCGGTGGACAGCCCGGCACGTTGAGCGCATTCTTTAATAATCAACCACAATCCCTGACGCGATAACGCGCTGCCACGATGGTTCAAAAACAGCGCATCCGACCCCAGATTCTTGTCAAGGGCGGGACGACCATCTTTCAGGTATTTTTCCATGTGAGTCCGGGTACTATCGTTCAAGTCAAATTCACGAGTCATTCCATTGTCGTTGGTGAACTTGATGTAGTCTCCGTGATAATCTTTCAGGCGGAGTTCTACCAGTTCGGTAATTCGCAGGTCAGTGGAGTAGAGCAGGTTTAACAAAACACGGTTACGCAAGTTTTTGGGGCTTTCAGATTGATTGGGAATGGCAAGCAGGTTGTTGACTTCTTCTTCATTTAACAATGTTTGGGCTTGCCGTCTGACTTTAGGCGTTATAATTTGTCTGCTAATATCGTCTTTGGTTTCACCATGTTGATGTAAATATCCTAAAAACGTTTTTATAGCAGCCACTTTACGCGCTACAGTGGAGGAGGCGTAACCTTGTTCCTGTAATTCGGTCACGTACTGCTGCACTTTGGCAACATCCAAATCTTTCCAATTTTTGTAATCAGAAAGAAAATTGACAAACTGCATCAAGTCATTCCGATAAGCAATCGTGGTATTTTCGGAATACTGATTGCTTCCTTCTAAATACTTAATGAACGCCTCTACTTGCGAGTTTAGCATAGTCTCTTCTTCTCTTTGTAAATTTTACTTAACGACTTATGATAACCCTAAATAATTAAATATGCGAGAATGTTCATTGATTATGCTGCCCCTATTTTTATGCTCATTCATCAAATACTAATTTTAAAATCGACGAGATTGAACTAAAAAAAGCTAGTTTACTTCAAAAAAACCACTAAGAGATGGGACTCAAATACCGATAAAAACTAAATTTATAATCATATTCTTACGTCACTAAAATCCTAAATACGACAAATCCGACCATCTGTCAATTTTTTATATCATCTCAGGAATATTAAAATATCTTATCAAATCAAGACAAAATATTAACATCAAATTATACAATAATGAAAGAATATTTTAACGTTGTTTTCCTAAGAGCATCGGTTTGGCACTTTTCACGTATACAATAGTATGGACACTGGCTGTTTTTGGCAGCACAATCAAACGTGGAACGGAATAAGGAGAAACTCCGACAATGCCGAATGAAAATCACCGAAACATAAGCACACAGGCGGTGGTCAGAACCGTTGACTTGCGGAAGGAATTGAGTATGGGGCAGGTCACAGTGGAAGCACTGCGCGGGGTGACTTTGAATGTCACCCGGGGCGAATTTCTGAGTATCATCGGCCCATCAGGCAGTGGCAAAAGTACCCTCTTGGGCTTGATTGGCGGCCTCGATTCACCGACCACAGGCAAAATTTTTATTGATGAAGTGGACATCACCAACCTCAGTGAGCGAGCGCTCACCCGGATTCGTAATGAGAAAATCGGCTTCATCTTTCAATTTTTTAACCTCGTTCCGACTCTGTCGGCGGTGGAAAATGTCGCATTGCCCGTGCAATTTGCGCGTAAACGCAAATTCACCCCCCAAAAACGCGCTGCCGAACTGCTCAACATGCTCGGTTTAGGAGACCGTCTGCACCATCGTCCCAACCAGCTTTCCGGTGGGCAGCAGCAGCGCGTCGCCATTGCCCGCGCCTTAGCCAATGAACCACCCCTGCTCCTTTGTGATGAACCCACCGGCAATTTGGATACCAAATCCGGTCAAATCGTTTTAGAAGCGCTGCGGAATATCCAGAAACAAACCAATACCACCATTGTGGTGGTGACACACGATATGGAAGTTGCCAACCGTGCTGACCGGGTAATTTCGTTAGTAGACGGGCAAATCGCGGCGGATGTTCCCTCCATCAGCGCTGCGAGTTATGAAAAACTCAAAACCAAACTCAGCACCGGGGAGATGAGTCCTGCCGTTTTGAATCGGGAGTAACCCATGTTCGATAACCTGATTTTTTATACCAAACATTCCTTCAATGACCTCAAAAGCAATGGACGGCGCACGCTCTTTGCCCTGTTGTGTATTGCGGCGGGGGTAGCAGCTATCGTCAGCCTGCAAACTTTAGGGGTCATGATTGAAGATACCCTCACGGGCAGTTTGCGGGAAAGCAACCGTGCTGATATGCGGATTTTGCCACAGCCTGATTTTGGTGACGATGTTTCGTTCAACGAAGCCACCCGTGACCGCGATGATATTGTCGAGCAGGCGGGCGAGTTTGAATTTTACTTCACACCTGAAGGGGTGCAGAAAATCACCGAGTGGTTACAAGAGAATTACGAAGGTGAATTTGACATTAGCTATCAACAATCTCAGGCAAACAGCAATGCGGGCGTGAGCATCAGCATCCCCGCCCGTGACAGTGACAAAGGGGTGGTACAGTCCTTTTTTATTGAAGCCGATCAATATCCCTTGTTCGGGGAACGTCGTACTGAAGAAGACCAACCCCTCAGCGAAGTTCTCAATGAACCAACCGATATTGTCATCAGCCGCAATCTTGCCGATGATTTGGGTGCCGAAATTGGCGATAAAATCCGCCTGAGCCGCGCTACACAGGATTTTACGCTGACTGGCATTGTAGCCACGGATGAAGAAAGCGGTTTTGAAAATTTTCTTGGCTCTATTTTCGGTTACTACTATCTCGATGTAAGCGCTGTCCCACTGTTTGAAGATCTACAACCCGGTGAGGCTATCCAACTTTTCGTTGGGTTAGAAAATTCTGAAGATGTTGATCCCGTCAGTGAGGCGTTTCAACGGCGCTATCCCTATCTCAACAACATCACAACCACCGACCTAGAAGAGCAAAATTCACAAATTTCTAATGCGGTGGGTGATCTGGTGATTGTGATGGGTTTGGTATCCATGCTCATTGGCGGAATCGGGATTGTGAATACGATGCTGGTGATTGTCAGCCGCCGCACCACCGAAGTTGCGGTGCTGAAAACCATCGGGCTTGAACCCGAACAAGTTACCCTTTTATTTCTGGTTGAGGCCATTCTGATGGGGATTGCGGGCAGCCTTCTGGGAATTGTCCTCGGTTGGGTCATGACCTATGTCCTCAAAGGGGTTGCCAGCCAATTTGTCGCCCAAACCCTCTCTTTCCGCATCGCTTTTGACCCTGCGTTTAATGGGTTTATCGTGGGCATCATCATCACGGCGATTTTTGGCTTTTTGCCCACCCTTGCCGCCGGCCAGGTACGCCCGGCTACGGTTTTACGACCGAGTGAAACGGTCATCCCGCAAAATGGGCGCTTGCGTTCCTTTGCGGCGCTGATGGTGGTGGTTGCTTCGATTAGCGTGGTCGCACAGGGTTTGATTGGTGATTTGCTTGGCTCAGGCGCTGAAATCAAAATATTCGCGGCGGTGAATGGGGTTATCATTGGCTTGCTGATGACTATTCCCATGATTATTGGCGGTTTTTTGGAGATGCGACGCGGTAGCAAAGGGCGCAGTTGGCCTTTACGCATTTTCCTCATCTGGCCTGCCATGCTGCTGTTTGCCGTCATTTTAGGCGCAGCGTTTGGCTATTTCATCACCACCCTGCCCGTCATTTCGATTACCTTCATTCTAGTGGGCTGTCTGTATTTGCTGCTGCTGCTGCTCATCTGGGCAGTGGGCGGTGGGCAAATGTCCGAATTCCCGATTCTGGGTGTTTTCCCCGCCATTTTACGGGTGATGGCCTTCGTCTTTTTCGTTCTCTGGACAGGCTTCCTTGCCTTTGTGCTGCTGGTGATTGAGCCTGAACCTCTGTACGCGGGTTTGTTCTTGGGGCTGCTCTTTTTCATCCATATTCCGGCAGTGTTGGTCACATTGACCCTGCCGGGATGGGCATTGGGGCAATTGTTACAACGTTTTGGTTTCCTCGATTTAAAAGTCGCCTTGCGGGCGATGGTTTCCACCAAAGCACGCGGTGCTTCGATGTTGTTGGCGTTGGTGATTGGGGTGTTTACCCTCAGTGTGATTACCATGTTGGTGACCACCATCATTGACCAGTTTAACCGCCTTGTGATTGATGAAATCGGCGGCAATGTGCTGATTTTTGCGGCAGGGGGTGAAGAAACATTAACCCAAGTCGAAACCACCCTTGACCAGAACGGCGGTGTCAACAGCTACACGGTCATTCGCAACTTTGACACTGAATTTGTCTCGCTGGAAGATGTCAGCAAGGGCGAAACGCTTAAATGGAACGACCTTGAAGAACGGGTGTTAGACAAAGCCATTACTGAAGAACTCGGGCAAGATTCCGCCGACAGCTTGCGTTTTAGCTTTAACGGGATTGATGCCCGCCGCATTGAATCGAATTTGCCGGATATTGACCTATATGCAGGCCGTCAACTTGATCCTGCTAGAGATATTGGCGCGGATGCGGATGGGTACTATCCCATCGTTATTTCCGCTTCACAGGCCACGATTGATGCGGGTTTTGAAGTTGGCGATTTGCTGACCTTTTCAATTGGGGACAGCCGTACCGACAGAATCACCTTTAAAATCGTTGGGATGCTCGACAAACGCAGTGGTGATATTGGTGGGATGGGTGCAGCCAATTACACCCTTGTCGGTGCATTCGGAGACCGTGTTCCGGCACAGGTGTATGGGGTGGCGGATGTGGATGAAGACCAGATTCGGAATGTCCGCCGTGCCTTAGCCGAAATTCCCGGTGTATTTGTGCTGGAAACCAAACTCCTCAATGAACTCATTACCGCCGTGGTCAATCAATTTACCCTGTTCCCGCGCTTGGTGGCAGCGCTGGCGCTCCTGACAGGTGGGATTGTGATTGCCAATGCGGTGGCGCTTTCGACCCTAGAACGACGGCGCGAAATTGGCATCATGAAAGCCGTCGGGTTGCAGCGTGAACGGGTGATTGGAATGCTGCTGCTCGAAAATGGCTTGATGGGCTTAATCGGCGGGTTAATTGGCGTGGGCATCAGCGTGATTATCCTGCTGCTGATGCTGACCCAGATTTTTCAAGGCGAACTCGGCAACGCCATTCCTTACACAGAAGCCTTTTTGCTGATGGGGTTGTGCATTGCCATTGCGCTGATTGCGGCGGTCATCTCCGTCTGGGGAGCAAGTGGCGAAAAACCCCTCAATGTTCTGCGCTATGAATAATTGAATTCTCGAATGGGCGGGGAATATACCGCCCATTTTTAAAAATTGGCTGTGGTTGTTCTTTAAACCACTGGCTTGTTACGCTGGAATAGCAGTTGGGGGGTAATGGTTCCGCCCGCAATTGCCCCCAGAATAAAACCGGTTTTGACCGCGTTGATAGTCGTTTCCACTAGTAGTTGTGTTCCGGTAGCGGCATCCGCTTCGGAAAGATGAATCAAACCCAGCATCGTGGAATAGGCAAAGCGCCCCGGCACCATTGGAATCGCGGCGCTAAAGGTAAAAATGGCGGCAGGGGCATTCCATTTGCGGGCAAAATAGGTTCCCATGAAGCCAATGACTATCGCCCCCAGCAGGGTCGCAATTTCAATATCCATCTGAGCTTCCATTAAGCCCGTTCGCACTGCATGACCCACCGCCCCACCAATCACACAGCCATAAAGGGTGCGCGGAGGAACATTAAACAGAATCGCAAACCCAAGCGCGGCTAAGCCCGACCAAAACGCATCCTGTGCCAGTAGCCAGAGAAGATCAAGGAATTCGTTCATAGTCCATTCACTCCCATCAAACGCATCGCCAGCAGCAGCCCAAGCGCAATACACAGAGAAATAATTCCGCCTGTCACACCGCGCACCAACCCAATCACCACATAACCGTTAATCACATCTTCGGCAGCGTTAATGAGGGGAACACCGGGAACCAACAGCAAAACAGAGGCCGCCATTGCAATCTGAGGCTCTTGTCCAATCTCATAGCGGGTAGCAAAACTGGCAATCACCCCCGCTACAAACGCGGTGATGACTGTCACGAGAAAGCTGTTGAGATACCGCTTATTCAATTCTTGCCGTACAAACATCGCAGAAGAAGAAGCGCACAATGTGACCAGCATGACCGGTAAATCGCCGCCGAACAATCGCGCAAAAGAGGCACAGGCCATGCCGACCATACCCACGACCAGCCATCGGTTGTAATTGTGAGGGAGTTTGTCGAGCGCTTCTAATTCCTGACGCAGATGAAATCGATCCAGCTGCCCTTCCCACACCCGCCGCGAAATTTCGTTGATGGCATCAATCTGCTGCATGTTGACCCCGATACGGACAACACGCCGAATCTTGGTGCGAAAATCTTGACCGCTAATGGTTGTCACCACAATCGCGTTGGGCGAAACCAGAATATCCATCCAGTTACAGCCCAATCCTGTGCCAATCCGATGGACGGTTTCTTCGACCCGTTGGCTGTCTGCGCCATGCTGTAACAGCAGTTGCCCTGCCCACAGCGAAACATCAATTACATCACGCAGCGATTCGTAGTTCAGGATTTCGCCTTCTCCATAGAGGTTCGCCAAGCGTTTTTTCTCCTTGATAAGCCGTTCAACACTCTATCAGGAGATAGTTTTATCCTCTAGGGACAGAAGGCATAGATTTTTAGGGCAAACTGCCAGTTAATAGCCCTGCTGTTTGGCCTCATCCCACAAAGCGTCCATTTCGGCAAGTGTCATCTGGGACAACTCTTGCTGGCTGTGCTGCTCAATATATTCAAAGCGGCGGCGGAAGCGCTGGTTGGACTCGCGCAAGGCAATTTCGGGATCCACTTTGAGCCAGCGTGCCAGATTGACCACCGCAAAAAGCAAATCGCCAATTTCTTTGCCCTGTTCGTCTGGATTGGGGGCAGTCCGAATTTCTTCAACTTCTTCCAGAATTTTGCCGTACACCGGGGCAATATCCGCCCAATCGAAACCCACTTTGGCAGCTTTTTTCTGATATTTATAGGCTTGGATCAACGCGGGAAACGCATTGGGAACATCCGCCAGCAGCAACGATTTTTGCGCTATGTTGGCTTTTTCGGCCTGTTTTTGGGCTTCCCAGACACGGTTCAAGTCGCTGACATTGTTGACCACTACCGTGTTTTCCCCCCAGACATGGGGATGACGACGAACAATCTTGGCGCTAATCCCCGCCAGAATATCCGCCATGCTGAAACTGCCGTCCTCAATCGCAATCTGGCTGTGCAGTACGACTTGAAGCAGCAAATCACCGAGTTCTTCACACAGAGAATCAGCATCCTGTTTGTCAAGTGCTTCTAATACCTCGTAGGCTTCTTCCAGCAAATAGGGGCGCAAACTGAGATGCGTTTGTTCTCTATCCCAAGGGCAGCCTTCCGGGGCGCGTAAATGGGCAATGATTTCTTGAAAATATTCAAAACTGCTCGGCTGCGGTAAAGCGGGCAGATAAAGGCTGGTCAGGTGGGCAATATGCGGGCTACGGTCAATTTCATAAAGGGACAGATTTTCCCGAATGGCGTTGGGCAGCCCTGCCCCATGCAGCAGCGCCACCGGGTGTTCATCGGGATATTGATTCATAAGGGTGAGTTTTAAATCGGAGGCCACCGCTTGGCTGTAAATCTGTCCAATAAGCGCGGGTTGGTCGGGATTCAGCGGGGGATGGTGCAGCAGAGCCAGTTCCGCCGCATCATGAATTTGCAGCCCTGCCATCGCATCAATGCCTAACAAAGAAAGCGTCGGTTCAATAAAACTGATGCCATCCACAATGTCTATTGCAATATCGCCCGCTTTTTGGAGCAGTAGGGTCACGGTTTGTTCCCCAACCAATGGATGACCGGGAACAGCATACACCAACTGCTGTTTTTCATGCACCGCCGCGATGATTTTTTCGGCAATCGTTTCATACAGGCTTTCAAAATTTTCTGCCGATTCATAGAGTGCATCAAAACTCTGGTAGGCACATTCCAGCGCTTCCACCACTGGATGGCGCGAAGTTCGCAGATAGACAGGTTCGCTGCCATGCAAAATTTTCCAAGCGCGGCGGGTAACATCTTCGGCATGTCCCGGCCCCAGCCCAACAATCGTAAGTTTCATCATTTTCGCAGCTCCAACCAGAAATGATCTGCCAACCGTGCAGGCGCAAAACGTTGTTCAATCGTATTTAGGGCGTGAAATAAGGAGGGATATTTTTCGAGAACCGGGTAAACATCGCTAGGGGGTAAAAATGTACCAACCCCCATCATGTTGACAGAACGGAACGCGGGTGAAAAAGCCGAAATCAGTGTTTTTATCGAAGGATAGTAGACCGGAAATTGGCTACCATCCGGTAAGATTGCCAGATTTTCCCCCGACCAGCGCCGTGCAGCTGTTTTCCAATCGCCATGCAGCCCATGCCAGAGTGTTTCCCACAGGCAAAATCGCCCCATCACCCCGAACGCCAAAACCGCATGGGGAGTCGTCACATCGGCTAAAAATTGGCTGAGTTCGTGCCAATTGGGGGTACAATTCAACGCGCCAAAATTGCTATACACCCCATCAAATTGACCTGCAAGTTGCCACGTTTGGGGAGCATTTAAATCCAATGGGTGAAATTCGGCGGTGGGGACTTTTTGCTGTGCTACCGCCAACATTTCACGGCTAGCATCCGTAGCAACAACCTTGACTCCGCGTCGGGTCAGGTGCAGGGCATCTTCGCCTGTGCCACAGCCAATTTCCAAAACCCGCATCGAGGGCTGAAAAAGAGCATCCAAGCGCCGCCATGTTTTTTGCCGCAGCGCTTGGGCAACTGACGAGTTTGTAAAATCGACATCGTAACGGCGGGCAAGCCCATCAAAACTAGCTGGCACGGCGTTCGATGTAGTAGGCAAAAGCGACTGTTCCTAAAAACGAAATGAGTGCCAAGATGATCGCCACATCAATCAGGGCGCGTTCGCCTGTTGCAATCGCAAACGCCGCAATAATCGTAATCCCGATGCTGCTCATCAAATCGAGCGACACCACGCGGTCAGGCAGTTCTGGCCCTTTGACCAGCCGAACAAAAGCAATCACCACAGAAAGTAACAGAATCGGGAGAATAACCCAATCGATTGCATTTTCCAGATTAATGACCATGCTGCATCTGCTCCAAATTGGTTTGATTTTCCAAATACCAGTCGATGGTTTTTCGCAATCCGGTTTCAAAAGGTGTAGAAGCGCGGAAGCCAAATTTTTCATAGGCCAAGCTGGTATCTAACCCACGTCGGGGCTGACCATCTGGCTTGCTGGCATCCCAGACAATCTCGCCCTCAAACTGGAGATTTTCGGCAATGAGATGCACCAGATTTTTGATGCTAATTTCGTTGCCAGAGCCTAAATTCACCGGAGAAGGTTCACCGTACCGTTCAGCCGCCATCAAAATGCCTGCGGCGGCATCTTCGACATAGAGAAATTCGCGGGTAGCTGACCCGGTTCCCCAAGCCACCATTTGTTGATCGCCACGCAGTTTGGCTTCGTGGAATTTGCGAATGGTCGCCGGAATCACATGGGAGGATGCCAGATCAAAATTATCGCCGGGCCCGTAGAGATTCGTCGGCAATAAGTAGATGGATTGAAATCCATATTGTTGTAAATAGGCTTCGCCCTGCACCAGCAGCATTTTTTTAGCGAGTCCGTAGGGCGCATTGGTTTCTTCGGGATAGCCTTCCCAGAGCGATTCCTCCTTAAAAGGAACGGGCGTAAATTTGGGATAGGCACAGACCGTCCCCAGATTCACCAATTTTTCCAGCCCAAATTGCCATGATTCGTGCATCAGATGGACACCCATCATCAAGTTATCATAGAAATATTCGGCAGGGCGCAGACGGTTATCCCCGATTCCCCCTACCGTAGCCGCAAGATGAATCAAAATATCCGGGCGCGAGTCATTGAGTAAATCCTGCACCGCTTCCCGATTCCGTAAATCATAGGTGGCCTTACGCGGCACAAAAATATGTTTTGCGCCGGCTTGTTCCAGCGCCTTGACGACGAATGAGCCGACAAAACCCGCCCCACCCGTGACAGTGACGCGCCGTTTTTCCCAAAAAGCAGAAGGTTGCATGGTTCACCACTTTGTTATTAATGCGGGCGGTTAGGCCAAAATCCAGCACAAACACTTATCACCCGCCCCTACAAGGGTAACATTTTTGCCAAAGAATCGTCTACCCACGTCTGCCTGACAAACTGTGCTATTATTCGATCAAAAAGGACAATCGAGCGCATGGACGGACGGATTAGGAAAAATATTCACCCCGGTTTGACGGTCTACATTGTACTCAAGAAAGACCAACCTACGGGAAAACTGACCAAAGGTGTGGTGCAATCCATCTTAACCAATTCTCCCACCCATCCACACGGTATTAAAGTCCGGTTGCAGGATGGGCAAGTCGGGCGGGTGGCTAAAATCGCGGACGAAGCATGATTGGTTTTGGGCTGACTACCTGCACCCTAGGAATTTTCGGTATTCTTGTTTTGGGGATTGCCGCCGAAATGCGCCACCAGACGATGAACGCACTTTTTTTAGATTTAAAAATCGGCTGGCAAAGAACAAGACGGGCGCTCCATGAAAAATGGTTACATCACCCTTCCCCGGTTGTAGCCAGTGTCGAAACCCTGTTCTGGGGTTTGATGTTGATCCCATTGGTTGACCATCTGCTGAATACCCAAAATGGCATCACCGCCGCATGGGTGTGGTATCTAACGATTGGGCCACACGAACTCGGTCATGTGGTGTGCATCCCCTTCGGGCGATTTTTGACCGTCGCAGGCGGGTCATTCTGGCAAATTATGTTCTGGGCAGGCTTGGGAATCTACACCCTGTTTGTGTATCGCCGAATCGGGCGGGCGCTGCTGATGGGACTCATCGCAGGCCACAGTTTTATCAACCTCTCGGTTTATATCCGCGATGCCAGTGACCGCAATCTGGATTTATTATTTGGGCTAGACAAAGATGCTCATGATTGGTGGAATCTGCTGCGCTGGCTCGGTTTGCTGGATTACGACTATCTTATTGCAGACAGCGCCATGACACTCGGATTTTTTGTGAGCATCAGTATGATTTGCTTGGGCATTTTCACCGCTTGGATTCTGCCAAGACAGCGTGGTATGCGTTATCATGGTTTTTTATGGACAGCCCTTGCGCGTGAGATAAAAACAACCGATGACCGAACCCATTGAAATTAAACCTATCCGTGGATGGGTTGCGCTCAACCTATGGGAAATCTGGGCATACCGCGATTTGTTGTATTTTTTAATCTGGCGGGATGTCAAAGTTCGCTATAAACAAACGGTGTTAGGAGTTGCTTGGGCGATTATCCAACCGCTTGCTACCATGCTGGTGTTTAGTGTTTTTTTTGGCAACCTGGCGCGCATTCCCTCCGATGGTGTGCCATACCCCGTTTTTACATTGACCGGGTTGGTCGTGTGGACATTTTTTAGCAATGCTCTGCGTCAATCATCTGAAAGTCTGATTATCAATCAGATCTTAATTACACGGGTCTATTTTCCCCGTTTGATTATTCCGATTGCGGCCGTGTTTTCGGGTTTGGTAGATTTTGCGCTGGCCTTTTTGATGTTGATCGGCATTCTGGGAATCTATGGTATTGTACCCTCAGTCCAACTCCTTTTTTTGCCCATTTTTCTGGGGCTGTTGCTCATCACTGCCTTAGGGGTTGGCAGTTGGCTAGCCGCGTTGAACGTGCAATTTCGGGACGTGCGTTATGCTGTGCCATTTTTAACCCAGCTTTGGTTGTTCATCACGCCCATTGCGTACCCAAGCAGTTTGTTAAACCCCTCAGCCCGAATCCTGTATGGATTAAATCCGATGGTGGGTGTGGTGGAAGGACTTCGTTGGGCGCTGCTAGGTACACCCTTCCCCTCGCTGGCGATGTTTTTGGCTTCCACGGGCATCGCGCTAGTGCTGTTTGTCACTGGTTTGGCCTATTTTCGCCGCATGGAAAATCACTTTGCAGATGTCATTTAGCACAAAGGGGTAAATCGGTTTAGGAAATTCATTGACAGGCTTTCAGCAGGCACTATAATTGTAGCCAGCATAGAAAATTTCTTGTCTAAACAATGAACTTAAATTCAACACGTTCGCCGAAATACCCCCTTTCTACAGAATTCTGTATATCGAAACTACGGTTTTCGCTACCGCTTGTTTGCATTTACCGTGTATAGGCACGATGAAAGGAGTGGGGAGAATATCCAAACTTAGTTAAAATTTTTAATAGGCTAGCGATGAGCTAGAAGCTGTCCACAATTAAATTAAGTTTAGTATGGAGAGTAGTACAACATGAAACGTCGTTTGACCTTAATAGTCCTTCTTGCCCTGCTGGTCAGCAGCTTTGGTACTGTCATGACCACCTCCGGTCAGGATGATGTAAGTCTGTTGATTTGGGCGGATGAAACCCGCGCCGCCGTTATCGAAGAACTCGGCCCCACTTTTGAAGAAGAATATGGTGTCTCGTTGGAAGTGCAACAAGTGGCTTTCGGCGACATTCGGGACCAACTAAAAGTACAAGGCCCAGCAGGCGAGGGCCCTGATGTCATCATCGGCGCGCACGACTGGCTGGGTGAACTGGTTACTAACAGTTTGATATCGCCGATTGACTTAGGTGAAGATGCTGCTAACTTTGATCCCATTGCTTTGCAAGCATTTACTTATGATGGGCAACTTTATGGTGTTCCTTATGCAGTAGAGAGTATCGCCTTATTCTACAACACCGAATTGGTTGCCGAACCCCCGGCAACATGGGCAGAAGTTCGCACCATCTCCGAAGAAATTATTGCTGCTGACCCAGAGATGTATGGGTTTGTTCGGCAAGATGGAGACCCTTTCCATTTCTATCCGATTCAAACCTCATTCGGTGGTTACGTTTTTGGCGAAAATGAAGATGGAAGTTACAACCCTGAGGATGTTGGGATTGACAGCGAAGGCTCTATTGCAGCATTACAATGGGTTGTTGATATGATTAATGATGGTGTTATGCCATCTGGTCTAGATGGTGGTACAGCTCAAACGTTATTCCAAGATGGTCAAGCAGCAATGTACATCACCGGTCCTTGGAATATTGATGCTTTTACCACAGCTGGAGTTCCTTTTGCGATTGCTCCCATTCCTGCGGCTGAAGAAGGCGGTGCTCCAGGTGCGCCTTTCGTCGGTGTTCAAGGGTTCATGATTAACTCTTTCAGTGAACAAACAGACCTTGCTAAAGTTTTCTTGACCGAATTTGTGGCTTCCGAAGAAGTCCAAACCGCGCTTTATGAAGCTGGAAATCGCCCATCCGCATTACTGTCTGTTCAAGAGAAAATTGATGACCCCAATATTGCTGCTATTTTGGCTGTCGTACAGACTGGCAAACTAATGCCTTCAAATCCTGAAATGTCGGCAGTATGGAGTGCATGGGGTGATGCTGTCGCTAATGCCATGATTGGCAGCGAATCTCCAAGTGATGCTTTTGCTGCCGCAGCCACAACGATTCGGGAAACCATCGCGGGCGAATAGGCCATCTGTTTAGATTTAGCAGTTACGGGGTTGGCAATGCCAGCCCCGCTTTTTAATCGGAAATAATGCTTTTGAAAGGAGCAGCGGCCTCCAAAACCGCATGGGGAAATAGCTTATGAAATCTTCTGATAATCCTCTTACTGGGTCGCTCTCCGGGTTGGTGTTTCGGATTATCGGGCTAGGCATCATTGATGCGTTTGCCGTATGGTTTATTATCCAATTGCTGGGTAATGATGCCTATATTTTCGCCTTGTTTTTTATCGTCATTACGATTGGGATTAATGCGTTTTTCCTCTCAGAAAAACTGTATGCCTATCGCTGGTTTGCGCCGGGGTTGACCTTGATGATTCTCATGATTGTCTACCCGACGGTGTTCACCATTTATTCAGCCTTTACCAACTACCGCGATGGCAACATTTTAACCAAACCGCAGCTAGAAACCCGCTTGGAAGATGAACTTTACCTGCCAGAAGATGCCGTTACCTATAGCTGGACGGCGTTTGAGGCCGCCGGCGGTACCTATGCCCTCTGGTTGATTCCAATAGAAGAAGGGGCAGCCGAACCACTCTTTGTTGAGGAGGGCAAAATCACCCCCGCTGCTGAAGTGGATTTAGGCGAATTTGCTTTAGATGAAGATGGGGTTCCCGAAGGTCTGCCGGGCTTTGAACAGGTGCGGCGTGGTCGTGCCATCGGGGTGCTGCTGCCGACCCTTTCGGAGATTAACTTTGGCGAAGGCGATGAAATTTATAAATTCTCGCCAGACCGTCCCCAAGATTTTGCCGCCCAATTGCAAATCCGTTTTGAATTTTTGGATGACGGCAATCTGCTCGATAAAAGTACCAATACGACCTACGAACTCAAAGAAGGCAGTTTCTACGCGCCAGATGGGTCGCTTGCCCCCCCGCCTGTCACGGGCTTCTATGTCATAACCGGGTTGGACAACTTCCAGCGTTTGTTTGAAGACGAACGCATCCGCGAACCGTTTATCCGTGTTTTTCTGTGGACAGTTGCGTATGCTTTCCTGAGTGTGTTTATCACGTTCTGGTTGGGGCTGTTTATTGCCGTGGTGCTTAACGCGGACTTCATGCCGGGGAGGGCGGTTTTTCGTACCATGCTGCTTGTGCCATACACCATTCCGTCGTTTGTAACGGTCTTGGTCTGGCGCGGGTTGCTGAATGAAGAACTTGGTGTCATCAACAAAGCGCTAGATGATGTGATTGGTTGGGGGCCAGATTGGTTCTCTGACCCCACCTGGGCGAAAGTAGGGATTTTGGTCATTCAACTCTGGTTGGGTTTCCCCTACATGATGCTCATTTGTAGCGGAGCGTTGCAATCGATCCCCCGTGATATTTACAGCGCTGCCGAAGTAGACGGTGCAAATCCGACTCAGCGTTTCCGGTTTTTAACGCTGCCCTTGCTGCTGGTGGCAGTGGGGCCACTGTTGATTGCCTCGTTTGCCTACAATTTCAACAACTTCACCTTGATTGAATATTACAACGAAGGCAATCCACCGATTCCGGGCGGGGGTGCGGCAGGCCACACGGATATTTTGATTACCTATACCTATGCGCTGGCCTTTGGCAGTGGACGCGGGGCAGATTACGCTTTTGCATCCACCATCAGCATCGTCATTTTTGTACTGGTAGCGACCATCACGGTCATCAATTTCAGGTTTACAAGGTCATGGGAGGAGATTTCCGAAAATGTTTAACATCGCCGCAAATTTGATGTCGAATGACCTTGCCCGCCAAAAATGGACAAGCTACCTCTTCCGCATGTTCTTTGTGACTATTGCGCTGGCTTTTGCCTTTTTCCCGATTGTATGGGTCATTTCTGCCTCGTTCAATGAAACAGGAACCCTCAATACTCAGCGTTTGATTCCCCGCCAAGCCGGGTTAGAAAATTACGAAACGCTTGTTGAAGACCCCAACGACATTCGCCCCTTCACTGTGTGGATGCGAAATTCGATTATTTTGGCGGCGGTTTCCTCTACCCTGTCCGTGATGATTAGCGCGTTGGCGGCCTATGCGTTTTCCCGCTTCCGCTTTACTGGACGACGCGGCCTGATGCTGACCATCTTCCTGATCCAAGTTTTTCCCAACTCACTCACCATTGTGGCGACCTTCCTGCTCATTCAGGAAATTGGCGAACATATTCCGCAGTTCGGCCTCAATTCCTATGGCGGGGCGCTGCTGGTTTATCTGGGGGGGGCATTGGGGATTAACACATGGCTGATGAAAGGCTTCTTTGACTCCATCCCGCGTGATTTGGATGAATCTGCCCGGATTGACGGCGCATCCGACTGGTTGATTTTCTGGCGGATTATTTTCCCGTTGGTGCGTCCGGTGCTGGCTGTGGTGGGCATTTTAACCTTCATCGGGGTGTATGGAGATGTCATCATCGCGCTGACGTTGCTCAAAGATAAAGACCAGCAAACCCTCGCCGTTGGGTTAGCACGTTTCATCCGTGACAATTTCAATCAGGAATGGGGTGTTTTCTCGGCAGGGGCATTGCTTGGCGCGATTCCCACCGTGATTATTATTTTGGCCTTCCAACGTTTCCTCGTCGGCGGTTTGACCGAAGGCGCGGTCAAGGGCTAAGTCGCCTTTTTCAAGTTCAGGTAAACTATAGCGGCTGCGTGCCGCTATTTTTTTGAGGAGATAAGGCATGGATTTTATATTTGGTACCTACGCCACAGATGAATTAAAACTTGTGCATCATCGGGTTAGCCATCAGGGAGTTCAACATGCCCATCGTAAAACCCCGCTTGACCCCCTACCCGGTCAGCCCATTACGCTGACGGTCCAACTGGGGGCAGATATTTCCGCCAATCATGTTGCTTGTTATTACACCACCGATGGCAGCACACCATCCGGTTCGCGGGGAGTCGCACAGCAGGGCGTGGTGGTTTCATTTACCCAAGTCGAGATCGTGTGGGATATTCTCAATTGGGGCTATGTGACCCTCTGGCAGGCCGAGCTCCCTCCCCAACCAGAGAACATAACCGTTCGTTATCAAATTAGTGCTTGGGATGACACCGGTACAGAAATTTTTGGCGATTGGCCTGATGTGGATAAAACCGCCGAACAAGCCGCAGCAGCCTTTTTCCGTAATGAAGCATTGCCCACCACGCGGGCGGGCAACTCGTCGCAGGGAGAAATTTTTCAATTTCATGTTGACACCTTCACCCCGCCAGATTGGGCGCGAAAAGCGGTCATTTATCAAGTGTTTGTGGATCGTTTTTATCCGGGGGAGGGGCGCGAGTGGAATTCTACCACTTCCATGATGGATATTTATGGCGGGACGCTCTGGGGGGTGCGCGATAAATTGGATTATATCGCCGAATTAGGGGCAAATTGCCTTTGGCTGAGTCCGACATGGGTGAGTCCCACCCATCACGGTTATGATATTGTAGATTATACGCGAGTCGAACCCCGTTTAGGCGGTGATGAAGCGCTGCACGCAGTCATCGAAGCGGCGCATACACGCGGTTTACGGGTACTGCTGGACATGCCCTGTAACCATATCTCCAACCAGCATCCTATTTTTCAAGAAGCCTTAACCAATCCCCAGAGTGCCTATCGCCAATGGTTTCATTTTGATGACTCGCCAAACGGGTATCGCGGCTTTTTCGGGGTAGCTTCCATGCCGGATGTCAATTTAGACCATCCCGATGCTCGCCAATGGATGCTGGAGATTGCCCGCTACTGGATCCGCGAATTTCAGATTGACGGCTACCGCTTGGATTACGCCAACGGGCCGGGGCCAAATTTCTGGAGCGATTTTGCAGTGGCTTGCAAACAGACCAAAGCCGATGTATTTTGTTTTGGGGAAATTGTGGATGCCCCGCATGTTTTTCTGCAATATGCCGGGCGGTTGGATGGCTGCTTGGATTTTCATTTGGGCGAATCGCTGCGAAAGACCTATGCTTACAAAACGTGGTCAGAAGCGGATTTTGCCCGTTTTCTGGAACGGCATCAGACCTACTTCCCTGAAAATTTCATTTTGCCTAGTTTCATTGACAATCATGATATGGATCGGTTTCTGTATGCGGCGCAAGGGGATAAACAAGCGCTCAAAAAAGCGGCGGCTGTCCAGATGAGTTTGCCCAACCCGCCGATTATCTACTACGGAACAGAAGTCGGGCTTTCACAGCAGCTCGGAAAATCGCACGGCTTAGAAGTCAGCCGCGAACCGATGCTCTGGGGGGATGACCAAGACAAAGACTTGCTCGCTCATTACAAGGCATTGATTAAGGCGCGGCATGGCTAAGATTGCGATTCGGGCAGAAGGGGTCAGCAAAAAATATCAAATTGGCGGGCCAAGAGCCTCGTATGGTTCGCTGCGTGAAGTGCTGATGGATATGGCGGCTCTCCCCTTGCGCCGATTCACTGCTATCCTCCAAAATCAAGCCGCTATCACTGCCTCGCAAACCTTGTGGGCGCTTAAGGATGTCGCCTTTGAAATCCAACAGGGCGAAGTCGTAGCGGTCATTGGGCATAACGGGGCGGGCAAAAGTACATTGCTTAAAATCCTCTCGCGCATTACAGCCCTCACCGAGGGAAAAATCACCTTGTATGGACGGGTAGGATCACTCTTAGAGGTGGGGACAGGGTTCCACGGCGAACTCACCGGACGCGAAAATATCTATCTCAACGGCGCAATTCTTGGGATGAAGCGCCATGAAATCCAGCGCAAATTTGATGAAATTGTCGCTTTTTCTGAAATTGAAAAGTTTATCGATACCCCGGTCAAATTTTATTCTACCGGGATGGGAATGCGCTTGGCATTTTCCGTCGCTGCCCATCTGGAAGCGGAAATTCTGTTGGTGGATGAAGTGTTGGCGGTGGGCGACTATGCCTTTCAACAAAAATGCTTAGGCAAAACGACTGAAGTCAGCCAACAGGGGCGAACCGTACTGCTGGTGAGTCATAATATGGGGGCGGTGAGCCGCTTCTGCCAAAGCGGAATTTTGCTGCAAAATGGACAAATTTACGCGCAGGGAGAAATCAAATCCCTGATTACCCACTATCTTTCCCTTGGGGCGGCTGAGTCTGGATTGGTCAGACCCAATGTTGGAACAGAAGCCGCAAGAATTACCGAAGTGGGCATCCAAAACGAAGCGGGAGAATTTACCACCTATGTCGGTTCAAACCATACGTTTTATATCTGGGTAGGCTGTGAAATTCAGCAGCAGATCAACAATGCTCAAATGATGATTGAGGTGTTGACCACTGACGGAACAGTAATCTTTGTCACAACGCATACAGATATGCTGCATTCTCCCGATTTTACTTTAATGCCCGGCATTTATCAGAAGCGTGTTCACATTCCCGGTCATTTTCTCAATCAGGGTGTCTATATGATCCACCTACGGATTTTAGGGAATTTAGCGGGTGAGCATCGCGCCTCTCATGCGGATGCCTTTCATGTATTGCAATTTCGGGTCGTGGAAACGGGATCAGTCGCCACCAAATTCAACGATGAGCGCCGAGGGCTCGTTACCCCCCTATTGACATGGGAGGAGGTAGAAGCATGAATTGCGAGTCATGGTTTAAAATCCGCATTCCTGAAGACATGGGTTCGTCGTATGTTGTAAAATAAAGAGCCTTTTGCTAGACTGCATGGTTTGGAGTCGCACTTGCAGAAGAAGGCCATGCGAAAACTCATTTTTGTTTTGCTTACATTCATGCTGATTCACCCTGTTTACGCGCAGGAAGTTACCCCAACCCCTGTGCCGGGAACGGTCATCATTGCCAGCCCTGCCGATGGGCAGCAACTTTTTGGCTTGGTAGAAATCACCGGAACAGCCACCCATCCCAGCCTGTTTAATGGCTATCAATTGGAATGGAGCAACATTCAAAATCCTGAAGTGTGGCTGCCCATTCAACAGCGTGTTAATCAGCAGGTCAACAACGGCATTTTAGGCCAGTGGGATACCGTCAATGCTGGCGTACCCGACGGAATTTATCAGATTCGGCTGCGCCTGTTTTTGACCGATGAAACGGTGCAGGATTTTCAAGTGCAGAATTTGGTACTCATTAATTCGGCCCCAACGCAAGTTCCCACCCCATTACCCAATATCGCTATTCCTACACCCACCCTCCAAGCGCTGGCAACAGCTGGGGTTTCGCCTACCCCGCTCATTGCCCAACCACCGACTGTGACTCCGCGTCCAACCTTTGAAAATCCGATTGAACTCACCACCGATGACAATGACTCATCGTCCGCAGAAACAGAAGTGTTTAATTTTTCGGCGGTACAGGATGCGTTTTGTAGTGGTGTTCTGTTCAGTGCAATTTTCTTCGGCCTGATTGTGGCATATCTGATTCTCCGTAAGCAAATTAGCCCGTTTACCCGCCGTTTGTGGTGGCAAATTCGCAGCGAGTTCGATAACGAACAGGATTATTAACCCGATGGAACGTTTTATGATTGTTGGGCTGGGCAATCCCGGCGCGAAGTATGTTCGCACGCGCCACAACATCGGTTTTATGTGTGTGGATGCCCTCGCCGAAAAATTTCAGATGGCTATTGATACGGTCAAATTTCAGGCTAAATTTGGCGAAGGCACGATTGCAGGCAAGCGCGTGGTGCTGGTTAAACCCCAGACCTATATGAACGCAAGCGGAGCAGCCATTCGCGGGCTGTCCAATTTTTATAAGATTCCGCCTGAACAAATTCTGGTCATCTACGATGATTTGGACACACCGCTTGGTACACTACGGATTCGCGCCAAAGGCGGGGCAGGCGGTCAAAAAGGCGTTCGCAGCACCATCGAACATCTTGGTACAGAAAATTTCCCCCGTGTTAAATTCGGGATTGGTCGTCCACCGGGCAAAATGGAAGCGGCAGATTATGTGTTGCAAGAGTTCTTAAAAGACGATGTGATTCTGGCACGCGAAACCATAGACCGTGTTCTCAAAGCCGTTGAGATTTGGCTGACAGATGGACTCGAAATGGCGATGAATCGTCAAAATGGCACCGCAGAACAGGCGGCCTCTGCCCAACCTGCTAAAGTTGAAGTAAAGCCAGAAGAATAAAGGTCACATGCGCTTAGACGGACTTTTACCCGCCCTCACGCAAACAGGGGTGTTTCAATCGCTGCTGAAAAATCTGGAAGCCCAACAGCCCATTGCAGGTCAGCAAATTTTACGGGCAGCACGGCCTTATGTCGTCGCAGCAATTGCCCAAGTTGTTGACCGTCCGATACTGCTGATTACAGATCGGGTAGACCGGGCATATAATTTAACCGAACAACTGCCCGTCTGGTTGCCAGAGCGTTCTGTTTCCCGCTTTTTAGAGCCATCCGCGCCTTTTTACGAGCGTGCGCCCTGGTCGGAGGAAGTTCTACGGGCGCGGTTGCATACACTGGGCTTGTTTTACCATGCCAAAGATGCCAAAACCTGCCCGATTGTGATTGCCTCTGCGGAAGCGCTGATGCAAAAAACACTTCCCGTGCGGGAATTCACCCTTGGTACACGCAAACTTAAAATCGGCGGCACTCAAGACCCCGATAAATTGATCCGGCTGTGGCTGGATTTGGGTTATGAAGCAACAACCATCGTTGCCCAACCGGGACAATTTTCGCGGCGTGGTGGGATTGTGGATGTTTTTCCCCCTACCGAATCCAATCCGATTCGAATTGAATTTTTTGATACCGAAATTGAAAGTATGCGGCGGTTTGACGCGGCAACCCAACGTTCACTGGAGACTTTAGACACCCTCTATTTTGCCCCCACGCGGGAAGCGCTGCCCAAATATGCCCCGAAAGTGGCGGAACACCTGCGCGATTGGTTCATGGCCCAGCCCATCGACGATGAGGCGGTGTCGCTGCGTCCCGATTATGAAATGCTCCAACAAGGCACACCTTTTCCCTTGCTGGAATTTTACCTGCCTTGGTTTTACAGCCAGCCCGCCAGTTTGCTCGATTATCTTCCCGAAAATACGCTGATTATCATTGAGGATTGGCACAATTTACACGATAGCATCGCCAGCCATGAGGAAGAAGCCATTGCCCTACGGGAAGAAAAATTACGCATCAATCTGCTGCCCGAGAATGCACCGTTGGCTTACCACACATGGGATGATTTGTCCGAAAAACTCGAATCTTTCCAGACCCTGTATTTGGGACAAGCAGAAAATGCAGTCGTCGGGCAAGCCGATCATTTAGGGGCATTGTTTATGCCCGGCGGGCGCTTTGGCGGTCAAATTCGTTTGGTGCTAGACCACTTACGTCAGCTTCGCCGCAACGGAGAACAAACCGTAACGGTCACGCGCCAAGCGGAACATTTCGCCCTGTTATGGTCGGAATCCGCCCCGTATATCCCGCCTGTGAAAGACATCCCCACCGATGAAAATTTGGGCGCAACCAGCTTTATTGAAGGGGAACTGGGCGAAGGCTGGGTTTTAAAGGGGCAAAAAATTCTCAATCTGCTGACCGATGCAGAAATTTTTGGTTGGAAACGCCCAGAACCCCGTCGGCATCATCGTCCTAAAAATATCACCCCTGAAACAGCTTTCGCTGACCTTGAAATCGGTGATTTTGTGGTACATGTTGAATTTGGTATCGGGCGGTTTGCCGGACTGATTCGGCGCAGCCTCGACGGGCAGGAACGTGAATTTATCAAGCTCGAATATGCTGATGGCGATACGCTCTTTGTTCCGATTCATCAAGCCGAACGGGTAACGCGCTATATTGGTTCGGAGAACACCGCCCCGCCCAAACTGCACAAACTCGGCACGCAGGAATGGCATCAAATTCGCAAAAAAGCCAGCGAAGCAGCAGAAGAATATGCCAAAGAACTGCTTGAACTTTATGCCAAACGCGCTACCTCGAAAGGTTTTACTTTTAGCCCCGATACCCCTTGGCAACATGAGCTAGAAGCCTCGTTTCCCTATGTGGAAACCGATGACCAACTGCAAGCCATCCGTGAAGTGAAACAGGACATGGAATCCACCATACCAATGGATCGGCTCATTTGTGGCGATGTGGGTTTTGGCAAAACGGAAATTGCGGTGCGGGCAGCGTTTAAGGCGGTCAACGATGGCAAACAGGTCGCGATTCTTGTACCCACCACCATTTTAGCCCAGCAGCATTTTCAGACTTTTTCTGAACGCATGGCGAATTTCCCCGTCAAAGTCGAGATGATTTCGCGGTTTCGCAGTCCCGAAGAGCAGGACGCTATCATCGAAGCGCTTGCCGATGGCAGTGTCGATATTGTCATCGGAACACATCGTTTGTTGAGCAAGGATGTGAAATTTAAGGATTTAGGGCTGCTGGTGATTGATGAGGAGCAGCGTTTTGGGATTACCCATAAAGAACAACTCAAACAACTGCGGGCGAATCTGGATATTTTAACCCTCACGGCAACACCCATCCCGCGCACCCTCTATCTAGGGATTACCGGTTTGCGCGACATCAGTGTGATTCAAACCGCACCGGAAGAACGTCTACCGATTGCTACCCATGTAGGCATGTACGATGATCGTTTGGTGCGACAGGCGATTCTGCGCGAAATTGACCGGGGCGGGCAGGTTTTTTTTGTGCATAACCGTGTCCGTACCATTAAAGCGATTGCCCGCCAGCTAGAACACCTTGTCCCGGAAGCCAGCTTCGCCATTGCTCATGGGCAGATGAATGAGCATCAACTCGAAAAAATTATGCGCGATTTTGGCAAGGGCGCGTTTGATGTGCTGGTTTCAACCTCGATTATCGAAAGTGGTTTGGACATCCCCAACGCCAACACCATGATGATCGACCGTGCGGATTGGTTCGGGTTGGCGGAATTGTATCAACTGCGTGGGCGGGTCGGGCGTAGCGCCAACCAAGCCTATGCTTATTTTTTCCACCCTTCGACCAGCAAACTCACCGAGGAGGCACGGGCGCGGTTAGAAACCATTGGCGAGGAAACACAGTTAGGCGCGGGGTTGTCCATTGCCATGCGTGACCTTGAGCTACGTGGCGCAGGGGATATTCTGGGTAAACGCCAGAGTGGGCATATTGCGGCGGTAGGTTTTCATCTGTACACCCAACTCCTCACCCAAGCGATTCAACGGCATAAATCCAAAGCCAACGGCGCGAACACCCCGATCCCCCTACCAACATCCCTGATTATTGATTTGCCGATTCCGACCTATATTCCCACAGAATATATTGAAGATACAGCTTTGCGGATTCAACTCTACCGCCGTCTGGCAGATTTACATGAAGCAGAACAGGTCAGGGAGATGCGGGCGGAACTGAATGACCGTTTTGGCACGCTGCCCCGCGCCATGGAATGTTTGTTATTCCAGCTTGATGTCAAAATCGCGGCAGCCCGTGCGCGTGCTACAGCAGTTGTCACCGAACAGGGTAAAATTGCAGTGAAATTGCCCTATCTCGGTCAGGTTGACCGGGAGCGTCTGCAAGCCGAATTAGGAGCAGAGGTACGGGTCAGTCGTACTGCGTTGTTCATTCCGCGTGACAACGACGAAACCACATGGATGGTCAGGCTCATGGAAGTTTTAGAAAAACTAAGCCAAGAGGCACAGGTGGTCGAGGCGGGTTTATAATCCGCCCACCCCTCCATTACAGGTCATCCCATTCGAGGTCGTCGCCTTCGACATTTTCAAACAAATCTTCAATCGAACATTCAAAATAATCCTGAAGTTTTTGGAGTATCCGCAGGTCAGGCCGCAGGGCTTTGTTTTCCATATAAGCGCGAATCGTATTCGGGGATACGCCAATCACCTCCGCTAGGCTATTCGCGGTGATTTTTCTGTTTTCTTGCGCTGCTTTTTCAGCCACAAGTTCACGTATTCGTAACCTTAGCACCATCCTCAACCCTCGAAATATACGCAATAGAGTGAGTTTATTGACTCTTAATCTGAAAAAGGATATGCTTTGAGCATCGTAAATTGAAAACCCCCGTATTGTTTATCAGACTCGGCGGGGGTTTTCCAATCAAATAGAAAGGCACAACTGTGAATGACATAAACCTTGTCAATTCAAGTGATCTTCGCCCTTTGCCGCTTATTGTAGCAGAAAAATGGCACTTCAAACTAGCTTATAGCCTTGAGGACGGCATGTATTGGTATGCCATCCAAGATTGGATCATGGGCTTGTTATCAGTAGATGGTACAAGCGCCTCTAACCTATGGACAGGAATTCAACGACGGGGAGTGATAGATACTCTGTTTCCAAAACAGAGTATACATTACATAAGAAAAGATGGGCGTGAATATGAAATTGACCATACGACAGATTTTGGCTTATACATCATCACCCAAAACCTACGTGTGACAAAAGAACGCACCTTGTTGAAACAAATCAAATTGTTTCTAGCCGACTCAGGGGTTTTTGTCGATTTAGTTCGCCGCGAACCTGAAAAAATAATTGAGACTATCACAGCAGACCCTGACAAAGCGCTGGATGCGGTTATCAAAATGTATCAGCGCGAAGGCAAGTCGGACGAATGGATTTTGATGCGAATCAACACCAAAATTCAAAGGGCAGCGTTTACTTCGGCTCTCAAAGCAGCAATGGCAGACACCACCCAGACCCAGTATGGCAAGGCGACGAATGAAATTTATCTGGGGTTGTGGGAACGTACTGCCAAAATGTTGAAGCAAGAAATGGACTTGCCGAAAAGTGCGAATTTGCGTGACCACCAACCCATCGCGGCGCTGTATTATCAGGGGTTGGCGGAGGATGGCTGCGCGAGAGAACTTGGTGAGAGGCAGGAACTCACATGGGGCGAAGCGCTGCATATTGTACAGGATGTCTCCCAGTTTATCGGTGGACAAGCCCGCGCTTATGGCGAACGCTTCGGGGTGGATTTGGCAACCGGCAAGCAGCTGTTAAGGGATAAAAATTAAGCCGTTGAGAGACAGTTTTTAGCGGTTAAAAACGGCATCATAAACGGCAAGGGTTTCCTGTGCGGTTCGATCCCATGAAAATTGGGCGGCATGGGGAATCCCCGCCAGTGCCATTTCACGCCGTCGATTGTCGTCGTTGAGGATTTGCAACAGCACCGCCGCAATATGCCCTGAATCGTAGGGGGCAAAATAGGCTGCGACTTCTCCGCCTAATTCGGGCAAACTGGAAGTCTGGCTGCATACAACGGCTGTACCACAGGCCATCGCTTCTAACACGGGCAATCCAAAACCTTCATAGATGGAAGGCATCACCGCCAACTTTGCCCCGGCATAGACAGCAGGTAAATCGGCATCGGGGATGTATCCGGGAAATACGACCCATTCTAGTGCGTTTAATTCTTCTAAACGCTGGAAAAATGCCTGATACAACCAGCCTTTGCTACCCACGACAACGAGATGCAAACGCCGATGTTTTTTGCGGACTTCGACCAGCGCTTCGACCAAGCGGGTGTAATTTTTACGCGGTTCAATGGTGCCAACCACCACCACATATTCATCCGGCAGATGGTAGCGGCGCATGACAGTTTCAACCGTGCTGGCGGTTTGCGGTTTGAAAATCGGTTCTGCCGCTTCATACACCACCGTAATTTTTTCGGGTGGGGTGTTGTAATGGGTAACAAGGTCATTTTTGGTTGATTCGGAAATGGCGATAATCGCATCCGCCCGTTGAACGTACACGGGCATGGCGACATTTAGATACCAGTAATTGAGGCGTTTATGGTGTTCGGGAAACAGCTTAAAAATTAAATCATGAACGGTCAAAACGGTAGGGATATCGTGCAAGGGCATCAGGAGATGTTCAGTCGCGTGAAAAATGGTGGTGTTGGGTACATAGTCATTGAAGGAACGACGGGTAAGTTGGCCTAACAGGACTGCCATCCGCCATGTTTTGTAGCCCTTCTCCACCGTATAGGTTGGTAAATGACTTAATTCCGGGATAGGTTGGCTGCGCCCTTGAATGTGGTTATAAAACAACTGGGGTTGCTCATAGGGCAACATGGCTTTGACTAAAGAACGGGCATAGCGTCCTAACCCTGCTGGAATATTGACCCCTGCCGAAATATCAATGGTGAGTGCCATGCGAAGAACGCGCCCCGAATCGCAAAACTTGATAGACAAAAATTGGTAAACGCAGCATCCGTCGCCAGCGCGAAGGTTGCAAATACAGCCGATAGAGCCATTCCAGACCCAAACGCCGAAACACAAGCGGCGCACGGGGAACATTGCCAGTAATAAAATCGAGCGTACCACCAATGCCCATCGCTACTTTGACAGTAAGCCGATGGCGGTAGGTATCAATCCAGATGTCCTGTTTGGGTGCGCCGTAAGCAACCAGCAAAATATCAGGCGTTGCGGTGTTAATCCGGTGGATGATTACATCGGCTTCTTCAGGGCTTGGACTGCCTTCATACGTGCCGACAATCCGCAGATTCGGATACTTTTCGCACAAAATGTGGGCCGCTTTTGCGGCGACTCCGTTCCACCCGCCCAGTAAAAAAATTGTCCAGCCTGCTTTTGCGGCACGTTCGGCAATCAGAGGTACCCCATCCGAACCCGTAACCCGCTGTGGCACGGTGATTCCGCGTAAACGCAGCGCCCAGACCACCCCCCAACCATCCGGTACGCACAAATCCGCCTGGTGCAGTACCTGAGCAAATTGGCGGTTCTGCTGTGCCACCACGATAAATTCGGGATTAACGGTACAAATTTGATGCAAGCCATCGCTGACAGCAATCCATACACCAATTTTTTGTAGCATGTCTTCAAAAGTGATGGGGTCTACCGGAATCCCTAAAACCTGCGGGCGGTTCATAAGGTGGCGGCTTCCTCAAGCGCAGCAAGGGCAGTCTGCGCGGCTTGCTGCCAAGTGAATTTTTTGACCTGTTCACGCCCTTTTTCAATCAACTGCCGACGGGTCGTGGAATCTTCGACCAACTGGCGAATCCCATTTTCGATAGCGGCAACACTTTCAGGATTCACAAGAATCGCTGCCTCGCCTGCTAATTCAGGCAGCGAAGAAGTGCGCGAACACAGGACAGGAATTTCGCAGCGCATGGCCTCCAACACGGGAAAGCCAAATCCTTCATACAACGAAGGAAAAACCAATCCCAGCGAGCCGGAATAGAGCGCAGCCACATCTTCATCCGCCACATAACCTAATAACCGGACATTTTTTTTGCCTTCTGCCCACTGCGAGTCGTAAAGCCAGCCTGCTTTGCCCGCCAGCGCAAGCACCACATCCTGCTTTCGGGAGGAGTCTTGCCAGCGTACAAAGGCCTGCACCAACCGTTCAATATTTTTGCGGGGTTGCAAGGTACCGATGAACAGCAGGTAATTTTCGGGCAGTTTATATTTTTGGCGGGTGGCTGCCAGTCTATTTCTATCCGTGATACGAGTCAGGTTTTCATCAATACCGGGATATACCACCCGCACTTTTTCGGGAGAAATATCATAAAAATAGGCCAAGTCTTGCTGGGTAGCAATCGAATCGGCTAAGACCCGTTCGGCGCGGTGGGCGCTGTAACGGGTAGATAAATCCAGATAGTGATATTCACGGCGCGGGTGGGCATCGGGAAAATAACGATAGCCGACATCATGCACGGTGACAACGGCTTTGCCGGGAAAAGCCGCCGGGAGGGTATGGGCGGGGACAAAGGTGACATCGGGACGCACCCGCCAGATTTCTGTCGCAAAACGGACATGTGTCCACGCCCGCAAAAAAGGAATGCTGTGAGCCGTAATTTTTTCCCGATGAGGGAATAAGCCCTCCGGTGGAAAATCCCGAAAATAGAGGTGAAATTCGTGGTCAGTGTCCAGCGCAAGCAAATGCCGAATCAATTGAAGGGCATAATTTTCTGTGCCAGTGCGCTGGTGAACGGTGGTACGGCTGGCATCGATGGCAATTCGCACGGGTCAGCCTACCCGTCGAAAGGCAAGTGGAATGAGCGTTAAACCGAAAAAAGCCACCAGCAAGGGCCAATAATCTTTGACGGTATCCAGAAACTCCTGCGGGATGAGTTCCAGCGTGACTAAAAAAGCAATCACCGCCGCTAACATGACCAGCAAGCCCACCCCAATCAAGCCGCTTTCGTGCTGACGCTCAAAAATGTAAGTAATGAAAAAGGAGAGAGAAATGCCCACCAACAGCAGAGGCCACCATTGCGCGTCTGCCTGGGGAACATTCACCAGAATAGCGAGAAATGCGCCTACGGATACAATCACCAGCGCCAAAAAATATAAACCGCGTTCGCGCCGTCCAGAGGCAAAAAAGCGGAATAAATTCGTCAGAACAAAGGCGGCAATCAGCACCAATCCCGCCACAAAGGGAGTCACTTCAAAGCCTTCGATTTCCGGCGCGGCGAGTAAAAGTACCCCCAAACCAATCAACCCCATCGCAAAGGGGAACGCCACCAATCGCCCCCGCGCTGCTTGGCGAAAAGGTTTGTCTTCCGATTCCTCGATACCACTTGCGGCTGGTACAAGCTGTCTATTTTCTGCTTCATCTGTCATGAACACGCCTTAGTTACTCATTGCTTTGATTCTAAAAACAAATGTTCCGATTGTGCAAGGGCATCCGACTTTCGGCGGATTTTTCAACCATTGCCTTCAAACAATGTTATAGTAATTCGTTAAAAATTTGCGAGGACTCACGATGCCAATTCGGATTTTAATTGCGGATGACCATGCGGTGGTGCGACAGGGCTTAAGAATGTTCCTGACGCTGGACGAAGATTTTGAAATTGTGGGCGAAGCCATCAACGGCAGCCATGCACTCCAACTTGCCCGCGAATTGCAGCCGGACGTGGTGTTGATGGACTTGTTAATGCCCGAAATGGATGGTGTAACAGCAACGGCGGCGGTACGTAAAGAACTCCCTGATACCGAAGTGATTGCCCTCACAAGTGTGCTGGAAGATAACGCGGTCATTGGCGCGATTAAAGCCGGTGCGATTGGCTACTTGCTAAAAGATACCGAGTCCGATGAGTTAATCCGGGCAATTAAAGCAGCCGCCATGGGTCAGGTGCAGCTTTCGCCCAAAGCAGCAGAACGGCTGATGCGCGAAGTCCGTACTCCCGACAGCCCCGAAGCGCTGACCGAACGTGAAACTGAAGTGCTGCGTTTGTTGGCACAGGGCAAAGCCAATAAGGAAATCGCCTATATGCTGACAATTGGCGAAAAAACGGTTAAAACCCATGTAAGCAATATTTTGAGCAAACTCAATGTCAGCAGTCGCACCCAAGCCGCCCTATATGCGGTGCGAATCGGGTTAGTCGAAAGTCTAAGCGAGTAAGGTATGCCACAAATCGGGCTGTTCAAAGACGAAATTGATATCCTCTACACTGCCTCCAATAAACTGACTCAGGCCGCAACTTCGGTGGAACAGTTGGAGGCCGTCAGCGATTATGCCCGTCATAATGGGGCAACCATCGGGTTACTCTTCCATCTGGCTTCTGAAGAAGATTACAGCATTGAAGTCGCGGCGGAATGGTTTACCGGAGAAGTGCAACCCCTTGGGGTCGGTTTGCGGGGAACCCTATCCATTGCCACCGCCCGCCCTGACCGCCCCACCTTGATCCAAAATTTGCAAGAAGACACCGACCTGACACCCAAAACCCGTGATTTTTTTGAAGAACACCATATTCGTGCGGTAGCGATTCTCCCACTGAATAACAAGGGGCGTTGGGTTGGGGCGCTGTTGTTCGGATGGAGCAGTACCTACCTTTTTGATGAGCGTGATTTACGGATTTTTACCGCGCTGCAACAGCAAATTGCCCCGGTCACTGACTCGACTCGGTTGTTTGAACAAGCCCAAAAACGCGCCCACGAACTTGAGATTGCCAAAAGTGAAATTGACCTGTTGTATGCAGCCTCCAATAAACTTACCCGCGCTAAAACATCGGATGAACTCCTAGAAGCGATTAGCGATTATGCGCGGGAACATGGCGCGGTAGCAGGGCTGCTCATTTATGGCTATGGCAGAGCCAAAGAAGAATTAAGTTACGGCGAACTGGTAGCGGAGTGGACACTGGGGAATTTTCCGCAGTGGGGAACGGGAACGGTTTTTCCCGCCTCGCAATATATCACCAATGTGTGGAAGAAAAATCCTGACCAACCGCTTCTGATTGCAGACTCGAAAAATGATACGCAATTTAACGAACGAATGCGCTTGAATGCGGCAAATCGCGGCATTGCCAGTTCGGTTTTTTTGCCCCTGAATAATCAAGGGCGCTGGGTGGGGCTGGTGATTTTTAATTGGAACACGCCCTATCAATTCAGCGAGCATGATTTTCGCATGTACCAATCGCTTCAGCAGCAGGCCGCCGCCGTGATTGATGCAGTACGGTTAGGCATGGATAGCCAAGAACGGGCAGCGCGGGCAGAACACCTCGTCAAAATTAACACCGCCCTCTCGCAAGCGACCAACGAGCTAGAGATTCTGGATTCCTTAGCGACCTATGCAACCCAATCCGGCATTTATGGCATGATCCTAAATTACGTCGATTATGATGAGGAAACCGACTCGGCGGATTCTTATGGAGTCGCTTTGTATAAAGATGGCAAAGCCAGTTATTTTGAGGAATCGGACTTCAAAAGTGTCTACCTCAAAGATTATGGGATTCAAGAACTCTGGATTCATCAGCCAGACAGGGTATTGTTCATCGAGAATATTTCCTCTGACAGCCGCATTTCGCCGGAAAATCGTGATGAACTGCAAAACAAGATTGCCTCCCGCGCAATGGCGCTCATGCCACTGTATAGTGGACGTGGTTACAAAGGCATTTTGACCATTTTCTGGGATAAGCCCCATCGCTTCACGGATGAGGAGAAATATATTTATACCGCGCTGATGCAGCCGATTTCATCCATCATCGCCAGCCGTCGAGCCTATCTGGCAGAAGAAGCAGCCCGCGAGGAAAGCCAATTTTTGTATCGGATGAGTGAAGCCATCAACGCGGCAACTTCATTTAAGGAAATTTTGCGGGCAGTGGAAGAACTTGACCCAGAGGCAAATTTGATTACCCTCACCGCGTGGGAAAATGATGATTACGAAAAGGCGAGTTATTTAGAATTGTTGGCAGCCCTTCAACGCGGCGAAGCACGCACGATGACCATTGGGCAGCGCTTCAAAAAAGAGGATTTTCCGATTACCGATACGATGCCGCATAACGGGGTATGGGTGATTGAAGATATCCTGAATGATCCGCGTGTCGACGAGGTTTCCGCCGATACATGGTTGGCACTGGGGACACGAGCAATGCTGGGAACCACCTTGAATCTACACAACAAGTGGATTGGTGGGCTAACCTTCCGTAGCAATAACCCGCGCAGCTACAGCAAACGTACACGCCGATTGATGAGCAATCTCAAGGAATTGGTGGTTGCCGCCTATGAACGGATACGCTTGCAGGCAGAAACAGAAGCCTCCCGTCAACAGGCGGAAATGCTAGCACAAACCAACGCGGCGCTGACACTGGCAAAAGATGAAACCGAAATTCTGGCGGCGGTGATGCTGCTGGCAGAATGTTACGGGGCAGCGGTGGCATCCTTGGCCTATGTGCGGGGCAATTTCGGTGAAGCCAAAACGATTGAAATCGTGGCGGCTCATTCAGCAAGCGAAGGCAAAATCCCACTGAATAGCCTCCCGGCGAGACATCTCCATTTAGATCAATTGCCCATTCTGGGGCTGGCACGGCAACACCCCGAAATCCCCATTTTTGTTGAGGATGTTTTTAACGACCCGCGTGTGGAGAAAGCGCGTACCCTGCCCCAAGCGGAACAATGGCCGGCCATGATTGCGATTCAACTAAAAACAGGCGATCAATGGCAGGGCATGTTGAGCGTCATGTGGTCTGAACTGAAACGCTTCACCCATGAGATTCGTACCATGTTCAAAGCTGTTCAACCGATTGTTTCGGCAATCGTGGCAACACGGCGGGCCTATCTGGCAGAACGTCAGCGAGCGCATGAACTGGAAACAGTTGCCAAAGTTAGCGCCGCTGCTTCGGGGATTCTGGATGTCCAAGAACTGCTGGATACTGTGGTGGAATTGGGGCGCAAAAATTTTGATCGCTACCATATGTTTGTGTATTTGCTGGATGAAAAGACGGGAAATTTAATCCAAGAAACAGGCGTAAAAGAAAAACCCCTCATCGTCAAGGTAGACTGCAAAACTTCGTTGATTTCTCACGCTGCCTGCGCCCGCAAAGGCATGATTGTCAATGACATTCAAAGAACCCCAGATTATGACTTAACCCCGATGCTGCCGATGGCACAGTCCGAAATGGCCGTCCCGATGGTGGTGGGGGATGAATTAATCGGGGTGCTGAGTATTCAATCCAAGCAGTCAAATGATTTTGTGGATTCGGACATTTGGGTGATGGCAACGCTGGCAGATTTAACCGCAGTCGCAGTTCAAAATGCACGGCTCTATACCCAAGCGCAGGAACTCGCCGCATTAGAGGAACGCAACCGCCTTGCCCGTGAGCTGCACGATTCAGTGTCCCAAGCGCTATATGGGATTGCGCTCGGCGCACGCACCGCCCGTACCTTGTTGGAGCGCAACCCCGCCAAACTGCACGAACCGTTGGATTATGTGCTGGCACTGGCGGAAGGCGGTCTCACAGAAATGCGAGCGCTGATTTTTGAACTCCGTCCCGAATCACTGGAAAACGAAGGGCTGATTAACGCGCTCTCCAAACAAGCGGCAGCGTTACAAGTGCGGCATGGGTTGAAAGTGGAAGTTGACCTGTGCAATGAACCGGATATTCCTCTGGATGTCAAAGAAACCTTGTACCGGATTGCCCGTGAAGGGTTGCACAACACCATCAAACACGCCCAAGCTACCCATGTGATTTTGCGAATCCAGCGCACAGAAACCGCCGTAACACTTGAAGTTTCGGACAATGGGTTAGGGTTTGAAGTCATGGACTCTTTTCCCGGTCATCTGGGCTTACAGTCCATGCGTGAACGCACTTTACGCTTGAATGGCACGATTGAGGTGAAAAGCGCACCGGGCAAAGGCACTCATATTTTTGTTTCGATCCCGATTGATCCCAAACTGCGTACCCTCACGATGAATCCGGTCAAACCCTGAGGTCTCCGTCTTTAGGCGGAGGTTGCCTATAAGCCAAAATTCGCACCGTAAAATCCGCCGAGTGTCACGCGAAAAAAACGTTACCCTGCGCTTGAATCATACGTAGAGATGGAGGGAAACGTGAAAACAAAATTGGCACTCTTGATCATTTTAACGGCTTTGATGGTCGCAGCCTGTTCTGATGGTGACAAAAAAGAAGCGGCAGCTACCCCAGAATTGACTGCTGCCAGCAATTTGAACATCAGCTATGAAATTCCCGCAATGGGAGATGCTGAAAAAGGCGCTGAAATTTTCCAGAATGGAGCAAAGGGTGCGCCTGCGTGCAAAGCGTGTCATCAGACCGAAGCCAGCCCTCAGCCCAACCGTACCGCGCCGAATCTGGCGGACGTTGGGGAACGTGCTAGCAGTCGTTTAGAGGGTTTTGCCGCACAGGAATACATCATGACGAGCATTTTGAATCCGAGTGCTTACGTGGTTGAGGGATATTCCGACATCATGTATCCCAACTATGCCGAGCATTTTTCGTCCGAAGATTTAGCGAATCTTATCGCTTATCTCTTAACTTTATAGGAAAAAATCATGGTCAGGTTAGCAAGTGCAGCCGTCACTTCACGGTTGTTTGGAATGCGCGGGCGGGCGGTGGTGACAGCCAAATCCCGTCATTTCATTGTGGATGCGCCGTTGGTGCTGGGTGGCCCGAACGAGGAAATTAACCCGATTGATATGCTGCTGGCTTCCATGGCGAGCCATGCCCTGTTTATCTGCGAAAAAGCCGCGCTGCAAATGAATTTGCCCATTGAGGGAATTTCGGTGACTGCAACAGGGGACTTTGACCCGCGTGGGGTGGCAGGCGAACCCGTTGACCCGGCGATTCGGTACATTCGGGTACGTTTTTTTCTGCCGGGTTTGACCGATGAGCAGGCCAAAACACTCATCGAAATTTACAAAAAACGCTGTCCTATTTATACGACACTGGCGATTGCGGTGCCAATTGAACTTAACACCGTGGTGAATGGGGTGAAAGTTGGCAGTTGAGACCGAAATCGCGCAAAAATAACCGCCGAGCCTCTCGAATAAGACTCGGCGGTTGATGGAGACTTATTCGCCGCTTAACGCAGTGGCAATGGTCTGGGCATTAGACCGCATGTAATCAAGATAGGTGCTGGCAGGTTCGCCCTCGGCACTGAGTGAATCGCTGTACAGGGTATAAAATTCCGCGCCTGTTTCATCCACCACTTGCTGGGCTAAATCCGCGCTGACGGTATTTTCCGCGAACACCGCCGTAATTCCTTCGTCCAAAATCAGTTCAATCAACGCGGCAATTTCACCTGCACTGGGTTCCGCTAAGGTACTGCCACCGGGAATAACCGCGCCCGCAATTTCAAAATCAAAGGTCGCCGCAAAATACCCCAGTGTTTCATGATTGGTTACTAAGACACGGTTTTCTTCAGGAATGGCTGCCAACAAGGGTTCAAGTTCCTCATGTTTGAGCGCTTCAAGTTGCTCAATATAGGCGGCGGCGTTGGCGGCATAGGCTTCTGCGCCTTCGGGATCCAATGCGCTTAACGTATCACGGATAAACAGCGTCCACAGCACTACATTGTCTGGGTCTGTCCAGACATGCGGGTCACATGCCCCATGTTCATGTTCGCCTTCAGATTCTTCTTCCTCTTCTTCGTGTCCACATTCCACCGCGTAAAGCCGACCCATTTTTTCGGCGTGGGCATGTTCTTCACCTTCTTCATGGGCATGGTCTGCTGCTTCATTGCCATGCAGGGCGGCAAGTTCGGCGTAATGCGCGTCACATAGCACGGCTAGATCTGAATCAGCCATTTCCTCACTGTGCGATTCTTCACTGTGTTCTTCATCTTCTTCATGGTCATGTTCGCCAGAGAGAATCTCGATACATTGCGACGCAACAGCGATATTCATATCTTCACCCGCATTTTCAATAATTTCCATCAGGCTTTCTTCAAAATTTGCGCCATTGATGAAAACAACATCCGCTTCGGCAAGGCTGGCGACTTCCTGCGGGGTGGGTTGGAAGGCGTGCGGGTCGGTGCCAAGTGGCATAAGCGAGGTAACTTCGGCGCGGTCTCCGGCAACATTTTGCACGACATCTGCCAGAATGGAGAAACTGGCAACCACCTGTAAAGAATCCTCTTGGGCAGTGACCGAAACGGGTGTCAGACTGGCAACTAACAACACAAAAACTCCCAGAGCATAAGCTATGCGCTGCATCCTGCATCTCTCCTGAATCTTATAAACGATACTTTGTATCATTTGAGAGTATAGCGGCAGGGGTAGGTGTGGTCAAGACAGACAAAGGGTAGAATCGGAAAAAAGGAAACTGACCGATGTTAATTGTGCATGTTTTTGTGCATGTAAAACCTGAATTTGTGGAAGCCTTCAAAAGCGCTACGCTTAAAAATGCCTCACAGAGTATACAAGAGGCAGGAATTGCCCGTTTTGATGTAGTGCAGCAGCTAGACGACCCCACCCGTTTTGTGCTGGTAGAAGTGTATAAAACAGACGATGCCCCCGCCGCCCACAAGGAAACCGCGCACTATCTCCAGTGGCGTGATGCCGTTGCGGAGATGATGGCAGAACCGCGCAGCAGCAGCAAATTTCAAAATGTTTTTCCCGATGAGCGTGGATGGTAAATAAAAAAATCCCCGTCCTGTTGTATGAGGGCGGGGAAAATGGATGGGAAAGGTTATGCGGCTTTTTTGTTGGCAGCATCTTGTTCAACTTCGGGCTGCACGGTTTTAAGGTCGGGTTTCATCTGACGGCGAAGTTCCGCTTCACGACGGGTCTGCCATTTGTCAATCAAAATTCCCAAAACTACCAGCATCACAACGGGAATACCAACGCGGAGGAGGAATAAGCCGGTCACTGTGAGGATTTCTAACATTGTCGTATCTCCTGTAACTTTTCGTTTGTTGCTTACAGCATAGCATTCCCCACGCTGCGACTAAATCCGATAAGTCCACTAGCTGACATGGGGTGAATCCCCCATGAATCTGCGCGGTTTGTCTCCCATATCACATACCGTCTGTTACTACCCTCGCCCATCCCAATTTTGTACCTTAATACCAAGAGGTAAAGATGTTCGATTGTCCGTGGGAACAGGTAATCGTTGCCATTTATTTTTTTTACGGCTTGGCCTTCTATTCGATGGGGCTGGCGCTGCTGGTCGAATCGGGACGTTCCTCAGAACTTACCTTAGCCCGTCCGATTCGCCTGTTGGCAGGCTTTGGCTTGCTGCATGGGATTCACGAATGGATTGATATGGCACGGCAAGGGGGGCAAGTCTGCCGGGATGTGGATGTACCCACATGGGTAACATGGCTGCAATTGGCATTGCTGGTCGTTTCGTTTTTGGGGTTGCTGGCCTTTGGCGAAAATTTACTCCAAACCACCTACCATTGGCGGTTTACCCTAGGTGCTTGGGGATTTTATATTTTTTCCAGTGTGGCAATTTATCTTGTTTACGGCCTCAATGACCAAACATGGCTGGCGGGGTTGGATGTCTTGGCACGATACATCATCGGGATTCCCGGCGCAATTTTCGCATGTTTAGCCTTGTGGCGGCAGCGTCCCATTTTTCGTGCTAGGGGGATGGACTCCTTTGCTCGCGATTTAACTGTCGCTGCCATTGCCCTCGCGTTGTACGGGGGGGTAGGCCAGTTGTTTGTTCAAAAAAGTGACATTTTCCCCTCCCAATATATCAACGCAGCCCTCTTTCAAAATATCACCGGATTCCCCATTCAGCTTTTACGGGCGGTTATGGCAATTTTTATTGCAGTGGCAATGATCCGGGTGCTGCGTTCGCTGGATGTTGAAAATGAGCAGCGTCTATTAGCCATTGAACAGGCCAAATTGGACGCAGAACAGCGTAGCCGTGAGGAACTTACCCGCTTAAATGCCCAATTACAACAACTCCATGCACGGCGGGGCGAACTGCTCCAACGAATTACCGCAGCACAGGAATCCGAACGCCGGCGGATTGCCCGCGAATTGCATGATGGCACCGGCCAAGCGCTCACCGGCATGGCAATGGGCTTGCGGGGCATGGTGATGAGTCAATCGGAAAATGGGGCTTTGACACGGCGGTTAAGCGATTTAGAAAAAATGGCGACCAACGCTGTCGGCGAACTACGCCATCTTATCAACGATTTACGCCCACCCCAGTTGGACGATATGGGGTTAGCGGCAGGGCTGCGCTGGCTTGCCGACACCTTTAACAGCCGTGGCACGCTGCATGTTGAACTTGAAATTCACGGCACGCCCGTGCATCTACCGAACGAAGTTGAAACAACCCTGTTTCGGATTGCCCAAGAAGGGTTGACGAACATCACCAAACACGCCAAAGCGTTTCATGCGTGGATTAGCCTGAACTTTGACGAAACAATCACCTTGACAGTGCGGGATGATGGCATCGGCTTTGATGCAAGCGCCATGTTGAATGCCAAAACCGGACAAACTTCATGGGGATTGGTGGGAATGCAGGAACGCGCCACGCTGATTAATGCCGTGTTGACCTTTGAATCTGCACCGGGCTGGGGAACGGTGCTGAAGATTCAACTGGATACGCACACGATTGGAGAATGACCATGCCTATCCGAGTGTTGATTGTGGACGACCATGCAGTCGTGCGGGCGGGAATGAAAATGCTCATGGAAACCGACCCGGAGATTGATCTTGTGGGGGAATGTGAAAACGGCTTGGAAGGTTTAAATGCCTGTCGCACCCTCAAACCCCAAGTAGTGGTGATGGATGTCACTATGCCGGAAATGAACGGGGTGGATGCCACCCGTGCGATTAAAAAAGAAATGCCCGAAATCGCGGTTTTAACGCTGACCATCCATGAAGGGCCAGATTATTTCTTTCAGATGTTGCAAGCGGGTGCTTCGGGCTACGTTCCCAAACGGTCAGCGCCAGAAGAATTATTACGGGCGATTCATGTGGTGGCGGAAGGCAATGTGTTCCTTGAGCCACGCATCGCTAAGGATTTGGTTGCCGATTATTTGAGCCGCGTGGTGCAAGGCACCCCGGAACAGGTCAGCTATGACGGCCTGACGGAACGCGAACGGGAAGTCCTGACCTTGATTGCCGAGGACAAAACCAATCAGGACATCGCCAATCGGCTGGAAATTTCGGTCAAAACGGTGGAGCGTCATCGTGAAAACATTATGAACAAGCTCAATTTGCACACGCGCACCGAGCTTGTGAAGTACGCCATTCGTAAAGGTTTAATTTCACTCTCAGAAAGTTGAACACACAGGAAGGTGTTCGTATGAAACTTTATCGTTCAAAAATATTATTTTCGTGGAGTCTGGTGGGCGTTGGCCTTATACTGCTTATGGCAGTTCTCATCAGTCTCATCGCTGCCCATCCCACCTTTGCCCAAGATGAGGATGCGGAATACGTAGGTGAAGGGGAATGCGGGTCGTGTCATCGAGAGTTGAGCCGTTCCCACACCGAATCGCGCCATTCCCTGACCTTGCAAGATGCTTCGCGCACACCTGAAGCAGCGCTGGCAGATTTTGCGGCGGGGGAAGAGGTTCGGACAGTCCAATTTCCCGGTGAAGATGCTCCCCGTGCGTTTACGTTAGAGGATGTAGCCTTCACCATCGGGTCGGGGCGCTATGTACAGCGCTATCTGTACGAAGCAGACCGTGACGAATATCGGGTGTTTCCCGCAGAATGGAATGTCGCGGCGCAGGCATGGCAGCCTTTTGACCTTGCTGAATCATGGGAGGATCCCGCCTACGATTGGAATACCAATTGCGCGGGATGCCACACAACCGGGCTGAATGCCGAACGCGGACGTTGGGAAGACAACGGCGTGCAGTGTGAAGCCTGTCATGGGCCGGGCAGTGTCCACGCCGAAGAAGCCGATGACGCAGGCAGCAGCCCCAGTGACCGTGATTTGGAAAAAATTCGGGAGGCGATTGTATCCAACCCGGATGCTCAAATTTGCGGGCAATGTCACGGACGGGGAATTGCTACCGAAGACGATGAATTTCAATTTCCGGTGGGATATTTGCCCGGTCAAACACTGGCAGATTCCTATACCCTAGCGGCAACAGATGACCCGATTCACTGGTGGGTCACAGGCCATGCGGCGCAACCCAATATGCAGTACAACGAATGGCTGCAATCGACTCATGCCACCGCTTTGACCACCGTTCAAGACAGTGGGAGTACTGATGCTACCTGTTTGAAATGTCACAGCACCGATTATCTGTCGGTACAAAATGACATCGCGCTGGTCGAAGCGGGGGAACGGGGGGGAGATGCCCCTGAACCCTTAACCGTCGAATCAGCCCAATATGGTGTCACCTGTACGGGCTGCCACAATCCCCATGCCGAAAACAACCCCGATTTTCTGATTGCTCAGGACACTTATACCCTCTGTACTGATTGTCACCAAAATACAGGAGAGGGGATTCACCATCCAGTCAAAGAAATGTACGAAGGGCTGGCATTGGTCGAAAATATTGAAGCCGTGCCATCATCGCATTTTACGGCAGAAAACGGCCCCACCTGTGTTTCTTGCCATCTATCGGATGTGCCAATTGAAGCGAGTACACGGGCAACCCATACCTTCCAACCGGTGCTGGGAGATGGTGCGGAGAATACCCCACCGGATTCGTGTACCTCGTGTCATACCGACCTAACCCCTGACTATATCAGCGAGTTTGTTGCCAGCACGCAGGAAGAAATTAGCACCCGTTTGAGCGCCGCAGATACCGCTTTGGTCTCTGTCAACGAACCACCCGAATGGATTGTGACGGTGCTGGATTTTGTCAAAGGGGATGGCAGCGAAGGCGTGCATAACTACGCTTATACCGATGCACTTCTGGATGCTGTCGAGGTGGAATTGGGATTGGTACAGTTGGTCAATGCACCGACTTCGGCCTCCTTCCAGACTGTTGACCCGACCCAGTGCGCGGAATGTCATCGGGATGAACACCGCCAATGGTCAGCTTCCCCTCATGCGGGCGCATCACAAACGGATACTTTTTTACGCGATTTTGCCGATCAAGGCCGCCCCGGTTACTGCATGAACTGTCACGGGTCGGGCTATAACCCCGATACCAGCACCCATGCCTTTGAAGGGGTAGTATGTACAAGCTGTCATACCTTGCCACATGACACAGAACATCCCCCCGCCCCGGTGGAAATTGGCACAGCTTCGCAAGTTTGCGGGCAGTGTCACAGTGGCGCACATGCCCCCACTTACGATGAATGGCTGGTCAGCGCCCATAATCAGTCCGGGATTGATTGTGTGGACTGCCACACCGCCCATAACAATGGTTTGGTACTGGGGGATGTGAACGCAACCTGCGGTAGTTGCCACCAAGAAGCGCTGACCGACCCGGTACATATGGGCGAAGAAATGGACTGTGTGGATTGTCATATGGCGCGAAAAGTGGCGGATGACGGGATTCATGTGATTAATACGGGTCATTCGATGTTGATTGACCCCGGTGTTTGCTCGGATTGTCATGGGAACACCCACCTATTAAGTGTGCGGGAAACCAACAGCCTCAGCGAAGAAGACGGCGTGAAAATTGCCAATCTTGAAGATGAGGTTGAGGAACTGCGCCTTGAAAAAGATGACCAGCGCAATTCCGGGATTGTTGGTGGGGCGTTGGGTGCGTTCATTGTGGTCATCATTTTAGGCATTTTGTGGCGCATGAGGACACTCTTATGAGCGAAACAACCCGTGAACTAAACCGCCGTGAATTTCTCAAATTGATGGCCGGGTTGGGGGTCGCTTTAGCCGCCGGGGAATGGGTGCGGAGTTCGTTCCTCGCCCATGATGATCCGGTGGGTGAGGCCACCCACAGCGCCGTTGCCCCAAATGAACCGTACTGGGCGATGGTGATTGACTTGCAAACGTGTATTGGCTGCCAGCGCTGTGCGTATGCCTGCCAAGCTACCAATGATACTGCCAGCGACCATCTGTGGAATATCGTGCTACATGATGAAGCGACCTTCAAAAAGCCCGTGTTTGTTCCGCGCCCGTGTATGCACTGTGAACATGCCCCCTGTGTGGAGGTTTGTCCGGTGCAAGCGACCTATCACCGTCCCGATGGCTTGGTCGAAATGGATTATGACCGCTGTATTGGGTGTCGGTACTGCATGGTCGCTTGTCCTTACGGGGTGCGGGTATTCAACTGGGAAGAAAACACCGACGAAAATCCGCAAACGCCCACATGGGGAAACACCGAAGTTAAACGCCGCCCGCGTGGCGTGGTGGAAAAATGTACGTTTTGCAGCCACCGTTTGGATGCCGCCAAAGAACGCGGATTGACTCCCGGGGTTGACCCGGCAGCAACCCCCGCCTGCTGCGTAATTTGCCCCACCGAAGCGCGACGTTTTGGCGATTTACGCGACCCCAACAGCCCGATTTCGCGGGCAATGGAAGGACGACAAGCGGTTGTCCTTCGCAGCGAACTTGGCACGAATCCGCGTGTGTTTTATTTGCTACCCGTATAAGGAGGCGGAGACATGACACTCTTAGGACGAAAAATTAGCCTATTCTGGTTGTGGGTTGCCTTCCTGTGCGTGGTCATTTTGGTCGGGTTGTATGCCACCTTCCTCATTTTGACTCAGGGGTTGGTTGTGACCAACCTGACCGACGGCGCACCGTGGGGCTTGTGGATTGTGCTGGATTTGTCGTGTATCGCCATGAGTGCGGGTGCATTTTCCCTGTCTGCCATGACCTATCTCATCGGGCGCGAACAATACCAGCCGCTTGCACGGATGGCCGTTTTTATCGGGATTCTGGGTTACAGTGGCGCGTTGATGGCACTCGGCTTGGACATCGGCAGACCTGATCGCTTCTGGCATGGGTGGGTATTCTGGAATGTTCATTCGATGCTCTGGGAAGTGACCATGTGCATCACCCTGTATTTTCTGGTGCTGACGCTGGAAGTTTTTCCGATGGTGGCGGAACTGCCCTTTTTAGCCCGCTATCATTGGCTGCACAACCTCGCTCACCGGATTCATAAATTCGCGCCTGTGCTGGCGATTATCGGGTTGTGTTTGTCCCTGCTGCATCAATCCAGTCTTGGCGGTACTTACGGCGTAGTGATTGGACGGGCAGCGCTGTTCCGTGCCACCATGCCCCTGCTGTTCATCGTTTCAGCAGTCGCAGCAGGCATGACCTTTACCCTGCACATGACGCTGATTGTGCAATGGCTGGGCAATCGACGGCTTGTGCCTAACAAAATTTTGTTTGAAGTGGGACAAATTGCCGGACTCATTTTGCTGGTCTATTTGTATATGCGATTCTGGGACACCACCGCCGGCAACTACGGGTATGTCCCCGGCAAAACAGAAGCCTTTACCGACCTGTCACGCGGGCCCTTTGCTGTGACCTTCTGGGCATGGGAAATTTTGCTCGGCGGGATTCTGGCGGGGGTGCTGCTGCTGCGAGCCTATTTCCGTCAGAACATCACCATGTTGTTTATCGGATGTGGGTTGACGATGGCGGGGGTCGTGGCGAACCGCGCCCATACAACGCTGCTGGCTTTTACCCAACCACTTTCTGAGAATCCTCCTCTGACTTCGCCGCTTGTCAGTGAATACACCCCGGCATGGACGGAATGGGCAACCACGTTCATGATTGTGGCGCTTTTGACGCTGGCATTTAGCTTGGGGATGCGTTATTTGCCACTTTTTCAGGGCAAACCCCTTGACGAAGAACTGCCGCCGGACGTGCTGCCCTTCCCTGTACCTGCTGCCAGCGCTACCGATTAATAAATTTTCCTTCCTCTCTACTGAACTGCCCTACTGAGAAATCGATAGGGCAGTTTTTTTAAGTCTCTAGCACTGGCTCAAATGTTATAATAGCCCTATTGTGATGAGGTACAGGAAAACCCACCGTGAGCAACCCAATCATTGATCCCTTAAATCCCGAACAACGCCAAGCGGTTACGACCATTGATGGGCCTGTACTGGTGCTGGCGGGGCCGGGCAGCGGCAAAACCCGCGTTTTGACCCACCGTATCGCGCATATGGTGAAAGATGTAGGCATTGACCCCCTGCGAATCATGGCGGTGACGTTTACCAACAAGGCGGCGGACGAAATGCGCGAACGACTTGACCGCATTATGGGCAACCGGATTCGGGGTCTCAAAGTAGGCACTTTTCACTCAATTTGCGCCCGCATTTTACGGGAAGAAGCGGACTCCACGCCGTTCAAAAGAAATTTCACCATTTATGATACCGGCGACCAACTGAGTTTGATTAAAGCGGTTTTGCTCGATTTGCAAAAAGACCCCAAGAAAAATTCACCCGGCAGTCTCCTCGATGCAATTTCCAATGCAAAAAATGAATTAATTGTGCCAGAAGACATGCCCGAAGGCGATTATCGGGAACGGTTGGTCAAACAGGTCTATCGGATGTACATGGACAAGCTGGAACGCAGTAACGCGCTGGATTTTGATGACCTGCTCATGCAAACCGTGATTTTGTTTAAGAACCATCCAGAAGTGCTGGGAAAATACCAGCACTGGCACAGTCATTTTCTGGTGGATGAATTTCAAGATACCAACATGGCGCAGTATGAAATTGTGCGCCTGTTAAGCAAAACCAGTCAGAATTTATTTGTGGTGGGCGACCCTGACCAGAGTATTTACAGTTTTCGCGGGGCGGATTACCGCAATGTGCAGCGCATGAAAAAAGATTTTCCTGACTTGCAAATCATCGCGCTGAATGAAAATTACCGTTCGCATCAGTTGATTTTAGATGCGGCAATGTCAGTGATTCGCAAAGACCCCTCCCATATTAAGCGCGATTTAGTCAGCAAACGCACCCATGGCCCGATGATTGAAGTGCATGAACTTTTTACTGACAATGCCGAAGGCGCATTCATCATCGAAAAAATTCAAAAATTGGTTGGTTCAGAAGGATACAGCCCGCGTGACTTCGCGGTGATGTACCGCACCAATGCCCAATCCCGCGTGATTGAAGAAAGTTTCATTCAGGCGCGAATGCCCTATCGGATTGTGGGTGGGATTCGTTTTTATGAACGGCGCGAGGTCAAAGATTTGATGTCCTACCTGCGCTTGGTCAATAACCCGAATGATGGAGTTGCGCTGGATCGAATCATCAATGTGCCAGCCCGCAGTATTGGTCAAAAAACTTTCTCAGCGTTTATGGAATGGTCAAATCAGTTTGATGAACGCGAAACGGCCTTCCGTGAACTGGCAGCAGGCCAACGTCCGGCAACCTTAAGCGGAAAATCGGGGACGGCAGTGCAGCAGTTTGCCCAGATGCTGCTCAAATGGATTGCCATGCGTGACTCGGATGACCACAATCTCATTGACCTGTTCGATGCAATTTTCAAAGAATCGGGCTACGAGGCGAGTTTAGGCGACAAGCGCAAAGAGGATTCTGTTGCTCGCGTTGAAAATATTGCGGAACTTCGCCGTGTGATTAGCGAATATCAGGGCATGAGTCTGGGCGCGATGCTGGAATCGCTGGCGCTGGTGTCTGACCTTGACCAGATGAAAAACGACCAAGATACCCCTGTGCTGTTGACACTCCACTCCGCTAAAGGGCTGGAATTTCCGGTGGTATTTCTGGTGGGGGTAGAAAACAACATCCTGCCCCATTCACGCTCCCGCGATTCCGCCCATCAATTGGCAGAGGAGCGGCGCTTGTTTTATGTGGGCATCACCCGCGCCAAAGAACGCCTTTACATCACCCACGCCACGACCCGTCGCAGCTATCAAGGGGCTGATTATTCTGAACCCTCGCCTTTCTTAGACGATTTGCCCGCCGATATTATCGTGCGCCATTCGCCCCACCGTGCCGCCTACGATTCGCAGCGTACCTATCGTCAGATGAAATGGGAAACCAGCTTTGCTGCCCTGAAAGATTATCAAGCGCCCGAACCCCAATTTAAACAAGGCGCGATGGTCTGGCATAAGACCTTCGGACGGGGCGTGGTCATTTCCTCCAAAGTTCAGTCGGACATTGAGGAAGTGCAGGTCAAATTTGAGTCCGTCGGTCTCAAACGCTTGGATGGCGAATATTTAAAATTGGAATAGAGACACAACGTGAATTACAAAAAATGGGGGGTATGGCTGGCGATTGGCGTGCTGGCCTTTGTCCTGCGTTGGCAAGTGGCATACTATGTGCCTGTTGAAGTAGACGAAGACAATTACATTTCGGCAGGCTTGGATTATCGTCGGGCGCTGGACTCACGCGATTTCCATGCGTTTACCCATGTGCAGCGTAATTATGAACACCCGCCGTTGGTGAAACTGCTGTATGGCCTGACAATGGACGGGGATGAAGTAGAAGCGCTCCCGCCCAAATTATCCCCCGGATTCATGGAAAAGTTACCCAACAGTCTGGATAGGGCGCGGGGACAGGCCATTTTTGCCGGAACGGGTGCGGCATTGGTCGTGACGCTCATAAACCCGCTTGCCGGGTTGGTCATGGCAACGCAATCGATGCAGGTCTACTACACAAGTATCGCCTATCTGGATGCGCTGCCCGTGCTGTTCATTGCGCTGATGGCATGGGCATACAGTCATGAACCGCCCCAAAATCGAAAAGTGAATTTTTATTTCTGGCTATCCGCAATTTTTTTTGGGGTCGCCGTCGCAGCGAAGTATCCCTATGCACTGGTGGGGGGGGTATTGATTGCTCATGCGCTGTTTTATCGGCAGCATCGGCTTCAAAAACTGGTTGTCTGGGGCATCCTCTCAATCGTGATTTTTTTCTGCCTGAATCCCTATCTTTGGCCTGATCCGATTCACCGCTTGGAAGCGCAGCTTACCTTTCATGAAGATTATGCGAGTGGACGCAATTACAGCCTGCTGGTTCCTTGGGGGCAGATGATTTATCCGCACCAAGATATTCGGTATGGAGAGGGGTTGTGGCTGAATCCTGTGACGGATCTGCTCATTTTTTTGCTGGCAGTGCCGGGGGCGTACTTTTTGCTCAAGCAAAAATCTTTGTTCGGCTGGTGGCTGGTGGCGGGTATGATTTTTCAAATGGCGTGGCCGGCCCAATGGATTCAACACAATATGATTTTGATTGTGCCATACAGCCTGAGCGCAGCAATGACTTTCCAATGGCTGCTCCAATACTTCCGGCAGCAACGACAAACGGTGCAAGTTCGTGAGTGAGATTTTTGAACTTGAACTCACGGGTATGGCCTATGGCGCTGCCGCCATAGGGCGGCACGAAGGCAAGGTCATTTTTGTTCCCTATGGCATGGTGGGCGAACGGGTGCGGGTGCAAATGACGCAGGACAAGGGCAAATTCGCACAGGCGGTTATTCTGGAAATTTTGCAAGCGCATCCTGCACGAATTGCCCCGCGCTGTGTGCATTTTGGCGTTTGTGGTGGGTGTCACTATCAACACCTCGATTATCCCGCACAACTTCTCGTCAAACAGCAGATTGTCCGTGAGCAGTTGGCACGGGTGGGCGGTTTTCGGGATGCCATCGTTCATCCGACGATTCCGAGTCCGCAGGCATGGGAGTATCGTTCGCATGTCAGTTTTCACAGCACACATGATGGGCGGTTGGGGTTTGTCAGCGCCGATAATCAGATGGTAATTCCTATTCAAGCGTGTCACATCATCCATGCGGATTTGTTCACGATGATGCAAGAGAATTCCCCCCAACCTCTCGCTGAAAATCAACGGCTGCGGTTACAGATGGGTGATACAGAAAAAGTAGCCGCAAAAATTCAAGCCGTGGATGAGGATACCAGCAGCCATACATCTCAAGCAGCTAAAATTCACTACATCGTAAAAGGCAAAAAATTTCAAGCGACAGTGGGCAGTTTTTTTCAGGTGAATCTGCCACAAGCGGAAACACTGGTGACTCTTGTGCTGGAAAAAGCCGCGTTACAGGGACATGAGCGCGTGTTGGATTTGTACGCGGGTGTGGGGTTGTTTACCGCTTTTCTCGCCGAACATGCCCGCCAAGTGACCGCCATTGAGAGTTCGCTGACGGCAGTGCAGGATGCACAGGTCAATCTGGCAGGCTTTCAAAATGTGGACGTGCTGCAAGGCAAAGCGGAAATTCTCCTTGCAAGGAAAAAATTCAAAAGTGAAGTGGTGGTAACAGACCCGCCGCGTACAGGCATGAAACCTGCCGTCATTGAAGCGATTCTGAAAACAAAACCGCAAAAAATCATCTATGTTTCGTGTGACCCGACCACGCTAGCCCGCGATTCTCGGCGATTAGCGGATAATGGCTATCAGTTACAGGAGGTGCAACCTGTGGATATGTTCCCCCAGACCTATCATATTGAGTCGGTGGCGGTTTTAGTCCGATAAAAAAGCACCCAGCTATTATTGATGAATAGCTGAGTGCTGATCGTTTTTTGCTTATTGATAGCGCAGAATGTCGGAAACGGTTTTTCGGGAGGCGGCTACCGAAGGCCACATGCTGGCAATAGAGGCCACAATCAACACACCAACCAACCCGAAGACAATCATTTGTGGCGGATAGGTGAATTCGACTCCTTCAAAAGGCAATGACCCCATCATGCCCAACCCTAAACCGTAGCTTAGCGGAATGGCGACCAGCCATGCAACCACGCCTACGACCAGTCCTTCGACCATGAATTGCGAGACAATCGAGAGCGACCCGCCGCCAATTGAACGAATCACACCGATTTCTTTCTGACGTTCAAACACCGCCATCGAAAGCGCTGCCAGCAAACCAATTGCACCCACTGCCGCCATGATGCCCGAAGTCATGTTGAAAATCAGCAGGAACACATTCATACCTTCTGCCGCACTTTCCGCAATTGCTTCTTGATTGGTGAATTGCGCTTGAATACCCGCATTTTGCAGCACCGTTTCAATGTCTTCAATTTTGTTATCCACGGCTTCAAGGTCAGGGTCGCCGTTCAACATCACCAGAAAAACACTGGGAACAGGATTGCCTTCTGCATCGCTAAATTCGGTAATCCGTGCCAATTCCCGCCAAGGCATAACAATTTGGGCTTGAGAAAGCGTCATCACGCCCAAAACTTCATATTCATAGGGTTTTCCCTGTGCAGTAATGGTCACGGCATCCCCGGCTTGAATGTCTAACTGCTCGGCAACCGGACTGGTCAACACCACCCCGATTTTGTCAGGATCATCGCTCCAGCCTGTGCCACTTTCAAAATCGAAATTCAATACCGGGCTGGCAGGGTCAATCCCTAAGACATTGAGTTGGCTCGAACCTGCATCCAAGGGGCCAGTGCCTTCGTAACCATCCAACGAAACGGCGGTGCTTAACCCCGGATAAATGCCCTCAATACCTTCGATGTTTGCCAGCGCGGTTTGCATGGCTTCTAAAGATTGCGGGTCACGCGGCGTAACAGCGACCTTATAAGCAAAGGTATCAAACAAGGTGTTAATCTGGTCTTGTACCCCGATAAAGACAGCAGTCACCCCCATAAATGCAGCGATAGCTAAGGTCAGGGTAAGGCCAGTCAGCGCCAAACGTCCGCGTTTCTGGAACACGTTGCTCACGGCTTGACGGGCGCTCAAGGGCAAGGGCAGTTGTCCAATCCATTTAGCCATCCGTCCCGCCCCCCAATTAGAAGCAATCCCCAAGTCAGTCATCGCGTCCAAAATGCTGACCCGTGTGCCATTGAAGACGGGAATGAAGGCCACCAGAACGGGTACAATCAGCCCTAACACTGCCCCAACGAAAATCCCAGCCGTAGAGATTTTGAAGCCATCTACATACATTGCGGCGGATTCAGCCAGAGAGGGAGTCATCCAACCTGCCAGCAGTACGCCCAAGGTCACGCCAACGATTGTGCCAAAAATGCCATAGACGAAGGCCATGCCTGCGTACATGAAGAAGTTGTCCCAGCGCGAAGCCCCGATAGATTTCATCACGCCAATTTGCCGTTTTTGTTCGATCACCACCGCGTTGATGATATTGATGACCAAAAACGCGGACACAATCATACCGACCACCGCCAGCAGATTCAGCACCCCCACCACATCACTCACGTTTTTTCTGAGGAGATGGCTGTCGGGGTTGTCCGTATAGCTAAAGAAGGGGCGGTAAGGGGTTTCGGATGCCAGCGTGCCTAAGAAATTGTTCTGACCGCTTTTGGCAGCATCAAAATTTGTGTGGCGCACCATAAACGTACTGAAACCCGCGAATCCACTGATGGCTTGTGCATCGGTATAGTGGGTATAGATGCGTTCTTCCGCCAGCAGATTTTCCATCCAGTAGGGGTAGGTGTGAAAAACAATCCCAACCACCGTGACTTCAGTAAAATTGGCAGTGTTGCGCGGGTCACGAATTGCTAGCGCATCCCCTACCTTGACATCGTATTTGGCAGCAAAGCGGCGTTCAATGACAATCTCATTTTGTCCAGCAACCGGTAAACGACCTTCTAAAACTTCCTTGAAAGGTTCAAGTGAGGTTTCTTCAAAAGGCTGCGAAAATGCGACCAAAGCACTTTCCTCCAGCGAGTCTTGGTTGGCCTTGCGCCATGACACGGTAGAAACTGCCCGCGCTTCAACCGCAGTCACACCCGGAATGTCCCGTAAGGTTTCCAGATATTGCTGGTTTTCTTCCAGCGAAATTTGCCCTGTAGGAATACTGACCCCTACATACAACATCCCCATTTCTTCGGGTTGCAAATCTGCATCTACCTGTTTGAGGATGAGATCGCCTAAACTGACGAGCATGGTTACGCCCATGACCCCGATGAGAATACTCAAAATGACAAGAAAGGTGCGCCCTTTCCGTGCCAGAATGTCCCCCAAAATTTTACGTCCGCGTGTTCTAACCATCGTGTTCCCTCCAATAAGGTTGCGACGTACCCTATTACGCTAAGTATAAAACCAAGTTGCGCGGCAGAGAGGAAAGCCGATGGAAAATCCGCCGAAAGTCTGAGTAAGAACGCCGTTTAGAAGCGTGCTGTTTTGAGGGTTTAACTTGGGGAGTCGGCTTTTTCATGGAGGACAGGCTGCTTTTTGCGCCCCCAAAGGGGAATCGCAATGCAGGCCAACGCGCCGCCAAGGGTTAAAACACCGACCATCAACGATGAATCGAACCAGAATTGCTGCGGATACAACCGGATGAGGGTGTCATCCCGATAAAATTGCCATGTCCCATCGGAAAAAAACAGGGCATGGAAGGTGTCGAAGAAAAAGTCCCAACTCACAAAAATTAGAACCACCAAAATGATAATGGTTACAAGCGTGGTGATTCCGCCGTGCAGGAAAATTTGAGGTAGGCGTTGGCGGGTTTCAGGAAAATACGCCAAAAACGCGATCCCAATAATAAAAATGATTAGGCTGACGGTGAGTACCTGCATGGCGACTTGGGTAACGACTTTGACATCTTCCATGTGGTCAAGTTCTTTTTCACGAAAGGCAGGTTCGCCGTCAATTTGCAAATCGCCCAGATAGGCAATCTCGGAGTCGTTGAGTAGGTAGCGAATCCCATACGGGCCATATTCCAAACGCACGTCTTTATCCCACCCGTACAAATCTTCGGGGAAACCAGCGCGGTTGTATTCAAATTTGAGCCATGTTTCGGTCAGCATGAGGCGAACACTGAGTAACACTAGCAGCACAGGGACAAGGGCTGTGAGCAGGATTTGTAGGGCAAAAATGGCTTGTTTGGGGAAAGAAATTATTTTTTCTGTCATGATTTTCCCTAAATTATGGAGCGAGTGTCTCCGCTTCGCCACTCAGCAAAAATTCGATGGTCATGTCATCCACGATTGTTTCAACCGGGGCGCGGTCATCGGTAAAAATAACATCGGACGTTTCGGTGGGCTGCAAATTGGCAACCGCGTCATTAAGCGCTTGCCATAAAATTGCATGTTGAGTTTGGTTGATCGTTTGAAAATTTTGGATGAGGTTTTCGGCTTGAGTCGGCTGTTTCGTGGCAACCAGAATCGTATTGAGCGAATCAGGAACGTCGATGCGGTGAACCGACGGAAACACTTGTAACATGGTGTTTGCCATAGCCCATTCCAAACGACGGTCTGAAGGGGTGCGTCCGACATTAATCACCACCACACCATTTTCCGCCAACTTTGCGTCAATTTCCTCAAAAAATTCAACGGTGGTCAACTGCCAAGGGACGTAGGGAACGCGATAAGCATCGATTCCCACCACCGTATATTTTTCATCCAGATTCTTGAAGGCGTAGCGGGCATCTTCGACAATCACATTCAAGTTGGGCATGTCCATTTCAAGATAGCGGCGGCTGGCCTCGACGACATCGCCATCAATCTCAATCCCATCAATCGGAATCTGCCCGTAAACGGCGGTATGCTGGCGGGCAATTGTCCCACCTGCTAGGCCGATAATCGCTAGCGACTGCATCTCATCGGGGCGAAAATCAGCATTGAAATAGGGGGCGGCAAGAAATAAATCCCATGTGCGCCCATAATAGAGAATGTCGGGGTGGTATTGCGAGTGAATCCCCTGCCCTTCGTTCAACCACAAATAGCGGTATTGGTTTTCATCTTCGACAATTTGAATGTAATTGTAGGCGGATTCTTTTTCATAGATAAGTTTGTAGCCATTCGGCACGGGGCGATAGGGCGTGTTGAGGATGATGCCCGCAAAAATGAGTAAAAAAATAGGCATCCAACTGAATTTGAGCGCGGCGGGGCGGGATTCGCGGTAGAGGCCAATTAATCCGACCAGCAGCAAAAAACCGGAGAAAAATAAAAAGGTCAGGGTCACACCCGCCTCTGGTAGTAAATAGAGGGTGGGGGCAAATGTGCCTAAAATGCTGCCGAGTGTGGAAATGGCGTAGATGAAGCCGGAAATTTGTCCCGCCTGAGCGACATCGGTGATGGCTAGGCGGATGGTGAAGGGAGAAACACACCCTAGCAGTGTCACAGGCACAGAAAACAACAATAGCACCCCCAAAAATGAGCCAATCGCCACCCCCGCCTCGACTTGATAGACCGCTTCGGCTGCCGCAAACAAGACAGGCCGCGCCACCAAGGGTACTATCCCGCTTAAAAATGCCCCCCAGCAGATAATTTGATAGAGGGTTCTGTAATGCGGGGAACGGTCTGCCCAGCGCCCACCAATAAAATACCCCAGCGTCAGGTAAATGAGCATCAAGCCGATGATATTCGCCCAGACGAGATTGCTTGTGCCAAAAATGCTCCCCAGTAGGCGCGAGGCGGAGAGTTCAATCGCCAAGATGGTCATGCCGCTTGAAAACACCGTAAAGTAGAGATAGCGTTGTTTTGTCAAAATCCAAACCGTGATAAATTTGCCTTATCCTATCGTAATCGGAAGGATTCCCACATGGCAAATATTCAACGCGCCCGCGCCGAGGATGCGGCGGGAATCGCAGAAGTGATACGCAATGTCTGGAACACTGAAATAGATGTTCCCTACACGCAAAAACTCATCAACAACCAGAAACAACTGGCATGGGTGGCGGTTGCGGAAGAAATGGTGGTCGGTTTTGTGAGTTCATTCCTCACAACCGTGCAAGGCGGGGTGCGACGGTGGGAAGTGGATTTGCTGGCGGTTAATCCCGAAGCGCAAGGACAGGGCTTGGGGGTGAAATTGGTGGAGGCAACCACCCAAGACGCGAAATCGTACCATGTGAAATTTTCGCGTGGATTGGTGCGGGCGGATAACACCTATGCGCGGCGGGCATTTGAACGAGCAGGGTATGCCAATACCGGGCAAATTTACAATTTATACTTGTGGCAGCCGCGTGAATCCGAGCTTGAGTTAGACTCGCGTAGCATTTTAACCATTACACCAGTGGATACCTTGCTCTATCGCGGAGTGTGGATCGAAGGCTTGGACGCGCAGTTTATCTCCGATGCAGACCGACTCCGTGCAGTGGAGGTAGGACGGGCAATCGCCGCCAAGGAAGGGCGGGCAAACGCAGGGGCATTGATTCCCGTAGGGGCAAAACTCCCCGATGTGCTGATGCAAGCGGCTACGCTGCAAGGACAATATCAATGGTGGCGGCGGGTTTAAGACCAATGATCCGTTGGAAAGGGAGTAAAAACCTGATAAAATCGAATTAATTGTATAAAAACCTTCAGGGCGGGGTGCAAGTCCCCACCGGCGGTAAATTATCTGCGTTGCAAGATACCAAGCCCGCGACCCGGAGACGCTTGTTGAAAAAGCGGCAAAGGTGGAACTGGTGAAAAACCAGTGCCGACAGTAATAGTCTGGATGGAAGAAGGTCAAATGTGCCTTCGGCAAACGCCGTTTATTTGCGTTCGCGTTTTTTCGCGTACTCCGTAAATAAATTTCGGGTGTTTGTATTTGCCCTGTTGGATCTATGACCGTGTATGAGCAAAGGGCAAATAGAAATGGCAGTTATTCCCGCCCCAAATTCAACCCCTTTAGTGCGTCCCATTCCCCGCAGACCGCAGTGGTTTGCCGTGCTGCGCTGGATGCTTGCGCCCGTGTTGGGGGTCGGTTTATTAGCGCTGTGGACTGCGGTAGCCGAAGCCAACTATTATCCCGCCTTCATTTTGCCCCACCCCCAAGCCGTTTTTGACCGAATGCAGCTTCTTTATGAACGGGGGATTTTAGAACGCCATGTGCTGATTACCCTGAAAGAAGCGCTGATTGGCTTGGCAATTTCCATCGGGTTGGCGCTGCCGTTAGGGTATATGGTTGCGCGTAGCAAATGGATCAGTGCGTTGCTGATGCCCTATCTGGTAGCGGTGCGGGCGATTCCGGTGGTCGCAATCGCGGCTTTAATCGTTATCTGGCTGGGGACGGACATCAAAAGCAAGGTGTTTGTGGTCACATTCATCACATGGTTTCCGTTGATGGAAGCCACCGTCGTGGGAATCCAGAGTGTCAACCCCAAACTGCGTGATCTTATGCGCGCCTATCAAGCCAATCCCCTGCATATTTTCTGGAAATTAGAACTCCCGGCTGCCATGCCCAATATCCTGAGCGGCCTCAAAATTTCAGCAACGCTTTCGGTGGTCGGTGCGGCGGTGGGCGAGCTTATCGGGTCGAGTCAGGGGTTGGCTTATTTGATTGTATTCGGGCGGGGAACATCGGATGCACCATTGGTTTTTGGGGCAGTGGGGCTGCTGACCCTGCTTTCTCTGACTTTGTATGGTGTCGTGGCGATAATTGAACATTTTATGCTGGCGTGGCGAAGATAACAGGCCATCAGGTTTTAGTAATTAGCAGTTAGCAAAAGAGGAAAAAATGAAAAAAGCCGTACAATTTTTCGTGATGCTGATTATTTTAAGCACATTCAGCACCCTCAGCGCACAAGAAGAACGCCAGAAAGTCACCTTGTTTGTACCCTACATTCCCAATGTGCAATTTGCACCGTTGTATGTCGCCATTGAAAACGGCTACTTTGCCGATGAAGGTATCGAAGTTGAAATCGAATACAGTTTCAATGAGGCCGATGGGATTGACCGAATCGCGGTTGATGATTTGCAGTTTGGCATTATTAGTGGTGAACAGGTGATTGTGGCAAGGGGGGCAGATAAGCCCTTAGTTTATGTACTGGAATGGTATCACACCTTTCCGGGCGGGATAGTTGCCCCGGCGGATTCAGGGATTGAGTCCGTTGAAGATTTAGTCGGCAAAAAAGTCGGTATCCCGGGCCCATTCGGCGCAAATTACATGGGTTTTCGCGCCTTGTTAGGGGCAAACGGGGTGGATGAACTGGAATTGCAAGTCGAATCCATCGGGTTTACTGCACCGGAGGCGATTTGTACTGGACAGGTCGAAGCTGCAATGGTTTATATCAACAATGAACCTCTGACGATTCAGGAAAATTGTTTCGAGACGACTGAAATTCTCGTATCCGATTTTGTTGATCTGGTATCCAATGGACTGGTCACAAATGAACAGACCATTGAAGACAACCCCGAATTGGTCGCGGGCATGGTGAAGGCGATTCAGCAGGGAATTCAGGATACGATTGATGACCCGAACGCCGCTTTTGCGTTGAGTATTTCTTATATTGAGGATCTAGCAGAGGAAGACTACGATACGCAGCGCCAAGTGTTAATCAATACAGTAGCCTTGTGGGAATCGGACAATCTGGGGGCCACTGACCCGGCCCGATGGGAAACCACACAAACGGTGATGCTTGACATTGGCTTCATCGCCGAACCTTTAGACGATCTGCAAGCGGCTTACACTTTGGACTTTTTGCCGAATCCAAATGAGTAATGGTCACTTGTCGAAGTGCATCTCTATCGCTACGATGGTTCGCTTTCGAGGAGAAAGTTACGTGAAAAGAATGATGTTTGTGTTGGTGCTGATGCTGTCGGTTAGCACCTTCGTTTCAGCCCAACCGGATGAACCAACCCCGGTGACATTGTTTGTCAGTTATATTCCCAGTGTGCAGTTCTCGCCGATTTATGCCGCAATTGAAAACGGCTATTTTGCGGAAGAAGGCATCGAAGTAACGGTTGAACACAGCTTTAACGAGGCAGACGGGATTGACCGCATCGCCGTGAATGATTTGCAATTCGGGATGATTAGCGGCGAACAGGTGATTGTGGCACGCGGTGCGGGCAAACCCCTCGTCTATGTGATGGAGTGGTTTCATAATTTTCCGGTGGGGATTGTTGCACCTGCCAGTTCAGACATTGACGAACCGCAAGATTTAATCGGTAAAAAAGTCGGTATCCCGGGCCCATTCGGCGCAAGTTATATGGGTTTCCGTGCCTTACTTGCCATGTACGATATTGATGAATTGGACTTACAGGTCGAATCTATCGGGTTCACGGCACCGGAAGCGATTTGTACTGAACAAGTTGACGCATCGGTGATTTATGTGAGTAACGAACCTTTAACCATTGAAACCAACTGTTTTGATGTCACGGTCATTTATTTTTCCGATTACCTTGACCTTGTATCCAACGGGCTTGTGACCAACGAAGAAACGATTGAAAACAATCCTGACCTTGTGCTGAGCATGGTACGGGCGTTAAATCGTGGTGTGCAGTTTGTGATTGAAAATCCTGACGAGGCCTTTGAACTCAGCTTAGAATATGTGCCAGACTTGCCCGAATCGGAATACCTGACCCAACAGCAAGTGCTTCTTAATTCAGTCGAATTGTGGAAATCAGACAATTTAGGGGCAACCGATCCGGCCCGATGGGAAACTACTCAGCAAATTATGCTGGATATTGGGTTTATCGGTGAACCGTTGGAGGATTTAGAAGCGGCCTACACGCTAGAGTTTTTGCCAGAGGTCGATGAGTAACCTTACGGCGGTTAATATTTCCCACACCTATAGTGGGAAAAATGGCCGGGTTGCCGCGCTTGAAAATGTCTCGTTTTCGCTGGAAAGCGAGACTTTCACCTGTTTGGTCGGGCCAAGCGGGAGTGGCAAAAGCACCCTGCTACGGATTCTGGCGGGCTTGATGCGGGCGGAATCGGGCAAGGTGCTGCTGAACGGTGAACCACTCGCCACACCACAACGTAAAATCGGGCTGGTCTTTCAGGATGCGACCCTCATGCCGTGGCGCACTGTCCTGCAAAATCTGCTGCTGCCCTTAGAAATCGCGGGGGTTTCGCGCAAGGAGCAGGCAGAACGCGCCGAATCCATGCTGGCGCTGTTAGGTCTGACAGAATTTGCTCAGGCGTATCCCGCCGCGCTTTCGGGCGGGATGGCGCAACGGTTGGCAATTGGACGCGCCCTGATTGATGACCCTGAAGTGCTGCTGCTGGATGAGCCGTTCGGAGCATTAGACGCGCTGACCCGCGAACATCTCAGCGAGGAATTGCTACGAATCTGGTCACAACACCGAAAAACGGTTTTGATGATTACCCACAGTATTCAAGAGGCGATTTTGCTCTCTGACCGGGTGTTGGTGATGAGTCCGCGTCCGGGGCGAATGGTGGCGGATATTGGAGTAAATTTGCCGCGTCCGCGCAGCATTGAAGATGTAACGCAGCCACCCTTCGTCCAATTAGAAGCACAGGTGCGGGCAACCTTAAGACGGTAAATTTAAAATTGGGAAGCATTTTGACAAGGGGCTAATGCCCCTTTTTTTGTACACAGGCAAATTTCATATTTTGCCTAAAATCAAAATTTTTGGTTTTAAATCAAAAATTTTGGTTTTGTGCTTGACTCTCATCAAAACCTGCCTATACTAAAAAGTAATGGAGAACATCATGTCTAAAGTGCTTCAACAATGTCCATCCTGCGGCAGCGATATGGTCATCACCCGCCTGAGCTGTACTAACTGCGATACCGAAGTGACGGGGACGTTTCATACCAGCATCTTCGCGCAGCTTTCGCCGGAGGATTTGCGCTTTGTGGAAATTTTTCTGGCCTGTCGTGGCAATGTCAAAGAGATGGAACGGGAGTCCGGTCTGTCCTATTGGACGATTCGCGGCAAGTTGAATGACATCATCGAGTCGTTGGGGTTGGAACACAAAAAAAATCCCCGTCAACCCGACTTGAAAAGCCAGCGCAAACACATTTTAGAAGCGCTTCAACGCGGTGAACTCTCAATCAAAGAAGCAGAGACAAGGCTAGCGCAGTTAAAAAAGCAGGCTTCCGCTCAAGAATTGGACGCTCCTGACGAAAGCCCCCGTGACACTGACTGACAAATTCAGCCATTGTCTCCATTATAGACTTGGAAGTGCATAATGGAAGACCAGACGACAATTTTGACCATGCTCAAAGAAGGCAAAATCAGCGTGGAGGAAGCCGAACGCCTGTTGAGTTTGCTGGATGACCCCGAACCAGAAGCCGAACCCCAAGAACCCGTCTACGATGCACCGCGTAAACCCAAAAACGAGGAGGCTTCGCAGCATCGCCATCGTGGACGCAGATTTTCGTTTTCTTTCGGGATGCCCACCCCACCCGTTCCACCTGTTCCCCCGATGCCACCCTTCCCTCCCAAACCCCCTGAAATGAGTTGGCGTGACCATAAAATGGGGTTTGCGAAACGCAAACGCAACATTACCGAAGGCTGGTCAATCCGCACCAGCGAACTGTTAGAGGCGCTCAAAGAATTTGGTCATGACGATTTAGACATAGATGAACTGGAAAATCTGCGAGTTCACAACATCAAACCCGATTACATCCGGGCGATTCATGAAGCGGGACTCACCGAACTCAGCATCGAGGATCTGGTAGAACTACGGATTCAGAACATCAAGCCGGAATATATTGAAGCGATGGTCGACGCGGATTTTGACGACCTGTCCGCACAGGACATTATCGAACTTCGCAATCACGGGGTTAAACCACGTTATATTGAAGAACTCGCCGATGCCGGTTTTGAATTTAGCAGCGTGCATGAAGTCATCGAAATGGCGAATCATGGGGTGCGCCCCAAAATGGTTAAGGCCATACAGGAACTGGGCATCGAAAATATCACCCCGCAAGAAGTCATCAAACTGAGCAATCATGGGGTTCATCCGCGTTTCATTGAAGAAATGGCAGAACTTGGCTACGACGATTTGCGTGTGGAAGAATTAATTGAGCTAGCAACCCACGGAGTCAGACCGGAATATGTCAAAGCCTTCCGTGAATTGGGGTTGACCGACATTTCGGTAGATGAAATGGTTGAACTGCGAAACCATGGCGTGCGGGTCAGTTACATCAAAGAACTGGCGGAACTTGGTTACGACGATTTAAGCGTTGAGGAGTTGGTTGAACTGGCGACGCATGGGGTCAAAGCACAGTATATCGAATCCATCAAGGACGCGGGTTTAGAGACGTTCTCCATGGCGGATATTGTAGAACTCCATATTCACGGCGTAAGTACCCGTTTCATTGAGCAAATGGCGGAACGCGGACTTGAAAATTTAACGGCAGAAGAATTAATCGAGCTAAGTCATCGGGGAGTTGCGCCACGCTATGTTGAAATCATGCGCGAACGCGGGATGAAAAAATTTAATCAACCCCGTATGGCGGACAAGCTGACCCGCCAATTTTTGAAAATGCGCGAAAAAGGCATGGATGGCGAAACGATTGCCCAATTGCGCTCAATGGATATTTTGCAATTTTCCAATCAGTTTGCCCGTGATATGGCAGAGTTGGGTTTTCCCAATTTGACCCCCCAGCAAATGATTGATCTGTGGGTGTTTGATATAGACCTTGCCTATGTGCAGGCCAACCGTCATTTAACGCTTGAGGAAATGATTGCTGTGCGGCAGGCAGAAATTTAAGCAACTCCATCCCCTAACCCTCCCCATTATGTTGGGGAGGGATTGAGGGTGGGGATTTGAATTTTAGAAATAGCTGCTGATGACTTCTAACACGCTGCGAATATTTTCCGGTGCGCCGGATTGCACACGGGTTGCGGAAGCACGCGCAATCGAACTCAGGGAACGCACGTCCGCGCTGTCGCCGTAAGCCACCGGAATCACGATAATTGGATTCTGTTTGCTGCGTTCGCCCTGTAGCAGGGTATTAACACTGTTCAAGGCTTGGGTGCTGGCAGTGTCCTCCCCATCGCTTAACAAGACAATGGCGCGGATTCTATCGCCATCTTCGGAGGTTTCATTCATGGCAGTGATAGTTTCTATGATGGCATCATAGAGGGCGGTATCCCCGTCTGCGTCCAGCCCTTGAATCGATTCTTCCAAACGGTCACGGTTGCTTTCGATATTGTCAATTGGCACAACAATTTCAACACCGGTGCTAAAAATCATCAAACCAACACGGTTGTTGCTTTCTGTCTGGTCAAGGAAGGCGATGGCAGCATCTTTCGCCAGATTTAATTTTTCGCCTTCCATCGAGCCGGAAACATCCATCAGCAGCCAAATATCCGCCTGTTTTTTGACGAAACTCCAACTTTCCTGGACAGCCGAAATGACGGCGGGTTCGGGAACTTCTAACACGGTAAAGGGTTGGGCGGGGTCAACGCCGAGTTCGGGGGTAATAGGATAACCGAGTTCAACATCGGGGTTGACCGGACGGAAACCCGCCGCCAGAACTTTTTCTTGTACCGATGGAGTCAGCACATAGTCGGTAAAAATGCGCGCTGCCTCTGCCATTTCGGGCGTGACCCAATCGGCCTGTACGATGCCAAAAGGATGTTCATGCCAGAACGTGCCTTCGGCGGGATAGAGCGCAATGAGTTTTTCGGGCGGGTTGTATTGTGTTTTGCCCTGATTGATGTAGATGAGGTCATTTTCTTCGAGCGCTACAAAGTCGAGATAATCCGGCCCCTGCGCGATGTATTCTTTAAATTCGGTGGTGCGGCTGGAATAGTGGCGGATGAGATTTTCAATATCGCGCACACCCTGCTGCACATCCAGATTCTGGACTGTTTCCATACTCAAACGGCGCTCAACAATCCCGTTGGCTTGGGCGCTGGCGTAATATTCCGCGATGAGCGTCGAAATGGCGGTGGAGCTAATGAACGGGTCGGTATGTCCATAATAGACGGTTTTACGCCCCGAAATGCCGTATGCGCCCCAGCCTTCAGGGTTATTCAGCACTTCCAGCAGATGACTCCAGCCGATTTGTTCACCGGGATTCGCATCCTGAATGGCTTGGAGGCGGCTTTCCCAGATTGCCATAACAACGGGTGCATTGGCAGTAGCAGGGCTGTTGGTCAGGTCAAAAAGTTCACGGCCGGACTGATAATTTGCTAGTGCCAACCAGTGACTGACAGATGGGGCAAAAATAGTGGGTTTTTCCACATTCTGGTTGTTGGGCGCGATGATGGCATTGACGATTCCCTGCATCACCGTCCCGGAGGAAGCATTCCGCCCTTCCACGAAAATCGGTTTTTCGCCGTCCGCCAACCGTTCGCCAGTGATAGGATTCCGCCCTTCAGCATAGGCACGGTTGAAATTTTGAATGGCTTCCGGCAAATAGGCTTCTGATTCCGGTGCATAGATAATCGAAATAGTAATAGCGTTATCTGGCGCAACGGGGGCTTGAGTCGCTGCCGATGAAGAGGTTGTATTGCTGGTCGTGCTGGAACTGTCTTCCCCAAAACTACAGGCGACGGTTGCCAGAATAAGCAGCAAAACCACCGTAAAAACGCGATAGAAAGGAGATTTCGGAGACATAGAACGTCCTTTTCTTTTTTATGGTGCGGTACGATAGCCTTCAAACCAGCGCACCAGACTCGAAACTCCGGCGCGGTCTGGTAAGCTGATGGGACTGCCAGAAAGGGTCAACTGCACCCCCTCTGCGTTAAAGGGAGCAAATTGAGTTAAGTCGGTCAGTTGGGCAGGACGGAAACCGGCTTCACCCACGGCGCGCTGTTGGGATTCGGCCAGTAAAAATTCGCCAAAATTCTCGGCGGCTTGGCGTTCCTCATCGGAAGTTTCATTCCCATCCCAAACAGCATAGGGAAAATCCAACAGCAAGTAATTGATGGGATAATTTAAGACAATCGGTTCAACCGCGCTTAATGTGCTGTAGTGAGCAAGCCATTGACTTTCGGGCAACAACCCGATTTCTGCGGTAGATTGGCGGGTGTTTGCCATCCTATCAGCAGGATCAAGGCCAAGATTAGAAAAATTCGGGACAGATTCTATGATGGGTTCAAGCCATGTTTTAAGTCCGGCATCGTTCATAATCTGGGTGGTCAGCTGCGGGTTATTGGCGTAAGTACCCGCCAGTGTCAACAGAGAAGCCAAACCACTGTCGGTGCTGTCCGGGCGGGAAAAGGCCATTTTGACAAACCGCCATGTTGAATCGCCACCAATGGCTGCCCAAGATTCAGCCACCGCCGCCTGTTGAATCGTTTGCCCGTCAAAGGTGCCATACTGGGTGGCAATGACTTCGGCACGGCTCTGGTATGCACCCCAGATAATCGGGGTACTTGCCAGCGAAGGTTCAAGCGAAGCATAACGCATATCCACCGCTTGGGCATAACTCAGGGCGTAGTTGGATTCAGGAATCCACACCTGCGGGTGATTGAGAACCGTCCAAGCGCTGCTGCCCTGCCAGACTTCGATGCTATCCTGTACCACGACCTGAAGATTCACTTCGCGTCCCGCTACACGCGGATTGGTACGTTCATAGGCAATCACAGCCGCCCGCACCCAATTTTCCATCAGGGGTGTAACCGCAATTTGCAGGGCAATCGGTTCACTATTGGTGGTGTTGTTTTCAGATTCGGGATTATCGCCATTGTCATCCGAGTCCGAACCGCCCTGTAAGGCAACGCCCAAACCCACAATCACAATCGCGCTGAGAATAATGAGAAAAAAGACAATTTGAGAACGGCGCATTCATCACTACCTTCGACATCAATCGTCATTATAGCACGCGGGGGAATCCCTCACGAAAAAACCACATCTTTTTAGGGGGTAGAAAAGCAAGGAAGATAAAATTTGCTGGTACAATGACCTAAAAAAGTAAAGTGATGCGAAACCATGTCCTATGAATATGTTGGAAATTTACATATCCATACGCCTTATTCGGATGGTACTGAATTTTATGAAACCATCGCGGAGGCTGCTCGCCGCGCCAAGCTCGATTTTATCGTCGTGACAGACCATAACGTGCTGGTCAAAGGGGTGGAAGGTTACTATGGCAGCGAAGAGGATGGACATGTGCTGGTGCTGACGGGCGAAGAAGTCCATGACCGCACCCGCCAGACTCAATGTAATCACTGTCTGGTCTACGGCGTGGATGAGGAAGTTTGCCATGCTGCCGATGACCCGCAGTTTTTGATTGATACGGTGAATCAGAAAAAGGGCTTAACTTTTCTGGCACATCCGCATGACCGCGATGTGGCATGGTTGGGAGAGCGCCACTCTACGCCTATGGCATGGGTGGATTGGAACATTCAAAATTTTACCGGGTTGGAAATCTGGAATTTCATGTCCAGCACCAAAGATGCCATGCTGAATTTTCGGCAGGGGGTACAAGCGCTTTTCCGTCCCGAAGAATTTATCATCAGCCCACCCCAAGCAACATTTGAAGTGTGGGATAGACTGCTTAGCGCAGGGCAAAAAATTGTGGGGATTGGCGGGGCAGATGCTCATGGCACTTACTTTGGGAAAGGGCTGCTCACCCATCGGATTTTTCCGTATGATTTTTTGTTTAGCTGTGTGAACACCCATCTTTTGCCGAAAATTCCGTTCTCCGGCAATCTGGCGTTAGACAAGCAGTTGATTTATGCGACACTCAAGGCAGGACGGGCATTTATCGGGTATGACATTCCCGGCGAGACACGCGGATTTCGCTTTATCGCGCACGGGAGTTATGGCACAGCCGAAATGGGTGACTCCTTAAGGGTGGGGGCGGGCGTGACCATGCAAATTCGGACTCCAGCTCGCGCTCGCATCAAAATTATTCATGAGGGCAAAGTCGTTCGGGAAGATGTCAACACTGATGCCCTAACCCACACCGCTACCGAACGGGGCGCATACCGTGTAGAGGCATGGAAAGAATATTTAGGGGCCGAGCGCTGTTGGATCATCAGCAACCCGATTTATCTGGTGCGCTAAAAGACGGGGTTGGTCGCATCCAGCACCCGCAGATAGGCAATGATGCTTAAAATCTGCTCATCCGATAAATTGGGAAACCCTGCCCGTGGCGGCATGACTACCCCTGAGACATTAAACGGATCATCGGCAGGCCGTCCATTGATGATGAAGCGCAGTAGGGCAGTGTCGCTCATCCCGCGTGTAAAAACGTTGCGCTTGAGGGCGGGGCCAAAACTTTTTTCGCCTTCTCCGGTGAGGCCATGACAATTGGCACAGAAAACGCCATAGTTAAATTCCCCTTCGGCAACCATCTCCGACGAGTAATTTTCAATCGGACGTAACCCGGTATCATCCGATGCAAGTGCCTCAGCATTTAATGTTCCGTCAAAGGTGTCACAGAGCGCTTCTAACAGCGATTTGACAGGTTCAGAGGAGGGGGTTGTCTGTGTTGTCTGTTTTTTATAGGCGAACGGGATAACCATCGCCAGCAAAAACGGTATAACAAACAAGATTTTCCGCATGGGTGTTAGCCTCCCCGCTGCACAGGAGCAGCGCCGTCAGCCGGATTTTCGGAGATAAATGGCACAGAAGCCTTTGTCAAAATGTCGTAAGGCAATTCGTAACCAAATTCAATCCATGCAATCGGACGTTCACGGGTACGGGCATCCACGTCATATAAGCCAGCTTCCGCACAGATGCCGCGTACCGCCGTAAAATGCAAATCGTAACCTTTGTGCTGTCCCAGCAGCGTACCGACTTCAATTACATCCCCACGAGTAACTTCAAAACTAATCATATGCAGCACCACAAGGCAAACTTCATTATACGCATCATCAATCATGAGCAATCCCCCATAGCGCGGGGTCGAAAGATAGACAATGCCGTCTGTGGGCGAATAGACATTGGCATCGCCACCACAGGTAAAATCGTAAGCACGACGGTTGGGGTCTAGCGGTGGTTTGCCATCTCGATTAACACCGTGAAAAGTGGCGACTTTGCTCTCTGCACCCGGCGCACAGGGCGTATAGTAATTGGTAATCGGTTCGCCATTATCCGCTTGAACAGACGGCACAAGGAAACATAGCACAATCGCTAAAAGCAGCAGTTTTCGCATGATGAAATTCTCCGCAAAAGATATTTTCAGCATAGGACAAATAAAAGATTGATTCTGGTCTCCTCTCCACTCTCCAAATATCACCTTGCTCACATTTTCCTGACCAGCCTGACATTTTGTGCATGGGAAATGCCCCGAATTTCTGATACAATCTTAGAACGTGTGTTCAGTGAAAAGGACATCACATGCCCGATTTCAAACTTGTTGCAGACTATGCACCCATGGGCGACCAGCCCACCGCCATTCAAACCCTCGTCGAAGGCATTCATCAGGGATACAAACATCAAACGCTGCTTGGTGCAACGGGGACAGGGAAAACATTTTCGATTGCGAAGGTGATTGAAGCGGTCAACCGTCCGGCACTGGTGATGGCGCATAACAAAACGCTTGCCGCCCAGTTGTACGCCGAATTTAAGGAATTTTTTCCCTATAACGCGGTGGAATATTTCGTCAGCTACTATGATTATTACCAGCCCGAAGCCTATGTTCCGCAGCGTGACCTGTATATCGAAAAAGAAACCGATATTAACGAGGATATTGACCGTCTGCGACTGGCGGCAACAGCAGCGCTCATGAGTCGGAAAGATGTCATCATCGTTGCATCCGTGTCGTGTATTTACGGGATTGGCAGTCCCTATGCGTGGGGAAGGGTGATTTTTGAATTGCAGGTTGGTCAGGAAATGCGGCGCGATGTCATGCTGCGGCATTTTGTGGCGATTCAATACAAGCGCAATGAAACGGTGTTGGAGCGCGGCAAATTTCGTGTGCGCGGCGACACTTTAGAGATTCAGCCTGCGTATTCTGAAACCGCCTACCGCATTGCCATGTTCGGGGATGAAATTGAAGGGCTGACCGAATTTGACCCCCTGACCGGAGAAGTGCTAGCGGAACATCAGCATATTAGTATCTTTCCCGCCAAACATTTCATCACGGACACTGATAAACTCAAACAGGCGATTCATGATATTGAACTCGAGTTGCAAGACCAGATCAGCTTCTTCAAAGCACAAAACAAACTACTGGAAATGCAGCGCCTTGACCAGCGCGTGCGTTACGATGTCGAAATGCTGCGTGAAGTCGGTTTTACCAGTGGGATTGAAAATTATTCCCGCCATCTTGACCAACGGATGGCCGGCAGTCCTCCTTGGACACTGATTGATTATTTCCCCAAAGATTATCTGCTGGTCATGGATGAAAGCCATATCACGGTGCCACAGGTGCGCGGGATGTACGGGGGCGATAGGTCACGCAAGGTCACGCTGGTCGATTACGGATTCCGCTTGCCCAGCGCGATGGATAACCGCCCGCTCAATTTTGAAGAATTTGAGGAACGGATGGGGATGACCATTTTTATGAGCGCCACGCCCGGCCCGTATGAGGAAGAAAAAGCCCAACAGGTCGCCCAGCAGGTGATTCGTCCTACCGGGATTCTTGACCCCGAAGTCGAAATCCGTCCGGTGGAAGGTCAGATTGACGATCTGCTACGTGAAATCCAGCTGCGCGTCAACAAAGGGCAGCGCGTGCTGGTGACAACCCTTACCCAGAAAATGTCAGAGGATTTATCCCAGTATTTGATTGAGATGGGGATTCGGGCGGCCTACCTTCATGCGGAGGTCGAAACCTTAGACCGTATCGAAATTCTACGCGATTTGCGTTTGGGGGTGTATGACGTGCTGGTGGGGATTAATCTGCTGCGGGAAGGGCTGGACTTGCCGGAAGTCTCGCTGGTGGCGATTCTCGACGCGGATAAAGAAGGCTTTTTGCGCTCCACCCGTTCGCTCATTCAAACCTTGGGGCGGGCAGCACGGCATATCGAAGGGCGGGTCATCATGTACGCCAACAAAATCACCGATTCGATGCAGCAGGCGATTGATGAAACGAATCGCCGTCGAGAAATCCAGATGGCCTACAACCAAGCCCATGGCATCGAACCCAAGAGCATTGTCAAGGAAATCCGCGATTTGACCAATCGTGTCAAATTAATGCAGACCGAAAAAGATCAGAAAGACGGGGGAGATGCTGTCACAGATGCGCTGGCGAATCCCGCCAAACTGAGCAAAGGCCAGCTCCACCAGATGATTACCGACCTTGAATTTGCGATGAAACAGGCAGCTAAGAATCTTGAGTTTGAAAAAGCGGCGGCCTACCGCGACCAAGTGGTTGAACTGCGCCAGATGATGGTATTCAAGGAAGATACATTGGTAGACCCGTCTATCGCGCTGGTCAAAGAAGCGACTCGCAAATAAATTAGCGCGAGAAACCAGTAGATTCTGCATGAAATCGGGGCGGTTTGCCCCGATTCTTAGGCGCGGCTTTTAAGTTCAGCCGCCAAGATGTCTTTAATCACATTGGCAGGGGCTTTGTTGTCCAAGCTCCGCATAATTTGACCGAGCAAAAAGCCCATCAATTTTTCTTCGCCTGCCAAGTACCGTTCCACTTCTTTCGAGTGATTACTCAAGGCTGCTAAAACCGCGTCTTTAAGCTGCGATTCGTCGGACACCAAGCCTAAATTGCGGTCTTTGACAATTTGAGCGGCATCACTACCTTCGGCATACATGATGTCCAGCACGGTTTTGGCGGTGTTGTTGTTAATCACCCCCTCCCCGATGAGTTTAATCAAATCGGCAAGTTGCTGGGGACGGATTTTAATTTCGTTGATGGCTTCCCGTTCGATGCTGTCCCGGTTCATCAGGCGGAAAATTTCACCAATCACCCAGTTGGCAACAAGCGTTGGATCCCCGCCCGCCTTCACCGCTTCCTCGTAATACTGTGCGACGGTTCTATCGGCGACCAGAACACCCGCGTTATAAGGCGTGAGGCCTAAATCCTCGACAAAGCGTTTTTGTTTGGCATCGGGCAGTTCCGGCATATGCGCCCGAATCTGTTCCACCTGCTCCCGCGAAATTTTGACCAGCGGCAAATCTGGTTCCGGGAAGTAGCGATAATCGTGGGCAGACTCCTTAGAACGTTGGGCAACGGTTTTTTGTTTGTTTTCGTCCCAGCCCATCGTCTGCTGCAACACCTGACCGCCCTTGTCGTAGAGTTTGCCCTGCCGTTGAATTTCATATTCCGTCGCACGGGCAAGGCTGCGAATGCTGTTGAGATTTTTGACTTCGGTTCGGGTACGAAGCTCTTCACTCCCGACAGGGCGAACACTCACATTCGATTCTAAACGCAGCACGCCTTTGCTCATATCGCCCGTGTTCACCCCCAGATATTGCAAAATGGAGCGAATTTTACGCGCATAGGCTTCGGCCTCTTCGGGGGAGCGAATATCCGGTTCAGAGACAATTTCCAGCAACGGCACGCCCGCCCGATTCAAGTCAATCAGGCTGGAACCGTCGCTAAGATGGGTAGATTTCCCTGTGTCCTCTTCCAGATGCGCCCGCCGCACATTGATTCGTTTGGTGCTGCCATCGGGCAAATCAATATCCACATAGCCATCAATCGCCAACGGCAAATCGTACTGGCTAATTTGATACCCTTTGGGCAAATCAGGGTAAAAATAGCTTTTACGGGCAAATTGATTTTCTTCGGGAATTTCGCAGTGAAGCGCCAGACCCACCATGATGGCAAATTCAAACGCTTTTTCATTTATGACAGGCAGCACGCCCGGCATCCCTAAACAGACAGGACAAACCGCCGTGTTGGGCGGAGCGCTGGTGCTGTCCACCACCGGACAACCACAAAACATCTTACTTTCGGTCAACAGCTCGGCATGGATTTCAAGGCCGATAACAGGTTCGTATTCGGTCATGGATTTTTATACTCACCTTTTTCTCACAAAAAGCATAATGTAACTGATTGCATGATGCAATAACAAAACAAGGGGCATTCGCCCCCTGTTAGATAGAACGCCTCAAAATAATGCTGTTTAGACGTGACGCTGCACAAAACGGTCGATGCGTGTCATCGCCTCTTCAAGATTGGCATAAGAATTGGCATAACACACACGGACATGCCCCGCCCCGCTTGGCCCAAAGGCACTACCCGGAATCACCGCCACCTGCTCATCCACCAGAAGTTTTTTGGAAAACTCAAAATCGGTGAGTCCGGTGCTGGTAATTTTGGGAAAAGCATAAAATGCGCCTTTGGGTTCAAAACATGGCAGGCCAATTTGATTAAAACTGGTGTAAACCATATGGCGGCGACGGTTGTATTCGTCGCGCATCTGGGCAACTTCCGCGTCACCGTGAGAAAGCGCGTCCACAATGGCGTACTGGGCAACTGTTGGGGCAGACATGATGGTATATTGATGGATTTTTCGCATCGCTCCAATCAGTTCTTTCGGCCCAACCGCATAGCCCAACCGCCAACCTGTCATGGCGTGGCTTTTGCTAAACCCACTCATCACAATGGTACGTTCGCGCATGTTGGGCAAAGTCGCAAATTGAATATGCTCCACCCCATACACCAGACGGTCATAAATTTCATCGGAAATCACAATGAGGTCATATTTTTCAGCAATACGGGCAATCCCCAGCATATGTTCGCGGCTCAGGACACCCCCTGTAGGATTATTGGGGTAGCCAATCAAAATGGCTTTGGTACGAGGGGTAATGGCTGCTTCAATCGCATCCGCGCTAACCTGAAATTCTTCCTCAACACAGGTTGGGATGAGGACAGGTTCACCTTCGGCAAAAATGACCTCCGGGGCGTAAGATACATACGCGGGTTCGGGAATAATCACTTCATCGCCGGGATTAATAAAAGCGCTCATGGCAAGGTACATGGCCTCGCTGACCCCGACACTGATTAAGATTTCATCTTCCGGGTCATACGCAATCCCGTACAAGCGTTCAACATAAGCAGCAATCGCTTCACGCAGTTCAAACAACCCACTGTTGCTGGTGTAGGCGGTGAGACCTTTTTCGAGCGAAGCAATGGCGGCTTGGCGAATGGCAAGGGGTGAAGTGAAGTCCGGCTCACCAATCCCCAGCGAAATGACGGAGGGCATGGTAGCGGCAATATCAAAAAATTCCCGGATTCCCGAAGGCGGCACGCGCTGAACACGATTCGAAATGAAGTTCCGCATGGGGGCGGCCTTTACTCCTCTATTAAACTCGTCAGTCGGAGTAGCTTAATGCGTGGGGTAAATTTAAGCAATGGCAACCTGCACAAGCCCGCCGCCCTTGATGTTTATGCGGGGCTTATGATAGAATGCGTCGGGTTTTTTAACAGAAAAATCACATGCCGGGACTTCGTGTGTGTTGCCTGCACAGGTTAGCACGGAGGATGAACAGCATGGTCGCCTAAACACAAGATAGGATATTTGCAATGCCAACCAAAGTTACCATGAAAGAACTGCTGGAGACCGGCGTTCACTTCGGACACCGCGCCCGCAAATGGAACCCTAAAATGGACGAGTTCATTTTTACGGCGCGTAACGGGGTTCACATCATTGACTTACAGCAAACACTTGCAACCCTGAATGAAGTCCATGACAAAGTGCGCGATACCATTGCACGCGGTGGGAATGTGCTGTTTGTGGGAACAAAACGCCAAGCTCAGGATGCCATCCAATTTGAATCTGACCGCAGCGGGTCGCCGTATGTCAATCAACGCTGGTTGGGGGGAACACTCACCAACTGGAAAACCATCAAACAGCGTTTGGATGCCATGAAAAAATTAGAACGGGATCGTGACGAAGGCATCTTTGACCTGCTCGTGAAAAAAGAACGTTTAATGAAACAGCGCGAAATCGAACGCCTGAATCAGCGTTTGGGCGGTTTGCGGAACATGGAACGTCTGCCCTCGATGCTTTTTGTGGTGGATGTGCTGCGTGAACATACGGCTGTGCGCGAAGCCAATGTCATGAATATTCCGGTGGTTGCAATGGTGGATACCAACGGCGACCCGGACTCAATTGATTATGTGCTGCCTTCCAATGATGATGCCATTCGCGCCATTCGCCTGCTGACCAGCGCGATTGCCGAAGCGATCATTGAAGGCCGTAACCTGCGTAAAGATGATGAACTCAGCTCAGAATCCGCCGACTTCACCTCGCCCATCCAAGAACGTGCCTACCTCTACGAACAAGATGAAGATGAGGTGTATCTGGGCAAAGGAACACTGGCGAAACTCCGCGAAGGTGATTTGAGCTTTGAGGATGAACCAGAAGAAAAAGACGCACCGCGTCCAAAACGTCGTAAATAGTCAAAAGGGATAAACGCACCATATGGAAATTACCGCCGCAATGGTCAAGGAACTGCGCGAACGGACTGGCGTAGGGCCAAAAGATTGCAAACAAGCGCTCGAACAATTTAACGGGGATATGGAAAAAGCCGCCAACCATCTGCGCGAAAAAGGGCTGGCAAAAGCAGTCAAAAAAGCGGGGCGGGCTGCCAACGAAGGCGTAATTCAAAACTATACCCACCACAATGGTCGCCTTGCGGTGATTGTGGAAATCAACTGCGAAACAGATTTTGTGGCAAAAACAACCGCCTTTCAGCATTTTGCCCGCGAAGTCGCCATGCACATTGCTAACCTGGCACCGCGCTATGTCAAACGGGAAGAAGTCCCTGCTGATGTGGTCGCCGCAGAACGGGAAACGCTGCGAAATCTGACCTTGCAAGAAGGCAAGCCAGAAAACGTGGTGGACAAAATCGTGGATGGACGTTTGAACAAGTTCTATGAAGAAATCGTCCTCATGGAACAACCCTTCCTCCGCGATGATAAAATCACCATCGAAGAATTGCGGAAACAGGTGGTTGCCGAAGTCGGTGAGAATGTGGTTATCCGCCGCTTTGCCCGCTTTGAGTTGGGCGAAGTTGGGGATGAAGTAACCGCCGAAGAATAAATGATAACAAGCAAGGGGCTTACGATAAGCCCCTTTTTTTTGCCTAAAAATAAGAGAAGGAACAGGTGGATGAAACCAGTTTTTAAGCGGGTGCTGCTCAAATTGAGTGGGGAATTTTTATCTCCTTCCGGCGAAGGGATGGGGATTGACCCCACCCGCGCAGATGAAATTGCCGAAAAAGTCAAAGGGGTTCATGATTTGGGTGTACAAGTTGCTATTGTCATTGGCGCGGGCAATTTGTGGCGGGGCAGCGTGGGTGTCAAACATGGCATGGAACAAGCCACTGCCGATTATATGGGGATGATTGCCACGGTGATGAATGGGATGGCACTGCAAGACGCACTGAAACATCGCGGGATTCAATCGCGGGTGCAAACTGCTATTGAGATGAACCAAGTGGCTGAACCCTATATCCGTCTGCGTGCCATTCGCCATATGGAAAAAGGGCGGGTGGTTATTTTAACCGGCGGGACAGGCAATCCATTTTTTACCACCGACACAGCAGCAGCATTGCGCTGTAAGGAAGTCAACGCCGATTTGCTCATTAAAGCGACTAAAGTGGATGGTATTTACACGGCTGACCCCAAAAAAGACCCCGATGCCAAACGCTATAAACAACTTAACTTCATGGATGCACTGAATCAGCAGCTGCGCGTGATGGACTCCACCGCTTTTACACTGTGCATGGACAATGATATTTCGGTGGTGGTGCTGGATTTCTGGCAAGAAAATGCCCTCGAACGCGCCATTTGCGGGGAGGAATCGGGGACATTCATCGCTAACAACACAGAAACCATCCAAGCCTAATCCCTTCCTAGCGGGTCATTTCTTTGACCCGCTACCTCTCATCCCAACTATGGGTTTACCTCAATCGAAAGACTTATATGTCAATATCGCCAAAAGTCGGTACACAAATTCATCCCTGTGCTTGAGGAATAGGGTGCGGGTTACTGGTTTAATCAATCTATCAAACACAATGATTAGGGAGACATGACCATGAGTATCTTAAGCACCAACACCCAAGAAATGCAGGCGGTTGTCCTACAACCGAATGTACGCCAACGAATGGAGCAGGTTGACCATATAGCCGCAGATTGGATGGCACGGCACAGCTTACGTATTTTGAGTATTTCGATGGGGATTGTTTTTGTGTGGTTCGGCGCACTCAAACTTGATATGGGACTCAGCCCGGCAGAACCGCTTATCCGCGATACGATTGATTTTCTGCCGATGAATTTGTTGCTGCCGATGCTGGCACTGCTTGAGATGACAATTGGCTTTGGCTTTTTAAGCGGCAAATTCAAACGGGCAACGGTGCTGCTGCTGCTCATGCAGATGGGCGGGGCAATGTCCCCGATTATGCTTGCGCCGGAACGCATTTTTAACACCTTCCCCTATAGTTTTACGCTAGAAGGTCAATATGTGGTCAAGGACATTATTCTCGTGAGCGTAGGTTTGGTCATCTGGGCAACCGTGCGGGGGGGTGGTTTGAGCAGCAAACCACTTAAGAAATAAGCCCTCTATGAGAGCAGGTTTAAGGGCCTTTGGATGCGTGGCGTGTATTTCAGTCTAACAGCCAAATGCCCTTATTGGGTTTCGGTCAGGTTTATCAATAGAGGAACATAGCCCCATCCCCTTGACAACTTCGTGATAAGATAATGAATAGGGAGGTGCGTCATGAACAGCCGACGGACAGACCGTGTGAATGTTGAATTTAACGAAGATGTCAAAAATCTGCGTCAACCCCTCGCAGGCAGCGACCCGCAAAATACGCATCTGCTGGTCAAGGCAGGGGAACTCTATCACCCTTTGGGAAATGGCAAGGTACATTGTTATGCCTGTGGTCACAATTGCAAAATTTCCAATGGTGGGCGGGGGATTTGCCAAGTCCGTTACAATCTGAACGGGAATTTGTATGTCCCGCACGGCTATGTAGCGGCCTTGCAATGTGACCCAACCGAGAAAAAACCCTTTTATCACCTCTACCCCGGTTCGGATACCCTCACCTTCGGTATGTTAGGATGTGACTTGCATTGTGATTATTGTCAAAACTGGGATATTTCTCAAGCCCTGCGGGATGCCAACGCCGGACGACCCCCTACCGAAGTGACTCCCCATCAACTCGTACAAATGGCAAAACACAACGGGGCAAAATGTATCGCAAGTTCGTATAACGAACCTCTGATTACCTCTGAATGGGCAATGGCGATTTTTAAGGAGATGAAAGCCGCCGGATTAACCTGCATGTATGTGTCCAACGGCAACGCCACCCGTGAAGTGCTGGAATACATTCGCCCATACACCGATGGTTACAAAATTGACCTCAAAACCATGAATGACAAAAATTATCGACAGTTGGGGGCGGTGCTGCAAACCGTGCTGGACAGCATGAAAATGGTGCATGAGATGGGCTTCTGGATGGAAATTGTCACGCTGGTCATTCCGGGCTTTAACGACTCAGAGGGTGAGCTGCGCGAAGCTGCGCGGTATATCAAGTCGCTTTCGGCAGAGATTCCTTGGCATGTGACCGCGTTTCATCAAGATTATAAAATGACTGAAAATGACAACACCGATGTAAAAACCCTGTTGCGGGCGGCGGAAATCGGGCAAGAGGAAGGGTTGCACTACGTATACGCCGGTAATTTACCCACCCGCGTAGGTGATTTTGAGCATACTTTTTGCCCATCCTGTCATCAGAAATTGATTGACCGTGTGGGCTATGTGGTGCGTGATTATCACCTCACCCCTGATGGAAAATGCCCGCGTTGCCAGACTAAAATCGCCGGAATTTGGCCTGCTTCTAAAAATGAAGTGCGGCTTGGCACACTTGAAGATTTGTATTTTCGTCGTCCCAAGCCCGTTCAATGGCCTCGCTAACTTCATCTCTCGGTCATCTTTCCCCTTAAAATCGGGCGGGAAGCGCTTTATTTGTTCCTGCCCTCGGTTTTGACAGTCACTTGACTCCCCATCAAAATTTTTGTATTCTAAAAGTGAACAATCGTTCGTTCATATTTTAGAGGTGCTATGCCAAAGGGTGAACAGGCTGTCGAAGCCATTCTGACAGCAGCCGAAGCATTATTTTTACAGCAGGGCTATAACGGCACCAGTATGCGGGATATTGCTCAAAAAGCCGGGTATAAGTCTGTTGCAGGTCTTTACAACCACTTTGAGGACAAGGAAAAAATTCTAATTGCGCTGTTGAACGCCCGCAGTCCGTATCCTCACATGGTGAAACTCATGGACAGTATTCCGGGCGATACTGTTGCCGAGTTTTTCCCCCATTTTTTCAGAGTAGCCACCGACTTTATGCTGCAACATATTATTTTTATTAAGCTGGCACTGCTGGATTTTATTGAATTTAACGCGGTGCATATCCAGCAACTACTCGAACAGCAAACGCTTTTTCCCGTTGCGTTAAAGCGGTTGCAATCGCTGGAAGGCTGGCAAAAAGACATGCCCCCAATCGTCATTATTCGTGTTATCGGGATGCAGTTGTTTGGCTACATCGTGACCCAGGGATTGCTACCCGCTTTTTTTATACAAAGCCTGCCAGAAGAAGCGTGGAAAGAAAATATTATCAACGTGTTACTGCACGGGTTAGGAGAACACCATGAATGAAGCCGTACAGGTAGAAAATATCTATAAACAATTTGGCGAGGTCAAAGCCTTACAGGGACTCTCGATTGAAGCAAAAAAAGGAGAAATTTACGGGCTGCTCGGGCCAAACGGTGCCGGCAAAAGTACCCTGATTCGGGCCATTGTGGGGTTGATTAAACCCGATTCCGGGCGGGTGGTTGTCTTGGGAAAAACAATGCCAGACAAAAATATTCTATCCAGAGTTGGTTACATGACCCAATCCTCCGCGTTGTATGCCGAACTAACCGTCTGGCAGAATGTGGCATTTTTCGCAGGGCTGCTTGGTTGCCATGATAAAAAAGCGATTGCCAAGGCGATTGAACTGGTGGATTTATCCAACCGCACCGACAGCCGTGTTGGAACACTTTCCGGGGGGATGCGTCAGCGTGTCTCGCTGGCAACAGTGCTGGCACATCAACCCGATTTGGTGCTGCTGGACGAACCCACCGTCGGTGTTGACCCACAGCTCAGGGTACAGTTCTGGGAACATTTTCGTCAGCTAACCGCACGCGGAATCACCATTTTAGTCTCTAGTCATGTGATGGATGAAGCCGAACGCTGTGACCGCTTGGGGTTTGTGCGCGGGGGAAAACTTATCGCCGAAGGCACTGCCGATTCGTTGCGTCAACAGGCGGGCAAAACCAATTTAGAGGACGCATTTTTGTGTTTTGCGGAGAAGACTCATGTTTAATAGGAATCGGATGCTCATTCTAGCACGGCGGGTGATTTTTCAAATGCTGGCAGACCCGCGTACCTTAGCCTTGATTGTGATTGTCCCGATTGTGCTTTTGACTGTGGCAGGTATTTTGATTCGGGTTGAACCCGGCAATATTGTGGTGGGAATCGTCAATGAAGATGAGGGGCTAGCCAATCTCCAATTGGGCGAACGACTAACCGAGACACTTCAAGAAATGGATACTTTTGACACGGTGGAAATTACCGCCGAACAAGCCCAACAACGCTTGGAAGCTGGGAAAGTCGATGCTGTGATTACCCTGCCCGCAGATTTTACGCAGCAGGTCGCCCAAACCCAGACACTGACTTTGCAAGTCACCTATGAAGGATCAAACCCAACCATTGCCAAGCGATTGGGAACGATGTTTGAACAGGCAACCGCGCAGGCATTGGCGGGTGTTGCCTTAGAAAATCAAACCGAATCGCCAATCGAACTGACCACCCAAATCGAATCGGATTATCTGTATGGCGGTGCGGAATATGATACCCTCGATTACACTGCCCCCGCGTTGATTGGGGTGTTTGTGTTCCTGTTTGTGTTCATCCTGACAAGCATTTCCTTTTTACGCGAACGGCAAAATGGGACATTGGAACGCTTGCAAGCCACCCCGATTCGCCCGCATGAAATCATTATCGGGTATATGCTCGGTTTTCTGGTTTTTGCCCTGCTGCAAGGACTGATTACCCTGCTGTATACCGTTTTTGTGCTGGATATTCACTATGCAGGCAATTTGCTTAACGTGTTTGTGGTGGAATTTTTGCTAGCAGTGACTTCAGTCAATCTGGGTATTTTCTTTAGCACCTTTGCCCGCAATGAATTTCAGGTGCTGCAATTTATTCCCTTGGTAGTGGTGACTCAAGTGTTTTTGGGCGGTGTGCTATGGGAAATTGAAGACATGCCCGCGTGGTTGCAACCCATTGCCCAACTGATGCCGCTCACACATGGCAACAAAGCACTGCGCGAAATCATGATTAAAGATGCAAATTTACTGTCCGTCGCGGGATCATTAGCAGCTTTGGTCGCAATCTGGGCGGTGGTCACGTTGCTTTCGTCCAGAACCGCAGGGCGGGTGACCGTTTAGCCAAATCTGTCCCTTGTGCGTTATCTTGACCTGAACACAAGGGACTGCTATACTCCCTACCAAGTCGGGGTTGTGGCGGAATTGGCAGACGCAGCTGACTTAAAATCAGCCGGGCAACACCCGTGTGGGTTCGAGTCCCACCTGCCCCACTTTCCAGAAGGAGTTTATCCCATTAAACGGCGCTACTGGTTATCTACAGCCTTATTTTTAAGTTTCTTAGCGCTTACGCTGATTCTGGCAGCGTGCGGCGGTGACGATAGCAGTGCAACACCTGTGCCGCGTTTTACCGCCGGCCCTTCTCCCACTCCTACCTTACGTTCCACCCCTTTACCCACAGTGGCATCCCCTGTTCCAGTTGGTGTCTCAGAAAAACCCATCAAAATTGCCTTCGTGGGGGATATGACCACCGCCAAAAGTAACCTTGCCCGTAACTTGACCACTGCGCTCACCGACGAAATGAAAAACTTCCGTCTGGGCTATTATGAAGGGTTGTCGGTGGAGTTTATTGCACTCGACAGTCGTCAAGAAGCGCTGGATATGTTGTGTACTTCCCCGGATACCGCTGTGATGGTGGATGCGTTCACCTTTATTGCAGCAGAACGGCGCTGCGGGGCAGAACCCGCTTTCCAAGTCGAACGGAATGGCGAGTCGGGCGTGTCGTTTGAATTGGTGGTGAATACGCGCATCGTGCCAAATTTAACCAATTTAACCGGACGGGATCGCCGTTTTTGCGCGGAATCTCTGACCAGCGAAACAGGATTCGTTTATCCCTCTCTTGCCCTCAGAGCCTATGGGATTGACCTATTAGACTCCAGCACCGTTCAAATTGTCACGGATGGTTTTGAAGATGATGTTGAAATGGTCACGGGGTTGGGCGGGGGTGCCAATCAACGCCTATGTGAATCAGCCGCGCTGCCCGTCGGACGGTTTGAAGAAATTGCCAGTGACTTGAGCGAAGACCAAATTGAAGAAATCGGCCTGTTTGCCTCGAATGAAGTCAGCAGTTGGCCTGTGATTCCCTACGAAGTGCTGGTTTTCCCGCCAGATACCCTGATACCCGATGTGCTACGCGAAGAAATTGTCCGTGCGATGGCGGCGGTTCTCGAAGATGACGCTACCCCCAGCGATAATCTCAAAACCTTTTTTGAGGCGGATGATCTGGTAAGTGTGACCGAAGCTGATTTTGACGATTTCCGCGCATGGATTCGCAGTATTGGCTGGAACATGGCAGCCGCAAATTAACCTTGGTCGATCTCGCGGTTATCATCGTCAATTGGAATACGCGGGACATCACCTTAGATGCGCTGCATACCCTCTCCGAGGATTTAAAAAGATCCGATTTCCCATCCACTGAAATCTGGGTCGTGGACAATGCGTCCAGTGATAACAGTGTAGCGGCGATTCGCAGCCAATTTCCCCAAGTGCAGTTAATTGCCAGCCAAGAAAATCTCGGCTTCGGGGCGGGCAATAATGCCGCGCTACGTGCGATTGGTTTTCCTGACGGCAAAAATTTACCCCAAGCAGTGTATCTGCTTAATTCCGATACACGGACGCACACAGGCGCAACCAAAACCCTCTACGACACACTCTTTTCCACCCCAGATGCCGGAGTCGTCGGGGCGCGGTTAACCTTTGGCGATGGCAGTTTTCAGCATAGCGCGTTTCAATTTCCAGATTTATTCCAACTCTGGATGGATTTACTCCCTACACCGGGCAGATTCTATGACAGTCGGTGGAATGGGCGTTATCCGAAAAACTTGTACCAGAATCCGCAGCCGTTTGAGGTGGATTTTACGCTGGGGGCAACCATGATGCTCAAGCGCGAAGTCATCCAGCAGACGGGGATGTTTGACGAACAATTTTTGATGTACTGCGAAGAAATTGATTGGATGTGGCGGATTCAGCAGGCGGGTTGGAAAATGTATTGTGTCCCCGCCGCGCATGTCACCCATTTAGGCGGGCAAAGTACCGGACAAGTTCGCCCGCAAAGCCTCATTAATTTATGGGAAAGCCGTCTGCGCTTGTTCGATAAATACTATCCGCGCTGGAAAAATATTCTTGCCCGCCAGATTATCCGCGTGGGCATGAAGCGGCAACTGCGTCAGATTCCCGCCGAAAATACCGAACTCCGTCGTGCCTATCAAGCAGTCATTGAGCGCACCCGATCATGAATCGTTTAACCGCCATCATTCTGACCCGCAACGAAGAAAAACACATCGGGGAGTGTATCACCAGCGTGCAATGGGCTGACCGTGTACTGGTGTTTGATTCGGGCAGCACCGACCAGACCTGTGCCATTGCGGAAAAACACGGGGCAGATTTTCAATTTCATGCTTTTGAAAATTATGCTCAACAACGCAACGCAGCCTTAGCCGCCGCCCAGACTGACTGGGTATTGTTTGTGGATGCTGATGAACGGGTAACGCCCGAACTCAAAGCCGAAATTGCTCAAATTCTACAAAACCCGACGCATTCCGGTTACTGGATTCCGCGTCACAATTATATTTTTGGCAAATTAACCCGTCATACAGGCTGGTATCCCGATTATCAGATGCGGTTACTCAAATGTGGGGAAGCCCACTACGACCCGCAGCGACAGGTGCATGAAGTGGTGCTTTTAAAATCAGGCGAAGCGGGCTATTTAAAAAATCCACTGGTACATTACAACTATGAACATGTGCGGCAGTTTCATGAAAAGCAGCGCCGCTATGTGCAGTACGATGCCCAGATTCTGTATCAAAACGGCGTGCGCCCCAAAATTTACACCCCCTATTCGCAGCCCATCCGACATTTCAAATGGCGCTTTATTGATTTAAAGGGTTACAAGGATGGGGTACATGGGCTGCGCTTAAGTTTGCTCATGGCGTGGTACGAATTTCGCAAATATCAGCAGCTTAAACGTCTCTGGCAATCATCTCGGCGATAGCATACAACCCACCCGCTACGCTGCTGTGACCGCCAAGCAGCACGGGAATCGGGGCATTTTTTGCGGCTTGGGTAAATTCATCTAACCAGACATCCGCCACCGGCAAATACAAATCGGAGGCAAAACGGGCATCGGGCAAAAACGGGGCATGAGCCGCCATCAAAACACGGCTGTCCATGATGACTGCTTCGGACATCTGCGCCAGCGTTTCAAAAAAATGGACAGCGCCTTGCACCCGGTAAAGTTCATACAAAATGGAACGCACTTCGCCGCGTTTGAGCCGTTCGCTGGCAACCATCCCGCGTTCTTCCGCAAAAACCCGAATCCAAGCGCGGGTGACTTTGTTCATGGCCTGCCATGCTGGTGGCGCAACCCGTCCAATGAGTGTCACCTGCGAAGCCTCCCGCTTGAGAATATCAATGATTCGGCGCAGGGGAATCGCCTCTAAGGCCAATTGATGGGCAAGGAAATTTTTTAAATGCGGCAAGGTATCGGGATGTAAACGCAAAATGGCTAAATCTACAGGGGTATCTATATCTAAATTCAGGGCGGGACGGTGTTCAATAGCCGAAAAGAGACGGCTTTGAAAGATGCCAGTTTCGCTGAGTACCCATGCAAGGCTATTATCGCGCTCTAAAGTGCGAATCATGGGCAGGGCTTGTCGTGCAGCACGAATCCCAGCCCAATCGCTAGAATGGCGGTTGTTGGTTAGCACAAGGGGAGTTTTGGCAGCGAGGAGTTCCTCAAGCAAAGGCTGTAAAATTTCAGTATTGAACAAAGGGACACTGCCTGCCCCGCAATAAAACACCGTATCCAAATTATATTTTTCGATTAAATCGGCGAGTCGGCTGCCAAAATAAAAGGGCCGGTCGGGTGGATCAGGTTCGGCAATCAAATTTTTGTGGGGAGGCAGCCAAGACACATCGGGCGCAGAAAAAATTATTTGACAGTTCAAGGGGTGAAGCTGCTCAAGTAAATCGAGGGCGGCGGCTTGTTGTGCCTGCCAGAGCAAACTTGCTGGGAACGCGGCTGCCCGCGCCCCCTGCATGATAATGATGCTAATGGTCATTTAATCAATACGGGGTGTAAGAATACCGTACTGGTTGTCTTCACGGCGATAGAGGACATTGATGGTTTCTTCTTCTCCGTTGAAAAAGACAAAAAAGTTGTGTCCCAAAAGCTCCATCTGGTCAATCGCTTCTTGTTCGCTCATCGGGGTGAGCATGACAATTTTACGTTTGACAACTTCTTGCATCGGTTCGGTGTCATAATCCGGCACTTCTTGAATGGGAACTTCTTCCATTTCCATCCATTCGTCGGCGGGTTCCAGCCAACGGTGCGACGCGCTGCCTTTGCGCCGCCCCTTGCCCTTGTAACGTTCAATTTGGCGATACATCTTATCCAGAACAGCGTCGACTGCGGCGGTCAGGGTATCCTGTTTTTTATCCTCCGCCCGCAAGATCACCCCGCGACTGTTCCGCAGGGTCAATTGGGCAAAAGGCTGTTCTTTGGATTTGCGATTTTCCTGTCCTAATTCCAGACGCGCTTCAATCAGATTGGGCAAATAGCGGTCAAGTTTATCGAGCTTCCTTTCCGCATACTCTTTAACCTTCTCCGAAAGGGTCATATTCTCGCCATGAATTTTAATGTCCATCTGGATACTCCTTCTGTGAATAAATTAAGAGTGGACAGCAACGGAAACCGTCGCGCCATAAATCGTCGTAACACCGGCCTCGCGTAAGGCTTTAGCACACGCGCTGAGGGTTGCGCCTGTGGTTTTGACATCATCCACCAGCAGCACACGCGGAACAACTGCTTCCTGCACTACAAACGCATCTTCAACATTCTCTTGGCGTTCATGAGCATTCAGCCCGACTTGGCTGTTGGTAAATTTGCCACGACGCAGCATATGCGGGGTCATCGAACACTGTAGCTCCCTTGCCAGTGCTGCTGCTAAGATTTCAGCCTGATTATACCCCCGTTCCTGTAAGCGCTTGAAGTGCAATGGGACAGGAACAATCGTGTCAAATGTCCATGAAATGTGTGGAGCGAGCAAAGCAGCAAGCGGTTGGGCAACCCCCTTCACGCCTTCATATTTGAGCGCGTGCATCGATTCTCGAATCGCGCCGCTATGTTCCGCCAGCGAAATCACCCCGTCAAATTCCATCAATTCAGAAAATGGCTGTGCGGCATAAGTTATTGAATCTGCCTGACAAATAGGACACAAAAAGCTCCCAGCACGTCCGCAGTTGACACAGGTGGGCGGAAAGACCAAGTTGAGCAGGTCATTCCACCCTTGACGTACCAAGAGCCGCATGGGTTGTTCCATTCAACGACCCCCTTGATATGGTGAGGATAGCAGTAGCGTAGTTAAAACACCCCAGATTCCATGATAATCATGACCGACGGGCCTAACAACACAATCCAAATCGCCGGAAAGATGAAAAAGGTCATCGGAATCATCATCTTGACCGGTGCTTGTTGCGCTCTTTCTTGGGCGCGTTGACGGCGTTTAATCCGCATCTGGTCGGACTGAATACGCAAGATTTTCCCGATGCTTACCCCAAGTTGGTCGGCTTGAATAATGGCTGAGGCAAAAGAGGTAAAGTCCGGGACATCCAGTTTGTTTGCCATGTCACGCATTGCCTCACGACGGGCTTTGCCAAGCTGAATTTCTTGGATAATTCGCCCGAAGGAAACCGCGAGATCATTATCCCATTTTTCATAGACTTTCCCCATCGCAGCATCAAACCCCAAACCCGCTTCCACACAAATCACCATCAAATCAAGGGCATCTGGCAGCGATTTAAGAACGATATTTTGGCGTTTGGAAATTTTGCTGGAAAGCTGCAACTGGGGCAGGTAATAGCCAAGCGCAGCGCCAACGATTGTCCCGATGACGGCCCGTTCCAGAGGCCACTTCGCTACTAGGAAAAAGAGCCCAGCCGCGCCGCCGCCCAAAATGACCGTCAGAACAATTTGCTGACCAAAAAATGTGGTGGGGTCTTGTTTGTCCAACATACCCGCTCGGTCAAGCCGTGTACGGATTTCTTCAATCCGATTTTCGGGTGTGAATTTGATGACCATGCTTGCTAAGCCCTGATACATCGGGACAATCACACGGTCTTGGAAACTCAGCCCCATCTCCAATTCTTCAAGGGATGCGGGCATTTCACGATCCCCATATTGGGCAAGACGTTGTTCAAGCGGGTCTACATCCGTTTGCGAACGACGACCCACAATGATCAGCCCCGCCAACAGAACCACACCAATCAAGAGAAGAATTATCGGCCCAACCATACAAATAGCCTACCTTGCCAAGCTAAATTTCAATGTCAATGATTTTTTGGATAACCGCAATCCCAATGGCAATCATGGTTGCACCACAACCCAACATCGGCCAACCGCACATACGATTTTCAAATAAACGGCCTACATAGTCTGGGTTTGCCATCATCAAGAAAGCGAGCAGAAACACGGGCATCCCGCCAATGATATAGCCTGTTACACGCCCTTGTGCAGTCAACACGCGAATTTCGCCCTTCAGTTTGATTCGTTCGCGGATGGTATGGCTAATCACTTCGAGAATTTCCGCCAAGTTTCCCCCGACTTCGCGCTGGATGTTCACCGCCGTAATGACCAAATCAAGGTCTTCGCTGGGCATCCGGGTATACATATGGTCTAGCGCTTCATCCATCGGAATCCCAAGCTGGACTTCCTTCACCACCCGTTTAAATTCAGTCGCTGTAGGTTCGGGCGCTTCACGGGAAATCCCCTCAATCGCTTGTAGCACCGAGTACCCCGCCCGCAGACCGTTTACCCACATTTGCAGGTTATCTGGCAACTGCCCTTCAAATTGATTCAAGCGCCGTCCGATTTTCATGGAAACCCAGATGCGCGGGGCAAAAAAGCCAGCGACCCCGGCAATCAGCGACAGCACAATGTTTTCACGGAAAACCACAAAATAAGCGGCTAAGAAAAATCCGATCACCGAGACAAAGTGCATCCCTAAGAATTCAGCCGGCGTGAGCTTTAGGTCTGCCCGCGAAAGCTGACTCTTCCAGACGGTGGCAAAGTTGCTTTCACCAATGGCGCTATCTGCCGCTTCTTGCAGCAGTTCCAACCCGGTGGCTTGATGGACAGTTGAGCCTTCCGCTTCCAGAAGTTCGGACAACTGACTGCCATATTCGCTGGTATAGCGGCCTAAGCGTTCTTCAATTTGCTGCTGACGGTCACGGCGAATGGTGTAAATCCCAAAGCCGAGAATCCCGAACGCAACCAGCGCTCCTATTCCAATAAATACGATTTCCAAAGTAACCAGCCCTCACACTTACGATATTGCTTTTATAATACAGCAAAAAAACAGCGTGTGTTGTCTTTCTAACAACCTTAAAACAAGGCGCACCCTGCGGTACGCCTGCCAGATTCTTAGTAACGTCCAATCCCAATCCCAAAGACCGAAGGCGGCAAATGTTGACCCGCCGCTTCGAGTTTATCAATGAATTTGGGCCGCAAGCCTGTGGGACGAATACGCCCGATGACCTTGCCCGCTTCTACGCCGGTTTGTTCAAATTCAAAGATGTCCGAAAGGGTGATGACATCACCTTCCATGCCTTGCACTTCGGTGACTTTAACCACTTTACGTGTGCCATCGCGGAGGCGTTCTTGATGCACAATCAAATCCACCGCCGAAGCGATTTGTTCACGAATAGCACGAACAGGCAAATCCATCCCTGCCATCAGGCTCATCACTTCCAACCGGGCAATCGTATCACGCGGGCTATTAGAGTGAGCCGTCGTTAATGAACCGTCATGCCCGGTGTTCATCGCTTGGAGCATGTCCAGCGCTTCCCCCGAACGACATTCCCCAACGACAATTCGGTCAGGACGCATACGCAAACAGTTGACTACCAAATCTTGAATGGTGACTTCCCCACGCCCCTCGATATTAGCGGGGCGACTTTCCAGCGACACCACATGCTCCTGACGGAGTTGCAATTCTGCCGCGTTTTCGACGGTGATGATGCGTTCATCGTTAGGAATAAAACTCGACATGACGTTGAGCAGAGTTGTTTTACCTGACCCTGTACCACCAGACACGACCGAATTCAAACGCGACACCACACACGCCCGCAAAAATTCCGCAATTTCAGGGGTCATAGACCCAAATTGAATCAGATTTTCAACGGTCATCGGTTTTTTGGAGAATTTACGGATGGTAATCGTCGGGCCGCACAGTGCAATCGGGCGAATAACCGCGTTCACACGCGAACCATCGGGCAGACGGGCATCCACATACGGCGAACTTTCGTCAATACGACGGCCTAACGGCGCAACAATCCGATCCAGAACGCGCAGTACATGGTCGTCATTTTCAAAAGTCACGTTAGAGCGTGTCAGATTCCCGCGCTGTTCGATATAAACATTCTTTGGCCCGTTGACCATGATTTCCGTGACGGTATCATCAGCCAGCAGGGGTTCTAGCGGCCCAAATCCCAGAATTTCCGCGATGATGGACTCAAACAACGTATGCCGTTCCGAACGACTCATCACAATACTTTCTTCGGAAAGAATCGTATTGAACAGTTCTTCGATTTGAGCGCGAAATTCCGGTGAGGACGCATCCATAGAAGGGTCAAGTTCGGACATCAACTTGCTCTGCACCCGTGTTTTAATGTCCATCGCGCTGGACGAGGTGGGCGCTTGGCGCTGCACACGCATTTGTGCCAATTTATTAGCATCGCCCCCACCACCACCGGCGGGTGCGCCCGGACGCTGTGGTTGTTGGGGCTTTTGCGGCTGCTGAGGGTTATTGCCGCCTTCAGTGTTACCGATACGCTTTAACAAGGACATGTTGATGCTCCTTTAAACTAACAATACACCGCTTTAACGCCGCCCACGCAGCAGCCAACTGCCTTTTTGCTGCTGTTGCGGTTGTGCATCATCGATCTCTTCTTCTGGGCTGGAAAAGCTGTAACGCACACGCTGCGCCAGTTCAATCAATTCTTTGGCTGGCGAACGGTTGGTGTCTTTGGCAATCACGGACACCCCTTGATTCACCGCCGAAAGGAAAGTGCGGTCATCCAAAGGAATCCGCGCATCGGTTTTACGTTTGAGATTGTTTTCAATCGCTTCAATCGGGATAGAAGCCCGCCCGCCCTTCAAATCTTGCCCGATGCGATTCATCACAAACATGATTTTTTCAGGGGGATATTGCAGCGCCACAAACAAATCCAGAATGATACGAACATTCTTAATCGAAGGCAGCGTGGGGGTGGCGACCACCACAATCCGTTCGGCAATGTCCATAATATTTAAGGTCGAATCATCCAAACGGTGGGGCATGTCCACGATGATATAGTCGTAGTGATTCGCCAAGCGTGCCACCACTTCTTTGAGGTCAACCGCATTGACTTTTTCGGCATCTTCCGGTGAGGGCGGGGCTAGCAGCACTTTTAGGCCGCTGCCATGTGTCACCATGACATTCTCAATCAAATCATCATCGAGATCACTCACCGATTGGGCAAGTTCCGCGATGGTATGTTTGGCGGTCAGGTTGAGAAAGACCCCCACATCGCCAAACTGCAAGTCAGTATCAATCAACAGAACTTTAGTGCCTTCGCTCATCATGGCTGTTGCCATGTTGGTGGCGATGGTTGTCACCCCTGCCCCCCCCTGAGGGCTGTAGACCGCGATGATATGGCCTGCCGCTTTGGATTTTTTGCCCTTCGTTTTGCCACCTTCCGAAGGCCCACCCGACGACACATCCCCGAAACGACCCACCAGTTGCAAGTTGAGTTCGTATACACGATGAATCGTGGAGTATAAATCATCGCCTGAAATGGGCTTGGTCAGAAAATCGCGTGCGCCTGCCAGCATCGCCCGCCGCAAATAATCGGATTCACTCTGCACCGACATCATCACAACGGCAGCCGTAGGCACTGCTTTAGCGATTTGCTCGGTTGCCGTAATCCCATCCATATCCGGCATGTTAATATCCATCAGAATGATGTCTGGTCGGGTTGCGCTGGCAATTTCTAATGCTTCACGCCCGGTGGAGGCTGACCCTACGATTTCAATATCAGCTTCAAACGCCAGCAGTTTTTTCAAATTTTCACGGGTTTCGGGAATATCATCTACAAGCAGCACTTTAATCACATTGCCAGCCATGCATATCCTCACTTCTACCTATCATTCAACGCCCAATCTGAGGATGCCGCAGCACCCTCAGATGATTCTATTTTACCCGATTTACGGTTCGCCGATGTCTTGTCCGGTGGTTTCGCCGCCGAGTGCAGTTGTCAGAAAGTCTGAGAACAGGTCAATCTGGTTAGAACGTAAACGGGTAATCGCGGGTTCAAGCGCAAACGGCAAAATCGGCGGTTCGGAAATATTGTAATTTTCAATCAGATACTGGAGGGTCACAGCCGTGGTTTGCACTTCACCGACATCTGTAGCCGAACGCAGCGCCAAAGTAATCGGAATCCGGGCATCCAACGCCCAAACCAGCACCAGCGCGTCCTGCGGCTCCACTGCTAAGGTAATCACGCTCGGGTAGGCATCGGTGGCGGTTGGCCCAACCGTGGGGGCGGCTTGCTGAGCAGTATCTGCATCGCGGACTTCGGGGGTGGGGGTATCAAAAGGTGTGGCGGTCATCTTGCCAACCAATTTACCGTCCAAGGGGAACAACCCCACATGCAGCACAAACGCCCGTTCGATGGTGCGTTGTGTCAGCAAACGGGGACGCTGCGCCGCTTCGCTGGGAATGATCAACACCCCTAACGACGAGAGGGTGCTGGGTTCAGGCCGCCCTTCAATGGGTGCGGAGAAGGTCAGCGCCCCGTCTTCGGAACGAGTAATCACCGAAATCTGGTTTGGCTGGCGGGTCTGGAATGTTTCGTCCACTTCCACAAACAGGAAGCTCAAAATCACATCCACGTAGTCGCCCGGTTGGGGTGCAAACGCCACCGAACCAATCCCGAACAGGTCAAGCGGAAGTGTCACCGCAACCAAACCCGGTGGGATAAGCAGCGCCGCGTCCGACCCCACCGATGCCAAGCCGGTGTAATCTTCCACCAATTGGGTCGCTAAAATGGGTGATTCGCGGGGAATATCGCTCCGCACAATCAGTCCAACAATATCTTCTACATTTTCAAAACTGTTTTCAGGTCGGTTTTCCGCCGGATACAGCGCAATCCCCACCGCAGGCACAGGGCCACTGATAAAATCTTCGGTAATGCGGAAACCACGCGGCAAATCCTGAAGCGCAATCACTACTGGCGCGGTAGGCACAACCCCCTGCGTTTGCCCGCTATTGTTGTCACCATTATTGTCCTCCGGGAGGACTTCTTCTGGTTGATTGGGATCCACAGTGGCATTGGGGTCCGGGGTTGTCTCCGCAGCAGAGTCATCATCCCCACCCAAGAATAAAATAGCCCCAACGGCGACTGCTGCCAGCACCAGCACCAAGATCAGCAGTACAACGACTCGACCTCGCATAGCATTCTCCTTAACGCAAAGTTCTTATCTGTTAGTTTATTCCGTCGCAGCGTAAAAGCAACCATTTTATGCGTTATTTTTTGGTATATGGCAGCGTAATTTCGATACTGCTGCTTTCACCTTCGCTGCTGTAAATATCAAGTGTACCGCTAACCAGTTCAACGCGCTCTTTTAAATCAAGCAAATTTTGTAGCGGTGAATCACCCATACTTCGATCCAGCACAATATCTGGTTCAAAGCCCTTTCCATTGTCCTCGACAGTACCACGCACCTGATTATCCCCTACATCGAGTTTTATCACAATGCGGCTGGCTTGCAGGTGGTCACGCGCATTGGTCATCAACATCTGGAAGGCACGAAACATGATAACTTCAATGTGGGTCGGCAGACGATGCTCCGGCCCGGTGAGGTGAAATTCCACCTGCGACTCATTTTTCTCGTTGTAATTTTCACTATGCCGCCGCATGGTCGCAATCAACCCTAGGTCGTCGAGCATCATCGGGCGCAGGTCAAAAATAAATTCACGAATTTTATTAAAGGTCGTCAAAGCGGCAGTTCGTAATGTGCCAAGTTCGACACTGGCTTTGGCGGGGTCCCGGTCAAACAGGCGCTGGCAAATTTCGGCTTGCAACATGAAATTCGTCAGAGATTGCGCCGGGCCGTCGTGCAACGCATTGGCAAGGCGCTGACGTTCGCTTTCCTGCGCTTCCACAATACGAACAATTTGTTCCCCCGCGAGGGTCAAGCGTGACCCACCGGCCTCTGCCATCGAACTGACGGCTGATGACCCGGCGGCTCGTTCAATCGACACCCCCTGCACGTTGTTTAGAACATAATTCAGCGTATCACGGAATTCTTCAAGATGATCGCGGTTGTCTTCCAATTTCTCCAACTGACTCCGCATGGCAATCAGACGGGTACGAATTTCGATAGAGTCTTCATACGCCGATTTAATATCATCACGCGGGACTGTGGCAAATTCCATTTCAACACGCTGCAACCGCGCACTCACACTGACATTTTTCTGTTGCAAGCGGTCAACCTCAAGGCGGCTCTGGTCAAGAATCGCCTTGTTTTCTTTAATACGGGCTTCAATTTCAGCAATGGTTTGCTTAACTTCGCTAATCAGCTGCTCTTTGGGGCTGCTCGCTACCATGGTTAATCCTCATCCTCTTCATCCTCACCATCGGCCTCTTCAAATGTAATCTCATTTGCATCGTGACGCAAAGTGTCGCTCAAGCGAATCCAACCGTGCCGCAACGCATACATCGCCGCTTGGGTACGGTCTTGGACATCCAGTTTGCGTAAAATCGAAGTCATATGATTTTTGACGGTCTGATTACTGATGGTGAGCGAACGCGCAATTTCTTTGTTACTGTAGCCGCGTGTTACATACAGCAAAATTTCCATTTCGCGGGAGCTTAACGACTGGCTACCCGGTTCGTCCACGCGGTTGCCAGCCATTGCGCTGGCAAGTTTTTTGAGCTTTTCTTGTGCGCCTTCATAATTATAAACAGTATCATCAATCACGTAGTGGCCTTCGGCAACAACGCGAATCACCTCAATGAGGCGTTCCGGTTCAATATCTTTGGAACAGAAAGCGGAGGCTCCCGATTGAATCGCGTGGAGCATCTGGTCAGGCGAGTCATGCGCGGTCAAAATCACGACTGCCGATTGACTTTGCGCGGCTTTCAACTGGCTGGTGACATACAACCCGTTGGCATGGGGCATTTCAATATCCAGCAGCACCACATCCGGTTGTAATTCCTGAAGGCGGTGCAGTGCCGAATCGCCTTCCCGAATTTCATCAATCACCTGAATATCATCACACAACGATACAATTTGACGCAGCCCTTCCAACCAGACGCGATGGTCGTCTACCAGCACAATGGAAATAGGTGAATTTAACATGGTGGTGTCATCCTAGTAACATATATTTTCACCATAGGAAAAGGTGGGCGCAGCGTCTACGTGACTATTGTACCATATGGCGTAATTTGACGAAAAATCCCCCAATTTTGCGGGGTTATAAAAATAAACTCACTGGCGTAAATTGTTCGACATCTACCAATCCTATATCCGTCAGTTTCAAATTAGGAATCACTTCCAAAGCCATGAAACTCATCGCCATAAAGGGGTCGTGCATCGTAGAACCGAGTTCCGCCGCCGCTTTGAGCAAATTTTGCATGGCATCGCGCACACGCTCAACAGGTTGGTCGCTCATCAATCCGGCAATCGGAAGGGGCAGTTTCGCCAGCACCTGCTCGCCATCCATTGCCACCAACCCGCCATCCATCGCGGCGACTTCTCGTGCTGCCGCCATCATGCTGGCATCATCAACGCCAATCACCACCAGATTGTGATGATCATGCGCGACAGTTCCAGCAATTGCTCCGCGTTTTAATCCGAAGCCCTGAATAAAGCCTTTGCCGATATTGCCATTGGCAGTATGGCGTTCAATGACCGCCATTTTCAAAATATCACGGTCAAGATCGCTCACCGCCAGCCCTTGCTCGATTTTGACATCCTCAATCAGATGTTTGGTGACTAACTGCCCTTCGATGCTGCCAATTACCCGCATTCTGGCATGAGCAACCGCCGGAATCTCAAAATTCACGCTGTCCCAATGAATATTGATGGAGGAGCGCATCGTGGAAAGGGTGTTGGTCGTAGGGGTGGTTAGGTGTCCATCTTGAGCCACCAATTTCCCTGAACGGAAAACCATTTCGGCGGAGGGGGCTTGGAGGTCAGAAAAAACCATCAAATCCGCCCGATAGCCCGGTGCAACTGCCCCATGTTCATGCAAACGGAAATATTCGGCGGTGTTGAGCGTTGCCATCCGCAGGGCATCGATAGGGGCGACCCCATGTTGAATGGCGACCCGCACCATATAATCCACCGACCCCTGTTGAATTAAATCGGCAGGTTGGCGGTCATCGGTACAAAAACAAATTCGACGGCTGTTTTCTGGCGTGACCACAGGCAAAAGGGTTTCTAAGTTGTGTGCGTTGGTGGCTTCTCGAATGAAAATCACCATGCCCGCCCGCAGTTTTTCACGGGCTTCTTCCACCGTCGTGCATTCATGATCGCTCAAAATACCCGCCGCACGATACGCATTGAGTTGTTTGCCTGTCAATGCGGGACAGTGACCGTCCACCACTTTATCCGACCACATCGAAATTTTACTCAGAACATTGCTATTCCCGAAAACCACTCCCGGATAATTCATCATTTCCGCGAGTCCCAGCACCCATTTGTTATTCAGCAGCACCGATAAATCTTCGGCCTCCAGCGCCGCGCCGGAAGTTTCCATGTGGGTGGCCGGCACACAACTTGAAGCCATTACATACATGCTCAAGGGATTATATTTCGCCGCATTGAGCATAAAGCGAATCCCTTCCAGCCCTAGCACATTGGCGATTTCATGCGGGTCGGTAATCACGGATGTTACCCCCCGCACCAGCACCGCTTTGGCAAATTCTGGTGGGGTACACAAACTGCTTTCAATATGGACATGGGCATCAATCAGACCCGGCGCAACATATCGTCCGCCCATATCCAGCACTTCTTTTGCATCGTAGCCTTTGCCCACCCCCACTATCCATTCGTCCGCAATAGCAATTTCGGTGGGATAAATTTCTCCGGTATGGACGTTCACAAGCTGTAAATTTGTTAAAAGTAAATCGGCAGGTTCAGCCCCCCGTGCTACCGTGATTCTGCGCTGCAAATCCATAAAATTTATTCCTTCTTGTGATTTTTTTAACTATAGCAGATTTCTTTGTCGTGGCGGGTTTTGATGGCACACATGCGCGCTAAGACTCGTGAATTTTTGCCCCGCCTGCCCTACTCTTTGCAACAAAGATCTTGCCAGAAGTTCCCTCCACTATGCTATAGTACATCGGTTTGGAGGCGTAATGCGCGAAACCTTACTCTTTTTTGACCTAGATGGCACGCTGATGATTAATCCCTTTTTCAGTGTGGTTTTTCCAGCAGTGGTACAGGAACTAACTGAAAAAACAGGCTTGTCCACCCCATTTTTTGAAGTCATCATGGCAGAACATGATGCAAGGTTAGAAAATCCACTGGCAACCCTACCCATGACAATGGACTGGGAAGATATTTTCAGGGTCGTTGCTCAAAAATATGGAGTCGCGCTGGAAACGAATGCCGAAATGCTGGTGATTCAACATGCAGCCCCGCCGCATACTGCTCTCCTTGATAATGCGCTGGAGGTAATGCACGAATTGACCTCCGAACCTCATCGAAAACTTATTGTCGCCACGATGGGTCTGAGCAAATATCAATTTCCTGTGTTAAAAGCGCTCGGTCTATATGATTTATTTACCGACTTTCTTGCGCCTGACTTAACGGGCTATCTCAAATTTCACCCCGAATTTTATAAACACTATCCCCACAAACCAGCCCTACGAATTCATATCGGGGACAGATACGACCACGATTGTTTTTACCCGCACCAATTCGGCGCGAAAACGGTGTTACGGCTACCTCTCGCTGAACTTGCCGAAACTGCCCCGTTTGACCGCCCCGCCCTGCTGCCCCAATTGACCGAAAAAATCCGCCTGCTGCCCAAAAACCCGACTATTTTACCGGATGCGGTGGTGGTTCATCTGTCTGAGCTACCGGAGGTGGTTAGGAAATTAGAACGTTAGTCATCTTGCATGAAATGGCAATAAAACCCATCATAGGGTCTATAGGAATCTATTAAGAGATGACCAATGAGACTTCTGTTTTGCAATGACCCCTTTCACGTCGCCCAACCTGACCCTCTTTATGAAAATGAAGTAGCAGCAACGCAAAAAGCGGGTTTGCCGTATGCGCTGATGAGTTTTGAAGCGCTTATCTCAGATGTCGAAATGGCCGTTGCCGGAGTCCCCCCCTTAGCCACCGAAGAAACCGTCCTCTATCGAGGGTGGATGGTCAAACCCGATTTATATGCTGCGCTGTACGCTGCCCTCCTGAAAAAAAACTGGCGGCTGATTAATTCGCCCGAACAATACCGCCACTGCCATTACCTGCCCGAATCCTACCCCATCATTGAAGACCATACCGCCGCTAGTGTCTGGCTCAAAACCGGTCATGATATTCCCATGCTCTTGGTGTATGACATTTTGCAACCCTTTGATTCCCTGCCCATCATCGTGAAAGATTTTGTCAAATCCCAGAAGCACTACTGGCACGAGGCTTGTTTTATCCCCAATGCGTCCGATAAAGTCAAAGTGGAAATGGTGGTGCGGCGGTTTGTGGAGTTACAGGGTGAAGATCTTGCCGAAGGGTTAGTGTTTCGTGAATTTGTGGAGCTGGAACAAATCGGCACTCACCCTAAAAGTAATGCACCCCTTGCCCGTGAATATCGTGTTTTTTGGCTGGATGGCAAACCGCTTTATCATGCACCCTATTGGGACGAGGACAGCTATGCCGACATTGCCCCACCCATCGAAGTATTTGCATCCATCGCCCAGAAAATTCAGAGCCGCTTTTTCACAATGGATATTGCCCGCCGCAAAGAAGGGGGCTGGTTGATTGTTGAATTAGGCGATGGGCAGGTGGCAGGACTCCCCGAACGCGCTAATGCAAACCAGTTTTATGAAAATCTAGTCAATTTTTCTGAGGTTTAGGAAAGAAAGCCGTGAATGCTTTATAAAGTTCTTTGCCTAAGTTTTCAAGCCCTTCTTTACTTGACTCATAAATATAATGCTTATAATGCCTTATGTCAAAAGGAATATCTTCAATGGATTGGGCTAACGTGATCGTATCTTTTCCGACAGTATGAGCAATACCAAGTTCATAAAATACATTCGGGTTTCGTCCAGTACAATCAGCAATAATCAGGTCACAGGTATAGATAGATGACCATATTTGATTCATAATAACTTTGTTACTAAATATTTCCTCGTCAATTCGGCTACACTCTACCTTGAAATGATTAGCCAAAGGCTTAATCACACGATCATAGACTGGGCGTAGTTCTTTAGCAAAAGGCATTATAACAAAAACCCTTTTACTAATCAGAGTCGTGCGATCTGGAAAACCCCAGATAGGGTTGACATTGACAATTTGTCCAATTGCCCAGTTTTCCAACATCCCAAAACTTGTAATACCCAATAAATCTTGAATTAATTCAAGATTTGATGAGACACTAAATGTATATCTACCAATGGCATATGGCCCTCCTTTAGAGACTTTATTGATAAACTCCTCTGAGGAAGATGAGCCATCCTTATGTTTAACAGAGATTAAATTTGCATTTAGCAATAGTGCCATAATCTCAATAGGAGCTTCCCAGTCCCACTTTTCGTTATTACCTAAAAGCCCAGTTTTATTATTTTTTTCTATAGCAAAACCAACCTCAGGCTCAGAGCGAAGAAAATCAAGCAAATCATTTCCTGCGACCTGTTTTTTGTCTCGAATAAAACGCAATGCCCGAATCGCCCGAACTGCATTTTTATCTTTCATAAAAAATATCCCCTAACACTAGGATAATCTTAAAAGGCACTAGAAAAATTAAAAGTATCAAAAGTAATTCAAACCTCATCCTAAAGCCTCCAAACACATTGAAGTGATTGGCGAGGTCGTGGCGGTTGGTGAGATGGAGGTGGCGAAATCAGTATTTTAGATGTTTCTCACCCTATTTCCGAACCTAATAAATTTGAATATGTGGATATTCCCAGTTCCTTAAACCGGATACAACAGATGTTAGATAATATTTAATCAAGCATGTCCCGTTCTTTAAGCCAATCAAAGATGATTTTGTCTACAGGGGAGCTTTTTTCCTTGTCCCGATAGGTGAACCAGACCATTTCCTCAATTTCAGCCGCCGGGGTAAGCACCCCTTCAAAATCGGCGGTGTAACAGGTCATACGGACAATGGTTCCTGCTTCCCGTCCATGCGCCTGTGCCTCAAATGTTCCTAAATATTGAACACTCTCAGGGACAAGATTCACGGTGAGTTCTTCTTGAATTTCACGGGTCAGCGCTTGCAGGTCGGTTTCGTCGGGTTCCCGCTTCCCACCCGGTAAATAGTAGGTGTCTTTGCCGCGTGAACGGGTGCTGAGAATTTTTCGATCGTGCAGGTGAATCCACGCCAATTTATCAATCATCGTATCAAATCCGTTGAAAAGTGATTTTCTCTAGGGAAATAGCGGCGGGTGCGTTTCATTTCCCAGTACAACCAGCCCGCTAGTGCCACCACACTCAAGATAAAGAAAATCACGAGAAAAGGCAGTAAAATCGCAAAAATGGATACCAACAGGCTAATAATATCTTCGACGATGCTCACCACAAAATTGCCCATTCCACCTGTTGTTACGGTCACGGCAGGGCGAGCTGTTGCTTTAATCGAATGGAGTACACCCGCGGAAATACTCCCGCTTAAAATGCTCATCAGGGTAAGGGCGGTTGCATCGGTGCTTTCCACATTGCTCGTGCTGGAAGCCATCAATAGAGCGCCTGCGGTGGGCCGAATGAGCGTGTTAATGCCATCGTTCAGGCTGTCTACCGCAGGAATTTTATCCGCCGTCATTTCAATGAGCAGCAAAATTACCAGCACCAGCAGCACAGGCCATGCGCCCAGTGTATCATAAGGTTCTTTGACTTCCATCACCTCAAATCGCACCATCAGACCGATGATGAACAGGGGTAGATAGGCATTCAACCCTGCGCTTCCAGACAACCCCAATCCGGTTAAATAGGATTCCATCCTTAACCTCCCGCTAAAAATGTTGATTTAATTATAACAGCGCTGGATTTTCATGTTTTATCCTAAAATGAGGGGGTTAAAACACAAATCCACCCCATGTTCCTGTAAATTGATAACGGGCAAAATCAATCGCGCCGAGTATCGTAAGCGCAATGGTCAATCCTGCCAGCAAAGGCAGTGCCATTTCGGAATAGGACTGATAGACCCGAAAGCGATTGGTCACGGTGACAAAAGCAATTGTCATCATCATTGTGAGGACAATCAGCACCCCTATCGCGCTGATCAACCCCAACACCAGCAAAATCGTCGCATTTTGTGAGAGGGTGAGCAGAATCATCAAAACACCTAAAATTGAAAGTCCCGCCAGTTCGGTCAAGTTACGAATCGGGGCGGTATTTTCCCCACCGTGTAACCATAGGCTCTGATTAAAAATGGGAAAAACAATGCTTATCAGCGTCATGCCGCAAAACACACCCGTTGTCAAACGCAGCCAATTGTGTGGTTCATACACCCCTTTACCGCCGGGAAAAAGATGCACATAGCTGTTCAGACCATCCACGCCCATCACCGCAACAAATAAAAATAACACGCCACCCACACGCCAATTATATAATGCGGCGGCATGACGACGGCCACTTGCCGCGAACACAAACAACCCCGTCATCACCCCTAGATAAATGCCTGTACAGCGAGCGCACAGGGGCAAAGGTCGTCCATCAGCGATAAAAGAACGGGTTTCGATACGATGACAAATGGCATAGCCTACTGCGTCTGCTTTGCCCATGATGCCTGCGGGTGTAAAGGCCAACCACATGCCCAAAATCCCGAAAGCTGCCAGTAGCACCAAAAAAACGGTGAGCCGTGAATAAGAAGATTGGGGAATAACCGATGCCTGCATTTTTTTCCTAAATCGCGTTACACTTTGCGCTATGGTGATTCTAAACCTCATTCTAACTCTGCTGCTGCAACTTGACTTCCCTCTGGCGCAAATCCAGATGCTTGAATCACGACCTTTGTATGCTGAACCAAGCCTGTTGTCTGAAGTTCAGTCTAAAGCGCGTCCCAACGAGGTTTTGTTTATTTATAATCGACAGGACGGTTGGGCGCAAACCGCGCAGGGATGGCTGGCCTTAGATGGGCTCTCGCTTGAGCCTGCGGTGGTTCACTTCGGCGCGATGGTGGATTCGCCTGTGGAAATTACCCCGCTTGGCAATTTTTCAGACGCTATGCTCACGCCACAGGATACGATAGGCGTTGCTGCAATTTTTGAAAATCAAGCACTGGTATATACCGATTCGATCATCGGTTGGGCAGACCTGAATCGACTTGAAATCACAGACCCGCCGCCGGATGTGGTGGATTTCATCGAGCAAATGGCCTATGTTCAGGTTGAAAACGCGGAAATTCGGTCAGTTTCTAAGGATGGCGAAACCATCGCTACACTTCCATTCGGTCAGGAAGTCACGCTTTTATTTACGACAGAAAACAAGGTTTTTATCCGCAGTCGTCAGGTGATTGGGTGGAGCGAGATCGAGAATTTCGATATTTCTCCTTCTCCGATAACACGCGGTGAAACCAATGCCAGCCCGATTAATTTTTACTTTCCTACCCCGCAAGACGACGTAATTGAATTGTTGGATTTCCGCGAAACAGTGCTGGTTTTAGGGCGGGATGAAGCGGGCAAGTGGCTGTACCTACGGCGACAGGACGGTCTGGTCGGATGGTCGCCCGCCGAATATATTGACCTTGACCTTGAAATTGTAACGCTGCCAATCATTGAGGGGAATTGATGCGTCTTTTAATCACCGGGGTTGAAGGATTTATCGGGTGTGCGTTGGCTAAACGACTGGTCGAAGATGGGCATGAGGTCATTGGTATAGATGACCATAGTGCCGGGCGCGTTGTGGAACTTCCCCCACAGGTGTATTTTGAACGGGGGGATGTCAATGACATTCCGAAGCTCTGGTCACTCATGCAAGGGATTGATGTGGTGATTCACCTTGCGGCGCGGGTGTCTGTGCCAGAAAGTGTCAAATATCCCCGCGATTACAACCATGTCAATGTGGGCGGGACGGTCAGTGTATTGGAAGCGATGCGCGATACCGGTGTAAAACGCTTGGTTTTTTCATCCTCCGGTGCGCTGTACGGCAGGCAAGATACCTCTCGATTACACGAAGGCTTGAAGCCCGAACCCCAATCTCCCTATGCGGTGAGCAAATTGGCTGCGGAAGAATATATTCGGGTAATTAGCGGCGCGTGGGGCATTGAAGCACTCACACTGCGGATTTTTAATGTGTACGGGCCGAGTCAACCCCTGCGTGCTGCCCACCCCCCGGTCATTCCCCAATATTTGCGACAAATTTTGGGCGGCGGGTCGGTGGTGATTCATGGGTCTGGCAAACAAACCCGCGATTTTGTGTATATGGATGATGTGGTGGCAGCCCTGGCGAAGGCCGCCACCATGGAGTCGTATCCCGGTGCAGAACCGATTAATGTGGGCAGCGGGACAGAAGTAAGCATCCTCGAAATTGCCGAACTGATAGGCCAACTAACTTCCCGCAAACCACAGTTTTTATTCAACACCGAAACCTCAAGCGGCGTGTCGCAGATGTGTGCCGATTTAACCCGCCTTAAGGCTGCATTGGAGATTGTGCCAAAAGTCAGCCTTAAAGAAGGCTTGCAGCGCATTTTGCAAGAAGATTCGCGCTTTGCTCTCTAAAATTCAACTTATGGACAAGGCAATTAGACTTTAAATGAATCCAACTTTAGCGGACAGCATACATGCTGTCCGCAATCATTTGGTTTTTAATTGCTTTGTCCATTAGCTTGTCTCAAAATCTGAAATTTTATCAATTTTCTTTTCACGTACTATAGGCAAACCTACCTAAATCTACTACAATCTACCTAAATCTATACAAATGGCACGATGGATAAAAAACTCTCACTCGGTCGTAATTTTAAAATTGGCACCTTTCATATTGGCTCGACGATGGCAGATGTCTTGGGGTCGGGCGTATGGAATCGGGTCATGATTCAGGATTTAGGATATGCCGCGACTCCGGTAGGGCTGCTACTGGCACTGCGTTATTTTCTTGCGCCACTCGCAACATGGGCGGGGCAACGCTCAGACTATACCCATGTTCAAGGGTATCGGCGCTTACCGTGGATTGTGGCAGGTCGCGCCATGATGATTTTTGGCTATCTTTTGGTTGCTTTTTCTACGGTTGAGCTGACACGACATGGTAGCGAATGGTGGAGTGGCATTGTCATCGGGTTCATCGTGGCAAGTGTGGGCTACAGCATTTCGGGCAGCACCTTTTTAGCACTGGTGTATGATCTGGCGGGTGAACAGCAGCGCGGACGGGCTGTGGGTGTAGTGTGGACATTTTTGCTGGCGGGCTATGCAATTTCGGGTATTTTGTTTGCCCGTTTGCTGCCCGAATATTCTGAAACAGAATTTGTGGCTTTTTTTGTGATGATTAGCTGCATCATGGGTGGGCTATGGACATTTGCCTTGTGGGGCGAAGAAAAACCGACCCGCTCCGTTGAAATACGACAGAGCGAACGTCCGCCAATCTTGCAAGAAGCACGCGGCTTGATGGGGCAGCCTTCCGCCAAGCGGCTGGCCTTATTCATGGGATTGAGTTTTGTGGGCGCGTTTATGCAGGACGCGCTGCTTGAACCCTTTGGTGGGAATGTCTTTGGGTTGACAGTGGGGGACACGACCCGTTTTCAAGCCTACTGGGGAACAATGGCGATTGTGCTGTCCGGCGTGACATTGTGGGCGCACCGCAAATTCCCGCAGATCGGCTACCGCCGCTTCACACAATGGGGCATTCTTTTGTTAGTTGCCACTTTCTTGATGTTAAATCTAACGGCGTTAGGGGAAGTGCGTGCCATGCTCTACCCTTCGTTGATTTTGCTTGGTACAGGCTATGGGCTGTGGAATATTGGCACGCTTGGCTTGATGGTGGAACATACCCGCCCTGAAAAAGCCGGGTTGGATCTAGGCATCTGGACATTATTTGTGACGGTGTTTCGTGGGGGGGGACTCATTCTCGGTACGATTCTTTTCGATGTGTTCAATTACTTCACTGCATCAGCCACTGCCTATGCGTTGATTTTCGGCGTGGAAGCGGTTCTGTTGATGGCTTCGCTGGTGGTACTCGGTCAGATTGCGCCAACGGTACCCGTGTTAGAAAAATCGCGGAATGATTTGATTTTACGTGCCAGTACCGATTAAACATGCTACTTTTGAAGTAGATATTGGATGAGGATGGGCATGTTGAATCGTGTTTTTGTCCTGCTTAGCAGCAATTTTGACGCTGAAAAAAATCTACGCGGCAGTCTCGCACTGCTGCACGCTCATTGCCGCGTGGAGGCGGTTTCATCGGTATATGAAACTGCCCCGATTGGCGAAGCGTACCGGGATAATTTTCTGGATGCGGTGGTTCAGCTTCGCACTCCCCTTTCTCCTTCAGAGTTTCGGCAGCACATCTTAGGCCCCATTGAATATCAGTTGGGGCGGGAACGCACTCCCAACAAAAGCGGGTTTCAGACCATCCCGATTGATTTAGATATTTTGTTGTGGAATCAGGACAGTTTGGATTTTGGGAGCAAACCGTGGCATGTCCCGGATAGAAAAATTGTGCGCGAAGCCCATCTTGCTGTCCCACTGGCAGAACTTGCCCCCGATTACATTCACCCCGAAGATGGACGAACACTACGCCACATCGCCCAATCGCTCCCGCAGGAAGGGCTGGTTCTGCGGGATGATATTTTGTTGTAAACTTAACCTTTCGGTCTGGGAGATGTGTCCCTACCCTAACAATACGGTAAAGTGGAAGGGTTTTTTACGCTGCCCATCGGTGAGAAGGGCGAGAGATACCCGCCCTTGTTGATTTAAATGGGGATAGCCGGTCTGAACTCGGATTCCCAATTTTTGACAAAATCCTCGAATTGGTCAAAGGAGTCCAGAATAAACAATTCCTTATGATATTCGTGAGGGCTAGGCTGGATGGCAGCAATATAATCTGCATCAAAAGGCCGCAAATCGACTGCGCCAGACAGGGCATGAACCGATTCGCCATAGGAGGAAGCCAGCCCTGCACCTAAAATTTTAACCTCGCCATTTTCCCGAATCAGACCAAATTCAATCGTGTACCACCAGATGCTCCCCATGCCACGCCGTTCTTCTTTGGTGTAGCGCAGCATTTTATGGGCGAAATCATAGACTAAATTGGCATAGCGCGGGTTAAGCATCAGGGGGAGGTGTCCAAAGGTATCGTGCCAGACATCCGGCAGGGGGGTATAATCCAGATCAACTTGGTCACGGATATATTCAGTAATCATAAATTCCTTGCGGGAAAGATGCTCAAACCAATCCTGACCATCGGCAAACTGGGTATCGGTGCTAAACAATTCCCACCCGACCGCTTGCTGATAGAGTTTATCAAGGCGGTAAAAATCCGGGAGATGGTGCGGGGTGAGTTGGAGTTTTTCAAAGCCTTCAAGGTAGTAGGTCTGGGAGGCCAAACGCTGCACCCGGTCATATTGGCGTTGATACAGCTTTTGCCACGTTTGATGATCTTGTTCAGTCCAGACCTTAAAAGGACGTTTTTCTAACATGACTTCCCTCTAGCATATTTTTTAAATTGATTATATGTGCAAAATGACGAAAATTTAAAATCTTAAAGGCTTTATTAATTCAAAATTCGGATTTTGGACATGCGAAATAAGAGGCAAGAGTCCTTTTGTGAACGTAAAGTGAGCCTATGACACAAAATATTGACCTTTCACAGACATCGGGGCAGGCAAGTCAAGCGCTGAATAATCGTCAGATTGCGCGTGCTGCCACGCTGATTATGCTGGCGCTGGTCGCAAGCGGGATTCTGGGCTTGATTCGGCAAGGAGCGATTGCCTCTGCATTCGGGGCAGGTCGCCAATTGGATGCGTTTAATGCCGCGCTACGTGTACCAGAAACGCTGTTTGTGCTGGTGGCGGGAGGGGCGTTAGGGTCAGCCTTTATCCCTGTATTCACCCGATTTTTAGCCAAAAATGACTCTGACGGTGCATGGCGCTTAGCAAGTACCGTTTTAACGCTGGTGACATTGGCTGCTGTGATGCTGAGTGTGGTCATGTTCATTTTTGCGGAAGGCGTGGTCAAGACGATTCTTGTACCGGATGCACCCGCCGATTCCCAAAGGCTGACCGCCGAATTGATGCGAATGATGCTGGTGACAGTGGTGATTTTTGGCGGGTCGGGCTTGGTCATGGGGATTCTCAACAGTCATCAGCATTTTCTGATGCCTGCCCTTGCACCAAGTATGTACAATCTCGGGTTGATTTTCGGGGCAGTGGCGCTCGCGCCTTCCATGGGTGTGCAAGGTTTGGCATGGGGGGCGGTGCTAGGCGCACTGTTTCATTTAGGGGTGCAACTGCCTGTGCTGCGCCGCTTGGAATCGATGAGCATCCGTCCCTCCACGAATTTAAAAACCGAAGGGGTCACTGAGGTTTTATTTTTGATGCTGCCGCGTGTACTCGGGTTGGGGGTAGTACAGGTGAATTTTTGGGTCAACGCAGCGCTAACCAGCGGTATGATGGCAGGAAGTTTAACCGCCCTTCAAACTGCTTTTACCCTCATGTTCACGATTTTAGGGATTCTGGGGCAAAGCGTTGGCACGGCTGTTTTTCCGACCCTTTCCCGGTTGCACAGTGAAGGTAATGACACTGCTTTTGCGGAAACGCTCATCCATGCGTTGACCAGCGTTTTGTTTCTAAGCCTTCCAGCCGGTTTTGGGCTGGCAGTTCTTTCTGACCCGATTGTGACTGTTTTATTTGAGCGCGGCGAATGGACTGCCACCGATACTGATGGGACAGCATGGGCATTAACGCTGTTTGGTGTTGGCCTTGCCGGACACGCCGCTTTAGAAATCCTTGCCCGTGCTTTTTACGCCCTCCACGACACCTGGACTCCAGTCAAAGTGGGCGGGGCAACCATGCTACTCAATATTTTCCTCAGCCTGATGTTTATTCAATTGTGGGGGGAAGATACCAACTTTGCACGGGGTGCATTTGGCGGGCTAGCGCTTGCCATGTCTATTTCTACCGCCCTTGAAAGTATGCTGCTGTGGTTTTTGCTGCAACGCCGCTTACCCATGCTAAAAGTAAAGATTGTCTCCCAGAAAATGCTCAAAATGACCGCCGCTGCCTTGTGTATGGCGCTGGTTGTGGCGGGTTGGCAGCGCATCGGGCAAGGTTTCCCCACCCTGCTTTTGTTAATTGGCGGAATTGGCTTGGGTGGGGCAAGTTTTTTCGGGGCGGCGCTGCTCCTAAAATTAGACGAAGCTAGACTCGTTCCGCAACTGGTACGGAGTCGGTTTCGACGTTCGCGCCCGTCCTGATGCGCGTTCGCATGGGCAAATTGAGCAGGAGAACACTGATGAGGATGCACGCCCCCCCCAGTAGCTGCATCTCTTTGATGGATTCATTCAAAAATAGGCTTGCCAGCATAATCACGGTGACAGGTTCGATGGTGCTGAGAATGGCGGCGGTGGATGCGCCAATCATCGAAATGCCTTTAAACATGAGGATAATCGGCAGCACAGTAGCAATTGCTCCCAGCGCAAACAGGTAAAACCAGCCTTCGGCAGTTTGGGGAACATGCAGCCCTAAAAAGGGGATGAGAATGAGAAGGGAAAGCAGCGTACCCGTCATGCTAATGACCCCGGAAGGCAACCCGGATGAACGGTTGTATCTTCCCGCCACAATCAAATAAACGGCATAGGCCGCCGCGTTAAAAATCGGGAAACCTACGTCTAGCCAATCATCAATTTGAATCGGGCCGCTGACGGTCAGCGCACAACCCACCAGCGCTAACCCCACCGCTACCCATTTGTTGATCGGCAAAAATTCCCCCAACACAAACGATAAGACTGCGACCATCGCCGGATAGGTATAAATAAGCAGGGTATAGGTGGAAGCAGGGACTCGCTCTAAGGCCATGGCAGAAGTCATGGCGGAAAGAGAAAACAGCGCCCCCAAACCGAGCAGCACCCACATTTGCTGACGACTCACCGTGCCTAAATTTTGCCCGCTTACGAACATGACAGGCCAGACCAGCGCTACCGCAAAAGCAAAACGCCAGACGGCGACATCCATCGCCTTTAGGGTCTCTACGTCATAAATGAGGCGGATAAAAATGGGCAAACACGCATACATCACGGCTGATAAAAAGACCAGCAGCATCCCGATGATCTGTTGACGACTCACGTTGATTTTTACTCCCGAAACGTCAGCATTATAGCACTGTGGGGTCAGCAATCCAGCCTTCGCATAAAAATTCACCCAACCAGATTTCCTCCCCGAATCTTTGAGGATGAAGCGGACGGGAAGCGGGGAGTACCAGTTTTTTCTATTACAAAGACGACTTGCCCCGCCCCGATTTCAACAGGCAAATTGTTTCAGAGGGCAGGTTATGAATATTTCATATCCTACTCTGAAGACCTGTCCCTACAGAATTCCAAAGCAATCATGTGAATATATCTATTTTAACTGTTCAAATACTTCGTCCCATGTCAATAACTCGGCTGATTTTTCGGTGCGCCGTTTGAACTCAATCTTGTCGCCTGTTTTTTGCGAAATGACCAAGCGAATCGGAATCCCGATAAAATCGGCATCACTAAATTTCACGCCGGGAGTCGCGTCACGGTCATCCCAGAGGACTTCGATTCCGCGTGCCTGTAAGGTTGCATAGAGTTCGGCGGCTTTGGCTTCTCCACCCCGCAGAGAGACCAGATGGACATCATAGGGTGCAACCGAGTCAGGCCAGCAAATCCCGCGTTCATCGTGGTACTGTTCGACAATGGTTGCCAGCGTGCGTCCCAAGCCAATGCCATAACAGCCCATATAAAACGGCTTGTCCTTGCCATCTTCATCCACATAGGTTGCGCCGCGCATTTTGGAGGAGTAATGGTAGCCAAGCTGAAAAATATTGCCGACCTCAATCCCACGTTTTTCGATGAGCTTTTGGGTGCCATCTTCAGTCAAAAAGCCATCCTGAGCAACGGCAATATCCGCCAGCAATTCACAGGTAAAATCACGGCCGTAATTGACATTGATGGAGTCGGTGGAAATTTCCTTCTGCCCACCGATGAAATTTTTAACGGTGGTCAGCGACAAATCCCCGATATAGCGTGCGTTATGCCCCCAACTGTGTACCCAACCCGATTTTGTGCCAATGCGGGCTAAATCCTCGTCAGTAGCTTCGACCAGCAGCCCTACCGCATCAATCACCTGTTCGAGCTTGGTTTTACTGACTTCCAAATCGCCACGGATCCCCGCAATGATGATTTCGTTGGTTTTGCTGTGTTTGTAGACAACATTTTTCAAATAACGCGAACGGGGCAGGCCGTAATGCTTTTCGTTGTCGTCCATGGTTTTGACCCATTCCGGCTGCTCAATAATCTGGAAGGGTAACATTTCATCATCGGGATTCATCATCTCGCGTTTGAAGCGGGCAACATCCTCATGGGCGATATAGCTGCCGTCTTCCGAGACAAAATAGCGGCTTTCCCCGACTTCGGATTCCACAACAAATTCATGGCAATATTCCCCGCCGATATAACCGTTGTCGGCTTCAACCTGAACCGCCGATAATCCGACGCGCTGAAAAATACGGCGGTAGGTGTCTGCCATTTTGTCATATTCAAGTATGAAATCTTCGGCGGTACGATTGAATGAATAGGCATCTTTCATGACAAATTCGCGCACCCGCAACAATCCACCCCGCGCCCGCATTTCATCCCGAAATTTGGTTGAAAACTGGTAAATATTAAAGGGCAAATCGCGGTAGCTGATGGTAAAGCCGCGCACGACATCGACCATCATTTCTTCGGCTGTCCCGCCTAAGGCAAATTCTGCCCCACGTCTGTCCTCGACGGTCATGAGTTCAAAGCCAACCGAATCATCACGGGCAGTTTCCTGCCACAGCGAGAGGGGATGCAAAATCGGTGTGACCATTTCCTGTGCGCCGGCGCTGTCCATTTCCTGCTTGATGATGGCACGGATTTTTTCATGTACGCGCCAGCCCAAGGGCAGAAAAAAATAACGCCCGGCGCTGGATTCACGAATAAAGCCGCCCTTGACCAGCCAACTATGACTCGCAAATTTGGAGTCCTGCGTGTCGCCGTAAGTGGTTTTGCCAAACATGGTTGAATATCGCATTTCAAACTCCTTGTGATGAAAAATAAAAAAACCCCGAACCTGAGTCCGGGGTTTTGGAGAACACATCCTACAAGGTTGTTCGTCACACAGCCAGCATCCAGCCACCGGACTTGGTATCAAAAGTCGGTGGGACAGATGGGACAATCGCAACGGTAACAAACAACGGATTCACAGCTTTTACCTGCTCGATTACTCGGATAAATATAACATAGGTTGTTTAGGATACAAGAGTGGCAAAACAATTCAAGTTGTTATGTTGGTCGATGTCGCTTACAGATGGGCTACAATCGCCAAAATTTATGAAGGTGATCTATCCGCTAAACTGTATCAGACTTTATTTTGGATCGCAGAAAAAATACCTTCGGCGTTTTCAATCAACTTTTTGAGTTGATCTAATTCCTGTAAAGCCATCTGCCGTGTGGAATCGTCAAGCTCTAGCGCGGCAAATTCGTCTTCGTCCAACACCAACCAGCGCCCATCAGGATAGACAAACACATCCAGCGCTAAATCTTCGGCATAAATGGCGTTTTCTTCTAAACGCGCCGGGCGGGTAATGTTGCAATACCACCCCTTAAGCTGATCATCGTCTACATCGTGCATTTGAAAAATGTTGTACCAGCAATCGTTGTAAAACCATTCGACCATCCTATCACCCTTACGGAAGATATGGTAAGAAGTCACATAATCCTGACGGGCAAAAATAGCCTCTAGCTGGATGAAATTTTCGCCGCGTGCCAGCACCACCCCCTCATACTGCCAGACTTTTTGCCCTTTTTCGTTGAGTTTATAGACCGTGATCGGGTTATCGGCGTTGGAGCTTTTCATAGCGAATTTCCGTTATATTCTGGGTGAAAGACACTTCAACATATACATAGGCAATGTAGTGTAAATCGGGATGATATTCAACGTGAACACTGTCTTCACTCTGCTGCTTTTCCAGACTTTCTAAAAAAAGAAACATTTCATCAATGGTTTTACCCTGAACATGTAATGTTCCCGCACGTCCCATAAAACGGGAACAAGCAGGAATCAATCGCTCCACTTTTCCATCACGAACTTGCATGGTGATATTTTCGCAGCAAATAACAGCATCGCAATTGGTGTAGGTAACATCGTAATCAAGGATATGCTGGTTAATCCATTTTTGGTGCTGCAATTGGAGAAGGGTGAGTTCATCAGTTTGGGTATTGGAACGGGCAGCTACAAAAACGATGATACCCAACAATACAAATAGAAAAATTCCTATGAAAACAAAAAAACGCCGACTCATGCCCGTCCTATGGTATGAACCACCATGAGCAACCCGGATTCAACTTGTACACGCGGATTTGCGGCTGCAATCACATTACTGACCCCCCGTGCCGGGCCAAAATAGAGGGTTTCTTTATGAAGGGGATATTGCATCCCGGTGGTGACAATGCCCGTAACTGCCCCACCCATCGGAATCAGCGAAATTGTATCGCCAATCTCGCCCATAATCGGATGGTTGCCCGTGGAGATAAGCCACATGGTTTGTTTACCAGAGACAATTTTTGCATCACACACGGCAAGTTGAGGCAGTCCTAGCAAATAGATATTGGCAAGCGTCTGGTCAAGCCTATCCCCTAACGCGCCAATAATACGGATGGACGGGCTGCCACGCCGCGCCGCTTCAAGGAGGGCGAGTTCTAAGTCGGTTTCGTTTTTTTCAGGCGGGAATTTTTGAATTTCAACACCGTTTTGTGCCAAATTTGCTAAAGTATCGGGATGAATCGAATCCATATCCCCTACCACCAGCGACAGGGCAATGCCTTCGCGCAGGGCATGTTCCGCCCCACCATCCGCCGCAACCACCATACCCCGATTCGCCAGTGCAGCGCGAACAGCTGCCCCGTCCGCAAAATCTCCGTTGGCAATGATAATTGTGTGCGTCATGGACTAGCGTTTGCGCCGCCGCCATTCTTCTTTCAAATCGAGGTTTGCCACGTTGGGTTCTTCAAGAAATTCTTTGAGCAGGCGGACAAAGAGGGCATTTTCTTCCAACATGGGATAATGTTGCGAATTAGGCATGAAGAGCAGTTTTAGGCGCTCAAAGTTATATAACACATCAACAATCTCTGCGCTGGGGCTGGCAACAAACCGATCCCCTTCGCCTAACACAACGACGGTGGGTGCGGGATTGGGGGCTTCCATGATTGTTACAATGTCACGGAAGGTGTTGGTTTCGATGGCACTATTCGCCCCGCCCAACAGCGCTTCATATTCAGACTTGGCAACTTCTTTTTTGAGCTTGTCGTAATCAACACTGGTTTCGGGAATCGCGTGGTGAACAATATCTTCAGCAAATTTGACGGAAAGTAACATTCGGCGAATAGATACCGCCGGATGTTCCATGTCTACCTGCCGCACTTCCTCTAAAACCGCTTTAGAGGTGACAATCGGGATGATGGGTAGGGTTTCCGGGGCGGCTTCTAACCCATCTTTGATTTCGACAATTTTATTGGTGGTGAGCGCTTTGCTTTTAGGATTTAAATCATAAAGCGGTGGCGCAATGAGCATCAGACGATGCACGCGGTCTCGGGTGTTTTTCCGCGCCGCAAAGCGGGCAGCCACCACCGCGCCCAAGCCATGCCCCACCAGCACGACTTTAGGGATGCCCATTTTTTCCATGAACTGTTCAATCAGGCGAATTTGCTGGTCAATCGTATAGCGTTCGGCATTTTTCCCCGAATCGCCAAACCCCCACATATCAATGGAGTAGCAGCGATATTTGACCGCCAATTGCTGCATGGTTGGCACCCAGTAGCGCCATGACCCCAACCAACTATGCAGCAAAATGATGGGTTTGCCACGCCCCAGCACTTCGTAATGAATCAGGTCGTCATCAACAGTTATGGCGCTCATCCAGCAGCCCCAAAATGCTCCAGAATTTCTTGAATCCGACGGGTGAGTTCTTCCGGCGCAAACGGTTTCACGATGTAACTGTACGCGCCCGCATCCATGCCTTCAACAATTTCGGTATCTTGACCGTTAGCAGAAAGAAAAACTACCGGAATATTCTTGACCGATTCGACATTTTTAATTTCGCGGCAGGCTTCGTAGCCGTTCATTTTGGGCATCCGCACATCTAGCAGAATCAAGTCAGGGATACTTTTCTGGGCAAGATCAACCGCCTCCACCCCATTTTTTGCCTTGACCACCTCATGACCCGCATAGGTCAAAGTAAAATCAATCAAATCCCGAATGTCTTGCTCATCTTCTGCGATGAGAATTTTTGCCATCCCACTCTTCCTTACTCGGCTTGCCCTGCGCGTGCTACAGGTATTTGAATATAAAAGGTTGTCCCCACGCCGACCTGACTTTCAAACCAGATTTCGCCGTTGTGCATTTCGACCAGTGATTTCACGATAGACAAGCCCAATCCGGTGCCGGGGGTATCCATCACCAGATTTTCATACTCGTCGCCTCTAAAGAAGCGTTCAAACACACGGCCTTGAATTTCTTCTGGTATCCCGACCCCTGTATCCGCAACACTCAGCACCACAAAATTATCCTTGCGTTGGGCGGCTAACGTGATTGCCCCGCTCGCATGGGTATAGTTGAACGCATTATCGCCAAGATTTTGCATAACCTGAACAATTTTATCATAGTCTGCCCAGATTTTTGGCAAGTTGGCTTCCAGTTGCACACTGACATGCAGCATTTTGTTGCTGTCCTGCACACGCCCTTCAATATGGTTGCGGGTACGTTCCAGCAAGTCCGGCACCTCGACATCAGTGAAGCGCAACGGCACGCGGTTCTGGTCAATTTTGGAAACTTCCAGCAAGTCATTCACCAGAATGCTCAATCGGTCAGCATTTTGTTTAATCGTTTCTAAAAAGCGCTGTTGTGCCTCCGAAATTTCGCCCGCCGCACCCAGCAGCAGCAAATCTGCATACCCTTTAATCGAGGTCATCGGAGTACGCAGTTCATGCGACACCGTAGACACAAACTCGGTTTTCAGGCGGTCAACTTCCATCAGTTTGGTGATGTCACGGAAAACAGACACCGTACCCAAGAATTGATCGCCCATGTTCACCGGCGACAAACGCACGTTGACGATACGCCCATCTTCCAGATTCAAGACGATTTCCACGAAGTCCCCTTCGCGGTAAGAAGCAGGGTCTTTTGTCCAACGATTAATTGCGTCCAACCAATCACCCCCACCGCCACTATACAAACCCGCCAATTCACGAATATGGCGGTTGACAGCGCGTTCGGCGGGTAACTGCAAAATACGTTCCGCCGCGTTGTTATACAACACCACCGTCCCGCTTTCGTTGGCGTACATCACACCATCTGCCACCGAATTGATAATGGCGGTATTTTTGGTGGACTCAATCTGTTCTGTCCGCAAAATCGCGCCCAGACGTTCGGCTTGGTCACGAATCAGGCTGTACAGTTCGGAATTGTTCATGGCATTGGCAAGCTGGCTGGCGGCGGCGGCGACCAGTTTGAGGTGATCTTCGTTAAATGCGCCCGGAATGTTGCTAAATAGCATCATCACCCCGCGCACATCATCCCCGCCTTGCAGCAGGGAAGCAACCGCCGCACGCTGGCGACGGTCACGGTCATTCATCACCAACCAGCGCGGGTCGCCTTGTACATCGTCAATAACCACGTTAATTTGATTTTGCAGTACCCAGCCCGCCAACCCTTCATCTTGCGCGAGTTGGGTTCGCATGGCCTCATCAATCGGTTCGCCTTCCCCAAACGCATGAAGCACAAACAGGCGTTCCGAGATTTCATCAATCCCTAAAATGACCCCCATGGTTGCGCCAATCGCGTTGGCGACTTTTTCCAGCGCTACCGACAAAATACGCTGAATATCCAACGACGCAGCCACTTCGGACGTGATGTCATACAGTGTCGCTACCCGTTCGCGCTCTTGGGCAAGTTCGGAGGTACGTTCATCCACACGCTTTTCTAGCACTTCGGCGGATTCAGTGGTCTGTTGGAACAACCGCGCATTTTGAATAGCCACCCCTAACTGTGCCGCCACCGTGGTTAAAATCCGTTGGTCGTTTAGACCAAAGGCACGCGGATTTTCATTGTCCTGCACCGCCAGCACCCCCACCACTTCATCCCCGGAGGACATTGGCACCCCCAAGAAACATTTGGCATCCGGCATGAAGGGGTCGGTAATACCAAAACTGCGGCGGGCTTCGCCAATTTGTGACCCCGCCAACAGCAAGGGCCCACGCCGCCGAATGACATATGAAAATTCGTCATTCCCCATGGGGTGCGATTCAAGGGTAATTTCGCCGCCCTCACTGCGAACCGCAATCGGGAAACTCAGACGGTTGGTCGTGGAGTCAAATAACGCTACGTACAAAATATCCGCGTCAAGCAGCACCGGTAATTGGTCACGCACAATCGGGAAAAGTTCGTCTACATCGACGGTACTTGATACCGCCGTAGACAGATCATTGATAATGTACAATTCTTCGATATGAGAACGGGTTTCGGTCTGCAAACGCGCATTTTCAATCGCAACGGCGGCGTTACTGGCAAGCGTTCGTGCCAACCGCACATCTGCCATTTCAAAATAGCGATTCTGTTCGCGGATTTCCAGTTCAATTAACCCGATAGACAAATCATTGACTACTAATGGCACAAGCAAACGGCTGGTGGCCCCCCGTTGTTCCATTGAGTGCATTTCGCTGGTATCTAAATCTTTTTGTCCCAAGCGCATGGCTACCACTTGGCGCTGCCGTAGCACCCGTTCACGCACGGGATATTCATTCAATTCATAGCTGGTGCCGGGCGCGTCGGCATTGGTGGCATCGCCCCACGCATTGATCGCACCCTGCACTTCCAATTTATTTTCGATATCATCCCACAGGGCAATCGAACACGCATCAGCTCGCAGTGCAGAGAGCATTTGCCCGACCACACGCCGCATGGCTTCATTCAAGTCCAGCGTAATAGCCGTGGCTTGGGCCGCTTCAAACAGCGTTTCTAATTCATGGGTACGAATGACCGATTGTTCAAACAGGCTGGCGTTTTGCACAGCAATCGCAGCTTGGCTGGCTAGCGTTTGGGCAATTTCCAAGCGTTCTTCCGAGAAATCATAACCTGTTTGCACCACCGAAAATTGCATCGCCCCGATGACCGTTCCCCCGACGACCAACGGCACGATTAACGCGCTGCGAACGGCGTGCGGGGTACGCATGAAGGGACGAATATCCTCCGCGAGCGGAGAATTCTGGAAATCTTCAATGATGAAGGGCAGCAGGGTTTCGCGGATACGGGCGATAACACGGTTATCCGGTAGGGGGTAAACTTTATTGGGGGCTTGGTTGCCGCGTGGATATTCCACCACGATACGCCCCAAATCATTTTCGTGGTCAATTTTGAGCGCTGCCGCCTCTTGAATTTCCAGCGCCACTGCGGTTTCGCGCAGGGTAATTTCCAAGATATTTTCAATATCCAGCGACTGTGCTAGCGACACCGCCACCCGGTTGAGCAGTTCCAAGCGTTCGGTTTGCCGCCGCAGTTCCGCCGCACGGTCATCCGTTTCTTCAAACAACCGCGCATTGTTCAGTGAGACGGCGGCTTGGTTGGCAAAGGTCAGCAGCAGTTGTTCATGATGGTCAGTATAAAAATTGGGCTGCTGTTTTTCGACTGCAATCGCCCCGATAATTTCGTTCTGAGAGATCAGCGGCGCACCTAACCAGTTTTTGTAGGGCAGCACATCGCCATAAGGGAAGCGAATTTTGTCTGCCCCAATATCGGCCACGTTCATCACCTGTCGGTGTTCGGACATCTCACGGAACAGAGCGCTGCTGTCAATATCAGCGTATAGCCCCACCAATTCTTCCGGTGAGGACACATCCGGGTGTTTATAACCGCGTGCAGCAGCGACACGCAACCGTACCCCTTCCCGCAACCATAAGGTTACTCCGTCGTAAGGCATTACGCTGTCCAGCGCTTCCAGGATAACCGAAATGACCGACTCAGTATCCAGATTGGAGGTGATTTGGCTGGACACCTGCGCCAACGCCCGTAACTGTTGGACACTTTGTTCAAGGTCAGATTCCAGTTTGACGCGGGTGGTTACGTCTTCAATCAGCAGCACAACCCCCGTCACCGAGTCGCCCTGTCGTAAAGGATAGGTATAAAAGTTACGGGTGAGCAGTTTGCCCATTTCATCCATAACTTGAATATCAAATTGGAACTGGGGAGTCCCTTGCACGAGCGCGGTTTCGACGGAATGTTTGAGGAAAACTTCAAATTCCGGCTCATATTCGTACAAGCCTTGCCCAACCGCCAATTTTTCCCAGCCATATTTCTGCTGCATAAACGTATTAACCGACGTAATGCGGTAATTTTTATCCAGTACGATAATGCCCTGCTGGATAGATTCCACCACCGCGTCCGTGTAGGCTTTTTCAGCGCGCAGGTCGTTCAACAGCAGCGAATGTTCAATGGAGACTGCCGAAAGATTTGCCATACGGCGTACCAGTTCGATGTTTTCCTCAAACCCGAAGGCATTTTCCAGTTCGCTGCCCAACCGCAGCACCCCTAAGGTTGTCCCACCTGCAATCATCGGGGTCATCAGCGTAATACGTTCGCCCTGTTCATACCAGCGCCGTAAATCTCCATAGGAAACGGCTTGGGTATCCCCCCGCAGATGGTAGAGCAAAAAACGATTTTGACGGAAGGCGGTTTCCATAGCAGTACCACGCATGGGGAGGGGTTTATCATCAAAAATATGCACCCTTCCATCGGCGGTAAGTTCCACCCGTTGCAGCATAAATTGTGTGCCATCTTCCGAAGGCAGTGCAACGTGCATACGGGTAAACGCAATCATCTGCTGTAATCCGTCCGCCAGCGTGCGAATCACCGTTTCCAGATCCAGCGAAGAAGCGACGGCTTCCATCATATCGGACAAGCGGCGTTCGTTTTCACGCTGCCGCACCGATTCAAGATACAGGCGGGTATTTTCAATGGTAGAGACCGCCAGCGCCGCAAATAATTCAATCGGTTGGAGGCTTTGCGGAGTGGGACGTTTGCCATCGGTGGGCATTTCCATGCCAATGATGCCTAATAAGCGCTGCCCCTGCCCATAAAGCGGCAAATAAAAAATATCCTGAGGATGCCATGCGTCCTCAGCAACAGAGGCTGGGCTGGGTTTTTGACCGCGTAAAACGTGTTGTTGTACCCACGGTTGATCATAGCGCAGATAATAGCCCCCCCCCACGCGCAACACCTGAAATTCGGGGTCGTTCAAACGTTCACGCCAGATTTCACCCGGCAACACCGCTGCCCGCATACGCGGCACTTCTTCATCGCTGTAGCCTACATGGACAGGCGGAGAAGGGTCAAGGTTTTCATCCCGTTCGGTGATTCGCACTTTGCGCCAACCAGAGGCTTGAATTCCTTTGGCAATGGCCTCCAAGCGGCTTGGCACATCCCCTGCCTGCTGAATTTCGCGGGCAGTTTGGTGTAGCAGCGCTAACCGACCCCGTTCCATCAGCGTTCCAGCAGCTTCTTGTTGCAGGCTGTCTAGCAGCAGATAATTTTCGATGCTAAAAGCTGCTTCCGCCGCAAAAAATTCAAGTGCTTCGACTGTCGCAAGGGTAGGCCGCCGTCCGTTAATAGGACTGTCCATGCTCATCCAGCCGAGCAGTGTTTCATCTGAGCTATAAAGCGGCATCAAAAACAGGTCATTTTTGCGCCACGCATGAACGCCATCCTGTAAGCGGGCGGCAGAATGTTGGGTAATTTCATCCGCCATCCCCTCAAACATCCATTCGTTTTCATATTCACCCGGCAAAAAATAGGTACTGCCGAGTTTCCAGCGTGGTTGCATCAAGCTCTGGATTTTATCGAGCGTCGGGGTAATCCGCTGCGCTTCGGCGAATTCTTCGGTGCTTAAGCCAGCTTGCGCCAAACGACGGAAAACCTGTGTGTGTTTATCCCACACATTAATCAGCACCACATGAAAACCCACTGTTTGCGCCAGTGTTCGTGCCAAATCGGTTAAAACGCTGTCGAGTGCTTCGCCTTCGCGGATCATTTCGCCAAGCGTATGTACTTTGTTGAACTGGTCTGCCCGTCCGCGCAAAAGCTCATTCATGCGGAGTTGTTCACGATAGCGGCGCGCATTGGCAATCGCCAACGAAGATTGCTTGGCAACCCGCGCAATAAATTCACGGGTAGGGGCATCAAACGAAGCCGGCATCCGACTTATGGCATGGATAAAACCGACATATTCACCTTCAATGATGAAGGGTTCAACCAACGCGGAACGCGCCCATGCTGGCGTTGCTGTGAGGTCAGACCCGTAATAATCGTTGACCAGCACCGCATTTTTATCTTTGTGAGACTGAAGTTCAATCGGGGCAAGCACATTCGATTCTAGGATAGTTTCCCCACCCACGCGCTGCTCAATCACCGGACGGGATTCGTCGTACCAATCCCCTTGTGGAATGAACAACAGCACGCTCACAGCCTCGGCGGGTGTCCCTTGCGAAATTTCGCTGCGAACAATTTCTAAAATACGGTCAATATCCAGACTTTCGGAAAGTTCAATGCTGATGCGATCCAGCGCGTTCAGTTCATCGACCCGTTTCCGCAGGTCTTTATCCGTTGCGAGATACAAACGGGTACGTTCCACCGCCGAAGCAATTTGAGAGGCAACCGCATGGAGCAACGCTTCATCGGCGGCGGTAAAGGTATCTTGGCGTTTGTTGCCGGCGGAAATTTCCCCCATACTGCGATTTTGGAACACCACTGGCACAGTTACTGTGTCTACCAAGCGTAATTGTTCCAGCATCACGCTGTACACAGGCAGCAAACGCTTGTCCCGATTCACATTGTCGGTACGGAAAGCCCGCCGCGACAGCACCACACTATCCGAAAAACCGGGGCTAAAAATATCAATTTTGAAAGGTTCAGTCAGAGTACGCCCAAAAATCGAGTCTGGCGCGTAAATCAATTCACTGCCTTGCAGCAACCCCAAAGCGACCATTTCACAATTCAGCAGGGCGGCGGTTTCGCGCAAGACATCCTGAATAATATCGCTCACCTGCACCGAACCAGAGACCAATTCGGCAATTTTCCGCAACCCGTCCGCCTCAACCACACGCTGACGGGTTTCGGTATATAAACTGGCGTTGTTGATGAGTACCGCCGCTTGTCCTACAAACAAGGTCAACAAACGGGCCGAGTCCGCGTCAAAGTCACGCCCAGTGGAGTCATTGGCAACCACCACCACACCGAGTTGATCGCGCCCCACTTGCAACACCACCAGCGCGATTTTCCGTACTTCCATATCCGCCGCAAGTCGGCCTAGCGGAGATTGTACAAACCGCGCATCGCCTAATGGGTTGTTGTGATACCATGCCGTCCGATTTTCCCAGATTTCGCTCACCACCCCTTCAAGGCGCAAGCTAAATTCGGCGCTGGAGTCGTAGCCAAAAAATCCGGTCTGGCTAACAAGCTGTTGAGTCGTTTCATCATAAAGAAAAATGCCACATTTTTGTGCGTTGGTCAGGCTAGCAATCCGCCAACAAATTTGTCGGTAGAGTTCGCTCGGTTCGTGCAGCAGCTCAACAGCCTGTGCGATTTCCTGCAAGCCTGCCAATTCTTCAGCACGGCGCTGTTCTTCCACATAGAGGCGGGCATTTTCCACAACAATCGCCGCTTGTGCTGCAAAAACACTCAGCAGACGCATATCATCATCCGTAAAACCCCGTCCGTTGCGCGGATTGGCAGCCAGCACCGCCCCAATGCGCTGGTTGCCCAAAACCATCGGCAGAATAGCAACCGAGTGCATCCGGCTGACGGTCACCAGCGTATCAATCCCCAGCGCTTTGGCATAGTCGTCTTCATAGGAATTGTTGGTGTACCACCAATCGCGGGTCATCCAAAGGGAATGACCGGAGGTTCCAGCCCGCACATCCAATTTGAAGTAGGCCACCACCAATTCGACAATCCCATGCAGGGGTTTTTGCCCCACCAGCATCGTGCCGTCTTCATTAGGCAGCATCACCCCGCACATTTCCACACCCATTAAAGAAGCAATGCTACTGTTCAATTGTTGGAACAGCCGTTGCGGGTCGGTCAGTCCGGTCATGGCCTGTGCGATTTGCTGCAAGCCGCTTAATTCCGTCACCCGTGAGGATTGTTCACGGTAGAGGCGGGAATTTTCAATGGCAACGGCAACTTGTCCCGCCAGCGTTTGCAGCAGCCCTGTATCTTCAAAATCAAACGCATGGGAGCGACGGCTGGCAAGTTCCAACGTGCCTAAAAAGCGCTCGCCGACCAGCAACGGCACGCCGATAAAACTGTTGTAACCATAATCAACAAGTTTGGCTTGGGCTTCTGGTTGGCTGGCAGCATCGCCGATGACAAGCGGTTGGCGATAGCGGGCAATCCAGCCGGTGTAGCCTTCATCCAAGCGGTAAAAACCGCCGGCTTTGTCCAGCGCCGCCGCATAATGGCTGTCCCCCAAACGTGCAATAGGGCGCAGTAAAAATTGTTCGGCCTGCCAGTAATTAATTTCGCCGTTGTCGTAGGGCATCAGCGCGTTAATACGCTGCAATATGGATGTCAGGGTTTCGTCTAGGTCATAGGACTCTGCCAGCACCACACTAATTTCCCCGATGATGCTCACGGCCTCAAGCGGGTCATATTTGCGGGGAGTTTCGCTAGCAGGTTGTTTTTCCTTCAATACCACCACCATCCGCCGACCCTGATCTGTCGGGATCAAATGGGAAGTGGCTTCGACCTGCCGTTTGCCTACCCGAAATGAAACCAACCCCTCCGCCGCAAAAATATCACGGAAGGTTTCTGGGGGTTGGACTTTACGTGCTAAAAGCGTTAGGTTGGGTGTTTCGCCGTTCATCCCAAAAATGTGACGGGCGCGGTCATTCATATACACCAGATGCCCGCGTTCCTCCGAGACAATCACCGCGTCTGGATTGTCCAATAAATTCACTGGGACAAGCGGTTTTGTTTGGGAGTCCACCACAAAGGGACGAGTCGTTTTGAGTTCACGTACCAGCATCAGCAGGTAAACCAGAACCAGCACCCCCAACCCTAAAAATAATGCCATTGCAATCATGGGTCATCCTCACCAGGACGTTTCTATTTTGCCCACTTCACTTTTTCCGCCGCGCCGCCGCACTTCTGCCGCAAGTTCGGTGATTTCTCGAATATCCGAATAGCGCTGTTCCACGTTGGAAACCGACCCGACTGCCAGCGCCATGAGTGGCTTTTCTTCACCGGCATGAATAATCTTGCCGCGCTCACGGTCGATAAAGGAGTAGTGCTGCTGCACTTCCTCGTTAAATTTCGCAACCAGCGCCGCTTCCATTTCTTGCGGCTTGGTCGAATACGTCACAATGATGAAATTATCATTGCCGGGATGTCCTAAAAAGTCGTTGGGGGTGCCATGAGCATCTACAATTTCACCGAGCAGCAGCGCAGTAAAACGCAACACTTCCTTCCACGCCAGAAATCCATAAATTTCTCGGAAGGGATCGCTGTTCATGATTTTGGCATCAATGTATGACCACTGCGCGGTTTCTTTGATGAGATGACGCAGTTTATCTTCAATCAGTTGACTGGTTGGCAATCCACTGTCCGAGTCCGTGGATTGGTCACGCTCGGCACGGTCAATCTGATTTTTTACCCGCAGTTTGAGTTCTTCAATATCAAAGGGCTTAGTAATGTAATCGTCCGCCCCCAGTTCTAACCCGGCGATTTTGTCCGCCCGTTCATCTTTTTGGGTCAAAAAAATAATGGGAATATGACTAGTACGGGTCGTGGTTCGCAGTTCACGGCAGACCTCAAAGCCGTTCATATCCGGCAGCATAATATCCAGCACAATCAACTGCGGAAGCTGCTTGCGGGTCATCAACAGCGCATCACCACCACGCGGCGCAACTTGGACATCGTAGCCTTGCCCGGTGAAATAAATCCGCAGCATGTTGGAAATATCGTAATCATCTTCGACGACCAGAATACGGCCTTTGCTCATGCTTACCTCCCCAATCGGGGTTTATAGTAATCTCTTGAACGTGAAATCTCGCAGCCACAGTACCCTTCAATGATACAGTATGACGCACTTAACACCAAATCAACACACAAAATATAAAGCAAACGGTTTTGGAACAAAGTTCTAACTACCACTGCTCCAAAACCGCTTCTTCTCCCAGATAGACACGCGGCGGATACAAGCGCTTGTGCAACGCCGACACCTTTTTATCCAGCGTCAAATGGTCACTCATATCATAAGTGATCCCTTTGCTAATCAACCGCCTGTCGGACGAAGCAATCAAAATCACGTCCGATTCAATCGTGCGCCCGGGAAAAATGACCATCCCCGCCCCGATTCGGACATTATGCCCCACACATCCGCCCATCACGGCCTGCCCCACTTCTTCCATTTCTCCATATGCGTTGAGAGCGCGAATGGGCGACGGCAGCAGGTTAAAATCGGTAAAGGTCGTGCCAGCCCCGATAAAACTGTTGCGTCCCACCACACACATCTGCAAACAGGTATTTTGCGCCACAATCGTATTGTCCATCAACATGGTCATGAACAAAGCAGCGCGGAAAGGCAAAAAACAGTTGTTCCCCACCACACTTAACATCAGGTGCGCGTTATTCGCAATGGTCACATTGTCACCAATCGCGCAGTTGTCAATGACCACCCCCGCGCCGATTTTGCAGTTGTCCCCGATGGTGGTTGGGCCAAGAATCACCGCCGACCCGTCAATATCACAATTTTTGCCAACTTTGACCACTTCTGAACAAGAGACAAATTGACGCTGTTCCAGAATAGAACGCCAAAGCAGTTTGATCGTAAGCCAGTTGCTTTCTTTAACGCGCTCCTCAAACCGATGCCCCCGCGAAAATACGCCTAGCGGGACATTGACATTAAACAAATGCACCCAACTCTGGATAGGAACACAGGTACGCAGACTCAAATAGTGCGTGAGATCTTGGTCACGGCGAATGCCACTGGATGACCCCAGTGTTTCATCCAGTTTCATATTCGTCATGCTGTCCGGTACATTGTAGTATCCTTTTTCCTCCGACCCGGAGGGGACACGAATCATGGTCAATTCAGCCGGGTCAGCCCACCCACGCGGAAAATAATATAAATCTAGCTTGTAAAATTCGCCAAAAGTATCTTGCGCTTTGAAATCGCGCAGGGTGCTGAGGGGAATCCCGTAGCGCATCCATGCGTCATCTTCGGCAGGCAGCACCGCTTGGCAAGGCCGTCCACTGGCTTTGGCTTCCTTCCAAAAATAAGTGAAAAATTCATAATCGAAGAACAAATTATCGCGGTAAACGACCACTTCATCATAGGGGTCACGCCCGCGCAGAGGTTCCGCCAGCATTTCCTTCAGTTCAGAAAGCTGTTCTAAATTTTTCTTTTCAATCGAAGTTCGCCCGATCACTGCCTCTAGCACTTCGTCCTGATGCACCCCTAATGGGACGGGTTTTTCGCTATTCATCAGCACCATCAAATCACGGGCAGGTTCGTTGAAGGGATGAATCAACACATTTTCTGCGATGACAAATTTCCGCATGAACAGCTTCCTTTACCTGCCGTTCAATTGTAATGGAAAATGGCGCAAAATGCAGATTTAATGTGTATCGAGGAAGGTGAGCAGGTCACTTACAAAGCGGTCAGGGCAATCCGCCATCGGGAAGTGTCCAGCATCATTATAGAGGGCGAGTTGCACGTTTTCGATATGATCGACCAATTGATGCTGATTGTAATGAACGATAATGTCTTTTTTGCCGTAAATCCCCAAAACAGGTTGGTGAATACGGTGCAGTTGATTGGTGAGGTCGGTGCGCCGCAGCGTGCCAATACTCTGAAAAAAAGATTGCATATTCACACGCGGCAAGTCATTGAGCATCATCTGGCGGATTGCCTTGCCGTCATTGGCGGAAAAATATAAATAGGAACCCACAATACTCCGCAGCACAGGATAAAAAGTAAAGCCTAAACCCGCCATAAACGGATTCCCTGCAATTTTTAAGCCGGGATACAGCGATTCCCCGTTAATGGGCGACCCCACCACCACCGCTTTGACCACTTTTTCGGGATATTGCATAGCACATTTGAGGGCAACCGTTCCGCCCATGCTATGCCCCACCACGGCGGCTTTGGGAATGCCCAGTTTATCCATAAACTGCCCGACCATATCCACATACGCATCAACTGAAAAATCTTGGACGGCTTCTTCGCGTGTGCCGACACTGCGGCTCTCGCCAAATCCCCAGAAATCAATCGAATAGGTGCGGTAGCGTTCGCCCACTTTGGCAATCGTATCACGCCAGAGAGTCCATGAACCGAGCCATCCGTGTAAAAATAACACCGGACGGCCTTTGCCATAGACCTCGTAATGTACAATACTGCGATTAGGTGGGTCAGTGGTCAGTAATGGCACTCAGGCATCCCAAAAAAAGCAAGTACCCTGTACTTGCCGATAACTAAATCTGTCCGCGAAAGACAGTTTAGGATTCCATTTCTTCGAGAATCGAGTACAGCAATTCCAACAACACGGTTTTGACCGTTTCTTTGTCTTTAGCAACGCAAGGCAGCAGCTTGACATTATCTTCAATCCGCAGTGCAATCCGCAAATCTTCCGGGGCCCACGCATCGGGGTGATCCTGCTTGTTGGCTGCCACCACATACGGCGTAGGGGCATAGGCACGGAAGGTTTCCAGAATACTTTTGGCTTCACGGAAGGTTTCGGGCTTGGCGCTGTCCACCATCACCACAAATCCGAGCATCCCTTCGGCCAGAATTTCCCACATGAAGTCAAAACGGCGCTGACCGGGTGTACCGAAGAGATACAGCACCAAATCTTCCCCAACGGTGATGCGTCCAAAGTCCATCGCTACCGTGGTATCGCCTTTTTCTTGAGCTTCAGGAGAGGTATCTGAGATTTTACGGTCAGTGGTGACAACATCAATTTCACTCACCGCTTGGATAAACTGGGTTTTCCCTGAACTAAAGGGGCCCGTCACAACCATTTTTACAGTCTGCAATGGCATAAGCGCTTCGCCTCACATTTTGGATAATAGCAAGTATGATTATATGGTTTTGATTTTTTCTATCAAGCGATTGACAACGGCTTTGCTGGGTGCGCCATCTTTGCTGGCACGCAGACCTGTCGCGCTGGTCGTTTTCTTTTGCACTTTGGCAGCGCTCGGCGGTTTGACCAGTTCCACCAATCCCGCTTCCCGCAACGCATGAACGACCCGCCGAATTTCGGTGTCGGTCATGTTGCAGGCTTTGGCAATCTGACGGATCGAATTTTTGGGGTTCACAAACCCGACCACGCGCCATTCCGCCGTGCTGAGTTGAATATCTTTGAATTTTTCGCCGGGAGCATCGGGGAATTTGAGCGCGAAATCAAGGTTCGGCAGTTCTTCTTCCAGCCGTTTCTGGTCATGGATGCGCCGTGAGCCTTCGATAATCACATTTTCCAAATTCACCGGAACCGTGATGCGGTCATCGGGCATTGCGCCTGTTTCATCAAACACAAACGGCTCTCTGCTCCATGTCATCAGGTCAAACACAATATCCACGGTGTGTTTCTGCACACTCTGGATGATATGTTGTTTGGTCACATAATTGGCATTAATGAGCATGAGGGCAAGCGCTTTGTCTGAATGGCTTTTGCCGCGTTCACGGATAATACGCGCCTGCTCATCACTCAAACGTCCGGCTTTATGCAGCACACTGGTCAAATCCCCGGTGCGTTCTTTCATGGCTGCATACAGGAGTTTGCCATCCTTAAAGGAAACTTCGGCACGCTGTTCACCCGGAACAAGTTCGGGAATTTTGGTCTCGCCGTCCCCCAGAATCAGCATTTTGCCGCTTTCTACACCTTCGTAGATTCGCAAAACGCCGGTTTTTTTGGCGAGATTAATCAGATTCAGCAGTTGGGTGGTGCTAAAAACACTTAAAGTTCCCTTGAGTGGCATAGGCTTTTATCCGTGTCATGACTCGATAATCAGTATAGCGCATCGTGCAAAATTGTCTAGTCTACCTGAGAGGCAATAGCCCATGAGAACTATTGCTTAGCCTATATTGGCATATAATTAAGGATGATGTGGACTTAGAAGATTGATTGACTCATGGCACAAAAAGACGATGTTAATTATCCTGATTTGCTGGGGGGAATGACCAGAGGACAGCGTGCCGTTATGGATTTTATTCACTGTGCGCTTGCTACCCGCCCGTTTAAAATTGCCGCAGGCCAAACGTTTGAAGTTATTTTTCTTATCCAGAACACCACTGATGCTGATATTGATGTGACGCTGGAACTGAAACTCCCGGAAACAGACAAAGCCAATAAAAAAGGCATGTTTTTCAGCAAAACCAGCCGTTTGTTGTTGGGGTTGCAACCCGCCGAGGTCGGCTACGTGATTTTGCCGGCTTCCTGTTCACCCAAAACCCAGCCAGACAACTACGTTATCGGGCTGAACATCAAAACCGAACTCCTCCACAAAAATGCTAAAATAAAAGTGATTCGTAAACCCGAAGGGGGCGGGAAATATGACATTCGCACCCTGCCTGAAAACACACGCGGTCAGATGATGCTGCTTTCTGCCACGCGCTGGAATTTTCAAGCCAAGCGGCATCAAATTGCGGCTATGTTTGAAATTACCCCACCGGGCATATCCGCCTTTGGAGAATTTAAAACGGGTTGGACAAGCCTCTGGACAATGCGTGACCATCTGGACGAGTATCTGCTGGAAGGGCGTATTCGGGAACATTACCTCCACCTCAAACGTGGTTTTACCCTCGAACGGCTCTATCAACCGTTGAAGGACAGCACCCTCAAACATTTTGCGGAGGCTGGCTACCCCCTCAAACCTGTCGAAGCCCTCTTTATCGCTAAGGCACTAACTTACCAGATTTGTAAAATCACGCCGAAATCTCCCAATGATATTGAACCCCATCCCAACTGGCCTGAATGGTATAAACACCTTGTCCGGGTGCTTTTTCAGGAAGAACGCCTGCGCGAATATCCGGTCAAACTGGCGACAGAAGTGCTGTATACTTCGCTCCTCAAAGACGCAATTCTGTTTACATTTGATGCCCTGCATAAATATATGGATGAAGATTTTGGAACACCGGATGAACTCAATGACTATGCAGTGACGGTTGTTCAAGCGGTGGAACAAAAACAGGCGTTGGATTTTGGCAAAGTCTATTTACCGTTAATTGCAGGCGGGATCTTCCTCAACCGCGAAATTACCGAATCGGGTGAAAGCGCCCGCGATACCCTCTTGGCACTCGAAACCGCCGCGAAAACCCGCGAACCCGAAAAAAATGAAGACAACAGCTTTGTTTTTGACTTACTCGCACAGGGGATAGAAAAAACACTGGAGGATTTTCGATGGATTCCCTGATCTTTTCTATCACAAGATTAACATGAATCGCAATGCGAATCTTATACTTTGCCCTTAATATACAAATTAGTCCCTCAGTGTATTGGAATTGGGTACATGATGCGATTTGAACGTTTTACCGAACGCGCACAGGACGCAGCCGCCCGTGCGTATGAAATTTTGCAACGCTATGGTCACAGTCAAGTAGACACGGAGCATATCCTCCTCGCGCTGTTGGAACAACCAGACGGGGTAGTTTCGCAGATTCTGGAAAAAATCAGCGTCAATACCGATAATCTCCGGTTCAAAATGGATGAAATTCTCCGTAACAGCCCACGTTCTGCGGTATATGACAGCGCTGGCACCGGTCAGGTGTTCATTACGCCGCGTGTCAAACGGATTATTGACCTTGCCAATGAAGAGGTCAACCGCCTTAAGGACGAGTATATTTCGACAGAGCATATGTTCCTCGCTATTTTGAGCGAACGCCGAACTGCGGTAGCTCGCATTTTGACCGATGCTGGCGTAACGCGGGAACGGGTCGAAACGGCGATTAAAGATATTCGCGGTGGGCAGCGGGTGACTGACCCGATGGCTGAATCCCGTTACCGGATGTTGGAAAAATACTCCCGCGATTTAACCCAGCTTGCCCGCGCTGGCAAACTCGATCCGGTCATCGGGCGGGATGAGGAAATTTTGCGGGTGATTCAAGTTCTGTCTCGCCGCACCAAAAACAATCCCGTTCTCATCGGGGAAGCAGGGGTGGGAAAAACCGCCATTGTTGAAGGCTTGGCCCAAAAAATTGCCAGTGGGGATGTCCCCGAAATTCTGATAGGCAAATCCGTGGTAAGTCTTGACCTGAGTGGCATGGTTGCGGGTAGCCGTTTTCGCGGCGAATTTGAGGAACGCCTCAAAGCCACGATGGAAGAAATTCAACGCAGCGCAGGCGAAATCATCCTCTTCATTGACGAATTGCATCAGGTGGTGGGTGCGGGGGCGGCCTCCGGTGCGCTGGATGCCAGTAACATGATGAAACCCGCCCTTGCACGCGGGGAACTCAACTGTGTGGGTGCGACCACCTTAGACGAATACCGCGAATACATTGAAAAAGACGCGGCCTTAGACCGTCGATTCGCGCCCGTTTATGTGGATGAGCCATCGGTGGAAGAAACCATTGAAATGCTCAAGGGCTTGCGTGACCGCTATGAAGCTCATCACAAAGTCACCTTTAGCGAACAAGCCTTGATTGCAGCGGCCAAATTGAGCCATCGGTATATCGCTGACCGTCAACTGCCAGACAAAGCCATTGATTTGATGGATGAAGCCGCCGCAAAACTCCGCGTAGCGCTCTATTCCATGCCAGATGATTTGAAGCAGCTCAAGCGCGAAATCGAACGGCTGACGATTGAAATGGAACAGGCGGGTTTGAGTCAGGATTACGAACGGGCTGCCAATCTCAAAATGCAGTTAGCGCTGCTGGAAGATGACTACGAACACGGACGCGAACGCTGGCAACAGGAAAACACGCTTGATGAAGTCGTGGATGAAAGTGACATCGCTGAAGTGGTTGCCCAATGGACAGGGATCCCGACGCTTCAGTTGTTAGAGGATGAAGCCGAACGCCTCCTCAAAATGGAAGACCTTCTCAAAGAACGCATTATCGGGCAGGATGAAGCGATTGAAGTCCTTTCCGACGCAATTCGCCGTGCGCGTTCCGGCTTAAAAGACCCACGCCGTCCAATTGGCTCATTCATCTTTTTGGGCAGCAGTGGGGTTGGTAAAACTGAACTCGCTAAAGCGCTGGCTGAATTCATGTTTGATGATGAAGATGCGCTCGTGCGGATTGACATGAGCGAATACCGCGAACAGCACACGGTCAGCCGTTTATTTGGTGCGCCTCCCGGCTATGTTGGGTATGAACAGGGCGGGCAACTCACCGAAGCGATTCGCCGCCGCCCCTACCGTGTGGTGCTATTTGATGAAATCGAAAAAGCCCACCCCGAAGTCTGGAACGCGCTTTTGCAAATTTTGGATGAAGGCAAACTCACCGATGGTCAAGGGCGGTCAGTCGATTTTCGCAATACCGTTCTCATCATGACCAGCAATTTAGGCACGGAATTTGCCAAAAAAGGCGGGGCGCTCGGTTTTGTGGATAGCGATAATTTCGATATTGTGGCTGACCATCGCAAAATCGAAGAAGCCATGCGCCGTACTTTCCGCCCGGAATTCCTTAACCGCATAGACGAAACCCTCATCTTCAACCCGCTTTCAATAGATGCGGTGCGTCGGATTGTGGATTTGCAGATGCAGGATATTGCCGAGCGCTTGGGCGAGCAAGGCTTGGTGGTTGAATTAACCGACTCCGCCCGTGATTGGCTGGCAAGACAGGGTTATGACCGCGAGTTTGGGGCGCGTCCGCTGCGTCGTGCTTTGCAGCGCTATGTTGAAAGCCCGTTGAGTGTCAGTCTCTTGAAAAAAGAATTTGGACGCGGGGATGTCGTCGCTGTTGAAGCCAATGACAACGGCATTTTCTTCACCCGTCGAGAGGGTGGCAGTTACTATATTCCGGTAGAAGACGAAGGCCACATCAACCACACCAACGAGTAAGACAATTTCTAAAATGCACCTCTGCGGGGGTGCATTTTCTTTTTGATGATGACCTGACCCAACCAGTGTGAGAATCATCAGCCATACAACATCCGCAAAATGCGATACACCCTACAATTCCGCTAGCGTACCCCTGAAAAAATCCATTTATCGATTAAATATCTAAACTCTCTAAACCGCTTTCTGGTCGCCAACGGACAGGCAGCGTGTGAAATCCTCAGGCAGTGACAGAAGGAGTGCAATGCAGTTCGCCCACAGAGGGAGCATTGAGGCGACCATTTTTGTACTCCTTCTGATGAGAAAAACCATGATAAAATATCCGTCTCTAATGAGTAGGATAATTATGATGATTGAAATATCACTGATAGTGATATGTCATAATAGCGATAATGTAATCAGTAGATGTCATCAAGAGCTTAGTACGGTTTTATCTACATTAGGAATACCAGCAGAACTGGTGTATGTGGAAAATGGCAGTGACGACGACACCTTATTTCGCTTACAAGAATTAATTAAGGAAGATTCATCGTCGATCCCTTCCAGAATAGTGGTACTCAAACGTTATACCGGTTTAAGTTCAGCTTTTCTTGCTGGTGTCTATCATAGTAGTGGAAAAATCATCATAACAATTGATCCTGCTCTGACGGTAGACCCGGTAGAAATCACCCGTGTTGTGGAAGAAGTTTCCCTCGGTTACGATGTCGTGATGGGGTGGCGACAACGCCAGCATCTCCCCATCTGGATCCAACGACGCTCTCTATGGATTAACAGAATCGCTTCTTGGATTACCGGGGTTCATTTGCATGATTATGGCACACCCCTCCGTGCATTTCGCCGAAGTGCTATCCAGCATATTCCCTCACAAGGCGATCTCTATCCTTTTGCTCCTGTTTTTATTGTGCTGGCAGGTGGCAGGGTGAGCGAAATTAAAGTGATCTACCGTCGTGACTACTATATCCAGCCAGAATATTCTCCAAATGGCTACATTACGGGTCTGCTCGATTTACTGGTTGTCTGGTTTTTAAGCCGATTTTTGAATCGACCCCTCGGTTTTTTTGGGAGGGTTGGTTTAGCATGTTTTTTTCTGGCAGGGCTGGCGTGGGGATTTGAAAAATTAGGGGAGAAACCGCGTAACTCGATATTTTCAGAAATTTTACTGGCCAGCGGGGTTCAAGCATTTTTGCTCGGCCTCAATGCCGAACTTGCCCAATATATCAGTGATAATAATAAACAAGAACTCGGTCATCGGGTCGTTGAGGTGATTGAGTAAGAATGAAGGTTTTAATCATCAATTATGAATTTCCTCCTATTGGCGGAGGTGGAGCAACAGCCTCCTATCAAATCGCGGAACGTCTCTCAACAACCTATAACATCAAAGTTTTAACCGGTGGGTACGGCGATTTACCACGTTATGAAAAAGTCGGGCATTATGAAATTTACCGCGTTCCCGCTATCCGCCGAAAAGCCGAGAGTACCACCCCGATAGAAATGATTACTTTCATGCTTAGCGGAAGCTGGCATGGATGGAAATTGGCACGAGAATGGCAACCTGATGTGATGGCGGCATTCTTCGGGATTCCTAGCGGCGCGGTCAGTTGGTTTATCCATAAGATAACGCGCATTCCGTATACTGTGTCGCTGCTTGGTGGCGATGTTCCCGGTTTTCAGCCCTATGATTTAAAACTTTATCATGCGATTACCAAACCGTTTATCAAAAGTATCTGGAACAATGCAACGGGTGTGAGTGCTAATAGCATTGGGCTTGCTGCCCTCGCCAACCAGACCCTGCCTGAATTACCCATTCAGGTGATTACCAATGGCATTAACCACGAGATGTTCTATCCCAGTCCTGTCTCTCCACCCCTACCCACGAGAATTTTATTTGTTGGACGCTTGGTGCAGCAAAAAGCCCCTTTAGATTTGATTCGTGCGGCGGCTATCTTGCGGGAAAAAACAAACCATCCCTTCGTGGTAGAAATTGTCGGGGATGGCCCTTTGTTGCCGGAACTCCGGCAGCTGACCCGCAAACTCAACTTGACCGAGCAGATTCAGTTTTCGGGCTGGTGTCCCTTTGAACAACTGGCAGATCGTTATCGGTCAGCCCATATTTTCTGCCTGCCATCCCTTGATGAAGGAATGCCCTACGTCGTGGTTCAAGCAATGGCCTGTGGCTTACCGATCGTTGGCACAGACATTATGGGTACTCAAGAATTGGTCAAACATGGGGTCACTGGCTATTTGTCACCCGTCAGTCAGCCTGAAAAGTTGGCTGAGTCTTTTTCCCTGCTCATCGAAAATCAGGCTTTACGCCAGCAGATGGGAATGGAAGGCGCAAAAGTGGCGGCAGAATACAATTGGGAACGCTTCACAGCAAGCTATATTGCTCTTTTTGAACAGGCGCACCGTTAAATGCGTTGTGTAGTACTTGGTGGAACAGGGTTTATCGGCGCTCACCTGGTCACACAACTTTTATTAAAAGGACACGATGTAACTTCCTTCGGAAAAAGCATCCCGACAAGCCAAGGCAATCATATTCAGGGAGATTGGCGTGATGTAGCGCAACTGAGTACCGCCATTCGGGGTGCTGATGTCGTTTATCATCTTATCTGGAACAGTGTCCCCACAACCTCATCAGATGACTTGTACCGTGATTTACAAGACAATGTGCTGCCTTCGCTCAAGGTTTTTGAAATCTGTGTGGAACTGAACGTCAAAAAAGTCATCTTTTGCTCAACGGGGGGGGCAATTTATGGCCTCACTGAAAAAGTCCCTATTCATGAGGAACACCCGACTCATCCGATTGCACCCTACGGGGTTACCAAACTGATGGTCGAAAACTATCTTCGTGTATTTCACGCCAAAGAAAATCTTCCCTACCTGATTGTACGTCCCGGCAATGCCTATGGAATCGGTCAGCAAACCAACGGTTTACAGGGGGCGGTGGCTCGATTCGTATGGTGCGCGAAAAATCATCAACCCGTGACTCTCTATGGGGATGGTACAATAGTGCGCGATTACATTCTGGTCGATGAAGTGGCAGAAGCCCTTGCGCTGTTTGCCGAATACGAGGGACAGGAAAAGGTGTTCAATTTAGGCACAGGACAGGGAACCTCCCTCCAAGCATTGATCCAGATGGTCGAGGCTGAAATGAACACAAAACTCCTTATTCATCATCAACCCGCCCGATGGTTTGATACCCCCGTCAATATCTTAGATATAAGCAGACTCAAAACAGCCCTGGGATGGCAGCCAAAGGTCGATTTAAAAACGGGGTTAGCACAATTAATGCAGCAGGTGTAAGTCGATGCAAAAACTATCCAATACCTCAGAATATCAGACATATTATGATGAAAAATGGCAGGGGGCTTGGGGCGATATGCAGCTTTATGGCCCGATGTCCCGTCATATTCGACGGCAAATTTTGCGCCGGATACGTCCTCTCAAATTTAAGACCTTGCTTGATGCAGGGTGTGGGAACGGCATTTTGTTGTATGAACTGCGTCGTCTGTACAATGACCAGATTCAATTGGCAGGATGTGATGTTTCCGCCGAAGCCATCGAACAGGCCAAGCAGTATGTCGACTCGGAATTAAGCGTAGTCAACTTACAGGAAGAGCATTTACCCCAAATCTATGATCTGGTGATCTGTTCTGAAACTTTAGAACATATTGAAAATGATCGTGCTGCCGCCGCCAATCTTTATGCAATGTCCAAACAGTTGATTGTCAGCGTACCCGGTAACAAATTTAAACGGGAGGATACCCACGCGGGACATTATAGACGTTATACACGGCAAAGCCTGCGCGAGTTGTTAGAAAATGCTGGTTTTGAGGTCGTGACAGTCGATGAATGGGGCTTCCCATTTTTTTCCCCACTTTACCGTCGTTTGATGGATATTGTTCCCTATGAAACCCGTACCGGAAATAAAGTAACCCCTCGCCAGCGGGTCGTCGGCAATATTTTGTATGTGCTGTTCTTCTTCAATTTATTCAACATGGGCGATGAACTTTTTGCTTTTGCTCGCCGCCCGGAGAAAGCGATGTAAATGCCGGAGAAAGCGTCTACCGCATCAGAAGCCTATCACATTATCTTACAGGATATTACAGATTATCTAGCGGGTGTGCGTCGTAAACAGGGATATGAACAAGCGATGCGTCAAGCCGCCGATGAATATGTCTCGCCCGAACGCGCACAGCATCAACTTGTCTCTATGCTATTCGGTGTCCCTTGGTCTTGGCAAGATTTTCAGGGCAAAAAAATCTTAGACATTGGCGCAAACGCAGGCACGATGATTTCCTATCTGACATCGGAACTGGGTGCGGATGCTTACGGGATTGAGCCTGTCTGGTCAAGTTGTATCGCTGCCAGAAAATATTGGTTGCCCCTCCAAGAAAAAAGCCGCTTGGTACGCAGCGTTGGGGAAAAACTTCCTTTTGCGGATGAAAGTTTCGATCTCATTACCTCTTTTAACGTCATGGAGCATGTGAAAGACCCACAGGCTGTTATGCAGGAGGGTTGGAGACTCTTGAAGCCCGGCGGGTTCTGGTTTAGCACTTTTCCGAATTATGGCTCTATCTGGGAAGGTCATTATGCAATTCCCTGGATTCCCTTTGCCAATATTCCTGTCGGGAGAGCGTATGTAAAACTTTGGGGACGTGCGCCCGACTTTGTAAACGATTTACAGCTTCTGACCATTCCTCAATTGCGGCGCATTATTAAAACTTTACCGGAAGCAGAGGTACTGAGTTGGGGAGATCACCTTTTTCTCAATCGGATTTCTGAGATGGAGTTTAACGAACTGAGTGGGATGGAAGGGCTTGGTCGTGTCGTCAGCCTCCTACGGAAAAGCGGTTTAGCCCGCATCGCAGCCTATACCGCCAACAGTTTATCTCTGTTCACCCCCATTTCACTTACCATTCGGAAAAAAAGGTGATGACTGCATCGGCTTCAAGTCGTTTCAAGTGGCAAAACTGGATAAAAAACCTGATCCGTTTGTTCATAGGAGTGGGACTTTTATGGATTACCCTCCGGTCAATAGAATGGGCGGAATTTATTGATACGCTGGGCAGATTATCGGTGGTGTGGCTGGTAGTGGCAGGTCTGCTGTTTTTTATTGGTTTTCCTGTACGCTGCTTACGCTGGGATACATTGCTTAAATCCAATCAGATTTCCCTGCCCTTTTTTTCGCTGCTGCGCTACTACTTCCGTTCCCAATTTTTTTTGATGATTGTGCCTTCCTTCATTGGTGCAGATGTCGCCCGTTCATGGGATGTGCATAAATCTACCGGGCAACCTGTAGAGGGGGTTTCGTCGGTGCTGGTCGAGCGCATAATCGGGTTGAATGCTGTAACGGTGATGGGATTCATCGCCATCTGGTTTCCCCTAGAAACCGAAAATCTAACCACGATCCGTCTCATCAGTGTTAGCTTATTCGTTGTGGTTACAGGGGCATGGTTGCTGCTGCTACAGGGGGACTTCCTCCTCTGGCTTGCTCGCTATATTCCCATCAACGCCATTAATCAATTTATTCGGCAAACACTGCAAACTATTCAATCCTACCCACGGGCGGTTTTGCTGCAGGTATGGGGCTATTCGCTTCTCATCCAACTTATTTCCATCCTCTTTATTTACTTACTGCTGCGTGCCTTACAATATGAAACCATTTCAATCCTTGATGTTGCCGCAGTTGCTTCGATTTTAACGGTGGTGACGATTATCCCAATTTCACCCGGAGCGCTTGGCCTTCAAGAAGGTGCGTATGTTGTTTTTCTTGGCACGCTGGGTGTACTGGATGGCGACGGATTGATGGTTTCGCTGCTCTCTCGCTTTTTTCTGCTGGTCAGCGCCATCATCGGGGGGCTAGACTTACTGGTTTCTGGCGAGGTAGCAACCTTACAAGAAAGAGAGCAACATGGATCAAGCATATAGCCGTCTCTGGAAACAATTGATGCACGAAGGGAAGGCTCTTTACAGTACCGCCCTCAGTGCTGAATTAACAGAACTCCAGAAAACAATTATTCGCCAATACACATCCGGCACGGTACTGGATTTGGGGGCTGGCGATTTAGCCTACAAAGCGCTGCTGACCCCGCAAGCCCGGCGATATTTTTCATTGGACATTGAGAAGATTGACAGTCGGCTTGATTGTATTGCCAACGGCGAAGCCCTTCCTTTTCCTGAAAATTGTTTTGATACTGTGTTTAGCTCTCAGGTGATGGAACATACCCCCCATCCAGCGCAGATGATGACCGAGACAGCGCGTGTTTTAAAGTCGGGAGGGCATTTGTTGCTCTTCGTCCCCTTCATGTTTTATCTTCATGGAGAACCCCATGACTATCACCGCTTCACACCCCACAGTTTGAAACAATATGCGGTCGAAAATGGATTTGAGGTGGTGGAACAGGGGCATGTCGGCGGTCTTCTGGCTTTTATGGGTATGCTTGTCCAAAATGTCTGGTTGCTGCTCACCTACCAAATTCCTCTAATCAAAACATTGAGCTGGCAGGTTAACCGTTTTTTTAATTGGATCATCACCGTTGTTGACCGTCGCTTCGGGATGCGTCACAAATTTCCGATTGTCATTTACATTGTGGCTTTTAAAAAATAATCAAGGTGTATCTGTGGGGAAAAGGGCGTGGCGAGAAGCAGGATAACAAGTGTCCCATCGCAAGACCAAGCCCTTCACCCTAATTTATATTTTTCATGAACTGGAATATTCTTAGGGCTTCGCCCGGTAAGTTCTTTCGTAGGATAGGTGACGGACGGCGTACCGTCCTTAGCACCTCCCCCTACAGAATTTCCACCTAATAAATCGGTTTTTCGGTAGGGGTGGGTCTCCAACGGAGAAAGATGTGAAACATCTGTCACTCACCCTCTGAACCAATTTACGGATTGGTTCTTATTCATTTCCAACACATTCCCACTTCATTTGCCTTTCGGCTTATGTTATAATGTAAAAACACAAGGGGGTGAAATAGGTTCGACGGGGAAGCAGGACTAAGCGTTGCAGTAGAGGTGTCTTTCCTCTTTAAACCGGGCAAGCACATTAAGTGCCAACAATAACACCTACGCCTTCGCTGCTGCCGCCTAAGCGGTAAGCACAAGGTAGGCTGTCTTACGAGGCAGCCCATCCCTACGTTTCCAACTCCCGTCGGGAGCGTAGCGGGTGACACCTAAATCGGGATGCGGAACATTCACGCCGATAAAATGTTCTTAAGGTCATCGGCTCGCCACAGGTTGTACCCACGTCTGACGGGGCTGCTGGGGTTAAATTAAATGGTCAGGATAAGCTGTAGACGCGCTTATGGTGGTTTCTTTGGACTCGGCTTGCAACAGCCGACACCTCCATTACTTTTTTATTAAAAGACGGGTTACATATCCGTCTTTTAATTTCCCTCAAAATGTGTTATGCCGCGTCTCTTTTAGAGTGACTCTACCAGAAATAATTCACTGGCGCTCCCGTATCAGTGATTCATCGCATTTTTCATCCACTCCTCAAGGCGCTTTAAATCCGCTTCGAGTTCGGAGGCCAGCAGCGCTTCGACCAAAAAGTTAGAAAAACTCGGCACAAAATCGCTCAGGTCAAGGTCGAGACTGCCCTGCACTTCTGTTCCCGTTTGACCATTTTTTTCTTTGGGGACAAGTTTCCAAGTAAATTCCATGGTGAAGGGTTGATCGGTACGGAAATACATCTGTTCATGCGGAATGCCCTTGACATATCCGGTGGATTCGCTCAATTTCTGGAACGGTATATCCAGCAGGACTTTGACCTGTCCTTCATTATCGGTGCGGCTGACCACCTCAATTTTTTCAATGCGCTTAATCACCGAGGCAAGGATCGTGACATCGGTAAGCGTGTCGTAAACCACCCTCTGTGGATAAGGCAGCCAGCGTGAGCGTTGCACTTTGGGCATGAAATTTGTCTCTCCTCAATTGTTTAAAAGATTAGCATTAAGCGGCGCTGTCATGCAAAATAGAGGCTATGACACGCATTAAAAATCTTTCGGAACTTCCTTTTCAACCCCCCGCTTCCCTAGTCGGACGGGAGGAACTGCTAGCACAACTCGGCGAACGGCTTGCCGCCAAACAAGCCGCATTGCTCTTCGGGATTGCTGGTATCGGCAAAACCGCAATCGCAGCAACCATTGCCGCCCAAGCAATTCAAAATGGGCAGGTGGTGCTGTGGCTGCACGCGGATTCGCTGGAAAAAATGACCCGTCAAATTTTATGGCTGTATGAAATCCGTGCAGAAGATGACCCTGCTGCACAGGTCGCCATCCTGCTTAAAAAATATCAACCCCTGGTCATTTTAAGCGGATTCGAGTCGCATGAGGTTGCAGCAAAGTTCGTATGGCTGTGCGCTAAGAATAATGCGGGGGTGCTGCTCATCAGCGAAACCGCCACGGATGGCGCGTGGGAAACTTTTTTAGTGCGCCGCTTAGGATACCACGACAGCCAAACCCTATTTACTAACATGGCAGGAGTACAGCCTGCTGAATTAAGCGATTTTTTAAATTATTGCGACGGACATCCTTTGATTATCGAATTGGCGGCGCGGCAAATGGGCAGTGTCAATTTGGCCTCTATCATGGCAAAACTACCCGCCAATTACACCTCCCCCCGTCAGCGGATTCTGGCGGTGATTGATGCCGCATTTCATACACTGGATGTCAGTAATCAAGGGCTATTGTTAGCGTTGTGCGCCAATTTTGCCAGTGGCATCAGCGCCGATTTAATCCGTGTGGTGATTAATACATCCCTCGGAATCGCGCAACAATTGGTGCAGACCCTTGCCAAACGCGGATTCGTGACCATTCGTAAAGTCGGCGAGCATACCTATTATCAAATTCACCCGTTGCTTCAAGAATTTGCGGTAGAAGAACTCCGCAACAATCAGCGCTATTTACAGGCTAAAAATCGCATTTTAGAAGCGATTGTCACGTTTGCGCGGTACAGCAACCCTTCCCGCGAATTATTTGTGTTAGAAACAGAAAATTTCATCGGCGCGGCGCAATATGCCCTCAAAACAGAAAAAATGGAGGCCTTACGGGCGCTGGTTAATTTGCTCAACCAGCAAAAAGGGCTAACCGAACGACGCGGCTATGATGAAGAAGTGCATCGGCTGGCAAGCTATTTAAAGGGTGTGCCAAACATCCCTGAAGAAGTCATCATGGGCGAAGTGGTTGAGGAAAAACCACCCGAATCGGCGATTCCTGTTCCCGCGCCTCAAGTGGTCAACATCCGTGATACAGAACTCCGTAAATCCAGCGGACTTGAAGCAACCATGATGCAGGAGCTTAATTCAACTGCGCTGATTCCGGCCGATTCGCCTTTAATTTCTTGCCAAGCATTAGAGATGGCCTTACAAGCAGCAGCCAGCCGGCAGGACAGACCCGAGATGGCACGGTTGGCGATGGAAGTGGGACGCTGCCACGCAGAACAGCAGAACTTTCAGCCAGCTTTTCAGCAGTATCAGCACGCCATTTTGCTCTATCAAGACATGGGGGATATGGCACATTTGCTGATAGGACTCGAAAATTTAAGTTTATTGAGTTTGACTGTTGAAGGGCCAGAAAATACGCTTAAAAATACCCGACGGGGGTTTAATATCGCCCGTCAGTTGAGCGATACCCCCACCACAGCGCGATTTTTGAGTATTTCGGGCGATGCTTACATCATGCTCGGCGATTCCCATAACGCGGTCAATGCCTATAAACAAGCCGTGAAACTGTATCGCAGCATCGAATTGAAAGAAGAAACAGGCATCACACTGGGTAAATTGGCGGCGGTATATATGGATTTAAACCGCAATCGGGAGGCGGCGGCGGCACTCTCGCAAGCCATTTCGCTTTTTACAGACATCCATCGCAAAGATTTACAGGGACGGGCGTTAGGCAATTTAGGCACAGCCTTGGGCAATCTGGGACGCTGGCATGAGGCAGGACAGCGCCATTCCGCCGCGCTGCATCTGGCACGCGAATTGGGGGATGTGGACGAGGAACGGTTTCAACTGCGTAATTTAGCCTATGTTGCAGAAACAGAAGGCTACCTCAATTGGGCAGTAACCTATAACCGTCAAGCCCTTTATTTAGCCATTTCCTTGCGGGATGCACCTGCCATCGCCGAACTGACTTATGAATTAGGACGTTTACTTTCAATGGAAAATGAATCGCTGCGCCAGGCGGAAATCTTGCTGCAACGCTCGGTAGAACTGAATCCGCGAACTGAAGTTTTACGCTTGCTGGAAAATGTGCGGCAAGCCTTCAAAAAATACCCAAAAACCACCCCAGCCGAAACCGATATTTACACCTATGCGGCTGCCGTTTATCCTAATGCAAATCGCCAGAAATGAGAGAGAGCCTTGCGAGAATTTCCCTATGATATTTCGCTGGTACTGCCTGTGTATAACGAAGAAGGCAGCCTGCGTGAACTCCATGATGAACTCAACAGTGTTTTAAAAAACATGGGCTTGCGGTATGAAATCGTGTATGTGAATGATGGCAGCCGCGATAGAAGCCCGGAAATTTTGAAAGAACTGTTCAAAGAATTTCCCGAGGTCAAAGCGGTTTTTCTACGCCGCAACTTCGGACAAACCGCCGCAATTCAGGCCGGGATCGACAAAGCCACTGGCGCAATTATCACGCTGATGGACTCCGACCTGCAAAACGACCCGAATGAAATTCCCCGCATGTATGCGCGGATGCAAGAAGGCTTGGATCTTGTGAGTGGGTGGCGCAAAAAACGTCAAGACCGCATGATTCGGCGGATTCCTTCCATTCTCGCCAATCGGCTAATTTCGGCAGTAACAGGGGTTCGGCTGCATGACTATGGCTGTACGCTCAAAATGTACCGCCGCGAAGTGCTTGACCATGTGCGCTTGTATGGTGAAATGCACCGCTTTATTCCCGTGCTGGCCTATGCCGCAGGCGCAAAAATTGATGAAATGGTGGTAAACCATCGAGCGCGGCGGTTTGGCAAAAGCAAATATACCCTCTGGCGGACGGTGAAGGTGGTGCTGGATTTAATGACCGTCACTTTCCTCACCCGCTACAACACCCGTCCAATGTACATTTTTGGAGGCTCAGGGTTTATTTTTGGCTTTTTGGGGGTGCTATCCATACTTTTTGCGCTGGTTTATAGCGTGGCTGCCAGCGAAGCGCTGCTTGAATGGCCGATGGCATTTGTGGTTTTGGGGGTGCTGCTAGTTTTGGGTGCATTTCAAAATATCCTACTTGGTTTATTGATTGAAATGCTGATGCGTACCTACTACGAATCACAAGGCAAAGGGCCTTATGCCATCCGGGAATATTTGAGCCAGCAGGGTGTCGAAGCCTGAGAACTAGGGGTAAAAACCCATAGGCATCCACCTAAGATTCGGAACATAACAGGGTGAGTAAAAAGGATGTGGACTTGGTACGCTGGTTTTTAAACGCCAAGCGTAGCAAGTCCCGCAAGAAGTCAGCAAGGCGGGCGTTTAAACCGGTTGTGGTGCGATGAAATATTTTTTTAGCTTGGGAAACAACATTGAGCATGGAGAAAAGGGAGTCAATGACTATGCGGTCATTGGCGTGCCACAAAACTACGCGCTAATTAGAAAAAGCGAAGTTTTGCTATGTTACGATAGACCCCTCTGCACACGGTAAATTTTTCTACGTTTATTCGGCCTGTTCCACCTGAATCGTCGCAATTGATAAATAATAGGGATTCTGCCTACTATCGGTGGGCGAAACCGTCAAGGTGGTGAGCGAACGCCAGTCGGTTATTGAAAGTTGAAGCTGGTAACTCCCTTCGGGAAAATCCAACGGAATATACAGAGTATGTGTGTAGCGGTGGCTGCCTGCCTGAAAGGTCTCATTAAAAAGGGAGATGGGAAGACCATTCACCGCCGTAACAGACTGAACATCGATACCTGAAACAAGCTGCACCGAAACATTATAACTTCCTTGCAGTTCAGGTATATCCCACTCCGTAACAACAGTAATCGTTTCACCAAGCACCGCTTGTTCAGGAAAACGGATGCCCGTCAGCAAGAAATTTTCCCCGAATTGATAGGGTGTTTCTAATGGGGGAGCGACCTCATCCGTGGTGGTTATGGGAAGAGGTGTTCCCGATGCTACGATTTCAACCACGCCAATTTCGGCATAATCTTGCGCGTAGGATTCTTGGGTAACAGGTAAACGCGCCGCATCACGCCAATCATAGGCTACCACCCGCAAACTGTACCTACCAAGCGGCAAATTGGCTGGCAACGCCAATCCGTGTATATCCATATAGCCTGTATAACGTTCCCATTGAGTCATATCCCCGAAAGTTGCCTGGGGAGGGCTGTCATGTTGAGCGTGAATGACACCGATTTCGTCTACCAACTGCACGCTGATATTATAATTAAAGGCAATATCCCCGGTTTTTTCCCATAACAGCACCACAGGTAAAATTGCCCCCGCTTCGATTTGTAACGGCCTATCGTAGCCACTTAAATGTAAATTCTCACCAAAAATAAAGGGCAAACGGCGGGTAATAGAGCGTGCTTCTGACCAATTATAAAAGGGATAAATCTGAATGAGGCGGACATCTTCTGCCCAAGTGGTTGCCGCCACCGGGAAATAATTGGCGGTGAGAACTTGTTCTAGGGGGCGTTTTGCCCATGCGGAAAACGGCCCGCTATTCATGACCAACCAGAGATTGTCGTAGCGCTGGTTGAGAAAAGGAATCAGCGTGCCAGTGGCAGCATCAAGATATTCATTCGGGGTTACAACCCCATCCCCATCTGTATCGCTAACGACAGGCACAGGGTCAGCAGGGCTGTACCGTTCGCTCGCCAAATAGGGCATTGTCGTCATAACAGCATCCCCGCGATATTCATTGAGGAAAAAATATAAGTATTCGGGATTCGCCAGAATCACAAGGTCATCTTGGCCTGTCTGCTGTTCAACCGCTTCCAGCAGGGCCTGTAATTCGGGGCGGTCTGCCTTAATTCGCGGGTCATGATGCAGCGCACGCAGCGAAAATCCGATGCCGACGAGCCAAATAAGGATAAATAAGGGGAGAGCGAGCAAGGGATTCAACCCCTTTTTCGGGAAGAACATGCCCAAAATGCCAAGCGCGATAAACCCAATCCCGACCCAAATTCCCGCAGAAACAGGTTGCCATGCGAGGGGCAAATTTTCCCAATCAATGTGCGTCAGATGCAAATACCATTGAGTATAACGAAGCTGCCAAACGCCTTCTTCCTCAAATGCCTGTGCGCCTTTTTCGGGGAATTCTGCCAGCAGGTAATTAAACGCAAAATCAGTGCGGACTAAAACACCACTCACTTGAATGACCACAGAAAACAATAGGATCGCGCCACCCAACACCCACCATCCCCGATGCAAGGCACGGATTTTTTCCAGCACAGGCAGCAGCAGCAACGCTAAAATGGGAACCACATGCAGCAGATAGCGCGTTCCCCACCCCAACCCACCATGCCAATCCCATCCACCAACACCATAGCCAAAGGTAACCGTTAGCAACAACATCAAAGGGGCAACCGCCAGTCGCCAATTTTTATTTCGATACGCCAGCCAAGCCCCATAAAAACTCAACAGCAAAATAGGGCTGGTTGCCCAGATGCTCCGTCCGGGACTGAATAAATAAGCCCTAACCACTGTCCAGAAGTAACCGAAGGTGCTGTCTTGCACCCGGCTTTGATAGGATTGGCTGCTAAAACGCTCATTCCCAAAATTGGTCGAGGAGATTAAAAAAATGACCCCACCAATAAAAATGATCCCGACGATGAGCAGTCCCACCCATGTGAATAAGCGGCGTTTTGTCAGATTAGCGGGCGAGAGAACCACCAGCAGAGACGGAAAAATTAAAAAAAGGCTTTCTTTGGTCAGCAAGGCCGCCGCACAAACCAGCAGCAGAAGCATCCCTACCCACACGCGAAACTGCTTTTGCAACATGAACGCCAGATAAAAAGCCAGCAGAACCCAAAAAGCGGCAAGGGGTTCACGGAAATAAGTTTGGGTGTAAGGCCAGAGCATGGTGCTAACACCGAGCAGCATCGCCCCGACAAAACCTATTTCGTGTCGATAGCCTAAGGTGCGTGCCGTTAAATAAAATAAAACGCCAATACTTGCTGTCACCCAAATATTAAAAATCCAGACGGTATGTACCATCCCAAGACTATCACTCTGAAACGCAATCCAATAAAGCGGGATGGCTAACAGCGTTTGCATGGGTTCATGGACGGGTTCGCTCCACAGCGAATCGCCCACCCCTTGATATTGATAATAGGCGCTGTAGAGGCGGGATTCTTGGTAGCGCACCAGCGATTCGGTGCTAGAAAATAGGGCGATTTCATCCCCTGAAATCGGAACGCCTCGATAGGTGAGCCAATAGAAGCCAAGCAAAAGGCTAAAAAGGCACACCACCAAGCGAAGGGTTGTTGAACGAGAGGTCTGTTTCATGGGAACGATTTTATATCGGCTGCACGGTGTTGCATTCTACCATTCGCCCATGCTCACCTGATAGGGCTATACTTTAGCGTATGGGAGCGATATACTAACGCGGATTTTATGATTGACGGACTGCTATACATGTTTCAGTTCATGCCTGTACTGGCGCTCGGTTTTGCTGCCGCTTACAGCTTTACGCCATTTACCAAACGGTTGGCAATTCATTTAGATATTGTTGACAAGCCCAGCAGCCGCAAAATTCACCGAGAACCGATTCCGCTTTTGGGCGGGGTCGCCATCCTCAGCGCATTTCTCCTCTCAACACTCATTTTTGCTTTTTTTAGCGCCAGTGAGCAATATTTAAAGGAATTTGGTGCGGTAATCGCGGGGGCAGTCTGGCTTGGTCTGGTGGGCTATATTGATGACCGCAACGGTATGAATCCGCGTGTCAAATTTTCTGCCCAATTTTTTGCGAGTGGGCTGCTGATTGTGGCCGGCATCCATACTCAACTTTTCGCTTATCCGATCATGGATTATATCCTGACTCTTTTCTGGGTAGTGGGCATTACCAACGCCATGAATCTGATGGATAACATGGACGGTCTTGCCGCAGGCACAGCCGGGATTGCTGCTGGAGCATTTTTTGTTCTCGCTGCCTCACAGGAATTGAGTTTGGTCGGTAGTTTAGCCGCCGCGTTGTGTGGGGCATGTTTTGGATTTTTACGCTACAACTTCAACCCAGCCAGCACCTTCATGGGAGATACAGGCAGTCTGGTTATCGGGTTTATCTTAGCCGTGCTGGGTATCAAACTCGATTTTCAAACACAGGTTAAAATGGTTTCTTGGATTATTCCCCTGCTGGTATTAGGAATTCCAATTTTTGATACCACCTTGGTCACGTTTACCCGCCTGCGTGAAAAACGCTCACCCTTTTTAGGCGGCAAAGACCATACCTCTCACCGGATTTTGAGGATGGGTTTCAGCCATCGCCAAACCGTTGTCATTTTGTATCTTGTGGAAATTACTTTGGGCGGGTTGGCGCTGGTGATCAGTCGTGCCAGCATTACTTTGGCGATCATTATCATGGCGACAACAGCACTCGCAGGGATTGCCGCTTTTATCACGCTGGAACGCAGCTACGAACGGAACAAAACACAATGAGTCGATACCTAGTTACGGGCGGGGGCGGGTTTATTGGGTCGCATCTTGCAGACCGTCTGCTGCATGAAGGGCATGAAGTAGTGGTAGTGGATAATTTCCTCACCGGACGACGTGAAAATATTGCCCACCTTGAGGGAAAAATTGACCTGCATGAGATCGACATTCGTGACCAGAATGCGCTGCACCAAGCGATGCAAGGGGTCGAGTATGTTTTTCATCAAGCCGCACTGCCTTCTGTGCCGCGTTCGATTGACAATCCCCTCACCACCCATGAAATTAACACCACTGGCACGTTGAATGTGCTGGTCGCGGCGCGTGATGCCGGAGTCAAACGCTTGGTTTTTGCGGGGTCATCCTCTACCTATGGCGATGCCCAAGCAGAATACAAAAGTGAGGATCTACCACCGCGGGTTAAATCGCCATATGCCGCTTCCAAAGTCATCGGGGAAAGTTATTGCCGTGTTTTTAACGAAATTTACGGCTTAGAAACCGTCATTATCCGCTATTTTAATGTGTTCGGGCCACGTCAAGACCCGGACTCTCCCTATGGCGCGGTGATTCCATTGTTTGTCAAGGCAATGATGTCCGAAAAATCACCCTCAATTTTTGGAGATGGCAGCCATTCCCGCGATTTCACTTACATAGATAATGTTGTTCATGGCAACATGTTGGCAATGCACACCCCCCATGTGGCGGGCGAAACCATGAATATTGCCTGTGGAAATCGAATTAGCCTGCTAGATTTGGTCGATGAATTGAACCATATCATGGGAAAATCACTCCACCCAGAATTCCACCCGGCCCGCAAGGGAGATGTTAAACATTCCCGCGCCGCCATTGAAAAGGCACGTCAATTGCTTGGGTATGAACCGATTGTAAGTTTTAGTGAAGGATTGGCACGTACTGTGGCTTGGTACGAAAAAGCTGCGGTACGCAGTTGAAAAGTGAGCGTCACTTGGCAGATACCACTCCACCAATTACAACTATTCAGTCTGCATTACGATTAGCCACCAATGTACTCAAAGAGGCTGCCGAAAACCCTCGCCGCGAAGCCCGTCTATTGTTGGGGTATGTATTGGATGCAGAACCAGAATATCTGATTCAGTATGAGGACAAGGTGCTGACGATTGAACAAGCGGCGGCGTTTAATCGTTTAGTGGCAGAACGCGCCAAAGGTGTTCCAATGGCGTATTTGTTGGGGCAGCAGGGTTTTTACGATATTGAAGTCCATGTCACCCCCGATGTTCTGATTCCACGTCCTGAAACCGAAATGCTGGTCGAAAAAGCCATTGCGTGGGCCGCCGGTAAAAAACACCTCTTTGTCGTCGATGTGGGAACAGGCAGCGGCATTATCGCGCTGGTGCTGGCAAAACACCTCCAGAATGCACATGTCAGCGCGGTGGATATTTCCCCCCCCGCCCTCACTGTGGCCTCTCAAAATGCCGAAAAATTAGGTTTAAACCACCGGGTGCGCTGGTTGCAGGGCGATTTATTGCAGCCTTTGATTGCCTCCCGCGAAAAAGCCGATTTAATCGTGGCAAATTTGCCGTACATCTCCGCCTATGAATTAAAACATCTGGAAGTTGCCAAATATGAACCCCGTACTGCATTGGAGGGGGGGGAAGATGGTCTGCATTATTTCCGCCGTTTGTTGGAAGAAGCCACCACGGTTATTCGACAAGGGGGATTGATTCTGCTGGAAATAGGCGCAACCCAGGGCGCAAGTGTCGTTGAAATTGCCCGGCAGCGTTTTTATGAAGCGCACATTAGCGTTGACCAAGATTTAGCCGGACATGATCGGGTCGTCTCTATCCAGCTATGATCGAACAGGCGGTTAAGTATTTAATTCAACATGAGCTGGTGGTTGTGCCAACCGATACAGTCTACGGTGTGGCATCGGTGCTGCACGAGACCGCGATTCAACGGTTATATGAAGCCAAACAGCGCGACGTTGGCAAGGCGATTCCGGTGCTGCTCTCCGAACCGGAGCATATTTTTCAAGTCGCCTTAACAATTTCGGAAGTCGAAAAAGCCTTGATGGAAGCCTTTTGGCCCGGTGCGCTCACATTGGTTGTCACCAAACGCCCCGATTTGCCCACACTGCTTTCACAAACCGATACCATTGGCGTGCGTGTGCCTGACCACCCGCTAACTCGCAGCATCATCGAACAAGCGGGAGGCACATTGGCTGTGACCAGTGCCAATCTTTCCGGTCAAGCTGCCGCCTGCACCATCGAGGAGGCGCATCGTCAATTGGGTCGCAGGGTGGCTTTTTATGTGGACGGTGGCATATGTGAAGGTGGGCAAGCCTCCACTGTTGCACAGGTGGTGGGGGATAAAATTCAAATTTTCCGCGCTGGCCCCATCTCAGAAGCGGATTTATACAGGGTAGGTTTTGATCGATGAAAGTTCTTGTAACAGGCGGTGCGGGGTTTATCGGGTCGCATATTGCTGAACTGTTGCTGCAACACGGGCATGACGTGGTGGTGATCGATAATCTCGTCACGGGCAAACGCGACTATGTGCCAGAAAAAGCCACCTTTTATCAAATGGACATCCGCGATGAAGGGATTCTGGAGGTTTTCCAGAAAGAACAGCCCCACGCCGTTTGTCATCATGCCGCGCAAATGAGCGTTTTGGTATCTGTCCGCGAACCGATGCTGGATGCGTCTGTGAATATTTTAGGCGGAATCAACCTGCTCAATGCTGCCCAACAAAGCGGTGTGCAGCAATTTTTGTTTGCATCTTCCGGCGGAACGGTCTATGGTGAACCGGATGTGCTGCCCGTCGATGAAAATGCACCCTTGTTACCCCTCAGTCCCTACGGAATTAGTAAACTCAGTTTTGAACATTACCTGCGGATTAGCCCGTTCAAAACGACCATTTTCCGCTATGCCAATGTCTACGGGCCGCGTCAAAGTCCGCATGGGGAAGCGGGGGTGATTGCTATTTTTGCCGAGCGCATGTTAAACGGCGACTCCACTGTGATTTATGGGGATGGCAACCAGGAACGTGATTTTATCTATGTCACAGATGTCGCAGAAGCCAACGCAATTGCTCTCGAACAGAGTATTGAAGGGACATTTAACATCGGGACAGGCATGGGGACATCGGTCAACGAAATTTATCGCCTTGTCAGCACCGCCGCAGATTATCCTCACCCCCGCACCCACACCAGGGCTAAACAGGGCGAGGTCTATAAAAATTACCTCAGATGCCAGCACGCTTACCAGACATTGAATTGGCAGCCACACATTTCTCTTGAAGCAGGTGTCGCAGAAACCGTCGCCTTTTTTAAGAAAAATCTCACAAAAATGTCGTAAAAACTGGTGACAAAACCCGCACAAATTTCTTAGCAATGCTATTCTCAAAAGAGTTAGTCTTTTGGAGAAAGCAATATGCGAAGATTAGTTTTGTTATTCTGTCTTTTTGTTTCCTTAGCAGCAACCCCGACACTTCTTTCTGCCCAAGCACCGTCCCCGATTTTGCTCTACACGACGGGGATACTGGATGCCGATGGCAGTGTGTTGTACAGCGTTTTGCTGGCAAGTACGCCAGAAAGCGCTTTAAGCGATGTCACGATTACCAGCGCCTTGCCAGAGGGAGCAACGTTTGTAGAAGCACTCACAAATCCCGAAGCGGCGGCTTTTGGAGGTGAAGCCGATGGGGTGGTGACATGGACACTGGCGAGTCTGGAAGCGGACAAGATTATCGGGCCTTTTACCTATCGTGTCACCTTTGAGGAAGCCAGCGCCATTCCTGATGCTGTGACAGCATCAGTGACAGCGACAGAAGGCGAAGCCGCTTTTGCGCCTGAAGCAGGCGAATTGACCGAATTAGAAGACATTGGCAGCATCACCATTACAGCTAAAGGCACAGATGGAATTGTGCCAGTTGGCAACACAGGCGTTTCTATCGCCGTACCAGCCGGGGCGGTTGAGAGCGATGTAACCTTCACCTTTGAACGGTTGTCGGTAGAAGAAGGCGATTTACCCGAAGTGGAGGAAGAAATCTGGTGGTGCTACCGCTTTAATGTCTCGATTGAACCAGCCGACACACCGATTTTGATGCCCATTGCCATTTTTTATCCCACCCGCCGCACCTTGACTCCGCGTATCCCGGTGGTGAACTTTCAGAAAACTGCCGAGAGTGACTGGCAGGTGATGGAAGGCATTGCTGCGCCCAAACCTGTAGGGCAGCGTGAAGCGCTCATCCCAACCGGCATTGTCACTGATACAGGCAACAGCATCATGGTCATTGCGGTTTCGCATGAAATTCGCCAATTTCAGTCGCTGGGTGGGGTTGATAGTCAGTTACGGATAAATGGGGTTACGGATGGCATCAGCAATACCATGGTAACGCCGTTTACCCCCAATCTCCCAACCACAAGCTGGTTAATACGCGGGAACTAAAATGCAAGGGTGGCACTTTCGCCACCCCGCCTTTTCTACCCGTCCGTCAAGATATTGTCTACCGCCTCGCCCAACTCGCGCAGATTCCGCACGAGAAAGACCCCGCTCGACACAGGCGCGTACTGGTGCATATCGCTGTCACCCGTTCCCCATTGATAGTCCGGTTCGGGGCAAAACCAGATTAACCGCCGTCCGCGCCGCTTGAGCATTTCGACAATATCCAAACGGGGGTCGTTGTAGTTGTTGCGCCCGTCACCCACCAGCAAAATCGTCGTTTTGCTGTCAACCGAGTCGAGGAAATCCTGTTCAAACGTGCGGAGGCTGTAACCGAGATTGGTGTTATACGACCCGCGTGGATTTTCCCGCAGTACCAGTTCAACCGCCTCACGCGGCTCATTTTCCTTGAAATGGTGGGTGACTTCGACCATATCATCAATAAAAATAAACGAACGGGCTTTGGCAACCAGATCTTGCAGCATGTAAGTCAAGGTCAACGCAAATTCGGACATATAGCGCATCGAACCGCTTAAATCGCAAATCGCCACGACACGAGGTTTGACATGGTGGGTTTTGTGTTTAAGCTCCAATGGCACACCGCCATAGCGCAAATTGCTGCGGAAGGTACGGCGAATATCAATATCGCCCGTTTTAGCGCGTTTTTGCCGCAGAGAAGCTCTTGCCCGCAGCCGTGCCGCCAACCGCCGGATTTCATCCCGCACCTGTTCGGCTTCTTCCGGTGAAAGATATTGAAAGGGCATGTCCATGACATCATCTTTGGGGTCGGGTTCGCGTTCCGCCATGTTTTGCGCGATGTTCAACCCGGCGAAATTGGCGAGTTGTTCCGCCAGTGCGTCAATGTTGTTCTCCATCATCTCACGGATTTCTTCCACCGCTTCATCGCTCATCCCGGACTGGCGCAGTTGTTCCAGAAGCTGTTCCATCAAATCGCGCAGTTCATCCAGACGGGCTTCGCGTTCCATACGGCGGGTATACCAATTTTCTTGGTAGGGACTGTCCGCGTTTTGCATCCCCGTCTGCTGCGACATCTGGTCAAGTTCGTCTTGGGAAAAAGGCCGTCCCTGCATGAGTTGTTGCATCAATCGTTGCAGCGCATCATTGTTCCCCATCAGCGATTGCAGCGCTTGTTGAAGTTGCTGCTGCTGTTCGGGGGTAAGTTCTTGCGTCATGTCGTGCATGGGAGGCACCCCACTGCCAAAAAACAGGGGGAAGAAATGCTCAAAAGCAGCTTGGTCGCGCCGTTCTTTGACGAGCGTACTGGACATGGCATCGTGAAAAATATCTTTAAATTCAATGCCGAGTTCATCAATCGCCCGCATCGCATCGGCGGATTCCGCCAGCGAAACCCGCACCCCTGCCGCCCGCAAACAGCGAATAAATTCAATCATGCGCTTGTCCATAGCAAAAATCCCTTTTTAGTTTTCGGTTCTCAGTTATCAGTATTTTTTACCGAAAACTGATAACCGCTTACTCCTCTTTCCGACGGTCATCACCCGTGAGCAGCAAATTTGCTCCGTAAAACAGGCCGCCGCCCACGATCAACCCTGTTCCTAGTACGAGCGCGATAAACTGCGGGGTGTCATCCATCCCCAGCGCCGAAGCCGCAATTAAAATGCCTATAACGAACAAAGCAAGCGAAATCACATTCGGGGGTTGCTGTTTAAACCACGTCATAAAATCCGTGTTTTGCCGCACCGGATAGCCGCAATTTTTGCAGCGTGCATCCCCTAATAAAATCGGCTTGCCACACCGACGGCAAGACTCAATTTTGGGCATAAGCGGGTCAGATTCGAGGCGTTTTTTGGTCATGAGCTTTTTGCAAATAGCCTAATTCGTGCAAACTACGTCCGATGATGCCAAGTGAGGAAACATTGGTGATTTCCCCCCGGCACCACAAATTATACACATCCTCAATAGGCTTGAAATGAATTGTCATGATTTCAGTAGATTCATGGTGGGTTTCGCTGGTATGTTCGGCGTTTTTTGCCAGATAGCCATGCACCCACCCGCAGCCCCGGTTGCCATCTTTGAAAAATTTCCCCAGTGAAACCCACTCCTCACTGCTGAGACCGGTTTCCTCAAGCAGTTCGCGTTTGGCGGTTTCTAGCGGGTCAGCTTCTTCGATATACCCCGCCGGAAGTTCTAACGACACCTGCTGCGGGCCGTGTTTATAATGCTCGACCATCGCCACGCGGCCTTCACGGTCAACCGCAAACATCATGACATAAGGAATCATCTCAATGCGGTAAAAATCCTCAATTTCGACTCCGTTGGGCAGTTTGACATGTTCCAACAGCAGACGTAACCATGAACTTTCATGCAAAATTGTTTGTTTGAGAACCTGCCAGTTCACTTAGTTCCAGCTCCCGCCGCCCAAACGTCCGCCCTTACGACGGTTGCTCATCCCGCGTTCATCCGCATTGCCGGACAAGCGCCGTTTGGCTTTTTGCGCGTCGGATTCATGCTTTAACAGCACCGTGAGCGTATCTTCAAGCATTTTCTGGTCAATGTTATCCGCGTTGAGCATCACCAGCGCTTTTGCCCAGTCAATCGTTTCAGACACACTCGGATTTTTCTTTAAATCCATCTGCCGCAAACTCTGGACAACCCGCACCGCTTCCGCTGCGAGTTTTTCGCTCATTTCAGGAATTTTCGTCCGTACAATCGAGAGTTCGGATTCGTAATTCGGGTAATCAATGAACATATACAAACATCGGCGTTTAAGCGCTTCGGACAGTTCACGGGTATTGTTGCTGGTCAACATGACTACCGGATGATGGCGGGCGGTAATTGTGCCAATTTCTGGAACGGTCACTTGAAAGTCAGAGAGGACTTCCAGCAAAAACGCTTCAAATTCGGCATCAGCACGGTCAATTTCATCAATTAACAGCACCACAGGTTCATCGGATTGAATCGCCTTGAGCAAAGGACGCGCCAGCAAAAACCGTTCGGAAAAGAAAATATCTTCCTCTTGGGCAATACGGTCAGCCGCTTCGGTCAACGATTGGGCTTTTTCTAGCACCACGTTCAATTTATCGCGCAGCAATTGGGTATACAGCATTTGTTTGGCATATTCCCATTCGTAGAGCGCTTTGCTTTCGTCTAACCCTTCATAACACTGCAAGCGGATTAAGGGGCGACTGGTGGCTTTAGCATAGACTTTTGCCAGTTCGGTTTTCCCCACACCCGCAGGCCCTTCCAGCAAAAGCGGCTTATTCAACTGCTGCGCGAGGAACACGACTGTTGAAATTGCATCAGTAGCAATATACTGCTGGCGTTCCAGCGCAGATTTAAGATCTTTGACATTTCTAAACAAGGGAAAATCCTTTTTAGGCTCGGTATTGTTAATTTCGATTGTAGCACCATGTGAAGTTGTCACAAAATAGGACAGGCCAAACTTCTCATGAGCGCTTCACTTAATCTTCTAGTTTATAGCCCACGCCCCACACCGTTTCGATGCTGGCATGGCTGCCTTTGAGTTTGTGCCGCAAATGAGCAATATGCACATCAACAGTGCGGGTTTCCCCGTAGAAATCAAACCCCCACACCAATTCCAGCAGTTTTTCGCGGCTCAAGACCAACCCTTTATTTTCGATGAGCGTAAGCAGTAAATCAAATTCTTTGGTACGCAAATCAATGGCTTGGTCATTCACTTTGACCATGCGGCGGGCCGGGTCAACCATTAAATTTTTCAGGCGCATCGGGGTGTTATCAGGATTCGCCGACGGACGACGCGCATCGGTACGGCGCAAAATGGCCTTTACACGGGCAACCAGTTCACGCGGGTTAAACGGCTTGGTCATGTAATCGTCTGCGCCCAATTCCAAACCCACAATTTTGTCTATATCATCATCACGGGCGGTCAGCATCAAAATCGGCAGGTCGGACTGCGCCCTAACCCGTTTACACACTTCCCACCCGTCCAATTTGGGCAGCATCAAATCCAGCACCATAAAATCGGGCTGGTCAGATTCGACCATCGCTAAGGCGGAGAGACCGTCTTCCGCACTGATAATGCGAAAACCTTCCTGTCGCAAATATAAACTGGCAAGGTCAATAATGTTGCGCTCGTCGTCTACCAATAAAATCAATTCATCGCTCATATACGGGTCTCTCCTTTATCATATAATGTCTCAAGCTCCCTTGCACCTACCCAAACGGCTAGGGACGATCCATTAGCGCTTACTTCCGATGTCGTTCCGCCAAGACAGCCTCAACCTGCTCCCATGTTAGGCCGCGTGCCACCAACAATACCGTACTGTGATACACCAAATCAGCGAGTTCGCCCAGCAATTCCTCGTCAGTTTGGGCAAGCGCAGCTACCGCCACTTCAACTCCTTCCTCGCCCACTTTTTGCGCGATACGGGGCAACCCCGCCTGCAAAAGTTTATTGGTATAGGAGTCTGGCTGAGGCGCATTTTTGCGTTCCTGCACAATAGTTTGTAAATAGGAAATCATCTCACCCGCCATTGGTTAGCTCCTCTAGGCTGCGAAAAAAACAAGAATATGCTCCGGTATGGCACGCTGCACCGAGAGGATCCACCTGAATCAGCAGAACATCCGCGTCGCAGTCCACCCGAATCTCCATGACTTTTTGTGTGTTGCCACTGGTTGCGCCCTTATGCCAGAGTTCTTGACGACTGCGACTCCAGAATACGGTTTCGCCTGTTTGTTCGGTAAGGCGCAGCGATTCCCGATTCATCCATGCCATCATCAACACCTGCCCCGTCTGATAGTGCTGAACAATCGCCGGAATCAAGCCATTTTCATCGTAGTGAAGGTCGTTTGCGACACCACTCATATCAGGCTCTCCCGATTAATCGGACGGACAGGCACACCTTCGCCAGCAAGGTAGTCTTTCACCTGCTGGATACTGAGTTGTTTGTAATGGAATAAACTTGCAGCAAGGGCGGCATCCGCGTTGGCAGTGGTTAGCGCTGCTTTAAAATCTTCCAATTTACCTGCCCCACCCGATGCAATCACAGGAATATGCACACCATCGGTAATAGCCTGTGTGAGTTCAATATCATACCCGATTTGTGTCCCGTCCCGATCCATACTGGTCAGAAGAATTTCGCCCGCGCCGCGTCTTTCGGCTTCTTTAGCCCAAGCCACCGCTTCCCATTCCGTTGGAGTCCGCCCGCCTGCGATATGCACGATAAATTGTCCTTTCACACGGCGCGGGTCAATCGCCACGACAATACATTGGCTGCCAAAAATGCGTGCGCCTTCGGAAATCAGTTCGGGGTTTTTAATCGCAGCGCTGTTGATGCTGACTTTATCCGCACCTGCCCGCAGGACTTGGCGAATGTCTTCCACCGTGCGAATCCCGCCCCCCACACAAAAGGGGATGAAAATGTTATCCGCCACGCGCTGCACCACATCCAGCAAAATATCGCGTTCCTCATGGGTAGCGGTGATGTCTAGCAAAGTGAGTTCGTCCGCCCCTTCACGGTCATAGACGATGGCCTGTTCTACCGGGTCGCCGGCATCGCGTAAATTGACAAAATTCACGCCCTTCACCACCCGCCCATGTTGAATATCAAGACAGGGGATAATTCGTTTGGTTAGCATAGTTTTAACACCATCAAATCTTCATCATAATACTGCTCACCGACCTTTAAAGCGCGGGGTTCTGTACCGTACAATTCAAAACCCAGTCCGATATACAACCGACGGGCAGACGCATTGGTTGAAACCACTGTCAGGTGAATCTGTACCAAGCCCTCAATCATTCTGGCGCGGGTAATCGCCGCTTGCATCAATTGTTTGCCGATACCCTGTCCGCGCATCGTCGAATCCACGTACATGCCCCAGATTATGCCCTTGTGGTGGGTTTTGAGGCGGGTTTCGCGGTAAAAGCCGACCATCCCAACCAATGTGCCATCCGCCCACCCCCCCAGCGTAAATTTTTCGGGTTGGTCAGCAATACGTGGCTTGAGTTCCTCCACAGGACGGTCTTTTTCCTCCTCATACGATGAGCCAAACGCCTCCGGGTTTTGCCGTAAGCCCTGTAAGCGTAACCTGGCATAGGCTTCCACATCGTTTTCAGTGAACGGGCGAATTTCAAGCATCAATTAGCCTCATTTCTGGTAGCGACAGTATTTTATAATCCGGCAATTTCAATGACTGCCAGAAAGGAAAGGGGTCGAGTCCCATCAAGCGGCAAATGAACAAGGTCATCACCGTCCCATGGGTGACGATAGCGAGTGATTGCTCAGGATATTGATTGAGCGCGGCTTTCACCGCATCCGTAAAACGCGCATGGGCTTGATTGGCAGTTTCCGCTCCAAAAACCAATTCTCGTGGGTTAGCGAAAAATTGAGCGACTTTGGCCTCAAAATCCTCCACAAATGGACGCGGATGCTCATGCAAATTGGGCAGCGCCAGACGCGGTTTTCCCCATGTTTTTTCCAGCATCATCCCCGTTTGAATGGCTTTGGGTTCATCGCTGGTGATGATGACCTTCGGCATAATATTTTTGGTTTTGAGTGTTTGCGCCAGTAACACCGCTTGTTCCCGCCCTTGTGATGAAAGAGTCCATTCGCGGGCGGGTTTGTCCGGTTGAATTTCGGGTTGGGCGTGGCGAATCAAAATCAACTGTACCATTCGCTACATCTCACAGAAATTTTTGAGCAAACGCAGTCCTACCTGCTGGCTTTTTTCGGGGTGAAATTGTGCGCCAAAAATGTTGTCCCGCCCGATGATGGATGGATATGAATACCCATAATCGGTGGTCGCAATCACACAATCCGAAGGCATCTCCGCCGCATGGTAACTGTGAACGAAATACGCATAGCTGTTTTCGGTGGGAATCCCGTGCATGATGGGATGGGTACTCGCGTGGGTTAATTGATTCCAGCCCATGTGTGGGACTTTACCCGCAATCTCAAAACGCACACATCGTCCCGGTAACAGCCCCAATCCTGCGGAGAGTCCATCTTCTTCGCTGGTTTCGAGTAAAAATTGCATCCCCAAGCAAATCCCTAAAATGGGAATACCCTTGTTCGCTGCGTCATGTAAAAATTCCACAAAACCCTGTTCATGGAGTTTATCCATGCCGGGGCGAAATGCGCCCACCCCCGGCAAAATGAGTTTTTCCGCGCTGGCAAGTTCGGCGGGAGATGTGGCAAGCCGCATGTCCGCACCGAGAAATTTCATGGCGTTGGCAACGCTGCGAATGTTGCTCGCGCCATAGTCAATCACGCCTATCATGTGTTTTGCTCCATTTTTAAGGGCAGGAAGTCCCCGCCCCTACTTTTCGATTAATGTGCCTTTGGTACTGGGAACCCCACTGCGGCGCGAATCGTGTTGTGTTGCCATGTCCAACGCCCGCCCCAGCGCCTTGAACAGACCCTCTGCCATATGGTGGTCATCGCGTCCATATAAAACCTGTGCATGAAGATTCATCCGTGCATGAACGCTCAAACTTTCAAACACATGTTGTACCATCGCGGTAGGCATGGTGCCGAGCATCGGCGCAACAAACGGCGCGTTAAACACCGCAAAAGGCCGTCCGCTTAAATCGATCACCACCCGCGCCAGTGCTTCATCCATCGGCACATAGGCATAGCCCATGCGAGTAATGCCAGCGCGTGCGCCGAGGGCTTTATCAATGGCCTGCCCCAAAGCAATAGCCACATCCTCAACCGTATGGTGTGCGTCGATATGCAAATCACCCTGTGCTTCAATCCCCAAGTCCATCAGGCCATGCACCGCCACATGATGCAACATATGGTCATAAAAGCCGACTCCAGTGCTGATTTGGGCTTGGCCTGTGCCATCCAAGTTCAAGCGAACAGTGATATTCGTTTCGTTGGTCTTACGTTCAATCTGCGCGATTCTCATGCCAGCTCCTTGAGGGCAGTAATGAGTTGGTCGGTTTGTTCCGCCGTACCAATGCTTATCCGAAAATGATTTTCCAGCCCTTTTTTGGCAAAATAGCGAACTAAAATGCCACGCTGGGCAAGTTTGGCCTTGAGTTCGGCGGCTGGCTGATTCAACACCTCCACCAGAATAAAATTGGCTTGGCTGCCCGGAAAGGCGCTTAACCCATCAATGGGCGCGAGTTCTGCGTACAAACGGTCACGTTCCGCCAACATTTTTTGGACATTGGCGTTCAGATAATCCAAATCATCCAGACTCGCTAGCGCTGCTGCTTCTGCTGCCACATTGATATTATACGGTTGTTTAATTGCCATCATGTAACGGGCAACTTGCGGCGCAACCACCCCGTAGCCCACCCGTAACCCTGCCAACCCTGCCCATTTGCTAAAAGTACGTAACACCACCAGATTCGGGTGTTGATCAACCCAATGGGCGCTGTTTTTTGCGCCAAATTCGGCCTCCAGATTGGGTGCAGCAAAGGCAATATACGCCTCATCCAACAAAACAATCGTGTTCAAGCGCAGCAGACGTTCAAGCGCATTCGGCGCAAGATACAACCCATCGGGATTATTCGGGGCGCATAGTGTGACCATTTTCGCGTTGTGGTGAATAACCGCCGCTTCGACGGCATCCAGATCCATTTGAAAATCTGTACCACGCTCAATCACCACTTCCTGCACGCCGTAAATTTGCGCCAGAAAGGTATACATCCCGAAGGTGGGCGTGCTGTTAATCATTACATCACCCGGCGAGAAAAACAGTTTGAACAAAACTTCAATCAATTCATCTGCCCCTGCCCCTGTAACGACCATTTCAGTGTCGACTCCCAATTTTTCAGCGAGTTTTTCACGTAACAGGGTGCTGCCGGGGTCGGGGTAAATGGGAACTTCGGTATTACCTAACCGGGCGAGCGCTTGATAAGCACGCGGGGATGGCCCGTAGGGGTTTTCATTGGCATCCAATTTGACAATTTTATCAATTGGAATGCCTAGCTCCGCGCTGAGGACAGGAAATGGCTTAATCGGAACATAGGGAGTCATACGGACAATTTCGGGCCGCATGAGATTTTCAACAGTATTCGTGGGCGTAATCATTTTTTGCCTCTCAAAGGGTTAAAACCCCTCGTCTAAAATGATGCTGTTTATAAGCAAAGGCGGGTCAGAGACCACACCCCTACAAACGAGCTTCGGCGGCAGCAGCATGGGCAGACAGACTTTCGGCACGGGCTAAAATCGCGGCTTGGCGGCTGAGTTCGGGCGTATCCTGTAAGCCAATCAGACTCACGATTTTGACAAAATCCAGCACATTCAGCGGTGAACCGAAGCGGGCGCTGCCGCCGGTAGGCATACTATGGCTTGGCCCCGCCACATAATCGCCTAATACCTCATAACTCTGTTCTCCCAGAAAAACCCCGCCTGCGTGTTGCACATGGCCTACCCATTGATAGGCATTTTCGAGAAGCAAACAAAGATGTTCGGGCGCATAAGCATTGGCAAGATCAAACGCCTGCATCAAATTGTCCACAACAACAATCCCACTCCGATTTGCCAGCGATTCTTCCAGAATGGCATCCCGTGCCAAGTTTTTCATCCGTTCCATGACTGCTTGCTGTACTTTTTCCGCAAAAGCGCGGCTGGGAGTCAACAAAATCGCGCTGGCAAGCACATCATGTTCGGCTTGCGCCAGCAAATCTGCCGCTGCGAGTTGGGGGTTGGCACTGCCATCGGCAATCACTAAGGTTTCAGTAGGGCCAAGTAAACCATCAATCCCGACAGTTCCATAAACCATACGCTTGGCAATCGTGACAAACAAATTACCGGGGCCAACAATTTTATCTACTTTGGGGACAGATTCTGTGCCGTAAGCCATGGCTGCAATCGCCTGTGCGCCACCCAATGTATAAATTTGAGTCACGCCAACGGTTGCCGCCGCTTGCAAAATCACCGGGTTGGCGGAGGGGGTGCAGACCACAATATCTTTTACCCCCGCTACCTGCGCCGGAATCGCGGTCATGAGCAACGTTGAGGGCAGCGGGGCAGTTCCGCCGGGAACATACACCCCGACTTTTTCTATCGGGCGTACCAGTTGGCCTAACATGCCTTCCGGTTGGCTGTCTATCCATGAAATAGACGGCTGTTTCTGGTGAAAACGGCGGATGCGTGCGGCGGCAAACTCCAACGCTTGGCACACCTCCGCGCTTACCTGATTTTTCGCGCTGGCAATTTGGTCTTGGGAGACACGAAAATCCGTCAGCGTGACACCATCAATTTTGGTTGACCATTCCCGCAGGGCAGCATCCCCCTCTTCGCGGACAGCTTTTAAGATTTTTTTCACCGCCTCTTCAGGAGTCAGCCGTTCGCCAAAGCGTTTTTCAATCCCTGCCATGACACTTTCTGTTACAGCAAATTCATCCGGGGGTTGGCGTTTTAAAATGCTCGTCTGTGCTGCGGTAGCCTCATAAATTTTAATCATCGCGTAAGTTTCTCCCCCGCAATCAACCCATCCAAACGCTGGCAGCGTTCGGGATATTCGTCAAAAATATACGTGATGGGGGTCACGACCACGCCGCTTGCTCCAATGCCGCGAAGCTGGCTGACGGATTGATAGAGCATTTTGCCATCCACCACAATACTTACCGAAAACCAGTGACCTGCCTCACTCGGTTGATGGGAATAAATCGGGGCAATAGTCGGGCCGGTTAGTCCACCGAGTCCCGCTTGGGTGAGAACCCGACTCGCTACTGCTTCTGGCGATTCGCCCCGCATATTAGCAAACAGCAAATAACGTCCGGTGGCTTGTAAATGTCCCTCAAAACGCTCAAGGAGTCGCCGCGCTACGATTTGAACTTGTGGCTTTTGGCGCAGCGCATCGGGATTCGCAACAAGGCACGCCTCCGATTGCAAAATGATGCCATCCTCCAAGGTTCGCAGTTGATTATCGCGGAGGGTTGTTCCGGTAGCGGTCAGGTCGGAGATGAAATCCGCGCTGCCGATAGCGGGCATGGCTTCTAATGCGCCACTCGCCAGCACCACTTTAATCGGTGCAACCCCATTTTGCGCTAAAAATTGGGTGGTCAAATTCGGGAACTTGGTCGCTACCCGCAGTCCTCCTTGCTCCGCCGCATAATGCGATAATTCCTGCGTGGTATGGACAGGCCAACTCATTGGAATCGCCAGCACCAGCGAACATCCCCCATAATTCAGCGCTTCATGCAGCACTATAATATTTGAGTCGGCTTCAAGGGCATGTTCTTCCAGCGTATCAATCCCTGTAATGCCCAAATCCATATCGCCCTTGCTGACGGTATAGGGAATATCCGCCGAACGTTGAAAAATAATCTGCACTTCCGGCATTTCCGGCAGCGTTGCCGCATATTGGCGGGGATTGGTTTTGTTAATATGCAACCCACATGCCTGAAAAAACAGCAGGGTGCTGTCGCCAAGTTGCCCCTTACTCGGCAGGGCTAATCGAACAGTTCCGTTTTGGTTCATTGAATCTCCTTATTTTTTTGTCAGAAGGGCAGGTTACACACATCCGAAACGATGGTGCTGATGCGCCTAGAACCCACGCTTACGGTAAAATAAAAACACCCCTCGGTTACATTCCGAAGGGTGTGGATTTCTGCAAACTAAAATTTAAGCAAGCACCATCATCGGCGTAACCGCGTGTTCAATCCCATATGATGATGGTGGGCGTGAAGTTGCATGTCAAAAACTCGTTTCAAAGTTGAGCAGAGTATAGCTAACCAAACTTTGGCTGACAAGGTTTTTAATTAGCAAAATGGACAAAGGATAATTCCAATGAAAAATTTCATTATCAGTTTAGCAAAGATACTCGTTTTTCTATTTACTCTTTTATTGCCTTCAAAAATACAAGCTCAAACAGACGAACCTGTAACTCAATATTTCTGTAGGCATGGAATTGAGAGCCTTGCATGGAGTCCTGATGGTCAACTGCTAGCAGTACAAGGCTTTCAAGGCGCACGGTTGTATGATAGAGGTCTTGGAGTAACAGCAGAATTATTTGTTGAGGATTTTATTGATATAAGTAGTGTGGGTGGCTTTGCTGATAAATACACCAATTGCTGGGGAATTGGTATTGCTTGGAGTCCTGACGGGTCACAATTTGTTTTTCCTTTTTATAACAATGAGCAAGCACCCGAAGGAATATGGTTAAAAATTTGGAGTGCCGAGACAGAGCAACCCGTAGGATTAGTTTATCCGCCCGGTCATCGTCATTCAACCACGTCTGTAGATTGGATTAGTGATTCGACCAAAATTGCTATGACTCATGGCAATGATGATTTTGGTGAAGATATACCATGGGGAATCTACATATGGAACGTCGTAACCGAAAGAGTTTTTAGTGATTTTGGTTTTAGTTATATCCCAATTAATGCTATCAAGTGGCATCCTTATGATAATTTCTTAGCTGCGGCAAGAGAAAATGGTCAAGTAGAAATTTGGAACACCAGCCGCGAGCTTCCGGGTAATAAGGAAGCATATAGCGACGAATTTGTGACAATCTATGAGGGGCATACTGGCGCGGTGAATGATGTGGCATGGAGTCCTGATGGGAATTTAATTGCCAGCGCCAGTGATGATACTACGATTCGGGTTTGGGATTTCGCAACGGGTGAAACTATCCTGATTTTAGAAAGCCATAGCGGAGCGGTCAACGCGCTGGATTGGAATTCAGACGGGACGCAAATTGCTAGCGCGAGTGATGATATGACGATTCGGATTTGGGATGCTCAAACAGGGGAAGTAATTGATATTTTGGAAGGGCATGAGGGGGCGGTTCATGCCCTTGACTGGAATCCTGATGATAGTTTGATTGCCAGCGCAAGCCGCGATAGTACGGTGCGACTCTGGCAGGTTAAATAATGCGTTGCCCAAACAAACTCGCTACCAGTTCCACCGCTTCTTGGGCGGTTTTGTTGCGTTCATCCAGAATCGGGTTAACTTCGACCACATCCACCGAACGGACTTTATCGCTTTCCGCCAGAATTTCCATCAAAAGATGGGCTTCACGATAAGTCAGCCCGCCGGGAACAGGCGTACCCACCCCCGGCGCAATGGCAGGATCCAGCGAATCCATATCTAAACTGATATGAATATGATTCAGGTGGGAAAAACGGTCTAAAATCATGCGGGCGAGGGTTGCCATGCCATGTTCATCAATTTGAGTCATGGTGTAGGTAGCCACCCCGCTTTTTGCCAGTCGTTTTTTTTCTTCCCCGTCCAATTCGCGCAGACCAATTAAAGCCACCTGAGCCGGATGAATTTTAGGCCCTTTGTACCCAATATCCGTCAGTTGGTCAGGCCCATCCCCCATCAAGACCGCTAAACTCATCCCATGAATATTGCCGCTAGGACTGGTGTGGGGGGTATTCATATCACCATGGGCATCGACCCAAATGAGGCCAATCGGTTCATGCTGGGCAACCGCCGCCACTGTCCCGATGCTGATGCTGTGGTCGCCCCCCAGAAAAATGACTTTTTCATTGGCTTGCAGGCAGTTGAGCGTATGGGCGTAAATTTGCTGACAAACTTGGGTCACTTGGGGTAAGTGGTGTGCCAGACCAATGGTCTCGTCCCCGTGAAAAGGATGCTCCATTTCTTCGGCCTGTGGCACAGAAATATTTCCACCATCATGGGTGGTATATCCTAGACGTTCTAGGCGCATTTGCAATCCAGCGTAGCGAATCGCACTGGGGCCCATATCCACCCCACGCCGTTTTTGCCCCAAATCCATCGGCACACCAAAAATCCGCACCACTGACATTGATTATTCCCCGATTTGCCAACGGTCAAATTGTAATTGCCCATAGCTGGAAATTCCACTTAGCGCGGGCTGTTGGACTGTCCAATGTTGCTCAAACACCAAGGGAATCACCGGAAAACTGCCTTGCGACCCAAAAAAGTCGTTTTCAATCTGGTTATAAATGGTGAAGCGGGTGGTGTTGTCCAGCACTTTGCCGCCTTCATCCATGAATGAATCTAAACGGTCACATGCCCGCCCCGGTTTCAAAAACCCATAATCGCAGTGCAGCGCATCGGTAATCCATGATTGGGCATCGGGATAATCCGCGCTCCATGAAATAATCCACAGGGGATAGCGCACCGCACCTTCCAGCACATCAACAGTATTGTGGGCGGTATCCAGAATTTGACGGCGTGGCAAAGGGGTAATCAAGAAGGTGGTTGCCGGACACCCCAGATTGATTTCCCATTGGGCAATCATAGATTGGGCTAAAAACACATCTTCCTCCGCAACTGCCATCGGGACTTGCCCGAATCCGGTGCAGTTAGGATACCCCGCGCTGGTGAGGGCTTGTTGGGCGGCGGCGGGGTCAAAGCCAGCCCCGGGGGTTGACGGCCCTCCCATCGCAGAACGGGGGGTAAAATGGGTGGTGCCTGTCGCTTGGTTGCCATAGACATTTTGCGCTAGGGCATCCCGGTCTAAGCCTAAGGCTAATCCACGCCGCACAAGGGGATTATCAAAGGGGCTGACCACCGCTGCCCCTTCCGCGCTAATCACATTGGACGAAAAACCAAGCAGTGTCAGTGTCAGCCCATCCCGCGATTTTAAAAGTTCCGGTTGTTGGCTTTGAATCGAACCGACCAGCACCGGGTCAATCCGCGCAAAATCGAGATCACCATTCAAAATTTCACCGGTGATAGCATCAATCGCAATATCAAAGCGCACTTCAATCGCTTCGACATTGCCTGCAAAGTCATCAGGCCAAAAGGGATTCGGCACAAGTTCCATCACTGCGCCTTCCTGCCAGTTACGAATGACCCATGCTCCAGAAGTCACAAGATTATCGGGACGAAACCAGCGTCCGGTGCTGTCATCCACAAATTCTGCGGGCAGGGGACGAAATTCGGGCAAACTGGTCATCGTCAGAAAAAACGAGCCAACAAATACCAGATCAATTTCAAGGGTGGTGTCATTCAATGCCCGGATACCAATAATTTGATTGGGGTCAGGCTGTTCGAGCGAATTGATATTATCGAAGGTACGACAGCCTTCAATGATATAAATATTCTGGGCAACCGGCGATGGGCGATTGGGTGAGCAAGCGCGATGAATCGCAAAAACCATATCCGCCGCCGTGATAGGCCGCACTGCTTCGGGTTCGCCATTCACCACCCGCACCCATTGCAAATCATCCCGCAAGGTAAACGTCCATGTTAGCCCGTCCGCACTCACCGACCAACTTTCCGCCAGCGCGGGTTCAATTTGTCCTGTGCTGGCGTTCAAACGGGTCAGCCCCACGAATAAATTTTCGACCAGATCGCGGGAATCAAGGTCAAAGCGTGAAAGCTGTACGGGGTCAAGATTCTGCGGATTTCGCATGGCAATCCGCACACCAGTTTCTGTTTGTGCTATCACATTCAAATTGAGCGACAAAACCAGCCCAATCATCAACAACCATTTCATAACCATCCTCCAAACAAACGCCATAGGATAACAAAAAGATGGGGCATTACCAGTGGGGATAGGCAAGCGAAGGTGAACGGTAGGGCATCCCCTACCCCGCAAATAAAGCAAAAGTGAGGAGGGCATCCGTTAAAAAGTAAGCTCCCCATCGAATTTTTAGGGGTGTGCTGCCCCACCCCACCAAGCGAACTCCCACCGCCAGAATATGAATCAGACCAAAAGCAGCAAGCGGGGTCAAAATCACAGGGGCAGCAGCAAAAATCCCAAACGAAAAAATCACCTTGCTCACCCAATAGGCTGCGAGGGCAGCAGATTCAAGCGAAGGGAAAAAGTAAGCTGCAATCGCGGGGAGGAGAAGCCATGCCAGCGCAAGGTAGCTTTTTTCCAACCCGGCGATGATTCTTTCTTCTTGCGGGAGGGTATCGTCCGGGGCTTGCCCATAGCGTTCATCCCTTGTCGTAACATATAAAATGGGCATCTGATGTTCATCAAGGGTAATCCAAGCGGCATGATCCCCTGCTACCATAGGAGCAGAAGCCAGCGCCGCAGCCCCCTCAATAATCTGGAAACCTTGTGTGCCATTCGCCCCAAAGTTGAGCGTTATCGTTTGCCATTTCCCGTCAATAAAAGCTGCCATCGTCAATCCGCCCTCCGGGGTCGGATTAGCCCAACGAGTCGGGGCATTTTCAGGCAGGGTAATTTGAAAAGGAATCGGGTCTGCCAATCCGTCTATTGGCAGCAGCACGCCTTGATACAGTTCTGCATCCGGTTGCATCACATGGCTGATACCCCAGACAATGACACGGTGAGTTTCACTCAAAAAAATATGGAGGGTCGCCAGCATTTCATCCGGGGCAAGTTTGAAAGTGTCCAGAGAAAGGGCAGGGGTTAAAGTTGGGCGGGCTTGACTAAAATCTAAAACACCCATCCAAAGCGTGTCATTGTCGCGCCAAACCACCGAGTCGTGAACAACGGCAAAATCATCCAGAGGGGTGAGCAATTCTACAGGTGGGCGGGGACGGCCTTCTGCATCGACCTTAGACAGAGAAAGGGTGCGCCCTGACTGCCACAATACCATGAGTCCCTGATAGTCTGTGACACGAAAATCTGTTACAACTGCATTAGAAATGAGAATAGGCGCGGTCAGTTGCTCCGCCCTGTCGTTCAAAACAGCCGTATAAAGGGCGTTGTTGTCGGTGCGCCAGACTAAATAAATCCGATTATCCAATAATTGCGCTGTCCATTGGACTAAAGTACCATGCAACCATCGGTGGCATTGAGGGGTATTATCTTGTAGATTGAAGAAACAGAGCGCATTGGAATCAAAGCGCTGCCAGACAACAAAATCTTCCAAGATGATAGCCGCACGCAGGGGGTGTGCGGTAGGGGTAGGAAGAGACACGACCCGCCAATCACTATCGGCCTTGTTCGGTTGGGCTTGTAGCAAACACAGCACCGTACCAACGATAAGAATGAGGGTATTCAGCAAACCGTACTTTAGACTCATTGGCTGTAGAACATATGTTTTATAAAATGAAGTCATAGAGTTTGTAGGATAAAAACCATGAGTGAACACGACCATGAACTCGCACGTACAGGCATTTTACCAGATGAACCGCGTGCAAGGATGATGCCCCCTGCATCGAGCAAAATTCCTGTATCTGATGGGCCAGCCCCTTGGCGCTTAATTATTCAAGTCAGCGGCAAAATCCACCAAACTGTCGGGGTAGATGTGACCGACAAAATTTTAATCGGACGCTCTGCACCCACCTCCCCAGAGATCCCCGATTTGGATTTAGACCCATTTGGCGCATCGGAAAGGGGTGTTTCGCGTCGCCATGCCGAAATTCGCCTTATTGAGGAAAGTCTGTTTGTGACCGATTTAGATAGCACCAACGGAACAAAACTGAACGGCTTTTTGCTGCCCCCGAACCAACCCTTCCGATTGCGACACGGGGATGAATTGCAGCTTGGCAAAATTCGACTGGTGATTCGGTTTCTCAAATCACCGTTTTAAGGGGAGTACCATGTGAAATTGGCGCATGGTCACTTGGTAGTCCATCGCTGCTAGCACAGACCATACAGGATCATCTTCCGCAAGGTTGACAAAACGTGTGGGGGGATTGTTTTGTTGGGCAAAGGCAACCACCGCCCGCAGTGCCTGTTCTTCTCCGTCTGAAAATCCCATATCCATAAATCGAATCTGCCGGTCTGAAAATAGCGCCACTGCATAAGCCACGACTCTGCCATTTTTCACCGCCGTCCAACCATCCATGTCTACCGCCAACATCCGCAAAGCAGACAAATGCCGCTGCCAAGGGGTAGCCTGCGGGTGAAATTGTTCATGAAAAGAGAGGGCATGGGCGGCGGAAACTTGGCGAACCGTGATATCTTCAACAAGCGGCGAAACAGTATGTGTTTCGATGATGAGCAGTTTTCGCAGCGCGTGGAATCCCAGACTCAGATACAAATGATAAGCCGCAACATTCCCCTCAATCACTTCCAACTCAACCGCTTCCAATCCATCGGCAGTGGCAACATGGAGAATTTCCTGCATGATAAGTCGTCCAATCCCCTTACCCCGAAATTCAGGCATCACACCGACTCCCCCAATCCAACCGCGTTTTTCCCGTTTTGCCAGCAGCGCCACCGCCACAATTTCATCCTCCACCAACACCACCCGCGAAGCACTCAGATCCACCGAGTCACGGCGGATAATCTGGCGCATCTGGTCAGGGTCAATTTGAATAGGGATGAAATAATCCTGATATGCTACGTTAAACGCCCTCACAAAATCGGCAAAACGAATATCAGTGGCGGGGAGCAGCGTTGGAGACATCGCAATTTTTCCTATTTCCAATAGAATTGAAGTGGCTATAGTATAAGCGACATTGGATGAATTTTGGGATAGCGATGCGTCTTCGGAGACTTTCCAGAAGTTTAATAGACCGCACTCTGGGCGGTGTGTGCGGGGGACTAGGGGCATATCTCGGCATCAATGCGTGGTGGGTACGTGCCGCGTTTATTATCTTTACATTTTTTTCGCCCCTTGTCAGTGTAATTCTGTACCTCATTTTGTGGCTGGCCCTGTCGCCACAATCCATTGATGAAATTCCGGCGGGCAACCCCTTAAAGCCGGGGCAAGCCCGTGCAGAAACACTCATTGTGCTGGGCATGGGGATTATCATTCTCGGCATGATTATTCTGGCGGTGAGCTTGGATGTTTTACAGGGACAGCGGGGTGATTTGCTCCTGACCTTTGTGGTGATTGGGCTTGGCGTGGTATTGTTGGCACAACAGCTACGGAGACCCGCATGAGTACCACCCGACGCAATTTCTTATGGCCTTTGCTCATCATCGCTGTCGGGGTGTTGATGTGGTTTTTGGCAACCGATATGCTGCCCCAGAATGTGGGCGATTTGATGGAACGCTCTTGGCCGGTGCTGCTGGTCATTTTCGGGTTAAACGCCCTGCTGTATGACCGGGTGCGTTTTGGCAATTGGCTGGCGCTGGTCATTTCGCTCGTTTTTCTGGGTGGGGTTGTCTGGTACGCTTATCAAATACGCGCAGACGACATGCGGGCAGATTATATTGAAATTTTGAATCCCATCCCGCTTGGTGACCATATTCAAGGGGTAACTGTCGAGGTTGAAGCGCTCGATGCAACCGTTATTTTTCGCCCCTACAACCCTGAGGAATCAGACACGCAACACGCCATTGGAGCTAAATTTACGGGCAGCCGCGAAAGCCGAATTGAAGTGTCGGTGCAAGAAAATGAGGATGGCATTGTCAACTTGACCATCACCGAAAAACGTCCGAACAGCCTCCCCAATTTGCGCTATGTGGGACGCGGACAGTTGGAAATTTATCTGCCGCGTGAAGTGCCAATCCAAGCCTTAAACTTCCGCAACCGGAAAGGCCTCGTGACACTGGATTTACGCCTGCTGGATGTTCCCCGCTTTGACATTAGCAATGCCTCCGGGGATATCGACCTCTACATGCCCCTGAACAGTATTGTGATTGGCGACATCTCGATTGAAAAAGGCAATTTGCAAATCATCATCCCGCCACAAATTTCGCTGAGAATTTCGGGTGCGCCCGCCAATCGAGAAATCAATGTGAACGATTACCTATCGGTACAGGGCGGGGATATTGAGTCGCGTGGCGGGTTGACCGCGTTTCAGGTCAATTTACAGGTCAATATTCCCAATGGAACTTTGACGATCAAACCCCAGTAGGAAGCGAATCGCGTGCATTGGCGGCTTGACCTTCACCAACCCTTCCTACGCCAGATTCACCTCTTGGGAAATCAGGTGGCGGTAAGTGCCAATGAGCGACGCATTCATTTTTATGAGGTCGAAACAGGCGCACCTTACCCCGAGTTAGAGATTATGCCTTCTCTGCTGAACAATCCTGTTCCCGAAGAGCGGCGCGAAGGCTTCAACCAACTTAAAGCACCCAACGGGCTATTTTTGCCACAGGTGAAATTCCCTGACACCACCTTATTGACTTCGTTGGATGGCGGGCTTCGTTTGTTATGGGGAGAAACACTCACCCTAGAAATTGATGAGCTAGCAATTCCGCTTGATATTCCCCCACAGACAACGATTGAGCAGGCCGCGCTGGACGGGGATTTGGGGTCGATTGCGGCGGTAACGGATGAGCCAAATTTGTATCTTTTTCAGCAGCAAACCCGTTTAAACAGGGTATTTTTGGATGACCCACCCTTAGTGAAATTGTTCATTACCTTGGGTGGTGCCGCAATAGTGTTGGTCTATCCACATAAACTTTGTTTGCTGGATTCGGTGGGCAAACTCCGTAAAATACAAGACCTTCATTATCATGTTGGCAGGGCTGCGCTTTCTTCGGACGGGGCATGGTTGGCGGTAGCCGATGCCGATTCGCCCGTGATTCGCTTGTACAATCAGGAGTTAATGCTGGTTCGCCAGCAGCAGGTTTTGGATTTAATCACCATTGCCCGCCCCCTCCAGATGTTTTCACCACTCCCTGCGGTTGCCCCCGTGACTGCGCTCGACGTTCAGGGGGAGACGCTCGCTTTCGGGATGGCGGGGGTGCTGTGTGTGACACCGATAGAAGCCTTCGCGCCTGTCCCTCAACCCCGATTATTGTTTTAGCCATGCCAATTACGGCAAATGCTTTTGAGAGTCTTTCACCGTCTGCATTTGCTCATGACATTTCAGTAAGTTGCTGTTGAAAAAACAGCCTTTCAATCTCATTCTGGGAAAGTTCAATCGCTTTCTGATAGGCAAGGCGAGCTTCAAAAAATTTTCCGGCACGGCGGAGCAAATCGGCGCGGGCGGCATGAAAAGGAAGGTAATTCGCAAGGGAAGGCGCGAGTTGGTCAATCAGCGTTAATCCCTGTACGGGGGTTTGTACCATCGCTACCGCTACCGCCCGATTCAATTCCACGACCGGTGAGGGATTCAGTTTCAGCAATTCATCATACAACGCCACAATTTGCCGCCAATCGGTCTCTGCATAAGTGGGCGCATCCGCATGAAGGGCGCTAATCGCTGCTTGAATTTGATAGATTCCGGGTTGGCGCATATGCAGCGCTTTTTCCAGAATGGCAACGCCTTCCGCAATTTGCTTTTTATCCCACAAAGTACGATTTTGATGTTCGAGCAGGATGATTTCGCCATTGGTTCCTGTGCGGGCATGACGGCGCGAATCATGGAGCAGCATGAGCGCCAGCAGTCCCAGAACTTCTGAGGACGCGGATAAATTCGGGTCGTTGACCATCAATTCATCCAGCACCCGCCCCAGACGAATGGCCTCGGCACACAATTCACGTCGAATGAGGACATCGCCAGACATGGCGGCATATCCCTCATTAAAAATGAGATAAATGACCGCTAGAACCGATTCAAGACGTTCTTTGAGCAGGTGAATCGGCGGGACACGGTAAGGAATCTCAGCATCGCGGATTTTACGCTTGGCACGCACTAAACGCTGCGCCATTGTGACTTCGGGAACAAGAAAGGCGCTGGCAATTTCGGCAGTGGACAGTCCGCCCAATGTTTTGAGAGTCAATGCCACCTGTGATTCCATCGCCAGTGCAGGATGGCAGCAGGTGAACATGAGTTTGAGGCGTTCATCCGCAATTTCGCGCATGTCGGTTTCATCCTCCTCATCTTCATCCTGTTCAACCAGAAAGGCGAGTTTGTTCTGGAAGTTCGTATCACGACGCAGGCGGTCTATAGCTTTGCGGCGGGCAGTGACGGTCAGCCAGCCACCGGGATTCGCCGGGATGCCATCCACCGGCCAGCGTTCCATCGCCACAATGAACGCTTCTTGCAGGACATCTTCTGCAAATTCAAAGTCCCGCAGATGGCTAATCAGACCCGCCAGCACCCGCCCGCGATTGTCGTGAAAAACGTGTTCCAGCAGTTCTCGCATCCCTTGATAACTCCGATTTACCAATTTATTGATTTGAGGGGGAAACAGCACTTGTACCTGTATCCCCACCCAAATATAAACTATTAGCCTTCGTGAATGGGGCGGACTTCGACTTTGCCACCTTTGGCTGCCGGAATTTTCGCGGCAATTTCGATGGCTTCATCCAGATTTTTACATTCAAAGACGTAAATGCCTGCGAGTTGTTCTTTGGTTTCGGCAAACGGCCCGTCGGTGGTGAGCGTTTTACCATCCCGAACAGCAACCGTTGTTGCCGTCATACTCGGTTGTAAGCGTTCCGCCGAAATCATATTGCCGCGCTGTGCCATTTCCCCGTGAAAAGCATCATATGCGGCGATCATCTGTCCAATTGCTTCGGGGGTTACATTCGCGTAAGCACTTTCATCACCGTACAGCATCATCAGGTAACGCATCTTGAATTCTCCATTTTGTTCAGTTTTTGACGTTCTATAATAGTGACGAATAAGAATCGCCATTTTCGACAGGCAATTTTTGGAAAAGGAAAATTTCATGCCCCTCTATGATATTTCGCGCACCATTTCCCCACAAACCGCCGTTTGGCCCGGTGACAGTCCGTTTCGTTTTGACACTGTTTTAAGCAAACAAAGCGGCTCATCCGTCAATCTAACCACGATTCATTTAAGTCCCCACACCGGAACCCATGCCGATGCGGGCTTTCATTTTGCGGACAATGGCCTACACCCTGACCAACTGCCTTTAGAAAAATATATCGGGCGGGCGCAGGTGGTGACAATTACCCGCCAGCATGGAGGCATTGTGCCAAGTGATTTTGAGGGAAAAATTCAGAGTCCGTTGGAACGCCTGCTGATTCATACATGGGTGAGTGATGTACCTGACCATGAGTGGCCTATCAATTTTCCTTATCCAACACTTGAATTGGTCAATTGGCTGGCAAATCAAGGGGCGGTGCTGCTGGGTTTGGATTCGCCTTCAGTCGATGATTTTGAAAGCAAAACCCTGGATTGTCACCATCGGTTGCGCGAACGAGGGTTGGTGCATCTGGAAGGGCTGCAACTAACAGGCGTGCCGGACGGTATCTATCACCTGACCGCCCTGCCCCTCAAAATCGCGGCAGTCTGCGGGAGTCCGGTGCGGGCGGTGCTGCAAAGCTAGTCGACTGTCCAGGGAAAAACTAGCCTGCTGGCAGATGCAGCGTTCCTTGCCCCGAGCTATGATTCTTTGTATTAAACATGGAGGCCTACATGAGGAACGTATTAAAGGAATTCCAAATTTTTATCGCTCGTGGCAATGTCATTGATTTAGCAGTGGGGATTATCATTGGCAGCGCATTTGGGACGATTGTTACATCGCTGGTGAATGACATCATCATGCCTCCGCTCGGCATGGTCTTAAACAATGTCAATTTTCGGGATTTGTTCATTACCCTCTCTGACGGCAGCTATCAATCACTAGAGGAAGCCCAAGCGGCAGGCGCAGCAACCATCAATTATGGGCTGTTTTTGAATAATGTGATTAACTTTATCATCATCGCGTTTGTGATTTTCCTGATTGTCAAACAGGTCAATCTCCTCAAAGGGCGGTTTGAAAATCAGAAAGACACACCCGACCCAACCACGAAAAAATGTCCCTACTGCCTGTCCGAAATTCCGATTAAAGCCACGCGCTGCCCACACTGCACCTCACAATTGAACGAGCAAGCACAAGTTTCGAGCTAGTTGTGCTATCATGGGCGTTTGTATAGAGGAGACTATTCTATATGAGCGCCCTAAGTATCCTTTTTCTGTTTTTATTCTTCGCTATGCTGTTTATTACCTATATCATTGTCCGACGCGGTTGGCTGGATGTCATGACCGCGAGTGGACTGTGTGCGGTGGTGTCTGTTTTTACCCTCTTGGGTTTTAGCCTCTCGCGGGAAAACGAAGTTTCGTTGTTGTATGCGATGGTGGTCGCGGTGGCAATCGGCTTAATTTTCACGGGGGCAATTGTGGCGATGGCCTCGTTTTTTCGTGCCAATGAACCCGAAGCAATGGAAAAAGCCTATCTATCCAAAAATCGGCCTCCGTCATCTGAGTAGCAGCCAACCGTAGACCGACCTACGACGGGAATATGCTAAAATGCTCCTATAAATCATAGCGGCAAGTGTCCCTTGCGAGAGTAGCCATAGGTTTTGTAATGTACCCATCCGACCCTGAACGGACTGTTCCCGCCCAAAAACCGTATCAACCCGCGCAGTCGCCTGTACCACAGGTCGGACGGCCTTCTCAACCGCAACCGCCCAAAAACCGTCGGCGGGCAATTCAGCGTAAACGGCGCGGGTGTATGCCGGGGCCGGGATGTCTGTTGGGTTGCTTCGGGATTATGGGTGTGGCGGCGATTGTTTTTGTCTTGGGTATTTACTTAACCTACTATATGATGAGCCAGCGCCTTGAGGAAAAATTTGACCTTGAGGCTAACCTCAGTGATGTTCACAGCGAATCGGGCTTTGAAACCACCTTCATCTATGACCGCGATGGCAACAAATTGTATGAAGTTTTCGGGCAAGGGCGGCGCGAATGGATTCCGCTTGACCAGATGCCCGATTACCTGAAACAAGCCACCATTTCCGTTGAAGACGATAATTTTTACGAAAATCCGGGGTTTGATGTGTCCAGTAATTTTCGCGCCGTCTGGCAGTTAGTCCGCTACGGACGGGTCGTGTCCGGTGCGAGTACGATTACCCAGCAGTTGGTGCGGAATGTCTTTTTTGACCCCGAATATCGCCGTGAACAGAGTGTCCAGCGCAAAGTGGATGAAATTTTGCTGGCAACCGTCATGACCGAGAAATACAGTAAAGATGAAATCCTCGAACTGTACTTAAATGAAATTTACTATGGCAATTTAGCCTATGGGATTGAAGCGGCTTCCCAAACCTATTTTGGAAAACCTGCCAACCAGCTTGAACTGCATGAAGCGGCGCTTCTGGCAGGGTTGCCCCAGCTACCCGCCGAACTCGACCCGCTAAATCCTGAACCAGCCATCCAAGCAAAAGTCCTGGCACGCCAAGGACTGGTGCTGGATCTCATGGTCGAGGAAAAATATATCACACAGGCAGAAGCGGATGCAGCCAAACAGCGTCCATTGAATTACGTTAGCCCGGATATTCCGCTTGAAGCGCCTCATTTTACCCTGTATGCCAAATCTGAATTGGAAGATTTGCTGGTGTCGTTGGGCTATACGCCTGAATTTATCGCCAATGGTGGGCTGCGCGTGTACACCTCGATTGACCTTGAATTTCAGGATATTGCCCTGAACGCGGCCCAAAGTACCGTCAGCCAACTGCGCGATGTGCATAATATGGGCAACGCGGCAGTCGTCATTGTTCACCCGCCATCGGGAGAAATTCTGGCGATGGTGGGGAGCGTAGATTACAACGACGAGTCGATTGACGGACAGGTCAACATGGCAGATGCACCGCGTCAGCCGGGCAGCACGATGAAGCCGTTTACCTACGCAGCCATGATGGAACGCGGGTGGAGTCCGGCTTCGATTTTATGGGATGTGCAAACCGCATTCCCGATTCAAGGCCAGCCAGATTATGAACCTGTCAACTATGACCGCCGTTTTCATGGGCCTGTTCGTTTGCGGGATGCCTTAGCAAATTCTTACAATATTCCGGCGGTGTTGGCATTGCGAAATGTCGGCTTAGATTACATGCTCCTGTTCATGGAGCGTTTGGGAGCAAAAAGTCTGGGGACGGATATTTCCCAGTATGGTTTATCTCTCACTTTAGGCGGTGGGGAAATTACACTGGTCGAGATGACCAACGGTTACGCCAACTTTGCCCGTGAAGGTCTCTATGTTCCACCCACAAGTATTCTGTGTGTAGTGGATAAAAATGACAATATTTTATACCAGTATGAAAATCGCTGTCCGACAGGCTTCCAGACCGACCAAACCGTGAATACCTACGTGGCAGGAACGCCGGTTTTAGACCCGCGCATCGCCTTTACCATTAACGATTTTCTGGCGGACAACGGGGCGCGTACCCCTGCGATGGGCGCAAACAGCCCACTGAACACAGGCACGCTGCTAACTTCGGTTAAAACCGGTACCACCAACGATTTCCGTGACAACTGGACGATTGGTTACACGCATGATATTGCGGTGGGGGTGTGGGCTGGCAACAGCGATTTCACGCCGATGAACAATGTCTCTGGCTTAACCGGGGCCGCCCCCATCTGGAACGAAATCGTGACCAATATTTACCAGCGATTCGACATGCCCCCCAGTGTGTTGAATGCCCCGGCAGGCATGTCGCAGGTGCGGATTTGTGATATTCGTGGCCTGCGTGACCCTGCACCGGCGGGTTCATGCGGTGGTCGCACCGAATGGCAATTGGACAGTCCGCCGCTTGTACCGGACAATGGCAATCTTGTGCCGTTGGACATGAGTTTTGACCAACAACCGCAATCGGAATTTGGGCCGCGTTTGGTCGAAGTCTCGCCGGACACTTATGAAGTAGATGTGCGCCGCTTGGATGCCAACCAAGCCAATTTACTCGCTTCCCAGAATCCGGGGTTGGGAACACCGACTTATTGCATGGTGCCGGTGGAAGTGCTGGAGTCGGTCATTGATGAGCAGCGCCAAATTTTCATCGCCCCCCCACCGTTAGAACAGGACAGACGCGCCGCGTATAATTATGCAGCCAGCGCGGGCATCCCGATTTTGCCGCAGTCTCCCTGTACAGGCGATACCCTCACCGGATTCGCAGCCGTAACACCCGGAGCAACCGCGCAAATTGTCTCGCCAACCCCGGGACAGACAGTGAGTGGCAATATCCCGATTTACGGGGTGGTTAATTACCCGGATGGCTATTTCTTCGACTACTACAAAATCGAGGTGCGCGGCGGGCAGTTCCCTGATTGGACAACGATTGAAAATGTCCATCATAACGAAGTGCTTGAACCCGGTTTGCTCGAAACCTTCTATGCAGAATCCCTGCCACCGGGCAATTATGAACTGCGCCTGTATTTGCAGGGGGATTTATTCGTGGAACCCTATGTTGTGCCAATTACACTGGTAGCGCCTCAATAGATGACTCAAGACACACGCCAAACCGCCCTGAACCGCCAGATTCTACGTTTAGGGCGGCAGATAGACCGATTACAGCAACAGAGCAACCGTTTTTCCACCCTACGTCTGCTGGCTTTTCTGTTAGGGATTGCCTTGAGTATCGGGGTGGGTTTCGTCAACATCCTGCTTGGTTGGATGGTATTTTTTGTGTGGGCGGGGGGGTTCGCCTTCCTTGTGCGGATTCATAACCGTGTGGCAAACACCTTGCTACAACACCAACACCTCCAGCAACTGAAACACATGCAGTTGGCGCGACTCCGCCTCGATTGGGACAAAATTCCCCTATCTCCTGTGCCAACTACCGGAAGTGACCACCCCTTCGCGCTCGATTTGGATATGGTCGGGCAGCATTCCCTACATCAACTGGTCGATACCTCCGTTTCGTATGAAGGGAGTGTACGGCTCAAAAATTGGCTGCTGGCAACCCAACCCGATTTTGAGCAGATTCTACACCGTCAGGATTTGGTCAAAGAACTCATTCCACTAAATTTGTTCCGCGAAAAATTGATTCTAGCCGCATGGATGGTTAGCCAAAAACGCTGGCGGGGTCAATCGCTGCTTGACTGGCAAAACCATGATGAATCGACACATTTTACGCCCTCCAATTTGTGGGTAGTTTCTGGGCTAGCACTTCTCACAGCCATTTTATTCATCCTCAATAGCCTCGGCGTTTTGCCGCAGTGGTGGATAATTTCATGGGTAGCCTATTTAGGGGTGTATGCGTTTTTCTGGCGGAACATCGGCGATATGTTTGGCGGGGCAAAAGCCTTGCAGGACGTGGTTCAGCAGCTAGACGCGGTTTTCGGGCATTTAGAAAAATTCCCCTATCACAACAGCCCACAAGTGAAAAACCTGTGCCAGCCGTTTTTATTACCTGAAACCCGTCCGTCTCGCCTATTACGGCGTTTATCCCAAGTCATTGCAGCTTCCAGCATCCAGCGCAACCCGATTTTCTGGATGGCGCTGAATGTGGTTCTGCCGTTTGATTTATATGTGGCCTATGGATTACAGCAGGTGAAAGCGAGTCTTAAGCGCTATTCGGCTGGCTGGCTAGAAGCCTTTTTTGAACTGGAAGCCCTGTGTTCACTGGCAAATCTGGCCTATCTCAACCCCGATTACACCTTCCCAACTGTGAAAAATACATCTGAAGTTATTTTTCGTGGGCAGCAGTTAGGACATCCCCTTATTCTGCATACTGCCAGCATCAAAAATGATTTCGCATTCACAGGTGCAGGCGAAACGGTCATCATCACCGGATCAAATATGGCGGGCAAAAGTTCGTTTTTACGCACACTTGGCTTGAATCTGTGTCTGGCTTATGCAGGCGGAGTCGTCAATGCGACTTCCCTAGAGGTGTCCTTATTCCGTCTGTTTACCTGTATCCGCGTCAGTGATTCGGTCACAGATGGGATTTCCTATTTTTATGCCGAAGTCAAACGGTTGAAAGCTCTGCTGGACGCGCTGCGAACCGACCACCCTTACCCCCTGTTTTTTCTGATCGATGAAATTTTCAGGGGAACGAATAACCGCGAACGGTTGATTGGCAGCCGTGCCTATATTAAAGCACTCGCGGGGCATGAAGGCATCGGGGCAATTTCTACCCATGACCTTGAATTGGTCAAATTGGCAGAAGAAATTCCGCAAGTCGTCAATGTACATTTCCGCGAGCAGGTTGTGGATGGGCAAATGATTTTTGATTATCGGTTACGTTCCGGCCCATGCCCAACGACCAACGCACTCAAAATCATGGCATTGGAAGGGTTGCCTGTAGAGGAGGAAGCCCCGAAAACAGTATTGACACGATAACGGGGTCTGCTATCATACAAACAGGCTCGTTGGAGCGATGGCCGAGCGGTTTAAGGCGGCAGTCTTGAAAACTGTTGTGGGTGCAAACCCACCGGGGGTTCGAATCCCTCTCGCTCCGCTTGGTGTTTAACAACTTAATATGGGGAGGTGCCAGAGTGGTCGATTGGGGCTGCCTGCTAAGCAGTTGCACCCGCAAGGGTGCCGCAGGTTCGAATCCTGTCCTTCCCGCCACAAAAAAAGCCATGAATTTGTCTCATGGCTTTTTTTATTGAGTCAACTTAACCGGACTTTTGTCCGGTGGTAGGTATGCTAATTTTCGCCTGCTTCGATGGATTCATCCTGCGCGTGAGCAAGCATTTGACCGTACAGGAACAGTTCGCGCCACACGAACTGGTTGTTGGTGCGGAGAACATAGTAACCCCCTTCACGGTTGGCTTCTACATCATCGGCTTCCGATTTTTCAGCAGAAGCAACAAGGGCGTTAAACAGGCTAACATTGGTGAGCCGAATATAATACTTCAAAAACTGCGGTTGCTTGGCGTTCATATCTGAAATTCTCCTCTACAACGGCATTCTCATTGTAGGCCATGTTCGTTACTTTAATGCTAGGAAAATAGTCATGTCTAGTCTTTCATGGTTAGAGTTTGCCAACTTTGCGGCAAAGGTTGCGATTCAGGCCAGCGTTTGGGGTCAACGATGGCACTTCCCGCCAACACCCGTTTCAGCGATGGATCATTGGCATAAGGGTAGGTAATTTCATCCGAGGGGGTAAGATAGGGCAGTGCCAGCGCATTAAGCAAGCGCTCCATAATCGTTTCAGGACTGTAACCGGGAGTCAGCACCTCAGCGACATAGTGCAAATGGACTTCGGGTTTGAGCAGGGGTTTTAGGTGCTGAATATTGCCCTGATAAAATTTCATCACCTGCGGCGGGATTTCGGTTTGTAGGGACGGCTGTTCCCATGTATTCATGGATTGAAGTTGGCGGTAGCGGTACAACACCAGACTTTCGGCGGGTTCAGCCAAATCAAGTTCAAGAAGATTCTGGGTCGCCATCAGTCGCCGCAAACGTTCGGTAAGTTTCAATTGCAAGTGCGACTCAAACGCCGCATGGGGTTTGCCATTGGATGTATAGCGATAAGCAATTTGCATTCCGTTATGGCTCAACCCGAAGGTTTCTGTAGAAAGAGCTTTACTCAACCCGCGCAGCAGAAAAAAATCAACACTTTCATCATCCCATAACAACGCTGTCCATCCCCGGCGCGACGCAGTCAGAATCAAACGGCGGTAATGAAAAGGCGGGCGGCGCTGTCGGTTGATTTCTTTAATGGCATGGAGGATGGAGTCCTGAGTCTGGCCCTTAACAAAGGCAAAAACACGCCCTACCGTCATTTTTTTAAAATCCTACCTAGTGAATATTGGTTAAAAACTTACCCATAAATTATTTTTCGTTGGCCTAAAGCCCGATTTTAGCGCTTCAGCCCCGTGAATTTACGGATAGATACTAAGTATAGCGCCAAACCTCTGGGGTTTTGGGCGTGCGCTCGGTTATAATTTTCAAAGGAAATACAGGAGCTTTTGATGCCTCAAATAACAATGAATGGGCAAGCCTATGAGGTACCCTCTGGCAAACGGTTGGTACTGGCAATTGAGGACAGCGGTATCCCCATTTTGCATCGCTGTGGGGGATATGCCAAGTGTACGACCTGCCGGGTCAAATTTTTGGAAGGTGAACCCCACCAGATGACCGAAGCAGAAAATATGCGTTTGGCGATGGATCCCAATTTGAACGGAAAAGTACGGTTGTCCTGTCAGATTGTGTGTGAGCAGGATATGAGTGTGCAGCCCGTGTTGACCATGCACAATGCCGATGTCAGCGACCCCGGCAAACGTCCTGAAGACCGTCTCACCCCCGACCCGATCTGGTTGGACAAACGCTAACCTCCGATGTGAAACATTTCGATTTTTTGGGGATGGGAGTCCTCCAAAAAGCGTTCTTCGGAATATTTATCGCGGCGGCGCTGCCATGTTCCTGTAATGATGTCTAACAGTGCATCGTCGCTTGCGCCATTTCGCATCGGTTCACGCAAGTCTTTGCCATGGGTAGCAAACAAACATGTGACCATTTTGCCATCGGCAGAAAGGCGCATCCGGGTACAATCGCCACAGAAGGGCAGGGTCACAGCCGCAATGATGCCAATTTCTCCCTGCCCATCTTGATACCGATAGCGTTTGGCGACTTCGCCGCGATAGAGTTCCTCAACGGGTTCAAGCGGCAGTTCGGCATGAATGCGCTGGACAATTTCTTTGGCCGGCACAACATCATTCATGCGCCAGCCATTGATATTGCCCACATCCATATATTCGATAAAACGGGCAATGTACCCGCGTTCTTTGCAAAAGCGGGCAAGCTCCACCAGCGTATGTTCATTCACCCCGCGCTGCACCACCGCATTTATTTTGATGGGAGTGAGTCCGGCGTTGTCCGCCGCTTCGATCCCTTCCAAAACACGCTGTACCCCCGATTTTTGCCCGTTCATCTGGCGAAAGAGGGTATCATCCAGCGTATCGAGGCTGACGGTGACCCGCTGCAACCCGGCATCCTTGAGCATCTGCGCTTTTTCCGCCAGATAGAAACCGTTGGTCGTCAGTGCCATATCCTCAATACCTTCAATCGGCGCAAGCATTTTAACCAGATCTTCCAAGTGCGGGCGCAGCAGGGGTTCACCCCCCGTCAAACGCACTTTGACCACCCCCACGCTTACAAAAAGCCGTGTGAGGCGGGTGATCTCCTCGAAAGACAGCAAGGCCGATTTGGGCAAAAAAGCATAAGATTCCCCGAAAATTTCGGCGGGCATACAATAAGTGCAGCGAAAATTGCACTTATCAATCACCGAAATTCGCAGGTCACGCAAAGGACGTTTGAAGGTATCTGTTAGTTTCAAAGCGGCTTCCATTGAAGTTGCAACTTAAAAATACGTTAAACAAGAATGGCTAATTTGTCAAATATCCATCTTTTTAATGAGTCCAATCAAAAGCGAATGGGCTTTTTCCAGCGCTTTGCCCCGATGACTCAAGCGATTTTTGTCTTGGGCGGGCAGTTCTGCGTAAGTGCGCCCATCCTCCATTAAAAAGATGGGGTCATACCCAAATCCATTACTTCCCCGTGCAGCAAAGGCGATTTTCCCCTCCACAATGCCTTCCGTCGTCTGGATAGGCTGCTGGGGGGCAGCAATTGCCACCACACAGCGAAAACGGGCAGTGCGCTGGTTTAAGGGCAGGTCGCCCAATTCCGCCAGAATCCGCTCGTAACGGTCTTGGTCAGTTTTAAGTTCTGGTGCGCCATACCGTGCAGAGTATAACCCCGGCCTTCCATCAAGCGCATCCACTTCCAAACCTGAATCATCGGCAAGCGTCAACAACCCGGACGCGCTACCATAGGCTTCTGCCTTTAAAATCGCGTTGCCTGCAAAGGTGTCGGCGGTTTCTTCGACATGCAGATGGTCTAACCCGATGTCCCGCAGTGTCACCCATTCGACATTTAAATCGGAGAGTAAATCGCGGTATTCGTTCAATTTCCCTTGGTTGGTCGTGGCAACCAGCAGTTTCATGATAGATTTCCTTTCACCCAGAAAAAAATAGCGATTAGCCCCCGCGAGCTAACCGCTAGTCTTACCCAATTTAACCTTGAGCGTTAGCCAATCACTTCATCTTTAGCCCGTAGCAGGGCGGTTTTCAGGTCGTCAAGCGAATTAAAGTCGTTGTCGCGTCCTAACAATATCCCGATAACCAGTTGAAGGCGGCTGTCTTCGGTAGAATTTCGCACCCGGTCACGGTCTTTGAGAGGATAAAAATATTCGAGAGAATTTTGCAGGCGCATTTCAATCCGTTCGCGGATACCATCAATTCTTTCAGCCGTGGAGATAATCACAAAACTGCTGTTGTCCAGATGTCCAACAAAATCCGCATCGTTGCCCGCATCCCGCACTGCATTATTCAGCATCAAACTGACAGCTCGCAGCACATCATCCGCAGCCACAAAACCATACAGTTCGCGGAAATAATCTAAGCCTTGAATCCGCATGGTGAGCATCGCCCAACTGCTTGTTTGATTAAGGGTTGCCGTCAGGTGATCATCGGTGAGGGCAGTTTCTGCCAGATTGGTAATCGCATTGACCATGGTGGATTGTTGAGCGCGGCGCAGGGTGTTGCGTACCCGCAGACGCAATTCTTGAATATCAAACGGCTTGGTGATGTAATCCACCACGCCCAATTCCAATCCTGTCAGTTTATCCACGCGATCCCGTTTTTCGGTCAAAAAAATGATGGGCAGGTCAGCTGTTTGGCGGTTGGCGCGAATCTGCTTGCAGACTTCATATCCGGTAATATCCGGCAGACGAATATCCAACACCACTAAATCCGGCGCGTGTTCAAAAGCCATGCGTACCGCTTCTTCTCCCCATGTTGCGGTCAGAATTTCATACCCCTGCACACGAAAATACGCATTGAGCATTTCCGCAAGGTCAAGGTCATCTTCCACAATTAAAATCTGGGCTTTTTCTTCGGACATCGCTGCCCCCTTGATCATCATAAAATCCGATAACACCAATGCGCTATTGTATCATGCAACAAGCAAAATCGCTTGAAATTCATTTTCAACGTCTCTAGGGCGCTTGGCTTACAATATTGTCACGGCTTGCTTGCATCCATTACAATGCGTGTTCGGACTCCTCAAAGAGTCTTTTTTATGGGTGAGGAGCGCACAATGTCTGCCACGGTCTCACAGGAGAATATCACGAGCGAGACACATCAGACGGTTGCCCGTGCCACCGCGATTATCGCGTTTGGCAATATCACAAGCCGTGTGCTGGGTTTAGCCCGCGAAACCATCTTGTCCTATTTATTCGGGGCAAGTGTGGCGGTAGATGCGTTCAAAATTGCAACCATCGTGCCACGCGGATTATATGATTTGCTCATCGGCGGGCATGTCAATTCTGCGCTTGTACCTGTTCTGAGCGAATACGCCGAAAAAGAGGACAAAGACAACCTCTGGCGCTTGATTAGTGCGCTGCTGAGTATGGCAGTCATCGGGATGGTTCTGCTCGTTGTTGCGATTGAATTGGCTGCCCCTTCTATTATCCGCGTGATTGCCAGCGACGAAACTACCCCCGAAATTTTAGACGAAGCCACCTACTTGCTTCGCATCACCGCCCCGGCTTTGTTTTTTTTAAGTCTGTTTGCGGTGCTGTCCAGCTTGCTCTATGCGCTGCGCCGCTTCACTTGGCCTACCTTTGCGGCTTCGGCGTTTAATCTCACCGTTGTGTTGGTGACAACCGTGTTTGCGGGTCAAATCGGGATTACGGCGGCGGCGCTGGGGTGGCTGTTGGGCGCGATGGTGCAGCTCGCCATTCAATGGCCCGGTTTATACGGTATCAACTTAAAAATTTATGCAGTATGGAAACATCCCGGCGTTCGCACGATTGCGCTGCTCTATGCCCCGGTGATGTTTTCGCTGGTACTGGATGTATTGATTAACCGCCCATTTAGCTACAATCTGGCCTCCCGCACAGGCGAAGGCGGAATTTCTTATATGGAATGGGCGACGACGCTGGTACAGTTCCCGCAAGGATTGGTCGCAACGGCGGTGTCAGTGGCGGTACTGCCCACCCTTGCCCGTCAAGCGACCTATAAGGCAGAGGGCTTGGCAGAATTTAAAGAAACGCTTGCGCTGGGCTTGCGTCTTTCACTGGCCTTGATTATTCCCGCCACCATCAGCCTGATTGTTTTTGCTGTGCCGATTGTGGCGCTGGTGTTTGAACACGGTGAATTTTTACACGCCGATACGCTCATCACAGCAAAAGCGCTGCGCCTGTATATGCTTGGGCTGCCTTTCGCGGCGATTGATTTGCTGCTGGTCTATGCGTTTTATGCCCGTCAAGATACCCTCACCCCCGCAGCCATTGGCGTAGTGAGTTTAGTGGCCTATATGGTCACAGTCTTAATCTTGATTGATTCCGCCGGACTGTATGCCCTGATGATTGCCGATTCAGTCAAACATTTTATTCACGCGAGCATTTCCGCGTGGCTGCTCATGCGTCGGATTGGCGGGCTGTCCCACAAGCGGATTGTTGAAACCGCCACCAAAGCCCTTTTTGCTGCCACCGTGATGGGATTATTGGGGGTAGGGTTGCTGCGCGTACTGGAACCCATTTTCCATCGGGCGGTGCTGCTCGATGAATTGGTGCTGGTAGTAGGCGCAGGCGGCACAAGCGGACTGGTTTATCTCTTTCTGGCAGACCGCATTGGAATCGCGGAAATTCAGATGTTCTTTAGTAAAATTCGACAGAAATTCGCTCAATAGGACAAGGGACTCAAGCCCTTCGTCAAAAAAACTGTATAATACGGCGCATGGAAAAACAGCAAACACCCGTTTCACCTGATTTATATACCGAAGAATATTTTCTTTCCGCATGTGAAGGCTACGATGAATTTTTGGCGACAGAAGGTGAGCATCTTTCGCGCCGATTAAAAGCCTCCTTTGAAGTGGCTGGCATTGAAGCTGGCATGACTGTTTTGGACGTGGGCTGCGGACGCGGTGAAATTATGCGTCACTGCGCGGCGCTTGGGGCCGATGTCTACGGCTTTGATTATGCACCGGTTGCGGTTCGCATGACTCAAAAATTGTTAGAAGGAGTCGCGCCCAGCGTACAAAAACGAGTCGTGGCGGTGCAAGCCGATGCTAAAAAAATTCCCTATGCAACGGCAAAGTTTGACCGTGTGTTGATGTTTGATGTGGTGGAGCATCTCCATCCATGGGAACTCCACGCTGCACTCCTAGAAATTCACCGTGTCCTCAAACCCAATGGTCGCTTGATTATCCACACCGCACCGAATATCTGGTATGACCGTTATGCCTATCCAGTGGTACGGACGGTGCGTCGGGTGATTGGACAAGGCGCACGCTATCCTGCCGACCCGCGCCAATTTCTGGTTGAGCATAATCAGGATGTGCATGTCAATGAACAATCGCTCAGGAGTATGAATCGCGTCCTGAACGCCGCCGGATTCCGTGCTAAAGTCTGGTTAGATTCACCGCCCCAGCATCGGCAGGAAAACCCGCTTTTTGCAGGCGCACGCTATGTCTTGTTTCATGTGCCACCGATGCGATGGTTTTTTGAGCGCGAAGTTTTCGCGGTAGCGAGCAAAAAATGAAAGATAAACGTCCGGTAGATGAATTATCTGTTGAAGAGCTAGAACGGATTCTTTTCCTCAAAAAACGCGAATCACGAATGCAGCGTTTTGTCAAAGCAGATAGACGGGTCGATCTTCCCCTCCCGCCAGCGCTGCCTGCGGAAAACGTAGCTGCCAATCCGCCTCAATTTATTGAAGCGCGTGTGCCAACGCCGGCTGCGTCGGTCTACAATGAATTTGAACCCCCTGCGAATTTTGCAGAGGGCGACCCGCAATTTGAGGACGAGCTTGAACCGCTTGAACCCCACCGCCGCTACATGGAAAATCCGCCTCAACGCAGCAAGACGATGACCCAGATTTTATTTTTGGTCGAAGCGGCTGCTATTCTGGGGTTGATTGGCATTTTATTTTTGGGGTATCGCGGGCTGCAAACGATTGACCAGAACATCGAAATGACCGATAACATCAGCGCCACATCAGAAGCAGAATTGCTCTCGCGTTTGGTGCAACCCACCGCCACCCCGATTATCTCGATTAATGCGGTGGTGCTGCCCGGCGGGCATGTCTGGAATGAGAATGGGCAGCACAGCTTCAATTTTAGCGAAGTGCCTGCGCCCTACCGCGCTTCCTTCCAAGAACAAATTAGTGCGCCCAACAGCTTACAAACCGTTTTTAATTTGCCGGGGGCGCCGCGTCGGATTCAGATTCCAGCGATTGGCGTAGATGCCAGTATTCGTAGCGGCGACGATTGGATTTCACTGCAAGCCGGGGTGGGGCATAATGCTTATTCCGGTCTGCCCGGACAAAAAGGCAATATGGTACTCACCGCCCACAATGACATTTACGGTGAAATTTTCCGCGATTTACAAGACCTTGAAGCTGGCGATGAAATCCGTATACAAACCGATAATGGTCAGTGGTACACTTACGCTGTAGATACCAAACAGGTGGTTGAACCTTCCGAAGTATGGGTGCTGGGGCAAGATTTAGGCGGGGAGACACCCCTTGCCACGTTGATTACCTGTCATCCCTACCGTGTGGATACACACCGGATGATTGTTTTTGCAAAATTGATCAATTAACAAGGAAACTATGGCTAAAAAGCGACGCAATCCCAATTTATCTCAAGCTGCGCTGGAACGGGCGCGGGCAGAATTATATGCCAATGGTGAAGTGCCTGCCTCTGCTGCGCCTACACCTATGGTTGAACGCAAACCAGCGGCCCGCCCTGTCGCCACTAAAATCACAAAATCTGTCCTGACCATTGATGATTTGCGCGAAGAATACGGCTATGTGCTGGTGGACTTACGCAACATGGCGCTACTGGCAGGCTTTTTGTTTGTGGCGCTGGTCGTGGCAGCACTCGTACTCATCTAGGGGCAAACAGCCCCTTTTTCTTTATAATCAGCATTCGCTTCGCTGAACTCACCGTAAATTATAAAAATTATCGGTACGCAGTTTGGGCGGAAGATGCCCCGTATCATTGTAGGAAATTAAAAAAGTATCCCCCATCTCATTCACCCGCACACAGGTAATGCCGCAGTTGTGACAATCCATCCGCAGCCAAGCGCCCGCGTCTACCCGCAGTGTCCGGCACACAAAATAGCGAATCAGATTCCCGTGTGCGACTAAAATTTCATGTTTATCTGTGCCTTTGGTCGATTTGAAGTAATGCTCAAAGGCTTTTTCCGAACGTTCGGCCTGTGTTTTCAGTTGGTCAGGTAAAAAATTCTGAAAATGGTCGCGCATGTAGTCGGAAACATGCGGGATGCTTTCCCACAAACGGCGGGTGCGGTTGATTTTCATTTCAGGGAACACAGCGGCGATAATTTCGGCGGTTTCGGCAGCACGGCGGAGGGTACTGCAATGAATCGCGGTGATGGGATAGGCTTGGAGGGCTTTGGCGGTTTTTTGGGCTTGCTGTTTGCCCAATTTGCTGAGGCAACCTTCCAGCGCATCGGGAGCAGGGGCATCGGGGTCATATTGCCCATGCCGCACGAGATAGAGATAGCGCGAAGCCACTAATTTTCCTCTGGTATAAAATCGCCTGCTTCAATCAGTGATTCGATATGCAGTTCAATGGCTTCTTTGATATTTATAAGGGCTTCCTCTCTGGTATCGCCCTGACTGTAACAACCGGGCAAACTTGGCACTTCAACCCAGTAACCCTCATCTTCAAAATGCAAAATCACATGGCGTTTGGTGTTCATTTTTTCTCCTCACTAAAAGTTATATTGAAGTGTTCCATAATAAAGTTATCGAAACGACTATAAATGTTAGGGATATTTTCTTTAATTTTCACTGCATAGATTTTCTGTTCATTATTTAATTCCGGATTTTCCAAAAGTAGGCTTGTCCAACCGTTTATATTATTCAAAGACGCTCTGAGATCATGATAAAGTACGATTAAAAATTGCTTTAGCCATTCTTTCTCATCTTTTCTCAAAGATTTTTCATATCCCTCATTAGTCGGAATAGATTGATTCAACTTCACCAAGTCAGGATTTTGTTCAAGAAACGCAGTGATGGCGTGCATGTCAAACAAGGGATTTTGGGCATATAACCCCGCATACACCGCTTGAATAAATTCAAAATCGACGGGTTCATCGACTGTCCAGCGAAAATAGCTTAAATCGGGTGCTTGGACTAAGCCCGCTTGCGGAAATTTTTCGGGGTGTTTATAGAGATAGGGGGTGACGTGTTCGCGTTCGGAGGGCAGCCGCGCTTCTTGCCATGCGGTTTCCAAAGCTGCGAAAGTGAACACTTCGGTATCCAGCCCATCGGGATAGGTGCGGTGCAGGAAATTATTCACATAGGCGTAATTGGCGGATTCAAATAGGCCAATCGTGCGGTCTATCACGGCGGGGTCAATGACCGGACAATCGCCCGTAATCCGCACAACCACGCTGGCTTGATGCAATTTTGCGGCTTGATAGTAGCGGTCTAGGACATCATTTTCGCTGCCCCGATAGCAGGCCACCCCTAATGAGTCGGCTAAATCTGCGAGCGCATCATCCGATTCATGCGTCGTGGTCGCTAAAATCACCTGCTCAATTTTTTGTGACGCTTGGACGCGCTCAATCACATGAGCAAGCATCGGTTTGCCCATCAAAGACAGCAGCACCTTGTTCGGCAGACGGGTTGAACCCGTCCGTGCCTGAATAATCGCTGTAATCATGCGTAATCGCCCTGTCGGATACCATCCCCCAATGGAATATCACGGGTCGCGGCTTTGCCTTCGATTTCGGGGAGATATTTCGGATGCAGCCCCGCGTTTTGTTTGCCGGGACGCAAAATATCAATATTCACCCCCTCGCGTAAAATCTCCCCTCTAGTGATGGGTTGGATCGCCTGCACGACCCGCCGCGCAAAACTGTAGAGTTCTTCTTCCGCCGTTTGGACAAATTTTTCGGCTGTCCCAAGCGCTTGCTCCATATCGCGCACCGCTTTGACCAGTTGTTTGAGACCATCGGGGGTCACAGCAAAGGCATGGTCAGGGCCGGGCAAGCGTTTATCCAGCGTGTAGTGTTTTTCAATCACGCTCGCGCCTAAGGCTACCGCCCCCGCCGGTGCAATCACCGGGTCTTGGCTGTGGTCAGAAAGCCCCACCGGAACACCATAAGTCGCTTTGAGGGTAGGAATCACCTTAAGGGCAACCGTATCCAAGGGCGCGGGATATTTGGAGGTACACTGCATCAAAATCAGTTCTTTGCCACCCTGTGCATAAAAATAATCCACCGCAAAACGAATATCCCCGTGATTGCTTGCCCCTGTGGAGAGTACCAACGGCTTGCCCGATTTGGCGGCGGCTTCTAACAGGCGGATATGGCTAATTTCATACGAAGCGATTTTGTGAATCGGCGTAAAGGGGTCAACCGCGTTAAAATCCGCTATCGAAAAGGGCGACGACATAAAAATGATGCCCGTCTGACGGCAGTAATGAGCTAATTCGCCGACCATTTCATACGGCATGGAAAGGTCATCAAAAATCGAAATGATGTCCTGTTTGATCCCTGCCTCCGCCAGATAATCGCTTTCCCCCGCGTTTTTGACGTAGACCGTGTGCGAACGGTAGGTTTGAAATTTGACTGCATCCGCGCCCGCTTCGACAGCGACATCAATCAGCGCTTTGCCCATTGCCATATCACGGGCGGGGGTTCCCATCCGCCAATTTGACCCCGCTTCCGCAATAATAAAGGTCGGGGCATCATCGCCAAGCGCACGTCCATTCGGCAGGGTATAGGTGGTCATCCATTTTTCTCCAATTTTTGAACCGCCTCACGCAGTGCTATCGGATAAAACGGCAGCAGTTCGCGTTTAAGACGTTCGACATTTTCATCCAATGTACAGGACGAATCATAATTCGCAGCGAGTGGGGTTTCAACCAGCATTTTGCCCTCGTCATATTTTTCATTCATCAGATGAGTCGAAAGGATAAGGGTGTCATCCCCGTTGAGGAGCGCTTTTTTGACCGGCGCAGCAAGGGGATAATCCGGCAGTTTGCCCCGATGCTGGTTAATCGGCGCGATGGTTGGTAAGGCCAGCACATCCGGCGGCACAAGAAATGCCCAGCTCACCGAAAAAATAAAATCAAATGGCAGGTGCTGCCGGATTCCCTGCATTTCCCGCGCTTCTTGATAGGTTTCTACCGTGTAAAAAGGAATTTGATGCTTTTCGGCATAGGTCTGAAAGCGAACAAATTCTGGTCTGTCCGGGCGGTCTGGATGGGCGCTGGCAGGTTCGCGCCGATTGGTGAACAAACATACCAGTTCAAATTCGCTGTCCGGGGTGAATAAGGTTTCTAAAACCGATAACCCCGCCGGACGTGAAAACAACCCTACCACACGGTATTTTTTCATAAAGAAATCACTTTCTTTGTTTCGGCGGATTCAAAAATCGCCATGGCTACCCGCAGCACATCCCGTCCGACCTTTAAATCCGCCATAGGGGATTCTTCCCCTTTCAAACACTGGATAAAATGCTGCATCTCCGCCATGTACATATCATTCACCGTGACACCCATTTTTTGCGGCAGCACCTGATATTGATGGTCGGCTGACCCATAGACGCGAATTTCGCCGGTGTTGTGGTCAAGCGTGAGGGTGGCTTGGCTGCCCGTGATTTCCAACTGGCGACGGTAAACATGCTGCAAAAAATCCAGTTGAAGCTGGGTAATCACCCCGCTTTCATGTTTGAGCGTAATCGCCGCAAAATCTTCGGTATCCATTGCAAGGTCGCTCAGACGGTCAACATAGGCAAAAACTTCCTTCACCCGCCCGAAAAGCACACTCAGATAATCGAGTTCGTGAATGTCATCTAAAACCACCCCGCCACCGAGTTTGCGTTGGGCCTGGTAACGCTGGCGATAATCTTTATCCGGGTGGTAATGCGGCAGGTAGTAGGAACAATTCGCCCGTGCCGCGAGTGCTTTACCCAGACGGCCTTCCTCTAGCAGACTTTTCGCCCGGCGGAATCCATCCCGGAAGCGCATGTTAAACCCCACCAGCGAGGCAACCCCTGCTTTTTCCGCCGCTTCGACCAGCGCATCGACCCCCTCCCATGTATGCGAGATGGGTTTTTCAACAAACACCGCTTTCCTGTGTTCAACCGCTAAACGGGTATGCTCCAGATGGTGAATCGTTGGACTGCACACCAGCACCGCGTCAACTTCTGGTGCAAAAGCCGAGTCTAAATCCGTGTAGACAGCAAATCCCTGCTGGCGCAAATTTTCGGCTTGCAGAGGGTAGGATTCGATGAGGCGGACTTTTTGACCGAGCGAAATTAAATTGCGGGCGTGGCGTGTGCCAATTGATCCCCCGCCGATGATAGCGAAATGAAACGTAGTCAAACTATTTTCCTGACTAATTCTGGTGGGAAATATACAGGCTAAAAAGTAGATGCGTCAATGTAATTTAGCTAGCATTACCAACGATATAGAGAGTATATTTTTCATAATTATTTATATCTACTAATAAATGTAATTGATGTGTATCATTCACCGAACAACTTCCGCTTATAGCATCGCTAGCATTTTGAGGATGCCACCAAGTTTGTTTTTTCCAAGCGATTTTTCCCCAAAAACTCAGAAATGCTATATTGTAATCTTCACTGAGAGTGGAAGTATTTACAAAGCAAGTTTCTTGCAAAAAATCAGAAAATTTCTTGGAGGGAAGGTCAAAACGCAGATAATACTCCACGCCTTGAATCCCATTGTACACACATTGATTCTGAGTTGCTTCTTGCGGAATATGTACCTGAAAATATGTCTTGCCAGCTTCACAGGGAGTTTCGAGGAACTGTAGAAAGCCAATTCCGCCAATCACACACCCAAGACACAAAAGCATAATGATTACAGGTACAGCTTTAGGAGAAGTCACAGGTAGCTCACCACTATTTTGAGAAAATCGGCTCGTAGGGATGGCATCTGCGTAGTGTGCCGTCCGGGATGTCTAAAGATTTTCAACTACACTAAAATTTAAACTCAGATATCTCAATTGATTGTTTATATTCTATCATTCAGGCTGAGAATAAAAAGTGAGACCTAAAATGCAGTTCATTGACCTTTCCCAGACCCTTTCCATGGAGATGCCCCGTTTTTCGTCCAGTGTACCGCAACCGGTCATTCAGCCCTATATGAGTCATGCACAGGCCGCCGCATCTGGACGGTACGAAAACTGCTCCTGTGAAGTCACCCGGGTTCAGTTTATCACCAGCATCAGCACCTACTTGGATGCCCCTTATCATTTTGTGCCGGGGGCGGCGCAGATTCATGAATTAACACTCGAACAATGCGTGCTGCCGGGAGTGTGTATTGACTGCCGCCCTTTGCAGGAAAATCAATTGATTGGCGTGGCAGCCTTGCAAGCAGTGGATGTCTCCGGTAAGGCGGTGCTGCTGTGTACCGGATGGGATGAATATTGGGGAACAGACCGCTATCACCACTATCCTTTTTTGGGGCGGGCGGCGGCTGAATATTTGCGCGAACAGGGCGCAAAACTCGTAGGGGTGGATTATCTCGCCATTGATAACCAGCAAGACCCGACTCGCCCCGTGCATAACACCCTGCTCAACGCCAATATTTTGATTGTCGAAAACCTGACCGGACTTCCCGCCCTTATTGGCAAAGACTTCATTTTCCATGCCGCACCCGTCAAGGTCGAAGGGGCAGCCGCCTTTCCGGTGCGTGCCTACGCCACCCTCGCATAACGAGAGAAAACATTCGGTAGCCTACCAAGACGCTACATAGAAAAAGTACCGCGATTTTGCTATGATGCTTTATACACACATCTTTTACTGGACGGCATATGTTAGACGATAAACTGGCAGGCATTGAAGCACGGTACAACGAAATTCAACAGCTTCTGGGACAACCCGATGTGGCTGGGGATTATGAAAAAGTGGCAGAGCTTTCCCGCGAAAAATCCAATATCGAGGAAATTGTCGAGAATTTCCGTCATTACAAACAATATCGGAAACAGCTTGAGGAAGCCTACGAACTGCGCGAAGATGCAGAGATGGCAGATATGGCAGAAGATGAAATTACACGGCTTGAACCCCTGCTGCCAGCATTGGAACACAAACTCAAATTGCTGCTGCTGCCCAAAGACCCGCGTGATGATAAAGATGTCATTGTTGAAATTCGGGCAGGCGCAGGCGGGGATGAAGCGGGCCTGTTTGCGGCAGATTTGTTCCGCATGTATTCCCGTTATTGCGAAGCACGGCGCTGGAAACTCGAAGTTGCCGATACCAAAGATACCGGCGTGGGTGGCATCAAAACCATTACCTTTGAAATTCACGGCAAGGGCGCGTACAGCCGTTTGAAATACGAAAGCGGTGTGCATCGGGTTCAGCGTGTGCCTGCTACTGAAAGTCAGGGGCGCATTCACACCAGCACCGCCACCGTTGCAGTATTGGCTGAAGTGGACGATATTGATTTTCATCTCAACCTGACCGATGTACGCCGTGATGTGTTTCGTTCCTCCGGGGCGGGTGGGCAGCATGTCAATAAAACAGAATCGGCGGTACGATTAACCCATCTCCCCACCAATACGGTTGTGGAATGTCAAGACCAACGCAGCCAACACCAGAACTACGAAAAAGCCTTGCAAATTTTGCGGGCGAGGTTGTATGAATTGGAACTGGAAAAACAAGCCAAAGAGCAGGAAGAAGCCCGTCGAATGCAAATTGGCACAGGCGACAGAAGTGAAAAAATCCGCACCTACAATTTCAAAGAAAATCGTCTCACTGACCATCGCATCAATATGACCAAATATAATCTTGACCGCGTGTTGGAAGGCGAACTCGACGATTTTATTGATGAAATCACCACCTACTACGAAGCACAGCGTTTAGCCTCACTTGGCGAAGGCGAAGCGGTGTAAATTGAAGGAGTCGGGGCGGTTGCTCTTCCACCCCGACCAAGCAGTTTAACTTAGCCCCATTTTGGCGCGTTCTTCTGCCGCCGTTTCGGGGGGCAGTTTTTTGATAATCGTGTCTGGCTCACGCAGCTTTTGTCCAATAGGAAGCCGCGAAACTTCCCATTTTCCCGTTGCGGTGGTTCCGTCATATTCAAGAACATCATGGCTGCGGGTGCTTTCGGCGTAGGTTTTAATTCGCAGGTCGCCAAACAGCGGCGTGTCGTAACCCAGATACTGCCGCACCCGTTCGGAGGTAAATGGCAGCACAGGGGCAAAAATCGTGTTCAGAGTATCGATACAACGCAGCGCGGTATAAATAGTGGTGGCGGCGGCGGGTTTATCCGTTTTAATGGTGTCACCAAACCACGGCGCATTTTCGAGGTACACATTCACCTCACTTGCCAGCGCAACCGCCGCTTGCAGGGCATCTTTCAATTTAACAGTGTTGTAAAGTTGGTTGACACTTTCCAATCCAGCTTCAATTTTAGTGATAATGGCTTCATCAATCGGGCGTAACTGTCCCGGGTCTGGCACTTGGCTATCAAAATGCTTTATAGCAAATTTCAACACCCGATTAACCAGATTCCCCCATTTCGCTAGCAGCTCATTGTTATTGCGGGCAACAAAGACCTCCCAGTTCCAATCTGTATCACTCGATTCAGGAGCATTGGCGGTCAGATAAAACCGAATCGGATCAGGGTCGTAGTTTTCTAATAAATCCGGGGCGCTGATGTACCACCCACGACTCTTGGAAAACTGCCGCCCTTCCAAATTGAGATATTGATTGGCGGGAACATCATAGGGCAAATTCATCGGGGCAGCACCGTCATCGTTATATAAGCCCGAAATGCCCAGCAATTCCGCCTGCCAGATGATGGTATGGAACAAAATGTTGTCCTTGCCAATGAAATTGTAGATTTTCGCCTGCGGGTTGTACCACCAATTTTTCCATGCGTCGGGTTGCCCGATATTTTTTGCCCATTCTACGCTGGCAGTCAGATACCCCATCACCGCTTCAAACCACACGTACATCCGTTTACTTGTCCACTCTTCTCCGTCCAATGGGAGGGGAATCCCCCAATCAATGTCGCGGGTGATGGGTCTGCCGCGCAAATCTTTGACTTTGCTCAGAGGTTCATTCCGCACTTGGTCACGCCAGTAGGTTTTATCGTTGAGATAATCTTCTAGCTGGGAGATAAAACGACTCAAATCAAGGAAAAAATGCTCGGTTTCCCGAATAACCGGGGTGCTGCCATCCGATTTGCTGCGCGGGTTAATTAAATCCAGCGCATTGAGCAGATTCCCGCAGTTGTCGCATTGATCGCCACGGGCATCTGGGAAATGACAAATCGGACACTCACCTTCGACATAACGATCAGGGAGGAAACGTTTTTCGGTTTCGCTGTAAAATTGCTGCTGGGTTTCACGGTAGAGATGCCCGCGCTCCAAAAGCAGCAAAAAAATATCCTGCGCGATTTTGTGGTGATTTTCGGTGTCGGTATGGGTGAATAAATCGTAGGAAATACCCAACTGCTGCTGGGTTTCTAAGAATCGCTTGTGGTATTGGGTAAATAATTCCTCCGCCGAAATGCCACGCTTATCCGCCTCTACGGAAATAGGCGTGCCATGAGCATCCGACCCGCTGACCATCAGCACCTGATTTCCCCGTAGACGGTGATAGCGGGCGTAAATGTCGGATGCAATATAGCATCCCGCGAGATGTCCCGCGTGGAGGTCGCCATTGGCATATGGCCATGCGACGGAAACATGAATATATTCTGACATGATGTTCCTTTCTGACTGTGTGAATCTTACCCTGAGAGAAAACAAAAAACCGCCGGAACTTCCGACGGTTTGTGCTGGCTGTCAACGCGGCAAGGGCTATCTGCCGTTGTCATTCCTCTGACTACAGCCAGCACACCTACCCATCATCATCACGAAATGAAATGTGTTCATAATTCAAAGTGTAAGAAAATCGGCGGGGAATGTCAAGCGTGTTGTCGACCTACCATGGCTATTTTTTTAGGGGAAATAGCAATTTTTACGTAAGATTGACACGTTTTCTGTTACACTAAGGGATGAAACAACAAGGGCAATCGGGTGATCGCGGCGCAATTGCGACGAGGAAAGTCCGCGCTCCGCAGGGTACGGCGCTGGCTAACAGCCAGACGGGGCAACTCGATGGAAAGTGCCACAGAGAACAGAGTGCCTACGGGCGAGGGTGAAAAGGTGTGGTAAGAGCGCACCAGCATGTCTGGTGACAGGCATGGCTTGGTAAACCCCGCCGGGAGCAAGGTCAAGCAGGCGTGAGGGGCGACCCGTTCCGTTGAAGCGCCGGGTAGACCGCTGGAGGCGATGTGCAAACACCGTCCTAGATAGATGATTACCCCCTGCTTGCAGGGACAGAACGCGGCTTATAGATTGGCCTTGCTGTTTCTTCTTTTCACGAAATTGGGGCTTGTGCTAGCGATAACGTTCTCTTAGAATGTTTTTTGCTTGTGGGCCTGTAGCTCAAAGGTAGAGCAGGTGCCTTTTAAGCACTTGGTTGGGGGTTCGAGTCCCTCCAGGCTCACTCATAAGCGCAGCGATTTGAATTAGCTGCGCTTTTTGTTTACCTCAGCAGGGCGGTTGGTGAAGGCGTTGAGCAAATTTGACCAATTCCTGAATATTAACAGGTTTGAGCAAAAACAAATCCACCGCCTGCATTTCTGGATAATTTTCGACCAAGTGGTTGCCTGTCACGACGATAATTTTAAGATACTGATGCTGTCCGCTCCGGCGAAGCGCCCCTAAAATTGCTAACCCGGATTTTCCCGGTAGCCCCATATCCAAAATGAGAACATGCGGTTTTGTACGGTTGATCAGGCGGATAACTTGATCGCCCGTATGGACTCGTTCTACCTCAAAGCCCGCGTAAATAAATGCTTTGGAGAATAATTCGGCAAGAGCAGGGTCATCTTCAGCGATAACAGCAAACATTTTTCTTCCTTTGTAGCCTTCGCTCTTTGTAGCTTAAAGGAAGATGGGAAATGTGTCTTTAGCAGAAGCGCCAAAAACCCGCCACTGTAGCTATCGTGCAACGCCAAGTGCTGTGCCAATCCGTAGCAGGGTATGATTGACAGTAGCTACCAATTTTTCTTCTGGCAAAGCAAGGGTATCCATCGCTTTGGTTTGGAGCAGACTGGCTAATCCGTGCATGGTAGACCAGACGAACATTGCCTCCAAATCAGCGTCTTGCACTTTCATGCGGGTCAGGCAGTCTCGCAGCAAATCAAAGGCATGGCGGGCGCTGTGCATCATGGCAGGATGTTCGGCGGGGTTGGGCAGCGGTGTGCCAAACATGAGGCGGTATTGTAAGGGGTGTGCCAGTGCATATTGTAAATAGGCACGCCCCATCGATTCAAGGTCAGCATGAGGATCGCCAGTGATGGGACGCTCATTAAGAAAGTTGGCGAATCCTTCAAACGCTCGTTTGACAATTTCCGCCAGAATATGGTCACGACTTGGAAAATGTTTGTAGGGCGCTTGATGGGACACCCCCAGACGGCGGGCAATTTCCCGCAAACTGAGGGCTTCAACCCCATATGCCTCAATGATTGCCAGCGATTCTTGGATACAAGCCTCACGGACATCTTGGTTTTTTTCTTTTCGGTGGGTCATCACACATGACTTTCCATGGATTGGTCAGGAAATTTACCTTATCCAAGGGTTGCCATCAAAAAAAGTAGGATTTGCTCCTTCAGTAGACCGGAATATGGGTCAGGAATTTTGATGGGCGGTCATCCCTTGCATCACTTTGCCTAATGCCCATGTGCGTCCGGTACGGGGCAGGGTTGCCAGCGAACCTTCTAAAAATTTGGACAACCAACCGGGGCGAACGGTTCTTTTTCTGCCGAGGGCTTGCAGGGTAGCAAGGGCAACTTGGTCAGGGGTAAGTGCCACGCCCATTTGCATGTTGGCACGGGCAGCAAATCCACTCTGAATCGGGCCGGGCGCAGAAGCTATCACATCCACACCCAAAGGGGTGAGTTCGGCGTGCAGTCCTTCGGCAAAAGATTGGATATAGGCTTTGGTAGCAGCGTAATGGGCGGCACGCGGCACACCCTGAAAGGCTAATAGCGAACTCATTAGCACGATTCCGCCGCGTTTCTGTTGGGCAAAGCGACGGGCAAAGGCATGAGTCATGGTTAAAACAGCACGGCAGTTCACATCCAGCATTGCCAATTCATTTTCAAGAGTGGACTCAATGAACCAGCCCGACGTGCCAAACCCGGCGCAGGCAACAAACAGCCCCACCTCTAAACCATGCGTTGCTTCAAGCACACTTTTGATGGCTTCTGGTTGGGTAAGGTCAGCCTCCAGCGCGCAGGTTTCGATACCAAAACGCAGCGTAAGATCACTTGCAAGCTGCGTTAAAATGACGCTGCGACGGGCAACCAAGACAAGGTTGAAGCCGGACTCCGCTAAGCACAACGCCATTTCACGCCCGATGCCATCCGACGCACCGGTGACGACTGCCCACGTCCCATATTTTTTGCGCCAATTTTGGTTCAACATTCCAGCCTACTCCTACAGGTTGTCACTGTCTACCATCTTAGCTTATCTGGTAGATGGTGTCAACCTTCATAGCGATAGGTTCAGCGGGTGGCAAGTTCACGGGCAATTTCTTTGGCAGACGCATTGGGATTCAGCGCATTGACCGAAATAGTGCTGCGTTGGGGTTCAAAAAGCTGCGGAAATTGCCGTCGTACCGCAAAAGCATAGTCTTTGCTGCCATCGCGTTTGGTGTGGGTTACATGAAAAATTTCGAGGGTACTTTTGTCTTTTTGTTCCCATTTTTGTTTGAGGATAACTAAATTGCTGCGAATCTGGCTGCGTGTCCCGCCGATAACCAGTTCAAAAAGAGGGACAGGTAGCCAGAGTAATTGGTCGTTGTAGCGTAACACACAGGTATGGCCTTCCACCCGTTCAAGTGCCTCATAATACACAAATGGGACTTCGTGAACCATCAACTGGATAATTTGACGGATTTCTTCTGGGTTGACAATGAGCTGGTCGGAGAAATCGATTTGTCCGCTTAACCACCATCCACCAGCGATAACTGCGCTTTTGAGGACAAAGGTAGGATTCACCTGACCACTGAAAAAATTCTCTTGGTGAACCAGAATGAGTGGCACGCCCTGATAAGAAAATTTATGCCAAAGTTCGCTCTCATCATTCCGCCAAAAGAGCGCAATCTTTAAATTACCCATTTCATCCAACAAGCCAAGATCGGCTGTTCCAAAGGGCATCAGGTGGTTTTCGGCTACGGAGGTGATGCCCGCGAACAGGTCAGCGTGGTAGCTTTCCATGTCACATAGCCACGTAACGGGGAAATTTTCTCGCGATTCAATAAAGGCTTGCAAGGTATGGAGAAGCCAGCGCCCACCTGCGTTGATGGCAGCCTCATAGGGCGAACAGGGGTCAATGGCCTCATGATAAAAGTAGTGTTTGTTTTGTCTGGTTTTGACCCGCATTCCCCCCCCACACAATGGGCAGGTATAACCTTTGGCACGTCCTAACGCCATGCCTACTGGAAGGGGCATTCCCTCCGCATCCAACGCCCAACCGTGCAGTTCAGGAAGAAAGTGTGGCATCGGTTAAACTTTCTTAAAAATAATTCTCTTTTCTACTATATCATAAATTGTCAGCCAGTTCGCGCAGCGCCGCTAACCACACCGGCAGATTTTCTTCCATAAATTCAAACCGAACAGGGATATTGTCTATGGTGAGGTAGCCTAAGAGCATGTTGGCAAAGGTATCCGCAAAATCTTCGTTTGGCCCACCCAACCCACGCGGAAAAAACCCTTCGTTGCCGCTATAGCCCTCACCGGGAATCCAATTCTCTGTCGTCCATTCCCCCCCCAGCGTTTCGGCAAAGGCAAGGTGCGGCGCTTCGAGCAGCAGATTGTCTAAAACATGACCGAGTTCATGAATCAGCACAAAAGGGCCGCTCATCCCCTGATAGGTGAGTTGAATGGTATAGCCAATCACCTGACTATTTTCATACATTGGCAGCGTATTGCCCCAGAAACCGCCGTCAATGGTGGTTGCGCGGTCAATGAGGATGTTGGCTTGGTCAAAGTGCTGGCGGAAAAATTCAGCAGGTTGGGTTTCTTGGGAGACATCCCCATAAAACACAAGATAGGCGGAAGCAATATTCAAGGCTTGATAAATTTCATGCAAGCTGTCCGTCAGCCAGATGACCTCATTGGCATCGTTGGCAATCCATTCGGCAGGGTAGGCAAACCCGATGCCATAGGTTTCTTGAATCAGGCTCATCATCGCATTGATTTCGGTTTGTTTATACTCACGTGGCACAGGAGTCGGGACAATCGGTGGAGCGGTTTCGTCCTGTGCAAAGGTCGGATTGACCAGCAACAGACACATGAGCAGGATGAAAAATGGGCGCATCCATCACCTTTCAATGGGCTAAAAATTTATTGATGGCTGCTACCAGTGTATCCGCTTTGGTTTTAGAAAGGGAATAGCGCGGGGCAAGCGGGGTGATTTTGCCGGTTTTATCGCGCAACGTCAGACGAAATTTATCCGCCTGAGTCGGAGAGGCTTCCGCTTCGATGGTGCGAATGTCCCGCAGAGTGAACTGCTGACGATTGGCGCTTATTAATCCTTCGTGCAGGGTTTCCAGCGTGCCGCGTTTTTTATCAAATGTCCATGTGATAATTTGCACCGAGGCCATAATCCCCCCCGCTATGCCTATCAAGGCTAACCCGATGAGGATAGCAAGAGCGGTGGGCAGCCCGAATCCCAATAAAATAATCAGGATACCCAGTGCGCCTAAAATCACCGCGCTGCCTGCTACCAACCAGACTCGCCCGCCGTTTAAAACAAGCTGAGTCTGGCTCTGTTCTACGATGTCCACCCTTTATTCCTTCTCAAAGGCGCGTCCCAGCGCGGCAGGGGGGTCGGAACGTAAAAAGCGACGGGCAGGAACTTGCCAATTTTGTGGCAGCACCGCAACAAGATAATTCGCAAACCCACTTGCCACGAACATGAGGGTCAACAGCATGAGCAGCCAAGGAATCATGTTGAGGATGTGAATGGGCAAATTGATGGTATCCTGTCGCTGTAAATATAAGGCCAGCGAACGCAGACCGACAATTAAATAAGCCCCGAGCAAAATCCGATAGGGCTTCCAAGTGCCAAAAATGACAATCGCAAGGGCAATCCAGCCCTGCCCCACGGTGAGTCCTTCGCGCCAGCCCAACAAAACATCCAATGAATAGGCTGCGCCCGCCAATCCAACCAGCGATCCACCAACCGCCACATATAAAAAGCGCTGCCTTTGTACCCGTGTACCCCGCACATAGGCTGCTGATGGACGTTCACCCAATGCCCGCAAGGATAACCCGGGGCTGGTGCGGTAAATCCAGAACCAGACCGCGACGACCAGCACATAGCTAAAGTACACCATTAAATTCTGCTGGAAGAAAATTTCGCCAAGAATGGGAATATCTTCTAAAAGCGGAATGGGCGCGTAGGGGATTTCAATTTGCCCCGCTTCTAACCCGGTGTAGGAACGCCCCAGATAACCGCTTAAATCGGCGCACAGCAGGGTCAGCACAAACCCCAGCGCAATTTGATTCACCTTGAGGGTGACATTGGCGGTAATGATTAAAATGGCAATTAACATGCCCACCAGCATGGCAACCAAAATGCCTAAGGGAGTGCTGTCGGTTTCGTAGGCCACCGCAAAAGCCGCCATCGCTGCAAGGACAATAGAGCCATCTAACGAAAGATTGACCACACCCGCCCGTTCGGTAATCAGTTCCCCCTGCGAGGCGATCAAAAGCGGGGTGGCTGCCCCCACAATTTCGGCTAAGGTTTGAATGAGCGCATCGTTCATGGTACAGCGTCCTTCACTTTGTGTAAGGCTTCTTCGGCAGCTTGAGCGCGGGAGGCCGCCTGTGCCGCCACCGCCCGTTTTTCCTGTTCGGCTTGAATACGCTGGCGGATGCCATCAAAAAGTAGCACTGCCAGCACCAGAACACCTTGCAGCACGTTGACCAGCGCAGCATCCAATTGTAATGAGGATTCAACACGCTGCGCTCCGGTGGCTAAAAAGGCAAACACAAACGCCACAATCGGAACCAGCCATGGGCGAATGGAGGCCAGCAGCACCACCAGCAAGGCTAAAAAGCCAATGCCGCCGGAGGTATTTTGTTGAAGCTGTCCAATCGGGGGATGCAGCACCTTGATTGCCCCGCCCAACCCGGCTAATGCGCCGCAGAACAACATCGCCAGCCATAAATTGCGTTCGGTGGGAATCCCTAAAGCACGGGCAGAGGGTTCGCTTTTACCTATAGCTTTTAGCTGCAAACCAAACCGTGAAAAATAGAGAATCAGGGCAACCAAGATAAATCCACCCACGGTTAAGGCAACCGCGGTATTGCTCAAGTGAGAACGCCCAATCACACGGGATGGAAGGAGGGTAAATTCATCAAACGCCTCAGTCCGACTGCCTGTGCCACCGCGTTCAGGAGCCCACGGGGCGCTAATCAGAAAAGCAGAAAAAAGCGCCGCGATAAAATTGAGCGCTACCCCGCCAAAAATTTCATTCACCCCGCCGCGTGTCTTAAGGATCGCCGCAAGTAAAGCCCATCCTGCACCTGCGGCACAGGCCAAGCCAATTTGCGCGGCGAGTTGAACGGTTTTCGAATCAAATTTGATAAAAAGGGCAATCGCAGTTGCGCCAATCGCGCCCATCGTGAGTTGGCCTTCAATCCCGATGTTCCATAGCCCTGTGGTAAAAGTTAGCAGCAAACCGGTACTGCACAACATGAGGGGCATCCAGCTCACCAGTACCCGCAGTTTTTTGCCATCATCTGCCCATGCACCATCATAGAGGGCGTTCCAGACCTCGCGCATGGTAAAACCTTCATAATCGAGGACGATGGCAATTAAAATGAGTGCCGTAACCACCCCCGCCAGCAAGGGAAGCAGGCCAACAATGGCATTGAGGAAGGCGCTCCTAAAAAATTTCTGCCACTCAGTCATGCAACCCTCCAATCAACAACCCCAAATCATGCCGATTCATTTTGGCGGGGTCGTCTACCAGTGTACAGCGCCCCGATGAAAAGACCAGCACACGGTCACTGTAGGCGACGATTTCATCTAAATCAGGTGAACTAAACACAATTGCGGTGCCATGTTTGCGCCGTTCCAACAGCAAATGCCAGATGTTCCGGGCGCTGTTGACATCTAATCCGCGTGTCGGATTTTCTAAAAAGGCAAGTTTGAGATGTTCCGAAAGCAACGCGAGCGCTACCCGTTGTTGATTGCCACCGGAGAGGGTTTGGATGGGGCTAAACGCCTGTCCGCGTACATCATACTGCTTAATGCCTTCTTGGGTGTTGCGAAGCGAGGCCATCCAATTGACCCAAGGATATTTAGTGAGTTTTGCCAGCGCAAAATGTTGAGTCAAGGTCATCCCCGCCACAAGCCCTTCTTCCAACCGCCCGGCAGAAAGATAGGCCAAGCCGCGTTCGCGCAAATCTCGATAATTAACCCAGCGCGTCGCCTGTCCATTAAATTGGATATTTTCGGCGCGTTCATTCAACGAACGGCTGATGGCAAGGGCAATCGGCGCGAGGGTCAGGCCAGCGATGATGAGCATAGCGGTGGTAAAAACAGTAAGGGTATCGTCCATTAAATAACCAAATAAAGTCAATAAAAGAGCAAAAGCAATCCCGCTGGTGAGATGGTCGCGCCATGACACCCGATTGAGTCCGGCGCAATGGCGCATAAATTCGGTTTGCCCACTGCCATCTAAACCCGCCAAGCCGATAACTTCTCCCTCATGAACATCTAATTGAATATTTTCAATCGTCAGCAAACGGGTTTTTAAATTTAAATCCTCGACATGCAAAATCGGTTTGCCTGCATAGCCCACGTCTGTATCGGGGTCAGGCAGTTCGCCAGATGTTAGTTTGACCCATGCCATCGTGCGTGTGGCAGGCGATTTTTGCCCTTCCATCTCGCGGGCTTGTCCGAACATCATTTTGACCAACTCGGCGGGACGAATCGGCATGGTGGCCTGCCCAACAACCCGTCCATGGCGCAACACCAAGACTTCATCACACAATTCTTCCACATCGGCTAATTTGTGGGTAACAAGGGCAATCGTCAGGTTATCTTCGCGGGCAAGCTGTTTGAGCGTCGCAAAAAGAGTCTGGCGCTGTTCTTCGGAAATACCGGTGGTGGGTTCATCTAAAATCAAAAAGCCTATTTTCAGCGACAGCAGGCGCACAATCTCAAGCTGTTGGCGTTCGCCCACGGTCAGCCCCTCAATGAGCATGTCCGGGTTGAGTTTGAAACCAAAACGTTGTGCGATGCTCAAAAGTTCTTGACGGGCTGCTGCGTAGTCCGGCAAAAAACCGACTTTGGGATGCAGAGTCAGATAATTTTCTAAAACAGTCATCGGCGGAAAATCCAGCGGGTCTTGGTACAACATGCCGATACCATGTCGCAGCGCATCACTGGGCGACTGGATGACAACGGGCGTACCATTGATGACCATTTGCCCGCCTGCGTCTGGCTGTTGATAGCCAGAGATGATTTTCATGAGGGTGCTTTTGCCCGCCCCGTTTTCCCCCAATACGGCGTAAATACGCCCCGACTCAAATGGATAGGTGATGTCATTGTTGGCTTTGAGAGGGCCGAAGGTCTTGGAGATATGATGTAATTCTAATTTCATGAAAGATTCCAGTAATAAGTGATTAGTTTTTAGTGATGCGGCTGGATACCCTCAAACGCCGTTTTTGCGGGCAGGGTTGAAGGTATCCATGCAACTAAAAACTAATCACGAGAAATTTATAATCTATTCGGCGGGTACGCTGTCGCCAACCATGCCTTCCAGCAGTTGCGGCAGATACCAGATTTGTTCATCGGTGGCGACTTCGCCTTCGGCAAGGTAGGCGGTGCCATCTTGCAGATTCAACGGGCCTGTCCACAAATTGATGCTGCCATCAGCTAACCCGGCGATAAATTCATCCAACTGAGCCGCGGCTTCTTCGGACAAACCTTCACCCTTTACGAAACCAACAATCGAGGTTTCGGGGTTGTTGATGTCTGACCAATCGGGGGCAAGCCATTGCCATGAAGGTTCAAATGTACCGTCAACAATGGACTGAATGAGTTCAACATAGGCCGGGCCCCAGTGGAAGTACGGCACACCCAAGCAAATTTCGGGGGCCTCTGCACAGGCACCTTGAAAATCGTAAGGAATCGCCCAGACTTGTTCACCTTCCCGCGCACGCTGACCGGAGACCACAATCCCTTCGGTGGTATCAATACCGGAGATAATGACATCCGAACCACCGTTCAAGAAGTCGTTGGCAACTTCGGTGGGGTCGAGGGTGAAACCGGGAATATTGAACCAGAAGCCAATCCACACCACTTCAAATTCTAATTCGGCGGGATCCATCCCACGATAATTTTCGTAGCAATATTGTGCGCCCAGATACGCAGAAGCGGTCAGACGACGGGTTTCGTCATTGATTAGCGGGCCAAGATAGGAAATTTTGCCGGCTTGGGTGGTCAACGCTGCCGCGCAGCCAGCCATCATTTTGCCGTATTCCATCCGACCAAACAGGTTGGTTACGTTTTCGGGTGCTTCTCCGGTCAACACGGCATCACCGGAAACGTGCAAGAAGGTGACATCAGGGTAAAGGGGAGCAATCGTGTTGATGTCGTTTTTGTATTCGTCGGAATTGGCGATGATGAGCTTTGCACCCTGATCAACCAAATCTTCCACCACAAGGTCAATCGGTCTGTCGGGGTTGGCGCTGTTGATATTTTCGACCCAGAGCATTTTCGCGCCGGGAATATTTTCTTCAACATACAACCCGCCTTCATAGTGGGCTTGGCTGTAACCTCGATCATCGTGCGGCCCCACCAGAATCATCCCGAAGATAAATTCTTCGTCCTGTGCGACAGTGGATGGGGTATCGCCTGTCGTTTCGCTGCCAAAAGCTGCCGTCATGGGCAAACCCAATAAGACTACCAATATCAAAATATACCGAAAGCGAAGCATAGTTCGTTCCTTTTAACCTTATGCAGCATGAGTCTAACGATGGAGGAACAGCCACGCAAGCAATTTGTACTGAATACCCTCACCCAAATTTCGTGACATTTGTCTAAAACAAAAAGACCCGCTGTGTGCGGGTCTTGTGAAAATGCAGTTTATTGTGACAGCTTAACGTGGACGAACGGTTTTTTCGACCATCCCAAGCACATCCAGCGCCCAATCGGTGAAAAAGCGGGTAATCGCCAAACCATAGCGGAAGGGTGGAAAGTTCGCACCCGCTTCGGGGTCGGGGGGAGATTCAATTGCGCCTTTAATTTGCAAATTCAGCACATAGAAAATTCCTGCCAAAAACAGTGCTGTTCCCATCACCCCGCTAATCGCAATGAACGCAAACGCGGCAAATTTAATTTCTTGTGGGCCAGAAATTTCGACCAAGCCCACAATATTCATGGTGCCTTCGCCATATTCCGACGTATCGGCTTCTTCGCCTCTAACTTGATGCTGTTTGGGCAAAAAGTCTGCGTAGGGCATCAACCCCACCAGCAGCGCGACTAAAACCAAAGCCACGGAAAGCCCCGCCAGGGCAGGCAACGCGCCCATCAAAGGGGCAAGCGGGTTGGTGCTAACACGCGGAGCATCCGGGTCGGAGGGGATACGCGGCACAATCGCGGTTTCGGGCAATTTGGTGGGGACTGCGCCATAAATCGCGCCTGCACCCCACAAATAACCCAGCGCCCCACCGAACATCGCCCACATGAAGGTGGCTTGGTCATTCCAGAACGCGCCTGCATCGCCTAAAAAGGGAATGTCATTGAGTAATTCCAACCCGATCAAGTACATCGGGGTTCCCAGCAAATTTTGTCGAATCAGCCCTGCGACCAACAAGGTGGTGACAAGGCCAACAATAAATCCAGCAATTGCCCGGAAAAAACCGGGGAGCATCAGAGGAGCAAGGGCTTTCGGCATGGTTCGTTAATCTCCAGCAGGTTCATCTGCAAGTGTATCGGCGTGATGGTGTCCGCCCTGTAAGGCAATTTGAGGCCGTTCACCACGCAAATAGGCATAGGCTTCTTCTGTTCCATAGCAGTAGGGGTCAGACACAGGAATGGGTTGTTCAAGGAAATTGTGTTTGGGCGGCGGTGAAGAAACTGTCCATTCCAAGGTCAGGGCTTGCCAAGGATTTGCGCCCGCTTTTTTGCCGAACAACAGGGCATAGGCAACATTGGCGAGGAAAAACAAGGTCGAGAAGCCCAAAATCATCGAACCCACTGTGGCAAGACGGTTCAAATCTTGGAATTCTTCGGCGTACCATCCCACGCGGCGCGGCATCCCACTTGCGCCCAAAAAGTGCATCGGGAAGAAGGTCAGGAAGAAACCGACATAGGAAAATGCGAAATGGATTTTTCCTAGAGTTTCATTCATCATGCGCCCGCTGAATTTAGGCCACCAATAGTACAACCCGGCGTAAATCCCAAACACGCTGCCGCCGAACAAAACAAAATGCAGATGTGCCACTACAAAATAGGTATCGTGCATGTGAACATCTACGGGAACCGAGCCGAGCATGACCCCGCTAATCCCACCAATCACAAACATGGAAAGGAAACCCATCGCAAACAGCATGGGCGTTTGCAACCGCAGCTTGCCTTTCCACATGGTTGCCAGCCAGCTAAAAATCTTAATCCCGGTTGGCACCGCGATGATCATAGAAGTAATCATGAAGGGGATTCGCAACATCGGACTGAGGCTGGAGAACATATGGTGCGCCCAAACCAAAAAGCCAAAGAAGGCAATCCCGAAGGAGGACATGGCAATGGCACGGTAGCCAAAAATGGGTTTGCGCGAAAACACCGACAGCACTTCGGAGAGAATCCCCATGCTGGGCAAAATCATGATATACACTGCGGGATGTGAATAGAACCAGAAGACATTTTGCCAGAGCAGGACATCGCCTTCATTGGTGCCGGGATTCTGGAAAAACGATGTCCCTGCAATCCGTTCAAACAGCAGCATCGTCAAACCACCCGCCAAAAAGGGTGTCGCCAGAATAGACAGCAACGCCGTTGCCAGAATTGCCCAACACAGCAGGGGCATTTGCCAGTAACTCATCCCCGGCGCACGCAGATTAACAATCGTGACCACGAAGTTGACTGACCCTAGAATGGACGATGCCCCGAGCAAATGAATGGCGATAACCCACAAGGTCTGACCATCCCGCGCTAAGGTACTCAAGGGCGGATAGGCTGTCCAACCCGCTTCGGCAGGCCCAACCGCGTAGCCGAGCAGCAAAATGAAGCCCGCCGGAGGAATAAGCCAGAAAGCAAACGCATTCAACCACGGGAAAGCCATATCCGCCGCGCCGATTTGCAACGGAATGACATAGTTAGCAAACGCCCCCCCCATCGGCACGATGAAGAGGAAAATCATAATCGTGGCGTGGATGGTGAACAGGGAATTGTAATTTGAACCTTCGGCAATATCACCCGCCGCCGCGTTCCAGAGTTCGGTGCGGATGAGCAGCGCCAACGCACCCCCAATCAGAAAGTACAGGAAGGCCGTAACCCCATATTGGATACCGATAACTTTATGGTCGGTACTCCAAGTCAGGTACTCCCACCAACTTGTCCGTTCCTCCGCGCCGTGTGCTTTTGCGCCTTCATAAACCCCAACTGCATTGGTAGCCATAAGTGTGCTTTCCTTAATTACTCTTTCGGTGCTGCCAGATATTCGACCAGAATATTGAGTTCATCTTCTGGAATACGTTGTGCAAAGTTTTGTGGCATCAAGCCAGAAGGATAACCGGACACAACGAGCGCATTTGGATTGATAATCGAGGTGCGAATGTAATCCTGTGCGGATTCATAATCGGGGTGGTCGTTGGCAGCCCGCACTTCGAGTCCATTCAGCGAAGGGCCCTGCCCCATATTCAGTGAATTGGCATCGTCAAGCTGGTGACAGGTATTGCAGCCATATTCCGCAAATAACCCGCGTCCCGCTTCCTTGAGTGCATCCAGATTTTGCAGTGCTTCTTCAAGTTGGCGCTGTTTTTCCCGTTCAATTTCGCGCAGCCCTTCAAGAAAAAGCTCGTATTCATCATCCGACACAACAAAAGCCTTGCCGCGCATCCGCCCATGCAGCGCCCCGCACAATTCGGTGCAGACAATATCGTACCCGAAATCGAGTGCATCCAATTCATCCACCGTTAAGGTTGGCGCGTAAATATCAATCACAGCCGGGTCGGGCAGGCCCGTGGCTTCATTGGGGGTGAAGCGCAGTTCGGTGGTGCGTCCCGGCATGACATCTTGTTTGACGCGGAAATTTGGCACCCAGAACGCATGAATAACATCTTCGCTGTGCATACTCAGTTTGATGGCTTCACTTTCTGGCACGACCAGAATGTGATTCATTTTGAGATCAAATTCTTCATCAGGATATTGGAATGTCCAGAAGAACTGCTGGGCAGTGACACCAATTTCAAGTTCATTGTCTTTGGCTTCGGTGGTGTCCAGCAACACTTGGAAGCTGTACGCCGTCAGCACAAACACAATCACCGAAGGAATAAGAGTCCAGACGATTTCAACGGTATTGTTGCCGTGAATCGGTGGCCCATCGCTGGTATCTTCCTTATCGCGCATCAGGCCATATTTGAAACCAAAGTAAAAGATGCAGCTTTCGACCAGCAGGAAGATGAATGTCCCAATACCGAGCATAAAACGGAACAAATTGTCTATCGCGTCTGCTTCCACCGACGCGGCATCCGCCATGAACCATTCTGCCCCGTAAATTCCGACGACCACGCTGATGACCGTCCACACCACCACGGCGACAATCACCAACGGGTAATTAATAGATATATCGTGTTCAGGTTTTTTCGCTACCGCCATACACCCACACCTAAATCAACAATAAAGATATGTCAATGTGACAAGTTTCACAACGCCCTACAAATGTACTGGATTTGCAAGGTTTCGTCAAAATTAGTTTTTGAGTCGAAGTTGGTAAATTGCGCCTGCATCATCGTCCGAGACATACACCATGCCATCGCCCGCCATGACCAAGCCCCAAGGCCGCCCGCGTAAATCGCCGGGTTCTTCGCTCAACCAAAAACCTTCCGCAAAATATTCAAAGTCGTCGTTGACCAATTCACCTGTGATTGGGTCAATATCCAATCGCAGCAGGTTCAACCCGACCTGTTTGCCCTGATGTGTTACCCCGCCGTGCATTGCCACCAGCACATCGCCTTGATATTTTTCTGGTGCGTTCGGCGCAGTGTAGAATGCAAGTCCTGTGATATTGCCCTGCGGATCCAGTTTGGTGAGGGGTTGCAGGACATTTTCACATGCTCCCTCGCTGCCCATTTTCGGGTCAATGAGCGTTCCCGCATGGCAGGCAGGCCACCCACCGTCATCGCCATTTCGAATAGCATAAATGCTTTCGGGGACATTTTCTTCTAATTCGGGACGACCTTGCACCGCAACCCAGACCTGCTCGTTGATGGGATTCACCGCCAACGCCATGGGATAATACAACCCGCGTGCAAAAATGCGTTCGTTGCTACCGTCCAAGTTGTAAACCAGCACGGCTGCCCGGCGTGAATCGGTCAGTTCACAGGCCGCGCAGTTGGCCTCCACCGTCACGTAAATTTCGTTTTCATGAATGAGCAGGGCATGGATATTGCTAATTTCTTCCTGTTCATTCCGTGCGGCGGGCAAATCGTCAATGACAACTGTTTTTTCCAGCACCGTGTAATTTTCATCCAAGCGCACACGGCTGACCTGATTGGCTTCGGCGTAGTACAACCAGCCATCATGGAAGGCCAAGCCAGTTGGAATTGCCAAGCCTTCTACAATTGTGATGGTTTTATCTGCGACATGGTTGCCGTCGTCATCGGGCAATGCCACAATCCGCCCTGCGCCTCTGTCTGCGACAAACAGGACATTTGTTGCGGGATTCACCGTCAGATAACGCGGGGCAGACAGATCTTTGGCAAACACCGTCAACTCAAAATCATCGGGGACTTCGACCCCCGGCACTTTTTCACCCACACGCAAAAAACGCTTGTCCGGGACACCCCCCGCCAGCACAAATAAAATGCCCATCACCCCCATGAAGGTAGCCGCAGCCATCATCACTAAGGCTTGAAGGCGCATTCTCTTTTTGAGAACCACTGCGTCTGTCATTGTTTTGTTCAAGATTTCACGAATAGATAAGCAGATTATCCCACAATATCGCGCTGCTGGCTAGGTTCGATTATGATAGCAGGTAGCGATTAGGTGTTGGCTGTTAGGTTTCAGGCAAAGGCGATGCTTTTGCGGATAGCTCACTGCTAATGGCTTACAGCTAGGAGATTTTCATGTATCGATTGATTTTTTTCTGCCTCATGTTTGTCTTGTTTTTGGCAGCCTGCCGTCAACAAGAATCCTCTGTCCCCTTGCCCACAGAGGCCAAACCCGAAGCGATTGAAACCGCCATCATCAAAACCCAGAATGCGCCTCCCCCCGGTTTTGATAGCATCGCCTTCAACCCGATTGACTTTAACCGCGAGCAGCAGCCAAAACTCGCCGTCGAAATCACCGTGAGTTTTAACGGGCAGTACACTGCTACCGGGGAAGCAGCCACCGGTTATCTCATCATGAATGTCTGGGAAGATAATGTCCAACGGCGGCGGCGGGTGCTGCTGCAATTTCAAGGCGATGCGCTTTCTGGCGGCGTGAGTCGGATCGAAGCAGTGCGGATTGAAAATGATTTTTACTTGGTGGATGCCAACCGCATTTGTACCATCAATAATCCGGCTGCACAGGAAATTGCGACCCTGACCGCCGGACGAATTGTGGGGGGATTCACCTTAGGGATTCCTACCGGACAGGTGGATACCATCCACGAGATGCCTGCTTACCAGTACGGTTTTGATGTAAATAACTTGCAAATAGGCATTTTTCAGACACAGCCCAGCACCGTTGAAATCTTGGGGGCAGAAGCGTGGCTCATTCCTGAACTCAACCTCATCGGGCGCTTTGGGGCGGGGATGAACGTCCACAACGCCAAAATTTTATTTGGCGAAAACGCGGTAACGGGCGAACTCCACTATCAATATAACCTGCTGCCAGAAAGCGAACAACAAGATATTGCCATCCCAAATGGTTGTTAGCCCTGTCGTGACGATATGCTATAATAACGGGTACTAATTTCCCTATAGATAACGATTGAGGCTGTAAGGTATATGCGCGTTTCGGTTTTACAAGAAAATCTTCACAAAGGCTTGAGCATCGTCAACCGGGCCGTGCCTTCTCGCCCCACTTTGCCTGTTTTGTCGAATGTGATGATTGCGACGGACAATCAGCGTTTAAAGCTCTCCGCCACCAATTTAGAGTTAGGTATTACCTGCTGGATTGGCGCAAAGGTGGATGAAGAAGGCGCAACCACTGCCCCATCCAAAACGCTGCTCGATCTGGTCAACAATTTATCGCCCGAACGGGTCGATTTATCCTTGAATACCCGTAACCAAGTCATGAATTTAAAATGTGGCAGCACCACCGCCAATATTAAATGTGTGGATGCCTCCGAATATCCGCTTGTCCCTTCGGCAGACAGCACCCGCGGGGTTGCCATTCCCTCCGATATTTTTAAGGAAATGGTCGGGCATGTAGATTTTGCCGCCGCCAAAGATGATAACCGCCCCGTGTTAACCGGCATTTTGACCCGCTTTGAAGACAGCACGGTGACAATGGCTTCGGCAGATGGTTTTCGTTTGTCGGTGCGGAACGCCGAATTAGAAATTCCCGTCGAAACACCAACCCAAATTATCATCCCTGCCCGCACCCTAACCGAAGTGGCTCGTATTATTGGCGACAATGACCATCAGGTCTTGATTTCCCTTCCTGAAGGACGTAATCAGGTCATGTTCCATCTTTCAGATGTGGATATTGTCTCTAGTCTGATTGAAGGTACTTTCCCTGAATATCAAGCGATTATCCCGCGTAAGCATGTAACTCTCACGCAGGTGTACACCGACGAGCTGCTGCGGGCGTGCAAACGTTCCGAAGTTTTTGCGAAAGATTCGGCCTTTGCCGCTAAAATTATCATTAATCCTGCTGATGCCGGGCCGGGCAGCATTTTAGTCACAGCAAATTCTCAGGAAAAAGGCGATAATCGCGGTTTGGTCGATGCGTCTGTCGAAGGGGAAGAAATCGAAATTTCCTTCAATATCCGCTTTTTGATTGATGTCCTGAACGTCATCAAAGAAGACCAAGTGGTTTTGGAAACAAACGGCGCGGGCAACCCCGGCGTAGTCCGTCCGGTGGGGCGAGACGACTTTTTGCATGTTATTATGCCGATGTCTAGCAATCGCTAGCAACTTGAAATGGGGATACCTTTCAACGCTGTTCTTATGCTGTTTAACAATGATCACGGATTGCAAAATGGATGGGGTGGGTTACCGACCCACCTATACACTATCCGGCCTAAAGATTTTTCATGGGCATTAGAGCGGCGTTGTAAAAACTTGTATGGCAGTCTGAAGGCGCGTGTTACCTCTATCCGCAGTTCTGAGTCGAAGAAGCGTTGGGAACAACCGCTAATTTTTTGTGAAAAATGTAGCGCTGGCCTTTCGGACACCCCCAATTTGATTTATTTTTAGAAGAGGTTGGGGATCTATAACCCGACAATAAGCTAACCTATGCTACACTCTGAGGTAGCCAATGGAGCAAACATGAGCGCTCTAGTTCTCTATATTGAGGATGACGACAATAATCGTGTTTTGGTGGAGCGAGTCCTAAAGGCGGAGGGCTATCGGGTGATTTCTGCTGCTCGCGCCGAAATAGGCATCGCACTAGCGATGGAACATCGCCCAGATATTATTCTGATGGACATTAACATGCCTGAAGTAGATGGGTTCATGGCAACGGCGCGGTTGCGGTCAATTGATGGCCTTCAGCACATCCCTATTGTGGCTGTTACCGCCAATGTCATGAAGGGGGATCGGGAGCAAACGCTTGCCGCCGGATGCGATGGGTATATTCCAAAACCCATTGACATTGATACCTTCCCGCGTGAAATTGCCCATTTTTTACATCAGAATACCAACTAAGCATAAGGGATGATTGCATGAACGAGAACTTTAGGACACCACAGCCGATTGACCCATCAGAGGCACATGTCCTTGTCGTAGAAGATAATGTTCCCAATTTTGTCCTCATTGCCCGTATGTTGGCCTTTATGGGCGTACAACGCTGTGAATGGAAAACCTCAGGCTGGCAGGTTGTCCAATTTGCGGATTCCCTGCCGCGCATTGATTTGATTTTGATGGATATTCGTCTGCCATATGAGGACGGGTATCAGGCGCTGCAAAAAATTCGTGCCAACACCCGTCTCAAGGATACCCTTGTGGTGGCAGTGACCGCAGAAGCCAGCGAAGAACAAATGCAAAAAGCGCAGTCGGCGGGGTTTAATGGCTTTTTGGGCAAACCGCTTGACCCAGACCGCTTTCCTGAACAGATTAAACGCCTGCTCTCCGGCGAGGCCGTTTGGGAATGGCACTAACGGATAGGAACAACTCCTATAAAAGGTGGTGGTGATGCAAACGATTTTTCGCCTAGACCCCTATAGCAGCTTGGTAGATAAACAGCGTGCCTATACCCTCTATCGTTTGGCAGCCATTTCATCTGCTATCTTGGTGTTAGGATTTTTATTCCAAGTAGCCAGTTATGTGCTTTCAACCGTTGAAGATGAACCAGCCATATATATTGTGGGGGTGGCTTCTGCGGCTCTGCTCATTGGCTATACCATTGTGATGATTCAACGGGGCAATCTTCGCCAAGCAGCATGGCTCTATGTGATTGCGGGCTTCTGGACAGCCCTTTCTGTGACCAGCACCGTGGGGGTAACTTTTGTTTCCATTCTATGGATTACAGTCACATTTTCAGGGTTAGTGTTATCCATCCAAGATACGCTGCGGGCGAGTGTTCTTGCCATTGTTGTGTTTATCTTGAATCTGGTAAAAGTAGATGCCGTTTATAACAATGAACTGCCTGCCGAAATCACCACCTATGCGATGTTGGGTTTGAGTCTCCTTTATGGTGTGGTAGCGTGGTTTATTTCAAAAAGCGTCAGTGTCGCTTCGGATGTAAGTGTTTTGCAAGAAACACGCCGCCGCTTGATCATGAATGAAACCAGCGCGATTGTGACCCAACAGATTTTTGCCCGTCGTAACCTTGAAATTCTCTTGAAAGACACGGTTGAACTGCTGGCAAATCAATTTGAAGATATTTACCATGCCCAAGTTTTTTTGATTGATGCAGAATCCAAACTTGCCAAACTCCGCGCCAGCACCGGGGAAGTGGGCAAAGCGCTCATCGCCAAAGGCCACCATTTGCCTGTGGGCAGTACCAGCGTGATCGGGCAAGTCACCGCACTGGGTAAACCCGTTTTGGTTAGCGACACGACCCGCGATACCATTCATAAAGTCAATGAACTTCTGCCCAATACGCTCACAGAATTGGCGCTGCCGCTGCGTTCCAAAGACGGCATCATCGGTGCTTTGGATGTACAAAGCCTCAAACGAGCAGCGTTTAACGAAAGCGATATTGCTTTGCTGCAATCGTTAGCAGACCAAATCGCTATTGCGGTCGATAATGCCCGCCTGTTCCACGAAGTTCAAGAAGAAGCCCAACGCGCCCGCGCCCTTGCTGAAGCCAGCCAATTAACCACTCAGATTTCATCTGACCAGAACAAAGGGTTTGGTGAACTTTTTACGACTATTGCCCGCCCCGGCAATTTTACCCACTGGTGGGTGGGGGTGATGCAGCCTGATGGCTATACCCTCAAACGGGTGAGCGCTCATAGCGATGATATAACCGGTCTCCTGCTGCCAGACATGTTGGATATTACGCGAGATAGAAACTCGATTACCCAAGCCGCACGCGAAAAAAGACAAATCTTGACGAACGACATAGCGGAAATGTCGCTTGAAGCCCGTCAGATGTTCGGCAAGCATGTCGTCACCCCCATCATTCATCATGAAAAACAAGAGTTGATGGGGGTGGTTCTGGTGGGGCGGCCTGCCCTTGCCAATGACTTAGATGAACGTGATTTTGAGCTTATTTCCAGCCTTGTGAGTCAAGTCAGCATTACCTTAGAAAACCAGCGCCTATTCCAGCAGGTTGCCAGCGAACAGCAAAACCTCCAAGCCATCATTGACACGATGCCGACTGCGGTGGTGGTGGTGGATAAAAACGCGGTCATTCAAGTCACCAACGGGCAAGCTCGCCGCATTTTAGGCGATAACATTCGGGTTGGAAGAAATTTTAGAGAAGTTCTGCAAGTTGCCCGCGCCCGCACCTTTGAAGCCTATCCCCAAACCGAACTTCCCATCTTTTTAGCGTTGGAATCCGCACAGGTGTTTTCTGCGGAGGATTTGGTGGTTGTTCAAGAAAATGGGCATAGCGTGGATCTGATGTCACGCGCTGCCCCCTTGCGTGATGCCCAAGGGCAAATCACTGGTGCGGTTGCCGTCTATCAAGATATTACTGAATTGCGGGAACTGGAACGGGCGCTGCAAGACAGCCTGAGTGAAACCACCAAATTATATGAAGCATCACGGGCGGTTTCGCGGGCCAATGATGTGTCGAGCATTAGTGAAGCCATCATCCATCAAATGCAGATGCTCACCCCCAGCAAAGTCTATATCACCCTTCAGCAGCAAAGCCGCAGTGGTGAGATTAAAACGTCGCTGGTGGGCATCTGGCCTCTGCGTCCCGATTTAACGCTTGAAACGATTGAAATTCCCCGTCATATCCTCATTCCTGACCGCAGTTTAGGGTCATCCAATTTCACCTTTGCCACGCGCAACATTCAAACCTTGCCGGGTATGACCGAAGAAGAAGCCGAAAAACTCCGCGAAAAAGGGGTCAATGCGCTGGTGGTTATGCCGCTGGATGTGCGGAATCAATATTTTGGCTCGATTGTGGCAACCTTTGAACAAGAACGGACTTTTACGCCGGACGAACGCCGCTTTTTACTGACCTTGGCAGACCAAGCCGCCATCGCGCTGGATGCAGTGCTGCTGTTTGAAAGTACACAGGAAGCCCTACAAGCCACCGCCAATCTCTACCGCGCCAGTCGTGCTATAGCCGAAGCACAGGACATTCACGACGCGCTAGAAATTCTGCAAGCACAGTTGCAATTGCTTGAACCAGACCGGATTGATGTGGTGCTGTCTGATGACCCTGAAGAGTTCTCGCGGCTGAATCATGCAGTCTCTTGGGCAAAAGACGACCTTGATCTTGACCATCCTTCTTTGCCCCTCATCGAAGATTATCACCTTGATATTTTGAGTCGTGAGCAGTATTTCATTGATAATATTGCCGAAGCACCGTTGAATATTCCTTTGGTGCGGGCGTTTATCGAATCGGAATCGCCCTATAAATCAGTCGCTTCTGTCCCCTTCCGTGCCGCAGGTCAACCTACTGGGCGGCTCAACATTGCCTTTAAACATGTTCGCAATCTCATGGAAGAAGAACAGCAGTTCATTCGTATGTTAGCGGATTCCACCGCCTACATTATCGAAAATGATATTCTGTTCAAACAAACCCAAGACTCGCTGGAAGAAACCGGGATTCTCTACCAAGCCATCCGCGCTTTCGCCAATTCAGAAAGCAAAGAAGGGGTTTTGCAAGCCATCATTGACTACGCCGCCGACCCATCTGTAGACAAAGCACTCCTATGCAGTCTGCTCACAGAAAGTTGGAACTCCCCCGATACCCTTATGGAAGTCACAACCAGTTGGGTACGCGGCGACGCGGTTGACCTCACCGGGATGCGCTTTACCGCCGAACAGTTCCCAAGCTGGGAGCAAATCTCCACCACCACGATTTTATGGGTGGATGATGTCATGGAAGAACCATCCCTAGATGATACTGCCCGCATGGGGTATCGGGCGTTGGATATTTCTTCCTTTGTGATTGTGCCGCTCATTGCTGCGGGCAATCCAATTGGCGCAATTTTGTTAGGGTCAGCCGAGCCGCGTGTCCATACTGAACGCGAAATCCGCATCTACCAATCCCTAGCCGACCAAGCAGCAATTACGCTGGAAAACAATCGCTTGTATGAGCAGTCCGAGCGTCGTTCCCGCCAATTGACCACTTCTGCCCAGGTCAGCCAAGCCGCCAGTTCGATTCTGCAATTGGATGAACTGCTGCCTAAAATGGTGGATTTAATCAAAGACACCTTTAATTACGACCATGTGCAGATATTTTTAATGAATCACGAGGATGAAACCGCCATCCTCAAAGCCTCAACCGGTGAGGCAGGACGGCAACTGTTAGCCATCCACCACTTCCTCCCGATTGGGTCACGCTCGGTCATCGGGCAAGTCACGTTGTATGGACGACCTTCTATCGCCCTAGATACCGCCGATGCACGGGTGATTCACAAACCCAACCCCTATCTGCCCAATACACGCTCCGAAATGGCTGTGCCGCTGATTTCCAAAGGGCAAATCTTGGGGGCGCTGGATGTGCAATCCAACCAACCCGGTGCATTTACCGATGAAGATGTGCGGATTTTGACGACACTTGCTGACCAATTGGCGATTGCGATTGAAAACGCCTCGCTGTTTGAACTCTCGCAGCGCCGCAGTGAGGAAATGAGCTTCCTGTTCCATGTAACAGTGGAAGCCACCGAATCCGAAGAATTGCTCCAGATTTTGCAGCGCGTGAGTGATTTGCTGCTGCACCAGATGGAAGCCTCGCTGGTTGTGCCTTATCTGTATAATCCTGCCGCCAGTCACCTTGAAGCCGGCGCAATTGCCAGCATCTTTAAGACATTGGAACGCGATCAGGTTCCCAACATCCCTGCTAATTCACAGGATGTTATCGCCGAAGTTGCACGAACACAAAACCCGATTTTGGTGAGCAACGTTCGCCGCGAACGCAATTACATTCCGCGCTGGGAGACCATTCAATCTGGCATTTATGTCCCTCTCATCACCCGCGATGAATTAATCGGGGTGCTGGTGTTAGAAAGTGAACGCGCCAACAAGTTTGATGAAAATACACTGCGTTTGCTCCAAGCGCTAACCAGTTCGCTTTCCGCCATTATCCAGAACTCGCGGTTACTGCGTGAACTGCAAGATGCCAATGACCGGCTACGCGAAGTGGATAAACTCAAGACCAATTTCCTTGCTGCCATGAGTCATGAACTTCGTACCCCCTTGAACTCCATTATCGGGTTCTCCCGCGTTATCCTCAAAGGGATTGACGGGCAAATTAACGAATTGCAGCAGCAGGATTTACAAACTATTCATGACAGTGGGAAGCACTTGCTGGGGCTGGTCAACGACATCCTTGACCAAGCCAAAATCGAAGCGGGCAAAATGGAACTTTCCCAAGACTACTTTGACTTGGCTAAAGTGGTCAAAGGCGTGATGTCCTCTGCCAAAGGCTTGACCAAAGAAAAAGACATCCGGGTGTACACCGAAATCGAAACCGACTTGCCGTTGGCCTATGGCGATGAATTCCGCACCCGTCAAATTATCCTGAATCTGGTTTCTAACGCAGCCAAATTTACCGAACGCGGGAGTATCACCACCTCTGCGAATACGATTTATGAAGAGGGGCGCAAATTTATTCAAGTTTCCGTTACTGATACCGGGATTGGTATTCGGCAGGAAGATTTTGACAAACTGTTTGAATCGTTCCAGCAGGTAGACAATTCCACTACCCGTTCCGCCGAAGGCACAGGCTTGGGGCTGCCGCTTGCAAAGTCGCTTGTCGAATTGCAGGGTGGGAAAATCAAGGTCGAAAGTGAGCCGGGGGTGGGTTCAACCTTCAGTGTCACCATCCCTACCGACCCATCGGAAGTGCCGGATGCCATGAAACTACCACAAACAGCGACACTGGAACTGCCACCCGCGCCCAAATTTGTGCTGGCAGTGGAAGATGACGTGGACATGATTAACCAGTACCGCCGTTACCTCAGTCGTGTGGGATATGAAGTGATTGGTGTAACCAAGCCAGACGAAGTGCTGGAAAAATTAACGACTTTCCGTTGTTTAGCCGTGATCTTGGATGTCAACATGGCTCAGGGACGGGGTTGGGAAGTTCTGAATCGGCTTTCGGCAACGCTGCCAGATCTTCCAGTCGTAGTATGCAGCATGAACGATAACAAGTCCGAAGCCAACCGCTTAGGGGTGGTTAAATACATTGCCAAACCCTTCTTGCCTGACGATTTAACCGAAACTATCAAGGAAGTGGATTTGAAAGTTTCACAACCCAAATAAACCTAAAATCACATCCTAACCCCGCCAATGCTACAATCATCAGTCATATTTGGTTGTAGCATTTATTTTTTCAGGATTATTCTATGCTGACTGCCCCGTACACCAACACAGAATTTTCTGTCATCCAACAACAAATTCATCTTCACTGCCCCAACTGCGGCTATCATGCGCCCTATGAAAAACCCTTACCCAAGTGTCCTGTGTGTGGCGAAGATTATCTCCATGCCCAGTATGATATAGAGGCACTTAAACGGTGTGGGTGGGTGGATGTTTTGCAAAAGCGCCGCCCGGGTTTGTGGCGTTTCCGCGAACTGCTGCCCCTAAAATCGGCAGAAAACATCGTCACCATGGGCGAAGGGGGAACACCCTTAATTCCCATGCCCAATCTTGGCGCAATGCTCGGTCTCAAACACCTCTATTTTAAGGATGAACGCCAAGGCCCAACCAATTCATTTAAGGACAGACAAGCCTCTGTCGCTATCTCCGTCATGAAAGAGCAAGGGATTAAAGATGCGGTGGTTGCCAGCACAGGCAATGTTGCCATCGCATATTCTGCCTATGCTGCACGGGCCGGCATCAAGCTATGGGCGTTTTTACCCACCCGTGTTCCCAACGACAAAATGCGCGAAGTGGCGATCTATGGTACGGAAGTCATCAAAGTCACCGGAACTTATGACCAGACCAAAGAAATGGCTGCGCGTTTTGCCCAGCACAAGGGCATTTTCTATGACAAAGGCATCAAAAGCATTGCCGCCATGGAAAGCATGAAAACAATGGCTTTTGAAATCGCGGAGGATTTAAATTGGCGCTCCCCCGATTGGTTTATTCAGGGGGTGAGTGGTGGGATGGGGCCTATCGGGGTGATTAAAGGTTTTGAAGAATTGATGGAACTCGGTTTGGTGGATAAAGTGCCGTCGATTGGCCTTGTCCAATCGAGTGGCTGCGACCCCATGATTCAAGCCTTTAACAGTGGACTCTCTGTGGCTGTCCCTGTCGAAGACCCTACCACAGTGATTGCCACCCTCAGCACGGGTAATCCGGGACGTGCGTATCAGATTTTGTGGGAACTCATGCAAAAATATGGGGGAGCAGCCGCCAGCGCCTCCGACCAGGAAGCCTTTAATGTGACCAAAATCATGGCGCAAACTGATGGCGTGTCCGTCGAACCTGCTACAGCGGTGGCATTTGCCGGACTAATCAAAATGGTCAAAGAAGGCAAAATCAAACCCGATGAGGTCGTTGTCTTTAACTGTTCCGGTCATACCTTCCCGGTGGAGAAAAATATTTTAGGAGACGATTGGGCAAAACAGGTGGATTTGTCTGACATTGAACCGAGCCGTCAATTGCCCGAAACAGGTTTGATTTCCGCCCTGCAAATGGTCGGGCCAAAAGTCAAACAGGTTTTGGTGATTGAGGATAATATCGACTCAGCCCGTTTGCTCCAGCGTATTTTACAAACCAAAGGTGGCTACAATGTTCATCTCGCGCAAGATGGGGCAGAAGGCTTGCAGATGGTCGAAAAAATCCGCCCCGATTTAATCATCACTGACTTAATGATGCCACAAATGGACGGTTTTCAGGTGATTGATACCCTCAAAACGGATGAGCGCTATAACCACATCCCGATTATCGTCATTACCGCCAAAGAATTGAGTGTTCGTGAGGTGCAGCGTTTGAACACTCAAATTGATACCCTGCTGCGAAAAGGATCATTCCTGAGCGAAGACTTGCTGCAAAATATTATTGAGGCGCTTAAATAGTCATAACAAGCGCAATTTTGCGGATAGGTCTACAATCAGGCTATGGATGAAAATAAATCTGGGCAAATTGCCGTCATTCTATCGCCTGTCTTTTTAGGCCTTTCGCCTATTTTCGGGAAAATTGCGCTGTCAAGTGGCACAGACCCCCTCACGGTTGCCGCATTGCGAAATGTGTTGGTCGCGCTGGTACTGTGGGGATTTTATCGCCTTTTCTGGCGACCCTACATTTACATTTATCCCGCCGGGTTGTTGGCGTGTGTTGCAATTGGCGTAACCAATGGGATTGGCTCAATTTTTTATTATTCCGGCCTCGATTTGCTAGATGCTTCGGTTGCCCAGCTTCTCAATGGCAGTTATCTCATTTTTGTCCTGCTCCTCACCCGCATTGGCGGGACACGGTTTGGAATAAAAACCCTCAGCCGTGTGTTTGTGGCTTTGCTTGGTCTGTTGTTCATCACCGGGGGCATCACGGGCAGCAGCACATGGTTAGGAGTCGGGTTGATGACTGGCAACGCGATTCTCTTCGCGGGAACAGTTGTCATGAGCCAGCGGATTTTATACGAAATGCCTGCCCGCACCTTAACCCTGTATGTCATGACCGCCATGGCAAGCGTGGTGGTACTTTTCCGGTTGGTTTACGGTGTTTTTGCCCCCTCTACCCCCCATTTTTCAACGGAATCTGCTTTTGCAATGGGCGCAATGACCCTCACGATGGCCCTCTCGCGTTTATTTTTGTTTTCGGGTGTCAAAAGCGTTGGGGGATTAAAAACCGCCCTCATCGCAACTGCCGAAAGTGCCGTTGCTGTGTCGATGGCCTTCCTTGTACTAGATGAATCGCTGCGAACTGTGCAGTGGGTAGGGGTCGCCGCTTTAACCCTCAGTTTGTTCATGCCAACGGATGAATTGGTCACAGCCGACGGGCGACGCATGGCACTCCCCAACATCGCCGGGGGTTTTGCTTTTCAGCAAATGGCTTTTACCAAAGCCTTTAATGCCAAAGAATCGCTCACTACACAGGAACGTGCCAGTTTGCAGCAAATTTTGGGGCAGGATGAAAAATTCAGCACCCTCGAAATGAACCAACTCAGCAACATGCTCAGCGAAGAAACCATCCGTCTGATGGCAGAACATTTGGAATTGAACGAAAAAACTGACCAGTAGACCTTACGAATTTTTTTTATCTTCTTGGGCGGGTTTTTCGGTTTCGGATTGGCGTACTTCTTCCGGCGCAGAGAGCAACGGGCCAGTCTGCCCTGAACTTTGCAGCGCCATAATCATGTCCTGATTTTGTTTGAGGATCGCCCTTGCCTGCCGTGTGTTGATATGGCGCAGCGCGGCGGCGGCGGTTTTCCGCACCATCGGATGGGGGTCGGTTCGCAGCACGTCGGATAAGGTTTCAACACACCAATCGGCTTTCAACTGCCCTAACACCGCCACCGCATTGCGCCGCACCTGCCATTCTGATTTTCGCAGCGCCCCCAGCAGCGACACCGACGCAGGCGCACTATCCAAAGCCAGCAGCGCTTCTGCGGCAGCCAAACGCACCGCCGGCGCTTGGGAAGGGGTGCGGAACACAACCACCAGTGGTTCAACCACAGTGCGGTCTTCTAGCTGTGCTAACGCCCGAATCGCGGTAATTTTTGTACCGTCGCTGCCAGTTTGAAGTTGTTTGAGAAGTTCAGTACGCCGGTCATTATTTTCAACCACAGGAGAAGCGTCACTCTTTTTTCCGAGCGCATCAATCGCTTCTTGCAGCAAAGTACGAAGCTCCGGGTTAAATTCCCGTTCGCCCAATTGTTTGAGACGGGGCAGCGCTTCCGTCGCTTTCATATCCCGTAGGGCGATAATAGCGCGGCGGCGTACACTGGGGTCGGTTTCATCTAACGCCTTCACAATGCCATCTACATTACCCTGTGCGCGAAGTTGCCAGATATTGGATCGTGCCGCCATGCCAAAACCTCTCTTGGAAATATGTGGAAATTGTACCATAGAACCCGCTTGTTTTTGCCAAATCCGGTACTATACTGGCAAATGAAAATGCAACCTGATTCAAACAGGGTAGGATAATCATGTCCACAAAACTCATCGCAATTTTTCCCTCACGGCAATCGGTTCTGGAGGCGCTTGATCATCTGGCGAAGCTAAATCTGGTCGAAGTGGGGAAAGCTGCGGCGGTTGCCAAAGCAGCTACAGGAGAAATGGTCGTTGTCAACCCGAATGAATTTTCTTTGAGCGAAGGCCGTAGAGCGGGGGGCAGTCTTGGCGCACTCATGACCGCATTCGGTGTTGCTCATTTTGGCGCGTTGATTTTACCCGGCATTGGCCCGATTCTGGCAATTGGGGCGGGTGCTGTCGTGGGTGGTTTACTCGGTGGCTTCACCGGGCAAATCGCGGGAATGCTTTTGCAAGCTGGTTTTCGCAGCGACCAGATTGAGACGCTGGCTGAACATCTCAAAACAAATGAAGTCGCGCTGGTGATAGAACTCGATGAACGCGACTCACTTCCGCAGTTGCGTTCCGAATTTCATAAATTGAACATTCCGCTATTAGAAAACACGGAACTTGAAGTTGCCTAGTTAGCGACGGTTTGTGAGGGGTAAGCGTGGTCTGCCCCTCACAGCAAATTAAAATCGTTGGCACGCACGCGGAGTAATTCTACATATTCCTGATAATTGGGGCTGTAGTGAGCCACCAACTGCCAGAATCGGGCAGAATGGTCAGGCACTTTCAAGTGACACAATTCATGGATGATGACATATTCAATCGCATCCGGTGGGGTCATCACCAAACGCCAGTTAAAATTCAGATTTCCCTGTGAAGAACAACTGCCCCAGCGTGTTTTTTGTCCCCGAATGGTGATATTTTGATAGCGAAACCCGAACTTTTGGGCAAGGCGGGCGATTTCGGGGGGTAAATATTGCTTGGCTTCCCGTTTATACCAGCTTTCCAGCGCCAAGCGCACCGTTTCCCGCCGACTCTCATAAGACAGTTGGACAGGTAATTTAACCAGCAGAATTTGCTCTTTTTTGGATACAGACACCCGCGCTGAGTCTGCTGAGTCGACCACTTCAAGCTGATGGTCAACCCCGTAGACAGGCAGTGAATCCCCCGTAATGTAGCGGCGTGGCGACCCATACCGTTGTAAATGTTTTTGAATCCACTGCTGTTTTTCCCGCAGAATTTCGGTGACATCCGCTTTGGCACGCGAAGGCATTATCACCTGTAAGCCATGAGCGGCATCAATTTTCAAGCTGATGCGTTTGGCGCGGCTGCTGCGGGTAATCGTATAGGAAACTGTTTGGTTATCGAATTGAATTTCCGGCATTCCGTTTTCACCAACAGTTAAACAAGGGGCAACCCATGCCCCTTGTCATTAATTCTGGGGGGCTGGCCCGGCTTGGAAACCTGATTCTTCAATCCGATGTGCGTCGCCACTGCTGAAAATCAGCACATGCACCGCGTTAAATTCATCCGGCCCCACGTTCACCTGATAATCACCATAGGTCAGTTTGTAGAGTTCGATGGTTTTCCATTTGGCAATCAAGGTATGCTGTTCGGGGTTTTTGGGCAGTTTAGCCAGTTGTTCCGCCGTCACATAAATCACCTGACGACCATTGCCGCGTGCGTCCAACGTCAAAATCTGAATATCAAAACCGGGATAATCGGTACGCGGGATGGCAAACACGGAGAATTTACCGTAGCAGTTGACGGGTTGAATCGGATCATTGAAGCAGAAACAGGGCAAACACGCATCGGCTGTTTTCACCGGACTAAGGGCAATAATTCCCGCCGCTAACATGGCAACTGTCAGCGTCAGAAAAAGGATTTTCCGCAAGTGCATTGCAATAACTCCTCAAGAACATGAATACAATAGCGTAAGATTATATATTGTGATGAAAAAAACGCCGAGAAGCAAACTTTTTACCCCGCGTTTACCTGACAGCGTAGAAAATCAGCGCTGCATGATATACACTACCGGCGTGATTGTGAAGGAAAACACCAGTGGCGGACATTTTTAAACGACTTGCAGCCATGCTATTCGGGTTGCTCATTGCATGGGTGATGGTCGAAGTGTTTTTGCGTGTTGGCTACGATTTTATCCCCAGAGATGCCCAGAGCATTATTCAGCATGTCCGCCGTGTGCCTTGGAATGAAGAACGGCTTGTTCCCCCGTTTCCCTATGTCTTGAGCCGTGAACATCAAGCGATGGTTGCCCCGAATCATGCCGATTACCCGGTCAAATGGGGCGATGCCAAATTCACCTTTGACACGATTGCTTTATGGGACATGCCCGTGGGTTTCCGTACCAATCCTCCCGAATGGCCTGTAGAAATTGTGGCGCTGGGCGATTCTTTCACTTTCTGCTGGACAGATTTTGAGGAATGTTGGGTACAAAAACTCCACTCGGACTATGGTTGGAGCGTGATGAATCTGGGGGAACCGGGGACGGGTACAGCCGCCCATCAAAGCCTTATCGAACCCTATGTCAAACCGCTTGAACCCGAAGTGATTGTCTGGCAGTGGTACGGCAACGATTTTAAAGACGACTACGATTTAGACCGGATGCAAGGGGTTGTGCAAGCCCTCCCCGAACCACCCCAACCGACCACCGCCAAGGATTACGGCACATTCGCGGAATATTCGGCTGTTTATCGGTTGTTCCGCGATTGGCTTTATAAACAAGAAAATCCGCCCGATGAACATGGCTTTGTAACCACGGTAGATAATCGCCAGATTTTTTTCACCGATGAACTCAATGCCTTCGATTTTGGCTATCCATCGGTGGAACATGGGTGGCAGCGTGGCATTGCCGCTTTGCTAGAAGCGCATGAAATCGCTAAAAACGAATTGAGTGCGGAAATCGTGATTGTGCTAATTCCGACCAAAGAAGAAGTCTACACGCCTGAGAAGTTGAGTAGCGAATTTTTGGCCGATATGGGTGAAGGTCGTACCCGTTTGCTGTCGGTGTGTGAGGAAAATGGCTGGCACTGTCTGGATTTACTGCCTGTTTTTCAAGCGGCGGTACAGGATGGCGAAACGGTTTACCATGCCTTTGACTTTCATCTGGATGCCACTGGTAACGCGATTTTAGCCGAACAACTAGCGGCCTACCTCACGGAAAATGAACTTCTCGAAAGGGAACTTCCTTGAAGCGAATTTACTGGTATTTTCTGATTTTGAGTGGAATCTTGGTGCTGCTGATGGGGACGAGTATTTCCATTAGCGCTACGCCTCCCATGCAAGAAGCTACCCCGACCTATGCTCCTGATATGATTCAGCAGGGCATGACGCTCTACCAAGCCACCTGTGCCTCCTGTCACGGCTTAAACAGTGGCGAAGTCACGGGCAATGTGGTCATCGGCAAAGAACTGACCAACAATGTGTTTGTGCAAAGTCTCTCCGACGAGGAATTGCTGGCCTTTATCCATCAAGGCCGTGATATGACCGATCCTCTCAACACCACCGGGATTCTCATGCCGCCTTTGGGGGGCAATCCCAATTTAACCGATGAGGACATCTTCAAAATTATTGCCTATCTCCGCACCTTAAACGATGGCAGTTTAGCCAGTCTGGTCAATACCGATGAAACCGCCGTTGGTGTTGGCACAGGCGTGTATGAGTGGGTGCAGGTGGTGGATAATCTCGACAACCCTCTCAATATCGTTCATGCCAATGATGAATCAGGGCGTTTGTTTGTCATTGAACAGGCGGGTTTTGTGCTGGTAGTGGAAAATGGCGACTTTAATCCTGTGCCATTTCTGGATATTTCCACCCTCGTTCCCGATGCAGTGTACAGTGGCGGCTATTCGGAACAGGGGTTGTTAGGCATCGCCTTTCATCCCTATTACGCAGCCAACAGACAATTTTTCATCTCCTATACGAATGTCAACGGCGATAGTGTCATCGCCCGTTATCAGGTCAGCGCCGAAAATCCCAATCTGGCTGATTCCGCCAGCGCTCAAATTTTGCTCACTGTAGACCAGCCCCACCCTGACCACAACGGCGGCAACATCGTGTTTGGCACGGACGGCTACCTGTATATTGCTTTTGGTGATGGGGGCAATCCCTACGCCCCGAATTACAATTCGCAGAATCCGGCGACCTTTCTCGGAAAAATGCTGCGGATTGATGTCAACGCGGAAACCTATACCATTCCCCCGGACAATCCATTTGTCGGAGATGCTACATTTCTACCCGAAATCTGGGCCTATGGCTTACGCAATCCTTGGCGGTTTAGTTTTGACCGTGCCACAGGTGATTTATATATTGCCGATGTCGGGCAGTGGTTGGTCGAAGAAGTGAATTTTCAGTCCGCCGACAGTGCAGGCGGGAAAAATTACGGATGGAGTGCCTATGAAGGCACACAGCGCTATTTGATGGATGTGCAACTACCGATTGAAAATGTCACCTTGCCAGTGATGCAGTACACCCATGATGCTGGCTGTTCAGTCACCGGTGGCTATGTCTATCGGGGTGAAAATTTACCCGATTTGCAGGGGCAATACTTTTTTGGCGATTACTGTAACGGCAACATCTGGATAGCCTCAGCCAATGACACAGATACATGGGCATCGGAACTGTTCATGAACACCGAATTTGTTATTTCGTCCTTTGGCGAAGATTCCAACGGCGAGTTGTATTTGGTGGACTACAAAGGCGCGATTTACCGCCTTGAATCCGCTGAGTAACGAGGCTCATGGTGCAATTCGTTTAAACGTTATCCAATCTACCGCAATTGCAAGCTGGCGGGGGTCAGCACTTTGACCCACTTCAACAGGGATGGTGGGCGTATCATACAACAACCGCACGCGCACATGCTCACCATCCCCGATGACCTCCGCAGGCACAGTGAAAGCGACTTCGCTTAGAGTGTCAGTTGAAATACTTACTTTTTCCAGCGCAACGCCGTTCACCTCTAGCTGCAAAGTGCGGGGTTGCCAGAAGGATTGCGCGGTCATGCGAATTTCATAGTCACCCGCAGGCACATCAACAAAAATATCCGCTTGCGGCGTGATTCCTGCCCAGCGCCAGCTAATTCCCGCCGGATATTCAGGCCAATACCATCCCCAGCCTAAATACTTTTCATCGTCTGCCCCGCCAATATCCACAAGGTAAGTCCCCGGTGCGGTTTGCGGTGGGGTACGCGGCGGACATCCTGCGGGATGCCATGCGGTGCGATAGGCCACTGCATCCCCTTCTACCGCAATCGGACACAACAACGCATTCAGTTGGTTGAAGTAGCCCACAATTTCTTGATTGGCGGTGCTTTCCAACCCGATGGCCTCTTGATGAATCACAAAATAGCCGATGGGGTAACTGGTAATCATCTCGCGCAGCAAAGGTTCAACCGTGTTCGGGTCTAAATCGCGGCGCTGCCCCAACCAGCTTAAGAGCGGATGGTCAGTTCGCAAATACCAGTAATATTCAAGATAGGCACGGGAAAAATGCCCCGTAATCATGTGTTTGCCATGAATCGAGCCATAGTACATCGGGTCAAGGTCTTCCGGCTTACCCACCGTCACAATCCCATCGCCCACCGCCACAGGCACTTCAACGACCACATAATTTTCATCTTCGGCTGCCATCATGCGGTAAAATTCATAAATCGGCGGGTTGGGCTGTGTTTCAACTGATTGCAGGGTGTGTTGATTCGCCAGCAAGACCACCAGCAAAATCGGAATCAAGGTAATACCTAATCGTGGATATTTTTTGAATGTTGGAGTCCAGACCAATCCCGCAAATACCAGCGCCGCAAATACAAAAATCGGTGCGAATCGTCCCGGCGCACGAAATGTCCCGTTCATGGCTTCGTGCAGCCAAGCGTAAGGCATTTTGATGGTTGTCTCACCGACCTCAATTTCCATCCCTGCCGACAAAATCAACGGTGGCAGCATGACCCCTAGCCACAAGAGCGTTTTAAAATCGGCGAAATTTTTCTTTATCAGCAGAACAGCCAGATAAAAAAGTACCGTGATAACAACCACCGCCGTGATAAAGCCTCCGGTGGCGTACAAGCGTACATAGTCAGGAATTCCCAGATACCCTTCAGGAAAGGGAATCCCCCAGATTAACCCACCTTCTGCTGCAACTGCTTTCTCCCGTTCAAATTCGAGCATTGGCTTTAATGGCCCAACAAACCACGACAACAGCAGAAAAATAACAATGGCGATTCCCCCTGCTGCGATGAGTGTAAATCGGCGGTTGGATTGGGCGAGTGTCCACAGGGCATAGGGCAGAAGCAAAAATGCCAGAAACAACAAATATTGCATATCTGTCAGCAGCGCGGCCCACAGCAAAACGCCCTCAAGCACCGCCCAGACCCACCAATGCCGATATTCAGCGATATTTGCCCATACCAGCAAAATGGTCGGATACCAGAATACGCCCAGTAAATTCGGGGTTGTCCACCATGTCGCCAGCATCATCACGGGGGTAATTTCCAGCACAACTCCCCCTAACAATGCGAGGGAGGGATGCACGCCTTCGCGCAATAAAAATAAATAACACAGGTAGCCTGTTAGCGTGAAGGCTGTCCATGAAATCGCATTAAATGCGCCTAGCGCCCCCACAAAAAGCGAAGCTATTTTCCACACGGGAAACCAGAAAACCGCAAGGGTGTGATAAGAAATATTTGAGGTAAACGGAAAAATCACATAATTTGTTTCATACAAATAGGTATCCGGCGTGGTGATGACATGCTCTACCCACCAGTAGCTCCAACTAAAATGATAATAGTCGGTTGTCCCGTGTCCCGGAATGCGTGAACCTGTAGTAAAAATGACCGCGTAGAGGGCTAAAAATCCGATGAGCGCGTAAAACAGCAGCAGTACGAACGAACGTATGACATTTTTTCCCATGCCCTGATAATAGCCGATGCCATCTGGAGAGGGAATGTGCGAATTCTATATTTTTAGGATGTAAGGGCGGGTCGCAACGTGGATGAGCATAAGGGAGCAAGACCCGCCCTAAAAACGAACCGGATGAAGTTATATCACCTGACGCTGATAGTGCTGGCGCAAGGTCGGAATCAGGTATTCTTCAAACGAACGGGTTTGGTCATAATCGGCGTGCCACTGCCAATCCTGCCGTGCCGCGCTGTCATCCAATTCCGCCGGCCAGCTATCCACAATGCCCTGCCGCTTGTCGTCAATATTGTAGGTGATTTCCGCATTGGGGAAGGCTTTTTTGACGATTTCCCCGACAGCTTCGGCAGAAACGCTAAAACTGGTCACGTTATACACATAGCGAGTCAGCTTTTCACGTGGGGCATTTGCCAGCAGCAGTAGCGATTTAATGGCATCGGGCATGACCATGAACGGAATGGTTGCATCAGGCCGCACAAACGACGCATAGGGTTTATCCTGTGCGGCAGCATGGAGCATTTCTGGCACATAGTCACTGGTTCCGCCGCTTGGCACGGTGTGAGCGCTAATCAGACCCGGAAAACGCAAACTGCGGAAATCCACGCCATAAGGTTCAGGAGCTGCCGCAAGTTGGCGGTAATGCGCCGCATAATACCGTCCCAGATGTTCGCAGTAGAGTTTGTTGCACCCGTACATCGTAATCGGCATGTTATACAAGGCTTCGGGAACAGGCGGCGCAGACATTTTCACCTGTAAGTCTGGCACGCCGTAAATCGCTATGGAACTGGGGAAAATAAATTTCACCGAATGTCCCCGCCAGCGCGATTGCTCAATAGCAAGATGCAGCAAATTAATCGTCCCCTGCACATTCACCCGGTGGGCAGCCTCCGGGGTAAATTCGCCACGAGTCGAAAGCAGCGCCGCCAGATGATAAATCTCGCTAATTTCGTATTCGCTCATCAGATATTCGAGCAGCGTGTTGTCGAGAATATCTCCCACAATCGAACGACTGACGAATTTTTGGAGAGAACTGTCTACTTCCCGAATGTCCAATGCCAGAATGCTGGTATTTTTGGCTTTGGCAAGGTGGGTAATCAAGCCATGTCCGACCTCCCCATTTGCCCCTGTGATGAGAATAACCTTTTTCCGCATGTTATTCTCCAATCACACCCAATGTCTTGCCCACTTTTTCAAGGGTATCCAGCGCCTGCTCAAGGTCAGCGTGTGAATGTGCAGCCGTATTCATCAAGCGGATACGGGCTTTGCCTTTGGCAACGGTGGGATACACAATTGCCATCGCAAAAACACCTTTTTCAAACAACATGCGACTGAAATTTTGTGCAAGGGTTTCATCACCCAGCATCAACGGGATAATCGGAGTTTCGCTGTGACCAATATCAAAACCGAGTTTGGTCATTTCTTCTTTCATCAAACGGGTATTCGACCACAAGCGGTCTACCAATTCGGTAGAATATTCCAGCATCTCTACCCCTTCGAGGCAGGCGGCAGCGTCAGGAACGGTCATCGCGCTGGAAAACAGGAAAGGCCGTCCACGCTGGCGCAGCCAATCAATGATGACTTTTTTACCCGCCACGATTCCGCCGACCACCCCAAATGCTTTGCTCATCGTGCCGACTTCAATATCGACTTTGCCGTGCAGGTCAAAATGGTCAACAATGCCGCGTCCGCCACGTCCCAGCACACCTTCGCCGTGGGCATCATCCACCATCAGCAAGATATCGTGTTCTTGGGCAATCGCGTACAGTTCCGGCAAAGGCGCAATATCCCCGTCCATGCTAAAGACACCATCGGAGACAATCAAACGCCGTCCAGATTCGGTGTGTTCGGCAATTTTCTTCCGCAAATCATCCATATCATTGTGTGCGTAGGAAACAATCTGAGCGCGGCTCAAGCGGCAGCCATCAATAATGCTGGCATGATTCAACTGGTCAGAAAAAATGACATCGCCTTTGCCTACCAATGCAGGAATCGTTGCCAGATTCGCCGTAAAACCGCTTTGCAGGGTAATCACGGCCTCCGCCCCTTTGAACTGTGCAAGGCGTTGCTCCAACTGCACATGCAGACTCATCGTGCCTGCAATGGAACGCACCGCCCCCGGCCCGATGCCAAACTGGTCAATGGCCTTTTTCGCTGCATCTTTTAATTGGGGGTGGTTTGCCAAGCCCAGATAATTGTTGGCGCAAAAATTGAGAACCGATTTACCATCCACCACGATATTGCCATCCATAGGCGATTCAATGGTGCGGATGGTGTTAAAAAGCCCCGATGACCGCAGATTTTCAAGTTCATCAGCGATCCAATCGGTTTTAGAAATTGTCGTGTGATCCATGTGAACAAAGCCTTTTTTGAGCTATCGGTAATCCGTTGTCTGCTTTTGAACTGATAACTGACAACGGCTAACCAAATTATACTCCCTTACTGGAGCAGGCTTTGTAGTGTGGTATAGTCCAAGTTCGCCCCGCTAATAATCACAGCCGTTGTTTTGCCATCCAGTGGAACAGCCCCCGTTTGAAGCGCCGCGATTCCGACGGCTGCCGCGCCTTCAATCACCCAATTATGGGTTTCCAGCATCCAGCGGATTGCCTCACGAATGGCTGTTTCTTCCACCAGAACAATCCGATCAGTGAAATTTTTACAGAGTTCCAGCGTAATCGAGCCTGCCTCAATGTCGCCTTCTAGCCCTTCCGCGATGGTCTCCCCGGCAGATAAATTTTCTCCGTAAAAATAGTTGTACATCGCCGGAGTCGTTACTGACTGCACCCCAACAACCTCACAATCAGGATTCAAGGCTTTGCAAACTGCCCCGATTCCCGCAATCAACCCACCGCCACTAACCGGAATCAGCACCCGTTCTAACTGCGGAATCTGCTCCAATAATTCCAAGCCTATCGTCCCTTGTCCGGCGATTACGTGGGAATGGTTGTAGGGAGAAACAAAGGTCATGCCTGTTTGTTTTTGCAGCGCCAACGCATGATTTTCTGCCTCAGTGTAGCCATCGCCATGCAAAATCACTTTTGCCCCGTACCGTGCTGTCCCTTCAACCTTGCGTTTAGGCGTGTGCTTGGGCATGACAATCGTTGCTGGCACGCCCGAAAGCTGCGCCGCATAGGAAATCCCCTGTGCATGATTCCCTGCCGATGCTGCCACAATCCCCTTCGATTTTTCATCTTCAGACAGTGCTAACATCGCATTCAGCGCGCCGCGAATTTTGAACGAGCGCGTTAGATTGAGATTCTCCAGTTTGAAAAAAACCCCTTCGCCCAAGCCTGCTTCAATTGGAGTCATAGGCAAATGCGGGCGAATCCGTTTTTCTGCTTTGACTACTTCCACTAGATTCATTTTTTAGCCTTCAAAACTTCCGATTTTAACTGTCCGCATCCCGCCTGAATATCAATTCCCCGCCGCACCCGAATCGTGCAGGAGACACCATATTCCGCTAGGGTATCCACAAATTGCTGTACCTGTGCGGGGTCAGAGGGTTTTCCGCCGTATCCCTCTGTCGGATTTAACGGAATCGCGTTGACATGACACATCAGCCCTTTGAGCCGTTTGCCGAGCGCGTGTGCTTGTTCGACGGTATCCGTTTCCCCGGCAATGAGCGCCCATTCAAAGGTAATGCGACGGCTTGTTTTTTCGACATAGGTACGGCAGGCTTGAATCAATTCCTCCAGATTCCAGCGTTTGTTGACCGGCAGCAGCGCAGACCGTTCAGCATCGGTTGCTGCGTGCAGACTCACCGCCAAACCCACCTGTAACCCTTCCTCTGCAAATTTAAGAATCGCGGGAACAAGCCCAACCGTGCTAACCGTGATATGGCGCTGCCCGATGTCCAAACCTTCATGCGAATTCAGTAAATGAATTGCTTGCAGGGTGTTGTCATAGTTATGCAGGGGTTCACCCATTCCCATCATGACAATGTTGCTCAGGCGTTTGCCTTCTTTTTGCAGATTTCGTGCCAGAAACAATGCTTGCTCCACAATTTCACCGGAGGATAAATGCCGCGCAAAGCCCATTTGTCCCGTCGCACAAAACACACACCCCATCGCGCAACCCGCCTGGGTACTGATGCACGCGGTTTGCCGTCCATCGGCATAGCCCATTAAGACCGTTTCAATCATCTGCCCATCTTGCAAACGGAACAAATATTTCACCGTGTGACCATCCGATGAGTGACGCTCGGTAACAATCTCAAGCACCCCCATCTGGGTTTCGGCTTTTAATCTTTCGCGCAATTTTTGCGGTAAATTGTTCATTTCATCGGGATTGCTCACCTTATGCTGATACAGCCATTCCCAGATTTGTTTGGCACGGTAAGCTGGTTCACCCCAACCTACCAGCAGATTTTTCAGTTCATCTTGGGTTAAATCGTACAGATTCATCGTTTTTTCCGTTGGCTAACCGCAAAAATAATCGCGGGAAGGGCAATTGCGGCTGTGCCACACGGTAATCCACCACCACCATTATCATCATTCTCAGAAGAAACAGGCGGAGTCGCGGTGGGCAGCGCCGTTGGCAAACTACCGGGGGGTAAGGGGGTATTGCTGGCGGTGACAGCTAGGGTGAGGGTTACGGTTGCCGGGGCAAGCGCGGTGGGGACATCCCGCCCCGAAACGGAGGTTGCTGTTGGAGTCATGCTGGGGGTGGGTGTATTCGATGGCGTTTGCGTCGGTGGAATCGGGGTTACGGTTGAGGTGGGTGTATTCGTCGGTGTAGTTTGTAAATACGGATTCCAGGCGGCGGCACGTTCGGCATTCTGGGTGGTTAGCCACGCCTTCCATGCGCGATACACATTGGTCAAATCCATTCCGGTTAAATTTTCAACTGCATCCTCAAAATTTTCCGCTTCATTCAGCGCGGATGCCAGTTCAAACGGTGCATCTGCTCCGTAAGTATCCGCCAGATACAGCAACAATAGATAACTCTGGGATTGCCACAGCAGCAGATTTTCGTTCGGGGGAGCATCCAGCGCCGCAAGGGGAAACAAATTTCCGCTAGTATTCGCTTGTTCCGCGATTGCCAATTCTTGTAGTCCTAGATAGGGGCGATACAGCAAAATCAACCCTTCCCGAAACCATGCAGGCACATCCACCGTCCAATAGTCATCATAAAATGTACCGATCATCTCGCGTAAAAGCTGGGACTCTAAGGTGTCAAAGGCTGTATCACTACGTAAAATAAACCGAAGGTCGTTTTGGGCGAGTACCTCTGCGTAGGCTTCAATAGAACATGGATATTCCTCTGCATCGTGAGTGACAAGGATTTCCTTGCCTGCCTCATCAATTTTTGTCTTGCAAAACGGATACTCCCGTTCAAACAACACAAAGGTAAAATCGCGGGGGGTCGCAAGCTGCTTTTCTAGCAAATCATACACCGTCAGCAAATTTTCGCGCAGAATAGCCACCCCCAGATTTTCATTGTAGGTATAAAAAATTAAGGGGGCCTCCCCCGCCAATTGCCATGTAATGTTGGGCAAAAAAGGCTGCACCAGCACTTCGCCGGATACGGTGTAATTTTTATCATCTTGAGTGGTCAGCCCCCACCGATAGCTGAGGGGTTCAAACAAACGCGGTGCATCCTCTCCCTCTAGCGGCTCATCAATCTGAACGGTGATAAAATCCAACCCTTCGCCAATCAAATCTGTTTCGAGGTTAATGGGAATCGTGCGTTCAAAACCGCTGGCTTGGAACAAAGTCAGGTTGGCGGATTCAAAATCACGCGGGTTCACGGCAAATTTGGCACGTAGGCGGATAACCGACGGCAACAGGACATTCGCGCTGTATTCGGTGATGAATGTGCCATCCGGGGTGGTAGTTGCCGTTGGCGTGACCTCATCTTCTTGAGCATATGCGCTGCTGACTACCAGCCAAAGGAGTATTCCAATGAAAATGCCACGCCTGACCATACCCATTCCTTCACCTAAAATGCTGGTTGTATTTTATCAGACATGGCAAGGCGGAGGGGCAAGCTGCATGAACCTGCCCCATTTCTCGAGGATTGTCGATTACAGCAAATCGGGGATTTCTTCGGGGTTGCTGGCAACTTTCACCCCGACTGCATTGAATTTCTCGATTTTTTCGGCAGCGGTTCCCACACCGCCTTCGATAATCGCGCCTGCGTGTCCCATCGTTTTACCTTCCGGCGCACGCTGCCCCGCGATGAACGCCACAACGGGCTTGGTCATGTTCGCTTTGATGAAATCAGCTGCTTTTTGTTCGTCTGTCCCGCCGATTTCACCAATCAGCACGACTTTTTCTGTGTCAGCATCTTCCTCGAACATTTGCAGCACATCAATGAAGCTCATCCCATTGACCGGATCCCCCCCAATCCCGACACAGGTTGTTTGCCCGATGCCACGATTGGTTAACGCAAACACCGCTTCATAGGTCAGCGTGCCAGATTTTGACACCACCCCCACGGGGCCGGGAGTCGCAATAAAACCGGGCATGATGCCAACTTTGGATTGTCCGGGGGTCAGCAAACCGGGGCAGTTCGCACCCAACAATTTGCTATTGCTCTGGTCAAGCACCGCCCGCACTTTAATCATTTCTTGGACAGGGATGCCTTCGGTAATGGCAACGATGAACTCAATTTCTGCGTCAATCGCTTCCAGAATTGAGTCGGCGGCATATTTAGGCGGCACAAAAATCACCGAGCAGTTCGCGCCCGTTGCATCTTTCGCGGCAGCCACCGTATCAAAAACCGGCTTGCCTTCTGTCCATTCGCCGCCTTTGCCGGGTGTCACCCCGCCCACCACATTCGTACCATACTCCATCATCTGTTTGGCATGGAACATCCCCTGCTTGCCTGTAATGCCCTGCACAATGACTTTGGTTTCGTTGTTAATTAAAATCGCCATTTGCTCTTATGCCCCTTTCACCGCCGCAACCGCTTTTTGCGCGGCTTCGGAGAATGTTTTTGCGCCCTGTACATTGGGAAGGTTGGCTTCGTTAATAATCCGCAATCCTTCCTCTTGGTTCGTCCCTGTCAAACGAATCACCATTGGCAGGGTGGTCGGAACAAGATTCAACGCCTGCAAAATCCCGCGTGCCACTTCATCACAGCGCGTAATCCCACCAAAAATATTGATTAACACGGCTTTTACTTCGGGATCAGAAAGGATAATTTGCAGCGCTGCCGCTACTTTATCTGCCCCCGCCCCACCGCTCACATCAAGGAAGTTGGCGGGCAGAATCCCATCTTTTTCGCCAAATTGTGCAACCATATCCATCGTCGCCATTGCCAGCCCTGCGCCGTTGACCATACAGCCAATTTGCCCACCGAGTTTGACATAGTTGAGACCCGCTTCCCGCGCCTTGATTTCTTCGGCGGGGTCATCGCTGCTGTCACGTAAAGCCGCTAAATCAGGGTGATTCATCAAAGAATTGTTATCAATGGACATTTTACCGTCCAGCGCCATCAGCATCGTGTTACCATCGGATGTACCCACCACTGCCAACGGATTGATTTCACATAGGGTAGCATCTGTTTCTACATAGCAGCGATACAAATTGTGAGCAATTTTGCTGAACTGTCCCCAATATTCACGCGGCAAACCCATTGCCGAAGCCATCTGCACCACCTGATATTCCCGCAGACCAAGCAGCGGGTCAACATGCACACGGATAATTTTTTCAGGGGTTTCGCGGTTGACCTGTTCAATATCCATCCCACCTTCGGAACTCGCCATGAACAGGGCTTTGCGGGCAGAACGGTCATTGGTAACAGCAAAATACAATTCTTTTTTAATATCGGCACCGGGGTCGACTAACACTTGGTGAACTGTATGCCCTTTGATGTCCATACCCAGAATTTTCTCGGCAGCAGTTTTGGCATCCTCAGGGGTTTTCACCACCTTAACCCCCCCCGCTTTTCCGCGTCCCCCGGCATGAACTTGCGCCTTGACCACCACCACTCCCCCGCCCAGTTCTTTAGCGGCATTGGCGGCTTCTTGCGGTGTTTTGGCAACCATGCCTTTGGGGGCAGGAACGCCAAACTTGGCAAAAAGTGTTTTTGCCTGATATTCGTGCAAATCCACGATAGAATCCTCCAAAAATTGTTTGCTTTGACCGCAGAGTATAACGCGCAGGCGGCGTAAAAAACTATGACGAATCTGATGCTGCCGGGTTTTGGCCCCGAACCACCCAAAGACATGACCACCCTCAAAACACAAGCCTACGCCTGTACGCGATGTCGGCTAGCCGACACCCGCACCAGAGTCACATGGGGCATGGGCGATTTGCATAGCCCCTTAATGCTGGTCGGGCAGGGGCCAAGTGTTACCGACGATACTACTGGCTTACCTTATTCCGGCCCGGCGGGGGATATTTTGGATGCGGTTTTGAAGGAAGCCGGACTCAGCCGTGCCATGATTTACTTGACCAATGCCCATAAATGCGTTGCTCGCCAGAAAGACAATGCCTTCAATGTACGGAACGCCACCAAAGCCGAACTCAACGCTTGCCGTGAATGGCTGGATGGCGAATTTCAACTGGTGAAGCCTAAAGTGCTGGTGTGTATCGGAAGTGCGGCGGCAGCATGGCTATTGGGGGAGGATTTTGATTTTGAAAAACAGCGCGGGGAATGGGTCAAAGGGATTTTTAACACACAGGCGATGGCAACCTACCAGCCGACCTACAGTTCACGCATTCGGGAACATGACCCCGCCAAAGCTGACCAGATTCATCAGGACTTGATTGCTGATTTGAAAAAAGCAGGCATCCAAGCAGGACTTGTCAAAGGGGAATAAAAATGGGTCTGCCTGAGCAGACCCATTTTGCATCAGATTTAGACGAAAAGTGGCGCAAGTACCAGCGTGATGGTTGCCAAGAGTTTGATTAACACATGCAAACTTGGCCCGGCGGTATCCTTGAAGGGATCCCCCACCGTATCCCCAACCACGGCTGCTTTGTGTGCTTCGGAGCGTTTGGCATGAACTGTGCCGGAATCGTCTTTAAATTCGCCCGATTCAATGAACTTTTTGGCGTTGTCCCATGCCCCACCGCCATTATTCATCACCAGCGCCAGCAAAATCCCGGCGATGGTCGCGCTCATCAAAAAGCCCGCCGCCGCCTCTGCGCCCAAAATTAGACCAACGATGATTGGCATGGAAACCGCCAGCACACCGGGGGCAACCATCGCTCGCAAAGCGCCGCGAGTGGTAATATCCACTGCTTTGCCATAGTCTGCCTGAGCGCCGGGTTTGCCTTCCAGCAATCCGGGAATGGTTCTAAATTGACGGCGCACTTCCTCAATCACATCTTCAGCCACCGATGCAACACCGCGCATTGCCAGCGAGGAGAACAAATACACCAGCATCGCGCCGAGCAATGCACCGACAAAAACTTCGATTTTGCCCAAGTTCACCGAGTGGATTCCATCGACGATTTCCAGCGAATTGCCCAGATCAATATTCACAAGGGCAACTTTATCCAGATAGGCGCTAAACAAGAGGAACGCCGCCAGCGCCGCTGAACCAATCGCATACCCTTTGGTGAGGGCTTTGGTGGTGTTGCCAGCTGCATCGAGGGCATCTGTCCCGGCACGCACTTCTTCCGATGCGCCGGACATTTCCACAATCCCCCCTGCGTTATCCACAATCGGGCCAAAGGTATCCATTGCCAGAATGAAGGCACAGGTCATCAGCATCCCCATTGCAGCAACGGCTGTCCCGTAAATTCCCGCCACAAAATCGGGGTCAAGCTCCAGAATCAACCGTTCGTGAAGTTCCAATTCTTCCACTTCTACAACCACCGCCGCAACGACGGCTTCCTCCCCTGCATCCTCGTTCGAGGATTCTGTGCCTGCGGCTTCTGCGGTTGCAGCGGCTTCAGGTTCAGATGTTGATTCTGCCTCAACTGTTGCCACAGGTTGAACGGCTTCCGATTCTTCGGTTTCTGCTTCGAGAATATCCGTTTCGACTTCGGACACAATCGCGGCCCGTTCGCGCAGCCGTTCCCAGTCTTGCTCTAAGTTGATGGCATCTGCGCCTTGGGTACCGAGCCAGTAGGAAGCTACCAGCCCAACCCCAACCGCAATCGCAGGCAGGGCAGTGTTTTCAAAACCCATTGCCAGCCCGGTGATAATATTCGGGCCGCTGCCGCGCAAACTCGAACGCGCAATCATTTTCACCGGACGGAAACGGTGTTCGGTGTAGTACATCGTAATACCCACAAAAGCCAGACTCGTCAGCACACCGACCAAACCCGCCCAGAAAAACCAGATGTCTTCGAGCATCACATTGACGACCACAAACAGCGCCGCAATGCACAGTAAGGCGGTCAACGCATAGCCACGATACAAGGGATTCATCGGAGATTCACCCGGTTTTAATTTGATACCGGGAACGCTAGTGGTAGCCCACACACCGATAATGGACATGACCATCCCCATCGCCCGCACGACCAACGGAAAGAAAATCCATTCTTCGCGTCCGGTTGCCACGTATAAACCAACCCCTAAAATCATCGCGCCGATATTTTCCGCCACGGTGGATTCAAACAGGTCGGCCCCACGTCCGGCGCAGTCACCCACGTTATCCCCCACAAGGTCAGCGACCACACCCGCGTTACGGGGGTCATCTTCGGGGATGCCGGCTTCAACTTTGCCTACCAAGTCCGCGCCCACATCCGCCGCTTTGGTGTAAATCCCACCACCAAGCTGGGCAAACAACGCCACAAAACTCGCGCCGAAACCCATCCCGGCAATCAGGAAGGGTGCATTTTTCGGTTCGTCAAAACCATCGAACAGGACAAACATAAAATATACACCGAGCAGGGACATGCCCACGACGATGAAACCCGCCACTGCCCCACCATGAAACGCTACCCGCAAGGCACGTTCAACGCCAGTACGGGCAGCCGAAGCCACCCGCTGATTGGTTTGTACGGAAACATACATCCCAACAATACCACTCAATGCTGAAGCGGATGCACCGACCAGAAACGCAACAGCAGTGCGCCATGCAAGGTCAAAACCAACCACACCCGTTTCTGATCCCTCATCAAATGAACCCACCACGGCAGCCACAATCACCGCAGTAATGACCGCAAGAACGGCGATGGTGCTATATTGCCGTGTAATAAAGGCCACAGCCCCTTTATAAATAGCGCTGCCAACTTCCTGCATTTTTTCGTCGCCTTTGTCGTGTTTCATCACGTCCCACCAGAGGTAGGCCACAAAAGCGAGCGTCAGCATCCCCGAAGCTGGCACAATCCATATAAGATCCATTTTCTAAAAAACTCCTTAACCAAAATTTTGTTGATTGTATATCGCAAAGAGTGGATTCTAAAGGGTAGTCCTTCATTCCATTCAGTCCACCCTGCTTACAAAATCAAAACTCATAGTAGAATCTCATCTGAAAGAAGGGATTGCACACATGACCACCGCTTTTTTTACCGATGAACGTTTTGCTATCCATACCTTGCAAGGCCACCCCGAACATGCCGGACGCTTGCAGGCGATCATGAATCTCTATAAAAAAACGGGTATCTGGGAGAAGTTATTTCGGGTTGCGGCTGTTCCTGCCACAGAAGAGCAAATTTTGAAGGTGCATACCCCCCGCCACTTAGAAAAATTAAAATCTGTCAGCCGCTTAGACCAACCCGCCCTCTTAGAAGCCGATACCTATGTTGTGCCTGAATCGTATGAATTAGCCATGTTAGCTGCCGGGGGGGTGATGGCGGTGGTGGATGAAGTTATGCGTGGAACAGCCGGGAATGGCATCGCGGCAGTCCGCCCGCCGGGACACCATGCCACACTGAATCGAGCGATGGGATTTTGCCTGTTAAGCAATATTGCGCTGGCTGCCCGTTATGCACGCGAACAATTTAAGGTAGATCGCATTGCTATCGTGGATTTTGACGTGCATCATGGCAACGGCACACAGGATGCCCTGTACGATGACCCCACCATTTTATTCATGTCTTCCCACCAATCGCCCCTCTATCCCGGCACAGGCGCGATGCAAGAAATCGGTACAGGAGCAGGTAAGGGTTTTACCGCCAATACACCTCTCCCCCCCGGAGCAGGTGATGAAGCGCTCAAGGAACTTTATGCCCAATTTCTCTGGCCTCTGATGCGCCGTTTTCAGCCGCAGTTGATGTTGGTTTCCGCCGGATTCGATGCTCATTGGCGTGACCCCCTCGCCAATTTAAATTTGACTCTCACAGGTTTTGACCATCTTTCCCGCGAACTCATCAAAATGGCAGACGACCTATGCGGCGGAAAAATCGTGTTTGTGATGGAAGGAGGCTACGATTTAGAAGTTTTGAGTTATGGTTGGCTCAACATTGCGAACGCGCTGTTAGGCAGTTCCGAAATCAGCGACCCCATCGGCGCAGGGCGGGGCAGTAAAAATTTACCTTCGGGCTATCTGGAGACGCTGCTCAAAATTCACGATTTGTCATAGATCATCCGTATCCAGAATAATCGTTACTGGCCCGTCATTATGAATTTCTACGAGCATCATTGCGCCAAATACGCCCCGTTCAATCCATTTTACACCGTATTCCTTTAATTTTGCCGCGTAGAAATCTACCAATGGCGCGGCCTGTTCGGGGCGGGCAGCGTCAATAAAACTAGGTCGCCGTCCTTTTCTAGCATCGGCATACAGCGTAAATTGCGAAATCACCAAGATTCCCCCACCCACCTCTTGCATCGACAGATTCATTTTGCCTTCGGAATCCTCAAACACGCGCAGTTGAGCAGTTTTGCGGGCCAGCAAATCCGCTTCAGCTTCGGTATCGGTATGTGTCACACCCACTAGCGCCACAAAACCCTTGTCCACTTGCCCCACGATTTTTTCTTCTACCGTGACCGACCCCCGCACTACCCGTTGCAAAATAACCCGCACAAGATCCCCCTTACTGCGAAACTGTTCCTAACCATGATTTGGCAGACACCTGAACCAATTCACGGGTCGCTAAATTTAGTTTATACGTCCCGCCGCTATAAACATTATCCAGCAAAATCGCTGTACCATCATCAATCATCGCTAAAACACGCCAGCGCTGGCTGGATGGGCCTAACAAAATTTCCTGTGTACCATCGAAAAAGCGCACGAACATCAGCGAAAATTGTGCTTCTGGCGATTCATCCTCCAGATTTTCCGCCTGTGTATAAAAGGCGTAGGGCTGTCCATTAGGAATGAAAATATCGCCTGCTTGGGCGTAACGTGCGCCGTTTGGATTAACAATTTGCTCGGTGTTGGCGGTCAAATCCCATAGGTGCAGGCGAAAGCCCGCCGGACTTTGTTCCAAGCGCAGATAATACTGCCCCGCGCTGCCAATGCCCGCCGCACATTCGCAGCCGGGTTCATTCGGCAAACGCTGAAACGTCTGCTCATTAACCCGATATAAATGTAAATCGGTGTAGTCCACAAAATAATCGGTCAGGCTGCGCGGGAAGGTCGGATAGGCGGCATCGTAAAAAAACAAGGTGCGGTCATTTGAGAGCGCCACCGGCATAATACGGCGCTGCGGTGTCACCGTATTCAAAATCTCAGCAGGTAGCGGCGTAATCGTCAAACCGTTTATATCAGCGATATACACATTGGACAGCCAATTTTCGCCTGCAATAAACACCTCGACCCATGCAATGCTTTGCTGGTCAGGCGACAGCACCCAATTGACCGCCTGCAACCCGTCCACTTGTTGCGGGATAAACGGGTGGGGCATGATTTGTCCGCCGGGCAAAGCAATCTGCACCGTCCCATCAGAAGGATTCTTAAAAAGGACTCCATTGGAGGTCAGGGCTAATTCTTCCAACACCAGCAAACTAGGGCGGAATCCCTGAATCACCACTGGCGCACTCAAGCCGGAAATCGCATCTGTAAAATAAATGCTGGCGGTCTGGGCGGTACGGTCATGTTCGATAAACACTTCCGTCGGGATGAGCTGCTGCGCTTGGGTTGATGATAGGAAAAATGACAAGGCCGTTACAACTAGAAATATAAGCCCCGCTCCCTTTATGGGGGAGGGGTTTGGGGCGGGGGAAAATCGCCTTCTCATTGACCCAATTCCCGCCGCACCATCTCAACCAACTGCGGCAGAATTTCGCCCGATTTGCCCTGCAAGTAGGCACTCATGCGCGGGGTGAGTTCGGTTTCAACGGGGTTGACTTCAATCACATACGCCCCCTGATACAACGCCTCAATCGGCAGTCGTGCCGCCGGATACACCACATTGGATGAGCCAACCAGAATCATCACATCACAGGTTTGGGCAAGTTCAAAAGCCCGTTTGACCTCTGCGTCTGGCAGCACTTCATGAAACCAGACCACATTCGGGCGGACTTTCCCCGAACCGCAGGAGGGGCAAATGGGCGGCGCAGTTTCGGGTGTCCATGTGAGTGTTGCAAGATCAACCAGCGTCGGTTCCCCCTGACAGCCATCAGCACATTTATAACTAAACAGGCTGCCATGCAAAGGCACAATCTCCCGACTGCCCGCCCGTTGATGCAAATTATCAACATTCTGGGTAATCAAGACAGTGCCGGGTCGTAAATCTTCTAGTTCTGCAATGGCAAAATGTCCCGGGTTGGGATGGGTTTTTTCGACCAGTTCACGGCGATACATGTACCAATCCCAAACCAGTTTAGGATTTTTCTTGAAGGCAAACGGCGTGGCTAATTCCTGCGGGTCATATTTTGCCCATAGACCATCCAGCGCATCCCGAAAGGTTGGCACACCCGATTCCGCGCTGACTCCAGCACCTGTCGAAATGACCAGTTTTTTGGCGGAGGCAATTTTTTTCGCCGCTTGCGTGAGCATCTTTACCGTCCTACCCAGAGCAAGGTGATATTTTGGGGTAATGCTTGGAGGACTCCCCGTCCATCCAGTACCGCTTCTGCACCCAGCGTTGCCCAATCCAGATTTTTATAGGAGTCGTGAGCCGCCTGCAAAATGACCGCTTTAATATCGGGCAGCGAGTTCAGCGAAACGGGTTGTAGGCCGTAATGCAGAATTTCCTCGTCCGTATACAGTGGGTCATTGACGAGTGGATTTGCCCCGACCTGCGTGAGTGCTTCGGCTAATTTAAACGCCGAAGAAAAAGCGGACTCTTTGACGTTGCCACGATAGGCCAGACCAAGAATCAACACATTTTCGCCCTGCAAACTGCCCACCGTCTGCATCAATTTTTCAATCGCGTAAGATGCCATCTGGTCATTAATTTCACGCGAAAGACGTGGTAAACGCATTTCTGTAGGCGGGGCATGGTTAGCCAGAAAATAGGGATACACCGGAATACAATGCCCGCCAACCCCTACCCCCGGTTGGTGAATATGGGAGAAAGGCTGGGTATTCGCAGCAGCAATCACCGGGTAAATATCCACATTTACACTATCGGCATAACGGGCAAGTTCATTGGCAAAAGCGATGTTCACATCTCGATAGGTCGTTTCCGCCAATTTGACCAATTCCGCCGCTTCCGCACTTTCCATCGGGCGGACTTCCGGCGCATCCAGCACAGACTCGTAAAATTGGCAGGCCATTTCGGTGGCTTGGGGAGTCAATCCACCGACGATTTTAGGATAATTGGCAAGGTCAGCAAAAATTCGCCCCGAAAAAACCCGTTCCGGCGAAAAAGCCACCTCAAAATCAACCCCCGCTTTTAGACCTGAACCTTGTTCCAGAATCGGAGTCAACACTTGGCGGGTTGTGCCGACGGGTAAAGTGGTTTCGTAGAGTACCAGTGTTCCCCTTTGCAACCCTCGGGCAACATCCTGTGTTGCCGATTTCATCATGCCCAGGTCAATTTCATGAGGGGGATTTTTGCCTACCAGCACCGGCACCACAATCAAGACAACATTGGATTTTTGCACCGCTTCAATCGTTTTCGTCGTGGCACTGAGGAGTCCGTGTTGGTGCGCTGCGGCGATGCGTTCATGCAAACCGGGTTCTTCATCAAAATGGGCACGACCTGCATTGACTGCTTCAACCACGGATGGCAGCAAATCTGCCCCGTAAATTCTGGCTCCCTTGCTGGCAAATTGCGCGGCAAGTGGCAGCCCAATTTTACCTAACCCAACTACACACACATTGTAGGTCATAGCGCGTTTTCCATTTCAAAAACAATCGGCGTTTCGCGTTTCCCTGCGTCTACCAGCACCTGTGCCAATTGCAAAGCGCGGAGTCCATCCCGTCCGGTAACACGCGGTTCACCGTTGGTTTTAACCGCCTTGATGAAATCCTCAATTTCGGCGCGTAGGGGTTCGGTACGGTTAATTTTAATCCCCGTGATATTGCCTTCCCCCACGCCCGTTAATACGCTTAACGAATCCCATGCCCCCGGCGCATCATCATTTTCGTAGAAATACAATTCTTGGGTCAGGTAATTGGCACGGAACATCCCCAACGCCCCCACCACCGTAAATTCGCGGATTTTGGTCGGAGTCATCCAGTTAATATCCAGCACACCAACCACCCCGTTGGCAAAGCGAATCATGCCGTTGACCATATCTTCGCGGTCTGTGTTGATGCCGAAAATGGTTTCAGCGCTCACCCGCACCACCGGTTCTTGCACAATCGAACACATCACATCCAAATCATGGGGCGCTAAGTCCAACACCACCCCCACATCACGGATGCGGGCGGGAAATGGCCCAACACGGCGGGCGGTCATCTGGAAAATTTTGCCCAGTGCGCCGTCCTGCACCCGTTTGCTAAGTTCGGTAATCGCCGGGTTGTGCCGTTCGACATGCCCCACTGCCAGCACGACCCCCATTTTTTCCGCCAGTTCAATAATTTCATGGGCTTGTTCGACAGTAGAGGCGATTGGCTTTTCGACCAGCACATGAATCCCGCGTGAAATCGCCATTTTTGCGACTTCAAGATGGGCTTCCGTGGGGACAGAGACCGACACCATGTCCGGTTTTTCAGTCTCCAGCATTTGCTCAATATCACTGTAGGCAGCGACATGCCGCATATTCCCGACTTGTTTGGCGGTTTCGGCAACCACATCGGCAACCGCCACCAGTTCAATATCGTGGTTAATTTCGCGGTAAACACGGGCATGATTCCGCCCGATTGCGCCTACCCCGATGACAGCAGCTTTTAACATTTTAAATAACCTCATTAATGACTTGTGCCACACGTTCCCGTTCGGCTTCGGTCAGCAAAGGATGAATTGGCAAGCTCATGACTTCTTGAGTGGCTTTTTCAGTTTCGGGTAGATTCACATGGGCGTAGCTGCCCATTTTTTGGATAACTGGTTGGCGGTGAATTGGCAGGGGATAGTAGACCCGCACACCTACCCCTTTGGCCTGAATTTGTTTCATGGCTTCATCGCGGTCAACGCCTTCCAGCACACGAATGGTGTACTGGTGATACACATGGGTTGCATTTGCCCGCACCACTGGCGTTTTGACATTTTTGAGAGTTTCATTGTAGTAGCGGGCATTGTCGTTCCGTTTGGCCGTCCACTGCGGCAGTTCGTCCAATTGAACCAAGCCAATCGCTGCCATAATGTCCGTCATGCGGAAGTTAAATCCCACCATCTCATGCAGATATTGCTGGCTCATGCCGTGATTACGAGCCATGCGTGCGCGTTCCGCCACAACATCATCATTGGTAGTGGTCATGCCGCCTTCGCTGGTGGTCATATTTTTGGTGGGGTAAAAGCTGAATCCCGTAGTTCCCCATGTTCCCACGCAGCGCCCATCTAAAGTCGCCCCGTGTGATTGCGCCGCATCTTCCAGCAGAATGAGCTTGTATTTTTTTGCCAGTGCTTCAAAAGCAGGCATATCGGCGGCTTGCCCGTACAGATGAACCGGCATGATCGCTTTGGTTTTTTCCGTGATGACCGATTCCGCCGATTTCGGGTCAAGGTTGAAGGTGTCCGGGTCAATATCGGCAAAGACAGGCACCGCCCCAACTGACAGCAAACACGAAGCCGTCGCAAAAAAGCTGAACGAGGGAATAATCACTTCATCCCCTGCGCCAATCCCATGGGCCATGAGTGCGACTTGTAAAGCGGCAGTGCCATTGGTCGCTGCGATGGCGTGTTTTACGCCCAGATAGTCAGCAAAACGCTGTTCAAATTCTTGGACTTTTGGCCCTTGAGCAATCATGCCACTGCGGATGACTTCTGCCACTGCCGCAATTTCACGTTCGCCCACATTCGGTTTAGAAATTGGAATATTCATCGGAGTTGAATCTCACTTTTACAGGACTGACAGACCGCCGTTGCGGGCGGATTGGAAACATCGATATGCAAACGCTGACCGCAAGTACATACATAATCTAGCAGACGCGCTGGATTCCCTACGACCAAGCCATAATTAGGAACATCTTTAGTCACAACTGCGCCGGAACCTACCATTGCCCATTCGCCAATCGTCACACCGCACACAATGACCGCGTTTGCGCCAATAGCCGCGCCTCTTTTGACTCTGGTAGGGGTAATTACCCAATCGTGGGCGCTCTTAAATTCCATCTCGGCAGTGACAGCACGGGGGACTTTATCATTCGTAAAAACGGCGTGTGGCCCCACAAAAACACCATCTTCTATTGTCACACCTTCATAGACTGAAACATAATTCTGAATTTTAACGCGGTTGCCAACCTGCACATTCTGGTCAATGTAGACCCCGCGTCCGATGTTACATTCTGTGCCAATCACCGCACCGGGGCGGACTTGTACCAGATGCCAGATGCGCGTCCCTTCGCCAATCTGAGCATTCCCCTCAACAACTGCGGATTCATGAATTTTCATGGTTCTACCTTTATGCGAAAAACTTCCAAAGTGCCATCTGCAGCAAATGGCAAGCGTTCGCCTGTCTGAGCATCGTAGACCCCCGTTTTGAGAACGTAATCGCCAACGGGTAAATCTTCTGGCAGGGGGATTTCAAACTGGTCAAACACCCATTCAAATTGCTGCCATGCGGAGGTTGGATAGGTTCCTTCCCGTCCGACAAGGCGGTCAAATTGAGCAACCAATTCGCCAGTTTCCGCGTTAAACAGATGATTAAAGACAATGTAATCCCTCTTCATCTCTTGCCTCGCTTGCCAGAAGAATTTGTAGGAGAGGGTTTGGCCTGCCTGATAAGTATTTTTTTCTAAATCATAGCCATGCAGCAAAATCAAATCGCCAAACGTGGCATCGCTGAAAAATTGGGGGCGGAAAGCTCGCATGATAATTCTGTCCGGGCCTTCATACGCCTCCCCTTCAAAACGGGCAAGGACTTCCACTTCGGCATCAAACAAATCTTGTAGTTCATGACCGGCATAATATCCCCCATAAACCACCGCTTCACGATCTGCCACGAGATAATAATAGCCCTGATTTTCCCAATCCTGTGGGGAACGGTCATTCAAACGGTAGACCCGTTCGGGGCGAAACCATTTACGGTTGTCGTAGCCATTCGCTACCCAGAATTCGTAAGGAATATTTTCAATCGCAATCCCACTTCCCGCCTGGGTATTTTCGACGAACCACCGGACAGTTTCAATGCGGGTATCAGGACGGGTAAATTCGATATTTTGTGTCCATGCGCTGGCTGCCAAAGGGAACAACAAAAATAGTGTAACGACCCCGGTTGCCACGGGTGAATATTTTGCCAACCCATCTAAGCCAATGGCTGCAAAAATGAGCAAAAATGCCATCGCGCCCATCAATTGACGGCCTTCAGTAACCCGAAACAGACTAAACGCCAGAATCGTTGCCAAACAGCATCCCCCGATGGCAAATAAGGCGAGACGGTCATAATCTCGCTCTACAGTTACATATCCTACCCCCATCAGCACCATCGGTAGAAGGATGCTGGGAAAAAACAGGGAGAAGATTTCAAAATTTCGTTCTAAGCGGGTAGGGACAGTGAGAGGAAATTGATTGACCACATTCCGAAATTCAGGCGCATCTGGCGAAATGCCATCCTGCTGCAATTTACGAACTTCGCCTTCCAAATGGGCAGTATGATTTAAGTAATCGTAATAGAAATCAGCACTGGAAACACTTCGCACGGCTAAAAAAATGAGTGGCAGCCCTAAAATGGCACTGGGGAGAATCACCCGTGTAACCAGTTGGCGCGGAGTGCGGGCGAAAAAAAAGAGCAGCGCCAAGGCAGGCAGCATGAGTACCGTTGCATAATTGTATTTGCCGAGTGCGGCGAGAATCCCACATATCACGGCATACACCAAATGCCGATAGGACAAACGGCGATAGGCTTCCAGCGACAGCCACGCACAGGCCACAAAAAACATGAGTCCTGTGCCGTCCACCACCGTGCGCTGTCCGAACATGACCGTTTCAGGCCAGATGGCAAACATCAACGCCGCCAGTAAGCCCACAGTGGGACGATGGGTGGTGCGCCTTCCGAGATGATACAGCAATGGAATCGTCAGCAGGGCATACAGGAGGCTAAACATCCGTCCAAACAAAACCTGTAAAAACAGGGGAAAATCGCCAAAAAAGAAATGCAGCGTCCAGCGTGTAAGGGCGATTTCCCACCCACGCAGGGGGGGATAATTCGCCATATTATTATTCCACTGAGTGTAGGACTGCACGCCTGTTTCATACACCGCAATCCCATTGTTGATATTGCGGGTTTCATCGCCATGAAAAAACCAGGGGAGTGTCCAGACAAGGCCATGAACGCGAATCAACGCCCCCAAAAGCAAAATCACAACGAGGAGATATTGTGGTGTCCGCCAGCGTTTTGTGTTCATCGGGCAGCATTGTAGCTTAATAAATTGAAGCGCTACAATACACTTTCCTCACGCTTGTCTGATGCAGTGTATAACCTGATAAGTTTTTCTGTGAGGGCATGAATATCATACATTTGCAAAATGCGGGGGGTTGGCACAAACGGCGGATTGGCTAAAGTTCCCAACCATGCACGGCTCAGCGCAGCAGGATCGTTCGGCGGAACAAGCTGCTTGGATAAATCCGTCTGGAACAAATCGCGCACCCCACCGACATCCGTCGAAACGACTGGCACGCCTGCGGCAATCGCTTCAATGAGAGAAACAGGTGTTCCTTCATTATCCGAAGTAATTGTCACCAGATTCACCGCCCGATAGACACAGGCCATCTCCTGTACCCATCCGGTGAGGGTCACAACCTCCTGCAAACCCAGTTCACGGATTTTTTGTTCAATATGGGGACGGCTTTCCCCATCCCCCACAATTAAAAATCGGATGCGCGGGTTTGCCTGATGGGTTAATTTTGCCGCGTCCAAAAACAGGTCATGATTTTTAATCGGGACAAGCCGCCCCACCACCGCAATTAAGGGTGCATCCGGTGAAATTTTCCACACTTCCCGCAAATTCCTTGTTTGCGGCTGGGTAAAGGATTGTAAATCCAAACCCAGTGGAATCACCACGATTTTATTTTTCGGTGCAACACGGTAAATCTCGCTGAGTTCATCCCGTAGCACCTCGCTCAAAGTGATTATCCGGGTAGAGATTTTTGCAGACAGGCGCTCCATCCACAGGAAAATTTGCGTTTTACGCGGGCTAAAATAGCCATGAAACACATGCCCGTGAAAGGTATGCAGCCGGATAGGAATCCGCGCAAAAAAAGCTGCCCATCGTCCGACAAAACCCGCTTTGGCAGTGTGGGTATGCACGACATCGGGGCGGTGCTGGCGCATCAGGCGGTACAGTTGCCAGAGCGTATTTAAATCATGTTTGGGGGAAAGTTCACGCCCCAAACTGGGCAGCACTATCGTTTTCACCCCCAGATTTTCCGCTAGATACTGCATATCACCTTCTTGCACCCCAACCTTACCATGCACCAGAATCACTTCGATATTCTGATGCTGCTGAAGGGCATGAACGGTTTGCAGGACATTCAGCGCAACCCCGCCCACATTCAACCGCGCCACAATCATCATAACTTTCACGCCTGCATCACCTCACGGTATAAGGCGATGGTCTGGTCAATCATGCGCTGTGGGCTGAAATGGGTTTCCAAACGGAGTCGGCCTGCCATACCCATTTTTTTTGCGAGTTCAGGAGCATCCAAAAGTTTTTGGATGGCGCTGGCAATCTCAGTAGAATCTTTCGGTGGAACAAGCACGCCCGTTTCCCCATCCAGCACCACTTCAGGAATCGCCGATACCCGACTCGCCACGACAGGGACAGACTGTGCCATCGCTTCTAAAAAGACCAATCCGAACCCTTCCCACAGCGACGGCGCAAGAAAAATATCAAACTGCGCCATCAGTTCGGGAACATCCGTCCGCCAACCGAGAAAATGCACCCGTTCGGCAATGCCAAGTGTTTCGGCGTATTGTTCTAATTCTGCCCGTAAGCCACCTTCCCCCACCAGAATATAGTGCAGGTTGGGGTATTGGGGCATGAGTTTTGCCATCGCCTCCAGCGCATAGGCCACCCCTTTTTGTGGAACAAGTCGGCACACCGCCCCCACAATTTGAGCATTTTCAGAGGAACGAAGTCTCGCAATGAACTCCCCCTCTTTGCTTGCGGAGAGGGTGGCGGGGGGTGAGGTGCGATTCAGCCCGTAATAAATTGTCTGTACCTGATTGTTTTTCGCGCCTTCAATCTCAATTAAAAATTTTCGGATAGCCTCTGAAATCGCAATTCCTTGGCGGGTCATGCGCCACAGAATCCGCCCGCGAATCTTAAAAAGGGGATGGTAACGAAACGGGTCATCATTGTGACTGGAATTGACCACATGGCGCACCCCCGCCAATTTCGCGGCGGGAATCGCATAGGTTTCGGCATGGACAAGGTGCGTATGCACAATGTCTGGTTTTTGCTGGCGAAGATAGCGCATCAATTTAAGAAAAAAACGCGGTGCAAAGGCTGAAGGCATCACCCAGCGTTCAATCGGAATCCCGCGTTGCTGCGCTTCTGCCATGACATCATCGGCATTTTTTTCCGGTGTGACCCACAGGAGCAACCGTGCATCAATGCCCTGTTCGCGTAAGCCAGACAGCAAAATCATCAGGTGATTTTCTGCCCCCGCCAGTCCCAGTCCCTTGAGAATATGTAACACAATCATAGCGGCGCGATTGTAGCACAAGTCAGATGAGCATTGAACAATCGCCCTATTGGGTCTGGTCATCTTCGGGTAAGCTAGACTCTTTGAAGATGGAGTAGGGCTGATGTGCGGAATTGCAGGGGTTGTAGACTTTAAAAATCAGCAGGCAGCACGGCATATCGCAACCATGACCGATACCATCCGGCATCGTGGGCCAGATGACGAAGGTTTTGCCCTGTTTCAAAAGGACACTTTTCAATCTGCACGCGGCAAGGATACCCCTTCCGAACTCCACCATCTACCTGACATTGCCACCCTCAAAAATTACCCTGCAATTGTCGCGTTAGCCCACCGCCGCCTCTCCATTTTAGATTTATCGCCTGCCGGACATGGCCCATTAGCCAGTGCCGATGAGCAAATCTGGATTACCTACAATGGCGAAGTCTATAACTACCTCGAACTGCGGACTGAACTCGAAACCTTAGGCCATGCCTTCCAATCAGGGACGGATACTGAAGTCATTGTCGCCGCTTACCGCCAATGGGGAACTGCCTGCATGGAACGCTTTAACGGCATGTTTTCCTTCGGGTTGTGGGATAGAGCAAACAATCGGCTGTTCTGTGTGCGAGATCGATTTGGCGTAAAACCCTTTTATTATTACTTCAAAGATGGCTATTTTGCGTTTGCATCCGAAATCAAAGCGCTGGTTGCCAACCCCGAAATCCCCTCCTGTACGAACGACGAAAAAATCTACAATTATCTGGTCAACGGCGCGATTGTCTCCGACGAAAACACCTTTTTTCAGGACATCCAGCAACTGCCGGGCAGCCACGCTTTAACGATAGAGGCCGATGGCACATTCAAGCTGTGGCGTTACTACGATTTTGACTATCAGACTCACTTTACTGGCAAAAATTATCCCGAACAGGTGGAAGCCTTCCGCGATTTATTGACTGATTCGATTCGGCTGCGTTTGCGAAGCGATGTTGCTGTTGGGACATCCTTAAGCGGCGGGTTGGACTCATCCAGTGTGGTTACGCTGGCAAATCATCTGTTGGAACACGAACAGGGCATTAATCGTGCCGTCATTGGCAACCAGCAGCGTGTTTTTTGCGCGGTTTACGATGGCGAAAAATTTGATGAAAAACAGTATATGGATGCGGTGATTGAGCAGACCGGAGCAGCGCCGCATTTTACCCGCCCCACCGCCCAAAAATTGTGGGAACAGTTGCCCCGTTTGCTCTGGCATCAAGACGAACCCTTTAATTCCACGGCTATTTTTGCCCAATATTGCGTGATGGAACTCACACGGCAAAACAACGTTACCGTGTTGTTAGATGGTCAGGGCGGGGATGAAGTTTTGGGCGGGTATCACTTTTACTATGGTTATTATCTTGCCAATGCGCTCAGGGCAGGCAAACTCAACCGTTTTATCAGGGAATTGCAAGGGGCTAGGGAAATCGCCAACGCCCGATGGCTGCCTACATTGGCAATTACAGGTTATAACCTTGCGCCCAAGCCCCTGCAAAATCTGGGCTGGAAACTCGGCGGGGCAAACATGCAGTCCAATAAACCGATTGCCCCCGAACTGATTGCATCTGATTTTCGTGGGACATCGCAAATCAAACACAATGCCTATCCAACCCTCGCGCAAAAACTCTATGATGATGTCTGGCACACCAATTTACCCGCCCTGCTGCGTTACGAAGACCGCAATTCGATGGCCTTTTCGATTGAAGCGCGTGTGCCGTTTTTAGACTATCGTTTGGTGGAATTTGCCTTTTCAATGAGCGCGGATGCCCATATTCGGGATGGCTGGACAAAAATTGTCCTGCGCGATGCCATGAAAGGCAAACTTCCCGAAAAAATCCGCTTACGTCGTGACAAAGAAGGGTATACCACGCCCCAATCACGCTGGCTGACCGAACTCACCCCGCAAATTAACACCATGTTCCGCGACAATGTGCGGGCAAAAAAGTACCTTTCGCCGCAAGCTATCCAAAAATTACAATCTCCCGATGCTCACCGTCTAAATGGGCTGTGGCGTTTGGTCAATCTGGAGGGGTGGCTGCGTGCCTTCAATCTCAACTAGATGGCTGTATCCGATATGTGTTTTGCTAGCGATACTTGTTTATTTTTTAACTGCCAGTATCGCTTACCCCCATCCCGATAGCAGTTATCTCAATGCCCGTTATGCACGAAATCTGGTCGAAGGGGAAGGTTTTGTCTATAACCCCGACGAAAAAATCCTGCTCACTTGGTCGCCCCTCGTTGTGCTGACTCATGCAGCCATTTCACTCCCATCCGGCGAAGTCAACCATCCCCCCGAACTGCTGGTGTTTGTCCTGATGGGGATGGGAGTTACCGCCATGATTCGGATTTTTTCCCGTGCTGCGCTGCCCATTTATTGGGGTATTTGCGTCGCGCTGATATGGCTGATTTTTTTAGCGGCAAATGGCGTTTTTGGCGGGGTCGATGTGTGGTTGGCGGTTTTTGCACTCCTTGCGCTGGATTTAGCCCAGTCAAAATATTGGCAACTTGCCGCGATTGTCACTGGATTAATGCTGCTGATTTCGCCTCTTGCGGTTTGTTTTGTGCTGCTTTTTGGAATCATTGCCCTCAGAGAAAACGCCCCTTATTGGCGGTGGGTTATGTGGCCCGCCTTGGTATGGTATGGATTCGCCTTCTGGTATTTCGGTGCAGATGGCTTGCGCGGCTTAACCCTCATTTCTACTGCTGAAACCCCTATTTCCCCCCTTATTGGGATGATTTATGGGGGTGCGCTGCTCTTTTGGCTGTCTCGCAGTTTCAATTCGCAGTGGGCAGCCCTCATCATTTTTGGAGCGTTTTATGGTGTTTGTGCGCTGATGGTTGAGCAACAGAGTTTTGCCTTGCTCAGTTTAGGCTGTGTCCTCGCAGCAGTCGCCACCCTGCAAACATACCCAACCAAAACTCTCCAGATTTCAACAGCTGTCATCGGAATTTTTTTATTCGGGTTGCTGTTTATCCAGCCAGATTCTCAATCATCCACCGACGAATTGGAGTCGATGGATGCTGAAAGTCTCGGCGGATGGGGCAGCAGTCAACAGGCATTTGCTTTTGCAGATTCCTATTATCAACTGGCAGGCCAATCTAACCCCCATCTGAATGAATTGTCTCACTATGCACCCTTTCAAGATGTGTTGATTGCGACTGCGCCGGATATACTTTTACCTGAAAACGCTAATTTTACCTTGCCCACTGACCCGCCAACTCAGCTTTTAAATTACACCCAAGATGGCAATATTTGGCGACGAAATTCAACAGTAGGGACATGGCAAGAACCCAAAACCGTTCATCTTGATTTTGGCCCGGATTTATTGCTGAAAAGTGTCACACAGGACAAATCCAAAGTTGAAGCGGGGAGTCTGCTTCGGTTGCGTTTGGATTGGGCAATTGAAGGCGACGATTATCCGTACTTGGACATCCTCTTTTTGTTTCAGGTGTTGAATCAGCAGCAAGCCGTTTTTGGCGCGATAGAGCAAACCTACCCCTATCAACGCTTTGAACGCTCCCAAATCACCACCTATCATGTTGTGCCAGTCAATGCCGACGCTCTCCCCGGTTGGTATGAGATTTTGCTGATTGTGAATTACAACGGGGGGGATTTAGCCCGTTTGCCCATCGCCAATTTTAAAATTCCCGCGCCGACAGACATTGAATTTAACGAACCACCGATGGCTAATTTTAATCATCAAGCCGAACTCATGCAGGCAGAAATTGAACAAAGCCCTGAAAATTTGCAGGTGAATCTCACATGGCGGGCGCAGGCCAAATTCGAGGCGGCGTACATTGTTTTCGTGCATCTGACTCCGGCGGATGATATTCAACCGGTGTCTCAAGGCGATGCCCCCCCCGCTTATGGCACAACGCTTTGGGAAAAGGGGGAAGTGATTCAAGATGCCCATGTGATTCCGCTTGAAAATGTTCCTGCGGGAGACTATGTGCTGCGGGTGGGCTTTTTTCATCCCGACTTAGGCCGTATTCCGACCGACACTGGCGATTCGGTAATTGTTGGAACAGTCACTATTAAGTAATTTTCAAGCAGGATACTTAATCCATTGATTCAAATAACCATGAAGGAAATAACTATGCGACGCGGGTTCATTTTGCTCCTCCTCTTTTTAGCTGCCTGTGGCACAAAGACCTTGCGCGATGAAAAGGCCGTCCAAACTGGCGAAACCTTATATACCCTCGATTTTGAAAGCCCAGACCAATTTGAAATCGGGAATTTTACCGATACCGACAGCAACCGCCCTTTTGATGCCACACTGCAAATTGAAAATGGCGTTTACCAGATTGCCTACCATGCCAGCAGTTCCGCCTATATCTGGGGACAGGGTGGTAATTCGGCACAAGCTGTAGATATTGCGGTAGACGTAAAACCCTTAAGCGACGATGAAAAACATTTTTACGGGGTGATGTGCCGTGTCGATGACAATGGCGCGGGGTATGTTTTTCTCATCAGCAGCGATGGGTACGGCGGAATTGCGACCACCGATGGACAAAGTTTGTCGTTTATTGCCGATTGGCGCGAATCGAACGCGATTAAAAAAGGCGAAACCACCAACCAGCTTCGCGCTGTGTGTGTCGAGGATTATCTTGCCCTGTATGTGAATGATACCTTAGTCGCCGATGCCGAAGATAAAGAGTATGGCAATGAAGGACAGGTTGGCTTGGTAGCCGGAATTTTAACCGAAACCCGTGAACCTTCTACCATTACAGTGGAATTTGATAATCTGGTGGTGAGCCAAGCCAGTTTGTCTGAATAAGCCTTACCGTGAAATTTCGCCTAATTTTTCCTCTGGCAATACAATTGAACTTTGTCTAATGAAGGGAGAGTTCGTTTTGAAGAAAAATCATATCCTTCGTCTGTTTTTGCTAGTGGTGCTGATATTTTCGGCGAGCGTCGTGTTTGCCCAAGAATTACCAGATACTGACGGTGATTTTATTCCCGATCAATTTGATGGCTGCCCGAATGAATCAGGGTTACAAGAGAATTATGGGTGTCCCGCAGGGGTCACAGCGCCAGATTCTGATGGGGACACACTCCCGGATGTGGTGGACACATGCCCTGAACTTGCAGGCTCCCTCGATTTTGGTGGCTGTCTTGACAGTGATGGAGATAGACAACCCGACCCCTTCGATTCTTGCCCACAAGAACTCGGCCTTTCTCAAAATTTTGGCTGTCCTTTAGGGGTCGTTTCTGACCGTGACGGAGACGGTGTAGCTGACCGCGACGATATTTGTACAGATATTGTCGGTGAAGCCGCTTTAGCAGGGTGTTCGCAAAATGAAGTCACTGACAATGATGGTGATGGTGTCGCCGATATTGTGGATGCCTGTTTTAATGAAGCAGGCAGCGCAGAAAATGGCGGCTGTCCTGATGGTACTGCACCTGATTGGGATTTTGACGGGGTAGCCAATGCGGACGATGCCTGCCCGCGTCAATCGGGAACCCCTGAAAATAATGGCTGTTTCGCTGACGCTGACCAAGATTTGCTGGATGACCGCTTTGATGCCTGCCCTGACCAACCCGGCGACAGCATGAATCAAGGGTGTCCGGCGGGGGTTGCCCCACCCGATTCAGATGGCGATATTGTGCCGGATATTTATGACCGTTGCCCCGACCGGGCAGGCGTGAATGGTATGGATTGCCCGGACAGTGACGGTGATAATCTTTCTGATGTCGATGATGTCTGTCCCCAAGAAGCCGGCGACCCTGTACTGAGTGGATGTGTTCCGGTTTTTGAAATTACCTTGCCCACCAGCCGTGCGCCGATTACCACTGCCAACGCTGCCAGCCTCACTGAATTTGGACAAATGGTCACGGGGGTTTCTCAAATCACGGTTGCCTCCACAGGTCTTTTGGCAATACAGACCTATAACGCAGGCTTGCAACTCTACGATTTAAATGCAGCAACGCTGACACCAAGAATGCTTGAATCGCTTGGCAGCAGTCGCATTGCCTTGAGCAGTAATGGCACAATTTTAATTGATACGCCGTATGATATGGCAAATAACGTGCCTGCGATTCAAATTTGGGACACCGCCTCATCCACCGGATTGAATTACGTTCAACTCAACAATGAGTTAATTCTTTCGCAAGTCACAGTTACCCCGGATGGGAGCAAATTTGCCACGGCGCATAGCCCGATTGATATGTTTGCGGAAACTGACCCGAACGCAACGCATACGATTCGGCTGTGGGATACCGCCAGCGCATCGGATGTGGCAACGTTGCCCTTTGATGTGAATATTTACCAGATTGCTTATCATCCCGATGGCAACCGTCTGGTGGTTAGCACGCGCAATGGCACCAGCGTTTGGGATACCAGCACCCAGCAACAACTAGGGACAATGGATGCAGTGGCCTTTGCCTTCGACAGCACCATTGCATTTTCGCCAGACGGTGGACGGGTAGCGATTGGGGAACAGGATGGCACCGTCAGCGTTTGGGATATGAACAGCTATGCTCAGCTTTACGAAGTGCAGCCTTTACAACCCGGTGATTTTGGTGTTTCAGTTTCCTCAGTCGCCTTTAGCCCGGACGGAAGCCTGCTGGCAGTCGGGGGTGGGCCTTTTGCCGATGGATTCATTGAAAATCCGGCCTTCCAGATTGTGCTGCTGGATGCGAGTAACGGAACAGCCGTTGCCAGCGTGAACGGTTCAACCCGTTCATCCTCGTTCTTGAACTTTAGCCCCGATGGAACGATGCTCATTTTTGCGGGCATGAATACTGTTGAATTCTGGGGAGTGCCGCAGTAAAAACAGGAACACTCCCTGTTTCTTAAACCGAAAGCACCAGTTAAAAAGCTGGTGCTTTTTGCGGATTATGCTTTTTTATATCGGTCACACTCTAGGCGCAAATTGGCGGGAAACACCATGCCCCTTGCCAATTCGCCTACGCCGTCAAACAGGGGACGGTTAAGGCTCTGGTCATATGTCCACACCACAAAATGAATATGTGCGCCTGTCGTATAACCAGAAATTCCCACCAAACCGAGGATGTCTCCGGCCTTCACCCTGCCAATCTCAATCCACTCAAACGGGGGCAAAGAGTCGGCTCGCCAGAAATCCAGTGTTTCCAAGTGTAAATGCCCGTATTCGGTGGAAGTCACCCCATCCGCCATCACCACCCGCGCCGCCAGTCCTAAATCAAGCAGCGCATCAAGTTCGCCAAATTGTTTGAGGTAGAGTGTGCCATCGTGGGCGGCACGCACAGGCAGTCCTTCCGCCAACCCCACCCCTTCGGCAGAGGTAAAATCCAGCGCATAGCGATTTTGTTGGGTGCTAAAGTGGTATCCCCACGAGACCAGCCAATCATGCGAACAATCGAAGGGCAGCCACAAACGCGCTGCGCTCATCGGTGCGCCGGGTAGGGGTAAATTGACTGGAACATCCGGCAGCATCCCGCGCAAAATCGCTGGTAAATCGGCTGCCCGCGCCCATCCTAAAAACTGAAAGGTGGCGGGATGGCCTAAATTTTGTCCAGCAAAACGGGCTTCATAACGTGGAAGGTGGGCAGCAGAGATGAAAGTCGTGTTGTCTGGCAAAACAAGGGTATGTCGCCCTTCGGCGCTAATCAGAGTGGTGACATCCAATTTTTGATGATTTATCGGCAAACGCCATGAGAAATTTTCCAGCATCCCCAACCCGAAAACCTGTGCGGGGTTGTCTATGGATTGGGCAAAAACCTGCACCGTATCAAAATAAATGAGGTAATCGCCAGCTAGAGGGGCAACCTCTCCCGGTGTATCGGCAATATAAGCATGGTGGGGGGAGAGAAATAACATCCCCAGCAGGGTAGCAGGGAGGTCAAAATCTAAGCGGAGATTTTCACCCCTCAACCCGATTTCTAGGCGAGTAGCCTGTGGAACACTATCATAACCTACGACGAGGGTAAGCATATCCGAAAGTTCAAATTCACCGTGGACATCGGGTGCAAGGATAAATTCATCCCTTTGTGCTGAGGTGTGCGGCGACAAAGAGGCAAAAACCAGCAGGAAAAGAAAAAGAGCGCGACTCATCCCGTCACGCCCTGCACCAGAATTTTATATTTAAAGGCATTACCGCCCACGTCATCAAACGTGACTTCAAAATTGGTTGCTTCGCCGGGCAAAAGCTGGTCTTGGTTGATGAAGGTATCCTGTGTAGCCACGACTGAGCCTTCTTCATTCACAATCGCTACAATCACCCGGACTGCCGTAGCAAGTTGGCTGTTGTTATTTTGAATCAGCCCACTGACTGTCAAAAAGCCATTCTGGTTATAAAAAGCACGGTCTTCACCGATGAGAAAATTTTCGTTCCCATAGAAAGTTTGCAGCGAAAAATCGGCTGCCCGTGCTGCCCCTTCAATATCATAGCGTACCGCAATGCTGGGTCGTCCGGTGTCAAACCGAATACGAAATGGGGCGGATTGCTGCGGGGCAAGCACCTCGTAGGCTAAAATCGTGGAACGTTCCGCCAGCACTTCCCCGTTAGTATCGTATAAATACGCTGTTAAACGAATAGCTTCCAGTGGCACTTCAGCTAAGTTGGTGACTTCGCCCGTAATATTGAAGCCCCCGTTGGTATCTTCCCAATGGAGGTAATTTTGAAACCCCAATACGCCAGAAGCAGAAGTCACCCCAATCGGATTCACCTTCCCGATTTCAAGCGGGATGTTGGTATTAAGTTGGAAGGTGTTGACGGCGGCGAGCAACGTTTGTAATACATTCCCATCGGCGGCGGTAACATCGGCTTCGAGCGCAGAAAAATAACTGCCATTGCCCTGCAAAAAAATATTGAAGGCACGAATCCCGATGGTCGGGTAGAGGCGCAAGCCCTGTAAACGCACACTACCATCCGCCATTGCCACAGGTGGACTGGTTTCTGTCCATGTTCCCGCCGCTTGCGTTTGATAGGTTTGGACGGATTGGGCAAAGGCATCAGCAGTGAGGGGTGCGCCTGTGTTGACCACGGCAAGGGTCAAACGCACAATCCGTTCATTATTTTCGACGGAGGTAAACTGCACCCGTACCCCGTCCTCATACGGCAATTGGTCAGGAATCCACTGCGGGGGAACACGAATACTAAACAATCCGGTGGGGTAAGCATAGGTTTGAAAACCTGCATCCAACGGGGCGCGGGTTGCCACGACAATCAAAGGCGGTGTCCCCGTATTCTCCTGACAGGCCACGAGTAAAAACATACTGCACAGAAAAAACAGCCAGCGTTTCATTGCTTCTCAAATTTCATTACATGGGAAAAAAGGTAAGTTGTGCCATCGGGACTCATGGTAGGTGCATGGATAGAAGGCATTGCCCCCTCAGTTTGAAGAAGCCCTATCGGCTGGGATTCACTGCCACCCGGTGGTAATGCCAGAGCCGAAATGTAAACGTCCGAGTCCGAAATTTGTTCATAATGGACATAGAAAAAATATTGAGCATCCGGCGAAACTACACCGATTCGCGGAAACAACCCCACCGGACTCTGACCCTTGTCATCTCTTTCGAAAAGTTCGGCTTGGCTGGCATAGTCACTGAAATCTACAAGGGGAGTCAGTTGGGCCGTGGTAAGATCCACATAGTAATAATTCACGCTCCCGAAGGATGCGTTAAATGAAGAATCGTAGAGATAGACCACCAACGCGGCATTGCCAGCCCATTGCAGATTTTCAATATAAAAATAACTGGCCGGGTCTGTCCACTCGGGGAAGGTTGCCGCAAAATCTGGCAGAGTGATGAGATGGGTTAAACTGCCGTTGGTCAGGTCATAAATCCACAATCCATTGCGCGTTTCATTGCGCTCACGTCCCGCAATGGGCAAAGCCAATTTTGTGCCATCCGGCGAAAATTGGGGGGGACGAATGATACTGATTTCGGGTAGGGCAGCGGTAAAGTCTGCGACTTGTTCCGCTTCGTCGCCGTTCAATCGGAATAGTTCTAAAGAATAGCGCTGGTCATCGGTATTCAAAAAGAGGCTGCGGAAAAAATAAAGCTGGTGATTGGCTGGATTCCACAGAGGGAAATAGTCTGGCTGCCCGTTAAAATCTTCACTCAGAAGATCGTCATATACCCCATCATCGGTGCGATTGGTGAAAGTTTGTGTTGCAACCTCATATATCCAGATGTCACTTTCATGAAAGCGATAGAAAAAGTCTTCGGTGAAAGCCAATGTCTGGCTGTCGGCTGACCATACCAAACTGGTGCCGCTGGTATCATAGAGTTCAGGCCATGCCGTGCAAGTTTGGGTATTTTCGATGAGGTCATAAAGACACAGGCCATCGCGCCGCGCTCCCCATGCTAATTTTGAGCCGTCAGGGGACAAAACCGCGTCGCGTATCAAGGGGCTATAGTCCCCGATGACGGTTTCGGCAAAGCGAGCATCGGTTAATTCCCACTCAATGGGGGGGGCAGCGGCGACAGAAAAAACGACCACAAGGCTGAGTACCAACCAATTTTTCATGAAACTTCCTCCGTAGATAAGCGTAGTTCCAAACGAATTCTGTCGCAAGCAACGTTTTTCCTACAAAGACAAACCATCCTATAACGAACGCTCCCGAAAAATTGTGCTATTCTGATGACTATAGAACAAAAGTTTGATGTGTGGTGAAGGTCAATATTGTATGTATACATCCAATGAAATCATGTTTCCGTCCTATGTGATTCCCGAATTAGCCAACAGCCGCGGCCCGGAATGGCGTAATTTTATCAATCGTCTGACGACCCTCCCCGAAACAGATGTAGAAGTGCTGGCTTTCATGCTGATGATGATTCGATTGAACGGCTGTATGGAATGTGAAACGGACAGTTACCGGGCTATGCGTGGGTGCGGGGCATGTGCCTTACAAACGCTGCGCCGGTACAAAGGGTCGGATAAAGATTTGATGAATGTATACAACATGGCTCTTCACGATATGACAACGTACATGGAACGGACAGGCAAAACAAAATTTCAAGCCATGCTTGAAGTCAGCCGATGATAACGGATTTGGCGTTTATCGCGCAGCAGGCACGCCAAAATGCGGATGATTATGAAGCCTTCCGTTACTATGTCGAAGATGAGCTTTTAAGTGACGCTGAACTGGATGAATTGGTAGAAAAAATTGCTGCCCCCATCATCGCAGCAATCGATTGTACCCAGTGTGCCAACTGCTGCCGTCACTTGGATGTCTATTTAACGCCACAAGATGGAGAACGGCTAGCAGCCCGGATTGATATTCCCTTAGCCGAGGTTGTTGATGACTCTCGCGCTCAAGAGGAAGGGGAATGGGGGGTGTTCCGCCGCAAACCCTGCCAATTTTTGCAAGGCAATTTGTGTACCGTTTACGAACATCGTCCCATGTCATGTCGGGAATACCCCGCCTTCACCCCCGATTTTCGCTGGCTATTGGGGGATATTCTGGGCGGGGTGGGGTTGTGTCCCATCGTCTATAACACGCTTGAAGAACTTAAAAAACACCTGCGCTGGTAGTTTTTAGTCGCCGGCGGTTGCATGGGCTTTGGCTGTCAATTTTTGGCTCAGCAACTTTTCCTGTTCGGTTTGTGGCATATGGCGTAGGGCAATCACCAAACTTATCATAAAAGTGAAACCCCCAATCAGGAACACGCCGCGCAATCCAAACGCTGCGACTGCCGCCGCCCCTAAAAGTGGGGCAATGGTACGAGTTGCGGATGAAATGGATGTATCCAACCCATAAACCGCCCCTTCTGTACCTGCGGGCGTGTAACTTGCCAGCAGCGCGTTCAAAGCGGGCATCATTGCGCCAACGGATGCCCCCACCAACACCTGCAACACGCCTAACTGCCAGACATTCACCACGGCAGATTGCGGGAGAGAAAAAGCCACTGCACCGACAATCCCCACCAGCAAAATTTTACGGTGTCCGACCTGATCGCCCATGCGACCCAAGAACAGAGAACAAACCGTGGTGCTTAACGCTGCCCCACCCGCGATAATCCCGGTGACTGTTGCAATATTCTTTTCGTTATGCAACAGCAGCGCAATAAAAAGCGGGGTGTACGGGGTCAACATCGTGCGAATCATCCACACAAAGCCTAAAAGGGTATAGGTGGCAACCACACCCGGCAGAGTCAAAATTTCACGCCATTGACGGGTCAAACTGCCTTTTTGTTGGCGGCTTTCCTGTGTGGGTGGGACAAAATTTTCTTCCACCACCCACCAGACCAGCAGCCATGTTCCTGCCAGCATGACCGCCGTAACCAGATAAGTCGCTTGGTAGCCCATTGCATCAGCAATGATTCCACCCACAAACGGGCCAAGTGATACGCCGCTCCACATGGCGACTTGAATCAAGCCCATTGAATAGCCGCTTTTTTCACGCGGGGCGACTGCTGCGACTAAGGCGGTGATGGCTGGCGTTACACCGGTCACAAAGCCTTGCAAGGTACGCAGCAACACCAATTCTTCACCGGAACGCGCAAACCCCATCAATCCCAACAAAATTGCCCCGCCAAAGGTGGCCCGCAGCACCATCATTTTGCGTCCGTGACGGTCTGCCATCATGCCCCAGATGGGCGAAATAAGCATCATCGTGAACGCTTGGGATGAGAAGGCTAACCCGATCAGCAGTTCTTTGCTGACCCCGGTTTGCGAAGGCAGCGATTTTACATACAGAGATAAAAAGGGGAAACTGCTCGAAAATCCGAGCGCGGTCATCAGTTGGGCAAAAAACAAAACGTAGAGGGTACGCTTCCACGTAGGCATGGTTTATGCGAGTCTTTCTGCGACTATGGAACTGTCTCTATAGATTAAATAAATTTAGGGCATAATGATAGGGGGTTTGGTTTTGGTATGGTATAAAGGATTTTTATGAATCACGAGCAGATTGAATTGAGTCAGCTCATTGCCTTTGAACGGGTAGCCCGCGAAGGGAATTTTACCCGTGCTGCCGAAGCGCTCAATTTGACACAACCGGCGGTGAGTACCCGCATCGCGTTGCTGGAAAAAGAATTGGGCGGGCAGTTATTTGAACGACGGGGACGACAACTCAAACTGACCCCGCTTGGACAGCGATTTTTGCCCTATACCGAACGGGTGTTGGCGGTTCTAACCGATGGATTGCAGGAAGTGCGTCGTTTTCACACCGGAAAAACTGGCGACCTCAAACTAGCGGCTTTGAATCCCTATGTTTTAAGTCTGCTGCCCCTGCCGCTTGAACAATTTCGCCTCGATTATCCTTCCGTCGATATTCGGATTTGGCAGCGTTTGAAAGCTGAAATCATCAACATGCTTTATGATGGCGTGGTCACACTCGGTTTAATCAACGCACCCCATTTTGACCAGAATCTCATACCCATCGCCCATTTTCAGGAACGTATACGCGGGGTGGTATCCCTGTCACACCCCCTTGCCGCCCTGCAAGCGGAAAAAAAGACATTGCTGATGGAAGATATTTACCAGCACACGATTTTCCGCGTTACGATGTCTCCCAGCATGACCGCCTTTATTGATAGTGTGGTCGAATCGGGACGGCAGGGAAGCGGGGGCGCAATTGTCGCCGTTCCCTTGCTGCTTGCCTCCCGTTTGACCATTCGCGGGCAGGGCATGGCCTTTTTACCGCAAAGTTATGTGCAGCGTTTTGTGGATGATAAACGGCTGGTCTTTTTAAATATTCAGGATATGCCGCAGGTGTTGGATGAACCCCTGCTGGTCGCTTTACGCGGACGGGAACTGGATTCGGTTCACCGTGAATTCATTCGTAACTTTAAACATCACTGGCGGCACATGCTGGCCCACGAAACGGTGATTTAACCCAGTGTCTCCTCATTCCCGATGCTGAACGCCGCTTCTAACGCCTCACGGTCATAGGATTTGAACGCCAGCAGGGTTTCGGTGCTGGAAATACTGGGCAAAGTCTGAACCGCTTGGGTCACAATTTCTGCGACATGCTCATTGGAACGGGCGCGAAGAATGGCTACCAAATCATAGCGTCCGGCAACCGAAAAAACCTCGCTGATACCTTCAATATCGAGCAGCTTTTGGGCGGTGTTGTTGACTTCGGCGCGTGCCACATTGATAAGTACAATCGCATTAACAACCATAGAAATTCTCTCACCCTTCAGTTTTGAACACTATCATAACGCATCTCAGTGATTTTAAGCGCGGAGCTTATCCACTTTTTGACACGGAAGAAAGAAGGTTTCATGAAAAAAGAGGATGTTGGTCAATTGCTTTGTACCCAAGAAACCAACATCCTCATAAATAGTGACGAATTATGGACAAGCAGGCGTAGTGACACTAGCAGGCGCGGAACTGGCTAAAACGGTAATTCCATCCGTTGCTACGGATTCAACCCGCATGGTATAGGCTGTGCCACAGGCCAAATCTTCCACCTTCACCGCAACAGTTGGTTCACTGGAATTGGCAACGGTGGGGAAACCGTTCGGATTATTGGATGGGTCAATCTGAATATAGAAAAAGGTGGTCGTGCCGGGCGAAGTCCACGAGACATCCACCCCATATTCAGGCCGTCCATCGGCAAATGTCCCGACTTGGGTGGGCTGACCGAGCGCTAAATCTCGCGGGGCATTCGGATCATCGGGGTTAATCGGTGTGCCAGATAAATTCGATGAATCGGGGGTTGCACCTGCGGCGGGTGTTTCTCCTGCGGCGGCGGGAGTCGCGGCAGCATCACCACTCGCGGCAACCGGTGCAGGTGTAACGACAGGAACAACAACTTCGGCATCACAGGGGGGCGTGGTGACATTACGCGCTTTGGAGACTTCGCCCGCGCTGCCGTCTGCACCCAACGCCGCAATCGTAATGTTAAATGTCACCCCGCAGGTCATTCTGCCCAACTGTGCTGCAACCGTCGGAGAATCAAAGGTGTTTTGCCCTTCGATAGCCGGGTCAATGGTGAGACGATAGCCTGTACTACCCGCTACTTCATTCCACTGCATCCGCACCGTGTAAAAAGATGTACCTTCGGCGCTGCGATAATCAAAAAGCGGTTCGGTGAAAACGACATTTTCGACTTTGGTGGGCGCTGTAGCAGAAGGGCCAAACTGCGGGTCGGCAATTTGGGTTACTTCGGCGGGTAATGTAGCTTCCTGCATAATTGCATCCACCCGGAAGAAAAGATGGGCTTTGCCCAGTTTGGCGGTATCGTCAAATTCGTTCAAATACACCAGCGCACTGCCATCAGCAGTCCAGGTAACTGCCTCCGCTAAGTCTGCATGAGGAATCGAGCCAAGTGCTGTTCGCGTACCATCGTAGCTTAACTGCCAGACTTCGCTGGTGGCGATATTGTTCCCAAAATCCCGAATAAAGTAGGCCACGCCGTTGTTAATCGGGAAAGCGTGCGAGACATAGCGGGCAGATTCACCTGTCAGGGGAATAATACGGTTTTTGTCGTTGGCATCAATGATAAACCCATCGCCGGAAGGAGAAAGCGGCACATCGCTGATGATGATGTCCGTCCCATCATCCGACAAAAACGCCCGACTGTAGCCACTTTCGTTAATATTGCCTGTATTGGCGAGGTTATAGGCATAAGGACGCTGGGTGAAAAAGTTGTACCGGATGATCCCGTTGCTTTCAAAAAATAGCGCTTCCAGAATCAGCCTGTCGCCGGATTCTGCCCACGAAACCTTGCGATAAACCGTTTTGTTGGCATCATTGGTACGCACCGAGTTGAGCTGTAATGTCCAACTGCCGTTGGTAAGATCCAGAATCCACACCCCTTCGGATGTATCGGCGGTTTCGGTGGGAGACAGGGCAACCACTGCCACTCTGGTTTTGTCCGGCGACCACGCCACATCATTGAGATTAACATTCGGGCTGTCCAACGGGCCACCACTGGTATAGGTGAAATCGGGCAGCACCAGCAAACGCGCCCCTACGAAGGCCAATGTGCCATCATAAGCAATATCGTAAGCAACAATGCTTTCACTCGCCTGTGTTATCTGCTCAACAGTGTTATCGGTTTTAACGCGGAAAATTTGCATCAACCCCGCAGCATCCGGCGCACGATAATACAAGTCGGCAGACAAGGTAAGGGCTTGAGCAAAACTCAGATTCAAGGGCAGCACAAAAGACAGGATGAGTAAAATTCCTATCCCGCCGCATAATTTTTTCAAGAACATGCTCTCAATACTCCATCACTTCGATGTTTGGCGCATAATTATAATCTGTGCCGCAAAAGAAAAAACCATCAGACGGGCAAGCGTGGTATTTGTGTGGGGTTTGAATAGTCTCTCAAAAAATAACTGGGTAAAGCAATTGATTCAGAAGCTGAACAGCATGAACGAAATTTATGAGTGCTATTATTGCAATGAGGCATTTAGAGCGATTTCATACAATGGGCAGTTGCTATATTTTGACCAAGCAATATACTTTTTATAGAGGCGGAATGTTAAATTGTGAACAAGGACAAATTCGGCATGAACTTTGAGCCGCAAATGTATCGGCAAATGTTGGTAGAGAAAGCCTTTGCCACCGAGGAAGCCCTGTTGCTTCGGAAGCATACCCATGAGAAATACAGCGACCCCACCTTGGATTTTCCTGCATGGGTCTTAGACCGCTTTCACTGGCAGGGCAATGAACGGGTGCTGGATCTGGGCAGCGGCCCGCTGACTTACCAAGATGCTGTACTTAAATATATTCCGCCCAAACAGTACATTGCATGTGATATTTCGGATGGGATGATGCGCGCTGCCCGCCGTCATGCGAAAAACGGAGTTGATTTGGCGGTTGTGGATGCCGCGACGATTCCCTTCTCCACTGAGAGTATGGATGTGGTGCTGGCAAATCATATGCTCTACCATGCCAGCAACTTACCGCAGGCGCTCAAGGAAATTAAGCGGGTTTTAAAACCCGGCGGGGTCGTGATTGCGGCAACGAACAGCGAATTTTCGATGCCAGAATTTAATACCCTGACCCAACGGGCTATGCGGGTTTTGGGGCAAACGGTAGAAGCAGCAGAAAAACTGGAACAATCGCCCCTATCGAATTTTTCACTGGAATCCGGGTTGCGGCATATCGCCAAACATTTTCCGGCGGTGGTGCGCTATGACGTGCCGGGAACGCTCGTTTTTCGTGAATTAAAACCTGTCATTGAATATATCAACAGCACCCGCCCATTTTTTGAACCCAACCTGCCCGATGGTATTTCATGGGAAGATTTTATTACCATCATGGGCGACCAAATTCGACGCTTGTTAGAACACTTTGGAGAACTGGTGATTAACAAACTGACAGGCGTGATTATTGCTACTGAAAATGGCGGATTTGCAACTGAGTATCGGCGGATGCTTACTCATCCTCAAATCCATAACGACCAATAAGCGGTACAAACCGGACGGGAATCATCCGTTCGGTTTCCCATTTGTCAAAATCGCGCCGTACAATTTCTAAATTTTGCTGGTTGCGCGTCCCAACTGGCAAAATCAACCGACCATTGTTCCGCATCTGGGCGCGAAGAGGGCCGGGAATGGTCGGGACAGAAGCGCTCACGATGATAGCATCATAGGGGGCCATATCTGCCAAACCTTGACTGCCATCCCCGACATAGACTTCGACATTTTCGTAGCCCAGCGTAGCGAGGGTGTTGGCAGCTTGTTCGGCTAATTCGGGCTGGCGTTCAATCGAATACACATGAGCCACCATATTACATAACAATGCAGTTTGATAACCAGACCCAGTTCCGATTTCCAGCACAACTTCATGCCCGCTTAAATGCAGCGATTGCAGCATCAAGGCGACCACATAGGGCTGAGAAATCGTTTGTTTGTGACCAATGGGTAGCGCCCCGTCCCGATACGCAAGATGGCGGATTTCGGAAGGAACAAATTCATGGCGGGGGACACGTCCCATCACATCCAAGACACGAAAATCATTAATATCGCGCTCCTTTAACTGCTTTTGTACCATGGTGGTACGGAGCTTGTCGTAGTCCATACTGCGCCTCAAAATGCCTATTTTGAAAATTATACAACAAACAAGGGTCTGCTATAATTCATTTTGTGATGACTACAACTTTCTGGGCAATTGGCGACTTACATCTTTCGTTTGGCAAAGCCCGCGATATGACTCGCTTTGGCGAGAAGTGGCTCAACCATGTCGAGCGCATCGCGGAAAATTGGCGTTCTCAGGTACAACCCACTGATGTGGTATTGGTGGTTGGCGATATTTCGTGGGCCAGTACCGCCAAACGGGTTACACCTGACCTTGCATGGCTGTCTGCACTGCCGGGTCGTAAACTGCTGGTACGTGGCAATCATGATCGATGGTGGGTGGATATTGAAAAGGTTCGCCGCCAGATTTTGCCACCCGATTGTTACGCACTACAAGCAGATAGCCTGGCAATGAATGGGGTGTTATTCTGCGGCGCACAGGGGCATATCGCGCCCGAAGACCCCTACTATGTTCCTGACCCGCCCCACAACCGGTACGAACGTGAACTCACGATGCTACAAAAAGCCCTTGAATCGGCGGCGGCGAATCGCCAACCCGACCAACCACTGGTTATTCTGATGCACTATCCACCTTTTACCTCCGAAGGCAAACCAACAGAATTCAGTAAAATGATTGAACAGCACGCGCCCGCCCAGTGTTTTTACGGACATTTGCATCGGGATGTTGAATGGGAGGTGGCGGTGCAGGGGGAACATCACGGCATTGATTATCGGTTGGTGGCCGCAGATTACGTGAATATGACACTCCAAAAAGTAAAAGTAAGGGAGACCACGCTTGCTCAAAGCGATTCTATTTGACCTTGATGGGACACTCATGGATTGGGATGCTGTCAGCCTTGATTGGGAGGAATTTCAAAAAATACACCTCAACCAGGTGTTTGATTTTGTTCACGAACAAATTCACCCCCTACGGCATCGAGAACACTTTCATGAAACTACGCTCCGTTTGATTGTTGAGTCATGGTCGGAAGGCAAAACGAACTTGCTTGCGCCACATCTCGGTCAAATTCTCCTGCAAGCCTTAGAAATCGAAGGCGTACCCCGCCATCTGTTGAATATGGAAGCGTGTTTGGATGCGTATGATTTAAAGCCGATTGCGGGGGTGGTGGCCTATCCCGATGTGCTGGCGGAACTGCCCATCCTAAAAAATTATGGCCTTCAATTTGGGATTGTGACGAATGCCTTCCAACCAATGAACATGCGTGATATTGAATTAGAAGACACCGGACTTATGGAATTTTTCGCGGATGCGTGTCGGATTTCAGCCGCCGACGTGGGCTATTTAAAACCGCACATCAAAATTTTTGAAGCAGCATTGCATCAACTTCATGCCAAACCCCACGAAGTTGTTTTTGTGGGGGATAGTTTGCAGGCGGATATTGCTGGCGCACAGGCCGCCGGTATGAAGGCCATCTGGCGCAAAAATAAGGACAATGCCCCCGAATTTGATACCGAAACAGACCGCGAAGGTCAGGTAATTATTCCTGATGGGACTATTGTAACCCTGTCTGAAATCTATCCCATCCTAGATAATTTCTATCCGGGATGGCGCTAAATGCCTGTGATTAACCGCACGCCCTACCGTAATTTGATTTTGACCGGCACTACGGGAGTCGGCAAAACCGGGGTCGGGCGGGAGATTGCCCGCCACATGGAAGATGCTCATTTTCTGGATCTGGAAATTGAACTTCAACAGCGTCATGGCAACACGGCGGATGAAATTAAAGAACGGTTTGGCATTGCCCGCCTGCGAACCTTAGAAAGTCAATTGGTAGATGAAATTTCGCTGCGGCGCAGTACGATTATCGCGGTGAGCGGGCTAACACTCTTAGAACCGCAAAATCTGGAACGATTGCGGGAAACTGGCCCGGTTCTTTGTTTAACCGCGCAATTGGGGGAGATTTTGCGACGGTTGCATGTGAGCTACGGCGGGTGGTTTCATGAAATCCATCATCGCTCGGTGATTTTAGGGCGGATTCGACGCGAAAAACAAGCCCTTGAACTAAACTTACCTGTGTTGGACACCACCGGGTTACGCATGGATGAGGTCGCACAACAGGCCAAAACTTTTTGGCTCGAAAATTCTGATTTATAAAAAGGAATGGTATCAACGTGGCTCAAGTAAATATTAGTCTCGCTCAAATGGATGTTCGCAAGGGCAATCCGCGTGTCAACTGGGCGAAAATGCAGCAAATGACCACGCAGGCCAAACAGCAAGGCGGTCATTTGGTGATTTTCCCCGAACTCTGGGATGCAGGGTTTGATCTCGAAAAAGCAAAGGATTACGCCAGCAACCTCAGTGGAGGGTTGTTTGCTCAGGTGACAGCGCTCAGCAAACAACAGGGCATTTTTATCACGGGTTCAATGATGGAAAAACGCGGGTTGGGGGTTTGTAACACTGCCGCCATGATTTCCCCCTCGAATGGCGTTATTGGTGCCTATCGCAAAATTCATCTGTTCCCGTTGATGCAAGAAGACCAATATTTAACCCCCGGCGAAGCCACCCTCAACATCGGCCTGCCTTGGGGACAAACCGGCATGGCAATCTGTTATGATTTGCGCTTCCCCGAATTATTTCGTCGGTATGCGTTAGAAGGCGCAAAAATGGTCGTGCTGCCCTGTGAATGGCCTGAACCCCGTTTGCATCACTACCAAACCCTGCTCCGCGCCCGTGCGATTGAAAATGGCATGTATATTGTGGCGGTCAACCGGGTGGGGGCGGATGTGGATGACCTGAACGGCACAGAAATCCGTTACTTCGGACATTCCTGCATCATTGATCCGTGGGGAGAAATTGTGTTTGAGGCGGGCTATGTCGAAGGGGTGTTCACGGTTGCCGTAGAAATAGACAAGGTGGATGAGGCGCGGCGGGCAATTCCTTCGTTGGCGGGTCGTCGTCCTGAATTGTACGGGAATTTATAAAATTTCCCTCTAGTCAAGTGGGTGGGATATACCCCACCCCTATTGCGATAATCCCCCTACATATTGCCCTGTATCGGACACGGGCAAAGCAAAAATCAGACCGTTGTCTCCGATAAACAAACTTCCCCCATCAAAGTCTTGCCAATAACTGGAAATCGGAAATTCAGTCGTCAGCGCCCATCCCAGCGAATTTTGATAGGTGGGGCTGCTGCGCCAAGCAAACCCGAAACCGCGCACCGGTTGCAGCAATCCGCTAGGCGGAACAAGGGCGGGGTCGTCTGCCGGAATAGTGTCGTTCCAATTGTCAGGCACACGCCAGAACGTGCCATTGTTGCTCAAAATCAGAATTTGACGGGTATCCCGCCAGAACATACGCCCCTGTTCAAAGGGTTGAAACACCAGTGAGGTTGAAAACCCAGCTTCACGCGGGCAGCCAAAATTTTGCAGCACGGGATTTGTCGTATAGGCGTTAGCAAAAGGCTCAGCGACAGGGATGGCGCAACTTCCACCAGAAACTACCCCTCCCGGAGAGGTAGTTACATTCACGGAAGGAATCACCCCGCTTGTGTTGGTGATGGGATTGCTGCCCGGTTGAATGATGACGATGGGCGGTAAAGTCGGGGGGACAACAATCGTGCCTTCGGGGTCAACAGAGGTTGGCTGCCCGATAAAAACGCCAACATAGGGGGTTGCGGTTGCAGTAGCCGTGCTGCGGACACTACTGGTGGGTGAGGCCGTTGCCACATTTGCGGTGGCTCCCCCGTCTAGGGTTGGGGTCACAGTAGACGGAATTTCTACCGTCACAATGATTTTGGGCAAACTTCTGTTATTCAACACCGTATCGGCGGGAGTCGGTTGGGAGTCGGTTTCGGAATTACACGCGGCTAAAAGTAGTAAAAACCCGACTAGCATCCATTTTTTTACTTCCATACGAGTTTAAACAGCTCCTGTACTGCCTGCCGATGCTGCATGGTGGTTAACAAGGCTTGCCCGATTAGAACACCATCAACGCCTGCTTGCTGAACATAGGCAACATCTTCGGGGGTACGCAAGCCGCCGACACTGATGGTTGCCATCCGGGAGGGAATATATTCTCGCAATTGGAGGGTCATTGCAAGATTGATTTCAAAGGTACGTAAATCGCGGTTGCTGAGGGCAATCATGCGGGGTTCAAATTGGATAGCAAAGCGCAGTTCTTCTTTGTTTTGCACCTGCACCACGGCTGCCATCCGATTCCGATGGATCAGCGAAATTAACTCCGGTAAAGAATCCTGTTCCAGCAAACCTACCACCAGCAAAACAGCATCCGCCCCGGCAGCACGGGCCTCCACAATTTGGTATTCATCAAACACAAAATCGTGACGAATAATCGGAATAAGCGTATTCTGGGACACTAAGGTTAAATCAGCAATCCCCCCCTGATAATACTGCTCATTGGTTGCCACACTCAAGGCATGTGCGCCCGCTTGCTCAAAGCGCTTGGCGAGAATCACCGGATCATAATTTTCAATTTGTATCTCAGTTTCGGGTGCAGCACGCCGAACCTGAGCAATCAGAGACAACCGTTCATCTTCTTGAATCCGACTGCATAAATCAATAGGGCGGCGCTGCATACTGGCTAAGGCTCGCACCCCTTCTAGCGGCACTTCTTTTTTACGCTGTTCAACCACTCGGCGCGTCTGTTCAAGGATTTGCGCTAACATATTCGTAGAGAGTGGTGTATAGTGGTCAATCATTAAAACCATCCCATCTTCCTTACCAGCATAGATATTTGGACGCGATTCAGCAAGTTTTTTATTATGGATAACCCTCAACCCCAACACACCGCGCAGAATCCCTTAGAAAAAAGCAATCAGCAGTTTTCCCTAGTTTATGTGTTAATTGGTATTCTGGTACTGATTCACCTGTATGTGATGAGCTTGGATGCTTTTGAACTGAATGAATTTTATGGGAAGTATGCCAATGCCAGCCCACAAGTCGCTGATGGCGAAGTCTATCGGCTGTTGACGAGCATGTTTTTGCATGGCAGCGTGACTCACCTCGGGTTTAATTGTTTTGCGCTGTACATCTTTGGGGGCGAAGTGGAGCGTTACTTCGGTGCGGTGCGTCTAGCAATTATTTATTTTCTGGGTGGATTAATCGGTAGTTTAGCCAGCTTTTTATTTACACAGGGCAATTCTATCGGAGCATCGGGGGCGGTGTTCGCGGTGTTTGGTGCGCTGGCGGCCTATTACTATCGCAACTTTAATCTTTTTCGACTCTTGTTTGGGGACGCAATTCCCCAACGTCTCCGTTCGCTGGCAACCGTCGCCGTGATTAACTTGGCGATTGGCTTTTTTGTCAACGCCAGCGATTCAGGAGTCAAAATTGATAATGCAGCCCACATTGGCGGTGCGCTGGGTGGGCTAATAATTGCATGGTTTATTGCACCATATTACCGATTGCAAACAGAAATGGATGCGTTTGGTCTGCCCCGGCGTGGGCTGGTGGATGTAACCCCTACGATGCAATGGTGGCTCATCTCCATCGCTTTCGCAATCGGTATTGCTGCCAGTGTGTTTCTGGCGGTACAGGCTTAAAGGCTGCGTAAAACAGCAAGTACTCGCCCTTGAATTTCAACCTGCTTAGCATCGACATAGATGGCATCCATATAAGGATTGGCAGGCTGTAAACGAATCCGGCTGCCCTCACGGAAAAAGTATTTCAACGTGGTTTCATTGGTATCTTTGAGCCACACCGCCACCATATCTTTATCTTCGGCGGTTTGCTGACGGCGCAGCACCACAATATCACCTTCGTCGACCATCGCGTCAATCATTGAATGACCATGCACCCGAAGCGCAAATACTTGGTCGTGCGGCACGCTGCCAATCAGACTCATCGGCACTTCAATAGTTTCATCATCATCATGGTGAAAATCAAAAAATTCCACCGGTTTGCTCGCCACAATCTGACCTGCTAACTGAACATGCAACAAATCAGGCGTGGGCAAGCCGCGTACCCGAAATTGATGTGAAAATTCGCCGTTTTCATTTTCATTACGTACCAACTGCAACCCACGAGACACTTTTTTGGAACGTTCCAAGAAACCTTCGCGCACCAATTTGTTTAGGTTGTAATTGACCACCGATGTTGAGCCGATGTTGACCGCTTCGCCAATTTCACGAATGGTAGGTGGGTAGCCATTGATGGCAATGAATGAATCAATAAAATCCAGAATCTTTAACTGTCTATCCGAGAGTTTAGCTCGGTTGGGTTCTTGTGATACTGCCATGATAGGAAGCTCCTTTGTACATACGTTCTGTCTATTACGCCCGATTATAAAGCGAACCTCTGTTCTAGGTCAAGTTTTGTGTACAAACCCGATAAATGTTAAATTTTGAGCGTCACTTGTAAGAAGATAGGACGGACTATTATGCCTTTAAAAGTTACATGGTTAGCTCATTCCGGTTTTCGCCTTGATATTGATGAGACAGTTGTTTTGATCGACCCTTTTTTGACCGGAAATCCGCTTGCGCCGTTCAAAGCAGATGAATTGCCCGCCGATTTTATTTTGCTCACCCATGGGCATGGCGACCATGTGGGCGACACAGTAGCCATTGCCAAACGAACAGGCGCGACAGTCATTGCCAATGTGGAAGTCGCGGGATGGATTGCCAAGCAGGGGGTGCAAAATACGGTTGGAATGAACACCGGTGGTGGACATGATTTTGGCTTTGGACGGGTCGAATTAACCCCGGCCTGGCATAGTTCCTCCATGCCAGATGGCAGTTACGGTGGGAATCCCAATGGCATCATCATTTTTTCACCGGATGCCACCCTGTACCATACCGGCGATACCGCCCTGTTCAGCGATATGCAGCTTTTGGGGGACAAAGGTATTGATGTTGCAATGGTGTGCGTTGGCGATTTTTTCACGATGGGGCTAGAAGATTCGCTCAAGGCAGTGCGATTGATTCGACCTCAAGCGGTGCTGCCCATCCATTACAACACCTTCCCACCCATTCAGCAGGACATCGCGCTCTGGGCGCGGCGGGTTCATAGCGAAACAGAAGCTAGCGCGATTGTGCTGGATCCCGGTGGGTCACACGAGTTTTAATTGTTTTCCATCAAGGCCAGCCCATGTACGGATGAGCGGGTTGTCAAGGTGGTAAGATTGTCATCCAATTTTACGGTTTCGCACCAGTCTCAGCGCCCGTAACGTATCTCACTGGTGCGAAATTGCCGCGGATTCCACTTAGCCTTTGTTACGATTCGAGTCCGCAAAACCTACGCTGGATGAGTCGCCGACATTGTAAGCCCGATAGCGCCCACCCACAAACGCGGATTTGCCGATTAAACTTTTGTCCAAAAGCGCGTCTTCAATGATCGAGCCTTCGCCAATGATGCTATCCCGGATGATGCTGTCCCGCACTTCACAATGAGCAGCTACGGTGACATCTGGCCCGATGACCGCCCGTTCGATTTTGGCGGATTCATGGATATTCACGGGAGGCACGATAATCGCCTGCGGGAATTTGTGGGTCATCTCTTTGGAATTATCCATACCCCCCTCACGGAGCATATAACGGTTGGTGGACAACACCGTATCTGGCACGCCTACATCCAACCACACAGGCACCGGGGCCGTTTTAAATATTTGCCCGTTGTCAACCATGTGTTGCAACGCATCGGCGATAAAATATTCGCCTTTGGTTTTTTTGTCAGATTGCAACTGCCAGTCAAACGCCTGCATGAGTGTACGTCCATGTTTGATGTAGTACATCCCAACGATGGCAAGATTGGTAGGCGGATTTTCGGCTTTTTCCACAAATTTGATGATGTTGCCCTGTTCATTCAACATGACCACCCCGAAACGGCGCGGGTCATCGACCTCGTGGACAAAAATCAGGGCATCGGCGGTGGTGGTATTGATGAGGTTTAAATCGGCTTCAAACAGGGTATCCACAAAAATAATGAAAACCGGCTCTTCCGTGATATGATCTTTTGCCAAGGCAATTGCGTGGGACTGCCCCAGCAGTTCTTTTTGTTCAATGTAGCGGGCAGGAATGGTGTAGTTTTTTTTGACATACTCTTCAATCTGGTCGCCGAGATAGCCCACGATAAAAATATATTCGGTGACATCTTGGAGGACGCTGAGTTTATCCAGCAAATGACCGAGCGCGGGTTTGCCTGCCACTTCAATCAAGGGTTTGGGGCGGGTATAGGTATGGGGACGGAGGCGTGTGCCGTAGCCAGCCAATGGAATAATGATTTTCATGAGAATTTTCCCTCTTTCTAGGCGAGTGCAGGTTCGCGCAAGTGCCAATCAGTCGTTTGTTCATAGGTGGCTGCCACTTGCAAGAGTTTCGCTTCCTGCATAAACGAACCTAGCAGTTGCAAGCCAATCGGCAAGTTGTTTTCATCAAATCCACACGGGACAGACAGCCCGCAAATCCCCGCCAAACTGGAAGGCAGGGTGAAGATGTCGGTCAGATACATTTGCAAGGGATCTTGGGATTTTTCGCCGATTTTAAAGGCGGTGGAAGCCATCGCAGGGGCTGCAATCACATCCACATGCTCAAAGGCTTTGTCAAAATCATCTTTAATGAGCGTGCGGACTTTTTGTGCCTTGAGATAGTAAGCATCGTAGTAACCCGCAGAAAGGGCAAATGTTCCAAGCATGATACGGCGCTTGACTTCTGCGCCAAAGCCCTGTCCCCGTGTGGATTTATACATAGGCCACAATCCGTCTCCCTCTGTGCGACGTACCCCGTAGCGTACCCCATCATAGCGTGCCAGATTCGCGGATGCTTCGGCGGTGGCGAGCAGATAATAGGTGGGGAGGGCATATTCTGTATGAGGGAGGCTGACTTCGACAATTTCTGCGCCTAAATTGGCGAGATGATCAATGGCATCCCGAACGGCTTTTTCGGTGGCGGGTTGTAGCCCGTCAATGAAATATTCTTCGGGCAGACCGATGCGTAAGCCTTTCACGCCATCATGCAGATAGGCACGATAATCGGGAACTTCGGCTTCAAAACTGGTGCTGTCTTTTCGGTCATAGCCCGCCATCACCTGTAAAAGTTCGGCTGTATCTTCCACACGCCGCCCAAAACAGCCAATGCTATCTAAAGAGGAAGCAAAAGCGACCAGCCCATAGCGAGAGACCAAGCCATAGGAGGGTTTGAGCGCAACAATGCCACAAAATGAACCAGGCGCACGCACACTCCCCCCGGTATCTGTACCTAATGAACCAATCGTCATATGGGCGGCGACGGCGGCAGCGCTGCCCCCGCTACTCCCTCCCGGCACACGGCTGGTATCCCAAGGGTTGCGGGTGGTGAAATAGCCCGAATTTTCGGTACTTGACCCCATCGCAAATTCATCGGTGTTGGTTTTGCCAACCATGACCGCGCCGGCCTCAAACAACTGCTGAACAGCGGTGCTGGTATAGGGGGGGCGAAAGCCTTCTAACAAGCGCGAACCGCAGGTTGTTTGTACCCCTTCGGTACACAAAACATCTTTAATCGCTAAGGGGATGCCTAACAACGGACTGGTATCGCCCGCCTGCAAGCGTTTATCGGCTTCTGCTGCCATCGTCAGGGCTTCATCAGGGGTCACAGTAATAAAGGCTTTGATCTGGTCGTCCAGCGCGGCAATATGGTCAAGATGCGCTTGGGTCAGCTCAATGGCGGTTATTTCACCTTCCCGAAGTTTCTCTCTGGCTTCGGTCAGGGTTAGCTTGTTCAGCATGGATGATGTTCTCCTTGTATCCGTTCAGTATAACATTTGCAAAGGTGATTTTTTAAAATTGGAAATATAAAAATGGGCTGCTGGTTGCCAGCATCATCAAACTCACCACAAAAAGTATCGCCAATCCCATGCTGCTGATAAGATGATGTGGACTTGGTAAATCCCATGCCTCCATTGTAAGGTTAGTCGTAACAAGCGCAAAGAAAAATATAATTAAAAAATACACACTAAAATTGGGAATTTGCTCAAAGGCAACTGTAAAACCGTTCAGCCCCAACATACTTTGATAAACATTAACCGCCATGGTGAGGGACTCCGCACGAAACAACACCCACCCGATGACAACCGCCAAAAAGGTGATTCCCCGTGATAACAGGCTGGGTAACATCGGCATTTTGAACCAGCGCCATGCCTGAAAAAAACCAATCAAGAGACCGTGATAGATGCCCCACAGCAAAAATGTGATACCTGTGCCATGCCAGAGTCCCGAAATAGTCATGGTCAACAGATAGGCCAGCATCATGGCGCCCAAACGATGCCATGAACGACGCAGCATGGCACGCGAGGCAGGTAAAAATACATAGTCTCGCAGCCAAGTGGTGAGGGTGATATGCCAGCGCCGCCAAAAATCCACAATATCACGGGCAGTATAGGGATTATCAAAATTGCGGGGAAACTCAAAACCGAGCAGCAGCGCAATCCCCACCGCCATTTCACTGTAGCCACAAAAATCGAAGTAAAGCTGGTAAGTATAGCCTAAAGCAGCAAACCACCCTTCTACGAAGGTTAAATTTTCGTGGTTGGCTAACAAAGGATTTACCAGTGTTGCCAATTGGTCAGCGATGATGACTTTTTTGGCAAGACCTATCACAAAGAAAACAATCCCGCGTTCCATTCTTATCGAATCGAGACCGGGCAGGGGTGAACATAACTGGAGGTGCATTTCGCCATAACGCAAAATTGGCCCGGCGGTGAGATGAGGAAAAATTGCTACAAATAATCCATAGTGGCGGAGATTATGTGCCGGAGTAATCCGTTTTTGATAAACATCCAGCAAATAGCTGATATTTTGAAAGGTGTAAAAGGACAATCCCAGCGGCAAAACAAACTTCAGGGCGGGCGCAATATCCAAGGATTCACTGAAAAAATCATAGTATTTATAAAATCCGAGCATCCCGATATTGAGAAATAGCCCCGCCAGCAGCCAAGCGCGTTTTTGTGCCACCCCGATCTGTTTGCCAATCAAATAATTGGCAAGGGTAGAAAAAAACAGCAAGGGCAGATAACGCCAATCCCAATAGGCATAAAATAGGTAGCTGGCGAACAGCAACCCTCCCTGCCGCCACCGCGGACTCAGCAGCCAATAGCCGATAACAACTAGCGGTAAAAAAAGCAGAATAAATTCGTAGGAACTAAAAATCATTGCAGAGGTCGTTCAAAATCGGAATTAATAAACGGTTGGCATTTGGCAGCGTGTAGTGAATAACATCATAAAATTCGCTGGCTTCCCCCTCAAAAGCGGTTATATCGGTAAAATCGTACCATCTAAAATCATAGCGGTTGGCGAGTTTTTCTAATAGGCTTACCGTCTCTGCATAGCGGGCAGTAAAAACGGCATCCTGTTTTAGCACCTCCAGATAGGCAGGAAAATAAGGGGGGAGAAAAAGCACCACTTTTATTTCATTTTTTTCTGCCCACGCCAATAAAATTTTCAAAGCCTCTACGCGCCGCTTGTCCAGATGGGAAAAATGGGGCAAAAATCGGCTGTTGGGATCAACTTGGGTTTTGGGGATGAATGTCCCATCTGCGATTTGAGCATCATAGGGGGCATAGACCACCCGTCCCAACTCGTCAAAAGTATATAAATCTGACGGGCGAGAATCGGACAATTCCATTTTCAACACTTCATAGCTGTTTAGGGTCATGTCCATCGAGAGATATTGGGTCACAATTTTCCAGTGCTGGCGTATCTGCTGGTCAAGCGGCAGGGCGAGATGCTGGTAAAAGGGGGTATGGATGGCTTGCAGCCCAAAATCTCCCCCCGTCTCAAACAGAGTTATATCCAAGCCGATAATAAGAGATTGTGGCATGTGTTGATTGCTGAAATAGCGGGAAGCCGCCAACACATCTTCCATTTTGGCATTAGAAACCGCCGCGTTGAAGGCTGGCAGCCCGCAAGTTTGTTGAATGGTCACAGGGTCAAGCATCATGGAACGCGAGGAACCAACCACCAAAATCTCCGGCGGAGCAGGCAACTCATGATATAAATTTATTTTTTCCCGCCGATCTTGTACAGAGAGGGGCTTCAAAACCCCTGTGTTCAACCAGCCGAACGGGTCTATCAACCCATTAAAAGCAAAGGCGACACAGACAAACACCATCATCAGCACAATGAGCCATCGTTCTGGAGGGAAAAATGTCTTTGGGTTGTATTTGAGAGAAAAAAGTGTGCCTGCTAACACAAAAAGGGCAATAACCTGTATGAAATTGGCCTCTAAAAAGACAATCATGGGTGGTTATTGCGGAATTGGCTAATTGGCGACAGCCGTTTTGACCTGAATATCAAAGTGCATCAGGGGAGCGCGTTTGCCCTCGTCCAACAGCACATAACCTTGATCGACATCAGTAAAACGGTAAAGGGTTTTGGCGCGTTCGGAAAATTCCTCACTGACCGCTTTTTTATATTTTTCGACATCGGCGGCATGGGTCAGCACCACAAAATGAGCATCTTCGGATGTCCCGATAAAATCATTCGTGCTGCCATATTCAGCCAATCCTTGGCTTAACACTTTCGCAGCCAGATTGAGTGCATCATTGGCGGTCAAAAAACCATAGGTATCTTTGAACCCCTGAAACCCCGCGACACTAATTTCTAAACGCTGCCATTTTGCACCACTGCTAAGGAAATTTTGATATTCGTCCTCAATCATTGGGCCAGTCGGCAAACCTGTGACAGGTTCGTGGATATGGTCACGGGTGGCACGGGCAATACTGCTTTGCACCCGCAAGCGCAATTCTTCTACGTCAAAGGGTTTGGTGATGTAATCGTCCGCACCAATTTGCAGCCCTGAAATTTTATCCGAACGGGCATTGCGCTGGGTCAAAAAGATGATGGGGATATTTTTGGTCAGGGTGGCGGCTCGCAGCGCTTCGCACACCTCAAACCCCTGCATATCGGGCAGCATAATATCTAATAAAATCAGATTGGGAAGTTTGGCACGCGCAAGTGCGACCCCTTGCCCGCCGGTATCGGCATGAAAAACCTCATACCCCTGCGAGTCGAAGTACATGACCAGCAGTTCGGCAACATCTGCATCATCTTCGATTGCCAGAATTCGCTTTTTTGCCATGAATCCATTCCCCAAACTGAAACGAGTCTATTCTATCAAATTTCCAACCAATGCGGGCAAATGTTAATTAAATTTCACATACTCAATCGGCTTGATAAATTTCTGCCCGTAAATTCATCAGGGGTTTGGACGTGGTTCCCCCTTTGCCATCCGGTACTTGCACATAGCCCTGTTCGCGTTCCACAAAATTATAGAACTGCGGAAGTTGACTGTCTAACTTCTTTTTGAGATGCCCATACAAACGCGGCCCGAAATCGCGGGTGGTAATCACCACAAAATTGGCTTCATGTCGATGGCCTACAAAGTCTTTGGGTGCGCCCAGTTCAATCACCGAATCGCTAATCACATTACCCACATAGCTCAAAACTTCTTTGGCAGTGACAAACCCATATAAATCTTTGAAGGTGTCGAAATTCTCAATCCGCAGTTCAAGACGATAGAAATCTTTTTCTTTTTCCATTCTTTGCAGAGCTTCGTCAATTTGTTTGCCCGTCGGCATCCGTGTCTGGGGGTGTAGATGGCCTTCGCTACGACGGAGTCCGTTGCGAATCCGCAAATTGAGTTCAGGCAAGTCAACCGGTTTCTGAACAAAATCATATGCGCCCGCTTCCAGAATCCGGTTTTGCAGCACGATTTCCGTCCCCCCGCCCAGAAAAATCACCGGGATATGATTCACACGGGGATATTTTTTAATTTCCTCAAACACCCCCAAGCCAGATTTATCGGGCAGTTGGGTTTCTAACAAAATGAGACTCGGACGGCGTTTGAGGGCCTCGAGGAGGGTATCTTCCCCGCGTTCCACCGTGTAAACCACATATTCTTCTTGTTCAAAATAGGTTTTGAACATCAAGAGAAGGTTTTCATCCGGCTCCGCGATTAACAAAACTTCTCTCGATAAATTACTCATCACACCCTCTGCTTAATCTACGTCCAAAACCGCGTCTACTTTAAACTGTTGAGCCTCTTTGTCCGGCGCATTGGCTAACACCTTGTCGATAGACAGAGTTGGCACAACTTGATCTTCGCGCATGACACTATCAACGGGCAAAACCGAAGCGGTTGGCGCAATCGCTTCGGTATCCAACCCATTCAACATTTCGGCATAATCTAAAATGTGGGAAAGCTGCTCCCGATAAAGTTCAATTTCCGCATCGGTTAAATCCAATTTGGCAAGTTCCGCAATATTTACAACGGTTTCACGGGTAAGACTGCTCATGTTTCGATTCCTTTAAACTTCCCTGTCTCATGTTAGTATATGCAAAACAAAAACGGGAGGCTACATGACCTCCCGTTTGAATTTCCTGACATTTGCCTATTCTTTCCATTCGGAGGCATCAATATCGGTTTGCTGGGTGACATCTTCAAAGTCGAGTTCGGGCAACGTCGGTGGGGGTTCAACAATGCCCTCATACCCTTCGTCTTCGCGCCAATCGTCGGCATAAGTAGGAATCGAACGGGTGGTATCCAGGGTGTTGAGGTGGTTGGCAATGGCTTCGGCAAGGCGAGGTTGTGTCCAGACTACCGAATCGAGTTGGATAGCGCGTGCGCCTGCGGTCAGGAAATCTTCGGCATCTTCCGGTGTATGAATCCCACCGCTTGCGATGATCGGCAGTTCGGCATATTGCATGACGCGCCCCACAACCCGCAGAACTTGTGCCTTAACCCATCCCCCGTATAAACGTCCGCCAATCAGACGACCTGTGGTAGCATCCCTTGCTGTTCCGCGTGGCGGGGCTGCCACGACCAACGCATCTGCTCCATTATGCTGGGCAACTTCGCCTAATGGCACGGCGTTGTATAAGGGTAACTGCACCATAATTGGTAAGTCGGTATGTTGACGGGCAGCTTCCAGGAGGGTGCTTAATTCGCGCATGGTGGTTTGTTCATGAATGCCTAATTCAATCGCGGCCACGACCCGCGAACGCTCAATAGATTGAACCGCCTGCTCCACTTTATGGGGGGCTTCGGCGACTAGATGCAAAATGATGGGGAGAACGCTCCGTTTCCATTTTTTATCATAGTCGCGCAGTACCCGTGTTACGCCGGGATTGGGGAGACCAGTATGCAGCAAAAATCCTGATGGCAGCAACACCACACGCGGGCCACTGGCGGGATGACGCAGCGACAAGGTAACAGGCGGTGTGACCAGCGCCCCAAATTTATCGAGCGCAATAAGTTTGCGGTAAGGCGCACCATCAAAACCAACAGCCCCCGCCCCGAACAACACCGGCGAGGTGACAACGAGAGAATTTTTACGTGGTTGAGTCAGTTCAATCATGTTACACCAAAAACATTTCGGTTAAATCAAATGCGCTGCCATCTATACAGGCTAGTTTATGGGTGGTTTTGCAGCGCACCATACACGCCATACATGCGCCTGTCCCACAGGGCATTGGGGGCAGATACACCCCGTAAAAAAATTGAGCGGGGACACTCATCTTGAGCGTTTTGACCATCTGAAACAATTCGCTGAAATGGTCATTGGCAAAAGCATCCCCCGCCACAGCGAAAATCTGGTCAGCCCATACAAGGGTTGAATTTTGGTCAGGCCATTGTGCGGCATCGTGACCGGGAATAACCTCAATGGCGGAAGGCAGGGCTGAAGCGGGATAATCCCGTGCTTTGCCGAGCAATACGAGCGCAACAGAGGCATTTTGGGACAGGGCTTTCTGAGCTAACATCAGCAAAGGTGTCGGGTAGCTGTCGTAGGCAATCAGCAGCAGGCGTTTTTGCAACCCTGCATTCCATGGAAAGCCGTTTCCAATCGGGCCTAACAGGGAGACAGTGTGACCGGGCATGTAAGTTGAATCCATCAAGCGTTCCACAATGAGTGTGCGCGGACTCACTTCAATGGGCAGCCATTGTTCGCGTAAATAGGAGACACCTTCCGCAAGCAGGGTTTGGCCTGCTTCCAAGTAGCGCAGCGAATCCTCCACCCGCAATTCTAAGCGCTGAATATCGGGAGCAACCCGCCAGACACGTTCGACAATGCCCTCAGTTTCGCGCATAACACACCTCTACACAACATCGCTTTAACTGTAGTGTGTTTTTATGACACGGGCAAATTTAAGCGGTTGCCCCTACCCTAGACAGTGTGTTAGGATGTTTTGCAAATTGAGGAGTGGGTGTAATGCGTCGGAGACGTTCTGCGGTACTTTTTCTGGTAATCAACATTGTGGTGTCCCTCTCGGTGGCGCTGCTGGTCATTACCCTGTTTTCTTCCTCCCAGCAGGAAGAACAACCGCCGATTCGTCCGTCCATTGTCGTGTTTGTAACATCCACGATTGACCCCCTGTTGCCACCTCAAGACGCGCTGCAAGCCACCGTCTATGCCCAGAGTGAAACCTTAGCCGCATTGGAACGGCAAGCGACAACCCTTGCTCAAGCCACCGCGATTCCCAGTGGTAGCGGCGGTGGAGTCGTTGGTAATGTCCCCACCCAGTCCACATCAAACCCACAAACCGTGCCGACCACTTCCAGTGACGAAGAATTGCCCACGATTCCACCTAATTTGCTGCCGCAACTGCCGACCATTGGAGCAGAAACGGCAACCGCGATTGTCGTGACCAATACGCTGCCGGCGGACGGCTGCGAACGCTATTTTGTGCAGGCCGGCGATACGGCAAGTACCATTGCAACCCGCTTTGAAGTGAGCCTGAGTGAACTTTTTGTGTTGAATGGCATTAATGACCGCACGATTTTAAATATCGGAGATGAACTGCTCATTCCCGGCGGAGCATGTGAACCTGAAGTCACCCCCACTGTGACCCCCACAGCGCGTCCCACCTTTAATTTGACCTTTGTTGCGCCCACCGTGACTCTTGGCCCAACCGCCATTGATTCACAGATTGAAATTTCGGGCGTGCTGAATACCGGCGACATCACCGCAGAACAGGTCGAAATTCAAAATCTGGGGGGAGAAATCAATTTAGAAAATTGGTCGCTCACCGATGAACAGGGCAATACCTATACCTTCCCGGCGGTGCGATTGGTTCCCGGTAGCATCATCCGTGTGCTGACCCGCAGTGGTACGAATACACCCGGCTTTTTGTATTGGAATCAAAACACGCCCATCTGGTCGCCGGGAGAAACTGCTACTTTGAGTGACACGGACGGGGTTGTGCAAGCGGTCTTTACCATTGAAGAAGCCTTTCAAGAGGAGTAAGTCGGATGGCATGGAATATCGCGGACGAACAAATTCAAGAAGCCATGCGGCGCGGCGATTTTGATAATCTGCGCGGTGCGGGCAAACCGTTTGATTTTGCTGATGAAACCGGTGTCCCCGAAGAATGGAAATTGGCCTATCGCATCATGCGCGATAATGACATCGTGCCGGAATGGATTGATTTTCGCAAAGAAATTCAGCAGGATATTCAGACGATGCGCGAAAAACTGACCCGTGCCGCTCAGATTTATAAGTCAGACATGAAGCGGCTTGCCAAAGAGGGCAGTTCAACCCTCCAACAGTTGGAGACCAAACAAACGTGGCGCAAAGCCCAAGCCCAAAGCCGTCAAAAGATAGAAGAAATAAACCGCAAGATAAAAAACTATAACCTCAAAGTCCCTCACACCGGACTCACGCGGGATTTATTGGAGGCTGACCGCGAAATTGCTCGCGTAGAATCCTAAACCCGCGATGAATTGCGTGCGCTTTGGTTGCGATTTGCTCGGCGCTAGCGCATAATTAGGCTAGACTACTTGGCAAACAAAATCGAGGCTCACGGAATGCCATCTGTTGCGCTGCGCGACTACTTAAGAGAATTAGAAGATTTGCTGCGGCAAGGCCAGTATGATGAAGTCATCGGGCATTGTCAGCATATTCTTCGTTTACAACCTAAAAATATTGCGACTTACCGTTTATTGGGAAATACCCTGTTAGCGCGGCGTAATTTCCCGGAAGCTGCGGAAATGTTCCAACGGGTTCTTAGCGCAATTCCCCATGATTTCGATTCGCATATGGGATTAAGTATGGTTGCTGAAGCCAACAGCCAGTTAGACGCGGCAATTTGGCATCTGGAACGTACCCTTGAAGTTGCGCCCAACGACCAGCGCTTGATTCAACGAGTCCAAAGTTTGTATCAACGGCGCGATAATAAACTGCCTGAAAAAATTCATATGACACGGGTAGGGTTGGCACACCAATATATGAATGCCCAGCTCTATGACCAAGCCATCACCGAGCTACGCGAAGCAGTTGAACTTGCCCCTGCGCGTTTCGATTTAAAAATGCTGCTCGCTGAAGCCCTGTTCCAAGCCCAACACGATGTTGAAGCGGGTGAAATCGCCTTAACCGTCCTGGAATCGTTACCCAATTTCCTTGCGGCAAACAAATTAATGGCGCGGTTGTGGCTTGCACAAAAACGCCCCGACGATGCAAAACCTTTCATAGAGCGGATTGAAGCACTGGCTCCCTATGAGAGTTTGGCGGTGCTGAGTGGGCAAGAAAATGTTAATCCCAATACTTTCCAGATTCCCAAATTGGATTGGCATAAAACCACGTTAGCAGCCCAATCGAGTGCAACGCTGGATTGGATGGGTGATTTCGGGGATGGGCTAACCACTGAGAAAGGGTTGGCAACCGCTGATGAGTGGGAAAATGAAGAGACAACCGCTTCGCCCGAATGGTTTACGCCCGGGGCAGAATTTGATGAACCGCTTGAATCTCCCCTGAACGTAACCGAAGATGCCACCGAATGGTTCAAAAATATCGGGACAGCATCCCTCACGCCCCAAGAATCCTCTGCGGATTTATTCGCGGATGGGGACGAAGAAGAGGCTTTTGATAACTTTGCCAGTGATGATGACATTCCCCTGCCTGAGGATGATTTATTTGCCGCCTCCGCCACCGGGGATGACGACTGGAATCCTTTTGTAGCGCTTACCCCCACCTCTGATGACATCCCGCTGCCTGACGATGATATTTTTGCGGACATCTCCGGCGCAGAAGACAATTGGGATCCTTTCCAAAATGCTCCTCAAGCCGATTTCCCCGATTTTTTGAATGCGGACGAATTTCGCCTGCCTTCCACTTCAGAATTTATTGCGGGTCTCGATGACTCCCATGATACTGAGGAAGCAACGGTCATTGCGCCTTTGTCGGCGGTGAGTCACCAGCAGTTGGAAGCAGAACTGAATGATGCCGATGAAATTACACCGGCTGCATGGCTGCCTACTCCATCCGAAGAGGATTTTGAGGCCGGGGGGATGGTGCGCTCAGAGCATATACCCGTGAGTTGGCTGCAATCCCCCAGCGAAACCCCAGAGATAGAAGACGAGGATGTGTCTGTTCCAGATTGGATGCACTCCGAACAATTGGAGCAGGAACCCATCCTCCCTGTTGAACCCCCAAGTGTGATGCAACCCACCGAGACACAATTTGAAGGCGAATTGGAGTGGCTGATGTCTGATGAATTGAGCGAATCCCCAGCAAATGAAGTTCCAAACTGGATGAATCAGCCTACTTCAGATGATGAACCCGTGGACACTACATCACAGACATGGTTAGATAATTCCATTGAACAGGCGAGTGACGCGGAATCCGAAGAAATTCAATGGCTCACGACGGATGAAGCTGAACCCGAACTTGCCAATCCGCTTGGCTGGGTGTCGGATGATACCAATGCGATGGATTGGTTAAGTGAAGCAGAAGAAATTGAGCCAGAATCCGCAATGGATTGGCTGACATCGAGTGACACGCCTGCCGTTCCAAAAGAAGATTCTCCATCTTGGCTGGGGGCGGAAGAATCCCAACCACTTGAAGAATCAGATTCGTCCGTAGATTGGTTGGGGAATATGGATGCGGGGGCAGACGATTGGCTGACCAGTATGGGCGATAGCGAATCCGACGCGGACGCGGAAATGGATT
>CAZXCU010000005.1:0-332951 GCA_964639245.1 uncultured Anaerolineae bacterium
CCGCTCATAAAATGAGCATTGCTGAGTTTTCTCTATGAATTAGCACCACTGGTTAATAAGCCCTAGCAGCACAATTAGCCAAGTTTGGCGCGAATCGGACTTTTTTTCGGGATTGGTTTTAGCCGCCATGATTTGGCGGGTAGGACGCTGGGGGGCCAGCGCAACCAGCATTTCTGTCGGAGTCACCGTCGGCACAAGGGTTGGCACGCTGGCAGCAATCACAGAAAGTGATACAGGAGTCGGGGTGGCAGGAACAAGCGTGATGGAGGGGGAAGGAGTCCATGTGAAGGTTGGAGTCCATGTCATCGTAGGGGTGTGCGTGGCAATGGTTGCCGAGGGTGTCCATGTCATCCAGAGTTGGGTAGGCGGGGTGGCGGTTGCTTCGATGACAGAGGGCAAAATTTCGGATTGTGGTTGTTCGGGTTGTTCGACGGGTGCTGCTTGGGCGGGTGCTTCGGTGGGTTTAGGCGGGGCAGACTGGGTTGTGCCACCATTGCCAAATACCAGCGTATAAAACTGACCGTATGCCCCTTGCCCGATCCCAATACCGACCTCATTGAACAATTGATGCGTCAAGCCGTTATAATGAATGGATGAATTAATCCAAAAATTCCACGCATCGCTTGCCTTGGCTGTCGACCCTCCGTAAATATTTTCACTGACAATCGTGCCTGTGTAGCCTAAACCCGCCGCCCGCGATTTTGGGGTACTCCCATTTGGCTCATCGTGGCTGACCATGCCTGTATCCGCCATCCACTGACTGTGCGATTGGGCGGCGATGCTCAGCGTCCCATTCAAAATGTAAGGTGAAAGGCCCACACTCGCACGCAGCGCGTTAATCTGGTCGAGCAGCCATGTGATTTCATCTTGAGCATGAGCTGGGGATGTTTGAAACGGCAAGATGGAGAGGAGTAAAACAAAAATGCTGACAATTTTAATGAGTCGTCCGTTGCACCAGTTCATCATAAATCGGGTAGGTTCCCCACACCTGTCCATGCTCATCCACTAACAAGAGGTTGGTATGTCCCCAAAATTTGGGCGCACCCGCCAGCGCAAAATACACCATTCCAATCACATCCGGGTCGTGGGCTGGCGGAATCCATCCCCAAGCATGATTATTCCCGAAAATCGCGGCAACTGCATAATCGGCTGCGGTACGACTGTCCACCTCTGCTCCGCCGGAATCCACGGCATCAAGCTGCACGGATTCGCGGTGACGGTAGCCAAATTCAGTTATCAGAATGGGGGGTATTTTAACGCCAATAACATTTTCCAGATACCATTTTTCCCACCGATAGCTGTTGATGCCCCGATTATAAATGCCATACGGCGGGTGGATAATGGGCAATTGTTCCGCCCCTTGAAAGCGGTCTACTTGAAATGCCTGTTCCTGGGGTGGTCGGTGAAATGCCCCTAATGGATACACATGCGAAGCCCAAAAATCTACCAAGTCCATCAGATGCGGCTCGGTGGCGAACATGCCATCCCAAAAAGCAGCAGCATCCATCATCGTGATTTGAGTACCGGGAAAAGGCAAGCCGTTGGTGTGGGGTAAATATAAATCTAAGGCAGCAGGCGCAATCCAGATGGGTTTTTGTAGGGTTTTTAAACGAGATGCCACAGCGACAAAATAGCGGGCATAGTCCGTTGGGTTGGCTGTGCCGCCCCATTCCCCGCCATTATTGGGTTCGTTGCCAACGACAACCCAGACCGGACTTTTCAGGGCAAGTTGTTCAAAAAAGGTTGTCCATGCAGCCGCGATACCCGCATAGCCACCATTTTTATCTTGGGGTGGAGCCGCCCAATGGTCAGGCGTTTCGTGGGTAGCCAAGCGCAGCACAGGCCGCAATTGCAATTGCTCACAATCGGATAAAAATTGCTGCCATTTCGCAGGATTCAGGTCATTTTGATAGACCAACTGCACCACCCAGCCATTTTCGCCCGTCATCTGGCGGGCATAGCGTAAATGTTCACCCCATCCATCACGCGGAAAATGGGTATGTTTCCCTAGAAAAAGGAGATGCACCCCCACTTTGAAATTCGTATGAGGAGTCAGAGGAGCGGGGGTGGTATGAAACGGTTGTAAACCCGCCCAGATCAGCAGCAAAACCGCTAAAAGAATCGTCCCACGCATTGTCTGAGAATAGCATTTTTGTCCGTTGGCTTCTCCCATGATTGCCTAACGCTCGCATTACAAAACACTCAAACGTGGCATGAGCGTAGTCTTAGCGTCAGGTTTTTGTCAGGTAAACCCCCTAGACTACTTGAAAGGGCGAAATTTCTTCTTCTTATGAGAAAGCGGAGGGTCAAACACTTGACCCTCTCTCCTTGTCTATAACCGGGCTTCCCACTACACTACAGCAAAAGTGAAAGGTTCAAGCGTGAAGCAACACTGGATTGTCTGGGTGCTGGTCATCTTTTTTTTGGGAGGGTGCGGTGACGATGAAAAACCCTTGCCCACCGCAATCAGCCGCGAGGATGCACTGGCAACGGCGGGTTTTCCTACCGAAAAAGACCTGACTTTAACCGCAACCTATGGTGTGCCAACCGCTACCAATCCAGTCACATGGACTCCCTCACCCACCATTACTCTGACCCCCAGCGAGACCTTCACGCCATCCATTACGCCGAGCGAAACCCCGACTCTTTCCCCCATTCAAGGGACAGAAATTTTTCTCTATCAACGCAGTACCGATTTAGCACTGACGGCGACGGCGCAAGTGCCTCCAACTGCGACGCGCACCCCCACCCAAACCGCCCTGCCGAGTTCACCCACCGCCAGCCCAACCCCCACCGCAACCCATATTTTGCCGAATGTTGCCCCGCCCAACCGCGTGATTTTTACCTCGAATCGTCTGGGAACCAATGATCTCTGGGTGATGAATCTGGATGGGACGAATCCCATGCCACTGCAACTAGCGCTGGAAAGCAACGAAAATGTTGGCACATGCAGCCCTGATGGACAGCAGTTTGTGTTTGATTCGGATAGGGGAGGCGATCTCGAAATTTATTTAGCCCGCTACGATGAAACTGCCCCCCGTCCTTTGACCGATACCGAAGGTGAAAATTTTCATCCGGTCTGGTCGCCAGATGGCAGCCAAATTGCCTTTGTTTCTTCCCGCAGTGGCAATCCTGATATTTGGGTGATGGACAATGGCGGGGGGAATCCGACAGCCCTTATCACCTCAGAAGGGGCAGAACAGAATCCGCAGTGGTCGCCGGATGGCACGCAATTATATTATGCGTCGAACCGAGAAGGGCAATATGACATTTACCGCTATGATTTTGCAAGTGAAACTGAAACACGCCTAACGAACACAGAAAATCGGGATGAAACTGCTCCTGCGATGGGTTTTGATTTTCAGACTCTGGTGTATATTGCCGATGTTGAAGCAGGCATCAGTGATACAGGTGCATTATGGGTAGATAATTTGATCGATGCTCCGGTGGCGAGCGTCAGCGCAGAAGGTCGGGTGGATCATCCGGTATGGATTGCGAATGGACAACTGCTGATGTCTGCCGATTTGGGTGGGATTACCCATGTGCTGCTGGTGGATTTGCTGGCGGCCAGCCGCACAATTTTAACCAACATTGGCCCGCGCAATTTTTGGCCTCACCCCTGTTATATTGAATCGGATGTGGCGGTTGCAGTCTTACCAACAGGCATCCCGCCTACCGAAACTCCCATTGCCAACGAGACGTTCACCTCTGCCTATACCGCCGTTGTTAATCCCGGCCCGGAATGGCAGCCGGTGACGCAATCTTTTGAACCAGCCTATTTTAATGCAATGGACGACCCGCGTGGGCAAACAGCCGACATCTTTTTTGAAAATCAGCGCATCATTTTTACATGGGTATCCGAAGGCGATGAATTTTCAGCCGCCTTTTTGCCTGAAATTTTGGATGGGGCGCTGGAAGTCCGCGTGACCAATTATACCCGTAACGCTCTCCCCCAAGAGTTGCTTCAAATGCAAAGTCTGGCGTTTGCTGTGCGGGAATTTATCCTTAAGGAGATGATTCCCATCGGAACATATCGGGCAGAAAATTTGGTTTTTGAGGAAGAGTCTTTGCAAATTACCCTCTCTATTCCGCCACAAGAATGAAACCTTCGGGGCAATACAGGGTTTTGAGTGAATGTGTTATCATTATCCAACTTCAAGGAAGAGAATGAGAGTTTGAAATGGGATTATTAGAGGGTAAAAATGCCCTGATTTTTGGGGTAGCCAATAAAAACTCAATTGGCTGGGGTGTGGCACAGTCGTTTCATCGGGAAGGCGCAAAAATAGGTCTCAGTTATGCAGGTGAATCGCTGGAACGGCGTGTCAAGCCCTTAGGGGAAAGCATTGGCTGTACCTTTATGGAACAGTGTGATGTTTCCAGAGATGAAGATATGGATATACTGTTTGCCAAAGCCAAAGCACATTTTGGAACAGTCGACATCATTATTCATTCGATTGGCTACTCCCCTAAAGATGATTTAGACGGGCGTTATTCCGACATGAGCCGCGAAGGATTTCTGCTGGCGATCAATATTTCCGCTTACAGTTTTATTGCGATGGCAAAACGCGCCCGTGAGATTATGCCCAACGGTGGCACGATGATTGCCATGACCTTTATTGCAGCAGAACGGGTGATGCCGCGTTATAACGCGATGGCAGCCGCCAAAGCCGTGCTGGAGAATGCCGTTCGCTATCTTGCGGCAGATTTAGGGCCAGAAGGAATCCGGGTGAATGCGATTAGCGCCGGGCCGATTAAAACCTTGGCAGGGTCGGGGATCAGCGGCTTTCGTCGAATGCTACGTGCCAGCGAAAAAGTCTCCCCCCTCCGAAAATTGGTCACACAGGATGAAGTTGGGGATGCGTGTGTGTTTCTCTCCTCCGAATGGGGACGCAGCATCACTGGCGAAATTATGCACATTGACGCGGGGTATAATGTGCTGGGCTACACCGCTACCGAAGAAGAAGTTTTGGGTGACGAGGACGAAGGTTGATTACCGCAACTCAAAATCAACTGCGCTCCTATATTTTGGGCAAACAAGGGCTGCTGCAACGTCAGCCCCTTGATTTGATGAGTGCGTTCGGGGTATTGCACGCCACGGACAGCGCGACTCCCTACCTTTCACTGCTGGCGAGGCTTGACCCCTTTGTTTGGGAAAATCTGGCGGACAAACGCTATGATGAACATGCCTTTGCCCGTCTGCGGTGTATGCGGGGAACGCTGCATATTGTTCCAGAAGCCCTCGTTGAAACGGTTTCATGTGTCTATCGCTTGAGCGAATCCGAAACTTTCCCCGAATTTGCTACATGGGGCATTACGGACAGGGAAGCTACCGGAGCGCGCTTTGCCATCATGGAAGCGATTGAAAAACATGGCCCGCAGTCCAGCGCCACGATTAAAAAACATCTCCCCGCCGACTACCAGAAAAAATATAAAGGGAAATATGGCGAGACCACGCTGATAGGCCCGGTCATGCGCTGGTTATGGGCGCTTGGTCTGTTGGAATCAGGCGTGGGGGTGACGGATTGGCGGCAAAAAGAAGGACTTTTCAGACTTGCCGAGACTCCGCCCATGCCCTGTGACCGTGGACAAGCAGATACAGCCCTCGCACAGCATTATTTTGAAACCTATGCCCCTGCTGCTTATGAGGATTGGGCGTGGTGGTGCAGCCTAACCGCCGAACGCGCCCGCACGGCTTTTGGAAATTTGAACGTAACCGAAGTAAAAATTGAGGGCATGGACGAAAAGATGTACCTGCTGGCGGAACAAGCGGAGGCTTTCAACCAGACTCCCGATGCCCAACCAGAAATGATACGGCTACTGCCCTACGAAGATGCCCTTATCAAAGCCTATAAAACCACCCGTTACCGTTTTTATGATGCTGAAGGGTTGGCGGAAGAAGCGGCTGTTGACCCGCAAAATCCCGGTGAGGTGCTGCCAACCATGTGGGTGGATGGTCGCATCATGGGTGTGTGGACATGGGAGCGTAAAAACAATGAACCCATGACCGTTGAGCCATTCCACCAGATGACCCGTGACCTGCGAAAACGCCTGAAACCAGAAATTGATCGGGTACAAAAGTTTGTGCGGGCCAGTCAGGTGATTTGGAGCAGTTAGGGATGTGCTTAACAACCCTTCATCAAACAATCATCAGGCAAGCCGGCTAACTCAAACGGCGGTCATTTTTATCCGCCCCCAGTTTACGGACAGGCTGTCCGGTGACTTTGACAGTTTCGCCGTTGGTGTCCAGCGACGCATAAAATTCTGCGTCGTAGGTACGCGGCTTAATCACCACTGGCATCGGGACAGCGTGTCCCATGATGATGGCCTGTTGTTTGGTTTCGAGACGGGCAAGGACTTCACGTAGACCACTTGCTCCACTAATCCCCATCAGTACAGCGTTAATATCCCGTTCGTTGTCCAACAGCGCTGTAACCCGTGTCCCCACCTGACTCATGACTTCTTCGTCAATGGCACTGGGGCGCTGGTCAACAATTAACAAGGTCACATTATATTTTCGCATTTCACGGGCGATAATCCCGAAAATCGTTTGTTTGGCAATCAACGGGTCAAGAAATTTGTGCGCTTCCTCAATGGTAATCAGCAGTTGCGGTGGAGTCAGCGATTTATCCCCTAGCGATTTTTCCACCATATCCACATACATATGATGCAAACGGCGAGTTAAATAATTCGCTACCAGAATATACGCCGGAATATCATTGCCATACCGTCCAAATTCCAGCACCACGCTTTTTCGCTGCTCAATCAAATGGAAGATATTTTTAACACTGTCTTCAGATGCGCCGTCTTTTTTGAGGAAGCCATAGCGCTCAAAGCGTTCCAACCGCCGTGCCAGTGCAATCAGCGAACTGTAATTCATGCTGCTGTTTTTCACCATGTCCTCAAGGACATCGGCTTCATTGTCCAGCATGTCTAAAAATGTGCGAATCCAGCTTTTGCCAAAGTGCTTTTGTAACCAGTGCGCCCCATCAATCATGTTATCGCTTAAATCGAGCGTGGTTTTGAGCATGGCTAAATCGGCGGGTTCAATTTCATCGTAGCCAATTTCCACCACGCGGTCATACGGCGCGTTACGGCGGGTTGAGGATTCCGCATCAAGGGTCAAAATGGACACTTTTGAGCCAAAAAGCTGTTTCAGCCCCTTGACCTTCGAGCCATTTTCATTGGTGACTTCCCACCCGTAATCGTTGTGCATATCAAAAATCAGGTTGACCGCCATACCCCGATGAATCAAGCCGGCCATCAACACACGGGTAAGAAAACTTTTCCCCGTTCCACTTTTGCCAAACACCCCGATAGAACGTTCCACAAGGCGTTTCAGGTCAAGATTGACCTGAGTTTCTTCCAATTCCAACGGCGCACCGATGTTAAAGTGGGTTTCATCTTCCGGGCCAAAAACCGCGTTGACATCTTCCGCCGTGGCGACTTCCACTGACGTAAAATGGCTCGGAATGGTTTTCACAGGCAGCACTTTGTCGGTTTCATCAATGGTCAGCATGGGCGTGATATGAATTTTGCCAAACGCGGTTGTCCCCGCATACACCGCCAGCATAAACGGGTTATCCAGATCCGGCGGGTCAGATTTAATGCTAGGATTCGGGCTTTCCAGAATAATATCCGTCAGCATACAAAAAAAGCGTTTGTGCTGTCCCCGCACCACCACATACCGCCCCACTGCGAGTTCTTCAATGGATTGGTCAGCATCCAGTTTGACTTCTAAGCCTTTGCTGAGCGACCCACCGACCACTGTACCCACACGGCGCGGGTGTTCATCGCGGGGAAACCAATCTGCTAAATCATCACTTTTCAGTACCATTGTCCATCCTGTGCATTCGGTGGTTCACGCGCTCTCCGATGTTGGGAACGCATGTTCTATTATAGACAACAACCTGTCATTTGTCTAATTGAGCAGCAAATTGGTCAGGGTAAGCGGATTGACCCACACCCCGCCCAACCCGGTTTCCCAATGAAGATGTGCGCCTGTGCTACGTCCGGTGTTGCCCACGCTGCCAATCACTGCGCCCTGTGTGACCGAATCGCCTACCGCAACCAAGCGTTCGGAAAGATGCGCATAGCCACTGTACAACCCTGCTCCGTGTGAAATCAGGATGTACTCGCCACGAATCGGCAGCCCTTGGGACAAAATCACCACACCCTCTGCGGCAGCAATCACGGGTGTTCCCACCGCCTTCGGAAAATCGATTCCATTATGGCGCTGCTCATTATCGCCATTAAAATAACGAATCGTGCCAAAGCCATCGCTGATGCTGCTAGCAAAAGGGGGTGTTAAGCCTGTTTCCAGCCAATTGCCACCCTCTGTAAGCGTTTTAATGGTATTTTTCAGAAGTGTTGCTTCCTCAAAAATAACATCTTCATCCAACAGGGTGTTTAAATCGGCGGGGAGGTAAAGGGTAGTGCGGGCAAATGCGCCGCGCCGCACCTGAATAGTGTCCCAGACATATTCCTGAGTACCATCGGCATAAAAAATTAAAATGGACAGGCGGTGAAACGTGCGTTCGGCATCCATAGGAGCCGCAATTAATCCGATAAATTCACCATCTGGGTTGGCAACAAACAAAAATTGATTGTCCAGAAACGCAGCGCGTACCCGCACTACGTTTTCGCCACGCACCGTTACGACTCCGATGTCGCCCTGTTCCAACCAGCGAAAGGGAATTTCAACGGTAGCACGCGGGGAAGCCGCGCTGATAGGCAGCACAAGGCAAAAAATCAGCCCACCTATCAGGGCTGCCAAGTGTTTCATTCTGTGTCTGTCACCATCGGTTCAAATTGGACGCTATCCAGAATAGTCTGTAATTGGGGCAGCCCGGTTGCCGTAGAATCAACCGGTTCAACCCCCATGATGAAGGCATAATTGCCGCCCTCTGCTTCCAGCGCAGCGAAAAAGCCCGCCGTATCATTTGTGTCAGGGCAATCCGTGACCGAATAAATTGTGCCAACCGCATCTAGTCCGCCCACCGTATATTCACGGCGTTCATTCCCCAGACTCAGGATACAATTAGTCGAGTCAAAAACGATTCCCCGTAAAATCTGCAAGCCATCCGCATACAAATTCAAATCTTCTGTACCGGGAGTTGTTACGTTCGGGAAGCCCCAAACAATCCAGATAAACCCGAAAGTTCCATCCGAAAAATTACCTTGATACAACGAGACAGGCAGCGTGCCTTGTAAATACGAACTCCGAATCGGTACAAGAAAATGTGCTTCTCCCCAACCTTCCGGCAAAGTCATGGTGAAAGGTGGCGGCACACCCGCTTCAATTTCCGGTATCGGGGTCATCGTCGGTGTGCCAGACTCGGCTGTTATTTGCGGGGTGACACTTTCCGTAATCACCGCCGATACTATCTCTGTTGCTGTTGGTGCAGCCTGAGATGTTCCGGCTAAATCAGGGGTGGGTGTAGCAGTTATCAAGGGAATCGTCGTTGCGGTAACTGACAGAGCGATGCTAGTTTCAACAACTGGTGGAGTTTCAGTGGCTGATAGGGTCAGAGTCGGAGCAGCTACCCCTGCTACAGTGATTTCAGTGGGTAACACTGCTGCCAGAGCTTCATCCAGATTCACCACCGGCACGGACGGCAAATTGCCTTCCGCCAGCACTTGTGTCTCCAAAATCCACCCCAAGACGACCTGTTCCCGCCCAATCAGATAAAATACATCGCCTTGTGGCGTTTCCGTTTTTCCTAAAATATCGGCAGTTTCGCCCTGTAAAAGGCGGGTTGCTTCTGCACCCTCCCGACTTGGCGTTGTCAGCACCACCGCCACAGGCACATTCACCCGTATCATCGGGTCATCCAATGGAGCAGTCGTGGCGGTGATTTCAACGAGCGGGGTAGGACTGAGCGCTAAAGGTGTGGCACTGCCTTCGATAAGGCTGACCACCCGTAACGCGGTGGTTTCACCCTGAATTTCAACCTGAGACCCCGCTACCCAGCCAAATTGGTCGCCCTGCCCCACCTGATACCAGCTCACCCCGATAGCATCGGGTTCGGTACGCGCCAATATGGGGAGGATGTCGCCTTCAATCAGACGAAAGGCGATGTCTGCATCGCGGGAGGGGTAGGTAAAAGCACGCGCCTCGCTGACAATCACTTTCAAGCGGGGCGCATTGGAATTGGCTTGGGAGGTAGGGTTATTGGCGGGTGGATTAGATTCTTCCCCATTACATGCTGCCAATAACCCGATTAAAACACAAAAAATAATCAGCCAACGGCTTCGCAATTCACAATACCCTTGTTTATTGAGTGCGAAGCCATTGTACCACTATTTTTTAGCGGGAATAACGAAAACCGGGCAGTGTGCCATGCTTAAGACCTTTTGAGTCACACTCCCCAGAATCAAACGACTTAATCCGGTGCGCCCATGGGTGGACATGACAATCGCGTCCACTTTTAAATCGTTGGCAACTTGGACAATCGCATCAAAGGGACGGCCTGATTTTGTCAGGGTTACAATTTCAAAGCCATTTTTATTTTCTTCCGCCACATTTTTCAGGTAATCCTTCAAATGCTCCTTGCGGCGGTTTTGCATGGCCTCGACTTCTTCTTCGTAACTCGCCATCGGGATTGGCCCCGGGCCTATCGCAGTTGGATACAATGCAGGGGTTACAAATTCGGATACATCAATGACCGAAAGAAGCGTAATACGTCCGTTGGGCTTGATGATTTTAAACGCATACGGCAGGGCGGTTTCAGCAACGGCGGACTCATCCAGTGGAACAAGTACATGGTCTAACATGGCTGCCTCCAAAATTAAATTTTCTTAATTTTACCTTACATGAAGGAGGGCTTCGGGGTTAGTGCTATGGGTCATTCTTTTTGAAGTCAAAAGAGAACAAATCGGAGGGGGAGGGGGAAAGACCCGTCCGATTTGTCACCCAAAAATCGCAGGTAGCGGGAAATTTCTGGTCTGTTTGTACCTGCGAACAACCTAGATACACGCCATTTGGAGAATAGACCAGAACAACTCTTGTTAGAATAGAATACAAAGGTGAGTAGAACTTAAACAACAGCTTAAAAAGTCATTTGAGGTGGTCGCTATGTGGAAATGGATAGTAATGATTGGGCTGATAGTCAGCCTCTCTGTGCCGCAAACCCGTGGGCAAACGGCGCATGAATTCGCCCAACTGTTAATTTCAGATGATGGCTTGATCTCGATGCGTGTCCCAGAGGGGTGGTATCTCTCGACAGAAACAAGCGAAAATCGGGTGTTGCTGGTGGCTGCCCCCACCGCCGAACAAGCGGCGGATAGACAAAATGGCGAATTTTTTCATGTGTATTGGGATGCCATTACAGAGGGTGATGAAAACGCCTTGCTACAAAGCACCCTCAAATCCTATGGTTTTGGTGGGCTTCCTATCGAAGAAACATCCGTCAATTGGATGGGCATTGATGGAACACAGGTGACTACCCAAACGGATGCGCGTCAGATGCGCCTTGTCATCGCCCATTTACCAGAAACGGATCAATGGATCCGGTTTGTGGGGGTGAGTGCTGACCAGACCTTGATTGACGCGATTCAAGCCAGCCTGATGCTCCTGCCACAGATTGCCCAGACCCCGCGTGGTTGGTCTGCCTCAATGCGTGCGCCTATTGGATGGGAAGAAAGTGGTTACAGTAGTTTTATTCAATGGAAAGCCCCACCCGATTCCTTGTATGAAGGGATGGAAGTCTGGTTTCAGGCTGGCGTGCGCTCCGATTTAGTCGGCGATGGCGAACCCACGTTTGTCCTGCAATCTCTGGGCATCATGTACGCAACTCAAGTCGATGAAACGACCAAAACAAACGGCTATTTAGGTGGCCTTTCCGCAAGTCGGGTCGAGTTCGAAAGTTTTACCCACTTTGGTTACACCATCAACGGCGACAGTACCGCCGATTTTGGCACTGCCAACTTGGTTGCCCGCGCCCCACTGGGTACATGGTCACCCGCCCACGATGCCCTGTTAGAGGCAATGGTCGCCAGTGTTCAAATTGTTCCCCCCACCGCCGATGCTGCGCCAGTTGGATTGCGGACAGGCTATCGCGCCCCTGAATTTTCCGGCGCACTCCGCGATGGTACTCCTTTTTCTACCGAAAGCCTGCAAGGACAGCTGGTTTTTGTCCATTTCTGGTTTGTGGACTGTCCCTACTGCCGCGAAGAATGGCCTCACCTGCAAACGGTTTACAACGAATATCAAGCGCAGGGCATGGTCGTTTTAGCCATCAACGCAGTTGATTCATCCGACTATATTGACAGTTATTTTGCGTCGGCGGGGTTAGATGTGCCGGTGGTGTTGGAGCGTGGCGAACTGCACGACCTGTTTAATGTGAGCGCATTTCCGACGACCTTTGTTATCGGGCCAGACGGTCTGATTGTCTCGGTTTCTCGGGGGGCCATGAGCGAGAAAAGTATGCGTTTTCTCGCCGAGCAGTATCTTGATTAATCCTTCTTTTTGGTAAAAATATCCAGCCATTCCTCAACCTCAGACTTGGACAGTTTGGGGTTGTTTTTTTTCGCTTCGGGCGGGTGGGGTTTGGCAGTAGAATTCATAAAGCCGATAAACTCAGCCGCCGTCATGACAGGCATATTACGGACGCGGGCAAGATCAATTAATTCTTGGTCAGATGTTACCAGTGTAAATTGGGCGGGGTCGCTGGCCTTCTGAATCAAACTGCGGAGGACACTATCGCCAGTGGAACTTTCAGCCGCCGCAAACCGCGCTGTCAAAACACTGTTAGAAAGATTCTGCTCCACCCCACCGGGAATCCCGCCGTCAAAAATCACTGTCATCTTGAGTGATTTCTTGGAACGTGCAGCAAACCCACGCAACTTATAGACCAGTTTGACCTCATCTTCCGGGTCATCTAATTGAATATCTGGCAGATAAGCAATTAAATTGTGACCATCAATCAAATAGCGCATGGGCGGTTTCTTCTATAGTTATTCCAATGTTATCAATAACACCGAATATAGAAATAGCCGATTAGTCACTTTTGCCTAAGTGAAACTGAGTTTGCCCTGCTTCAATGGAGGAAAAACCAAGCAGCAAATGGCTGAATTGAGGAGAGGAAAATATGCCGATGAAGCCTTTTTCAGCTCGATCTGCTGTCTGGACGGAAAGCGCTCGCCCATTCGCTTGATTAGGGTTGTGTAGGGGCGGGTACAAGCGAGCTTCCATAGGCGATACCCACCCTCATCACCGATAAACTTTTTCGTCTGCACCAAGTGCTGTCTCTGATAAATACTTTCAGAGGGCGGGAATCGGCGCGGCAGACTGCTTTTCAAATGCTTTAACCGAGCAGAATTGGCTCAAGGTCTTTCCAGATATTGTCGGGAGGGATGCCCTTTGTAGGTGACATCGGCGTAAACCTGCCGCGACCCCGTATCTACATACCCCAAGCCCTCAATCAACTGGACAGACGCAGTGTTATTGGCTTCAACCAGATAGACTGGACGAATCCCATCGGCGAGCAATCGTTGAGTTAGGGCAGCGACAACACTCCGCCCATGTCCTTTCTGGCGGGCAGCCGCTTCGGTTTCGACAAAAATTTCCGCGAAGGCCGGGCTTTTCCAGTTAACTCCCGCAATGGCTACCGCATGACCTGTTGCATCATGAATTTCGCAACGGGGCAGCCCGCCGGGGGTGGTTTTATGGATAACCAGCACATTCATTTCGGTTTTAAAGCGGGCTGGCTCTACCACATAAATTCGCAAAATGCGCTGGTTTTCAATTTGCATACTCCCCCCCACCATCGCCAGTTGGTTGAGACCAGAAAACAAAATATAAGGTCGTCCGGGGGTCAGGGCTTTGTCTAAAAGTTCAGCCGCTCCCTCCACGGTTAGACATTTGAGTGTCACCAATGGACGAAATAAATCTACCCCTGTTTGAAAACGCCCCACAAAACCAAGAACCCGCCCTTTTTCATCCTCACGAGTAAACAGGGTTGACCGTTCGTTGGGGTGAAAAAGGGCATAATACGCGGTGGGTGCGTCATCCGGGCTGTTTTCATCAATTAGCAGGCGAATTTTGCGCCGCGCTTCATTCGCTGCCATATCACGGAAACAACCGATTCAAAGTACGAGCGTAGGGAATGGTTTCGCGGACATGGGGCAGACCACAAATCCATGCAACCGTGCGTTCGACCCCCAAACCAAACCCGGCATGAGGCACGCTGCCAAATCGCCGCAAATCCAGGTACCAAGTGTAGTTATCAGGATCAATACCCACTTCCTTAACCCGTTCGGCAAGCAGCGCTGCATCATAAATCCGTTCGCTGCCGCCGGTGATTTCGCCGTACCCTTCCGGCGCGAGTAAATCGACGCTGCGGCAAACTTCAGGGCGACCTTCGACAGGTTGCATATAAAAGGCTTTTACCGCCGTAGGATAATGGTAGACAAACACCGGGCGGTCAAACGATTCGGCAATGGCGGTTTCATGCGGGCTACCAAAATCCTGCCCCCATTCGATTTTGAGCAATTCTTTTTGTTCGGGGTCGTCCGTTTTGGCGTGCATCTCCTGCACCAACTTCACCGCGTCGTCATAGGAAATGCGGGCAAAAGGCGCAATCACTTTTTCTAAATGGGCGGTATCCCGTTCCAGAATGTCCAGTTCCATTTTGTGATTCTGCAAAACCGCCTGCACAATCGCGCTGACGAATTGCTCTTCCATCGCCATCAAATCTTCAAGGTTGAAAAAGGCCATCTCCGGTTCAACCATCCAGAATTCGACCAAGTGGCGGCGTGTTTTGGAACGTTCCGCACGGAAGGTCGGGCCAAAGCAGTACACTTTACCAAAACTCATCATATTGGCTTCGTTGTAAAGCTGACCGGTTTGGGCAAGGAACGCGGGGTCGCCAAAATAATCGACCTCGAACAAATCGGTAGAATTTTCGCCTGCCAAGCCCGAAAGAATCGGGGTGTCTACGAGCAAATAGCCATGTGCATCTAACCAGTTACGGATGGTACGAACAACCGTAGCGCGAATCCGTAAAATCGCCCATTGGCGGGTAGACCGCAGCCAGAAATGACGGTTGTCCATCAGAAAATCTACACCGTGTTCTTTGGGGCTGATGGGGTAGCCTTCGGACTGTTGAATCAATTGCAGGTCATTCAGCCCAATTTCATACCCGCCGGGGTAGCCGGGAGCGCGTTCATCGGCGCGTACCGTCCCCGTAATGACGATGGAGGCTTCTTGAACAAGCCCTTGTGCCAGCGCGAAAGCGGCTTCGGGCATGTCTTTTTTAAACGCCACCGCTTGCACAATCCCTGTGCCATCGCGCACACTTAGGAATTGCAATTTGCCTTTATCTGTCCGATTATACAGCCAACCACGGAGGGTGACTTCTTGCCCGATGTGCTGGGCAATCTCTGAAATATGAATAATCGTAGCCACGAGAACCCTTTCACAAATTTAGCGCTAATGTTTGCGACACAACCCGTAAAAACTCTATACTCTGCATGAGGAATAAAAACTGTACAAATTATGCCACATTTTTATCTTGTAGAAGACGAACTTTCCGGCGAAATCGCGGTTTATGATGAAACCAATGCAGAGATTATACGCTTTCAAGGCGAAAATGCGTTAGGCCGTGCGCTCGAATGGGTGAATATGCGGGGGTTTGACCTGCGCTCCAATCTGTCGCATGACCAAATCGCAGAAATCTACCGTTTGTTTTTCCGTCGTGGGCTACGCCGTTTGCGTTTGTTCCGCAATAATCCGAGCCATCAACTCCCCAAAGACCCGCCCAATGTGCAGCGTATCATTGTACCGGATTTTTCGGACTTTTTTGACGATGATGAAGAGTCCTTTGTCCCGCACGATAACCCGTTTGCCCCACCTGAAGAAGTCGAACTCACCCCCACGCCCGATGAGGACGTGGAATAGTCTGCTATAATTTCCAAAAATTAAGGGAGGCGTGTAATTTGGGGTTTGAACTTTCGGCGGCGGTTTTTTTAGGCCGTGCTATTGGCTTGCTGCTGGGTTTTACGATTCACGAGTGGGCGCACGCTTATTCCGCGCTGCGTTTGGGGGATAATACCGCCTATAAGGATGGTCGGGTGACACTTGACCCCCGCGCCCATATTGAACCTGTGGGGATTTTTATGGCGCTATTTGTGGGCTTTGGATGGGCGCGACCTGTACCTGTGAATCCACGTAATTTTGTCAATCCCTTGCGCGATATGATGTTGACTGCTTTAGCTGGCCCTGTGACTAACTTGGTCATCGCACTGGTGTTTGCGGTGTGCTTGCGTTTGATGGAAATGAGTGGGGCGCTGGTGGATTCGGGGTTTATCCTTGTTTCAACCGGGACAACCATTGTCGAAGGCTCGAATAATTTCACCAATTTCATCTACGAAGTCTTTGCGACGGTGGTATTTTTTAACTTGGTACTTTTCCTGTTTAACCTGATCCCGCTTTCCCCATTAGACGGCTGGAAAATTATGAACGGATTAGTGCCGCCAGATACCGCCTATGAATTGCAGCGCTATGAGCAGCAAAGTACCATGCTGCTGTTCTTCATTTTGATACTCGGTTTTGTTTCGCCTCAATTTAACGTTTTAAGCCAGATTATTGGGCCGCCCCTGAATTTTCTGTTTGAACTGTTCACGGGTTTTGCCTATTTTGTCGGACGATGATTGTAGGTCGGGTTCGCCAAACGATTCAGCTTGTCACGGCATGGGGACGGCCTGTGGCAGATGAACAGGCACGCCGCTATTTAACCGGGGCGGAATATGGCCTGTATTTAAAAATGCGTCGTTCGGAGCGTCAGCATCATTTGCGCGTGTTGAATGACTTACTGCGAGACGGGCATACCCAGCCATCTTTGCTGAAAGCGGCGCTGCTGCATGACGTGGGCAAAACCCGCTTTCGTTTTGGGCTGTGGCAGCGGATTCTGGTGGTGGTGGTAAAAGCCTTTTTGCCCTCACATTTTGAAAAATGGGGGGCAGCTGAACCGAAGGGCTGGCGCTTGCCATTCGTCGTTAGCGCCAATCATCCGACATGGAGCGCGGAGATGGGCGCAGCGATTAAAATGGACGCGCTGGCATTGGAGTTGATACGGCGACACCAATCTCCAATGCCGTCCCCCCCTCTCACCGAAGCTGACCAGTTGCTGCTACTGCTCCACGCGGCGGATGATAGAAGTTAATTGTTCAGCAACTTTTCCGCTTCGCGCAGGGCATCCCCTGCCGTTAAAACCATCCGCAAGCCTCTATCGCGTACATCGGATGGAATTTCTGCACGCGGATTTTGACATTCGCCTTCCCACAAACGCACCGCTTCGGTCAACTCCACTGCGGCTGTATAGAGTTCTTGGGCAATGGGATGCTCGTCGTTAAATTCTTCGGGGGAAAGGGGCGTGTAGACTGTGCCACATTGGGCGGTTTCCCCGCGAGAAAGCGCTCCCCACACAGCATCCATTGCGGTATGTAGCTGGCGCAAATTTTCAAAGCCTTCTTCATACGATTGGCGCGTTTCAGAATCCAGTGTTGGCATTTCAAACGTAGGCGTGAGCGCCGGTGGGACGGTTTTTTCCTCTTGAGGTGCATCCTCATCAGAGGAACAAGCGGCAAGCAGCACGATTAAAAACAGCCATAGGAATTTTTTCATTGGGTCTCCGGTAAAAAGGCTTGAAAAACACGGTTGCCAATCAACCGCGCATGGGGCGCTAAAAATAGGGTGTCGTCCCGTTCTTCTATTAAACGCTGCTGTTTGAGTTTTTGAATGACGTTTCCATAGCGGGAGTCCAATGGCTCGCCAAAGCGTTGTTCAAAATAACTGCGCGGGAGTCCTTCTTTGAGCAGACGCAGGCGGAGGATGACGGTTTCAAACATTTCCTCTTCGCGTCCGATGTTTTCTGCCGATTGATTGGCGGCGGTACGCGGATAGATAAGCGGGGTGCTTTGGGAAGTGAGACGTTCAATGTATTTTTCGGGACGCATGACATTGACCGTTCGTACCCCATTGGCGTAGCCATGTGCGCCAGCACCCAGCCCAAGATAGGGCAAATTGTACCAATATTGCAAATTGTGGCGGCTGGGTTTGCCCCATGAACTAATCTCATATTGCTCAATTCCTGCTTTTGCCAGCATATCCGTTGCCGCGTCGTACATATCTGCCGCTATGTCATCATCCGGCATGGGCAGTTCCCCATATTTAATGCGCCGTGCGAGTTCTGTTCCCGATTCAATTTGGAGAGAATACAGAGAAAAATGTTCAGGAGTCAGGCCAATCGCGTAGGCTAAAGTATCACACCAGCGCTCCAGTGTTTGGTGTGGCACACCATAAATTAAATCGAGGCTGAGATTGTCAAAACCAGCTTGCCGTGCCATACGAATCGCGTGGTCAGTTTCGCGCTGGGTGTGGTCGCGCCCAAAAAGAGTCAGTTCGGTGTTGTGAATGCTTTGCATCCCCAGACTCAGCCGATTCACCCCTATATCTCTCCACTCATCTAATTTTTGTTGTGTAAGCGTATCGGGGTTGGCTTCAAGAGTAATCTCACAGTTGGGCAAAATCTCAAAATTATCCTGAATTGTGGTTAAAATAGATTTAACTTGTGTGCTGGTGAGCAGGCTGGGGGTGCCTCCACCAAAATAAATGGCGGGAACAGGTTCACTGCGTGCCTGCCAGCGAATTTCTTGATGGAGCGCATCCACATAGGGCTGAATCAGGTGATTTAAACCCGTATAAATATTGAAGGCGCAATAGGTACAGCGCTCCTGACAGAAAGGGATGTGAAAATATAAGCACAAAAATTGCATCTTCATGATGGCTCGCCTATAATGATTCGAGAGAAAGTTGCAGTTTTGTCAAACTTTCCCGGCTCATTTTATCGCATAAAAACACACTTTTTATCGTTGGTTGAGGTATTATCATGGTTGATACGAGGCGGTTTGCGCGTGAGGGTGACAAGAGCTTGTTGGGGGTGGACAAGTCCCTACAGGCCAATTCAATTTTGCAAAATCGGTATCGCATAGAAGGCGTACTCGGTGTTGGGGGGATGGGGTCGGTTTATCAGGCCCGCGATTTACAATTTCCAGAAGCCAAGCGGTATGTGGCGGTCAAAGAAATGCTGCATCACACCACCGACCCCCAACTGCGCGAACAAGCACTACGGAATTTTGAACGCGAAGCCAATATCTTAGCCGGGTTGAATCATCCGGCAATTCCCGCCATTCATGATTATTTTTCTAACAACGAACGTGCCTACCTTGTTATGGAATATGTCAATGGGAGTGACCTTGACACGGTGATTAACCGCCATGAAGGGTTTTTGCCTGTCCCGCAAGTATTGCAATGGGCGATTGAATTGTGTGATGTGCTGGCCTATCTGCACACCAGTGAACCGCCCATTGTGTTCCGCGATATTAAGCCCTCCAATGTCATGATTGATATTCATGGGCGGTTGCGCTTGATTGACTTCGGGATTGCTAAACATTTTGAGCCAGAAACCAAAGGCACCATGATCGGGACAGAAGGCTATGCTGCCCCAGAAAGTTATCGCGGGCTGGCTTCGCCCTTGAGCGATGTTTTTGGGGTGGGAGCAACGCTGCACCATGTCTTTACCCGCCATGACCCACGTCTTGAACCCCCGTTCACATTTGCCGAACGTCCGATACGCGATGTCAACCCGGAAGTCCCTCCTGTGGTCGAAGCGGTAGTGATGAAATCGTTGGCGTTTGCTGCCGAAGATCGCTATTCCAGCGCAGTAGCCATGCGCGAAGCACTCTCCAATGTGTTGAACAGTGGACGTGCGAACATCATGACCATTTCCACAGAGGAAGAAGGTTGGGGGGCAATTGACAGCAGTTCCGGTCTTGAACCACGTTGGAAGGTCAAAGTCGAAGATGAAATTCGCTCTACCCCTGTTGTTTTTGATGGCATGGTCTATGTCACGGCTTACGACAACAACCTGTATGCCATTGATGCCGAAACAGGCAATATCAAGTGGAAATTTGCGGCGGAAGATTCAATTGCTTCCTCCCCTGCTGTCTACGACCAAGAGGGCATGATCATCTTCGGTTCAAAAGACTACAATCTTTACGCGGTGGATGCCAAAACCGGACGTAAAAAATGGACGTTCCAGACGATGAGCGCGATTTATTCCTCGCCAGTTGTCAAACACAACCACGTATTTTTTGGCGGGGATGATGGCATCCAGTATGCACTGCGTGCCACAAATGGACGACCGGTCTGGAAATATGCGGTGCAAGAGCCTATTCGTTCGCGGGCTGCTGTGACCGATGACCGCGTGTTGTTCGGTACGAAAGGCGGCGAATTGTTTTGCCTCGATTTTAGTGGGCAGATGAAATGGCGCTTTAAAGCCCGCCGCGAGATCATGTCGTCGCCGTTAGTGGTAGAAGGGTTGGTCTTTTTTGGCTCGGTGGATGGTCAGGTCTATGCGGTAGATATGGAATCGAGCTGGGCTGCGTGGAAATTCCAGACCAACAAACCGGTCGTGTCCTCACCGGCCTATGGTGACGAAAAAGTTTACATCGGCTCGGTCAGTGGTATAATGTACGCGCTGGATTTTGGAACCGGCAAAGAACGCTGGAAATTTGATACAGGTAATCAGATTACCTCATCACCTGTTTTTTACAACGGCAACCTGTACTTTGGCGCAAATGACCGCAAAATTTACTGCCTTGATGCCAAAAAGGGCAAAGAACGCTGGTCATATGAGACAGGCAACATTATTCCGGGTTCGCCAACGGTTGCTGATGGGATGGTCTATATCGGGTCAGCCGACCAGCATGTATATGCTTTTAAGGCTTAACAAGTAGGGGAAAAACATGAACATCCTGCGAAAAATTTTTGGCGTAGAAGCCCCTCCACCCGTGGATACGTTCCAGAAAAACAAAACTGTTGAGGTTGCGCCTGTCCGTGACCCATTAGACGGGCCGACTGCTCCACTGGATCGGGAAAAAGTCAGGGACAAGGTAGATAAAGTTGATACCGCCGAAGTGCCGGTTCCGGTCATCGCGCCGGAGCTTGGTGCAACAAATATTCTGGAAGGGCATACTCGCAAGCTGCCTGAAATGGATGACAGCATTACCGGAAAAAACGGGCGGCGCATCACCTATGGGTTTAAAACCGATATTGGACAAGTGCGCCAGAATAATCAAGATGCGGTGCTTTCGGTGCTGGCATCCATGGAAAGTTCCGAACAGCAGCCGGAATTTGGCTTGTTTGTGGTGGCTGACGGCATGGGCGGGCATCATGACGGCGAAAAAGCCTCGGCGCTGGCAGCACGGGTGGTAGCACGGTACACCTCATCTGAGATTTACTTAAATATGCTCAAACGCGAAGAGGCGGACGCTGAACGCCCGACCATTTCCGAAGTGCTGCGGCAGGCCATCCAACGGGCAAATGAAGAAGTCTCATCTTCTATTCCCGAAGGTGGAACAACGGTTACGGCTGCTGCGATTGTGGGGGATTTAGCATATATCGCGCACGTGGGGGACAGCCGTGCGTATATCATCACTCAAGATGTTATCGAGCAAGTCACCCGTGATCATTCTTTAGTGCAGCGCTTGATTGAACTCGACCAGCTAACACCGGCGGAAGCGGCTGACCATCCTCAACGCAATGTGCTGTATCGTGCGATTGGTCAAAATGAGCATGTGGATGTGGATGCTATCACCCGCCGCATGACCTCCAATTCGCGTCTGTTACTGTGTTCAGATGGCTTATGGAATTTTGTACCAGAAGAAGAGATCCGTAATACAGTCATCAGTTCTCCCACCCCCCAGCAGGCATGTGAAACCTTGGTTAAACTTGCCAATGCTAGAGGAGGAAACGATAACATCTCGGTCATTCTCGTTAAGATACCCGAATAACGCGGCAGCCTTATGGTCATGGATGTTTCTCAAGATTTATATGCAATTCTTGGCATCAAACAAGATGCTACACAGGATGATGTTAAGACAGCGTATCGGGCGGCAGCGCGGCGGTTTCACCCCGACGCAAACCCCAACCCCGGTGCAGCTATTCAGTTCCGGGATATGGCAGAAGCCTATGAAACGCTCGGGAACCCCGATCATCGTCGGAAATATGACACGCTCCGCAAGCGACTAGCAGCAGAGCCGGAATACTTCCAAGTCGAAGTCACCTCTAGCAAAAAGGTGCTGCCTATTCTGGGCGAGCCGCAAGTGGTGTATGTCCTTGTGCAGATCAACGCGCACAAGGATTTTCAGGGTCAGCAAAAACGAACCGCGCCGTTAAATCTGGCACTGGTGTTAGACCGCAGCACTTCCATGAAAGAGGGCGGGCGGTTGGATAAGGTCAAATTGGCCTCTCACCAAATCATTGATCAACTCGGCGCGAACGATTTTCTGAGCTTGGTTTCCTTTAGTGACCATGCCGAGTCGCTCATTAAGGCGGAGCGTGTGAGCGACCCATTGGCCTTAAAAGCACTGGTTAATTTGATGAGTCCCGGCGGGGGAACGTCTATTTTTCAGGGGTTGGAACAGGGTTTTTCGCTGGTCGAAAAAAATCTGAAGCAAGATTCGGTGAATCATATTATTCTGCTCACCGATGGCAAAACCCTTGTGAAAGATGACGAAACCGCCAGCCTTGAACTGGCAGACCGTGCCGCAAAATTGGGCATTGGCATCAGCGCAATGGGCATTGGGGATGACTGGAACGATGTATTTTTAGACTCGATTGCCTCTAAAACGGGCGGGACATGTGCCTATATCACGTCTCCCGGCGCAGTGGTGAAATTCTTAAATGAACGGGTGCGGAGTTTGGGTGCGTCTTTTGCGGAACGGCTGACGATTTCCGTCGCACCTGACCCAGATGTGAGCATTGAATCGGCTTACAAAGTTGTGCCAACCATTCAACCCATCTCTGTGACAGAACAGCCGTTGCATTTGGGCGCATTGGAATCCTCACGCTCTATGACAGTGCTGCTGCAAATGCAAATGACCAAAGATTTGGCGGAAGGGAGTCGGACTTTCCTGCGGCTGGATGTCACGGGGGATATTTTGTATCCTAAACGCCCTGCCTATAAATTTGTGACCGATTTACCCATTCGTGCGGCGGTCACGCCTGAACCCCAAGAACCCCCGCGAAGTTTGTTGGATGCGTTGGGCAAGCTGACCCTATATCGTTTGCAGCAAAAAGCCGAAGATTCGATTAAGGCGGGCAATATTGTGGAGGCAACCAAGCGCCTAGAGAATTTTGCGACCCGTGCTTTAGCCGCCGGACATCCTGAACTTGCGGCAACAGCGCGTTTGGAAATCAACCAAGTGCAATCCACGAAAATGCTCACAGAAGAGGGACGTAAAACGATGAAATTTGCGACCCGTATGCTCTTGGCGGATGGAGAATAATCATGCGGATTTGTCCATCTTGCGAATTTCAAAATATGGAAGGGCTGTTTTTCTGTGATGAATGTGGCCTGCCTCTTTTCGGGGAAGAAGGCACAATTACTGTTCCTTTTACGCAAAAATTAAGTACCGCCTCAATTCCAAGAGAAGTCAAAAGTGTGGTTGCACCGGTGGGAACCACTGTCCTTAAATCGAACACCATGCTGGTCATTCGATTTAAAGGATTGGGGCAAGAAGTTCGGGTAGAACCCAAAGATGAAATTCTGTTCGGACGGGGAGATGCCAGCGCCCCCAAAAATCCAGATGTAGATTTAAATCCCTTTGGGGCGTTAGACAATGGGGTTTCGCGCACCCACGCGGCGATTCGACGTAAAGACAAGTCGCTGATGCTGGTGGATTTGAACAGCACCAACGGAACCTTTATTAATGGGCAACAGCTTCCTCCCCAGCAACCGCGTATCATCCGGGATGGCGATGAAATCCAATTCGGCAAATTAATTGCGACGATCTATTTTAAGTAGGAGTAACGTTTGTGCTAACCGTGTATGTCCATATTGAAGGGCTGGAAACAACCTTGATGGAAATTGAGGAAATGCCCTCTGTGACCGATACCTGTGTGGTGGGGCGCAACCCGCGCCGCCGTGACGGAAAAGATGTCTCATTTATGCTGCCAGAGGCGAATACCTTGATCATCCCATTGAGCCGTATTCTGTTTATTGAAGTCATGCCCACCGGGCAAGAAGATGACTTTGAAACCTTTATTCGTGAATAAGGAGCGCTAACCATGTCTTCTTCCCTGCCGCGCACTGCCCCCAGAGAAGCCAAACGGATCCTTGTGGTGGACGATGAGCCGCGGATGATTGGCTTCATTCGTATGAACTTGGAATTAGAAAATTTTCAAGTGATTGAAGCACATAATGGTTTGGAAGCGTTGGAAATGATTCGCACCCAACTGCCCGATTTGGTACTGTTGGATGTGATGATGCCCAAATTGGATGGGTATGAAACGTTGCGGATGCTGCGCGAATTTTCAACCATTCCGGTGATCATGCTCACCGCCAAAGGCGAAGAGGAAGATATTGTACATGGCCTTGAATTGGGAGCAGATGATTACATCCCGAAACCTTTTGGCCCGCGTGAACTCACCAGCCGGTTACGGGCAGTGTTGCGTCGTGCGGAAATGCCTTCCGCCGCCGAACGTGCCATCCTTAAAATTGATGACCGCTTGAGCGTGGATTTCAACCGCCGCGAAGTGCTGGTTAATGGCGAACGGGTCAAACTGCGTCCTACCGAATATCGCTTGTTGTTTCATTTGATTGAAAATGCAGGCTGGACAGTGCCGCATGAGCAAATTCTGGCAAAAGTATGGGGCTATGAATATCGTGATGAAGCCCATTACGTCCGCCTGTATGTGAATTATTTGCGCGAAAAAGTTGAGGAAGACCCCGCCAACCCCAAATATATTCTGACAGAACGGGGCGTGGGCTATCGCTTTGTGGACTTCCGACGGGAACAGTCCGGCGAGGAGTAATTGCATGTCCAATTTATACAAGATTATTGTGACCGGGCCGTTTAACTCCGGCAAAACCATGTTCGTCAGCACCATTTCGGAAATCCCAGTGGTGAGAACCGAACGTAAAATTACCACTGAAGACCGGGGGGTAAAAGCCGAAACAACTGTGGCGATGGATTATGGGCGAGTCACGCTCGATGGGCGGGTGCTGCATCTCAATGGCACACCCGGTCAATCACGTTTTGACTTTATGTGGGAAATTCTGGCGAATGAAATGAACGGTTTTATCGTGCTGGTAGACAGCACCGACCCGCCTTCTTTTCCTGATGCCAGCGAATTGATTAAGCTGTTTTCTAAAATGAAGCAAGTACCCTACTTGGTGGTGGCGAATAAGGCCGATAAAGAAGGCTCAACCAGCTTGGGGCAAATTCGCCGCGAAATGGAAGTGGACGAAAATGTGACCATCATGCCCTGCGATTCGACGAGTAAATCCAGTGTCCGCCAAGTGCTGCTGCAAATGGTTGAACTCATTGAACGCAGTCGTTAGCCCTCCACAACGCCGGGCAGTTTAACCACTGCCCTCAAGTGTTTCCCCGATGCCGATGAAACGTCTTGTTTTGCTTGTTATATTGCTGCTGGCGGGCTGTGACATCGCCGAGCGCCGTTTGGAAGAACCCGCCGAAAAAACTGCTACGCCGTTGCCTTTTAGCACCGCCACGCCCGGCGGACGGATTTCAGTCTGGCTGGTGGAACCAACCAGCGCTTTTCAAGGAACACCCAATGCAACCATCGAAGGGCAGGTGATTGGGCCAGCTGCCACCGCGACTTCCGCAATGGCAACCATTGTGGCTGCCACCGCAACCGCAGCCGCCCCTACCCCCGCCCCATCCTTTTTACAAAATGAATGTCCTGCCCAGGGCGGACGCACCCCGCCCACGCTGCCCGCCAGTTTTGATGATTTCTCGAATGTCGTGGGCGTGTATTTGAGCAATGGAGGGGCGGCCTCTGTGTTGGAAAATACCCTGCGAACATGGAATGCCATCAATGAGCAGGGTGGCTTTGTGCAGGCAGAAACCGACTTAACCGGAGATAAAACGCCGGAAATTGTCGTCAATGTCTTTAACCCCTATACCTACAATCCGCTTTCGGTTTTAAATGCGGGGCAGGCGCTGGTCTACGGATGTGATAACAATGGCTACCGCCTGTTGTATGCCACACCGAGCAATCCCGGTTTAGCGCTGCCTGTGTTTCATCGGGTGGGGGATATGAACGCGGATGTGAAAGCTGAACTGGTTTTTGATGTCCAGTCCTGCTCAACGGCCTATTGCACCCGTGAAGGTTTTATTTTGTCGTGGAATCCGGTGGTTGGAGCATTTGAGAATTTGAACACCGGACAACTTCTCTCCATTAATGGGCGGATGGGGGTGGTTGATATTGACAGCGACGGCATTTTAGAAATGACCCTGACCAATTATCCGCCCGGTTCAACAACGTCCGGCCCAACCCGCGGCACGGTGGATGTATGGGATTGGACAGGTGCGAATTATGTGTTAGCTATTCGTGTACCGGATGAATCGCGCTATCGGATTCATGCCCTGCACGATGCCGACGCCGAACTGCTGGCAGACAACGTTCGCAGCGCAATTGATAGTTACTTGGAAATACGCGAGGGCGAAAATCTGCTAGGGTGGACAGTCCCCAACGAAGCCGAAAATATTCGAGCGTTTGCGACCTATCGATTGGTTATTTCCTATGCGCGTTTGGGGAATACCCGCCGCGCAGAACAATATTTAGGCGAACTCCGTACTGAAAACCCTGAAGGCACTTCTGGCGCGGTGTATGCAGCGATGGCACAGGCATTCTGGGATGGCTTTAATGCAGGGGGTGGGTCATCGGCGGGGTGTCAAGCGGCGGTGGGCGTTGCAGCTGCCCGTCCCGAATCGCTTTCCTTTTTGAACAGCTATGGCTATGCCAATCGCAGTTACAATTTGAGCGATTTGTGTCCCTTTTAACTGCGTTATAATAGCCACAATTTTGATAAAGGTGTGAAATGTCGCAGAGTTACGATTTTCAAAATTTTGAGCCAGAAACTTTTGGTGCGCCTGCTGCGCCGCTACCCCGTAAAAGCAACAGTGGACGGAATCTATTTTTGATTTTATTCGGGGGCTGCGGTGGGTTGTCGGTGCTGGCCTGCTGTATGTGCGCGGGGCTGGTATTTTATGCCACCCGATTGCCTTCTGTTGCGGCGTATGGTTGGGGAACGGGGGCGCAAAGCGGCACATCATGGAATCTCTCGCGGACATATACCTGTGCGAACTCCCAAGCAGAACAACTCACCGATGAGTATGACACTCGTGGGGTAGCAATTGAAGAATTTGTGCCAGAAGTTGCTGATTTAGGGGATTTATCCGCTACCGAAATTACCGCCAACGGGGTAATGCGGGAAAATGGGCAAACCAGCGATTGGGAAGCCACGTTTGTGATGGTCGAAGGGGGGGGGAATTCTGGGCTGCGCTACTGCATTGATGAAATTCGGGTCATCGGCAGCACCCGTTAAAACGAGAACAGGTCAGCCCTGCGGGATGCCAACACCTACTTGTCGCATCTTTTCTCCCGCGCTGACCTGTCCTCAACGTCCCGAAAGGGGCATCACAGGTTAGTTATCTGAGTAAACTTTAACACTTTCCGTCGGAATTTGGTTGAGATTGGTCTCCAATTCCCGGATGGTTTCTTCGGCGGTGTAGATGATGTCATCTAACCAACCGATCATTTCACGGGCGGTCAACATCGAAATCGCAGAGAGATTATTGACCGTTGCCGCGTCATGGAGCTGATCCATCATCTGGAGCAGCGTTTCAAAGTGGGCTTCGGTGTACTTCTCAACCAGTAATTTGCGGAGGGTGTGCATCTCAATCATTTTCCTCATCCTCAATTCTAATTACTTTTCTGCGCTTCGCCCCGCGAAAAAAAACGGGGCGTAGAACCTTGTACTTGCTCCACGCCCCGTGAGGGTTTTCGCTCGGATAGTGACCGCCTCTACATCGGCGTGTCTCCTGCGGCGTGGAAGGAACGGGTCGTCAGCAAATCTCCAAAATCGACACTCGCGGGTTGACCCCGGCGACCATCTTCAGAAGATATGTTGAGACAAGCAGGGATATTTTGTTTCCCTGATTTGCGTAATGCTGCTGTATATGAATGTCCCAGCATTTCAAAACGACCTTTCTCTGTCCATCGCGTTTAGCGTGGTACGCTCTATCATATCCAAGATGCTCGACCCCTTGATGAAGATGCGCCGCATCCCCGGTGGTTGGGAGATTTCTAAATATCCCAAGTCTACTAACTTCTTTAAGGTACTCAGACTTACCCCGAGTGCGTATGCCGCTTCTCTGCGCGAATAAATGGCATTCGCTTCAACAGCCGATTTACTTTCAGACATGATGTCATCTCCATTTCAAAATTACCCCATCTTTTTTAGGAAGTCAAGGACTTAATATCTATTAAAAAACATTTTTAGAGTCCAGTAAAGGTCAATTTTTCAAACCTGACCCTTGAATCCCAAAAAATCCGCCTTTATGATGAACTTAAGCGACTGTGTATTGACTTTATACGCCAAGCCTCTATAATATGTGCCATTGGTATAGGGGTATAGCTCAATTTGGCAGAGCATTGGTCTCCAAAACCAAAGGTTTGAGGTTCGAGTCCTCATGCCCCTGTGGAAGAAACAACGCCTTGTGAAGGTGGTTGCTTGAGGCAGTTTGCAAGGCAGCAGGTAAAAAATTTACTGCTATGCAACTGGTAAGGTGCGCCCCTCTCACGGGGTACAAGAACTTAGCCGAACCCCAAAGGGAACGCTGGGAATATTTTGGATTTTCTGTCCGCCCTACCGTTGAGTCGCCAAACTTTATACGGGTAGGGCGGCGGTGTTATATTCAGGGGATGATTCTACATCCTCAAATAGTTCCCCCGGCGTACACTCGAAATAGTCCATCAGCTTTTCAAGAATTTCGAGTTTAGGTTGCCCTGCCTCATTCCTGACGTAGCTCCAGATGGTATTGTGAGAGACACCGATAGAGGCTGCGATTTGGGTAGGAGTTAAATCTGTCCCATCCCGACGATTCTTCTCTGCTATCAGTTCTTCAATGCGTAATCTGAGAGCCATTAGTTATCCTTTCTTTAATACAATACACGGTAAATTAAGCCACGTCAAGATGTTGCCTTAAGAATTTCAACAGCAATTTATTGGCATATTTAAACTCCGCGTTATACTGATATAAATTTTATTTGGAGAATAGGTCGTGTTAAAAAGCAATCGAATAAAGGTTTTGATAGGGCTTATTTTTGCTTGTTGTGCGGGTACTTGTATTCTCAGCCTTGTTGCCGCGCCAAGTGCAGAGGAGCAAAATGCAACTCGGACAGTCGAAGCGCAGGCGAAAATTGATAGGCAAACTAAGCAGGCGATTGAATCGGCAACCGAAATCGCCGCGCAGAATAAGACTGCCACCATCATTGCCCTCACCCCAACGGCAACGCCAACTCCCATTCCCACTAGCACAAGATTTGTAACCCCTACTCCCCAGCCGCAAGCCTTAACCATTATTGAGGGCGTGAGTTCTTATGGGGGCTTTCAGGTCTATCCATTGCCAGACCGGTCAAGTGGACGGCTCTTTGCGGCTGCCGACACCTTTACCCCTCATGCAGCTGGGCGCAGCACCGACGGCGAGTGGCTTTTTATTTTGTATTTTGATGGTGATTTGCAATCGGGGTGGGTTATCCGCGATTCGGCTGCGATACCAGATGCTGATTTTAATAAGTTGGCAGTCGTTGACCCAGACACGTTGCCTGCTCTGCCGGAATTGACCTATACCGAATCGGCAGCCCGTCCCTTCGGCGTAAATGCCAGCATCAGCCAGCCGACCCAGCAGGTACAAATCCAAGCTACCGCCGAGCCAGCCACGTCCCAGACCGAAGTGACTCAACCAACCACTCCTGCTGCTAATGCACGGCCAAGAAATTGCACGGAAGCAAGAGCAATGGGTTTGACGGCTGAAGAAGCGGGGCGCTGGCCTCATTTAGATGCTGATGATGATGGGGTTGCCTGCTACGGGGATTAATCAGGCAATTATTCGGTTTTCCCGAACAGTTCAACCCTCAAAGAATCCTTGATAGTTCAGTTGTCCAATATGCTTGGACAACTGACTCCTCACTACTGCACTTTGATGCTATCCACGATTGCCAGTGCAATATCAAGCCATTGCTCCAATTCCCCTACCCGTGATTTAATCGTCACAAGGAAGGGTTTATCGCCGTCTAGCGCGACCAGCCAGCCTGTATAAAGGTCGTCCACCACATAAGAGACGGCAGCCGCATCGTAATTTTCCAAATCCAGAGTTGCCGATTCGCCATAGGTTAGCACCTGAGATGTGTCGTCCATAGCGCTGGTCAAGAGAAGGGTGAATGTGAACAAACCCGCGCTATAACCCGCTACAAAATCTGGTGTCGCATCCGATGGCAAAGGAAAGCCTGCGTCAATGAAAAATGGGCTAATGCTGATGATGACTTCGCCCGGTTGCACATCATCATAGGACATTTCATCACGCGGGTCAAAATTGGAAACGTCCAGCGCTTCGCCCAAGTCGCCGTTGTCATTGACGAACCAACCATCAGGATACTGAAAGCTATACCCGCGTTCGGCGCTTTCAAAAGTCTGGGTCAAGTCCTGTGCGCTGACCACCATCGGCAGCATCACGAGCAAAATAAGCAGAAGTGCAGCATTTTTTTCATTGTTTGAGCCTTTTTATTGTATGCCATTAAACATGAATATTAAACGAATTTTCAAAATAATGCGATTTTCTAACCTTACTTTGCAGTCAATTTCTTGACTTCTGACTAGGGTCTGCTATAATGAAATTACGCCGTCAGGATGTTGACGGCAAATAGAAAACGCCCCACGGTCTGGACAACTTAGGGCGCTTTCAAAATTTCATTCTCAGTACGGCTTCGCTGTCAAAGGCTAACCGTACCTAGCCCGGAGGCATAACTCTATGATACACGATTCTAAGCTCAAATCCACGCTTACCCCTGCTCAAAAAGCCTTTGTCGCCTATCGTCGGCGCGTCAGCCCGGATAGCTGGTTCAGCGTCCCCAATGGCACATCGCACCGCGTCGCGGACAGCCTCGTCAAAAAAGGCGTGCTGGTCAAAAAGCTGGATAAAGTCTCCCTGTCCGACCTCTACCACTTTGCGGATACCCTGCCGCAAGCGCCCAAATCCATCCCCGCGGCCATACCTGCACCCGCCACGCTGTACCCCTTCACGACCCCGCCCCAACGCATGGACAGCCGCGATAAAATTCGCCAAGCCGGTCTGGGCAGCGACGAACGCAGCGCGGCGGGCAACCTCACCGCCGTCAATCGGCTCTGGTTCGCCCTCCAATCCACCCTTGCCGAGGCAGCCGCCCAGCTGCCCGCCGAACTGGTGGACGAACTCAAAGCGGATTTTGACTACGACACCATGAGCGTCAACACATGGGAACGCAACGCAGCCCTTGCCGAACGGTTGCAAGAAGCCATGCAACCCGCGTATTGTGACATTCACGATGCCTATTGCCGGGGCGTGGTCACCGAATGGATTGACGATGAAACCCCGCTCAATGTCTGTGCTGCCCACCGCGCCGAACGTGCCGCTATCAACACTGAACCGGTCTTGTCAGAGGTCATCTTCTATCCCACACAGGAAGTTATCCACACCACCGAGTGGGGCAGCACGCCCGCCTGTGTCACCCGCAGCATGTTCACCGACGCATGGCGCTACGACATCACCATGCAGGGCAAAACCCTCTACAACGTCCTGCCGTCAACCCTAACCCCCGTCGGCGCTGCACCCGCCGTCCCTGCCCAACGGTTTGCCATTGGCGATGCCGTCACCATTAGCGACTCGCACGACCTCTGGTATGGTCGTCAGGGCAAAATTTCCGCCGCAGGTTGGCACGGATCTGTCGTTCGCCCTGTCTATCACGTCACCCATGCCTCCGGGTACACCTATGCTTATATCCCCGAAGGGATGCTGGATTTCACATCCATTCTGCTGACCGATACGCGCCCCACCGCCGACGACTACCGCCAAATTGCTCACGGGTTAGAAAATCAGTGCTGGGTACACATCGGCGAAAACTTCCGCGATGCAGCCGAAGCGGACTACTGGAAGCAACAAACCACATGGTTCGCCCATGTCGTCAATTTCCTCAGCGCACCCCCTGCCGACCCGCAGCCCGTCCCTGTTCCTTCTGACCCGCCCTATGGCGACGGCGATGAAGTTTTTGTCGAAGGTCTTAAGGGTGCTTACCGCATCGTCGGGGAAGGGGTTTGGAACGACGCGGCATGGCACTTCACCGCCGTGCAGGGTCGCCAGCGCGTTTTTGTCCCTGCGTCGTCTCTGTCCATCTTCAGCCCCAGCGCGGCGCGGTGGGTGGGTTTTTATGCGTATATGAAAGCGCACCCGATGGGAAAAGTTGCCGTCGTCATGATGCGCGGCGGGTTTGCCACCATCCGTCAGGGCAAGCTGCACACCACCCTGCACTATCGCAGTCTGACGCTCACCGATGAACGGGTTCCCGCCGAAGACATGGCTGCCGAAGTTCCCACTTTTGAAAGCCGGGTCGCACGGCAGCACCGCGAAGTCGTTGCCGAACGCGCAGCACGGCAGGCGGTGCAGGCATGAGCAGCACATCCTACTCCTTGCACAAGATTATCTATGAGGGCAATTACGCCATTCGCCTCTACCTGATTAGCAACGGCGGCTGCTGGTGGGGTGTCCACCCCGCCGACCTCCTTTTCCCCAAGGATGAGGACTATCTCGAAGAAGGCTTTGCCGACAGAGAAGGTGATGGTTGGCACGAGGGCATTGAAGCGCTTGTCCGCCGCGCCGAAGCGGAGCGTCAGTAACCGTGTCCGACCAGCTAACCATGTTCCCGGAGTCAGGCGATTGGCGTAATGCCAGCGACGTTATAACGCCAAAGAAGGACAAGCGTTACCGTTTTCAACTCCGCTTCTGGCTTGACTTGGAAAAGTCGGATGAATACTGGTTGGCTGAATATGCGGCCCTGCTCAAAAACAATCGTGGATTTGCCCGCGCCATTCGCAACGGCTTGCGCCTGATCCACGATTTGCAGCAGGGCAAAACCGATGTCCTCATTGAACTCTTTCCTTGGATACAGGAGGCCTTCAATCGCCCGTCCGTGTTCAATGAGGAACTGCTTGCGGACTTGATCGCCCAACGGCTTCATGCCCAGCCTACGCCCCGTGTGCTGCCTGCCCCGGCAAGGCCAGCGTTAGAAGTCACCCGCGCCGATGCGGAGGACGAAGATGATTTTGGAAATTTCATGGCGACCTACGCCGCATTGAAAAATTAGGAGTTTGCTTCATGGCACGCAAGCCAAAATTTGTACCCGGTCAACGTATCGAAATTGCCGTCAACGCAGGCAATCTAAGCACCAACGGCAGCATCCATGTCTCCGCGGGTGAGATTGCCACGCTCTCGTTTCCATCCATTCGCAGTGTTGCCAGTGGCTACACCCTCAATCTTGAAAACGAGGTTGACCGCGAATGGGTCGCCTATGGCAAAAATAAATTCTATGTCGGTGAGGATGTTCTGATTGGTCTTGAAAGTCGCAAAGCCATCGACTCGCACACGGGCGAAAAGCGCTACGCCAGCGCGATGCACCTGTTTCTCATCGACTACACCACCGCGACATTGCTTAAGAAACTGGAAGAATATGCCGACCCCGCGCAGGATGTTGAAATCGTCCTGAATACCTTCTTGCCGCCCGGGTTGTATGACGAATTTCGACCCAAGCTGAAAGCGGCGTTTGAAGGCAAAAATGCGGCTCGCAGCATCCACTTCAAATCCGATGCCCAGCCGATGACATGGCGCGTTGTCGAGGTCAATGTGTTTCCCGAAGGCCTCCATACGTGGTCGTGCATGTATTTCAATGAACGGGGTGAACGCCAGCCGCAGTCTATTACGGCGGGTAACAAAGTCCTCATGGACGGCGGGGGTTGGTCGTTTGATGACTACCTGATTATCAACGGCAAGGTGGATCCCGAATCGCTCAAAAACGCCACGCTCAAAAATGGCGGTATCATCCACCATGTGCTGAATAAAGTGCTTGATGAAGTGGTCGCGCTGGGCAGTGCGTTCCGTCATGCCACCATCTACGACATTGATAAAGTCCTGCGTGACGGCGCAACCAGTGGGCGCTACAAGCTGACCATTGGCAACGACACCACCGATATTAAAGCGCTGCTGGCCGAGAAGTGTGAAGACTATGCCCTGTTTATCAGCCGCAATGTCTGTGACAAAAAATGGAACGGCTTTGATGAGGTGGACGGGTTTATCTTCATCGGCGGTGGATTTTTCGTGATTGGTGAAATGCTCGATGCCATGTATCCGGGCAAGCTCGTCCCGTTCGCGGCTTATGAGCATCTGGCAGACATCCTGCCCACTGAAATGGATGTGGTCGGTGTGCTGCGTATGGCGGAATATCAGCGCCGGCGTGCCGAATTGCAAAAGGCTGAATAGGTTCTCGCGGGGCAGCAATGCCCCCTTTTGGGAGGTCAAATGCCTAACACGCTTCAAGAACAAGCCAATATCATCCGTGCCGAAGTGACGTTCGCGCTCGGTATTGAACCCGCCACCGTCCGCACGGTGGACGGCACATGGCAAATCACTGTCCCATGTGATGATGATGCCGTTTTTATTCAATTGCGCGTCCATGGGTTTTCCGGTGTCCGGTGTTATGCGCTGGGCAACGGCATGACCCTTGCCACATTTGCAAATTGGCCGAGTCTAGGCGGTGCGGAATGAACGCAGCCCAACGGGTACAACTCGTCCAAAATTTCATTGTCAGCAAAACCCAAGCGGATTGCCGCGACATCCAATGGATAAAAGACGACTTCTACAGCGCTGCGGTATCTTGTCCGTGGGACATTGAACATCTCAAAACCCATCCGGCTTTTAAGCGCGTTGAACGGATTGATCGTGGGTGGATTAGCTTTGAGTTGCCGCTTACGTTCCTGACCTGCGAGTACACCGATGGTTATCTCTGCCAGCAATTCTTTTCCAACGGCAGCTGGGGCTATCAGGTGACCTACCTTCCCAACCCAAACGCTACCCCCGTGCTTGTGGCAATGGGTGCGGGTAAGCCAAGCCTTGAGGCAGCGCAATCGGCCTGCCGCATGGCGATTGCCGTCCATGCGGACAAAGTGGTGCGATAATCTGGCAATCCACATGCCGATAAGGTATAGTGGGAGTCCACTTCTTTGCAGGGGAGGCGCGGCACCGTTGACGCTGCGCTTCTCCTAAAGTTCCAGTTGTTTGCCTTTCCAAAGAGCGTCCATGGGGACGCTTTTTTTGTGCAAAACAAAACGCCCGTGTTGAAGGCCGGGCGCTCCGAGACAAGTTCTAATGAATTTAATGTGGTGATTCGATATACGAATACCCCTATTCTACCAGAACGGATGTTTTAGGGGAATTTCCCTAAGTTGGCCTAAAAGTGGTACATCCTACCTATTGACAATCTGTCATGACAGTAGTATACTGATGGTATCAAAGTTAATCAAAGGAAATGCAAAATGTTAGACGAATATCAGGTATTCCAGTGGGACAGCATACGGCAAATTAAACAATTGTTAAATTGCCAAGTTCGGAGCGTAGAACCTAAGCGCGGTGATTTTGCCTCAAAGAGTCAACTGTTCATCGTAATGCCGGACGGCAGTGAGCATGACTTGTTTTCCGAAGATGGGATTGCAACCATTATGAACTTGCTGCGCCCGCACTTTGAAGAGTTTGTTGCCACGACCAGCCAACACGCAACTTTAGTGCTGCACGATGTGAATAACATGTACGCCAACTATGATCTCATTTCAAAGATGCAGGCGCTTGGCTGCACATACACATATACCGACGCGTGGTTTGGCGAGGAAGATCATATGCCATCAGGCTGGTTTTACAAAGGCGGTAAAGCATTAGACCGCCAGTGGGGTTACTGGATAGTACCGAAAAACTAAACCAACACACGCCCGCCTTGTACCCTCATACGGGTCAGGCGGGCGCATCAAAGTTAATCGGAGTGAATTATATGGCACAGATGACAAAGTATCAAATGCGAATGAGTGACAGCGAAAAGCAGTGGCTCTATGCTAAGGCTGCCGAATCGGGCTACAAGGATTTGACCGACCTATTCCTGAGTCTTGTCAAGGATAAATGGCCTGACTTCCCCCGCGCAGCCCGAAGGGAAGGCAACCCCGCGTTTTACGCAGACCGTCGCCAGTTGGTGGCGCGGCTGGTCGATGGGCAAATCAAAATCCTAGCTTTTAACAATAACACCAACCCGTCAAGCGTATGGCGCACCCTGCGTGCCGATACACCATCAAAGGTCGAAATTTACTTGGACGGGGGTGCCGATTGGTTGGAAGAATTTGATGAGGAACAGTTGAAATTGGAACTCCGCTTTGCCACTGAAGCGTGGCTGGCAAGCAATCCGAAGTTGGCCTAAAAGTGGTACATACTACCTATTGAGCCTGTACACAAGAAAATAAAAACCCGCCCACCCACAAGCCCCGTCACAGGGGCAAACCCATTATACCAAAACAAATGTCTAACGGTTGGCTTTTTCGAGTACCACATTGGCCGTGCGGAGCGGCGTGGCAATGGTTGCCACCAGACCGGTGAGCGCGTTCTCGGCATCAATCGCTCGCTGTTTCCAGTGGTCAATTTCGGCTTGCCGGGCATCGGCCTGCCTTCGCAATAGCTGATTTTCATCCTGCACAAACTGAATAGCAGTCCGCAGTCGGATGAGGGCGGTTTCGGCTCTCAGCAGATCGTCAGACTCACCCTCATCAAGAATGAACGGCAGCGTTTTGTCGGTGATGAAGTCCATAAGCGCTCCTAATAGGACGGCCTGATTTTACCCCTTTGCCTGCAATTGCAACATCAGCCATTCAACCAATTTGTGCAAGTCAGCGATTTGCTGTTGCAATGCGGCAATGTCCACCGAAGGCAGCACAGGCGCAAGCGCATTTTCCAGCGCGGCAATCGCATCTTCAAAGTATTCGTAGTCGTGCTGTTGTGCCTGATAATGCCCGAATGTAGACGCGCCGAGTGACATGCAGAGCATTTCTATCATGGTTGCCAGCAGCAGTACGTCCGTTCCGCTTGACAGCCGTTCGGGATGTTCGATTGGCTCACCCACTTTTAGCCCGCCTTCATTGCGAATGTAGCGCCATGTATCCTTTGATTTTTTGTGGCGCAGCGCCCCGGCGAACATCGACAGGCGGGTAATCATTCGCATGGGGTAACTGTGGTAATAATCGCCCACGAAGGCCGGGGCGGACTCGCCAATGCGGAGCGTGCCATATTCAGGCCGTGCATCATCCGGCGGGCGCGGGGAAAAGCCATGCAGTTGCAGCAGCACGTCAATCATGCGGGTTGCCACATGGAAGTCCTTGCCGGGGTTGTAGCGATTCAAATTGAACTGATGCAAGTCGTTCTCATTATAGGCAATCACATGGAACGAATCCGGGTCGGTGATACGTCCCTTGATGAGCGAATTCACATAGGCAATATCTTGTAACTGTGTCTGGGTCAGCATGAGGGTTCTCCTACGTGACTAAAATCCCAAGATATGGAAGCGTTCGGTTAAGCGATGCACTTCTTTCAGGCGGGCAAGTTCGGCCTCAACCCATGCGCGGGTTTGTGGATGCAATTGCATCTTATCCTTATTGGCCTCGTACCATTCCCATGTGTTGGGTTTGCCAAGCGCCCGACCCGCCCCGCGCCAATCGGCAAGCATTTCCTTTCTGGCAGCATGGGGCATGGGTAGCACAAGGGTTGTGCCATCATCCCCCAGACGAATCCAGTATTGCCAGTGGTGGTCGTTGCGCTTCTGGTGATGATTCCACGCGATTTCAAATGCGAGTTCTATGTCATCTGGAACGGGGAAATCATAATTCAGCGCGGCGGCCTTTTGCCTATCCATGTGTTCACCGTAAAAGAAGTCGGTGTAGGGAAACCACTCCGAAGGCAAAAATTTTGTCCAGTCGTGTTTGATGCCCCGCCAGATGAGGCGGTATTGCAAACAATAGAGAAACACAAACCACTTGTGACGAAGGACGTATTTCAAATATTTCCAGTGTGTAAGCATAACACTCCTGTGGGTCACTCAAGTATATAAAATCTGGATTTTTTGGGTCGGCGGGTCAAGCGTGTCGCTACTGCTCGGTAGGGTGTACACCTTGTACTCATCAATCAGCACAATCACTCCTCCGCGGAGTTGAAACGTCTGGTAGGTGGACACAAAGTAGGGATGCTGGAACTGCACCCCTACGAGACAATCAAAAGGGGGATGCTGTTTTATTCGCGGGCGATAGGCGGTATAGAGGATTTGGTTTCCTTCGCCAGTGCTGCTTTCGCCCGTAATTGGCTGGTCTGTAACCCCTTCAGCAATTCTTCGGGGGTTTTGGCTGTCGTCGGCAGGCCGTTGAGCAGTTCCGCCAATCCGCCAAAGACGATAGCGCTTGCCTGCGTAACGTCCTCCGGGGTCAATGCGTCGTCTTTCCACGGCAGCGCCAGCTTGAATAAATCGGGCAAATTTTCCAGCACCGTGTTCAAAAAACTGGTTACTTGAATCACCCCGCTATCCGTGGGTTGGTCATATTGGCTAGCGAGACCTTGCAGGCGATTGTAAGCATAGCGTCCGGTCTCAGATTGCCCAAACCCGGCGAGCGCGGCATCGGCTTTGGTAAATTGGGTAAATCCCCACTTGCCGACCAGCGCCAGCGCCACCATCAGCACAAAAATGATGACCAACAGAAACAGCGCCGCGACTCCAATCGCCAGCGCAATCAAAACATCTTCCGCCGTTTGCTGCCATGCGGCAGTCGCAATGAACAAAAACAGTGCATTGAACATGGATTTTCCTTTCTATCCTTGCTTTACTTGTCTTGCAATAGCCACGCAAACACCACCAGATACAGCACCAGCACCGCAAAATACAGGGTATTTTCGCGCTGCACCGTTGGGCTGCTGGCATTCCAATCCCATGCCGTGAAATTCGCCACATGGCCGTCACGGGTGGCCTTGTTCAGAGGGTCATATTTGGTTTTGGCTTCCCGCCGCAGGTCTTTGAAATTATTGAGGGCTTGTTTGGAATTACCCTTTACATCCAACTGGATTTTGCGAGCGGCTGCTTTTTGCGTGTCTTTGGACTTAATCGAAATTGCCATTACGCTACGCCCTCAATTTGAATTTCCACCGTGCCAAACTCAAAGGATTGAGCGCGGACAATGTGCGTTCCGACCTGTTCGGTGGTTAGGGTTTCAGTAGCAACCCCCGCCACACATGCAACCACTGATTGCAAATCCCCATTGCTTTCAGGGGTTTGCACCACAAACGTGATATTGCCCGTGTGGGCTGCGTCACCCACGTCAACAGTAAGGGTCGCTGTGTCAATATCATCGGCTTGGATACTGGCCTTGTCGCTGCTGATTTGCATCTTCGTGCTGCCAATAATTTCCCCATTCAAAAACTTGGGTTGACGGCATTGCCGCAAAATCAACAGCGCTTGTGCGTATTGATCCGGCGTGAGTTGCACCCCCTGCCATGTACCGCCAAAACTTTGCGCCATGGTGGTTTCTTCGGCCAATTGCGCCGCGTCATCAGGTAGCACATACACCGCCCGAATATTCATCAAAATACCGCTATTGTCCTGTTTCATCCCCAGATAAATCATTATCCACTCCCCAGCGCAAGGTAGGTGTAGGTCGAGCCAGACACGTTGAAGCGGTTCGCGTCACCCGTCCCGTCACCCACAGTAAATCCGCTCGCATCTAAACTGATGATGTGATCGCCCTTGTAGCCGATGCTATCCAACTGCGTCGCAGTGTCCGAGCTGGTACGCCGCCCGGTGTAAACCGTCCCGGCAGAGTCGACCTGCCGATGAATAAAGAGGGCTTTAGGCTGAAAACCAACCCCGGTAATGGCTTGCGTGGCGCTCCCGTTACCTGTATAAGTGCCTATTTTCCCGACCTGCTCATCCCCTTGCGCGAGCGCAGAAAGCAGATTGTCCCATGCTTTCATTCCACCCACATGTTCGATATTTGTGCGAATGTCGTCCATGTGATTTTCGAGTACCGTCCCGCCTGCGGCAAGGTTGGTCAGTGTTGTCCATGCCATAAGTTAAAATCCTAATATCGTGTCTACGCCGAGTTTGGAAGTCCCCAGCACCCATACAACGTACTTGCCCGCGGGTTCAAGCAACCATTCGGTTTGCAACTTTTTACTTTTGCTCTCCAGCGCATGGCGCTCCCCAACGATGTAGTATTCTTTGTCGTGAGCGAGCTGCGTGTCCTTCACCCGAATCCTGCTGCCAATCCCGTAGTTAATCTGGTCATTCGCAGCGCTTGCCACTTGCTCCCAGACGGTCAAACTTTCCACACGGGCGGTGTCATCGGCGCGGCGGTTGAGTTCGTATTTCGCCACATTCCGTGCCTGTTCCTCGCTGTTCAATGCGCGTAGGTCAAATGACAAGCTGCGCCGTCCATGTTTCAGGATAGATGTGCCGTTCTCTTGCTCCACCGTCAGGGGATTGCTGGAGTCGTAAGTCTGACCGCGCAAGATAAGCGTCTCGCAGATGGCAATATCTCCTGTGGTATTTCGGAAGGTGATTTTTGCTCGCTGCCCAAATCCTTTGACGCTGACCGTTGCCGTGCCATATGAAAATGCCAAGTCAAGGCCGCTGGGGGTCTGGATGTCATTCGCGCCCACCGTGCGCCCTGCTGCAGTTTTGTATGGCACTTCAATGCTCATTTCCTGACCCGCCGGAATGGTGATCGGGGTGTGCAATTGCCACACCACTTCACTGCTTGCGCCCGACACCTGACGCGGGTAACACGTCACTGCAACGTGATTCACCAAGTCCTTCTCCGGTGTGATGTATTTGAGCGCGGCTTGTGTGTTGTCAACTGTCAGGTCAATGGTCAAGTCATTCCATAGATGCTGCCGATTCCAAAATTCAACTTTGCCATCTCGATTGAAGAAAAAGCGCCCGCGTTCCGCCTGCACCAAATCGTTGATGAGTTCATAAGCGCTCATTTGTTTGGTATCACTGTGGGCATTGTCCCCCACCGTCTCAAATACCGTGATTCCGGTGTCTAGGAGTGCAATATCAGTCAAACTGCCCAGCACGGTATTGACCCCCAGTTGCGAATACCCCAAGCGCCAGACATTCGGCAGTTCCGGCGGGTTGACAAACTGGAGCGCAATGTCACGGATGACCTGATCAGCCGTCACGTTCTGGTAGATTGGTACGTAAATCGGGTGACGCTGCATAAGCGGTTTGGGATCGGCGCAGGTGATGGTCGCCATGCGCTTGCCGTATGCAAGGGGGTCGGGTTGAATTTCTTTGATATAGCCCGTCCACATATTTACCGACCCGAATTTGAGACGCACAGGCACCCCGGCTGTCAGCTTGCCGTAGAGTGGGCTGCTGCTATTTTCAACGCTGTATTTTTTAGAGGCATTATAAACTCTGAAAGACAGCGACGATTCCTCCCCCATGAGTTGAAAGGGTCGGCAGCCGAGACTCCATGAAAGTGTTTCGCGCACATCCGCCGTAATATCATCATAGGTTCCTGTGAAGTTGCCGTTTCTGTCCCAATCGGCGTATAAAGCCCACGTCATAACAAGTTACCCCGGTGAAGTTTGTAGTCGAACAGTTTCAACGGTGTCAAATAACACCCGTCCATCAAGCATCAGTGAAATCGGCACCGCCACCGCCGAGGGCATCCCGCCACCCCCGCCACCGCCCGCCGTCATGGAGCCGAGCTGGTGATTGGCAACAATCCGCCCCGCGCTCGGCGCAACAAACAATTCAGGCCCGCGTTCGCCCACCCATGAAACTTCCCCGCTCCCCATGAGACCGCCGGACGCATTCCCATCAAACCCCATAATCTCAATGGCTTTGTCCACAATCCCCCCGGGACCCGATTTGATTTCGGCGATCAGGTTGGCAATCTGCTCCAAGGCCGTTGGCACTTTAATCCGGTCTAACACTTGGATGAAAGCGTCAATGAAGTCAGGCAGCGCCTTGGTTGACCCCTCAATGGCGCTCCAGATAGATTGCAGAGACGATAGCGCCTCGGGAACTTTGATATTTTTCATGTTCTCCCCAATGGCAAAGATGTTGCCGGGGATACCACCCACCGCCCCAGCAACCGTGGTGAAAATGGTGGAGAAGAGATTCAGCGCGTCAGGAATGGTCAGCATTCCCAAATTTTCAACAATGCTCACAATCGCACCGGGAACGGCTCGGATGTCATCTTTCAACGTATTGAAGGTGTCTTTTAGCAGGGTAATCGTGTCTGGCACGCTCACCGTCTGCATCATTTCCACAATGTTTTGTATCTTTTGTGGCACTTCCCCGACGGCATCACGGATTGCTCCAAAAGCATCCTTAACGCCTGTAATGCCCTCAGAGACGCTTATTCCGGTGGTCGACTCAATGACCCCATCAATGAAGCCCGGAATAGCAGAAATGGCGGTTTTGGCTAAATCCCACACCCCGCCCCATGAGCGCAGGCCATCAGTAATCCCTACGCCGTTGGTGGATTCGACCAGTCCGTCAATCGCCCCCGGAAGCGCATTAACCGCCGTTTTCGCGTTGTCGAAAACCCCGCCCCACGATTTCAAGCCTTCGGGAACATCAATGCCAGTGGCTTTTTCAATCAGCGCATCAATCGCACCGGGCAGCGCATCCACGGCAATCTTGGCTAAATCCCAAACGCCTGACCACGCTTTTAATCCCTCATCGACATTGATTTCAACGCCTGCAATGTCGAGCAGTTCTTGGGCCAGTCCTTTAGGAATAGCAATGAGCGCATTGGCAATTCCTTGAAATGCCCCTGCGACATCCCCCTCGCGGATGGCATCGCCTGTCTGGGTGACGGCATCTTTTAGCCCGCCGAAGTTGGTTTCATAGGCGACCACCAGCGCCATGACCGCCGCAATTGCAAGCATGGCGGGTAAAAAGGCAATAAACATAGCGGCAGCAGAGGCGATAAAGGCACTGGCAGAAGCCCACGCTGCGGCTGCCATCCCACTTAGCGCGACGACAAGAGCGGCAATGCCTGCGTTAATCAACGGGCCCGCGATAAAGCCAAGTGCAGTAATGATAAACGCCCAGCTTTCAGGCGATAGTTTTTTTGTGAAGTCAATAATGGGGTCTAAAACACCTTCAATGGTGTCGGCAATGTCGCCGGCGGTTTCGACCCCCTCGCCGAGGGTTTCAAAAAAGAGAGTGAAGGCGGGTTCCCCTTCGCTTTCTAACCACGCGCTGACATCTTCCATGACAGGCACGAGCTTGTCCGCGAGTTGGGTGATGAAGGGAGTCAGGAAGTTGGCGAGCAGGGTGAGACCAGTGCGCTTCAGACGTTCCCAGGCAGGCGCGAGACCGCTTTGCATCGCATCGCCCGCCGCGTCGGTTGCGCCGTCCACTTCACCGAGCGCCTCGGCGGTACTGTCAAGAGCGAGAATGGCATCTTCGCCCAAGTCCTCCCACTGTGTGCCAAAGATAGCAACCCCCGCCGCATTCCGCTCTATTGGGTCTTCAATGGCGTTCAGGTCTTCAAGTACGCTGTCAAACACATCGGCTGCGGTGGCATCGCCGTCTTGAAATGCGGCAAATAAATCCTGCGTATTTTTGGTCAGCGTGCCAATCGCGTCTGCACTCGTACCGTCGGTGAGGCGAATATTGAATTCTCGTAGGGCATCGCCAACCACATCGGTGTTAAACGCGCCTGCCTCAAGGCCGCTGTTCAAAATTGCCAGCGACTCTTCCGCCGTGAAGCCCATCTGCTCAAAGTTACCCGCGTACTCGTTGAGCGTATCCAGCAAATCACCCGCCGGGTCGCCTGTGGTCTGGAATCCAGTGGTAATCAGGTCAAAGGCTTTTTCCCCGTCAATGCCAAACTTCTCCATGAGTGTGTTGGCAGTCCGGGTCGATTCGGCAACATCGGCATCAAACACATCGGAGAGGATCAGGGCATTGGTGGTAATGTTTTCCAGTTCTGCGCCGCTTGCCCCGGTGATGCGCTCCACCTGACTCATCGAGCCAACTACGGTGTCAATCGAATCGCCCCAGCCAGAGGTAAAAACATCTTGAGCAATGTCGCGGTATTCGGCAAGTTCGGCGTTGGTCTCGCCGGTCTGCGCTTGGAATTTGCCCAGCGCCGAGTCCCATGCAAAAACTTGGTCAACCCCGGCAAGAGCAACTGTGACAAGCCCAATCCCTGCCGCAAATCCCGACAAGGCAGTAAGGCCATTTCTCAGCATTTCACCCATCCGGCCAAAACCGCCCGTGGCTTTGTCCGAGCCAGTCTCGGCGCGGCTGCCAGACGTTTCTACGTCGTCTAGCGCGTCACTCATGCTGCCCAAGCTGTCAACGGCTTTGTCGATGTCTTTGACATCGGACTCGGCGCTGATTTCAAGGGATTCGCTGTAGGTTGCCATGCGTTACTTTCGTAGCCTTTGTTTGTCTTTCAGGGCTTCATTCACATACCGTGCGGCTAAACGATGCTCGTCCAACTTCCATGAGGGCAGTTGTGTGCTATCGCCAACGTGATAGCCCATCGCCTGATAGGGAATGCCTTCACGTTGCTCAAAATATTCGTTCAGAATGCGGATCGCTTGGGCGTAAAGGGGTTTTTCGTCGTCGGGTTTGCCCTCAAGCGTGACACGCGCATCGTAAATTACGACGTTTCGGGCAATTCGCTCGAGGATTTCTCCAAAGGGCTGTCGTGTTTTGCGCCGTCCATGCGTCGCATCACCCCGCTGATTTCTTTCAAAACCGCGTCGTCGTGATGGGCGGGCATCCGGCGCAGATTGGATGCGCTTAGCGTTTCCTCATGCGACCAGCGCACAATGAACACTTTTTTCAAGTTCAGGTTGTACTTGGCGGTGTTCATCGCCACATTGACAGTTGCATCGGGGTCATCGCGTTCGGCTTGGCTGCGCGGCATTTCCATGCGGACAGCTTCCTGACGGATCTGGTCGCGTTCAAAACCCGTCAGTTCGGTTTTAATTTCATACCAATCGCCGTCCACCTCAATGGTTTTGGTGAAACGCGGTAGGGCAAAGCCTGTTCTATCATCAACGGCAAGTAAGGGCAAAGCGGGTCTCCTTTAATAGCTGGTTGCGGTATCGCGGATGGTGATACCGAGCGCATGATTGACGGTTGAATGCACAATCCCGGTGGCCTGTACGGTTTGCACACGCCGTTTTTGCTCGCCCGAAATATCGGGATAATCGGCCTGCCGGAAGGAGAGACTGGGCAGCGTCAACTTGAACATGTAATTGAGCGCCCCTTCAATTAGCCCGCCCGTGAGCGTCAGCACAAAGGCCGCGTTCGATCCCGTGCGAGCGTGGTCATAGAACGTGGTCAGGAAAGAAGTCATGTCCACATCAAATTGAATGGACACATCAAATTCCTGCGCGGCAATCACGCCAGGTGTGCGGTCAGCCACCAAGAAATGTGCCTGCTCCAGCTTGTTTTCAATTGTGATTTCCACACTCTCGACTTTGGTTTGCGTGGTGGGGGAAGTCACGCTCATTTGTTTGCTCGTGCCGTCAATAGCAACCGTACCGCCCGTCGTCACCACCGCATCATAGAAGAGGTATGGGCGCAGCGTGGAACTGATATACGTCGGACTGCTGATGACGGCAGGGGATGCACCGCCGTTGTAAATCCATGTTCCGCCTGCGGGTGCTTCATCCTTACACAGGTAGTCCATGGCGATGTTGACCGTTTCACCCTTGACGGCCTTAATCACCAATTTGGAGAAGGATGCACTCAAGACATTGACCGCCTGCGAAGCGGTTTGTTTGTACTGCATCGACATGCTTTTGAGGGCTGAGTCGGAGGCCAGTAAAAACGCATGTTCCCGCGATAGTGTTCCGCCACCGGGTGTCGTCGTGGTAATGTCGGACAATCCCGCCGCTTTCAGAAACATGCCTACTTTGTCGGGCCACAGATCCATTTCAATTGACCCGGACGGCGCTTTGCTCGATAGGTACGAATTCGCCAGCGCTCGCCCCTTGCCCGTATAACGCTTGTCCAGATACTCTTGCCCTGTGGCGATATTTGCTTTCAAGATGGGGAAGGCGGTGTCGGGTGTGACAAACGTTCCAAAGGTGGTTTCTGCTTTGACGATTAAATGTTCATCTGCCATGTTTTACCTCACTGAAAATAAAAACGCCGCTTATTCGGACGCGGCGCTTTCCTTTTTGGGATTGGGTTTGCTGGGTGGCTTGGGCGGGTCAAGTGACAAGCCGAAGCCCGTCATCACCACTTCATCGGCCTGCTCATCGGGCATTTCAAAGTGTTCCCCATAAGCGCGGTTGCCATAGACTGGGATATAAACCCCCATCGGCTCAATCACATAGACCTTTTTCACGTTTTGGCCTCCTGAATTTCACATGAAAACGATACAACACCGTAATTTTGAAAACTGTTTTGGCGGGCTGTGCGGCTATCAATGCCATACTCGATATTTCCGCCAATAATGAACCGCCGCACGGCCCATGATGCCCCGGTTAAACCCGCCAGATCGCGGTTGACGCGCTGACCGAACAGCTTCACACAGCTATCCACCAGTTCTTGAACCGTCAGGTAGCCGGGAACATCCACCTTGCGGGCAGTCAGGGTAATGACTTCCTGCTCAGAGGTGTTGAAACGAATGGCTCCGAGGTACGTGCGAATCACCAAGCCAGTTTGCTCACTCGGCTCGGCCTCACTGGTAATCGTGACTTCGGCAAACGGAAACCATGCCAGCGGCACGGTATATTGAAACCCCCGCACGGCTGCTTTCAGGCTGTCGAAGTTGCTGTCCGCCAGCAAAATATCGCGGATTTTGTTTTCAATATCCCCTTTGGGAGCTGCCATTATTCCAGTCCTAAATGCTTGCGAACAATGCGGGTGAACTCGGCTTTGTCACGTTGCTGCAAAATCACCATGATACGTCGCGGCATTTTATTGCCCTGCCCGTCGTCCTGCTGGTGGTATTTGAAATAAGGGACATTATTCACAATTCGCAAAAAAGATTTATCAGTCTGGGTGCGAAATCCCCCGCGCAACTTGCCTGACCGTTGCAGAATGGGATGCGACCCGCCAAAGCCAAGCCGGATACGCTGCCGTACTGTGGACGGAGCAAGCGGTTTCCATGCGTCAGGTCGGCCTTCGCTTTGAAAGTTGCGGTCAATCGAGCGCAGCATATACTGCCCGAATTCATCAAACACGGGTTGCAGGTTTTTGGCACTGGTTTTGAAGTTGTCCAACCGTGCCAGCCAGCGCTCCGTTTCTTCCCCTTCAAAATTAAAATGCAGGGACGCACCCGCCAGCTTGATGCGGGTATCACGGGCAAAACGCGGTCTACGGGGCATTATTTACCCGCATTCCCTTTCCCGATGAATTTAGGGCGAGTTACATTAAACACAGTCGCGTTCCAATTGAAAATCATGTAACGTCCATGTGTGGTCGAATAGGGGTTGTCCAATTTCCAAGCCAGCATCGCTTCAAAATCAGCGTTATTTTGGAGACTGTTCAGGGTGTCAAATTGCGTTTCAAAGCGCAGATCTGCAATGACACCGCCTACTATTCTGGCTTCGAACTCAAAAGTATAAAGCGGTTCGCGTCCCTCATCATGCTCGCTAACTTCAATCCTTGTGAGGGAAAGTCCATAAAAGCGTTTTTCCTGATTCGGGTTGAGCAATTGACCAAAATTGAATCGGGACAGAACTTCAAAATATTTGGCTTCAATCATGAGGTCGCACCTCCTCGAAATGTTCATAGGGGTCAACTTCGACTTCAACAGTGTAATCCATTGCAAACCATCCTTTGCCCCTTCGGAATATCACGGTTTTAGCGGTCTCAATAAATCCCAATACTTGAGGAGATTTATCAGATTTGTAAATAATCCCTATCTCCCAGCCTTGGATGAATTCCATTGCGTCGGCAAGCGTATCAAACTCAGATTGGTAGTTTTCACCGCCGATTACAAATAAATCATCGTTGTTATTTGCATAAATATAATAGGGCATTAATACTCTCCACTGTCCTCAGTTCCCAGCCGACGCGCCCGTCGGATACGCGCCACGCTCGGCTGCTGGTCAACCAGTGTGATATTGCCCGCCTTCAGGTCTTTCAGGAATTCCCGCCAGCCGGACAACTCTTCCCGCGCCGATTCGGACACCCCCTCAAACCCCAACACTTGGAAGAGGGTCAGCAAGGCCACCTTGTTAGCCACCTTGCCTTTAATCAGAGCCATGTCATCGGCGTTGGTTGCCGGAACAGTGCTGTAGCCCGCCTGACGCAGCGCGGCATTAACTTCCGATTCAGACTCGGTAATCCATTCCGCCACCTGTGTCTCGCTGGGGTCGCTGGATGCGCCGATGGTGAAAGCGACATAGCGCGGGATTCGCGCCTGCACATCGCCTTTATCTGCATAAGCCATCGGCAGCTATTCCTTGGTCGGTTCGGGCTTTTTCGGCGGTTCGGGCTTTTTCGGCGGTTCGGCTTTGGGCGGGGCAGCACATTTGGCACACAGCCCTCCGCCGTTGCGGGCTTGGTCGTAATTCGCGGCGAAGACGGGAGCGCCCAAAGGAATATCTTTGCCGCACTGGGTGCAACTGACCCCTTTGTCTTTCATTTCAAATGCTTGCATCGCGCATCTCCTCAAAAATCGGGTAGGACATGCCTACCCGTTAAGCGTTAATTGATGGTTGGGACGGTGTAATTGCCAGACGCAGCAAAATAGCAGGCGTAGCCATTCAGCCGATTGCCCACGCCAACTCCGAATTCATGGAGCAGGTAGATAAATCGTAGGGGTTGGTTGCTATCCGGGTCGGCTTTGGGGATTGCACCCATGCCGTAATCCATCGAATACCGAACCCGCAAGGGGCTGCGCTGGTCGCCATTGCCGTAGGACTTCCACATGCCGAGATAGGCCGTCGGCAAAAACGGCGTGACGTACAAATTGACCAGTCCGTAATCGGTTTCGTAGAAACCAATCAGGCGATCATCTTGCAAGGCCGCGGTCATTTGACCATACGGTTGCCCGGCGTTGGCGGTTGCCACATATTCAACCCCGCGATTGGGCTTGATGAATTTGGTCAACGCGGTATAGGTGGCAATATCCGCCAGAGGAACAAGCGCGTGATACGGGGCTAAAATGCCGTGTTCCCACATGTGCTTTGCGCCTGCGACAAGGGCATCGGCATGATTGCTCGTCCCTTTGCGGTCAAAGTGGGTGTGGCTGTTGGCGAAGGTCTGCCCGTTGTAGGGCGGAGGGGTGAAGTCAATGTCGCTGGTCGTACCGTCCACCAAGGGTGCATCTTTGCCGGATGTGCCAACAGTGTTATAGGCGGTACTGAAAAAGCGGGTCAGCAACCGTCGCGGGAAATTCGTCCGCACATCCGCCAGCGCATCGGCAATGTCCTGTTCGATCTGGATCATGCGTGCCTTACGCAGAAAATCTTCCGTCCACCCCAAGCCACGGTCATACGATTTGAGGGGCAGCATGTGACCTGACGTGGAGCCGCGCCGCGCATCTGCCCGGCGGTATTCCGTCCGTTCTTCCATGCCGTTTGTCACCCCTTGCCCGTACTCAACGGCGGCTTCGGTGGTGGGCGACCAAAGCGTGCCAAACACCGGGTCACTCATCATGACTTGGTTGTTTTGGTTCACGCCTTCGACCAGCAGATTCAACACATCGGCATAGGTGGTGGATTGTTCCGCCGCAAGACGGAGTTTGGTCAATTCACCTGCGTCAATCCCCGACGGCAGCGCGAATTGTTTCATGTCAGCAGGGCCCAAAAGTGCCATGTTCGTATCTCCTTATGAATGAATTCGCTCAGCTTAGACGGCGGTAGGCACGACCATTTGTGGCTGCACGTAAAGCACCGTGTCGCTTTCCGCATAGCCGACGATGTAATTGAAATCACCAGTTGTGGCGGACGGGGTTTGGTCGAGTGCCCCCGCGGTGGGGCTAACGTAGACAGGTGCGCCGTCGGTTAAGCCCGTTGAAATTTCAACGGGGCCGTGAACCACCACATCGCACATTTCATCCACTGCGGCAGTGGTTGCGCCGTGGGTGGCGACTGCGACCACAACCCCACGGGCTTGGCACTGCGCCACATCGTCGGCATCTGCCAATTCGATTTTGCCCGCGCTGGTCACATAAACGGGTTTGCCGACGGCAACATTGGTACTCGCGGCTTTATACCGCCGGATGATCGCCCCGTGCAGAGGGCGGACTTTACTGGCAGTGATGCTAATGGCTGCCATTAGTTACCTCCAATCCTCAAACGTCTTTTGATGTCATCGGGCGGAATCGGGCTGTTCTCCGTTCCACCTGTACCCGCGCCCGCGTCTAAATTCCCTTGCGGACGCGGTTTGTTTGGAGCGAACACGCCCTCTGCCGTTGCCACTTCGAGCCATGCCAATTTTTGTGGAGTGGACAGGCCGTCAGGAATCAGCTTGTGCTTTTCCTTCGGGATGCCTTCCAGCATCGTTTTGAGGCGTTTTTCTTCGGCTTGTTCATAGGCTTGCACTTTTTCGCGCAGGGTTAAGGCTTCAGTTTCAAGGGGGGTCAATTGTTCAATGCGCTGTTTGGCTTTTTCCAACTCGGAAAGATTGGCCTGTTCCTGCTCATCAAACTTGGCCGCCTTCTTTTTCAGGTCGTCATAGTCTGCAAATTTCTTTTGCGCTTTTTCAAGGCGCTCCGCGATGATTGCGTTCAATTCCGCCTGCGTGAAGGTTTTCCCTTGCGACTGCCCGCTTTCCTGTGTTGCCGCTGCGGTAAGCGGCTGTTCCTGCGGATTTTCGACTTGTTCGCTCATTGGTGTTTCTCCCTGCTTGAACCGTGTCAGTCACGTAAATTATTAGAAACCTTGTAATAAATACTATTGTGTCAATCGGACGCGCCCGCGCCCGTCCACCCCGCGATATACTTTTTTGCATCGGCATTTGGTCTGACACTTGCTCTTATCCCCCGGTGCAGGGAGTGTGCCAATCGGCTGCCAACCCATGCCTGCATATCGGCTGCAATCATCGCAGACATCTTCGTCGCCTTCATCAATGCGCCGTTCTTCTGTATACCCTGCGGCGATTGCGCCGTTGGTCTCGCCGTCGTGGTAGGAAGCCCACACATGCTCGTTATAACGCCCCATGCGGTCAGCGATTTGATTTTGGCTTAAGCGCCCGGCTTGGATGTCCGCCATGAAGCCATCGAGGTATTTGTATTCGGCCTCCAGCCGTTTGGATAAAACGCCGAAGTCGTTTTCATCCATCTGATTGACCCCGCCGCGCCCCAGCATGTACATGGCAACGTGGGAGTCGTGCAAATGGCTGAGCATGGCATCCTGCAACGCGCCGATGTCCGCCCGTCCTGCACCGACGGCCTGCGCGAACTTCGTCACCCGTTCAAACCCGCTATCAATGGTGTCATTCAAAAGCTGACGAACGTCGTCCGTTTTGACGAAGCGCCCCGTCTTCAGGTCAACGTAGCGGCCTGTTTTGGGGTTGTAGCCATAGGCGGTTAATTCCAGTGGCATTAGCGGCCTTGGTCAGTCGGCAGCGCCAGCAGCAGCGCATACAGGACGGGGTTGGTTTTCTTAATGCTCGTCAGCGATTGCTTGAGCGAATTCATATCCACCCGCGCCAGTTCCTTTGCCATCTCTGGGGTAATCGGCGTGCGTTCCCCGGTGGCCTTGACTTTGTTGTCATCAGGCGGTTGCGGGTTGTCGCTCATCTTTTAACCCCTGTAGCTCGGTATTGGCGTTGGCAAGCTGTTCGGCGGTTTGCTGCTGCTGGGTGCGAAGCTGGTCAACCACACCTTGTAGCTGGGTCATGCGGTTGATTTTCAGGCCGTTGGTGACTTCATCCGAAGTCAGGAGGCCAGACTTTGCCCACGCAATTTCCGACGGCACACCCAAATCATTCTGCAAACGCACCGCTCTATCCATTTCAGCGGTCTCATCGCGCACCTTAACCGATTCCCACTCGCAATTGAAATGGCACAAATCGAGCGCTTCCAACACCTTATCCGGGGTACTTCCTAAGAGAATTTTCCACTGTGGGTCAGATTCACTGTAGAGCGCCTCAAGTTTCAAAATCAACCGCGCCATATCTTCATACGCATTGCCGAAAGCCGTTTGCCGATTTTCCAGCGCGGCGATGAGGGCAACTTCGTTTTGCTGCTGCGTTCCTTCGGCCATGACTTGCCCGGTCATGTTCATGTAGGACAGCGGAACATTGGTAATCATGGCTGCATGACGAATCGCCATTTCAAGCGCGCTGATGAGTTGCGGCAAATCGGCGGGAACTGTCTGGTAGATGTGTCCATCCGGCTTGAGATTGTCAACCCATGCGCCGGGGAACACGTCCACATAGTCATCGCCGGGCAGCCTATCCCCAAACAGAAAGTTGACCGTGAAGCCTGCAATCCGTGTTGCTGCGACCAGCGACGCACCGTGCATATTAATCACATCTTGCGCCTCTGGCACGATGTCGGCAAGGTCACTGTAGCCCGTCAGTCCGCCGTTGGCATTGGCTAAAAATGGAAACACAGGGAAGCCGAGCGGGATGCCGTTCTCAGTCCCATCGTGTGTCCACCACAGTACCGCCGCTTCGTAGGTCAAATCATCCTGCTGAATCGGCGCAAGCTGCGTTCCATCTAGTGTGTAGGGCTGCCACTGCGCTGCACCCATGAACCACTTTTCAACACGATCCTCGTAATAAACATTCATCCGTTCGCGGGCTTTGGTTTGCCCACGCTCGTAGTAGGTTTCTTTCCACTTTTTAACAAATTTTTCAAATTCACTGGGGTTTTCCTCGGACGCAACCCCGTACATGCCTGCTACCCCATCAAACTTTTCATTCGGGGTAATCCGCACGCGCTTTTTCTTTTCATCGTAGTCCACGATGATGAACGCCTCGCCGTCGCGCCCTGCCTGCCAATGCGTGTGACGTTGGCGCAGATCCATGCTGTTTAACTGCCACGCCCGTTTGACACTCGCCGTCATCAAGTCCGATGCCGTCAATGTTGCTGCACCCGTCTCGTCAGTCTCCGCCGCAATCTCGGCAGGAGTCGTCACAGCCACATGCCGCACCTTCAAGCGGTCACACCGGACATTCAGAATCGGACGGCAAATATTGAGCTTGTAATTAACACCTTCTCCGAGAATGGCCTGCTCGTCGTTGTTGAGTGGTGTTGACTGTTTACCGACGGTGTAGTCACGATACTTTTTGAGCAAATCCGTATCGCTTATTTGCGGCGGGGCAAGCCGTGCCATGAGCGTTGAAATCACATTGGCGTAGTAAGCAGGCGGAAGCACCCGCGTCATGGGATTGGTAGTGAGAAAATTCATCGACGGCTCCTGTGCGGATTGCGGTGGCGCGTCGTAGCAACGCTAATCGGGTTATTTGCCGGATACCACGCGAGCGCGACGGCATCCCCTCTATCAGGTGATCGACCTATCCGTTTGATAATGTCTTCCTTCGATTCCACTTTGATTTTCCCGCCCGTAACGCTGTAACGCGGCGCACATAAATCGGTTCGCAATTGCCGGTCTGGGGGAAGCATCAACCCCTCACCATTTTCAGGGTCAAGTGCCTCACGCAACCGCCAAAAAATTTCGCTGCGGATATTGAAAAATTGATACGCGCCTGTCCTGTCCGTTTTATCGGAGGCCTTGCCGACATTGACACCATAGCTCTCAAGGCTGGGCTTGTCTTTGAGCCTCTCATAGGCCGATGCCCCGTAACCAATGGCATCAATATAAATCGGCGCATTCGCTTCCATCGACTGAATCACATAGCGAGCCGTGTCTTCGCCTTCCGGGGTATCTGCACCGGGATAAACGATTAATTCATCAATCCAATTCCCGTACAGCTTGGCAATCACGGTCTCGTCCTTGCCCCCGTGTGCTACGTCCACCCCGACGGCTCGCAGGCGGGCTTGCGGCTTTTCCGTTTCTTGCCAGCGTTGCTGGGCAGCCAGTACCCATGCTGTGGGGATGACTTGCCAAGCATTGTCCTGAACCGATGCGCCGAAGTTGCCATAGAGAAGCTGACTGCGTAACGGCTCTGGAAGGCCTTGCAAAATGCCCTTATAGCCTGTGTTGGATAGGAAGGGGTTATCACTCAGCCGGGCAGGGATAAAGGTGCGGCTGCGTGGCTGAATCAACTCACCTTTATGCTCAAACGGTGTGCCGTCTTCAACCTCGATGTCTTTGCCATCGATGGTGGCAAACCAGCGCAGATCCCCCGGCTTGGCGGGGTTAGGATGCTGACTATCCAGCCACGGCCCCCAATAGTAAATAACCCACTCGCCCTCGGCTGTGGTGGGCGGATTACCTGCCCCTACCACGCGGCAGCGCTGCCCCGGCCTTGTGCTGCGATTCCACGCATTCACATAGCGGAATTGAAACTCGCTAAATTCGGGGAGTTCGTCCCATCCGTAGAAGTCATGCGGACGGCCATTGTAATTGGTCACATCCTTCTCGTATTGGATGGAGCCGAACTCAATCATCTGTCCGGTGGAGAGCCGCCAGATGTGCAAACTCTCGTTGTAGCTGTCTCTGCTATGTGTGCGCGACATCGGATTGAGGATTTCTCTCGAACGCTCAATAATGGCACGCATGGCGGGGAATGTCCGCCGAAAGATAATGGAACGATGGTGCCGGGTGGATGCCAGTCCCAAAAGCAGATCCGTTTTACCACCCCCTGCCGCCCCGCCGTAAAATAATTCGTCGGCATCACAGTTATAAGCCAACTGCTGCGGGATGTTCTCAGGATGAGGCCGCCACAGCGGAGCGCCAGCTTTTAATTCTGCAAAAACGCTATCAATGAAGTCGTCTAACTCACTGAAGCTGACGGTCATGGGCTTTCTGAATGACTTGCTGAATAAAAATATTCGGCTCGTAACCAATACTACGAAGGGCTTGTAAGAAATCTGGCAGCACCGTCACGATCTCCGTCGGCAAATCGCGCAGCAGCCGCATTTTGTCCACCGCAATGGCAGCAGCCGTCACCAGCGCCTTGCCGTCCATCTCCTCAACCTTAGAGGCTTTGTAAGCATTCACCAGATAGCGCTGGGCAATTTTCTCGAACATCCGATCAAGGGTGAGCGCGGCAATATCTTCCAAGGGTTCTGAATCCGTTCCGGTTTTTTGAATTGTTCCGATTTCGGAATTGCCCGACTTTTTAAACCATGAATGGACAGTCGTTTTACCGACTTTTTTGCCGAGAGCGCGTTGCACTTCAGCAAGGGCTTCTGCTGTCAATCCCCCGTGCCGACGGACGATTTCAACGGCAATCGCTTTTTCAGTAGCATCGTAGGCCATTAGGCGCTCTCTACTGCCGCACCATCATTCGCACGTTCCGACGATTCAAGTCCCGCCGGAGTCGGGGTGCTGCTGGGGTCAATGGACGGTGTTTCATCCTGTTTTCTCTCAATCGTGATAACGTTGGCATCCACCAACGATTTGAGTGCATCAACGGCGCGGTGCATGGTGATAAACCCCTGTGCGACCTGCATTTGACCCTTTTCAAAGTCGTCAATTTTTTTCAGCATCGCCGCGTTGCCTTCGGTGATCAGCGTATCGGTTCTCACTAATCGCGCATCAAGCAGGCTGGGCATGTTATCAATCCCCGCCTGAATATCCGACAAATACTTGATATGCCCCTTGTCGGCTTCCATTGCCCATGTTGCATGGGCGGTGATTTCTGTTTCGATGTTTTGCAGCCCGCTCGTGGTTTTCAGTGTTTGCTCAGTGATGGCTTGACCGAGTTGCTTGGTTCCTTCAGCAACCCGTTCCACCAGCGCATCAAACCCTTTGGTAAATGAGCTAAGGGTGTTCACTAGCGCGTTGGTTGTCTCGGCATTGGTCTGACTCACGCGGTTTTGCTCTTGGTCGGTGGCGCGGGTGGTGGTAATCAGGGTCACAATCGCTTGGGTGACCGGCGTAGCCATTTGCGCTAACAGATAAAACAGCCCCAGCACCACGACAGGACTATTCAGGGTGATGTTATCCATATCGAGGCAGCTCCATTGGGGGGTTATTCATACTATCGCTCTAGCCTTGCTCACAAAGCGGTTTTCGTAGGTGTTGAGCCGCTTCCCCGACAACTGGAAGATTGCCTCTTCTACATGCAGTTCGGTCACCCAGACAAACCCCTGCTCATACAGGAGTCCGGCGATCATATAAGGCGCATAGTAGAACTGCCGATTGCGCGGGTAGTAATACTCCACCCGCTTGGTATCAGGGTCATATTGCAGGTGCTTTTTGACCCGTTCCACATCGGCTTGAAAACGACGTTCAATTCGCACCAGTTCGGGGTCGTAGCCGGGGGTCACATCAATTTTCCGAGCCTCTGCAATTAAATGACGCTCTACCATTTTGCGAATCCGTCCTGTGGCTACAGCACGCTGTCCATACTCCAACTGCATTGCCAGCAACCACGTAGGGCAAATCAGCGCAGCAGGCAACTCGGTATCGTTGTAGCGCATCAGTTCGCTGATGGCCTCATTCACGTCAATGGTGATGTGCATAACTCCCCTGAAAAATAAAAAAGCCGCCGGGTATCAGGCAGCATGAAATAAACTTCGACTCATAAATGCGGTTGCGTCCGCGCCCATCTCGGCTAGAGGCTCATCACCCTCACTATATACCAGAACACCTGTGCGCGAGTCCTGTCTTTGAAATAAAAACGGCCTTGTGCAGGCCGTCCGCATGGGGGATTTTAAGTCATGTAAAAAAAGCAAAATCGAAAAGGAGTAACTTTTATCATACCTCAACCGTTGCGCGGCGGGGTCCTGTCTTTGGCACATACCCGCCCAGCCTGCCCACCTTTTCCAGTTTTTGGGCAGCCGTCAACCGCGAGAGATAGTGGTAGCAGCGGCTCTTGGAATAGGGCAGCCCATGGCGAATCAGGTGGGCAGCCGTCACCCCTCGCTTTATATACGGGGGTTTGCGCTCCCAGAGTTCGAGCAGCGTATTCAAGACAATGACTTCTCCAGACATGCGGTTACTCGCTTAATAATCCCAATATAAAGAGTGTATACAGCAGACCAAGCGGCAGGCTCAATGACATGAGTATGATGATTAGTCCTATCTGCATATAAATGAAGATAAGAAGCGCCATATTTTCAATGAGAAATTCCGCAAGTGTATTGAAGGTCTGCCACATTGCCATAGTCCTTTCTAACTACCATTATATTTTATTTTGTAGGTGGGCAAGGGTTTGGCTTTCGTTATTTTCCCTTGCCGACGCGCCTTGCGAACGGCGTACAACCCGGCCAGATGTGCCATGTGCCAAGCGATTGAAGACGGGAATAGGCGCTCGAAAAAGGCGATCAGTTTCGGGCCTCGGCTTTCAAAAGTGACGCTGAAACTTTTAGCCACACGATGCTGCTGTCCCAATCCGATTTCGGTCATGCTTATGCCAAAGTTTTGCCCCGTCATCTGCATCCCTTGAATGGCTTCAAATGTCTTCATTAAAATCCTCCCCTTCTAAGAGTTCTTCTAACTTACGCAAGGATTCAATGAGCGATGATTGCATCGTTTCTTTTCCGAGCCGCTCGCCTAGCTTTTTAATTGCCTCGTCCATCGCCTGTTCTGCGGCCTTGTACTCTGGTTGACCTTCCCCCAACGCCTCCAAGGTTTGCAGTTGGGCATAAGCGGTCACAAGGCTGTTCATGGCATTGGCGAAAACCTCCAGTACAAAATCTTTTAAATTGCTCATTCAACCCCCGCAATCATCTCATGCCATTTTTTGAGCAGCGCGTCTAATTCGTTTAGGGCGGGCAAGGGTACGCCGCCCTCGTACAGGTAGGACTTCCATTGGTCAGTGAATGATGCAATGGCGGTCAATGTGTCATACTCCGCCTGTGTCACGGTCACACTCCCCTCCGGGCGCGGCTGGTAGTAGGATTCGATTTGCTGCATGATCTTATCCGCACGTTCGCGGGCTTTTTCGGCGTACTCCGGGTGGTCTTCCATTTCGGCAAAGGCAGCACTCGTAACGTGTGTGGCAAAGATTTTCAAGAGTTCATGGATGGTCGTCATTCGCTGGCCTCCTGTATCAACTTATGCGCTGCCAGCGCCACACACCCGTCACGGTGCGGGTACTGGTCAATCGGCGGGGCATCTTCGGAATAGAATACCTTTCCACCACAGAACACACAGCGATGGTAGTCCTCGTGATTCCCCTCAAAGTATTCGCACCAATATTCGTGTTTCAGAAGGCTTCCAATTGCCGCCTTCAACCGTTCGCTCTCCGCTTCCAAGAGTTCCAACTTTTCGGCGCGGTAATCCGATAGCGGGATGCCGAGTTGTGCGGCCTGTAAAAATTCATCGTTCGTTGGATTCGCCTCTATCTTGGATTCCACGCTCATCAACCAGCTTTTTATCAGCCTGATATTTTTAGGCGTGGCTGCAATTGGAATTGCTATGCGCTCATCAACAACATTAATCCGATATTCGTCACCGGAATATTTTTCAAGTGAGAACCACACGTTCTCGGCCTCGCTAAGTTGCAATGAGTGCATAACTAATTTAGGCTTATTCATCCTGATTACCCTTTCCATAGAGATGATAAATAATCGCTATTTTGGTGTATACGTCCTGAATTTCGCGCTCCTGTCTGTGGAGCAGATAAAGCATCTTAGCACGGGCGCGGCGGTGGGTGCGCCATGTCCACCATTGGCGGAATAGGACAATGGGGGTTAAGGGTCGTCATCGCGTCACCTTCTCTCTACCCAACAATTTCCGAATCGTTGCCACATGCTGCCCCTTAAAGAATATGCACTCGCAGGGGACAAATCGCGTATACCCTACGATTTCCACCGGATACGCCCCATACCCACAACAGCTAGGACAAAGGGGATTCGGCGCGTGTTTGGCGTTAGGGTATTTCTTTTGCAAACCAGTCAGTTTCATCACACCACCCTCTCAATCTGTTCTATTAACTCCTCAGTGTTCAAATCGGGAAAGCGCTCCGTCAACGATTGCCGTATATTTGACCAATACTGGTAGGTTTTGGTACTGTCACCTTGCCGATGCAGGAGACCCTCTTTTATCATCCAAGTTGGCGGAGCATTGACCAGTGTAGACAGCGAATAGCCCAGATACCGCGCCAATTCTATCGTTGACAAGCGGGTATCTTCCCGTTTGGTCAAATATTTCAAAATTCTAAGATGGTGCGGTTTCTGACCCCGAATATCCGACAGCAACGTTTGGAATCGGCGCTGCTGGTAGTTGATTGCCCGCTTGGTCGCCAACGGCGTGCGATGCTCTTCTTCCCCTACCGACGCAGGTGACGAGGAAGTGTCATGCGGCGGTTCAGATTGGGAATACAGGTTGTGCATGAGTCCGATTTGCTCCTGTAGCTGCGCGTTATCTTGGGTGAGCATTTCAATCTGCGCCTTCAACTGTTCGATTTGTTTGCGTAGTTGCGCCCCTTCCTCTGGGTTGCCCGGCACTGGTTCAGCGGTCAGTATGTCACGCAGTTTGTCCAGCATGGCGGAATCAATCGGGCGCAATTCGGGAGTGGGCATACTTTCTAGTCCGGGGGTATAGCCAGCATGGAAGGTATGTTGTTTACGCACACAAACTACCGAGCGCTGCTCCCCCTGTAGCACCATCGCCTGCCCTGTTTCCAGTTGGCGAATTTCCCCATCTTTCACCGCCTTATCTGCGATGATGTCCTGATAGGCTTTGATGTCCAAGGGATGCCGAACACGATGCAGAAAATACAATTCCGCTTGAGTCAGCACATCCTTATTAATCTTCTGCGGGCGCTGCGAAATCATTACCAGACTCAAGCCCCGCTTGCGCCCCTCTGTGACCATTGCCGTGACAATATCATCCACCGGACTCCCGCCGGATTGCGGGATGTAGTTATGCGCCTCTTCCAAAAAGACAAAGTAGGGCGTGCGGAGATTACCCGCCAGTTCCCACGCCTGTTCTAAAAATTCAGAGAGGACATCAAAGCGGTCATCCCGCCGATACCCGCTTAAATCCAAAATCACCGGAATACGCTGATTGAATGAAAATTCCGCCAGCGCCGCACCCTGTCCTGTGGCAAGCGGTACATCCACATGGGCAGACTTACCCGCCACCAACACTTGATATTTTTCTTTCAAACCAAAGAATTCTCCGGCGATGTCCACAATACACACGGGTAACCCAGCCGCCAACATTTCCTCAGCCAAGACGGTAGCGGTGTTGGATTTGCCACTCCCGCGAATGCCAAGAATGGCGATGCACTGCCCCAAGACATCCGGCAATTGAATAGTTAAGTTGTCTGCAATATTAAGCAGGCTCACGCATAGCCTCCTTGAACCAGTGGTGATGATTGTCATTAAACTCGTGCCAGTAGTGCTGCGGCGTGCGCTGGTGCGGTTCTATATAAGGAAGTCCGCACAGGTTAAACAAGTCCATTTCTTCGCGGAGGGGCAGCCTTTCCCCAATCAGCCCCAAAACGGCATATCCGCCTTCAAATCTGAACGGCGCATCCTTGTGCTTGAGGGCAGTCATCAGCGCGGTATTGGCATCGTGCGGCCCCGTTCGTAGCCAATAGATGTAGCCCCAATTGTCGGGGGTTGTGACAAACACCTCAATTTTCATGCCCGCCCACATGAACCCGCGATATTTTGAGCCGTCCCACCGATACTGCGGTTTGCCGTCCTTGTGACCATACACCGCCTTTTCAATTTTGCCCTGTAGCAGCCGATCATCCAGCAAATCCCACAACTCACGACCACGCGGAATGACCACAAGTTTAATATCTTTAATGGTGGACTTGCCCCGTCGGAGCGACCCCGCGACGGCAATCCGTTCACAGGCAGGACGAAGATGCACCAGCAGCTTTTCTGCCCGTTCGCGGGCAAAGGCCAACGGCACCCGTCCATCGTTGTCTTTTTCATCGGCAGGCTTTGGGCGTGGCGTAATATAGCGGCGGGCCGTGGGTGGGTTGCTTTCTGCGCCCACCCACACGGGTTTGACTTGTAGACCCATCAGCCGCAAATCGGCTAGGGCTTCCCAATCAAACGATTTTTGCGGCAAGAACGAATGACGGCGGTACGGCGCATCTTGGTCAATCATCTTAAATCTCCCTGTCCCATTCCCAAAACGACTGCTTTCCCTTTGCCGGAATCGGCGTGTTTTTTTGCACATTGGCGAGTCGCCATGCGTAGCGCTTGGGCGCAAAATTCCCAAAAGCAAGTTCGTGGTTACGGCCCATCATTTCTAATTTCAACGCCAGTTCATCGGCGCGGTAAATGGCGACCAGTTCCGCCACGGCAACGACGGCCCCAAAGGGCAGGTCGGAATAGGTACGGAAGCCAGCGCGAGTCAGGAGCGATAAAAACGGTTCGCTCTGGAACACCAGATTGTATTTGGCCTGTTTGTGAGCCGTCGCATGGATAGCGATTTGACCGCGATGTTGGGTTGTCCACCCGCGGGTCTCATATTCTTTCAGGCCGAGCGCGACCAGCGTCGCCCATGGTTGGTCTAGGCTAATTGCTTTCATCGTGATACCCCGCCTTACCTCTAATCTGGATTTTCTTCCATCTCAATGAAGAATCGAACTTTTTCCATCATCGCATCAAAAACAGGCGTTCTAACGCTACCCGTTCTTGTGATGAAAATGTACTGAGTAGAATTGCGGGTTATTTCCAATGTCACCTGACCGCCAAATAAACGCTCACGGTCAAACCATCCAGTAGGGAATATCCCATCTTGGGGTTTTTGCATCGGAGAACCACCCACAATATCCCCATTTTCCAATTCGATAACGTAGTGAACATGTCTAGCCATTGGTAAATTCCTTCCCCGTGCTGAACGAAATTAATAAGGCCAAATCTTTGACCAGTCGGTGCAAAAAATGTAAGCCCACCACAAAAAGAGAATTGTTGGGAGTATCACGACTCCGCACGCAAATCCTAAGATAAAGTAGCCCATGGTCAATTCCTTCCCCGTGCCTTATCACTTCGCTGCAACATGGTCATGCGTGGCCTTTTCCCCCTTGGCCGTCATCAGCCAACGGCGAGCCACATCTACAAATTTTTTGCGGTCATCATATTCAAATGAATCCGGGTCAATCTCCGCATTCAGCCACGTAGCCAGATCCGCAAAAACCTCACGGTCAGACTTCCACTTCATCGGAGTCTTTTCGGGCAGCAGCTTGGGCAAATGCTCCGGGTCAATCGCCAGATCTGGATACTCCGGCGATTGGGTGACGGCATCCACAAAATCCTTGCTGAAAAAATGAGGCACTGGATTTTTGCGATAGGCTTCTGCTTTCGCCCAATCCGCTGCCGTGGCCTGTGTTTTCTTTTTGGATGCTTCTATCGGCGGTGCAGCGTGCATTCGATAGGTCAACTCATCCATGAGGATGTTGTATTCGTGATACCACTGCGCTGCACAAGCCTCGTGCGGGTAGGTTCGCTTGGTGGGTTCCTCCCGATTCATAAATCCACGCTGATACCATCTTGCCAGCACCTCGGCGCAGGCTGCCCGGTAAGCAATATCGAAGGTCGTGTATTGGCTGAAATGCCCATCGGAGAATGTTTCTCGTTTGCGCCGCGGTGCGTGAACCAGTTCGATCTCCGTGCGGGTTGGCATCTGGGTATCGCCGTAAATACTTTCCACAAAGTAGATCCCGCCCTGCATAATCCTTTTGACCTGATAAACCTCATTGCGGTAGAGAACCCACGCCCCTTCCTTGATGCTGGGATTCCGGGCATCCTCAATTTTGGCCTTCACCTGTTTGACAAGCTCGATGTCCAAATGCTGAAATCGGCGCAGCCAGTTCACTTCCCATGCCATCACATGGCCTAACATCGGATGACGACGGACACCCCATCCCGAATACTCACCCTTCTTTTTGCTTGGAATGGCATGAAACAGCATATCGTCCAAAAGGGCTTTGTCGGCAGTCAGGAAGTACACGGGCAGCGCAGCTTCTTTCAACTGCAATTCGCTATAGCCTTTATTCCCCTGCTCTTGCATCCATGTGCAGGTGCGGTGCATATCAACGGCTAAGGTTGTCGACTGCACTTCGAGTTGTTGGGCGATGCCTGCGATTGTTTCCGGTGACATGGCGACTCTCCCTAAAACTCTTCGTCCTCGGCAACGGTTGCACGCTGGCTCAACAACCGCCCCTCTAACTCATAAATTGAAATCGGACGCGGACGATGGTAAGCCACATGCGCCCGCGCAATTTCTTCTGCACAGGGCGAGATGGCATAGATAGCACTGCCGTTGTAGAACTTGGTATACCCCTTCAAATCATCCAACGACGGCACATCCACCCGAATAAACGCTGCCCCACCAATGGTCTCCTCTGAGACCTCACCCGCGATTTTGTTGTGACCAAACAATTCAACAATTGCCCAAAACTTTTCCATCATTTGTTTCCTCTGTAGGGTTGACATCGAATAAAGGTAAGGTTGGCAAGGGAAACATCGCCAATTGCTTGAGTTCGTGGCGATAGCCGCAACTTGCACACACGAACACGGCTTTCCCTGTCTGAGCATGGCGCTTGTCTTTGACCACCTTCAGCAGTGCCAGCCCGCAATCAGGACATTTCCACGCCATCAATAGACTCCCCACCGCTCTTTCATTTTGAGTTGGATTTCTAAGCAACCGTTTAGATGTGCTTCGAACGCTTGCCGGAATTGACTCACTTCCTTTTCGCCGTAAGTTTGCCAGTCCGCAAAGAGGCGATTTCCCATCTCATCGAGGCAGATTTCCATGTCGGCAATCAGGCGTAAAACAATTTCATGGGACGACGTATCTTCTGGTTCAGCAGGTGTGGCGGGTGAGTCTGGGAAAGTCACCGCTTCAACGCGGGCATAGTGTTCCAGAATGTTGCGGCGATGCGCTTCCAATTCCTCAACCCGCCGCGTGTCATTGGCAACCCGCGCATTGTGTAGCCGGATGTCTAGCTTTTCGAGCCGTTCATTCAAATAGGCCAGTTGGCGCTTCCGCTCCCCCATCGTGGTGGGCATCGGCTCAACGGGCGCAGCTGGTGGTTCGTCGTCCTGCGCCTCCAGCATCATCTGCCGATAGGCCTTAATCGCCGTTTCAAGGCCGACTGTCACTTGGAAACTACTTGGCGCAACCGCAGCCCACCCCATTGCAGTCGGGGGAACGCGATAGCAAATCAAATCCCCGAACATTGCCAACTCATATTTACCTATCGTGCGAATCGAAGACTCAAGCGGCAAATAGCGTTGGGGAGGTTCAAACTCGGCTGTTCCGGTCAGTGTCAGACCAATAAATACATGCTTGGCACGGGCGCGATTGGCTTCACTAATCCCCGCCGTATTTCGGGTTTTCCCGTCCGCACCTTTTGTACTGGTTCTCCCAACTGGGGAATTTTCCCCAGTTGTTATGTTATTCTCATTCAGCCAATTACCTACCGTTTTGTGGTCTACTCCAATTTGCTTGGCGAGTTCGCGGTTGCTGATGCCGTCCCACGACTTGTCCAACAGCCGTGAGATGAGGAAGGCTTTTTTATCGCGGTTGGTCAACGGCAGCCCGTGATGCAGGTTGTCCTGCAAAGCAAAATCCACCGCCTCGCGCCGTGTCCCCTGCCGCACTTCCGCCGCAATTTCAATCAGTCCTAAACGGCGGTGGGCTTCCAGCCGATGAAATCCCGAAGACAACAAGCGGCTGCCGTCGGGCAGGTCATAGACCACGATTTCGGGCAGTTTGACCCCGTTGCCAATCGCGTTCATATAATCCTGCACGGTCTCTTCTTTCAGCCCGTCTACGCGGACTTGCAGTGATTGGTCAACCGTGATGCTGCTGATGGGTATCATCTTGGCCTTTGCCATCTTGTCGAAGATGCCCATGATGTCGGCATCGGCGGTTTTCAAATCGGTGTTGATTTGCCCGCGTTCGGCAAACTTGTCTCGCGCTGCCATTAACGAATCATCCTTTCAAAAGTGTCTATCAGTTCCCATGCGTCGAGCGCTGCTTCCGAGTCCGGTTCATAAGCAAACACGGGTTTTTTGAATGAGGCCGCTTCCGACCAGAAAATGCGCTGCGGCAGATCCCGCCAGACCAGCGACCCGCAATCCTCGCTGGTGCGGAGTTCTTCCAAAATCTTTTTGTGAATAAAGGTCTTCGGGCGGACATTGACCGGCACAATGCCGAGCGTTTTTGTTTCTGCCAACCCCAACCCCTTGCGGTAGGCTTGGGAAGCCTGCACATAGCTCATGGATTTGCGGAGACTGGCAATTGACCAATCTTCGGCAATGGTGGGATGCAACACGTAATCCGATGCGACATAGGTGACGGGGTGCAGCAGCGATTCGGTGGGTGATGTGTCGAAGATGACAAAATCTACATGGGCCATCAACGGCTGAAATTTGTTGAGAATGAGCGTCACATCCGACACGGAGTCGGCAACATGGCGGGTTTCCCCGTTGCCGGGGATGAGGGCAGCCAGCCCCGGCGCTTGTTTGCCGTCGATGGCGTAATTCTCGTAGGGGATCTGTTTGACCACTTCGGCAAATTCCACGCCGCGCACCAGCAGGTTATACGCACCCGGCGCAGGATCAAACCCCAATGCCCCTTGTGTCAGGGTCGCTTGGGCATCCAGATCAACCATGATGACTTTGTAGCCGCGATGGGCCAGCCCTAGACCGAGCGTATAGACCACGGTGGTTTTACCCACCCCGCCCTTGTGATTGGCAACGACCACTATTTTTCCCATGTGCTTAGTCCGTTGCTCCCGCACACATCGGCACGCTATCCACCACAAACCGTGCCTCGATGGGCAATGGCCTGCCGTCCTGCCCCGTTAGGCGTGCAATCCGCGTCATGCTGCGCTCAAAAGTGGGCTTCAGCCGTTCTTCCAGCCAATCGCGGATAGAGTTGTTTTCAACCGCTACCGTTGCCGTTTGTCCGACAAAGCCGATCAACTTCGCCCCGTCCACCCACGTCCGGTAAATCGCTGGATGCAGTTGCAATTCCAGTTCGCTCAGAATGGCTGCCCAGACGTGTTTCGGCTCGACCCCTACCAATGCGCTGAAATCCCCCTGTGGAGATGCCGCTTTCCGCACCAAGCGTTCCTGCTCGGCCTCCCACTCCGCCTGCCAGCGAGCTTGTTCCTCGCGTTCTTCCTGCTCGCGGCGGGCAGCCGCTTCCTGCGCCTCCCGTTCGGCTGCAATCTGGGCAGCAAGGGCAATGTAGTTATCCGGCGGGCAATTGATGGGATTTTTTTCGAGGCACGCAGCCACATACGCCCCAACGGATTTAACACGCCCCAACTCTTTGCCGCGTTCGGCGTTGATGACCAATTGGCGTAAATTTCCCGCGTCCCAGCCCAGCGCATACCCCCAGCAGCCGCGGTGAACGCCTGCCGAGGTCAAAATTTCCCGCGTGTTTTCCGGCAGATTCTTTAAAGAGTCTGATGATGATGATTCAAAAAGATTTTCAGACTCCGAAGAGTTAGATTCTTTTAAATCATCATCATCTAAAGAACGCGCACGTATAGGGAAATTTTCTCCTCCATCCGATTTTTCGGGGGAAAAATTGCCGAACCACAAAAAACGATAGTGGGAAGAATCAGCATCCACCGGGCGCACGTCCAGCATCCCCGATGACTCCAGCACCGCGAGGTAATTTCGCAGCTTGTCCACCTGTCCGGTAGACCGTGCGAGATTCGCGGCCTTGAGCAATTGACTCAGGCTGTAGGCTTTGAGTGTCCACCCATCGTTGCCGACGGGCAGATGAAACGGCAGCAGCAGCACGCGGGCTTCAAACCCATCGGCTTTGGCTGCCCACGCTTTAATTTTTGGTGTTTTTTTCATGATGTGGTATACTTTCTCCTGAATTTGAATAGACTTTTTAAGCGTCCGATTGACCCCCTCCGTCGGACGCTTTTTTGTTCATCGGCTGACCTTGCGAACGTAGAGCGCGTTTTCGTCGCGCCGGAGCGTGACTGAGTACCGATAGTTACAGGCTCGGCTCATCCGCATATTTGTCCAGTAGATGACCCCGCGGGCCTGCTCACATTCCCGCAGACTGCCAAACGTAAACTTGACCGCGCACGGGTCGTTGACTTCGAGTTCCGACATGGACTTGAGCATTTTCTCGTAGTACCCGTATGGCTTGCGCCGAACGATGGGGAGACTCACCCCGTTTTCGATTTGATAACTCATGCTGACCTCTTCGGGAGGATTGCCTCGCCCTCAAACACATCGTTGCTGGTATCTCTTGCCACGCGCAGGCAATTCACGCACACGGCGAGATGGACAACCTCTGGCTTGGGCAAGTCGGTAAAATTCACCTGCCCTTTGACCGTTGTGACCCTGAACTCCCGCAGCCGATACGTGATCCATTTCACCGCGTTCGGCGCGGGGGTTTTGTGCCGACAAAAATCACATTTCAAACGCACCCCCTTGACTCTTAGTAATAATTCGGTATTTTTAAATCATCAGCGTGCAGCCGTTACCCCGTCGCTGATGTCATTAAAAAATTTCCTTTCTGTCATTTACGCGCCCAATTCCCGCCTATGCGATTATTTCCGCATGGCAATAATATTTATCTCTCATTTGCAGAAAGGGAGTTTTAGTGCTTTTGGGTCAAGCGCTTCAAGAATTTCTTGCGGAATATTCCAACCTTGAGTCGCGCCAACGGTATGCCCTTGTGTTGGGGCGCATGGCGGATAGCATTGGCCGTGACCGCAACTTAAAAGACATTACCCCTTCGGATCTGCGCCAGTTCATGGCGCAATGGCGGCCTCATCTCAAATCCGAAGCAACTGTAGTCAACTATATAAAATACATGCGGACATTTTTTAACTCGTGCGTCAAAGACCGCTATATTCCATACAGCCCGGCTGCGAACCTGAAGCTACCATCGCTTAAAAACCACGCGGTCAACAATGCCGAGAAAGCGATGACCGACGGCGAATTGCGGAGCATCCTCAACCACTACCAGCACGAGCTGATTTATGAGGCCATTGTGCGCTTCACGGCAGACACGGCCTGTCGTCGTAAGGAAGTTGCCGAACTGACCGTTTCACACATTGACTTGAAAGAGCGCTGGGCGGATGTGGTAAGCAAAGGCGGTGAGGTGCGGCGGGTGTTCTTTTCCAAGAAAACCGCGCAGGTGCTGCGGAAATGGAAATTGCAGCGCGGCAATCCCGACCACGATTTCTTTTTTTGTCATGACAAAGGCGGATACCGACCAGCTTCTATTTCCAAGATTGTCCGGCGGGCTTCTAAAAAAGCGACCCAGCGCAATCTGGGAGCGCATACCCTTCGTCATCGGCGCGGGCATATGATGGGCAAGGCCAAAATCTCGCCCAAAACCACCCAACTCACGCTCGGACATGCCAGTGTGCAAACCACACTGGACTCGTACTATCTGTATGATTACGACGAAGTGCAGCGCGTGGCTGAGGAGTTTTATTTTGAGGATGATACGATTGAACCAACTGATGATAAAATCAGTCCAATGAAGCGCATCTTGTAAAATGAACTGCTTGCAGACTGTCTATTAGGCTTGCAATGACTCGCGTACCCAAAACCAAAGGTTTGAGGTTCGAGTCCTCATGCCCCTGCTCACAAATAGGCAGTCGCACCAGCGGCTGTCTATTTTTTTGTTTGAAAGGAATTGCCCATGTTACGCGAAAAACCAGTTGCTTACCAGATCTGGGGCAGCGAGATTGAAAAAGGCGCGCTTGACCAGATGCGGCAGGCCGCCGAACTGCCGATTGCGGTAAAAGGGGCGCTGATGCCAGACGCACACCAAGGGTACGGGTTGCCCATCGGCGGGGTACTGGCAACACAGGGGGCAATTATTCCGTATGCGGTGGGGGTAGATATTGCCTGCCGCATGAAACTCACCATTTTTGATGCCTCCCCCATTGTCATCGGGCAAAAACGCGATAAATTCCGTAAGGCACTGGAAGAATGCACGGTTTTTGGCGCAGGGGGAATCTGGTCGCCTGTTCATGACCATGAAGTGATGGAAGATCCGTTGTGGCGTGAATTAGACATTGCCAAAGCGCATAAAACCAAAGCATGGCAGCAACTCGGCACAAGCGGTGGGGGAAATCATTTTGTAGAATTCGGTTCACTGACTATCCATGAAACCATTCAAGGGGATGGCGCAGCCGAGGGGGAAGGGTCAGGCTCGTTTGGTACGATTTCGCCGGGAACGTATCTCGCCCTGCTCAGTCACAGTGGCAGTCGGGGGGTAGGGGCGGCGATTGCCGATCATTACAGCAAATTAGCCATGGAGTTGCACCCCGAACTCCCCAAATCGCATAAACATTTAGCATGGCTAGAGATGAAGGAGTTGGGTGCGGAATATTGGGCGGCGATGACTTTGATGGGACGCTACGCCAGCGCCAACCATGCCATTATTCATCATCTGATAACCGATAAATTGCGCTATGAGGTACTCGGCGGGGTCGAAAACCACCATAATTATGCTTGGAAAGAAGTCTTTGACACAGAAGAATTCATTGTTCATCGCAAAGGTGCGACTCCGGCGGGGGAAGGTGTGTACGGGGTAATTCCCGGCAGCATGACCGCTCCCGGTTATGTGGTACGCGGCAAAGGGTTGCCCGCAGCGCTCAACAGTGCTTCACACGGGGCAGGACGGCGCATGTCTCGTGGGGCCGCCTTGAGCAGTTTCACATGGGAGCAGGTCGAAATTAAGCTCAAAAAAGCCGATGTGGAACTCATTGGTGGGGGATTGGATGAAGCGCCCGGCGCATACAAGGATATTCAGCAGGTGATGGCTTCTCAAGCAGATTTGGTCGAAATTGTGGCAGAATTTACACCTAAAATGGTCAAGATGGCAGCAGATGGCAAATCCAAGCGCAAAGACCGCAAGAAGCAATTCAAGGCAAATTTATAGGGGTAGAATACGCGATCGGTTGTACACAAAAATAAACAAAGGGTTGATCCCGTTCAATGGTTAAATTTGAATAGTTGAACGTGGATTAGCCCTTTGTCCACTCTATAGGCCTTCAAGACAAGTGAGCGACTAAACGACGGGTTTAACCTTAATCACACGCGGGCTGCTGACCTCCACTTTGGGTAGATAAACCGTCAGCACATGGTTTTTAAATTCAGCGCGGGCTTCTTCGGGTCGGACTGCGCCTGTCATGGGAACAGAACGGGAAAACGCGCCAAATTTGCGTTCATGGCGGATCATCTGGCTTTCTTGCACAGCAAGGGGATTTTCGGTTTCACCGGAAATAGTCAACTGACCCTCGGTGATCGAAATATCTAGGGTGTCGGTTTTCAGTCCGATTAACGCCCCGGTCACAATGACAATGGAATCATCGGTTTCGTAAATGTCCACAGGCAAAAAGCTGGATGACCCGATGGTATCACCAATGACCTTGTTTACCTGATCACGTAAATTCGACAACTCTTTCATTGGGTCAAAACGGGGGGTGTTTGGCATTTTATACTCTCCATTGTTTCTTAATGGTCTATACGTGATGAGAGAGGAAAAGTTGCACAGAAATAATAAAAAGGGCGCATGTCGCGCCCCGATCATTGTTCGGAATTAGACCGCTTCTGCCATGTCATTCGTCGCTTTTTCGGTGGCTTTAGGATAAGCGGTTTTGGCGGCGGGTGCGGCATTTTCGGCTTTGACTTCCGCTTCTAACTGCTGCAAGGTGGCTTCATCCGCCTGCAAACTGCGATAGCGCCACCAGATGCTGCCAATAATTAGCGCCATAATCGCCAAGCCAATCACATAGCCAATGATCATATAATCGAGGTTGTTGTCCATCTCACATATTCCCTAAAATTGCCAACTTGCGTTCTTGGATTGCGTCAGATTTGTTCTCTACACGAATACGATGCCAGACCAGCGCCACCGCAATCACAGAATAGGCAAAAATGTTATAAAACACGGTGTCACGGATGCGGTCAGTCACGCTAAATTCGCCCATGACATCCGGTGAATTGACCGAAGGGCCTGCCACGGTGGGATGAATGACATCAGGCCGCAACCGGATGATGATAATGGTTAAAATGACGCTGCCAAAGGCCAGAATGCCGTATACAGCCGCAAAACGACGTTTGCGTTCCGGGTCTTCGATGGCAGAACGGAGGAACAAATAGGCCGCATAGGTCAGCCACATAATCGCAATCGTGGTCAAACGCGGATCCCATGTCCAGAATGTTCCCCAGATGGGACGCGCCCACACCGCGCCGGTTACAATCGTCACGCTGGATAAGCCCAGCCCGATTTCAACGCAGGCTAGCCCCAAGCGATCCCATTTTGCGTCACGGCTACGAAGGTAACGAATGCCCGCATAGACTGCCGCGCCAAACACCCAGAATGCGCCAAAAAACGACCCGAGATGAATGTAAAAAATGCGCTGTACTTCACCCATGGTGACTTCGGCTTTGGGGTAGAAAAAGCTCATCAGAGTCGCGGAAATAAGCAAAAACACGCTGGCATAGGTCAAAACGCGCAGCCAGAAATTCCGATTTGCGGCATAATCTGTCATGTTACTTTCATCCTTTTATCACATATGCCTATATGTGTATATTTTAACTTGCTCTTGACGGACGACCTATGAACAATAGCACGATTTCAGGATGCTTTTGTACGTGCTATTCCTCGACTACGTAATCAAATAAAAAATAGGTCATGACGAGAAAAACAATATCAACCATGCCCAAAAGCTGCATCCATGGCAGCCAATCTGCTGCTTTTAAACCGGCAAGTAACGCACCGCTGGCCCGTACCGCGCTAATCAACACAGGCAGGACAACCGGTAGGAGCATAATCGGCAGCAGGGTTTCGCGGGCGCGGGCATAGACGCTCATGCTAGAAACCAGCGTTCCTGCTACGGTAAAGCCCAAACATCCCAGCAAAATCACAATGACCAACTGCCACACAAATAAACTCACATTGAACAGAACGGTGAGCAGCAGCATGAGCAAAAAGGCGATGACCAGCGTAAAGAGAAAATTTGCCAGCGCTTTGCCGTAAAAAAGGGCGCTGCGCTGGACGGGAGCAATCAACAGGGCATCCAAACTGCCTTTGTCTTTTTCCACCGCCATAGACCGCGCCAGCCCCAACATGCCAGAGAAAATAATCGTCACCCACAGCACCCCCGCCACCGAACTCTCACGCGCATCGGCATCCAGTTCCAGCGCAAAGCTAAAAATTACCACCGCCAAAAACGCGAACAAAAACATCGAGGTAATCAGTTCGCGCCCACGAATTTCGGTGCGTAAATCTTTCCGCGCTACCAGCATCACCACCCGCCAGTAGGGAGTTACAAAACTTTTCCGTTCGTTCACGAGACTATCGTTTCTGTATAAAGATTTAAAATTTCACTGGCGGGAATGTCGCTGCTTTTGCCGAAATAACCAATTTTTCCCCGACTCATAATCGCCACATGCGAAGCCAAGCCATGCCCGCGTTGAATGTCGTGCGTGGTCATCACAATGGTACGTTTCTGGTCATATAAATCGCGTAGCAGCCCATCCAGAATCATGGACGCTTCTTGGTCAAGTCCGGTGTAAGGTTCGTCAAAAAGGACAATGGCGGGGTCATGCAAAATTGCCCGCGCAATTGTCAGACGTTGCAGCATCCCACGAGAAAACGTCCTTACCAAGTCTTTGCCACGTTTTGCCAACCCCACCTGCTGCAAGACTTTTTTTATTTGTTCATCAGTTTGTTCAGGGGATAAATCATACAGGCGGGCAAAAAAGTGTAAATTTTCCTCTGCGGTAAGGGTATCATATAAAAGTGGCAAATGGCTAACAATGCCCAATTGACGACGCACCGCAAAGGCCTCGTCTGGCAAGCTCCACCCGCCAATTTTGACGATTCCAGCAGTAGGACGGGCAAGGGCAGCCAAAATGCGTAAAAGCGTGCTTTTGCCCGACCCATTCGGGCCAAGCAACACCACAAATTGCCCGGCTTCGACGTTCATATCGAGTTTTCGCAGCACAGGGAAAAATCCAAAGGTTTTCACCAGTTCGCGCACTTCAATCATGTTGCTGCCTTTCGTGCATAGAACAGCCATGCCACCAGCATGACCGTGATGATGCCTGCCGCTAGCACAACAACTAAAATTAGTAGAGTGGTGGATGAGTCGCTGGAGTCGTCTGTATTTTGAGGGCGGCGGACAGTTTCAGTAGGTTGCCCCACCAGCGAGAATTTAAAGGGGTCGCCGGGTTCAAGTGCCTGTGTCTGTTCATAAATTTGATAAACCCGCCCGGTGGTGGTCACGGTTTCATCCGTCAGACCAAAAAGTTCACCCTCCACATAAACCGTATCTTCACGCACATACAGACGCATGTTATCGACGGAAAACGGAAACCGCATATCAATCACTGCCCCCAACGAATAGGGAACAAAAAATGACACGCGCAGCGTATTCGGCCAATTGGGAACAAGCGGTTGGGTGTCCCGAATACCCGGAATCGGCAAACCACCCACCTGATTGACGGCCTCAAAACGCTGGACTGCCCCCACCGCTTCTTCCGGGGCAATCCCCAATGAACCTACCGGTAGTTCAACCGTAAAAGTGCCATTTTCGCCGTCCGGTAAAATAATCTGGTCGCCCAGATTGGTATAGCGCATTTCGAGGAGCATTTGCACACCGACGGTGTTGGTTTCCTCAAATTCCACCCGCAAATTTCCCTCATACAAGACCACATCGTTTAATCCCGTGGTGGTTTCATACAGGGGAAATTCAATCGGTTGTACCTCTGATTCCAGCACAACGGGCAAACTCGATTGTTCTAGCCCTGCCCATGTTGCATACACCACATACAAACTGCCGTCGGTATATTGCGGCACGCTAGGAAAGTAAAATTTATTTTCAGCCTCGCTGCTGGTGGTGTAACTTTCGCGGAGTTCGCCTTCGGGAGTCAGAATATCCAAACGCAATGGCAAATTGGCGGTCAGGGGTGTGCCGTTGGCTGTGCCTTGTATCAGTTGGCCTTCAAGGGTGATGAGTGTTTGGGCGTGGGCAGGAAAAATGGCTGCTGTTAGAACCAACAGCAGCCCCAAGCGAAAAAAACGCATCATAGCGCATTTTTCTTGCGGTATGCCGCAACCATTTGCTCGATTTCATCCTCAATATGGTGCTGTTGGGAATGAAGTTCATCCAATTTTTTGAGGGTACTCACCCCGCGTCCAATCAACACCTTACGCTGTTCGATGTAATCGGTTTCGGTGATTTTGCCCATATCAAAATCAAAATCAAGGTCGCGCACAGACATGACAAATTGGCGCAGGCTGTCTTCCAGTGCTACGACAGATTGTCGTTTTTGCTGGTTCAGTTGCCGATTGATCAAAAACGGCCATAACACAGCGACACCCACCACGATCAGGATAAGAATTGCGCTTAATAAGAGGGTGCTGGTCATGCTTCGAGCGCCTTTTCGATGGTTGTACGGAGTTCGGCTTCGTCAGGTTGGGCAAAGAAAAATTTAACGATTTCGCCATCTTTACCGACCACGAAGGTTTCCGGTACGCCCTGTGTACGATAGGCTTTTTCGATTTCCGCGCCTTTGTCCATCACATTCGGGTAGGTGATACCTAATTCTTCGATATAGGCAATCGAGTCGCGTTCGATGTCTTTGACAGCGATCCCGACAAAAACCACGCCCTGCGCTTGATAGTCTTCGTAGGTTTGTTGCAGCAAGGGCGCTTCAACACGGCATGGGCCGCACCAACTGCCCCAGAAATTAATCACCACAACTTTGCCACGCTGGTCGGAGAGTTTGAAATTGCCTTCCTCGCCAATCAAGGGCAGGTCAAAATCGGGAGCGGGGCCACTTTCGGGCTGCGATTGTTCGTTTTGATAAATACCCCATGCGACCACCGCCACCATGAGAACTGCGGCAGCGGCAATGACCAGACCAAACGGCGTGAACAGGCGTGAACCTTGCGATTCGTGTTTTTGAACCGCCGCTTCTTCGGCATAGGGATCATAATGGACTTCGGTCATTGACGCTCCTCCACCAAACGCATAAAGCGTTCAAGGTATTCTGCATCTACATTGTCTGGCACAGGACGGTCATAATTCGGATTCAGCCCTGCTGCCCGTGCCGCTTGCAAAGCACGGGTTTCGCCTTTTTGACGCAGCATCCACAACCGCCCTACAATCAGCAACCCCGCTCCCAGAATGAGCGCAGCAGGCAGCCCAAAACCAAGATTGCGGTCTGAATCTTTGAGGGGAACCCCCGTGACTGCTCCGCCATAATTTTCGGCAAAGGACTGCTTAATTTCATCGGCGGTGTAGCCTTCGCCGAGCAAGGTGGCAATTTCCTGTCGCCATGCACGGCAGGTCACACTGGGGCAGTCGCTTAATGGGACACCCGCGCACACTTCGCAGTACATTTTGCTAGACACCGCGTACACTTCATCGGCGGTTACACCGGGGGGGAGTTCCTCCCCCGACATTTGTGCGCCGACATTTGGTACAAAAGCCACTGCCAGCAGATAAACCGCTAAAATCAGTGTGTATTTTAAAACTTTGACCATCACTTAATCTCCTGCCGGAGCATAGGCACTTTTGCGCTGCAACGGACGGGCGCTGCGAACCGTTTCGGGGTCAGGGTCAGGCCAAACGGCAACCACTGTTCCCACAATCAGAATCAGTGACCCCCACCAGATGAGATTGACCAGCGGATTGCGATAGACCCGCAGCGTTACGCGGTCATTTTCCCAGAAAGTCAGCAGCGCGTAGACATCATTTTCGATGGTGCTATGCTGGCCTGCAATGGTCATCGGGCTGGAGGTTGGCCCAAAAAAGTCCTGACGTGGGCGCAAATCATCAATCTTTTTGCCATCCCGATACAGCGACACTTCCGCAATCATCATATCGCGGGAGTCGACTGCTTGCGCTTCAAACAAGCGGTTATATTGCAGCGAATAGGGCCCAATTTCCATCGTGTCACCGGGCGAAAGCGTTTGCTGGCGAATTTCTTGGAAGGCAGTGCTGCCAATCACACCGATGCCGATAATCACCACACCCAGATGAATCGTGTAACCACCGTAGCGCCGCCGATTCCGCATGAACAAGCGGCTAAGGGCCACCAGCCAGCTTTCTTTGTGGGCATGATGCCGCGCTGCCACACCTTTGTAAAATTCCATGACAGTCGCAAAGCCAGCAAAAGAAACCAACCCCACCGCAAACACAGTTAACGGGGTGATGCCATAAATCAACAATCCCAGACACAGCAGCACTGCCAAGCCTGTTGGAATGCGCGTAGCGGTGCCTAATTTTTGGGCGGAAGCTCTGCGCCATGCGGCAAGCGGAGCAACCCCCATCAAAATGAACAGCAATCCGAACAGCCACGGGGTAATCAGTTCATAATATTCCGGGCCGAAGGTAATCGTCCGTTCAATCAACCCGGCATCGCGGATGAAGCCGGTGATGAGTTCCGACCATGTTCCCCAGAACACAACCACCGTTAGTGCAAGGAACACCCAGTTATTGAATAGGAACAAACTTTCACGGCTCAGAAGTCCTTCGAGCGCATGGTCGTTCTGGAATTTGCCTTGATTCCCGCGCCAGATGAACATGAACACACAGACAAGCGTGGTGAGCGCTAGAAAAATGCCCATCGGAATGGAGAGGGGACTCTGGGCAAAAGTATGGACGCTACTGAGCAAACCGGTTCGCGTGGCGACTGTTCCGAACAGCACCAGCAGATAGGTCAGCATAATCATCGCCATATTCCAGCCTTTGAGCATCCCGCGCCGTTCTTGGATCATGACACTGTGCAAAAAGGCCGTTCCGGTCAGCCACGGCAGCAGGGACGAATTTTCTACCGGATCCCATCCCCAGTAACCGCCCCAACCCAAGACATCATACGCCCAACGTCCCCCCAAGATGAGACCCAGCGAAAGGAACATCCAGGCCACGAGACTCCATCGGCGGGTGGCTTTAATCCAGCCAATGCCGAGTCCACCTGTTGCCAGCGCAGCCATCGCAAACGCAAAGGGGATGATGAATCCGGTAAAGCCGAGATACAGCATCGGCGGGTGAATGACCATGCCCGGATGTCGCAGTAGGGGATTTAAACCGCGTCCATCATAGCGGGCATCGGGCATACTGGGAATAAAACCGTCTTTGGTGAGGTTAAAGGTTTCGCCCTGCGAACTCTGATAGGGGTAAGCCGCCACCGCGCCATCCGGTTGAAAGAGCAATTCCTCAACACTACCATCTTCCCGCGCCCAATAACGTTCAAACGGATTTTCGTAAAAATTATTGAGCAGCAAGAAAAAGGTTAGGGTGACACCCGCAAAGACCATCACCCAAGGCATCAGGACATATTCGCTTCTCCAATTAAGCAGCAGCGAAGCAACCATGAACAAACTGAGCATGAATGTCCACAGCACGAGTGAACCGGATTGCCCACCCCACAGCGCGGTAATTTTGAGCAAATCGGGTTGGGCATCCTTGCTGACGCTGGCAACATAGGCAATCTGATATTCGCCTGTGTACTGCGCGTAAATCAACAACCCGCTCACCATCGTCATTAGGGGTAGCACCACCAGAAACGCATTGCGGGCGCTTTGAATGACGACAGAATGACGTGTGTAAATGCCGTAAAGTGCGAGTATTGTTCCTAATGAACTGACAACAAACGCCAAGAATAGCGTGGCAATCCCAATATCTGCAATCATGGGTTAGCCCTGTGTCACTTGTTCTGGCACTTCGTCCGAATAGCGCGTCGGGCATTTCAGCAGCACTTCATCCGCCAAAAATGTGCCATCGTCTTGCAGGGTTCCGGTCATGATAGCCTGCGCTTCATGCTGGAGCAGGTCGGGCATTTCGGCATTTTCCCAGACGATGTTCAAGCGCGTTGCTTCGGGGTCAAGCAGAGCATAGTGCAATACCGCCCCCAAACCACCGGCTTCTTTAATTTCATCCGAGTCATTGGTGATGTTGACCACCGTAAAGGACAAAATATGCGTTTCGGGGTCAAACATGATGGTATCGCCATCCACTGCCCCGGCGACACGAACTTGTTTACCAACGTTATCGGGGTCGTTGACCAATTCATTCACAGTTACATAGTAACGACCTTTGGCGAGACCGTTGTACATCAAGAAGGCCACCAATGCCAGCAACCCTACCCCAATCACCGCGTACATATATTTGGAACGGCTTTTGGTGTGCAGCCCAGCAGCTTTGGCGGTTTCATTCGTTTTGACCCATGTAATTTCCGACATTCCTACACCCCTTTTCTATCTGAGGCTAATGATACTAACGATACCCCACAGCACAGGCTCAATATAGAGCCGAATGTCACTAATTTTGATGATTTTAATTTATTTAATTGGCAGGCGCGTTGTTCCCCTGCCGTGAGATGTAGCTAAAACCCACAATGAAGATTGCTGCCAACCCCACCATGATAATCACTGCACCGGGGCCGCGTGCGCCTGCTTCCTCAGCCGATTCTTCGCTCGCAATTTCTTCGGTGGTTTCTTCTTCTTGGGCAGCAACCGATTGAATGGGCATGACCCACAAACCACCCACCAGCAGCACGCCTAACATGACCAACATGATTTTTTTCGACACAGCCTACTTGCTCCTGACCATTTCTACACAGATTATAACGTAGATACGCAGTTAATCTACCGTTTGGTGGTGGGCAGTGACTAACACATCGTTTATAATCGAAAGACATCTACCACAAAAAGGGAGCAATATGACTGCTGAGAGCTTGCGTAAAATCCTCATTGTCGATGACCTACCCGAAATGCGAACCATGCTCAACTTAACCCTCTCAAAAAGCGGCTGGAATGTGATTGAAGCCAGCAACGGCGAAGAAGCCGTGCAAAAAGCAACGGACGAACTGCCCCGCGTGATTCTCATGGACTACAATATGCCCATTATGAACGGGGTAGATGCCTGCAAAGCAATCAAATCCAAAACCGATACCCAAGAGATCCCAGTTCTTATTTATACCGGGGCCAATGCCCTAGAAATCAAAGAAGCGGCGCTCGAAGCAGGGGCGGTTAATTTTTTGACCAAGCCAATTTTGCCGTCCGATTTACGCAAAGCCATTGAAGCCGCGTTGTGAAAATTAAAAAATTCCCCTCCCTACCAAGTGGGACTAGCGAGAGGGGAAAGATTTTTACATTTTTACGGAGTTTTTTCTTCCAGACTCACGATAATTCGCAGACTTTCGGTACGATTGCCAGCGCGGTCATAGGCCACCGCCCAGAAGGTTTTTAAGCCAAATTCCTCAATTGTCCACGGCAGCGTATAGGGGAAGGCTGTGCTTTCGCCGAGCAAAAGTTCGCCATTTTCGTTGGGAACTTCGGTGGCTTCCTCATCCTCAGGATTTTCCTCATCCGGTGCGGATGGAATTTCGCCCAACGTGTAAAATTCAACCCGTTCAATATCCCCCACATCAAAAACCTCCGCTTGGAAGTTGATGATGATGTCTGTATCAGCGTAATAAGTTGCTCCATCCACGGGTTCAATCAAGCGGATTTCGGGCGGAGTGTTGTCTACAGTGACACGGGTAAAGGCTGTTTGTACCCGATTTTCCCCATCCACAACCTGCAATTGCAGGGTATAAACCCCATCTTCTAAACCAGAAGTGTTCCATGTTCCTAAAAGCTGGTTAAAGCCGCTTTCTGTGCCAGTGTCGCCAATCTGGGTAAAAGTTGTGGGTTCGTTGCCCTGCCCAAAGCCAATTTGATAATATGCGAAATTATCAAGGCGGGTATTGCCGTAAATCGCCACTTCACCGCCAACCTTGTCGAGTGAACGGGGCGAGACGAACGCTACTGGACTAAATTGTGAGCCTTCCTGCACCAAACTTTCTCCCGCCGGTGGGAGCAAATCGGGCGCATTGGCTTCGGCCCATGCACGAAGTTCCGGCGTATTAAAATCAAAGAAAATCCGTTCTTCGACACATTGAGAGGGCGTGGTGTTGTTGGCGCGGGTGTTGGTACAAATATCAATGGGCAGACGATACCACAGGGTATCCGAACGCTGCGGACGGTAATCAATACCGTTGACCGTATCCACAAAAAATAATTCCTGTGGCACTTGGGGGCAATTCTGAGTAGGCAGCAACCCCGACCATAAACACACTGTTTGTTCAACAATGGTATTGGGACGTTCCCATGTTTGGATGGCGAGGTTATCGCGGGTATGCAAATATTCCATGACAGCGTGCCAGATGGGAGCCGCCCCTGTCATCCCGGTGACATCATTCATCGGGGTGTTATCGTTGTTGCCAACCCATACCCCCATTGTATATTGCGGGGTATAGCCCACCGTTACGCTGTCACGGTTATCGTCAGTCGTGCCAGTTTTAGCCGCAGCAGGCCGTGACAATTCTAAAGGATTGCCACCCCCAAAGGCAGGCAGACGGGCTTCTTCATCTGCTAGAATGTCCGTCATGATATACGCCATGCCTTGCGGAATAATCAAGCGGCGATCAAATGTCCCTTGTGTTTCCGAATACTCCCATAAAATATTGCCCTCGGCATCCTCAATCCTCAAAATAGACACCGGATTCAATTGGCGGTAGCCCGGACGTGCCACACTCGCATGAACAGGCGCACCTGTTGAATAACCTAGATTATTAAATACGTTATACACATAGGCTAAATCCAGCAGGGTGGTTTCCCCTGACCCTAAAGCCAATGACAATCCATACGCATTAATGCCTTCGTCCAGCGAATTGATGCCTAAACGATGGGCGGTTTGGATGACTTTGCTTAAGCCCACCCAGTTGAGTACCTGTACCGCCGGAACATTATACGAATTTGCCAACGCTTCCCGAATGCTGACCGGGCCGTGATAGAACAAGTCAATATTTTGGGGGATATAGGGTTCGGCTTGCCCATTGTTAAATTCTGTCCGCACATCGGAGGTCATGGTCGCGGGCGTGACAATCGTTGTGCCGTTGTCAATCGGATTTAGAAATGCTGTCATGTACACAATCGGCTTAAAGGTCGACCCCGGCTGACGTTCGGCGATAGCCACATTGAAATTGCCATCAATGCCTTTATTCCAAAAATCCACACTGCCTATCATCGCCACAATTTCGCTGGTATCTGCTTTGAGAATCACCCCTGCTGCATTGGTCACATAGCGTTCAATGCCCTGCATTTCAAGCGGGAAGGGTGGCAGAAAATCCGCCGCAAAACACGGTTCGCCTTCCGTTGTGTTATGCACAAAATCAGGGGCTGCTCCGTCCAACCGTGTGACATGCGTTCGGCTGACACATTCCAACTGTTCCTGCAAATCTAAATCCAGCGTGGTATAGATTCGTAGTCCCCCCTGCGAAATCAGATAATCGCCGTCCAAGCCCTGCTGATTCAAGAGGGTTTCGGCTTCATTACGGGCATACAGCGAAAAATGCGGAGCGGTAATATCAAAGCGTTCGCTGTAACGCCCCAGAATAATCGGTTGCGCCAACGCCTCATCCATTTGAAGCTGGGTGAGATAGCCTAGATTCACCATGCGCTGCAACACCAACTGCTGCCGTAGACGGGCATTTTCAGGATTATCAATCGGGTTTTGCAGGGGAAACTGGGGAATGGCTGCCAAGATTGCTGCCTCAGCGAGGGTCAAATCGCGGGACGATTTATCGAAATACACCCGCGAGGCCGCTTCAATCCCATAGGCTTGATTCCCGTAAAAATTGGTATTGATATACCACTCTAAAATCTGGTCTTTGCTGTAGAGGCGTGAAATTTCACTGGCAAGGATGATTTCGCGGGTTTTGCGGTCAAAGGTGCGGTCTTGGCGTTCATCTTCTGCCAGCAGCACATTTCTGACCAACTGCTGGGTAATGGTGCTACCCCCCTGCACTGCCCCCCCGTTGATATTTGACCACATGGCGCGAGTGATGCCGCGAAGATCAAAACCGGGATTGGTATAAAAACTGCTGTCCTCAATCGCCACAGTTGCATCCAGAAAATACTGGGGAACATCGTAAATCGAAGCCCATTGACGGTCTCCTCCGATGGGCGGAACGACTTCATACAACACATGCTGTCCCGTGCGATCATAGAGAATCGTTGTCTGAAAGGCTTGATTTTGCGCGGCTTCAATTTCCGAAGGGGCGGGTAAATCGCGGGCATAGTAGGCATATGCGCCCACCAAACCACCCATGCCCCCCACCAGTAAAATCACCGTCACCGCCACGATTAGAATGCCCACCGCTATGAGTCTTCTTAAGAAATGGATGGCATTCCCGCGTTTTTGTTGACGGCGTTTCCTTCGCGCCCGTATAATGCGTGCAGTCCGTGTATTCAACGGAAACCTTTTCCTCATTGCCTGTCACGATGGCTTTCATCATACAAAAGGGAGGAAAGGGATGCAAATAAAAGGACACCTGCTATGAGCTACATCCTGATTGCAGAAGATGACCGCGATATCCTGATTTTAATCCGGCGTAAATTAGAACTTTCCGGTTATAACGATATTTGGACAACTGGCGATGGACAAGAAGCCCATGACCGTGCTTTAGCCGACCCACCCGGCCTGATGATTCTGGATGTCATGCTGCCGCATATGGATGGCTTAACTATCTGCGCGAATGTCAAAGAACAACTTGGCGACAAAGCTCCCCCCGTGTTAATGATTTCGGCACGCGGGCAAAAATCACATTTTGAGGAAGCCAACCAAAAAGGGGCGGATATTTACATGCCCAAACCTTTTTCCATGCGCGATTTTGTTGAAAATGTCCGCACCCTCCTAGAAAAATCCGCGTAGGGCAAGCGTGCCTTGCTCAAACGCAGGGCCGCTTACTACAATAACCCTTCGCAATCAACACGAGACACAGCATGACGGAAAATCCCGCCGATACCCAACCTAAATCCCCCACGGGCTTAATCGAAGCGATTGATGCGACCACGCTGGAGGATACCGGGCCGCATCAGCCCTACGTTTTGCCGCCGCTTCCCCCGCGTCCGGTGATACAACGAGAATCAGGATGCCTGCAAACGTTGCTGATTGCGGGGGTAGCGCTGGCGGCTTCGTGTATGTGTCTGGCGATTGTCTCGTTGGCAGGATTCGCCGGAATCCGTGATGAAGTTGAAGCGCTGGGAACGCAAGCCGTTGAAGTGCAAGCCACTGATGTGGCGAATCAATATCAGCGCGGGGTGGCGGATATGGCAGCCGGTGATTATGAATTGGCGGGAGAGCGTTTTGCCTATGTGCTGACCGAAATCCCGAATTACCAAGATGCCGTAAGTCGCCTTGTCGAAATTGCGACCCTTTTAAGCGTTACGGAAACACCTGCCCTCACGCCAACTCCTGAAGCAAGTGATACGCCACAACCAAGCCTGACCCCAACGAACACACCCACCCGTGAAGTTACCGAAGAAGTGACGCAAGTTATCCCCACTGCATCACCCACCCGCAGCGGCCCCAGCCCGGAAGGATTATATGCCAATGCTGAAACCGCTATGTTCATGGGCAATTATGAAGAAGCAATTAGCTGGTTTGATGCGCTTCTCCAGCTCGATGCCAGCTATCGTCGTAATGATGTCAATACCCTGATGCTGGAGGCACTGACCAAACAGGGACAAGCCTATCTACGCGGCATGAATCAAGATGGCGAAGACCAATTAGCACGCGGAGTCCAGTTAATTGACCGTGCGGTTGAATTTGGCTACACAGGCGAACTCATTTACGAGGCCGATTTTGTCCGCCGCTATCTTTCTGCCCGTTCGTATGTGGAGGGGGGAGCGTTTGGCCCCGCGTTGGACGTGCTGATTCGCCTGTGCGAAGAAAATTGCGATTGGGCCTATCGGGGGGTGTCCGTAGAAGATTTGCTGGTGCAGGCAGGCGGCGCACGTCAGAACTGAAAACCGTTGCGAAAACGTACCACTTTACGGGTATAGTTGTAGGTAAAGCCTTTCAGACGCATTTCAAGGGTGGTGAATTGTTCGCTTTCCAATGACCGCCGCATATTGTCTTTGCCCTCGGCAACAAATTCGGTCAACCGTGCTGGATAATCACCATGTACCGTCTGATACACCCCGGTAATATACAACCCCAGCGATTGCAATCCCGGCACAAATTCGCCTAAAACAAACTGCATATACTGGGCTTGGGTTTCTTCCCGTATATCATAGGTCATGATGAGTTTGTATTCAGGTCGGATGATTGCCATAAGATGAAAGCCCACTTTTGTTTAAGCATAGCATATTTTAGAGGCAGATTTTTATTCCTACCGCTTTTTTTATGCGAATCTATGCTTTGTAGTTTCTCTCGGTGTGTTACCACCAGAGTCCACCGATAATGCGTTTTGTGTGAGACCTTTAAATTGTTATTATGTGATATCGAAGTATTATCGGTGGAATAGTTTTTAGGGTTTTGCTTTAAAGCGGTCTGGCTCTTCAAAAACATCAATCAACTTGACTCCCGCTGGAATTTTGGCAGAGTGAATCACCCCTGCTGGAATAGCATAGGAATCGCCCGCCTTAAAGTGGTTGACCTGTTCGCCGATGGTAAATTCAAATTCGCCTTCTAAGACTGTTCCCCATTGTGCGCCGTGTGCGTGGGGCGGAACAATCGTATCGTGGGTGAAGTGGAAAAAAACGGTCAGGCCATGCTCCGAACGCATCATGTAGGCTTCAATATTGGGATAGGGAACATCGGCCTGGGGCAACCGGGTAATCATTTCGGGATATTCCATTTTTTACAATCCTTATTTGCAAAATTCTCGTTTTGGTTATTAGAATATCGGGAAAAGGGATGATTGAAAATATGCCTCCAGCGATTCTGCTTTTTAACCCCCAATGTGTTACAAAGGGCAAACAACGCCTGCCTATGTCGCTGCTGGCGATTGCATCGGTGATAGAGGGCGATTATGTGCCTGTGTTCATTGATGGCAATCTGATAGACAATCCTGCTGAAGTCATCATTGAAAAAGCGCGAATCACCGGTGCAAAAATGCTGGCGGTTAGCACCATGCCCGGCCCGCAATTAACCCAAGCAATTGAGGTTTGCCGCAAGGTCAAAGCGGCGCTGCCGGGGTTAATTATCGTGTGGGGGGGGTATTTTCCCTCACATCATGGGGATGTATGCGTGACGAGTGGCATTGTGGATTATGCCGTTGAAGGACAGGGTGAAATCCCTTTCCGCAAACTGGTAGATACCCTGCATCATGGCGGGAGTCTGGCGGATGTGCCAAGTTTAATCTGGGTGAATGAAAATACGGTGCAAACCAACCCGCGTGCGCCGCTTGTCCCCTTAGATAATCTCCCTTTGTGGCCTTATGAACGTTTGGATGATGTGCTGGCCTATCGTGGAAAAAGCTATTTGGGCAACCGTGTGATGAGTCATCATAGCAGTTTTGGCTGTCCTTTTGCGTGTAATTTTTGCGCGGTGGTACGCATTGTCAATCAGCGCTGGCTGCCTGAATCGCCGGAACGGGTGGAAACAGTGGTACGAATGCTGGTTGAAAAATATGGGGCAGACGCAATTGAATTTCATGACATGGATTTTTTCATCCGTGAAGACCGTGCTGCCGAAATTGCTGAACGGCTTACCCCCTTGGGAATCAACTGGTGGGGGTTGGGGCGGATTGACAAACTCATCACCTACAGCGATGCCACTTGGCAAAAGTTGAAAAAATCGGGCTGCCAGATGATTTTTATGGGGGCGGAAAGCGGCTCGGACGAAACACTCAAAATGATGAACAAGGGCGGCAAGTCCAGTGTCAACAGCACCATTGCTATGGCACACAAAATGAAAGAAGTTGGGATTGTGCCAGAATTTTCATTTGTGATGGGAACCCCGCCCAACCCATTGGCGGACGCAGAAAATACGATCCGATTTATCCGTCAGATTAAACAGATTAACCCTGCTGTCGAGTTGATTCTATATATTTATACGCCCGTGCCGCATGACCGGAGTGAATTGCTCAAAGCGGCGCAAGATTTGGGATTCAAATTCCCGCGAACTCTGGACGAATGGGCCAGCGATGAATGGCAAACCTTCGCGCTGCGTCGTGACCCAAACACGCCCTTTTTGAAAGATGATGTGCGGCGCAAAGTTCGTAATTTTGAGGCCGTGGTCAATGCGTATTATCCCACCGTGACGGATATTCGGCTTGGCGGGCGGATGCGAACGATGCTGCAAGTGTTGTCCGGTGTACGTTACAAACTGGAATGGTACGATTGGCCTTATGAACTTAAAGCGTTGCAACGGGTGGTTCATTATCGTCGCCCGGAAACGATGGGCTTTTAAAGCACCCTTGGGTCAAAATGGATGTTCTCGCAGTATCCGGCAGACTTTATCAGACTCACGGTTGCGTGCCAGTTTATTCCCCGCATAAAATAGCCTTTTACGCACTGGGAAAAAATGATGGAAACGAGCCTGCATAACATTACGCTGAAGGTCATGGAAGGCGATTTAACCGCGTTGGAGGTGGATGCCATTGTGAATTCCACCACGACGAATTTTGACCTGAGTTTTGGGATTGGGGCGCGGATTCTGCAACAGGGCGGGACAAGCATCGGTGACGCGGTACAGATGTATAGCCCCGCTACCGAAGGACAGGTGTTCCTCACCGATGGGGGAAAATTACCTGCGAAATACGTTATTCATGCCGTCGGGCCACGCATGGGCAGCGGCAACGAGCGCGGCAAACTGGCAAGCGTGGTGTGGAATACGCTCAAATTAGCCGTAGAGAAAAAGCTAACTTCGGTTGCCTTCCCGCCAATTTCGACAGGCTTATTAGGGTATCCTGTGGAAGGGTGTGCCACTGTCATGGCGCAAAAAATTGTGGATTTCACTTTTGAGGACACAGCGCCCCTGACCACCATTATTTTGTGTCTTGATTCCGCAGAAACGCTGCACATTTTTGAGGCAGCCTTCCAAAAAGAAGTTGAAGCAGCCCTGTGAAAGAAAAGGTTTTTCTATTAATAATTTACTTACCATAAGGTAGATGTAACTGACCTTTGTTTGCTTTCCCGACAAAGGTTTCAAGTTTTATAATGCTCACATAATTCGCATAAGGAATAAAACGATTCATATCCCCGCTGATATAATATTCTCTTAGAGTCCAACCATCACCACCCAAAACCAAATAAGCACGTTTATAACTTCCCTGACTCGTTTGTACAGCGTCCATTAAGCACATGACTTCAAAAGGGATCTTTTGTTCGGCTGTGCCGGAAGATTGTTGCCATTTGAGTGACACTAGAAAAGTATTATGATGCTGGTCGGTTGCAACATTATCCACAATATGTCTGCTGCCATTAAATTTCATGCCAATCATTGTTTGATTGGTGAATGTGTAACCGCCTTGCAACAAAGCGTGGCGTATCATTTCCTCTAAAACCCGACCCGTGGTCGTATTTCTGGGCATTATTTATTCCTTTAGTTGCCAACACCTCTTTTGCTGGTGTTCTATCTCCGTTACTGCTAATGCGGCGGGGCGCATCTAAGAACTTCAAAGAAAAACCTAAGTTTTTGTACAGATCAATAATCCTATCAGTCGCTTGGTTTGAAATTGCTACAGGACCGGGGTGCTTTTTTAGCCATTGTGCGAGACGTACCTGATCATCCCATGTAAAACCCTCTTTAGAATATTGAACAAATTCCACATCATAAGGAGGATCAGCATAAATAAAATCACTGGATCTCAAATCGATTTCTTCAAAATCTTTTGATTGGAATGTCCAATTTTTGAAAAAATCTTTGTAGACCGAAAAATCTGTCTCATAATTGATGGTCTTGTATTTACCAAAGGGGACATTAAATTCACCTTTTTGATTAAATCTGCATAGTCCATTGTATCCTGTCCGATTCAGGTAATAAAACAAGGATGCAGCTTGCTGAGAGTTTATTTCATTCATTTTTATTAAATGATTAAATTTTGACCTATTTGCATAAAATAAATCTTTATCATTTCTCATTTCAATTCTAATAACAAATCCTAATTTAATTTGTTGGTAAAAGTTTATAAGATGAGGGTTAATATCATTCAACAAAGCGGTAGATGCAGCTAATCCTAAAGCGATAGCTAACCCACCACAAAAAGGCTCAACCAAACGTCGAAAACGATGAGGTTGCCAGAGTGATTCAATATGAGGTACAAGCCATCTTTTGCCCCCTGCCCATTTCAAAGCAGGCGGCGGAGCAGGAGCCGGCTGAAGGGGAATATAGAAATTAATATTGGGATCATACCCAACAGGAACTTTATCGATTATAGTCACTACGATTCTAAAAACCTTACTTTACTATCCATATTGTATCATTTGTTTGAACACAGGCATAGAAGTCCCAATTCCTAATCACATTCTACCTTAGATGTGTATACAAACTGTGCTAAACTTCCAAAGTTTTATCGTGAGGATTCGACTGTGCGCGTATTGATTACAGGTGGGGCGGGGTTTCTGGGGTCACATTTGTGTGATCGTTTTATCCAAGAAGGCCATACCGTTGTGGCGATGGATAACCTGCTGACTGGCTCAACCAAAAATATTGAACATCTAGCGGGACACGAAAATTTCACTTTCATCAAACACGATGTGTCCAATTACATTTTTTTACCGGGCGAACTGGATGCAGTGCTGCATTTTGCTTCTCCTGCCAGTCCTATTGACTACCTCAAATACCCCATTCAAACGCTCAAAGTAGGGGCATTAGGAACGCATAACGCGCTGGGGTTAGCGATTTCCAAAGGGGCGAAATTTTTGCTGGCTTCGACCTCTGAAATCTATGGCGATCCCTTAGTTCATCCACAACGCGAAGATTATCCCGGCAATGTGGATGCCATCGGGCCACGCGGGGTGTATGATGAAGCCAAACGCTACGCCGAAGCGCTGACGATGGCCTACCAACGCACTCACGGCCTCGAAACGCGGATTGTGCGAATTTTTAATACCTTTGGGCCGCGGATGCGCTTGAATGACGGACGGGTGGTACCGACCTTTATCCGACAGGCGCTTAAGGCCAAACCTCTGACAGCGTATGGGGATGGCAAACAGACCCGTAGTTTCTGTTATGTGAGCGACCTTGTAGAAGGTATTTACCGCCTGCTGCACAGCGACTTTAAAGAACCTGTCAACATTGGTAACCCGTATGAAATGACGATTCTGGAATTTGCCGAAATTATCAATCGCCTGACGGAGAATACTGCGGGGATTATCCTAGAGGACAAACGGATTGAAGGCGACCCGCAAACCCGCCAACCAGATATTACCCGCGCTAAAGCCGTGCTGGATTGGCAACCGGTAGTTTCTCTGGAAGAAGGTCTGCGGATGACAATTGATTTTTACCGCAGAACAGGCGTGAACCATGTTACTGGCACGTTTCCAGTCATCCGGTAAGGGCTTCCTTGCCGTACTGATGGGTGTGGGGGCGGCATTGCTGCCTTTGCCCGCGTTTGTGATGCTGTTGGGAAGCAGTCTCTTAGGGACTGCTTTTTTAATGGAACCTGCCCTCGCGCTTATTGTAATGCTCAGTGTCGCCCCACTAAAAACCTTGATCGAAACCGAATCGCCCGTGCAACTGCCCCTCGATATCGGTCAGATAGCGCTCTTTGTGTTTATCGGGATATGGGCGCTACGCCGTATTGCTGACCGCGAAACCCAATTTTATTTTCCCAAGATTTTGCTGGTGGGAATCGGTTATTTCGTCTTGATGGTGTCGTTTAGCCTGTGGACAGCCTATTCACCTTCGGCGTTTGTCACCGAAATGCTTAAGTGGATTCAGATTGGGTTGCTGGTGTTCATTGTGGCGAATATTCAACGCTGGCACTGGATTCTATTCGGGGTAGTGTTGAGTGCGGCGTTGCAAGCCATCATTGGTTTATGGGAATTTCAGGGCGGTTCCGGGGCAGCGCATCTGTGGATTCTGGACTATCACTATTTTCGTGCTTTCGGGACATTCGGACAGCCGAATCCATTTGGAGCATTTATGGGGATGGTGCTGCCGCTAGCATTGGCAACGGCGGGAGGGTATGGATGGGCTGCATTGTTCCCCATCAAGGGAAAAGAGGAATTCAAAGCCTTACCCGCGAATCAAAAATGGGAGGAAAATTTCGCGCTGGCAATGCTCTATGGCGGGATGGGGGTTTTCATTTTTGCGGCCTTACTGGCTTCGTGGAGTCGGGGGGCATGGCTTGGTTTTTTGAGCGCGGGTGTGGTCATGGTTTTTTTGTTCCCCCAACGGCGGATTCACGGAATCCTCGCTTTGGCAGTTGGCGGAATGCTGGTCGGCGGGTTGTGGATGGGCGGACTGTTGCCAGCCAGCCTGACCCAGCGTTTAACCAGTTTTCGGGAGGATTTTATCGGATTCCGGGATGTACGCGGGGCGGTAATTAGCGATGAAAATTTCGCCGTGCTGGAACGTCTGTCCCATTGGCAATCTGCGATTGAGATGGCAAACGCTAACCCGATGCTGGGGGTTGGTTTTGGCAATTACGAAACGGCGTATCGAGAATTTGCGCTGGCAAACTGGCAAAATCCTTTAGGACACGCGCATAATTACTATCTTAATTTGCTCGCAGAAACGGGAATCGTCGGTTTTCATGCGTATTTCATAATGTGGGGCTTGATAATCAGACAAAATTGGCGTTTACTACACAAGTCCCTGTCATGGCAGCAGCGCGGGGTTGCGGTGGGGCTGATGGGTGTCTGGACGCATATAAGCGTTCATAGTTTTTTAGACAAACTCTATGTGAATAATTTATTTTTGCATCTTGGCGTAATGCTAGGTATCCTAGCGGCTTTGCACTTTCAGGAGCAGGTGGTTGACAACCCTCAAGACAGCGACACAAACCGTGAACCCGATTGATCGTTTTATCCTGTGGATTGCTGGCTTTTTTGGCGAAAAAGCCAAGGAAGTCGAACGTTTTCTTAAATTTGCAACGGTGGGCATTATCGGCGCGGTGGTGGATTTCACCACCTTGAATCTGCTGCAATTTTCGCTGCTTGTACCTGTCAAGCCGCACCAATCCGAAAAAATTGCGCTTGCAACCGGCATATCGTTTTGCGCGGCGGTGTTGAGCAACTTTCTGCTCAATCGCTACTGGACGTACCCGGACTCGCGTTCGCGGAGTATGCGGCGGCAGTTGGCAATTTTCTTTGGGATTAGTGTGGTGGGGCTACTGTTCCGGTTGGTGTTTGTCAGCGCAACCTATCATCTGCTGGGGGATTTTAGCGCGGATGTGCTGAACAGCCTCTCGATTGACCCGAATTGGGGCAAAGAAGCGATTTATCAACTTGGCACGAATGAAGCACAGGCGATTTCGATTGTGATTGTGCTGTTCTGGAATTTCTTTGCTAATCGCTATTGGACATACAACGACGTAGCGTGATCGGGATTGACTACACCGCCGCATACGAGCAAGGGGCGGGGATAGGGCGTTTGGTGCGTCATCTGGTGGCAGCACTGGCGCAAGCAGACCCCGTAACCCCTTATAAATTGTTTGTGGCGGGCGCAACCGCTCATCAACTTCCCCCCGTTCCCGGTGCGAATTTTCATTGGTATCCCACACGGGTCTCGCCGCGCTGGTTTGCGCGACTCTGGTTCCGGGCGCATTTGCCTCTTCCAATGGAAGCCTTTATTGGGCGGGTCAAGCTCTATCACGCCACCGATTTTACCCTGCCGCCGGTGTTGCCCGGCACCAAAACGATTCTCACCGTGCATGATTTGTCCTTTGTGCGTTCGCCGGAAACGCTACCGCCACCCCTGATTAAGTATTTGAATCATGCCGTTCCCTATTCGGTGCGCCGCGCTCAACATGTGCTGGCAGATTCGCAGGCTACCAAAGACGATTTAATCGAACTTTATGGCACCCCAGCAGAAAAAATTACCGTGCTGCTGAGTGGGGTGGATTCCCATTTCCGCCGGATTGAAGATGCTCAAACTCTGCAAGCAGTCCGTGAAAAATATAAGATTCCTGACCAGCCGTATATTTTTTCAATCGGGACGGTGCAGCCGCGTAAAAATTATCCCCGTCTGGTGGAAGCACTGCATCACTTGGGGCGCGAATTTTCGCAGGTGACTCTGGTTATTGCGGGGGGCAAAGGCTGGCTGAATAATACCCTCTATGAAACTATTCAACGCTTGGGCATGGAAAAGCGGGTGCAGCTGATTGGTTTTGCGGATGATGCCGATATTCCGGCGTTGTACAGTGGGGCAATCGTCACCGCCTATCCTTCGCTGTATGAGGGGTTCGGATTTCCGATTGTGGAATCGATGGCCTGTGGCACCCCTGTTTTAACCAGTAATGTCTCCTCCATGCCGGAAGTGGCAGGCGATGCCGCTGTCATGGTCAATCCATATGATGTAGAAGCGCTGAGTCACCGCCTGCGAGTCCTATTGACGGATACTGGCCTTCGGGAGACACTTACACTACGCGGTTTTCAACAAGCCCAAAAATTTACATGGGAAAAAGCCGCGAAAGAACTTAAAGCCATTTATGAGCGTGAAAGTTAACCTATGCAGCCAAAACCAATTTCTGCCTCGCGGATTACCCTTAGCCAGATGATGGGGGTACAGGACACGAATAATTTAGGGAATGTGCATGGCGGGGTCATTATGCGCTTGGTGGATGAGGCTGGAGCGATTGCTGCCATGCGCCATGCCCAAACAGCGGTTGTGACAGTTGCCGTCGACTCGATGTTGTTCAAAGAACCGATTCGGATTGGCGATTTGGTGATTGTGACGGCAGAACTCACCTATGTGGGGCGGACTTCGATTGAAACACTGGTAACCGTGCGGGCAGAACACGCCATTGATGGTTCAAGCCGTTCAACCAATTCCGCGTATCTGGTGTACGTGGCGCTGGATAAGGATGGCAAACCCTGCCGCGTTCCCCCGTTGCTCCTCGAAACAGACGAAGAAAAACAACGCTGGGATGAAGCGCTGGAACGGCAAGCCTACCGTAAATCGCAGAAAAAACAGGCCAAAACATGACCCATTCACCGCTTTTACCCGATTTAGGGAATCGCAAATCGACCCTGCTGGATTTACTCAACCAGACCGGGGCGCGGGCGGTTTTAAAAAGGCCGCGTGCCGAGTTGGGATTGGCTGACCAACTGCCCTATCCCTTTCTGGCGATTGTCAAACAGGTGGAAATGCGGGTCGCGTTGATGCTCTCGGTGATTAATCCATCGGTGGGCGGGGTGCTGCTGATTGGGCCGCGTGGGACGGGCAAAACAACCTGTGTTCGCAGCTTAACCGGGATTCTACCGGAAATGGAATTGGAAGATGTAACGGCTGAATATGACTCAGAGGGCAAACTGCCGACGTATTGGGATACGGTGAAAATTGTCGAACTGCCCCTGAATGCGCGTTTGGAAGAAGTCGTGGGGGGGATTAACGAACGCATTTCGATTCAGCAAAACCGCGTCAAACTGGAACCGGGGATTCTTTCCCGCGCCAATCAAAATATCCTCTATATTGACGAAGTAAATTTGTTGCAAGATGAAATTACGGATGCGATTTTAGACGCTGCTGCACAGGGGAGTTATACCGTCCGACGCGGGGCGATGTCTGGCACATTTGCATCCAAATTTGTGTTGATTGGCTCGATGAATCCCGAAGAAGGCCGTTTGCGTCCGCAGATTATGGATCGCTTCGGGCTGCGGGTGCCGGTGCGGGGTTTAATGGATGCCGAAGACCGCCTAGAAGTGTATATGCGCGTCAAAGAATATCGGGAAAACCCGCGTTCGTTCGTGGCAAAATGGGCGGATATGATGAATGATACCCGCGAACTGGTCGGGGCAGCGCGGGAACTCCTCAAACAAACTACTTTAAACGCGGAGGCCATCGAAATCGGGCTGCGCCTGGTCAACGAATTGGATATTGATTCGCACCGTGCCGAATACACCATGTTTGAAGCGGCTCGCGCCCATGCGGCGGCGGACGGACGCGATGTTGCCGATGTGGAGGATGTACGGGTGGTTGCACCGATGGCTTTGCGTCAGCGTCGCAGCCAGTTCATGGTGGACTTTTTCAAGCGCCAACTGGATGAAGATGCCCAAATCCGCCACAAAATTGATGAAATGATCGGGCAGGCATGAAAAATCATTTGCTTTATCCCTATCGTCACGGCCTGATTGCGCTGTGGCTGCTAGCATTTGCTTTTTATCATCTGGCATGGACAGTGCATGAAACCGCTTTTGCCACCCAGAATGGCTTTGATTTAGCCGAACAGGTCAGTCTTCATCCCGCGATTCGGGCTGAATCGCCTGCGCTGCGAACCTCCGGGTTTTTGCGTCTGCCCATTCCGATGATGGCGCTGGGGTTGGCGTTCACCGCCCTGCTGTGTGAGGACAGCCGTTGGAAATGGTTCTGGCGGGCAATGGCATTTTTGATTGCTTTGCGGGTCAATCCACCGGAAGCGGCGCTACGGGCGCTGGGAATACTGCGGGACAACGACAATGCCTTCCAATTGGCTTATTTAACTGTGTTGGGCGTGGGGCTGGTGCTGGCAACCCTTCCGCTTGAAAAACTATTCCAGCGCTTTTTAAGCCCGCTTCTCGTAGGGGTGGTGTTGCTAGGTACGATTTTGCCTGCGCTGGGTTTGAATCGGGCAATTCAACTGTGGCATGAACTTCAATTGGATGTCAGTTTAGGCGGCGGGTCGGTTTTATATCTATTTACTCTTGTTATTGTAGGCGGGTTATTGGTCTGGCGGTGGGGTTTTAAAACAAATGACCCCATACAGCATGGGGTCAGCGTGACAGCGCAACAGGTGTAACCCTATCGCGGTAAAAAATTACATGCGTTCTTCGATGTATTTCACCGCGTCGCCGACGGTGGTAATGCGTTGGGCTTCTTCGTCAGAAATTTCGCCGCCGAATTCTTCTTCAAAAGCCATAATCAGTTCTACAAGGTCAAGGCTGTCTGCTTCCAAATCATCACGGAAGTTGGCGGTCAACACCACTTTCTCCCGTTCCACTCCCAATAAATCCACAATGATATTGGTCACACGTTCTTGTGTGTTTGCTGCCATTTCGGTATTTCCTCCAGATTTGTTTGTTAATTGTACCGTAGATTGGTACAGAGTTTGCTATATTCAATAAGGGCGACTGCCTTAAGCGGCAGATTATAGCGCAACACTTAACCACCTGTCACTAATCAGATACAATGGTCAAGTCGCCAATTAACCCAATTAAGGAACACCACTGCATGTCAAAAGTCACGGAACGGCGCAAGGAAGAACATATCAATATCAACCTAGAACAAAATGTCCAGTTTCCAAGCCTGACCACCGGGTTGGAAAAATATCGCTTCCTGCACCGCGCCCTCCCTGAACTCAATCTGAGCGAAATTGATACCACCGTCACGGTTTTTGGCAAAACACTCAATACCCCCTTGTTCATGTCCTCGATGACGGGTGGGGCAGAACGCGCCCGCAAAATCAACCGCCATCTGGCTGAAGCTGCCCAAACCTATGGATTGGCGATGGGGGTGGGGTCGCAACGTGCCGCCATCGAAAATGAAGAACTTGCCTATACCTTTCAATTGCGTGATCTTGCACCGGATATTTTACTTTTTGCCAACTTAGGGGCGGTGCAATTGAATTACGGGTATGGGATTGAGCAATGCCGTAAAGCAGTGGAGATGATTGAGGCCGATGCGCTGATTCTGCATCTGAATGTGTTGCAGGAAGCTGTTCAGCCCGAAGGGGATACGAATTTTAAAGGGCTGATTGACCGTATTGCAGAGGTATGTGCCAAACTGCCTGTCCCCGTGATTGCCAAAGAAGTTGGCTGGGGGTTTTCCGAAGCGGATATTCGGTTGTTGGCACAAGCAGGTGTGCAGGCGATTGATGTTGCTGGTTCGGGAGGGACATCGTGGAGCGAAGTGGAATATCACCGCGCTCCAAGTGCGTTCCATGCCCAAGTTGCCCGCAGTTTTGCCGATTGGGGGATTCCAACCGCAGAGGCGATTTGCTATGTCAAACAAACTGCACCTCAGATGCCGATTTTTGCAAGCGGTGGTTTGAAAGATGGAATTGATGTGGCAAAAAGCGTGGCGCTAGGGGCAACGCTCGCGGGGATGGCAGGCCAATTTTTAAAGGCTGCCGACCAATCCGCCGAAAAAGTCATGGAATTTATCGAAATTACCCAGCGCCAACTTAAAATTGCGATGTTGTGTTCCGGGACAGCAAACATCGGTGAACTCTCCCAAACACCCCTTCTCAAAACGGAATAGATTTGTTCATCGGGTGTCTGAATAGGGCGGGAATCTGGGATTTTCGGTGACAACGTTTTCCATACGCCTTGTCCCCGCCCCTATAGGACTTAATCCATGTTTACTTACCGGACACAGCACTAATGCCCATTGACCGTTTTGGCTTTGGGAATATCAATATAAAACGTTGACCCTTGCCCCGGTTCGCTCTCCAGCCAAATATGCCCACTGTGAGCAGTGATGACATTTTTTACCAGCGCCAACCCCAAGCCCGTCCCGCCAAACCGACGGGTGGTGCTGCTGTCCACCTGATAAAAACGCTGGAAAATTTTGTCATGTTCCTCTTGGGAAATGCCAATGCCATAATCTCGCACGCTTAACTGCACCACCGGGCCAGCACTGTCTTGAGCGTGAATTTCAATGTGGCTGGTGCCGGGCGAGAATTTAACAGCATTGTCAATAAGCGCCTCGATTGCTTCGCTCAAGCGTACCACATCTCCCGCAATCATCGGTAAATTGGGCGAAACATCCATATCAATCCGAATATTGGCTTCGTTGGCTTTGGGCTGCATATTGCGAACCGCCATCGCCACCACCCGATCAAGCTGCAAGGTACGCAGATTCAAATTTTCAGGGGTGGCCTGCACCGCCACCATATCTTTAATCAAATCGGCAAGGTGCTGGGTTTTCCGCATGACGATTTGGAGTGTTTCTTGCTGTTCGGGGGTGGTTGCGCCAAAAGCATCATCTTGCATAAGATTCACATAACCCAGAATATGGGTGAGCGGGGTACGCAACTCATGCGAGATATTTTGCAGCAAATCATCTTTCAGTTGGTCAATTTTTTTCAGTTCAGTATAGGCTGCTTCTAGGGCAGCGGCACGTTGTTCTAAGGAACTGTACAACTGGGAGTTGTCAATTGCGTTACTGACCACATTGGCAATCCCCTGACACAGCGAAACATCGGCATCATCAAAAGGCAAATTAGAGCTAGACCGTACCAATTTCAGCACACCCGACGGCTTGCCACGAATAAACAACGGCACAATAAGCAGCATTTGTCCGCCGATTTGACGCATGAAATTTTGCTCGGCGGGGTCACTGTCCAATTCGCTCCGACCTAAAATGATGGGTTCGCTGTATTGCAGCGTATGGGCAATCGAGAGATGTTCGTCCAAACGCCACATCATGCCCCCACCTTCTGTCCACAATAAATACCCCGCTTGATAGACCAGATGCAGCATATTTTGTTGAGGCAGCCATACGCTAATTTCAACCCAGTTCAAACGGGCATTTTTCTTAATTTGCTGCGCCAGAATCTGGAGATTTTCGCGGTCATACCACGCCGCATCAGATGTACCTAAGACATGCTCCCGCCAACCTTCAATGGTCTGTTCAACCAGATTGACATGTTTGATATGGAAACGCGATTGGGTTTTTTCGCTGGAAAGTGTCACCAAACCAACCACTTTGCCCTGAATCACCAACGGAACATTTAGCATGGCACGTCTGCCATAGCGGAACAAAAGTTCAAATTCAGGATGGGTGCGTGGCATATCCTCCAGCGCTAGCATAGTGGGTTTGCCCGTTTTGAGAGCAGATTGTTTGCTAGGCCAATCGGCTAAATATTGGAACGGCCCATCGTTGGAATACCAGTGAGCATCGGCAACTTCTGCCAGCGACACCGCATATTGGGCATCGCGTTCCCATGAAGTGATGATGACATGCTCAATGTGGAGCGCTCCGATTAAACGTTGGGAGATGCGCTGCAAAATTGAGCCAAAATCCAATGTAGAGGACACCGCCGCGCTTGCATCTAGCATCGTCATAACTTCGGTAAGACGACGCTGAGTTTGGTCAAAAAGGCCGGTGTTTTCCATGGCTATCCCGGCGGTAGCGGCAAGACTTTCCAGAATTTCAAGGTCGTAACGGTCAAAAACCCCATCGGCTTTATTGATAACTTCTAATGCCCCAATGATTTTTTCATCCACGATGAGGGGCGCAGCAATAATGGTCAGGGGATTCAAACCACTTTGCAGCAAGTAATCGGCTTGGAAGGATTTTTGGCGCTTTAAATCAAAAATGAGCTTGGCTTGATTTTCTTCGACCACCCATCCAACGACTCCCTCGCCTGCTTTGACCCGTGCGCCGTTGGTATTGCCCGACCCTCTGCACGCGACCCCGACCAGAATTTCCGGGTGGGCTGGGTCACATAAAAACAGGGTGGCATGAACCCCATTGACTGTTTGCAAGGCCGTTTTAAGGATGATGTCGATGACCTCATCCTGCGAAAGCACGGTTGTGATGGCATGGGTCGCCTGATTCAGCGCCCGCAAACGTTGGGCTTGAATTTCGAGCGTTTGTTCCCGCCGATTCACCTCGGTCATGTCGGTCAACACAACCACTGCATGATTCTGGTCGCCCTGCTGTGTCACCACATGCGACATGAGCATTGGCACAAACCGCCCACTCCGTGTGACGATTTCCTGTGCAAAAGAGAGGGTCGTGCCTTTTTGTTTGGTGAGACTGGTACGGACAAGTTCGCGGCGTTCTTCGGGGAATAAAAATTCAATTTTTTCGCCGTAGAGTTCATTTCGTTGATAGCCTGTCACCAAGCATAAACGATTATTTGCATAAGTAATACGATTTTCACGGTCAATCACTGCCAAGCTATCGGTCATGGAGTCCAGCACCATCTGGCGAAAGGCCTGTTCAGATTTCATCGCTGCTTCGCGTTCCGCCAATTGAATCATCAGGTGGGTATTATCGACTGCCGCTGCCGCTTGGCTAGCAATGGCACGTAGAATGGGTTCAATGCGTGTACCACTCATCGCAGAAGAATGTTGTGCTGCTAGCACTATAATTCCCACAGGCCGTCCAAAAATCGCAAGCGGCAACAGGCTAAATAGTTTGCAGCCAATTTGCGAAAAAGCAGCCTGAAACGCTCTACCGCCGGGCATGGCTTGTAAGGCGGCATGGTCGATATTGATGATGGGTTGCAGTGTGTGCAACACTTCTGCAAGGGGGTTGTCCCCATGTTTCATGCTAAAACGGCGTTGCGGGTATTGATAATCAATCTGGTAAAAAAATTCTTGGCGCTGGTCTTCTGTCCCGTCAATGGCGAGGGCGCTGTGGGTAATTTGGGTCAGGTTATCATCCAAAGTTAACAGCCAAGCCAATTTACATTCAAGGATATTCAGCGCCGAATAGGTTGTTTCTTCTAAAAGACGGGTAATTTCATACGAACCGCGTTTGTCAATTGCCCGTTTGAGCCGTTCCAGCAAATCTGCCATATGCAAAGGTTTGGTGAGAATGTCCACCGCACCAGCCAGCAACCCTTCGGCATGAATCCGACTGTCATAGTGTGAAGTTGTCAATAAAATAGGAACGTCCGTCGTTTGCGGAATCATCCGTAAGCGGCGGCACACTTCAATCCCTTCAATATCCGGCATGTTGACATTGATCATCAAAATGTCCGGGGGTTGGCGGGAGGCCAGCGCCATGCCCTCCTGACTGGTCGCCGTCATTTTGACCTGATACCCATACTGCATCAAAAATTCCGGCAGAAAGGCGATTTCTTCCAAGCGAGGGTCAATGATGAGCAGGTTTCTGGACATAGGCTTGTTATGGATTAATCACCACGTAAATTAACCAACAAATTAAGATAAGGTTTGCGAACACTAACAATTGTACCTGCAAATTGGCAATCATGTCAGTGGTTTGGCTACCACGAAAATCTTGCCCTTTGCCAACCAGTAGCAAAATCGGGACACTCGCTACCACCACCAGCAGCAATTCAAATGGAAAAGCACGGTTCGCAATGGTTAAAAACAAGCATAACATTGCTATGCCAAAACACAAATAGCTTGCCCAACGGGTTAGGTTTTGTCCCAGAATCGAGGCGGTATTTTTGAGTCCGGCAGCGCGGTCTTCTTCATAATCGCGCAGTTGGTTATACAACTGTCCATAGGCAGAAAAGAGGGTAATGCTGATGAGTAAAGGCCATACATCAGTAAAAACTTCTGTGTAAATCAAATACGCAGCCAACATCAACAGGGTACTCAACATCAACACATGCGAGAGAATATCCACCACAGGCAGCGCCTTGAGTCGTACCACCTTCCATGAATACAAATGAGACAACACCAGAATCAATCCCCCCGCCATGAGCGCCCGTGTACCGGCTAGCGCATACAATCCCAAAGCTGCCACGGCGCAGGCAAACGCCGCCAACCATGCCCCCGATTTAGAAATTTCCCCGTTAGAAACCGCGTTTTTGGCTCCCCGGTCAGGGTTTAATAAATCGTCTTCGGCATCCTCAATATCATTAATCATAAAGGCGTAGGCCATCGCCAGAAAATTAGCAATAAGAACATACACCAGCCGTTCGTCTAGCTTCACACCCTCGGTAAAACGATAGGCCATCAGCCCGCCAAGCAGTGTGAGAGGAAGGGTAAATGGGATAAACTCATGCCAGCGCGAGAGCTTTAAAACAGCACGCACAGTCTGTTCCTTTGGTCAAAGATTATTACGCAGTGTATCAAAAGTGTTTCACTCGTGCTATAAGCCATTAGGATAAATTTCCCATGACTGTTGAGTATGTGTCGTTTGGTATCATTATAGATGATATTCTGGACTCCACCGGACAAACCCATCAAAATGTGTTAGGAGGTGGGGGGGTTCAAACTGTGTGGGGCATGGCGGCAGCGTTGGGAACAGGCGAAAAAGTTGGGCTGGCTGCGCGGGTGGGGCAAGATTTTGACCCTGCTTTGCTGAGTCCGCTAAAAAATGCACAAATCAATTTAGACGGGGTGCAGAGAACGGATTATCCTACCCCCCGTGCCTGGCAAATTCTGGATACCCACGGCAATCGTCAGCAGACATGGCAAACCCCCGCCCATTTGTTATCCTATCAGCTTGCAAAAAGTCATGATATTTTACCCGCATCTTATCGAGATGCGGTGTATTTTCACTGGGGGGTTCATCCCGAAGAAGTCAATTTAGCGCTGGCAAATGATTTAAAAACCGCAGGCAAATTTGTATCGCTGGAAGCCTTTCGTTCACCTGCTCACCTGCCTTACCCGCGTGGATTGCTTAAAAATCTCTTGCGCGCATGTCAAGTTTTTAGCGCCAACGGGGAAGAAACTCGTGCCATTTTTAATACGCTTGAACCGACGGATACTGCAACACTGGCACGCTATGTAGCACGGTGGGATGAAAAAACCATCATTGTTGTCCACGACGGGGCAAATGGGGCAGACATCTTCCATCAAGGGCGGCATTTTCATGTTCCGGCAATAGAAACAACACCCGTCGATACCATCGGGGCGGGGAATGCGTTTTGTGGGGCTTTTCTGGCGGGACTTGCTGAAGGAATCGAAAACGCGGCGTGTCATGCGGTGGTCGCTGCTTCGTATGTGATTGAGCAAGTCGGATTACCCGACTCGCTGCCAGATAGGATAGACTACCAGCGTCGGTTTGATGTAGCAAAAGCAGGAATTGGGCTATAGGATTAAGGTTTCAAATCCATTGGGTAAGGAGCGCGAATTACATCCTGAGACTGGCTTGTCACCGCGTCTAAGAAAACCGTATGATTTCTTTGGACTAAGGTTAAAATCTCTCGCTGGCCTCCAATAAAAATAGAGATAATCTTTATTTTTCCTAACACCTAACGCCTATCTCCTCATACCTGAAAGGATGTTGAATGGTACAAAAAATGATTATTGATACAGATACCGCCTCGGATGACGCGGTAGCACTGATGATGGCGTTGCGTTCCCCAAACATCGAAGTCGTCGCCATCACGATTGTATCCGGCAATATGTCGGTGCCACAGGGCAGTGTTAATGCACGATATACAGTCGAATTATGCGGAAAAAATGTCCCCGTGTATGAAGGGCTAGAAACGCCGCTTATCCGTGAACGGTATCATGCCGACTGGTATCATGGTAAAGATGGCATGGGAGATATGAATTATCCCGCGCCCAAAACACCCCCCGCCGAAGGTCATGCGGTGGATAAATTAATCGAGCTTATTCAATCCAATCCGGGAATTATGCTGGTGACACTTGGCCCTTTGACCAACGTAGCCGCGGCGATTACCAAAGCACCCCACATCGTTAAAAATGTCGGACGCTGTGTGGTGATGGGTGGGGCAGCCTGTGCAGTCGGGAACGTGACCCCCGCCGCCGAATATAACATCTGGTGCGACCCCGAAGCGGCGCGAATCTGCTTCCGTTCCGGTTTACCGATTGAAATGGTCGGGTGGGAATTGAACTGGGGGCAAGCCAACTTATTCCCTGAGGACATCCGATATTGCCGCGAAGACATTAACACCCCCTTTGCCCATTTTGCGATTGATTGCAACCGTGTGGCAATGGAAGTCAATATGAATTGGTCAGGTGAACCCGGTTTAGGGTTGTGTGACCCGATTGCAATGGCTGTGGCGCTTGACCCAACGATTTGCACGCGCAGCAGCAAACACTATGTTGAAGTCGAATGTGACGGCACCTATACACGCGGCATGACGGTCATTGACCAGCGCAATGTGGCAAAATTTGATGTGCATCCGGTAGAAATGTGGCGCTGGCATCGGGAACAGGGCGACCCCCATATTTTGATTTGCTGGCAAATTGACAACCAGCGCTGGAAAGACCTCCTGTATAGGACAATGCGATAAATGTTTGTAGGTATTGATATTGGTGGTACGTTCACAGATTTTGTCATTAGCCAAGACGGGCAACTACGGATTCACAAAATTCTGAGTACCCCGCATAATCCAGCAGAGGCATTGCTAAGCGGTTTACAAGCATTGGGGGTCACGGCGGGCGCACGCATTTCACATGGCTCAACGGTGGCAACCAACGCTGTTTTAGAGCGCAAGGGCGCACGTACCGCCCTGATTACCACACAGGGATTCCGTGATGTGCTTGAAATCGGGCGACAAAATCGCCCTGCTTTATACGCGCTGCATCCCCAGCTCCCCCCGCCCCTCATTCCGCGTGAATGGCGCTTTGAAGTCCCTGAACGTTTAGATCACACCGGTCAGATTGTGACTCCGCTCGATATGTCTGCGCTGGATAAAATTTTGGATGTGTTGGTGGAGCAAAAAATCGAATCGGTTGCAGTGTGTTTTCTTTACAGCTTTCACAACCCGATTCACGAGCAGGCGGTGCGGCAGCGCATCTTAGAACGGGGCATTTTGAGCGATTCTCAGATTGCTCTATCGTGTGAGGTGCTGCCCGAATTTCGAGAATATGAACGTACCAGTACCGTTGCGCTGGATGCGTATATTCGTCCGGTGATGAGCCGCTATTTGCAGGAAATTGAAGCCAAAATTCCGCCGCAAAGTCCGCTGTTGGTGATGAAATCGGATGGTGGAGTAGTCAGCGCCAGAACCGCCCGCCAACAAGCCGCCCAAACCGTGTTAAGCGGCCCCGCCGCCGGAGTCATCGGTGCGTTTTATCTGGCAAAACTGGCAGGGTATGACCGTATCATCACTTTTGATATGGGCGGAACCTCCACCGATGTTGCGCTTTGTCCGGGGATGCCTTCACGTCGTGCTGAAACCGAAATTGACGGGCTGCCCCTGCGGATTCGCTTGCTGGATATTGAAACGGTGGGCGCGGGTGGGGGATCGATTGCCCGACTCGACTCCGGTGGGGCGCTGCGGGTGGGGCCAGCAAGCGCGGGCGCGATGCCGGGGCCAATTATTTACGGGCGTGGCGGACAGCAGCTAACCGTTAGCGATGCCAACGCAGTCTTAGGGCGGTTGGATGCTAATCATTTTCTGGGTGGGCAGATGAAACTTGACCTGCCCACCGCCCAAGCTCGTATGGGAACACTTGCCAAGCAAATGAAACACAAACGCGAAACCGCCGCTTTGGGCATTATCGAAATTGCCAATGTGAACATTGACCGCGCTATCCGTCGTGTGTCGATTGCACGGGGATATGACCCGCGTGATTTTACGTTGATGGCTTTTGGGGGGGCGGGGCCGCTTCATGCCTGTGAAGTGGCGGAACGTCTGCAAATCCCCCGTGTCTTGATTCCGCGTACCCCCGGCGTGTTGTGTGCGTTGGGATTGCTGGTGGCGGACGTGGTGCGCGACAGCAGCCGTGCGATTTTGCAGCCTGTCACACCAGAAACGACGGCTTCCTTAGAAAAAATCATGCGCGAATTGGTGGAGCAAGCCAAAGCGGATTTAGCCAACGAAGGCATTGACGAAGCCCACATGAGTTTCATGGGCTGGTTGGATATGCGCTATCGCGGGCAGTCCTATGAACTCACCTTGCCCTTTGAAGGTGATCTTGCCGAGAATTTTCACCATACCCACGCCGAAATTTACGGACATACCATGCGCGAACGGGTGATTGAGGTGGTGAATTTACGGCTGCAAGCGATCGGGAATGTCGAAAAACCACGCATCGCTTGGGAAAAGGTGCGGGAAAATGACGGGTCGTCGGCGTATATCGCGCAAAAAAGCGCCTTCACCCGTGACGGTGAAACCACCTTTCAACTCTATGACCGTGACAAATTTATTCCCGGTGCGGTTTTTGAAGGTGCAGCCCTGATTTTTCAACTCGATAGCACCACCTATGTGCCTCCCCATTGGACGGGGCGCGTGGATCGATACCACAATTTGATTCTGGAATATCACCCATGATTGATGCGATTAGTCTCGAAGTATTTAAAAATCTGTTTGCGGCAGTGGCAGAAGAGATGGGAGTCACGCTGCGCCGCGCCAGTTTTAGCCCGAACATCAAAGAACGGCTGGATTTTAGCTGTGCGGTGTTTGATGCTCAGGGCAACATGGTTGCTCAAGCCGCCCATATTCCGGTGCATCTAGGGAGTATGCCTGCATCGGTAGCGGCGGCTTTACGCTACTTTAAAACCTTACAACCGGGCGATGTGGTGATGCTGAATGACCCCTATCAAGGGGGGACACACTTACCGGACATCACGATGGTTTCGCCTGTGTTTCATGGCAAAAAGCGGGTGTTTTTTGTTGCCAGCCGCGCCCACCATGCCGATGTAGGCGGAATGACTCCCGGTTCACTGCCCCTCAGTACCGAATTGTATCAAGAAGGTATCATCATTCCGCCCGTTAAACTCATTGAGGCCAACAACGTCAATAAGGGGGTCATGGCGCTCATCACCGCCAACAGCCGCACCCCGGATGAACGCTGGGGGGATCTGGATGCTCAACTCGCTGCACATCGTGTAGGGGAAAAACGCCTGCTCGCCATGATCGAAACCCACAGCCTGTCACGGGTGCAAAAACATGCTCACGCGCTGCAAGAATATTCGCGCCGCATGACCGAAGCGGTCATTAGCACCATGCCAGACGGCGAATTTGCCTTTGAAGATGCGCTGGAAGGGGATGGACAAGCTGAATATCGGATTCCGATTCGGGTCAAATTAACGGTTCACGAAGCGCATCTGACCTTTGATTTTACAGGGAGTGCGCCCCAGGTCACGGGCAATCTTAATGCGGTGGAAGCGATTGTCAAATCGGCTGCGTTTTATTGTGTGCGCCTGCTGGCAGAAGAAGATGTTCCGGTCAATCATGGCTGTTTTGAACCCGTGACCGTCATCACCCCGCCACACAGCGTTTTAAACCCCGATTTTCCGGCGGGGGTGGCGGTGGGCAACACGGAAACTTCCCAACGGATTGTGGATGTCATTTTGGGCGCGTTTGCCCAAGCCCTGCCCCATCGGATTCCGGCAGCCAGTCAGGGCAGCATGAATAATTTTACTTTCGGCGGGATTCACAACGGGCAGCCTTTTGTCTATTATGAAACAATTGGCGGGGGACATGGCGCAAGTCCTGAGGGAAACGGTCTGAGCGCCCGTCACAGCCACATGACCAATACGCTGAATACACCCATTGAAGCGCTTGAATTTGCGCTACCAGTGCGTGTGCTGGAATACAGCATCCGTGAAAATTCCGGCGGTCAGGGAAAATTTCGGGGTGGGGATGGGATTCGTCGCCGCTATGAATTTTTAGCGCCTGCCACCGTGACTTTTAACACCGAACGCCGCCAACTTGCCCCCTACGGATTACAGGGTGGGGAAAACGGCAGCACCGGAGAAAATTCGTTAAATCAGCGCGGCGAGACTCGCACCGTGAGCGCTAAATATTCAACCCGCGTACAGGCAGGTGACACCATCACGATTGAAACACCCGGCGGTGGGGGATGGGGAGAGCCATGAGTCTATTTGCAATTTTGGCAATTTTTACATTGGCAGGACTGCTTTACAGCGAATATCAGCAGAATCAGCGCTTACGCTGGATTTTTAAACCAACCACTTCCGCTCTGTTTTTGCTGACTGCCCTCACCCGCAACCCCGAAAGCACCTATGACTGGCTCATTTTTATCGGGCTGGTTAGTGGATTTTTAGGCGATGTGCTTTTGATTGTCCGGGATCCGCACTGGTTTCTAGCGGGATTGATCGTTTTTCTGCTCGGTCATGTGCTGTATGTGATCGCGTTTAATTCGCTGGTAAGTTTTACTGTCCTTTCTCCCATTTATCTGCTTTTGACAGCGCTCTTAAGCGGGGGATTTTTTATCTGGCTGAATCCCAAACTCGGTGACATGCAGATTCCCGTGCTGGCCTACGTATTGGTCATTACGGCCATGCTGTGGAGCGCGTGGGCGGTTTATTTTGAAACAGAAAAATCTCAAGATTTCCTGAGGCTTGTAGCAATAGGGGCAACCGGCTTTTATTTGTCTGACATGGCGGTAGCCATTGACCGCTTCGTCAAACCTGCTTGGAACAATGCCTACTGGGGACTGCCGCTGTATTACATCGGGCAATTTTTACTTGCGTTTTCGGTGGGAATGTCAGCTTAAACGCCCCAAAGCGGTGCGGGCTAAATCGGCGTAAGGATTTTCGGTCTGCACCACCACGCGGTAATGTTCAATCGCCAGCCCGCGTTCATTTTGGCGCTCCGCCACATTTCCCAGAAAATAACGGGTGCGGGGGTCATCCGGGGCTAGCAGCAACGCCGTTTGCAGCACCGAATTGGCTTCGGCAAGTTGCCCTAATTGGAAATAAGCATGTCCCAAACTGGCTTGCACATGCGCATCGTCAGGATACTTTTCGGCAGTAGCCAGAATAACTTCCATGCCACGCCCGTCAAGAAGATAGCTGTTTTCGGCATAAAAGGCGGCTTGTAGGCTGGCAAACCGCACATCCTCTGGCGCAAGCGAGACCGCCAAACGATACCATTCATCGGCCTGTTCAAAATTGCCCATTAACTGAAAACCCGTCGCAACCTCGGCGGCAAGGGCAGGATTTTCAGGGGCAAACACATACGCATCTTGAAAGGCGGTCAGAGAATCGGCAGTGTTCCCGTTGAGGCGTTCGTGCATCCCTAGCATATAAAAACCCAGCCATTGGGTGGGTTCAAGGGCTAACGCTTGTTGAATATCGGCAAGACCATCTTCGCCCATGTTATCTCGCACGAATCCGCGATAGGCAAATGCCCGTGCATCCAGGCTGTTTTGCTGAATTTGTTCGGTCAAAAAACGTTCTGCGAATACCCATTCGCCTACTTCCACCAGCCGAATCGCCACATCAAACGGTTGATAGCCTTCCACTGAAACCACCCCTAACAGGGCTGCTGCCAACGATTGATGGGGATGGGCAGTGCTGCTGGCAGTTTGCAAATAGGCCATGCCTTGTGATTGCGGCAGGGTGAGCAACGCCAGCCATAAATTTGCTTCTCCATGCGTGGGGTTCACGGTGAGGATGGTATTCAGGGTAAGAATCAATCCCTGCCAATTTTTTTCATCGCGCTGCTGCTGGGCGGCAACCCACAACACTGGAATAGAGGGCGATTGGCTAAACGGCAAACGCCGCGCTACAAGCTCATATTCGTGACGCGCTGTCAGGATTTGATTGAGTGTTTCTTGCTGCTCATCTGTCCAAAGCCCATTGGTCTGCTGGTAAAGCTGCACTAATTGTAAATCCGTGTTGCTGGTTTCAATCGGCAAAACAGGCGATTTTTCATTTTGACGGGCTGCCCAACCCATCAGCATCAATAAAAACGCGGCTATGAGGCATAACCGCGTGATAAGATGTAGCCAGAGCGCAGGAATTTTAACTGGCAGAATCGGCACTTTTTTCCTCTGGGGTTTTGGGGTCAAAAAGTTTACTGACAACCTGCTCCACCTTGTCCGGCATAAAGGGTTTGATGAGATAGCTGTCCACGTCCTGCAATTTGCCCGTCAGACGGTTGGCGGGGTCGCCATAAGCTGTAATCACCACAATATGCGGACGGTTTTCTTTGTCAAGTTCACGGATGGCATCCAGCAATTTCCAACCAATCATATCTGGCAGACCAATATCTAGCAGCACCACCTCGGGGCGATTGGTCTTAAAAAGTTCAATTGCTTTTGTACCATGTGTTTCATGAAAAACCTGAAAGCCCATGCGTTCGAGGGTCGCTTGAATGACTTCTGCTAGTTCAATTGCATCTTCGACAATCAGGATTTTTTTGTCTTTGAAAGCGTCGCTCACGAAATCGCTCCGTCTAAGGTATAGCCAACTATTATAGCACGCGCCTAACCGTGTGATATAATTTGCACAAAAGATTGTAACCGCAATTTAGTCAAAAGGTCACGTATGGACTTCTCATTGAATGAGGAACAGCTTCGCGCCCAACAGATGGTGCGAGACTTCGCCATGAAAGAAATATATCCCATCATTGGCGAGTGGGACAGGAAACAACAGATGAATCCCGATGTGTTGCCACGCATGGGCGAATTAGGGATTTTGGGACTTAATATTCCGGTTAGATATGGCGGGCAAGGCTTTGATTATATTACCTTAGGGTTGGCCTGCGAAGAATTAGAACGGGTCGATACGACCCTGCGTGTTATCATGTCGGTTCATGCCGGGCTGAACAGCCTCTCGCTGCTCCAATGGGGAACAGAAGCCCAAAAACAACAATTTCTTGCGCCACAGGCACGCGGCGAAAAATATGCCGGGTTTGGCCTCACGGAACCCGGGGTGGGCAGTGATGTTGCCAATATGCGGGCAACCGCCAAACGTCAGGGCGATGTTTACATCCTTAACGGCGAAAAAATGTGGATTAGCCTTGCTACCAAGGCGCATCATTTCCTCGTCATTGCCAAAACAGACCCCGAAGCCAAACCCGCCACCAAAGGTATGACCGCGTTCATTGTCACCAGTGATATGAAGGGCGTTACAACAGGCGATCTGCACGGCAAACTAGGCGTGCGAGCCGGGTCAACGGGTTGGATCAACATGGAAAATGTGGAAGTGCCTGTGAGCCACCGTTTGGGTGAAGAAGGGGAAGGTTTCTATATTGCGATGGGATCGCTCGATAACGGGCGTTATACCGTTGCGGCGGGTGCGGTAGGTTTAATTCGCGCCTGTCTGGAAGAAAGCATTAAATATGCTCAATCCCGCGAAACCTTTGGCAGACCGATTGCAGACCATCAACTCATTAAACAAAAAATCGCTTATATGCAGCAGTGGTATGACGCAGGCAGACTGCTCGTCATGAAAGCCGGATGGATGAAAAATCAGGGAATACGAAACACCCGCGAAACTGGCATGGCGAAATGGTATGCGACGGATATGAGCGTCAAAGCAGCGTTGGAAGCCGTTCAAGTGCATGGTGCATATGGCTTTAGCGACGAATATCCCGTTGAACGCTACCTGCGGAACAGCAAGGGCGCGGTCATCTACGAAGGCACAAGCGAAATTCACCAGCTTATGCAGGCCGATTTTGCCTTTGGCTACCGTGAGAATAAACCGTTGCGCTGCGAGCTGCCCGCCTACGATGATTCGTGGATGGAAGAAGGCGAACCACAAACCGCGTAATTGAAATCGAACCATGAACGGACAGCAGATGCTTGTCCCTACGATAGTTTCTGTAGGGGCGCCTTAAAATGTGTCCGTTGTCAATTTCAAAATTGCTTAGACTCAGGAGTTAAAAAAATCTTGCATGTTGTTGTTGTAACCAAAAGTACACCGGATACCGCCGCGAAAGTGACGGTGGACGGGAGCGGGGCAGTCACTTGGAAAGAAGCGATGGTGATTAACCCGTGGGATGAATATTCTGTGACAGAAGCGGTGCTGCTTAAAGAATCTCATCAGGTCAAAACCACCGTTCTGACCGTTGGGGATGACCCCCACAATGAAGCGCTCAAACAGGGATTGGCGATTGGCATTGACCAAGCCGTGCGCGTCTGGGATGCTTCGTTGGAAAATCATGACAGCTTACAGTACAGCCGTGCGGTGGCTGCTGCCGTACAAAAACTGGGCGATGTTGATCTGGTCATTTTTGGCAAGGAACTTGCTGATGCAGGCACTGACCAGCATGTTTATCAGGTTGGGCGCAAACTCGGCTGGAACGTGATTGGCTCGGTATTTAAAATTCAAGAAATTGATTTTGCGGCCAAATCGCTCAAGGTTGTGCGGCTAGTGGAACAGGGTAAACAGATTGTTACCAGTAAACTACCTGCGGTCATCAGCGTGGTCAAAGACATTAACGAACCTAAATATCCGTCCTTCATGGGGATTCGCAAAGCCTCCAAAGCCGAAATCCCTGTCTGGGATGCTGCGGCCTTGGGTGCGGATTTGGGTGTGGCGGGAGTCAAGGTTGAAGGCTATCGCAATCTGCCTGAACGCGCTGGTAAAGTTCACATGGTTGAGGGCGCATCGGCGGAAGAAAAAGCCCGTATTCTGGTGGAAAAACTGCTTGAGGACAAAGTGCTATGATTTTCGTCTGGTTGGAACATTTTAATGGCGCTTTGGTGCAGCCATCGCGGGAAGCGCTCGGATTCGCTGGCAGTCTCGGCGATAAAGTCACCGGATTGGTTTTCGGGAAAAATGTTGGCGAAGTCGTGAAACAAGCCTTTCATCATGGCGCAGATGAAGTCATCCAAGCCGATGATGCGACCCTAGAAACTTTCCGCTTTGAACCGTATGTCGCGCTGCTGACCCACTTGGTTCAGGAACACAACCCTGCTATCGTCTTGGCGGCGCATACCACACGGGGACGTGAAATTATCGGTGGGACATCCGCCGATTTGGACAAGGGCTTTCTGGCAGACTGCACCGAACTCCGCTTAGAAAATGGCAAACTCAGCGCGACTCATCCGGTTTATTCAGGGAGAGTCTTAAGTACGGCGGTCAATGCCAGTGATGGAACACAATTTGCTACCCTGCGCGGGCGAGCCTTTAAACCCAATGAAGCCGATTCTTCGCGGAATGGCAAGGTAATCAATGCTTCGCCGGTGCTGTCCGAAGATCAAATCGCCAGCAAGGTTGAAAGTTTTGAAGAAAGTGTTGGGACAGTCAGCCTTGCCGATGCCGCTATTATTGTTTCTGGCGGACGCGGGGTCGGTGGCCCGGAAGGTTTTGCCCCGGTGCGTGATTTGGCGGGGGTGCTGGGAGCAGCAGTCGGCGCAAGTCGGGCGACAGTGGATGCGGGCTGGATTCCCTACGAGCATCAGGTCGGGCAAACAGGCAAAGTCGTCAGCCCTGATTTGTATATTGCGGTAGGGATTTCCGGCGCGATTCAGCACCAAGCCGGAATGCGTACTAGCAAAACGATTGTGGCGATTAACAAAGATGGCGATGCCCCCATTTTCGGTTTGGCCTCATACGGCATCGTGGGCGATTTGTTTGAGATTTTGCCCGCGCTGACCCAAGTGTTCAAGGAAAAATTGGGCAAGTAACCCCGGAGATAGTCGGAAGATGGGACGGGTTCAACACCCGCCCACTTCTAAACAACATCAGGATTCTCTGGGTCGGAGGCTTTCTCCGTATCATCACGCCGTTCAATTTGAATTTTGATGCGCTTTTTGCTGCCCTTAGATTTCTCGTCCCAGTCCGCCTCAAAGTCCTTGCCCACGTCCTCATTGATGCCAATATCAATATTGGTCAGCGCCCGTCGCAGCGCGTACTTGGTGACGTTGATAATCTGGTCTTGCAAATCGCGCCCCAGCGAACGGAAATCATCACTCACCGGATTGTTGGGAAAACTGCCCCGTTGCCCGCGCACCTGCCCATCCACATAGGCGCTCAACTGCTGCACCGCAAACTGCACCTGTGCCACCATCTCCCGTTCGGCGCTGTTCTCCTCCACCTCCAGCACCAGCGTATCTGTGATGAAATAATCTTCAGGTAGCAGTTGGGCAGCCCGCGCCTGCAAACTCCGATAATTTTTGACCATCATTTTGGCGGTGCCTTCAAAGGTGTTGGTCATTAGCGCCCGGTCTACCGATTTTGATAGAGCGCGAATTGCCAGCGCTAATTTATTGAGTTCGTTGTAAATCTGCTCGTCCATAGGTCTCTCCTAACTTGAATTGTGGTGCTTTTAAATATGTCCCGCTTGCAATCAATAGATCCCCAATTTTATTCAACAGCTTTTGGCAAAATGGCTGTGCAGACACCGATGCTTCCGCCTCAAATTGACACAGGAGTTCTGCCTGTTTGCGCCATTCTGCAAGCTGCCTTTCTCTTAATTTTAGTTCGGTGTCGATCTGATGGTTAAACATGCGGCATTCTCCCTTAAAGTTCGCGTTCTAAAATTTCTAATGTTTCGGCACGCAGCAGCCCGCGTAAATTCTGTTTGGCGTGGTACAACCGTGATTTGATGGTGCCGATGCTGCATTCCATGACCTCTGCGATTTCGGCATAGGACAGCCCTTCCTCCGAATACATGATGAGCGCAAGGCGTTGCAGTTCGGGCAGCTTATCCATGGCTTCCTGGACTTCTAAGTGCAGCAGCAGCCAATGGGCAACTTCTTCGGGCTGCGAATCATAATGTTCATTCGCGGTAGTGTACGAAACCCAGACATGAACGGGTTCATCATCCAACGATATCATAGGCCGATTTTGCCCGCGTCGCAGTTCATCAAAACACCGATTCCGTGCCATACGGAATAAATAGGGGCGGATTTTTTCAATCGGGTCAATCCGATGCAGATTGTAGTACAGGGCGATGAACACATCCTGCACCACATCATCCACCAAATCCGTCATACCAATAAGCCGACGGACAAACCGTTGAATAGGGGCTTCAAAATGACGTTGCAGCGTTTCAAAAGCCTCAATATCGCCAAGTTGGGCGGCCTTTGCTACGTCGATCACTTGAGCATCTAACAACCGATTTGTTCCTCCTGTTATCCTTCAATACGCAGGGAGGAACAGATTTGTTCAAAATTGTTGGATGAATTTTCCGACCAATTCAAAAACCGTCTCGCGTTCGATATCTTGCGTTAAGATATGCCCGCTTTGGGTGAGGATGTGTTTTTCAAGATGGGCGCTGCGAACCTGTTGAGCAATCAAGCCGCAGTTTTGGAGAGGCACAACATCATCTTTTTCTGAATAAATCATCAACATAGGGGCAGTGACTTTGGGCAGGGCATTTCGCACCACAAATGACAATTGATACAACTGGTCAATGGCGGTCATCGGCCAATCTTCGTAACGCACCCGCCCAACGGTGGGTTCGCCTCGTCGCAGTTGTTCAGCTTTGACAAGCGCTGTCATTTGGGGCGGAGTCGGGGCTGGCTGATAGGGCTGCACATATTTCACCCAAGCGGCGAATCGCATCCTGCGCGGGAAGTGAAGCGGGGCCGCCAGTACCCCTACGCCTGTCACTGGATATTCTGAAGCCAGCAGCAGCGCCAACATCCCGCCCATCGAAAGTCCACACACAAAAATCTGGTCACACGTCTGAGATAAACGCGCATACCCTTCAACCACACTTTTATAATAATCGTGCCATGTTAAATCAATAACATCTTGGGGATGGGTACCATGTCCGGCAATAAGCGGGCAATAAACTGTATATCCCTGCTGGGCTAAAAAGTCGCCCAACCACTTTACCTCATTGGGCGATGCCATAAATCCATGTAGGCATAAACACCCGATGCGATTTCCTTGATAAAAAATTGGCTCTGCTCCCGCTAAAACATTCATGATTTAAAGAGTGTTGCCAGATTATCGTGTAATGTAGGGGTAGTAGAAAGGATGCGTACCAATTCATAAATAAAAACGGTCATTAAAATGGGTTTGGAAATATAACCCACAAAACCTGCTTCAAACGCCCGTCCGCGATCTTCGATACTGGCATACGCGGTCAATGCTACCACCGGAATGTGTGAGGTGGTGAGATTCTCTTTCATGCGCTTAATAAAATCCCATCCATTTAAGTGAGGCATATAAATATCGGTAATCACAAAATGGGGCTGAACGATTTGTGCTTTTTCCAAGCCTTCTGCCCCGTTGTATGTCCGATAGACAGTCGCCCCACATTGGGTTAAGGCCATCTCTAGGATATTCAAGCTGTCCTCATCATCATCAATCAGCAAAACATCCCAGTTTTGAAAAACATTGCGCGGCAGTGTTGCCATGAGCTTCCCTTTAAATAAAACACTGTCTCATATTGTAACATGGTTAGTTTTTGGTTATAAATAAGTTAGGAAAAACAAACTTTTTATTAGCCTATCAATGGGACTGTCGCATTGGCAAGTGGCATCACGGCTATCCGTTCACCCTTGACCTGTCGCAAAATATCCTCCACCCGATGAATTGGTTCAAGCAGGAGATGACGCACAAATTCATCAGACATCTCCGAAAGCAAAAAGGTCTGGCAGCGTGCGGCATCGCGGGCAATTTGATAGGCTTTATGTGGCCCAACGCGAAAACCCTCTGCGGCAAATCGCTCAAAGACTGTTTGATAGCTGTCCACCCCTTCCATCCACGCTTCGTAGGAATGGCTGCCTGTGCCTTCTGGACAAGCCGCGATCAGAATAATCGTCCCGCCGGGACGGGTCATCAGTGTCGCATGGGCAAGCGCTTTTTGGGCTTGGTACAAATTAATGTCTTTCGGGTGTCCGCCCGGCGAAGCAATCACTATATCATAGGATTGTTCAATGTGTACTTGGTATAAATCGCGTACCAGTGGCACACCTGCCTGCATCACCGCCACCGGGTCGCCTGCTAGCACTTTGACGATCTGTTTTTGCTGGTTCAAAATCGCATTCAGCGCAAAATGAATCCCGATGATTTTACCAATGGCTTCAACATCCTGTCGTGCCGGATTGGTGTCATATTCCGCCAATTTCGAGTCTGGGTGCATCATCAACGTATGGTTGGCGTTAATCGTTTTTTTGCTGGTTAAACCCACCGCCGCACTTTTGACTCCGCCTGAAAAGCCGACAAATTGATGGGGTTCAAGGTTGCCCACCACCAGTTTTAAATCAGCTTCCGCATACACCCGATTGACATGCACGGGGGTTCCGCGTGGTGTATCCCCAAGATAGACTAAACTTGCCAGATTCTCCGCATCATGAGAAATCACCGGGTAGCGTTCGAGGATGTCTACTGGTAGCACCTTGTGAAATTCATCAGGAGTCATGGGTGGGTGTGTACCTGTCGCAATCACCAGCGTGATCTTTTGCGGGGTAAGCCCCAGTTTTTCTAAGTGAGTGAGTAAAGGAGGCAGCAGTTCAGCATGGGGAACGGGGCGTGTTTTATCATTAATCGCAATTGCTGCAGACGCTACCCCTTTAAAATTTTCTAAGGCGATGTTTCCCTGTGGCATGTCTAACGCGGCCTTGACTTCTGCCAGAGGGTTTTCAGCCGCTTGCATGGGCTTGGGCGCAATTAAATCGGCAGTGGGCAGGTCAAGATTGATAAACGTTTTGCCATAGGGTATCTGGAACACGGTGCGTTCTTTCTGGCTGCGTCGTTAACTCTTTCGCGCAGATTCCATCCGCCCCGTCGAGACTCGCTTGTCCTTCGACAATAACGCCAATGCCCATCCGGTGAAACTGCTGCACCCAATCATGGGACAGCAATTGAGAGACTTTCCCAGCGACATAATCCGCAAACTGTCCCCGTATAAATGTTTGTGGATTGCTCAGGTCACTTACTTCTAGGACAGTCATGGCATTGGGCGCATGATGCTTAATCTGCTGGATCGAGTCTACCGAACTCGCGCCAAAAATTAAATAGTCCAGCACACCCGCATGGTGAAACATGCTTAACAAGGCAGGCAGCATCGCACTCGGCAACAAATCAACTTGCAAATAAAGTGTGAGTTGCGCGGTCATTAAAACGGAAAAAACTTCAGTCGGTGTTAGCCACTCCAGCAAAAATCCATGTTTTTCATCTGGCTGCAACCCCATTTTGAGGACATCGGCCTGTTGCATATGAGCAAGACGCACCCGATTTTCAAGTTCTGCGACATGTTTGATGCTGCCACTTAAATCCACAATGCGGAGGGTGTGTTGGTCTACGATGGAAAAATGGTCATTGAGTTCTGCCAACACCCTGTCTACCCGATGTGGAATCCACTGTTCCATCTGCTGCCACGCCATCAACGGGACATAGCGTAAATCAAAGGCCAGCGAAAAATCGTAACTCGGATCAAAACGCTGAGTATGGCAAAATGTCTGCACGAGACGATTATTCAATGCAGTACGAGCGTGAATTTTGCCTTCAAAAAGGGGAGTCACCAGCACTCCGCCGCGTCCTGCCGCTTGGGAGCAGGCTTGGCGCGTTACCGTTGCCCGGTCTAAAAATGCTTGAGGGGTAGCCGCGAACGCATGTTTACCCGGTTCAGAATAGACACTCAACCGCCCGTCTTGAATTGGCAAGCCTTGCGCCTGAGTGCCAAGCAGCCGTAAATCGCCATGCCAGCTGCCTTCAAAACGTAAGACATTTTCCTGCTCATCCAGCCACACCCACAAATGTTCCAATTCGTACAGATGCTGAATATCCCAATCCCACCAGATAGCATATTCAATCACCGTGTGTGTGGCTGAGTTAAATTCAAGGTGACGGGGAAATGATTTTGAAGGCGCAGTATCCGTGAAAATCGAATATCCAACGGCTATGGGCAAAAAAGGTTCGTGGGCATCAAAGCGCAGCACGGGCAAATGTCGCTGTGCCAGCCTGTAGCCGCTTGCGGGTGGTGCAGCAAAAGGCATAAAGACAAACATGTTATCCAAAGGTGCTAACCTTTTTCACCTCATCCCAGTATAACTAGGCAAGGTTAAACCAAATGCACAGCTTGGTAAAGATTACTTAACTCACCTTACGCAAGGTGGGAAAATCCCCACCCTCAATCCCGTCAGCAAGCTGCCCTGTTTGTCCCCAATGCTTTGGGGAGGGAAGCCGAAGGCAGGGTGGGGTCAAAAAATGTCCCCAAAACGCGACTCTGCGTAAGGTGAGTTACTTAATGTGAATTTCAGGAAAGACCAACCCAAAAGTGGTAACCTTGTTAGGCCGCTTCAACAGCCCAACAAGGTAAAAAAGCGCTGGGTTAAGCCGCCGATTAAACACTGGGAAGTGGTTTGCCATAACGAGCAGCAATATCACCCAGCGCATCAAACGCAGCCACCCGCACCGTTTGTTCTCGGTCTCCTAGCGCCGCATACAGCGCTTTAATCGCGGGGGTATGCGCCAGATAACCCAATGCGCGGGCTGCTTCGGTGCGTACCTGCTGTGGCCCTTCTTGTAATGCCCGCATCAAGACCTGCCGTCCGGGGTGGCCTTCGGGGACAACTTCCCCCCGTCCGCTCGCCCATTTTTCCAGCCAAGGATAACGATTGGGTTCAATTAAAGGCTGTGGCCCGGCAGATTTCGGTTCGCGGGCTTGGGCAAATGCCCGTTCCGCAGCCGAACGCACGTACCACTGAGAATCTTCCAGCATCGCCCGATAAAGTCCCACCAAGGCCCATGTGGTTGGAATGCGTGCCAATCCAAAGGCACAAGCCCGCCGCACTTCCAAATCCTCATGGGTAATGCCATCATACAAAATTTCGTGACCGTCGCCGGGCATCGAAGCCATTGCCTCCGCTACGGCTTGGCGCAGCGCAGGTGTGCCTGATAAAAGTGCCTGCACCAGTGGAGTCAGCGCGTCTTCCGTCGCAATTGCGCCCAAACCCAACCCCGCCGCCAGTTGTACATCCACCACCGGATCTTGCAGCATGGAGGCCAAATCGCCAATTGCGCCTTCTACCCCCACCGCGCCAATGCCCAGACAACCCAAAGCACGGATATGCGCATTGCCTGAACGCACCGCCTGACGTAGCAAATAGACCACCCCGCCAGAATCGTCCCGACTAGCAACCATCGCCGCCAACGCATGTTCCCGCACCGTAGGATACTGGGCTGGCGAATTGAGTGCGGCTCCCAATCGCTTGATAATTTCTTCTTTCCAGCGCAGTTTACGCGGTGCATCTGCCATCCAATCTGCTACAGAAAACAAATTGGACAACACCAGGTCAAATTGGTTGGGGTCTAGCACTTTTTTGAGAACCGTGGGTTCTAAATCGACAAAAGCGGTGGCAAAGGTGAGCGCCCCGTGCCAATTCGGTTGGGTTGCTAACGCTTCTAAGCGGGATTTATCGGCTTCTTTGAGGGTTTCCCCCGCCAGATACCATGCTACCATCGGATACTTGAAGGCAAGGCTGCCATCCGGTTGTTCACGGAATAACACTGTTTGGAGCAGTTTTTTAATGTCACGGTCTACATTGGAAACGGGTTTGGCTTTTTTCTTTTTATCTGTTTCTTCACCCGATTGCTCCTCTTGCCCCCGTACCGCCTCAAACAACGATTTAAAGTCTTCGGCAGAAATAGCCTTGCCATTGTCCAGCCAATAGGCGGCAGTTTTTTGCAAAATCGGTTGGGCAAACAACAACGCCTCGCCCAGTTGCTGCCGTATATAGGCATCATAGTAGCCGCGTCGCCCGGTTTGTTGGATGTCTTGCGCCAATAATTTAATCGTTACATCAATCATCAGACGGTTACGATTATCGACCAACAAGCGTTCGCTATCTGGCAGGGGATTCTGTGCCAGATATTTGCCAATAAACCGTTCAAACCGCCGTTCGGTATAGGGACGAATCACCGCGGGCGCAAAGCCCAATTGCATCAAGGGGTCATAGCCGCGTGCAGGTGCCGTGATGAAGATGAAATTTTCGCCGTAAAAATTCACCAGCGCTTCCAACCAGTGATAATACCCTTCTTGTTCCGAGGGCAGCAGTTCATCATACCCATCAATCAAAATCATCGCCCGGTGGTCACGCAGCATTTTGTACATAACAGGCGGCGTGACCTGTGCGGTTACACCGTCTACATAGCCAGACAAAGCCCGTGCAATCGGTTCGGCGGGGTCAATACTCCCCCCATAATTCTCAGGATTTAAATCAACATCGCGGATATGAATATAAAGGGGGAACAACTTGGCGAAATCTACTGACAAATCTAGCTTATCAAGCGCTTCTGACTGGGTTTCGCGTTTTTGGACAATCCGCAGTTGTTCAATGGCTCGACGTTGGACTTCTTCACGTTCTTTTTGACGGCGTTCCCGGATTTCGGCAGGGGCATCTTCGTCGCCCTTGTCTGCTTCAAAATGGGCTTCCTCGTCTTTTCGCATTACTTCATAGGACAAGCGGCCTGTTGCAATGAGTCCCAGTGCCATCAAAACAGTTGTTTTGCCACTTCCCACCACACCCAGAATTGCCACTTGGCGGCTGCCCGTTTCTAAGTCTTGTAGGCGCATTGTTTCCAGATTGAAGGAGGCATACACGGCAGGGCTGTGATGGATAAACGGAATCACCCGGTAAATATTGGTTTCTGCGAGGTTGTCTTCCTCTTCATCTCCATCCAATTTAGGCAGCTTGGTTTTCAAAAACTGCGGCTCAATCAATACATCCTGTAAGGCTGCCTGCTGACCAAGTAAATGCTGACGTTCAAAAAATTTCCCCATCGCTTCAAGGTAGCGCTTGCTGGCTTGGGGAGCAAGAAATTCACGGGCAGAAGCCGTTGCTGAAGATTCCGCGTCTTCGCCTGCCTCTTTTTTGACGAACTTGACGCGGTTTCGCAGCAAATATGCTCCCCCGCCAATCGCGCCGGCTGTTCCCATACCCAGTACAAATGAAAGTGGATCAAAAAAGCCCATTTTTTGCTCCTTTAAAATTCAACCAGAATCCGCCCGCAGTGGTGGCAATACACAATTTGAGTGTGCTGCCGCACCTGATAAATGATATTTTGATACTGTTCCACACGGCAAACCTCACACGATTCCTCGTTCAAACGGGCAACCGCCACCCCATTTTTTGCCGCTTTGATTTTTTTGTAAATTTTGTGATGGTTGTCGTCCACGCTTTTGAGAGTAGATTTGCGGTCTTGCAACCAATTGCCCATGTCTTTGCGGAGTTTTTGCTGCTCTTTTAAGAGTTCTTGGCTGTTTGCATCCCGCTCTTGTTCCGCTTCGTGAAGAGTCGCTGTGTTCTGGGTATGCAGCCTTTCAGCCGCTTTCAATGCATGTTGTGCTTCGACCAGTTCGGCCTCGCGGGAAGCCTTGCGACGGGCGAGAGAAGCAATTTCTTCCTGCTTTTCTTGGAGTTCTTTGGGATTCGTAATTTTGCCACTATACAGGAGCGATTCGCTTTCATAGGCTTTGTTGGTCAAGCCTGAAATATCTAATTCTAAATCTTTAACATGCGCTTGTGTTTGATGGAGTTCTGCCTCACTCATGGCAAATTCGGCTTTGCAGCGTTTGACCGTCTCATCATTTTCCAGCGCGAGGGTAATATCATCGGTACGCTTTTTGGCAGTGTCAATCGATGACTCCAGTTGTTGCAGTCGGTACAGCGCTTGCAATTGGTTCATGTAGGCCTCTGTTGCTAGTCATGCCCTTTAAGTATAACATTTATAAAAAATTGAGCGAAATGATGCAGAACGACCCTTTACTGACATGGCGCAGTGAATTTCCTATCCTCGAAAAAACCACCTATATGGTCAGCAATTCCTTAGGCGCGATGCCGCGTGGGGTTTACGACAGCCTGAAAAATTACGCGGATCTGTGGTCAACGGTGGGTGTTCAAGCATGGGGAAAAGGCTGGTGGGAACTCAACGGCAAAGTCGGCGACAAAATTGCTCCCTTGATGGGTGCGCCTGCGGGCAGTGTTTTGGTCTACGAAAATGCCAGCATTGCCAACAGTGTTTTGTTCAGCGCCTTGGATTTTAGCGACACTAAACGCAACAAAGTTGTCATCACCGACATGGATTTTCCTTCTGATGTCTATGTGCTGAAACAATGGCTGCCGCCCCATGTCGAAGTCCAGATGGTGAAAACAGCGGATGGCATCACGATTGATACGAATGAACTCTTAGACGCGATTGATGAACGGACCCGCTTGGTGAGTGTGAGTCATGTTCTGTTCAAAAGTGCCTATATCATGCCTGCACAGCAACTGGTCGCCAAAGCCCATCAAGTCGGCGCTCAAGTAGTTTTGAATGGCTATCACAGCGTGGGCATCATTCCGGTTGATGTAACAGCGCTGCAAGTAGATTTTTACATTGGCGGGGTTTTAAAGTGGATGTGTGGCGGGCCGGGCGGCGTGTTCATGTATGTCCGCCCCGATTTACTCCATACCCTTGAACCGCGAGTCACGGGGTGGTTTGCTCACAAGCAGCCTTTTGCCTTTGACGTTGAAAATTTTGTGCGGCGTGACGATGCCTACCGCCTGATGGCAGGTACACCCGGCATCGCATCGCTTCATTCCATCCAACCCGGCATTGATATTATTGCTGCCGTTGGGGTGGAGAACATCCGGCAAAAATCGCTCCGCCAAACCAATCTGATGATCGAACTGGCAGATGCCTTGGGCTATGCGGTCATTTCCCCCCGTGATTCTCAGGTACGCGCAGGCACAGTCACCGTGCGGCCTCCCGAACCCTATGCGGTTTCCCGCGAACTTCTTGCCCGCAATATCATTATTGATTATCGGGAAGGGGCAGGCATTCGGATTGCCCCGCATTTCTACAACAGCGATGAAGAAATTCACCTGACCTTTGACACCATCGCTGAAATTTTAGCGGATGGCAGTTGGCGCAAACACGCGGAAAATCGGGAATTTGTGACCTAAACAGCTTAGGGAAGATGACCCAATTTGCGCCGGGCAACCACTGCGACCCGCTGCCCATACATCAAAACTGATTTTACAAGCGGGCGGGGCAAAGGTTGAGCAGGTGGGGCGGGTGTTTTGAGGACATTTTCGAGCATCTCCAGTTCGAGGGACACCACCCTGTCCAACGAAAAATGCGCCAGCACGTACTGTCGTGCGGCTTGTCCCATTTTTTCTCTCAGCCCGGCATCCGATAGGAGGGTTTCAATCCCCGCCCGAATCGAATCGGGGTCTGGGTCGCACAGCCAGCCTGTTTCGCCATGCTGAATAAATTGACGAATACCCGGTGCATTGCCCACCACCACCGGCAGACCACTGCTCATCGCCTCAAAAATGGTTTTGGGATGGCCTTCATAGTGAGAAGGCTGCACATACAAAGTCGCTTGGTGAAATTTGGCGGGCAGTTCCGCGTTGGGGATATTCCCTAACAATTTGACATGCTGTAAATTTTCCTGCTGGATGCGACGCGCCAACCCATCCTGTAATTCCCCGCTACCGATGATTTCCACGTCAACGTTGTGAAGTGGCGCAACCGCCGTGAGTAAATTTTCAACATTTTTCTGGTACGTCAGCCGCCCGACAAACACAATCAGCGGTTTTTTGTCTGTCTTTTCGGACGGCAAAAAACGTTTCGTGTTAATGAAATTGGGAATCACGCGGATTTTATCGGGAGAAAGCGCATGGGTTTGAATCGCGGTCTGGCGCATTTCGTCGGTTGTGACCACGATTTGCTGGGCGGCGGTAAAACTCTTTTTTTCCAGCGCCAGAATCGACTCATAACTTGCTTCATAGGCATGAGGTTCATATTGCACAAACAACGCCAGCGAAAATCCACTCCGGGCAATCAAGCGTTTGCCAAAATGCTGCGACAGATGCAACGCCGCTTCGACTGCGCCGGTTTGCTCCGATTTGAACAGGGTCGCCCGTTCAAAGGCGGCACGGTGCAGCCATGCCATTTGCTGAATATAGACTTGAATCGGCAGTTTCCAGCGATTGTAGAGAATTTCAATGCCGGGAATGAGATGCTGATAGTCTAACTCTGATTTTCCGCCGTATGTCACCCACGCAATGCTACCCATATGCGGCAATAATTGCAGGTACAATTCCGCTTCCCGCGAGAGAAAGCCGACTCTATGCCATTCTTTGAGACTTGCCCCGGCGGTCAAAAATAAAATGAGATGGGTATTTTTGAGGGATGTCATAGCGGCAAATGATTCCGCACCCCGCGCCAGAAATCGGGGTTATCCGGTTCATACAAAAAAGCACGCAAAAGGCAGTAAGCCATCGGCAGGTAGTTTTGGCTGTTCATGTAGGCCACGCCTTTGCCCCGCCAGAGTTCTGCCATTGCTCGCCGTTTTTCCTGAGAAGTCGGCACAAAATGGGTAAATTTTTCCCGGAGCGCTTGTGACCCCGCCGCATATTCCGCCGAATCATCCTGTTTAGTCGCCCGTGCCTGTGCCAATTCTTGTGCCAATTTCCATTCCGCCTTCATGCGGTAATAGCTGGTGAAGGTCATTTGCCCCGCGTGCAACCGATATTGATACAGCGCCTCCGGTAGATTGGCGACCTTGCCAGTTTCCGCAATTCGCAGCCACATATCATAATCTTGCGAGGCGCGAAACCCTTCCCGATACAAACCGATTTTTTCCAGCACTTCCCGTCGGAACATGACCGAACCATGAAAAAAGCAGTTGTTGTGGCTGGCAAAAACTTCGCGCACGGCTGCATCCGTTAGAGGTTTTTGATCAAGCCCTGTGACCCGATTTTTGTCATCAATCAAATCGCCGGCTGTGCCAAGCAGCCAATAATCGGGATGTGCTTCAAAAAAAGCCACCTGCTGTGCCAAACGGGTTGGTTTGGACAGATCGTCCGCATCCTGACGGGCAATGAATGGGGCAGTTGCCATCTGCAACCCGCGATTTAAACAGGCGGTTTGCCCCTCATTTTGAGGTAAATCCACAATTTTAAGCCGCGAGTCCTCAAATTGGTGCAGCACTTGGGAGGTTCCATCATTGGAGGCATCGTTGACGATGATAAATTCAAAATCGGTCAAAGTTTGGTTCAAAATGGAGGCAACAGCCTCCGCAAGATAGGGCAGCCCATTGTAAACCGCCATCACCACACTGACTTTTGGCATAACACACCCTTACTCAAAAACTCAAAAATTATATGCTAAAATGCTGGCCTGCTGAATAGCGAGGAAGCGCGGTTGTACGATAGTTTAAAAGTGGGGGTGGTTGTCCCCTGCTATAACGAAGCTAAAAATATTGAAAGTGTCATTCGGAAAATGCCTGCCTACGTAGATATGATTTACGTGGTGGATGATTGCAGCAAAGACAACACGGTTGAAATCGTTGAAAATTTCCTTCCACAAGCAACCCGTCCGGTCAAACTGCTGCGCCATCTTGTGAATCAAGGGGTTGGGGGGGCAATTATCACTGGCTACCGTCAAGCATTGCTCGATGAGATGGACGCGGTAACCGTTATGGCTGGTGATGACCAGATGGATCCAAGCAACTTGCCCGCCCTGCTTGATCCCATCGCACAAGGACAGGCCGATTACACCAAAGGCAACCGTTATCTGGATGATGCCCCGTGGGAAAAAATCCCCAAAATACGGTTTATGGGTAATGCAGCACTTTCGATGCTCACCAAAATTGCCTCCGGTTACTGGCATGTGATTGATTCGCAAACCGGTTACACGGTCATTTCGCGGAAAGCCCTGCAACGCCTTGACTTGGATAATCTCTGGAAAAGTTATGGCTATCCGAATCATCTGCTGGTGATGCTGAATGTTCAGAATGCGGTGGTGCGGGATATTCCGATCAAAGCGGTCTATCATGAAAATGCGGTTTCCGGCATTCGGATTAGCAACGTAATTCCGCGCCTGTCGCTGCTGCTGTTGCGCTGGTTTTTGTGGCGGATGTGGGTAAAGTATGTGCTGCGTGATTTTCACCCGCTTGTCTTTTTCTATCTCCTCTCATGGATCATGTTCGTTTTTAGCGCAGTATTAGGGGTGCGGTTGGGGTTACTCTGGTACTTTAACGGAGTCATCCCGCAAATTAACGCGCTGGCAGCCCTTTTTGCGTTTACGAATGCGGTACAAGCCGCCTTTTTTGCCATGTGGTTTGATATGGATTACAACAAACATCTGCGTTAGGTAGAAATCTATGAGTCAAAAACTCCTCCTTGTGTTGTTGGTGGGATTGTTCAGTTTTGCCGGGATTCATGCCCAACCCGAAAGAATCGCCGTGACGACTACCGATTTAAATGTTCGTGCTGCGCCTACCACTAATAGCAGTGTTCTCAATAAAGTGTCCCAGAATACCGAAATGATTGCTGAAGGGCGCGACTCAGCGAATCAGTGGATTCTAGGACGTACCCGCGATGGCAACATACGTGGTTGGGTGTCCGCATCGTACCTCACCTTGAATTTTCTCATCGAAGAACTGCCGGTCAGCGAAGAAACTTTTGGGAATCTGATTGCTGAAGGCGAAACGATTACCGCCGCTACCCTGGGGAATTTGCTTTCGGGTGGGGTTATCCGCCGCAGCAGCCAGACCTTTCAACGCGGGCAGCGCTTAGAAAACAATCCCAACGTACTGATTAAAATTGGCGACAGCAACAACGCCGGTAATCAATTTAATGCGACGGGCTTTGGATTTCTCTGTGCATTTACCTACAATGCCTATAATCTTGGTAGTTATCCTCAATTTCAAGCCACTTTAGATTTTTTTGGCGGGTCACTCTGCACTGTGAGCGCCGCTGCCCAGAATAATTTTGATACGGGCAAAGTGCTAGATAAATCGTTATCACCGGCGCTGGGATGTTCGGCAGAAGAAACGCCTCTTGATTGTGCGATTCGGACTGCCAAGCCGAGTATTGCTATTATTTATTTTGGGTTGGGTGATATTGCCAATTATACGCTCCGCGACTCCCGCGAAAATTACGACCTCATCATCGAAACATTGGTGGGAAATGGGGTGATTCCGGTGCTAACGACTTTTTCGCTCGCCAGTGACCACCCCGCCGCCGGACTTGCCGCCCAGTATAACGGGGTCATTCGGACAGTCGCTTCTGTCTATCAAGTCCCTCTGGTTGAATTTCAGCGCGAAGCGTCTAAATTGCCTAATCAAGGGACGATTCCGGGTGATGGGTATAATCTTTCCACTCGTAGCGATGGGGTAATTGCTTTTACCGGGGAAGAAACCCTATTCGGCTCAACGCTGCGTCACTTTATGACGCTGCGAATTTTGCATGAATTATATACCCGCGTGATGGGCGGGTAATCAAAAAATGGTGAGGGAAATCCCTCACCACCGCTTTACCAGAAACCGTCTTTCGTCGGGTCACTTAGTCGTCGTTATCATCTTCGCCGTCGTCGTCATCCCCAGAGTCATCATCCGAGCTATGGTCATCTGACGAATTGTTGGACTGGTTGCTGCTGCCATCGTCCGAAGCATCATCGCTGCTGTCATTGGAGGTGTTATTCGATGTGTTATTGGACTGGTTGCTGCTGTCATCGTCCGAAGCATCATCGCCGCTGTCATTAGAGGTGTTATTCGATGTGTTGTTGGACTGGTTGCTGCTGTCATCGTCCGAACCATCATCGCTGCTGTCATTAGAGGTGTTATTCGATGTGTTGTTGGACTGATTGCTGCTGTCATCGTCCGAACCATCATCGCTGCTGTCATTAGAGGTGTTGTTAGACTGATTGCTGCTCGTGTTCGTCGAAGTATTGTTGCTGGTGTTATTCGATTGATTGCTGCTGCCATCGTCATCATCGAAATCACGCACAACCGCTTCTTGCTGGTCGTCTCCGTCATCATCGCTGACTTGCACTGTCACCAAAGCGCCTACCTCAAGGTCATCTTCGACATCATCCGTGCTGATTTCCAGACCACCCAAGGTTACAGAGTCATCATCTTTTTCTTGCAGTGTCCCAATGATTTCCACATCATCGCGGTCAAAGCCATCATCATCAAGCGATTCTACATGGCTGGCTTCGAGAGTGCCGTCATCTTCAGAGACTTCCGCCCGTACAATCACTGCATCTTCAACTTCAAGGTCATCTTCGATTTCGGCTTCGGAAATTTCAATTTCATACGTGTCATCAATCACAAGGCGGTCATCATCCATATCGGTTACAACGCCTTTGATGTCCACTTCATCATCATCCAAATCCAGCGGTTTGATTTCTTCGGCGGTCACATCTCCATCATCATCCAGCGTGCCTTCCACCCGTACCACCACACCCGTTTGGAGTGCAGCAAAATCATCCACTTGGTCAGCTTCCACCCACATATCATCAATTTCAAAAGACAGGTCGGCATAGACTGCCCGAATAGTGCCTTCAAATTCTACCCGCACCGCATCATCGGCTTGGGCGGGGCGGGCGAGGGGCAAAGCGGCTAAACCGAGAACCGAGAAACTGAGGAGTGTCTTTTTGAGTTTCATTGCGTTTCATTCCCTTCAATCAGATTGCGTTTACCTTTCGTGAGATAAATCGGAAGAAGGGCAAAAATATTACAGATCAAAATCTAACAATTTCCGATTCTGAGGCTGTAGGGGGTATCGAAACACAATTTGGCTTACCAATTGAGCCGAACAACTTGAAGGTCGTTTGTTTTGGCAAGCTGGATTTTGCCTATCCTGACAGTTTTTCGCGCTTACGAAATCAGGGTATATAATCCAAAAAATGCCAGCAGCGTTCCGCCGATCATCAAAATGCTGATAAAGGCAAACACCACAAGGCAACCCACGCGCACACGCGGACGGCGCATAATTGCCAGAAAAAGGGTGCGAACCATCGTGAGAAAGGTCAACGACCCACCGCCTGCCAGCAAAGTTGCTATATCGTCGGTTTGCCCTGCAATTGGAATAAAATCTGGAATCGCGTCTATGGGGAAAAACGCATAAATACCACTTAGCACCACTACGCCAATGATCGTGGCACGATAAGCAGTATTGACCCAATTTTCAATTTTTTGTTCGGGCATGGGCGCAAGGGATTTTTCAGGGTTTTCAGCCATCTCTTGTTTCTCCTAAAAATAAGGTGATAGCATTAACTTTCTTCCGTTTCTTCCTCATCTTCGCCTGCTTCCCAGACTTCGTTAGCCCGATCAATGTACAAAATGCCGTCCAGATGGTCAATTTCATGCTGAAACACCCGTGCCAGCCAACCCTTAACTTTGACCTGGGCGGGTTTGCCATGACGGTCAAAGCCTTTGACTGTGATGGTCTCATGACGGTCAACTGAGCCGAAATAACCAGGCAGAGACAGACACGCTTCTATGCCCTCGACCATCAAACGGGAGGCTTGGGTGATTTCAGGATTAAGCATCACGTAGAGTTTACCTGCCTCATCCCCATACTCTTTTTGGGATTCTTCATCATCCGATAGGCGCACCACAATCACACGCTGGCTCACCGCTACCTGCGGGGCGGCTAACCCCACGCCCGGTGCATCCAGCATGGTTTCGACCATATCATCAATCAGTACCTGCAATTGCGGGTCATCAAAGGCGCTCACAGGTTGGGCTGTTTGCCGTAGAATTTCATTGTCGGGTGTGATAATTTCACGAATGGACATGCTGTTACCTCACAAGTTGGGCGAGCATCAAAATTCTAATCGCCCTTTGGAATTTGGGATAGGCTGAGTGGAATTGGACGGGTCAGGGGGGAAATATTGACAACCCCGGTAACATTTTCCAGATTGACTGTACCGGGAGTCACACTAAAGGCTAAATTGGCATAAGCTGGCACGCGCAGCACAAATTCTGCCCGCGAGATCCACCCCCAAAAGCGTCGTCGCTTTGCCACAATATACACGCCTGCTTCGTCCTGTTCGGTAACAAATTTCAGCCCAAATGCCCATACCAGATGAGCATGAAGCTCCACCTGTTCCACTTCATGATATTGCACGGTCACTTTGCACTTCGTTCCCCGCACAAAAACCGTCACAGGGGCTTCCACTTTGAACACCCGTAAATGGGATTGACTGCTGGAAGCCACAAGCCGTTGTTTGCCATCTTCCCACAGAGTAATTTCATTTTTGGAAGGCGTTTTCCGCCAGCCACGCAGAGACATAACCCGCTACCACCTTTGTTTGTTCTAGCATCATCCAATGTCCACCGCCCTCCACGATTTTGAGAGTGGCCTCTGGCAAATTGGCTGCCAGAAATTGACTGGCAACCATCGGGGTCATTTTATCCAATGTCCCACCAATCACCAGCGCGGGTAAATGAATATTGGCTAAGGAATCGCGTAGGTCAAAATGATGGCAGGCGGTGTAGTCCCCATGAATAATTGCCGCTGGTACAGCTTCCAGCGCCTTTAATCCCAATACTTGCAGGTCAGGCTTGGCTGTTTGCGCCCATGACCATTGATTAATTTTTTCGATAACCGTCTGTTTATTGGTTAAAATATTCTCTAAAATAAATGGACTCACCGGTAAAGCCGCCCCTGTACCCATCAAAATCAGACCCGCTGTTCGTTGTGGCGCATCTGCCCCTAACTGTAAAGCAATCGCCCCGCCCATGCTATGTCCCATAAAAACAGCCTGAGGAATCGCCAGCGCATCCAGCAGCGCCAACACTGCCTGACTGTATTTTTTTATCGAGTTACACCCTTGTCCTGTCGCACGTCCATGTCCCGGCAAATCGAGGGTTAAAACGCGATGGTTGGGCAGGCGACGAAGTTCACCTGACCAGCCAAGATGACTGCTTGCTGCGCCATGAATCAAAATAACCGGAAAAGATGTGACAATTTTTGCCCCAAATTCTGCATAAAAAAATGTCCCAAAATTTGTTTCAATGATTGGCATATTATGGATACTTTCAAATTTTAGCTGGCTATTGTAACCTTTATCTGCCAACCCCTCATACAAAATTCCTTCACAGATACCCCCCTATTGTCAAAAACTGTAAAAATATCATTAAGAATCAGTTTGTTTTGCGTTCAACTGTTGTGACAAATATTGACACAAACTTTTGAACCTCATAGAATGATAAATATTAGATTCATATAAAAGTTCCTGTTACCCTCGCGTAGCGGAAGCCAGATAAGAATAACCGAACTGAACATCCCACGATGGTTCAAAGGGGTAAAGCCCTCTGTGAACAGTTCATTAGATTTTCATAGTTGCAGAAGGGTTGTTATTGATTTATGAACCCACAATCTTATCTGAATGCCCGTGTCCTCAAAATCAATGTTGGGTTCATTGCGGCAGAAGGCCCCGGCTTTAGCCGCGAAATTCCCCTGAATTTTGCTGACCCCATCCGCGTTACCCCAGATTTCACAGTCGACAATTTACAGGGTGTGTTGCGCTTAACCCGCACCTCCGAAGGCTTGCTTGTGCAGGGACACTTGCAGGGACAAATGCCGGATGAATGTAGTCGGTGTTTGGATGAAATTTCCACCCACTTCATGCTGGATTTAGAAGAAATCTTCCAAATTGTTAATCACCATGTCGAAGATCCCTATGTGATTGGCGATGATCGTATGCTTGACCTTGCGCCGATTGTGCGCGAAGAAGCCATTTTGAACACACCACAGCAATCCCTCTGTCGTCCCGATTGTAAGGGCTTGTGTCCCAGTTGTGGACAAAATTGGAACGAAGAAACATGTGACTGCGCGGCAGATGCGATTGACCCGCGCTGGTCTGTTTTATCCGATTTACAAAAGCAACTTTCCAACAAAGATAAAAGTTAACAAGGAATAGGGGAAAGTCTATGTCTAATTTCTCAGACACGGAAAATTTCATGGATGCCGACATGATGGATGAATTCAACGACTGTGGGGACTCGTTGGATTCGCTGTTTATGGATGATGACGAGTTTTTTGTGGATGAAAGTGATACCGACGACTCGGACATTGACCTTGAAGATCTCGAAGATGAGGATGAGGACGAGTTAGATCTAAGCGATGTTTCGTCGGATGACACCGTAGGATTGTATCTCAAAGAAATGGCGCGGGTTTCGCTGCTCTCCACCGATGAGGAAATTTCCCTCGCCAAGCGCCTTGAAGCTGGGGTCAAAGCCGAAAAACGCCTCAAAAAGCTGGATAAAACCGCCGCATCCCCCGAACAAATTGAAGACATCCATGCCGCTATTCACGATGGGCAAGATGCCCGTGACCACCTCATCAAAGCCAACACCCGTCTAGTGGTGAGCATCGCCAAAAAATATATGGGGCGGGGTGTGCCTTTCCTTGATTTAATTCAAGAAGGCAATTTGGGCTTGATGAAAGCGGTTGAAAAATTTGATTACAAACGCGGTTTCCGCTTTAGCACCTATGCGACATGGTGGATTCGTCAGACGATTACCCGCGCTATTGCCGATCAAGGCCGTACCATCCGTGTACCCGTCCATATGTCAGACCGTATTCGGATGCTCTACAAGGTGGCTCGCCAGCTTGAACAGGAAAACGGACGGAAACCGACTGCCGAAGAAATTGCCGAAGAAATGGATTTAGACCCGCGCAAAGTCCAATGGATGCTCAAAGTCTCGTGGCGACCTCTCAGCTTGGAACGCCCGGTAGGGGAAGATGAAGACAGCGAATTAGGCAGTTTTATTGAAGACATCACCACCCCCACGCCCGCCCAATTGTCCTATCAAAATATGCTGCGCGAGAAAGTTGAAGAAGTGCTTGCCACCCTCTCCCCCAGAGAAGCTCGCATTTTGCGCTTGCGTTTTGGCCTGTTGAATGGGCGCTGCTACACACTGGAAGAAGTTGGACAGAAATTTGGCCTGACCCGTGAACGGATTCGCCAGATTGAGGGCAAAGCGCTGCGTCGGTTGCGCCACCCGCGTCGTTCCCGTCAGCTTCGCGATTTTGCGTAAAAAATAATCTTTTTGCGAGAATTTTAGAAAAGTCCGCTGAACAGGCGGATTTTTTGTTGGTATACCCCGCAGCAGCCTATTTTGATTCCATTCAGATGGTTTCTCAAGAAAGTTAATGTTACCACCCAATCACACAATAATAACTTTACCGTTTTCGCAGAAAAGTATCATTGGTGGAATCCGATGGTAACATGCTCGCTTATTTGGGGGTTAAACTTAATATGACTGACTGTAATAGACGTAAACCTTGCCGCTCTCGCCCAACCAGTCATACAACCAGCGTGCATCACTGATAGTGACATTGACACACCCGCGACTCTGACGATAGCCAAAGCCGTTATGCCAGTATGTACCGTGTAAGCTAATGTCTCCGTCAAAATACATGGCGTAAGGCACGTTCTCCAAGCGGTAATTGCCATATCCGCCTTCCAGCCCACTCATTGCGCCGTTAGTTTTCCGCGCCCAGACATCAAACACACCGGGGTTGGTGTCATTGCCGGGCAAACCGGAGGACACGAGTGTCGCAAAGGCCATCGCATCGCCTTCATAAGCCACCAGCGTTTGTTCATATAGGTCTACCGCCACCCACCGTCCACTGATACCGGGGTTGCCCACACGCTGCACTTTACCAACATAGGTTTGACGCACCCACCGTCCTCCACCGATGTCATACCAGCGCAGCCCATCGCCTGCAACGGTAGCATTGTAAAAATTGCTGATGGTGTAACGTTCGACGCGGAAGTTGGGGTCATCTTTGCGTTCCGCCCCACCGGGGGCATCACTAGCGTAGTGCGTGACAAGAATCCAGCCAAAGGGAACCGCCGGTTCCGCCAGCACCTGCACCCCACGAAAATAGGAGGGAAACACTTCAACAAGATTGTCTTCCTGCACCCATTCGCCGGGGTTAATTTCAATCCAATCGCCCTCTTGACCGCGTGGAGTCACAAAATCGTATCCACCGCGAAAACGGTAAAGCAGTTTGCCACTGCCACCGGGTGCATCATACACAGGCACCCGTTCACCCGAAACCCGTAGATAGCGGTAGCCACCGACCACGCCAAAATTGACTTCGATTTGTTGAACAGGGGGGCCGTCCTGATACCTGCCTGATGCCGGGGCGGGTGAATCATTGCTAGCAAAAACACCGCTTACACCCGTTAGCAAGATCAATAGTGCAACGAGGAGTCGTTTCATAGGTTGTCCTTCACTTCAAGTATATGAGTAAGACTACCGAACTTAGCAAAATCGTACCAGACGGAACTCACCGACTCTTAACCACCATTACAATGACGCTCACGTTATCTTCCCCGCCGCGCTCATTGGCTAAAGCAATCAGACGTTCGCCAATCAGACCCGGTGAATCTGAATCCATAGCAATGGCAGCAATTTCACGATTTTGTAAATGCCGGGTCAGCCCATCGGAACACAAAATGACTCTATCGCCAATTTTGAGAGAATGTTTATAAATTTCAATATCAGTGTCTGTTTCATCTTTTTGACCCAAAGCACGGTAGAGAACATTTCGCAAAGGGTGAATCGCCGCCTGTTCAGGGGTAATATGCCCGGAGGCCAACAGCGCTTCGACAAAACTATGGTCTTCGGTCACTTGGGTGATGCTGTGGGTCTGTGCATCAATGAGATAAGCACGGCTGTCACCGATATGAGCAAAAATGGCTTCATCCCCGCGTACCAAAACCATCGTGGCGGTTGTCCCCATCCCCGTTAGTTCATAATCTTCGGCGGCGCGTTCCAAAACAACCTGATTGGCGCGGTTAAAAACCTCCCGCAGTTTTTGGAACAACTGGTCTTCAAGCTGGTCATGGAGACTGGCACTGTTCGGCATGAAATCAACAAAATCGGTCTGGACAGTTTCAACCGCTAGACGGCTGGCCTCCTCTCCCCCGGCTGCTCCGCCCATGCCATCCGCCACTAACCCCAGCGTGATGTCATCCATGACCCAAAGTTGGACATTATCTTCGTTATTATGCCGAACCTGCCCTATATTGGTGAGGGCGCTGCTCTCGATGATTAAGTTAGCTTTTTCATCCACGACTGAGATGGTTTCGCCCAGTTCACATATCCGATGCTGCATACCCTGCGCCTCCGATTACTGACCTTAAAATATTATATGCAATTTTGAAAAAAACCCTTGCCAAACCACACCGGCTCGCATAGAATAATTCATATCTACGCGGGCGTAGTTCAGTGGTAGAACAACTCCTTGCCAAGGAGTAGGTCACGAGTTCGAATCTCGTCGCCCGCTTTATCCCATACCTTCGGTGTGGGATTTTTTTATTTCTCATCGTCAGTGTAGCCTAAATCTTTCAGCCGTGCTTTGGCATCCTGCTCCGGTACTTCAAACCGACTGCTCAACAGCGCGGGTGTTGGTTTTTCGATTGTCCCTAACATGCGCTTTGGCATCACAATTGCCCGCGCAAAATAGCGAATCAAATCACCGTCGCTAGGGATATTGTGTAATTCGCGCTGTTTCCCCCAATCGCTGCGGGCAATATTACGTGCCAGCAACCGCACCACCGACATACGCGGGGCAAAGCGGTCACTCAGGGACAAAAAGCTCGCAGAAAGTTCTGTTAAATCAAAGCCATCCCACATCCCGTCTGGGGGGGTACGAAGCATCAACTCCACAGGCACAGGGGGATGGTCAACATCAAATGCGACCAGAATTTCTTCCACCGCATGTTCAATACGTTCATGAATTGGCTGGCTCATCAGATTGACTTTCTTCTGGGGTCTGATATTCAAAAAACCACAATAGGGTATTGCCGTAGACCCGTTCATCATACGCAACCAGATTTTTTAATTCCAGCGTTTCTTTTTCATGCGGGTCTATTTGCACAATCACTAGCGCGTCCGGCTCAAGCAAGGCAGGGTTGGCATCTAACAGCAGCAGCGCTTTTTGCCACATTTTTTTATACTGCGGCGGCGCAATATAAATAATTTCGTAGGGGTCAACAGGAGTGCGTTGCAAAAATTCAAACGCATCCTGCCGCAGCACTTCGGCATCTTCCCCCAACTTGGTTGCCTTTAAGTTGTCTTGAATAGTTGTGATGGCAGCGCGGTTAATATCTAAAAACGTCACCCACTCCGCACCCCGACTCAGGGCTTCAATCCCCACCGCACCTGTTCCAGCAAATAAATCGAGCAGGCGGGTCTCAATGACCACATTGCCTAAAATGCTGAATAGGGCTTCTTTGACCTTATCCATAATCGGGCGGGTTGAGTCGCCCGGCACTAATTTGAGTCGCACCCCTTTGGCGCGTCCCGCGATAACACGATGACTCATAAGGATTATCCTGTTGGCTCAACCACCTGCCGCACCATCCGCATGTTAGAAAGGGGGGTGGTTTGCATCAAATTTTGCGCGGTAGACAAAATAAACCGTCGGGAATAGGTCTGTGCAATGGCATCGCGGGCTTGTTCGCGGATTGCTCCGGGCGTGCCGAGGTTGACTTCATCCCGTGATAATCCACCACACACTGCACCACGAAATTTGACCTGCCCCTGCCGTAAATCAATATCACTTAGGCGGTCATGCCAGCAAATAATTTGAGCTGGCAACCCTGAAACCGCGTCTAACATTGGCGATTTCCCTGAAAGATAAACCCCATTCAACCACCAGCGCGAAGGCAACAGTTTAAAAATCCGCAGGTCGTAGGGTTCGCCAAATTCTTGATATTCAGCCCGACTCATGACATGGTAACTGGCATTGTGAATCGCATAAAAAATGCCAGCAATGCCCGATTTTTGCATGGAATCTAGCTGGCGCAGCAAATTCTCGGTAATGAGATTTAACCCCGTTTTGACCCGATCAGGATGCAGGCGCATATCGCGTAGAAGCCGTTCGCGCCCCGCCAATCCTTCCGCCTGTGTTAATGGGCTATAAACGGTTTGGATAAAAGGGACTGCTTCGCCTAACCCTTCTTTGATTAACGCGAGCGCATCCAATTGAATCCCTAATGCACCGCGTGTAGGGTCAAGTTTGCGAAGTTCTGTCCATTCTAAGGAACGCTCAACCAATGGGCGGGTAATGCCTCGGTTTCCTTCGTCACTGCCTTGCCAACTGTCTTGCAACCCATAATCTACCAAACTGTAGGTATTGGCGGGGGTCACTTTCACAAAGTCAAAATCCCACTGCTGCTGAAAATGTAGAGTCGCTTGGGCAAAATCAACAGCCCGTTGGTCATCGCCGGGCCAATGTCGCCACAACACCACCGGTACACGGTCTGTTGTCTCCCCTACGATTGTTTTTTCCAGCCGTTCGCGTTTGTGCATTGACTTACTTTCCAAAAGTACGGCGATTATACCCTAACGCACCGTCAACGTAATTGGCAGCATAACCTTGTCTCCAAGCGGATTCCCCCGTGCTTCAAAAGCTTGCAAAGGCAAAGTTGTTTCGCAGGTGTAAATGAGCGTGCTTTCGCAATTGAGGATTTGGAGCGTTACTTGGTAGCTGCCAGAGGCCACATTTTCAGGAATCTGCATCCAGTAGGTATCCTGTACATAGCGATTCACTATCCAATAACTCGTAGGCCAGCCGCCCGGTGCGCGGTGAGTCTCTGACCAGAGAATTTCCCCCGTATTTTTTTCGGCTAACTGGACTGAAATACGATAGTCGGGCAGGTTGGGACGGCTGGCCTCCCAGTAAAAAGTCAAGGGATAGACACGATTGGGCTGCAAAAACGAGGTCTCGGTATGATAGCCCAGTAAATCGACTCCCCCCTCAAAAACGAGTGGATAGCTTTTTATGCCTGTTAAGCGCGACTCGATGGGCATGACATCTCTCGCAAATGTGATGCCTGCTACCGAAATAAGGCACAAAAAAATGGTGATGAGCATGGCTTGACGCGTTTCCAAGACTCCCATCAAAAGGGGCTTGCGCCATAAAAACATCACCGCAGGCAGCACAAACAAGGTTAAAACCGACAACAATGTTCCCACGCTGCGTGGTGGGGTGAAGCTGAGGGTGAGGTCAAGTACAGCGCGGCCTTCTGGCAGCGTCACTTGGATGAGACCCGTCCGGGGAGCGCTGGTGAGGGCAACGGGTTCATTCCGAAATTCCGCCCGCCAACCCGCAAAATTCAAGGTTAAAAATTCAAGTGTGGTATTGGGTTCAAAAATGGTCAAGCGTAAACGGTCATGGGTAGGGCCATGCGAAAAGATGGCGATATCAGAACGGACAAGTTGGCTGCTGCGATCCAATTTTTCGACCTGTCCACGTTTGTAGGAGTCAAGGAGATAAAATGAGGGGGCGGGCAACACATCGGTATCTACAGGCAAAAGTTGGCCTGTACGAAACGAGCCGCTAAAACTCCCGCGGAGTTCGGCTTCTAAGTGGGCTTCCGTCGCATTTTCGACCCGGTAAGGAACAAATGGTGGCGGTTGGATGACATGCAGCGATGCCCCGATGATTCCCCCAACGAGCAGCAGCAACAAGGGAATTTTGATAATAGGATGGAGTAAATAAGTGTCAATTGCCCGCGCTCCTTGCGCCCCGACCAATGCGCCACAAGCGACCATCGGTACAAGCAAATCTTGACGAGAAAGCGCTGGAAATTTAGTCACCGAATCCAGCCACGCACTTTCGGTCTGAGTCGCAATCCACAGCAGCACGGGAGCAATCACCATAAAAGGTACAAGGGGGAACACGCTTTTTCGTGCAACCGGATAGGGCAGTTCGGCAAGACAAATCAGCCCACCCAATAGAAAGAGTGTCCATGCGGCTAAACCAATCCCACCACCATAATCGGGATTAAACACCAGAAAATCCTGCAAGGGCAGCAGCCCTAGCACTTCGGTCAGGCGCAAAGGTCGGTGAATTTCTTCAAAGGGCTGCCAGTCAACCACCTCGCGTTCTAGCAGGGCAGGCAGCCAATAAATTGCCGAAAGCAAGATTCCACCAACAAGCCCGGCCCATGTGCTGAAAAAAGCCTTCTTCCGTTCAATCAGGCATAGCCACACCAGCCAAATGACCCCTATTGCCAGAAACAATCCACCCATCAAGGTATGGGAGGTGATTTGTAAGGCTGTCAGGATAACCAGCAGCCCAATATCGCGTCCATCGCCGGCGGTTAATACACGGTCAAGTGACCAGAGGAAATAGGGAAAAACCCCCGCCGCAAATAACAACGGTAAATTGACGGTGAGGTAAGGCACTGTCAGCAGCAGGGGTGGAGACATAAGATAGATGAGCGCGGCGCAAAAACCCGCCACAGCCCCCCAGCGCCGCCGCCCGAACAAAAACATCCCTGTTCCCGTCATAACAATCGACAAGACCATTAAAAACTGGAGACTCAAATGTGGGCTGGTTTGGGTAAGCAGATAATGGATGCCGCCCAGATAATAGGGTGCAGGAGCAAGGTAATTAAAAATAGGCGAGCCATAACTAAAATGATAGCGGGCTGCCCAACGCGGGTATAAATCCCCTTCTTGTACACTGTCCGAGATTTCCGCAATGCGAAAAATTTGCTCCCATGCCCCCATCGTGTTGGGCAAACCATCTTCGCTGACCCATGCCCACGCGACCACCAAGCATAGCAAAATCACGGTAAACAGGGCATAATCAAGCCGACCTTGTTTGGGACGCAGCCACAGAGGCAAATCTTCGGGAGTGAGACCATACCGTTCTAAATCGTGCATAAGTTCACTTTATCATGGAATACAAATCGGGTAAAAGAGAGAGACCACAAACTTTTGCGAGAGGTATGGGCGAATGATATAATTTTCACAAATCTAAATTTAACCTGTGTTAAATACCCTTTTATTTTAACTAAAACCATTCTGGGAAGTTAAGCATTTGATCACAAGTTCAGATTTTTTCAATAATTTTTGAGTGTTGGAGGAAGTAAGTCGGATATGGCGACAATTGTAACGACTGTTACGGAGGTGCTGCGCTATCGGGGCAAATTAGGACAGTGGAGTTGGGTTTTCCACCGTCTGTCTGGCCTGGGCGTTGTTCTCTTTATGTGTTTGCATGTGATAGATACCTCGTGGGCAGCTTTTTACCCCGATTTGTATGAAAAAGCGATTGCGGAATATCAAAGCCCCCTGTTCACCATCGGAGAATTTTTTCTCGTGGCGGCGGTGGTCTACCATGCTATCAACGGCTACCGGATCATTTTCCTTGATGCACGGCCTCATCTGTGGCATTTGCAGCAAACCGCCGCGCTCATTGTTTTTGCGGTGGTGGGGGTGATTCTCGTGCCGGTGTTCGTGCTGATGTTCGGGCATGTGCTGGATCACTATGACACCGACCCCGAATTTGTCTCGTTGGCAGAATTGGCAAAAACCCAAGCCCAATTTGCCATTGGTTTTGTGGTGATTGTTGCTGCTGCCCTTGCGCTGTCGTTTCTGTATGCCCTCATCACTGGCGAAAAGTTGTCCGACCCTGCTCCTGCTGCCCGTCGTCCCAGCCAGATTGATGTGTGGTTCTGGCGTTTTATGCGGGTATCGGGTTTGCTCATCCTGCCCTTAGTTTTTGGACATCTCGCCGCGATGCACGTTATTCTCGGCGTATTTGACATCACCAAAGCCGGCGGGGATGTGGTCGGCACAAACCTCGTCAACGAAAGTGGCACGGCTGTCGAATTTGTGGGGGACAGATGGGATTATCTTGTTGCAGGTGTCGCTGTGTGGCGTTTATACGACGGAGCGTTGCTTGGCTTAATCGTCCTGCATGGGTTTTATGGGCTGTCCTTAGTAGTCAATGATTACGCTCATAACCGGGTAGTCAGGCGAGCATTAAATTGGGCAATTGTCTTTGGCGCAGTGGGGCTGATTCTGGTCGGTTCGGCAGCGCTGATTGCGGGGGTGGAAACCACCGCCGAAGCGATGGCACAAGACATCTTAGGCAGTCGGTAGATTTATTGTAGAGGAGTATTGGAATTGGCAGACAAAATTCATCAATTTGATGCCCTTGTGGTGGGGGCTGGCGGTGCGGGTTTGATGGCAGCCTTATATGCCAGTCGTGGGGTCAAAACGGCGGTTATCAGCAAATTGTATCCGACCCGCAGCCACACCGGAACGGCCCAAGGTGGCATTGGCGCGGCGCTCGGCAACCTTGAAGAAGACAAATGGGAATGGCACGCCTATGATACGGTTAAGGGGGGCGACTTTCTGACCGACCAGAACGCAGCGCGGGTACTGGCGCAAGATGCGATTGATGCCATTATCGAACTGGAGCATATGGGTTTGCCCTTTGACCGTACCGAAGAAGGACGCATCAGCCAGCGCCGCTTCGGGGGTCATACCAACAATATCACCAAAAAACCGGTGCGCCGCGCCTGTCATTCGGCTGACCGTACCGGACATATGATTTTGCAAACCCTGTACCAGAATTGCATCAAAGAAAATGTCACTTTTTTTGATGAATTTCAGGTGGTGGACATTCTGCTAAATGGGGATGTCGCCTGTGGTGTGGTCGCGTATGAAATTGATACGGGCGAACTCCATGTTTTCCATGCCAAAGCCATCTGTTTTGCGACAGGTGGTTGGGGACGCTGCTGGCAAACCACCTCCAACGCGCACAGCCTCACCGGAGATGGCCCGGCGATTTTCTTGCGGCGCGGTTTGCCAATGGAAGATATGGAATTTTATCAATTTCACCCCACGGGCATCTATGGCATGGGGATTCTGATTACCGAGGGGGTACGCGGCGAAGGCGGGGTGCTGCTGAATGACAAGGGCGAGCGTTTTATGGAACGGTATGCCCCAACCATTAAAGACCTTGCCAGCCGTGATGTGGTCAGCCGCAGCATCCGCCAAGAATTGAAGGCTGGACGCGGGATTAATGGCAAACCCTATGTCCATCTGGATATTCGCCCCGAAACCGTCAACCGTTATCTAGCGGAAGCGGGCGAAAATCGCCGCATTGATGGGGCATATATCGAATCGAAACTGCCGGATATTCTCGATTTTTGCCGTACCTATCTCGGCGTGGATCCGGTCAAAGAACCCATGCCCGTTGCGCCTACTGCACACTATGCGATGGGCGGGATTCCGACCAACATTGACTCGGAAGTGCTGGCTGCCCCCGATGGCAAAGTGTTGACGGGGATGTATGCGGCGGGTGAAGTTGCCTGTGTGAGTGTTCACGGCGCGAATCGGTTGGGAACAAACAGTTTGACCGATCTTGTTGTGTTTGGTCGCCGTGCCGGGATGCGAATGGCGGATTTCTGCAAACATGCCAGTTTCACCCCCCTGCCAGACAACCCCACCGATTTTGCCAAAGGCGAGATTGAACGTATTCGTCAAGCGAATGGACGTTCCAAACCCTACGAAATTCGGAATCAGATGCAGCAAATCATGATGGAAGACGTGGGCGTATATCGGGATGAAGTCTCGATGAGCAGCGCGGTAGACAAACTGCGTGACCTGAAAAAAGCCTTTGAAACCGATCTCAAAATTGATGATCGTGGCTCACGCTTTAATACCGATTTGCTGGAAGCGTGGGAATTGGGAGCGCTGCTGGATGTCGCATTGGTTACTGCAAAATCGGCGCTGGAACGCAAGGAAAGCCGGGGCGGTCACAGCCGTGTCGATTATGAAGAACGCGATGATGTGAATTATCTGGTTCACAGTTTTGCATGGCTTAAGGGCGACCAAGTAGAAATGGACTTCAGTCGCAAAGTTGACCTCTCGTTGAATATCGAACCAACTGAGCGCGTGTACTAGGAGTAGAGCATGAGAGTAACTTTCCGAATCCGGCGCTTTAACCCGGAAAAAGATACCAAACCATGGTGGGGGGAATATACCCTCGACAATGTTGACCCGATTGACCGTGTGCTGGAACTTCTGCATCGGGTCAAATGGGAACAGGACGGCACGCTCACCCTGCGGCGCTCCTGCGCCCATGGGGTATGTGGCTCAGACGCGATGCGAATTAATGGTGTCAATCGGCTGGCCTGCAAAGTGCTGGTCAAAACATTGGGGTCAGGCGATCATGTCAAAGTACAGGTCGAACCGATTTTGGGCTTGCCTGTGATCAAAGATTTGGTGGTGGATTTTGAACCCTTCTTTGACCACTACCGCGCTGTCATGCCCTATTTCATTCCCAAAGAAGGAATTCCGGCGGATGGGCGCGAACGGCTGCAAACCATCGAAGACCGCGAAAAATTCGATGACACGACCAAATGTATTTTGTGTGCCTGCTGTACCACCAGCTGCCCCAGTTTCTGGGCGAACGGTAAATATGTTGGCCCGGCAGCGATTGTGCAAGCTCACCGCTTCATCTTCGACTCGCGGGATGGGGCTGCCCAACAACGCCTGAATGTTCTCTCAGAACCGGATGGAGTCTGGCGTTGCCGTACCATTTTTAACTGTACACCGGCTTGCCCGCGTGAAATTGAAGTAACCCGCGCTATCGGGGAAGTCAAACTCGCCATTCAACGCGGCGTATAAAAAAACGGGCGGGAATTTCCCGCCCACTTCATTTAGCCCAAATTTTTGGCTTGGGCGGTTAATTCTACTAGTTGTTTAAATGAGTCTAATTCGAGCGATGCCCCGCCGACCAATGCGCCGTCGATTTCAGGTTGCCCCATATATTCCAGCATGTTCGACGGTTTAACGCTCCCGCCATATTGAATTCGCATCGCTTGGGCGGCTTCATTTCCGTACAAATTAGCCAGCGCTACACGGAACGTACCAGCAAATAATTCATTCACCATGTCTGCTTCTGCATTTAAGCCCGTGCCAATTGCCCAGATAGGTTCATAGGCAATCACGATATTTGCAAGCGCATCGGCAGGAATATCCTTGAGCGCTGCTTCTAGCTGGGTTTGACACACCGATTCTGCCTGCCCTGCTTGGCGCTGTTCCAGATTCTCGCCAATCGCAATAATCGGTTTTAGACCCTGTGCTAAGGCGGCTTTGGTCTTTAAATTGACCAGTTCATCGGTGACATTTAAATATTGACGGGTTTCGGAATGTCCGATGACCACATACTCCACCAAGCCCACCAGCATACTCGCGGCGACTGAACTGGTGAATGCGCCTTTTGCTTCGTGGTGAACATCCTGTGCGCCTACTTTGAGGGTTGTCCCTGCCAGCGCCGCTTGTACCCCCGGCAGCGCAACATAGGCGGGAATCACCACCTGTTCAACGGCGGTATAGTTGCCTAAGGCAGCTTTCAGTTGATTGGCAAAATCAACTGCTTCCGCAGGCGTTTTGTGCATTTTCCAGTTACCAGCCACAATCGGTGTTCGCATAAATGTTATTGTCCTTCTATTTCTGTTTCTGTTGATTCAAGTTGAGAAAGTTTGACATTGGCTTCACGTTTGACCCATTCGGGCGCATCTGCGTAACTACGGGCTAAACGCCATTCACTTTCGGCCTGTTCCATCGCTTTAATGAGTTCGTAGTAATTGCCGTAGATGAGGTGTGTTTCTGCTAAATCGTCCACTGCTAACGCTGCTTGAACCGCCTGCTCAATTTGTTCACGCTGACGCACTGCCAGATTCGCCGCAACCGCAGGTACAGCCGCAATGCGGGCTTGGGCCTCCATCGTTTTTGCGAAAGCAGACTCCGGGTAGCCCGCCGCAACGTTCGCATAAAAACCCAGTTCATCCCGTGAAGCGGTGTTAATTTGCCGATAAATGTACTGCCCCGCATTATTTCGAATATCAGCATTTTCCGGGCTGCGTTCGTAAGCCGCTAACCATAGCAAAATCGCATCATCAGAAAAACCATAAAGGGAGGTGATTTGTGCTGATTGTGCCAGCATTTCAGCCGATGGATTCATTTCCGTCAAAACATAGGTGAGCGTTTCATTGGCTTTTTGTTCGTCATTGGCGTTAAGATAGGCGAATGAAAGCAGCATATACGCCCCTTCGTTATCGGGGTACTGTTCCACTAAGGCTTGGGCATCTTCTACGGTCAGGTTGGCAAGGTCATTTTCATCAAATTCGCCAAGCATTTCAAATTCTTCTACCACAGTTGGGGTGGCAAATGGCTCATCGGTTTCGTCTACTGCCAGGGCTGCCCCTCTGGACACCACCGGATCATTGAGTGCGTTAATCATCACTGCAAGGGACGCAATACAGATGAATACAAAAGCGGCGCTCCCCAAGAGCATCCAGAATCCACGTCGTGCGCCCCGTCTGCGCCATTGAGATGGCGTTGGGTAGGTGGGATAAGACGGATAAGGTTGGGTATAGGAATTCGGCGAAGGAATCGCCGCTTCGGTACGGGCCGCTGTTTCTGTTGCCAGCGCTTCGGTAATCGCAGCGCGGACGTGTGCCATCAGTTGATCATCAATTTGACCTGTGGGCGGTGGAGTCGGTGTTTTTTGCGAAGCCACTTCTGCTGCCGCCGCCGAAGCCTCCTCGAATTTATCCAAACGCACACTTGCCGCGCTGAGTTCGCTAATTTGAGATTCGGCTACCGCTTGTTTGAAGGCTTCAATGAGTCCGGTTGCAGAAGCATAACGGTCTTCGGGCTGTTTGCTCAAGGCTTTGAGCAGCACGATTTCAATTGCCGGAGGAACAGTCGGATTCACCAGCGTTGGCAAAGGCAAAGGTTTATAAATGTGGTCATGCACAATCGCATACGGGGTATCAGCGCTAAATGGCACACGCCCAACAACCACCTCATACAGCATAATGCCCAGCGAATAAATATCAGTGGCCGGGCCAAGCGACTTCACGCCTTTGGCTTGTTCGGGTGAAATATAATGCGGTGTCCCGATGAGAACATCCTGACTCATCGTGGATTCGCCAGTGGATGCAATCCGTGCCAGCCCAAAATCAGCAAGATAAGGGAAATCATCCTTATCCACCATGACGTTTGATGGTTTGATGTCCCGGTGCAAAATATCGCGGTTATGGGCATAGGTGAGCGCTTGGGCAACCGCGTCCATATATTTGATGGTGTCATCCAGCGTCATTTTTTGACGGCGAATCCGATGTTTCAGGGTATCGCCTTCAATGAATTTCATCACCAGATAGGGATTGCCCGCATGTTCCGAAAAATCGTAGACAGGAACGATATGGGGGTGTTCCAACTGGGCGACGATTTGTGCCTCGCGCTTGAAGCGGGAATAGAAGGTTTCATCCTCATTGAAAGAGGGGTGCAGCACTTTGATGGCGACATGACGATTCAAGGAGGCATGATAGGCTTTATAGACGGTAGCCATCCCACCTTGCCCCAATTGCGATACAATCCGATAGGTGCCTACGGTTTCACCTAAAGTAAACGTCATTCTTTAATAATCCTTGCCGCGCAAAATCGCCCTCACTATAGCATATTTCCTGACCCGCGAATGTAAAATTTTAGTAATCCGAAGGCGGACAGGGCAGCAGAAACTCTGTTACCCTGTCGCAGATAGGTTAGTACGCTATCTATATCTACGTACTCTGGGCGGTTCGGTTGCTTATTTATTCGCCAACGAGGTCACACCCGGCAGTTCTTGCCCTTCGAGCAGTTCAAGGCTTGCTCCCCCACCCGTGCTAACATGGGTAACTTTTTCATCCAAGCCCGCTTGGGAAATTGCGGCGGCAGAATCTCCCCCACCGATGATGGTAACAGCGCCTTTTTCGGTAATTTTGGCAAGTTCATGGGCAATGGCGTTTGTCCCCACCGCGAAATTGTCCATCTCGAACACACCCACGGGGCCATTCCAGACCACTGTTTTGGCTTCCGCTAGAATCTGATTGAATTTTTCAATCGTTTTCGGGCCTACATCCAGAATTTGCCAGCCCGCAGGCACACCATTTTGTACATCCACGGTTTGACGGTTGGCATGGTTATCGAATTTATCGGCAATGACTCCATCCACAGGCAGCACCAATTTATTGCCCGCTTTGGCGACCATTTCTTTGGCAGTTTCAAATGCTTCGGCATCCACCAGCGAATTACCAACTTCAATGCCCTGTGCTTTCAAGAAGGTATTGCTCATCCCCCCACCAATCAGCAGATAATCTACTTTTTGCAGCAGGGATTCAATTACTTTCACCTTATCAATGATTTTTGCCCCGCCCATAATCGCCACAAAAGGCCGTTTGGGGCTTTCAATCGCATTGACGAGGAAATCAATTTCTTTTTCCAGCAAAAATCCAGCCACCGATTCCATGTGGTCAGCCAAGCCGACATTACTGGCGTGGGCGCGGTGGGCGGTTCCGAAAGCATCATTGACCAGAATATCGCCCAATTTCGCTAGCTGTGCCGAGATTTTCGGGTCATTTTTCGACTCGCCCTTGTAAAAGCGGGTGTTTTCCAGCAGCACCACCCCGCCTTCGGGCAAGTTTGCTACCGCTTGTTCAGCTTCTTCTCCGATGCAATCTTCGGCAAAAGCCACCGCGACCCCCAATTGTTCCGCCACCAACGGCACAACCGGCTTGAGGGAAAATTCGGCCTTGTCTTTGGCCTTGTCTTCGCCTTTGGGTCGTCCCAAGTGGGACATCAGAATCATTGCTTTGGGGTGTTGTTCCAGAATATATTTGAGCGTGGGAACGGCTGCACGGATACGGGTATCGTCGGTCACGGTATTGCCTTCGGTGGGAACATTAAAATCCACCCGTACCAACACCCGTTTGCCTTTTAAATCTACATCGCGGACTGATTTTTTATTCATGGAGAGTCATCCTTTTTTCATAAATGCAGCAGAACACATATTTTCTGCCACATAATTACATGCCATGTTAAGAGGTTCGCTCGAATATTCTAACGTGTTTTTCCGATTCAATGGTTTCGCTGATCTTGAGCAAATGGGTGGTTAATTTGACTGAATCATGCCGCCAAGGACGTTCTTCTTCGGTGAGGTCAGCCAACACAATTTTATAACGCTCCCAGACGGGATGCTCCTGTGGAGGGAGCATGACATATTCAGTCGCTTCGTTTTTATGGGTGGGAAAAACGTTGTTGGCAATGACCACATCAATCACGTTTCTCCCGATATGGTTTTCCAGCGCCTCGATATGTTCTGCAACCGTGTAAGAATCTGTTTCGCCGGGCTGCTGCGCGATATTACAGATATAGACCACCTTTGCGGGGGAGGCTTTCATGGCTGGCACAATTCCCTGCACCAACAAATTGGGCAAAATGCTGGTATATAAGCTGCCCGGCCCAATCACAATCAAATTGGCGGTTAAAATGGCGTGGCGGGCTTCTGGCAGGGCTTGTACATTTTCTGGTTCAAGAAAAACACGCTCGATTCGACCTCCCGCTTTGGGAATGTTCGACTCGCCCACCACCTGTATCAGCGTATCATCGGGCAACCGAATTTTCGCTCCCAGATTCACATGATTCAGGGTGCTTGGAATCACCCGTCCCGTAATTGCCAGCACGCGGCTAGCGACAGCAACCGCAGTATCCATATCCCCGGTAATATCCGAGAGGGCTGTTAAGAATAAATTTCCGAAGCTGTGTCCGCCCAAGCCGCCTTCGGCAAACCGATATTGAAACAAACGGGTCATCATGTCTTCGTCTTCGGCAAGGGCAGCGATATTGCTGCGTAAATCACCCGGCGGCGGTACACCCATCTCACGGCGCAGTTTCCCCGAACTGCCGCCATCATCAGCCATCGTAACCACGGCGGTAATATGGTTGGTGATGTGTTTCATCCCACGCAGCACACTGGGCAGTCCGGTTCCCCCGCCAATGGCTACCACCCGCAGCCCTTTTTGCATTTTGCGATGCTGTTTGAGGATATTCACCCAAGAATCATTGCGACGTTGCGAAATCACCACGGGCTGCACCAGCGAATTGTTCAATTCATACACAGCAATGGCTACCGCACATACGCCTACCACTCCTGCAACCACTACCCGCCAATAATCGGGTAAAAAAGCAAGTGTGGCATAATAAAGAACAGTTGGAATATCACGGTCAGTAAATAAAATAACATATTGCTGGGCAAAACCAATACCCAGCAGGAGCAGGCCAACCGCCATGAGGAGCAGCCAACGTTTGACACGCAAGCCCGGCTGCAACCATTCTCGTAGGTTTCTCATCGGCGTAGAAGATAACAGTTTCTGGCAGGTGTGACAATTGGAAAAGCGCACTAATTCAGCCGAATTTTGTCATGACGAGGGTTCGACTAATAAAATGTAATCGCCGGTGGTAGTGCCTTCTTCGCGTTCAAAGCGAGAAGCCTCAATCCGGTATATGCCGTCTTGGGGCAGGGTAAAATTCTGGATAAGCGCGTTTTGTGACCCACCGCCGTCATCATCAAAAGCGATTTGTTTGTTGCCCTGATACAAAGTCAACAGCGCATCTAAATCGCCCGACACCCGTTCCATCCGAATACTGATGACATCGCCCTGTTTGCCTTCAAAAATATAACTTTCAAACGGGGTGCGGTTATCAATCACGCCACGCATTTCTGTTCCGTAAAATACTTCCATCGGATTACCATTGGCAACCCCGCGCCGACCAATGAGTGTCAGTTCAAAATTGCCTTCGGTGATGCCTGCCGAAAAATCGGTACGGGTTGCCATCAGGTAATATTTGCCGTCTTTGGTCAGGGTGTAATTCACAATATCCGCGCTGCGCGTATTGGTGTTGTATTCAGCCGTATAAATCTGGCTCAATTGTTCATCCAGCAAAATCAGCAGGGCATTTAAATTGCCTTCGGTGCGATTCATCAACACGTTAATTACGTCACCGCGTTTGCCTTCAAAATAATAAAAGCGCTGCGGAATTTCGCCGTTAATGACCCCCTTCGTATTTTGTCCGTAGTCCAAGAGAATCGCGTCGTAGGAGGCCAGCCCGCGCTGTTCTTCGGGTATTTGCTCGATGGAAAGCATATAACTGCCAAAAGTGCTGCCCGATTCACGTCCATAACGGGTGGCAACCAGAATATAAAAGCCGTTTTCCGGCAGGGTGAAATTTAAAATCGCTGCGTTCAGCGAACCTGTTGAAAGCGGGTCATCATCCCCGGAAATCAGAATCTGCCCCTGCTGGTTGGCAAGGTCAATAAACGCATCCAGATCACCGGAAGTCCGCAGCATCTGAATAGTGACCACCTCGCCGCGTCGCCCGGAAAAATAATACACTACCTGCGATTGTTCCGGTGCAATTTCGCCAATGATAGTATCGCCATATTCTAGCGATGACCCACCGGGGATATTCACCCCCTGACGCGATAAGGACACTTCATAGCTACCTGTGGTGAGTCCATGTTCATGCCCAAAACGAGTCGCAATAATAAAATACTGCCCACTGGCGGGCAGTTCAAAAATATTAATCAGCGCGGCGCGTCCGTCACCGTCATCATCGCTGTAAACCACGCCCTGTCCGCGCTGGTCAACCAACACCAGCACAGGGTCTAAATCGCCCTCAATTGTCACCATCCGAACCGTAATGACTTCACCCTGCCGTCCTTCAAACACATAAAGCTGACGGAATGCCTCATTCGTCAGCGAACCCGCCAACGTCTGTTCATACACAATGGGAATATAATCCTCCTGTGCAAGCAGGACTGTCCCACTCCATAAAAGAAGCGCGATGAACAGCACACGCTGAAGCATTACCCGTCCGAACCTCCGGCGGGGGTGATAATGAGAGTCATCGTGAAATCGCCTGTTGATGTAGAATCAGGAAACCGCCCCACCGCAATTAAATATGAGCCGGTACGGGGGAGTGGTTGGTCAGCGATGCGCGGGTCAAAGGTGTTGCCGCGTGGGTCGTCGTCATTTCGGGCAATTTCAATCGGGCTACCCGAACTGGTATACCCATACAAATACAGCACCGCGTCCAAATCGCCACTCTGGGTATTGACTTCAATCGTTACCCGATCCCCGGATTGGCCTTCAAAGGTGTAAAACAACAAATATTGTTCATCCGAAATCGTATTGACGATAGTTTCCCCATTGGCAATTGGCACGGCTACCGGGCTGACTCCTGCCGTGGCCGGGTCGATATAAGTCAACGTGAGCGCATAATCGCCTATCGTAGCAGGGGTACCATCCGTCGGAATATAATGCGTCGCCCGGATAATATACTGCCCATCTTCCGGTAATGTGGTTTGAATCTGCGAATTTCGATTGACCCCCTGCACAATATCGTCATTCGCTTCCAGAATAATTTCTTCCTCGTTCAGCAATTCCAGCAGGGGGTCTAAATCGCCAGTGGTGCTGGACATCTGAATCCGTACAATATCGCCTTCGTTGCCCGTAAAAACATAGCGTCGTTCGTTGAGTTCGGTGTCAATCGTGCCGGTGACGGTATCACCATAGGTCAGCAACTCAATCGGAAGTTGGGTGGGCGTGGGTTCAGATGATACTTCTTCGATGGCTTCTGCGGTTGACTCAGCTTCCGATGTTGCTTCTGGCACTTCCACCGCAAATTCATTGCCAGTCGCGTTAAACGCCAGAATAAACCCTACGTCGGTGGGAATCGCCGGGCCGCGTGCAGGCACGATAAATATTAAATAATTGCCCGTTTCAGGGACAGCCGTCCCCAGTAGCGTACCACTGTCGGTGCTGGCAATGGGTTGTAAGCGGTCATCAGTTAAAATCACAGTCGTCGCTGAATTGTCATCAGTGGTCACAGAAAAATCAATGACCGCCCCTGCCGATGCCGGAAAGGTATACACTTCGGCAAATTGCAGCGTTTGGAATGATCCACTGGGGGTATCGCCATTGTTAATACGCTGCGCTCCCAAACGCTGAACATACGACCCGCTATTATTTTCCGGGTCGTTTCCTGTATCGGGGCTACCTAAATCCAGACTCAATTCAAATTCACCGGAGGTCGTGCCGGCTTCCTGCTCAAAACGGGTCGCCACAACCGCATAGTAGCCTGATTCCGGTATGGTATACACAATTTGCGCGTTGCGATTTTGCCCATCAATGATGTCATCATCTTCGGCAATCGGAATCTGGTTGGCATCCAATAAAAAGAGATAGGGGTCAAGGTTGTCATTGGCGCTTTGCATGGTGATGGTGATGGCATCATCCGCGTCGGCTTTAAAGATATACACATTGAGAACGCTCTGGGCAGTCACCGCGCCGCGTACCACTTCGCCATAGAAAATTTCGGGGAAGCCCGCCAGATTCGCCGGCACATCAGCCGATGCGGAGGTGGGAACAGCCACAATTGGTTCGGCATTCGACTCAATGGAAAGTAAAAATGTGCCGCTGGTTGTTCCTGTATCCTGTCCCCGCCGTGTTGCGAGCAAATTGTATGTGCCATCCGCAGGCAGCGTTAGGCTGATTTGAGCATCCCCGTTAATCCCGCCCGAATTATCATCCTCTGCTAAGGTGATTCCGGCGGTGTCCAGCAAATACAGATAGCTGTCTAAATCGCCCCCCGCCCGTGACATCCGAATGATCACTTCATCGCCAGCGCGTCCCTGAAATTGAAAACTGTAGGACGGTGCGCTGGTATTAATGGCACCCTGCACATTTTCGCCGTAGGTAATCGCATTTTGTCCGGGCTGGACATCTCGTGGCTGGCTGGCTGTGCCTACGCCCGTCATTGTTAGCGCATAATTGCCGCCTAAACTGGTTGCGTCGGGCAATGCGACTGCAAGGAAATACACCCCATCGGCAGGTAAATTGGCAGAGAGGGTATTGCCCGACGCGCTGCGGAAAATTTCGCTAAAGCTGGCATCATACAGCACCAATAGGGGTTGTAAGGCTGTGCCAGCGTCCGGGGTGATGGTCAGACTTTGCCCGCTTCGGCCTTCAAACCAGTACAACACAAAACTAGATTCGCGGGTTAATGCGCCTCGGACGGCTTGACCCCGTACAATCGGCTGCATTCGCAACCCAACTTCCACCACGGGCGCAATTTCTTCGGGAACGGCGGTTCCTGTATTGGGCAGCCCTGTCGAAAGAGTCATCGCATAGCTGCCGCTGCCTCCGGTTCCGGCAGCCCGCGAACGGGATGCAGTGATGACAAACGTTCCCGAACTCGTTAAAGTGAACTGGATGAGCGCATCACTGCCCCCGGCCCCATTATCATCTGTTGCCAAGACTTCACCATCAAAAGTTGCCAGTGTTAAAAATGGATTCAGGTCGCCGCTGGTGGTTGCCATGAGAATCGTCAGTTGGTCGCCGCTTTGACCATCAAAAAGGAACTGCTGCGCCTGCTGCACATCATTGAGTTCGCCATCAACCGTTTGCCCATAATTAATCGGGCGGGGCGGCTCTTGCGCGGAGGTGGGGGATGGATGAACTGACCCAAGCACGATTCCCACCAGTAGAAAACCAATCAGCATCAAACGCATAAGATGTATCCCATACAGTGAAAATTTGTGAGCGATTCTACCATCACTCTATAAGAACTGATTTTACGAGAAGCATGGAGGTTATGCTAGCTTAACGGGCGAACAGCAGGTAAATCACAGAAAATAGTTCATCCTAATAGAGTGAATTTAAAGGGATTGATAGGTTAAAACAATAAAATGATCAACACTTTTACCAACTTGCGTTATTTAGATAAAAAGCAGGGGGGATTTCCCCCTTGCTCAGAAAAATCACATATTGCCAATGACAGCCGTGGCAAATTCGCTGGTTTTGACCTCTTTTGCGCCTTCCATCTGGCGGGCAAAGTCGTAAGTCACCACCTTTTGTTCGATGGTTTTCTCATAGGCTTTGGTAATAATCTCAGCGACTTCCCACCAACCGATATGTTCAAACATCATCACGCCGGAAAACAACAACGAACCGGGATTCACTTTGTCCAGATTGGTGTATTTGGGGGCTGTCCCATGGGTCGCTTCAAACATGGCAACGGAATCGCTAATGTTTGCACCGGGAGCAATCCCCACCCCGCCCACTTCAGCAGCAATCGCGTCGGAAAGATAATCACCGTTGAGGTTCGGTGTGGCAATGACATCATGTTCGCTGGGACGCAGCAGCATCTTCTGGAACATAATGTCCGCGATGGTATCTTGAATCAAAATTTTACCGGCGGGGACTTTGCCACCATGATTTTTCTCTACATCATCCCAGCTAATGGTTTGTTCAGGGAATTCGTCGCGGGCAACTTCGTAACCCCATTTCTGGAACGCACCTTCGGTGAATTTCTGAATATTGCCTTTGTGAACCAAGGTCACACTTTTACGCTTGCGGTCAATCGCATATTGGATCGCTTTGCGGACAAGACGTTTTGTCCCAAAGGCGCTAATCGGCTTGATGCCAATGCCAGCCCCTTCAAAAAATTTCGCGCCCATTTCTTCACGTAGGAATTTGGCAACTTTGGCGTTTTCGGGTGTGCCTGATTCGTATTCAATCCCTGCGTAGACATCTTCGGTATTTTCACGGAAAATGACCACATCCACTTCCTGCGGTTCTTTGACAGGGCTTGGCACGCCTTGATACCAGCGCACCGGACGCACACAGGCATATAAATCCAGCACTTTGCGGAGGGTCACGTTCAAACTGCGGAAACCCCCACCCACCGGCGTTGTCAACGGGCCTTTAATGCCAATCAAGTATTCTTTAAATGCCTCAAAGGTTTCTTCGGGCATGTAATTGCCATCATAGACTCCCGCCGCTTTTTCGCCTGAATAGACTTCCAGCCAATCCACTTTACGTTTTTCGCCATAGGCTTTGGCGACGGCTGCATCCCAGATGCGTAGGGAGGCTTTCATGATGTCTGCACCGATGCCATCACCCTCAATAAACAGCAAAATGGGCTTGTCTGGCACTTGCAATTTTCCATCTGCCCCAACCGTAACTTTTTCCCCAAAGGTGGGGGATTTCACATGCTGATAAGCCATTAACAACAATCTCCTTGTAAAATTGGTCTGGGGAAAGATTATAACCCATCCTCATGCCATCTTGGGATATAATAGTTGGCTATGGCACTCAAACACACCCATTTCATGAAGCAACTCCCCCAAGTTGTGGCAGAATTTCTCCCGCCTCCCTATCAAAATTTCCATAAGGGACATACTGAATGGTACAGCCAGATTTACTTTGGAGATGACCGCCAGATTCACTATGAAATTTCGCGTACATGGAACAAAGCCGGACGGCAGTTGGAAATTGGGCTGCACCTAGAAAGCAAAGACCGCGATTTCAATTGGCGGCTTTTGCAAAAATTGGATGGCTATTTAGTGCAAATTTGCGATGAGTTACAAAGGGATGTGAAAGCCGATGTCTGGGATAGGGGCTGGACAAAAATTTATGAAATTTACCCAGACCAAGAACTGACCGAAACGTGGTTAAAATATACGGCTGAACGACTGGCGAAATTTATTACCGTCGTTCAGCCAATTTTAGAATCTCTCAAGAAGCAAGGGTAAAAATCTTATGCAGCGTGAAACCTATCCTGTCGAAATCGCCGGACTCAAGCGCGATTTGCAACTTTTTGAAGTCTCACCGGGGGTACGCATTGCCATTGTGAATATTTTAGGCGATACCGAGTTGGTGCAGGTGTCTGCCAAAGCACTCACAGAAAAACTCAAACCGTATGAGGTCGAGGCGTTAGTCACGGCCGAAGCCAAGAGCATTCCTTTGGTGTATGCGTTAAGTATAGAAATGAATTTGCCTTTCATTGTTCTGCGAAAAGCGTATAAACCCTATATGGGAAATGCGATTAGCGCGGAAACCTTCTCCATTACCACTGGCGCACCGCAAACCCTCTATTTAGATGAAAAAGACCATCAATTGTTGTCTGGCAAACGGATTGCGCTCATTGATGATGTCATCAGCACCGGCAGCACCTTACAGGCCATGCGGTTGGTCACAGATAAAGTTCATGCCAAAGTGGTGGTGGAGGCCGCCATTTTCACCGAAGGCGACCGGGCGAAGTGGACTTCGGTGGTAGCGTTGGGACACCTCCCGGTATTTTTGGATAAAAAAGACTAAATCGGGCGTTTATTGAACACCCGCAAGCACGAGGGAATTATTTCTTTAATTCCCTCGCTCCAATTTCACTTTTCCGCGACAGGCTGACTTTCGGTATCAAGAATGATTTCCACGCTTTCCAGTTCATGCTCACCACTTCGAGTTGTATAATAATGCCCTTTCAAATCGTCATGAACCGTTTTATTCCAGAGTGTTACGCCTAAAATATAACCCGCCCTCCCAATCATATGTGCGGCTACGGGCGCGGTGATATAGACAAACACAATGGCGGCGGTGGCTCGCATGGTAATTGCTAGTTCATTAAATTCAATGATTGCGGCTGTGAGAATGAAGCCCACACCCATCGTGGCGGCTTTGGTGGAAGCCGACATACGGAGGTATAAATCAGGCATCCGCAATACCCCGATAGCCGCAAGCAAGGTAAACAGCGCTCCAATGAGCATGAAGAGAAGCGTCATCGCATCACGCAGGGTCAGGTCAATTTCCATTATTCAAACAACTCCCGCACTTTTTTTTCAAACCCCTCGGTAACGCTGCGGCGGAAGGCTTCAACATCATCCATATACATGGTGTGGACATATAATGTTTTTTTGTCATCCGAGATATCCAGCGAAAGCGTACCGGGCGTGAGGGTAATCAGATTCGCCAAGAGCGTAATTTCTGTATTGGATTTGATGGTTAAAGGAATCGCAACAATAGCTGGTGTGACACGCAGTCGGGGAGTTAGCACTTCGTAAGCGACACGAATATTCGCAATGAACAATTCCTTTAAAAAATACAGGACAAAATTGATGAGTCGGTACACCTTGTTAAAATACGTCGTGCTTTTGAGTGTGCCGCGCCAGACCCATAACAGCCCATAACTCAGGATAAACCCAAAGATGAAATTAGCGGGACTGATTTCCCCTGTGACACTTATCCAAGCCAATGCCAAGAGTACATTTAACAGCAAAATATTCATGTCATCCTCCTAACACTGTTTCGACATAAAGAGCAGGATTAGTCAGTTGGGCGGCAGCATCTTGGGCGAGTTGATAAAAAGGGTCTGCGGCAAGCCCCATAACCAGTGTCATTAGGGCTAAAACGATAATTGGCAGCATTAGCTGTCCCTGTTCTAATTGCGAAATGGGTGCGAGTGGAAGATTCGAGTCCTTTAAAAATGCTTCCGACCAGATTTTGACCATTGAATACAGGGTGAACACACTCACAAACAGCGCCACCCCCACCAGCACATACTGTTCTTCCTCCAATCCAGCACGAATAAGCGAGAATTTTGCCCAGAACCCTGAAAGCGGCGGAATCCCTGCTAATGCCATCGCCGGAATAAAAAACATGACGGATAACATGGGTGCGGAGCGATATAAACCGCCTAATTTTTTTAATTCATAGGTACCCTGTAAACGATTCACTATCCCACTCACAAAAAAGAGGGCTGATTTGGCAAAAATCACATGCACCATGAAAAAGATGGTTGCTGCCAGCGAAGCCGCCGTAAAAATTCCCAAACCCAACAGCATATACCCGATTTGGCTGATGATATGAAAAGAGAGCAGCCGTCGCATTTCCATCTGGGAAACTGCCCCGAATACGCCCACCACCATCGTAAAACCTGCCATCATTAAAATGAGGGTGTGGGTGTAGTCCGTATCTTGGGTAAAAATCAGCGTAAAAAAGCGTATCAGGGCATACACCCCGACTTTGGTCAGCAGCGCCCCAAAAATGGTTGTAATGGCTGCCGGGGGGGTGTGATACGAAGCGGGCAACCAGAAGAAAAAGGGAAAGACCCCGGCTTTAATCCCAAAAGCAACCAGAAACATGATGGCGGTCACGGCGACCAACCCCTGATTTTCAACGTCACCCAAGACGCGGTGTAAATCTGCCATATTGAGTGTTCCGGCAATGCTGTAGAGAATGCCGGCTGCCATCAAAAAAACAGCTGAGGACATCAGATTCAAGGTCACATATTTAATCGCCCCTTCAACCTGAGCGCGTTCACCGCCTAACGCCAACAGGACAAATGACGAAATCAACATGACCTCAAACCACACATACAGGTTAAAAACATCCCCTGTCAAAAATGCTCCGCACACCCCCATAATGAGAATATTCAACAAAGGATAATAACCGTAATGTTCACGCGGTTCATCGACACTCACGACTGAGTAAATGGCGGTGAGCAACCCCATCAAGCCCGTCACCGTGACCATGATGGCACTCAGCAAATCAGCCACAAAAGTAATGCCATACGGCGCATCCCAATCGCCAATTTGCGCGGCTTGAATGCCTTCATCTTGCACATTCATCAACAGCAGAACGCCCACGAGCAGCAAAATCGCCATGCCCATCACCGTCAGCCGTTCTTGGAAATCAACCTTGCCCCAAAAATAAATGCAAATGATGGCCGTGATGAAGGGAACAAGAATCGGCAAAATCAGCAGGATATTCATAGAGTTTCATCCGTCGATTTAAGGTTGTCGAGGTCGTCTGTACCAACAATCCGATAGACCGTTTTAATCAGCACTGCCGCAAAAGCCTGCACCCCAAACCCGATGACAATCGCGGTTAAGATGAGTGCTTGCGGCAAAGGATCAGCAAAATCCCCGGAGAGTAATTTATCCCCTTCAGCAATTAAGGGGGGTTCACCGCGTGTCAGTCGTCCGGTGGTAAAAATCAGCAAATTGGCGGCGTGGCCTAACATGCCCAAGCCCAAAATCAGTTTGACCAAGCTACGGCGCATCATCAAATAAATGCCCACCGCAAACAAAATCCCGATCACAAAAGCCAACAAAGTTTCCATATTAATCTTCATCCGCCAGATTAAAGATAATCGTCAGGACGACCCCCACGACCACAAAATAAACGCCTGTATCAAAAACAACCGGAGTTCCGATTTTGCCGATGACAGGAAAAATGGTCTCATTCCATTGACGGGTCATAAAGGCATCGCCCATCAATAGGGAAAAAATGCCACTAGACACTGCGAGGGTCAACCCTAGCGCAATAAAATAACGGGGGGGAATCCGCAGGGCTTCGCGGGCTTTTTCTACACTGGAAGAAATCGCGTACAGCGCAAACGCAGTTGTCGCTACCAATCCCCCAATGAAGCCGCCGCCCGGTTCGTTATGCCCGCGAATCAGGATGAATACAGAAAATAACAGCAAAAGCGGCAAAATATAACGGGTGGCGGTGGACAGAATCAGTGATTGCATGGTTACTCCTCCTTCTGGCTGTCATCCAAGCGCAGTTTGAGCAGGGCAAAAATACCAATCGCTGCCACTGACAGCACCGTAATTTCACCCATCGTATCGAACCCGCGATAGTCCACCAAAATCACATTCACGACATTTCGCCCTTTCCCAATCAAATAACTGGTTTCGGCAAAATAGGGGGTCAAGCGGGAGGTTAAAGGCTCAGAAGTGATAATCAAAACGAGCAAGGTGACAATCCCGCCAAAAATGGAGGCGATAATCGCATCCCGCACACGAGCGCGGGGTGAGGAAAGCGTTTTGAATTTGGGCAGACGATACAGCACCAGCACAAACACCACAACTGTCAGGGTTTCAATCGAAAATTGAGTCATGGCAAGGTCGGGTGCGCCAAAAAAAACATAGAGGAGTGCCACGCTATAACCGACTACTCCTAAGGCGGCTACCGCCATCAACCGCGAGTCGGTGCGGGCAACGGCAATTGCTGCCACCACCATCAACCCCGCCAACATTACATCATGCGGCAGCAGGTCATCAAAGCTGAGCCTGATGCTGTTCAAATCCACATACAACCCCAGCGTCAACAAGAGCAAGGCAGATAGGGTAAAAATGATAGTCAACAGATAGTACCGCAGGTAGCCGTTCTGGAAAAAAGCCTCCGTAGACGAAGCTAATTTCAAAATGCCATTAAACCCCGTGTCATACATTTTTTCTGTGCCGATGAAATCACCGACATTCAAGGGACGAATGAAGGGCAGCAGCCGATCCATAAAATAATAAAAGGCTGCCCCAACTGCCAATGTCACCCCACTCAGGGCAAGAGTGACATTAAAGCCATGCCACAATTTCAATTCCACCGCGTAGGGTTTGCCGTAAACCCCTTCAACGGTGTGAGTCAAAAATTCCCCTAATACCGGTTGGGCTGCTATCCCTAATGAGAGACTGCCAATCCCTAAAACAAATGCGCCCAGCCACATCGTCAAGGGGGCTTCATGGGCATGTTTGGGGGTGTGAGACAATTTGCCCGCAAATGGCTTTAGCACCACCATACACGCGGCGGTCACATTCAAGATATTGGCGGTCAGCACGGCGAAAGTGAGGGCAAAGGGAGAAAATAGATGCGCCTCCTGTGTGGCCTCGTAAATGACTTCTTTGCCGATAAACCCTATCAAAGGGGGAATCCCCGCCATCGAAAGGGCCGCCATTCCTGCACCAACGGCTGTCCATTTCATGGGTCTGCCAAGTCCGCCTAATTGGGTAATGTCACGGGTGCCTGTTTCGTGGTCAACCGCCCCTGCCACCATGAACAGCGCTCCTTTATAGAGGGAGTGGACAAGCAAAAATAAGATCGCTGCTTTAACGGACAAACCTGTACCAATACCAAGTAAAAATACAAGAATCCCCAATCCGCCAATGGTGGTATAGGCCAGAATTTTCTTTAAATCGGTTTGTTGCCATGCCAGAAATACGCCGATGAGCATCGTCAATCCACCGGTGACGGTCACAATGGCGTGCCATTCGTCTGTTCCCCCCAACACTGGATGCAGCCGAGCTAATAAATACACCCCGGCTTTCACCATCGTTGCGGAATGGAGATAGGCACTGACGGGGGTCGGGGCTTCCATGGCACCGGGTAGCCAGAAATGAAAAGGAAATTGGGCCGATTTTGCAAAACAGCCAATCAAAATTAAGACGAGGGCAGGCACATAGAGCGAACTGGCTTGGAGTTGATTTTTTTGGCTGGCAAGTTCAGAAATTGTCCATGTGTTGGCCTCCATGCCGAGCAAAATTAGCCCTGCCAGAAGTGCCAACCCACCCGCCCCCGTCACGATGAGCGCTTTTTGGGCTGCCTTGCGCGATTTTTCGTAATCGTGTTTAAAACCAATCAGTAAAAAGGATGTGATGCTGGTGAGTTCCCAGAAAATGAACAGCGTGATGAGATTATCCGCCAGCACCACGCCTAACATGGAGGCCATGAACATGAGCAGATACATATAAAAACGGCCTAACTGGGGGTGTCCAGCAAGGTAGCCACTGGCATATAAGACGATGAATGTGCCTATCCCACTGATGAGAAGTGCCATTAACAGCCCTAACCCATCCAGCATGAAGGCGAGTTCCACATTCAAACTGTCGACCCATGCGTAGGCGAAAGAGAATTTTTCCCCGTCAGCAACCGACTCAAAATGACTGGCAAAGTAAATAAATAAACCCAGTGGCAGTAGCGCCAGCAGCCAACCCGACCACTGTCGGAATGATTGATGCAAGATGGGGGCGGCAATGGCAGCACCAAAGCCAGAGAGTATCGCAAGCAGCATAAGAAGATGTCCTGACGTACAGACGGCTCATTTTGCAAAAAACATCCGCACAACACAATGCAAATCGCCCGAAATTTGGTCAATTCGACGGCTGCATTTGTGCAAAATGTCAAAGGGAATGTAGCACAGAAAGTGCGGGAAGTTCTATTAGAACGGCATAAAATCGCTGAGAAGATAGGAAAAGTATCGGCAAATTAAAGCGAGATGAGATCCTTGCAGGATAGCTAAAAACCCGCTTCCACCTGTGCCACCAGCGCAAAGGCAACAATACCATTGACCAAAATCAGAAAAAAGACCAACAAGATGTAGGATGATAAACGGCGCATGGTAAAAATCTCCTGCATTGCATTCCTACCCATTAGTACGCCGTTTGCCCTCCAAACGTTCCATTTTAGGCAAAACAAAAAGTGCGGCTCAAACCGCACTTTTTAAATTTTATTAGGGATGTGCTTTACTCGACAGTGACGCTTTTTGCCAAGTTACGCGGTTGGTCAACATCGCACCCGCGCCACACCGCAATATGATAGGCCAGCAGTTGCAACGGCAACACCGTTACAATCGGGCTGACATAGTACGGCACTGGCGGAACGTAAATCACATGGTCAGCTTTTTCGGCAATCAGCGTATCGCCCTCGGTGGCAATGGCAATCACTTTGCCGCCACGTGCTTTGGCTTGTTCCACCTGACTGAGCATTTTTTCATATACTCTATCCTGAATGGCAATCGTCAGCACCGGCATATTTTCGTCAATCAGGGCAATTGGGCCATGTTTCATTTCGCCGGCGGGATAGCCCTCAGCATGAATATAGCTGATTTCCTTGAGTTTGAGCGCCCCTTCCAATGCAATCGGATAGTTGATGCCGCGTCCCAGATACAGGAAATTGGTGTAATGGGAGAGGGCGTGGGCTAATTCATCAATCTGGGTATGACGTTCCAGCACCTGACTCACCAAGTCGGGTAGGTGGGCAATATCCCGCACATGCTGGCTCAATTCTTTCTGGGAAAGCGTGCCGCGCTGCTGTGCTAGATAGAGTGCCAGCAAATATTGATCTAAAATGCTGGTGGTGAAGGCTTTGGTCGAAGCCACGCCAATTTCTGGCCCCGCTTGCATGGTGATAAAGCCATCGGCCTGACGCATGGCCTGGCTGCCAAGGACATTAACAATGCTCCACACCCGGGTTTTGTTTTCGCGGGCTTCTTCCATTGCAGCGAGGGTATCCACCGTTTCGCCACTCTGGGTAATTGCCAGCACAGCGGTCTGTTCATCCAGTACAGGGTCACGGTAGCGATATTCACTGCCATAGTCCACTTCTACCGGAATCCGCGCCAACCCTTCAATCAGGAACTTACCCACCAAGCCGGAATACGCGCTTGTACCACAAGCGACTGTTACCACACGACGTAAATTTTTGGCATCTTCGGGGCTGATGGTCAAATCGGGCAGGGTGACTGTGCCATTTTCAAAATTCAACCGCCCACGAATTGTGTCCGTCAGCGCCCGCCCCTGTTCAAAAATTTCCTTCTGCATGAAGTGGCGAAATTCGCCTTTGGCGGCGCTCACCGGGTCATAGGGGATATTGAAAATTTCTGTTTTGCTGGGACTACCCTCTAAATCCATGACTTGGTAGCTGTTGGCAGTCAAAACGGCCATCTGACGGCTTTCCAAGAAAATCATATTGCGGGTATGTTCCAGAATGGCGGGAATGTCGGAGGCAATGAACATTTCATCTTTCCCGATGCCAAGTGCAACCCCCCCCGCATTTCCGATACGCACGGCAACGAGTGTGCCGGGTTCACTTTTGCTCATCACCACAATCGCCTGTGAACCACGCAGCATTTTGGCCGTTTTGCGCGTGGCTTCGGCAACACTGCCACCTGTGGAGAGCATTTTGGACACCATATGCACAATAACTTCGGTATCGGTATCCGATTTAAATTCGACCCCTTCGGCCTTGAGTTCTTCGCGCAGCTCAAGGAAGTTTTCCACAATCCCGTTATGCACCACCACCACACTTCCATCCATGCTGGTGTGCGGGTGCGAATTCCGTTCACTGGGTTCGCCGTGTGTTGCCCAACGGGTATGCCCCATGCCGATATGACCTTGCACCGGATCTGATTCCACTGCCATCATTAAATTGATGAGCTTGCCGACATTACGACGGATTTTAATATCGCCGCTCGGTTGCAACACAGCTACACCCGCCGAGTCGTAGCCACGATATTCCAGACGTTGCAAACCGTTTAAAATGATGGGAGTTGCGTCGCGTGAACCGATATAACCAACAATGCCACACATATAGGGAGTTCTCCTCTTCGATCATTTGGATTGGATATAGACAAAACAAAATCCTGTAGATGAAGATCATCTACTCGGAAATCACGATGTGACTCTTGGCTGGTGCGTTACCTCACCGATTTCAAGTCGCATTTGGTTGGAAGAGGGAGCAATAAGGACGGTGATTTTGCGCCCTGACGGTATCCGCTGAACTTCTCGACAACCCGTCTCCTCGTCACCCTCTCACAAGCGAGGGCCAAGCGCTGTTGCTCCTCAAGCAAATTAGTGTTTTTGACACTCCTTATTTCAAGCCTACCTTAGACAGTGTAATGGGAGAAGGGTAGGCTGGCAAGTCTAATTCATGCTAATTTCACAAATTCACGCCCTACAATCGCTTGCTCATACTGAATTTTGCTGGTCAGAGAGGAGTTCGTTGAGGCTGATTTCGCCCATGTCGGTTTCTTCAAAAATTTCACGGAGACGGCTGCTAATTTCACCATCCGGTTTGACTTCTTGGCGAATCAAATCGTCCTCAAGTTCAAATTCCCATGCCAACGGATGAATGGCAAGTGGAACTTCATCCACCAGCACCCACAGCGACCATGAGTGAAGCGGATTGATTTCGCGGTCTTTCAGCGAAAGTTGTGTCCGGGGCAAAATCGCGGTTTTGCCGTTGACGGTGTAGAGATCCCCATCTCGAAAAATGGTTTTGCGCTGCTCATCCACAATTTGCAAAATGACGGGTAGGGAAAGTTCGTGGTCAGAAGTTAACTCCACAAAGGGACGCATAAACAGCGCATCGGGGGGAATTTTTTCATCCCGCCAGATTTTAAGCTGCCCCTGCTCCGGTGTTAAGATGCCCAAATCAGTGAGTTGATAGGGCAAGCTGTCTGCATCCACGGCGGCACGTTGCAGGGCGGTCAGAATCAGGTGCTGCCGTTTTTGTTCGGGTGTTGCTTGCGGTTTAGTCACCGATTGTCCTGCTCTTGGCATCCCCGAATAGTCCGCGCTTCGCCTCCGATTTTGGACACGCCGTGTTCCAGCATATTGATTTTGATTCATGCTGTACAAGGCCATCGCCACAAAAAAAATCAGCATGAAGATGAAAAATATCAGTGCAGGATTCATGGTGAGTCCCTATGAGCGGCTGTGACGGAGCAATTCTTCTAAGGAAACTGGCAAATCCTCCTCATCATAGGGCAGCATGGCTTCCCCATCATCCAGCACGCGCAGCCGCGCCGAAATGGAGGGCGACATATTGAAATTATGCACACCCAAGGTTTGCCCATCCACACTGACGGCTAAATCCCATGTGCCTGTGCGCGAAAGTTTGTCGTTCCCACGCAAGCGCAAGCGATAGTCCGGCACAATCAGATTTTCACCCCGCCGCATCATGTGTTCCATTTCATAGACAAATTGGGCATGTCCGGCAGCATCCCGAATTTCAAAGCGGATAATCACCTGACGGGGATAATGGGTGGAATGGATGACCACGTAGGGACGGATGCTTTCATCATCAAGGGACATTAACCGGGCGCGGCGCAGCGACAATCCCCCTCTGCTCCGTTCGTCCACCACCAAGCCAATATCTTGCAACATGAAATTTTCGGTTAAAAAACTGGTGCGGGCAAATTGAGCCGCTTCCCGTGCTTGGGAGGTAGCCCGTGGCGCAACCATTTGTTGTTCAATTTTTTTGGGCGAAATGGTTAAGGGGCGCGATGTCACCCAGACAAACGCCATGAATGCGGCGAGCAGGGCTGCTCCCACCGCTTCGACCACGGCACCCGTCACGATGAGGCTCATTAATGTGACCAGCAAAATAAAATACAGAACCAATGTACCACGCGGATTTGATTGCAACATAGCGTACCAACACCCATAAAAAAATATGCTTACCATTACATCATAGTACGTAATAGCAAGGAAGTGGGTTGTCGAATCCTATCTTTTTGCTTGAATCTTACGCCTGATTGGGGAGGAGAGAAAGCTCCTAATTTTTAGGGGCTGGCTGGGGAATATAAAAAGCGGACAAAATTCTGGCTGCGGTTTCACTAATCGGGTCTAGTGAGAGAGGAAGCCATCCGCGCCATGCTTGCCCGCTTTTTATGGGTACTGCGGAAAGAAGTCTAGTTTTTAAAGGTGGTGTTGAGTGCTAGTCCTTCTTGTTACTGTCTAGTCTTATTCTAGTGCAAAACTTCACAAAATCTGAAGTGACTATTTACACTATTCCACCTGATTTTTGGCATGTACCCAGCCTTCCCAATTTCGCGCCTGCCATGCCGAATACAGCGCATGAGAACCGACTGTCGCAACATTCAAACTTTGCACCGCCCCACGCATGGGCAATGTTGCCATCATGTCGCAGGTATCCCGCACAAGACGGCGCATCCCTTCCCCTTCGCTGCCCAAGACCAGCGTCAATGACCGATTCAGGTCAACTTTATCGAGTGGGGGAATATTCGGTCCGATGTCCAACCCGATAATCCAGATATCATTCTCTTTGAGGGTTTTCAGCGCATTCACCAAATTATTCACCTGTGCCAGCGCCAGATGTTCCACCGCACCGGAGGAAGCCGCCACCACAGAAGCCGTGACCGCCACACTCCGCCGCGCTTGAAAAATCACCCCGTGCGCCCCGACAGAATCGGCAACACGGAGCAAAACCCCCACATTTTGCGGGTCTTTGAGCAAATCCAGCGCCAGAAAAAAGGGTTTTTCGCCGCGCTGATGTGGAATTTCCAGCAAATCATCCAAATCCACATACGGATAGTCGTCGGTGCGTAAGATAATCCCCTGATGATTGCCTTCTTTGGCAAGGTCGTCCATCACCCGGCGGGGAACGCGGTGAATTTCGATATTTTTCGATTCTGCCATCTGCAAAATATCGGTGACCACGCCTTTTTCCTGCACCCCTTCGGCAACCAATAGCTTATGAATTTTGCGGCGGTTAGCGCGGAGACATTCCAGCGCAGGCCACCGCCCATAAATAAAATCTGACATGGGTTTCCCTTAGCTCACCCGCCATGCGGTGCTGCCATCTGACCGGTCTTCCAACGCGATGCCAATTTCCGCCAGCCGTTTGCGGATGCTGTCTGAAGTCGCAAAATCTTTTTTGGCACGGGCTTCTTTCCGCATCTCAATCAGCATCCGAATAAGCGCTTCTTCCCGTTCGGCATTTTTGCTGTCGATGAGTTTGTCCGGCACAATCCCCAGAATATCCTTGCCCAAAAAGCGATAGAGATTATCAATTTCCGTCAGGACATTTTTGCCGACGGTGGTATTGCTATTGAGCAGGGTATTCACTTCGCGGGTTAAATCATACAAAACGGCAAGGGCGCTTGGGGCATTAAAATCGTCGTCCATCGCTTCACCAAAGCGGGTGTTTACGTCTTTGAGGACATCGAGAATGCTGTTGCCATCATCCCCATCCGGCGCAGTTGCCAGCGCTTCACGGGTCAGCCAGACCGCCCCCATCAAGCGTTCCCAACCATTTTTCGCCCCTTCAAAGGATTCTTCGCTAAAGGTCAGGGGATTGCTGTAATGTCCGCTTAAAATCAGGGTACGAATCACTTCGGGACGGTTTTTCGCCAGCGCATCCTCAATGGTGATGAAATTGCCCAGACTCTTGGACATTTTGACCGGAATCCCCTCGGCATCCGGCACCATCAAACTGCCAACCAGCATCCAATAGTTGGAAAAAGGTGCGTCATGGGCGCATTCGCTCTGAGCAATTTCGGATTCGTTGTGCGGGAAAATGTTGTCCACCCCACCGCCATGAACATCAAAGGTTTCGCCGAGATATTTTTCCGCCATCGCCGAGCATTCAATATGCCATCCGGGAAAACCTACGCCCCAAGGACTGTCCCAGCGCAAAAGATGTTCGGGTTCGGCGTTTTTCCACAGCGCAAAATCGGCAGGATGGCGTTTTTCATCGCGGACTTCTTCGCGTGTGCCGGCTTCCTGCTCTTCCAAACGCCGATTCGACAATTTGCCGTAATCGCCATAGGAACGGACATCAAAATAGACGCTGCCATTGGCTTCATAGGCGTGGCCTTTAGCAATCAGCGTTTCGACCATTTTAATTTGTTCGGGAATATGGGCGGAGGCACGCGGGCTGATGTCAGGGCGTTCAACCCCTAAAGCATCCATCGCCTCAAAATATTTGCGGGTGTAAAACTCGACAATCTGCATCGGGGTCGAGGCGGATTGGCGGGCTTTTTTCAACACGCGATCCTCGCCAGAATCAAGCAAATGACCGACATCGGTGATGTTTTGAACGTAGAGAACATCATAGCGATGATAATTTCTCAGATAACGGACGACGACATCAAACGAGACATAGGTTTTGGCGTGTCCGATATGGGCATAATCTTGCACCGTCGGGCCGCAGACATACATATTGACTTTGCCTTCATGGATGGGTCGGAAGGGCTGTTTTTCGCGGCCTAACACATTATATATCTGTAAGGTCATGTAGGTAACTCCCCTGTTTTACGGGCAATTTTGCCATGTTCATTGATGGCATGGGTATGGTGGGTTTTACTATCATTTTTCGTGATAACTTTTTGCGCCTGTGCGATGATATTTTGCGGGTCAATCCCGCAGCTAAGGCAAATGCCAATCGCTGTCACCATCACATCGGCGGCTTCTTCGGCAATATGGGCGGGATTTGTACCTTGTTGGGCTGCTTCGATAAGCTCCGCCGCTTCCTCCTGAAAGGTACGAATCGTCGCAGGCGGCTGCGGGCTGACCTCAAATCGCCTGTATAAATCGATGGTGGAACGGATAAGTTCGTTGAGGGTGTCCGACATGGAGCGATCACTTTTTGTTAAAACGTTCCTATTTTATCAGGAAAACGCCCGATAATTGTGTAGGTTTCTTCAAAGTCCCAACGTTTCACTGACGCTCATTGTACCGTCTTTATCAACGCATGGTACAATCTACATTTAGGGTTGAGTCAAATTTTACGGAGACATCTCCTTGAAGCGCTTCCTCTTTTTGATGATTTTGATGCTGCCTGTTCTGGCGGCCTTTCGCCCTGCCCCGCAATCCAACACGGGTTTAACCATGACGATCCGACCTGCTATCGGGTCATATTATCGCTACGGGCAGTGGATTCCCCTTCAAATTCAGGTGGACAGCGTGGATAGAGATATTGACGGACGCTTGCAGGTGCGCGTGACCGATGCCAGCACCGCCGCCGCCAATCAACCCGAAACCACCTATCGGATTCCCTTCACGATTACCGCCGGAGGCAGCAAACGGGTTTTTCTGTATATCTCGGTGAACAATTTTGAACGGAATGTACAGGTGGAATTGCTGGATTCGAAAAATAACATTGTTTTGAGCCAGCGCGAGAGCATCCGTCAGATTAACCCGCAGGATGTGCTGTATGCCGTCGTGACCGAATCCGCCACCGGGGTGATTGATGTTTCGCGGCGGGTGATTGGATATGGGACAAATTATCAGGCCAATTGGCAGCCAGAAGATATTCCCCCCAAAGCCGATGCGCTGCGCTCGATTGATGTGATGGTCTTTAGTGATGCCGATACCGGACAGCTCACCCCCGAACAGCAGCAAGCCATCCATGAATGGGTGATTGCGGGTGGGCATCTGGTGGTGACAGGCGGAACGAATTGGCAGCGCACCACCGCCGGACTGCTGGATTTGCTGCCCACCACCCCTACCGACACCCAAACGATAGAAGATCTCTCCGCTTTAGGGGAATATCTGGGGCAAGATTCAGAAGGTTTAGACGCAGCGACGATTCTGACGAATAATACCCCCAAAGAAAATGTGAATGTTTTATTTGAAATTGAGGATATTCCTTTTCTGGTGCGGCAATACACTGGCGCAGGCACAGTCGATTTTCTAGCTGCCGATACCAGCATCGAACCCCTGCGTTCATGGGATGGCACAGACACCCTGTGGTATGAAATTACCCTCACCGCCCGTCCACGTCCGAGTTGGACATTTGGGGTGGAGCGCTTTGAGGAAGTTGGGGATGCTGTCAGTAATGTGACGGGCTTTAACCTGCCCAATGTGATCCAACTCACCCTGTTTTTGATGGCGTATGTGGGATTAATTGGCCCGTTAAATTACATCATTTTAAATTATCTGGGACGGCGAGAACTGGCTTGGTTTACCATCCCGATTTTGATTATCGCCTTTACGATTACCGCCTACTACACAGGGTTTTCGCTGCGGGGTGATGATGTCACCGTGAATCAAGTCAATGTGGTGCAGATTTGGCCTGACCAACCGGTTGCCCGTGTGGATGGTGCTATCGGGATACTTTCGCCCCGTCGTACCACCTACGATGTGTCAGTGGCTGAGGGCATTTCCTTACGTACTTTGCCCGATAACAACAATTCGGTAGGGGCAAATCAAATTGATATTACCGAAGGGGCAGAATACATCGCGGAAGATATTCCGGTGGATGCTGCCATTTTGACCACTTTTTCCACCAGCGGTTATCTGGATGCACCCCGATTAGCAGGGCAGGCTACTTGGAACATCGGGAGTCGTGATTTTACGGCGAGTGTGTCGGGAAACGTGACCAACAACATGGACATTGATTTGACCGATGCGGTGGTGGTTGCCTATGGGGGGGTGTATCCGATTGGGGATTTGCTGGCGGGTGAAAATCAAGCCTTTGCGATGAATGAAATTGCCCTGACTGACCCCGCCCGTTTGCCGTTGGGGAATCGGGTAGACGCGAGTCGTCCGGTTTTGTATCCGTCTTATTATGGATATGGCTACAATTACAATCCTAATATTGCCTGTTATATTCAAGGCGGCCCCAACGCGATTTACGAAAGCCTGATGACGGATAAGTATTTCGAGTGCTATGGGGGTGGTAGTGAAGATGACCGTCGGATGCGCCGTCGTGCGCTAATCATCACCGCCATGAATAATGAAATTGACCGCAATGCCGGGCGGGATAATCGGGTGTATTTGATGGGGTGGGCAGAAGAAACGCCCTTGCTGGATGTCTCTATCTCCAACACAGATCAGATTTTTGACGGCACAACCCTGTATATTTATGAACTGCCAACTGAAGTCAACATCACCAGCGCAACTCGCTTTGCCGTCATTCCACCCGGCATGATGACATGGACGCTCATTGAAAATGATGCCCCGAATCGGTTTGTGGGGGTCAATCCTGATACCTCCTTTATGCTCCCTGCTGGACAGGGTGTGGCTTTCCGCTTTACTCCGATGCCGGAAGTGTCCTTAGAAGCGATTAACCGTATCGAACTTAATATTGTGTGGCGCTACCAGACCGAAGGGGTCTCGATTTCGCTGTGGAATTGGGAGGAGCGCACATGGGAAGCGGTGGAAATTGCGGTAGATTATCAGGAACAGTTTATAATTACCGATATGAAATATCTTGGCCCGAACCAAGCCGTTCAGGTATTGGTTGAGGCCGAAGCAGACTCTACGACTCAAAATATTGATAGAATTAATGTAACGTTACGCGGCGAGGCTGAGTAAATCCATGACCGATGAAAATACCCCTGTCAATGTTGAACAGGGTATCCCTGCAAGTGAAACTAATGAAGTGGTCGAGGAAAAAATTGATACCTCGTCCCTGCATGTTGACCGCGAAGACTATGTAATTGAAACTACCCACCTGCACAAACGCTATGGCAAATTGCACGCGGTCAACGACTTAAATCTGCATGTACCACGCGGCTCAATTTTTGGCTTTGTGGGGCCAAACGGGGCGGGCAAAACCTCAACCATGCGAATTTTAACCACATTGATGCTGCCCACATCCGGCGAAGCAAAAGTCAACGGTTTTTCGGTGTTAAGCCAACCGCGTGATGTGCGTCGTTCGATTGGTTACATGCCGGACTTTTTTGGTGTCTATGACGATATGAAAGTCTGGGAATATCTGGACTTTTTTGCCGCCTGTTATGAAATTCCCGAATCCGAACGTCCGGGTCTGATTAATGACCTTTTGGAACTTGTTGACCTCAAACATCGTCGTGATGATATGGTCGATAAGCTCAGTCGCGGGATGAAACAGCGTTTGTGTTTGGCGCGGACGCTGGCACATGACCCCGAAGTCTTGATTCTGGACGAACCCGCCTCCGGTTTAGACCCGCGTGCGCGGATTGAAATTCGGAGTTTGTTAGTCGAATTGGCGAAAATGGGCAAAACGATTTTCTTCTCCTCGCACATTCTGGCGGACGTAGCCGAAATTTGCACCGATATTGGCATCATTGAAGCCGGGCAAATTGTGGCACAAGGCCCGATTGATGACATGCGCCGTCAGATTATGCCGCACCGCCAGATTGTGATTACCCTGCTGGAACGGGTGGATGAAGCCAAATCCAAACTGCTGCTGGTCAAGGGGGTGGAAGAAATTGTTGACCTCAAAGATGAAGCAGGCAAAAAGCGGATTCAAGTCAATTTCAACGGAGAAGATGCAGGCATTAGCGAACTGCTGACCGCCCTCACCAGCAACGGGATTCCAGTGATTAACTTCGCGGAACAAACCCAAGACCTTGAAACCGTGTTTATGAAGGCTACCAAAGGGATTGTGAGCTAACATGCGAAATCCTGTCCGTTTGCTGCTCGGAAATCCGGTGGTGCTGAAAGAATTGCGCGGCAGAATGCGCGGCCCGCGTGCCTTCATTGTCCTGACAGGCTTTTTGGCGCTGGTGGGTGGTTTTGCGATTCTGCTCTATTTAGGCATGAATGCGGCTTCTCAAACGGATACCGGACAGGTGGACGGTGGCGAAATTGGACGCACTCTGTTCGCGGGTGTAATTGGCATTGAATTGTTTCTGGTGACATTCATCGCGCCTGCATTTACCGCAGGTACGATTAGCGGCGAACGCGAACGCCAGACCTATGATTTGCTGCGTACTACGCTTTTACCGGAAAGTCATCTGGTGATGGGCAAGTTATTTTCGGCGCTGGCCTATGTGTTTTTGCTGCTGCTCGCCGCGATTCCCATGCAAAGCCTGTCGTTTATTCTGGGCGGGACAGATTTGCCCGACTTATTCATTTCCTTCATTATTTTGATGACCACCGCGATTTTTCTCGGTACAGTCGGCATTTATTTTTCTGCTCGTATCAAACGGACTCTCCCCGCCAGCATTACCACTTATGGCGTTGCGCTCGGCATTGTAATTGGAACGATTCTGCTGTTTTTTATTCTCACGGTGGTCACGAATCCCCTGCTGGATAGAAGCGGGAATGTTCAGGCAGACCGCACCGTTGAATGGGGTATTTTGATTGCACGCGGCGCATTGATTTGCTTGAATCCCATCACGACCTTGTGGGTTTCAATTGATGCACTGGTTGAACAGCAAAGTTTATGGACATTTGAATATACCTTTCAGGGGGGAGCGCAGGGGGCAACCAGTACCGTTTTGCTGCCTTCGCCTTGGATTGTGTTCACCTTGCTCTATCTGGTCATTTCCCTCATCTTTTTTGTGATGACCTCTCGACGCATTCGACAGATTGATGATATTTAAGCGGTGGAGATGCAATGAGCGCGATACCCCAGATGGATTTACAACGTACCCTGCGCCGATGGGACACCCGCCGACGTTTAGCCGAGTCGGTGCTTTGGCTGCCGCGTGCGCTTTTGGTGGGGGTGCTGATTGGCCTCACGGTAACGGTGGCGGCACGGTTGCAACCGATTTTGCTGCGTGAAGAAGTGCTGCTGATTGTGGGGGGGGCGATTGGCGCTGCACTCATTTTGTCGTTGGTCTCCGTCTGGTTATGGCCGCGCTCAAGTTTATGGCTGGCACGTCATTTTGACCTCCGCTTTCGGTTGAAAGAACGTATCAGCACAGCCTTAGAACTTTCCAGTGGCTTGATTCCGCCCGCCCAAGATTTGTCGGATTATCAATTTAAAGACGCGCAGCGTGTTGCGGCGAATTTAAATGTGCGTGAACACATTCCCCTCAAACCGAATTATTCTGATGTCGCTGTTTTGGCGATTGGGGCAGTGATTCTGGGGGTGCTGCTGTGGATGGACAATCCCAAAGCCGATGAACTCATTAACCGCCGTGAGTTGGATGCTGTCATCGCGGAACAGCAGGAAATTTTAGAGCAAGCCAAAGAAGATATTCTTTCTAATGAAGCGTTAACTGAAGAGCAACAACAGCAGTTGCTTGACCCGATTAATGAAGCGCTAGAAACGCTGCAAGAACCGGAAGTCTCCCGCGAGGAAGCATTGGCAGCCATGACCGAAGCCGAACAGGAACTCCGGGAAATGGGCGAAGGCTTCTCCGATGAACAGCAGTCCGCCTTTGAGAATGCTGGCGAACGGTTAAGCGAAAGTGAAGCAGGAGAACAAGCCGGGCAAGCACTGGCAGAAAATAATCTGGAACAAGCTGCCCAAGAATTAGAAGCAATGGGCAACCAGTTGGGCGAAATGACTCCTGAAGAGCAACAGGCGCTAGCCGAACAACTCGAACAGGCGGCGGATGCCTTGCAGGAAGCCAACCCCGAAGCGGCAGATGCTATGCGGGATGCCGCCGAAGCGATTCAAGAAGGCGATATGCAGTCCGCCCAAGAAGCGCTTGAACAGGCGGCGGATGCCTTGCGCGAACAACAAGAACAAGCCCAGAATACCCCTGAATCACAAGCAGCGAACCAAGCGGCAGAACAAATTGAAGCGGGTCAGCAGGAAATTGCCCCCGGTCAGCAGCAAAATCAACAACAGCAAACCGAGACACAAACCCAGCAGAATCAAGAGGGACAGCAGCAGTCCGGGCAACAGCAAAGCCAAAATGGGCAGCAACAACAGCCCCAACAAGGCCAGCAGCAAAGCGGCGAACCACAAAGTCAAGAAGGCCAGCAGGGCGAACAGCAATCCGGTCAGCAGCAAAATCAGGAAGGCCAGCAACAAGAAGGCCAACAGGGACAGCAGCAGTCCGGCCCACCCCAACAAGGGCAAGAGGGTCAACAACAATCGGGGCAAGGCCAGCAGGGGCAAGAAGGCCAACCTCAACCAGGTCAGGGTCAGCAACCCGGACAACAAGGCCAGCCTCAACAAGGTCAACCCGGAGGGCAGCAAGGCCAGCAACCGAGTCAATCGCAGCAATCGGGACAGTCTTCCCAATCGGCTTCGGGGACATCTGCTGGTGACCAACCCGGTGGAGAAGGCAGCGATACCACACAGGGACAACAACTGCCCCCACCCGGCAATCAAAACAATTCGCCCGGCAGCAATGACGGCATTAATCCTTACGATCAAGTCTTTTCGCCGTCACGCATCGGGGAAAATGGCACAGAAACCGAAGTGGAATTGGATGGCGAAGTGACCAGCGAAGAAGGCACACAAACCGAAGAAACCGATTTCAACGAAGAATTTGAGGGCGACTCCAAAGTCCAGTACAGCGATGTGTACGCCGATTATGAGGACAGTGTACAAGAGGCATTGGAAAGCGATTATATCCCGATTAGTTTGCGTGATGTCATTCGTGAATATTTCTCGTCCTTAGAACCCTAATGAATCGTTCGGTGCGGAGTATTTTCATTCTAATTTTGATGGTTTGCCTATCGGCGTGTGTGAAGCCGATAGAGCCAACCCCTACCCCGCGCCCAACCGACATTCCACCGTTGCCCACCCCTACCCAACCGCCGATTTTAGGGGCAACGTTTCCGCCCGAAACGATTAGCGCGTGGCTGCAAGCAACGTTTGGACTGCCCGTGACGAATTTAACGACGTTTATGCAGTTACAGGTGGGGCCAGATGATATTGTGGGCTATACCTATCAGGATGTGAATGGGCAGCGCTGTGCGGGAGTGGTGCTAACCACCGCCGCTACCGGACAAATCTGGAATGGCGATGTTCGCTGTGTGCCTGCCGGAACCGCCGTCATTGCCGCGCCGACTCTCTTGGCGCTAACCAACGGCGAACCCTATGTCGCAACGTTTATTCATGTCGATACCAATTTGCTGCCCAATGCCAATGCGGTGGCGATTGTTTTCCCCGATGGCAGCAGCCTACCTGCCAATAATGCTGACAGCGTTTTGCGTTTTAACGGTTTTGTGGCAATGCGGGCGGGCTTTGATTTTCCCACTTCTGTGATTATCACTGACGCGGGAGGCAATATTTTGACTCAAGTCTCACCTCAATAGGAGTTTTTATGACCATCAGTGTCGAAGATTTTCAACGTACCGCCCGCGCTATCCAAGATGAAGTTGCCAAAGTCATCGTCGGGCAGGATGACGTGGTGCGCTATGTGCTGATTTGTGTTGTTTTGGGACGACACGCCCTGCTGGAAGGGGTGCCGGGCCTGGGCAAAACCATGCTCATTCGGACATTGAGCGAAGTCCTGGATTTACGCTTTTCCCGTATCCAATTCACCCCGGACATGATGCCTGCGGATATTGTTGGGACAAATATCATGGAAGAATCGGAAACCGGACAGCGTTATTTTCATTTCCAACCCGGCCCGGTATTTGCCAATTTGGTCTTAGCCGATGAAGTCAACCGTGCAACGCCCAAAACACAATCGGCTTTGCTTGAGGCCATGCAGGAACAAGCGGTCACCATTGCCAACGAAACGTACCGCTTAGAAAAACCGTTTTTTGTGCTAGCCACCCAAAACCCGCTTGAAATGGAAGGGACATATCCCCTGCCAGAAGCGCAACTAGACCGCTTTTTGTTCAAAGTGGATGTGTTGTTCCCCTCCACCAAAGAATTGGTTGCAATTATGCAGCGCACAACAGGGGCAGACGAAGCACGGGTTGCACCTGTGGCGAATGGTGACACCATCACGGCAATGGGTGAATTAGCCCGCCAAGTGCCGATTCCGAGCCATGTCAGCGAATATATTGCCCGTCTGGTGGTGGCAACCCATCCCACCAGCGAAGAAAGCTCCGAAATGGTCAATCGGTTTGTACGGTTTGGGGCCAGTCCACGCGGCGCACAGGCCATCACACTCGGCGCGAAAGTTTGGGCCTTGTTGGATGGACGCTTTAACGCTTCTTATGATGATGTGATGGCAGTTGCGCCAGCCGCCTTGCGCCATCGTCTGCTGCTCAATTTTGAAGGGCAAGCGGAAGGTGTCAAATCTGACGACGTGATTGCCAATCTGTTGAAAACGTTGCCCCGTCAATAATCATGGATGCGATTGAGTGCCGCCAGTTGAGCAAACTCTATGGGCGAGGTCGCCGCGCCCGCCCTGCGGTACGTGGCCTCAATCTGAGGATTGAAGCGCAGCAGGTGTTTGGTTTTTTGGGGCCAAACGGGGCCGGTAAGACCACCACCATTCGTATGATGCTTGATCTGATTCGCCCCACACACGGCGAGGTCATGATTTTAGGTCAAAAAGTTCAGCGTAACCCGAAAGCTCTGCGGCAAATTGGTGCGTTCATTGAAGGGGCAAGTTTTTATCCCTATCTCAGTGGATGGGATAATCTGGTGGTGTTTGGACTCACCTCCGGCTATTTTGACCCCAAACGGGCGCAGCAATTAATCGAGGCCGTGGGGTTAAGTGGACGTGAACAGGACAAAGCGAGTAGCTATTCCACCGGCATGAAACAGCGTTTAGGCATTGCGGCGGCGCTTTTGCACAACCCGCCGATTGTCATTTTGGACGAACCCACCAGCGGCCTTGACCCCGCCGGAATCCGTGAAATGCGTGAGTTTATCCGCCAGCTTGCCCATGAGCAGGGCAAAACGGTTTTTCTTTCCAGCCATCAACTCAATGAAGTGCAGCAAGTGTGTGATCGGGTGGGGATTATTCATCAAGGGCAATTGTTAGCCGAGGGCAGCGTCGAAAATTTGCTTAAGGATGCAGCGAAAACCCTGAATCCTCAACTGACGCTGGATGTTACCCCGCTTCATAAAGCCTATACCGCGCTGGCGACTCAATGGACGGTGCAGGCAAAAAATGACAAACTGGTGGTAACAGCCGCCCACGATGAAATTCCGTCGGTGGTGCGGGCATTGGTTGCCGCAGAAGTGGATTTATATGGCATGGAACATCACCAGGCCAGCCTAGAAGATTTTTTCTTATCAGTCACTGCCGGATAGCCTCATGGTGTCACTTTTTCAGGCCGAGTGGAAAAAAGTTATTGGCAATCGCTGGTTGGTGGGTTGCCTGATATGGATTTGGCCTCTGGGGGCGTTGGCAGTCGCGCTCGGTTTAATGTTTTTAGGCGTGTTGAGCGACAACATGCAACAACGCATGGCGGATAACCCAACCCACTGGACGGATGCTTCGCTGCTGTTCTGGGCAATTCCCAACTCAATTATTGGCAGATTGATTATTATTAGCTTTGCGACAATTCTTTTTGCAGGCGAATATCGTTGGGGAACATGGAAAAATATTTTGCCCCGCCGGGGACGTGTTGAACTGATTGTGATGAAATTTGTTACGCTGGGGGTATTCATCATCGCGGCCTTCGGGTTTACGTCGCTGGTGTGGGTGGTAGGGCGCGGTCTGGTACAGCTTTCTGTTGGGGGCGATTATCCCCCGTCCCTCGACAATATCCCCGATACGTACTGGCGACAGCTTCTCCTGCAAATTCTCACCGCCTTTTTGTCCACCCTGATTATCGCGGGTATTGCCGCGTTGATTGCGCTCCTCACCCGTTCGATTGTAGCGGGTGTGGTGGTCGGATTAGGTGTTGCGATGATTGACGGTGTAATCGGTGCAGCGCTGATTATTTTTTATTCTATTTCTGGCCTGCGTTTTTTTCCGAGTCTCTTTCGTTTCACCATTACCTATAATGTCGATAATTTGCTCAATTGGGCGCTCACACAAAATATCTCCCCTGTATTGAGCAACATTGAAATTCGTAACGATGAAATTTTTGGCAATTTGAAAATTGACCCACCGATTGAAGGCAATCCGATGCCTCTCTCCATTCTAATTTTACTGATTTGGATGGTGCTGCTGGTGGGACTTGCCGCATACAGTTTTTATAGACAGGATATTACCGAATGAGCAATGTATTGTTTGACCCGGCGACTCTCCGTAAATTGGAACAACTCGCGCTGGTCGCTACACAGGTGCGGGCGGGGGTGCTAAAAGGTGAACGACGCTCCAAAAAACGCGGGACAAGCATTGAGTTTGCCGATTACCGCGATTACACCAAAGGGGATGACTTGCGGCGGGTGGACTGGAATATTTATGCGCGGTTGGAACGTCCCTTCATCAAATTGTTGGAAGAAGAAGAAGATTTATCGGCCCATTTTATCATCGACTGTTCCGCCAGCATGAAATGGCCTGAACAGGGGAATTTTGACCAGATCAAATATGTCTGGGCGCTGCGTGTGCTGGTCGGTTTGGCCTATATCTCGCTTGTTTCGGGGGATGTAGTCAGCGTGACAGGATTACGGGAAGGCAATAATCTCAGTTGGGGGCCACATCGGGGACGCGCTTACTTGATTCCGATGCTCAAGGAAATGGAAAAATTTCAGCCGCAGGGACGGGTCGATTTAAACGACAAGCTCCGTGAATATGCCATGCGAACGCGGCGGGCGGGCATGTGTTTTGTGTTTAGCGATATGCTCAACGAAACAGGCTACCGCGAAGGGTTGAATGCACTGCAAGGACGCGGTTTTGAAGTTACCTTGATTCATGTGCTTTCCAAAGATGAAATTGACCCGCAAATTTCCGGCGATTTAAAATTGGTGGATGTCGAAACGGGCAAAACACAGGATGTCTCGCTGGATGATGAAATGATTGCCCTGTACAAAAAACGCTTTCTGGCATGGACAGAAGAAATCGGCACATTTTGTATGAAACGCGGGATTCACTATGTTCAACTGGATACCAGCACGGCATGGGAACAATTGATTCTGTTTGAACTGCGCCGTCTGGGTGTGCTGCGTTAATTTTGGAAACACGACACGGACGGGACATACAGAGATTTCGTCCCTACCTGACACACTTCATTTTTATCCCTTTGTTGTTAGGCGGTTTTGCCTTAGCACTCTGGCGGCTGGATGCCGAGTCCATCTGGCACGATGAATCATGGTCAATTCGTGCCATCCAATCGCCGTTTGGCACACCGGACGACAACACCCCTCCCCTTTATTATTTCACACTGCATCTGATTCAGAAATTAGGCGCGGGTGAGTCGCCATTTGCGCTGCGCTATGGCTCGGTTTTGATTCACCTGCTGACGGTTACGCTTGGTTTTCGGATGGGTACGCGCTGGTATGGCCTCTCAGCGGGGGCTGTTTTGGGGAGTTTGCTGGCATTTTCCCCCTTGTTGTGGGAATACGCACAGGAAGTACGGGCGTATGTGGGGGTGCCGTTTTTCGCGCTGCTGCTATTGGGGGGGACGGATGCGTTTTTGCAGACCCCACCCCCTCCCCTAAAAGGAGAGGGGAGTCCCGGAAGAAAATTTTATAGGGGGTGGGTATTTTTGCTCATTAGCGAACTTGCCGCGCTGTATACGCACAATTTAGCCGTCCCGCTTGTTGGCTGGGTGAATCTGGTCGTGGTAGGGGTGCTAATCTGGCGGATGTTTTTTCCTCACTTCCCCTCTTTGCTTGCGGAGAAAGGGCAGGGGGGTGAGGTAAGACAGTTAATTTTTTGGCTGGTGGGGCAAGGGGCCGTGTTTGTCCTATATCTCCCATGGGTATTGACTCAATCCCCTTCTGGCACAACCCTCAATACGGTGCCGCAACTTAACCAAGACTTGCTAGAAAATATCTGGCAGGCGTATTTTTTTCCCGTGATTGCATCGGATTTGCCCGCCAGTTTCATTCTCAAATTACAGATTTTGGCGGTTGTAACGTGCATAGCGGGGTTGCTTTTGCTGTGGCGGGAACGTTCGCTCAAAACCCTGCTGATTTTTTCTCAGGGGCTTTTGCTGCCCTTTTTTAGCACTTTGCTGATTATGCGGGCTTCGATTGATTTTCACCCGCGTTATTATGTAGTCGGTGTCCCCGCGTTATTATTTTTGATAGCGGCTGCCCTGCAAACGGTTCCGTATAAAACATGGGCTGGGCTGTTTTTGGTTGGTTTTGCCGCGCTTATTTCCCAGCAAAGTCTCTCGCTCATCACCAACAACCGGCTTTACCAGCATGATGATTTTGCGGGGATGGCAGCTTATTACGCACAGTTACCCCCTGATACGGTCATTTTGATTCCCTATGACCACGAATACACATTTGAGGTGTATTTTGATGAACAAATTCAAGCTGAAATTATTCATATCCCCTTGTATAGCGCTCCTGAAAAAGTCATCGAAAAAATTAATGCGATTGGCGCAAAACGGGTTGAATTTTTGACATGGTTTCAGCTTCCTGCCGATGAACGGGGGATGTATCCGTGTTTATTGGCGGCTGCCAGCGACGAAATTTTTTCCTCTTACGAAGTCTACGGTCTATCCAGTACCGGGTATCACCTCAGCCAACCGATTCAGATGCTGCCTTTAGCAACCGAAAATAATTTCAACGGGGCTTTGCTCTTAATGGATGTACGCTACGCTCATTCAGCGCAGGGCGTATGTGTACAATCGACATGGCAGTTACAGGATGCACCCGAATCAGAAATTTATCAAACGGCTGCCCGGCTGTTAAATCCCTTTGACTGGGAAATTGCCGCCGCCGACAGTCCAATTTTGCAAGACAATCAAGCGCGGGTTGCTGATTGGGAAATGGGCGAACAGGGGATGGCCTTTGCCTTTTTGTCCCTCCCCGCCGGTGCGCCCGCGATGAACTATCAACCGCTTTTGCGCCTGTATACCCCACAAAATGTCAGTGGCTTGGATGCCGTGACCCCAGAAAATCAAGCATTGGGTAAGGATTTACGTCTACCCTTAATTGCTTTACAAGGCGTTCCTGCAATCCCTGAGTCGGTTGAGCTTCTAAGGGACAATATCGCAGAAGGGGTATTGTATTCAGGTCAGCGTTTGCAACTGGAAATTCTTTCCCCACAGGCAGGCGAAATACAATTGATTGGAGAAACATGGGAATTCCGTCAACCGATTGCGCCGTCCTTAAATTGGCTAGAATTTGAGATTCCAGACGATGCACTGGGCGAAGTATCCGTGCAGTTTGCTAATCAATTGTTAAAAACCTATCCCATCACGCAAATTGAACGGATTTTTGCCCCGCCTGATTTTGCTATTCCTATCCACCAAGAATTTAGGGATGTTGCTAATTTGATGGGAGCAACGGTGACGAAAACTGAGGGTCAAATGACCGTGATGCTCATCTGGGAGTCGCTTGCTTCCCCCGATATAGCGTATCAGGTGTTTGTTCAATTACTGGATGAAAATGGGGTGCTGCTTACCCAGAGTGTTGCTAGCCCTGCTAACGGGCAGCGTCCGACCAGCAGTTGGGTAGAAAGCGAATATATTACGGATTCACACAACCTTCACTTAAATGAATTAGAATATAGTAGGCTGATTGTAGGGTTGTTTAACCCTCTCAATGCAGAACGTGTGTTATTGTTAGATGGTACAGATTTTGTTGAGATTCCAACCGAGTAACCTATGAACTTGATCGCACCTGCCGCGCTTGCGATGGGCTTGTTAAGCATCCCCATCATTTTGATGTATATGCTGCGTCTGCGGCGCACCGAAATGAATATTTCCAGTAATTTCTTGTGGCAGCAATTGGTACGGGATAGAGAAGCCAACGCGCCTTGGCAGCGCTTGCGGTTTAGCTGGCTACTGCTGCTCCAACTGTTGATTTTGCTGCTGCTGGTCTTGGCGCTGGCACGACCTTTTCAAGAAGTTAAAACCATTTCATCCGGGCGAATCGTCCTGCTGTTGGATGCTTCCGCAAGCATGGCAGCAACCGATGTTGACCCTTCTCGCTTTAATCAAGCTAGCGAAATCGCAGGGGCGTTGGTCGATACCCTGAGCAGCGATGATACCATGACCGTGATTCGGGTCGCAGAAGTCCCCGATGTAATCGTTTCTTCCTCCCGTGATAAAGGCGAGATCCGTGAAGCAATTGAAAATGCCGAAGTCAGCGATTCAAGCGGGGATTGGTTTGCCGCGCTGACATTGGCAGCCGCAGGGGCAAAAGGCGTGGAAGAATTGAATGTCGTCATTGTGACAGATGGCGGGCTGCCCGGCAATTTGCCCGAAATTCCCGGTGATATTCGCGTGGTCTTGGTCGGCGAAGAAAGCGAAAATCTGGCAATTACCGCGCTGGCAACCCGTGCAGTTGGTGGTGGCGGGCCACAACTTTTCGCCCAATTGACCAATTATGGCACGCAGGAAGCCGAAACCATTTTTAGCATTACCTTGGATGGGGAATTGTTTAGCGCCCAACGGTATACCGTTCCGTCGGGGTCGCATGTCGATGTGCTGACCGAAAATTTGCCTACCGATTTTCGGGAATTAGAAGCCAGCCTCAGCCAGCCAGCAGGTTCAAACGTGCCAGATTATCTGGAATCGGATAACACGGCCTATGCGGTTTATAATCCGGGTGGGGCGGGACGGGTGCTGCTGATGACTCCGCGTAACATCTTTCTCTCGCAAATATTCGGCAGTTTACCGGGGGTCGATTTAACACAGGGTGACATCGAAAGCGGCTTGCCACGCGGTGAATTTGACCTGTATGTATTCGATAGCTGGCTGCCCCCCCAGTTGCCCGAAGGCGATATTTTCATCATCAACCCGCCGGACAGCACCGATTTATTCACCGTGACAGGCAAAATTGAAGACATCAACCGCGCCAGAGTGACCGCCGTAAAATCCGATGACCCGCGCACCGAATTTTTAGATTTTGAAAATGTGAATATCAGCGCCTTTCAAAGTGTGCGTGGCTATGAAGAGTGGGCAGAAACACTCATCGAGGGGGAAGGCGGAGCGCTGTTAATTGCGGGGGAAACGGACAATCAACAGGTCGCCGTTTTAACGTTTGCGCTGCAAGATTCCGACCTGCCCTTACAAATCGCGTGGCCTGTGCTGGTGTCCAATTTGACACGCTGGTACACCCCGCCGCGTGCTTTAAATGTGGGGGACAGCGTGATTCCCGGTACGGCTGTCCCCATTCGCCCCTTTGAAGGCAACTCGGTTCGGATTACCTTGCCTGATGGAGATGATGTTACACTCAATTTAGAAGAAACAGCCCAAGTTGCCTTTGCGGAAACTTCCCAGGCGGGGATTTACAGCGTTGAAGTCCGTGATGGCGATAGAACCGTCAGCCGTGAGTCGTTCGCGGTGAATCTATTTGAACCGCAGGAAAGCAATATTACCCCGCGTGAGTCGGTGGTCATTGGCACCAGTGCTTTTTCAGAAGCAGTACGCGAAGAAGTGGGACAGCGGGAATGGTGGCGCGAACTTGCTGCATTAGGACTGTTCATTTTACTCATTGAGTGGCTGGTTTATCATCGGGCCGCGCTCAAAAAACCAAGCGCATCTGTTCCTGTATTTGGCGGAACACGGCGGCGCAGCTTGTTAAATTGGCGGCGGAGTTAAGGGTATGAATTTGCTAGATATGAGCTTTTCCAATCCTGAATATTTGCTGTTGCTGTTCCTGCTGCCAGTTTTTATCTATGCAGGGTGGCCTCGCAATCTCTATCGCCGCCGACGGGATATTTTCAGCCTCTTGATTCGGGTGGTCTTGGTATTGCTGATTATTTTTGGGATTGCCGGACTCGAACTGCCCAAAGACGCAGATTATCTCGCGGTGGTATTTCTGGTGGATGTCTCCGACAGTATTGACCGCACGACACAGCAAGCCGCCCTCGACTATGTGCGCGATGCCATTGACGAAATGAATACCAACCGTGACCAAGCGGCAGTAGTGCTTTTTGGTGCGAATGCGGTGGTTGAGCAACCCATGTCCGAATCGTTAGATTTGAGTCAAATTGGCGCGACACCGATTACCCTGAATACCGATTTAGCGGAGGCGATTCGTTTAGGCTTGGCACTTTTCCCGCCAGAAACCGCCAAACGCATGGTCATTTTAAGTGATGGCATTGAAACCACTGGCGATTCAGAAAATGCAGCACGGTTGGCGGAAGCGACCAATGTCCAAATAGATTACGTTCCCCTCACCCGTGTTACGACACAGGAAGAAATTCTTGTCAGCAACGTCGTCGTTCCGCCCAGAGTCAACGAAGAAGAACTTTTTGACCTCACCGTGACCGTTGAAAGTGAATTGAATACCACTGCTGAACTGCGGGTTTTGGCGGGGGGTGAAATTGTCCACGAAGAAACAGTAACGCTGCAAGAAGGCGAAAATTCGTTCGTGATCGGGCCTTTAAGCTGGCCCGGCACCGGTTTTGTGGATTTTCGCGTGCAAATCGAACCACAGGGCGCGGATAATTTTTACCAGAACAATGAACTTTCCGCGTTTACCGAAGTGCGTGGACGGCCTAGTGTTTTGCTGGTGACACCGGACGAACGCGAAGTTGAATTTTTGCGACCTGCGCTGGAAGAAAACGGGTTGGTCGTGAATGTCGTGAAACCCCGCGATTTACCCGCCGGACTGCCCTTACTGAGTGCTTATAGCAGTGTGGTGCTGGTCAACACCCCCGCCACAATGCTTTCACCTTCGCAAATGGAAATGCTGCAAATTTACGTGCGCGATTTAGGTGGGGGCTTGGTGGCAGTTGGCGGGCCAAACAGCTACGGTGTGGGCGGGTATTTTGAAACACCCCTAGAAGAAACCCTCCCCGTTGAAATGCGGATTAAAAATCAGGAACGCATTCCCTCCCTGACGATGCTGTTTGTGATTGACCGTTCCGGCAGTATGGAAATTGCTTCCAATCCGCAGGGGGTGACAAATCTGGAACTTGCGAAAGAAGCCATCATCCGTTCGTTTAATCTGCTCAACGATTATGACCGTGTAGGCGTGATGTCCTTTGACAGCGAAGCCTATTTTGTGTTGGACATTCAGAATGTTGGGGATGCAGCCAATCGCGGTTCAATGGAACAAACCGTCGCCTCCTTGCGCCCGGGCGGTGGCACAGATATTTTTGGTGCGTTAGGGGCTGCCAATGACATTTTGCCCGGCGATCCTTCTGCCCTCAAACACATGATTCTCCTGACCGATGGGGGGGCAAATCCGGCAGGGACGCTGGAACTCGCCAACTCCATGTACTCCAAATACGATATTACGCTCTCGGTGGTAGGGGTCGGACAGGGGTACGCGCCGTGGTTGCAAAGTCTGGCTCAGGCGGGCAATGGCAATTTTCATGAAGCGCTGGATGTCAATTCGATTCCGAGCATTTTTACCGCCGAAACCATTCTGGCGACCCGTTCCTACATTTTTGAAGAAACCTTTGCCCCCAGTTTGACCTCCCGCAGTCCAATTATGGACGGGATTCCCAGCTTACCCAATTTACAGGGGTATGTTGCCACCACTGAAAAAGATACCGCTACCGTAGTTTTACGCGGGCCGGAAGAAGATCCGATTTTGGCACAGTGGCAGTATGGCTTGGGACGTTCGGTAGCTTTTACCTCCGATGCTAGTTCACGATGGGCGGTAGAGTGGGTCACATGGGAACAGTACAGCCGCTTCTGGAGTCAGGCGGTACGCTGGACAATCACTGAAGGCGCAACCAATAATCTTGAAGTGCGGGTTGAACAGCGTGGCGAAAATGCCTATCTGGTGGTGGATGCGCGGGATGATGATGGTGAACTGCTCAACGGGTTGAATCTCAAAGCCTCTGTGGTTGACCCGACCCTTGAAGCACAGGAATTAACGATTCCGCAGGTCGCACCGGGCAAATATGAATTGGCCTTTACGCCACAAGACGAAGGCGCATATTTTATGCGGGTCGTGGGGGCAAGTTCAGAAGAAATCGCCGTTGCCCAAACCGCCGGATGGGTATTGAGTTATTCGGCGGAATATCGCCTTGCGGAAACCGACAACCGCTTTTTAGATAAAATTGCCAGCATGACAGGCGGTGGGTCATTGGCAGGCACACCCCAGAGCGTCTTTTTGCACGATTTAACCTACCAGAGCGTCAAATCCTCCATATGGCCTTATTTACTCGCTGCTGCCGCCTTTTTACTGATTCTGGATATTGCAGTACGGCGTATCGTTCTGAATCGGCGCGAACTTGAACGGGCGCGTCAGGCAGTTTTTGGGACAGTCCAACGACCCACCCTCGAAACTTCCGCCCGCATGTCGACTCTCAAAGCCGCCAAAGAACGAGCATCTCTACCGCAGCAGGATGAAAAAGCCGCTTTATCCAACCAGCCCAAATCCTCTGCGGCGGGACGGACAAAAGCCGCCCCACGCACTGCCGCCAAAACACCGACTGCGGATGGCAACATTGCCTCGCGCTTGTTGAAGTCTAAGAAACCCGATGATGAATAGGGGGAGCGTTGGATACGCTGTTTGATTTCGACCAACTGTGGGATTATGAAAAACCAGCCGCTACCGAAATGAACTTTCGTGAATTGCTGGCAAATGCTGAGAACAATCCTTCGTACACGCTGCAACTGCTAACCCAAATTGCCCGCGCACAGGGTTTACAGGGCAAATTTGAGGAGGCGCAGCGCACCCTTAGCACCGTGGATGCGGGGATGATTAACGATCCGATAGTGAAAACCCGCTACTTGCTGGAATATGGGCGGGTATTGAATTCATCTGGACAGCGCGAAAAATCACGCGAATATTTTGTTCAGGCCTATGAAACCGGGTTGGCTGCCCAAGCCGATTTTTATACCGTTGATGCCGCACACATGATGGCGATTATCGAGCCAGACCCCGACGAGCAATTGGCATGGAATGAAAAAGCGCTGGTGCTGGCTGCAAAATCGGAGGATGCTCGCGCCCAAAAGTGGGCAGGTTCGCTTTATAACAATCTGGGTTGGACGTATCACGAACGCGGTGAATACGAAAAAGCCCTGAATACCTTTCAAAAAGCGCTGGCTTTTCGCCAGCAACATGGCAACGAGCGCCAAGTTCAAATCGCCCAATGGTGTGTGGCGCGTGGCCTGCGTTCGCTCCAACGCTATCCAGAAGCGCTGTCGATTTTACGGGAATTAGAACAATCCGCTTCCAACGATGGCTATGTGGATGAGGAATTGGCGGAATGTCTGCTGGCGATGGGAGATGAAACCACTGCCCTACCTTATTTTCAACGTGCCTACGAAAAACTCTCGCAGGACGATTGGTTTGCCGAACACGAAACCGAACGGCTTTATCGTCTGAAAGCCTATGCGGATAAAAACTCCAGTACAATCGCGTGAAAGAGACCGGACTGTTCTAAGTGTATGGTATGCCCTGCATTGGGGATAATTTTCAATTGAGCATCGGGAATCAGCGCGTGCATTTGCTGTCCAATTTGGGTGAATTTTGTATCCTGTTCACCCGCTAAAATCAAAACGGGCAATGTAAGTTCCGGTAATTGATCCCATAACAACGGCTGAACCCCCGTTCCCATTCCGCGTAAACTGTTGGCTAGCCCCAACGGGTTATTTTTAAGCCGCTGACTCCGCAACTTCACACGGACATCCTCTGGTAAATTTTTCTGCGTGGCAAAAAGCGGGATATTTTCCCAATCATCAACAAATTTTTCGATACCTTCCTGCATTAATTTTTGGGCAAGTTGTTCATCGCTGGCGATTCGTGCTGTTCGCTCTGATTCGGAGGCCAACCCCGGCGAGGCACTTTCCAGAATCAGGGAATGGAACATTTCGGGATAAAAAATGGCAAGGTAGAGCGCCAACCGTCCCCCCATCGAATAACCCAAGAGATACACTTTTTCGGGGGTGTGACGTTGAATAAATTCAATAAGCTCTTTGGCTGTGTCCGCCATGCTAAATTGGGTGGAAGGGTTGCTGCCGTGTCCCGGTAAATCGGGGACGAGAACGTCAAAATAAGCCGAGAAAAATTCGCGGTGGGGCTGCCAATTTTCGCTGCTGCCCGTGAAACCATGCAGCAAGACCAACTTAGGATTCATGAAATAGCTCCACAACCGCTTTGCGTTCAATTTTGCCGGAGGCAGTTTGAGGTAAGGAGTCCACAAACTTGATACGGCGCGGCTGTTTGTATCCGGCAAGATTCGCCCGGGTAAAAAGGAGAATTTCATCCTCTGAAATGGAATTTTTGACGACAAGCGCAGCGGCAACCTGCTGTCCCCATTCAGGATGCGCGATTCCAACGACACAGACCTCTGCAACGGCAGGATGCTGGCGCAAAATGTGTTCAATTTCGGCAGGATAGATATTTTCTCCCCCACTCACAATCAAATCGCTGCGCCGCTGCACAATCCACAAATCGCCCTCTGTATCCAGATAACCAATATCACCCGTAGCAAGTTCGTCATGAAGCACATTTTGTCCGTAATAGCCTCGCATCACCATGGGCGCAGAAACACGCACTTCGCCATATTCGCCTGTTGGGACAGTTTCGCCTGCTTCATTCACAATACGGACAGTGGCAAACATGAGTGGTTTGCCCACACTCCCCGGTTTTTGATAGGTTTCCTGCGGCATGATGGTTGCGACTTGAGAACAGGCTTCGGTCAGGCCATACGTGAGCGCGATGGGCAGATTTTTCTCCTGACATTGTTGGATGAGGTCGGGCGAAGTCGCTGCCCCGCCTAACAAAATCAAGCGCAGGCTGGCAGGAAATTTTTCCCGGTGGTTCAACAGACGATAGAGCATGGTCGGAACAAGGGAGAGTAAGGTGATTTTTTGCGTATCCAGTGTGCGGTTGATCGCTTGTAAGTCAAAGCCCGTGTGTAGGACAACGGTTGTACCATACAGGCAGCAGCGATAAATGATATTCAGACCACCGACATGATAAAGCGGCAAACAACACAGCCATTGGTCATCGGAGTGTGTGCCTAAACGGAAAGACGAAGCCACCGCGCTCCAGAAAAAATTAGCGGTGGTGAGCTGCACCCCTTTGGGATTGCCGCTTGTGCCGGAGGTAAACACCACCGCCTGTAGCGTATTTTCCATTGTATCTCCCAAACCATGATGGGGAGATTTATCGGATATACCACTCTTCACCATCGAAAGCGGCTGCGGTGGATGGACGGAGATAATTTTGCGAGTCGGGGTGGTCAGTTGGCTGGCTTGAGATTCCGTTTCGGAGGCATAAATCAGCCAAGAGCAATTCAAATGGGAAAGCTGCCAGTCCAATTCCCGTGTGGTCAGGCGGGTATTGAGTGGGACAAGTACCGCTTGCAACCGCATGAGGGCATGAATGAGCAGCACATATTCAAGGCAGTTGGGCATCAGCACCGCGACCATTTGCCCCGCTTGGATGCCCCATGCCTTTAAATTTTCAACCACCTCATCCGTCAAAGCGTTAAGTTCAGCATATGTCCATGCCTGCTCCCCGATGATGAGGGCGGTTTGGGTGGGATGGGCTTGGGTGCTGGCAGCTAACCAATCTTGCATGAGTCGTCTCTCACAAATTCAATTTTGGGCGGGTATCGGGTGCATCAACTTTTTTCCAAGGAGCGTCATGGATAAGCGCACTTGTACCCGCCCCTACGAAATTAGGGTCGCCAAGGATATTTCTGGAAATCGGGTTGGCGTTTTTCCACGTAGGCATCGCGGCCTTCTTGCCCTTCTTCGGTCATATAAAAGAGCATGGTTGCGTCACCTGCGAAGACTTGCATCCCCATTTGCCCGTCGCAATCGGCGTTCATAGCTGCTTTCAAGAAACGAATGGCAATCGGGCTTTTTTCCAGAATTTCCTGCGCCCACTGCACCCCTTCGGCTTCAAGTTGATCAACCGGAACAACTTTATTGACCAAGCCCATCTCAAGCGCTTCTTGGGCATTGTATTGACGGCAGAGATACCAGATTTCACGGGCTTTTTTCTGGCCTACAATGCGGGCGAGATAACCTGAACCAAACCCCGCATCAAAACTGCCAACTTTGGGACCGGTTTGCCCGAAAATGGCATTGTCTGCCGCAATGGTCATATCGGCAATGACATGGAGAACATGCCCGCCGCCAATCGCGTAGCCCGCCACCAGCGCAATAACAGGTTTGGGCATGGTGCGGATGATACGCTGTAATTCCAAGACATTTAGGCGTTCCGCACCATCGTCACCTTTATAACCTGCATCGCCGCGTATTTTCTGGTCGCCGCCGGAACAAAAAGCGTATTTGCCATCCTTGGCAGGGCCATTGCCTGTCAACAAAACCACGCCAATTTTGTTATCAGCCCACGCATCACGGAAGGCTTCGGTCATTTCATCAATCGTTTTGGGGCGAAAGGCGTTGCGAACTTCGGGGCGGTTAAAGGCAATTCGCGCCATACCGTCCGATTTGTGATAGGTGATGTCTTGATATTCCTTGACTTGTTTCCATTCAACCATGCTGTTCTACTCCTTAATAAACGGCTTGTTTAACTGCTTTGATAATTTCATTCCGACGGGCAAAATCGCGTTTGGAGTCGGTTTTGACTTCAATGATGCTGGTTTGCGAACTGGTCAAACTGGCTTCAAATGCTTGCCGAAATGCTTGTGAATCGGTCACGCTAGTGAAATTCAACCCATAAAGAGTCGCGGCGTGTTCAAAATTCAGGCCGTGCGGGGTGATGAATAAATCGGTGAAGGGCGGGTCAAAATGGGCAACAGGCAGACGGTGAAAAATGCCGCCGCCGTCATTATTCAGCAGCACAATCGTCATTTTGATGCCGCAACGCTGAATCGCTAGCAGGCCGTTCATATCGTGATAAAACGAAATATCACCGATGACCAGCACAGACGGCTTATCCGATGAAGCCGCGACTCCTAACGCGCTAGACACTACCCCGTCAATCCCGCTTGCGCCCCGATTGCCAAAAACGCGAATCGGTTTAGTCGTGGGGCGGGCGAACTGGTCAAGATGGCGAACGGGCAAGCTGTTCCCGATAAAAAGCTGCGACTCGGCGGGTAAAATGTCGAGTACATCGGCTAAAACCGCACCATCAAAATACTCACCGCGCAATTCGTTTTCCAGCGCTTCCCAATGGGTATTTTCCAGTACGGCAAGCTGGTTTTCCCATGCTGAATTTTGACGCGGATTCAAGCGGCCTATCAATTGCTGGCACAAGAGGGTTTCATTGGCTTGGATAAAATCGGTGGTGCGGTGCGAATCGTCCGCCCAGAGACCATTTTCCTTGATGTGAAAACGATAGGCAGGCGAAATTTTATCCAAATAGGTATTGAGCCAATTGGACGTTGGGACGTTGCCAAAACGAATCACCACCTCCGGCGGTTCAGGGAGCATCGCGCCGTTATGGAGCAGTGTTTCATATCCCCCTATGAGCGTCGCCTGTGTGCCAAACCGAACATTCGACAGTGAATCAACAAAAATCGGGTAGCCACTGATGCGCGAAAGTTCGCTCACCGCTTGAGGAAAATTATCAACCGGGCAGCGCGTCCCACAAACAATCATCCCGCGTTCATGCTGGTTGATAGCGGCGGCGAGTTCATCAAGTTGGGTGGGTGTGGGCGCTAATATGCCGCGTGAGATATGGGCAAAGGGGCGGTTGCCTTCAATGAAAATATGGGTGTTATCGGATTCGACAGGTGTTGGTTCTAGGGGTTTGCGGAAGGGGAAGTTGAGATGCACCGCGCCTTTGACGAGGCCATTCGCCTTTGCGTAGGCACGGTCAGCAAGGGTGCGTAAATTGCGAATCGCCACGTCAGAAGGGTCGGATTCGGGCAAAGCAACTTCAACAGACCACACTACCTGGTCGCCATACATTTTAATCTGGTCGATGGTCTGATTCGCGCCACTATGACGGAGTTCATGCGGTCTGTCTGTGGTTAGAATGAGCAGTGGCACATTCGATTCTTTGGCTTCGATAATGGCGGGGAAAAAATTCGCGGTGGCGGTGCCAGAAGTGCAAACCACTGCGACTGGTTTATCCTCCGCCAGTGCCAACCCCAGTGCAAAAAAAGCTGCGCTGCGTTCGTCCAGATGCGAATAAACTTTGATGTGCGGATTTTCGGCAAAGGCCAGTGTCAAGGGGGTGGAACGCGAACCCGGCGCGATACACACCGCCGTTAAACCACAACGTGCCAGTTCGTCTACAAAAATGCGTGACCAGACGGTATTCCGATTAGACATGGATTTTTTCTCCTATGCCAAGCGCGTTGAGCATGGGTTTGAGCTTGAGGGCGGTTTCATCCCATTCTTTTTGCGGGATGGAATCGCCGACAATGCCCGCACCCGCATACAGCCAGACCCGTTCATGCTGGCTAACGGCGGAACGAATCGCTACCCCAAATTCGCCATCCAAACGGTGGTCAATCCAGCCAATCGGCGCGGCATACCAGCCACGCGGGACGGGTTCGGCTTTGCGGATAAAATCCATCGCCAATTCACGCGGCGCACCGCCTAAGGCTGGGGTAGGGTGTAGCGTTTCGATGACAGGCAAAATCCCTGTGTCCTGTTTCAAGTGGCCTTGAATCGGGGTGTGCAAATGTTGGATATTGCTCAGGCGATAAATTTCAGGTGAATCGGGGATGTGCAGTTCATCGGTTAAATGGGTTAATTTTTGCCGGAGCGCTTGCACCACCAGCGCATGTTCATGTAGTTCTTTGGGGTCGTTTAAAAGTTGCTGGGCGTAAATTTCATCTTCAACCGAGGTTGCCCCCCGTTTGACTGACCCCGCCAAGCCCATTGTGGTAATTTTTTGATCTTCGACCCGGGCAAGCAGTTCAGGAGTTGCGCCAAAAAACGCATGGTAGGGACGCGGTTCAAACAGAAAACGGTAGCATTCGGGGTAGCGCTCGTTCAGATAGGGCAACGTGGTTTCGGCATGGAGGCGTTCGGCAAATTGAATCTCGCACACCCTTGAAAGGACGACTTTTTGCAGTTCGCCCATTTTAATTTCATGGGTGGCCTCGGTGATGATGCGTTCCCATGTTTCATATGGCATGGGGTAATTGACAGCAACCTCACCCCCCTGCCCCCTCTCCGTGAACAGAGAGGGGGAGAATCCTTTTGTTTGTCGTGAGGTCAACATTTCACAGCGCACCTGCAAGGCTTCTTGCAATTGGGGCAAAATGTCCTGCGGATTTTCGTCCGGTTGAATCTGCGCGTTAATGGTCAGCCATGTTTCCCCATGGGTTTGGATGAGTTGATAATGCGGAAGGATAAAATGGGCAGGCGTAAACACCGACCATGTATTGTCTGGCGCGAAATCATCACGGAAGGCAAACCCACCAAACAAACGTGGCGCGGCTAAATGCTCATCCCCGACGACCACGGCATCCCGAAATAATGCGTGTGCCTTGTGCCTGATGGTCTGAAAGCGGTCTTTGCCCCATGCCATGAGTTCTGCCGCTACGCCGAATCCAGCAAAAATCACAGCGCCATGATTCCAATAGCAGCGTTCCACGCCCTGTGCGTGATGCAAAAATTCGGCGGGAGAAATATCGGCTGTGCGCTGGCTGTAACTCACTAAGCGGCTCATGCGATTTTTTCCTCATGTCCGACACTTTTGAGCAGGACGGGCAGCAGCGCCGATAAGATGCGGTCAGGAGTCGGTTCGCCGGTATACACCCAGCGAATGACCACTCCGTAAATTGCCCCCATCCACGCATAAGAGACCACTTCGGTATCTACGGCTGCCAAATCGCCTACCGCAATGGCCTCATCCAGATAGGTTTTAATCAGGCGGGCAAAGCGGTCATTAATTTCCATGCGTTTGTTTTCAAATGTTGCGCCGAGTCCCACCGCTTGGACGAGTAAAATTTTGGCGGGTAGGCGATATTTGCCGAAGGTGTGCAAACAGGCTTCCAGCGCCGCCCGTACCCGTTGAATCCCCTCATTTTCATGGGCAATCGCATCGGTAATGCGCCGTTCAAGCAAATCGGCGAATTGGTCAACCAGCGCCAGAAAAAGACGTTCTTTATTGGGGAAATGAAAGTAAATACCGCCTTTGGAAGTTTGCGATTCCTCAGCAATTTCATCGAGTTTGGTGTCATGATAGCCTTTATTGGAGAAAATATTGAGCGCCGCATCTAAAATACGTTCCCGCGCCCCTTTGGTATCTTCCATATGCTTCTCCTTGAACAGACCGACTGGTCAGTCTGTTAAGAGAATAGCAGAATTTGAACACCCTGTCCTATCAGATTTGTATTAGAAAAGCGCTTTTTGAATGACAGCGTATTCCATTTCGACCACTTTAGCGAGCGCATAATTTTCGAGGGCGTACTGCCGTGCATTTTTACCCAGTTCCGCGCAGAGGGCGGGATTTTGCAACAGGTGTTGAATAGCAGCACGAAGACTTTCAGCACCCGTTTCGCACAACCAGCCTGTTTTGCCATGCTGAATCACTTCTCGGATGCCGGGTGAATTGCCACCAATCACTGCTTTGCCACAGGCCATCGCTTCAATGAGGGTTTTGGGATGGCCTTCATAATGGGAAGGCAAAATAAAAATCTTGGCTTGGTTGATCTGGGTCGGAATTTGGCTGTTCGGCATGTTGCCTCGCCATTCGACACGCGGATTGTGAAATTTGGCTTTGAGTTCATTTTCTAACCCGCCCGCCCCGATAATCCGTAACGAAACCTCTAATGGTTGAAGCGCAGCCAGCAAATTTTCGATATTTTTTTGGGGGTGCAGTCGCCCGATAAAAATTAAATCCAGTTGCGGGGGTAAATTCATCGGGGCAAAGCGGTCTGTTTCAACAAAATTCGGGATGACATTCATTTTTGATTCAACCTGTGGCAAGCGCTTTGCAATCGAATCGCGCATCATCGGGGTCGTCACGATGATTTGCCGTGCAGCTTGAAAAACACGGTTTTCAATGTCAATGACTTTTTGAGTAAATGCGGCATCGTGTTCCAGCGCAGCAAATTCTGACCAGAGATAGCCACAGCGTGCAATCAACGGTTTGCGGAAAATTTGGGCAGCACGCAGGGCTACATCGGCACCGTTCATCTGATTGGTTTTAATCACATCACTTTGCAACAGGGGACGCGCATGTAAAAAAGGCAGCCACGCTTCATAGCGTTCAGGTGAACGCCCTTTTTGGTTAGGATAAATTTTGATGTCCGGCATCCGCGTTTGATACGCTAAATCATCGGCAAGACCATGGGTAATAAAATGGGTTTGTACATTTTTAGCCTGCAAAGCGCGGTAAATAGCAATTTCGCGGTCAAACATGCCGGTTCTGTCCCATTCACGCAGCGAGACTCCCCGTGTAAAAAACAAAGTGAGTTTCAATTTGGCCTACCTTAATGTTTGCCCCAAAACTATACTTCGCTTCTTAGATAGTGTGTAGGGGTGCGGTTTGCGACTCACCCAATGGGACGGTCTATGAAAATCAGCATTGGAATGAAACTCACCAGCGCGGCATGGGGCGGGGGCAATCAATTTGGCGCTGCGCTGGTTAAAAAGCTCACCCAACAAGGCCATGAAGTTTCATTTGATTTATCCGCCCCGGACTTGGATCTTATTTTGCTGGCAGACCCGCGTCCCGAATTGCAAATTACCGCCTATACTCATTTTGATATTTTAAAATACTTGCGGCAGGTCAATTCGCGTGCGCTGGTGGTGCATCGCATTAATGAATGTGACGAACGCAAAGGCGAAATAAATAATATCAATCCTAAATTAAGACAAGCAGCAAAAATTGCCAATCATACGGTGTTTGTGTCGGCTTGGCTGCGCGATTTACACTTGGCACAGGGCATGACCCCGCAAAATCAGAGTGTTATTTTGAATGGCTCAGATACCGCTATTTTTCATCCCACAGGGTATCGGCGTTGGGATAAAAAATCACCGCTTCGCCTGGTAACCCATCACTGGGGCAACCACTGGCTTAAAGGTTTTGATATTTACCAGCAGCTCGACCAGTTGATTCCCCATCACCATTTAGAATTTACCTATATTGGCAAACTGCCCGACGGATTTCAATTTCAACATGCCCGCTACATTGAACCGAAAAGCGGTGCTGAACTTGCCGAGATTTTGCGCCAGCACCATGTCTATGTCACAGGTTCGCAATTTGAACCGGGCAGCAATCATCAAAATGAAGGGGCGCTGTGCGGATTGCCGCTTTTGTATCGGGAAAGCGCCAGTTTGCCGGAATATTGCGCGGGATTCGGGGTCGGATTTACGGCGGAAAATTTTCTGGAAAAGTTGCAGGAAATTCAGGAACAGTACGATTTTTATGCGGATAAAATGCCCACCTACCCCCATACGGCTGACCAAGCAACCAGCCACTATCTCCAGCTTTTTAACGAGTTGCTTGAAAATCGGGATACGGTTTTAGAAAAACGGGTATGGCCTGCTTTGCTGCCCCATATTGAAGGCAATCGTGAAAAAGCAGTGGCATGGCTGCAAAATCTGCGCGACCCCCTGCTGCGGTATGTGAAATCGTTGGAAAGGGAGGACGGGGGTTATCGGGTTGCATCGCAGGGATTAACCGAAGCAGGCCAGCAAATCACGCTGACCTTTAGCTGTTGGGCGCTCAAAATCAATTATATGCTGCGCGGGGAACTTCACCCGAAGACGGTTGCCTTCATCCAATCGTATCAAGTAGCAGGAAATCTCATGCGGTTGCCGTTTGCCCGCCATGCCTTTTTAGACCGCGCCCTTTTGCAACCGATTATCTGGGAAAGACCACGCCGACAGCGTTGGTTTGAAAGGTTTTTCCGTCCTCAAAAAATGACCAGTCTGCAACGGGCTATCAGTGGCGAAACCAAACAAGCAATCGCCAGTCTTGCCCAGGTTGGCGCACAGGCCACCTATCCCTATGATGGTTTTCCCCATACGCCAACTGCTTTGCAAAATTATCTTGAACAATTGAATTGGGCGCAGCCATGGGAAGCCGGCGCACATTTGGCGACGATTGCGGTTTATCTGCATACCCAAGCGTCCCGTTTTTTGCCCGTTGAGAAAATTCAAATTTTGCATCAGGTGTGTCGCACTTTCATTGAAAAACGGGTACATACCGACACTGGCGCTTATTTTCGCGGGAGCGTTCCTGAACACGGGCAATTGGTCAACGGCGCGATGAAGGTGCTAAATGCCCTAGAATGGCTGGAAATTCCCGTCCACTGTCCCGAAAGGCTCATTGATACCGTCTTATCGCAGATGCCAGAAACAGAAGGTTGTCATCTGGTGGACGCGATTTACGTGCTGTACCGATGCAGTTTGCAAACGGATTACCGCACAACCGATATTCAACGATACGCGGTGCAGGTGGTGGACATGCTGGTCAAACATTTTAACCCCTTGGAGGGTGGATTTTCATATTACATCGGGCGAAGCCAGCCCTTTTATTACGGGGTGCGGATTACCCACCAGCACGCAGTCAGCGATTTGCATGGAACAATTTTACTGACATGGGCCGCCGCGTTGATTTTGCATTTGTTGGACGCGGTGCCTCCAACATGGCGGTTGATGAAGGCCTAAAAACCTACCATTTTTCGCTGTATATTGTATGATACACACCGATGATGAAACGAATTTTTTCCAAACTGCGCCCACCCACCAGCATTTACCATGTGACCGCCGATCAAGGCGAGTGGGTGTTGTATGAAGTGGCGAAGTCCGTGACAGCAGCCCTTCAGCAACAAGGCCGTCGCGCCTATATCACCCACAACGCATGGCACTTGAAACACCAGATTTTGCATTTCGGGGACAGATACGCTTATCTGCACGGAAAATTTGAGCAGCTTGATTCCTCAAATCATGTCTTTTTGACGTGGCATCATGGCGACCCGAGAGATTCGAACGAAGGGGTGCAGCAAGTTTTTGCCAAGCTACCTGCGGCAATGCCGTATTTCCAAAAAATGGTGGTCAGCAATGAAACGACCCGCCAGCATTTGCTGGAATGGGGGATGCCTGCGGAAAAAATGGTGACGATTCCCATTGGGGTCAATTTAAATCGTTTTGCGCCGCCCACTCCCGCCGAACGTCAAAAAATTCGTGCAGAATTAGGGATTCCTGAAAATGCAATTTGCATTGGCTCATTTCAAAAGGATGGGGAAGGCTGGGGGGATGGCACGACTCCCAAGCTCATCAAAGGGCCAGATATTTTTGTTGAAACCATCGCGGTACTTGCCAAACATTACTCCAATCTTGTGGTGCTGCTGACCGGGCCAGCACGCGGCTATGTGAAACAGGGATTAGAAAAAATTGGTGTTCCCTACGTGCATCATTTTCTGCAAAATCCTGCCGAAATTGGACGTTACTATCAAGCATTGGACGTGTATATTATTTCCTCTCGCATTGAAGGTGGCCCAATTGCCCTGATGGAAAGTTGGGCTTCGGGTGTACCCCTAGTTTCGACTCGGATGGGGATGCCTGCCGATTTTGTGAACCGTGGTGAAAACGGTCTGCTGGCTGAGGTCGAGGATGTGGCAGGTTTGGCGGAAAATGTTATGCACCTGCTTGAGGATGAAAACTTACGGCAACACTTAATCGCACAAGGGCTGGAATCGGTTCAACCATTGGATTGGGCGTGTATCGCAGCGCAATATGACCGTGAACTGTATACCCCCATTTTAGGAACAAAGTGAATATTTTTATTCCGTGGGGATGCAGGTGAAATATCGCCTCCATCCCCTCTCAATGTCCTGATTAAGGGGTTGCCGTTGCCGATGGTGTACAGGGTTGGGCAATTTGAGCAGGTTCAGGCCGCACAATGTCGGGTTGCCCGCCAAGTTCAGTGAGTTCAAAAACGAATTGGTTGCCTTCGGTTTTTTCTAAATCGGCATACCGGGCATCAAATTTGACCAGCGCTTGGGTGGATTTATCAATATAGAGTGCGCCGTCAATATAAAATTCTGGCACGCCTTCAATTTCGGTTTGGAGTTCGGCGGAGGGCAGTTCGGCAAGAATATCGAGCGCTTCCTGCAATTTGGACACCAATTTGTATTTATCGGTCTCAAATCCATTGATGGTTTCTGAACCATCAGCTTCAGCCACCGACATGACCTGTACCCCGGCAGATTCCGCGCTGTATTTGATGAATACCCCATCCAGTCCTGTCGCAAATTCATCTTCGTTCAATTCGCCGGACTGCAAGCAAAAATACTGCCCATCCTCAATCCGATAGGTTTCATTGTCCAGAATGAGGTAATTGCGGGTTTCGCCATCGCGCACCACTTCAATCATCGAGTCGTTGTCCGGGTCGGTACGGATATTCCACGTCAACGATTCGGTGACTTCGGTGATGGTGTCGCCGGTGGTATTGGTCTTGCCGCGTGTGACCGTGAGCGTTCCGGTGTAGCCATCCGCTTTTTCGATAGCGTCTACGCCTTCGCCAAGATATTTCCAGGTGCCACTTTGATCAATTTCCTGTAAAAGCTGGACACCTTTGTTGAGGGTTTCAACGGTATCTTTAATATCAGTCGCTAAACATGCGAGGCTGGAAAGCATGAGCATACTGGCAGCGAACCAAATGGGTTTGGCGGGCATGGTCTTTTCCTCCTAGATACAACATAGACCAGTCTAATGTGAAAAATTTTTCTTAGCAAAGTTGCCACACCCCGTTTAACGAAGTAAACTCTGTGCTAATTTAATTCTTCCCGCACTTATCAGGGTGGTTTTTACACCGTAGGAAATTTGCATGATTGGGGTTGTTCTAAGTAACCGCTATAAAATCGAAGAACTCATTGGCGAAGGGTCAACGGCGACAGTCTATCGCGCCCTTGACCAGCGCCTTCAACGACATGTTGCCGTCAAAGTCCTGCTGCCGCATGTGCATGATACGACCCGAAAGCGCTTTCGGGCAGAAGCAGTCGCCGTTGCCAAGCTCTCGCACCCCAATATTATGGCGGTGTACGATGTCAATATTGACAGCGACCAAGAGTATATTGTGGTCGAACTCATCCGGGGTCGTCCCCTCTATCATTTTATTCCGTCAAAACCGGAGATGGTGGCGAATTTTGGACGGCAAATTTGCCAAGCATTGGAATATGCTCACAGCATGGATGTCATTCATCGGGACATCAAACCCGCCAATATCTATGTGACGGATGATAATGTCGTCAAAATCATGGATTTTGGGCTGGCAATCGGACGCGATACCAAACGGCTAACCGCGCAGGGGACGATTATCGGGACACCCGCTTATCTTTCGCCGGAACAGGCGCAGGGCTTCAAACTTGACCCGCGCACCGATATTTATACAACGGGGGTGGTGTTGTATGAAATGCTGGTGGGCGAGTTACCCTTTGATGCTGATGACATTACCAGTATTTTGCTGCAACAGGTCAAAAAACCACCGACACCACCGAGTGTCATCATGTCATCGCCTGTGCCAGAAACGCTCGAAAAAATCATTCTGAAGTCGATGGAGAAAAAACCCGCAGACCGCTATCAAACGGCTGGGGAGATGGCGCAGGCATTGAGTGAATTTTTGGGTGAACCCCTTGCTGCGACTCAAGAATCCGGCTCGGTTGTGCCTGCGCCCAGTGTGGAAGCAACAAGCGATGTCATTACGATTGCGCTGGCAGATGACCATGTGATTTTACGAACTTCGCTGGCCTTGTTTCTGGATAGTTGCGAGGGAATGAAAGTTGTTGGCGAAGCCTCCAACGGGGATGAAGCCTATAAATTGGTAAAAGAAATCAACCCGAAAGTCCTGCTGCTGGATTTGAATATGCCGGGAACCAGCGGATTGACGATTTTGCCTAGTTTACGCCAAGATTTCCCCGATTTAAAAGTGCTTGTCCTGACGGGACGGGATGAAAATATTTACATCATGCGGGCGCTGCGGGCAGGCGCAAATGGCTACATCCTCAAGACCATTGAGGAAAAAGAACTGCAACTGGCTGTTGAAAATGTGGCCTCCGGCAATATGGTGCTGGGGCATGGTGTGGCGGAAAAAGTTGTGGCCGGATTGGGGCAGGTGGAAAAAGAACCCCTTGATGCGATTCAGCGCGATATTTTGCTGTGCATTGCGGCGGGATTGGATAAACCCACGATTGCCCACCGTTTGGGAATGCCCGAAGATGAAATCACCAGCAATTTGATTACCATTATTGACTCGCTCAAGGTCAAAAGCGAAACCGATGCCGCACTCATGGCACTGCGAGCAGGCTGGATTTCGCTGGACGAAGTACACAATTTCTAATGCTCAACACTATTCGTGGCATTATTACCGATATGGACGGTGTGCTGTGGCGGGGGGATGCTCCCCTGCCCGGCGCTGCGGCGTTTTTTCGCTACTGGCATGGACGTATTCCCTATGTTTTTGCTACCAATAACAGTTCCCGTACTGTCGATTACTACGTGGAAAAAATCGGCAACATGGGGATTCCTGTCGAGAGGGAGCAAATCATCACGTCCTCGACAGCGACAGCCGATTACATCTTACAAACCTATCCTGAGGCCAAAACCGCCTTTGTCGTCGGTGAAATCGGGATTAAAACCGCTTTGCAGAACATCGGGCTAACCCTTCTTGAGACAGGGATACAGCCAGATCTGGTCGTCGCTGGCCTTGACCGTCAATTCGACTATCAAAAATTGAAATTAGCAGCAGATTACATTCGGAATGGGGCGGTGTTCATCGGCACAAATGGGGATAAAACTCTACCCGTACCGGATGGCTTTATTCCCGGCGCAGGCAGTATTTTAGCTGCCCTTACCGCCGCCAGTGGCACAGTTCCGCATCTCATCGGTAAACCCGAAGCGCCCATGTTTGAAGTGGCGTTGCTGCGTTTGGGAACATCTCCCGACCAAACCCTGATGATTGGCGACAGAATGGAAACTGACATTGTAGGCGCGGCGCGGTTGGGAATCAAAACGGCGCTGGTACTTTCGGGCGTTACGACGGAAACCGCTATAATCCATTCTAGTGAGCATAGCACGATCCAGCCAGATTTTGTCTACGATGACTTAGCGGCATTTTTGAGGAGCATTTCTACATGAAAAAACAGCGCTTATTGGCGGTTTTCCCTTTGATGGTTGCACTTATTTTTTCGATGGTGGTCTGGTCTGTTTCCGCCCAAGATGCAACCCCCTACCCGACCCAAACACCCTATCCAACACAGACGGCCTACCCGACTCAAACGCCTTATCCAACGTTTACCCCGGCAGCTTCCGACGGGCAAGCCACCCCGATTCCAACCGAATCAGCGCCGAGTACCGATGCTACGCCTAGTCGTGAGGCGGAACAAACCGGGGATATGAGCGTGGTTTGGACAGTCGCAAGCCAAACCTTTGAAAGTCGCTATCCCGATGGCATGACCTTCACCGCGACGATTACCAGCAGCGCGGGCGCTATCGAAAATGCGCGAGTCGTCTGGGCGCACGCCCCCGGCAGACAAAATTCCCAACCCGCTGAAATTGTCAACGCCGAAACGGGTGAATTGGTCGCGGTTTGGGATCATGTGAGTGGCAATCGTCCACCTTGGCTGGAAGTCGATTACTGGTGGGAAGTGACGGATGCGGCGGGAAACGGCTATGCCACCGCGCATGTCATGGAAGAATATGCCGATAACACCCGCGAATGGCTTAAAGGTGAGAGCGAAGATATTGTCGTGTATGCCAATGCGCTGCCCCAAAGCGTCATTGATGATACGATTTCGGCGATGCGTTCGCAGCGTGAAACTTTCCGTGCGGCATGGGGCGGGGTGCTGCCCTTCAGACCGCGTGCGGTTCTGTTTGGAGACCGTGCTGTGTGGGAAGAATGGCAAGAAGGCATTGTGAATCCCAATGTCATCGGGACAACCAACCTCGCATGGGGAGCAACCGTGCAGTTGCATACGGGTATGTCCAATTTGAGCGATATTTCCTTTGGGACTGTGCCACATGAAGTCGCCCATTTGTATCAGGCGTGGTTTGCACCCACAACTTTCCCGTCGGGGACATGGTGGAATGAAGGCAACGCGACCTTTTTTGAATTGGAACGCCAGTATGACTACGAAGGGCGCGTCCGTAACATGGCGGAAAATGGCGAGCTGCCAGTTTTGCTGGATGGGGTCGGGCCAAATCCGGCGGGGTTAGGGCCGGATGGCATCGGGCGCTTGGGCTATGATGTCGGTTACACCTTTTTCAAGTGGTTAGTCCAAACCTATGGTTTAGAAGCGCATCTGGAAATTGTTCAGATCATCGAAACCACCCAGTTATCGCGGAATGAAGCGCTGGAACAGGTCACAGGCTTGACCACCGTCGAAATTGAAATGGCATGGCGGGAATGGCTGGGGGCTTCTGGTGCTGCGCCGACTCTTGCACCCACTTGGACTCCGGTGGTGTTCCCATCACCCACGCCGTTTGTGTTCCCCACCGCAGAAAATTAAATGACTTATCCGGGGCGGTACAAACCGCCCTTTTTGATTCACAAGGAAAATCCATGCCCACGCTCAAAATGAAACTGCCCAATTATGCAAAAAATATGCTGTGGATGACTTCCGCTGAGGATTTTCAAGCCCAAGTGCCAGAAAATCTTCAAGTGCGCTTAGAAAACCTCACGGCAGGTTTAACCCTGCGCTGGGGAACCCCCAACGGGTCGCCCCTGCGCCATTGGACAACCGTGAGCAAAGATATTGTCTGGAACGGGCATGTACGGGTAGGCGGGCATGTGGAATGTTTGCATGTCCTGTCTTTTGACGAGGCCGACTTGTTGATTGTAGAAATGCGCGGCAGTTTACTTCCGATGAACAATCCGCGTTTGCCATCCTTGGCGGATTTAAAACAAGCTCCGTTTGAGCGCAATGTGTTTACTGATTTTGAAGAGGGCTGGTATGCCTTCATCACCGAGACGGACAGCCCGTTTGCCGATTTTTTGCATCACAGCTTAGTGAATGGGCAATCGCTGGATTGTTACGGCGTGTTGGCGGACGAAGCATCGGGATTTCACCAGATTGTCGGAATGCCGATGCTTCTGGAGTCGGTCACCCTCTATGCTGCATAAACAGATTCATGCAGGAGTCGTCCCAAACGCTGGCTAAATTCCTGAATACGGGGGTTGTCCTGTGCTTTGCCAATGACAACAAACACATGGCGTTGATCCAGCACAATGAAATAAACGTGTTGATGGTCGGTGTGTTCCAGCACATGCAGCGCGGGCAATGGCGAATTGGACTTGGTAAGGTAGTGGCGCGCCAGATTTAGCATGGTACTGCCATTGAGGTGAGAGAGGGCGCTGTTGCTGAATAGAATCCGTTCATCGGTCACATCCAGCAGCGCGGTAGCGATATGGCTCACCACCGCATGAAGGTGATGGGCAGCTTGCGCGGCAATTAAGGAGACTTGTTTGGAATCCTGCTGCATTGATGATTTATCCATGAAGTTTGAATTTGCCAACCATTATAAAAGGTGAGGGGGAAGATTCCAAAGGTTTCTCATGGGAAATTAGTCCTTAAAAGAAACAAGGGGCATAAACGCCCCCTGTTCCTCTGAAAGCTATATTGGGCTTATTTATTGGCCTGACGGTGGAACAGGCACAAATTGCGAAGTGGCAGTGGGCGAAATAATTTGCCCGCCCGCGTTCGGGTCAGTCGTGGGAGTCGGGGTAAAAACTTCCCCAAGCGGCGGAGTCGTGAAAGTTGGCTGCGGGGTCGGTTGCGCCACGACATTATTGATTAAAATAGTCATGTCGTAATTGGCTTTTGCCCCGCTTCGACTTTGCCCTTGCAGGCGCAGTGTGTAATTGCCGTTTGGCAGATTGGTTAATTCCACGACCCCCAACAAACTGTTTGGCGCAGACTGTTGCGTTTGATATTGGGAGAGCGCCACGAAATCTTCTTCGGGGGTGTCAAGGTTGTCCACAAAGAACTGATAACTGGCAAAATCTGGCACAGATACTGACCCGCGTATTTCAATTAAACCGGAGACTTCCTGACCGGAAACAGGCGCGGTAATCGCCAAGTTCGGGCGAGGCTGACCGGGCTGACATTCTTGAGTCGGCGGAGTCGTCAACGGAATCTGAATATTGCGAGCGGCTGCCCATGCTTGCCCGGTGGGGTTGTTGTTGAGCCATGCAATGGCGGTTGCATCATCAATATTGATAAAACTGCGTGTTTCTACGTAATCCGGGCAGTTGGCATTGGCAATGAACCCCGAAAAACTATCCACCTCCACCGATTTGACAAAACTATCAGCAGGTGGTTGTTCATTGACAGCCGCAATTTCGGAAACCGCTTGCCCGCTTGGGCAGGTTGCCGGATTAAACAATGCGCCGCTATCCGCGCAAACTTGCACATCGACGATTCCGGCAGGACGCGGGAAATCTCGCGGGCTGATGTTGGCTAAGGCAGCCGTCATAACCTGCTGCCAGATGGGTGCCGCCGTGTTGCCACTCGTCACACCAGCACCAAGCGGTTGATTGTCTGTCCGCCCAACCCATACCCCCACAACGGCATCGGTGGTATAGCCAATTGTCCACACATCACGGACATCGTTGGTTGTGCCGGTTTTGCCTGCGGCACGCCAGCCCGGCAAATTTAACTCTCTGGAGAACCGCACACTGGGGTCAGCTAAAATATCGGTGATAAGATAAGCATGTTCGGGCGAAATCACCTGCACCGCTTGCGGCGCGGTATTGGCGGCATAAACTTCGTTACCTTCAATATCCACAATCCGCGTAATGGCATAAGGCTCAACCATCTGTCCTTGATTGGCGAATGCCCCATAAGCCCGCACCATATCAAACAGAAAAACGTCCGTTGCACCCAGCGCGGCAGGCAGTCCAGCTTGTTCCGGTTTTTCGCCGGGCAGCCGAATTTGCAGACGTTCCATGAGTTCGGTTAATCGCTGAGGCGTGACAAAAGCAAGTCCTTTTACCGCCGGAATATTCAACGATTGCCCGATGGAATAGCGCATGGAGACAGGCCCGTTAAAATTGCCGGAATAGTTGCGTGGGATATAGCCATTAAAATCGGATGGCACGTCCCAGATAACCGTTCCCGGATACCAATGCTGGTTGCCGACTCCCTCCATCGCCGCTAAATAAACCAGAGGTTTGATGGTGGAGCCGGGCTGCTGCAAGGTGAAAGCGACATTGACCTGCCCATCAATTTCTTCATTGTTAAAATCGGCGCTTCCCACCATCGCTATCACTTCGCCCGTGCTAGGTCGCATGGCAACCACCGCGCCATTGTTGGCTAGCGGCGTAAAGCCATCGTTCAGTTGAAAATCAAGCGCGGCTTGGGCGGCATCCTGTACGGCGGGGTCAAGGGTGGTGTAGACACGGAAACCGGAACTATAAATCACCTGCGGGCTGTAGGTCGCTTCCAGATCTTGCCACACATAATTGACAAAATGCGGATAGCGCATTTCAACTTGCGGCGCTTGGAACACCGCAGTTTTGACCAGCGCAATTTCGACTGCGTAGGTGTCTTCTAAATCTTGCTGACTCACACACAAAGGCGCGGTGTCATACCCTTCGTGCTGCATCTGAATGCACCCGTTGCCATTGGCTTCGGTCATCAGCCGCAGCACATCATCCATACGTGCCAGCGCCACTTCCCGATTGAGAACGGGATCGTAAAAGGCCGGAGATTGGGGCAACCCGGCTAAAAAGGCTGCTTCTGCGATATTTAAATCTTTAGCGGATTTATTGAAATAGGTCTGGGCGGCGGCTTCAATCCCATAAGCACGATTGCCGTAGTAAATTTCGTTGAGGTAAAACTCCAAAATTTCATTTTTGGTGTACTGACGCGAAATTTCTGCTGCGACGATGATTTCCTGTACTTTGCGTCCACTGGTGCGCTGAGTCGCCAATTCCGCATCTAAGACGAGGGCGCGGGTCAACTGCTGGGTGATGGTACTTGCGCCCCCACCTTGCCCCCCGGTAGTCAGGTTGGTGTAAACCGCCCGCAAAATACTGTAAATGCTGAAACCCGGATTTTCGTAAAAGGTTTCATCTTCAGTAGCCACTGTCGCATGAATGACCCAAGGCGAAATCTCGGTCAAGGGAACAGAGGTTCGCGCCCCTTCACGCGGGTCGTTAAATTCCGCCAGCACATTCTCGTTCGCGTCATAAATGATGGTGGTTTGGAAACTGCCAGCTTGGTCACGTAAATCCGTGATGGCTTGGCGATAGTCGGAGAGAATCGAGAAATACGCGATAATCATGCCAACCACGACAACAAAAGCCAATCCCAAACCGCCAACAATCCCGACAATCCCAGCACGAATGCCCCATTTTTGCAAATTGGCACGGTCAAAATACCCGCCAAAGGCTGCGCTGTAATCGGGGTGGATGCCCTGCATTTTGGTTTCGGCGGGTTTATCCACATCGGTTTTGTTATCGGGGGGATATGCGCCGGGAATGGCTGCACCCTGACCCTCTGCCGGCGTTTGCCAATCTGGAACTGCTTGACCGGGAACGGTCTGGGCTGCCACGGTTGCATCCAGTGAACCGGGCGCGGCTGCCATGTTGGGGATGGTTGGCACTTCGGAAGGACGGGTGGCATCAAAATTCATCGCCCCCTGCCCCACCATGGTCGCACCCAAATCTTGAATCGGGACTTTATTGGGCAACGGTGTACCATCGCTGGCAAGGCCAAAACTCTCGGCGACTTGCCCCTGCGGTTCAGGTTGTGTCGGATTTACGACCTGCTGAATGCCTGTTTCGGTGGGAATAGCACTGGCAGGCTGCGGGCGGGGTGGTTCATCCATGACCCATTCGCGCCCATCATAACGATACCATTTGTTGGTATCTAACCCCAACATCCACCAGCGCCCATAATCATCCAGAATCATTAGCCGACGGAGTTCATCTTGCAACTGCTGGCGGGTGATTTTTCCCTGTACAAATTGATCACGCAGCGCCGCCACATTCTTTTCAACATCGGAAAATTTATCCGGCACAACAGGCTGAGCTTGCGAAGGCTGCATAAGCGATTCCTGTGCTTCTAACGCGCCCGTATCCACCGACATTTGGGTCGGATTTTGGACATTGGCTGCTGATGCTTCGGCGATGGGCTGGATATCCAGTTCGGTTACAGGGGCAGTTTCCTGACCCCCTTCGAGTGCTATCGCTGCATCCGCTTCAGCCGATCCTGCTTGGATACCGGGTAAAACGGCGTTTGGGTCGGCGGATATTTCCTGTGTGCCTCCGCCGATTTCTAAACCCGGAATTTGTCCACTGCGGCTTGCATCGAAGGCGCTTTCATCGCGGAGACCAACGCCCGGTAGCGCACCACTCTTGGATGGATCAAAAGTGCTTAAATCTTCGGGTTCAGGGGCTGGTTCAGGCAAAATAGGCTGGGTTGCCACGGGTGCAGTTCCGATGCCCGGTATATAACCACTTTTGGATTCATCAAAAATACTTAAATCTTCGGGTTCGGGTGGCTCCACCACAGGCGGCGGCTCAACAGGCGCATCAAACCGAATCCCATCCATGATCCCGCTTCTGTTCGGGTCAAATTCGGGTTCGGGTTCGGGGGGTAACAATGCGCTGGGGTCGAAGGCTTCTGTTTCCAGTGGCCCGGTTTCGCGGGTTGGCTCAGCAATTTCTTCCTCAAGAATGTCTGGCTCAGGCGTTTCATAAAGGGTTTCTGGGGGAAGATACCAACTGCCATCCGCGACAGTGGCAGTAGGCGCAAGGCGTGGCTCAGGCTTGCCAATCGGGGCAGTTTCCGACTGTGCCGCCAGTTGTTCTTCGGTCAGGGCATGGTCTGGCACTTGCCAGCCCTGCGGTTTTGCATTGTCCGGCGCACGCCAGCCGCCGTTTTCGTGCGTGTCTGCCATAAAATAAAACTCTTTCCCTACAATGCCCCAATTATAACACAATCACGCCGTGCGCTAACCCTCTGCGGAGGGGCGGCTGGCGACAATGATTGACCATTTGCCTTTTTGGACGATTTTTTTGTCTTGGTTGTACACTTTGACATCAAAAGTGACGATTCCCCCGCCCAATTTGCTGGCTTCTTTGAGTTCCGCCACCACGACCTCACAATGAATCGTGTCGCCAATCATCACCGGCGAACTAAATTTCCATTCATCCACCCCGCGAAAGGCCAACACCGTGCCTTCCAAAAACCGCATCCGATAGGCCAGGCCGGTTGCAATTGAAAAAACCAATGCGCCGTGGGCAACACGCTGCCCGAACATGGTTTTGGCTGCATAGGCCGCGTCGGTGTGCATCGGGTTAAAATCGCCCGATAGCCCCGCGAAATTCACAATATCGGCTTCGGTGATGGTGCGCCCATCGGTGACAATCGTTTTGCCGAGTTCATATTCTTCAAAGTAAATACCACCAGTTGTCATGTTGTTTCCTATTCTCAAATCGCTACAGTTTTAACCCGCTTGGCGGTTTGGTTCAAGTTGAGGCCATTCGCGGCGATATATCCATAACAAAAAGAACACCAAGCTCGGAAAAACGACATACACAATGCGGGCTTCTCCCCCCGCCCCGCCTTCATCCTTGGGTGGGACAGTGCCAATATGCAGCGCCCAGTAGCCAAAAATTAAAACGAGACCTGCGATGATAACCCAGTGCGTTTGTTTTTGGCGGGCCATCAGCATCGCCGTGAGATAAATCACCGGATAGAGTTCGACATAGGAGGTGGTCGCGGTGCGGGGAGAAATGAGCAGCGTCACTGTCGCTGTGAGGAAAAATACCCAGAGCAACTGACGACCCTCCCCCAAAAGATTTTTCCAGTGGTACAACATCCACAGCACCAACAGGCCCGAAAAAATCATATACAACGCAGAATTGAACGGGGCGGGGAAAACATCCGCCAAAATATAGGTGGTCGGGTAAGTTTCGGCGTACCCCGCGTAGCCGTTCACCCGCGACAGCCAATCCCCGAACCAAGTCGGTTCAAGGAGAAAGGAAAAAATCATCAAAGTGGCGAAGAGAATCATAAAAGCACGGATAATTTGTCTCCGATGGTTCGTCCATGCCCACAGAATCACTAACGGCACAACCAGAAAGCTGTTTTGTGGTTTGAGGGTCGATGCAGCCAGCAGCACCCCCCCCAGTGCATCGTAGCGTTTAAAAATTGCCCAGAGGGAAGCCACATGCAGCACATAGACCAGCATTCCGGGCTGCGCCAACAGAAGTCCACGGACAGTGAAATAGCCCAGCAGCGTAAACAACAGCAGCACCGCTAACACAATCGGCGAGGGCAGCCATTGTGCGGTATGCAGAGTCATCGCCAGCGCCAACAGCATCCCCACCAGCAGGAGTTCAATATAAATGCCCGCTGCAAGTTGAAAGGAAACAAACGGCAAAAACCCGATATGAAAAATGCTGTAAAACGGATAAACAAAATGAAATTGATCTTCGCCGTCTTTCGCAGGTCGCCCGTAAATTTGGTCTTGGCTGGCTTCCCCGATACGGTCATCATAGGGACTGATGCCTTCCTCCCAGAAAAATTTACCCGCCTGCCATGTCGGGTATAAATCGGTGCTGCCCTGCGAGAGAACATCATAACTAATCCAGAAAGTTGCTCCGATAAACCCCACCGCCAAGACGACTAATAAAAGATAAATTGGTTTCATCTGATTCTCCCGCGCTTCCCCTTAGAATTTACAAACACTGACGCAAAAAAGAAAGTTCTACATCACATTTGCCCACGAAATATGATAAAAATACTTGAGTCATAGACGCTGAAATGATTGACCTTCTGTATGAAACAATTTCTCCCCCATTTTGAAAACCAACTCGGACAAATGACATGGCGATTATCTTCCTTAGTTGAGGCAGAAACACCGACTTATGAAAAATCCTATGTGGATGAGGTCGGACGCTGGTTGGCACAGTGGGCAGAAGAACAAGGAGCGATGGTTAAAATTCATCCGCAGCCGATTGTGGGTGATTTTGTCGAGTGTCGATGGAACAGCACTGCGCCACAAAAACCCATCCTCATTTTGTGTCACTTGGACACCGTACATCCCTTAGGCAGTGTGGAAAAACATCCCACACGGATTGAGGAAGATGTGCTGTATGGGATGGGCGCATATGATATGAAAGCAAGTATCGTCATTGTTCAGACCGTGCTGGAAGAATTACAAAAACTAAAACAGTTCCCCGCCCGTCCCATTACAGTGTTGTTCACCAGTGATGAGGAGATTGGCAGCCCCTACTCGCGCAGTTTGCATTACAAACTCGCCAAAGAAGCCGGTTTGGTGCTGGTGATGGAATTTTGTAATTACGAAGAAAGTATCGTGACAGAGCGTAAGGGAGTCGGGATTTTCCAGATTACCGCCATCGGGCAAGAGGCCCACTCCGGCAGCGCCCCACACGAAGGACGAAACGCCGTGGTGGAAATTGCGCGGTTGGTAGACCGTGTAGCAGCCTTGAGTCACGATGAAAAAGGTACGCTGGTCACGCCGGCGGTCATTCGCGGTGGAACACGCCACAATGTGATTCCCGGTGAATGTGATGTGGTGATTAATATTCGGGTGCGCTTTCACAGCGAAGCGGAACGGGTCGAAACCTCGCTGAATGATTTAGTGGATGCCCCGTCGTTTATTGAAGGGGTGGAAAAAATCTTAACAGGTGAATTTAAACGCCCGCCGATGGAACATGATGCCGTGATGCAAGCCACCTTTGCCAAATTACAGGAAGTGGCAGGCATCCCGATGCGAGAAACGAGTCGCGGCGGTGGCAGCGACGGCAATTTTTCTGCTGCACTCGGAATCCCTACCCTAGATGGGCTAGGCGCGTCGGGGGAAGGCGCACATGCCCCGCATGAACAGGTCTATTTACCGAGTTTGCCCCGCCGCGCTGCCTTACTTGCCTCCATTTTATGTGATTGGCCTACCTTGAATTAGCCAATTTTTTCAATTCGCCAGACTTCCACCGGGCGGTCAATATTGGGGCGTTTGTACCCGGCAACAAATTTCCAGCGATACCCCTCCATGGTGGTGAGGGCTTGGACACCGTTGAGTACCACATAGGCGGTATCCCCCGCGTGCAAATCGCGCTTAAAATTCTCCCCCAGTGATTTTTCCATATTCACGTAAATCGGCAGGCAGGTTACATCGGTTTCCACGTAAAAATGGAGCAGTTGGCATGTCCCCCATGTGGAATACACCGGATTCGACTCCGGCTCGATATAGTGATTGAGGGTTGCAGCTGCTTCCCGTAGGGCATCTCCCGACAATGTGCCACTCATATAACGATTCCATTCGCCCTGACCAAGTGGCAAATCATTGGGATTGGTGGAAGCAGTGTAGGCAAAGGGCAAGGCAAACGCAAACACCCATGCTGCTGCCACCAAGGTTATGCCCACCCGAAGCCACCGCGGGGATTTTTGCCAGAAATGCACAATGCTGTACCCGATGATTAAGACCATCGGGCTGCTAATTGGCATGAGATACCGCGCCCGTACCACCTTCGCTACAATGATGGATAAAAAGGTGAGCATGACCAGCCATGCGAAAAAAAACAATCCCATACGGCGGGTCTTATCGTTCAAAATAAAATACCCGACCATCACACCAGTGCCAATCATCACCCATGAAGTCGTGTAGGCCATGAGTTCAGGCAAAATATCTCCAGCTTTTTGCCCGGGATCACTGGCGGCAATTTGCTGGAGATTTTCAGGATTCACGATAATAAAAGGCGCATCGCTGCTGGCGGCAAAGGCAGCTGGAATTAATACGGGCAGCCATAGAAGCACACACACACATGCTGCCACCACGAGGCGCGGGAAGTAAATTTTGAGCCATGCCCGCCAATCAGGTAAATAGATAAAACTGGCAATGGCAGGTAAAAATGGAATAAGCGCCATCGTGAGCTTAGCGAGAGTTGCCAGCGCCACCAGTACGCCTAAAATTACCCCTTCTTTCCATGTAGGGCGTTTGGCAAAAATCAAACTACGCCATGCCGTTAGGCTCATAAACGCGGCTGCGAAGGGGTCTGCCAGCACCATCCGTTCAAAGAAAAAGGCAAAAGGCAGCACGGCATAAATAGCGAGGGCGATGATGCCCATTCTGATCGAATGGAGCGTGCGTCCTAAGATGAACAGGGCGGCGCCATTGATGAGCGAAAACATCCCAATCGACATGCGCGAAATCGGGAGCGCAATCATCGGATCGGTTTCAAAAAAGCCCAACCAGAAATACAAGAGCAGTTTGCCCTGTGAAAATCGCCCCGGATGCTGGTCAAAATCCCAGACCATCGCGCCGCGTGTCACATGGTAGCCTTCGTCCACGAAAACTTCTTGGATTTCTGCGTTATGAATACGGATAAAAAGCTGCACCAGTAAAAGCAGCCCAATGAGTAACAGGTGAAATGAGGTTATCTGTTGCCGAGTCTTCATGAGTGTTAAGTCTATCGTGAAAATTTCCCCCTGTGCATGGTTAAAGTTATAATAAAAAAAATTTTAGGAAAGCCGCCCAGATGAGCAACAATCCTGCCATTAACCGTTTTGTGGGAACATTAGACGAAGTTCAGAGCTTTCTCGACTCGTACAAAGATGATTTGTTCTATTTTGACATCAACCCCAGCACACCTCCGCAGGGCGCACGGCATTTTAAAATCACCACCTTCTCACCACGTGTGGCACGCCGGGTGATTGATGAGCTGCATCCGGGAACAGCCATGCCACGTCTCACCCCTTTGGCGAAACAAAAAATGGACGCGGTGGTGCAGTTGCCCGTGCTAGAATGTGGCATGAACATTCAACCGCATGATGGGATTGGCTGGCCGACTATTCCCGTTGAATTCAGCCGTTTTAAGTGGGTACGCTTTCCCTACATTAGTTCCCCAGTACATTTCCCTTCTGTTGAAGCCTCCTTTAATTTTTTCGACCCCGTGATTGAAGCCTATAACCGTCTGGGGGTCAAAATTATTCTGGTGATGGGACACGAAATGTACGGTGAAGGGGCAGGTTGGGTGTGGCCTCAGATGAATTCGGAAAGTTGGAAAGCCTTTCGTCCACAGTTTGTGGCAGTGGCAGACAAGGTGATTCGTCGCTATGGGAATAAAGTCCATGCGTATGAAATCTGGAATGAAGGCGATGTTGGGCCAAATAATCCCTCTGCTGTGGCTTTCCCTCCAGCAGATTATGCGCCTCTGCTCAACAGTGTCTCGAACACCGTGCGAACCTTCGCTGAAAAATCGAAAGTCGTGCTGGGTGGATTGGTCAACAGCGTGAACGTCAGCGCCCAATATGTCAAAACGGTTAAAAGCACACTGGGCAAACTGCCTGTAGACGCGATTGGTGTGCATCCCTATGGGCAAGGTTCGCCGAATGATAAAACTGTTTTTTCGCGGTTTGGCGATATTGATAACTATGTCAAAGTGATGAATACGGCTGCACCGGGTGTTCCGTTGTGGCTAACCGAATTGGGCGCTTTAGGCACCCATGACCCTGCCTACTGGGATGATGTGGCACTGTATATCAAAAATATGTACGGCTTTTTAAAAACAATGGCAGACAAAGCACCTGTTGCAGTGTGGTATGCGTGGTCGGACGGCATGGATATGGCACAAAAAACCAATGGCTTGGTGAAAGTCGATGGCAGCAAGAAACCCTATGTCTATGATGCGTTTATGAATATAGCCTGTGGATAATGTGCTTTTCGATGATGTGATAGACTGCGACACTCCCAAGCATAAGGGAAAAGCCTACCCAAATATTGAAGATACTGTTCGGGCGGACGACCAGATGGCGGGTGCTGAGGATGCTTAATTCACCAACTTCATCGCCCGCCTCCACCCGGTCTATGCCGCGCCCATCGAATAAATTTTGGATGCCGTGATTGGCGCGGTCAATACCGAGCAGCACCATCAGCGCAACCAAAATTCCCCCTACCCAGCGATAGATGGTTAAAATCCGGGTTCGGTTCATGTTACTCCTCTGTATAGATTTCCATTTCGCGCCCGGCAAGGACAATTTCTATCGTACCATGTTCATCGGTGCGAAATAAACGTGCGTTTGCCAAACGGTCAATTACCACCGGGGAAGGTCGCCCGCGCTGATTCGCCGCATCCAGATGAATCACGGCAACCTGTGGATTGGCAACCGCTAAAAACGGTGCGCTAGAGGAATCGCCATCCCCATGATTAGCGACTTGCAAAATGCTGGCTTGGATGAGGTGAGGATTTTGCAGCAAGATAGTTTCAACTTCCGCGCCGATATTGCCTGTGAGCAGCAGACTTGCCGACTCATAAGTCACACGCAGTACCATCGTTTCTTCTTCGGCAGTGTCATCCGGCGAATACAGCACCTGAAGCATGACCCCATCTTCTGTCGTGACCGAATAGCCTGCTGTGACGGTCACGATAGGGACATTTTTTTCTGAGAGCTGACTCAAGATGGCTTGATATTCGGGTAGTTCAGACGATTGGGCAGTGATCAGCACCACGCCAACTTCATAGCGGTCTATCAGTTCGGGCAGCGCGGCAATATTTTCTGAAATCGGGGCAGAAATGACCAGCACATCAATATGGCGGGTTCGCGGGGGGAGTTTGTCGCCCAGTTCACTGAGCAAACGGGCAGGAAATTCCCCACCATCTACTAGAATAATGCCGCCCTGTGGCGATTCAATCAACACACCGTTGCTGTTGCCCACGTTCAAAAAAGAGACATGCAGTTTGCCATCGGGTTGGCGGGACATGCCACTCACCACCAGCGCGATGGCGGCTAAAGAAGCAACTTGCATCACCCGCAGGGGAATTTGTGCGTTCAAATTGCCAAACAAGTGCATCGCCCACCGAGGGCGGGTCGATTGATAAAGACTCCACAGCAAAAGCAAAAAGAAAAATAAACTCACTGGCGCTGCGCCCATTTGTAGGGAGGTATCCGCAAAAGAAAGTTCAGCGAAAAATTCAATCACTTCAACCGTGATGGTCAAGAACAGCCACGCCCCACTCAAAATAAGTTCTCCTATCGGCGCAATCAATAAACCAACCAGAACGCCCACCACCCCGAATAGCAGCACCAACGGCTGAAAGGGAATGATAATGAAATTAACAAGCGGCGAAACCACTGACAAGCGCCCAAAATAATACAAGATCAAGGGCAGGGTGGTGATTTGGGCGGCAGTGGTGACAATCAGGGAGTCAGACAAAATTGCCAGCAGTTTTTTACCGAATTTTTCTCCAGCAAGGCGGGTAAGCAGGCGTTCCATGCCTTTTTCTAAGGGTGGTACAAAAGTTGCCATGCCAATCACCGCCGCAAAACTCAATTGAAAACCCACATCCCATAAGGTGTAAGGATTAAGCACACTGAGCAGCAGTGCCACAAATGCTAAAGACGTGGGTAAATGGGTTTTGCGATGCAGCGCTTGGGCGATAATCAACACCGCGCTCATGACCGCAGCACGAACAACAGCCGCCCCCGCCCCCACAAAAATCGTATAAATTAAAATAGCAACCACGCCTATCGTCGCCGCAATTTCTTCTCTGGTAAAGCGGCGCAAAATGGACATCAAGACTTGCGCGAGAATGACCATGTTAAAGCCGGAAATCGCAATGATATGCGAAGTCCCCGTGATGACAAAACTTTCTTCGACATCCGCCGCGAGGCCATTGTCATCCCCTAACAAAATCCCTACCAAGAGTGAGGCATGGGGTTCGGGCAGGCTTTCGTTGATAAAAGCGCGGGCATCACGTTTAATGTCTAACAACGTTTCGTAGAAAAACCAGCCATTGCCTGTGGAAAGTACCTGCACATCCGCACCGGGCATGATGCTAAAAATCTTCTGGCGCGAAAGATAACTGCGATAATCAAAGGCATCAGCAGTGGGTGGGGTACGCAGTGTGCCAAACGCTTGAATCTCATCTCCATAGCCAATGTCAGCCGTGCGTTCAGCATACACCAGCAAGCGTCCGGTAGATTCTTGCCCGCCGGCTTCTTCAACACGGAGGAGTACCTGCAACCGGGACTCTAAAAGTTCGGGGTCTTCAATGACCACCCCGCGCACCGTCAATTGTCCCCGGTCATTCAAGCGGGCAATGTGATTTTCCTGTCGTTCGGGGTTGGCGGCTTCAAAACGCACGATGCCCAGCGCAAAAAAAATAATCACCCAGCCCAACAGGCGGTATGTTTTGTCGGTAGAAAACACCCAGACATTGAGTAACGCGGCAATCACCGCCACGACAAGGGCAACCCGCCCGTCTATGTCGCTGCGCGAAGCAAGCACCATGCCAGCCACCCATCCCAGAGTCAGGTAAATCAGTGTCACTGTTTGAAAATCCCTTCTTACCGCGATTTATAGTAGCGTATCTGGGGGATGGCTGCAATTTAAGGTTGTTGAAAATTTGGTTTTCATAGTATGCTTGAAACGAATTTTTGGAGGTTTGATATGTCACTCCCGCCGGAACTAACTAGAGTTTTACCCGCGTCACTTGATGTCCTTCGTTATATGGGGCAGAGCCAGCTTGAATCCGCCGATGCCGAAACCCTTGCCGAGGGAACACGCCTGAGTGAACGTGGCATCTTAAAGGCCATTCGTGGTCTGGTGACGGGAGGGTATCTGACCGCTGACCAAAATTATATTTATTATCTGACACGCAAGGGGCATCAGGCGATTGGTGATCTGGCAGCGTATGATGCTGAACGTGCCGCGCAAGGTGGACAAAGTAGCCGCGCTCAATTTGCCCAAGCTGAACTGGTTGCCGTCGCACCCGCCGCATTTGATGCCCAAAAACCGAATATGCTCCAAGTCGGATTCGGTAACATGTCTGGGCTGCAAGGGGCTGCCCAAGTGATTTTACGGTTCTCTTCAGTAGGCGGGGCAGTGAATAAACAAGAAGTGACCTTTACGCTGCAACCCACCCAAGCGGCCTCCCCTGTGGCTTTAGAGGTGACTCCCGACTCACAGCATCAGGCGGTACGGGTGCGAGTTGAAGGAATCCAACTGCTGGATAGTGATGACGTGCATCCGGCGGGGGGGATGTTTTTTGACATCCCTGTGGGGACAGGGGGCGGTCATTTACAGGCGTGGTACGGGACGCTGACCCTCCAAGCCTGATGCACATTCTCTATGCCGATTCCCATTACGAAGGCGCGCACCGTGACTGGATAGACAGCTACGCCGCCCGTACTCAACACCAAATCACGCTGCTGACCATGCCGGGTGGAGATTGGCGCTGGCGGATTCAAGGCGGGGCGGTACATTTAGCCAATCAATACCTCACCCAACGCACCCAATTACCGCCAGTCGATTTATTGCTGCTGAACGGAATGGTGAGTGCGCCCGTTTTTTTGGCCTGCACCCGTCCTTATTTACAGGATGTGCCGCTTGCCCTTTATATCCAAGAAAATCAACTCAATTATCCGCAGGAGGAATATATCTGGACGAATGGTGCGGTTGTCCAGGTCATGTCTGCCTATGCTGCGGATGCGATTTTTTTCAACGGAGACTATCTTCGTCAAGATTTTCTGGTGTCGCTGCAAAAATTTCTTGCTGAACGCGGCGATTATCCCGAAGATATTTATGAACAAGTTGCAGCACATTCGGAGGTATTGCTAAGGGGCATCAATCTCAACGAACGGCTTGGCAACCCCGTTTTAGACCCGCCGATTCCCGAAAAACCCATTACGTTTTTGTGGAATCATCGCTGGGCATATGAAAAAGGCATTGATGATTTCGCAGCAGCCCTGCGCCAACTTCATCAGGAAAATACCCCCTTTCACGTGATTCTGGCGGGCAATGTGCTGGATAGAACCACACTACGGGATTCTTTGTGCGCGGAACTGGGCGAACGGGTCGTGATGCACGGTCTCATGACCGGGGCAACCTATACCGAAGCGCTGCGAAAAGCTGATGTGATGGTCGCGTGTTCTAAAAATGAACCCTTGGGGGTAAGTATGCTGGAAGCCATCTATATGGGCTGTCTGCCCTTAATGCCAGCACGCGGAAGTTTCCCCACCATGCTGCCCGCAGAACATCACGATTTGCTGTATGATGGCAGTGTGGAGGAATTAGTGAGTCGGATGCGTCAACTGGCGCTTGTTCCTACCCATCGCCCGATGCTGGCACAGGTCGCCGCTGCGTATGATTGGGCAAATGTAACCGCCCACTACGATGAAACTTTAAAAAACGTGCAACATAGCCCTCGTTTGCGATAAAATTGCTAAATCTAACAAATTCGATGTCAGGAAACAGGATTGTTCAGCGAACTTGAATTTTACGTCCGCTATGCTGAAACCGACGCGATGGGGGTGGTACACCATGCCAGTTATCTGGTGTATATGGAAGAAGCCCGCAGCCATTTTGCCCGTGAACGCGGACAAAGCTACGCGGATTTTGAGGCAAGTGGTTACTTTCTGGTTGTGTCCGAAGTAGAAATGCGTCTGGTTGCGCCCGCCCGTTATGGCGACAAACTGCGGGTTAAAATTAGTGTCGAGGAATTCAAAAGCCGCCGCATCACCTTCGGGTATGAAATTTACGAAACTAAAGCCAATACCCTGCTGGTTCAAGCCACCACCCGCCATATCTGTATCAACAAGGCAGGCCAACTTTCGGTCATTCCTGAGACATGGCGCAAGGTCTGGGCTGGCGATGTCACCAGCTAGCAATCTCGAAAATGTTATTGAGGAGTATCAAAGAATATGGTTACTTATGCAGATAAACCTTGGTTAAAATCTTACGATGCAGGTGTTCCCCATTCACTTGCTCCCTACCCTGACTATCCGATTCATGCGACGCTGGAAACGGGCGCAAAAAAGCACCCCAGTCGGACAGCATTGGTGGCTTCTGCCCATTTGCCTGTGGTGGGGCGTAAATACAACGAGGTGAGCTATCAAGCCCTGAATGAAGCCTCGGATGCACTTGCTGCCGCTTTGGTAGAGATGGGCTTGCAAAAAGGGGATCGCGTGGTCATCGTTATGCCCAACTGTGTGCAGTTTGCGATTGCTTTTTTCGGGATTCTGAAAGCGGGCGGGGTGGTTTCCGCCACCAATCCGACCTACCCACCGGATAAAATGAAACATCAAATTAATGACAGTGGTGCAAAAATCGCCATTACCTTAAGTTTGTTTTATAACATGCTGGTAGAAATTCAGCCCGGCACCACGCTCAAACATCTGGTTGTCACCAATGTCAAGGAATATTTGCCCGGATTGGCGAAATTCCTGTTTACACTGGCTAAAGAGAAAAAAGACGGTCATCGTATCGAAAAACGCGCCCAAGACCAGTGGTTGCAGGATATTCTGGTAAAGTACAAGGGCAAAAAAGCCAATGTCCAAGTCACCGGGGAAGATTTAGCCCTGTTCCAATACACCGGTGGGACAACGGGGGTTTCTAAAGCAGCGATGGCTTCACACAAGGCGCTGGTCGCCAATGCGCTGATGACCTCCGCTTGGCTGTTCGGCAAAAATGACCCCACCGAACTCTCTTATCTCGGCGCGATTCCGATGTTCCATGTATTCGGATTGGTCGCTGTGCTGATTTCAGCCGTCAATATGGGGAGTAAAATCATTCTTGTTCCCAACGCCCGCGATATTGATGATGTGCTGGATAATATTCACACCTTCCGCCCATCGGTGTTTCCGGGTGTGCCTGCCCTGTACAACGCCATCAATAACAATGAAGGCGTGAAAAACAAAAAATACGATTTGAGCAGCATCAAAGTCTGCTTGAGCGGGTCTGCTCCCTTGCCTCCCGCCACAAAAGAAGAATTTGAAGGGATTACCGGCGGTAAATTGATGGAAGGGTTCGGCATGAGCGAAACCCCCACCGCTACCCACTGTAATCCGGTGAATGGTGAAAATCGGACGGGTTCGATTGGTCTGCCCCTGCCGGATATGGAAATGAAGATTGTTTCGTTAGATAATCCAGAAGAAGAAGTACCGATTGGTGAAGTCGGTGAATTGGCGATGCACGGCCCACAACTGATGCGCGGGTATCATGGAATGCCCACTGAAACCCACAATACCCTGCGGGCGGATGCAACAGGAAAATTATGGATTATGACGGGCGATATTGCCCGAATGGATGACGAGGGATATTTTTACATCGTTGACCGCAAAAAAGACATGGCGCTGATTGGCGGTTTTAATGTCTACCCGCGTGCAGTGGAAGATGTGTTGATGGATCATCCGGCAGTACGTGAAGTCGGCGTGGCGGCGGTTCCCCATCCCGAAAAAGTCGGGCAGGAATCGCTCAAAGCATGGGTGGTGTTGCACGAGGGACAAAAAACCACCGCAGACGATTTAATTGAATTTGCTAGCAAAAAACTCGCCCGCTATGAAGTGCCAACGCGGTACGAATTTGTGAGCGAACTGCCACGAACAACGGTGGGAAAAGTGCTGCGGCGTGAATTGGCACGGATGGAAATGGAAGCAAGAGAAAAAACAGGGTGAACCCCCAACTGGTCTTTTTTGATGTGGATGGCACGCTGACAACGGGCAATACATGGGATGGTATTTTTCAATATCCCGGCATTAACCGTTTGAAAGTAGCATGGCTGCGCGTGTCCATCCAGCCTTATATTTTGCTGCGTCGCCTCTATCTTTTTGGAGAGGCGCGTTTTTTTCAGATGTGGATGCAAAAAATTGCCGCCCTCCTCAAAAATTGGTCACAAGAAGAAGTCAATGCGCTTTGCGATTGGCTGGTGACGGTCTACCTGAAAGAATCATTTCGGGCAGATGTGGTGGACATCCTCAAACAACAGCAGGCACAGGGGGCGCAGGTTGTGCTGGTGAGCATGTTGTTTCAAGGGGGAGTCCATAAACTGGGTGAACAGCTTGGCGCGGACGGGGCAATCGGAACAGCCTTAGAATTCAAAGATGGCAAGGTCACGGGTAAGCTCGTCGGGAATGTATGTTTTGGCCCACGCAAGCTGGATTTTTTGCGAACTTACCTTGAACAACACGCGCCGGAAATTTCGCTGGAAGATTGCGCGGCCTACGCCGACAGCTACAGTGATGCGCCCATGCTGGCGATGGTGGGCAAGGCCGTGGCGGTGTATCCGCATAAGAATTTACGGGATGCTGCCATAGAACAGAAATGGCAAATCTATGAAAAATAAACAAGGGGCTTCAACCCCTTGTTCGTCTTTAACATGTCTTAGGCCGGACTAGGTGCATGGCCTAATTTAGGGGGAGAATCCGCCCCGTAGGTCGGTTCGTCTGCCACAACTTCACCCCCGCCACGCGGCGAGGATTGGATAATCTTGGGACGGTGGCTTTCATCATAATCATCCGGGTTTTCGCCCATCAGGATGAGGAATTCTTCGCGGCTCAGCGATTCAACTTCCAAGAGGCGTTCCGCGATTAAATCCAGTTTATCCCGGTTGTCTGTCAAGATTTTCTTGGCACGATCATATTCTTCTTGCACAACCGTATGCACTTCTTCGTCAATTATTTCCGCAATGTGTTCGGAATAATCGCGTTCTTCGGAAATTTCGCGTCCTAAGAAAATCATCTCATCTTTGCGACCAAATACCCGTAGACCCAAGCGAGCGCTCATGCCCCATCGGGTCATCATATTCCGCGCAATTTGGGTCACACTTTCAAGGTCGCTGGATGCGCCGTTGGTAATTTCGCCTATGCCTATTTCTTCAGCCGCACGCCCCCCCAGCGCACCCGCAATTCGTTCTCTGAATTGCTCGGTAGTGATCAGGGTGTCATCATTGGTAGGCATATACCACGTTGCACCACCTGACATGCCACGCGGGATAATGGTGATTTTACGGACAGCCAATTTTCCTGTAGAGACTTTGTGCATAACAATGGCGTGACCCGCTTCATGGTAAGCCACAATCCGGCGCTCTTCAGGGGAAATGACACGGCTCTTGCGTTCTGGTCCCATCGCAACCCGTTCCGATGCTTCTTCAAAATCGCGCATAGAAATACTCTTGCGGTTTTTGCGGGCAGCTAGAATCGCGGCTTCGTTGACCAAGTTTTCCAAGTCGGCACCGACAAAACCGGGAGTAGCGCGTGCCATGGTGGGGATATCAACATCGGAGGCAAGCGGTTTGCCACGGGTATGCACTTTGAGGATGGCTTCACGCCCGCGCATGTCAGGACGGTCAAGCACCACCCGGCGGTCAAAACGTCCCGGACGGAGCAGCGCGGGGTCAAGAATATCCGGGCGGTTGGTTGCGGCAATGATGATGATATTCGTATCGGTGTCAAACCCGTCCATTTCGACCAGAATCTGGTTGAGGGTTTGCTCACGTTCATCGTGGCTGCCACCTAACCCAGACCCACGATGACGACCTACCGCATCAATTTCATCGACAAAAATGATACACGGGCTGTGGCGTTTGGCCTGGTCAAACAGGTCACGGACACGGCTTGCACCCACCCCGACAAACATTTCGACAAATTCCGAGCCGGAGATGCTAAAGAAAGGCACACCCGCTTCGCCGGAAACGGCTTTCGCCAGCAGGGTTTTGCCTGTACCGGGACTCCCCACCAGCAGCACACCTTTGGGAATACGTGCGCCAAGTTGGATGAATTTATCCGGTTCTTTAAGGAATTCGACCACTTCGCGCAGCTCTTCTTTGGATTCGTCCGCGCCTGCCACATCCTCAAAAGTCACGGTAGGGTGGTCGCCCGTGAACATCCGAGCGCGGCTGCGACCAAACTGCATGGCTTGGTTGTTGCTGCCCTGTGCCTGCCGCACCATGAAATAAATAAACCCGGCAATCAGAATGAGGGGCAGCAGCGCGGTTAAAATCCCAAATACCCCGAACAGATTGCTAGGCTGTTTGTACACAAAATCAATGTTTTGCAGCCGTTCGATATTCGCGCCGTGTTCTTCTAACACCTGCGGAATGTTATCGGCATTTTCATTGAGCCGTGTTTCTTTCTGTGTGTTGTCCTCGTAAATAACGGTAAGCTGGCTCTCATCGACTTCGATGGTATCCACCTTGCCGCTATTAATATCATCAACGAGAGGTTTGATAGAGATATTTTCTGTGGATGACCCATTGGCAATGGTAAATAGCAGAATGCCTAACCCTATCACCACCAAGAGCGATATAAGGACATTCTTATATCGTGAATTATTCAATGACCGACCTCCATTTGGTATCCCGCGGGGGAGAATACACGGAATTTACACCTTATTTTCTTATTATAGTATAAGGGCAATCCTGCACCAAGACAGGCTGCCTAGTTCTAAGATACTTCATATGTTGAAGGCATCTCAGTTTGTACTTTTTCACTAGCCGTAATACGCCTGTAAAACAATTACCCAGAGAATGATCAAGCCAATCACCGCCAAAAACGCAATAATCCCCAGCATAATTGTGACCACATCCAATTGCGGCGGATCAACCGGGGTGTAGTATCCCGTATCTTTGAGATATTCAGGACGGGTAATTTGATTCGGCGATGTGCTTTGGGGTGGCGGAAAATTACTAAAATACCCATGCGGTTGTGTAGGCGGCGGTGGGGGAACTAACACAGGCTGGGGCTGCGCGGTTGGCGGTGTGCTGCTGGAAGGACGCGCCCACCGCGAGTCGCCTTCGGGGATTGTCCGATTTTCGCTCACAGATGCCGACTCAGGGACTTTGACCGCAGACGATTTGTTATCGGTCTTATTCATGCCCTGTTCGCGGTAGGTTTCCAAAATTCGCCCAAGCTGGTCTGCCATGCGATAGCGATTGGACGGTTCTTTGGACAGGACTTTCTGAACAATTTTGTCCAAACTTTCGGGAATTTGCGGGTTAAATTCCATCAAGTGCGGGGGCGGTTCTTTGATATGCGCCATCGCCAATTCCTGCTGGTCGCCACCCACAAAAGGCAACCGCCCAGCCAGCATTTCAAAAAGAACAATCCCAATCGAATACACATCCGAAGCCGGGGTTGGGTAGCGTCCCTGTGCTTGTTCTGGCGAAAAATAATGCGGGCTGCCCCAGACGACTTTTTGCCGTTCGCCGGGATTCGTTGCGGCAAGGGCTTGGGCAATCCCGAAATCGGTGACTTTGATGGTTGCGGCATCAACCAGCAGAATATTCTGAGGTTTGACATCCGCATGAACCAAGCCTGCACGGTGAGCATAACCAATCCCGGCACAAATTTTGATGCCCAAATCAAGAGCGCGGTCTAACGAGAAGGGCGCATCCGCACGGATGATTTTTTTCAGGTCGCTGCCTTCAATCAATTCCATCACAATGTAATGGATATTGCCCTCTTGCCCCACATCATGCACCGTAACAATATTTGGGTGCTGCAAATTGGCAACATTGCGGGCTTCTTGGCGGAAGCGGGCTAAAAAGGTCGGGTCGTCCGTGAGGCTGGCACGCAGTACCTTGACGGCTACATGCCGCCCGAGCGCAAGGTCAAGGGCTTTATAGATGACGGACATGCCGCCTGACCCCTGCTGAGACAACAACTGGTAGCGGTTGTTCAAAATTTTCGTGGTTGAGTCCATAGCCTTCCCTACGCCGCATTTCCTGTTTCAAATCGTACCGCAATTTCGATTAAGAATGTATTCTCAATCGCTAATTTTTCGTAAAAAATTACGGGGCAAAGCTGCCCCGTGTAAAAATTTTATGCCTTGCTCTCCCGCTTATTCGGCTTGTTGAGACTCAGGGATAATTGTCACCCGTCGAAATTTTCCCTCTCCCTGACTGCGCGTACTCACATCGCTGCGGGTACGGAGCGCCATATGAATGATACGGCGTTCATGCGCGGGCATGGGCTTGAGTTTCATCACACGGTCACGGTCAACGGCTTGGTCTGCCATCTGGTGTGCCAAACGGTGCAAACGGTCAATCCGTTTGGCTTTGTAGCCATCCACATCCACTGTGAAATCAGCGCGTTTTTGTAAATTGCGGCTGGCAATCAAGCGGGTGATATATTGCAGCGCGGAGAGCGTATTGCCCCGCCGTCCGATGAGCGTACTCAGGTCATCGCCCTGTACATGTAACACGAAGGTGGGCTGCTCCTCTTTGGAATGTTCCGTTGCCTCAACCTCAATCGCCGCGTCGACTTCCATAAACCGCAGGATATTTTCAAGGGTTTGTTTGCCAGCGACCAGTTCTTCTGTCCATTCATTTTCTGGCAGCAGAGTCACATTCGGCGAAGCATAGCGCTCATCGTCATCATCAAAATCTACAAAAATATCATCATCGTCATCAAAATCATCATCATCGTCACGATAAGAAGATTTTTTAGGCGGAGCCGATTTGCGTTTTTCAGGCCGCTTGCCCTGTGGTTTGGGTTTATTGGCGGGACGCGGTGCGGGCGGGGCAGGTTCTTCATCTCTGGTAAAAACCAGTTCAGAATGCGGGCGGGCTGCCGTCGTCAGGCGTACCCGTGCTAATTTTGACCCCAAGCCCAACAAGCCACGACTCGGTTCTTCCAAAATTTCGACAATGACGCTTTCGCGGGAAACGTCGAGTTGTTTTAGCCCTTCCTCAATAGCATCCTCAATTTCGGAGGCGGTAATTTCTACGGAGCGTGTCTCGCTCATGGTGTTCTTCCTCTTACTTCGCTCGTGCGCGTTTGGCTTTGGACATCGCTCGGTTGACCGCTTGGGAGCGTTTTTCGCCTTCTGCTAAGTTGGCAGCAAGCTGAGGACGACTCTTGCGCGTATCGCTAATTCCTTCTTTGCGGTAGCGCCCGGTTTCTTTTTCAAAATACTCGGATTCTTCCGAGAGTTCAACGGTTTCACGCCCAATCAAACGCCGCCAATCGGCTTTGCCCATCGCTGCGTATTGGATAATCCCGATGATATTGGAAATGATAAAGTACACTGCAATCCCGGAAGAATAGGCCAGCGCAAAATACCCCAGCATAAATGGCATGATGGTTGTCATCTGGCGGGTCATTTGTGCCGCTTGCTCCGACGGATCATCGGCGGGGGTAGCCCCCGGTTTCTTTTTGGGCATGGGGGGGGTGAGCAGTTTTTGCTGTAAAAAGGTTGTAATCATCACCAGCACCGGCAGCACCAAGTAGGGGTCTGGCACAGCCAAATTCATCCATAAAAAGTGGCTGTGCAACGGCACAAGATGGTCTAAACCGGGAATGAGAATACGGTCACTCAGGTAAATTAATTCGCCCGGATTCAAGGCCAGTGTGGAGATAATCGCCCGCCACAGCGCCAAGAAAATCGGAATCTGGATGAACGCTGGCAAACACCCCACGAGCGGGTTGACCTTGTGTTCTTTATACAGTTCCATGATTTTCTGATTGCGCGTTTCCATGTCATTTTTATATTTGTCCTGAATTTCGCGCATCAGGGGTTGAATTTCTTGCATGGCTTTCATGGAGCGCTGCTGTTTTAACGTCATAGGCAGCAAAAGCAGCCGAATCGTGACGGTAAACGCAACAATCGCCAGAAAGACATTTTGTCCCAAGACTGCATAATAAACGAGCAGCAGGGTGCTAAAGGGATTAATCAGTAGGTCTAACATCGGCTAATCCTTGTGTTTGTAACTCCAGCGTTCGTTGCCATTGTCGAGTTGCAGCGCCATCACCGCTTCATCACGGTCAAGGGTGGCTGTTACCAGCAGCAGTTCGTCATCTTCGCCCATGATTTGCACGAGGTCGCTCAACAATTGAGAATCAACTTCACGCGCCCATTCATTGCTGCCATCCTCACGGCGCACCGCATAAATGGTTTTATCATCCGAGCCAATGATGACTAAATCTTCGGTCACAAGTGGTTTGGCACGGAATTTCCCTTTGCTGACCTGCCGTGACCAGATTTGCTCAAACTGCCCGTCTACAAAACGCAGCGCGTGGAGGTAGCCGTCAATATCACTCATATAGAGGTTGCCAGCATAGAGGGCAGGCGCTTCCCAGATCCAATTGTTGGCCTCATATTCGTCCAAAATCGCGCCATTACTGGCATCGACAGCGTAGAGTTTTTCGCCAAATGTTCCCGCAAAGAGAAGATTACGCTCGGCATCCAAGGTTGGCTGTCCGGCGATTGCCCCCTCTAAATCGGCTTTCCAGAGGACATCGGCTTCGGTGGCGCTTTCCAATTCGTCCAAATCAATCGTGTCGTTCGGGTCTACATCCGAGACATCCACCGCGTAAAGATGATGGTCTAAACTGCCCACATATAATAAAGCCGGTTGGTCATCCGTAGCAGGTACATAAATCGGCTGTGACCAAACTGCCCGCTCGGCATCCAAGCGCCAATTGACCAATTCCCCGTTTTCTTTGTTCAAGGCAATCACACCAAGTTCATCCGGGACGAACAAGACATTTTCGCCAATCGCAATCGGGCCGATGATCCGGTCGGTTGAGCCGCCAAATTTGAACAACCCGAAAATGCGTGTGCCACCGACTTTGTGCGCCCAGATTTCTGCACCCGTTTCACGGTCTAAGGCATAGACATTGCCTTGATAATCACCGACATATACGCGGTCTGCTTCGTAGACCACCGGGGCATAAAAAGTCGCATCCCGTTCATCTTTCTCAGGATATGTCCATTGGCGTTTGCCGTTGGCATCCAGTTTAGCAATAAAACGGTCATACGAGATGAAAATTTCGTTGTCTTCGGTTTTGCTTACGCCCGCCCAAGGGTTATGCTGCGAACAGGCTGCCAAGAAGATGGTCAGCAGCAGCAGCCCCAGCAGGCGCGTTTTTTTTATTTTTTTCAACCTTGCTCCTTTGGGAGTTGTTTGGGCGGTACGGGGTCATAGCCGCTTGGCCCCAGGGGGTGACAGCGTGCAATTCGCTTCAAACCAAGCCATCCCCCTTTGATGACCCCATGCACTTGGATTGCTTCATAGGTGTAATGGGAACAGGTCGGGTCATACCGACAACTTGAAGGAATAACGTTGGAAAAAGTTTTCTGGTAAAGGCGTATCAGCCCTAGTACAACGGCTTTCATGGTGTTTTATCTACTAATCCTGCACGCTGCATCATGTCAGCCAATGCCTGTTGAAGTTCCCCAAAAGAAAGGGTCAACATGGGGATTCGTGCAATCACCACCACATCGTACCCCATTTTCAGCATCGGATGAAGGGAACGAACGGCTTCGCGCATCACACGGCGCTGGCGATTACGAACCACCGCCTTCCCCAATTTTTTGCTGACCACAAATCCATAGCGGTTATGGGTTAAACCGTTCAGCACCGCACTTAGGATAAAAGCCGTATGATGCCACGAGCGCCCTTCTTCACGCACACGCTGGAAATCTGCCCGCCGCCGCAATCGTAAAGACGGCTGCAACTATTTCACGTTCCAGTTGGTCTTTTTGACGTGGTTGCTTTTTACCGTCAAACGATGCCGCCCTTTGGCACGCCGACTCTTCAGCACATCACGGCCATCTTTACTACGCATTCTCTGGCGGAAACCATGCACACGCGCACGGCGACGAATTTTGGGCTGCCAAGTTCTTTTGGTCATAAGATACCTTCCTTACACGCACCGACTATATTTTTCTCGTGTTTTTATTTTTTCTAGGGGTCGGTGACACAACAAAACGCCGCGAAAATGCGGCCTTCGACGTGGGGAGAGTATAACGGACAAGGGCAAAGGCGGTCAAGCGTTTTTCAGATGCGCCGCAGGATGTTATAATGCTGCTATTCTTTAGTCTGGCGAATTGAGATGACTCGAACGATTGTTATTGCGAATCAGAAAGGCGGTATTGGCAAATCCACCGCCGCCGCCAATTTAGGACGGGCTTTTTCGGAAAAAAACTTAAAAGTGTTGTTGATTGACCTTGACCCACAGGGCGGCATGAGTGCGGCTTTGGGAGTCAATTCCTTTGAGGTCAAACGCAGCACCTATTCGCTGCTCATGTACCCCAATGTTCCTTTAACCAAGGTAGTCCGTCCGGTGGCGAATTTGATGGCGCTTGTTCCCGCCAGCATTGACCTGTCGAATGCCGAAATTATGCTCGCCGGTCAAGCCGATGGCCCCTTGCGTCTGCGGAAAGCACTTGCCCAGCAGCAGATCCCGTTCGACATAGTTCTGATAGACACCCCACCCACACTCGGGTTGCTGACAGTGAATGGCTTGGTCGCAGCCGATGAACTGCTTGTTCCTATCCAGACTCATTACCTTGCCATGCGTGGGGTTCGCAGCATTCTCGATACGATGGATCGCCTCCGCCAGACCACGCTCAATCGGGATTTGCAGCTTTTGGGGGTTTTTGGCACATTTCATAAGCCAGACTCGACTGCTTCTCAGGAAGCTATCGATGAAATGCGCGATGTTTTTGGCGAGAAGATGTTTTCGACAGTGATTGAATATAACGATATGCTTGCAGAAGCGCCTGCGGCAGGCGAATCGGTGCTGGATTATGCGCCAGACCATCCCGCAGCACAGGCTTTTCGTTCGCTTGCGGAGGAGATTTTGAAGCATGGATGAAAAACCAAAGAAAGCCTCATTACGTGGCTTAGGACGGCAGTTGATGCGCGGTCTTGCTCCCAAAGCGGACGAACAAACCCAAAAACGTGACGCGGAGTCTGATTATTTTGAAGATGATGAAGCCCTCCTGAATTGGATGCAGCCCAACACGGAAGAAGAAACACCGCCCGTTGCAGCCGCCCAGGATGTTTTTGACGAACCCGATTTTGATGAATTTTTCGGCGAGACCCCGCCCGATGACTCCACGTTGATTCTTGCCTCAAAACCCGCCCAAGCACACTCGCTGGACGAAATTTTTGTTGACCCCACCCCCGATTTTGATGATATTTTTGGCGATGTCGTGGCGGTTGAAAATCCAACCCGCAAATTGGCGGCGGCGGATGAAAGTACATTGAGTGATATTCCCTACACTCCCCTTCAACAAATTCAAGCCCCAGAGGAACAGCCCTTTGAGGAAGAAAGCCAAATCCCGGACAATTATCATACCGGGCTAACAGATGTGCTGGTGTGGCCTCAAGACACACCAGAAGAAGAATTTGAAGGGGAACTGCTGCCAGACCCCCCCGAAGAAGTGACAGATGAACCCATGGATTGGTCGGAAAATCCTTTTGCAGAGGAGAACAATGCTTATCCCGGCAGCGAACCTGCAATGGATGATTTTAGCCCTGAGTTTGACAATGCCGCTGCTTTGACAGAAGAAATGTCTGTAGGTCTTTTTTCTGAAACAGACTCGTTGATTAATGAAATTCCAATGCCCACTGAGACAGAGACATTTATAGACGAAGATCTTCCCCAAGAGGATTTGTTTACCGAAGAAATTCCGATGCCCACAGATGCGGCAGCATTTATGGAAGCGCAACCAGAAGCAGAGTTCATGCCGCCTCAAGCACGTCCCCCAGTGGATGAAGCCGTGTTGGATAATAAACTTGGTGGAATCCCGGTGTGGATGGCAACTGATACCGATGACGAAAGTGTGGATGAATTGCGCGTTATGCCACCACGCCTTGAGCCGCTAGCCCCGCCTGTGGAGGATGTTTTACCCGCGCCCTTGCCTACTTCAGAGCGCGAATCGGCTTACGGCATGGGGTCGCCGGATGCGATTCATGAAGGCTTTTTGCAGCCGCACGCAATGGATTTTGAAACAATGGCAGCCGACTCTGTGGTGACACGCTCGGTAGATTTTGCGGACGAAGGGAGCAACTATTTTGAAGAAAATGAAGAGGCTATCCCCGCCGCCGAGCTAGCCATGCCTCCGGTAGATTTAAGCAACATGAAAATCAATCGTCCGGCAGTAGCCGAGCTAACCCCGCCTGTGCCGGAATTTTTATCTCCAGAAGATGCCCTGCTACCCCCGCAAGATGAAGAGATGCTTTTGCCAGAGGCGGAATTTGAATTTGAACCGCCCCAAGAATTTGCAGAGGATTTAGAAGAGGAATTCTTGCCGGAAGTTCTCATCCCTGCACCGCAAGAGCCAGAAGAAATTGGCGGGTCTGAAATCGAGGGTATGGCGGAGAGAGAAACGGTAGCCACAGGCGAATCGCCCCTCCGCCGCACAACCACCTTGAACTTGACCGAAGAAAATGCCCAAGCCACCGATCCCTTTATCTCTGCCAATCGGCAGGTACGCCGACCCGCCAATGAAATCTTTATCCCCGCCGCGCAGGTCTCGGATGCAGATTTGCTGCGCTTGTTCGTGGATGATGCCCGTTTGCGCGAATTGTTCAGCCAGATTGAAGCCATGCAGGAACAAGTGGTTGCCAATGTGCGCGGTGAACGGGGTAACAGCGACACCTATCAAGAGGAATTGTTGCAAGCCAGCAATTTGCTGCTGCAATCCCGCGAAAATTACGATGAAGCTCGCGCTATTCTTTACCGTGTACGGGCAGATTTAGCCCGTGAACGCCGTGTAGCAGAGGACATCACCCGCTATCGTCCGGTCATTACCGGAGTCTATGTTGGAATGGCGATTTTCTTCCCCATCCTGATGCTGCTTGGCCCCTTGGTGGAGGATATTACCCAAGACAACGGGATTGCATGGTTTGGCGAAAGTTATTATTCAATGGTCGCGGGGTATCTAGGAGCGCTGCTATTCGGGGCAAGGACGCTGTATAAACACAGTGTTGTTGAACGCGATTTTGACTCGATCCATCTGTACTGGTATCTAACCAATCCTTTCTGGGGATTTGTCACCGGGTTTTTGGCCTATCTGTTCATCTGGCTAACCGTAGAAACCTCGTTTAGCGGAAATATTCAAGAAGTGAGTGGGCGTACACCCCTTGCTATGGGCTTAGGGGCAGCCGTCGGGTACAACCAGAATATTGTCACGAGCATTTTAGGTTCTGTCCAAAATCGTTTTGCCGGCGGCAGTTCCAATAGTTCGCAATCACAATCAAAATAATGGCTGATTCACACGAAATTCGTTTACAACGCGCCATTCTGTCCTTAGAAGGTCTTTCAACGGCGGACAGCTTGGGGGGATTTTTTGAAGGGTTTGGCGCGTCCAGCATTCATTTTTATATTCGTTCACGCCAGCTTCCGAATCCGGTCTGGCATTTTACCGATGATACAAATATGGCGCTGTCCGTCGTCTCCATTTTGCGGCAGTGTGGCGAAATTCATCAGGATAAATTAGCCCGCAGTTTTGGCGCACATTTTGACAGCACACGCGGGTACGGATTGGGGGCGCGGGCGCTGCTGGCAAAAATTCAACTGGGGGGCAATTGGCGCGAACTCACCGGACAAATGTTTGGGGGGACAGGCTCCTATGGCAACGGAGGGGCAATGCGTGCTGCGCCCATCGGGGCTTATTTTGCGGATGATCTTGAGGCGGTGGTGAAAAATGCGAGTCTTTCCGCCGAAATCACCCATGCCCACCCGGAAGGCATCGCCGGAACGGTGGCTACAGCGCTGGGAGCCGCCTTGGCCTGTCATTGGAAAACACGCCAGGACACTTTTCAATCCTTTTTAGAAACGGTTCTCGCGCATACCCCATCTGGCAAAGTCCATCAAGGCATCCAAAAAGCGCTGGATTTGGGGGACAAAGCCGCCATTGAAATTGCATCCGAAAAGTTGGGCAACGGCAGCCTCATTTCCGCGCCAGATACAGTGCCGTTTGCCCTGTGGAATGCCGCCCGTTCCATGAACAATTATGAAGATGCCATCTGGACAACCTTAGACGCGGGGGGGGATGCCGATACCAATGCCGCGATTGTGGGGGGGATGGTGGTCATGAATATGGGGTTAGAAGGCATCCCGTCGGTGTGGCGGGAACGGCGCGAATCGCTCCCCGCATGGTATCAGGAGGAAGTCACCCCCGATGCCTAAAACGGTGGTCGTTAAAGTTGGCACAAGCACCCTCACACAAAGCACAAAACATCTCTCCAAACCCATGATGCTGGAACTGGTTCGCCAGATTGCTACCTTACATCGGGACAAGTATCGGATGATTCTGGTGACTTCGGCGGCGATGGCAGCCGGGCGTGACCAGCTCGGACAAACCAGTTTTCCGGCGTTTTTGCCTGTCAAACAAATGTTGTGCGCGGTAGGGCAGGGTCAACTCATGCGAATCTACAGCGATATGTTTGCGATGTACGGGGTGCAGGTGGGGCAGGTGCTGGTCACGGGCGATGATTTGCAGCGTCACCGTACCCGCTATCTTAATGCACGCGATACGCTGAATACGCTGCTGGACTATCGGGTTGTGCCGATTATCAATGAAAATGACACCGTAGCGGTTGATGAAATTAAAGTTGGGGATAACGACAACTTATCCGCGATTATCGCCAGTTTGGTGAATGCCGAACTGCTGCTGTTGCTGACAGACCGGGATGGATTATATGACCAAGACCCGCGCCAATTCCCGGGCGCACGGCGGATTGAGGTTGTCAGCAAAATTGATGACGCGATTCGCGCTAAAGCCAATGGACATTCCTCCAGTGGACTTGGCACAGGTGGGATGCAAACCAAACTTCAAGCGGCGGAACTCGCTGGAAGAAGCGGCATTGAAACGATTATTGCCAATGGGTCGATGCGGGATGTCATTTTGCGAATTGTGCAGGGCGAGGCACTGGGTACACGATTTTTGCCCTCCGCACCGCGTGTTGAAAGCCGCAAACGCTGGATCGCTTCCGAACCGCCGCAAGGCCAACTTGCTATTGATGACGGGGCGGTTAAAGTGCTGCAAAAAAAAGGTGCCAGTTTGCTTCCGGTAGGCATTAAAACCATTCAGGGGCAGTTCCAGCGCGGGGCAGTCGTCAGCGTGTCTGACCTACAGGGGCAAAAACTGGCACAGGGGCTGACCAATTATGAGAGCGATGAACTGCGTCGTTTGTGCGGCGTAAAATCGGACTTCATTGAAAATACGCTCGGCTACACCTACGGGGATGAAGCCATTCATCGGGATAATTTAGTTTTGCTGCAACGAGAAAACCGTCATGATTGAAACATTAGGACAACAAGCCAAAGCCGCTGCCCGTCAGCTTCGCACCTTGGATACAGCAACCAAAAATTGTGCTTTGCTGGCGATTGCCGATGCCCTTTTTGAGCAGCGTGAGCATATCTTGAGCGAAAATGCCAGAGATGTGGAAGCGGGTCAAACTAATGGCATGAGTAGCGCCTTGTTAGACCGCTTGAATTTGAAAGGGCGGTTGGACGGGATTCTTCAGGATGTGCGGAAAGTGGCTGACCTGCCTGACCCGGTAGGCCTCGAATTTGATGAGAACATCCTAGAAAACGGCCTCAAAGTACGGAAAAGGCGGGTGCCAATTGGCGTATTAGGGGTAATTTATGAATCGCGCCCGAATGTGACCGTGGATGTGACCGCCCTAGCCCTCAAAACCAGCAACGCGGTTATTTTGCGCGGCGGGTCAGATAATTTGCACAGCAATATTGCTTTAGTAGATGCGATTCAAGCGGGCATGAAAAAAGTCGGGCTGCCGGCAGAAGCAGTACAGCTTATCCGCGATACAGACCGTCGTTATGTGGGTGACCTGCTACGGTTGGATAAATATGTGGACATGATTATCCCGCGTGGCGGACAAGCGCTGCATGAATTTTGCCGACAGAACAGCACCATTCCGGTCATTACAGGCGGAATCGGGGTCTGTCATCTGTATGTCGATGAATCAGCAGATTTGGCAGGGGCATTGGCGGTAATTCACAACGCCAAAACGCAGCGTCCCTCGGTATGCAACGCGCTGGATACGATTTTGGTGAATGAAAAGATTGCCGGGGCGTTTGTTCCGCAAGTGATTGAACATCTCAGTCAATCCAATGTGCGCTTCAAAGTCGATGAATCGCTCGCAAAATTCATTGGCGGACACGTCGAACTCGCCCAAGATGGCGATTGGGACACCGAATGGATGGATTTAATTTTGGGTATTCGGGTTGTCTCAAATTTAGCGGAAGCTATTCAACACATTGAAACCCACAGCACCGCCCATTCGGATGGCATTTTGACGCAAACCCCCGCCCACGCCGAACAATTTCTCAGTGAGGTGGATTCGGCGGCGGTGTATGTCAACGCCTCCACCCGCTTTACGGATGGGTCAGCCTTGGGGTTGGGGGCGGAAATTGCCATCAGCACCCAGAAACTCCATGCGCGTGGCCCGATGGCATTGGAGGCGTTGACCACCTACAAATGGATTATCGAGGGCGAAAACCACGTCCGCGCTTAGAAATCATGAGAGTCGCGCACAAATTTTAAATAACCGGTCAGATTCTGACGATAGAAGGATTTGCCAAGAGTGGGCTGATGACAGAAAGGGTAAATATTTCGCCCAAGCACATTGTCTTTAGATGAAATAAAACTGTACTGAGGAAGCAAGCCTTTTTTGGCCTGAGCATAGCCCCAATAGTCTCTTACCCGCCCCTGCTGCTGTGTCAAAACAGACACAACAGGTTCGCCCAAACTTATAATGGCAGCATGGGGAAACAGGGCTACTTCATCTTGCAAAATAGGCAACCACCATGCCGCACTCTTTTCTAATACATCCACTTTATATTGTTTTTTGATGATTGTAGGCGGAGCAGTAAAAAATGATTTGCAAAAATTGGTAGCAAAGATATTTTCCGATGAAATTCCGAGTGCTTGGGAAATATCATGAAGATACCTCCGCAAGCTCCCATCCTTATCTAGCATTAACACTGTGGTGATTTGATGCCGATTGCGAGCATTTTTAACCGTGGGGTCTTGTCCGATCACAATAAGTTTAATTTCATCGTTGCCAATATAAGGCTGAGGAATCGCCAATGTAGTATCTACAAATTGCCCAAGAATTGGATCCTGTTTTATTAACCTGCGTGCTTCATTAGCACGCTCCATAATTTTTTCTATCATTTGCCACCATTTATCCCAAAACAAAAAAGACCGCATATACGGTCTTAGTGGGATGTAGAGGACTTGAACCTCTGACCTCTTCGATGTCAACGAAGCGCTCTAGCCAACTGAGCTAACACCCCGTCTATGCGTATTATTATAGGGGGTGCGGCGTGGGATAGCAAGAGGGTTTTTTGCGAGATTTCTACATGCGTGTCAGGGGTGCTATGCTATAATGGCAGTCACCCAACATGAATTAGGAATGATTTCCTCATGAATATAGGCCAATCAGTCGCCCAACGACTCATTGAAAATGTCTCCCGTGTGATTATCGGCAAACAACGTGAAATTAAACTCATCGTCGTCGGATTCTTGTGTCAGGGGCATATCCTGTTAGAAGATGTCCCCGGCGTGGGTAAAACGGTCATGTCCAAAGCGCTGGCAGCTTCCATTGGCGCACAATTTAAACGTCTGCAATTTACGCCGGACATGCTGCCCTCTGATGTCACAGGGGTGTCGATTTTTAACCAGCGCACCAGCGAATTTGAATTTCGCCCCGGCCCAATTTTTGCTCAGATTGTGCTGGCGGACGAAATCAACCGTGCCACCCCCAAAACACAGGCTGCACTCCTCGAAGCAATGGAAGAAAAACAAGTCACGGTGGAAGGGAATACTTACGCGCTAGGCAATCCATTTCTGGTGATGGCAACCCAAAACCCGATTGAATATGAAGGGACATTTCCCCTGCCCGAAGCCCAGCTAGACCGTTTTATCATGCGGGTGCATCTGGGCTACCCCAAACCCGCCGAAGAAATAACCATGCTGGAATCGCAGCAGACGGTTCACCCGCTTGCCGAAACACGCCAAGTGGTGGCGATTGAAGATTTGCTGCAAGCCCAAAAAGCCGTGCGGGAAATTTACTCCAATTACGATATTAAACAATATATTGTCAGTTTGGTGACAGCGACCCGCACGCATCCCGATGTTTATCTGGGGGCAAGTCCACGCGGAGCGATTGCGTTGTTTCGTACCGCACAGGCCCATGCCATGCTCGAAGGGCGCGATTACATCATCCCTGACGATATTAAAGTCATGGCGGAAATCACCCTAGCACATCGGATTATCATGGGGCCATCTGCCCGCATCAAAGAAATTTCTTCGCGGAGCATCGTCCAGCAGTTATTGGCCTCAATCCCAATTCCCGGTGCGACGGTGGGTGCGCGATATTAAACTATGGCAAATCGGCGCAACAGCATTTACATGCTCATTATCGCCTCTTTACTGGCGGGGTTTGTCACTGGAAAAACCTTCTTTTTCAGCTTGGCCTATGTCTTTTTTTTCCTGCTGCTCGGCGCGTTTTTATGGTCATGGGCGGCGGTCAACTGGGTCAAAATAGGCCGTCAAACCCCGGCTAAACGCGCCCAAGTCGGACGCATGTTTGATGAGCATTTTCGCGTGCAGAACAACGGTATTTTGCCCAAATTGTGGCTGGAAGTGCGTGACCAATCCACCCTCCCCAACCACAATGCCAGCCATGTGGTTCCGACGATGTTTCCCAACCAGCGCTACCGATGGGAAGTCAACACCCTGTGTATTCAGCGTGGGCAGTTCACGCTTGGCCCAATGACGATTAACAGTGGCGACCCGTTCGGGTTGTTTCAATTTCCGCGTCACATCAAAGCCACATCCCGCGTGATTATTTATCCGGCAACCGTCCCGATTTATGAATTTGCTGCCCCGATTGGACGACTTTCTGGCGGGCAGGCGGTTCGACGGCGTACCTACGAAGTCACCACCAATGCAGCCGGGATTCGGGAATATGCGCCGGGCGACAGTCTTAACCGGATTCATTGGAAAAGTACCGCCCGCCGCAACAAATTAATGGTCAAAGATTTTGAACTTGACCCGCTTTCGGATGTGTGGATTTTTATTGATTTAGACCGCGCTTCATGGGTCGATGCACCCGGTGCCGCCAGCGATTACCAAGCCTCCGGGTGGCATTTGCTCCCTAATACCGAAGAATATGCTGTGACCTGCGCCGCTTCCATTAGTGAATATTTCATTGATAAAGGCCGCGCTCTGGGACTGGTGGCGTATACGCCTTTCCGCGAAATTATTCAGCCGGACAGAGGCGACAGGCAGTTAACCCGTATTCTGGAACTGCTGGCGCTGGCACGCAGCGAAACCAATATTCCCCTGCGCCAAATGCTGGCGATTGATGCCCCCCTCATTGGACGGGGCAACACCCTTATTATTATCACGTCCAGCACTGACCCCGGTTGGATTATTGAAGCGGATATTTTGCGACGGCGCGGGTTGCATGTCATTTCAATCATGATTGATGCGTCGAGTTTTGGTGCGCCGTTGAATTTTATGGATTTGCATGTCAAAGCCGAAAGTACCGGCATGGTGGTATATCCCATCAAATTGCATGATGATTTAACCAATGCTCTGAGTTATACCCCGTCTTCCCGTCCGGTGATAGGAACATAAAAGTATGGCAAACCCGAACGATGAACCTATTTTGATGAGTGTGAGTAAACATTTACAGGAGGCTGACCGTTTTCTACACCGAGGTGATTTTGATGCAGCGCTTAAGAGTGTAGATTTAGCAATTCACACCGCCCGTCAGCAGGAAAATACTGCGTCGCTTGCAGCAGCCTACTATGGCAAAGCGGCGGTCATCTGGGGTATGGGGGGAACCTCCGAAGAAGCGCACCATTACGCCAGCCTTGCCGCCCAACATTCCAAAGCCGATTCCGAAACCGATTTATTGATTCGGACTTTGGTTGCTCGAATCAAAGCAGCGCGGCAAAATTTTGATGCGGCGATTGTGATTAACGAAGATTTGTTGAACTATTACAAACGCGAAAACCGCTTGGATGGTCAAGCCAATATTTTGCGAAGTCTGGGGGATATTCATAAACTCAAAGGCGAATATGAACGCGCCAGAGAACGCTATCTGATGAGTCTGGCCTTGTTTAGCACGGTGGTGGAGGATGCCCTTAACCGGACGGGTCTGCTGATGAGTCTGGGGTCACTGATGTATGAGATGCAAGATTTCGTACAAGCTCGCACTTACTGGAATGAAGCCCGCACTATTGCCGAAGCCAATGGATTCCGGGATATCGTTGAAAAAGTAGATACTGCGATTAAAGAGTTACTCTCATGAATTACGATGCGATTGTTATTGGCGCAGGCGCGATGGGCAGTGCCGCCGCTTATCATTTAGCCCGTTCCGGTCAAAAAGTTTTGCTGGTGGAACAATTTCAGGTTGACCACAAACTTGGTAGTTCTTATGGATATACCCGGATTATTCGTTATGCCTACCAAGACCCTGCTTACATCGAGATGGCAAAAGTTGTTTACCCGATGTGGCACGCGCTTGAACAAGAGGCCGAAGAAATCCTTTACATCAAAACGGGTGGATTGGATTTTGCCAGAGCCGATAATCCACATTTTCTTGCGACCCGCGATGCCATGCAGCACTCTGGTATCGTCTTTGAGATGCTTTCCCCGGCGGAAGTTCATGCCCGTTTCCCCCAATTTCATTTAGAAGCGGATATGCAGGCCATTTACCAAGCGGATGCAGGTGCGCTACGGGTGTCACGTTGCATTATCGCGCAGATTCGCCTTGCCGTAGAAAAATATGGCGCAACCCTGCTTGAAAATACCGCCGTTCAAAAAATTACCCCCTCAGTAGGCGGGGTAACAGTTGAAACCTCACAAGGCACATTCAGCGCTGCCCGTTTGGTTATCAGCGCGGGAGGGTGGAGCAAACCTCTGCTGGATTCGCTTGGGATGGTGCTTCCGCTTGAAGTGATGCGCCAACCGGTAACCTTTTTTGCACCCCCGCCCAATTTTACAGTGGAAACCATGCCAATTTTTATTGCATGGGGCGAACCTAATTTTTATGGCATTGGCGGAATAGACGGCACAGGGTTTAAGTGCGCTCAACATCTTGGCGGGGAAATTGTGAATCCAGATACGATGAATCGGACAGTGGAAGATTCATTTGTGGCACACATTCGCCGCTTTTTGCATCGGCACATTCCTACCATGGCAGAACAACCCTTGGTTGAAACGCATGTGTGCATGTACACCATGACCCCTGACGAAGATTTTGTGATTGACCAGCACCCGCAATATCCGCACATCGCCTGCGCCGCAGGTTTTAGCGGGCATGGCTTTAAATTTAGTACGCTGGTGGGCAAAATGCTGGGGGATCTGGTGTGCAGCCAGCCCATCAGCTTTGACCTTAACTTGTTTAAGGCCAGCCGCTTCACAAGCTAGTATTCACGGGGCATTTTCGGTAAAATAAAGCAGTTTAACCCGTGTTTAAGGAGCATCAATGCGCGAAGTTACCATTGCTATTGTTCAATATTCCCCCAAACTCGCAGAACCGGAAGAAAATCTGGTTAAAATGTCCGAGTTTGTGTCCCGGATTGCTTCGCAGCAAAAAGTGGACTTGATTGTTTTCCCCGAACTTGCCACCAGTGGCTATGAATTGGGTGTGAAATCCACGGAGGTAGCCCAGCGCATTCCCGGCCCCACCATCAATTTAATGTCGCAGCGTGCCTCCGAATATGGGGTTTATATCGCGTTTGGGATGGTTTCTAAGGAAAAAGTGGAAAGCATCATTTTTAACTCCGCCGTTTTGATTGGCCCGGATGGGGAATTGGTGGGTTCATACGACAAAATGCACCTGCGCGGCGAAGAACGGATGGCATTCCGCGAAGGCTATAAACTACCTGTTTTTGAAACGGAAACTATCGGGAACGTAGGGTTACTTTTGGGGTGGGACTTGGCTTTCCCTGAAACTGCCCGTTGTTTGGCGGTGGATGGTGCGGAATTGATCATCGCCATGACCAACTGGGAAAAAGCCCACATGGAAGAATACCGCAGCTATGTGAAAGCCCGTGCGTTTGAAAATTCTGTCTACATGGTCGCTGCTAACCGTGTTGGGGAAGATGTAACGCTGAGTTTTGGCGGCGAAAGTATGATTGTTGGGCCGCGTGGCAAGGTGTATACATCCCTCGCTGCCGATGCCAAACCGGAAAAAGTCTCTCTGGTTGTGCCTGCTGAGGACAAAGAGAAAGAAAAAGAAGCCAAACCCGCCCCCGCCGAAGGATTTAGCGTGGCGCGGATTGACTTGGATGAAGTCCGTAAATTCCGTGAAGAATTTCAATATTTACAATCACGCCAACCCACCAACTATAAATCGGTAGTCAAACGCTACTAAATCTTGTTTCTGTTGGCGTGCTGAAAGGAGACCATCATGGATGATAACCGCCCACCGTCCGTCGGCGCACCAACAGAATACGCCGAAGCCCAAGAAGTTCCAGAGTGGTTCGCTCAAATTGTTCAGTTTTTCATGGCCGGGCCAGTCATTATCGCTTTTTTGTGCGGTGGGCTGCCCACCCTCTTAGCGATTTGCTATTGCATTGCGACCTTGTTTCTCTAGGAAAACCATAAATGGAAAAAATTGATTTGCGGAGCGACACCGTAACCTGGCCTACCCCCTCCATGCGGCAGGCCATGATGGAAGCGGAGGTCGGGGATGATGTTTACGGTGAAGACCCCACGGTCAATGAACTTGAACGGCGAGCAGCCCAAAAATTTGGTAAAGAAGCCGCCTTGTTTGTCGCCAGTGGCTCAATGGGCAACATCGTGTCCATCATGGCACACTGCGAGCGGGGTGAACGCATCATCACCGGGCAAAATTCCCATGTCAATGCCTATGAAGCAGGCAATCCGGCAGTTTTAGGGGGCATCCAACCATGGACAGTTCCGGTGCAACCCGACGGCACACTTCGCCTAGAAGATATTCAAGCGGGTATCAGCACCGAAGATGTGCATTATCCTCATACCACGCTGGTGTGTTTAGAAAATACACAGGGCGCAACCGGAGGACAGCCACTGACTGCGGATTACATCACACAGGTAGGGCAGTTGTGCCGTCAGAACAACTTGAAATTGCACATTGACGGCGCACGGATTTTTAACGCCGCCGCCGCGACAGAAACAGATGTTGCCACCCTCACCGCCCCTGCCGACAGTGTTACCTTTTGTCTTTCTAAAGGGTTATGTGCGCCTGCCGGGTCGGTCATTGTGGGGTCAGCCGCGTTTATCTACAAAGCCCGTCGGATTCGGAAACTACTGGGTGGGGGAATGCGGCAAGCAGGTATTTTAGCGGCGGCTGGGATAATCGCGCTGGAAGACATGAGCCAGCGTTTGCACGAAGACCATGCCACCGCCAAAGCACTTGCCGAAGGACTCGCCCAGATTCGCGGTATTGATATTCAGCCCGAACGGTTTAAAACGAATATGGTGTTCCTAAAATTGAATGAGGATGCCAAGTTGAGCGCCGCCGCCCTTTCGCAAAAATTAGAAGCGGACAACATCATTTTGCGTCCAAATGGCATTTATAATTTCCGTGCTGTCACCCATTACTGGATTAAACCTACCCATATTGATTATGTGCTGGAACGGATGAACCGCTACCTGTCATGACCGATTTATTTTTACCAGAGGAAAATGACGAGGAAATTGAACCGACAAGGCCAATGCAGCCAGTTCCCCGTCATCTTTACCGCGAACAAAAGCCAGAAGCCCTGCGTCAGCGTGAACCGATTCAAGCGATTCTGGAGCAAGCCCGCAAACTTGCTGAAGCGCAGGAAGAACGCCCTGAATATATTGAACCACGTCCCGGACGACGCGAAGTTGACCCGCTTTTTGCCTATCTGCTGGTTATTTCGCTTGCCATCGGCCTTTCCCCTCTCAATCCCTCCATCCGCTATGTTTTTTTGTGGGGATTGATGGGTGTTGTGGGGGTGATGGGCTATCTGCTTGGCACCCGCACCGACGAACGTGAAACACATGTGGTGGATTTACTCTGGGGAGTGATGTTCGGGTTTATTTCCAGCGCCCCGTTTTTGGTTGCCTTTGGCTCATCCCTCAACACAATTTCCGTGCGGATGTTTGATATTGAAACCACACCGTCTATCATCATGGATACGTGGGTACTTATGGCGGTTATGTTCGTCATTCCCGCCAGCGAAAGTTTATTTTTTCGCGGTACACTCCAAGAGGTTCGCAGTTTTGGGTTTACGGTGGTGCTGGCGACGCTTTGGTCGGCGGTCTTATTTTTTCCCCATATGGAATTGGGCGGGCGTGAAGTTATTGGCATAATTTTGTTGATTGTGTTCGGTCTGCTCAATTTCATGTACAGCTACGTGCGGTTTAGAAATGGCTTGGCGGCGGCGTGGCTGTGTCAGGCCATCAGTTACGGGCTACTCTGGTTCTTACCCCGTCTTTTCTGATAAACACCATTGACAGCGTATAAAATTTCGCTAGAATGTGATTTACACGCTCAGGTAGCTCAGTTGGTAGAGCAACGCACTGAAAATGCGTGGGTCGCCAGTTCAAGTCTGGCCTTGAGCATCGAAAATCCCATCTTTCACAGATGGGATTTTTTGGTTTATTTGTTTTTAGGCAGCCACGCTGAATATTGGGTGGACTCGTCACGTTCCTCTGGGGTAGGCGCTTCATCTGTTTTTGCACCATTTTGCGTTGGCTTGGCGGGTTCTTCGGCAATTTTTTCAATGTAACGGGTAGCTTGGGCGGCTAGGCGGGTGGGGTTTGCCGCGCCGCGAATTTGATTGACCCCCTGTGTGAGTTCGCGGGTGGTTTTCATGAGTTCTTTGCCCTCGTCCCCCATCTCATTTTCCAATTGCCGCATCATCTGTGACCACATCTGACGGAGTTGGTGAATCAATTTGCCCGCTTCTCGCGCCCATTTGACCGTATTACGTGGCCCACCCACCACCAGCAGCACAAAAACAATGATAAGAATTTCGGCTGGCCCAATTCCAAAGATGCCGTCCATGTTTTTTCCCTACACAACTATCATTAGATTTTCATTCTAAATGCTTTGACGCTGTTAGCCAATGGAACGTACAATGGGAGGTGATTGGATGTTAAACATGACCACCATGATTGATAAAGTTTCTTACCGTCGGGATTTTATGCTGGCATTCGCGGCCTTTGTGGTCGCGTTTGTGCTGTGGCAATTTCGCCCATTTTCGCCCGTGACCTATCCATTGCGCTTGTTTGTCACCTTTATTCATGAATTGGGACATGGCACAGCCGCCCTCGCTACCGGGGGAGAATTTCGCAATTTTGAAGTGAAATCTTCCGGTGCAGGGCTGGCCTATTCCGCCGGTGGGATTCGCCCGCTAGTCATTTCGGCTGGCTATGTGGGAACAGCCGTTTTTGGGGCAACCTTGCTTTTTGCCGCCAATCGCTATCAACAACCCCGTCGCCTTGCGATTCTGCTGGGGATCATTTTTATCCTCCTCACGCTAGGATATTCGGGTTTGGGACTGAGCAATCTTCAGATTTTAGAAATAGGACTGGTGCTGGGAGTCTTAGGGGGTTCGGGCTATGTTCTGCTCAACACCCATGAGGATAACCGACGGTTATTCGCGGCGGTTGGGAGTCTCTGCGGATTGCTGCTGCTCATTTATTTTGCGGCAGGCGATAATGTTTTAACCTTGGTCGTCGGTGTGGTGAGTGGAATTTTGCTCATTTTAATCGGGCGTTATGCTGACCGGGATGTAGCCTTGTTTGTGCTGAATTTTTTGGCCTTTGTGGTCGGGTTAAACGCCATCACCGACGCATGGATTCTGTATCAAATTGTCTCTCAGCCGAGCCTTGTGCCACACAACGATGCAACCAGCATGGCAAATGCAACCGCATTTCCGGCGGCATTTTGGGCAACCACTTGGATCATCACATCCGTGCTTTTGTTAGGGGGCGCAACATGGCTCACCTTTGTTCGTCCTTTCAATAAACACGGGTGATTTATGGAAGATGTCTCGATTGGTGTAGTCGTGCTTATTATGGTCGGGGCAATTTTTGCCTCGTTCATCCCCTTTATCCCCGGCCCGGCGCTGGTATGGTTTTTTGGCTGTCTCTACGCCCTGTTAAGCGGTTTTGAACGGATTAGTGTTTTAGCGCTTGTCCTCATGACCCTGTTCATGATAATCGGTGCAACGGTTGATTTCTGGCTACGGGCATTAGGGATGCAAACGCGGGACACTTCCTGCTGGGCTTCGTTGGGGAGTGGCATTGGCGGGATGTTAGGAACGGTACTTATCCCGATTCCACTGCTGGGAACCATTATCGGTTTGGTGGTGGGAGCAATCCTCGTTGAATTTATGCGTTTGGGCGAACTCCGTCCTGCTATGTCCGAAGGCAAATATGCCTTCAAACTTTATGTGATTGGCGAGGCCATCGAACTCAGTATGAGTTTAGCCATCATTGCGGTATTTATTACCAGTGCGTGGCTGACCGCGTAACTTTTGGTGGAGCAGGTGTTATAATCCGCATCACAATGAGCATTTTTGGAGCAAGGCAGATGGACACACAAATCGTATTGCTCATTATCACCCTGTCATATGTTATTGGGTCATTCCCTACAGCGTATCTTGCCGGGCGTGCCAATGGTATCAACATTTTTGATGTGGGCAGCGGCAACATGGGAACCACCAATGTCCTCCGGGCTTTAGGCTTGGGCTGGGGCGCGGTGGTGTTCGCAGTCGATATTGCCAAAGGTATTTTGGCGGTTTGGCTAGCCCGTCAGCTTGCGCCGGAAACTTCGCAGGCCTCCGCCAGTGCAATCAGCGCAGTAGCGGTTGTGACCGGGCATAACTGGTCATTCATCGCCTCGTTGATTTCGGGCAGTATTCGGGGCGGTAAGGGGGCAGCGACTGCTGGTGGCACATGGTTAATTATCATGCCCGCGTTTGTCTTAGCGATTCCCCTCGTGATTATGGCACTCGTTGTGCTGACCACGCGCTATATGTCCTTAGGGGTTCTCATTACGACTATTACCTGCGGCGTGATCTTAACCGCGTTGGTGGCTACCCATCAGATGGATGAGGCCTATTTGCTGTATTATCTGGTAGGGGTGATGGTTTTCTATCGCCACCGTGATAATATTAAGCGCTTGCTGGCAGGAAACGAACGGCGGGTAGGTGAACGAGCCGAAATTTCATCGAAATAACCTGCGTCCACAGCATCGGCAGGCATTCGCAGGTGCTGTGATTTTGTTTTTTTTCCTCATGAGTTGCCAAACTGCCGAAAAAAAATCTGTGACCCAACCGCCAACGCTTCCTTTAGCGACGCAGGCGGTGAGGGTGGCAACCTTGCCTCCCACATGGACACCCGTACCCACAGCAACGCCAAGCCAAACGGCAACGCAAACCCCTACGCCGACATTGACCGTTAGCCCAACAGTGACCGCGACTCTCAGCGCAGAATTCATTTGTGATAATTTCACCTTGGTCAGCGCACCCGAAGCCGGAGTTTCACTCCCTTTTGCGGGGTTTATCGCATTCTCGTGGGATGGTAGCCCTCCAGACAGTTTGCTCATTTTATCGGTGAAAAGCACGACCACCGACAGCGAAACACTGGTGCAATTTCCTTCCGCTGCCCAGCGCAACGCCTATTTTGAGCTGTATTATTTGCCGACATGGGGAACATATCGCTGGACTCTCAGTTTATTTATTGAACCCTACGGCGAACTTTGTCCGATAAGCGGGACATTTTTCCGGGAAGCATGGTGGGAACACCCGGTGAGTAATCCACTCGCCCCACCGTTTATTTTTCGTGTACAGACTCCATGACATACACATTTAACCGCCGCATCATCCGCGATTTTTTACTTAAATATATCGGGTTTAAGCTAATCGTCGTACCGCATGTTGAGGGACTAGAAAATATCCCCATAAGCGGTGGAACAATTTTGATGATGAATCATACCATCACCATTGATGGCGTGATTGTGTTGGGGGTAGTCAAACAACGTTTTGTTGTTCCGATGATTAAAGCGGAAAATTTTGACCATTGGTTTTTCGGCTTTTGGGCGCGTCGCTGGGGGGCCTATGCAGTCAAACGAGGGGAAGCAGACCGAGAAGCCCTTAAATTGACCTTGAATTTGCTGGAGAAAGGGGAACTCGTCTTAATTGCGCCGGAAGGCCACCGTCAACCGCAGTTACACGACCCCAAAGATGGCTTAACCTATCTGGCGCTTAAATCCGGGTCGGTCATTGTTCCCACCGCGATTTTTAATCTCGAAACATGGTATGCGAATTTGCTCAGTCCCCGCCGCACCCATGCCACGGTGCGTTTTGGCAAGCCCTTTCGCCTCAAAGCCTCCGGCAGGCTTTCCCGTGAGGAAATGCGCCAAGCAACCCATGAAATGATGTATCAATTGGCAATGCTGCTGCCAGAAAAATATCGTGGCGACTATGCCGATTTATCCCGCGCAACCGTGGATTATTTAGAATTTCTGTAGGGCTTAAAATCCACGCCCTTCTTCAATAATCACTTCTAATTCACGCACAAACGAAGTGGCATCAATGGGTTTAGCGAAATAGGCATCAAAGCCCGCTTCAATCGCCTGATTTGCCAAGGTGGGATGATGATAGGCGGTAATTGCCACACGGGGAACCGACTCGAGCTGCGAATTTTTTTGCATATAATCTAGCACTCCCCAACCGTTAATGCCGGGCAGTTCAAGATCAATAATCACCAACGTGGGCTGCTGCTGGCTCAAAATATCGAGCGCTTCTTCGCCGGTAGAGGCCGCAATCGAGTGAATCCCATGATATTCTAACAAGCCCTGCACCAGTTCCATGCTGTCGGCTTCATCTTCCACCACCAAAATTTGCCAATCTGCCACGCTCATCATTTTTATCCCTTATTCAAGACGGAGAGATTGGGTTGGGGTGATTCTATTTTTGTAGATGTCCCATTTTCGATAGGCTCTTGGGCGACAGGAATGACGGGTTGTGTGACTGCCCCTGTTTCGGTAGTTTCCGTAATGTCCGGTTTGTTCTCTGCAAGGTCAGTGTCTTTAAGGATGGTGTCCGCTATTTTTGCTTCTGTCCCGTTAGGTTCTATCGATTCTACAGGGATAGGTAGGGCGGGGGTCTCAATTTTCGGTGCTTTGGCGAAATATTCCACCAAGACTTTTTTCACATCGCTCACCAAAGTTGGCACATTGACGGGTTTGGTGAGGTAGCCATCAAAACCAGCTTCTAAGGCGCGTTCCCTGTCACCTGCCATCGCATGAGCCGTGAGCGCAATAACTGGAATCTGGCTGGTTTGTGGATTTTCTTTGACTTTGGCTCGCATCTGCCAGCCATCCATATTCGGCATGGACAGGTCAAGCAGAATCAAATTAGCTTCGTAGGTTTCCAGCAATTTGAGGCCAAGCAACCCATCTTTAGCCGTTTTGACGGTTGCTCCAAAAAAATCGAGTGATTGGGCAATCACTTCTAAATTATCGGGTTCGTCATCCACAATCAGGATTGTCCACGTTTTTAAATCGTTCGGCTCTAGCATGTCTATACACCTATGGGTTCAGTGAAAGTGGAAGTTTCTACTTGTGTTTTTTCCGGTTCAAGTAGGGGCAAAGTCACAGTGAAAGTGCTGCCGCTTCCTAGCTTACTTTTAACATTTATTTTGCCATCCATCAAGCGTACCAGATTGCGCGTAATCGTCAATCCGAGTCCGCTGCCTTTGTAAGCACGGGTCGAACTGCCGTCCACTTGACGGAATTCTTCAAAAATATAATCCAGCGCGTGTGGCGGAATCCCGATGCCGGTATCAGTAACTTCAATCTGCCATTCTGATTTTGCTAGATTCGCGTAAATCCCCAAAGTCACGCTGCCTTTTTCGGTAAATTTAAACGCATTGGACAGCAAATTGACGATGATTTGTTCCAACCGTTTTTCGTCGCCAAGCAAAGCGGTTGGTAGGGTGGGGTCAAGGGTTAGATCGAATTGCAACCCAGCTTGCTGCGCGAGTACCTCGTTTTGTGCATACATCTGTTTGAAAAATTGACGTGGTTCAAACGGCGACAGCACCAATTCAATCCGTCCAGCTTCAATACGGGTGATGTCCAGAATATTGTTGATGAGACTGAGCAGACGTTTGCCATTGTCTTGCATCCGTGTCACCTGATGTTTTTGCTTGTCGTTTAATTCCCCCGCCATGCCAATGAGGAGCATATCGCTAAACCCGATAATTGCATTGAGGGGAGTCCGCAGTTCGTGGGAAACCGTCGCTAAAAATTCGCCTTTGACCCGCGCTGCTTCCCGTGCTTTGGCGGTGGCAATCCGCAAATTTTTATTGGCTTCGTTGACTTCATTAATTTTCTTGCTGCGGTCATCCAGTGTTTTCAACAAATTATCGGTCATGGTGTTAAAAGAGGTTGCCAATTGCCCGATTTCATTGTGTCGGTTGATGGTGGCACGCTGGGTATAATCGCCATTCATGACGGCGGTAGCGACAGCCGTGAGCTTTTGAATCGGGCGGGTAATCCAGATGGTACTGAGCGAGGCCACGAGAGTCGAAATTACCGCCGCCGCAATTGTGACCAGCAGACTGACCTGCCGCACTTCATTGACGGCTTCCAGCGCCTCAGCTTCTTCAATTTCCGCCAGCATTGCCGAATCCATCGCTGGAATCCAGCGATAGACCCCGATAACATTTTCATCACGGTAATTTTGATAGATTTCTGCGCCTTCTTGTTTTTTAAGGGCGCGTTCAATCCCCATACTGGTCAAAGATTGACCCACATTGTTTTGAAAACGGCTGGGCGTAACCAACAGGTTATCTTCCACACTCACCAGATACGTTTCACCCGTTTCTCCCAAACCAACACGGGTAGTCATGATGTCAGAAAGGGAATCGAGATTAAAACGTCCCGCAAACACCCCCACCACGTCGCCCGTCACATTTTTAATCGGAATCGTAATCACCATACTCAGCCTACCAAGGGTTTCATCATAGTAGGGGGCTTGTGTATATCCACCCACTAAGCTATGCGTGAAAAATGGCTTGCCACGTACCGATGTGCCTTGTAATTCGGTGTTAGTTGAAACCCGAATCTCACTGTCAAGATTGTAAATAAAAATTTCTTCAAAGGTATTTTGTTTGTCGAGTTGTTCAGTTAGATAGTATCCAACACCTGCCACCCCCGATGCCATGCGCCCTTCGCTGCGTAAAATGGTAACCATGCGCTGCTGCTGGTCGGGGTTTTCCAGAATTAAATCGAGGGTGGTTTCGCCGGAATCTAACCAACGTTCAATATCGTTAATTTTGGCTTCCGCCAACGATTCCATCTGGTTTTCGGCTTGGGCATTGGCTTGACGCTGAAACAAGGTGGTCGCAATCATCACCACCAGTGTGAGAGGCACTAGCGTGATTAACAGGGAGAGTAAAATGAGGGTGATGCCAAGTTTACCCTGCGGGCGTTTGAGTTTTGTGAGTTGCATAAAAACGCTCCGACTGCTCTTTAAGGCTATCGTAATGGATATAGCAAGGTTTGTGCGGGAAATTCACTAAAATTTCCGAAAGTTAGAATCACTATAGCGTATTTTCTAACCAAGAGTTTCAAATAAAATAGGATTTGAACGGGGTTGATACAAGACTCTAACGCCCTTGACCTGCATGATACAATTTTGACGGTGTAACCATGGTTGACCCTATGACATCCCCCGACTTTCGCACGCCCCAAATTCGACGTTTACTCTGGCAGCTTCAGCTTTTTTTGACTCTCATTGGGCTGATGATGCTAGGGATAGGTGCAGCGCGGGTGCTGCTGGAAACATTCGGTTTCATCAGTGATCTTGCCAGCGCCTTTCGCCCAGATTTATTTACCACCGAGTCACTCATTTTGGGTATCGGGTTGGCGGTGGTGGGGTATGGAGCGCTCTATGCAGCTACGGCAGTGGGTGCGGGCGAACCCATAGCAATCGGAGCAATTCGGAACAGCTTTATCGGCATTGTCAGTATACTCATTTTACTGGTCGGTTGGCTGGTCACGGTGGCATGGGTGTATGTTCTCGTGATGACCTTTGTGACGGCGGGGCTAGGTTTTTTAATCTGGCGCTTCTGGCAGCGAATCGAACAGCTTAAATTGTGGCAGGTTTTTGGGCAATCCATTCATCGCAAGCGGCCTAGCAAATTTTTTTACGTGGGAATCGCGCTGGCAATTTTGATTTTAGCAGCCATCGGAGTCGTGAATGCAGTGCTAACCGACCGCATCGAAATGACCCTGCCAGATACCCAAGCGGGTGAATTGCTATATACCACCACCTTTGATGCGTTTAATGACGAATGGGATTTTCCGTCGGGGTCACGCAAAGCGGAAATTGTGGACGGGCATATGGTACTCACGCTGGATTCGGGTAAAACCGAAGATGGCTTTTATTCGCTGCTGGAAAAACGAAAATTCCGCGATTTTGACTTGCGGGTCACAGCGCAGCACCTTTCCGGTGATATAGACAATACGTTCGGGGTGGTGTTCCGTCAGCGCGACTTAGACAATTATTATGTGTTTGAAATTAGCGGTGATGGCTATTACCGTTTAAAAGTTGTTGAAAATAACCGTGCCACAAATATTACCCAGTGGATTGAATCGCCGATTGTCCAAACAGACAACGGAGTCAATGAAATTCGGGTCGTCGGCAAAGGGGATACGTTTACCTTTTATGTGAATCAGCAACTTGTCAGACTGTGTACTAAAGGCGATAGCGCCCAGCCGACCCTCAATCCTCTGACGGGGGAATGTATCAGCAACGAGTGGGAAACCGCTTTTCAAGATGGCACTTTCCAACAAGGGCATCTGGGGCTATCCGTAGGCAATACGGCAACGAGTGATGTAACCGAACCGATTGTAGTAGCGTTTGATAATTTGATTGTGGTAGGGCCAGCCAATGACTAAACGGGTCTATCTGGACAGCATTGGCTGTCGGTTAAATCAGAGCGAAATCAGCCGCATGGCACGGCAATTTCAAGCCATCGGTTATACGCTGGCGGAGTCGCCGGCACAAGCCGATGCGATGGTCGTCAATACCTGTGCAGTAACGCAGGATGCCACCAAAGAAAGTCGTAAGCTCATCCGGCAGATGCACCGTCACAATGAACAAGCCGCAATCGTCGTTACAGGGTGTTACGCCCAAATCGCGCCGGAGACGCTCAAAACGCTCGCCGGTGTGACACAGGTCATTGATAATTTTGATAAAGACAACCTTGTCCCGATGGTAACAGGCGAACCGTTTGAATTAGAACCGCTTCAGCGTCACTATATTCCCGGTACGGCAGGACACACCCGCGCTTATCTCAAGGTGCAGGATGGCTGCGACAACAAATGCACATTTTGCATGACCACCATCGCACGCGGTCACAGTCGCAGCCGGGGCATAGAAGCGATTTTGCATGAAATTCACCTCACAGCAGGCGGTGGCTATCAAGAAATTGTGCTGACGGGGGTCAATCTGGTTGCCTATGGGCAGGATCTGGGTTATTCCCTGCGCGATCTGCTACAAGCGATTCTGGACAATACCAACATTCCCCGTATTCGCCTTTCCAGCCTTGAACCCTGGGATTTAGATGACTCGTTTTTCCGACTCTGGCAAAATCCGCGTTTGTGTCGTCATTTGCATTTGCCCTTGCAAAGTGGCAGCGACAAAACCCTCAAACGCATGTTACGCCGTACCTCCCAAGCGGAATTTCGGGAAATTGTCCGGTTAGCCCGCCACTACGCACCGGACATTGCCATTAGCACCGATATGATTGTCGGTTTTCCGGGCGAAACGGAGGACGATTTTGCCGACAGCCTAGCCTTTGCTGCCGACATGGATTTCATGAAAATTCATGCCTTCCCCTATTCGGCGATGCCGGGAACCCCCGCAGCGCGGATGAAAGACCCGTTAAATAAAGTCACCGCCAAAAATCGGGTACGCCAATTACAGCAACTTTCCGACGAGGGCGCACAGCGTTTTTATGGGCGGTTCGTGGGTCAGACTCTACCCGTGTTATGGGAAGGGGTGCGCGGCGCAAGCGATGCAGGATTTATCCATACAGGATTAACCGATAACTACATTCGGGTAGAAATTAGCCACCCCGAAATTTTGACCAATACCCTTACCCGCACAAAACTCGTATCATTAGAACAGGATGTGATTCAGGGTGAAATCGAAAAAGAGGCGGAATATGTCTGAGAGTATTTTTACAAAGATTATCAACGGTGAAATTCCCGGTGATTTTGTGTATCGGGATGAGGTGGTCGTTGCCATTCGGGATATTAAGCCCGTTGCGCCCTTCCATGTGCTGATTATCCCGCGTGAGCCGTTGGTCAATGCGTATGATATTCATGAACAAAATGCCCACATTGCCGGACATATGATGATGGTCGCTGCCAAAATCGCCGAACAGGAAGGCATCAAGAATGGCTTTCGCTTGATTATCAACAACGGCAAGGACTCGCGGCAAGAAGTGTTCCATATTCATATGCACATGCTGGCGGGAGATGATTTAGGCCCGATGTATTGCAAATAACCCGCTTTTAAGATGATAAATCGGACAAGGGATGATAGGTCATGAGTATTAAAGAAAAAGTCATGTCTGACCTCAAGGAAGCGATGAAATCCGGCGATGCCTTCCGTCGTGATACATTGCGCCTGATTACTGCCGCTTTCAAACAAAGCGAGGTGGACAATCGGAAAGAACTCAGCGAGGAGGATGTCCTGAGCATCCTTAAAAAAGAAGCTAAACGCCGTCAGGAAAGCATTGTGGACTTAGAAAAAGCCGGACGGGATGCTGGACAGGAAAAAAATGAATTGACCCTGATTGAGTCTTACCTGCCCGCGCAAATGGACAAAGCCCAGATCGAAGCCATCGCCCGCAAAGTGATTGCCGAAACGGGGGCAACCTCCGCCAAAGATACCGGCAACGTGATGAAAGCGTTGATGCCGCGTTTAGGGGGGCAAGCCGACGGCAAAGTTGTGAGTCAGGTGGTACGCGAACTGCTCGCCTGATGCTGCCCTTTTTCACGAATCAACTTTCCCCTGACCAGCAAGCACGGTTAGAGGGGTGGTCACGGCGGTTGGTCATCATAGGTGCAATTGGCCTATTTATTGTGTTAGGCACCACTGCCCTGTCTTTTGACCCCCTTTTTTCTGCGGATGACTCCATTGATTTTGAGGTGGGGGAAGTGGCAACGCGGGATGTGCTTGCCCCACGTAGCCTTGTTTACAACAGCGATATTTTGACCGAACAAGAACGACAGGATGCCATTACGGATGTTGAACCGGTCTATGATCCCCTGCCGGATGTTACCCGCGAACAAATTCGGCTGGCACCGGCGGTTACAGCCTATGTCAGCGAAATTCGCCATGATGATTACGCCTCAGAACCCCAGCAAATTCAAGATTTACGTTATTTAGAAGATGTTGCCGTAGAAGATAACATCTGGCTAGAAGTGCTGGAACTGCCCGAAACCCGCTGGACACTCATTAGCCAAGAAATCGCCAGCCTTGTCGAAGAAACGATGCGAACAGACATCCGCCAAGATGAATTAGAGACGGTGAGAAACAACCTCGTCAACAACGTGGCGACCCGTTTTTCTGACCAAGAGGGCATGTTGGTTATTGCGATTGCGGAAGATTTGATTGTTCCGAACACGTTTTTTAACCAAGATGCTACAACCGAACTCCAAAATCAAGCGGCGGAAAATGTCACCATTCAGGAGCGTCGTTTTGAAAAAGGGCAATTGATTGTCCGTTCGGGGAATATCGTAACCGACTTGGATATGGAAGCGCTGCGTCAATTCGGCCTGTTGCAGCAGTCCAGCGTGCGTTTACAGGTGGTGCTGGCGAGTTTTCTTGCCATGTGCATGACCTCGATGGTATTTGTGATTTACCTAGACCGTTTTAAACCCAACGTCCTGCGCGATGCCAAAATGTTAGCGCTGGTTGCCACCCTCTTCGTAATTTTTTTGTGGGCGGTGCATCTTTTTGGCGATAACGGAGTGAATCAACCCTACCTCTATCCGGCGGCAGCACTGGCGATTATTTTGACCAATGTACTCGGCGCAGAAGTCGCCATCATCAGTGTGAGTATTCTGGCGCTGCTCATCGGAACGGTTGAACCACAGGAACGTGCGCTCGAATTTGTCACATTGGTACTGATTGGCAGCCTGACCGGAACCCTCAGTTTACAACGGGTCGAACGGCTCAACAGTTATTTCACGGCAGGCGTGGTGGTGGGGGCCGTCAATTTTTTAATTGTAGTGGTTTTTGCCCTGTACCGGGATGATACGCCCGAATTTCAAGTTTTACTCACACGCGGTTTTGTGGGAATGGTGAATGGCTTATTCGCGGCGGGGATTGCGCTGGTCGCCCTGTATTTCATCACGGCGGCGCTGAACCTGACGACCAATTTAAAACTTATCGAATTGACCGATTCCAAACATCCCCTGTTGCAGCGATTGCTGCGCGAAGCTCCGGGAACCTACCAGCACAGCCTACAGGTGGCGAATCTGTCTGAACTGGCGGCGGAGGCGATTGGCGCAAATGCGAATCTGGTGCGGGTGGCTGCCATGTATCATGACATTGGCAAAATCTTAAATCCCTACTATTTCACCGAAAATACCACGACGGGCCTTAACCCGCATGACGATATTGATGATCCCTACCAGAGCGCCAAAGTCATTATCGGGCATATCATTGAAGGCGACAGGTTGGCGCGGCGACACAATCTCCCCCTCCGTATCCGCGATTTTATTCTGGAACATCATGGGACAACGCGGGTGTTGCATTTTTATCATCAGGCTATCGACAACGCCGGGGGTGATGACTCAAAAATCAATGCTGCCGATTTTACCTATCCCGGCCCTGCCCCACGTTCCCGCGAAACCGCCATTATGATGCTGGCGGATGGCTGCGAAAGCGCAACCCGGTCTGTGAATCCTTCCGCTAAAACAGATATTGAGGCGATGGTCAACCGTATTTTTGAACTGCGTCTGAGCGAAGGTCAATTGGATGACAGCGGCCTCACGCTGAATGACCTTAAAAATATTCGGAACATTTTCATCGAAACGCTCCAGGCGATGTATCACCCGCGCATTGCTTATACCATTCGTAAATCTGCCAAAGCAGATGAAACACCTAAACTGGCTTCTGGCATTGTGAAACATTTGGAAAGCAGTTCCGACCCCAAACGCCCCAAAGATTTACCGACACGCACACAAACCATCCCCGTTGTGGTGAATGATGAAAAAGTCTCGATGGAAGAAATTGAAGAACAGCTCGACGAAAATCTGATTCAAACCAATATTTCCGACAGTGAGCCTAACCCATGACCTATACAATTTTAGTACAGCTTGAGGCCGATTTTACGGGCGACAATGCTATCTCCAAAGAAAAATTAGAAGAGGCCGTCCAGCATGTTTTAGTATCCGAAAATGTATCGGACAATACAATGCTAACGATTGTGCTGGCAACTAACAGTTATGTACAAGAGATGAATCAAAAATATCGTGGGGTGGATGCACCAACGGACGTTTTGTCTTTTCCAGCTTCGCCCCTGCCGCCCGAAATCGCTGAGGAGGAAGAAAGTTATCTGGGGGACATCATCATCAGTTTGCCCTATGTGGCACAACGCGCACAGGAAGAAAATCACAGCCTGCACGATGATTTAACGCTCATGGTGGTTCATGGCACGCTGCACCTGCTGGGGTATGACCACGACACACCCGACTCACAGAAAGCGATGTGGGCGGTGCAGGACAAAATTTTAAAATCGCTGGGTGTTATGCTCGAAGTTCCCGATTATATTCATGATTAAAAAAGTCACCGATCACATTGCTTCCACCCTCCATATCAACCCAGAAGCCTACAGCGAACGCATTAGCCCCAATCGTGTGCAGAGTTTTGGGTATGCGCTGGCGGGCATCTTACACATGCTGCGCTATGCCAAAAATGTGCGGTTGCAATTTCTAGCCACGCTGATTATCTTTGGATTTGCTGACTGGCTGGAACTAAATCGTGTAGAATGGGCAATCATTGTCTTAGTGATTGCGCTGAATTGGTTCGCCGAGTTTCTGAATGCGGCGGTAGAAGCGGCAGTGAATCTTGCCAGCCCGCATTATCATCCGATGGCGCAGGTTGCGAAAGATGTAGCAGCAGGGGCAGTGCTGCTCATGACTTTGACCGCCGTTGTCATCGGGTTGCTGTTGATGGGGCCGCCCTTGTGGGAGAAATTTTTTGAGTAAATCGCGTCGTGGGCATGTCATTGAGCCGGGCAGTGAAATTCCCCGTCTCTTTATCTGGCTGTTCGGGTTAGTCGGGCTGGTTGCCGCGATTAGTTCGATAGTGCTGCTTGCCCCGCGTATCATTGATCTTTTTACCCAAGATGACCTCGCTAACGACAATCGCACATGGCTCACCGCCGCATGGACACAGGAAGATAAATCTGCCGAAGAGGTGAAAGAACTGGTGCGCCTGCTGGACGGACATCGGATTACAGCAGTGTATGTGCAGACCAATCGCTGGCATGGCGAAACAGGCGACTATATCGAACTCCCCTACACCCAGAATTTTGTCCAGCGCTTCCGTAACCAGTCCGATACCATAGGGTTGTATGCGTGGCTCATTATGGACAATGACCAATTAATCGATGAGGAATCTACCCCACAGATTTTAGCATTTGCGGAACGAGCGGTCACCGAACTGGGCTTTACGGGTATCCATATTCAAGTGCGTTCTGTTCCCGATGGCAGCGAAGCCTTCATTACCCTGCTGCGCGATTTACGCAGCGCGATTGGGCCAAGCAAACAATTGTCCATCAGCGTACCCCCAGACCGTATCCCTGCTGACCCCGACATTCCACAGGGTATTTCGCCCGCCAACGAACTCACATGGACACAGGAATATAAACGGCGCGTGGTGCTAAACGCGAATGAAATTACCCTTATGGCACATGCCAGCGGCCTCACATCGGACATGGAGTATGAGCGCTGGCTGGGTTATCAAGTTCAAACCTATGCCGATTTGCTTAACGAACTCGCGCTGGATGATGTTGTCTACATTGTGGCGCTGCCAACCTATGCAGCAGAATTTGCCCACGACCCGCTGGTCGAAAATGTCAATACAGCCCTGCGCGGCATCGATGAGGGGGAGCAGCGTTCCCCACAGGTTGAAAAACGCTTGTCTGGCACGGGCATCTATCCTTGGGATGAAGCCGGTGCAGAGGTACTTTTGTCCTATTGGGAAACATGGGTCAAACGGGAAAATTGAGAAATGTGAATTTTTTCTGGAAAATCAAGCCTTCCTGCATGAACAATGCTTGCAGCAAGGTTTTTGGTAGAGTACAATTTGACTGATAGTAAAACAAGAATTATACCCAAACTATAGGCTGAACAAAATCCTGGTCGCGGGGCTAGGCTATCAAGGAGCGCATTACATGGCAAAATCACGTACAGAATTAATGGTTGACCGTCTGAGAGATTTAGCTTCTGGCACGCCCGACATTGAAGCGTCGGCGGTGGTCAGCATTGATGGCCTCATCATGGCCTCGGCGCTGCCAGCCGGGATTGAAGAAGACCGCGTATCGGCGATGTCTGCGGCAATGCTCTCGCTGGGTGAACGTATCGCCAGCGAATTAGGGCGCGGTCAGCTTGATCAAGTGTACATTCGTGGGGACAACGGGTACGTCATCCTCATGTCGGTTGGCGAAGAAGCAGTGTTGACCACCCTCGTGCGCGAAAACGCGAAATTGGGGTTGATTTTCTTGGATATGAAACGTGCGGCGGATGACCTCACTAAACTTGTTTAACCACCTTCGCTACAATTAAATACATCCGACATTATCCACGACGGGGAGGCCATCAAGTCTCCCCGTCGCTCTTTTTATTGGCATAAAATTGAGAACGCTAAAAACGTTTAATCCTGCAAATAAGATGTAAATTTCGTAGGGGTGGGTGTCAGTCACCTAGCCAAGAGTTGAACCAGATGAGATAGTCAGCAAGGAAAATGAGCAAGATGCCAAAGTATATCTTCTGCACAGGTGGGGTGGTCAGTTCGGTAGGTAAAGGAGTTACGGTTGCCTCCATTGGGCGGATTCTGAAAGCACGGGGGTTAAAAGTGGCTATTCAAAAACTTGACCCCTACCTTAATGTGGATCCCGGCACGATGAGTCCCTATCAGCATGGTGAAGTGTTTGTCACAGCAGACGGCGCAGAAACCGATTTGGACTTGGGACACTACGAACGCTTCATTGATGAAAATTTGGATGCCAGTTGTAATGTCACTACCGGACAAGTATATGCCGAAGTGATTGCCCGTGAACGGCGCGGCGATTATCTGGGCGGGACGATTCAAGTCATTCCGCATATCACCAATGAAATCAAACGGCGCATTAAACTCGTCGCCAAAAACACCAATGCCGATGTGGTTTTGGTGGAAGTGGGCGGGACAGTCGGCGATATTGAAAGCCAGCCCTTTTTAGAAGTGCTGCGTCAGTTACGTACCGAGATGGGACGCAAGGATGTTTTTTATATCCATGTTACCTTTTTGCCCCACATTGGCGCGACAGGAGAACTCAAAACCAAACCCACGCAACACAGCGTGCGGGAACTGCGCGGTTTAGGGATTCAACCGCATGTCATCATCGCCCGTTCGGATTATCCCGTGAGTGAAGAAATGGTCGAGAAAATCGCCCTGTTCTGCGACGTGGATAAAGAAGGGGTGATTCCGTTGGTCACAGCCAACAATATTTATGAAGTCCCCCTCAGCCTCGAAGATGCTGGACTGGGGGATTATATTGTAGACAGGCTTAAACTGGAAACCAAACCTGCCCAGTTGAAATCGTGGAAAAAATTAGTCAAAGCCATGCAGGAAGCCAAAAAAACGGTGCGGATTGCCATTGTGGGCAAATATGTTGAACTTCACGATGCCTATATGAGCGTCAAAGAATCGCTGACCCATGCCGGCGCAGCCCTGAATTATCGGGTGGAAGTCGTCTGGATCAATTCCTCCGATTTAGAAAAAGGTCGCCAGTTTGACGCGCTGGAAAAAGTACAGGGCATTGTTGTGCCGGGCGGATTTGGCTATCGCGGGGTGGAAGGCAAAATCTTGGCTGCTAAATTTGCCCGTGAGCGCCAGATTCCCTATCTGGGGTTGTGTTTGGGGATGCAGGTTATGTGCATCGAATTTGCCCGAAATGTCTTGGGGTTGGAGGATGCCAACAGTAGTGAATTTGAAACCGCCACCGAACACCCGATCATTGATTTGATGCTTGACCAGCGCGATGTCACAGCATTGGGGGGAACTATGCGGCTGGGTCTCTATCCGTGTGACCTTGTACCCCATACCATCGCCCACAAAGCCTATAGCAAACATAGCATCCACGAACGCCATCGCCATCGCTGGGAAGTCAACAACAAATATCGAAATGCGATGGAAGCGGCGGGGATGGTTTTTAGCGGGCTGAGTCCAGATGGGATGCTGGTCGAAATTGCCGAATTGAAAAATCATCCCTTTATGCTCGGCAGCCAGTTTCATCCCGAATTCACCAGCCGCCCAGACCGTCCACACCCGCTTTTTACTGCGTTTATCGAAACCGCTACAGGCGAATCGTTCAACGGAAGGACCTAATTTTCATGTCGCTGCGCTCCTATCTTGCTGCCATGCCCAAAGCGGAACTGCATGTTCATCTTGAAGGCTCAATTTTGCCGGAAACTGTGCTGGAACTGGCACAGCGCAATCAAGTTGAACTCCCTGTCAAAACGGTGGAAGAACTGCGGGCCTTGTATGAATTTGTGGATTTTCCCCATTTCATCAAAATTTTTGGCATTGCCATTGGCTGTATTGTGCAGCCGTCCGATTTTGCCGAAGTGGTCTATCGGCATGGGCAGGAAATGGCACGGCAGAATATTCGCTATGCTGAAATCACTTTTTCGCCTCAATCGCATGTGCATCGTGGGTTTCCGTTTTCGGTGTTGCTGGCAGAACTCAACCGGGGACGGGCGCGGGCAAAACAGGATTTTGGGGTAGAAATGCGCTGGATTCCCGATCTGGTACGCAGTTGGCCGGAGGCCGATGATGCTTTTCATGAGGAAGCCGCAGCATGGCTCTACAGCGATGAAGCCCTTGCTGGTGGAGTCGTGGCGCTGGGTTTGGGGGGATTTGAAGTGGGCTATCTGCCCGAACGTTTTGAAATTCCTTTCCGCAAAGCCTTAGAAAAAGGACTGCCGGGCAATCCTCACGCGGGGGAAACATTGGGAGCAGAAAGTGTCTGGGGCGCGATTCGTTCGCTCAAGGCGCGTCGTATCGGGCATGGCGTGCGGGCTATTGAAGACCCCGCCTTGATTCAGTATTTAGCCGACAACAAAATTCCGTTGGAGGTCAATCCTACCAGCAATTTGTGTCTTAAAATTTATCCGTCCTACGCGGAACACCCGCTTAAAAAATTAATCGAAGCGGGTTGTGTTGTCACCCTCAATTCCGACGACCCGCCCCTTTTCAATACGACCCTCACCGATGAATACATTCATGCGGTAGAAGATATGGGCTTAACGTTGAATCAATTAGAGACTGTAGCCTTAAACGCGGTGCGCTATAGCTATCTGCCGGACGAAGAAAAATCGGCGCTGCTGGCGGAATTTCAATCCAGCTATGCTCGCCTGCGTCATGAACACGGGGTTTAAAATCGAAAGGTGGGAATCAGCGCATTTCGAGAACAAAGACGCTCTGATTCCCACCCTTAATCTTCAGGCAATTGCTTGCGTTGTAGCAGCTTCGCCCGTTTTATCAACCCATCATGAGCGCAATTTCTCCCCGCGATTTGAACTGGGTTTCGTACAGTTCGGCATAAAGACCGCCCTGCGCCAAAAGTTCCTCATGGGTACCCCGTTCTACCAACTGCCCACGATCCATCACCAGAATAACATCCGCCGCTAGGATGGTACTTAAGCGGTGAGCAATCACGAGGCTGGTACGGTTGACCATGAGTTTTTCCAGTGCATTTTGAATCAGCGCTTCGGATTGGGAATCGAGGTGGGAAGTCGCTTCATCCAACACGAGAATTTGGGGATTTTTCAAAATCACCCGCGCAATCGCTATACGTTGTTTTTCGCCCCCGCTTAAACGGTAGCCCCGTTCCCCTACAATGGTATCGAATCCGGCGGGTAATTCGTTGATGAAATCGTAAATGTTCGCTGCTCGACAGGCGGCAATGAGTTCTTCCTGCGTGGCATTGGGTTTGGCGTAAAGCAGATTTGTCCGAATGGTATCATGGAAAAGATAAGATTCCTGTGTGACCATCCCGATATTGTCCGCCAAGTCTTTCAGCCGTACCTCCCGAATGTCATGCCCATCAATGCGAATGATGCCGGAAGTCGGGTCATAGAGACGGGGCAGCAGATAGGTAATGGTGGTTTTGCCGGCCCCGCTTGGCCCCACCAATGCCGCCAACTGTCCGGGTTGAATGGCGAAATTTAAATTTTCTACTGCAAAATTTCGGGCTTGCGAAAGGGGCGTGGTAGCTCCGTTGGTCGGCGCATCACTCAACACGGCCTCGACTTCTTCTTCGTCAAAGCGTTGGGCTTTGCTCAGACTCGGCGCGGTGATTGCCATATAATTGAAAGTGACATCTTCAAATTCGATTTTGCCCTGCACTTCGGGTAACAAAATGGGCGCGTCTTCTTCTCGGACTTCCAATGGCAAATCCACGATCTCAAACACACGCTCAAAACTGACCAAGCTAGAAACCAGTTCAACAGGTGCATTCACTAAGGCTTGCAAAGGGCCATAGAGATTGCCGAGCAGCGCGGCAAAAGCCACCAAGGTTCCCACCGTGAGCGCCCCGCTTAAGACCAGATGTCCGCCTAACCAGTAGACCACTGCTGTACCGAATGCCCCAATCAAGCCCAAAATGGCAAAAAATAAACTGCCCAAAATAGCCCGTTTAACCCCAATATCAGCCACAAGACGGGCGCGGCTGTTGAAGCGTTGGGCTTCATCCTCGGCGCGTCCAAAAAGTTTGGTGAGCATCACGCCATTGATATTGAGAGTTTCGTTCATCATGGCATTCATTTTGGCGTTGGAGGTCATCGCTTCATGAATGACCCCGCGTAGATTCCGTCCGAAACGCCGGGCGGGTAGCACCACCAAGGGCAAAATAATTAAACCAGCCAGCGTTAAACGCCATTCCAAACTCAGCATGACCACCAGCACACCCACCACCGAAACCGTATTGGTGATGAGCGCCACAAAAGTATTGTTGATAGCCTGCTGTGCGCCCACAACATCATTGTTTAAGCGGCTCATCAGTTCGCCGGTTTTGTTGGCTACATAAAACCGTACTGACATACGCTGCATATGACCGTAAAGTTCGCGCCGCAAATCATAAATTAGCCCTTCCCCGATGGACGAATTCAGCCAGCGTTGATAAATCAACACCGCGCTGTTCAAAATGGGGATGAAAAAGAGACTAAAGGCCAGCAAATTCACTTTGGCTGAGTCTTTTTCAGGAATCGCCCGGTCTATTAATTCCCGCAGCGCCAACGGCACGACCATCGATAGGGCGGTGCTGATTAAAATTGTGACCAACATCAACGCCAATTTGACCCGGTAGGGTTTGGCATATTGCATAACCCGTTTCATTAGTTGCCACGTCACACCCGGACGTTTTTCGCTTTCATCGGCGTAAATAAACCGCCACCATTCGCCACTGTGCATTCCACGCGCCTTTCTACTTGTGGTTTTGAGGGTATCACGCTTCAAGACATGCGGTCTACTGGAAAAAGGGGCAGTATGCTAAAATGCGGCGGTTTAAGTTGAAAAGGATGTTGCGCCGTGCGCGTACTCATTACAGGGTCAGAAGGAAATATCGGGGTACATCTGGTACGCCAACTGCGTGAAAATGGACATCAGGTGATTCGGGCGGATTTACAACCCGGCTGGCACGACGATTACACGCAGACCAATATTGTTTTTCCCAATGATTTGCTCCCAACCTTTCAAAATTTCAAACCGGAAGTGGTGTTTCACCTCGCGGCGATGGTCAGCCGGGTGACTTGCGAAGCCTCGCCTCACATGGCGGTGGACACCAATTTAAGCGGCACAAACAATATCGCCCAGATGTGCAAAATCTTCGGCGCAAAAATGGTGTATTTTTCGACCTCCGAAGTGTATGGCAACACCGTCGGTGAACAAGCAGAAACACTGGAAAATTTGCAACCGACCAACCGCTATGGACTCACCAAATATCTTGGGGAAAAGCTCCTCGAATATGAACACCGCGAATATGGCTTGGATGTAGTGATCTTGCGGCCTTTCATGTTCTATCATGAAGATGAAACACGCGGCTCGCATCGTTCCGCCATGATCCGGTTTGCGGAAGGCTTGGCAAAACGGGAAAAAATCACCGTTCACCAGAACAGCAAACGCGGTTGGCTGCACATGGATGACGCGGTGCGGGCGATTGCGGAAGTGGTGCATCTGGATGGACTGCACACAATTAATATTGGACACCCGCAGATTATCGAAACCGAATGGCTAGCACGGTATATTGCTGGATTGGTGGGAGTCAAGGCAGAAGATTATTGGGATTTAATTCCCCTGCCGGAACGAATGACACTGGAAAAATACCCCAATCTTGACCGCCAGCGCGATTTGCTCCATTTTGAACCGTGGGTCTCAATTGAAGACGGCGTTCAGCGCGTGGTTGCTCAATTTTTGTAAAAAACGCTGATTGTGATAGGTTTCACTTGTCTTTTTCGCCCGAATATTGCTAAGTTCGGGCGTTTTTCTTGAAATGTTACCAGCAATCCGTTACTATTTTCATGACTTAAATTTACTTCAATAAGGAAATTTCTCTATGCAACGCAGAACTTTACTCCGTTTTGTGACTTTATTTGTGCTAGTCGCCTCGTTGGTAGCGGCGGTTGTCCCCGCGACTGCCCAAGATGGAACCGTTGTCAAAGTGTATACCAGTTGGCCTCTGACGGGTGGAACGCAGGCAGTGGGTGAAAGTATGGTCAAAGCCGCAGAATTGGCGCTGGAACACTATGTCGCCGACAACCGTGGTGGCCCCGCTGGTTTCACGGTTGAAATTGTCGCTCTGGATGATGCTTCCCCCACGACAGGCGCATGGGATGGCACGATTGAATCCGAAAATGCCCAGCGTTGTGTCAATGATGCCGAATGTATGGTCTATTTTGGAACATACAACAGTGGTGCCGCCAAAGTTAGTATGCCCATCACCAATGAAGCTGGCATTGCCCAAATCAGCCCTGCCAATTCCTATGCTGGTCTGACCCGTGCTTGCGAAACCTGTGAAGAAGGTGAACCTGAAATTTATCGTCCCAGTGGCGAAGTCAATTACTTCCGTACCAACGGAACTGACGACGTACAAGGGCCGGCGGCAGCTTCATGGGCATTCTGCGAAGGCTTTGAAAAAGTCTATATTCTGGACGACACCCAGGCCTATGGTAAAGGTGTTGCCGATGAATTTGCCCGTCATGCCGAAGAAATCGGTTTGGAAGTGGTCGGACGTGGCAGTGTGGAATCCACCGATATTGACTTCCGCGCTCTGCTGACCGATGTCCGTGCCTCCGGTGCAGATTTGGTCTACGGCGGTTTCGTGCTGGATTCGGGTGGCCCGCAGGTCATTCAACAAATGGACGCGCTCGGTTTGTTCGATGCGGACATCAAATTCATGGGCCCCGATGGTCTCGCCAGCCCCAGCTTGTTTGACCAAATTGGCGGTGCGTCTGTTGCCAATGACAATGTATATCTTTCCTTCCCCGGCCCGTTGCCCAGCACACTGGAATCGGAAAGTGGTCAGCGCTTCTACACCGATTACGTCGCCAAACATGGCGAAGATCCTGATCCCTACGCAGTGTATGCTTACCAATCCATGCAGGTTGTTCTGGATGCGATTGCCCGTGCGGGTGTTGCTGAACGTGGCGCGATTCTGGAAGCCATGCGCGGAACCACCGATTTTGAAGGCATTGCAGCGACCTTTAGCTTTGACGAAAACGGCGATGCGACTGTCTCCGGGTTCTTTGGCTACAAAGTCAGTGAAGATACTTTCGTGGATGGTCTGTTGATTACCCCCGATTTGAACGAAAACTGCCCTAGCGAATAGGTGTAGTTGCCTTACACAGGAGAGGGCATCCCCGCCCTCTCCTTTTGTTCTTACCTGACGCGGGAGCTTTCAAAAATATGTTTGGCATGAGTATTAACCAAGAAGTTTTTGTCCAACAGGTACTCATTGGATTAACCATCGGCAGCTACTTAGCGCTGATTGCGCTGGGGTATACGATGGTCTATGGCATTATCGAATTAATTAACTTCGCGCATGGCGATTTATTTGCTTTTGGCTTTTTCATTTCCCTGACTCTCTTTAGCTATTTCAATCCGACTGCCCCGCTTGGTGGTGCAGATTTATACCTGCTGCTGCCATTTATTTTGCTGGTGACGATGTTTCTGACGGGCAGTTTGAATGTGGTAATAGAACAAGTTGCTTATCGTCCTTTGCGAAAAGCGCCGCGCCTTGCCCCGCTTTTGACGGCGGTAGGGGTATCATTTGCACTAGAGGCTATTTTTGCGATTTGGAAGGGCGCAACACAAATTGCTTACCCCGATTATTTCCCCAAAGAGGATGTCCTGCGCGACTGGTTTGATTTAGAGCCTGTGATTATTTTCTTTACGACCAAAGATGTCTTTTTGCTAGCGGTAACTATTCCTTTGATGATTGTCCTTTCAATTTTCATTGACCAGACGCGCATCGGAAAAGCCATGCGTGCCTGCGCCCAAGACCGCGAGGCCGCCGCGATGATGGGGATTAATGTCAACCGCGTGATCTCCATGACCTTTTTTATCGGAGGTGCGCTGGCGGGGGCAGCGGGTCTGGTCTGGGGGTTGTACATCAATTCCGGGCGCTTTTTGATGGGCTTTGAAGCGGGGTTGATGGCGTTTACCGCCGCCGTATTGGGCGGGATTGGCAACATTCGCGGCGCGGTGATTGGCGCGTTCATCATCGGAATGCTCAAAGCGATGAGCGATGGCTACATTGGCGGGGAATGGACTCGCGTGGTCATTTTTGGGATTCTGATTTTGCTGCTGGTGTTCCGTCCGTCCGGTATTCTCGGCTCTACCCAGTCCATTGAGAAAATTTAAGGAGGCCGTGATGCAATTCAACCAACTGCGACAAAATTTTGCGGCGCTCTCTGCCAATCAACAGCGTTTGGTCAGCGTGGGCGGGCTGATTTTAGCGACGGTGGCGATAGCCTTGTTAGAACAGACTTTCGACTCCGACATTTTGACCATGCTCTATCTCTCACTCATTTTTGTGACCAGCGTGTTCATTGCCCAACTACTTTTCAATACCCTGTTGACTCTGCCCGCCGTGGCGCAAATTGTCATTGTCGGCGTGATCGCAATTGGTGCGCCGTTTGTCCTGCGCGAATTGGAACAGCTCAACGACACTGCGCTGCTGACTCAGGTGAACCGTGCCTTGATTTTTGTGGTGCTGGCACAGGGGCTGAATATTGTGGTCGGTTTTACCGGGTTGCTGGATTTAGGCTATGCAGCTTTTTTTGCGATTGGTGCGTATGCCTACGGGCTGCTGACATGGCCTAAACACGATATTGGCTTGAGTTTCTTTCTCGCTATCTGGGTGTGCATGGGTGCAGCCGCCGCGTTTGGCATGATTATCGGTACGCCGACTTTGCGCCTGCGCGGGGATTATCTGGCGATTGTGACGCTGGCCTTTGGCGAAATTATCCCTGCTTTGGTGCGTAATCTTGGCGATTTTTCGTTCTCCTTCCGCCCTGTGCATTACATCAATATTATCGCCTTTTTAGCCGGGCTGGCGGCGATAGGGACATTTTTAAATTTGCTTGTTGGTTTTGTCGTTGTCAATCGAGAAGGGGAAGCAATTACCGCGCAGCAGCGCTTGCGAACCTTAGGGCGGGTAGCTGTGTTGGTGGCAGTTACGGCGATTGCAGGCGCAATTGCGAGTGACCCGGATGTCAATGAAGCATCCTACGTCATCATTGAAGAATTGGAATTGACCGGTGGCAGTCAGGGGATGACCCCACTGGATAAACCCAATTTTAGCTTGGTAGAACGCACGCTGAATTTAGAGGAAGACAGCCTTAAAGTTGGGGTCAATCCGACCTTCTGGTATTTTGCCATCATCATCACGGCGGGCATTGTGTTATTCGCCGCACGTCAATTAGATGACTCCCGCCTAGGACGGGCATGGAAAGCCATCCGCGAAGATGAAACGGCGGCTGATTTTATGGGGGTGGATCCCATCCGTACCAAACTGCTGGCCTTTGCGATTGGCGCATCGTTTTCGGGCTTGGCGGGGGCGGTATACGCCTCGATGTTGGGGGCGATTTTCCCCGAATTGTTCAAATTCCAAGTGTCGATTTTTCTATTGATTATTGTGGTGCTGAGTGGGCGTGGCAGTGTGTGGGGTGTGCTGGTTGGTGGCTTAATTATCTCGATTTTTGACGGGGTATTTTTAGCCCAAGTGCTGCCAGATGCGTTCCCGGATAGCAATGTTGAAAGTTTGCGCTGGGTGTTTTTCGGCATCGGGCTACTCGTCATTATGATTTTGCGTCCGCAAGGGCTGTTCCCCGGCAAAGGTACGGTCGGACTTTCGCAACCACGCCGCACAGCTGAAAACATGGGAGGTGATTAATGCCTGTTTTATTGGAAGCCAAAGGGGTCAGCAAACGCTTCGGTGGGTTAATCGCGGTAGATACGCTCGATTACACCGTTGAAACCCGTTCTATCAACAGCATTATCGGGCCGAACGGCGCAGGCAAAACCACCTTTTTTAATGTCGTCACTGGCTACTACAAACCCACGACAGGTAAAGTGCTGTTTGATGGGCGTGAAATTAGCGGGCTGCGTCCAAACCGTCTCACACGGATTGGCATTGGGCGCACCTTCCAGACAATCCGCCTGTTTAACAACCTGACGGCTCTTGAAAATGTGCTGATTGGGATGCACCATCGTTTGAAAGCCAATTTCATTGGGGACATTTTCAAACCGCCGAGTGTACGTGCCGAAGAAGCCTCTGCCCGTCAAGAAGCCACGGAATTGATTGAATATGTGGGGCTGAAAGGGCTGGAAGAAGAACTGGCTAAAAATATGTCCTACGGGTTACAGCGCCGTTTGGAAGTTGCCCGCGCTCTTGCCACCCATCCCAAATTGCTGCTGCTGGATGAACCCACCGCCGGGATGAACCCGAATGAAACACAGGACATGATTGTGTTCATTCGGCGTTTGCGGGATGAGCGCGATTTAACCATTTTGCTGATTGAACATGACATGAAAGTCGTCATGACCATTTCGGATAAAGTCACGGTGTTGGATTATGGGCAAAAAATCGCCGAAGGGCTGCCAGAGGAGATTCAACGCAATGAACGGGTGATTGAGGCATATTTAGGCCGTCGTGCGCTGGAGTTTTTGAAACATGGCTGAGAAAGTTCTGTTACAACTCGACAATGTACATACCTACTATGGAAATATCCACGCGCTGCACGGCATTAGCCTGACGGTGAATGAAGGCGAAATTGTTACGTTGATTGGCGCGAACGGGGCGGGGAAATCCACCACAATTCGCACCATTAGCGGGATTATGCACCCCCGCGAAGGCACCGTCTTGTTTGACGGAACACCCATTCACACAGTAGACGCGCACAAATTGGTCGGGCGCGGCATCGCCCAATCGCCGGAAGGACGGCGCATTTTCCCCCGGTTGACCGTGATGGATAACCTTGAGATGGGCGCATATTTGCGGAATGACCGCAAGGTGATTCATTCGGATATGGAGAATGTCTTTAATTTGTTCCCGCGCCTGAAGGAACGTCGCCGCCAATATGCCGGAACACTTTCCGGCGGGGAACAACAGATGTTAGCCATCGGGCGGGCATTGATGGCACGTCCGCGTTTACTGCTGTTGGATGAACCTTCAATGGGGTTAGCGCCGGTGCTGGTCGAAACCATTTTTGATACGGTGACGCGCATTAACAAAGAAAATGGCACGACGATTTTGCTGGTCGAACAAAATGCGCTGATGGCGTTGGAAGTCGCTAGCCGGGGCTATGTGCTGCAAACCGGAACCGTGGTACTGCACGACAATGCCGATGCCCTGCTCAAAAATGAGATGGTGCGGAAGGTTTATCTCGGCGAGGAATAATTAATAAAATATGTAGGGTTTTCTGGCCCTACATATTTCCCCTCACAAAATCAAGCACGTCTATCAATAAATGCTTTAAAATCCTGCATGGCTTGGATATGTTTCTGCGGGGTATCCAAACCCATGCCCATGGTGGTGATGCACACATGGGTTGCCCCTAATGCCTGCCAACCCTCGATATAAGCCTGCCATGTGTTCTGGGGTTGGGTTTTCATGTGGATTCGCACATCATAACCAAAATCAGCCGGGTTGCGTCCGGCCTCTTGCAAATAACGACGAATCGTTTCGATTTTGGGTTTGGCTTCTTCCGGCGACATGCTGTTGGGAATCCAGCCATCGCCTAGCCGTGCCATCCGCCGAAAAACCTCATCCACATACCCCCCAAACCAGAGAGGAATGGGGCGCTGGACGGGTAGTGGATTTAAACCCGCATCCTCAACCGTGTGATATTGCCCGTGAAATGTGACCAGCGGCTTTGTCCACAGTTCTTTCATGAGGATGATTTGTTCTTCGCTGCGTTTGCCCCGATTATGAAAGTCATAACCCAGCGCATCATATTCGACCTTGTTCCAGCCTGTGCCAATTCCCAAACGCAGTCTACCATTGGACAAGACATCCAGTTCCGCCGCTTGTTTGGCAACCAGCACCGCCGGACGCTGCGGCAAAATCAGAATCCCCGTTACAAATTCGATTTTCTGGGTTAGCGCTGCCATATACGCATACATCACAAAGGGTTCATGGAACACATCGCGGTGGGTGTATGGCCCTTTCCACCCACCGGGACGTTCGGGATTTGCACCCAATACATGGTCGTAGGCCAGCACATAATCCAAACCGATGCCTTCCGCCGTCTGGATGTAATCGCGGAGGGCAATCGGGTCACTGGTAAATTCATTTTGCGGGAAAACCACCCCAAATTTCATATTTTTAGACTGTCCTATGCAGGCGAAGGAATCGCCAATATATCCACAACTTCTGCGGCAAGATAGTAGCGTCCAAACGGCGGCATGAGATAGGCCCCCTGTGCCAAGTTTTTAATTTCGAGGAGCAGTTCTTGGGCAATTTGAATCCCCTCCGCTTCACTGTTGCTGGTGGTGTGCATCCGTTGACGCAGAGCATCGGGAATAATAATGCCCGGCACTTCATTGTGCAAAAATTCGGCATGACGCGGTGTATACAGGGGCAGCAACCCCACCACGAGTGGCTTCTCAAGCGGTTCGCTGTAAAAGCCCTCGTAAGCGCGGCGGAACTCCTCAATTTTCTGCGGTTCAAAAACGGGCTGGGTCAGGAAAAAGTCTGCACCGCTTTCGATTTTTTTACGGGTGAGCTTGAGTTCCTTTTCCATTTCGACGGGCGCAAGATTCAGCGCCGCAGCTACTGTGAAATTGGTGGAACGGCCTAAGGAATTGCCCGCGTAATCTTCCCCGCAGTTGAAGCGCTCATGAATTAGGCTCATCAAACTGGTCGGGACAACATCATGGGTATCGAAGGCTTCCGGGTAATCGCCGATTTTGGTGGGGTCGCCCATGGTGACAAAAATATTGCGGATATTCAGGGCATGGGCAGCCAGCAAATCACCCTGTACGCGCAGCAGATTGCGCCCTCGCACGGGGAAATGCAGTACCGTTTCCATTTCGACCTGCTGCTGAATCAAATGCGCTACTGCCCAAGGACTCATCCGCATTCGTGCTAAGGGTGAATCGGATACATCGATGAAATTAACGCCGGCATCGCGCAGCATTTCAACCGCCGCCACCACCCGTTCGGCGGTGCTGCCACGCGGCGGCGCAACTTCGACAGTGGTAATAAATTCACCTGCCCTGAGTTTCTGGGCAAGCTGTGTTGGCTGTTCGATGGGCGCTTCAATGACCAGTTCTTCTTTTTTCGGAACGATGATCACTGTTGAAGTCGGACGCGCTTCATCATCAAGGGCTTCACGCATGGCTTTAATGTGGGCGGAGGTTGTGCCACAGCACCCGCCAATCACCGACGCGCCCGCCTCCGCAAAAGCAAGGGCATATTCACCGAAATATTCAGGGGTAGCAGGGTAGACCATGCGCCCACCGACCTGTTCAGGCCAGCCTGCGTTTGGATAGACCGCCAATTTTTGAGCAGGCGCGATGCTCCGCATGATGCTGATGAGGCGTAGCAGTTGGGCAGGGCCGGTGCTGCAATTCACCCCGATCACATCCGCGCCCGTATTCATCAGTGCATCGGCAACATGGGCGGCTGTATCCCCTAAGAGCGTGCGGTCATCCCGATTAAACGTCAGCGTGGCGATGATAGGAATATCGGCTTTTATATCCCGCGCTGCTTGCACCGCAATCCCAATTTCTTTGGGGTCGCTGAATGTCTCCAGTTGGATGATGTCCACCCCCGCAAAAATCAGCGTGGCGATTTGTTTACGGAAGGCATTGTAGGCATTGTCCTCGCTAATCCGTCCGACGGGCGAAATCCATGCCCCTAGCGGGCCAACCGACCCCGATAGATAAACGTGCGCCGCGCCCAAGTCCTGAATCACCTGCCGCGCCAGTTCGACTCCGGCCTCATTGATTTCCACCGTTTGCGCGTGTAGTCCCACTTTGCCAAGTTTGAAATCGTTGGCGCTGAAGGTGTTGGTTTCGATAATTTCCGCGCCCGCTTCAATATAATGGCGGTGGATGCTGGCGACCAGCGACGGATCATTCACATTGATGCTCTCAAAATTGTGACCGAGTTTGACCCCCGCCTGATGCAGCATCGTTCCCATCGCCCCGTCTGCCAGAATCGGTTTTTGGGCAAGACGTTCTAAAAAGGGTATGTTTGCCATCTCACCTCTCCTCTAGTAGCGGCGAATAAAGCGGGCAAAACGCTGATGACAGCGATTTTTACACACAAAAAACAATCCCAACAAACGGTTGCCGCCCACCAGAACCGCCTTGTCCTTGCAATATGGACAGGCAATTTCATAATGGCGATGGGTGGCGGCCTCCAACGGGTCACAGGCAAAAAGCGGGTCAATTGCGAGGGCATCCAACTGTGTTGAATCGCAGTGGATGCAGCGATAGACCAGATTCTCACCATCATAACCTTCACACGGGCAACGTTCGCCACAGATTGAACAGGTGACGGGTTGCGCCACCAGTTCAAAGGTCAGGTCAGCCGCAAATTCGGTATAGGGCAGCGCGATGGTTTTTTCCATGATTAACCCGATACCAACTGTTCCACACGACTCACGCCTACGCTGTAATATTTCGCGTTGGGGTGATGCACCACAATCGCGGCAGTAGATTGTTCCGGCACCAGTTGATAGGCGCTGGTGAGTTCCATCCCCAATTCCGTAATTGCCTGCGGCAGCAAACTGAAGACAATCTGATGGTCTTCTAAATCCGGGCAGGCCGGATACCCCCAGCTATAGCGCAGACCGCGTGTTTCGGGAATGTTCATCTCGCGGTTAATATGCCGATTCATGTAGGTAGCGGTGGCTTCGGCGGTCTGAACCGCTAACCCGTGAAAGAAATAACCTTCGCTGTATTCGCCTTTGGCTTGGAATTCGTCAAACACCTCGGTTGCCCGTTGTCCCGCCGTCACAATTTGTAACGGGCAAACATCCACCTTACCGCCCTCCACCGGGGCAAAATAATCGCTGAGACACAGCAAATCTTGGTCTGGCTGGCGTGGAAAGGTAAAACGGTACTGTTCCTCTAAAATCCTGTCCGCCACGTATTTTTCAACGTTGAAGACAATCAAATCGTCCCCATCCGCGTTAACCGGGAAAAAGCCATACACCGCTTTGGGTTGTAAGGTTTTGGTGCGAATCGCCTCTTTTTGCATCCGATACAAGCGTTCCTCAAATTCAGCTTGGAGTTTGTCCCATTCCGCACCGTGGGTATTTTTTGCGCCCCAGCTCAAGCGGTAGAGTTCCGGCTTATGCAGGTAAGGAAAGACATTTTCTAGCGGGATATAGCTGACCGTTTTTGCTCCCCAGAAGGGAGGATTGGGAATATCCGGGGCAGGCGGGGTCGTGGAGCGTCCGTTGCTGCCGCGTACCGCTTTTGGGGTCGCTGCTTTGCCGATTTCCTGATAGCCCTCTGTTTTGACTTTTTCCATCAAACTTTGATAGGCCGATGGATTGATAATGGCATCCATCGTGTCCAGCCCTTCAAACGCATCGGCACAATAAAACACCCCCGGCTCATAGGGTTCTTGAGAATCTTCTAGGAACAGGATTCTGCGTCCAAAACGGCGGTTGATGGCTGCCCCGCCAATCAACACCGGATACTTGAGTCCGCGTCGGGCTAGTTCATTCACAATCAGGGGCATTTGTTTGGAAGTGCTGACCAAAAGCGCACTTAACCCAATTGCATCGGCTTTGTATTCCTGTGCTGCTTCAATGATCGTGTTGGCGGGAACTTGTTTGCCCAAGTCATGCACCGTGTAGCCGTTATTGGTCAAAATGGTTTTGACCAGATTTTTGCCAATGTCATGCACATCCCCGTAAACGGTTGCCAGAACGACTGTGCCTTTGGTGACACCCTCTTTTTTCTCTAGGAAATTTTCAAGGTAAGCGACGGATTTTTTCATCACCTCCGCGCTTTGCAGCACAAAGGGCAAAATCAATTCGCCAGCCCCGAACTTATCCCCCACTTCTTTCATCGCGGGCAGCAGCACATTGTTCAACACGGTCACTGCATCCTGACGGGTTAAACACGCATCAATCAGCGCTTCAACCCCTTCTTTTTTGCGATGGACAATTTGCCAGTGGATGGCCTGTTCGGCGGTCATGTCTTTGGTGGGGTCAACCTGTTCTGCCCCACCCACTTTGACCTGATTTTCCTCGAAATAGTGAATATAATCTGCCAGCGCATTGGGGTGACGGTTAAAAATGAGATCTTCCGCCAATTTGCGTTGTTCGGCGGGAATTTCGGCATAGGGGGTGATATGCGCCGGATTGACAATCGCCATATCCAAGCCATATTGCACCGCTTGATACAAAAAGACGCTGTTTAAAACCGCCCGTGCCGCAGTCCCCAACCCGAAACTGACATTGCTCACCCCCAGACAGGTCAACACCCCCGGTAGTTCCTGTTTGATGAGTTTCAGCCCTTCCAGCGTTTCAATCGCGGAACTTGCCATTTCAACATCCCCGGTAGCAAGGGTGAAGGTCAAGTCATCAAAAATTAAATCTTCGGGGTGCATCCCATACTCATGCACGGCAATATCATGAATTTTACGGGCCACCGTGAGTTTGTCTTGGGCAGTTTTTGCCATCCCGCCAATTTCACGGTCAATCGTCATGCTCAGCACCGCCGCGCCATGTTTTTTGCAAATCGGCACAATCTTATCAATGCGTTCGCGCCCATTTTCAAGGTTGTTACCGTTGACAATCCCTTTGCCGGGATACAGCGCCAGTGCCGCTTCAACTACATCGGCTTCGGTGGTGTCAATCATAAGCGGTGCTTCGACCCCCATCGAAAGGAGTTTGACCACTTTTTCCATCTGATTTTTTTCATCGTCGCGTTCGGTGAGTGCCACACAGACATCCAGAATATGTGCGCCACTGTCTACCTGACTGCGGGCAATTTCCAGAATGCCGTTGTAATCGTCTGCCAGCAAGAGTTGTTTGACTTTGCGGCTGCCCTGACTGTTGACCCGTTCACCCACCAGTGTGGGGCCGGGATTCTGCACCATCGAAGTTGCCCGCATCCCGGACGAAGCGAAATGTCCATATTCGCCCTGTGGTTGGTTGCGTACCACACCGGAATCTTTGACTTTCTGGACAATATGGGCAAGATGATCGGGTGTTGTGCCACAGCACCCACCCACGACGCTCACGCCCCATTTGACAAATTCGGCTAGTTGTTCCGCCATCGGTTCGGGTTTCATCGGGTAGACGGCTTCGCCATCCACGTTAATCGGCAAGCCTGCGTTGGGCAGCACACTAATCGGGCGGGTGCTGTTTTCGACCAGATATTTAATCGGCGCACGCATGTATTCCGGCCCGGTGGAGCAGTTCAAGCCCAGCACATCCACGGGCAGCGATTCAAGGGTCGTGAGGGCGCTGGCAATATCCGTCCCCATGAGCATCCGCCCACTGGTATCCAGCGTAATCTGCACCTGCAAGGCAACCCGATTGCCGCTGTCCTCAAAATAGCGATTGATACCATGAATAGCGGCACGCACTTCCAGAATATCTTGACTGGTTTCGACCAGCAGCACATCCACCCCACCTTCAACCAAACCCTGCGCCTGTTCATAAAACAGTGCGGCGAGTTCTTCAAAGGTAATTTCGCTTAAATCCGGTTCGGCGCTGGAAGGCAGTTTGCCGCTCGGCCCGATGCTGCCTGCCACAAATCGCTTGATGCCCGTTGCCTGTTCATATTTATCACACGCACGGCGGGCAATCTGGGCGGCGGCGCGGTTAATTTCTAGCACTTGATCGCCCAAGCCATATTCACCCAAGGTCAGGCGGTTGGAACGAAACGTGCAGGTTTCGACGACTTCGCTGCCAACTGCCAAAAAGCTGCTGTGAATTTCCTCAATGACATCCGGGCGGGTGATGACCAGATAATCATTACAGCCGTTGTATTGTTCTCCGCCAAAATCGTCGGCGGTCAAATTATAATTTTGGATGCTTGTTCCCATCGCGCCATCAAAAACGACCACATGGTCTTGAATAGCGTCCAGATAACCGCGTTTGGTGTAATTCATGTGCTGCTGTCTTTCTGCTCAACGAGCCAGTCCTTGATTTGTTGTGTATGTTCGCGCAAGTCACGCGCCAAACCAATCATCCATTGGGCGTAGCGGGCATCCTGTGCGGTGGTTTCGGGGGAAAGCTGACCCACCTGAAGTTCCAGATCTTCACAGGTGTCAGCAAACGTTTCGAGTGTTTCTTTCCAATTGAACAGTTTGAGCGCTGCCACACTGCTGGCATTAAACTGATCAATTTCATAGCGGATATTGGAAGAATCACCCTGTTGAAAATCACGGTAGCGTTTGAGGGCTTCACGCTGCCAACCGGCTAGATGCGCGACAATTTGCTGGCAAGACCATTCGCCGCACACTCCGGCTTTTTTTCGCAACTCGGCAGGAATTGCTTTCACCACCTGTGAAAAATCGTGGTGGGCGCTTTGCCATGCGGCGTAGGACTTCTCGAATGTGATACCCTCAGACAAACAAAAACCCCTTATCATGCGGCGACAAGGGGTAACATGATGAACAATGATGTCTCATTCATAACATGCCCTCATCTGCCAGTCCATTCTGTCGGAATTAGCACCTTCAGCACGCTTGCTGGGTTGCCGCAGGGTCACAAGGCCGAGTCCCTCGCCTGCTCTGGATGAAGAGTTAAGAAGCATCGTAGCGAACTTCGCCGCAAATGTCAAGAGTTGGTATAGATGCGCGATGCGTATGTTGCACTCCGCAAATCTTATTATGCAGCTTATACGGTGGGCTATTTAAGCGTGACCCCACCCCGATGTTGCTTCCCTCTCCATGCTATCGGGAAGAAACGAGAGTGGGGTATTTTTCCTGTTGGATATTCGGCAAAAACTTAATTGCCTTCGGACTCTGCGGTACTGTCCGATGAAGGCGCACTTTGCGGAATTTCTTGAGTCGATTCCGCTTCGATAGATTCAGTAGCTTCTTGTGTAGATGCAATCGATTCTGTTGCTTCCGCAGTTGCCTCAATCACCGGGGGATTTTCACGCGGGGTGACACTTGTACCTTCTGGGGGAAGTACCATAAAAGTCTGCGCGATGTCAAAGAGTTCCTGTTGTTCCGCGCCGGCGGGTTGAAGCAAATCGACCCCGCTTTCGGTAAGGCGCAGTTCAGCGATATGCAAATTATTGGCATCATCGTTCAGCATGACTGCCAAACCCGAAATCGGATTGCCCTCATTGTCCCTATCCGCAAAACTGACCATATAACCGTTGCCATAATCCCGTGTAATGACCAGCGAGGACAGCACATCGGCATCAGGTCGCAGAGCTTCTTGCACGTAAGTTTCGGCCTCATCCAAGGATGACAAGGGGGTTTCAGTTTCGGTTCGCAGCACCATGCTGGCATCCGTCAACGGCGCTTCCAGAATCGGGACAGTCCCAGCCGAAACCAGCGTCCAATTGGGATGACGAATAGCAAAATTCGCGTCGTTATCGGCAAAAGCGACCCAGGTGGGCGAAGTACGGCGCTGGTCGTTATAGCTGATGAAGGTAGGGACAACCAGATTGATGAGTTGCTCAAGCAACGCTGGATTGTTGTCTGGAACGACCACTCGTACCAGCCGCACCCAATCCAAATCCATCCAAGCGATTTGCCGCGCTAAAAATACCTTGTCATCCAACCCTAGCTCAAAATCAATCGTGACCGCCTCGCCAACAGTACGTCCGGTTTCGGTGAATCCATCATACGATCCCCATGCTGTCAGGAAGTAACCGGAGGTAAAATATTCATCCGAGAGGGCTTGATGAGAAGGATAATTGACCCCGGTGAGTAAATGAGCATCCACCACCGAGAGTCGGTTAGAATTTAAAAAGGCACTTCTCGCGCCGGGTAGGTTAAAATCATAGCTGTTGGTGGTAATATCCCACCCTTCAGGCACAGAAATCTGAAACAAGCCGCTGCTGTTCACAGTCGGTTGTTTGAGCGTTAGGGTTGCGCCCTCTGGCTCAACCGTCGGAAAAACCAATGGGGTGGGACGAGGAGTGGCAGGATTATTATTGTCAGTATTCGCGGTTGAGGGATCCGCAGTATCATTACCAATGAAGTTGGCAACTGTACCGACGACAAGGATAGTAACCATCAGGATGGTAAAAACCAGCATCCCGCGATTATTGCGTTTTCGTTTCATCGTATTCGTACTCCGATAAGGCGATGGCTCATGGATGATTTACTCGACCCTATTCCACCAGAACAGGCCGCAGCCATTATAGAGCCAAAATTACAAGAATTGCAGGCGCAAGGCTGGAAACTCATCTCTGCTACCGATTATTCAGCCCGCCTGATTCGTGCCAACATGAATTTGGATGTGTGGGTGGATTTGCTAGGGGAAATTGAAATGCAAGAAAAACCGACCACCCTCTTGCAGGAAACCGGACAAATTATTGCTATTCTGTTTGTAATTCTGGTCGTGCTGTTTGTGCTGGTCATTTTATCGCTGCTAGGTATTTAGGGAGAATTATCATGGTGAACATCACCCCGCAAGACGAAACCGCACGATTGCTGTTTCAAAATCGTGTACTGACGGAAGAAATCCGCCGTCGGGTTGACCAGCTCGCCGCCATTAACAGCGTAGCCGCAATGGTGAGTCAATCCCTCAATCTGGAAGAAACCCTCTCCCATGCGCTGGATTCGGTTTTGCAAATTATTCCGGTGCGGGCGGCTGGCATTAGTTTGATTGACCACGAAGCGGGCGAACTGGTTTTGCGGGCGGCGCGGGGTTGGCAGCATGATTTTGTTTCCAAACCGATGCGGATGAAACTGGGGGAAGGCTTGTCTGGCTATGTCATTGAAAAAGATGAATTGGTTGTCACGGGCGATGTGCGGAATGATTTACGCATTGCCGTGCCAGCTTTTATGAACGAACCCGTTCAAGCGATGGCACTCGCGCCCATGCACGCACGCGGACGCATCATCGGCATTGTGAGTGTGATGCACTATGAACCCTACACCTTTACCGATGAACAAACCGGTGTGTTGCAAGCGGTTGCTGACCAATTGGGGGTGGCGCTCGATAATGCCCAGCTTTTTGAAGACACCCGTGCGGAACGCAGCCGTTTAAGCGCGGTCATCAATAGCGCAGCAGATGCCATCATCGCCACGGATAATCGTGGGGTGATTATTCTGGTGAACCCCTCCGCCGAAGCCCTGTTTACCCTCAAAGCCAAACATCTGATGGGGCGCTCACTCCGCGATGCCCTGCCCCACCCGGTATTGCGTGCCGAAATTCAACGCGCCCTTGCCCATGCGCCCAGAGATAATTCGGCTTTTGAAGTCATTACCGAAACCGGACGCTATCTTTCTGTGACCCTTTCCCCCGTCTATTCCAAAGAACCGCTTAAAAAATTCGCTACACAGGTGCTGGATGTCTGGGGCTGGGTTTTGGTCATGCAGGATATTACCCATCTGCGCGACTCGGAAAAAAATCGGGTACGCTTCATTCAAACGGCAGCGCATGATTTACGTAACCCATTAGGGGTGGTGTTAAGTGCCTTAGATATGCTTTCCGAAGCCTATAAAAATTTACCGGATACTCAAGAAAAAGAACTTTTGGAACTTGCCAACGCCAGTGTGATTCAAATGCAAATGCTCATTGATGATTTGCTTGATTTAGAGCGGGTGCAAATAGGCGCGGAAGTGGTTATGCAGCCAATTGAAGTCGCAGATTTAATCGAGCGCGTATCACTGGAATCCCGCCCACCGATGCAGCACAAACATCAAACACTGGTCATCGAATTGGTGACACCTATTCCAAATGTGATGGGGGATACACGCTGGTTAAGCCGTGCGATTGTCAATTTGCTGGGCAACGCCAATAAATATACGCCAGAAGACGGACACATTATTTTACGGGCATATCATGATGCCGCAGCCCATGAAGTGGTTATTGAAGTACAGGACAATGGGCCGGGGATTGCTCCTGCTAACCAGAAGCGTATTTTTGATAATTTTTACCGCGAACCGCATGTCCAGGCCTCATCCATCAAAGGCACAGGTTTGGGACTTTCGATTGTCAAATCGGTGGTGGAACAGCACGGCGGACGGGTTTATGTGCAAAGTTTAGAAGGGCAGGGCAGCACTTTTGGTGTGCGGCTGCCTGCCTCTTAATTAAACCGCACCCGAATCGCGCAGTCGCCGATGAGGTTGTCCTGTGCATCTAAAACGAACAGATTGAACCAGTACAAGCCGGGTTCAAAGGCATCGGTATTGAAGGTTCCTAAATCAGACTCGACTGGTTTTTCCTCAAAAACTTCGGCAAAACTGCGGAAAATCACGGTAGGGTCATCAGGTCGCCAATCAATGATGTAACGACGGAAATTTGTCCCGGTGGCGATTCCGCGTAGGGTTACCGTGCCATCCAATGCTTGTCCGGGCAGAGGATGGGTAATTTGCACATTCGGATTGTCGCATTTCTGCACCGCCGCATCCACCGGGCTATAGACGAGTGGCGGTACAAGCAGCGTTTCTCCGGCATAAATGATGTTGGCATTGCTTAGGCAATTTGCCGCCGCCAGCGCTTCGCGGCTGATGTTAAACGTCCGCGCAATCGAGAAAAAGGTATCCCCCGGTTGAATCACATAGACCTGCCAATCAGAGGGTTGGACACACACCATCGTCGGGGGGGGTGTCCCTGTTGGCACAACCACCGTGATCAATGGCACAGTCGTTAATGTCGGAGTCTGCGTAGGAGTGTGCGTCGCCGTCGGGATAGGCGTAAAGGTGAAAGTACGGGTTGGAGTCAGGCTGGGAGTGGGTGTTTTCGTAAAAGTCACCGGAAAAAGTATCTGCCGTGTGGCTGTCGCTGTTGCGCTCGCCGTAAAAGTGGGAGTCAAAGTATTGGTATAGGTCGCCGTAGAAGTTGCCGTTGTTGTAAACGTAGGTGTTTTACTCGGCGCAAGTGTATTGGTGGGTTCTTTCGTCGGAATTTCTGTATCCGTAGCGGTTGACACAATCGCCGACTCACTCGGTGCTTCGGTTGCTGAATTGAAGGCTTGCTGCGTTTGGGCGACCAGTGTTGCCAGATTCGGCCTGAGACTTTGGGTGCTGGAGACTTGCGGGGTCTCTGTTTCCGTCGTGATAGGAATCGTGGTTTCTGTCAGGGTTGCTTCGGTTGTGATGCTTGGTTCAGGCGTTTGTGTCACATCTGGAATCGGAGTCACTTCTTCGGTTGCCAGCGCCACTTCGGTCACTTCCTCTGTTTCGACGGGCAATTCTGTAACCTCTACCGATGGTGTGTTTTCTACGGTTGTTTCGACCTGTTCGGTTTGGTCTGGCAAACCTGCAATTTCTACTGTTGATGTACGCTGCGTTGCGTTGGGGGTTTGCGTCGAAGTATTATTATCCTCGTCCGACTCGTTGCCGAGCGACAGCAGAATGCCAAAAGCAAGGGCGAAAGCCATTACCACTGTTACCGCCAGGGCAACCAGAATTTCATTTTGTCGGTCACGTCTACGCATCATCATAAGCAGCTAGCGTAGCACAATCTGATAAAGGTTAGCAAATCCGAACGGGATTCATGATGAAAAAAACAAAAATCACTTTGGGGATGATTCTGGTGCTGCTGACAGCCCTATTTGCCGCCTGCGACCCGCCAGCCGATGAAGTCTCACCCCCGACGGTTGTGACCCTATTGCCGCCGATTTTGACACCGACAGCACGGGTCACGGCAACCTTAACGCCTTCCCATACCCCCACGCCATCCGACACGCCAACGGTGACAAACACGCCGACACCTGTCACCCCCACGTCAACGCCTTCCCGCACACCAACTCCGCCCGTGATTGCGGTGGTGATTGCTGACCAAGAGGTCAATGTGCGGGCCGAGGACAACTTCCGCGCTGAAATTCTCACCACCATTGAGCCGGGAACTGAGGTTGAAATTCAATATTCCAATGAAGATGCGTCTTTTATCTTCGTGCGTTTGATTGATGGCACAGGACAATTGGTCGAAGGCTGGATGGATGTTCGACTGTTGGAATATGGCACATTCACCCCACCAACCATTGGCCCATCCCCCACCCCCAGCCCTACGCAAGGCCCCACGACTGAAAGTTCAAGCACCGGCTTTGCGACTTCAACCCCTTCGATTGGCGGGGCAGATTCGGTGGAAGTGGCGCTCACCCGCAGTGATGTAAATGTGCTGGCCTACTGCCGTAACAAAAATATTCGTGTGCCACAAATTACCACCAACCAGACCATTTCGGTGTATTGGAGCTGGTTTGTCAAAGACCCCCCCTTGATGACCGACCACCTAGCCCACGCTCAATATGAAGTTCTCCTAGATGGGCGTTTGCTGGAAAGTTACGATGTCTACCGCACCGCCATGACCGACAAACCCTTTGACGACCCGGCTAAAGGCGATTGGTATGTTTATTGGTTTGTGCCAGTGGGTAAATTGCCTGCCGGACGGCATGAAATTACCTATCGCCTGACATGGGATCAACCCGTCAATGATGGGTACGAGGACTTCGGGCCGGAAACACCCACGGAAAGCAACGAAGGCAATTGTGTTTTCACGGTGGTTGAAGGGTAATAACGACAGTACAATTTCAAAAATCATTTGGGGTGGGAACAATGGACATTTCGAGAATGTGTCCCGCCCATATCACTTAACAAAAAGTTGCACAAATAATAAATTGTGACAGAATCAAAGGCTTAAAGCAGGATACAGCCATGCCGGATGCAAAATTAGCGGTTTTCATCGAACAGCTACGGAGCGATGACCCCAAAGAACGTGCCAAAGCCTGTGCCGCAATGGGTAAATTAGGCGACCCCGAAGCGATCCCACATCTCTCGCGGGTCTATCAGCGCTTGGGAGAAGATGAAAAAGTGGTCGCAGCGGCAGAAAAAGCGCTGCGTAAATTCGTCAAACAAATGCCGGATGCCCCCGGAACTTCACGGGGAATCTTATCCGCCAAATTTGCGCGAACCCTGGCAATGGGTCTGACGGCCTCGCTGGTGGTACTGCTGCTGCTCAATGTCCTGCTGCGAATGGGGGGTGGGGATGATGAAACCCAAGCCGAGGTCATCGAACCTACCAAAATTCAGACTGAACCAACCAACCGTGAAGACCTGCTGGTGAGCTACGAAACCCTCTTTCAAAATATGCTCTCCAATTTTAATTTCATGCGAACGGAATGGGGTGGGCAGTTGGGACAGCTTGGCTGCGACGAAACACAGGTCAAACCCATGCAAGAAACACCCTTGGCAGATATTGACCGCGTAACCTATCCCGATTTTGACCCCTTTGTGAGCGCATTGAATGGGATTGTTTCGCGCTTGCAAATTGTCATGGATAGCTGGCGCACGGCCTGCGGCGGTACACGCGGAACATTTGACGAATTTAATACCGCCAACGACTCCCTAAATGAAATTGAAACACTTTTTGAAAATGTGGCGACGCTGATTTCACTTGCCAGAACCAATCCCGCACCCACCGTTGGCCCCACCGCAACGCTGACACCGGTGCCAACCAATACCCTGCAAGCAACCAATACTCCCGTCCCGGATGCACCCACCGCCACTCCCGAACCTACGTTGACCCCAAGTATTACGCCCACCCCCGCCCCGACGATTGACCCCGGTGTGTTTAGTGACATTACACGGCGAGTTGAAAATGCCATCAGCGCGGCGGAACAAATTAAAGCGGGCTATTGGGAACCGGTTCAGCGCGATGGTTCATTGCCTTTTGGGTGCAACTTTACGGCACAACTCCCTGACCTTTATCCCGAAGACGATGCTGTTTTCACCAATCAGCCGGAATTTTTGCAGGCAGTTCAATTGTTCAATCTTGGCATGGGGTTCTTGCAAACGTCTGTGGATAGCTTTACAACAAAATGTATTGGTGGCGGGGTTCAAGCGGCAGTCACACAGGGCATCGCTGATGCAGACTCCGCGTTAAGCAATTTGACCCAAGCCAAAACCATCTTAGACACCTTAGCCCAACGAGAATAAGACGATGAGTTTTCTGAAGAAACTTTTTGGGGGGAGTGCGACCCCTTCATCCAAAGACAGCGGCCTCTACGTCTATATCAAAATTCGGCGTAGTGGGGAAATTATCCGCGTTCGGATTGACCGCAACAATGAGCTTTCGCGTGATGATGACAACAAACTGTTTGTGCGGAAACAGGTGATGGGGACAAAATCATTTGAACGTGTGGATGTCACACTGTATTTTGATGATAATTATAAATTGCTAGATGCAGAAATGGCGGGCGGGGAATTGTCCGATCAAGAGGATTACCTCGCCCAAGAAGCGACTTAGAGAGGCAGTCCGGTATCCAGCGAAGCCAGAAAATCGTCCTCGTCGTCGAGTTCTTCGTCATCTTCTTCCAGCAAGCTGAGGGCAAGTTGGTAAAAAACGGCGGGGACGTACACCTTGCCCGGCCCACCGAGTTGACCTAAAGCGGCGAGAGGAAAAACGGCATTGCTGTCAATATAGGTGGGAATATTCGCCGCGTGCAGCAGCCCAACAATCACCGCCGATTCTGCGTCTCCCCATGTTTCAGCCACCTGAATCCATGTCCTATCGGCAGAGTTGTTTGTAAGTTTATCATTCATCTTTAGATTTGCTTCCCGGTAGCATAACAGTAAATACTGTGCCTTCATTTAGCACACTGTTCACCCAGATACGTCCATTATGCGTCTCGACAATGTTTTTGACAATAGACAAGCCCAAACCTGTTCCCGGGTAATCGTTTTCGACTTCGCGGGTACGGAAAAATTTTTCCCAGATCGACATATGCGCTGCCGAAGGAATTCCAATACCTGTATCCTTGACTTGCAAAATGACGACCTTTTCATCCGAATATAATTTCACCTCGATTTTGCCCCCATCGGGCGTGTATCGGATGGCGTTATGCAGCAGTTGAATGACCATTTGTTTGAGACGCATCGGGTTTCCGATAACAGGCGGCATCAAGGGTGCAAATTCAGTGGCAAGGGTGTGTTTACGTGCTTTGACTTCGGCCTGCACCGCTTCAATCGCATACTGCACAATCGTTTCCATCGGCAGATACTCCAGCGTCAGGTCGGCCTCAGCCTCAATTTTGTTCAGTTCAAATAAATCAGACAACAAATTCGCGGTGGTTTTGACATTTTCTACAATATGGCGAATATATTTTTTCTGATTCTCGTTCATGTCGCCTGCCCGCATGAGCAGTTCGGCATATCCCTGAATAGCCGTTAGGGGCGAACGTAAATTTTGGGAGAGCTTCACCGCAAAATCGGATTTGGCTTTTTCTTGTTCCTTAGAATAGGAGACATCCTGCATGATGACCACAAAGCCTTCATCCGGTACAGATGTCAAATGCACATGGTAAATATGGGTTGCGTCCAGCGTAATATCGCAGCGCCGCAAAAATGGCTGAATCTGTTCGTCGGCAAACAGCGCCAAAAGTTCGGTGTTAGAAGTAATCTCACTCAGGGGCAGCCCGTGAATACTCCCTGTTTTTTTATCAAAGAAGATGTTTGCTGCTTCATTGTAGAAAATCAATTTTTGTTCCGGGTCAATGATGATGAGGATGTCATCAATATGCCAGAGCATATAATCCAATTTTGCAGTGAGTTCTTGGGGTGCAGTCGTATTTTGCAACACCCGCTTCACCCCGATGAGCAGATCATCAATATCAAACGGTTTGATAAAATAATCGCGCACGCCCAAACGTAGCGCCTTAACCGCCAGCGATTCCGAGCCTTCTGCCGTGATTAAAATGAACGGAATATTCCGACTCTCACTTTTTAACTTTTGCAGCAGTTCCAAGCCCGTCATTTCGGGCATCAGAAAATCAGAAATAATCAAATCGGGGTTGGTATTTTGGAGAATCGTCAGCGCTTCTTTGGCGTTGGCAGCAGTGAGCATTTCGTAACCTTCGGGAGCTAAGACTCTTTCTGCCAGAAAGGTACGAGTTTCATGAGCATCATCCACCAGCAGTATGCGTTTTTGCACCACGTATTTATCCTAGCTTATGACCACTGCTCATCATAACATGCCCTCCCGATTCGCGGGGTAGCCCAATGGTACTAGGCTAAGTATAACAAAAGCCGCTCAAAACGCGCGTTATAGAGTCCTCACGAATCCATGTTAGTGCAAACATGGGTGTAGCGGAAATGTCCCAGAATTTGATGTAGAAAATGCCCACGAATAACAATCGCGTGGGCAGGTGTGTTTTGCTACCGCCGATAGGCCGAAATGACCTTCTCGACGGCGGCAAGGGTATCCTCAAAATCCGTGTTGGTCATGGTGGCGAACATCGGCAGGGAAAGCAAACGCTGGTAAGCATCTTCGGCAACAGGACACAAGCCCATCGGATAACCCAGATTTTGATAGTAGGGATGCCAGTACACTGGAATATAATGCACATTCACCCCGATGCCTTCCGCCCGCAGCGCATCAAAAATTTGTTTGCGGTCAACGGTCAGCAGGTCTAAATTCAGCAAAATCGGGTAGAGATGGTAGGCGTGGCCTGCGCTGGGTTTTAACAGCGTGATTTCGGGCATGGTGGCAAAGGCTGCATCGTACTGTTGGGCAAGCGCTTGGCGACGCTGAACCGAGGCTGGCAGACGTTGTAATTGGCTTTTGCCCAACACACATTGAAAATCGGTAATGCGGTAGTTGTAACCCAACATCTGCATTTCATAGAACCATGAGCCACTTTTTTCGCGCTGATGGTGGTCGGTGGTGATGCCGTGATTGCGGAAATAGCGCATTTTAGCCGCCCATTCCACGTTGTGGGTGGTAATTGCGCCCCCTTCGCCCGTCGTGATGTGTTTGACAGGATGGAAACTAAAGGTGTTTAAATCGGCAAGGCTGCCCACCGGAAGACCGTTGTAATTGCCACCAATTGCATGACAGGCATCGGCAACCAGAATGAGATTGTATTTTTGGGCAATGGCTCGTAATGCGGTGTAGTCGGCGGGTTGGCCTGCATAATCTACGGCAATCATCGCTTTGGTGCGCGGGGTGATGGCCTTTTCAACCGCAGCCGGATCAATGTTGAGCGTTGTGGGGTCAACATCCACAAAAACAGGGGTTCCCCCCAGATATAAAACACAGTTCGACGACGCGGCAAAGGTCATGGCGGGGATAATGACTTCATCTCCCTTGCCAATTCCAATCGCGGCCATCGCGGTATGCAGCGCGGCTGTACCCGAATTGACAGCTACAGCATGTTCTGCGCCAGTGGTGTGGCAGAGCGCAGTTTCAAAATCTGCCACATTCGGGCCAGTTGTCAACCAATCCGAACGCAGCACTTCCACCACGGCTTGAATATCCGCGTCGGTAATGTCCTGCCGTCCGTAGGGAAGGCGATTTTTGCGAATGGGGGTTCCGCCATCAATAGCCAGATTCATCAGCAATATCCACCATGTTTGTCAGGTCATCAATGGTAAGCCAATGCGGATTATTGGCACTGGTGTAGCTAAATTCAGACTCAAGAGGTGTCCCGATTTTTTCAGCCGGAATCTGCCACCAGTCATGATTCGGAATCACCACAAAACGGTCTGCGGCCTCCAAGGTGTGACGCGATTCATCCGCCGAAACCAGCGATTCATGCAGTTTTTCGCCGGGACGAATCCCTGTATAGGCAATTTCACATTCTGGGGCAATCGCTTTGGCTAAATCCATAATGTTCATACTGGGGATTTTGGGGATAAACACTTCGCCCCCGTGCATGGTTTCGATGGAAGACACCACAAATTTTACGCCCTGTTCCAGCGTAATCCAGAAACGCGTCATGTGGGGGTCGGTGATGGTGATTTTGCCGTTTTTGCGCTGTTCTTTGAATAACGGAATCACACTGCCCCGGCTGCCGATCACATTGCCATAGCGCACACTGGAAAAAATGGTGCCTCCCCGCCGGCTGTAGGCGTTGCCATGCACAAAAAGTTTTTCCGCTGCCAGTTTGGTCGCACCGTAGAGATTAATCGGATTGACCGCTTTGTCGGTGCTAAGCGCTAAGACCCGTTCAACCCCCTTGTCTAAGGCGGCTTCAATCACATTTTTTGCGCCAATGATGTTGGTCATGATGGCTTCAATGGGATTGTATTCGCAGGCCGGGACTTGCTTCAATGCGGCAGCATGTACCACAATATCTACGCCGTCAAAGGCGCGTTTCAGACGATCAACATCGCGCACATCGCCGATGAAGTAACGCATGGGTTCATCGTTATAAACTTGCTTCATTTCGTGTTGTTTAAGTTCATCACGACTGAAAACAATGATACGGCGAGGACGTTGTTTTTTGAGCATTTGCTCGACAAATTTTTTGCCGAAGGAACCTGTACCACCTGTAATTAGAACGGATTTATTTGACCAATCCATCTACAATACCTCTGAAATCTGAGTGAAGGAATCACTATATGGTTGAACTTATCGGTCAAGGAACGGTGATGCTTGAATGGCAAGCGGATGCGCCAATATTTACCGATGCTCAAGTGGCACAGGTAGAAGCATTCTGGGAGCAGCGCCCACCGACTGTTTTTAATGGCAGTCTGTTGATTCACCGTCAGACCCTTGTGAGCGACAATCATATTCGTTTAACGGGCACTTTTACAGAGTATAAATTTTACTTCGCTCAACGACACGGTATGGAACTTGGCCTGACAACCATCGGGGTAAGTGGATTGATTATCTTAAATGAGCAGGTAATTTTTGCTAGACGTAGCCCGCACATGACAGGCTACCCGAATATGTTAGAGCTTGTTCCATCAGGAACGATTGATAATGCAGTAGCACTAGCAAACGGCACAGTAGATTTTGTTACGAAAATCAAACAGGAGTTTGAGGAAGAAGTGGGATTACCGCAGCACTGCATCCAAAAAGTCACGCCTTTCGCTGTAACCTATGATTCACACGACAGCTCTTATGATATTTTGTGCCGCTTGGACGTTGAAACTACACTCGATGCGATCCTTACTGGCTTAAAACAATCCGACGAATATACAGAGCCTATCCCTGTACCCCTAGATCAAGTTGAGGCATGGCTAACAGTACATCAGCAAGAAGTATTACCTACCTCTCATATGATTGTGTCACTGTTAGGCTGATTTTTTTCAATGAATTCCCACTGAAACACAGGCATTGCGGCGCTCATCAAAGAACGCGGATTGTAGATGTATAATTGTACACCGCGTTCATTAAGCCAAACAGTCCACTCTTTCATCAACTGAACTATACCGGATAATGCGGTGGAATTGGGTGCTTCAGCATTAGAAGGTGTAATCCAAACAGGTGCGCTTTGTCCCGGTTCAACATTAAAATAGGCCATGTTATACAAATCCACACCTATTAAAACGATATGTTTCCATCCACCAATATATGCCATATTTACAGCATCGCTCAGTGTTCCATAAATGTGGGTAATACCTTCTTCAAATGTTTCCGCTGGAGGTGCTTCCCGGTGTCGCTGTCCATTATGAAAACGAATATAATCGCAGTTTTTTGAGCCAAGTCGATAGCCAAAAACGCGATTTCCAGACACAGCAGGCCAGCCTTCTTGTACAATAACCAGCGCATTTTGAAACCGAGGATTTTTTAAGACCTGATCTGTTAAACGTCGAATTTCGGCAAGCTGCTTACCGACACGAAACGTGCCGAGTTCTTCCCACACTACTTCACGGATAATATAGTAATCGGCATGTACATATTCTTGAAATACAAATAAACGCCATCCGATAGTGTTATACTGATCTATCTTCCGCCATTCTTCCTCGGTCACATCACGTAAAGAAGAACCTGCTCCAAAAATAAAAATAACATCCGAAGTTTTTTGAGCAAAAAAGCGGTCTATGGATTGAATGGGATATTCTTTTCGCCGATACTTATCGCGGAAGTAAGCATCAAATTCGTAAACGTAAACTGTCAAACGTCTTAGAGTTGCATAAGGGTTATACCACTTCCAAGCATTCCTGAGCTTGCGACCAATAAATTCCATGTTTTTTCCAAATTACGATATAATCGTAATTTTAGCATAGGGAAAACAATAGTTGAACTTTGAATATATAGACCGAGTGGTGTTGTTCGGAGGTTCTCAACTCATGGGAGCGCTCTGTGAGAAGCTTCGTTCCGTAGAACTAAGAATATTTACTGCTCCACGTCATCTTGATGGGATTATTAATACATCTGGACAAACACTCCGCCAACTTGTACATCAATTAGATATTCCATATTACACTACTGACGATATCAATAACTGTTCTGAATTGGCCGAATTTGTAACCCCAAGCACATTAGGCTTGGCGTTAGGCGCTGCGTGGATATTTGAATCATCTACAGCACAGCTTTTTAGTGGCAAATTACTTGATTTTATGGGTATTCATCTGCCGCAGTATAGAGGCGGGGCTCACTATTCTTGGCAAATTCTACGCGGTGATAAAATTGGCGCGTGTAATCTACAGATTATTCATGGGGGAGAAGCGACTTTTCACAAAGGAGAAATTATTAAACATCATACTTATTTTTTCCCTCCCTCGGCACGGATTCCACAGGATTACTTTGATGCAGCAATTTCCCATGAGCTAGTATTTCTACTGGAATTTTTTGAAGAAATTGCCCAACAAAAAGAATTTACTATTCAACCTCTCCAGGAAGACTTTAATTCTTACTATCCATTTTTATATACCCGTCAACATGGATACATAGATTGGCGTTGGCATACCGATGAAATTGAACGTTTTATCTGTGCTTTTGATGACCCTTATGATGGAGCATCTACCTTTCTAGGAGGGCAACGGATGTTTCTCAAGTCCTGTCATGCTGAATATGGAGAAGGACATTTTCACCCGTTTCAAGTAGGGCTCATCTATCGAAAAGCAGATAAAACTTATTTTGTTGCTACACGTGAGGGCTCTTTGATAATTCACAGTTTGAAAGATGAATCTGGTCAGCCAATGGCAGCACAAGTAGGACAACGCTTCTATACACCGCAAACTGTCCTTGATGAAGCCATGCAATTTCAGGCAATATATGATGCAAAAGGGTTAAAGAAATGAACTACTTTATTGAGGGTGAGCGGTTATATCTGCGTGGAGTCACCAGAGCAGATGTTACCGAAAAGTATCTAAGTTGGATGAATAACCCAGCAGTAATGCAGTATCTCGAAAGCCGTTTTTATCCTCATTCTTTAGATAGCCTTCTTGAATTTGTGGCTGCAATGGAACATGACCGCGATAACCTTTTTCTCGCCATTGTATTAAAAGATGTAGATCGGCATATCGGTAATATTAAACTTGGGCCTATTAACTGGCTTCATCGTTTTGCAGATATAGGCTTATTGATAGGTGAGCAAGATTGCTGGGGCAAAGGCTACGCAACAGAAGCTATTCAAATATTGACTCATTACGCTTTTAATCGCTTAAATTTGCATCATCTAACAGCCGGATGCTACGCACAAAATGTTGGCTCTGCTAAAGCCTTCATAAAAGCCGGGTGGCAGCAGGAAGGTTTACGGCCTAAACATTTTTTTAGCGATGGCATCTACGTAGATGAAATTTTGCTCGGAATCCTTAACGCTTAATAGTTTTCTACTTGTGAGCAGCAATAGGAAGAGAAGCAAATTTAACTAGACCTTTCTTCTCAAATTGGCGAAGATATAAATATACATCGTTATAAGGTAAATCATGCTTATCGGCAATTTCCAAGATGGACATTTCCCCTGTAAAGTATCGAGGTACATAATTCATCAGCCGATTCCATTGGAAGTCGCGCTTTGAGGTTGATTCTATGCCCTTTGAAGGATCCCAAACCGGTTTGTATAGATCATATTTGGGATTGCTCAGGGCAATTAAGCCATTGAAACAACGCTCCATTGTACAGTTAGTTTCTAGGATATTTATGTAGTCAAGTACCACGCGGACAGATTCTTCCAACTTGTCCACATGAATATTATCAGGATTATCATAAGTGGTATGATAGAGTAAAAAAGGCCATCGTGAAAGCGAAATAGTGGGGATTTCGTATCCCGGTGCTTCCCATACGGTTTCGTCATTGCCTACACTGGTACGGAAATCATCAATTTCAGGATTCTCCGTATACATCTTTAATACATGCTCAGCGGCCTTATCTAACCATGTATCGCCGTTAAAAGTGCGCTGGAGAAGTAAGCGGTTGTTATTTCCTAACATTTCTAAAAAGGTACAATATTTGAAGGTTGATCTCAGCGCTTCAGTGCAATTTGCAAGATAAAAAACCGTTCCAAAATGTTCTGGAGCAATAATCAGACGATAACTGAAATAATTATCCCGTTTTGCTAATTCGCGCATAACCTCAATACCAACAACCACCCCAGCAAGATCATCATTAGCTTGATAAGCATGACAGTTGTGAGCATTTAAAATAATCGTATCCGTTGTTTTTCCAGGCAAAAAATAATCTAGTACCTTCATTGTGCTAGACTTAAATCGAGTTTCTAAGTCTACATAGTAAGTACCCTCGGTCAGACTCATCCGCAAATGATGCGGCATACTAAAGCCCCAATCGTTAATATGCGGTTTGTAGTAAAGATCACAATGATAGCCATAAGCTGCTGGATAATCGGGTCTTGATGAAACGTGCAAAAGAAGCTCATCTAGGGAAAGAGTTCCCTGAAAAGACTGAGAGTAGCCAAATACTGCTAAGGGATTTACCATGCCATCAAAAATAAGAAGATTTTCTTTATACAGAGTAGCCTTAACCACTTCCCAACTGTGCGGAACTACCCATCCATTGTGTTCCATCCCACTGGGATATTCATGAACCGTAAAATCTAGTTCACGGCACAATAATTCAGCGACTTTGTCACTATCGGGAGAAACAGGCGCCATTGCATGGGGATATAGCTTTTTAATGAGTTCAAGCATGATAAAATGCACTTTCACAAAATCAACAAACAGGGAATTCTAAAACAATCGTCATGTTTGGTAAACAGGCATTGTGGCGGCGTACCGCCAATCAACTTTATTGGATGGTCACAGAACCGCGTGTATTGGGGGTACGGTTGGCCTGTACATGGGCCTACCTGCGCGAAAAAATGACCCCACACCCCCATTTAACGGAAATCAGCGAGACCGATTTTCAGACTTCGCGGCGCAGTGACCGCCTGTTTATTTTTGGGTCAGGCACATCCCTCAATACGATTTCTTCGGAGGAATGGGTGCATATTGCCGACTATGATACGTTTGGATTTTCGTTATTCGTGTACCAAAATTTTGTACGGACGGACTATCATCTGCTGCGCGAATTGTATATCGGGCGGGAATTGGAAAAATCGTTCTGGCTGCCCTATACCGAAGAGTTTGTTCGTTATTTAGACACAAACCCGCATTTTGAAAACACCATTTTGATTGTACAAGCGGGTTGGCGTTCCCTGACGGTGAATCGGATGATTGCACGGGGGATGCTTCGCAAGCCGCGCCGTCTGCTGCGCTTTCATACCCTTGAACGCAGCCCCGATGCGCCTCCCTCATTTTCGCTGAAAGAGGGTATTGTTCACGGGGCGGGGACATTAATCGATGCGATTAATTTCGGCGTGATTGGCGGATGGAAAGACATTATCCTCACCGGGGTGGATTTGTATGATGGACATTATTTCTGGGAGAAAACCCACGCTTCCGCCGAAGATTTTGGACGCGACCCGCAGCAAATTCATAACACCGTTCATAATGGTATTATCGAAAATGTGGGGCGCTGGCGCGATATTCTCGCGGAGCGTGGGATTCGCTTGTGGGTCTATAACCCGAAGTCACTGCTAACTCGCGTGCTGCCCGTTTACACGCCTGACATGCTCTAACTGGGGTTGAAGACGTGCCACAAATTCGTTGATGGTGACGGCTTCTTGGGGTGACAAATACTGATGAACTGCCCCTTGTAAAGACTGGGTAAATTCTTGAATCTGGGTTTCATTAATCCCCTGTCCGGGCAGTGTCATCAAAATCCAGCGCCGCATTTCATCCAGCACCACTGGATCATCATATTCCACCGCCATCACCAGCACCTCTAGCAGGTCATGCACCACACGCGGGGTTTCCACTCGTTGCCCATTGGTTGAAAAACGCAATAGGGCATTGGTAGCCACACCCTCAATTTCCCCGAAATATTGATGAAAAGCCGCGAGCGCGGATTCTGTCCGTAAACTGGGTTCTGGCCCACGATACGGCTCTGGGCGTTTTCGTTCAGTGAGCATTTTTTCTAATGTATTGGCGGCACTAACCAGATCACTCCCTAAGTAGATGCCCGGCACACGCGTTGTTAATTGGGGCAACAGGCTAAATAACCGTCCTGAATAAGTGAAAATGCTGCGTTTGTGGGTAGCACGTTCGGTAATGCGGGCGGCTTCAATCACATAGCGGATGCTGGAAACTTGCGTGGCGGAAAGCGTCACGACATCCGGTTGTAAATCCAGCAGGGTTTCATGAAAACCATCTAAGCCAATATTTTGTCCCAGATAAATGACTTCCCAACCACGCCGCCGCATGAACAGGGACAGCATCAACACCGGAATCTCATGCCAGTCATGCGCTGCACAACCCACCACCACACGTCCCGTGCGGGTGGGTGCTGCTGCTGCTGCCAACATCGCCAGCAGACGTTCTCGAATCAAGTTGCTGGCAAAATGTTCTTGCTGAAGGGTGAGGGTGCGGTTTTCCCACGATTCGCCCACCCAGCGCAAAATCGGCAGCAGCAATTTCACACACACATCTTCAATCGGGTAAATACCAAGTGCATGAGTCAAAATGCGCTGGGCGTGGGTGTAGTCGAACTGCTCGACATCGGCAGTAAATTCATCAAAAAAGTCTTCAAAATAGCCGCTCGTCATCGGCTCTGCTTGTGCAGCAGAAGATTTGTTGCTCATCACACGCGACTGGCTGTCTAAGTTTTGTGGGAGCTGGTGGTAGAGCAGTTCAACGGCTTGTTTAATCCTCACCGAAGCATCCACCTGCTGTTTGAGCCAGCGCAGAATCATAATATCGCGTTCAGAATATAAACGATGTCCTTGCACATCCCGTTTCGGTTTCGGGATGTTATAGCGGCGTTCCCAAGCACGCAGAGTCGCCGGGTCAACGTCAGTTTGTTGTGCCACTGCCCGGATATTGAATACCGGATCATCGGGATAATTTAAGAAGGGTTCGCCAGTCATATTTGCCCCACAAGCTACCAGTAAGCGTCATCAGCTATCATTACTATACAGCATTTGTCTAAAATTTGGTAATACTTTGTGTATTTTAGCGCCCTCTACGCAAATGTGACCAACTTTGCTATGGTTTTGAAAAGGAGCGTCCATGACCTATCTGAATTTCTTGATTTTGTTCGTGATTTTGCCAGCCATCGGGCTGTATTTTTTGTTTCGTCACCATCTTAATCGTCGATGGTGGCAGTGTATCGGAGCGCTGTGTGTGGTGGCGGTGGTTTGGACAACCCCTTGGGATAATTATCTTGTCGCAAGCGGTGTGTGGTGGTACGACGAAGACCTTGTATTGAATATTATCATCGGGTATGTTCCCTTAGAGGAATACGCTTTTTTTGTATTACAAACCATCTTGACCAGTATTTTGTTCGCGGGTATTTTGGCCTATACCCCTGAACCCAAACAACCTTTTCGCGCATGGTCAATTTTTCCGTCTGTTGGGTTGGTGACGGCCCTTACGCTGCTGGTGCTGGCGATGCTTCTAAGCGGCGAACAAAAATACAATTATCTAATTTTGGAGCTTGGCTGGCTGGCCTTACTGCCTTTTGCCACCCAATGGTTGTTTGGTTTGGACATCATCGTGTATCGCTGGAAAGCATTTTTGCCCGCCGTACTGATTCCAACTTTATGGCTGACCGCGATGGACTCGATTGCCATTGGGGCGGGTACATGGTCTATTAGCGAGGAGCAGACGATAGGCATTCTATTGGGTGGGCGTGTACCCATTGAAGAAGGCATTTTTTTCCTGATTACCAATCTGCTCATTGTACAAGGCATGACTCTGTTTTATATGCCAGAATCGTGGAAGCGGGCTGAGCATTTACGGCAACGGTGGCGGAATACCCCATTTCGCACATTAATTCTGGGTAAGAAATTAAACAAATCCTTAGAATAGCTTGTGCAAATATTAGACAAAGTGATATACTCACTTTATATCAGCATACAGGTATTCAACAATGACATCAGTGGTCATCATTGGCGCGGGGATGGGCGGCTTGGCAACTGCCCTGCGCCTTGCACATCAGGGTTTTCAGGTCACGGTCTTAGAAAAACAACCCCGACCCGGCGGGCGTAGCAGTGTTTTGCAGGAAAACGGCTTTCGGATGGATATGGGCCCGACCATCCTTGTGATGAAAGAGGTTTTTGATGAACTCTATCAATCGCTTGGGCGGGACATTAACGAATGTTTGCACTTTACTCAGCTTGACCCAAATTACCGCGTTTATTTCCATGATGACACCTTTGTTGATTTGTTCAGCAACATGGCACAGCTTGCCAGCGAAGTTGAGAAAATTGAACCCGGTGCTGCCGAAAATTTATTCCGCTTCATCGGTTCAGCCGCCAAAAAATATCAACTGGGCATGGATTTTGTGGTTCGGAACTATGAAAACTTCACCGATTTAGCCAACCCAATTGCGGGTATCCGTTTGTTGCAAACCAACTCCCACCAGCGCCTGTATGATCAAGTGGGGTCGTTTTTCCAGAGCGACAAACTCCGCAAAGCCTTTTCCTTTCACTCGATGTTTTTGGGCTTGTCGCCGTTTGAATCGCTGGCAATGTACAGCCTCATTACCTATGCTGACCTTGCGCTGGGAATGTGGTATCCGCGGGGGGGAATTTACAGCATCATTGAGGATATGCTGCGAATTGCGGCGGAAATGAACATTGAAATCCGCACCAATGCACCCGTTTCTAAAATCGAAATAGATTATGGCAAAGTGACGGGTGTTCGGCTGGAAAATGGCGAATTTATCAACGCCGATTTGGTCGTGTCCAATGCCGATTTGCCGTATACCTACAAAAATCTGGTGGACAGCCGCTACCGCAAACACTATCCCGATAAAAAGCTGGATAAGATGGACTATGCCTGTTCAGGATATTTGCTGTATTTAGGCATCAACAAAACCTATGACCATGTGCGGCATCAAGCCCTGTATTTCAGTGAAGATTACCGCGCCAACTTGGACTCCATTTTTGTGGACAAGGTGCTGCCGCAGGACATTTCATTCCATATGAATATCCCCACCGTCAGCGACCCTAGCCTTGCGCCACGCGGTCATAGTCTGGTGTATTTACTTGCGCCGATGCCGAATTTATCTGCGAATGTGGATTGGGGCGCTGCCGCGCCGCGTGTCCGTGAACAACTTTTAGATAAACTGGAAACGGTTTTAGACCCCGACATTCGCCAGCATATTGTCTGGGAACGTGAATTTACCCCTGTAGATTTTGAGAAAAATTACAACGCGGTGTTAGGGACGGCCTTCGGGTCGCTCTCACAGGGATTTTTCCAATCATCATATTTCCGTCCCCACAACCAAGCCTATGACATTGAAGGACTGTATTTTGTGGGGCAGGGTACCTATCCCGGCATTGGAATGCCGATGGTGTTGTTGTCTGCACGTTTAGTCTCCGAGAGGATTGGTGAAGCATGGCTATAAGAGAACACAGTAGCACATTTCCTTTAGTCTTAAATCTACAACATGACCTTGCCGCCGATTATGCTGTTTGCCGGGAGATTATGCAGGCCGCGAGCAAAAATTACACCTTTGCGAGTATGTTTTTGCCTGTTGAAAAACGTCCGCATGTTGAAGCCCTGTACGCCGTGATGCGTGTCGGTGATGACCGTGTAGATGTCGCCCATACAGGTTTTTCTTCGCCTTTGGAAGCCATCAAAGATTGGGAATCGAGTTATTGGCGAGCCTTTGAAACTGGCGAGAGCGATGAACCGGTGCTGCGGGCTTATCTTGATACCTGTCAAAAATTTGATATTTCGCCCGATTTACTTGCCCCCTATTTCCGCGCCATGATGGAAGACCTCACCTTAACACGCTTCCAAACTTATGATGATCTTGTGCATTATATGGAAGGTAGCGCCATGACCGTCGGACGGGTGATGGTGCATATTTTAGGCACAAAATCGCGTCGTGTACGGGATGCCTTTCCTTCGGCAGATGCGCTTTCGATTGCCATGCAGTTGAGCAATTTCTGGCGGGACATCGGGCAAGATTGGGGCATTGGGCGGGTGTACATCCCCCAAGAAGATTTGCAGCAGTTTGGGTATTCTGAAGCAGAAATTGCCGCCGGAGTCATTAACCAGCATTTAATTGACCTGCTGGAATTTCAAATTGCCCGTACCGAAACGTACTACCAGCAGGCACGGGAAGGCATCCAAATTCTGGCTTCCGGTCAATGGGGGGTGATGTGCGGATTAGAAATTTACCGCGCAATTCTCATGGGAATCCGCCGCAATCAGTATGATGTTTTTACCCATCGGGCTGGCACGACCACCTTACAAAAGTTATCGCTGGTTGCCCGGGCGCGCTGGGAAACCTTGTAAAGTTTGGCAGAATTTATTCGCTCAATTTCGGTAACTTAACCAACCTTTGCGTTCTACTTAATAGTTATCCCCTATGATGAGTTTAACAGTCCAATGAGTAGGGGATTGAAAATTTGGTCTTTAGCTTACCTGTCCTAACCGCAAAATACATCCTCGATGGATGGGATGTCATTGAAGAAACCGACACGGTAGTCACATTGAAAAAAACGGTACGTTTCAAGCGGCGTTTACTTGCCTTCACGCTGCTCTCTCTGTGGGTCAGTCTCGTGATTGTTTGGTGGCTCGGTTTGGTAACATTAATTGGTTCGCTAATTTTGTTGCGGCGCTGGTGGCGACAGGAATCCCGTCAGCGTGTCCAGTTAATTGTTCAAGCGGATGGCAGCGTGGATAGGCTTGAACTTTTCGCCTGAACCGCGTATTGTTAAGAGCAGTCGCTTCATAAATGGAGTACGCAAGTGCGCCGATTTGGGCTGCTCATCGGGTTGATGTGGTTCATCGCAGCGTGCGGGGCGGATGCTGCGCCGCAAGTTGTCGTGATTCCTTCAGCGACAGCCTCGGCAACACAAACCACCCGCACCCCCACCCTATTACCCACCGTGGTGATTCCGCCGACCATTACCCTTGCTCCTACCAACACGCGGATTCCCCCCTCAGCAGGGGGCGCAACCCCCACCAGCCCCTTAAAACCGACCTTTACACCGGCCCCCGCAACGGAAACCGCTACCCGCCTGCCGACCCAGATTGGCTTGGAAATTGAATATTTTATCACCAACACCAGCGATCCCGCCTCCAGCGAAACTTTAACCCTGTTCTGGCGTATTAATGGAGCAGAAGAAGGGCGCATTTTCCGCCTAGATGCAGAAGATGAACGGATTCAGGTCTGGGATGTTCCCGCCGAAGGGCGTTTGACCGTCAGCACCCGTTCAGAAGAAACACCGGGCGAAGTGGCCCGTTTTTTGCTGCAAGCCGAAGTCAACGACAGTATAGCGGAGGAAATTTTAGAAATTCCGTTGGGGTGTCCGTTCTTCTGGTTTTTTGCGCCTGCACCGACTTTTTGCCCCGCTGCCCCGCCGCTTCCGACCTTTCAAGTTGAACAGCGTTTTGAGGCAGGCCTTATGATCTGGGTGGAAAGCCGCGATGAAATTTACGTGATGTTTAACGATGGGACGTTGCCTGCGTGGATAACCATGCCGGATAATTTTCAGGAAGGGGATGCCGAACTGGATGAATCACTTGTTCCACCGCCTGACCGATTGCAACCCCGACGCGGTTTTGGCTTGGTCTGGCGTGAGACTCCTGAGGTGCAGCAACGTTTGGGGTGGGCGCTTGCTCCCGAATTTGGCTATGATGGTATGATACAAGCATCTGGCGTGGAAGAAACCGAAACGATTACCCTGCGCTTGCTAGATGGTGGTATCCTAACCCTTGAGCCGGCGGGAGAAGGATGGGCGATTTTGCCACCAAGCGCGGTTGGGACACCTCCCCCTGAATTACTGAGCCAAACGCCAACCCTAGAAAGCACACCCTAAAGGGACAACCATGTTTGACGAACAAACAACGCAGAGCGCGGATTATCAAGCGCCGAAAATTGCTGCCCCCGTTTTTAACACTACCCAGCAAAAACTCGATGAGGCAGTCTCCACCGTTTTAAATGTTCAGCAGCGTGCCTATAACTTGGTGGAACCCACGCTTGCCCGCTTTTTAGGCGAACTGCGTATGGACAGCGCCGAAGCCTTTGAGGTGCTGGATAAACAAATCGAAAGTCTAGGGTTGCACGCCCATTTTTCAATTGATGAAGCCAGCAAACTTCATCGAATTGATATTTTTCGGGGGCGTTTTTCTCCGCCGCCGCGTCCGATTTGGCCGAATGTTGTCCTGCTGATTTTGACCATTTTCAGCACCATGTCTGTTGGGGCGCTGCTAGATGATGTTCCTTATGAAGAAATTTTTGGCATCAAAATTTTACAGGGCTGGCCTTACGCGCTCAGTGTGATGCTCATTCTTGGCGCACATGAACTCGGACACTATTTTGCGGCACGGCATCATAAAGTCAGTGTTACCCTACCCTATTTTCTTCCCTTTCCGCCCTTGCTTGGCTTTGGGTTTGGCACGTTCGGTGCATTTATTCAACTGCGTGAACCGATGCGAAACCGCAAACAGCTTTTCGATGTGGGGGTTGCCGGGCCATTGGCAGGGCTGATTTTTGCCGTCCCCATTTTGATTATGGGCATCGCTACCGCCGAAATCAATCAACTTCCTACCCGCGAAGAGTGTGCTGAAGGGGGGGCATGTGAATATTTGCTCGAAGGCAACTCGGTGCTTTACGCGGTTGCAAAATATGTTATTCATGGGCAATGGCTGCCCAATGATGTTGAGGACATGACCATTAATCAGCTTTCCTTTGCTGGGTGGACAGGTTTGTTTGTGACCGGACTCAATTTGCTGCCCGTCGGACAATTAGATGGGGGACATATTCTCTATACACTCATTGGCAACACAGCTAAACGGTTGTACTACCCCGCCATGATTTTGATGGTACTGTTGGCTTTAAATAATTCGAGTTGGGTGTTATGGGTGTTGCTGTTGTTCTTTTTTGGGCGGGTTCATGCTGTTCCGATGGATGACATCACGCCACTTGATAGCAGGCGACGAATGCTCGGTATTTTTGCGCTGGCAATTTTTTTCCTGATTTTCACCCCCAGTCCCTTTACCTTCATCTCCCTCAGGTAGACTATGGCAAAGAAAAAATCAGCCGCACCAAGTGTCCGCAGTACCAAAGAAAAGGCCAAAGAAAGCCTCAATCTCAATTCTATCCTGATGCGTCTAGCAGGCGGGTTGGCGGTGCTGCTCATCCTTGCGATTGTTACCCGCCCTGAAGTCTGGAACTGGCTTTCGGAGCGTTCTCCGATGAGCGCCCCCGATACCCACGGCGGGATTGTCAATGGGGAGGCCGAACTTTCCCCGATTTACACCTCCCAAGTTTTGTATTGGGGAGATGATATTTTGCGCTGGTCACGCGAACGCAATTTGAATCCCAACCTTGTAGCGACCATCATGCAAATTGAGTCGTGTGGCGATCCGTATGTCAGTTCCAATGCGGGGGCGCAAGGGTTGTTTCAGGTGATGCCCTTCCACTTTGCCAATGGCGAAAACCAGATTGACCCCGAAACCAATGCTCAGCGTGGGTTGAATCATTTAATAGACTGTCTGAACTGGACAAATTATGATGTCGGCGTGACGTTTGCCTGTTACAACGGCGGCCCCAGTGTAATTGGCTTGCCGCAAAGCCAATGGTATGAAGAATCGCGCTACTATTTTCGCTGGGGAACCGGCATTTATAATGATGCCCTTGAAGGCTTAGAAGACAGTCCCGCCGTGGAAGAATGGCTCAACGCGGGGGGAAATATTCTCTGCGGGCAGGCGGGTCAGACTCAAGCGCTGTTGCAGCCGAATAACAACTAGCTGATCTGTTCGGTGGGTTCAGGCAGCGCCAACATCCGATCATAATAATCTTGGGCAAACTCGTGGGCTTCGGCGCGTCCTTGTTTGCGCTGTTCCAGATAATCTGCCAGCGAAACACAAAATTCCGCGAAAAAGAGCAAAATTGCCGATGTGTAGTACGCCCACAGCATAAAAATAATGACGGTGGTGATGGAGCCATAAACCAAACTCAGATTTGCCAATGCTTCCAGATAATAACCAAAAACCCGCTTGGCAAGTTCCCATGCCACCCCCCCCAGCAGCGCCGCAGGCCAGATGGCATCCCACCCCACATGCTTACGTGGCACCCAGCGATAGAGCATGGCGAAAATCCCCATGCTAAACCCGAATGGTACAAAAATCCCGATGATTGACAGCCATAAATTGCCCTGATTTAAAAAGACCAAATCTAAAAAGCTAAATAACATACCTGTAACAATGTTGGCAATCAACAAAACCCCCAGCGCAATCACCATCAAAACCCCATTGATGCGGCGCTGCCACCAAGGGCGCTGGGAGGTATCGCGGAAGGTACGGCTGAGGGCGGCTTCCAAGTTAGAAAATAATCCCAAAGATGACCATGCCAGCGATACAAACGCCACGAGACTCGCTGAGCTACCTTCTTCGACAAAGCGCTTGATGGTCAAATTAATTTCGGTGGCGGTGGGGCCGGGCAAAAAAAGACGCAAAAAATCTTCGATCTGATCACCGGCTGTCACCGGGCCTAAAATCCAGCCAATCGCCGCAATCAGCAGCAGCAGCAGGGGGAATAATGAAAACAAGGTGTAATAAGACAGCGCGGCAGCTTCACGCGGCCCGCCATATTTCATAAAATTATCGCCTGCCCGATAGACCAACCCGGCAAAGCCAAAAGTGGCATCATTAACTTGATGGTATACCCGCAGGACACGGCTTTTGAAGGCATTGTAGCGTTCAAGCAGTCTAAAGTTTCTCATGTCCCTAACTCTAGCATAAAATTTCGTTTTTTCACCTAGACAACCCTCTCGCTTATTGCTATGATGAAGACACGTTCGGCGACGTGGCCAAGTGGTAAGGCAAGGCTCTGCAAAAGCTTCATCGTGGGTTCGATTCCCACCGTCGCCTCTACCAGCAGATGGATGAGTGTGCGCCCACAAAAACGCTCTGTGGGCTTTTGTGTTTCTGTTGAAAATTCAATCGGCGGTGTTCCCCGACATGCGAACACATCACAACCGAATAGTTAGACCAAAGGACTCGTATGCAGAAGTTGCGCGTTATTCCCCTCGGTGGTCTTGGGGAAATTGGCAAGAACATGACGGTCTTTGAATATGGTGATAATGCCATCATCGTAGATACTGGACTCATGTTCCCCGAAGGCGACCACCTCGGCGTGGATTATATTATCCCCGATATGGGCTACCTCTTTGAACATCAAAACCGTCTCAAAATTCATGGTATTTTTATCACACATGGACATGAAGATCATACAGGCGCAATTCACCATGTCTTAGAGCATTTTAATGCGCCCGTCTATGGCACAGCCCTGACTTGCGGCTTGATTGAAGTCAAACTCAAACAGGCCAAACTCAAGGGCGTAAGAATCAATGTATTTAAGGCGGGGGATGTCATCAAAGTTGGGCCGTTTGAAGTTGAATCGTTTCATGTTTGTCACAGCATCCCCGATGGGGTTGGGTTTGGAATTCGCACACCCGTCGGCTTGGTGGTGCATACAGGCGATTTCAAATTTGACCATACCCCGGTAGACAACTGGCCGCCCGATTTTGCCCGCTTAGCTGCCTTCGCTAAAGAAGGGGTGCTGGCGCTTTTTGCCGACAGCACCAATGCAGATCGCCCCGGCTGGACTTCCTCCGAATCGGTCATTGCTGCCGCGTTTGACAATGTGTTCCGTGCGGCTAAGGGGCGTATTCTGATTGCGACGTTTGCCTCCTTAATTTCGCGGATTGAACAGGCGGCGGATGCGTGTATCCGGCATGGGCGCAAAATGGCGATTCTGGGTTATTCCATGTCCGAAAATATCAAAATGGCACAGGAATTGGGCTATATTCATTTGCCGGATGATTTGATTGTGCCGCTGGACAAAGCCCTCCAGATGAAAAAAGACAAAATTGTTTTCATGGTCACGGGCAGCCAGGGTGAACCTTCTGCTGTGTTGAGCAAATTGGCAACCAAACGTCATAACCAGCTTGATATTGAAGTCGGGGATACGGTGATTGTCTCCGCCCACGCTATCCCCGGAAATGAAAATACGGTTTCGCGGACAATTAACCGATTGTTCCAGCGCGGGGCGAATGTCATTTATGACTCGATCGAAAAAGTCCATGTTTCGGGTCATGCTAGCCAAGAAGAAATGAAACTGATGATTAACCTCGTCAGACCCAAATTTTTTGTGCCGATTCATGGCGAACTGCGTCATTTACACCTCCATTCGCAAATCGCCGTAGATTTAGGCATTCCCCATGCCAACTGTGCGGTCATCGAAAACGGCACGATTCTGGAATTCACCAAAAATCACATGAAAATTGGTGATCGTTTCCCCGGTGGGTATGTGTTTGTGGACGGGGCGAGTGTAGGCGATATTGGCCCGGCGGTGATTCGTGACCGTGAACTGTTGGCAAATGAAGGTTTTGTGACGGTGATTGGTCAAGTTAATCATCAAGGCGAACTCATCTCCGACCCCCATATCATCTCACGGGGATTTGTGTTTGTGCGCGAAGCAGATGAAATCATTGATGGTATTAAAACAACGGTGCGGAAAGCCTTAAGCAAGTCACGGAATGGGCGGCGGCAAGATGTCGTCACGGACGCGATTGCAAAGTATCTGTACCAAGAAACCAAACGCCGTCCGATGATTTTCGCGTATATTATCGAGGTTTAAAGTTTGCGTTCTTTTGCGACCTAGCTATACTAGCGTGGTAGACTTTGGAAGGAAAATTCTGTTGCGGCGACTCTTTTTTTTGCTGCTCATCGCCTTATCGGTAGCGGCCTGTGGTGGGGATGACTCATCGGAAAACAGCAATCCTAATCAAGAAACTTCAAGCGAATCAACCGCCGCAACGGTGGTCAATACACCGCAAATTGTGGTCGAAGAAGCGCTTGCGGCCAGCGTCAATGGTGAACCAATTCCCCAAGAACGCTTGAACCGCGAAGTTGCCATTTATGAAGCGGGGGGGGTGCAACAAGCCGCAGACCGTGAAGCCCTTGTTGGCACGGTGTTAGAAAGCCTGATTGCCGATAAACTGGTGGAGCAGGCAGCGGTTGAACTGGGAGTCACCGTCACTGAAGCCGAAATTGATGAACAAATTGCCCTTCTGGAACAGGAAGCCGCCAACCAGAATTATTCGGTAGATGAGTTTTTTGCCGCGCAGGGCATCAGCCGTGAGGAATATCGGGAACGCCTGCGTATCATCCTCTTGACCCAAAAAGTTAATGAGGCCGTCACCGCCGCTGTCCCCGTTACCACCACCGAAATTCATGCCCGTCATATTCTGGTTGCGGATGAACCGACTGCCCTTGCGATTCTGGAACAACTCAACGCGGGGGCAGATTTTGCTCAATTGGCACTGCAATATTCGCTTGACCCTTCAACCCGTGAGGCTGGGGGCGATTTGGGGTGGATTGCGCCGGGCGATTTAATCCAGCGCGAGGTTGAAGATGCGATTTTTAGCTTGCCCACTAACGCCCGCGCCCCCCAGCCCGTGAAAAGTGTGCTGGGCTATCACATTGTCGAATCGATTGAACGGGGCGAAAACCGTCCGCTTGACCCTGCCCGCCTTGCTGAACAGCGCCAGATTGCATGGGATGAATGGCTGGCACAGCGTCGGGCTTCTGCGGAGATTGTGCGTTTTGTTGGCCCAAATGCCGGGGAGTAGCTACTTTGCAAAATCAGGAATCGAACAGTATTTATAACATCGTCAGTATTGTTTTTCTGGTGCTGAGTTTGTGTATTTGTTTAACCACCGTGGGGATGATTTCGGGTGCAGTGCCGGTGCCGGGACCGCTTGAACCAGCCACAGATGTTCCGTTGCCCACTCTTGGCACCCCTGCTTCCTTAACGCCAACAAATACCTTCACCGTCACACCGCAACCCACATGGACTCCATTTGGGACAGCTGCGCCAACGCTCACCGAAACACCAGTTACACCCGCGCCAGCGCCGGGTTCAGGGTAAAGTGTATGGGTTCTAAACCGGTCTATAATCTTATTACGATCTTTTTTCTGTTCATGTCGGTGATTATCTGCGGGATAACGCTCGGCTGGACAACGGATTCGCTGGCAGTACCAGAATTTATCGCCCCAGCGACGGATGTGCCTGCGCCGGAAGTTTTGGCTTTTGCGACCTTCACGCCTTCAATGACTCCCACCGTGACAGCAACACCCACCATCACGTTGACCTTCACGCCGAGTCCAACGAACAGTCCAACCGCCACGCAAACACCCACGGATACCAGCACCCCAACAAATACGAATACGCCGACCATTACGCCCACATCGACCCCCTCGTCAACGGCGACTCCTTCACGGACATTCACGCTGACCTTCACGCCAGCCCCGCCGACTTTTACTTTTACCCCGTCTTTCACGCCCTCTCCCACCGGGCCAACCGCCACTGCAACTTCCACTCCCGCACCATTTCCCTTTGTTGTTCCAACCGGAACGCTGCGGTTGCGTCCCGATTTGAATGGGACATGCACTTTTCAGGGATTTGGCGGGAACGTCTTTGATTTGATTGGCGAACCCATTAACGGGTTGAATATTGTGGTAACAGGTGTTGGCTTACCCGAAAGTGGTGCTGTGACGACGAGTGGAAGCAATGCTGCTTATGGGCCGGGTGGATGGGAAGTCCGCGTGGCGGATGCCATCAACAGCAACAGCTACACTGTTCAATTGCAAAAAGCCGATGGCACGGTGTTGTCTGCGCCGGTGGCAGTCACTTTTCCGAATGACTGTGACCAGAATCTTGTCCTAATTCGTTTTGACCAAATCCGACCCTACTAACTTGGCACGTCCGACCCCCACACGAGGCCGTTCACGCGGCCTCACCACTTTGTTTGACCTGATTACGGTGGTCATGCTGCTGGCTAGCATCGGGCTAGTTATTGGCACATTTTTGATTATTTCTAATCCTGATGTGCCATTTAATCCGCTCCCTTTGTCCACGCTGCCGCCCGTTTTAGAATTTCCGACGGTGACACTGACCCCAAGCATTACCCCCACCTTCACCCCGTCCATGACATTTACGCCATCCGTTACGCCGCTTCCCCCCACCCCAAGCCACACGCCAACCGTGACTCTCACCCCAACGCTGACCCCTTCGCCAACGCTTTCTTCCACCCCTGTTGTACCGGGATTGCCAACGAACACCCCGAATCCCGCCACACCCATTACCGAAGAAGGCTTGCCCGCCCAACCCGGCATTATCATTCCGACTAGCCCACTGATTCCGGTGACGGTGGATCCAAATGTACCCTTTCCCTTTGGCGCATTTGACCCCACCTATCGCGCTGCGGCAAGCTGCGACACGCTCATTATTGCGGGTTCGGTGATTGATCTTTTCGGGCAACCTTTAATCGACACCAATCTCGCCGTCGAACTGGCGGGCGAACAATTTTTAGAGGTACGTTTTTCAGGGTCAGCTACCACATATAGCCCATCAGGATTTGAATTTGTGGTGGGCAGCGCACCCCAGCGGCGTTCATTTTCGCTGCGCTTGTTAGGCACATCCGGCGAAGCGCTCTCTGATTATATATTTGTGACCACGGGCGAAACCTGCCAGCAAAATATTCTCTACCTCGAATTCATTCAAAACCGCGACTTCCGCTAAATTTGTCGGATTGCACATGGCGCTTGATAAGTCCTTCGTGCATGATAAAATCGGCTCGTTCATTTCATCACAAATGAGAACTGACTCAAATGAATTTAGATGATAAACAGCACCTTGAATCAATCGACCAAAGTCATATGCTTGCCCACATTAACGGGTTACCAGAACAATTTGAACAGGCTTTTCAATTTGGTTTAACCCTTCCTCTCCCCGACTCTTTTCACACTATTCAACAAGTTATTGTTTGTGGGATGGGAGGCTCAGCCATCGGCGGTGATTTTCTGGCCTCGCTGATGCAGGAGAAAGGCACGATTCCCGTTTTTGTATGTCGTGGCTATACCTTGCCAGCATGGGCAAAAACGGATCAAACACTGGTGATTGCTAGCAGTTTTTCCGGCAATACCGAAGAAACCCTTGCCGCTTATGACATGGCAACGACCCGCAATTTACCCGTATTATCCATCACCACAGGCGGCAAACTTGCCGAGCAAACCGCCGCTAATCCCAACCATGTTTTGTGGAAATTTGACCATGTTTCCCCACCCCGTGCGGCGCTTGGCTGGAGTGTTGGACTCCTACTGGCATTAGCGCATCGGTTAAAATGGATGCCGAATCTTGAATCGGATGTCCAATCGGCGGTAGACATGATGAAAAAATATCGCCCTCAATACGGATTTGAGGTTTCCGCCGATATAAATGCTGCCAAACGGCAGGCGGGGCAATTTATGGGACGTTTCCCCGTTTTTTATGGCGGTGGCGCGTTTGAAACCGTAGCCCGTCGCTGGAAAACCCAATTCAATGAAAACAGCAAAATCTGGGCGATGTATGAACCTATGCCCGAAGCCAATCATAACGGGGTGGTGGGCATCGAATTTCCTGAACAGCAGCTTGGCAAAACGGTTGCACTGTTCATCCGTTCCAGAGCATACGACCATCCCCGTGTGGCGCTCCGCCACGAATTGACTTCGCAGCTTTTCCTCCAAGCGGGGGTGAATATTGATAGCTTCACGCCAGAAGGAGACACCCTGCTGGCACAAATGATGCACGCCGTTTTATTTGGCGATTATATGAGTTTTTACGCTGCCATCGCCCACAATGCAGACCCCACCCTGATATGGCCGATTGACCAGTTAAAAGAACAGCTTGCTCAAGCGTAAGGTAAAAGGAGTAGAGAGCCAATGGCTGACCATATTCGTTTGTTTATTCCCGGCCCCGTTGAAGTGCGTAAGGAAATTTTGGACGCACAAACCGCGTGGATGATTGGGCATCGTTCATCCGATTTTGCTGATTTATATGCCCGTTTGCAACCCAAGCTCAAAGCCGCTTTCAAAACCGAAAAAGGCCGTGTATATACCTATACATCGTCCGGTTCGGGAATCTGGGAAAGTGCTTCACGTTGCTGTGTGCGGGATGGCAAGAAAATTTTGCACCTTGTTTCCGGCGCATTTAGCGAACGTTGGGCGGGTGTGAGCGAAGAAAATGGCAAAAGTGTGGATATTCTGGAAGTGGAATGGGGCAAAGCCATCACCGCCAACCAGCTTGCTGAGGCCCTTCAAAAAGGGGAATACGATGCCGTTGCTTGTGTGTACAATGAAACCAGCACCGGCGTTTTGCACCCCGTTTCTGAATATGCCGAAGTGATGAAAAATTACCCTGATACCCTCTTTTTGGTGGATGCCGTCAGTGGTTTCTTGGGAGCGGATATTCGCACCGATGAATGGGGCATTGATATTTGCCTCGCCAGCTCACAAAAAGCAATGGCACTCCCGCCCGGCATCGCGTTTGCGGCGGTGTCAGACCGTGTGCTAGAACGTGCCAAAGAAGTCAAAAATCGTGGCTATTATTTTGATGTGATTACCATGGAAAAATCACACGTCAAAAATAACACCCCCGCCACACCGCCCATTGCGCTGATGTACGCGGCAGACAAACAATTGGATGACATCATGGCAGAAGGGTTGGAAAACCGCTTTGCCCGTCACCAAAAAATGGCTGAATTCACCCGCGCATGGGCTGCCGAAGTCGGTTTTGAAATGTTCTCCCAAGACGGTTATCACTCACCCACCCTGACCACCGTTGCCAACAATTTGAATGTGGATGTTTCTGCCATGAACAAATTTCTCAAGGCACGCGGCATGATGGTGTCCAATGGCTATGGCAAAATCAAAGACAAATCCATCCGTATCGCGCATATGGGCGACTGCCAGATGGAACACATCGAAGCCGTTTGCGGCGGAATGACCGACTATCTGAACAGCACACGGAGCTAACCCCCATGCACATCATTGTCCCTGACAATCTTGACAAAATCGGGTTAGAAATGTTGGCAGCAACACCCGGTGTAACCTATGAAGCACCAGCCAAAATGACCCGCGATGAACTGCTTGCTAAAGCCAGCACCGCCGATGGGTTGATTATTCGCAGCGCCACCAATGTCGATGCCCCCATGTTTGATGCGCTTACCAATATCAAAGCCATTGCGCGAGCAGGGGTCGGGGTGGATAACGTCGATTTAGAATTGGCGACTGAACGGGGTGTGGTGGTGATGAACGCGCCGGATGGCAACACCATTGCTACCACCGAACAAGCGTTTGCCCTGATGCTTTCTTTAGCCCGTCACATTCCCCATGCCCATCTGTCAATGAAAGAAGGCAAATGGGATAAAAAATCTTTCATGGGAACAGAACTGCGCGGTAAAACCTTGGGTATCATCGGGTTTGGACGGGTGGGGCAGGCGGTTGCTAAACGTGCCATCGCTTTTGAAATGACCGTGATTGCCTATGACCCCTATGTGACTCAAGAACGCGCCGGGGCGATGGGTGTCACAATGAAAGCGCTGGATGAACTTTTTGCCGAAGCCGATTACATTACCCTGCACTCTGTTGCCACCGTTGAAACCAAAGGCATGATTAACGCTGCCAATATCGCTAAAATGAAAAACGGGGTACGGATTATCAATGCGGCGCGTGGTTCACTTATCAACGAAGCCGAACTCGCCGAAGCGGTCAAATCTGGCAAGGTTGCTGGCGCAGCATTGGATGTTTTTGCTGTAGAACCGCCGGATGCAGATAACCCCCTGATTAATTTGCCCGGCGTGATTCACACCCCCCATTTGGGTGCGAGTACCCTTGAGGCGCAAAATGAAGTAGCGATTCAAGCTGTGCGGAATTTGCTCAACGCCCTACTGAATCATGAATACAACAACGTTGTTAATCCTGACGTGCTGAAAAAATTGCAGCACGCATAAATAAACAGTGCAGGGTGGGTTAAAATATGTGTTTTAATCCACCCTGTTACCTGAGATTTTTCCAACACCTGACAAGAAATATACATACGAAAAGAGTCTGGCACGATCAATCGCCAGACTCTTTTTAGAGGACTAAAAGCCGCTTAAATGGCTGAGGTCAGCACGACCTTTGGTGAGTGCGGTCAGGGATTGGAGCAGCGCCAGACGATTTTGCCGCACCAGCATATCCTCATCCATCACCATAATATTGTCAAAGAAGGCATTGATGGTCGGTACGAAGGGTTCAAAAACCGTCAGAAAGTCGCCAATGGTGTAGTCTACCCCAAGCGTATGAATCAAGTGGTTGTACGCTCGGTAGAGGGCGATTTCGGCAGGTTCGGTGAGGGCTTCAGCATGTAGGGGATAAACTTCGTTCAAACTGCGGATAATCCGCACACACCGTGCATACGCATCAAGAACTTTTTCCCAGTTTTCGCGCTGTGTCCATGTTTTCAATTCGCGGATGCTCTGCACCGCCCGTACTGGATTAGCGGCTTGTTCCGCCAGCACCGCTTCGACGACATCAAATGGTTCGTTCTGTTCCAAGAGCATGGCTTTGAAACGTCCCACGATGAAATCGACCACACTGTTTTCCTGCTCATAGGTCACTTCCACAGGTTGAGCGCGGGCAACCAGCGCCACCGCCCCCCGTAAATTTATATCCAGATCGCGGTCAATCAGGATTTGCAGCAACCCCAACGCGGCACGACGCAAAGCAAAGGGGTCAGCGCTACCCGTGGGGGCTAACCCCACTGCAAACAGCCCAACCAGACTATCCAGACGGTCTAACAGGGCAAGCAGCACCCCCGCCGCGCTTGCGGGGAGACTATCCCCTGCAAAACGGGGCAGCCAGTGTTCGTAAATCGCTGTCGCAACATCGGACGTTTCGCCATGGAGTTCAGCATAAAAACGCCCGATGATACCTTGTAGCGAGGTCATCTCGACGACCATTTGCGTCGCTAAATCGGCTTTGGCAAGCCCCGCAGCCACATGAGCCACTTCAATTAAATCGTCCGCCGCGTTCAGCATGTACCCAAAGTCTTTCACCATCCCGGCGACCCGGTTATTTTTATCCAGCATCGAGCCGAGTTTTTCCTGAAAAGTCAGGGTACTCAGGCGGGGCAGATAGGCTGCAAGCGGTTGTTTGACATCGGAATTGTAGAAAAATTCTGCGTCGGTGAAACGCGCCACCAATACATGCTCATTGCCGTGGGTCACAACCGCAAGATGTTCGGAGTCGCCGTTCCGCACCGCGATGAAATAAGGGGACATATTGCCATTAGCATCTTCTACCGCGAAATAACGCTGGTGTTTTTTCATCACCGTAACTAACACTTCACGCGGCAATTTGAGGAAGCGTTCATCAAATGCACCCCGCAAAGCAGTTGGCTGTTCGACCAGATTGGTTACTTCATCCAGCAAACCCGTGTCTTCGGGGATCGTGCCATTGACGGCACTCGCCAATTGCTGCGCCTGCTGCCAGATGACTTCGCGCCGTTTCTGGAAATCTAAAATGATGCCCTGTTCGTTCATCGCTGTGAAATAACTGGCAACATCGGTGAGGGCAATTTCAGGCGAACTTAAAGGACGGACTCCGCGAGTGGTGCTGCCACTTTTGACCTGAGCATATTCAAACGGAATCCGCTGTGCGCCATAGAGGGCAACAAACCAGCGAATAGGACGGGAAAAGGCAATCCCACTGGCGTTCCAGCGCATCGTTTTATTGAATTTGAGGCTGGCAACCAATTGGGGGAGTTTTTCTGCCAAAATTTCGGTCACAGGGCGGCCTTTGTGTTCGACCATCGCCACCACATATTCCCCGCCGTCGAATTGTTTGCGCTGCAAATCGCCCACTGTGAGGTCATTTTTACGGGCAAAACCTTCGGCGGCTTTTGTCCAGTTGCCATCTTTATCCACGGCGGCGCTGACGGGCGGCCCTTTAACCTCTTCAGTTTCGTCCGTTTGGGCAATCGCCAATTGACGCGCCACAATCACCAGACGACGCGGCGTGGCATAAATTTCAAGCCCTACATGGGAGAGACGAAGTTCTTCAAAAAACGCTGGCGCAAGGGTCTGAAGCTGCATCAGCGCATCATCCACATCATCAGCAGGCAGTTCTTCCACCCCGATTTCAAAAAGAAAATCGGCTGTTTCGGTGGGGGCGGGAATCGCCTGTTTTTCCAATGGGTGATAGGGTGCAACCCAGCCTGTGTTTAGCAGTTTAGTAAAGGGATGCTCCATTGCCTCACGCTGTTTGGCGTAGGCTTTGGCGATGTTCAGGGTCATATTTCGCATCCGACGGAAATACTGCGCTCGTTCCGTCACCCCAATCGCGCCGCGTGTATCCAGCACATTGAAGAGATGCGAACATTTAAGAACATAGTCATACGCTGGAATCACCAACCCATGTTCTAAGGCGCGATGATGTTCTTGTTCATACACACCGAAGGTTTGGCGCAGCCCTTCAACATCTGCCACTTCAAAATAGTAGGTGCAGTGTTCAATTTCACTGCGGAGAAAGACATCCCCATAGCTTAAACCCTGACGGAATTCAATATCCCAGACAGAATTGACTCCTTGCAAGGCCAAGACAATCCGTTCAAGCCCGTAGGTAATTTCGACGCTGACCGGCTCAAGATTGATTCCGCCCGCCTGTTGGAAATAGGTGAATTGGGTAATTTCTTGCCCATCCATCCAGACTTCCCAACCCAAGCCCCACGCTCCTAACGCGGGACTTTCCCAGTTATCTTCCACAAAACGGATGTCATGTTCACGGGTATTAATCCCGATGGCTTCCAAACTTTTGAGGTAAATTTCCTGTGGATTACCGGGATCCGGTTTTAAAATGACCTGATATTGAAAATAATATTGCATCCGATTGGGGTTTTCGCCGTAGCGTCCGTCATCCGGGCGCACACTCGGTTCAACATAGACAACCCGCCATGGTTCCGGGCCTAAGACCCGCAGCAAGGTTGCTGGATTGCCTGTCCCCGCACCGAGTTGAATATTATAGGGCTGCCAGAGGACACAGCCATGTTCCAATGCCCAAAAATTCTGAAGTCGGGTAATGACTTCTTGAAAAGTAAGCGTCATAAAATACCACCATCTAGGTCAAACTGTATAAATTTAGCGTGGATAGGCTGCAATTACAACCGGTACGGGTTCAATCGAGGGGTAGCTTGTGCCAATTGCTAAATACATACCCGTGGATTTTCCACCATCCAACCCGAAAGCCACATCAATGTCAAACGAGTCATTTTGTGTCAGCCATTTGAGCGCATTGCGTAAGGTCATCAGCCCATCGCTGGTAATCATGAACAGCACATGCCCGCTTTTTTCTTGCGCCACGATGGTACGGCGGGACGGGTCATCAAAGCCTTCGCCTGTACGGGCAGGACGGCCCCCCGGCTGCACAAACATCGGAAAACCCTGGGCGACTTGTTCATAAAGTTCGTTGTTATAAGGTTCTTCGACTAACGAGCGTACCCGCGTTTCGGTAGCGGAAATTTGCACCATCCCGCCGTAACCTTCTAACGAATTGCCGTACACCATCCCATCTGTGATGACCAACCCCACCGCATAACCTTCGGCAGTAAAAAACGACCCATTCACAAACATCAGGGGCGCATTTAATTCGGATTCCCATTCAGCAAAGGTACGAAAAATCGTCGGCTCATAATGCACCCGCAGATGAATCAAAGCCGGGTCAACCCGTACCACCACCATCTCAAAATCAGAAAGCGTTGCATAGGGTTCTTCAACCCGGATTTTGCGGGTGGTGAGTCCGGGCGCAATTTCTGTCCAGCCTGCTTGCAAATCCGGTTGAGGTGTTGATGTTGTGCTGGCAGTCGGTGTGCTGCTTGCCGCCTGAGAAGTGAGGCTGCACGCCAGAATACTTAGCACCACGAACGGATAGAAATAGATTTTATGCAATGCCCACTCCGATAGTCTATCGCGGAAAAACACGACTTTTGCAAGTGCGGTAGATTGATTCTAGCCGTGTATCATCCCAAACTCATTTTAGCCGTGCTGCCAATTCCAGATACGCATGGGCGTACTGTTCAATGACTTTTTCTGCCTCAAATTTCTGAACAGTGCGGCGGCCTGCCTCCCCCATTGCAGCACGGGCAGTCGGATTCATCAGCAGCAACAAAATCCGCGAGGCCAATTCATTCGCACTCCATTCAAACAACCAACCATTGACTCCATCCTCGATGACATCTGGCATCACCCCCACCGGAGTTGAAATGACGGGAATCCCGCACGCCATTGCTTCCACTGTGACTCGTGGCCCGCCTTCACTGGTCGAAGCACACACCAGCATATGCGTTTGATTATAGAGGTGCGTCAGGGCTTCGGGGGTTTCCGCACGCGGGATAAAATCCACATTCAACTGCATCTTATATTCAATAATTTTATCCCGCACTGCTTCATACAAGTTGCCCTCGCCGCGTATACCTAACTGAATATGTGGAAAATCATCCCGCACTATCTCGACGGCCTCCAGCAAGGTAAACAGCCCTTTGTTAGCAGCCAACCGTCCGACAAACAACACATCATACGGTTTGGGTTCATCGGGCAAGGGACACAGCACGTCAAAATCCAGATATTGCGAGGGCAGCACCAGAATTTTTTCCTGTGGCACCCCCCAGCGCCGCAGCAATTTGGGCATTTCGGTTTCATTCACCACACGGATGGCTTTTGCGCGGCGTGCGAGCGTTTGTAGATAGAGGCGAGCGGTTAATCGGTAGAGTTTTTCGCGGCGCGTCACAGCCCGTGGATACCCTTCGACATGGTGAATCTCACTCACATAGGGATGATTCAACAGCCATGCCCCGATGCCATTCAGGAAAAATCCGTAATCATGGCTGACTACCAGCGCATAATCACGGGTTTTGAGCAGTTGGCGACCCTGTTGCACAATAAAATAGGGCTGCCAGTGCGGAGAATAGGGCGATGGGTGAATGTACACATTGTCATGAATACACGTGGTGACAGTTTCTGGCACAGGCGGGCAAAGAATATCAATCCGTGTCCAGTAGCGGGAGAAGCGGCGTAACATCTGGTAAAACGCGCCCTCCTGACCGCGTGCCACTGATGTATCGCCACTGAGCATCAGCAGGTTCAAACGGACTGTAGAACCTCAATGATTTGGGCGTGAATCAGACCGTTGCTAGCGAGAATTTGTGGACGTTTTTCATAGAGCAGTTCGATTTTGCCCTGCAAATCCGTCACTTTTCCCCCCGCTTCCTGTACCATCACAATCCCTGCCACACAATCCCATAAATTGAGCTTACGCTCCCAGTAACCATCCAAACGTCCCACCGCCACATAACACAAATCCAGCGCGGCAGACCCCACCCGCCGTATATCTTGCGTCTGCAACAGCATGGCGTTGGCCTCTGGAATATTATTTTGCGCGTCCGTTCGGCGGTCATACGGAAATCCAGTTGCCAGCATCGCATCGAGCAGGGTGTCTGTTTTGGAGACGTGAAGTTTTTCCCCATTTAAAAATGCCCCGCCGCCTTGATACCCCGTAAAACATTCATCGCGCATCGGGTCATACACCACCCCCAACACAGGTACACGGTCAATCCCCGCCAAGCCTAGACTCACCGCAAAATGGGGAAAGCGATGAGCAAAATTGGTGGTGCCATCCAACGGGTCAACATACCAGTAATAATCGCTTGCGCCTTTGCCGGGGCTGTATCCCCCGCCTTCCTCCGAAACAACCGCATAATCGGGAAAGGCTTTGGGCAATGCTTCCAGCAAAAATTTTTCAACGGCGTGGTCGGCTTCGGTTACAAGGTCAATTTCACCCTTGCGGTTGTAACTTACCGGTTTTTTATAATACTCTCTCAAGATCTCCCCCGCTTGGCGGGCGATGCCTTCGGCTGTTTTGAGTATCGTTTCCATCACATCCCCTTTGAAAGATAAGCCACCGAAACGGCTCTAAACGTCTGCGGTTCAAAGTCTATCGGTTGAACATGATGCAGAGTATAACCAAACCGTTCAACCAAGCGCTTTGTATCGCGTGCCAAGGTTGCCGGGTCTTGTCCAATGTAAGCAATCTGAGCAGGCAACACCGCTTCCAGCGCATCTATATCATAACGCGCCATGCCTTGTGGGGGTGGGTCAATCACCGCAATTTGATATTTTTCCGTTAAATCTGGCAGGACATCCGCCACTCCCCCCTCGATCACATCTACATTGTCAAAATCGGCAAGGTTTTCTTCGGCATCGGTTGCCGCAGGGGGATAACTTTCAATGCACGTCACAAGGCTGACTTTGGGCGCAAATACGCTAGAAAAAATTCCGATTCCAGCATACAAATCCAGCACTTTTTCATCCCCACGCAGGGAAAACAACTCCAGCACGACCTTCACCAGCGTTTCAATCTGCTCAAAGTTGCTCCGTATGAAACTGCCCGCCGTTGCCCGATAGGAGCGCCCTAAAAGTGTATAGTTAAGGTGAGTCGCGCCAATGAGATTTGCGGGTTCGTTGTCTTCCGTCAGAAAATTCACGGAGGCGCTAAAATCCAGTTCCAATTCTGGTGGCTCATCATCGGAGGTGCTGAGGATGAGCATTTGTTCCCCTTGCCCGTTATCCATAATTTTGACACGGGTGAGGGTGGGAATGTCTAAATCAAATTTCTCCGCCACTTCCAGAATTTCGGGAACGGTAATCGGACATTCATTCACGATGATTTGCGGTTCACCGTCCCACGCTTTATAGGCCAAATCGCTTTTGACCGGATAAAACACGGATTGATGGCTGTAGGCCCATTCTTGCGGACTAGGGAGGGTCAAATGGACTGGAACATCGTCAAAATTTCCGATGCGGCTCAACTGGTCAGCCACAATATCCGTTTTGAGTGCGAGTTGGGCAGCATAATTCATATGCTGCCACTGACACCCACCACATTTTTTCGGCCCAAAATGCTGGCACTGCGGATGTACCCGATCACCGGACGCACTCAAAATCTGGAGACCTGCCCCAAAAGCGTAACGTCCTTTGTCCTCCACCACTTGAGCGGTAATTTCTTCGCCGGGAATCGTAAAAGGGACGAAGATAGGCCGTCCCTCATGACGACCTATCCCCTGTCCTCCGTTGGCGATATCGGTGATTTCAAGCCGAAAATCACTGTCCATTGCTGGGAGCTTCTTTAGCAGCCTGTCGTCGGAAAATCCACTTTTCAATCTCAATCAGCGGCGCAACAGACACAGCCAGCAGCAGTCCAACCGCCAGTGCATCCACGGGCAGATTTTCCGTATTCAACAAATCTTGCATAAATGGCAGATACATGGCGGCAATTTGCAGCAAAATCGTCAAATTGACCGTCCAGAACAGCAAGGGATTCTGCCATAACGGGGCTTCCAAAAACGAGGCATTCCCCGCATGGATAGAGGCCACATGGAATAACTGGGCGGTTGCCAGCACAAAAAAGGCCATTGTGCGGGCAGATCTCAGGTGGGAATCATCCGGGCTAAAAATATCTCCCGCTTCACGGTTGAGCATCCAGATAAACCCGCCAAGGGTGATAATCCCCATCCAGAGACCCACCCACAAAATATGAATGCCAATCCCACCCGCGAAGATGCTTTCTTTGGGGTGACGCGGTTTGCGGTTCATCACACTGGCTTCGGAAGGTTCAAAACCCAGTGCAATCGCGGGCAGCCCGTCTGTCACAAGGTTGACCCACAAAATTTGTGTCGCCAGCAAAGGCAGTTTTAAGCCAATCAAAATCGCGCCGAACATGGTCATGATTTCGCCAATGTTACTACCGACCAGATAACTCAAGAATTTACGGATATTGTCGTAAATGGTGCGGCCTTCTTCAACCGCAGAAACAATGCTGGCAAAGTTATCATCGGTCAGCACCATGTCTGCCGCGCCTTTGCTTACATCGGTTCCGGTAATGCCCATCGCTACCCCGATATTGGCCTGTTTGAGCGCAGGGGCATCATTCACCCCATCGCCGGTCATGGCGACGATTTCCCCATTTTTCTGCAAGGCTTCCACCACACGGAGCTTGTGTTCCGGTGAAACACGCGCATACACCGATGTATTTTTCACCACGTCCACCAATTGTTCATGGGTATAGGTGTCCAATTCTGCGCCTGTCACCACACTGTGATTGCCATTAGCGGAAATGATGCCCAATTGTTCGGCAATTGCTTTGGCGGTTAATTTGTGGTCGCCCGTAATCATCACAGCGCGAATCCCTGCGTTTTTAGCAATCGCCACCGCTTTTTGGGCTTCCGTGCGCGGCGGGTCAATCATGCCAATTAACCCCAGCAAAATTAAATCGCGTTCCAAAGTTTCTGGGGCAGGATCCGTTGGCAAGTCGGTGAAATCGCGGTAGCCAATCCCCAGCACACGAATCCCCTGTGAAGCCAGCAGTTCAATTTGTTCTACCCAGACTTTGCGCCGTTCGGGGGTCAGCGGCACATGACCATGCGGCATGGTTTCTTCACTTGCCCACGCCAACAGGTTATCCGGTGCGCCTTTGGTAAACGACACATAATTTGCCCCGTCAAACAATTTCTGAAAATGTTCGTTTTTCGGCTGGTGGATGGTAGTCATAGATTTACGTTCTGCCGTAAAGGGAATTTCATTCACACGCGGCATATCTTCTTCTAAGTTTTTGCGCGTCCAGCCCATTTTCCGCGCCATCACCAGCAATGCACCTTCGGTAGTATCCCCGACCACATGCCACTGATTGCCCTCATTTTGTTCGACATACGCATCGGTACACAGCGCCGACGCTTTAATTAACCGTGAGAGCTGGTCGTCGGTTTCAACATGCAGGCGTTCATCGGTTTTTTCGACCAGAAATTCTCCAGTGGGTTCGTAGCCAACCCCGGTGACTTTGACGGTATCATGCCCCGGTAGCAGCACCCGTGTCACGGTCATTTCATTCCGGGTGAGGGTCCCGGTTTTGTCCGAGCAAATCACCGTTACCGACCCCAGTGTTTCTACCGCAGGCAGTTTACGGATGAGCGCATTTCGTTTGACCATGCGGTTTGCACCAAGCGCCAGCGAAATCGTGATAATTGCGGGCAGCCCTTCGGGAATTGCGGCAACGGCGAGACTAATCGAAGTCAGGAACATTTCTTGAACTTCGGCTTCTTCCCGGATAACCCCCGTAATGAACACCACCGCGCACACCACCAGCGCCCCCATCGCCAGATAGTACCCCATCTGTTCGAGGCGTTCTTGGAGGGGGGTGCGTCCCTGTTCCACATTTTGCAGCAGCGACGCAATATTCCCCAATTGGGTTTTTAAACCCGTTTCCGTCACCACCATTTCCGCACGCCCATAAGTCAGCGCTGTTCCCATGTAGGCAAAATTCAAACGGTCTGCGAGTGCCGGTACATTATCGCCATCTTCCATGGCTTTGGATATTTTTTCGACGGGGAGCGATTCACCGGTCATCGCCGCTTCATCAATTTTGACGTTGATTGCTTCAATCAAGCGTCCATCGGCGGGGATGCTGTCGCCCGCTTCCAGCAGCACCATATCACCCGGCACCAGTTCGGTAGCATCAATTTCTTTAACATGCCCCTCGCGCCGCACACGCACCAACGGGGTTTGCATTTTACGGAGCGCTGCCAGCGCGTTTTCGGCCTGTCGTTCTTGATATACCCCGATGAGCGCATTCAAGAAAACGATGACCATGATAACAATGGAGTCTTTGGCCTCACCAATGAAAATGGAAATAAAAGCAGCCACTAACAAGATAATAACGGTCACATCTTTAAACTGCTCGATAATCATTTCCAGCAGCGATGTTCCCTCTTCGACAGGCAGTTCATTTTTCCCATATTGCTGGATACGGCTTTGAACTTCGGATTCGGAAAGCCCCGTGCCAGATGACACGTTTAGCTTTTTTAGGGTATCCTCTGCGGAAAGAGCATACCATTTCTCGGTTGTTTTAGGTTGGCTTGTCATACATACTCCAGAGTTGCAGCGAACAATTCATTGTAATCGCATCTGTAAAAATTTTCCCCGCTAAAAATAGAGAGGGTTTAGAAAGACAGGACTAAGTATGAATAACATTTCTACACGCGCAAGAGTCATGCGTTTTTTGTTTCGCGGCTTGGGTATGATTTTTGCCAAGCTCATGACCCGCACGCTGATCAGTGGCTTAGAAAATATTCCCCCCACTGGCGCAGTCATCTTTGCAGGCAACCATGTTTCTACCTATGACGCGATGATGGCACTCATGTACTTGCCATCCAATACGCAAATTGTTGGGCCGGGCGATTTTCGTTTTAAATGGCCGGCCCGTCTCGCCGTCGAAGAAACTGGCATTATTTTAGCCAAGCGGGGGTCAGCAGACCGCGAAAGTCTGTCTAAAATGACAGATGTTTTAAAATCGGGCGGCAGGCTGGCGCTCTTTCCCGAAGGCGGGACGTGGGAAAAACGCCTTGATGATGTCAAACCGGGTGCGGCTTATTTATCTTATACGTGCAGCACTCCTATTGTGCCAATTGCTATCGGGGGAACATACCAAATCTGGCAGAAGATTTTTAGGTTCAAACGGCCTAAAATTAGCATGATATTCCTCCCGCCCATCCCACCTGTTGAAATTCCAGACCGCAAACAACGTCAAGAAAAATTACAGCAGGCCAGTTTGGAACTGATGCAACATATTTACGAATATCTGCCCCCCCCTGACCAAGCGATGTATGACCTCCATGCCCGCCAGATTTTTCATGGGATGCTTGAAACCATCCCCGCAACCTTGCTCGTTGAGGAAAATTTCAGTGTCCTTGCCGAATTCATTAGCAAACCGAATTTATTCCACCCCCTCCACGAACAGGCCAAAAAGGAATTTGCTGTTTTTCAAGCCCCGTATCCAGTGGTCAGCGCTAAACGTTTTCAAATTGCGGTAGAAACATTAGACTCTTTGTTTCATCATCACTTCCCCGATTATTTAGAGTATCGCTTGGGGAGTATGAAAGCAAAACGCGGATTGGAAGAAGTTGCACTGCTCAAAAACAGGGTGGAACAGGCCGTTGAATTAGACCTAGCGGTACGTTTTGTGCCTTCCGTCACTATTGCAGATTCGCCCTTACCCGCTAATATGTAGGACTATGAGACACTTAAAAACAACACTTTTCATGACGATGCTGCTGGCGCTCTTAGTTGGCTGCATCCAGACATCTTCTGAACCGGAAATCGTCGCAACGCGCATCGTAGAAGCGCCGCGCCCACCCGCCACTTTTGATTTACAAGCAGGGGCTGCCACCTATGCTCAGTGGTGTGTACAATGTCATGGCGAACAGGGACGTGGCGATGGCCCAACCGCTTCCGCTTTTACCTGTCCATTGCCCAATTTTCCCGAACGCCCCGCCAATATCATCCTGTCCGATTGGTTTAACACTGTCCAGAATGGCAATGGCAGCAGCGACACCTCGTGCCTGATGCCGCCCTGGAATCAGCGCTTGAACACCGAACAAATGTGGGATGTGACCGCTTATATCGCTAGTTTGGTTTATAACGCGGAACTAGCAACCACAGGTCAAGTTCTGTTAGAAAGCAAAACTACCACCGACACCCCCTTCGATTTCACCAATCCGCGCTGGCAAGTTGACAGCAGCGATGCCATCATTCTGGCAACCATGAATGGCAATCAATTTGAGGGCTACAATCTTGAGGGCTTAACCGACGAAGAAAAACAGGCTGTGCTGGTCTATATTCGTTCCCTCAATTATGCGGCTTTTCCGGTTGAAGTTGCCGTTGCCCAGCCAGACTCTACCCCGCAGCCCAATACTACTGAAGAACCGTCGGATGCGGTGGAGTTAGCCATTACCCCTCTCCCATTTGGCACACCTGAAGTCTCCGATGAGACCTCCATCAGCGAGACCTTTACCATCACGGGCCAAGTTACCCATGGCACAGCCGGTGCAGTTGTCCCAGCCGATTTAACTTTAACGCTGCGGGTGGTCGCGCTGAATGCGGAAGGCGCACCCGAAGAAGTCCTGAATACCCAAACCACCGTCAGCGCCGATGGCAGTTACACTTTTGCCGATGTGCCGCGTGTCGAGCGGGCTTTGGCCTCTGTCGAAACCGATTACGCCGGGATTCGCCAATTTGCGCCGCAATTTTCCCCCGCCAGCGTGACCACCGACACCTTTGAGCTAGCGTTTCCCATTTACGAAACCACCACCGATTCTAGCGTGGTTGAAATCAGCTACATGGAGCTGCTCATTGATGCAGTGACGGCAGAACAGGCTTCGCTCACCTATCAAACCTTTGAAATCGCTAACACCAGCGACAAAGTGTTGATCGCAGGCGAAAGTGGGCGCACACTGGAATTTCCCTTACCCGCCGATATTCTTTCCCCCCAAGCGGAAGCGGTGGGCAATTTTGAAGGGCGGTTTGAAATTACCGAAACGGATTCCGGCTATGTGGTTTACGACACCGCCCCCTTGTTTCCCGGCGGCACACGCATTGGCTTTAGCTACGGCAAAAATTACGATGGCGAAATGAACTTAACCGTTCAAAATCTGTATGCTACACAGGAAGTCAATGTCTTTGTTTCGGCAACGCGCGGTTTAGAGGTCGAAAGCGACCAACTAAGCGCTACCGAAAATCTCGAATTTAACGGCATTAGCTACGCGGGCTACGCCTTAGCGGATGCTCAATCCCTCCCCGCCAATACCCCCTTGACAATCCGGGTATTCGACGGGCCAAATGCCAACCGTCCCGAAACCGCCGCCAACACTTCCAGCAGCACGGATGAGGAAGAACAGACGTTTTTGCAGGAAAATGTCACGCTGATTCTGGGTATCGGAATTTTGCTCATCGTGGCAGGTGGGATGTTCATGTTCTACGACCTGCAAAAAACCCGCTTGGTCGCTGCCCGACAAGGCACACCCACCCGCACCAGTAAAAAAGATCTCATCGCTGAAATTGCCGAATTGGATGCAGCCTTTGAAGCAGGCGAAATAGACGAAAAAACCTACCAGCGCGAACGGGATAGCCTGAAAGCTGCCCTCCGCCGCTTCATCGAATAATTGAAAAACGCACCTTACGCTGACTGTGATTTAGGGGTATTTTTTTGCCCCTTTACCTTCGGCTTCCCTCTCCATTGGTATGGGGAGGGATTGAGGGCGGGAATTTTGTAGGGGCGGGGACAAACATCGTGATTCCCGCCCTTTTAAATGAACCACCCACCATCTACAGAATTTTATAAGCGTACCGCCGTATTGCCGGGCAAAAATTCAACCAGTTCATCCAGCGTGCCGTAAATGGTGTGCATCTTATTCGGGAATTTGGCATCCACATTTGGCATGTTCTGCCCGTGATAATCGATCACCACCTGTGGGTCTTTGAGGACATGCCCGGTTAACACACACACCACCTCATCAGCAGCCTTGATGATGCCCATTTCAACCAGTTTCTTAGTCCCGGCTACTGTGGCGGCAGAGGCAGGTTCGCAGCCAATCCCGGAAAAATCAATCTGGGCTTTGGCATCCATAATATCTTGGTCGCTTACCGATGTCACCCATCCATGGGTCATCAGCACTGTTCGCATGGCTTTTGTGTAGCTGGCAGGGTTGCCAATCCGAATCGCGGTGGCAATCGTTTCGGCGGTGACAGGTTCAAAATGGTCAAATTCACGGGCAAATGCCTTCGCAAACGGCGCTGCCCCCTCCGCCTGAATCACTGCCACACGCGGCAAACGGTCAATCAAGCCAACTTCCTGCATTTCGAGTAGGGCTTTGCCAAAAGCGGCAGAATTACCCAGATTTCCGCCCGGTACAACAATCCAATCTGGCACTCGCCATTGGCGCTGGTGCATCATTTCAATAATGATGGATTTTTGCCCTTCCAAACGAAACGGGTTAATCGAATTGAGCATATAAATAGGTAGCTGGTCGGAGGCTTCGCGCACCAGTTCTAACGCCGCATCAAAATCCCCACGTACCTGGACACTCACCGCCCCATACGCGATAGACTGGGCAACTTTACCCACCGCCACTTTGCCTTCGGGGAACAGAATCAGTGCTTTGATGCCTGCCAGTGATGCAAATGAAGCCATCGAAGCGGATGTGTTGCCGGTGCTGGCACAAATGACCGCACTTGCCCCCATCTGGCGGGCGCGAGTCACCCCCGGCGACATCCCTCTGTCTTTAAAGCTGCCTGTCGGATTTTCGCCTTCATGTTTGAGAAAAAGCTGATTAACACCAGCATACAGACTCAAGCCTTCTGTGGCAGGGTACAAGGTGGTATTGCCTTCGCCGCGTGTCACCACCACCGATTCATCAATGCCCGGCGCGACCAACTCCCGATAGCGCCACACACCGGAACGGTCAACAGGTTTCCATGATTTCATGCGGTCATCAAAAAGCTGCTTAAGTTCATCCGCCCGCCCATGCCAGCCGGACAAATCATGAATCACATCCACCAAGCCATCACATTTCGGGCAGGTGTAAATATTTTTTTCAAGCGGATATTCTGTCTGGCAATCTACACATCGTAACAGCGATAACACCCGTCATCTCCCCTAGATAAAAAAAGCACGGTGCGCCCGTGCTTTGGATGGTCAAACAATTCCCAAAAAGCCGCGCCGTTTGCTGTCAACGAGCAGTTGTAGTCGTGGTGAAACAGACGCAAGCAATTCTCATACCTTTAGTATGGCATATGCCCAAACGAGTTGCAAACTGGAATTTCTACCAATCGCTTGCCAAGTGCGGTTAGCTTTTCTATAGTCTGGCCTATGCTCATCATCAACGGCACCCTGGTTACTCCGTCTGGCATCCGACAAGAATCACTCTGGATTCATCCCGTCACAGGCAAAATCAGTGCGCGTCCTGTGCCATCGCTGAAAACGCTGGATGCCAGTGGTCTCTATCTCTATCCCGGCCTTATCAATGCCCATGACCATCTTGAACTGAATCATTACCCACGTACCAAATTTCGTCCCGTGTACGACAATGCGCGTTTTTGGGCGGACGACATGACCCGCGCCTTATCCACAGAGCCTTTTTTGTCGCTGCAAAAATATGACCTTTGGGAAAAATGCTTCATCGGCGGACTCAAAAATCTGTTTTCGGGTGTCACCATGGTTGCCCATCATAACCCCCTGCACAAACCTTTAAAAGCGGGCTGGTTTCCGGTGGAGGTGGTGCGACGCTACGGGTGGGCGCATTCCCTCTACCTTGCCGCTCACGCCGAAATCCAAACTGCCTATCGCCGACACGATATTTTCATGCTTCATCTAGCGGAAGGCACAGACTCCGCTGCCGCACAGGAATTTGAACAGCTCGAAGCGCTTGGTTGTACCAGCGAAAAAACGGTTTTCATTCATGGGGTCGGGCTATCCCAACATCCGATTGGCAAGGCGAAAGGCTTGGTCTGGTGTCCGTCTACGAATCACTTTTTGCTTGGCAAAACTGCCCAAGTGGTCACTTGGTTTAAGGCAGGCAAATTGGCGTTGGGCAGCGATTCACGGTTGACGGCTGAGGGTGATTTGCTGGATGAAATGAAGGCAGCCCTAGCAACAGGTCAGCTTTCTGCCCCAAAAATTTTTCATACGGTGACCGATTCTGCCGCGAATCTGCTCAATCTGACTGATAGAGGCGATTTACGTTCGGGAATGCAAGCCGACATCATCGCGCTACCCCAAACTTTGCACGAAAATCCCTACCAAGCGCTGATGCAAGCCCGACGCAGTGATCTTGTCTGGGTGATGCGCGGCGGAAAAATCGTCTGGCAACAGGACACGCAGCACCCGAATTGTGTTTTGGATGGTGTACCCTATCGTCTTGCACCTGCGCTGCTCAAAAAAGTTCAACATTGCCGACTCGTTGAAAAAGGACTGTCAATCGTCACAAAAATTTGACGCTGCTCCCCTGTTTGATACACAATCGGCAAGTTGAGTCGTGTTTGGCTCAGCACAACCTGCTAATGGCTATCGCTAGGAGAAAAAAATGCCATCATTTAAACCTGTCTTGTTGATGATTCTCGACGGTTGGGGTGTCCGCGAAATGGAACACGGCAACGCGGTACTGCTCGGCAATACGCCCAACTATGACAGATGGCAGCGTACCTTAGAACGTTCCCTGCTTGGTGCATCAGGCGAATCCGTCGGACTTGTGCCTGACCAGATGGGCAATTCCGAAGTTGGACATCTTAATCTCGGCGCAGGGCGTATTTTATATCAGGATATTACCCGCATAGATAAAGACATCAAGGATAAGGTGTTCTACCAGAATGCCTCGCTTAAAAAATCGTTTGAGCTGGCTAAGTCGCAGGGAGGAAAACTGCATATTATCGGCTTGTTGGGGTCAGGTGGGGTTCATAGCCATGACAGCCATCTGTATGCGTTGCTGCAACTTGCCGAACAGGAAAACATTCAAACGGTGATTCATGCCATTACCGACGGACGGGATACTTCCCCCGGCAGTGCTGAAGTATTTATGCGGAAATTGCAAACCTATGTTGACCAGCACGGCGGCACGATTGCTACCGTAAGCGGGCGTTACTATGCGATGGATAGGGACAAACGCTGGGAACGCACCAGCCTTGCTTATAACGCGCTGGTGTTCCATGAAAGCACTGTCACCGCCAATTCTGCGTTGGAAGCCATCCAGCAATCGTATGCCAAAAACGTGACCGATGAATTTATTCTGCCAACCGTCATTCACACAACCGAAAATGTGACAGTTGCGCCGGGTGATTGTGTCGTATTTTACAATTTCCGTGCTGATCGGATGCGCCAGATTGTGCGATTGTTTGTCGAAGAAAATCCGGCGGAACGGGCAGGCACAGAACGCATGAATGGCTTGGATGTCATCACCTATACGCAATATGAAGAAGATTTGCCTGTGACGGTGTTGTTCCCGATTGAAATTGTTAAAAATCCGCTAGCCGAAGTGTTGAGTACACAGGGGAAAAAACAATTTCATATCGCTGAAACAGAAAAATATCCGCATGTGACCTTCTTTTTTAATGGACGGCGCGAAGAGCCTTATGCAGGCGAAGACCGCACCATTGTTCCTTCGCCCAAAGTTGCGACCTATGACCTCCAACCGGAAATGAGCGCCCTTGAAGTCACCGAAACCGTCCTCAAACGCCTAGAAGAACACGATGATGATTTTCTCCTGCTCAATTTTGCTAACCCGGATATGGTTGGGCATACTGGCGTGCTAGAAGCAGCGATTAAAGCGATTGAAACGGTGGATAGCTGCGCGGGCAGGGTGGTCGAAGCGGTGGTGAAAAAAGGCGGGGTAGCCATTGTGACCGCTGACCATGGCAATTCGGAGCGTATGATTAACGAAGTGACGGGCGAACCTCATACCTACCATACCACCAGCGCCGTTCCCCTTTTTGTCATTGGCAATCAATATTTTGGTCTGCGTCCACAGGGGATTCTGGCGGATGTTGCCCCAACCGTGTTGGAATTGTTGGGTGTGGAACAACCGGAAGAAATGACAGGCCGTAGCCTGATTCTGTTTGAATTGTGATCTCACATTACACAAAATCGTTTTTGGGGAGGTATTTTTTGTCCCCACCCTGCCTTCGGCTTCCCTCCCCATACCTATGAGGAGGGATTGAGGGAGGGGATAATTTTCTCCTCCCTGTTTATCATTACGCGATAGTCACTTCTTTGGCGAGATACACGTCTTGAATGGTGTGAAGCAGCGCTGCCCCTTCACTCATCGGACGTTGGAAGGCCTTACGTCCGCTAATCAAGCCCATCCCGCCAGCACGTTTGTTGACGACTGCGGTAAGGACTGCTTCCTCAAAATCGTTCGCGCCGGATGCACCCCCACTATTAATCAAGCCAATCCGTCCCATGTAATTGTTGACCACTTGGTAACGGGCCAGATCAATCGGATGGTCGGAGGTCAGTTGGGTGTAAATGCGTTCATCCAATTTGCCGTAGGAAGATGACCCTGTGTTCAGCGCTTTGTAGCCGCCGTTTACATCGGGCAGTTTTTGTTTGATGATGTCCGCACCCATTGTTGCGCCGAGATGGTTGGCCTGTCCGGTCAAATCGGCAGAGGTGTGATAATCTACCCCGCCTGTTTTGAAGGCATTGTTACGGATATAGCACCACAACACGGTTGCCATGCCCAATTCATGGGCTTGTTGGAACAATTCGGACACTTCGACAATTTCGCGGGCGGCATCATCCGAACCGAAGTAAACAGTTGCGCCGACGGCAACAGCCCCCATATCCCATGCTTGTTTGATGGTTCCCCATGTAATCTGTTTGCTCTGGTTAGGGTAGGTCAGCAGTTCGTTATGGTTGAACTTGACCAAAAAGGGGATTTTATGGGCATATTTGCGGGCAACGGTTCCTAAAACCCCAAAGGTACTCGCAACCGCGTTACACCCGCCTTCAATTGCCAGTTTGACGATATTTTCCGGGTCAAAATATTGGGGATTTTTGGCGAAAGATGCCCCCGCCGAATGTTCAATCCCTTGATCGACGGGCAGAATAGAGAGATAGCCTGTGCCTGCCAACCGCCCATGATCGAACATCGTTTGCAAACTACGTAAGATTTGGGGGTGACGGTCTGATTGAACAAAAATGTCATCTACAAAGGTGGGAGAGGGGAGAAACAGCTTGTCTTTGGTAACTGTTTTGCTTTCGTGGTTCAGATAGTAGTCGGCCTTGTCGCCGAGCATTTCTACAATTTTGTTGAAATCTGCCATTGGGTCGTTCTCGCTTATTTCGTTGGCACAACTATAGCACGAAAAATGGCGAGTCCAATGCGTGGTTCATCATCAAATTCTCCGTTGAGTGTCAAAATTCTGCCTGATATAATGGGGTTCTGTACCACGCCTGCCGCCGTTTTTTTCGATGAACAACCACTTTTATGAGCAGGGTATTCAAGTTGACCCTGTAAGGAACAAATCGCATGAATAGCAAAGCAGCTCAGACATTGGAACTGCCGAAGATTTTGGAGCAGCTTGCAGGATACACCAGTTTTTCTGGCGGACAGGCACTTGCACGAGGACTCGAACCGACCAATCGGCTTGATGTTGCCCGTCATTGGATTGCTGAAGTAACCGAAGCCCGTAATTTATTAGAAGAACGCACCGAGCAATTTTCGCTGGGGGGCGTATTTGATGTGCGTGGGGCGGTGATGTCCACCACTCGCGGAATCGTGCTTGACCCACCAGTTTTGCTGGATATTCGTTCCACGCTGCGACGGGCAACAACCATTCGCCGCACCCTCTCTCGCATGAAGGGAACCTATCCGATTCTGGCGGATTTAGCCGAAGATTTAGAGGAGTGTTCGGCGGTTCAGCAGGAAATTGGTCGTATCATCAGCGAAGATGGCAATGTGCAGGACTCGGCGAGTCCCAAATTGGCGGTCATTCGTCGGGATATGCGAATTGCCTACAACCGCCTACAAAGCAAACTGACCAATCTCATTAACAACGCCAACAATCTGCAATTTTTGCAGGAACAGTTGATTACCCAGCGCAATGGACGCTATGTGATTCCGATTAAATCGGAATTTAAGGGACGCATTCCGGGCATTGTGCATGACCAGAGTGCTTCCGGTGCAACGTTGTGGATTGAACCCCTGCAAACCGTGGAAACCAACAATGAATACCGTGAACTTCAATTACAAGAAGAAAAAGAAGTCCATCGGATTCTGCGGGAGTTGTGTGAATTTATCGGGCATGAATCGCAGTACATTGTGCGAAGTATCGAAGTGCTGGCCTATCTGGATTTGGTTTTTGCCAAAGCCCATTACGCGAACACCTTGCGAGCAAATCCGCCGAGTCTGGTCGATTTCGTAGACCGCCCCGAATTGCCCAAACATCCCGGCCTGACCCTCAAATTATTTCAGGCGCGTCATCCTTTGCTTGACCCGAATAAAGTCGTGCCAATTGACCTTGAGTTGGACGACCAAACCTACATTCTGGTGATTACCGGGCCAAATACAGGTGGGAAAACCGTCACGCTCAAAACCGTTGGGCTGATGATTCTCATGGCGCAGTGCGGGTTGCACCTGCCAACCGATAGAGGGTGTGAGCTTTCTGTATTTGATGAGATTTACGCGGATATTGGGGACGAACAAAGCATTGAACAATCGCTTTCGACCTTTTCCAGCCATATGAAAAATATCATCAATATTCTGGATCGGGCCGACAGCCGTTCGCTGGTGGTGCTGGATGAACTTGGTGCAGGGACAGACCCCACCGAAGGATCCGCGCTGGCACGGGCAATCTTAAATCGGCTGGTGGACAGCGGCATCACCACACTGGTAACGACCCATCATCCCGAATTGAAAATTTACTCGCAGGAACGGAAAGGGGTTCGCAACGCCAGCGTAGAATTTAACTTGGACACGCTTGCCCCCACGTATCGGTTAGTCGTCGGGCTGCCGGGGCGTTCCAATGCGCTGTCAATTGCCTCGCGTTTGGGGCTGCCGGATGACATCATCGAAGATGCCCGTCATATGGTGCCGGTGGATGATCTGGTGGCAGACGATTTGCTGGATGAAATTACCAAAACCCGCGAAGACCTCCGCCGTGCCAATGCCGCCGCCGCACTTGCCCGTCAGGAAGTCGAAGACCTGCGCGATAAATTGCAGCAGGAATTGGACTCGATAGAAATTGAAAAACGGGATGTTCTCGCGGAAACTCGCCGCAAAGCCGAATATGAAGCCCGTGAATTTCGCCAAGAACTCAAACGTTTGCGGAAAGATATGCAAACAGCGGGGCAACCTTTGGAGGCGATCAAAGCGCTGGAACGGGCAACCGACCATCTCAAAATTAACCTTGAAATGCCAGAAGCCGCTACCTCTGACCTCGTAGACGAAAAAACCCGTCCGCTTCGTTTGGGCGATACGGTCTGGGTGACAGCGCTCAAAACCGAAGGCACAATCACCGAACTCGGTACAGAAGATGCTGAAGTTGCCGTTGGTCAACTGCGTGTGCGTACCCGATTGGACGAATTGGAATACCGCAAATCGCCGGAACAACCCAAAACACAGCGTAAATCTGGCGACCCATTGCTCCAGCGTGCAAAATCGCCCGGCTTAGAACTCGATTTACGGGGTACACGGGTAGAAGAAGCCATTACCAAAGTGGAGGAATACATTGATGCCGCGTATATGGCACAACTGCCCTTTGTGCGGATTATTCATGGCAAAGGGACAGGGGTTTTACGGCAGGCTGTCCGTGAACGGCTGGCCCACCATCCCTTGATTGTGCGCTATGCCAGTGGTACAGAAAAAGAAGGCGGGGACGGCGTGACAGTGGTGAGTCTGGTGGAAAATTACTAACTCAGGTTACAATACCCGCCCTCAATCTAGAGGGTGTTATGCACTTTTGCCGGAATGAGAGGGTAAAATGGTCTCTGTC
>CAZXCU010000006.1:0-300581 GCA_964639245.1 uncultured Anaerolineae bacterium
GACATCCATATTGTGAGCGGATTGCTTGACTATCTCAATTAGCACCATTGGTTATCTAACCAAAGGACGTAAACCTCCATTGCTCAGTGGCACAGAAATATCGAAAGAATATTTGCCATAGATATTGATGTGTTCAAAACGCGCTGGAGAGAGATGCACCAACTCATCTTCGGTAATCTCCTGTCCCCGCCCTCGCAAATGATCGATGGCAACCTGCATATAAACAGTATTCCAGACGGTGACGGCATTGGTGATGACATTGAGGCAGTTAGCCTGATTGATATGTTCATTGGGATACTTCTTGCGGATACGTCCACGACTCGCAGATGGGGGCCGAGTTGTTCGAGATTTAGCTTGATGAGTTCTTCACGGCGCAAACCGGTTGACAGCAAGACAAACACGATGGCGCGGTCACGCCAAGGGCGGGCGTTCGCACGGAGCGGAGCCTTTTCCCCGGACTTCGACCAGCAGCGGCCTTTGGCGCGGTAGAAGGGGAACAGTCGGTCACACAGATTTTCAAAGACTGGACCTGCGCTTCACTCAGACTGCGGAGTTCGAGTGGTGCGCGGCTGAGATCCCCAATGCCTTTCGTCGGATCACCCATGCTGAAGACGTACTTGTTCTGAGTATGAACCCAAGTTGCGAAAGCCGAAAGCGAAGCCAGATGATTGTTGATAGTTGTCGGTGCTAATCCTTGCGCTTCCAGCGATTGCTGCCATGCCAACACATCGCGTTTGACACATGAGCTAATCCGTTCCTGCCCATAACGTTGCTCGAAAAACTGCTGGAAACGTTGCAGGTGCAGGTGGATTTTCCCTCTCACTTCTTCTGATCGCACACCCTGCACCGCCACTTCCAGATAGTAATCCATCCATGCCATTAAGCTGTCTGGTAGTTTCTGAACCATGCTGATTACCTTTCGTGAAGCGTTTTGATCGGGATAATCTTAGTTCAGAACCTGCTTTTTGCCACTGATTTGTTCAATTCGCTTCACAGAATGTCCCTTCTGTGAAGCACCTTACCCTGACCTTTCGTACTTTTGCTATCAATTGACGAACCTGAAATTTTTAGCGGCTGGTCGCCAGCAGGTGAAAATCTTGCAGCCCAATATAGACCGCTTTACCAACCGCTAAAGTCTGTGCTTTGTCCGGCGGTACAATCGCATCCACGGCGAGATTAAAGGGTGCTTGCAAACGGATGGTGGCGCGTTCGTACATACCCGCAAATGCCAGACTTTCTATCGAACCCATCCCCAGTGTATGCCCATTCAAAGACTGCTGGTTGAGGGTAATTTGTACATCTTCGGGACGAAACATGAGGGTCACAGGTTGGCCTTCCAGATGGGCGGTGTAGGGCAGGGCTGGCAGTTTCGCATCCCCCACATACACGTAATGGCTGTTGCGCTGTGCAGGGAGCAAATGCGCCGTTCCCAGAAACGAGGCCGTGTAGGGGTGCTGCGGACGGCGATAGAGTTGGGCAGGCGCACCCACTTCTAGCAAATTGCCATGTTCCAGAATCCCGATGCGGTCAGCCACATCGAACGCCTCTTCTTGGTCATGGGTGACTAAAATTGTGGTGACACCCAAACGCTGCTGAATATCACGGAGATTCCGCCGGAGTTGTGTCCGAATTTTCACGTCTAAAGCACCGAAGGGTTCATCCAGCAACAACACACGCGGTTGATGTGCCAGCGCCCGCGCAACGGCGACACGCTGCTGCTGTCCACCGCTTAACTGATGGGGCAGCCGATTTTCATAGCCGCGCAAGTCAATTAAATCAAGTAATTCTGTGACCCGTCGTTGTTTCTCCTGACGTGCTACCCGCCGCACATTTAAACTAAAGGCGATATTCTGCGCGACAGTCATATGCTGGAACAGTGAATAATTCTGAAAGACGAATCCCGTATCACGTTTTTGCGGGGTTAAGCGGGTCACATCGTGTCCGTGTAACCAGATTTGCCCACCGTCTGTCGGGGTTAGACCCGCGATCATCCGTAAAATAGTGCTTTTGCCGCTGCCACTTGCCCCTAGCAGCACAAACAATTCGCCGGATTCAATTTCCAGATTGACCTGATTCACAATGGTCTGTTTGCCATATTTTTTGGTAAGGTTATCGAGTTTGATAGACATGAGATGCTTTCTCCCGTCGTTTGATGAGCAGGTAATTTAACGCAGCCATCACGGATAAAATTCCAATTGCCATCGCGCCGAGTGTGAGCGACACACTATATGCCCCGATGCGGTTTCTATCGGACAGCGCACGGAAAACAAATGTGGTGGCGGTTTCGGTACGCCCTTCGATATTGCCGCTCGTGACCGCCACCGCGCCGAATTCGCCAACCGCCCGCGCAAAAGTCAGTACAATGCCGTACAAAAGCCCTGTCCAGATAACAGGCATGATAATCTGCCAGAATACCCGCCAGCGACTTGCACCGAGTGTATAGGCTGCTTCCTCCTGTTGGGGGGATAAGGCAGCCAGCACCGGCGAAGTTTCCCGCGTGACAAACGGCAACGTAACAAAGGTTTTGCCGATGAGCATTCCCGGCAGGGCAAACACAATCGCGTAGGGGGTGTCAATCCAACCACCGCGCCCGAACAGCACAATCATGGTGTACCCGAAAATGACCGGGGAAAATACAAAGGGAATATTTACCAGTGCATCCACCATCCCTTTGCCATAGAAATCATGCCTTACCAGAACCCATGCGAGGATTAACCCGAAAACGGTGTTAATGGCGGTTGCCATCAGCGACAGGCGTAAACTCAGTTGAAGGGCATGTTGCGCGTCCGGGTCTTGCAGCGCCGTTTGGACAGGTTCGAGGCCATTTTCAAAGGTGCGGTCTACAATGGCGTAAATCGGCGCGATGACCAGCAGCCCCGCGTACAAAAACACGAGGGCAAGCAGCAACAGCGCAATCGGGGAAGTAGGCCAAACTTCACGCATGATTGCCCCTCCACGCTTGAAAACCGCGCTTCACTATTTTGGGGAGGGCGAGCGTGGGGTAATTGCGTAAAATCCCGACTCCTAACATGATGCCCATAGCAATCAAAATAATGACCAGCGACACGCCACTTGCCCCCTGCAAATCTCCGCCTTCTACCCGTCCATACAAATAGGTGGTTGCGGTTTGGGACTGCATCGGAATATTGCCGGAGACCACCACCACCGAGCCAAATTCGCCCAGCGCCCGCGCAAAACTCAGCAATCCACCGGTAATCATTGCGGGGCGAATGGTAGGAAAAATGACTTTCCAGAACACCCCCCAGTTATACGCGCCGAGGGTTTGGGCGGCTTCTTCTTGATGGGTTTCCATTTCCAGCAACACGGGTTGAACGGTGCGAATCACAAACGGGTAACTCACAAATAGCAGCGCCAGAATCAATCCCGGTGGCGCATAAATAATTTGTAGCCCCAGATTTTCCTCTATCCACATCGCGGTTTCGGTTTGTGGCCCATACAGCAGCACCAGCATCACCCCTGTAACCAGTGTCGGGATGGCAAAGGGCAAATCAATCAACGCATTAAACAACGCCTTGCCCGGAAATTTATATTTCACCAGCACATAGGCCGTGAGTGTTCCCATGAGGGTGTTGATGACCGCCATCAGCGCGGATGTCCACAGGGTGCGGCGAATCGCATTGTAGGCGATGGGATGTGACACACTCTCCCAGAATCCCCCGATACCATCTTCTAAACCCTTAATCGCAATCACCACGACGGGTACAGCCACCATGATGACGACATACAAAATTGCCGTCAACCGTAGCGCCCATTTACCCCATTCAAACTGAAAATCCGCAACTGCGGCAGGTTTGATCGTCAATTCTGTCATAAATTTTCCCTTTTCACCCTCACCCCAAACCCCTTCTCCACAACGAGAGAAGGGGCTGAGGATGGAGGGAAAACTACTGCCCTTTAATTTCCGCAATCAGCAGCGTGAACCGTCCGTTTTCCCCGAACAATTCTTCGCGCACAACCGACCAGCCACCGAATTCTTCAATGGTGAACAGGTCTTCAATCACCGGAAATTGTTCGACAATTTCTTCTTCGGCAGCGACTTCTTCATCCACCGGACGGAAACCATGTTTGGCAAAAATTCGCTGGGCTTCGGGCGTATAGAGAAAATCGACAAATGCCTGTGCGACTTCCAGTGTGCCGTGTTGTTCGGCGTAGACATCGACCACCGCAATCGGGTTTTCAATCAGAATGGTCGAGGTCGGATATACCACGTCCACTTCGCTGCCCGCTTGCCGTGCCGCGAAAATTTCGTTTTCGTAGGTAATGGCGACATCCCCAATCCCATTTTCAAAGGTCAGGTAACTTTCGCGCCCGTCTTTGTCAAAAACCAGCACATTTTCAATCACCTTGCTCAAAAATTCGGTAGCGCCTTCGTCCCCTGCTTCGTAGCCTTCAATGTTGCCACGTTTGGCTGCCCCATAAGCCGCCAGAATATTCCACTGTGCGCCGCCGCTTGTCACAGGGTCAGGCGTAATGACTTTGATGCCATCCCGCGCAATATCACCCCAATCTTGAATATCCTCAGGATTGCCGGGACGTACCGCCAGCACTGCTACCGAAGTTGCAATCGTGCCATTGTTGCGTGCTTGCCAATCGGCGGTAATCAACCCCGCCTCTTGAATAGCAGTGATGTGCGATTCCAACGACAGCGCCACAATATCCGCTTCTAACCCGCCAATCACCGCCCGCGATTGTGCGCCGGAGGCTTCAAATGATTGTTCAAAGGTGACTTTTTGGCCGGTTTCTTCTTCCCACTGCTCGGCAAAAATCGGGAAGAGTTCGCCATAGGCTTCACGCGGGACAGCAAATCCAACAAAGGTGAGGGTTACTTCATCGTCTTGAGCATTCGCAAACGCCGGAACAACCAGCGCCAGCACGACCAGCAGAACCGCGATTCTGGACAATTTCTTCATGGTGTGATTTCTCCTATCTTGTTTTTTATTTGTTCCCCTCATTGCGTTCTGAGAGGGTTCAGCCTGTACAACAACATCCACTGCAGGAGAAATCGCAACAACAGATAAATTTGCGGGGATGTATTTTTCGGATGTACATGCCATTTTTTCCTTGATTAAACGGATAAATGGCAGCATAACACGCGGGGATTCAGGCTATCAAGCAAAAGGGGTGTTTTGTCACCACTTTGTCACCACTTCGTTACGCCCATGTCACTCGCACGGCGTAGCTATGTCTGCATTTGGGGAAAGGATGGGGTTGTACCTTACCCTTTGGGTTTGACGGCGAGAATCGGCTTTCCGTTTTGCACCCCCTGAATAATCTTATGCACAAATGCGCCGTAGGTTTCAACCGCAATTGCGAGCAAATCGTAATCGCCTTCCGTGAACTCTGCCGCAATTTGTTCAAAGGGCAACCCCTGACGCAGCCTCAGCCAGCTTTCCAGCGTGGGGGGGAGCAGGTCGGCACATTCGGCGATATGGGCGCTCGCCAGGGTAGATGGATGCAGCAAAGTCGCCACGCCGTAAATATCATGGCGTTTAGTCGGAGCAGCCACACCAAGCAGCGTTACCGAATCCGCCAGTGGTTTGACCATCTCAATTGTCCGCTTGTCGGGGGAATGTCCGTGTAGTGCCACCAGAACCCGATGAATGGGCAGCATGTCTCCTCGAATTAGCAAAAGCGAGGTGTTGGATTTTCGCAGCAAATCACCCATCATCGTATTTTGCCGTGTATCAATCACCGCCAGTGTATAGTCCTGTGCAATAGACAGCACCGAGTCGAGGCTGTTAGCACTGGCATCCAAACACACGGCTTTATCGGACAATCCGCTGGCAATCTGACGCGCATAGGTCAGCACTTCTTCCGGTTGAGTAGCCGACCAGCTTAACAAACGCGGCACACGGATTGCCCCATCATCCGGGTAGAGTAAATCGAGCGTGGCCGCGATTTCACGGCTGTCTCCCTGCACAGGAAAAACTTTTACCCCCAGCGTTTCCTCAAACAGTCCGCACACATTTTTATTATCGGGATGCACCATCACCAGCGTGATCATATCCTCATCCTCAGCGACGGGCAGCGCCAGATGATAATACGCCAGATGACGCGGAATCCGCTGCGCCAGCAACGGGTCAATCGTAATATTTTTGAGCGACAGATATGGGTGGGACATCGTTAATCGTTTCTATTGGTTACCAGCGCATATCCCACGCCCGGAATCGTTTCAATGTAGTTGGGGTCATCAATTTTGCCCCGCAACCGATGGACGAGTTGTTTGAGCATCGTTTTGTCTCCCCCCGAAACACCCCACACCTGATTAATAATCGCATCGGCAGGCAAAACCTGTCCTGCGTTGAGCATCAGCACTTCCAGAAAACGACATTCAAGCTGGGTAAGTTGAATCGGTGCATGGTCGGGCAGGATCACTTCCCGGCGGGCAACATCCAGTGTTAAATCGCCCACCGACAGCGGCCCCGGCGATTGCACGATTCCCGCACGGCGCATCACGGCTTTAATCCGTGCCACCAGTTGACGCGGGCTAAACGGTTTGGTGATGTAATCATCTGCGCCCAGTTCCAACCCGCGCACCACATCATCATCTTCACCGTGAACGCTCAAAATCAAAATGGGAGTGCTGGCCTGCGAACGGATATGCTGGCACACCGCCAACCCGTCCATTTTGGGCAAATTTAAATCCAGCACCATCATATGGGGGGCTTCATTCCGCCAGACTTCCAAAGCGGAGATCCCATCGTGCGCCAGCACAATCTGAAACCCTGCTCGCCGCAGGGTAAAGGCGATAATGTCTGAAAGAGCAAGGTCATCATCCACAACCAGAATTTTCATGTTTTTCAGTCCTTTTCTCCGATGGGGAGCGTAAACCAGAACACTGCCCCACCGCCGTTGCTGTTTTCCACCCCGACTTCGCCGCCATGTCCTTCCACAATCGTCTTGACCACAGACAGCCCCAAGCCTATTCCCGGTTCATCATTTTTAGTTTCCAGACGCACAAATCGCTCAAAAATGTGGGCGCGGTCACTTTCGGGAATTCCTGCCCCCCTATCCGCCACAGCGACACGGAGAAACGCAGGCTGCAAGGTCATCTGAATTTCAATCACTTCATGCTGCGGACTGTATTTGCTAGCGTTCATCAGCAGGTTAATCATCACCTGCTTTAAACGACTGGTATCCGCATGAATCATGGGGAGGCGAAGCGGCATTTTGACCGCAATCGTTTGTTGGCGACGGTCTAAAAGTGGCTGCATGATATAAAGCGCATCCGCCATCACCTCAACTAGACGGGTTGAACGCGGCACGATGCTAAAATTGCCCGCCTCAATGCTGGCACTGTCCAACAAATTATCGATCAGCGTATTTAGGCCGGTGACACTCAGACGAAATGATTTGAGCAGTTCGCGCATTTCTGCACGTGAGAGGTGATCCAGTTCATCCGAAAAAATTTCCAGTGAGGCACTCAACGAGGCCAGCGGAGTCCGAAATTCGTGAGAAACACTGGCGATGAACTGCTGAATAAACGCATGTTTTTCCATTTCTCTTATTCTACAGCATCGGACTGGAGTCTTGCCGAGGAATTGCCAGCAGCCTATCGTTCAATGTAGACACCACAAAAATGCTACAATGGGAAACAAGAGGATGAATCATGACACAACGCATCGTTTCTGCCGTCGGCGTGGTGACACCGGTCTCCGCCGACGATTACATGCAACACTATGCTGCCGCACATTATGAGTGGGTCAATGGGGTGCTGATTGCCATGTCGCCAATTTCCAGCGAGCATGATGAAATTACTGGATTTCTGTACCTGCTCTTGCGGGCTTATTTGGAGCAGAAACCCCTCGGCAAGGTGAAACGTGAACCGTTCGTGATGAAGCTGGAAAAGACCAACTCGCGGCGTGAACCGGATTTGCAAGTCATCTTGGGAGAAAATCTCGCCAACCTCAAAAAAACCTTCATGGATGGCGCGGCGGATATTTGTATTGAAGTCGTCTCGGCAGAGAGTGTCACCCGCGACCACGGCGAGAAACTCAAGGAATACGAGACAGGCGGTGTGCGCGAATACTGGATTGTTGACCCCCTCCGCGATGAATGCCGCTTCTACCGCTTAGCGGATGGGATTTACAAGCCTGTTAAGCTGGATGCTGAGGAAACGTACCAGACTCCCCTGCTGCCCCAATTCAAGCTGGCTGTCCCGGTCTTGTGGCAAAAGGAACTGCCCGAATTCTCTGAAATCGGCGCGATGGTGCAGGCCATGATGAAAGCAACCGACTAACGGATTGGTTGAAATAGACGAGACTTAATCTGATATTCCATTCGGGCGGTTGGCAAAAATCCAACCGCCTTCTTGATACAAAATTCCGGTAAAAGACGAGGGATGCGTGTCTCAGCGCATCCCATGTTGCGCTCTATCAGAAGCTGACTGCTGCCACCAGTTTTATTCCGCTGTGAGCATTCAACCCCATCACTCAAGGAATGTTACTGATTCCACCACTGGTCTAAGAAGCGCGTCGGCTGAACTCTCAAACTGGCTGGAAGCAGTTTGAATGCCAATGATATAGACACTACCATCTTGAATCGCTGTTGCAATCATGCTGCTGGTATCCCCTTCGACCACTTGATAAATTGTCCAAGTGCGCTCACCAACCGGCACCTCTCCCAATTTTTCAAATGCGGGCAGACCGACAACCGTTTCAAACATCGCCACGGACTCATCAATATTTTCACCGGGAATTGTAGTTAGCAAGAGAATGGTGCCATCCAGCGGACTTATATAGACCCCCGTATCTACTTCTATCCATCCTTCAGGAATTTGTACCTGAATCTGCATATCATCCAGAGTGGTTTCGACAAAGCTGATTTCACCAGTTCCACCCATGGCAAATACTGTTTCATCAGGAACGCAACTTGTATCCGGTGCTGTCATCGGATTCTCCATGAATTCACCCATCATGCTGAGCGCACATGTTCCAAAAACCACATGGGCCGAATCTGCGAAAACAGTTACATAGCTGGTGGTGAAATTCCGGGCAACGATTTCTGCTAATTCGGGTGGCTTGTTGCTGTCAAATTTGCCTTCCATGATAAGAATGGGTGTATCGCTCATAATCACCTCTCCCCCAGCCACAGGAGCAACATCCCAGAGTTCGCACAAATCAAGGTTAAATTGAATCTGGGCGTTGAGCGCCTGTAGAACCTGTGGATAGGACATATCTTTATGAGCGGTTTCTTGGGTAAGGTCGGAAATTTCAGAGCAAACGACCGATTCATAGAGGGCATCTGCATATTGGGCATCTGCGGCGTAGAGATTAGGAATACGTTCAGCAAAATAGGCATAGTCCCCATTTGCAGCGCGGTAAATCACATCGGGCAGAATTTCCACATTGGTCATTTCGTTTGCAAGCAGGGAAATGACGACATCACCTGTGAGCATCCAATCGAGGGTTTCGCCCGTTTGAGGATTCGCCACCTGAACGGAAGCTGGTTCTGTGTTAAGCTGTTCGACCAATCCCCAAAAGACATTTTCGAGGTCGGGATAAGCCGTATTACAGTCGGTATCTGCTGCACAGCTTTCAAACATCCTTCGATACCCATTACTCACAATGTCGTAAATATTGTAGAAAACATCGCCGATATAAGCAGTCGGGAATGCCCCGCTATCCGTCATAACAGTACGGACACCTTCCGGGTGTTCCCTCAAAACATACAGACTCATAATGCCGCCGCCCGACACGCCCCACAAATTGTACTGTTCGTAGCCGAGTGCTTGCATCACCATCGGTACATCGGCAGCACGCTGCGGATTGTTGTAGGCATCTAAATTAACTCCCCCGGTAATCAGACGTTCACGGCACGCAGCAAAGGCTTCCAGATTTAATGCGTTCAATTCATCAAGAGGGATGCCAAAATTAGCTTCCGCAACTGCCGCTAATTCTGGACAGGTGAGTTCAGGAAGGGCACCGATTGAACCACGCTCACTCATCAATACCACATCCCGTTCCTGCGTAACTGGTAAAGCTGCTTCAGTCGCCATAATAGGGAGAAAGCTCAGAATATCTGAACCCGGCCCTCCGTTAAACATGACCAGTGGGTCGGGGGCATCCCCTTCACTTTTGAGGATGGTGACGGAAAGCCGGATGGTTTTTCCATCGGGCATTTCATGAAGTTCGGGAACTTCTACATAGCCACAGATTAAATTTTCACCATCCACATAACCGGGTGGTGCAGCCATAGGGCAAGTGGTTTGTTGAAACACCGGGGTAAAAATATCTTGTGCATTCACTGGCAAGCTCATCAGACAAACAGCCAGCAGCAGGGTAAACCCTAGCAACTTCTTCATAGACTTATCCTTTTTATTTAGACTTATAAGCTGATTCTAAAAAAACGTTGTGGCAGTCCTGTGGGAGAATTGTGGCAACTTTGTGGCAGCTTATTGCGTGATGGGAAATTCGATACGAAAACAAGTACCCCGGTGCAGCACACTCGTCACGGAAATTGTGCCGTTCATGGCTTCTACCAGATTTTTAACAGTGGTCAATCCAAGTCCACTGCCTTCGCTTTCCGGGTTAATCTGATAATGTCGCCGCCAGATATTGGAAAGTTCGTTCGAAGCGATGCCAACGCCAGTATCTTCAATAGAGACACTCACATGAGCAGGCTGAGAGTCTGCTTTCACTAAAATCATTCCACCGGGGGGAGTCCAGCGCAGCGCATTTTGTAACAGATTACGGATAATTTGACTAAACCGATCTTCATCAAGCAGCAGTGCGGGAAGTCCAGAAGGAACATCAAGCAAAACTTCGACCTGCCGATGCTGCTTTGCGGTAATGGCGGTTACTTCCACAATCGTATCCAGTAGAGGTTTAATGGCGACTGGTTTTAGGCGCAAAGTAAGGGCTAAGGTTTCATTTTGGGCAGCGTCAAAAAGATCATCTGTTAAGCGTCGGAGATGATCAATCTCTTTTTTGATTAAATCTGTCCTAGGAGAAGCAGGCAAATTATCCAGATAAATTTGTAAAGTAGTTAGCGGGGTTCGTAAATCATGCGAAACGTTCGCAACAGTATCGCGTTGCAATTGGGCTAAACGGGTAACAGTGGCTTGTTCCAGTTTCAACTTTTGAATAGTTTCGTCGAGTGTGGTTGTCATAGCATTGTAGCGAGCCTGCAAACGGGCAATTTCATCTTGGCCTTCCACCTTGACCTGTGTCGTGTAATTGCCATGCTCAACCCGGCGGGTTGCTTCTTCCAACACCAGAATTCGCCGCACCATCCGACGAGACACGAGATATGAAAATAATGCCGAAGGAGGCAGAATCACTGCCAGAATAAAGAGCGTTAACCCACCCCCAATCGTGATATAGGGATCTAAACTTACGATATATTCGATGAGGGTTAAGGGATCGTTTTCTGCCGGGGGCGAGAAGAGAATGATTTGTAGCAGAATAAGTAAGATCATTACTCCTAAAACCATGCCTTCAAACAGCATCAAATGGGCATGGGTTAATGCCCATACCAGATAATTCCGGCGAAGTTGATTCCATCCATGCCAGAAACGGCGCAGCAAACGCCCACTGAGCAATAAGACCGAAGTGCCTATCACAATGATAGGGAGATAATTTTGAAAGTTTGTTCTGGCAACGGAGAAAAATAGCGTTGTTAGACCTAAGCTAAACACCATCAAAACAACATGGAGTATCACGAGCAGCAATTCTTGCCAGCGTGCTAGGGGAACAATCCTCACAGTTAAGATTACTGCGCCTATGGTATTCCCGAATGAAATTGCACTCTCCAGAAATGAAGGCGAGGTATTCTTGGCAAAGGCGAACACCATAACAAACCAGATGAATGCCGCAAGGTTTGCTTCTAGCAGAGGAGATTTTCTACTCATAGGCATTTAGGCGATACCCGGTTCCCCAGACTGTCTCGATTTTATCACCCGCAGCACCAAGTTTTTTCCGCAATCGCATGATCATATAGTCCACGGCGCGATCCGTCTTTTCATACTGGCTTTCCCAGATGACATCCATTAAGTAACTCCGGGAAAAAGCACGCCCCGGCGAAAGCATAAATAACCGAAGCAAGGCAAATTCGGTTGGGCTGAGGTCAATCGGGGTACCTGCGACCTCGACCTGCATGGCGTTTTCATCCAGCCAAATATCTGAATGTTGCAAAATGTGAGACGAAGGTTTGTCACGATCCTGTTCAATCATCTGGATAATGAGGTCAACCCGTCGCAGCATAGATCGAATACGGGCGATGAGTTCGCGCACATGAAAAGGCTTGGTCAAATAATCGTCTGCTCCGGCCTCTAAGCCAATGACCCGATCTATTTCATCGCTGCGTGCCGTGAGCATCAGAACAGGGGTCGCTTTGTGCTGGCGGAGCTGACGTAACAGTTCCAGCCCATCCATATCAGGCAGCATCCAATCCAAAATCACAAGATCAAAACCTGTTTCCTTAAAGAGCTTTATAGCAGTATGCCCATCAGATGCGTGACTTACTTGAAAACTGACTTTATTAAGTTCCTCTATGATGGTGGAGGCAAGTGACTCCGTATCTTCAATTAACAGGAGCATTGGCATGAAGCGATTTCCCTTTTAGGGCTTAAGACTATCACAAAGTAAATAGGCACTATGTTTTTATTTTCGCCTAGAGAAGCCATCGCTTGATTGATTTTCTCGATCATTTTATGTTCTATCTTCATTTTGACATCCTCCGGGGTGGAGAGTCGTTAAGGTTGTTATTTTCCACAAGAGAAACGAGGCTTCTCTTACACAGGCTAAAATTTATATTTTCTAAACAAACCCTATCAAAATATTTACGAATCTCTTGTACGAAACTTTAACAAATCTATTTCTAATAATTCTCTCATATCGTAAAATGAGTCTTGTAACTTTCATATTTTATGAATGCGGCTAATATTACACTAGCCAAGCAGGATATTATGCGACTGATAACCCGCACGCCTTATTGGTTTCGCTTCCTGCTGCTCTCAACGTTGATTCTCGTAGTCCTAACATTGAAAATAACATCAACTGAAGCAGCAACAATTACTGTCACAGGGGCTTGTACGCTTGCTGAAGCGATTACAGCCGCCAACACCGATGCAGCTACCGCCAACTGTCCGGCAGGCAGTGGGGCCGATACGATTGTCTTAACTGCCAACCTCACCCTGACCACGGTCAATAACACGACGAACGGGGCAAATGGGCTTCCCTCAATTACTTCCCAAATTACTATACGGGGGAACGGCTTTACGATTCTGCGCTCAACAGCCGTTGGCACACCCAATTTCCGTCTGTTTCATATCGCGGCGGCGGGAAATCTGACGCTGGATCGGGTGACGGTACAAAATGGGCTGAGTAGCACCTCGCAGGGGGGCGGGATTTATAATCTGGGGACATTAACACTGACCCGCAGTATTGTAGACGACAGCACCGCCGTTGCCGCTAATACAGGCGGGAATGATACCTCGCAGGGGGGTGGGATTTATAATGATGGCAGCCTCACCATGAGTTATTCCACCATCCGCGATAGTCTTATTGCTGTAGGAAACGGGGGTGGGACAGACACTCCGCAAGGCGGCGGCTTGTTCAACAGCGCGGCTGGCACAGCGAATATTTCTAATAGTTTATTTTTCAATAACAACACGAGTAGTAACGGCAGCGCGGGGGCAGATAATGCGGATGGGGGCGGGATTTATAACGCCGGCAGCCTGACCCTTACTAACAGCGAATTTGATGACAATGATGCCAATGCAGACTCGAATGATAATGGTGATGCTGCACGCGGCGGGGCAATTTTTAATACAGGCATTTTGAATGTGACCGGCACCACCTTTGACGACAGCGATTTAAATGTGGGTGGAAATGGGACTGCGGATCTAGGACAGGGCGGGGTGATTTATAACAGTGGCACCGCCTCTTTTACCAATGTATCTTTCTCCGATACTGATGTGAATGCCGTCGGTGGTGGGAACAATGACGCAGCGCTCGGCGGCGCGATTTACAATATCACAGGCAGTACCACCCTTGTGAATGTCAGTTTTGACAACAATGATGTCGATTCAAATGCCCCCGGCAATAACGGTGATATTGCGCGGGGCGGGGCGATTTACGTGCAAAGCGGTACAGTCACCGTGACTCACGCCACCTTTAACGGTAACGATGTGGATGGCGACACCCAAGAAGGCGAAGCAATTTATAACAACGCGGGCGCAACCGTCATTTTCCGCAACAGCATTTCAACTGATACCTGCCTGGGCGGTGGAACATACACACTACAGGGCGTGAATCGAGCTTTGGCGGGTTCTTGCGGTGGAACACCCATTAGCGGGATGGCTGGAGCAGCCGACAACGGCGGTAACACCATTTCTTTTGCGCTGGATGCGACGAGTAACGCCCTTGATGCTGCTGCGAGTGCCTTTTGCCCCACCACCGACCAGCGTGGATTGCCGCGTGGGTTTAATGGGACAGGTGCGGTGAATGCGCCTCAAACGGGTGACTGCGATATAGGTGCATATGAATATGTAGGTGGCATGATTACGGGCTTCGTCTGGGAAGATATTAACCTGAACGGAACACAAGATTTGCCCACTGAACCGCCCATTTCAGGTGCAACAGTCAACTTGAATGGGACAGTGGTTGCAACCACCACGACCAATAGCAACGGGCGGTATTTTTTCACGGGGCTGGCAACCGGTGCGGGGAACACCTACAGCGTCACCGTGACTGCACCCTCTGGATATACGTTTACCTCTCAAAATATTGGGGGGAACGAAAATATTGATAGCGATGTGGCGACTGCGACTGGCACAACGGGCAATTTTAATTTGTCTGCCGCCAACCCCATTCGTACCAATCTTTCCGATGCCGGGTTGTTCCGTCGGGTTTCTTTGTCAGGGTTTGTTTACGTTGACCAGAATAATAACGGATTGAATGAAAGTGAACCGGGGGTTGTGGGTGTAAATATCACCCTCACCGGGACAGATATTCTGGGTGCAGTGGTCAACACCTCAACGCCGACTCTGGCAGATGGTTCGTATACGTTTAGCAATTTGAATCCGGGTAATTACACCATCACCCAATCAGCACCCACGGGATGTTATACCGACGGCATTGATAGCCTTGGCACACTCGGCGGCAACCGCAGCGTGAATGATACGTTTAGCAGCATTCTGGCTGGCTCAGGGGATACCGGAACAGGATACAATTTCGGTGAATTAAATGCCTCCCCCACCAATCTTAATCTGGCGGTGACTTCAAATCCGGTGGATGAGGGCAGCAGCACCACCTTAAATGGAAGTTTCACTGGCGATGCGTGTGATGCCCATACGGTGACAATTGATTGGGGCAATGGCGACCCGGTTCAGACCGTGAATTTAGCGGCGGGCGTGACAACTTTTAGTGTCGCCAAAGTGTATAGCGACGACAACCCCACCGCGACCACCTCTGACGGATATACGATTCAAGTCACTGTTTCTGATGGGCTATCGATTCCCTTAACCGGAACAACCCCCATCACGGTCAACAATGTTGCGCCAACCTTGAGCAATGTTGCCATCACCAGTCCGGTGGATGAAAACGGGACAGTCACCCTCACCGGAGACATCACCGACCCCAGTACGCTGGATACCTTTGTGCTGAGCATTGATTGGGATGGCGCAGGGGCGGGAGCAGCGGAATTGGTGAATCTGACGGCGGGCAGTACCACGTTCAGCGTGACCCACACCTATCTGGATGATGACCCCACCGCCACGCCCTCGGATGGGTATACAGTCGATGTGCTTTTGACGGATGATGACACAGGTAGCGACACCGAAACCGTCAATGTCACCGTCAATAACGTCGCGCCGACCTTGAGCAATGTGGCGGTCACCACCCCCATCAATGAAAACGGGACTGTCACCCTCACCGGGGACATCACCGACCCCGGCACGCTCGATACCTTTGTGTTAAGCATTGATTGGAATGACGGCAGTCCGTTACAAACAGTCAATCTGGCGGCGGGTAGTACCACTTTCAACGTGACGCACACTTATCTGGATGATGACCCCACCGCCACCGCATCTGATATTTATGCCGTAGGGGTCACGCTCACGGATGATGATACGGGCAGCGATACCCAAACCGTCAATGCCACGGTCAACAACGTTGCGCCAAGCTTGAGCAATGTGGCGATCACCACCCCCATCAATGAAAACGGGACTGTCACCCTCACCGGGGATTTGACCGACCCCGGCACGCTCGATACCTTTGTATTGAGCATTGATTGGAATGACGGTAGCCCGTTACAAACGGTCAATCTGGCGGCGGGCAGCACCACGTTCAGCGTGACTCACACCTATCTGGATGATAACCCTACCGGAACAGCATCTGATAACGCTGCTGTGGTGGTCACACTCACGGATGACGACACAGGCAGCGATACCCAAACCGTCAATGTCACCGTCAATAACGTTGCGCCGACCCTCAGTAATGTGGCTGTCACCAGTCCAGTGAATGAAAATGGGACTGTCACCCTCACTGGCGATTTGACCGACCCCGGCACGCTGGATACTTTTGTGTTGAGCATTGATTGGAATGATGGCAGCCCCTTGCAAACGGTCAATCTAGCGGCGGGCAGCACCACGTTCAGCGTGACTCACACCTATCTGGATGATAACCCTACCGGAACAGCATCTGATAACGCTGCTGTGGTGGTCACACTCACGGATGACGACACAGGCAGCGATACCCAAACCGTCAATGTCACCGTCAATAACGTTGCGCCGACCCTCAGTAATGTGGCGGTCACCAGTCCGGCGAACGAAGGCGATACAGTTACTTTAACGGGTGACATTACCGACCCCGGTACGCTGGATACCTTTGTGTTGAGCATTGATTGGAATGATGGTAGTCCGTTACAAACGGTCAATCTGGCGGCGGGTAGCACCACTTTCAACGTGACTCACACCTATCTGGATGATAACCCTACCGGAACAGCATCTGATATTTATGGGGTAGCAATCACGCTGACGGATGATGACACGGGCAGCGACACCGAAACCGTCAATGTCACCGTCAATAACGTTGCGCCGACCCTCAGTAATGTGGCGGTCACCAATCCGGTGAATGAAAATGGCACGGCGACTCTCACGGGGGACATTACCGATCCCGGTACGCTCGATACTTTTGTGTTGAGCATTGATTGGAATGATGGCAGCCCCTTGCAAACGTTGAATCTGGCGGCGGGTAGCACCACTTTCAGCGTGACCCACACCTATCTGGATGATGACCCCACCGGAACAGCATCTGATATTTATGCCGTAGGTATCACGCTTACCGACGACGACACGGGCAGCGACACCGAAACCCTCAATGCCACCGTCAATAACGTTGCGCCGACCTTGAGCAATGTTACCATCACCACACCCATCAATGAAAACGGGAGCGTCACCCTCACAGGGGACATTACTGACCCCGGCACGCTCGATACGTTTGTGCTGAGTATTGATTGGGATGGCGCAGGGGTGGGCGCGGCACAGTTGGTCAATTTACCCATCGGAACGACCAGCTTCAGCATTATTCATACCTACTTGGATGATGACCCCACCAGCACCCCCTCCGATATTCAAGGCGTGGTGGTGACACTCACCGATGATGACACGGGCAGTGATACCGAAACCGTTAATGTCACCGTCAATAACATTGCACCGACCCTGAGTAATGTGGCGATCACCAGTCCGGCAAACGAAGGCGATACATTTACTTTAACGGGTGACATCACCGACCCCGGTACGCTCGATACGTTTGTGTTGAGCATTGATTGGGGTGGCACAGCCCAACTGGTCAGCCTACCCGCAGGAACCACTACTTTCTCTGAGACATTTACCTATCTGGACGATAACCCCACCGCTACCCCATCCGATACGGTTGGCGTAGTGGTCACGCTTACCGACGACGACACGGGCAGCGATACTGAAACCGTCAATGTCACCGTCAATAACGTCGCGCCGACCCTCAGTAACGTGGCTGTCACCAGTCCGGTGAATGAAAATGGCACAGCGACTCTCACAGGCGACATCACCGACCCCGGTACGTTGGATACGTTTGTATTAAGCATTGATTGGGATGGGGCCGGGGCGGGCGCAGCACAGTTGGTCAATTTGCCTGCTGGAACAACCAGCTTCAGCATCATTCATACCTATTTGGATGATGACCCCACTGCTACCGTCTCGGACAATTACACCATTGATGTACTTTTGACGGATGACGACACCGACAGTGATACGGCAACCACCAATGTGATCGTCAATAACGTTGCGCCGATCCTCAATAATGTGACGATTACCACGCCCATCAATGAAGGGGATACAGCAACCCTGATGGGCGATATTGTTGACCCCGGTACACTGGACACCTTTACTTTGACGGTGGATTGGAATGATGGCAGCCCTCTGCAAACGGTTAATTTGCCAGCAGGCACGACCAATTTCAGCCTGACGCATGGATATCCTGACGACCACCCTGCCACCGGGACACCTTCGGATACTTTCACCATTGCCGTCACCCTCACCGATGACGATACGGAAGCGGACAATGTGACTGTACCTTTGACGGTGAATAATGCCGCCCCGATTCTGACTGTGGTGGGCAATCAGGTTGCCGATACCAATGTGCCACTGGTGCTGACCAATCTTGGCACCTTCACTGATGCCGGTTCCGGGGCAAATGAAACCTTCACCTACAGCATCAACTGGGACGACGGCTCGCCCAACGATACTGGAACCGCGACGATTGACACCAACACCACCAGCATCACTGGCTCGTTTGATGGGACACATAGCTATACCAACACCGGAACCTTTACCGTTACAGTGACGATCACGGATGATGATGGCGAATCGGATATTGCTACCTTTGATGTGGTGGTGACAACCTCACTGCCTACCCTGAGCAATCTGGTGGTCAACAATGTCAATGAAAATGGCACGGCGACCCTCACCGGTGACGTGGATGACGGCGGGTCTGGTGATGATTTGACGCTGGATATTGATTGGGGCGACGGCAGTCCAGTGCAAACGCTGCTCCTGCCGGGTGGAACGACCAATTTCAATGTCACTCATGTTTACTTGGATGACAACCCTACCGCTACACCCTCTGATGCGGTGGTTATTAATCTGACCATCACCGACGAAACCGCCGACAGCAGCACCGCCACCGCGAATCTGACTGTTAGCAATGTTGCGCCCATTTTGAGCAATGTGGCGATCACCAGTCCGGTCAATGAAAATGGCACAGCGACTTTGACGGGTGACATCACCGACCCCGGCACACTGGATACCTTTGTGCTAAGTATTGATTGGGATGGCGCAGGAGCTGGCGTGGCACAGTTGGTCAATTTGCCCGCCGGAACGACCAGCTTCAGCATCATCCATACCTACTTGGATGATGACCCCACCGCCACCGCCACCGATAGCTATACGGTCGATGTGCTTTTGACGGATGATGACACAGGCAGCGACACCGATACAGTCAATGTGACCGTCAATAATGTTGCCCCCACCCTCAGCAACGTGGCGATGAGTACCCCCGTCAATGAAGGCGGTACAGCGACTTTAACGGGGAATATTACCGACCCCGGCACACTGGATACCTTTGTGCTGAGCATTGATTGGGGGGATGGCTCGCCCGTGCAAAATGTTAATCTGGCGGCGGGCAGCACCACTTTCAATGTGACGCATGTATACCGTGATGATCACCCTGCTGTTCTAACCGCTTCAGACAGTTTCACTGTCAACGTGGCGATTTCCGATGATGACTCCGGTACAGACAGCGATACAGCCGCACTGGTAGTAAATAATGTCGCACCGACCCTAACGGTGGTGGGCAATCAGACGATTGCGCTGAACACCCCGCTTACCCTTGTGAATCTCGGTACGTTTACAGATCCTGCCTCCGGTGCGAATGAAACCTTCACCTATACGATTAACTGGGGGGATGCGACCCCGGATGATACCGGAACCGCGACAATTGACACCAACACCACCAGCATCACTGGCTCATTTGATGGCAGCCATACCTATACGTCGCTCAATACATTTACGGTCACAGTTACACTGGAAGACAACGACTCCGGCAGTTCGGTACAAATCTTCCAAGTTACCGTCACCAACACGCTGCCTACCCTGAGCAATTTGGCAGCCACCAACGTGAATGAAAATGGCACAACAACTCTCACTGGTGATGTCGATGATGCCGGGTCAGGCGATAATTTGACGCTGGATATTGATTGGGGTGACGGTAGCCCGGTGCAAACCCTGCTCCTGCCGGGTGGCACGACCAATTTCAATGTCACGCATGTTTATCTGGACGACAACCCCACCGCCACCGCCAGCGACACATGGCCGATTAATTTAACCATCACCGACGAAACACCGGACAGCAGCAATGCCAGCATTCTTGTCACGGTCAATAACGTTGCGCCGACTCTGAGCAATGTGGCGATAAGCACCCCCATCAATGAGGGTGGCACAGCAACTTTAACCGGAAACATTACCGACCCCGGCACGCAGGATACTTTTACCCTGAACATTGATTGGGGCGATGGCTCACCTGTACAAAATGTCAATCTGGCAGCAGGCAGCACCACTTTCAGCGTGACACATGTGTACCCGGATGATCACCCCACTACAGGCACGGCTTCGGATGTCTTGAATGTTTCTGTCACCATCACGGATGATGACACCGGATCAGATTCTGATGCAGCTGCCCTCACAGTCAACAATGTCGCCCCTGTGCTAACCGTTCCAGCCTCCCAAGGGCTTCCTGTGGGTGGAACGATTACGCTCACCAATATCGGCACCTTCACCGATGCGGGTTCCGGGGCAAATGAAACCTTCACCTACAGCATCAATTGGGACGACGGCTCGCCCAACGATACCGGAACGGCGACGATTGACACCAATACCACCAGCATCACTGGCTCGTTTGATGGCAGCCATACCTATGCAGGCACAGGGCCTTTCAATGTTAGCGTAACCGTGACAGATGATGATGGCGGGACGCACACCCAGACTTTTGTGGTTGCAGCAGGTAACACTGCACCCACCACCACCGGATTAACGAATATCACCGCCTTAGAAGATGCGGCAAATGTGCTGGTGAATCTGTTTGCGGCCTTTGCCGATGCCCAAGACCCCGATGCCAGCCTGACTTATACGATTACCAACAACACCAATCCGACACTGGTCACTTCGGCGGGCTTCAATAATACAACTGGTGAACTCACGCTCGATTTCCTGCCCAACCAGAACGGCAGCGCCACCCTGACCATTCGCGCAACGGACAGCCTAGGGTTATTTGTCGAAACACCCCTACAAGTGGATGTGACCCCCGTGAATGATGTGCCTAGCTTCACCCATCAGGGCAATCGCACGCATTTAGTCGGCACCAATACACCCCAAACGGTGGCTGCCTGGGTCTCGGCGATTGATTTAGGGCCGGCGGATGAAGACGCAACCCAGAGTGTCGCCAATTATCTGGTGAATGTGGTGACTGCGCCGGTTGGATTCTTTACTACGGCACCAACCATTAGCAATACAGGCACCCTGAGCTATACCCCCAGTGGCATTATAGGAACAGCGACGATTCAAGTCCAATTGCAGGATGATGGCGGTGGCACGGATACTTCCGCGCCCCAGACATTTACTATTACGCTGCAACCTGCGCCAGTAGATATTGCGGTGGATAAAATCGCCAATGTGACCAGCGCAGAAGTGGGTCAGGTGATTACCTACACCATCACCGTCACAAACAACAGCGCGGTCAATGCCACAGGGTTGACGGTGACTGACTTGCTCCCGACCAGTTTGCAGCTTAACACCAGCACGCCCAGCGCTGGAACCTACAATTCCAATAATGGGGTGTGGACAATTGGCAACTTGGCCCCCGGCACCGTTACTTTAACCCTTGTGGCGCAGGTCAAAGCAGGGGCAGAAGGCACAGACATTGTGAATAACGCCAGCGTGACCGCGCTCAACGAGACGGACAGCAATAACCTGAACAATGCCGACAGCATTAGCGTACATATCTCGGCACCGCTTTTAGTGACTAAACAGGGCTACGATTTGTCTCCCGCAACGCCCCTTCGTCCGGGGGATACCGTTGGCTGGATTGTGTGCGCCCAGAATCAAGACAGCATCGCGGTTACGAATGTCACCCTTACAGATACGCTGGATACCACCCGTCAGACCATCCCCACCACGCTCCGCTTTGGTGTGGCGGCGGTTTGTCCCACAACTACGCCGGTGAACGGTCTCACCAGTCAGGCGAATGCACCGACCAATGCCAATTTGAGTGTCACAATTGCCTCCGTTCCCGCAGGACAAGTCGGTATTCTCTATTTTGAAACGACCATGAAAGATCCCGGAACATCATCTTTACCACCCTTTTCACATGTGGCGCTGATGGGGTCGCTGGTTTTGTCCTGGTTGGGGCTGAATCACCCGCGCCGCCGATTGGTTTTCTTGCTGCTGGTGCTGGTACTGCTCGGCCAATTGCTATGGCTACCTGCGGCACAAGCACAGGAAGGCGATGGCACGACTCCGCAACCTATTATCGAACCAACACCCGTGGACTTGCCGTTTGTGGATCCGACACCGACTCCATTCCCAACGGAGATTCCACCGACAGAAACGCCTATCCCGACGGCAACCGAGACTCCTGTGCCAACAGCAACCTTGCTGCCAACGGATATTCCCACCGCGACTCCGACGGAAACGCTGCTGCCGACAGACATCCCAAGCAGCACCCCGATTCCGACCCTCACAGCCGCCACGCGCTACGAAACACATGACACGGTTTTCCAGAAAATCGGGGCATGGACATCTGTAGAATCGCTGGCAGCATCAGGGGAGACTTATCTGCTGAGTCAGGACTCCGCAGCGGCGCTGACACTGGATTTTGTCGGGGATTCGTTCACCCTGTGGTATTTTACGGGTGCTGATTATGGAATTTTCCAGATTTTTCTTGACGAACAATTCCTGCTCGAAATCAACACTTTTAACATGGAAACGACCCTTGCCAGTCCGCTTGAAATTCCAGTGACGGCAGGCCAGCATCATTTGCGGATTCAAGCGGTTTCGCTGCCCATTGCACTTGATGCGATAGATATTCAGGGGCAGGTCGTCACTCCTGCTACCTTAATTCCTAGTCCGACCTTCACCGCAACCCCGATTGAAGCGACGGTAGAAGTACCGACAGCAACAACCACTGTAGAAGCCACTGCTGCACCAGCATGGACACGCTACGAAAGTAACGACCCGTTTGTACAGCTACAGGGCAATTGGACACAGGTCGACTCGTCCACCGTTTCTGGCGGCAGTTATCTGTATTCTGAACAAGTCGATTCCAGCCTCGTCTTTGATTTTGTGGGAGAAAAGCTCCGCATAAGCTATCTGGTCTTCGAGACATTTGGCCTATTTGACATTTACCTTGATGACCAGTGGGTGGGGAGTGTGGATGGCTACAGCAGCGCCAGCGATTTGAAATTCACCGATGAATTTGTTGTTCCCTACGGACAGCATCGGCTGAAGATTCAAAATAGCGGTCAAAAACACCCCGACTCACAGGGTATGGTTATTGCGCTGGATGCCATTGATATTCTGGGAACCGCGTTTGCCCCCAGCCCAACACCCATCATTGAAACCCCATCGCCTACCGCCACGCTGGAACAGCCCACCGCCACACCCACCAGCAGCTCACCTGTGAGCGGAGGTTGGACACGCTATGAAATGGATCATTCAGCGCTGAAGTGGCAGGGCGCATGGCAACAGCAACCCTCCTCCTATGTTTCGGGTGGAAGCTATGTCTATTCGCTTGAAACGCAGGCCAGTGTTGAACTGACCTTCACGGGTGAGGCCGTGCGGCTGAATTATTTGAAATTCTGGAATTTCGGTATTTTTGACATTTACCTCGATGAGACGCTGGTAGCGACCATTGACGGCTATCATGCCGCCAGCGCGGGTGCCGCCACCGAAGATTTCTGGATGACCCCCGGCAGCCATACCCTGCGAATTCAGAACACCGGACAAAACGGCCCGGACGCGCAGGGCGTGGTCATCGCGCTGGACAGTATTGATGTCAAACAAGGCACATTAGCGACTGAAACCCCACATCCGTCGGTCAGCATAAATGGGCGTGTTTTTGATGATGCCAACGGCAACCGTCAGTGGGATGAAAGCGAAGAATCCGGCATCGGGAATGCTGCGGTTTCCCTGTATGCAGACAATGGCGATGCTGTTTTTAACATCGAATCGGAGACCCTTGTTGCCACCGTCCAAGTGCCTGCGGATGGGACTTACGATTTTGAAGCAGCGACAAACGGTATTTATTGGCTCTGGCTGGATGAAACTACCCTGCCCGAGCATTATATGGATACCGTTGTCACCGGAGAACATGGCATTCAGAATCCGGCGCGGGTTGAAATTGACGAAGCATCCCCTGCTGAAATCACGTTTGCCTACACACTGGATACCGATGGCGACACTTCCCCGGATGCGGTTGAAGGCACTGGCGACCAAGATCACGACAGTATTCCGAATCACTTAGACCCGTTTGACCCCAGTGGCACGGTCTACATTGGTGCAACAGGCAACGCTGTTAGCGGGGTGCAGATTCGCTTGGTTTATGGGGCAGGCATCCTTGCCGATACTATCCAGCCCAATCCGCAAACCACAGGCGCAGATGGAGCCTACCGTTTTGACATTACCTCCGGGACAGCCAACGGTGTTCCCACCACAGGAACACGGGACTTTAGACTTGAGATTGTCAGTTTGCCTGCGGGATACACCTTCCCCTCAACTACGCCGGCCTATCAACCCAGTGCCACTACTTTTGACGCGAGTCCTACCGCGAATAGTGGGCAAATCGTGGCATTTAGTCATCCGCCTAATCCGAATCAATCGCATTTGTTCTACATGGCCTTTACGATCCAAGCAGGAGACAGCGCCGTCGTCAACAATCATATCGCGGTGGATGCTGCCCCCGCGCCTGTGAATGCCTTCCTCGTGAGCAATACGGCGTGCGCGAGTCATGCAGGAAACAGCCAGACTTCCTGCGGAACCGCCAATCTGACCTTGAACAGTGCGCTTGGGATGTCCTTAACACCGAATAACGCGGTTTCGGAAGCACCCGGACAAACCATCAACCATCTCCATACCCTGACCAATACAGGCCAGCAAACAGACCGCTATGAGATTAAATTTTTGGGCGGGAATCGCGGTTGGACACAGCAGTTGCAAATCGTGAGTGGCACAACCACCCTTGCGACCTTGAATGTCGGCCAGAGTTTTGCCCTCACCACTGCCAATCAGCTTGCACCCAACGCCAGCCTGACCTTACGCCATCTCATTACTATTCCCACAGGCACAGCCAACGGGGTACTCGATACCAGTTTGATTCAAGTGAACAGCCTCACTGACCCGACTCTGAGCCGCACTGTCACCGACACCACCACCGCCACCACAGGCTGTCTCACGGGCATTTTGTTCCATGATGTAAACAAAAATGGGACTCGTGAGGCTTCCGAACCCGTATTTGCGAATGTTCGTATGAACATTTTGAGTGGGGCAACCAATGTCGGTCAAGTCACCACCGATGCCAACGGGGTTTATAACCTAGGTGGGCTGCCCGCCGGAAACTACACGGTGCAAATTGATACCGCCTCTCTGCCGGGTGGAACGCCAATTTACTTCACGCCGAACACCCCCAGCCAGACCGTGAATGTTACAGTGGGTGGTACCTGTGTGAACGGGAATTTTGACCTTGTACTGGTGGATCCGGCCATTACCAAAGGCGGCTCGGTCAGCCAGGCACGTCCCGGCGAAAGTGTCACCTTCACTGTGACCCTCACCAATCCCTCCACCACGGCTATTAGCAATGTGACGGTTGTGGATCCATTGAACAGCCTGTACATTTTTAGTAGTGCGACCACCAGTCAGGGAACCTTTGCTTTCAACACAGCCGCCAATACCGTGACCTATACGATTGGGACGGTAGCGCCGGGTGCGAGCATCACCATGACTCTGACTGTGACGATGAGCAGCCAAGCCACCGCCAATACCAGCATTACGAATACTGCAACCGTTAATTTTGCTCAAGGCCCGGCAAAAACTTCGCCTGCGGTGACGGTGACAGTTTTGGGTACAACCACCCCAACACCAACGACCACTTCCACCACGACGACCACGACAGCCACACAGGTTGCTTCTGCCAGCACGACCAGCACCACCACCTCTTCAAGCACACAATCTACCGGAACATCGAGTGGGGGTGGCAGCACCAGCACCTTACCTAACACCTTGCCTGCTCTGGGTGTCCGCCCGATGCCTTTCATGAACGCTAATCTCTGGGGAACATGGGTATTGCGGCTTTCGTTGTGGAAGCTCCTATTGACGGTAGCAGCGTTTATCATCGCGGTGGGTGGCCTGACGTGGAGCATTGTCCAGTGGCTCGCGGAAAATCGCAGCGACAAACTGGCAAAATTACTGCCTAAACGTCCCACCCGCCGTATGCTGTTGGTCGTGCCAACTTTAGCGGTCATGAGTGGTATGTTAGGGGTGGTTTTGCTGAGTACCAGTCTGTATAAACAGCCACAACCGCCCGTGCCTATCATGCAAGCGCCGCCGGTCATGTCAGAAGTTTCAACCGCCCTGCCCATTGTCTGGACGGAAGAGACCGTTAATGAAACCACCCCGCTACAACCGGGATTCCAATTTGCCATGCCGGAAATTCCTGCCGAACAACTTCAGATTCCACGTCTGGGGATTGCTACATCACTGGTCAATGCGCCGATTGTGGATGCCAACTGGGACATCAGCCAACTCAAGGATGAAGTTGCTCATCTGGAGGGAACGGCCCATCCCGGCACGATGGGCAATGCGGTGCTGGCAGGTCATATTCAGCATGAACAGGGGGTTGGCCCCTTCCGTAATCTGGAGCAGCTTGAAGCTGGTGACTTGATTCTAGCATCGGGAGAGGGCGTTGAGTACGCCTATATCGTCACGGAGGTGATGGAAGTTACGCCGGATGCTGTTGAAGTGACCTATCCGAGCAACCAACCGCTGCTCACCCTGATTACCTGTGCCAAGTGGGACGATGCCACATGGACATATACTTCCCGCACAGTGGTACGCGCCCGCTTTAGCTATTGGCGGATTGCCGATGAAACTCCCAAACCTGTCAGCAAATGGGTGCGTTACGAAATAGGAGATGAGCAGGTTCAGTTGAAAGGCAACTGGACGAAAGTTGACTCCGATTACACCTCGAATGGCGACTATCTCTATTCGCAGGATGAACAGGCATCGGTGATTTTGCGCTTCACCGGTGAAAAAGTGCGACTGCACTATCTCTACTTCTGGGACTTTGGCATCTTTGATGTGTACATTGATGACCGCAAAGTAGCAACCATTGACGGCTATAACACCCAGAGTATGGTGGCTAGCAGCGAGATTTTCTTTGTCGAACCGGGCACCCATACCCTTCGGATTGAGAACAGCGGACGTAAGAATCCCACCGCGCAGGGGATGACGCTGAGCCTCGATGCCATTGATATTTATTCCACCCGCGAATAAGACCTGACGACCTGCTTTTTTACAAGTAGCAGGTATCTCTCAAGAGACCGCTGAAATTTGGCAGTTATTGCAAAAAGGAAGTCCTTTCGTTAAAGCTGAGGGAGCAAAACTCAGCAAACGAGAGGACTTCACAATGCCCTAAGTCGTCAATTGATAGCAAAAGTACGAAAGGTCAGGGTAAGGTGCTTCACAGAATGTCCCTTCTGTGAAATGAAGTTTCACGTTCCTGTGATTTACTAGCGGGATGGGCTATCTTTCACCCATTGTTACCTCGATAGAAATGTTTCACGAAAGGTTTGTGGCAGTTTCGATACTATATACTGATCACAACATCGTATCCCAGTATTCATAAATAGCAACTTTCGAAGATTTTATCAATTTGCTTCACAGTAGATTTACAACATGAAGCCCCTTACCGTGCGTTTTCGTCCTTTTGCTATAACTTGACCTAAAAGAAATTCGAGATTATTTGTCTAAAGCAGGTGCATTTGTTGATGAGGTTAGAAGAAATCCAGCCGCAGCCCTTGATGCAGTGATCAGTGACCCGGACAAGGCATTGGATGCAGTTATCAAAATGTATCAGCGTGAAGGCAAATCGGATGAATGGATTCTTATGCGAATCAACACCAAAATTCAACGCGCCGCTTTTACCTCCGCGCTCAAAGCCGCCATGACCGACATCGAGCAGAGTCACTCTGGGCGTGCTACCAATGAAATTTATCTGGGGTTATGGGAGCGTACCGCCAAAATGCTTAAAACGGAGATGAATCTGCCCAAAAATGCCACGTTGCGTGACCATCAGCCCATTGCCGCTTTGTATTATCAGGGGTTGGCGGAAGATGGTTGCGCCAGAGAATTGGGCAGTCGGCAGGTACTAACATGGGGCGAAGCCATGTATATCATCCAAGATGTCGCGCAATCTATCGGCAGGCAAGCCCGCGAATCTGGCGAACGTTTTGGTCTTGATGTTGCCACTGGCAGACCGCTTTTACGCGGTAAAAATTAATGAAGATGTTATCCAAAGAGGGCTGTGCTTAAGCCCTCCCTGCTCCCTTAGCTACTGTGACGAATATGCACAATATCGCCGTCTTGCACGATGTAAGTTTTCCCCTCTAAGCGGAACTTACCCGCTTCTTTCATCGCTTGTTCGCTACCCAGCGTAATCAAATCTTGGTAGGCCATCACTTCGGCACGGATGAAGCCTTTTTGCAAATCGGAATGGATTGCGCCGGCGGCTTCTGGCGCAGTTGCCCCCACCCGTACACTCCATGCCCGCACTTCATCTTTCCCCACAGTGAAAAAGGATTGCAGGTGAAGCAGTTCATACGCCGCCCGAATCGCCCGTTTGGTAATCGGTTCAGCGATGCCATATTCCTGCAAAAACACCGCCGCATCCTCTTTCCCCAACTGAGAAATTTCTGCCTCAATTTTGCCCTGCAAACTGAGTGTTTGGGCTTTTTTATGCGGGTAAGAGACGATCTCATCGGCAGGCCGCAGTTCATCTCCGGTGTTAAATACCAGCAGCATCGGCTTCTGGGAGAGGAAACCAAACCCACGTAGCGATTTTTCCTCCTCCGCTTCGATTTCAATATCTCGCAAGGGGATTTCATCTTCGAGCGTGGCTTTCAAACGCTGCATGAGGGCGATTTCCGCTTCAATTTTGTCCCGTCCGACTTTGGCAGCTTTATTTAATTCTGCGTGCAGCCGTTCCAGCCGCTTTTCAATCATGATGAGGTCAGACAGCAAAAATTCAGTGTCTACCGTTTCCACATCGCGTTTGGGGTCAATCGTGATTTCGGGATGGGGAACCGCATCATCTTCAAAAGCGCGGACGACATGCACAAAACCATCGACCTGCGCTAACTCATTCTTCAGTTGACCGCTTAACCCGCTTTCCCCGAATCCTTTGTCCACGCCTGCAATATCGCTGAAAGTGACGGTTGCATAGGCATATTTTTTGGGTTCATACATGGCAATCAATTTGTCTACGCGGTCATCCGGCACATTGACCACGGCATTAAACACTTCAAGTTGTCCACTCGACACCGCCCCTGTTGGACGGTTAAGCCCCGTTAAGGCGTTAAAAATGGTGGTCTTGCTGCTGTTGGGCAGCCCGATAATTCCTAAGCGCATGGTTATTCCTGTTCCAAAAGGGCGCTTGCCACCCTTTTTGCATCTTCAAATGAAAGTTCGGGATAAAGCGGCAGCGACAAAATACGCGGTGTTGCGGTCATTAAATTCGGCAAATCGTGGGGAAATGTTTTTACCCGTTGAACATAGGCGGGCTGACGGTGAATCGGTTGGGGATAGTGAATGCCTGTGCCAATACCCTTTTCCCGCAAATTGTGCATGACTTGTTCCCGATTTTCAACCTGCACCACATATAAATGATAAACATGTTCGGCGTTTGGTCGAACCGTTGGCAGCACCAAAGACGATGCTTGTAAGGTTTCATCATAAAATTCAGCCAGTTCGCGCCGCTTCTGGTTATCGGCATCCAGATGACGAAGTTTCACCCGCAAAATAGCCGCTTGCAATTCATCCAAGCGTGAATTCATGCCTGCATCATCGCTAATATAGCGGGAACGCCATCCATACTGGCGCAACGCTAGCATTTTTTCATATAAAGTTGGGTCTTGGGTGACAACTGCCCCGCCATCACCAAATGCCCCTAGATTTTTGGTGGGATAAAAACTAAAACATCCAATCACGCCCATACTACCAACACGCCGATTTTTATACCGTGCGCCATGGGCTTGGGCGCAGTCCTCTATCAGATAGAGACGATGTTTTTCAGCAAGAGCTTGAAGCACGTCTAAATCGGCAGACTGCCCGTAAATGTGAACGGCAATAATCGCTTTTGTGCGCGGTGTGATGGCTTGTTCAACGGCCATTCCATCCAGCGTATAAAATTCAGGGTCAATGTCTACCAAAATCGGAGTCGCCCCGACCAATTCAATCGCGGCTACAGTTGCGACGGCGGTATGTCCGGTGGTAATGACTTCATCGCCAGCGCCAATGTCAAGGGCGCGTAAGGCAATTTCAATGGCATCCGTGCCATTAGCAACGCCAACCGCGTAATTTGTTTCGCAGTAGGCGGCAAATTCAGCTTCAAAGGCGGCGGTTTCTTTGCCTAAGATGTACCACCCACTGGACAGCACATGCTGAACGGCCTCATCAATTTCTTTCTGATAGGCATGGTAGGTTGCACCGGGATTGGCCTGTAAAATCATAGGTCGCTGACCGTCACTCGCTTATTGCGTAGAAAAACCGCCGCTATAGTAGCGGATAGTGCTGGTAATCACAACCTTGACCTATAGGGAAGATACCGTTACACTAAGTTGTAAGATGTCCCCGTAGCTCAGCGGATAGAGCGTTGGCCTCCGGAGCCAGAGGCACAGGTTCGAGTCCTGTCGGGGACACCTAAGAAAAAATGTCTCGAACAATCCAGCTTTTCCGGGCTGGATTTTTGATTCATCGCTAACGCTGAAGCACTCCCTCCATCGCCAGACCTCCATCCCCTTGGGCAGCTAGTCCGCATAAGTAAGTAAATGGCAAAGACATCACGCTGACTTTTGCAACCAGTCCCGATGGCGGGATTTGCGATATTTACGTTGACCAGAATTTCTGGGGCAGTTGGGATACCTACACAGCAACCGCAGGCGAAACCTCTGTGGCGATTTCTGCTTACCAGTTCAAAGGGCATGTGGTGGAGATTCACAACCGTCGTGCCAATCATCCCCTCTCCACAGGCAATAAATTGGCCTTCAAACAACTCACGGTGGTCGGCAGCTTTTATCAACACACGTTACAACACAGCTATGATACGGTTTCGCGGCTCAAGCAAACCGCCTATCGCACAGGCGACGCGGTGACAGGCACACCCTTCCATGAATACAATTTTACCTATGATTTAGCGGGAAATAGGACAAATCAGACCGTTAAATTGAACGGCGTAGTCAACGCGAATGTGAATTACTCCTATAATGACTTCAACCAACTCCTTAGTGATGGAGTCAACACCTACGCCTACGATGCCAATGGCAACTTAAGCACGATTAACGGCGCAGTCGCATATACATGGGATCGCGCCAATCGGCTGCTCAGTCATGGTGGGAGTGCCTACACTTACAATGGCGTGGGGCATCGGCTGTCGCAAACTATCGGCATCAATGTGACCCAGTATTTACAGGATGTCCAACCAAGTTTATCCAAACTTTTATCCGCTACCACAGGCGCGAACACAACCCGCTATGTGCATGATGGGATGGGCATTCACAGCCAAGAAAATCCTGATGGCACATGGAATTACATGCTGTTGGATGGGTTGGGCAGCGTGCGTGGCTTAATTGATGCCAGCCCGAATGTGTTAGGCACACGCCAATATGACCCCTATGGCAATGTGTGGAATACAACAGGGAGTGCCAATACACCCTTTGACTATATTGGTCAACTAAAAGACATCAACAATTTACTTCATTTTCGAGCGCGTTACTACAACCCTTCTTTAGCCAATTTCAACAGCCTTGATATTGTAGAAGCATCGAATAGATATTTTTACGCTTTTGCCAACCCTATCACCTACACTGACCCAAGTGGTGAGTTCCCATGCTTTGGTATTTGCGAGAAAGTTGAGCAAGGCGTTGATGCCGTTGGTAATTTTATAGATGACCCAGTGGGAGGCGTAGTATCAGCTTCTGCCAACGCTATAGATACTATTGGTTTAGAGGATGAATTTGTAGGCTTCGCCAAAGGTTGGGGTAAAAGAGTTGAGCAGAGTCGCGGCGCTTTTGCCGACTCTTTACTTGGCATAAATTGGACAACACAAGAAGTTCAGGAACATCCTAAAGAAACCGCAGTTATTTTGGGAATATTAATCGGTATAGAATTTGCACTATTAGGTCAACCAGTTGCAGGTCTTGGTGCAACTACTAATGTAGTAGGTCAAGCACTTTTTACCGATAGATATGATGTGTCTGCGAATCAAGCCGTTAAAAGTGCATTGATAGATTCTGTGGCAGGAGGAGCAGCAGGGTATTTAATTTCATTAGTGCCAGGATTAAACTTTGGCAGCAGCGTTCTTGCAAATGCCGTAGGAAGGGCTGGCGCGTTTGGGCTTATCAACTCTCTACAAGGTGCAGGTACAAAAGTTGGAAATCAAATTCTTTTAGATAAAAATTATTCTTTTAATGACTATGTTCGTGGCGCAGAAGATGATTTTCTAATGGGATTTGTTCTTTCATTGGTTTTTGATACTCCCGCTATGATCTCTGGTATATTAAAAAGTCGCTCACCTATTTCAAATAATATTACGCCAGCCTTAACAGAATTGATGCGCAGGCGTGAACTAGGTCATCGGTTTGTAACAGACCCATTTAGAAATATTCCGGGGAAAATAGCAAGTGATATAGAACGTCGCCTTCTGTATCAGGTATATGGAGTGATAGTTAGTACCAATATATTTGTTCCATCTTTGAGTTATATTGATGAAAATTATGTACCTATAAAAAATTTATTCAATCTTGATAATCTACAGATTTGTTTAGGATAGAGCAAGTAGAATGTAAAGGTTAAAGGTATGAAAAGCGATATTATGCAGTTTTTGGCTTCTATTGGAATAATTATATTAGCAATAATTTTTTATGGGATTTTGTTCGGAGACAAAGTTTTTGTATTGTGCGGAGCGGCTTGTTTTACATTCTGTTTAGGCGTTATAGCCGTTATTTATGACCAGCTAAAGCATAATAAATAGTTACAACAAAAACAATTTAAATATATTCTTAAAAGTGAATTACGAAGCCAATTATTTGCTCAGTCATGGCGGAAACAGCTATGCTTATAATGGTCTGGGGCAACGTGTTTCGCAAACTGTAGGCGGAAATGTGACTCAGTATTTGCAGGATGTGCAGCCTTCGTTGCACAAATTATTAGCGGCGACGACAGGCACAAACACCACCCGCTATATTCACGACCCACTTGGGATTCATCTCCAAATAAATCAGACTGGCGCTTGGGACTATATGCTGACGGATGGGTTAGGCAGCGTGCGCGGCGTAATTGATGACAATGCCAATTCGGTTGCCACCATGCAGTATGAGTCTTATGGCGAAATTTGGGACAGTACAGGGACACAACCCAACTTTAAATTCACGGGTGAGCAAACCGATAGCAATGGTTTGCTCTATTTAAGGGCAAGACATTTCAATCCAACTTTGGGGATTTTCCCAAATCTCGACCCATTAGAATTTCCTAATCGTTACTCCTATACAAATGCAAATCCGACCAATAACATTGATCCATTTGGTTTGTATGGTATGAAAGATTTGATTAGTTTATATGCCAACAATACTTGTAGTCCTTTTAGGCGACCAACAGGGTTACGGCAGTCTTCTGATTGTCAATGGGATGACTATGATGAGTTACAAGATTTATTTCCAGATATACAACAATATGCACAAAAATGGAATCCCGCCAGTTCAGGTTTATCTGATTTAGCCTTTGCAGCCATCATGATAGGGATACTTCATGAGGAGAGTAGATTGGAAAGAAGGGATATAAGAAGTATCAGCACTGAAGTATCAGATATAATTGGAAGAATTTGGCAAGAAACAGGTGATTTTACCTATTATTATTTATGTGCTGATGAAATTCTCACATATAATACAAGTGATCCAACTATGGGAATTGCTAATCTCCGTCCAAGTGTGGTTGAACAGATATTAACAGGTATCATTCCTGTTCCTTATGAGGTTGAAGCTGATACAACTATTGATTTTGTTGGTTACGAGCAACTTGGAGACTTGCTTGAAATGAAACCTTTATTTCAAAAAGCTAATCCTTCTTGTAGCGAACAAGATCAAATTTACCGTTTTCTAACTCAGACCGATCAATACTCTCTTGAATTATTAGCTGCTAATCTAAGTCGAGGGGTTCAGAGAGCTAGACGTTTAGGAATTTCCCCATCCCCTTTTAATTTATCGTCGTGGCATAGTCGTGGAGTACAGTCAGAAGGAGAACTTAAGGCAGATCGTGATAGAATAAGCTCTCAAGCATTGGGGAGTGGGGTTGATTATGCAAATAGAGTATTGCCTCATATTGAAGAGATTGTATCAGGCTCTTGTGATTTTGGGATTACTTGGCCTCAATTTGACTCATACTCTGCTTCAGAAAGTCAATTTATAGAATGAGTATATTCTTTAAATTTTTTATTCACGTAATTTATTAAACTATAACCATACTCTCGCAAGGGAATAATTTTAATATACTATGCAATTTGCCTTAAGTGGAGCATAAATTGCTGTACGATTTCATTCAAAGGAAGCGTATATGAGAAAAAAATATCTTATGTTATTTTTTTCAGCAATATTCATTTTTACTACTATTATCTTTATTATTAAAGATGATAGTGCGATCCCTTTATCTGGACAATATATCATGTTTAATTGTAGTAAACCATACAGTACTTGGGACGATGATCAAATATACTTAGTTAAACCAGATGGGAGTAATTTAACGAGAGTTCCAACGAAGGTTGTGGGTAGGTATTCGCAACTAGATTGGTCTCCTGATAGTAAATGGATTGCTTTAAGTTATCAGAAAAAAAACCAAAACTTCAATATTGTATTGATGCAACCAGATGGAGATAATTTACACAGGCTAACTGATAGCTCCATAGGTTCTGAATTTTCCCCAACTTGGTCTCCTGATGGTAAGTGGATTGCTTATCTAACAGATTATCCTCAATGGCAGATTAATATTGCTAGCCTGGATGGGAAAATAAGAAACACTATTTTAGTGGATGGAATAGTACCTAGTTCAGAAATAGTCTGGTCTCCTAATGACGATTGGATAGCCTTTCACTCAAAGAATGGAATATATAGAGTGCATTCAGACGGAACAAACTTACAAAAAATCGTTAGTAATTCTAATTTTACAGTTAGCGATTGGTCAATAAAAGAACAACTTTTGCTAACCTCTTTAGAAAATACAAGTTTGTCCAATTTAGTCATTCTTTCCCTTGAAAAAGATATTAAAATACATAATATAACTAGGTATCTACAAGGAAATCAGTATAGTGGAAATTTTTCTCAGGACGGAGATTATATTGTTTTTACATCAACTCATAATGATTTTCCTCCACAATTATATATATTGGAGACTCAAACTAATACAGTAAAACAACTGACTAATCTGGAATGTACAGCAACTTCTCCCACTTGGTCGCCCATAATCAAATGATTAGTAATGTTAGCTATGTTTCTAGCATGAGGATGTGAGTCTGAACAAATGAGGTGTTATTTTTGGTATAATCAAGGTCGCGGTAGTGGATGGGTTGGTCATACAAACTACAAGTTATGAAATTTTGTTTTGCGTAAAATTTAAGGCTTGAACAAGCACGCGGACTAATTCTAAGGCACTTTGTTTCGCTTCCACTGTCGCTAAATGGTTGGCTTCCATCAATAAGGCGTGGTCAATATCATCTAATTGCAGTTCATCCTCATAGAAATACAGCAAGGGAACTTCCAGCGCTTTAGCAAATTCAGGGACTTCGGTAGCATAGACACGGCGTTTGCCAATTTCATAACGTTCGTATCCCTCCCGAAGTTTCAGTATCAAAGCTTTAAAAACTCACGACTTTGCCATTGGTCGTATCGCGCAGTTTTTGTCCACTGAGGGTAATCCAATGGGCGGTTGCCACGACATCACCAATCGGCAAATCCCACTGCTCTTCAAACTCGTTTTTCCCCAGATCGTGGTGAACAAGGTCAGCTCATGTGTGCGCCAAGCACGCTTATTTGGCGGTCATCTTATTTAAGCCTAAAGAGAAGATTTGGTCATGGTGACAAGCAGTCGCATGATCTCAATCGCATTTTGCTTGGAGTTATCGGGGAGTTGATGAAATTCCACTAACAATGCACGGTCAAAATCATCGGGGGAAAGTTCATCGGAGTCGTAGAAGTAAAAAAGTGGGACTTGGAGGGCTTGGGCAAAAATAGGTAATTCAGTGACAGGAAACTTACGTTTGCCATGTTCATATTCAGAAATGGCTGTTTGGTTTTGCGGGTCGTTGAAAAAAATTTCTAAACGGGATATAACCTATGGAAAATTTGAGGAGAATACCTCGTGCCAGATGTAAAATTTGACCGTTATTATCGTTACGACGACTTGACTCGTATTTTGCAGGAATTTGCCAGCGAATTTCCCCACCTTGTCCAAGTCGAGAGTATTGGCAAAAGTTATGAAGGCCGTGAGATTTGGCTGGCGACTGTCACTCACTTTGCGACAGGTGAGGCCAAAGACAAACCCGCCTTATGGGTGGATGGTAATATTCATGCGTCGGAGGTGTCCCCTTCGAGCGCGTGTTTGTATTTGCTGAATAAAGTTACTGCTGAATATGGCAAAAATGCGGACATTACGCGCTGTTTAGATACACGGGTGTTTTATATTTGTCCGCGTGTGAATCCTGACGGTGCAGAATGGGCATTGGCGGACAAACCAAAAATTATCCGTTCCAGCACACGGCCTTATCCCTATGATGAAGAACCCCTCGGTGGGCTGACCTATGAGGATGTAGATGGCGATGGTCGGATGCTGTACATGCGGATTCCTGACCCGAATGGACGCTGGAAAAAACATTCCGATGAACCCCGCTTAATGATTCGGCGTGACCCGACAGAAATCGGTGGAGAATATTACCGTGTGCTGCCCGAAGGCACTCTCTATGATTACGACGGTGTGACCATTCAACGTCGCCGTGTTAAAGAAGGGTTGGATTTAAACCGCAATTTTCCGGCGCATTGGCGGCAGGAAGGCGAACAGTATGGCGCGGGCTTGTATCCGACCTCAGAGCCAGAAATTCATGCCCAAGTAGATTTTATGAGTCGCCATCCGAACATCACCGGGGCAGTGGCTTTTCATACGTGGAGTGGGGTGATTCTGCGTCCGTATGGCACCCAAGCCGATGACACCATGCCCGCCGAAGATTTGTGGACATTCAAAAAAATCGGCGAAAAAGGGACAGATTTCACCGGCTATCCGTCTATCTCCGTTTTTCATGATTTCAAATACCACCCCAAAGAAGTCATCACCGGCACCTCCGATGACTGGCAGTACGACCATCTTGGGGTGTTTGCATGGACAGTCGAATTGTGGAGTCCGCAGCGCCAAGCCGGGGTCAAAATTGAAAAATATATTGACTGGTATCGGGAACATCCGGTGGAAGACGATTTGACCATGCTCCAATGGAGCGATGAAAAACTCGATGGCAAAGGGCATGTCAACTGGTATGAATTTGATCATCCCCAGCTTGGCAAGGTCGAATTGGGGGGCTGGGACATGGCCTATGCGTGGCGTAACCCACCCCCTCAGTATTTAGAAGCGGAAATCGCGCCCTTTGCCGATTGGATGGTGTGGCATCTGCTGATTTCACCACGCTTAGAACTCTACGAAGCCAACGTGACTGCGTTGGGCAATAATCATTATCATGTGCGAGCCGTGGTGGATAATTCCGGTTGGCTGCCCTCCTATGTCAGCAAAAAAGCGCTGGAAAAGAAAGTGGCACGCGGTGTCGTGGCGGAAATCGAACTGCCAGCAGGGGCTGAATTGAAAAGCGGCAAACAGCGTGAAGAACTCGGACAGTTGGAAGGCCGCGCCTATTCCGCACCTTCCGTAACACCCTTTACCCTAGACAGTGGGACGGACAACCGCGCCAAAGTCGAATGGGTTGTGTATGCACCCAGCAAAGGAACGGTCAATCTGACAGTGCGTCATGAACGTGCTGGCGTGGTACGCACCCAACTGACCCTCGATTAAATCTGACGGGGCGGTGCTGAACCGCCCTTTTTTATTTTTCTTTAGGCGTAGCGGGTCATGCTGTTGATATTTTCCTCGACTTCTGCCGACGAGTTTTTGCGCTTGCGGGTTTCTTTTTCACTTTCGGCAGGTTCATGGATGTGGCATGACCCACCAAATTTATGCCAGCCTGCCAGATGACACCCTAAAGGAATGAGGAAAAATAAGAGCCATGGCTTGAAGGCCACTGCGAGGAAAATACCCAGTCCAATCAAGGCGATGCCCAATGTGCGGGTGTCAAGCGTGAAGGTAATTTTCGAGTCCATGTGAAGGCTTCCTCTGTATCTATGCTTCTACACCTATGTACGCACATCTATCAACAAAGTTGCGCGGTTTAGAAGGATTTGCTTTAGAATGGAGAAAAATTTGAGAAAATAAAATGCGGCTTGTACTTCGTTCTGCCTTTTTGATAAGCGGGGTATGTTTATTTATCCTCAGCAGCAGTTTATTGGTTTTGCGCTTCACGCCGCCTAATTCGTTATGGATTGCGTTTCAATCAAACCGCAGTGGGCAGGATGCCATTTATCGGATGCGGTTGGATGGGTCACAAGTGGAACGTATGACAGACCCACACCATACCAGCATTATGCCAGCATGGTCGCCAGACAATCAGTGGATTGTATTTGGTTATATAGATGAAACGGGCTTGAACCTTCATAAAATTAACACGAAAAATGCCCGTCAACTGTCGCTTACCGCCAATGAACGCAGCGAAATTCATCCTGTTTGGTCGCCCGATGGGAAGTGGATTGCCTTTGTGTCGTATCGGCGGGGAAATGAAAATATTTTTCGGTTGAACGCCAGTGGGGGCGAGCCGAAACAACTTTCGGGTGGTTTGGGAGCAGACAACCGCCCTACATGGTCGCCAGACAGCCAATGGATTGTGTTTGCTTCGGGGCGAGACTTGGATTGGGAATTGTATCGGATGCAGGCGGACGGTAGCCAAATCAAACGGCTTACCCACACGCCGGGTTATGACGGTGCGCCCGCGTGGTCGCCGGATGGTGAGTGGATTGTCTTTCACACATTTCGAGAGGGTAGTTATGACCTTTTCAAAATGCGACCTGATGGGAGCGACCTACAGATCGTAAGTCAGCATCCTGCCAATGACAGAAACCCAGTTTGGTCGGCAGACAGTGAATGGATTGCCTTTGTGTCTGACCGCACTGGCAACGACGAGATTTATAAAATTCGGGCAGATGGGAGCGGGTTACAGCAATTAACTGACCATGCTGCCGATGATGGATGGCCTGCATGGTCAGCTTCCGCAAATCTTACTTGGCAGGGCGAATGGTTGTGGCTTGGCAGTTTGGGAATGCTGCTGGCGGGTTGGCGCGGCATTAAACCCCGCTAAACGCGCTAAAGCCACCATCCACCGGGACAACAATCCCTGTCACAAATTTGGACGCATCCGATACCAGCCATAACATCGTGCCGAGTAAATCGTCCGGTTCACCAAAACGATTCATCGGGGTGTGCAACAAAATTTGTTTGCCGCGTGGGGTCAGTTCACCTGAGTCTTTGTCCGTGAGCAAATAGCGATTTTGTTCTGTCAGGAAAAAACCGGGTGCAATGGCATTCACCCGCAGAGATGCACTATATTCCTGCGCCAGATAGACCGCTAACCACTGGGTAAAATTGTTGACACTGGCTTTGGCGGCGGCATAGGACACCACGCGGGTCAGGGGACGCATGGAGGCCATTGAGGAGACGTTCAAAATAACGCCGCTTTTTTGTTCCGCCATATATTTGCCAAAAATCTGACTGGTTAAAAAGCTGCCCATGAAGTTGAGGTTAAAAACCCATTCCACTGCATCCGGGGGCATTTCAAAAAAGGTTTGCTGCGGGTTAATCGTAGCATCGGGTTTGTTGCCGCCTGCCCCATTAATCAAAATATCGACCTGTCCAAATTCGCGGACTACTTTGTCGGCGGCCTGCCGCAAACTGTCTGTTTGTAAAACGTTTGCGGCTATGCCAAGTGCCTGCCCGCCCTGTGTCACAATTTCAGACGCAAGCGCTTGGGTTTTTGCCTCTGTGGTGGCGAGAATGGCGACTTTTACGCCTTCTTGCGCCAGCGCGTGACACATGGCTTGGCCTAAAATACCCGTTCCGCCTGTCACAACGGCGGTTTTATTGGCGAGATTAAGTTTCACTTTGGTTTATTCTCCGTTGAAAAATAGGACTAAAACTTACCATGTCAGGTGTCCGTCAGGCAAACATCATCTATTTCATTTTACAATGACGCTCACCTGTTCTATGCTGAAAGGAACAGCACCGGAGAAGAACGCGAATGAAAAAAATCTCTCTTTTAATAGCGATTATCCTGACCTTTGTTTTTAGCGCCAGTCTGGTTCAGGCCTCTCAGAATGGCAGTCCGACTAAAAACCCTGTCTTGCAGCAGGAAGGCCTTCCACCTGTCATTGTCACCTTTACCAGCGAATTGGAAACCGTAACTGTTGCGGACGCAGAAGCAGGTCTAAAAACGACGCAACTGGCATGGCTGACTTATGGAATGCGTGAAACAGATGAATTGCAACTTTATGCGTATGAAATTAGTACGTGGGTGCGCTTGGTCGATGACACGGGTGCGCCGTTGGTGCTTGAGCCAAACGGGTCGGTGATTGTCCCGGTTCGTCATCCGCTAAATTTTAATCCCCCTACCTTTCGTTTAATCATTGTCAACGACCTTGACCAATCCATCAGCGAAAAAATTATCAGTATTCCCTACGGCAATCCCGAAGCAGAAACCGCGCTCACCCCAGAAACGACCCCAACCCCCGGCGCTACAGAAACTCCTACGGCGCTTGCCCCGGGGGAAGTCATTGCTGTGCCAGAACTGCGGGTTTTTACCGCTACCGAAACGAGCATCAATGCCAATGATCTGGTTTACGGCAACCCGCGCATCAATTTGACGTGGGAAGTGGCAAACCGCACCCAAACTTCTAATCTGGTTTTTGAACAGGTTTTAGAAGATGGCAGCAGTGTGAGTGTGGAACTGCCCCGCGCTAATTTGTGGGTATCTTCGATTGGGTCGGGCGCAGTGCAGCCTGTTTATCCTGATGGCGGGGACGCGGTGGTGCTGCGTTTGCGCCTTGTGGATCTGGCAACCAACGAAACACTCACCGAAGCAGCCACAACGGTGCCAATTGTCGGTGTCGTTAGCACCCCCACGCCGCGCCCAACCGATGCTCCTCAACCAACTGCCCAACCTGTAGCTGAAAATCCGCAACCTCAGCCTGCCGCGAATAATGCTGCGCCGGTGGTTTCCGCAGGGGCAGGCGGTGGTTTTGAACTGGGGGGACATATCGCGGGGTATGGCTTTACGAATGAAATGCGCTCAGCAGGCATGACATGGGTCAAAACACAGATTCGCTGGCGCAGAGGCGAAGGCACAGGTGCAGCTGCCGGGGCCATCGGTGAAGCCAAAGCCAACGGGTTTAAAATTCTGCTGGGTATTGTGGGCTATCGGGAAGATATGGGTGATTTTGAAAATTACACCAACGAATTCGCGGCCTATTTAGGGCAGGTTGCCGCACTTGGGCCGGATGCCATAGAAGTGTGGAACGAACCGAATATTGACCGCGAATGGCCGGCTGGCACAATTAGCGGGGCATCCTATACCCAGATGCTGGCAAAAGCGTATAACGCGATTAAAAGCACCAATGCTGGCGTGATGGTGATTAGCGGCGCACCCGCCCCCACTGGCTTTTTTGGCGGGACATGTACCGCGAACGGCTGCGATGACAATGTTTTTCTCGCACAAATGGCGAACTCGGGTGCAGCACAATATATGGATTGTGTAGGCGCACATTATAACGAAGGCATCATCAGCCCTGACAACCGTAGCGGCGACCCACGCGGTGGACACTACACCCGTTATTTCTTCGGGATGCTGGATTTGTATTCCGGCGCGTTTGGCGGAGCGCGAAAAGTCTGCTGGACGGAACTGGGGTATCTTTCTGCTGAAGGATACGGACAACTGCCCGGTGCGTTTGGTTGGGCGGGCAATACGACTCTCGCGCAACACGCCGAATGGTTGGGGCGGGCTTCGCGGCTTTCGCGGGACAGTGGACGTGTCCGCATGATGGTTGTCTGGAATGTTGATTTTCGTAACTTTGGGGACGACCCGATGGGTGGGTACGCGATTATCCGCCCAGATGGGAGTTGTCCTGCCTGTGGCGCACTTGCCGCCAGCCTTCAATAAAAGCGTTTTCCCTCTCGTGGTATGGGGCAGGTCACATCGAGTGTGTGGCCTGTCTTTTTTCGTTATACTTTGCCCTATGACAATTTTAGTGGCTGGTCTCATCAACATTGAAACGACTCTCCAAGTGGAGGGTTTTCCGGTTGAATACAATCCGGTAAATTATCGTTTTTTCGGGATTAACAGCACGGTATCCGGTGTGGGCTACAACATCGCCAAAGCCTTGACGACACTGGGCGAACCTGTGCATTTCCTCTCGCTCATTGGCAAGGATACCGCCGCAGAAACGGTGAAATTCGCGCTGGCACAGGACAAAATTCCAAGTAGCTCTGTTTTACAGGGGCTGGAAAAAACATCCCTGTCGGTCATCCTGTACGACCCTTCAGGCCGACGGCAGATTCATGTTGATTTGAAGGATGTTCAAGAATCGCGTTATCCCTTTGAGCAATATGAAGCGGCGGTGGCGGAATGTTCGCTGGCGGTGCTGTGTAACATTAATTTTTCGCGTCCCTTTTTGAGCCATGCCAAAAACGCGGGGAAATTAATCGCCACAGATGTTCATACGCTGTCTGATTTAACGGACAGTTACAACCAAGATTACATGCGTCACGCGCATATTTTGTTCATGAGCCATGAAAAACTGCCTATGCCCGCCCACGAATGGATAAAACACGTTCAAAATCGCTTTGGGACGGAAATTATCGTAATTGGCATGGGTGGGGAAGGCGTACAGATGGCGGTCAAACAGGACAATTTCAACGAACGGATTCCGGCGGTGAAGGTTCGGGACATTGTGAACACCATCGGGGCGGGAGATGCGCTATTTTCGTCCTTTGTCTATTTTTATAACAAAATCCACGATCCCTACATGGCAATTCGTAAAGCGGTGGTGTTTGCGGGCTATAAAATCGGGACGGCGGGTGCAGCAGAGGGGTTTGTGAATGAGGAAATGTTAGAAACACTTTTCGCACATTTCGGGCAAAAGTAAGCGCGCATCCAATCCAAAAACCCTTGCTGTACGTTTAGTAGACAGATATGAGTTGCTACTGAAAAAAATCAGCCAGAGAGAATGCCCCACATTTTCTCTTCGTTTCTGGAAACCTGTGGACACCCGCAGGTTTTTGTTTCTAAACCGTTTTAATGCGATAATTTTTGGGTAGGAGAATATTTTAAGGACGTTACCATGCGAAAAATGTTGATTCTCTTGCTCTGTATTTTTACGCTGTCGAGTTTTGCTCTGCCCTCTCAGGCACAACAAGACGAACCGGTACTCTATGTAGCGCTGATATGGCATCAACATCAGCCTGTGTATTTCAAAGACCCCGCGACGAATGTGTATGTGCGGCCTTGGGTGCGTGTTCATGCCACCAAAGACTATCTGGACATGGCGGCGATGCTACAAAATTATCCTGACATCAAAGCCACGTTTAACATCACGCCAAGTCTGATTCGTCAGTTGGATGATTTATCGGCGGGAACGAAAGACTTGTATCAGGTGATGGCAGAAATTCCAGCTGATCAGTTGAGCGAGTCGGATAAATTATTCATCACGCAACGCTTTTTTGACATCAATCCTACAATTATTGCCCGTTTTCCACGTTATCAAGAATTGGCTGACCAACGTACCGCGCTCGGTGTAGAACAAGCGGCGGCGACATGGACAGCCGATGATTTCCGTGATTTGCAGATACTGTTCAATTTGGGGTGGACTGACCCGGATTGGCTGCTGGAAGAACCTTTTGCTGCGCTGGTTGCCAAAGAACGCGGCTACAGCGAGGACGACAAGCCGATTTTGTTTGCGGAGCATTTGCGGATTGTGCAGGAAGTGATTCCCTTCCACGCGGCAATGCAGCAAAGCGGACAAATTGAAGTCACCATGACCCCGTTTGCTCATCCGATTTTGCCGCTACTGGTGGATAGCAATATCGCGGCCGTAGCCATGCCTGATGAGGATTTGCCCCCACAGTTTGTTTACGGGCAGGACGCGGTGGCGCAGGTGGAACTGGGTGTGCAGTTTTACGAAGAACATTTCGGACTTGCGCCGCGTGGGATGTGGCCTGCGGAGGGGTCGGTTTCGCCGGGTGTGATTCAAATGATTGCCAACAATGGACTCCAATGGATTGCCACGGACGAAGAAATTCTGGCACGCAGTCTGGACGGTTTTGCTGGTTTCACCCGTAACAGCGCCGATACGATTGAACAAGCCGATGTGATGTATCGGCCTTATCTTGCAACTGGCGGACGGGGTGGTCAGGTGGCGATGTTCTTCCGTGACCATCTGATTTCGGATAAGGTCGGTTTTGAATATTCCGGCATGGCCGGGCAAGCCGCCGCCGATGATTTTATCCAGCGTCTCGAAAATATCCGTCAGCAGTTGATGGAGGAAGGCGCGGAAGGGCCAAATGTCGTTACCGTGCTGCTGGACGGCGAAAATGCGTGGGAATATTACGACAATGATGGCAAGGAATTTCTCAATGCCATGTATCAAGGCCTGTCCGAATCCGAAACGCTGGTGACAGTCACGCCCTCTGAATACTTGGAAATGACCGGAACACCCCAAGAACTTGATGCCCTCTGGCCCGGTTCATGGATTAACCCCACCTTCAATACATGGATCGGGGAAGAAGAAGAAAATATTGCGTGGTCATATCTGCTGCAAATGCGTCAGGATGTGCAAGCCGCGTCCGCCAGTTTGGATGAGGCAACGCTGGCTGAGGTAATGGAATTGGTGTATATCGCGGAAGGCTCGGATTGGTTCTGGTGGTACGGCGCTGACCAAAATTCCGGTTCGGATGGCGATTTTGACCAGCAGTTCCGTTCCTATTTGGCCCAGATTTATACCTTGATGGGGCAAGAAATTCCCAATTATGTGTTTGTGCCGATTATTCCACAGACCGCCCAAGAACCGACCCGCCCATTTTTGACCTCCTTCACCCCCACTTTAGATGGCACAGGCGACGAGGCTGAATGGGAAAATGCCGGGTTTTACGAGGAAAGTGGGCTGTATTACGGGTTTGACGACAACAATCTGTATTTGCGGCTGGATGGCATTCAAGGCGATACGGCGAGTTTCTACCTGCGCGGGCCAGATTCCAGTGATTCCAATGCCTATCCGCGTGGCGAAGGCGACCTCCCATTGATTGGATTTGGCGCAAAATCGCTGCTCGAAGTCAATGGATTGAGCAGTGGCACGCCGCAAGCGACTCTCTATTTGCCGGACGGGGCGGGGGCTTGGGTAGCCCAAGAGACCGTGATTGACACAGTGGCTTTTGCAGAGGGAACACTTGAATTGGCTGCATCGCTAGAGGTGGTCACGCCTGCCGCCCGCAGTGGCGATCGGCTGAATATTCGTGTATTGACGGATGAATCTACGCTGATTCCCGCCAATGGGCCAGTATTGGCAACCTTGCCTGACCAAGCCGTCCCCAACATTGTGCTGCAAGTCGAAGACCCCGCCGAAGATGACTACGGGCCGGGAACATATACCTATCCGGGTGATGCGGTATTCCGTCCAGCCGCCTATGATATGACGGGCTTTACGGTGGGGTCGGATGAGGAAGATGTTATTTTCCAGATTAATATGCGTGGCCCTCTGGTGAATGATTGGGGTGCGCCCAACGGTTTAGGGATTTTGACACTCGATATTTATATTGATGTGGACGGGGCAGAAAACGGCGCTCGGATTCTGCTGCCCGGACGCAACGCTGCCCTGACCGCCGATTATGGGTGGGATTATGCGATTTTTGCGGAGGGGTGGACACCCGATGTTTACGTTCCCAGTCCTGAGGGTCCTGTGCCAGCCGAAAACAGCACATTGAATATTGTGACCAATCCCGGTCAGCGCCGCGTGACTATTCGTGTACCGCACAGTGTTTTGCCCGGTGATCCGGCGGAATGGGCGTATGCGGTCACGGTTGCCAGCCAAGAAGGTTTTCCGGCGGCAGGTGTCCTACGAATTCGAGATGTACAGGCAGAAGCAGAACAATGGCGTTTGGGTGGGGGAACAGGTGCAATTAACCAGACCCGTTTGATTGACATTCTGTGGCCTGCGGGCAAGACACCAGACCAGACCGAATTTCTGGGTACATATCCCGAAGTTTCGGGAGATATTGACAGCTTAACGGCAGATGATTTCCCGCAAGTGCCGATGGTACAGGCGGGCGGATAATTCCAAATTGACAGGGGCGGAGTTGAAATTTCCGCCCTTTTTTTGTTAGGCTTAGGGAGATGAAATAACCATCGGAAAGGTTTAAATGACCGCGCATAATGTTTTTAATGTCGAACGCTGGTCTGGCCTTGCCAGTATCTATGATATGCACCGTCCAACACCACCGCTTGAGTATGTCAAAATTTTGACTCAGTTTGCGGGGGGAGCAAAACCGCAGAAGGTGGTTGATATTGGCGCGGGAACAGGACTTTCTACCCGTCTGTGGGCTGACTATGCCGAAAAAGTCATCGGGATTGAACCTAACGCGGATATGCGAACCACTGCCCAAGCCCATACCGTTGCCGAAAATATTACCTATCAGGAAGGCATTTCTGCTCAAACAGGTTTGCCCGATGGCTGCGCGGATATTGTGACCATTTCACAGGCGCTCCATTGGATGCAGCCAAATCCAACTTTTCAAGAAGCTGCCCGTATTTTGCGCCCGAATGGGGTCTTTGCCGCCATTGATTGTGATTGGCCTCCGGTGATTCATCCAGAGGTTGAAATGGCCTATAACGCGGTAATGGACAAAACACGGGCGATTGAAGCCCAGTTTGGCTATTCGGAAAAGGTAGCATATGTAGATAAAAACAGCCATCTTCGCAATATGCAGACCAGTGGGCAGTTTCGCTACACCCGTGAAATCGTCCTGCACAGCCTTGAAACGGGTGGCGCTGAACGCATCGTCGGGTTGGCAATCAGTCAGGGACATGTCTCTACCTGTCTGAAAAAGGGTCATTCAGAGGATGAATTGGGTTTAACCCATTTGCGAACTGTGGCACTTCGGATGATGCAAGAAAAAAACTGGGACTGGTATTTTTGTTACCGCGTGCGGGTAGGGGTGAAATAAACGGGTGGCGGGGACGGTGTGTCATCCCCGCGTATCACGGTTATATCGTGGAACTGCTCAGGGCGTGCGGAAAAATTACTTGTTGAATTTTGCCGTATTTTCTGCCAGCGCTTGTCGTTCAGCAGCGAGCATATCGGTGGTTCCTAAGTATGATTGTGCCATTAAGATACACCGCGCATTCATATCAAACCGTTCAACCGCATCCACCGCCGCTTCATAATCTTTGCCCATCAGAAACAACCCATGCCAAGGCGCAATAACCCCGGCAGCATGTTTTTGAATCCGTGCTTCCTGCCCCTTTAGCGCATTGGCAACATTTTCGGCTAACTGTGGACTGTGTGCCGGGGCATAATCCACCACTTGAATTTCCCCGAATTTGAGATTGGCTTCTAAGACAGGAGGCATGGGTTTTGCCATCGCCGCAAAGACCATGAGATTCAGAGAATGGGCATGAATAACGGCTGTACCATGGTCGCCAAATTCGCGGTGCAGCTTAAAATGCACATTCGACTCGCGGGAGAGTTTGCCATCCCCTTCAACAATTTCGCCGGAGGCCAGATTCACGACCAGCACTTCCTCCGGTGCAAGTTGCCATTGTTTTTTGCTACCTGCATAGGCGGGCGAAAAACACAGTTCCTCGCCAACACGGATGCTGATATTTCCGCCAGCAACATCCAACAAGCGGCGGTCAAAGAGCATGGCTGCCAACCGTGCCAGATTTGCGCGTGTTTCCATCAATTTCATCATCTTACCCTCACAAAAATTACATCCTGCATGTGTGTTATGTGACCGGATGGTCTATAGTTTCTCACTGAGCTTCGCTATACTCTGTTCTCGTAAAATCGAGGATAGGCTATCATGAATTTTGCTCTGCTCCCGCCACGTTACCAATTGGTTGAAATTTTGACTCGAATCTATAACCAGCGCCTGACTACCGTTTCGGGCGGTAATCTTTCGATTCGGGATACCAATGGCGATGTCTGGATTACTCCCGCCAGCATTGATAAAGGTGCATTGTCGGTGGAAGATATTGTCTGTGTGCGACAGGATGGCACGATTATCGGCAGACACAGCCCATCCAGCGAATACCCGTTCCACCGCCTCATTTATGATACCCGCCCGGACATTCAAGCACTGGTTCATGCCCATCCCCCTGCCTTGGTTGCCTTTAGCATCGTGCGCCAAGTTCCCAACACACGCATTAACCCACAGTCCTATGAAATTTGCGGCGAAGCAGGCTATGCGCCTTACGCCCTACCCGGCAGCTATGAACTCGGACAAAAAATTGCGGACACCTTTGCCGAAGGCTTCTCCACCGTTATTCTCGAAAATCATGGAGTAGTAACAAGCGGCGAACATCTGTTACAGGCTTTTCAACGGATGGAAACGCTGGAATTTTGCGCCCAGATTAATATTCGGGCTGCCCAGTTCGGCAATTTTCGCACGCTCTCGCCAGAAGAAATCCAGCAATTTGATGAGATGCACGCGCCCTTCCCGGAATTTACGCCGACAGAGCGCACCAGCCATGAATTGGAACTGCGACTCCAGATTTGCAAATTTCTCCAGCGTGCTTATGACCGTTTTCTGATGACCAGTACCATTGGGACAGTCTCCGCCCGTGTGCAGGACAATAATTTTTTGATTACCCCCTATGGCATGGACAGAAAATATCTTGAACCGCATCATCTGGTGATGATTCAAGACAATCAACGCGAAGTTGGTAAAGTGCCGAGTCGTGCTGTCAATTTACACAGCACCCTCTATCAACAACATCCTGAAATTAATTGTATCATGAGCGCTCAACCGCCTCATGCCATCACCTATAGCCTCGTCTATGAACGGTTTGATACCCGCACCATCCCCGAAAGTTATATTGTGCTGCGCGAAATGCCCGTTGCGCCCTATGGCGTACAATATCAAAATCCTGATGCGATTTCGGCGATGATTTCCGCAGACATCCCGATTATTCTGATGCAAAATGATGCGGTGCTAGCAACCGGAAGCTCCATTTTGCAGGCATTTGACCGCGTAGAAGTGGCGGAGTTCAGCGCCCAATCGCTGTTAAGCACCTTGAATATCGGCGAACTCAAGCCCATCAGCGAACAGGATTTGGACGCGCTCAAGAAAAAATTTTTTGGGTAGTGTTACCTACTATAAGCCATTGTCGTCATCAGGCTGATATTGCGTGTGGTGCTGTCCATACGTGAATACTGCACCACAATCGGCACATCCGAACGTAAACGCGCTCCATAGGGAATCTGAAAACCGTTGAATTCCTCCGGTTTGTCTGTCCGCACATGGTAACCGCGTTTGGCGGGCAGGGTGGTCTCAATATTTTCTACGGGGTCACGGTCAGGAAAATAAAAATCAATCAGAATATGCGCGTCCTCATCGGTCACATTCATGATGCAAAAGGCTTGATGATTTTTGTAGGCTGGGTCATTATCCGCTACCGGAGTCGCCAAATACCCATCAAGAATAAACCAGACTTTTGCCCCATTCATTGGTTATTTTTTCTCCACAAATAAATTTTGACGGTAAATTTCATCGGGGCGGCGATAAATATGCCAGATGTCCGCCTGAGTCATGAACACGGGTTCCCCAATCGTACACGCCCCGTAAAAAATATCGGCGGCTTTCACGCACATCTGGGTAATGTTCCATGCTTCAGTGGGGGTACGCCCCAGCGTAATTAACCCATGATTGCCTAATAAAATAACTTTAGGATTTTCCTCAAATTCTTGTTTGTACTGGCGTACTGCGTTTCGCATCTCAATGGCTAAGGCCAATCCGGGGTCAGCATAGGGAACGTAGACTGACTGTGGGCCACACACCACCACTTCATCGGGGAAAATGCGATTCTGGGCAAATTGTTCGGCGCGATTGCTGCACATAATTTTATTCACCGTGATGGGGTGGGTATGGGCAATACAATTGGCCTGACATTCCTGTAACAGCATGGCGTGGAAAGACACTTCAATCGAAGGACGGGCAGGTGATTCCGCTTCGGTTTTCGCCGCCTGGATGCGCTGTTCCATTTCGGTACGGCTGGCAGGTGGATGGTCTAATAACGCTAAAATAGGGGCAATTTTGACCGAGACAAAGCCCGTTTCGGAGATGTTGTGCATCTGCTGCCCACTTGCTTTGACCCAGAACGAGTCCGCATTTTGACGCAGCGAGGTATTGCCTTCGCCAATAATGACTAAATTTCGGAAGGGGTCGCCCAATGTGCGGGTTAGTTCAACCAGTTCGTGCAGCATAGGATTTTTCTCGTGGGGGCAGTTTGATGGACTGCCCCAAGAAATGGCTATCAAAAGCCCTTCCCCGAAAGACGAGGAAGGGACAAGGATAAGATTTAGAAGTCGAAATCGTTGATATTTTCCGCATTGTAAATGAAGGGCGGGCCAAGCAGAACTTCGCTGCCATTCACAATCTGGAGCGTTCCCAAACGGCCTGCTTCCACGGTGGTTGCGCCGGGAACGAGTGTTCCATCGACCACAGCACGCATGACATAGACCGCTGCGTAACCCAAGTCAATGGGATTCCACAACACGACAGATTGCACGCAGCCATCATTGACGTAGGGTTTCATCGCGTTCGGGGTTGCCAAACCGACCACAGCCACTTCGCCACACAGACCCGCTTGAGTCACGGCATCGGCGGAGGAAGGAGTCGCCACACTGGTCATCCCAAAGATACCGTCAATTTCGCCAGCATATTTGTCCAACAGCGTGTTGGCTTGGTTGAAGGACAGCACCGCATCTTCTTGGGCTTCAAGGGTTTCGAGCCAAGTCAGTTCAGGATAACAGGTGGAGGCATACGCCCACATTTCAGCAATCCAGCGCGCTTGGTTGGGGGTGGTGAAGGTGCTGGTGACGATACCAAAGCTGGCATCTTCGCCTTTTTCGGCAACCAAGCTGTCAATCATCGCTTTACCAATCCCGTTGAATTCGGCTTGATTCACGAACCAAGTACGGGCATCGGGGGTGGAGTTGGCATCATAACCGACCACATGAATCCCCTGTTCCAGCGCAGATTGCAGCACGGGCGCAATCGCTACCGGGTCATTTGCCGCGAACAACACACCATCCACGCCTTGGGTGATGTAGTTGTCAATGAAGGTGATTTGATCATCAATGTTGGCTTCGGTGGGGCCGTCGGTGGTGACAGTCACATTGCCGAGTTCTTCAGCCGCTTGCTGCATCCCTTGTGCGGTTGCATCAAAGTAGCCAATCCCGATCAATTTGGGAACGTCCACCAGCACAATATCTTGACCCGCTTTGTCCGCAGGATCAGTCGCTTGAGCGCCATCATATTCAGGGACATCCGCGTCGCCGGAGGCTTCGGGTTCTTCGTCACCGCAGGCTAATGGATTCACGGGCAGGTCGTCCGCCCCATCCCAACGTTCTTCTTCTTGGGCGGCGGTGGGGATGGCAACCAGCGCCAAAACCACCGACACAATCACGCTTAACAACAAGGCTTTTTTCAACATGGTGTTTTTTGTCCTTCCTTAAAATGTAAACTTTTCAGTGGTAAAGAGTTTTTCACCCGCCCTATCAGGCATCACCTCCTTAGAAAATTAGCGCAACTTTAGGCAGTACGACGACGGGAAAACATTTTGGAAAAGCCCGCCATGGTTTCTTGCCAGCCAACCGTTTTAACCTGTTGGATGACGGTATTAATCCATGTGGCAAAAATAAGCACCAAGCCAATGACGACGATGGTGGCATCGCCCGTTACACCGCTTAAGGCCAAGCCATTTTGCAAAAATCGAATGAGTACCAAACCAATCATTGTTCCCAGAATGCTGCCCGAACCCCCAAAGATGCTTGTTCCCCCCAGCACCACTGCCGCGATTGCATCCAATTCCCACCCATTGCCCATATCGGAACGGGTGGTGGTGACACGCGACACAAGAATATAACCGGAGATACCCGCCATAAAACCGGACAGCGTGTAAATAATCCATTTATTCCGATTGACCGGAATCCCGGAAAAACGTGTCCCGACTTCATTGTTGCCCATCGCGTAGAGCGAACGCCCAAAGGTTGTTTGGGACAGCACCACGCCAAAAATAATTGCGGCAACCGCAAACACAAAAATCTGGTTGGGGATGCCGAAGGTATCGCCCTGACCGAGTTCAAAAAACCATTCAGGATACCCGCGTACTGATTTGGCCTCGCTAATGCCTTCCGCCAAACCGCGATAAAAGGCCAACGTTGCTAGCGTCATAATCAATGGCGGAACCCCAATTCGCACGATGAAAAAGCCGTTGACCGCGCCCGCCACTGCGCCAATGGCCAGCGCTCCTAGAATTGCCATTTCCAGCGAATAGCCTTCGTTTTGCCACAAATGCCCCAGCATAATCGCGCATAAACCGGAAATTGCCCCTACGGAGAGGTCAATCCCGCCTGTGATGATGATGTAGGTCATGGGCAGCGCAATCAGGCCGATTTCCGTCATCAAACGCACTTGATTCAAAATATTGTCGGAAGTCAAAAATTTATCATTGGTAACACTCAAGACAGCCATGATAATGACTGTAATAATGAGCAAGACTCCCTCTTGGGTTGAAAACCAGTTGCGGAGGGTCTCGAAGGGTTTGTTAGTAGGTGTATTCATCATCCATCCCCCCTTTTACACAGCTTGACGGCGACGGCGCAGCAAATCCAGCAGCACCGTGACTAAAATCATCACCCCTTGAATGGCACGAGTCCAGAAGGGCGAAATATCCAGAAAGACAAGGGATTTGGTGATGGCACTTAGCAAAATTGCTGCCAGCATCGCCCCGATAACCGTCCCGGTACCCCCTAAAATGCTGACTCCACCAACTACCGAGGAGGTAATAATCGTGAGTTCGAGATTCGGCGGAACGGTCGATTGGATGACACTCAACTGGGTTGCATACAGCACGCTTGAAACCCCCACAAAAATACCGTTAATCATAAACACTGTCATGATCATCCGATGTTCTGAAATCCCTGAAAGCCGTGCCGCTTCTTTGTTGCCGCCCACCGCGTAAATGGCTCGTCCGGTTGGACTGTAGCGCATCCACAGTGCCGCTAGGATAGTTAAAATAAACATCAATATCACTGGCATGGGCAACGCTTGGAAAAATGCCTCATAAAAAGGAAAGCTGGTTGTTTCAAAGGGCTTCATCTGCGCGAGTTCGTAGCCTTCGGGCATGTCGGTGATGCGCTCTCCGTTGGTGATGTAAATTAATCCGCCCTTGAGGATACTTAAAAAGGCAAGTGTCACCACAATAGATGGAATACGGAGATAAGTCACAAATGCGCCAATCACCCCGCCTACCAATGCACCAATGACTAAAGGTACCAGCCACGACAGCCAGATTGCCACATCGACGGATACCCAGTCCGGGAAGTGTTGATAGGTCACAATTTCGCCGCTAATCGTTGCCAGTACCCCCACCAGCGACCCCACCGAAATATCAATATTGCCGGAGATGATGACCATCGACATGCCGATGGCAGCGATGGCGATATAGGCGTTCGCGCTGAAAATCCCGACCATATTCCGGGTGCTTAAAAAGTTGTCACTTTCGTTGCCCACATAATAAATCAGCCCTGCAAGGCACAAAAACAAAATAGCTTCTTGGCTGCCCACCAGCACACGCAGAATGCGCTCGAAGATAAAAGAAGCATTGGGAGAAGCCGTGCTTGTTTTTTGGGTTGTGACTGCCATAACCTATCCTTCTGCTACTTTCTCACTCATCATGGCGCTGGCAACCACCTCTTGGGTGGCTTCCTCGCGACTGTAATCCGCAACAATACGTCCTTCGCGCATGACCAGCACCCGATCACTCATCCCCAGTACCTCTGGCAGTTCGCTGGAAATCATCAAAATCGCCATCCCGCGCTGCGCCAACTCACTCATGAGACGGTGAATTTCCGCTTTCGCGCCGACATCAATCCCGCGTGTGGGTTCGTCCACAATCAACACTTTGGGTTCGGTTGCCAGCCATTTTCCCACCACAACTTTTTGCTGGTTGCCACCGGAGAGTTTAGCGACAACCTGCTGTGGGCTGTATGCACGAATCCCTAATTTTTCAATGGTTTGACGTGCTAGCGTGCCTTCTGACTGCCAGTTAAGAAAGGTTCCACGCGAAAGTTGACGCAGCACGGTAAGCGATAAATTTTGTCGGATGGTCATGGGACGCACCAAGCCCTGAATCCCCCGATCTTCAGGTACATAGGCGATGCCGTGTCGCATGGCCTGTGCGGGGTTGCTGATTCTGACTTTTTTGCCATTCATTAAAATTTCACCGGAATCCGCCGGTGTAACCCCAAAAATTGCCTGTGCGAGTTCGCTTCGTCCTGACCCGACCAGACCCGCCAAACCAACAATTTCCCCTGCCCGCAGCGTTAAGTTGACGTTTCGCGTGAGCTTTTTACGATTCAAATTTCGCACTTCTAAAACGGGCTGACCAATTTCAGTGGGCAGTTTGGGGAATAAATCGTCAATGGTACGCCCCACCATCATTTTGATGAGGTCTTCTTCGTTGGTTTCACTCACCGCGCATGTTGAGATGTATTTGCCATCTCGCAGCACGGTTACACGATCTGCCATCTCAAAGACTTCGTTCAAACGGTGGCTGATGTAAATAATCGCCACCCCGCGTTCTTTGAGTAGCTGCATAATGTTAAAAAGCCGTTCCACGTCCGCTTCGGTGAGTGCGGCAGTCGGCTCATCCATAATCAAAATACGGGCATTCTGGGAAAGCGCTTTGGCAATTTCCACCCGTTGACGGTTGCCCACGCTCATTGTCCCTACGCGGCGGGTTACATCCATATCATGAATATTTAAATCCGCCAGCAAGTTGAGCGCCTGCCGCCGCATTTTGCCCCAATCGACCATCCCAAATCGGCTACGCGGGGCATGACCCATAAAAATATTTTCGGCAACACTGAGTTCAGGATAGAGACTTAATTCTTGATAAATGGTTGCAACACCTTTTTGCTGTGCGTCACGCGGACTCGCAAAAGTGGCAGGCTGACCATTCAACAGAATTTCGCCGGAATCGGGTTGGTGGACACCGGAAATAATTTTAATCAGCGTGGATTTTCCCGCGCCATTTTCCCCAAGCAGCGCATGAATTTCACCGGGCAGTACATCAAATTGAACCTCGCTGAGGGCTTGCACACCGGGAAAACTTTTATTGATGTGGGAGAGTTCTAAAATTTTATCCATTACCACACTATTTTCTTTATCTTGTCCCTGCAACGCCGGAAAGCGACCCGAAGGCGCTCTATCCGACGTGTTTTTGATGCTCAAAGTAATAAGTTGGTGTTTCTAAAAGTCTATTCACCCAACAACCGCACAAAACGCGGATAGGCTTCATCCCATGTTTCTGTCGCCTGCGGCTGGTACGATTTGGTTGCGACACTGCGACTCAACAAAGCGCGTGCTTGAGCAACATTGTCTAACCGCCCCAGACTAATCAACTGCACAATGCCATTGCCTAACGCGGTGGCTTCCGACGGCCCTGCCACCACCTCGCGCCCGATGGCATCGGCGGTCATCTGGCAAAGCAGGCTGTTTTGCGACCCACCCCCGATAATATGCAGTCTTTCTACCGTTTTACCCGATAAACGGATGAGTTTTTCCAGCACAACCCGATATTTCATTGCCAGACTCTGGTAAATCGTCCGCAAAACTGCCCCGTCTGTTTCCGGGATAGGCTGGTTGGTACGCTGACAGTAATCGCGTATCCACTGGGGCATGTCGCCCGCAGGCAAAAATGCCACATCATCCGGGTCAATGAAGGCTGCAAACGGTGGTGCAGCCAATGCCATCTGTGCCATTTGCTCGTACTGATAACTTTTGCCCTGTGCTTCCCATGTTTCCAGGCACTGCTGCACCAGCCACATCCCCGCTACATTTTTGAGCAGGCGGTACGTGCCTTCTACTCCCCCCTCATTGGTCAAGTTGGCCTCGTAGACGGCATCGTTAATGAGGGCTTCGCGGAGTTCTAGGCCAATCAGACTCCATGTGCCACTGCTCAAGTACGCATAATTTTCGGTGGTGGTTGGCACAGCGACCACCGCGCTGCCCGTATCATGACAGGCCGGGGCAATCACCGGAATGCCTTTATATTCCCCGATGCGCGTTCCCGGCTGTACCACCGGAGGCAAAATATGGGTGGGAATGCCTAAGGCTTCTAGCGTTTCGGTGTCCCATGTTCCAGTTCGCGGATTATAAAATTGTAGCGTGCTGGTTTCCGTAAATTCACAGGTTTTTGACCCACTCAACCAGTAATTGAACAAATCGGCAATCGTCAGCAGCGTATGGGCAATTTCTAGGTGTGGGCTGTTGTCCCGTTTAAGGCTAGCAAGCTGATACAAGCCGTTAATCGCCATGAATTGCAAGCCCGTTCGTTCAAAAATAGTGCGGCGGGGAACCCGTTCAAATACCCAATCCATCGCGCCCATCTTGTGCATATCGCGGTAATGCACCGGATTCGACACCAAATTTCCGTCACGGTCTAACAGTGCGTAATCTACCCCCCAGCAGTCCAAACCAATCGAAGCGGCGGGGGAGGTTACCTGTTCAAGCCCGCGTTGAATTTCGCGCCAGATTCGCAGCGCATCCCAATACAGCGTGCCATTCGCCATGACAGGGGTATTGGTAAACCGATGCACTTCGGTCATGTGCAGGGTATCTCCGGTGAAGTGAATATCCATCACCCGCCCGGACGATGCCCCTAAATCTACCGCGATTACATGTGTCATGGCTTACCTCACATACGCGGCGGCAACCCCGCCATCAACGGTTAGCATTCCACCGGTGGTTTTGGCGCTGCGCTGGCTAGCAAGGAAAGCAATCGCTTCGGCAATATCTTCCGGCAGAATTTCGACCTTCAAGGTATTGCGCTGTTTGTAGTAATCAATCAATTTTTCTTCGGGAACGCCATACTGTTCAGCACGGGCTTGTTTCCATTCGCTCGACCAGATGCTGCTGCCTTGAATGACTGCATCCGGTAAAACAGAATTAACACGGATGCCATACGCGCCCGCTTCTTCGGCTAAACTGCGTGCCAGATGTACTTCGGCGGCTTTGGCAGTGGCATAAGCAGTTGCGCCTTTGCCGGGGGCAAGACTGTTTTTGCTGCCCACAAACACCATCGAACCACCCACCCCTTGTGCTTTCATCACCTTATAGGCTTCTCGCGCCATCAGGAAATAGCCTGTCGCTAGAATAGTGATATTCTTTTCCCACATCGACAGGCTGGTTTCCTCGATGGGCGCTCCCCCCGCAATGCCTGCATTGTTGACCAGTACATCGATCCCACCGTAGGTCAACACGGCGCGTTGAATCGCATTTTGGACAGCGATTTCGCTGGTAACATCTGTATGAACAAAGATAGCGCGTTGATGTCCGTATTTTTTCACTAAATCGGCAGCAACAGACTCGCCACCTTCGCTATTAATATCACAAATGACGACATGCGCCCCGTCCTGCGCTACGCGATAAGCGGTTGCCCGTCCGATGCCACTGGCTGCACCGGTAATCAGCACCACTTTGCCGGCAAAATCACGGTCTGGCGGGGCAAGTTTGAGTTTGTACAGTTCCAGAGGCCAATATTCAATATCATAGGCTTCTTTGGCCGTCAGGCTGACGAATCCACCGAGCGCTTCACTCCCGCCAATGACATCAATGGCACGGTGATACAGTTGGCGGCTGACATCGGCATTGAGGGCATCTTTGCCCGTATTGACCATCCCAAGACCGGGAATGAGAATCACACGCGGCGCGGGGTCACGCAGTTCGTCACCGGGTTCTTTGTTTTCCTCAAAATATTGCTGGTAGCGGGTTTCGTAATCACTAATCCCCGTTTTGAGTTTGGATTTCAGCGCGTCTACGCCTTCGGAAGGTTGCCAATCGATAAAAAGTGGCTGGCGTTTGACATGGACTAAATGGTCAGGACAAGCTGCCCCACCTTGACTAATCCGCCCTGAATCTGCGCTACCAACCATTTCAAGCACCGCGTCGCTGTCATCATAGCTCAGAATGGCGCTTTTCCATGAGGACACCGCCCCACGAATAATCGGCAGCACATCCGCCATGATATTTTCGCGTTCGGCTTTGTCCAATGCAGGCACGGTCAAATTACCAAAAACCCGTTTGCCTGCTTTTTTGTCCCGCAGATAATCTTCGGCTTCTTGAATGATGCGAATCGAATTGTCGTAGCAGGTTTTGGGGTCTTCGGCCCATGTCACCAAGCCATGTTTGCCCATCACTACACATTCAATAGTGGGATTTTCGCGGACTTTTTGTCCGATCCATTTGCTCAGGGTAAATCCGGGACGAATGTACGGCACATAGGCCATCCGTTTCCCGTAGACTGCCCGTGCGGCACTTTCGGCATCCGGCGCACATGCCAAGCTGATAATCGCGTCGGGATGGGTATGGTCAACATGTGTCGCTGGAACAAAGGCATGGAGCAGCGTTTCAATACTCTGGCGTGGACGACCCGGCGCAAACGCGGTATAGGAGAGATAATCAATCATCTCCTCGTCGGTCATGGCTTCACGTTCAAACAAGGGGTCAATTTCTGCCATTCGCAGCAATGCAAACTGGGATGCTTTAATGGTGAGGACATCCGACCCGGATGCTTTGACCGCCAGTACCAGAGTCTCGCGCCCAAGATGATCTTTCATGAGGATTTTTGCACTGGTGTTCCCGCCGTAAATATTTACCACGCTGCGGTCACGACCCAGAATATTGCTGCGATACACCAGACCATCTAAATCTGGCAAGTTTTGGAACTCAGCTGTGTTCCAGAGGTTTTGGGGCATGGCGTTAAAAACCCTTCAATAAACAATTTTAATCAAACGATGTTTTGAATACTTTCGTTTGTTTTTGATGTTTTACACTTTATACCACAGCAAAAATCATTTTGCAACAACTTACTTTCTAATCCGTAACTTCCGCTTCTATTATATCAATATTAATTGCACGAAATTCATCCAGATAAACGGGTGGTGCATTGGTAGTCGTGATAATTTGCTGGACATCTCCGACAGTAGCATAGGTATATGGGGCAACCACCCCCCATTTGCTGCTATCCACCACTACCACTTTGGTCAGGCAGCGTGCCATCATCGCCCGTTTCAAAATAAGTTCTTCCTCGCTCATTTCTACGAATCCTGCCTGGGTGGTTACGCCATATGCGCCAAAAAATCCAATATTAAAATTGACCTGTGGCAGGGTTTCCGGTTTTCCCACAATCGAAACCGAATCGCTTCGCAATCTTCCACCCGGCAGCATGACTTTAATCGACGGACAGTCCACAAACTGCTGTGCGATAATCAAGCCATTGGTGACAATCACCAGATTTTCTAATTGGCGCAAATAAGGGGTAATAGCGAGGGAAGTGGTGCTGCAATCGATGGCGACTCCGTAACCGTCTTTGACGAGTGCGGCGGCTGCCCGTCCAATCGCCTCTTTTTCTTCGGCAAATTTGCGGCGGCGAATTTCAAACGACTGTTCGGAAAGAGCCGGAACAAGCGGGTTAGGCAGCATCGCCCCACCGTGTGTCCGTTTGAGCAAACCTTCTTGCTCCAATGCCTGTAAATCTTGCCGGATGGTCACAGCGCTGACATTCAGATTTTCGCTCAGATTTTTAACGGAGACCCGTCCTTGCTGCTGAAGTTGTTCCAAAATGTAACTTCGGCGCTCTTCTAAAAACAATATTTCGGGCATGGTTGACAAGGTACTCCTTTGCGAAATAAACTGAAACAAAACGAAAGCTAGCTTTATTTTACTTGAAAACTTAGGAAAGTAATAAAACATGACATCTGAATATGAAATTCTTGCGGAACGTCTGACCCAACGTGGTATTCCCCTCGATACCGTCAAGCAAAAACTCAAACAGCAGCACATCGAAACGCCTTCGTGGGGGTATGGCAACAGCGGGACACGCTTTAAAGTCTTTGCGTGGCAAGGCGCGGCCCGCAATATTCATGAAAAACTGGCGGATGCGGCCTACATTCATAAATTAACCGGAATCGCGCCGTCGGTTGCCATTCACATCCCCTGGGACAAAACCGACGATTGGGATGGCTTGGCGCAATATGCCGCCGACTTAGGGGTAAAAATTGGTGCGGTCAACCCCAATGTGTTTCAAGATGACCAATACAAACTTGGCAGTGTGACCCATCCTTCGGGGGCAATTCGGGAAGAAGCGCTCGCCCATATGATCGAATGCTGCGACATCATGCGAAAAACAGGCAGTGATTTGTTGAGTTTGTGGTTTGCCGATGGGACAAATTACGCCGGACAGGACAGCATCCGCGCCCGTAAACAGCACATGGAACATGCCCTCGCGGAAACCTACCGATATTTGCCTCCTCAAAGTCGTATGCTGATTGAATATAAATTCTTCGAACCCGCGTTTTATCACACTGACCTTGCCGATTGGGGCATGGCCTACGCGATGGCGCTCAAACTGGGCGAACAGGCACAGGTTCTGGTCGATACAGGTCACCACGCACCGGGAACCAACGTCGCGCATATCGTGGCTTTTTTGCTGGATGAAGGGCGTTTGGGTGGATTTCATTTTAATTCGCGGCGCTACGCCGATGATGATTTAATCGTGGGGTCGGCGAATCCCTTTGAACTTTTTGAAATTTACATGGAGTTGGTTTCCGCCGGAGATTTAGCCAGCAATGTGGCATATATGATTGACCAGAGCCACAACATCGAGCCGAAGTTAGAAGCCATGCTGCAAAGTGTGCTGAACTGCCAGACGGCCTACGCCAAAGCGCTGATTGTAGACTATGGAACGTTGCGCGAACGGCAGATGACAGGGGATGTGCTGGGAGCGCACCGGGTGGTGGTCGAAGCCTTTGAAACCGATGTCCGCCCATTGCTTGCCCAAGTTCGGGAGGAAATGGGCTTGCACCCCGACCCCATCGCGGCTTATCGCGCAGATAATTACGCCGAAAAAGTTGCCCAAGAACGCGGCAGTGCCGACAGTGGCAACAGTGGCTATCCGGGAGCGTAAAACATGGGCGAATTACTCCTCGGCATTGATGTCGGAACCTACAGCAGCAAAGGGGTTTTGGTTCAGCCCGATGGCACGCTTCTCAAAAGTCATGTCGTAGAACACACGATGGATATTCCACACCCCGGTTGGGCGGAACAGGATGCGGATAAAATCTGGTGGCACGATGTGGTTGCGATTTGCCGCGCTTTGTTGGATGGTTCGCCCTACACAGGCGCAGATGTGGGCGGAGTCGCGCTGAGTGCCATTGGCCCGTGTATGCTGCCACTCGACAAAAATAACCGTCCGCTTCGTCCCGGCTTGCTTTATGGGGTCGATGCGCGTGCGGGCGAAGAAATTGACCTTTTGAATCAGAAAATTGGCAAAGAAACCATTTTTGATTTTAGCGGTATGGCGCTGACCAGTCAGGCGGTAGGGCCAAAAATCCTCTGGATGCGCCGCCATGAGCCGGAATTGTGGAAAGAAGTTGCTCATATTACTACCGCTAGCAGCTATCTCATCCTTAAAATGACGGGCGAAAAAGTCATAGATCGCCACACCGCCAGCCATTATATGCCCTTGGTAGACATCCAAACGGTGGAATGGTCAGATCAATTTGCTGATGAATTGGTGGGGTTAGATAAATTGCCCCGCATGGCATGGAGCGACGAACTAGCCGGATATGTCACGGCTGAAGCTGCCGAAATCACCGGATTAAAAGTCGGAACACCAGTGGCGGTAGGGGCAGTGGATGCCCTCAGCGAAGGGATTAGCGTGGGAGTCGTCCAACCCGGCGATTTGATGATCATGTATGGCAGTACCACTTTTTTTATTCTGGTGTTGGACTCCCCCGCGCCCGATGAGCGTGTCTGGACAGTCGGTGGCGCATACAAAGGCCAATACAACCTTGCGGCGGGCATGGCGACCACTGGCTCACTCACCCGTTGGTTTCGAGATGAACTTGCCCAAGAATTGCCGGAAGAAACCGCTTATAAAACGCTGTTCCAGCAGGCCGAATCGATTCCTCCCGGCGCGGGTGGATTGCTGGTGCTGCCCTATTTTAGCGGTGAACGAACCCCGATTAATGACACCAAAGCACGCGGGGTAATTGCAGGTCTGACTTTAGCCCACACCCGCGCTCATCTGTTCCGCGCTGTGTTGGAAAGTGTGGCCTATGGGATTCGCCACAATATTGATACCTTCAATGCGATGGGCGCACCGGTTAAACGGGTGGTTGCCGTGGGTGGCGGGACACAAAGCCGTGAATGGTTGCAAATCGTCTCGGATGTGGCGGGTATTACCCAGATTGTTCCCGCCCTAACCATCGGCGCAAGCTATGGCGATGCTTTTTTGGCGGGTGTTGCGGCAGGTATCCTCAAGCGGGATGATTTAAACACATGGGTCAAACCGGGCAAAGACATTGTTCCCAATGCTGAAAGTACCTACCGCTACGAATCTTTTTATCAAGACTATTTAAATCTCTACACCCAGACCCGTGACATTGTGCATCGGTTGGGCAGCATGTAGCATTTGAAATTTCCTTTTAAATGGATGGCAGAAAATTGCCATCCTCCAATTCAAAATATACAGATTGCCAATCTGCCGATATAATCTACATCATAGAACGCCCGTTTGCATCTGTACGCTCTCAAACAGGAAAGATTCTCCTATGACGGATGACCGCATTATTAGCGGCAAACGCAAACCCGAAGACAACGTGGATGCCGCTTTACGCCCGAAGTCACTCAATGAATATGAAGGACAGGAGCGTGTTGTCCAGAATTTGCGGATCGTGATTGAAGCAGCCCTCAAGCGCAGCGAACCCCTTGACCATGTGTTGTTTTATGGCCCACCGGGCTTGGGCAAAACCACGCTTGCCTATGTACTAGGCACAGAAATGGGCGTGAATGTCAAAATCGCCGCCGGGCCTTCGATTGAACGGGCGGGCGACCTTGCCGCGATTCTGACCCACCAGCGCAAAGGGGATATTTTATTCATTGACGAAATTCACCGCTTAGGCCGCGCTGTCGAAGAAATTCTCTACCCTGCCATGGAAGATTTTGCGCTCGATATTGTGATTGGCAAAGGGCCTGCGGCGAAAAATGTGCGCTTGAATCTGCCACGTTTTACCGTCGTGGGTGCAACCACCCGCCTTGCCTTAATTACAGCTCCCTTGCGGGCGCGGTTTGGCGCAGTTTACCGGATGGACTTTTACAGCCATGAGGCGATGGTATCGATCATCAAGCGCGGGGCAAAACTGCTCAATGTCCCGATTGAGGACGAAGGGGCAAATGAAATTGCCCGTCGTTCACGCGGTACTCCCCGTGTTGGGATTCGCCTGCTCAAACGCTGCCGTGATTTTGCCCAAGTGCGCGGCGGAGGCATCATCACGCAGGAAATTGCGACAGAATTTTTAGGCAATTATATGGAAATCGACGAACTTGGCCTGGATGATGTTGACCGTCGGGTGCTGCGAACCATCATCGAAAAATATGATGGCGGGCCAGTAGGGTTAGAAACCATTGCCGCCAGCATCAGCGAAGAATCCGATACCATTGAGGATGTGTATGAACCTTTTTTGCTCCAATTGGGCATGATAGACCGCACACCGCGAGGCCGCACCGCCACGCGCACCGCCTATCAGCACCTGAATATCCCCTATACGCCATCCCCGAAACAAACGACCTTATTCGGGAGCGAGTAAACATGGAGTTTGACTCGCTCGGCAGGCTCATCTTGATACTAGGTATAGGCCTGACTTTGCTGGGCGGATTGTTGATCCTGCTGGGGCGAACGGGGATTAAATTCGGCGCATTACCGGGTGATATTCGGGTTGAAAGCGGGAGTATTACCTGTTTTGCGCCGATTGTGAGCATGTGTTTGCTGAGTTTGCTGCTCACGATAGTATTAAATGTAGTTATCAGATGGCTCAACCGATGAAATTATCCGATTTTGATTATGCACTGCCCCCGGAACGGATTGCCCAACAGCCCGTTGAACCCCGCGATTCTTCCCGTTTAATGGTCATTCACCGCCAAGCTGGAACAATAGAGCATCGCATCTTTCGGGATATGGTGGACTATCTGCGGTCAGGGGATGTGCTGGTACTGAATCAAACCCGTGTGATTCCAGCCCGCTTGCATGGGCATAAAACGGAAACAGGCGGCGCAGTTGAAATTTTGCTGCTTCGTCAACTGGATTCGTTACGCTGGGAAGCACTGGTCGGTGGTAAACGAGTCCTTGAGGGGGTTCAAATTACCCTGTCGCCGCAGCTTCATGCCGTTGTCGAACAAGTCAAAGAAGAATCCGAAAGAGTCATCCGCTTTAATCAGCCGATTGAAAAGTATTGGGATGAACTGGGCGAAATTCCCCTCCCGCCGTATATCAAAGCAACCCTTCCAGACCCCGAACGCTATCAAACGGTTTACAGCCGTTCACGCGGGTCGGCGGCTGCTCCTACCGCCGGATTGCATTTTACCGGGGATCTCCTGCTTACTTTACAACAGCGCGGTGTCCAGATTGCTTACTGCACTTTGCATGTGGGACTCGACACATTTGCACCTGTCAAAGTTGAGAATATTCACCAGCACAAAATCCACCGCGAACGGGCTGTTTTAACGGCGGAGGATGCCAAAATCATCAATGAAGCCAAATTAGCCGGGGGACGCATTATCGCGGTGGGAACCACTTCTGTCCGCACGCTGGAAACGGCTGCGATTCGTTCTGCCGCTTTTGGGTCAGAATGGAATGATGCTCAAAGTTTGCAGCAAACCCTCATGGCATTGGATGAAAATGTCTGTCCTTGGCGGCCTGTGATGGCGATTGATGAAGCAACCGATTTGTACATCACCCCCGGTTACAAATATCGGGCGGTAGATGTGATGCTGACCAATTTTCATTTGCCCAAATCGACCCTGCTGATGCTGGTCAGCGCTTTTGCAGGACGTGAAAAAATCTTAGAAGCCTATCGTATGGCGGTTGAACAGCACTATCGCTTTTATTCATTGGGCGATGCCATGCTTATTATTTAACTGAATAAGGGAACGGAAACTATGTCAGATGTCAAAAATGTCGTCCGCGACCATTTTGGAAAAACGGCTGAAAATTATGCTACCGCCGCGATCCATGCGCTCGGTGAAGATTTAAAATGGCTGCTCGAAGCCCATGATTTGAATGGTAACGAACGGGTTTTGGATGTTGGAACGGGTGCAGGACATGCTGCGTTTGCCTTTGCACCCTCTGTGCAGTTTGTCGAAGGGGTGGATATTACCCCCTCCATGTTAGAACAGGCCAAACGCGGGGCAGAAGAACGTGGACTTGGCAATATTAAATTTTCACCCGCCGATGTGGAAAATTTACCCCATTCCGACAGCAGTTTTGATATTGTTGTCTCGCGCTGGTGCGCCCACCACTACCCCAACATTCGCCTTGCGCTGGCGGAAATCGCTCGTGTCCTCAAACCGGGAGGTATCTTTTTGCTGGTGGATTCGTATTCCCCCACCATCGCACGGGTAGATATGTTTTTAAACACACTGGAAATCCTGCGCGATAATGGGCATGTGCGGAATTACACGATTCCTGAATGGCTGGATTACCTCGAACGGGTTGAACTACACGGCATGGTCATCAAAGAATGGAATCTACGATTGGATGGCGAAAATTGGGTTGCACGCATCCAAACACCGCCCGTTTATGTGGAAGCCATCAAACAACTGCTCGTGGATGCCGATGAAGATTTAAAAAATGCCATTCATATTACCGATCCTGAGTCCGCACAGGGATGGGGGTTTGATTTGCCTTCCTTGTTGCTCAAAGCCACTATTTTGAAATAGCAAGGGGCGGGGATGCACCCGCCCTCATGCCACAATTCTTAATATCCCGGTTCGAGCCAATAGGTAGATCCCTGCCCTTCGGCTGTCCAACCCACACTGCCGTTGTAGTTGACCTGCCACCACACATAGCTGTTCGCGCACACCGGGCCACCGATAACGCTGAATGAGTATCCGCCGGGGATTTCACCCAATTTTTTGCTATTGCTGGCGGTAGAAGGCAAACTGCGGAGCGAATTGGGCAAGCCGGGTGTCACCCATCCCCATCCCCCAACACTTAAACGGGGCAACGGCGCACCCGCACAGGTAAAGTTTTCCAACCAGTAGGTATTGTTTTTGCCTTCCGCCGTCCAACCGATGATTCCGTTATAACTGACCTGATACCACGACATATTTTCAGCACACAGTGGGCCGCTGATGATTTTAAATGCACTGCCGCCGGGAATTTGTCCGACTCGTGTAGCAGTGGTTGACGTACTGCTGCGAAGATTATTCGCTGCGCCGGGGGTCACACGCCCATACGTGCCTGCAACCAACCGCGCTGGCACACTCGGTGTACACACAGACGGATTGTTATAGGGTTCAACCCAATAGGTGCTGCCGGTTCCTTCGGGAGTCCAGCCAATCACCCCATTATAATTCACCTGCCACCATGTCATATTGCCTGCGCAGGACGGCCCGCCAATCACCGTGAATACGCTACCACCGGGAATTTGTCCCACCCGTTTGGATGAACCTGACGGATCTTGGCGGATATTATTCGGCAAACCGGGGGTCACACGGGCTAACCCATTCACCGCCAACCGCGTTGCTGGCGCACCCGCACACGGAGTCCATTGCTGAACTATGGACTCAATCGGAGCAGTAGTTTCAGAAGCAAGGGCGCTGGTTGTCCCTGTCACAAGCACGCTGAGGATGAGTAAAAAGCGAAAAAAGTGTTTCATCTCGGTATCTCCTGTTCTATTAAATGAGACACCGCCTTCCGAGCATCAGTTCCGTTTTTTATAAGTTTTTATGAGTTTCTATTTCGACACTGATTAAAAGCGTACCCTTCGATACCCTTTTAGAATTTTGTACATTCCTGTCACAAATAACACGACTCACTTGTCTTATCTGGTAGACAAGGAGATGTGTACAGGTGAGCAACAATTTATCAACGATGGCGATTGTGTTGGTGCTGGTGCATCTGGTGGTGTCGGGGATTCATGGTCTTGTGCATCTGGTGATTCCCGTGCCGGTTTCGTTGTTACAAGCGGGGTATATCGGGGGGGTGATTACCCTGATGCCATTGTTGGCGGTGCGCGAATTGACACGGGATCATTTTTCACGCGGGTTCTGGCTGTTATTCTTGTCGATGCTCGGTTCGCTGCTGTTCGGTGTGTACAACCATTTCATTGCTATTAGTCCTGACCATGTGGCGCATGTACCCGACCACAGCACCGTCCCTGTTTTTCAGGCAACTGCATTGACGATTATGCTCTTGGAAGCTATTGGAATAGTCATTGGGACATGGGGGATTCTCCCACAGGTGCGCTATGAACAAAGTTGAAATTTTTAACGCGGTGCGGCCTCTGCTGTTTACGCTTGCCTATGACATGCTTGGCAGTGTGATGGATGCGGAAGATATGGTACAGGAAACCTATTTGCGCTGGGAAAAAGTGGAAGGGATTGTGGTGGAATCTCCGAAGGCATATTTAACCACCACAATCACGCATCTGTGCATTAACCACCTCACCTCGGCGCGGGTGCAACGGGAGGAATATATCGGCCCTTGGCTGCCTGAACCGCTGATTTCCTCTCTACCCAAGCCAGAAGATACCGTTGCCTTGTCGGATGCGGTTTCGATGGCGTTTCTGGTGATGCTGGAAAGCCTTGCTCCAATTGAACGGGCAGTTTTTTTGCTGCGGAAGGTCTTTGATTACGACTATGCAGACATCAGCCAGATGGTCAACAAGGACGAGGCCGCGTGCAGGCAAATTGTTAGCCGCGCTCAGCAGCGTCTTCATGCAGAAAAAGCACGTTTCCATGCGACCCGTGAACAACAACAAAAATTGACCCAACGCTTTTTACAGGCGTGTTCAACAGGCGATTTGGACGGACTGCTGGCGCTGCTGGCAGAAGATATTGTGCTGCAAACAGACACTGGCGGCGCGATTCCCCATGCGGCACGCAAACCAGTACGCGGGGCGAAAACGGTGGCAACCTATCTGCTCAATATTCTCAAGGTGGTGCCTGCTGGCTTGACATGGCGAATCGGGGAAGTCAACGGACAAATTGGCATTTTCACTTATGTGGATATGAAGCCGTTCAGTGTGATGTCTTTTCATGTGGTGGATGACCGCATCCAGAACATTTTTAACCTGATGAATCCCGAAAAGTTGAAACATATCCCGAAGGAGTCGGAACAATGATTCTCGTTACAGGTGGTCAAGGCAAACTCGGACAGGTGCTTGTCCCTCAATTACAAGCGGCAGGAAACGTAGTACGGATTACCAGCCGACATGCAACCGGGGCAAATGCCGTGCAAAGCGATTTAAGCACTGGCGAAGGACTGCACCAAGCGGTTGAGGGCGTAGAGGTTGTGATTCACGCCGCAAGTCATCCGGTTAAAAGTAAAGCGGTGGATATTGCCGGAACACAACGTTTGCTGGAAGCGGCACCGCATGTGCGCCATTTTATCTATGTTTCGATTGTGGGGGTGGACAAACACCCTTTGCCCTATTTCAAAATCAAATATCAAACCGAACAGCTTATCCAACAATCCGGGGTTCCCTACACGATTGTTCGCGCCACACAGTTTCACTATTTCATTGAAATGCTGTTAAACATGATGATGAAATTGCCCGTGGGGGTTTTGCCTGCTCACTGGCAGTTCCAGCCGATTGATTTGCAGGATGTCAGCACGTTTATCACCCACGTTGCCAGCCAAAAACCGACCAACGGCATCTTGAATATCGGTGGGCCACAGGTGCATCGGTTGGAGGATCTGGCGCAAACATGGTTAGCGGCACAAGGACGTAAAAAATCCTATGTTCAGCTCCCTGTGCCGGGGGGTATTTCAGCAGCGTATCGCGCCGGATTGCATACGATTCCGCAGGAAAAATATGGGAAAATCGGCTGGATGGAGTGGTTAGCCGGACGATACGGGGTATAACCCCACCCCCCTCCCTGCCGTTGCGGGGAGGGGAGCGGTAAAATTTGTCCGAAATTTACCCGTTGACGCGCCCATCTTCCGGTGCGACATTGAATTGGGCCGGCCATGGGATGTAATTGCTGAAAAATTCCTCATCCTCAATAATGATTTCATCGCCTTGATAGACGGTGCGGTAGACGTAGACTTCTGCCCCCGCAACCGCATAATCCGTCTGGATGATTTGACCGGGCGAAAGCGAAGAATCGGCATGATAAACAGCGGGCGGGGCGGCTTTTTCATTTTTGATAACCGGGCCTTCTTTTTCGACCCGCCGTCCCATGCTGGTACTGTAAAATTTAAAGGTGACGGTGCTGCTGCCGGGATTCACATACCCTTCAACCAGCAGATGATAGGGGGTGTCGTTCAAAAAGCGGAAATCCACGACAGGCGAATAGACAGTAGCATCCATGCCCGGCCCCTCACCGGATTCATAGTAGCCCACACGGTAGCCGTGTGGATGGCGTTCCAGAATCGGGAATCCGCCATAAAAAGCCGCCTGAAAGACGGTGCTGGACACCTGACACACCCCACCGCCTACCCCGGTGATGGTCTGCCCACCGACGATAATCAGCCCTTCTTCAAAGCCTTCTTCGGTACTGACTTCACCAAGCCATTGATTGAAGGAAAATTCCTCGCCGGGCGGAATAACCACCCCATGAATCCGTGAAGTCGCCACTTCGATATTGGCGCGGCGGGCAGCCGTTGAGCCGAAATAATAGGTCGTGGCTTGCACCACCAATTCGGTAATGCCCAAATCAACCGCTTTGGCATTGTCGTTAATGACCGGAACAGTTTCCTCAAAAATCAGCGGAACACTGCGGTCAGTGGTTGAAAAAACGGCTTCGGGGAATTTTTGCAGCGTGGCTTCAACGTTCAATCCCAAGCCATTCTCGCTGCTTTCGATGACTTCTAATTGGCGGGTCTGGTCGTTAAAAACAAAACGGGCATTTTGGGGGTCACGGCTGAGTTCTTCGGTCAGCCCGACTAGAAATTCGCGGGCTTGGTCGAGGGTGATGTAAACATCATAATAAGCTGTACCATCTTCATTGTCGATGCGTTCAATTCGCAGCATATTTTCAATGGAGATCGGTTTGGCAATCCAAGGGCCTGCCGCGATGCCATATTCTGCGGGTACATAAAAGCGCACCCCTTCGGCATTCAGCGCGGCTTGGACTTCGGCGGTGGCTTCATCTGCGCTGACAATCGCGGGCTGGGCAACTTCAACATTCAAATTGATGATGCTGCGCGTATTCATTGCCAGAATTTCCTGCTGGAGAAGCTGCATCGTCTGGTCAATATCTACGACTAAGCCTACCTGACTGGGTGTGGAAATGACCTGACCATTTTGCAAAGTAAGCGTTGCATCCATGACAGGCTGATTGATGTAATTTTCTGCCATATTGCGGATGAGTGTTTCGGCTTCGGTCTGGTTATAGCGAATAACCGGGGCGACAGGTGCGCCGCTTTGCCATGCTGCCAATTGTGCATTGAGATTTTGCGCCCAGTTGCCATCTCGCCCAACGTTATATGCTGCATCGACAGTCGCGTTGACATCAAAAGTGATGCCTAATTCCTTGCCCGTATATTCCCATTGCTGGTCGCCATATTGAAAAACAAAGGTGGCTTCATCGCTGTAGTTAGGTTGGCTGCGTAAAGCAGCAACGGCTTCTGAACGAGTCATGCCACTAAGACTAACCCCGTAAATGGGCGAAATGCCGGGATAAATCTGGTCTTGGGACATGAATTGATACCCTGCCAGCAATGCCAGCAGCGTAAAAAATAGCAGGATAACCCCCGTTCCCGTGAGCAAAGCCACGCGGATAAACCACGGGTTTACACTGTCGGGGACAGGGCGGGGATTCACATAGTAGGGTTGGCTCATGGTCTATCCTGCATTCATCAATTTATTTCTATCATATCATGCTTGCGATTTTAAAATTAGGCGCTCTCATGACGCAAACGGGGTGTGATACAATGCTCACCAATCATGTTGAGGCGATGTATGCGAAAGTTTTTACTCCTTTTTCCGCTCCTTCTGGTTCTTATCTTGGCTTTTTCTCATCCAACCGTTAGCAAGGCACAAGTCAACCTCCTGATACAAATTCAGCCCAAAGAAATTCAGCAGGGACGCACCGGGATTATCCGTGTGGTTGCACCGGGCGATACCACCCGGATGCAGGTGTTGTTTGATGGACGGGTATATCCGATGTATCCGACTAACGAGGGCGATTGGGTAGGCTTTCTCGTGGTGGATATGGAAGCAACTCGCGGTGCAGATATCCCGGTAGATGTATATACATGGTCAGGGGAAACGGGTAATCCACCGCAGCGCGATGTGGTTTCAATTGTGTGGGGCAGTTTTGATTATCAAAATATCGCTATTCCCTACGAACAAACCGATCTATTAGATGCCAATACCAACCGCGAAGAATTAAATACCCTCGTGCGGGTGTATGGGCGAATAAGCCAGCAAAAGTATTGGACAGGGGCGCTGCAACTGCCCGTCTTGGGCCCGCAAATTTCGACGTTTGGCGGGATTCGAACCTACAACGAGGGGGTGCTGGAAAGTCGTCATACGGGGGTGGATTATCGCGCCAATCTGGGGGAAAACACGCTGGCTTCTGGCAATGGGGTGGTCGTGTTTGCTCAACGCCTGCCCATTCGCGGCAATCATGTGGTGATTGATCATGGGTGGGGAGTTCTCACCGGCTATTCGCATTTGAGCGAAATTTATGTGGTGCCGGGGCAGCGCGTGGTTGCAGGCGATATTATCGGCCTTGTCGGGGCAACCGGACGGGTACAGGGCGCACATATGCACTTTGAGCTGACGGTGAATGGCCTGTGGGTTGACCCATCACAATTTTTGAATCTCACGATCCCCGAAGCAGCCAATGGATTAATGATGGTGGGACGCTGATGGTCAAGTTGATGATTCTCTACAAAAAGCCCGATTACATCCCGGATTTTGAAGCGAATTACACCACCAATCTGGCACTCTTGGAAAAAATGCCCGGTATCTTGCGGCGACAAGCCAATATGGTGCTGGGCGGGCCGGGGGGACATTCGCCTTATTATCGGTGTTTGGAATTTTATTTTGAGGATTTTAACACTTTAGATGCGGCGCTGCGTTCAGAGGCAGGGGTTGAAGCCGGACAAGACTTGATGCGCTACGCGGGGACGCTGGTTGAACTCATTTTTGTGGATGTGTTTGAGGACACAACCCCACCCCAATAAAATTGCCTGTCGGGTAGGCAGTTGACCTACCCACCCTGCTATAATCCACAACAGGTTTCCTTTTAGTGAAAATAGGCACAAATGAGCAAGGGCTATAAATCTTCCTACGATGTACAGGCGATGTTCGGACGCATTGCCCACCGCTATGATTTGATGAACCGCTTGATGACCTTTGGGCAGGATATGCGCTGGCGGCGGTTTATGGTGGCGCAGTTAAAACTGCCCAAGAATGCCAAAGTTCTGGATATTGCGGCGGGAACAGGAGATATTGCCTTTGTGGTGCGGGAAAATTATCCCGATGCCGTAGTCGTGGCGGGTGATTTCGCGCTGCCGATGATGCAAGTCGGGAAACGCCGTCCGATGGGTGAAAAAGTTTTCTGGTCTGGGGCGGACGGGTTGAATCTGGCTTTTCCTGACAACACCTTTGACGCAATTGTGAGTGGCTATTTATTCCGTAATGTACCGGATATTGAACGGGCGCTGGCGGAACAATATCGGATTTTAAAACCGGGCGGAATCATGGCAACACTGGATACTTCTCCACCGCCGGATAATTTGCTCAAACCGTTTATCCTGATTCACCTGAAATACATCATCCCCATGTTAGGGAATTTCATCGTGAAAGACCCGGATGCTTATACCTATTTGCCAGAAAGCACCATGCGCTTCAAAACCCCGGACGATTTTGCCGCGCTGATGCGAAATGCCCGTTTTGCTGATGTCCAGTATCAACGATTCATGTTAGGAACCATGGCCGTACATTGGGGACGGAAAATGTCTTAAACTTGTCCGTAAGGTCGTTAAGGAGAGTGATACGATGGAAACAGTTTTAAGCATTAACTTGATTGCCTCAAACCCGAAAGTACGACAGGGACGGCCTTGTCTAGTTGGAACGGGGATTCGCGTAACGGATATTGTGATGGCAACTTTGTTTCACCAGCGCACGCCGGACGAAATTGCGAGTGACTATGGCGTTTCGTTAGGACAGGTATACGCGGCATTGGCTTATTACTATGAGCATAAGCCAGATTTGGACGAGGACATTCGTTTGCAAATTATGACAGCGCGGGAATTAAAGGAAAAACGTGTTGGAAGCCAAGAAAATCCGCTTTTACCTTGATGAAAATGTACAAGTTATTATCGCTCAACAATTACGCAAACGGGGGATTGAGGTAATCACTGTCCGTGAATTAAATTTGCTAGGGGATGCAGATGTCAACCATTTGCAGCGTGCAACTGAAATGGGTCATGTTCTCTGTACCCATGATGCTGATTATATTCAATTGGCCTCTGAACAAATTGACCATGCAGGCATTGTCTTTGGACAGCAAGACCAGCACTATATTGGAGATTGGGTTAAAGGTTTAGAACTTCTTCATGCCGTCTATACTCCTGGCGAAATGAAAAATCGGGTCGAATACCTTTAATCGTCGGCTTAAGCCAAAATGGGTTCGATAAAAAGCCCCACCCCTTTTTTGTCCAATTTCTTATTTTTTAGAAACTGTAAGGGAAAATGGGAGAACAGCGATATTCTCCAAGCCTGAAAAATAGCGCCGTTCTCGTTTTGAAGGTCAAAGTTTACAGCACGATGCTAACCATGTTGCCACGTGCCACGTAGATAACCTTCTTGGGTTCATGCCCGTTCATCAACGCCTGCACCTTTTCCGAGGCTAAGGCGACTGCTTTGGCATCCTCTTCAGAAATATCTGCCGCCACAGGGATACGGTCACGAACTTTCCCATTGACCTGCACCACCAGCGTGACTTCTTCTTCGGCAGCGATTTCGGCATTGTAGACAGGCCACACCTGGGTATGGATGCTATATGCTCCGCCGATTTTTGCCCACAATTCTTCGGCCACAAACGGTGTAAAGGGGGACATCAACAGCAGCATGGTTTGAACGGTTTCGTGCCAAGCCTCCGCGCTGATATTTTTGGCTTTGATGCTTTGTTGCAGCGTATTTTTCAACTCCATCAAAGAGGCAACAGCCGTATTGAAGCTGAATTTTTCTAAGCCATCCGACACACGGGCAATGGTTTGATGGGTTTTCCGCAGCAAATCGCGGTTGGCTTTTTCGTCGGGTTGGCCTTGCGGTGCGCCCGCCTGCACAATATCCCAAACATCATCCAGCCAGCGCACCACGCCTTGAATACCCTGACTGTCCCACGGGCCGCCTTTTTCAAATTTAAACGCGAACATCAAATAGGCTCGCACTGTGTCTGCGCCATATTTTGCGACCAGTTCATCGGGATTGACAACGTTGCCCTTGCTCTTGGACATGCGCTGCACTTCTAAGCGGTGTTTCAATTGATTGACATTGTTCTGCCCTTCAATTTCGGGGATGTCAATGTCAGCATTTTCGACGACTTCCACTGTGACCCAATTTTCGTCACTGACCGTCCCTGTGTTGACCGTCAAAATGCGTTCGGTGCGGCGGACAATTTCACCGACCACCCCATCAAAATCGACGGGAATGTCAGCGCTGCGGTCAATCACCTGAACTTTATCAGCAAACAGTTTTTCATCTTCAAACCAACCCGAAGCCATGATGACATGCCCCGCCCGCGCTTCTCCCAGAATCTGTCCCTGATTCCGCAAAGTCAGCATGGGTTCATCAAACACACCCTCCGGGTTACGTCCATGACGGCGCATGGCTTCGGCGGTATCGTTGAAAATGCCAAAATCACGCATGGCTTTGGTAAATTCACGCGCATACAACAGGTGCATGGTGGCGTGTTCCGCCCCACCTGTGTACACATCCACCGGCAGCCAATAGGCCGCTTCTTCGGGGTCAAAGGCTGCCGCCTCATAATTCGGACTCAGATAACGATAGTAGTACCATGACGAACACATAAACGTATCCATCGTATCCGTTTCACGACGGGCAGGTTTGCCATCTTGGGTGGTGGTGTTCAAAAACCCTTGATGATAATTCAAGGGACTCTGGCCTGTGGGCATAAATTCGACATCTTCTGGCAGCACCACCGGCAGTTTTTCATCCGGTACGGTTTCCATGCGACCATCTTCGCCATGCACAATCGGGATGGGCGACCCCCAATAGCGCTGACGACTAATCAGCCAATCGCGCAGACGGTAATTGACCGCTTCTTTGCCAATACCTGTTTTTTCCAGCCAATCAATCACGGCGCTAATGGCGGGATTTTTGCGGCCTTTGTCATTCGATGCCCTTGTGCTGTTAAAATGCCCGCTGTTGACCATCACGCCTTCATGGGAATGGGCTTCAACCATTGTCTCAGGATTCAAGTCCTCACCTTCGGGCTGGATGACAACGCGAATCGGCAAATGGTATTGACGGGCAAAATCAAAGTCGCGCTGGTCATGGGCTGGCACGGCCATAATTGCGCCACTGCCATAGGTAATCAGCACATAATCGGCAACCCACACCTGAATCTTTTCCTGATTGACCGGATTAATAGCATAGCCGCCGGTGAAAACACCTGTTTTTTCTTGGTCTTCTGCCATCCGGTCAATTTCGGTTTTACGGGCTGCGGCTGAAATATAGGCTTCAACCGCATCTTTTTGTTCGGGCGTAGTGATTTTTTGCACCAGTTCATGTTCTGGCGCTAATACCATGAAGGTTGCCCCCCACAAGGTATCGGGGCGGGTGGTGAAAATGGTGATGTCATCGCCGTGTTCAGATTTAAAAGTGACATGTGCGCCTTCACTGCGTCCAATCCAGTTGCGCTGCATGTTCATAATCATCTCGGGCCAATCCAATTGGCTGTAGTCCAGCAATTCATCGGCATAGCGGGTGATGTTGAAGAACCACTGGGTCATCAATTTTTGGATAACCGGTTGGCCTGTACGTTCATCTTTGCCATCAATGACCTGTTCATTTGCCAGAACCGTTTGCAAGGTGGGCGACCAGTTGACCATCGCTTCGCCACGATAGGCCAAGCCGTTTTCATAAAACACCTTGAAAAACCATTCTGTCCATTGGTAATAGTTCGGGTCACAACTGACTGCTTCGCGTTCCCAATCGAACATCGCTCCCATGCTGCGTAATTGTTTACGCATCCGTTCGATATTGGCGTATGTCCATTTCCACGGATGAATATTGCGCTGCACAGCGGCATTTTCGGCAGGCAGGCCAAAGGCATCAAAGCCCATCGGGAACAGGACGTTATAACCTTTCATTCGCATGTAGCGGGCGCGGGCATCGGAAGGGGTCATGGCGAACCAATGACCAATATGCAAATCCCCACTAGGGTAGGGCAGCATCGTCAGAGCGTAGTGTTTGGGTTTTGACCAGTCAACGCGGGAACGGTATAGACCATCTTGTTCCCACCTTTCTGACCAATAACTTTCAATTTGCTTAGAGTTATACTCGGTAGGGATGGTCATATGTTCTCCTCGTTTTAGCTCACCTTTGTTTATGCTTGCTTTTGGTATTACGGACGGGAACAGGCGCACGGGCAGGTTCGTTCGGCTTTAGGAGTTTGCCAAGCGACTCCAGCATTTCAAGAAGGCTATCAAGAAGCGAACGCTGCTTTTTTTCGGCTGTTTTCGTCATGATATCTCTTTCCGGTTTGGCTACTAACGAGGACATCTATTTAGAGTGTACACAAAACACACAAAAACTAAAAATCCCTTCCATCACCTTTTTTCATACGCAATGAATACGTACAAAAAAGGGACGGAAGGGATTCCGCGTTACCACCCTCATTGGTAGCTATAAAAGTGGACCTAAAGAGATTCGAACTCTTGACCTCTTCAATGCCATTGAAGCGCTCTCCCAGCTGAGCTATAGGCCCATAGACCTACCCACTTCATTCGACGCTTAACGGGCGTTACACGGCGCAAACTACTCTTTGTTCATCTGCGCGGCTTCCGGGCGAGTTCAACGCGGGTATCGGGCTTACACCATCCCCGATTCGCTGCGGAGTGGCGTTTACTACTCCCGTTCACAGCCTTTGAAGTGTTCGATTGTGCCTGCATTATATGCGACGAAAAATTGATTTGTCAAGACACTAAACCACAAAATGTTATGAGAAAAAATTCAAGGTTACATTTTGCATGAGCGGTTCAATTGAAATGAGAACCTCACGAAGTCTCTGTTGCTTTTCTTCATGATTTGCTCTAGCAAAATTATCTACAGCGTATTGCAGTTTATTGAATAAATCTATCGAATTTGTATGATTATTTCCAAAGCAGTTAATAAAATTGTGGGCATTGTTAATATCTTCAATGAATTTTGTAAATTTTACCGAATCAGAAAATGAAAGAAATAACAAAAAATTGCATATACCTCGTAATAGATAGATTTTCCCATTCGATGGGTAGTAATTTAGGAAATTTGTATAATCTTTGATGGCATCCTCATATTTTTGGTTTGTAAGACTAATAGTTCCCCTTACTCTGTATGCTTCTGCAAGCTCAGAAGTACAATCTAATCCTAGGTTTGTTGCAACTTCCCAATCAGATATAGCTTTGTCAAAGTCTTGGATTTCCCAATACACATTACCCCGTTCAGAATAAACATTTGCATAAGTAGGATTTTGTTTAATCGCTTTATTAAAATCATATATAGTGGCTAAAAAAGTATTATCTTGAGAATCGGCTTGATTCTGATTTTCCCTCTGAAATTTTTTAGCAGCCAGCCTTTTTTGTCCGCTCAGAAAATAAAATTCACCACCATCATTCTCTGAAAAATATTTTTCATTTCTATTCTGAGGCAAAGATACTAGATTAGGATAATCCAATTTTGAAAAGTAAAGAATTCTAAAATGATAATCATAGCCTGAGCTTAGCTTAGGATTCAGCCTAACCCCCTCTTCGATATCTGAGAGAGCTTTTTCTACAATTGTAGAATGAGACTTTACATTTGGATCTAAATCTAAGTAAAATATCCAACCTCTATTAATATAAGCAGGTGCAAAATTATTATTCAGTTCTATACATTTAGTGAATAAATCTATAGCTTCCGTAACTTTCATCTCAGAAGCATATATCTGGGCTTTACTAAAATAGCATAGTGCGTATCTCTTAGGATTGATATTTTTTAGCTGCGGGTTGATTTTTATAGCGGTCTCATAATCATCCAAAGTTCCCTGTAAATCCAAATGTTCATATTTTATTGCACTTCTTTGGTAATAGGCATCACTATGATTAGGATATATTGAAATAGCTTTAGAGTAGTTCTCTAAGGCCAAAAGCGAATTACCTATTTCATGGTATTTTAATCCTCTATTATAGAATATTTGAGCCTGCTTATACTTTTCTAAATCTGAATCAATACTATCCTTTCGTTGTAATTTTTCATGATCAATATTTGCCCACTTATGAAATGGGTCAAGTTCTAATGCTTGCTCTAAAAATTTAATCGTTTGGTTTTGACTGGTTGCTACCTTAGAAGCCAAATACCATACATCTGCTGATGGATTATTTTTCATTAGAGGGGTTAGCAGTTGGCGGGCAAGGGTTTTGTCCCCATTTTTAATAGCCTCAGCAATTTGTTTAAGTTCTGAGTTCATTTAATTTTATCCTTTGTTCAGACAAAATTATTATATATTAAAATTTATGTTTTAGTTGTGAAAAATTTATCAATAAAACGAAAAAAATCATTTCCTTTACTGAGAATGTGCTACATTATTCAGTGTTTGCTTGCCCTGCTATTTGGTCTCAGCACACGACGAAAATATCATATTAGATACTTCTCGCAATAGCGCTAGGCAAACACCCCTCTCAAAGGCTGCAACTCCTAGATTTTTTGCAGATAACCGCGCACCATTTCCACCGCTTCTACCGGATAATTTGGCAACCGATGGGCAAACTGGGACTCAAGCATATCGAGAAAGGCCAACGCGGTTTGAATGGGCGGCAGCAGCAAAATTTTATTCAGGTCTGCACCCATTTCAGGAAAAACAAATTCAAAACGGCGGTACGAATCAAGGTTGTCCAGATGGGAAGTGTCCGTGTGATATTTTGCAATCAATGTGAGCAAGTCATAGAGGGCATAGGTTTTAATGAAGATATGTCCACTCATTTGTTCGCCGCGTGCGTAGCGCCCTGCCCCCACAAAAAGATGCGCTAGCAGCTGTCCTACCAGAAATTCATCAGTGGGTGGTTGGCTGGCGGAGGCGGCTTGAATCTGGTGGAGGGCATTTTCTAAATCGGCCTTATCGAGCAGCACGCGGTAAGCATTCACTTTGGCGAGGTGCAGTTCTACCGTGTCAAAAACCGCAAATTCAATCAAATGTCCATGGCGGTAAAAAACTTTTAAGCCATGCGCGGTTTCCCGGTAGGACAACAAAATATTTTCGGGGTAGGGCAACCAGTGTAAATCCTGTCGAAAATCCTCTTGACGGCCAGATTCCACCACCACAAAAAAATCATGGTCAGACCATGCGTCCGGTTGATGGTCGGTTTGCGCCATCGACCCAAGCGCGACCAAACCCACCACATGCGGGTTGTTATCGAGATTTTGTTTCAGTTGTTCCGTAAATTGTTGATAGTCTTGTGAATTCATCCGATGAGCTTTCTATACAGAGTCATTTGTCGCTGGCGTGCAGCGTTTAACGCACTAACATGTTCGGGCTGAGGATGGACAAGCAATTCTACATGAGGGGGAAAATCAGTGAGCGCGTGACCTGACAGACGGTGAAGCATTAAAATAGCGACACCGCGAGCAGTTAATTCGACTTCATCCAGAATGTGGAGGGGGTGGTTCAGTGCGTTGGCAATAATTTGTGTCCATACCCGCGATTTTCGCACCGCCCCGCCGCTAACCATGATGTCTACGGCTTCCCCGGTCAGCGATTTGAGCTGTTCTTCCACCAATGAGAGGCGCAGTGCCACCCCTTCCAGTGCTGCCTGAACAATTTCTACGGGGGTAGTGCTGAGGCGGAGTCCAACCAGTGACCCGGTAGCCCCCAGCGACCAACTCGGACTGCGTTCTCCCCCCAACAAGGGTAAAAAAGTTAATCCGTGACTGTCGGCGGTGCGTGAGGCAATTTCAGCTTCAAACCCACTTATATCCGCAATATTGAGCGTATCACGCACCCAGCTAAAAATGTTTCCGCCTTCGGTGGTTGCTCCACCAATGAGGTGCAATTTTTGATTGACGCGGTAGCTCCATAATCCTTGCGGTACATGAGGCAGAGTCTCGTCAGAAATAATTCTGAGCGCCGCCGTTGTTCCCACCGTGAGAGCGATGTGTTGGGGTGTGACCGCCCCTGACCCCACATTGGCAGCCACGCCATCCCCAATGGGCAGAAAAAATGGCACATCTTTCAGCACAGACCATCGCTGGCGATATTCTGTAGCCAAGCCCTGCTGAACAGCATCATAATCGGCAAGTAGCGGAAAAAAGGCCATGTCTAATCCCAGCAGAGTTAGCCAGTGATCATCCCAGACCAGTTTTTCGCGGTGCAACATCCCACTCCATGACGACGCAGAATAACAAGCCCGCAGCGTTCCAAACCACTGAGCATACAAATATGTCCCAAAATCTGTCCAGTGAGCGACACGGGAAAAAATCGCTGGTTCGGTGCGGCGCAGCCACTGTAAGCGCCCCGGCAGATAAGCGGTGTGATGAATCGTGCCTGTGCGCTGGTGATTGGCCTCAATGTCTATTTTTTCGCGTAAAAAAGCCACATCCTCCGCACTGCGTGTATCGGCATAGCTGTAGATGGGAGTGATAGGACGGTGGTGTTCATCCAAACCAACCACATTGCCTACAAACGTGGTCATGCCAACTGCTTGGATGGCTTTTGCCTGCGGGTGCTGCAAAATTTCATCAATACAGCTTTCGACTTCGCGTTGCAGCATCAATGCGTCCAGAGTCGCGCTGCCGGGCGGAAAAGTCTCAAACTCGTAAGGGTGCTGCACAACCGCACCCTCAAGCGGGCGGGCTTGCTCATCAAACAGCATCGCCCGTGCCGATGAACTGCCAATATCCAGAACCAGTAACACGTTCATTTTTTCACTCGGTAGAGCATTTCGCCCGCTTTAGGCACATACAGGACTCCCTCACGGTCTTGATAATCTTCGGGTTTGATTTTGCGGTAGTCCATATACCCGAGGTTGAGCTTTTCACAATCCTCCTGGGAAATTTTGGAAGCCAAAGTCACCTGAATACGCGGTTTTTCCGTTCCATTGTCCATGCTGCCGCTGCCCTTAAGATGGGTGCTGTGTGCCAGTACCCCAAGCGGGATGTCCTTGAACGTGTCCCATTGGTCAAGAAAATAATCACGCACATGGTAGCCCACCTGATAAATATAACGCCCATGAACATCGCTGACCTTATCCAAGTGAGGCGCATAAATAACAACTTCTCCGCCATCGGCAATCCCGGGATCCAATTTGTACATGGCTTTGGCGGCTGTCCATAGTTCGTCATACATGGCAGGCGCAACCGAAAGCACCTTTTGATAGGGCTTGTCCAGCCATGTAATTTGTAATCGGGACGAAAGTTGGGCGGCTTCATGAAATGCGCTGTACAGATCGCCGATGAACATACCCGCCAATCCCTGTTTTTGCACCACCACGCTGACCAGCATGGTTGGGACAGGTACAAGCGCCACAGCCGCATGAATCATCTGCCGCACCGGTGTATCTTCAATGCCGATGGTGTCTAAAACGGTAATCAGCGCTCCTAACCAATGGGTTACATTAATCATTTCAGCGCCAGAAATACCGGGGAAAAGGTATTTTGCGCCACCAGAAAATCCCACCACTTCATGGGGAAAGGTTGGCCCGAGAATGATGATTTGGTCATAGGTCATGGCGAGTTGATTAATTCGCACGGTTACATCTCCGCCCAACGAAGGATGCCAGACTTTTCCGGCAATGTGTTGAATCTGTTCGCGGGGCAGCGTTCCCAGTTCGCGCAACAAACCGGGATCATCCCATACATGGTTGAGTAAGCCAATATGGGCATATTTCCCCTGAGCTTCTTCCGGCGTAATCCCCACCAATTTCGTCAGTTGCTCGTGCGAAAGTGGGGGATGGGTTCCCAGCGCAACCATAAAATCAAGCTGGGCTGTATCATGTAAGGTCGCTACCATCAGGCGGAAAAGCTGCGGGAGGGGCATGGTACGGGTATGGTCAGGAATTAATACCAGCACCCGTGCTTTGGTAAAACGCCCTCCTAAACCCGCATGAAGGGTCTCATAAATCGTTGTTTCATCAAGGAGTTGGTGGTCTGGCGCAACGGCTTTAGCAGAAAGTGCCATGAATAAAACCTTTCTTGGGACAATGATTTTATCGCATCTTACTGGGAAAGGGTTAACTACTTAGGCCTCACTTACAGCGAATTGGGCGGGCAATCGGGCCATCATATTTCAAAGGCAACCCGAAATAGGGGGAAGGGTCAAGCGTGTTTCCTAAATCCGCTTCATTTAAAAAATTGCCGTTCGCATCACTTTTAACAAGACTCAGATGCACATGCAGCGCAATCGGAAAGGTTGCCCCACTATACTTCCCCTGATAACCGAGCAGCGTTCCCTGTTCCACCCACACTTGTTCGGTGCCGGGCGGAAAATCTTCCACAACAAAAGAGGTGTTGCCATCCTCCGAAGCCATGTGGGTGTAATAGGAGAAAATGGTTTCGCCTTGGTTAAAGGGGTCGTCATGCTCAATAATTACGCTGGAACGCCAAGACGATAAACGGGTTAAGTAACCATCATAGACCGCATAAACAGGCACTTCGCCCGCGTCACCATCGCCAAAAATATCAATGCCTGTATGCCGATTTAGCACCGAATAGGGGGCGGCAGGGTCATTCCACAGTAGCCCGATAAAACCATCGGATGGCAGCACAAACGGGGCATCCCCACACGCTTGGCGGGTGGTCGCCAATTCAGGCCGCGATTCTGGTCGGTCAATCCACTGCCGGATGTACTTATTGCTGTTGCTTAAACTGCTGCTGTATAAGAGCAATCCGATATATCCACCTAACCCGCAGAGCAATAATACCAGCAAAAAAATCGGGAGCTTGGCCCACCAGCGCAACCGCCAAAACCGTTTGAGCATTTCATTGCCCCTCTACCAAATTCAGCATCGCTTGTTAGAATACACGATATGAGCAACTTTCATGTAGATTTAAACGGAAAACGTGCGCTAGTCACAGGCGCAGGGGCAGGCATTGGGCGGGCAACGGCATTCGCGCTCGCGGAGGCGGGTGCATCGGTGTTTTGTAATGACATCAACCCAGACCGCGCCCAACATATTGCCGATGAAATTACCGCACAAGGGGGCAACGCGCTGGCTTGGCAAGCCGATGTGTCTAACAAACTCATGGTCGGTCCGATGATTGAAGCCATGCGCGATGCCTTTGAACGGATTGATATCGTGGTCAATGCGGCGGGTGTCGAAAAATTCAGCACGCTCATCAAACTCGATGAATGGGATTGGCGGCGTGTGCTAGATGTGAATTTAAACGGCGCATTTTTTGTGACTCAGCTTGCCGGACGGGTCATGGCAGAGGAAGGCGGCGGGGTGATTGTGAATCTTGCCAGCACTGCCGGACACCCCCTGCCACGCGAAAACAGCGTGGCGTATACGGCTAGTAAAGCGGCACTGATTGGCCTAACCAAAGAATCTGCCCGCGAATTGGCTGCCTATGGGATTCGAGTCAATACCGTTTGTCCCGCCAATATCGAAGACGACTCGCCCGTTGAAAAGGTCAATCACATCCCACAAAAACGGATGGGCAAGCCTGATGAAGTCGCCAGCGTGATTTTATTTCTCTGTTCCGATGCGGCCTCATACATCACCGGACAGGCCATTCATGTAGATGGTGGAGAAAGCATGGCATGACTATTTATTTTTACAGCGCCCGCGAAGTGCCTTATGGCTGTTTTTCCAATTTTTCGGCGCATGGTTTTGAAATAGACGGCAAATATTGGCGTACCAGCGAACATTATTTCCAGGCACAAAAATTTGTGGGAACAGAACACGAAGAACAAATTCGGCTGACTCCCTCCCCGAAAATCGCGGCAAGTATGGGACGCAGCCGCAAACGCCCCCTCCGTCCTGACTGGGAATCAGTCAAAGATACCGTCATGAAACAGGCCGTCCTCAAAAAATTTGAAACCCACACGGATATTCGAGAAATTCTGCTTGCTACTGGTGAAGAAGAAATTGTTGAAAACGCGCCCTCCGATTATTACTGGGGCTGCGGGGCCGATGGCAGTGGGCAAAATAAACTTGGCAAGATTCTGATGGAAGTGCGTGAAATTTTGCGCGAAGTTAAAAATGCGTTTGAATGAGTAGCCGCTTGTGCTGTACAATGAGCGTGTTCCACAAGGGAAATTCGCATGGCTCACAAATCTATTCTTGTTCGTATTGATGACCGCATTCGTCTGATGTCTGCACTGCTAGCAGTCACAGACTATCCTGAAAAAGCGCACCAGCGTAAAGGCCACCGTCCTCATGCTCACGCCCGTGCAACGACCAAAGCGCTTCAAGAATATAAAAATCATCCCGCAGTCATGCAAACCCAATATTTGCTGAATAAAAATGCGCCCCTTGAAGCTCTGTATAGCTATGTGCTGCGTCTTGCGTGGCCTACACTGACCATTGCCGAAAATCCTGCGTGGATTCCACAAAACTGGAATCAATACATGCTCGAATTTTACGAGACCGTCAAGTTGACGGACATCTGGCAGCAAGATGCCGCCCAATGGGAAAAAGCCCAACTTGAAGCCGCCAGTGTTTTAAAAGATGTTGATGTTTATGACTTTCTGCGACCTTTTTTTGGCGATGTTTCCGAACAGTTGGTGTTTATGCCCAACATTTCTTATCCCAGTGATGTCTCGGTCGGGGCGCGAATTGAGAATGATTTAATGGCAGTTGTGCCGCCGCGCATCGCATGGGGGGATAATCCCCCGTGGCCTTTTACTGAAGACAAAGCCCATGTCTTCAGTAATTCACTCACGGAATATGTGCGTTTATTGATGCTGGCCTACCTGCGTCAAAACGCTAAACTCATTGACCCCGTGACCCAGAAAGACCTGCCAGTGAGCGATGACTTTAAAACCCGCTATCCAACGTGGGGCGAACAATTCACATGGTTGTTTGTGGGCGGGGTGGTGGCTTTGTTTTTAGAATCACGGATTAACCAGCAAGAAGCCCAAGCCTATATCCTGATGGAGAAAAAAGCCAAAGGGGTTTTGATTCTGCCCGGCGTGGTGAGCGTCTTAAAACGCTATCTTAATGAGTATGAAGGCGGCAAGTACAAAGAATTTACCGAATTTTTGCCACACTTTCCGGGTCACTTGCGGATTGCTAAAACCATTACCTCTCTGTGAGGATGACAGATGGGGATAGTCCTATCTGTCTATCCCCTCTCCCGCTTATTCTTCTTCGCGTAGCACATAGCCGAAACCGCGCACAGTATGCAGAAAACGAGGTTCGCCTTCTGATTCGGTTTTTTGACGCAGGTAGCGAATGTACACCTCAATAATGTTGCTCTCACCGCCAAAATCGTAGCTCCACACGCGGTCAAAAATGACTTCGCGGGTCAACACTTGGCGCGGATGACGCATGAACAGTTCGAGCAATTCATATTCCTTAGCCGTGAGGTCAATAATCCGTGAGCCACGTTGGGCGCGATGTGTCCCCGTATCCAACAGCAAATCTCCAAAAGTTAAGACCTCCGGGCGTGTGTTCGGGGTACTGCGCCGAAACAAAGCCCGAATCCGGGCGAGAAGTTCTTCAAAGGCAAAGGGTTTTACTACATAATCGTCAGCGCCTGAGTCCAAACCCTGCACTCTGTCCGAGACCCCGCCTTTCGCCGTGAGCATGATAATTGGAATCTGGGTTGCGGAGCGCAGGCGTTCGCAGACTTGAATCCCATCTAAACCCGGCAGCATCCAATCCACGATGACCATATCTGGCGGGGTTTCCCGCGCAATCGTCAAGCCTGCCTGTCCATCATGGGCAACATCCACACGGTAGCCTTCAAACAGCAACCCACGTTCAATAAACTCGGCAATTCTTTCTTCATCTTCAATGACCAGAATACGTTCCGGCATGACAACTCTTTCTCAGTTTCTCTACGTTCATAATATTTATAACTGAAAATGAGAAAATATGAGAAAAATTTACCCTTCATTAATGTATTTGCTCTGCATGAGGAAAGGCACTTTTGTGAGCAGACCCCACGCATTCACTTAAAATTCTGATGAACTAATGACGCAACACGCACCCTTGTTTTCCGTATAATGAATGAAACGAGATGGAGAAAAAGCATGAGCCAACCAGACAACGATAGACGCGGCGCATTAGCCCGCCTTTTTGACCGTTTTTCGCTTAGTTGGCGGTTGATGGCCGATGGTAGGGTCAGCTTGTTTCATAAACTTATTCCCCCGCTGACCCTTTTGTACCTGATTTCGCCGATAGATTTTGCTCCAGAATTGGTGTTAGGGCCGCTGGGCGTGGTTGATGACATTGGCGTAGCGATCCTAGCGCTTGAATTTTTTATCCGCATGGCTCCCTCTGATGTCGTGCGCGAACATCTGGAGCATTTGCAGAATCGTTTTAGCCAAACAACCAAACAGAAAAATGATGAAAATATCGTTGAAGGCAATTACAGCCATCGGGATTAGGAAAATGCAAGACAAAGGATTGGCACCCCTTGTCTTGCGAAACTGATTTAGAACTCGGACGAAATCTGGAAATAGATATCGCCAATATTTTGGGTGTTGCCTGTGTAGAATTTGCCGTTGGTGCGGTTTGCCACACGGCTTAACAAATCCACGTTGGCTTCGTCGCCATATGCAATCGTGTAAATATGCACTTGGTCGGCTTCTGTGCCATCCGGTAATGCACTGAACATCTGTGACTCGGTCACGCCATCTTCGGCATAATTTTCACCGTCAGACATAACCACAATGCTGTAAATGCGTTCCTCGCCCTCTTGAGCATCTTCGGTTTGCATGGTGTCCACGGTTGCCATGCTCTGAATGATGGCGTTATAGAGAGCTGTTCCGCCGTCTGCAATTAACCCGCCTACAGTGTCGTTCAAGGTCTCGGCAACTTGCCCCACTTTGCCAGAAGGTTCAAGCCGGTAGACATTGTGGTTAAAGGCCAAAATGATGATTTCATCATTCAATTGCATTTCAGAGATAAATCCCTGTGCGCCCACAACTGCCGATTTTAATGGGTCGCCCTGCATACTGCCTGAGACATCAAAGGCAATGATCACGGTAGCGGGTTTTTTGGCCTGATACCACATATCCACCACCCCGCGCATCACATCTTCAGGTGGGTAAGGCAAATTCGGCACACTGTCTTGAGTGATGGTGGGAATTGCCCCATTTTCGAGCATAATGGTGCTTTCGGGGCTATCTATCGCAAGGCCATCCACTGCCGGACGAATCCCAAATTGCAACGCTTTAGCCTGCTGTTCCTCCTGCAAAATATAGTCCAAGAAGAGCTTTGCCCCTTCCTGTTCCTCATCAGAAACCCACTCAGCATTGTCCAGAATACACATCGGATGCTCAACCCAGAATGTACCATCCGATGGATAGATGAGTACCAAGGGAAATTGTAATTCGCTGGCGTGTTCGTTATTCCACCGGATAACATTACTTTCATAATTCGTGACCGCATGGAGATAACTTGCGCCCCGTTCGGTCATGCGTTTGAGCAAATCGGTATCAATTCGACCATAGTGATACACCTGTTTTTGCACTGCGCCAACAGAAGCAAGCGTTTCCGGGTTAAACACATCGTCAATGGTCAGGGGGGTGGATTTATCCTTGCCCAGCGCGGCATAAACTTCTGCCACAATCGAAAGGCGACCTGAATTAGAATATTCGGGGTGTCCATGCCCATAACGCAAATCGCCCCATTCAGGATGATTTTTTGAACCCCAGCCTTCGGGGTCAATAGCCAGCGCGGTAATGTCTTGCCAGCTAATCGGTTGTTCAGGCCAGCCCAGTGTTTCCGCCATTGGCTGCCACATGGCAATCCCCACAGGAATGCTAACCGTTGCGGGGCAGGCTTCGTTAATTAGCACGCGGTTGGTGCGGTCACGCGAGTCTTGATTGGCTTCATCCACCCACGTTTGAATAGCCGGACTCCACATCGTTGGCTCAATTTCAGGCTTTAATCCTGACCCGGTGTGGCGCACATCAATGAAAACAGACTTGCCATTCGCCAGTTTGACATTCTGAGCATTAAATTCCGCTGCCATCAAATTCATCCAGAGTTCTTTGGTGTCGGCTGTCTGAACGACAATCCCCACTGCCCCCTCTGGGATAGCAACTTCTTCGCTTGAATTATTTTGTTCAACGGTCGTATCATCATCCGAATTGAGGGTGTTTACTAACTGCCCAAGTGCGACAATTCCACATGCCGCCAACACAATCACCCCAAAGACAATTGTATTCCGATAGCGTCCCATGATAGATCCTTTTTCTGCATCCTAATCCAATTATAAATCAGCTGAATTGCTGATAAGAAAACTCACCGAAAAATTAGGAGGATTTTTTCTCCATTACTAACCCATTTTCTCCATCCCGGTAATAGCGCTGACGGGTAAACAGATAGACATAGCCAGTGTTTTCGTACAATCGAATCGCAGGATAGTTTTTTTCGCGGACGGTTAAACGTACCCGAGAAAAATTCATTTTAGCTTCGCAGGCCGCCAGCAGCGCCCGTCCGATGCCCTGTCGCTGATACGCCGGCGCGACACACAAGGTCACAATCCACGCCGGTTGCAGCCGAAGCCAGCCTTTTGCACCGCAAATATAGCCAGCTAACGGGGTAGCATTCGTAACTGCTTTTAAATGGATGGTACCGGGGGTTAAAAACAAAAATGCCAGATCCATAGATGGATAGGCATCTGAGTAAAAAACTTCTTTTTCCAGCAGGTGAATCGCGTGAACATCCCACAAGGAGGCGGGCTGAATCTCAAAGGACATCAGTAGGCTTTGTACTGCTGTACCTCATCAATGGCAGCAATCGTATCCTGCAATTCCATCACTTGGTCATGGACTTCATTCCGTAGGCGCTGCACCCGGCTGCTGTCAATGGCTTTTCCGCCAATGACTTGTAATTGCGCGTAGACTGTCCCCAGCGCGGACAATTTACTGTCCATTTCAATTTCAGCGCGTTTGGCGTTGGACTCCAAATCTTTCAGGTTATTCAACTGAATTTCCTTGAGCCGAATCGCTTCTTGCAATTCCTTCTGCACCCGCGCATCCTGTTCGACCTTGAGGCGTTTGTTCAGCGCTTCCAATTCCTGCCGTGCCTGCATCCGGTCACGGTTAATCAGATCGTTGTCTTCAAATTGGTCAACCCGCTTGCCCAATTCATACAGATACCCGATCCAATCGCTGATGTCATTCAAGGTATGTTGAAATTCCATGCGGCTGGCATAATTGCGGGTTTGCATCAGGCCATGAATGGCGCTGTAGTATTCCAGCGCCTTATTCAGCCGTTCGCGTGCCATCCGATTTTTAATATCCGCCGGATTGTATTGATATTCCAACGCCTGCGTGAGCGCACGCTGCTGAACACGCGGGTCTGTCACTGAAACCACCAGATACAGCGCCTCAGCAACCAGCCCGAACACCAGCCAGAACCATGTAGGCAGGCCAAACGGTGTTAAGCCCAACCCGAAAAAAATAATGGAAAGCGCAATAATGATGGCACTTTGCCAGCTAAAAAATGCTGAACTTACCACCGCGTTCAGGGTACGATTCCGCACCTCCCGCGAAATTTTATCTTCAGCCACGCTTATTCCTTATTCAAGCCCAGGCGTGAACGGCGTTCTTCCAATTGATTTTCGATTTCAGAAGCGCCAATCACATCATCAATTTGGTTTTGCAAGCGTGAACTTGCCATTTCTGCTTCGGCATCTACTTTGTCCAATTGAGAACGGATTTTTTCGCTCAAAGAGGACATTTCCGCGTCGCCGACTTTGCTAATATCATCCAAGCTACGGATGGTTTTGGTAGTAATTTTCTTGGCAGCGGCCAGTTCCATCAGGTGTTTGAGTTGTTCGCGTTCCTGTTTAATAGCCACCAACCGCGCTTCTAATTTCAGCTTGGCATCCATAATTTTTTGGTATTCGCCCTGCTGCTGCTGCCATTGGTCGTAATATTCTTGCGCCAATCCCTTTTTGTTATTTAAATCGGCTTGGGCGGCGGTGGCAAGGTCGGCCTTGTTTTTGACCAGCAGCATGTCAATATCGCGGTCAAGTTTTTCGACCTGCGCGGAAAATTCATCATATTTGCGTTTGAGCGTTTTGACATTTCCGCCCACTGTCGCCGCCGAATCTTCCAGCGCATCAATATGCCGTTCGGCCTGCCGAATATATTCATCCATGACTTTTAAATTGTTGTTTTCCAATGCACTATCCACCAATGCGTGCAAATTGGCTGAAATCAGCGTATTGACTTTTTCTAATATTGAGGCCATTCGACCAACTGCTCCTGTTGCTTGTGTCACCTTCTTATACGAAAAATGACCGCTAAAGTTTTGCCTATTATAACCAATGCCGCCAAAAACTACTTCATGAACATGAAGTGCTTTGACGGCATCTCAAAGGGGTGAGGTTTGGGAACGTCCCTTACCCCACCGAATCTCGGTAAGGCAAGTGCAAGCGGAAGGTGCTGCCCTCCCCCGGCAAACTTAACACGATAATTTCAGCATTATGAATGTGGGCGATGCCGCGCACAATCGCTAACCCTGACCCCGCGCCTTGATCTTCGTAATGGATCCGGTTGATCTGATAAAACATATTGAAAATAAATTCAAGTTCTTCTGGGGGAATGCCTCGTCCATAATCTTGTATTTCAAACGTGGTGCGGTTTTCATTGTCCCGATACACCCGCACATGGATGGTTGCGCCTTCGGGTGAAAATTTGATGGCGTTGTCCAAGAGGCGAATCAAAGCCGCACTCAGATATTCTTGGTCGCCCACAAACGGCGAAAGTGTCTCATCAATGGAAATGTCTACATGACATTTTCTGGCATCAATCTGGTTTTGCAGGTAGCGCTGAGCCGATTTCACAATCGGGTTTACATCCCGAATGACTCGTTTCCGCCACGCATAGGTGTTGGCGGTTTCACCGGTTTCAAGCTCTACCAGATAAATGAAATTTTCCACCAAGCGCTGCAAGCGGTCAGCCCCCGACCCCACCCCTTTGAGAAAATCGCGCATCTCATGAACAGTGAGCTGGTCAGCATCCCTGTTGAGCATGTCCGAATAGGCCACCACATACGTAAGCGGGGTGCGGAATTCGTGATTTAAAATGGTTAAAATCTGGCGCTTAATATCCGTGATTTGCTTGGACAGGACGGATTGAAGCTGTTTGTTGCGCTCCAGTTTGGAAGAAACCGCCACCAGCAAATCTTCCGCCCCGAACGGTTTGGTTACGTAGTCGTCTGCACCCATCATTTTGCCCAGCCGAATATCGGATTTTTCGCCTTTGGCAGTCAAAAAGATAAAGGGGATGCTTAACCAGTTGGTTTCGGAGCGCACTGCTTCAAAAAATTCATACCCACTCATGCGCGGCATCATGATGTCAGAAATAATCAGGTCGGGCATGGGCTTCCCTTGTTTGGAGAGAATCTCGATGCCTTCCACCCCACTGGGCGCAGTCACCACCTCATAGCCATCCAGTTCCAGAATCTCTTGGATGCCTTCCATGAGGTGTAAATCATCTTCCACCACCAGAATTTTGGCCCGCGGGCCTTTCTTTTCTAGTTGTGAGGGGATTTCTTCAATAATAGAAGTTGGCTTGAGGCGATAGATGAATGCTGCATCAGTCATAGAATTTGCCCATTGTGTTACTCATTGTTACCAACATTATAATCGCAAAAAAAATGTCTACACGATTTTCACAGAAAATTCAAAAGAAATTCGGTTTTTATGGCGAAATTCTTCCGGCAAACCATTGAATAATCTGTGTTCGTACCCGTTCTTCTGCCAGCACGAGACTCGGATACACCACCAGAACATGCTCGCCTGTGGCAGCCGCATCGATGGCTTGTGCAGTGGTGAGGTTATCTTCGCTGGCAAGCAGCAGGATAGAGAGATTAAGGGCGGAATCCCAAGATGGTAAATTGGCCTGTGACACCGGATTTGCCCCCACGGCAACATTGCAATTGGGATGTTCTGCACAGGCAATCATCGCGGCAATCGCGCCGCTACCCCACCCTAACACGCCATACTGGGGAGCAGCCGGCAGGGTTTGTAAGGTATCCAGCGCGGTTTTGATGTCCTCTACCGCCAGACTCCAATCCACGACCCCCGGTGAAGGCGAATATCCGCGTAAATAGAGCAGCATGACGTTATAGCCTGCCGTTTGGAGGGTTTGCGCGAATAGGCTGAAGTCGGCGGTTGCCCCTTCTTCCCCATGCACCATCAAAATAACCGGGGCGGGTTGGATGGGTGCGCCATAGTAGAGGGTACGTAACACAAGGCCATCTTCTGTCAGCACATTAATCGGAATGGAAGCATCCGTTGGTGGAATCGGGGTAGGGGCTTCGTCGCTGGGCTGACCTTCGGCTGCGAGGGCTGCGGCAGTGGGGTCGTTCCGTCCTAAAAAGACATTGCTGGCTTCGGGCGAAATGACAGGCAAAACGGTTGCGCTGGCGACCAGTGGCGAGGTAGGTCGTACCGGAGTTGCCGTGGGGGCTTCAAAAAAATCACCACATGCGGCTAACCCCAAAACCAATAAAAGTAAAAACCAGCGTTTCATTTGACTTGGCGGGCAATCACAATCATGCGTTCGCAGCCATCCATGAATTCACCATGTTCGTAATCGCCCATCATCTCCATAATTTCTAAACCAACCACGGTCATCAACAGCCGCATTTCCGGCGCGGTAATCAGATGCAGTTCCAATGGTGCAACCGTTCGTTGAATGGTTTTGTCTGCCATGATTTCATCATAAATCCACTGCACCGTCATTTTTTGCTCGGCACGGTCAATGGTACTGACCGACTGCTGCATCACTGTATTGCCGCGAAGTGGTTCAAAAAATGTCCGTTCAAAACGGATGGCATCATCATTTTCGGTGCCGAGCAATTCCCCTGCGTTGGGCAAGTCAAACACCATCAACCCATCGGCGGTGAGCAGAGTCTTAAGATGACGCAGCAGGGCGATTTGCTGTGTTTGCTCATGAAAGTGCATGAGCGTATTAAAGGGCAGCAAAATCAATGGAAATTGTTTGCCGCTGTACTGAAAAATATCCGCTTCAACGACTTCCGCCTTCAACTGCATCGCCTCTATTTTACGCCGGGCAAAGGCCAGCATTTCAGGCGAATTGTCCACCCCTACCGTCTGATACCCCAACTGTGCCAGATGCAAATTGACCCGCCCTGTACCACACCCAACATCCAGAATCGGGTCACCGGTTTCCTCGGCCAATTCTTCGTAGAGGAATAAATCATCGGCAAAATCGCGGTTTTCCGCTTCGTAAAATCGGGCTACAGTGTCGTAAAAACTCATCTTTTTGATTATCCCATGCTAATTTTATGGACGGGGGGTACGGGTTACACGGTCAGGCATCACCAACGTTTCTGTGGGGGTAAAAGTGACCGTGGAAGTCAGGGTGGGCGTGACCGTGGGTGTAATCGGAGTTGGGGTGAGGGTACGGGTCGGGGTATTGGTTTCCGTGCTAAATGCGCCAAGCGTCGGTAAGGGGGTCGGCGCGTTCGGATTGCTGTTGGTCGGCTGGATAATTTGCTGTGCGGTGGTGCTGGCAATACTGACTTGAGTCGCGCTGGCACTTGGCGAAATTGGCACTGCCCCGCTTGCTCCGGTTCCGGTAGGAGTCATGAATGGAGTCAAAGTTGGCACAGGAGTTGGAGTCGGTAGTTGGTTATCCAGCGTGAAGGTCTGGTCATATTCTTGGCTGTGTGCGCCCAGAATTCCAAGTGGTTGATTATTAATGGTCACATCCAATCCACCTGCATTCGATGTTCGTAGCCGAATCGAGTCCTGCCCCGCCAATTGAATCCCGGTTCCCGGACGCAGCACCCCTTGAAATTGCACTACGCCATCCACTGTGATTCTCAGCCAACTGCGCTGGATAGCGGTGACATTAATGTTGAGGCTGTCTGCCCCTACAAAATTGGGCGCAATCGTTGGCAGCAGCACTCCCTGTGTCGGGGTCAGCGTTGCAGGAAGAGCAAATTCGCCCGGATTACTCACCTGCCCCTCTGTGGTTGCCGTTTCAAGCGGCAAATCTACTAATCCATCATTGGTTTCGGTGGTCGAACTAACTTCATTGAGAACGATATACGTTCCGCCTGCCATCATCCCCAGCAGCAGCACCACCAGCAGGGCTGTTAGCAGGAGGCGTAGGGGGCTTCTATTGGCCTTTTCATGGATTTCATTGGCATCTTCTGGCGCGATAATCGGGATGGGCTGGGTGGCGGTACGCTGTGGCGTTGGGGTGAGGGGAGTTGTTGGGCGTTTTGACCCACCCAACGCCAAAAAACCCCGTCGTTTGGGATGTTTGGCTTCCTCGTAGGCTACCAGAACACCATCGGGGTCGAGACGTAGGTACATCGCGTAATTCCGCAAAAACCCACGTACTTGCATTTCGGAAAGCGAGGGGTCAGGCTGCCCGTTTTCGATACCCTCTAAAAATTTGGCGCGAATCTTCAGGGCAATTTCCACTTCCCGCAATGTTAGATCACGTTGCAGGCGGGCTTGCCGCAGTGTTTCACCCAGAGCAGCCAGTTCATCCTGTGCCATAAGTCAGCGTCACAGCGAGACGCTTGGTGGATTTCTTAGGCGTTCGCGGGTTCTTCGCTCGGTGTGTCCGCTTCAGCTGAGGTGTCCAATGTATCAAACATGGACAGGTCAACTTCTTCTTCCACTGCCAAATCGCCTAAATCTTCCCCACCTGCATCCAAGAAGGCTGCCATATCTTCTTCACGTACAATCGTCACCCGCAAAGTGGGAGATAAATCCGCACCCATCCGCACTGGCACATCAAACGTACCCAGTTCACGCAGAGGACGGTCACTAATACGACGGCGGTTGATGTCCACCCCGGTGACTTTGTACAGTTCTTGGGCAATTTCCGAGGTTGTCACCGACCCGTACAATTTGCCATTAGAACCGGCCTTGCGACCAAAAATCAACACCACCCCATCGATCTGGTTAGAGACCTTGATTAATTGGTCGTTCAGTTCGTTACGTCGAATGGCGGATTCAGCTAGCAAACTCTTATTTTCGTCAATAGCGCGTTTGGTTGCTTTGACTGCCAGCCCACGCGGGATCAAAAAATTACGGGCAAAGCCGTCCGCCACATCCACGATGTCGCCAGCTACGCCGTGTTTATACACATATTGCTTGAGAATAACCTTCATCAAAACCTCCCGCGCTGCGGCTTGTTCTTTGGTCAGCGCGTCTGATTGTCTCACTTTAAAAGTCGGGCGCAATCATAGCCTGAATGTCGTTTATCGGCTAGGGTTAATCGGAAAACCGTTTGACATTCACAGGGGATAGCGTACAATTCCCCGCCGATGAAACGCTCAGCGATGCTTGCCCTTTTGTTGGCCTACCTTGCGATGTGGGGTGCGGTGGTGGTTGCCCGCGATACCTTTGAGTTCTTGCCCCACCTTGAAGATGAATTTGCCTATCTTTACCAAGCGCGTATTTTTGAACAGGGCGATGTGGTGATTGACTCGCCTGAACCGCGCCGCGCCTACTGGCAACCTTTTTTGATTGATTATGAAGGCAAACGCTTTGGCAAATATCCCCCCGGTTGGCCTTTGTTGCTGGCCTTTGGCACAGGCACCCAACTGCCTTGGGTAGTGAATGTCTATTTTGCAGGGTTGACGGTGGCGATTGTCTATCGTTTGGGACGCGAACTTTATAACGAAAGCACGGGGGTGATTGCCGCCCTGCTCATGACCATCAGCCCGATTTCCCTCCTCTTGAGCGGCACGCTGATGAGCCATACTTCCGCCCTGTTTTTTGTGACCCTGTTTATTTACAGCCTGTGGCGTATCGAAATCGGTAGACGGGTGCTGTTCTGGGGCGCAGTTGGCGGATTTTCATTAGGCATCAATATCGCCATGCGTCCGCTTTCGGCGGTGGGAATTGCCTTTCCTTTTGTCATTTACAGTGCCGGACGTTTGGTCTGGACATTGGCTGACCGCCGCCATGAACTTTTTGCCACCCTCAAACCCTTGATGGTCTTGGGGATTGTGACTCTGCTGGTTGGTGCGACGTGGCCCGCGTTTAATGAGGCAGCCACCGACGACCCGACCAAAAATCTCTATACCTTCATCTGGAAGTATGACAAAGTGGGTTTTGGGGAAGACTATGGGCGCAGTGGACACACCATTGAGAAAGGTTGGAAACATGCCAAACAAGATGCCGCCTGTTATGCCCGCGATTTGTTCGGGTGGACACTCCAGCCTGATAATCCGCCAGAGAAAGTTCAGCCCAACAACGGTTGTGTGACCGACCAACCCGGCGTGAGTTGGGTGCTGCTGCCCCTGGGTCTGATTTTCATGCACCACCGTAAATGGTCACTGCTGTTTTTGCTGCTGGCGGCGAGTCTCATCACGGTGCATCTGGCCTACTGGATTGGCGCACAGGTTTATAGCGCCCGTTACTACTTTGAGATGACTTCTGCATTAGTGCTGGTTTCTGCCGCCGGAGTGGTAGGACTTGCCCAATTCATGCGCCGTTTTCGCTTGGAAAGCGCGGTTTACGTCGTATTTGGCATTGCGGTAGTGGTTTCGCTCATCGGCTATACGCCAGACCGTTTGTATGCCCTCAAAGGCTATGGACGCATCAGCCAAGCCCAGATTCAACAGGTAGAGCGCTTCCGCCGTTCATCGGATACCCCCGTGATGGTGATTGTGCGGGGCAAACATCACTGGCGAGATATTGCTTCTTTGATGGCTTTAACTGACCCTTATGCCCGTAACGACATTATTTTGCTGCGCGACCCGGAGTGGGATTATTTTGAACGCCTGCGCCGTGAATATCCTGAACGCCAAGTGATGATTGTGACCAACCAGAAACTCTACCCGCTTGAAGCACTCGAACAAACACCCCAGCCATAAGCGTCACCCGAATCACTCGATTTTTAGAGACCATGGGAGGAGTTTTTCCCACCCTTCGCACCCATAAAAATGGGTAAAAAAAGCCCCTCAGCCATGATGGGAGAGGGGTGAGATATTAGTCTTTCGCTTAATGACTAACCAACATCCACTTTGACTTTGGTGGCACCCGTTGATGTGCCTTCGTCATTGGATGGGTTGGCTTTTTCCTTCGCTTTGTCAATCTCGTTGGAAATTGCGTCCAGCGTGGCGTTGACCAGCAGACGGAAGCCTTCCACCGATTCCTTGAAAGCGGCTTGGCTGTGGGTCTTGAATTCAGGCGGGATCAAGGCTTCGAGCGCTTTGCCAGCTTCTTCAAAGGCTTTTTTCTGATGTTCCACGAACTGGTCAAATTTTTCTTCGGCGTTTTTTTTGGTTTCTTCGGTCATGTTTCGTTCCTTTTCCTTCTAGTTTTCTTTATCCATGTCTACACGGACTTTGGTTGCAGGCGACTTCGTTTCGCTGCTCTTGGGTTTGTCGTCGATGCCATCCAAGGTTTTCTTGAATTCAGTGGCAGCCCCTTCAACCAGCACCACAAAGCCTTTGGTCGTTTCTTCAATCGCTTTCCAACCATGGGTGCGAATTCCCTGTGGGATTAAGGAGAGCAGCGCCTTGCCTGCCTCTTCAGCAGCCGTCTTTTGATGTTCAACAAACTGCTCCAATGTGTTTTTCTTTGCCATGTTCAAAGCTCCTCTGACTCGTGCGATTTTCTACTATTGTATACGGAATTGGCTCAGAATGAGTTGCATAAGAGAAGTGTTAGTAACTGATTATTGCTCCGGTTTGGCAGAGCATGGCCCGATGAGCAGTCATGAATGCAATTGCGTGTAAAGCGCTCCACCGATGCTTCGAATTCACCAAATCGAACCCCGATAATTTGACTGAACGGCAAAATCTAAAATTGAGGTTCGATTTGGCATTAACGAGGAAATTACGCAGTTTCTATCGGAGACTGCGTGGTTGTCTATACGGTCACTCTTTCAATGGCATCCATCAGCGCATGAAATTCGGGGATGCTCAACTGCTGTTTGGAGTCGCTCATGGCAACCGCCGGATTGGGATGCACTTCGACCATCAAACCATCCGCCCCGCTTGCCCGCACAATTTTTCCCAACGGAATAGCAATATCGCGCCGTCCCGCCGAATGCGAAATGTCCACAATGACGGGAAGATGCGTTTCCTGTTTCAACAAGGGAATCGCGCTAATGTCCAGTGTGGCGCGTGTCCATGTCTCGAAGGTGCGGATGCCGCGTTCCATTAAAATAACATTCGGGTTGCCACTGCTGACAATATATTCCGCCGCGTAAATGAGTTCTTGTAAGGTCGAACCAAAACTCCGTTTGAGAATGACAGGCTGACGGACTTCCCCAAGTGCTTTCAGTAAAAAGCTATTTTGCATGTTCCGCGCCCCGACCCAGTAAATATCCACATAGTCATTCATCATCATAATCTGGCTTCTGTCCATGATTTCGGTGGTGATGAGCATGTCGTATTTGTTGGCAACCTGACGGGCAATTTTCAAGCCTTCTTCACCCAAGCCCTGAAATTCATAGGGCGACGTGCGCGGTTTATAGGCCATGCCACGTAAAATTTTGACCCCCCGTTCCGCCAATGCCGCCGCCGTCACATCCATTTGCTCAAGGCTTTCCACCGCGCACGGCCCGGCAATATAGGTGAAGTGCGAATTGCCAATTTCAAGGCCGTTCGGCAGAGTAATGATGGTTTTTTCGTCCGCCGATTTGCGCTGTACCAGAATTTTGGCCCGGGCTTCTTTTTCTTCCATTGCCAGTGTTGCGCGGAAAATTTCCTTGAACAGGGCTTTGACTGTCTCATTGCTAAACGGCCCTTGATTCGCCATTTCCAGCGCTTCTAACATCTGCGCTTCACGCTGTGGATCATACAAACGTGAACCGACTTTGGCCTGCATTTTGCCAATTTCGGAAGCGATTTTTGCCCGCTTGTTGAGCAGTTCTAAGAGCTGCATGTTTAACACGTCAATTTGAGCGCGTAACTCGGTAATGCCATACTCTGCCATCGGATTCCCCTTTAGTAAATAAATTCTCGAATATCATAGCGGCTGATTTTAGGTACTGTATGTAATTGGTGTTGGATTGCCTCCCCTTGTGCCATGCGCTGTGTCTGTGACAGTGATTGAAAATTTTGATGAGCATACGGCATGGTATCATCCATGACCAGATGCGAAAAATACAACAAATCATTTTTATCGAGATTCATGGCATTGAGAATTGCGGCGGTCTCCTCGACATGCGCCTGAGCGAATTTTTCCCCGCCAATCCCCAGCATGACAATGATGCCGACGGAAATGCCAGATGCTTTGATGGCTTGCACAGCTTGAAGTGTATCAGAGGGCGTGCCGGGTTTACGGAGGGAATGCAAGAGGTCACTGCACCCGCTTTCCAAGCCAATATACACCCGCTTTAAGCCGTAACTTTTTAGGAGTGCATAATCTGAAGCGGATTTTTTCTCCCCGCTAAAACCATCCAAGAAGGCATAGACATCCTGTTTGCCAAAAACGCGCTGCACCGCTTCCAACAAAGGCAGCAGTTTTGCCATCGGAACAACCAGCGCATTGGCAGCCCCTAAAAAAATCGTTGGACGCAAGCGCCGGCCATCCCCTAAAAACTGCTTGACTGCCTGTGCGTGCAGGTAAAATTCCTCTACAGGTTTGATGCGAAAAGGCTGGTCTTTGTAAAAGGTACAAAAAGTACAGGTGTTAAAAGAACAGCCTTCGGTCAGTTGTAACACCGTCGCAAGGTATTGGTCAGGCGGCAAAATTCCGACAGGTTGGTAAATTTGGTGAAATCGGGCGACATCCTGAGCGGGGTCAAAGGCAAGGATTTTTTCGATGACTGACTTGGCCTCCGATGTAATCGTGGCAGTTTCATACCATATCGCTATTTTTGCGTGTACCTCATGTTCCAACTTCTGGCAGTCGGATTCATTCAGCCAGTGACGCTGGCGTTCATGGGTGCGCCACTTCGCCAAGATGCTGCCATCCAACCCGCGCCGATAGGTGACACCGTTTTGAAAAACAGTGTATAAGCGTCCAGCAAGGTCAAAGCTGAAAATTTCCGTCTCCGAAAGACCTATCGTCAGGCTGTTATTTTTTAGACTAATGACCATGATGGGCGATGATAGCGTAGTTCACGGGGTAAAGGGAGAAAGTTTGTCACCTGTGCCAATTTGCTGGATGCGAAGTTCTTTGGCTTCCAAATCCGATTCACATTGGCGAACCAACTGCTGCCCTTTTTCGTACAGGCTCACGGCTTCGTCCAAAGTCACACTGCCGCTTTCCAATTGATACACAATTTCTTCAAGCTGTCTAAGCGCTTCTTCTAGTGTAAAAGTGTTATTCATCGTTTTTTGTTCTTTCTTTGACGGTAGCTTTTAATTCGCCATCGTGTAACTTGACCACAATACCCGTTCCCGGTGCCGCCTGCTGAACGCTGTTTATCCGCAACCCATCACCTGCACGGGTGACAATCGCATAGCCACGTTTGAGGATGTTTTCGGGATTGGCTGCTTCAAGGCGTTTTTCGAGGGTAGCGACTTCTTGCCGTTTTTGCCGGAGTAAAATCCGTATCGCGTTACCCGAACGCATCGCCATATCATCGATTTGCTGGCGCAGGCGGTTAAGCTGATTCTGCGGAGAAAGCAAACGCAGCGCCCGTTTTTGATTATCGAGTTCGTTGCGGGTATTTTCGACCATTCCATTCATCGCACTGACCATACGGCGTTCGTAGTCATGCACGGTGGATAAAATATCTTCGCCGTCGGGAGTAGCAATTTCGGCAGCAGCAGAAGGGGTTGGGGCGCGAACATCTGCCGCAAAATCAACCAGTGTAAAATCAATTTCATGGCCTACCCCGGCGATAGTTGGAATCTGTGAGGCTGCCACCGCTCGCACGACTCGTTCATCGTTAAAGCACCATAAATCTTCCAAACTGCCTCCACCGCGTACAATCAGCATCACATCAATATCCTCACGCCGATTGAGCGCTTCAATCGCACGAACAATCAACGGTGGGGCAGTGTCGCCCTGCACTTGGGTAGGGCTGAGGATGATTTCTGCTGCCGCATAACGCCGACTCAAAATATTGAGGACATCGCGGAAACCGGCGGCATCGGGCGAGGTGACAAGGCCAATTTTGCGTGGAAACGCGGGAATCGGGCGTTTGACGGCAAACAAACCTTCGGCATCAAGTTTGGCTTTGAGGAGTTCAAATTGGCGGTTTAAATCGCCTACCCCGGCAGGCTGCATAGCGGTAATGTACATCTGGTACACACCCTGCGGTTCATATACCCCAATCGTTCCCCACGCAATCACTTGATCGCCGTGTGAAGGTTCAAATCTGAGTTTGCCTGCATCATTTTTCCACATGACGCACTTCAACTGGGCTTCTTCGTCTTTGAGGCTGAAGTACAAATGCCCGGAGGCAGCACGTTTGTAGTTGCTGACTTCGCCTTCGACCCAGACTGCCTGCATTTTCACATCGCGTTCAAAAAGTTGGCGAATATGACGGGTCAGTTCGCCAATCGATTGGGGTTTTTCTTCATTCGGAGGGTTGAACATTGATAACTGTGACATGGGGGAATTGTAGGGCATGATGTGTTACAATTCAACGTGATGCGTGGTTAGTGCTTAGTTTTTAGTTCCTATTAACTAACCAGTAACCGCAGAAATTCAACAATAAGGAGCATTCATGAACGATCAGGAACGTCTCAAACTGGCGGAACACCTTGCTGGTATGAAATTTGGTCGCGCCCGCAGTGAAATTCGTCGGCTTGACCCGGATGCAAATTTGCGCTATTTCCGCAATTCTTTCGGGACACGGCGCTGGCATACCGCCTATGAACTGCCGAATGAAGGCATTAAAGTAACCTTAGTGGAACAAGCCGAAGAAAAACCCATCGCAGACTCGCACTTGGTACGGATGACACCGGTTTATGTAGAAGCGATTGTGGAAAATTTACCGAATCGCGGTTAGCTAATCCAATCGCGGCGGGCGCTGTCCCAATAGCGATGCTGGTAGCTGGTTTTGCATGTCCGACAAATTTTGGCGCTGTCTACCTGACCCGATTCTCGCCATTTAAACCGCACAGTGGTCAGGTGACGGCTACATGTCGGATTATGACACACGGGGCAGTAATCGCCACTGGCTAAATCGGCTTCTACAGGGGTGGTATTGGTACTGTTGCAAATGGTACAACTCGGTACACTCATATTTTCATTATTCCACAAAAATTAACCCCAAAACAACCCACGTTTACCTGACCTTCCAAAGTTCGCACTCCGCTTTATAAACACTATAATAGACACTATGCGAAGGTAACACACATGAGCGACCATCGGCTGATTCATAACCGATTCGAGATAGACAAAATTATCGGGCGTGGGGGGAATGGCAATGTCTACCGCGCAATCGATTTAGATTCCAAACAGCCTGTGGCGATTAAATCCCTTAAAAGTGATATTTTATTAGAAGAACCCACGCTTTTAGCCCGTTTTTTACAAGAAGCCGAACTGCTGCGCCAGCTCAACCACCCGAATATCATCAAAATTATTGAAAATGTGCATGAGGGTGATGAATATTTTCTGGTCATGGATTATGTAGAAGGTGGGTCGCTGAAGGATTTATTGGCAAAAACGCCCCAACTGCCTGTGGAGCAGGTGCTACAAATCGGGTTAGATATTGCCGATGCGCTCACCCGCGCCCACCGCCTCAAAATTATTCATCGGGACATCAAACCTTCAAATATTTTGGTGGACAAACAAGGGCGGCCTTACCTGACCGATTTTGGTGTAGCACGGATTGCCGACAGTGGCATCATCACCAAAACGGGCGATTTGATCGGCACAACCGCCTATCTCAGTCCCGAAGTGTTGACCGGTGAAACCGCCGACCCACGCGCTGATATTTGGTCGTTGGGCATCGTCTTTTTTGAAATGCTGGCGGAGCGACGACCTTTTGATGAAGAACAGCAAGTTGCCATATTGGTCTCTATTTTGAACAAACCCCTGCCCGATTTACACCGATTGCGTCCCGATGCCCCATCTGAACTGGTGCAGTTGATTACCCAGATGCTCGAAAAAGACCGTGACAAACGGATTGCCAGTGTGCGGCAGGTGGGGGTTCAACTTGAAACACTCATTGAGGGTTTGGACACTAAAATTCGGAAAAGTTTGCCCAGTGGCGGGGTGAATATGGGAGTCTCGCGTTTTCCCCCGGCAACGGCAACAGAAAGCCTCTCGCGGCGTGTCAGCACCGAAGAAGAAAAAGCGATTCTGAATTTTAAACGCCGCATCGGGTGTATGATTATCCTATTGTTGGCAGCGCTCACCCTAATAGTGTTGCTGCTGGCATTACTCGCTTTTAGTCAATCCGACTCTGCCTATATTTCCGCCCCGGTTTTCTGGTAGGAATTACAGTGTCGCACAACCTTTTTAAGAGTAAAATAACCTTGCCACTAACGGATGAATAGACGAGAGAGTTTTGAGCAGTATGAGTCAGGTGATAGCAGAACGGTTTGAAATACAGGAAATTATCGGTCAGGGGGGGATGGGAACGGTTTACAAGGGGCATGACCGCCAAACCGGAGAGACCGTCGCCATCAAAACCATTAAACGGGAAGTTTTGCTGGAAGATCCAGAGTTGATTGAGCGGTTTGAGCGTGAAGGGGAAGCCCTTCGCCAGCTTAATCACCCGAACATCGTTAAGATGATTGCTGCTATACATGAAAATGGGGTCAACTATTTAGTTTTAGAATATGTGGATGGCGGGTCACTGCTGGATTTGCTGCGTGAGACTCCCCAACTGCCCCTCGAAAAAATTCTTCATATTGGCCTCGATTTGGCGGATGCGCTGACCCGCGCTCACCGTTTGAAAATCATCCACCGCGATATTAAGCCTGCCAACGTCTTGTTAGGCAAAGACGGGACACCCCGCCTCACCGATTTTGGGGTTGCCCGCATCAGCAAAAACACCACCGGAACGATTACCAAAACAGGAGCGGTAGTAGGCACATTTTCATACCTTAGCCCGGAAGCGTGCGAAGGCAAACGGATTGATGCCCGCACCGATATTTGGTCGTTTGGGGTGATGCTCTATGAAATGCTGGCGGGACGGCGGCCTTATGAATCGGACTCACAAACCGCCGTTTTGCTGGACATCATGACCAAACCCGTGCCAGATATTTTTGAATTTCGTTCCGATACCCCGCCGCAGTTTGCCATGTTGCTGCTCAAGATGCTGGAAAAAGACAAAGATAATCGTATTTCCAGTGTGCGATTGGTGGGGGCAGAACTTGAAAATATGCTGGAAAACTTTGACACCGCCATTCGGAGTCGGGTTGCCACAGGGGAATTTTCGCGTTTTTCGGCTGCACCCCCGACCCCATCCTCATCCCAACCGATTACTTGGGAAGGCGCGACCATCACCCCTAGTTCAACACCCTCCGGGGTCAATCCCCATGCGACAGTTGCCCCCACGCCGACTCAGCCACCCCCTGTGATACCCCCCCCGGCCCAATCTTCCCGATGGGGAGTGATGGGTGGCATTCTGGCACTTTTAGCCGTGATGATTGGCATTGGGGCATTTTTGGTGCTGGGCGGTGGAGAGGATAACAGCAGTGAAGAGTCATCTGCCCCCCCCGCCCCAACGTTCACGGTAACGCCTTCAGTGCTGCTGGTGGAGCCAGTTGCCGAAGATGAAAATTTGATTCTGGTTGCCGACTTGGAACAATTGGGCAGCGAAACACAAGATGTGAAGCGCTTTATTCTGGAAGATTTGACCAACCGCTTAGAAACAGGTGCGCCCATCGCCAAAATTCGTATTCGCAGTTATGCGGCAGTCATCACTTCCGAAGCACAGGCGATTGAAGCTGCCGAAGCCAATAACGCGCATCTGGTGGTCTGGGGCAATTACGACGAAGAATTGATTACCCTGAACATCAGCGCGGGGGTGGTTGAAACCAACGTGTTTAACCGCACGCAAATCGAAAAAAGCATCGGGGTTCAATACCGCTTGGAAGATGTCCGCCGCGAATCGCTAGCGCTGCCCGTGCTAGGCTCACTGACGCTGGTACATACCTTTGAAGACCGCACCTACGATGCAGCGATCATGCTGATTGTGATGGAGCCTTTGTCGGAACAACAGGTAACACCCAAGCTGGTCAGTGCGGGGGTGAGTGCGAATTTACAGCGCTACTATGTAGATTATTATGCCGACTCTGAAAATAGCATTGAGGAAATGGATCAAGCACTGACGATTGAACCGAGTTTTGCCCTGCTTTACAGCCAGCGTGGAAGTTTGCTCCAGCGTATTGGCAAATTTGAAGAAGCTGAACGCGATTTAAATACAGCGCTGCGTTTGAGCAACGAACAATGGTCAGTTCCCTATATTGTTCTCTCGAATAATGAATCCTTGCAGGGCGATACCGAAGGGGCGATTACCTACCTTGACCAAGCGCTGGAATTAAACCCCAACGATTGGTTTTCGCTCAGTTTGCGTGGCGGGTTGTATTATCTGGATAAAAATTATGAACGTGCCAAAGAAGATTACGACAGCGCTATTGCCATCGACCCGCCTTCGGGGTTGCCCTATGTGTTTGCCAATATTTTGGCGATTCGAGAAGGTCGTTTAAATGACTCGATTGAAATGCTCAATGTGGTGTTGACTGAATTCCCTGACCCAACCATTTTAAGCCGACTAGCCGGAACACTGGCGGGGGGCGAAGATAACAGCAACCAATATTTCAGCCTGACGCTTTCCGCCTTTGCCAATATGGTACTGGGGCAATATGAAGCAGCAATTGTAGACGCGGAAGAAGCCATTGAAATTCAAGGGGATTTGGCGGATTTGTACTTGCTCAAAGGTGTGGCTTACTGCTCACTTGAAGATTTTGCCGCCGCCGAAGAAACCTACACCCAGGGTATTGAGATTGAGCCAGATTTTACCATTCTTTACCTGCTGCGGGCAGAAGTGCGGAATAAACAGGCCAATTTAGCTGGCGCGTTGGAAGATTTCAGTGTTGCACAGGAAAGCGAAATCTGGCCGAATGTGGAGGCTATTCTGGGAGAAGAAGGCGCGGACTCTTTAGGCTGCAATACATTTTTTGGCGGTTAATGAGATTAACGGAAAGAGGGTTTGATGGAACGCATCGCGGGACGTTACGACATTGAGACGATGCTCGGTTATGGAGGGATGGGAGAAGTCTATCGAGCGATGGATACTGTCCTTAACCAGCATGTCGCCATCAAACTGCTCAAACCGGAAATCATGGAAGACACGCCAGACATTCTGGAACGCTTTGAGCGCGAAGGCGAAGCCCTGCGGCGTTTGAATCACCCCAATATTGTCAAAATGTTGGCTTCGGTGCAGGAAAACGGCAAGCATTACCTCATCATGGAATATGTCGGTGGGGGCAATCTGCAACATTTGCTCCGTCAAGAAGCCCAACTGCCCGTGCAGCGGATGTTAGAAATCTCGCTGGATTTAGCCGATGCCCTCACCCGCGCTCACCGTCTTAAAATTATTCATCGGGACATCAAACCCGCGAATGTGCTGCTGGCAGAAGATGGCACACCCCGCCTCACCGATTTCGGAGTTGCCCGTATTGGAGACCGCACACGCATGACCCAAACGGGGTCGCTGGTGGGGACTTACGCCTACCTTAGCCCGGAAGCCTGTCGGGGGGAATCGTTGGATGAACGCGCCGATATTTGGGCGTTTGGCATTATGATGTACGAAATGTTGGCGGGGATACGTCCATTTGATTCCGACCAGCCTGCCGCGATTATTTTCAAAATCATGTCCGACCCTGTACCGAACTTACAGGATATTCGCCCCGATGTTCCGGCTGAGTTGATGCGGTTGATTTATGAAATGCTGGAAAAAGAACGCGATTTACGCATCAGCAGTGTGCGCGAAGTGGGGTCACGGCTTGAAAAACTCATCCGTAGTTTGGACGACGGGGAAGGGCTGCCGCAATCCCGTTTTACTTCGCCTACCCCCACAAACATCACCCCCCAGCGAATGCCCACGGCGAACAGCGTGGGGTTTAAATCATTTCTGGATAAACCGCTTGAACCGCTGCCCGGTGACACCGCCATTTCTGAATCAATGATTACCTTACAAGCAGCACGGCGACGGCAAAGTATTTCGCTGGTGGTCGGGATTCTTATTACGCTCGTGGTGATTGCGGCGGTTGTATTTTTGACCCGTCCAGAAGAACGCGGAAAAGACGGGCCACCCCCACCCCCGCCTAATGAGGGAGCAGAAATCACCCTCGTCGAACCCGTGGCGGACAATGAATATATGGTACTGGTCGCGGATTTAGAGCGCTTAGAAGGTGAAACGCTCCCGGTTGCCCGTTTGTTGACCCAAGAGTTGGCTGGCACACTAGAAAATGATGTACCTTTTTCCAATTATCGGGTGCGTGCCTACCCCCATATCATCACTACGCCCCAGCAAGCCACGACAGTAGCAGAGGCAAACAAGGCAGTGATCATCGTCTGGGGCAATTACACCTCCAATGGAATCAACCTAGAATTGCAGATCGGGGCGGTGGATGCGTTTGAAAATATTGATACCGACATTTTTCCCCGTGACATGCTGGAACGCACAACCAACATCTCTGTTAAATTAGAGGATGTGCAAACCGAATCTATTGCACCCATGATTATCCGTATGGCGCAAACCCTCGAAACCGTCAATGGCAACACCTTTGGTCTGATTCGGAATCTGGTCATTCTGGATGAACTCGCGGTGACACCTGCCCAAATTGAAGGCAGCGGAGTCGCGGTGCAGGTGCAGCGTTTTTTTGAATACTATCTGGATGATACCGCCCGTGCAGTGCAAGAAATTGATGAAGGTATTCGTTTAGATGCGGCGGATAACCCGATTTTGTATTCCATGCGCGGTATTGGTAATGAACGGATTGGCGAGTCGGAACGAGCGCGGACAGATTCTGAAACCGCTCAGCGCCTCACGGGGGGGAAGTGGGTTGTTCCGATTATTGCGATGGGTAACCACGCTTTTTACATCGAAAATGACCTCGATCAAGCCATCTGGGAGTACAGCCAAGCCATTGATTTACAACCCAACAACTGGTTTTTCTATACTTTTCGTGGCGTGATGTACTACCTTGCCCACGATTTTGGCGCAGCCCGCACCGATTTAGACCGTGCGATTGAACTTCAACCGCAAAGCAACTGGCCTTATATTTATGCGTCGTTGATTGCACTACGGGATGGTCGTGTAACAGATGGGCAAAATTACGCTACCATTGTTGTTCGAGATTTTGCCGACCCCACCCTTGCCAATCGGGCTATTCAGACATTCTACGGTGGGGCAGCCTCCGATTTAGCAGGATTGACCTTTTCAGCCGGCGGGAATATGTTGTTAGGGCGCTATAACGATGTGCTAGCCGATGTTGAAGCCGCCCTGCAAATTACTGAAAGTGTCTCGGAGCTTTATTTAATGCAAGGCTTTGCCTACTGCAACCTAGAAGACTATGAAGCTGCCGAAAGTGCCTACAGCAAGGCGATTGAACTCGACCCGGATTTTGCCCTGCTATATTTGCTGCGTTCGGAAGCACAACTGCGCCAGCCCAACAAATTGCAGGCCGCACTTGCCGATTTAGAAAAAGCCCGCAGTTACGATCTGGGAGCCGAATTTACTGCGCTGATTGAAGCGGGGCAAACTGGCAACATGTCCTGTAAGAATTTCTTTGACACTGTTTTGGAGACCAATTGACCACTACCAATATCCCTCAATTTGATGTACTTGAGGAAGAAAAGCCTTTAACTGAAGCGGAACGCAACGCCATGCGTGCCTATTTGCAACGCTGTGAAGTTCGTACCTCTACTTTGCATCGGATTGCGACGGCATTTGTGGGCGGCGCGGGGTTGATGCTGCTCATCCCCATCTTTTTTAAAGATGTCATTGATACGCTCATTGAAGTGCTGCTGCAAAATGCCCACAATCAATTTCCCGAACTTGGCAGCACACCGGGCATTATTTTAACGGGACTCATGTTTGCTTTCATTGCCTATCCTTTAACTCTCTCGCTGGTCATTCCCGTTTACGCGATTTACCTGCTGCTCAAGGATATCATCCATTTTTATTTCACCATTTACATGCCCGGTTTTCATCATGACTTGGTGAATCCGACCTTTGCGCTACCCGGTATCACCTTCGCGCCGGATGAATCGCCGCGCATCAAACGCGAAATCATGCGCTATCAATACATACATGAACACATGGATTACATGATGCCGTTCAGCGAAGGACGGCGCGAACTTTACTTTGACCGCCTCATTGAAAATACCGATGGACATATCATTCCCCCCTCCCGTGAGGTAGAAAAATTACGGGCAGAAGGCTGTCTCATTGAGGACAACGGCACCAAAGACATCAACCGCTTTAATGCTGCCTTCGGGATAGCTCGCAGTCTTGACCGCACGCTGATTCAAGAAGTTGCTCTAACAGAAATGCTGCTGGTACGCCATATTTTGTATTTACGGCGTATCGTGCTGCGCTATGCCAAAACCTTGCTCATGTTCATCTGGACAGCCCTCATCGCCTTTTTGATGCTGCCCTTTTTGCACGACAACCGCATGAATATTTTTCTTGTCCTCTCGATTGGCTACTTTGTCTGGTCGTTATCCGTCATGCCCATCATGCGCCAACCGATTGGCTGGATTTACCGCCACCGCTTTGACCAGATGAATCTCCAGCATGTGGATTCGCAATTAACGCTCTTGGAACGGAAGGTGGTGTGGTTTTGCTATTTTGCCATTCCCATGTCCGGTATTGCACTCATATTGGCACTGGCTTCCACGCTGTTTAATGATTAAATCCCCCTCCATTCGGCAAATTTCGCCATTGCAGCGAAAATGCTAATGGAGATTTAACGCGCCATTGAGAACTTATTATTTTTCCTCACGTATTAGTTCTTAACACACAGTAGATAAGAGAGTAATCACCATGCGAATCATTGTACATACGGGCAAGGGCGGGGTGGGCAAAACCAGCATCTCGGCAGCAACTGCGCTGCGTTGCGCGGAACTGGGACTAAAAACCATCGTCATCAGCACCGACAGCGCTCATTCCCTTGCCGATTCCCTTGATGTCAAAATTGGGCCTGAACCCATCCAACTAATGGAAAATTTGTGGGCGCAAGAAGTGGATGCCCGCTACTCGATGGACAAATATTGGGGGCGCATCCAGAAATACTTGCTGCAATTGATGGCACAGCGCGGTGTGGAAGAAATTGTGGCGGAAGAAGTGACCATTTTGCCCGGTTTGGAAGAAGGGGCGCAACTCCTCTGGATTAACCAATATGCCCAAGAAGGCAAATTTGATGTCCTCGTTGTGGATGCTGCCCCCACTGCCGAAACCTTACGCTTGTTGAGCTTGCCGGAGGCTTCGCGCTGGTGGGTACAAAAAATCATCAATCTGGCACGCGGGATGGGTTGGATGCTGCGTCCGTTCAAACCCCTGCTCAAAACCGAAATGCCCGATAAGGAAGAATTGGACAATATCGAAAGCCTGTTTGATGCGCTGGATAATGTCCGCAATATTCTTGCTGACCCAACCCGCAGCACCATGCGTTTGGTTATCAATGCAGAAAAAATGGTCATCAAAGAAACACAGCGTACCTACACCTATCTCAATTTGTATGGCTATACTACAGACGCGGTGCTAATTAACCGTGTGATTCCGCAGGAAGTCAACGACCCCTATTTTGCGGCATGGAAGGATTTGCAGCAGAAAAATATGGCCTATATTCAAGAGGCTTTTGGCGATTTACCCGCCTTCAAAGCCCCCTTGTTCAACCGAGATGTGAACGGCCTAGACTCCCTGCGCCTGCTGGCCGATGAACTCTACGGGGACAAAAATCCGGCGGACATTCTATTCAAGGGTTTGACACATGAAATTCAGTCGCTCGGCAATGGTAGTTATGTCTTGAGTGTACCATTACCTTTCGCTGATAAAAATGATATGGATGTGTACCGTTCAGCCGATGAATTGACCTTGCGAGTCGGGCCATATCGCCGCAATATCGTTCTACCAAATTCGCTGTGGAATTTAGAAATAGGGGAAGCCAAGTTTGTCGAGTCTGAACTCCGTATCAAATTCTCACCCGCTTAACCATCTGATTCAGCCGATGGAGTCCGCCGCGACTCCATCGGCTGAAATTTACGAACGGGATAATCGTCGTTACTATCGAATTATCACGTTTTTTTCGGTGAATTTCCTCAAAGCGCTGGGGTGGGAATTTGTCCTCAAATATTTTTTCGGGGAAAACTTCGTCGCACGCGGACGTGAGGAACGTACCGTTCAAACGGCCATTAAATTTCGTAAACTGGCGGTGGAAATGGGCGGGGTGATGATTAAACTCGGTCAATTTTTATCTACCCGGGTGGATGTGCTGCCAGACCGTGTAATTAAAGCGCTGGAAGGCTTGCAGGATGAAGTCACCCCCATCCCCTTCAGCCAGATTCAACCCATTTTGGATGCAGATTTAGGCCCAAAGTTGAACGATTTTACCGATTTTAATGCCACCCCGGTTGCATCCGCCTCGTTAGGGCAAGTTTACAAAGCCAATCTGCAAGATGAAAAAGTCGTGATTAAAGTTCAGCGTCCCGGCATTCGTAATATGGTGCAAACGGATTTAGACGCGCTGGCGGTGGTCGCACGCTGGGGCATGAAATTTCGCTTTATTGCGCGACGCGCAGATTTGCCGGATTTACTGCGCGAATTTGCCGCTGTTTTGTGGGAGGAATTGGATTACGTCCACGAGGCACAAAATTCAGTCCGTTTCGCCCGCATGTTTGCCGATAACCCGCAAATTAATGTGCCACAGGTCAAACATGCCTATATCAGCCCGCGTGTGCTGGTCATGGAAGATGTCAGTGCGATTAAACTCAATGATTATGCGGCGATGGAATTGGCAGGGATTGACCGCAAAATTGTCGCACGGCGCTTGCTGGATACCTACCTTGTACAGGTTTTTATGGAGCGCTTTTTCCACGCTGACCCGCATCCCGGCAATATTTTTGTCAAACCCATTGCTGCCGTGAATGGGCATCAAACCGAAGACAATTTTCAACTGATTTTCATTGACTTTGGCATGATGGGAACAATCACGGCAGAATTGGGCGAAACCCTACGCAAAATTCTCATTTCCACTGGCTTACGCGATGCCCGCGGGTTGGTTGAATGTTATGAAGCAATGGGTGTGCTGATGCCTTCCGCAGACCGTGAACGGGTCATTGATGCAACCCGTGTCGTGTTTGATATGGTCTACGGTTTGGATATGGATGCAGTGATGCAGCTCGAAGCGGATAAGATTCGCCAGTTGGTGAGCGAATTTCGTGATATTTTCCTGACTGTTCCCTTCAAAGTTCCACAGGATTTAATTTATCTAGGGCGCTGTGGTGGGATTCTCGCAGGGATGTGCAAAGGGCTTGACCCGCAGTTTAATCCTTGGGAAGCTATGCAACCCTATGTGGTGCATTTAGTCCAGCATGGCAACATCGGTATTGAGGACAAAACTGGAGATTTTGAACAAACCCCGACCCTAGCGGAAATGATGGGCGACATGCTCAAGCCGGAAAATATTCTGGCGATGATGAGCGAAGACAATCTCAAACTCAGCTTTCAGACCGCCCGCGATTATATTCTTCGTGCTGTGCAACTGCCTGTCTTAGCCGATGAAATCCTCCGCAAAGCTGACCGGGGTGATTTGCAAACCCGCATCAAATTGGATGCAGAATTGAAAGACCAATTAGACCGCATTGAAGCAGGCAATCGGCGTTTGGCGACCAGTGTGCTACTGGCAGGGTTGGCGATTAGTGGCGCGATTTTGTGGCGTAAAAATGATGGAGCGAGTTAAATCCGCTAGGTTTCTTGCTGACCTCGGTGAGAACTGTCCAATTGAATAACCATCACCAGCAGCAGTGCAAAAACATAACTCAAATTGATATTAAAAAAGGCCATGTCCACGAGGCCATGTGCCAGCACATCTGCCATTGCACCCATCACGCCCAAAACCAGCGTAAAACGCAGTGTGTCTCCATGCCGCACTTGATGATAGACCACGAGGGCTTGTTTCCAGAAGAAAAATTGCATTGCCACGCCGAGAATTAACCCGAACAGCCCCAACCGCACCCAGTAATCTAACACCAGATTATGCGGGTGGGATAAATCCGGGTCGGCCCATGCCTGCGGCAAAATATAGCGGCTGCGATACTGGTACAAAAATTGGTCAAGCCCAACACCCGTGATGGGATGGTCTTGAAGCATTTGAAAGCTGCTGCGCCATAAATTCAAACGGAAAACCGTAGTATTGTTCTCGATGTCCGTAATCTGACGCAAACGCGGGATGACCAGCGAGAGAGGAATCAACGCTATCAAACCTGCTGCGGCTAATCCGCCCAGAATCGGCACGGCTTTTTTGCCCCGCCACCCCAGAATCACCACCACAAGCGAAGCGGGGACCCCTAGCAAAATTGCGCCAACGCTCTGGCTGAGGCCAAGCGCAATCAACATGGTTACACCGCTGACCCCCGCTAAAATTTTGCGCCACGGACTCACCGGCGTAAGCAGATAGGCCAGCGCAAAGGGCAAACACCGTCCCAACATTAAGCCTAATCCGTTGGGCGACCCGTATACACTGGCGAGGCGGCGCGTTCCTCCTTCGGCAACCACGACACTCGTTTCGGTCACAAAAAATTGAAACAGACCCACTGCCGAAAGCACGAATCCAGTAAAAATGAGAGTTTCAGCCAGAAATGCCACATCCCGCACATCCGGTTTGAGCAGTCGAATCAGGAAATAAAATATGGCGGGTTCAAGAATCATCACACGCAGTTCGCGCAGTGCTTCGGGGAGCAAATCGCTCCATGTCAGCGAAATGACCCCCAACCCCATCAGTGCTAGCATACACAGGTCAAGCGGGTGAAGTTGAATCGATTTAACAGCCTGAAATAGTCGGTTTAAGCCTTCTGCCTTCGCCGATTTGCTGGTTTCATAAACGAAGCGAGCAAAAGTGGCGGCGGTGGTGACAGCTAAAATGAGTTCCACCGTTGCTAGGGTACGGAAAAGCGCGTCACTGGTGGACGTATAAAAAGCCGCCCAAAAAATCACCTGTAAAATACCGACCCAAGGACGGCTGAAAATCACCACACCCAGAATGAGAAGCCCGATTAAAGAGATCCATGTAGAGGGCGCGAAATATAAAATCGAGGAAGTCGCCAGCGTCGCTAGCAGGGTCGGCAATTCGCGCTTAAGACCCGTTGTAAGCGTTTCGTGGAAGGTGAGCAGCATCCCGCCCATGACCACACTGGAAAACACCAACCCCAACAGCATATCGGCGATATTGCGGAGACTCTTAGCAGAAGGTAGGCGAATTGCGCCCCAATTTAAACGTGTACCTGTCCCCACCATGAGAATTAGCGCCAGCAGCATCACCCCGAGCGCTAAATTCTGTGGAAATTCATGGGTATCAGGTGGCGTACCTACCGCAAATCCGACAATAGGCCATTGGTCATCCCCCAATTCGGGGCGGTGGGTAATGACAGCCGTATGGACTCCCTCGCCTAAATTCTCGGCAGCAAGGATTAAATCAATGGCAGGTTCGCGTTTTTCCGAAGTCAGCGCAATAAAGGCTTCGCCGTCATTGTTTCTCGGCAGCGCATTGGCGGGTTCGCCGTCAATCGTGATCAGCAAATACGAAAGATAATCGCCCCGCCGCACCTGCATAGCAAATTCTGTACCTTCAAACGCAATCGTAATCGTGTTCTGGTCAGCATTTGCGCCCGCGTCCGCGCCGAGTTCGCCAAACTGCCAATCGCCTTCGTAAACAGCATAGGGATTGACCGCCGGATACAGTCCCGCCCGCATGATATTTTGTTCGGGGAGGATTGACCGCCAATTTTCAGCATCAGGCGCAAGCGCAAACCCTTGAATCGGATCATCGGCGGGGGCATCTGGTTGCCAGTGCTGCAAAATTAACCCGCCAGTCCATGCCCATTCATTTTGCGCCCGTTCTAAGGCGCGGCGGGTATATTCAATTTGTGTTTCTTGGGAGACACTCCTCCAGATAGAAGGCGCCCCTGTCCAATCATCCGGGAGCGCGTTCCAGCCAAAATTACTGCCCCACAAGGGCTTTTCCGCGTCCCCCTGCCGTACCATTTCCTCGCGGAGCAGAATCAAGCGGGAAAAATTAAGCGTGTTTACATCCACCCTGCGGTCATCAGGCGAAAAATCAAATCCATAAGGTTTGCCTGCCGCCGCATCAAAATACGCGCCCCCCCCCAATTCATACATCGCCTTCAAATAAGCCGGGTCATTGATGTTATCCGGCCCATCTTCGACGTTGGGTGCAAGCGCGGCTGCAATCACCATCGCATGGGCATCTGTGGCATGGATATTTTTGTATGCGGCTTCAAGCATTGCCACATACAGCGCCGGACGGGGATTCAAATTACCCCAGTGTTCCTCAATATTGGGTTCATCCCAGATCTGGTAAAAATCAATGGTTTCACCATAGCGTTCTGCCACAGCGCGGGCAAATTCACCATAGGTTGCGGGGCTTTCGGGCGGAGCAAACGGATGCTCAGGGGCATCCCTATGACGCGCCCATGCTGGCGTACCATCCAATAAAGCGACGATTTTTAATTGCCCGTCAAACGCGCTCACCGCCTCAACAAGCAGGTCGTATTTTGCCCATTCATAAACGCCCTGAGTGGGTTCAATGTCTGACCACAAAAATGGCTGCCGCACCCATGTAAATCCCAAATCGGCCATTTGCTGCAATTCCGCTTCAGGATTTTCATATTGGGTGAGTTCAACATTCACTCCCGCTAAAGGCAGGCGGTAGGGTAAATTGTCTTGGCGGGTTGCCCGTTCAACCCCACGAGTGGCTTGGGCAGTTTGTTGAAGGGCAGAACGCCACCCACCGAAAGCAATCAGCGCGATAAGCCCGCATATCCAGAAGAAAATCCAGCGTGTTCGCATAAGGCTAATTTGTCCAGCGTGGGTGGGAGGCTTGACCGTCAATGGTGATTTGTTGCGCTAGCCCAGAAGCCACTTCAATCAGCCACAAATTCCCCTGATAAATCACCGCGAGATGCGTTCCCGAAGGACTCCACACAAATTCGGTATTGGCCTCGTTAAACGGACGAATACCCGGACGGTCTGCCTGCGGGAAAATCTTACGCGGATTGCTGCCATCTCGGTCAGCCACCACTAAATCATATTCTCCGCCCAAACTGTTGAGGGGGTCGCGGGCTTGGAGAAAAGCAATCTCATAATCAGGGAAACCGGCGGCATCTTGACGAATAGGCGAAAAACGTGGGGCCGCCCACAACCCGGTTTGAGGCAGAAATTTATCCAAGAGCAGTCCATTTTGTGGGTCAAGGACTGCAATATCAAAAATGATGGAATTTTCCGCCGATTCGGTGCTGTAGGGTGCGCCGTGAATCGTGGTCAACAGCCATCGACTGTCATATGACCAATGGATTTCGGGTTGCCAGACCCAATTTGCGCTGAGAGCAGGAGCAAATTCAGGGAAAGAGAGCAGAGTCGTATATTCGCCATCCTCCAGATTAACCGTTCCTACACTGTCGGCCCGCGACCATGCCAATTTTGTTCCATCCGGCGACCATTGATAGCGCGTTCCCCAGAAGGAATATGCCCCCAGCGCGTTTTCCGCGACCACATTTTGAAAATCAATGGATTGTCCGGTTTGGCTGTTAATTTGCATGATATAGACATCGTTATAGGCTTCATAGCCGGGAAAAGCATTCGTCGGGTTGGCGGTGGAATAGCTCACTGCGAAATTGTCATTGGGCATCCATTCGGCAGTGAGTACATTGTCTGGTAGCAAGCGCACCGGACTTGGATTGCCTGTATCCAGAATCGCCCAGAGTTCGTTGGTAAATTCCAGATCTTCTTTGCTTTCGGTGGCGCGGGAATAGAGCAGTTGCCGTCCGTTGGGGGATAAATCGAACACCCGCCCATCCAACAACCCTTCGGTAGTCAAGGCACGGCGGTTACGGGTATTTTCTTCAATGAACCAGGCCTGCCCGTTAGAAATATAGGCGAGTTTACCCTCAAACAAAATCGGGACATCCACCCCGCCCGTCCCATAATACACGATTTGCTCCACCGCTTCTTGAATCGGCGTTTGAGAGGTAATCGAGCAGGCCGTTTGTACACCATTTTCAAAAATGCAGCGTTCACAAATTCGCATGGTGCCGTTTGCGCCCGCCTGCCCGATGACTTCCTCGCCGGGATTCAGCGAGTCGGTGGGAATGCGGCGGGTTTCAAAAGCATAATCTTCCTCAAAACAGTTGGTTTCTTCTGTCCCACGCACAATCGTAATCGTGATGCCATCTTCCAGCAGAGTAAAACGCGAAGGCTCAATCCGGTCTAAATCATTGATGACAATATTGGCCTTTTGGAGAAATTCATCCACCGAGACTTTTTCTTTGGAAATATAGGTGCGGCGAACATTGCCGTCAATGACTTCTACCCGCAGGTCACTTTCGCCAGTTGGCACCGACGAGTCATCACAGGCCACAACAACGAGACACAAGAGGAGTAAGAACAATCGTTTCATGCAGAAAAATGTAGCACGCTACATCTTCTTGAACAAGGTGTTGTATATTCATGTTAGGGTATCGTTAGGCAATCGGGGCAAAACATGGATTGGAGCAACTATCTATCTACACTACCTGTCATGAAAACGGCAGAATTATCTGTGGGGACGTTGTTTGTTGCAGGCCGCGTTATTTACGAAGTTACTGAAATTCAAAGTGACACTTACCGCAAAGCCCGTCAATGGCGCAAAGATGCCTCCACCGAAGTCGCACTTGTGCCAAATTCGAGCCTTGCCCGTCAACTGCCAGTCATCGAAAAAGGTCACGTTTTGCCGACCATCAAATCGCGGAATGATTTGTTGCAAAATGGGAGGTATATCATTTTCATTTTTCCCACTGAACCGAACGCGATTGACTGTGCCTATTTAGATGTGGCGCTGTGTGGGGCAATTTCAGGGTTGTATGTGCGACGGGTTGACCATGACCCGGCAGTAGAAGCGACCAATGGGGTGACGGTTTTTCGTCGCTATTATTATTCACGCACGGCGCAGGGCTTAAAGACCCACTTGGCGGATATTAAACCGCGTTTGGGCGAACCCATTACCACCCATTTAGAAGGGCCGCTCTATTGGCGGGTGCTGCCAAACTGGGACGAAGGGCCGCACGACAACACCAAAACGATTTCAATGCGCCCGCTCAATTTCAATATCACCGAAGCGGAAACACAGGTGAATTTGAAGCTGCAAAACAACGACGATTGGGGCGATATGACCCAACCGCACCAGCCATAAATCTTTCTTTTAGAGAGCGAGTACCTACGATAAAAGCAGTGTGATGAACTGTTTGTGGGGCTACTCGCTCTTTCACCCGTGAGATGTACCCCAAATGCTGCACAAAATAAAACACGGATATCATTGCACAGATCGTTTAATTCTACTGTTTATTGCAAACAGCCTCCACTAAATTGGAGTTTTCGACAGAGTTATCAACATGCCTAAATTTTTAACATTGGTTTGATTTGGGATATAAAAGGGAGATAAAACCGAAGATATGGGGGTCTAACCCATTTCTAACCCCCATATCTGGGGTTATTGAAATAAAGCTAAATTTTTAGTGAGCCTGGTGCGGGTGAGTTATGAACATGGTGTTTGTCAAAATGTTCATAACTTTGTTCATAACTGGCTTTTGTACGCGAATAACAAAAGGTTAATGTTCATAACTTTCACTAACTGTCGAAAACTCGCCTAGTTTTCGACAGAGTTATGAACATGTTTTTCGATAGAATGTTCATAACTTTTTGGCTCATACCCCCATATCTGGGGGTTGGAAATGGGTTAGACCCCAGATATGGGGGTATGAGCCATCCTGAGCCGTTTTTTAGAAAAGTTATCAACATCCCTACTAAGGACGACTAAAAAAAGAAAAAGTTAAATTGCTGAGTGTTTTAAATTCAGGTAGGATAAACACAGCTACAAGGAAACCCTATGCTGACTACTAACGAGAAGGTAACAAAGCTCAACCGCTTGGTGGAAGTGAGCTTGGTGATTAACTCCACGCTCGAATTAGAACCCCTGCTCCGTTTTATCATGGACGCGGCAGCCGAATTGACCCGCGCACAAGTGGCATCCATTCTGTTGATTGATACCAAAACCCAAGAATTGCATTTTATGGCGTTTGCCAGCGAAAGCGATGAAGAACAGGCCAAACGCTTAAAACGTATCCCGGTGCCACTCAACAAAAGTATTGCCGGGGCGATTGTGTTAGAGAACAAACCTATCCGCCTCGATGATGTCACTAAAGATCCGCGTCATTACCGCGTAACCGATGATAAAAGTGGTTTTTTAACCAATTCGCTGCTCGGTGTACCCATGCGAATTAAGGAACGGGTCATCGGCGTGTTGGAGGCGGTCAATAAATTGGATAATGGATGGTCGGATGATGACCAGCTTTACCTTGAAATTCTGGCTTCTCAAGCCGCAGTCGCTATTGAAAATGCCAGTTTGGTAGCGCGATTACGGGCTGCCCTCCAAGATCTGAGTCAAGTAGATAAATTGAAAAATGATTTTATTTCGATTGCATCTCATGAATTAAGAACACCTTTAGGGGTCATTTTAGGCTATGCAACCTTTTTAAAAGAAGAATCGCAGGGGCAGGCCAGCGAACATGCTGCGGCAGTGTTGAACAGCGCCGATAAAATGCGCCAGATTATTGAAGATATGGTCAATTTGCGCTACCTGAAGGTTGGCGAAAGCGAATTGGACTTTGAGGATTTGCTGGTCTCTGAACTCATGATGGCTTCGTTGCACGAAGTCCAGACAATGGCGAACGTCAAAGACCACAATTTGCAATATCGGATTCCGACCAACAATCTCAAAGTACGTGCAGATCGTTACAAAATCACGATGGCGCTAACAAACGTGCTAAACAATGCGGTGAAATTTTCTCCCCCCGCGACTCAAATTATGCTTGGCTACGAACTGCGTGACAATGAAGTGTGGATTTTTGTGAGTGACAAAGGCATTGGGATTCCGGCTGACCACCTTGAGAAGATTTTTGATACCTTTTATCAGGTCGAAGACCATATGACCCGTCGACATGGGGGGATGGGGTTGGGACTTTCGATTGCCAAAGGAGTGGTGGAGGCCAATCGAGGACGAATCTGGGCGGTTAGCGAAGGAGAAGGCAAAGGAGCAACTTTTTATCTCAGTTTGCCACTGATTAAATAATGTACAAACCTGCCTTGTGATGCACAAAACACAGTTGCTCCGCATTCCTATCTTGTTTGGCGCATTGCTTGTTAAGTTACAGCCGTTCTAGGAGGGTGCCTGTCCCCATGCCTCCACCGCAGCACATGGTTTGTAACCCGTAACGTCCGCCCGTGCGTTCAAGCGCGTGCAGCAGTGTAACCATCAGCCGTGCGCCAGATGCCCCCAATGGATGTCCTAATGCAATTGCCCCGCCGTGGATATTGACTTTGTTCATGTCCGGGTCATATTCTTTTTGCCACGCCAGCACTACCGAAGCGAAGGCCTCGTTAATTTCAATTAAATCCATCTTGTCGAGCGTCAAGTTAGCGCGATGCAGCACTTTTTTTGTGGCGGGAATGGGGCCGGAAAGCATCAGGGCGGGGTCTGTTCCAACGACGGTATGCGCCACAATCCGAGCGCGGGGAGTCCGCCCTAATTCAGCGGCTTTTTCCGATGACATGAGCAAAATCGCGGCTGAACCATCTGAAATTTGGCTGGCGTTCCCGGCAGTTACAATGCCATCATCCTTAAAGGCGGGTTTGAGCGAGGCCATTTTTTCAAGCGTGGTGCTTGCCCGTATGCCTTCATCCCGATTCAGCCATACAGTTTCTCCTTGTTCTGTCTGAACTTGAAGGGGGGCGATTTCGCGGTTAAACCAACCACACTCGGTAGCTTGGTGGGCGCGTTGATGGCTATGGTAGCTGTATTCATCGGCAGAGTCGCGGCTGATATGCCATTTTTCTGCCATCCATTCTGCCGAAATGCCTTGATTGATGATGTTGTGGGAATCCAGAATTTCAGGGGTGTAGGGCATTCCGTTCACCAGATTTGTTCCCATTGGCACACGGGACATACTCTCCACCCCGCCCGCGATGAGCATGTCGGCCTGCCCACTGGCAATTAGCCTGGCAGCAAGATGAACAGCCTGCTGACTTGACCCGCATTGAAAATCGAGGGTGGTTGCCGGAACTTCTATCGGTAAACCCGCGTGCAGCCAGACATTTCGCGCTACATTGGTACTTTGTTCGCCAGCTTGGGTGACACACCCGAAAAGAATCTGGTCAACCTGCATCGGGTCAATCTGACTGCGTTCTATCACCGCCTTGACCGCATGAGCGCCCAACGCCACCGCATGAGTGCGGCTCAGCAGCCCATTGCGTTTACCCATAGGGCTACGAACCGCTTCTACAATCACCACATCGCGTGCCATCTTACCCTCTCCATCTAATTTTGACGCTATTGTAACTCTAAAGTCTCACATTGCTTTTCTAGGCGTATAATTCTCCCGTCATTCACCGATGAAAGCTCGTTTCATGAAAACTATAGGTTCGCGCCAATTCACGATTTTGATGATTGTGTTCGTCAATATTTTAGGCGCTTCAATGATTTTGCCGATTTTACCCTTGTATGCACGCCGTCATTTTGACCTCGACCCACGTTTCATCACCACCATTAATGCGTCGTTTTTTGCGGCACAATTCATCGCCGGGCCGTATCTGGGGCGCTTATCTGATCACTATGGGCGTTTACCCATTTTGATCATTAGCCAGATTGGAACGGTGATTAGTTTTATCATGCTGGGGATGGCACAAACCGTCGAAATTCTGTTTTTAGCGCGTGTTTTAGATGGTATTACGGGCGGGAATATCATCGTTGCCCAAGCCTACATTACTGATGTCATGCCGCCCGAAAAACGGACTCAAGCACTTGGGTACATTTTTGCCGCGTTTGGGTTGGGGTTTGTCTTTGGCCCGGCATTGGGCGGAATTCTGTCTGCCGCCTTTGGGGAACGAATCCCCTTCCTGATAGCAGCCTTAGCCGCCACGCTTACCGTGCTGCTCACATGGTTTACGCTGGATGAAAGTTTGACCCCCGCACAGCGCCTTGCCAATCGTAATTTTAAAAAAGCCAGCCTCAAACCGCGTGAGATCTGGCAAAACACCCCCCTTGTGCTGATTTTAGTCATTGCCTTTGGTGGACAATTCGGTCTGGGGCTGCTGCAATCTACCTTTGCCTTGTTTGGCGAAGCCGTTATTTTCAAGGGGCAAACAGAGCAGGCAACCAATTTGGGCATTGGGCTGCTATTGGGGAGTGTGGGCTTAGGCCAACTTTTCACCCAAGTCTACCTGCTGAAAAAAGTGCTGCCTATGTATGGGGAAGCCCGTTTAGCGATTGGTGGGAGTTTTATCCGTGGGTTGGCGATGCTCACGGTTTCCCTTATGGTTTCGCCCTTGCTGGCGGTGTTGGGAACAATTCCCTTTGCGATTGGCACAGGCTTGATGATGCCCTCTTTGCAATCACTGACCACGCGCACCGTTGCTGATGAACTCCGTGGGGGTGTTTTGGGGGTGTATCAATCATCGATCAGTCTTTCCACCATTATTGCCACGGCAATTAGTGGCACTTTGTTTGAAATTAATCCGCGTTTGCCTTATTGGGTCGGGGCGATATTGTTTGGGGTGATGGGCATTCAAGCGCTGAGATTGCTAAATTGGTCTCAGTTACAAATTGCAAAACACCCCCAAGTTAAAGGAGCAGAGCAGGCATGAGCGAAAAAGTGTGCGTGGTGGTCGGTGTAGGTCCGGGTATGGGTTTGGCGCTGGCACGGCGTTTTGGGAAGGAAGGCTATTGGGTTGGCCTGATTGGACGGCGCGCAACAGCCCTAGAAGACTATATTCTGACCTTGAATGGTATTGAAGCGATGGGGGTTGCGGCAGATGCTGGCGATGCCGAATCGCTTCAACAAGCGTTTCGCCAACTTGAGCAGGAATTAGGGCATCCCGATGTCTTAATTTACAACGCGGCTGCCATTGCTAAAGATAAACCCAGTGAATTAGAGGTGGAATCCCTTGTCGCCAATTTTCGCGTGAATGTGGGCGGGGCTTTGGTGGCGACGCAGCAGGTATTGCCGCATATGCGAGCCAAAAAACGCGGCACCATTCTTTTTACCGGGGGCGGACTTGGTTTGAATCCATCGCCTCATTTTACGTCACTCGCGGTGGGCAAAGCGGCGCTGCGTAATCTGACCTACAGTCTTGCCAGCGAAGTCGAAAAAGACGGGATTCATGTCGCTACTGTGACGATTGCCGGCTTCGTTAAAGCGGGTACTTTTTTTGCTCCCGATTTAATCGCCGAGAAATTCTGGGCATTGCATATGCAGCCGCAGGGGGCATGGGATAAGGAGATTATCTACAAACCAGGGGATGCCTAATTTCAAAATGACCAATGCTTGAACGTTGCAGCACTTTGTCGCAACTTGTTTTAAATTCTTGACTCTTGTAACACATTACTATATAGTAGTAATTTGGTTCAGGCACAGCGGCGGCAGCGGTATCCAATTAAATTCTACAACAACCATGAACGGTTCTCGACCTATCTTTTCCTATCTCTTTTAACTAAGATGTTCTCACTTTAGGGACTTAGTTCGCCTTTGTGCCTGAAATGCTCCGCCACATCATAATGAGGAAAGGTGTTCGATGCAGCGTCGTCTTGACGAAAAAACTTACGCACGCACTTTCGATGTGCATGATTTACCCTCGCTCATCGAAGTCCAACTGAAGTCTTTCGAGTGGTTTTGCCAAGAAGGTCTGGGCGACCTCTTTGCCGAAATCAGCCCGATTGAAAGTTTTAACGGCAATCTGAAACTCTACTTTCCAGATGGCTCGCCCGAAGCCCAACAATTCGGGTTGAGATACTGGTTTGACGAACCCAAATACTCAGAAGAAATTTGCCTTGAACGCGATATGAACTACGCTGCGCCTCTCTATGTCAAAGTGGCGTTGGTGAATGAGGAAGCCGGCGGGGAAGCGGTTGTCCAAGATATTTTCTTGGGTGACTTTCCGCTCATGACGGAAAATGGCACCTTCATCATCAATGGGACAGAACGGGTGGTGGTGAGCCAGTTGATTCGTTCACCCGGCGTGTATTTTGCGGCGGAAGAAGACCGTACCACCGGGCGTTTGCTGGCAAATGCGAAGCTCATTCCTGACCGTGGCGCATGGATGGAATTTGAAACTCGCAAAAGCGATTACATTACCATTAAATTCAACCGCAAGCGTACCGTCCCGGTGACGATTTTGCTACGGGCGCTGGCTGCGGTGAGTGATCGTCTGGATGACCAGTCTCCCATCAAAATCGGAACCGACGAAGAATTGATGGCCTTGTATGCCAATGTGGATAAAAACCCCGACCATCCCTACATTCGTAAATCCATTGAAGCCGAGCCACAGTGGAATCTGAAAGAGGGGCAAAGTATCGGGGAAGCGGCGTTGCTCGAATTTTACAAACGGATGCGTCCTGGCGACCCACCCACCTTGGACAACGCTCGTGAATATCTGGAAAGCCAATTGTTTGATCCCCGTCGCTATGATTTGGAACGGGTGGGGCGTTACAAACTCAATCAGCGTTTACGGATTGACGACACTATTTCGCGCAGCCATCGCACTGTGACCAAAATTGACCTGATAAAATTGGTCGAACGGATGATTCTGATCAACAACGGCGAAGAACGCCCAGATGATATTGACCATCTTGGCAACCGCCGGGTGAAAACCGTTGGCGAACTCATCCAGAATAAACTGCGGATTGGTTTACGCCGGACGGAACGCGTGGTCAAAGAACGGATGTCCATTCGTGAAAATGACAATGTAACCGCCGTAATGTTGGTGAATATCCGTCCGATTGTGGCGGCGATTCGGGAATTTTTCGGGTCGAGCCAGCTTTCGCAGTTTATGGATCAAACCAACCCGCTTGCGGAATTAACCCACAAACGTACCCTTTCGGCACTTGGCCCCGGTGGGTTGCGCCGTGAACGTGCCGGCTTTGATGTGCGTGACGTGCATCATAGCCATTATGGGCGCATTTGTCCGATTGAAACCCCGGAAGGCCCGAACATTGGTCTGATTGGGCGTTTGGCAAGCTATGGGCGCGTGAATGACTACGGGTTTATCGAAACCCCGTATCGCCGTGTGTTGCGTGAACTTCCCCTTCATGATCCCGATGCCCTTGGACGAACCCTCGGGCAGGACATTACCAACGAAAAAACGGATGAAGTCATCCTCGAAAAAGGCACAGTCATTGATGCGGGGGTGATTGCGACCCTGAAAAAGCTCAAAATGACGGTTGTGCCAGTGCGTCCATTTGTAACCGGGGAAGTGCGTTACTTCTCGGCGGATGAAGAAGATCGTTACATGATTAGCCAAGCCAATGCTGTGCTGGGCAAACGCAGCGAATTTGTGGAAGATCGTATTTCCGCCCGTCATCAGCAACGCTTTTTGCTGACTGTGCCAGACCGGGTAGATTATATTGATATTGCCCCCCGTCAGGTCGTAGGGATTTCTGCCGCGCTTATTCCATTTTTGGAACATGACGATGCCAACCGTGCTTTGATGGGGTCGAACATGCAGCGCCAAGCTGTTCCTCTGCTCAAAGCCGATGTCCCGATTGTCAGTACCGGTATGGAACGCCGTGCCGCCTACGATTCGGGGCAGATTGCGTTGGTCGAAGAAGAGGGCGATGTCATCAGCGTGCAGGGCGATACCATTGTGATTCGCACCGCAGAAGGTGACAAAATCTATAATTTGCGGAAATACAACCGTTCCAATCAATCCACCTGCATTGACCAGCGCCCGATTGTTGAAAAAGGGCAGCATGTGGTTGCTGGGGATGTGATTGCCGACAGTTCTTCGACTCATCATGGCAATTTAGCGCTGGGTCATGATGTGTTGTGCGCTTTCCTCTCATGGCAGGGCGGCAACTATGAAGACGCGCTCATTATCAACGAAGATATGATTCGGGACGACAAATTCACCTCGATTCACATTGAAAAACACGAAATTGAAGCCCGCGATACCAAACTGGGCCCAGAAGAAATCACCTATGATATTCCGAATGTTAGCGAAGACGCGCTGAAAGATTTGGATGAACACGGGATTATCCGTGTGGGTGCAGAAGTTGGCCCGAACGATATTTTGGTTGGGAAAATCACGCCCAAAGGGGAAAAAGAACTTAGCCCTGAAGAAAAACTGCTCCGTGCCATTTTTGGTGAAAAGGCCCGCGAAGTAAAAGATTCTTCCCTGCGTTTGCCGCATGGGGAACGTGGAAAAGTGGTGGATGTCAAAATCTTCCGCCGCGAAGACCACCGCGATTTGCCCGCCGGGGTTGACCAGATGGTGCGTGTGATGGTTGCCCAGAAACGCAAACTCAGCCAAGGGGATAAAATGGCGGGTCGTCACGGGAACAAAGGGGTCATCTCCAAAGTGGTTCCCAGCGAAGACATGCCCTACCTTGAAGACGGACGCAGCATTGAAATTCTGCTCAATCCGTTGGGGGTGCCGGGACGTATGAACATCGGTCAAATTCTGGAAACGCATCTTGGTTGGGCAGCTGACCGTTTGGGTTTCCGTGCGATTACCCCGGTGTTTGACGGCGCACGCGAACGCGAAATTGAGGCAGAACTTGCCCGGGCATGGCTGATTGACCATGCGTGGAAGGAAATTACCGAACGTGCATGGGCGTGGTTTATCGAACAGGGCATTGACACCACCGACTATGAAGACGACGATGAAATTCGCCGGATTTATATTGAAGAAAAAATGGGCGCTCGTTACGATACCGAACGGCTAGCCCTTGAACATGTTTATGCGCGTCGGGCGGTGTTTGCGGAATGGATTCGAGAACGTGGCTACAACCCTGAGGATGTGCTGCTGTTTGACACCTACGGGTTGACCGTTGACGAACGCAATTTCCGTGACCAGAACGCCTTGCTGATTGCGTTGAGTGCGTGGGCAGAATCCGTGTCTGGCGAACCGACCCCGCAAGATGTTAAGACCCTAGACGAACTGCGTACCTATATTGACCGTGTAGCGTTACGAACCAACACCTACGCACCCGTGTATGGCAAACAACGTTTGTACGATGGGCTAACCGGGGAACACTTTGACCAATCTGTGACCATTGGCATTATTCATATGCTCAAACTGGCGCACTTGGTCGAGGACAAAGTTCACGCCCGTTCCACTGGCCCATACAGCTTGGTGACGCAGCAACCGCTGGGTGGGAAAGCGCAATTTGGCGGTCAGCGCTTCGGTGAAATGGAAGTGTGGGCGCTGGAAGCCTATGGTGCCGCCCATACCCTCCAAGAAATGCTCACCGTGAAGTCGGACGATGTGCAGGGGCGGGTCAAAACCTACGAATCTATCGTCAAAGGTGAACCCATTGACGAACCGGGTATTCCGGCTAGTTTCCGTGTGCTGGTCAAAGAATTACAGAGTTTGGGCTTGGCGGTTGAGGCCATTACCGAATCGGGTGATATTATTCGTTTTGGTAAGGACGAAGAACAACGCAATAAACCCCAGCAAAAACCCGGTTTGCTGGAATTCTCCAATCCATCCAAGCAATTTACACCAATCGACTAACATCACTGACAGTTAACACAGCTTAAAAAAAACAAAAGACGGTGAGTATATCGCCGTCTTTTTCATATATTTTTCACAGTTTTCATCATTTTTTAATATATACTAAATTTTAAGTAGGAAGATAATATAACAATGTCGAGTGAAATTAGAATTGGTGTATTAACTGCACTTTTCGGCCCATTTGCTGAATTAGGTAAAGACGGTCTGCGGGGGGTGCAACTGGCAATTCAGGAATTTGGCAAAAGAATCGGCGATCAGAAAATTACCCATTTTGTCGAAGGTACAATTGGCGATCCTGAAACCGCAAAGGAAAAAGCCCGTAAGCTCATCGATAAAGATAGGGTGGATTTTATCGTTGGTCCGCTTTCAGGAAACGAAGGGTTAGGCATTTGCCAATATGCTGTTTCTCAACCGGATAAAACATTTTTGAATGGGTCGTCGGGCGCTCAAAATTTAACCGACTATGCCCCTAATATGTATAACTTCGCTCCTACAGGTACGCAATGTGTTGTTGGTCTTGGTCGCTATGCCTATGAGACACTGAAGTATAGAAAAATTGTCACGCTTGCAGAGGATTATTCTTACCCCTATGCCCAACTAGGCACATTCACACTTGAGTTCTGCCAAGCCGGTGGAGAAATCATTGAGAAACGATGGGTGCCACTCATGACCTCAGATTATCACAAGGTTATTGAGGCCATCCCCAAGGAAGCCGATGCTATTCTTGTGGCATTAGGCGGGACAGATCTCATTAACTTTGTTAAACAATATAGCAATGTCGTTTCACCCAAGCCGATCATTGGCGGGGCAATTGCGGTAGATCAAAGTGTGCTGAGTGATGATTCGGCAGAGAAGGAATTCCTGCAAGGTATTGTTTCCTGCGGGCCGACGGCAGACGATAATCCCAGTCCAGAATGGCATGATTTTGTTACTGCCTATCGCAAACAATTTCCTGATGGGTTTAATTTTCCATCCTATTTTGCCTTGTGCTACTATCTGAACACCAAAGCTGCTTTGCTTGCCTTAGATTATGTTGAAGGTGATTTGTCGAATAATCAAGGACGATTTAAAGAAGCCTTGCAAACGATAGAATACCATGGCCCATCGGGGATAGTTTGTCTTGACCATGACCGGCAGGTTATTTGTGATTCATTCATTGTCTCGGTAAGTAAAGACGAGAATGGCTTATACTATCGTAAAATGGTCAAGAAGATAAGCGCTGTTTCCCAAACGCTCGGACTTTCGACACAAGCCTACCGTAATTTAGGCATCTTCGATAAGAATAATCCAAGCTGCTAATTGTTTGGAACGAATCTCCCTGTTCTTGTGACCTATTTAAAAACAGGGAGATTTTTTCATGCGCTTTTTAATGCCTCTTATTCTTTTCATAGTCTTGTTGCCCCGCTTAGCTGCCGCACAAACAGCCACGACCACCACGATTCAAGCGGCCTTCCAAATTTTTGAAGATGGCTATATGGTCTGGGAAGGCGACACAGGCGACATTCATGTCCTGTATGCCAATGGTAACCGCGCTTATTATTGGGAGGATTTATATGCCGCCTGGCCTGACAACCCCGTGAGCGAAAATCCACCCGTGGGACGTGTCAAACCCGTTCATGGTTTCGGGCGGGTGTGGGGTAATCTGCCAGAAGTTCGTCAACAATTGGGCTGGGCAACCACCTTAGAACGTGCCTATACGGTGGTCATGACCCGCTATGAGCATCCACGCACCGCCGGGCCAGTTACGGATGCAGAATTTGCCTTCCCCGATGGGCAGTTGGTCAAACTTTATAACAATGGGACATGGCAGTTTGTGTCTGTCTCTGGCACTCCTACCCCGATAGCCGCAACTTCTCAACGACCCACGCCCAAACCGGACTCGCAGTGTATTTGCAGTTTGCCCCAGACCTTCACCATGCGAGCCGCGATTCAGCCATTTGAATATGGCTATATGCTGTATTGGAGTGAAACGGGCAGCATCTGGGTACTCTCCAACGATGGCAAAGCACGCTTATTTAACTCCAAAGATTACGGCAGTATTGCCAATGATCCTGTGAAAGACACACCTCCAACGGGCTTTTTCCGCCCGATTCTGGGATTTGGCAAAGTCTGGGGCTATTTTGCCGAAGTGCGGCAAATCTTGGGTTGGGCAACTGCCGAGGAACAAACCTACACCATGCGCTTTGAACGCATACTTTCGGGCAATCGTATCAATTTTGTGGTAACAGCTCCCAACAATCAGCGCATTGTTATTACGGATAGGGATACATGGTATTTTGCGCCCCCGGTAAATTAGATCACGTGAACTTGTGTTTGAGGGATATTTTTTGACCCTGCTCCGGTTTCCCGTCAGCAAACTGTCCGCTTTGCCCAAAGTTAGCTGGCAGGGCTTGGGGTGATTTCTGGTGTAATAGGAAGTGGCTCTGGGGTGGTCGGAATTTGGGTGGGAATCACCTGTGGGATACCTGCTCCACAATCGCTTAAGGTATCCGCGAATTTCTCCAATGTCTCCGGGCTGGATTGGGCGATTAAATAGCCCTCGTTCAAAACCGGAATCGCTAAATCGCAGCGCAGCAGATAAAAATGAGCGCGGCCTAACTGCAACCAGTCAATCGGGTCGTCCGAACCATTGGCGATAGCGCTTTCCAGTAGCGGGATGGCTTGAGCGTAACTTTGTGACGCATATTTCAACCCGCCTAGCCATGAGAGGCAGGAGTAGTTATCGGCATCAATTTCAATGCAGCGCTGAAAAGCCTGCTGTGCATCTTCGCCATTTCCAATGTTGGTATACAGCGCCCCTAGCTGAAACAAAATGGAAGTATCACGCGGATTCGACTCCAGCGCACTTCTCAGCAGGGCAATCCCTTCCTCGGATTGATTGTTGCCGTAGTAGCTTAAGGCCAATTCGAGAGAAATATAACCATGATTGGGGGCCGATTCTCTGGCCCGTTCGTAATATTCAATAGCGGTGGGGCGGTCAAGCTGTCGTTCGGCAATCCAGCCCTTCGTGCGGAAAATTTGGGCAATGGTTTCCGGCGGGGCCGAGCCAATCCGACGTAAATCTTCAATGGCCTCGTCAATCGTGGCGGAGGCGATTTCGCGGTCATCCGAACGCCAATAGGCTTCCGCAAGATAGGCTTTGGCTTCAACAAAATTCGGGTCGATCTCAAGAGCGCGATTGGCATAGGAAATCGCCTGTCCCGGTTGGTCACGCCAATTCATGACCATCGCCCGCACTGCCCAACCGCGTGGGTCTTCAGGATTGGCATTGATGGCTTTTTCGGACACCGCCAATGCCTCGTCTATTTTGGTTTGATTTGTGCCTAAACTAGAGGTGATGACCAGCAGATATACAAGGCGGTAATGCGAATCTACATCATTGGGTGCGCCCGAAATAACCACACGGTACTGCTCAATTGCCCGTTCAAAATCACCGATGCTATAGGCGCTGATCGCCTCCGCCATCGCACCATTGACATCCGGGGTAGGGGTGGGCGTAGGACGAGTGATGTCAATATCCCCCACCCGATTTTGCGCTTCATTGGCGATATTCCCCACCGCAGTCCGAAAAGTCAGGCGGTTGTTTATAATCCAATACCCCGCCGCTACCAAAACCCCGAGCAAAACTAGATTTCGCAGCCAGCGCCATGACCGAAACAGACGGCGGCGGCGGCCTTTGGTCTGATATTTTTTCGGAGTTTTGAGATGCAAGCTCACCCTAAAAGACTCCTATGGGTTCCGGCGGAATTGGCGTGGGTGGAACAGGGGTCGGAATGATGCTGTTATCAAAGTTCGGGTCGCTTTCCGCGCAGAATCCTAACCCCTGATACGTCAAATTTTCTACCGTATCGTTCGGGGACATGGTAAGCGCTTCCTGTAAAAGTGGCACTGCTTCATCGCAGCGATTGAGCAGATACCACGCCAAGCCGCGCAAATACCAGCACTCAATTTCGCGTTCATCCAGCGCAAAATTCCGCGCTTCTTGGATTTCCGCACAGGTCTCAAACGATTCGATTGCCCCTTCGTAATTGCGGCGGGTGTACTGCACCATCCCCAACTGTCGCCAGGCTTCCGGGAAGGTGTTGTCGAGCAAAAGGGCTTGTTCACAGGCTTCTTGGGCGCGGGCATCATCACGTTGGCGGAAATACGCCTCGCATTTACGGGTATAGGCCTTGACGTTGCTGGGGTCATTTGCCAGCACTTGGTCATATGCCGCGATTGCCCCATCGTAGTTTTCTTGTGCCAGATAATAGACGGCTAGTTCAAAATAAAGTGCATCCATACGCGGTGCAATCGCAATCGCATCGTTATAGGCTTGGATGGCTAAATCAAATTCGCCGACAAATGCGAGAGAGAGCGCTAAGGCACGTTTGGCATCGACACTCATCGGGTCAAGTTGAACGGCTCGATCTGCGCTTTCAATGGCTTGGCGGTAACGCCCCTGTGCGCGTTGTGCCATCGAAAGGTAGGCGTGTGCTTCTGACCATTGCGGTGCAAGTTCAATCGTGCGAACCCCCGCCGCAATCGCCTCTTCACTGCGCCCATTTTCGGTGAGTGCAAGCGTATACATGGCCTCGGCACGCGGGTCATCCGGGTATTTAGCCGCTGCTGCTTCTGCTACGGTTAGGGCTTCTTCGCTCAGAAAGGCATAATTGCGCCCGGCGAAACTGCGGTAAACCAAAGCACGCACAAATTGAAATTGAATATCGAGGTTATCTGGCTCTAGGCGGGCGGCTTCTCGATATAACAGCACGGATTCTTCAAGGTCGCCCGTGTTAAAGGCAGCTTCGGCTTGGGTCGCAATGGTTACGGCGGAAGTGGTCGGGGTGGCAGTGCCGTAGATAATTTCCATCGTGGCAGACTGGACTTGCTCAAAATACAATGTCACCAGAATGACCATCGCCATGGTGAGCATCCATACGCCAAAAAACCACCCCGGCCAGCGATTGCGGGCGCGGCGACCAAAATGCAGATTAGAACGGTCACGTCGTATTTGCATAGAGTCTTCGCTTAAAGGGGTTTTGTAGGGTCAACCCGGTGTTGCAGGGTTAATCACTACCAAACCCTTGCTTCTCATTAAAAGGTGCGCCAATGATAACACATCGTACTGACAAATTTTATGCAAGGATTCCCAGATGAACGAGGGCTAGGGCAATCATCACTAGAATGAGCATCGAAAACATCAATGTGGCAAACAGCCAGCGTGAAAGCGGAATTTTATAGTGACTCAGATAGCTCCTGAGTCGGCTTTTGCGGTGAAACAACATGCAGTCTGTCCAGCAATTCCAATACTCTGCTTACCTTACCATTCCGGGTGTAAGACAGGGAAGTACGCTCCCCCCACGTTTAGCCACTGGCAGCGTAACGGTGTAACTCCGTATTGTTCCCCAGAATAAGCATTTCCTGACCATGTTGAACGGGATGCAATTCCAATTCGTTGATTAAAAATAGAATCTGTTGACCCCCATAGGGTTTGACCAAATAGCCATCTGCGCCATTGGCACAGGCTTGCGCGAGCATGGTGGGATGGTCAGTGGCGGTGGACATGATGAGGATAATCTCTGATGAGGTTTGGCGTAAAAGTTTAACGAGGTTTAGTCCATTCATATCGGGCAGTTCAATATCGATCAAGGCAAAATCAAACTGGGTTGTTTGAATCAATTGCTGGGCAAGAAAGCCTGTTCCTGCCTGATAAATTTCAAAATCGCCTGCTTTTAAAGCGAATAACAATAACAACCGATTACTGTGGTCGTCATCCACAATCAGAATATTTTTTCCCATCGTGTTCCCCCCTCAGGGATTTACGGCAGCCAGATGGCGCTGTAGCCGCCTAGCCGAGTGATTTGTTCGGCGATGAGCCGATTGCGCGGTAGCAAAAATAGATTACGGGTGTTGTCATTGGAGATGGCGCTAAACAAGATAAAATTACCATCCCAACTGTACGCCGCAGTATCTTCAAAACCTGCCCCATCATAGAGTTGGGTTGCTTCTTGACTATCGGTCAACATTTCGACCAATGCAGCCCCCACCACACCCTGTTTGAGATACAAAATTTGTTCACCCTGTTTGCCCCATTGTGGCGACCATTCCGGCAGATCATTTTGTGTCAGCAGGGTTCTTTCCCCCGTGCCAATATCAAGGCGGGCAATATCCCATGTGGTGGGGTCAGTGCTGTCTCCGGTGGCAAACAGCAGGATTTGACCGTTGGGCGATAAACTTAAATGATTGGCGTATCCGTTTTCTTCGTACAACACGGTTTCACTGCCAGTATCAATTTCATAACGAATGATACGATAGCGGGTCATGCCATTCAATATCTGGATAAAAATAATCGCTGTACTATCCGATGTCCAGATGGGTGATTTTTCTTCAGTTAAATTGCTGGTGATGGCTTGGGTGTTTGTGCCATCTAAATGGCTGCTGTAAATCTCAATCTGGGTGGTATTTTCATCGGCTAAATCGCCGTCCGGGTCATAGAGATAAACAATCGCTGTTCCATTCGGCGAAAGGGATGGGCTACCTTCTGCCCCGTTCGTTTGGGTGAGTCGCGATTCGTTCCCGGTGGCTAAATCAAGCGCATACAAATCGGGTTGGTCATTGCGACTGGAGACAAACAAAATCCGCCCCTGACGCAGCGCTGCACCCGAACCTGTATTTGCTTGGGCGGTGGCGGTGAGACGGAAAACCCCGGTGGCCTCAAAATCTGGTGGTTGTGCAGGTTCAGCTTCATAAAAAAGGCTATATCCTGCCAGCAGCAGAATGCCCAGAATCAAGGCCAGCGCCGCCGGCAGTCCTAGATACAGCATGGCGGGGGAACGGCGAGGTTTGGGCAGGGCAATCGGGGCGGAGGGCGCATAGGCCACTGCTGAAACAGGCCGACGCGGAGTGGGTTGCGTGTTGTTTGTTGTGTAAATCACTGGAGGAGGTGTCGTAGGCATGGTGGGCTGCGGGTGACTCGCCGGCGTTGTAGCCTCAAGCATGAGCAAATCGGCATCATCCAATTGTCCGGCAAGTTCGCTGGCGGTGCTGTAGCGTTTTTGGCGGTCTTTCGCCAGCGCTTTCATGACCACGGCTTCTACACCCGGCAAGATATCGGGCTTAAATTTTCGCATCGTGGGCGGTTCTTGGGTGACGTGCATCACCGCAATTCCATAGGGCGTTTCCGCATCAAAGGGGCGTTTGCCCGTCAGCATTTCGTAAATGACCACCCCCAGCGAATAAATGTCGCTGCGTCCGTCTAAATCTTGCCCCTGCGCCTGTTCGGGGGACATATACGCGGGTGTGCCAACCACCCCTGTGGAGGTCAATTTTTCATTGCTGTTGATTAACCGTGCAATCCCAAAATCCGTAATATACGCATCGCCGTTGCGGTCTAGCAAAATATTACTCGGTTTCAAATCACGATGCAGAACATCCCGTGAATGGGCATAATCCAGCGCCGCCGCTACCTGACGAACAATCTGCTGAATTTTTTCCAGTGGCATCGCCCCACGTACAATCAACCCATCCACCGATCCACCTTCCATGAGGCGCATGGCGATATAGGGAATCCCATCCCATTCGCCGTAATCGTGGACTGGCACAATCGCCCGATGTTCCAAGCGTGCCACAATTGAGGCTTCTCGTTTGAAGCGCTCCAAAAAAGCGGGTTCATGAAGAAATTCGCGGGGCAGCACCTTGAAAGCAACATCGCGGTTCATGGAAATCTGATGCGCCCGATACACGGTTGCCATGCCCCCGCGTGCCAATTCCTCAATAATTTCGTATCCGTTGATGACTTGACCAATTAAGCTCGACATGTTGCCTATTGTATCTAAAAATGAGTGACAAACGCGAACCTGACATCGAATTCAACGATTTCCCTACGGCAGTGGTTCGCACAAATTTTCTATCCTAAAATGCGCGTAAGTTTGCGCTGTACACACAGTCATGATAAATTAACTTTTGCGAAGTTTGAAGTTTCTAACGTAAGGTAAACGGACATGGGTGAGAAAATTCTGGTCATTGACGACGAAGAAACTACAGTACAGTTAATCAGCATTTTATTAGAACGACGCGGGTATGAAGTTATCAAAGCCTACCGTGCCGAAGATGGACTCCGTAAAGCATATCAAACTCACCCGGAATTGGTGTTGTTAGATATTATGATGCCCGATATGGATGGATGGGAAGTTTGCCGCCGCCTGCGCGAACTTTCGGATGTGCCGATTATCTTTTTAACAGCCCGTAATGAGATTCGGGATGTGGTCAAGGGACTGGAACTCGGCGCAGATGACTACATTGTCAAACCCTACGACAATGAAGAATTGGTTGCACGGGTGCGGGCGCATCTCCGACGCGCTCCCAAGCCTTCCATTTCAGAAGAACTCATTTTCGACGGCGGCAATTTCCGTATCAACTTCTTGAATCGGGAAGTGCGGGTCCGCAACAACCCGGTTCATTTAACACCCAAAGAATTTAACTTGTTAGGCGTTCTGGTGCGGAATGCGGGGCGCGTGCTGACCCGTACCGAATTGGTCAAAGAGGCATGGGGGCCGGAATATGGGGACGCGATAGACAGTTTGAAACTCTATATTCATTACTTGCGGCAGAAGGTCGAAGTTGACCCACAAGACCCAACCTATATTTTGACTTCTCGCGGGGTGGGCTACCGTTTCGCGGTGCGCTAAAATCGCTTGCGCTTCAATAAAAATCCCTCCCCAAAGCATGACATGGGGAGGGAGACCTTTGCGAGCTTATTCCGACCACTCGTTGGCTATATCAATTGAGTCCGGGTTGGTGGCGACCCCGTAGATTTCTTGTGTTTCCCGATTGTAGATAAAAACATCCCAATTGCCGTTGATGTTGGATGAAAAAACGATGTATTTGCCATCCGGCGAAAAACGCGGCTGAATATCCTGTGGGCCGAAGTCAAACAATTGGGTGGGTTCGGCTGAGCCATCGGCCTGCATGATATAAATATCGGAGGCATCCTCGCTGCCCTGTAGCGCTGCCGAAAAGACAATCTCATTGTTGCCTCCCCAATCCGGCGCAGATTCAATCAGTTGATTGCCGTTTTCCGTGAGGGCAAAAATCGCTTTGCTGTTGATGTTGACCACCATCAAATCCGTCACTCCGTTTAGCATTTGCACATAAACCAGTGCTGTTCCGGTGGGGTCAAAAGCAGGCCATATATTGTCTGCTGCATTATCCGTCAGACGGCTTAAATTGGAGGGTGGCAAGGTAGGAGTCATCGTCGGGCCATCCGGCGTGGGGCTGGGTTGAAACCCTTCTGGTGTGAGGGATGCAGTCGCGGTGAAGGTGGCGCTAGGTGTGGGCGATTGTTCCTGACCGAAAGAGGGAACCGCCGTGGCTGCCGTCACCCCGCCAATTTCTAACAACCAGATATCGTGTTTGCCCCGACCAAATTCCGGCGCGGCAAAGGCTAAATTATCGCCTGACCATGCAGGATAATTCGGTGTTGCCAGCAAAATTGCCGGAGGGTATAAACTGGTGATGTCAATGAGTTCAGGAAAACCAATATTTTGCAGTTGAATCGCCAAGCTGCGCGAGCCAGTTAAATATTGGGCATAGGCAAAACGATCCCGTCCCGGTGCTAAGACGGGATTCTGCCCGCGCAATCCCTCGTTGGAGACGGGCAGCGAAACCCCATCTGAGAGGCGATAAATGACAATCGGTTGGTTGTCATCATCTCCGGTGACTTTGCCGGACTGCATAATAATTCGTCCGGGAATATCCGTGGGCGGGGTCGGATAGGTCTGAGCTTCGGGGGTGTTGGTTGGCCCGGGTGTGGGTGTCCATGTCGGTGGGTTGGTCGGACGCACAAACGGCGTATCAGACGGGGTGATTAATATTTGGGCTGTGGCAGAAAGGGCAACATCAGGAGTCGACGTTTGGGTTTGGGTGGAAAATTCTGTCGGTAACAAAGCCGTTTCATCATCCCCCCCGCCTTGCATCAAGATGAAAATAATCCCGCACAACACCAGCAGGCCAATGACAGCGCCAATAAGCAGACGGGGATTACGCTTCCCTTTATTTTCTTTAGCAATTGCTCGATTTTCTAATTTATCAAGCAATTGTTGGGCTTTTTGGTTCTGGGGGTTGATGATAAGGACATTCCCCAAGCAAGCACGCCGTTCCTCATCTGTTTCCACAACCCGCGCCAGCCAGAACCATGCTTTTTCGCTGTACTGGTCAATTTTCACTGCCATTTCGAGCTTGCCACGCGCCAACGCTTTATCCCCCGCTTTGGCGGCGGCAATCCCCTCTTCGACCAGTTGATCCACTTGCGATTGATTGGTCACACCCGTTTCCCCTATTGACTTAGCAAATTCCAAACCCCATCTTGGCTTGGGCCGCTGCCATCCGTAATGCGTACCCATTCGCTGCCATCTGGTTTGGCAGCCCATAATTGCAGGACATCTTCGCCTTCGCGGTCACTACTGACTAAAATCCAGAGACCATCCGGTGACCACGCCGGGCTAAAATCATCGGCATTTTCATCATCGCGGGATACCAGACGTTCATTCGAGCCATCCGCGTTCATAACATACAAATCGTTGTCCCCGCCACGATTAGAAATAAAAGCAATGAATTTTCCGTCTGGCGAGACCGCCGGCGTAAAACTCCCGTTGACATCGCTCGTTAGTTGTTCAACCGTCCCACTTCCTAGTGGTAAGGCGAAAATTTCTAATTCGCCGGGGGTCGCTTGGTCAGAAGCAATCAAAATCCGTGCGGTATTGGATGGGTCAAAAGAGGGGTCCCGTTCGCTGCTGCTGTTATTGGGGGTGAGATTGGTGGGTTCGCCCCCATCCGCATTGATTAAATACACATCAAAATCATCCCTCTGATTGGAATGAAAGGCCAAGCGTGTGCCATCCGGCGACCAGACCGCTCCACCCGTTTCAGATGCGCCCAAGGTGGTTAATTGGCGGGGTGAACCACTTGGCAATGGCATGATGAAAATTTCTTGCACATTTTCGGCAAGCTGGGCGGTGAAGGCCAACAGCGTACCATCCGGTGACACCGCTGGATCTAAAAATTCCAGATTCTCATATAAGGTTGGTTCAGATGCTTCGGCTGTCCCATCCGATGTTTCTGCAGTTGCTTCTTCGGTGGCGGCTATTCCACTCGGTGTTTCGGTTGCGACCACCACCGGTGCATTTTGTGGTACGTTCACTTGAACACGCGCCGGGTCTAAATTCACATTCAAGGTTTGAATATTTGAGCCATCTGCGTTGGCAATTTGTAAAGTTCGCAACCCAACCGGATTATCTGCCCCGGTAAAAATAATTTGATACCCCCCAAGCGGCAAGGAAGTTGGGCTGGGTGTTGCGCTTGATGGGATCGTTTGGGTAGGCGAAGGTGTCCATGTTGGGCCCAAATCAACCCCTTCGGCGGCACCGGGCGGCAAGGTGGCAAAGGGAATCGTCGGTGGCAGCGATGTCTCAATCACGATGGGTGGGGCAACAACCTGGGTGGCTTGTGGTTCCGACTCTTCATCGCGCAATTGAAACGCAATCAACACCACGGCCAGAATAATCAAAATGGCGGCTACTAAAAACGCTACCATATACAAAAGCGAGGGACTGCTAGACCGTGAACGCGCAGGAGGGCGCAATTCTTCAAAGGCGACTTGCGGCTCAGGACGCGGTTTTTCCTCAACAACAGGCGGTTTGGGTTCAGCAGGGGCTGCCGCCCGTTGTCCCACCGCTTCAGTTTGGGTCAGGGGTTGTAACTTTGCTAAGGCTTGTTTGGCGCGGTCATTGTTGGGATTGATGCTCAAGACCCGTTGCAGGGCTTTGCGGCGCTCGGTAGGGTTTTCCAGTACCGTTGCCAGCCACATCCAAGCGAGTTCATTTTGGGGGTCATCGCGCAAGACTTGTTCAAAAATACGGCGGGCGACTGCCTTATTGCCCCCGCGTGCTGCTTCGATACCCGATTTTAGGAGATTTTGAAGTTCCTCGTTTGCCAAGAGTATGTTTCCTTAGTTGACTGCGAGTGCAACCACACAAATAAGCGCTGCGCCTACTAAAATCGCTAGGACAAAAATTGCGCCGAGTGCTAAGGTGCGTTGTTCTTTTAAATTACGCCGTTTAGACATTTTCCGCAGCATGGTACGGGCTGCTTTGTTGGATGGATTAATCTTGAGGGCTGTTTCCAAATATTGTTGGCGTTGGATGGGGTCGTCGGCAACGGAGGCCATCCAGACCCATGCCCGGTCATTTTTTTTGTCTTCGTCCAAAACCTGCTTAAACATCACACGGGCAGCTTGACGATTGCCCTGTTTCGCAGCCGTAATCCCCATTTGGAGCAAATTTTCAAGATTCGGGTTGTCTGCATTGGACACGCGCAACTCTCCTTACATTAGCAGCGTCTTCATTATCGCCTTACGATTGGATGTTGGCAAGCGAATGGATTAAACTTAGGGACGGTGAAAGAGAGTTTTGATGATAGCACAGCGCGTTCAACCCTATGGCACGACGATTTTTACCGAAATGAATACTTTAGCCGCCCAGCATAGCGCCATTAATCTGGGGCAAGGTGCGCCGGATTTTGCCAGCCCGCCGCATGTCCTTGCTGCCGCAGAACGGGCGCTGCATACACCCCGTCATCAATATGCACCGGGCTGGGGCTATCCTGAACTCCACGAAGCGATTGCGACTCATGCTGACCGCTTCTACCAGATGAAAATTAACCCCCAAAATGAAGTGCTGGTCACGATTGGGGCAACCGAAGGCATTTTTTCAACCATGATGGGTCTCATCAATCCGGGCGATGAGGTCATTGTATTTGAGCCATTTTATGACAGCTATATCCCCAGTATCACGATGGCTGGCGGAATCCCGCGTTACATTCCCCTGCACACGCCGGACTGGACGTTTGATGCGGATGAACTCAAAAATTTATTTTCGGATAAAACCCGTGCCATTATGCTGAACACCCCGCACAACCCCACTGGCAAAATTTACAGCCGCGCCGAACTCGAACTGGTTGCGGAACTTTGCCAGAAACATGATGTCATCGCCATTATGGATGAAGTCTATGAGCATATTGTTTTTGACGACTGTGAGCAAGTGCGGATGGCAACGATTCCGGGCATGGAAAATCGGACGATCACGCTCAGCAGCTTGGGCAAAACTTTTACCGTGACGGGTTGGAAAATTGGCTGGGCGATGGGTAATTTTTCGCTGTTGAGTGGGATTTTTAAAGCCCGCCAGTTTATCAGTTTTTCGGTGGCTTCGGTTTTGCAGTGGGCGGCGGTGGAGATTTTGCAATCCCCGGACAGCTATTTTGCGGAACTTAAAACCACCTATCAGAAAAAACGGGATTATCTATACCACGCGCTGCAAGAAACTCCCTTAAAACCACTTTCCTCACAGGGAGGCTATTTTGTCATGGCGGATACTTCCGCCTTAAACCCCATCAATGACCGCCTTTTCGCGGAGGAACTGATTAAAAAGGTCGGGGTGGCGTGTATTCCCCCTTCCGCGTTTTACAGCGAAGCCCATCAACCTATGGCCCACCACCTCACCCGTTTTAGCATTTGCAAAAAAGATGATACATTACAAGCGGCAGTTGAACGCTTGAAAGGTTTATGATGAGTGTTTATTTAGATGATGAACTTCCAAAGAATGACAGTCCACAGGAAGATGATTTTTTTGGGAGTAGTGGACAAAAACCCAAAAATGAACTTCCGTATGTTCCACCAGACCCCTATTCACCTTTACCGCCTGCCCGCCCCAGCAAAAAAAGCGGCTGTTTTTTTCTGACCCCGATAGGCTGTATTTTGGGGTTGTGCCTTTCGATGGTGGGGTGTTTCTGCATTTTACCGATTGGTCTCACCGTCGCCGGGGCCGGGGTTGCCGCGATTTTCTTCACCAACGAAGTTGAAAAATCTGGCACAGATACATTGGTGTTAGAAAATCCTGAAAATACGACGCTGGATTTGAGCAGCACAGGCGATTCCATCAATCTGGGCGATTCCGCCAACATTGTTATTACAGGTGGGCCAAGTGATGCCATGCGCGTCGATTATCGGGTGCTGGCTTATGGCTTGCGGGAATCGGATGCACAGGCGCTTTTAGATAATGTTACGGTGTCGCTGATACAGCAGGGCAACCGTGTCACTATTTCCGCCGATGATAACAACACCGGCGGTTTGGCATTTTATAATGTCGAATTTACCTTGATTGTTCCCTATGAAATGGGCGAAATTTTAATCAATCCGTCCTCTGAATTGACGATTGAAAATGTCACCGCCCGTTTTGAAATTGACGGCGGAATAAACAATGTTAATTTGACCAATGTAAGCGGCATATTTGATGTTGAAACTGATTTAGGCAATATCAACTTTTCAGGAGATTTTGCGTCCAATTCCAACAATACCTTTGTCACCACCTTGGGGGAAGTAAATTTGGTGTTGCAAGAACCCCTGAGTTTGACCTATACCGCCCAGACTAGCAGTGGAACACTCAACTGTCCTGACGCTGGGTGTCGGGGTAGCTATGGGGATCGAACCTCTAGCTTGAGTGTGGTCACCACTTCTGGCGACATTACCATTCGCACCAGCCGATGATCTTCGATTTTTTAGACGTTAGCTTTGCACAAACGAAATATCTTGTGGCGGGGGAAGTCCTTTTTTATGAGGGCGACCCGCCGCACCTGCTGTACTGGTTAAAATCTGGCAGATGTCAGATGAATTTTGGCAAGGAATCACAGGGGGAAATTTTACCGGACAGCCTCATAGATCCGGTGGCTACCTTAGGAGGATTGCCCCATACGGTTAAAGTTACGGCGACTCACCCCTGCGAAATTCTCTGCTGGTCGCTGGATAGCCTCTGCCAGTCAGCCGAATTTAACACCGCCGCACGTCATTATCTGGCAACCCACCTTCAACATACCACCCAACGTCTGGCTCAACTTTCTGCCCCGATTCATTACGCTCCGCACAGCGCGGAACTGATTCCCGGCCCATTTTTGTTTGACGACACGCAGATGATTTTTGTGTTTTGTGAGGCTGACCCCGCCCCGCTTGAGAATTGTTTGCCACAAGGACTACGGCTTTTGCAGCGTCCTGCCAAAAAACGCGCTCCCCTGCTCATTGCGCTTGCCGATTTTCCAAAGGCTTATTCGCAACATACCCCATCTGCCTATTTTTCCTATGCAGAAACCACCTATTTTATCCCGGTGCGGCATGGCACAAGTTTTGGATTTTATGTTCCATCTATTTATCCCTCTACCTATGAACCGATTTTGTTAGGGCGAGAAATTTACGGCTTCCCCAAACGTTTGGGCGAAACTGTCTTTGGCGAAAATTCCGTTGCGCTCAGCGTGGATGGAGAAAATTATCTTAATTTACGATGGGGTGGCGCAGAAAGTGAAACTGAAAGCCGCCTTGTGCGAGCATTGGTCGAATGGTTGGGAGTGGAAGGTCGCTTGGCCGCCGTTGCTTTTCAAGCGGGCGAAGTGCTGCGGAAAGCCAGCCGTTTACCGGGCTATCGGCGGGTGAATGTATTCAATCATAAACGCATTTTAGCGGCGGATAGTCCCCATGATTCCCCAAGTTATGCCGTTAATCAACTCACACATGCGGCCTTCGGGGTGCTGCGCTGGTATTATATTAACAGGTTGACTACCCCTGAACTTTCTATATCCGGTGGTGTATTTGCCAAAGCCAACCTGACTTTGAGAGAAGCATACCGCACGAAATTGGACATGCGATTGAGTCTTGCCCGGGTTGTGCAGGATTATCTTGTTGGACAAAACCACGGCTAAACAACAAAATCAGGTTCTCCATTTTCAAAACCTACCTTTTGAAAACAATCAATGAAAATGCCATCAGCGGAATTGAGACTGAAATTGCGTTGGGTAGCTACGGTAGGCGGTTCTCCTGCTATAATGACGATACAAGAGTAGTAATAGAGATAGCATGGAAGAACGCTTACAAAAATTGATTGCCCGTGCAGGCATTGCTTCACGCCGGGCAGCCGAAGAATTGATTGAAAATGGACTGGTCACAGTCAACGGCAAACGCGCCAATCTAGGGGACAAAGCCGACCCTCAAAAAGATGATATTCGGGTGCAGGGCAGCCGACTCAAACTCAATGAAAAACTCCGCTATATTGTCCTCTACAAAAAACGCGGTGTTGTGAGCAGTACCGTTTCGCAAGGAGATCGAAAAACCGTGGTCGAGGTCGTTCATGCAGAAGAACGCTTGTATCCGGTGGGACGCTTGGATATTGACAGCGAAGGCTTGGTATTGCTAACCAATGATGGTGATTTGACCAATCGCATCACCCATCCCAGATATGGCCTCGAAAAAACCTACAAAGTGCTGGTTCTGGGTAAACCCTCGTGGGAGACATTGGAAAAATGGCGTAACGGGGTGATATTGGATAGTGAACGGACAGCCCCCGCAAAAATTCGCGTTTTAGAGGAACTGCCCAATCGGTCAACATGGCTGCGGGTGGTGATGCACGAAGGCAAAAAACGGCAAATTCGCTTGATTGCGGAGCAGTTAGGGCATCCGGTTGAACGCCTCATCCGCACGCACATCGGGCCAATTGATTTAGGTGACTTAAAACCGGGGCAGTACCGCGAATTGACACGCGGTGAAGTCGACTCCCTCAAGACCGCGATTCGTCCTGCTCCACCCAAAAAATATAAAAAACCATCCGAACCAAAGGGGGAATAAAAAATGCGCTTAGGGTTATTGGTTGGCTATTCGGGCAACAAATTGGAAATTCCCATTGACTTGATTCAAGAGGCAGATCAGTTAGGCTATTATGCAGTTTGGACTGCCGAAGCCTATGGGTCGGATGCCGTGACTCCCCTAGCATGGATGGGCGCACTTACCCAACAGATTCGGCTTGGTACCGCCATCATGCAAATGCCCGCCCGTACCCCTGCCATGACCGCCATGACCGCCATGACCCTTGACCAGCTTTCGGGTAGACGATTTTTGTTGGGGTTGGGGTTGTCCGGCCCGCAGGTGGTGGAGGGATGGCATGGACAACCTTACGGCAAACCAATCGCCAAAACCCGTGAATATGTGAGCATCATTCGCAAAATCTTGGAACGCAAAGAACCCGTGGTTCATGATGGTAGCTATTATCAGATTCCCTACCAAGGGGAAGATGCAACAGGTTTAGGCAAGCCCCTCAAAAGTATTTTGCATGGACGGGCAAACCTGCCTATTTATCTGGCAGCGATTGGGCCAAAGAACGTGGAATTGGCGGCGGAAGTTGCCGATGGCTTGCTGCCATTTTTCTTTTCGCCGCGCAGTTATGAGGCGGTTTTCGCTGAACCGATTGAAGCCGGTTTGCAAAAAGCGGGCAAAACCATCGCCCATTTTGATATTGCGCCGAGTGTGCAAGTTATTCTGGAAGATGACCTTGAAATCTGTTTTAACATGGTGCGCCCCACCATTGCCCTGTATGTGGGGGGGATGGGCGCAAAGGGCAAAAATTTCTATCATGACATGATGACCCGTTCGGGCTATGCCCAAGAAGCGGATACCATTCAAGAATTGTATCTGGCGGGCAAAAAAGCGGAAGCAGTCAGTGCTGTACCGGATGCGTTTATTGATGAAATTACCCTGTGTGGTACAAAAGAGCGCATCAAAGACCGTCTTGCTATGTGGCAGGAAATCCCGATTACCACGCTGAATGTGGGGGTCAATAATATCGAAGCCCTCCGTTTGATGGCGGAATTGGTTCTCTAGGCGTATGGTCAAGCGGTTTCGGCGGGCAGTCATTTTCACGCTGATACTCGCCATTTTTTTAATTCTGGTGATTTTTCCGGTGGGATTTGCCTATTTTTACATTGATGGACTGGTCAATGCGCCCTGTGGCAATCGGGCGGAACCGATGAGCAGTCGCCTGTCGCATCCCGAAGGGTTACAGGCCTTGACTTTTTCGCCGGAGAATGGCCTAACCCTTGATGCGTGGTATGCGCCGGGAACCAATGGCGCGGGGATTGTGATTTTGCCGGGAGCCTATGGCGGGGCAGATACCATGTACCAAGAAATGGAATTTTTGCACGAAGCGGGCTACAGTGTGATGACCTACGACACCCGTTCCTGTGCCAATCCGCCACGGCAAACCTCGTTGGGATACACCGAAATCAAGGATTTGAAAGCTGCGATTGACATTTTTAGCCAGTACCCTGAAGTAGAAAAAATAGGGGTACTGGGCTATTCGATGGGGGGTGCAACGGTCATCATGACCGCCGCCGAAGATGAACGGATTCTGGCGGTGGTCGCTAGCGGCAATTATGCGGATTTAGCGGAGGAAGTTCGCCGCGAAAATGATGGCATCAAACGGGCTTGGTGGGAACGGTATGCACGCGGTTGGATTATTCGGATGTATGCTTGGCAAACAGGAGTTGAAATGGAACAAGCCAGTCCCATCAGTGTTATCGGGGAAATTAGCCCGCGTGCCGTTTACCTGATTCACGGGACAGAAGAACTGGCAAGTTCTTACGGCGACCAGCAGTTTGCCGCCGCCCATGACCCCAAACAATTCTGGTTAGTCGAGGGGGCGAGGCATGGACAGTATGCCGCAATAGATTTTGAAAAATACAGCACGAGTATTATCGAATTTTTTAATACCTATCTCATCCAGCAAAGCCAATGACCTTACCTGATCTTGCCCGCACCCATTTTCAGCTTGAAATTTCCGATTCCCAAGCAATCGCTTTTGAGTCGTATGCCGCGTTGATTACCGAATGGAATGAACGCATCAACCTGACCAACATTACCGATGCAGAGGGGATCCGGGTGAAACATTTTTTGGATGCCCTTTCGGTGTTGACCCTGAAAAATTTGCCCGAACAAGCGGCGGTGATTGATGTGGGAACCGGGGCGGGTGTGCCGGGTGTCCCGCTTAAAATTATGCGCCCTAACTGGCACATGACCTTGATGGATGCAACCCGCAAAAAAGTAGATTTTTTGAATCTGGTCATCGAAAATCTAAAACTTCACCCGCTACAGGCTATCCAAGCGCGAGCAGAGGAAATCGGACAAAATCCGCTGCATCGTGAAAATTACGATGTGGTGATTGCCCGCAGTGTGGCGCGGATGCCGACCCTTGCCGAATATCTGCTGCCCCTGTGCAAAATCGGGGGGGTGTGTATTGCCATGAAGGGTGAAACGGTTTATGCCGAATTAGAAGATGCCCGCTTTGCTTTGCAAACTTTGGGTGGGGAACTCGAAAGTGTGTCTGAAATCCGCCTGCCGAACGTGGAACATACCCATTATCTGGCGTGTATCCGCAAAACCAAACGCACCCCCAAAAAATATCCCCGCCGCACCGGACTTCCGACCAAAATGCCCTTAACCGATGAAAGTGCGCTGTAAGAGACTGTCGGAATATGATCTAACGAGGGCTGGAATCGGGGCATGTCCGCCTATTTTGGGAACAAAGTCGCCCCTACAGGCAAAAATTCGGGATTTCATGGGTTTATAATTGTCCGGCATCTTGCAAGGCTTTTTTTGCGCCGGGGGTCATGCGTGGGTCGCCGGGTTCGGGATGCAACGCATTGATAATCCGCCGTCCTTGATTGGCGGGAAACACTGTGATGCTAAACTGCCGCGCTCCGTCTGGGGTGACGGTGGGGTTAATTTCAATATAAAACAAACTGCCTTTGTAAGCCTGCAAAAATGACCTTACTTCGTCAATCGTCCCCACAAAATTCATATTGCCTGCGTCGGTCATGATACCCTACCCTTTTTTGTTTGATTATGCCCCAGATTGAAAAAGTTAGCGATTACTCGTGGGATGGTTTATGATGTTCAGCAAAAACAGGCTGAGTGCCATGTCAGAAAAAAATCCTCACATTTTAGTCATTGATGACGACTGGATGAACCGAGAAGTCATTGAGGCGCATTTGCAAATTGAAAATTATCAGGTCAGCACCGCTACTAATGGGCAAGAAGGCTTGGATTTTGCATTTACTAACCCGATAGATTTGGTGATTCTGGATGCCCTGCTGCCGGATAGGAGTGGGTTTGAGGTGTGCGCCCGACTCAAAAGCCATGAAGCCACTCAGTTTGTGCCGGTCATCATGGTGACAGCCTTAGAATCGGACGAGGATAAACTCAAGGCAGTGGAAGCGGGCGCGGATGATTTTATTACCAAGCCGTTTAGCTTTATTTTGCTGATTACACGGGTCAAAACGCTCATTCGGATGAAAAACCTGCATGATGATTTACATGAAAGTAACAACCTCATCCGACGAATTTTAAATCGGTATGTGGATGAAGATATTACCGAAGTGATTCTGGTTGACCCGGAACGCCATCTCAAATTAGGGGGGGAAGCCCGCGAAATTACTATTTTGTTTGCGGACATTGGCGGTTTTACGGCGTTTGCCGAACAACATACCGCGCAGGATGTGGTTACAGCCCTCAATCGAATTTTTACCGAATTAACGGCGCTGGTTTTTAAACATCACGGCACATTCGACAAATACATTGGCGATGAAATTATGGCATTTTTTGGCGCACCCGTCGCTACCGGGCATGATACACTCAATGCAGTTCGTACCGCATGGGATATGCAAGCGGAATTTGTGAAATTACGGCAAACAATGGACTTGCCAGAACTAACGCTGAAAATTGGCATCCATCGCGGCGAAGGGGTGGTAGGAAACGTAGGGTCAGAACGGGTGATGAATTATACGGTGATTGGCGACGTCGTGAATACCGCTCACCGATTACAAGAAGTTGCCAATGGCGGACAAATTTTGATGAGTGAGGCAGTTTATCAAATCGTAAGCGCTTCTATTCAAGCCACGCCGCTTCCTCCGCGTTTGCTGCCCGGCAAACGTGACCCGATGGTGACATATCAACTTACAAACGTAGGTCAAGCGTCCTAGCGCAAAAGCCGCTTTTCCGTCTACCATCTGGCTATGGTCAGCAAATACAATCGCACGAACCCGCCCGCCTGTATGATGATTGTCTCCGCCGTTGTGTTGGTGGTGGGCTGTTTTTTACTGTGGAATGGTGTTTTATCATGGGTACGGGCTGCGGGAGACCCCCGGGTAGCCGCTACCCGTGAAGCACAAATTGCCTTGAGTGCCACCCCCACCCGTGTTGTGTTGAATGTCCCTACACGGACGGCGGTTCCCCCTTGTGAGGAATTTGAAATCTGGTCAGCCGATGCACGGGTGCGCGAATGCCCTTCGTTACAATGCGAACGGCGGGTTGTCCTGTATTATGAGGATAAGATATGTGTGTATGGACGGGCAGAAGCGCAAACTGAATATCCCGATGCTCAAGAATGGTATGTGATTGATTTAAATGCGAACGGGGCTTTTCGGGATTTGGCCTACATTCATGAAAGTGTGGTACGTCCCGCCAACCCCACCCCGCGCCCCTCACAAACGTTTACCCCTCTGCCAACCATTACCATCACGCCAACCTGGACTCCTTTGCCAAGTGTTACCCCGGATAATCGCACCCCGACCCTCACCCATACCCCTGACCCTACGCCAAGTTCAATTATCCCCACGCCCACCATACCGCGTCCTGCTTTTTGACGGTAGAATTTGCGGGTTGGAGAAAAACGCATTATCCGAAAATCCTATCCTGAGGAAACCTTGTGATTTATTCGGTTATTTGTGGTACTTGTTTGGCCTCGCTTGGATTTATTTTGACGGTGTTCATTTCTGGGGAAATGTTGACCCGCCGTCGCACGCCTGACGCAGTGGATAATCCTGCCAATCATGGGCTACCCTACGAGGATGTGACCTTTCTGAGCCGTTACAAAGCTCACATTCATGGCTGGTGGATTCCCGCCGAACAGCCTATCGGGACAGTCATTTTTTGTCACGGGCAAAATGGCAGCATGGATGGCGATTTGCTCCAAGCCGTGCCGTTTTATCACGCGGGTTATAACGTGTTAATGTTCAATTTTCGCGCACATGGCAATTCCGAAGGCAGCAAAGTGACCTTCGGCGTGTTTGAAAAAGAAGATTTGCTTGGCGCGGTGGACTTTTTAGCCCAAACTAAGCAAATTGACTCCGTTGCCGTGATTGGCTTTAGCATGGGGGCAGCCGTAGGAATGATTGGTGCGGCGCTGAATGCCAACATTAAGGTGTTGGTGCTGGACGGGGTTTTCTGGCGTTTTCTGGATGTCATTGATTTCTGGCTGCGGAAAAAACACATTCCGGCCCCGATTTCTTCGTGGATTGCCAATCTTGCCGTAGTGGGGGCTTCTATCCGTACTAACACCCGTATGTTTCAGGTCAGCCCGCGTTTGTGGGCCAAACATTTGGATAATGTTCCAGTGCTGTTCATTCATGGCGAAAAGGACAGCCTTGTGCCGCGCTGGGCGGTGGAAAATATTGCCGCAGATTTAAACTGCCCATACAAAATCTGGATTGCGCCAGCCTGTGACCACCGCGAAGCCTTCAAAAAACATGAGGCCGAGTATAACCGTCAAGTGATGGCATGGCTTCAAGAGCATTATTCATCAAAGGGCGTTGCATAGAACGCCCTCTTTTTTTCAGGGTTGGATATAAGTTTGCAAATGACCGCTTTCGTCTATCCATGCGGCTGCCATATGCGGGGTGTTGTGATGAAACCCGACCTTACCATTTTTGTCAATCAGAATTAGCCCGCCAAACCCCTCGACCCGTTTATACATATATTCGATGGCTTCTTTGGCGGCTTGCGGGGCGGAATATCCCAAGCGAATCAAATCCGTGGCATGTTTTGCCAGCACCACTTCCATAATCCGTTCCCCATGTCCGGTCGCAGAGGCTCCGCCCGTTTCGTTATCGGCGTAAGTTCCGCAGCCTACCAGAGGCGAATCACCCACCCGCCCCGGCAGACTAAAGGGTGTCCCGCCTGTTGAGGTTGCTGCCGCAATCGTGCCACTGCTGTCCATTGCTACTGCACCGACTGTTCCGCCAGAATGGGCTGCCATGAAACTTTCAACCGTGGGGGTGGGGGGCAGGTCTTGATATTTATGAAAACGTTCGACTTCCCGTTGGACGGTTAATTCAGCCGCCGCCGCCATGCGTACCCCTTTCATGCGGGCAAATTGGCGTGCGCCTGACCCCACCAGAAAATTATGCTCGGTTTCTTGCATCACCAACCGTGCCAGATGAATCGGATTTTTAATCCCCTGCACGGCTCCAATCGACCCCACCCGTAAATTGCTACCATCCATGATCATGGCATCCAGTTCAATTTCCCCAACACAGGTGAGGACGCTCCCTGTGCCAGCGTCAAAAGTGGGGTCATCTTCCATGAGCATAATGGCTTTTTCCACTGCATCCAGCGATGACCCGCCATTGGACAAAACGCGCCATGCTGCTTGGGCTGCGATTTCAACTCCCTGTACATGCGCTGCGTGTTCGGACTCATCAATGCGCCATGCACCCCCATGAACAATTAAAGCTGGTTTCATCAGAACAAATCCCATTTTTCAGACCATTATAAAACAAAAAGGGGCGCTCTTTTTCAGAACGCCCTGAATTGGATTTTTAAGCGTTAGGTTTTCAAACGCGATTGAATGGTCGGCTCACAAAAAAGTTGGTGTCTCGCATGGGAAGCAATTCCCCCGCTATGGTACTAAATGCGGTTGGTGTGTTCCCCTGTAATCAAGCCCATTTTTAATTTATAGGGCAGGTAAGGTAAATGAAAAAGTTGTTTCTTGATTGGGAATGCTCTCTGCCCAGACACGCCCGCCATGTGCTTCGACCAACTGTTTCACAATTGCCAAACCCAATCCTGCCCCTCCGGTAGCACGGGCGCGGGAGGGATCGGCTCGATAAAAACGCTCAAAAATATTTTGTAATTGTTCAGGAGTCATGCCGATGCCAGTATCATGGACTTTGAGTTCGACTTCCTGCCCGCTTGGAGAAGCGGATACCACAATTTTGCCATTTTCCGGGACATGCGTCACCGCGTTATTGAGTAAATTGCGTACAATTTGTTGTACCCGTTCGGGGTCAGCATGAACTTTGGGTAAATCTGGTGCAAGCGAAAGAGACACCTCTAAATGTTTGTCGCGCATCTGAGATTTTAAAACCTCGATGGTGCGGGCCAACAGAGGGGACAATTCGAGGGGTTGGCGCATCAGGCGCAACTGCCCGGCTTCTGCCAAGGCGAGTTCTTGTAAATCATCAATGAGATGATTCAAAAACATGACCTCTTCATGCAGCGAATCAATGATTTCGGGGGTAGGTTCGGCAATTTCATCCTGAATAGCTTCAAGATAACCACGAATATTAGACAGCGGGGTACGTAATTCATGTGCTACATCATTCACCATGTTACGGCGCAGTTCTTCTAGGTGTTGCAATCCGGCTGCCATCGCATTAAAGGCACGGGCAAGGTCGCCAATTTCATCTTTGGAATGTTCGGAAACCCGTCGGCTGAGATTGCCATACTGCATCGAACGGGCGGCGGCTGTGAGTGCCTCAACTGGGCCAAGAATGCGCTGCGAGAGGGCAAAGGCAACCCCTACCGTTCCGAATCCTGTGATAAAGACTGCCAGCAGCAATGAGCGATTCACGGCATTGATAAACGAGCTGGGCGTGACTTCGGATGGTTGGGTGACATAGACCGACCCGACCAGCCCATAATTTTGATTGGTAGGCAGAACACCCTCGTTGACCAGCGTAAACATTTCATCTTCGTTCAGCACCCACACCCGCGATTTGACCATTGCCATTTCACCGGAATTTAAATCGCGTCCAGTGATGTCATCGCTCGAAGCGGCAATAATTTGACCACTGGGGTCTACCAGCGCCACTTCTGTACCCGTAATATCGGCGATTTGTTCCACGAGGATGTCTACCTCTTCCCAGCTAAACCGTTCATCATAATAGCTGGAAAGTACCTCGACAAAACGCTCTAGGCGCATGGACTCGTCGACTTCGACATAGCGGTTAAACTGCCGATTGGCGGTCAGACTGGCGACCAACGCCATCACACTCACCGCCAGCAGCAGAATAAAAATGATCATGAGCAGCAGACGAAAACGGATGCTGTGAATCATGTGTCTATTGCTCAATAAACTTATAGCCTACCCCATAGACAGTTTGAATGTAGGTGGGGTTGTTGATGTCATGTTCAATTTTTTTACGTAGATTTTTGATATGCACGTCAATTGTGCGTTCCAACCCATCATAGTCAAAACCAAACGCTCGTTCCAGAAGTTGCATCCGCGAGAAGGTGCGTCCGGGTTGGCGGGCGAGTGTTCCCAGCAATTTAAATTCACGCGGGGTGAGGTGGATAATTTCTTCTTTGCGCCGTACTTCATGCCGGACAAAATCAATCAATAAATCTTTACATTGAATTTCATCCACGCCAAACGAGTCAGGATTTTGGGAACGGCGCAACACCGCCTTGACCCGTGCCACCAATTCACGCGGGCTAAAAGGTTTGGTCACATAATCGTCCGCGCCCATCTCCAACCCCATCAATTTATCCGACTCGGTGGTGCGGGCGGTCAGCATGATAATCGGCACATCAGATTTGTCCCGAATTTTGTAGCAGACATCCATGCCATCCACTTTGGGCAGCATTAAATCGAGGATGATGAGGTTGGGTTGTTCGCGCTGGGCTAGCTGGAGGGCTTGCATCCCATTGTAGGCGGTAAAGACACGGTAGCGATTCTTTTCGAGGTAAATTTTGATGATGTCTACCGTTTTTTTGTCATCATCTACCACTAAAATTCGTGACCCCATGATTTCTTCCCTCAGCGTTGTAAAAATTCATCGTAATTAGCTCATTTATAAATTTAAATTGTGTGCTTCTTATGAAACACTTCATATCTTTTGCTTATCGTAGCACACATTTCTTTATCAATGAAGTATGAATATACTACTTAAATAGCTAAAACCGGTAGAAATCATCACGTAAATTTTACACAGTCACCCGCCTTTGGGTAGAAAAATTTTTGCTGTGTTGACAAGCCCCGCGTGGCTCTGGCATACTGATTTTGAATTCAAAACATGTACAGGCAAAGACGGAGACCAGTACGCGGAACGTCCAAGTCACTTACCAGAGAGTTCAGGCCGTAGGCTGCAAGCCCGAACACCGACCCAAGACCCCGCCGAATTCACTCCTGAGCCGATACCTGAAGGCTAAAAAAGCTGTGTAGGGTACTCCGCGACTCCCGGCGTTAATGGGCAAATGAGGTGGTCTGAATTTCTTCGGGCAACCAGGGTGGTACCGCGTGAGTCGTTCAAGCTCTCGTCCCTGATATAGGGATTGAGGGCTTTTGTGTTTTAAACGGGTGAACGCCAATGGAACAACCACACATTATCAAAATTTACGTTGAACCGCGTTACATTCGGCTTGCCAGTTTGTGGGCGGGAATAATTTTCGGGTTTGCGGTGGTGGCGCTGGATCCCCTGCTGCGTTTTCCTGATTTTCCCACGCGCATTAATTGGCGGGAGGGCATTTTAACGGCGCTGCTGCTGGGTGGATATGGCTTTACATTGGCGCTGCTGATGACCAGTTTTTGGCGGCAGGGGCGCATGTTGGCGGTTTCGGTGCTGCTGACCGCGCCGATTATCGCGGTATTTGTCGCTATCTGGAATGATGTAACCACCGCATTCGGTACACCGAGTAATATTCTAGCGATTTTGCCCGTTACGCTCATCCTTCATGCCGTGATGGTGATGATGGTGCTGCTGTATTGGGAAATTGCGCTGCGTGTGGCAGTGCGTCGGGGAATGGCGCTAACAGCTATCCCTGTTGCTTTGTTCATTGTGTCGTTTTTGGTTTTGGGACGGTTGCGCTGGGACAGCCAAGATGCCAAAGATGTGATGCACGCGGTTAATAACTATGCCAGTCAGACGGTGGACGGGGAGTATTCGATTGAATATCAGGGCATCCGTTACAACACAGGCTTGGCCTCGATTGGGCAGGCACGGGTTTATACACAAGATGGCACGCTCCAATGTGAAGCCAGAATTTTTCAGAACGTGATTGATGTGAACTGCGAGGAGAACTGATGTCAGAAAATTTGGAAGCATTACTTAAGGATGGGTTGGCGAGTCTCGAACAGATTCAAGATTCGGACAGCCTGCAAAAATGGGACAGTCACTATCTGGGCAAAAATGGGTTGCTGACGCAACTACTCAAGGGCATTGGCAAACTGCCTGCCGAAGAACGCGGCGCATTTGGCAAACGGGCGAATGAGGTCAAACAAAGCCTCATCGAAGCCTATGAACTTCATGCCGAAGCGGTACGTCAGCATGAATTGGGGCAAGCACTGGAAGAAGGCGAACTGGATGTGACACTGCCGGGTCGTCCGGTGGTGACAGGTGGGCTACATCCTTCGACGCGCATTTTGCGGGAAATTCAAGCAATCTGGGCGGAGATGGGCTTTCAGGTGTATCGTTCGCGGGACGTGGAAGATGATGATACCAACTTCACCGCATTGAACATTCCGCCCCATCATCCGGCGCGGGATATGTGGGACACGTTCTATACGACACAAGAAGGCGTTATTTTGCGAACGCATACCTCGCCGGGACAAATCCGTGTGATGAAAGACTATGGCGAAAACGGCACGCAACCGATTCGCGTGGTGCTGCCGGGCATGTGCTATCGCTATGAACAAATTAGCGCCCGCAGCGAAGTGCAATTTCATCAAGTCGAGGGCTTGGCCGTTGGCAAGAATATCACGATGGCGGATTTAAAAGGCACGATTGCCGATTTCGCCCGCCGTTTGTATGGCGAAGGGACAAAAGTTCGCTATCGGGCTTCACACTTCCCCTTCACGGAACCGAGTATGGAGGTAGATGTCTCCTGTACCCTGTGTGGGGGAACCGGTTGTAACGTTTGCAAATACACGGGTTGGATTGAAATTATGGGCTGCGGGATGGTGCATCCGGTGGTGCTGCAAAATGGCGGGTACGACCCGAATGAATGGAGTGGGTTCGCCTTCGGGATGGGGCCGGAACGGATTGCCATGCGGAAACACGATATTAAGGACATTCGTTATTTCTGGAGTGGCGATTTACGGTTCTTAGAACAGTTCTAAGGATGGGGTGGGTCGCCCCACCTCAGCCTATCATCAGGGCGAGTCGCCGACTGCGCCCCTACAAAATGAGGAGCAAAAAATAACATGCGTGTACCATTATCTTGGTTGAAAGATTTCGTCGATCTACCCGCCAACATCACCGCCGAAATGCTGTCCGAACGGATCACAGAAGCGGGGCTAGAAGTCGGCGGGATTGAATATATTGGCGTACCACAGGGCGCACCGCAGGCGGGAATGGTGCTGCCCCCCTCCGACCATCTCGTCTGGGATAGAGACAAAATCGTGCTGGGGTATATTCACGAGGTCAAACCCCATCCTGATGCTGACCGACTCGTGCTGGCGATGGTGGAACATGGCACCGGTGAAATTGAGCAAATTGTCACAGGGGCGCCGAATCTGTTCCCGTACAAAGGGCAAGGCACACTCACCCCACCGATTCCCTGCCCGATTGCCCGTGAAGGCGCAGAAGTCTACGACGGACACGCCGATGAACCCGGCAAACGGATGATTCTCAAGGAACGTAAAATTCGCGGGATTCCGAATCGGCATATGGTCTGTTCGGAAATGGAACTGGGGATTTCGCAGGAGCATGAAGGCGTGCTGCTGCTGGATTACGCAGAATACCAACACTATGCGGCTGGTACACCATTGCAGGGTGTCCTAGGGGATGTGATTCTGGATGTCGAACTTACCCCGAATCTTGCCCGTAATTTCAACATTCTGGGAGTCGCCCGTGAAGTCGCTGCCCTGTATAAACTGCCCCTCCGCGAGCCGGATTACAGCCTGCCCGCACTGGAAGGGGATGATATTCACCAGCATGTGCGGATTGAAATTCGTGAACCCGAATTGAATCCACGTTTCACGGCGGGGATGATTAGAAATGTCGAAATCAAGGACTCGCCCGCGTGGATGCAGCGCCGTTTAAAAGCCATCGGGCAACGTCCAATTAACAACATTGTGGATGTCTCCAACTATGTGATGTTCGAGATGGGGCAGCCGACTCACGCTTTCGATTATGATATTCTGGCGGAACGGGCGGGCGATAAAAAACCGGTGATCATGACCCGTTTACCAGAGAAAAATGAGCGCTTAACCACGCTTGACGGAAAAACCCACACCCTTGAGCCGCATAATCTTCTGGTTGCCGATGAAAAAGGCGCGCTGGCAATGGCGGGTATCATGGGGGGCTTGGAATCGGAAGTGCAAGACCCCGCCGACGAGATTCTGGATGCTACCGGAGTCGAACTGGGCGGGGATGGTGAACAGCCTGTGCATGGCAAAGCCTCTGTCAGAGGGCGCGGCACAGAAACGGTGTTGTTAGAAGCAGCGGCATGGAATTTCATCGGACTGCGAAAAACGCTGTCCAGCACCAAAATTCATACCGAAGCGGTGGCGCGGTTCAGCCGTGGGGTGCATCCTGCAATGGCAATACGCGGTTTGCTGCGTGGTCTCAAATTGATGGCAGAAGTGAGCGGCGGAACAATTGTTCCCGGCATCATTGACGAATACCCGCTTCCGGCGGAACAGGTGGTGGTGGAACTGCCTGTCAGCAATGTGACCCGTTTGCTCGGATTCGAGATTCCCAAAGCGGAAATTGTGGCTATTCTGGAACATTTACAATTTCAGGTGGTTGAACAGGGCGATGTTCTAACCGTGACTGTACCTGACCACCGTTTGGATATTGGCACAGGGGCGATTGGTCAAGCGGATTTAATCGAAGAAATTGCCCGTGTCTATGGGTATAACAGTATTCCCGACCATCAGATGAGCGACGATCTTCCCAAACAGCGTCGCAATTTGTCATTGGAAATGGAAGAACGTACCCGTGATATTCTAGTCGAGGCCGGGCTGCGCGAAATCATCTCCTACCGTCTGACCACCCCCGAACGGGAAGCGCTTTTGACTCCACACGGACAAGTTTCATCTTGGGGCAATGAGGCGTATATCACCTTAGCGAATCCGATTGCCAGCGATAAAGTCGTGATGCGGCATACCCTGATGGCAAATCTGGTGGAAGCGGCAGAAAAGAACAGCTACTATCAAAAACGCCAGGCGATTTTTGAACTGGGGCAGGTGTACTATCCAAGCAATCAAAATTTGCTGCCGGATGAACTGACCCGTCTGGGAATTTTGATGACCGGACAGCGTGGTGTAGACACTTGGTATGGCAGCGAAAGCGGTCTGCTCGATTTCTATGACCTGAAAGGTGTCATTGAAACCTTAGTGAAAGGGTTGCATGTCGAAGATGTCAGTTATGCCCCTACCCAGCACACGTCTTTCTATCCCGGACGAGTCGCCGCGCTACTCATCGAGGGAAAGGAAGTCGGTGTTTTTGGTGAAGTGCATCCGTTGGTGCGTGAAGCCTACGGACTTGGCATGGATTTGAATGTGCCTGTTCTCGCTGCCGAAATTGATCTGGATGCGCTGCTCGCACAGGCTCAAGATGCTCATAAGGTCAAAGCGCTGCCTACCCAACCCGCCGTGTATCAGGATATTTCGATTCTGGTTGACCGCACCGCCAAAGCCGCCGAGATTGAAGCGGTCATTCGGAAAGCGGGCGGGGATTTGCTGGTGGATGTGCGCCTATTCGATATTTATACGGGGGAACAGATTCCCGCCGATAAAAAGTCGATGGCATATGCGTTGACCTACCAGCACCCGGAAGAAACACTGACCGATAAACAGGTGGCGAAGCTGCACGAGAAAATCGTTAAGGCGGTGGAACACCAACTCGGCGCGAAACTACGTGCGTAATTTTTTGATGAGGAAGGGTGCGCTGCCCTTCCTCTGTTTCGCAATTAAAAATGTAAAAGTGCGTATTTAAGTTTCGTATTCATCCTTGTCGTGTTTCCACGAATGCAAGATGATCAAATTTATTCCTATTCAAATGTCAAGTTAGAAGGGCTGATTTTCGTGGGAACATACCCCGCGATTAGTAATGCACATTTTCAGTATGCCTGAAAACAACGCACATATCTTGCAAATCTTCCTTATGAAAAAGGATGATGAATATCGGTGTGGCGGATGGCAGGGCTGGAGCAGCAGCATGAAAAACTATCTGCATATAAAAAATATATAGCTAACTTATGTGATTTCATTTTCTACTTTTATTAACCAAACATTCTCTTTCCATCGTAATTTAATAATATCTTCTATTTCTACCTGCCTATTATTTCTTATGATATAAAACAATAGGGTACATGTTTTAAAGTCAGGCTCAGCCCAAGTTTCGTCGTAAAAATTAAAGTTAGAGCCAAGCCAGAAGGTCTCTCTAAAGCCTGACTCATAAATATAATACTCTCCCCCTAGAAAATCGCTGTATCTACTCGCAAGGGGTATAGATAACAACTTGCTGATCTGACTAGCTAGCTCATGTAGGTCACTACCCACGAAGCCATATACACGTTTTTCCAAGAGTATCTCCTTTTTTCGGTTGTTATTTACTTTGGAATTACACTGGTGGAATATTCGCTAATGTTAAGTCTTAATCATTAATATATGCTAGCTACTGGTCTTTTCCCATGAAGAAGGTATGGGCGATGTCCACTGTGAGGTTGAATATTGGCTGGTATCGCTGACGGCTTCGACCACGCCGTATGTGCTATCGGCTTGGATATTTTCAACGGAAGGTCAATCTGTTTATGTGGTTTTGGCGGACGCGATATATCGCGTCCCTACAAATTATCTCGTAGGGACGGCATATATGCTGTCCGCAGTGTCTACAATCTCCGTCCTATTTTTTCCCCCGCTATGCGTAGGAAGTCCACTCGAAGTGGACTAGCGGGAATCCTTGCTAAAACGGCTATCCGGCTTCTGGATTTGGTTATTTTTTGTAGGTGTTCAAATCCACCACACCTACAAAGGGCAAATTGCGGAAGTGTTCATCAAGGTCAAGGCCGTAGCCAAAGACAAATTCATTGGGAATCTCAAAACCGAGATATTCAACCGGCACTTCCACTTCGCGGCGGCTGGGTTTGCTGAGGAGGGTACAAATTTTGACCGATTTTGGCCCGCGGGTTTCTAACTGTGGCACGATGTAGGCAAGGGTATGTCCACTGTCAATGATGTCTTCGATAATCAGGACATTTTTATCGGTAATATCGGCAGACATATCCATTAAAATACGGACGTGACCGGTACTTTTACGATTGCCTGTCCCGTAGCTGGACACCGCCATAAAATCAATCGAATGGGGAATGGTGATATGGCGCATGAGATCCACCATGAACATCACCCCGCCTTTGAGAATGCAGAGCAGAATTAAATCGCCCTTGCCACGATATTCGTCCGAAATTTGTGTGCCGAGTTCCGCAATACGAGATTGTAAAGTCGGCTCGTCCAGCAAAATTTTTGCCAGATATTTACGATAGTCTTGTTCCATAGTCTTCCTAGTTTTGTGAGGAACACAAGCGTAAGAGCAATTCCCAAGTGTACATGCCCGTATGGTGTCCGTCATCCCAGAAAAATTGCAAGGCGTAGTTGCCAACCATTTCGATTTTTTCGACTTTGTAGGAGCGTTTGGGCTTGAGGGTCAGGATGTCATCCGGCGCTTTGTCCAAACCCATATTGTGATGCCCCCCACGACATTCGACACAGGGGCAGGCCTCGCGCAAATGACTCAGGGGATATTCGCAATGTTGGCCTTCAGCCCAATCAATGAGCAGAAATCCGGTATTTTTATTTAAGGTAATGCTGGTGGGGCGGTTCAAGCGGTTAATCCTGCGGCTTGTTCGATCCATGCCGCTACTTTTTCCTGAGTCAACCCGCGTAGTCCCTTGAGTTTTTCAAACACTTCCTCTGCAGATGCTTTAGCGAGGGCAGCAAAAGAACTGATGCCAATGGCACGCATGGCTTCGGCGGTTTTTGGCCCAATGCCATTAATGCGGGTTAAATCATCCCCCGCGTCCGCTTCATCCAGTGCTTTTTGCGGCAGGATGATCGGGGTTTCTTGCGGGGCGACAGGTTGGGCAGGCGGGGGTGCTTGACGCTGCTGTACCTCACGCATGTGCTGTTGATAGGCTTCTTCCTGCTGGCGCAGCCAATAGGCAATGGCAATGCCCACCCCGACACCAAAGGACACCAAGCCCGCTAAACGGCCTAATTTTGCCATGAGTCATCCCTTCTCTATTAAAGAAATTTTATGCCGCAGTGTGCTGCTTGTCAAAGCATTTTCTCCCCTACCCGAAATGCGCCTATTTTGTTAAAATTTTGTCTTCTAAATTCGGTTTTAAACCATGTTAAATTCTAGTTTGACAGCGTTCTATCGCGTGTGTTAATCTCTAGCGAAACCGATTGCGCTATTTTGAACAAATAAAAAACGAGGCATACACCGTGCTTTCTGAATACGCTCCTCTTATATCCCTTCTGATACTGGCAACGGCGGTTGCGTTCATCATCCTGTTTTTATCGCGCTTGATGGGGCCTTTCCGTCCCACCCATCGTTTGTTAGCCACCTATGAAAGTGGGATGCGTCCCTTAGGCCCGGCGGTGCGGCGTATTCCGGTCAAATTTTACCGTGTGGCGATTTTGTTTGTGCTGTTTGATATTGAAGTCATCTTTTTATTGCCATTCGCCGTGGTTGTGCGTGACCTCAGCCTGTATGGGCTGGCGGTGATGGGCGTATTTTTCTTTATTTTAACGGTGGGTTTTGCCTATGAATGGATGGTCGGAGGTTTGGAATGGGAGTAAGTGAAAAACTTGGTCAATTGGGTGTGGTAACAACCACCCTAGAAACCGCCGTCAATTGGGGTCGCACGGGCGCGATGTGGCCTATGCTGTTCGGGTTAGCTTGCTGCGCCATCGAAATGATGAGTTCACAGGCCGCCCAATATGATATGTCGCGTTTTGGGATGGAACTGATGCGTCCCAGCCCACGCCAATCGGATTTGATGATTGTGGCGGGGCGTGTTTCGCGCAAAATGGCCCCGGTGCTGCGTCAACTTTATGACCAGATGCCCGCCCCCAAATGGGTGATTGCCATGGGTGACTGCGCTTCCTGCGGCGGAGTGTTCAATAACTATGCCATTGTGCAGGGAGTGGACGAAATTGTGCCAGTGGATATTTATGTGGCTGGTTGCCCGCCGCGCCCTGAACAGTTGATTCACGGGATTATGACCCTGCACGAAAAAGTGCGCGAAATGAACTGGAATGATTGGGCGAAGAACAACGCATGAGCGCTTTAAATCCTGTTGCAGCATTACAAGCGCAGTTCGGTGAGGAAACCATTACTGAACTGCCTGTTTTTCGGGGCGAAATTACGATAGTAGTGGATGCCGCCAACATTGAGGAAGTCAGCCGTTTTCTGGTAGACACGGTGGGGTTGGAATATAAATTCCTGTCCGGTATGTCTGGCATTGATTATTACCCCAGCGAACCCCGTTTTGCGGTGGTGTATCATCTGCTGAGTATGCGCTATAACCAGCGTTTGCGGCTGAAGGTGTACTGGTCGGATGGCGATGACCCCGTGCCAAGTGTGGTGGGGGTATGGAAAAACGCTAACTGGGAAGAACGCGAAGTCTACGATATGTACGGGGTGATCTTTAAAAATCACCCGGATTTACGCCGCATTTTGAACGCGGATGATTGGGATGGCTTCCCCGGACGGAAAGATTATCCGTTGGGCTACGAAACCGTTCAATTTTCCTTTAATGTGGATGAAGTCAACAAACACAAACCTTACGCAAAGGAGTAAGCGCCGATGGTTGCAAGTCGTGAACAATTTGCCGCATGGGAAGGCTCGGTTGAGGAGCTAAAAGGCATCGTTTCTGACCGGGCGCTGTCGGGCGAAACCATGCTCCTGAATATGGGGCCGCAGCATCCGAGTACGCACGGCGTGCTGCGGTTGCTGTTGGAACTGGACGGCGAAGAAGTGGTGACGTGTGTGCCGGATGTGGGGTATTTGCACACGGGCATCGAAAAAAACATGGAGTACAAGACCTACGAAAAAGCCCTTGTGATGACAGACCGCATGGATTATCTGAATCCAATGGGCAATAACTTGGTCTACTGCTTGGCACAGGAAAAATTGTTTGAACTGGATGTTCCCCGTCGTGCGGCAATTGCCCGTGTGATTCTGGCGGAACTGACCCGCTTGAACAGCCACCTTGTCTGGTTGGGGATTCACGGCCTTGATCTCGGTGTAACCAGCACCATGATTTACTGCTTCCGCGAACGTGAACGGATTCTGGATATTTACGAAATGTGCGGCGGGCAGCGTATGATGTCCTCGTATATTCGTCCGGGCGGGTTGTGGCGCGATTTACCAGCCGAATTTGTACCTGCGGTAGAAGCCCTGTTAGCGGATTTCCCCCACCGGATTGATGATTATGAATCGCTGTTGACGGGTAACCGGATGTTCATCGAACGGACACAGGGCATCGGTTTCATGACGGCGGAAGATGCCGTCAATTGGGGGCTGTCCGGCGCAACTCTACGCGCTTCGGGGGTCAACTGGGATATTCGCAAAGCCCAACCCTACTCGCTGTACGAAGAATTTGAATTTGATGTTCCCTTGGGTCAGCATGGCGACGTGTATGACCGCTATCTCATCCGTGTGGAAGAAATGCGCCAGAGTCTGCGGATTATCCGTCAGGGTTTGGATAAACTCGCCAAAGAAAAAAATGGCGCGTTCCGTTCTAATAATCGTAAATATGTTCCCCCACCCCGCGCTGAACTCGGACATAGCATGGAAGCGGTAATCCACCACTTCAAATTGTGGACAGAAGGTTTCCGTCCACCCAAAGGCGAAGTCTATGTAGCGGTGGAAAGTCCGCGTGGGGAATTGGGCTGCTACCTTGCCAGTGATGGGTCGCCTAAACCGATGCGTGTTCACTTCCGCACCCCGTCTTATGTGCATATTGGCGCACTCGCCGAACTTGCCAAAGGCTATTTAATCGCGGATCTGGTTGCCATCATCGGCAGTGTGGACATTGTATTGGGTGATTGTGACCGATAGGAAAAAATATCGTGTTAGCTGAAAAATACGCAGAAAGAATCGCCAAGATTCGCTCCAAATACCCGGATAAGCGCTCAACCGTGATGCCGTTGTTGTACATTGCACAGGAAGAATACGGCGGGTTAGACCCCCAGTCTTTGAGCGAAGTCGCGGAACTCTGTGACCTTGACCCCACCGAGGTCAAAACCATCGCCGGGTTCTACACCATGTACTGGGAAAATGACGAAAAAGGCTACCAAAAAGGCAAATATTGGCTGCAAGTATGTACCGATTTGCCGTGTGCCTTGCGCGGGGCGGACGAATTTTTTGAACAACTGCTGGATTACTTGGGTATTCAAGACGGTGAAACCACCCCTGACGGGATGTTTACCGCCGAGCATGTGATGTGTTTGGCAGCGTGCGACAAAGCCCCCATGCTGCAATGCAATTTCCATTTCATGGAAAACCTTGACATGGAAAAAATGAAAGCATGGATTGAGGAACGGCGGGCAGAACTCGAACGTGAGAACGGGTAGCCTGCCCCTCATCCTCATCGGAACCGCGCTGGTGATTCTGGCTCTTTGGCGTGCGCCGTGGCCTGCCGATTTGCTCAAGTCGATTCCGAATTATTCGGTGTCGCACCAAGAACGGATGTTAGGGCGTGACCTGCCAGAAGGGGCAACCGAAACCCAGCGCCCCGATGGCTACTCGCTTTTCCGTATTTTTGATGGGCTGGTGTATTTTGCACTGGCGCAAGTGGTGATGGCGACAGCCCTTTTTCTCTGGACGGGGCAGCGATTTTTGCTCCTGCTGGTGATGGTCGCGGGGCTGTACGGCGCACTTTACAGTATTACTTTAGGGCTGGTGATTGGCCCTCAAATGGCGTATGTGGGGTTTAGTGGTATTTTTTTTGCTGCACTTTTAAGCTGGATGACAGGGGAAAACAATGGAACACATTCTGTTTCGACACAAAGAGATTCCCAACATACGGGAATTTGATGTTTACCTCCAAAACGGCGGCTACGACGGTCTGAAAAAAGCGGTGGGGATGAGTTCGGATGAAGTCATCCAACTGGTGAAAGATTCGGGCTTGCGCGGACGTGGGGGCGCGGGTTTTTCGACGGGGACAAAATGGAGCTTCATTCCTAAAGACTATCCAACCAAGTATGTGGTGGTCAACGCGGACGAAAGCGAACCCGGCACGTTTAAAGACCGTGAGTTGATGGAATTCAACCCGCATCAGGTCATCGAAGGTGCGATGATTGCGGCGTATGCCATCAAAGCCAAAGCCGTTTATTTGTATCTGCGTGGCGAATTCTGGGATATTGCCGCCGAACTGGATCAATGTATTGAACAAGCCCGTGAACAAGGCTTGATTGGCGAAAATATTTTAGGGTCGGGGTGGTCGTGCGAATGTTATACCCATCTCGGCGCGGGGGCATATATCTGCGGGGAAGAAACCGCCCTGCTCAACAGTTTGCAAGGGCTGATTGGTCAACCACGTGTCCGTCCGCCTTTTCCAGCGCAGGTTGGCGGTGGGCTGTATTATGAACCAACCGTGGTCAACAATGTCGAAACGCTGGCGAATGTGCCTTGGATTATGCGAAATGGCGCAGATGCCTATAAAAAATTCGGTACAGAAAAAAGCCCCGGCACCAAAGTTTTTTGTGTGAGTGGGCATGTCAATAACCCCGGCAATTACGAACTGCCCTTGGGCATTACCTTCCGCCAACTGCTCGAAACGGCGGGTGGAATGCGCGGCGGTAAAAAATGCAAGGCGATTTTGCCCTCCGGTGCCTCCGGGCCGGTGGTGCCTGCGACGGACAAAGTGCTGGATACCCCCCTCACCTATGAAGATGTCGCTGCAATTGACACTGTGTTGGGTTCTGCCTCCGTGATTGTGATGGACGAAGACACTGACATGGTGTGGGCTGCCTTCAAAATGGCACGGTTCTTCAAACATGAAAGCTGCGGGAAATGCACCCCCTGCCGTGAAGGAACGTACTGGCTGTACAAGGTCATCCAAGACTTGATGAAAGGCAAAGCCACCCTCAAGGACATTGACTTGCTTTCTGATGTGGCAGCAAATATTCAAGGTGTTACAATTTGTGCGCTGGGTGATTTTGCAGCGAATCCTGTTCTAGCAACCATCAAACATTTCCGTTCGGAATATGAAGCATATGTCAAAAGAGGCGCACAAAAACCCGCCAAAGTTGCCAGTGCTGCCGATTAAAAATGATGTCTGACAGACTGTATGCGCTGGAGGCCGCCATTGAACGTGACCCGAACACCCCTGTTCATTATTTGCTGCGCGGTGAATTCTGGGTAGAACAAGGGGACTTCCAGCAGGCACAGGCCGATTTTATTAAAGTATGCGACCTTGTGGCGCAAATGATCGACACGAGCGACTGGGGATATATCTACCAGTCGTATCTTGACCGGGCAGAGCAGCAGCTTACCGCGCTCGCCCAATCATCCCGTAAAACCAAATTAGGATTGGTTGATGATGCCAGTTGAAAACGTCACTATCTTTATCGATGGTCAACCCTATCAAGTCCCTAAGGGGATGAATCTCGTGGATGCTGCGAAGTTTTATGCAGCCAACGACATTCCCGTTTTTTGTTATCACCCCAAAATGAGTCCGGTGGGCATGTGCCGCATGTGTTTGGTGGAACTTGGCAGCGCGATTGACCGCCAGACCAATGACATCAAATATGATGAAAATGGCACTCCGGCGGTGGCGTGGTTTCCCAAATTGCAAACTGCCTGTACCACCACCGTGACTAATGGCATGGCAATTCGGACAAATACCGCTAAAGTCACCGATGCGCGGGATGATGTCATCGAATTTTTGCTGACCAGCCACCCATTGGACTGTCCGATTTGCGACAAAGGCGGTGAATGTCCCCTGCAAAACCTGACCTTGCGGCATGGCGAGGGGGTTTCGCGGTTTAATTTTGAAAATAAGATGGACTTGGAAAAACACGTTCCCTTAGGCGAACTGATTTTCCTTGACCGTGAACGCTGCATTCAATGTGCGCGGTGTACCCGCTTCTGTGATGAAGTTGTGGGCGACCCGGTGTTAGGCTTCCATGAACGCGGGCGTAGTTTACAGATTGTGACGCTTTCCAATCCTCCCTTCGATACTTATTTTAGCGGCAATACCACCGATATTTGTCCGGTAGGGGCGCTGACTAGTGCGGATTTCCGCTTTGGAGCGCGGCCTTGGGAATTAAACGAAGTGCCGAGCCTTGACCCCTACGGGCCAGAAGGGGCGAATATCAGTCTCAGCACCCGCCTTGACCGCGATTCCGGTGGGATTACGATTATCAAACGGGTGATGCCGCGTCAGAATGAATATGTGAACGAAATCTGGATTTCGGACAAAACCCGTTTCGGACATCATCACAGCCGCGCTGACCATCGCTTGAAAACGCCGATGGTACGCCGTGAGGATGGTACATTGGAGCAGGTGTCATGGAATGAAGCCCTCAACACCATTGCCGAAGTTCTCAAAGCGGCGGATGGTAATGTGGGTGCGGTAGCAGGCCCAATGCTTTCCAATGAAGATTTGTGGGAACTGCGTCAATTGGTGCAGCTTGCGGGCGGTAATAAATTGGGGGTGTGGCCTGCGACGATGACGGGCGCAGAAGCTGTTGCCCAAGCAGGGGTGGGTGTTGGGACGAATTTTAAGGATATGGGCAAAGGCACAACCATTATCGTCGCCGCCTCCGACCTTGAAGAAGAAGCGCCCATCTGGTTCTTGCGGGTTAAACAGGCACGGGACAGAGGCGCAAAAATTATCCTGCTGAACGCCCGCCCCACCAAATTAGACCGTTACGCCGCGTGTGTGCTGCGTCATCAGTATGATAACGTGGTCGCGCTGGTCAATGGATTGCATGACACCGCCACCCACAGCGAAAATCCGGGTTGGGGTCAAGCCTATAGCATGATTACCGGCGCGGAAAATGTGGTGATGCTGGTTGGGCATGAAGGCTTGAACCTGACTCAACAGGGCGAATTGATGCAAGCCGCCGCCAATTTGCTGATTGCTACCGGACACGTTGGCAAACCCAACAATGGGCTGATCCCGGTGTGGCCCGGTGCAAATACACAGGGTGCGCTGGATATGGGCTTCCGTGCGGAAGACACTGCCGATGCACTCGCCCAAAAAGTGGTGATTCTGGCCGGGGCAAATCCCGCCGATGCTGCCTCCCAAGCGCAACTTCAAAATGCCAAGTTTGTCGTGGCGCTTTCCCTGTTTGAAACCGAAGCTACCCGCGCCGCCCATGTGGTGCTGCCGCGCCAGAGTGTGCCGGAACGGGATGGCACATTCACCAGTGGGGAACGACGGGTGCAGCGTTTTTATACCGCACAGGGTTTACTCAGTGATACGCGGGCGGACTGGAAAATTTTTGCTCAAATTGCCAATTTGATTGACCCTAGCGTAAAGGTTAAACTTTCGGCGGGGGCGGTCATGACGGAAATTACCAAAAACGTGCCGCGTTACGCCGAAATGTCCTACAAAAATCTGGCAAAAGTGGAACGCCAATTCCCGGATGTCGGTGGTGACGATTTGTACTATGGCGGAACGGCCTATGGCAACACGGGCGGTTTAGGGTTACAGTGGGCAACCGAGGCCGAAACGGGCGGGAATGTCAGTGTGAAACCTGTTGCGCCTTCGAGCAGGGCTTGGGGGGATGGCCTCAAACTGGTGCCGATTCGCCGTTTGTATGACCGCAGCCCGGAATTTCTTGCCAGTGCGATGATGCACCAGCGCATCCCGCAGCCTTACGCTGAACTCAACCGCGCTGATGCAGAACGCCTGAACATCAATAATGGAGACAGCATCACCTTAACTTTTGGTGAACAGCAGGTCACGGTCATGGCTAAAGTGGACGGAAAAGCGCCGGAAGGTGTTATTCTTGTCCCGATGAACGTAACGGATACACCTATTCCAACCGCGCCAACGGCTGTGGTGGTAGCAAAGTAGGTCAATAATGGACGATATTCTCAATTTTCTTCAGGAACTGTTTATCACAGGGCCTGACGCTGGCAAAATTGTCGAGTGTGCAGACAACACCACCTGTGTAGCCGCGCATTCAGTAGTCAGTTCGCTGCTGGTGTTTTTTGTGCTGCTGACTGGTTTTGCCTATACCACCGTTTTAGAACGGCGGTTGATTGCATGGCTGCAATCGCGCATTGGGCCAAACCGCGCCGGGCCTTTGGGATTGCTGCAACCGGTTGCTGACGGGCTAAAACTCATCTTCAAACAGGACGTAACCCCCTACAATGCAGACCGTGTGGTCTACTGGATTGCGCCTGTGATTAAAGTCATTCCGGCGTTAATTGTGCTGTCGGTGGTGCCACTTGGCCCGCCCGTGCTAATTCCTTGGATTGATGGCGACTGGTATCGGGTCAATCAAGGCCTGATTGATGTGAATGTCGGTGTGTTGTGGATTACTGCTATCACCAGTATTTCCGTGTACGGGATTACGATGGCTGGGTGGTCAAGCGCCAACAAATATTCCATGCTAGGGTCGCTGCGTTCAGCCGCTTCAATGATTAGCTACGAACTCAGTTTGGGGGCATCGTTTGTTGTGCCAGCCATGATTGCGGGTTCGTTGAGCGTGGTGGACATCGTTGACTCCCAAGCCGGCAACCTGATTTTTAACTGGAATATTTTCCGTAATCCGCTTGCCGCTGTGATTATGCTGATCGCGCTGATTGCGGAAATCAACCGTGCGCCTTTTGACCTGCCGGAAGCGGAGCAGGAATTGGTCGCCGGACATATGACCGAATATAGCGGGATGAAATTCGCTCTGTTTTTCATGGCAGAATACATCAATATGATCGGGATTAGTGTCATTTTCTCCAGCATGTTCTTGGGCGGGTATCACTTCATTCTGGCTGACCAAGTGCCGATTTTAGGGCCACTCTGGTTAACCCTGAAAGTGATTGCGCTGCTCAGTTTTATGATCTGGCTGCGGGCAACGCTGCCCCGTGTCCGTTACGACACGCTCATGGCACTCGGTTGGAAAATCATGCTGCCTCTGTCGCTGGTCGCCATCGCCTGGACAGCCGTGACGATTGTGATTGTCGAAGAATATGGCAGCAGCACCGTGTATGGCATCGCTGCCGCTATCCTGTTCGTGTTGATGGCAATTGGGGCGCTGGTGTTCGGACGCGAATCGCAGGAAGAATCGCGGGTGCTGATGGGCGATAGTAAAGATGAAGTCATTGATTTAACAGACCGCAGTATCGGGGTGTTCGCGCTACAACTGATCGGCAGTTTGATCGCTGCCCCCTTCCTGCTGTTTAGATACACGGTAGAAGTCGTCTCGAATATCGCTAGTGGATTGCGTGGGAATGAGGAGAAGGCCGCAAAATGAGTTTTCTAAAAGGATTAGGAACGGTTGGCAAACACCTGTTCCAAGAGAAAGTGACCGTATCCTACCCGGAAGTTGAACGTCCGGTGCGCGAACGCTTTAAGGGTAAACATGCCCTTAAACGCTACGACAATGGCTTGGAAAAATGTATTGGCTGTGCCTTGTGTGCGGCAGCCTGCCCCGCCGATGCCATCTGGGTCGAAGCGGCGGAAAACACCGATGACGAACGCTACAGCCCCGGCGAACGATATGCCAAAACCTATGAAATTAACATGCTGCGCTGCATTTTCTGTGGCTACTGCGAAGATGCCTGCCCTACCGAAGCGATTGTGTTGGAGCATGAATATCGGCTGGCCTTCACAGACCGCCGCGACACGATTTATACCAAAGACATGCTGATTGACGCTGCGCCGGAAGGCACAGCGGGTTCGCCCCAGCAAGTCGAACCGGGCAGCTTTGACCGTTCGATTCCTGATATGGAAAATCCGAAGTAACGCAGTTTGTAGTGAACCGACGAAAAGCGGGATGAAAATTCCGCTTTTTTTTGGATGTTGCCAAGATTTGAGATAAACTGCACAAGTTGAAAAACGGTAGATAGATTGTATGGAAACCAATATTGAGCTAATCCTTTTTCTCATCATCGGCGGGATAGCGATTGCCTCGGCTGCCATGATGTTGATGAGTGAAAACGCCGTTCATAGTGCGCTGTTTTTGATTATCAATTTCGCGTGTGTCGCCTTTTTGTACCTGATGCTGAACGCGGCATTTCTGGCGATGGTACAAATCACGGTCTACGCGGGCGCTATCATGGTGTTGTTCATGTTTGTCATCATGCTCTTGGGGGCGGAACGCTTGCAAGACGAGTCGATTCCGCGTTTTCCGTGGCTGCCCCGTGCGGCGGTGGGCTTAACGGCGGTGTTCCTTGTGCTGGCGGGTTATTTCATCATCGAGTCCGAAATCTCCAGTACGGAACCCGAACCCCTGCATCCGGCGGTACAGGTAATTAACAGTGTGCCGGATTTCGAGAGCGTCGATATTTACCTCAATGATGAACTCGTTGCTGAGGAAGTTGAATATCACCAAGCATCAGAATTTGTCGAGGTGCCAGCAGGGGACTATACCGTCACCTTTAAGGGACATCTCGAAGATGCAGAAGCGGTGGAGGGCTTGCCGATTGAGGTGATTGGCGGGGAAGGGGCGCTCCTGACTCTGGAAGAAAATCAGACCATTTCCCTCGTGTTTGTTCCCACTGAAGAAGGTGTTTTTGACCTGCTGCCCGTCGAAAAAGACCTCGACACGGTAGAGCATAAATTCCAGACCAATATTCAGGTGGTTCATGCGGCTCCCGGTTATGGCGCGGTGGCTTTCGCGGACATTACCCAGCACGACGAAACCCCGCGTGAATTGGTGGAAAATTTGAGCTTTGGCGAAACCGCAGAAACAATTGTTCTGCGTGGAGGCACCCATCAATTCGGGGTGTATGAAGCGGGGGTGATCGCTGAGGTGGTTGCCAATGCCCAGAGTGGTGAAAAAATCACGCTTACGGATGTTGAAGCACTGCACCGTTTGGAAGAAAAAGAATACGCGGGCAATACCACTACCCTGTATATCATTACCCCACCCCGTGTGCGTACCGTTGAGGGACAAGCGCCGGATGTGTTGCCTTTTGTCAATGAAAATCGGCCTGCTTTTGGCGGCCCGACCAGTGTCGGCATGGAATTGTATACAACCTACATGCTGCCCTTCCAAGTGATCGCGCTGCTGCTGCTGGTGGCGATGATTGGCGCAATTGTGCTGACCCGTGACGCGATTACCCCGCCCAAAAAGCGCTTTGAACGTCGTTTGGCGAACACCGCTGCCACGCCGATTGTTGGTGAAAGTTCACAGGATTAAACATCATGCTAGAATCCTCGCCTGTAGCGATTGAACTGTATGTTTTGTTAAGCGCGGTGCTGTTCGTGATGGGAACACTCGGTGTTCTGCTGCGCCGCAACGCAATTTTGATTTTCATGTCAGTGGAATTGATGCTCAACTCCGCGAATCTGGCGCTGGTGGCGTTTGCCCGCCAGTGGAACACCGTCGACGGGCATTTGATGGTATTTTTTGTCATGACAGTGGCGGCTGCCGAAGTTGCGGTGGGCTTGGCGCTGATTGTGGCAATTTACCGCACGAAGAAAAGCATCAGTATTGACGACCTGCATAAATTTGAGGGCTAGGTTCGTATGGAGAATGTACTTACGGCTGTCCCATTGGTAGTGTTCATCCCCTTAATCGGGATGCTCATTAACCTGTTTTTCGGGAAAAATTTTGGAGAAGCGGGCGTAGGCTTTGTGGCAGTGGGCGCAAGCGCGATGGCGTTTGTGGTATCGGCGCTGTTGTGGGCAGGGCTACGCGATAACAATTATGAAGCGGTGGTCGTCAATCCGCCTTTGCTGGATGGCTGGATTAACATTCCCTCCGCCAACCTGAGCATCCCTTGGCAGTTCCGGGTGGATACCCTGAGCGTGACCATGATGCTAGTGGTCAGCGGTGTGGGGACATTGATTCATCTGTATGCAGTGGGCTATATGCACGGCGATTCACGCTTCCCGCGTTTTTTTGTGTATTTGAACCTGTTCCTTGTGTTTATGATGACACTCGTCACAGGCAACAATATTTTGATGATGTTCGTCGGTTGGGAAGGCGTGGGGTTATGCTCCTTCTTGCTGATTGGCTTCTGGTTCGATAAATCGCGTGTGTTTGCCGATGGCGTATCCGAAGGCTGGAAAAATTCCAACGCTGCTCGTAAAGCCATGATTGCCAACCGTGTCGGTGATTTCGGTGTGTTGATGGCAATTTTCCTGACCATCTGGACATTCGGGACACTCGATTTTTACAAGGCGGGCGAACAACCGATTTATGGCGGTGCGCATGGCGACAGCCCCGCCGAAGGTGAAACCGAAGAACATTCCTCCGCTTTTGCGGTTGCCAGCACCCAAACAGGCATCATTGCGGCGGAAGAAGAAGTACACGATTTCTCCAACATGGGCTTTTTGAATCAGGCGCAGGTGCTGCTCTCCGATGGTGAAGAACATCGGGTTGAATTTGGCAGCGTAGATTTAAGCCTCGATACGGTGATTACCCTCATTACCCTGTTGATGTTGCTCGGTGCAGCAGGCAAAAGCGCTCAAATCCCCTTGTTCGTGTGGTTGCCAGACGCGATGGCTGGCCCGACTCCAGTGAGTGCGCTCATCCATGCCGCAACGATGGTGACTGCGGGCGTGTATATGATGGTGCGCTCGAATGTGCTGTTTTACCATGCCGATTTAACCTCCTTTATTGTGACAGTGATTGGCTGCGGGACAGCGATTATGGCCGGGTTTATCGCAGTGGGGCAGTGGGACATTAAAAAAGTGCTGGCCTACAGCACCGTCAGCCAGCTTGGATTTATGGTGGCGGCGGTGGGTCTGGGTGCTTATGGTGCAGCGATGTTCCACCTTGTAACCCATGCGTTTTTCAAAGCGCTGCTGTTTTTGGGTTCGGGTTCAATTATTCACGGTATGGAACACGGGCATCACCATCTGCATGACCATCATGGACACGATCACGGCCATGACAGCCATGATGGACATGAAGCACAAAACCGCGATTCCCATGCCCATCATGATGACGATTTTGACCCGCAAGATATGCGAACCATGGGTGGTTTGCGCCACAAAATGCCGATTACTTACTGGACATACCTCATCGGTACATTGGCGCTGGCAGGGATTTTCCCCTTCGCAGGCTTCTGGTCAAAAGATGAAATTTTGCTCGACTCCTTCATTGTGGGGTGGGACGACGGCGAACTCAAAGGCTTTTTTGCCCTGCTGATTTTGCTGGCGGCGGCGGCGTTTACCGCGTTTTACATGTGGCGGCAGGTTTCGATGGTGTTTTATGGCGCACCGCGTCATGAAGCGGCGGAACATGCTTCCGAAAGCAGTTTGACGATGACCCTGCCCCTGATGATTCTGGCGGTGTTGAGTGTGCTGGGTGGGTTTATGAACACCCCGGCGAATTTGCCCCTGCTGCCGGATATTTTTGGAAAACATGAATTTACCAGTTGGTTGGAACATAGCGTTGTCAATGCTCACGCGGCAGATTTCCTGTGGTGGTTGGCGGTGCTGGCGCTTGGCTTGGCGGTTGGCGCGATTCTCGCTGCCCGTCAGATGTACAGCGACGCGGCACTGGCAACTATCCGCACGACAGGCGATCCCTTGCAACGTGACCCGCAAACTGCACAGGGTTTTGCCCTTGCCAATGCCAAACTGCTCTGGGATGAAACCTACTTTCGATTTATTGAAAATCCCTACAATGTTGCCAGCAAATTCCTTGCTGACCGCATTGACTGGCAGTTATGGCACGACTTTTTCCATCACAACGTGGTCTACATGAGCTTTGATCAAGCCTCCAAAGGGTTGGGTGGCAATATTGATAAGGTTGTCATTGACAAGGGGATTTTGACGGTGTTTGCACGCGGCCCGTGGGAGATTGCCCGCCGTGTGCGGACGTTGCAAACGGGTTTTGTTCGTATCTACGCGCTGACGATTGTGCTGGGTACGGTGATTGTCATGGTAGCAATTCTCTTCCCTGAAATTCGGGACTTTTTAGGCATATAGGGAAAAACAGTTTATGGAACTTGAAAATACTGGAGTTTCCATCGTTAGTGTGGTGCTGTTCTCCCCGTTGGTGGGGGTGCTGCTGTTCATGTTTGCGCCGCGCTTAACGGATCGGCAAATTCGTATTGGGACATTGGTAAATTCTCTGATTACGTTCGGGTTTTCGCTCATCATGCTCAGCCAATTTGAATCCGACAAAGGGATGCAAATGGAGCAGGTGGACACATGGATTGAAGGGTTGGGCATTTACTACCATGTGGGGGTTGACGGCATTAGCATCTGGCTGGTCATGCTCACCACCTTTATTTTGCCGATTGCGATTTTGGCTTCGTGGACAAGCATCGAGGAAAAAGTCCGCACCTTCCATATGTTCCTGCTGCTGCTCGAAACCGCCATGTTGGGTGTGTTCGTGTCGCTTGACCTGTTCCTGTTCTACATTTTCTGGGAAGTCTCGCTCGTGCCGATGTATTTCATGGTCGGCATGTGGGGGTCGAAAGACAAAGTGGACTTCTTTGGACGGGAAATGGAAGCCCGCATTTACGCCGCCGTTAAATTCTTCCTGTACACGGTTGCCGGGTCAATTTTGATGCTGCTGGCGATTTTGTATGTGGGCAACCAAGCGGACACGTTTGATTTCACCCTTATCCGCGATATGATGCGCTCCGGCGAATTGACCTTTACTGAGAACACTGAACGACTGCTGTTTTTGGGCTTTTTCATCGCCTTTGCGATTAAAGTTCCGGTGTGGCCGCTCCATTCATGGCTACCGGATGCCCACGTTCAAGCACCGACGGCGGGTTCGATTTTGCTGGCGGGTGTTCTCCTCAAACTGGGGACGTATGGCCTTGTGCGCTTTAACATCGAACTGTTCCCCAATGCGGCGATTGATTACGCGCCCTATATTGGTGCGCTGGCAGTGATCGGGATTATTTACGGCGCATGGGTCTCTTACGCCCAAACCGACGTGAAAAAGCTGGTTGCGTATTCCTCTGTGAGCCACTTAGGTTTTGTCGTGTTGGGGATTTTTGCCCTCAACAGCGCGGGGATTCAAGGCGCGGTGCTGCAAATGGTTAATCATGGGATTAGCACGGGCGGGCTGTTTTTGCTGGTCGGGATGCTCTATGAACGTCGCCATACCAAAGCGCTCAATGCGTTTGGCGGTATCTGGAAAGTCATGCCCATTTACAGTGGATTTGCGCTGCTCATTTCGATGTCCAGCATGGGTTTGCCCGGCTTGAATGGCTTTGTGGGCGAGTTTACCATTCTGGTCGGTTCAGCAGGGTCAGAAACTTTGAATATCTGGTACACCGTGCTGGCAACCATCGGGATTATTTTGGCAGCTGTGTACATCCTGTTCATGTTCAACAAAGTGTTCATGGGGCCGGTTACCAAAGCGGAAAATCAGGCGTTGGAGGACATCTCATGGAGCAAAAATTGGTATGAAATGTCTGCGTTGATTGCGCTGTCGATTGTCATTCTGGTCATGGGGATTTATCCCAAGCCCTTCTTTGAACTGATGGATGGTTCGGTGGCTGACCTTGTGGCGCAAATCGACGCGACACTTGAAATAGCGATGAAATAACAAGGGGATTCTGATGTTTACTTCCCCACCAACTTTTGAAGAATTGAATGTCTGGGCGGCAACGCCCGTCATCGTTTTGTGTCTGTGGGCTTCGCTGCTGCTGGTTGGAGACCGCTTCATCAAAAACAAGTATTTTGTGGCGGCATGGGCGCTGGCGGGCGTGGTCGTCTCGCTGCTGCTGGCGTTGTTCCAGGCGGGCGGTACTTTCGACATCGGCGATTCTGGCACGGCGTTTGAAGGCATGTTTGCGGCTGACCAGTTTACCTATGTGGTCAATATTGTGGCGCTCATTTCGGCTGCCATTGGTATCCTGATTTCGTATGAATATCTGGAACGCACGGGCTTGGACAGGGGCGAATATTACATTTTGCTCATGTTCAGCGCGGCAGGTGCAATGCTCATGGGGTCGTCCAACAACCTTGCGATGATTTTCATTGCGCTGGAACTACTCTCGATTCCGTTGTACATCCTCTCCGGGATTCGCCGTCCCCAAGAGGAAAGTGAAGAAAGCGCTATGAAATACTTTTTGCTCGGCGCGTTTTCTTCCTCATTTTTTGTCTATGGGATTGCCCTCATCTTTGGTGCAACCGGGTCGCTGGATTTGTCCGAAATTGTGACGGTTGCGACGACGATTAGTGAACAGGACTCAACGCAGCGCTTTTTGCTCCTGATGGGCGCGGCGCTCATGATTGTTGGGCTTGGCTTTAAAGTCGCGGCTGTTCCCTTCCATATGTGGACACCCGATGTATATCAGGGTGCGCCTACGCCTGTTACAGCGTATATGAGTTCAGTCGCCAAAGTCGGTGGTTTTGCGGCGTTTCTGCGAGTGCTGGTGACGGGGCTGCCCGTCATCATTGAAGGCGGGGATGCTGCCATCTGGGTAGATACCCTGCAAATTATCGCGGCGGCAACGCTCATTCTGGGTAATTTTGTGGCGATTGTGCAGTTTGACCTCAAACGTCTGCTGGCCTATTCGAGCATCGCGCACGCAGGTTACATTTTGATTGCCCTTGCTGCGGGTGGGGTTCCCGGCATTGGCGATGATGCTGCCCAAGCCGCCCTTGTTTATCTTGCTGCATATGCCTTTACCAACATTGGCGCATTTGCGGTGGTTGCGGCGGTGGAGAAAAACGACTCCACCGGGACGACCCTTGCCGACATCAAAGGTCTAGCGAATCATGCGCCGTGGCTGGCGGGTGCGATGACCGTTTTCATGTTCAGTCTGACCGGAATACCTTTAACTGCTGGTTTCATCGGCAAATTCTGGGTGTTCAGCACCGCATTGGATGCCGGATTGGAAGAACTCGCCGTCTTAGGGGTGCTGACCAGCGCGATTTCTGCTTTTTACTACATTCGGATTATCTGGAATATGTATTTTGAAGCCGGTGATGCCGCCCCCGCCGCAGGCGAACACCGTTTCCTGACCAGCGGTTTGATTATTACCGCCGCAGGGACGGTTATTCTGGGGGTGCTGCCCTTCATTCTGGAAAATCTGGTGCGGGACGCAACCCTCGCCATTCTTCGCTAAAGCAAATATCAAATGGCGGGGTCTTGTATGCCCCGCCTCTTCTCACGACTTCCTCAAAATCGCGGCGTAATCGGCAAATCCAAATCCTCAAGGATGATGTTGTTAATGTCATACGCGGTTAAATGGATCCGGTCTTCGTAAAGTTCAATGATTGGATACACCGGCTCACTCAGGAAAAATTGACTGTTTTGCATGACCTCGCCTTGATAGTAATTCCGTGTGGAGACTGATCCTGCCGTAACGTAGTGAATCCCATTTTGGATAAATCGTTCATACACATGAGCATGACCACTCAGCGCCAACACCACATGATTTGCCTCAAATTTGGGCATCCAATTTTCCGCCACCACCAAGCCATCCCATTGATGTACTCCAGCAGAGGTATAGGGCGGAATATGGAAGAAAGCCACCGTATAACGAACATCGGTACGGGCAAGTTTGGCATCCAGCCATTCTTCTTGAGCATTTTTGAAGCGGGCATAGCTGTAAAAAAGCTGCGAATTGAGCGATAAAAATTGAATACCGTTCAAATCAAAACTGCTGTACCAGCGTTTGCCCTCATAATTATCAGCGTTATAGGGGGGGAACACATGAAAATAGGAAGGCATCCCGTCCAGCCACGCCGCGTCATCCAATTCGTGGTTGCCAAAGGTCGGATAATGCGCCACAGTGGAGAGGGTGGGTTGGAACGGTTCAAAATATTTCTTTGCCCAATTAATCCAGTGATTGTTCTCATATTCGTGCATGAAATAGACAATATCGCCCAGATGCAAAAACAAATCGAGGTCATGCTGAGCAAGATATTTACCAATTTTAAGCGTTACATCGTCACCAAAGCCGGTGTCACCCAGCGCAGACAAGCGAATAGGCCATTCATAGGGCGGGGTACGGAAAGTTAAATTTGACCATGTGGTTCCGGTTAGCAAAAGCAGCTCAACACCATCCACCCGCACCTGATATTGATAAGCCGTCGATGGGGTGAGTCCTTCCACGAAAATTTGTTGTGACTGGACATCGGGTGCAAGCGGATATTCTTGAACCGGTGTGCCTTCCTGCAAAATAATCAGTTTTCCATTGGGAGTTGGCGCACTCAGCCAGCAGCGAATGACCGCGCTGGTTTCAGTAACATGCTGAACTGTTGGTGGGAGGAAAAATTGCATCGCAGAGTCTTGTGCCAGCAAAAGTTCGGCGGGTGACATTCCCAGCACACTGCTTCCAGCAGCCGCCCCGACGGTTTTCAAAAAGGTGCGTCGTTTCATTCGTGCATTGCTCCATGTGATTTCGACCCAAGTATATCTTCGGGGAGCGCAGGCCATTCGTCAATCTGGTCAGCCATGTCTTTCCAATTTACGCGCCCACTCCATTCTGTAATCTTGACCGAAATCACGCTGGTATGGTCGAGTTCTTCCTGTGTAATTGGACGGTATTCTTTGCCTGCTTCCATATGCGGGAAATATTTAGAAATTAAGCCATACAAGGCGGTTTTCGCTGCATCAGAATCGGTCAAAATCTCCGCTTCACCAAACACTACTACCCCGCGATATTGCACGCTGAATTCCACTGCTGCATTGCTGGGTAACAAGCGCCCCATCTCATAAGCGGAGATGCACACTTTGGGGTTATTTTCAATGTTTGCCCGAATCCGTCCAACCACATTGGCATGAAAAATAATGCGATGCTGTGCGTCGTCGTACCAGAAGAGGGTCATGTTATTAAAGGGGAGGTCATCCCAACTGGTCGAAACTGTACACACCTGCGCCTGTTGCAAAAAGGCTTTCACCCACGCATCATCCTGTACAAGATGCTGACGATTGGTGCGCGGTTGGGTGGGGGGACGCACGGCAGGATCATAGCTGGGTCTGGACATAGGGCTTACTCCTGAATTTTTAGCAGTGTAGCAAAATCCCTTCATTCGCTATAGAACCATAGGCACAACCCGCGATTTTGGGTATATTTTGACCATTGTATTCCGTAATAAAGAAAATCATCCTGATGAGTTTATCCAACGCTTCAATTGTCCGCCTGAGCAACAGCGCCATTCTCAAAAAAGCCAAAGAACACATTCACCCCGAAAAAATTGTCGAAACCGCCGTCCAAATTCAACAAATTGCTGCGCCTACTTTTGCCGAAAAAGAACGTGCCGCGTATGTACAATCATTGTTTCAAAAACTTGGTTTACACGATGTTGAAATGGACGAGGTTTACAATGTGTATGGCTGGCTGCACGGCGAACATGAAAACGCCCCGACTCTGCTCATTTCTGCCCATACAGACACCGTTTTTCCCATCGAAACCGATGTCTCCATCCGTCGTGAGGGCGATTTGGTCTATGGCATTGGCTTGGGCGATAACAGTTTGGGGGTCGCGGGACTCTTAGCGCTGATTGAAGTTTTTAAAAATGCCCGGATTCCGCATGAAGCCAATCTATGTTTTGTTGCCAATTCCCGCGAAGAAGGGTTAGGCGACTTGGGGGGAATGCGCGAAGCAGTGAAACGCCTCCAACCACAGGTCAAAGCCGCGATTGTGCTTGAAGGAATGGCGCTGGGGAGGATTTACAATGCGGGAATTGGTGTGCGCCGCTACAAACTCACTGTGACCTGTCCCGGTGGGCATAGCTGGCTGCATTTTGGTAACACCAGCGCCATTCATACCCTCATGCAGTTCGGCAGCGAAATGCTAAAAATTCAAGTGCCGACCACCCCGCGCACCACCTACAACATCGGGGTGATTAGCGGGGGAACCTCTGTCAATACCATTGCCTCAGAAGCCTCTTGTTACATTGATTTGCGCTCCGAAGATGTGACCTGCTTAAAAAACTTGGAAGATGAGGTCTTGGCGCTGGGCAAAAAACTCACTCGTGAAGATGTCCGCTTTGATTTTGAACTGGTAGGCAATCGCCCGGCGGGGTCGATTCCGCCCGACCATCCCCTTGTGCGATTGGCGGTGGATGCTCATGAGGCTATTCAGATGAAAAGTGAATTGGACGGCGGCAGCACCGATGCCAATATTCCCCTGTCCGAAGGCATTCCGACGGTGTGTGTCGGGATTTCCTACGGCGGAAACGCCCACCGATTGGATGAATACATCGAAACCACCCCGATTGAAATGGGCATGTGGCAGTTGGTTCTGCTGGCAACCGCCGCTTCCAATGCCATTTCAACATGGTGAGGCCATTTTTATTTATAATATTTCCTAAACCGAGTCGTAACGAGATACATCTATGAGTCAAAAGTTAACTATCGTCGCTGCCGTTCAACTTCCCTCGATTGCGCGATTTCGGGAAGGGTTGAGAAAAGAACCGCAGTTTAGTGCCAACATTGTGACAGATTTGGACAAAGCGCGAGAAGCCCTTGACGACCTGAGCAAACCAGCCGATGTGTTGGTCATTGACAACAATTTGGGCGCGGGTGTTCATCAGCTCATCAAAGAAGCCCGTCAAAATTTCCCGCGTTTGCTCATCGTCTTGGTGGATGAAGCCGCCGATTTTGCCATGCCCGGACGGGCCGATGATGTTACCACCACGCCGTTTGAAAATGATGACCTCATCACCCGTATCAAGCGGTTGCATGAAGATCGTCACTTGCAAACGTTGCGGGCAGACGCGCTGCCTCCAGTGCGGGTGTTTGCCAAAGCGCTCCTCAAAGCCGGCAAAGGCAAGGCCAAACAACAAACCGCTGTCGAAGCCATCAAAGAAATTGGCTATGACTATGTGGCATTTTATTCTGTTACCAACACTAACCCGCCGGAAATGACCCTCATCGCGCAGGTGGGGCCAAACGATGCACTGAGCATGGCTCCCAAAAAACAGGAATACGATGGCTCATTTGTCGGTTGGGTAGCCCGCAAAGGCGAAAGTCGCATCCTCAAACCGAATGACGACCCCTCGCATCCCTTTATCCAGAAACAGCGCTATCAAACGGCGGTTGGGATTCCGGTGGGGGTGGCGCTGCGCTTTGGGGTGCTGTTTGCTTGTAACGAGGGCGAAAATTCGATTTCACAGGAAAATGTGCTGATACTCGAATTGGTCAGCGCCCAGCTTTCAAGCGCCCTTGCCAAAGATGCCCGCGCATGATACACTGCTGCGCGGCAAATTCATAAACAACCTTTTTGCTGAAGACAGCAGGTGCGACTCCAACCGCTTAATGTCCTGCCGAGGTGAAGCCAAACCGAGATAACCCTATCCGGCGAGCTTTGCTGTGTCATGCGAAGGTCGCTTTTTTGATGTTTAGCCCCAATTTACTGTAAGGAGGGAGTGCGCTTGGCAATTACACGCGAACGCAAAGAAGATCTGGTTGCCCAATATGCCGAGCTGCTCGATGGTGCCAGTGGTCTGATTGTCACCGAATATCGCGGGATGGATGTCGACAAAATCGCTGAAATTCGTCGCTCCATGCGTGAAGTCGGTGCGTCCTATGTTGTCACCAAAAACCGCCTGCTCAAAGTCGCGCTGGAAAGCGCCGGACTCAGCACGGGTGGTGATTTACTGACTGGCCCTGTGGCAGTGGGTTTTGCGCGTCAAGACCTGCCTGGTATGGTCAAGGTGCTGCTGGACAAAGCCAAAGACAACGAGCTGCTCATTCTCAAGGGCGGGATTATCGGTCAATCCGTAGTCTCCGAATCCGACCTGAAGACGCTTTCAGAACTTCCCTCATTGGATCAACTGCGCGCCCAGATTGCGGGTCTGCTGGTACAACCGGCACAGGGGTTGGTCAATGTTATCGCGGCTCCGCCAACTCAGTTGGTGGGCGTTCTGGAATCCGCTTCAACAATGCTGGCAAACGTGTTGGCTGCTTACGCTGCCAAAGACACCGAAGCCGCCTAAGTTTAACGAGTTATCAAAACAACGAGAGGTCTCTAAATCATGGCAGATTTGCAAAAACTGGTTGATGAACTGAGCAGCTTGACCGTTCTGGAAGCTGCGGAACTCAAGAAAAAATTGGAAGACGCATGGGGCGTGGAAGCGGCCTCCGGCGGCGGGATGATGATGCCGATGATGGCAATGGCGGCAGCTCCGGCAGCAGCGGCAGCAGCCGAACCCGAAGAAGAACCCACCGAATTCAACGTCATTCTCAAGGACGTTGGCCCCAAGAAAATCAACGTCATTAAGGCTGTGCGTACCGTTGTGGCGGGTCTCGGTTTGGCGGAAGCCAAAGCCCTCGTCGATGGCGCTCCTGCCAATGTCTTGGAAGCCGTCAGCAAAGAAGCTGCCGAAGATGCCAAGAAAAAATTGGAAGAAGAAGGCGCAGTCGTCGAAATCAAGGCTTCCTAGTCTTTCGACTTTGCGAAATCAAAAGCCGCTTGAAACTTCAGGCGGCTTTTTGATTCTATAACTTCCTAAGGCGCGACACGGTACGAACAGCGCGATTCTGCGAAATAATTCTTATTGTTTAATGTGTAAGATATATTACATACGATTGTCCTGTTCTTTCCTGACAAATGTAAGCCCCAAAAACAAAGTTAGCTATGCTTAAGTTTCAAGATTCTTATTTTTTAAGAAATGGAGTTTCAATGAAAAAATTGAGTTTGCTCGCCATCATCTTGCTCTTGACGATAGGGGGTATACCCGCTGTGTCGGCAGATGAACCCCTACCCGAAACGGCGGAAGATAATTGGTGTTATCCGGGTGGGGATTGGGATGATGGTCGCTGCGTAACCAACTGGCATTGGGTCTGTGGCTGGTATATGGCACGTTATGAAGCAGGTAAACTAAGCCGTCCACAGATTCTTGATATGTGTAAGCATCTTTTGCCATCTCTCCCTCAGTCCGTTTTTGGAGTCTCATCCACAGGCGGAGTCTTCTCGATAGCCAAAGCAGGTTGTTTTGAGGCATCGTTCCCCGGAAATTATTTTGTGACGACAGGCGATGTTGTTCAGCCGCTTGTTGGGCCGCTCACCCCTTCCTATAGTGATCCCGGATGTACGACGCTATCCGGTAATATCACCGCTGCGATTGCGTTTACTTGGGCGAATACCGCGGCAGAAGCGCTTACTCAATGTCAGGGGATTGGCGGTCTAAGCATCAACCCACAGACTGAACCGCTTTTTTATGCGTGCTTTAACTAGGTTGAAAGAAAGGGGACATTGATTTGTCCCCCTCCAATCGGGGCAATTACCTTCAAATTAAGGTATTTTATTCTTAGCTGCTAAATCATCATAACCGACTCAACGACCCCACCGTTGAAATCAGCAGTTCCAAGCTATCCCACAACATCGGGACATGGATGCGCTCATTCGTCGTATGAATGGCTTCGCCGGGTGCGCCCATCCCGCAAATCGAAGGCACACCACCGCCACTGACATGATTTGCGTCGCTGCCTCCGCCCCGACTCACCGGTTTCATGTTTAGCCCCAAGCGGTTCACATGCTCCATCACCACACCAACCAAATCCTGATTGTTGGTTTTTTCCATCGGGGCAAGGTACGCTCCCATTGAGAAATGTTCCAGCGTTTCTCCCCGATTCAAAACGGCATTATGCAGGTAGGTTTTTTCAACAATCGCCTTAATCGCCTCATAGGTGGCTTGTCCGTCCTGCTGGGTGGGAAACCGATAATCCACCGCCGCTTCGCACCATTCTGCTATTGTATTTACGGCTGTTCCGCCATGCACCAGACCCACGCTGGTCGTCACACCCTGTTCAAGATTGGTTAGCGCTTGAATCGCCAGAATCCGATGTGACACGGCTTCTATTGCGTTGATGCCATCCTGCCACGCCCCCCCCGCGTGCGAGGCTTTACCGCGTACCTTAAAATCAACACGGGCGCAGCCTTTGCGCTGTTCAACAAACCCCATCACACATTCGGGTGAAAATTTTCCCTGCGGAAAACTCGGCTCTAATCCTAAACCATACGCTGCCCCATGTGTGCCAGAGGTATACCATTCCTTGAGCGACGGCGACCCTTTTTCTTCATCCACGCTCACAATCAACTGAACATCACTCACGGGAGACAGTTCTTGCATGGCTCTGAGAGTCCACAGCCCCATCAACAAACCCGCTTTCATGTCCGTGATGCCCGGCCCGCGCACATAACCATCCGCTTGGGGTTCGTAATGCAAAAAATCCCCATCGGGCGGATGCACCGTGTCCATATGCGAAATCAGTAATACACGCGGCCCGACCCCCTGTCCCGCTTTGATGAGCCGATGCCTTCCCATCACAGACTCAATTTCCAAGCCCATCATTTCAGCCGCTTGGCACAGCACATTCATCCCGCAGTCCACCCCCTCGGTGTTATCGGTGAATGTGTTTATCTCAACCAATTGTTGCAAAAGTGATAAAAATTCGGCCTGCTGATGCTCAATCCACAGGCGTAGTTGTGAAAATTCCATCTCAAGAGCATCCTATAAGATAGGTTAAATCGTTTTTAAAATGTAACACAAATGCGGGATGCTCCATATAGCCAGTGTGACAAATTCGCGCCTAGACGGTTTTCGTAAGCAACGTTATCATTTTTAGACTGAAAAAGGAGTTTTTTTACATGGCAAATTTAGCAGACCGGGTAGCGGTGGTAACCGGAGGCAGTCGTGGCATTGGGCGTGGCATCGCGCTGGAACTGGCACGGCAGGGCGCAACTGTCATTGTCAACTACAACAGTAGCCCCGATGCCGCTAATGAAGTGGTCGCCGAAATTGAAAAAATGGGCGGTAAAGCTGAAGCCCTCCAAGCCAATGTTGCCGATTTAGAAGCCGCCAGCGAACTCATCAAAGCTGCGACGGATAAGTATGGTAAAATTGATATTTTAGTCAATAATGCCGGCATTACTCGTGATAATTTAATCATGATGATGAAAGAAGAAGATTGGGACACCGTGCTGGATACCAATTTAAAAAGCTGCTGGAACTGCTGTAAAGCCGCCGCCCGCGCCATGATGAAAAAACGGGTTGGGCGAATTATTAACATTACGAGCGTGAGTGGTCTTGCCGGGCAGGGTGGACAATCCAATTATAGCGCCAGCAAAGCCGGCATGATTGGCTTGACCAAATCCCTCGCCAAAGAACTCGCCGCCCGTAATATCACCGTCAACGCAGTTGCCCCCGGTTTTATTGATACCGATATGACCGCCGTTTTGGGGGATGATATGCTCAAAAAAGTCGAAGAAGCCATTCCGCTAGGACGACGCGGCACGGTTGAAGATGTTGCCCATGCTGTTGCCTTTTTAGCCTCCGACCAAGCATCCTATATCACCGGACAAGTTCTCTCGGTGGATGGGGGATTGGTGATGGCCTGATGAACGCACACACCCAGCGCCAACCCAACGATACCGTCAGCGTGGATCCTAGCGTATTGCTGACTATTGCCCGTGCGGCTGCGTTAAATGTCAAAGGGGTTACCCGACTCGGCTATGCCAGTGGCACGCTAGACCGTATTTTGCGGCTGGGGCCCTCTGAGGATGGCGTACACCTGACCATTGAAGGCGAAAATATCACCGTGGATATTTTCATTGTTGTGGATGACTGGCGTAATTTGCGCCAGACCAGCCAGAAAGTACAGGAAGGCATCAGCCGTACCATGCAGCAGTTTGTTGGCATGGCTGTCAAAGCGGTTAATGTCCATATTGAAGATGTTCTCTTTGAAACAGACTAGGATTAAACGTGGATCTTCGACGGATAGCGCGGGGCATGGCGCTCCAGATTCTCTACGAACTCGATAGCAGTGACCATCCCGCGCAGGAGATGACCACCTTTCGAGATGCAGCGACCACCAAATGGGATGATGCACGTGCAAGGGCATATCTGGCGTTGCGTGCCTATTACGATGAATCCTTCGCTACCGACGAAAACGACGACAATTTAGAAATTGCCCAATTTGATCGTTCCCAGCTTTTTTCAGTGGAGGAACAAAAATTGGCCTATCATCTGGTCGCTGGCGTTTCGGCGCACCGTGTCCGGTTGGATAGCCTGATTCAGCGCTTTTCCCCGGAATGGCCGATTGACCAGATTGCTACCATCGACCGCAATATCCTCCGCATTTCCCTGTATGAATTTGGTATTAGCCGCGAAACTCCCATCAAAGTTGCCATCAACGAAGCGGTTGAATTAGCCAAAGCGTTTGGATCAGACAGCGCCGCTAGTTTTATTAACGGCGTGTTGGGGTCACTCGCCGACCACTATCAAGAAATCATTGCCGAAAATCAGGACAAACCAGAATGAGCGCTTTGCAATCGCGTGAACCCAACGTCCCCCGTTTTGCAGAAGATGGCACTGGCGCTCAGATGGGTTTTTTTGACCATCTGGATGAACTTCGTGTGCGGTTTATCCGTGTGTTTATCGTGCTGATTCTGGTGCTGATAGCGGCATCTTTTTTTGTCCAGCCGCTTTTAGAATATCTGATTGTTCCCTGCGATTGTGAACTCAAAACGCTCAAGCCGACGGATGGGGTCGTGGTTTACTTCCGCGTGGCGCTGATGTCTGCGGGAATCGTCGTTGCTCCCTACGCCACGATTGAACTGCTGCTGTTTATTTTGCCCGGTTTGACAGGCAAAGAACGCCGCATTGTTATGACTGCTCTTCCGGTAGTCACCGCCCTTTTTTTGGTCGGGGTGGCCTTTGCATGGCTCATTCTCATCCCCACCGCCATTCCATTTTTGCAGGATTTTATGGGGGATGTGCTGGAAGCCGAATGGACAGCCGATAACTATATCGCCTTCATTACCTCGTTGCTGTTCTGGATGGGCGTGGCGTTTGAAATGCCAGTCGTCTTTTTTGTGCTAGCCCGCATTGGCATCATCGGGCCGGGGGTGCTGATTCGCAACTGGCGTTTGGCGGTGGTACTCATTACGATTGCCTCTGCGCTCATCACCCCCACCGTGGATCCGTTTAACATGACATTGGTGATTTTGCCCCTGTTGGCCTTATACGCTTTCAGTATTTTGATGACAGCGATTGCCTACAGACGGCGTTTATCCACCGACGAAGCCTAAATGTGGCGCAAATTTTGGATATGGTATCAACGCATCGGGCAGCCCATCGAATTTTATACCGCGCTGTCTCCGGCAGAATGCCGCGCCCGTTTACGCGATTCCACCGCCAATTGGGACATTCCGTATCAAATCAGCTTCAAGGCCTACACCTCTAAAATTAATGCGGATGGCTCATTTTTGCTGCAACAACGCATCGGCTTTTCGATTCGCGCCCGCCGTCCGTTTGTGGGCAAAATGGACGCGACTCCCGGCGGGGGTACACGCATCACCGGCTATATTGAAAATTCGACTTCCTTTTTGGGATTTGTGTTGGGGTTGTCGCTGCTTGCGCCGCTGGGCATGTACTATTTTCATGGCACAACCGGACTGATTGCGGCCTTGTTAGTCTGTATAGGACTGTTTTTGGCAGCCTTGTTCGCCCACGCTATCGAAAAAGATTCACAAGCTGCGGAAGGAATCCGTCAATGGCTCTACAAACTTTTTGAAGGCGACTCCGCTGTGATTGATGCTTGCATCCTCTATCTGGAAAACAGAAATTAGATCTTGTGATCCTACTCTAAATCGCATCTTTTTCGTTTTGAAAGATTGATTTATTGCTGGCTGGCTGTAATTTTTTCAGAGGAACTCCCTATTTTATCCAGTGGCAAAATAAATAATAAGACTCCGAATATTGTACAGTGAATAAATGTCCATATTGCGCTAATATAAAGCGAAATTTCAAATTTAGATAAAGATGAGATAATCATAGATAAACCTGCACCTATACAGATTAATATGATTGAGATAGTAGAAATTGTTCCGAAAAGAGGATAGGAGATTTTTATTTGAGTTTTATAAATATATTTAACGGTTAAGCTAGAAAATATAAAGAAAAATATTGGAATGTAGGATGGCAAAAAGACAAATTGCCAATTCTCTCTAATTGCCACCTGACCGTTAGCATATTTACCTGATATGACTAATCCATCAAATAAGGAAAATGCAAAATAAAACGGTGTAACAATAAGAGCCGCAACAAATAACAAATATGAAATAAAGTATATTTGCTGATTTACAAACATTTCGTGAATGAGTAGAGCTATTGCCCAAAAAATGAAGATAGTAGATATTGCAAATCCACCAGCGCCAATGAATCCCATTGTATTGGCTTTAGTCGTTAAGGTTTGTTCCCCTGAAATTGCAGTAAAGGTAAAAGATGCTAAAGTACAGCCAAAGAATGCTATTAACAATGAAATGATAGCATTTGCTTGAGCATCTGTTAAAGATTTTCCTGCGCTATCTTGCAAAAGAAGAAGAACTCCTGCAAAAGCAAAACCTGCTAAAACTGTCGCTACTTGAGCATAACCGACTGAGGCATCAATAATACTGTATGTAGTCATGTTTTTGTCCCCTTACAGATATATTTTAACATATCTAAAATCTAAGAAGACACAACTCCCAAATTTTGGGATGACATTTTCATAAACTAATACGTATAATTAATTTCCCTCTTTAGAAAGTGTTTCGCCCACCACCACTTCCAAATCCTCATCGGATTTTTCCGTGTCCGCAGGTGCAGGCAGGGAGGCAATTTCCACATTTTCCGTCGAAGCATCATGCCGAACCATCGTCAATTTGCCGTCAATAAATGCGCCTTCTTCGGTAGTGATGGCAGACGCGGCGATATTCCCCCACACCCGCGCTGTTCGTAGCAGTTGAACTTTACTTCCGCTAATATTCCCCCGCACCGCCCCTGCTACGGAGATATTTTTGGCGTAAATATCCGCCGTGATTTTGGCGGTTTCCCCCACCAGAATATTGCCATCAATTTCCAGTGTGCCTTCAAATGTTCCGTCCAACCGCACGTTTGCCTGACTGCGTAATTCACCGGACAACACACAGTTCGGCCCGATGACCGTTTCAAATCCGACAGGCTGACGCGGGGCAGGGGTGCGAATTTCAAACGGGGGTGTTTCGGGAGTTTCCGCTTCGGTTTCGGATTTGCGTTTTCCGGTAAAAAATGACATATGGCCTCACCTCTTCACTCGCTAGAATATAACACAAAAAGAGAGGTTTTCGTATGACTTTAGCGGATACCACCGCCATAAAATTTGGCACAGGTCAGATTGGAATTTATTACCTTGCCGATACCGACCAGCCTGCCCCATTTGCCCTGATGCTGCATGGCATCCCCGGTTCGGAAAAACACCATGACTTGGCCTATCATCTGCGGGGGTTGGGCTGGCATGTGCTGGTGCTGCATTTTGCGGGCGCATGGGGCAGCGCAGGAGAATACACGCCTCAAAATCATCCCCAAGAAGCGCGTGCTGCCCTCGATTTTGTCCTGAGTCCTGCTGCCCCCCGTGCCATCGATCCCTCCAAAATCGCGGTGATTGGGTTTAGTTTGGGGTCACGCGCTGCGCTTCTAGCCGCCGCCGAAGATGCACGCATCACCACCGTTGTTTCAATGGGCGGGATTTGCGATTTTACGGAAATCATGTGGGTAGATGAATTTTATGCGATGGCAGCCCAATTTTTGCAGGTTGCCGATGTTCCCACGCTCAAAGAAAAAATCGCCCAGTTTGGGGTCGGTCTTCAACCCTATGAAGCGCTGCCCGCCATCGCACCCCGTCCAGTTTTGCTGCTCCATGCCACTGATGATGAAATCGTGCCGTTTTATCATCTAAAGGGCTTTGGTGTCCATTCACATGTGACCCGTGTGCCAATTCAGGGGGCAAACCATATTTTCGCCCTGCACCGTACCGAATTAATGCAAGCGGTCAGCCGGTTTTTGTCGAATTTGTAAAATGCCGGAACACCTTTAAAAAAGCATATGCGGGCGTTGCTGAAGGGCCTCAATCACCTGACGATCAGCGGCTGAAAACGCATAGGCGCTTAACTCGGCTTCCGATACCCACCGCCAATCGGCACATTCAAGCGCTTGGGGTGTGCCGCCTGCGGGGAGAAATTGGCACTCAAACACATGCAGGGTAATCTTGAAGTGGGTGTAAGCGTGGCGCACCTTCATGAAAAAAGCCCCCACTGCCACCTGAATCCCCAATTCCTCTTGCAGTTCGCGCTGCAAACAGGCTTGGAGCGTTTCCCCTGCATCCTGTTTGCCACCGGGAAACTCCCACAATCCGCCGAGCAGTTTGTCTTCAGGGCGCTTGGCGATGAGGAGTTGATTCTGCTCATTCCGTACCAATCCGGCAGTCACATCATAATGGGGGGTGGGGGCTTTTTTCTTCTTCACGGGGCGTTCTTCCTGCACCCCGCGCTGAAATGCCAAACAAAATGATTGAACAGGGCAGTCTTTACACAGGGGAGTCGTGGGTTTACACACTGTGCGCCCCAATTCCATGAGCGCTTGGTTATAATCGCCGGGAATTTCGCTAGGCACAAGCTGCTCCGCCATCTCCCACAGCCGATTTTGCGTGCTGTTCTGGGTGACATCTTCCGCAATGTCAAATAGGCGGGAAAACACCCGTATCACATTGCCATCCAGCACGGGCGCTTGTTCCCCGAAGGCAATGCTGGCAATTGCACCGGCGGTATACCGTCCCACCCCCGGCAACTTCATCAATTCTTGGGCGGTGGAGGGAAATATCCCGCCATAGGTCATTACGACTTCTTGAGCCGCTTTGTGCATATTCCGGGCGCGGCTGTAGTAGCCCAGCCCTTCCCACAGTTTGAGTACCGTATCTTGGTCAACCGCCGCTAAATCCTGTACAGTGGGAAAGGCCGCTGTAAAACGCTCAAAATAAGGAATCACGGTGGCAACTTGTGTCTGTTGCAGCATAATTTCAGACAGCCACACGCGGTATGGGTCTTGTGAGGCTCGCCAAGGCAAAGCCGCCGCTTTTTGCGCGTACCACTGCATCAACGGCGGAATGAAGGTATTGTCTATGAACAAAAGCGGCTCTTTTTCTAGCGGTTGGCATCCCGTTCGGGAATAGCAAAATACATTTTGCCCGCCGCGCTGCGAATATAACGGGTGATAATCACGGTGATGCTGCGGTCAAGATAGCGTTTTCCGCCTTCGACCACTACCATCGTGCCATCTGGCAAATATCCCACCCCTTGATCCGGTTCACGCCCTTCTTGGATGATCCGAATATCCAATTCTTCGCCGGGCAGCAGGGCGGGTTGCAGCGCAAGCGACAAATCATTCAGATTTAAAACTTGAACCCCATGTACACCTGCGACGCTGTTCAGGTTAAAGTCATTGGTCATCAGGGGCATGTTGCGTTCTTTCGCCACTTCAACCAATTTTGCATCGACAGCCTCAATATGTTCAGGGTTGTCGTCGATTACCTGCACCGGATTCACACCCTCTTGTTTGAGTTTATTGAGGACATCCAGGCCGTGCCGTCCGCGCTGTCGTCGAATCGGGTCGCTGGAATTGGCGATATTATGTAGCTCGGACAGTACAAATTGAGGGACAAGCAGCGTTCCCGGAATAAACCCGATTTTGCTAATGTCCAGAATTCGCCCATCAATAATTACGCTGGTATCTAAAAGAACGCCTAAATCCATCGCGGCAACCGCCAGTAAATTGGGCTGGGTGGTAGGGCGAAATCGACGTAAAACACTTAACACATCAAAGGCGCGGGCAGAAAACAGCACGATGCAAAAATAGGCTGCTACTGCGGACGCGATAATCGGAGAGTATTGCCCCAACCAGCCCGGTAGCAGCGACAAAGGCCACACCAGCAGCAACGCAATAAACAGCCCCACCACCAACCCCACCAGCGAAGTCAGCAGCAATTCAACAGGCGATTGGAGTAAAATACGACGAACGGATTTGGCGGGGCGGGTTGTCAACCAGGGGGAAATAATCAACCCGAACAACGCACCCACTAATGAAAACAGCAAGCCATTGGCATCTTCCGGGAGATTTAAAGCATCTGCGGTGGAAACACCAAAACTTGCACCAACGAAGGCAAAAATAATCATGCCTGCAATGCGGAACACAAATTCTATGGACATGGTTTGCGCCCTTCTACGTCGCACAACCGCCGTCAGATAATGGGACGGGCAACACAGAGGAAAATCGAAGTGATTATAGCTGGCAAAGCAGTGAGATAAAAGCGCTTATACCAGCCAATCAAGCCAAGTTTGCCTTCTGGAGGCTGTGTGGCGTGACACAAATAGATAAACGATAAGTAACCAAAATCTAACACGGATTCACCTTTGTCGTCAATTGTCTTATGCTAAAACGCCTATCTCGTAACACCCTCATATTGCTGTTGAGCAATGTTGGCACTGCCATTTTGGCGTTTTTGCTGACGATTCTGGTTGGGCGCGGGTTAGGCGAAGCGGCGTTAGGACAATATGCGGCGGTGATGGCGTGGATTTTTCCCCTGACGATTCTGGCGGATTTTGGCATTGGCACGCTGATTACCCGTGATCTTGCCCAAGATAGACAACTCACCCATCATTATATTCGGCAGGCACTTGAATGGCGCTGGGTTTTGGGGACAGGCCTGGTCGTTTTTGTCTGGGGTGCTGCCCCTTATCTTTCATCCGATGCGGAGATTGTGGCAGGGCTTCGCATCACCAGCAGCATGATCTGGATTGACTCGGTATTTGGGATTTACACGGCTGTCTGGCGGGCATGGGAAAGTATGTGGCCTATTCTGGTGCTGAATGTTGGATTACTCACTTTGCAGGTCATCGGAACGGTTTTTGTGCTATGGCAGCAGTCGGGCATCATCGGGGTTTTTGTTGTATTGGTCATTGCCGATGCCCTTCAATTAATAGCAGCGTGGGGGCTGTGGCGCTGGAAATTTTATGCGGCTGTTCCCTCCAAAACGGCGATTTCAAAAAATCCAGCCCTCCAATTTTTGCAAAAATCCATTCCTTTTGCCATTGGTGGCTTTTTTGCGACTCTCTATGTGCGGTTGCTCTTTTTGCTGCTGGAAATCCTCACAACCTCCTCAATGGTTGGCTGGTTTGCTGCTGCCAGTCGGTTTACTGAAGCGGCGAAAATGCCTGTCCTTGCGCTGTTTGGTGCATTGTTTCCCATGTTCGCTGCCCTTTCAACGGACTCACACCAATTGCGCTTGTTTTTACGCCGTATCAATCTGGGTATCAGTTTCTACGGTTTAGCCAGTGCATTGATTTTTACTTTTTTGGGTAGTTTTATTTTGAATGTGACCTTCGGTGAAAAATTTCAATCCTCTGTCCCCATTCTCATTGTGTTGGCTTGGTCATTGATCCCCACCTTCATTCGCCAGACTCTCGCGGCAGTACACTATGCACTTCAACAAGAAAAGCGGGTCAATTTATTTTTGCTAGCCATCTTGCCCATTCAATTGGGACTCGGCATTGTTTTGATTCGTCAGTGGGGAGGAATCGGCGCGGCATGGACGTTGTTATGCACCGAATCCCTTCTGATGCTATGGTTAGGGTGGTCATATCGAGGATACGTTCATGCGAATCGGGATTCTGATACCGGGATTTTCCGCCAGTGAAGCCGATTGGTCAATTCCGGTTTATCTTAATCTGGTGCGCGAATTGGCAAAAACGCATGAGGTGCGGGTATTCCCCATCCGTTATCCCTTTACCCGCGAACCGTATCAAGTATATGGCGCAAAGGTTTTCCCGTTTGGCGGCGGATCCTATACTTCTGGCTTGCAGCGCTGGCGATTAATTCGGGAAGTTGAAAAAACACTCCTCCGTCACCACCAAAAACATCCCTTTGATGTCCTACACGCAATTTGGGCGGATGAAACAGGGTACATAGCCAATCGGGTTGCCCTAAAACTGGGGATTCCATCTGTTGTCAGTTTGGCGGGGGGGGAATTGGTCGGCTTTCCTGAGATTCATTACGGCTTACAGCTTGGACGATTTGCTGCTTGGTTGGTGCATCATGCCCTCAAGAGTGCTACGCAGGTTATCGCTCCCTGTTACTATACCGCCACCCTTGCTCGTTTTTATTTTGAACGGCATAAAATCTCCCGTCCTGAACGGATTCAGGTTGTACCACTGGGCGTAGATACGCACCTGTTCACCCCCCCCCAACAGGAAAATCGTCCGATTGAATTTTTGCATGTCGCTTCGCTTAGCCCCATCAAACGGCAGGATATTTTATTAAAACTGTTTGCCAAACTACCCAACACCCGCCTTGATATTGTCGGGGAGGGGGTGCTACGCGAGGTTTTACAGCAGCAGGCCATTGCACTCGGCATTGCCGAACGGGTTGTATTTCATGGCGCTGTACCACACGACCAACTTCCCAAGTTTTACCAGCAGGCCGAGTCGTTGATTATTACATCGCAGCACGAGGCGTTTTGTATGGCTGCCCTAGAAGCGGTTGCCTGTGGCACGATGGTTTTTGGCAGCGCGGTGGGAGTTCTGCCTGAAATCGGCATCACCGCCCCTGTCGCCGATGTCGATGGACTGCTCGAACGGATCATTGGGCGACGACGCATCCGGTCTGAACAGCGCCGCACCCAACTGCGCTGGCAGGTCGAACGCGAATATTCCATCGAGAAAATGACAAAGGGCATTTTAGAAATCTATCAAGGATAATTTTTCTACGTAGTTGCCCCTAGAAAAATCTACAGGATCTTCTACGGGACAAATACCATTGTTCCCGAATATACGTCCCCGCGCATCACTGGCATACTTTGGTCATAAGTTAAAACTATCCAATGCCAAAGGAAAAACCAAAATGATGTCTCAGAAGAACCTCCACCAGAACGAAAGCGGTCAAACCGCCCTCGAAACTGCCATTATCTTGATTGCTTTTATTGTTGTTGCGTCGGTCTTTGCCTTTACCATTCTCTCGGCGGGGTCAGCCTCCACCGAAAAAGGCGAAGCTGCTATTTACTCCGGTTTAACAGGCGTACAGTCCTCCATGAACATCAAGGGCGCGGTGATTGCCCAAGACAGCACGGCGGCTGGCAAAGTGGACAAAGTTGTTTTCTCAGTAGCGCTGGTGTCTGGCGGCGACCCGATTGATTTAACCGATACAACTGGCAACAACGTTGTGGTGATTGGGTATCGTGACGGCGCTCAAATTAAAAATGAACTGGATTGGGCCGTTGCATGGATTGGGACGAACGATGGCGATAAGCTGCTCGAAGAAGGTGAACTGGCGGAAGTGACTGTTAACACAGGCGCACTCACCACCCCGCTGGCTGCAAACACCGCCTTCACGCTGGAAATCAAACCCCCGACGGGCGCAATCATCAGTGTCAACCGCACCACCCCCGCCGCCCTCAGTAAAGTTATGGAACTTCGGTAAGCATCATTTTGGGAGTGTGGGTAGCCTCAACCCCTACCCACCCTTTTTTTCAAAATGTCGGAAAAAATTAAAAGGCTGCTCATGCGGCCTTTTTTGTTAGGATGGATTTAAGGTTAATTTTCAGATTCCTTACACATTGGCAAAATATACACAACATCCTCCCGCCATGATAAAGACATATCGAAAAACAAGTGGAGGAAAGAAAAATGAAAAAGGTTCTCGTGGTCGTCGTAGTCTTGGTCATGGCGTTGATGAGTGTCGGAATTGTTGGGGCGCAAGAGCCAGAAGAAACCGAAACCAATGTCCGTCCGCATCGGCGTGGCAGTGAAATTTTGCAACTTGTGGCAGACTCGCTCGAAATCGAAGTAGAGGCTTTGCGTGAAGCGCTCCAAGAAGAAGGCGCAACCCTGACTACCGTCATTGAAGCCAACGGCGGAGATGCCGCCGCCATTCAGGAACAGGTGGTCACAACAATTGTGGAAAAAACTGGGCGCGATGCGGCACTGGTAGAAGAACATGTGACCGAAATGTTCACCAATCCGCTGCCTCCGCGTGGCGAACGTCCTGAAGGGCAAGGCCCGCGTCCCGGATTTGGCCCGCGTGGTGAACAACCGCCCGCCGAAGTCCCTGCGGAAGAAGGTACAGCCTCATAATTGCATCTGCGAGTAACATATAAGGAGTGGAGTGGGCAGGTTGGCTGCCCACTTTTTTTAATTGGCACGCAGGCGACGGGCATAATCCGCTAGCTGTTGCAATTCCTGTCTGTAAATACGGCGGCTGATGGGCGGTTGGATGAGTTTTTCCATGAACCCTGCAAAGCCCGGACTGGGTTTGCTTTCGGTGCTGATGGTCACACGGGCATGTTGACCTCCATCCATCGGTTCTACGGTAAAAGTTGTCACAACACCCGCTTTCGGGTCAGCTTCCATCAGCACCCGTCCCGGTTCTGGTTCAGTGACATATTGATAATAGGTTTTCTCCACCCCCAACACCCTCATTCGTAGGAAGATTTCTGTTCCCGCCCCTTGCCCGCCTTTTTCAACCGTCATCTCCTTAAAATAGGCACGCGGGATAATGGCCTGATGATGTACCCGATATTCGGAGATGATGGCATAGATTTCTTCGGGACGGGCATCGATGACGGCGGATTCGCTTACGGTAATCATAATCTTGTGTCCTTTCTTTCTTCCTGTGTTACGGGGTTCAGTGAAATAATCGTCACCCCCAAATCGCGGCAACGGGCCAGAATCCCATGCAAAGCAGCTTGGTCAACCACTTCCCCTATGAGTAGGGTTTCATCATTCTGGTTATGGATGATTTGAAAATCGCCGAACCACTGTGCATAGTGCAGGTCAAGCTGACCCTTGAGTTTAATCTGATAGTGCATTGCCGTTTCTCAATTCGATATTGGTACGATACAGTTTTTGGGAAAGGCTGTGACCCATCGGAGGGTGGGAAAGAGGGGTGGGAAAAATTTAATCCGCCAAAAGACGGTGTTCATGAGCGCGGGCGATGGCTTGGCTGCGTGTTTTGACCTGCAATTTGCTGTAGAGTGTATTGATATACCATTTGACGGTACTGACCGCAAGCACAAGTTGTTGGGCGATTTCTTCATTCGAATAACCTGCTGCTATCAGCCGTAAAATTTCTAATTCGCGTTCGTTCAGGTCAGAGACCCGAGAAGCATTTTTCTCAGGAAACATCCCCCGCAATTTTTGGGCGAACGCATGTTTAGGATAGGTCTCCACAAACTGCCCCAACAAGGCCGCCATGGGTGCATCCAGCTCCAAAAACACACGCAACCGATTTTCCGCTTCGGCAAGTTCGAGGGCTTGGGCAAGGGCAAGCATGGCATGAACCGTGTCGCCTTGCTGTTGTCGTGCCAGTGCCAGCAGCGCGAAAATTTCTACGGTCAGTAAATGACGGGGTTGGTTTGTCCATTGCGTGAGGATGTGGATGGCCTGCTGAGTTTGACGCTGCGCCAGCAAAACCCGCGCTTGGGTGACAGGGTGAATGGCGGGGGGATAAAAAATAGACGGAGAACGCGGTTGCCAATCCGCCATTTGAAAATTGCCCAGACGTACCCAATAAATTTTAAGCCATGCCACTTCAAGGGGGGGATCGTATCTTTCGGCGTGGCGAATCGCGGTTTGGGCAGTGGTTTGTGCCAAGTCAGTTTGCCCTTGCGCCTGAAAAATTTCAGCTTGCATCATGGTGGTACTGGACAAAATTCCGGTGACAAACCCGCTTGCTTCGGCAAGTCTGCGGGCTTGCTCCCCATGGTGGGTGGCTTGGTCTAATTCATTCCATTCAATGAAAATCCGCATGAGTGACACATGGGCAAGCGTTGCCATCGGCAAGGAAAGGCGCGTTTGGGTGAGCGCTTGCTTACACAGGTCATGGGCTTGCCGCAAATTGCCGTAAAACACCTGAAAGCGGCATTGATGAAACAGGGCGGTCAGAGCCAGTGTCTCATCACCTTCGTGCTGGCTGGCAATGTATGTGTCTTCCATCCATTCACAGGCAGCTTTAAAGTCGCCATGGACACTCGCCAGCAGTCCTAAAACCAGAGAAGCAACTTTTCCTTTTTGCTGTTCTGCTTGCATGGCGAGGGTGGCAAGTTTCTGGCTGTCCTGACGATAGTTGGCAACAAGGTAGGCCAATAGCAGGGCTTCCTGCGGCAAAATGGGACTTTCTTCCACAATTGCCAGCAGCACTTCCGCCTCCTCCCAGCGCCCGTTGAGTGCAAATGCCATCCCAAAATACAGGCTTAAACGCGGTTGGGTGGCTACGAAACCCGGCGGAAAAGCGCGATACCATGCAATCAAGGTAAAAACTTCGCCTCGATAGGAAACGGCTTGGGCGACCCCCAAAATTAGATCGGCTGCATAGGCAAAATCATGGGCGTTGAGGGCCGCACCCACCGCCTCTTCCGCCAATCCATGCGCGGCGTACCAAGATGCAGCTTTTTGATACAACGTGGGTATTTTTTCAGGCATTTCCGCTTGCAGACGCGCTTTTAACAAATCCGCGAACAAATGATGGTAGCGATACCATTCCCGCGATTGGTCTAGCGGAATCACAAATAAATTATTTTTTTCGAGATTTTCCAGAAAATTTTCACCTGTTATTGCTTCACACAATCCCCCATGTAATTGATTCAAAATCGAGGTTTGCAGCAAAAATTGACGGATATGAATGGGTTGCTGGACTAACACTTCTTCTAACAAATAATCCAGAACAAAGCGATGACTGCCGGTAAATTCCTGAATGAATTGCTGTTTGTCTCCGGTGTAGGTGTGCATGGCGAGCGCCGCCAATTGCAATCCGGCTGCCCATCCTTCGGTGCGGGCTTCTAATGCCTGAATTGATTCCGGGGGAAGTTGAAAATCACGCCCCAGAAATTCAGCAATTTCGGACAGTGAAAAGCGTAGTACATCCGCTCTGAGTTCAAATAAAGTATTCTTTGCTCGCCATCTGGCAAGTGGCAGGGGCGGGTCAACCCGTGAGAGCAAAATAATGCTCACTTGTGCGGGCAAATGCTCAATGAAAAAAGTCAGGATGTCATGTACCTGTGGATTTTCAATGAGGTGGTAATCATCCAAAACCACAAAAAAACGCTGGGGTACAGTCGCAAGTTGATTAATGAAACTGGAGAGAATCGGTTCGATTGCCGGCGGTTGGGGAGATTGCAACGCGGATGAAATTTCTTGCCCGAAGGTGGGGTAACAAGTTTGAATGGAGGCAATCAGATAGGACAAAAAACGAATAGGGTCATTTTCGCTACTTTCCAATGATAACCATGCCGTCTGTTTACCCGCGCTCCATTCTGCTAAAAGGGATGTTTTGCCAAAACCTGCTGCGGCTGCTACCAGAATAATTTTACGATCTGCCCCTTTTTCTAGTGCAGCTAGCAAGTGTGGGCGGGTAATATGTCCACCACGCAAAGGGGGAATCGTCAATTTGGTCACAAGCAGGGGTGTTACCATGCCAATGCCCACGCCAACCCTTCATTTACATTGTCCGCCACATAATCGGCAACCGTTTTGAGGGCTGCCCGCTTGAGTTCTCCATCGGCAACTCCCACCGCCGCAAAAGTCACATCATGCGATTTTTGCAGATGTTCAACTGCTTGACGGACTCCCCGAATCCCGCCCGTTGAATCTTCGCACACGATAACATGCAGGGGGTGGGCTGTGATTTCGGGAGGTAAATGCCCATCGGTTGCAGCTAACCGTAGTGCTTTTTCTTCCCAATTTTCACTGCCATACAACACTGCACTGTAGATCGCCACCAATGCTTGCACCGGAGAGGGTTTGACATAGCTGGCGGGATGGGCGTTCATCTGTTGGGCTAACCACTGCACCCGCCCATAGCCAATCACCGGAATCTGATAGAGCTGGAGCAATTTTTGGGCAATTTCCGCTTCTGGAGAATAGCCAAGCCAAGTGTCGATGAAGGTTGGTGGTAGTCCCGGACGCGCAGTATAAATCACATGCTGCAAACCGTCAGTTTGTTCGAGACGGGTGCGGCTTTCCTCTGTGAGCAGGGGAATATCAAGGGTTTCTAACAGCGATTCGGTTTCAAATTGTAGTTTTTGCTGGTAGGTGCGGGCAAATTGTTCATGCCCTAAAACGTAATGCTGAAAAATCTGGGTCAGAGTCGCATTCGGCGAATGAGCATTGCCTAAAATTTCTTTCATCACCGGAAGTTCGGGAAACAAGGTGCCAAGCGCGGCTCGACTGGGTTTTATATCCGGGCTGGGTGGTTTGGGAACACGACGGGCAAGGGCGGGATAATCGACCTGTTGCAAAGTCACCTTAGCCGCAGCGATATTTTGAAACGTTTCCTGCAAGGTATCGCCCAGTAAGTGTGGCACTTGCATCAGATAGTCGGCGGTACTCAAGGCCAGCGAATCCCACTCAAAAATGATACTTTCCGCCTCAAATGCCTGCATATCCTGTTCTTCTGGTGGGAGGAGGTGCGGCTGATTCATCTGCTCAAACACATACTGCATGGTCGCCTTAACGCTGCCACGATAGCCGCGTGCGTGGATCAACACCCCGTCCACATCTAAAAGAACCACCGTTTTCCGCATGAACCTTTTCTCCTTTGTGTGCGGGGCAAGTGTAACACACCAACTTTCCCTTGTCGCTGTAACAGTTTACGACTATACTGATTTTTGAGGCGGGCCCATAGCTCAACGGTCAGAGCATCCGGCTCAAGAGGGCGGCCTGAGAAGTAATTCTCTGGTGTTGACCTGTCAAATTCGGGGAAGCCTTCGCTGGTAATCCCGAGCCAAGCCCCACACCATGGGGAAGGTGTAGAGACTTAACGGCAGGCATCCCATACTGGGATGAAGAGAAAGTCCAGCCCACAAACTCCGATGGAGGCAGCGAAAGCTGTAGTGGGACGCATAACCGGCGGGTTGCAGGTTCGAATCCTGCTGGGCCCAATTTCATATGCCCCGCATCCCATTTTCACTGGATTTTTTGTCATGCGCTACATGCCTCACCTACGTCTGTATAACCAGCACATTTCCCAACAAGGTTTCCGCGAACCCCATGAGATTGTGGCATGGTCGGGGGTGATGCAGGGACAGGATTATACCGGGGCAAAATGGTCAATCGGGCTGCGTTTGCCCGCTTGTACGGATGCGAAGATCGAACAGGCCATTGAACAAAAAACCATTCTGCGTAGTTGGCTTTTGCGGGGAACGCTGCATTTTGTCGCGGCACAGGACATTCGCTGGCTAACCGACTTGATTGGCTCACGCCAGATTGCGAGTTCTGCACGGCGCTATCGGGAACTTGAACTGGATGAGCAAACCCTGAGTCGAAGTAATGAGATTCTTGTCCGCACGCTGCAAAATCACCCCGAAGTGCAGCGAACCGCCTTATTTGAGAGCTTGGAACACGCGGGTATTTCAACACACGGGCAGCGCGGCTACTACCTGCTGCATCATGCGTCATTAAGCGGTTTGATTTGTCAGGGAACTGCTCCCAAAAACGAATCCTATTTTATGCTGATGCCAGAAGCAAAAACGCTTCCCCGCGAAGTAGCTTTAGCGGAACTTGCCAAACGGTATTTTACCAGTCATGGCCCGGCAACCTTGCCAGACTTTACATGGTGGTCTGGGCTGCCAGCCGCCGATGCGCGGGCAGGTTTTGAGGCGGTAAAATCCCAATTTATTTCCGAAACTGTTGATCAACACACCTATTGGATGTTACTAACCACCCAATCATTCTCTAGCGAATCCCATGAAATGTATCTGCTGGCGGGATTTGATGAATATTTGCTCGGTTACAAAGACCGCAGCACAGTTTTGCCCCCGCAGCACGCCCAAAAGGTTGTCCCCGGCGGCAATGGGGTTTTTTTTCCGACTATTGTTGTGAATGGACAAGTGGTGGGAACATGGAAACGCACCCTTAAAAAACACACCGTTAGTCTGACCCCTACCCCCTTTGAAAACTTATCGGACATGGAGCAAAAAACCTTTCAATCACAGGCCGAAAAATATGCCAACTTCTTAGAAATTTCAATCAGCCTGTAGCCTGTTTCATTAAAATATCTTGCTGTTTATGTGCCACTGGTTTTTTATTTCACTTCGCCTTATCCTAAAAAGGATGAGTGGAAGCGGATAACCGATGACCAGCCCTTTGCATGTAATCGCCTATAGCAATCAAGGATTTAAAGAAGAAACCCTTACCGACCCTTCTCAAGTCAAAAAATTTTTACGCGATTGGCCGGTCACATGGTTGAATATTGATGGGCCGATGAATCCCAAACTTGCAACCGAAGTGGGCGCGATGTTCGGCGCACATCCCCTTGCCATTGAAGATGCCATTCAACTCCGCGAACGTGCCAAAGTGGATATTTACGGACAGCATCACTTTATTGTGGCACGCATGGTTGCGCCGATGTTCACAGAAACCATTGTTACTGAACAAATTAGTATTTTTATGGGCGAGAATTTTGTCCTGACCTTTCAAGAACAGCCCGGCGGGGACTGTTTGCAGCCTGTCCGTGACCGGATTCGGCGTGGTTTGGATGATCTGGACAAACATGGCCCGGCCTATCTGGTGTATGCGATTCTGGATACGATTATTGATGCGTATTTCCCGATTCTGGAGCGTTACGGGGAAATCTTGGAAGATTTAGAAGATTCAATTGCCCTCAATCCCACCAATAGCACCATCAACAAAGTCCATACTATCAAGCGAGATTTGCTCGCGTTGCGCCGTTCGATTTGGCCGATGCGCGATGTGTTACATATTCTTTTGCACGATAGTGTTGCGTTTACTGAGGAAGAATTGCGCTTTTATTTGCGGGATTGTTACGACCACACGATGCGGGTGATTGAAATGATCGAAACTGACCGTGAATTGTGTACCGATTTGATGTCCTTTTATCTTTCCAGCACCAGCAACCGCACCAATGAAGTCATGAAAATTCTGGCAATTATTTCCACGATTTTTATGCCCTTAACCTTTGTGGCGGGAATTTATGGGATGAACTTTAATACTGAAAAGTCCCCTTGGAATATGCCAGAATTGAATTGGTACTATGGCTATCCTTTTGCCTTAACCATGATGGGAGTTTTTGTAATTGTGATGTTGATGTATTTTCGCTGGCGGAAGTGGCTGTAATGTCGGGACTAACCACACCTTCTAATGCACTTCAAGAATTGTCGCAAATGTTTTATTCAGCCGCCAAAGATGGCGCAAAACGCATTATTAGCAATTTGCGCTTGGATGCTATTCGTTATGAACACAGCCTGAATGAACGTTTTTGGGCCTACCTTGAAATGGGGCTTGACCAACAGCAAGTTGGCGATGTCATGCCCATGAAAATTACCGCGATTGCATTTACTGACCGGGGCGAACCCGCCGATGATGTGGTCATCGGGGCGGATATGGCCTGCCTTATTCGCTATGATTTACCGGGATTGCGCTGGGCAAAAGGCTTTTTGGGACACAGCAAAATGGTCAGTGTCACCGGTTGGCGCGATGACCGTATTCCGCAGATTGGCATGACCTCCGAGGAAGACTATGACCGGATGATTCAACAATGTGCGGCAATGGGCAATGTCACCGATGAAAGTTATATTTTTTTCTTCTCACCAGAGTCGGTCACGGTGGAAAAAGCCTCCAATTTATTGGGGGATTTGGGCGAAGTGTACCCGAAAAAACCGTGGCAGGATATTCACCAGTTTCGCAAAGACCCGCCCGTAGATATTGCCCGTTTTTACGCGGCGCTGGCAGGCTGTCAATTAGGTGATACCCTGCTGGATAAACCCGTGCGCGATTATGGGACGGTGATGAATCTGGTTGCTTCACGGGGGATTCAAACGGTGTTGCTGTTGATGGTCGGTACAGTGGTTCCCCAAAAACCGATTCGCCGTGACTCGCCCGATTTGGATTCGCTGGTTGCGCCAGTGCCGGAAACCTACTGGTTATGGCCTGACCTCTTGCAAACTTTGATAAATCGCTAAAATAGACTTTATGAGCGACAACCGTTTTCCACCTGACGATTTTGACATGCCGCGTTTCATTGATGACAATGAGCCGGATGAGCCTTTTTTCCCCAAGCCTAAACCCAAACCGTATACGCCTGAATTTTTAACTCCGCGTGCAGATGCGCCGCTTGAGAATATCCCTGATGGGGCGCAACCGATTCCTGACGACCTGCTTGAATCGCCGCCACTCCAAGAAACTGCGCTCCCCAACGAGGCGCTAGCGGAGGATTCATTTGCGCCTTTTTTGTCACAGGAAGAAGCAACCCCTTACGCACCGCCGCATAAGGAAAAACGTCCGCCTGCTTCCGCCCGCCGTGTGCCAATTGGAGCAGAATATCAACCCAAAGCACCCCCACCCGAAGAACAATCCACCTTTGTGAATCCGGCGCTGGCACGAGTCGCCGCTGCCCGTCCCTATCGTCCGCCCAAAGAAGCCAGTGAACTCTGGTTAGCCATTCGGACGATGATCATTGTCGTGTTTGCGTCGCTTGGGGTGGCGTTTATTTTTAGCTACTGGACGCCGGATAACTTTTTATCGGAAGAATTTAAAGGCGAACTTCAGGCGGTGAGTTCCACACAGGGCGCGGCGACGATGATTCCAACCCCGTTGCCCACGTTTGGCGTGACGGAAAAAATCGGGGTGATTATCGGGCATAGTGGCCCGCCCTTGAATCCGGCTTTTGAAGTTGACCCCGGCGCGATTTGTGATGACAACGGCGATGGCATCCCTGAACTGACCGAATTAAGCCTAAATACGGCGGTAGGTCAGCGCGTGGCTTCCCTATTGGTGCAGGAAGGCTATCAGGTCGAGATTTTGGAAGAATGGGATGACCGCCTCGACAATTATCGGGCGACTGCGCTGGTGTCGATTCATACCAATACCTGTGAAAATCTGGGCGTGGGGGCGAATGGTTTTAATGTACAGGCCAACACCAGCCGTGCTGCTACCCGTGACCGTGACGAGATTTTTGTGAATTGCGTTGCCCAAACCTATGCAGCCTCTACCGGACTGCCCCGTCACTTTGGCACCTCTCCCGACTTGGTAGATTACCATGTGTTCCGCGAAGTGTCGCTGGATACCCCCACGATCATTGTGGAGTTGGGATTCATGTTTGCAGACCGCCAACTCCTTGTTGAACGCCCGGATGATATGGCGCGGGGAATTACACAAGGGGTGTTATGCTTCTTAAAACCAGAACAATTTCGGGTCACGCCCACAGCTGCCCCCTCATAAGGAGATTGAGATGAACCACCCATTTCTGATCATGTATGGACGTACCCGCCCCTGTCCGTTTGTTGCGGCGGCTCGCCGTGTGCTAGCAGAACTGGATATTCCTTACGAAGAAATCAAGATTGATGAGGATGAGGCCGCTTATGAACGGGTGGTGGCATGGACAGGATTTGCGTCTGTCCCTACCTTGATTGTGGCGCAACCTGGCAGCCTGACCCCGATTGAAATGCCTACCCCCCTCGAAAAAGGCGCAAGCCCACGCGGGATTAATCGGGGTTCGATGATTACCGAACCCAGCGATTCGCAACTGCGAGCTTGGCTCAAGCAGCAGGGATTTATTTAAAGCAGCTTGAACTATCATTACACGGAGGCTTTGTTCTCGAAAGCCTCCGTGCGTCCTTTTTTGGGGAGTGACTGCATAAGGTTGTATCCCTTGAAATAACCAAAGCCTGTACCGTTTAATATTCATTCAAGGGTTTGAAGGGCGCACCTTTGACGAACTGCCCGCGCCCGCTTTCGCCAAAAAATTCACCTTCATGGACTAAGATTTTGCCCCTGCTAATAGTGGTACGGACTTTGCCCTGCACTGTCATGTCTTCGTAGGGCGTATACCCGCCGATGGTATGCAGATTTTCCTGTTTAATCATGACTTGCGGGGCAGGGTCGTAAATGACCACATCGGCATCACTCCCCGCCGCAAGAATGCCTTTTTTCGGATAGAGGCCAAATAACTTCGCTGGATTGGCGCATAAAACCTCAACCAAGTGCCTGAGTGGGTCATCCACAAAATATGCGCCGTGTTTTTCCTCAAACTCATCTAAAAAGACGGTGTAACTGAGCGGTAAAAGGGTTTCCAAACCCGGTAATCCACCTGCCGTCACCCGAAAGTCATTGTGGGCTTGTTTTTGCGCCAAGCTGTAATCGCAATGGTCGGTGGAGAGAACAGAAATCAGATGCTCTCCATACAAATTGAGCAAGTCATAATTAAAGGGTTCGTTGCGAAAGCGTCTTAAAGGCGGTTGGAGGATGAAATGCTCAGGCTGGTCGCTTTCGTAACTTCTTGCATCTAAGACCAGATATTGAATACAGGTTTCAAAATAAAAGTTGGGTGGAAAAATTTTAGGGCGTAAATAATGCTCTAAAGCATAAGCAGTTTTTTCGGATGAACAATGGACAATATACGCATTTTTATTTTGTGGCAGTAAATTAATAATTCTGACGGCAGCTTCGGTTTCAGCAATGGCGGGGCGGGATTCGCCGTGATAGCGCCAGCCCGTTTTGCCTTGCTCAACCAAGCGCCGTGTTGCATCTGCCACAATAGCATCATTTTCACAGTGGAACATGGCGAGCATATCTGAGGGCATGGCGCGTAGGGTATGCAAAATAGTGGCATCATCGGCGTAGTAGTTGGGCTTGTAGGTGGTGTAAAGTTTGATGCTTGGCACGCCCATATCGCGCAGTTCAGCTAAATCGTGCGCGGCTTTTGCCTCATCCCGACTCAAATCCGTCACCATCATATGCAGGCCATAGTCAATATAGGCGGGTTTACATTCCTCCAACCGATGATTGAGGGCTTGCTCAAAGGTTTGGCCTTTGAACTGGGTCGCAAAATCGACCACAGTTGTGACTCCGCCATACGCCGCCGATTTTGTGCCAATTTCCCAGTTATCATCGGTTTTGTAGACTCCGGTATCCAATTGAATGTGCGTATGAGCATCGACAACACCCGGAAACACATAACACCCTGTCGCGTCAATTTCCCGCGCATCCTCCCATGTGATGAGGTTGGGCGTGGTAATGCCAGCGATTTTTTCCCCATCAATGAGAACATCGGCAAGAAGGGTTTGTGTCGGAGAAACCACCTGTCCATTGCGAATGATGATACGGCTCATGATTTTTTTGTCCTATCGGTAATTGAAATGAGGGCGGGTCACTGACCACGCCCCTACACTTATTCAACTAATTCCAGCGCCAAGCGATTGTGTTTTTCAATCAAGGGCGGCAAATCCACTGTGGTAATGCGGCCTTGATCTACCACCCGCCGTCCATTGATGAAACTATAGTCTACCGGGTCGGAATTGCAGAAAATAATCGCCGCTACAATGTCGTGGTGTGCGCCTGCGTAAGTGAGTTTGTCCACGTTGAAGGCGAGAAAATCAGCCGATTTACCCACCGCAATTGCACCAATATCATCCCGCCCCAAGACTTTTGCCCCGCCGAGTGTCCCCAGTTCAAGCGCTTCGCGTGCTTTTAAGACAGTGGGGTCATCGTGTCCCACCCGCGCCAGCAATAGTGCTAAACGGGCTTCATTCAGCAGATTGTTGGTATCGTTCGAGGCCGTGCCATCCACCCCCAAGCCGATTCGCACGCCGGCATCCATCATTTTCCGCAGGGGCATGAATCCACTGGCGATTCGCATGTTGCTACACGGGCAGTGCGCCACTCCTGTGCCAGTACGGGCAAATTTATGAATCGCGTCGTCGGTTAAATGGACACAATGCGCGTGCCAGACATCTTCACCAACCCAGCCCACATTTTCAGCATAATCACCGGGGGTCAGACCGAATTTTTCCATGCTATAGGCAAGGTCAGGTTTGGTTTCGGCAAGGTGCGTATGCAGGCGCACCCCCGGATAGGTACGGGCTAATTTGGCTGATTCGCGCATTAAATCCTGCGACACGGAAAATGGCGAACAGGGCGCAAGGGTGATTCGCAGCATGGAATGGCGGTTGTTGTCGTGATACTGCTCAATTAAGCGCTGCGAGTCTTTCAAAATGAAATTTTCATCTTCGGTCACACGATCCGGGGGAAGCCCGCCTTTGCTTTCACCGACACTCATGCTGCCCCGGCTGGCATGAAAACGCAGCCCGACTTCCTGCACCCCGCGAATTTCATCATCCAGCGTGCAGTCATTCGGATAAATATACAGATGGTCGCTGGCAGTCGTGCAGCCAAACAACATCAATTCGGCGGCGGCAATCTGCGAACTGATATAAATATGCTCGCTCCGCATATTCGCCCAGATGGGATACAGCGCCCGCAGCCAATCAAATAATTCATGGTGTTGTGCGCCGGGGATCACACGGGTCAGGGTTTGATAAAAATGATGGTGACAGTTGACCAACCCCGGCATGACCACATGCCGCCCTTTTAAATCGAGAACTTCATCGGCAGTTTCGGGCAATTCGCCGCCGTCTTCGATGACCTGTTCAATCACGCCATCACGGGCAAAAATCGCGGCGTTTTTAAGTTCGCGGCGCTGCTCATCCATGGTGACAAGGGTATGGATATTTTTAACAAGAAGCGTTGCCATGAAAAATCCTTATGGTTAAATAATCGGGCAAAGTGATACTACCCCACCCCTTGCCCCTCCGCGTAGTAACTGAGAGGGGTATAGGATGTTATTTTACCGCGAGTCGGGCGGGGAAAAAATCATACTGCGGATAGGTGTGTACCGATTCACAAATGTTGTTACAGGGGCTTGGGCAGAGTCAACAGTGGCAGGCCTCAACGTTTCCCATAATTCCAATGCCGCCACCGTTGCCTGAATCGCAGCCTCAGCCGGCGGAGTCAAGGTTGTTTCCGATTCATCTGTCCATACGGTGTCATTTGGAGAAATGAATGGGTGTGCCTTGCTAGGCGAGGTATGGAGACGAACCATAGGCGAAAATACATCGGCGTTATTTTCGCGTTCAGTATGCCCAATGGTATAGGTATCTTGGAGGGTATGGAGTGCTTGCCCGAACAGTTCGGCAGCATACGCCGGGTCGGGTTCGGTGATGGCACGCATCAGACGGTGATAGAGGGCAAGCTGCACTTTGGGTAAATTTCGGGTGGGGTGATGCCAGTATTGGCGCATTCCATGATGATACTTGGGCAGCAATTGGGCGCGAAAAAGGGCAGCGAAGATTCCCCAGAGGCTAATCGTTCCATCAGAACGGGCAAGCGGTAAATCTGCCCGTTGGTTGCCCAATAAAATAGCATCCTGATGGGTAAGCGTGCCTGAAAAACGGGCAAAGGCTTCGCGCATCAGCACAGCATGACCTTCGGGCAGGGTTTTGAGAGTGTGTCCCGCAAACACGATTTGCGCTCCAGTGAAAAATAACAGCATGGGCAGGCTTTATTCTCTCTTTCAATACAACAGGTTGAAGTAAAGGTTGAGGTGCATGTTTGAAAGTGTTTCAATACGTGGCTTATTTTAATATGGATCTCTAGTTGGGGGATGGGTTACAGACCGATCTGCACAGAGTTATTGAAACGACTCTGTTATTTGAGAGACGAACCACTATCCCGCGACTCTGAATTTTATAGGGACGGGCGCTTTGCAAGGGATACTCGCCCGCATAACTTAAGTCTGTACACTTTCTGTCGATGGCCCTATCGCTGTTTAGGCGGAAGAAGGATGCAAACTTTTTTAACTTCCGCCCTAAACAGGTGAAACAGGCACCTCGTTTATTCGCTGTGTCCGCCGGGGGTACGGAACACCTGCAAAATGATGACCAAGCCAGAAATGATGACCAACAAGCCCACGAAATAAATGATTTGTGTAGCAACTTCGGTGTTTTCGGTGATTTCGGCAATGGCGCGGGTGCAGCCGAATGAAATGCCTAAAATGGCGAGCGCCCATGTCGCAAGGCTAACATCATAATCAAAAAAGAGGCGTTGCACAAACCCACTGCCCAAGAGGATCACCCCACTCAAAAGCGGGGTCGCAATCAGCAGAAAATCAGTCGCAAAATCTGTATCCAGCGTCACCATAATAATCGAAAAGCCCATCAAAATGACCACAATCCCCCACGCCAGATATTCAATGCGCCGTTCGTGTGTGGCATCATAAATCATGCCGCGTGCGCCTAAAGGACGCGCCTGGGCAGGAGGAATAGGCGGTTGGCTGGTGTATTGCTGGCCTAGCTGTGGAACTTGCATAGGATTCAACGGGCCTGTACCCTGCAAAGGACGCTGGGGCGGCTGTTGATACGGCTGCTGGTAAGGCGGCTGTTGTGGAGGATATTGGGGCTGCTGGGGGGGATACTGCGGCGGTTGATTGCCCCAATTCGGTGGCTGTGGCTGCTGCCCATAGGGTTGTTGGGGTTGGGGCTGCTGCTGGCCTTGTCTGCGACGGTTCGGGTCGCGTAAATCAGGCGGTTGGTGGGGTGGCAGGCTCATAATCTATCTCCGAATCAACTGTGGTTCTATTGTAGCACGAACATCAAACACATATTGTGATAATAGCCAATGAGAATATCTTCTCATAGGTTAGGCAAAAAATTTAATAGGAAATTGGGGCTATGCTATAATTCTTGGATATGACTGGCATGTATACCCGCACCGGAATCGAACTTGCCCAACAAGGCCGTCGCCACGAAGCACTGCCCTATTTGCGTTATGCAGTTACGGTTGAACCTGTCTCGGCAGACAGCTGGTTATGGCTGGCGCATGTCACCCCCGATATTCAGGAATATCGGCATAGCGTTTATCAGGCGCTGGCCTTGAATCCTAGCCATCCTACTGCCTTACGGATGCAGGCCGATTTAGATTACCAACGGCAGGGAATGTCCCCACCTGTGACCGCTTCGCCCGTGTTACAGCAGATGGAAACCCGCAGCAAACGGGAAAAGCGCTGGCGACGCTGGCTGATTTTTCTTGTGATTCTTGCATTGGCGGTGCTGGCAAGTTTAGCCCTCCGCGAAGGGGCGAATCGGGTTGATACTGATGAGTTTCTCAGCCGGTTGACGGAAACAGAAGCCGAAAAACAAATCAGTTTTGCGGTGGGGTCAGAAACAGAAGCCCTCGCTTTTGAAGTCACTGTGCCTGAGACATGGATTTTAGCCGATAAGGGTAGCCCCTCTTGGCGCGAAAAACGGGATGAATTGGAACAAACTTTTAGCACCAGCGCGGGTTTCTGGCGTGACCTTGAAACCGATTTGGGCGAAGTTGTCTACAACCCGGATGGCACATTGTCTGAATGGGTGGTCGTGGTGGAAACAGACCCAACAAAAATCAACTTGCCCAATGCACCGCGCCTTGAATTTATTGAAACTCGTGTGTTGCCGGAGGCTGAGAATGCCTGCGCGGCCCTCGCCGAATTCGCTAAAACCGAGCAGGCACAGGTCAGTCAACGTCCCGGATTTGAAGCGGCAGAAGTCCAGACACGCGGGGAAGACGACTGTATTTATTTTGTCCATATCCACCCAACAGATGTCCACCGCTATGAGATTCTCGTCCCTCTGGAAGACAATCGGGCTGCTGTCTGGCAAATTCACATTCAATCCGATGTCTTTTCGGACTATGAAAAAGCAATTAAAACCATTTTGGATACCTTACGTCATGCCTGAACTTCCCGAAGTTGAAACAACTGTGCGCGGCATTCGTCCCGATTTAGTGGGGCGGACAATTCAAAGCGTGTGGTTGGATTGGCCTCGCGCCCTGCACGCTGGCGATTCGCCAGAAAATTTTCAGGATCGCATTGCCGGACAAAAAATTGAATCCGTGGAACGCCGCGCCAAATATATTGTGATGAAATTGGAGGCGGACTGGCTGCTGATTCATCTCAAAATGAGTGGACGGCTGTATGTCCTGCCGGACGAGGCCACCGATAAATACGATCTATGGGTGCATTTCCGATTTCAGTTGGACAATGCCCACCAACTCCGCTTTTCTGATTCGCGCAAATTCGGGCGGGTTGTTTTGACCAATGATTTAAATCCAATCGTGGGGCATCTTGGGCCGGAACCGCTTGCCGATGATTTTACCGCCACGATTTTGCAGGCACGGCTCAATCAGCGTAAAACGGTTCTCAAAGCGCTGCTGCTCAATCAGGAAGTAGTAGCGGGGCTAGGCAATATCTATGCGGATGAAGCACTGCATCGCGCCCAGATTCATCCCTTACGGCGCGGAAATACACTGACAGAGGGTGAAATTGTTCGTTTGCATGAAGCCATTCGCTGGGTGTTAAATAAAGGTATTGCTACCAACGGGGCAAGTATTGGTTGGTATCGGCAGCCCAACGGCGAACAGGGACGAATGCAGGATGAATTTTTGGCCTATGGTCAAACTGGCAAACCCTGTGCAACATGTGGCGCAGCCATCATTGAACGGATTGTTGTGGGACAGCGCAGCACCCATTTTTGTCCAAGCTGCCAGAAGTGAGAAACCATGATTCATTTTCTTTTACAATCAGACAGTGGCAGTGGATTCGGGGAATTTATCGGTCAAATTCAGGGTTTGCTGGTGGTAACAATACTGGCTGGCATTATCTGGATGGTACTGATGTATGTTGTTCTGCGGCGGGATGCTGAACGGCGTGAACGCAAACGTGCCGGGCTGCCTCCCTTGCCCTCATTTTATAAACAAGCCTATGATTATCTGATGCAACCCCGCCCAACCGCGCCTGCCACAGAAAAAATTGAGCCATTTCCCGCCCCAGTAGACAATTTCGCGCTGCCCGATTTAGACGCGCTTACCGCCGATTTACCTGCTCCACAATTGGAGATGCTGACCCAAGCAATGCCCGCAGCCAAAGATGACCCCCCCCTCTTGGAATTTGAAGGCGATTTTGTGCTGGATGATTCCCCGCCCGCCCCTGCCCATGTGGCGGCTGCTATTATTGGTGAGGAAGTTGTCATCCCCATCAAAGAACCAGTGGTATCAGACAATCTCACCTATCGTGCGGGTAGCAATGAATTGCCGGGCGATGCGGTAGAGCTGATGCGTGTATGGCGCGATGTCAGTGATGGGCGTTTAATTATCGGGATGAAAGACCAGCTTTTTGCCAGTTTGAGCGAAGTGCAAGAGGCGACCATGCGAACCCGGTTTCAAAAAATGGTGCAGGATTTACAACAGATTGCCAATGCAGCGCCAATGCAGCCTTCCGTGAAAAAAGCCGCATCTTCGCCCACCCCAGCCGCCACTTCATCGGAACCAATGGGAATGGCTGACCAGATTGAAATGCTGCTCCAATCCAAACTCCTGCGAACCCCGGATTTAATGGGCCGAAATATTCATGTCCACTCTGGCACAAGTGGCGGCGTGATGATTGAAGTAGACGGTCTGTTTTATGATGCGGTGGGTGATGTTACCGACACGCATGTCCGCCACTTTTTACAGGAAACGATTCAAGAATGGGAGTCGCGCTCCTAATGTTTAAGGCGAATACATTCGTTAAACTGCTGGATTGTACGGTCTAATCCGGCTAATTCCGGTACAATTTGCTTAAGATAAATCAAACGGGACAGCACGCTTTCCAGCACCCCCGAATCGGGAGAGAGTTCAATCGCCTCTGAAAAATGCTGGATGGCGCTGTCGACTTTTCCGCCCAAAAGCTGTGCCAGTGCCACATCATGCAGCGCCCAGTAATCTTCGGGGGTATCTTCTAAACGACGGCGGGCTTTGGACTCGGCGGAATGACGATATTTTTCTGCTAATTCTTGATTGTTAATTTGCAAATAGAGCATGGCAAGGTTGATGTCAGGATAAGAACGGCGGGGGGTGATTTTGGCAGCACGGAGATAAATTTGAATGGCATCCTGTGTGCGCCCTTGCCGCCGATATAGACTGCCCAATACCCCTAAATACGATTCGCGGTTGTCCGTCAGCAAATGGGGGTCGCTGCGGGTTGCCTCTAGGAGATGGTGTTCCGCTTGGTTATACAGACGATTACGCTCCATTGGCTCATTCGTCAGGTCGCCTTTGTAACGAATCGCCAAGCCCAAGGCGGCTTGGGCCGGGATACTGGCATCCTCCCCGCTTTTGCTGGCTTCCTGAAAGGCATCGGTGAGGTGTTTGATGGCATCATCCAAATTATTCCGCCGCATCAGCAGCATCCCTAGCAAATAGTTGTTGGAGACATTCAGGGGATCTAGTTCATACGAGTCTCGGCAGGCGTTAATGGCGGCTTCAATGTTGTTTTCGCGGGCAAGGCGTTGCGCCATCACATGCTGCGAGAGCGCTTCAAAAGAACGGCGGGCCAATTTGCTGGCAGATTGAATTTGCTGGTCAATACGGGCTTGGGTGCTGGTGAGCGATTGTTCTAATTGGGCTTCTAACTTGGCGAGTTGTTCCTCCCGCCGCAAAAGTTCAGATTCTGCTCGTTCAAGGCGCGCCATTAAATCGTGGGTTTCGGCCTGAATCTGAGCGCTCATTTCCTGTTTGATGGTTTCGGTATCGTGCCGCAAATCTTGAATACTGCTCAAACCTAAAATCCCGGCACCAACCAGAATCACCCCCGCGAGAATCGAACCACCTTCCAGAAAACTGAGTACCAATTCTACTGAATTGAGCGCATCATTGGCGCGTTCCATCGTAGCAAGCGATTGGTTAAACAAGATTTCAGTTTCAGAGGGTGGGATACTGCCGATTTCCTCAATCACCACCTTCTCGGAGGTTTCCGAAGCGACATAGGCGAAATAGAGCGCTACCATCGACAAACCGATAGCGATGAGGGGAAGTAAAAGGCCAAAAACTCCGCTAATCCGTGCTTGTGAATTTTGCATCACATTCCTGTTTCCTAGCATCTCCTCGATTCTACAGCAAACAGAAACAAAAAAGGTACTCTGCGTACCTTTTGAAATTCAGGAGACTATCTATCGCGGCGATCTCTGTCGCGTCGTTCGTAACCGCCACGGTCACGGTTTTCGCCGCCCCCGCGTCGTTCACCGCCGCCCCCGCGCCGTTCGCCTCCACGATTATCACCGCCCCCACGTCGTTCACCGCCCCCGCCTGCACGTTTGCCACCGCCCAACCCTCTATCTTGGGCTTGTGCTTCTTCCAATGTCCAATTTTCCAGCACTGCTTTGCGGCTCAGACGGACTTTGCCGCCCGGATCGACTTCTGTTACCATGACGGTAATTTCATCGCCAAGCGAGAGTTCATCTTCGACTTTGTTGACCCGTTCGGAAGAAAGCTGGCTGATATGCAGCATTCCTTCTTGACCCGGTAAGATCGACACAAACGCCCCGTAGGATTCGATACGCTGCACAGTTCCCGTATAAATGCGTCCCAGTTCAATCTCTTCGGTCATTCCGATAATCGCGTTACGGGCTTTGTCCACATTTGCGCCAAGTCCGCTTACGCCCATGATGTACACCGTGCCATCTTCGGCGATGTCAATTTTGGTATTGGTTTCTTCTTGCAAACTGCGGATGGTTTTGCCGCCGGGGCCAATCACCGCGCCGATTTTTTCGGGGTTAATCTTGAGAATAACCATCCGTGGCGCATATTGGCTGAGTTCCTTACGTGGCGCAGGGATGGTCTGGGTAATCAGTTCCAGAATTTGCAACCGTGCATCCCGGGCTTGTGCCAACGCTTGCCGCATGACTTCGCCGGACACCCCTTTAATTTTGATGTCCATTTGCAGGGCGGTAATGCCTTTGTTTGTCCCGGCGACTTTGAAGTCCATATCCCCGATATGGTCTTCCAAGCCTTGAATATCGGTCAAAACGGCGACTTTATCGCCTTCTTTAATCAAGCCCATCGCAATCCCGGCTACAGGACGACGAATTGGTACACCAGCAGCTAGCAGACTTAACGTACTCGCACAAACACTTGCCATGCTGGTGCTGCCGTTGGAAGACAACACTTCACTGACCACCCGAATGGTGTACGGGAAAGTTTTGTCGTCAGGAATCACATAGCGCAGGGCAGTTTCGGCTAAGGCCCCATGCCCGATTTCACGGCGTTTCGGCCCGCGCATGAACGTGGTTTCGCCTGTGCTAAAGGGCGGGAAGTTGTAATGGTGCATATACCGTTTGGCGGTCACAGGGTAGAGGTCATCAATTTCCTGTGCATCACGCGGTGTTCCCAAGGTGCAAATGCTCATCACCTGGGTTTGCCCGCGCTGAAACACGCCTGACCCATGTACACGCGGCAACACATCAATTTTTGCCGAAAGTGAACGAATTTCATGGTGTTTACGCCCGTCGGGACGAATGCCATCTTCGACAATCTGACGACGGGTTTGATATTTCACGCTGTTGGAAATGGCCTCACGGATTTCTTTCATATCCACCGCCACATCTTCCAAACTTTCATATTCCGCCACGACATTCTCGCGCAGTTCATCCAGCGCTTCGTTGCGGTTGTCCTTGTCAAATTTGGACTTCATGATGGTGTCAATGTCACCCTGCACCCGTGCCGCAACCTGTGCTTGTAATTCTTCGTTGACCACTGCCGGTTTATATTCGGATTTGGCCTTGCCAATTTCGCTTGCCATCTGGCGCTGCACAGCAATGATTTCCTGTACCGATTCGGCGGCTAACGCCAGCGCCCGCAGCATGGTTTCTTCGTCGACTTCGTTCGCACCACATTCGACCATCACAATGGCATCGCTGGTAGCGGCGACCCGCAAATCAAGGTCGCTGGATTCCATCTGGCTAAAGGTCGGATTAACGACCAATTCACCGTCGATGAGGCCAATCCGCACCGCACCCAAGGGGCCATCCCACGGCACGTCCGAAATCATCAGGGCGGCACTGGCCCCATTGATGCTCAACATATCAAGGTCATTTTCGTGGTCGTGTGCCAATGGGGTAACAATGACCTGCACTTCATTTCGTAAATTGCTGGGGAACAAGGGGCGCAAAGGACGGTCGGTGACCCGTGCAATCAAAATTGCCCGTTCGCCCGGACGGCCTTCGCGGCGGAAAAATGAGCCGGGAATCCGCCCAACCGCATACATGCGTTCTTCAAAATCCACACTCAGGGGGAAAAAATCAATGCCTTCACGGGCAGATTTGTTCATGGTGGCAGTGACAAGGAGTTGGGTATCGCCTGCCCGGATCATTAACGCGCCGCCTGCCTGCTCCGCGTATTCCCCAACTTCAAAGGTAATTTCTTGCTGACCAACGCGGCCTGTGTATTTAGCAACTGTCATTTTTGAGCTGCCGCCTTTCCTATTTTGACCGATATTATAAACAAAAAAACCGACTGATGCTTGAATCCCCAGACGGTTGCTGCGTCATGAAATTAAAAAGCAAAAGCTACACCAAATGGGGTGTAGCTTAGTTGCTAACGACGTAAACCAAGTTTACCAATCAATTCACGATACTGTTCTGGATTTGTGGTACTCAAATATTTGAGCAGTCTGCGCCGCTTCCCGACCATCTTCAAAAGCCCACGACGGCTGTGTTCGTCATGTTTGTGTTCTTTTAGGTGTTCAGTTAACTGCGTAATCCGGTTTGTCAGCAGTGCCACTTGCACAGGTGCTGAACCAGTATCGCCTTCATGAATGCCATATTCACCGAATATGGTGGTTTTTTCCTCTTTGGATAAGGGCATAGTGTCCGAAATCCTTAAAAACTGTCTTTTGTTCCAGCCACGCGCATTATAGCAGAACCAATTCGGATTTGTATAGGGAAGTTGCATACGGCAAAATACCAACTTTTCAGGGGAAAAAATGTACGCAAACCATCACCGACAAACTTTACTGGCTGTCTTAACCGACTATCGTCCCTTTGATGAGAACGAAGCCCAGCACCTTGCCCGTTTGCGTGAATTTTTGCAAACCTGCGAACGCCCGTTTTCTCGCGCCCACGCCGCAGGGCATGTCACAGCTTCGGCGGTGATTACCAATCGTGAAAACACCCATCTCCTGCTCATCTGGCACGAAAAACTTCAGCGCTGGCTGCAACCCGGTGGTCACTGTGAACCTGATATCGAAAAAACAACGCAAGATGCAGCTTTGCGCGAACTCTTAGAGGAAACACTTTTGCCTGCCGAAAAAGTCTCCCTTGTTCGATTAACTCCCTTTGATGTGGATGTGCATGAAATCCCTGCACGCGGAGATGAACCCACCCATTGGCATTATGATGTCCGTTATTGGTTTGCGACCACTGTTGAAGTCAGGGACACACAGGCTTACCAGTGGAAACCCATTGAGGACGTGGCGCGTATAGAAGAGGTATCCTTAAGTCGTATGGCAAAAAAGCTCTTATCCCCCTCAAATTTGGGGTAAGCCAATCTGCCTGTTATATGGCAAAATAATAATATCTTGCAGAAAGGAAACCTCATCATGCAAAAAGCAGGATTATTATTTATCAGCTTTCTTTTTGTTTTTCAATATCTGGTCATTGCGGCTGCCTTAATGGTGTTTTATCCAATTATCAGTATCGCTTTGGTGATGTTGGGGGGTGTGGGCTTGTTGATTGCCCAAGTCATTTTTGACCGCCTCAAAAACAGCCCCGATGAGCAACCTCAACAATTACAGACCAAATAACCCTTGGCATAGCACCAATCAAAGGCTGGGACTCGCCAGTCTTTTTTTTAAATGTATAATGGAACAAATGTTCTTATAGTCATTTTACAAACCACTTAGGGAGAAATTTTGATGCCCGTCTATCCACTTCACACACTGCAAACTTTTGCGCTTGCCGCACAGGGGTTGGCTGTAAAAACTGACCCCACCCCCGACTCGATTTATCAACTGGTGGAAAATGTGGGGGCGGTGCAAATTGATACGCTACAAATGGTTCATCGCAGCCAGTATTTATTTTTATGGAGTAGATTTGGCAACTATGACCCCGCGCTCTTTGACCGTTTAACTTTTGAAGACCGCCGTTTGTTTGAATATTGGTGGCACGCGGCGTGCATCATCCCCATGTCTGAATATCGGTATCGCCTGCCCAAAATGAACACCTATAAAAATAGCAATTCGGAATGGTATCAGAATTTTTATCATCAGCCAGAAACTGTCGCCATGACCGAAAAAATCTTGGGCTATATTCAAGCAAATGGGGCGGTGCGTACATCCGATTTTGAATCTGACGGGGCAAAACGTGGCAGTTGGTGGGATTGGAAACCCTCCAAACGAGTCCTAGAACATCTCTACAACACCGGCGATTTGATGATTGCCAATCGTGTCAAATTTCAGCGCGTTTATGATTTAAAAGAGCGCGTGCTGCCCGATTGGGTAGATACCACGTTGCCTACCGAAGCTGAAACCCAACAGCATCTCTTAGCAATCTCCCTCAAGGCATTGGGGGTGGCTTTTCCAACCCAAATTACGCTCTATTCCTATATGACAAATGCCCGTCCTTCGGTGCAAGCATTGGTCAAAGCAGGTGTTTTTGTAGAAATTCAAGGGATATTGCAGGATGGCAAAACACATACCTTACTGGTGCATCGGGATCACTTGGAAAAATTGGAGCAAGTTGCTGAGGGTGCGGTCAAAGCGGAACATACGACCTTTTTAACCCCGTTCGACAGCCTTTTTTGGGGCAGAAACCGCGATCAACAGCTCTGGAATTTTGAGCAAGTCTTAGAAGCCTACAAACCTGCCCCCACGCGCATCTGGGGCTATTTTTGCTTGCCGATTTTGCACAAAAATCGGTTGGTGGGACGTTTTGACCCCAAACTTGACCGCAAAAAAGGCGAACTGATTTTACGAGCTTTGTATCTTGAACCATCGGTTGTGCTGGAAGATGAACTGGTGACCGCTATTGCCTCCGCAATGCGTGATTTTATGAAATTTCACAATGCCACGATTTTGACTATTGAAACCAGCACACCGCCTGAATTTGGGCAGAAATTGGAACGATTGTTATAGATATGCCCTGCACCATAATTCAAACATGAGCAGCGACCACAACTGCTGGGTAAGTACCCGATAGGGTTTTTCCTGCTGCTGGATATATTTTTCCATCTGTGTAGTATTCAAAATACCGCGCTGTTGGGTTTGTTTGTCCAGCAGAATTTCCCGCAGAAAATCGCCATAGCCATCGCTGAACCAATGCTCTAACGGCACGCCAAAGCCCATTTTAGGCCGATTGAGAACGGTTTCAGGCACAAAGCCACGAATAGCGTCTTTGAGAATCTTTTTACCCATCCGCCATTCATGCGGCAGTGTTCCGACAAAATCGACCAGTTGATGATCGAGCAACGGGGCGCGAACTTCCAGCGAATTGAGCATACTAGCACGGTCAACTTTTACCAGTACAGTGCTGGTCATATACAGTTCAAAATCCGCTAACTGCAAACGACTGAGGAGAGGCATCGTTGGAAATTCACGCATCCGTTGGGTATAAAGCGAACGGGCAGTGTGGATTTTTGAGTGGGGCAGCAGTTCCGCTAGGTCATGCGCCTCAAACATTTGGTTCATTCGCTCGTAGCGCGATTCCAAATCGGTAGCAATCAGGCGCAAGGTGGGACGAAGTTTATACCCTGTGGGCAGCGGGTCTAACCAACTGCCGAGCAGCATTTGACGAAGTTTTAAGGGAACACGATGCACAAGTTCGGTTAAGCGGAGGAATTTCACATAGCGCGAATAACCCGCGAACACTTCATCCCCGCCATCTCCGGCAAGCGCTACCGTAACATGTTCCCGCGCCATTTTGCACACATAATAGGTAGGCAGAGCGGAAATATCCGCGAGGGGTTCATCATACTGCCAAGCCAGTTTGGGCAAAATATCACGGATATTTTCGGGTTCAACCAGCAAATCTTGATGGTCTGTGCCACAAAAATCGGCAACCTCCCGTGCATAAGCCCGTTCATCGTAGCTGGCGGTGCTGAAGCCAATCGAATAGGTTTTGACTGCCCCACTTGCATTGCGGCTCATCATCGCCACCACCGCACTCGAATCGACCCCGCCACTCAGCAGCGCTCCCAATGGCACATCCGCAATCATCCGCAGGCGCACTGATTCTTCAAGCAGTTCGCGCACCCGCACCACGGCATCTTCATAGCGGATATTTTTAAGTTGGTTTTCCGCCAGCGACCAGCGCCAATAGCGTTGAATTTGTACACGACCCTGTAAATCACAGGTCAAAAAGTGACCCGGTGGTAATTTTTTGATGTGTTTAAAAATCGTCAGTGGGTCAGGGATGGAGGTATAGGTTAGATAATCAGTGAGGGCTTGCTCATCCAGTTCACGCGGCAAAAAATCAATTTGCAGCAGGGCTTTAATTTCAGACGCAAAAAATAATCCCTGCGGAAGATGGGCATAATAAAGCGGTTTTTTACCGGCTCGATCGCGGGCAAGGAGCAGTCGTTGTTGTTCCGCATCCCAGACCGCCAGCGCAAACATGCCGCGTAAATGGGTCACAATGTCATTCCCGTAGCTGCTATACCCATGAACAATCACTTCGGTATCACTATCGGTACGGAAACGGTGTCCGCGTAGTTCTAAAATTTGCCGCAGGTGCTGATAGTTATAAATTTCGCCATTATTCAACACCCACACCGATTCAGATGCGTTGGACATAGGCTGCGACCCGCCCGCAAGGTCAATGATGCTGAGGCGACGCTGACCAAACGCCACATGCGAATCGTAAAACTCGCCGACATCATCTGGCCCACGATGCGCCATAACATCGCGCATCTGACGAATCAGCCCATTGTGTAAAAAAGGCGCGTTCGCTTCAAAAGATAAAATACCTGCTATGCCACACATAATTTATGGAAGAATCGTTAAATAATCACAATGGCGCGGACGAAAAACCGAAAAATCTCGATGGTCGAGGGTGTAGATTTGGGTGATGCCTAGACGTTCTGAAAGTGCCATCAGAGAGGTGTCCACAAAATCAAATTGAACATCTTGGTATTCCAGCATAATTTCTGTCATCCGTGACAGATCTTCTGGTGTTAGTGTTTCGATTTTGAAAGCACTTGTTTGTAACAAGCGAAAAGATTTAACTGCTTCTGTATAGTTCACCCTCTGGGTAATCATGTAGAAAAGTTCGGGCAGGATAGCCGCAGAGAGAATGCGAGTCGTTTTCAAGTTCTGCATTGCTTCACGGGCTTTGATATGATTCACGTCTTTAGGAAAACTCAACGCCACCAGCATATTGGTATCAATCAGAACTGCCATATTTATCCTGATAGTATTTTTCTACGGTTTCATTGACCCGTATAGACGCATCGGTAATGTCACTTTCCGTAAATAATCCCACAAATGCCTCTAGGGGGTCGGCTTCAATTTCAATTATTCCCTGTTCTGATTTAAAGCGGGGTACACCATCATCAATCAACCAGAACTGCTCATCCAATTCAGCATCACTCAGCGTTAAACGTTCGTAATCTTGGTGTTCTAACCAATATTGACGACACAAAGCATACAATTTTTGGCGTGTTTCCGATTCAGGATTCCGTAGAACAGAATGAATATGCTGTTCAATCGCGGCTAATTCGGTTTGTGAAGGAATGTTGAGAGCGTCAAGAATGACGGCTTCAATAGATTGTCCCAATTTTTCTGAGCGTGCCTGCAATTTCTGGTAGGTTTCATTGCTTATATGAATTGCAACCATCTTTTAACGCCTCCGCTTTTTCTTATTATAACGGGAATGGATGAATGGATGCGGTTTGGTCAGGCACGCATGACCTGTTCGTAGACTGCCAGTGTTTCTTGTGCTGTTTTGCGCCAGCTAAAAAGGGTAGCACGCCCCCGTCCAGCGTTGGCAAGATGCTGGCGAACATCCTCCTGCACAAGCGTTGCCAGAATCGCCCCGCCCATTTCTCGTGCATCTTTAGGCTTAACCAGATAGGCTGCTTCCCCCACTACCTCAGGAATAGAGGAAATATTGGAAGCCACGACCGGCGTACCACAGGCCATCGCTTCTAACGGTGGGAGGCCGAATCCTTCATACAAACTGGGAAAAATCATGACTTTTGCTAGCCGATAGAGGGAGGGTTTGTCGTCTTCTTCAATTTCACCTGCCCACACCAGATATTTTTCGATGTTAAGTTCTCTCGCATAGGTTTTTAAATCGGGGAAAAGGGGTGTTCCCCACCGGGGCGGTTGTTTGCCTGTCAAGACAAGTGGAACATCCACCCCCAGCGCTTGCCCGGCATACGTCCACGCTAGCAAGAGGGTATTCACATTTTTTCGCAGGTCATATCCGCCTAAATAAAGGGCAAATTCATCCGGCAGGTTGTATTTTTGCCGCACCGCTTCATCATATTCAGCAGCAATCGGCGTGAATTTCTCATCGGCGGCAAGGTAGGTAAAAGTGATTTTTTCGGCAGGAAGTTGCAGATATTGGAGAATATCTTGCTTGCTGGCTTCTGAGAGCGTAATGATATGCCCCGCCCCTTTCGCTCCGGCAACTGCCAGACTGATATAAATTTTGTTGAACCACCCGCCGCTATACTCAGGAATCGCAAGCGGAATCACATCCAGTACCGAAACAACCAAGCGGGCAGGGCTGCTCAACGGCGCTCCCCAGTAAGGCACATGGGCAATTTCCGCCTCAAGTTTTTTCACGGCATATGGATAGCTACGCTGTTCAAACCAGACTTTGCCGACCTTCCCGCCAATGGGGGTTTTGGCGTAAATAACCTCAACCGAAGGCGGTACAGCCTCCGGTTGTTGAATATGGGTGGGCAAAATCAATGACAAACGCGGCGCATTGTTCAGCTTTGTCAGATTCTTGACAAGATTACGAACATACTGCCCACTCCCTGTCAGAGGTTGATCCCAAAACCAGCCGTTGAGCGCAACGTGCATTAGTGATCCTCATATCCGTTGGGGTGAGCGCTGTGCCATGCCCATGCCGATTGGAGAATATCGTGCAACGCTGGATACTGCGGAGACCAGCCGAGTTCCTGTTTAATTTTTTCTGAGGATGCCACCAGACTCGGCGCGTCACCCGGACGACGCGGCATTTCCTGCGTGGGAATCGGATGACCTGTCACGGTACGGGCAGCGGCGATGACTTCACGCACGCTGTAGCCATGCCCATTTCCTAAATTATAGGTCATGGCGGGACGATCCGATTCAACGGCTAACACATGTGCCTGTGCCAGATCGTTAATATGAATATAATCGCGTACACAGGTTCCGTCCGAGGTGGGATAATCTGTACCAAAAATCGAAATCGAGTCGCGTTTGCCAAGTGGGACATGCAGGGTTAGCGGAATCAGGTGGGTTTCGGGGGTATGGTCTTCACCGCGAATCGCTTGTCCATTCGAATCGAGCATTGCACCACACGCATTAAAATAGCGCAGCACTGCATAATTTAACCCGCATAATTGATGATACCAGCGAATCATCCGTTCAATCATGAGCTTGGTTTCGCCGTACAGATTGTTTGGCCCAATGGGGTCATCTTCTTTGAGGGGGGTATCCTGTCCAGCAAAAACCGCCGCTGTGGAGGAAAAGACCAGCTTTTTCACACCGTATTGAGCGATTTTTTCTAATAATACACTGGAATTAACCATATTGGCGTGAATGTAGCGGGCGGGCTGCTGCATACTTTCGCCTGCTTCAATCAATGCTGCAAAATGAATCACTGCGTCAAAGGCCGTGTTTTGAAATAGGCTATCTAAGGTAGCTGAATTGCCAATATCCCCGTGAACAAAGCCTGCTTCGGCAGGGACAGCCGCCCGATGTCCACGATATAAATTATCAAAGACGGTGACTTCATGACCTGCCTTGAGCAAATGGGCGGTGGTAGCTGAACCAATATAACCAGCCCCGCCCGTCACTAAAATTCGCATGGTGTTACTCCGATAGGTAATTTTCAACCCAGAATTTCATTGCATCATACATTTGGGTTTCCACAGATTGAACCACTGCTTTTGGGACATAGTGCCAGAGTTCGAGTTCCATCCGTGTATCATTTTCTAAGATAGCACGCAACCCCAACTCGCCAATGTCGACCCGTGTTCCCAGCAAGGGGATCGTTTTGCTCTGACACACAGGGCAAATCTGGTGGGCGATTAAATCTCGCCATTCCGCCAGCCCAACATCCGAAATTTCTGGTATCCAGTGATGTGGCTGCGCGGCGTGTAATTGGTCATAAAAATTTTCGGGCCACTGCTGGTAATCGCGCCCATCCAGATAACACAACAGCACATGTAGCATATTAAAGCGGACACGGCTGTCTGCCCAATCCTGTCGTTTGTAAAAATGTTGGTAGAGCATGGTTTCTGCCCATACCACATCCATTGCCAGATGTGCCGTGTAGCCCGCGATAAACGCCCGATGGCTGTTTTGGGCTGTTTTTAAATCGGGGTGCAGGGTGAGCATCGCGGTCACAGCATGGGGGATAATTTTTTCACTATATTCAAAAAAGTGAGTATCTGCTCGATTAATCCCACCCGAAACCCGTGCGTCTGGTGCGATATTACCGAGCAAAAATGCGCCCAAGTGCGTATTTAAAAAATCCCGCTGTTCAAACGCAATCGAGTCATCTTGCAAAAAACGCGCTGCCGCGTGGAGGTGCATAAAAGGTGTTGGCATGGAAGCCATTGTACCGCAAAAAATTTAGAGCTTATAGAGACTGATTGCCAAGCCTGGCGGACGTAAAACAGACAAGGAGATAAACTCCACGGTAAATAGCATAAAAACGCGGGGAGGAAAAATCTCCCCGCGCCACACAACATTAGAAGGGCGTAATTTCGTAGGCGTTCCCATCGATTACCACAATCAGATGGTCGCCCAGCGCGAGATAGTCACCGATGTCCGGGTAGGTTTCGAGGAAGGCAAAATAGGCATCACTTAAGAATTCTACCCGTGTTAAGTCCATCGTGTCGGCTTCATACAGGCTGTCAATCCATACTCCTTCGCGGAAGTAGAAGGTTTTATCCTGCACCACTTGCATCACGTCACCGGATGTTACAAAACCATCCACCCCGGTTTTATCAGCATCCATGGGAGACATTTCTCCACCCGCCGTCGGTGTAGCCAAAGCATAAGATTGCGGAGCTGCTGCGACTTCGGATTCTTCCATGGAGAAGGCTTCGTCCGCCGCGTTGACTGCGCCTTCCCCGGTTGAAACATCATCCAATTCACCCACACTTTGCCCGACCTGATTCGAGGCATTTTCGCGCCCCTGCTGGCTGAAAATATCATTTTCTTCGATCAGGAAGGATGTATAGGGGGTAATGATGCCATAACGAATACTCAAGCGCACAATGCTATCGACCAATTCGGGATTTTCGCCATTCAAGCGGATGCTGTTCAAGAGTGCGCCAATTTTACGGGTTGCCCACAAACGCGGAATCAATCCCTCACCGCCGGCATTTTCGCGGAATTCGAGATTGTCATAGACGAAGGTCTGTCGTTCGCCATTGACCTCACCAGACAGGGTAATCGTTCCCATGCCCTCATTCCGATAGCGGCCTGCGATAATGAACTGCGAACCCACAAATAAATCTGGCAAAGGTTCAGAGGGGTACATATCTTCCAGTACCACATCCCCGCTTATTTCCATTTCGATATTCGTCATGACCGGGGCAGAAATTTTGTTGTAAAGGGTGGAAACTTCCTCATCAATCCGTTCAAACGGACGAACATACGCCCCCGCCCCCTGAAAGCGTTCATGCAGGCGGTCTAACAAAAAGGTATCGACATCATCCCCCACCCCGAAGGTAAACAGGCGGACATTTTCGGGTGCGTTGATTTCCGCATTTTCAAGGATTTTATCCATGTCCGTTTCGCCTTCGGTGGGCAGCCCATCGGTCAAAAACAGCACCACCGTCTGACGATTTTCACCCGCATCTGCCATCGCAAAGGCTTCGGTCAAACCGCCGTTGATGTCTGTGCCGCCTTCTGCTTGCAGGGTATCAAGCCATTGTTTAGCGGCGGGAACTTCCCCGATTCCTTGTAAGCCGTTGCCATAGATGCGCCAGCCTGTACTGAACGATACCACATTAAAACGGTCTTCTGCGTTCAAATTTTCCAGCACATATTGCGTAGCGGCTTTGGCCTGTTCCCATTTTTCGCCAAACATTGAGCCGGATTGGTCAAGCACGATAATCACATCACGCGGCTGAATTTCAATCTCACTCGCATCAATCGGCGGGGCAACCAGCAGTAGAAAAAAGCCATCTTCATTGGCACTTTCGCGGTAGGTTAGCAAATTGATATTGACGGTTTCGGCATCCAAGCCGTAATACAGCACAAAATCGCTGGCTTCGTACACATGGGTACGTTCATAGCCTGCCCGAAAATGTTTGTCGTCTTGGCGGCTAATGGCGACCTGATGCGACGGCGAATACACCGAACTAATCGCATCATTGGAGATGACCTCGACACTCACTGACAAGTTTTGGACGGGTAATTTTGTCCATTGGTCGGTTTGCAGAGGATAGACATAGCGCACCAAGCCATTTTCCACCGGCAAAATATGGTTGTATTCAAGCTCAATTTTGACTTCATCGCGGGCCGGAATGGGAAAAACACTGGCTTGAATCACATCCTGTCCAATGTAACGCAGCAGCGCAGGGTCACGCAATTGGCGCACAATTTCCTCATAAATTTGTTTGGCCTCGTCCGCGTCCAGAATTTTGGCCTGAATCGGTTCACCATCCACAACCATGATTAAATCGGAAACCGCCGCGCCTTTCGGTAACGGGAAAATATAATGACCTTCGGCGGGACGGTCAGATTCGTTCACAAAAACCTGTTCAATCCGGGTCGTGGCGAGTTGATTATCAATGGTAACATTGACCCGATGAGTCCGTAAATACACGTTGGAATCACTCACAGGAACGGTTTCTTGTGCGGCAGTTGGCATCATCCCAACCAGCATCAAAAGCAGTGCAAAAATTATCCATAGACCGCGTTTCATAAAAACCTCCAGAACTGTTGCTTGAAGGCTTAACGTCCCTGCTTGTGTAAAAGTTCCCTCTGTATCCATCCGGTAGGTCTCTATCAGAAAAATCTAAGAAATTAGCAGACGAAAGATAAGAGTGCTAACACCCACTTGATTTGACTGCTAAAACCCGTTATGATTCTGTTTGTATTAGCACTCTCATGGAGAGACTGCTAAAAATCTTTAACCAACCTACCCGTTTATGGAGGATGACACAGCAATGGCTTTAAAACTGCGTCCCTTAGCTGACCGTGTGGTCGTCGAACCCAAGGACAAAGAAGAAACATTTGCAGGCGGCGCATTGGTGCTGCCCGAAACTGCCAAAGAAAAACCCCAGCAGGGAACCGTGCTGGCAGTCGGTAATGGTCGTCGTGACGACAGCGGCAAACTGGTCGCTGTGGATGTCAAAGAAGGCGACACCGTTTTGTTTGCGAAATATGCTGGTACTGAAATCAAATTGGACGGTAAAAAAGTCCTCATTCTCAAAGAATCTGACATTCTCGCAGTGGTCGAATAATAACAAACAAACTTAGGAGCGTATAACAAACATGGCAAAGCAGCTTGTTTTCAAAGAAGATGCCCGCCGTCGCCTGAAAAAAGGCGTGGATGTTTTGGCGGATGCAGTTAGCACCACTCTTGGCCCCAAGGGGCGCAACGTTGCGCTGGATAAAAAATTCGGTGCGCCCACCGTCACCCATGATGGTGTGACCGTTGCCAAAGAAATCGAACTGGAAGACCCCTATGAAAACATGGGCGCTCAACTCCTGAAAGAAGCCGCCACCAAAACCAACGACATCGCCGGGGACGGCACAACCACCGCCACCGTGCTGGCGCAAGCTATCGTCAACGAAGGCTTGAAAAACGTGGCTGCGGGTGCGAATCCCATGCTGCTCAAACGCGGGATTGAATATGCCACCGAAAAAGTTGCTGATGCTATTCGCAATATGGCGGTGGAAATCAAAACCAAAGAAGAAATTGCCTCGGTTGCCTCCATCAGCGCCCAAGACCGCAGCATCGGTGAATTGATTGCCGAAGTGATGGACAAAGTGGGTAAAGATGGTGTCATCACCGTCGAAGAAAGCCGTGGGCTGGAATTTGAAACCGAATACGTGGAAGGGATGCAGTTTGATCGCGGCTACATCAGCCCGTACTTCGTCACCTCCCCCGAAACCATGCAGTCCTCCATTGAAGATGCGTATATCCTGATTTACGACAAGAAAATCAGCGCGGCAGCCGATATTGTCCCGATTCTGGAAAAACTCATCCAGATTGGCAAACGCGAGCTGGTCATTATCTCTGAAGATGTGGACGGTGAAGCGCTGGCAACCCTCGTGCTGAACAAACTGCGCGGGATGCTGAATGTGCTGGCAGTCAAAGCGCCCGGCTTCGGGGATCGCCGTAAAGCCATGCTGCGTGACATCGCCATCCTGACTGGCGGTACTGTCATTAGCGAAGAAACCGGACGCAAACTCGAATCGGTCACCATTGAAGATCTGGGACGTGCTGGCAAAGTGGTTTCCACCAAAGACGATACCACTGTGGTGGATGGTTTTGGTGATGATACCGCCATTAAAGGCCGTATTGACGAAATCCGCATCGAAATTCAGAACAGCACCAGCGACTATGACCGCGAAAAATTGCAGGAACGCTTGGCGAAACTGTCCGGCGGGGTAGCGATTATCCGTGTTGGTGCAGCGACTGAAGTTGAACTGAAAGAAAAGAAACACCGCGTGGAAGATGCGCTTAGCGCAACCCGCGCAGCCGTTGAAGAAGGGATTGTCCCCGGTGGTGGTGTGGCGTTGATTAATGCCCTCAAATCGCTCGAAGGGGTGAGCCTGCCTGTCGCGGATGAAAACACCGGGATTAGCATTTTGCGGAATGCGCTGGAAACCCCGATGAAGAAAATCTCCGCCAATGCAGGTCAAGATGGTGGGGTGATTGTCGCCAATGTTCGTCGTTACCAAGAAGAAAAAGGCGACCCCTACATCGGCTTCAACGTCATGACCGGCGAATACATCAATATGATCAAAGAAGGCATCATTGACCCCGCCAAAGTGACCAAAGGCGCTCTGGAAAACGCGGCCTCGATTGCCTCGATGATTTTGACCACCGAAGCCCTGATTACCGACCTGCCCGAAGAAAAAGGCGCTGGCGGTATGCCCGGTGGAATGCCCGGCGGCATGGACGGGATGATGTAATTCACGTCGAGTGAATTCAAGCAACAGCCTCACATTATGTGGGGCTGTTTTGTTTTGTGCTAAAAATGGGGTTTAATTTGTTGGCGAAAGTTGTGACCTAAAAGGAGCAAATCATGAGTTTCGGGATGCCACATTTTGAAATCAAACTGACCTACTGCGCGGCTTGAAAACATACCACCCGTGCCGTCCGTGTGACGGAAGAAATTTTGTCAGACCGCGCTATGGAGTATTTCATTGCGGATTGGAAACTCATCCCGTCTTCGGGGGGGAGATTTGAGTTTGAGGTGAACGGCGAACTGGTGTTTTCCAAAAAAGCGCTGGGTCGTCACGCAGAACCGGGCGAAATTAAAGCCCTGTTGCAAGCAAAAATTGATGCCTTCAAACAAGAAAAAGGTATCACATGGGATCGCATCCCGGAAGATGATTAAGGGATGGGGCGAACTTGCGCCCCATTTTTTATATTTCACCCGTAAACAGGAAAAATTTTACTCCGCCGGGTCCGGTCATTTCGGCGTTGCTGATGCCATCCACCATCGGCGGGATGGCCCCTATTTCAAGCCCTTCACTTTTAAACGCCGTAATTTTGTCCGCCATGTCTCCGGCGAAATAGGTAATGTGCGGCGGGGTAGGCGTATAGACTTGGGGTTCATTGCCAAAACTAACGTGTTCATGCAGCCCCACTACCATCATGCCATCGGAAAAAATGCCCCATGGATAGGGTTCTTCACTGGCATAAACCTGCTCAAAGCCCAACTTTGACCACGTTTCAGCCGCCACTTTGAAATTTTCGACGGACAGGGCAAATTCACCAAATTTGCCACAGCGCGAAATCGGCTGGCGTTCTAAAGGTGCGCCCGTGGGCATTTCCACTGTGCCTGGTTGTGTTGAAAGGACAATCCGTACCCCTTCTGGAGTGGTTATTTCATCATTCCGTTCGCTACCCATGTAATGTAAGGTCGGGGAGATAAAATCACCTGCTTGCAGATGCAGATTAAAACAACCGTCGCTGTAGAGATGGTCGGTAATTTTCTTAAAGCCCAATTTCTCATAAAATGCGGCGGCTTCCGCAAGATTCGGTACGGCGGTTAAGAATTCAACATAGTTGCCAAGTTTCATATTTTCTCCTTTAGGGTTTTGTTTCTTGGATCACGATGAGGTCTGTTTGCGCATTGCCTATGGACGCAGCATAGTAAGATTCTGTGCCAACGGACAAGCGAGAATAGGGCGGCTGCCAGACGGCACCATATTCCAGCATCGATTTAATCCAATTGATGAAATTGAGCCAGCCTGCTTGAATCCCATCGGTAGGGGTGGTGGGCGCGAATCCACTGTGAACAATCGTTAAGCGGGTTTTGCCGCCTGAGCCTTCTAGTGTCCATGTTACGACGGTATTTACCGGAGCTTCGGCTTCAGGGTTGGCTTCAGGCCAGTGAATCGCCAATTTTTCGGACGGTTTAATCTCCAGAATCTTGACCCCATCAATGCCTTTCCAGCCATAGTCATATTTTCCCCCCACCACCGGTTCAACCACCGCGTTGCTGGCAATCCAGCGATTCAATTGGGCCGGGTTAATCAGCGCATCAAAAACCGTCTCAGGGGAGGCATCAATATCAATCGTGTGGGAAAAATCGCCGGGTTTCATGGCAGAAAAATCACAGCGAGCCACCACTGCTTTGCTATCCAGAAAGCGGCGCAGATTTTCTAAGGACAAAAACCAGAAATCCTCAAAATTAGCTTTGCTGATGTTGTGCGAGCCGGGTGAGACATCTTGCTGCAAAATGAGGATTGCGCCCTGCTCACGCGGTTCAATATAAAAAGCAACGGCGGTTTCGGCTTCCTGATACATCCATTGGAATTTGAGCGATTTGTTGGGTTCATAGGCCAAAAGCCGATGTTGACCTGCCTCTTGGTTCGGCGCACCCAGCGTAAATTTGCCCCAGAAGGCATAAATTTTTTCATCCAATGAAACATTGGCCTGTTCCGCAAACCAGATGTTCAACTGGTCAGCTGTCGTCAGGGCTTCAAAAATGCGTTCGGGCGGGGCGGTGAGGGCAATTTGCATATGAAGAGTCGTCATGCACTTTCTCCTGAGTCTTTGGGATAACATACCAGCACCAAACGGAAACTTTCGCCGTTGGAATCGGGGGTAGCCGCACCGTAGCGGGTGGCAAGCTGTTGAAACACCGTTTGAACTTCCTGCAAAAATTCGGCGCGGCGTTGGTCGTTGGCAAGTTGGATATAAGCGGAAAGCGATAAGGAAGCGACTTCCTGCCCCATCTCTGTTTGATGAGCCAAATGTCCAACATCGCTCTGAACTTCTTCGGTTAAGGAAAGGAGTACCCGTAAGCTGGTCTGGTCTTGAGCCGCACGCTCTCCCCCCACCTGCCCAACCAATTGCGGGGCAAGCCAGTAAGAACGGGCTTTGGCTTGGTAGTACCCTTCCATTGCGCCGCGCACCTGTTTTTCGGCTGTTTTAAAAATAAGACCAGCCGACTCCAGCGCTTTGATATGGTAATAAATTTTCTGGGCAGTTTCCCCCAGTGCCTCCCCCAATTCAGGGCAAGTACGCGGCTTGTCCAACAGGTGCAAAATTTCCATTCGCATCGGTTTGAGCAGGGTCAGCGCTTGCTCCACCGATTCGATGTAAAAAACGTCTTGCATTTTTGTTTTTCCGAATATTTGTTCTCATTGTAAAAAATATTTTGTACAATGTCAATCGTCAAAAATAAGGATATTTTTCACACTATTACTAATATTTGTATGATAGAATAAACTCTTATAAACTTAGTAGCAGTCATAGCTCGCTGGACATCACCTTGAACGACGAACAATTCAACCGGTTTCGAGACTTACTACAGAAACGCTGTGGAATTTATTTCAACGCGCAAAATCGGTCAGATTTAGAAGATGCGCTTGCCCAAGTGCTGCGTCTGACCGCCCTAGATGAACATACCTACTATCATTTTTTAGAGAATGCCTCTACTGATGAGGATTTATGGCGCTTATTAATTAATCGGGTCACAATTGGCGAAACCTATTTTTTCCGTAACATGCCCCATTTTGATATTTTGCGGGAACATATTTTGCCCGCTTTGATTGAACAGCGGCGTAAATTAGGTTTACGGATTTTGCGGTTGTGGAGCGCGGGGTGTTCCACCGGAGAAGAACCCTACTCGCTGGCGATGCTGTTGCGCGAACTGATTGATGACCTTGAGCGCTGGCATATTTATATTTTGGCGACTGATATTAACGAACAGAGTCTTGAGTTTGCTCAACACGCCGTGTATACCGATAATGCGTTTCGCCTAGAAACCCCGCCCGAAGTCCGCCAAAAATATTTTCATTACAATGGGCATCATTACATGCTGCGGCCTGAAATCCGCCAGATGGTGTATTTTGATGTGTTGAATCTGGTGGAAAACGCTTACCCCGAAATCACCCAGAATATGGATATGATTTTTTGTCGCAATGTCACAATTTATTTTGACAAGGAAACCACGCGGCAGGTGGTCAAGCGCTTTCATAAAGCTCTTGCAGACGGGGGATGGTTGTTTGTGGGACACGCCGAACCACTCGCCAGTATTTATACGGACTACGAAACCCACAATTTCCCGGATGCAACCCTCTATCGCAAGCCATTTTCTACCAAAGCGTTATCTACGAAACCAATTGTGCATCTACCAAGCCTCACCAAAAAAGAAACGCCGCTTCACACCTTTGAGGATATTGCGCGGATGGTTGCAAAGGGCAAAACGGACGATGCCCGTGAGGCATTGCGGGCTTATTTGCAAAGTTCACCGCGTCATGTGGAAGCGCTGTTTTTGATGGCAAAACTCACGGCAGATTTGGGTGAACTTGAAAGCACCCACAAATTTTTGGATACAATTGAAGCAATTGATCCGCTTGTCCCGCAGGCGCATTATTTGCGGGCGCTGGCTTTTGAACAAGGTAGCGCACAGGACAAGCTGGAAAAAGCCAAAAATGCCCTACGACGGGCAATTTATGCCGACAGGAATTTCGTCCTTGCCCACTATCATATGGGGGAACTGCTGTTTTCTGAAGGAAATCTTGCGATGGCGAAAAGAAGTTGGCAAATGGCGTATACTATGCTGGTGGGTAAAGAACCCGCCCAATCTGTTCCATATGGGGATGGTGCAACTGTTGGAACGCTGCTCTATGCCCTCAAACAGCGCATGGGAACTGATGTATGACCAATGATATTGAAACAGTCGACTTAGCTTTAGAAAAATCGATCCAGCGTGCGATTGGACTGGGTGAGGAAATCACCGAGGAGCAAAAACGGCGGATTCTGGAAAAACGGGCGCGGGATTTAGCCCAACCCATTTCGGATTCGGACAATCGTTCCAGCGAGAGTTTGCGTGTTTTGACCTTTCGACTTGGCAAGGAAAGTTATGCGATTCCGGCGGCTTCGGTGTATACCGTGCTGCAAACTGTTCCGATTACCCCCGTACCCTGTGTACCGGATTTTGTGGCGGGTATTACCAATTTACGCGGGCATATTCGCTCGGTAGTACATTTAGCAAAATTTTTAGGCCAAACCGTTGCACAAGATGGCGGGGAGGAATATATTCTGGTAGCGCAGCACGGCGATATGGAAGTGGCTTTTCTGGTGACGGGGTTGGATGAAGTCACCGACATTCCCAGAAAAGACATCAAACAGCGCCCACCTTCCTCAAACAGCCATATGAATCAGTATATTGATGGGATTGTCTTGGGAGGATTGGTGCTGCTGGATTTAGCCGCGATTTTTACCGATGCGCGTTTTATAGTGAATGATGAAGTGACCTAAAACAGGGGATTTTTATGGCTGAAATGCAGGCAGAACGTGTGCCTTTGGGCGAAAGGCTGCGTCGTTTTTTCTTTGGTTCGATTGAGCGTAAATTTGTTTTAGCCCTCGTATTAATCGGGGTTGTGCCGTTGCTGTTGGTGGCCTTGCTAACTTTCTGGCGCAGCCGTTCCGTCTTAGAAGATGCGGCGAAAGATGAGCTAGAGTCGGTTGCCACGCTCACGGATAGCCGCGTAGAAAGCTGGCTGCAAGCCCGTGAAGCCGATGCCAGAGCCTATGCCGCGATTGATTTTTCAACCGGTGAAAATGCCAACGCGCAGGCCAAATTGCAGGCGCTTCTAGTTGCGGCGGGGCAAACCTATTCGGATGTCTACCTGACGGATGATTCTGGGCGGGTGTTGGCACAGGCCAATATCCGCGAAGATGCCACCCGGGTTGAGAGTTTTTCAGAAGCGGCTTTTTTTGATGAAGCGCAAGATGAAGGCTTTTTCCGTTCAGAGGTGATCCGCTATGAACCACTGGCGGTTACGACGATGTTCCTTGCCCAGCGCACCCCGAACGGTACGCTAATTTTGCAGGTGAGTCCGGCTGCTTTGCAGGATTTGGTGCTGGATTTCGCGGGGGGGAACGGCAAAACCTATATCCAAATGGGCAATTTCCTAATTACCCGTGATGGAATCCGTGAGTCCGACAATGCGCCCAAAAATCCTGATGATGGCGCGGGGACAGGCTCAATTGATGGTCTGGATGAATTTGAGGGCGAAACGGTCTTAGGCGGATGGCGTGGCAACGAAACGTATAATTACACGGTGTTCGCGCAAATTTCCAGAGGCGATGCCCTCTCTGCCACCACCAGTTTGTTATTTGTGCTAATCGTGGTTGCCATCTTTTTGATGATTCTGGTGTTTGGTGGGGCCTACTGGTTTAGCCAGCGCATTGCTGCTCCGGTAGTTAAACTCACCAATGCTGCCCGCGAAATAGCCAAAGGGGCGATGACCAGCGCAGAAGTAGATATAAATAGTAGTGATGAAATTGGACTTTTGGCAGGGTCATTCCGTGAAATGACCGATAATTTGCGGGTGCGGGTGTATGACGAAACCCAGAACCGCGAATATCTGGAAGATGTGCTGACCAGTTATATGAAATTTGTCGAGCGTGTTTCGCGGGGGGATTTAACCGCCCGTTTGAGCCTGAATGGGCAAACCGGCCCCAACTTGATTGTGGCAAATGTGCGGGTTGACCAAGATGATAACCTCTTGCGCTTGGGGTACAACCTGAATCGCATGGTCGAAGCGCTCCATAGTATGGCTTCCCAAACCCGTGATGTGGCAGGCAGTTTAGCAGAAGCGGCTGGTGAAATTGTTGAATCTAGCACCAAACAAATTGCCAGCACGACCCAGCAGGACGCATCCGTCAGCCAGACCACTTCGACAGTCGCTGAAATTCGCGCAACCGTGGCTGAAACTGCCGAACGCGCCCAGATGGTAGCAGAAGCAGCGCAGCAATCCGTTGAAATTTCGCGGCAGGGGCAGGTTGCCGTTGCCGAAACCATCGACGGGATGAATCTCATTCGTTCCCGCGTGGAAAGCATCGCCGAAAATATTTTGATGCTCTCCGAACGCACTACCCAGATTGGTGACATTATCGCTACGGTAAACGCCATTGCTGACCAATCGAAAATGCTAGCGCTGAATGCTTCCATTGAAGCAGCGCGGGCGGGCGAGGAAGGACGCGGGTTTGCCGTGGTTGCGATGGAAGTACGGAATCTGGCGGAACAATCCCGCGAGGCCACTGCCCAGGTGCGTGATATTTTGAGCGAAATTCAGCAGGCCACCAATACCGCCGTGATGGTGACGGAAGAAGGCACAAAAGGCGTGGACATCGGGGTGAATTTGGTTGACCGTGCCGGACGTGCTATTCGGGAATTGGCGGGCAAATTAGAAGATGCTGCCCAAGCCGCAATGCAAATTGCTGCCAGCACCCGTCAGCAAAGTCAGGGGATGGATCAATTGACCTCCGCTATGAGCGCGATTAAATCTGCCACGTCGTCTACCGCGTCGGGGATGCAGCAGTCGCAGCGCAACGCCAAAGAATTGAACGAAATGGCACGCCAGATGGAAGCCGCCATTTCTCAATACAAGCTGTAAAACGAATGAAGGGTGAGCCGGTGTGCAGTGCGTACTGGCTCTAAAATAATTGGAATCCGTCATGTCAGACAGCAGTTTTGATGCTTTGATGCAAGAGCTTTTGCAAATGTTCGCGGTGGAGGCGGCAGATCATCTCCAAACCCTCACGCAAACCATGCTCAAGCTCGAACGGCAGCCGCAAGGCGATGAAAAACAAGAACTTCTCAACGCTGCATTTCGGGCTGCCCACAGTTTGAAAGGGTCTGCCCGCGCTGTCGAGTTGATGGATATTGAGGGAATTGCCCACGACGCAGAAACCGTCCTCAGTGCAGCACGCGGCGGCACCCTCGAATTTACGCCGGATATTGTGGACATTCTGCTGAGTGCAACAGATACAATTCAAAATCTGGTTGAACGCCACGAAGTCTCTAAAGAGCAAATTGCCAGCCTGCGCCAGCGTTTGAAAGCAGTAGTACAACCCAAAAGTGCGCCTCCCACACCCACACAGGTGGTGGTTGCGTCGGCTGCTCCCAAAGAAGAAAAAGCCAAAGCTCCCGTCAGTGTCTCGGCTCCGGTGGATAACAAACTGGACGCACTGATGAAAGAATTGGTGCAGATGTTTGCTGTCGAAGCGGCGGATCATCTGCAAACGTTGAATCAAACTTTGTTGGCGCTGGAAAAACAACCGGATGCAGGCCAAAAACAGGATCTACTCAACGCGGCTTTTCGCGCTGCCCATAGCTTGAAGGGGTCAGCACGCGCCGTTGAACTGACAGAAATTGAACGCTTGGCACATGAAGCCGAAACGGTGTTAAGTGCAGCACGCAGCGGGACGCTCGATTTTTCGCCGGATACTGTCGATGTGTTGCTCCAAGCGGTAGACGCAATTCAAAATCTGGTCAACGGGGGAACAACTGCCTCCGACCATATGCAGGAAATCATTCAAAAACTCAAAGCCGCCAGCGAAAATAAAGCTGCTCCCAAACCCGCTGTTGTTGCTGTCCCACCCGCCCCGGCGGAAGTTGCGCCGATAGCTCCTCCGCCCCCGCCCGTTGCGACTACAGAAGCCAAACCCAAACCTGCCGATAAGAAGCCGACGGTCAAACCCACCTCACTCAGTACCGGCAGTGTGGAAGAAACCATCCGTGTTTCGGTGGAAAAACTCGATGATTTGATGGCACAGGCAGGCGAACTGATTGTGTCCAAAATCAGCGCGGATGAGCGTCACCGGGAACTGCGCGATTTACGCTCGCTCATGGGACGGTGGGAAAAAACATGGACAGAGGCAGGCGATTTACAACGTCGGCTTGACCGCCTTGCCCGCGAAGATGAACGCGACGAATGGAACGAAGTCCTCCAATTTTTGACCCTGAGCCAGCGTTATTTTGCCGAATCCGTCGAAAAAATTCGGGCGCTGGACAAGGCCATGAACGCCGATAACATGCGTCTGACGCTAGTATCGGGGGCGATTCAAGAAGAAATTCGGCGGGTACGGATGCTGCCCGTCGAAACCCATGTTGGCACGATGCAGCGTGTCGTGCGTGATGTCGCCCGTCAGGTCGGCAAAAATGTTGAACTGGTGATTCAAGGGGCAGATGTCGAACTCGATAAAAAAGTCCTTGAACTGCTCAAAGATCCGTTGGTACATCTGCTGCGAAACAGTGTCGATCATGGCATCGAACTGCCAGAGGAACGCCGTACACGGGGCAAGGCCGAAACAGGTAAGGTAACGGTGGCGGTCAGCCAACGCGGGGGAAATGTGCATATCACCGTCGCCGACGATGGCAAAGGCATTGACCCCAACGCGATTCGCCGTTCGGCAGTTAAAAAGGGCGTGCTATCGCAAAATGAAGCCGAAAATATCTCCGATGAAGAAGCCCAATTGCTGATTTTTAACGCGGGATTCTCTACCAAAGAGGAAGTTACCGCCTTTTCCGGGCGCGGCGTGGGCATGGATGTTGTCAGGTCGCAGATAGAGGAATTACAGGGACGGATTAACCTCCGCAGTGTTCCCGGACGGGGTTCAGAATTTCACCTTATTTTGCCGATTTCGCTAGCGACCATTCGCGGGTTGATTATCCGCATCGGCCTGGATCGATACGCGGTGCCGCTGCATTCTGTCGAAAAAATTATCACCATTTCGCCGCATAAGATTTACAAAATCGAAGGCAATTCGATGTTCGATTACAACGATGAGCCGATGATGATTATTCATATGGGCGAAATTTTAGAACGTCCCCGTGATGAATTGCGCGAAGATCGCTTGCCTGCGCTGGTTGTGGCGGGGGGTGAACGGCGCATGGCTTTTCTGGTAGATGATTTTGTCTCCGAACAGGAAATGGTCGTCAAACCATTGGGCAAACAACTCGAACGGGTGCGAAATGTCGCTGGCGCAACGCTACTCGGCACAGGCCAACCCATTGTCATTTTAAATATCACCGACATGATCAAATCGGCGATGGGCGGACGTATCAGCCGCAAACCCATCATTGTGGAGCGCAAACCCGAAGATGAAAAAGAAGTTCCGCCGCCGCGTATTCTGGTGGTGGATGACTCCATTACCACCCGTACCCTTGAACGCAACATTTTGACCGGAGCCGGTTATGATGTCATGACCGCGAATGACGGGGTAGAAGCGCTGGCGATGCTGGAAACTGAACCGTTCGATCTGGTGGTCACGGATATTGAAATGCCGCGTATCAACGGATTTGAACTGGTTGAATGGATCCGGCAGAGCAAGGTTTACGGGCATGTACCGATTATTCTAGTCACATCTTTGGAAAGCAAAGAACATCGGGAACGTGGGCTAAAAGTGGGAGCAGATGCCTACATCGTCAAAAGTGGATTCGAGCAGGCACATTTATTAGAAGTCATTCATCAATACGTTCCGTGGGAAGCGAATAAAAAGAAATGACTGCCCCTCTGCCCGACCCCGGTGAAATCATTCGTGTGCTGGTTGTGGATGACAGCTTAATTGCGCGGCGTGTCATCGTTGAACTCATCAACCGCACCCATGATATGACCGTGATTGCGGAGGCCGCCAACGGTTTAGAAGCAGTGCGCCTGAATTTATCGCTTCATCCCCATCTAATTGTGATGGATGTCACACTGCCGATCATGGATGTGTTCCAGACAACAGAAATCATCATGCGCGAAAATCCCACCCGCATCGTGCTGATGGCAAATCAGCTATTTCTGGATGATGCCGAGTTGATGTCCAAAGCCACCGGAGTCGGCGCGCTGGATGTTTCACCCAAACCCATCAATGACCGCGACGAAGATGCCAACCAGCAATTCATTAAAAAATTACGGGCAATGGCCCATGTCAATGTGGTGAGGCGCTGGCGAACCGATTTAAGAGTCACCGATTTGATAGATCGCTATCCCGGCGTGGGCAAACGGCTGGAAATTGTACTGATTGTGTCCTCCACCGGGGGGCCGCACGCGCTGGAAGCTATTATCCGCACCCTGCCCGCCGATTTTCCTCTGCCAATTGTGATTGTTCAGCACATCGGGAGTGAATTTGTGGGCAATATGCTGCATTGGTTAAGCAGCTTAACCCCCCTGACCATGAAGATTGCCGAAGCCAGCGAACGTCCCGCCGAAGGGCATATTTATATCGCGCCCAGTGGGTTGCAGCTTGAATTTTCTTTTGATGGGCGTTTTGTGTTGAGTCGGGAGACAGAAGGCCGTTTACATGTTCCTTCTGGCGATGTATTGTTATCATCTGCGGCGAATGTTTACGGGCCCAATGCGATTGGGGTGGTGTTGACGGGCATGGGCGAGGACGGCGCGGGCGGGTTGCTCAAAATGCGGCAAAAAGGCGCACGAACCATTGTACAGGATGAGGCCAGCAGCATTGTTTTCGGGATGCCCAAAGCGGCAATTGAACGCGGCGGGAGTGAATATGTCGTGCCGCTCGACCAGATCGCGCCCTTGCTGATTGAACTTACCAAAGGTCTCAAGAAAAATGTTGCTGAGTAGCGGTCAAAAATCTTATTTAACCTTTCGGGTCGGGGCGCAGTGGTACGCGGTGGGGGTGTTGTCGGTCTTTGAGGTCGTCAACATGGTTGCTATTTCCCCTGTACCAGATATGCCGCCGGCGGTACTCGGCATCGTCAATATTCGTGGCAGCATGTCCCCGGTCATCGATTTACGGGTGCGCTTCAATTCGCCGGATAAAGCGCTCAAACTGACCACCCCGATTATTTTTTTGCGAAATGACACTACCGGAGTCTATGGCATTGTGGTCGATGATGTAGATGATGTGATCAATTTGAACGCAGAAGACATCAATCAGACTCCCCTCACCCAACGGGCGGAACATATTGTTGGCATTACCGATGTCAAAGAACGGCTGATTATGCTGCTTGATCCGGTGATGTTAATGAAATCCAGCCTCAAAGACGAAACTTTACTGAAGTTAGAGGAATAACATGCACATTCTCGTTTCCAATGACGATGGAATCCAAGCGCCGGGACTGCTGGCCTTAGCCCAAGCGATGCTGCCCTTTGGCAAAGTGACGGTGGTTGCACCGGAGGAAAATCAGAGCGCCACCGGACACAAAAAAACCCTAGAACGTCCTCTGCGCGTGCGCCATCTCAAAGAATATGCCACGGGCATTGAGGCTTATTCGGTCAACGGCTCACCCTCAGATTGTGTCGCGGTGGCGCTGTTAGGCTATATCAAAGAATCGGTGGATCTCGTGGTTTCGGGTATCAATCAAGGGCCAAATGTAGCGCAGGACGTGACCTATAGTGGCACGGTTTCGGTAGCGCTGGAATCGGCAATTTTTGGTTTGCCTGCGGTGGCTTTTTCGCTGGATGACCGTTCGCCAGATGCTAATTACACAAATGCTGCGGAAGTCGCCCATCAGGTCGTAGCGGCCTTTGTTAAAAATCCCTTCCCGCCAATGACCATTTTGAACGTCAATGTTCCCAAAGGGCAGGTCAAGGGCTGGAAATCCACCCGTCAAGGCGTGCGTGAATACCGGGATCGCTTGGACGAACGGTTTGACCCACGCGGACGGCCTTACTACTGGATTGGCGGGGATGAACCGATTGGGGATATTGATACCGTAGATACCGATTTATGGGCGCTGCACAACGGCTATGTGAGCCTTACGCCCATTCACCTCGATTTAACCGCCCATACCATAGTTCCAGAAATTGCACGGTGGAATTTAGAACTGTAAAATCGCCCCGTATTCTCATCACGGGGGCAACCGGATTTTTAGGTTTTCGGGTTGTGGCTGCCCTGCTAGAAGGCGGCGCATCCGTCAGTGTGGTGGTACGGCCTGACCAGCAGGAAAAAATTGCTGCGATTGCCAACCGTGTGCGGGTTCTGGAAGGCGACATCTGGAATCGGGCCAGTCTCAAGGGATTGGCACGCGGTCATGATGCGGTGGTGCATCTGGTCGGTAGTGTCAAATCAGACCCCGCACGCGGCTTAACCTACCAGCAAATTAACCTTGTTTCGGCGCGGCATGTGATTGGTATGGCAGTGAGTGACGGCGTGCTGAATTTTGTCTTTTTGAGCGCTACTGGGCTGCCTGCTCAACTTCCCCAAGACTATCTTCGTAGCAAACGGGATGCCGAAGAGTACCTCAAAAACAGCGGCTTGGAATGGGTCATCATCCGAGCGCCCCTGTTGTTTGAGCCGGGTTTTCGTACCCCGATTTTAACCACCCTTTCGACATTGGGAGTTTTACCGCCGGTAAGTTGGTTTACAGGTAGCATGATGCCCCTGCCCGTCGATATCGCAGCGCGGGGGATTGCCTCGGCTGCGCTGCACGCACAGGATTATGAGCGGCGCACGCTCTATGCAGCAGATTTACGTCGTTTGGCGCGTCGTCAAGCGCGTGGCCCTTTAGTGGTGCGTCCGGCGGTGCTGACGCGGCAGCGTGAACTGGATAAATTGGACGAAACCCCCTTCGGCTGGACTCCACCGCCTCACCTACGCCGCAAAGGGCGGAAATAAAAATCCGCTAAAAGTCGTTGTTCAAATCGGGTAACTTGCATTAGGCTTAACGATATGCTTTTCATGCAATGGAGAAAACCCAATGCGAAGATTTTGCGCTGTTCTGTTTGTGCTGGCGGTTTTTGCGAGTGGGGCGCTAGCAGAAGAACCCGTCACCCCCGGCACAGACAATCTGGAAACCATCGCCAACAGTCCCATTCCCTCGCGTGATCCGGTCGATTTATCGGTGCGCTTGAACGGTCTTGACCCCAACACCATCATCCTTGAAACCCGTCCGGTGTATGAGGTGGGCGAGATTGAAATTTTCACGATGGCAGGCTCAGAGGGGGTTGAAACCCGCGAGTTACAATTTGAACTGGCTGCCAAAGGTGAAGATGTCTATTTGTGGGTGGAATTGGGCATGGATTATGAACAGGACAAAGCTGAATTCATCACCAGCACCATTCAAGAACGGATTATTCCCACCACCCGCCGTCTTTTCGGGCAAGAAGTGGATATTGATAACGACCCTCATATTTACGTGTTTAATGTTTTTAACGCAGGGCCGGGTATCGCGGGTTTGTACAATGATACTGACGCTTATCCTGATGAAATTTTCCCCAGTTCTAATGAAGTCAATAGCCTCATCATGGCAGTCGGCATGAACGACCCCATCACCTATCTTTCGGTGTGGGCGCACGAGTTTCAACATCTGGTACAGGCCGGACGGGATGATAGTGAAGCCACTTGGTACATTGAAGGCGTAGCGGAATTGGGCAGTTTATTGGCAGTGCCGGAATATTTCAGCACGGGCTTTCAGACCTTTTACCTGACCAGCAGTACCAGCAATCAACTCAATTTCTGGCCGATGGGCAACACCATTGCCTACTATGGCGCGTCTTCCCTATTTTTGACCTATATCACCCAGCAGTATGGCGAAGAATGGCTCTACTATGTGGCGAATGAGCCGAATGATGATGTTATTGGGTTGGAATTGGCGCTAGAACAATATGGCGCGGTAGACCCTGCTACTGGCGAAACCGTCACCTTTGATTCAGTGTTTGCCGATTGGGTGATTACCAACTATTTGAATGACCCCACCGTTGAAGATGGTCGCTTTGCCCATACCTTGCTGGAATTTCCGCCGAATTTGGTGCAGCCAACTGAGGAATTGGGGGCAATTCCGGTTGAAATCCCTGCCCGCGCCGCGAATCAGTACGGCACACAGTATTACACCCTCAACCCCAACGGCGCACAAAGCCTGACCATTAGCTTGGATGGTGAAGAAACCGCCAAAATTGTTCCCACCAACCCGCACTCCGGCGACTATTTCTACTGGTCGCAGCGCGGGAATCAGGGCAATGCTCGCCTCACCGGACGCTTTGATTTAACGGGAGTCGATTCGGCAACGCTTAATTTCTGGACATGGTACGAAATTGAAGATTTGTGGGATTACGGCTATTTGAGCGTGTCCACCGACAACGGTGCAACATGGCAGGTCGTTACCACCCCGCAAATGACCAGCGAAAATCCCTATGACCGCGCTTTTGCCACTGGTTACAGCCAGCGGAGTGGCGGCGGCGGTGTGGCAGAATGGATGGAACAATCCGTTGATTTGTCATCCTTTGCGGGGAATGAAATTCTGGTGCGCTTTGATTTTGTGACCGACCAAGCCACCGATTTAGAAGGTTGGCTCCTAGATGATGTGTCCATCCCTGAAATCGGGTTTGCTGATGATTTTGAACAGCCCAACGACGCATGGCTGGCGGAAGGGTGGGTACGCATTACCAATGTTGTGCCGCAGGCTTATCTGCTGCAAGCGATTGTTTATGGCGAAGAAACCACCGTAACCCGCTTGATTGAACCCGGTCAACCCATGCCAGAGGCCATCAATTTAGATGTCACAGGCGCAGAACGGGTCGTGTTGGCAATTTCCGGGATTGCGCCGGTAACGCGCCAACCCGCCCCCTTTAGCCTAACCGTTCAATAGGCGTAACAACATTCAAATGGGCAGAAAGAATCTGCCCATTTTTTATGAATTTTCGGCAGTGGGGATTGTCGCCTGTTCGACCATTTGCAGGAACAGGGCGTGCAGGCGGTTGTCATCGGTCAATTCGGGATGAAAGGCCGTTGCCAGCCATTTTCCCTGCCGCACCCCCACAATCCGCCCATCTTCTAGCGCCGCGATAATCTCTACCCCGGCGCTTTCATCAACTGATGTGACGAGGGGGGCGCGGATAAAAATGGCCTTGAACGGCGCATCTAGCCCCGCAACATCCAGCAGGGTTTCAAAACTGTCTATTTGCCGTCCAAACGCATTCCGATTGACTTCAATATCCATCACATTGAGAATCGGTTGGTCACGCCCGATATTTTTAGCGAGAAAAATCAGACCCGCGCAGGTTCCCCAGACCGGTTTTTCTTGAGCAAAGTGTTTGAGTGGTTCAAGCAAATGAAATTGGGCCGCCAGTTTACCGATAGTGGTGCTTTCTCCGCCGGGGATAATCAGTCCATCCAAGCCATTGAGCTGTTCTGGCAAGCGCACCTGCACCACTTCTGCTCCCAATTGTTCCAGCATGTGCTGATGTTCAATAAATGCCCCCTGAAGGGCAAGTACGCCGATTTTCATTGATTTTTTGTGTTCCATAGAGAAATTGTGTTGTAGTGTATGGGCGAGCCACGAACTCGCCCAGAATTTTTGTGGGATTTTACCAACCGCGCCCGGCAATTTTATCAGCTTCAGGCATCACACTGACATTGATGCCAACCATCGCTTCCCCCAGTCCACGACTGACTTCGGCAATGATTTTGGGATCGTTGTAGTGGGTGGTGGCTTCAACAATCGCTTTGGCGCGTTTTTCGGGGTCGCCGCTTTTGAAAATGCCACTGCCCACAAACACCCCGTCCACGCCAATTTGCATCAACAGGGCTGCGTCTGCCGGAGTCGCAATTCCCCCTGCTGCAAAATTGACGACAGGCAGTTTACCTGTTTGGGCGACTTCCACAACCAGATGATAGGGCGCACCAATATTTTTGGCGTAGGTCATCAATTCTTCTTCTGGCATGGTCTGGAGATGGCGGATTTCCCCCAGCACCGCCCGCGCATGACGCACTGCTTCGACCACATCCCCTGTACCCGCTTCCCCTTTGGTACGAATCATGGCGGCTCCTTCGCCAATCCGACGGAGTGCTTCGCCCAGATTGCGGCAGCCACACACAAACGGCACTTTGAATTTGTGTTTGCTGACGTGGAAGTCGTTGTCTGCGGGGGTCAGCACTTCACTTTCGTCAATGTAATCCACGCCAAGTGCTTCTAAGACCTGTGCCTCCACAAAATGTCCAATGCGGCATTTCGCCATCACCGGAATTGTGACCGCTTTAATAATCCCCTCGATCATGTCGGGGTCGCTCATGCGGGCCACCCCCCCCTGAGCGCGAATATCCGCCGGAACCCGTTCCAGCGCCATGACAGCGACAGCACCTGCCGCTTCCGCAATTTGTGCCTGTTCGGGTGTCACCACATCCATGATGACCCCGCCTTTTAACATCTGCGCGAGACCGCGCTTGACCGTTTCCGTTCCCGTTTGTGGGGTATGTCCGTTTGTCCCTTTGCTCATCGGTGAAATTCTCCTCATTTCTTTTGTTGTTATAAAATAGGTCGGCGCTGAATATTGTTGCTCTGGAAGTCCTCCCAAGCTGCGCCCAACCGTCTAAACCCTTCGTGAATTTTATCCGGGGGGTAGGATCCGAAATTAATCCGAATATGCCGCGCTCCTTCACCATCTGTATGAAACAGCGTGCCAAGCGCATACGCAACCCCATGCTCCACCGCGCACATATACAACTCGGCGGCGGTTGGGCCAGAATCCGGCAATTCTAACCACATATATAACCCGCCCTTGGGGACTTTCCACTTGGCTTCGAGCGGAAAATACCGTTGGGCAGCTTCGACGGCGGCATCCCGTCGGTCACGCAGCACATGACGGATGCGGTCTAAATGCCCCGGCAGGTAGCCGCGTTTCATATATTGATGCACCGCCCGTTGCAGCAGGCCGGGCGTACAAATATCTGTCGCTGCTTTGACCCGTGCCAATTGCTCACGGACTTGTCCTTCCGCCACCACATACCCGATGCGGGTTCCCGGCAGCAGAATTTTGCTAAAACTGCTCACATGAATCACCAACCCTGTTTCATCAAGGGCTTTTAAGGGCGGGGGAGCAGATTCATCAAAGTGCATTTCTTGGTAAACCCCGTCCTCCAGAATCATCAAATCATATTGTTCTGCCAGCCGCAAAAGCTGCCGCCGCCGATGAATGGACATCGTTGAACCCGTAGGATTGTGAAAAGTGGGGTTGAGATACAGGAGTTTCGGATGATAGTCGATTAATACGTCTTCGAGCGTATCCAGACACAAACCATCTTCATCCATTGGAATCCCGATTGGACTTAACCGCCGTACATGAGCAATATCCAGAAAACCTAGATAGGTGGGATTCGTTGAAATCACTGCATCGCCCGGCGCAAGAATCGTTTGTAGCACAAGGTCAATCGCCTGTTGTGCGCCGCCCGTAATCAGGATATTTTCAGCGCGGGTGATAATCCCCTGTGAGGTAATAAAATCACGGATAGCCCCCCGCAGCGGTGTATAGCCTTCGGTTTCCTCATAGGTAACCGCCGATGCCCCATCTTTCTGCAACACCAGATCCAGCGCAGTATGAAAGGCTTCCACAGGCAAAAATTCATCTGGCGGTGCGCCGCAATTGAAGGTAATCACGCCCGGTTTATGATTCAAACGCAGAATATCCCGCATATTCTGGTGTGGGACAGGCTGACTCTGGGCATGGGTTTTGGGTGTGACCTTTCTGGTTTGTTCACCCCCAGAGACAAAAGTTCCCCGTCCGGGATGGGCAGAAATGAGACCTTTCGATTGCAATTCATTGTAGGCACTCACGACACTAATCCGTCCAATTTTAAGGGAACGGGCAAGGTCGCGGCTGGGAGGTAGGCGAGTTCCTGCTTGCAAACGCCCGCTAGCGATATGCGCCTGAAAATGCCGTATCAATTGCTGGTAGATTGGCTCTTCCGAGGCACGGTCTAACGGGATGTCCATATAAAGTGGGTCAATGATTTGCAGTACCATATTTCTAAATGTAGCAGGCTTTTGGTGCTATTGGTATAGAACCAATTTTGTGACTCCCCCCAATTGGTATAGGAGATTATTCCGCCAATTCTGCCCATTCTTCTAGCGCATGGTTGAGTTGGCTGTCTTTGAGGTTGTGGTCTTGGTGCAAACGAAGTACCTCCTCCACTTTTCCGGCAATACTGGCGGCTTCCATTGCCTTGCTCATTTCGGCCAGTTCATCTTGAAGGGTGTGAATCAAAAATTCAAGCTCGTGGACTCGTTTTTCGCGCTGGTAAGGGGTCAGGCCACGCACCCGATGATTGTTGGATTTGGCTTTTTCGGGTTCGGGTTTGCGCTGGTCAGCTTTTTTCTGTTCCTGTTCTTGGGCGCGGCGGGTTAAGTAATCGGCATACGAACCCTCAAAAATGGTCATCTGACCGTCTTCGGCGTGCCAGATTTGCGAAGCCAGCGCATCAATAATATAGCGGTCATGACTGACCATCAGAATCGTTCCGGCGAAATTCGCCAGCACGTCCTGTAACAATTCTTGAGAGGGAATATCAAGGTGATTGGTTGGTTCGTCTAGCAAGAGGACATTGGCTTGAGAAAGCGCCAATTTCGCCAGCGCGAGTCGTCCACGTTCCCCACCGGAAAGGGTACTCACCTGACGGAAAACATCATCCCCGGTAAAAAGATAGGCCGCCAGATAATTCCTCGCTTCACTGAGAGACATTTCCTTAAGGCGGGTAATTTCATCCAGCAGGGTATTCTGGGGGGTTAGATCTTCATGTGCCTGGGCGAAGTACCCCATATGCACTTGTGCGCCCCAGAGAACTTCTCCTTCAATCGGCGCGAGTTTCCCTAGAATTGTTTTGAGAAAGGTGGTTTTGCCTGCCCCATTCGCCCCGATAATCGCCGCGACTTCGCCCCGATACAACGTAAAATTCGGAACAGAAAAAAGCGGGGTGTCGTAGCCAACCGTGAGATTTTCTGTGGTCAGCACCTTGTCGCCGGTGCGGATATTCGCCTGCAACTGGATGCTGAATCCGCGTCGCTTGGGGGGGCGTTTTTTGAGCCACGCATTTTCAACTGTTCGCCCACGCCGGTCTGTGCCACTCATCAGACGTTCTAATCGTCGCAAACGTCCCTTGGCCTGTGCGGTATTTTGTCCGGCGATGTTACGCTGAATGTAGTCCTGCTCTTTGGCGATAAACCCCTGCTGCGCTTCATATTCTTTCAAACGGCGTTCATACCGTTCTTCGCGCTGCTGCAAATAGTGGCTGTAATTGCCACGATATTCCTCTAATCCACCCCAATCCAATTCCCAGATATGAGTCACGACCTTATCCATGAAATAACGGTCATGGGAAACGATCAGCACAGCGCCCGGAAATTGATTGAGAAAGCCTTCCAACCATTCAATCGCTCGAATATCGAGGTGGTTGGTGGGTTCGTCCAAGACCAGCAAATCGGGTTGTTCCAGCAGCAGTTTCGCCAGTAGCGCCCGGGTGGTTTGCCCTCCCGAAAGCTGATTCAAGGGTTTGTCGTACATCTCTTTCGGGAAACCCAACCCTTGGAGTACCTGCTGGATACGTATTTCATAGGTATAGCCACCCGCTTCCTCAAACGCGATTTGTTTTTTGCCGTAACGTTCCAGCAGCTGTTCATCCCCATCATTCAAATGGGCTGCCAGCTCAGCGAGTTCGGCTTCTTGTTGACGCAGTGCTGCGAATACGGCGAGCATTTCCTCATGAACGGTATGCGTTCCCTGTAATTCGGGGCGCTGCGGCAAATAGCCCAACCGTATGCCTTTTGCGATTTGAATGGTGCCTGCCGAAGGGGATTCCAACCCCACCAGAATATTAATCAGGGTGGTTTTGCCCGCGCCGTTTGGCCCCACCAGCGCGATTTTTGCGCCTTGTGGTACGCTCACCGACACATCATCAAAAACTTCATCCGCACCAAAAAATTTACTGAGGTCACTGGTAGTTAAAATGGACATACGCTCTGTTACATCTCACGTTTGGAACACGGCTATTTTACAAGATTATCGCAAAAAAAAAGCGAGAGAGGCATCTGGGGGAAAACACATGCCCATCTCGGCTTTCGGGGGGAGCAACCCATAGTTGAAGGGGGGAACTTCAACCATTAAGTTAATACGTTTTCACTATAGATGGAAAAAAGATAGACTGCCTAACGCCTAACCTCTTATCAAACAACGCTTTGCTGACTCTATTTGGTCAGGCGCTTATTGCGAAACATCAAGCCAAAACCGCGTCGGGTCACAATATAATCATGTTGTTCATCGGCTTCCATCAGGCGTTTTCGTAAGCGGCTCACCAGCGCGTCAATCGTCTGGTCATTGACTGTCAAATCCCCGTCCCAAACATATTTCCGAATATCTTCGCGGGTCACAACGGCATCTTCATTATTGAACAGCAGCGATAGCAGCGAAAATTGACTGGGACTCAGCGGCGGGTCAAGCCGCTCGCCGTTAAGATAAACTTGTGCGGCGGAGTCGTCCAAACGTAAACCGGGAACAGGCAGTTTGACTTCCGAAATTTGTGCGGTGGTGGCGGGGTCATCAAAAATAAAAGTGATGACATTTCCCACGTTAATTTCATCGCCGGCGCGAAGTTTGGTCTGGCGACGCGGTTCAAGCGGATGGTTATTTAAATAGGTGCCGTTGGTGCTGCCCATGTCCATCACGAACACCTGTTGATGGTCAAACCCGAATTCGACATGCAAACGCGAGACATCCGGTGAATCAATCACAAAATGGCATTCGCGGGCGCGTCCAATCGTAAACGGAAACGTGCGAAGGTCGATTTGATTGCCTTCGCGGTCTCCATCCTTAATGTGCAGACAGGGTGCTGTTGGCATGGGGTTACTCACTCCAAATGTTCATTCGTTTTATTTTATCAGAACTCTCACAGGATGTGACTGATTTTTGAAGGGCGCATAGCTGACTATTTGAATAAACTCTCCTCACAATCCTGACGATAGCGGCACGCATAACAGCGCCGCCGTTCTTCATGATTCCGGGGGACATCCTTCAGCAACCGATTGACTTCCATTTCATCAATCATCCGGGACAGTTCTTCTACCGCGTCCTCGTCAAAATCCACCTCAAAGGTGCGCCCGTCCTCATACCGGATGACTCCGTAAAGCGGATGTTTTGGCTCATTTTCCGCCACCAGCATCCCGTGAGCAATGAGTTCCATAATGTGAGATTGATAGGGGGTTGGCGGTGAGGGCAAATCCTTACACAACATCGGAATTTTATACCCGTCCATATCGAGCAGATAATCGGGCTGGCCCACCAACCCAAATTGACGGGCGACCAGCGTTTTATGATTGGGATGGGCTTTGACCCCATGAAACACAATATCTTTGCTGGGTTCGCGCATCCGGCGGTAGATGAAACGCAGCAGGATAAACAAAAACAGGCTGACGAACACGCCAATGAGCGTAATCTCTACCCGTTGTGTTGCAACGAGCATCACCACCAGTGTTAGCGTCAATACCCCCGCCCGAAAAGGATGTCGCAGCCAGCGCCACAGGGTCAAAAAACCGGACGAATCGGCTATGGCGGGGTTGGCACGGTCATAGGCCAGCGCCCGCGCACAATACAAATGCCGCCCAATTTCACTGGCGGTAATGAGCGGCGGGGCGGAACGAACCTCTTTAACTTTCGCCACTGCTCAATTTCCGCAGCGCTGTTTCAAGGGCTTGCTCTAGGCTCTGTTGGCGCAAACTCATGGTTACATCCGCACGGGTATTTTGCGCCACACTCCGCACTACATCCGTTCGCCGCCGCAACCCGCCCGTAATTGCATCTGAAAAATCCATTGTAATCAGAATGGTATACACCGAATCCATGACCTCTAATAACCGTTCGGCCTCGCCATTATTTCCATGCCGGATCAAATCCAAAATCTGACGGCGCAATTCGGTAGAGGCTTCCGCCATCCCGTTAATATAGGTACTCGGAATCACCTCTAACATTTCGGGGGTGGGAATGGCTTCGCCGCGCACAAACGCATACATCAACTGCGCTTCGACATATTCCTTGAGCGCATCTTGGGTATAGCCTGTATAGTACAAATCCTGATGTTTGATGAGCAATTCGTGCATGGCGTGGGCGGTAGCGCGGGTGTCGTCTAGCATTTTTTTAGCGTCCTCCCATTCCCGCCGATGAATCGCCCGAATCGTATTGGCGCATTGGCGGGTCAGTTGGCGGGAGGTACTCAGCGCGTTTTCCCGTACCTCATTCTTAATTTCAAAATACGCAATAATCGAATCCCCGATGCGGTCTAATTCATTCGCCATTACTTGCATCCTCCTGACCGGGTGTTTCCGGGGGTTTGACCCCACCAAAAAGTTGGTCTGCTAGTGTGATGTTCGCGGGAACTTCGATTTTGCCGTGTTTGGCTTCGTATTGTTCGATATTTTCGCCGAGTGCCTTGTACAACATTTTGGCATGGGTGGGGGTCATCACTACCCGCGTATGCACCTGCGATTTGGGAATCCCCGGTAAAATTTGAGCAAAATCCACGTAAAATTCGGTAGCCGTATGAATAATCAGCGCAAAATTGGCATACACTGCCCGTAAACTGGCGGGAATTTCCAGTTGAATCCGATTTGGTTTTTGCATCACTCAACTTTCAATCATTTGGCGATTAGCTTAACGCAGCCAACACAAATAAGCCACTTCCAACTGAAGCAGCTTATCACCTGTTTATCCGCAACGCTCCGCCTTAGAACGGAATATCGTCTACGTCTGGTGTCCCGCCGTAATCGTTGCCGCCACCTGCTCCCCCGCCATAAGGATAATCGGCATCGGTATATTGCGGTGTGCCACCCCCTTCGCTACGCCCCCCACCAACGAACTTAATATCAGAGGCGGTAACTTCGAGCGAAGCTCTTGGCTGACCATCGTTTCCTGTAAAGACTCTTGTTTGAACTCTGTCGCCAATGACAACAATCTGTGAGCCTTTAGTAAGGTACTGATGGAGATTTTCAGCTTTTTGCCCCCAGAGAGAAACACGAAACCATGTTGTCTCTTTTTGCTTTTCGTTGGAATTTTTGTCTGTCCATTGACGGTTTACCGCAAGGTTAAAGCTGCACACTGCTCGACCAGCTTGTGTGTAGCTCAATTGTGCGTCGGCACCTAAATTTCCTAACATGATGATTTGACAAAAACTCATGGTCGCTCAATCCTTCAAATTTCAAATCCGACATTTGTACCAAGCATTGCTTTTCCAAGTAATGCCCATTTAACCACGCTCTAAAATTTCACGCATCTATACGGGAAAATAACCGTTTTTGGGAGGTTAAGCAATCCTGCAAAAAGATTACTATGTGTCCCTCTATGATAGAACAAACGTTCAGATTAATCAAGAGACAAAACGCGAAAAAATTATTGAAAACTCCGCATAATTTTGCAACCGATAACCCTTATACGCCCACGACAAAACGCTCATAGTCGTTTTCAATCGGCAACCCCCACACACCCCACAATTCACGGGTAGCAGGCCGCATAATCGCTGCTCCGCAAGTTTCAGTATAAAACGGCGGTTCGGACATCGAACAAATGCTAAATGCACCATCGCTGCGGTCACGGGTGAGCGCCATTAAAATTTCCGGCGTAATGGGGACATCTGCCAGCAGTTCACTTGCCCGCAGGCAGCGCGTCGTCGAATCGCCCTTGAGTTCATCATCTAAAGGCCGTTGTACTTCACGGGTGGCTTCCGCATGGCAGCGATTGGCATGAACCAGCGCCCCTTCCCGCAAATCCTCCACATGATACACGGTACTCATTGCCTCAATGTTGTATCCGCGTCCGTTAGCATCCATCAGCAGATAATTGTGCGCCCCTGCCAGATTCGCCGATAAAATACACGCCAGCGCGTCGTCAAGGGTGGTCTGTTCCAGCACCTTCCGACAGACAAACGGCCATGTCACACCGGGACGACCATCTGCACCCATCAAATTGTTAATCCCTACCGCGATGCCAACCTCGTTCATGCCCACCATGCCGACACAACCCGTAATAGTGAACATTAAAAAAGCGGGGGCATGAGACGGGTTGCCGCTTAGCAAAATCACATACGGAGTCGCGCTGGCGTGCATATCCCAGGTTTGCCCTAGAAATCCCTGCCCCGTCTCGGTCATTTCGCCATGCACCAGAAAAGCGGTACATTCATTGCCCCGTGACGCTGGCACAGCAATCGGGTCATCCGCGTTATAAATCACATCAATAAAATCGGTGAATCCGTTTGCAATCACCAATTCCGCCAGCGCGAGTCCTGTCGCATCTGCCATTCCTTCCAATTCCTGCATCAGCGCTGGGGAGTAAACATGGTGCGCTTCTAAGCAGGCTTCTGCCAAGGCCAGCACCTGCTGACGGGGTAAACAACGCCCTGTCCATGTTTCGTCGCTGCTCAGATGAAGCCGCTCAGCCGCCAACTCACGGATGGGTTGGGCAAAGGCTTTGCCGTGTTGATAGCCCATTTGATAGGGCGTGCCGCTGACTTCCAGCACCCGCAGAGATGGCATTTTTTGTTAGTCTTTCGCTTGGAAAATTTCGCTAAACTTACGCGATTTTGCAGGCAATTGCAAGCCGTTCGTTCAATAAACATCCCATGAGAAATCGTTAAAAGCACCATGAAATTTAATGTGCCTTTCAGCAATTCCCCTTAGTCTGAAAGTATCGTAAACATGACATGAAAGGGAAGAAATCATGAATTGGGATGTCATTCAAGGCAAATGGAAACAAATTAAAGGTGAAGTTCGCCAGCAGTGGGCTGACCTCACCGATGATGAAGTCGAAATGATTCAGGGTTCGCGGGACAAACTGGCGGGCAAACTCCAAGAACGCTATGGCTGGTCACGCGAAGAAGCCGAACGTGAAATTGACCAATGGGCCAGCCGCCCCCGCGTTTAACTTTCCGTGAAAAATACCTCACCCCGGCTGGCGCTCTCAGAAGCGCCAGTTTGTTTATCACCCCATTTCCGTTCTACAGAAAATGAAACCCCTTCGCTAAATTTATCGTGAACAGGATACTTAAAATTACGTTTATCCAATCCACCGTGTTACCATTACCACAAAATGATTTTTGGAGTCAGCATGGCGGATATTCACCCGGACACAATCAACTCGCTGCTGAATGCGGTTCACGGCGCACCCTTCGATTTATTAGGCGCACACCCCTTCGGCGACCAGCAAACCTCCATTCGGGCTTTTTATCCCCGTGCCAAGTCGCTGGCTGTTGTCCGTGATGACCAGCGTTTCCCGATGAATCGCCTGCGTGAAGAAGGTTTTTTTGAACTTACTTTAGCGGGGCGTGATTTTGCCTATCATTATGTGGCAGAAACACATGAAGGAAAAGAAGTCACTTTCGCCGATCCTTACAATTATGCTCCGATTTTTACCGAATATGACCTGTACCTTTTTTCGCAGGGTCGCCATCTCTATATTTTCGACAAAATGGGCGCACATCTGCGTAAAGAAGGCGCGGTTGAGGGGGTCAATTTTGCGGTCTGGGCCCCCAATGCTTATCGAATTTCAGTGGTCGGTGATTTTAACCAATGGGATGCACGGGTTCACCCGATGCGGTTGCACGGCGAAAGCGGCGTGTGGGAATTGTTCATACCGGGAGTCCAAGTGGGAGATTGTTATAAATTTGACATTCGCTCACGGGTAAATGATTATCGGGTCGAAAAAACCGACCCCTACGGCTTTTTCTCCGAAAAACGTCCCCGTACTGCTTCAGTCGTTGCCAATTTAGAGTCCTATCACTGGCATGACCAGGCATGGATGGAACAGCGTGCCTCTGTGAATCCCCTCAATCAGCCCATGTCCATTTATGAAGTTCACATGGGGTCATGGAAACGCAGCGAAGACAATGAATGGCTTACCTACCGCGAACTCGCGCATGAGTTGGTTGCCTATGCCAAAGACATGAATTACACCCATCTCGAACTGATGCCGATTGCCGAACATCCTTTCGATGGTTCATGGGGCTATCAAGTCACCGGTTATTTTGCCCCCACCAGCCGCTATGGAGACAGCCCCACCGATTTCATGTATTTTGTGGACTATTGCCATCAGCATGGAATCGGCGTGATTCTGGATTGGGTGCCAGCCCATTTCCCCAAAGATGGTCACGCGCTAAGTTATTTTGACGGTACACACGTCTACGAACACGCCGATTTTCGTCAGGGGGAACATCCCGATTGGGGAACATATATTTTTAATTATGGGCGCAGCGAAGTTCGCAATTTTCTCATTTCTAATGCGTTGTTCTGGGCAAAAAAATATCATATTGATGGACTGCGGGTGGACGCGGTTTCTTCGATGCTTTATCTCGATTTTTCGCGCAAGGAAAATCAATGGATTCCGAATAAATATGGTGGGCGCGAAAATCTGGAAGCGATTACGCTGATGCAGGAAGTCAACACCATTATTCACAGCGAATGTCCCGGCAGCATGACCATTGCCGAAGAATCAACCGCTTGGCCGATGGTTTCCCGTCCTACCTATTTAGGTGGTTTGGGCTTCACCTTCAAATGGAACATGGGCTGGATGCACGACACGCTCAAATATATGAGTCGCAATCCGGTTTTTCGTCGCTACAGCCACAACGAAATTACCTTTTCCATCATGTACGCATTTAGTGAAAATTTTGTCTTGTCGCTTTCGCATGATGAAGTGGTACATGGCAAAGGCTCGCTGCTCAACAAAATGTCGGGCGACTGGTGGCAAAAATTCGCCTCCTTGCGTCTGCTTTATGGATACCAATACAGCAGCCCGGGCAAAAAACTTAATTTTATGGGGGCAGAAATCGGGCAGTGGCGCGAGTGGAGCGAAACACGCGGTTTGGATTGGCATTTGCTTCAGTGGACAACGCATAGTTCCTTGCAGCAGTGGGTTAAGGACATGAACAAATTGTATCTGGAACAACCCGCGCTCTATCAACAGGACTATCATCCCAACGGTTTTCAATGGATTGAAGCCAACGACGCGGAACAGAGCATTTTTACCTACATGCGCTTTGCCGAAGATACCGACGATTTTCTCGTCGTCGCTTGCAACTTCACGCCTGTCCCGCGTTATGAATATCGCATTGGCGTCCCTAAAGCGGGTTTTTACAAAGAACTCATCAACAGCGATGCCCACCCCTACGGCGGTGGTAACATCGGCAATATGGGCGGGATTCAGACCGATTCGGTGGCATGGCACGCTTTTCACCACAGTTTGTCTTTAACCATTCCGCCGCTTGGGATAGTCATTCTCAAATGGCAAGCAAATTGACAGAAGCGGGGCGGGTGCGTAAAATCAAGCCGCTTAACATCTTGAGGGAAACTCATGCTCCATATTTCTAAGCACCCCCTTGTTCAACACAAGCTCTCGCTTTTACGGGACACGAACACCCGCCACCCTCAATTCCGCCAGCTTGTTCGTGAAATCGCCATGTTGATTTGTTATGAAGCCACCGCCGATTTAATGTTAGATGATACGACGGTTCAAACGCCGATGGGAGAAGCCAAAGGCAAAATCTTAAAAGAGGAAATTGGCCTTATCCCAATTTTGCGGGCGGGCTTGGGGATGGTCGATGGCATTTTAGAACTGCTCCCCTCCGCCCAAGTCTGGCATATTGGCCTCTATCGTGATGAAAAAACCCTCCGCCCCGTTCAGTATTACAACAAACTCCCTGTCGCACCCACCGTTCAAATTTGCTTCATCCTTGACCCCATGCTGGCAACAGGGGGTTCTGCCGTTGCAACTGCCCAGATTTTAAAAACATGGGGCGCACAACGGATCAAATTTGTAGGGCTGCTCGGCGCACCGGAAGGCGTGCAAGCCTTGCAAGCCGCCCACCCGGATGTCGAAATTCATCTCGCCACGCTGGACGAACGCTTAAACGATATCGGGTTTATCGTTCCCGGCTTGGGTGATGCCGGAGACCGTCAATTCGGAACAGGCTAAACGTGGAAGCCTTTGCTTTTATCACGGTTTTTGGCACAGCTTTTCTGACCGCTTACCTGATAACCCCCCTTGCACAGCGTTTTGGCTTAAATTATGGCATTGTGTCTGTGCCGGGGGGCAGACATCAAGGACATGGGCGAATTGCCCGCACAGGCGGGATTGCTTTATATTTTTCTTTCACCCTTGCGGCGATCCTCGCCCAATTTATGCCCATTGAACGCACCGACGATAAAGAAATTATCCGCTTTATTGGCCTCATTGCCGGCGGAACACTGGTCGCCATCATTTGGCTTCTTGATGACAAATATGAACTTCATGCCAATCTGCAATTTGCTGCCCAAATCGCTGCTGGCCTCATCGCGGTACTGTGCCTGATTATCATTGAAAATTTCAACAATCCCCTGACGGGTAAGTTGGTTTCAACGGGTTCGCCCTTGGTGGTCTACCTCATCTCGATCTTCTGGATAGGCTTGATGATGAACACGGTCAATTTTCTGGACGGGTCGGATGGCTTAGCGGCGGGGGTCGGGTGCATTGCCGCGCTGATGATTTTTATTCATTCGGCCTTTCGGCTTGACCAAACGAGTGTGAGTCTGCTGCCTTTGGCGCTGGTGGGAGCAACTTTGGGTTTTTTGCCATACAACTTCTATCCCGCTAAAGTTTTTATGGGCGGTGGCGCACCCTTTTTAGGCTATACGCTTGCTGTTTTGAGCATCATCGGCGGGGCAAAAATGGCAACCATTCTTTTGGTGATGGGATTGCCGCTGGTGGATTTGGCATGGCAGGCCAGCCGACGGATGTTAGCGGGCAAAAGTCCTTTTTCTGGCGATAGAGGCCATTTGCATTTTCGCCTACAGGAGTTGGGATTTTCCCCTGCGGTAATTGCCATTGGCTATTATGCGTTTTGTGCCTGTTTTGGCATCATCGCCCTAACCACCCACAGCCAGCTTTTTAAACTGCTGGCATTGGGCGTGATGTTTTTAATTGTGAGCGCAGTGTTTGTTTTGATGACCGTGCGCCAGCGCCATATCCAGCAGGAGCGATAACTATGAGCGATTCTCCCTTTCAACGGCGGGCTAAAGTTGAAAATCCGATAGAGGAAGAAGAACTGCTCCCTTTGCCAGCACAAACCCCCGTGCCATCGTCACCACGTTCTCCGGTGCGGGGATGCGGTTGCTGGGTTCTGGGGGCAGTCTGGCTGATTTTGCTGCTCGGGTTTCCCTGCGCTTTTGTGACTCTGATGGTTGAAAGGGAAATTGTCATTGGGGTAGGCGATTTACCGGACGAAGAAATTCGTATTTTTCTGCTCAATGACTCTGATAATCGCGGAATCGGGGTGCAGCGCCCGGACATTTTTTCGCAGGAAGATGGCGCGTATTGTCTTTTGATTCGCACCAACTATTTTCTCTGGGAAGGCGATGAATCTGACCCTCTGACACGCTGCAATTGTTACGAAAAAACAGGGGATGCGTGGTCGCCGGTGATGGTGGGTGGAGATGAAAACTGCCAACCCATTTCTTTTGACACGTCTGAATAAGCTACTACTAACACAAATTTAGCCCAAGTTCAAACACTTGCTTGACAGAACTTAAACCTTTTGCTAATGTGAAACTGAGAACAAATGTTTTTATAACCATGAAGGGTGTCACATGGCGACTCAGCAATTACCGCTTTTTATGCAGTCGGGCTACCTGACCGCACACTCACCTCTGGTTCACACGATTGTTCCGTTTCAAAACTACCTGCGTAAAGAGGGCAAAACGCTCAACACGATTAAAAACTTCACCTCAGATATGCACCTGCTGTGTGAATATTTCACCGATGAATGCCCGATTAATGACATCACCACCCATGACCTGAATCGTTTTATGGATTGGTTGGAAAATGGACGGGACAAGCCGTGCAGCCGCAAAAGTTATGCCCGTCGTGTGACCACGCTCAAGGTGTTTTTCAAGTGGCTGCACAGGGAAAAAATTCTGCCCGAAGACCCCGCCCTCGGTTTGATTCAACGGTCTGGCCCCGCCCCCCTGCAACCGATTCTGTCGATGTATGATGTGTATGATTTGCTGGAACAAACCCACGCTATGCGCTTTGCCAAAAAACCGGATGCTCGTCCTGAACTGCTGGTGCGATTGCTGCTGGCAACGGGCATCAAAAAAGGGGAGTGCATGAACATCATGCTACAGCACATTGACCGCCGCCACCCCGAATGCCCCGTTGTCCATATTCGTCCCCTAAAACCCCAAGATGTGTATAAAGAGCGTAAACTGGTGATTGAGGATAAGCACTTTTTGGAGGCGCTGGATGAATATTATGAGCAGTACCAGCCCAAAGAGTTTATTTTTGAGTGTTCCGCCCGTAACTTAGAATATGTGCTGACGGATACCGCCCGCGCTGCCGGATTGGAAGGCAAAGTTTCGTTTGAAACCCTGCGCTGGACAAGCGCGATTCGCCATTACCTGAACGGGATTGACATGGATGAACTGCGGGAAAACATGGGCTTAAGCCGCATTAGCTGGCGAGAAACCAGTACCAAGATTGTGCAGTTAGCAGAGCGATTTTAGACAAGGGCGGTTAGACCCCCTTGTTTTTTATCTAACCTTGCAACAGCGATTGTGCGCCGTCAATCCAGACTTCTGTACCCGTGATATGGTCAGACATACTCGAAGTTAAAAATAAAACCAACTTGGCAACATCTTCAGCTTTACCTGCTTTGCCATCAGTTAAAGGAATCGCACCTTCGGGAAATTCCACCTGCTCTTTTGCTTTTTCCAGATGTTGTTTATCGGTATTTTCATCGATACTGGATTCAATTGCTCCCGGACAAATAACATTCACCCGGATTTTGTACTTAGCAAGTTCCAGCGCAATCATTTTTGCAAAGGCCACCTGTGCAGCTTTGGTACTCGCATAGGCGGACGCACCAGAATTGCTGAACATGCGGGTTCCATTCACAGAGGAGGTAATGACCACTGCACCCCCCTGATTTTTCAGATAGGGAACGGCATATTTCACTGTGTAAAATGTGCCATTCAGATTAATATCAATCGTTTTTTGCCACTCTTCCGGCGGAATTTCATCTATCGGTGCCCAGAGGCCGTTGACACCCGCGTTGGCAAAAACAATGTCCAATCGTCCCCATTGCTGGATAATTTTTTCAATGGCCTGCTGCATCTCCTCTGGCTTGGAAATATCCGCAACAATAGCGATGGATTCCCCATCACTTTTTTGAATCTGCGAAACGACCTTTTTCAACTCGTCGTCGTTACGACCTAAAGTGGCGATTTTCGCGCCTTCTTTGGCTAACAAAAGTGCGGTGGCCTTGCCCAAGCCCGACCCCGCCCCTGTAATCAATGCCACTTTGCCTGATAACTGCATCATTATGCTCCTGTTTTGTGCGGATTGTAAAAACAGGATATGAGAATCAAATGATAGGGGATAGAAAAATTACAAAGCGCGGCAGAGCAACCCTTTAAGATACTGTCCTTCGGGAAAAGTCAGTGCAACCGGATGGTCAGTCGGCGCTTCGAGTTGTTTTAAAACCTGTGCTTCCCGTCCCGAATCCTCCAACGCGCCAAAAACAACTTTGCGGAACAAGTCCGGCTCAACCAACCCCGAACAGGAAAAAGTCATCAAAATGCCATTCGGATTCAATAGCTGCCATGCAATCAGGTTTAAATCCTTATAACCCCGCAGCGCCGCTTCAACATTTTTAGCGGATTTGGCGAACTTGGGCGGGTCAAGAATAATCATATCGAAGGTTTCGCCCTCGGTGCGGTAATCGCGCAGCAGTTCAAACACATCCGCCGCAATTAATGGGGTGTCTACGAAACCGTTCAAGGTCAAATTTTTATCGGCTAATTCCAAAATGGACTCGGAGGCATCTACTGAAATCACCGAGTCGGCACCCGCATGGTACGCATACACCGCGAACCCACCCGTATAGGAAAATAAATTCAAAACGCGCATTCCGGGGCGGACAAAATCTGCACAAATACGGCGGTTTTCGCGCTGATCAAGGTAAAAGCCAGTTTTGTGTCCGCGCTGAATATCTACCAACAAGCGATGTCCATGTTCATGGATTTCAAGCAGTTCGGGCGGTTTTTCGCCCAATAAAACGCCAGTGGCTTCAGGCAAGCCTTCCCGCGCCCGCACATCAACATCGCTCCGTTCGTAAATGCCGCGTGGATGCAGCAGCCCATGAAGAATGTCTGCCAGTTCATATTTGTGCCGTTCGATTCCGGCAGTCAGCGCTTGCAGGACGACAAATTCGCCATATTTATCCACGATGAGGCCCGGCAGATAATCACTTTCGGCATGAACCAAGCGCCGCGCTTCATTGGATGGAATCTCGCCGCGCCATGCGATGGCCTGTTTAAGTCGCGCTTCCCAAAAATCGGAATCGATCGGTTCATCCTCCCATGTCAGCACCCGCAGACGGATAGTGGAATGGGGACTCCAGAGACCTTTTGCCAGAAAATCGCCGGACTCAGCTACCAAGGTCACCACATCGCCAGCGCCGGGAGTCCCGGTAAAACGTTTAATGGCTTTGGAGTAAATCCACGGGTGGCGGCGGTGAATCGTTTTGAGGCGGTCAGTGTGTAAAACGGCTTTCAATGGAAATCCTTTAGATAAGGGGAGGAATCGCTGCCCCTATGGGTTAATTAAATTGAGCAAGCCTTGTTCATCCAGAATAGGGATGCCGAGTTCTTGCGCTTTGGTGAGCTTGCTGCCTGCCGCTTCGCCTGCCACGACGTAATGGGTTTTTTTGCTGACGCTCCCTTTGACTGAACCGCCATGCGATTCAATCAATGCCCCCGCTTCCTCACGGGAGAGGGTGGGGAGTGAACCTGTCAGGACAAAGGTTAATCCAACGAGTTTGTCGCTGGTCGGTGCTTCTCGAATATCTTCCAGATTGACCCCTGCCCGCCGAAATTTTTCAATTAAAGCGAGGTGGGGGGCTTGCGAGAAATATTCGACAATCGCATCTGCTGTATGTGGCCCAATACCCTCAATTTGATCAATTTGTTCATGGGTGGCGTTCATCAACTCGTCCATCGTGCGGAAGTGTGCGGTTAGCAGTGTTGCTATCGTGCTGCCTACCCCACGAATCCCCAAACTGGCAACGAGTCGGGCAAGTGGGCGTGATTTTGCTGCTGCGGCGCTGTTGAGCAGGTTATCCACTTTTTTCTGGGCGAACCCTTCCAAGGCCAGCAGTTGTTCTGCCTCTAGGAAGAATAAATCGCCTTCATCATGAATCAACCCTTTTTCCAGCAGCAGGCGTACACCATTTTCGCCTAACCCGTCAATATCCATCGCGCCGCGTGACACAAAATAGATGATATTGCGGGCGACCCGTTCCGGGCAGGTGGGGTTGGAACAGTAGTAGGCCACTTCACCTTCGGGACGGATCACGGGTTGTCCACAAATCGGACAAGTTTCCGGTGCTAAAATCGGGGTTTCTTCGCCTGTTCGTGCCTCAACAATTGGCCCAACGACGTAGGGAATGACATCACCGGAACGTTTGACAATGACTCGATCCCTCAAGCGAATATCCTTGTCTCGAATCAAGTCATAGTTATGCAGGCTGGCACTTTTGACTGTCACATTCAGGAAAACTGGCTCCAACTCGGCGGTTGGGGTCAACACACCTGTTCGCCCCACATTGGCGGTCACACCAATTAGGCGGGTTGTGGCTTCTTCTGAAGGGAATTTATAAGCCGTTGCACCGCGTGGATCTTTGCCCACCACCCCCAATTCTTCAAAAATGGCATGGCTATTAACCTTGATGACCAACCCGTCAATTTCATAGGGGAGGGTGTGGCGTTTTTCCACAAATGATTCGCAGTAGACCGCCGCTTTTTCGATGCTGTCAAAATACTGTGCTTCGCTGGCGGTTAAAAAGCCTGCTCCGTGCAAAAATTGCAGGGTTGCCCATTGAGTCGGCGGAATAGTGCCATCAGCATCGACAATCGAATAGAGATACCCAATCAAAGGGCGCGTCGCCGTAATCCGCGAATCTTTTTGTTTGAGTGTGCCAGAAGCGGTATTGCGGGCATTGACATAGAGAGGCAACCCTTCTTCCGCCTGTTTTTCGTTAATTTTCTTAAAATCATCTTTGTGGAACAGCACTTCGCCGCGCACGACCAAACGCGGCGGGATATTTTCGCCCATCAACCGCAGGGGGATACTTTTAATGGTGCGGACGTTCGACGTGACATCATCACCAATCTCCCCGTTGCCGCGGGTTGCCGCCTGCACCAGCACGCCATTTTCATAGGTTAGTACCACTGTCAGCCCATCAAATTTAGGCTCGACCACAAAATCGAGTTTGTCTCGATCTTCCGGCGTGAGCAACCGTTTAATCCGTTCGCACCACGCCAGAATGTCTTCGGTGCTAAAAGCGTTGCTCAGGCTTAAAATGGGTTTGATGTGGGGGATTTTAGGCAAATCTGAAATCGGTTCAAAACCCGCTCGTTGGGTTGGTGAATCTGGCGTGATGAGTTCGGGATGCACTTCCTCAATCGCCCGCAGTTCGTGATACAACAGGTCATATTCCCCATCAGTAATAATCGGGGCGCTGAGAACATGATAGCGGTAGTTGTGTTCTTGTAATTCGCGGCGGAGTTGTTCCGCCCGTTGAGCCATCTCATGCGTCATCTTACGGCGCTGCACTTTCCGCGATTAAAAATTCTAAAGCTGCCCACCCAAATTGACCGGGGCGGCTAATACTCTCTACTTTGCACCATTCAATCTCATCAAAAAATTGCGGGCCGTCCACCACCTGCAAAGTATCGCCTTCACGGGCAACAAACTGCACTTCGGAGGAACGACGGGGTTCTTCCCGCAAATTTAACCCGACTGTTCCCGTATTAAAAACCACCACCCGTTGATTTAACAGACACCCGCCCGGCAAAGACGTTTGAGTCGGTTCCACCGTTGGTAAAGATTCATCTTGAGTCACTTGGACACCGGGAATCGCGGTCGGGAGTGCATTAAAACCCGCTTGGGTGGGTTGAATCGCCGAAGTCACAATAATGACTTGGGGGGTCTGGTCAACCAGCGCCGCACTGCCCAGATTAAGCACAAAAATCATCAATCCAACGGCGGCTCCCCCCACTACCAAGACCAGCACCACCAGCGACCAACATGGCAGATAGAGGCCGCTGTCACGCGGGGCGCGTCGCCCCCCCCGATACGGCGGCATGGGTTTGCCCGGCAAGGGGCCTGTTCCACGACGCGGCGGCACCTCTTCGTCAATGGGTTTGCTGCTTGGTGAAGGAGAAACAGGGCGGAATGCGCCTGTAGATTGTGTATCGCGTCGGCCTTCATAGCCGCGACGTGGAATCTCATCCCCTTTCGGAGCTTGGCGTGTTTTGTCGTCCATCGCGCCCTATTTACCTCTTGGCGTTACCCAATTTAAAAATCGTTCGATAGGCCATGTATTAATGACTTGTTCGGCGGTGAGCCATGCACGACGGGCTGTCCCGATGCCATAGGGCAGTACATCAAATTCTTCCAGCGCATGAGCATCGGTGTTAATGGTAATTTTAATCCCTAATTCCGCTGCACGACGGGCATACGACGCGGATAAATCCAAGCGCATGGGATTAGCATTAATTTCCAGTGCGATATCGTGCTGTTTAGCGGCCTCAAACACGGCATCCATATCCAAATCGGCGGGTTCACGGCTGGGAATCAACTGTCCGGTAGGATGCGCGATGATGTCCACATGCGGATTTGAAATGGCATTCAGCATCCGTTGGGTGACTTGTTCACGGGGTTGGCGCAAACTCACATGCAGCGATGCAATCACCACATCCAACTGGGCTAAAATTTCATCGGGATAATCCAGCGTGCCATCGGCTTTAATTTCCATTTCTGTGCCATGCAGCACGCGAATTTCCCCGCCCATTTCTGCGTCCATCGCGCGAATTTCAGCTTGCTGTGCCAATAGCCGTTCAATACTTAGCCCATTCGCCACACCAAGACTGCGTGAATGGTCGGTGATGACGATATATTTCAGCCCACGACTTCGCGCATGGTTGACCACTTCCCACAGCGTCGCTTTGCCGTCGCTTTCGGTGGTGTGCATATGCAAATTACTGAGCATATCGGATTCACCAATCAATTGGGGGAGTGCATTTCTTTGGGCGGCTTCAATTTCGCCCTGATTTTCGCGCAGTTCCGGCGGAATGTATGGCAGACCTAACACCGCATAGACTTCTTCTTCCGTCGCGCACAAAATTTCGCGCCCACTGCCATCGGTGGCAGTATAGGCATGTTCATTCAGGCTTAAGCCTTTTTCCAGCGCCAATTCGCGCATCCGAATGTTATGGGCTTGGCTGCCTGTAAAATAAGCGAGACCTGTCCCATATTTTTCTGGTGGGAGTACCCGTACATCCACCTGACGACCATTCACCAGTTCAATTGAACTTTTCGCCTGTCCATGCCCCAACACCCGCGCCACATCAGACCGTGTAACAAAGCGTTCCATAATTGGAGCCGGTGTATCAGACATGACCAGCAAATCTATATCGCCAATTGTCGGACGGAAACGGCGCAAACTCCCTGCCACATGCCCCTGTTTGGCTTCGGGCAAGGTCAGCAAATCTTCCAGAATATTCAACGCCAGTGGCAAAGCAGCCCCGATAGGCAAACGGTCTGTTTGTCGGGCCAGCGACTCGATGCCTTCAATGATTTTTTGTTCGCTTTTTTTGCCCATCCCCGGCAGATTTTGGAGTTCGCCAGCCCGCGCTGCTTTTTCCAACGCCTCAAGGGTGATGATACCGAGTTTTTCGCGGAACAACTGGGCTTTTTTCGGCCCGACCCCGTTGACGCGCAGCACCGCCAGCATCGAGGGGGGGATTTCTTTTGCCAGCCGTTCATAAAATTCGAGCTTGCCTGTGGTCAGCATTTCCTCGATTTTTTCCGCCAGTGTTGCGCCAATATGCGGAATTTCTTCTAACTTTCCTTCGGCGTAAATGGCATTTAAATCACGCGGCAGTTCGGCAATCACCTGTGCAGCGTTGCGATAGGCCATAATGCGGTGGATGATTTCCCCTTTAATCAGGAGCATATCCGCCACGTCTTCAAAAGTTTTGGCTACAGTGAGATTTGTGATTCGCATAGGCTTATTATAGCACTCGTTGAACGTTTGTTCCTGACTATTATAGTGGGATTTTTGGGGTACGCCTGCTAAGTTCAGACTAGATACACGCGGTACTGGTACTGGATTGTGGTTTATTGGTAGTGTTCCGTGTTGTATGGGTGGCTGCCTACGTTCAGGCAGCCTTTTTTGTCTTTATTTTGTGCGTAAGCCTGCTATGATTAACACCATCGTCTATCCGTGAAAAAAGACACAAAACCGTGAAACGCCACCTTCTTTTTTTGAGTGCAGCCAGCCTTGTTGTCTTAGGTTTTGCGCGGCTTGTGGCAGCGCACGCGGTCTTAGAAAAAGCTGCGCCCGAACCCGGTGCAGTGATTGAAGATGAACTTGAAGAAGTGCGCCTCGAATTTAGCGAGGGAGTCAAAGACCCTCAGATTACGCTGCTGCCCCAGTGTGAAGACTGCGGCGATGAACTCTATGAGTTAGCCATCGAGCAGCCGGAAGCAAATGTTGTGATTGGAAAAATTGATGCAGGCATGGTCAAAGCCGATTACAATGTGCTGTGGTCGGTCAATTCATTGGACGACCATCCCATTAGCGGTACATACAGTTTTACCTATGAAGGGCCGGATACCACCCTGAATCGCTATTGGGTCATTATTCCTTTTATCGTGATTGTCGCCATGGTCAGTTTTGGGCTGATGCTGTATGTCCTCAAGCAGTACAGACCACAAAGTGCGAGACGATGAGAGTCGCTTACACGGAGCGTTTTTATTTTGGCATCGTCAGCCTCACCGCCGCCTTGACCCTCCTGCTGATTGTGGTCGGGGCGGCAGTGCGTGTGACCCATGCTGAAACCGGTTGCGGGGGGACATGGCCTTTGTGTGATGGCCGGGTGCTGCCTCCACTAGCAAATTCGCTGGCATGGTTGGATTGGACACACCGCCTCATCACCCTCTTGACCGTGCTGTGCATGGTCGGGGCAGGCTTCGCTGCACGGCGGTTGATGCACCAGCGTCCTGAAGTCACCACACCCCTGTATCTTGGGTTGGGTTTGCTGGCTTTGCAGAGCCTCATGGGGGCCGGAAATGTGCTGGTTCATGCTGAAACCACCCTCCCCCTGTTACATCTGGGATTTGCGGTGATTATTTTAAGTTGTTTGGTCGCTTCTCTCACAAGTCTTGTTGTTGAATCGCCGCTTGTTGTTAATGGGGATAAATTTCCTCTGGCGGTACAGGGCGCAACGCTCATGATTTTTATGGTGTTGATGACGGGAGCGTTGGTGGTGGGCAGCCATTCGTCTACTGCCTGCGGAACATGGCCTTTGTGCGACAACACTGCGTCGGAGGCAGCCCTGCTCCATTGGGTACACCGTGGCAGTGTGCTGCTCTTGGGGGTTATTTTGATGTCTCTGGTCTGGCAAGTACGCATAGACCGCCCTCATGACACTTTCAGTCTGTGGGGAACCATTGTTTTGCTTGGTCTTTACGCGGTTCAGGCCGCGATCGGGGCGCTGTATATCTTCTCGGATTTTGGCGACCTTTTTAGTATTTTACACGTCACTTTTGCGGGCGCGATGTGGGCAGCGGCGGTTGCTTTGAACGTGGCGCTGGCAAAACAACCAACAGGGAGTAGCCATGAAAGCAGTTATTAACGATTACGTTCAACTCACCAAACCCCGGATTGCCATTTTGCTGGTTTTTACCACGGTCACTGCCATGATTATCGCTGCGAACGGCGTGCCTGCACTGGATATTTTGTTGGCGACCATTTTGGGTGGGGCATTGGCTTCGGGCGGGTCAAGTGCGGTCAATCAATATTATGACCGTGATATGGACAGCAAAATGTCCCGTACCAAAAAACGTCCGATTGCCGCCGGGCGGATTTCACCGATGGCGGGGTTGGCTTACGGGGTGGCGCTTATTTTGCTCTCTACCGCGCTGCTGGGGACGTTCGTCAATTGGTTGGCGGCAAGTCTGGCGTTGGCAGGGGCGATTTACTACATTTTCCTCTATACCATGCTGCTCAAACGCAACACCGTGATGAACATTGTCATTGGCGGGGGGGCCGGCGCGATTCCCGTTTTGGTTGGTTGGGCGGCAGTTCATGGCAGTTTGGCGGTAGAAGCATGGCTGCTTTTTGCCATCATTTTCTACTGGACTCCGCCGCACAGTTGGGCGCTGGCGCTGTTGGTTAACGCCGATTACACCCGCGCTGATGTTCCCATGATGCCTGTTGCACGCGGCGAAGAAACCACCCGCAAACAAATTTTGCTCTATTCACTGTTGTTGTTTGCGCTCACGCTTGTGCCTGTGTCGGTTGCCATGCTCGGTCTGTTCTATTTTGTCTCCGCGCTGCTGTTGGGGGCTGGGTTGCTCTGGCGTTCGGTGCAGTTAATTCAGGAAAAAACCGCGCTGGCCTCCAAACGCATGTACAAATACTCAACCGCCTATTTAGCGCTGTTGTTCCTTGCCATGATGGTTGACCGCACCCTGTTTTAATATGGGTCAGGATGGGCAGCCCATCTTTTTATGATACACGTTCATGGATTGGACTCGTATTGAAAGCCGCCCGCAACCCGCTAGAATAGAAAACCTAGAAAGGGTTGCGTGTGTTACCTGCCATTGAAAAATTCGACTCCAGCTTGGGTATTCGCATCTATCGAATGCCAGTAGAAGCCTTTCAAACCCTTACCGCCTATACCTACCTTCTGGTTGGCAATTGCATCCCGACCCTTGTGGATTGCGGGTCGGGGTATGGTAATTCCAATGAGCATCTGCTGGCAGCACTCCACACTGTCCGCGAAGATTTTGGCGAAAAACTGGGTTTAGAAGATATTCAGCGTATTTTTATCACGCATGGACATATTGACCACCACGGCGGACTCTCTTTTATCCGTGAAAAACTCAAGGGCGCACAGGTGGGCATTCATCCGTTAGACCGCCGTATTCTGGTGGCGTATGAGGAACGGGTGATTGTCTCAACGAAAAATCTGCGGGTTTACTTGCAAAGGGCAGGCGTTTCTGCGGAACATACTCAGAATCTGATGGATTTATACGGCTTTGCCAAACGGTTGATTCGCTCTGAAAGCGTTGACTTTTCGCTAGAGGAAGGCATCATGCTAGATGGGATGGAATTTATCCATACACCGGGGCATTGTTCCGGGCAGGTGTGCGTCCGTATCGGCGAAATCATGCTGACGGCTGACCATATTTTAAATCGCATCACGCCCCATCAAGCGCCGGAAAGCATCACACACTCGACAGGGCTAGGGCATTATCTGGAATCGCTTGAAAAAATTAAAAAAATAGAGGGCATCGAACGAGGGTTAGGCGGGCATGAAACCCCTATCGAAAATGTGTACCAGCGCATTGAAGGGATTAAACACGACCATCACACCAAACTGAATCGGATTCTGGAAATTATTCGTCAGGCGGAACACCCTGTGACCATCAGCGATGTGAGCAAAGCCATGTATGCCAATGTCCATGGGTATCAGGTATTGTTAGCGCTGGAAGAAGTGGGCGCACACATTGAATATCTCTACGAACATGGGGAACTTGCTGTTTCTAACCTTGATGAAGTGGAAAAAGCAGATAATCCGGCGCTGTTGTATTGCATCTCGTAGGAAAAGCGTGTTCATTTTTCCGGCGTAGCTCATGCTACAATCGAACTGGCAAAAATGTTGGGTGGTCTATGCTCAGACGTGTGATTTTTTTCTTGGGTTTTTTGTTGGCGGGGTGTATCGGAAACCCGACGGCATCCGAACCAGTCATAGTTACTGCTACTTCTGACCGCCTTGCAACGGTAATCGGTGCGCCAACCATGATGCCTATTGCTGATACGCGCATTACCCAGAATCGGATGCAGGCAACCGAAATACCCGCGACACCGATTGTCACTTGCTTTACGGAAACCCCACCACTTACCCAGTATCAGATGGAAGCATTTTTGGATTGGGAAGGAAAATTGGTACGGGTATATCAGACCATTGCCTATACTAATGTGCATCCTGTAACCCTAGATACACTTGTTTTTCAGGTAGAACCCAACCGCACCCCCGATATTTTTTATCTGGGTGGGGTGTCGTTTGTAGAAGGCAAAAATGTGGATGAGGTGCAGCTTGAACGGAGCCGCATGACTGTTCCCTTGCCCGAACCCCTCCCACAAAACTGCCAGATGACGATGAAAATGGAGTTTGTGCTGCGAATTCCGGTGATTGCGGATGGTTTTGCCGCCGGACGGTTGGGTTACTTTGGGTATACCGCCCGCCAATTGAATTTGGGTCACTGGTTTCCTACTGTTGGTATTTATAACCGTGGGCTGGAATGGTACACGCCTGCCCCAGCGTTGGTGGGGGAGCAAAATCTGACGGAAGCCTCCGATTTTCATGTCACGCTCAAACTCGAAAATGCGCCGGGTGGCTTGGAGATTGCCGGGCCGGGCAGTGTACGCTTTTTGGGAGACAATACATGGGAATTTCAGCTCCAATCGGGACGGGATTTAACACTTTCCATTGGCGAATTTCAACGGATTAGCCAGCTGACCAACACCGGCAAGGTGGTTGAACTTTATTATTTGGTGGATAACAGTCAAAATAGCACTGCACCAAACCACGCGCTGCAATCCACTATTCAAGCGATTGCCTTGTATGAGGAGCTTTTCGGGGTGGTTTATCCCTATAGCCGCCTCGTGGTAGTAGAGGGAGACTTCCCGGATGGGATGGAATTTTCAGGGCTGGTGTATGTTGGGGAGGCATGGTTTAGAATCTGGAATGGGCAGCCGAATGATTGGCTGACGATTTTGACCGTGCATGAAGTCGCCCATCAATGGTGGTATGCGCTTATCGGGAATGATCCCGCCACGAATCCTTATCTGGATGAGGCATTTGCGACCTACAGCGAATATTTGTATTTTGAACGCTATCACCCTGATACAACGGGTTGGTGGTGGGATTTTCGGGTAAACCGGTATGCCTTGAGTGGCGAAGTGGACTCGAATGTGTATCTGTATGGCGAAGTGCGTCCCTATATTAACGCGGTGTACCTGCGCGGCGCTCAAATGCTGCACACGACTCGCACCGAATTGGGCGATGAGGCTTTTTTTGCATGGCTGATGAGCTACGCCACCCGCTATCAATACCAGATTGCCACACCAAAAGATTTATGGAGTGCAATGCAGCCGGATTTATACGACCAGACGGAAGCGATTCGTCAACAGTTTTTCCAGCAGCCGGATGTAGCCAAATAAATTTGGGCATGGATTTTTAAGCAAAAACCACCTATACTGACACATAGTTCGGGGTATGGCGCAGCTGGTAGCGCGCTGTGTTTGGGACGCAGAGGCCCCCGGTTCGAGTCCGGGTACCCCGACTCCGTTCCCCTAGTAAATAATAAGCATTGTTCTTATCTTGTTACGTTTTGGGGTCTCCATGTGGAGACCCGACCTCTTGTATCTCCGAGATTACCCCGCTTAGAATTTTTCGTAATTGCATCCCTACTCGTTGTTTATTTGTGCTATACTTTGAGGTAATAAAAAAATCCCGATGCCCGCAAGCGACGGGATTTAAAAAATTTTGATTTACCAAAATATGAGGACATTATGGCACAAAAACCCGAAAAATTCAACTCCGACGGCAAGATCGAAGTGGTTCTCACCTATGACTCTAGCGAACGCACCTTCTGGGCAAGTCAAAAACAAATGGCGGAAATGTTCAATGTTGGAGTCAACACAATCAATGAACACATTAAAACAATTGAAAAAGAATCGGGTATCACGGCAACTATTCGGAATTTCCGAATAGTTCAACTTGAGGGTAATCGGAAGGTCAATCGAGAGGTTATTCACTACAATCATAAAATGATTTTGCTAGTTGGCTTTCGTTGCCATAGTGAACGGGCATTAGCCTATCAAGAATGGGCTACAGAAGTCTTATTCCGTGAGGTAATGCAAGAAAAACGGGATGAAGAAAAAGAATCGTATAAATTTCTTAAAAAAGCCCTTTGTATGTCAACAGATTATGGGCGTAATTCCCAGAAAACAAGCCTGTCTTTTTCTATCATGCAAAATATGACTTTATATGCTGCCGCCGGTGCAACGGCTGCGGCAATCTTGTTGGAACGCGCTAACGCTCACAAGCCCAATGTAGGCTTAACAACCTTCAAAGGCAAAAAAGTTCCCACCAAAAAAGATGTTGAAATTGCCAAGAATTATTTGGTCGAATCCGAACTTGTTCACATGACAAAGACCAGTCAGGCTTTTATGCTGGCGATTGAAATTGCCACTACAGGACGCAAAAAACACCAATATACGATGGATGAAATTCTCCAAGAATATACGGAATTTCTGATTAAATATCATCAAGAGGTGCTTGAACCCGGCAAACCCTTCATTCCAAGTGAATATGCCAAATCGTATGCTAAGAGTCAGCGCGAGGAATATATACGGCTGATGAAGCAAAACCTTCCCGCTATTCAAACGGGCAACTATCTTCCCGAATCCAATCAGGATACCTTGACGGAAGAGGAGATGCTTGAGTGGAAACGATTCTGGGAACAAGCAGACGAAAGCGAATTATGGGATAACGATATGGATGATGTCTAGCTTGCTAGCTACCCTATTGAATTATTAGCGGCTGCGGGTTTTTTGAGAGGCTAAATCACATGACAATCCATTGGTGGGCAAGCGCATATCTTCCCGGAGTCACTAAAAAACAGGTGGTTGCTGTACTGCGAGAATTGTACGAATCATCGGGCTACCAACCTTATGACCCCTTTCCCGGTGGCACTGGGACACCCCCAACGCTCTCTCGCAGTGTGCGATTGTTTGTTGCGCCGACTCATAAAGGATGGGTACGGATTATCGGGGAATCTGAGCCGGAGATTTTGCAAAGCCTAGCAGAAAAACTCGATATATCGCTCGTATCTGTTTGGATTGATGAAAAAGATGGACGGGTGGAGGTCTTTGGGGGAAAGAAACTTAGCGATTTTCTCAATCTGACTAAAACCCCAGAAGATCTTGCCCGTGCAGAAAAAATCCACCTTGTAGATGCGCCTTCATCAGTACAGGGGGAACTTGCGGATTTTGCCAGCGATTTAGGCGTAAAAAATAAACCGTTGGAAAAACTTTTCCAGAAAACAACGCACACCATTTTCAAAAAACTGGAGGCGGACGAACAAACCCAAGCACAAGCATTGGCGGCGTTGTCCGGTCAGTTTTCGTGGAACAGCGCGGTAGCCCAGCGCGTGCAAGCGGTGATGACCTGTTTGACTATTCCTGATGGTTGGCAGACTCCCGATTTTAAAGACCTTGCGGCGGTTTATCCGATTGCTCGCCTGCTGGAAATCAATGAGGATGCTCCGCTTTTGCCGGGTGACGAGGATTTGCTGGACAGCATTGAATTCCCTCTGGATTATGCCGCAGTTTATTTTGCCAAATGAACAGAAAAATGGGCGGGAATGACGCGGCTTATCCCCGTCCCGAGAGTGACGCTGACGGGACTAAAGCCGCTTAAGTTCCCGTTTGAAGATAAAAATGGTGGTCAACCGCCCGAAGCGAATTTCATCCCCGTCATGAATGACCCGCACTTCATGAGGATGAATTTTTTCCCCGTTGATAAAGGTCGAATTGGAACTGCCCTTGTCAACAATCGTCAGGGTTTGTTTTTCACGCTGAATGGACGCATGAATCCGCGAAACCCCCATGGTTTCAGCATCATAGGGTGTTAGGTCAATGTGGGGTTGGTTCGCTGAACCCGGTACATTGCGCCCGATGAGCAGTGCTTCATTCCCGATGGTCACATTAATGGGGCGTTGTGCGTGGTTGCGAATCATGATCAGCAGGGTTGTCATCGCGCCAAACAAGGAACGATCCGGTTCTTCCTCTTCGAGTTTGCGGGTTGCCAGCGAAACCCCAAGCATTTGCCCACACGAATAACAGTAGGACTCGCTAGGTGGATTTTTTTTGCCACACTGTGGGCAAACTTGGAAATTGTCGGCGGCGGGGGGTGCGCCTTGCTGCTGACGTTTGACTTCCCATTCACGTACCATTTGCAGCACCACCTGACGGTCTTCTGGTGGCAGGTTGGGCTGCATTTTGGCAAGAGTTTGCAAGGCGAGCTGTGGCTCTACCCCATTCTGGCGTTGATATACATACGCATCTATTAAATTCTGTAACAGTTCTTGGTTCGCCATGAAACACTATCCCTTATATCAGCCTCTATTTTGTTCTACATGAAAGTTTGGGTCAAGCAAACAGGTTAAATTTGAGAGAATTTGCCATAGTCAGCCCCCGAAAAGCCTATTAAACTCTTGCTACCCGCATTCTAAGGAAATATTGCTCATGACGGTTCAACTGTGGCCGGATAAAGAAGCCCAGCAAATTCTCAAATTTCATGGCGCAGATGCCGAAAAAACGTATTTCGTCGAAACAGGCTTCGGGCCATCTGGGAAGCCGCATTTTGGAACATTCGGGGAAGTGGTACGCACTAATTACGTGATGCGTGGTTTAAATGAGTTGGGCTACAAAACCAGCCTGATTGCTTTTTCGGATGATATGGACGGCCTACGGAAAATTCCCGAAGGATTTCCCGCGTGGCTCAAAGATTACCTTGGGCGGCCTGTCTCGCGGATTCCTGACCCATTTGGCGAATATGAGTCGTTTTCGGGACGGATGAACGCACTGCTGGTACAAATGCTGGACGAATTGCAGTTGGATTATGAACTGCGCTTGTCGTCGGTATGTTACCCCGCCGGCACATTCAACGAACAGATTCGGATGGTCATTGAAAATTATGAAGCGGTGCAGGAAATCATCTTTCCCTATCTGCGGGATGAAACCAAAGAGCATTGGTTTCCATTTTTTCCTCTGTGCGAGAACTGCGGCAGTATCAGCCATACACGGGTGACAGCCGTTGATAAAGAAAATTTGATTTTGACCTATGCCTGTGACCGTGAATTTGGCGGCGTGATGGGCTGTGGGCATCAAGGACAAGTCCATGCCCTGAATGGCGGTGGGAAACTGCAATGGAAAGTGGACTGGCCGGCACGCTGGCACGCCTTCGGGATTCACTACGAAATGTTTGGTAAAGATTTGATTGAATCGGCAGAGGTGGGAGACCGGATTGTCCAACGCATTTTTAAGGGCAAACCCCCTGTGCATATGTTTTATGAGATGTTTTTGGATGACAAAGGACGCAAAATCTCCAAATCCAAAGGCACGGGCATGACCGCCGATGAATGGCAGCGCTATGGCACGCATGATTCCCTCATGTTGCTGATGATGGATAAACCGCGTGAAGCAACCAAATTGTATCCCGGTATCATTCCGCGTTATGTGGATACGGCAATGAAAGCGGCGGATGCGTATTTTAGCGGGGACGAAAAACAGGTGCGCGAAGCCCGCACCTATCAATTTATTCGCTTGGGCAAAATTCCCGTCGAAAGACCTGTGACTGTAGATTTTACGACGCTGGTGAATCTGGTTGGGAACGTAGGTTTAGAAGACGCGGCGATTGTCGAGGATTATTTGCGTCGCTCCAATCTGGTGAGTGGTGAACTCAGCGAGACCCAACGCGAGGCCTTGCATGATCTCATTCTCAAAGCCCGTCGCTACTATGATGAGCAGATGTCGCTGGAATTGGCAGAACCGGAATTTGATGGCGAAGATGGGTTGCTCTTAGGGCAGTTGGTCGCCAAGTTGGAAGCACAGGAATGGGATGCGGATGTGCTGCACAATGAACTATTTCAGATTGCCAAAGCCCACAATGTTGACGCGAAAAAATTCTTCCGTGCCATGTATTTTGCGCTGATCAAACAGGAACGTGGCCCACGCGGTGGGCAATTCATCAAGTTATTAGGCCAACAAACCGCCGCGAATTTGATTCGCCAGCGTGTTGCAGAATCGGTCAAAGCCAAAGACAACACTGAAGAAGTGTCTGCGCCACAAGGCACAATTTTGCCAGTTACGATAACGGATGAAGTTCGTCAGCGTTATCCCGATTTAGCGATTGCGGCGGCGATTATCGAAGGGGTGACGATGCAAGATGAGCGTTCATCAGAATTACAAGCGGTAATTACCAGCGCAACACAAGCGGTACAGGGTGTGGATTTTCAAGCAGTAATCGGGCAAGGGGCAATTGAAGCCTACCGCAAAATCTATGCAACCTTTGGTGCAAATCCAAATGCTAACCCACCCAGCCCACAGACTATTTTGCGGCTGGCAGTGTATGAAAATCGCCTGCCTGCGGTGAATAATGTGGTGGATGCAGCCAATTTAACCGTTCTCGAAACAGGAATTTCGGCAGCCGTGTATGACCTTGCAAATCTGGAACTGCCCCTGACGCTGCGGTTTTCGCAAGCGGGTGATAAACATGTGCCGTTGGGAGCGCGTCAGGTAGACAACATCGAGGCTGACGAGCTTATTTATGCGGATTCGACGGAAGTCATTTGCCGTATGTTGAATCATCGGGATTCAGACAAAACTAAAATCACCACCAAAACCCAATCGGTGCTGTTAATTGTGGATGGTAGTCCGGGAATTTCGCCTGCACAGCTTTTGGATACGCTCAACAAACACCTTGAACGGCTTGTGCGGTATGCAGGTGGACAAATTAAAGCAAGGGGATTACTGATGTAGAGACATCGCTCCCCCCTTGTCTCCGGGATATAAATTGCAGTTTATCGTGGCTGGTGCATACCAGCCTTTGTTATTTAGCGGGGTTCGACAATCAAACGCAGGGCAGTTCGTTCATTGCCATCAATTTCAATGTCATTGAAGTAGGGAATGGTCACAATATCGAAACCATCTTCCTGCAAATATCCCCGGGCAATTGCCACCGCTTTAATGGCTTGGTTGACAGCGCCCGCCCCGATAGACTGGACTTCAGCACGACCATGTTCACGCACCACGCCAGCGATGGCCCCAGCCACTGCCGTTGAGCGTGAATTTGCGGAAACTTTAATCATTTCCACCGAGAGGGCTTTCTCGTGACCGTTGGGGTGTAATGTAATGTCCATCATGTTCTCCTAATTTTTGGCTCCATTTTTGCCCTCTGATTTGCAGGGGGTGATTTGCCTTCATTATAGACTTAATCTTGCGAAAAATTTCCCTAATTATTTCCTAATTTTTGTTCATAAATAGTTAAAGGCATGGCTAAACCCCAAATTTGACATATTTTAAAGCTAATATATCCCAAATGGAAAAATGCGAATGGGAGGCTTATCCCCCACCAATGGGGGGTGGATTTACGTTTAAGCACCATATATGGGGGTTTTATCCCAAGTAAACACAAAAGTATGAACCTTAAAAATTTGCAGTTTTAAAAACCACGAGTTTTTAAGGTTGAAAACATTGAGGGATGCTATCGCGTATGTTAAAATCCTTTTACTTAGATAGCGGTGTCGCGTAGTCTCCTATAAATGCCTCTTTGAATGGCACAATAAATAACAAACAAAATAAAATACTTTTTCTCCCGACGCGCCGCTTCCTGAGTAACAAAATCGTCTAAGCTACAGCCAAATAAACTGGCACAGTCTCTTATTGTAAGAGGAGGGTTATCCCTACCTTAAAAAATTGTAGGGATGAATGAACATGGATATGCGTGACATCTGGTTAGCAGTGTTGGGAGAGCTTCAACTCCAACTCCACCCTGCTATCTACCGTACATGGGTAGATGGAGCGCGTTTGTTATCCCTCGAAAATGATGTAGCGGTCATTGCAGTTGAAAATGACTACATCCGCGATTGGTTGCAAGAACGCCTGCTGAGTACCTTCCAGCGTTCTGCCGCCCGCATCATGCGGCGACCGATTGAATTACAATTTGTGGTTGAACCCAAAGAGGAGACTTTTTTTGCCGATTTTGGGTTGTTCTCGGAGGATGAGCCGCGTGCAACCACGCAATCGGAGGCGGCCTCTTTAAATGCCAATTCCGTTGAAAAATCGCCTTTGGTATTTGCACAGGGCGAGGTTATTAACCACGACTACTATTTAGACAATTTTGTGGCGGGCGCGAGCAACCAGCTGGCTTTTGCCGCCGCCGAAGCAATTGTGAATGCCAACTCCCGCCTCTACAACCCATTTTTTATTTATGGGGGGGTAGGGATGGGCAAAACCCACCTGCTCCATGCGATTGGCAACGCGCTGGATGCTGCGGGTAAAAAGGTGCTGTGTGTCAACGCCGAAACTTTTACCAATGATATGATTCGCGCTATTCGGATACGCCAAACCGAAGCCTTCCGTGACTTTTACCGTAGTGTAGATGCGCTGCTGGTGGATGACATTCAATTCATCATCGGGAAAGAAAGCACCCAAGAAGAATTTTTCCATACCTTTAACACCCTCTATAATCGTGGTTGTCAGATTGTCCTAACCGGGAATTGCAAACCGTCTGAAATGGAAGGCTTGCAAGAACGTCTGCGTTCCCGATTTGATGGGGGATTAACGGCAGAACTTCGCACCGCCGATTATGAAATGCGCTTGCAGATTGTGCTGAACAAAGCTGCCGCCCAAGATTTTGACATGCCAGATGATGTCGCTGATTTATTGGCAAATCGGTTACGAATGAATAATCGTGAACTGGTGGGGGGGGTGAATCGGGTACTGGCGCGGTCTGCCTTGATGCGTCATACCCCTACCCGTGAAACTGCCGATGCGATCTTGCGGGACGCGCCCTTAGAAACTGCCCGCCCACCCCTAGAATTGCAGGATATTCTGGAAATTACCGCGCAGTACCATCAGCTCACGCTGGATGATTTGTTGAGCAAACATCGGAGTAAAGATGTTGCCAATGCTCGCCATATTGCGATTTACCTTGCCCGGGAAGAAATTCAAGCGACCCTCCCGGAAATTGGACGAGCGCTTGGTGGGCGTACCCATAGCACTATTCTGAATAGTTACCATAAAATTGCAAACAGAATCGCTATTGATCCCATTTTTAAGCAAGACATAGCCTTGCTCCGAAAACAACTCTACCAGCGCTAAAGCCTATTTTCTCCTCTCTTTTCTCTAAGCGGCTTCACTATCTCCATCTACAGTCAGAAAATTAGTTTTTGTTCTCTTGGGTGGCAACGAACCAATCACCAACGAACGAAAGTTTGTTTTTTAAGGCATACAATGGTATAGTTTTTTAGAAATTGGACTATACCACGCTATGCCAATAATGGTTGCACATGACTCACCTGTACCCTTGTATGTACAGATTAAAGAGTATATTCGTCTGAATATTCAAACCGGGCAATTCCTGGAGAATACGCGGATTCCTTCTGAACGCCAGCTCGCGGAACAGTTCAATGTCAGCCGCTTGACTGTCAGCAAAGCCATCAACGAACTGACTCAGGAAGGGCTACTGCACAGCCGTGTCGGAAAAGGCACCTTTGTCAGCAGTGTCAAAATTGAGCAGGAACTTCGTACCCTGACCAGTTTTACCGAAGAAATGGCGCGGCGCGGTCAGCGACCTTCTAGCCGTGTATTGTATGCAGCCATTGAACCCGCAACGACGGAAACAGCGCTCGCATTGAAGGCGGCCTCCGGTACAAAAGTGGTTATTCTCCGGCGGGTACGCTTGGCAGATGACCAACCTGTCGCGCTGGAAACCTCCGCCATTTTATCTGCCGTTTGCCCCGATATTTTAGACGGTCATAATTTTGCAACGGAATCCCTTTACAGCATCCTGCGGGAAAAATACGGCGTGATCATTGCCTATGCCCAGCAGACTTTTGAAGCCCGCCAGCCAGACGCGGATGAAATTCACGCCCTGCACCTTGACCCACATACCCCGATTCTTGGCATTACCCGCGTGACTTATAACGCGCAAGAACAGCCAATTGAGTTTGTCCGTTCAGCCTATCGTGGCGATCGATATAAATTTAACGCGGTGCTGCGGTATGGTGAATAATATGCGCGAAAAACTTGAACCAATTATCCAAGTCAGCGCGATTCCTTCCGTTGCGTTGATGGTTTTGCATCACAGCGAAGTGGTTATTCACCACGCATGGGGTTGGATTGACCCCGAAACCCGGCAAATTCCGGCCAGTCTCGAAACCCGTTTTGATTTAGCCTCCATTACTAAACTATTTACGGTGAGTGCCTTTTTATCGCTGGTGAGTGCGGACAAAGTGCGTTTGGAGGATACGCTGGTCAGTGTAATTCCTGAATTTGGCAAAATTAACCCGCGTCCAATGGATGGGGGACAAGATCCCCACTCCAAAATCATGCAGCCGACTCCCCCTGAAATTAAAGGCAAAACAGTTGACCCGTCTCTGGTGACATTTCGCCATTTGCTCACGCATACTTCCGGCATTGCCGCTTGGCGCGATGTCTATAATTCTGCCGGATTGCCCCCCCAACCGCCTGACCGCCCTCCGGTGATTGGTCGTGAGGCACGTTGGTCAAAAGCCCTCCAAGCGCTCTATCGTTACCCTTTTGTGGGTTTTCCGGGTGATAAAGTCCGCTACAGCGACTTAGGGCTGATGCTTATGGGAGAAGCTGTCTCCCGGCTGCATACAGGCGACTCAGGCAAATTGGATGAGGCCATTGAACAACGGGTGACACAACCCCTTGGCCTTGAGACGGTAGTTTTTAATCCGGTACGCAATGGTTTTCCGCGTGAAAAAGTTGCGCCTACTGAAAACGACCCGACATGGCGTAAACGGCGTGTGTGGGGCGAAGTGCATGATGAAAATGCCTGTGGAGTGGGCGGGATCGCTGGTCATGCCGGACTTTTTGCGACTGTGGAATCGATTGCACGGTTCGGGCAGGCATGGTTGACCTACGATTCCCGTTTGGGCATTGAAAAAGCGCTGATGCAGCAGGCGGTACAGGAACAAGCAGTCACCGGCAATGAACGACGCGGCTTGGGCTGGATGCTGCGTTCGCATCAGGGGTCATCGGCTGGAGATAAACTGAGCGCGGACACCTTTGGACATACGGGTTTTGTGGGAAATTCCCTGTTTATTGACCCCACCCGCGAGTTGGTCATTGCCATGCTTACTAACTGGGTTTATCTGGGACGTGAAACCCCGGGTCTGTTCGAGTTTCGTCATACCATGCACGATACGATTATGGAGTCTCTATGAAGATTGTCGGGTTGATGTCCGGGACATCCGGCGATGGTATTGATACTGCGCTGTTTGAAATTACAGGAGAACCGCCGCAGATTCAAGCGGTGATGCTGGCGGGCGAAACCCTCCCTTACGATGACCTTTTTCGCCAGCGCATTTTGACGGCCTGTTCCCCCACAGAAAGCCGTGTGGATGCCATTTGCGAACTCAATGCAGCGGTTGGTGAACGCTTTGCGGCGGCGGCGCTGCATATCATTCACAAAGCCGAACTCTCGCCTGAGCAGGTCGATTTAATTGCTTCACATGGACAAACTATCTGGCATCAAGTGGCTGCCAGTGGGGAAGTTACTTCCACCCTGCAAATTGGCGAAGCAGCAATTATCGCTGAACGTACCGGAGTCACCACGATTCATAATTTTCGCCCGCGTGATGTTGCTGTAGGCGGACAAGGTGCGCCCCTCACCGGTTATGCTGATTGGCTGCTACTGCGCCATCCCGAAAAATGGCGGGCCGTGCAAAACATCGGCGGGATGGGCAATGTCACCTTTTTACCCCCACTCCGCGAAGAACATGCTGTACCGATGGCGTTTGACACCGGGCCGGGTAATGCACTCATTGATGCGGCGGTGTATAAGCTGACCAATGGACAACAAACGTTTGATGTTGATGGCACAATGGCGCAGCACGGCAAAATTGATGAAGAATGGCTGGAAAGTTTGCTTGCCAATCCATTTTTTAAGCGGCAACCTCCCAAAACCACCGGGCGCGAATTGTTCGGTACAGAAATGGCACGTGCGCTGGTAAAAGAAGGGCTGCACCGCAATTTGAATCCAGATTCGATTGTGGCAACGGTCACGACGTTAACCGCGCAAAGCATCGCCGATGCGTACCTGCATTTCGCACCCCATCCCGTCGATGAGGTGATTTTAGGGGGTGGGGGACGGCACAATCCCGCAATGGTAGCGCTCATTCAAGGTTTTCTGGGGGGGGTACCTGTGCTGACTCATGAAGATATTGGCTTGGATAGTGATTTTAAAGAGGCGCTGGTTTTTGCATTGTTAGCCTATGAAACATGGCACAACCGCCCCGGGACGCATCCGGCGTTGACGGGTGCAAAATCGCCTGTGGTGCTGGGGCAAATCACCCCCGGCAAAAATTATGTGGAACTTTTGAAAAAGACATGGCAGGGTTAAATGTTCTTCATCGGTATTGATGGTGGTGGCAGCACCATTCGTGTCATCGTGGTTCAGGAAGATTTATCAATCATCGGAGAAGCCTACGGCGGAGTCGTCAATCCTAGTACGATTGGACGGGAAGCTGCCGCCGCGTTGATTCAGGAAAAAATGATGGAGGCAATTGCCAACGCGAATCTGACTCCTGCTCAAATTCAGGGAGTCGGGGCGGGTATTGCGGGGGCATCGTCGGATTATGCGGCAGATTGGGTGACTCAGGTAATTCAACCCGTGACTCCCCATGCGCTGGTTATCCCCAGTTCGGACAACGAAATCGCGTTGGTGGGCGCACATGGCAAACGCGAAGGGGTGATGGTGCTATCCGGGACAGGCAGTGTGGCCTATGGCGTGAATGCGGAGGGCGAAGCACTGCGTGTTGGCGGGTGGGGGTATCTGGTTGGTGATGAAGGCGCAGGGTATGGCATTGGCAACCGTGCCTTGCGTGCCATCATTCGCGCCTTTGACCATCGCAGCGCAGCAACTTCGCTCACTCCCCTTCTCAAACAAGCGCTTGCCATTGACGACCTGCATCAGTTGGTGGTGTGGTTATATAACAGTCCGCAGCCACGAGTCCCGGAGATTGCTAAACTTGCCCCGATTGTGTTGGAACAAGCGGCGGCGGGGGATGTTGTTTCACAGGAAATTGTCACATGGGCTGCCGATGAGTTGGCGCTGCATGTTCACGCCATCGTCGAAACACTGCATATCGAAAACCCCGAAATTGCATTTGTGGGTGGGTTGCTGACCCGCACCAATGCGCTCAGTCATGCCCTTTGCCAGCGACTCAATCTCACCGAAATCCCCATGCCGAAATATTCCCCGGTCATCGGGGCGGCGCTGCTGGCACAATTACGTTATAAGGAAAAACATGCTCACTGAAACCAAAAATAACAAAACGGCAGATATTGACCGATTACCTATCCTTGAAATTTTACGGTTGATGAATCAAGAAGATTCCAGTGTCGCAGGTGTGGTGGCGCACGCTATCCCTGAAATTGCACTGGCAGTAGATGCGATTGTGCGCGGTCTGCGGGCAGGTGGACGACTTATTTATGTGGGGGCAGGTACAAGCGGCAGATTAGGTGTATTGGATGCGGCGGAATGTGTTCCTACCTTCAGTGTTTCTCCTGACACCGTACAGGCACTGATGGCGGGCGGCATGGCGGCGCTGACCGAAGCCTTAGAAGGAGTCGAAGACCGTGACGATTTAGGGCGTAAAGATGTTTTGGCGCTCCATCTGACACCCAATGATGTTGTGGTCGGTACTGCTGCCAGTGGACGCACACCCTATGTAATTGGGGCATTAGAAGCTGCCAATGAACACGGCGCAACCACGGTTGCCATCTCCTGTAATGCACCTGCCCGCATCTTAGACATTGCCCATATCAAAATTGCGGCTGTCACTGGCCCGGAAGTCATCACCGGCTCAACCCGTCTCAAAGCTGGCACAGCCCAAAAGCTCATCTTAAATATGCTCAGTACCACTAGCATGATTAAACTCGGCAAAGTCTATGGCAATTTGATGGTGGATGTCCAAGTAACCAACCAAAAATTAGCCCAGCGTGCCGCAAGTATTGTGGCGGAAGTGGCTGAAATTCCGGTTGGGAAAGCGGCGGCCTTGCTTCAACAATCTGACCATGAAGTTAAAACGGCGATTATCATGTCTTTGCTGGATGTTTCCGCTGAAGAAGCCCGTCAGAAACTAACGGAGTCTCATGGAATGCTGCGGGAGGTGCTGGATGTTCATTAAAAATGCGCGCCTTGTTTCTTTGAATATTGACAGGGGTTGGCTGCGTATAGACGGCACGAAAATTGTGGAGATTGGCGAAGGCACACCGCCTGATTCTCCTGACACCCTTGATGCCAAGGGCAAAATCCTGCTGCCCAGTTTTATTGATGTGCATGTACATGGGGCGGTGGGGTATGAGGCGATGGATGCTACCCCCGAATCACTGCAAAAAATGGCCCAATTTTACGCGCAGCATGGGGTCACGGCTTTTCTAGCAACCACATGGACAGACTCCCCTGCCCGTGTGCAGGCGGCGTTAGAAAACATTGCCAAGTGTGTTGGTACACAACCTAACGGCGCAACCATACTGGGCGCTCATGTCGAAGGGCCTTACCTGAACCCTGAAAAATGTGGCGCACAGAATTTGAATTACATCCGCCGTGCTGACCGGGAAGAAGCCCTGCGCTGGTTAGATCTGGGCATGGTGCGGTTGATAGCCCTTGCGCCGGAATATCCCGAAAATCACTGGCTAATTGAGGAATGTGCGCGGCGCGGGATACTCGTCTCCGCAGCCCATACCTCCGCCAAATATACAGATATGCAAAAAGCCGTTGCGCTGGGCTTAAGTCAATCGACCCACACCTACAATGCTATGACTCCGCTCAGTCATCGTGAACCGGGGGTGGTGGGTGCAGCCATGACCCTCCCTGAAATTCGCTGCGAACTGATTGCCGACAATATTCATGTACATCCTGCCGCGATGCAAATTTTGTACCTGACCAAAGGGGCAGAAAAAATTCTGCTCATTTCCGATGCTGTGCGCGGCGCGGGGATGCCAGAAGGTGATTTTCAAATTGATGAACGTGTTGTGACCGTGAAAGACGGGGCAGTACGTTTACCGGATGGGACATTGGCGGGCAGCATTTTGACGATGGATAGGGCTTTATACAATTTTATGCAAGCCACGGGCGAACCGCTTAGCAAAATTTGGCGCACCAGCAGTTTGAATGCTGCCCAAGCCCTGGGGGTCAAAAAAGGCAGTCTGACGGTTGGATATGATGCGGACGTGATTTTAGTGGACGACTCGATTCGGGTTGCTTTGACCATTGCTGAGGGCAAAATCGTCTATCAAGGGGAAATGTAATGGTACATCTGCATGAAGAAATTTATCAGCAACCAGAAGTTATTCAAAGGTTGCTGCAAGAAGAAACGGACAACGCGAAAAAAATTGCCCAAAAAATTCGGGAATTTGACCCTGCCTTCGTTTTGATTTCGGCACGGGGAACATCGGACAATGCTGGACGGTATGCCCAATATTTGATGGGGGTGCAGGCGCGGTTATCCGTTGCACTGGCAACGCCGTCTGTGCATACCCTGTATGACTCCTCCCCGAAGCTCTCCAAAGCACTGGTGTTAGGAATTTCCCAGTCCGGGCAATCGCCGGATATTGGTCAGGTATTAAAAGATGCACAGGCACAGGGTGCATTAACGGTGAGTATCACCAATGACCCTGATTCGCCACTTGCCCAAATGGCAGACCATCATATTTATTTACACTGTGGGCAGGAAAAAAGTGTTGCTGCTACTAAATCCTATACCGCACAGCTTGCCGCCGTTGCCATGCTAACCTGTGCGCTGGTAGATGACGATGAAATTAGCCAAAGTTTAGCGCATCTGCCGGAAAAAATCGCTGAAACTTTGCAACTTTCCGAATCGATTCCCGGTTGGGTGGAACGTTACCGCTATATGGAACGCCTAGTGACGTTGGGACGCGGCTACAACTACTGCACGGCTTATGAAATCAGCCTCAAACTCAAGGAATTGTGCTATATCATCGGGCAGGAATACAGTGAAGCTGATTTTCGGCATGGCCCGATTGCTGTGCTTGAACAAGGGTTTCCGGTGTTGACGGTCATGCCCAAAGGCAAACCCTCTCCTGTGATGGTCGATTTGCTGCATCAACTTGAAAAATATCAAGCCGAGTCATTAATTATCTCAAATGACACCGACGCTTATCCTTTGGCACATAAGGTCATGCCATTGCCGCAAAATTTGCCAGAGTGGTTAAGCCCGATTTGTGCGGTGGTGCCGGGGCAATTGTTTGCTCGCTATCTTGCAGAGGCCAAAGGTTACTCTTTGGACAAGCCACGCGGCTTAACCAAAGTTACGTTGACGGTGTAACAACGATGCTCCTTGTTTTGGTGAGTATGGATAAATTCTCCTGCTCACTTTTTTCGTTTTTTCTCATTAAAACTCACTCATTTATGAAATCGTTGTTAGAAAGTCTAAATTTTTCCTAACTTGAGATTGACTAAATTTAGAATATAGGAACAATTAAGAATGAAGGTAGCGTTGAGAAATCAATCTCATTGATGCCTCACAATGTATGTGGTAATTGGGTGGTAAAACATCCAACTAGACAGCGCGAGCCAACCCCTCCTCGCGCTGTTTTTTTTGTGGGTAAGAAAGTCCATTGATGTGCTTCTGGAATCGCAAATGAAGGAAACACCATGAATCATACTGACCATGTGAATCTCATTCAACGCGGAGTGACTGGCACACACTGGGCAGATCTGGGATCAGGCACAGGCGCGTTTACTCTTGCGTTGGCAGATATTTTGGGCGCAACAGGCGAAATTTACTCGGTGGATCGCGATGCCAGCGCCTTAAAGCAACAAGCCCACGCCGTGAAAACCCGTTTTCCACAGACCCAAATTCATTACCTCACGGCAGATTTCACCCAGAAACTTGACTTGCCGCTTTTGGATGGGGTGCTGATGGCAAACTCGCTGCATTTTCATCGGGAGAAAGCCCCGATTCTCGATTTGGTAAAAAGTTACCTCAAACCACAGGGTAAATTGCTCATCGTCGAATATAACGCAGACAAAGGCAACCCCTATGTCCCCTATCCTTTTGCTTTCCCCACATGGCAAGCCATCGCAGCAAAGGCAGGTTTTCAAGAAACTCGTTTGTTAGCAACGTATCCAAGCCGCTTTTTGGATGAAATTTACAGCGCCGTTAGTCATCCAAGGGGAATGGGAAACAATTGACCTCTCGAAATGAGCGACAAGGAAAACCTATGTTATGATTGACCGGCTCTTGTTCTGCAAAAGGTGCTGCTAAGGCATATGTTGAAAATTCTTCGCCGCCGTGTGTGGCTAGGGCTTCGGATGACGATTTTGCTGCTGTTAATTGCGCTGGTTGTCCGCCGCAACAGCGACCACGACAACAGTTTGGACGGACGACTCGCGCTGGCGACACGCGGCGAACGCTTTGATTTTGCGGTGTGGGAAATGCAGGCGATTTTGACCAAAGCCATGCAAGAATTTTTTGGCTACCACGCCTACATCAGTGAAGATGAACGTAAAAAGCTCGTGTTGGAATACTTCGCGTTGCAAAGCCAACTCTGGTCATTGGAGCAGCAAATTGAGTCAGCAGCGTTAAATCCCGATGCACCCGCCACCGATGATTTACAAGACCAGTATGACACCGTGCGAGCAGATTTAAAATCGCGTCAACCCCTGGTGGAGCATATTATCGAAGGACAGGTCAGTGCGGTTTTGCAGGATGAGGGATTCGGTGTGCTGGGGCAAATTATCCCGCCTGTGACGATGCACTTTTTGAATCCGCCTAATGTGCTGGTTGTTTCTCCCCGTAATGAAATTCGACAATATACCACCATCGTTTTGAACCCGCATGAATTTACCGAACGGGTTGCGCTAGAAAATCGAATTGCGGAAGCTGTCCCTGAAATGTCGGTGTGGATTACGCGCATCGGAGGGGTTGGGGTGTGGCCTGCCATGGTGATGGAAACCGACCAAGCGGTGATTGCGTTTGAAATTACCGCGCATGAATGGTCACACCATTATCTGATTGTTTACCCCTTGGGGCTGGAATATCTTGCCAGCGAAGAGACCCGCATTATTAACGAAACCACCGCGACTCTGGTCGGCAATGAAATAGGCAACAAGGTGATTGAAAAATTTTATCAAGAGGAATTGGCACAGGGGCGGGTTTATTTACAGGCCATCCCGGATTATCGGTTGCTGCTGGCGGCAGTGAATAACCCAACCTCTCGCCCGGAAGTGGACGGTTGGGGGCAAAGCAGTCTTTATGCCCCATATGCGGTATCTCAAAATATCGCTCGCACAACGGCTGATTATTTGATGGCATTACAAGGGGAAGATGCTGCCCAACTGATTTTGAATCGGCGGGTGGAGCAGAATCGGCTATTAGGCTATTTTCCGCCCAGTGATCCTGACAATCTTCCACATGAACAACGAATTTGGCTGCATCATACACGGGTGACAGTAGATTACCTGCTGGCGCTGGATAAGGTTGAAGCGGCGGAAATGGTCATGGAGAACGGGCGGGAACATACGGGTTTAAGGGTTTTGAACCAGGCATGGTTCGCCTTTAACGCGGGGTATCAGGCGAATCCGGTGGTGGAACAACGGGCAGATGGGACTTCAGCCATTGTGACAGAAGGCGGGGGGGGCGACCCGATTGGTGCAGCGATTTATGAGATTCGGGCATATTCGGACAGCCTGCTAGCATTTCTCCAGATAATGCGGAACATCACCACCAGCGCGGAGCTTTTTATGACCCTCGACCACCTACGGACTATACACCAATAATCCCTGTTATACTCAATTTATGGGTGAGGCAACCCCTCATATCGGGCATCCGAGGCAATGTGGGGATACCCGACATGGGCGGGATGTTACGCCGTGAACTGCCAATCACGCAAAATGGCAGCAAGCAGGGCGGCTTTGCGGGGCAAACTGCGAATCAAAATGTGTTCGTGCAGGGCATGAGCGCCAGCCCCCTGTGCGCCTAGCCCATCCAAAGTGGTGACTCCTGCGCCGGCGGTCAAATTGCCATCACTCACCCCCCCGACAGCTGCTTCATCCAAACCAAATCCCAGTTTTTCGGCAAGCTGACGGGCTTGCTGGTAGGCCAGCACAACCTGTTCGGTGCGTTCCATGGGCGGACGTTCAATTCCCCCTATGATTTCCAGCGAACTGCCGGGCAAAAAAGGGGTCAGCGATTTGATGGCCTCATCCACCCGTTCGGCTTCTTCCTGATAAAAAAAGCGTACATCCACAAAACAAGCGGCTTCCGGCGGGATGATATTGTTGGTGATGCCACCGGAAATTTGGGTCACACTGACCGATGTGCCTTTTTTGCGGAGGTTATTAAGCGTGTAAATTTTGGTAATCTGATGGGCGAGTTCGACAATCGCGTTAATGCCTTCTTCAGGAGCAAGTCCGGCATGGGCGGCAATCCCTTTGGCTTTGATGTGATATTCGCTGATGCCCTTGCGTGAGGTTTTTAGCCCTCCCCCATCGGCAGCGGGTTCGAGTACCAGACATAGGCCGCATTGTTTCGCCAATTCCACGATGAGGTCTCGACTGTAGGTGCTGCCGGTTTCTTCATCGGTGGTCAGCAAAAGCCAGAGTGGGCGGTTGGGCAGTTCGTGGCGCGTTTGCAGGCCACGAATGGCTTCAAGTGCAATGACCACTCCGGCTTTCATATCCAGCACGCCCGGCCCGAACAAGCGGGTCTCCTCACGACGGAAGGGAATTTCTTTCTCCAGTGTGCCAGCAGGCCACACCGTATCAAGGTGAGCAAGGATTAAGATGGGCTGGCCCTGTGCCTGTGAATACCATTTCGCCAAGTGGATATTGCCGACTTTTTCACGCGGATACACAGTGACATCTGCGCCAAGTTCTTGTAAGATTTGATGTAAATAGTTGCCGAGAATATCTACGAGGGGTTTTTCTTTCGAGGGAGATTCGTAGCGGACAAGCGTTTCTAAAAGTGTCACCATTGAGTCGATGCGGGTGTTGAAAAAATCAAGTAAATCGTGCATGTTGGGTATCTCGCTATGATTTCTACTTATATTTTACGAGGCATGAGCCAAATAATCCGTTAAAATACTACAAGACATCCATATGTACGGATGTTGTGAGGAACTATGCAAAAGAAAAAACCTAATATTGGCAGCGAAAACGTTGTGATGCTTGTCAAAGCCTCAGAAAGCGGGGTGATTCACCGCCGCCATTTGAATCGGTACTGGAGACGCGCTGACCAAGCCATTCAGGAAGCAAAAAATGAGGGCAAAATTGCCACCATTGAGGAGTTGATTTTTGACCCTGCCCGTTTGGACAAGGACAGCGCCAAACAACTTGCCCAGAACAACGGAGCGCTCACGGGACTCCCGAATTTTGCGGTAATGCTGCGGGATGTGCTTGCTGCGCCGGATGCTCCTCCGGCAATCTATGACCATGAGGCCGTAGAAGCTATTGGCAGTTTCTTTGACATTGATCTGGTGGATAAGAACCGCTTGGTAGAGGCGGGCGTGGGGCGGTTGGATATGAAACTTTTCCAGCCTTTTACCACATGGTACTACTTAAAAAGTACACCGTATGAAACCGCCTACGAATATGCCTTGAAAGAGGCCGAAACCCGCTATAACTATGAATGGGAAAAAATCATTCAATGGGCGGGAACTGAACTGCGTGAATTTGCCAGCGAAAGTGACAATATCCGCAGCAAGGCGCTGGCGCGCTTATATACCCGCCCACAAGCCGAAGTCGTGCTGGATGTATCCCCGCGTATTTTTCGGGTTATTACCAGCCGTAATTTGCTGAGTCAAAAACGCTGCCCGGATGGCATCATACGGATTCCTGCCCATGAAGTTCACCAATTGCGGAATAACCGCGATAAGCTACTGGGAATGGAGGATGATCTGGACATCGGGATTAGCCAGATTCGGGTAGTCACCGATTTAAAGGCCAGCTACATCAAAACGCTCTTGCATAACAAGGGTGTGAAGCCAATTTCACAAAATGTGAACAAAGGGCCAAATGCCATCTGGTATCGGTGGGGGGATGTACATCCGGTTTTCTGGCCTCAGGGCGACCACCCATTGATGGCAGATGTTGAAACCGTTGAGGAAAACAATGGGGCGGGCAAACGCGAATTGTGGAGCGATTATATTCTTGAAATCCACAAAGAAGTGTCCGAAAAACGCCGTCAGCAGCGCGAAGCCAAAGACCGCCGCAAAGAGGAACGTCGGTATCAGCGCGATGCCCTTCGCGCTCAGATGATTGATAATTTCCCGAGCTGGATGCGGGACGAGGAATTGGAGCAGGTGGCCTATTTGCATGTTGGCCCGACCAATTCGGGTAAAACCCATGACGCGCTGGTGGAATTAGCCAACGCTGGCAGTGGATGGTATTTAGCGCCGCTGCGTTTGCTGGCCCGCGAAAATTTTGAACGCCTCAACCGGATGGGGGTCTATTGCTCCCTTTTGACGGGCGAGGAACGGATTGATGTTCCCGGTTCGACATTTACCGCCGCAACCGTAGAAATGTTTAACCCGAATCGGAGTGGAAATTGTGTGGTGGTGGATGAAGCCCACATGATTGCCGATGACCAGCGCGGATGGGCATGGACTCAGGCGCTGGTGAAGTCAGAAGCACCCCAGCTGCATATCATTAGTGCGCCACATGGGTTGAATTTGCTGACACGGATTTTCGACAATATGGGCGTAGAAATTCAAACCATGTATCATGAACGGCTTGTGCCATTAGAAGTTGCGCCGGAAGCATGGCCTCTCAAAAAACTACCCCAACGAACGATTCTGATTGCCTTTACCCGCCGTGATGTTCTGCGGTTGAAATATACCCTGCAACAGTATGGGCGGTCAGTGTCGGTGGTCTATGGCGCACTTCCGCCCGAAGTACGGCTCAAGCAGGCTGACCGCTTTGCCAAAGGAGAAGTCGAAATCTGCGTAGCAACCGATGCCGTCGGTATGGGGTTAAATCTGCCGGCGGACAATGTGGTATTTTCGACTTTGCAAAAGTTTGATGGCAAACAGCGCCGTCGCATTAATGCGGGGGAATTGCAGCAAATCGCGGGACGGGCAGGTCGGTTTGGTTTTTCCGAACTGGGATTGGTGGGCGGCATTGACAAGCCGATTCTGGAAACGATTCGCCGTCTGATTAAAGAACCGATTCCCGATTTAACCGCCGCACGGGTTGCGCCCCGCACCGACGAAATTGCCCTGTTGGAAGGCGACTTGGCGCAGCGTTTGGAATACTGGCAGCAGTTGAATGCCATCCCTGATTCCCTGCGGCATATTTTGACCTCAACGGACATGGATGACCGTTTGGAACTGGCAAAAATGTTGAGCTTTGATGACCTCACCAAGTTGGGGGTCGAAAAAGCGCTTTTGCTGGTCAGCGCCCCTGTGCGGACAGAGAGTCAAGAATATTGGGTGGAATGTGCCACAGCGATTTTGAGTGACCGTCCTTTACCCACCCCACCGCCTTCGCCGCGTGTCATTAGCGAAGGGGACAGCCTGAAATATGCCGAAATGGTCATGTCGTGCATTGATGTATATCTGTGGTTGGCTTACCGTGAGCCATTCCAACATTTTGTGGATGATACACAGCCCATCATCAAACAGCGTGAAGATTTAACCTTTGAGATGGACGTGGCCTTGATGAAACGGTTTAATCCTGTCTCCAACCGCCGTCTTTCCACCGACGATCCTTGGTTTGATTATTTCTAAACCGACTGTCGGATGCGGTAGAGTTTATGCTCTCCGAAGCCTTTCAACTCTGCCGCAAATCGCTCAATTTCTACAGGGTAATTCAGCAATACCTCCTGCACACCGACATCATCCATCAGCGTATGGGTGGTGACAATATCTCCGCCTATACTTTTGTTTTCTAAACGGGCGGCGATGTTGACCGTGCTGCCAAAATAATCCAACCGCTCATTGAGATTCACCGCGATACAAGCCCCCTGATGTAAGCCTAATTTCAGGGTAAGGGGTGCATCTTGGTGCTGCTGGTTATATGCGGCAATTTGGGTTTGCATGGTGAGACAGGCTTCCACTGCATGAGCGGGATCACGGAACACTGCCATGACCGCATCGCCAATGGTTTTGACCACTGCACCGCGATGCTGGCTGATGACTTCTCGCAAAATATCAAAATGGTCAATGACACGGCTAAAGGCGGTTGCATCGCCAATTTGCTGGTAGAGAGTAGTTGACCCTTTTAAGTCGGTAAATAAAAACACCAGACTTTGGATACTCACCGTATAACCCGGACGCAGCGCTTCGCGGGAAAATAATTCACGGAACACCTGTAAGGCGGTGACATCGGCGGCGGAGGCAATCTGGCTGCTCCATGTGCCATCTTCCAGAATGAGTACCTGTTCTCTGGATGTACAGTTGGTCAGGGTGAAATGCACGGTTGAATCGGTCACTTGGGATTGGGACACAGAGAGATTATGCGGATTAATCTGAACCAGCAATTCAGTCGATGAATTACTTGGTGCAGCTGTAAGGAAAGGTTGGCCTGCCATGGGTGTTAGGATGGAGGCGGGAATCCGCACTGAATCGTCCCCCCCCAAACGCGGCGCACGCAACCGATATAAGCCTGCTTTGAGGGGCATTGGGGTGGTACGAGTTTCGTTGGGTTGCAAAAGCTGCTGCATGAGGATATGCGGAGTCGCATGTGGCCCCCCGATGCAGTATTCATCGCGGGAAATATCGGTAATTTGCTGATTGAGGGAAAATGTTGCTTCGACGGATTGGTCAAATTCGGCGCTGTAATCAATATTACAGGAGGGGCAATGAACAGTTTCTGGCAAATTGGTGAGCGATTCGGTTTTGAACTTTGCACCACGACATTCAGGACACAAAATATCCCAGCTTAAATCCAGCAAACCCAGACTGGCGGCGTGTAAAAATAAATTCAGTACATGGTCTCGCTTGAACTGCCATTGGTCTGCCAGCGCATAGGGACGCATTCGGGTTACGCCCTCCACTGGGGAGGTGTGTAAATGGTGCTGAAAAGCCTCTAACAAGTCCACTGGATACGCAGCACGGCGAAGTTCCGCGAAGAGACTGTCTAGGCGAGACTGTCCGGCAGGCGAAATTTCGACAGGCGGAAGGCGAAAAGGATGCTGGCTGATGTCTTGCAAAAACTGATTCATCTGGTCAAAAGCCTGTCCGAATAATTTTTGGGAGCGCAGCCCAACCCCGAACGGGACAGCCACCAGCCCCAAAATGCCGCGTGCTTCTGCCCAGACTTCATATTCAATTTCTGTTCCCCCATTGGGTGTTGGGTGTAAATGGGTCAGCGCTTTGAGGGATTTCATGGGAAAGGGCGGGCGGTACAAACGCTGTACCCCAAAACGCATGGGCTTGACCCATTCAAACGTAAATTCTTCCCATGCAATTGGCACAAGGCCAAACAATTTACCGGAAGCAAAACGCCGTACCGTGCCATTGGAGGCGGCTTTTTCCTCAAATTTGAGTTTAGGCAGCCCGGTAACATGATTAAAATTATGAGTATCCGAAGCCAAAGGCCAGACAACTTCTGGACTGGCGTTCATTTTCCAGCGCCATTGATAGTAGAAGGTTTTTCCCATCGGGTGTACATCTCTGATTACTATTTCTATTAACGCATGAAGTGAGGGAGAAGATGGTACGAAAATTCTAACTTGCAGTTTTAGAACATCTGTGCGTGCTGGCTAATCGCGGGTACGAATGGTAAAATAACAGGGGGAAAGTTCAGAAGGATTCATCGTGGCAAATCAGGCCCTTTACCTCAAATGGCGACCCCAAGATTTTGATGAAGTCATCGGGCAGGAACACATTACCCGCACGATTCGGAATGCGCTCCAACAAGAGCGGATTCGTCATGCGTATTTGTTCAGTGGCCCGCGTGGAACAGGCAAAACGACCAATGCACGGCTGCTGGCGAAGGCAGTCAACTGTACTCATGACGATGTTAACCGTCGCCCGTGTAATGAATGTCACAACTGCCAGATGGTGAATCAAGGGCGATTTCTTGATTTAATTGAAATTGATGCTGCATCGCATACCAGTGTTGATGATGTGCGCGATTTGCGGGATAAAATCGCTTTTTCCCCTTCTGAAGGGCGTTACAAAGTCTATATTATCGATGAAGTGCATCGTTTTTCCGGCTCGGCATTTGATGCGCTGCTTAAGACTTTGGAAGAACCGCCTGACCATGCCATTTTTATCTTAGCCACTACTGAATATGATAAAGTCCCGGCGACCATCAAAAGCCGCTGCTTGATTTTTGAATTTCGGCGGGTGTCATTGCGTCAGGTGATTGAACGTCTGCAACTGATTTGTAATGATGAGGGTATTTCGATTGATGGTGCGGCGCTGGAATTGATTGCCCGTCAGGGAACGGGCAGTGTGCGTGACAGCATTAGTTTGCTTGACCAAGTGGTCGCTGACCCCACCCAGCATGTAACCTTAGAATTGGCGCAACGGATGTTAGGCGCGGTCAACAATCGGATTGTGCAAGAAATTGTCCAAGCGATGATTGAGCAAAATTCGGCAAAAGGCTTAGACTTGCTGAATGAAGCAATTGATAGCGGGGCAGATGCTCGCCAACTCGGACAACAGGTGGTCGATCATTTACGCCAGTTGATGATTGTGCAAATTAGCGGTGCCGAGGGGGTAGATGCTTCGGATGATTTTCGGACAGTGCTAATGCAGCAGTCTACGCAAATTGGACGGCGTACCCTGCTCAAAGTGATTCGGATTTTCAACCAAGCGTTGACGGAATTAAGCGGTGGTTGGCAACCCCAACTGCCGCTCGAACTGGCGATTGTGGAAAGCACCCAGCCCGAACAGGAAGCCGTGATTCAAACTGCCCCTCCACCCGCCTATGTGTCTCCCCCCGCATCTGTGGCACAGAGTGTTCCCCCACCTTCGTTGGCTGCCTCTTCTGATGCGTATACTACCAATGACGGATTCAGCTTGCGGGATATTCAGGTTCGCTGGAATGATGTCCTGAACACGGTGAAATCCAAAGCGCCGACCCTGCCTGCCATGTTGAAATGGTGTGAACCCCAGCAATTTGATGGAAAAACGCTCGTCTTAGGTTTGAAGAATGAGCCATTGCGTTCTAAACTTGAGGACTCCAAAAATATTCAAATGTTGATGAATTCATTGGAAGCGGTCTTGGGCCAGAAGATCGGTGTACAAATTAAAGTCATCGGGCAGGTGGATAAAAATTCCAAAGCACCTGAAGATGACCTTGCCGCGTTTGCGATGAAAGAATTGGGCGCTGAACCCAGCGATTTAGATTAACAAAGTGAGGAGTGGTCATGTCGAAAAAAATTAAAGCAAAAGGCACAAGTCGGAATCCCGGTGGCATGATGGGCGGGGGCGGACTTGGAGGGGGTCAATCTGCAATGATGGCAAAAATTCAAAAAATGCAGGATGAAATGGCGCAGGCGCAGCAGTCATTAGAAACAGAAACGATCGATGTTTCAGTGGGCGGTGGCGCGGTGGTGGTGACAATGACCGGGCATCAGCGCGTGCAAGCGATCAAAATTGACAAAGCCACGTTGGATATGGAAGACGAAGAATGGCTGACGGACTTGCAAGATTTGCTAGTAGCAGCCGTGAATCAGGCGGTGGAACAATCGCAGGCGATGGCTGCCGAACGGATGGAAGGCATTACAGGCGGACTCGGCGGGATGCTGCCGGGTGGTTTAGGCGGATTGTTAGGTTAATGCGCTCTTTTTTCATTCAGTGGCTCTTTAATGCGATTAGCCTGTTTGTCGTGACCGCCCTTTTACCGGGCGTTCAACTCGCAGAGGGTATCGGGACGCTGTTGTTGGTGGCGCTGCTTATCGGGCTGATTAATGCGCTACTGCGTCCCATTTTATATTTCCTGAGCTGCGGATTTATTATTTTAACACTTGGCTTGATTATCCCTGTGCTGAATGCGCTTTTACTTCTTTTAGCAGATGAAATCGCGGGCAACCGTTTTGAAATTGACGGGTTCTGGTGGGCGGTGGGCGCGGCCCTTTTGATGGGGGTGATTAATACGGTGCTGAACCGTTTGTTCCACGACGATGATGATGACAAAAAAGACAAGGACAAACGGTATGTCATCCAGGGCAAATAGTAATAATCAAGGACTTCCGCCGACAGTGACACAGGTCATTGATGCCTTTGCACGTCTGCCGGGCATTGGCCCCAAAACGGCCTCGCGTCTGACGTTCTATTTGCTCCGTTCCCCAGATGAAATAGCGCGCACGCTTTCCGAAGCGTTGCTTGATTTAAAGGCCAACACACAATTCTGCTCTGTGTGCTACAACATCACTGACACACCGGTTTGTGTGGTGTGTGGGGATTCCAAACGCGATAAAGAGACCATTGTGGTGGTGGAAGAACCGTTGGATTTAGTAGCGATTGAACGCACCGGCACTTATAAAGGACGCTATCATGTGCTGCATGGCGCAATTCGCCCTGTGGAGGGAATTGGCCCGGATGATTTGAAAATTAAGGAATTGGTCAAACGGGTCGAAAGCGAAAATATTGTCGAAGTCATCATTGCGACTAATCCCAACACAGAAGGCGAAGCAACCGCTTTTACGGTGCAGCGTTATCTTAGCCACACGGGTGTCAAAATGACACGCTTAGCACGGGGTCTACCCACTGGAAGCGATCTTGAATATGTAGATACGCTGACCCTGACTCGTGCTTTGCAAGGTCGTAACAGTATGGGCTAAATCAGATATATACCTAACTTGCCCCAAATTTTGTTCTAACCCTTGACGGTCTTTTGAGGTAGAGATATTATCTCCCCCACTACTGAGAACGGCCTATGAAATTAGGAAAACTCAGTGAAACCAATATCCTACAAACGGGATATAGACTAAAGAAAACATAGTTTCTGAGACTGAAATTAAGTCTTGACTCATTCAGCCAAGCAAGATACTATGTAATCCAATAGGGATGTGTGGTACAAACAAAATACCAACGCCCAATTAATTTGAAGACCCGGAGGTGTGACAAGACACGCGGTGATGTAGATGTGAGAGATT
>CAZXCU010000007.1:0-271667 GCA_964639245.1 uncultured Anaerolineae bacterium
ACAGAGACCATTTTACCCTCTCATTCCGGCAAAAGTGCATAACACCCTCTAGGCGAGTCCGTTCGTCCGCGCTGGCATCCACCGTAACGAGTGTCGCCAGCAGTTCCCCCGATTCCACCGCCAGCACCAGCACACTGCCATCGCGCCGACCCGCCGCCAGCGTTAATCCATCCGGCGAAAATGCGATGCTCCGCACTTCGTCCGTCGTACCCGATGCTGTGTACAGATTCACAAGATCATCGCCCGTCAGCAGCAGCAATTCCGCCCCGGCGTAAAAAGCGAGGCGTGTGCCATCCGGCGAAAAAGTCAGCCGGTTTGCGTCCACGTCGGCATTTTCCCACACCACCGTTTCATCCAGCGTGGCAAAATCCAGCGCGAGAATTTGATTGCCTGTGTCCCGTGAGGAAATACTATAGAAAAGCTGCCCCCCATCCAGCGTAAAAATCAGCGATTGGGTGCGGTTGGTATCATCCCGCAGCACCCCCACCATTTGCACCTGCGCCGCATTCTCCGGCGTAATCGGACTGGCTGCGTACACCAGCCCCACCCCCCACAGCAGAATCCCTACCAGAATCGCGATTCGTCGCATTTGAAAATCCTTTGCTCCAACACAGTTTGCCATGCTGGTTGTAGCAGGAATACGGGACGGCGATGTATTCCAAAGTTCACTATTTTTACGTTATTTTTGTCCTTACCTTCTGCGTTTTGCAATATAATTAAAAAAACAAGACGGAGTGAAGGGAATGACTATCTACGAAGAGGTCGTAAAACTGGCAGAAACGTTATCTTATGATGAACAAATCTGCCTGATGAATCACTTGCAAACCAAAACAACCCAGCATCGGCTGCCAAGCAACCAGTGGAATGATTTATTTGATTCGCTTAAAATTAACATCCCCCTTGCGGAGCTTCCATCGTTAAAGCGTGAAGATTGGTATGACGATGAGCGCTAAGGCTTTTATCGACACCAACATCTTGTTACGCGCTGCAATAGACACCATGCCGCTACACAGGGAAGCCGATACCCTCATCAAACAAACCTACCAACAGGGCTATGAATTATGGATTAGCCGTTAGGTAATCCGCGAGTATTTGGTACAGGTGACACGTCCGCAAACTTTTATGCAAGCCCTCTCCCCTGTCCAAGTGACACATCATGTAACCATGCTTACTACGTTATTCATGATTGCCGATGAAACTGCCCAAGTGACCCATGAATTAGTCAAGTTGATTCAAAAAACCCCACTAGGAGGTAAACAAATTCATGATGCCAATATTGTGGCAACGATGCTTGTTTATGAGATTAATACCCTACTGACCACCAATCTCGCGGATATGAAACGTTTCGAGCCTCAGATTAAGATTTCAGCATTGGTGATTTGACCTCACCCCTGCCCCTCTCCATCGTTATGGCGAGGGGAGAAAAAATCTTTGCTCCCTTCCCCATCGCAATGGGGAAGGGTCGGGGATGGGGAAAACCCTACACCCCCAGCGCTCCCCGCCCGATCATTTCCAGCGCGGTATCACCGGCGGGGGGCTGCATCGACCCCGCCCGCACATCGCGGAAAAAGCGTTCCAAAGGCAGTTCCCCCGTCATCGCCTTCCCGCCCGCCACTTGCAGCGATTTTTCCGTCACCAGCAAGGCGGTTTCCACAATAAATTGTTTGGCGGCGGCAATGCGGGACATTAAAAATTTGCGTTCGGTGGGTTGGCTGTCCCATGCGGCGGCAACTTCATCATACAGCGCGTGGGCGGCTTGCAGGTGCATATCCATCAGGCCAATTTCGCGCTGAATCTTGGGCAGGGTAGCAATTGGTTTACCGAGCGCGGTGGGAATCCGTTCCAGCGCATACTGAATGGTTGCGTCCCGTGCCGCCAGCGCCGCCCCCAGATACACACTCGCCATGACCATCGGAAACCACCCGTTCGGATGGGCTTCCTCGCGTCCACCCGGCGGAACGAGATTTTCGGCTGGCACACGGGCATTTTCCAGCAGCATATCATGGCTGTCACTTGCCCGCAGCGAAAGACTGTCGCGCCATGTGTCCTCAAAACGCAGGCCGGGCGTGTCCTGTGTCACCAGCATCAACCCGACTTTTTCGCCCACATTGAGCTTGGTCAGCATATGAGTCAGGTGACGGCCTCCGGTAATCCAATTTTTATGCCCGTTCAGCACCCATCCCCCGTCAGGATGCGGCGCGGCGGTGGTCTGAAAAACCTGTCCGCGTGACGGACTGCCCATGGCGGGTTCGCTGGCGCACATATTAAACAACGCGCCTTCGGGGGTCATCACCGCCGCACAAAATCGCGCAAAATACGCCTCGTCCCACGTCCGCACCTCCCGCGCATGACCAAACACCTGCAAGGTCATGCCCGCGACCATCGCCGAAGCCGCACTGCCCTTCGCCAAAGTGACGTTGGCCTGCAAACACTCACGCATCGGCAGTTCCAACCCACCATATTCACGGGGAATCACGCAATGAAAATAACCGGATTCACGCAGCGCACGGGCATCTTCGGCGGGAAATTGTCCGGCGCGGTCAGCGGCATAAGCACGGGTCGCAAATTCCTGCGCGAGCGACTCGGCAAGTTGAGGGATGGGAGGATGTGAAATCAGAGTCATGCGGCCTTCCTTTTTTTCTATCTTAAAGGTTCACCACACGACTCGCCATTAAAATTGGGTAATTTTCACGGTGCGGGGAGCGGTGTTACGGTTGATGTCGCTGTGGGCAACCCACCCCCGCCGCTTAAGACAGGTGGTAAACCTACCCCATTGTCGCTCTCGGCGTTACGCGGCGGGGCAACCGTAATCACCGGAATACAATCTTCCCAGATGAATGCCCATTCGTTGCCGGAATCATCCACGCCGTTGAGTTGAAATTGTCCATCGGGCAGCCAATACAAGCGAAAACCATTTTCCGATTTAATCAGCACGGGGGCATCGGGGTTGACCGTCACCGCTTGAATCTCGGCTTCGCTGGCAAAAAAGACCTGCCCTGTGTTTGCCCCTGTCCAGTTATACACCTCGATTCCGCCCTCTCGATAATTCCCCCGATTGGCACGATTTTGCCCATCGCGGCAATAAATGACCGAGCTGCCCAAATGCGGCCCTTGATTAATCCGCCCGTCGTCATAAGGATCTTCGGCGGTCAAAATTGGCACGAAAATAATGGCTACCCCGATGAGATAGACCATCGCGCCAATGCCCGCCACCAGCTTGAGTCGGTTTCGCATCCTACTATTTCTCCCATCAATTTCATCACAAGAGGTTAAAGTCTCTTGCCTACAGAAATTATAAAGGGTAGGAGAGAAATTACCGCTACGCTGACCTTACATTTCCCTCATGAGCAAGGCAATTAGACTTTAAATGAATCCAACTTTTGTGGACGGGATATATCCCGTCCCTACGAGAAATACACCTGTAAGGACAGCATACATGCTGTCCGCAATCATTTGGTTTTTAATTGTTTTGTCCCTCATGATTCGTACATGACCACCAAGCGCGTAATTTTTTCGCCTTCGCAGTCAATAATCAGTTTGCCCGCGTATTCATACGGACTGCTGCGCCACGCAAAATCCGCAATGATGCGCCCATCCTGCTCTGTGGCTGCCAGAAGTTTGAGTTCCTGTGTGGGTGGATTGGCTTGGTAGGCTGCCGCAATGTTCGACTTTCCGCGAAATGGCCCATCGGCGGTTCCAATGAAAATCTGCTCGGCATCGTCGGTGAAGTGTTCCAGCATGGCAGAAAAATCGCCAGAACGCACCCCCTGATTAAACAGCATCACCTGCTGAATGAGGACATTTTGATGTTCCATAACTATCTCAAGGCTATACCAATTTCTTATATTTTAGCACATGTGTTCTAAAATTCAACCAGTTAAAAGTCATGCTTGACCTAAGGTCTCATTTAGTTGTATAGTACAACTATCGTATATACGAAATTTTGCAGGGTAAAATCAATGCGCGAACGCTTAAAAGACGCACTCTATGAAATCGTGCGAAATATGGAAGCGATTGACCAGCAAAATACGCAGGATTACGGCATCACCGTTGCCCAAAGTTATGCCCTGCTGACTTTTCCGCGCCATGAAAGCATCAGCATGAGCGATTTGAGCGAACAAATGCGACTCGCCAAAAGCACCATGACCCGTGTCATTGATCAATTGGTTGAGCGCGGCTTGGTCGAACGGGAAACCAGCGCGGAAGACCGCCGCATTGTGCAGGTCAAACTGTCGGAAAAAGGCCACACCATGCAGCGCGAAATGGAGGCCGATTATCAACGTTTTTTTGAAATGGTCTTGGCAGAACTGGACGAACCGGAATCGGTAGTCACAGCGCTCGAAAAATTGGCGGTGGCGCTGGTAACGGTTATGCAGAAAAAACACGGAACAGATTATCAATAACCCCGCCCTCAATTCCTCCCCGCCAACGAGGATGAACGTTTGCCCCTCTCTGTTTACGGAGAGGGGGTCGGGGTGAGGTAAATAAAGGAGAAACAAAACCATGAAATATTTCATCACAGGGGCAACAGGCTTCATCGGCGGACGGATTGCGGAAATGCTGCTGGAACGCGGTCATGAGGTGATTGCGCTGGTACGCTCCCCCGAAAAAGCAAAATATCTCGCGGACAAAGGAATCCAACTGGCAAAAGGCGATGTCACTGACAAAGCCAGTATGCGCCAACCGATGACGGGCGTAGACGGTGTTTTCCATGTTGCGGCGTGGTACAAGGTCGGCGCAAAAGACAGCAGCATGGCGGAAGATATTAACGTCAATGGCGCGCGGCATGTGCTGGAATTGATGCAAGAACTCCACATTCCCAAAGGAGTCTATACCAGCACACTGGCTGTTTTTTCGGATACACAAGGTCGCGTACCGGATGAAAATTATCGTTTTACCGGCCAGCATATCAGCGAATATGACCGCACCAAAGCCGATGCCCATTATAAGGTTGCCCTCCCGATGATTCAGCAAGGCTTACCTTTAGTGATTGTCATGCCGGGCATGGTCTACGGCATAGGCGACCAGAGCGATATGCGCGATACCCTCGTGGAATATTTAAAAGGAAAGCTACCCGTCATCCCGAAAGGATTCACCCTGCGAATGGCGCATGTGGACGACATTGCCGATGCCCACATCAAAGCAATGGAAGTGGGCAAACCGGGCGAAAGTTATATCATCTCCGGGCCACAACACACGCTGGAAGAATATTTCCAAGTGGCAGAGGAAATCACGGGTGTTCGCGCTCCCCGTATCAAAGCCCCTGCTGCCCTGATGAAAATGTCCTCCCGACTCATGGGCGTTGTGGAAAAAGTCATCGATGTACCCACCGCCTATACATCCGAAGCACTGCGGGTCACGGCAGGTACGACCTATCTGGGCGACAACAGCAAAGCAAAACGCGAATTGGGGTATAATCCTCGTCCTCTGCGCGAAGGGTTGCGCGAAGTGTTGGACGATGAAGTGAGGCGGCTGAAAAAATAGCGGGGCAGCCAAAATTGGAAGGGCAGGTCATCCCCTGCCCCAACTTAAACTTTTAGGAAAATAACCATGAAAAAATATTCATTAGGGCAATTTGCGGGTTTAAACATGAGTTTTGATCTAACCGCCGTGTTAGGCTTACTTTCCCTTTGGATCATCTTGAGCGCGGTGGGGTTATTTTTACTCGATTTATCCGCCGTTGAAGCAATTCTGGGCGGACTCGTGGCGGTGGGGCTGCACTTCGTCAGTGAATTTTTGCATCAGGTAGGCCATGCCCGTGCTGCCCGCAAAACAGGCCACCCCATGACAGGTGTCCATTATTTTCTGATTTTGGGTCGCTCGTTGTATCCCGAAAATGAAGGTGCATTACCCGCCAAAGTTCATATTCAACGGGCATTGGGTGGGCCAAAATTCAGCGCGATTGTCACGCTCATGGGCGGAATTATGGTTTTGCTTTTAAGTGAGGTCGGTGGCGTGGTCGGGTATGTGGCGCTGTTTTTCTTTCTGGATAATCTGTTGACCTTTACACTCGGCGCATTTTTGCCGTTGGGGTTTACGGATGGCAGCACACTTTTGTACTGGCGCAACCGATAAAAATTAAATTTCCATGCTAAAATACTGGGTATGAACATCCCACACCCCCTCCCGTATCAAGGCAGCAAGCGTCAACTCGCGCCGATTATTTTGCGCTATTTTCCGCGTGATGTCACACGCCTTGTTGAGCCTTTCGCTGGTTCAGGGGCAGTGTCCTTAGCTGCGCTTGCTAACGGTAAGGTACAACACGTTTTTCTCAATGACTTAAACGCGCCGTTAATTGCCCTTTTGAAAAACATCATGACCACACCAGAAACACTTGCAGCCCAATACGAACTTTTGTGGCATATGCAACAGGGACAAGAACGCGGCTTCTATGACGAAATTCGTCAGCAGTTTAACCAGACCCACCGCCCCGATTATTTGCTTTATTTGCTGGCACGCTGTGTGAAAGCGGCTGTCCGTTACAATGCCAACGGTGAGTTCAATCAAAGTCCTGATAACCGCCGCAAGGGAGCAAAACCAGCCACCATGCGGAAACAAATTTTAGGGGCAGCCACACTGCTCAGGGGCAAAACCCACTTAGCAGCCAAAGATTATCGTGACATCCTCGCCGATATTCAGGAGAACGACCTGATTTACTTTGATCCCCCCTATCAGGGCGTGAGCGGCAAACGTGACCCACGCTATTTGAGTCATATTTGTTTTGAAGAATTCATGGAAACACTCTCCGAGTTAAACCGCCGTAACATTGCGTACCTTGTTAGCTATGACGGTAAAAGCGGTGAAAAATCTTATGGAAAACCGCTTCCTGCATCCTTAAAACTAAAACAAATTGCTCTGGATGCAGGACGTTCCTCTCAGGCAACTTTGTTAGGCCGTCATGAACGAACCACAGAATCGCTTTATCTCTCCCCCATGCTGATAGAAAGATTGGGCATGAGACCTAAAATCCAGCCCTATTCCCTTCACATGCTCTATGTCTGATGACTACCCACCAGAATTTTTAGAATTGCTCGCGGCGGTGACTGCCAAACGTCCCCGTATAGTAATTGACCACATTCTCAAACATGGCTATGTCACAACAGAAGAATTAGAAAATCTATATGGATATAAACATGCCCCGCGTGCGGCTCGAGATGTGCGCGAACAGGGGATTCCCCTAGAGACATTTAACGTTAAAAACAGCGATGGGCGCACTATTGCGGCTTATCGTTTTGGAAATATTTCAAATATCACCCAAAGCAAACTCGGCGGAAGGAAAATTTTTTCAAAAGCCTTTAAAACCCAATTGCTTGAAAAACAAAATCACCATTGTGCGATTTGTGGCACACGTTACGAGGAGCGGTATCTTCAAATTGACCACCGCGTCCCTTATGAAGTTGCTGGGGAGCGTGAGCGAAATATAGAGGAATATATGTTGGTGTGTGGTTCATGTAACCGTGCTAAATCGTGGTCATGTGAACACTGCCAAAATTGGCAAACAGAAAAATCATCAGATATTTGCATAGCCTGTTATTGGGCAAATCCTCAAACCCATCAACATATTGCTATGAAGCCCATTCGACGCATTGAGTTAATCTGGACAGAAGCCGAAGTCGCTGATTTTGAAAAATTGGCTCAACAAGCGGGTAATACCAATTTAGCCGAGTATATCAAACAAGCATTAAAAAATTTACTGGGCTAGACCTCAAAAATTTCTTTCACCGCTACCGTAAATTCAGGCAGCAAGTCTCCACCTGTGAGGGTCTCGTTTTCGCCAAGCGGCACCACCGAAATTTCACCTTCGGAGTCCAGTGTACAGACTTCAATGGTTTTGTTGGCGGGGTACACTAACCAGACAAGTTTTGAACCGTTGTACAGATAATAATGGGCTTTTTCGCGCATATCTCGCACGGCATCATCCGGCGATTGAATTTCTGCTGCCAATTCGGGCATCTGTGGCACCGAGCCTTTTTTGACGACAGGGGATTCACCACTACGAAAAGAAACATCTGGCAAACGGCGATTGTATTTGTCGTTGGGGCGCTGGTAGCTGACTTCCACCCCAACACGTCCTAATTGACGTGAATAAACATGATTTCCGAGAAAGATGGTTAATTTAGCGGCAATAATCCCGTGTTCTTCGGTAGGCATTTTTTCAACAATAACTCCATTAATCAGTTCTAATAATCGTTCACGGTTTTCTGGACGTGTCACCAATGCCTCAAATTCATCAACGGTATACAGCGCTAATGCTTCCATCCCTACAACCTCTGCTATGCTATCTACATCATAGTTTAAAATTTCCCCACCTGCATCACTTATTTCAAACTCGCGGCGAACCCATTCGGATAGCGGGCAAGCCATTCTTCACGCAGAATCCCATACCCCATCCCATCAAAATATTCCCCATTCACAATCCGTGCATTGCGAAAACGCGCTTCCTCTTGATACCCCAATTTCAAGGCCAATTTCATCATCCGATGGTTGCCAGACCAGGTACGCAAATCCAACCGCACAAACCGGGGTTCAGCTTCAAACAGATAATCGCTCCACAACCCCAACGCCTGATAGCCGATACCTTTTTGCCAATAGGCCGGGTCATAGATAACAATGCCGACAGCAGGCCAATGGGTTTCTTCGCCAATCCAATACCACGACACAGACCCCAGCAGGGTATCCTGTGCCGGGTCAACAATCACCCTATTGCGACGGGGGGTGGAAAAGTTGCCCTGCAAAATTCGCTCACGCCGCGCCGCAATGAGGGCAGGGATTTCTTCTAAAGGCGTTTTCGGGAAATACGGCCCATCCCAATGATGCCATTCGTGTTTCGGTTCCAGCCAATAGGCGTAAGCCGCTAAATCTTTTACCTCCCAATCGCGTAACGTGATGGATAAATTAAGCAATCACCAATACCTTTTTATTAACTCACCTTACGCAGAATCGCGTTTTGGGGACATTTTTTGACCCCACCCTGCCTTCGGCTTCCCTCCCCAAAGCATTGGGGACAAACAGGGCAGCTTGCTGACGGGATTGAGGGTGGGGATTTTCCCGCATTGCGTAAGGTGAGTTATAAAGAGATTTTTCAATTGATTGCCTGACCTCTCTGGATGATAATTTAAAATTCCCTATCTACACAACCTTTTCACATCCGTTCGGTATAACTAGCGATATAGACGGAGAACGGGTTTGTGATGGTCAAAAAATGATGTTTTTTTTAGGATTGGTGCTGCTGGCAAGCGTTCGTCTGCTATCTGCCCAAGAAGATCTCCTGCCTGAGAACATTTTTCCGTATAAAAAAGGGGGTTATCTGCCCCCTTCTTACTACGCCAATTCCCAAACAGCTTCCCCTTGTAAAATTCGTTCTAATTGCTGTGGGAAACGCTGGGGATCAAGGGGTTTTCCGATAAACCCATCAAACCCCACTTCGCGTACAGTATTGATTTCGCTACTGTAGACGGTGTAGGCCACGATAGGGATAGGCTGTCCGAGTATCTGTCGTAAAAATGCTAAGACTTCGTACCCATCCATTTTAGGCATCTCCAAATCAAGAAAGATGACATCAATCGAGTCAAGGGTTTCTAGCATAGGAGAAAGTTCTGCAACATCTTGAATATCGGTGTGGGTACAACCTTGACGTTCAAGCAAGCGTGCCAACACTTCCAAGTTAAATTGGTCATCATCAATAAGCAAGGCATGGGGCATAGTGGTTTGTCCTTAAAATTGAGAGATGGAATACCAGAGATGTTCCCCAGCCAGAATACGAGCAATTTGAGTAGGGAACAACTTGAAATCGATGGGTTTACCAATGAAGCCAAAAAAACCCCGTTCTTGAGTCTCAGGAATTGCAGTCGCCGCATCTGCCGCCGAAACCGCTACAATCGGGACATCGGCAAATTCCTGATAGCTACGAATCTGGTTAAAAACATCAAAACCAGACCAACGATTGCTCAACATCAAATCAAGCAATATTAAATGAATAGGGGCAAACGCTCGAAGCGAGTTGACGGCATCCATGCCCCAACGATCAAGGTGAACTGTTGCCCCATGCTGCTGTAGAAGTTTTTCTACAATGATGCTGTTTATGAGATTATCTTCTACAATAAAAATGCGCTTATCACTGAGAAGCATAGCATCCTCTTTTCTAATCCTTAGGTAATATACCAAGCGTCTTTCCCTTGCATAATGTGGGCAATGGCTTCAGAGAAAGTCGTTGGGTCTATCGGTTTCGCAATACCCCCATCAAACCCAACGGTTTTGAGCATTTCGACTTCTTCGCTCATCACACTCGCGGTTACCGCAACAACTTTCGCATGGCTAAAATCTGCATTTTGACGAATCAGTTCCAACACTTGAAAGCCATTTAACGGCTGCATATGAATATCGAGCAAAATAATGTTCGGCACAGGCGAGAGTGCCTTTAAACGCGCTTCAAAATGACTGGTATCCTCAAAAATAGTGACTTGCTGATACCCTAAGCCTTTGATTAACAACATCTCCATCACACGACGACTCAAGGCATCGTCTTCAACATATAAAAAGATCGGGTCAGTGAACATGGGGGACATCTCTTTTTACTTTCACAAGCGGTACCAAATTTTGAGCGCGAATGGGAAAGCTCACATAAAACGTTGATCCTTCACCGGGCATACTCTTCAACCACAAACGACCTTCATGGGCTTCGACCAATTTCCGTGAAATAGGCAGCCCGAGTCCGGTGCCTTCGCCATGCCGCAAACCTTCCCGCGTTTGCCGAAAAGATTCAAAAATCAATTCATGGTCTTCAGGAACAATCCCCGGCCCTGTATCGCTCACCGCAAAGACAATCTGATCATCTTGGCGGGTAAGGCTCACGGTGATATGACCTTGTTCAGTAAATTTGCAGGCATTGGACACGATGTTCAGCATAATCTGACGAATGCGCCGTTTATCGCCAATCATGGCGGGCAAATCAGGTTGTAAGTTTTGGATGATTTCTACCGGTTTGTTTGCGACCAGAATCTTCCCTGCCGCAATCGCGGCTTCAGCCTCCTCTTTGACATTGACATCTTCTTCCACAAATAATTTGAAAGCCCCAGCCTCGATTTTGGAAATATCAAGCACATCATTAATCAACGCCAAAAGGTGTTTGCCACTGTCTAGGGTCTTGGTTAACAATTCCACTTGTTCTTCATTCACTGGCCCCACCATCCCGCTAGAAACAAATTGGGTGAAGTTAAGAATCGCATTGAGGGGCGTGCGCAATTCGTGGGACATGGCAGCTAAAAATTGTGATTTCACCCGGTTGGCGGTTTCGGCTGCTTCCCGTGCCGCTTCTGTTTCTTCCAAAAGGCGCTGACGGCTTGAAAACAAATCCAGCATAATCCCATTTACGACCAAAATAATAATGCCATACCCCACAGACTCCAGCACACTGAGTTTACCGGTTGCAATTTCATCCAACAGCCCAAGTTCACTTAAGATGGCTAGCCCAACTAAAAATACGGCAATGATGACTAAGGTTATAAAGAGGCCGCGTTTGTCTAACAGCACCCCAGCTGCTACAGTGGGCAGGCTAAAGACAAACAAAATAGAGCTGTTCAACTGATTCGGAACATAAGCAAAAAACGCAATCCCTAGCATCATCGTCACGTAGGCAAGACTGGCGCGAGGTATATTGCCATTTTCTAAGAAGCGGGAAATTACCGTTAGACCGCTAATTCCTAATGCCATAATCACCAGATAGGCAAGTGTATTTTTACTCAATCCAATCCCCAATATCTCTAGTAAAAGACGGCTAGAGGGGGGGGTGAGAATTTGAATGAATAAACCTATCACCGCGCCAATAGCTGTTCCCCAAGCCATTCTTAGGATGCTTTTGGCTAGATGGTGATCGGAATTCGTCGCATAATGATGCGTAACATTCATTGAGGGGAGAACTTTTTGTACGGTTGCCATTTGCATAGGCGTGTTTCTTTTTTTTCATCATTCTACGACCAATCAATCGTTTGGGGTCATCAAAAATTCATGAATTTTTAATATGTAATTAAGATTAAGAAGTAAGGATTTTGAGAAAGACTCTCCCACCGGGGGTGTCTAAAATGTGCCAAAAAATGCCCCCCTGTTCTACACAACCTTTTCACATCCGTTCGGTATAACTAGCGATATAGACGGAGAACGGGTTTGTGATGGTCAAAAAAATGGTGTTTTTTTTAGGATTGGTGCTGCTGGCAAGCGTTCGTCTGCTAGCTGCCCAAGAAAATACCCCCCTTGAGAATCGGACTTATTATTTGCACCTACCCGCGAATCATGAGCAGGGCGAAAAATTCCCCTTGGTGATTGGTTTGCATCCGGCGGTGTCATCTGGCAAAGCGATGGCCGTCCTGACCGGACTCGATGCGGCTGCCGATGAGCAGGGATTTATCGCGCTGTATCCCAACACGGGTGATTTGTTAAGCTGGAATGACGGACGACAAAATGCCTTTGCCCGCCAAGCCCCTTTTGATGACGCGGGCTATCTCACCGCCTTGATTGACGAGATGGTCGCAAATTACAACGCTGACCCCACGCAGGTATATCTGGTGGGATGGGGCAGCGGCGGATTGATGGCCTTCCGCTTGGCGTGTGACATGCCCGAAAAATTTGCGGGAATTGCCACCGTCGGCGTATTGATGTGGAAGGAACACCGTCAAAATTGCGACTCCGAACCCACTGCCCCCGTTAATTTGCTGATTTTGCATGGTAAAGATGATTGGTTTTATCAATCTCGTACCTATGATTACACTTCGCAATTTCGCCCGAATGACTCAGTAACTATTCTGGGCGCTCAGGATACCGTCACCTTCTGGGCAAATCGCAATGGCTGTACCACGACCACCCCCACCACCATTTTTCGGGAGTGTGCCAACGGGGTACAGGTTGCCTATGCGGGGCTTCCCGGCAGCAGCCAGAACTGGCATCGCATCGGGGATTATGAACTCAATCAGGTAGGAGTCGATGTCACGCAAAGTGTGCTGGATTTTTTCATGCGTCCCAATGAATGGACAGCGCCTATCACCGATTTTGACGGGTTGCCCCGCACCTATAACCTGTATGTACCTACCAGCTATACCCCCGAAACACCCATGCCCTTGGTGGTGGTGCTGCACGGCAGACCCGATACCGGAGTCGGGATTGCCACGATTACAGATATGAATATTGTGGCAGAACAAGAGGGGTTTATCGCGGTCTATCCACACGGCATTAATCAGGAATGGAACTACGTTAAAGACATTCCGCTTTTTAATGACACGGGCATTGATGATTTTGCATTTTTACGTTCGCTGATGGCTGACCTGAGCAAAGATTTTGCCATTGACCCTACACGCCGCTATGTCACTGGATTTTCCAATGGTGGATTCATGGTCAACCGTTTGGCCTGTGAAATGACCGACGAATTCGCCGCGTTTGCTTCGGTGGGGGGAGCCGCGTTTACCGGGATGGAAAATGTGTGTGCGCCGCATATTTCAGTCAACATGCTGCTCATGCACGGCACAGACGACATCAGCATTCCGTGGGGTGGGTTGACCGATTTCACACGCGGCAATCAACTTTATGCGGCTTTTCCGGTAGAAAATACCTTTGGATTCTGGGCGGTGCATAACGGCTGTTCGCAAACCACCGATGTTGAAGATTTACCCGTGTTAGGCAATTCCCCCAATACCAACGTCAAGGTGGTGCGCGTGCCGGACTGCGAAAGCGGCAAGGAATTGATTCTATATGCGATTATCGGCGGGGGGCATAATTGGCCGGGTGTACCGGGGCGCATCTCGGAACAAATTGCCGGACGGGTCAACATGGACATTCACGCCTCAGAAGTTATCTGGGAATTTTTCTCCCGCCATGTCCGCGAAGTTGAAAATTAAGGAAACCTCATGCGCTTAAAATTACTGGCACTTTTCATTTTATGTGGCTCATTTTTAGGAGGGGTTCATTTTTCTGCCGCCCAAACTGCCCGTCCGTATACCCTGCATTTGCCCCCGGATTACGAATCGCGGGACAGTGTGCCGTTGTTGGTTGCGCTCCATCCTTCGGCCTCCTCCGGCAAGGCCATGCAAACGCTTACTGGATTTGATGAAATTGCCGATGAACACGGATTCATGGTGGTGTACCCCAATAGCGAGGGCATTGCATGGAATGATGGGCGGGCAGGCTTAGAATTAGAAACCGATGATGCTGGCTATCTGGCATCCCTGATAGATGAACTCATTACCTCTCACAAAGCCGATGCAGAAAAAATTTATCTGGTGGGCTGGAGTGGCGGTGGGTTGATGGCCTATCGCCTTGCCTGCCAGATGCCCGATAAATTCGCCGGAGCCGCCGTGTTAGGAGCGCTTTTGTGGGATGAACAGCGCGAGATTTGCGCCGAATTTGGGGTGGAGTCGCCGGTGAATTTGCTCGTTTTACACGGCACAGCCGATTGGATTTATCCGGCTGAAACCCACACCAGCGATTATTTTGATGCTGAAATTTTAGGCGTGCGCGATACGCTGGCATTCTGGGCCGAACGCAACGGTTGCCCCGCCGAACTCACCACCCCGCAAAACAACCTCATGGTCGTTGAAGGATGCAACCTCGCCGCTTATGACATTGCAGGGAGCAAACAAAATTGGCCGCGTGCAGGAGATTATCAACTTAATCAGGTGGGCATCAGCGCGTCAAGCCTGATTTTTGATTTTTTCATGGGTGAAAATGCGTGGGCAGTCGAACAGCCAGAAACCACCCAGCTCACCCGCAATTACACGCTCTATGTTCCCGATTCCTATGACCCCACCCAAGCCACCCCTCTTGTGATTGCACTGCATGGACGCACCCAAACCCCTACCAGCATGGCAAACATGACCGATTGGAACACACTCGCCGAGCAGGAAAAATTTGTGGTGGTGTACCCTGAGGGGATTGATTTACAGTGGAATTACTACGCGGGTTTTCCCAATTATCCCGCTGACCCGCACAACGACACCGAATTTCTGTCCGCCCTCATCGCCGATTTATCGCTGGATTTAAATATTGACCCGACCCGCGTGTATCTCACCGGATTTTCCAACGGCGGTTTCATGGTCAATCGGTTGGCCTGTGAAGCCCCTGACCAGTACGCCGCATTTGCATCAGTGGCGGGGTCAGCCTTTGAGGAATTTACCACCCTGTGCAGCGAAGGCCAGCAGGTCAATATGCTGATGATTCATGGCACTGCCGATAACAATATTTTGTGGGAAGGCTACCAGCAGACCGCGCCGAATGGACAAACCGTGTATATCACCGTGCCGATTACCGGACTGTTCAGCTATTGGGGAAATTACAACGGCTGTAATGCTGAAGGCTACGATGTCGAAGATGTTCCCGCCTCCGGCAATTCGCCCGGCACGAATGTCCGCATTATCCGTATGAAAGACTGTGCCAATGAAGCCGAAGTCGTGCTGTATGGTGTGGCGGGCGGCGGGCATAATTGGCCCGGTTACGGCGACAGACTTCCCCCTGAAATCGCGGGGACGGTCAATCGGGACATCAACGCAACCGAGGAAATCTGGGAATTTTTCTCCCGCCACACCCTTGATACACTGGAGGAATGAAAAAACGCCCTGTCGGACAAATCACACGCGGTAAAACCGCCCTCAACCGTTTACGCCAAGTGGATATTTATGTGCTGCTGGCCTATGAAACGGTGCTGCGGGGCGGTTCGCCTCTCATTGTCGATGTTGGTTACGGGGCGTATGCGTGGACAGCCCTCGAAATGCTGGCACGCTGGCAAACCGTCAATCCAAACTTGCGTTTGTTGGGGGTGGAAATTGACGCGGAACGGGTCGCCAATGCCCGTCCCTATGCCCATCCCCCCTACGTTGATTTTCAACTCGGCGGGTTTAACCTCGCGGACATGCTGGGCAGCGAAAAAGCCCGTGTCATTCGTGCGTACAACGTCCTGCGCCAATATGACGAATCCGCCGTCCCCGCTGCTCTGCACAGCCTGTCCCAAGCCCTTGCCGAAGGCGGGATTTTAATTGAAGGCACATCCACCCCTAGCGGCGGTCTGGTCGTGTTTGATGTGTACAGAAAAGAAAATGCCATCCTGCACCATCAGGAAATCGTGTTTGGCACGAATTTTCATGAACCGATTGCCCTCCCCCATTTTCAAGCGATTCTCCCCAAACGGCTGATTCATCATATGCTGGATGAGCACCCCGCCGCTTTTTTTGAGGCATGGCAAAAAGCGCTCGCTCTGGCACGCGGACAGGGGATTCTGAATCCACGTCGGCAGTGGGTAGAAGCGGGAAAATTCATTCATTCGTCTTTTGGATATTCAGTGAATACACGAAAACGCATCTTGGGACGGGGATTTTTAGCGGTGCGGGCTAGCCTACTGTAACTGCACCAAAGTAAAAGCGATTCAAGGTGGAGCTGACCGCGTAGTGCATCCTATCCAAAAATCCTGCCAACCCCACAAAATTAGGCACATTCCACAAGAGGTTGTCCGAAACATCGGGAATAAACGTGGTCGATTCGACAGTCAGCCCTTTGCCTTCTTTTGCTTCTAGCTCAATCGGAATCCGACACAACCACCCGTCATAGCGCACCCCACGAATCAACATGGAAATTCGTTCCTCGTAGAGCGTTCGGTAGTCAAAATCTAAATCATTGGCATCTTCAGGACTTAAAATACACCAAGCCGACCCGGTATCTGCAATGACATAGGTCGGCTCCAAATTGCCAAATTTCACCTGAAAAACAATCCGCGCATCCCTTGTAAAGCCGGGATAATAGTCAATATAGTTCAACCAGCCTTGCGTAAACCCATTGTTTCCCATGAGCAGCAGAGACATTATTCCAGCACCTTCACCACAATCAAATCACGGCGGTTAACTGCTTCCCCTATTTTTTCGACTAATTCGCGCCGCGTTGGAGCAGTAGCTATCAAGCCTGTACTCAAAACCGCAATCCACAACCCGGGATAGTGAGACGCATTTTGTTCAACCCAAGTGGCAGTTTCCGAGATTTCGGGAACAGGCGGACGGTCTGTTTCAAGGATACGTGGCGGGGCAAGCACTTCCACCCGCCGCGCCAGCAACACGTTATCAGGATAAAGCGCCAGTCCCTGTGCGGCAAGGCGACGCGCCAGACGAATGGCTTCCAGCGTAATCGCCATGTTGACAGCCTCATAAAAAACTTCCGGCGGCTGCGCGTCCCATGTGATGCTCTCCACCACTTCCACAAACTCAGAAGGGTTGGCGTGGTGGTCTAACGCCCGTTGATAGGCACGCTGCATCCGCAGTAAATCACTGACGGCTTGGGAGGCGGTAATGGTAGCCATGATTTTTTATTCCCTCCTATCAAATTTACCTTATAAGCATAACATATCATTCGACAGCATGTTGAAAATCTACTGCACAATTTCACCCCAGATAGGAAAGAACCTTGCTAAAGATGCCATCTCATCGGACGATAAATTCTGCTCAAAATTTTGCAGGCTTTGTTGGGCTTCGTCTGTTTCTATTTGCTTGAGGCAGCAATATGCGGTGTCTGAAATAGTATAGCCAAAAATTTCCGTGTGGTCAGCCAAAAGTGGGGTCAGTTTTTCAACAATTGCTTTCAAATCAGACGGTGGACACTGCCCGATTTTTCTTCCAATTCCTACCAGCGCATTTGCTTTATACATAAGATACGGATGAGATACCATTTCGAGCAGTCCATCCAGCGAAATTTCGTCACTTCGCAACCATTGAATAACCACCTTAAATTTCTCTCCACTCATACGCGCTCCATATGCTAAAATCATTATAACTGAGGAAATATCACGAACGATACAATTCATGCGATTAACCTAATCGTATCTAACCCCACCGTGCGGAATGGTCGTCCTGTGCTTGCAGGAACAACAATTACGGTTGAAGATGTCGCCACCGTTATGCTTTATCATCAGCAAGATGTGGATGGGATTGCGGAATGGTACAATTTGTCACTCGCGCAGGTTCATGCTGCCCTCGCATATTATTACGAAAATAAAGCCGAAATTGATACCAGCATCCGCAAACGCAGCCAATTAGCAGAGGACTATAAACAAAAACGTGTCGCAAGCCGCCATAAGCCTCTATTTGGATGAAAATTTATCCCACATAACAATTAACACAAAAAACAAAAAAGGCGGGTGCTGTTGACCCGCCCAAACAAGTGAGGTATGCGTGGAGGGGCGTGGCGCATCACCCGCCCTTATGGTATTTGCTAATCGGCGCTGCTGGCTTCTAACCCGATGCCATGCGGGACATCCTCCGCCACATGTGGACGCACCCCACCGGGCCACCATGTCCACTTGCCGAAGAAGGTCGCCAGCGCAGGGTCAAGAATCGTCCGCACCACAAAGGTATCAATCAAAATCCCGATACTCACGGCAAAACCAATCTGTGCCAAGCCCAGAATGCTCCCACCCATCATCGCGCCAAAAGTTCCCGCCACGATAATCCCGGCGGAGGTAATCACCGAACCCGTCGCTTCAACCGCGTGGTGAATCCCTTCCTGAATGCCGTGTTTACCGACTTCCTCTTTGATGCGCCCGAACAGGAAAATGCTGTAATCAATGCCTAGCGCGACCAAAAACACGAACATGAAAAACGGCACCCACCATGTCAGGTTGCTGGTTCCCCACAGCGCATCGGAGGCCAAACGGGTAATGCCCATCGTCGTGCCGTAACTGAGGAGAATCGTGCCAATCAGATACAGGGGCGCAACCACGCTCCGTAACATCAGCAGCAGCACAATGAAAATCCCGACCAGCACCAAAATGATGGTCATTTGCATATCTTCGGCAAGGGTGTCGCGCAAATCGGCTTGCACGGCGGTTGTGCCAATCACGCCATCCTCGCCGGGAATATCGGAGAGAGTTTCGCGGATGCGTTCGGTGGTGTCCATTGCTTCAAGGCTAAAGGGATTGTCCACCAGCACAATTTCAAAACGGGCTGCGTTGGTTTCAGGATTCACATAGCTTGCGGCAAGTCCGGCGAGTGACTGTTCCATTTCTGGCGAGTCGGCGGGCATCCCCAGAGGTTGAGTCGCGCTGCGAACCAATGCTACCCCTTCGATTCCCTGTAAATCCCGGGTCACACTGGCAACATCGGTATTTTCATCCAGTTCGGTGACGGCGGTGAGGGGTTGCAAATTACCCGCGCCAAGATGATCTTCCAACAAACGGAAACCGACCACCGAGTCAATATCTTCGGGCAAATCGGCAAGGGTATCATAACTGGCCTGCTGACCACTGCCGTACACCGCGAAGGGCAGCATAATCAACACAATGACCCCAATCGTCAACACAGGCTGGCTGCTGACCAATTGCGAAGTCCGACGGTAAAGCGCTCCTGTCTGGCGAACAGTGGCTTTGCCGGGCCAGAAAGCCCGCTGCCCCAACAAGCCTAAAAAGGCCGGAGTCAGAGTCAAACCCGCCAGCAAACCCACCGCCACCCCGATAGCCAGCGTGGGGCCAGTCGTGTTAAACAAACCGAGTTGGGCAGTGGTCATTGCCAAAAAGCCCGCCATGACCGTTCCGGCGCTGCTGCTGATAACTTCGCTCACATTTTTGACCGCCAAACGCACCGATTTTCTGGAATCGCTGTTGTGCGCGAGTTCATCACGGAAGCGGTTAATCAGGAACAGGCAGTAATCCGTTCCAGCGCCGTACATGACCACAATCAAAAGCATCCCGGCGGTGCCAGACACGCTGAAAACTTCGGCCTCGCCCAACCACGCCACCATCCCGCGTGCAATCAAATACGCAATCGTCACCACCACCAAGGGTATAAACGGACTCACGGGCGAACGGTAAATCACCAGCAGCAAAATCACCACCAAGGCAATCGTTACAATCAAGGTGCGGTCAACCGTTTCGGTGATGGCTTCATTGTAATCGGAGAAAATCGCCGTTTCGCCTGTCGGATAAATTTCCAAGTTTGCGGGCGCATCTTCAATGGTTTCATGGATGCGTTCGAGCATCGTGGTACGGGTGGATTCATCGGTTGCCGACACCGCAATATTCACCAGCGCGATTTGACCATCCGGCGAGATGAAATTGGTAGCCGCTTCAGGATTCAAGGTGGGGGATTGTACACCTTGAATCCCTTCGGGAGCATCAACCCCCGTTAGCCAAGTGCTGACTTCGCCAATGTAGGCCAAATTTTCATCGGTGGCGATAGGGTTGCCTTCCCCTGCATCAAAGACGAGGGTGATGTTGCCCTGTTGAATTTGCTGGGGGAAATGTTCTTCGACCAGTGCCTGACCCGCGATGGAAGGAGAATCGTCTGGCAGAAAATCGCTGCTGTCGTTGCTGGCGATATCATTCAAATTCGGGGCAAGTGCGGTCACGAGAACCGCCGCCAGAATCCAGCCCACAAGTAACGGAATCCGATATTGATCGGCAATACGTCCGATTGTTTTAAACATGCTTTTAACGCCTTTCAGCTATGAAATATGCTACACTAGGCGTAGGAGCTGTAACTCCTACACACAACCAATGGTTGAACAGAACGCGGTTAGTCTTGCTGGACACCGCGTTCGCCGTTTATAGGCAGGTCACGCGCCTCCTCTCCACTTTGATAAAAATGGGCTGTTCCTCTGAACAAAATTTCAGTACACATCTCAGCCATCTGTACGGGGGTATACACATTTGGATTTTGCGCCCACCAGCAGAGAACTTGAAACACCACCCCGGCTTTGGCATTTGCCATCACAATTTGCGGGATGATTGCTTCGCCAATGTAAATGCAGGTGGAGTTTTTCGCCATGTTTTCGGTAAAGGCTTGAACAAAATACTCGCGGGTCATGTCGTTGAGGCTGAACGAGCCTTCACGTCCGGTCACGATTTGCATTAAGTCCGCGTTTTTCTGAGCATATTCAAAAATCTGCTCGACCATGCGGCGAAAATTCATTTCAAGATTGGGACTCTGGTGTTCTTTGCTGGATTCAATCTGGTGGCGCACTTCCTCAAAACTTCGCAGCGCAATTTCCCGAATCAGCGATTCCTTATCAGGAAAATGGAGATAGAACGTGCGTTTGCTCAGATTCGCCGCTTCGGTGATGTCCAGAATCGAAGCCTCATAATACCCTTTTTGGCTAAAGACTTCTCTGGCTGCATCGAGCAGTTGCTGGTGGGTTTGTTGGCGGCGTTGTTCCCGCCGGTCTTCGATAATCATGCACGTTCCGTATATTAATGCACACTCAGGATACTCATGCAAGAGTAGTATACTTTTGCGTTGGAGTCAAGCAGTTAATTTTTTGTAGGGGCGGGTACAAGGGGTGTGTCTATAAGACTTCATGCTGAAAAACCAATTTAACACCCCGATACCCGCCCTTTTTATAAACAAGACAAACTCACAGCCTATTTTGTGACAGCGTGGGAAAATAAAATCATGACGAAACGCGAAAACGGCTGCAAAAAATCCGCCAGAATCCGAAGAATGTTTCTAAAGACGAATTAGAAACCGTTTTGAAGGATTTTGGGGTTACAATTCGCAAAGGTAAAGGCTCACATACTGTTTATGAATATCCCAAGCAAAAATTTCGTATTGTAGTAGCCAGTCATCAACCGCATATTAAAGAATACATTGTCAAACAGGCATTAGAAGCAATTGATAAAATCAAAGGTTCTCAAGCTGTAGAGGATGAATCAGATGATGAAAACAGTTGAATACTATCTTAGTCTGCCTTATCGTCTTGTTATCACGCCTGATGAAGAAGGGTTTGGGATTGCTGTTCCTGACCTGTCAGGCTGCTTCTCCTACGCTGAAAAGTGGGATGATATTTTGCCGATGATTAAAGAGGCAATGGAACTCTGGTTTAACTTGGCACTCAGAAAAAACAGACCTATTCCTGAACCTACGCCTACTGTACAGCCAATTGTTAGCTAAGATGACTGAAAAAACAGTTGAATATTATCTCAATTTGCCCTATCGCATGATTATTACGCCTGATGAAGAAGGGTTTGGGATTGCTGTTCCTGACCTGCCAGGCTGCTTCTCCTACGCTGAAAAGTGGGAGGACATTCCCGCCATGATTCGAGAAGCAATGGAATTGTGGATTGAGGTTGGGCTAGAAGATGGCGAAATCATCCCAGAACCTACCCCTAAAGCACAAACTTTGATGAGTTAATATGACCGAAAAACTTTAGACTATTACCTTAATTAAAGATGGCGACCCCATTCCTGAACCAGATGCTCAATTTGCAAGATAATGCCTCCTCCCGCCTGCTATGCTGATTCTCAAAAAGAGGTATAGCACATGGAAAAACTTGAATCACTTCAAGAAAAACTCCCCCTCATTGCCGATGAAATCGCGCGACGCATTGCGGACACAGTAGCCGCCGATATTCAAGCCAATTGGTCAGCCAACCCACCCTCTGATCCGAACGAATCCCCGGCAGTGGTTTCCGGGACACTCGCCAGCAGCATCACAGTTGAAATGGTTGCGCCTGCTGAAATGCGGGTGGGGTCAAGTGCGCCGTATGCCGCTTATTTAGAATTTGGGACTTCGGACATGGCAGCGCGTCCCTTTTTGCGTCCGGCAGTGGAACGGGTACGCGGCGAAATCGCTCAACTTGCGCGGGAGGTGCTGGCATGGATGCGCTAAAACAAGCCATTCGTAATCGTTTAATCACGGCGGGGGTCAATGGCGGAACCGGCATTTTTGATACTCCCGCGCCGCTTGGACAAGCCTATCCGATGGTGGTGTTTCAATATGTGGCGGGCGGCTATGAAAATGTGGATAGCTTGGATTCGCGGAATGAACTCTGGCAGGTCAAAGCGGTCACAGAACAGCACAGCCAAGCCGCAACTTTAGCCGAAGCGATTCGTACTGCCCTGCATCAGCAAAATTTGACTCTCACGGGCTGGCGACATTTGTGGACAGCGCAGGAAGACCATGTATGGCTGGTCGAAACCCTGTCGAATCGGCCTCTCTACCATGCAGGCGGGTTATTTCGGATTCGGCTGCATCGGACTTAAAAACAGGGGCATCAGCCCCTTTAATCTTCAAAAATATCTTTCACCGCTAAGGTAAACTGCGGCAAAATATTATAACCCTCTAAAGTATCTTTGATCCGGTAGACCTGCACATTCGCCCCACCCTCTGCCGCAGGCCGATACACTTCTACCGTTTGTTCTTCGGGGTCAACAATCCAGACCAATTGCGTTCCATAGGCCAAATATTGCATCGCTTTTTTGTGAGTTCCCTTGAGCGAATCGGTCGGTGAAACCACCTCGACTGCAAAATCAGGCGGAAGGGGGGCATTCCGTGCTGGTTTTTCTGGCAGCCGTATTTTGGAGATATAGCCCACATCTGGCACAAATACATTATGCTCGGACATGACATATCCACCATCCGCGCCTGTCAGATAACCAATTTTATTTTTTTTGAGGTAGTTCCGAATTTCCGCCGCAATATGAATCGCAACCTGAGATGGTATAAAACTGGATGGCACTTCGTGAATGACTCCCTCAAGCAGTTCAAGCCGTTTGTCGGCATTTTCGGGCAGCAGCGAGATTTCCCATAATTCTTCGGCGGTATAAAGTTTATCTTGAACAAACATCGGCTAACCTACAAAATTCGATAATTTGTCTAACAATTCCTGAGTCTGCGTTTCGGGCAAGGGACTCAGCGGCGGGCGCACCTCCCAGCCTTCATTACCATAGCGATGGGCTAAAATGGCCTTCAAACTGGGCGGGAGAGGTTGATAGTTGTCCAATAGCGAACGGGCGGCGGTGAGCGTTTCCTGTGCCGATTCTGCGTCTTCCCCCGCCACAAAGGTCTGATAGGTTTGGACGGCAAGCGGGGCAATCACATTTGCCGCCGCCGTGATGCACCCCGCCGCCCCCGCGCACAGGCCATCCAGCAGCAGTTTATCCGACCCGACGAACACGCGCAGTTCGGGGAATTTCTGGCACAAATCCCGCGCAAATCCAATATCTCCGGCGCTGTCCTTGAGCGCAGCCATCCGATGTCCCGCATAGGCCAGCAGCCCTTCAATCACCGGAAAAGTGACGGGCATCCCTGACACCTGCGGAATGTGATACAGCATCAGGCGTTTGTCATCGGGAACAGCTTCATCAAACACCTGCTTAAAATAAGCGAGCATGGCTTCGTCGCTGACTTTTTTGAAATAATAGGGTGGAAGTGTCACGGCGACATCAGCTCCCAATTCAAAAGCGCGGCGCGTCAACGTAACGGTATCGGTCAGACTGGGCGTGCCTGTTCCCGCCAGAATTTTCATGTTGCCGCGTGCCTCTACCGCCGCCGCGATCACTTCTTCCCGTTCACCCATGCCCATCGAGGGGCCTTCGCCTGTGGTGCCAAGCAGCAGCACCCCGTGACAGCCTTCACTTTCAAGCTGGCGCATGAGTTTTTGGAGATTGGCAGTATCCAATTTACCATTTTTAAGCGGGGTGACTGCCGCGCAAATCACGCCTTTTAAATCCGGGTTGTGAGTCATGGTTTTATCCTTATCAAAAAAATGGGGCAGTCCACCCCTACGTGACTTTATTATAGGGTATGATGTTTGCTTAGTGTATGCTGACCATCCTCGACGAATATACCCGTGAGTGACAACAGGATACCAAGCGGAGAATAAGTAATGTGCTTCAAAAACCTATTAAAAATGACGGTGTGTATATTGATTGCGACTTCGTTTATAGGAGTGGGAAGATATTCCTCAGCTAGGGTTGCACTTCAATCTTCTACCATGGAGTTAACTTTATTAGAAACCCTTGAGGATCCTAATTACCCCGTTGATATTGCTTGGTCATATGACGCTGAGTTTTTAGCATCAATAGACCATACGGGCATAGCCACTGTAAGGAGCGCCATCAATTGGAATATTTTAACCACATTTGATTGCGGACCCGGTTACGAAAGACTTGCGTGGTCTCCAAATCAATCAGTCTTAGCAATTGGATGTCATTTGGACAGCCCTATGATAATTGAAACCATTAATAGTGAGCTAACTATCGTCAAATTGAACTCCGAATATGATTCACCGAGCTGGTCAGAAGATGGGAGTCAAATTGCCGTTCCTCAACATGATGGTACTATCACTATATTAAACTCATCATTTCAGCTATTGATGACTTTAGGAGAACCTATTCCGCCTGATCCAATATACGGCATTATTAAAGTGAATTACTATAGTTTTAGTTGGTCGCCCTCAAATGATTACTTGGCTTCATTTGAGGAACTACAGGCACATGGCATAACACTTTGGGATTTAGACACGCAAGAACCAATTTACGATTTTACTGATGCGGTTGACATTCTTTGGTTGCAAGATGGCAATACCTTTACGGTGACTATCCAAAATGAAACCGCAAGTATTGGAGCAGTACAAACTTGGACGCTTTCCCCACTGCAAATGGTAACAGAAGTTTCTATCCCGTATGGAATTGGCACTACTATCGTAGAAGGCGCTGCCCCGACTCAATATCTTACTTTTTGCGAAGCTGGAGAGCCTTTAAGTTTATATGATACGGCAACATCACAACATGTTACTCTAATTGCGCCTTCACCAGAGATGATTTCCTGTCCCATTGCTGATGTCGCTTGGTCAGCCAATTCTTTACTAGCAATTGCCAGAGGTAAGGTAATTAGCATTTGGGGAATTAATTTACCTACCGCGTGTGATACGACCCAAAATCACCACGGATGTCACTATTTGCAGTGAGGATGGTGCAAGGCACAACCCCCGAAGCGGATTAAAGGGCGGCGATGGCTTCAATCAAAAAGCCGTAATGCAAATTTAAGGTCAGATGCTTTTGCAGCGCAAGTTCGCCTCTCCTCGCTATGATACAGTTTTGCGGGGACAGATTAAGTCAGGATAAAGGCTAAAATGAAACTCATATCGTACTTTTGCATACTGTTAACTGTCTCTTTATTAATAGTTCCCTACTCACATGCACAAGTTAGTCATGAGCAGATATATGATGTGAGTTGGCATCCCAATTCACAAACTTTGGCTATTGCTAACGAAACTGGGATTACACTATATGACGCAAATCTAAATAGTGTGGGTCAGTTAAATCTAGGCGGAGATGTTATTGAATGGAATAGTAATGGTAGTCAACTTGCTGCTATTGGTCAATTAAGGATAATTATCTTTGATATGTCGACAGGTCAGCAACTGCTGACAATAGATCGAGACTCGTTAAATTTCGCCAGCGATTGGCATCTTATTAATAATCAGCTTGCTGTTGCCGATTATGATTCTGTCCAAATTTGGAACACCCAAAATGGGCAGATATTGAAAGATTTGCAAACTCCTACAAACAACTTTGGAATAAACTCAATAGCATGGCATCCTAATGGGCTATTTCTCGCTGTTGCCAGCAACGATCTATTCCTTCGTATATGGGATACTACTACGGATCAAGTAGTCGCTACAATTAATCAAACCACTGCGGCTCTTTCCATAGCGTGGAGTCCTAATGGTAATCAAATTGCAATTGCCGATGGAAAAGATGTAAAAATATACAACACTACAACGTTACAACTTAACGAGACTTTAACTGGTCATACATCAGACATTCGTAAGATTGAATGGGTATCTGCTGGTTTAGTAAGCATAAGTTACGACCAGACTATCCGTACTTGGAACACTACCAGTGGAGAAACAATAAAAACTATTTCTAGTTCTGAAATCTTGGATTCTATGGCACTAAATTCTGATGGATCTCAATTAGCTTATTGGGATGTCACATCAAACTTATATTTCGTCAATCCATTTGAGATAAACTGTTTTAACACCGTGCAAGGCACAAATCCCTAAGCAGATTAAAGGACGGCGATGGCTTCAATCTCAATCAAAAAGCCGTAATGCAAATTCCCCACCGGAATCACCGCCCGCGCCGGACGATGTTCCCCGAAAAATTGAGCATACACCGCGTTGACCTGTCCCCATAATTCAATGTCGCTGATGTACACGGTGGTTTTGAGAACTTTCGTAAGATCGCTGCCGGCGGCCTGTAAAATCGCAGCGACATTTTTGAGTGCCTGTTCGGTCTGTTCCTCAATCGAACCCGTTTTGCGTTCGCCCGTGTGCGGCTCAATCGCCAACTGCCCCGCCACAAACACCAGACCGTTATGCACCACCGCCTGAGAATAATGTCCGGCGGGTTGGGGTGCATCGGGGGTTAAGATGAAGTCCATGTCATTTTCCTCACTGACTATTTTTATGGCACATACTCAAACTGGTCTAAATCAGTATTTTTGCGGACGTAACGCGGGTCGAAAATCTGCCCATTCATCACCACATACACCCCTTCCGCTAGAATTTGCACCGCCGCCATCGCAAACCCGATGTTAAACACCGCATCGGAATATTTAAACGCGGCGGGTTGCAGCGCTCCGGTGAGGACAATCGTTTTTCCCTCAATCGGCAGCAGCGCAATCGCCGTATTAATCAGCGTGTCCGTGCCGTGCGTGATGACAATTTGCTCATGGGGAGTCGCCTGCACCCGTTCGACGAGGTATTCACGGTCTTCATCGCTGATAGCGAGGCTGTCCTTGCGAAAAACCGATTCAATTTCATACGGGGTGGTGACGTTGGCATCTTGCAAAATGAACCCGATTTGCGGGTCACCGACGATAAAATCACTGAATTTGGTCGAGTAAAGTTTATCAATCGAGCCGCCCGTGGTGAAAATTTTGATGGTCATTGCGTCTTCATCTTTCCTCTGCCGTATTCAGTATAATCGAAATTTGTAGGGGTGGGCAAAATTTCATCCGGCGCTACCCACCAGCAGCAACCCCGCAAACATGACTCCCGCCCCTGTTAATCGGCGGGTCAGCGCATCGCGGCTGAGGTCGGTTTGAAACACCGCAGGCAGCACAAACGCCAGCAGTGCCGCCAGCCCAATCGCAAAAAACACCTGTGTACTGGACAGCACATTGACCAGCGCCACCGGTCCCAATGTCACCGCCAGCAGCTTAAACAATTTTGCCCCCACAAACGCGGTTTCATTGGCAAAAATCAGCGCAAATGCAGCTGGACGCACATGGGCAAGATTTTCATAAAAAGCGCGGCGAATCGGCGGAATCGCGTACAAAAACACCCCACCGAGCGCGATTCCCCAGCTTTCAAACACCACCAGATGCCCGAAAGGATAATCGGCGGACACAAATTTAAACAGCACTTCGGACAGCGCCCAGATCGAAACCCCACCCAAGACCATCCAGAAGGCAGGCGACAGGCGAAATGTCCCCGGTTGCCACGAGAGCGCAATCGTTGGCAGCAAAATCAACCAGAATCCGCCGAACTGCTGCGCCGAGATCACTTCGCCAAGTAGGACATATGCCAGAATCAGCGCGATAATCGGTTGGAGTTGCAGCAACACAATCACGGTACTCGGTTCTTCACGGGCAATTGCCGCAAAGTACAGCGTGAAGCCCCACACACTGATGACTCCGGTAAACAAAATCAGCGCGGCATCTTCGGCGGGCAGCGTGGCAAACCCCGTCAAAATCCAAGCGGCTGTGCCAAAAGTACCCGCCACCATCGCGCTAAAAATCGGCATCCCCAGGTAATTTTTGATTTCCCGTTCGAGGATGTACTTGTCTAAAAAATTGATGCCTGTCAGCAGCAAGGGAGAAAGAATCGCGTAAAATATCCAGTTCATGGGAAAACTATACGGGTTTCTCCATCAAAACTCCAGTTCCATATCAGTCCAATGCAGGATACCCAATTTCTTTCCTGATGGTTTAATCCAAACATTGAACCAACGGGAGAGATTTTTCAATGGACATCAACGAACGGGATTTTCCCAACAAAAATGAAATTTTGGCGCTGTTGCTAGCGTTTTTGCCGTTCATCTGCAATTTCAGCGAAACCACCCGCGAAACGGTCAATGGACGGGTGGTGAATGAAAGCACGATTGATTATGCGGATATTATATTGGGAGCGCTGGCAGTGCTGGCAGGTTTGGCATTGGCGCGATTGTTCCCCACCTACAGCGCCGATACCCGTTTGAAACATACAGGTATTTTTTTGCTGGTGATTGCGGTGGGAATTTTTCAGGTGGTGCGCGGCGCGGGAATGCTTTAATGAATCCATGTGGTCGCATCATCCATGGGTGGGGGCAATTTTTCGGCAGAAATTAACCACAAATAGGATGCCACAATAATAGCAATTGTCGAAATAACGGGCAGCGCCATAATCACACGGTAGGCGGGTAAATCGGGGTTGAATCCTGCAACGCTCATGCCAAGTGCCAGCAGGGACAGCCCTAACAATCCTCTACCAGGCACAAATGGGCCAGTTCTGGCGCGGAGCGTGCCAAGCATCAACAAAGTCAGGGCGAGACTCATCATCAGATTGTAGAGGTTGAACCCCAAGGCCATCAGCCGAATCCATTGGGCTAATTCGGCGGGTGTCTCGGCATAGGTTTCTGCGTAATAAAACCCCACCCCGACCAACCCCGCCGATGCAAGCGAACCACTGAGCAGTAAACTCACACTCTGGCGAATCAGCAGGAAGTGTTCAGGGATGAACAGCGTACTATTCATCCCCGCATAAATCGCTCCCAAGATGAGGGGCGTACCCACCGTCACAATAAAAAACATGACCTGCCAGTGGGCGGTCAATTCGCGCCGGGGAGTCCCTTCAAAGGCACGCTCAAAATACAGGATGTCCAAATCGAACAAAGCACTGGTAATGAGCGCATTGGCGGCGGTGGCACCCGTCAAAAATCCGAGAATGGCGGTTCCCCGCCAGAGTGAGTGAATCATGCTTCCACAATCTGCCCTTCTGCAAGCGGTCTTTCGTTGCGTTCGCGGCGTTCCGGCGCAAGAAAATCAAACGAATCGCGGATCCGTTCGGCAATCACGAACAAACTCCACAGCGTAACCACCAACATCACCCCCGGCCAGGTGATTAAATGCGGCGCTTTAGTGAAATACTGGTTGGAGTCGGTCAGCATATTGCCCCACGACGGGTCGGGCGGACGGACTCCCACGCCCAAAAAGCTCAGACTGGCTTCCAAAACGAGGGCGGTGGCGGTGGCGTAAATCAGTCCAAAAGCCGCCGTGATCATTCCCCCCAGCAAAAACCGTGTAATAAATTCGTTCATGTCCGTTTGATACAATTTATCCACGATGGCATGGCGAATATCACGCACTTTGGCACGCACAATCGGCACAAGCGCAGGCCAACTGACCAACCCCAGCAGCACGGCCAGTTCGCCTTTGCTTTCTGGCAGGGTTGCCAGCACCCATACCATCGCTAAGAGCAGCATCGGCACACTCTGGAAAGTCAACACGGCAAGATTCACCCCGAAATTAAACGGTTTGGCAAAATGTCCCCCGAAAACCCCACCGACTATCCCGAAAACCCACGCGATCCCCACCGCGATAAACGCCGCCCGTACCGCGATTCCGAGTGAGTTGCGCCCCGCGTGCAGCAAACGCACAAACTGGTCACGCCCCAGATTATCCGTCCCTAAGCGATGGTCATTCTCGCCGGGTTTGAGAAATCCTTCGGAGAGATTGGTCTGGTTGGGGTTTTGGTCGGTGAGAGTATCGGCACCAAGGGAGACAAAAATTACCCCTGCCAGTAGAATCACCGCCAGCACCACCAATAGATTGGCGATAATTTGCGCGGCAAGGGGTCTGGTAAGCCGCTGACGGGCTTGTGCTTCCGCCACGCCCTGTAAATAAGGCTGATTCGTGACCACATACCCCTGAATTTTTTCCCCGAACAGCAGATCCAGCAGCGCTTGAATCACACCGAATCCAAAATGCGCCCCGATAACCCATAAGGTCATGGTGACGATTACGCCTGTCAACAGAGGATAATCGGCTTGAATCGCGGCTTGGCTGGCTAGGCGGGCTAGGCCGGGCCATGCAAAGATGGTTTCGACCAGCAGCAGCCCACTGAGGAGACTGGCGTATAGACTGGCAAATCCGATGGCGGGAAAACGAATCACACTGCTTAAAATTACGAGGGGGGTAATTTTTTCATAATCCACGATAGCACCGCGCACAGACAGCGCCACCGATGCCGACAAAAATACGGTTAAACTCACTATTGGCATGAATAAATGGTCAAAATCAGCGTTACATTCACTGGAGGTCAGGCTGAGATTGCAACGCCCGCCGAGGGGATACAAGTCGCGTTCCACCCCCAATTGATAAATCAACATCAGCGCCAACCAGAAGATCGGAATCGCCACACCGACAAGCACAAGGGGACGCAGCAACTGGTCAATGAAACCAAAGCGAACTGCCCCTAACAACCCGCCGAGAATGCTGCCGAAAACCAGACTCAGCAGCAGCGCAGGCAGCAGCAGTTCAACCGTCGCGCTGGTACGTTCCTCAATCATTTCTTGCACCGGACGACGTGCCGCAAACGACACACCAAAATCATCTGCCAGCACCCCGTCGGACTCCCCATCCCCCAGCAGCCATTCCTGATAGCGCGTCAGAAACGAGTTCGACTCTTCCGTCTCCGGTGGCAAGGGTTGACGCGGGTCAACCAAAAAGGCTTGTCCGGGCAAGGCATCCAGCAGTGCAAAAATCAGCAAGGTGCTTGTAAAAACAAGGAGGATGGATTGGATGAAGCGGTAAAAAATGAAAAGAAAAAATCGCACGACAGGATGATTCATGATGAGCGCATTTCCTTAATTTTTGGTAAGGATAGCATAGCCAGAAACCGCCCGCCTGTCATGCACTAAAAGTCGGAAATCAAATGACTGGCATCATCATGAAGTTCCTTGTAGCTGTTCGACAAGCTTGATATTTACCTGAAGGGGGATAGTACCTACCTCGATCCATTCTTGTGAGTCTAAATCTAAATAGGTTATACGAAATTGATATTCGCCACTACCTCTGAGTGGAAAACCAAAAAGGAAAAGTCGACTTCTAAACCTTTTAAAATTGGTTAAATCTATAACGACACTCGCTTCAAGTAAAGTTTCTCCCTCTGGAGATGTGAGGATTACTTTTTCTTCTCCGCGATAAGGTTTTTCGTCAGATAATAACCGCCAAATAGATACAATATGTAATTCAATAGGGATAATATTTAATTCATCGGAAATAGATTCTATTCCTATTTCTTCCACAATATTAAAGAGGCTTAGACGGTTGGACTCATTGTCCACAGAACTGCCATTACAAAGTATACTCCATAAGTGCTGCATTATGACACCTTTACAATTAAGTTCTGTTTCAAAGTAGAAGTAGTGACATATTGTTTATTTCTTTTGACTGCCTCATTAGTTGAAACAGCTTTCCAATCTATAATAGATGCTGATATGGTCTTATCCGATGTTTGTGTTCCACGTTGGCTAAGATTGATTTCCAAAACAGGGGATGTGGACGAATTTTCATGCAGCAATAAAGTTTTTTGAAGTTTTTCTGCCGCAAATCTTGTCCAAAATAGACCATCAGCACTAAAAGATAAAACTTCTTTAGCCATTTCTGGAAAGGTTTCTATCAAAGCTAAGAGATACACCGCAATTGCTACATCATGGGGATGAGCAAAATTAGTATCCCCTCTTTGCTTGAGTAGATAAAAAGCACGAGTAGCAACTTGCTTTGCAGTCACTTCTTGCTCTTGAGCAATTTTGTCAAGCAAATCCCAATATATCTGCTTATTGCGTAAAAAACGCTCAAAGATTTTGAAACCACTTGCAAGACTCATTTGGTTTTCAAAATTTATACTCTCAATGTGAGAGAAAATTTCTACGCTTTTCATGGCATAAACCTTTCAGACCAATACTCGATTTCAGTTCCCTCTAAGTAGCCTAGTGGGACATTTTCAGGGAGATGAATATACTCACCTGTTTGACCCCATTTGCTAAGAACGTGAAACTGAATGATACCTGTCTTATCAACAAATCTACCTAAAACTATCCCGATATGACAAACTTCGCGTGAGCTTTTAATACGATAGATAATGATATCGCCAGCTAACACGGTGGTTGGTTCAATTTTTTTGTAGCCATCATCACGCAATATTTTATCTACGTACTCCACATCAATAAAAGTTCTGCGTGTACCAAACACCATCCCCACACAGTTATAAGTATGGCTAAGTGACCTTAATTCCGCAAAGTTCTCATATTGTTTATGCAAATCTTGTCTCAAGGCTTTCGCTTTAAATTCGGGGATTTCATCCTTTTGTACATTTGGTATATCCCATCCTTTTTTTGTTGCAAGTGCAATACCACTAGAATCTTTTCTGATAGGTGAACTCAAAAGCACCATATCTTTATGATACTCTCTAATCTTAGTTCAAAAAGGTGACAACAAATAGTACCATAAATAGTTATCCTTTTCAATATAAGTATGAGGGCTGTTACCAGCCCCTTTTATTGCCTATACCCGAAACAATTTGAGCATCACAAAGCGGACACTCCGCGCCAGAATGACCAGCATGGTACGGATAGCTTCGGTTTTTTGCCCCGCCGTCAACCCTGCCCAATTGTCGGTTAAGTCATTCAATGCTGCGTCGTACTGCTGCAAGGCGTTTTTGGCCTGCATTTTCTGGACGCGCACCTGCGAACGATGCTGCTTTTCAGCACTATCTGCGCTGGTTTTAATCGAAATTTGCGCCATGTTATTCGACCCCTTCCACGATAATTTCAGCGCTGCCATAGCCCAGCACTTCGACCCGAATGGTATGAATGCCCACCTGCTCGGTGGTGAGAGTCAGTGTGTCGATTCCGTTGCTCAGGTTGAGCAACCCGCTTTCTTCATTGCCTTCTGGCGTGCGAATCAGATACCCTCCACTGCCTGTAGAACTGCCTGCCGAAATCGTCAGGGTCGCTTGTTCGGTATCGTCCGTGCTGATTTGCGTTTTGTTCGCGGTAAGCACAGGTGGCCCCTGCATGGCGATTTCACCCCCGATGATGATAGCCGCTTTGTTCGCTTGCAGAGCAGTTAACGCGGTTGAAAATTGGCTGAAATTCAGCGACACCCACTGCCAGCTATCCCCATAGGCCAGCGTGAGTTTATTCACTTCGGCTTGCTGGTCTTCGACGGTAGGCAGTTCTGGCGTACTCATCAGCCCCACCAACACCCCATCACTGCGACGATAAGCATGGTAATTCATTAGCCACTCCCCAGCGCAATATAGGTATAGACCGACGTGCTGACATTAAAACGGTTGGCATCGCCTGTCCCATCGCCCACCGTGAAGCCGTTGGAGTCTAGGCTGATGATGTGATCGCTCTTGTAGCCGACCCCATCCACCTGTGTAGCCGTGTCTGAACTGGCACGCCGCCCCGTATAAGTTGTCCCGGCGGAGTCTACCTGCCGATGAATAAATAGGAATTTAGGCTGAAACCCTAACCCCGTTATCGCCTGCGTCGCCGTACCGTTGCCCGTGTAAATACCCACGACACCCGCGCTTTCATCACTTCCCGACAGGACAGACAGGGCTGTCCCCCACGCCTTCAGGCTGCCGAGATGCTCAATATTCTCCCGGATGTCATCCATATGTTCTTCTGTCACCACCTGCTGGTCAGCAAGGTTGGTGAGCGTATTCCATGTCATATGTGCGCTCCTTCACTGTTAATCAAGACCTGATGCAGATTCCTGTTTTTTCGTATCAGGGTGGGAATCGCGGTGTTTGCCCCTACATTTCAAATTCCCGGAATCGTCTCCGTCCCTAACTTGCTCTGCCCCAACACCCACAGGCGATTTGAGTCGGCTTGTTCCAGAAACAAGGTCGTTTGCAGCACCTTGAATCCTTCCGAGAGACGCTGGTTTTCGCCAATGATGTAGTAATCCCGGGCATGTCCGAGTTCTGGCAAATTGACCGTAACCCGTGTACCAATTGTCCAATCCACCTGATGGGCGGCGGTACTGTCCAAAAAGGTGATGGAGAGGACTTCGCCACGCGGGATCGAACGCCGCCGCACCTCATGACGGGCAATCCGTTCGGCAGTTTCGTAATCTTCAAGGGCGGGCAAATTCAGCCGCAGCGTGTTCGACTTCTGGTAAGTCTGGATGCTCTCGTTATTTTGAGCATAGGCAATCAGGCGGTTGTTGCTGGTTAGAATCGGCCCCACCACCGTCAGTTGAGTCAGCGTGGCGGGTTCGGCTGATTCGTTTTGCGCGGTCAGCACGGCGCGATCCCCATACGGACGAATCCCCATTTTGAGGCTGCCGCCCGTAAAAACCACCGTGCCAATCGAGGCAAAAACCGCGCCCACCCGTTCGCCGGTCTCGTCCACGAACAGGGCTTCAAATTGCATTTTGCTGTTGCCCTTAATGGTTATCGGCGCTACCAGCGACCAGAGAATCTTGGTGCCGCCTTCCGCCCGTTGAAAGGGAATCACCTCCACATTGTTACAAAAGGTTGCCCCGTACACATACTCCACACGAAAGGGCTTTATCGCGCCCGTGCTGCTGACTGTTCCAGAGGGTGTGGTAATCAGGGGCAGATGATAGCGATTCCAGAAAACGGCTTTGCCCGCCCGATTCTGGAAAAAACGTCCGCGTTCGGCTTCAACCACTTCCTTAATAATGCGGTAGCCGCTTTGTTTTTTCTCCCCGTCCGCCGCGTTGGAAATTTCGCGGTAGGTGTTGGCATCGCCATAGTAACGGAAGGTGTTCACGCCCTGTTCCAATTCGGTAAACCGACTCAGGGCATTGAGCAGGGTGGTGTTGCCAAGTTTGGAAAAATTAGCATCCCCCAGTACCCATGCTGCCCCCGTAACCGGCAAAATCGACGCACTCAGCAGCACTTCAGCGATGATTTCATCGGCGCGTTTGTCCCGCAGCAATCCCAAGCGGACTTCCTGCGCGTCCAGAGCTTCTTTCATGCCCACACAGCGCAGGGTGGCAAAGGTTTGTCCGGCATGAATTCCCGGCGACCACTCCACATCCAGATCCTTGAGCCAGCCCTGATACATGACGGTTTCAACCCCGTTACGAATCACCGCAATTTGCAAACGGCGATTCGGCTTGAGTGTGCCAGACAGCACCCCACCGATTTTTTCGGGGGAAAATTTCCCGTCCGTGTTGCGGACTTTGAGCGTACAGGTGGCTTCGTCCGCCACATTTTGATAGGGCTTGTGCATCCCCAATTTCCATGCCGCTTCGACCACATCCGCCGTAATGTCGTCAGCGGGGTCGGTGTAATTGGCATTGCCCGCCCAATCCACCCGAACTTTCCATTGCGTTGTCATATTTTCTCCTCTGTATTCCCCTCTCCCCGTTTTTTGTGGGAGAGGGGTTAGGGGTGAGGGGATCTTTACCCGCCGCGCTGACGACCCGCCCGTTGCAGCGCATCGTAGAACGCCTCCACGTCCTGCACGCCATTAAAATTGAAGGTTCCGCCGCGAATGGTCATGCCGCCGCCGCCCAGCGCATGGTTCGGGACAATCGCGCCACTTGCACCCGGCACGAACAATTCCGGCCCGGCCTCCCCGACGATATAAGGCAGCCCGCCCGTGACCGACCCGCCTTCCGCCCGCCCTTCGAGATGTCCGATGTTGATGGGACTTTTCACCCCCAACGCCAGCGCCTCGTTATGCACCTGCCGTGCCAGCGCGTGCAATTGTTGAATGAGCGTTTGCATGTGCGCCGCAATTTGTCCGCTAATGGCGGTCAGGACTTTGGTGACAGGTTCTTGAATCCCCTTTTGCAACACATCCGGCAGGGGCGCAAGTCCGGTTTGTAAACTGGCAATGATCATCTGCGCGTCCGCCTGCATTTGCGCCGATAACCCGCCCAACAACCCGCCTTCCCCTTGAATCGTTTCGATGGATAGGCGTGTTTGTTCCAACGCCGCTTCTAATCCGCTAATGTCCGCCCCGATACTGACGTATAATCCCGCGATTTCTTCCGCCATGTTTTTTCCTTTTCCTCAACACCCCACCCCGCACACAAGGAAGGGTTTTTGCGACTCCTCTTTCTCCGTTTACGGGGAAAGGGGCTGGGGGATAGGGGTCTAAATGGTCTGTCGAAATTCCCCAATATCCCGTAAGCCTTGCATCACCGCCGCGTAATCCAGCATATCCAGCACGCTCAGGCCATCAATGTATTCCAGCGTCCAACCGGTTTCCCGTGCCAACGCAATTCGCGCATACCGCCGATACAGCGCAGGTGGGAGCGCTTCATGGAACACCCCCGATACAAAGATGGCCTGTCTTAGTTTCCCGAAGTAGCTGCCTGAATAGCCGCACGCAGCGCTTTTTGTACCGCCAGCAAATCCAACATACCAAGCGCATCATAAGCGGCGGGGTCAGAGGGATTCCCCGCGAAAGGCCATGCCGTGACGACCTTTGCCAGCACCGCGATTTCATCCAATTTTCCGTCCAGATAGTCCCGATATTCGCGGTAGGTCAGACGGTTTAAATCCACCCCTATGCCCATGTGCTGACCTCATCATCAAACAGCAAATCGCCCGTAAATTGAAAGGTCACAGTGCGGGTAATCAGGTCGTTGTAGGCCATCGGTTTGCTGTGCGAAACCACAATCGCGCTAACGCCGCCTTTGGGTTTGCCCGTGCCGTTGCCTTCTGGCCCCCAGAGCAAATCGCCCTGCTGACCGACCCGCAAAAGCTGCGTGTAGGCGCTGCCCGATGTCCCCACATACGCATAGGTTAATTTTGCTGTCCCATCCTTGAGCGTGGCGAGATAACTTTTGCTCCCCTCATTCCCTGCCGTTTTTTCCACCGTATCCACCGTCATTTCGACCTCAAAATTCCGATAATCGGCAGACACCACCGTTCCCTGAAAACTAACATAGCCATTTTTCCCGATGGCACGATATTGAGAAGCCATTTGCACTCTCCTGTAACTTTTGTACTGCTTTCAGTCTACGCGGGGAAAAAGGCCGAATCTTGCAAATCGCGCATGGTGGAAAAAACAAATTAGGGGAGTATTTACCTGTACCTAAAAATTGTCCGGTTAGCCGCGTAGGGACTGGCGATATTTACCGGGAGTCAGGCCGCACAACCGCCCAAAAGCAGTATAAAAATGACTCAGGGTTTGAAAACCCGCCTCCAGCGCGACCTCGCTCATGTTGTCATCGGTCAGGATTAAGCGCTGTTGGGCGTAGGCGATGCGCTGTTGGGTGAGATAGTCAATGAGCGTCATGCCAAAGGTCTGCTTAAAAATCGTCATCGCATAATGAGGATGCAGCCCCACCACCGCCGCAATCTCCCCCACCGTGAGGGGTTCGGCAAAATGCTGGCTGATGAACGCTGCCATCTGATTCGCCCGTCCGTGAACCGCTTCGCTGTGCGGTTGGGGGGCAACTTCTTGGATTGCAAAGCGGAAAAACAGCGCTTTCAGTTCCATCAACACCAACGCCTCATGACCTGCGGGCAAGTCAGCTTCCCACCGATGAAAAAATTCGCGGTGGTAGAGGGGGTGCGCGTCCTTAAAAAGATGCCCTGAGAGCAGCGCATGGAAAAAAGGCGCGGGCAGATGCCAGTGCAGCACATGGTTCAATGGCACAGTTCCCCAATACACACGGGTCGCAGGCGCAAAGTCAATTACCTGATGGGGAATCGCCCCCCAAAACAACCCAACCTCCCCCGCCGCAATAGTGGTTTGCTGGCCTGCCAAACTATAGGTGAAATAGCCTTCCACAATGGCATTCAATTCGATTTCGTTGTGGCGGTGGGGCGGGTACAGGGTATTGACCACCCCCTGCCACACCCGTAACCCAAAAACGTTCACTTCAGAATTTTTAAATGTGTTCATGAGGATACAGGAAAAAATGCCGATGATTCTGGACGAAATTTTAGTATTTTCACTTTAAACTATCAATTATCAATGAAAAAATTGCTTGGAGTAGAGATGACACCGTACCATTTAACCCCCGAACAAATCGCATTTTTTGACACCAACGGCTACCTGATTCTCCGTAACTGGATTCCGCAAGACCTTATCCAACGGCTGCAAGCGGCAGGCGATGCGTGGATTCAAGAGGGCTGGAATTATCAGGGGGATACACCGGAAGATTATCACTTTGCTGACCCGTCCGACAGGTCGGGTTATGTATCGGGTCAATTATCTGCATGACAAAGGCCAGAGCGCCTCACTTGAATTGCTCGGCAGTCCACAGGTGTTGGCGGTTGCAGAAAGTTTGTGCGGGCAGAATTTTGTTCCCACCTACGAATCGATGGTGTTTAAGGAAGAAAAAGACGGCGCACCCATCATCTGGCATCAAGACGCGGTACACCCCCGCAATTATCGCATTTTTAATTATGATGTTTATCTTGACCCCTCTACGGCAGATAACGGAGCGCTGCGGGTTCTCGCCCAAACACAGGGGTATAAACAGGATTTTTGCCAGCTTGAAAAAGATTACGGGTGGAATCCGCCGAATGTGGTGGTGGTTGAAATGCAACCGGGGGATGTGCTGCTGCATGATGTCATGGTCGCGCATGGGTCGCCGGAAGTCGAAGGCAAAGCCCGCCGCCGCACCATTTATTATGAATTTCGGGCAGCCGAACAAATTCTTTCCGAAGGGCCGTGGGACAGCGAATGGATTAACCGCCGTTTGCGCCTGATTCCGCTAGGCTTGGATGCGTATGAACGGCGCTACCCCGAAGCCGACCCATTCGCATGGCAAATTGCCGAGCAGTATCGCCCCGAAATCAGCCCAGACCGCGAACACGAACTCCGCATCGCGCATGTTGTGCATACGGCTGGCGCATTTTGCAGCGCGGGCGATGTGAAAGCAAAAAGTTAGTCCGTTATTTTTATACTTAAGGGCGGGTTACCAGTCCGCCCCTTATTTGCCCATGAATTTTCAATCCAGACTTTTAGTTACGGGAGTGACCAGAACAACAAGCGCCCGTCTGCCCCGCCAGAAATTAACTGGGTGCCATCTGGCGAAAATATCACACTGTTGACCGCCGCACCCTGTTCAAAGGTCAGCACAATTTCACCCGATTCCACTTCCCACACCCGAATCAGCCCATCCGCACCCGCCGAGGCAAGTCGTGACCCATCCGGCGAAAAAGCGAGGGCGTTGACCGCACCCGCTAATTTTTCAAGCGCACGCGGGGTGTTGTCATCCCACAAATAAATTTGCCCATTTTCATCCGCCGAAGCAAGGATTTTTTCGGATGCAGTCACCGCCAACACAGGCGCTTGGTGCTGTTCCAAAGTAGCTTCCACCTCCCCCGCCAGAGTCCAGATTTGCACTGTCCCCGCCGCATCCCCTGCGATAATGTTGGATTCGTCCGGCGTGAAGGCAATCGTTAAAAAGCTGCTCTCATTGGCATTGGCAGTATAAAATCCACCGTTATACAATCCATCCGTCATCTCACCCGCCGCAAGGTAAACATCGGCAGTATAAGCAAGGTGCTTTCCAGAAGGGCTGAACACCCCGTTTCGGACACGCCCGCCTTCTAATCCAGTAATAGCAACCGTGCCTTCCGCTTCATTCCAGACAAAGTAACCGCCTTCGCCCCCCGTGAACAACATGCCATCCCCGTAACCCACCGCATAGACATCCGAACTCATCCCTTCTAGCTTATAAATGAGTTCGCCGGTGGTCGTCTCCCACACCCGTGCTACATTGTCCGCCCCACCCGAAATTAACCGTGTCCCATCAGCGTTGAGGGCAATTTTCAGTACACCTTCTTCAGTGTGCGCCGGAATTTCAAGCACGTAAGCAGGCTTTTTGGCTTCTGAATTTTCCTCATTCTTGGACTCATTATTCTGTAGGAAAAATGCACTGGCTACCAGCACCCCCAACAGCAACACCGCCCCGATTCCGTACAATCTGCGGCGGCGCTGCACCGCCACATTGCCACTCGGCAGCACACGAGTCGCGCCCTCTTCATCCTGAATCGCGGCTAATTCGGTGGTCACGGTAGGCGGTTCGACCCACGCTTTCACCGGCGCAACCAATTTTCCTGCCAGCGCCGCGTCCAATGCGTCCGCAATCGCCGTTGCGCTGGGGTAGCGTTGCGAGGGCAGTTTTGCTAGGGCTTTTTCCAGCACCGTCGCCACACCCGAAGGCAAATTCGGGTGAGTTTTGCGTAAATCGGGCAGAGGGTCAGACACATGTTTATAAATCAAGGCCACCGGGGTATCCGCCTCAAAGGGAACATCGCCCGTCAGCATTTCAAACAGCACCACCCCCAACGAATATAAATCGCTACGGGCATCCAAGTCCAAACCCTGTCCCTGTTCGGGTGACATATAGGCAGGTGTGCCGACAATGCTTGAACGGGTGATATTTTTATCCTCGCCAATCATGCGTGTCAGACCAAAATCCGCCAGCAGTACATTTCCACTAGAGTCCAGTAAAATGTTGCCCGGTTTAATATCCCGGTGCAAAATGCCGCGTTGGTGGGCGAAATCCAGCGCGGAGGCCAACTGACGGAATAATTTAGCGGCTTCTTGGGGTTCAAATTTGCCCTTGAGCAACCGCCGACTCAGCGTCCCACCCGTAATGAGCGGCATTACCAGATACGCGGTGTCGCCTTGCTGCCCATAATCAAACACAGGCAAAATATGGATATGCTGCAAATTCGCCACAATCCGTGCTTCACGTTCAAAGCGCAATTGAAACGATCGATCGCCCGCAATATCCCGCGATAATACCTTGATGGCAACATCGCGCTGGGTGGCGGGGTGATAGGCTTTAAACACCGTTGCAATCCCGCCCCGCCCGATTTGCTCTTTAATTTCATAGACCCCTAATTTTTCAAACGGCAGCATTGGCTTATCTCCCGAAATAATTCACGCTAAATTCACACGTTAGAAAAAACAAACCCTCTATAATAAGGGAAATTACCGCTCAAGGGAAAGAAACACCATGATTGACGTGCTAATTGTAGAACATGATGCCCAGTTACAGGCAGCCCTGCAAGCCCAACTTAAAGCCTATCCTTTTATGAAGTTCGATATTCACACCGCCCGTAATGCGGAAGAAGCCATGCTCTTGACCGACCAGAAACCCCCTCAGATGGTGGTGCTGGATGCGCTGACGGGCAGTGATATGAATGGGTACGACGTGGCACGCTGGATGCGTTCGCACCCCGACTGCGAAGGCACAAAAATTTTACTGGTTTCTGCGCTGGATGATAGCCTGAATGAGACAATGGCCTTGCGTGCGGGGGCAGATGGGTATTTGGTCAAAAACGCACCCGCCCAGAAATTACACGATATGTTGAATCAACTGCTGGTCGGGTAAAAAATAGGGTGCAGCAGCGAAGTCGATGCACCTGCTGCACCTGCTATTCCTATTGTGGCGGATTCCGTAAAGCCGTAATCCGATTCTGCGCGTCGTTGAGCAGCGCATCAGCGTTATTGGTCGATGCAATCCCCGTGTTATATAAATTCGGATCGACGTAATCGCGGTTAAAAGAACATTCGGTACGCCATGTGTCTATCGCGGTGCGGACTTCGTTAATGGCGTTGGTCAGCACATCATACGCCGCTTGGTAGGCCGGGTCTGCATTCAGCACACTTTGATTCACACTTGGCAGCGATGGCGAAGCCGGACGAAGCCCACAAGAAACCGACTGTCCACTTTCCAATGCCCGCCACACCTGCAACCCGATAATATTCCATGCCTCACGGCCGCGATCCAGCGTGCGCTGCATGGAATCGAGCGCCGCACTTTGTTGACCAGACACCAGCGGTTCTTTATTCAAACGAATGGTCACGGTGCGTTCCTGTCCCGCGCCAATGTTGGCTGACCCTGTGCTTTCTAACCAGCGATAGCCCGAAGTCGGGGGTTGTACATTCCGTACTGCAATATTTTGCCGTTCGTTGGCATTAACAAAAATATCAATCGAAGCTACCTGTCCGGCAATGAACACTTCATTCACGTAAAAATCGCCCACCACCCCGACTTCATTCAGGGTAACAATCAGATGAGCGCGTTTATCAAAACGGGTGCGGAGATTAGCCGTCCGTCCGGCGGTAATCGTGGTGGTTTGTTCTTTAAACGTCGGCGACCACAACCCCGCGCTGCCCCCCACCAACTGCACCGCCACCGTATGCGAACCGGGATCAAGAATGAAAGCGGCTTCCTGTCCGGCGGGATACACCCCCCTATCTGCCCCGTCAATCAACACCTGACAACTCACATCTTCGCCCTCTTTGATGCTGCGCGGGTCGCAGGTGTGTTCCAGCGTTCCGCGAATATATTGTTTACGCGGATACACATTATAGGAACGAACTTGCCCCGCCCGCACATTCACATTGACCGTCGTTTCCTCATAAATAAAAAGTTCATTCATCCCCGCCTCGCCCGGATTTTGAATATTCCGAAGGGTGATGGTGAAAGATTCACCGGGCGGAAGCTGTAAAATCGGACGGTTTTGTGCGCCCGCCAGTAATTGTTCATTCAGATAAAAATCACCGACCATCGTTTCCGGCGAAAGAATAATTTCGGGGCAGCCCAATTCCGCCGGACAAACAAACTGTGCATCGGTGGTCTGCGGCGCAATTGCCAGCAGCAACCCTAAAAACAAGGTAGCAAAAAACAATTGGAGGAAGAATCGCATGAGTTTTACGCCTCTGTAATTTTATACATACAGCATACTATAAACTTGCAAGGCGAGATGTGCTGAATGTCAAATTTTTGGCGGTCAAGTGGCCTGAAATCGCTTACAATAGCGCCTCAAAAAATAAGCGCAAAGGATTTTTACACATGGAATGGATGCACGAACCACCACAATGGACACACGAAAATAACATATTGACCGTCACCACCGGCGCAAAAACTGACTTCTGGCGCATCACCCACTATGATTTTATTCGGGACAACGGGCATTTTTACTATCAAACCGTTACTGGCGATTTTACCTTTACCGCCCAATTCACCGGACAATACCGCGATTTATATGACCAGGCAGGAATCATGCTGCGCCTGGATGAGGAAAATTGGCTGAAATGCGGGGTGGAATTCGTGCATGGGATTCAACAGGCCAGCGTCGTAGTCACACGGAATTTTTCGGATTGGTCGGTCACGCCCCTCCCGCAAAATCCGACAACCTTCTGGCTCAAGGTCAAACGGGCGGGTGATGCGGTAGAGGTTTTTTATTCGCTGGATGGCAGCACCTATACCATGATGCGTCTTGCCTATTTTCCGCCCATCCTTCCGGTACAGGTGGGGTTGATGTGCTGTTCGCCAGATGGCACAGGGTTCACCGTCCACTATGATGCCTTTGAATTGGCAACGGGAAATTAAACCTATGGCAATTTTACTGCCGGGTGCCTCATTCCCCACGCCGCCGGAAAAATTTCCCATCTACGCCCGTTCTGGTTGGAAGATTCCTGCTGTGTTCCTAGAAAAACAACGTACCCAAGCAGAAATGGAAATCAAAACGCACGAATTTAAAAAATGGCGACCTCAGGTGACCGTTCGTTCAACCGCCATTTATCCCTATAACTGTGTCGGCATGATCTTTGCTTCACGCCGCGCTTGGATTGAGATAGACTATATTTATAGAATATTGAGGGAAGATGGCTATAGAGAAATCTCGAAAGGGGATGTCATGACGGGAGATGTTATCGTCTATACTTTGAATGGCGACCCTGTTCACGTAGGATTAGTTAGCCAAGTGTCACGCCCACACCCTTCGAGCAGCGCACTTGATATTTTCGTGCTGAGTAAATGGGGACTCGAGGCAGAAATGTTCCATTACTTTGATGATGTGCCATTTTATTTGGGAATCCCTAGTCGATATTATACAGAAAGGACGTAACGATGAATTTAGAAGCGCTATTCAGCGAGGTTGAAGAAGTTCGTTTCTCTCTAATAATAAATAGCCTTAGTGGTCTTCGTTCAGTTCTGTATGTGTTAGAAACCCATGAAACGAGTCAAAATCTCGTTTTGCATTTAGAAAATACCACTAAAGACCGCCGTAAAGTATTAGAGCGCATCTTCAAACTCCTAGCCGATTCCGATCCTAATTTTTTGCACGCCCATGACGCGGCGCTGGCGGCGTACCTCTACGCCCTGAGCAAAACGGATACACCGTTGACCTTGGAAGCCATCCAGAAGATTGCCCCGGTAGCGAATTTGTTCTGGACACACCGCCTCGCCCAACAGATTCTTGATTCGGTTGCCCATGCCGATGAACCCGCTTGAAGCTATTGAGACGGGGCGAACAGCCGTGAAAACCCATCGTAGGGAATCAGCGGAAGCACATCAAAGGTAATCAAACCCTGCTGCACCAGTGGCAGAGAATTTAAAACCGTTTGCGCTTCAATATCGCTGGCACATTCCAGCACAATCACCGCCAGATGGTCGTCCCGATGAAAATACATCTCGCGGACAATCCCTGCCCGATACAAGTCCCAAACGCGGGCGGCTTCGGCCTTGAGATAGGGTTGAAAATCGCTCTTGGAAATTTCTTTTTCAATCGCCAGAAATTTCATGCTGCTACCCTTTTATATCGTGCCAAAAATAAGTTCATCTAAGTATGGCGGATTAACAAGGGCGGGGAATTGATTCCCCCGCCGTTTTGCCAACAGGTCAATAAAAGCTGACCGAATTTATCTCTATGCGCTTCCGCGCAGCCTAGAGCATACTGCTGACGATGGTGAGCAGCACCCCGCCCGCAATCACACTCCCCAACTGACCGCCCGTATTCACCCCCATGGCGTGCATCAGCAGGTAATTGTCAAAATCTTCTTCCTGTGCGATTTGCGCCACCAAACGTCCCGCCATCGGAAACGCGCTGATACCCGCCGCACCCAGCAGGGGGTTAAATTTGCGCCCACTGGCATAACACATGATTTTGCCAAACACCAAACCCGCCGCCGTATCCATCCCGAAGGCAATTAGCCCCAGCGCCAGAATCGCCAGCGTGTCCAGATTCAAAAAGCTGTCCGCGCTCATGGTCGAACCCACCGTCAAGCCCAAAAACAGCGTGGCGATGTTGATAATTTCGTTTTGCGCGGCTTTGTTCAAGCGGTCTACCACACGACTTTCGCGCAGCAGATTCCCCAACATCAGCATACTAATCAACGGCGCAGCATCCGGCACAAGCAAACTAATGACCAGCGTCACCACCACAGGAAACATCATCAGGGCCTGACGCGAAACCGGACGCGGGCTATATTCCATGCGAATCTGTCGTTCTTCTTTGCTGGTCAGCAGGCGCATAATCGGCGGTTGGATAATCGGAATCAGACTCATGTAGGAATACGCCGCCACGGTGATGGGCGCAAGCAATTTGGGTGCAAGCTGGTTAGCCACATAAATCGAAGTCGGGCCGTCAATCGCGCCAATCACCCCGATCGAGGCTGCCTCATTCAACGGAAATCCTAACACAGTGGCTAAAATGAGCGTGCCAAAAATCCCGAACTGCCCCGCCGCACCGAGTAACACCATCCGCGGCAACGCCAGCAAGGGACTAAAATCAATCATTGCCCCCACCCCGATAAAAATGAGCAGAGGGAACAATTCGTTGCTGATCCCTGCTTCACGCAGCACCGCAAACAGCCCATCGCCTTCGGTCATGCCCGTAGCGGGAATGTTCGCCAGCGCCGCCCCAAACCCGATGGGCAGCAGCAGCACGGGTTCATATTCCTTGACAATCGCAAGGTAAATCAGAATCGCCCCCACCAGAATCATCAAGCCGTTGCCCGGCGTAAATTCGGCAAAACCTTTGGTCAGGTCATTCCAGAGTTCGCTGTTAAACATGGAATTCCGCCAGTGTGTCGCTATGATTCACCTGCTGCCCCGCGCTCACCAGCACCGAGGCCAGCGTGCCAGAACGGGTTGCCCGAATCGCGTTTTTCATCTTCATCGCTTCAACCACGCAAATTTCCTGCCCCACATTGACCGAATCGCCGGCTTTTACCGCCACCGACACAACCACACCGGGCAAGGGGGCTAGAATCACATTGGGGTTTTTGTTATTCGCGCCGATGCGTCCATTCGAGGGGGGCAGCACAGGTTTTGCCACAGCCGCACTCGTCGAAGCTGCGACCAACGCTTTATTTTCTTCGGGATACACTTCAAACGTTTCGCCCTCGACAATCGCAATCACGGGGCGGGCAGAGGGGTCTTTAATTTCGACCTCAATCGACTGCCCATCAATATTGACGGTGAATTTCATCGTTTAAATCCCTGTTCTTTCATTTTGTTGGAACGCAAAACTGCCTGCCACGCGCTCACAATCACGGTGGGTGGTGCGGGGAACAATTTGGGGCTGTTGTCCTGCTGCGCCAGCATCACCGCAACCGCAATTGCTGCCGCTTGTTTGCGGAGTTCGTGCCGATCTTCGCTCGTTTCAACCGAGTCTTCCGTCGCCGTTGCTTTTTCGGCGGTCAGGTTGACCACCAGAATCATCAGCACCCACAGCAGGAGAATCGCGCCAAAAACAAAGGACATCCCAATCAAGGTGACTTCCAGTGCATCTGCCATCTTTTTGCCTCCTAGACCGGAATATTGCCGTGTTTGCGCGGCGGGGCGGACGAATATTTATCGCGCAAGGCAGCCAGCGACGCGATAATCTTGGGGCGGGTTTCTTTGGGTTCGATGATGTCATCCACATATCCCGCGCTAGCCGCATAATAGGGGTTGTTGAATTTTTCGCGGTATTCATCCGTTAGGCGTTTGCGTTCCGCAAGGACATCGGTGGCGGTATCAATCTGTTTTTTGTAGACGATGTTGACCGCACCTTCCGCACCCATCACCGCGATTTCCGCGCTCGGCCATGCGTAGTTCACGTCCGTTCCCAGATATTTACTGCTCATCACCACATACGCCCCGCCATAGGCTTTGCGGGTCACAACGCTGATTTTAGGAACGGTTGCTTCAGAATAGGCATAGAGGAGTTTTGCCCCATGACGGATAATGCCGCCGTGTTCCTGCTGCACACCGGGCAAAAAGCCGGGCGAATCGACAAAAGTAATCACCGGGATATTAAAGCAGTCGCACATACGGACAAACCGGGACATTTTATCGGAGGCATCAATATCAATCACCCCCGCCATCACACTTGGTTCCTGCCCGACAATCCCCACGCTGTACCCGCCAATGCGTGCCAAACCGACAATCGCATTCCGCGCCCACAGGGGTTGAATTTCAATAAAAGTTCCTGTGTCCACCACCCGTTCAATCACTTCGTGCATGTTATACGGTTCGGTGGGGTCAAGCGGCACAATCGCGTTCAATTCATCATCCATGCGGAGGGGGTCATCGGTAGGCGTGACCTGTGGCGGATTTTCCACATTATTCGAGGGGAAATAGCCCAGCACCTGCCGACACAAGCGCAGCGCCTCCTGTTCGGATTGTTCCATGAGATGGGCTGTGCCACTCACTGCCATATGCACTTCCGCCCCCCCCAGACTTTCGGAGTCGATTTTTTCACCTGTGACGGTTTTAATCACTTCGGGGCCGGTCAGGAACATATACGAATTTTTCTCGACCATTAAAATCAAGTCGGTCAGCGCGGGGGAATAGGCCGCACCACCCGCGCACGGGCCAAGCAGCACACTCAGTTGTGGAATCACACCGGAAAACTGCGCGTTGCGGCGGAAAATTTCGGCATATGCCCCCAGACTTTTCACGCCTTCCTGAATACGCGCCCCACCGGAGTCAATCAGGCCAATAATCGGAACACCATCGCGCAGGGCTAAATCCATCACACGACAGATTTTGTGGCTCTGCATTTCGCTGAGTGTCCCGCCGTAGATGGTAAAATCTTGGGCATACACATAGACCGTGCGTCCATCAATTTGTCCATAACCCGTCACCACCCCATCACCATAAAAGCGTTCGGTGGAAAGTCCTAATTCATCGCCTTGATGGGTAATAAACGGTTCAAGTTCATTTAATGTACCAGCGTCGAGCAAAAGTTCCAGACGTTCACGGGCAGTCAGCTTGCCTTTGGCGTGCTGTTTTTCAATGCGGTCTGCCCCGCCGCCCTGTCTGGCTTTTTCACGAATTTCGCGTAATTTTGCAATACGGGGATCGAGCATGACGTACCTTTCTTTAACTAAAAGCAGTATAGCCATGCCGCGTGTTCTTTATAATGGATGCACGTCACGTCTTCGGGGGTAAAATAGCATATAAATGAAGGATTTCACAATGTCTGTTCAACACCACACCCTGCAATAGGACGACAGCCATTTTCTTGTGTGGAGTGGAAACAAGGTTCATGTGTGGAAGTTTGAAGGTGTGTCTAAATAGCAGCACATAAAAAAGCGGATGCGCTTGGCACCCGCTTTGGGGAAATATTAGTCCGCGCTGAGTTCCAGAATGAGCGCTTCCATATCAGCAATTTCAGCCGTTTGTGCGTCAATGATGGCTTGGGCAAGTTCAAGTGTTTCGGCGTGAACTTCATATTGCAAAATGCGTTCCGCCATGTGCAGAGCGTCGTCGTGGTGGTCAATCATCGATTCAAGCCACGCGATTTCATACGCCACCCCGTCTAAACGGTCAAAACCAGCCATCATGCCCATCGTCATGGAGGGGTCAGTCAACGCGCCTTCGGGGTGATGCTGGTCATGTTCCCCGCCTTGATCCTGTTGATTTTGCTGATTATGCTGGCTGTGGTCTGAATCGTCATTATTACCCATCATGCCCATGTGCTGCATCATCATTTCCATCATGGACATGCCTTCCATGCCTTCCATGTTTTGCATCATCTCCATCATCGCGGACATATCCATTTCCTGCATCATTTGCATCATGGACATCATTTCGTTCATGGTCATCTCACCCATCATGCCCATGCCCATATCCATCCCGCCCATTCCGGCATCTGAATCAGCACTTTCTTGAGCTTGGTGTTCTTCATGCTCGCTGTGGTCGCCCAGCATCGCCATCGGGGTATAAGCGATGTTGTACCATTCCAGCAACCAACTCTGCATTTGGGCAATTTCCGCGCTCTGGGCATCAATCACATTTTGACACAGGGTTTGCACAACTTCCGTTTCAGCCTTGCCCAAACAATGGGTTGCCATGTCCAGCGCCATTTGATGATGGTCAATCATGCCTTCCAGAAAACGGACTTCCGCCCGCCCTTCACGGTTTTCAATCGGGCCATCGGCGGTAGCAACCGCAGGCACAAACACTAAGAGCAAAATCACCACGAACAAACCGAACTTTTTCATGAGGTCTCCTTTGATCAACACATATACATGAAACATACCAATCACAGACCATGGTGGGGAGCGCTAAACAGCCTATTTTCCGCTATAAAATGGGGTACTCATCAAACACCCAGCGCAGCAAGGTATAATACGCCGCGTCTCCGGCAAAATCGCCATACACTTGCAGCGTTTCTACCAATTTTTCAGGCGAAAGGCGACCCTTTTGCCGGTAAAAATAGCGATTCACCGCCGCTTGCAAGGCCACGTCATTGTGAGTGAGATATTTTTTATACCCGAACGCCCGTCCCACAATCACCGCCGCCGTCCAATGCCCGATGCCCTTCACCTGCATCAGCGCGTGATACGCCTCTTGGGGGGGCAGACGGGATAAATTTTCTAAATCCAAACCCCCATTGACCATTTCCTGCGCGAGCTGAATCATCAAGGCCATGCGTCGGAAGGTGATTTTGAGGGGTTTGAGGTCCTCCACCGTCGCCATGGCGATTTTTTCCGGTGTGGGAAAGGCATGATATTTTTCACTTTGATATTCAATTTCGCGCCCACCCCACCGCACCAGCCATTGTTGAGCGCGTTGGGCAGCCTTCCACGCGATTTGCTGCTCGATAATGACCATCATCAACGCTTCAAACACCGTGTCGGTGCGTAAATCAGGCAGGCCATAGACAGGCACTAGGATTTCTTGCAACTTGGCATCGGAATGAGCAAAAAACGCAGCGCGATTTTCATGCACACCCATCACATGCGCTACACGCGGTAAGAATAGTTCAGCCTCCGCTTCCCCTGCCAGAATTTTGACCTGCAAAACGGGCTGCTCCACCGTGCCTTCGCTGTTAATTTCAACCAGCACCGGTTGATTTTCAAAGGCGAATACCCGCCGATAGGCCGCGCCGTGTACCCGATCCATGGACGGATAGGCATACCGACGCAGCAAACCGATGATTTTTTCAAAATCGTAGGGTGGAATGGGATAGAGATACAAGCCCTCTTTTCCTAATATCTATGCAAACCATTTATCGTACCACATCTGGAAAATGAGCAGTGTCCACAACTGCTTCCGCGCATCCCGTTTCTGCTGCATATGTTCCCGCAGCAGTTTTTGCACCCCGTCAGGATTAAAAATCCCCTGCCGTTTGAGGCGGTCATGCCCCAACAAATCATGCGCCCAATCGCGCAAATCCGCCGTCAACCAACGGGCAACCGGCATATTAAAGCCTTTTTTGCCCCGTACCAGAATTTCCGGCGGCAAATCCTTTTCCATGGCTTTTCGCAGCAGGGCTTTGGTCGTCAGGCGTTGCAACTTGTAATCAATCGGGATTTTTTCGAGAAAACACAGCACATCATAATTCAAAAATGGCACACGCACTTCTAAGGAATGCGACATGCTGGCGCGATCCACTTTGGGCAGAATATCGCCGTCCAAGTACATTTTCATATCCAGGTACAGCACCCGGTTGAGGGGATGAGTCGCGCTGGTGCGTTCGAGGTGAAATTTGACAATATCATAGGTTGCGTCAGGGTGACGGAGCAGATGCCGCTTCAAAACATTGACTTTTTCTTGCGGTTCAAATGACCCCAACCATGTCTGATGACGCACTTCGAGCGGAAGGTTATGCCCCCCGGCGAACCGTTTGAGTTTAAAATCGAGGCTGATGTTGTTAAACGAGGGGGGCAAAGTATTCACCATCGCCCCTGCCAAGCGCCGAAACGGACTCGGCACCACCGTTTGATACACCGACATCAAGCGGTGGGCTTGCAGGGTGGAATAGCCCGCTAAAACCTCATCACCCCCGTCTCCCCCCAGCGCCACCGTCACCTGTTCCCGCGCAAACCCGGAAAGCAGCATCGTTGGCACAATCGAAGAATCGGCAAGCGGTTCATCCAGATATTCCCCCACACGCGGAATCATCTTGAGCGCGGTATCGCTGGTCAACACCAGTTCATGATGGTCGGTTCCCAGATGGGCGGCAACCGTTTTGGCAAAATGTGATTCATTAAACGAGGAGTCTTCAAACGCGATGGAAAAACTCTTGACCGGACTGGTGTTAATTTCCGCCATCAGCGCGGCAATCGTACTCGAATCGACCCCGCCACTTAAAAACACCCCCAGCGGCACATCGCTGAGCATTTCGCCACGCACCGCTTCCTTGAGGGTATGCCGAAACATCACCGCGAGTTCATCAAATGACCCCGTGTAAGGTTCTTTTTCGCTATTTTCAAAATGCGTATCCCAATATGACCAGACCCGCGCTTTGCCATTTTCATATTTAATCGCATGACCCGGCAGCAGTTTTTTGACATGTCTCAAAATCGTGCGCGGCGCTGGCACATATTCAAACGTTAAATATTCATCCAGCGCAAATTCATCCAGTTCTTTGGGTAAATCGGGGTAGGCCAGCAGTGCCTTCAGTTCGGAAGCAAATAAAAATGTCCCGTTGATTTCGGCGTAATAAAGCGGCTTAATGCCGGTTCTATCCCGTGCCACCAACAGACTTTGATTTTTCGTATCCCACAGGGCAAACGCAAACATGCCATTCAGATAATTCAGGCAGTTGTCGCCCCACGATTCATAGGCATGGACAATACATTCAGTGTCGCTATGGGTTTTAAAGTCATGCCCCAAGCGCAGCAGCGATTGACGCAATTCAGGGAAATTATAAATTTCGCCGTTAAACACAATCGCCAAGGTGCCATCTTCATTATAGATGGGTTGGTCGCCGCCGCTCACATCAATAATGCTCAAACGCCGCATCGCCAGCGCCACACCATCCTGCAAATAGAATCCGTCGCTGTCCGGCCCTCGATGCCGAATCGTCTGATTCATCGCCTGAATGACGGCGCGGTCTACGGTGCGCTGCGTATCGGCATAGGCATAGCCACAAATTCCACACATTTTATTTACAGTTTGTCCACCAATGCTAGATGAGGGGAGAGTTTACTTGATTTGTTTTGGATTTGTCCAGAAGCCGAATGAGACCCAGGGTCAAAATCAGCACCAGCAACGCATCAAATGGCAGACGGTAACGCAGTTGCAGCGCCACCATTGACGTTGACCCGACCACTGCCAGCATCCCCAACAGGGCAAAAATGATGAACCAGCGTGTCCGCCCTTGATAGCCCCACAGCGCAATAGGTAAAACCAGCCACGCCAACAGAGGATGAAGCCCGAAGCGCAGCCAGATTTCCCCCAGAAAATCCGCCCAATCTTTGTTTCCATCGTGCGTGCGAATCGGCTGGATGAAGGCTTCATTTTGCGCCTGAATTGCTGCCAGTTCGGCCTCACTTGGCAGTTGTCCACTGGGTTGACTGTACAGAAATTCAGCATGAGCGCGATTAATCAAGGTGGTATAGGCATCCACATTCTGAGGAGCTTCATTTTCCGCAAAAAAGCCAAATAACCGATCCTTACTCACCAGCAGCCGTACCAATGTCACCAAACGATAGCGCAGAAATTGTGTCGGATGTTGGCGTATGGCTTCAAATCCGACCTCCCGCAGCAACGCATATTCCGTATCCCAGCCATCGGTACGGTCAATCAGCGCGATGGCATCTGTCCAGAAACGCGCCGAAGGCACCGTGAAAAATTGGTCAAGGGTAATTTGCTCATAGGTAGGGGTGGGAAGCAGATAATTTTCCACCAACCGCGCCAACTTTTGACTCGCCTCGCCATTTTCCGGTGCGACCAACGAGGTATCATTGAGATAGGTGGCGGTGAACCACAGGGTATTTCCCCCGCGTGCCAGCGTAAATTCATCGTAGCGTACACCGTTATAAATCATATACGGCAACGCCAGCGCCAAAAATCCCAACCCCGCCAGAATCCCATTTTTCGCTACCATAGACAAGGGGTGGATAGAAATTTTGGCGGACGGCATATGTGCCTTCCCTACGGAGGCTTCTGTAGGGACACGATATATCGCGTCCGAGTCTTTAAAGGTTAATTTGCTTAAATTTTCAATCAATGGCACAACACACCCCGCCGCGCTGACCAGCATCAGCAAATTGCCCGCCCGAATGAGGGTGTTTAATCCAATGATACCGCCCAAAAGCAGCCACAACCCCGCTTTCTGATGCTGCATAGCGAGCCGCAGCGCCCACAACCACCCCGTCACCCCCCACATCATCAAGGGGTCAGCCCCCACCAGATGAAAATACACCTGATGCGAAAGATACGTCCACCACAAAACCATCATCAGCCATGCCGCTGCCCGCCCAAACGGACGCACCATCCAATAAATCGCCGCCGCACCGGTCAAGTTCAGCCAAAATTGTCCTAGCACCACCAACGGCAGCCCGCCCAGATCCAGCAATCCGCCGTAAAAAATCCCGGTGGTGGGAGGCCAATAAATTTGCTGGAAAAAATACACCGGGTCGGAATCGTTCAATTGAAGGTAGTTGACCATGAAACTCGCGCCGTCCCCCGCAAATTCCACGCCCCATCCCACCCACAGCAGCCAAAAAATCAGCGCGCTAACGCCCACCACCCATTTTAGATCGGGGGCTTGCATGTCTTGTTTCAGAATCTGCCATGTGGTTTCAGAGACAGGCCGCAGGGGGTCAGGGGGAATCGCAGCGAGATGTTCGCGCCGTAAACGAAAAAATAATCCGAAGGCCAACACAAGCGTGAGGGGAAAAATAAGTTCGGAAGTCACGCTCAAGGGGTTATCCGAAAATGTTGCCAGCGCCAGTGTTATCCAATAGCTCAGAATCCACACCAGCCCGACACTCCCTGCAATAACACTGAATGACCGCACGTTCAATTAGCGCTCGTTACGCTGGTAAATTTTGACACTGACCTTACCCCCACAGTCTGCAATATACGTGAATTGCTGTTCTAAAATACGGTTACGCTCACCGACCCATCGTACTGCCGACTCATCATTATAGGGAAAACTCATCGGTTGTATGACCGCAATCGTGGCGGTATCGACAAGCCATGCCCGCCCGCTTGCAAAATCCCAATATCCAATCCGGTATCCAAATTCCGGGTCAGTAATTTCTTCAAACATATTATCCATATACAACCAGTAATTATCGACCAGGGGTTTGTAGACATGCCAATCGGGATGATAGAGCAGTATCTCGGCATTTGCTTCGAAAAATATTTGATCATCCTCAGAAATATAACCAGCAAGGCAATCTGCACGCGCCACTGTCCGGTCAACCTCGCTGTCATGCAGGCTGACAAGCCACGGATAGAAACTTGCTTGGTACATCACATTGCTTGTCCCCATCACGCTCCAAAGCGTTATTCCAAAGATCATCGCTGAGGTTGACCAACTTGTAGGTCGCCATTGGATGTGCCTTGCCACAATCATCGCTGCCACATACACCACCAGCACCCCAAAGAGCGCATGATAATTTGTAATAACAGAATTAATCCCTATCCGCGTCACCCAGAAGATGAGGATGTGCGTCGCCATAACGGGGAGATATAAATACGCCGCAAGTTGCATAGAGGGTGTTTCGCGCCACAGTTGTCTCAAATCATCGCGGTGCCGCCAACCTAGCCAACCCGCCGCTAAAACCAACACCGTTTGGATTGGATACCCCAGCAGCAATCCTTCTACATCGCGCTGCACCGAATCAAAACCATAGCCGGCCTTCAAAATACCGGCTGATGGCGCTTCAACACCCGCAAGATTAAACAGCACCCCAAAGATCGTTGTTTGGTGAAACATGATGCCGGGCATAAAAAGAAGAAATAAGCCACCTGCCGTCAACACCATAGAAAAAATACACATGACAAAAGCCCGTGGATTCATCGCTAGAAGAACATAGGCGGGAACACCCAAGACAACGCCGAAGGTCGTTTGACGAACAAGAATCCCCACCCCCACCAAAACCCCAAGCAGAAGGGCTTGCCAGAACTTTGGCAGCTTACTTTCAACAATCCATAATTTGACAACCAAAAGGGCGGTAAACCAGCTATATTCTTTAATCCAGATATACGACATGGCATATAAGCCGGAAGAAACCAAGCCCGCCCATAAAAGAATAGGCCCCACCAGCGTTCCACTCCGACGATAGAGAAGATGCGAAACCACCGCCAGCATACTCATAGAAATAACAAAACTTAACAGGCGTGGCCCAATGATGACCCAACCAGACACCTCATGCAGCGCAGCGGAAATATAATAAGGCGCAGGCATATAACCTGCGGCATAAGTGTAATCGCCATAGATGACCGCGTTGCCGCGAAGAAATTGCAAGCCCTTAAAGTAAATACCGCTTTCGTCTGCCCCTGTCCACAGGAAAAAAATCATCGTTAAGGCATAAAATAGCAAACCAAAGACCAAAAATTTCCAGACTGCTCGCTGCGAAATTGCGAAAGGAACAGACGACCAATCACGATCTAGGGCTACAGCTGTCCAAATGAAACACCCCCAAGCAAAACCCGTGAACCACACCCCATAGTTCATCTGGCTTGACAGGACAATCGGGAGAATCACGACCAACCCACCCATCATCAACACGCCCCAAAAAAAATAATCACTGTGCGGGCGGTAGCGGGACAGAATCCGCGTCCAGGCGAGGCCAGCTTTCCTGTTCAACACCAGTCCCAACCCCAAAAGATTGCCCCCGATCACACCGAGTTGAAAAACCCGATACAACAGGGCAATGGACGGATATTGCGCTTCAGTCGCTTCTGGAAAGGAAGGCGCGGTCAACACCTTAAGGGTTAAACCCCAGAGCGCCGCAACATTGACCACCCAAAGTCCCATGTGCGGTTCTAGGGGTCGGCGTACCAGAATCCAGAGCAGCAGTCCAATCAGCCCATAGCGCACAAATTGAAGTTCATACCCCCAGAAGGGTTGAATCAGTATCATCAATGTCATCGCTAAGAACAAAGGAATTACCCAAACGAAGGTTTTTGGGGAATAGTTTTCCAAAGACATAACTTTATTATTCTCTGTTATCGCTTGATTCTGTCCGAAGAGTTGCCGTATGTCCATATTGGGTTTAGGCATTCTTGAAATAATTCCCCAAACCCACCCTTACACATGCGCTTCAGCTAATTTCATCAGGTTTGCCCCTATTCAAATGAGTCGCAGCTTATGTTGCCACCAGCACCCAATCACGGTTGACACCACCGTCCCTCATGCCGAACATCGCGCCCAATATTTGTTGATAACGGTGGGACTGCTGGTTGAACAGGATATGGTCGTCGGGCTGGAGGTTTTCAACGGCTGTCCACCCCCGTTCAAGAGTGTAGAAGGGATGGTCGTGGGTGGTTTCAATGACTTCGCCGTCAATGGTCAGGAAGGTGACGGAATCGGCGTGTTCCCCAATGGCGGTGATTTCATGTTCGCCCGTTTCGCCATCCGCCCCTACGAAAGACTCCTCTCTCCAAACGCATTAGCCCGTCCCTAGAGGTGCAGGCATGGCGGGAAAATATGGGGCGGGGCAGGTGGTTGGTGGGTTTTGCCTGCGGCTTCGACCACGCCGTATGTGCCATCGGCTTGGAGGATGTGGTCACCGGGTTGGAGGTTTTCAACGGAAGTCCAGCCCCGTTCAAGCGTGGGACAGAAGCCGCCGCATTATCGACGGATATGAGATAGGCAAAATGGACGCGGTATATCGCGTCCACCGTGCCTAGCCGTATTAATTTTTTAATGGGTATTTATGCCGGAGGAGCGTCACATCTGATGATGGTGTTCGTCATGGTCTTCAACATGATGATCGGTAGCATGTTCAAACGTGACTTTAAAACCTTCGGGCAGGGGCAGACTATCCAGATCCACCTGCTTAATGTTGAGCGCCACATTTTCCACCTCCATGAAGGCATCCCGCAGAAATTTATCGGTAGACATGTGGAGGAGGTTGAACGGAAAATGGGTACGTATCCCGCCGATATACACTTCCAGATACACGTCGGGATAGCGGGTATGGAGATCGTTTAAAATTTTGGAAACGCTGCTGTATAAATCGCGGTAGGGTTCTTCGACGACCTGTGTAATGCCATCCGGCCAGTCATTGGCGGCTTTGATTTCCTCGCTGCGCTGGCGGAATTGGGCTTCGCGTTTGGGGTCAACGCTCACATGAATAATGTGCATCGGCAGGCCACGTCGCAAAATCGCCCCCACCACCCGTACTGACAATTTTGACCATGTATCACAGAAATAAATCGCCAGTTCTTTGTGGGCAGTTGGGTCAAAGCCAATCGGTTTATGCTCAAAAATTGGCGTGTCTTCCAATTTCAAACGGGCAGCCGTTTCTTTGTAGTGGCGATGAATGCGGAAGAAAACCCATACCAGCGCCGGAATCAGCAGCACGATAAACCATGCGCCACTCGTGAATTTGGTGATGATAAAGACAATCATCACAATGAAGGTGACGGTTGCACCAATGCCTGAAATGGCAATTTTAAACATCCAATTGGGGTCGTAAGTGATTTTGGTTTCTAACCCATAGGTATATTCGCCCGGTTTTAAACGTCCGGCTCGCCAGAAACGCCGTGTCATCCCGGCTTGACTGATGGTAAAGCCCAAGAAAACCCCGATGGCATACAGCGGAATCAAGTTGGTGACAATCGCGCCCGTAATCATGACCAGCGCAATCGAGCTAAAGGTCAACGTATAAATACCCCATGAAAACACCAAGCGTCGTCCGCGATAGGTCAATTGGCGGGGCAAAAATCCATCCGAACTATGCAAGGCTGCCAGTTGGGGAAAATCGGCAAAAGGCGTGTTGGCAGCCATGAACAACACCGCAAATGCGCCAGCCATCGTCAGCACGTAGCCAACATACCCGATTCCGTCTTCACCGTAAATCGTGCGTGCCATCTGGCTGATGATGGTTTCTTCGTGGGAAGGCACGGCCTTCACTTCATTTGCCAGAATGGTAATGCTCAAAAACAGGGTAATGAGGATGATGCTCATGGCAACCAGTGTATTGGCAGCATTTTTCGCACGGGGTTGACGAAACAACTGGGTGTCATTGCTAATGGCTTCAATTCCGGTTAAGGCCGTACACCCCGACGAAAATGCCCGCAGCAGCAAAAGTACCCCCACCGCCCCCAGTGTATCATGATGAATCGGTTCAACCTCAGACACCGTGCCGAGATTGCCCGTTGCCATGTCATAAAAACCGATTCCCAGTGTAATCGCCATCATGCCCAGAAAAAAATAGGTGGGCATGGAGAACAGCCGCGCACTTTCTTTGACCCCCCGCAGATTGATAAGCGCCATAAACACGATAATGCTAACGGTCATGGGAACACGAAAGGGGGATAGGTCTGGCACAACGGAAATGACGTTCGCCACCCCCGCGCTGATACTCACCGCCACAGTTAAAATATAATCGGTTAGCAGGGCGGCCCCTGTGACCTGTGCCAGTTCTTCGCCCAAGTTTTCTTTGGCAACCCGATAACCACCCCCGCCTGCCGGGTTGGAAAAAATCGTCTGACGGTAGGAAATCGTCACGATACTGATGAGCAGGGAAATGGCAATCGCAATCGGGATTGAAATAGCGTTGCCCGTAAACCCGAACAGCACAAAACCGCTAATCGCTGCGGTGTTTAGAATAATCAAAATTTCTTCGGTGGCGTATGCGACTGACGACAGTGCATCGCTCGCCAGAACCGCTAAGGCAATCGGGTTGGAGGCCGTTTGATGTTGGGCGGCGGCGGTGGGCAGACGATTGCCAAAAAGGATTTCCGCGAATCGCTCACGGACTTCATAGGCGGACATAGGATTTGCTCCCTTAGGTAGTTAACTTGTGATATTCAATCATGGGTGAAGGATAGGACTACCCGTGTAAATGCACGGTTGAAATATTGGGGATAGCGGTGCTTTCTTCCAGCGTATAGAGGACGCACCCCTGTTGATGCAAACGGCGTGCCATGTGCCACTGCTGTAATCGCGCAAACCACGAAAAACGCCCTTTGGGAAGGGTCGCAAAAACAGTATGGCTGCCTAACCCGCTTCTCAGGTCAACAATTGCATCCGCCAATTCATAATATTGAATGACATGGACATCCACTTCCACATCGTAGCTCAGGCCAATTTCCTCATAGACTTTGAGGTGGGCGGCGGATTCATCCGTAAAATTGGCATAACCTTCTTCAGTGTTGAGCCAACTCAGGTGAGGGACACGCACCATATAGGCCAACACCAAAACCGAGCGCGTATTTTTGGCAAGTGCGGCAGAGAGGTGCAGGGCTTCTTGCGCCCAATGGTCATCATCGGTCAGGACAACGAGGATTTTTTCCGACATGATGTTCGTGTTCTCCGACAGTTATTCGTACCCTGATGGTACGCCCGACGGTATCAATATCGGATAAATTTTTTTTGAGGGGTATCAGGAAAGTATCAAGATGAGTCGGAATTCACAAAACGGTAGCCTACACCCGGCTCATTATGAATATACCGCACGTTACGCACCGGATTTTCACGGAGTTTCTTACGAATCTGATTCACAAAAACCCGCACATAGTGATCCATTCCCGCATATTCTGCGCCCCAAATTTCATTCAGAATAGTATGGTGGGTAATCACTTTGCCCGGATGGGTTGCCAGCAGTTTGAGCAAGTCATATTCTTTGGGCGTGAGATGCACTTCTTCCCCTTCGACCAGTACACGGCGGTTGACCAGATCCATCAGTAAATCTCCCACGCGAATTTCTGCCTGGGCTGGCTGGCTTGGCTCAATCCCGCGTCGCCGCAACACGGCTTGAATCCGCGCCCGCAGTTCTTCCATGCCAAAGGGTTTCGTGATGTAATCATCTGCGCCAATATCGAGGGCTTGCACTTTGGTTTTTTCTTCACTCCGAACCGACAGCATAATAATCGGCACTTGAGTCCATTCGCGTAAACTGCGGCAGACCGCTAGGCCATCCGGTTCTGAGCCAAGCGCAATATCCAGCAGCACCAAGTCCGGCGATTGCTGCGCGACCAGCAGAATGGCCTGCTGCCCATTGAGCGCCAGCAAAACCTGATACCCATAGCCTTTTAAGCCAATTTGTAATTGGCGACGAATCTGGGGTTCGTCATCTACAATCAAAATTTTAGTCATCACTGCCTATCTGGAAGTACAATCACAAACGTTACCCCACCGCCGGGAGTATCTTGAATCAGTAATTTGCCATGATGCACCTCGACAATGCCTTTGGCAATGGCTAACCCTAACCCGACCCGCCCGTCTTTGCCATGATAAAACGGTTCTAAGACCTGTACTTTTTCTTCCGGCGGGATGTTCGGGCCATGATTAATCACCAGAATATGCACGGCCTCTTTTTTGCGAACTCCCACAATTTCGATTTTCCGGTCTGGCGGTTCGTAGCGCAGGGAGTTTTCGACCAGATTACCAAGCGCTTGCAGCATCAACCCGTAGTCAAAAGCCAGCAGTGGAAAATCTTCCGGGAAAGTAATCCGGATCCGTTCTTGATGCGTCATCTCCCAAACACGGGCGGCGACATCGCCAGCAACTTCTTCCCACGAATTCAAGCTCGCATTGATGGTCATAGCACCCGCGTTTAAGCGAGACATATCCAGCAAATTTCCGACCAGCTTGTTCAGATGGTCACTTTCCTGCCCGATGGTTTGCAGGAGTTCAAGCCGTTCTGATTCTGGAAGGCTTAAATGCAGTAAATTGCTGGTGCTGGTTTTAATGACTGTCAACGGGGTACGAAAATCATGCGAAACCGCGTGGAGCAGCGTGGTTTTAAACCGATCCGCTTCCTCAAGATATTTGCTGCGCTGACCGCGTTCCACCAGATCCACACGCTGTAAGGCCATCGCCGCTTGCTGTACACAGGCCAAAAGTAAGCGTTTTTTGGAGTCTGGCACAGGGGAGGTATAGCCCACAGCAACCGTCCCATAGATGGTGTCGTCCGAACGAAGCAACACATAGACCTTATCCAGTTCGGTTTCAAGCCCGGCGTGGGTTCTGTCCGGCAAAATCACAGGCTGTTGAAAATGCAAATCCTCCCCCAAGACCTGCTTCAAGGCGGCATAAATGACTTCTTTATCGCTGGCTTGGTTAAAAGTGCTGGTTAATTTATAAAGAATATCCTGCTCATTCAGATTAATTTTGAGGGACTCCGCCTGTGTCAGGGCATAAGCCGCTAAGCGTCCGGTGATGGCAGCCACAAGGAAAAAAATAACAAGGTCAAGCAGTTCACGCGGGTCTGCCACTTTAAAGGTGTAGTAGGGCTTGACGAGAAAAAAATTAAATCCGCCGAAATTCAACAGCGCCGCCATCCACGAAGGCCCGATGCCATATTGCACAGCCACCACGACCACCACCATCACATAAATGAGAGCAGCGTTGGCAAGCGTCAATGATTCACGCAGACTCCACAGCATGATATTGGTGAGAAGCGTGTAAACAATGGCAAAAAAATAAGCTGAATACTTCACATGCTCACCTGAAAATCGACCCATGGTCATTGATCTTAGGGTCATCGTGATAAAAAAACAGGGCAGAGAATCCTCCACCCTGCCATCTTACTTGCCTAACGTCACAATCAAAGGCTGCGCCGTAGGGGACAGCGCAACCTTCGGCACGGGTTTGTCGAGGGTATAAAGCTAGCCGTGACCATCCCATCTAATACGCTGTGTCTATCATATGATAAAGCGCGTCAAGATGTGGTCAAGGAAGGGCAACCGACAATCAAGAATCTATCAAGATCAATACGTCTTGGGCTTGATATTTTCTTGATACCTTTGCGACACATCTTAAACCCGTCTTGACAGGGTTTGCCCTAAACTCATCGCCACAAATCATTTAGGAATGCAGTCGTTATGGATGACGTGTTGTATATCGGCTTGGTGCTGGTGTTTTTTGCCCTGTCATGGGGTCTGGTGCGCCTGCTAGAACGGGTGTAGGAGCAAATAAAACATGGACGCATTATATGTGATTTCGGGGGTGCTAGTGGTGATTTTGATGGTTTACCTTTTTGCCGCCCTGCTGAAACCAGAGTGGTTTTAGATGACAACCAATGCAATTTTACAACTGACATTTTATATGGTGGTCTTGATTGTCTGTGCCAAGCCGTTGGGCTGGTATATGGCGCGGGTGTATCAAGGCAAATCGGTTGGCTTAGACACAATACTGTCGCCCGTTGAAAATGGGCTTTATAGGCTGGCAGGGGTGCGCCCCAACGAGGAAATGAACTGGAAAATTTATGCGCTGGCGATGCTGCTGTTCAATATGTTCGGGCTACTGGCGGTGTATTCGCTCCAGCGTTTGCAAAATTCACTGCCGTTGAATCCCGAAGCACTTGCGGCGGTGACTCCTCATTCCGCATTCAATACGGCGATAAGTTTTGCCAGCAATACCAACTGGCAGGGCTACCCCGGCGAAACCACCCTCAGCTATTTCACCCAGATGCTCGGCTTGGGGGTGCAGAATTTTGTCTCGGCGGCAACGGGCATGGCAATTTTAGTTGCCTTGATTCGTGGCTTGTCGCGTGGAACAGCCAACACCATCGGCAATTTCTGGGTCGATTTAACCCGTTCAACGCTGTATATCCTGCTGCCGCTGGCATTGATTCTGGCGCTGATGCTGGTATCGCAGGGGGTGGTGCAAATCTTTGATTCGTATAAAGAAGTCACCCCTGTTCAGTCGATTACTGATTATACAGGCGAAGTCCTCACCGATGAGGACGGCAACCCACAAAAACAGGTAATTGCGGTGGGGCCGGCGGCTTCGCAAATTGCGATTAAACAGTTGGGGACAAACGGCGGCGGTTTTTTCAATGTTAATTCGGCACATCCGCTTGAAAATCCGACTCCTCTTTCCAATTTTCTGGAGATGTTGTCTATTCTGCTGATTCCGGTGGCGCTGTGTTACACCTTTGGCGTAATGGTCGGGGATACGCGGCAGGGGTGGGCGGTGCTGGCTGCCATGACGCTGATTTTTGTCCCGTTGATGTTCGCGGCGGTCTACGCCGAACAAAGCGGCAATCCCAAATTTGATGCTTACGGGGTTGACCAGACCGCCAGCGAAGAAAATCCCGGCGGGAACATGGAAGGCAAAGAAACACGCTTTGGTATTGCCAATTCAGCCCTGTGGGCAACGGCGACCACCGCCGCATCGAACGGGTCAGTCAATTCGATGCACGACTCCTATACCCCGTTGGGTGGACTCATCCCCCTGTGGCTGATGCAGTTGGGCGAAGTTATTTATGGCGGGGTGGGGTCTGGCCTGTACGGGATGTTGATGTTTGCGATTATCGCAGTATTCGTAGCCGGGTTGATGGTCGGACGTACACCCGAATATCTGGGCAAGAAAATTGAAGCCTTTGAAATGAAAATGGCTTCCCTTGTCATTCTTGTCCCACCGATGGTCGTATTAATTGGCACGGCGATTGCGGTTTCTACGGTTGAAGGACGCGGCGCATTGTACCATCCCGATTTTGAACAGGGTACGACGATTTATAACGTCGGAACGCACGGCTTTAGCGAAGTGCTGTATGCGTTTTCTTCGGCGGGCAACAACAACGGGAGCGCGTTTGCTGGATTTGGCGCGAACACCCCCTTCTATAACATTACGCTTGGCTTTGCCATGTTGTTTGCGCGGTATTGGCTGGCGATTCCGGCGCTGGCAATCGCGGGGGCGCTGGCACGGAAAAAGATTGTGCCTGCCAGTTCGGGAACACTGCCCACCCACACCCCGCTTTTTGTGGTGATGCTGGTCGGCATTGTGCTGCTGGTGGGAGCGCTGACTTTTTTGCCCGCGCTGGCACTTGGCCCGATTGTTGAACACCTCCTCATGGTGCAGTAAGGAAAAAGCGCATGGAATCAACACGCAAAGCAAGACCGTTATTTGACCCCGCGATTGTGCGGCGGGCAGCAGTGGACGCGCTGAAGAAACTTGACCCGCGCCACCAATTGAAAAATCCCGTCATGTTGGTGGTGGAAGTCGGCAGTATTTTAACGACACTGCTATTCATCCAAACGCTGGTCGGGGAGACGGAAGAAAGCCCCGGTTTTGTGCTGGCGGTGTCGCTGTGGCTGTGGTTCACGGTCATTTTTGCCAACTTCGCGGAAGCAATGGCGGAGGGACGCGGCAAAGCCCAAGCCGATGCGCTGCGGAAAACCCGCCGTGACGTAGGCGCAAAAAAATTAGAGTCGCCCAAATATGGTGCGAAATTCACGACTGTTTCCGCCAACGAACTCCGTAAAGGGGATGTCGTGCTGGTCGAAACAGGCGATGTTATCCCCAGTGATGGCGAAATTATCGAAGGCGTGGCCTCGGTGGATGAAAGCGCGATTACGGGCGAAAGTGCGCCTGTGATTCGAGAAAGTGGTGGGGACAGAAGTGCTGTAACTGGCGGCACACGGGTGCTGTCCGATTGGTTGGTGGTACGGATTGGCGCGAATCCGGGCGAAACCTTTTTAGACCACATGATTGCGATGGTTGAAGGGGCAAAACGCCAGAAAACCCCGAATGAAATCGCGCTGAATATTTTGCTGGCGGGATTCACCATCATCTTTTTGCTGGTGTGTGCCACCCTGCTGCCCTTCTCAATTTTTAGCGCCGATTATGCAACGGGCGGGGCGGGCGAACCTGTAACGGTCACGGTTCTGGTAGCGCTGCTGGTCTGCTTGATTCCAACGACGATTGGCGGGCTGCTTTCCGCCATCGGGATTGCGGGCATGGACAGGATGATTCAGGCGAATGTGATTGCCATGTCCGGTAGAGCCGTTGAAGCGGCGGGGGATGTGGATGTGTTGCTGCTGGATAAAACCGGCACAATTACCTTGGGCAACCGCCAAGCTACCGAATTTATCCCCGCACCGGGCGTAACCGTCCAGCAGTTGGCAGACGCGGCACAACTTTCCTCCTTGGCAGATGAAACACCCGAAGGCCGCAGTATTGTGGTGCTGGCGAAGGAAAAATATCAACTGCGCGAACGACAGGTGCATGACATTGGCGCAACCTTTGTACCGTTCACTGCCCAAACCCGCATGAGTGGGGTGAATCTGAATGGACGAGAAATTCGCAAAGGGGCAGCGGACGCGGTGCAAGCCTATGTCGAACTCAACGGCGGGAAATTTCCACCCGAAGTCCGCAGTTCTGTAGATTCCGTTGCTAAACAAGGCGCGACTCCGCTGGTAGTTGCCGAAGGTAAACATGTCTTGGGGGTAATTCAACTCAAGGACATCGTAAAAGGCGGGATGAAAGAACGCTTTGCCGAACTCCGCCGCATGGGGATTAAAACCGTCATGATCACGGGCGACAACCCCCTGACAGCCGCCGCGATTGCTGCTGAAGCTGGCGTGGATGATTTTCTTGCCCAAGCTACGCCGGAAGCCAAGCTCAAACTCATCCGCGAAAATCAAGCGGACGGACATCTAGTCGCTATGACTGGTGACGGGACAAATGATGCACCCGCGCTGGCACAGGCCGATGTTGCGGTGGCAATGAACACCGGAACACAAGCCGCCAAAGAAGCGGGCAATATGGTGGACTTGGACTCGAATCCGACCAAGTTGATTGAAATTGTCGAAATTGGCAAGCAACTGCTGATGACTCGCGGAGCGCTGACGACTTTTAGCATCGCCAATGATGTGGCGAAATATTTTGCGATTATTCCGGCGGCATTTGCGACCACCTACCCCGAATTGAACGATTTGAATATCATGCAGTTGGAATCGCCCAACAGCGCGATTGCTTCCGCCGTCATTTTTAACGCGCTCATCATCATTTTCCTGATTCCGCTGGCGCTACGCGGGGTGCGCTACCGTCCGGTACAAGCATCCGTCCTGCTGCGCGATAACCTGCTGATTTACGGAGTGGGCGGGCTGATTGTCCCGTTCGTTGGTATCAAATTGATTGATTTGCTTATCGCTGGCTTGGGGCTGGCATAAACCCCACCCTCAATCCCTCCCCGCACGCGGAGAGGGGCGATTATTCCCCTTCTCCCTTTATGGGGGAAGGGATCAGGGGATGGGGGTAAGGGGTAAAAAGGAGAAACAGAACATGAACGAACTCATTAAACAACTCCGTCCGGCGCTGGTGATTCTGGCGCTGCTGACTCTAGTAACAGGCGTGATTTATCCGTTGGTGGTGACGGGCATCGCGCAGGCGGTTTTCCCCGACCAAGCCAACGGGAGTATCATTGAAAAAGAGGGACAGGCGGTGGGGTCGGAACTCATCGGACAGCATTTTTATGGCGCGGAATATTTCTGGGGACGGGTCTCGAATACGGGAGGTTTTCCCTATAATGCGGGCGCACCCGGTCTCTATCCCTCATCCGGTTCAAATTATGGTCCCTTGAATCCGTCATTGATTGGCACAGGCGGGGTGATTGATTCACGACAGGCCGCTTTACGCGAAGCTGACCCGGAAAATGCGGGGGTCAAAATTCCGGTAGATTTGGTCACGGGTTCGGGCAGTGGGCTTGACCCGCATATCAGCGTGGCGGCGGCAGACTATCAAGTGCCACGGGTGGCAGCTGCACGGGGCATTTCGGTGGAGGAGGTACAAGCGCTCGTTGAAGCATACACAGAAAAGCGCCTGTTTGGATTTTTGGGCGAATCCCGTGTCAATGTGCTTAAACTCAATCTCGCGCTGGATGAAAAATTTGGCACGGTGGCAACAGAGTCTTAAATTTAGGCGAGCTTGTGTCTTGATAGGGAGGTGTGGTAATGGACAATCTACGACCCGACCCGGATGAAATGCTGCGGCATATCCAGGCAGCAGAACAACGCCGAGACAAAGGCAAACTCAAGATTTTTCTAGGGTATGCGGCAGGGGTGGGTAAAACCTATGCCATGCTCGAAACCGCCCAGCAGCGCAAAACCGAAGGCGTGGATATTGTCATCGGATATATCGAAACACACAAACGGGCAGAAACCGAAGCGCTGGTCGAAGGACTGGAAATTGTCCCGCGTCGCCAGATCAAATATCGCGGGGTGGTGCTGGAAGAAATGGATATTGACGCGGTACTCGCCCGCAAACCGCGTATCGCGCTGGTGGATGAACTCGCCCACACCAACGCACCGAATTCGCGTCACCCCAAACGTTATCAGGATGTGGAAGAACTGCTGGAAGCAGGGATTGATGTCTATTCGACCCTGAATATTCAGCACCTTGAAAGTTTGAATGATGTCGTGGCACAAATTACCGGGGTGATTGTCCGCGAAACCCTGCCAGACCGCATCATCGATTTGGCTGACCAGATAGTGCTGGTGGATTTGCCGCCGGAAGAATTGATTCAACGCCTCAGCGAAGGCAAAGTTTATGTTCCAGACCAAGCCAGCCGTGCGGTAGAAAAATTTTTCCGTCAAGGAAATTTAACCGCCCTGCGTGAGATGGCACTGCGCCGCACCGCCCGCCGCGTGGATAGCCAGATGAACGCCTACATGCAAACCCGTGCCATTCCCGGCCCGTGGGCAGCCGGTGAACGTTTGCTGGTCAGCGTGAGTCCGAGTCCCTTGAGCGAAAAACTTATCCGTACCGGCTATCGGCTGGCGAGCGAACTCTATGCGGAATGGCACGCGGTGTACATTGAGACTCCCGCCAGCGCCGAGTTAAAAGAGGCAGACAGAGAACAAATTGCGCGGAATTTGCGTCTTGCGGAGGAATTGGGCGCGAAAGTGGTCACAATTCCCGGCGATAATATCGTGACGGCAATGATGCAGTATGCCCGCACGCATAACGTGACACAAATCATTGTCGGGAAGGCTATCCGTCCGCGCTGGTTGGAACTGCTGCGCGGGTCGCTGGTGGATGAACTTATCCAGAAAAGCGGCAAAATTGACATTTATATCATTAGTAGTTCGCCCAATGAACAACATCCGGTGGTCGAACCCATCTTGCAAACCCACTCCACCTGGCAAAAATATCTTCCAGCGCTGATTCTGGTCGCCATTATTACCGAATTTGGCATTTTAATTGATAATTATATGTCCGCCACGAATCTGGTCATGTTTTATTTGCTGGGGGTGGTCATCGCGGCAATCCGCTTCGGACGCGGGCCGTCGCTGCTCACGGCGGTGTTGAGTGTCTTGGCGTTTGATTTTTTCTTTGTCGAGCCGCACCTGACGTTTGCCGTGTCAGACGCGCAATATCTGGTGACGTTTGCCGCACTGCTGATTGTGGGGTTGGTGATTGCAACCCTAGCGGCGCGTGTCAAAGAACATGCCAATGACGCACAACGACGCGAAATGCAAACCACCGCCCTGTATGCCCTCAGCCGCGAAATGTCCGCCAGCATGACGATGGAGGTCATTGTCAAAGCGGTGGTGCAGCATGTGCAGCAGACTTTTCAAGCCGAAGTTGGGGTCTATTTACCCCAGAGTGGCAAATTGCGGTTAATGCAACATACAGAAAATTTTCCGACGGAAGACAGCGAACAAGCCGTTGCAATGTGGGTCTATGACCATGCCCAACCCGCTGGACAGGGAACGGATACTTTGCCTGCTTCGGCTGCCCGCTATTTGCCGTTGAAAGCGGGGCCGACGATGGTAGGGGTGTTGGGGGTACGTTTTGAACACCCTGAATATCTGACCCCGGATCAGCGCCGATTATTGGATGCGTTTGCCAGCCAAGCTGCATTGGGGATTGACGCAACCCACCTTGCAGAACAGGCACAGCAGGCCGAACTCCTCCGCGAAACCGAAAAATTGCAAACCGCGCTGCTCAATTCCATTTCTCACGATTTGCGAACTCCGCTGGTTGCCATCACCGGAACATTGAGCAGTCTACGTGACCAACGCGAATTTTTGACTCCCGAAGCCAACCGCGAATTGATACAGGGCGCGTGGGAGGAGGCAGACCGTTTAAATCGCTTGGTTGGTAATTTGCTGGAAATGACCCGCCTAGAAGCCAATGCAATTGCGCTGAAAAAAGTTCCGGTGGATGTGCAAGAATTGGTTGGTGTAGCCCTTTCGAATCTGAAAGAACGGCTGGCTTCCCACGAAGTTTTTGTCGAAATTCCCAACGACTTACCCATGATGAATGCGGATTTTGTTCTAATGGTGCAGGTTTTAACCAACTTGCTGGATAATGCCGCGAAATATGCACCACCCGGCACTTTGATTGAAATGACAGCCGAAAAAAAAGACGAAATGGTCGAAATTCATGTGGCAGATAGAGGCAAAGGCATCAAAGTTGAGGATTTAGAAAAAATTTTCCACAAATTTTATCGGGTAGAAAATGGTCGAAGTGGGGGCATAGGCTTGGGGCTGTCCATTTGTCAAGGCTTGGTAGAAGCGCACGGCGGTAAAATATGGGCGCAAAATCGCGTTGAGGGCGGCGCAGAATTCATCGTGGCGCTGCCCATGTATCAAGGGTAAAAAAATATGGTACAAGTGTTGGTTGTAGATGATGAGCGCCCGATTCGACGGTTTTTGCGAACAGTATTAGAGGCACAGGGCAACCAGATTGTTGAAGCGACCACTGGCGAAGAAGCGATTCAGGCGGTTGTACAGAGCAAGCCGGACATCATCCTTCTGGATTTGGGGTTGCCGGACATGAGCGGCGTGGAGGTCACCCGAAGGCTACGCGAATGGACAAAAATTCCGATTATTATTATCTCGGTGCGTGAAAGCGAAAATGACAAAATTACCGCGCTGGATGCCGGAGCAGATGACTATGTAACCAAACCCTTTGGTATCGGCGAACTGATGGCACGGATGCGCGTTGCCCTGCGCCATGCGACCCCATTGCCAGAAGACACCCTCTTCAAAACGGGAGGATTAGAAATCAACCTTGCTGCCCGAATTGTGAAGGTCAACAACAGTGAGATTCAACTCACCCCCACGGAGTATGATTTGTTGCGCGTATTGGTCAACCACGCGGGGAAGGTGCTGACCCACAGCCAGCTTTTGCGGGAAGTACGCGGTAGCGGCTACCAGACAGAAACACATTTGTTGCGCGTCCACATGAGCAATTTGCGGCGTAAATTAGAACCTGACCCCAACCGCCCCCAGTATATTTTGACCGAACCCGGTGTGGGGTATCGGCTGTTTCAAGAATAACCGTTCGTGTGTTGAATTCTAAGAGGTCATATGGAAAGTTCTCTATTAATAAAATCAACCGGCAGACGGCGCATGTGCTGTCCCTACTGTGAATAAATCGCTATTTTTCTTAACCAATAGGGTTAAAATTGTCAGCAGCATAGGTAAAATTATGCCCTCATTCCTCATCTAGGATCATATGACTTCTAAAATCATTGTCTATGCCCATTCGTTTTGTCCGTCCGTTCCCGCCGTCCTGGGGATTCTCAAACGCGCCAAGGTGGACTATGAGTACATCAATATTCACCGTGATTATGAGGCGCGAAACCGGGTACGCGAAATTAATAACGGTTATGAAAGTGTGCCAACGCTGGTGTTCCCCGATGGCTCAACCCTGACCGAACCTTCCGAAGCCGAACTGACCCGTAAACTGAAAGCGGCAGGCTATCAGGTGCCATTCTGGGTGCGAATTTTCGGTTATTGGCAGTGGCTCATCATCGGCGCAGGGATTTTATTCGCCGTGTTACGCACCGCCGGATGGGTGTAAAAAGTAGCAGCAACAATCCCATACTGCCCGTCCCAAAAGGTTGCCAGTCCAAGTCGATGATCGGCGACCATGCCGCGTTGCCATCATAGGCGGGGTGCTGGCTGAGATTTTCTAAGCCTGTGCCATCGGCGCGAATCCGCCACACCTCACGGTTGCTGCGGCGGTTCAGGTCAAAGGCAATCCATTCCCCTGCCCATGTGGGAAATTCACCGTCCGTGAGGCGGGTTGGCTGCGACCCATCGGCCTGCATGAGATAAATTTGCGGGGTAATTTCGCGTCCGGTCATGAAGGCCAACTGCTGCCCATCCGACGACCATGCCGCCGCCCCATCGTAGCCGAGTTCATTGGTGAGATTAAAAATCCCTGTGCCGTCAGGACTCATCAGATACAGGTCATTTTTGCCATCCCGATTCGATTCAAACACGATGCCCCCTGACGACCAAACCGCGTTCACTTCATGGGATGGATGGCGGGTCAAATTTTGGAACCCTGTGCCATTCACCCGCATTTGGTAAATTTCGCTGTTGCCTGTAAAGGTGGAATCAAACACCACCCACTGTCCATCCGGCGAAAAAGCGGGATTCGATTCATTCGTGGGAGTGTTGGTCAGGTTGCGCGGTGGAGATTTGCCAAACACAGGACGGATAAACATATCAAAATTGCCGGTACTCCCGGAAAGATAAACGATCCATCGCATATCGGGCGAAAAAGCCGGACGACCTTCATAATCGGGAGAACGTGACCAGTTGGTTAAACGATCCGCGTGCCACAGATAAATTTCGGGGTTGCCATCCCGCAGACTCTCAAAAGCAAGGTAGGCGGGTTGAGGGGCAGTTTGGCGGGCAGCCACCAGCACCCCCGTCATCACCAGCAGCACGACCCCATATAAACGGCTCATTCAGTTGGCGGAGCAGGTTGATTTCGCAGCCACTCCAGCGCAGCATCCCGCTTAAAAAATACCTTGTACTGTACCCGCAGCGCCATTTCTTGCGTTTTATGCCCGCGCTTGAGAGTCAATTTGCCGGAGACCGTTTCAGACAACACCAGAGCCACCCGTACTCGTAAATTCGAGCGCGATTCAAGCAGCGCATCCACTTTGGCACGTCCGCTTGGCGTGACCGCTACATTATAAATTTGATATTCATTCAGTACCAGATAGGGAACGGCGACCCCTTTGCTAGACAGGTCGTAGAGCGTTAAAAGCATTGAATTGTCATCTGACCAATTTTTCAGCGATTCTAAAATCGTGTCATTCCAGTCGTTTAATGACACAATATTTAAATCGGTCACGGTATAGGCAATGATTTTGCCATCATCTAAGATGTCCTGTGAAATTCCCGGCGAAATTTTTGGCATGAGTCCACATCCCTTGTGTTGCACCCTGCCGCCAAATTTACCCTATTTTTCAACCCATTTAAACCAACTCAAGCGGAATTTGCAGATTTTCTAACGAGGGGTCATTTTCTTGTATAAATTGAAGCGCCGTTTCTAAATTCGCCACATATCGATACTTCGCCACGAAAAACTGCGCGATGATGGATGTGACCATTGCCACAAATTTATTTTTTTGCCCGTAGTAAATGAGCCATCCGCGTGCGGGGGAATCGTAAATGGGTTTAAAAGCGTCTATCAGCTTTTTAGGGCTGGCGTTTGTACCTGTAATGTGAGATTGATTGGTGATGATGTGAACAGGCGCTTGTCCCTCTGCCATCAAATCGACAATCCGTGCCGAAATTCGCTGGGAGGTTTCGACATCCACGATTCCGTAATACTCGATGTAGAGAATACGTTTTTCGACCAACCATTTGATACTGTAACCCATACACTTGTTGTACACTAAAAGCAAGATGGCGGACAAGTTTGTTTTGTACTCACTTTTACTGACTTTTACTCACGGCGCGTTGGTGTTGATTTTGCTGCTTGTCGGTCTGGGGATTGGTTTACAACCGATGGATACAGGCCGCCCCCTGAGCCAAAGTGACCAGCAAACCGTGGCTGCCATCAATGCGATTTTGCGTGTGCTGACCCTGCCTGTCTTTGCCATCATCACCACCCGTGACCCGATGTTCCTGTGTTTTAACAGCTTGCTCTGGGGCATGGGCGGCGCGACGACCATTTTATGGTTCCAAAAGCGGCTGCGGATAGTGAGAACAAATCACTAAAAAGGCGTGTTCATCACACGCCCTTAGCAACTCAAAAGTTAATGCCCCCACGCCAATTGTGCAAGTTGAGCTTGCCATTTTGCATTATCAATCGAGCAATCCCCACCACCCTCTGGGCAAGTAACCGGAGGCCACAATTTGCCAGTGTTGGATCCTGCACAATCAATGTTATTTCGCCCCGGTGCCGGTTGCGAACTGCTGCCGCAGAAGGGTTGGTTACACCATGCACATTCATATCCATAGAGCGAGTCCAAAATGCTGCTCCCCGATTCGGAGAACAAATCAAAACGGGGACGGTACGCATACCCGGAAACATTCGGTCTTTCTCCGACATTATGCTGGGGGTAAATGTCTAAATATTTTGCAATCCCATCTCCACAATCTTCAAAACGGAAAAAGTCGGTTTCGGGATAGTTAATCCCACCAAATTCCCCATCAGGAATAGTGTCATAAATTTCACATTCATCCGGGAAAATATACATTCCATGTTTATCTTCAGATGCCCAGACATTGATATGGGCATTTTCTGCCCATGTTACGCCAAAATAATAAATCGTCATATCGGCATCATTATTCATGGTATCTTGTTCCATATAATCTACAGTGGCAAGATAACCGATGGGTTCGTCATAATGACGCTTAATGAGAACGCTATACACTGACCAATTATTATTTGCGTCATGCACGGCACAAATTCGCAGCGATTCGTTATCGCCGGGATGAGCATGGAAGGTAAAATCAACCTCTTCTAAGGTCGAGCCAAAATCTTCTGGGTAAAGAATCACATAGGTAATGAGGGCATGGCAAGCACCGCCATTAGGAAGTTGGACATTCGGTGTTACTTGATAAAGCATCGTGACAGCGTTTGTGGTGTAGCGCTGCCAAACATCTTCGTTCTCATCCCATGTAATCAATGGATTAAAGGCTTGGGCCAGCCACAATTCATCGTCGTTAGCAAGGCCATCATTATCATCATCATTGGCGGTTACGGGTGCAGATGGGCTTGACGAACTTACCACATAAATTGAATTAAGCGCGTTGCCACGAATCGTTCTGTTTTCTTCAATATACAGTTCATTTCCTTGACAATCGCCTATCCAAAAATTGTACATTCCTTCCAAGATTACCGAGTCCGCTTGGCGTGTTTCACCGGGATTAATTGTGATTCCCTCAAATAGATTGCTCCAACTGGGTTCAGATTGGCTGCTAGGTGTCCAATAAACGGAGCAGATAGGGGTATTGGTTTGGTTGATAACTTCGATTGCGCCATAGCCAGACTGACCGAGCGCTACGAAATTCGTACTGATGCTTAAAGTTATGACTGTGATGAAGGCGACGAATACCAGCCGTAATGGTTTCATAAAATCCACCTTCTAAACTACGAATTAGCCTTAGTATAATCCATTCCAGCATGATTGTAAATTTTTTCACAATCTAATGATAGCAGAGGAAATTCATTTTCATACGCGGGGTGGAATATTTACCTATTCTTTAGGCACTGCCCATTTATTTCTCATATTCCCCCTGTATCTTAAAAATCAAGAGGTTCACTAAAGGAGAAAGCACCATGTTGAGTTGGGCATTACTTTTCCTCTTGGTTGCGTTAATCGCAGGTGCGCTTGGCTTCGCGGGGTTGGCTGGAACAGCCGCCAGCATTGCTCAAATTTTGTTCGTGGTGTTCTTGGTGCTGTTTGTGTTTGCCCTTGTTACAGGTCGCCGTCCGGTTGACCTCACCTAGACACGAACGAGGAAAAATGAAAAGGTCAGCCGATAGGTTGGCTTTTTTTATGTAAGACAATTTCCCCCCTGCCCACCAACAGGGATTTAAAATCTGCTTTTAGGTTAAATTTAAAAAGACTTTATGGACAAGGCAATGAGACCTTAAATGAAACCAACTTTAGCGGACGGGATATATCCCGTCCCTACGGGCGCATTTCTTGTAGGGACAGCATCCATGCTGTCCGCAATCATTTGGTTTTTAATTGATTTGTCCATTAGATGCGATTACCCCCAAAAACATCGGGGTTTTTCTACGCCGCATTTTTTCATGCGTGTTATAATAGGGAGCGATGATTTTGTTGGGAGACACACAACCATGCAGATGACCTGTGAAAATTGCGGCGCGGCGCTGGATATTCAAAACCAGTTTATCCGTAATGTGACGTGCAGCTTTTGTGGTTCAAACTATGTTGTAACCGGCGGCTCAAGCCTCGAAAAACAGGGTGTGAGCGCCAAATTGGGCGATTACCCTTCACGGCTGCATGTGGGAGCGCGGGGCAAAATCAAAGGGCGTGGATTTTCGGTGTTAGGCCGCGTGCGCTATACCTATGACGATGGCTTCTGGGAAGAATGGCAAATCGCGTGGGAAGACGGCGAAACCCCCTCATGGCTGGAAGAAGATGAAGGCATGTGGATGGTGTATCGCCGGGGGCGGGTCAAAAGCGAGATTCCGCCGTTTGAAAATGTCAAAGTCGGTGCAAGTATCGAAATTAATCAGACAAAAGTGTTTATTACAGAAAAACGCACCGGAAAATTACAGGGGAGCGATGGTCAATTTAGCTCGGTGCTGCCCCTTACCGACCCCTTTGGCTATGTGACTGGCCCCGCCAGCGACAAAACTATCAGCATCAATTATTGGCCTGATGAAATTGAAGTTTCGCTGGGCGAAGAAGTCGAAGATAGTGATATGGTGATTGAGGGCTAAATGGTCAAGCCATTACCATCACAGGGATTGCCTGTTCTCAAACAACTTGAATGTCCGAACTGCGGTTCGAATATTGACCAGCACACCTACAACGCGCAAACGCTGGTCTGCAAATTTTGTAACACCCACGTCACGTTCGGCGGCGAAAGCGGGCAGGAAACCTCACAGGGTATCCGTCTGCCCAACCCACCTGTGCCAATCAAACCGGGCGACAAAGCCACCTTCGAGGGCATGGAATATTTTGTGCTTGGGCGGGTGATTTATCAGGGATGGGATCCCGAAGAACCGTCTGACCGTTGGACATGGCATGAATGGCTGCTCGGCGGTAAAAATGGCAAGTTCGTCTGGCTGTCCTATTCACCGGATGAAGGCTTTTTGCTGTCTAGCAAAATCCGCATGAAACACCCGTTTGACCCCAAATTTAGCAGCAATATTCCCGTCGAAGGCAACAACAGCTTCTATGTCAAAGAACGCTATCCCGCCCGTGTTTTCGGTGTGGAAGGCGAACTCACCTGGCAGGCCAAACGCGACGACCAGCATATCATGGTTGAAGGGGTCAGTTCTGGCGCAAGTTACAGTGTCCAGTACACCGACAACGAACTGGAAATGTACAAAGGCCGTCAGGTCAAAGAAGAAGAAATCGCCCAAGCCTTTGGCAAACCGGAATGGCTCAAAAGCCTCACCCGCAAAGTGCAAAACCAAAGCACCTATAAAATTATCGCGGGTATGGCGGTTTTGATGGCGTGCATCGGGTTTAGTTTTGCTATGTTTGCGGGAGCATCCGGTCAAAAAGTGGTTGACCAGCGTTTGACACTCAACAAAGCCGATCTTACCCCGCAGGTGATTCAGATCGAATTTAACCAGACAGGCCGCCCCGCCAAAGTCAATCTGACGGTTTTAAATACCCTGCCCGTTAACTCGTCTGTGAATCCTGAAATCGAGGTCAGCATCATTGACCCCGAAGGCAAGGAAACCGATTTAACCGTACAGGAATTCTGGTCAGAGTCCGGTTATGATGATGAAGGGTCATGGTCAGAACAGCGCACCGACGGCGGCAAAAGTTTTGTACCCAACGTCAAAGGTGTTCACCAACTCCATATTTCATTGGAAGACAGCCCAATGGATACGGTGGATGTGCAGGTCGAAGTGCAGAAAAATGAAATGCTGTCGAGTTGGTTTATCTGTTACGGGGTGTTTGCCCTGCTGGTGGGGGTGTATTTCTTCGTGGTGGGTGCGCCCAAAATGATTTCCAGTGGGTTGCAATCCCTTGCTGAAATGTCCGATGATGATTAACGGATGCGATGCCGTCCGCAAGAGAAGGTAAAAAACTATGCGACAAATTGCAACACTTCTGCTGGTAGCGTTTTTGCTGTTTGGCTGTTTTGGCATGTCCGCCTTTGCCAGCTACACCGGACAGGGTTTAACCAGTGTCGGGCCGAGTCCCTCCCTGCGGATGGGCAGCATTGGCGGGCCGTCGGTGTTCGGTGGTGGGCCGGGCAGCGGCAAGTAATTTTACTTTGTTCCCTTCTCCGCCTGCGGGGAGGGGCTAGGGGTGGGGTCAATGACACCGTACCCCACCCTCAAATTCTTTTCCCAATAAGGTTTTTTCATGCGCGATTATGCCATTACGCCCCGTGAACGTGCCACACTCTTGGTGTCGGTGCTGGTGATTTCGATTTGCTCCATCACCTACGAATTGATTATCGGCACGCTCTCCAGTTATTTGCTGGGGAACAGCATCACCCAATTTTCGCTGACAATTGGCCTCTTTTTGTCCTCCATGGGCATCGGGTCGCTCATCTCGCGGCAAATTAAAGGCAATGAACTTCGCTGGTTTATTCTGGTGGAATTGCTGGTGGGGGTGTTTGGCGGATTTTCGGCGGCGATTCTGTATGCCGTTTTTGCCACCAGCGAAGTTTATTACTACACCGTCATGGTCACGCTGATTTTGATTATCGGTGTGTGCATCGGCTTGGAGATTCCGCTTTTAACCCGCATCGTCGCCCACCGCAGCGATTTAAGCAAAGCCCTTGCCGATATTTTATCCGTCGATTATCTGGGAGCGCTGCTGGCATCGCTGGCTTTTCCCCTGATTTTGCTGCCCTCGCTGGGTGTCACCCAGACCGCTTTTTTAACCGGCGCGTTTAATATCGCCATCGCCATTTTAAATTTACTGCTGTTTCAGGGGCGTTTACCCCGTTTTCAGGTGCGCCAGTTATGGGCAGGCATGGGCGCAGCCTCTATCGCCATGCTGATAGGCGTTGTCGGTTCAACCAGCCTGAGCAATTTTCTCGAACAGCAGTTGTATGTAGACCGCATTGTTTACCGCGAACAAACTCCCTACCAGCGTATCATTTTTACCCGTCAGGGCGATGATTTGCGCCTGTTTCTGGAAGGCCAATTGCAGTTCAGCAGCCGTGATGAATACCGCTATCATGAAATGCTGGTGCATCCGGTGATGAGTGCCTCCCGCGCCCATGAATCTGTTCTGGTGTTAGGCGGTGGCGATGGCATGGTGGTTCGTGAACTACTCCCCTATGACGACATTCAGCGCATCGTGCTGGTTGACCTTGACCCCGCCATGACCGATTTAGCCAGCGACTATCCCCTGTTGACCCATTTAAACCAAAATGCGCTGGATGACCCGCGAGTCGAAGTCGTGAATCAGGATGCCTACAATTATGTGTCAGAATCGGATGAACTTTTTAATGTTATCATCATTGATTTGCCCGACCCGAACAACGAATCCCTGAGCAAACTGTATACCGAAACCTTTTATCGCCTGCTCAAAAAACGCCTGACTCCCGATGGCGCATTTGTTACACAGGCCACCTCCCCCTATTTTGCGCGGGAGGCGTTCTGGTCAATTGCCAACACGATTCAAGCCGCCGAATTTGAAATTTTACCCCTGCACACTTACATTCCTTCGTTTGGCGATTGGGGTTTTGTGATTGGCACACCACGCCTCGCGCCTGAAATTAGCGTGCCAGAAGGTCTAACCCTGCGGTATCTGACTCCTGAGATTTTAACCGCCGCCCGCCACTTTGACCCCGATACGGCGGAAGTTCCGGCGGAGGTCAATACGCTGGATAACCCCGTTCTAACCGCCTATTATGAAAAAGGCTGGCGACAGTGGGATTGATGCTACAATGACTAAAAGAGAAAAACGTCTACAGAAAATTAGGCAAAATCCACGTAATGTTGCGTTTGGAGAGCTACAGCAGGTATTAGAAGACTATGGCTTTTATATGAAAGCAGGAACGGGAACAAGCCACAACGTTTTCATAGCCCTGATCAAAGACAAAGATTGGACTTTAGTTATTCCTTTCAAACAGCCGCACGTGAAAGAAACTTACGTGAAAAAAGCCCTTAAAGCCATTGACGAGATTATTGAATTGATTGAGGACGAAGAGGAAAAGGAAGATAATGAATAGACACTTACACTACTACCTCTCTTTACCTTATACCATTGTCCTTATTCCTGATGCAGAAGATGGGAGTTGGTTTGCTGAACTTCCCGAACTGCCCGGTTGCATGACTTATGGCGATACGCAAGCCGAAGTCTTGGAACTTATCGAAGATGCCAAACTCACATGGATCGCAGCCCGTTTGGAGTTAGGACTGTCCATTCCAGAACCTGTTCATGTTTAGATACTTGTAGGGAACCCCTGAGAATAGAAGGTCTGCTTTAGCTAATTTATTCCTGTAACAATTCCTCTATAATGCCCGCTAAACAGGCGATATGCTGCTCATAGCTGAACTGACAGGCTGTTTCAACCGCTCGGCGTTGCATTTTGGCAACAGCCTCCCGGTTGGCGGGGTCAAAAGCCCATTGAATCGCTGCAACATAACTTTCAACATCGCCGTTGACCAGCAACCCATTTACCCCGTGTTGAATGTGGTCATGCACACCCATCACCTGCGTATTGTTGACAATGCTAACTTTGCCCAAGCGCATCGCGTTGAGATAGGTTTGCTGCCCCACTGCCCGTTTAAGTCCGCCTTTGACCGGAGTCACCACCAGCGCCGCCCCCGCCATCAAACGCACAAACTCATCATGTGAAACGGGCTTGGCGGTCACATTCGGCGGGATATTCGGGTGATTTTGCAGGCGTTTGGTCGCAAAAATGAATGGTTGGTCGGGCATCCGATGGGCAACTTCCAGCAGTGTTTCATAATCTCGATGGGGATTGCCGCCCGCAAAAATATAATTTTGCGGGGGGGCAGGCTGTGCAATTTCGTTTTCAAGGAAGGTATAAAAATACAGACATCGGCGGATTTTTTCGGCAGGAACGCCCCACAGCGCGGGGAAAATTTCGACTTCCTCTGAAGATTGCACCACATAGCGGTCAATCACCCGATTCGCCAATTTCATCAGGAATTTTTCGAGGCCGTGGCGAACTCCCTCATTCGGTTGCCACATATCCCCCATCATAACCACCAGCGGCCTTTTGCGCTGAGGCCAGAAGCCCATCAGAACCGTCGCCAGCAAGTCGGGATGCAAGCTGCCGGCGGTGCTGTCCAGCACGAGCAGTTTTTCGCGCCAGCCCGCCTGTAAAATTGCGACCAAGCGCTGCCACTGCTTGAAAAGCGTGTAGTGAGTGTCGATGGGAAATGGGAGGGGAAGAAATTTGGGCTGCCAGCCATTGTTGAGCGTTGGCATCCCTTCATACAAAACCGCTAGAATATAATGACTCATTCCCTACCCTCCTACATTTCACCCCTTTCATCTTAAACAACAACCGGATTAAAGTCCGTGAAATCGCTCTGAAAAATATTAGATAATCTGGAACAACACCGCCAGAAAAGGCGCAACCGCCAGCCCTCCCAAGAAAAAAGCCAGCGCCGCGTTTTGCTCGGCAATCAATTCGCGCTGGAGATAGCCAACCAGTCCTTCACCTTCCAACGGTTCGAGCAGGTAGTGGGCAATCCAGAATAAAATCGCCGTATACACCACCGCCCCCAGCGCCCCGCCAAACGTCCACGCCAGTGTTTCTGCATCAAAGGTATCGGAAGAAAAACCCGCCGAGGACACCACGCTCACAAACATCGCTACAATCAGCGAGATGATAAAAAACATCGCGCCAACTGCCGTATTCTGCACATTTTCGATCTCGTGGGCCAAGCGCTGGGGTTTTAGCCCCAACATCCACAGAAAAAACAGGGTGACGACTTGCGAAATCACGGTTGCTAGAATCGTCCAAAGGGTCGCTTCAATCACTAAATCCACTTGAAAGTCTCCTTTAATTTTTTATCGAGTTTACGGACTCGTCAGGTTCAAACTTGAACTAGATTTTACCCAGACCCCGTGATTTTGCGTGGGGTAAATGTGCCACGTTTGCCATTCTACGCGATTCTCCATTTTGCGCCACACGATCCGGGTAACAGGGGTGCGCCCCGCGACCACCGGAAACGCCGCTTCGATAAAACATTCTGCGTGCGGCGCGGGTAAAATAGCCGAGGCATTGTCCTCAAACTCAACCCGGATTTCATAATTTTTCATGGCAAAGTGGTAGGGGGTCAACTGGTCAAAGGCGTGAATCTGACTTTCCGGGGGCAAAGGGATACACGCCAGAATTTCCGTGAACACATGTTGCCCGTCTTTTTCAATCCGCACCGCGTGGCTTTCCCCGATAATTTGAAAGGTTAGCCCCCACTCCCCCATTTCGCAACGGGTCTGTTGAATCACCGTCATTGGCACATCACATCGGACAAGTCCTAGTTTTAAGTCGGTGGGTTGCTGGTGAACAAATTGCAAAATCGGTTGGCTCATATTTCCCATTATACTACAAACGAAAATGCGCCTTTAGGATTTTGTCCCCTGTATCAAGATGACACCCCCGTTCTCCTTGAGGATGGGGATAGCTTGAGCCAGCTTATCCGTACTTTGGAGCAAGCGATACCCCATCGCAAAGGTGGTCAAATTCACGAGATGCGGCGGGACAAATACACTCGTTTTCATCTCCAACTGAACACCTGTGTTGCTGAACCAAGCGTGCAAGCGGGCGGGCGAAATTAGCGCTTCTGGCCCGGCCTCCTCATGCCAGATGGGATAAACTTTTTGCAAAAATTCAAAAAAGGGACGGAAAAGTGTCTGGTTATTTTCATGCCCAAAATAGAGACCACCCGATTTTAAGACCCGCGCCACTTCACGGCAGGTTTCTCCCGGACTGGGCAGATGATGCAGCACCCCGTAAATCAATACATAGTCGAACATAGCTGCTTTAAGCGGAAATTGGGTGGCATCTGCCGCAAAAAATGAAATTCGTGCGCGATAGTTGCCCTGCCGATAGCGTTCAATGGCTTGGCGAATCATCTGTTTAGACACGTCAAACCCTATGATATGAACGTCCAAGTCTGCCATTTTAAACGTGCTGCGTCCGTTGGCACTACCCACATCCAGCAGCCATGTATCCTGTTGAATCTGTTCCCGCCACGGGTCATTAGCGATTTTATCCGCCGCTACCCAGAAAGGTTTTTGCTCAAAATCGGACAGGTATTGAATCTGCCCGTTGCCAGAATATTTATCAAAATGCTCCTGTTGGGTACGTTGCAGCGCGTATTCAGCCGTATTGACCGGGGCTTCATCGGGTTTTAAGCCTAACCCGCTTAATTTGGTCTGGTGGGTTTGCCAGAAACGGGCGCGGTCTTCGACATAGGCCAACCCGCCCAGCAGCATATCCAGCAGACCATCCTCAATCGGATACCAGGTACGGCAGACTTCACACCAGACAACCCCCTCCCGCACATCATCATCCGCAGCCGTGGCATAGGTTTCAAGATGTAAAGGGTCGGCTTGACACGCCGCACAGCGCAATTTCGATACAACTTCAGGATACATAATCTCTCCTCAGATCCTCTTCCAGAACAGGCGAGGGGTTCGGGGTGGAGGCTATATTCAACGTTTTATGCACAATAAACGGCGGGCGTTTGCGGGTTTCGTCCAGCACCCGCCATAGATATTCCCCCAGAATCCCCAGCAAAATTAACTGTGTGCCAGAGGCAATTAACACCACCACAATCAGCGATGACCAGCCCTGAATCGGCACAGAATTAAAAATATTCAGCCCCACCACCACCAGCGTATACAAAAAGCCCAAGCCGCCCATGATAAACCCGATGGTCGTGGACAGGCGCAAGGGTAAATACGAAAAAGCCGAAAACGCATCAATGAAATATTTCACTTTTTTGGTGAATGTCCAGCGTGATTGTCCATGTTCGCGGGCGCGGCGGTCATAATAGACCACTTCACGATTGAACCCCACCCACATAACCTGTCCGAAGATATATGAATTTTTCTCGCGCAAATGCACCAGAATATCAATGACTGCCCGGTCAATCAGCATGAAGTCAAAGCCCTTGTCGGGGAACTCCGGGAACACAAAACGCTTGAACAACCGATTAAACACTGTCGCAAAAAAACGACTGGGGAAGGGGTCATCGCGTTCTCGCCGCGCTGCCAGCACCACTTCCTTACCCACCTTCCAATGGGCAAGCATTTCAGGAATCAATTCGGGCGGGTCTTGCAAATCCGCCGAAATCACCACCGCACAATCCCCCGTGCAATGAGTCAAGCCCGCTAAAATCGCCGCATTCGAGCCAAAATTGCGCGAGAGTTTGACCACCCGCACACGGGCATCCTGCGCGGCTAATGCTGACAATATTTCAAAAGAATGATCCCCTGAGCCATCATCGGTAAAAACAAATTCAAACCTATCTTGCGGGAACTGGTTGGCAATGGCCTCAAAAGCCTGCTTTAAGGCGGGCAGCGTGGTTGCATTCCAATACACAGGCACAACAAGCGAAATTAGACTCATAATTTTTGCTCAACCTGACTGCGCCATTCGGCGGGAATGTCTTTTGTGACCACCGCCGGCACCCCCGCCACTACCGTCCACGCGGGAACATTTTTGGTGACCACCGCCCCCGCCGCCACCATCGCGCCCCTGCCGATTTCCACGCCGGGTAAAATCGTCGCCCCTGTGCCAATCACCGCCCCGGCTCGAATCACAGGCGGAGTCAATTCCACCGGACGCAAGCCAAAACGGGTTAAATACACCTCATTGTCGTTCGCGGTCATCACGCCCATACCGATGAATACCTTGTCCTCAATGACAATCCCCCCCGCCAGATGCACCTGATCCTGAATCCGACAGGCATTACCGATGGTCGAATGCGCCAGCACCATCACCCCGCGTCCAATAATCGTATGGTCGCCCACCGTACAGCCTTCACGCAGCGAGGACAAATCGCTAATCAGCACCCCCGCCCCGATGCGATTCCCCGTATACAAAACACTGTTCGCCCCGATGATTGTTCCTGCCCCGATGGTAAATTCGGAAAATTTGACTTCAATCGGCAGGGTAGCCGTCTGGTTTGGCATGGGAACCCGTCCCAACACTGCCCCGTCCATAATCACCGCGTTATCGCCAATGCTCACCTGCGGAAAAATCGTAATCCGATTGCCGAGATGGACATTTTTACCTATTTTAAAACTGCCCGACCCCGCCGCAGGAAAAGCGCGTCCGGCATCATCATAATGAAAAACCACGTTCGGATGAAGGCTCACCAGTAATTTTCCTTGTATTGGCGGTAATATTCTATCGTTTGGCGCAACCCATCGTCTAAATTCGTGTGCGGATTCCAGCCAATCACCCGCCGAATTTTGCTGATGTCGGAATAAAAATGCCCCGGTTCCTGTGCTTTGCGTTCCGGCGTATAGGGGCCAAATTCCCAATTGCCCGTCCCCGCCACTTCGATGATTTTTTTGACCAGTTCAAGGAGTGTCGTTGGAACATCAATCCCCAGATTAAAAATTTCCCCGATGGCTGCGTCACAGGTTGCCGCCATCAGCAACCCTTCCACACAATCATCCACATACAGAAAATCGCGCAGCACATCCCCCGTATCAAAAACCGTAATCGTCTGGTGGTCAATTGCTAGGCGGGTAAACCAGTTCACCACCCCATACCGCGAATGTTTCATCTGACCTCGCGGGCCATACACATTCGTCAACCGCAGCATCACCGAACGAATCCCATGCACATCGTTATAAAATTTGATGATTTTTTCGGCGGTGAGGTTCGAGATTTCGTACAAGCCTTTGGGGTTGGTCGGGGCTTCTTCATCCACCGGCAATTTGACCGCTTCGCCATACTGCCCGCGTGTCCCCGTAAAAATCAACCGTGCGTGGCGGTTATGATTTTTGAGCGCTTCCATCAAAACGGTTGTGCCTTTGATGTTGAACTCAATATCCGGGAAGGGGTCTTGCAAGCTCATCACATGCGAAACTTGCCCCGCCAGATGAAACACAAAATCCATTTCGCGCACCAGCCAATTCATCGCGTGCTGGTCGCAAATATCGCCAAAATTGACCGTGACCTGCTGTTTGACGGGTGCAATATTAAACAGATTCCCGCCATATTCGGGTAGCATGGCATCGACCAGCGTGACATTCGCGCCGAGTTTGACCAGTTCAATCGCCAGCGTGCTGCCAATAAAACCCAACCCGCCCGTAATCAGAATTTTTTTACCCGCGAAATGAGCGTGCATTTTCAACCTTTTTCCCCTCACCCCCAACCCCTCTCCCACAAACGGGGAGAGGGGTGTCATTGAAAACCCATCCACCTTCTATGGGGAGGGGAAGGATGTGGGGGTTACATTAAAAAATCTGCCCTATTTTACAGGTCAATCCTGTTGAAGAAATATCGAATTTGTGGTTTGATTCCAATGACCTCACCCCCTACCCCCTCTCCAAAAAATGAGAGAGGGGAATCAAAAGAGGAAACATGTACACCGTTAGCATCATCATTCCCTGTTACAATCACGGGCATTTTCTGGCACAAGCGATTGAAAGTTGCCTTGCCCAAACCTACCCGATTCATGAAATCATTGTGGTGGACGATGGCTCAAGCGATAACACCTGCGAAGTCGCGCTGCAATTTTCACGAGTCACCTATATCCACCAGCAAAATTCTGGACTCGCGGCAACCCGGAATCGCGGGATTGCGGCTGCGAAGGGCGAATTGCTCCAATTTTTAGACGCGGACGATATGCTGCTGCCGACCAAAATCGGACGCTCCATTGCGGTTTTTGAAGCATTTCCAACGACGGGCATCGTCTACACCGATTATGAAAAACGCACCGAAGATATGAGCGCGGAAATTAACGATAGAGCCACCCGCGCACAGGGCAAAAAACCCGAAGGCAACAACATTGTGCGTCAGTTGGTCAATTCCACCGCCGCGTATTTTCCGCCGCATGGAACACTCACCCGCGCTGAACACATCCGGGCGGTGGGAGGATTCCGGCAGGGCTGTCAGGGGGTCGAGGATTGGCTGTTGTGGGTGACGCTGGCAGCACATGGCGTTGAATTTCGCTACATTGACGAACCCCTCATCTGGTATCGTCATTCCCCCAAAAGTATGTCCAACCAGATGATACCGATGATTCGTTCGCGCCTCAAAGCCTATGAAATGCTGCGCGATGTCCCCCTCCCGACTGACCTCGATCTGGAGGAAAAAATCGCGGGGCGGCATCATGCGCTGGCGATGATTTTGTGGGAGCATGGGCAGTTCGAGGAAGCCCGTCAGCATTTTCAGCAAGCAATTGCGCTCCACCCCAAAAGCCGACTCGCCCGCCGTGTGCTGCGGGGGTTGAGTCATTTCACCTCCGCGCAGCAGGCGAATCGCCTCATCGAGACACTTATAAAATTCAAATAAAAAATTGCCATGTCAGGCAAACGTGGGTTGTGTCGCCCCTTCCTCATGCCTTATAAAAAAAAGAGGCAATGAAGCGACTGAGGATGCGGTCACAATGCAGCAAGATAACTTGATAATATTTCCGTTCCATTATCCAGCATATTTCAGAACGAGAGGCTGCACCGCCGATGCTCGCCACTTAACTGCCATAAAGTATCATCGGGTGTGTCTCAGGCATTAGCACCCCTTAACAACATTCCCTTTTCTACATCATCCAAAAGTTTGAATAAATCATTGGGCGGGAAGCGGCGCAGCAGACTTTTCACCCCGATATTTCTTTGCGCCAATTTCCCGCCCGCAACCAAGAGTTATGCCAATGAAACTTTTTTCTTTCTTTTTAATCATGACTGGTCTTATTGTTCTCGTCCTCACCGCCGTTATGACGCTGGCACGGCAGCAAACCCCACAGCCCGCGTGGGTCATTTCGGCTGCCGACCACACCTACTATCGGATGCGCCCGGATGGGTCTGCCAAACAGCCTATGGAAATATTAGACCCCCGCCGGGACAGCCTGCCCGTATGGTCGCCGGATGGACGCTGGTTGGTCTTTCAATCGCTGCGGGATGGCAATTGGGAAATTTATCGGGTGAAATCGAATGGCTTTCATTTAGAAAACCTGACCCGCAGTTCACGCGGCGATCTTTCCCCCCAGTGGACGGCTGACAGCCAATGGATTATTTTTCTCTCCTTCGAGGGCAGCGAAACCGATATTTTTCGGATGAAAGCCGATGGCTCTGCATTGCAAAATTTGACCCGGAGCGCGGCGCAGGAATGGTCATTTACCCTTTCGCCAGACCGGACATGGATTGTTTTTGCCGCCGCCTACGCAGGCCAGAGTCAAATTTATAAAATGCGGGTGGATGGCAGCGACCTGCAAGCATTGACCGACAGCGACTCCGCCAATGTCCTGCCCCAATGGTCACAGGATGGGCAGACGATTTTGTTCGCCAGCAACCGCGAGGGCAACTGGGACATTTACCGCATGACCCCGGATGGAGCCGCCATTGAAAATTTGTCACACAACCCTTTTTTTGATACCTTTCCTACAGAGTCCGCCGATGGACAGTGGATTTATTTTTACTCAGACCGGGATGGCAAATACCAGCCGTACCGGATGAGTCGCACCGGAGAACAGGTGGAAGCTGTTGAAGTCATGAAATCTGAAATTCAAACCGCCCCCATCCTTAATTTGGCATGGCGCAGCCCGTTTGCGCTTTTCGGCGGGTTGGCTTGTATCGCGTTCGGGGTGTTGTGGCGACGGGGGGTGCAATGACCTTCCTCGCCCGCTTTTTGCTGCTGTTTGGCGTGTTGGCGCTGCTCATGGGGGGAATGTTGAGCCTTGTCCGGCAGCAAACCCCTAAGCCCGCATGGATTGTTTTTCGGTCATTGAAAGACAGCGCATTATATCGAGCAAATTTTGATGGTTCAAATCAGGTAAAAATAGCCTCTCAGGTGCTAAGCGGGGAAGAACAATGGCTTAAAGACGGAGATCAGATTTTCTTTCATACCTATCATGGACTTTACCATATAAATAACAAGGGGAAAATTTTCCAACGTGTTTTGCCTATAGATTTACATTCATTTCAAGTATCCCCTGATGAAAATTGGATTGCTTTTTCGACCAACTTGAAAGGCAATATAGATATTTATCTAGCCAAAATAGATGGTACAGAACAACAAAAACTTATACCAGAGCCTACAGAAAACACGACTTTTCAATTTACTGCGTACAGTCAGAATATTATTTTCGATGCGTACCATGAAGGAAAATGGAGTATACAAACAATTAACTTAAATAATTTCGCAATAAATAATCTCACACCTAGTTTTGATAATATTGCTGGCTTTCAGCTTTCTACAGACAAAAATTGGGCTATCTTTATCGGGGAAAGAGACGGTAGCATTGCTATTTACAAAATGAAAACAGATGGGTCAGATGTACAAAGCATCTTACCTATAATGAATATTGTGCATTCGCTTCGTATATCGCCCACAGCAGAGTGGGTCGCTTTCATAGTGAATGAAGACGATGGCAGTGCAATTTATAAGATGAAATTAGATGGTTCACAAATTCAAAGAATTAGTGACTATTTTGATGGTTTTCTTGAGCTAGAGTGGTCATATGACGGTCACTCACTCATTTTCACCACTTTTCAAGGTATTGGATATAATGTGCGGCCTAATAAGCAATTGTCGGCAGATGGTTCTAGCGAAAAAGATATTTCACCAGAAGAAACTTTATTTTTGACACAAGCGAAGCCCTCTCCCATCATAGATTACGACTGGGAATCAGAAAGTGTATTTTTAGGCGGGTTGGCTTGTATCGCGTTCGGCGTGTTGTGGCGGCGGGTGCGCTTATGAAATTCGTGTTGCTGCTGTTTGGATGTTTAGTGCTGTTTTTGGCAAGTATTCTAAGTCTGGTGCGTTTGCAAACCCCGCAGCCCGCATGGGTCATTGTTGCCGATAACACCGCCTATTATCGGATGCGCCCGGATGGTTCACAGAAGCAGCTTTTCCCCATGCTGAATCCGCAAAAAGACAGCACGCCCTATTGGTCAGCCGATGGGCGCTGGGTGGCTTTTCAAAGTTTGCGCGAGGGCAACTGGGAAATTTACCGCATGAGACCCAACGGCACGCACCTGCAAAATCTGACGCGCAATCCCGCCAATGATGTCGGGGTGCGGTGGGTAGGGGAATGGCTGGTGTTCCTCTCCGCCCATCGTGGCAAAACCGATGTCTACCGGATGCACGGGGATGGCACAGGTTTAGAAAATATCACCCGCACCAACGGACAGGAACAAAACTGGGATGTCTCGTCCGATGGCACATGGCTGGTGTTTGATACCTTCGTCAACAACGTCAGCGATATTTATAAAATCCGCATGGATGGCAGCGACCTGCAAAATCTCAGCCAGCACCCCGCCTCCGATGCCTCGCCGCAGTGGTCGCCGGATGACCGCCAGATTATTTTTGCCACCAATCGGGATGGCGATTGGGAAATTTATCGGATGCAGGCGAACGGCACAACTCCGCAGAACATCACCCGCAGTCCACGCGGCGATATTTCCCCGTCATGGACAGCCGACCAGACCCGGATTAGTTTCTGGTCAAGCCGCTACGGGGGCGATTATAAAAATTACACCATGACCCCCGATGGCACGGATATTCGGGAAGGGCAGCGCGATGTTCCCATCACCCAAACCGCCCCCCTCATTGATTTGACGTGGCATATGGAACCGGTATTTTTGATGGCGCTGCTCTGCATATTAGGCGGATTACGCGCAACTCACATTGGTTGGTACGGGCGGGTATTGCGGCTCATTGTTTCAGTTACAATTTGACATGCCCGATACCCCCCGACTAAAAACTAACCACTAAAAACCAATCACTATCTCGGCGAGAACATCTGCTGAACATCCATTTCAACCCCCGCCTCACGGAAACGATTCAAAAAGCGCGGGATGTGTCCGGTGGGAGTGAAATAGCCTTGAATCCGCCCGTCTTTAAGTCCCGTCTGGCGAAATTCAAACAAATCCTGTGTGCCAATGGTATCGCCCTGTAACCCTATCACCTCTGCGATTCGCACAATGCGGCGGCTGCCATCCGAAAGGCGTTCCTGATGAAAAAGGATGTGGAGAGCCGAAGCCAGCATTTCCCGAATCCGCAGTAACGGGATGGTCGGGTCGCCCATGTTCGCCATCAATTCCAGCCGTGCCAGCGCATCCCGTGGGCTGATGGCATGAAGCGAAGTCATCGAACCATCATGCCCGTTGTTCATAGCAGTGATGAGTTCCAGCACTTCTGCCCCGTGCGCCTCCGCCAGAATAATCCGGTCAGGTCGCATTTTCATCGCGCTTTGCATCAAATCGCGGGCGGTGACTTCCCCCTTGCCTTCCAGATTCGCCGGACGGGTTTCCAGCGTGACCACCCGCTGAGTCCGAATCCCCAACTGGGTATTTTCCTGCACCACGATGAGCCGTTCATCCTCAGGAATCAGATTGACAAAATTATTCAAAATAGTCGTTTTGCCCGAACCCGTCCCACCGGAAATGGCGATATTCAGTTGCGCCAGCACACACGCACGGATAAATTCCAGCAGCGCTTCATCAATCGAGCCAAAACTGAGCAAATCCTCCCATGTAATTTGACGGGCAGGAAATTTACGAATCACAAACGATGCCCCGTTGAGCGAAATCGGCGGAATCACAATGTGCATCCGTGAGCCATCGGCAAAGCGCAAATCCACAATCGGGTTGGAGTCGTCCAAGCGCCGCCCAAAGGTGCTGGCGAATTCCTGCAATTGGGTAATCAAGGCAGCGTCATTTTCAAAGGGCGAGTCAAGGTCAACCAGTTGGCCCTGTTTTTCGACATAGACATGGTTGTACCCGTCCACCAGAATTTCCATCACGGCGGGGTCACTTAAAATCGGGTCGAGCGCTTCAATCAGCGTTTGCATAGGGTTGTTCTCCACAGTTCATTGATACTTTCATTGTGGGGTCAAAACCCCACCTCCCCAACGGCAAAATCACCTGACTTTGCCCTGTCTATTTAAACAGGGTCGAGCTAATCCAGCCCTGACGCAACGCATAAATCAGCGCTTCTGTCCGCGAATTAACCCCCAGCTTGGAATACAAATTATCCAGATGAAAATTCACCGTGCGCGGGCTGATGTCCAATAACGCGGCGATTTCCTTGTTGCTCAACCCTTTGGCAAGCTGTTGCAAAACCTCCATTTCGCGGGCAGTCAGTTGGGCGGGCGGGGCAAAATCAAGGCGAATCGTCAAGGACAGATTGGGCGTGGTGCGAATATCAATCACCCCCCCTAGATGTTCAAGGCGGGCGCGGCTGGTTCGCAGCACCGCATCCGTCACCGCCGCAAGACCGTTGTCGGTTACGGTGAGCAGCAAAGCACCTTCCTGCATCTCCAGTGCAAGCGTCACCTGCGAAGCCCGCTGCATCGCAAATTCCAGCGCTTCTTGAGCAGCGCGGAACACAGCCAGTTCGATGGCCTGTGGCAAACGCTCTTTCAGGCGAGTCACGGTTAAAGAAATCGTTGCTCCCGACACCCGCCGCCATTGATTCACCAGCGATTCTAAGGCCAATTCTAAACCCAATGTGTCCAGCATAGCCGGCGATAAATTGGCTTCTAAATCGCGGGCTTGCTGCAACACCTGACGGACTAAACTTGCTAGCACCGATGTCACCATGCGCGTTTGCTGGTTCATCGGCAGGGTCTGTTCGTACATATTGACCTGTGCCAGCAGCAGATTCAACGGTTCAATCAGATTGTTCTGCACCAACCCCGCCACATAACGCCGTTCGACTTCTAGCGCGGTTGATTTTTCTTCCTGTGCGGCATACATCCGCAGGGAATCGGGGTCGGTGGACACACGTTCGACGGATTTTTCAAAAGTGGGCAGCGCTTGTAAAACTTCATCCGCGCTGGCGAATCTTTCGGCGGGGTCACGCGCCATCAACCGTCGAATAATCTCGCGGATATTTTCGGGAAGATGCGGCAGGGCGGGTAAATGCAAGGGCGCGTTGATAATCTGCGATACCACGCTCATCATGCTGTCTCCCACAAACGGCGGCACACCAAACAGGAGTTCGTAAAACACCACCCCCAGCGCGTATAAATCCGAACGCGAGTCGGCGGTTTTGCCCATGAGCATTTCGGGCGACATATAAAACACCGTACCGAGAATCATGTCATCGTCGGTCAGGCGAAGTTCATGCTGACTCAAGGCCAAACCGAAATCGGTGACTTTGACCTGCGCCTCGTCGGTGAGCATGATATTTTCGGGTTTAATGTCCCGATGCACAATGCCACGCTGATGGGCATAGGCCAAGCCTGCCAGCGTTCCACGCATAATCGGCAACACCTCCTCCAGTGTTAAATTTCCGCCGCGCTGCAAGACTCGCTCGCGCACATTCCGTCCTTGAATATGTTCCAGCACCAAGTAGTGCCATGTGTCCTCCCGCCCCATGTCATACAGCAGCATGATATTGGGGTGGGTTAAACTGGCAATCATGCGGGCTTCGCGGAGAAAACGTTCGCTGGCTTCGCTGCTGACCAAACGCTGGGGCGCAAGAAATTTGATCGCCACTTCTCGCGAGAGGGTGTCGTCGTGAGCGCGGTAAATGATTGCCATGCTGCCGCGCCCGATTTCATGCAGCAGGCGGTAGCGATTCTGGAGGAGGGTCGGCGGTTCTAAAATCATTGACATCAGATTCTCAAAAAATCTCTTAAAATCTATTGTAGTGTAGATTGCGAGAAGTCTGATGACAAACCGATTGTTTTTTTCAAGTCTGCTTTTGTTCAGCCTGTGCTTGATGCTCATGGGGACGGTGATGAGCCTTGCTCGTCAGCACACCCCGCAATCGCAGTGGGTCGTGTTTGCGTCGGATTTAAGCGGCAATTATGAACTTTACCGTGCCAGACCGGATGCCACCCGCCGCGAAAATATCACCCGCCATGCCGCCACTGATACGATTCCTTCATGGTCGCCCGATGGTAAATGGCTGGCCTTCCAAACCAATCGGGATGGCAATTTTGAAATTTACACGATGCGGGCAAACGGCAGTTTCGTCCGCAATCTGACCCGCCATCCGGGGTATGATATGTACCCAACGTGGTCGCCGGATGGGAAATGGGTGCTGTTTACCTCGAATCGGGATGGCAACAATGAAATTTACCGCGTGCGGGCAGACGGTTCACAGGTCGAAAATCTCTCCAATTATTTAGGCGATGATTTATACCCGCAGCAGTCCCCCGATGGACAGTGGATTATTTTTCTTTCCAACCGCGCCAATCGGTATGAACTGTATCGCATGAAGGCGGATGGGTCGGAGATTGAAAACATCTCCCCGCCTTTGATTCATGCCCCCACCACCGTTGTCTGGTCGCCGGACAGCCAGTGGATTTTGTTCACCTCGCCGCAAAACGATGTCCAGTTGATTTATCGGATGCAGGCAGACGGCACCCACCTCGAACCCCTGACAAAATCGGGCTGGCATTCTGACCCCGCGTGGTCGCCGGATGGACGCTGGATTGTCTTCACCGCCAAAGACGGGCGCAACAGCGAAATTTACCGGATGCGGACGGACGACAGCGCCTTACAAAATCTGACCAACCATCCCCGCATCGATGAACTGCCGCGCTGGTCACAGGACGGGCAGCATCTCATCTTCTGGTCAGAACGGGATGGCAGCCCGCAGCTTTACCAGATGCAGCCGGACGGGTCAAATGTGCAAAAAGTCCCGCTTGAACTGCGCGAAGTCCTGCGCGGACGACCCGCACCCGTTGTCAATTATCGCTGGCATGGAGAATATGTCATTTCTATCGGCCTCCTTGTTTTGAGTTTTGGATTTTTGCTCAGGAAATCTATCAAACTGCCATCGGTAAAATCGCTCTTGGTTGAACCGCGTTCATGATGAGGTTGGGAGCGATGGTATGCTTTTTAATTGCGGTGATGCTGCCTCTTACAGCCGTCATCTTAGATAAAGGGCGGCAGCAAGCCCTTCAAACGCCTTATGTCATCATTATGAATAGCAAAGATGGCAATTACGAAATTTACCGTATGCGGCCTGATGGCACACATCAGCGCAACATGACACGCCATCCTGAAACAGATAGTCAACCTTCCTGGTCTCCCACTACCTTAGAAATTGTGTTTGTCTCGCAGCGCGGAAAGAATTACTCTTTTGAAGTTTTGAGCACCCATGCCAATAGTTGGCGCGTTCGAAATTTATCGCGCAACGATTACGAAAATGATAATCCGTTCTGGTCGCCCGATGGCAAATGGATTGTGTTCCATTCTCTGCAAATTACCAATCATGAAGTTTACCGCGTGCGACCTGACGGAACAGGCTTGCAAAACTTGACTCAACACCCCGCCGTGGATTTTATCGCCGAATGGTCACAGGATGGCGAATGGCTGTATTTTACTTCGGGGCGCGATGGGACAAACGCCCCCTATCGCATGAAACCGGATGGGACACAGCTTGAAAAAATGACTGCTCCCCCTGACCCCGATGAAATTCAGCCGAGTTTGCGGTATGAAGCACCCATTATTGATTTCCCATGGCAGCCGAATTATGCTTGGATAGGCAGTTTATTTTGCCTCGCCGTTGGGATATTTTTGAAGGCAAGGAGCGCTTGATTTTACGGTTTATATTTTTCATCTGGGGCATTAGCCTGTTGGGTCTTGCCAGCCTGCTCACCTTTGCCCGCCAAAATCCTGTACAAGCGAAATGGGCAATCTATGAAAATTACGCCCACGGGCCCGGCGACATTTTCCGTATGAAAGCCGATGGCACAGCCCAAACCAACCTCACCCAGCACCCGCAGAATGATTGGTTTCCGCAGTGGTCGCCCAACGGACGCTGGATTGTGTTCCAGACAATGCGCGATGGCAATTTGGAAATTTACCGCATGAATCCTGATGGGTCAGCCCAAACCAATCTCACCCGTCATGCAGGCGAAGATTACAACCCGCATTGGTCAGCCGATGGACGCTGGATTGTGTTTGAATCTACCCGTGACGGCAACCCGGAAATTTATCGGATGCGCCCGGACGGGTCATTTCAGGAAAATTTAACCCGCCACCCCGCCAATGACTGGTATCCCCGCGAGTCATCGGATGGCAACTGGATGGCCTTTTATACAGACCGTGACGGGACAATTGAAATTTACCGCATGAACACCAACGGCGAAAAACCGATCAACCTCTCGCAGCACCCCACCGCCGAAGGTGATTTTCAATGGTCGCCCCAATCCGATTGGCTGCTGTATCTTTCCATGCAGGATGACAACGCCGAACTCTACCGCATGAGGCCGGACGGGTCGGACAAGCAAAATTTGACCCAGCACCCCGCCACCGATAATTATGCGCTGTATTCCCCTGACGGACAGTGGATTGTCTTTCAGTCCACCCGTGATAACAACCTGACCCGCCTCTACCGCATGAACGCCGATGGGTCAAATCTCCAACCCTTGACCGCGCAGAGTTCGCAAAATTCGAATGTTGTCTGGTCGCATGATGGGGAATGGCTCTATTATATCAGTTCCCCCGATGCGTATTATTACTACAAAATGCGCCCTGATGGGTCGGAACAGCAGCCCGCCGACCCGCAAGAACGCTTGCCCGGCATGGATTGGCAAACAGTGGTGGATATGAAATGGCAACCCGCCCTGCTTTTTTTGCTAGGGGGAATCAGCATGGCACTCGTCTTAAAACCGCCCGTCCGACACCGGAATTTCCCAGATCGGATGGGTTAAACCAAAACGGGTAAAAATCTGGTGGGCTTCGGCGTTTGTCCACTTGTGCCAGTCCGGGTTGAGATGGTTGCCGTACCACACTTTGGAAAATTCCCAGATATTTTGCAGGGGCTGAACATCCCCTTTAGCAATCCGATGCTGCTTGCACCAATCCTCAACCTGCGTTTCCTGTTCAAACAGCAGCATCGTACTGCAAGTGTAAATCACGTTATCCCACGCCTTGACCATTGGAATCGGGAAATGCACCACGTAATCAGTTTCCAGCAGGTGTCCATTTTGAATATGCAGGGTCATTTGTTGGCCTTCTGCACCCAAAACCGTTGTAATCGTGCAATCTTGATTGAGCAGCGCCGCAACCCCCAGCGAACACCATGCACAATTCCCCCACCAGTGTTGAGTCGTCGTTCGGACCACAAAATTCGTCGGGGCAAGCGAAAAAGGATGCACCACCCAGATTTTGTGACTGTTGGGGTGCAGCACCACCCCATGATAGACCTGCAAATCGTCTAGGGCGTGTGCGGTGGCCTCCTCTGAAATTTTTAGCCGCGCAGCCAGTTCATGGATTTCCGGCGCGTAGCCATAATCCACAATAAATTTTAGAATCGTATGATGCAGTAAGCCATGTGTCACCATCAATTTTTTCCTTATGGACAAGGCAATTAGACTTTAAATGTATCCAACTTTTGCGGACGGGATATATCCCGTCCCTACGGGTGTATTTCTCGTAGGGACAGCATGGATGCTGTCCGCAATCATTTGGTTTTTAATTGATTTGTCCATTAGCTTCAATTCCCTGCATTTTATCATCTAAAATCGGTTGCCAGTCTCACCTACCCCATGCGCTTAAAAGGAGGAAAATAAAGCTAAAAATGGAAACATCCCATGACTGCCATCCTGTTTGGCCTCTTTCTCATCGCACACGGCGCAATCCATCTGCTCTATCTCGTTCCCAACACCGATGACCCGCGTTATCCATTTGACTTTGGTAAATCGTGGCTGATTCATCGGGCGGGGTTGTCCGAAAAATTGGTACGTAACCTCGGCATCGGTTTGATGGGCATGACCGCGATAGGATTTTTGCTCGCCGGATTCGCCAGCCTCATCGGGGAAGCGCAAGCGGTATTGATCGTGTTTGCGGCGGGGATGTCGCTGCTGCTACTCGTCTGGACATGGGACAAGCAGTTTATTTTTGGTGTGTTGATTAATGGGGTGCTGCTGGTCGTCGCTTTGTCCTAAACAGGCCATACGCTGCTAACACCGGCCACGACAACACGGGAGTCTCTAAGAATTGTAAAATTTTTAGGGCGGTGCGGGGATGGTTAAAAATTGGCTGGTGGCACAGGTCTTTAATCAAGTTATAACGCCAGTCCCAGAACTGCCCCATGTTGGCGGTAACTTCTTCCTCACTGCTGCCCACCCCATACTTTTGATACAGCCCGTTCAATTCGCGGCGGTAGACATCCCGAATCGTGGACGATTTGGCTTCTTCGTGCTGGCGGAATCCCCCGATGTAATGGGGCAAAAGTCGAATGGCATATCCCGCGTCCAACATTCGCAGCCAGTAATCGTAATCCATACAAAAACGGTACGATTCATCCAACTGCCCGATTTTTCCCCAGACTTCGCGCCGCCAATACACCGTTTCTTGGGGCAAAATGCTCCGCCGCAGTAAATGATATTTCGTTGGTAGGCCGCGAATCCAGTTGACCATGAAGTTGCCATCGGCATCAATAAACTGACGGAAGCCACACACCACCTTGAGGTTCTTGTCCCGCGTGAAGGCATCAGCAATGGCATGGAGCGCACCGGGCAGCAAAATGTCATCCGAGTTCAGCCAGCCCATCACCTCACCCGTTGCCCGGCTCAATCCTTTGTTGATGGCGTGGGTTTGTCCGTTGTCTTTTTCGCTAACCCAGTAGGCAAGTTTATCCGCATATTTCTGGATAATTTCAACGCTGTTATCCGTACTCCCGCCGTCAATGATGATGTATTCCAGATCCGGGTAATTTTGCGCGAGGACGGATTGAATTGTCGCTTCTAAATACTGGCCTTGATTGTACGAGGGGGTGATAACGCTGATTTTCATGCCCCGTAGGATAGCAGTTTCGCGCTAGCTTTCAAGCGTTCGTTCCAGCCATGCCAGCGCTTCCTCACGGGAGAAAAACAACTGCGAGGCCATTTTTTCATTCTGCCGTACTTTTTTCATGAACAGCTTGATGAGCTGGGTAAAAACCGATTTAGGCAGCACCAATGCCACATGCCCGCCCATTTTTTTGGCCTTGCCAATCTCGATAACGCGCTCCGTCCGATGCCGCACATATGGAGTCATCATGGATTCTTGCCCCTCAACAATCAGGGCAGCTAAAAAAAACTCATCCGCAGGCCAAGCCTGTACAACGGCCTCATAGATGTCGTAAAAGTCTTCAAAATGCTGGCGATGTGTCTCGCTCAAGTGCAGCACCATGATTTTTCCCCCGTGCAGCCATTCAAGCGAAATTGCTTCCCCAACCAACTGCACCCCCACCACACTGCGATTTAAATAGCTGTTTCCCACCCGTTTCATGCCTCCTTTAGGAATTAGGTTCAAGCAGCGCTTCTAACCATGCCACCCCTTCTTCTTGCGAGAAAAAAAGCTGCGGTTCAATGCGATCTCTTTTGGGGTGATAGATGCTTTTGACAAAGGCTTGTACGATAGTCAGCATTGGATTTTTTTGCACAATCACGGCTATCCGCCCGGCAGCATTACGACTCCGTGAAATGTGTGCTGCATCTAAAGAGCGCTTCCGCATATAGGGGGTCAGAAATATTCCCATGCCCTGAGCCACCACGGCTTCTAAAAATGGCGTTTCCACAGGCCACTGCTGAATAAGCTGAATATGGGTGTCAATATATAAGTCAATCGTTTCACGCTGCATATCCGCCACATAAAAAATAGCCATTTTCCCCCCATGCAGCCATTCCATTGAACAGCCTGCCCCCAAAGGAACAACTCCTTGATGTTTTCTATCCGGCAAATTCATCTTAGCCCCAATCCACACACTTAAAATCAGTGTAGCAAAATTCGGGTAGAGTTTGGGTTAGGAGATGATTTCGGTGTACCAGTGGAGGTAATTTTTCACAAAAATTTCAAGATCAAAATGCAGACGGGCAGCGTGGCTGGCAGATGCGCCCATCTGCATCCTTAACGTATCATCGGTGAGCAACCGTTCAATCCCGCGAGCCATCCCGGTGAAATCACGCGGAGCAACCAGCACCCCGGTTGGATTCTGGGACTCATCCAATGCCTGAATTTGTTCGGGAATCCCCCCCACGCCGGTTGCAATCACCGGCGTGCCGCACGCCAACGCTTCTAAAATGGTATTCGGGAAATTATCCGCCAGCGCTGCATGTAAAAACACATCCGCCGCTTGATAATACTGCGCGATACGCTGCGGGTTGGTCTGATAGGGAACATACTGCAAGGTGATATTATCGGCGATTGGTTCGTCCTGTCCGGTATCGCCCAACGCAATAAAAATAATCTTCTGGTGCGGCAGATTGACCCGTTCAACCGCTTGGCGCACCGTCGCATAATCTTTATAGGGGTTGGCGCTGGCACGATTCCCCGCGAACAACAACATTTGGGTATCAGGCGGAATCTTCAGCGCATGTTTGGCATCGGATTTATCCGCCGGACAAAAAATACTCAGATTCACACCATGCGGAATCACCCGTTTTTCAACCATCCCGGCAGCGAGCATGGAACGTTCAGCATGGTTGAGCAGCCATTGGCTTGGCGCGGCAACGTAGAACTTTGATTTTTTATAAATTTCGGCTTTGCGCTGCCAGTTGTAGCGGGTGGCATCCCGCCGCACCGCCGGATACAGCGTTAAATCGGGGCAGTTGCCGCAGCCACTTTCCCAGCGTGGGCAAGTGATGGAATACCCGCAGTGACCCGTCAACAGCCATTCATCATGCAGGGTTAAAAGCGTCGGGATGCGCTGGCTAATGGCGGGTAACCACCGCAAATCAAAATAGCCGTTGTGCAAGTTATGCGCGTGGAAAATCTGCGGAGCAAAATCTAAAATTTGGCGTGTGGCGGGAAAATCAAAATCTTCATGGCCTAATTGTTTTCGCAGGGTTCGCACGGGTTCGGCAAGGTCAAACGCGACTCGCCCCGCCCGCCATGCCCCACGTATTGTTTGCTGATTGAATTTTTGATGCTGCGTCCGCCAGAATTTTGTCCAAGCGGATTTTTCGCGGAGTTGCTCATTCGGCAGCAGCCAGACATCCGAATCTGGGCTTTGTTTTTTGCCGACAACCAGCGTGGAGTCGTGTCCCTGCTGGCGATAGGCATCAAACAGCAGCCACGCGACACGCTCGGCTCCCCCGCCCCATTCGCTGGAACTCGCTTGTAAAATCCGCATAGCCGAAGTGATTCAGCCGCTACTGACCGGGGGTAGGGGACATATCCATAGCTTCAGGGGTGTCGCCTGTACCACTCACCGCACCACCACCCGCCGCCGATGTTCCGACCTGAAAAGTGCGCCGCGCCGCTACCTGCCCATTCGCCAGCAGTTCCACACTGTACGCACCTTCATCAAACGGGGCGGTGATATAGTACCAGATGCAAATTTCGTCGTAGGTTGCGTCCGAAGTCCAAGTGTCGGACTCAAAAAAAATCGTGCCGTTATATGACCATTGGGTGTTATAGGCAATGCCCGGTTGCACATTTACCGCCGTTGTCACCATATAAATTTCATCTTCGCTTGCGTCAAACTGCGCCAGCGAATCCACCGCACAGCCATCTTCATCCTGCACGCCTGTTGAAGTCACCGCGTCAATATAGGTTGTCCCGCCGGTGGTGGTCTGCCCCCCGCCGGACTGCTGAAAATTGGTTGTGCCTCCGGTGGATTGTCCCCCACCCGCAAGTTCGGCAGGCTGCTGACCCGGCAAGGGCGCGTTGGGGTCAATCGTCGGAATCGGTTGCGATTGCACCACCGGCACCGTTGCCCGTCCCGAATTGGCGACCAGCGTCGATTGCAACGCTTGATTTTGAGCGCTCAATTGAGCAACCTGTGTTCCCATCAAATTGGCATTTTCGGCGGTGGCTTGCAGCGCTGCCATCGTGACCTGCTGCGTTTCAATGACAGCAATCGTCTGGACAAACGCTGTTCCCTGCGATTCACGGGTGGCTTTGGCTTCGGGGTCTTCAAAAATACTGCCTTCGCCACAGCCCACCAGCAGGAAAATCAAGAGGATCCATCCGAATAATGCCGTAATTTTCACGAAACGCTCCGTTTAGTTATGAGTCATTAGTTGTCAATCTTGTAAAAACCCATTACGAACAACTAATCACTAAAAACCCTACCCCCTCAGTCCGCCAAATACTAGGGGTGCAAAGCTGACGTTTGCCCTACGCCCGCCACGCCAAGGGATAGGTTAAATCGACCCGCAGAGTCGAGTCGGTCAGGGCTTCAAAAGTGCCAGTTTCGGGGTTGACCACCACCAGCACCCCATCCTGTTCTGCCGTGTTCACACTGGCGACCAACTGCGTAAAATCGGGACTCCACGCCAATTGTCCCAGACGGGTAAAAATTGCGGCGGGGGCATCGGGCGCGGCAAGCGGAGATTCTAAATCCACAATGTACAGTGCAGTGGCATCGTCACGGGTCAGGCGGGTATCAAAATTCGCATCTTGAGTCGCCGCCACAAATGCCAATTTGCCCGGCGCAAACGCAATCGCCCCTGTGACGAATGCTCCTGATGGACTGACCCGCGTCGGCGCATTGTCATTAATATTGAACACGTACAGCGCATCGGCATCTTCGGGGGTGATAAAACCATTGCCATCCGTATCCTCTGTCACCGCCGCAAATGCAAACCAGACTCCGGTAGGCGAAGACAACAACTGCGAAATACTCACCGCCTGCGCCAGAATCGTGAGTTGGCCTGTACTCGCCTCAATCAGTGCGATTTGCTGCGGGTCATCGGGGGTGAGCAAGCCGTTTAAATCCAGATCGGGACGGTGGACAAACAAAATATGCGTGCCGATGCTGTTCCAGACGATTCCGCCCGCGCCGACGGCCTCCGGTGGGCTGAGTTGAAGCGGATTTTGCCCGTTGGGGTTCATCAGCCACAAATGCCGCACATCATTCTCGTTATACAGGCCATCGCGGTTATTATCCAGCACGCGCAAATAGGCAATTTTTGCCCCGTCCGGCGACCAGCGCGGCGACTCAATCCGAAACGTGCCGTCCGTCAGCGCGAGAATTTCCCCCGTGAACAAATCGGCCTTGTACAGACGGTTGGTATCGCCCGGCAACCCCACCGCCCCGCTTCGATTCGTGTCCACCACCGTTTGCGTAAACAGCACATAGCGCCCATCGGGAGACACCTGAATCAAATCCGATTCTAAATTTGGCCCGGTCAGTTGCAATTGTCCCGCGCCCGTTGTATAGACCGTATACAGCGCTTCATTGCCGCCGCCCCCACCGCGAAACGCCACCCGCAGCGACCCGCCATCGTTAATCCAATCTGCCGATGTCACCGGTGTTTGCGATACCACCGTTGCAGGCGCGTTGAGCGTCCCCACGTTCAATAAATTCGACGCATCCATAAACGCAAGCTGGCTGTTAAACGCGGAAAATTTCGGCAACACGGGCGCATTCGGACGACTGCCCAACCGCACAGGTCGCCTATCCGCCAGATTGACCGCAAACAGGCTGATGCTGTCCACATCGGTTGTCACCGCCCCATCCAGATTCGTATCCGTATACGCGGCAAAAATGAGCGTGCCAACAAGGGGTGTTTGGGCATGGGCAGGCAGGGCGAAAATTAACAGGACAATCAGCGCGGCAAATTTTTTCATGGGGATTATATCGACCCTTCATCAATCAGTCAGAAATGTACCAGATCTACTACATTATGTTTATTTATGACACGTAACACTGACCATTAGGCTAGCGTTGAACTTTTAAATTGCTCTAAGCATCAAATACCCTAGCATCAAAAAAATTAAACCTATAAAAAACCATAAAATACGCGCACAATTATAGCCTAGTTGGTCTACGGTTTCGCCTACTCGACCAAAATTCATAAATTTATTCCATCCTGTAATTGCTCCTAACATTATAAGAAATCCATAACACATTGATATACAAGCGAATCCAATATATGTTAATATCTTATCCATATTCATATCATAGATTTTCCTTTCATATACCACTTTTTTAATGTAGTGTTATAATTCTAAATATAATTAACTTCTGAATACAGAGCATATTAAGGGTTGGGAGGAAAAAATCAGCGCGGCAAATTTTTTCATCAGGTTATTTCTCCAGATATATTATGATACTGGAAAAGTAAAATGTATAAGGAACAGTTTGTAATGAAAAATGATTCTGTGGTGATTGATATGTACTCTCAGCGAGAGGCGATTAAGGAATTGACTAAAGGTTGGTCAACAAACGAGGTTTTATCATGGCTAAAGCGGTACGGCGAAGTTAGAGAGGTTATTCATGCAAACAATGTTATTTCATATGCTTTTCGTTCAAATATTGATGGCTCTGTAGCATCTTTTAGTTTTGGCAGTGAAAATAGCATTGTCATTCATCATTTAAGGTAGCACAGATGACAACGATCATCCTCAAAAATCCCATTTCATTAGAACAGCAGCATCAAATGAACGCGCTTTTTGATGCGTGGACAGAAGAGAAAATGACGATCATTAAATCCCAATTATTGACATGGGCAGCAGAGCAAGACATGGATACAGATTTTGATAATCCCCTACAAGGTGCTTCTCTTATTGCCGAGACTGCCTCCCCCAACGTTCGTGAGGAAATTCAACGCTGGACAAACTGGGCAGAAAATCATCTCAATATTAAATTGTTTACAGAATGGAACTTAGGACGGGTCAAAGGGACAATTTTTGATTTGCCGATTGAGGCATACAACCTTGAAGTTACCATCAATTATGATGAGTGGTGGTTACTTCACAAGCGCGATGAAACTTTCCCGAAGCAAAATATGAACGAAATTTTTGAAAAGTTGGCGTTTCTTCCGCTACATCCAATTGAATTTTGTGAGAATACAAAGATTATGCGGAGACCCCATGTATTTTATGATGATAAGAAAAAATGCTCTATCCTATGGCAATCTATTTCGCTGACCTTTTTGACGGATTGATTTGTATTAGCGACTTTCAACTCCTGTATCAGCATGGCAAAAATCCCGCTTATGATGAAACACGCGCATTTGTGGCGCAATTTCCGGGTAAAACCTACGAAGTTTTTACGTAGACACAACCTTCCTACGCGCATGGATGGCAAAACATCCCGATTATAAATCATGATTCTCTCGTAGGGACGGGAACAAGGAAACATTGATTCACATTCAAGTTTGCCGCGCTGTCACCCGCCCAACCGATTATTCCCCTGCGGATACCATCTTCCCCTGCCACCATGTCTCGACAAATTTTGCCATTTTCATATACCCCACGTCATTCGGGTGGGCGCTGCCTTCAAAAGCCACTTCGCCCCGCTTCAAATGACCGACGTTTGCGGGGTCTTCCATAAATGCGCTGATGTCCATAATCCGCCAATCCGTTTTAGCCCGCAGCGCCACATTCACTTCCTGCATCACAGCGATTTTGGCGGGGGTATCGTGGGTATCGGCGGGCATGACGGTCACAAAAATCGGAATCGCGTCCGCATCCAGAGCGCGTTGGTACATTTTTTCCAGATTTTTCAAAATGTGGTCTGCGTTTTTGCCGTGCGCGATGTCATTCACGCCAATGAGAATGATGATAATGTCTGCATCCTGCGTATCCCGTTTCCAGCGCTGGAGCAGGTCGTCGGTGGTGCTGTTGCCCACCCCGCGATTCAACACAATCGCTACATCGCCAAGCGCGTCCTGCCACCAATCCAATTCGATGCCCTTGCACGGTTCGGCGGTACATTCGCCCCACCCCGCCGCAATACTATCTCCCACCACCATCACCAGGGGTTTGCCGCCGCGCTGGTCAACGGGCGGAATCGGCGTTTCGCCATATAAAAACGGTGCTTCCTCCGCCTCATCCGCAAATGGATTGCACGCTGCGATGAGCAGAATCAACAAAATCAGCGCGAAAAATTTCACCCGGAATGCCCTTTTTTGCATGGTGCTATTATGCCGTTCACAGGGGAAGATTGGATAGGGGCGGTTCGTGACCACCCCTTTTATGAAACAAAATCTTAGAGATCATATGGAAAGTTCTCTATTAACAAAATGAACCTGAGGACGGCACATGTGCCGTCCCTACTGTGAATAAATTTGTAGGGACGCAATACATTGCGTCCGCAAAATTTACCCTGAATAAATCGCTATTTTTCTTAACCATCCTCTTTCCAGACCGTCTCTCAGGCGGGACTCAGCGCGAGGATGTTTGCCTGAATTTGCTTTTCGGTATCCGCTTCACGCTGGGTCAGTTCTTGCAGCGTCGTCTCGATTTCTTCAAGCCGATTCTGCGAACTTTCCAACTGTTGCAGCATCCGATTTCGCAGGTTGGCTTCTTGCCCTGTCGGTTGGAGCGTTTGCAAATTCGCCCGCAGATGTTCCTGCGCCGCGTAGATTTTGCCACGCTCGGCTTCTAAGGCGGTGCGTTCCCGTTTGATAATCTCAATGTCATCCAGCATATCAAGAATGACTTTCAAATCATCATACAGAGCTTTGTCCAGCCACTTGTTTTTGAGGTAGCTGTCCAGATCCTTATAATTCAAACGCTGGATGAAGGATTGGCTGCTGCTGCGACGGCGTTCCGTTTTAACAAATTCGGTTTTGCTGTTGGCGGCAATGTCTACCCGCCAGCGATAATCCGTCGCCGTTTCGACTTCCGGCGCGAGGGTGTCTACAAGTTCATAAAGCGGGGAAATGGGCGCTTCAATCGTGACCGTATGCGCTTTGGCGGTTTTGTTTTCAAGTTTATAGGTCACTTGTGAAATGTCATAGCGGTCAAATTTCAGATACGCCCCTTCGACCTGAATCCCGATGGTTTGCTGGGAATTTTTCGCTTGCTCGTCAATCTGAATCCCCAATTCCACCGCGTAGGGCAGGTACACTTCATTGCCATCTTTGGTGAAGGGAACAACGGCCTCTCCTTTATAATCGCTGTCCTCAACCACCGTCACCGGGCCGCGTTCAAGGGTTAATCCGGTGGTGTTGTCAAAGCGCATGGAGGCAACCGGATGTTTGGGTAATTTGCGTCCGTTGTAGAGCAGTTCGCGGTTGTAATGGATGTCCGCGCCGATAATGGGGACAAGCGCCGACTCGCCGCGTTTAACCGACACCGGCGTATTGACGATATACTGAAAAAATTCACCGGAGTCTTTGCTGGCGGCTTGAACAGGCATCGCGGCTTTTGCATCGGAAATCAAGCCCAAACGCTGGACAGGTCTTTTGAAAAAACGCGGTGCATCCTCTGCATCAGCGCTCTCCGGCATCGCTGCTGACCTCGCCACCACACTTTCATTCCACATCAAAGTATCTCTTGCTGCCCCCTCAAATTCAATCGGGCCGGGCGCGATGCGGCTTTCATCCTGCACAGTGGGGCGTTCGGGAATCCGTGAGGCGTAGAGTTCATAAATAAAGGAAATCGGCTGGCCTGCAACCAGTGTCACCTGCACATCATCCAGATCTTCCTCAAGGCGGTTGTCGAACAATCCCCAGCCCTGCAACAGCGCTTTGCCTGTGCTGCCGCCTTCGTCCGTTTCCGCCACTACGCGGTAACTCACCCGCCACGTCGGACTCGGTGCGACGTAATGCACCACCAGATCATGTTCACCTTCGCTCAACCGGACATTGATAATCCGGCGGTCATCTTCGCTCATGCTGGTATCGAGAAAATAGCGTAAATCGTGTTCGGATTGGCTGTCCTGAATTTGAATCCCGCGCAGCATGGACAGGCGGAATACCCGCACCACACCGCTTTCCGCCAGAATCGAAATCAGCGCGTCCGGCAGTTCTTCCAAGTTCCCGCGCATTTCGGACGGATCATCCAAGCCAATAATCCGTCCGGTGAGAGTTTCAATCGAACCAGCCGCAATTTCAAAATCGAGCGCGGCCTGCCGTCCCCGTAAATCGCGCAGCAAATCGCGCACACTGGCATGAGTCGCCAGCCGAATCGAACTGCTGGCAAGGCGAGCATGGGTATCCATCGGGGTTTGATAATGTAAGCCAAGCACCTGTCCGCCGCTTGTATCAAAAACGGCAAGACTTTTCAGCACATCGTTAATTTCATCTTGGCGGAAGGTGAGGGCGGTTTTGTCGCCACTGACCGCGCCAGCCCGCACAAAAAAACCGACTCCGTGTTTGTACAGCACCATTTCACGAACGGGTAATGCCTGCATCACTTGAACTCCTGTTATGCGAGAGAAAGGTAAAAACTGTGACTTATGCGATACCTGAAAAAAACTGTCGATTGACCAACGATATGCGATAGCTATAACTTAAATAACATCTGGTGTGTAACCACCAATTTGCAACAAAACCTTGCATTTTTCAGTATAGGCAAATGACACAAAAAATCCCAATAGGAAAATGTGGCTAACTTTGCAACTTTTTGCGAACCTATGCGTATTCATCTATGTAACAGCATATATCTGGACTCTCAGGCTGCTTGAGAAGCCAGAATATCAATAGATAGGGACAAAGCGAAGGAAAGGACACAGGATGTTTGGCACACGCTTCAAGAAGATTTTGCGGGATGTCTGGACACGGAAAGCCCGCACGCTGCTGGTTTCGACCAGTATTTTTATCGGGGTTTTCGGGACAATTACGTTATTTACGATGGGCGATTTATTGGTGCGCCAGCTTGAACAAGATTTAGACCAAGATGCGCTTGCCATGACCCGTGCAGCGCTGGTTCCCAATCCGGGCGCGGAGGTGGACAATGAACGCCTACTCAACACCTTACGCGGGTTGCCCGATGTCACGGCGGTAGAAGGCCAGGCGGTGAATACTTTTTATTGGAAAAAAGCCGGCAGTGACGATTTCCAATCCTCGACCCTGTTTGCCTATACCCAACCCTACGGCGAAATTACGCTGGAACCGATGCGGGTCAAAGAGGGGCGGTTTCCGCAGGCGGGTGAAATTGCGGTGGAACGCCGTTTTGCCGAAAAATATGATTTATCCGTGGGCGATACCCTCACGCTGCGGGTCTTGGGAGAGGTTGCAGCAGACAGCACCACCATTCCCGAAGCAACATGGACAATTTCCGGGGTGTTGTTTTTCCCCTATGGCTATCGCGGTTTAAACGATGTGCTGCCACAGGATACCGTTTTTACCACCTATGAGGATGCCCAACGGATTACCGGCACCACCGGACTCAGTTCGCTCTATCTCCGCTACACTACGTATGACATCGCCAAAGCACAGGTGGAAACGCTCAACGAGACGATTGCCGCAGATGGGGCGTATGTACCCGTTTTTACCACCCAAGAAGACCCCGCCGACAACAGTTTGATTGCCTTTGCCCGCACGACAGGCAATGTGTTGGGACTCTTGGCGATGCTGGCGCTGTTTGTATCCGGTTTTCTGGTGTTGAATGTCATTACCGCCATCGTGACCGAACAAAAAGGCCAGATCGGGGTGATGAAATCTGTCGGGGCTTCAAAGCTCGATACCTTTTTCATGTACGCAGGGATTGCGCTCACCTATGGCATTATCGGGGTCATTCCCGGCGTGTTGCTGGGGATTCCTACCGGATTTATCGCCGGACAGGGCTTGGCGGCCTCCTCCAACACGGTCATTGATGATTTTGGGATTTCCGCACGAGCAATTGTGCTGGGGATTGTCATGGGGCTGGTGATTCCGGTGATAGCGGCGGTACTGCCCGTTTTTAATGGCACACGGATTCGCATTATTGACGCAATTACCGATCTGGGCATCGCCTCGCATTATGGGCAAGGATTTTTGGCGCGGGTGGTACGGGCGCTGCCACTGCCTGTCACGATTCGACAGGGAATTAGCAACGTCTTACGGAAACAGGGACGCATGGCGCTAACGGGCATCGCGCTGACCCTTGCAGCAGGAACTTTTATGGGAGTGTTTGCGGTGTTTGCTTCCATCAACACCTTGCTCTCCGACTTTTTCAACACCTATGAATATCATCTGGGGGTTCAACCCAACGACTCAGCGGATCTCGCCGAAGTCGAAACGCTCGTTATCAACAACTTTGAAAACCTGACCTTGAAGGGCGAAACCATCGGTTTGGCAATTAAAATTGACGGGTTTGATAAAGAATATGACCCCGCCACCGGCCCACCCGCCCTGTTCGCCAATGGCTATGACCCCGCGACCAATGCGTACCAATTGAACTTGATTGAAGGCGAAGGGCTGGACTCAAATCCCGACGGGGTGATTATCTCACGCACGATTGCCGATGCCATCGACAAAGGTGTGGGCGATGTCCTGACCATTCGCGCAGGCGGACAAAACGGCGAATTTACTGTCGTGGGGGTCACTTCGTTCCCGTTTGATGGGGTGTGGTTCACATGGGAAAATCTCTCCACGCTGGCGGGGTTTGTGGATGAAAATAACAACCCGATTCCGGGCGGGTTGCTGCTGGAAATGCCCGAAGATGACCCCACCGCCGATGAGGTCAAGGATTTATCGGATGACATCAATGACCTGCTGCTGGCAAATGGCATCACGGCTTCGTATGACAATATCGAATTGTTTACCGAGACTATTTCCGAACAGGTTGGCACGTTCCAGACGATTTTCAACTTTGCCGCACTGCTGATTGCGCTGGTGGGGGCGGTGGGCTTGTTGACGACCCTCTCAATGAGCGTGTTTGAACGGCAAAAAGAAATCGGCGTGATGCGTTCGATTGGCGCGAGTTCCCCCACCATCATCGGGCAATTTTTAACCGAAGGCTTGGTCGTCGGGTTTATGGCGTGGGCTATCGGACTACCGCTTAGTTATTTCCTCAGCCTGGGGCTGATTAACGCGCTCAACTTGGGCGATGAATACAAACTTGAGTATCCATTGATTGCGGTGGTGATTGGCTTTTTTGGCATCATGGGCATTACCACTATCGCCAGCATCTGGCCTTCGCTCAGTGCTGCCCGCAAAACCGTTTCTGACATTTTGCGGTATCAATAAATCATCCTTACGCAGAATCGCGTTTTGGGGACATTTTTTGACCCCACCCTGCCTTCGGCTTCCCTCTCCAAAGCATTGGGGAGGGATTAAGGGTGGGGATTTTCCCCGATAGTATGTCAGGGAAAGGCATTTTATTCCCCAAGACTACCCAAATCATAAGTTCTCTGTAAGGAATTTTGCTTAGAATTTATCCGTAAATTAAAACGCTGGCCTGATGCACTTTCACTTTAAAATACGGATAGTGTACGGGTGGGTCTGTGACCCACCCCTGCAAGCGAATGAGGGCGGGTCATAGACCGCGCCCGTACATTTCGCCCTATTTTGTTAAACAGGCCAGTGAACACCGCGCTCAAGCACGGCGTTAACATGAATTTACGGATAGACACTTATTCATAGGGCAAAGTGATGGAGGACATGGCGATGACACGTTTTTTACTGGTGTTTCTTTTGGGAATCCTAATTTTTACCCATCAACACGGACAAGCCCAATCCGACCCCCAAGAATCCCCTTATCAGACAGAGATGATGGCAATGTTGGAGGAAATGGTTGTGGCCTATAGCGGGCGGGGGCAGGCAACTCAGAAATTTTTGCGCGGGTTGCTGACAGTGGTGATCGGCTGTATATCCCCGCGCTGATAGATATGACCTTTGTAGCACGTTTTAACAGCACCGCCATTGATGATGATATTTTTGCCGCGCTCCAAACGCTATCCGGTCAGGATTTTGGCACGGATTGGGCGCAGTATCTTGCGTGGGCCTCCCGCGAAAATCTGCCCCTTCCAGACGGATACGCGGCCTTCAAAGGGGAATTTTTTGCTGCGTTTTTTGATGTCGATTTTCGTCAGTTTTTCCCTCCCGATGTCCAAACGACTGCCCAAATCAATTTGTTAGAGGCCGTTTGGGGGGGTGTTCCGGTGGATGGCATTCCTTCGTTGGTGAACGCCCGCCAAATTACCCCCGAAGCTGCCGCCGCAGAAGGGGAAAATTTAACCCAATTTTGTCGTCGAGAGGACTGCCGTTACCCGGCGACGGATGAACTGGTTTTCGGGGTAAGTATCAATGGTGATAACCGCGCTTATCCGTTGCGTCTGATGAACTGGCACGAAATGTTTAACGATGTCATTGGCAGCACCCCGCTTTATGATGCGCCTGATGGGGCGGTGGTATGTCAATTTCGTGCGCCAACCTTGTTTAATGCAGTGGCAAGACAGGGGGAAAACTGGGTTCAGATTCAAGGATATTCGGCAGGATGTCCTGAATCGGGATGGGTAGCGGTGGAGTCTATCGTGTGGCAAAACACTACATGGCAAGCGGTTGCTGAGGTTCTGCCGGAAGATGGCACAAAAATCAGCGAAGGTGCGACCCCGCTTGGCAGAATCAAAGGGCAACCTGTTATGCTAGCGTATTGTACCCTCTGCGGTTCGGGTATTCTTTATAATACAGTGATTCCTGAATTGGTTGTGCAAGGCGAAAATCAAGGCGAAACCGTTTTAGAATTTGGCTCAACGGGGATGCTTATGCGTTCTAACAAACTCATGTATGACCGCAATACCCTAACCGTCTGGAATGCCATGACAGGAGAACCTGCTTTTGGCGCGTTGGCGGACAGCGGACTCGAATTACAGGTGCTGCCAGTGGTGGTGACGGATTGGGCGAGTTGGCTGGCGGAACATCCCGATACTTCTGTTTTGAGCCTCAATACGGGTTACACCCGCAATTATGCCAATGGCGCAGCCTATAACGAGTATTTTAATGATGAAAATTTCATCATGTTTCCGGTTTGGCAACAGGACACCCGCCAGTTAGAAAATAAGGAAATGGTATTTGCGCTCAATGTGGGTGAAACCCCCAAAGCCTATCCTCTTGATGTGCTGATTGAGGAACAGGTCACTAACGATACAATTTCAGGAGTCAACCTCGTTTTGATCACCCGTGCCACGCCCGAACGCGACTTTTTTGAACCGGGCGGCGCTGCTGTTCGAGCCTATGAGCGGGGTGAATTGACCTTTCGGGCGGGGGAAAATCCTCACGAATTAATCGATAATACCGGCGAAGTCTGGATGATTAACGAGGAAGGGTTAATCAATCTCACAGGCAATATGCTGCCACGCATAGGGGGTCATTTGGCCTTCTGGTTCGGGTGGTACAGCTTTCATCCTGACACTCTTATTTATGAAAATTAACAGAGGTTGGGCGGCCTTCAACCGCCCCATTTTTTAGGAGCGCTGTTCCCACATCTGACGGGTCAACTGCATATGCCCCAGATGCAAACCAACATGCTCCAGCGCGTGCAAAATCGCCCATCCCACCGAAAAAATCTGTTCCCCATGATAGGGCGATTTGCGCGGCAAGGCCAACTCTTCCAGCGTCAAACGGGAAAGTGCATTGCGAACATAGGTACGGTTGTCCGCCAACATCTGTTTCAGCGTGGCAGCATCTAACCCGCTGGCTTGAAATTCCGCGTCCCGATTCCGATTCGAGGATTCCTGCAAGGCAACATCGCCCACCCAGAAGCGGGTCGAACCCACAATATGCACCACCAGCACGACCATCGAATTGGTATCGGCTAGCGGTTGCCAGTCGAGCGCTTCTTGGGGCAGTCCTTCAAAGGATTTTTCAAGTTCCCGGTGCAGTCTTTCTAACACGTCCATATAGTGTTCAAAAAATGGATTCACGCTGATTTTCCTCTCTAAAATACACCGGATGATTATACAGAAGGAAATAAAAAAATCGCGCACGCATGGTCAGATTGGACTTCCCATTTCTGGCTTTCGTCGGTAGCATCCAACCCGCTTTACAAACATCAGGAAAACACTCATGCCCACTTTAAGCCGTTTTACCGAAGCCACGCTGCCAGACCCTTACGCCCACCAAATTCGGGATTTCATCCGTATTCGCTGGTTTGATGCCTACCAGTTCGACCTCCACGCGCCGATTATGCCCCCCGAATGGCAGGCAATTTTTTACGTTCTGGTGGAAGAACACGTCCTTTTTAGCCATGCAACCACCGTCATACGGGAAGTCACTTGCGCGGGGCAAACCTATCGCGGTGGAGGATTAAGCGGCGTATTTACCTATCCAGCATTTGAAAAAAGGGGTTATGGCGCACAGGTGGTGAGAGCAGCCACCGACTCGCAAACAGCCGACGCATTCGATGTCGCAATTTTATGGACATCCCCGCCATTGGTGGGCTTTTATCAAAAAGCAAGTTGGGAACATCACCCCGCCGTCGAAATCCTCAAAGGTCATCCCGACCACCCCGAGAAAATGGATGCCCTCGTGATGATTCGATTCTTGTCTGACCGGGCGCGGGCCAACCAAACCATATTTTTAACCCACCCCATTTATATCGGGGAACATTCCTGGTAAGGGGTAACAGATAAAAAAATGGGGCGGACATCGCCCCATCCAAAGCCTACGCATATTCGGGTTCAAGACTGGTGAAGATCATCTTTTCACCGTCAAAGTCAATCACAAGCTGGTCGCCTTCACGTACATCGCCCTGCAAAATGTGGAGCGCCAGTTCATCGGCAAGTTCGCGCTGAATCACCCGTTTCAAGGGACGCGCCCCGAACACCGGGTCAAAGCCACGCCGTGCCAATTCCGCCCGCGCTTCATCCGTGATGGCAAAGCTGATGCCGCGCTGACGCATCAAGTTCGCCAGCCGTTGTAGTTGAATATCCACAATCTGTACCAGATGCTGCTCGGTCAGGCTGTGGAAGATGATCATATCATCCAGACGATTCAAAAATTCTGGGCGGAACACATGGTCAAGTTCGCTCATGATGCTCCCGCGCAGCAAATCCGCGTCGGCATTGCCCATCTGCTTAATCAAACTGCTGCCCGCGTTGCTGGTCAAAATAATGACCGTGTGGGTGAAATCCACCGTGCGCCCCTGCCCGTCGGTTAAACGCCCTTCGTCAAACACCTGCAAAAAGACGTTAAAAACTTCGGGATGCGCTTTTTCGACCTCATCAAACAGCACCACCGAATAGGGGCGGCGGCGTACCGATTCGGTCAACTGTCCGCCTTCCTCATAACCCACATAACCGGGCGGCGCACCAATCAAACGTGCCACACTGTGCCGTTCGCCATATTCGCTCATGTCAATCCGTACCATCGCGGCGGGGTCATCAAACATGAATTCGGCAAGGGCGCGGGCAAGTTCGGTTTTACCCACCCCGGTTGGCCCTAAAAACAGGAAAACCCCAATCGGACGGTTAGGATCTTGCAAGCCCGCCCGACTCCGCCGCACCGCCGCCGAGACTGCATGGACAGCATCTTCCTGTCCAATCACACGCTGATGCAGGCGTTCTTCCATTTTGATAAGTTTTTCGACTTCGCCTTCAATCAAGCGGGTAATGGGAATGCCTGTCCAGCGCGAAACGACTCCGGCAATTTCATCGGCATCGACTTCTTCCTTGAGCATCGCCACCCCATCGGCCTGCATGTGCTGGAGGGTGGATTCGCGTTCGGCAAGTTCCCGTTCCAGACGGGGCAGTTCGCCGTAGCGCAATTTTGCTGCCGATTCCAAGTCGGACAGGCGTTCGGCGCGTTCTAACTGCGTCCGCAATTCATCCATTTTTTCCTTAATTTCGCGGATAGACTGAATCGCATCTTTTTCTGCCTGCCAGCGTGCCATCAATGCGGCATGGTCTTCGCGTAAATCGGCAAGGAGTTTTTCGATGGCTTCTAACCGTTCTTTGGAGGCTTTGTCTTTTTCCTTGCGGAGCGCCTCCCGTTCAATTTCCAACTGCATCATGTCGCGTTCTTTGGTATCCACCGCGCTTGGTTTGGAGTCAATTTCCATTTTCAGGCGCGAAGCCGCTTCGTCAATCAAGTCAATCGCTTTGTCGGGTAGCTGGCGGTCAGGGATATAACGGTGGCTGAGGGTGGCGGCGGCAATCACGGCGCTGTCCTGAATCCGCACCCCGTGATGCACTTCGTAACGTTCTTTCAAGCCGCGCAAAATGCTAATCGTTTCTTCGACGGTGGGTTCGTCCACCAGAACAGGTTGAAAGCGCCGTTCCAGCGCAGCATCTTTTTCGATATGTTTGCGGTATTCATCCAGCGTGGTTGCGCCAATTGCGTGCAGTTCGCCGCGTGCCAGCATCGGTTTGAGCATGTTGCTGGCATCCATCGCTCCTTCCGCCGCCCCCGCCCCGACAATCGTGTGCAGTTCATCCAAAAACAGGATGACTTCGCCATCACTTTCGGAAACTTCCTTGAGAACAGCTTTCAGACGTTCTTCAAATTCACCGCGAAATTTTGCGCCAGCGACCAACGCGCCCATATCCAGCGCGATAATGCGTTTGTTCCGCAGTCCTTCGGGGACATCCCCATTGATAATGCGCTGACTCAAGCCTTCCGCAATCGCGGTTTTACCAACCCCTGCCTCCCCGATCAAGACCGGGTTGTTCTTGGTACGACGGCTCAACACCTGCACCACCCGGCGAATTTCTTCATCCCGCCCGATGACCGGATCAATTTTGCCCTGCCGCGCAAGGGCAGTTAAATCGCGGCCATATTTTTCCAGACTTTGATAGGTGCTTTCGGGGTCTTGGCTGGTGATGCGCTGCGCCCCGCGAATGGTTGTTAATGCCCGCAGCACTTCATCATAAGTAATGCCATGACGGGTCAGCAAATCGCGTACCGTTTTTTCATCGGTGAGTGCCAGCAGCAGATGTTCCGTGCTAACGTACTCATCTTTCATCTTCTTGGCTTCTTTTTCGGCTTGCCCGATGAGCTGCTGGCTGGCGCGACTCACACTGGCGTTGACATTACTGCCATATACTTTCGCAATCGTGTCCAATTTGGCCTGTACATCGGCGAGAACGAGCTGCGGACGTGCGCCAATTTTAGCCACCACTTCACGCACCACCCCTTCCGGTTGCTGCAATAAGGCCAGCAACATATGCACGGGTTCAATATTTGTATGTCCGAGTTCATGCGCGAGAGTCTGGCTGGCTAACAAGGCCTGCTGTGCTTTATTGGTATACTGGTTCATATTCATGGGTAATAAAAACATCCCTCCATTAGTTCTACTATTAAGTTTAGATTAGTTGTATAAAAATAATCTCATAATTTCGTTAAAATTAAATCAACATGGGTAGGACTATTTTCTTACCCCCGGGCGTGCCTTCCCCCCCAAAGTTTGGGGTTAGGAAAACCTCACCTTTCCCTTACCATGAAAGAGGAATAGATTTAAGGACGTTACCAATGGGAATGATGCTCTATGGGGTTCTAGCGCTGGTCGCTGTCGTGAGCATTCCCGTCTTGTTAAGAATGCTCGTCCGCGTAACGTTGTTTTCTTTTGTGGCGTATTTGATTGGGCTTCTGATTTACGAAACCCTTTACTCTGAACAACCCGGCAAGACTACCCGCCGTCATCTCAAAAAATAGTGAGCGAGATCATGAGCAGGGGGGGAGCAATCCCCCCTCATGGAGAAAAATTTAATTGACAGGTTCCGTCCAATAAGTATTGCCCTGCCCTTCCCCCGTCCAACCAATCATGCCGTTGTATTCGACCTGCCACCACGCCATGCCGGGCGTACACACCGGGCCACCCAGCACAAAAAAAGTTTCGCCGCCGGGAATTTGCCCCACCAATTCCGATTGAGTCGTCGGTTCAGCGCGGAGGTTGTTGGCTGCGCCGGGCGTGACCCGTCCCGGTTGGTTGACGGTTAAACGCAGGGGCAAAAATCCGTCACAGGTCAGCGCTTCGGGGATGTCCACGGATGCAGCCAAAAATCCGGTTGGGGCAGATGCTCCCTGAGGCGGGTGATACACAACGGAAAGGAACGACGCATCCGGCACATCCCCAAGCGGGGTAACGGCAACTTGCTGGGCGTTGGTCACTTCATAGGCAAAAATAGCGCCGGTTGGGGGTGAAAAAGTTACCCACCCATTCGGTGTAGCAGCAACAACGTTGGTCTCCGAGGCGTAGGGAATAACTTGGCTGCTGCCATCCCGAAAAATCAGGGTGGACTCCTGCGATTGAAATTCGCTCAGCAGCACCGCCCGCCCGTCCGCCACCCAGCGCGGAAAGCCCAAGCTCGTATTGCCCGGTTCAACATAGACCATTTGCCCGGGGTTGTCCGTTGCATCGGCGTAATAAATCGTGTTAAACGGGCCAAACATCATTTCCATTTCAAGCGGAAAACGCTCATCGCGTACTGCAAAAACCTGTTCACCCGTCAAATCGAGATAGTCGCCCGCCATAATCAGCCCGCCGTTCGACTCGCGGACTTCGCCTACTTGCGGATCCCAGAGGCGGTAACGTCCTTCGACAATCCCGTCGCAGGCAAAACACGACCCCGCCAATTCAATTCCTTCGGCTGTCCAATAGCCAAAAATGGGATAGATGCCCGTTTGAGTCAAATCTTCGACAGACCGCTGCACCAGGATAGTGCCGCTTGCCACTTCGACAATAAAAATTTCCCCGTAAAAGGGTTGCTCCTGGGAAAATTCCCGCACCACATAAAGTGCAACCAGCGTGCCATCGGGACTAACTGCCCCCACGCCAAATGCCATCGGTTGGGCAAACGGGGCGATAAAACTAAAGCAGCAACTGTCCGCTTCTAAATCGGCAACCACGACTTCATAGGTATCGCTGATGGCAGCCAGATACCGCCCATCTACGGAGGTGGCTGCCGAACGCACCGCGATGGGGAGTTGAATCTGGGTCACGTTTTCCGGCGTAATTTCATACAAGGTCTGGTTATTAAAATCGTGAACGACCACACGCCAATCGGAGTCCGATTGCGCCCCTACAGAAATGGAAAACCAACCGATTAATAGCGTCACCAGCAAGGCCAAGCGCATAAATCTCATCCTTTGGTCTGAACCCAAATGGGATTCATTACGTATTATAATGAAGGGACATCGTTAAGGAAATTTTTTGAATGAAACTCCATGAAATTCCCCCGAAACTGCTCTGGTTGACTCTCACGATGATTATTGCAAATCTCGCTTCCAGCATGTATTTCCCCCTGCTGCCTTTGTACCTTGAATCATTGGGAGCAAGCACCCGCGATATTGGCTTTTTCTTCACCACGGTGGTGGTGCTGTCGATTAGTTTTCGGATTCTCGGCGGGTGGATTTCGGACACGATGGGACGCTTGGTAACGGTAGCGCTGGGTGGGAGCATCGGGATGGCGGCCATCACGTTTTACACCCTCGCGCCGACATGGGAACTAGCCATCATCGGGGCATTGTTTGGCGAAATGGGGTCATCGCTGGTGGGGCCAAGTTTTCAAGCCTATACCGCCGAAAGCGCTCCCGAAGGCAAAACCAGCAGCACCTTTGGCTTGGTGAATGGCCTGTTTTTCATCTGCATGATTATTGGCCCCTTGTTGGGGGGATTTTTAGCCGAATATTACGGCTATAAAACCATGATGTGGGTCGCCACCGGCATTTTTGTCATCGCCACCACCATGCGAATCTGGTTGGCACGCGGTTCAAACCCGCAGATCAATTTCAAAGCGCTGAAACCGCAAAAATTGGTCGCGGAGGTGCGCGGTTTGGTGGGGTTGTTCATGCTAGGCGGGCTGCTGATGTGGCTGTTCATCATTGATGGCTTTCTCGACGCTGGTTTTCAGTTGGTGATTCCGTTTTTGCCCAAGTACATTACCGACATTGGCAACTTGCAGGAAAGTGATTACGGGGCGCTGTTCGCGCTGATGGCATTGGTCGCCGCGCTGGTCATGTGGCCTGCCGGAAAATTCGCGGATAAATACAGCGAACGTTGGGCAATTACCCTCGGTATAGCCTTGATGTCCTGTACATGGATGTTGATTGTCTTGCAACCAACCCCATGGGTTTTTGTGATTGGCTTTGCCATCGCCGGGGTAGGACGAGCATTTGTTGAACCGAGTTTTTCCGCGCTGATAAGCAAAGCCGTCCCCAAAGAATCGCTGGGCATCACATGGGGCATTTTTATGACCGCGCTTGGCTTTTTAGCCATCCCCGCGCCATATATTGGAGGATGGTTATATGAGGAAGTTGACCCCACTGCCCCGTTTATTGCGGCGGTCATGCTCTCATTGGCGGTTGTGCCGTTGGTATTATCCCGATTGCGCCCCACCCCCACCCCAGAAGCACCCCCCACCCCCATTTTAGAACCCATCATCGAGAGAGCCTAAATGCAAATTATTGTGAGAAAAATGGCTTGTAGGAACAGCATAAAAGCAACCTTCGGAAAATCTTTGGTAGCTACCACCGCGTGAATCCATCTTCGGGGTATCGCCTCCAAGTTTTGCCCTATAGTATTGAATTTCAGGCATGTTGTAAAATGCTGCCAAAATTCGAGGATGTTCTATGATCAAAATTCCGGTTTCTGAACCTCTGTTGGATGGCAACGAGCGCGACTATGTGCTGGATGCGCTGGATACCAACTGGATTTCTTCGGCGGGCAAATACATCACCGGCTTTGAGGATACCTTCGCGGCCTACTGCGGAGTCAAATATGGGGTGGCGTGCAGCAACGGCACGACTGCCCTGCATTTAGCCCTCGCCGCGAAAGAGATTGGCTACGGGGATGAGGTCATTATTCCCGATTTCACGCTGATTGCCTCCGCCACTATGGTGATTATCACGGGCGCAAAACCCGTGTTGGTGGACGTTGACCCGCAAACCATGTGTATTGATGTGAATTTGATAGAAGCAAAAATCACCGAGCGCACCAAAGCGATTATGCCTGTCCATATGTACGGGCATCCGGCGGACATGGACGCAATTAATGCCATCGCCGAAAAATATAACCTTTACGTGGTCGAGGATGGTGCAGAAGCGCATGGTACAGAATACAAAGGCCGCAAGGTGGGCAGTCTGGCCCATGCAGCGGCGTTTAGCTTTTACGGCAACAAAACCCTCACCACCGGCGAAGGCGGGATGGTCACAACCGATGACCAAGCACTCGCCGACAAAATGAAAATGTTACGCAACCAAGCCTTTGAACATCCCCGTTTTGTCCATAACCATGTCGGATTCAATTACCGCTTGACCAATCTCCAAGCAGCGATTGGACTGGCACAGGCGGAAAAAGCCCAGCAAAAAGCAGACCGCCGCCGCGAAATCGCCGCTATGTATACCTCTCTGCTCAAGGATGTTCCCGGCATCACCGTTCCGTATGAGGCAGAATGGGCAAAAAGCACCTATTGGATGTACGGTATCTTGATTGACCGTGAAAAATTTGGGCGCAGCAAACAGGAAGTCGTGGCGGAACTGACCCAAGCGGGCATTGATACCCGTGACTTTTTCTATCCGATGCACCAGCAGCCCGTGTTCCAGCAGGGCAAAGACCCGCGTTATCCCGATACCTCTGGCAGCTACCCTGTTTCGACTTATTTATATGACAACGGGTTTTATCTGCCGTCGGGTCTAGGCTTGACCAGCAGCGATATTGAGATCGTGGTGGAAGAATTGCTCAAACTACGACGTTAAGTAATGGGGGCGAGATATTCTCGCCCAGTATTAATTTTTCTGTGAAAATCCCCTGAAAATGAGTAACTTTTCATCTTTTTTCCATGACAAATACTTATAATGTTTAAGGATGAAGTTCACTTGCGGGGGTTTAACAAAATATGCTATGGTGATGCCACACGGATTGTCTAGGTAATTTTTTAGTATGTTTGCACGATTTTTGCGCCAATTACACCGGCGGGACTCAGCACTCCCCGATTTGCACCATCCTATTTTTCAAGTGACGGGGAAAGCTATTTTTGTCGTCCGGGCAAATGGGCAGATTTTAGATTATAACGAGCAAGCAGGCGACTTATTGGGCTTATCCCCTGCAACGACAATCCATGATATTTATAAAATGTGGTCGTTCATCAAAGAAAATGGCGACCCCCTGCCCTTTAACGAATATCCCTGTCAGACGACCTTTGCCAGTGGTCGCCCGCAGCAACAATATGTCATTGGCTTCCAGCGTCATGATCACTTGTTGTGGGTGGCTTCCAATACCTTACCGCTTTACCAAGGCAAGACCCTGTTTGCTGTGGCGGTCTCGCTCAAGGACATTACCGCCGAAAGACACCATCTCAAAGATTTACAAGACCGCGAGCGCCGCTACCGTTCCTTATTCGAGCAGGTCAATGACGCGGTGTTCATTCTGGATTTGAACGGTGTGCATGTGGATGTCAACCACAAAGCCTGCGAGATGTTGGGGTATAACTACCATGAATTAATCAACATTACCTTCCGCGAAGTCGTCGCCAATTATGAATATCCAAACAGCGAAGGGGTACTTCAGCGTTTGTTGGCGGGAGAAATTGTGCCAGTTTACGAGCGAATCTTTCGCCATAAAGACGGTACAGAATTTCCGGTGGAAATTAATGTCCAACTGGTACACAATGACACTGGCACACCGCTTTATATTCAAAGCATCGTTCGGGACATTCGCCGCCGCAAGGCCGATGCTCAACGGCAGATGGAGTACCAATTGCTCCAAGAACAGCAGGCAATGTTAGATGAATTTATCCGAGATATAGCGCATGATGTTCGCACGCCCTTAACCATCATCAGCAACAGCACCTATTTACTCAAGAAAAGCAGCGACCATCAAGAAAAATATTTAAAATCGATTGATGATGAAGTCCACCGTCTGTCTAAATTGTTGGATGAACTGCTGCTCATGTCCCGTCTCAACCACGGGGCCGACTTGACCATGCAGCCAATTAACCTGAACAGTTTGCTTCAGCAAGTCATTCAATCGGTTATGCCCCTTGCGGCACAAAAAAATATTGACATTCAGCCCCACCCGAACCCACCCATCCCTGAAATACTGGGGAATGTCGAGGCAATGGCGAACCTGTTTCACAATCTCCTCAAAAATGCGATTTTCTTTAGCCCCAATGCTGCCAAACCGATTGAGATCATCTCCAGTGTATGCCCGTCCGAAATCGTAATTTCAATTCGAGATTATGGGGTAGGCATTACGCCCGAACATTTACCCAAGTTGTTCAAACCCTTGCACCGTTCGGACACATCGCGCAATTCGCAAACGGGCGGCGCGGGGTTGGGCTTGGCAATTGCTCAAAAAATTGCTGAAGCACATGGGGGAGTCATTCGGGTCGAAAGCACGCAAGGCGAAGGCAGCACATTTTCCGTCCATTTACCCAGAACCCCCAAAGTTAAAGTGGAAAAATGATGAAACCCCTTGTATTAATTTTCCTAATGCTCACTTTTTTGTCGAAGACGCTTCTCGCCCAAACACCCCCCACCCCACCCAGTGAAGGCGCATTTTATAGCGGGGACTATCGTAATATGCTGGCGGAATGGGGCATTGCCGAAACCGAGATTGAAGCGCGGATTGAGCAAACCTGGCAGCAGCTTTTTTACGGAGACGACGAGACCGAACGCATCTATTACCCGGTAGGGGAGGACATGGCCTATATTCTGGACATTGGCAATCAGGATGTTCGCAGCGAAGGCATGTCCTATGGCCTGATGGTCGCTGTCCAACTGGATAAAAAAGAAGAATTTAACCGCCTGTGGACATGGGCAAAAACCTATATGTATCATTCGGACGGGGCGTATAAAGGCTATTTTGCATGGCATTGCACCCCCGATGGCACACAGATTGACGAAAACCCCGCGCCAGACGGCGAAGAATGGTTTGTGACTGCCCTGTTTTTTGCCGCAGCGCGATGGGGCAACGGGGAAGGCATCTATGATTATGAAGCCGAAGCCAACGCGATTTTAAACGCCATGTTGCATCAAGACAGTGTTCACGCCACCCCCATGTTTGACCCGGAATATCAGATGATTGTTTTTGTACCGACACCGGGCGAAGTCAGCAGCTTTACTGACCCATCCTACCACCTTCCGTATTATTATGAATTGTGGGCGCGGTGGGCAGCCCAAGATAACGATTACTGGTCACAGGCTGCCAGCGTCAGCCGCGCATTCTGGAAAAAAACCGCCCATCCCGAAACCGGTTTGATGCCGAACTATGCCGAATTTACGGGTGAACCGAAAGCATGGGACAATTACGGCGAATATTTTTACGCAGATGCGTGGCGTAACAGTATGAACGTCGCCGTCGATTATCTGTGGTTTGCGCCGGAATCATGGCATATCGAGCAAAGCAACCGTCTGTTAAATTTTTTCGCGGGTTTGGGGGCATACAACAGCAAATTTACGATTGACGGTGAACCAGTTGAACCAAATCACCGTTCGACAGGGTTAATCGCTATGAATGCCGTCGCTGCGATGGCTTCTACCAACGAAAACGCATGGCAGTTTGTAGAAGAATTCTGGAATCTGCCGGTTCCGGTAGGCCGATGGCGCTACTACGACGGGCTGCTCTATCTGTTTGCGCTGCTGCATCTGAGTGGCAACTTTCAGATTTACGACCCGACGCTTCCGTAAGTTACAATCCACACGGGTTTTGTTGATTTTATACAGCGTAAAAAGCCGTTTGAACATGGTACGCTCTACAAAAAAAGAGGGTTACGCATGTTTCAAATTACCCGCCCGGAATGGGATATTCTTCGTGTGGAATTGGTGAATGGCTGGAATGCTGAGACAGAATCCAGCGAGATGTTTCAAACCTTGTTGGCAGAACTCGATAATAGTTTAGAGAGTGTTACCCTGCTCATTGTGGCAGGCGAAAAACGTCCTGCTTATACCGATTTACAAGCAGCATGGGCGATTCTGCTGCATGACGAACTCAAAAAAATCGTGGTGGTGGCAAAAGACGCGCAACACGCCATCAACCATATGGGCGCGGCACGGGCAGAACGCGGACTACCCCCTATTCCGATTGCGGCCTACGATACCGAAACTGAAGCGCTGGCAGCCTTGGTCAAAGCCTAACCCGTTTCACAGGTCACCGGGGTGATTTTTTGAATCGCCCCTACCCATCTTTCCCCCGCCATGTACAATACATGCCCTATATTTTAAGCTGATGAGAGCCTATGACCAACCAACCCCAAGCGACGGACAAACCCCTCGTTTCGATTATTCTGGCAACCTACAATGAACGTGAAAATATTCATAACACCGTAGGCGCGATTTTTGAACATGTCCGCGCCCCTGTCGAAGTCATTGTTGTTGACGATAATTCACCCGATGAAACATGGCGTTTGGTCGAAGAAATGAATGATCCTCGTGTGGTCATTATTCGTCGGGTGGACACCAAAGGGTTAGCGTCTGCGTTTAATCGCGGGATTATCGAATCACGCGGGGGGATTGTGGGTTGGATGGACGCGGATATGTGTATGCCACCCTCTATGCTGCCCGCCATGATCGAAAAACTCAAGGAATATGATATTGTCATTGGCTCACGCTATGCCCCCGGCGGCTTGGATGACCGTCAACAACTGCGCGTGCTGTCTAGCAAAATCATTAACGGCTTGGCGACCTTTGTTTTGGGGTATGGCATCAAAGATTATGATAGCGGCTTTGTCGTCCTCAAGCGGGATGTCTTCAATAAAGTCTCGCTGATTCCGACAGGCTACGGCGCATATTTCATGGAATTTTTGTATACCGCCCGTCGCAAAGGACTCACTGTCTACGAAATGCCGTATCATTTTACCGACCGTGCAGTGGGGGTGAGCAAATCTGCCCCTAATATCTGGCGTTTTTTCTGGACAGGCATGGGCTATGTCTATCGTATTTTCGTGGCGCGTTTTAGGAGAATCGATTAATGGCAACACATGAAATTTTAAAACCCTCCTTTGTCCGGTTGGATGAACGTGGCGAATTTTGCGAACTGCTCAACACCGGGCAGTGGGAAAGTCTGGTCTATGGCGCGATGCAGCAGGGCGCAGTGTTGGGCAACCACTATCATAAGGAAACACGCATCTTTTTTATGCTGCTGAGTGGGCGTGTCACCGTTTCGATTATCAATGTGGACACTTACGAACGGGATAAATTGGTGCTAGAACGGCACGAAGGCTGCTATTTTGAGCCGCATGAATCGCACAAAATTATTTTTGAGGCGGATGGCAGTTTTGTGTTCATGAAAGACAAACAGTACAACCCCCAAGAACCCGACACCTACCCGTATCCCGTAGAATTTTAAACATGGAAACTGCCGAATATCGCATCATGTACGACCTCGAAACCTCGTATTGGTGGTTTCGGAATATCCATGACATTTTAACCGACCTGATTCGCCCATCCGTCACCCCGACCAGCAAAGTGTTGGATGCTGGCTGCGGAACAGGCGGATTGATGCTGCGTTTGAACCAGCTTTCGCGCCAGACCTATGGCCTCGATTTATCAGCCGATGCCGCTGCCTTCTGGGATGAACGCGGCGTAAAACCCCGTACCAATATCGCCTCCATTAACGAACTGCCCTATCCCGCCAACCAGTTTGATGCTGTATTGAGTGTGGATATTCTGGAATGTGACGGGGTGGAGGACAAACGCGCCTATGCTGAACTTGTCCGCGTGACTCAACCGGGCGGTTTGATTGTGATTGTCGTGCCTGCCTATCAATGGATGATGACAGAAGGGCATCACAAAGCCGTTCATGCGGTGCGGCGCTACAACAAAAAATCGACACGGGCGCTGGCAGACGATCAACCCGTCCAGATTGAACGCCTTACGCATGGATTCGCCGCTTTGTTCCCGATGGTTGGCGGGGTGCGGCTCTGGCATAAATTTCAGGAACGGCGCGGCCCTGTCGAAATTCAGTCCGAACTGCAACCCCTTCCTGCACCCCTCAACAGCCTGCTCTATCACATCACCAATCTGGAACGTTATTTGCTGCGAACGGTCAACATGCCGTTCGGGTCGTCGCTGATTATGCTGGCACGAAAAAAATGACAAAACGCGAAAAACGCCTTCAGAAAATACGCCAAAATCCTAAAAATGTAATGGACAAATCAATTAAAAACCAAATGATTGCGGGCAGCACGCTACGCAGATGCTGTTCCTACAGGCACATTTCTTGTAGGGACGGGATCTATCCCGTCCGCTAAAGTTGAATTCATTTAAAGTCTAATTGTTTTGTCCATAAAGTAACCTTCGCAAAGTATTTAGAATTGCTCGGACGGCATCTATGCCGTCCCTACGAATTTGCTAGGGTGGATTTCCCGTAGGGACGTGATATATCGCGTCCTTGTTTTCCAAAAATCTAACCAAAGGTTACAATAAGTAAAGAAATATTGGATTCTGTGCTGACAGACTTTGGTTTTGAGGCGTGTGAAGACAAAGGCTCTCATACAATTTACACACATCCCAATGAAGAAAATGCGATTGCAGTTGCAAGCCACAAATCTCATGTTCCAGTGTATATTGTTAAATTATATTACGCGATGCAAGAAAATCCCCTCCCTCAATCCCTCCCCATAGGCATGGGGAGGGAAGCCGAAGGCAGGGTGGGGACAAAAAATATCACCCCAAAATGATTTTGCGTAAGGTGCGTTGTTAAACAGGTACTAGAAGCGATTGACCGCCAAGGATGAGGATGATGGAGAAAACGATTGAATATTACCTCAACCTTCCCTATCAGATATTAATTACCCCTGATGAAGAAGGGTATGGCATCGCAGTCCCGGACTTGCCCGGCTGTTTTTCCCACGCGGAAACATGGGAAACGATTTTGCCCATGATTCGGGAAGCGATGGAATTATGGATTGGGCTAGCACTTCGCAAAAATAGAACTATTCCTGAGCCTGCCCCTATCTTGGCTACCCAACCATGATGGGTGTTTGATGACATCGGGATTTGATGCCTTTTGACGGACTCCCAATGAGTGTCAGCTTTGATAAACTTTGGTGAGTTTAGCAAAGGACACCTGATGGCAATTGACACTTTTCCCGTTTCACGCAAAACGATTCGGGCGGCGGCGCTGCCAGCCGAACATGGCGGATGGGGGTTTTTACTTGAACCGATCCTTTTAGGATTATTTGCGGCTGCATCATGGGCGGGACTGCTGCTGAGTCTGTGTGCCGTGAGCGTATTCCTCATCCACCAACCCTTAAAAATGACCCTCAAAGACTACCAAAAAGGCTTGCGTTTGCCGCGTACCCTCTGGGCAGAGCGTTTTTTGATGGGCTATGGCGTGCTGGCGGTCTGTACCCTGCTGGCAACACTCGCCACCGCACCCCATCTCCAATTTTTGCTGCCTCTGATGGTTGCCACACCCTTCGCCTTGATTCAAATGGGCTATGACCTTCGCAACGATAGCCGTGCTTTTTTGCCGGAAGTGTGCGGGTCAGTGGCCTTAGGGTCGGTGGCTTCGGCAATCGCACTGCTGGCTGGCTGGCAACTCACCGACTCACTGCTCTTGTGGGGATTACTTGCCCTGCGGAATGTGCCTTCCATTGCGTATATCCGCACGCGCATACAGCTTGAAAAAGGACGGGATGTCCCCCATGCTGAAAAAGCATTTACATGGAATTTGAATTTATTGGCGTTCGGAATCGTCACAGTGATTTCGCTACTCGAAGTTGTGCCGATTGTCAGCCTGTTTCCGTTTGTGGTATTGTTCCTGCGTGCGATTTTCGGCATTTCACACTATCGCAAACCCACCCGCACCGCGATTTTAGGAGTACGCGAACTTGCCTACGGATTTTTACTGGTGCTGTTCGTGGCGGGGGGATATGGACTAACTACATAACATCATAAGGTTGACTTCATGCAGGCATCTAGGGGATTGTGGCTTATTCTCATCATTGCAGCAGTCTGGCGGGGATGGCAGATTGCCGGGGAATATCATTTTTTTAACTCGGATGAAGCCATCATCGGGTTGATGGCACGCCATATCCTTGAGGGACACCCCATCCCGACTTTTTTTTACGGACAAAATTATATGGGCAGTCTCGGCGCGATACTGGTTGCGCTTGGATTTGTGGTCGCGGGGCAGTCGGTTCAGACGATTCGACTCGTGCAAGGGTTGCTCATGCTCATCGGAGTCGGGACAAGCTACTTGCTGGCGCGGCGGATTACAGGCAGCCCGCGTGTTGGGCTAATGACCGCTTTTCTGATGGCGATTCCTGTCCCGATGGCGATGTTTTATACCAGTGTGGCGCTGGGTGACTACAACGAACTGGTCATTTTGAGTAATCTGGTCGGGCTGTTCGCGTGGAAAGTCACCATCGAAGGTTCGCGGCGGGGATGGGATTGGGCGCTGCTGGGCGGATTCATCGGGTTGGGGTGGTGGTCATATGCGGGAATCATCACCGCTGCCGTGGTCGCCGGGATGCTCGGATTAGCCCATTTTCGTGGGTCGCTCTGGCGATTGTATTTGCTGGCAGCAGTGGCCTTTTTTATCGGGAGTGCGCCGTGGTGGTTCTACAATGTGCAACATGAATGGGATGCCCTCACGGGCATGATGGCTACCGGGTCTGACAACGACAACCCCGTTTTTGAGAATCTCACCACCACCCCTTTTATTTCCATCCGCGATTTTTACCTGACGGTGATTGCTGCCTCCGGGTTATACGGATTTCGTTTCCCGCGTGAAGGCACTCTGGAAAGCGGCTGGCATGTTTGGCTGGCAGGCGGGGTCTACTGCATCCTGATAGCAGGGAGTATCACACGCTGGCGGTATGCCCTCCCATCCCCCGCCCGCAGCCACTGGCTCACCCCCACGCGCTGGATTGGCCTAAATTTCGCGGTGCTGATTTTCATTTTCATTTTTAGCTCCATTTACGATGTCACCGGACGCTATCTGCTGCCCGTGTGGATGCCGGCTATGCTGGGAGTCGCGCTGATGATTGCCCATATCCGTATGAAAGCGCTTGCGGCGGGGATGCTGGCAAGTCTGCTGGTCTTTCATGCGGGAACCACGCTCAAAGATTTCATGGTCGAACGGGAGGCACGCCAGCGCGAAGCCCTGACCGATGAAGCGGTGATGGCATGGTTGGCGGAACACGATTTTCGGTATGGGTATGCGCCCTTCTGGGAGAGTTTCCGGCTGACGTTTCTTTCCAGAGAACATTTAATTTTTGATTCGAGCCTGCCGGTGGATGCACGTGGCAAAATTTTTAACCGCTATCCCCCCTACAGCCGAACGGTACAGGCAGAAGGCGGGCAATTCTGGATGACCCGTGACCAGCCCTGTTTGGATGCCGCCATCGACTACTTGTTCGCGGAGGCCAATGTCACTTATCAAGTGCAGGTGATAGACGATTACCGGATTCTGTATGATTTTTCTGCCCCCGTAACCCCCTATGAGTTTGAACTGGATACCCGCCCGCTTGAGGAATATCCGTTTTATCCGTCGTTGGCTGCCTGTACGGAATGAGAGGGCAGGTCTGGCAAATCGCCCACGTAGACAGGTTCTTTCTCCAAACGATACTGACATTGTGGACAAATGTAAGTATCTGCAACGTAGATGCCCAATTCGTCGTAAGATTCAATGAAACCGAGTGATTCCATCGGCTGTTCACAGTAGGGACAGTTGACCATCCTGTTAGCATACCATCAAACCAAGTATGAGGGGATTTTTTGCGTGAATCCGATAATAACGACACAGGGCTTAACCCGCCGCTTCGGGGAAAAAACGGCGGTGGATGGGCTGACATTGGAGGTAGCGGCGGGGGAGATTTTCGGAGTGCTAGGGCATAATGGCGCGGGCAAAACCACCACCGTCCGTCTGCTAAACGGGGTGCTGGCAGCCGACGGGGGAACCATGCACGTATTGGGCATGAATCCTGCCGAACATGGGGCGCAAATCCGGGCGCAAACGGGCGTGTTGACCGAAACGCCATCGCTGGACGAACGCCTGACCGGACGCGATAACCTGCTCATTTATGCGGATTTATACAACGTGCCAAAAGCGCAAATCAACCCGCGCATTGACACGCTGTTGGCGCTGTTTGAACTGGCAGACCGCCAGCATGAAAAAGCGGGCGGGTACAGCAAGGGCATGAAACAACGCTTGGCCTTGTGCCGCGCACTGGTGCATGAGCCACCGATTTTATTTTTGGACGAACCGACCTCCGGCCTTGACCCGGTAAGTTCACGCCATGTACAGGACTTGATTCGGCGGTTGAGTCGGCAGGAAGGACGGACTGTTTTTCTGTGTACCCATAACCTGACCGAAGCCCAACAAATTTGTGACCGCATGGCGATTCTGGAGCAAGGCAAACTGCTGGCAATCGGCACGCTGCATGAAATCGCGGAAAAAAGCGGCCTCAAAACCCGCTTTAAAATTGAACTAACAACCGAAGCCGTGCCACACGCCGCCCATATTTTAGGCCAATTTCCCCGGATTACTGTGACTCCCAACGGGAACAGCCTCGAAGTGAGGGGGGCAACACGCGAACAAATTCCCGATTTACTGACTGCCCTATTCCAGCAGCACATTAAATTTTACAGTGTGATTCCACAAGAAGCCTCCCTAGAGGACATTTACTTTACCTTACATGGAGAAACCCCCGCATGAATTGGCGTGCGATGAGAGCGATTGTTCGCAAAGATTTAAAGGTTGTTCGGCAGAGCAAATCGGTCATCATGCCGTTGGTGATTGTGCCACTCTTGATGTTGGTACTCCTGCCGGCTATTTTTGGCGTGGCGATGACGCAAGCAAAAATGTCCGAGAGCGATTTAGCAGAAACCGAAAATTTGCTGGAAAAATTCCCGCAGAGTCTCCAAGATCAATTCGCGCAATTTGACCGGATGCAGGACAAAATGCTGTACATGGGGCTGGTCTATATTTTCGCCCCTTTGTTTCTGATTGTCCCCCTGATGACCGCCAATGTGATTGCGGCGGACAGCTTCGCGGGGGAAAAAGAGCGTAAAACGCTCGAAGCGGTTATTTATTCGCCCACCACCGATACCGAATTGTATCTGGCGAAAGTCATTCCGCCATGGGTGTCCGCGCTGGCAATTACCTTCTTGTCCTTTGTTATTTATGCGGTGGTGGTAAATATCGTCGCGTGGCCTGTCATGGAACGGGTGTTTTTTCCAACCACGATGTGGGTCGTGCTGGTGCTGTGGGTTGCGCCTGCCGCCGCCGGATTGGGCTTGGGCGCAATGGTGCTGGTATCCTCCCGGGTGAGTACCTTTCAAGAAGCCTATCAACTAGGCGGGTCGGTGGTGCTGCCTGTTTTGATGCTGCTGTTTGGTCAGGTGGGCGGATTGCTGTATTTTAGTGTAGGGGTGGTGCTGTTGGTCGGTCTTATTTTGTGGATCATCACCACTATCATGCTGTGGTATGGGGCAAAAACCTTTCAGCGTGGGCGCTTGTTATCCCAATTATAAATCTGGAAAGGAACATTTTTGACATGGCAACATGGGGTGAATTTGCAGAAAAATCGCCGGAACTCGCGGCATTCGGGGCAGAACGTTTGAAACGCGGGGTGGCCTATCTCGCTACGCTTAAAAAAGATGGGTCGCCGCGTGTGCATCCCGTCACGCCGATTTTAGGAGCAGGACGTTTATTTTTGTTCATGGAACCGACCTCCCCTAAAGGAGAAGATTTAAAACGGGATGGGCGCTACACCATGCACTCGCTCGTGACCCTCTCATCCGGCGAAGAGGGCGAATTTTTCATCAATGGTCTGGCACAGTTCACAGACGACAAAACCACCCGTGAAACCGCCAGCCAAGCGGCAAGTTACCCGCCTGCCGAACGCTACATTTTATTTGAGTTGTCGGTGACTTCGGCGTTTTCTAATGTGTATGTCGAGGGCAAATCGCGCCTGACAAGCTGGCGGGAGTCAGAATAATTTTCATTCTGACTCAGAGGTGTAACTGCTGGTCAGCCATTGGACGGCTTCGTTGTAATCAAAAAAGGTTTGCATCGCATCGTTGATGGCGGTAAAACGAATCTGCTGGTAGGCCAGCAGCCGCGCTGTTGAGAACAAAAAGGGACGTTGCAGCACAAACGCGGAACGGCTATGCAGGAGCGCTTTGAACTGCGGCATAGCAAAAATTTCCGCCAAGCGCACACGGAAATAGGCCGTCAGCGCCCCTTCGGTAGAATCCAGCACGGTCAGAACATGCAAGGGCAGCGGGCTGTGCCAGCGATGAATTAATTTTTTATAGGTCTCAATGTAGCTGTCGACGGCATCTGGCGTGACCATCTGAAAAGTAAAAACATAAATTTCTTTCTGGTGCTGCCATTCCAGCGTCACCCCATGCCCAAGAATATAAAATTCGCTCTGCGTGGTGGTCACGGTGTTCATTATTCACTCCACAAAATATGCTGGTCGAGCGATCCCAACCAGTCGACAATTTCAGCCCATGTTTCAAAGATTGGAAAGGCTTTGCCATAGGTTTTCGCGGCCTTCGCAATGGCAAGACTACCCGTTTCGCCATAACCCATCACCCAATCAAGTTTGCGGTGAGTCAGGTAAATTTGGCTGTCTAAAAATTCCGCGTCTATGTCAGGAAAACTTTCAACTTCAGTCAGATCAATAACCAAACCGACGGGCAAGGTTTGTTTGTCGAGCAATTTTAAGGTATTCAGGTTCAATTGGTGCAGCTGCGCGAGGGTAATTTTCCCCCAAAGCTGCATTCCTAGAATTTGATTGTTTTCATGCCAGAAAGTGAGCTGTCCCATGTGTTTGTTCCTTAAGTTGTGTTAGTCAGTAACGCTGGTCTTTAGGCCAGTGAATTTACGGTTAGCAATAAATTAGAGTACCGATTTCGCCAGCGCCGCCAAGCCAGACGGACTCACCGGTTTTAAGAGGGTATAATCGACATGGTAATTACTCAGGCCGTCGTTTGCGCTGTACAGTCTGCCGGAAACCACGATGGTTTTGATGTCTTCGCGGGTACGCAGGCAGTCCAGAATGTCGCTGCTGTCGCCATCTTCCAAACCCAAGTCCAGAATAACCAGCGCGGGTGGGTTGTTGGAATTGAGACTTTTGAGCGCATCTTTGACCCCCAAGGCGCTTTGCACTTGCAGACCCATTCTGGAAAGGTAGCGGCTGAACATATCGTTGATGGCTTCGTTATCTTCTACAATTAAGACCGATTTCGTGTTGCTCATGGAACTCTACTCCCTGCACCTTTAATGTCTTTATAATAGCGAAAACATAGGGGGGGCATATCTGCTAAACGGGGGTAATTTTGCCTAGCCACATGGCTAGTCTTTCAACTAGCCAGCATTGAAAAGTAAACAAAAATTTACCATTCCTTCCTGCAACAAAAACCTACTCCTTACGCTCAAAAGCACTTGGAAAATAGGCTAAACAACACTGGATGCCAACCCCTTTTCCTGCTACGTTTCATATATGTCATTAATTTATTACTATTAGGATGGAGTTACAGCCATGAAAGGTGATAAAGAGTCGTCTGTGTACATGAAGTTGTTAGGAATATTGGGGGCTATAACTGCCTTTATTATTGCTGTGACCGGTTTTGTTGCTCTCTTTCCCACGCTTTGCGAAAGTATCGATCTACCTTTTTGCCAAAAGACAGAAACAAGCGCTAATTTCACCTATACACAAATTCCTGATACCTACCAAATTTCATTTGTGAGTACATCCCAAGGAGAGATTGTTGAAAGTATATGGATTTTGGGAGACGGGGAAACTGATAGCGGAAATCAGGTTATCCATACATATCCGCGAAGTGGCGAATATGTTGTCAGCCTGTCTGTTACAGACAAAGAAAACCACACTCAGGAGATTCGCAAAACCATTGTCATTGGTGCTGAAGATATTGCGATTGTCAATAATTTCAATGAGTCCACCGATAACTGGCGCATGGATGGGGACTCCCCGCTTTACCGCTTAAGATGTGGTTTTGGGAATTCGACGACCTCGCTGGTAGGAAAAGATGGTGTAATGGGGGTAACTTATTATTATATTGCTCCCTACAAAGGGGATTTTTCCGATCTCTATGGGGAATCGATGTCTTTTGATTTGATTGTGCTATATCGTGATGAAGGCGCAGAACCTCATACCGACAATGACATTGTACTTCGGAGCGGCAATATCTACCTCTACTATGATATTGATGACCCGTCGGTTATTCAGGAATGGCAAAATTATTGGGTGACTTTTTCTGATGATGCAGGATGGGTTTTAACAGATGGAAAACCCGCGAGTGCATCGCAAATCCAAAGCATCTTAGGTGATTTGGACGAATTACGAATTCGCGGAGAATATTTTGTTGGCTATGATGAATCTTGTTTGGACAATGTTCAAATAGGCGAATTGAATCAATAATCCTGAGATTTATCTTAACTGCCAGCGCCACGCATATGACCACAAGCGCAGTTTGTCTAAGGGATTCCGTCGGATACTAACCGAACGCGCCCATCGAAAAAATCGTTCGGCAATCGCTGTTGTGACCTCACCCCCCTGCCCCCTCTCCGTAAACAGAGAGGGGGAAAATCCCCCGTAAATTTCCTGAATCAGCGTGTGGATGCGGGCGCTGTCCGCCACCGGGGGAAACGGTTCAAGCCAGAATCCGCGTAAGTGGGCAACCCTTGTTAACTCCAGTTCGCGCCCTAGCAACGTTGAAAGCGCGTGTTGGCTGTCCCGTAGACTCAAATTTTCCTGTTCGGCAAATTTTTGGGTGGAAATATTCGCGCCATGTGTGCGCCATTGCAGCCATGTACGGGGCAGCATGGCAATTTCGCCCAGTGTCAGCAATTTGAGCCACAATTCATAATCCTGACTGTAGCGGCGTTCTTCGTTATACCCGCCCACTTGCAGTGCCGCAGCCCGACGGAACATCACCTGACTATGCCCGCTCACATGGTTATAAAACAACATGTACCAGCGAACCCAATCCGAAGGTGCAGCCCGATTCAAAAAGCCGATTTTTTTGCCGTCCGCGTCAATTTGTTCGATATTGCCCGATACGAGGACAATTTCAGGGTGCGCGTCCAAAAATTCGACTTGTTCCGCTAAACGAGTCGGCATGGAAATATCATCGGCATCCTGACGGGCGATATAGTCCCCCTGTGCCATCTGCAACCCAAGATTGAGCGATTTCGTTAAGCCGAGATTCTGCGGATTACGCACGATTTTAAGGCGCGTATCCGTGTATGTTTGCAAAATCTGCGTCGTGCTGTCGGTGGAGCAGTCATCCAGAATGATGAACTCAAAATCTGTATAGGTCTGGTTCAAGATGCTGTTGATGGCTTGCGCGAGATAGCGTTCGCCATTGTACACCGACATCACGACACTGATTCGAGTCATGCTTATTCCGTAATTGTGATAGGCGCAAACACACCCCGATTAAGCGCCGCCATCCAGCTTCTAAACAACCAACCGGACGGGGTAGGGTCTTCGCCTTCGGGAGTCGGTTGAAGGGCGTAACGGGCTGTCACCACCGCCACCCATTTTTCCCCACTCGCATAAACCATTGGTTCATCCATTTGCCCGTTGACCTGCGATTCAGCAAGAAACGACTCGCCGGGGCTGCGTCCAAAATTTTCGAGGCGGGCGGTCAATTCGCTGGCTGCCAGTTGAGCATCAGCTTCGTTAGCATACACCGCCAGCAGGATTGCAAGCTGGTCTGTGCCATCCTGACGGTCTACAAAACCAACCAGTTCATAGGCAGGCAGCGTCCCGTAACCCGCTAAAACCTCGTCCCGAAAATCGATCCTGCCAATAAAATCGGGTTCGTAAAATTGGGCTTGAACGAGCAGCGCGTCCCCTTGCACACTGGCTTCAGCAATCGCGGTGTAGGCGGGCAAATCCAGCAGACTCGGTGTTTCGCCCTGTGCGGTACTGACCATCGATTCAACGAGGGTATTGCTGCCAGACACTAGAATCACATTGTCAGCGACTGCAAATGGAAATTCGCGTCCCAGTTCCCCGCCAAAAATATTGGCAAGTTGGCGGTTTTGTAAATCCTGCTGGTAACCGTTTTCGCAGCCCACCGCCCCGCACCACAGGGTAAAGCCATTCAAGTCTGTGGAGGTATAATTGCGGGCAGTATGGGCGGTTGCAATCGCCTGTTCATCAAATTCACCCGCGTATATCGTGCCATTTTGCGGAATAATACCGAAGGTCAAAGCACGGTCAACGTCAAACGCATCAAAGCCCATCCATTCGGGCATGGTGTCCAACACCGACAGCGATTGGAGAATCGCCGGTGGGCCAGATTGAAGCCGCGTTGAATTCACCACCCATAATTTGCGTGCGTCGCTGTCATCCGCCTCCCATGCTGCCCAACTCTCATAAGTCGGCACGCCTGCGCGGGCTTGCTCATTGGCACGATAATCCACGTAACTCAGGCTTGAGGCTTCTTCGCTTTCTGGGACGCTGGCGGGAACTTGTGCCATCATCGCCAGCAGGGGATGGTCAGCCGGGGCAGCAGAGGGAGAAGCCAGCACAACGGGGAAAATTCCCACCACCACCGTCAAAATAACAATAGCCAATTTGGTCATTGCTTAAAATCCTCTAATTTTTATACACATACCCGGTCACATAGGGAATCGGGACAAGCGCATACACCACAATGCTCATCGTGCTGCTCACAAAAGACAGCCCAATCGCCAACAAATATAACACAATCGGAATGAGCGACAGGCGAATCCCCAAGCGGATAAGCGAGGCATCTAAATCCGCCGCCACCAACCGATGCTTGCGCGTGGCATAATACCACATGGCACAATGCGAGAGCGCCACCACAATCAAATTTGCCCCGTAGACCACCACGCCGAGTTGCTCATCCCCGTGCCGCCCCAGCATCCCCGCCGAAAACGGCACGAGCGAAATGCACATCAAAAACAGGATGTTCAGCCACATCAAATTCTGGTCGCTCTGGGTAATAAATTGAAACTGGGCGTGATGCCCCACCCAGTAAATCCCCAGAATGACAAAACTGATGATGAAGCTCAAAAAACTCGGCACTAAATCGCGCAGTTCGCCGGACAAATCGGCGGCGGTTTCCGGCACGCGCATTTCAAACACCAGCAGTGTCATGACGATGGCAAAAATCCCATCTGCCAGCGTCATCAGACGATCCGTTTTCATCGCTTCAGTACCTTAAAGGCAAAATCACGTCCGAATCCGCCACGCGCCATCGCAATCCAGACTTTTGCCAGCGCTTCAAGGTGTGGCGCAAAACTCATCTCGCCTACGTCCACCACGTCAAAACCCAATTCGCGGGTCAGGGTCGCTACAGCTTGTTTGGCCTGCGGGTTGTCGCCACAAATCAGCATACTCGCCGCAATTCCCTGAAAATTCGGATTCGGGAAATTGTTTGCCCCAAGCGTGTTAAATGCTTTCACCACATGCGCGGTGGGCAACGCTTCGGCAATTTCCAGCCCGATAGAGCCTTCCGGCGGGGCCAGCCGATTGGTCGTGTCAATGACGATTTTGCCCTTCCAATCGCCGGTTTCCAGCACCTGACGGATCGCGTTCGCCGGGGTGGCAATCACAATCACCTCGCCCGCTAAAATGGCCTCATCCATACTCGCCGCTTGCACATTTTTTCCGATGGAACTGAGCAGAGTCAGCAATTTTTCGCTCTGGACATCCCGTACCCCGAAAGTAATTTGATGGCCTTTTTGCGCCCACAACATGCCCAATGTCCCACCAACATTTCCCGCCCCGATGATACTAATCTTCATTTGTTCCTGCTCCTATCCATTTTTCTTGATTTCGCTGGGAAAGATGGTGTTATAGCGCACCACTTCCCGCGCAACGATTAAATCGCCGGCGGCCTCGCGGTAGGCTTTGAAGTGGGCGCTGTCCCGATGCGCTGCGACGGCATCATCCCCTTCGTAAATTTCGACAAAAACAAATTTTGTGGGGTCATCGGCCTGCTGCATGACATCAAACCGCAGGATGCCCGGTTCTTGCACACTTTGGCGGGCATTTTCGGTAATCGCGGCAATAAAAGTCTCCAGATGGTCAGCATTCACTTGAACATAAATATGAGCAATAATCATAAAGGGAATCCTCTTTTTATTAACTATGCCATTTTTAGGCAAATTTCGCACCTATGCTTTGCGGTAGTTGACAAAACCTCAAAAATATGAGAATATAAAACCGAACGGTTGGTTTCAAAAATTCATAATTCAATCCGACCCGAAAATCTTAGCGGAGACTCGCCATGTCCTACGAAAAAGAACCCTCCAGCACGACTCGCATTCGTTTTCAGGATTGCGACCCCTTCGGGCATCTCAACAATGCCCGTTACATTGACTATTTCATGAATGCCCGCCAAGACCACCTTGAACAATTTTATGGCTTCAAGCTGTTTGCCCCGCACATGACCGAAAATTGGGTAGTCATCAAAACACAGATTGCTTACCTTGAACCCGCCCTGTTGATGGAAGAAGTCTTGATTCGTACCCGTTTGATTCACCTGACCCAACGGACGTTGCTGGTTGAAGGTTTGATGCTGGACAAAGACGGCAAACGGTTAAAATCGCTGGGGTGGGTGGAATTCATGTACGTCAGTCTGGCAACCGGAAGACCCGCCCTGCACACCCCAGAATTTCAAACCTTTGCCGAATCGATTCTGATTGCGCCCGCCATCGATGTGCAAAATTTCAATGACCGGGTGCAGACCTACCGCCGCGAAATCAAAGCCGCGATGCCCGTATAATCGTCGGATTTTTCAATCAGCGTTTGCACGACCTTGCCCTGCTGAACTTCAAATCGGTACGCATTGCCCGCGCCAATAATGCGGTAGGTATTATTCACAATTTCAATCGCACAGTGATCCTCACAGGCAATCCCCACCTGCTGAGGATATTTTTTCATCATTTCGTGCATCGGCAGGGTACGGTTTTCCGAATCCAAATGTGGACAGTACAGCGCATTCACCAAGCCCAGCCCGCGCACACGGATATGCTGCCAATCACTTTTGCCCGAAAATGAACGCGAATCGCTGTGTCCATACGCAAACCAGCAAATTGCCCCGGCGCTGAGACCCGCCATCACCGTTCCGTTTTGGTGGGCATTTTTCAGCAGTCCATCCACCCCCAATTTCCGCCAGCGTCGCATCATTTTGAGGGTGTTGCCCCCGCCCACATACACCAAATCCGCCCATGCGATTTTCGACTCAATCTCGGCAAACGTCGGATTCTCCCGAATCAGATACAGCACGTCTGTTTCGCAGCCAAGTTTTTCGCTGTACATTGCGCGAAATGTGCCATAATAGTCTACTGCGTCACTGCTGGCGGTTGGAATAAATAAAGCTTTTGGCGACGATTTACCCGTATGAAAAACAACTTGTTGATCAAGGGGCAGGGTTTCCCCCACTCGCATTTCACCCCCGCCCATCGCTATAATGATACCCATTGTGGTTGTCCTTTTTACGTATTTTCGTATTGTAAGGTCAGTGGTGTATGAGCGAACAGACCCGCACCCTCTATCGTCCGGTGGGGCTGAAAGAAGCGGAATTGATTCTTGTTAAAGGCGAATTTCCCCCGCGTCCGCCCGAAGAATCAATTTTTTATCCGTACCTGAATGCTGCCTACGCGGAAGAAGTTGCCCGTGACCGTTACACTCGCCAACTGACCACCAATTATGCGGGGTTCGTTACCGAATTTCGCGTCCAAAAATCCTATCTTGAGGGATTCAAAGAACGGGTCGTGGGGGACGAATATCATACCGAACTGTGGATTCCCGCCGCACAGTTGGACGAATTTCACCAGCACATCGAAGGCAAAATTGAAATCACCGCCGCATTTTATGGCGAACAATACACCGGACAATGGCATCGTTACCTCAGCGCGGAGGAATTATTCGTGGTGTTGTACCGCACCTGTCAGCGTTTTAATGAGGTGTGTTGGGGCGAAATCCGCCAGAATCGCCACGCGATTTACCTGAATTATGAATACTGGAAAAACCACGACTTTAGCCAATACATGACCGAAGAACAGAAAATTTCTTTTCTGCGGCGGATTGCGGTCATCTGGGCGAAAAAAGTCCCCGAACGCCGACTCTTGGGCAGCATCAATCTCGTATAAATAAATATTATTAAAATCAAGAACACTTAACCTGAAAAAGAAGGGGTATAAAAATTTGCATCTTTCTCAAAGTTGTCTTAAAATGTAAGTCGTCTATACTAATGAACTAACTGGGGCTAAAAATGAACGACATGATCCCTTCTGACCGCATTGACGGGAGTCAAATACGTAAGGAATGGTTTCAAGATGAATGGTACTATTCTGTCATGGACATTGTGGCGGTTTTACTTGATGCAGATGTCAAAAAAGCAAAAAATTATTATCATGTTTTGAAAGGTCGCCTCAAACGCGAAGGGAATGAGTCGCTTACAAATTGTCACCGACTGAAATTGGTCGCTTCTGACGGAAAACGTTATCTAACAGATGTCATGAATACGGAACAGATTTTGCGTCTGATCCAGTCCATTCCTTCTCCCAAAGCAGAACCCATGAAACTTTGGCTGGCTCAAGTCGGGGCTGAACGCCTCGAAGACATTGAAGACCCTGAAATGGGCATTTTCCGTTCGCTTGACCGCGCCGTAGACCGCTACAGAATGTTAGGCAAACCCGAAAGCTGGATTGAAGCGCGGGTCGAGGGCATCGTAACCCGCAAAAAATTTGTCGAAGCGCTACAAGCCGCTGTGATAAATGCGCCGACTTATCTTTACGCCCAAGCTACGGATAAACTATATTTAGGCTTGTGGGAACGTACCACCGCCCAATTGCGCGGTGAATTAAAAATTGAAAAAAAAGATAATCCCCGCGACCATTTTGGCGAATATGCTTTAATCTACACCAAACTTGCCGAAAAACTCGCTGCGGATAAGTTGAATTGTTTAGAGGTAGTCCAAGTACAAATTGCGATGGATACAGTTTGGGAGATTGCCATAGCGATTGGGGGACAAGCGAAGCAAACCAGCGAAATACTCGGCTATGATTTAGTCACTGAAAAACCTTTGCTCCCTAAAAAGTCCAGAAGTCATTAGGGCTGAGATAAGCAAGAGTGGTCGCAAACTCACCTGTTGAGAAAAATATGCAAACTGAAACCCAAATTTTATACCGTCCAGTGGGGCTGAAAGAAGCCGAACTCATTTTAGAAACAGGAAAGTTTCCGCCGCGCCTGCCCGAACAACCGATTTTTTACCCCGTGCTAAATTTTGAATATGCTGAACAAATCGCCCGTGATTGGAACACCAAAGACCTATTTTCGGGCTACGCGGGGTTTGTCACCCGATTCCATGTGCAAAAAGCCTATCTCGCCCGCTTTGAGGTGCGTCAGGTGGGCGGCAAGCAACATCAAGAACTGTGGATTCCGGCGGAAGAACTGGACGATTTTCAGCAGCATATCGTCGGGCATATTGAATTTATCGCGGCCTATTATGGGGAAAAATATCAGGGTGAACCCTTAAAAAAAGATGGCACATCGCCCGACGTGCCACCCCCAAGCTGAATTGCTTACTGGTATCGCAAAATATCCGATACCGTTTTGCGAGCAGCCGCCAACGAGGGCAGCAGACTAGCCACTGTCACAATCACCACCATCCCCACAAATCCCAAGACAAGGGAAATCGGGGGGTACGGCAGTTCATACGTCCCGCCAAAGGGCAGCGCGTTCACCAACCCTTTGCTAAATAGATAACTTAAGGGGGCGCTGAGTGTCCACGACACCACCCCGACAATCAACCCTTCGGCAAGGAATTGGGTCACAATCACGCCTGACCCCGCCCCCACCGAGCGCATCACGCCGATTTCTTTCTGGCGTTCAAACACGCTCATCGAAAGACTCGTCAGCAACCCCACCGCCCCTACCAGCGCAATGAGCAGCGCGGCAAGGCTCAAAATAATACCGAATCCGGTCACGATGGTGGTAATGAGTTCGGCAATTTCGACCTGATTGGTAAATCGGGAGGAAATGCCATTCCCCACCAGCACATCATTCGCTTCGGTGATGACATCATCCACCTGACGCGCTGTGAGTTCTTCATCTTCCAGACTAACGGCAAAACTGTTGGGGTAAGGGTTGCCATTTTCATCCAGCAGTCCACCAAATTGCGCCAAATCCGCCCAATTCATCCAGAGCGAATCGGTGGGGAAATTCGCCACGCCGATAATTTCATATTCTTGCCGATTGCCGGCCCCGATCATGATGATGGTGTCGCCCGCCCCTTTGTTGATGGCTTCAGCGATGCTGGCGGTAATGACCACGCCATCGCGTTCGGGGTCATTCGTCCACGCCTCCCCTTCTTCCAAGTCCAAATCCAGTAGGCTTGGATTGGCGGTATTCACCCCCTGCGCGAATAATCCGGGCGGGCCAGCCTGCGTGGGCGGCGGTTCAAAGCCTTCAATTTCAACCGAGAGGGACGAAGCCGGATCTACCGATTTGATCCCCTCAATATTTTCGGTGAGCAGCGTATTGAGGGTGTCTAAGTCTTGCCCTTCGTTGGGCGCAATCGCAAATTCATAACCAAAGGAGTCAAAGGCGTTTTCGACCAGCGCATTCAGCGAGGAAAACACCGCATAAATTCCCATGAATGAGGCAAAAGCGAGTGTCAAAGTAATGCCCGTCAGCGCTAGACGGAATTTTTTCTGGTAGGCATTGCGAACCGCCTGCCGCAAACTGACAGGCAGGGGCAAATTCCCCACCAGACGATCCAAAGCACTGCTCCCGAAATCAGCACTAATCCCGAAATCGGTCATGGCCTCCAGAATTTTGACCCGTGTTCCACTCAAAACGGGGATAATCGCTGCCAGCACCGGAATCGCCAACCCGACGAAAATCCCCAGCACCAAGCCAAGCGGCGACACCACAAATTCTTCGACAATGGTTTGGGATTGCACCGCCAACCCCTGTGCAAACACATAGCCGGCGGGCAGCCCCAGCAACACACCCGGAATCACCCCCAGCAGCCCATAGGTAAACGCGATACCAATATACATATAAAAGGTATCACCCACCGATGCACCGAGCGATTTCATCAACCCGATTTGACGGCGTTGTTCTACCACAATCGCGTTAATCACGTTGACAATTAAAAAGCCAGAGACAATCAACGCTGCCATTGCCAGAATCACCAGCAAATTGTTGGTGGAACGGGTGCTTTCAATTTGTCCATTTTTTTCGGGATCTTCGATGGCGGTAAAGGTTGGGACATAACCCGTTTCGCTAATGGCGCTGATAAAGTTGGATTTTTCAGCTTCGGCGGTGGCGAAATCCTCAAAACGCACGTAAATCTGATTAAAGCCGCGAAAGCCCGCCAGATATTGCGCGTCGGGATAGGTGGCTAATACCAGCGTTTTGCGGTCAACCACGTTGCCCAAACTGCTGTATTCATAGGGCTGAAAGACAATCCCCACAATTTCGCCTGTCGCGGTTTTAACTTCTGCCCCCTGTGCGCCGGACAGCACCCGCATTTCCAGCGTATCGCCCACCCCCAACTCAAATTCGTCTGCCATGCGCCGTTCGATGACAATTTCAATCTGGTCTGGGTTGCCGGTGGAGTCGGGGTAGCGGCCTTCTATCAAGCGGTTGGGTTCCAACTGCGATTGGTCAAACGGCTCGGAATGTGCCACAATCGCGCCTTCCCGGAAGCGTTCTTCATCGCCTAATTTCCAAAAAAGCGGGAAACTCGCCCGTCCCTCGACGATGCTTACGCCGGGTTGTTCACGTAAGGTGGTGAAGACCTGTTCATTATCAACTTCCACGCCGCGATTCACCACCACATTGGCGCGAATCATGGCGAGTTTGTCGGCCTGTAAATCTTTTTCGAGCTGGTTGACCAGAATTTCTCCGGCGGAAGTGAGCGACACCACGCCGAACACCCCGATAAAAATACTAGCGGCGGTGAGTAGGGTGCGAATCTTACGCGCCCAAATATCACTGAGAATTTTACGAGTTCGTGTCCTGAACATCCTGCGATTTTCTCCCCTACAAAGTTGTTGGTAGGTTTTAATAGCTAAAAAAATGGCGTTCCTAACAATGCCCGCCTCTGATAATAACAATTTAGCAAGATGTTTTTAATTTGCCAAACTTTTGTATAAGATATGTACCGACCTACAATTTGGTAGTATAATCCGTTCAATGCGATTGTCAATAGGGGTTGTTGTGGAAAATTCAGAAGCCCGCGAACGGGTACTCGAAGCGGCGGAAAAACTCTTTGCCGAACGCGGCTACAAAGCGGTGACCTTGCGTGATATTGCGGAGGCGGTGGGCATCCGTCATGCGTCGCTGTATCATCATGCACCGGGTGGCAAAGAGCAGCTATACATTGAGGTCATGGAACGCAATCTAAAACGCCATGCGGAAGGGATGCAGCAGGCAATTCGCAGCGCGGCGGTGCATGTCCGCCCGCAGTTGTTTGCCGTTGCGCATTGGCTGTTGTCGCAACCCCCGATGGATTTGATTCGCATGACCAATTCCGACATGCCATCGATTCCGCAGCCTGAATCACGCCGTTTGATGCGGTTGGCCTATGAAGCGCTGCTTGAACCCGTGGGCAATTTGATGAAAGCGGCACAGGAACGCGGCGAAATTCATCATCCCGATGTGGGTATGGTCGGGGCGGGCATCGTCTCAATGATTGAAGGACTGCACGCCACCCCTGATTACACCCTGATTAAATCCCGCCAGCAGATGGCCGAAGAACTCATTGATGTGATGCTCAACGGGCTGCTCGTCAAAAGATGATATGCTATAGTATAGGGAATTGAATTTAGTAGGATGGCTGCAATGACTACCCCCGTAGCACTCAAAATTGGTATGAGTATGGCAGATTTCATTCACCAATTTGACCAACAGCCCTTTGAACTTATTAATGGGGAGATCATTCCTGTGCCACCGTCCGTCTTTGGGCCAATCTATATTGCAAATCAACTTTCTAAACTGATGGATAGGCAGGTTGAGCCGCTCGGTCTAGGTAAAACTTTTCTTGAAGCGACTTTTGTTTTGACAAGTGACCCTACTTGGGTGACGGGTTCTCGTATTCCAGACATGATTTATATAACAGCACAAAATTTAGCCGATTATCAAGCTACACATCCAAATTGGCGCAACGAACCCATGCAGCTTATCCCCGATATTGCATTGGAAGTCATGTCACCCAATGATACCTTTGCCAAAACCCGTGACAAAGCCCTTTTATACTTACAAGATGGCGTTCCCTTGGTCTGGATTATTGACCCTGATCGTCGCGTATTATACGTTTTTACCTCAGAAAATCAGCAGGGACAGCCATTCACTGAGGGCGATACCTTAACGGCTAATTCAATTATCCCCGATTTATCCATTGAAGTGAGCCAAATTTTCGTCTAAGTCTTCTATTCCTTGCCGCTTTCCCCTACATTCGCTATACTAAATAAAACCGAACGGTTGGTTTTTTATCGGGAGCAGACAGATGCAAAAAGGGGAACGTACCCGACAGCATATTCTGGAACAAGCCGCACAAGTTTTTATCCTCAAAGGCTATCACGCCACATCCTACAGCGATTTAACCGCCGCCACGGGTTTGGAAAAAGGCGGCATCTACAACCATTTTGGCAGCAAGGATGAATTGGTGGTGGAAGCCTTCACCTATTGGGGAGAATTGGTACGTCAACGGGCGCGGGAATTTTTACGTGACCAACCCCACACACTAGACCGATTGCGCGGGGTGATTGCCGTCTATCACAGCCTGATTGACCGTCCCATTTTATCAAGTGGTTGTTTTATCATGAATCTGGCTATTGAGGCGGACGACACCCACCCCGTCTTGCGCGAAAAAGCCCAGCAAGCCATGACGGAATGGCGTGAGTATATTGTCCGCACCGTACAAAAAGGCATCGAACGGCAGGAAATCCGTGCCGACGTGGACGCAGATAGGCTAGCGACCTTGATTCTTTCTATGATGGAAGGCGCAATCATGATGAGCAAATTGTACGGCGATTCGACGCATATTCAGCGTGCCGCCGAGCATTTGTGGCACTATGTAGATACCTTAACCCCGGAGCAAGCATAAAAAATGGAAAATAACCGTACCCGCACCGTAACATGGGCAGACCCGATGATTGGCGCACACGCCGCCCTAGAAATGAGTGGCTTGGAATATTTGCAGGCGATTTTACGCGGGGATTTTCCGCCGCCGCCCATCGCCATGACGCTGGATTATACCCTGCTGGAAGTCGAAGAAGGCCGCGCTGTTTTCGGGGGAACGCCCGCCGAATTTCATTACAATCCGATAGGCGTGGTGCATGGTGGCATCGCCTGTACCCTGCTTGATTCGGCGCTGGGCTGCGCGGTACAAAGTAAATTGCCCAAGGGCGTGGCCTATACCACTGTCCAGCTCAATGTTAATTTAATTCGTGCCTTGACCATTGAGACAGGGTTTGTGCGCTGCGAAGCCAAAGCGATTCATGTCGGGCGGCAGATGGGAACTGCCGAAGCCGAAATCCGGGACGCACAGGGGAAACTCTACGCCCACGCCACGACCACCTGTTTGATTTTTCCGGTGAGTTGAACACGACAGCGATAAACTCACACGATAGAACATATGGACAAAGCAATTAAAAACCAAATGATTGCGGACAGCATGGATGCTGTCCCTACGAGAAATCCACCTGTAGGGACGGGATATATCCCGTCCGCAAAAGTTGGATTCATTTAAAGTCTAATTGCCTTGTCCAATAGTTAAGTTAGGATAATTTCAATGTCGGTTGATTGGGGGGTGTTGCCACTGTTGCCAGATGATGCCAGCCAGCGCGAATGGTTGCAACACGCGGGGTATGAATCAATTCCAGCGCAGACAGGCCGTTATCCGACCTTGGACGAACTGACCCGCATTTTGGATGCAATGCCCCTCACAGCGAAAAATATAAGCGGCGACACATGGGAAATCAGCATAGGCGAACTGCACTCAGATAACTACGCTTATATTTTGGGCAGTGTACAAGCGGATGGTCGGTTTCATTTTCATTTTCTGGGGAGCGACTGCCAAGAAATCACGATGCTGGACATTTTGAAACGGCTGGCCTCCGTCTGCGGCGCTTTGATTTTGTATGAATCCACCGAAGCCACGCCTGTTCTCATCACGGCTGCCACTGAAATTACGGATGCGCTCACCGATTGGCAGCAGCGCATCCACGAAAATTTATTTGCGGAGGATGAGGAAGACTAGGGAATTTTAAGGTTGCAATTCCACCGTCTGCTTGGACACAATTTTCTGATAGTTTTCCACCTTCCAATTTAAAATCGCAAGGTGTTCTTGCAGTTCGCCAATATGCTGCACCACTTTTTCCCGATGGGCCCTGAGCATCTCTAACCGTTCCGGCAGCGTCGAATCCCCCTGCCGTTGCAATTCAGCATAGGCGCACATTTGCTGGATCGACATGCCTGTTGCGCGTAATTTGTTGAGGAAGTTAATCCAGCCTACATCCGCTTCCGTGTAGCGCCGATGGGTATTTTCCAACCGATGAACCGAATGAATGAGGCCAATCCGTTCATAGTACCGCAGGGTGTGTTCGCTCAATCCTGTGGCCTGTGCAACTTGTTGAATCGTCAGTAAAGTATCCATACACTAGACTCTACAACTTAGAGTGCGCTCTAAGTCAAGCACTTTTTGAGGATTTTAAACAAATGGATGATTTACGCCAGCAGTTGGTCAATTTATTAACCCTCCGTCAAGCGCATATGTCGTTTGATGAGGCCATTGCCAATTTCCCGATGGAACACATCAACACCCGTCCGCCCAAACTGGACTATACCTTCTGGCATTTGCTGGAACATCTGCGGATTTGCCAGTGGGATATTCTGGATTACATTCAAAATCCTAATTACAAGGAATTGCCCTTCCCGGAGGGACTCTGGCCTGCCAAAAATGCCGTCACCGACGCGGCGGGCTGGCAAAAAACGCTTGACCAATTCCACCACGATTTAAATGAACTGGTGGCGCTGGTCAAGAATCCCGCCACAGATTTACACCAATTGATTAACAAGGGGTACGAAGGCCATACGATTCTGCGGGAAATTCTGGTGGTGGCAGACCACAACGCCTATCACATTGGCGAATTTGGCATTTTACGACAGATGATGGGGTTGTGGTAAATAAGAGGGCGGGGGTTCACCCGCCCATTTAGCCAATTAGCGTTTATCGAGGGGCGCGTAATCGGTCGCGGTTGCGCCGGTGTACACTTGACGCGGACGGTTAATGCGGGTGTGCGGGTCGTGACGCATTTCTTTCCACTGGGCAATCCAGCCGGGCATCCGTCCCAGTGCAAACATGACCGGGAACATATTCGTTGGAATCCCCATCGCTTTGTAGATAATCCCACTGTAAAAATCCACGTTGGGGTACAGCTTACGTTCAATGAAATAGGGGTCGTGAAGCGCCACTTCTTCCAGATTTTTGGCAATTTCTAGGAGGGGGTCTTGGATACCGAGTTCGTTCAGCACTTCATCCGTCGCTTTTTTGAGGATGCGGGCGCGGGGGTCAAAGTTCTTGTACACCCGATGTCCGAAACCATAGAGCAGGAAGCCGGAATTTTTATCCTTCGCCATGTCGACGTATTTTTTGTAATTGCCGCCGTCAGCTTGAATCATTTCCAGCATTTCGACGACTTCCTGATTCGCGCCACCGTGTAGCGGCCCCCACAAGGCACACACCCCGGCAGCCACCGACGCAAACAAATTCGTGCGGGCGCTGCCCACCATCCGCACGGTTGAAGTGCTACAGTTTTGTTCGTGGTCAGCGTGCAGAATCAGCAGCATATCCAGCGCCCGTGACACCACCGGCGACATTTCATAGTCTTCTGTCGGGACACCGAACATCATGTACATCAAATTTTCGGTGTAACCCAGCGAATTTTTGGGGTACATATACGCTTGCCCAATCGAGCGTTTGTAGGCCATCGCCGCAATGGTGCGGGCTTTTGCCAGCAGACGGATAATGTTCAGGTTGACGATTTCTTCATCATCCGATTCCACCGGATAATAAGCCGAAAGTGTCACCATCATCGCAGCCATCACCGCCATCGGGTGCGCGGAGTGGGGATAGGCGCGGAAGAAAGGCCGCAAATCCTCATGCAGCATGGTGTGATGCGTGAGTTCATGTTCAAATTGGGCTAATTCTGGCTGGGTGGGCAATTTTCCGTAGATCAGCAGGTAGCAGACTTCAGTAAAAGTGGATTGTTCCGCTAGTTGTTCAATCGGAATCCCCCGATAACGCAAAATGCCCTGATCCCCATCAATGAAGGTGATGGCACTTTCGCACGCGCCCGTGTTGCCGTAGCCGGGGTCAAAAGCAATCGCACCTGTTTGGGCGCGAAGTTTGGTGAAATCAATCGCCTTTTCGTTTTCTGAGCCAGCGAATACCGGATATTCGTATTCCTTGCCCTCGAAGATCAGTTTGGCTTTGTCCATAGCGTCAAGTAAACTCCATAAAAATAAACGTTAAAGTGGTAAGATTCCCGGCCTCTCAAAAGTCATTCCGTCTATTTCGCAGGTCATAGTAGGCCAAGAGGATGTAGCACGGGTGACAATTTCAATGTGGTTGTTTCCCACTAAGATTGTATCCTCAGATTTGCTTCCTGCCACTGACGGATTCCATGCTAAAGCGTGTCCGATTAGCAGTTTTGTTGGATTTTGTGGCAGCGCCACCCGTTCACGCGGCAGATAGGCAATCATCCCGCCCTGATGATGCAGCATCCATTCTTCGTCGCCGTAGGCTGCCTGAATTTTTTCTAAAATTTCCCCCAAGGTTGCCCCCGCCCGACTCGCCGCCATTGCGGTAGCATCCACCAGCGTCACCCGTGCTGTTTTTTCCTGTAATTCGGTAGGAATCGCGCCCAGATGCACCAGCCGACTCGCTGCCACCACCAAGCCGCCGCGCCGCATACACAGCACCAACAGCGCATATTTTTCGAGCTTTTTGGCGGTGGGAACGGGATGGCGATATTGAAAAATGCGTTCATCCGTGCCAATTAAATTCACGATGGCAACCCCGCCCCGTTTACGACAGGCAGCATCGAGTCGCGCTGCGATGTCAAATTCGGTTTCGCCTGCCCGCACATTGACCGCCGCTTCTTCAATCGCGCTGGCAGCCTCGCGTCCCAACTCCCGATAGCGCTCCTGTTCGGCTTCGTTCAGCACACAGCGCAAATTTTGCAAGGCAGTTTCGGGGTCGCCTTCGTCGCTGATAAGATGAGAAATGACGGGTGTCTGGGGAGTGTGCCAGCCAAATTCATGAAATTCAAAACCGAGTGCTTCAAAGGGTTCTTCATCCCGCACCCGCCGACATTCGATGTTGCTGCCAAAAATAGTGCGCTTTTCGCGGGTTACAAGAATCGAATATGCGCCGAGTTCGTTGCTGACCGGGACAGTGGCATCGGCCCCGGCGGTGAACCATGCAATATTGCGGGTACGCCGCAGCCAGAGCGCCTCCGCTTGAAATTGGTCAAGCAGGACGCGGAGTTGCTGGTGTTTCAGGTCAATTTCTTGGTATCTATTCATAAAATGCTTTCCGGGCTAAGTAAAAAGTATCACGGGAAAAAAAATGTTGGGGGGAAACACGGCGCATCTTCCACAGGGGAGCAGTCGTTTTGCCGAGCGTGGACATTTGCATCAGATAGGTGACAATCTGGTATTGGATGATCTGTTTTTCATCGCGTGTGATTCTACCCTTATTCCTTAGAGATTGGGCGGACGGGATATATCCCGTCCCTACAGAGGTATATTTTTCATACGACTCGACCAGCACCTCCGCCGCCTGTGAAAAATACCGTGCATCCGGCGATTCGTTCCCGATAAACCGCACCATTGTTTCAATCACATGAGTGGGAATATCGCGCCCCAGTAATTTTTTTAGTTCGCGCTGTACCAATTTCACATGCAGAGCGATTTGTTCGGGGCGGCGGCTGCGCGTCACACTGGTTTCAACAATACGGCGTTGAATCAAGACATCCGCCATCCGTGCAAATCGGGTATGCTGAATCAAGCGTGTCCAGAGTTCAAATTCTTCCACCGTGTTATAGGCAGGGTCGTAGTACAGGTGATGGTTTTTAAGGATGTCTGCCCGCATAAAAATCGTGACATGGGGAATCGGATTTGCCCAATGCAACATCCAGCGCATGGAGCCATCGCTTGCGCCTGTTTCAAATTCGGGGCGACCCGCGTAAAGCGGCTGACCGGCTGCATCTATGGAGGTCATATTGCTGCCGACCATGCCAACCGATGGATGGGCGTTTAAAAAGGCCAATTGACGCTCAAAACGGTCTGGCACGCTGATGTCATCGGCATCCATGCGGGTCAGATACGTGCCACGCACCACCGCCAACCCGCGATTCAAAGATTCGGTCAGCCCGATATTGCGCTCATTTTTCAAACGCACTATCCGCGCATCCGTGTAGGAATCCAGAATGGCGGCGCTGTCGTCGGTGGAGCCATCGTCCACCATAATGAATTCAAAATCGGGGAGGGTTTGGGCTAAAATGCTGTCTACCGCCTCACGCAGAAAGGCTTGGCTGTTGTAGACACTCATGAGAACACTAATAAGCGGCATAATGACCCATTCTGGCGGGTTGTGAACAAATTAGCAAGGTCATTTTCAGTAACTGCCGCCAGCCACAAAATTCTCTTTTTTCCAAATCCGACTATACTATTTCAATAAGCAAATAGAGAATGTGATTTATGCTCACCAAACAACATCGGTTTGCAGCACAAATTTTACATCCTAAAGAACGTCAGGTGTATAAAACGCATATGTGCGGGTTGTGCCATGCCTTGGGGGATGGCTACGGGTTGCTCTCCCGTCTGCTAACCAGCCATGAGATGATTCTGCTGAATATGCTCACCAATGCCCAGCGCGAAGCCGATTTACAGGTGGTCATGCGGCGCTGTCCGTTGAATCCGACACGGCATGTCCAAACCAATCAGGATGAGGCCAGCGTGTTTGCTGCCGCTGCTGCGATTGAACTGGCGCGGGCCAGCGTAGTGGATGATGTGCAGGACAGTCACGGCAAAAATCTCCCCGCGCAGTTGGTTCGCTGGTTGATGGGCAGCGCACACCGTAGCGCGATTCGCACGCTGGAAAAATTTGATTTTGACACGGCAACTTTTACCCGTTTAACCGAAAATCAAACACAGGCGGAAACGTCTCCTGACCTTGACCCCACCTCCCCCACCGCCCTGACCAGCGCGAGTTTGTTCGCCATGACCGCCCGTTTAGCGCAAAAACCGCAGAATGAAGCCCCCCTCGCGGCAATCGGAGCAAGCTATGGCGCATATTTATATTTGATGGATGCCTACCGCGATTTTGCGGCGGATATGGCAAGCGGCGCATTTAATCCGCTGCGGAAATTTACCTCACCCCCCACCCCCCTCTCCGTGTACAGAGAGAGGGAGAAAGTCTCTTCTTCGCGTGCAGGGAAGGTTTTCGATTCCCCTTCTCCAATGCTTTGGAGAGGAGGTCAGGGGGTGAGGTCTGATTTTGTCCTGTCTGTAGATGGCTTGCGCTGGCTGTTAGGGCGTTTTGAAACCATTCGCGCCGAAATTCAAACCCAGTGGTCACAGGTAACAGTGGTGCGCTATGGGGAGTCGCTGGAATATCTGCTGCTGAAACCCCTCCACACAGTCATTTCTGATTTAAAAAATCGGGTGGACAAAGCACAGGGTTTGCATTTTCATCGGCGCAGCACCAGCGATATTTTGAAAGCAGCCTTGTTCATTTTTCCAACGGGTGTAGCGGGTGCGGGGTTACTCGCCTCGAATCAACTGGGCGATTTTGAACCCGTCATCAGCGAGGCCAAACGTAATGCCCGTAAAAAATTAGAAGAAGGGAAAGTTCAAAATAATTTATGTGGCACAACCCCCTGTTATTGTGATCCCAGCGCCCTAGAATGTGCCTCTTGCTGTTGTGATACCGAAAGTTTATGTGACTATCGTACAGGCATATGTGATGGTAGGGATGCGACGAATTGCTTAAATTGTGTCAGCAGTGGCGATAGCAATTGTGAGATGGGCGGCTGTGATAATTTGGATGGCTGCGATGTGGGCGGGTGCGATTGCAATACATAATAATTAGGGCGGTAGGTGTGCCGCCCATAAAATACGCATTATTCAACGGGTGGGGTAAAAATCCATAAGTCATTGACGAGGCCAGTGTCGCTGTTCCCCCCAAATATATACAACTGCCCGTTGTGCCAGACGGCATCGTGGCTGCTGCGGGGTGTGGGAGCAATATCGCTAAAAACAGCAGTCCATGTGTTCGTGAGCAAATCCAAACGCCATAAATCGTTGCTTTTACCGGAGTCCGTTGCCCCACCAAATAACCAGACTTGGCTGTTTTCATCCACCACCAGCGACGGATTAGACCGGGGCGCGGGAAGATCGCTCAAGGGGGTAACTTCTGTCCAGACTCCATTGGCAAATGACCATAAATCGCCTTGTGGACATGGCCCATACCCGGAAGAACACCCGCCAAATAAAATCATTTGTTGGCTAAGGGGGTCAAAAATGGCTTCGTGCAAACACCGATTCAAAGGGCGAACATCGGCAGGAGTCACATCCGCCCATGTGTTGGTGTTGAAGTCCAGCGCGAACGTATCATCGTAACGTCCGTTAGAAAAACCATGTGAAATGAGAAGTTGGTCAGTTTCGGGGTCAACCACCGCCGATGTGCCATAACGAATACCGGGAATCGCCCCACTGACAGTGAGTAAACTCCAAGTCTCATTCACCACATCAAACACCCACACATCGTTGTAAAAAACCGCCCCTTCCCCCGCAAACAATACTACGCGCTGACGCTCTGCATCATACGCCGCCGCCATCCCAAAACGGGGTTCGGGTGCAGGATTAGCAAAAACTTCGCGCCAAGTGTTGGTCGTCAGATCAAAAATCCATGTGTCGCCCAGATTACCCCCGTTCCGACCACCAAATAACACCAATTTATTGACATCACTTGCCGCCACCAGAATATGATCATAACGGGCAGATGGGGCAACGTCCGTGACAAGTTGCTGCCAGCCCGATTCCTGGGCAGAAGCCAAACTCACAGGAACAAGAGTCCACAGAAACAAAAGAATTGTCAAAATCCGTCGCATATCAGAAAATTCTCCTCTCCACTGCCGACCTTATCCCCCAAATGTTACGTAAAAATAACAGACATGCTAAAACCCATTAAAAGTTATCCTTTTCAAACCCAAGCCGCATAAAATAAAGAAGTCAAATTAAATGGGAGAACTTCATTGGCTAAAAAGCTGATTTTTACTGCACTCCTTATTTTACTCATCGGGATATTGCCTGTTCAGGCACAAGAACCGCTTGCCGAAACCGACTCAGAAACGTTTATCACCACGCATTTTCAATTACAGGCGGCATACAGCCGTGTTTTATGCGTTTCAGGCGATGGCAGTTGTCCCGCCGAAATCGAAACCGCCGCGCCGTGCCTCACTGCTGCTTGTATTCTTACCGCCCAAACCTATCCCATTAGCGCGAATTTTGACACTATTCAAGCCGCGTGGGAGGCGGCGCTGCCCGGCGATTTAATCATCATCATGCCGGGGCGCTATGCCGGACTTGAGGCTGAATTGCGCGGGGGCGAAAACGGCGCGTATATCCATTTTCTGGGCTGGGGCGAACCGGGTTCGGTTATTATTGACTCGCCTGCCGACCCCACCAAAGGCTATTTGCGCCATCATTTTTATATGATTGCGGTTCACCACCTCCTGATTCAAAATTTGAGTTTTGAAGGGGCAGAAGGTGCGGGGGTGTTCGTTTCTGGCTATTTCAGCGCCACCGGACAATTTTCTCATCATATCATCGTGGATGATATTTACAGCCATGACAACGGCGTGTGGGGCTTGCACACCACCGCCACCAGTTATGTGCTGGTACAGGATTCGATTTTTACCAATTCGGGCGAAGAACACGGCGCATATTTTTCCGGTTCGGGCGACCACATGCTCATCCGACGGAATGTCTTCCAGAACAATGCCGCGTCCGGTGTACAGGTCAACCCTGACCCACAAACCGCCGTGATTGAGTTGTTCTACTGGCTGCAAAATTCGACGGGCAATACCTGTCAATGGACGGACGCGGACGTTGAATTTACAGGCACAGCGACATGGGCTGACATCAAAGCCTGTTATGACAGTCAGGGGTTGCCGGACTTGGGCGAGTTTATCGAAGATGGTTTTGGGACAGATTTCATTATCGAGCAAAATGTCATCACGGGTAACGGCGCGTTGGGTGGCGGCGGAATTAACTTAGCTGCCATGCAAAACACCAAAATTCGGAATAATCTGGTCTATGGCAATGACGCTGCCGCGATTACCTGCTGGGACAATGATTATTTTGTGGAGAAAAATCTGGCGGAATCACCGTTTGGCTGCCAGAATGTGCAAATTTATAACAATACGATGGTCGATGAAACAGGTGGACGGGGCAGCCTCATTTTGAATCACTTCGCTAGGAACATCACCCTCCGCAATAACGTTATTATTCGTGACCGCTTTGACGCGCTGGAACTGTCGATAGGCTCAAGCGCAACGGGGAATAACAATTATTATTCCCTCTTAGCGGTGGATGAAACCTCACAAAATCTAGCCGAAAATTTGGGCATCACCGATTTTAGCGTGGCGGAAGGACTCGCTCAATTCGTCAACCCGAATTTTGAAAATTGGGTGCTGGAGGACGGCGCATACCCCACCTTGAATCCCAATCGGCCTGATTTTCGTCCGCTTGCCAATTCGATTTTAGCGACGGGTGGCGATACAAGCGTTGGTCTGGTATATGATGCAATGGGAATGTTGCGTTCAGGCACGGAAATCGGGGCGCTGGCAGCCTCCACCGAAACGGGGACTGCGCCCGTCGAAGTGGTAGCCCAACCCACCGCAGAAACCCCCATCGAAAACACTGCCCAAACCGCGCCTGTGTTGGAACTTTCCCCGCAAACCGTGACCTATACCCTGAATGGACAGGTATATTTATTGCAGGTGGGCGGGACTCCACAAAATATTTCCGAAACGCTCAATGCCACGTCTACCGGATGGGATGAATGGCTGAATATTTCGCCGGATGGTCAATGGTTGCTGCTTCGCACGGAACGGTTTGATGAACGCTGTGTGGGCTGGCCTTGTCTGGTGCTGTTTGACCGCAGTTTGTCCACACCGGAACTCATTACCCTCAACGGCGAACCCGTGCGGGCGGATGGTTTTAGCGCGGTGGGGTCTGGCGGGGCGGTCATTGTTTTTCAGGATGCCGGCCAAAGCCATGCCCGCGATTTGTTTGTGATTCGGCGTGAGAGTGCGGGGTGGACGACCCCCCTGCTGCTCACAGGGGAGTCGCCTTACCAGTGGCACAGTTACCCGGCAATTTCAGCCGATGGACTGCGGGTGATTTTTGATTGTGGCGACCAACCCTATGCGGGCGAAGGCACGAATTTATGCGAAATCAACACCGATGGCACAGGATTCCGGGTTGTGCTGCCACCTACCTCCCCGACTAACTTTGTCCATCATGCCGATTACGCCCCGGATGGCGGTATCGTGTATGAATCGAATCAATCAGGCGAATTTCTCTGGCGGTTGGATGCCAACGGCAGTATCCAGCTTGCCCCCGATGCCAATAACGACAACGCGCCGTGTGTTTTTTCGGATGGTCGAATCGCGTCGTTGTGGTTGGGGCGGGCAGACGGACAGGGCTTGCATGAGCTAAAACTGCTCACCAATGAAGGCGCGGTCATGCTGGTCACGGATGTTGATATTGCCGATATTGGTCTCGGCTGCGGGGGGTAAATAAATCATACGATGCGGGTCAACTTGGGTTTGAAAACAACGACCCGCATCTTTACGGACGGAAACAAGAGCGCGTCAGCGAACGATACCCGCTCCAAAACCGATAAACTCCTGGGGATGTACTTACGCTATATAAAAAGTGTCATCTGACCATTTAGCAGGATTGTTCATGATATATTCCCGAATACGGGTTAAATCCTTTTCATTCCGAATGACATGCTCATAATAATCCCGCTTCCAAACAGGTACGCCCTTCATTTTTCGTAACTGATTAATTTGGATAGCAGAATAGGTTTTAAATTGGCGAATAAGTTTGGAGAGGCTCACTTTATTTTGGTCATTCAATACGACAATCCCGTGAAAATGATTAGGCATAACCACAAATTCATCTAAATTCACCTGCTCATGGTAGTTTTTTAAAAACTCCCAACGCTTTTGCACAATTGTTCCATAGTCATTAAGAAGCATTTGCCCCCCCACGATATTCCCTAGCAACAACCTATTTTCAGCGCTGGTCATGCCATCCTTTTTGAGCCAACCACCATGCAAACAAAGGGTCACAAAATATGCACCCGCTTGGGCATAATCGTAACCCTTCAAGCGAATCGAACGGCGATGGTGAATATCTGGATTGTATTGCATGAGTTATTTACTCCTTGAATTAAGTTTATCACTTAAGGGGCGGGTATCGGCGCGGTGAACTTGTTTTCCATGTTAAGTCCAATATGCACGCGCCTTGTACCCGCCCGTACCGCTAGCCGTGCTAATCGCTGCTTCTATCCTCTATCGTGGCGACTCGCTTCTGTACGGGCGGGTACAAGGGCGCTGATGAGTCGCTTTTTTCAAGAACAAGTTGACGCGCCCGATACCCGCCCCCTACCCCTCTTTCCCCTCCTGCTGATTTTTCACCCAATCCGGTTGCCAGAAATCGGGATGGTTGGGGTCGGTGTAGCGGGTCATGTCCGTTTCGGGTGTCCAATGTTTGTCAACAATCAAATCTCCATTTTCAATGAAAAAACTACCTTCCTCATCTTCAACAAGTTTACTATCAGGCAGTTCAGTTTTTTCATCAAAAACGGTTTCTCTCAAGTTTACATTTTGCAGGTTTGCATCTCCTAATCGTGCTTCTTGTAAATTGCTATGTTCTAAATTTGCCTTGTTCAAGTTTGCATCGGTTAATCCTGCCATTTGTAGATTTGCGCCCCATAAATTTGCATTTTGTAGATTTGCATTTATCAAATTTGCGTTTTGCAGATTCGCTCCGCGCATATCAGCTTTCTGTAGATTCGCATTCATCAACTTTGCATCTTGTAAGTTCGCGTATGCTAGCCAAGACGATAGTAAGTTAACCTTTTCGAGATTCACATTTTCTAAATTTGCACTATCTAAGTCCGCCCCTATCAAAGACCCATCATACAACCACCCGTGCGCTCGCAATTCCTCTACAGCACGGAGCGCAGTTGCATTATCACTACTTCCCATCTCCCTTATTAAACGTGCTTTAAGCGAATCTTCATCGCGTTTATCCAGCACAAACTGAAACACAAAAAAGGTCAGTACCCCGCCCATCAATTCTGTCGCTAAATTGCCGCCCAAATTTTGCCAGTTAAATTGCCCGTCTTGAAAAGAGGAAGATACGCCCATCACCACTGCGATTGCGACCAACCAAAAGAGTAAAACGCGGGTTTGCTGCTGCCACGTCAACGTTTGCCATGCGGATTTTTCGGGGGTTGTTTGTGCCATGTCTCACGCTCACTTCTGTTTTTGACCAGTGTAACGCAAATCGAATGGGCGGGTGACGGACAGCAAAAATTCATTATGATTAAATGAAGAATCTTATACCGTCCTTAGCACCCGCCCCTACCCCATTTCGCGCATCTGCCAGTATAATTCCGCCGTTTTGGGGCGGAGTTTTCCATGCTGGTTGTCACTTTAATCATTGTTCTCACCACCTATGCAGGTGTAGCGGTGGGTAGTGTGCCGCGTTTGCAAATGAATCGGGCGACGATTGCGCTGGTGGGGGCTGCTGCGTTGATTGCGATTGGCGCACTCTCCGAATCCGAAGCCATCGCCGCGCTGGATGTCGGTACAATTTTGCTGCTGGGCGCGATGATGATACTTAACAACAATTTACGGTTGGCTGGTTTTTTTGAATTGGTCGGTGGACAGGTGCTGCAAGTTGCCCGCACCCCGCGACTCCTGCTGGCGCTGGTCATTTTAGCGGCGGGAGTGCTGTCTGCCCTATTTTTGAATGACACCATTTGTTTGATGTTTACGCCGCTGGTGGTGGATTTAACCCTGCGCCTCAAACGCGACCCGATTCCCTATCTGATTGGATTAGCCACCGCCACCAATATCGGTTCTACCGCGACCATCACCGGCAACCCGCAAAATTTAATCATCGGACAGGCCAGCGGCATTTCCTATTTAACCTTTGCGGCCTACCTGACTCCGATTGCGCTGGCGGGAATGGTTGTGTGCTGGGGCGTGATTGTGCTAACTTTTCCGCATGAATTTCGGGGAACATTGGAAAAAGTAGCTTTGCCTGCCCCCAAAATTTATTGGCCTTTGCTGCATCGAACGCTGATTGTCGTGGGCGGGTTGTTGCTGGCATTTTTGGTCGGGTTGCCGATTGTGTCCTCGGCGTGTGTAGCAGCAGGATTTTTGCTGGTCTCCCGCTTGCGCCCGGCAAAATTACTGGATATTGATTGGGGGTTGCTGGCCTTTTTTGGCGGCTTGTTCGTCGTCACAGGCGCGATTGAAGTCACCGGACTGAGCGAAAAATTATTTGATGCAATCGCCCCGGTTATCGAAGGGGGTGTCGCGCCCTTGAGTCTGGCAACCGCCGCGTTAAGCAATGTCGTCTCAAATGTGCCGGCGGTGCTGCTGCTGCGCTCCGAAATGGACAGCCAGCAGGCATGGCTCACACTGGCGATGTCCTCCACATTGGCAGGCAATTTTACGCTGTTGGGGTCTGCCGCAAATTTGATTGTGGCGGAACTTGCCGCCAAACAGCGCGTGCAGTTGGGCTTTATAACCTATTTACGGGCGGGTGTTCCGATTACGCTTTTAACCATTTTAATCGGAATCGTCTGGCTGAATTTCGTTTTTTAGCTGCCAACTTTCGCCATCCACGGTTGACCACAAGCGCCCACCTTGCGAATCCAGCACCCAGAGCGTATCAGGATGTTGAAAAGCCACATCCATCAAATAGGCATTCATTGAGTCGGGAATTTCGACGGTCTGCCAGTCCGATTCAGTTTGGCGATACAGTTTGCCTCCCGCAACGGCATATAATTTTTCTTGATAGGTTGCCAGCGCGAGAATCATCTGATTTTCAGGGAGAGGCAGGAGAATCTCCCATTGGGCATCCCGCAAGCGCCAGATATACAGCCCGTCCGATGCTGCGGCGAGTAAATTTCCTTCCGTGTCGGTGTGAATCAGCGCCACTTCGGTAGGGGCATCCAGCGCCCGCCAGCTTAAGCCCAAATCCGCCGTTAGAAACACCGCCCCACCGTTGTGCAAAACATGGCTGTGGTTGCCCAGCATAACAAAATCATGGGCGGGTTGGTCAAGCGAGGGAATATCCAGCAGCATGTCATGGTCATGGTCGGTTTTGCCGCTTGGCACGCGGAAAATTTCGCCATTCCCCAGCGCAAATAAATAACCGTGCGTATCCACCAGACGTTCTGCACCGGAATCAGAAAATTTTTGCCATGCTTCATTTTGATAAAAATACAGCCCGTCGTCCGTTGCTGCCCAGATAATATCACTGCCATCTTGATAGGCATCGCGCACCACTGCATCGAGTCCCATCGATTGCCACTGACCGTCGGAATTGGCTTGGGAGAGCTGCCCCCCGGCGCTAATGAGCAGGGGGAGTTCCGAATCACGCACAGGAATTATTTTGATGGGGGCATCCGGGACAGGCTGAAAGGTTGCTTCCGCCCGCGATTCCTGTCGGGTGAGTAACCCGCCCGCCGCAATGAAAAAAATGCCCGCCGCCAGCAGAATAGGCGCGGCAACCAAACGGAGTGGCTTTTGCGTCAGGCTATACCCGCCCATCCCCATCACCCCCAACCCCAACAGCAGCCATGCCGCAAGCCGGCTGTTTTCGGATAATGGCTTTTCAATTTGAGGCGCAGGCGGCGGTGGAGTGGCGGTGATTTCGGCGGTAAAATCAATCACCGTATCAAAGGTGTTAGGTCGTTGAATCGTCGTGCGAATCCGCCATTCACCCGGCACCCCGATATTTGTGCCACGCGCTGTATACACACCCTGTCCTTGATGGATTGGATTCAATTCACTCTCTCCTATGCCGTTCGTTTCAAAGCGCAGCCGAATCCGGCTTGCGTCTTCAATCGGATGGTTCTGGCTGTCGCTTAATTTTAACGTGAAAGTATTTTCGCCCGCCCATGTAGAAGCCAGCGCTAATTCCACCTGAAGCGGGTTTTTATATTTTTCCTGTACCAGCGGGGTCGGTGCTGGCAGGTCTGGCGGACGGGTTGCTAAGACGGTTTTGGCAGGCGAAATCGCGGTCATGACCCCCACCGCCAACACTATCCCCACCACCAGCGCAATCTCCACACCGATCAAGCTGCGTAAACGCCCTTGCCAGATGAATTCATTCTTTGCTAAACCACGCTGGGTAAAAATCAAATTGATGCCAGCGACTGCCAGCAGGGGCAAAAATAACAGAAGTTTGATGAGAAGCGCTTGTCCATAGGGTGTATCGGTCAACGCTTCGATGCTGCCTACCTGCAACCATGCGGCGTATATTCCCGTCAAAATGAGCAGCAGCACCATCAAACGCGCATAATTGGAAAAATACGCGACGAATTTTCCGAGATTGGGGATATGGCGAAAAACATACACAAAGTGAATCAATCCGCCCAACCATAACACCATCCCCACCAGATGCAGCCAGTCCGCCGTAATCGACGCGGTTTTATCGGGGGCGCTGCTGGCATGGCTAAACGCGCTTTGTGTCCACAAAATCCCTGCACCCAACAGCAACACCAGCCAATCCGCGTACCGTGCTTGACTCGCCAGCGCCAACAGCAGTCCTAAAAATCCCCACAGAAAAACACGAATCACCCATAGTTCGCCAAAATACGTATGCGAAATGATATTTTTTAATGTGGGATGGGTGATGGCTTCTATAAACGAAACGTCCGCCACAATCGAAACCTGTAACAATAAAATAAGAATCGTCGTGAGACCCAAACACCCCCAACCAACCCGGATGAGGCGGATAGAATCTACCCCACCCCTGCTGCTCCCCAATGGATGAGCAGGAGTCCAGACAAACACCTGAAACCCAATGCCTCCCACCAACAGCGCCAGACTCAGCAAATTTAACCAGCGCACAACTGCACTCTCGACAGGAATTGGAGACTCGGCATGTTCAACCGATGCCACCTGCCCCGCCGCCATGCCAATTCCGAAGGAAAAGCTCCCCTGTGTGAGATGTCCGTCGGTTTTAGAAACGACCTTCCATGCCACCGTATACACCCCCTCTGGCAATGCACCCGGAATCAAGACCAGTTGTTTGGGCGCATCCACAAAAGCGGGCGGGGTAGCCACTTTTTCCCCTTCCGCATCTCGCAGGGTGATCGTGCTAAATTCCGGTTCAAGTGCTTCGGTAAACCACAGACGAATTTCGGCAGGAGCGATGTCTAAGGCACTGTTAGCAGACGGATTCGAACGTTCCAGATTGGCATGAGCCGCTGCGGAATGAACCATGAACAACAAGCATAAAAGAACGGTGAGGGGGAGGATTTTTCGCATGGATGGAACTTTCATGGGAAGGGCGAGAATCATGTGTCCCCGCCCTTACTGAAAACTAAAAACCGATGACCGAAAACTATTCCGCCATCAATTCGGCCAGTTGTGCTTCAAGCGCTTCAATCCGGGCTTGCAACGACATTTCGGAGGGGAAAGCCACGTCCTCAATCGGTTCAATGCTGCTAAATTCACCATCGGCAGAGGTGAAAATTTCATCAATTTCCTGTTCGCCAATCGTGCCAGTTATCTGGAAGCTGTAATCGCCGGGCAAGGTGGGCAGTAAATCGGCGGTATAGTGACCGGGATCTTGCCAGACTCCGTAAATTTCCAGATCTTTCGACACCCCCCCAAAAGAAACGGTTACACTCCAGGTTTCTTCCAAACCTTCCACCGGATTACCGTCCGCGTCTTCCACCCAGAATTCAGGCCCGTTATAGATTCCGGCGTAAGCAGGTTCAACCCGCCAACCAAAAGTAATGGTATAGTCGCCGACTTCCCGATGCTCATGTGCCAGCGCGGTAGACACACTTAAAGCCAACAGCAAGACAACAGCAACAAGCAACAAAACTTTGTTTTTCATTTTTTTCTCCCAATGGGTTTGTTATAGAATGAGATAATGTGTGGAGTTTATCAAATTCTATGTGATTCGTTACAGCTAATATAACGGAGGGGGAAAATTTTTAGATTGGACAAAAGATGGATTTTTTTACTCATCCGGTGCTTCGGCGGTGGTCGGGTCAAGCGCAATTGAAGGGGCCAGCACATGTCCATCCAGCGAGGCGGGATTGAGCAGCACGGGATGAGGCCATTCAGAGGCGGTGATTTTGCTGAATTTGGCGACTTTGTTAATGCCCTGAATCGTTCCCGCCATGACCGCCGCTTGCATAAACGATACGGCTTTGGGCAACGCGGTAAAAGCCAGCAGAGTCGGCTGATTTTCTACGAGAATCGCTGCCGCCGACCATGCGATTTTATCCTGCGGGGTCAGCGCCCAGACGGGTTTATTGGGGGTCTGTTTGACCAGCACATGAATAAATTTACCGGGGGTACGCTGAAGCGCCTTGCCCTGCAAAATCTGCGCGAAATTTTCGCCTGCCGCCCCGATTTTGATGCGCTCCACGGTGGATGTGCCTTCGGCGTAGGGTTTTTCGCCCCGCCCCAGAATCGCCCAGCCATTCACGACAGGTTCCGCCAGAATCCGCACAAATCCGGCGCTTTCCAGCCGTTCCGCCATGCGCTGGGGTGTGAATCCGCCAATCTGGTTGGCGACGAGATGCCACGCGAACATATCCAACGCGGGTTGCAGTCCATGCCGCAGTTCCCGCCATGCCTTAAACGGCGATTGTTTATCCGCCGGATTGACCATCACAAACCGCCCGCCGGGACGCAACACCCGTAAAATTTCTGCCAGGAGTTTTTTTTGTATCGCCGCCCCCACAAAATAATAAACACGCTGCATGAATACCGCGTCCACACTATTTTCAGGCAGGGGAATCTGTGTGCCATCCGCCACCAGATACGGATAGGGGGTGCGCTGGCGGGCAAGGACAATCATCCCATGCGCGGGGTCTAACCCGATTGGAAAAATATCGGGGCGAATCTGCTTGAGGTCGTGCATGGATTGTCCCGACCCACAACCCACATCCAAGAGGGTCAGTTGTGCGCCGCTTGGGGGCAGGTGTTTGGCAACCTCACGCATATTCTCGCGCCACAGGCGATGGTGAGTCATCCAATGATAGGGACGGGCAAAAAGGGAGAAATTCATCGGGAACAGTCAACTATACGCATTCAACAATCCGATTGTAGCATGAAGGTGGGTGACAACAAAAAAGGCGGGTGACTTTTATTTCCCCGCCTTCGCTCTGAGACGTTTACGATTCGTAGCTTAATGCTGCGGTGAGAACAGGGTCGTTCCCCGCAAAATAATCGGCGGAGGTCAGTGGAATTGCCACATCCACACCCACCGTAGTACGCGGGTCATCCTCCGGCACATCCTGTCGCTGACGGGTTGCAATCAGCAAATGCAGCCCTGAGTTTGGCAAAATAATCGAACGGGGATTTTCAAACATATGGGGATTCCCCCCCGTTGGTTCGCCCATCAAAATGGCCTGATTTTCCCATTGAAGCGACAGCCACACCGCCGCCGAAAAGGTATTCCGGCTGGTCAGCAAAATCAGATTCCCCGCCTCTTGAAAAAATTCATGGTCGGCGAACAGATTCACAAGTGGCTGGCTTGTACCAATATCCCCGCCGGGGTTGTGCCGCAAATCAACAATGACCCGTTGCACTGCGTCGGTAGCCAGCCAATTTTCAATGGCATCACGCAGGTCATGTGTCGTTTCACCCGCGTCATTGCGACGAACCACACCATTATATTGCACATAAATAGTTTGTGTGTCCTCAAAATAGGTCAACCAGAACGCATCCAGACTGCTTAGATACAGGACATCGGGCTGCATGGGCAACCGCCAGATATTTTGCCCGAAATAGGCCACATAGTCCGCCGCGCTGACTGGCTCAGGAGTGAAGATAAAGGTCTCACCGTCCGCTTTTTCTAAAAGGTAACTGGGCGATTCTGCGGATTGAATGACTCCCGCCCCTACTAGCACTTCCACCAGGCCAAATTGCATGGTGGTGCTGCCGCGCAAACTCCACTCATTTTCATAAAATGCGGATTGATTGAGCGTGGCATAGGCGGCTTCAAAATCCATTTCGCCCACCCCCACCACCTTTGCCCCGATTGCTTCCTCATAGGATGGCATGGCATCGATGACAAAGAGGCCATCCTCAAAGAGATAAAATCGCAGGGGATAAAAATGAAACGGGTATTTTTGATTCCAGAAGGGCGGCACGCTGGAATGACCGTCTTGAATGAGGCTGATAATCTGCGAAATGCGCGTGACAATTTGCTCATCCGTCAAATCGGGAATCTTTGCCAAGAGCGATTCAAACGCCGTGTCAAAATCGGCTTGGGGGGTCTTGTGGTACAAATTGGGATGGTGTTCGGGCAAACGGTCTCGCAGATATTCAACATCCTCCCGCCATGCCGCAGCATCAAGTTGAGTTTCCTGCGCCGATACAACGGTTGAAAAAATGAAGCCCGCCAAAATAATGGAGACAAGGCATCGAGTCCATGTAACAAATTTCATTCATTTTCTCCAAGCACTATTTTCTGGACAGGGACTTGAATTTCCAGCAAATTATCGGAATGGTAAGGGGTGTCATGCACCCGCAAGTACACCTCGCGCACTGCGCCACACACACAATAGCCGCTTTGGGTTGCCCAGTGCGAAAACGCCAGATAGCCAAAATGCCGGGCGGCAAAACTTCCTCTATAGACCAACGAAGCGATTGTTTCCGAGGGCAATTCACGGATTTCCTCGGGAAATTGCACAGGAATGGAGTCGAGCGTGCAGACCGCTTCAAATTCGGCGGCACTGCTACCCGGCAGTTGATGACACTGAATTTTTCGTCCGTCGCACAGGCTAAACACGACATCAGATTGACAGCTTTCCTCTACAAAATCGTGTAGATGAAACAGACCCATAAACATCCCCGCCGACACTTTAAGCGCACGCAGTGTTTGACGCAGTTCATCAAAAAGTGGCTGTATCTCCTCCCCGGTGGCAATCCGTTTTCGCCGACTCACCCCCCGCAAAATCGGACTGGGCTTAAGCGCGATGTCATACGTATGAAGAGGGTCAGCCAGTTCAAGCTGGTACAAACGGGTTTCAACTTCCCGTAGGCGCTGCTGTTCCCGTTCAATCTGCTGGCGGAGTTGGGCTTGTTTGAATTTGAGCATCCCCCGGAGTTCATCTATCGAGAGGTCATCTTCCAGAAAATCACGGACTTCGTTGAGCGACAGCCCTAGATTTTTGAGCGCAATAATCCGATTCAACCGCGAAAGCTGGTCAAGCGTATAATATCGGTAGCCATTTTCAGGGTGGATATGGGCAGGTTCAAGCAAACCGATGCGGTCATAGAACCGCAGCAGCTTAAGCGACACCTGCCCCAATTTGGCGAACTGCCCGATGGTATACATGCTGAAAAAATCCCTTTGAGAAAAGTATCAACATTCCTCTAAGGGGAAGGTCAAGAGGGAAAAATTGCTACTTGCGGATTTGCGCCAAACGGCTGAGCAGCCAATCAACCGCCAGTGTTTCATCCTCCACAAAAACCGCCGTGGACTGCTGAAGTTGACGGGGCATGTGGCGCATAACCGAACTAAACATGCGTGTTCCGATACGGTCAGATGCCAGAATCGCCAGCACTTCCTGTAAATTTTCGGGGGTCATCCGCGAGATTTCCAGCGCTTTGCCAATGGCATAGGGGGTGGGATAGCCTGCCTTGCGAACATCCAACAGCCGTGCCAGAGGGCGATTTTCTGCCGCCGCTTTAAGGTCTTGTGCATGGGAGTGTTGCGCCCACTGGTCGACGGTATCGCGCAAAATATTGGTAAAGCGGTAGATAATCAAGCCATCGTCCCGATATTCAACGGACATCGCTTCCGAGATTTTTTCCGTAATCATGGCGTGACCTTTTCGCTAATCCATTGCAGGGCAGGGTCATATTCCTTAAAAATGCCAAGCTCTATATTTTTCAAATGATGTTTGATCATTTTTTCCGCCGCAAAGCGCATCACAAAATGAAGCGGCCCGCCGGGAATCACCATGGCGATCCGCCCCTGTGCATTTTTGGGGTAGGCTTTGACAATATCTTCGGCGCGTTTGGCAGCATATGGCGAATAACCGGAATGGGTCGTATCATTGATGGTTAAAAAAGGTCTGTCCGCCGGCCAGTTTTTAATAATTTCAATACAGCTTTCTGCCCAGACATCGACTTTTTGCCGTGAAGTTGTCTCTTTGGCGGGTTCGGAACGCACCACAACAACCTGCCTATCATAGAGCCACTCTAACACCACCCCTAGTTCTTTGTGTTCAATAATCTTATCAAACATTATTTTTTTCCCTTGCCTCACCCCTCCCCATTCATTGTAACCCGATATTTTTCCGAGAAGCGCATCGGATACATTTTCGTACAAAATCCAAATTTTTCTCAAAATTGTCAGGTTTAGGTGAAATCGAAAACACGGTTGATGCGCGGTTCGCCATACTCCGCCCCGCCTGTAATGACATGCAAATTTTCGCGGATGTGAACTTCGCCGTCGCCGTGCGTATGCCCGCACAACACTGTCAATTGCCGATGGGGATAGCCATGCGCCATTTGCCAGAGAACACTGCCCGCCGCATGACACGTAAAACGCGGCAGCCAGATGTCGCCGGAAGTGCTGCCATTGTGCCAGCAGGATTCTTTAAAAGGCGGTACATGGGTTAGCACCAACACATGGCGGTATTTTTCCAGCGCGGCGGGCAGCACCGCGTTAAAATGAGCGGCGGTTTCATCCCCCAATTCATTGAGCCGTGTGACCAGATTGCCACCCACCAATTCCCGGATCATAATATCGTCATTCAACATGACCATATTCCGCACATCGCCCAAACGCGCATCTCCCCAGCCATCATGCCCCACCAAAGCAATCTGGGGGGTGATTTCAATGACTGTTTCGGCAGGCAGCCAGCGTAAATAGCGCGACTCGCGGCACAATTCGCGGATTTCTTGGCGCACACTTTGAATACTGCCTCGATAGTAGTCGTGATTGCCCAATACAAAATAAATCGGCTTCTGAAAAGCCGACTCAAGTTGCTCCAAGTACATTCTGACCGCGTGCGCTTCACCAATATCCCCCCCGATGAGCAGCATATCGGCGGCGGGCAAAGTCTCCAGAAAATTTAGCAATTGGGTATCGTTCAAAAAATTTAAGTGCAGGTCGGTTGTCCAAGCAATGCGTGGCATTTATTCCCCATTTCGTCTGCGATGTTCGGCAATTAATTTTACCCAGACTTCGCGGGACTCGCCCACCCATTCTTCCAGATAAGCATAATCCAGCGCGTCCCCTTGAACAGTAATCATCGCACCAACATCCCGCAAATGCTTCTGCGATTTGCCCATCATAAACCAGTCTAATTTATACAAAATGACATCTTCCGGGGACATGAAGTACGCCGTTTTTGTACCATCGCCATAGGTTAAACTTCGCGCCCTGTCTAAGGTGCGCTGTTGACGGAGCGAAAGAGGCAAACCAACAGCATAAAAATCAGCTTTTAAAGCATTGTTCATATCTATAATTTGAAAATCTGTGCCAGTCTTTACAGCTTCTTGCACTCGTTCCAAAGTCACAAGAAAATCGAAGGGTTGACACAATTCGACAAATCTACCCACGTTTTCAAGCGCAAGCTGAACATTAATATCAACATCATAGGTCATACGGGCTTCACCGTATAACGAACTAGCAAAAGAACCCCCAATAGCATAGCGCGCTTCACATGTTGTTAGAAGCGACACCACTTTTTCTACGAATTGAAAATAGCGTGCATCCATTCATCCCACTCGCTTGCTCGCATAATCCGCTTGATAGCACGTTGATGAATCTCCGGTTCTGAGAGTTCTGGGAAACGCTGACGTTCTGTAGCATAAACCATTAATCGCATTGACTCAAATAAATCCGCCACCGCTTTCCCTTTTTCCTGCGGAGTCATCCGGCGGAAAATGTTCAACTGTTCAACATCCAGTTCATCAAAAGCCGTTTTGACGGCGATGTCAATTTCTTCGCTGGTAGGTCGTGCCATCGAAAAGTCTCCCCTATGCTTATCGGGATGCCATTATCAAAAATTCTAGGAATCCGCCGATTCAGGCAGCACCGGTTTGATATCAATAACGGGTGTGCCGTCAATGGCTTCAAGCGGGCCAACTTTGAGGCTGTTCCCCTTGATTTCCCGCACCGTCACCCGATGCAAACCAATGGGATTAGGCCGATTCGGGGAACGGGTCGCAAACACCCCGGTGAGTGGATTTTCAATTTCGCCACGCGGATGCACTTGCAAGACATCCCGTGCCGAAAGATGAAACCATGTCAGGATAATAAGCGCATCCCCTACCGCGACTCCGTGCAGCGCCGGTGTCAGCGAGTCGACAATCTCAATCCACGCATCGGGTGCGCCTTCATACCCCTGACGCGGGGCAGAGTCGCGGGTGGTCAGTTCGGAACGCACCACACCCACCGGGTGAAGAAGGTAATTTGCATCGGTCATCGTTTTCTCCTATTTAAAAAGTGTTCATGATCAAACTTGTAATAAATAAGAAAAAGAGGTTGACATCAGTGTTGAGGTCTTCCAGCTATAACAAGACAATAAAAATTTATTCCTATTCAAGTTTAGACTTCTGGATCACTGGAGTCTACCGCTTCAATAAATTTCGTTAGGAAGTCAATAAATTCTGCTCTCTCAATAAGCTGTTCATATTCCCATTTACCATATATATTATTATAAACATCTCGCACTGATTTTTGGGTCTCATCAAATGCTATTACGAAAATTAGGACAAGTTGTTCATCGGATATCTTAGGCATAGGATCAGATGAGCGACTTTTGCGAATCTCAATATCGGAAGTAACCGTCAAAAATTCAATAAGCTGTTTAGTATAAGCGTTAAAATCAAGCGCTCCTTTACCGTACTTATTTTCATTTATATTATCAATCACTTGAAGGAGGTCTTTTTCCTTACCTTGAATAAAGAATTCTATATGTAACTGATAGTCAGCATTCTCTGAGACAATGCTGACTCCCCGAACGACATATTTTCTCATTTAAATCCTCCAACTACTTAGCTACAACGTACCACCACCCTGAATACTGCGCCCAACAGGAGCTATTTTTCTCTGTTCATCCCTTTCATTTTAATAAATTTTAGTTAAAAAAACGCAGCATTTGCCAAAACCATGATATACTGCGAAGAGTGTTTTTCAGCGATATTGTGCTTGGTAAATTTCTGCTCCCTACGATTTCATCAGCGCAAGTGCGCTTCTATCTAACCATTGAGGTTTCATGCAATTTCAGGATTTGAACTTACTTGATGCCCTGCTGCGGGCAGTCCAAACAGAGGGGTATTCTGAACCCACCCCCATTCAGCAGCAAACGATTCCGCATGTGCTGGCGGGGCGCGATGTGCTTGGCTGCGCTCAAACTGGCACGGGCAAAACCGCCGCGTTCGCACTCCCCATTTTGCAACGCCTAAACGCCATGAAAGGCTCGCGCCGGATGAAAGCCTTAGTGCTTTCCCCCACCCGCGAACTCGCCTCCCAGATTGGCGACAGTTTTGCTGCCTACGGACAATATTTGCCCTTCAAACACACCGTGATTTTTGGCGGGGTGGGGCAAAATCCGCAGGTGCAGGCGCTCCATCGAGGCGTAGACATTCTGGTGGCTACCCCCGGACGCTTGCTCGATTTAATGAGTCAGGGCGAAATTCGGCTGGACACAATTGAAATTTTCGTCTTGGACGAAGCTGACCGGATGCTGGACATGGGCTTTATCCATGATGTGAAAAAAGTCCTCAGAGCGCTGCCCGCCAGACGGCAAAATTTGCTCTTTTCCGCCACCATGCCCGACGATATTGTCGAATTGGCGAACAGCTTTTTACATGACCCGGTGCATGTCGAAGTCACCCCGCAGGCCACCACCGTCGAAAAAATTGACCAGCATATTTTTTTCGTGGAAACCCGCGATAAACGCGCCTTGCTGGAACATCTGTTGATGGACAAAGCCATCAAACGGGTGCTGGTCTTTACCCGCACCAAACACGGCGCAAATAAGGTCGTTAAACAATTGGATGGGGTGCGGATTCGGGCGGAGGCCATTCACGGCAACAAATCCCAATCGGCACGCGAACGGGCGCTGGCAAATTTTAAAAGCGGTGCCACACGGGTGCTGGTCGCTACCGATATTGCCGCACGCGGGATTGATGTCGAAGGCATCACGCATGTCATCAATTACGATTTGCCCAACATCCCCGAAAGTTATGTGCATCGCATCGGACGGACGGCGCGGGCGGGCGCAGATGGCATCGCTTATTCGTTTTGTAATGAGGAAGAACGGGCGTATCTGCGCGACATCGAAAAAACGATTCGGCAGCGGATTCCAGTGGTCGCTGACCATCCCTACCCATCGCCACTGGGTTTGCCCCAACCGACAGACTTAACCCCGCGTCGCAATGGCACACCCGCCCCACAAAAAACAAACGGGAACAGGAATCAGGGGCAGGCGCAGGCGCAAAAAAACACCGGGGCCCCTCCACCGCGTCATCAGCAAAAACCGTCCCCGCGTCCAGTAACAAAATCGGATCATCCACAAGCGGCTGCCAATAACGAAGGTGCGCCCAAACCCAAACGGAAGCGCTATCGGAATCGTAACCGCAACCAGCAGCGTCAACCAAGTCCACAAGAATAACGCTCCCCTGAGCTAGCTTAATCTTACATCTATGGGTGGGTCACAAGCCCACCCTTTTGATTCCATCACCCGCTTTCGTTTGTATTTCATAATCATATGGTTTTAATGCTCAAACTAATAAAATTCACAAGGTACTCATCGAAAGTTGCTTCTGTTTTTTGCCGAATTTCATACAATGACTAAAAGCTGATTGGAAGAAGCCATGAGAACACGTCTCCTTTTAATTCTCCTTGTTTTGTTGATAAGTCTGGTGCCGGGGGTGAATGCCCAAGAGCCGGAAATCGGCACTGCCGCCGACAATGCGTGTAACGTCAAAGGCAGCATGGAAGGCAAATGTATCAGTGAGTGGCATTGGCGCTGTGGCTGGTTTATTGCGCGGTATCAAACAGGTCGCTTGACCCTGCGCCAAGTGCCTGCCGATTGTGCGGCGGTTTTGATCCTGCCCTATCTCGCACCCGTCGAATTTCAAGCGGTGATCCCCGTGCTGCGGAATGCGGGCTACTTTACCATTGTCTGTGATTGCGAAGGTGAAATAGCGTTGCGGCAGTGGTATGCTGAAAATGCAGTGGATTTTGAGTCTTGCCCTGTCGTGCCACCGGACATTGTGACTTCCAACCCATCCGATGACCAAGTGATTGCCTTGATAGACGACCCGAACTGGGCATTTTGCTTCGATTCGAGTGAATTTCCTGAAGAAGAACCCTTTTAACACGAGAACTGCTCATAGATTCTGGCGGCTGCACTGACCAGCCGCTTTTTTGTTAATGGCTGTCCTGAAATCAATTGCCAGACTTACAAAAGTCCTGTAAGGTAGTCTTAACGCATGACGGAGCAGTCCCTATGTTTGACCTCATCATCGCATTTGTCTGGGATTCCTGTTTGAAATATGTCGTTTTTATAGGCATTTTAGGCATTGTAGCATTGGTCATGACTTATGATGCCCTTGAGGAACGCTTCTGGGACACCACCGAAGGCCGCGTTGTAGAAACCTATATTGAACAACGCCCCACCCGGGGCGTTGACAAGTATGCACCGTTTGTTGTCTATGCGTACACTGCCAACGGCAAAACCTACCAATCAAACCTCATTACGCATGGCGAAATTCCCCTGTTAAATGACCGTGACGCACAAAAAGCCATTGCTAAATATCCCGTGGGCAGCACCGTGAAAGTGCATTACAACCCGGACAACCCTGCCGAGGCGACGTTAGCATTGTCTTCGGGGAGCAGCATGTTTTTTGTGTGGATTCTCTTGGCGCTTGCAATATTGGCATCGGTCTGGCAGGCCACCAAAATTTTAGATGCGCTGGGTTTATTGAAAAAGAAAACCAAACCGCTTGTTTATCTGCCCCAACCCAGTGTGGACGAATTGGTTCAATAAACGAGGGCGGGCTGCGTCCGATACCCGCCCCAAAACCGATGACTTTTTATCCTCTGCTCGTCAGATAATCCGTATAGCCGCCCCTGTAATGCCGCAAACCGCCCCCATCCAATTCTAAAATCTGGTCAACCACCGTATCCAGAAAATAGCGATCATGCGAGATGGTCAGCACCGCCCCGTTAAATTCTTCCAGCGCGGACTCCAGCACTTCCACCGATAAAATATCGAGATTGTTGGTCGGTTCATCCAGCAGCAAATTGGGTTTTTGCAGCATCACCACCGCCAACTGTAAGCGGCTGCGTTCTCCCCCGCTAAAAGTGCGAATCGGCAGGCGGGTTTGTTCATAGCTAAACAAAAATTTGAGCAAAAATGCCACGGCTGCCCCTTCGCTGGTCGGGTGAATATCGCGGATGAGTTCAAGCGGAGTGCGGTCTAACCATGCGTCAAGCGTTTGATGCTCTTGCGAATAGTAGCCAATCTGGGTGCTTTGCCCGACGACAATTTCGCCCGTCAACGGCTGTAAATTACCCAGGATCAGGTTAAACAGCACCGATTTTCCCGCGCCGTTTGGCCCCACCAAGCCGACCCGTTCGCCATGCTGAATTAAAAAATTTACATCCATGAACAACAGGTCATCCTCAAACGCCATCGTCAGATTTTTGACCTCCAGCGCTTTGTTGCTGCCCCGCCAACCCGCTAACTGCAATTCCATCGGACGTGCCTCACGCACTTTTTCAATTATTTCGCCGTTGGCCTCTAATTTTTCGAGGAATTTGCGGCGGCTGTTGGCTTGGCGGATATGCCGTTCATCCACCACCAGACTCGCCCAGAGTTCAAAGCGTTGGATGGCGGCTTCAATCCGCGCAATTTCTTTCTGCTGGGCCGTGTACATCTGCTGCTGGCGCAAGCGGCGCAGTTCCCGTTCCGTCGTATAAGCGGTGTAATTGCCCGGATAGACGGTGATTTTGCCCTCCGCCAATTCCGCGATTTGAGTCGCCACTTCGTCCAGCAAGTAGCGGTCATGCGAGACAATCACCACCGCGCCTTCATAATGGCAAATGAAATTTTCTAGGTGGCGCTTGGCCTGCAAATCCAGATGATTGTCCGGCTCATCCAGCAGCAGCAATTCAGGGGATTCTGCGGCAAGGCGGGTCAATGCGACGAGTTTTTTTTGCCCACCGCTTAAATTTTCAACCCGGCATGAATAGTCCTCAGTGCTTAACCCCAGCATGGTTAAAAGCTCACGGACTTTGCTGGCGTGTTGTGTCCCGCCAAGCTCATCAAATTGATGGAGCAGTTTTTCCTGTTTTTCCAGCACCCGTGCCAGTTTATCTGCGTGGTTATAAATCAGCGGGTCGCCAAGTTGGGCATCTATTTTGGCGAGTGCATGGTCGAGTTCGGCTAAATGGGCGGGCAGAGTCATCGCTTCTTCGAGCAGCGTTTTGCCCGGGGTGAGCTGGACTTCCTGCGGCAAATAGCCGATTCGCACCCCGCGCAGCCGAAAAATCGTGCCGTGTTCGGGGTGAATTTCACCCACGATGGCTTTGAGCAGCGACGATTTGCCTGCCCCGTTTGGCCCGACAAGGCCGATTTTATCGTGGTCGCCAATCGCCCAGCGCAATTCCTTAAAAATCACCCGTCCGGCGTGGTTGATGGTGAGGTTATCAAGTCGAACAATGTGCATGGTTTTCTCCTGTGGATAAAACGCGGTCAGGCAACCCCTGCACGGATTTTGCCATGAAACAAAAAAGTCAGGGGTGCGCCCTGACCTTTTATTAAGATCAATGATAGATTAGCTACTTATCTTACACAGCCATCGGGCGCGGGAATAGGTTGCGCCCCATGATGGATGACATCATGCTCCGTGTTAGAATAGAGGACTGCGAAAAGTAAATCATAGTGTTCATTATAAGGAAAATTGGATGAAAGTCAAAGCCGCACTTTTAAACGCCCCGCGCCAGCCTTTTGCCATTGAAACGCTTGACCTTGATTCGCCCGGTGCGGGGGAAGTCTTGGTCAAATTAGCCGCGAGTGGGGTTTGCCACAGCGATTATCACCTTGTCACCGGCGATACCCAGCACCCCCTCCCCGTGATTGCCGGACATGAAGGATCGGGGGTGGTCGAAGCGGTGGGCGAAGGCGTGACGCGGGTCAAAGTCGGCGACCATGTAGCGCTGAATTGGACACCGGACTGCGGCAGGTGTTTTTATTGTCTGCGCGGGATGCCCAATTTATGCGATACCTATACCACGCCTATCTGGGCTGGCACAATGCTGGATGGCACCACCCGCACCCATCAAAACGGCAAGGATATTTTTCTGTACTGCGGGTTGGGAACGTTCGCTGAATACAGTGTTGTCCCGGAAGCGAGTTGTGTGCCTATCCGTCGGGATGTGCCGTTAAAAGCCGCTGCCCTGATTGGCTGCGCGGTGGCAACGGGAGTCGGGGCGGCGCTGTATACCAGTCCGGTTAAGGCGGGCGAAAGTGTCGTGGTCATCGGGTGCGGCGGTGTTGGTCTGAATGTGTTGCAAGGGGCGGCGTTGTGCGGGGCAGAAAAAATCATCGCTCTGGACACCAACCCCACCAAAATGACCCTTGCGCGGCAGTTTGGCGCAACCCACACCCTGATTTCCGATGAAAATGTTGTCGCACAGGTCAAAGCGCTGACGGACGGACGCGGGGCTGACCATGTTTTTGAAGCGGTAGGGCTACCCCATTTACAGGAACAGGGATTAGCGATGGTGCGCCCCGGCGGGAGTCTGGTGCTGGTGGGGCTGGCGGCGATGGGAACAGGCACGAATTTACCCGGCGCGGTGCTGACCCGACAGGAAAAAACGGTCAAAGGTAGCTATTATGGTTCGGTGAATCCCCGCCGAGATTTTCCCCTGCTCTTGGATTTATACATGGCGGGCAAGCTCAAATTGGACGAACTTATTTCCAGAGAATATCGCCTGCCCGAATTAAATGAAGCGTTTGCCGCCATGCTGACGGGCGAGGTCGCACGCGGAATCGTAATTTTTGATTAATTCCCATACGTTAAGAAAATCCCCTCCCTCAATCCCTCCCCATGCCTATGGAGAGGGAAGCCGAAAGTAGGGTGGGGACAAAAAATATTCCCCAAAAAATGATTTTGCGTAAGGTGAAGTTATAATTAACCCACTAAAAAGGATTTTTTGGATGACACGCGAAATTCATGCCCCACGCGGAACACAGCTGACCTGCAAAAATTGGCAGATTGAAGCGGCCTACCGCATGATTCAAAATAATCTTGACCCACAAGTGGCATTTGACCCCGATAATTTAATTGTTTATGGCGGACGGGGACGGGCTGCCCGCAATTGGGAAGCCCTCGACGCGATTTTAGAATCTCTGCGCCAGCTTGAACCGGACGAAACGCTGCTGGTACAGTCCGGCAAGCCCGTTGCGGTGTTCCGTACCCATCCTGATGCACCGCGTGTGCTGCTTGCCAATTCCAATATCGTACCCGCATGGGCGACACAGGAAAATTTTGACAAGTGGGAAAAAGCGGGACTGATCATGTACGGGCAGATGACCGCCGGAAGCTGGATTTATATTGGCACACAGGGCATTTTACAGGGAACATATGAAACCTTTGGAGCGCTGGCACAGCAGCATGGCTGGGGCAGTCTCAAGGGAAAATTTGTCCTGACGGCGGGTTTGGGTGAAATGGGGGGCGCACAACCGCTTGCCGTGACCATGAACGAGGGAGTCGGGCTGTTCGTGGAGGTGGATCGCTGGCGGGCGGAACGGCGGTTGTCCCTTCGACAGATTGACGCGATTACCGACAACCTTGAAGAAGCCATGACATGGGTTGAAGATGCCGTCAAAGCAGGGATACCAAAATCCATCGGGTTGATTGGCAACGCGGCGGAAATTTTACCCGAACTGGTGATGCGCGGGGTCGTGCCGGATGTTGTGACCGACCAGACTTCTGCCCATGATGTGATGTACGGCTATATTCCGGCGGGGTTGACGGTGCAAGAAGCGGCACAGTTGCGCGAACAAGACCCCGAAACCTACCAGCAACGGGCAATGGAATCGATGGCAAAACACGTTCAGGCCATGCTCGATTGGCAGCAAAAAGGCAGCGTGGTTTTTGATTACGGCAACAATTTACGCCAGCGTGCCTTTGATTTTGGCGTGAAAAATGCCTTTGATTATCCCGGATTTGTGCCTGCTTATATCCGTCCCCTGTTTTGCGAAGGCAAAGGGCCCTTCCGATGGGTCGCGCTGTCCGGTGAGGCGGAGGATATTTTTGCTACTGACCGCGCCATGATGGAACTGTTCCCCGAAAATGAGCATTTGAGTCGCTGGCTGAAAATGGCACAGGAAAAAATCGAATTTCAGGGGCTGCCAGCGCGAATCTGCTGGTTAGGGTATGGCGAACGCGCCAGAGCAGGGCTGAAATTGAATGAGATGGTGGCACGCGGCGAAGTCAAAGCCCCCATTGTCATCGGGCGTGACCATCTGGATAGCGGGTCGGTTGCCAGCCCGAATCGGGAAACCGAAGGCATGAAAGACGGGTCGGACGCGATTGCCGATTGGCCTTTGCTCAATGCGCTGATTAACGCGGTGGGCGGGGCAACATGGGTCAGTTTGCATCACGGTGGCGGGGTGGGGATTGGTTACAGCATCCACGCCGGACAGGTGATTGTGGCAGACGGCACCCCCGACGCGGCAAAGCGACTCGAACGGGTGCTGACGACTGACCCCGGCATGGGGGTGGTGCGCCATGTGGACGCAGGCTACCCCGAAGCCATAGAATTTGCCCACCAGCATCACATCAAAATCCCGATGATGGGGAAAAAATGAACGAAACACACATGCGCCTCGCGCAACAGGTTGCTACCCGTTACGCCGAACTTCCAATGGTCGAAGCAGTAGCGATGGCGGGTTCGCTGCTGTCTGGTTTTGGTAGTTCCGAGTCCGATATTGATATTTACGTTTATTGCCACACGCATCTACCCGGTTCGGAACGGCAGCGCATTGCCCGCGAACAGTCCACCCACGCGGAGCAGATAGATTTTTGGGGGCCGGGAGATGAATGGGTTGATAAACTCACTGGCATTACCGTCGATGTAATTTATTTTGAAGTAGGGTGGATTGAGGAACAATTGAATCGGGTGCTGGTGCGCCATGAGGCATGGATAGGGTATACAACTTGCTTCTGGCATACCGTCAAAATCTCCCGAATTTTATTTGACCGTCAAGGATGGTTTGCGCGGATGAAAGCCGCCGCCGCACAACCCTATCCAGACCCGTTAAGACAAGCTATTGTACAACTCAATTACCCGCTTTTGCGGCAAATTATTCCTTCCTATGCCACCCAAATTGAACACGCAGTGAAACGACAGGATTGGGTGAGCGTGAATCATCGACTAACGGCGCTGCTTGCCAGTTATTTTGACATTATTTTTGCAGTCAATCGCCTTCCTCATCCGGGTGAAAAACGCCTGTTGGATTTTGCCGAACGTGACTGCTCCAGCTTGCCAGCCCATTGTCGAGAACAGGTGGAATATACCTTAGCTGCCCATGAAGATGTAATGGAAAAATTGATGGTTCTACTTGACACCTTCGATGTTTGGTTAAAAGCAGAAGGAGTGTTATGAAAATTAACTTACTCATTCATCATGCCGCGCAACTTGTCACCTGTGCGGGAGAGGGTAAACCGAAACGCGGTGCTGCTATGCGCGATGTTGGCCTGATTGAACAGGGCGCGATTGCCATTGCGGACGGAAAAATTCTTGAAGTCGGGACATCCCGCGACCTGCTACAAAAATATACGGCTGAAACCAGCCTCGACGCATCGGGAAAAGTCGTCTGCCCCGGCTTTGTTGACCCCCATACCCACGTCGTTTATGCGGGCAATCGGCTGGATGAATTTGAAATGCGGATTCAAGGCGCGTCCTATCTGGACATCATGGCGGCAGGCGGGGGTATCGTCAGTACCATGCAAGCCACCCGTCGCGCCTCCCTTGAGGAATTGGTCGCCGTAACCCGCCCCCGTCTGGATTCCATGCTCAGACTCGGCACGACCACGGTTGAAATCAAAACAGGCTACGGGCTGGATACCGACTCCGAATTGAAAATGTTGGCTGCAATTGCCGAACTGGATCAAACCCACCCCTGCGACTTGATTCCGACCTTCATGGGCGCACATGCCATTCCCCCGGAATATAAAAATCAGCCTGAAGGCTATGTGGAATTAGTGATTGAGGACATGATTCCGCGTGTGGCGCTCCCCACCCCTTCGCCCCTCCCCATTGCGATGGGGAGGGGTTGGGGAGGGGACAAACCCTTCTTCATTGATGTTTTTTGTGAGCAAAACGCCTTTAGTTTGGCGCAGTCGCAGCGAATTTTAGCTGCTGGTCAGCAGCACGGCATGAAAATCAAAGCGCATGTGGATGAATTTACCAATCTGGGCGGGGTCAAGATGGCTGTGGACTTGGGCGCAACCTCGGTTGACCATCTCGATGTGAGCAGCGCGGAAGACATTCAAATTTTAGCCAATTCGGAAACGGTTGGGGTGGTGATTCCGGCGGTGAATTTTAATCTGGGCAGCACCCATTTTGCCCCCGCCCGCGCTATGATTGATGCAGGCGCGATTCTGGCCCTGACCACCGACATCAATCCCGGTTCTGCGCCCTGTCCTTCGATGCCGCTGGTGATGGCGATTGCCTGTCGCTATCAAAAATTGCTGCCTGCCGAAGCGCTCAACGCCAGCACCCTCAACGCGGCCTATGCAATTGGCATGGGGGAGAAAATCGGGTCGCTGGAAGCCGGCAAACAAGCCGATATTTTAATCCTCAACACCTCCGATTATCGCACGCTGGCCTATCAATTTGGCGATAATCTGGTCGAACGGGTCATCAAACAAGGAAAAATGCTGTGACAATGCTGATTGATGGAAAAAGCCTGACGATTGAACAGGTTATTGAAGTCGCCTATGGTACGCCCGAAGTCAAATTGAGCGCGGAGGCCATCACACGGGTCAATCGTTGTGCGGAAGCGGTACAAAAATTGCTGGCAGAAGGCACGGTGGCCTATGGCATCACCACCGGATTCGGCGCATTTAAAGACCGGGTGATTCCGCTTGAACAGGTTGAATTGTTGCAGCGCAATATTATCGTGAGTCATGCGGTGGGGGTGGGAGACATTTTTGATATTCCCACCACCCGCGCCATCATGTTGATTCGGGCAAATACACTGGCACGCGGACATTCCGGCATTCGCCTCAGCACCTTGCAACTGCTGCTTGACATGCTGAATCGGGGGGTGCATCCCTTGATTCCCGAAAAAGGCTCGCTCGGCGCAAGCGGCGATTTAGCCCCCCTCGCCCATATGAGTCTGGTCATGATTGGCGAAGGCGAAGCGCGTTATCAGGGAGAAATTTTATCGGGTGCAGTCGCCCTCCAAAAAGCGGGGTTGAGTCCGGCCACATTGGCAGCCAAAGAAGGGTTAGCGCTCACCAATGGTACAAGCGTGATGGCAGCTCTTGGCACGCTGGAAACCCATCGCGCCGAAATGTTGAGTCAAACGGCGGATATTGCGGGCTGTCTGAGTTTAGAAGCGCTGAATGGCACACCTCAAGCCTATGATGCACGGATTCATGCGCTGCGTCCATTTCCCCGTCAAACCGATTGCGCGGCCTATTTGCGAAAACTCATCGCGGGCAGTGAATTTACCCGTGGCTATGACCCGACCAATATTCAGGATGCCTATACCCTGCGCTGTATTCCACAGGTACACGGCGCGGCGCGGGATGCGATTGCCTATGCGCGGTGGGCAATGGAAATTGAACTCAACGCCGTCACCGACAACCCGCTGATTTTTATCGATGAGGACTCCGGCGCCATTGAAGTGATCTCCGGCGGCAATTTTCACGGCGAACCGCTTGCCATTGCGATGGATTATCTCGGTATTGCCATGAGCGAATTGGGCAATATTTCTGAACGGCGCATCATGCGGCTGATTGATGAAGCCTCAAATGTGTATACGCTGCCGCCCTTTTTGACCGAACATGGCGGTTTAAATTCCGGTTTTATGATTGTGCAATATACCGCCGCTGCCCTTGCCACCGAAAGCAAAGTCCTCTCGCACCCCGCCAGCGTGGATACGATTCCGACCTCTGCCAATGTCGAAGACCATGTGAGTATGGGGGTGACTGCCGCGTTAAAAATCCGCCGTATTTCTACCAATGTCGAACGGATTCTGGCGATTGAATTAATGGCGGCTGCACAGGGAATTGATTTCCGCAAAAAAATTCATGGCGCAAATGCCAAACTCGGACGCGGCACACAACCCGCCTATGAACTAATTCGCCAGCATGTCCCGTTTATTGCCGAAGATACGGTGATGTACCCGTATATGGAGGCGGTGCGCGGGTTGGTCGCACGCGGCGACATTGTAACCACCGTGAATGAGCGGCTTGGCTAGATGTGTGCAGATATGAAAAGCATGGTTAATACTAGCTCTACATCCCCTAGAGATGAGCCACATTTTCTGGAGGGAAATTGGCCTGTACCCATCCATCAAATTGGGCCAGTAAGTCGGGCTGAATCAAGGGGTCAACACACAAAAAGCCATTCCGTGCAATCCGAATCACATCCCGCATAGAATAACTAAATTCACGCACGAGCAGGGCATATTCCTGAGACAAGGTGGTATTGAACAAGGGCGGGTCATCCGTATTCAGTGTGATCATCACCCCGGCTTTATCCAATACTGGAAAAGGGTGGAGGGCAATATTTTCAAAAAAGCGTAGGTAAAGATTGCTGGTTAGGCTGATTTCTAACGGAATCTGACGCTCCGCCAGCAACCGCACCAACGAGTCATCCTCAATCGCACGTACCCCATGTCCGATTCTGTCCGCTTGAAGGGCTTCCACTGCGCCACGCACACTTGCCGCGCCTTCGCTTTCCCCTGCGTGTGGTACACTTAGTAACCCTTCGTTTTTGGCTTGGGCAAACACTGCGGCAAAGGGTTCGGGCGGTGCATTGACTTCACTTCCCCCCAAACCCAACGCACGGACTCCGTGTTCGCGCCCCATCAAGGCAAATTCGAGGGTACGCTCTGCCGCCCCTGCTACGTACTTCCCACCCTTTTTATAATCCTCAAAAGCACGGTTACGCGGAATATCAAAAATCCAGCGCAGTTCTATTCCATAGGTATCGCGCACCTGCCGCCGCCCTTCGGAAAGCCCATTCAAAATCATCTCTATGGTCATGTTTTTGTTCAAAAAATGGACATGCGTATAGGGCGTGAAGGTAATTTCGGCATACACTACTTTTTGCGCTGCTAAATCTTTCCCCACCTGAAACACAGCAGAGGCGAGATCATCTTCGGTACGCAGCAGATTTTTAATGGTGCGATTAACATCCATAAAATGATAAAAATCGGTGAAAGCAAACCATTGCTGAATCGCGGCGAGTTCCATTTGGGGCAGCAGATGTTGCAAGCCGTTGCGTTCTGCCAACGTAAGAATCGTCTCTGCGTTCAGCGCTCCTTCAAGGTGCAGGTGCAGTTCGACTTTGGGCATGGTGACGAGATGCTGCATTGTTGTGTCCATGATTCTCTCCCATGATTTAAATGATGGTAGGCTGAAAGGCTGTCTCAAGGTTCAAGCAATGGAGGCATATCAGCTTTTCCAAAACAAAAAAGCCCATCGCCTAAGATTGCGAATTTTAAGCCTGTGTTTACACACATTTCGTAGCAGTGTCAACAAAAAACTCGTCCATCTGAACGAGTTTTGAAGATGGGCGCTAAGGGACTCGAACCCCTAACCCTTCGCGTGTAAGGCGAATGCTCTAGCCATTGAGCTAAGCGCCCCTAGAATAGAGAGGATTATAGAAACGAATATCCTCTCCGTCAAGGCAGTTTAATCGCTTTCCGAATAGACCGCCGAGGTCAGGCTGTTTTTGATGATTCCGCTGCCCTGAATCGCCACTGCGCTGAGGGTACCGAGTAAATTTTCGGGAACCACCCAGCCCACCGCCGTACCATCTGCAACATTAGAATCAGTACCTATCAGGGTTGCCTGTGTACCGCCCGTTGGGGTGTAATAAAAATCAACACGGGTGGCGCTGGCGGGAGCGCTCGCCCATGAAATCGTCACGGTTGCGCCAAATTGCAGCGTATACAAATTACCGTCAAACCCGATATAGGGGGCAGCACGAACAAGATCGTTGTCCCCGCCCGCATTGGCATTGTAATTCGGGTCGTAGGTAATTTTGAGCAAGGGCGAACGGGTCGAGCCAACTTCATTAACCGCTTCCGCATAAAAATACAGCACTGGATCAAATTCGTTAAACGTATAGGTCACAGTTGCACCATCGAAGGGGTCAACATCTGTTCCCACCAGCACCGCATCGCTGGCAGCAGACTCGCCAGCCATAAAACGTACCTCATCTGCGTTTTGCACCACCCCCACCGTCAAAGAAAGGGTTGGTTGCAAGGTGACGACTTCGGTACTTGAAATCGAAATGATGGGCGCAGCCGTCAAATTTTGTGGGAGGGTTGGTGCGCCACTTGTGCCGGACGTGGTGCTGCCGGATGTCGTAGAACCCGTGGTACTACCCGAAGTGGTTGAACCTGTTGTGCTGCCCGCAGTCGTTGAACCCGTTGTGCTGCCTGTGGTAGTGGTCGAAGTGGATGGCGCACGCGGGACGCGTAACTGCTGCCCCACCGCAATACTATCGGGATTAGCAAGGCAGTTGGCGCGGGTTAAATCGGTGATGGTGCTGCCTGTATTGGTCGCAATCACCCCCAGCGAATCGCCCGCCTTAACCGTATAAATGACCCAATCGGTACGCGGGGTGCAGTTCACCACTGTCGCAGGAGCATTCGCGGTTGGTTGCGGATTAAATTGTTCCGCCGTTGGTTGGAGCGTGATTCCGGCGGTGGGGGTCAGGTTCGAGGTCGCGGACGGAGTTCTGGCAACTGTCCCTGTGCGGATAATAGGAACGGCGGTTGCCGGGGAGTCATCGTCTCCCGAAAGTGAACAGGCCAGCGAAACCAACAGCAGGGGCAGCAGGGCAAGCAAAATTCGACGCATCCATGAAACTCCTAAAAACATAGCATAACATATTTATGCTTCAAATTTGCGCGAGAATCGTGCAAATCAAGCTAAAATGCGCCAGCCTTTTTCCTGTGCCAGTCTGGTTAAACGGGGATTCGGGTGGGCGGCTACCGGGGTTTGGCTCATCATGAGCATGGGCAAATCGTCGAGAGTATCCCCATAGGCCATATCTAAAGTCTGCCCATTGAGCATTTTTTGCAGGGTGTGAACTTTTTCCTCCCCGACATTCAAGGGCGCAGCCAACTTCCCGGTCGCTTTCCCCCCCACCATTTCAAACGGTGTTCCCAGCGCCGATGCCCCGCCAATGCGACGGGCAAACGCCTCCAGCATGGGCTGATACCCGCCGGAGACAATCACCACCTGATGCCCATTGTCGAGATGCCGTTTGAGTTCGTCAATCACATCCTGTCGGCGTTTAGGCCACATTTCATGCTCCACCACCCATTCAAAAACGGCCTGAATTTGTTCGGCGGTGTAGCCTGCAAACAACTTCGGCATTCCCATCGTCCAGCGTTTTTTGAAAAACCGTGAATTCACCAGCCCAATTTTTGACAGCGCATAAATCGGCAGTTGGGTATACATGAATTTTTTATAAGCCGCGCCTTCCCCGTTAGCGATTAAATATTTTCCGGTAGCGCGTCCCATTTCGCCAAAGGTGAGTGTGCCATCAAAATCGCTTGCAATAATCATGCCGTGTGCATCCCTGTTTTTTAGGCATATGCTACACTAAGCGCCAAAAAAGGAAAGCACCAATGCAGCGACCCAATATCCGCGATGAAATGAGCTTTGAGCGTCCGAATCGTGGGGAAACGGTGGAACTGGCAAAAAATATCTGGCGGATGATGCCCCCTGCCCCTTCGGGTAATGTGTATCTCATCAAAGACACGCTCAAAACCGTGTTGATTGATTCGGGCTTGTACAACACGTTTGATTATCTGGAAGAAGAACTGCGAAAATTGGGGCTGCGTCCCCAGGATATTGATCTGGTCATCAATACCCATGAACATTTTGACCATATCGGCGGGAATCCGCATTTTGCCAAAACCGCCATGATTGCCGCCCACCGCAGCGCTGCCACCAAAATCGAATTGCAGGATGAATATGTGACCCATATGAAAGAACATGGGCAGGTGGCGGACGCAAATGATTTTAATGTGCATTGGTGGCTGGAAAACCGCAATTTGATTTATACGGGCGACTACAAACTCAAAGTGCTGCATACACCGGGGCACACATCGGGGTGTATTTGCCTGTACGAGCCGTTTCACCATTTCATGTTCACGGGTGATACGGTGGTACAGGGCGAATATTTGACCCCGATGCTGGAAAGTGGCAGCGCGGGTGATTTTGTCAACAGCATTGAACGCCTGCTGACCATGAAAATTAAGGTGTTGTATCCGGGGCATGGCGGGGAAAGTACCGACCCGGAAAAGGATTTGAATTGGGCTGCCAACGCTGCCCGCGAACGGATCCACGAATTTCGGGAAAGTCAAACGGTGGGGGGCAAACGGCGGATTCAGATTCGGGCGAATACACAGGAGTCGTAATCTCCTCACCCCTGCCCCTCTCCACAGGTTGGAGAGGGGAGTCTAAAAATGATGACGGACAACCAAAAACCGCGCACTTGCTACGATTGGATGGTGACATCGGGGATGACCAGCACTTGTCCGATATAAATGCGGTTGGCGTTACTGATGCCGTTGACCTGCGCGAGAACGGTCATGTTCACCCCAAATTTACGCGCAATTTTGGAGAGCGTATCGCCCTGCTGGACGGTGTAGCTTGTGCCGCCGGGAGTGGGGGTAGGCGAAACGGCTGTGCTTTTCACGCACAACTGCTGCCCCACGTTAATCCGATTGATGTTGGCAAGGCCGTTGAGCGCCTGCAAATCATTCACCGAGAGACCATAGGTGCGGGCAATTCGATAGAAGGTTTCGCCGCGCTGCACCGTGTGATATTGGTTACACACCGCCCCCCCTTCATTCGTGGAAGCAGCCACCGGAATGACCACGCCAAACATCATCAGCGTGAGCATCAGAACCGAGAGTAAAGCCATTTTCTTGAGCGACATTGTGTTTTTCCTTTCGATATTTCTATGGATAAGTACCACTTTGCCCCTCAAAAAGTTCCCGTTTGGTATGTCGGACTTTCGACGGATTCTTGAGGTGGGAATTTGGGCGGATAAGGTGGTTCTAGCACCATCGTTTCATGACCTCCTGAAAATTCCCTATACTCTGCTGAAAAAGCGAGCATTTGATGATGGATGTAAAACCTGTCACCTTAGAAGGGCGTGTGGTGCGCGTCGAACCCCTTGCCCTGCATCACGCCGAAGATTTAGCCGAAATTGTGCATGAGGATATTTTTCGCTGTTACACCTACATTCCCGAATTTTCAGTGGATGGGCTGCGAAAGCTGATTGAATTTCATCTCAATTCTGACCGTGTGGCGTTTGCGATGGTTGACAAGGAGTCTGGTAAAGCCGTCGGAGTCACCACCTATTTAGAAATTATTCCGGCGTTTCGCGGCTTGGAAATCGGGCATACATGGATTGGTAAAAATTTTCAGGGAACCAAAGTCAATCCTGAATGTAAATATTTGCTGCTGCACCATGCCTTTGAAACCCTCGGCGCGATTCGGGTGCAGCTCAAAACCGCCGGCACCAATACCCATAGTCAGCGTGCGATTGAAAAATTGGGCGCGAAAAAAGAGGGGGTCATGCGGCATCACCGCATTTTGCACACCGGACAAATTGACGACAGTGTGCTGTACAGTATTCTGGTCGAAGAATGGCCTAGTGTGAAATCAAAATTGGAAGAACGGCTGGGATTCATCCCGTAAAAATTAAACGGGGTGGGAAGTGTTTTTCCCACCCCGCCCCCTATTTAGCGTTTCAACTGCCATAACTTGGTGGTGCCGGGCAACCCGAACATATCAATCGCCCGCGCCCCATCGCGCAGCAAACTGGCACTGGGGTTTTCATCCAAAAGAGCTTCCAGAATCTCCCGGACAGCCGCGAAGGGCCCGGCGGGATGATTCAGGCTGGCGTGCAGGGCTTCGACATAGGCTCTTTCCTGAAACCGCGAAAAGGCCATCATAAAATCATAACTGGTGAATTCATTGCTAGACATACTGTTAATAACGTCACTCATCAACGGCGCGAGAGTCTCTTTGACACCCATACTGTTTCTCCTGATTTTCTGCGCTTAAATATAACAAATGGTGGGCTATCGGGGTACACGTTTCATCACAATGAGCGTTTCATCGTCAAATGCGCCGGCTTCGGCAGCAAAGACGCTCGCTTCTTCGATAATGACTGCCGCGAGTGCTTGCGCTGGCAAATGAGCATGGTCACACACCACTTCCTTGAGCCGTTCTTCCCCGAATTCTTCCTCATCGGCATTGATAATTTCGGTGATGCCGTCCGTAAACAGCACCAGTATATCATTTTCTTGCAGGGTCACAGTGGCCTCATGGTAAGCGGCGGTTTTGAACAGACCCACCGCCACCCCACTGCTGGTAATTTCTTCACATACGCCGCGCTCATGCCGATATAACAGGGGCGGATTATGCCCCGCCGATGCAAACTGCATTTCGCCCGTGCTGGTATCCAGATAGCCAACAAAAACCGTCGCAAACATGCGGGAACGCTGCGAACGTAAAATCAAATCATTGGCGCGTTTGATCATTTCGGCAGGGGGCAGTCCCAGACTCATCCCGAAGCGTAACACCGTCACCGTCAACGCCATGAACAACGCCGAGGGAATCCCTTTGCCAGATACATCGGCAATCAGAATCGCCAAACGTCCGTCTTCCATTTCGTAAAAATCATAAAAATCCCCGGCGACATCGCGGATAGGTTTCCAGTGATAGGCAATGTCCCAGCCCGTTAATTGGGGAACGGTTTCTGGCAAAAAACTGATTTGAATGGCGCGGGCGGTTTCCAATTCACGGTTGAGCAGTTGCTGTTCCAATTCCTGTGCATAGAGGCGGGCATTTTCAATACTAATCGCCGCTTGGGAGGACATGGCGCTGAGAAGCTGTTCATCCCGACGGGTAAACGCCCCACCTTTTTTATTCACCAACTGCACGACCCCGATAATTTTTTGCTGCGGGTTTCGCATGGGGAGGGTCAAAATGCTCTGGGTGCGATAACCGGTAATCTGGTCGTAATAGGGATTAAAACGGGGATTTTCATAGGCTTCGGGGATGTTGAGGGTTTGTCCGGTTTCAGCCACATACCCGGCGATGCCTTCGCCCATTTTCAGGCGAATTTCCGGCAAAATACCCTGATCTTCTAATAAAATCCGTGAGAACAATTCGCCTTTTTCTTCATCAATCAGGTACAGTGTCCCGCGTTCGGCTTCAATCGTATCCACCAAGCGTTTAACAATGAGCGCCAGCAAATCATTCAAATCAATGCCGCTGCTCATGATTTCGCTCACGGCACGAATCGCGTTAAATTCCTGTTTTTCGCGCCGCCGTTCCCGCAGAATATTTTCGCGTTGAATCTGCTTGGTCAAAATCAGCAGGTTGGGGTTGCCCTGCCGATGAGAAATTTTGCGTTCGACTTTATCGACCAGATTATAAATTAAATGCAACCCCATCCCGCCGTTAATGCGCGATTCTATCGGTTCGTGAATGTCAAACGGTTTGACTTTGGATGCGTCGAAGGGTTCTCCCCAATCCACCAAGGTGAGTTTAAGCTGATGGTCGGCTAAATCCGCCCGAATTTCGATTTCTCCGGCCGGGTCGTTGTGGTAGGCATGGTGAATAATGTTGGTGGTTGCTTCTTCCACCGCCAGTTCGAGTTCAAACAACACGCTCTCACTCAATTCAAGACGATGGGCTAACCCCTGAACAAAAAATGAAATGGTGCTGAGGTTTTCGAGATTGGCTTGAACCCGTAATTTGCCAAGCTGGTATTGCATAACAACACGATTTTTTCTGTGTGGACGTTATTTTGATTGTACCCAAAAATTAGGGGGTTTCACCTAAAAAGGGATAAATAGAACCAATCTCCGTTATCAAAGGCATAAATTCTCATATACTGAGAGGAAATCAGGAAGCAGCAGCCATGTATATCCCCGGTTCATTTAAAGAAGAAAATCTCGATGTGCTGTATGATCTCATGGAGCGTTACAATTTTGCGACTCTGTTCAGCCAGCAGGAGGGTACACCCTTTGCGACCCACCTCCCCTTTATGATTGACCGCACACGCGGTACATTGATCGCCCATTTTGCCCGCGCCAATCCCCATTGGAAAATGTTGGATGCACAAACGGAAGTCTTGGTGGTTTTTCAGGGCGCACACACCTACATTTCGCCTGCGTGGTATGAAAATCAAGTGACCGTTCCCACATGGAATTATGCAGTCGTGCATGTATACGGCAAACCCATTTTGATTCATGATCCCGAAACACTGCGTCCGATGGTCGAAACCCTCGTACAGCAGCATGAACATGCCGGATGGGATATGATGCAGGCAGACTCCATCATGGACGGGCAGTTAAAAGCCATTGTCGGGCTAGAAATTCCCATCTTGCGGGTGGAAGGCAAGTACAAATTCAACCAGAATCGGACAGTGGCTGACCAACAAGGCGTGATACGGGCTTTAGCACAGGCTACCGATCCTTTGCAGCAGGAAACCGCCGACATCATGCGCCGCAATCTCGAAAAACTGAGTGTGTAAGGAGAACAAGATGCTATCATCACAAGACCGCAAAAAGTACATCGCCAAAATTCGCAGCCTGCCCGCCCAATTGCGTGAACTGGTTGAACCTTTATCCGACGCACAATTGACGACACATTTTCTGGAAAACGAATGGACAGTTGCGCAGAATGTCCATCATCTGGTCGATTCACACATGAATAGTTTTATCCGCCTCAAGCTGATGCTGACGGAAGAACGCCCTCCCCTCAAACCCTATCTCCAAGAAGAATGGGCAAAATTGGCGGATTACAGCCTGCCGATTGAAGTCTCGCTCAAACTTTTAGAAGCGCTGCACGAACGCTGGGCGGCGGTGTTTGAAAGTCTGGATTATGATCAATGGCAGCGCACCGGGTATCATCCCGAAGTCGGGCAGATTCGCGCTGACGATTTGCTCAAATCCTATGCGGAACATGGGGAATCGCACCTTGACCAGATTCAACGTACCCTCGCTGCGGAGAAAAAATAACCCTGCGTGGTTATTAACGATGAATATACGGATGCAATAGCTTGTGTCCGTATTAATCTTACGCCAGTTTGATGTCTTGCAGGGCTTTTTCGGACGTAGGTATCAAGCCGGGAATGTCTTCGCCGTTGCCGTTGAGATATTTTTCGTAGGTGCTGGCGAACATCCCTTCCAACGGATTCCCACCCTCACCGAACAGTAGCGCCATCAGGTCGAAATCCCCTTCACCCGTCATATCGCCCTCACCATTGAGAAAAGGCTTTTCCAGACGATTGATACCAACGGGTTTCGTTGGTCTGCGTCCGGTGAGAGTCTTGCCCTCAAGCTGCCCCATTTTCGCTTCAACATCACTCATCAGGCTAAGAAGCATACCGCCCGCCGTTTCCAGCAGTTTTGCGCCTTCCGCCAGTACCGTTGCCCCTGTGACCGCCTCCGATAAGGCTTGCAAAGCGCTGACCTCAACACTGATAACCCGTTCCACAAGGTCAGCCGCCCCCGCGTTGGGGATGGATAAAAGCCAGTATCTCTGGGGTCTTCGCCATTTGGATTCATGCAATTACCTCCATCTTCATCAAATGATTACTGTGGATTATCAACATAGTTCAGTATCTCTATAACTCCCAAGTCATATTTAACAGGGTCAACCCTTGCAAGTTTCTTTTGCCCCCCTCTGCCAATCTCAAAAAAAATGTACGGATTATGAGGCGTAACTTTTGCTTCAATGAGTGCCTCACATCCAATGATGTTACAAAGACCCGCAATTATCTTTTCCTCCTCATTAGGGATTAAATCAGAACGACATAATATTATATCAATTATGACCGGGAAGCCTTCTGACCTAATCATACGAGTGGCAACAACAGATATATTCTCAGGTATTACATCCCAATTTATCCATTCATCTTGCACTATCAAATCTGTTCTTTTTATTTGAAATAATTCTATAAGAGAACTTTCCAATTCCTCTTTAGAAAATGCCTTATTGAAAGGTATAAAATATAATGCCAACATATCTTACTCCTCTAAGAATTCACAAAAGCAATGCTAAATCTAGGGACGACCTGTCGCCGCTTGCCAGTTATCTAATGCTTGGCTCAAGGCTTGGTCATCAACGCTATTTCCTGGAATAGTTTCCCAAGCCCTAACAGCTTCCTCAATAGTAGCTCTATTGCTCTGCAAGAAGGATGGGTCGCGGTAGGCAAATTGGCTTTGAAGAATGGTAAGTGGGTCGCCTTCCCTAACGATATTTTGAAGAATTCTGTATCCAGAACCATCCAGATTTATGAATCCATCCCCACTAACAGGCCAAAGATGGTATATTCCACTGCCGTGTTTATCATCAAACCCATAGATACGAGTTTCTCCATTCCTAGTTATTTGGATTCGGTTATCCGGTATATATGTCCCTCCGCCAGCTCTTATTTCGGCAATATCATCTATAACCTTCTGCTCATAAGCAGGGTCAATAATAGTATTTCTCGCTCCTTTAGACGCATCCAAAACTTGGTCAGCGTAATGTCGCCCAGTTCTCTCTATTATATCTGTGTTCGTGGGTTGACCCCTTCCTGGTCTTGGATTTTTTCCAGTTCCACTGGGATTACTGGAAGCCATCCACACGCCATAGCCACCATAAGCACCTCGCGCAGCGGAACCAACGCCAGAGAGATTAATCGCAGGCACAAGCGCCGAGTCCAGTGGCATCGCAGCAACAACCGAGCGCGGAAATGTCCCAGAGATAACGATGCGACCCGTGCCATTGCGTGAGATAGAGGTATCTGAGGCCCGCCAACCACCAAAGGGGTTGCCACCGCTACCTTTCGCTCATCAGGACTCCAAGCAATTTCTTAATCTCCATTGGATTTAGCGTTTTGTACGAATCGTAGATAGTAATTGCCATCTTTTTCTCCTTAATCACCACCAGAAATTGCTGCCCCACCGGTATGAGGTACAGATCTATTCAAATCCGTATCTTTAAACTCTGTATATGTTCCTTGTCTGAAATTTTTCATAATGAGTATAGTTATGAATACACATAGGATTGATGGCGATGAGAGCAAAATTTGCGATTCTGCTTGGGTTACTTTTGATGGGCTTTGTGCGTCACAGTTCAGCCGTACAAACGCAAGTAGTCAGCTATTCCGCCAGCCATGAAAATTTTGCCAACCCCGAACGCGGCTTTTATATTCAACGTACCCCCCTGTGGATTAACGGGGAACGGTATCCGCTTGAAAGCGAAGATTTAGAAAGCGCCAAAACGCAGGGCATCAGCCTCATTCGGACATATTATATTCTGGAAGACTATCGGGATGTCCCCCTGCCGGATGATTTTTTTGCGATGCTCCAAGCGGATTTCACCATCATAAGACAAACCGGATTCAAGGTGATTTTGCGTTTTAGCTACAACTTTCCCACCAATGACGATTACACCGAATCCATAGACGCGCCCTTAGCCATGGTGCTGCATCATCTTGAACAACTGACCCCCATCTTACATGAAAATAAGGACATCATCGCTCATATGGACGCGGGGTTTGTGGGGGCATGGGGCGAATGGCACAGTTCTAGCAACCGCCTGATTGAACCAAACGGCAGTTTGAACGATGCGTCGAAGGCCATCATTGAGGCACTTTTAGCGGCGTTGCCTTCCGAACGCATGATTGCCCTGCGCTACCCCCTGCTCAAACAGGAATTATTTGGCCCCGACCCACTTTCATCAGAAATGGCCTACAACCAAACACCCCAAGCCCGTATTGGCGCACATAATGATTGTTTTCTTGCCTCTGATGACAACTGGGGAACATATCTGGATGCTGAAGGCGAAGAACAAATTGATTTTTTCAAAAATTACCTCAGCACCGACAATCGTTTTGTGGTGCAAAGCGGCGAAACATGCAACACCGCCGAAGATGCCCAACCCTTTATTGGCTGTGAGAATGCGCTGAACGAGTTGGCCTTGCTGCACTGGTCAAGCCTCAATGTGGACTATCATCCAGACGTGCTGGAGGGTTGGCGGGCAGAAGGTTGTTTTGAGGAAATTGCCCAGCGCTTAGGCTATCGGTTGCGCCTGATTGAAGCCGAAGCGCCCCCCACCGCCGAAGCCGGCGACAGTTGGACAGTCCACCTAACGCTCATCAATGAAGGCTTTGCCGCCCCCTATAATCCGCGTGATTTTGAGCTGTGGTTAGAAGGCGAAGACGGCGCACGGCATCCCTTAGAACTTTTAGAAACCCCCGACCCGCGTTTCTGGCTGCCAGACATGGGCAAAATTGAATTAACCCTTGAAGCAACTCTGCCGGACGACCTGCCCAATGGCGTGTATGAACTTTTGTTAGCGTTGCCTGACCCCGCCCTGTCTGACCGCCCCGATTATGCGCTTCGCTTCGCTAATGAAGATCTCTGGGAAGACGGCTATCATCGGATGAATCTGAGAGTGCGGGTGGACTAATGGAGAAAGCCACCCCCTCAGCCCTTCTCCAATGAATGGAGAGAGAGCGAGGGGGCGAGGTCAGAAAAATTTAGCAACCGAAGGTGCATCAACGCGGCAGGATGCACAGGGTGAGATTCTCCGGTTTGGGGGCCGGACAAGCGCGGCGCTGAGCATCGGTCACGCTTAAAACATCAAAGGAAGCGTTCCAGAAGGCCGTGTTGGGGTTCAGATCCACCCGAATCAGCACATCGCAGGCTTCCGGGGGTTTTTCGCGGGTAGGAGCGCCATTGGTGAAAAAAAGACACTGCCCCGGTGCAAGTCGCTCTACCGTTCCGATAATTGGCTGCCCACTGTACAGCGATGAATCGCCTACAGCAATCGGCGCACCTTCGGCGGACACCAATTTGTTATACAGAATCGTTCCTGCTAAGGGCATCCACTGGTCAGCCGAAGTATTTTTGATAATCAGGCGGTCAGGGGTATAGGCGATATACAAATACGGGGTGTTGGCGGTGCCGCCGCCGACTCCTTCTAAGTAAAAATCGCATCGGCGCTCGGCAATCACACACACCGCCCGTTGTTCACCATTTTGCACGACTTCAAATTGGGTGATGCCGTTGATACCTGTCCAGAAATGTTCGGCGGGGTTGGTGGTGGAACGGTTGTATTGAATCAAGCCACATTCGTCAATCGCTTTGGGGGTAGAACGAAATTCTGACCAGAGTTGAGCGCAGCGATTCGCCCGCATATCATCCGCCCATTGACTCGCGGGATAGCTGGCGGCGGTGCTGCCATCCAGAGAACTGAAGCGGATGGTGGTTAAATCGAGGGGCAAGCCAGTATTGTTGACCAGCGTAATATCATTTTCATCCCAGACCAGCAGTGCATTGGTGACTTGGAGCAGGGTGATGTCAACCGGTGTGCCAACATTCACCTGCTGGCCTGCCGGAACAGATTGTGCGCCGATGGTATTCGGGGCGGCGGGGGAAAGCGCCGTCCAAACGGTGTTGGTTTGTGCGCCCAAGAGCAAGCCACTTTGGTTGAGCAGGGCGGCGGCTTGTGGCACACTCAAGCCCGTTAAATCTGGCACAAGGCCGGGCGGAATTTCGCCTGTGCTGACGATGGGTGCAGGCGGAATCGTCGTCGCCTGTGAGGTATCAGGGCTGGCGGTGGGCAAGGCATTGGTCACGGGCGCGGGGGGAATGACAGGTTGCCAGCTTGCATCATCGTCGGGTACGCCATTGTTGGTTAAGCGCCGGAGATTGCTGCCATCCACATTCATGCTATAAATTTCGGCGTTGCCATCACGGTCAGAAGTAAAAATAATCTGTGTACCATCGGCTGACCACGACGGATTCCAATCATTGGCGGGATGATTGGTTAGGTTGCGCGGGTCTGTACCGTCGGCATTCATCACATAAATTTCCTGATTGCCGTCCCGTTCGGTGGTAAAGACAATCAAAGGCTGCTGGGCATGGGCTGCATGGCTCATCAGCAGCAGGAAGATAAAACAGAGGGAAATGGTTTTTCCCCAATGTTTTCTTGTTTGCATTTTCCTCTTGCTCCTAATCATCATCATCGTCGTCATCCGCATCATCATCGGTATCAGAGCTACCACCAGTCGTGGTGCCACTTCCAGAATCACCGGTGGTTGTGCCACCATTGGTCGATGTACCGCCCTCCGTTGTTGTGCCACCGTTAGAGGTTGTGCCACCCCCCGCCGTTCCGGTGACCTTCTCAATCGACACCGCCACGAACAGGTCATCATCCCCAATGGCGGCTTCGATTCGCACCATATCGCCAACTTCAAGCCGCGTAAGAATCGAGTCATCGGGGGATAATTGAATACGAATGCCATAAACAGTAAGGATATTCACTTCAATGGCGGTGACTGCGCCTTCAATCGTCATGGCGATGGGCAAATCGGTAGGACTGGCCTCGATGGTCGGTAACAAAGTCGGGGTGATGGTCGGCACGCTGGTCTTGCTCGCGCTTCCTGTCGGTGAGAGGGCAAGGGTCGCTGTGCGGCTCGGTGTTTGAGTCGCGCTGGCGGTGAGTGTCATGGTGGATAATGCTGTGACCGTCAGCGTTGGTTCGGCACTCGCGGTACGGGTCAGGGTGAGGGTATGGGTCGGACGGGGCGACTCATTTTCATCCTCCTCCCCGCCAGCCGTGAGGACAAAAAATCCACCAATACCCACCCCCACCAGCACGACAATCACCGCTAAAATCCACAAGGGGCGAATATTCCCCCCAGAACGCGGCGGTGCAGCGAGATTTTGTGTCTGGCTCATCAAACGGCTTTCGATGCGGGCAAACGCTTCGTCCGAAAGCGGTGTGATGGGCAAACGCGCAATTTCTTGAGCAATTTCAGCGAAGGGGTCGTTGTTCGTTTCCCCGAAGTCATCGCTGTCTGGCGGGACAACCGAGTCGAGGAGTTGACGCAGTTCTTCAGGTGTCATCGTTCCCCTCCGTTCATCAATTGAGCCAACCGTTTGAGGGCGCGGTGCTGCGAAACTGCAATGGCCTGTGACGATTTGCCAAGGGTTTGGGCAACTTCTTCATGTTTTTTACGCTCCACAAAGCGCAAGAATAAAATCGTCTGTTCTTCGTCGCTGAGTTGAGTCATGGCCTGCTGCAAGCGCCCCCGTGATTCGGCATCCTGCACCATACTTTCTAGCGAGGGCTGCGGGCTGGCATAGGACTCCACCAAAGGTTCGGTTGGTCGTTTTTTCTGGTGACGGTAATAATCCGCCACCTGGGTACTGGCTATGCGATACAACCATGCTTCAAAGGGTGCGCCGGTATCTTGGTAGCGCGGAAGTTTTTCGACCATCGTTAAAAACACATTCGCAGTTAAATCTTCTACGGCGGCGGAATCCGACACCCGATAACTGATATAGCGAGCGATTTTTTGGGCAAACAGGCGGTAGAGTTCGGCAACTGCCTCGCGGTCACGCTGCACCGCCTGTTCAATCAATTGGCGGATAAAACTATCCGTCATGGCTTCTCCTCAGGGTGTATATCCGTGCGTGTTAGGTCACTCAGATTATGCACAAGGTTGGTCAATCGGTCTAATTGTTGGTGAATTGTTTGCAAATAGCGACGGCGTTCATCCGGGGAAAGACGCTCATGATATTCCAGCAGTTGGGTAGAAAGACGGATGCTGCTCAAAGGACTTTTTAAATCCTGCGAGACCGAACGAATCGATTTCTGGAAAAACCGTTTTTGCTGGCGCTTGCTGTTCTGGATGGTCTTGTTTTCCAGCGCTTGCAAACTCAATTGATGGTCAATGCGTGCCAGCAGTTCCTCCCGATGAAACGGGCGCAAAATGTAATCCGCCGCTCCGAGTTTGAACGCTTTTACCTTGTCTTCGACCCGTGTTGACGCACTCACGAAAATCACCGGAATAGCTTGTTTTTTTTCATTTTCTTGAAGGTGAGCGAACACCTCAAAGCCATTCATTTCGGGCATTTGTACATCCAGCAAAATCAAGTCAATCACTTCTGCGGCGGCTTTTTCCAGAGCCTGCCGCCCATTCAAGGCGAGATGTGTCACCAGCCCGTGTTTGGTCAGAATCAAGCGGAGCAGGTGCAAATTGGCAGGCAAATCATCCACAATTAAAATGCTGGCTGGCGATGTCATGCGCGTTTTTCCCTTTTAGTGGCTAATCATCGTCGTCGTCATCATCATCATCATCGTCGTCACCGCCCGACCCACCGCCGGGTTGTCCACCGCCAGTATTATTGTTGTTTCCACCCGTATTTCCACCACCCGTATTCCCGCCGCCGTTTGTGATTTCGACATTGATAATCGTGATATTGATGGCAACAATGACAATCGTGGGGCTGTTTTGGTCGAGCGAACCTTCCACCCGGACAACATCCCCGATTTTCAGGTCTGCCAACCCCTCATCATCATTATCATCGTCTTGGGTGTCCAAAACAATTTCAAAATCATAGATGGTAATGATATTGACATTGATGCTGGTGACAGGCCCGATGATCACAATATCTATGCTGTCAAAATCTTCATCATCATCGGACGGGGTACGACTGACAACGGGTGTGGCAGGTGTACCAGAGGCCGCAGGGGTGCCGGTTAGGGTTGGTGTGCCAGAGACCGACGGCGTACCTGTCACGGCGGGCGGAATCGTTGGGGTTGGGGTTTGCGCGGCAATGGACAGCGCCCAAGAGGGCAAAATCAACACCGCGATCATGATAACAAAACTAAGAGGACGAAATTTCATGGCAATACTCCTTTCTACCAGCTATATCGTCAAAATTCAATTTTTATTACCGAATTGCTTGGTCAGTTTTGTTCATATAGGCGCTACAATGGAGAGGAGTGTCACCTTTGGGGCAGATTGTGAATCAAAATTCGGGGACATTGTTGATTGTCGATGACTCGCGGGCAAATCTCCAACTCTTGGAAACCCTGCTCGCCAGTCAAGGCTATGTGATTCATCTGGCAGAGAACGGGCAAAAAGCGCTGGAGATGGCCCATGCAGTTGCCCCGGATTTAATTTTGCTGGATGTGATGATGCCGGAAATGAACGGGTATGAAGTTTGCCTGCACCTTAAGGAGCAGGATGAACTGCGCGATATTCCGGTCATTTTCATCAGCGCCTTGGATGAAGTGATGGATAAAGTGATGGGCTTCCGCGTGGGCGGGGTCGATTATATTGTCAAGCCGTTTCAGGTGGAAGAAATTATCGCACGGATTGACACCCACCTTGAACTGCGCTGGAAACGCTGGGAAATTGAACGCCTGCGCGAATGGGAACAGAGTTACTACCAGAAAATCATGGAACTTAAAAATGATCTGGTCAGCACCGCCTCCCATAACATTAAAACGCCGCTGAGCAATATTTTAAACGGCGTTCATCTGCTCCGTAAAACCGCCAATTTGCCGCCCAAACAAGCCAAATATGTGGATATGGTACAGCAGGGCGCGGAACGGATTAGCGCGCTCATCAAAGATTTGTTGGATTTAACTTGGGTGGAAGCCAGCCTGAATGTCCAAACCGAACGGGTCTCCGTGATGGCATTTTTGCAAAAAATTGTGGACGAAGCCAGCTTTGAAGCCCAGAAGAAAAATCACCACTTACAGCTTATCCCCTCAGAAGCAGATTGCACCATCCGGGTTGTCCCAAACCGCTTGAGTCAAGCCATTGAAAACTTGCTCTCCAATGCCATCAAATATACACCTTCCGAAGGCACAATTACGGTTTCAATAGAAAGTCGTCCCCGTGAAGTAGCGATTCGGGTCACTGATACAGGGCTGGGCATTCCACCAGAAGACATACCCTATATTTTTGACAAATTTTTTCGGGTACAGCGTCCCGAACATTTGCAGCAGCCGGGGTCGGGCTTGGGTATGGCGATTGTGCAAGCGATTGTCGAACAGCACAATGGTCGCATCAAAGTAGAAAGTGAGCTAGGCAAAGGCAGTACCTTTACGATTATCCTGCCTCAAGTTTCTGGCTAGCAATTTCCAATGGACTCATCACCAGCAACTTGAGCATGGGGGCAAGTTGCGCCGTATACGTTTTGCGTTCTTCCGGGGAAATATCCACTTTTATTTTTGCCAGAAATGCCAGCACCATCGGTTCAAGTTTGAGCGTTTCCGGGGAGGCTTCCAGTGTCCCTTTATTTTCGCCCTTCCATTTGTTTAACACATCCTGAATCACGGAGACAATTTCAACCGGGCGGTCAGTTTGAACCCGGATGATATGGGTGGGGTTATCCAGGCGGATAGACTGCAAGCCCAGTTCTTCTGGGGTGCGCTTTAAAATATCATCGGCGAGTCTTTGAATATCCATGACTGCCTGTAACATCGGCAAAATGGCCTCGCTCAATTCAGCCACCGTGAGCTTGGCCTTCATTTCCGGTTGGCGAATGTAAAAGGTGGTATCAGCGGCTTTAAAATTTTCTTTGAAATAAACTGTGATGGGAAGTTGGCCTAACCGCAGTCTGTCGCCACTTTGTAAATGATAGGTACGGTGGGGAATGAGGTGCATTTCATTGAGATAAGTGCCGTTAGAACTGTCTAAATCGCGCAGCAAATATCCCCCCTCTTTGTATTCAATGATGGCATGTTTGCGCGAGACCCCCAATTTATTTTCGCCGTAAGGGGTTAAATCCACCACGACACTATCTTCAGGTTGGTTTGATTTACGCCCGAGGGTAATTTCGGTGCGATTTTTGAGCGTAATCGGCTGGGTGTCGTTCATGATGAATAACAAAATTTCCTGCTGAACAGTGGACGCAGTGAAATCAGGCAGTTGGGCGCGTAGGGTGACCGTCCCCGGATCATTTTCTAGCATGACCGTGAAGAGACTGCCGCATTTGACACAAATTAAAGCGTTGTCCGCATTTTCAAAGTTGCAGGTAGGACAGAGTTTGGTTTTCACAATTTTGTCTAACAGTTAAGTGTTCTGAATGGATTATAATAGTAGATGAATTAAAAATCCCAATTTTTTCAGATTTTCTTCACAAACAGCCAAACTCAACCGAGAGACGCAACAATCAGCAGGGATAGTGTGAAGTTTGTAAAGGGTTATCAGGGTGTTTTCCAGTGGCGAAAAACCGCCAACAGTTCATCCTGAGCCTGGGCGGGAAGGTCAAGCTCAGATAATTGACCCACCCCATGAATCGTCTGGCGCATCTGCAAAAGGTAGCGCTGGCAGCCTTCGCAAGTTGCCAGATGCTGTTCAAAACGGGCGCGTTCATCGGGCGGCAGGGTATTTTCTAGGTACTCCGTGACCAGTTCGACCAATTCCTTACAACTCATGTTTCATCCTTAAAATACGACTCTAATGCCTGCCGCACTCTGGAACGGGCGCGATGCAGCAAGACACGCTGATTGGATTCGCTGATGTTCAAAAGCTGGCACACCTCCTCCGAAGTCCACTGCTGGATGTCGCACAACGTAATTACTTCGCGTTGATTGGGCGGCAGGGTTGCGATGGCGGCTTGAATCAACCGTAAGGTTTCCGCCGAAATCAGTTTTTCTTCCGGGAAATTCTCCGGGGCAACTGCCCAGTGATGCGCCCAATGGGGGTGGTCAGCCCCGTAAAAACGCTCCTCCGCCACCCCCGCTTCATCCGAGTCCGATTCTATCGAGACATAGCGCCCTTCGCGTTTGGCTAGGGTTTTGGCGCGGTTCATCAAAATGCTAAAAATCCATGTTTTGAGGGACGAACGCTCCTCAAATTTGTGGATGCCCTTCAGCACATGAATCCATGTTTCCTGAATAACTTCTTCGGCACTGCTAACATCCGGCAAATACATCAAGGCCACCCGCAGCATCGCAGCATGGTGCTGCTGAATCAACCCCTCAAAAATAGCTTCATCCCCGCGCAGCAGCCCATCAATCAATTCGCGGTCTGTCAAATTCATCGGCGGTTCCCATTTCGGGGAATGATAGCCCAAACCGCCGCATCCTGCCTCTTTTTGTCTGTGACTATCACCGTTTCGTTACACTTCTGGTGCTGCCGCAACCCGATTGCTGCCCAAAGTGGATTTTATCTGCCGCGCAATTTCTTTGAGCATGGCTTCACGGTCATACGCCCCTTTCTGGACAATTCGCTGGACATGCCCGTTCAATTTCATCCTGTCCTGTGCAGTGAGGGTCATCGCGGTGACGACAATGACGGGAATATCGCGCCATTCCTCGTGTTTACGGATGACTTCGATAAATTCAAACCCATCCATTTCGGGCATCATCAAATCCAGCAGCACCAGTTGGGGTTGGTGTTTTTCCATCTGCGCCAATCCTACCCGCCCATTTTCAGCCTCGTGAACTTCCCAGCCTTGTTCCTTGAGCGTGTCGGCAATCATCAGGCGAATCGATTCGTCGTCCTCCACCACCAAAATTTTACAAATTGGCTGTTCGCAGACGTATTTTTGCAGCACCTCGCGCAGGCGTTCCGGGTTGATGGGCTTGGTCAGATATTCGGATGCCCCCAGCGCATACCCCATTTTTTTGTTTTCGATGATGGTCAGCATAATCACAGGAATATGGGCAAGTTCGGGGTCAGCTTTGAGCATCGCCAGCACCCCCCAACCATCCATTTCGGGCATCATCACGTCAAGGGTAATCATGCTCGGTTTAAGTTCTTTTGCCAGCTTGAGTCCTTCCTCCCCACTGGCACAGGTGACGACTTTATACCCCTCCTCAGTGAGATAGTGAGTCATCAAATCACGCACGGTGGCATCATCATCAATCACCAGCATCAATTCGCCTTCGGCAAGCGCAAGATGATGGGCAGGAATGGTTTCGGTCTGGACTTCGCGGTCTTTGGATGGCACAACAATCGTCGGCAGCAGCACCGTAAACAGTGACCCTTTGCCTTCCTCACTTTCCACCCAGATCATCCCGCCCATCATTTCGCAGAAGCGACGGCAGATGGCAAGCCCCAGCCCTGTTCCGCCGTATTTACGGGTGGTCGAAGCATCGGCCTGCACAAATTCCTGAAAAACTTTTTCCAGCGCTTCTTTGGACATGCCAATCCCCGTGTCCCGCACCTCAAAACGCATCCAAGTGGCCTCGTTGATGGTTTCGGGTTTGGCGGTCAGGGTAATCGTGCCGTTTTCGGTGAACTTAGCTGCGTTGCTCAACAAATTGAACAAAATTTGACGGACTTTGGTGGAATCTGCCCGCACTTTGCCAAGATTGTCCGAAAAGTCGACCTGCAACACGTTGCCATTTTTAATCGCTAACGGACGCGCTGATTCGACGGTTGCTTCAAGCAGGCTCTGGATGTCAAAGGTTTCAAGATACATCTCCATGCGACCCGCTTCGATTTTGCTCAAATCCAGCACATCATTGATGAGATTCAACAGATGGCTGCCGTTGTCCGCTACCCGTTTCAGGCGGTCTACCTGTAATTCGGTAGTGGGGCCATATGTACCGGACAGCACCAAATTGCTGTACCCGATAATCGCGTTCAGGGGGGTACGCAGTTCATGACTCATGTTGGCAAGAAACACACTTTTGGAACGGCTGGCAGCCAGCGCTTCATCCCGTGCAATTGCCAATTCGTTCATCGCTAGGTTCAATTTATTGCGTTCTTCTATAAGTTCCGCCGTGCGCTGCTCGACCCGTTGTTCTAGATTGTTATACAAATTGCGAAGTTGAACCGCCATCGTATTAAAATTTTCGCTCAGGTCGGTCAGTTCATCCCGCACCAGAAAATAGGGAATCGCCACCCGCTGTTCCAAATCGCCCGCGCTGGCTTTTTGGGTTGCGCGGGCAAGCTGGCGCAGGGGGCGCGAGAAATTAAAGAAAATCCCTAGCGCAATCACCAGACTTAACCCCGTAATCACCGCCGCGAATCCGCCCAAAACCGATTGAATATTGCGCTGCACCTCCAACTGATCTTGAATAGACTGCATCACCAGAATCGCGCCTTGTGGCTGGTCATCCAGAATCAAGGGGTGTGCCAACAGCCGATATTGCCGTTCATCGTTGACGGTGATAGTTCGCACGGAAATTTTGCCGTCGGGGTCAATAAACCCCTCCTTGACGATTTTTTCGTAATCGGTTGCCGTGTCGATGGTGCTGGCAATGACCGCGTTGTCTTTGACGATAGCCAGATTCACATTCAAAATCTGGCTGATGGGGAGAAGATAGCTGTCATCAAGATAGGCCGCCGCCAGAATCACCCCCGCAACTTTGCCCTCATACAAAACAGGCGCGGCACTAATCACCTGTGAGGACTGCGGCGCAATCGCAATGCCACTTTGTGGCTGACCGGAGGCAATCGCGGCGAGAATTAAACCGTCCCGAATCCGGGTGGTGTCTTCGCTAACCTGCAAACGGCGGGTAATGGGCGGCCCACCATAATAAAAAGCGGGATTGCCAGCCTCAAACAGCGGCGGATAAAAACTCAATTCTTGGAGACTCAAGGTTTCTTTACGGGGCAGCAAAACCTCATGAAAGGCATTGACCTCCGGTTGCTGACTGACCGCTTCGACTTCGGGCAGGTTGGCGACAAAACTTGCCCGAATCAAAGTGTTCGCCTCCGCTTGCAGCAACAGTTCTGCCGCCGATTGCGCGGTGCGGGTCAGTTGGCGGTCTGTATCCTCCTCCAGCACATTTTTGAGTCGCGCTGTGGTGACGGGCAGCAGTACCGCCACCACAATCGCAACAATTAAGACAAAGGGCAGCAGCAGCTTCCATTGAATACTCAAGGCGCGGCGCGTGAGTCTGGCTATCATACGCATTTTTCCTTTGCAGGTGTGCCGTTATTCGATGGTCTGTTCAAACCCCTCATTCAGCGATGGCGCAGGCACTTCATTGTCTACCGCTTCTAAGCCATCACGGAGGAAGGTCAGCAGGGCATTAAAATCTTGTTCAACCAATCCTGCATAATCTTGCCACGGCATCAGCACCAAACGCCGACCATCGCGCCCGATTCCGGTTTGAATCGCCCGCCGGATTTCCTCGTCCGACCATTCACCCAAACCAGTTTCATCATGCGGGGTCAAATTTGCTGCGTAAACAATCCCCCAAGGGCCTTCGTAGGGTTGTCCGCCTGCCAGATACTGCTCCATATTAGCAAAACCCGTTTCAAGGTCTAGCGGAGTATGACATTCTTGACAGGGCAACACGCCGCGAATCAGATATTCGCCGTAAGCCTGTGCATCTTCCACATCCGGCGCAACAATCGGTTCTTCCGGGGCGGTCAACCCAAACGGCGGCAGCACCATCGCGGAGTCGGGAATTTGATTCGCAATGGGTTCAAGACTGCGGAGATAGGCAATGATGGCCTCTAAATCGGCATCCGCCATATTTTTATACACATTAAACGGCATAATCGGGTGAAGCTGACGACCATCCTTCGACACCCCTATTTGCAGGGCGGCTTTAATTTCTTCGTCCGTCCATGCACCGATGCCCGTGGCTTCGTCCGGTGTGATATTCGAACTCAGGATAATGCCGCCCGGCCCCAGATCAAAAGGCCGTCCGCCGGATAACAAACGCTCGGTGTTCAGTGCGTTTTTCTCAAAAAAGGTCAATGTCTGCAAATCTTCTAGCGTGGCTTCCGGCGATAAATATTGATCCTGAAAAGGGGTGTGGCAGATGATACACCCGGCGATATTGGCTAAATATTCGCCGCGTTCTACCTGCGTTACCGCGTCGGTTTGCGGTGCGGGGCGCATCGCCAGCGTGACCAATCCAAAACCGGCAAAAATGAACAGAAGTAAAAATGTACGTTTGAGATTCATGCTGTTCTTTCCCAAGTGTTGTGTAGTAGAAAACTAGGACTGTGATATTAGCTGCGATTATCATTCATAGTACACCAACTTCTTAAAAATGATGAAAATAGTATAAGGTTATAAAAAGTCGGTTTGAAAACTCTTACGCGTAGCCCCATTGCCATAGCCGATTTGTAATCATGTTATAATTAGGGAAGTATCCAGTTTGGTGATGAGCCTATGGCAAAAAAAGTCGCGGTACTACCATCCAAATATTTGCCATGGAAGGGCTACTTTGACCTGATTAATCAGGTCGATAGTTGTTTCATTTATGAAAATGGCGAGTTATACCGCACAACGATTAAGACCCCTGACGGCCTTGCTGCGCTTGAACTCCCTGTCCACAATTTGCAGGATACCTCGTGGGCGATGGCACACTGGGAGATGCTTGAAGCGAGTTATGCCCGTTCGCCCCGTTTCCGCGAGTATGCCTATGTCCTGTATGCCATCTACCAGAATATGACCGAAAAAACCGTCAGCCGCATCAATTACATTTTTATCCGTACTATTTGCGACATTATGAATATCAACACCCCCCTTGCGGCGGTGGTCTGCGATGGCAGCAGCGATGGGTTTCTCCAGATTTGCCAGCACGCAGGGGCAACCTGTTTTTTGCACGACCCCGCCCAAAAAGTCATGGTTGAACCCTTTACGGAGGCGGGCATCCAGGTTGCAACGGTAGACTTTTCTAACTATCCGCCCTATGAGCAGCTTTACCCCCCTTTTGAACATCAGGTGAGCATGGTGGACTTGCTGTTTAGCGAAGGAATCTATGCCCCGCGCTATCTGAAATCCTTCTAACCGTCTCCTAACTAAAAATTAGGAAGTTTTTTGCGCCCCAAACATGGTAAGAAATTTATGAAGATTCTATAATGTCTCCTACCATATGGAAGAGAGGCATTGTGAGATGTTGATGGAAGCCGCGCCACCGTTGGTTGGCAGACGCTACCTGTTACACGAACAAATCGGTAAAGGGGGGATGGGGGAAGTTTACCGGGCAACTGACCGCCTGCATAATCAGCAGGTGGCGCTCAAACGGGTACTCACCTCAACAGATTGGCTGGAAACTGCCAGCATCAGCAACAGTCTCGATTTTCGTGTGGCGCTGGCGCAAGAATTTAAAATTTTGGCGAGTCTGCGTCACCCGCATATCATCAGCGTGTTGGATTACGGCTTTGATGCCGAAAACCAGCCCTTCATTGTGATGGAACTGCTCGAAAACGCCCAAACCATTCTGGAAGCAGGCCACAACCAACCGCTCGCCAAGCGGGTAGAAATGCTCATTCAGGTGCTGCAAGCGCTGGCCTATTTGCACCGGCGCGGCATTTTGCATCGGGATTTAAAACCCGCCAACTTGCTGGTGGGGACAGATGGCAAAGTCAAAATGCTCGATTTTGGCCTGTCCATCGCACGCGGCGAAGTCTCCGACGAAGATGCCTACACCAGTGGCACACTCTCTTACATGGCCCCGGAAGTCATTGAAGGCCGCGCCCCCAGCGAACTTTCCGATTTATATGCGGTGGGAACGATTGCCTACGAACTCCTCACCGGACAGCATCCCTTTAATAAGGGCAACATCAGCCAGATGCTGCATGATGTCCTGCAAACCCCGCCGGATTTACAACGGGTTGTGCTTGACCCGCGTTTGGAAGAAGTGCTGGGGAAACTGCTGCAAAAAGACCCGGCTGACCGTTACCAGAGCGCCGCAGAAGTCTTGGAATTTTATGCTGACTCGACCAATCAGCAGCATCTTTTAGAAAATGAAGCCACGCGGGAAAGTTTTTTGCAAGCGGCGCGTTTTGTCGGGCGCGATGCCGAAATCGCCATCTTGAATAAAGCCTTAAGTGCAGCGCGGCAGGGACAGGGAAGTGCATGGTTGGTGGGCGGAGAAAGCGGGGTGGGCAAAACCCGTTTGTTAGACGAAACTCGTATTCACGCCCTCGTTGACCAGATGCTGGTGCTGCGCGGACAGGCCACGCGGGAAAAAACCGTTACTTATCAGTTATGGCGTGGGCCATTACGCTGGTTGACGCTGCAAACCGACCTTTCTGACCTTGAGGCCAGTGTTCTAAAAGAACTCATTCCCGATATTGAAACCCTGTTAGAACGGCCTATCCCGGATGCCCCCCGCCTCGATTCGCAGGCGACTCAAGAACGGTTGTTAGAAGTCATTGAAAATATCTTTTTGCGCCAGACTCAGCCGATTGTATTAATTATGGAAGATTTGCATTGGGTGGGCAGCGCCAGCTTGAAAGTTATTTCGCGCCTCACCCGCCATATTGCCGATTTTCCGTTGGTACTCATTGGCAGCTATCGGAACGACGAACGGCAGGATTTACCGTCCGAATTGCCAGAGATGAAATCGTTGCCGCTTGAACGCTTGGGCGAAGCCGCCATCGCCGAACTCAGTGAATCCATGCTGGGGCGCGAAGGCCGCGAAAAACAGGTCGTCGAACTGCTGCAACGCGAATCCGAAGGCAATGTCTTTTTCTTGGTCGAAGTCGTGCGGGCGCTGGCGGAACGCGCCGGACAACTGCAAAATGTGGCGTATATGACGCTGCCTTCCAGCATTTTTGCGGGAGGGATGCAGCAATTGGTCGAACGGCGTTTATCCCATGTTCCCGCCCCGGCCCTTCCCATGTTGGAACTTGCGGCGGTGATGGGACGCAAATTGAATTTGGCGCTGCTGAAACACGCCTATCCCCAGACCGACTTGGACGGATGGCTCACCCTCTGTAGTAACGCGGCGGTGCTGGATGTGTTTGACGAACAATGGCAGTTCGCCCACGACAAAATCCGCGAAGGCATTATGGCAAAGTTGAGCGACGGGCAAAAAATCAGCCTGCACGAACAAGCCGCACAGACCATTGAATCGGTCTATGGCACAGACCCCACCTACACCGGACTCCTGGCCTATCATTGGAGCAATACCAGCAATACCGCCAAAGCGATTGCCTATCTGGACAAAGCCGGCGAACAATCGGTGGAAAGCTACGCCAATCAGGAAGCGATTCATTCCCTCACCCAAGCGGCTCAATTGGACAAAACCCCCGACCCCACCCGTTTGCTGCACCGCGAAACCCTCTTAGGACGTGCCTATCTGGGGGCAGGAAAACTCCCCGAAAGCCGTGTGCATCTGGAAAAAGCGCTGCAACTGCTTGGTTATGCGCTGCCCAATCAAAAAGCACGCTTGGTGGGTAGCCTGTTAGTGCGGTTGGGGCAGCAAATTGGACATCGCAGCATGGGCATGATGCGCCCTGCCCGCAGTCATGATAAACAGGAAAAATTACTTGATGCGGTGCGGGTGTATGAAAAACTCAGCGAAATTACCTTTTATAATGGCGATGTTCCGCGCACCATTTACTGTTCCATGTCCACCCTGAATCTGAGTGAACGGGCGGGGATTTCGCCGGAATTAGCGCGGGCTTATGCGAATATGGCGGTGGTGGCTGGTTTGGTTGGCATGACCCGCTTGGGCGATGTATACGTCAAAAATGCGCTCAACTCGGTGGATGCCGTCAAGGATGATTTTACCCGTGCGCGAACGATTTCGCGGGTAGCGCTGTATGCCTGCGGATTGGGACGCTGGCAGGAGGCCGAAGCATGGCTCACCGAAGCGATGCAAATTGCCGACAAAATCGGCGACAGTCGCCAATGGGGAGAATCAGCAGCCGTCAAAAGCAATGTGTTGCACCTGACCGCCCGCTTTGAAGACAGCCGCCTTTTGTGCATCGAAATTGCCAACCGCAGCGCCCGCACCGGCGATGTGCAGCACCAGACATGGGGCAGCAATTATCAGGCGCAAAGTGTGTTACGGATGGATCAATGGGAACTGGCCTATGAATTGCTGGTGGCAACCCGCCAACAGTTAAAAAGCCGTCCCGATTTGCTCACCACCCGCATCATCAACAATGGGCTACTGGCACTCACCCAGGTACGGCGCGGGGAAACAAAAAATGCCCATCATCTGGCGCATGAAAATTTAAAACTCATTGGCGAATCGCGTGCGCCGAATGTGTTCAGCCTGTTTGAAGGCTACATCGGAACCGCCGAAGCACTGCTGCTGCTGGCGGAACAGGATACCATGATGCTCTCGGAAGCAACCACCGCTGTGGACTATCTGAAACGCTTCACCCATCGTTTCCCGATAGGCCAAGCCCGGACATGGCTACTGACCGGCAAATTACAAAAATTGCGTGGTGAAAATCCGCACGAAGCATGGCAAAAAAGTTTGAACTTTGCCCGCCACTATCAGATGCCGTATGATGAAACCCTTGCCAGTGATGCTTTGAAGGAAAGCTAAGCCCATGCCGCCGGAAAAAAGTACCTTTGCCTATCCAAACAAGTTCGCCCGGATTTATCTGGAATCGTTGGAAGAAGTCATCGGGCGAAATGGCCTTAATGCCGTGCTGAATCTGGCGGATTTGGAGGTATTTATCCGCTTTCAGCCGCCAGACAATATGGAAAAAGGCTTTGATTTTAGCTATATGACCGCGTTGCAGCGTGGGCTACGTGAAATGGCGGGGGTTAAGATGGGGCATGGGATGGCATCAAAAGCGGGGCAAGTGGCCTTCAAACATGCCTACCGTGAATTTGGCGGACAGCTCGAACTGGATGAACTTCAAGCGCTTGCCCTGCCGATAGAAGATAAACTTGACGTGACGCTGCCGATGATGGCGGAATTTTTCACCCGTTTTTCCGACCAAGTATCGAATGCGTATTGTTATGATGATGAGCGCTATGTGTATACCTTAGAACGCTGCCCGATGTGCTGGGGGCAAAAATCCACCCAACCCCTGTGCCATGCCGGAAAAGGGCTGATTGTAGCGGCGCTGCATTGGCTGTCGGGCGGTCAAGATTTTCGGGTGGACATCCAGCAGTGTATTGCCAAAGGGGATGACATGGGCAAATTTGTCATCTACAAAACGCCCGTTTAACCCGCTTACCTGACGCACGTACACCGTTCCGCCGATTTTATAATTTTTTACAAAATGCCCTGCCGGATTTGTACTACAATCTATAAAAGGCAGGAGTCTGTTGGAATGCGTCTTGTAAAATTCACGTTTATTGTGATTCTCTTAGTCAGCAGTGCCAATCTGGTGTGGGCAGGGGCAGAAACTGACACCCGCCCTTCCCCCGTGCAAACGGATAGCGTACCCCGTTACGAAGAAGCCACCTGTAGTTTTTACAGCCCGCCGGGAACGGACGTGGAATGTGGCAATTTGATCGTGCCAGAAGACCACCAAGACCCGAACGGCACAACCATTCGTCTGCATGTGGCGGTGTTTCGTAGCCCCAACGCCAACCCGCAACCGGATCCGATTGTGTACTTGGAAGGTGGCCCCGGTGGCAGTGCGCTGGAAACCATCGGCTATGCCTATGATTATCTGGTCAAGCCGTTTATTGCCGAACGCGATTTTGTGGTGTTCGACCAGCGCGGCACCGGCTATTCTCAACCCTATCTCGGTTGCCCGGAATTGTTCGATGTTGGTTACGATACGATTGACCAATTTTTGATGCCTTCCGAAGATGTTGCTGCCAATCTGGAAGCAGTGCTGTCCTGTTATGACCGTTTAACGGGGGACGGGGTGAATCTGAATGCCTACAACAGCGCGCAAAGTGCAGCCGATTTAAACATCCTGCGGCAAATGTTGGGCTATGACGAATGGAATCTGTTCGGGATTTCCTATGGCACACGGCTTGCCCTCACCGCCATGCGTGACACCCCCGAAGGCATCCGTAGCGCAATTCTCGACTCCACCTACCCGCCGCAGGTGAATTTGTACATCGAAACCCCCGCCAATATGCACCGTTCTATGGACACTTTGTTCGCGGGGTGTGCCAAAGACCCGGCCTGCAATGCCCGCTATCCTGACCTTGAAACCGTCACTTGGAAATTGGTTGACCAGTTAAACCGCGAACCCGTGACCGTCTCATTAGATGATTTTTACCACGACAGTGATGTGCTGGTGACAGGCGATGATCTGGTTGGGTTGTTATTCCATTCATTTTATTCGGAATATCTGATTCCGACGCTGCCCTCTATTATTTATGCGGCCCGTGCAGGTGATTATGAAGAATTGGCATGGCTGCGGGCGCAATCGGTGGGCGGCGGCGGCGGCAACAGCATGGGTATGTATTATTCCGTCCAATGTTACGAGGAAGTGCCGTTCGGTTCGCCGGATGATGTGGTGGCGGGCGGAGCTGAACACGCGCAAATTTCCAATTTTTTCACCCGCAGTTACTATCTGGGCAAAGCGATTTTCACCGTCTGCAAAAGCTGGCATCTGGATGGCTTTAACGAGGTCGAAAATCAACCCGTAGTGAGTGATATTCCCACCTTGATTCTTTCGGGTGAATATGACCCGATTACCCCACCCACTTGGGGCGCGATGACCAGCGAAACACTCGCAAACAGCTACCATTTTACCTTCCCCGGTTTAGGACATGGCGTGAGCATCGTGGGCGACTGTCCCATCGGCATTGTAACTGACTTTTTGGATACCCCCCTGAATGAGCCGGACTCAGCGTGTATTGCGGACATGCCCGGCCCGCTATTCGAGTAAAACCCCACCCAAGTGTTTTTTTCTCCCCTCTCCAAAAAGTTGGAGAGGGGCGGGGGTGAGGTCAAGCGCGGGTGTATCCCATCCCTGAATCCTGAAAATTCCATTTTTGCCTGCTTGACTTAGAGTGCGCTCAAAGATGTAGCATGAAATTTGTCCAGAAAATTTCATCTGACAAGGAGCAAAAAGTGATGCAACAACGACGGTTAGGCAATAGCGAACAACAGGTGTCGGCGCAGGGATTGGGCTGCATGGGCATGTCGGAATTTTACGGGCAGGCTGATGAAGCCGAATCGCTAGCAACGCTGGACAGAGCGCTGGAATTGGGGGTGAACTTCTGGGACACCGCCGATATGTATGGTGTGGGGCGGAATGAGGAATTGATCGGAAAAGCGCTGCACGGACGGCGCGATCAGGTTTTTCTGGCGACCAAATTTGCCATTATGCGTGGTGCAGACGGCGCATGGTTGGGAATTAACGGACAGCCCGCCTATGTAAAATCCGCCTGTGAAGCCAGTTTGCGCCGCTTGAACATCGAAACCATTGACCTGTACTATCAACATCGGGTTGACCCGCAAGTGCCGATTGAAGAAACGGTAGGCGCGATGGCCGAGTTGGTGCAGGCGGGCAAAGTGCGTTTTCTGGGGCTTTCCGAAGCCTCGCCGGAAGAGATTCGCCGCGCTCATGCGGTGCATCCGATTGCCGCGCTGCAAACCGAATATTCCCTGTGGACTCGTGAGGTAGAAACCAGCGGGGTGCTGGCAACCTGCCGCGAATTGGATATTGCGTTTGTGGCCTACAGCCCGCTTGGACGCGGCTTTTTAACCGGAAAATACAAACAACCAGACGATTTTGAATCGGGCGATTTTCGACGGGTGAATCCGCGCTTTCAAGCGGACAATCTCCAGCAGAATCTGGCGATTGTGACTCAGATTGAAGCTATTGCAGCGGAAAAAGGCTGCACCCCTGCCCAGCTTGCCCTCGCATGGGTACACCATCAAGGGCCGGATATGCTCCCGATTCCCGGAACGAAACGCCGCAAATATCTTGAGGAAAATGTTGCCGCCATGGACATTGTTCTCACCCACGACGACCTAGACCGCTTGAGCCATGCGATTCCTGTGGGCATGGCAGTCGGCGGACGGTATTAATTCATTCAAGGATGTTTTTTTCTCTCTCCCCTCTCCAATGTTTTTGAGAGGGGACGGAGATGAGGTTGTACGGGCGGGTCTATGACCCGTCCCTCCACTCCCTTGCCCGCCCATCTTTTCCTGATAGCTGACGGCTGACCGTTACATAGAATCAACTGCTTGCATTTTTTAAAAAGTTCGCGTAAAATAGAACAAAAGTTCGATAGGATGAGCGCGTGGAACTGGCAAAAAAACTCAACCTCAAGGCGGGCTATCATGGGGTGGTGGTGAACCCGCAGGAGGGACTCGATTTTTCGGAATTGTTCTGGGATATGATGATCAGTGATAGTGGCAAAAATGTGGATTTTGCCTTGCTGCTTGTCCGTAACCAAGCCGATTTAGCAACCTATATTCAAACCGCAGCCGACAGCCTCAAACCGGGCGGGCTGTTGTGGGTGACGTACCCCAAAGGGGCATCCAAAGTGGAAACCGACCTCAACCGCGATATTCTGTATGCCCTAATGACGGAATACGGTTGGGAGGCGGTACGTCAGGTCGCCGTGGATGACGTGTGGTCAGCCATGCGATTCAAACCCCTATCATGAGGCGATAATTCTAACGCTTTCCTATTCCTATTTTGATGAAGCCCCCGCCGCCCAAATGCAGGGGCTTTTTTCTCCCAATTACCCCTCTGAATCCGATTCCTGATAGGGCAGCGCGGTGGGGTAAACCGCAATCGTCACGCCGTAGAAAGGGTCGTCTTTATCGCTTTCGACTTGATCAAATTCCTGAAAAAGCGCCATCAACCGTTCATAAAATTGGCGGGCTTGGTCAGGCGGCAAACGAAAAAATCCCCGTCGCAAAAACAGCGTCTGGGGTTCGGGCGGGGTGTGGGGCATGTCAATCAGACCGCTTTCGGCGCTGTGACGAATATCGGCGCGGGTGCTATCCCAGATGGTTTCGAGGAGCGCGTTTAACCCGTCATTTTGCGGATTCGACTCGCTGAAGGTGAGGAGGTTGCGGTCTACCACAAAATTATAAGCCGACACCTGATAATATTTTTCTTCCACCGCGCCGGAAAACGCCTGTGTATCCACAAGGCGAATTAGCTGATGTTTTTCGAGCAAATTGATATGGTAGTACAGACGGGTGAACGGCACCCCCAGTTCATCGGCAATCTGGTTGACAGTGCGCGGTTGGCGTACCATCGCCTGCATAATCCGAATCCGCATGGGGTCACAATAAATTTTAAGTGATTCAATATCGTCAATTAGCCGTTCTTCATCGGGTTGAAAAGACACACGCGACATGCAAGTTCCTGACTTCTGGCAAAAATAAATCCCCCTTAAGCATACCTGAATTTTGACAAATTCGCTGTCTACTTTTTATGACGAAACTCACGGGAAGGCGATGAGTTTGGAACATAGGCAGCGCACATTTCCCACGCTATGCTGAATAGCGTTCAAAGGAAATCTATAATGAATATCATCATTGTGTATGATAGCCAGACTGGCACTACAGCAAAAGCGGCAGAAGCGATGGGCAAAACCCTGACTGCACAGGGACATTCGTGTCGCGTACAAACCATTAGCGACGCAAAACCGGAACAAGTGGCAGAGGCGGATCTCATCTGCGTGGGTTCATGGGTGCAGGGTCTTTTTGTCGTCATGCAGCACCCCACCGCCGGCATGATGAACTTCATCGAAAAGCTGCCTAACCTCAACGGAAAACGCGCTGTGGTTTTTTGCACCTATAAAATTGCGACAGGCTCAACCTTAAAGAAGATGACGAGCGCCCTAGAGCAAAAAGGCGCATCGGTGGTGGGGCAGTTTCAATATCGCGGCCCCGCACCCGACTCGCGTTTTACTCAATTTGCGGCTTCGCTCAAATAACGCCGCTATTTTATCCTCTGCACGGGCGGGATTTTGCCACCGCCCGCTCTCAAAATTTCAACTGAATCGACAACACATTTTGTACCAACCGTTTGCAAAATCCCCCCCATAAGTTAATATTTAAGATAGCTGCCAACTGGCTTTGTTAAAAAAGATTGGGCGGAACAAGACGACCCATCAAGAGAGATGCGCCTTGTATCCGCCCTACAAGGTTTATTTTTTATTTTAATACTTACTAACCTGCTGGGTTTCGGGCGAATTTTTCATCCAGCGCTTTTTATCGGGCATAAAAATTATGCGTTAATCCGTTCACGTAAACATTGGAGTGAGTTGTGGCTACTCTGAGCAAGGAAGCGTTGCTTCGGATGTACTATCATATGGTACTCATCCGACGATTTGAGGAAAAAAGCGCTGAACTCTATCAAAAAGGTGAAATCGGCGGCTTTCTACATTTATATATCGGTCATGAGGCCACCGGCGTAGGGGCGGTTCATGCCATGCGCCCGGAAGATCATGTGTTCACCGCCTACCGCGATCATGGGATTGCCCTTGCACGGGGGATTGATGCCAAAGGCTGTATGGCAGAACTGCTGGGTCGTGCCACCGGGGTCAGTGGTGGGCGTGGCGGTTCGATGCACTTTGGCAGCCGCGAACACAATTTCTGGGGTGGTTACGGCATCGTGGGGGGACATTTGCCCTTAGCAGCGGGGGTCGCCCTGAAAGCTCGTTATAACAATGAAGAGTTTGGCGTGGTTTGTTTGATGGGCGATGGCTCCACCAACATTGGCTATTTCCACGAATCGCTGAACCTCAGCGCGGTGTGGGATTTACCTGTCGTGTGGCTGATTGAAAATAATCAGTACGGGATGGGAACTGCCGTTGAACGGGCAAGCGGTCAGCCGGAACTCCGCAAACGTGCCATCGGGTATGGCATGAAAGAATGGAAACCCGTCGACGGCATGAATGTTTTGGAAGTCTACGAAGAAGTGACCGAAGCCTTAAAATATGCCCGCGAAAATGGCCCGGTGTTGATGGAAGTCTTGACCTACCGTTTTCAGGGACATTCCATGGGTGACCCCGAACGCTACCGTACCGCCGATGAAATCGCCAAATACCGCGAAGGTGACCCCATTTTACGCTTCCGTAATCACATTCTGGAAGGCAAACGGCCTAAAATCACCGTCGAAGAACTCGACCAGATTGAACATCAAGTGCGGGATGAAGTCCTTGCAGCAGAAAAATTTGCGCTGGAAAGCCCGCTGCCCGAACTCAGCACTTTGACCGAAGGTATTTACGTGAACGACCTTGAACGTGAGGTACAGTAACGATGACTACAAAACCAAAAGATAGAACCAGAGTGACCATCCGCGAAGCGCTTAGCGAAGCCCTGCGCGAAGAAATGCTGCGGGATGACCGCGTGTTCATTATGGGAGAAGAAATCGGTGTGTGGGGCGGAACCTATGCTGTCACACGCGGTTTTCATGATGAATTTGGGGATCGCCGTGTGCGCGATACGCCGATTGCGGAAATGGCAATTGTTGGCGCGGCAGCAGGCGCAGCGATGGCGGGTTTGCGGCCTATCGCGGAACTCATGACGATTAATTTTGCATTTTTGGCGCTGGATGCCATGGTCAACCACGCCGCAAAAGTGCATTATATGTTTGGTGGGCAGTTTAGCTGTCCGGTAGTTATCCGCACCACCACCGGCGGTGGGCGGCAGTTGGGCGCAACCCACAGCCACAGCCCCGAACCCATTTTTGCTCACTTCCCCGGTATGTATGTGGTCTGCCCGGCAACCCCCTATGATGCCAAAGGGCTGCTCAAAGCGGCGATTCGCTGTGAAGATCCGGTCTTGTTCGTGGAACATGCCACGCTGTACCAGACTCGCGGGGATATTGCTGTACCTGAAAATGATGACGATTTTGTGTTGCCCATCGGGGTGAGTGACCGCAAACGGCAGGGGTCGGATGTCACCCTCATCACCTTCTCAAAAGGGGTGTACTGGTGCTTGGAAGCGGCGGAAAAATTGGCACAGGAAGGCATCGAATGTGATGTCATTGATTTGCGCTGTTTGCGTCCGTTGGATTTGAGCCTTGCCAAAGAAAGTTTGCGCGTCACCAATCGGGCAGTGGTCGTGGAAGAAAGTTTGCCGCGCTTCGGGGTGGGGGCAGAAGTCATCGCCCAACTGCAAGACGAATGTTTTGATTATCTGGACGCGCCGATGCAGCGTGTGACTGCCGAAGATACCCCCCTGCCCTACAGCCGCGACCTGGAACAATCGGCCCTGCCCAACGCCGATAAAGTCATTGAAGCTGTCCGAAAGGTGCTGAAATAATGGCAGAAGTAATCACCATGCCCAAATTGGGCTTTGACATGAAAGAAGGCACGCTCGCCTCGTGGGTCAAAAAAATCGGTGACTCGGTAACGGAAGGCGATATTCTGGTCGAAGTCGAAACCGACAAAGCCACCGTCGAAGTCGAAGTGTATAAAAGCGGGACTCTGCTCAAAACACTGGTCGCACCCGGCGATATTGTGCAAGTGGGCGAACCGATTGCCGTGGTGGGCGCTCAAGGCGAAGATGTGAGTGGATTCGCGGGTGGGGTTGCCCCCCAAGCCGCCGAAGAAGAATCTGTCGAACCTGTGGCGGAATCTGCCCCGCAAGCCGTTGCACCCGTAGGAAGTGAAACAACCTCCGCAGAGAATGGCAATTTACCGAACGGAGTCAAAGCCAGTCCGCTTGCCCGCCGCATGGCAGAAGAAAAACACATTGATTTGATGCAGGTCAAAGGAACAGGCCCCGGCGGACGGATTATTAAATCGGACGTGGAAAACTTCACGCCGAGCAAAGCCGCCCCTGCCGTGCAACCAACCGCCACCCCCACCAAAGCTGCTGCGGCTGGACTGGGTGCCGCGCCAAGCTATCAAATCATGGAAAACATCCCGCACGAAACGCTGGATGTTTCGCGGATGCGTGCCACCATCGGGCGGCGCATGGCCGAAAGCAAACAATATGTGCCGCATTTTCAGGTGACGGTCACGATTGATACCACGGCGCTGGTTAATCTCCGCAAGCAAATCAATGAAAAATTGGATGACGACCACAAAGTCTCGGTGAATGATCTGGTGGTAAAAGCGGTTGCCTTAACCCTGCGCGCCTTCCCGAATCTGAACACGCATTATCACGGCGATAAGCTGATTCGTTACAAAGAAATCAACATCGGGAACGCTGTCGCATTGCCACAGGGCGGGCTGATTAACGTCGTCACACGCAACGCCGATACCGTGTCGCTTTCGGTGATGGCAAAAAAGAACAAGGATATGATTGCAGGCGCACGCGAAGGCAAGGTCAAGCCAGAAGATATTGAAGGCAGCACCTTCACCGTTAGCAATCTTGGCCCCTTCAACGTGGACAGCTTCACCGCGATTATCAATCCACCGGAAGCGGGGATTGTGGCGGTGGGGACGAGCCAGCGCGTGCCAGTCGTCAACGTCAACGGCGAAATCACCATTGGCAATGTCATGAAAGCGACAGGCAGCTTTGACCATCGCGTCACGGACGGAGCAGAGGGCGCTCAGTTCATGAAACATCTCAAGGAACTAATCGAAGACCCGATGCGGTTGTTGGTGTAAAAAATCCTCAAGAGGCGGCACAAAACCGCCTCTCATCTTCCCCACTATGCCACCTTTAATGCTATAATTATCTGTAATTATGGCGGAAAATATCATGAAAAATCTACTTCTTTTACTTATAGTTGGACTAACCTCAGTTGTTTCCGCCAAACAATCACTCTTTTCAATCATTACTCCTAACAATGCTCATGAACTCAGAGTCATTGATACACTTGGACGTGGACGTATCACCGATGTGGGCTGGACATTTGATGGTCAAACGCTAGTAGTTGCTGGCGCAACAGGATTATGGCTCTATGCGGCTGAAAATTTGTTGGCTGAACCCCAATTCTTGTCAAGCCAACATGGATGGATTCGGAGTATGGCGATTCATCCTGAAAAACGTTGGGTTGCTACAGGGCATGATGATGGGGCAATTGTGATCTGGGATTTAGAGGTAAATCAAGTACAAGCTGTTTTATGGGGACACAACCATCCTGTTATTGACCTTACTTATAGTCTTGATGGGTGGTGGTTGCTCTCGTTTGGCAGAGATGAGCATTTTGGCAATGGCAGCAATCGTACACGAGACCAAATTATCCGCGTGTGGAGAAATATATACAATAATGAGCATATAGTAAGTAGAACTATCATTCTTAATCAGCAGGATAACATTGGTTCTGACTATGTTGATTATGAACATCTCGCCATAAGTGCTGATAATAAACTTATTTTTATCGGTGGAGACTCTGTTAGCATTGATTTTACTCAGAATTACTCTGTTTTATTTGATTTTGATACAGGCACAGTTAGAGAGGTGGGAGAATGGAATAATGTAGTTTTTAGCCCAGATAATCAACATATCCTCGTACAAGGCAGCTTATTAACTACTGAGAGGATGGACATTAGAGGGTTTGATAGTAATCTTTTTTTCAATGATGCTGCGTTTACGGCGGACGGACGTATTTTTGCAATCGTTCGCCAGAGTACACAGGTGATTTCACTATGGAATGCAGCTACACAAACAGAGTTAGCCACCTTTGGAAGCAATATAGAAGCTACTAAAGTCGCTTTTCGCCCTGAAAATCGTCAACTGGCAACCGTGCAAGTTGATGAAACCGTGCGCGTTTGGGATGTGGCAACACAAACTCTCGTTGCAGAACTTTCAGATTTTACCGGTGAAGTTCATGACATAGCCTTCAGCACAACTAGCCAATGGCTAGCGATTGCCCGTTGGTATACGGGACTAACCCTATGGGATATTGCGGCAGCACAGCCTACCTTTGAACTAAAACAACCTTATATTTATGGAGTAGCCATAAGCCCTGACAACCAGTGGTTGGCTTATGCTACAGGCGCGATGTATAATCAAAACTCTGTTTTTCTCCTAGATTTAGGTACGAAGCAATCACAGCTTTTTTACAGCGATGATGAACCGAGCATTTACGAACGATCTTTGACTCAATGGAAACATTGGGATGCACCTGAAGGGCTGGCTATTAGTCCGAATGGGCAGTGGTTAGCATGGTCAACAAACTATCCTCATGTGTGGAATATTGAGCAAAATGCACCTCTCTGGACACCACCAGTCATTGAGGAACATGCTATTTTTGAACATGTAGCTTTTTATCCTAGTGGCAACCATATAGCTGTTTATGAGGCGTGGTACGAGGGTATTCATCTTTTTAACATCGAAACTGGTGAAGCTATAGCCACCTTTGATGGTCGGGATGTTTATCGGGCATCTGAATTTAGTCCAGATGGAACACTCCTCGCAGCCAGTAGTATGGAAACAGGGATGGGAAGTCAGGCGACAGTCATCGTATGGGATGTGGAAACACAAACAGAACTTTTTAAGTATTATGATCCGCTTAAGCGTTACAATTGGGGTTATCCTGATGTTGCCTTTAGCCCCGATGGTCGAATGTTAGCATATAGCAGCGACGAAGGTAATATCACGTTGCTTGAAGTGGACACTTGGGAAACTATTGCCATCTTGGATGGACAGCAAGGGATCCCAGAAGAAATAGGATTTAGTGCGGACGGCAGAATACTAGCAGCAGGTTATGCTAGTGGAGTTGTTTTACTTTGGGGAATTGTATAAGAGTTGTTCCTTCTTTTAAAGATGAACAATATAATGATTTAATAATCGGGGAGTTACGCCGATGACACAAAAATCGCTAGCATTTCACTCCAAACACAAACACCGAGCCGCAAAACTCGGTGTTTTTCATGAATGATTGTTGGGGTTGTCTGCGGGTTTTAATAAGCGCACTTGAGTCGAGAAAATAGACCATCATGACTCGTTTCGTTCCGCGATAATAATTTTTGACCCCGTTGACATCCCTCCCCAAAGCATTGGAGAGGGACGCGGAGTGGGGTTGTGTGAGGGGAATTAGTAAGCGGCGAACCATGTTTCGGAGGCGGGAATGGGGGCATAAAAATCTGTCCATGCCCGCGCATATTTTAAGGACGCATCCGTCAGACGATGCAGGCGAGGAATGGCAGTTTCAGCCAAAAATTGTTTGCGTTCGGCATCGCCCATGGTGACTGATTCTTTCCAGATGGCGCGTCCTGCCAGAAAACCGCTTGCTCCGGCTTGGCAGGCGATGATAGTCTGACGTTCAAAGGTTTCAAAATCCACGCCCGCACTCAACAACACCCACGGCACGGGGCTAACCTTGCTAACCGCTTCACACGCGCTGCGCCATGCGGATTCATCCGTATCAAATTCCACATCCAACGGAAATTCCAATTTCAGCACATCCGGTTGAAGGCGACCCAAACGTTCGGCGGTGTCGCGGATCACCTCTAAACGGGTTCTGGCAAAGTCCGCGCTCTCTTTTTTGATATTTTTATCCAAACTGTAGGACATGGGTTCCAGAAACAGGGGAATGTCAGATTTTTGGCATTCCGCGAGAATCTGGCTGACCACGCCTTCGATTTCTTCCGCCAATGCGCCGGAATGGGGATGATAATAAACCAGCAGTTTCACCGCCGATGCACCCATCCGGCGGATTTTCTCGATTGTCCATGTGGGGTCAAAATCCACTTTGCGATAGGTCGCATCGCCGCTATACCCGCTTTTTTCCAGCGACATGAGCAGCCCACTTCGTCCGGTCATCGCCAGCGCCGAGGAGAGGCCATAGGGCGCAGCATCCAGCAGCACCGCGCTGACATGCGGGGCAAGTGTGACCACGACTTCCTGCTTAATCTGCACCGCCGTTTCATATGAGGTGGTGTCGGGCAGCATCTTTTTGTATGTGCCGCGCTGGTCAAACGCCAAGATGGTAAAAATATTCGCATCAAGGCTGGTACTTTTGAGTCCGCGCCAGCGTCCGGGTGTGAGTGTTTGGGTCAAGATGTATCTCCTGTTGTGTTTTTCGTTTTGTAGAATGCGGGGGGATGCGAAGTCGCATCCGCCTGTATGAAAAATTCCACATCGCAATAAAAATTAATCTGTTTCAAAGCCTGCCAAGCGTTCTACCACCACAGGCCATCCTGCCGCCAAGCGTTGGGCGGTTTCTTCCCATGTGCGGACTCCACTGGTCGCATCGGGCGCTTCGATGCAGCACGCCCCCACCGCACACGCCCATTGCAGCGCTTCCGCCGGACTCATCCCGTGAATCATGGCGGCTAAAAATCCGCCGTAGGCCGCGTCCCCCGCGCCGGTTGTCCCCGCGACGGCGACTTCAAAAGCGGGTTGCCAGAGTTCCACCCCCGCCCAGCCCAATAAATTGAGCGAAGCCAAACGTTCAAAGCCTTCGGGGGCAGTTTTGAGATAAAAGCCATAGGCCCCAAGTTTAAAGCCTGTGACGACGACCCCCAGACTCAAAAGCTCGTCCGCCAATTCTGCCAGATAGGATCGATTCAGGTGAGGCAAAATTTGCGGTTTCCATTGGTCAAAATCACGACGACGCAACATGAATAAAATTTCTTCAATGCTTGGTAAAAAAATATCCACATACGGCAAAGTATTTTTCAAAATCGCTAGCCAATTGGCTTTGCCGCTCATCCCGTTGGCATCCGGTAGCGTCATATCCAAGGAAGTCACCACGCCCGTTTGTTTGGCACGCTGGTAAATTTCCGCCAATTCACGCCCATCCTCCAGCATCAAACGCGGCAAAAGCGGCGGATAGCCCAGATGAAAAATCTTGGCCTGTTTGACCATCGCAAAATCCACATTTGCCACGCCGAATAAATCATTCGTGGCGGTACAGTGTAAAAAGGTGCGGTCACTGTTCTGGGGCGACAGCACCACCGAATACGAACTGGGCTGATTCGGCTGCGGCGTAATGAGTTCGGCTAAAATCGGGTCACGGTCTTTGAGATAGGCGATAATCACCCGTCCTAACAAATCCCCCCCCACCGAGGACATCAACCGCACATTGATTCCCAAACGATGCAGCGCCAAGCCACTGTTGGACACGACTCCGCCTGTAGAAATGGTCAGGGGGTCGGTTTCAATCAAACGTCCCGCGTGCAGCATTTCCGCATGGGTGACATGCGCCATACCGGGAATTAAATCTAAACACAAATGTCCACTTACAATAATGTCTATTTCGGTCATCTTTGCTGTATCCAAAAATCATTTCTTGCTGCGAACAGGGCTTCAACCCTTCATTGAATCCGGCTAGAGGGCAAACACGGCGGGGAATCAATTCCCCGCCTATGCTTAGGAAGTCCACTGAAGTGGACTCAGGCTAGCCTTCTTCTGTACCTTATATCGCCACCACCTGCGCGGTTTTGCCCGATTGCAAGGCGGCGGTCAGCACTTGATGATGCAGCAGGGTTTCCTGTGGCGTAGCACAGTAAAATGGCTGCAACATGCCGTCCCGTCCGTGTACCAATTCATCACAAAACGCCGCCCACATTTGCAGTAGCGCGTCCGAAAAACCGAACTCAAAAATCCCACCCGTGATAGTCGGATAGGCGGTTTCGTAGCCCAAATCTATCGTTTGCCACGCCTGCTCCCCGCCGGATTTATACTCCATTATCCGTAGGGTTTTGGGGTATTTGGTCGAATAGTCAAAACTAAATTGTGTCCCCAGAATCCGCAAATACCATGTGTTCGCGTCGCCGGGTGAAATGCGATAGGTTTGCAGAGTCAGGGGAAAATCGGTGGTCTGGCAAGCAATGGTGGCATTGTCCCATGTTTCACACGGCACAAGTTCATTCTGGGCATTGTAACGCTGCGGAACAATATTACTCAGCAGCGCCCGTACATTGGTCGGAATCCAGCCCAAACGCAAGGGAATATGCAGCGCGTGCATCCCCAAGTCGCCCATGCAGCCATATTCCCCGTTGAGGTCAATCATCCGTTTCCAGTTGATTTTTTTATTCGGGTCAAGGTCGCTGCTATGGAGCAAACCACACGCGGCCTCCATCACCTGCCCGAAGCGATTTTCTTTCACGTAGCGCACCGCACGCTGCACCGCCGGAAAAAAAGGAAATTCCGACGAACACGCCACAAATACCTTCGGATTCTGCGCGATGACCTGCAAAATCTGTTCGTTGGCGGCTAAATCAATGCCAAACGGTTTTTCACCGAGTAAATGTTTACCCGCCCGGATAATCTCACTATACATTTGGGCGTGGAGATTATGCGGCACAGCGCAATAAATCGCCTCCACGTCATCGCTATTGAGCAAGTCATGATAATCGGTGGTCGCAATTTTTATCGACTCAATATTCGACTCATACCAGTCAAACAATTTGGGGTTGGTGTCGCAAATGGCGGTAATTTTCGGGACAAAATCCACATTCAGCAGATGCAGCCAACGCGCCGCAGCACTGGCAAATTCGCGCCCCATCAAACCAAGCCCAATCACACCAAATTTGATTTCTCTCCGTGCCATAATTTACGCCTTTAAATAGTGCATGGCTTGATCAGGGGTGGCGCTGTCATGCACAATCGCCATCAGTGCGCGGGTCATGCCTGCCGGATTTTCATGCTGAATCACGTTGCGCCCGTAGACAATGCCTTTTGCGCCCTGCTGCATCAGTTCATAGGTACGCTGGAGGATTTCGGCTTCGGGGGCTTTGCCGCCGCCGCGTACCAGCACGGGTTTGCCCGCCGCAATCGTGATAACTTCATGATAGTGGGATACATCGTCGCAGGGGTCGGCTTTGATGATGTCTGCGCCAAGTTCCACCGCCTGCCGCACCAACGGCAAAATTTTCTCCAGATCGCCATCCACCATATAACCGCCTGCGCTGGCATTGTCTTTCATCACCAACGGTTCAATCATCAGGGGCATTCCGTAGCGTTCACACTGCGGTTTAATCGCGCAGATATTGGCGATACACTGGCGCAGCACTTCGGGTTGCTCCGGCAGCATAAATAAATTCACCACCACGCAGGACGCATCCAGACGCAGCGCTTGTTCTACCGGGTCGCTAATCAGATGGCTGAACAACATGGCGGGCAATTTTTTGCCATACAAATTGGCAATATCCGTCCGCAGCACGAGGGCGGGTTTGGTTTTGCCGGGGAGGTGTTGCAAAATGGGCGCTTGCCCGATGCTCAATTGAATCGCGTCCGGGTTGGCCTCGACTAAAATTTTCACGACCTCGTGCATATCCTCAATACCAGAGAGGAATGCCCGTTCACCAAAAAAGCCATGATCCACCGCCACATCAAAACAATTGCCATCCGGGGCAAACAGGCGGTTCATACGAGGGGTAATACTCATGGGTAATTCTATTCCTTGTTTGATTGTGATCTTCTGTCATCGTTGTTCGCGGGGAAATTCATTCCCCCGATATAGTTAGGAAGTCTACTCAAGTAGACTCGGCAATGACTTGCCCACGTAGTGCTAATTCTTTTAGAGGGTGGGTTACGGGCATACTGCGCCCTTAGAACCCACCCCTACGGAATGTTATTTTTATTTACCTGCCGGATGCAGCACGTAGTTTAATTTTTAAAGTGGGTCATGCGGATTCGAGTCCACTTCAGTGGACTTCCTACGCATAGGCAGGGAATTCATTCCCTGCTGTATGCCGGTCTGCCTTACGCATGATGGGCTTGGATAAATTCTTTGACCTTCTCCAGTCCATACGCGCCAGCCATCGGGCCTTGCTGCGTGACCGCCAGCGCCCCGCACGCATTGGCAAACCGTGCCGCCTCCACCAGCGATTTTCCTGCCAACCACTGCACCAGAAATCCCGCATCAAAACAATCACCCGCGCCGGTGGGGTCAACTTCCTGCACGGCAAACGCGGGAACGGTGTGCGTTTCTCCCGGTGCATAAACCGTACAACCGTGTTTTCCCTGTGTCACCACGACTATTCGGTTAGGCTTACGGTCAAACAAATGCGTCACCGCAGCTTCCACAGAAGGTTTGTTGGTGAGAAGCATCAATTCATCGGCGGTGGGAATCAACACATCCGCCACTTCGACAAACGGCGCAAAGGCGATTCTGGCTTGGTCGACGGGCATCAACTGCGGGCGAAAATTCGGGTCAAAGCTAATTTTTGCGCCGGCATCCTTCGCTAGACGCAGCGCTTTTAACCCGCACGCCAGCGCATCCGCATGAATCGACAGCGTTGACCCCATCAGATGCAGCACACGCAGGTCATCAAAAAATGCTCCGGTCAGCATGGTCGGGTGGAGTTGCCCCGCCGCCGCCTGTTTGATGTGAAAAACAAAATCGCGTGAGCCGTCCGAACGATATGCCACAAATGCGACTCCGGTGGTGTGGCTGTCCAAAATTTGGATGCCGCGTGTATCAATCCCGTCCGCTTGGAAGGCATCCATCAAACATTTGCCAAACGCATCCTTGCCCACCGCACCAACAGCCGCCACTTTCGCGCCGAGTCGGGCGGCTTGGGCGGCAAAAATAAACGGTGCGCCGCTAGGATAGGGGCCGGTGAGCAGCGCCGGACGGTCTAAAGGTTGGTCAAGGTCAGTTCGCATGACCTCCACCAGCGCTTCGCCAAAGGTCAAAATATCCACCGCTCAGGAAACCTTTACCTCTGTCCCACCGACGATGTGCGTCACCAGCAGTTCAACAGTGGCCTCCGCACGCGGCACATTCGCAACAAGTTTACCGCGCCGCATGACGACCATTCTGTCTGCCACTTCCATCACATCCTGCATGGTGTGGCTGATGATGATGACCGGAATCCCCTGCTCCCGCAGCGATTTAACCAGCGCCAGCACTTTGCGCTGTTCTGGCACGCCCAACGCCGCCGTCGGTTCATCCATGATAAGCAGTTTGGCTTCCCAGTAGATGGCCCGTGCGATGGCGACTGCTTGACGCTGCCCGCCGGACAAACTGACCAATTTTTGCTTGAGCGACGGAATATGAATATCCAGTTTGTCCAGCACGATTTTGGCTTCGTTCCGCATATAGGTATCATCGGTGACGGGGATGAGTCCGAGCAGGCGTTTTTTCTTTTCCTTGCCCAGAAACACATTCGCGCCCACATCCAGATTTTCCGCCAGCGCCAGATCCTGATAAATCGTCTGGATACCGAGATCGCGCACGAAGGCCGGATTCGCGTTGGTGATTCTGCGTCCATTGAAGGTAATTTCGCCTTCGTCCGCGTGATACACCCCCGAAATACACTTGATGAGGGTGGATTTCCCCGCGCCGTTGTCCCCCAGCAAAGCAACCACTTCGCCGGGATACACTTCAAAATCGACATTGTTAAGGGCGGTCAGACCACCAAAAAATTTAAACGCCCCTTTGACTGAAAGCATGGGTTCGCTCATGTTAGTGTTCCGCCCCCGCCGTGACTTGTTGTTTTTCGAGATAGGCCTGCGCTTGGTTGACCAGCACCGCCACAATAATCACAATACCGACAATGATAAATTTCCAGACTGAATCCACCGCAAGATTGGTCAAGCCCGATTCAAGCACTGCGATAATCAATGCGCCCACGACAGTTCCGCTAATTTTGCCTTCCCCCCCGAACAGGCTGGTTCCGCCGATGACCACCGCCGCCACCGAGTCCAACAGGGCGGGTTCACCCACCAAGGGCGAGCCAGCCGTAAAGCGGAATACATGCAGAATCCCCGCGATGCTGGCGGTAAAAGCGCACAGGATGTAAATGACAATCAAGTTGTTGTCTACGTTAATCCCGGCGCGTTTGGCTGCTTCTTTGTTCCCGCCAATCGCGTAGATATGCCGCCCAAACTGTGTCCGTGCCAGAATAAAGGCGAACACAATCACCACGATGGCGGTCAGCACGGCTGGATAGGGCAGCAATTTTTGCAAGGCACGCAGTTCCAACCGTTCCAGATTTTCCGGCTGGGTAAAGAAGGCAAATTTCGCATCAAAAAATTTACTTAGGGTGGTCAGAATATCGGTTTCTGCTACTTTGGGGATGCGGTAGAGCAAACTGCCGTTGCCAAAACTGCTCAGGTCATTGCGAACATTTTGGGGAATATCCCCCACAACATTTTTGCCACTCGTCAGCAAAATCGCCACCCCGCGAATCACCCCGAACATGCCGAGAGTCGCAATAAACGGCGGGACTTTAATTTTGGCAATCAAAATTCCGTTAATCAGGCCGGGCAGCAGACATGCGCCAATCGCCGCTACAATGCCAATCCCAATCGCTTGCACCGAGTCCATGCCATCCTGTGATAAATCGCGGGCGACGGTTGCAAAAATCACCGAGGACAGCCCAACTGTCCAGCCAATCGAAAGGTCAATCCCACCCGTGACAATAACATAGGTTTGCCCTACCGCCATCAGCATGACGAGGGTGCTTGACACCAGAATATTTGAAATCGAACGGGCGGATGAAAACCCCTGCCCCTCGATAGAAAAATAAATGAACAGGCCCGCCAGAAACAGCCAAGGCCAGAGTTGGGCAAGAAGATTGGTGGCTGTGCCGCGTAATTTTTGGCTGCTGCCGCCCGGATGGGGCTTCGCTTGTACCTGAGTTGCCATGCAAAAATCCTCAAAATTATTTTTTGCCCGTAACTATAGCGAATTTGGGCGCAATTTTCTGGTAATGCTGGCCTTATGCACTTTAATAAAATAGCACAGATAGCCAAATGTACGGGCGTGGTCTGTGACTCATTCTCTTGCAGGGATGGGTCACAGACTCACCCGTACACGATCCGTATTTAATAGTTCATGTGCATCAGGCCAGTGAACCGACACCGCCTTAAAGGACGGCGTTTAGCAGTTAAAAAACGGGGCAGGCCAGTGGATGACCCACCCCGCAAACGTGTTATTGTTCTTGGTAGATGAAACGGGCGATTTCGGGGTCGTCCACGTTTTCGGCGTTAATGACCGCGTAACCAGTTTGCCAACGGGCGGGGATGCTGGTGATACCACGCGCATTTGCCATCGCCACGAGTACCGCAAAGTACCCCATGTCGCCCGGTTTCTGGGCAATGACTTGAGTCACTGTGCCATCACGGAGCAGTTCAATCGCAAAAGCGGACGCATCAAACGCCACCACTTCCACCGCGCCACCGAGACCCGCATTTTGCACGGCTGCACCTGCGCCCTGTGCGCTGAAGGTGTTCGCGCCGAACACACCGACAATATCAGGATTCGATTCCAGAATGGCGGTGGTTTGCTGCTGGGAGGTGTTCACATCATTTTCGTTGTAATCCACGGCGACCACTTCCAGACCCCGTGCTGCCGCCGCGTCTTCGCAGCCCTGTTCACGCTGGTCGGTGGTGCTGATGCCCGGACGCACGTTCTGGATGTAAATTTTCGCGCCTTCACCCAGAAGGTCGGCGAGGGTGTTACAGGCGATCATCCCGCCCTGTGTGTTGTCCGAACCGATGTAGGAGATGGGGAAGGTCACTTCGCCACCCGCATAATCGCCATCACCGATGAAGGTATCGACGGTCACAATCGGAATACCCGCGTCCACTACCGCTTGCAACACAGGAATCATCTGCTGGCTGTCGGTGGGGGCGGTGAACAGGAAGTCAATATCACCCCGCGCTACCAGCGATTCGATAATCGGGGTTTGCACGGTGGGATTAAATTCTTCAGGGTCTTGCTGAATCAGATTGACACCATATTGTTCGGCAGCAGCTTGTGCGCCATAGCTCATGGTGATGTAGAAGGGATCAGGATTCACACCCGGAATGAAGGCAATGTTGAAATCTTCAATGCGGGGTTGCGGTTCACGTTCGGATTCGGTGTAAATGAAGGGGGCAATATCGGGAGCATCCACATTGTCAATGTTCATCACGGCGTAGCCAGTGGGAACACGGGCGGGGATACTCTGATAACCATTGAGATAGGCAACTGCTAAGGAAACCGCCATGTACCCCATATCGGAGGGTTTCTGAGCAATGACTTGAGTCACCGTGCCATCACGGAGCAGTTCAATCGCAAATTCGGAGGCATCAAACGCCACCACTTCGACAGCCCCACCGAGACCCGCATTTTGCACGGCTGCACCTGCGCCCTGTGCGCTGAAGGTATTCGCGCCAAACACACCCACGATGTCAGGATTGGATTCCAGAATGGCGGTGGTTTGCTGTTGCGCGGTGTTCACATCATTTTCGTTGTAATCCACGGCGACCACTTCCAACCCACGGTCAGCAGCGGCGGCTTCGCAACCATCTTCGCGCTGGTCGGTGGTGCTGATGCCCGGACGCACGTTCTGGATATAAATTTTCGCGCCTTCGCCCAATTTATCGGCTAAGGTGCTGCACGCAATATACCCGCCTTGGAAGTTATCTGACCCAATGTAGGAGATGGGGAAGGTCACTTCGCCACCCGCATAATCGCCGTCACCGATGAAGGTATCGACGGTAATGACCGGAATGCCCGCGTCCACCACACTTTGCAGCACGGGGATCATCTGCTGGCTGTCGGTGGGGGCGGTGATGAGGAAATCAATGTCGCCACGCGCTACCAGCGATTCGATAATCGGGGTTTGCACGGTGGGGTTAAATTCTTCGGGGTCTTGCTGGACAATTTCCACACCCAGATCCGTCGCAGCTTGCATCACACCCGCGCTCATCGTGACATAGAAGGGGTCAGGATTGACACCGGGGACAAAAGCAATCGTAATCGTATCATCTTGCGCTCTGACGATGGAACGTTGCCCGCCGGGAACGAGGGCAAGGGCGAGGGTTGCCACCACCGCGATAATCAACAGTTTTTTGAGCATTTTTCTAAACTCCTTAGCATAATTATTTCTTGTTTGTAGCGGTAAAGTGCTTGGGTTGTTTTGCGCCGTAATTTCCTCCTTTGCATTGACGAACAGCCTGTCTCATGTCCCCACAGGTTAATGATCCATCGCGTCCGTTGCGATTACTTTTTCTTTGCTCCCATTGCCTTACACACGCAATACCTCGACTCCCACGTCCTCCAGCGCGTGCGTGTCCGCGTCGCTGAGGCCCATGTCGGTAATGAGTACATCAATTTTCTCGATTGGCACGACCAGCAACGAGCGTTTGCGGTTAAATTTGCTGCTGTCTGCCATCAACACCACTTTCGCGCCGCGCTGGGCCATCGTGCGTTTGACTTCCACTTCCAGCATATTGGAAGTCGTCACGCCATAATCGATGCTAAACGCACCGGTAGCTAAAAATGTCCAATCCGCGTGAATCATTTCTAAGGAACGCAGCACCTGGTCGCCCACCAGCGAACGGGTCAAATGACGCAGCATCCCGCCGGTCATCACCAGTTCAATTTGTGGAAAATACGACGCAGCCACCGCCACATTCAAAGCGGGGGTAACCACGCGCAAAAATTCGAGATCGTTGGTCAGATGGGTAATAATTTCAACGGTGGTTGTGCCAGCGTCCAAAATAATCGTTTGTCCCACTTCTATCAATTGGGCTGCCCGCGCTCCGATGCGTTGTTTTTCTTCGACATACAAATGACTACGTTCCAGCAGCAGTTGCTCGGCTTCTTGGGGGGGACGTTTGGCAACTGCCCCGCCCCAGATGATTTCGCACAACCCCGCGCTTTCCAATTCACGCAAATCCGAGCGAATTGTCACGGCAGAAACTTTGAGGAGTTCCCGTAGTTCGGTGGTTCGTACCACGCCTTCACGTTCCAAAATATCTTGAATCATGCGCTGGCGTTCCACCGCCAACCGTGAGCCTTCATCCTGTGAATGCGACATTTTGCCTAAAGTCATTGTTTCAAAAAAGTTTCTTTAATTTCTTTTAGCATACACCCTTTTTCTTTTTTTTCCAAATTTTTCTTTTTCTTTTCTTAAATTGGATTGTAGGCTAGAATAACTGGACAAAGTGCAGGTAATTTTTAAGAAAATGAAAACCTTAATTCTGGTCAGTGGTGGGGATGCACCCGGCATTAACGCAGCGATTGGGCAATTTGTACAACTGGTAGGGGACGCGATGGGCGCGGTGGGCGGCTTCGCGGGCGCACTAAACGGCGATGTCATCCCCCTGACATCCCGCCAATTACAACCATTTTTAGGCCAAAGCGGGTCACTGCTGCCTTCCAGCCGCGAACCCGTTCTCAGCCAAACCGACGCGGAAACCCAGCTTAAACGCACCCTGCAAACCCATCAGATAGACAATATATTGTTGTTTGGTGGGGATGGCTCGCTGCGCTATCTCCCCCCCTTTCTCAAAACATGGCAGATTCCGTGTATCGGGATTCCGACGACCATTGATAACAACGTTCCCGGCAGTGAACTCAGCTTGGGGTTTGATTCCGCGTGCAATTTTGCCTATCAAACCATTGACGGCATCCGGGCCACCGCCCATGCCTTGCCCGGACGAATTTTCATGGTCGAAACCCTCGGCGGGGATTGCGGCAATCTGGCGCTGGACATCGCAGCAGGCGCAGGCGCTCATGCCGTGTTAGTGCCGGAATATCCCTATGAAAAGGACTGGCTGAGTCAGCGCTTGGTTGACTCGGTAGAACGCGAAGGCTATGCCCTGCTCATTGTTTGCGAAGGAGTCGCTGCCAGCCGCACCCTCGCCGATGACATCCCCGCATGGACAAAAATTCGTGTGCGCGACACCCGTTTAGGCCATGCCCAACGCGGGGCAGCGCCGAGCCACCGTGACCGCCTCTTAGGAGCAGACATGGCACGCGCCGCCTATGACGGTTTCAAAAATGGAGTCCAATCGGCGGTGGTGGTGGTGCAAAACGGGCAAATCGTGTTAGCGGAAAACCGCCCCGATGAAAAAATCCTACCGGACATCACCCGCTACCACCGGATAAACGGCCTATGAACATCCTCTCAATCGATTTTGGCGGTACACGGATTCGCGCTGCCCATTTTTCGCAGGAATTAGCGCTTTTACACCGCGAAGAAACCCTCTCGCTGGTCAATCAATCGGCGGAACAGGTCATCCAGCGCATGAGCGATTTAGCCCGGCAGGTGATGGACGGGGTGCAACCAACGGTAATTGGACTGTCTGCCCCCGGCCCATTGGATGCTGACGCGGGGATTATTTTTCACGCCAAGACGTTGCCGGGTTGGGAGAACATCCCCCTCCCCCAAATTTTGAGCCGTGCGTTCGGAGATGTTCCCGCGTTCATGCACAACGACGCGAATCTGGCAGCGCTTGCTGAAACCCATCAAGGCGCGGGACGGGGCAAAAATCCGGTCATTTATTTGACTCTCAGCACCGGAATCGGTGGCGGGGCAGTCATCAATGGAGAATTGTTCACGGGGTGGCGTGGCTTGGCGATTGAACCGGGGCATGTGCAAATTTTGCATCCCGACGGCAAGGTGTACCGGTTGGAGGAACTCGCTTCCGGCACAGGCATTGGCAACTTGGCTCGCCGCCGCCTTGCTGAAACCGATACCCCTTCTTGCTTGCGGACGATGGCGGTGGTGGACGGTAAAAGCGTTGGGGAAGCCGCCGTACAGGGGGACACATTGGCGGTGAGCATCATCCATGAGGCGGGCTACTGGTTGGGGATCGGGTTGGTGAATGTGCTGCATTTGTTCAACCCCGAAGTGATTATCGTGGGGGGGAGTGTGGCGCAGTTAGGTGAATTGATTTTTGCGCCCGCCCGCAAAATCATTCAGGAACGGATTCTGGACAGCCGCTTTTACACGCCGGACATGATTCACCCCGCGCAATTGGGGGAAGATGTCTGTTTGGTCGGTGCAGCATGGTATGCACGCGGTAAAATAGAGTAAAAATTTTGAGGAACGAAACTTATGGCAGATACACCATTAATTCAGCAGGCATTAGAAATGGGCGAAGGCGTGCTGCGTCTGATGCCCAACTGGGTGCCGCGTTCGTTTTGTGTACCGGGGCGGCGGCTGCGGCTGCATCCCAAAGATTTATATGCGCTGGGGGGCAATCGCGGCGGGATTGATGAACGCTGGTTCGCCTCCACCATCAAAGCCGACAACGGCGTACTCACCCCCGAAGATGAAGGCCTGAGTTACATCTATGTCAGCGAGAAGGTCAAAACCCTGCTGCGCGATGGCATTGAGGACATGGGCGCGGAATTTCTGGGGCAGGAGGCCATTGACCAGTACAGCGGGTGGGTCATGTACGCCAAATTTTTTGACAATATGTATCCCTTGCCCCATCACCTGCACCAATCCGATGAAAAAGCGGCAGATGTGGGAATGCTGGGCAAACCCGAAGCCTATTATTTCCCCGCCCAATATAACTTTGCGCTGAACACCTTCCCCTATACCTTCTTCGGCATTGAACCCGGCACCACCCGCGAACAGGTGGTGGACTGCCTCAAACGCTGGCACGAAGGCGACAATGGCATTTTGGGGCTTTCGCGTGCGTATCGGTTGCTGTTGGATACTGGTTGGTACATTCCGCCGGGGGTGCTTCATGCGCCGGGAACCCTGTGTACGTATGAACCGCAGCGTGCCAGCGACGTTTTTTCGATGTGGCAGTCGCTGATTGCCGATTCACAGGTGGTAGACCGTTCGATGCTGGTCAAAAATGTTCCCTTCGAGAAACACAACGACTACGATTACATCATGTCGCTGCTGGATTGGGAGACCAACACCGACCCACATTTTAGCGAACGGTTTTTCTGCCCACCCATTCAGGTAGAAGCGGAAAATTACAGCGACGAATGGATTGTATACGGCAGCGAATGGTTCAGCGCCAAAAAAGTCACTGTCCTCCCCGGACAAACCGTCACCGTCAAAGACCCCGCCGCCTATGGGTTGATTTGTATTCAGGGCTATGGGCGGTTTGGCAAATTCCCCATTTCTGCCCCCACGATGATTCGCTTCGGGCAAATGACCGAAGATGAATTTTTTGTGACCTTCAAAGCGGCACAAGCGGGCGTGACCATCACCAACTTGAGCGAAACCGAACCACTGGTCATTCTCAAGCACTTTAACCCCGGTCATCCTGAGATGCCCCGCAAGGCATAAGGGCTGTAGGCGGGCTGGTGTTGTAAAACTATCCCGCCAGTTTAATTCAAGCCATCAGGAAATGTGGCAGTCGCCTCCAGCGAAGGCATGGGGCGGCGAATCAAATCCAGCAGCGCCACACTGGTCGCCGCCACTTCCCGCCACATTTGCCAGCGCATCGAACGGGGAGAATATCCGGTGGGGCGCTGGTCGTCCGCCGCGACTCCCACTGCGTCAATGCCCAAGCCCTGACACAGCATCAAAGCGCGGTCTAGGTGAAAATTCTGGGTAACGAGAATCGCGTCGTAAATGTTATAGACCTTTTGCGCCCGATAACAACTGTCATAGGTTCGTAGTCCTAACGGGTCAAGCAGAATCGATTCGGAGGGGACACCCAGAGTCATCGCATAGCGCCGCATCGCACCGGGTTCATCATAGGCGGTATTTTCTTCGCGGTAGCCAGTCATCAGCACATAGTCGACTTTGCCCGCGTGATAGAGTGCTGCTGCCGCCGCCACTCGATCCGCAAGCATGGCGCTGAGTCGTCCACTGCGATACACCTGCGCCCCAAAAACGAGCGCTACAGGTTTGGCGGGAGCGCTTTCCACCGTATAAATATCCTGCCCAAAACGCCAATCAGTATAAAAGCGCAGGATAAACGGGGAAAAACACGCCAGCCCACTCAAGAACAACACAAAAATAAACATCAGGAATCGTCGTTTCATACAGCCAACAGTTTAGCAAAAATAGGATGGGTTGCCCTCTTCGCCTACCTGCCGATTACACCACGCTCACAGAATAATTTGTGAATTTTGTGAAATTCTTACAGCATTTCGTAAGAACATCCCCTATGATATAGTTGCCCCGTTTGAGATGGCAAGGTTTCAATGCAACCGAGATTCAATAAATTCACAGTCAGCCTTCAATGGAAACTGCTCCTTCCGTTTGCGGTCATGGCGCTGGTTATCGTCTTTGTGCTACTGCCACTGACGACCCAGCGCGTGAATCGGGTTTTGGAAAAAGATGCAGACCGACAATTGACCCAAACCGCCCAATCTGCCAATGCGTTGCTGGTGGAAGCAGAAAATGATGCCTTGCTGCGGGCAAGTTTCGTGGCGAATCTCTCCGAAGTCGAAATTGCCAGCCAGCGCCCCACCACCAATGCACTGGAACGCATTTTGAATCCGCGTAAACGTCCGCTTGGGGTGCAGGAAATCAGCTTTTTTACCCCCGATTATCAAAGCGGCGGAGAGCCATTTTTCTACGGCGGCCCCTCCGTGAATGAATTGATTCGCGTGCGCCAATATGCCCAACAAATCCGGGATGAACTTGTCTTAGAAGTCATTCAAACAGGCGAACCGCAAAGCACTATTGCCATTAACCCGCGTTTTTCCCAAGCCCTTAGCGCTGCACCGGTTATTACTAATGGCGAAGTGAAGGGGGTCATTCTCACCGCCATTTATTTGAATGATGCCTTTATTGCCCCGGTGAGCGAAATTCTGAATGCGGACATCGCCCTTGTCAAAGACGGTGAAATCGTTGCCACCACCATCAACGCCGCAATGGGCTATGAGGACATGCTGGCGCAGGGCGACATTGACCTCTCTGACCAGAGCGCCGCTTACACCTTAGACATGGATGATGATCAGTACCGCCTACTGGCCTATCCCCTGACCTTGGATGACCAGCAGGAAGGCACGATTCTAGTCGCCCGTTCGATTGATGACCAATTGGAAGTTGAGCAAAATCTGCAAAATGCGCTGTGGATGTTCGTGGGGGTCATTTTGCTCATGACCACCCTGTTTGGGATTGGGACATTTTTTAATTTTGCCCGCCCTCTCAAACGGCTCACCCGGGCCACCCACCGGATAAGCGCAGGCGATTTGGAACAGCGCGTCGAAGTTCCCTATTTTCTGGTAGGGGATGAACTCAGCGAACTCAGCCGCAATTTTAATGTCATGGCAGAACGGTTGGGTGATTTATATGACAATTTAGAAGAACGGGTCGAACAACGCACACGGGAATTAGCCGAAGAACGCAACAAGCTCAGTGCGGCGATGAACGAACTGGCAATTGCACGGGATGAAGCGCTGGCAGCCAACCGTTCTAAGAGTGTGTTCCTCGCCAATATGAGTCACGAACTCCGCACCCCCTTGAACGCAATTATCGGGTACAGCAATTTAGTCCTCTCCGGGACGTATGGCCCGACCACCGAATTACAATCTGACCGCCTGAAGCGGGTAGCCGACAACGGCAGCCATTTGTTGAATCTCATCAATGATGTGCTGGACTTGAGCAAAATCGAAGCCGGGCGCATGGAGCTTTACCTTGAAACCTTTGACATCAAAGAACTGCTCGAAGCGGCGGTAGAGTCGGCGCGTCCGTTGGCACTCAAAAATGGCAACATCGTGCAAATTAATATTGATAGCACGATTGGAAAAATGAAAGCCGATGCCACCAAAGTGCGCCAGATTTTATTTAATTTGCTCAGCAACGCCGCCAAATTCACAGAAACAGGCACCATTACCCTCCGCGCTTTTCCCGAAAACATCAATGACGAACGCTGGCTGCGCTTTGAAGTGCAGGATACTGGCATTGGCATGACTCCCGAAATTCTGAGCAAGGTGTTTCAGGAATTTGTGCAGGCCGATGCCTCGACCACCCGCAAATATGGCGGGACAGGCTTGGGGCTAGCCATCAGCCGTCGTTTTTGTGAAATGATGGGGGGGATGATCTGGGTTGAAAGTGAAGAAGGCAAAGGCTCATTGTTTACGGTGCTGCTGCCTGCGGTGGTTGTCCCCAAACCAGAAGAACCCGCCACGCCTGTGCCGGAAGCCATTCCCGCGCCTGCCCTGCCGATTACACTCGGCGAATTGGTGCTGGTCATTGATGATGATGCCACCGTGCGCGATTTAATGACCCAGTACCTGACCGAAGAAGGCTATAAGGTCATCACCAGCCCAAGCGGGGAACACGGCTTGAAGCTGGCAAAACAAATGAAACCGAGCATGATTACGCTCGATGTGATGATGCCGCATATGGACGGATGGGGCGTGCTGGCGATGCTTAAAGCCGACCCCGAACTCGCCCATATTCCGGTGATTATGCTGACCATCATCGACAACAAACGCATGGGGTACGCGCTGGGTGCGTCCGAATATCTCACCAAACCGATTGACCCGGAACGGCTCAAACAAGTCCTCAAAAAATATCAGTGTTTGCAACCCCCCTGCCCGATTCTTATCGTCGAAGATGAAGAATCGACCCGTTTGATGGTCGCGGACATGCTCAAGGAGGAAGGTTGGGAAGTTTACACCGCCGAAAATGGGCGGGTCGCGCTGGATATCATGGAACAACATCAACCGCGTCTGGTGCTGCTGGATTTGATGATGCCCGAAATGGATGGGTTTGAATTTATTGATGCGGCTCGCCAGCACAAGGAATGGCGCGACATCCCGATTGTGGTCGTGACCGCCATGAATTTGACGGTGGAGGAACGACTCAAGTTAAACGGGCATGTCCAGCGGATTTTGCAAAAAGGCGCCTATGACCGCGAAACACTGCTCAAAGAAATCGCCCGTCAGATTCGCTCCACCATCAATATGAAGCCCGTGGTGGTGGACGAAAATACAGCGACCTGACCACCTATCTTATTCAATAAATTCAAGGATAGGCTTGTAATCAGAATATTTTTGAGCAGCAATTTCCATAACTGATTTAACAACCTTCAATGATTGGCCTTCGCAGAGGTTTTCAAAATGGGATGCGGCACTTGCTAATGCTTTGAGAAATTCATCGATTCCTGAATTATCGAGGAAATGAAAAGCCTCTGGCACACGGCGGAAACGCACCAGCATTTGGGTCACAAGATAATTGTCTAAAGGTTGGATAGAAGTAAAATCAAACTGATTGAGCAAAACTATCACTTCACTCAAAAGATGGTTCGCAGATTCATCCTGTCCATTCGTTTGTAAAGCTTTTGCCAGTCGGATAAGCGCCCTAGCTTGCCAATATTTGCTATCAATTAAAATGGCTGTTTTGTAAGCCTCCCCATAGTTAGAAATCCCCTCAAAAAATGTGGTGAGTTCTATGAGGGCTTCTTGGCAAACCCAAGAAGATGAAATTGACCGAACTACTGCCCGCGCTTTATCATAATTTCCGCATGTAGCAAGAGCAATCGCATAGTAAATGATGGGGTGTGGGATAGATTGAGGCACAGTGCGCTGAGCCACCTCCGAAGCACGAGAAAAACACCTTGTTGAGGACTGCATATCGCCAGTTTTGTAAAAGGCTATGGCTAAGGAACTTAAGAAAGAGAGCTGTTCTTCTGGGTTATCCGTAGAAGATAAGTATTCTTCAATCTCAAGAATTATTGTATTTTGAAGAGCTTGCACCTCAACGGGTGCAGCTGCAATTTGAACCAATGCTTTTGCGCGGTCAACTTTACTGGTTAGAAAATGAGCGACTCTGTAGGCCTGCTCTATTTGTTTCATCTCAACCAGTCGGTGAACAAGGTTATAGAAACGAGGCCGTATTGCTGTGCCTTGACGATTGACTTGCTCACTTAAGCGCACAGTAAATTCAGCCCCTTTAACCTGTAACGCAGCTATAAATAACATGCTGTATGCTTCTTGCCGAAAAGAGCTATTTTCGACAGCATTGGCAGCTTGCTCTGCCCATGTATAGATTTGTGGAGCTTCTTCAAAACGTTCCTTTTGAACTAAAAAATCGGCAATATGCGCGATCATTTCAACTTTTTGCACATCATGACTCATCAATTGTGCGGTTTGATGGGCTGCATCATAGGCTTCTATTTTTAAATAACCCATGACTAAGTTACGAAGCGCATTAATGACCAGTGAATATCCCAAAAAACGATAATCATCATCAGGTGAATAGTCTTTCTGGGCTAAATCAGCCTGTCTTGAGACATAATTCAACAAGGCAAGCGATTTGTCAGGGGACAAGTAGGGTGAAATGCCAAGTGCAATTTGACTATGTGCTTCAACGCGAACAGCATTGTTTCTGGGATAGTCGATATTGTATGGCCTACTCGCAACATAAGAGAGTTGTCGGTTAGCCCAAGATTTTGCAAGTTCTATTATTTCTGCCGCTTCTATTTCAGTCACAACGCAACCATCCTAGACAAGGTAAGGTGAGTTCGGGCTAAGAGGATAGATTTGCAAGATTTCCCCACATGCGCGTGTCATGATGAATCTATCGTGCAAAACAGGAATAATTTCATGCTTGGTTCACGCCAGTTCACGCCGAAGTTCATCTCAAAAATAACAATAACACTTAACTTTGACGAGAAAAATAAAATTTACGTTCGATTTGGCGTGAACTGGTGTGAACCACACATTTTACGATGCCAACTTTTCAATCTGGCCTATTACACGAATTTTTCTTTGCCCCACTGCAAACACACAAAGGCGGGGTTTTGATATTCCACAAGCGCATATTCTGTGTTCGCCAATCCATGACGGTAGGCGAAATCAAAATCAAGATTGTTGACCAGCACGGGCAGCATGGCACGGAAGGTTCCACCGTGTCCCACCAGCAGCACATTGACCGCTTGTTGCCCGTATTGGCTCACCAGCGACTCAATCAAAGGCGAAAAACGCGCCTGCACATCCCGGAAACATTCGCCCTCTTCAATCCGCGCATCCAGTTGGCGCTCAACCATCCACGCTTGCCACACCCGATGCAAACGCTGCCAGCTTTCTTCATCGGTTTTGCCTTCCGCAATCCCGCAGTCAAATTCCCGCAGCGCATCCGTCACCGTGTAGGGCAGCTTAAAATATTCCACCGTCTGCCTTGCCCGCAAAAGAGGGCTGCAAAAAACCTGCTCAAATACGATGTCTTTCAACTGTTCAGCAAGGGCCCGGGCTTGTTGGTGGCCTGTCTCCGTCAAGCCATGCACCGACCCGCGATTGGAGATAATTTTTAGGACATTGGCTTCACTTTCGCCATGCCGTACACAATACAATTTCATTTTTGGGTATCCTGTATCAAAAGTTGTTTTTTTGATTTTTCTTGGCGCAAACTGGCCTGTTTAATTTCGTTGCCCGTGTCTAAATCACTGCAATCGAGCATGAATCCGCAATTCTGGCAGACGATTTTACAATGACGGTAAACCATCTCATTCGGAAAACCGCAGTTGTCGCAGGCCAATTGATTTTTCTCGCTGTTCATGATGATTCGGGGTGGGCAGTCGCTTGACGCATCCGATAGACAAACCATGCGGTGAAACTGGCTCCGGCAAGGAGCGTGACACCCAGAACAAGTTCAGGGTATTGCATGGCTTCATCCAGCAGATAGCCCCATTTTTCGCTGGCAAACGCGGTGACGTACAGCGTAATCGCAATCCAGAAAAATGTCCCGACCCACGCCGCTACCAGAAAACGCAGCCACGAGAGCCGATTCACGCCGGCCATCATCGAAACCAGCACGCGCACAGGTGAAATCGGGATGGCGTGAAGCGCAAACACATAATTATTGCCATAACCGCGAGTCACTGCAATAATCCGTTCCATGCGCGGTTCTGAGATTCTTGCCCAGCTCGCATAGCGGATAATCGGACGCTGACCGAGTTTATAACCCATCAAATACAGCGTGAACGACCCCAAAACGCCGCCCGTGACAGCAGAAATCAACACCCCCCAGAAACTCAATTCGCCCTGCCCCACTAGAATTCCGGCCAGTGGCAGCACCACATGAGCAGGCAACGGCGGCGCGATGTGTTCAATGTACAGCGCAATTAACACGCCGAGATAACCAAATTGGAGGAGCAGTTGAAAATCTTGTGCGGACATTCCGTCGCTTTCTGCAAATGTGCCATTATTCTATACGATTCTACGCTACAGAAAGTTCCAGTGTCCACACTCTTTCATAACAATTGTCTTAAAGTCGCCAAACGTGCCTCGACTTGGGCAGTATCGCCAAGTTTTTCGCCCCCACCGAGTTTCAGATATTTTTCAAAATCTGCCACTGCCCCGGTTATATCGCCGAGTTTTTGGCGTACCAATCCCCGACTGTAATAATTGCTGAATCCGGTGGGCTGGCTCAGAATCGCATGGCTGTAATCGGTCAACGCACCGTGTAAATCCCCGGCGATTTTACGAATCAGCGCTCGGCTGGCATACGCATAGGCGTAATCTGGCTTGAGGCGGATTGCTTCATTCAAATCATCCAGCGCGGTCTGTGCATCAAAATTGGCCTGAAAACGCCGCGCCCGTCCCCGCGAAACATATGCTTCGGCATAACCGGGATGAATTTCAATGGCGCGATTCACGTCCGCATAAAACCCGTCCACGTCACCAGCAAAGCCGCGCAGTTGCCCGCGCAATAAATAGGCTGCTGCATAATCGCCTTTGCGCGCAATCGCCTGTGTTAAATCCTCAATCGCGCCGGCATCATCTTCTAGTTCGGATTTTTGCTTGGCACGCTGGTAAAAATCTTCTGCGTTCACCTGTCCCTCACATTTTTTCTGCGGACAGGATTATATCGAAGGGAGTCATTTTTACGAAACACAAGCGATTCAACCATCGCCCGTGTTCTGATAACTCGCCTTGCACAAAATAGTTTTTGGGGTATTTCCCTACATTAATGTAACCTTCGCTTAATTTTTGGAAAACAAGGACGCGATATATCACGTCCCTACAGGAAATCCACCCTAGCAAATTCGTAGGGATGGCATTTATGCCGTCCGAGCAATTCTAAAGATTTTGCGAAGGTTACTTTTTTATGTGCGCTTATAACCTGACGGGTTGCCCCAGTTCCGCCGAACGGTAGGCGGCTAAGGCGATTTCCACCGCTTTATAGCCGTCATAACCCGTGACTGCCGGAGTCCGTTTTTCGCGGATGGACGCGGCAAATTCGTTCATCATCGCCTGATTCGCGTCTGACCCCCACCCGGCATACAACGGACGTTGATTTTCATGGCGATAGACGGTCAAACGCTGGTTAAAAGCATCCACGCTGATAAAGCCATTTTCGCCGACAATATCCAAGGTTAGTCCACCCCATGTCGGATAGTACGGCGGTTTGCTCCAGCTACAATCTATCGTGGCAAAAACGCCATTCTCAAAGGTCAGCATGACCAATCCGCCCGTTTCTACCTCAACATCGCTGGCATACAGGATTTTGTTGGTCTGGGCGAAGACTTCGACGACTTCACTTTGCAAATACCAGCGCAAAATATCGGCTAAATGGACGGTATGATCCATCACCGCGCCGCCGCCCGCCAGCGTTTTATCCACGAACCACGCCCGCAGATGTTTGGGACATTCGCCCTGATTCGTGCCTTTACAAGCGCGAATCTGACCTAAATTACCGAGTGCGTTTTTGACTTCCAGCATCGGTGTGCTGAATCGCATCGGGAACGCGGTCATCAGATAGGTACGGTTGTGTTCGCAAATGCCCATCATGGCCTCAGCATCTTCTAAGGTGGTGGCGAGGGGCTTTTCTGAAAGAATATGTTTTACGCCCGATTCCGCCGCCAATTTGACCAGTGGGTAGTGTTTGGAATTCTCCGAACACACCACCACCCCATCCGGTTTTTCCGCCAGTAGTGCATCATAAGAATCGAACAACCGTGCATTAAAAAGTGTGGCAAAATGCTGTCCGCGCTCCCTGTCCTCATCAGCAATCCCAATCATTTCCACATCAGGAATCGCCCGTAAATTGTGAATGTAGGACTCCGCATGGAGGTGGGCAAAACTCATGATTCCGATACGCATTAGCTGACCTCCTCAATTTTCACAGGTTGCCCCATTTTGGCGGATTGAATCGCGGCGAGTCCAATTTGCAGCGCGGCGAGTCCATCATAGGCGGTGACACGCGGCGCGATGCCCTGTGTCAGCACCTCATAAAAATGCTTAATTTCGCTGGTATAGGGGTCTTCAGCCAATGGGCTGGCGGGTACAGCAATCGTCGGGGCATCCCCGATGGTCTGATTTTTGAGGTACACACCAATCGGCATCGAAGACTCAACCGGATGTTCAATCAACCCCTTGTCCCCCGCAATTTCTAACGCGGTGCGGAACATCGGCGGCGGATAGGCCCACCCCCCTTCAATATGGGAAAGTGCGCCGTTCTGGTGAGTCAAAATTGCCAGCGCGTAATCGTCTTTCTGGTCGCCCACATGCCGCGCAAAAACGCTGGTCACATCGCCGGCAACCCACCGCGCATAATCAAAATCATGAATCATCAAGTCGAGCATCATCCCGCCCGATTTTTCAGAGTCATGAAACCATGTTGTCGTGGTGCCAAAACTGCATCGGGTCAAGCGCACCACGGCAACCTGACCAATTTCTCCGGCATCCACCATTTGTTTGGCCCGCGCATACTGTGGAAAAAACCGCACCACCTGAGCAATCAACAGTTGGACTCCGGCTTTTTCACAGGCGGCAATCATCTCGTGGGCGTGCTGCACCGTTCGGGCAATGGGTTTTTCGCAAATGATGTGTTTGCCTGCGGCGGCAGCTTGTAACACCATCCCATGATGTAAATGCGTCGGGGTGCAAATATCCACTACATCACAGGCAGCAAGCAGCGCTTCAAAACTCTCAAAAACATGGGTGTGGTGCTGGGAGGCCAATTTTTGCGCCGCGTCTGTATCATCTGAATAGAGGCCCATGAATTGAGCCGGGGTGTGTGTCCAGCTCGCGGCATGAATCCGCCCCATAAACCCCGACCCGACCAAACCTACTTTAAGCATAAAAATCCTTTCTTAATTTATGAAGAAGCCATCCAAGGACGTGGTTCAACCTCAAGGGTGCAATTTTTCTGGCGCACGCCACTCCCTGTACCAATGGACTGTCCACGCATCCGATGGCTACCCCCTTCGGCTGTCCATGCGCCATACGTCCAGATGCGAAAAGGCAGCGACCATTCACCCCCTGCCTCACCGACATTTTCTTCCACAAGATAAGAAATCCTGTCAGCACCCAGAGGGTTGTTATCTATTGTGATTGACCAGCGTACATTGTCCGCTTCTTCCCGCGTGAGGGCAAACAACGGAAAGCCAAAATAAACAATATCCCCTTCTCGAATGGTGCTGCCATCCAGCGCAATACAGGGAAATCCCCCGTCCACATAGTCATCAGAGACCACCACATAAATTTCCCGTACTGAACTTGCATCCGTGGTTGCCTGAATAATCGGTTCGCGCAGATAAACCGGCACCGCCTGTTCATTGTAATCCAATACGGGTAGGAGGGGTGGATTTTGCGGGTCAATGATCGGCAAACTGGCAAGGACATTTTCTTCGATATTCAAGCGGGTGCTACGAATCCATCCCCCCCGCAAGCCTTCCACTGTGAAAAAATAAATATACGCCCAACCCAAATCCGTGTTGACCCCTGCAATATAGGGCGAAAAACTATCGGCGGCGGCAACTAAGCGTTCAGAAGTTGTCGTTGGTTCGGCGTAAATTTCAAAACTGGCTTTGGTCAAAACCGTCATCAAATTGTTACTGTTGGCAACCTCCGTGACTGGCAACGGCGTTGGGACAACCGCACCAGAACGGGGTTGCACCACAAAATCACATTCCCACGTATAGGCAAGTTTTGATCCGTCAAACAAGCGGACAATTAGATGCTTTTCCCCGCTTGTAGCCGTCCAAAAAAAGGGAAATGTCACCCCGACACCTGAAATTGAAATATTCAAGTCACGCGGGCGATAGGTTACAGGGACATGAAAAGAAATCGTATCGCCTTCTTGGAGGGTCTCCGGCGTGCAGGTATCCAGATAAAAAATGACCTCTTCGATAGCCGTTGCGTTAGCAGTTGCTTCTAAAATAGGTTCCCGCAAACTGACGGGGGCGGCATTTTCATGATAGGCCAGCACGGGCAATGCAGGCGGATTCTGCGGGTCAATGATCGGCAGGCTTGTGAGGGTGGCTTCATCCAAATTCAAGCGGGTGCTGCGAATCCAGCCTGCTTGCAAGCCCGGTGGGGTGAAAAAATAAAGATACACCCAGCTAAAATCGGCATTGACCCCGACGACATAGGGCGAAAAACTGTCCGCCGCCGCAATTAAACGTTCCGAAGCGGTGGTCGGTTGGGCATAAATTTCATAACTGGCTTTGGTCTCAACCATGAACAAATCAGGGACGGCAGGGGTCTCGGTGGTATCGGTTGCTGCCACAAATGGGCGGTTGCCAAACAGGACAGAGGGCAACATCAAACTCAATAAAATCAGCAAAAAAAATACGTAACTTAGCCTGTAATTCATGGATATGCCCCTTAAAACTAAGTTCCATGAATAGTAACGCGCTTTTTTCTGCTCGACAAAGTTTTCTGCTCAGCTTTAAACAGGGGGATGCGCGTGCTTCCAACCATTAGTCCACCCACAGAGGTGAGCAAAAGAGCCATCGTGCTTGGCACAAAACCCGCCGCCCTGAGACTGCCCCTTGTCCCCGTCAAAAATTCTGACTTTTGAGGCGGTCTCTAAATGCTGGATCCGGTAAATTAGTACGGACAAAATTTTCTGTAAGGGCAGGTTACGGAGATTTCGTAGGGGTAGGTGCTAAGGATGGTGTGCCGTCCGTCACTTACCCTCTGAAATTACTTATTGGAGGAAGCACTCAAGACCCTATCCGCCCTATTTTAATTCCAAGAATCTCATCGAGAAGCAAATCAGTTCGTGCTATAGTAAAGCCAGTAGGATAAGTGAAGTGATTTGAGGGTTGAAACCATGAGTGACCACCCCACAGCCCATTTTTTACCTGATGACCCCTTGAACCAGCTCGACGATGTTTTCCGCCCTATCCGCGAAGAAATTTTGCAACAGGCCATCACCGAACAGGAACTTGAGCCGATTATTGCCCAAGCGTTAGCCCAACTCCACGATTCGACACGCGGGCAGCGCACCACCCCACCCCTGCCCAAATTAGACCAGTGAGCCAGCTTCTTCATCCAGCAGCCAGACCAGCGTACCTTCCGTCGGATGAATCATCTGGGCGGGTAAATGGTTGGGCTGCGAGTCGCCCTGCAAAATTTCATACACCCGCAGGGCTTTTTTCTGTCCGATAACCATAAAAAGAATGTTAGCGGCGGCGTTGATGGCGGGGGCGGTCAGGGTGACACGCCAGCTATTTAAATACTCGACATGATTTTCAATCACCCAACGATCATCCACTTCTAGCGCGTAGGTGTGCGGGAACAGCGAAGCGGTATGCCCATCATCGCCCAACCCTAACAAAATCAAATCGAAGCGAGGCCAACCAACCTCTGTTTCAAAAAATTCATTCAAATCGCGTTCATACAGCAGCGCGGCTTCATGCGGGTTGCGTTCGCCCAACACCCGATGAATATTTTTTTCGGGGAGGGGGACTTCATCTAACAGGGCATGTTTCGCCATGCGATAATTGCTGTCTCTGTGGTCAGGCGGAACACAACGCTCATCCCCCCAGAACACATGCACTTTTGACCAGTCTATGCGGGCGGCAAAGGCTTCGGTTGCCAGCAGCGCGTAGAGGGTTTCGGGAGTGCTGCCGCCGGAGAGAGCGATGGTAAACCGTCCGTGTTCACGGATAGCGGTTTTAGACAGCGTGACGACATATTCCGCCGCCGCCCGCGATAATTTGTGCAAATCGGGAAACTTCTTGATTTTGTCCATTGCCATGAGTCTCTATAGATAATTTACTTTTTGCCACATTCCAAACGCCAGCGCCGACCATCCTTGCCAAGCATGATGTCTGCATCCAAGGGACCCCAACTGCCTTTGGGATAGTTGGCGAGAGGCGGGGCATCCGCCGATTCCCATCCCGCGAGAATGTGGTCAATGATTTTCCATGACGATTCAATCGTGTCGCTGCGGGTGAACAGGGTGGCATCGCCTTTGATGGCATCCAAGAGCAGGCGTTCATACGCTTCGGGCAAATCGTCCCCGAAATAGGTTTTGTATTTAAAATCCATTTCTACCGAACGCGAATTATTGATGGTATCCGGCACTTTGGTTTCAAAACGCAGGTGAATCCCTTCGTTCGGCTGGATGCACATGGACAAAATATTCGGGCGGATTTCCTGATCTTCGTCGGACATGCCGAATAAATGGGCAGGGGGACGCTGGAATTGGATGATAATTTCGCTGGTTTTGGCAGTCAGTCCTTTGCCCGAACGCATATAAAACGGAACACCGTGCCAGCGCCAGTTATCAATATACAATTTGAGCGCGGCATAGGTAGGTGTGGTTGAATGCGGGTCTACACCTTCGGTTTCGATATAGCCTTCATATTGGGCGCGAATCGTGTCCTGTGGATGTGGCAGACGCAGCGAATGAAGCAGTTTTTCTTTTTCATCACGGACATCATTGGCGCTCATCGAGACGGGCGGTTCCATCGCTACCAGCGCCAGCAGTTGCAACAGGTGATTCTGGAACATATCCCGCAGCACGCCGGATTTATCGTAATAATCGCCCCGATGTCCCACATCCACCGCTTCCGCGACGGTGATTTGCACGTTATCCACATAATTTCGATTCCACAACGGCTCGAAAATCGTGTTGGCAAAACGGAAAAACAGGATATTCTGGGCGGTTTCTTTGCCGAGATAGTGGTCAATCCGATAAATTTGCTGTTCTTCAAAGACGGTATGAATCGTGTCGTTGAGCGCATGGGCGGATTTTAAATCGTAGCCAAAGGGTTTTTCGACAATAATTCTGCGCCAGCCAGCATCCTCTTTGACCATCTGGTTCGCCCCCAGATTCAGCACAATCGGTTCATACAGCGAAGGCGCAGTCGAAAGATAATACAAACGGTTGGCAGACCCGTTTTCTTTTTCCTTTAAAAAGGCATCCAACGCGGCAACCGACTCGGATTCCTTCGCGTTTCCGGCGTGATACCAGAGATGCGCGGAAAATTTTTCCCATTCCTCCACGTCACAAATGGTGCTGGCGTGTTCCTGCACCCCTTCCCAGAGATGGGCGCGAAACTTCTCATGCGAAAATGGCGAACGGGACACCCCCACAATATTAAATTCTTTGGAGAGGCGATTTTTGCAGTAGGCGTTGTACAGGGCAGGAATCAATTTGCGTTCGGTCAGGTCGCCGGACGCGCCAAAAATCACGATGGTGGTGCTGGTCATGGTGTGTTCTCTCTCCCCTTGTTTAGCCCACCCCTCACCCTAAATCCCTCTCCCACACGGGGCGAGGGACTTGCATGACTCCCCTCTCCATTGATGGGAGAGGGGGCGGGGGTGAGGGTGATTCTATTTTGTTTTTACCGCGTGTCCACCAAATTGATTCCGCATGGCAGCGAGTAATTTGGCGGCGTAACTTTCGTCCTGACGGCTGACAAAGCGTGCCAGCAGCGACAAGGTAATCACCGGCGCAGGCACATCTTGGTCAATTGCTTCAAAGACCGTCCAGCGCCCTTCGCCTGAATCCGAGACGTAACCGCGAATATTGCTGAGTTCTTGGTCATCGGCAAGCGCATTGGCAGTTAAATCCAACAGCCACGAGCGTACCACGCTGCCGTGTCGCCAGATTTCGGCGATTTGATGCAGGTCGAGGCCAAATTCCTCTTTGGCCTTCAAAATTTCAAAACCTTCGGCGTAGGCTTGCATCAGGCCATATTCGATCCCGTTGTGAATCATTTTGGTGAAATGACCCGACCCGCTTGGCCCCACATGCCCCCACCCTCTGTCCGGGGCAGGCGCAAGCGTTTCAAAAATGGGACGCAAATGCTCAACGGATTCTTTCGTTCCGCCGACCATGAGGCTGTATCCTTCGGTCAGTCCCCAGATACCGCCACTTGTCCCCACGTCTACAAAGCGGATGCCTTTGGCCTGTAACGTTTCAGCGCGGCGCATGGTGTCTTTATAATTGCTATTCCCACCATCAATGATGATGTCTCCGGTGGACATCACCCCGGCAAGTTCCATAATGGTGCTGTCCGTGGGCGCACCCGCCGGCACCATCACCCACACGGCACGCGGCGCAGTTAATTTTTGCACCAGTTCACCCAAACTGGCTGCCCCAATTGCACCCTCTAATTCAGCCGCCGCCACGGCATCGGGGTTTAAATCCGTCACGAACAAATCGTGTCCATCTTCGATGAGGCGCTTGGTCATGTTCGCGCCCATTTTGCCCAATCCAACCATCCCTAACTGCATCGTCATTTCTCCCTTAAGTATCTATCCACTGACCTAAAGGCCAGCGTTGGTGTTTAACGTCGGCAGATTGGCTAGGATTTTTTCATTTCCCAGACTCCACTGTCCTTGCCAGCCACCACCACCAGCGACACCAAATTGATAAACAAGCCATGCCCAACCACACCGACCCGCATATTTAAGTCTTTGTCGAGCGTGTAAATATCGGCAATCGGGCCAAAATTACAATCCAGAATGTAATTGCCGTTATTGGTGACAAATGGGTCGCCGTTGGGTAAGGTGCGGAGTGTCGGTGTTCCCCCAAGAGACTCCACAAAATCCATTTGCGTTACAACCCCGAATGGCACAACTTCCACCGGCACCGCCCAATTTGTGCCTAAGGCAGGCGAGAGTTTGCCTTCTTCAATCATAATAATTTCACGGGTGCTGACTTGGGCGATGATTTTCTCGCGTAGCAACGCCCCCCCCCCACCCTTGATGAGATTCATCTGTGGGTCTACTTCGTCTGCCCCGTCCAGTGTAATGTCAAGGATGGGAAATTCATCCAAAGTGCCTAATGGAATCCCTAATCGTTCGGCCTCCTGTTCGACCCGCAGCGATGCGGGAATCCCGATAATCTCGCTGAATGTGCCATCGCCAAGGCGTTCGGCAATTCGTTCAAGAGCAAATTGGGCGGTTGTGCCTTCGCCTAATCCAATGACCATGCCCGATTCAATATATGTATCAACGGCATGAATCGCTGCTTGTTTTTTCAAATCGCTCATATCCGCGTCCTATGAAAATTCATGTTTCAAAGTTACCATACTTTGGCAATTAGCGGTTAGCGATTAAAAGTCAAATGCCATCATCCGGGTGAATCAGCCTAAAAGTGAGGGGCTATTTTTCTCATGTAACGCCAGCCAAGCACAGGGAATCGCTGCCGGGCGGAAACTTTTCCCCTCATCTTTGGTCGCTGGAAGTCCGGGCAGTCTTGCATTATTTGTCGGATGGAGCGTGGAATTTTAGGTAACTCACCTTACGCAAGGCGAGAAAATCCCCACCCTCAATCCCTGCCCAAAGCATTGGGGAGGGAAGCCGAAGACAGGGTGGGGTCAAAAAATATCCCCAAAACTCTGCTCTGCGTCAGGTGAGTTATTAAAACGTCATGCTAACTGCTTCATCAGCGTTTTGAGATGACGCTCATACACAGCATGGTCTATTTCCAGAAAATGCCGTTGGGTGTTGACGTGTTTGACTCCGCCGCGAATATCGGGCGATGCACCCGCCTTCATCGCGTGGAAGGCCGCTGCCTGTGCGGGGTTTTTATCCTGTGCGAGAATAAAATTGGCAATCAATTCGGCCTGCCTGTCCATCAGATGGAAAATGCCGCTGTCTGGCTGCAACAACCCCACCACAAACAAATTATCGTAGGTAGGGTGAAAGGCGTGTAAATACAACTTGGGGCCAGCCCCCGCCCAGTTCAAATGCTTTTCATCAATAAATGGAAAACGAATATTAAAGCCCGTTGCATACACAATCAAATCAATTTTTTCGGTGCTGCCGTCCGCAAACTGCACACTGTCCCCACACAATTCCTGCACATTCGGCTTGGGAACAATATCGCCGTGACGGATGAAGTACAAAAGCTGCGAATTGACCACCGGATGCGCTTCCAGAATTTTGTGGTCAGGTTTGGGTAGGCCATAACTGGACGGGTTGCCCCAATAAAACCGCAGAATCAAGACATTAAACATCCGCCGGATCGGAAGCGGAATCCGCAGTTGGTAGGCAGGTTCAGCAAATTTATCAATGGGCATCCCAAACGCGAATTTGGGAATGTAATAATAGCCACGGCGGGTACTCTGGAAGGTGGCGGCGGCATGTTGGGCAGCTTCGACGGCAATATCACAACCGGAATTGCCCGCCCCCACCACCAAAACCCGCTTGCCCTTCAAAATCTCCGGCGTTTTATATTGCTTGGAGTGCAAAATTTCACCGTCAAATGTACCGGGAAAATCGGGGAAATTCATATCCCACAAATGCCCGTTCGCCAGAATCACCCCCCGATAACGGCGGGTTTGTCCGGTACTCAGCGTCACCTCCCACAACCCATCGTCGGTGCGTTCCATCCAATCCACCGCTGTATTAAATTGAATGTGTTCCTCAATCCCGAAATACCCCGCGTAATTCCGAATGTACTCACACATCTGGTGATGACGTAGAAAATCGGGATAGTGGGCGGGCATGGGAAAATCTTTAAAATGGCTCATGGTTTTGGAAGAAATCAGCCGTGTGGAATGGCAAATCGCGCTGTGAGGATGTTCAATCCACCAGTTCCCGCCGATGTCACCCTCGCGTTCAATCACATCAAACGGGATGCCTTTGTCCTTAAGATTTTTGGCGCTGGTGATGCCGGCTGGCCCCGCCCCAACAATGCAATATCTGGTTGAATAATCCATGTCCCACACTCAAACCAATGGTTGATTAATTTTGATGAAATTGTATCATTTTATCCCCATACCCAGAAATTGCGGAAAACACAGGTGGCATCCTGTTCGGCATAATTAAGGAATCCCACCCCCACATCCCCCACCCGATTCGGGATAAAATCCTGCGCGGTCAAAATGCCGTTCACATACAGACTCACGTACTGGTCGTAAGTGACCAGCACCAGTTTAATATCACCTTCAACTGCATTTTCAATCATCGAATAGTCGTTCAGTTGGAGAACAGAATCTTCCCACCAGAGCAAGCCTGCCCCACCCTGCAAATCCACATAGGCCAAAATTTGATTGTTGGGGTCGGTATAGCGCGAGACAATCCCGCAGCCTGTATCAATGCCTTCCGGCAGTTTAACATCCAACCCCATAATCGAAGCGGCAAACACATCGGCGGGTTGCCCGATGATAAATGAACTTTGCTGACGTTTAGCGGCGGTATACGAATCGGTTGAAACGTAAATACGCCGTTTACCACCTTCAGGAAATAATCCCCCGGCCAGAATTTCATTCACAATATCATTCGGCTGTGAGGAATCCCAAGCGGTTAGTTCGCGGGGAAATTCCGGCATGTCCAGGGGTGGGCTGGCAAACCAGATTTCCTCCAGCGCGAGACTGCCGCTTAACAAACTAATTCCCCATTCGCTATTCGCGGTTAGTTCGGAATCGCGGATTTCGCCGAGAAAAACGCCATCGATAAAAAATTGGATGCTGCTGCCCTGAGCCAATAATCCAAGTGTGTGGGTGCTGGTGGTGTCTATCACCCCGTCTTTTAATGGTGTGACTGCGCCGGTGATGTCGGTTTTTTGCACCACCCATTGATTTTGTGGTTTGAGGATAAAATGAAAGGCAGTGTACTGCCCGTTGTTTTCCTGCTGGCTGCGAACCGCTAACCCACCCTCCACCGAATCGCCGGGACTTTGCAGCAGACGGAATCGCGCCTGTACATACACATCGGCGGCGGTAGGGGCGCTGTCGGAATTAAAAATGCGGCGTGTGCCACGCGGGGCTTCTAACTCAATCGCATTGTTGACGATGGGTGCGCCGCTAAAATTCCAATCGGTGCGCGGACGGGTAAAGGCTTGTTGCCATTGGAGGTGCATGTTGCCGGGCAGGGCGTAAATTTCGTATGCGCCTTCCCCATAGGCGGCCCGCACGCGAATCTGATAATTTTCGCCGGGCGGAATCGTCAAGCGGGCGCTTGTGCCAAAAGCCGTGTTGTAATCGCTGTTGTCGATGATAATCTGGCTGTCCCCGTCCAAAAGTTCCAATGCGGGGTCAAGTGACCCACTCAGGGTGGTGACCACGACACTGGTTTCAAATTCAAAACTGCCATATTGCCAGATTTTGGCGGGTTCACTGGCGGTTAATTCACCTATTTGCAGGGACATCAGCCCTAAGACGGTTTCCTCTTGAGCATGAACCGTTGGCAGCAGCACCCAAAAGACACTGACCACTAAAAATATTCGCAGCATAGCACCCTCAAAAAATCCGCCTGAATCGTACCGAGTGGCGCGTCGAATGCAAACAACGGTTGGCCTATGTTTGGTTCATTTTTACAGGATGTTTCCCCGATGCCTAAGTTGCAGGATTACGGACTTTGGCGTATTCTCTTAAAGGTTTATTTTGGGGATGTGGACAATTATGAAACGGTTATCCGATACAGATTTTCCGGTGATGGAAGACCGTCACGACACCGGCAATCGGGTCAGTCTGGTGGTGGTGATTGGCGTGCTGGTATTTATTTGCCTATGCCTTGTGCCTGCGGCTGCCATCATCATCACTTCATTATAGAAATAAAAAGGTAAAAGAAAAATGACGGAGACCACTGAGAGTACCAACACAAAACCACCGGATAACTCCAGATTTGATTGGGTTTATCGCTGGGGGAGTTTGTTTCTGTGGGGCTTAATGGCCTTGACGGTTTTTCTCTTGGCGATTTTTGCGCTCCTCAATGTGGGATGGCGCACCTACCATCTGGTTACAGATACCGAATCACGTAAACAAGAAATTATTGTACTAGAGGCAACCCCACCGGGAGGACGCGAACGTTTTGTAGACATTGCCGAAGCCCTTGAGCGTGCTAACGCCTCTTTGGGGATGGCAGAAACGGTGCTGTCCTTTTTGGAAGGGGCATCGGTTTTGGTTGCGCTGGCGTTGGGTGCTGCGGCCATTTTTGGCTTCCAGAATGCGCGAGAACTGCGTAAAGATGTTGAAGAAGAACGCAATAAAATTAATGCCCTCTTGGGTCAACTTGAACCTGTACAAAAGGATTTAGCCTCACTGCCTGACCGATTGACGGTTCTCAATAATATTGAAAATGATTTCATGGATTTACTCCAAGCGAACCAGGAACTGTCCCTCAAAAATTATGAAGAAGCCTATCACTATGTGAATCGTGTGTTAGACCGTTCGCCCAAAAATGTGCAGGCTTTGTATATTGCGGGTTGGTTAGAAAACCAATATATCCCCAACAGCTTGCCAAAGGCCAAAGAGCATTTGAAACAAGCACTCGCCATTGACCCTAATTCTCAGTCCGTCAAAGCGGCCTACGGTGTTACCCTGAGGCGCATGGCAGGACGTATGAATAATCAGAATGAGAGAGAGAATTTATGGCGCGAGTCCTTAGGCTATTTGCTCCAAGCATTAGGGGCAAATCCACTATTAATTGACCTTAACCGCGAATCATTCTGGGGGCCAGTGGGGGGAAATTATCGAGATTTAAATCAAGTGGGAGAGGCGATTCGCAGTTACGAAAAAGCCCGCGATGTTACCCCCGGTTCATCCTATCCCATCGGGAATCTGGGGGCGTTATATTTGCAGCAGGCCAAACAAGAAAATAACCCCGAAAACTACGCCAAAGCCTTACATACCTTTGAAGAAACAGTAGAACTGTCTGACCGCGAAAAAGGCTACAACCCCAACGACTATTTTGTGCTGATGGATCTGGCAATGGCTTATACGATGCTTGGCGCAGAAAACCTACAAAATTTTGAAAAAGCCCAAAAATGGTTTGACTTCGCCCTTAGCCCTAGCATCAATGCCACTTCCGGCATGTTACGAGTTTCGCTAGGGGGGTGGCAACGGCTTTACGAATATTGCCCTGATGACTGGCCTAACGTCCAGAACACCTTAGAACAACGCATTCTGCAAATTAAAGAGGCAATTGAACAACGCCAAGAGAAACAAGCCACCCATTAAATTTTCTCACCCTAATGAATAGACATGGGCAATACGAAAGTAACCTGCCCATGTCCACCCGGATGGGTTCATCTAGCCCCGCGCTCCTTGTGGGAGAGGGATAAGCGCTTGATTCCTTTAGGGCGTGTAAGAAATTTTTCCCTGAGACTATCTGACCAAGTAAGAATGCGGATGGCAACATGAAAACTTTTTCCAGAACAACATGGATTTTAATTGGGTTGGTCGTGCTGGTGGTGGCGATTGGGGGCGGGTTATACACCTATGACCAATTGTTTGGCCTGACCGGGCCAGATGAAACCCCGCCAGAAGCCCCCACCCTGCAAGCCTCCGCCACGCAACAGGTGGTGTATCGGATTGACCCGTCACAGTCCGAAGCGCGTTACAGCGCCAGCGAAGTTTTTCTCCGCGAAAATCGAGATGCCAGTCCGGTGGGTGTGACCAAAGGCATCGCGGGGGATGTGCTGATTGATTTTGCCAACCCGACCAACAGTCAGGTAGGCACGATTGTCATTAATATCGAACAATTTGAATCGGATAGTGGACTGCGCGATGGGCGAATCCGCCGTGAATTTCTGGAATCGTCCAAATATCCCGAAGCGATTTTTATTCCGACTGAATTGGTCAATTTTCCCGCCAATCCCATCGAAGGACAGTCCTATAATTTTCAAATGACAGGGGATTTGACGGTCAAAGAAACCACCGCCCCGACCACTTGGGAAGTCTCCGCCACCCTCAACGGGGACACGCTCACCGGGTCAGCCAGCACCACCATTTTGATGTCTACCTATGGTGTTGGCCCGATTAGCTTGGCGGGAATTCTCGAAACCGAAGATGAAGTGCGCCTTGAATTTGATTTTGTGGCGGTGCGTGTGGATGACACCCAAGCCACGCCGGAGGCTGCCGCCCCTTCTGATTCATAAATGATTTTTCCGAAGAACCATACGAGTTGATAGGTGAGGTTAATTGAGGATGACGGGAAAAATTGTCGTCGGGGCATTGTGTTATGTGGTGGACAATGCCCGGCGTGTCTTGCTGCTCAAACGGCGCAATCCGCCGCACGTAGGGTTGTGGTCTGCCCCGGGCGGCAAAATGGAGTTGGGCGAATCCCCGCAGATGTGCGCCATCCGTGAAATCCGGGAAGAAACGGGGCTAACCATCCACAACCCAACCCTGCGTGGGATTGTTACCACCTATCATCAGCACATTGCCACCCACTGGATGTTATTTATTTTTCGGGCAGATACCTTCACAGGCGAATTGATGCAAACCGATGAAGGCGACCTTGCCTGGATTCCTCTTGCAACCCTGACCGATTATCCCATGCCCTACAGCGACAACATTTATGCCCCGCGTGCGCTTGGGGAAAATGATTCTCTGTTCCAAGCGCGGTTTGTCTACACATCAGATACCGTATGCAGCGAAGAAAGTTTTTACTGAGGACAGACAGAAATTCACTCCATCAACACATTGTCGAATCCCGAATCGTAGACTATAGTTTGGCTTATGAGCGAACCATTTACCCCTTCTCCTGAATTAAGCCGTAAACTCGACGCGAATCGACAGGGCAAACTCACCTCCCAGCAACGTGCCTTCCTGTCTGTGGGTGTGCTTTTTACCAGTGGCGGGTTGCTGTGCATGGGCGCGATGCTGGTGCAGTTGGGCGGGGCATTGCTGGCAGGGCTGGCCCCCCAGAGCATTTTTACATGGTTTTTTTTCCTGATTACGCTGCTGACTTTTGGCTATCTCGCCGCGACTCTGTTCATCAATGCCCGCACGTTCATTCCCGATTTGCTGGGCAGGCAAAAAGTCAAACAGGCACGCGGCAAACTGACCATTCAACTCCCGCAGCGCGAACGCTGGGAACTCCCTTTTTCCTACATTGTGGGTGATTATTCCTTCGCACCGTTTGAAGTGCCGGACGATGTACCAATGGAACAGGGACGCGAATACATTGTTTACTACCTTGCCCGCACCCGCGCTTTTTTGAGCATCGAACCCGCCTCCAAAAAGTAAAATTTGTAAAAATGTAATTTTTCTCCTGTGACCATCTCCTGTACAATGGAGCAAGTGTTGAGTAAGGTTAAAGAGTCCCATGCCCAAACGAATTACCTACGGCATTAAATCCGATATTGGTCAAACCCGTGTTAATAATGAGGACGCAGTGTTTTCATTGGCAACATTCAGCGACACCTCCGCCAAACAACCCGCCTTCGGGGTTTTTATTGTGGCGGACGGCATGGGGGGGCATCAAGGCGGCGAACGTGCCTCCGCGATTGCAGCCCGGATGGTTGCCAGCCACATTCAGCAGGAAATGATTTTCCCCATGCTAGAAGGGCGTGGTTTGGAAGATATTGTCGAAATTATCGAAACCGCCGCCCGCAAAGCCAATGAACAGGTCGTGCTGGAAGTACCAGAAGGCGGAACGACCCTGACCTTTGCTGTTTTTGTCGACAATCGGGCGTTTATCGGGCATGTGGGCGACAGCCGCGCTTATATGATTTCTCCGCGTGGCATCACCCAGCTCACCGAAAGTCACGATTTAGTTACCCGCCTGATCGAAATGGGCGAAGTCACCCGCGAACAGGTCGCCTCCGGGGAAATCATCGTTAAAAATGTCCTGTATCGCGCATTGGGGCAGCAAGAGGGCTTGGAACTGAACACCACCACCCGCCAATTAAAAGCAGATGAATTTTTGCTCATTTGCAGCGATGGCCTGTGGAATCTGGTGTCGGATGAGGTCTTGCAGCAGACCGTGTTAGAAGCTGCTTCCCCCCAAGAAGCCTGTCAAACACTGGTGGATTACGCGAATGACAAAGGCGGACACGACAACATTTCCGTCATTGTGGTGCGCGTGAGCGAAGGATAAAAAAGGGCGGGGAATTCCCGCCCATAACCTGTTATTCCGGTTTAACCGTCCCGTTAAAATCGCCCTTGATGTAATCTTCCACCAATTGCCGTGCGACATCATCGGTGTGCTGAATGGGCGGGGATTTCATAAAATAGCTGGACGGGGCTTCCAGTGTGCCGGACAGTTTGCGATCCAAACCCAACTTAGCGGCGCGTACTGCGTCAATAATCACGCCCGCGCTATTGGGACTGTCCCAGACTTCCAATTTAAGTTCAATATTCAACGGCACATCCCCGAAGGAACGTCCTTCCAAACGAATATGCGCCCATTTGCGGTCTGTCAACCACGGCACATAATCGCTGGGGCCAATGTAGATATTGTTGGGATCAACCGCATAGGGCAATTGGCTGACCACACTGTTGGTTTTGGAGATTTTTTTACTTTCCAGCCGTTCACGGTCAAGCATGTTGTAAAAGTCCATGTTCCCGCCCACGTTCAGTTGGCTGGTACGTTCCAGACGCACCCCCCGATTGCGGAACAGATTCACCAGTTCCCGATGCACAATTGTCGCCCCAACCTGACTTTTAATATCATCACCAATCAGGGGCAAGCCACGTTCTGCGAAGCGCTTTTGCCAGTACGGTTCACGGGCAATAAACACCGGAATCGCGTTAATGAACGCACAGCCCGCATTTAAAACCTGTTCAACATACCATTTAGTGGCTTGTTCGCTGCCGACGGGCAGGTAATTAACCACCACATCCGTTTTGGTATCGCGCAGGACTTCGGTGATATTGGCGGTAGAACCGGGCGCTTTTTCTATCTTTTGCGCCAGATATTTACCCAAACCATCATGGGTCATGCCGCGCACCACTTCCACGCCCATATTTGGCACATCGGCAAATTTGATGGTGTTGTTTTGCCCGCCCCAGATGGCTTCGGACAAATCCTTACCCACTTTGGTAATATCAATGTCAACTGCCGCGCTAAATTCAATATCGCTGATGTGATAGCCGCCAAAATTGACGTGCATTAAGCCGGGGATTTCTTCGGTTTCGGGAGCATTTTTATAATAATGAACCCCTTGAATCAAGGAATTGGCGCAGTTGCCCACCCCGATAATGGCGACCCGTACTTTTTTGCTCAATGTGAACTCCTATGAATTAGTAAAAACACGCCGCATTATACTCCTGTGCAGAGTTCAGGGGTCAAGTGCAAAAGCCTGAGGCCCCATATCCGCTTTTATATGAAACTAACCCGCCACAAAATCACTCAACTCTTGCATTTGGCAGTCATTGGCAGTGAATTGCATGGAAATGGCAGCAAGATTCTCGCTAGGATGAGGACAGTCTACCCGTCATAGAACTAGGAGAACCCATGAATCAACTGCGTCCGTATCTGCGCTACATCCCGTTGGGGGTGGTCATCTGGTTAGCATTTTTAATTTTTATCCGTCTGATTGGCTCATCCGTTTTTTCTGGCGGCAATCCCCTGCTCATTGTTTTTTTCATTGCTGCGTTTCCCTTGTTATGGGTCACAATCATTGCCCTTGCGCCTATTTTCGGGGTACCAGTTCGTAAAATGTTCATGCCCGTGGTCGTGATGACATTGACAGCTTTGATGATGGATGGAGTCGCCATCGGATTTACCGATTTTTATGGATCTACGGATGATCAGGTGCGGGCTGCGGCAGCCTACCTCATGTGGGGAGCAGGTGTAGGGATACTCATCAGCCTGTGGATTTCTGGTGAGGAATAATCGCGCTTGGGGTGGGGCTGTCCAGCTACCGCCCTACATAGCCCCAGCCCATGCCGATGAACTCCCCGCTTGCATCATCCAGCGCAAATCGTAGAAAAATCAGCCGTTCATCCGGCCAGAGCAGATAGGTGGTGAACTGGTTGCTGCTCACTTGCTCATGCTGCAAGGTCATCACGTAAATATTTTCCGGCGCGATTGCCCACCCCAGTCTCGCCCGCACACCGGCATTACTCAACCAGAGTTTGGCGAGTCTGCCAGCAGGGGCAAAATAATTAGCCGGGGGTGTTTCTGTCACAGTCACAACTTCGTTTTGCTCAAAATCATCGGGGAAAATCTCAAATGCCCGCCCGCCGCGATACAGCACGTAAATTTTATCAGTATCCGCCCGCCGCAAGAGATAGCCACCCTCAAATTCTTGAAATGTCCCCTGTACGAATTGTTCCGCCCCCTCAGGACACATCAACGCAGGAATTTTATACGGAAAGGCATAGGGAACATCACATTTCATGGCGATGGATTTTTCCATATCCAGCACATCGCCCGCCGGAGTCGTCACCTGCATGATGAAGGGCAGGCGATAATAAGCCCCTTCGGGCAGGGTCACCGGGTAGCGGCCTTCAAGAGTCGGAACGGCCTGCATAACATTTTGCCGTGTGCCATCCGGTAACAGCACATCAAATGCGATGCTGCTAGCCCCTTCGACCCGCCAGATAATTTCTACCGTTTCCCCTGCGGCAGCCGGTTCTGGCACAAACGCGAATCGGAAAACAGTGGGCAGTGTGCCAGCAATCGGATAGTCCGGGCGGTTAGCGATAATTTGTTCGTCGGTGCTGCTGGTCTGGCTTTGACGTTCCGGCGCGGGGGCATCCGTCGCAAAAGAGGTGGGAATGGCTACCGAAGCAACTTGAGTCGTTTGTTCTGGCGGAGTCGTGGCGCTGGTCAGGTTGAGCAAAATCACCGCATCATCTAAGGTACGGTCATCACGCACATCCACCACGCGCAAGGCAATTTGAATCAGGCTGCTTGTCCCCGGCGAAACAGGCGCAACCACCCCCTGCCCTTTGGAGGGAATCCATAAATTTTCGCGGGGGAGTTCAATCGAAACACGGTTGCCATCATCCAGAATTTGCTCAAACAGCAAATGGGCAGTAGGCCAGCGTCCGGCAATTTCCCACGACACATTCAACCGCGCATTGCCCGATTGAATTTCGGCGGGGTCAAGCGTTTGACGGTCACTGGTAAAGGCCACAATCTGCGGTTGAAAACTGGCTTCATCAAAACGGTATGGCACAGTCAAAAACTGCTGAGTCAGCACATTTCCCGCCGCATCCACCAGCGAGAGACGGAAAGTCGGTGGCGCAAAATTGAACGGGTGCTGTAACAGAGTGCTGAAGGAATCGGTAGGTAAAAATGGGCTGCCATCCGCTTTGGTCAGGGGTTGCCAGTCATTTAAGATGAAAGCGTGGAGTTGGGCTTGGGTATCGCCCGCCGTGTTGACCGATTTCCAGCGCAAGGTGACTTGAATTTGCCCCGATTCGACATCGGCAACGGTCAGAGTCGCGGGGACATCGGCGGTCAAAAAAACGATGGTTGGCGGGGTCTGGGCGTGGATGCTGGCAGTCAAAAAGAAGGACAAAAAAATGAAGATAGCGATCATTGGCTTACGCTCTCTCCCCCTCGCCATGGGTGAGAGAGGGGGACAGGGGGGAAAACAACGCCCTGACCTAAATCTCAGCGTGAACATAGGCAGAAGAAAATTTCTCATACCGCCTCCACCGATGGTTGACGACGCGCCCGCCACAAGGCCAAGCCATCCCGCAGTTCTTGAATCTGCGTCAGCCATGCTGTGAGGACAAAAGCCAACCCACCCACCGCCACTTTCGAGACAATTTGAATCAAGATATTCACGGTGGTATAGCTGCCAAAACCTGCGGCATCCAGCAGCACATCCCACACCAGCACCGCCGCTACCATCACCACTGTAGCAATCAGGGTTTTCATGGCAGTACGGGCAAGTTCCGGCAGGGCAATATCCCCCCAGCGTTTCCGCAGTGTCCAGCCGAGCAAAATCACTTCCACGATGAAAATCAGCACGTAACCAAACGCGGGCGCACCCACCGCCAAAGGACTCCACAGAGGCGGCTCAACCTGTTTATAAACCTGATACAGGCTAATCACGGTCACAATATTAATGGTGCTGGCAATGAGTGAAAAACGCAGGGGGTTGAGCGTGTCCTGCTGCGAATAAAAAGAACGGGTCAAAATTTCATGCAAACTCTGGAAAATAATCGCCAGACTTAACACCTGAATCGACGTGAAAATAATCGCGGAATCCCATTCGTTAAATAGCAAACGCAGCGCGGGATAGCTCACCAGAATCAATCCAGCAGTCGAAGGAATCGTCGCAAAGAGGATAAAACGCATCGCCCCCGCGAAAGCCGCCCGTCGTTCCTCAAAACGTCCGGTGGCGGTGAGGGCGGAAAGAGTCGGAAAGAGCACGATTCCGGTTGCTGTGCCAATGAGCGCCTGCGGGATGTCCATAAAGCGCATCCCCCACGAAAACGCGCTGGCAGCTCCTTCGCCCAACCGCGAATTGATATTGTTAATGGTGATAAGATTGACTAAAAATGTCACCCCGATCAAAATGCGGGGCAGCATCAGCTGAAATACATGGCGCAGTTGCGGGTCATTCCAACCGAGTTTGGGATACCAGCGAAATTTGAACATGAACAAGCCCGGCACTTGAATCCCGAAATGCAGCACTGCACCGAGCAGTGTTCCCCATGCCAGCCCATGAATCCCGAATGGCTCAAGGAAAAAAATCACCCCGAAAAGTAGCCCTAAATCCTGAAAAATCGGCGCGAGGACGGGGAGAAAAAAATGATTATGCCCGTGTAAAATTCCTGCCAGAATCCCGCTCAGGCTAAAAATAATTGTCCCGACGCTTAAAATCCGCATGATTTCGGCAGTTTGGCGGGTATCGGCATCGTTCAAGCCCGGCGCGATAATCTGTTCCACTAGAATCGGCGCGGTCAGTATCACCAGCACACTCAGCGTTATAGCAACCAGCATCAGCGTGTTAAACACCTGACTCGCCAGTGTCCACGCCCCATCCGTGTCATTTTTATTGAGCAGGGCGCTAAACACCGGAATAAACGCTACCCCCAACGCCCCCCCGCCAATCAAGCGCACAATATAATCGGGGAGCGTGCTGCCCTGTACAAAGGTGTCATATTCACTGCCCGCGCCAAACCGATTGGCGATAATGATGGTCTGGAGCAAACTGACTCCTTTGGTCAGCATGAAGCCCACCATGACGGTCAGCACCGAGCGCACCAAGCGCTGTCGGCTTGGCGGGGCAGCATGATTGATGGTTGTCGCCATAGAAATAGGTTTCCTTTTTGAAAAACAAGGTTGTCGCCGAGTCCACTTCAGTGGACTTCCTACGCATAGGCGGGGAATTGATTCCCCGCCGGGTTGTTTTCACAAGCCGCAAATTGTACTGCAAATGTTGGGTTTTGTTGCACAGGATTGATTCACGTCAGAAACCCGCCTATGATTCGTAGTTATGAAACGATTCTGGTTGATCCTGATCATTTTATTGATAGCGGTGGACACGATGTATCATGTTCCTACAAGTGCATCCGTAGGGGCGGCATACCTACCGTCCGGGATGGCACAAAATTCCGTTTTGACCCTGACCCAAAACGACCTCACGGTGGAAATTGCGGTTCCTGCTGAATGGGTGGTCAATCCAGACACCCCCCCCAACCACGCCGAAGCCCAATCGCATGAGTCGGCGTATCTGGGCGGAACAGATTTTCGCGCCGTGCAAGCGCGTTTGGATGCCCCGTCCGCCTTTGTGTATGGCGAATTACCCGCCGAAAATCGCATGGAAGCCTTGATGGGCGGGTTAAAAGCCTCCCTCCCCTTCACTGAAAATTACGACCCCGCGCTGATGAGTGAGGTCAACTCCTTTACTTGGGATGGTTTTTCGGCTGCCGTGTTTATCGCCTATCGCCCCTCCGAAAATAACACGCGCTACGAACAATGGATCGGGCTTGCGCTGGCCGAGGAATCGATTTTGCTGGTGCAGTTCGCGGCGCTGCTGCCCGAAGGCCAACAACCCCGTCCGGCACTGCTGGAACAATTCACCGCGATTCGTGCGTCTATCACAGTGAACGGAGAAGCACTTGACCCTGCTTCCGCCGAAATCGCGCTGAGTCGATTGACTGATCCGAACGAATTAAGCGGGGCAGCGGTGGCTTCGCTCAAAATAACGAATGGGGCGGAAGTTCGCTTGGCTGCGCCGGAAACATGGCTGCGCCGTAACATGACCGAACGCGCTGAATATCCCACCGTCTTTTTTTATGAGGACGATTGGCGACTGCTGGCAGAGGGCGATTTGCTGACAGGCGCGTTGATTCAGGTCAGTTTGATTGCCGAGTCGCGCATTTTGAGCCAGTTAGAAGTCAACGAACTGCCCGAAAATTTGCTGGTAACCTACAGCGCCTACTGGGAAGCCAGCAGTTATCAGGAAATTGTGCGCGGCGCATGGCTAGATTTTATCTGGGGAGATGTGCCAGCACGGGCGCTAGGGGTACGTTATCCGCCGGAATATGCTGCCCACTCCGGCGGGACGATTCAGCAGATTATTCTGGCGGAACTGGACGGTGGACTGCTGCTCATTACGATTTTTGCCCCCGCGACTCACTGGGACTCGGTCAAATCGGATTGGCAGACAGCGCTCAGTTCGGCGGTGGTGGATGGGGAGGTATTGCCGATTGACCCCTTGCTTACCGCGTTAGAATCGCTCGAAATGCCCTGACAGGGTGAATCGCGTTTTGAGTGTGCTGGCATGAATTTTTAATGCGGATAGGCTGTAGGGACACCATAATGCCGTTTAAATTAAGTATGGATATAGCCCGGCGGACGGCACGCTACGCAGATGCAGTCCCTACGGTAGGGACGCGACATATATTGCATCCGTGTTACTATTACCCGCGTACATAACGGAGTGAACCATGAAACGTCTGATACTTTTGATTTTAATTTTTTCGCTGCCCCTTCCCGCCTTCGCACAGGGAATCATTCCGCCCATTGCAGACATCCTGACCCTGCAAAATGACACCCACACCCTGTCCATTGGTGTGCCGCAGGGATGGGAATATTCCGCCGTTGAAAGCAGTGAGGGCAGCGACCCCTATGGATTCATGTCCAACATCAGCCAAACACCGCCCGGAGAAACCCCGTTTTTAGTCCAAGCGATTATCCGTCCATTTGAGGGATTGGATGTGCCATTTGAAGTCGAAAACATCAATCCTGCACTGGACTATTTCACCCAGTTCGCTATACAAAAAGGGCGCGCAGGCATCGGCGCATACAGCGAACCCGCCGCGCTGCGGGATGGTCAGATTCGGGCAGCGGTGATGCTGTATGTACAGGAAAATGAGGATCCGCGTTTTGCCGACTATGAACAGGTCATTTCGTTAGGGTTTGCCCTCCCGCTTGAGGGGGAACAAATGGCGATTATCCTGATGGAAGCCCCCGCCGAAAACAGTGTGGATTTGCTGGTGCTGGCGAATCTTTTGATTCCGACGATGGCCTTGAATGGGCGTTTGCTGGCTTTTGATGACCTTGCCCAACTGCTCATCGGACTCGAATCGGGGGAAAGCCTAACCGAGCGCTATCTGACAGGCCAAACGGTGGTCAATGAGGGGGGAGCGATACCGCTGCTGCCCCTCAATGCTGAACTGCTGTTTTTAATTTCCAATGAAGTCATCATCGCCCCGCCGTTGGATTGGACAGTCATCGAAGAGAGTGATCCGTTGCGGGCAATCTTCCAATCGGGGGATGAAAAACAGACGATTGAGGTGTGGCTGTCCGTTTTGCCACAGGATTATAAAGATGCACTGGAAATCATGCAGGCGCAAGCCGTCAACAAAGAGACCATTTTATTTTTTGAATGGGACACCCTGCCAGCGTTTGCAGCCCGTCTGGAGGATGCAGAAGGGGCGCTGGTCATCGCGGAACTGCCCCGCGAAACCGGACTGCTCTGGGCAAAATTTGAAACTGAATTGGCGGAGGATGACTGGCAAGCATGGCTGAATTTCCTCGCCCAGATATATTTGAATGAAAATCAACTCGGCTTTAATAACATTTGGGGAGTGATGTCCCAATTACAAGAGTAATCGGCTGGGTGCTGGTCTTGGGCATCTTCAACGGCGGAGTCATTTTTTTGGCACGGGCGGTAGGCATCCGGGAGGGAACACCCGCCCATGTTGCCATTGTGCTGCCGGATGACTCTTGCGCTGCTCCTTGCTGGCAGGGAATCCGCCCCACCTCAATGGGACAAGCCGAAATCGAGGAAAAACTCGCTCAACTCCCTGCTGTGCAAAGACTCGGAGATGGGCTGTGGGTTTTTTCTCCTGACCCGGTGCGTGAGTACAGCGCGTCCTATTTTGTGAACACGCTGGTACTGCGGGCGACCCATCTCCGTTTGGGGGATTTACTTGCCGCCTTGGGTGAACCGGATTATCAGACGATGCAGAAAGTTTTGGAACAACCCAGCCGTAACGAAGTCATGCTGGTACGCTTATACTATGAACAAAAGCAGATGATCGTCTTGGTTTCCACCGAATTAGACGGACGTTTAACCGTGAATATGCCACTTGCAGGGGTGCTGTATCCCGATAAATATTTCGCCCAACCGTTTTATACGCAGCCTTGGTTGGGGGGGCGCTGGCTTTCAGACTATCCCCCGATGGTGATGCCATGAGCCGATTTTTAATTTTCACGACGGCTCTCCAAATCCTGCTGTTTACGATTCTGGGACTGATTCATCTCCCACAGGGGCAACCCGCCGCGCATGTGGAAATTTTGCTGCCGGATGCCTCCTGCGCCGCGCCGTGCTGGTGGGGGATTCAGGTCGCCGATGAAGATAAAAATGTTCCCACACGGTTGAATCAACTCCCCTATGCCCGGGATGGCGTGGGCAGCAAGGAATTTTCCACCGATGGCGAACGCTTTTTTACCTCCTATGTGATTGTCAGCACCCGTTCTGACCGTGTGATGCAGGTGATGCTGGATGTGTACGGGATGGTCACACTGGGCGAGTTGTTTTTGCAATTGGGCAGCCCGGATTGTGTGCGCTTGGCACGAGCGCACGATATTCGCCTGATTTTTTTGTATCGGCAGGCCAAAGTCGAAATTTTTACCGATGCCATGACCAACAGTGAACGCCTTGTCCCCACCACGCCGATTCGCTCGGTGTATTATCATCCCGGCACCCCCGATTCGTGTGCCGATTGGCAGGGCTTTACATGGCTGGCACGGTATTTGAGCCGCTAGGGAGACAACATGCGTTTTTTACTCATTGTTGGCACAGTCTTCTTGATTTTCGGGGCGGTCTCTTTACTCGCCGTGCGCTATGACCCAACCGCCGAAACCCGCGCTCCTGAACATGTTTTGATATTACTGCCAGATGAAAATTGTATAACAATCTGCTGGCATGGCATTGAACTAGGGGTATCTACCTATGAGGAAATTGATTTTATCCTTCACCAATTACCTGATTATATGGGCAATTCCCTTGAAGATGCGATTGACAGCCAGTATTTTAACGGCGAGTTTTCATATAAAAATCATGACTATACAGTTGGTATAGGTATAGATTATCAATATATTCTACTTAGGCAGCGAACTCTTACTCTTGACGATTTCTTATTAGCCTTCGGTAGCCCTGATTATCAACATTTTTATGAGACAGTTCAGTCTACTTGCCCTATAAAGGATGCAAATACATTCGAGCTATATTATTTAGACAAAAACGCTGTAGTGATTGTTGAACTGAGGAAGCAGCAACAGATTCATGGAAAAATGATGATAGAGTCTATTTTTTATCATGACTTGCTGGAAATACAATTTAATTCGCCTTTTTATGAGATATGGCAAGGTTTCGTAGACTTGGATGAACTGGCTATGGAAACCATTGTTGGCAGTTACGACTGTAGCGACTAGGAAATGTGATGCGTTTTTTACTACTTGTTGGCACAGTGTTCTTGATTTTCGGGGCGGTATGTTTGGCTGTGGTGCGCTATTTCCCATTTGCCAGCCGTATCCCTGAATATCTGTCCATCCTGCTCCCGGATGAAGATTGTCCTGAATGCTGGCAAGGGATTCATCCAAGCGATTCACTTTCCCAACAAAAACAAGTTATTTTCACTACCTTCCCGGAAGCAATTTCGCATAACTCCACCGGACATTTTCAATTTACGCTGGATAAAACACATACTTATCAGGTCAGCAGTTTAGGGCCGGATCTCTACGTGTATCCCAAAACGATCACCCTGCGCGAAATAATTTTTTTATTGGGCATCCCTCACCGACAATTACGTTTAAGCAGTGAGCGGTGCATGGGTTCCATGTTATTAATTTACCCTCAACGGAATATGGTCGTTTTTATGGAGGTGGGATCTGAAACGCACATTAAGCCAGAATTACCGGTTTCGAGTATTCGTTATGGCGATGTCAGATCCTGTATGTTAGGTGGCGGCGATTGGCAGGGATATGATGCAACCATGGACTCTATCCCTTATGTATCTGATTACAACTAACGTGCATCGGAGTAGGTATTTTTGCGGGTCGTAGCATGGACAATCCTTCTTTTTGGACTGGTTTTTGCAGGGTGCTGGCGAATGAGTCAGTCCCGCCCTGCCGCTTTGCCTGCTGACCTTTACCCCTTGCTGCCGTCGGAAGATTGCGATGCACCATGCTGGCAGGGGATTCAACCGCCAAAGGCCAGCCAGATGGAACTGGTAACGGCGATTAATCGTCTCCCCGATGTGCGCGAAATTGATAAAAACACATGGGGATTTGCCGGGCATACCCTCCGCGTCAACAGCGACACGGGCGATTTGTTTATCCTGCCCCATGACCTGACTTTAGGCGAATGGGTGCTGGCAATGGGTGTCCCCGATTATCAAACGGTACAGGTCAGCGTGGCGGGTCGGATGATTGAAAATGAGCAGGTCTTACAGCTTTTTTATGAGGAAGCTCAAGTCACCGTGTTTATGACCCTGCCCTCTGACCGTTTGAGCATCCACACCCCGATAAACACCATTCGCTATGGAGTCATCGCGCCGCCGTTTAATAAAACCGCATGGCAGGGATGGGTGTATACCAAGACGCTCCCTTCCCCTTTTGAAACGGGGAAAAAATAAATGCGCAAATTTTCAGCGACAAGGGCGGGTGATGGACGGCGAAAACCACGACCATCTCGGACAAAACTCATCTCACCGTCCGTAGCACCCGTCCCTACATCCACACGAGTAAACACATAATGATCAAAGTTACGTTCATTTTTTTACTCACTTTCGGGCTGAGTTGGGGGGGTCTCCGAGCGGCAAGAACCATCGGCGCAAATCGGGCTGTCCCGCCCAATTATTTAGCGGTTGAAAATTGTGCGCTGCCCTGCTGGTATGGCGTGCGTCCGGGTGAACATTCGATTTTGCGCTTTGACGATGCCTTAGCACAGGCCAATGCCGACGGCGCATGGATGTTTAGCGGACGCACATGGGATTATGGCGGGAACAAAATCGCCGGATTTCGCTTGAATATTACCCCCACAAATCAACTCCGTCTGGGGGATGCGCTGCTGGCCTATGGCGAACCCGACCATGTATTTTTAGCCTCCGGCGCGAGTACCCTTGGCGGACGTGGCCCGCGTCAGTTGGTCACGGAAATTTATTTGTACTGGGCGGAAGGCGCGATTCTGGTCAACGCCATTCAACCGGATGGGTCACTGCGCGTCACCCCCGAAATGCACATTCGCGCTCTTGAAATGCGGCTTCCCCCACAGGAAAATGAAGAACCGATTGTGCCATTGGGGACTCCACACTGGCAGGGGTTCGCAAATGCGGCATACTATACAGTGGATTAGTTAGGGAAAGAGGCTGCAATGTCCTGTTTAAGAACCATCTTCGGATTCATCGGATTTACGCTGCTGACGGTTGGCATTGCGGCGCTGTTTCTGGCGCGGTTGCCACAAACCCTCAACCGCGAAATCCGGGAATTGGGCGGGGCAACCACCACCATCAAAGAAATCGCGGATAGTTCCTTCGGGACAGATTTTACCCAAGAAAATCAGCCCGATTTGCCGGTAGTCGTCGATGGCGAAGCCCTGACTACCAACACCGTCGGTGCTGCACCGGAATTGGAACAGGCTGTACTAGAAGAAATTTCGACAGCCGACACCGCCGAACAAGAATTTCAGGTCGAAGTGGCGGAAGTACAAGCCGAAGCAGTAACGGCATCACAAGAAATTCAACCCGAACTCACCAGCGAAGAAATTCAAATTGTGCAGGATGCGGTCACTTCGGAAAACACCACGCTGAACAATGATATTGAAGTCGAGCTTGTCCCGTTGAATGTACAGGCGGTGACCACCCCGAACAATAGCGGTCAGGGTGGGGCTGGCACGATTGCCGGTTATGAACAGCGCACCGTTGAGCTAGAATGGCCGCGTTCATTCCGTGTCGGTGGGACGGGTACTGTTGTGGTGACGCTCAAAGCGCTGCCCACAGGCGGAATCGAAGCGGTGGCAGAAATTGCCGAAAATCAAGTCATCGCCACGCCGATTTTAATTTCGGATAACTACAACACCCACACTGCCCGCTATACTGCCCGCTTGGTTGCGCCCGATTTCACGGTGGACAATTCGCTCACCCCACAAACCCAAACACTCGGACGCGGTGAGGAAGGCACTTGGCGCTGGAGTCTCAAAGCCCCGGATAATTCCGGCGCGTTTGTTATCAACATCGTCATTAACCTTGAATGGCAGCCCAAACAAGCCGGAGTCCAGCCGATTGCCGCCAAAAATATCTGGGGGCAGGCGCTTCAAGTGGATGTCAATTACGTCTTTGGCGAAATCACCGTCCCGCAGGCCAGCACCTTAGGCACAGCGCTGGCGGTGGTCGGTTTTGCGATTCAGATTCCCCTGCTGGCGGAAATTCTGGGCGCACTCCGCAAGTTGTTATTTGGTCGTCGTCGTCAAACCACGGCGCGGGGTCGCCAACAAACCACCCGCCGCCGCTAAAAGGAGCCTTTCAAACGTCGTCCTTACGCTGTTTAACAATTTAGCACGGATACCATTTTGGCGGACGCGATCATGTTAAATACGGATAGTGTACGGGTGGGTCTGTGACCCACCCAAGCTAGGGAATGAGGGCGGGTCTGTGAACCACCCAAGCTAGGGAATGAGGATGGGTCTG
>CAZXCU010000007.1:271767-293496 GCA_964639245.1 uncultured Anaerolineae bacterium
AGGGAATGAGGATGGGTCTGTGAACCACCAAGCCAGGGAATGAGGGCGGGTCTGTGAACCACCCAAGCTAGGGAATGAGGATGGGTCTGTGAACCACCAAGCTAGGGAATGAGGGCGGGTCACAGACCACGCCCGTACATATTCAAAAGTGAATGTGCATTAGGACAGTGTAGAAAATCGTGCCTCAAGGCCAGCGTTTAAATGAGATGCGTATGAAAATTTATGCAGATTACCGGGCCGAATTGCAAACCCTGACTCAAGCCGCGTTGCTGAGTCCGGGCTTGCTGCCCCCGAATGAATTTAATCTGGCACGTTATAGCCTCAGCCAGCACACCCGCAATCGGTTGCTTGACCCCGATATTTGTGCGCTGGAAGATTATCTGATTGACAACAGCGCCTTGCCCGGCGGTTCCTCCAATCTTGAACTGCTACGGGCGTTCGGGGATGTTGTCGAAGGGTTGTGCCGCCGCGAGGACATGCCGTTGCAGGTGGGCTATAAAAATATGGAATGGCTGCTGGCGTGGCTGAATATGCACAATCCCCCGTCGTTTTTTGGCGAAGACCCCGATTCACCCCTGCAAATCCTGCAAATGGCGGCAGGCGTGGGCGTGGGAGTCTGGGCGGCTATTTTTACCCAGATTCAAAGCGGCGTGGCAACCCTCTTGGAATTGTCCAACAATCCCCTCTGGCGGGTGCGCGATACGGCGGCAATGGGACTTTCGCGTATGTTAGCACTGGAATGGGAAATGACCCTGCGGCGACTGCGTTTTTACGCGATGCAAGCCAATGGGCGTGAATGGCGAGCGATGGTTGAAAGTGTGGCGCAACCCGATCTGCTACTCAATCACCCCTACCGCGTCATCGAAACACTCGATTTACAGCAGTCTGCCCTGCGCTTTATTTACCGTATAGACAGTGATCCGACAGACTTAATGGACTCGTTGAGCCGCAGTATCGCTATCACTGTCGCGGCACTCCCCTCGGTGGGTTTTGGACAGTTGAGCGCGTGGGCGGCATGGCCTCACGAACGGATTAAAACGGTGGTGCGGGGCAGTGTGGCAAGGTTAAACGACTGGCCAGATGCAGGAGGCCACATAACACAAATCTTAGATTCTTAGCGACGACCCCCGAAAAAACCAATCAGGCGCGTCACAAGGCTTTTGCGCTTTTTGGCCGTTTCGCTCTCCAACGTTTGAATCATCCGCACCACTTCCGGGCGGGTGAAAGCAATGCCATTAATCAAAATCCGCCCATCGCCTAAGGTCTGGACTTGACTCGGCGCTTGTCCATAATGATTAGCATACGCATCGCTAAAGGCTTTTTCTAGCGAATAAATTGCATTGGTTGAAATCGTTGTAGCCATACCGTCTATCTCACCACTTCTTGCTCTGAATCTACACTAATTTTTGCCAGACGAAAAGTAATTTTAAAACTTTTCTATATTTTGTGCTAAATGCGACAGCCGCAATTTTGTTTTCTGTAGAGGTGTAACAAAAAGGGATAGAATTTGTCTAATGTAATTAGATGAAATATTTAACATCTGTACAATCTAATTCATTAGCATAATTGAGGGCATTCGGCTGTGGATCTTATTGGACATCGGTATCAGGTACTTGAAAAAATTGGTACAGGCGGGATGGGAACGGTCTATCGGGTGCATGACCGTCTGCGTGGGCAAATTGTGGCGCTCAAAATGGTCGAGATTCCCTCAGAGGATAGACGGGATACCCGCGAAATGAATCTTGCTTTGGCGCGTGAATTTAAAACCCTTTCCAGCCTGCGCCATCCGAACATTGTCACCGTTTTGGATTATGGCTTTCATGAGCAGCAACCTTTTTTTACGATGGAGTATCTGGACAAAGCACATCCCATCGACAAAGCCGTGGCAGGACTATCGTCTTACGGCAGGGTAGCCCTGCTTGCCGAAATGCTGCAAGCGCTGCGCTATCTCCACCAACGGCAGGTGCTGCATTGTGACCTTAAGCCAAGCAATGTGTTGGTCACCCTTCAGCAGGTGGTCAAGTTGTTGGATTTTGGTCTAGCACAAAACATCCTCGCTTTGCCACACGAAACCGAAGCACCGGTGATGGGAACCATAGCGTATCTGGCCCCGGAGGTCATTTTAGGGGAAAACGTGAGTGTCTTGTCCGATTTATATGCAGTCGGCGTGCTGGCATACCGCGTTTTGACAGGCAAAGCCCTTTTTCCACCCGGGCGGATCAATGATTTACTGTATATGACCTTGAACACCCCTCCCGACCTCACCATGTTACCCCCCACCCTTGCGGAGGTGCTTGCCCGGCTGTTGGCTAAAAAAGCCCCAGAACGTTACGCCACTGCCAGTGAAACGCTAGAAGCTCTCTGTCAAGCGGTGGAGATGGCACCCCCGCTTGAAACCGATGAACAACAGGAAAGTTTTTTGCAAGCCGCCGCTTTTGTAGGCCGCGAGGCTGAATTTGACCAGCTAACCCAGGCCCTCCAACGGGTTCAAGCGGGGCATGGGCAGTTGTGGCTGCTTGGGGGAGAGTCCGGCATTGGCAAATCGCGCTTACTGGATGAACTGGCAATCCACGCCTTGATTGATGGATTTTTGGTATTGCGTGGACAGGGGGTTGAAGGGGGCGGCTTGCCATTCCAACTCTGGCGCGATCCTCTCCGCCGCCTGATTATCACCAACGCGCTCAGTGAACAGGATGCCAGTATTCTTAAGGAAATTGTGCCAGATATTGAAACCCTGTTAGAGAAACCGGTTTCCAATGCGCCCTCCGTGAGCAGCGCGGCCTATCTTGAACGGCTTGCCATGACCATCCACACACGGATTCAATTGCAAAAACAGCCTATTTTGCTCATTTTGGAGGACTTGCAGTGGACAAATGAAAGCCTTGAACTCTTGAAGGTGGTGAGCCGCAGTCTTGCGAATCTCCCCATTTTCATTATCGGCAGCTACCGCCGCGAAGAAGCCCCCACCTTGCCCGGCAATATTCCGCACCATCAACTGCTGTTGTTGGATAAATTGAATCCGCAGGCGGTTAGCTCCCTGAGCCAATCCATGTTAGGAAATTTGGGTGGAACCGTGGTGGAGTTGCTCCAACGCGAAACCGCCGGCAATCCCCTGTTTATTGTGGAAGTCATGCGGGCGCTGGCACACGAGGCGGGAAGTTTGCAACAGGTGATGCGCCTCAAACAATTACCGCAGGAACTGATAACCAGCAATATTGAAAATCTCCTACGGCGGCGCATTAACCAAGTGCCAGCGTGGGGACAAACGGCCTTGCGCTATGCCGCTGTCCTGGGTCGCCAATTGGACTTGGCGCTGCTACAAGCACTGCCTTTGAATCTGGCGTTTGAGGCATGGCTCAGGGTGTGTGAAACAGCGCTGGTCTTGGAGATCGTGGACGAAACGTGGCGCTTTACCCATGACAAAGTGCGTGAAGTGGTGCTGGCTGATATTCCCCCCGACTCACGTAAAATGTTTCATCGTGGCGTGGCAGAAGCGTTAGAAAAACTGTATCCACACGATATTCAATATGCCGTGCCGCTGGCCTTTCATTGGCAAATGGCAGACGACGCAGCCGGAGAATTCAAAAACAGTGTCCTTGCTGCTCGCAATGCCTTGCAACTCCAGATTATTGCCGAATCCACAAAATATTTTCAGCGTGCTTTGGAACTCCTTCCACAGATTACGATCACGGACGCAGAACACGCAGCAATTTTACGCGACTATGGGACAGCTTTATGGCGTGCGGCGGATTATGTGGCTGCCAAACCGGTCTTAGAACAGGCGCTAGCGATTTATCGGAATATCGCCCATGCCGAAGGGACAGCGTGGGTTTTGGAACATCTGGGAACGGTGTTATGGCGGTTGGGTAAATATCCGGCTTCGCTGGCCTATCTGGACGAAAGTATTGCCTACGCCCAACAGCACGACGCGGTGCTGCTGGCGATGGCCTTAAATCGCAAAGGCACTTTGTATTATACGATGGGTGACTACGAACAAGCCAAACATTATTTGATGGAAGCCCTTCCAGTAGCGCGTGCGGTCAATGATGACCAAGCGCTGGGCAATGTCACGGGCAATTTGGGGTTGATTGCGATTGAAGAAGGACAGTGGGACGCAGCCCAACACTATCTTGAAGAAGCCTTGCGGGTTTATCGCCGTCAGGGCAATGTCATCGGGCAAACCCATGCGCTGGGGAATTTAGGCCATCTGAATCGGCAGCGTGGCGATGCACAAGCGGCACGCCAAATGTATCAGGAGTCCATCGCATTAGCCCAGCGTACCAGCACCATTTCTATCCTGCTCGATAATTTAGCCGGACTAGCGAATCTCCACCCCGACGCGGAGGAGGCGGTGCGCTGGTCGGCTTTTATTCAGGCGCATCCCGCCTGCGATTCCGAAACCTTACGGATTGCGGTGGAAACTATCAAAACACGCGGGCGGGAGTTTAGCCAAGCCCAACGCAAAAAATTATTTGCCGAAGGTGCTGCCTTGCAACTTGAAAAACTATTGACATCAGAATAAACAGCGCGTATGATGTAACTATCGTTACATTATATAGAAAAAGCCCGTGATTACCAGAAGTCACTTCCCGCTTTTCACCTTGTCCCTAGATGCAAAACTGCTCTTTGGGACGCGCATCATCCGTTTACTTGCCTACGGGCTGCTGTCGGTCATTTTAGGCTTATATCTGATTGAAATAGGCTTCACAGAGCAAGAAGCTGGCGCAATTTTAACTTTGACTCTCATGGGAGATGCTGTAATTTCGCTCTGGTTAGCAACGCAGGCAGACCGACACGGGCGACGGCGCGCATTGAAAATTGGGGCAAGCCTGATGTTGTTGGCGGGCATCATCTTTGCCTTCACCCATAACTTCATCTTGCTGACAGCGGCTGCCATTGTTGGAACAATCAGCCCCAGTGGAAATGAAGTTGGCCCGTTTCTTTCGATTGAACAGGCCAGTCTCAGTCAATTGATCCCGGATACACAGCGCACATCCATTTTTGCTTGGTACAACCTTGTCGGTTCGCTAGCGACGGCAACCGGCGCGTTGATGGGGGGTGTTCTCGTCAAACTTTTGCATCTTAGCGGTTTCTCTCTCTTGGCGAGCTACAGAGCAAATCTGCTTCTTTATGCCGGGTTAGCGATTCTGCTCGGCATTTTGTTCAGCTTCATGTCATCGGCTGTAGAACCCCATGCGCCCCAAACCACCCCCAGCCGCTTGGGGCTGCACCGTTCACAAGGCATCGTCTTAAAACTCTCCGCCCTTTTTGCGCTCGATTCCTTTGCGGGCGGGTTGATCGTGCAGAGCTTGATGGCGTACTGGTTTCATCTGCGATTTGGTGTCGACACAGCGACACTCGGCGGGATTTTTTTTGGGGCGAATGTGTTGGCGGGGGTGTCTTACTTAGCGGCGGCACGGTTAGCCGCCCGCTTTGGACTCATTAATACGATGGTTTTTACCCACATTCCCTCCAATATTCTGCTCATGCTTGTCCCATGGATGCCAACGCTCCCCTTAGCGGTGGGGCTTTTGCTCCTCCGCTTTGCCATCTCCCAAATGGATGTTCCGACACGCCAATCCTATGTCATGGCTGTCGTTGACCCTTCGGAGCGCTCGGCGGCAGCAGGAGTCACAGCCATTGCCCGTTCGGTTGGAAGTGCCTTTTCTCCGCTTGTCACAGGGATTTTGTTGCAAAATGTGCTGCTAAATTTACCTTTTCTGCTGGCAGGCAGTTTGAAGATAGTCTATGACCTTGCGCTGTACCGCAGTTTCAAGGCAGTAAAACCCCCGGAAGAACAATGACACAAGGAGTTTTTTAAAATGAAGTGGATTACCCGTGAGAAGGTCAAAGTAGATCGTGTGGCTTGTCCATGGTTGATTAAGCATTTTGTGGATGCGACGGCGGAATTTTTGTTCGTGCCAGCCGACAAAGTGATGGAGATTGCAGAACGGGAAGGCGCAATTCCGTTTGATGTTGCCGGGGTTGAATTGGGACATCACGGGGCAGAATGTTCGTTTGAAGCCATCCTCAAAAAATATCAGTTGACCAACCGTCCAGCGCTGGTCTTATTGGGCAAAATTGTCAATGGGGCAGACACCGATAATGCACTCTGGAATCAGCCAGAAGGCGCAGGGTTGGAAGCCATTGCTGAAGGCTTCCGCCACTTAGGGCTGGCAGATGACCATGCTATCAACGCTGCCGAATGGATGGTCTATGATGCCCTGTACGCCTATTGTGAGGAGGCGATTCGGCGGAATAGACCCAATGGGCTGTTCAAAGTGTAGAAGGTCTACTGAATCGGTTGTTGCAAGGGCGCAACGCTGAAAATCATCTCCAAGGTGGTGGAATAAATGACCACGCTGGCAAATTGGGTAATATCCAAATCGGTGGGCAGGGTGTAATTTTGCCCACCCACATTGCCTTTGAGCAATCCCGCATCGTAGGCCAAATCACCCTCAAACAACATGTCGCCGGAGGTCGGATTGGCGCTGACAGAAAGATACACATGCAAATCCGCCCCCTGCCCCACCTCAAAGGTGCTGTCAAAACGCAGCACACGGGTAACATTGCCATCCCCCACCAATTCCCATAGATTCACCCGTCCTTCGGCATAGCGTAGGGCATCAAATCGGGTAAATTCGCCGGTGCGGATGCGCGTCTCGGTAAATTCGCTAAAGGTTTCGACTTCAATTCCGTTACGGATGCTGTCATCGTCTTGTTCGTTGGATGGCGCAGGTACAGGGTCGGCGAGCAGCGCGGTGACAAAAATTTCCGCTTTTTCCGCCGATTCCTGATCTAAATCCGTCAGTAGTTCGCACTGTTCGGGCAGAATCGGTTCGGGGCATTCAAACACGCGCACCGGTTCGGAATCGTTGTCTGCCAAGGGTTCGGCATACTCCAACCAGACAGGCGTACCTGCGGCTATCGCAATCAACAATCCGAGAAAAAGAATCACTCGCCAGCGAATATAACGTGACATCACACTTCCCTGAAACTCCGCCACAAGAGTAACGCAAAACGCCGCGCTTATCAGCAGTCAATTTTGGCAAGCGGCGAACCAACAGATTCTTTTCTCCGCCTAAAATCGTTAAGCATTGTTATAATAAACATAGAACATGAGAAAACATGGAGGGGATGTCATGCCCACCGTCCACAACACCGTTTTTATCAGCTACCGCCGCGAAACCAGTTCCTATGTAGCCCGTGCGATGTTTATGGATTTGCGCGAACATGGCTACGACGTGTTTATGGATGTCGAAAATATTGATGCAGGCCAGTTTGAAGGCATTATTTTGCGCCAGATAGCCGCCCGCGCTCACTTTTTACTGATTCTCACCCCCAACACCTTAGAACGGGCTGCCGAACCCGGCGATTGGTTGAAACGCGAATTTGAAGAAGCCCACCGCCTTCACCGGAACATTGTGCCGATTCTTGCCAATGAATTTCGCTTTCAAGATGTGGATTTATCATCCGATGAGGGCTTGGCACAAATTCTCACCTACAATTCGCTGCTGCTGCCGCATGAATATTTCGATTGTGCGATGGAACGGTTGCGAACACGCTTTCTTGCCAAACCCCGCGACATTGAAATTTTTCCCATTTCGCCCAGAGAACAGCGCATCGTAGAAAAACAACTCCAGGTTGTCGCTGCCGAACCTAAACCCGATGAAAATATCCTTATGGCAGAGAAATTTTTTAACCAAGCCAATATTGACTTTGACAACGGCAATTATATTGACGCGATTTATCATTATCAGCGTGCTATCGAGCATAATGCCAATTACTTAGATGCGTTGGTTAATCAAGGGAGTGCATTTTATGAAATTAAAGCCTATAACAAAGCCTTAGAATGTTACGCTCGCGCCATTGAACTTGCCCCTGAAGATAGTGATATTTATTGCAGACGAGGTTACATTCGGGCCGAAGTCAAAGAATATACAGGCGCACTTGAGGATTATTCCGCCGCAATTCGTCTTGCTCCGCATCAAAGTTTTGCTTACATTCAGCGTGGAGTTCTTTATAGCGACTCCAAAGATTATCAAAAAGCCATTGACGATTATTCATATGCCATGCAATTAGAGCGAGAAAATAGCAACCTCTACTTCTTCCGTGCGCGGGCATATCAATCGCTGGGTGAATTGCACAAAGCCCTTGCCGATTTTGAAATGTGCCTACAGATCAATCCTAACGATGAATCTGCCAATAAAAACCGTGAAAACATCTTACAAAAACTCACCCCCTGAATCTGCTACAATGGAGAAAAATGGAGGCAATGCAGCATGATTTTACACCTTGAAACCACCCTTGATGAAAACAACACCATTCATCTGCCCGCCGAAATTGCCGAACGGCTCAAACGGGGAGACATTTTGCAACTCAGACTATCCAATGCAGAACACAAAAATGCAAAGGCAAAACTCTGGCAGTCTATTGTTGAAGTGATGGATGCCCATATTGCACAGGGAACAGTTGGCGATGGCAAGCCCTATCAATGGAATCGTGAAGAACTCTATGATCACTTGGATAAATATTATGGTTAAAACAGCGCTTATTGATACCAATATCCTTATTTATGCCTATGACCGTAATGATCCGGTACGGCACACGAAAGCCAAAGAGGTTTTAGCTGGGTTGCTGCAACATTCCGCAGGATACTTAAGTGTAAAAACCATCGCTGAATTTTTCGCCGCCACCCTCCGTTTAAAGAGCATCTTGCCCCTCTCGCAAGCCATCACCGAAATGGAAAAATATGCCAACCTGTACCCTGTCCTAGAGTTGACGGCGGCGATTGCCATTGAAGCAGCACGGGGCGTACAAACCTATCAATTTTCCTACTGGGACGCACAACTCTGGGCAACCGCCAAAACGCATCAAATAAACGCCGTTTTCACCGAAGATATGCGGCAAGGGGGAATTTTTGACGGAGTAGCAATCATCAACCCGCTTGATCCGGCATTTAATCTCACGGGTTGGTTAAATACGTAAATTCTATTCCATCACCCGCAGCGTCGAAGGGATGTTCAAATTGACCATCTTACGGATGCTCAAAATCGGCGTGAGCGACACCGCCAGCACCCCCAACACCCCCGCCGTTACCAGTGTCATCGGGGCAAGCGCCACTACAAATTGCACTTCGGGCATCATCTCCGCAAACCGATAGCGCATCAGGTAATACAGCAGGCCATACCCCGCCGCCACCCCGACCAACGTTCCCATCAGGCCAGTGATGATATTTTCCTGAATTTGCATCCGTGTCACGGTGCGAATCCGCAAGCCAAACGCGAACATGGTCGCAATTTCGCGGCGGCGCTCATCCACATTAATGCTGGTCGAATTGAAGGCAATCAAAAAGGCCAGCAGCAGCACCACCCCCTGCACAATCCGCATGAAATTGACAAAAAGTGCCAGCACTTCCTCAAATGCTTCGGGTAAATCCGCCACGCGCTCCACCGATGCCACGCCGGGTTGAGCAAACAAAGCGCGGGTAATATCATTTTTGTCCTTGCCCGCCGCCGGCTGCACTGTGAGGATATTGGTTAAACCCGCGATTCCTACCAAATCGGCCTGTTCCATGCTCATATAACTTGGCGTTCGCAGGGGGTTGTTATGAATCCCGATAACCTTTAATTCGGTATCGACCATGCGGAAGGACATCAGCCCTTCGCGGGCGGGATGCCGCAGCACCACCGTGTCGCCAACGGAAACCTCAAGGTCGTCGGCGGTTTTTTCCGAAATCACAATCCCTTCCCCGTCCGGTAAATCGCCGTCTAACAGCGTCGGAATCCAGATGGGGTCAGTCATCTCCAGTAATTCTAAGGAGGTAAAAATTTCCTCCTCCCCGTTCAGAAATGTTCCCGCCGCCATGATTCCAACGTTGGTTTCCGTGAAAAGCGGCTGTCCCTGTTCATCCGTTAAATCGGCAATCGGTTGCACAGCTTCCACTGGGTAAAATGTATCTAGCACCACCGTCATCCGGCGCGGACTGGTTTCCAGATAGGCAGTTTCGGCGCGGTCAATCGTCGCAATAAAGCTATCCAGAAAACCGGTCATCAACACCAGCAGCAGAATCGCAATTGCAATCCCCAGCAGGGTCAACACAGTACGCCATGGCGCACGCAGCAAATTATGAAAGGGCATTCGTGTGAAACTTTTGCCCGGCAAGGGTATATTTTGCACCAGTGGCGCAAGTCCACCGCCTTTTGCCACCAGATGCCCCGTCTTGATGGCATCCACCGGACGCACCCGCACCGCCCGCCACACCGGATACAGCGTTGCCACACACGGAATCAAAATCCCTAATGTAGCAGCACGGGCAAACGCTGCGAAAGAAAATGGGTCTGTCCATGTTGGCAAGGGCATCAGGTCTTCCACATACGACCCGAATCCAGCGCTCAAAGCATACCCCAGCCCCAAACCCAGCAGAGTCCCTAACAGCGCAATTTGCAATCCCATCAACATCGGACGAAAAGCGATTTTATACCCCGGCAGCCCCAAAGCCATGCCGATACCAATTTCGCGGCGTTGGGCCTCCACAATCCGCCCCGCCAGATTAAACGCTGCCATCCCCGCCCCCAGCAGGAACAAAAACGCAATCATATTCCAGATTTGCTGGTCGCCTTTGGCATCATCATAGAGGAGTTGATAAACATTGTTTTCCTCTTTGGTCGTGAGGGTGAAGCCGGTTTGGGGAAATTTTTCGGCCATCACCGCTTCAACAGCTTTTTCGACAGAATCGCGGTCTTGCGAAACCAGCATCACCACGTCATTCACCAAGCCATCCCGTCCAACGAGGGTTTGCAAAGCAGGCAGCGGCACATACAGCACCGCGTAACTGCTTTCCGCCATAAAAAAGAGACCTTCTTCCGGCGCAATCTGGAAATACTCCGGCGACTGCCCCATCCCGACAAATTCCAGCGACACATCCCCCGCCACACGCAACGAATCACCCGGTTCAAGATCATAGTAGCGGGCGAATAGATAATCCAGCACGGCGACATTTTTTGTCGCATCACTTTCAGTCAAGCCCCGCCCAGCATTCAGATGAAGCTGATTAACCGCTAACTCCGGCTGAATACCGACCATCCGCCCGCGTACCAGAATCGTTTCATCCTCATTTTGGGTCGCGTCTACCAGCGTTGGCACAATCAAACGCGGTTCAACCGCCTGTACCCCACCAATCTCTGCCAGAGCGGATTCTAATTCGCTGGCAGGTAAAAAACTGCCTTCGGTGAGTTCAAGGTGTAAATCGTGCATATGCAGCGATTCATAGCTGGCATCATAGGACGATTCGCGCCATTCACGCTGTCCGCCCAATCCACTATACACGCCCGTTCCTAGCGCAATAATCACCGCAATCGCCAGCACTTGCAGCCAGCGCTGTTGTAAATCCCGTAAAGACCACCGCAGCCAGAATTTCATGAGACTCGCTCCTTGTTACCAGTGCAGTTCTGCCACCGCCGCTTGACCGCCCACTGGCTGTCCATCGCTGACAATCTGCCCACTGCTCAACTCAATCACACGGTCAGCCACCCGTGAAATTTCGCGGTTATGCGTTACCACCAGCACCGTTTTGCCCTGTACGGCCTGTTTTTGCAGCAGTTGCAGAATCTGAATCCCGGTTTTGAAATCAAGTTCACCCGTCGGTTCGTCTGCCAGAAGTATCGGGTTTCCGGTGGCTAAGGCCCGCGCAATCGCCACGCGCTGCTGCTCCCCGCCCGAAAGTTCATGCGGAAAATGATGCAGCCGTTCACCCAACCCCACTTCCGCCAGTACCTCCGCCGCATTTTGTTTAGGATGCGAATTATTTTTCATATCCACCGCAAATTGCACATTTTCCAACGCGGTCAACGTGGGGAACAAATTAAAACTCTGGAAAATAAAACTCACCGTTTCGCGGCGGAAAGCAAACTGCTGGCGGCGATGATTGCGGGTGATGTCCTGCCCATTAATCAGAATATGACCTTCACTTGGTTCATCCAACGCGCTGATCATATTTAAGAGGGTGGTTTTGCCACTCCCGCTTGGCCCCAGCACCACCACAAATTCCCCCGATTCAATTTGCAGCGAGACACCATCAAGGGCGACCACGCTCACCGCGCCCATTTGATACTTTTTCGAGACGGTCTTCAGGGTTATCATGAATTTCCTCCAATTTATAGGTGATTTTGCCGAGCAACTTCACCATCACATCCACTTCGGCTTCGTTTTCCAGCGCTTCAAGCAGTGCCGTTGTTACCAGACGGTCTACTTGGTCGTGTTCCCGCTTAAGATTCCACCCCTCCGCCGTTAGCACCAATTGAAAAGACCGTTTGTCATGCGGGCTAATCTGACGCTCCAGCAACCCACGTTTTTCCATCCGATTAATCGCGCTGGAGAGCGTACTTGCCGGAATCCGTAACTTCGTGCTGATGTCTTTGGGCTGCATGTCGGGGCGTTCGGCAATGAGTTTCATCACATGCAAATCCAGATGTGACACCCCCAACAGCACCGGCGACCACTTATTCGTCTGCTCAAACCGCAAGTTCCAGATGAGCCGATGCACATAGTCCATCGCAGTTTGCATGACCGTTTCATTAATTTGCATTGCCTACCTCATACCGATGAAATACTTTGTTAATCGAATTATACGACCTTCGTACTATCCGATTGCCAAACAAAAAGCACCCTTTTTTCAGGACAAATGTCACAATCCATGCGTGCTGTGTTCGGTCAATAGACTCAGAGGGCAGAAATCGACGCGGCAGACTTTGTGCCAAACACTCGCACTCCCATAGAACACCCCTCGTCCCCGCCGCTACAGGATTTCATGCGTGTTTACTTACCGGATGCAGCACAACAATAGCCAGCACAAAGACAAGGTTGAATAGGATTTAACAGGGGTAGAAATCGGAGCAGGTCTGCTCTGGCAAACCGGAATATTATCTTCAGAGACGGTCTGGAAAGTGGGTGGTTAAGAAAAATAGCGATTTATTCCCAGTGCCGTCCGCCGCTACATTTTATTAACTCACCTTACGCAATGCGGAAAATCCCCACCCTCAATCCCTCCCCAAAGCATTGGGGAGGGAAGCCGAAGGCGGGGTGGGGTCAAAAAATATCCTCAAAACTCTATTCTGCGTAAGGTGAGTTATTAATAGAGAACTTTCCATATAGCCTCTCATGATGAACAAGTCATCGGTTTACAAGACAGGTGTAGTAGTCCACTTCTGGGCGCTCACCCAGCCCACTTTTGGGCGACAGGTGACTTTACCCCACCCGGGCAGTTTCCATCAATTTCTGCTTCAAATCCCACAATTTGCCGGACAGCGATACATGATAAATATGCGGGTTAATGATGCGCTGCACACCGGAGTCGAGGCAATTTAAATCGGCTTCACGGATTTGGCGCATGGTTTCAATTGTCGGGAGATCATAGACCAATTTCCCTTCCACCAGCACATCTACCAGCAGCGATTCAATTTTGGAAATGCGGTTGCGGGGTAGCGTGCGGTGGGTCATATGTTCGGAGGGGTGATGCAAAAACAGCGAGTCGCCCTCATGCGGATTTTCGTCCTCCAGTGTCAGCAAATCGGCAATGGCAAGATTACGCTGGTCATACAAGCGCCACGCACACTTTTGACCGGGATTTGGGACTTTTTCAGGATTTTCAGAAATTTTGATGGCGGGAGTCCAGTCTTTGCCATTCCGCACACTGACCAGTTTATACACCCCGTCCAATGCCGAATCGCCGCTAGACGTAATCAAGCGTGTGCCGACCCCATAGACAAGGCGTTTAATCAATTTATCGGCATCCACATTGTAACGCGGCGCTTCTTCTTGAATCTGGAACAAGACTTGCAGCAGCACCAGTTCGTCAATTTCATTCGACAGCACGATTTTTGTATTCGGAAAGCCAGCATCATCCATCATCCGGGCGGCTTGCACGCTTAAATGGGCTAAATCGCCCGAATCAAGACGGATACCGACGGGTTCATACCCCTTACGGCGTAGCTCCTCAAAAACAATGATTGCGTTGGGAACGCCGCTTTCCAGTGTGTTAATCGTGTCCACCAACAGGGTACAATCATCAGGGTATAAATCCGCATAGGCGCGAAAAGCCCCTAGTTCGCCTTCGCCCAATGCCATGAACATTTGAATCATGCTGTGGGCGTGTGTGCCTTTGGGGGGATAGCCCAAGACATGCGAAATCCCCGTGTTGGACGTAAAATCTGCTCCGCCGATGAGGGCGGCTCTTGCTCCGGCGAGGGCGGCTTTGCCCTGCGCCCGCCGTGCGCCAAATTCCAAGACCAACTGCCCCCGCCCCGCCCGATGAATCCGTGAGGCTTTGGTCGCAATCAAAATTTGATAATTCAGGTGATTGAGCAAGGGCGTTTCCAGAATTTGCGCCATCGCCATTGGCCCTTCAATCACCGTCACTGGCACGTTCGGATGAATCACCCGTCCTTCAGGAATCGCCCGCATGGAAATGCCCGCAAAATTGCCATTTTTCCGCAGCCAGTCCAGAAAATCATCCTCAAAAACACGCTTGCCACTGCTGCTTTTTTGCTGGCGGAGATATGCAATATCCTCATCACGGAATCGCGCCTCCTGCATCCAATCCAGCAACCATTCCAAACCTGCGTTGATGCAGTACCCGGCCTGATGCCTGCCATAATCGGGATAGCTGCGAAAAAAATGGTCAAATTGGGCGTGATATTCGTGCAGCCCCAAACGGAAATAAAGCTGCGCCATGGTGAGTTGATATTCGTCGGTGAAGAGAATCCCCTCCGCCGTCAACTGGTCTGACTTTTTCATGCTGAACCTTTATAAAAATTTCGCGCCATTTTACCGTATAATTCGATTCCTAAATATTTCTGAAAATTATTTGCATTAGCTTTATTTTCGTTTATCATTATCCTCATGTATCTTCATTGATACATTAATGTTCGCTTTGTTTTTAGTAGTGCAAATTGACATTATATGACCGAGAAAACAAGCATTAACAACTTACTCATTGTATGGCAAGGCCAGAGTTGGTCTGTACTAGCACCGGACGGTAGCGTTTTAGCAAGATTTAAAGAAAAACCTCATGCTATTAAATATGCTCAGGGAAATATTGATTTTAACAATGAAATCTATAGTACATATGAAAATCTCCCACCAATAGAGAAACCAAAACGTAAAACATATTATGCTTATGGTGAATCGAACTCTTATCAATCTCGCTCAACAACGAGACCAAGAAGCAAAAAGATATATACAGATTCACGACCTAGCGCCAAGTCGATTATATTTTTAATAATTTTTTTATTGTCTACTATGATTATTTTGAAGGTCATATGGAACTATATTACCAGTCATTCATTTAGTGAAATTTTACACAGTAATATGACGATTCCTTTTTTAGCTGTTGCTGCTACATTTAATGTTTCTATACTTTCTTATATGGATAAATATCATTCAAACTCAATTAAGCGTTATTTACAACCGTTAATAGGTTGTTTCACTATTATAACTTTTATAACAGGGATATTTTTTATCATAGCCCTAGTAATTTTAGGAATTTTGTCTGAGATTAGCCCCCATAAAATAGCACTTACAGCTATGCTTTGGTATCTAAATACTCATACATTATTTCATTTTGCCTTGACATGGGAAGATAAAAAGTAAAGTATGTACTAAGCCCTCGACGTTTCAGCTATCGGTTGTTCGGCGTAGAAATGCAGCCAGAGGAAAATCCCCATCACCACCACCAGATTCAACGCGACCATGCTCATCATCCAGGCGGCGTGTCCATTGTCAAAAAAGTAGCCCACTAAATAGGGCAAAAACACCCCACCCAGATTCACCCCCACAATGAACCAACTGGTGACATGGGCGGTGAGGTTCAAGCGTCCTCCCGCATAGGCCATCATGCTCGGAAAAACTGTCGCTGCCGACAGCCCCGTCGTAATGACTCCCATCCACAGGGCGAGGGTCGTCTGGAACACCATCAAAAAACACGCACTCAAAAACATCCCGCCCAGCGAAGCCAATATCATGGTCGCAGGACGAAAGCGCAGTGCCAAGGGAATCCCGATTAAACGCGCCACTGTGACCGCCCCTAAATACGCCGAATTGATATACGCCGCGCTGGTTTTATCCGCCAGATCCATTTTAAGCGCGTAGGTATAAATCCAACCGCCAAAGGTGTAATTACCACTTGCTAGAAAAAAGAAAAACAGGGCAATCCAGAGGACTAAACGCGGATTGGCAGGCGGTAAATTTTCTTGGGTGCGCGATTGGTCAAGCGGGCTGGGCAACCGATACAACCACAGCGCGGCGGGCAGCATCAACAGCGCCAAAATCCAATACCCGGCTGTAATTCCATCGGTTTGACGCACCGTTTCCGCAATAATCATCGGACACAGCACCGACCCCGCCCCAAAGAAAAAATGCAGCCCGTTCATGTAAGGCCCCACGGCTTTGCCATGCACCCAGACAATCAACGTGTTCCCGCCTACATTAATGCCACTTTCGGCAATTCCCAATAGCAGAAAAATGAGAATGAACACACCCAAAAGTGGCACAAGCGGCGTAAGCGCCAACATCACACTCATCAGAATCAGCGCGGCAGCCATCAAGGGGTGTCCCGGTTGGCGGTCAAACAAACGCCCAACCAGCAGCGTTCCCGCCAATGCGCCCACCGAACGCACCGTGAACAAAATCCCGATTTCGCTCAAGCTGGCATCGGTTTGGTCGGCTAAATCGGGCAGAGTCGGCCCCAAAGCGGCCATCATCAAGCCGAGTGAAACAAAAGAGAGGTAATAGGCGTAAGTGGTTTTGAGCATGGGTATGGGTTTTCGGTTCTCAGTGGTCAGTTTTCGGCCTTTACGGATGACCGAAAACTGAAAACTTATTTTTTCACGATGTCTGCGGTATCTACTGGATAACGCACCAGACGCGGCATATATTTTTCCTTCAAGGCTTGATTCAGGGAATCGCCTTCAGGAACATTTGCGCTGACCAGCACGGGCGGGGTGATGCCTTTTTCGGCTAAAATCATCGCCGCCTGCACGATGATCCCCTGCATGATGGCTGCTCCCACCACTGTTGAGGTTGCCCCGACGCGAATCGGGCTGTCTGGCAAGGGAATCACCGAGTCGCCGCGTTCGACATGGGTATCAATCGCAATATCAGCAATTTCATAAAGTTTTTTGCCGCTTGCGTGGCGCGGGGGAACACTCTGGCTGTGCTGCACAGATGTAATCGCCACCACGGTGAGTCCGGCTTCTTTAGCCAGCAGCGCCGCTTCGACAGGCACAGCATTAATCCCCGAATTGGAGATAATGACGATGGTGCTGCCTGCCCGGAGCGCATAATGACCTAAAATCGCGGCGGCAACGCCCTCAACCCGTTCTAAATCCCCGCCTGTATGGTCATAAATGTAATTGGCACAGGCGAAACCGCCCGCCCGCCAGAAGGCCTCCCGCGCAATCAGTTCGGAATGTCCACTGCCAAAGGTCAAAAAATCCTTGTCGTTGGCAATCGACTCGGCAACGGCTTGGGCGGCTTGGAGAATCGCCTCACCGGAGTCGTGCAGAACTTTATGGAGTTGGGCGGTGGCAATTTCAAAATAGTGCGTTATTGCATTGGTCATTGAGAGTTGTCCATTTGATTTTTTTGCACAAAAACGGACGCGATTCGTAGAGCTTGCGTCCCTACAGGAGACGGCATCATGCAGATTAACTTTTAAATAAGGATACACACGGCGGACGCGATATATCGCGTCCCTACGGATGCGTGTGTAGGGACGGCATCTGCGTAGCGTGCCGTCCAGTTTACCCGTATCATATCCGTGCTAAATTGTTAAACAGCATTAGCCCAGTGCAACAACACCGCCCTAAAGGACGGCGTTAAAGCGTATCCGTATTAAAAAGTTAATCTGCATCATGCTGTAACACCTAACGCCTAAACCCTAATTCCTATCTAACTTTTAACCGCGCCGGATGTCAGCCCGCGAATCAACTGCCGTGAGAAAATGATGTACAACAGGATAATCGGCAGCATCGACAGCGACAGCGCAGAAAGAATCGCGTTTAAATCGCGCTCGAATTGACCTTGAAACACCTGTGCGCCCAGCGTGACTGTTTTGACTTTTTCCGACGAGGCCAACAGCAAAGGAAACCACAGGTCGTTCCAGATGGGAATCATGTTAAAGACGGCGACTGTGCCAATGGCGGGACGCACCAACGGCAAAATCATCCAGTAAATGCGATATTCGCTTGCGCCGTCCACCCGTGCCGCGTCTTTTAAATCGCGTGGGACTTGGGTCATAAAATTACTCAGCACAAAAATGGCTAAGGGCAGGCCCGACGCGGTATACACCAGAATCAAGCCTTGCAGCGTATCAATGAGTTCAACTTCTTTCATCAACCGCAGCAGGCTGACTGTCCCCAAGCGAATCGGAATCATAATCCCGATGGACAGATACAAACTCAGAATCGTGTTCCCCTTGAATTTGTACTCGGAGAGGGCAAAAGCAGCCATCGTTCCCGCCAACAAAATCATGAACAGCGCCCCCAGCGTGACCACCAGACTGTTGATGAAATATTGGTCGAAGTTCCCGCGATTAAATACGGTGTCGTAGCCTTCCAACGACCATGCTTCATCATCCGGCAGCACGATGGCATAGGGGTCAGCAAAAATTTCCCGCCGTTCTTTCACCGAATTTATCAGAATTAGCACCACCGGAAACAGCGCGATACAGGTATAGGTCAGTAAAATGGCGTGAACCGCCACCAGTTGCAGCGTTCCACCCAGTCGAAAGCGCCCCATTTAATACTCCACCCGCAGCAATCGACGCTGCCATCCAAATAAGTAAATTAAAATTCCGGTCAAAATAATCACGAACATCACGCCGGCAATGGCTGCGCCCATCGTGGGATTCCCCGCCTGCAATTGAAACCCGAAGAAGGTACGCGCAAAAAATGTACCCAACAAATCAGTGGAGAAATTCGGCCCGGCCAGCCCGCCTTTCATGGTATACACCAGATCGAAGGCGTTGAAGTTGCCGACAAAGGTCAGCACCGCCACAATCCCCACGGTGGGCAGAATCAGGGGAAATTTGATGCGCCAGAACACGCCCCACGCCGTCGCGCCGTCCACCCGTGCCGCTTCAATCAATTCATCGGGGATACTCACCAGCGCGGCTAAAAACAGCATCATCGGAATCCCCACAAACTGCCACACTGAAATGAGCGAAAGGGTCGGCAGGGCGGTTTCTTCTTCTCCTAACAGCGCTGTTTTGGAATATTCCTCTAGGCTAATGCGGAAAAACCAACGATCTGGCACGCCGATAGCATCCATCGCATCCCACATCCACGTCCGTAAAAAGTCTAACGGCCCCATGATATCCCAGAAGCCATCCCGAATCTCGATGAGTCGCAGGAAAAAATCTTTAGACAACCCCCACAGCGGACTCATAATAATATTGCCCCAGATAATCCCCACCAGCACAAACGATAAAATTGTCGGAATAAAAATAAGGGTGCGGTAAATGGCCTTGCCGCGTACCGCCTGTGAACTGAGCAAGGTTGCCAGCAGCAGCCCGATGGGATTCTGGACGAACATATGAATCAGAAAAAAAGTGATATTATTTTTGACCGCCCCTTCCAAACGCGGGGCCCAATTTTTGTCCGTCAGTAGCTTTTCATAGTTGTCGAATCCGACAAACACCTCTTCTTGCGGATTGTCCTTGTCCGGCGCAAAAAATCCCAAGCGCAGCGAATCCACCAGAGGGTACATCATGAACACAGTGTAGATAATGACAGCAGGCGCAAGAAAAACAATAATATGGTAAGGAAAAGGTTTTTTTAGCATGGTTTAGCCCATTGATTTAAAAGTAGCTGACCTCGCCCCCAACCCCTCTCCAAAGAATGGAGAGGGGAGGCTTTAGACCCCTCAACTGTAGAACAGAGGGGTAGGATTAGAAATTACCCGCCTTGTTGCGGTGCATACCAAGATTCCAGACCCGCTTGGAGTTCAGCCGCGCCATCTTCGGGAGAGAGGTCGCCATTGATGACCTGAGCGCTGACACGCCAGAGTTCATTTTCCAAGTTGGGTTCACCACGCGACAAAATCGCATAGGAGTTGCGAATGGTCGATTCGCATTCACCGCGCCAGCTCAGGAATTCCTGCGCCAACGGATTTTCCAGTGTGATTTCGGCATTGGAGAGGCTGAAGAAGCCGGGCAGCGCATTGGAGTACAGTTCGGCAAATTCAGCGCTGGTCATCCAGCTCAGGAAGGTCAAGGCTGCTTCGCGTTTTTCTTCGGGGATATTGGCGTTCATACCGAGCGCAATGTCCGTGTGGTCGCTGATGTAGCAGGTTTCCGCGCCCGCCGCCACAGGGGGTTTGAACGCGCCCATTTCAAAAGCACCGTCAATTTGCGCTTCAAAACCGGAAATTTCCCACGAGCCGGAGGGATAAATTGCACCCAAGCCCAGCGTGAAGGCGCTCTGAGCATCCGGGTAGGTCAGCCCTTCAAAGCCTTCAATCAGGTAGCCATTCCATTTTGCCAGTTCCGCAAGGGTATTGACATAGGCTTCATCAGTTAATTTCTGTGTGCCATCAATCAGGCCCAAACGACCTGTTTCACCGCCCCAGAAGTTCGGGCCGATGTTCTGGAAACCCACGGTGGCAGATTCCCACTGGTCAGCAGTACCCAGCACCAAGGGCGCATAGGTGCCATCTTCTTGAATGGCATCCAACACCGCATAGAATTCGTCCCATGTGGTCGGTTCTTCGAGTCCGAGTTCTTCAAAGGCGGTTTTGTTGTAGATGAAGCCGTGAATCACGGAAGCCATCGGCACACAGAACACGTCCGAACCATCGTCGGTAATCCATGCGCTCTTGGCAACATCGCTGAAGTTTTCCAACCCGGCGAGGTCATTCAACGAGGCCAGATAGCCTTTGGTGAACAGATCCAGCGAGGCATCGAAGGGACGGCAGGTGATGAGATCGCCTGCGGTGCCAGCTTCCAGCTTGCTGTTCAACACACCGTTATATTCCGCCGGGGCGGTGGGGGCAAATTCGACTGCAATATCAGGATATTGTGCATTAAACGCCGGGATAATCACGTCCTGCCAGATGGTCAGGTCGTCGTTACGCCAGCTTTCGATGATGAGCGCGTCGTCACTTTGCGCCATCGTTTTCTTGCTGGGAGCAGCAGAAACCACCACCGCCGCCGCCAGTGCAACCACTAACAACAGTCCCAAAATTTTCTTCATGACATCTCCTTGTGGAAATATTATTGGAAACTATAGAACCTTCTATAGTGCTTTTAATTGTATTCAGGGAAGGCGCATTTTTCAACCAATTGGCCTAGATTGGCCTAGTCCAATTTAACGCTGTGCTTTAGCGCGGTTAATGTACGTTAATTTTTAATATCGAGATGGGTTTTTCGTAGAGGCGGGGACAAGGCGCGTTAGATGGGAGTGTGAGTGTTTGTCAAAAAGTCCGCTGCGCCGATACCCGCCCCCCGAAAGCATTTACTGGATGCAGCATTTAGTAATTCGCGGGTAGTCGTGATAAGCTACGGGGAAACTCGTAGCTTTTTATTGGGGCAGGACAGTCATGAAAAAATTACGCCGTTGGGGACTCTTTCTGTTGGTGAATCTCATCGTGATTGCCGTGATTCTGGAAATCGGGTTGCGAATCACCCTGAAAGACACCTTTCCGCCGCGTTTTTTTGAACCCCATCCCACCTTC
>CAZXCU010000008.1:0-28507 GCA_964639245.1 uncultured Anaerolineae bacterium
CGACAGAGACCATTTTACCCTCTCATTCCGGCAAAAGTGCATAACACCCTCTAGGTGTGCTAGGTGTGCTTCAATAATTTCCAGTGATAAAATTGCCTCCGCTATGAGTTGGAGGGTAGCAAACAACAAGCTGGCAATCCCGATGCCTCCTGAGAGGGTAATCAGGGTTTGGAGTTCAAAATTGACTACGGTTTCCATCACCACGCCCATCACGGCAGCAAGGGCAATCACGCTCACGCTAAAATACAAATGCACCATCGCATTCCGAAACAACCGTGCCCGCTGACGGGTATGGCGCAAGTAGCGCGGAGTTAGTTCGGCGGCATGATGCTGCAAAAAATGAACCTCATCATGTAAACGACTGTATCGGGCGGCAGTTGATACAATTAACAGCGCCACACCGGGTAATACCGCCAGCAAAGCCAGCCAAGACAATTCTGCCTGCATCAGCGTTCCGCCAGACTCCGTGCGGTAAATTCAGCCCACCCATAGCGTTGATCGCTCGCTTTGTGTGCTTCGTTAATTTCAAAAAGCACCTGACTGAATTTTTGGACTTCAAAAGGTTGGAAAAGCAGATCGTTCAAACCATGTTCAATGGCCCATTGGGCATACCATTGAGGCCAATTTTCATCATAAACGCCGTTTAAGATCGTGGTTTCATATTCCCCATGAGCAGCACCTGCTCGCTGCAAAAGGTGTGTCAGTTCGGTAATCTTTTCCATGGTATTCTCCTTAACAGATGGCGATAGGAGCAACCTAAGCGCCGGTTGCCCCACGTACTTTGGCATGAGTTAGGACAAACATAAAGTCAGTTACTTGATCTTGCGCGAGGGCAGCAAGCGAGAGATTTTCTACAATGAACAGGCCATGCTGTACATTCATGGTCTGCGGCACTACAAACGGCTGATCCGGGTCTTCCGGGGGGACAGCCCCAAAACTCCACGTATCACACCCGGTCAAGGCAATTCCCTGCTCCACCAGCCATTGCCCCAGCGCCATACCCGGTCCCGGTTCGCCTGCCAGATAGGTTACATTATCTTCCATCCACAAACTGCCCCACCCTGTGTGGATGAGCAGCACATCGCCCCGATGGAGTGGAGGCGTTTGCTGACGGAATAACTGAGAAAACGGGGTTTGGGAATCTCTTGGTGAACACTGGAAACATTGAGGATGACACCGCGTTTTCCGGTTTCCAAAAAATGTTTAATCGCCAACTGAGCGCAAATGAACGCGCCACGCAGGTTCGTTCCCAGTACACGGTCAAAACTTTCAACCGTAATTTCATGCGAGTCGCCGGGAATTTGAAACCCCGCATTGTTAATTAGAATATCGATGCCGCCTAGATGAGCAATGGCTTCCTCGAACATACGGCGGCAGTCTTCCTCTATAGAGACATCCGCTTGAATTAGGACGGTTTTTACGCCTGCGTTCGTAATGCGGTTCATGCAATCGTTGAGGGCAGTTTCTGCGTGCTGTTGGATGACTTCTGCCGTATGCTGGGCTTCGTCCAATCCTTTGCGATAGTTGATAGCAACATTCGCCCCTTCATCTCCAAAACGAATGGCAAAGGCTTGACCGATGCCGGAACTGCCGCCTGTGACCAGAACATTCTTGCCTGATAATCCATTCATCATGCCTTGCATCCTTCTTTTTTAGATTAGGTGGGGATAAGTGATCCACTGATGGGGTCACCATCCGGGGAAGCCAGAAACAAAATAATCTTGGCGAGTGCTGCCGGAGTAATCCATCGGCTGGTGTCGGCATTGGGTTGGGCTTCTCGCGCCTTGGGAGTATCTAAAGCCGCTGGCAGCACCGCTTCTCCTAATTGTCCGCTGCCGCCAGTCACAACAACGACTTGCTGAGAAAAATCGTACATCTTTTTTCCTTTTTATTTTTGTCAGGACTGCTGTAACAATTCAGCCACCAAGCCTGTCCAGCCTGTTTGATGGCTTGCCCCCAGACCCGCGCCGTTATCCCCGTGAAAATATTCATGGAAAAGAATCAAGTCACGCCAGTGCGGGTCATCTTGAAAAATCGTAGTGCCGCCGTAAATGGCACGCTGGTTGTGTTTGTTACGCAGAAAAAGGCTGGTCAACCGACGGGTCAGTTCAACCGCGACCTGTTGCAAATTCATCATCTGCCCCGAACCTGTCGGACATTCCACCTGAAATTGGTCGCCATAATAACGATAGTATTTTTTGAGCGCTTCAATCAGCAGATAATTGATAGGAAACCAGATGGGGCCTCGCCAGTTGGAATTACCGCCGAAAAGCCCGCTCTGTGACTCGGCAGGTTGGTAATTAATACTGAAGACTTCGCCACCTACTTCTAGCTGGAAAGGCTGGCTGTGTACTTTTGAGAGAGAACGGATGCCGTAGTCAGACAAAAATTCATTTTCATCCAGCATATAGCGCAAAACTCGCGCCAAACGCTTGCGGGTAGGAAAAGCATACAGATAAGAATTACCCACTCCGGGAATATCCGCAGCGGCAATATTGCCTGTTAAATGAGGACGGTGCGTGAGCATCCATTGAATACTGCGGGCAACGTCAGGTAAACGTTCGAGGGTAGACGGGCCAACGGTTTCCACAGCGAGCAACGGCATCAAACCCACCAGAGAACGCACTTTTAAGGGCAAAATTACTCCATCGGGCATTCGCAGCACGTCGTAGAAGAACCCATCTTCTTCATCCCACAAGCCAATACCATGATGATTAATTCCACTGATAGCAACCGCAATCGACAGGAAATGTTCATAAAATTTGATCGCCAAATCTTCATATGAAGCGTCTTCTTTTGCCAGTTCCAGCGCAATATCCAGCATGGTAAGGCAGTAAAAGCCCATCCATGCGGTGCCATCGGACTGATTGAGATAACCTCCGGTAGGCAGGCGGGCGCTGCGGTCAAATAAGCTAATATTATCGAGGCCTAAAAAGCCACCCTGAAAAATATTCCGCCCTTCCACATCTTTCCGGTTGACCCACCACGTAAAATTGAGCAGCAGCTTGTGGAAAATACGCTTGAGAAAGTTTGTATCTACTTTCCCTGTTTGCTCCACTTCCATTTTATAGACACGCATCGCAGCCCATACATGAACCGGCGGATTCACATCTCCGAATGCCCATTCATAGGCAGGCAACTGCCCATTCGGGTGCATGTACCATTCGCGGGTTAACAGCAGGAGTTGTTCTTTGGCAAATTGGCAGTCTACTAGGCTCAAAGGAATACAGTGAAAGGCCAAGTCCCAGCCCGCATACCAAGGGTATTCCCATTTATCCGGCATTGAGATGACATCATTGTTGTTGAGATGTCGCCACTCGCTGTTGCGTCCGCTGAAGCGTAGTGCTGGTGGGCGTGGCGCACCGGGATCACCTTCCAGCCATTGTTCAACATCGTAATAAAAAAATTGCTTTGACCACAGCATTCCTGCAAGGGCTTGGCGTTGAACCCGCCGTGCATCCTCTGTGAGGGTTGAACGTTGCACGTCTTCATAAAATTGATCGGCTTCCTGCTGGCGTTGTGTCAGGATTTTTTGAAAATCCGAGAAAGGGTGTGTTTGTGACTCAGCAGACAACCGGAGCTGAATAACCCATTGTTCGCCGGGGTGCAGTGTTCGGGAATAGACCGCTGCGGCTTTTGTGCCCTCTCTGGCAGGATTAACCGCCGCTTTCTCTCCCTGAATAAGATAGCGCTGGAAAGCATCTTTGACGTAGGGACTCGTGTTAGGAAAGTGAAAAAGGGACTCGGTGTTGGTTTCGTTTTCTGTAAAAATGAATTCAGGCGACTCATCCGCATAGAAAAAATACGATCCTAAAACCGGATGCGTTGCCTCGATTCCATGCACACCCGCTTTTAATATGGGATTCCGGGAGACATCCTTAAGGGGCCCTGCTTCATACCCCCAACTCCATGTATTACGAAACCACAACGTTGGTAAAACGTGACACGGAGCCGGGTCAGCAGCACGATTGACTATCGTAAGTTGAATCAGAATATCGGTGGGGGTTGCTTTGGCATACTCTACAAAAACATCAAAATAGCGCTGATCTGCAAAAAGACCGGTGTCAAGCAACTCATACTCAAAATCGTAAAAGCCCCGCCGTTGATTCTCGACTAGCAGCGCTCCATACGGAAATTCGCCCTGAGGATACTTGTATAACATTTTCATATAACTGTGGGTCGGTGTGCTGTCCAGATAAAAGTAATATTCTTTTACATCTTCGCCATGATTACCTTCGGGACCCGCAAGCCCGAAAAGGCGTTCTTTTAAAATAGGATCACGCCCATTCCACAGAGCAAAGGCAAAACATAAATATTGGAGATCATCTGAAATCCCTGCCAGCCCATCCTCATTCCATCGGTAGGCACGACTCCGGGCATGGTCATGGGGAAAATAGTTCCATGCACTGCCATCTGCGCTGTAATCTTCACGTACTGTGCCCCACGCACGTTCGCTCAGGTAAGGCCCCCACTGTTTCCATGGTGTTTTCTCCGTAAGTCGGTTATGTTCTGGCGTGATCAATGCAGCTTTCTCCATCACGTAAAATTCAGTGTGCTTCTGTTCTGTCTCTGTTTATGAGCGAAACGTTACGAAGTTGCAAAGGTGTATTGCCAATGGGAAATAACCCGTTAATGGCTTAGATTTTGCTAGGAAATATGTTTAGCGCTACAACTTGGGAGCGTGGTCTTACGTATAGAAAATAGGAATATGTGATTTTGAAGAAGACCGAGCGATTTCATGAAAGCGATTTTATGCACCAGCTATGGCACACCCGACGTTCTTCAACTCGGTGAGGTCAAAAAACCACATCCTAAAAAAGATGAAGTCTGCATAAAAATTCATGCGACCTCAGTCACCGCGAGTGACTGTATCGTCAGGGGTTTTGCACTGCCGTTCTGGCATCCACTTGGTCTACTCATGGGGCTCGCTGTTGGGTTCAGAAAACCGAGAAATCCGATACTGGGGCTGGTATTTGCGGGGGAAATCGAATCAACAGGTCACGGGGTTAAACAATTTCATCCGGGTGACCAAGTTTTTGGCTTTACGGGTACCCGCTTCGGATGCTATGCCGAATACATTTGCCTGCCTGAGAAAGATGCGCCGCACTTTCCGGCCTCAATTCCTAGTGTGATGACATCAAAGCCTTCTAATGTAACTTCTGCGGAAGCCACTGCCATTCCTTACGGTGGCCTTTTAGCCCTGCATTTCTTGAAAAAGGGAACTATTCAAAGCGGGCAAAAAATCCTTATTTATGGCGCATCGGGAGCTATAGGAACTGCCGCCGTACAACTTGCCCGATTCTTTGGTGCGGAAGTGACCGGAGTGTGCAGCACGGGGAATGTGGAACTCGTGAAATCATTGGGGGCCGTTGCAGTTATTGATTACACAAAAGAAGAACTAGCAGCGAGAGACGAGCGTTATCACTTCATTCTTGATGCGGTTGGGAAACGCAAAAGCTCGACCTTGAAGACGCAGTGCCAGCAAGCCCTGACTCCCAAGGGCAAATATATATCCGTCGATGAGGGTAATCCAAAGCCAAACCTTGAAGATTTGCTCTTACTAAAACAATTGGTTGAAGACGGAGAGGTAAAAGCCGTCACCGACAGTTTCTATTCCCTAGAACAAATCGCTGAGGCGCACCGATATGTCGACAAAGGGCACAAAAAAGGGAATGTTGTCATTACGCTAGGGTGAGGGGTTGCTGCTCCTAGCAAGGCTCACTAATGGACAAGAGTATGCTGTCCGCAATCTTTTTGTTTTTAATTAAGATGTCCGTAAGAGTAGGAGTCGATTATCCTGAATAGGTCATGCTCAAACATTATCTAGTCAGGAAAAAATGGAAGTTTACGCCGGAATTCAAAGGATTTCTTTCGAAAAGCGCTATTTTCAAAAACTTAGTATTATTTCTTTTACCGCGATGACACGTTAATATAGAGAAAATCTTGTCTTTAGAAAATGGGCCAGACATTGATACCTTTACTTGCAGACAAGTTTCATATTCCGCCATTTCGCCCACAATCAATTCACCGTTCACGGCTTCATGCTATGCTTCAGAACGGGATTCATCAGCGTTTGACGTTAATCTCTGCGCCTGCGGGGTTTGGTAAAACCACCCTAGTGAGCAAGTGGCTTGCCACGCTCGATAGACCTGTTGTCTGGCTTACCCTTGATGCCAACGACAATGATTTTGTCTGGTTTCTCCAATATCTGATCGCGTCATTTCAGCGGCTAGACCCGTCCATCGGGCAAACGCTTGTTACGATGTTGCAATCTGGGATGCTACCGCCTATAGAAACACTGGGTACACAGCTTGTCAGTGATTTGAAAAAGGCAGCGCTCCCCTGTGTCGCCGTGCTGGATGATTATCATGTGATTCATAACCAACAGGTGCATCGTCTGGTGTCGTTCTGGCTCGATCACAAACCGCCGGACTGCCATGTGATCTTGCTTGGACGGTTTGATCCGCCGTTTTCCCTTAGCAAGTGGCGGGTAAATGGCGAGTTGAACGAGATTCGAGAAAGCGATTTACGTTTTACGCTGGCGGAATCGACTCAGTTCCTGCAACAGGTGAAAGGGCTAAACCTGACGACCGAATTGATCGAAGCGATTAATCAGCGGACGGAAGGCTGGATCGCTAGCCTGCATCTGGCAGTGCTGTCACTCCGCAACCAGCCAGATTCTGCGTCGTTTGTTGCCACTTTTACCGGAAGTCACCGCTATATTGTGGATTATCTTACCGACGAAGTGTTAAACCATCTTGCCGCGCCGCTCCGTGATTTTCTGCGTCAGACCAGCATTCTGGAACGTTTTACCGCTGACCTGTGTAACGCGGTCACAGGAGGGGACAATGGGCAAGCCCTGCTCCAGCAGTTGGAAGATGAGAATCTGTTTTTAAGCCCTCTCGATCATCAAAGTCGCTGGTACCGTTATCATTCTCTGTTTGCGGAATCGCTCCGTACCACCTTAAGTCTGAATGAATTGGCGATGCTGCATAACCGTGCCTCGGCATGGTTCAAAACAAACGACATGATGGAGCAGGCCATTTACCATGCCAGATGTGCTGCTGAGGCGTCGGGTAATCTGGATTATTTTGAACAATTGGTGGTGCTAGTCGCAGAAGATTTGATTCATCACGGGCGCTTAGGCACAGTACAGGAGTGGCTGTCCGCTTTTCCAGATGCCTATATCCGAAGCAGGGGACAGCTTGCCATGCTCATGGCTTGGATGCTTGCCTTAAGCAGTAAATTGTCCCTCTCAGATGAATATGCCCAAGCCGCTGAAATGGAATTTCGGCGCTCTGCCAGTTATGCAGGGGAACTCGGCAAAACCTTGGTGCTGCGGAGTACGATTGCGGTTGCGCGTTACAATGCGGTATTGGCGCTCCAATGTGCAACGGATGGACTCACGCTGCTGGGAGAGCAACATCGTTACTGGCAAACGATTGCTCACTGGGCAATTGGTAATGCCCACGAATTTATTGGCAGCCACATTCAAGAGGCTATCGACTCACTTACACAGGGGGTTCGCCTATCCGAAGGGTATGACCTGCGCTTATTTAGCGTGGTGACTCAATCTTCCCTTGCTGCCGCCTACTATTTTCACGGGCAGCGGCATCAATCGCTTGAGGTGTGCAACACCGCTTTGCGGAGCATCATTCACCGGAGCGGTACTATTTTACCTGTTGCCTCGAATCTGTTGGCGCGGCGCGGAGTCTTAAAGTACGAGGCCAATGATGTGGCCGGCGCGTGGAATGACCTTGAACAGGCGGTCACGCTGAGCCAGCAGGCCGGCTTAGAAAGCCAGATCATCCTGTGTATGGCACATCACTCCTTGGTTCAGTTTGCACGCGGCGACCAAGAAACGGCGGTGGAGACCTTGCATAGCCTATTTCTGCGCTCTCAACAATCAGGTTACTGGGAATCACTCTGGTTTAGTGCATGGGAAATTGATCTACGTCTGCGATTCGGGGATAAGGATGCTGCCCGTCAGTGGCTAGCGGTTTGTGGCCTTACCCCGACGGAAAATTTTACCTTTACCCGTATGGAAGCCTATCTCACTTATGGGCGGGTGCTGATGGTATGTGAGCCGCCGGAAAAAGCCGCTGCATGGCTGACCCGCTTGGAATCCTACCTTGCGGGACGCGGCTTGAATCGCTGGCTCCTGACGACCTACCTTTTGCAAGTGCAGACCTGCGCCTTGCTCAATCGGCAGGCGCAAGCGGTGGATTATCTTACACGGGCCATTGCACTTGCCGCGCCGGAAGGTTTTTACCGTCCCTTTTTAGACGAAGACGTGCGGGCCCTGCTGCCACAGGTTCGCGCTGCCGCCCCTGCCTTTGTGGATACCTTGCTTGCGGTTGTAGAACAACCCAAACCGCCCCAACCGGATCTGCTGAGTCTCCGTGAATTGGAAGTTCTCGCTTTGATGGCTGAAGGGCAGTCCAACCAAGAAATTGCTGCTAGGCTTTCCATTACTGTAGGGACAGTCAAGCGCCATATTCATAACATTCTTGAAAAACTTGATGTGTCAAATCGGATGCACGCGGTGATGCGTGCACAGGAACTAAAACTCCTCTAAAAAATGTATCCCTGAATGTATCTCAGGATACATGACCCTTTTTCGCACCTCTCCTATGCTAGTAACAGATAGCATATATGGAGATTTCCTATGAAAAACCTCTCTCGCCGTGATTTGCTCAAACAGGTTGTCATGATGAGCGCCCTTGTTGCTCTTGACATGGGATTACCGGGTTCGATTGCCTTTCGGAAACAAAACGCGGCACAAACCGATGGTGTTCCTTGGTATGCCCACCAATTTATAGCCGAAGACCTCATGAATGAACGGGTAATCTTTTTCTTGGGACATGCTTGGCAGCGTACCGCTGATCTTGCAGAGGTGCTGGATACAGTCAGCCGCATTGAAGCTGGTAATACAGTCCAATGGCGTGCCGAATGGTTCAAAACCGCTGATCGCCTCCTTGCGGTTGCTCAAAATAGCGAATCACAGGGTCATGCCATCAGCGCGGGTGAAACTTATTTACGAGTCGCCCAGTATTATTTTGCAGGCTTGATTTACGCATCGTCGGGTGATGATCCTGATGTCCGTCCACGTGCTGAAGCTACCCGTGATGCTTTTGTGAAGGGATTGCAACTGCTCGGTATCCCCGGTGAATATGTTGAAGTGCCTTACGAAGACAGTGCCATGCCTGCCTATTTTTTCCGTTCGCCTGTTGCGGCGGAAAAAGCTCCCGTCGTGATTGCCCACCAAGGGCAGGATGCCTCCGTTGAAGACATTCTTTACCTTGCGGAAGGCTGCATCAAGCGCGGTTATCACTGCCTGCTGCTGCACCATCCGGGACAAGGGCTGGCGCTGCGTCTCAAAGGTTTAACCTATCGTCCCGATTGGGAAAATGTCATTTCGCCTGCCATAGATTATGTGATTGCTCAACCGGGGGTTGATCCTGATCGTGTCGCTATCATGGGGTACAGCTTTGGCGGTGGGATTATTTTACGAGCCGCGGCTTTTGAAAAACGTGTCAAAATTTGCATCGCTAATCCGCCTGTTTATAGTTGGGCAGACTGGATTAACGCCTATCTTTTTAGTGATTTCCCTGAAATGGGAGCTTTGCTGGACTCCGATCCTGTCGCCTTTGATGCTGCCTTCGCTGAATTTCTTGCCGGCGCACCGGAACGCTATGTTTGGTGGGTAGAAGCAGCCCAGTGGAAATATGGTGCAAGTTCGCCTTCTGAGTTGTTCATCAAATTCAAGGAATACGATAACAAAGCCATTCTTGGTCAAATTACCTGCACCGTACTCATTATGGATGGCGAATCAGAATGGGTATCTCCTGAAAGCGGCAAGCTAACCTACGAGGCATTGACCTCTCCGAAGGAATATCTGTTTTTTGAGAACGAATCTACCGGATCAATGCACTGTCAGACTGGCGCTGTAGCCGTCTCCTCTCAGCGCATGTTCGACTGGCTCGATGAACACATTTAAGTTTGTCTCTGGAACACGGCATAGTCAGATTGTGCCATGTTTGTCCGTAGTATCTTCGGACTGAGGACAATATGAGCAACCAACCCATTTACGAGATACGTGTCAACAGCCATCTTGATGAGCGTCACCAGTTTGAAGGCATGACCATTGTTCACCTAGAAAACGGAGAAACGGTTATTACCGGGGCAATTCCTGATCAAGCCGCGCTGCAAGGGTTGTTGAATTACCTGAGTGGACTCGGCCTCACCCTGATAGCCGTTAACCGACTCACGAAAGACGATCAAAACAGTTGAGGAGAAGTATCATGTTTCGTGTTCATATGAAAAAAATCATGGGCGATGTGCTGTCGCGTAAAGGGCGAACCTTGCTCGTTTCAGCCGCTATTTTTGTAGGGGTTGCCGGAACGGTGGCGCTGTTCACCATGAGCGACGCTTTGATTAGCCAGCTTGAACAAGACATTCAAGAAGATCGGCTGGCGATGGCACAGATCACGGTAAACACCAGACCCGATGAAACAGTGGATGATATTCATTACCTGTCCACACTGGCAAACCTCCCCGATGTGACAACGGTGGTCGGTGGGATTGAAGCGCAAACCGTTTATTTTAAAACCGACAGTACCGCGCCGGAGTTTGAAGAAGGGCAAGTCAAAGCCTACGCAATACTGGATGACAGCGGGCAGTTGATGAGCGTTTTTGGTGATGATGCACCTATCCAACCGCTACGCCTGCTGGATGGTGATTTTCCCCGCAGTGGTGCCAACGAAGTTGTCCTTGAAAAACGACTCGCAGATAAATTTGGCTTGAACGTGGGAGATAGCCTGTTTTTACGGGTGATCAGTGCTTCAGGCACGGTAGAATCATGGACAATCTCTGGCTTGGTCTTTGATGCCTACGCCGGAATGTTAGACCCCGAAAAGGCGATTTATGCACATATCGAAGATGCAAAATCGCTTGTTGGTTTGACGGGATTTACGAATTTTTGGCTGCGTTTCACGGATTTTGCCGCCGCCGAAAAACAGATTGAAACGGTAACAACTTTCATTGCCAATGACACCGCCTATACGCCGATTGCCACCACCGTTGAAGACCCCGCCGACAGTATCCTGCTGCAAGGGGCACGCATCACCGGCAGCTTAATGAGTACCTTAGCGGTGGCGGCGCTCATTGTTTCCGGTTTTCTGGTGATTAACGTCATTTCTGCGATTGTCGTGGAGCAAAAGCGGCAAATCGGGCTTATGAAAGCGCTGGGGGCTTCCCGCTGGGATAACATCCGTATCTATTCCGGGATTGCGTTTGTTTACGGAATATTAGGGGTGATTCCGGGGGTACTGCTGGGTATCCCTGCGGGCGATGCAATGGCAAAGGGCATCGCGCCGGAAATGAACATTCTGCTGGATGGCTTTCAACTGTCCCTGTTCTCGATTGTGCTTGGCGCGGCGATGGGGCTGCTTATTCCTGTAGTGGCATCACTGCTGCCTGTCTGGAACGGAACACGGGTCAGGATTCTGGACGCTATGACCGATCTGGGGATTGATACCCGTTACGGAACAGGGCCGCTGGCACACCTCATCCATTCCCTGCCCCTCCCGACCACCATTCGTCAGGGGTTGAGCAACGTCACGCTGAAAAAGACACGGATGGCCTTTACCATTCTCACGCTGGCGGTAGCGGTGGGTGCGTTTATGGGCATCCTTTCGATTTTTAGTCAGCTCAACGCCTCGCTTGATCTTGTGGACAAAAACTACAACGCGCAGATTGCCTTGATGCCCATTGAAGCCCGCGAATCAGCAGAAATTACCAGCGTGTTGCAGGCAGATTTTGCGGATACAATCCGCCTGATTGAACCCGGCTTTCAGATCGCCGTTGAATTTGAAGGGTTCAAGCCGGAAGCAGTCGCTGCCTCAACGGGTGAAATCTATGCTTACGGGTACGATACAACCGCCGAGCGGTCTTCCTTTGAATTTACACTTGAAGATGGTACATACATCTCACCTGCAACGGTGGAAACAGGCATCATCATCTCCAGTAAACTGGCAAAGGCGATGGAACGAAGCGCAGGCGACACTGTTATCATGAAAGTGCCGGGGCGGGCGATGGAAGTTGTTATCATAGGCGTTGCCGATTATCCATTTGATCAGGTCTGGATGGACTGGCAAACGCTTGCCGCTATGACAGAATCCGGGCGAACTACCCGTCCACAGTCCTATTTTCTCTCTACGACGGCAGATGATCTCAGTGTGGAGGAGGTAGATGAGCTTATCACCGCAATTAGCAATCGTTTTGCCGAAACGGGGACACCCATTTTAGCGACGAACTATGTCCAAGTAGTTAATGACATCACGCAGACCTATACCTCGTTTCAGGTCATTTTTCAGATGGTTGCCCTGCTGATTGCGTTGGTTGGGGCGCTGGGATTGCTGATTACGCTCTCCATGAGCGTGTTTGAACGCCAAAAGGAAATTGGTGTGATGCGTTCGGTAGGAGCTGGTTCCTCCGCCATTGCAACCCAGTTTGTGACAGAAGGTCTGGTGGTCGGGTTGCTGGCGTGGATAGCGGGTCTGCCCATCATGCTGGGGATGGAAGTAATTTTAATTGATGTGACCGGATTTACAGGGGTACTGGAAACGGAACTCACTTTTGTTCCGATTGTGATTGGACTGGTCGGGGTCATGAGCCTTACTTTTGTTGCCAGCCTGTTGCCCGCGCTTTCGGCTGCCCGTAAAACGGTTTCCGAAATCCTACGGTACGGCTAGCCTTCCTTCGGGATACTCCCTCACCTTTAGGTGAGGGATTCTGTTGTTACCACTACGGCGCTGATTTCCTGCGGAAGCAACGGTAAGGGTAAATTCATATAGCACCAGCAAAATAGGGATTTTGCGGGGTGCAAAAGCCTCGCAAGGGGTAAGGCAGTTAAATTGTAGTATGCAGGTATGAGAAATCCGCAATATCCCCATCTCGAATTATCCCGGCTTTTCTAGCCCCAGCACCATCCGAGGTATAGCCGTTGGGAAAGTGGGGATAAATCAGGCAGGGGAGTTTTTAGCGGTCATTTGAGACGTAATTCACGTAAGCGAAGCGGGTAAAGGGGTTCTACCAAGCTGGAAGTGAGCGATACCTGCCCATGAGGGTATCCGTGAAATAGTAGATTAGGCAACTACCCAAGCCAAGCGAAGCCAGTTAAGGCATGTCGCTTAAGCCGGGTAGGGGCAGGAGCGAGAGTGTCAATCGTTTTGTGTAAACGGAATTTGGCAATGCCCCTCCGCCCATGAACCACCTAAATCGCACACATGTCCCCAGAAAATTTTCAGGTCAGCCACGCGAACAATCTAGCTGTTGAGGGCTAGATTGTTCTTTTCAGTTCAGTGTTTTGATTCATCATCTTCGGGGAACATGGGTAAAAACTGGAGTCCCAAGGTGTACATGAGCAGCACATACCCCATAATTCCTATCGCCACGCCCCATTCAACCAGACTGGGGATATAGGCGTTCACAGGGAATAGCTCTGCCGTACCGGGCGACCAATCCATTGGCACAATTAAACCGGAGAGGGTGACATTCCAGCGATTCACAATGATGCCGATGATGCTTAAAAGCGTTGCCACCACCACCCAAAAATCCTGTTGCCGCCAGCGCGGGGTGAGCAGAATAAGGGTGGGAAGAAACGCCCCCATTCCGATTTCGATGAGCCAGAAAGTTAAGTTATAAGGGGTCGAGCGGCTGAGTAAATCGGCAGATTCACTGCGGGCAGGTAAATGGCTGTAGTAGCTGGTCGCCAGAAAATCCCATAATTTTAAATAAAGATAGGCCAGCATGGTAAGCCCGGCAAAGGTAGCAATTGCCCGACGTAAAGCGGCATCAATTTTGCGTTTCTGAATGATATTTTCATAGAAAATGGTCAGTCCGAGTGTAAAAGTTGCCCCCGCCGCAACCGCAGAGAGAATAAACATCACTGGCATGGACGGTTTGAACCAGATGGGACGGGCGACCAGCACCCCATAGGTTGCCCCTAAGGAAGATTGATGCAGCAGGGACAAGCCGAGGCCGAATACGGAGACAATGGGTGTCAGGCGATGTAGCTGATGTCCCAACTGTGGCGCACGCGGGAAACGGCTTCGCACAATTTCACTTTCGAGAAAAATAGGCGCAAATTCCACAATTAAAACCGTAGAATACAGCAGCACGCACATGGTGACTTCCCACAGCACGGAATGAATATTCCAGTACACAGCAGGATGCCAGAAACGGTCAGGCCGCCCAATATCCATCAGCAGAGCAAGCATCGCGGCAGTGTAACTGACCAACCCGACAAATACTGCAATGCGTGCAATCCGTTGGAAAGATTTTACGCGAAAGATATAGGCAATGGTGGAGAGGGAAAACGCGCCCGCGCCGAGTGCAATCGCAGAAAGATCAACCGTAATCCATAATCCCCACGGAACACGATTGCTGAGGGCTGTGATTTCTAGCCCATTGATAAATACCAAGAGTCCCGAAATAAGCCCGATACCGAGCAAAAGCCCAAGCAACATCAACCAGAGGGTCATTGGTGAAGTCAGGTCAAGGTACTGACGGCGTGTATTGATCATAAGGCCATGCCCTCCGGCGGAATATAATAGACATTCGGTTCAGTCCCCAAGTCCTCCCGCAGACGAAATGTCGGGTTATTCGCCAGTGCCAGAGAAACCGGACTATTCGGGTCATTCAAATCGCCAAAAAGCCGTGCCTGTACCGGACAAATATTAACACAGGCAGGAGTTGCCGCACGGTCTATGCCGGGCATTAAACCCTGTGCCAAGCCACGGTCAATCCGATGCACGCAAAAAGTACATTTTTCAACCACTCCGCGTGGACGATGTTCGACTTCGGCGCTGCCCCATGTCGGTTGATACCCACTCGATTCTTCGCGCGATTTCCAGTTGAAGCTGCGTGCTTCATAGGGACAGGCCACTTGGCAGTAACGACAGCCAATACATTTGTCGTAATCCATGATGACGATGCCATCATCGCGGACAAACGTTGCCCCCACAGGACAAACTACTGCACAGGGGGCATCCTGACAATGCAGGCAAGGGCGGGTCATATGAAAAATATTGCCCGTTTCGGTGCGCTCGACAAGATGAATATTCCAGCGCATATCGTCTGGAACATCATTGACCGCTTGACAGGCATAGACACAGTATTCGCAACCGATGCAGGTATTCAGATTAATGACCATTCCCCACCGATGTTGGCTGCCCGTTGAGGTGACATTACTGGCGGGGCGTAGGGCAACAGCATCTAGTTCCTTTTCTTGCCGGAGAAGGTCTTGGAGTTTTTCCGCATTGCCTAGTACAGCGATGGCAGGCAAGCTCATCCCCAACCCTGCCATCATTTTCACGAAATCGCGCCGCGAGATGAATTTTTCGTCCATCATGCCCTCCTGCGGCGGAAATAGGCAAACCCTTGAAAACCTACGCCTGTGACCGCAATTCCCAAGACCAAACCCGCCATTAGACGTATTGCGGCTTGGTTATCCCCCTCCGCTTGGGTGGATTTGACTTCGGCTTCCAATTCGTCAATGCGTATTTGGGTTTCAAGCAAGGGATGTTCTGACTCTGAGACCGCCACGGTTTCGGCATTTTCGGGTAAGTTTTCGTGACAATCCACACAGGTATGTGTTTCGACTTGGCTATCATGCCCTGTGGGTAATAAATTGCCTGTCATGATATGCGCCGTTTCATCTAAACTGCGATACCAGTGACAATCCACACAGGTTTGTTCTAAATGGGTCACATGTGCGTAATCGTTCTGCGCTTCAGTGTGGCAGTTCAAGCAAAGTTCATTGGCTGTGGCAAAGCGCAGTTCCTGTCGATGTGGCGTATGGCAGGTGGTGCAGGCAAGCTGCTGTTCGCCGTGCAGGCTGGCTTTCCATTCACTATATGTAGTTGTATGGCAGTCCGCGCAAATATCGACAGTCACATCCACGGACACTGCATCCGGCGGGTGGGTGGCAGGGGTTTCCCCATGACAAGCCTTACAGGTCACACCCGCTTGTTCATATTCCCCGTTTCGTGCTGTGAATCCTGTGGTATGACAGGCCAAACACTCTGTTTTGCTATCCTGTGCTTGCCATGCTTCTTGAAAAGCCGCGTCGTGATAGGCTTGTGCATGGATGCTGTCCTGCCATTCGGTCACAGTATCAAGATGGCATTCGCTGCAATCGGCTCCCGGTGCCGGGCTAGGTGTTGGTTCTTGGGCAGCAACTTCCCTGCTACCCAACAACACTACCGTAAGGAATATCCAGCACCATATTTTGACTGAACTAAACATTACAATTCCTATCTGCTGGTGGCTGGTTATGGGATAACATATGTTAAAGGGAGAATCTGCCCATATGAGAGCAGATTCCTAAAACTCCATCCCTTAGTCGGTCACAAGTGGCAGTTCAGCAGCAGTCCATCCGCCAATCCCACCTGCCATCACGCGGACATTCTCGTAGCCCATCAACTTCATGAACACCAGCGCCATCGAGCTGCGGTGAGTCGGGTTGTCATAGAGGACAATGGCGGCGGTTTTGTCTTGAGGCCATTCGCTCATGCGGGTCATGAAATCACGCAGAGGGAGATGGACTGCGCCTTCGATATGGCCTTCTGCCCATTCACTGTCGGTACGCAAGTCAATCAAAATGGGCGGATTGTCAATCAGTTCAACGCTCAGATCAGCGGGTTTCACCACAAAAAAGCCTTCGGGAATGCTGGTCACAAAAGCGTCCACGGGAGCAAATGCAGCCGCATTCACTGCCGGGGCAGCACCAACCACCGCTTCTGTGGGAACATCGGTGACGGGTTGTTCGGCTTTCGTCCAACCGCCCATACCAGAAATCATGCTGCGGACATTCGTGTAACCGACCAAGTTGAGGGCAGTCATCACTAATGCGGAACGGTGTCCGCTACCGCATACCACCACGATATTGGCGTTCAGGTCTGGCAGCAGCGCCAAATTCTGCGTTACTTCGTTAATCGGGATGTTGATTGCACCTTCGATGTGGCCTTCGGCATATTCGTCGGCAGAACGCACATCAACGACCAAAAGTTCATTGCCAGCCGCCAATTCTTCGGCCAGTTCTTCTACGCGCACGGCGTTAAAAGAGTTGGGGAGATTGGTAATATAGCTTGCAACGTAACTATCAAGGCTGAAACCACCCACAATCGGCAGTTCGGCAGTTTTCCACGCATTGAAACCACCGCCCATGTTACGAACGTTGCTGTAACCGAGCAGTTCAAGCATCACTGTCGCAATCCCACCCCGGAAACCACTCGCGCAGTACACCACGATATTGGCTTCTTTATCGGCGGGAAGTTCACTCTGGCGGCTCATGAATTCATTAATCCAGATATTCTGTGAGCCTTCGATAGAACCATCTTTAGCAACTTCTTCTGGGCTGCGAACATCGAGCAAAATCGGGGCATTTTCAACCAGTTCAACCGCCACATCGGAGGGTTTAACAATGCTGTAGCCTTCGGGCAAGTTGCTCAGATAGGTGTCAACCGCTTCTAAAATGGCGGGGTCAACTTCTGGCGCAGTGCCTGCTTCGGGGACAAATGGCTCAACGGTCACTTCGAGTTCTTCAGCGACCCACGCATCATAACCACCCTTGAGCATTCTGGCGTTGTTATAACCCAGAATATTCAACGAAGCCATTGCCAGCATTGCGCGTCCGCCACCCTTGCAGATGACCATGATGTCTGCATTCAGGTCGGGCATCAGCGCGAGATTTTTGCCCAATTCACGAATCGGCACATTAAAGGAACCGGGAATATGACCTTCCTCATACTCCGCAACTTCCCGTACATCCAATAAGACAAATTCTTTTTCGGCAAGTTGAGCATTAAAATCTTCAACCGAGGTAACACCATATCCTTGTGGGAGACTGGCATTGTATTCTTCGAGACGGGTTACAACAGCCGCCTCTTGCGCGGTCACGAGATACACTGGCATCACCAGTGCAAATAACATGAGCAGGAGAACTAATTTTTTCATTGATTTGTTCCTTGTACTATAAATCTCAATTTCCCCAGAAAGCGTCATCCGACGAACTTTCTGTTGCTTCTAATGCTGGTGTTTCCGGGTCTTCACCCCAGAAACTCTCATCCCCATCCGGCGCTTCCGTTTCAGAGGGCGCGTCTTCGCCCCAGAAGCTATCGTCGCCAGCAGGTGTTTCGGCGGGGGCATCCTCACCCCAGAAACTGTCATCGCCGGTGGTTTCTTCTGCGGCGGATTCAGTCGTTTCAACCGAATCGGGGGCAGTCACTACGTTTTCATAACCTTCGGGCAGCGGCGGCGCACTTTGTATCACTACCTGTAAATTGGCGGTTTGTTCTGCGTCTGTTACCTTATCTGGGGTGAGAAATACGCTGTCATTGGTATGACAGGAGGTACAGCTTTCAGTTTGTGGGGTAATCCGCTGAATGTTATGTGGCGTGGCGTATACCCATGTGGGGCGGTTATCAAAATTGGATAGCAGATCTTCGCCATAGAAACTGAACGAATTGATGTCGATAGGTACATGACGGACAGGGACGTATTGGTAAGGACGTTCGGCGTTTTGTAGCGTATTCTGCCCGATGAAAAAGCCTAAACTGTGTTCTTCAATCCGGTAAAACGCCTGCTTCTCTTCGGTTTGTTCGACATGACAGTTGGTGCAATTGGTATAGGTGGTGCTGTGGCATACCTGACAGGAAAGCAGTTCTGTGCCATGCACTTCATGCTGAGGAATACCCGAACCGACCCCAATTTGCTCTTGATGGCACGATTCACAGCGCGGTTCTTGCTCACCATCATAACGGTGGGTGTCTTCGGCGGTGGTAATCCCGTGAATTTCTTCGCTGGTGTGGCAATCCGAACAGGCCATGCGAGCGCGGAAATGCACATCGCCGGGGATGCCTTCATTCAGCCCGAAATATTCATTTTTCACCCGGCTGCCATGACAGGCGGTACAGGTCTGGCTCATGGGTGGGGTTTCTACAAAGGTATGCCCTTTTAAGAGACCGCCACCAACCGAGTTAGGCTGGCTCACATGACAATCGCCACAGGTAGTGTGACAGCTATCGCAGTGATTAGACTGCATTTCTTCGAGGGTAGCATGATTTTCCGGGATACTCCGCTCGTACAGCACCGTATCATATCCATGCAAATTGGTGTGCAGGCTGTTCATATTGGCGGGGGTATTGTCCGGGTGACATTTGGCACAGGTTGCCATTGCATCCGTAGTAGGCGAAGTCACCATCGCAGTATGGGCGGTTTCCATATCGTCCACAGACTGCCCACCGTGACAATCGGTGCAGTTGATTTTAGAATGTACATCTGTTGTATAAGTGGATGCGTCAATCCAGACGCGCTGCCATGGCTCCATCGGAGCCACGGAGCCACCTCAACCAGGCCCTTCGGAAAGCGTCTCCGTGGGTTCATCCGGTAAAGCGAGCAACGTCAACTGTTCTTCATTAGTATGACAGTCAAGACAGGCTTGGTCGGTAAACGGTTCAACCCATTCAACCGTCGCCGGAAGGTTGACCGCAACCCGGGTTGCTTGTGCCGGTTCAATGCGCTCTACCTTTGAGGCTGGCGCGGAGGTATCCGGTGCACAGCTTGCCATCAGACCACCCAGCAGCAGCAACAAACCACCGCTTCCTATGAGACTGATTGCAAATCCTTTTTTCATAAAATTTGTCTCTCTTTCCAACAAAATGGCGCTATTCCATTTCCGATTGTTCGGCAGAAAGGGCATTAAATTCGGCTAACCGCGCTTGAGTGGCGGTTGTGTCCTTCAGCACGCTACGCAGCAAATCAAGTGCTTGGATGACCCGCTTATCTGCCAGCGAATAACAAACGGTCGTTCCTTCTTTATGAACCTTGACAAGAGAACGTTCCCGCAGTGTTTTGAGGTGATGGGAAACAGTGGGCTGAGGCATGTTGAGTTCGCTGGCTAATTCCCCTACGTTACGCGGGCGTTGATTCAGCATGTATAGAATCATTAAGCGTTTAGGGTCGCCGAGAGCTTGGCAAATACGCTCATGCAGCATCATGATTTCTTGAAATAACAGCGAATCCATCCCACAATCCACTCAAATATTCATTCATGTGAATTTTTGCACAAATGAATAGACATGCCAGTGGTGAAAAAGCATGTAAAAACCGTATCAGATGTCACTTATGGACAAGGTAATTCGAATTTAAATGAATCCGACTTTGGCGGACGGGACTCGCAGAGATCCCGTCCCTACGAGGGCATTTCTGATTACATTCTGTCCCGCCCCCTCAAAAAACCTCATCGAGGGATGATTTTTCTCTTAAGCCACCGCTCGATAGTCGTCATGAATGATCCCGCCCAACACCTGCTCGAACAACGCCTTCTGTTGTTTCAGGAGATAAGTGGTCGTCGGTGCCTTGATGGGTGTCCGAATAATCTCCATACCTTCGGATTGGCAATCCCCTACTTTGTTGTAGCTGTTTAGGGTGTGCGATTTAACACGGCGTTAAGCCAGCCTTGAGTCTCTGTTAAAATTTGCCATCCAAAATGCGCTAAGATGAAACAAAGGGATTCTATGACACATATTTTACTGGTCGATGATGATATTATGCTCACAAGACCGCTCAAAAATTCGTTTGAGAGAGCGGGTTATCAGGTCTCGGTTGCTAATGAGGGTCATGCCGGCTTAAGTCTCACGCTGCTGGAAAAACCCGATATAGTGGTGCTGGATGTCATGATGCCGGGTTTGGATGGGTGGCAGGTGTGTCGGGCAATCCGGGAGCGCAGCACCGTGCCAATTATCATGCTGACCGCGCTCGATGATACCTCTGACCGGATTTATGGCTTGGAACTGGGCGCAGATGATTATCTGGTCAAACCCTTTGGATTTCAGGAACTTCATGCCCATGTCAAAGCCATGCTGCGGCGGGTGCAACTCGATACAGGCGGACAACCCGTCGATAAAATTCACATCGGGGAGATTGAACTCAATATCGCTGCCCATACCGTCAGCAAAAACGGGGTGCTGCTCGACATGCGCCAGAAAGAATATGATCTGCTGGCACTGCTCATGTCCCGTGTGGGGCAGGTTGTCACCCGTGCCGAGCTATTCGACAAAATCTGGGGGACAGATTGGCTGGGAGATACCCGCACACTGGATGTGCATATTAGCTGGCTGCGAAACAAAATTGAGGATAATCCCGGCGAACCCGTTTATTTACAAACTGTGCGCGGTATTGGTTATCGGTTGGATATGCCAAAGTGATGACCGGAATCCAGCGGCGTATTTTTTTAACCACCACCCTTGTCACCTTGATTGGTTTGTTTGCGCTGTTCGGCTTGAGTGTCCAGAGGCTGAATCAGGCTACGCTTGAGTTTTACCAGCACGATTTACAATCAGAGGCACTGACTGTTGCTAACAGCGCGGCAGGTGTGATGGAAGAATTTGGCGAAGATGAGGCGAATTTCAATGACCTAGGGGCGTGGCTGACCAACCAGCGCAGTCTGAATTACCATCTGACCCTGCTTGATAATCGCGGACAGATTCTGGCGGATACCCATGCCAGCGCGGTTATTGGTCAGGCGATTGAAACACCTGAAATTACAGCGGCACTGGCAGGTCGTACTGAACATTATATTCGTCATGACACCGCCTATACTGCTGCGCCGATTACCCATGAAGGCTATGTGGTCGGGGTGCTGCGTATTTCCGCCCCCATGGAGCCTGCTTATGAAGAAGCCCGCCATCACTGGATTGAATTTGCTGTGCAAGCCGTGCCTGTGCTGTTGCTTACCCTTGCGGCAACCCTCTGGTTAGGCCAAACGATTGTCCATCCGATCAAAAAGTTAAACCAATCATCGCTGCAAATTGCGGGAGGGGCGTTCAACGAACGTATCGCCATGCAGCGTCAGGATGAACTCGGACAGTTGGGACAGTCCTTCAACTATATGGCAGAGCAAATTGAACAATTTATTGCCCGTCAGCGCCGTTTTGTGAGCGATGCAGCGCACGAACTTCGTAATCCGTTGATGAGTCTCAAACTGCGGGTACAGGCCATGCAGCATGAGGATTTACCACCAGCGCAGCAGCAGCAGTATTTACAGGAAGTGGATATTGAAATAGACCGCCTTGCCCATCTGGTGACAGAACTACTCACGCTGGCGCGTCTGGACGAAGGGCGGCATGTGGTAGAGCTTGAACCCTTTGATTTAACCACCTTTTTGCACGATACCGCCCGCCATACCCGGATTCAAGCGCAGCAAGCAGGGCTGACTTTTGCCCTAGAATGTTCTGATACACTCCCAACCCCTGCCGTTAGCCAGCCTGATTTGCGGATGATTTTGGACAATTTATTGAGCAACGCCATTAAATACACACCTTCCGGTGGGGCGATTTCTCTCAATGCCACCTGTAAAGCGGCTCAGGTAATTCTGTCTGTGACAGACACAGGCGAAGGTTTCAGTGATGAAAATAAAGACAAATTATTTGACCGTTTTTTCCGTGTAGATCGTTCCCGTAATCGGCAGGTTGTGGGAACAGGGCTGGGGCTGGCGATTGTCAAGTCGCTGGTCGAGAAAGCCAACGGCACAATCACTGCCCACAGCGAGGGTGTTGGGAAAGGCTCAGTCTTTACCCTCACCTTTCCTGTACTGGTTTAATCGTCCTCGTCTTCATCCTCTGCATCTGTAGTTGCCGTGTTTCCACCGCTGTTTGTGACCGTCTGCCGTAATCCGTTGATGAGCGCGTCTTTTTCCTCATCGGTCAGGCGGGCTTCAGGATGGAGCAACACATAATCCCAAGGTGGCATTTCCCCTTCGTTAATGACTTCCTCGATTTCATCCATCGGCATGGTATTATCCCATTCGGAGAAATTGAGAATTTCCCGCCCTTCCAGCACATGATTCCGTACCAGCAACCGCATGGGGGCAATATCCGCGTACCAAGGGTAAACGGTTTCATTACTGTGGCAGTCAAAACAGGCGCTTTTGGCAAGGGCGCGTGTTTCAGGCGAATCCCAATTGGGTTCTTGTGCCACTGCCGGATTCGATTTTTCCATCGGGACAAACTGCATCATCAGCCAGATGACCCCCAGAAAACCCACTACCCCGATCCAGACCCATTTGTTCTTGAATATTTGTCTCATGTTCATTTCTTTCCTACGCGATACACTAAAAGTGAAATGACGCTGGCAGTTCCGAGTCCTACCAGCAAACGAAATCCTGTGTTATGAGCATCTGCGCCAGCGAAAAGACTGTGGAGTGTCACCAGACCAAAAGCAGCATAGCTGGTTAAATGCAGGCTTTTCCAAGTGCGGTGTCCCAACTGCTTCTTGAAACGAAAACTGAGGCTTACCAGCAACCCGACCCAGAATGCCAGTATGCCTAAGCCCACGGCGAACGGCCTATACGGGCCAATAAAAGGAATAAATAAATCCGTGACATGATAGGTAAAATAGTCATCCAGCAGGAGCAGACCCGCATGGGCCAGCGCAAACCCCACTGCCAGCCACGAGATGCTGCTGTGCAAGAGCATAGATAGCGCGCCGGGCGACCACGCTTTCACTACCCGGCTGCTCACCGCCAATCCCCATAGAACAGACAACACCATCAAAATATAAGCCGTGATCCCTGTCGAACGAATCAGATACCATGTGGCTGGAAGAGAGGTGGAAATTGCGCCCTGTTGGAGCATCCACCCTGTGACCACCAGCACAATTCCACCGCTAAAAATGAAGGACAGCCAATCCATCCAAGGAGATTCTTTTGCCATGCTTAGTCGTCATCTCCTTCTTCTTCATGTTCTTCATGCTCATTTTCCTCATGTTCATCCTCCTCGTGTTCATATTCGCCGTTTGTTCCTTCTTGAATGTTGATTTGAACGGGCGGCGCATCGCGCAAGGGCAGGTTATACACAGTCAGGGCAGCGCAATCGCCGGTGAGTAAACCGGTGGACTGATTAATCCATGCTGTTCCATTCACACCATTGACCAACAGCCAATTCTTTTCAGGGTTGATTCCCCCAACGGTGAGTTGCTCGTTACGATAGGTATAGCTGGTAATGCTATAGCCAGTACCCGGCCCACTGCGAAGTTCGGTTGAACTCAGGCTGATGGTAAACGCACACGAAGCTGGAGCTACGGTAGAGGCGACGGTTGGTTGTGTTGCCACAGCAGCAGGTAGAATGGCTTCAGGTGCTGGCAGCACACTCACCGACGCTTTTATATCCTGTGCTGTATTGCCACTGAGCAGGGTCAATTCATATTCCCCTGTGTCTAATGCCAGCACCAACCCATCAAGTTGACTGGCAGCAAGGGTACTGACGACAACGCCATCTGCATCTACCACCTGAGCCATGACTGATGCAGCAGGGAACCGTGCCATCACTTCACTATTTTCTGCTAACACGACCTGCACCGTTTGACCCGGAGCGCTGGCAGTCAAATCCAGATCATACGCCTGCCCTAATGTCAGAACGGGTTCGTTGATAACCGACGGCATCGCGGTCATGGTGAAATCTTCTTGTGCGGTAATCGTCACATAGGCCTCACTTACACCGGACAGGCGCTGAACACTGACTGTATGCGGAGTGGCATCCGGCGCGAAGTGAAGCTCCAAACCGTGTAAGCGGCTGTCTGCCACTTCCAAAACGGGAATCCCTGTTTCATCGGTCACACTGACAGATGCACCGCTGAGTTGCAGCACTACTGCGCCCGTCGTTCCGGGTGGCGGGGTAATAACCACATCAATACCGGGTGTGGCATCATTCAGGGTAATAACGTCGGCACTTGGACTTTGTGCCAGCGCTGTTGGTACGAGCATGACCATCAAAAGTAAAATTGCAGCATATTTCATTGGATAAACTCCTTAAAATTCGGGGTCGAAAGTAAACTACCGTCTTTGCAAATCACCAGTGCGGCAGCAGTGGGGTCATGAATGCCTAGCCATTGCAAACCGGCTTCACCGCCGCGCAAAATCAGCGTTTTGGCGAATGCTTCGGCTTTTACCGCTCGGAGATGAATGACAGTGGCAGTGAGAACATCGGTTTCAGCAGGTCGTCCGGTTTGGGGATGAATCAAATGATGTTGGTGGTGTCCCCATCGGCGGTAATCAATGCCACTGGTAGCAATAGCGGCATCCGTGAGACGAACGGATACCACATCAGCTTGAGTCAGCGGGTTAAAAACACCCACTGTCCATGTCCCTCTGGCGACCAAATCACCACCAGCATCCACCAGACAAGTTCCATACAAACTCAGCCGTTGGGCGATTTGTTCCGCAATCCAGCCTTTAGCCACCCCGCCTAAATCCAGAGGGGCAGGCAAAACAACGGTTTGTTCTTCAATCCGTAGGTCGCGCCACTCGGCAACTGACATCCCTTTTGTTGAAAACCGGGTCGATTGAATCTGCTCAAAATTGCGGTCATAACCAGCAGCAATTAACGCTTGTAAAATGAGGGGGTTGTATAGCCCTTCTGTGATTGCCGCCGCATGGACAGCGGCACGAATGGTGGTTAACAGCGTATCGCTGACTTCGACAGGTTGTCCGATGTGTTGATTCAACTGCGAAAGTTCACTCATGGGACGAAACCGCGAGAGAATCGCTTCATAGGCTTCCACCCAGGCAGGCGTTCGGCTTAAAATCGCTGTACCATCTTCCTCGGTGTCCAACCAGAGATTGATCTGACAACCCATGGCTTTGAACGCGGTGCTGTACAGCATTAGCGGCTTGACTGACTACGCGGTTGGGAAGGTGCGACGATGGCAGGCTGCACAATCACAGGTACAGGCGGTTGTAGTTGCACAGAAACAGCGGCTTGTGGCGTAATCCCGATTTCCGGTGCAGCAGCGTGGCGAATAATCGTGATATTGGGTGCGCCCGGCTGTGATTCGGATGGCGCAATTTGGGTGTCAACAGTGGTTTGTGGGGCAAGGCTGGCAAGGCTTTGTGCGCCGAAAAGCGTGGCTAAGGTGCTGCCCGTAATCAGGGCGGTGCGAACAATCAGGCGTTTGGCTGGGGTCATGGTTTTACTTCCTTCGTGGCTATCTTTGCTAAGGATACGCCCTGAGAAAGTCACCAACTTAAACGCTGACTTAGCCCTGTCTTAAACCTTTGTAAAATTCGCAGCAATTTAAGAAAGTGTGTACTCGCAGAAAAATACCCGTAAGGTCAAAAACTCCATCTATAGGGAGAATTTGAGGCTGCCCAGCACGTTGCGGCAAAGCACCGTGCCGACGAAGAATATTCGCCACCGTTTATACAGTGGGACTATGTTGGTGTGTTCAAGTTGGGCGACGAGCTAGTTTGCCACAAATTTCTGGTCGTTAGCATACTATGGACGAATCGCCACAGTACGATTGACGCTGAGTTGCTTCGCACGGTAAGGGGCGCTACCTTTAGTCGGGGCATCTACCCCCGTAATCATGTTCAAAAAGGTGGTCTTTCCACTGCCAGACGGTCCAACAATGGCAATGAAGTCACCTGCATTGATGCTGAGGTTAATCCCGCTCAGAACATTATGCTGTCTGGCAAGGCTATCATAGTCTTTGACAAGGGGTCGCGCTAGCAAGAAGGGGAGTTAACTGCCAACGCCCAAAAGAGCAGCCAAAACCCGTCCAATCCGTGCTAAAGGGGGCAATCCACCATGGTTTTTCCCCGCAAGCCCAGCAGAGCGCTTTTTTCAAGCAGCAGGTAAACGTCTAGGCTGCTGTCCATGAACCACTTTCAGCTTCACACCATGCTAACAATGGGGACAATCCGGCTCACTTTTCGGATGCCAATGCCTCTGTCGACGCGCTTTGACCTTCTCAATCTCCTGTTTCAGAGACTTTTTCAGCCAACGAAACACTTGGCGACCTCGCTTCGTCAACAGAAACCAACTCAACAAACACAGGGCTAGGAATTCTAGGAAGGCAATACATAAGGAAAACATCGATTAGCTGGCAACCTGTAGATTTTTTCAGACTCATCGTTTAGAGCAAACCAAGAGCCTTGCCAGACTGAGTTAGCTCATGTTTATATGGGGTGTATCAAAGTTAGAATTAACAAGACTGTAAATCAATCAGCGACCTTAATGCAACTTGAATGGTATATATTACATTACGTGATAAAATTAAACTAATGTCCTAATATGAGCCGGAATAACCGCACATTACTTCTAGGAGTTTCACGAACTAAGCCGCCGGAACGCGGCACAAAATTGTTGCAGGAATTAAAATATGTTAAACATAAAAACGCTCATAGCATTTTTTGTGTTGCTTTTGTTATGCTTTACTGCACAACATCCAACCCAAGCGCAAACAGGAGTCCAGTTTTCACTTGAACTACCTGCTGACGTAAAAACGGGGGATAGCTTCACCGTTACCGTTCAGGTTGAAGGCACTTCAACCCTTGACCTCGCCGAAGTTCATCTCAACTTTGACCCAACCCTCTTAAAAGTCAATTCCGTTACCAACCTTAGTTCGCTCAATGTTCCGCTTATCACGCCAACTTATAACAACACGGTAGGACAGATAGATTTTGCATTCGGGAAAGTTAGTGCTTTTCCGAATGCCCCATTTGCGCTGGCGGACATCGAATTTGAGGCTATCGGAGCGGGCGAATCTCCTCTGAATTTTGTTTCGACATTTCCACGCCAAACCACAGCAACCTATGATGGCGCAGTTATTCTCACCAACGCCGCAGACGCAAATTTGACTATTCGGCCTATCATTCCACCTGTGGCTAACGCTGGAGATGACCAGGCCATCACGGACAGCGAAAATGATGGCACCCAAAGCGTTTCTTTAAGTGCAAGCGGCAGTTCCGACGCGGACGGTACGGTTGTCAGCTACCAGTGGAATACGCCTGCCATCACAATTCCCGATGGGGTTACAACCAGCGCGGTTTTTCCGGTGGGAGAACATACAGTCACTTTAACGGTGCGCGACAATGACGGGGCGACAGCTACCAATACTGTCACCGTGAAAGTGCAAAAACCGCCCATCGCCCAAACTGTGACGCTCAAAACCGACCCGCCAACCAAAACCGTCATCGAAAATGACGTTTTTAGCATGGATGTACTGGTAGATACGGATGGGCAAGCGCTGAATCTCGCTTCGGCAAAACTCAGTTTTGACCCAACGGTGCTGGCAGTGCAGTCTATCACGGCTGGCACAACCCTCACGCCAATAGGCCAGAATACCTTTGATAATTCGCTGGGTACGATTGAATATGCCGCAGGTGGTGTTTCCAATCCGCCGGTAAGCGCTGATTTCGTGTTGTTCAGCGTGTCATTCAAGGCGCTGGCGGTCACTCCGACCACGAATTTCACCTTTGAAGCGGTTTCCGATGTCAAACTCGGCATTGATTCAGTTTTCAACAGCGCCAACGGCAGCACCCTTCAGGTCAATTGCCGGGATGAAGATGGCGATGGTGTCTGCGATAACGTTGACAACTGCCCATTCGTCAGCAACACCGACCAGACCGACACCGACAATGACGGAACGGGCGATGCGTGCGATA
>CAZXCU010000008.1:28607-254030 GCA_964639245.1 uncultured Anaerolineae bacterium
GTGCGATACGGATGATGACAATGACACCGTAGCGGATGACACCGATAATTGTCCGGTGGTCAGCAACCCCGACCAGACCGATAGCGACAACGATGGTTCGGGCGATGCGTGCGACACGGATGATGACAATGACACCGTAGCGGATGACACCGATAATTGTCCGTTGGTGAGCAACACCGACCAGACCGACACCGACAATGACGGAACGGGCGATGCGTGCGATACGGATGATGACAATGACACCGTAGCGGATGACACCGATAATTGTCCGGTGGTGAGCAACACCGACCAGACCGACACTGATAACGATGGTTCGGGCGATGCGTGCGACCCGAATGAGCTGCCTACAGCAAACGCCGGCGATGACCAAACTGCCGTTGATGCAGACGGAGATACACAAGAAGCGTTCCAGTTGAATGGCACAGGGAGCGACACAGACGGCACAATCGTAAGTTATGTGTGGACATGGAATAACACGCAACTTGCGACAGGCAGCAGTCCGGTGGTGTATTTGCCCGTCGGAGTGCATGAAGTGACCCTGACTGTGACCGACAATCGTGCGGGAACAGCGACGGACACGATCATGTTGACGGTGAGCGTGCCAACTTGCTCTATCGGCAATATGACCGTCACCGGAATTAGTGAGGGTCAATCGCTGAACGGCATCATTTTCGTGCAAGCCCTGTTTAGCGGGTCAGATGCCCCCGACAGAGTGGACTTCACACTGACCAAACAAGGCAGCCCTCCCTATACCCACACAGAAAACAATGCCCCGTATTATTTCTTAGGCGATACCAATGGCATCCCGAATGGGTGGGACACGGGCATTTACCCCTCCGGCGGCTATACCATGACCGTCACAGCGCACCAATATTATCTGGAATGCGCTCGCCAGACCTTCTCGTTGACCATTCCGCCGCGTCCAGTGCAGGTCACGGTGCAAAAGTTCAATGATAAAAATGGCAATGGAGTCCAGAATACGGGTGAAGAACTGCTCCCGAACTGGTTCTTTACGGTCAAACAAGGCGATACCGTTGTTACCTCTGGTTTCACCAACAACAATGGGCAAATTGTCTTTAACCTGCTGCCGGGAGCTTATACCATCACCGAAACCGCCCAAAGTTGCTGGATTTCTACGACAGGCATAAGCCAGAATTTCACGGTGAGTGAAGATCAACCCGTCACCCGCCTGTTTGGTAATCGGTATTTCTGCATTCCGCCTGCTCAAATCCCACCGCAATGTTCCACGCTGGAGCTGACCAACATCATCAATGGGACAAACCGCAGCGAAACCCTCAATGGCACACCCGGCAATGACCTCATCTATGCCAATGGGGGTGCAGATAATGTCAATGGACGCGGCGGGAACGACTGTATCTTCGGCGGTGATGGGGCAGACAACCTGCGTGGCGATACAGGTAACGACTTCATCTTTGGCGGCAGCGGCGCAGATACCCTACGCGGGGATGCTGGCGAAGACTTCCTTGATGGACAAAGCGACAGCGACTCGATCACGGGTGGCACAGAAAACGATATCCTGCGCGGTGGTGACGGGGGCGATAACCTACGCGGTGGGGATGGCGATGACACCCTTTTCGGCGAAGGCGGTCACGATGATCTGTTTGGCGATGCTGGCAACGACACGCTCAACGGCGGCAATGGCATTGACAACCTCGTGGGCAGCAGTGGCAACGACACCCTGACCGGCGGCCCGCAGTACGATGACTTCAATGGCGGGACAAACACGGACACCGTAACCGACTTCATCCGAGGTCAAGACGGTGCATGTCGTTCGGTTGAAATTGGCTGTTCACGATAACTATACCAGTGGGAGGGAAATTTCCCTTCCCATTACTTATAACATATTGAAGGGTAACAAAATGTCCTACTTCAATAAGATTTTTCTTCTGCTATTTCTGCTGGTTTCTATGCTGGCAGTCGGCATTCAATCACAGGTATCTGCTGAACCGGTTCAACAGGGCTGCGTCTCCCCCGCCAATGAAATCGTGGCGGAAAACTGCCAGCCGGGCAATCCGCCGAGCGAGTGGGAAGTGATGGGCGCGGGTGATGCCAGTATTCAAGGATTTGCAACAGACATTAGCGTGAATCAGGGCGAAACGGTCAATTTCAAAGTCGCCACCGATGCTACCGATTATCGGATTGATATTTATCGGATTGGCTATTACAACGGGGACGGGGCGCGAAAGCAGGCCACCATCCAACCCTCCGCCGCGCTGCCGCAAACGCAACCCGCCTGTCTCAATGATGCCGTTACAGGGCTGATTGATTGCGACAACTGGACAATTTCGGCTGCGTGGGCGGTTCCAGCCAACGCCGTTTCGGGTGTATATATCGCCAAATTAGTCCGCGAAGACCCCGAAGACGGACATGCCAGCCACATGATTTTCATTGTACGGGATGATGATGGCAATTCTGACCTGTTGTTCCAGACGGCGGACACCACATGGCAAGCCTACAACCAGTACGGCGGAAACAGCCTGTATACGGGGTCGCCTGTGGGACGAGCGTACAAAGTCAGCTACAACCGACCCTTTACCACCCGGGCGTGTTGCAGCGAGGATTGGTTCTTTAACGCCGAATATCCGATGATTCGCTGGCTGGAACGCAACGGCTACGATGTGAGTTATTTTACAGGCGTAGATACAGACCGTTACGGCGCGGAACTCCTTGAACACAAGGTTTTCCTCTCGGTGGGGCATGATGAATATTGGTCAGGGGCGCAGCGTGCCAATGTGGAAGCGGCACGTGACCATGCTACGACCCCGGTGAATCTGGCGTTTTTCAGCAGCAATGAAATTTTCTGGAAAACACGGTGGGAAACTGATGCTGATGGCACGGCCTACCGTACCTTGGTTTCTTATAAGGAAACCCATGCCGATGCCAAAATTGACCCAGAAGCCAACATCTGGACAGGAACATGGCGTGACCCGCGCAGTTTTAACCCCGAAGGCGCACAACCCGAAAATGCGCTGACCGGACAAATTTTCACGGTTAACTGTTGTACCTATCCAATGACTGTTCCGGCGGCAGATGGCAAAATGCGCTTCTGGCGCAATACCGATGTTGCTACCTTAACGCCCGAACAAGTGGCGACTCTGCCGGATGGCACGCTGGGTTACGAATGGGATGAAGCGCTGGATAACGGGTTTAGCCCGCCCGGCCTCGTGCGCCTGTCCACGACCACCGTGAACGTTCCCCAATATATTCAGGACTACGGCTCGGAATACGCGGCGGGAACAGCCACGCATAACTTGGTCATGTACCGTGCGGCGAGTGGGTCGCTGGTGTTTGGGTCTGGCACGTTGCAATGGTCATGGGGCTTGGACAGCAATCATGACCGGGGCAATGCCGCGCCGGATGTGCGAATGCAGCAGGCGACCGTGAATCTTTTTGCCGATATGGGGGTACAACCCGCCACACTTCAAAACGATTTGCTGCCCGCCACACCTTCTACAGATGCCGACCCGCCCGCCTCTCAAATTGCCGCGCCCGCCAACAACGGTACGGTGCAGGTAGGCAGTACCATCCTAATTTCTGGCACAGCCAGCGATACAGGCGGCGGTGTGGTCGGTGGCGTGGAAGTTTCGGTGGATGGTGGAACAACATGGCGACGGGCAAACGGGCGGGAGGCATGGTCGTTGGCATGGATTCCCGAAACGCTTGGCACAGCGACCCTTCGTACCCGTGCGGTGGATGACAGTGGCAATCTGGAAACTCCCGGCGCAGGCATCACCGTTTCGATTGAACCGCGCACCTGCCCCTGCACAATTTTTGGCGCGTTAATCCCCGATGCAGTCTCGGAAAATGACCCCAACGCGGTTGAAGTAGGGATTAAATTCCAGTCGCAAACGGCGGGGTATATTACGGGCATCCGTTTTTATAAATCTGCCCAGAACACAGGCACACATACCGGGCGGTTGTGGACAGGAACAGGGACGCTGCTGGCAGAAGTCACCTTTGCCAATGAAAGTCCGTCCGGTTGGCAGGAGACTCTTTTGCCCACCCCTGTCGCCATCGATGCCAACATCACCTATCTGGTGTCCTATCATGCACCCAACGGCTTTTATTCCGAAGATGAAAATTACTTTGCGACCTCACCCTACCTCAGCGCTCCGTTGCAAGCCTTACAAAATGGCACAGATGGCGCGAACGGCGTGTATCGCTATGGGGCGGGCGGGGTTTTCCCCACCGATACCTACAATGCGTCGAATTACTGGGTCGATGTCGTGTTTGTAGAAAATGTCGGGCCAGATACCACCCCACCAACTGTTTTTTCAACCGTGCCTGTGAATGGCGCAAATGGGGTGAATGTCGAAGCCGATATGAAAGCCATTTTCAACGAAGGCATTGACCCAGCGACCTTGAACGGCACAACGCTTGAACTCCGTGATGCCCTGAATACGCCTATTCCGGCATCGGTCACTTATATTCAAAGTAGCCGTACTGCGGTGTTGAATCCGTCCAGCGCATTGGCCTATTCCACCACGTATACGGTCACGCTGAAAGGTGGCGGCGCGGGGATTCAAGATCTGGCGGGAAATGCGCTCGCGGCGGACTACAATTGGTCGTTTACCACTGCTGCTGCTCCACCTCCCCCACCGGATGAAGGGCCGGGTGGGCCGATTCTGGTATTGTCCCATACCAGCAACAATTTTGGACGCTACTTTGCCGAAATCTTACGAACAGAAGGGCTAAATGCCTTCACTGTCAAAGATATTTCAACAGTTGATGCAACCCTCCTACAAGATTATCAAGTGGTGCTGCTGGGCGAAATGCCCCTGACCGCCGCTCAAGTGACGATGCTCACCGATTGGGTCAACGCGGGTGGGAATTTGATTGCCATGAAGCCAGATAAGCAGTTGGCAGGCTTGTTGGGCTTAACCGATGCAGGCGGGACACTCTCCGAAGGCTACCTGTTGATTAATTCGGCGGGGATTGTCAACGAAACCATCCAATTTCATGGCACGGCTGACCTCTATAACCTGAACGGCGCATCGTCGCTGGCAACCCTCTACACCAACGCCACCACCTCTGCCAATCATCCGGCGGTCACGCTCCACACGGTCGGCAGTGGACAAGCCGCCACGTTCACGTTTGATTTGGCGCGTTCGGTGGTCTATACACGGCAGGGCAATCCTGCATGGTCAGGCCAAGAACGCGATGGAGTCAGCCCGATTCGCTCGAATGATTTGTTCTACGGCAACAAAGCGGGCGATGTTCAGCCCGATTGGATTGACCTGAGCAAAGTGGACATTCCACAGGCCGATGAACAGCAGCGTTTGCTGGCAAATCTGGTTTTGAACATGAGCAACATGCCGCTGCCGCGTTTCTGGTATTTCCCGCGTGGCGAAAAAGCTGTCATCGTCATGACCGGTGATGACCATGCCAATGGGGGAACAGCCGGACAATTTGACCGGCTCATCACCCAAAGCCCAACAGGTTGCTCAGTAGAGGATTGGGAATGTCTGCGTTCGACTTCCTATATTTATACCAATACGCCCCTGTCCGATTTCAACGCGCTGGTGTATCAATCGCAGGGTTTTGAAATCGCGGTGCATTTTAATACCGGGTGCGCGGATTGGACTCCCAGTTCGATTGTCACCAACTTCACCGATGACCTTGCCGCATGGAAGGCCAAATATACCAGTCTGAACAACCCGCAAACCAACCGTACCCACTGCATTGCATGGAGCGATTGGGCAACACAGGCCAAAGTGCAATACGACTTCGGGATACGGTTTGACACGAATTATTATTACTGGCCGCCAAGCTGGATACAAAATTCGCCCGGCATGTTCACGGGGTCAGGGATGCCGATGCGTTTTGCTGACCTTGATGGCACGATGATTGATGTTTACCAAGCTGTCACCCAAATGACCGATGAGTCCGGGCAAAGTTATCCTTTTACCGCCGATGCCCTGCTGGATAAAGCCTTGGGAACAGAAGGTTACTATGGGGCATTTACCACCAACATGCACACCGACTTGTCGAATCATCCCGGCGCGAATGCGATCGTGGCTTCGGCAGTGAGTCGGGGTGTGCCTGTCGTGTCCGCCCTGCAAATGCTCAACTGGTTAGATGGACGCAACGGCTCATCATTTGGCGGGTTGGACTGGAACGGCAATACCCTTACCTTCACCCTTTCCGTTGGCGCGGGCGCAAATGGCTTACAGGCCATGCTGCCTACACAATCCAGCGTCGGACAGTTAACCGGCCTAACGGTGAATGGAGACGGAGTCGCCTATACCACTGAAACCATCAAAGGCGTGGAATATGCTCTTTTTAACGCTGTCGCAGGCAGCTACACCGCCCAGTATGCTGTGGACACGGTTGCCCCGGTGATTAGCAATGTCCAAGCCGTCGCCAATCTGGACAACACCGCGACGATTACATGGGACACCCATGAACCCGCGTCCTCGGTGGTGCAATATGGCACGGTGTCGGGGACTTTAACCGAAAACAGCAGCAATCCTTTGCTGACCACCACCCACAGCGTCACCCTGAGTGGCTTAACCGCCAACACCACCTATTATTTCACAGTGGCTTCTACCGACGCGGCTACCAATACCGCCATCTCAGCAGAATCTTCCTTTGTGACCCCTGCGATGTCCTTGATTGATACGACTCTTGCCGATTTCAACGCCGGGACACCCGATGCCAACACCTCAGTGGTGGCGGTGGATGATGGCGCGTTAAGCCTTAAAGCTGCTCTTGATGAAGAATTTGTCGGAACTGCGCTGCCGATTGGATGGTTCACCGAAACATGGAACCCCGGCGGTACAGGCATCGTGAATGCGGGGCAGTTGACCGTTAACGAAGCCCGTACTGGCACCACCGCACTTTATTCTGCCGGACGGGTGCTGGAATTTACCGCCACCTTTGGGGTAACTGTTTTTCAACATGTCGGTTTCGGGACAGATTACAATGATGCCCCTTGGGCGGTGATTAGCACCGGTTCAACAGGTGGGGCAATCAAAGCCCGAACTTTCATCAACGGTACGACCCAAGAAACCGTCATTCTTTCCACCGGAACGACCAACCAGCACCTCTACCGCATTGAATGGCTGCCGAACAGTGTGAGCTATTATGTGGACAGCGAATTTAAAGTCACCCATTCCTATAGTGGAAGTGACCCGCAAATGCGCGTCTTGGTCAGCGAACTCAATGGGGCGGACTCGGTAGCCGTGCAATGGCTGCGAATGAGTCCGTATGCGTCGCCTGCCGTGTTTGAATCGCGTATTTTTGATGCGGGGGGGGCTGCCAACTGGAATACCATTTCGTGGGTCGAAACCCTGCCAGCAGGCACAAGCATCGGCCTCAGCTACCGCACAGGCAACACCGTGACTCCCGATGGCACATGGACGGCTTTTACCCCTGTCGCAAGTTCGGGCAGTCCCCTCACAGGCAATTCGCGCTACATTCAATATCGGGCAGAATTGGCAACCACCGACCCCGCCAAGACTCCGCTTCTGGAACAGGTCGCGTTTGGCTATAACACGGGAGCCGATACCACACCCCCGACGATTACCAACCGCACCCCCGCGCCGGACTCAGCCAATGTTGCGCTGGATACGAATGTCACGGTACAGTTCAATGAAGCGATGAATGGCAGCACCTTCACCGACCAAACTTTCCGCTTACGTGCTGAGGGGGCAACCCAGGATATTGCCGCACTTGTTACCTATGAGGGGGCAACCCGCACAGCGACGTTAAACCCCATCAGCGACCTTGCCCCGCAAACCCAATACAATGTTACTGTGGCGGGAACAGCCAGCGATGCGAATGGAAATCCGCTTGGCACGGATGCTGGCTGGAGCTTTACAACTGTGCCTGTGCTGCTTTCGGTGATTGATACCACCGTCGCGGATTTTAGCGCCGGCACCCCCGATCCCAATACCGCCATCACCCAGACCGACGATGGCGAAGTTACCCTCAAGCCGACCGTTGGCAGCGAATTTTCAGGTACAACGATTCCGTCTAGCTGGGTGGTGAATTCGCAAGCGTGGACATCCGGTGGCAGCGTGCAAGTGGCGGGTGGTCAAATGACCGTCAGTGGGCAGTTCATCGCCACACAGGACTTTTTCACCGCAGGCAGCGTGCTGGAATTTAAAGCGACTTTTACCGCCGATTCCTTCCAGCATATTGGCTTGGGAAACGATGTCAACAATGTGGCGTTATGGGCGATGTTCAGCACCAAAGACACCACCGATAAACTCTACACCCGCATTAACAACAATGGCGCGGTTGCCGAGTATGAAATCCCCGGCAGTTGGCTTGGTACACCGCATTTTTACCGCATTGAATGGACAGCGACTGCCCTCATTTTCTCAATTGATGGCACGGTGGTACGCACCGAAAATGTGTCTGTCGTCAGTCCAATGCGACCTCTGATAAGCGATTATAACAACAATGCTGCACCTTTGATCGTCGATTGGCTGCGAATGAGTCCGTATGCGTCGCCTGCCGTGTTTGAATCGCGCATTTTTGACGTGGGTAATCTGGCGGTATGGAATGCGATTTCATGGGAAAGCAATGTGCCTGCGGGAACAACGCTAACCATGAGCTACCGCACGGGCAACACTACAATTCCTGATGGCACATGGACGGCCTTCATCCCGCTCGCCACCTCTGGCACAAATACAGGTGTCACCGCCCGCTATGTTCAATATCGGGCGGAACTGGCAAGCAGCAATCCTGCCCTCACGCCGATTTTGACACAGGTTGCCCTCACCTACAGCCTTGAGCCAGATACCACCCCGCCGACGATTACCAACCGCACGCCTGAGCCTGACGCGGTGGAAGTCGCTTATAACGCGGATGTGAGCGTGCAATTCAGCGAACCGATGGATACCAATACCCTCACGCCTAGCACGATTCGTCTGCGGGAAGATGGGGCAACCAATGATGTAAGCGCCAGCGTGACCTACGACTCCTTGACTCGCACCGTCACGCTCAATCCTGACAGCGATTTGCTGCCCAGCACCCGCTATTATGTGACTGTCAGTAGCACAGTCGCCGATGTAAGTGGCAATCCGCTTGGCACTAACACGCCATGGAGTTTTGTAACCAAGCTACGTGAATTTGTGGACACCACCGAAGCCGATTTCAGCGCCGGCATACCCGACCCCACACTCGCGCTCACACGAACCACGGATGGGGAAGTCACGCTCAAACCCGAAATAGGCGCAGAATTTAGCGGAACAGCTTTGCCCGGAGATTGGACAACCGCGAGTTGGAACACAGGCAGTCAAATCACTGTGCAAAACGGCCTTTTGTCGGTGGATGGCAGCGTGGCCTATTCCAATCCGATAGCCTCGGCGGGGCATATCCTTGAATTTAAGGCCACCTTCAACGCGGACGCATACCAGCATGTGGGTTTTGCCAGCGATTTGAATACCATTGCTTCGTCATGGATCATGTTCAGTACCTTTGGTACGACGAATGCGTTGTATGCACGGGTCAACAACAACGGCACAACCACTGATACCCTCATTAACGGCAGTTGGTTAGATGCACCGCATATTTTCCGCATCTGGTGGAACGAAACCGAAGTCATTTTCTACATTGACGGCGCAACGGTTCATCAGCAAAGCATCAGCATTCCCGCCTCCATGAAAGCAGCCGTCAGCGATTTCAATGCAAATGCACTTCCCGTCACGGTGGATTGGTTGCGAACGACCCCCTACGCACCTTCGGGGACATTTATCTCCCGTGTGTTTGACGCGGGTGAAGTCGTGCGCTGGCAGGATATGAGCTGGAACGTTGCTTTGCCACCCGGCACAGGCCAAGCCAGCTTTAGCTATCGCATCGGCAACACAGCGATACCGGATGGCACATGGTCAGCCTTTACCCCAGTGGCGCTTTCAGGCCAAACGCTGAATGTCGCGGCGCGTTACATCCAGTACAAAGCAGACCTGACCACCACCGACCTGCTTTCCACGCCGAAAGTGGAGCAGGTGGTTTTGCGTGCCGGACTTGCGGGTGTTGCCCCAACGATTACCGCCATCAACGATGTAACCGTGTATGAAGGGGAAACTGTTAATGTGGCAATTGCTGCCAGCGATGGTGACAACGACGTGCTGACCCTGACCATTGAAGTGGTAGACAGCAATTCGGCGGTTGTGCCAGAGACAGAATACACCTTCACCGACAACGGCGATGGCACCGGTAGTTTTGTCTGGAATACCGCGCCCGTTGGCACCTCTACCGCTACGGTCAGCGCTAGCGATGGCCTGTTCATAGCCACCGAAGGCTTTACCATTCAGGTCAACGCGCTTGCCAGTTTGACAGGCACACTTTCGCTGCAAGGGCGCACCGATTACAGTGGTCAAGTAACGGTCACAGTCTATCAAGGGACAACCCTTGTAACGACCTTCACGCCCAATGCCAACAGCGCGGGCGAATTTACCGTCACCGGGCTTGTACCGGGCATCTATGATGTCTATGTGAAACACCCGCTTTCACTCGCCCAAAAACAATCTGTTACGCTGTTGTCTGGTAATAATGGGGTCAATTTCGGTGAACTTCGTACTGGCGATGCAGATGGCAATAACCAGATTGACGCACAGGATACTGCGGCAGTGCAGGCTAGTTTCAACACCACCACAGGCGATGCCAACTTCAACGCCAATGCGGATTTCAACGGCGATGCCGTAGTGAATGCGGTGGATTTCTCGCTGATGGTGACGAACTTCGCGCAGTTTGGCGATATGCCTTAACGACCTTCTAACTAAACCGGGTCTGCTTTATCAACATGGTAAAGCAGACCCCATTGTGGGGGTCAAAAAGTCCTTTTGTGGGTCAGGTAGCTCACCGATAATCCTGATGTAGCGAACTGTTTTAGGTCATCGTCATCTCGCAGAATTTACCGACATCGTATCCCTATCAACAGCTCGTATATTTCACTCCAACACCACGAAAAGGAAAAGCGATGAATTGGCAACAACTCCTCAAGGTCGGTAAACATTTGGTTGTACGTGTTGAAATGTGGTTGAAAGCAGGGATCAAACCCGCGCCCGATCGTCAAATTGTTGGGGGATCTGTTCCGCAGTAAACAGGAGCTGATTACTGAAAACGCCTTTTTGAACTACAGGGTTGCACAAAATCCGGTTAATTCATAAAATCACCTCACTTTTTAGGATATGAGGGAAAATCAATGCCTGATACACCGCAACCAGAATACAAAATCCGCCAAGGCGCTGAAGCGTTCCCTTTAATGATCGTTATTTCTATCATCTATCCATGTAACTTTGGCTGCCCATTTTGTCCCTATACCGATGGGAATTCTGACATACGCCAATTTTATCATGATCGAAATGGGGATTTACTTCCGGTAGAATTGTGGAAAAAGATCGCTGATGAAGCAGGACCTTATGGTGCATGGTTACGCTGTACCGGCGGGGGAGAACCGATGCTCCATCCTCATATGACTGAGATGATTGAATATGCCAAATCCAAAGGCTGTCGTATCTGGATGAATACCAACGGCAGTATGTTTGGCCCATCTGCTAAGATGCGGGACAACTTATTGCGGCTCATTCATGCTGGGATAGATCTTATTGAATTTTCAATGGATGCAGGGGATGCAGAAACCTACGCGCAAGTACGCCCACCGCGTGGTGGTTTTCCCCGGAATCCCCAAAAGTGGTGGGATAATCATGTAGATAATATCAAGGCGGCGCTAGAAATGCGTCAAGAACTGCGTTCTCCAACGCGAATTGTTGTATCTATGATTCGGCAGGAAATCATTGAGGACAAATTAGAAGAATACCAGAAGTTTTGGCGGGATGAGATCGGGGTAGATGAAGTAATTACCCGCAAGTTTCTCACCTGGGATGATAACACAAACATTACATTTGATCATTCTCTTGATAAGCATTTATACGCTGACCTACCGAAAGAAAAAAAAGAACCCTGCGTTTGGCCTTTTGAACGTTTAAATGTAGATACATTGGGCCGAATTGCGTTATGCGGCCAAGATGTATCATTCCGTACTGCACATTTATTCCCTACCCTTTACGAAGCCAGCATCAAGGATATCTGGTTGGGTGAGACATTCACTTGGTATCGACAAATGCACCTCGAAGGTCGCGGTGCAGAAGCGTTTCCCTGTCGGGGATGTTCGGCGTGGTTTGCTGGTATTCGAGACTGGAAGCATAACTGGCTCAAGGTATTAAAGACCTCTGGAGATCGCTATAAAGAACTGATGAAAAATGATCTGGGCTATGAGGTAGAGATTTACCAGCCTGAGTAATCCTTTTTGGGAAAACAAGAATAATGGTAGAGCAATTTCCGTTTAGTTTGTCGATGCTCGGGTGGGCGCTGAATGAAGAAGAAAATATCGCTCAGTATATCGAGCGTGCTGAAGCATTTCTCGGTAGTCTAACTGATGACTTTGAACTCATTCTTATCAATGATGGAAGCAACGACAATACTTTAGCGATTGCTAGCGAATATCAAAAAACACGCCCATGGCTACGAATCTACACAAATGAGGTCAATCGTGGCTCTGGTTACAACACCAAACGGGCAATCAGCTTGGCTCAGAAAGATTATCTCTTCTGGCAAACGGTCGATTGGTCTTATGAAATTGACGTTTTTTGTGAGAAATTACCCCTTCTGAAACAATATGATGTGCTACAAGGTGTACGGGTCAACCAAGAAACTAAAAAAAGAGCGTTTTACCATCGTTCTGATAATGCCCAAAAAGCATTAATTTCCATGATAAATTATTATCTTATTCGTTTGCTTTTTGATTTACCGTTACAGGACTATCAAAATGTCACGATATATCCCCGCACTTTAATTCAATCTGTGATACTTGAAACGGAAAGCGCATTTACGAATCCTGAGTGTTTGTTAAAAGTGTGGTGGAAAGGAGCCTCCATTAAGGAAGTTCCAGTTAAATTTAATGCCCGGCGCAAAGGTGTAGCAAAAGGTACACGCGCTCGATTTATTTTTGCTGCAATCCAAGATATTTTTTACTGGTGGTGGCGCTGGCGGATTTTAGGCAAACGTGAATTTATTCAACGGGGCAAAATTTCCAAGTGGTATATGAACACATGAGCGCTTTTGTTTTCACATATAGCGGTTATACCATTCCTGAAAAATGACCAGCGCGTAAACTTTATTTACATAGTTATAATCTTTGTTGCCCACATATAAATCCGCGACCATCGACTGCACAGCCTTCACATCAAACAATCCATGTTTATTGAGCTGCTGAGGGCTCAGGATTTCGCGCACATAATGCTGCAAATCCTTGAGCAACCATTGGGTAATGGGCATTAAGAAACCCTCTTTTGGACGAAACAGCATTTCCTCTGGGAAGTAGCGTAGCGCTGCCTTTTTGAGAATATATTTAGGAATGCCTTGGTGAATTTTTAAAATACCGGGGAGAGAAGCAACAAATTCAACGAGGTCGGTATCCAAAAAAGGTGAACGCAACTCTAAACTGTGTGCCATAGACAAGCGATCTGCAAAAGCCAATACCTGATCAGGAAAAATGGTCTTAAATTCTGCTTCCAAGATACGGTTGAGGGCATCTTTTGCAGACAGCGAAGCAAAGTAATCCTTCATAAGTTGTGCTGTACTGTAACTTGGCAGCATAGCCCGATGGCTGTATATCCTCCGCTTTTCATCATCATTCATCACCAATAGTTTGGAGCGCCACGCCCAATCCTCTGGCTCATAAATAGCTTCCAAATCCTCAGTTCCAAAGGGCTGTAATAGCTCAGATTTATCGGTGGGATAGTAAGATAATGGAAACGCCAGCCTATGGGAGCGATAACTGCCAAATAATTCGTCTGCCCCATCCCCTGTTACAGCGACTTTAACATGCTGGCTAACACACTGGGCAAGGTAATAGGTTGAAATCACCCCCGCAAACGGCTCATCGAAATGAGCAAGAATCGTTCCAATGGAGTCAGGAAAATGGCTAAACGCGATGGTTTCTTCATGATGGCGGGTTTGGTATTTTTGAGCAACCCAGTTGGCCCAATGACGATCAGCATCCTTGCCGGGCGTAGTAGAATCACTTGCATAGATTAGGGTAAATGTTTCGATGGCCTCTGGTGCGAGTTCAGTTGCTAAAACGGTTGTTAGGCTCGAATCAATGCCACCACTCAGGAAAAACCCAATAGGAACATCGGACATCAAGCGCCGTTTGACACCCTGCTTTAACAAACGCAAAAGCTCATCAACTGCTTCATCTTCGGTAATATCAATTGGGCTGTAGTCCAATGACCAGTAGCGTTCGATTGTGGGTGTTTTGCCGGGCTGAAAAATCAGACGATGAGCAGGCGGAAGTTGAAAAATCCCCTTAAAAATCGAAATGGGGCAGGGAATATGTTTGAGACTCAGAAAGTGATGCAGAGCTTCTAAGTTAATTTCTCGTTCAAATTGAGGAATGGTGAGCAACGCTTTGATTTCAGAGGCAAAATAAAGCGCCTGTCCGTCAAAGTGATAGTAGAGTGGTTTCTTGCCCATACGGTCACGCGCCAAAATCCCGCGCTGGTTGGCATCATCCCAAACAGCTGCGGCAAACATCCCCTGAATGTGATGAACAAAATCTGCTCCGTACATTTCATACAAATGGGGCAGCATTTCCGTATCACAATGAGTATGTAAGGTATGTCCAGATTCAACCAAATGGGGACGCATCTCAGGAAAGTTATAGAGTTCACCGTTTTGAGCCGCCCAGACGGTTCCCATTTCATTGCTCAAGGGCTGTCGTCCGCCATGAACATCCACAATTGCTAACCGCCTTGCACCCAAGGCAAAGTTCTCACCGGCAACCAGAAAACCATCATCCGGCCCTCGATGAATTAGCGTATCTAGCATCGCTTTAGCGACAGTAGGGTTAGCCTGCCCCCATATGCCTATAAGACCGCACATCACCTTACTTACTTTCTGCTAAGGGAACATAACTTCCCGGACGCTGCCCTTCATGGACAGGAGATATTGCAATGGGTGCTTTGGTGGAAAACTGCTTCTGGATGGAATGCTCTATCACGGTACTCATTTGTAGATTCACGATAAATTCGGCAACGGTTACATGCTCAATCCCACTGCCATCTGGCTTATGTTGTAACGAGACATATTCATAAACAAGCTCATTCTTCGGGGGGAATTGCAGGGTACGTGAGTAACGCAACAAGCGCTCCTGAAACAAGGCTTCATTACTTGGGTAATATTTTAAGGTTGTGAACAGAGATGTAAGCACAATGGATTCACAAACATGATTGTACCGATTGAGGAAACCACCGCCTTTCCACCCGAAGGTGTTCAACCGGGTTCTTGTCCCTTCGTTCTGATGATAAATCAGCAGATAGAAATTGACCAAATCCTGCGAAAAAACTCGCCAGACAATGATTCCAAAAAAATTGGTATATCTTTCTAGTGCTGCTTGCATCAGAGCCGGCAAGCGTTTTTTCATATAAAAATTATAACTCACGCCGAGATGGGCGAGTGGCAGCAGAATAATATAAGCCCAAATGATACCCGCAAAAAGAAGATTTAAATTATCCGGGATGGTAAGCTGAGGATTGGTGGTAGTCATTTCGGGCAGAATCTTACTCAGCAATTGATTCCCTATACTGTTGGGATGGAAAAATACCATTGAACACAGCATGACCAGTTGCGCGAGCCAGCCAAGCCGGATTTGGGAGGTCAAAAAAGCAAAACTGAAAAAAATAAGCAAGCCACCAATAAAACGTAGCGGGGCAATAAGCATGAAAATCGCTGCCACGATTTCGGTAATCCATGCCATCTGATTAAAAAACTGCATCATCCAATGATCCGGGGGGCGTTTGGTATAAAATTCAGGCCAAAATCCCCACTGCGGATTAGCAGCCCCTAATTCCATGCCATTTTTATGAGCATACCCCGCATTGAGTTTGTAAAAACCCGCCGAAAACATGATAAAAGCATAATCAACCTGAACGGCTAAGAGTGCAAGTCGATGGTAGTCCTGTGCGTAGGTACGGGTATACTCAAGGATAAAAATCCCCATTCCCATCCAGTAGGACATAAAACCGGGAGCCCCCATTCCCCGCGCTACCCCTTTCCATCGCATATACACAAAAAAGTAGCGAGCCAGAAGCACATTAACCAGCGCTGCCCATACAGTCCAGTATCCCATAATCAAGAGGAGACAACAGCCCATCCAGATGAACTGAACAATCGGATAAGCAACCGGATTTTGGATCCAGTCTACATCGCGTGCTGATTTTGCATAGCCGCCCCATTTTTCACTCAAAAAAAAGCGGCGATTGGGCAATGTAATCAGCAGTGTTGCCAGCATAATGATGCCATATCCGATACGGACAAAGGCAAGCATTTCAAGACTGAGTTGGGGATAAAAATCGGTTGGTGAAATTAGCCACTCCATCTAGCGCTCCCGTAAACGACCCAATACGAACACGTCAGTATAATGATCTGTTGCCCAGCGATCTTGCTTGAGAATACCTTCTAATTCAAAACCGACTTTTTCAAAAGCACGACGCGCCCGGGGATTGATAGCTAATACATAAGCATAAATGCGGTGTAAGTTCAATTTCTCAAAACCATAATTACATAGTAAATCAATGGCTTGAGTGCCGAATCCCTGCCCCTGCTGCTGTCCCAGCAGAACCCTTAATTCCGCTTTACGATGCCGCCAGTCAATGTCATAAAGCCAGATATTTCCGATGTGGCTTCCCTGATTTTCGACAGCAAAATAGACCTGATGGAGATTTTCATGGAGATGAACAAACCATGCTTCATGCTCTATCTCAGAGATGGGTTTTACGCGATCTACTAGGCGACCTAAATCAGAGTCGTTTGCCCAGAGGAGAGTTTGAGCGAGATGATAACGCTGAAACGGGACAAGCTGCAAGCCTGAGAGCATTTATAGTTTTCCTGAGAAAGCTCTATTATACTTTCAAAGGAGGACACACTTCAATTCTTGTCTTGACAATCCATATTCCGTACCGACAATATGCACTAGCCTAATTTTTACTGGAAACCTGCATGTCAGACCGTACCATTGTCATTCTACAACCCGGCTACCTTCCTTGGCTTGGCTTTTTTGAACAGCTTTATCAAAGCGATGTTTTTGTGGTGTATGATGATGTCCAATACGACAAAAACGGATGGCGGAATCGCAATCGGATCAAAACAGCACAGGGGTGGCAGTGGCTCACAGTGCCAATTCTACTCAAAGGTCAGCATACGCCGATCATTAAAGACATCCGCATTCATAATAGTGTTCCATGGTCAAGCAAGCATATGGAGGCTATTCGTCAGAATTATAGCAAAGCACCGTTCTTCAAAGAGTATTTCCCGGCATTAGAAACTCTTTATCAACGCCCATGGGAATGGCTTATCGAGTTAGATATGCATTTCATCCTGCTCCTTGCTGAATTGCTCGGGCTAAAGCGCGAGTTCCGATTTGCTTCAGAGTTGGGTGTTACGGGTGGAAAGACGGAACGATTAGTATTTATTTGTCGGCATCTGGAAGGCACACGTTTCTATGAAGGCGCGGCAGGACAAAATTATATTGATGAAGCCTTGTTTGCTCAGCATCAGGTGAAGTTGAATTATCAACGGTACGATCATCCCCACTATCGTCAACTACATGGTGAATTTATCCCTTATATGTCTATCATTGATTTGTTGTTTAATCACGGTGCTGAAAGTCTGGCAGTTCTGACTCATGCTTCTGAAGTAAAGGTATAGAAAATCATGCCCAACGTCCCTTTTTTTATGCACGATCTCGGTCAGGCGGAGTTAGACACCATTGCGGAGGTTTTTTCCACACCCATCCTGACTACGGGAGAATTCGTCAGCCTGTTTGAAACACGCTTTGCTGCTTATATGGGCAGTAAATACGCGCTTGGTGTAACAAGCTGCACAGGCGCAGCGCATATGTCCATGTTGGCTTTAGGGATTGGGGCTGGCGACGAAGTGATTACCACACCCATGACTTTTATTGCCAGTGCGACTGCAATTATTGAGTCTGGGGCAAAGCCGGTGTTTGTGGATGTTGAACCGGAGACAGGCAATCTGGATGCGCATCGTATAGAGGCAGCTATTACACCCCGTACAAAAGCCATTTTGCCTGTGCATCTTTATGGACATATGTGTGATATGAAAGCACTGCGGGAGATTGCTGACCGTCATCACCTTTTATTAGTGGAAGATGCTGCCCATTGTATTGAGGGAGAGCGGGACGGTATCCGTCCGGGACAATTAAGCGACACAGCCTGTTATTCGTTTTATGCTACTAAAAATTTGACCTCTGGAGAAGGTGGTGCATTGACCTTTAATCGAGACGAATTACAAGAAAAGCTCAAACTTCTACGACTGCATGGGATGACCAAAAACGCCAATGATCGCCACAAAGAAGGCTACCAACACTGGGATATGACGGAGATGGGCTGGAAATACAATATGGATAATATTCAAGCGGCCCTTCTGCTGCCACAGCTTGAGCGCCTAGAGAAAAAGTGGGAGCGTCGTAATTCTCTGGCAGCGACTTATTTTGACTTGCTCAGTGTTATTCCGGGGGTACGTTTACCCCATGTTCAGCCGAATGTGCGCCATGCTTGGCATCTCTTTCCAATTTGGATTGAGCATGGACGGCGTGATGAGGTCATCAAGAAACTACAGGGAGCGGGCATTGGGGTCATGGTGAACTACCGCGCCATCCATTTATTAACATACTTTAAGCAGCACTTAGGCTATCAGCAGGGGGATTTCCCAATCGCCGAAAGACTAGGGGATGAAGTGTTGTCGCTACCCTTCTATCCCACTATGCCGGAGGAACATTTGCATATTGTGGCTGATACTTTGCGCCAAATTTTATGCTAGCGAATTTTTTCCCTGTCTTCCTGCCAGAAATGCGCTTCAGTGAAGGTTCGCCCGAGATTGATATAGTCTTCATAAGACTGCCGGATGCTCTCTGTCGGATAGTAGGTGTGGGCCTTTTTAACTTCCCAATCCGGGCATTCACGGCAGATTTGGGGAAGTTCTCTAAACCGTTCCTGACGATGGAGTTCCCTTATCCAGCGCAGTGACCCGCCCCAAATTTCTTTAAGCGATTGCAGTTGAATATTTCCGGCCACATATTTTCCATCACAATCGATGGGACACATTACCACATTGCCATTCCATTGAATTGCAGCAGAGTCAAATGCCCATAAACAGGGTTTTCGGCGTTCGTCTAAAGCCAACCGATGCTCCCCACCTGCAACAGACCCCGACCAGTAGACTTTGGGGCGCACTTTTACAATGACGTTATATTGGTGCCAGTATTCCCGAAAGGCTTCAACTTCATGTTCGTTTTCATCAAAAATAGAAAACTGGACTTCAACGAGTGGTGTGGCTCCGTCATGGCGCTCAATAGCATCTAAAACCGCATGAATCCCCGCATAAATAATTTCTAATCCCTGCTTGGCGTTAGGATTGAGTGGCGGGCGCACGGTAGCGTGAGTTTGGGGTGTATAAGCATCACAGCTAATAATCAGACGGTTTAAACCACAATTCAATAAACGTTCAATATTGTGTGGAGTAAAACGAGTGCCATTGGTATTTAAAGTAATTTTTTGGAGGCCAGCTTGTTTGGCATAGGCGATTAAATCAAATAAGGTATCGCCTAGCAACATAGCTTCTCCCATGAAAGTCGGCCATAACTCGGTATAGGGATTTTCTTGGGCAACTTCATCTACAATTTGTTTGAACATCTGGTCAGACATCGTTTTCTTTGGACGTACCATATAGGTTCTGCCACAAAAAATACACGATTGATTGCATCCGGCAGTTAACTCAACCACCAATTGAGATGGGAAATCTGAGTCGGAATAAAACATCTTGGCCTCTCTTGTACAGTATGACAAGGGTACTATGGCACATAATACCCAATCGTTTGCAGTGTCATTTAGTAGAGAGTTACTAGGCAGATTGTCACTACTTAGAATGCTGTTTTTTTTCAAAAAATCAGCTAAAATGCGTCGTTGTAAAACTAACAGTCACGGTGTTGCATGAAAATTAAGTATCTCGGATGGGTCGTTCAGTCTGGATTAACCATCTTGCTTCCAATCTGGCTGTTGCACGATTTTAGCTGGAAAACTTTTCAATCCCTCATGCTGAGTGTCCCCTTTTGGTTCTACTCACTCGCATTCCTTATCTTTACCGTCGCTCAGGCAATCTTTGTTTTGCGGTGGATGGTGATCTTGCAAGCAATGCCCATTCGCATTCCGTTTCTCAAGATTTTAGAGCAACACTATATAGGGGTCTATTTCAATAACTTTTTCCCGGCTATGATTGGTGGTGACTCAGCCAAAATATATTATATGGGGCAAACTACGGGATACACCAATGTAACATCATCGGTCTTTATGGAGCGTTTTCTGGGCTTTTTTGCTACTGCGGTTCTTGCAACTGTGATGAGTTGGACTTTTCAGGTGTCTGATAAAACTCACTGGGTGCGGCTGGCCTTAACTGCATTCACTTTCGGATTTATAATGGCTTTCTTGCTCATTTTATATTTCCCGTTAGAACGACTGCTGAAACCTATCCTGCGGAGATTACCCAAAGCGGCTTTTTTAGAAACCAGATTTACCCTGCTGTTTCATAACTTACGGACAATCGGGCGAAAACCACAGGTTATCTTGAAGGCTTTTGCCATCACAGCGATTTATTTTCTGCTTATTGCACCCATTTACATCGGGTTTTTTTATTTTGCCGCAGATCGCTGGATACCATTGGCCCCCTTAATGATAGGTCTTTTAAGTATCTCAATCTTGAGCAACATTCCCATTACAATTAACGGGATTGGCCTGCGGGAACAGCTACACTACCTGTTTTTTATCCCGTTAGGATTATCCAAAGAAGAAGCCGTCAGCGTTTCGTTGTTGATTTTTTCTTATCTTTTGCTATCGAGTGCAGTAGGATATACATTATGGCTTAAGCTACAAATGCCCCTCATAGAAAACTCCTCTAGGTTGCAGCAGTAATCGAATTTCTATAAAATCTACATAAGGAATGTCACTTTGATGAAAACTATCCTTGTTACCGGTGGTGCCGGATTTATTGGGAGCAACTTTATTCATTTTTTATACAACAAATATCCCGATTACCGCATCATTGTTGTTGATGCCTTGACTTACGCCGGGCAAATTACCAATTTGCCACATGGAGCATTCGGGAAAGAACGTTACGAATTCTGGTATGGTAATGTTTGCAATTCAGCTCTAATCAATGATCTTGTTGCTCAGGCTGATGTAGTAGTGCATATGGCGGCAGAAACACATGTCACACGCTCAATTTATGATAACTTAACGTTTTTTGAAACCGATGTTTTGGGTACCCAAGCAGTGGCAAATGCGGTGGTCAATCATCGCAACAAAGTCGAATTATTTATCCACATTTCAACTTCTGAAGTTTATGGAACAGCGATTTCTTCGGTGATTGATGAAGATCATCCACTCAACCCCATGAGTCCTTATGCGGCAGCAAAGGCCGGCGCAGACCGGCTCGTGTATTCCTACTGGCAGACCTATGATATTCCAGCCGTGATTGTCCGACCTTTCAATAACTATGGGCCGCGTCAACATCTGGAAAAGGCTGTGCCACGTTTCATTACCAGTTGTCTGCTAGAAGATCCCCTTACCGTACATGGAAATGGGGATGCCGCCCGCGATTGGATTTATGTCGAAGAAACTTGCCGAGCATTGGATTGTATCATCCATGCCGACAAAAATAAGATAGTAGGCGAAGTCTTTAATGTGGGAACAGGCCAGCACCGTACTGTAGCGGAGATCGCTAAACTTATTCAAGAAACAATGGGTAATCCGGTTAACAGCCCGATTCATTTTATTGGAGATCGTCCGGGACAAGTTATTCGGCATACAGCAGGAATAGATAAAATTAAACAGGTACTGGGGTGGTCTACGGATATTCACATCGAAGATAAAATTGCCGATACCATTCAGTGGTATAAGGACAATCGGGCATGGTGGCAAGCGCAATTATGGATGCGCCATATCCCTATTATTACAGCGGCAGGCAAAAGGGAACTTCACTAAAGCACCTCAAATAAGAAAAGTGGGATCGATGCGGCATAATAAGTTACACTTGAAATGATAAGGTATAAATAGTGTTAATTTTTGCACTCACAGCACTGACTTGGTTTATTTCGGGTTTTTACTGTGCCTATTATATCTTAAGAATAAACCTTCTCCCGTTGCTTATACCGCTAGGCATGGGAATAGGAATCATCCTTCAAACCTTTCTCCTCAACCTTTTTTTGCGCTTTAGCAACCTCCCTGTACCAACGGCCTATTGGTTAAGCTGTTTCATCCTATTTTCTACTTGTATAGGTCTTTATATTCGGCGAGATAGAGAAATCCCCCCTTTATCTCTGGGGATGTCGAGAAAACACTTTATAGTATATGCTTCATTCATTTTATTCATATGGATATGGCTTTGTATTCCCGTCATTCGCTTTGAATACTTTGATCAAATCTGGCACTACCCGCTTGCTGCAACAATTGGACATGGTGGACTCCCTGTCTATCTCCCCTCAAATCCAGAATATTGTACTTTTTATCATTATGGCGTTGACTTAATCGCCGGGGTGATATTACGTGTTTCCGGTACAGACCTCGCGGCAACTTACAATTTCATAACAATCTGGAATGTCTTAGCTGTATTGGGTTTGTCAGCAGGAGCAATTTGGCGGGTAAATCAAAACCATTCCATAGGTGTCGGGCTACTCGGCATGTGTTTGTTGATTTTTTCTTCAGGCGCCGATTGGCTATTTTTTCCTTTTCTGAATGAAAAAATACACGATGAGGCTTCCAAACATGCTCTTTTTGAACTTCATGTCCTAAAAACTGCACCAGAAAACCTCATAAAAAGTTATGCGAATGTCGGAATCCCGATTGTAAATAGCCCTTTCTTTGGATCTTATTCTAAGAGTCTAAATTCTCACAACATTAACTTTGGGCTGATCTGTGCTTTATTAATATTCCATGTAATGCTTTCTAATAACCTTAAAAACCGTCGAAACTCTCAACCTTGGATACTTGCCAGCATCATTTTAGGTACGATGCCATTATTCTATGAAAGTTTATGGCCTGTCCCCATGTTAATGATCGGGTTAGCCGGAGTACATGCTTTCATAGAAGCACCCTCAGCCTATGCCACCATCATTAAAAATAGCTTACTGGTTTTTATTCCTGTCTTTATATTGATTACGGTTGGGGGTGGGGTTGTTACTGACACCCTCTTTTGTACAGGCGCAGAATTAGGCATTACAGAGGAGGGGAGTAGTGTCGAAACTCTTCAATTTCCTGCTGCTCCCGGATACTATTCATGGTTGCCAACAGGGGTTCGCACTAGCTTACTAGAACCCGCTAATTGGCTAAGGTGGATTACTGAGTGGGGACTTACGCTTGTGCTATTTCCTTTCCTCATTGTCCATTTTTTTCGGTATAAAAATACCAGCCCTGCCATTTATTTACTTTTGAGCGCCATTATTACAATTATCACTTTCTTACACGTAAACTTTACATTTATTGCACATGATACGGGTAGGGTGATTATCGTCCCTCTGATGCTCATCGCTATGCTCTCCGCAGATTGGTTCTATACGCTATGGAGTAAAAAATCTGTCCTTCGCTTCATGTCCATTTTGATGATAAGTGGTATATGCTTTAGTGGGGGAGTGCTCATGGTAGCGCAAGCCTTTTACCAGCCGAACCCCCAAGAGCAAAGTAGACCAGAAATGAATCCGCGCTGGCTTGCTGATATAGATTTAATGGTGCAGGACAAGTGGTATGCAAAGTTAGGCAAAAGAGAGGAGATGGTTATTGACATTAGTTACTCTGTTTGGCCAGCGCGTACCCGTGCGCCAATGATTTTTGGGAACTATTCTCTCTATAGCCGAAGTCGATCTGAGCTATTTGTCATTCCAGACTATATAAAAGCTCTCTACGAAATCCCTAACTTTAAGGCGCTCAATTACCTAGGAGTACGATATGTTTATATTGATAATGTGTGGTGGGAGCAAGCGCCCCCTGAGATTAGAAATCTCTTGCAAAATACAAATCACTTTAAACTTGTTTTTCACCTAGAGGATTCAGGTGTATTTCGTGAACTTTATGAAGTTCTGCCCCTTGAAGGTCATCCCCCCAGTTGGGTAAACCAACTTCAACGCGATGAATTGCCCGCAAGCTATTATCTCATGTTGTTCGATTGGGAAGAGATTGTAACACCTCACAGCCGTGTTTTTCATCCCAGCTTTTATTTAACCATCCCTATAAAAAATTATGCAAATGAAATTGTCACCCAAAATGATTTGTCGACAGATGACAGCAATCTCATTAATCAATGGCGAGAAACAAAAGACCCTGAGTTTCTTATAAACGCAGGGATAGACTATTTGCTCTTAGATGATGACTGGTTGAGCTATGCTACCTCTGAAGAAATTGACCTTATTACCTCAAATTCCTCTTACATTTTAGTCAAAGACTGGTTTCATATTCAGACGGATGAACAAATAAGACTTTATATGTTGAAGTCAAATTAAAGATGCAGCGATCCATGCTTGGAAGTTAGGGCATATTTTCGCTTTGCTTGCCTTTTACGCCAAACTCGCTGCTTGTTCTCACTTTCAGACGGGAATTCAGTCAGACACCTCAATCGGCAGCGATAAACTGTCTGATACAAGATTGAGGTTGTAGATTTGTCCTCCCTCATTGTAATAGAAAACGAATCTGACTTCATTTTCACCCTCTTTTGCTTCGCAGGGTATTGATAGAACACGCTCATCAAAATAGGGGATGGCTGGTTCCCAAAATTGGGTCTGAAACCCTCCCGGCGCTCCATCTGCCCGGGTAATAATCTCTTCGTCAGCCGAATCAATAATTCTGACAGAAAGCGAATAATCAGCTTTTGGTGTTACTTCGGTGACCCACCAAGTGCGGATAACTATCGTATCACATGGCCGAACTTGAGCAGGCATCTCCCGGGCAACTAAACCAATTGCTTCTTCTCCAAAAACAAGGCCAGGGTCGGATAAGGGTGGAATTCTTTGAAATTGATAGCTTATAAACGCATTGTTTTCGTAAAGATTTGGCGCAAGTTGTGGAATACTGTATTGGAAACCATGAGACAGAAGCCATTCCAATAGGGGCGTGTCAGATAAAGGTAAACCTATGTACCATAACTGAGTTCGGTTTCTAGTGATCCTTTCTAATTCCTCATTGCTAAGATTGGAGAGAGAAAAAATGCGTTCTGATGAAATCCCATCCAATAAGTATTTCTGTATCGCCGAAGATTCTAGGGGGTCTGTTATGACAAGACTCTCATCTGCGGCTGTAGCAGGTAATATATTCATTGGTTGAGGGAAACTGCTTAATGAAGGAAGTATCTCATAAAAATAATAGATACCCCCATAGGTAGTTACAAGCTCCTGTGATAGCCTGTAAAAACTCGTATTTTTAAAAATAAATGATTTTTCATAGGGTGATAGTGTGTTTACCCAATTTTCTGACACTAGTAAATAGTTTATGCCTGAGAGATATTGTGGTAGCTTGTCTTCCTTCCAATTTTGAAAGATTTCTGCATCTAAATCCTGAGAATACAGGACTTTTGTGCTGCTATTCCCTAGATCTAGTGTGATGGTATCCTCTGGTACAAAAATCATATTATCATCATAGTTGACAATCCCTTTTCGATAGATTTCATTTTGAGTGAAAGTTGCTTCAAGATCAGGTAAACTACAGTCATAAGGCCCAATGAGCTTGGCTACATTACTGTGATGCTTGCTTTGGTTTAAACGACAAGCCACATCCATAATTTCCAAGCTCATCCCATATTTTTCTATAAATTCTCCAGCACTATCATATTGTTCTGTACGAATTAATAAACGGAGTTCTCTCATCTCCATTTCATCGTGATATTTGAAGTAATCAGAAAAACTTTTGAAATCTATAGATGTGTAAGGCGTGTTGGTGTGAATTATGAGCCATAAGATTCCAGAGGCTATATGTAGACAAAACACTATTATGCAGAAGGAGAAATATTTGCGAGATGAGTTTAGTAGAAAAATAAGCGTCACGACATAAAGAATGAACAGCGTACTTGAAGGTGCATGTTTAAAGTTTGCTTCGTTAGGCCGCGCACTTTCAGTTAAAAAATACCCATAGAAACAGCCTACAATAAATGCTAACCATGTAATAATTAACCTTTGATCTTGAATTGCTATTTTCCAATTAGCAATAAATACTATCAATGGAAAAGCGATTGATAATAGAAATTTGGGCAGTAAAGTCCAATAATTATCAGTCGTATAATCCATAGGGAAAAAGGGGCGAAAAACGATCTGATTATCACCTTGGCTATCTTGGATAAACACTAACAAATATTGCCATATAATTACGACAGCCGTTGTACCTAAGATAACGAATAGGAGACGCCAATCGAGCGGTTGTCGCTTATAAAAAGCGTGATAACCAGTATATAAGATTAATGCAGGAACCAGTGAAATAAGATGAACAGGTTTTGATAAAGCACCTAGGATAACAACTAAACTAGCGAGAGCCAGAATTTTCCAAGAGCTTCTTTCTGGTCGATAGATTCTAAAGGCGATAAGCGTTAGCAATAAAGCATAAGGGCGTAAGAAAATATAGGTTGGACTGACATGGACACTCGTATGAATATAGCCATAATTCATTATTTGGACTGGAAAAGGAAATAATAGAGTAATAGGCTCTATTATAAGAATGCCAATTGTTAATATTACTCTTATGAGGGTGCTTTGTAAGTAAGGCAAAGAATTTAAAGTTGTCTTTAATAAGTAGTATGTAATTATGGCAGTCATTGATAAATGCACGATAAGTAATAATACGGATGCTTCAACCATATTTAAAAATGGTAATAAAGCGGAGGTAAATATGACACTGATATGATAAAGAAATTGTGGAACAATCAGACTGGTAAAATCTTCGCTCTCTTTTAAATCAATTGCATAATTCAGATGAGTTTGAGTATCCCCATAATAGCTTTTGTCATTAAGCATAGAAGCAAATAACAACACTATGATCACTATCAAAATAAATATTGTTGCAATATCATTTTTTCTTAGATTAGATAGCATTAAATAAAATCCTCCTATGATATGTTATGTATTTTAAGCGAAAGTTAAACCTTATGAAAGGGTCACGCCCGCAGCAAGGTGAGTTAACTGTCCATGGTACTTTCTTCTATCTTTGTGGTTCTTGGTCACTTTATGAATGTTGTTGGCGAACCCGTGAAGCGGTGGCAACAGAGCGAGAAGAAGTAAAATACCACAAAAAGACCGGTTGAAGGCAAAAAGAGGGAGGGTGGGGCAGGGCAAGGATAAGCAACGCATGGCATCATGACTCCTTGCACAGTCCAATGTATCGTTTCAAAGCCCCTGAGACACAAAAGACGGTAAACTGAAGAGAGATTTTCCCCCTTCGTGTCCCAAATGCTTCGACGATGTACAAGTGCTATTTTTACAGCATCCTGGGCAGTTGCTTTATCGTCTTTTTTCTACCGTTCGACGACCTTCGCAGTTATCTCACGTTTTGCTTCCCAGCACCTTGAAGGTGCGAACCGGGGAATTTACCCCGCCGGGAATCAGGCTTTGTGCCTGCGGGAAAAGTGCTTGTGAACGTTCCGTTTTCATGCTAGCACTCGCTCGTGCGCTAACTGCATGAGATAAGCCGCTGTTTTCTGCGCGGTTTGCTGACCCTGTGCGATACAGTCGGGAAGCCCCACCCCGCGATAGGCACTACCCGTCAGATACAACCCATCGGGGCATGAGGCTTCGAGTTGGTCTACAAATTCCAAATGTCCCACGTCGTACTGGGGATTCGCATTTTTCCAACGAAATACACGTGTGATCGTCGGCTTGGCAGTGATGCCCATAATCTTTTGCAATTCAGACTGTACCAGTGTGACCAAATCGTCATCCTCTTTATTGACCAGTTCTGACTGGCGAGGCCCTCCTACAAAAACACGGAGCATTACATGTCCCTGCGGAGCGCGGTGATTAAATTTGGTACTTGTCCATGTACAGGCTAGCAGCGGGGTGGCTTCGGTGCGAGGGATGACAAAGCCAAAGCCATCTAAGGGATGTTCAAAGTCAGCCGCCGCATAGCCCAGCGATAGAGTAGCGGTTGAAGCATAACGAATTGCCCTGAGCTTTTGCGCGAGTTCAGGGGAATCTTCTTGCAGAAAATCCGCGCTCACATAGGCAGGCGTGGCTAGGATGACCCCATCCGCCGCGATAGTCTGTCCTGCTTCCAACTGCACAGACCACCCAAAATCGTTGGAGGATAGGCTTTGTACACCCGTTCCAGTTATGATTTCTCCCTCAAAAGCATTTTCGAGCGCGGTAATAAAGTCTTGAAGTCCGCCTTTCATTGTCATGAACATCGGCTGTTTTGAAGGCGGGGCATTTTTCCGTCCGGCAATCATGCCACGAGCCAAGCTACCATACTTGCGCTCAATCTCCATGAAGCGCGGAAAGGTAGCTTTCAAGCTAAGTCTTTCAGCATCGGCGACGTGAATACCCGCGAGGATAGGTTCACCTAATACTTCTAAAGCCTCCTGCCCCAATCGCCGCCGCATAAAGTCAGCAATACTCTCGTCTGCGTCAGATTGGCGTGCCTTCATCAACCAATCCATTCCCATTCGTAATTTACCCCGCCATGAAATGAGGGGCGATTTAACGAAAGGTAAAAAGCGGGTTGGCACGACCAGCATCAAGCCATCGGGCATTTTATGGAGCTTGCCTTTTCGCAGAACATAAATGGTACGTCGATCATCATTTGTACCTATGAGTTGTTCATCCAAACCCAATTCACGACAAAGCTGTAAGGCATGGGGCTTTTGTGTGATAAATGAATCGGGACCCGCTTCGATAACAAAGCCATTGGGGGTATCGGTTACGATCTTGCCGCCTAAGCGCCCCTCACGTTCGATCAGGGTAATCTGGCAGGCTAAGCCCAACGCCTGCGTTTCTTTTTGCAGATAGTAGGCGGTTGATAACCCCGCGATTCCCCCACCGACAATGACAACTTTCATGCCAAGACTCTTTCTTTACTGCGAATGAGATCAACCAGAGTCGCAATAAACAGGGGATCATCATTTAGCGAAGGGGCGCGTTTGAGATTGACACCTAATTTGCGGGCAACTTCTTGGGCGCGGATGTCAATGTCATATAGAATCTCGACGTGATCGCACACGAAGCCAATGACTGATGAGAATAAATTGGCTTTTCCTGCTGCGGCAAGAGCTTCGATGTGATCATCTAACTGTGGACCTAACCAAGGTTCGGGACTGCGCCCGGCACTTTGATAACAAAAACTCCATTGATCGGAGGCTAGCCCTACTTGGGCTGCAACCAGTTCTGCGGTTTCGCGGAGTTGGGTATCATAAGGATCGCCTTCTTTGATAATGCGAACAGGCAAACTATGTGCGCTGAAGATGACATGTGCATCGGCGGGCATGATAGATAAGCCCTCTTTTACCCGCTTGCTTAAGGCTTCAATGAGCAAAGGATGATCGTGATAGCTCTCGATACGTTCATAGCGAAAGGGCTTGTGTGTTTCGGCGAGTGCTTCATCTAAACGCTTGAAATATTTGGCAATGCTCATGCTAGAATAGTGCGGTGCAAGCACGAGAGCGATGACTTCTTCTAGTCCATCATTGGTCATTTGCTGTACAGCATCTTTGATCCAAGGTGTCCAGTGACGCATTCCGATATAGACCCGATACTGTATTTCGTCGGGTGCTTGGCTGTTTAGCTCATGTTCAACGGCGGCTGCCTGCTGGCGGGTCAGTTCCAGAATGGGAGATTTCCCGCCAATCTTGCGGTAATTTTCCGTGATTTCCTCAATCAATTCTTGTGAGGTTGGGCGACCGCCACGCACATCCAATAGATAAGCGGGGATGTCGTCGAGGGTGTCGGGCCCACCGTAAGCCATCACTAAAACACCAAGGGTCTTCATTATCGTTCCTTTACGGTCATGCTGGTTTTTTCATGGACATAATCGACCAGCCGTTTAACGTTATCGACAGGAGTTTCGGGTAAGATACCATGTCCCAAATTAAAGATGTGACCTGCTCGCCCATTCACGCGCATCAAAATATCATCGGCTCGCCGCTGGACTTCTGACCATGGCGCGAACAGAACGACGGGATCAAGATTGCCTTGCACGGCAAATCCGTCGCCTACCTGTTGCCAGCCTTCATTAATGCGGATGCGCCAATCCATGCCCAAAACATCGGCGGGAATTTCTGCTATAGTCGGCAGCATGGCGTTTAAGTCTGTACCAAAATAAATAATCGGAACATTGGTATGGGCATGGACATTTTCTACCACACGTTGCGAGTAGGGCAGCACATACTCGCGGTAGTCATTCACGGCAAGTATCCCCGCCCAGCTATCAAATATTTGCAGCGCCTGTGCGCCCGCTTCAACCTGTGCAATCAGATATTCAGCAATCACTTGAACAAGTTTTTCCATCAATTGCTGCCATGCCTGTGGATGACTGTACATGAAGGTTTTAACCTTCGTGTGGTTTTTCGAGCCGCCGCCTTCAATGGCATAACTCGCTAAGGTGAAAGGCGCACCCGAAAAGCCAATTAAAGGAATTTTGCCTTCTAACTCGCGGCGTACCATGCGAATGGCTTCCAGTGTATACGGCACATTTTCGGCAGCAGACGGCGTTCGCAAAGCAGCCACATCAGCGGGTGTTGCCAGCGGATTGTAGATCACGGGTCCTTCGCCTTGGGCAAAATCTAGCTTTAAGCCCATACCCATCAAGACGGTGAGAATGTCCGCAAAGATAATTGCCGCATCCAGATCGAAAGTGCGGATGGGTTGCAGCGTAACTTCGCAGGCTAGCTCTGGGTTGCGTACTACGTCCAGCATACTATGTTGGGCGCGGATAGCGCGGTATTCGGGCATATAGCGTCCAGCCTGCCGCATTAACCAGATGGGCGTGGCATCGGTTGGTTCGCGCTGACAGGCTTTTAGAAAGCGGTCATTCATTGAGGAATCTTCTCTTCTTGTCGGGCAATATATATGGTGTCGTTTTCCACCCGTACTTGGAAAGCCTCTACATCACGGGGCGAAATCCCCGCGAGGGCTTTACCTGTTTCTAGGCTAAAATCCGCATGATGCCAGGGACACGTTACCGCGATGCCCTGCTCGTTCTCATGAACCTTGCCTTCGCACAAGGGGCCGCGTGCATGGGGACAGCGATTGTTGAGGGCATAGAATTTTCCATCCGATGCAAAGAGCGCAACTTGCTGCGTGCCGTAATACACCAGTTTGGAAAAAGCATCATCAAAATCACTGACTTGGGCAACCTCCAACCAGCCGCCAATATCCGTCGTTTCCTCTTCGATCAAGTCGGAGACCTGCGCCCCACCCAAGGAATCGACCATTTGCGCGAGGGTCATGTTGATGCAGGTGTGCATGGGGGTGTCCGTCAGGGTGTACATACTGGCTTTGGTATGCCGTAAATCCTGCACAAGATCAACAAAATCGTGAGGGTTGTCACCCTCGAAAGCCACCACAAATTCTTGATCGTCGATGCCATATGAGTAGGTCGTATTGAGTTTGATGTCAGGATACTTGCGCCCTACGCGGATATGCTCGGTAATCATGTCCTGCCGTTCTTCTTGCGGCAGTTCATACCATGCGCGGGTTTTGATGAAAGGATACACAAACAAATACTTGGCATCCCCCGGTTCAATCAAAATCCGTTCTTCGGGATGTGTGGATTCTGTGTCTTCGGGCAGGCTAATGTTATAAATGCTGCGTTTTGTTCCCGAAAGGAAGGAACGCGGCATGGTCAGATAGGGTGCCAGCAGCGAGTTACGAATGGCGGTGTGAAGCTGCTGGAAAATGTCGACTTCCTCCGCCACCTGCCACAACAGAAAATCGACATCACCGCGCAGCCCCACCAAGCTATAGGTTCGCAGCAGCAATCGTCGCCGAAAGCTACGGATGGTTTCGATAAAATCGAGTTTAGCTTCCCGCTGCTTTTCTTCCGAAAGCCGTAGAAAATGTTCATCCAGCTTGTAGAAAGAAAACTTTACAGTTTGACGAAGGGTTTTTTCGGCTTCCATTATGCTAACCCTTTAACCATCGGGCGGCATCTTTGGCGTGGTAGGTCAGAATAAGGTCTGCTCCTGCGCGTCGAATGCCCGTCAGAATTTCCAAAACCATCTTACGTTCATCGACCCAGCCATTGGCAGCCGCCGCTTTGACCATGCTGTATTCACCACTAACGTTATATGCCGCCAGAGGTAGGTCGAAACTTTCGCGTACACGGTGGATAACGTCCAGATAGGCTAAGGCAGGTTTGACCATCAACATATCTGCGCCTTCTTCCATATCCAAGCGTGCCTCGCGTAGAGCTTCGCGGGCATTGGCGGGATTCATCTGGTGAGTTTTACGATCTCCGAAAGTGGGGGTACTTTGGGCGGCTTCGCGGAAGGGCCCGTAAAAACCACTGGCGTACTTGATGGCATAGGATAGGATGCTCACGTCCGTATAGTGATGGCTATCAAGGGCTGCGCGGATAGTCCTCACCATGCCATCCATCATGCCGCTGGGTGCAACTACATCAACACCGGCTTGAGCATGAGAGACCACCACCTTTTGCAAAATTTCCAAGGTTTCGTCGTTAAGAATTTCTCCGTCCCGTATGATGCCGCAGTGACCATGATCGGTATACTCACACATGCACACATCCGTGATGACCACCAGATCAGGATTGGCTTGTTTAATGGCGTGGACGGATTGCTGCACAATGCCATCGTCGGCGAAGTTCTCGCTGCCGAGTTCATCTTTGCGGGTGGGGATGCCGAACAAAACCACAGCGGGTATGTCGAGCTTGGAAATTTCTTCAACCTCGGCTGCCAAGTGGTCAATCGACAAATGATACACGCCGGGCATCGAAGAAATTTCTTCCTTCACATCCCGCCCATGAACAACAAAGAGGGGGTAAATGAAATTAGCGGGGCTAAGGGTCGTTTCTGTAACCATACGGCGCAAGCCGGAACTTGCCCGTAAACGCCGCAAGCGGGTTGTCGGAAAGGTCATATTGTTTTTGTCCTTCGAAACAGATGGCACAATGTCTTCAGGAGTCCTGCTAGGCTATGGGGTTCGGCGATGGCATGAACGGGCAGACCTTCTTCATGGGCGGTTTGTGCGGCAATCGGTCCGATACAGACCACCTGCGCCGCGCCAATCACCTCGACAGGCTTATCATATAAAGCTACAAAATTCTGTATGCTTGAACTGCTGGTAAATGTAATGGCATCAAAAGGCTGTACCAATGACGCGGTGTCCATCAGGGGACGTATATTACGATAGGCAACGACATGCTTAACTTGCGCTCCCGCTGCCCGTAGATGGTCGGATAAATAGGGACGGGCAAGATCGCCCTGTGGCAAAAAAATACGCTGCCCATGGAAATCACCATGAGCAAATAAGGCATCACACAAACCTTCGGCGGTATGCTGGCTAGGGATTAGATCGGCTTGAATCCCATACTTCTGTAGAGATTCGGCGGTAGCACTGCCAACGACAGCAACGTTAGGCGGTAATTGCGGGGCAATATTCATCGCGGCAAAACGCATCCACATATGCTCGACGGCATTCGCGCTGGTGAAAATCACCCAGTCATAGGCTTGCCGCAAAGCCTCGTCGAGTTCGGAAGGGTCAGCCAGTGGTTCAATGGAGATGGTCGGCAAGATAATCGCTTCTGCGCCCAATGCCTGTAGCTGGTCGGCAAAGGCGGTTGCCTTATGCGGCGGGCGCGTAACGACAATCCGTTTACCTTGGAGGGGCTTCATGAGGGCTGTTTCTCTTGCAAGGCAGCCAGAATATCGGCAGCCCCTTGCCCTAAAGCCTCTTGTGCTAGGCGAACGCCCAACAGGGTGCTTTCGGAAAGAGCCGCATTTCCTTCTACTGTGATGGTCTGTTGACCGTCAAGGCTGTTGATGCGCCCAATCAAGTGCAGGCTTTGACCCGAAATAGTCGCATAGGCAGAGACGGGTAAACTGCATCCCGCTTCGAGATGTTGCAAGAATGCCCGTTCTGCTGTCACACAAGCGCGGGTTTCAGTGTCATCCAGTAGCGCAAGTGCGTTCAAAATATCGGGATCATCAGCACGACACTGCACGGCAATCGCACCCTGTCCGGGGGCAGGCAGCATGAATTTGGGTTCAAGTGTCTGCGTCACGGCGGCGAGTTTGCCCAGTCGCTCCAGACCTGCCAGCGCGAGAATGGTTGCATCATACATACCATCCGCCTCCAGCACCTTGTGCAGGCGTGTTTCCACATTGCCACGAATAGGCTGGATTTGCAGGTCGGGACGATAGGCTTTTAACTGCGCCGCCCGCCGTAGACTGCTCGTACCGATGACCGCCCCATCGAGTAGATCACCCAGAAGAATACCACCCCGACTAACCAAGGCATCAAAGGGACTGGCACGCAGCGGAATAGCACCCAGCACAAAATCCTCTGCCATTTGGGTGGGCAGGTCTTTGAGGCTGTGAACTGCCAGATCAATTTCACCCCGCATCAGGGCATGTTCAAGTTCCAAGGTGAACAAACCCTTGCCACCAATTTCGGGTAAGGGTTTATCGAGAACGCGATCCCCCTGTGTCGTGAAATGAACAAGTTCAATCACGCGGTTTGGGTGATAGGCTTGCAGTTGTTCCCGTACAAAATTGCTTTGCCAGAGTGCCAGTTGGCTGCGACGTGTCCCAATGCGGAATGGCTTCATGACAAGTCTTCCAATCCAAACAAATCGCGGGTAAGCGAACTGAGCAATTGACCCGTTCCCTGACTGGCTTTTGTTTTTAGATTTTGGGTGGGCTGATGCAGTACCTTGTTCATAAATCGGTAACTGAATTCCTCTAGGAGTAAACGTATTTCTTCACCGTTTTCCGGTGGCAGCCGGTTCAAGATTCGCCCTATCTCGCTTTGCCGAATCTGCTCAACATGCTCACGCAGTTGGCGAATCGTTGGCACGACTGACTGTCCTTCGTGTGCCTGCCACAATTTATTTAGCTCTTCTTCCAGAATGGTCTGGGCATGGGGAACCGCTGATTTTCGCTCGTGGGAATTAATCTGGACAACATGCTCCAGTTCATCAAGATCATACAGATGAATTCCGTCAAGTTGGGCAACCACGGGTTCCACATCACGCGGGACTGCAATATCGACGATGTAAAGATCGCGCTGATTCCGTAATGCCATGACGGGTGCAAGGTCGGCACAGGTCAGAATGGGAAAGGGTGCGCCAGACGTGGTAAATACCACTTCCGACTGAACCAGTGCTTCTCTGAGGTCGGTCATCGGACGGGCAGTTATCTGCCAGTTTTTGGCAACTTGCTGTGACCGTTCATAGGTGCGGCTAATGACCGTCACCGTTTTGGCATGACGCCGATCCAGCCCTTTTACGACAGCCTGCCCCATTTCCCCCGCTCCAATAACGAGGATGGAACGCCGGGTTAGATCACCCAGGACCCGTTCAATCTGGTTAATGCCGAGGGAGCTAACCGAAATCTGTCCCCGTCCTAATGCTGTTTCGTGATGAATGCGTTTGGCGGCATGGATGGCTGCCCGAAAGATCATCGACAAATCACGTCCACACGTTCCGATGTGTTGCGCCTGCTCAAAAGCCGATGCCACCTGCCCCAAAATTTGTGCCTCGCCTAATGCCAAGGACTTCAAACTGCCTGCCACCTGAAAGAGATGATGAACAGCTTCATAGCCTTTTAGCTTGGCGGTGTAGGGTGCAAATTGAGCTACGTCCAGTTGCTTTTGATACAGCAAGTTTGCCCACAACGATCCCATATCTTGACTCTCAGGCAGGTAGGCATATAGTTCCACACGGTTACAAGTAACAAGCAAAACCGCTTGCATGTTGACCAGCCCACTTAACCATGCCATTTGTTCATCCGAGCTGAAGCTCAGGCTTTCACGGACGGAGAGCGGTGCATTGTCGTGGTTAATGCTGTAACAGTGAAGCATAGGAAATCTACTTTTGCTCTGAGAAACACTGATATTTAACAATTAAAATCTCACAAAATCTACCAAATTCTATGCAATCCTGTCAAGAACCTGGACTAAAGATTTACTGTGTTGCTGTTAGGCTCATAAGCGCAAAATGGTTCTTCCGCCATGTAGTTCCCTACTGTGCCATATGCCCGCGCTCGACAACCACTGCACAAATTCTTGAAATTGCAGTTGCCGCATTTGCCTTCTAAAAGCTCTGGGTCGCGGAGTTCCGCAAACAGGGGGCTGTCTTGCCACACCGCGCCAAATGTTTGACGGCGGATATTGCCCGCTTCTACAGGCAGATACCCGCATGGGAACACTTCGCCACGATGCGAAATAAAAGTAACACCCGTTCCTGCTAGGCAGCCTTTTGTCGCAGCGTGCATATGGGGATGCCCATGTACCTGACGGTCATGGCTGGCGGGCAATTCGCGTTTCATCCCCATGCGGTTTTCTTCAGCCCGCCGTTGACGCATCACGCGGAAATAATGCGGCGCACAGGTGGCTTTTAGTTGTAACTGGGGTTCCGCCTGTTCGATGTCGTACAACCAATTCAAGACCCGTTCGTATTCGGCAGCACTAATCATTTGATCTGCTGCAATTTCCACCCCGCAGCCGACAGGCACCAGCAAAAACAAATGCAGGGCAGCCGCATCTAAGTCCTTGGCAAGCTGCAAAATAGATTCTAGCTGCTTCTCATTATGTTTCGCCACTGTTGTATTGATCTGGACAGGCATTCCGATATTCCGCAGAGCCTTAAATCCACGCACTGCCGCATCAAAAGAACCGACTAGGCTGCGAAAAGCATCGTGTGTGGGGGCATCTGCACCATCAAAGGAAATGCTAACGCGCTTGACGCCGCTGTTTTTAATCTTTTGGGCAACCTTGTCATCAATCAATGTCCCATTCGTTGCTAATGCAACAGGCAGTCCGGCACCGGTGGCATAACTAGCAATCTCAAAAATATCGTGGCGGAATAACGGCTCACCACCCGAAAGCACAAAGACTGGTTTTCCGACTTCTGCGATTTGGTCAATCATGCCGAAAGCCTCTTGCGTGCTTAGGTCTTGTGGAGTTAATTGGTCAGCGAGGGTAATGCGTCGACAGTGAATACACTTTAAGTTGCAACCTGCGGTAGTTTCCCAAAAAATTAAGCGGGGAGGAGGATATGCAGTCACGTAGTACCTTACCTTAAATTTATTACCCTTGTTCGATATGGCTACTATACCGTTTAGGCTAAATCAAATTTAGTGATATTTAGTATGTTTTCGTAGGATATTGTCATATATTTTTGTGTTGATAAAATCTCCATAAATCTATAAACGTGACATGGGTCTATAATGACCGCCAGTTTGACTTTGTTGAAAAACTGGGTGGTTGGAAAGGGTAATTGGCAACAGGTAAACTTTTTCAGCCCAAAAGTTTAGCCCACTGCCTCACACGGGCAAGCCTCAGTTCGCTCACGTTGCTACGGGCTGCCCCCGATTCTTGGTGGCATCATCCATGACTATTCCTGTGCCGCTGCCTAGGGAAAACCAAAACAAGTCCAAGGTTTTTTTGGGACTCGGCGTGTTGCGAGACCCCAAAAGACAATCCGATGGGCTTAGTCAAGGCGATATCTGGCAATAATTTCTGGATTTAAATCCATGCCAAGTCCGGGGCGGGCAGGTAATTCCATATATCCATCCTTAATGGTAAACGGTTGGACAGGCAAATCTACCCACATAGGGTCACGTTCGTAGTTAGGAAAAATTTCAACATACAAGCCATTCGGAATTGCAGCCAGTAAATGGAGCGCGATTTGCGGTTCTTCGTGGTGTGCCATTTTGACATGAAAACAGGAGGCGGTGTGGGCAATTTTCATCCATTCGGTGACACCGCCAGCAATGGTTACATCCACATTCAGAATATCCACGCTTTGACGGATGATTAAATCGCGGCAGCCAAAGGCAGAAATTTCACCTTGCCCGGCATTAACCGGGATCGTCGTTTTTTCGCGTACCATACGCAGCCCTTCAAATTGGTCAGACCACTTCACAGGTTCTTCAACCCAACCCAAGTTGAGCGATTCAGCAGCGCGGCAAAACTCAATCGCCTCATGCGGTGTCCATGCCTGATTCGCATCGCATACGATAATAAAATCATTCCCCACGACCTCGCGCACACGGCGTACCCGTTCAATATCTTCTTGGACACTTAAGCGCCCTACCTTAAATTTAACCCCCGCCATGCCCAATGCTTTGTAGTAGAGCATTTCTTCATTTAATTGAGTTTGGCCTTTGCCAGATTGATAGTATCCGCCAATGGCTATCACAGGGACTTTATCTCGAAACCCTCCCAGTAATTGGTAGAGGGGCATCTCATAACTTTTGCCGATTAAATCCCATAAGGCATTGTCTACAGCGGCAATCGCCTGCATGAACATGGCATGGTTGTACATATCAAGGGTGTGAATGCTGCGATTGCCCAAATCTACCTTGCAACTAAACATTTTTGCCCACAAACGTTCCGGTTGACGTGGGTCGCTGCCAATGAGCAAGGGTGCAAAGACCTCTCGAATGATTTTGACGATTTTGGCTTGCCCTACATCTTCATCTCCGCCGAAGGCTTCACCGATTAAGCCTTCATCGGTATAAATTCGTGTTACCAGCGTATCTCGATTGACAATTCGATAGGTTCCGCCTTCAAAGGGCTGTTCCAATTTGCGGGCTAGCGGGATGACTTCAATTTGTGTAATTTTCATAGCTTGATCTTTTTACCCGGAAATGCGGTTATATATAAAATTTAATTTTGTATATTTTAGCATCTCTCAATAAAATTGCATCGGTTTAGGTGTAGAATAGGCGAGGGTTAAAGAATATGAAACGTAAAACCAGCGATACAAAAACTAAAAAAGAGCAAGTCGTAGATCTCATGCGCGATATTATTTTGTCGGGGGAGCTTGTTCCCGGTGAACGGTTGCTGCAAGAGGAACTCGCAGAAAAATTTGAAGTCAGTGCCACACCGATCCGGGAAGCGGTTCAGCAGTTAGTTGCCGAAGGGGTGTTGATTTACAGCCCCTATAAAGGCGTACAAGTCGCAGAAATTCGCATGGAGGATGTTCGTGAGGTTTATTTGATTCGGGCGGAAATGGAAAAATTAGCAACCCAGATGGCTGTGCTGAATCTCAAAATTTCGGATGTGCGCCAACTTCGCCAGATTCAAACCCAGATTGAACAGCAGCTTGCAACACAAGATTTAACACCCCTGCGGAAGTTGAATCAGGAATTTCATATGCTGATTTATGCGGCGGCGGACATGCCAATTTTGTACCAACTTATCCGCAATTTATGGACGCGCTTTCCGTGGGACACGCTGCATGTCCTTCCCAATCGGGCGGCGGCTTCCGCCCAAGAGCATCAACGGATTTTAGCCGCCATTGATCAGGAAGATGCCGATTTAGCCGCCCAAGCCATGCGCGATCATGTATTGTTGAGCGCCACCGCATTAGAAAAATATCTAGCAGAAAATGAAGTCCATTAAAGCTAAAGCGTATCTGCCCGATGCAAGCGCCGGGCCCGCAGGCGTTTAACGGCAGTATCCAGTGCAACGGCTAAAATGATGACCGCACCAGTGACAAACGTACTCCATGTGGCGGTGACACCAAAAAAGATAATGCCGCTATTGATGACAGCGATAATCATGACCCCTATCATCGCGCCGACCACTGTACCAGAACCCCCCGAAAGAGGTGTTCCACCAATAATCACTGCCGCTACAACAGTGAGCATAAAGTCTTGGCCTGTGTTGGGGTCAATTGCGCCACGAAAACCGACAAAAATCGCGCCGGACATGCCGCACAACGCGCCCATGAGTATCAACGTTTGCACCCGCACCAAGGCAATCGGAATTCCGACAAGGCGGGCTGCTTCGCGGTTGCTGCCAATCGCTTGCACGCGGTAGCCAAAACGGGTGCGGTGCAAAACCAGATGCAAAATGACTGCCGTTACAATGAAAATGAGAGCGACAATCGGGACACGTTCATTAATGACTTTGGTGGACATGATTTCAAAAAAATTGCTGGTGGAATCGTCCGGCACAACGGCTTTAGATTTATTGACTACCCGTGCCAATCCCTGATAAATGGACAGTGTGCCTAATGTCACAATAATAGCGGGAATGTTCAGCCCAACCGTAATGAGTCCATTGAACAACCCTAGCAACGCCCCAAAGCCAACCCCCATGAGCGCCGCTAACCAAGGGTTAATGCTGTAGTCTACCATGAGCGTTGCCGTGACTACCGCCGAAAAGTTAAACATCCAGCCTACGGACAGGTCTATTTCGCCAATGGCGAGCAAGAAAACCATGCCAAGCGCCAGCAAACCCCAGAAGGAGGTGTTGCCCATGAGGCGCACAAGATTTACCGGATTAATAAAATTCGGGCGGGAAAATCCGATAAACCCGACCAGAGCAAGCAGCGCCAGAAACACGCTAATTTCTTCGGGCAAGCGGATACTTTTAAGATTCAAGCGTTGCAGGGGTGTTTGGGTCGATGATTCGGTTGCCATGTTTTAGCTTCTCCATGGTTGGGTGCTGGTAGGTTCGCTCCAACTGGGAATGGGCGCTTGCAACCCGTCTTTAATCCACAAAAATTGTCCGGTGATGTCAGAAGCAGCGTTGCTCATCAAATCCAGAACGAGATCTGCCGCTTTTTCGGGGTCATCACCACCCGTTTGCTCAACCCAACGCACCCATTGTCGGTAAGGTTCGCCTTCCGCGCCCATTGCATCGGCTTTGGCTTGAATGTCTGCCCACATTTCGGTTTTGACATCGCCGGGGTGAATGACGTTGGCGGTGACACCTGTGCCTTGCAATTCTGCCGCAAGATGGCGCGTGAATTGATTCAAAGCCACTTTGCTGGTGGCATAGGCGCTGTTCAAAGGGCCGGGCGGGTGGAGTGCGGCTGCCGAAGTGACATTCACGATTCTTCCCCACCCATGCTCAATCATACCAGCGACGAACGCCTGACAGGTTAAAACACTGCTGGTCAAATTGATGTTCATGGTTTCAAGCCATGCCTGCGGGTCGCTGTCTTTGATGAAACTAATTGGCCCAAAAACGCCCGCCCCATTGATTAAAATATGGGGTTTGCCCAGCGTTTTTTCGACCTGTGCTTTTACTTCACTCACCCCTCCGGGGGTAACAGCACGAAGGTCAATGGGCAGGGCGAGGGCTTGCCCGCCTTGAGATTGAATGGTGGCAGCGGTTTGGTCGAGGGCGGTGTGGCTGCGGGCAAGCAAAGCGACAGCCACACCTTCGGCTGCCAACCGCAGCGCGATTCGCTGCCCCAACCCACGACTTGCCCCTGTCACCACCGCGATTTTTCCCTGTAAGCTCATGCGCTACCCGCCTTTGTTTCCAGATGAAAGACTTCGCGGACTTCGCTTGAGTCTACAATCCCATCCTCACGAAATTCCATGAGCGGATTCATGATCTCCGCCCATTTGTCATGAATCGCGGAATGCCACAGTTTATCCCATGCTTGTTCATCGTGAATTTCGGAGTAAAGGAACAGCACCGGGTCAGCCTCAAAAATAGTGATTTGGGCGATGCCGCTTTTTTCAATTTCAGCGACCAGCTCCGCCCAAATGTTATCGTGGTGTTGTTTGTATTCGGCTAATCCACCGGGCTTTAAACGCATCGTAAAGGCACGCCGAGCCATAAAGAAATTCTCCTTGTATCAATATTCTCTAAGTTGTGTGGGCGGGTTTGTCCCCGTCCCCTGTCTATGTATGACCCACATTCATCATGTGGAGTAGGTTATGCTCCGTAATTTGTTCGCCGACCAGTTCACCCGCCGTTTGCCCACGATACAGGACGATAATACGGTCACACAGGCCAACCAGTTCGGGCAGTTCGGTTGAACTGAATAGGACGATTCGCCCTTCCGCCGCTAATTGACGGATAAGGCCGTAAATTTCACGTTTTGCGCCTACATCTACGCCGCGTGTGGGATCGTCCAATAAAACGAGCATGGGCGCAGATTCGAGCCATTTGCCCACGACCACCTTTTGTTGGTTGCCCCCCGAAAGCTGATTGGCTAATGTTTGCGGTGAACGGGCTTTAATCCGCAAATGTTGAATTTGAACGGCTGCGCGTTCGGTTAAATGTTTCCAGAGTAGGTAAGGGCGACTCCGCCGTAGCGTCCCCACCGTGACATGGGCTAAATTTGTCACCAAGTTTTTCTCTAGCATCAAGCCATTGCGTTTGCGGTCTGCTGGAACAAGGCAAATCTGACGGTTTGCGGCTTGATAGGGACTCTTGGGCAGTCCTTTTCCATCTGGCAAAATGGCTTTATCCGCCACAGCGCGGGAAGTTCCAAATAATGTACCTAAGAGCGTCGAAACACCTGCGCCTTCTAAGCCTGCCAAACCGATAATTTCCCCTGAATTGGCTTGCAAGGAGATATTTTTGAGGCTTGGCGATTGCAAATTTTCGATGAGGAGTTGGTGGCGCGGTGCATCGGTTTTAAGCGCTTGGCGTGGAGGGAAAAGTTCGGTTTGGTGTCCGCCAATCATGCCCTCAATGACTTCGGGCAAACTGAGGTCTGCTCGCGCTTTGGTGAAGACATCGCGCCCATTGCGTGCGACGGTAACCGTATCGGCGATGGCAAAAACTTCCTCCAACCGGTGCGAGATGTACAACAGGGTAACGCCGCGTTCGCGTAAACCGCGTAATACGGTAAATAGGCGTTCGGTTTCGGCTTCGTTGAGGGCGGAGTTCGGCTCATCCAGAATCAGCAAACGCGGATTTTCGAGCATCACGCGGCATAATTCGACCAATTGCTGTTCACCAATCGAAAGGCTGCCAGCAGGCGCAAAAATATCCACCTTTAAACCAAGTTGCGCTAACATGTCGCGGCTGCGGGTTGCCATCAACTTTGAGGAGACCATGCCAAAGCGGGTTGGTTCGCGGTTGGGAAATAAATTGGCAAGCACCGAACGCTGGGGAAAAATAGTTAATTCCTGAAAGAACATGGCAATCCCTAATGATTTGGCAGCCTGTGGGGAATAATTCTGGATAGGTTTGCCATCAAACTGGACTTTGCCGCTGTCGGGGGTGACTGCGCCCGCCAAGACTTTCATCAAGGTGGATTTGCCCGCGCCATTTTCGCCCACCACTGCATGAATCGTGCCATGCGCCACCGTTAAATTCATGTGGTCTAGGGCAACGACTCCACCATAGCGTTTATAGAGGTTATCGACAACGACGAGTGGCTGCATGAAAGTTCCTGTTCATTCCGATAACGGGGGAAAGGGCGGGTCACGCAACCCCACCCTAAGCCTCCCCAACGTATTGGGGAAGGAATCAAAGGGAGGGGGAGCGTGCGCCCTTACTTATGCTTATTCTTCCTCTAGCAAGGCGCTTTCATTTTCGATAGGTTCGAGCATGTCTGCCCATGCCCCATCAATCACAGAATCAATCCACGGTTGGTAGTATTCGTGGGTGGCTTCCGCGTCTGCTGAAAGTTCAATCAGTTCATCAAAGGTCAGTTCCGGCAAACCAAAACCCATATCCACCGATTCGCCTGTCACAACTTGGCTGCCAGAATCGGCAAAACTGAGTTCAAGTTCCGTGTCATTGCGGAGGCTTTCGACCAACATCAGGACAGGCAAATAGCCTTGCACAAATGGGCTTTGACCTAATGAAACAAACGCATGACCATCTTTAATCGCGTTCAAATTATCTTCTGTGAGGTCATAACCGCCTGCAATGAAGGTGTCGCCAAATTCCTCATTGAGCTGGCCTAAGCTGGCAATATCCGGCGCACACAGCCCAATCATGGCTTTGGTGTCAGGATTTGCTGCGTAGAGTTGTTCCCATTGGGCGTAATTTTCAACCGCATCCACTTTGACATCAAACGGGCCTAATACTTCGACATCCGGGGCAAGTTCTTCTAAAGCCGTGATCACGCCTGTATTCCGATTTTCTAATACAGGGAAACCGGGGAAGCAAATCCCCACGACAACCGTACCTTCGGCTGCTTCACCGCCCATTGCTTCGACAATCGTACTGCCGAGCAAATAGCCACTTTGCGTTGAACGTTCGCCTACATAGGGCGCATTGACGCTGGTACTGAGCAAATTAAATTGCACAATCGGCGTGCCATCTTCGATAATTTCATTGAGCGCATTCGCCATTGATTCGCCGGGGACAGAGGTTGCGATTCCATCTACACCTGAAGCGACCAAATCTTGAACTAAACCTAATTGCTCATCGGGATTGCCACCTTCAACCCCGCCTTCAACCAATTCCACGCCCAAATCTTCGGCGGCGGCGCGTGCCCCTTCAAAAATTTGTTCAATGAACGGGTTGCCGAGCGAATGGCTCACGAAACCAATCTTGAGGGATTCTTCGTCTTGCGCGGTAGTCATTTGTACGCTGCTCAACACGAGTGCAGCCAATAAGAGAAGTGAAGCGAGTTTTCTAAAACGCATTGTAAAAAGCCTCCTATTAATATTTTGTATGCCTTGATTGCCGGTTGAAAAAAGAGAATTTATTACTGTGTATTGACCCCACAATCGGGCAGGATAAAAGTCTCATCCTTAGAACTAGCAATCAAGTTTTTGTATATAATTTCTGATTGTATATATTATACTACCGTTTTTGAAATATTTGTCAAATTTAGGTGAATTATATATAATCGCAAATATTATATAGGAATGTTATATGATTATATTGGAGCATGAAGCCAAAGCACTGCTCCGCGCTCAAGGATTACCCATACCAGACGGGAGAATCGCGGAGACTCAGGCAGAGGCCATTTCTATTGTAGAAAAATTAGCCAAGCCTGCCGTGCTAAAAGCCCAAATCCCCATCGGCGGGCGGATGAAAGCGGGCGGAATCCATTTTGTAGAAACCTATGATGAAACAAGCCATTTTGCCCAACAATTATTGGATAACCCTGTACGTGGTTTTGCCGTAGAGCAGATTTTGGTGGAAGAAAAACTCACCATCCAAAGCGAAATTTACCTTGCCATTAGCTATGATGAAGCGGCGCGGCGGGCTGTGATTTTGGGTGGACTGACGGGGGGAATTGATATTGAGGACAACGCGGCGGTGTCTCGCTTTGAACTGCTGTTGCTCAACGAATTTTCAGACTATATGGGACGTACTATCGCGGCAGAAATGGGTTTGGTGGGGCAGGCAGTCGTCAAACTGGGGAACATCATCAATCAATTGGTGCGTTGTTTTCTATCATGGGATGCGCTGCTGCTGGAATGTAATCCTGTCATTTTGGATTCAGCAGGTCAATGGTGGATTGCAGATGTGCATTTAGAGCTTGATGACGATGCGCTATTTCGGCAAACCGCGCTGGTTGTGCCGCACAGCCAAAAAATCGCCAACCAGCGCTCCGAATTTGAACAACGGGCGCTAGAGATTGATCATGCCGACCATCGTGGCGTTGCTGGACGATTAATTCCGTTTGGTGGCACGCTAGGGCTGTTGATTGGCGGGGGCGGGGCAAGCCTAACCGCAATGGACGCGATTTTAGAGGCCGGTTTGCAACCTGCCAATTATTGCGAAATTGGCGGAAATCCAAGTGTATGGAAAATTAAAGAATTAACCAAGCTGATTTTGGCCCAGCCGCATGTCCAAAATCTGGCGGTGATTATGAACGTCGTCAGTAACACACGGGTAGATTTGGTGGCGCGGGGAGTCATCAAAGGCATTTTAGAATTGGGGCGCACGCCATCTGAGGTGATTGTGGCCTTTCGGATTCCCGGTTCGTGGGAGGACGAAGGCCGCTTGATCTTAGAACATTACCAGATTCCGATGTTTGATCGCCATACGACGATTGACCAAGTGGTACAGGCTATCTCATGACGATTCTAGCCAACCGAGGGACACAGATTCTGGTGCAGGGGATTACCGGAAGGGAAGCGGCAACCTTTACGAAAGAATCGCTGGATTATGGCGCGAACATTGTGGCAGGCGTGACACCCGGTAAAGGCGGGCAAACTTTACACGGTGTACCTGTTTATGATACTGTCGCACAAGCTGTCACTGCTCATGCTTGTGACGCTGCCGTCATTTCTACACCAGCGCGATTTGTGCGGGATGCTGCGCTTGAAACCTTGGCAAAGGCAATTCCCCTGCTGGTGATTTTGACGGAACGGATTCCGCGCCGTGATATTGTGGTGGTCTTGGAAAAAGCAGCCCAAGTGGGAACGCGGGTCATTGGCCCCAATAGTTTAGGCATCATTTCGCCGGGGCAGACTCGCGTGGGGATGGCGGGAGGTTCTGCGGAATCCGTTCGCCGCGCCTATAGAGAGGGAACCGTTGGGATCGTTTCGCGGAGCGGCGGAATGATGACTGAAATTGCGAATATGCTGACATTGGCGGGGGTCGGGCAAAGTACCTGTGTGAGTATTGGGGGCGACCCGATTGTTGGCTCAACCGTCTTAGATTTACTGCCGCTTTACGAAAATGACCCCCAGACTCAAGCGCTGGTAATTTACGCAGAACCGGGCGGGAATGTGGAGGAGCGTTTGGCGGATTATTTGCGTCAACACTCCTCCCGTTTACCAATTATCGCGTTTATTGCGGGGCGGTTCGCGGATAGAATGCAAGGGATTCGTTTTGGTCATGCGGGTTCAATCGTGCAGGGTAAACAGGGCAGTCCTGCTGCGAAGGCCGATGCCCTGCGCGAAGCGGGTGTTTTGGTTGTGGAGCGATTATCTGAGCTGCCGCAGAGGGTCAAACATGCCATCAATAAAGGATAATTATGGGTATTTTTATTCAAATTAGCGTGCAGGCAGACCACTTTACCCCCGAACAAAGCCAGCAGCTTGTTCAACTGTGTCCGGTGGATATTTTTGAGCTGCGAGAAGGGGAATTGCAGGTCAATCCAAATGAAGAAGATGAATGTACTTTGTGCGGTTTGTGCCTATCTGCTGTGCCACAGGGGGCAATCACGATTTATAAAACGTATAGTGGCGAAAGGTTGATTTCAGGCTGATGCAGCTAACAGCGCCACTTGAGGATGAGCAAATCAAAAATTTACGGGTTGGGCAGCGTGTCCTGTTGACGGGTCAACTTTACACGGCGCGGGATGCTGCCCACAAACGCATGGTCGAAACCTTGGGGGCGGGCGGTGAATTGCCGTTTGATTTGCAGGGGCAAATTATTTACTATGTAGGCCCGTCCCCCACCCGCCCCGGTGAAATTATTGGCGCGGCAGGGCCAACCACTGCTGGACGGGTAGACGACTACACTTTGCCGCTTTTACAGCGTGGCTTAAAAGGCATGATTGGCAAAGGCCAACGCAGCGCGATTGTTCGAGAAGGCATTGTGACCTACAACGCGGTTTATCTCGTTTGTGTAGGTGGGGCAGCTGCCCTCCTTGCCGAACGGATTCAAGCGGTGCGCCTTGTTGCTTATGAAGACTTAGGAACAGAGGCGCTTCGTGAATTAACCGTAGTAGATTTTCCCCTCATGGTCGCCAATGATATTTATGGCGCAGATATGTATGAACAGGGCAAGTTAGCCTATAGGACGTTGCTGAATGAGAATCCTTGAAGTTTCCCTCGTTCAAACGGCAGTTGCACAGGCTGTCCAGCAAATTAATTTTCATACCCCCGCGCCCGTGATGGTGCAATTACAGGATATTTGGCTAAACGAACCTTCCCCCAACGGACGACTCGCCATGCAGGATATTCTGGATAATCGGAGGATTGCCTCTGAACGGACGATGCCGATGTGCCAAGATACAGGCATGGCAGTTATTTTTGTTGAGCTAGGCCAAGAAGTCCGACTCGTTGGTGGCGATTTACGAACCGCAATCACGGATGGGGTGCGGCAAGGCTACCAAGATGGCTACTTGCGAAAATCGGTGGTTGGCGAACCGCTCTTTGAACGCAAGAACACCACGGATAACACCCCGCCTGTGATTCATTTTGACATTGTGGCAGGGGACACCTTCGCGTTGACCATCGCGGCGAAGGGTTTTGGCGCGGAAAACATGAGTTGGGCGCGGGTTCTAACCCCTGCCGAAGGGATAGTGGGCTTAAAAAAGGAAGTCTTGCGGTGTGTCGAAGCGGCGGGGTCAAATGCGTGTCCACCCATTACGGTAGGAATCGGGGTGGGTGGGACGCTGGAAATGGCAGCCATTCTTGCCAAAAAATCCCTGATGCGGGAGGTAGGCGAACGTCACCCCGATTCGCGGTATGCGGCGCTGGAACGCGAACTTTTGGAGCTGATTAATGCAACCGGAATTGGGCCGCAGGGTTGGGGTGGAGTCCATACAGCCGCCGATGTCCGTATTGAATATTACCCCACGCATATTGCTGGCATCCCGCTAGCGATTAATTTAGATTGTCATTTGCAGCGCCACACACGAATCGAACTTTAATCCGTATGAAAAACTTCCTCTAGGGTCATCATGTTTTCGTCGGGGCGGCCTGAGATAGACTCAAAATAGGGCGACATGAATTCTTGCCATTTGAGATTAATGTCCTCTTTTGCCATGCCCTCCAACGAAGCATCAAAACTTTCGGCGGCTTCAAAATAGCCGAACAGCAAGCCATCGTCACGCATGAATAAGCTGTAATTGTGCCAGCCTGTGCGACGGAGCGCCGCTAACATTTCAGGCCAGACAGCTTCATGATGCTTTTTGTATTCCTCGATTTTGTCCGGTTTGACTTTGAGAATAAACCCAACACGTTTCATGCTTTAGCGCTCCATCACAACTAATGGTAAGTCCAACAAACGAGCTAATTTTTTGATTTTTTCGACTTGATGCCCCACCCCCAACGCACAGTGATGGGTTGGGCCTTGCTCCGCCCAGCGATTCATAAATTCGGCGGGGTCAAACTTGAACTTGAGGCGCGAGTTGGTATTGCCGATCTGCAAGGTTGCGCCCGGCAGCGATTCGCCTTCGGCGGCGAGCATTTTTAAGCGCCCGTCGGCGGTTTGAGTCATGCCCAAAATGCTAATCGCGCCTGTTTTGACTTTAAACTCAACCGATAGACCATACCCGCGCTTGCCATGATACAACCCTAACCCCCGTAAAACGGGTTTGCCCTCCGCAATGGCAATATGGCCGGGTCCGTCATGCCCCATCAAAATAAAATCTTCATTGAAGTCCATCGCGTAAAATTCGGTGTATGACCCGCCCGCCCCCAACCGATCCATCATCAGCATCGCAACGCAGGTTTTCAAATCGCCTTCCCCCGATGCCGGGATGCCGCGTGCGGTGAGGAGCGAATTGCCCACAATCAGACTCGCGCCCAATTCCTCATTTTCGTTGGCATCCAAACCGCGATAGTAGTAGGTGAGGCCGTTGAGGTTGAAATCGGCGACGAGGCGGTCTAAACCACAGGCAACCCGGGCAGACCAGTGTAAGGCCTCCGGGGTGACATCCTGTGAGATTTTGTCTTTGCCCCTGCCAACGACTTCAAAAATGCTGTGAATTTCTTCGATTTTCTTGGTTATTTCGCTGTCGCTAACCGCTTTAACACGCTGATGCAGGTCGTCCATTTCCAGCACTTCAATATGTGCGCCGAGTTGGGCATGGTGCATCGTAAAATCGGAATACATATCTAACATACCGGGGTAGGTATGCCCCAAAAATCCAATCCGACTGTAATTGATTTCGCGCATGACATTCGCAGCTTGAATCCACTCGCCAATTTGTTGCCATGCCCGTTCATAATATTGGTTGGCGTGGCCTTCGGCGGAATGCAGCAACCCCGAAACGACATTAAATTGAATCCGACTGCGGGCAAAGGCATTGGAAATTTCGGGTACACAGCAAGCACAGCAGTTGGCAAGCCATTCGCCTGTATCGGTGTCAGGATAGTCCAGCGCGGCGGAGGGTTGTAAATTGAGGATCACCACAGGTGCTTTGCGGCGTTGAACGGCGGGCAGCACTTGAGAGGAAGTCGCGTAGGTTCCCACATAACAAAAAATCAAATCTACATTTTGGGCGGCGAAAAGTTCGCCTGCGGCCTGTGCTGCTGGTGCAGTATCCACCAAGCCTGCCGAAACAATTTCCGCGCCCATCGTCCGCATGTGGGATTCTACGTCGCGCTGATAGCCTTCCAAACGTTCTTTTAGCCCGTCAAATTGAGGCCAATAGGCTGCTAAACCAATGCCAAACACACCAATTTTTGCTTTCATATCCAATTCCTTTTTAATTAAACATTAGGGTAGGAATCTACGAGAGACTCCTAAGATTCTGGATGATGTGCGTGAATATGCGGCGTTGGCCTAGCGCGTTAGGGTGCAGCCCATCTACAAGATAGGTGTCTATTTCAGGGGGAACGGCTGTTAAATCCACACAGGCTAGGCCAAATCGGGCGGCAATGCGCTGGATGGCTTGTCCACGTTCAATTAAATCTTGATTGCGCCAGATTAAACGCATCGCCATGATGTCAGGGAAATTGTTGACGCTTTCTTCAATCACCAGCGTGGGGGTTAAGAGGATAATTTGAGCGCTGGTATGGGCTTGAAATGCCTCCACAATACCCGTGATGTTAGCCGTATATTCCTCTAGGCTAACAAGGTTGTTTTGGCTGCCAAACCGTTTACAATCGTTCACGCCGTACTTGATGAAAACCCAATCTGGCTGATGCGCTAAAAACTGGGTGTAGGTCAATTCTAAGCCATGAGTCGATGTATAACCGGAATAGCCCCGATTAATCACTTCAACCCCGTTGGGTGTGAGCAGATGATGAAACAAACGAGCGTAACTCTGGCTGTAAACGGTGATGGAGTCGCCAATGAACAGGACTTTTTGCCCGGCTTGGAAGCGTCCCAGAAAATTTTGCACATCGGGTTTAGGGGATTCTTGGTCTACGGCGATTTTCAGATTTTCTTCAATGGATTCCCAATACACCCCGTAGTCATTTTCTGTAACCCCGTATATTAATGCGGCAGCGGCAGACGGAATCGGCAAGCCTAACGCGCTGGCAACAGCGTGAACCTGAAAATCAATCAAAAATTGGGTCGTAATATCCATCGCTAGTCTGCCTTGCCCAGACGGAACAGATTGCCCCATTGGAAGTTGCGTAAGCGGAGTTGGTCTAAACCAACGGCTAACACCAAGACCAGTCCTTGCGCGATATTTTGATAATCAGTGGAAATGCTTTGCAGGCGCATCCCGTTCAAGAGGGTGCTTAAGATCAAAACACCTAAAGCGGTGCCAAAGAGCGTGCCTTTGCCTCCCGCCAAACTGACTCCGCCTAAAACAACTGCGGTGATAACGGTTAATTCGACATTCGGGGCAGCTTTGGGATCGGCGGCATAGAGACGGGCAGTCAATAAAACGGCTGCTATTCCGGCGCTGAGTCCGCTGAGGGTGTAGGCGATCATCCGATACCGACGGACGGACAAACCGGCTAATTTGCTGGCCTCCGCGTTTCCGCCAATCGCGTACAATGCCCGCCCGTAAGAGGTAAACTGCAAGAGTAGCACACCCATGATGAATAAAACGCCCATGACAATGACCGGAGCAGGAACACCTTGATATTCTCTTTCGCCGAGTAGATAAAACTGGTCATATGCTTCTAGGTGTTCGCCTGTGAGGTCAAAAATCGGAATGGTGAGGCCATCGGCAAGGACAAAAGCAATCCCGCGTGCTACAGACAACATAGCAAGGGTCGTGATAAACGGATTAATGCCAATGTAGGTAACTAAAAAGCCATTGATAAATCCCACGAGTGCGCCTGTGCCAACCGCCGCAAGGGTCGCGTTTTGAATCCCCCATTCCTCTTGATACTTGCCAATCACTACGCCACACAGGGCTAATGTGGAAGCAACGGATAAATCCAACCCACCGCTAATCATAAGCATGGTGGTAAAAATAGCAATAATCCCAATAGTAGATGTTTCTAACATCATGTTTGTGAAATTGCGCGAAGTCAAAAATACGTCGGACTGTTGGGACATATAGCCGATGATGACCAGCAGCATAAAAATCAGACTCAAGAGTTCGGCAAGGCCGCTTTGTCTTAGAAATTTCATGCTGACCCCCCGGCGGCTGCCTGTAATAATTTTTCCTGTGTGGCTTCGGCTTGGGTAAATTCGCCCGTGAGCCTTCCTTTATAAATCGTCACAATGCGGTGGCTGACAGAGAGAATTTCTTCAATGTCAGAGGAAACCATCAAAATTGCGAGACCTTCTTTTGCCAGACTTTCTAATTGGTCATAAATATCGGAGCGTGCGCCCACGTCTACCCCCCATGTTGGTTCATTCAACAGGAGGACTTTAACATTGGCTTCGAGCCAGCGTGCTAGGACAACTTTTTGCTGGTTGCCGCCGCTTAAAAAGCGGGTGGCGACTTCCATTCCGCCAGCCATGCGAATGCCGAGTTGTTCAATCCATTTGCGGGCATGTCGCCGTTCAGTACCAACCATGAAAACACCAATGGGGGCGAGTTTGCCCCAATTGGCGAGGGTGATATTTTTGCGGACGCTCATGCCCACCACCAAGCCGTTAACTTTGCGGTCAATGGGTACGAGTCCGATGCCCGCTTTTTTGCCATGCTGTGGGCTACGGATGCTGACACGCTTGCCATTGATCAGAATCGTGCCGCTATCGGCGCTGTCCGCCCCAAAAATCGAACGGGTCAGGGTGATGTGGCCTGCACCTAAGAGACCGAACAACCCGACAATTTCGCCTGCTTTGACCTGTAAATTAATCTGGTCATAGGCACCTTTTTTGGACAGATTTTCAACCTCTAGCACCACTTCGCCATGTTGGACGGTGGGCAATTGACGGCGGACTTCGGCGCGGTCTTCGATAGTGCGCCCCACCATCATTTTAACGAGTTCGGCGTGGCTGACTTCTTCTACTGGACGAGTCCCAATATGTTTGCCATCGCGTAGGACGGTTACACGTTGGGCCACTTGAAAAATTTCATCTAAACGGTGGGAAATATAAATAATGCCGACGCCACGTTCGCGTAAATTTTGGATAATCTCAAACAATTGGCGAACTTCGGGTGGGGTTAAAGCGGCGGTGGGTTCGTCCATGACGATAATTCGTGCATTGCTGGACAACGCTTTGACAATTTCTACGATTTCGCGCTCAACGACGGTTAAATTTCGCATGAGAGTCGCGGGATTGATATTGACATTGAGGAGTTTTAAATTGTCCTGTGCGAGTTGACGCGCCTTGCGCCAATCCACCAAGATGCCATTTCGACGCGGCAAATGCCCCAGCAGTAAATTTTCAGTGACGGAGAGATCCGGGGCATAGTGCAGTTCTTGGTAAATCATCTTTACGCCCCAATGTTCGGCAGCCCGGGGATTGTCTATTTCGACAGACTGACCATCAATGAAGATGCCGCCGCTATCTTTTTGATAATCGCCGTTCAAAATTTTGATGAGGGTAGATTTGCCCGCCCCATTTTCGCCAAGCAGGGCTAACACTTCACCCGCTTGCAAATCAATGGAGACATCATCCAGCACCTTGACCCCGAAGAAACTTTTGGTGATGTGCTGCATTTGGAGTAAGGCGCTCATACTTCACTCCTCAGCGCGGGGCTAAATTTAATCCGCAGTTGGTCAAAGCCCACTGCCAGCAGCAGCACAGAGCCACTCACCACATCCTGATAAAATGAGGAAACTTGGGTAATCACCAGTCCGTTATCCAAAATGCGTAAAATAATTACCCCGACCAGCGTACCAATCAGCGTGCCTTTACCACCCGCGAGACTTGTTCCGCCTAAGACCACCGCCGCAATCACAGTAAATTCTAGGCCACTGGCGGCACGGGGCGCACTCGAAGCCAATTGCGAGGCGATGATGATTCCGCCCAAACCCGCTAATAGGCTGCATAGCGTGTAGATAATCAGCAAATGCACCGTGACGTTAATACCCGCTAATCGGCTGGCATCGGGACTGCCCCCAATGGCAAACAGATTGCGCCCAAAGGGGGTATACGCAAGGATGAAAAAGAAAATGAGGTAGAGGGCAATCATAACCAGCAGCGAAACAGGAAACCCCGCAATGTCGCCCCGCCCTAAATATTTGAACTCTTCATTGTTAAGTTGGTTGGTTTGCCCGTCGCTCATCACAAAGGCCATCCCGCGTACAATTGAAAAAGAAGCGAGTGTCGTGATAAGCGGGTTAATTCGCACGATGGCGACCATAAAGCCATTAATAAAGCCAACGGCGGTAGCGCTTAAAAGGCCAAGCAGCGTACTCAGACCCAGTGGGATGTCCTGCTGAATCCAGAGGATGCTCGTCACCACGCCGGACAACGCAGCCACCGACCCCACCGAAATATCTACCCCGCCTGTAATCAGCACCAGCGTCATGCCAATTGAGACCACGCCCACAACAGCTAAGGTTTTGCCGATATTCACAGCATTGTCATAGGTCAGAAAAAATTCAGATTGGGTGGCGAACACCGCGCAAATGACGACAAAGCTAAAAATGAGGCTTGCGGTAGTCAAGTTATCGCCACGCAGCCAATCAAATGGCTTGGCTGATTGTTTCATAAATAACAAGTCCTTTTAAAAAAATTCTTAAAATAAGGGGCAAATTTGCCCCTTACGCCCTTACTTAACTATTCTGCACAAAAATCAGGCCACGCTTCCGCGTAGAATTCGCAAATGTTCGCGGTGGTGATGAACACGTGATCAACGTAAATGGCAGGGTCAACTGCACGGCATTCCAGCAAGTCAATCATCGCGGGGATGATTTTATCGCCGTAGAGTTCGGGGAAATAACCAGTTGCGCCCAAGTAGCGGCTGTTTTCTTTAAGCATTTCCTCTTGACCGGAGGGGTCAGCGCCTTGGCCCACGACCATAATTTGGTCGCCGCGTCCGGCGGCTTCTGCTGCCGCAATCACACCCAATGCCGTCCCATCATTGATAGTCACAGCCACGATTTTGTCTGCATCAGGAATGGTGGGCAGAATATCGCTGACGACTTGGAAAGATTCTTCTTGGGTATTTTTGCTGTCCAAACGGAAAACCATGTCATCCGGGACGGGGTTTTCAAGATTATCTTGCAAACCTTCCAGTTGACCTTGCATCCGTGCGGCAGGAATCGGGCCAGATTGGGGGAGTTCCAACACCAGAACGGCATCCACTTCGCCACCCCAATTTTCATTTACCCATGCAGCCAGCGCTTCACCCGCTAACCGACCTGCATTGTAATTGTCCGCGCCAAAGAAGGTTGCACCCGGCATAGGAATATCAATCGCAATCACCGGAATACCTTCGCGGCGGAAGCGGCTCATAATCACATTGCCAAAGGCTTCATCGGTTTGAAATTCGACGACACCATCCACGCCTTGAGTAATGAAATTATCGGCGTTGGCTAAGGCAGTTGCACCATCCAATTTATTGTCTGCCAGCACCAATTCAATATTACCGGCTTCTTCGGCGGCGCGTTCCATACTTTCGCGGACGAGTTGCGTAAAGACAATATCTTCGGTCAAATTGGCGAACCCAATTACATAGCTATCTTGGGCGGTTTCACAATCACCTTGTGCGGCGACAGACGTAGTGGGGGATTCGGGCGTAGTGGAAGCGCTGCTGAAGCCAACCGCGCTAACCAACAAAAGAGCAAGCACTAATAAGGTCGAGATTTTAAGTTTCATTTAGAACTCCTACAAAACCTATTTGTCGAAATTTGTCGAAATTTATTGAAATCTACGCAAAAGGTAACATGCTCATCAAAAATTGTCAAACAAATTGTGCAGGTTTATCAAATTCGTGGTATATATTGACTGAGGATTAACTATGACTACTTTTGAACGTCGGCAGGCTATTTTAAAAATTCTCCAAGAACAAGCGGGAGTGAAAGTCACCGACCTTGCGTTGATGTTGGATGTCTCCGAAGGCACAATTCGGAATGATTTAGCTGCGTTGGATGATGAGCAGCAGTTAACACGGGTACGCGGCGGCGCAGTCGCACGTTCGCAAAATGCTTATGCCCAACAATTTATCGCAGCTCAAGCGCGGGTAAATGCCGATGCCAAACAGCGCATTGCTCAATGGGCGGCGGGCATGGTCGAAAATGGCGATTCCATTGTGCTAGACGCAAGCACCACCGTTTTACATATGGCCTACTTTTTGCAAAATCGCCGTGATTTAACGGTCGTGACGAATGGGGTTGAAGTCGCCCGGCGTTTAGCCGAATCACCCTCGAATACGGTGATTCTGGTGGGGGGGGTGCTGCGAAGTGATGGCAATTCGCTTTCTGGTTTGCTCGCAACAAAGATGTTAGATGATTTGCACATTCGCACCGCGTTTATTTCTTGTGTGGGGTTTTCGTTAAGCGCCGGACTGATGGAAATGGACATCCCACAAGCGCAAATCAAAGGGCGGATGATTCAAACCGCACAGCGTATTGTGGCGTTGGTGGATTACAGCAAATTTACTCAGATTGGCCTCACGCCCTTTGCAAAAGTCAGTGACTTAGATTATCTGGTGACAGATAACAAGATTCCACCGGAAATTGTGAGCGAATTGCAAAAAGCCAATGTCACGCTGACGGTATGTAGCGACCACAGCACCGCGACTTATACACCAGACCATTCGCCTCAAAAATTGTACAAAATCGGCTTTGCCAACATCAGTGAGGATATGCCGTTTGGTCGGGATGTGCGACGTGGCCTAGAACGTGCCGCCAAAGACAGCCAGCAAATAGAGCTGCTAGTGACGGATAATCAACTGAGCGGCGACATTGCGTTGGCAGTCGCTGATGATTTGATTGCCGAAGGGATTGACCTTGCCATCGAATTTCAAATTGATGAAAGCGTGGGGAATTTAATTGTTCACAAATTCAGCCAAGCGAGGATTCCTGTAGTCGCAGTGGATATTCCCATGTTAGGTGCAACGTTTTTCGGGGTGGATAATTACCAGACAGGCTATGTGGCAGGTTTGGAATTAGGCAAAGCGGTTCAAGCCGAATGGGGCGGGCAATGCGACCAACTTATCATTTTGGAACATCCCCGCGCTGGTATACTCCCCGCAACGCGCTTGCAAGGCCAGTTGGACGGTTTCCGCGAACAGTTAGGCGACGTTCATCAAATCATGTATGTGGATTGCGGCAACACCTCCCAAATTAGCGAAGCCGAAATGTTGCAAGTCTTGAATAAACTCCCCCATCCCCATCGGTTGGCGGTCATTTGTTTTAATGATGATGCCGCGATTGGTGCGTTAGACGCTGCCCGCCAGCTTTACCGCCTTAATGATGTTTTGATTGTGGGGCAGGGGGCAGACCGCCGTTTGCGGGACGAACTACGACGTGGCAATAGCCGTATTATTGGTTCAACCGCGTTTCACCCGGAACGCTACGGCGAAAAATTGATTGAGATTGCGCTCAAAATTCTTAAAGGCGAACCCGTCCCGCCTGCTGTGTATATGGAACACACTTTTATCAACGCCAGCAACATTGATCATTATTACCCCATTGTAGACAACCATCGCTAAGTATTCACGGGTCAGGGCGGGTAAGGTGATACCCGCCCGTCAGCATCGCGTGTTCGACTTTTTATCCAAATTTGGCTGCGTAGCGATGCAAGGTATCTTCAATAATTTCAACGCCGAAACCATCGCCCTGCGGGACTGTCACCCATCCGTCTTGTTGTACGACAGGATTTTTAACCAATTCGTGCTGCATGGCGCTCGGCGTTGGCTTGAGTTCAAACAGCGTCGGTAGTGGCATACATAAGGACAGATGCAAACTTGCGGCGGTGTTGATGGCGCTGCTCCATGTGTGGGCATCTACCGCCACGTTAAATTGCGCGGCCAGTTGGATAACTTTCCACATACCCGTAATGCCTTCTGCCCGTCCGGGATCTACCAGAATCACATCGCAGGTATCAGCCTCTAACAAACGGCGATAATCATATACATTAAAAAAGCGTTCGCCAAAGGCAATTTTCATCTGGGGGACGGCTGCCCGTAAATGACGATAAGCATTGAAGTTATCGGGGTGAAAAGGGTCTTCCAACCATGTCAAATTATACTGGCTCATGGCTTGGGCGCTGCGAATGGCACGCGGAATATCCCAACGGCATTTCGCGCCCACGTCCACAATAAAACCAGCTTGTTCACCAATTGCAGCCCGTACCGTTTTAACAAATTCTAGGTCTCTGCCTTCATCCACACCCAGATTGGCATGACCTTTCTTGCCAAAGCCAACTTTGACAAATTGAAAGCCGGCTTTGATATGCCCCGCCAATTCGTCCGCCATTGCGTCGATTGTGGCGGCTTTGGGGTGCGAACTGGCACAGACCGGGAGACGTTCTTGGCGCTGTCCGCCCAACATTTGGGACAAATTGAGTTTGAGCAGTTTGCCTTTTAAATCCCAGAGCGCCATGTCTATCGCGCTGATGGCAAAAGCCGCTATGCCACCTACGTTGCCATACCACCAGACTTTTTCGCGCATGGCCTCCCATAAACTTTCGGTTTCATACGGGCTTTTGTCTAATACGACTTCGCCTAAGCCATTTTGAATCAAAGCGGTGATCGCCGCTGTCGCTTCTCGAAATTGGCTAATACACTCGCCCCAACCGACTGTCCCATCACTTGCTTCAATACGCACCACGACAATATAGCGGATAGACATATTATCGTTAGCTTCCGGGTATTCTAGTGGAAAAACGTCTAATTTTTTGATGTGCATGAATAAATCCCTATTTCACACGATATTTAGCGATATAAGTGCGATCAAATTCAATTCCCAAACCTGCTTTTTGCGAGAGGGTATAGTAGCCATTTTGAATGGGGCGGGGTGTGGTTTGAATTTCCCAAAAAATCGGGTCACGATCCCGGTGAAAACATTCCACATACGTGCCATGCGCCACACTTGCCAGCAGATGGGCGGAAACTTGCGCTTCTTCGTGGTGCGCCATTTTGACTCCAAAGACCGCGCAAATCGCTGCGACTCGTCGCCAGATACTCGGCCCTCCGCCCCAAGAGGAATCAAAATTACATAGGTCAATCGAACCTTCGACAATTAAATCGCGCACGGTGTCAATCCGATATTCGCTTTGCCCCGCCGTGACGGGGATACCAGTTGCTAGCCGCACATCGCGCAGCCAGCGTTTGTCGTTGTACCATCGGACGGGTTCTTCAAACCATTCCAATTCAATGCCGGCTGCTTCTGCCAGTCGCACGAATTTGATCGCTTGGGCAAGGTCATAACCCTGATTCGCGTCTACCATCAAACGGAAATCTGCCCCACCGACTTCCCGCGCTACTTTGAGGCGGTCTAAATCTTCTTGAGGAGTCGCCCCACCGATCTTAAATTTCATGCCTACTACATCATAACTCACGTAATCGGCGACTTCCTTTGCTAGCTCATCAAATGTTTGCCCGTAATACCCGCCAATCGCAATCATCGGCAATTTGTCCTGATACCCACCCCACAATTTATAAAGTGGCATGTCCAAGGCTTTGCCGACAGTATCCCAGATGGCGGTATCGACTGCTGAAATGGCCTGCATGACCACACCTCTATCGCGCAAAATATCGTAGGTGGCGGGCTTCATTGCCTCCCAACAACCCTCTGTATTAAAAACATCCATACCAACCAGAGCGGGGGCAAGTTCTTCATGAATGATTTTAAGAATCACATCTTGTTCTTGGTCGGTGTCGCCTGTGTAGACTTCGCCGACTACGCCTTGATGCGTCAAAATGCGGGTGATGATCGTGCAGCGATTTTGCATGGAATATTTGCTGCCGCGATAGACACGATTCAGCGGAATTCGCAGCGCTTCAGTTTCAATAGCTTGAATAGTTAGCGGGGCTGGTTTTTGCCACGTCATATTATTTTTTCCTTTGGTTATTTACAGGGAGTTTTTATCTACCCCTGCATGACTTCTCGAATGGCTGTGGTGATGCGCGCAACGTTGGGGGTGATGTGATCTTCCAACGGTGGGCTGTAGGCAACCAATCCCCTACCCATGTTGACGCGAATCACAGGTGCTTCTAACCAGTAAATGCCTTCGTGCGCTGCCAACGAGACAACATCCCCGCCCCATCCGCCAGCATGAGGTGCTTCCTCGACCACAACCAAACGATTGGTTTTGGCGATGGAGTTTAAAATGGTGTCGGTATCCAATGGTACAATGCAGCGCGGGTCAATCACTTCAACCTCAATCCCTTCCACCGCTAATTTTTCCGCCGCTTCAAGGGTACGATGCAACATCAGTTGGGTGGCTACCACCGTTACATCGCGGCCTGTCCGCCGAATTTGGGCTTGGCCTAATTTCATCGTGGGCAAATTTTCAGGAACATCTTCGCTCAGGTTGTAGAGTAACTTATGTTCCAGCACAAAAACGGGATTATCTTCTTGAATGGCGGCGCGTAACAGGCCATACGCATCGGCAGGTGTGGCAGGAACAGCAATCATCAAACCGGGATGCTGCATCAGCCACGATTCAGCGCACGCAGAATGTTGCGTACCAAAACCCGCGCCTGCTCCTTGCGCTGCCCGAATCGTCAAAGGCAATTTGAACTGTCCGTTGCTCATGTAGCGATATTTGGCGATTTGATTGACGATTTGATCCATCGCTACCGGGATAAAATCCGCAAACATAAGCTCCGCCACAGGTCGCAACCCTGTAATTGAAGCGCCTAACGCCGCGCCAATGAAGGCTTGTTCAGAAATGGGGGTATCACGAACGCGACTGCTGCCAAATTCCTCCAGTAGACCCGGCGATGTTTTAAAAGGGCCGCCCGCCGCGCCAATATCTTCACCAAAAAAGACAACATGCGAATCGGAGCGCATTTCATCCGCCAGCGCTCGGGTAACGGCTTCCCGATAGGTGAGTTTAGGCATAGGTCGCTGTTCCTGTGTAATAAATATTTTCAAAGACGGCTTCTAAAGGCGGGAAAGGTTCGGCTTTTGCCCATTCAATCGCGGCATAGACAAGCCGTTCTGTACTATCTTTAAGTTCGGTAAATTCGGTTTCGTCTAATTCGCCTGCTGCAATCATTTTTTCTTTAAGCAATAGAATCGGGTCCCGTTGCAACCATTGTTCGAGTTCGCCCGGAGTCCGATAGGGCGCTTGGTCGGTGCGCGAATGTCCCCGATAGCGGTAGGTTTTGAGTTCAATCAAACTTGGCCCTTTGCCAGCCAGCGCATACTCCCGCGCTTCACGAACGGCCTCGGATACCTTTTCCACATCCTGACCATCTACAATGAGTCCCGGCATGTTATAGGCGGAGGCGCGGTCAGCAATATTTTCAACGGGTGTTGTTGTTTGCATCGGGCTGTATTCGCCGTATAAGTTATTTTCGCAGACGAACAAAACCGGCAATTTCCAGATCGCAGCCAGATTCAAGGATTCATGAAACGCGCCGATATTAGCGGTGCCTTCGCCAAAAATTCCAACCGAGACCCGTTGTTCGCCTAGCACTTGCGCGGAGAACCCTGCCCCCACTGCAATCGGCAGTTGCGCTCCCACAATTGCGTTTGCCCCCAACAGGCCTAGACTCGCGTCCGTCATGTGCATACTGCCACCTTTGCCGCCGCAAGCACCGCTGGCTTTGCCCATCATTTCCGCCATCAGGGGTTTGATGTCCATACCCAACGCCAGCGCGTGACCATGCCCACGATAGGTACAGGTAACGGTGTCGCCTTTTTGCAGCGCATTGGCAATCCCTACCGCACAGCCTTCTTGCCCGATGCACAAGTGAGTCGTGCCGCGTACCAAATTTTGTAAAAATAAATCTTGGATATTTTCTTCAGTGATCCGAATTTCTAACATGCGCCGCAGCATGGCCTGACGCAGTTCTTGAGTCGGCATGGATTTATACTCCATTAAAAAGATCTAATTGGGCTTGAAATTGTTTCATAAATTGAGCCAAGTGCATCCCATCCACCACGCGATGGTCGCCACTCAAGGTTAAATGAGCAGTATGGTGAATGTGCAACCCACCATGAATAACCACAGGCCGTTGTTTAACCGCGCCAATCGCTAAAATGGCAACTTGGGGGGGATTGATGACAGCCGTGAAATGTTCAACTTGTTTGATTACCCCCAAATTGCTCATGGTGAATGACCCGCCTTGTAAATCATTTGTTTGCAAACGATTTTCCCGTGCGCGTTGAATCAAGGCGAGGCTTTCTTGAGCTAAACCAATCAGCGAATAACGCTCCGCCCCCCTGATTACAGGCGTAATTAAGCCATCCGCTTGAGCAACCGCAATCGCTAAATCCACGCTTTCATGCTGATACAAGTGTTTTTGGATATAGGTCGCATTGAGTTCTGGCACATGTAGCAGCGTTTGAACGGTCAGATATTGCAAGAGGTCATTAACTTTGACTCCGCCCGGTAATTTCGCCAGTGCCTTTTCAAAGTCAAATTCGGATGTGACATAAAAATGAGGGGCTTTGCGCTTGCTTTTGCCCAACCGTTTGCCGATGTGTTGACGCTTGCGCGATAACACAATTTCGCGGACACCTACCGGAATGGAATTTTCTTCTGGTACTTTTTCTCGGGTTGAATCAGTTTCATGCACCGCAAGGAAGGCCTGCAAATCTTGGAAGGTAATTTGTCCGTGTTTGCCGTTGGGGGTCACTTGGCGCAAGTCAACGCCCGCCTGCCGCGCCGCTTGGCGAACTTTGGGGAGGGCTAAAATTTTGCTCGTTGATGGTTGAAGTGCTGCGGCTACATCATCGCGGGTAATCCGTCCGCGTGCGCCCGTACCGACCACGCGGTTTAAATCCACCTGATTTTCTTGTGCCATCCGTCGCGCCACGGGTGAAATTCCCACCGAAGATGGCGGTGGTTTTTCATTCGCTTGCCCCACCCGCGCAATGACTTTACCGACCTCGATTTCCGTATCGGCAGGGTAAAGCTGTTCTAATAAAACGCCGCTAGCGATACTTTCTAATTCAACATTCGCTTTATCGGATTCAATAATGGCGATGATGTCTCCTTTTTGGAGCGAGTCCCCCGGTTTCTTAAGCCATTCGACCAGACGGGCTGCTTGTGTATCAAACCCCATATTGGGCATGACAATCTCTACCGCCATTTTGCCTACACCCTTTGACAATATTTTTCAATCGTGATACAACTTCAATAAGTATAGACAACATTCAACAAAAATCAACAAAATGCGCGAAGTATTACACTTAGAATTTTCACAATTAGCGTGGCTGCCTCACCCAACGATTCAAGGGGTTGAGACTCGATTTTTTGCGACAGGCCAACCCGTCATGGATGTTTTACTGGCGCGTGTTGAAGTTGGGCAAACCATTGGCTGGCATGTCCACCCTGAAACTTGCGAAGTGGGTTATGTGTTGCAAGGGCAAGGACGACTTTCCTTCTCTGAAACAGAGTCGCGTGAAAAAACAAGCCACATCAATTTGCAAACAGGCGCAGCTGTCCTTGTGCCATCGGGGATATGGCATAGCCTCAGCAACACAGGGACAGAAATTTTGATGCTGTTTGCCTTACATACTCAAGAGAGTAATAAATTTAATGATAAGGAGTTTTGAGATGCCTGATAAAGTTAAAATTGCGGTAGTCGGAACAGGATGGTGGGCAACCACCGCGCACATCCCCACTTTGATTCAACATTCCCGCGTAGAGAGTGTCGTGCTGGTAGATAACAACCCGGCCGCCGCCCAAGCTGCGGCTGAAAAGTATGAGATTCAAGCAACCTACAGTACCGTTGCAGAAGCCAAAAATGACCATCCTGATTTACAAGGGGCGATTGTCGCTGTCCCGCACCATGCCCATCATCAAGCCGCAAAAGCTGTTTTAGAACAAGGGCTGCATCTGCTGCTCGAAAAACCGATGACGCTTTATGCGTGGGAAGCCAAAGACTTGGTTGATCTGGCAGAACAAAAAAATTTGCAAATTTTAATGGGCTATACGTTTCCGTATCTAGCACCCGTCAAACAAGCCAAACAATATATGGATGAGGGCTTATTAGGCGAAATTGAATATGTGACATGCAGCATGTCCTCCATGACAATTGAATTTTTGCGTGGTAGGCCGCAAGAATACGCGCCGTCGTTTGGGTATCCTGTGACAGGGCCGGGAACCAAAACCTATAGCGACCCGCATATCGCAGGAGGGGGACAAGGCCATTTGCAAATTACCCATTCCGCCGCGATGATGTTTCATCTGGGGGAAAGCCAGAATTTACGGGCTAAAACCGTGGTCGGTTTTATGAACAATCTGGATTGCAAAGTAGATGTTGCTGATGCGATTGCAGTACGGATGGAAAATGGGGCAGTTGCAACTGTTGGCAGCACCGGCAATATTGGCAAAGGCGACGGGGGAATCGTTGAAGTCCACTTGCACGGCAGCAAAGGCCGCCTTATGGTAGATGCGATTTCGGGAGCATTGCATATGCGCCTGCACGACGGGCGTGAAGAAAAACTTCCTGCCAACCCACCCGGCTACCCGGCAGAAGTTCCCGTCAATCAATTCATTGAAATTTTATTGGATGGCAAGCAACCGCTTTTTCCCGGTAAAACGAACGGCCTTTATACTGTTGAATTGCTGGATGCGGCTTACCGTTCCGCCGCGCACGAAGGAATGCCCATACAAGTTGCATCGTTATATCAATAAATAAATTTCAGGAGTCAAAAATGCGTTTAACAGTCAGTAATTATTCATTTGAAGTTCTGCCACTTGAACCTACCCTGATGATTTGTCATGAACTTGGTTTTAAGGGGGTGGATATAGGCGGTTTTCATGCACGCGGCAAATGTAGCTTTGAACCGGAAGACATTGCCGCCAATCCGCAAAAACAAGCAGACATTCTCAAGCCGCTTCTGGATAAATATGAACTAACAGTCGTAGATTTTTTCCCGCAGTTTGGTACAAATCCTGCCCACCATTCTATTAATGACCCCGATCCAGCCATCCGGGAACGCGATTTATACCTTGCGCGGGGTGCAGCTGAATTTTGTCAGTTAATTGGTTGCCCCGGTATGACGATTCTGCCGGGAGTAGACCATTTAGAGCGTTCCCACGCCGAAAATATGCAAGTTTCCGGCGAGATGCTCAAGCAAATTGTAGCAATCGCGGCGGAATATGGGGTTGAAGTTCGGTTTGAGCCGCATATGGGTTCGGTGGCAAACACGCCGGAATTAGCTTTGCAACTCATTCAAGCTGCCCCCGGTTTAAAGGCAACGTTGGATATTTCCCATTTCACGCTGCAATATATCCCGATGGAACGAGTCTACTCACTGATTCCACATACAGGCCATGTCCATGTGCGGCCTGCCCGCCCCGGTAAACTTCAAACTGCTTATGATGAAGGCACCATTGATTTTGTGGATTTGATTCAGCGTTTGCAATCAGTTCACTACAACGGCGCACTTTCAATTGAATATGTCTGTGCCGATTGGTTCGGGGTCAATCGCAATGATACGCTGTATGAAACCGTTGTGACCAAACAAGCACTCGAAAAATATGTAGGGGTTTAGGTCATGCGCGTAGCAATTGTAACAGGTGCAGCACGAGGAATTGGCGCGGCAACTGCCCAACTCTTAGCAGCAAAGGGAGTTAAAGTGGCTGTTTGCGACGTTGATGAAGCGGCGACCCATGAAGTGGTCACCGCTATTCAAACAGCAGGTGGTGAAGCCTCCGCTTTTTTGTGCGATGTGTCTAAACCCGCCCTGACTGACCAATTGGTACAGGATGTGGTCGCTCACTATGGCAAACTAGATATTCTGGTCAACAATGCCGGAATTTGCCCGCGAATCCCGGTTGAAGAAATGACTGAATCCATGTTTGACCTGATGATGGGCATTAATCTAAAACCTGTTTTTTTCCTGACTCGGGCTGCTGCTGAGGTGATGAAATTGCAGCAGTGGGGGCGGGTGGTCAATATCAGTTCAACAGGCGGACGGATTGGCGGAATCCACAATGCGACGGTTTACAGCGCTACCAAAGGTGGGATGCTAGCGATGACCAAATCCTTAGCCCGCCACTATGCCCCATACAACATTTTGATTAATGCGGTTGCGCCGGGGGCAGTTGAAACCCGGTTGTTTGAAAATGTTGCGCCAGAAGCCAAAGCCGCATATATCGAAACCATCCCTTTGCGTCGGATGGCAGACCCGCTTGAAATTGCCCATTCGATTTTGCACCTGTGTTCAGAAGAAACGACATGGGTTACAGGCGCAACGCTTGATGTCAATGGTGGGGTGGTCATGATATAACGCTTTTTGTGTGGCGCGAGCTAGCTTGCGTAAACTTTGGGAAAGTAGCGAAGCCGATTTTGCAAGCGATGGTGTTGAAATTGTCTCAGAAAGACTTGCCGCCTCGGTTGCCAAAGCCCAAACCGCCAATTCTGAATATGAACATGGCAAACACAAGTTTCCTGTCACTGAATTACCTATTTTTGCCCACACCGTTCAATTTCACCGTCTGGTTGGTGCGGTTGCCTGCCAAATCATAGGTAAAATTGTATTCACGGAAAGGCGTGCCTGTCAGCGCGTCGCCTGTGCGATAAGCGGTTTGTTTGAGCCGAGAAACCGTATCATAGGTATGTTGCAGGGTGTGTTGGTAAAAACTGCCGACCACCATGAGTTGTTTGAATGCCAATTTATTGCCTGTGGAGAGGGAATAATTGGCGCGGCGGTTGTGAATCTCAATGACATGCCCTTTAAATTGGTAGGCCGAAATCGAAACAGAGGTTTCCCCCACCGCTGCCCTATAAATTCTGGTCAATTTAAATAGTAAAAATAATAATGGCTGGCTGAATTATGTAATTTAAGAGTTGGGAAGAGATAACGCAAAAATAAATAACAAAGTATTACCCGACACATAGAATAGTGAGATTAATCCAATTATTCTCCAGAACCAACTATTTACTGTGAGTAAAAACAAAGACGCTATTCCCCATAATAAGCGCACACTTACGACCTCAAAGTAGAATGTCCCTTCAAAATCAATAATATTCATTTCTGCCACGGTTAAATAAACCCCATCTATCATCCATAAATATAAAACTATTAGACCTATTTTGTTTCCATTATAATAATATGATATTAACTTATCTTTAATAAATTTTTTATTCTCTATTTTCATACATAAATAAAGAATGCCTACACCCAAAGTGGAGATAAATAACCCAAATTGACTGGAAAAAATTATTGTAAAAAACATAAATGGCTCCTCAATTTTGGCTGCCAATTTTATCCTGTTTACCACGATGGCATATCAGAAACGCAACAGCGCTCCGACAGAAAAGTACCCATCCCATCCACCGGAGCGCCGTCACTTTTGGCCTTTATTGAACCTTTATTGCACCTTTTCAAGCGTTTTTAGTGTAATCCAATTTGTTATATCTGTAAAGCAGGAGTTTTGTTATACTTGCCCCTGTGTAGGAGAATCCATTTTTGAAACGCTGGCTGTTTATCCTTTGCCTCATCCTGACCGTTGTTCCCGTGACTGCCCAAGACAAACCCGAACCCCCCAATTTTCGCCCCGCCGCCTTTGAGCGAGAAATGGAATCTGCGCTCCAAGCCAATAATCTGGATGGCGTGATGGTGCTGTTGATGGACAAGGGCGAAGTGGTCTATTTAGACGGGATTGGTACCAACGCAGCAGGCCAACCGTTTGACCTTGAGGAGTCCTATCCGATTGGGCGTTTGGCGGATATGTTCATCGCCACCAGTATTTTGATGTTACAGGAACGCGGGTGGGTGGAAGTGGAAGATTTTGCCAGCAACAGCCTGCCCGAATTGACCGCCGACCCGCTAACTTCGATTTTGCTGCGCCAATTGTTGAATCACAGCGCGGGATTGGGAACCGCCGAAACCGCCTTAATTGAAAAAATCACCCCGACGGCTGAACTTGCCGAACACAGCCAATTTTTTCCCGGCAGCCGTTTTTCCTACTGCACACGCTGTTATGGGTTGTTGATTCATCTGACCGAAATGCTCAACGGCAAACCTTTTGACGAATTACTGCATGATACGATGTTTTATCCCCTGCACATGGACAATACCCGCCTTGAAGAGGGGCAACTCATCACGACTCTGCCAGACATGGCGCATTGGCTAGGGATGCTGCTGCAAAACGGGCGCTGGGAATCTGTCCAGTTGATTCAGCCGCAAACCATTCGAGAGATGCAAAAAGCGACCATTCCCACCAACCGCAATCAAAATGAACACGCGGGGTATGGTTGGTTGGTGCAGAAAAATCTGGGATTAGGTGTGCGTGACCCTCTGGATGACCAACTCGCAACGGTGCTTGATTTCGGGGAATATCGCGCCCAGATGACTACCTTGCCCTATTTTCAACGCGGTGTTTTGCTGCTCACCGACCAGCCCACCGCCGGACTCGAATCCCTGATGGCAGTGGCAGTCAAGCATTTTCTGGGATGGCAGCCGCCCGAATTTGAAAAAATCGAGAGCTTACGTGGATACACCGGAGTCTTTCGCACCCCGACCAACGAAGAAATTATCCTGCGCGAACAGGGTGATGGGCTTGAAATTGAAATTCAGGGTCAAACTGCCCCTTTAACACAGGTGGATGTGCGCCAATTTGTCTATGTATTGGACGGCAAACGGGGCAATGTGTATTTTGATTTGAACGCACAGGGCAGTGTTTTTACCCTCTCGATTGATGGGGTATCGCGGGTTTTCACCCGTTTTGCGTAGCGCCCAATTTTTTATCGTTCTGCCACGACGACAATTCGTTCCTCATATGTATTGTTGAGGAAGTTATAACCTGTGCAGGTGATGAGCGTTACCCGTTCGGACTCGGTGGGGTACACCACGCTTAAATCGTCTGCTTGGACGACTTTTACTTCCGTCACCCAGTAGGTATACGAAACACCGTTTTGTGTCACTGTAATCGCATCCCCCGATTCAAGTTCATGAATCCGTGCAAAAACGCCCGGTCTGCCATCTTTCAGTTCGACATGCCCCGCCAACACAATATTCCCCGGCGAACCGAGCCAACCTGTGCCTTCCAGATGTCCCACCCGATTTTCCAAGTGACTCACGCGCCAGCCATCTTCCTCCAATTGAGATTCGATAATGGCTTCTTTGATGCCCGCGTCCGCGATAAAAATTTCGGGGTAGCTCGCAGTCCCACTTTGTTCGGGTGTGGATTGCAGGACATTAGTAGCAGAAGGGGGCGGCGGTTCAATTTCTGGCAATTCAAGCGCATCGGATGGCAAACTGCCAATCCGCGCAAACCAGATGACCCCGCCGGACACTACACCCAGCAGCATCAATCCAGCGAAGGTAACGATGGAATGAGGATTTGCTTTTTTCTGTCGCATTGAGCAAAATCTGGCTATATCATTTTCTATTATAGAACAAATCCAATTTTCAATAGTCACGCGGACGGGATTCATACACTTTTCGCATGGAAAACATGTATCAAGATTTAACCAAGACCTGGGATGGTTTCACTCCGCTTACACAGGACATCCTCATCATTATCGGCGTGGTGATGGTCACCTGGCTTGTGCGTCAGATGATTCAACCCCTGCTCATCCGCCGTTTGCATCGGTTGGCAGCCCGCACCGAAACCCAATGGGACGATATTATCATTGCAGCGCTCGATACGCCCCTCCGCTACTTAATGATGGCCTTGATTCTAGCTGCCGGGGTCGAACTGATTAATCTGGAAGCCACCATTGGTGTCTTTATTACCCATGTCTCACGGACACTTATCATTGTGGCGGTGTTTCTCATCGTTTTTCAAATGGGCAGTTACATCACCCAGAATCCGCTGACCATGCGCCGTGTGACCAGTTTACGGGTGGATGACGCGCTGCTGCCTTTTCTGCGAACCGCGCTGCGTTTTTTGCTGATTATGCTGGCGCTGGTCATTGTCGTTGAAGAATGGGGGTACAACGTCAATGGTTTGATTGCCGGGTTGGGGGTCGGGGGCTTGGCGGTAGCTCTCGCCGCACAGGATACCATCTCCAATCTCTTTGGTTTTTCGATGATTGTGGGGGACAGGCCTTTTGTGGAAGGCGAATATATTGTCACCAGCGCGGCAAGCGGCACAGTGGAAAATGTGGGTCTGCGTTCGACGCGCATCCGCCAGCTTGACCAATCGCTTGTGACCATTCCCAACAACAGTCTTGCCAGCAATCCGATTACCAACTGGTCACGCCTGAGCAAACGTCGTATCAATACCACCATCGGCCTGACTTACCAGACCAGCAGCGCCCAACTACGCGGGTTGCTCCATGTCCTGCGGGAGATGTTACAAAATCATCCTCTGGTCGAAAAAGACTCGGTGGTGGTGATTTTTACCAACTTCGGGGAAAACTCGCTGGATATTCTGGTGCGCTGTTATTTGGCTATCGAAGATTGGACAGAATTTCATCTGGAACAGGAAAAAATCTTCCTCGATATCATGGACATGGTTCAACAGATGGGGCTAGAAATTGCCTTCCCCAGCCGCACCATCTATATTGAGGAAATGCCCGAACTGCGCGGCAGACTGCCCAAACCCACCCCGCTCCCCGTTCCCGATGACACTTACCGCCCGGTCTCGGATGATTTGTCTCAGGATGAGTATAAATAACTTACCTTACGCAGAATCGCGTTTTGGGGACATTTTTTGACCCCGCCCTGCCTTCGGCTTCCCTCCCCAATGCTTTGGGGACAAACAGGGCAGCTTGCTGACGGGATTGAGGGTGGGGATTTTCCCGCATTGCGTAAGGTGAGTAAATAGCTCAAGAGGCGGTCATTATCTAACAAAGATGGGACGCGGGGCATGTCCGTTAAAGAAAAAAGTGAGCGTGTAAGAAAGATTGTATAAATGGTTCGGACATGCGCTAAAGAAGCGTTGACAAACGAAAATGCCAACCAGCCCAAGATCGAAAGGCCCAGTTTGGCGTATCCAAGCGGAATTGGGGTGAACTTGTCTGAAATCTGGGGCGATAAATACGTTGTCGCGGTACATGCTTGGGAACATAACCCGATGGCGTTTGAAGCCATCCATGTATCGTGAAAATGTCTCTTATCTCTCCTCCGCCAACACGGGCAAGACCCAAAAGTTGTTTTACATCAATCGGTATGCACGGTGAGCAAGGCCATACCCCAGATCCGCCATCATCTCCATTGCATCGGTCTCATCTATAATGTAGCGGCTGACCAAATCAGCAAGCCAGTTAGCACTAGCACGCCGCCATACGTCATGGCGCACTGGAATAGAGGGAAAAGCGCGGGTATCATCGTTAAACCCAACTGTGTTATACAATCCGGCGGTTTCCATGACCTGTTCAAAAAAGCGCTGCATCCCGTTCAGGCTGTCAAAAAACCACCAGGGCGGCCCCAAACGCAGCGCGGGATAATGCCCGACCAGTGGCGCAAGTTCGCGGCTATAGGTGGTTTCATCCAGCGTGAACAAAATGAGCGTCAAACGTGAATCATTACCAAATTGATCCAGCAGTGGCTTTAAAGCGCGGGTGTATTCGGTTTGGATGGGAATATCTGCGCCTTTATCCCGCCCATACTGCTCAAAAATGGACGGGTTATGATTTCGCAGCGAACCAATATGAAGCTGCATCACCAGACCATCTTCAACGCTCATTCGTGCTAGCTCAATCAGCATGTGTCCGGTAAATCGGTAGGCATCCTCTGGCAAGGACTCATTTTTGAGCGCCCGTTGAAAAATCCGATCTGCCTCCTCCGGTGAGAGTCGTTGCGTATAGGCAGTTAAAGCAGCATGGTCAGTCGCCACCGCACCCATCGCCTTAAAAAATGCCCGTTGTTTTTCCAGTGCTTGAATGAACGTGGTGTAATTATGAATGGTTATGCCACTGACCGCGCTCAATTGTGCAATCTGCTGTTGCCACTGTTCGGTATCCAGATTCACCACTGCATCGGGGCGAAAAGTCGGGATAATATGCCCATTCCATGCCGACTCGCGGATTTGCTGGTGAAATTTCAGAGTATCGGTGGCCGCATCGGTGGTCGCCAGCACCTCAATATGAAAGCGCTCAAACAGGCGGCGCGGCGAAAATTCCGGTTGGGCTAATTTTTCGCTCAGGGTATCGTAAATTTTTTGAGCATTCGCGCTGTTTAATTTTTCGGTAATGCCAAAAACCGTTGCCAGCTCATCCCGAATCCAGATTCCGGTGGGTGTCCCGCGAAAGAGATAAAAATGGTCGGCAAAAAGCTGCCAGATTTTCCGATGATCCTGTTCGACTTGTGTGCCATCTACACGGGGAATCGCCAGCGCATCAAGAGAAATGCCCTGCGAATACAGCATCCTGAAAATGTAATGGTCGGGGATGATGAGCAAATCTACCGGACTGCCAAATTGATAGGCAGGATCAGCAAACAGGCGCGGATCCACATGACCATGTGGGCAGATATAAGGCAGTCCGGCAACCGATTGATAAAGCGTGAAGGCAAACTCTGACCGCAGATAACGTTTTTCAGGCAGCATCCATTTTTCCTTTATTTACTTTCTATGGTCACAAACTGGCGTTCCATTTCTACGCTGGCAAGGATAAATGCGCCAATGCCTTTGTAATCGTTGGTGACAATCGGTTCGCTCATATAGTAATCAAATGTACCCGAACGATAGGGAGTCCCGCCAAGCCCTGCGACACTGCAAATGCGTGTTACCTTCACTTCGTCGTTTTGCTGGATGAAATTTTCAACAATGCCCGTATAGGCTTTTTCAGCATAAGTCAGGAAAGTTGGTGCGAGATACCCTTTTCGTATTCCCTTCGTAATCGCATAAACGAACATGCACGAAGCGGATGATTCTAAATAATTGCCTTCGCGTCTGGGCTGGTCAATCACTTGATACCAGACTCCGCTACTGGAATCTTGATAGCGCAGCACTGCCGCCAGCGTAATTTCATAAATATTGAGCAGAGTCTGATAATCCGCATGATCGGGTGGAAAATAATCCAGCACATCCACCAGCGCCATCAGATACCAGCCCACCGCCCGTCCCCAGATATGCGGCGAACGTCCTGTAACAGGGTCTGCCCACTGCTGCTGTTTGGTTTCATCCCACCCGTGATACAACAGCCCGGTATAAGGATCGCGGGTATGCTGCGCCAGCAATTTTAACTGGTGTGCCACGTCATCAAAGGCGGCAGGTTCATTAAACATCGCTCCGAAGCGGGTATAAAATGGGCTGCCCATATACGCACCATCCAGCCACATTTGATGCGGATAAATGAGCTTATGCCAGAATCCGCCCTCCGCCACGCGGGGATGTTGACGCAGTTGATCACGCAGCAGCAGCAGCGCTTTGTGGTAGCGCTCCTCATGCGTGATTTCATAGAGTGAAAGCAACAATCGTCCCGGTTGAATATTATCAATATTATAGTCTTCTAAGCGGTAAGTACGAATCTGGCCTTCTGCGCTCACAAAATGATCAATATTTTGTCGGATGTAATCAAAATAAATCGATTCTCCGGTGTCTTGCCACAATTCTAAAATGCCCGTCAGCACCACACCCCATTCATATGACCATTTTTCGGACAAAAAACGCTGCTGCATGACGGAAACGGCTGTTCGCGCCGCCCATGCTGTTTCGTTCATATTCAATTTTCCTCTACTAAGGGTTGTCTAACGCGCCAACCATCCCCCATCAACGGGAATAATCGCGCCCTGTACATATTGGGCAGCCTCCGACGCTAAAAACACGGCCACCCCCTTCAAATCTTCCGGCGTTCCCCACCGTCCAGCCGGAATACGACTCAAAATCGCTTGGTTGCGGTCTGCGTCCGCCCGAATGGGGGCAGTATTCGCCGTTGCCATGTACCCCGGCGCAATGGCATTCACATTAATGCCCTGTCCCGCCCATTCATTGGCGAGAGCGCGGGTGATTCCCGCCACCGCGCTTTTGGCGGCAGTATAAGACGGAACAAGAATCCCGCCCTGAAAAGACAGCATTGAGGCAATATTGATGATTTTGCCCCCGCCATTTTTCTGCATGACACGGCCTACGGCTTGCGACAGAAAAAATACGGCCTTCAGATTAATTTGGATTACCTCATCCCAATCCGCTTCGCTGAACTCCAGCGCGGGCGCACGGCGAATAATGCCCGCATTGTTGACGAGAATATCCACCCGCCCCAACACAGCGACAACCTGTTCTACCAGCGTGTTCAGTTCAGCCACGCTGGTTTGAGACAAATCGGCGGTCAGGGTTAAAAAACGCCGTCCCAATGATTCCACTGCCGCGCAGGTTTCGGCACAGTCGGGGGTGCGATCTAAAACCGCGATGTCTGCCCCTGCTTCCGCCAGCGCAATCGCAATCGTCTGCCCCAAGCCCTGACTGCCCCCTGTGACCAGCGCGACTTTGCCGGTGAGCGTAAATGCCTCCAAGATGCCCATGTGTGCCTACCTTATCTGTGCCATATTCACGGCATCCATATCAGAAAAAGTCTGGTTTTCGCCTGCCATCGCCCAGATAAACGCATAATTACCGGTACCCATGCCTGCGTGAATTGACCAGCTAGGCGAAATGACCGCTTCTTCGTTCCGCACGACGAGATGGCGGGTTTCATCCGGTTCGCCCATCAGATGAAAAACAACGTTGTTCTCCTGCACATCAAAATACAAATACACTTCCATCCGTCGGGTATGGGTATGCGGGGGCATGGTGTTCCACATATTGTTCGGTTCAAGCAGGGTCACACCGAGTACCAGTTGACAACTCTGTACCCCGTCAGGATGAATGTATTTATAAATGGTGCGCTGGTTAGAATTTTTGATGTCGCCCAGATGCACAGGCTCAGCTTCCGACTGCGAAATTTTCGCCGTTGGATAGTTGGCATGAGCTGGCGTGCTGATGAAATAAAAACGGGATGACTGGTCAAGACTGCTAAAACAGACTTTTTCCACGCCTTTTCCAATATACAGCGCGTCGAATTTTTCCAGCCGATAGGCTTGGTCGTTGACAAGCACTTCGCCCGCACCGCCAATATTCACAATGCCCATTTCGCGCCGTTCGAGGAAAAAATTCGCTCCGATTTGTTTCGGGTCGGCGGTCAGTTCCAACGATTGACTCGCCGGAGAAGCGCCCCCCACGATAACACGGTCAATATGGCTGTAAACCAGTTTTATAGAATCGGGTGTAAACAGCTTTTGAATCAAAAATTCTTCGCGGAGCTGGTCGGTGGTGTAAGTTTTCACCCGTGTAGGGTGCGAAGGATAGCGCATTTCCATAAGATTAATCTCCTAAAAATTCCGTCATGAGCAAAATCGCCAGCGCCTGTCCATAGAGGCGGGGCGCTCTGGGAATCGCGTTGTATTCTTCGTAAGCGATAAAACCGGAAGTGCCGCTGGAAACATTCAGAACAACACCATTTTCATCCACGTTATGCAGCACCGCCTGTAATGCACGCTGTGCAACTGCTTGAAATGAACTGTCCAGAATGCCTAAATGCAGCCCTTTTATTGCGCCGTATCCTAACGCTGCGGTAGCCGACATTTCAGTATAAGTCGCCGGATCATTCAAAATTGTATGAAAGCTACCGTCCACTTCTTGAAGGGGTTGAACCGCCTGCATTTGTGCTTGAAAGGAGGTAATAATCTCGGCTGCGTTGGCTGTTCCCATCGCGCTGACAATATCAACTACACTGGCAGCCATCCAACCGTTGCCGCGTCCCCAGAATGCGCCCGCCATATAACTGTTGCTGCTAACTTCGTAGAGATGACGATATAAGCCGGTTTCGGCATCCTGCAAACTCACTTGATGCAAGCGAAATTGTTCCAGCGCGGCTTGCTGGCAGTCCTTCCGACGAAACAGACGGGCGCTGTCCGCCAGCACAATCCCCGCCATGAACAATGTATCTATCCAGACCTGTTCAGCAAGATTGGCGTTGACGTTCGTCCATGTATGCTCATAACAACCATTCTGACATTTTGCGGCACTCCGCAGCAGCCAGCGCAGGTAATAATCCATTTCCTGCTTGTAAATCGGCAGTTTGAGATGTTCATAGAGTTTGAGTACCGCCTCAAACATGATAGAGCCATTGATGGAATAGGAGACAATGCCCATTTCCAGCAACCGATCTACGTAATGCTGCACATAGTCGAGATATTTTTTCTCGCCCAGCGCTTCATAAGCACGGATTAAGCCATATAGCCCGACTCCCGGTTGCCAGTCCCAGCGATGAATTTCTGGTTCAAAATGCTCATACTCGGCTTGCATGAGTCGTAGAGTGGCATCGGCCACCAGCGCAATTTTTTCTTTCATAGGGTTTCCAGTGTGTATTTTTCAAGCACTTGCCATGCACCCCAACTCACAGTGAGCGCAGCAGCAGCATAGATGCCAAGCAGAATAAAAAATCCGGGCAGCACCAGCGACACCAGCAGCGGCACAAAGGCCAGCAGGGTCATAACCAGCGACCAGCCTAAATGCAGCATCACCAATTTGACGGATGCCTTCACCAGACGAAACAGAGGCAACTCAACCGTCACCAGCAGAGGCCACAGATAAAAATTAACCAGCGCGGTTAATAGACCAACCAGCACCGTCACGTTGAGTGAAAAAAGCGCGGGGAGGCGGGTCATTTCCATGTGGCTAAACGCGCTGAAATTTAAAAACACCAGTCCGGCAATCAGGATATTGATGACCCCGATTGCCATACTTTTCAGCGCATACCGTCGCATACTGCTAAAAAATGTGCGGAGAGGGTCAATCGATTCGCCGCGTGCAAGCGGCATCATCACCGCAAATAAGCCCGCCGTCGCAAGCGGCAAAGTAATGATGAAGGCTGAAAAAATCATCCATAAAATATTAACCAGCATCAAGGTCGTGACTTTTTCAACCGCTTCTGAACGGGTAAAAGCGAGGAGTTGATTCATGGCCTACCCCTTTAATCCAGTCGTGGCGATACCTTCCACGATGTAGCGCTGGAAGAAAATGAAAATCACAAACACGGGCAGCAGCGAGAGACTCGACATGGCGAAAATTGCACCCCAATCGGTGGTACTACCGGGGTCAGCAAAACTCCGCAGCGCCACGGACACCGTATATAAATCGGGCGCGTTGAGGTACAAAAATGGGGTCAGAAAATCGTCCCATGTCCAGTAGAAGGAAAAGATTGCTGCGGTGACAATGGCGGGAGTCAACTGCGGTAAAATAATGCGAAAGAAAATTCCTACCTTGCTGCATCCGTCAATCAACGCCGCTTCATCTAACTCAATCGGGATCCCGCGAATAAACTGGATAATCATAAAAATGAAAAAGGGTGCGCCTCCCAGACGGGGCAGCAGCAACGGGTAAAACGTCCCGATCCAATCCAAGCGGTGAAACATCACATACTGCGGGATGAGCAAAATCTGAGCAGGCAGCATCAGACTCATCAACATCAGGCCAAACCAGAGGCGTTTACCAAAGAAATCCACCCGCGAAAAACCATAGGCCACCACCGCTGAGGCAGCAACCTGAAAGAGCGTGCCAAAGCCCGCATAGATGAACGAGTTTTTGTAAAAGGTTCTAAAGCTGATGCCGCCAAAGCCGCGCCAGCCATTTTCATAATTTTCCAAGCGGATTTCTTCCGGGAAAAGCGCATCCACGTTTGTCCAGATTTCATCCGTCTCTTTAAAAGAGGCCGCAACCATCCAGATAATCGGGTAAATCATGCCTAGCCCGATGAGGCCAACCACACTGTGATATAGGAGTGCATTCAGCAAATCTTGCCGCCGTTTTTTGCGTTCATGTGGAGCAATCATTTGCTATCTCCCTGATAAAAGACCCAGTAGCGGGAGGAAATGAAAAGAACCGCTGTGAAAAAAGCAATCACCCCCAGCAATACCCATGACATCGCCGCGCCATAGCCCATCTGGTTGTTACCAAAAGCGCGGTTGTACACATACAGCGGATAGAGCAGCGTGCGGTCTAGGGGTCTACCGTTACCACCGGTCACAATGAAGGCTTGGGTAAACTGCTGGAAACCCTGAATCGTCTGCATCACCAGATTAAAGAAGATAATGGGAGTCAGCATGGGAAGGGTCACGCTGCGAAATTTCTGGAGTCTGCCTGCGCCATCAATCGAAGCGGCTTCATACAATTCCTGTGGAATCTGGCGTAACCCGGCTAAAAAAATGAGCATTGGCGAGCCAAATTGCCAGACTGCGAGTGTTATCAGCGTCCACAGCGCATATTTAGGATCCCCAAACCAGCGAATGTCTGTGCCAAGAAGGGTGTTAACGAGGCCATCTGTCCCAAAAATTTCCCGCCACAAGACGGCTACCGCCACGCTACCGCCAACGATGGATGGGGTATAAAACGCCGCCCGGTAGAAAAAGACACCCCGTCGTTTGGTATTCAACAGCATGGCAACAACCAGCGCAAAAATCAGGCGCAGCGGCACCGACAATGCGACATAGCGAAAGGTTGCGCGGACTGCTTTCCAGTAACGCGGGTCTTCATAAAACATCCTCTGGAAATTATCCAGCCCGATAAAATCGCCGTGACCTTTCAAAAGGTTGTAGTCGGTGAAAGCCAGTACCAGAGACGCACCAATAGGAATAATTGAAAATAGAAAGAATCCAATCAGCCAAGGAGAAATGAAGAGATAGCCAATCAAATTATTTCTTCGGAAATTGTATTGGGCTTTTTTGACAATAACTTTTTCTTTTTGAGGCAGTGCTGTTGTTAATACATTGTCGCTCATGCGAAATGCTCCCTGCTATAATAGTTGGTATGGGCGCTCACCCATACCAACATGCTGTGCATTGAACTTACTCGTTTTGACCAAGAATCAGGTTGGCTTCGTCCCGCAAGATTTGCATTCCGTCTTCGGGGCTAAGTTCACCATAGCGAACAGGTTCAATGAACAGTGGATCAAATACGTTGTCGCGGATTTCAGGCCAGCCTGCCGGATCGGGCGGGGGAACTGGGCTGCTATCCGCTTCAACGAGCGTCAAGAAATCGAACGTGAGTTGTGTTACCGGGTCAACCATCGGTTGCAGGTGTTCGCGTACCACCGTTGAAATCGGGACACCCCGTTCGGCGGACAGAATTTCATTGGCTGCCAGCGAATTGATGAAGAAATTAATGAATTTAGCTGCTTCTTCGGGATGTTCGGAACTTGCCGGAATGGTGAAGAACATGGAGGGCTTGAGGTAATTCTGTGGCTGACCGCCTTCGGGACGGGGCAAAGGCCACAGTTGGAAAGTGCGTTCCGGCCCTGCTGCATTGGTCACGGCAATCACCTGATTGCTCCATTGATATTGCATCGCGGAATTGCCCGTAACCAACGGACTGCCTTCTGGCCCAAGTGCGTCTAATTCGACTTCATCTTCTACCGACGGAATTGCACCCGCTTCTTGCAAGCGCAAAATCATGCTCAGGTAATCAATGTAGGGTTGGTCATCTTCGTAACCGATGGCGGTGTTATCTTCGGAAAAGACCCAACCACCGTTACCAATGTAGAGGGATTTCCACAGGGCTTCATCTGCCAGCAGTGAACCAAAACCCCAGATGCCAAGTTTTTCGTGCAATTGCAGAACGATTTCTTCAAACTGAGTCCATGTCCAGTCCGTCGGCGGCAGTTCAATCCCGGCAGCTTCAAAGGCGGCGACATCAATAATGAACGCCTGCGAATTCACCCCCAGCGCAATCCCATAGGTTTTGCCGTTGACAACACCGGGCGCAACCAAGCCTTCGGGGACGTTGGAAAGATCAATCGTGCCGTCCGCAATGAAATCATCAAGCGGCAGCAGTTGGTCGCTATTCACCCAGTCCCGAATGAAGGAGTAATCGTGCTGCATAATATCGGGGAGGGCATTCCCGGAGGCTTTGGTCGTGACCAAAGGCCAATAATCCCCAAAGTTGGAAAATTCGTACACGATGTCAACATTGGGATTTTCGGCTTCGTACATCTCGACAACGGCGATGGTTTTATCGTGACGGGTCTGTGAACCCCACCAGGTCATCTGAAGTTCGATTTTATCTTGCCCCATAACGGAGACGGAAGGCAGCAGGAGCGCTGCAATAACCAACACAATGAGGGAAAACTTTATGGTTCTCATGATTTAATAATCCTCTCTAATCGAAGGGCTACCTAAATAAGTGTTTGTGATGCTGTGATAGCAGCCTCCTTCCACTAAAAATTTTAAGGTGAGTATCGTGAACGGTCACATTCATGCTAACGTGATTTCAACCGGCTGTCAAGCAATTTGCGGAGGGGTTAAAATCACATAAATTTCCTGTTGAACTTTTATGCCCCCTAGAAAAATCTTAACATGCTTAAAAATATGGAAAAATGAATTTTATAATATGAGTTGCATTTCTTATCCATTCGGTGTAAGGTAGATTTAGTATGAGATTTTTACCGTGACCGTTCACACTAAAGCGGAAAAATAGACTTTGAGAAAAAATAGACCCACTATCCATGATGTTGCCCGCGAAGCGGGAGTTTCCTACCAGACCGTATCCCGTGTGCTGAACAATAGTTCCGAAGTGGCGGCTGCCACCCGCGAACGGGTGTTGCAAATCATGGAGGCGATGGGGTATCAGCGAAATGTTGCCGCGCATATGCTGAATACCAACCGCTCCCACATCATTCAGGTTGTAACGCTGGAAGGGAAATTCCCGTTTGAAATCCCTCTGCCCGAAGCCGCCAGCAAAGCTGGTTATTCGGCGCTTTATGCGGAATGTACCAATGAAACATTTGCCCGCACCTTGGATATGGCAGCAGCCCGCATGGTAGACGGCATTTTTCTTTATGCACCCCGCTTAAACATTGAGGACAAAAAACTGCTGGAAATGTGTCACGGGATTCCGATTGTGCGTCGTGATTACGCGATTGGTTCAAAAATTACTTGGGTCGGGTTTGATCAGGTACGGGCAACTGAACTCGCCCTTCAGCATTTGCTCGCCTTGGGGCATCGCCAGATTGCCGAAATCACGGGGGCATTAGAGGCGATTAATCCGCGTATCCGGCATGAGGCACTGATGAAGGAGCTAAACGCCCATGGCTTAGAACCGGCGGCAGTCGTGCGGGGCGATTACTCATCCGATGAACGTGCTTTTACCTCCGGGTATGAGGGAATGAAAGAACTGGTTAAAAGCGGCGTGTTTTTTACGGCGGCAGTGATTAGCAACGATAAGATGGCGCTGGGGGCGATTTCCGCGCTGCATGAACAGGGCTTGCATGTACCGGATGACGTTTCAATCATTGCCTTCGATAATTCGTCATTTTCACGGTTTTTGATTCCCCCACTGACTACCGTGGCCTTTAATTTTTCCTTACAAAGCCGTCTTGCCTTCCAATTTTTATTTGAGCTGATCGAAAACCCGGAGACAGAACCCCACCAGCATATTTTGCTGCCGGAATTGGTCGTTCGGCAAAGTACAAGATCCATATCGTGAACGGTCTTGTTTATGCTAAAAGGTCATTCCAGATGAACACACCCCAAAAGTACGCCCTTGTTGGCACAGGCAGTCGTGCCGAAATGTTTATTCAAGCGCTGGCAACCACTTACCGGGACTCGGCTTTGTTAGTCGGGTTATGCGACCTCAGCCAAACCCGCATGAACTGGTATAACCAGCAGCTTGAGGAGCAGTATCACTATCCACCCCGCCCGACATATCACGACTTTGCCCATATGATTCGGGAACAGCAACCCCATACGGTTATTGTGACCACACCCGATTACACCCATCACCAGTTCATTTCACAGGCGATGGAAATGGGCTGTGATGTCATCACCGAAAAACCCATGACGATAGACACAGAAAAAACAAAACTTATTTTTGACACAATCGAAAAAACGGGAAAAAAACTCACCGTGACTTTTAATTACCGTTATGCTCCCGCCTATACACACCTCCGAAAAGCCATCATGGAAGGCAAAATCGGTCAGCCGTTGGCGGTAGATTTTTCGTGGATGCTCGATACCCGTCATGGTGCAGATTATTTCCGCCGATGGCATCGGGAAAAAGAACATTCCGGCGGTCTCTTGGTACACAAAGCCACCCATCATTTTGATCTTGTGAACTGGTGGATTGACTCCTATCCGCAGGAGGTATTTGCTATGGGAGGACTTCAGTTTTATGGCAGTCAGAACGCTGCTAAACGGGGAGAAAAGTATGCCTACAGCCGCTATACGGGCAGCGAAAGTGCCAAAAATGACCCCTTTGCCCTGTTTCTGGATGAGGATAAAAAACTGCGGCAGTTGTACTTAGAAGCTGAAGCAGACAGCGGCTATATCCGGGATCGGAATGTATTTGGCGACCCCATCACCATTGAGGATACGATGGTTGTGACCGTCCGCTATCAAAATGGAGTCATTTTGTCCTACAGTTTGATTGCCTACTCTCCTTGGGAAGGAATGCGTGTTGCCATTACCGGCACCAAAGGGCGGATAGAACTTGAAGTGATTGAAAGTACCGAGTGGCTTGGCGCATCCAACGGCGCGAGTAAAGGTTCGTTCAAAACATCACGGATTCGCGTTTTTCCCCATTTTGCCAACAGTTATGAGATTCCCATTCCGCAGGGCGAAGGCGGACATGGCGGGGCTGACCCGGTGCTGCTAGAACAACTTTTTTCGCCTACTCCGCCTCCCGACCCTTTTCACCGTGCCGCCTCTCATATGGACGGTGCAGCTTCTATTCTGATTGGAATTGCCGCCAATCGCTCGATGGAAACCGGTCAACTGATCCGGGTAGGGGACTTGTTCGGGCTTCCAGCACGGGGTGAGGCTGGTGAGCATAGCCGATAAGGATATGCCCAGCGCATAGGGTTCTGCGAGGGTCAGCACCCGCAAATCTTCCACCAAGTGGGGCAGGTGAATCGTGATACTGCCCCGCTTCTCATGATTCTCTGCTCATCCATTTAACCTCCCGTGTCTTAGGGTTTTCTCCACCAAATCGGGACGAGACCAGAGCAATGATAAGTCTCCTACGCATAACCAACGCCCACCTGACAGCCTACGCTTACGCTACCCCGTGTATACATCGTATAAGAGAACCCTAAAGATTGGGTGGGGCGTGTTATAATGTCCCGCGCAAGGCATTCGATTTTGCAGACTCTGGAGCGCTCTTGGTTAGCCCGTTAGATTTTCTACTTGGTTTATTTTCGCTCGATATTGGGATTGATTTAGGAACAGCCAATACGTTGGTGGCGGTACGCGGCAAAGGCATTGTCATTAACGAGCCATCGTATGTGGCGATTCGACGCAAAACCCGCCAAGTCACCCATGTGGGGCGCGAGGCAAAATTGATGGCGGGCAAGGTCGGCAAAGATTTACAAATTATCCGTCCTTTGCGGGATGGGGTGATTGCCGAATTTGAAATTACCGAGCGCATGTTGAGTTATTTTATTAACAAAGTCCATGAGCAGAGTTTTATCCCCATTCACCGTCCGCGTGTGGTCATCGGGATTCCTTCTGGCGTGACCGAAGTAGAAAAACGCGCTGTGTATGATGCCGCGATTGAGGCGGGCGCACGGGAGGCGTTTTTAATCGAAGAACCGACTGCTGCTGCTGTGGGGGCGGGTTTGCCGATTAACGAGACACGCGGCAGCATGATTGTGGATATTGGCGGGGGAACGACGGAAGTTGCCGTTTTTAGTTTGGGGGGCATCGTCATCAGCCGCAGTATCCGTGTGGCGGGGGACGAAATGGACGAAGATATTGTCCAATATATGCGAAGTAAATATAGTTTGCTCATTGGCGAAGGCACCGCCGAAACCACCAAAATCCGTATCGGGTCAGCCTATTCACTGATTGAAGAAAAAACCGACACTTTGCGTGGACGTAATTTGATTACGGGTCTGCCAGAAGCGCGGGAAGTGTCCTCAATTGAAATTCGAGAAGCGCTGGCGGGGTCAGTCGGCATTATCGTAGATACGATTCGGGATGCGCTGGACGAAACACCGCCGGAATTGGTGGCAGATTTAATGGAATCGGGCATTTGTCTGGCTGGCGGGGGGGGGCAACTGCGCGGCTTGACCGAACGGATTGCGCGGGAAGTCAATATTCGGACGTGGTTGGCGGAAGATGCCATGACCTGTGTGGCACGCGGCGCAGGGCGGATTCTGGAAGATTATGATAATTTACGCCAGCTGCTCACGGGTTTGGAACGCGGCAGTACACACCATTAACAAGGGTTTTTCTGCGGAGCAAGATCGAACTGATGATATAATGAATCATATCATCTACGAGGATAAACATGCTACGCAGCGTGAAAAATCAGTATCAGGGCGTGAATCCGCATTTGCACAGCCTCTGGCAAGAAATAATGGCATGGAATCGGTTTCATAATGTTTACATCACTTATATAACCCAAGAGATAAAGGCACGGTTGCGACCTTTGGGTTATATTGTAGATATTGAAGAATCACTGCAAATTCGACGGACTGGCGATGTAAAAAGACCCGAATCCGACCTGATTATTTACGATACTGACCCCCATAGACCACAGGTGAAACCTCAATATGCCGCTGCTTTGCAAGGCTTATCTGTCGCAGAACTCATTGAAATAGAAGAAGATAAAGAACATCCCTATTTTGCAGTCATCATCTACAAAAGTACCCCACAATTTCAGCGTGGCGAAGCGGTGGCATGGATTGAGCTACTTTCTCCTACAAACAAAGGGCGCAGTCGGGATGCTCAAATTTATATCGGAAAACGTCATACCCTGTTAGCAAGTGGCCTTGTGTTTGTCGAAATTGATTTTTTGCATGAGACTCCCTCCACCTTTCCCCGCCTTGCCGATTACACGCAGCAGCAGCCTCATTCACATCCCTATCGAATTGTGATGTTAGACCCCCGTCCCGATTTAGAAACAGGGGCAACGGACATTCAAGAATTTGATGTGGACATGCCGATTCCTACCGTCACCATTCCCCTCAATGCGGGGGATGTGCTGACATTTGATTTCGATGCCCCCTACCAGAAAGTCTATGCTGAAAGTTTTTATGGTGATGAGATCAATTACCAAGAACTCCCCCTCAATTTTGAGCGTTATAGTGAGGCAGATAAAGTGCGGATTTTGAATCGGATGTTGACGGTTCAGGCCGCCGCCAAACAGGGGGTAGATTTGGAACAAGCGCCATTCCCCCTGACGGTACAAGTTGAAAACGTTCAGGTAGGATTAGGTAAATTAAAGCCTGCCGATAAGGAGTAAAAGATGTTAGTCCATATTCCAGAGGAAATTTATTCGCGGTTACAAACAATCGCGCTGGCAACGGAGCAACCGCTTGAACAAGTGATTGCTAATCGGCTAGAGTCCAGCTTTATAGAACCCATCCCGGCTTTACCCCCCGATGAACAAGCTGAACTCGATGCGTTGCGTCATTTGTCCGATGATACCTTGTGGACAATTGCAGCGGAACAAATGCCCGATTCCGTACAGGCGCACATGCAAGCGCTTATGGATAAAAATTCGCTAGGGCAACTGAGCGAAAATGAATATCAAGAATTAGAGCATTTGGTTGAGCGCGGCAATCGGCTGATGCTGCGAAAAGCCGAAGCCTCTGTGATTTTGATTGAACGGGGTCATACATTCACACAAGTAAATTTTAGCCAAAAGCATGAATGAACAATCGTGGAATACGATAAAAAAACGGGTCTATGAACGAGCAGATGGTTGTTGTGAATACTGCCAAACCTCTCAGAAAAATACAGGGCAATCAATGCACGTTGAGCATATTGACCCATCAGGAGGAGATGAACTATCTAACCTGTGTTTGTCATGTGCCAACTGTAATTTGAGCAAAGGGAAAGTGACTTCTGCAATTGATCCTGAAACCAATGAGGTCGTGGCGCTTTTTAACCCGAGAACACAATGTTGGAGTGAACACTTCACTTGGCTTGGGAAAGGGGAGAGACTACAAGGTTTAACCTCTATAGGACGTGCGACTATTCAACGGATGAAAATTAACCAAGAACGAGTCGTTCATGCTCGTGTCCGATGGTTAGCAGGCGGGTTTCACCCTCCCAGCACAATATAAGTCAACGCTGTATTCAAATTTTGGTCTGAACCGCTATACTCTCCCCTAAGAAATTTTAGGAGTCCGATTTGCAAAATCCGCGTACTTTTACGCTTGTCATGACGCTTGGCCTGTGTGTTGTGCTGATTTTGTTGAGTCTGGTGGGGACACTCGCGCCTGCCGAGGGCATTTTGCGAATTCCCCTTACGGCGTTAGAAAGTGTATTTGGCGGTGCGACGACGGATACCACCAACTTGGCGGAAGAATTAGCGGAATTTCGGGCGCTGCGGTTGCGAAATCGAGAATTGGAAAAAGCGCTGGCACAATATCAAAGTGAATTGGCGGAACTGCGCGCCTTTCGGAGTGATTACGACAGATTGGTTGCGCTGTCTAACTATGTGGGGCAAAAAGGGCAGGACTGGCGCTACGTGACCACCGATGTGATTGGACGGGATACGAACGGGGTGGTCAGAACGATTCATATTGCGGCAGGAACACGCAACGGGGTACAAATTGGCGATCCTGTCGTGACCGAATTGGGCTTGGTGGGACGTGTGGTACAGGTTTCAGCTACCGGGGCGGAAGTGCTGCTCATCACCGACCAGAACAGTTCGGTCACAGCACGAGTCCAGAATGAAACCCGTGAACCCGGCTTGGTACGCGGCAGCATTAGCGGCGATTTGATTCTGGATTTTGTCGATTTAAACGGTCAGCTTGCCGAAAATCAGCAGGTGTTTACTTCCGGCGAAACCCAGGCTTTCCCCCCGAATATTCTCATCGGGCAAATTAGCAGCGTCGGTTTTTCGACCAATAGTTTGTTCCGCCAAGCCACCCTGCAAAGCCTGATCGATTTTGACAGCCTTGAAATTGTGCTGGTCATCACCAGTTTTGAACCGGTTGACCTTGAGATTTTTGAAGAACCCGCCGAAGCGACCACACCATGATTGTTTATGCCATTGGGATCCCTTTGATGATGATTGCGGCGGTGGTGGATGCCAGCGTTTTTTCGCAACTGCGCTATCTGAATGGACAACCGAGTCTGGTGCTGCTGCTGGTTGTCTCGTGGGGGTTGCTCAACGAATTGGGGGATGGGCTGGTGTGGGCATTTTTTGGCGGGTTGTTCGCCGATTTGCTCTCCATTACCCCCACTGGGACATCGAGTCTCGCCTATGCGGTTTCGGTGTTCATTTTAACCGCCTACATGGGGCAGGTGGGGCGACGTAATTTTTTTGTCCCGATTCTGGCGGTGATTTTGACCACTTTGATTTATCAAACCGCCATTCTAGGGATGTTGATAGTGCAGGGCAATGCCTTTCCCCTCTCCCGCGTATTTTTCACCTGGACACTGCCGAGTATGCTCTTGAATATCATCCTCATTTATCCGATTTTTCGGGTGATGGGTCGAATCATCGTTTTTTTCCGTCCCCCAAAAGTGGGCTTGGGGTAGGGGTGAAATAGGGTTGGGCGTGGTATGGTTAAATTAACAGGGCGAATTTTTGACCCCCTGTTAATGGACAAATCAATTAAAAACCAAATGATTGCGGACAGCATGGATGCTGTCCCTACGAGAAATACACCCGTAGGGACGGGACTCGCAGAGATCCCGTCCGCAAAAGTTGGATACATTTAAAGTCTAATTGCCTTGTCCATAATGTAACCTTCGGTTAATTTTTGGAAAACAAGGACGCGATATATCACGTCCCTACGGGAAATCCACCCTAGCAAATTCGTAGGGACGGCATAGATGCCGTCCGAGCAATTCTAAATACTTTGCGAAGGTTACTATAAGTTGGCAGTTGATAAAGGGATACATTCATGGGATTGCTGCCGTTTCAGGGATGGCGTTTGTGGTTTTTTCGCGGGGTGATTGTCGCCGTATTCGGGATTTTCCTTGCGCGGCTGTATTACCTGCAATTCGTGGAAGGGATTAGCTTCCGCGCCGATGCCGAAGAAAATCGGATTCAAACGCTACCGATTGCCTCCTCACGGGGGTCGATTGTGGATCGCAATGGGGTGGTGCTAGCGCGAAATGTGCCAGCCTTCAATGTGACGATTACCCCCGCCCTTTTGCCCGATGACCCCGAAGCCACACTGGAAATTTTTAATCAGCTAGCCGGGTTGATTGATGTGCCGGCGACAGACGCGGTGGTGATTGCCTCCGGCTTGAATCAGCGCAGTCTGGAAGATCTGGTGGCTGAAGGGGAACGGATTGCCCCGTTCCGTCCGGTCACCGTAGCGACAGATATTGAATCGGACATTGCGCTGCGGATTGAGGAAGAAAAACTCACCTTGCCGGGGGTCAATATTGAGGTACGTTCGGTGCGCGAATATCCGACAGGTGAATTAACCGCCCAACTCATTGGCTACATCGGGCCGATTGGCGAAGATGAGGCCGAAGAACTCCGCGAGCAGGGGTATGACCCCAGCTTTGACCGCATTGGCTATGCAGGCATCGAGCGTTTTTTTGAAACCGAATTGGCGGGGCAGCGCGGTTCAGAAACTTATGAAGTGGATGTGGCGGGGGAAAAACTTGCCCTGTTAGACCGCCAAGACCCGCAAGCCGGTTACATCATTGAACTCACGATTGATACCGATTTACAAAGAGTTGCCCAAGAAGCGCTGATTGAGCGTATCAATATTTTGAACGCGCAGGAACAAACCCTGAAATCGCAAAGTGGGGTAGTGATTGCGATGGATCCGCGCAACGGGGAAATTCTGGCAATGGTGTCGTGGCCGACCTACGATAACAGCCGTTTTGCCCGCAGCATTGACGTAGATTATTACTTCGATTTAGCCGAAGACCCCCTGTTGCCCTTAGTTAATCATGCCATCGGGTCATTGTATCCGCCGGGGTCGGTCTGGAAGTTGGTGTCGGCGGTGGCAGTGGCGCAAGAGCAAGTCATCGCGCCTGAATCTTATTTATTTGACGGCGGACGTTTGCAACTGCCGAATGCGTTTGCCCCGAATGATGTTGCTCAGAGCCAAACCTTTGTCTGTTGGGATCGCAATGGACACGGACGGGTGAATTTGCGCGATGCGATTGCCTTAAGCTGTGATGTGTATTTTTATCAGGTCGGCGGGGGCAATCCCGATGTCAGCGCGGCAACCCTGCGTTCGGGCGGGTTGGGGATTGATGACCTGTACCGATGGGCAACCGCGTTTGGCGTGGGGTCAGAACTCGGTGTGGAACTGCCCTTAGAAGTAGCGGGTCGGATGCCTGACCGTGACTGGAAGCGCCGTTTATACGGGGAAAGCTGGTCAACGGGCGATACCTACAATGCGGCTTTTGGTCAGGGCTATTTGACGGTGACTCCGCTTCAACAGTTATCCTATACAGCCGCGATTGCCAACGGCGGGATTTTGTACCAACCGACCATTCTCAGACGCTTTTTAGATACCGAAGGCAATGTGGTACAAGAATTTCCCCCGCGCATTTCTCGAACCATTGTCCAACCCGCGCAGGGCGAAGCCGTCCTGCTTTTGCAGGAAGATTTGCTGATTCAAAAAGCTAACAGTCTGGCATGTCGCTGCGAACCGGACTCCGACCATTATGACCCGGCGCGCTGCAATCCTGAAACATATAGCGCCCAGGTGGACATCGACGAAAATCGGGAAGATGATGTTCAAAATATCGTGACCTACCGCGTCAATGTTCCCTATAACTATGCCTTTAACGGCAGGGTGTGTGACCCGTTGGTGTATAACAGCAGCATCGCCCGCAATTATATTCCGCCGTTTTCTTCTCCCGAAAATATTCAAATTGTCGAAGAAGGGGCGCGGCAGGTCGTCACCAGTGGCACCGCCAGCGAAGGACTGACCCCGGTTGACCCCCTGACTTACGTGAATGAGGCGGGCAAAACCGGCACCGCCGAATATTGTGATGATATTGCGCGGCCTCTGGGGTTGTGCATTCCGGGGCGCTGGCCTTCTCATGCGTGGTATGTGGGCTACGCGCCCTATGAAACTCCCGAAATTGTCGTGGTTGCGTTTGTGTATAACGCGGGGGAAGGGTCACAGGTTGCGCTGCCCGTGGTGCGAACCGTGCTAGATTATTACTTTAGACGGCAGTAACAAGCCCTGCAAATATTTAGTTCGACATTATGCCCATGTTTACATCAAAACAGATTTAGGGATTGGCAGCCATAAAACTACCTATTGAGCAGCTTGCTAGTATAAAAGTTATCCATAAACAGGAAGCGCTCAAATAAATATAATTTCTTACGCTATTTGCATCTTTTATCAACTCACTATCCTTACTTGCATTAGCAGCCTTAACTGCCAAATCTGCATAATAAACCGCACCTAACATGATAAAAGTGCCAAGAGGCCAAGTGAACATCAGTCCAACAATAAAAAAGATTGCACCACTTCCAGCCACTATCCAAGAACCTTGTAACCAGCTTCTAGCTAATTTAATCTTCTCTCTGACAGGTTTTTGACGGGCCATTTTTTCTTGATTTTCTCGTATCCTCTCTTCTTCTGGATTGACATGTATGTACTGTACTCCTATAGAAGTCACAAAAATATCTCTTTGGGCTGTCAAATCTCGTACAATTGATATACCATGAGTGTTATTTGTAGGAACGACATATACTGCCCAACGTTTCCTAACTAAAATTGCTTTTAACATTTCATTTTCGCATTTTTCAACAAGGGTTTTTTCGCTTACTCCATCTTTTCTAGCTAAATCTTCAACCCACATATAATTTTCAGGTAAATCATCTGAATAAAACCTATTCATCATCACGATTGCCCTTTTTGGAGTTACCTACACCTACAGAATGTATGGTAGTGCTACCTTTAGAATTGATATTTTCTACGGTAGATTGTCCTTGAACATTATCTACATATTTTTTTGTTTCTTCAACACCAACCGAATTGATTGATATCTCTCCGTTTTGGCTTGTAACGCCTTTAACAGTTGAACTTGCTGATACAATTTTATTTTGGGATTTGGCAGCTTTTATAGAAGCATTAACAAATCCCGTATCTATATCTGCCTGTACATTTTCCTTATTCTGTGAAATCTTCCACAAAGTAATACTTAGAAATATAATAGAAGTCAAAATAGGAATTATAATCAACGGTTCCATTTTTTTCACCTTTATTTGACAATGTTTTAACTACATTATAAACTAATAGTGGTATTTTAACTAGAATTTCCATATAAGAGGAATAAAATGAAATACAAAATTAAGCAGTTTAAAAGACTCGCACTTGCAAGTCTGTGTTTGTTTTTACTTACAATACCCACAACCACTGCCTTTGCACAAAGCGAAACTTCTGACTCTAGTGGAGTAGGTGTAATTCTTTTTTGGTTACTCTGCTGTGGGGGTATTTTAGTCATCAATGGACTGATGCTTCTTTGGGTATGGTCAGATGCTAATAATCGTGGAAGCAATGGCGTTGCTTGGTCTATTATTGTGTTTATATTCGGCATTCTAGGTTTACTAGCCTATCTTGTCATGCGACCACAGGGACAATTATTAAACTGCCCCGAATGCGGTAAAAAGAAACCTATTACACAACCTATCTGTCCCCATTGTGGCAAACGGGTAGTTTAATATCTAAATAACTTCCCCTTATTTTTTTAGTGGCGACAATAGCATATAATTGTCGCCACTGTTTTTTTTCATTGGCGTAAATGCGCCCTTGTGACTACACTAGGTAGCAAAAGCGATATTTTTGATTCTATGACCGACTCGATTGCAATTAAAGGCATCCGTGAGGGGATTCTGGCGACGCTGGACGCAGAGGAGGCGTGGCAACCTCTGGTGGATGACCTGACCAGTTATATTGACCAGCGTGGCTCATTTTTCAAGGGGGCGCGGTTGGTGGTGGATGTCAGCGAACGGGCAGTGGATTCTGCCACGTTGACCACCTTAAAAACCGTGCTGGCGGAACGCGGGGTGGAACTGGTGGCGGTACTCAGCGAGAGCGAAGTCACCGAAGGGGCGGCTCGCCAACTGCAACTTTTTACCGATTTAGCCGAAATCCCCGAACCCGTCAAAATTTCCCGCCCCAAACAGGCCGCCAGCGAATTTGATGATGAGGATGATTCACCCGACGAGGATGAAGAAGATGCGCTGCCGCCAATGGATTCGGAAGAATATGGCACCGTGGGAGTCCTAGTCAAACGGACGCTGCGAAGTGGGCGCACGATTCGCAGCAACGGGCATGTCGTAGTGATTGGGGATGTCAACTACGGCGCGGAAATTGTAGCGACGGGGGATATTATCGTATGGGGGAAACTGCGTGGCATTGTTCACGCAGGGTCAAACGGGGACGAAAACGCGGTGGTCTGTGCGCTTGACCTTGCTCCCACGCAGTTACGAATTGCCCAGCACATTGCTGTTCCACCGCAAGATAATAAAAAACGAAAACCACAACCCGAAATGGCACAGGTTAAACATGGACAAATTGAAGCCGTCGCTTGGACAGGAAACACCCTCTGAGAAGGGGCAAATTGGGACAGGGCGCGTTCTCACCATCACTTCCGGCAAAGGGGGTGTTGGCAAAACCACCCTGACGGCGAATCTAGGAGTGGCGCTGGCAGCACAGGGCAAAAAAGTCGTGGCGATTGACGCGGATATTGGGCTGCGGAATCTCGACATTATCATGGGGTTGGAAAATCGTATCGTGTACGATTTGATTGATGTGATTGAGGGGCGCTGCAAACTGCGGCAGGCGATGGTCAAACACAAACAATATCCATCGCTCTATTTGCTGCCCGCCGCGCAAACCCGTGATAAAACCGCCCTCAAGCCGATTCAAATGATGCGGTTAGCGGAAGCCTTGAAAAAAGAATTTGATTTTATTTTGATTGATAGTCCGGCAGGGATTGAGCGCGGTTTTCAAAATGCCATTGCGCCGGCGGACGAAGTGTTGATTGTGACCAACCCCGAAATTTCTTCGGTGCGGGATGCTGACCGCGTGATCGGGATTATTGAAGCCAAGTCGAAAAATATCATCGCACATCTGGTGATTAACCGCATCAAACCGGAAATGGTCAAACGTGGGGAAATGCTCTCCGCAGAGGATGTGAACGAAATTTTAGCCGTGAAAATCATCGGGATTGTGCCGGAGGATGAAACCGTCCTCATCGCGGGCAACACGGGCAACCCCGGCACGGCAGCCAAAGCATCCATTGAATTTAACAATATCGCCCGCCGCCTGAACGGGGAGCATATCCCCTTCCCAACCTTCGACGAACCGCCGAATCTCTTCCAGCGCATCAAAAAAATCTTCGGCAATAATTCATAGGAGCAAGGTGACATGGGTAACTTGATGGAACGTTTGATGGGGCGACGACACAACGCCGCGAAATCCGCCAAAGACCGCTTAAAAGTGGTTTTGGTGACAGACCGGACGCAAATTTCGCCGGAAGAAATGCGGAATATGCAGCAGGAGATTCTTCAAGTTATCCAGAAATATTGCCGTATTGCTCAAAGCGACATTGACCTGAAGTACGAGCAGCGTGACCGCGAAAATTACCTTGTGGCGGATATTCTGCTCAAACCGCGTGCCGAAGGGGAGGAAGCCTCCACGATTCACTTAGAAACCTCGCTTTCGGCACTTGCCCCGCACGAAGCAACGGATGTTATGGAAGATACGGGCTTGATTCGAGTCGAATTTGAATTGGATGAATATTCCACCCGCGAATTTGATACTTCTGCGCTTGAAAACCCTACCGAGATTAATGAATTTTTGCGTCGGGATGACACCGATACTAAGCCGAGTTCATCGCCCCTATGAGATAAGGTTGTTCTTTTTACGGGCGGTGGTTGCTGCGTGTTATCTTTGGGTGACACGTTGATTTTGGGTGTCTTTTTCACGGCTTGACCCTCATTTTTATTCACGGGATGGGAAATTTTTCCCATTTTGTGCCGGGAAACCCATTTCTAACCCCTCAAAAGTAGACTTAATTGTTGTGGAAACCCTCTATTACAGTACAATAGAATGAAAGCAGTGAATTTAGGGGAATAGTGCATGAAAACCTTGGCCCGCCTGATATTTTTGCTGGTTTTATTTGTCGTTGCTTTCACGGTTGCCCCTCAGCAGAGTCGGGCGCAAACGGTCAATGTTCTTGAATCCGCGCTGCTGGCAGTCCAGCGCGATTGCCAAACTTTAGAAGAAAATATTGCCTGTTATGCAAGTGGCGAACTCACGGCTGAGGGGGCATCCCTACAAAATCCGGGCGATGTTGTGCCATTGGATGGCCTACAAACACTGCGGTCTGCCCCCGCCAATGAAGATGAATGGGGTGTTTCGGTCATCAAATTGGCACAGGCGACAGGGGAAACGCTCACGCTGGTCATGCTGGGTGAAGCGGAAATTACCAACACTTTTGACCCCACCACCGCCGCGCCAGAATGTTTTGCGACCAATTTAAATGTGGGCAACGTGAATATTCATGTCCAGCCCAACGCCAGCCAGACGATTTTGAATTTGCTTGAACCCCAGCAGGCTGTTCCGGTGAAGGGGGTCAATGCGGCGGGGGACTGGTTTCAAGTAGAAACCAACCGTACCCTTGGTTGGATGGGAACAGAAAATATCGCCCTCAGTTGCGAACGTACCAGCCTGCCCACCCTCGCGGCGGAGGATGTCCGTGCGTTGTATCAACAGCCGATGCAACAAATCACCCTTAAAACGGGCGCGGATGTGTCCGATGAGGCAATTAGCGGGCTGTTGGTGTATTCCGGCGAAGGCGAAAAAGGCCAGCTTCTGGTCAACGGTGTACAAATAGATGTCAACGGCGCGGTCTTTCTCAAAGCGGATTCTGCCCTCACTGTACAGGTGATTCAGGGCAAAGCGGCGGTGGCGGCGCTCGGGAGTTCGGTCACAGTTTCGACGGGGCAAACCACCAGCATCCCCTTAACCGATTTTGCGGCGAGTGGTGTTCCCGATGCCGTGAGCGAAAATGTGGATTCCGGCAATGTGTCGGATGTGCTGAACAGCGCCATTTTTGGACAAGCCTATCGTGGGCCAAAATCGACAGTCGCTGGTTTGAGTCTCGGCGCGGATGTCACCGGAGTTGCCGAAAATGACCTCGTGCGGGTGAACATCAGTTTTAGCGGGGATGCCGCACAATGTCCTACCGCGCTTTCCACGCCGGCGGATGTGGTTTTTGTGCTGGATGTGTCTGACACGCTGACCGAAACCCAATTGGCGCTGATGCGAAGCGGCCTTGCGGCAACCATGGATATTCTGCAAAGTTCGGGTGGGCGATATGGAATTGTGGCGTTTCGGAATCAGGCCAAAACAATCGCCAAATTGGATGAGCCGCTTGAACCAACCACCTTTGAAGGCATTTTTGACTCTACCGTGGCGACAATTGCCCGTGAAGATGCTGGCACAGAATCAGCATTTAACACGGGCTTGGCAACCGCGCTGACCCTGTTCAAACAAGCCGAATCGCTGGGACATTCGCAAACGATTATTTTAGTCTCGGATGGCACAGGCAATTTAGAACAAGCCCAACCGATTGTAGAAGAAGTTCGCAACCGCAATATTAATTTAGTGAGCGTGGGCGTGGGTGATACGGTTGACCGTGCCTTCATGACCGCGCTAGCAACCACGAACTTTGTCCCCCTTGCCAGCATGATTGAACTGCCCGACATGCTGCAAAATCTGACCTTGCAAACAGCACGAAATGTTGTGGTGAGCGATTTTGAACTGGCTTACAGTTTTGACGCTGCCGATTATGAACTGGTCTCTGCTTTTGCGGAGGGTGGGACGGTCAATGGCAGCGAAATCGCATGGCAAATGGGCGATGTGCGCGAAGGACAGGTGATGGATTTTCCGGTGGTGCTGCGTGCAAAACGTGCCACTGGCAGCGAAGCCGGCAACGTACAGGTTTCGTATGCGTGCAGCCAGGATAACAGCCTATCCGTGGCAGATCAGGTGCCTGTCCCTACGCTGGCAGGCCAACCCCGACTCGGCAGCCTGACCACTGCCCGACAGGGGGTGCTGTCCCCGAAAAAATCCTCCGGCGCGGGGGTGCTGCGTCCATTTAGCCAGAATGTCTGGGCGGTGGAAGCACAGGGCAGCGAGATGATTTCGATTATCACGGGCGGGACAGACTCTCCCCCGATTGCGGTGCTGTCCGACGCGGAACCCCTCTACACGCTCGATAATTTCGACGGGTCAGGCCGCCGTTTGAACGTGTTTTATCTGGCGGAAGACACACCGCGCTGGTTGTATCTGCAAAGTGCCAATCTCGACTCCAGTGGGCAGTATGAAGTGTCGGTGGAAATGGGCGCAGTAGAAGGCACACTGGCAACGCTGGAGGTTGACGGCGCGAGATTGGATGATAAACAGGAGAAAAACCAAGGACGGCTCTATGCGCTGGCAGCCAACCCCGGCGATATTTTAACCTTCCGTTACGCGGGCGCGGCGCTGGATATTCCCTTCCGGGTGTTCAGCATGAACGGGCAACCTTCGATTGAATTGTATAGCCGCTATGATACGCTGCTGGGGCAGTGGGTCAGTGTGCAGGCGTTGCAGGGCAGCGCTCCCTATCGCGTGGTGGTGAAATCCGATGAAGCCTATGCCATCGAAGCGGCCTCCGGTGACACAATTACCAACCCCAGTGGTCGGTTGTCGCTCGGTGAATCGCTGGCGCAGCCTGTGTTGAATGACAACCCTATTGTGGTCAGTTATGAATTGGAAGTGACCGAACCGAGACGGATTGGATTGCTCATTTCAGGCGAGGCGAGCGCCCCGACTCTGCTGAATGTCAAAAATCAACGCTTGGATGCGCTTGAACAGATTCAGGTTAATACGCTCAAGGTGAACAGCTTTGACCTTGACGCGGGCAACTATACAGTTTATCTGGAAGTGAGTGGCAATTTCGCGGTGGATGTCACCACCATTGAAGGCAATCTTGCCGACGCGGTAGGCGATTTTAAAGGGTCGCTGATTCTGGACAAACCGCAGGAAGATGCTTTTGAAGATGAAACCCCCTTGGGGATTTACAGCCTTTCGCCCGGCACCGGCAAACCCCTGTTTGAAGGCGATACCCTGACGATTTTTATGAATGGGGTGGACAATGCCGGACGGAACACCGTTTTTATTCGCAGCGCAGACAATGTACCGTCGGAAATCACGCTCGATTACACCCAACCCACCGAATCATTGTATATCAGCGTGCATGAGCTACGCGGCGAACCGCCCTATCAGGTCGTGATTAGCGGGCAGGACAGCTACACCGTCACCCCGGTACGCGGCGATTTGCTCAGTAGCGACAAAGGCTCCCTTGTTGTAGGACAAAATAGCAACGACAGCAGCCCATCACCCCAATTTTTAACCTATACCCTTGCGCCCGAATTGGGCAAACAACTGGTCGAAGGCGATATCGTCACGGTCAGTTTTACCAACCGGGGCAACGATGATACCCCGTTTGAACTCCCCCTCTTAAAAGATGCAGGCGGGAATGGGATGCCCTTCATCAATGCCTTTTTGGTCGGGCGGCGTTTTGTGGGTGCGTTTGAACTGATGGGCAAAGCGCCTTACCGTCTGGAAATCCCGAATGTAGGGGCATATTCGGTGGGCTTGGACATCGGCAATACGATTGTGGCGGAGGAAGGCGAACTTAAATTTGATGATGAATGGGCGCGTACCACCGAAGGGCCGCAAATTGTTGAATATACCATTGAGGGCAAAAACAAGGATGTTTTCACCCTGACTTTGCGTGACCCACGCGGCGCGATTGACAGTGGCAGCGATTTTCAACTCAAATTGTTTAATTCGGCGGGGGAAATCATTGCTCCTGAAGTCAATTTCATCGGGTCGGGAACAATTAAAGCGGTGTTTACCCTGCCCGCCGACGACACCTACAAAGCCACCTTTAATTTTGATGGGACGTATATTATCGGGCTGGTCGAAGGCGATGAGGTCACGGTGGACAAGGGCGTGTTCTTTTTAGGGGACGCGGAAATCACCGAAATTGAGGAGGAAGAAGAGGGCAAAGTCCTCATTTATACCCTGCAAATTGACACGCCGATGGAGTTGACCATCTTTCAGCGCGGGGCGGGTCTGGTGCTGTATGACCCGGACAATGACACCCTCAGCCCCAAGAATTTCCTCTTCACCTATGCCAGCCGTCAATTTTTAGGCACTGCCAATATTTATGAGGTAGAAAAAATCGGGCAGTACCGCCTCTTGGTCTCCGCGCAAGGCTTCTTTACCCTCTCCATTGTTCCCGAAAATACGATTACCGTGGACAAAGGCAATGTGTATTTTGGCGTGACAGAAACAGACCAATTGGAAGAGGATATTCGGTTTGCCAAGTACACCATCAACGCACAGGAAGGCGAAACGGTGTCGGTGCAGTTCAGCATGGAAAATGTCCAACGGGCGCGGCGCTTTTTAAACCAGAATACCGTCATCATGCTGGATGCCGAAGGCACACCGATTAGCATTGACTATCGGGTGACGGATGAGGGTTATCGCTTTTTGGCGTATGAATTGGTTGGGCCTGCGCCCTATACGCTCCTCATTCAACCGCAGCGCTTGGGCGTAGACTTTTTTAACGGGTCAGAACCCCATGCCCCCTATGTTTTAACCGTGACACAGGGAAATACCGTGCGCGTCCTTAAAGGGGCGGCGCAATCAGAAAATGTGGGCGAAATCAAAGAGGAAGACGGGCGGCGCACGGCGGTTTATGACTTTACCGCCAACGAACCGATGGATTTAACGCTCGAACTCATCACCGATGAAGCGGCGGATGCCAACAGCTTGCGGGTGGTGGATGCCAACGGTGAACGGGTGCCCTTAGAAGCAGTGGGGTTCAATTCATCGGATGACGTGCTGGAATTGTATCGTTTGCCGGCGGCGGGCGCGTATACCCTTGAATTTGAGGTGACGGGCGAATACACGCTCAATTTGTACACCGGCGATGCTCAAACTGTCGATTTTGGCACCGTGCAAATCAACCCGCGTGACCCGGTGTTGACTCAAGCCGTTGACCGGGACGGCAACCCCGAAGTGGATGACGCGGGCAACCCGGTTTTTGAAGACTACATCCCCTTAGTGGCGACGAATGAGCTGACGGGCAATCAAATTGTGGCTTACTATACGATTGATGCGCCAGAGGGCGAAGTGGTCAGTGTGCTGGTGGATGTACCGGATGGCACACGGATTACCTTACGCGATGCCAATCAAACCCTTGTGCCAATTCTGGATACCTCGGCGGATTCGCGGTTAGGCACAATTGTCGTGTATCAACTTTTAGGGACACCGCCTTATCGTTTGCGTCTGGAGAATCTGGGGCGCGGCGAACATACCGTGCGGGTGGATGCGGGCAATGTCCTCGTCGCCGAATTGGGGGTGCTGCCCTTGAATCCCGAAAATCCTGACTTGCAACCTGTCCTAGATTCGCAGGGACAGCCCGAAGTGGATGATGCAGGCAACCCCGTTTTTGAGGAATATGTCCCGATTATCACGGAAGCGGAACTTGAAACACCCGCATTGGTGGCAAATTACACGATTGATTCTCCGCCCGGCTCGGTGGTGACACTGCAACTTGACCAGTCTGGCAATGATAGCCCTGACCCGTTTGTGCTGAATGGCGATTTTGAATTGCTGCGCCCGCGTGATTCCGTCGCAGACGGCGGTTCGATTACCCAGGTGTATGAATTGGTCGGTCAACCCCCGTACAGGGTGCTGTTCGTTCCCAACCGCCAATATACGGTTACGTTGACACAGGGCGATAAATTGGTAGCGGCAGGAGATGTGCTGCCCATCGGGATTTTAGACGAACCGTTTAGCCGTGAAATCAGCTTGCCCGCCCGCATCGCTGAACACACGATTGAGGTGGAAGCGGGGCGCTTGGTGACGGTGCAAATCCAGAGCGGGCGAAGTTCTGTTCCTATGGATTTAGTCGATGCCAACGGCGATTTGCTCCGCCCTGAAATTCGCTTTTTTGAAGAGGGTAATAATGTCGCGGTGTACCTCACCAGTGGAGTCGCGCCCTATACCTTGCGGCTGGTGCCGGACGGTGAATACGAAATTACCACCGTTACCAGCAATTTAGTTCGTGTAGATTTGGGCTTCATCCAATTTGATGCGGAAACCACAGGCGAACTAGAAGCCCCTGCGCGGGTGGCGACGTATGAAGTGGATGCCAAACGGGATGAAATTGTTACCGTCTATTTGCAGGATAACCGCCAGCCCACCTTCGGCGAATTCCGTGATGCCAATGGGCGGTTGTGGCAGCCCGAACTGGCGATTATTCAGGACAATGGCCTGTTTGCGATTTATGAGTTGGGTGGGCCGCCGCCGTACCAACTGACTTTTTCAACGACAGGCGAATACAACATACAGGTGTTTGAAACGAATGTCCTGCGGTCAGACATGGGCGACGTTCCCTTCGGGGAAGATATTGAAGGCGAACTAGAAGCCCCCGCCCGCACTGCCGTTTATACGATTCCTGCCGAACCGGGCGAACTTGTCACCATTGCGCTGCAAATTGGGCGTGACCCCGGCGGATGGTTGCTGTATGATGCCGATGACAATGTATTAGACCCTCTGCAAGTGATTATCAAGGAAGATACAACTTTTGGCATTTACACAATGGCAGGCAATCCGCCCTACACGCTCGAATTTAATGCCGATGGGAATTACACCCTCAATGTTAGCCGCGACAATGCGCTGGTGGCGGAGTTGGGAACGCTGACCTTTAATGAAGAAACCGATGTTGAATTGGTGTTCCCGCAAGAAATTGTCATCTACGAACTTGACCGCCCCGCCGGACAGGTGGTGAGCATTGCGGTAGGCGAAGAAGACCAACAGGACTTCAAACTGACAGACGCGGAGAGTAACGAACTCAAGCCGGATGCCGAAATTATCAAAAACCGCACTACCTACCGCGTGTATACCTTGGCGGGTGCTGCCCCCTATACGATTTCGTTTACTGCCCTGACCGAGCGATTCTCAATGACCGTCAGTGATGGCAATGTGCTACGGGCGGATCAGGGGGTGATTCGCTTCGGGAACAGCGCCACTGCACAGTTGGAAGAACCCCAAGAAGCCGCGATTTATATTATTGATGGCGTGCCAAATCAGATTATCAGCGTGAGTTTGACCGATAGAAACCGTCCGCTTTCCGGCGAGTTGATTGACAGTAGTGGCAAGGAAGTGCTGCCGTTTGGACAGGCGATTATCAATAACCGCGATTACCGCACCTTTGTTCTCTCCGGCACACCGCCCTATCGGTATGTGTTTTTCCCCGAAGGGCGCTATACCCTTCAGCTTGAGGAAGGCAATATTTTCCGTACCGATTTTGGGGTAGTGCCGTTCGGGTCAGAAATTACCAATCGCTTGGTTGCGCCTGCCCGTACCGCCGCATATACCATCAACACCGAATCCGACCAGATTATCAGCGTTACGATTGCCAGTCGGGGGCGCGAATTTGTCATTCCCGAACTGCTCAACACAGAAGGCGAAACGCTTGTCCCGCTTGCCGAAGTCTACGAAGGGACAAATACCTACACGGGCGTTTACTTGTTGACGGGTTCAGCACCTTATACACTCTCCTTTGAGACCACCGACCAGTATACCTTCTCGCTGGCACGCGAAAATGTGACCGAAGTGGAGCTAGACCCCATCGGGCCAGAAGCGCCGGTCATCGAAACGGAAGATGATTAATCTTCCGGGATCCCCCTTCGAGAAATCGGCGGGGGATTTTTTATTCGGCGGGCGGAGCATCAATCCGCGTATTTAAGTGCTGTATCCGATCAATTAGTTCAGAGGGTGGGTTACAGATGTTTTACATCTTTCTTCTTTGGAGACCCGCCCCTACCGAAAAGCCGATTTATTAGGTGAAAATTCTGTAGGGGTAGGTGCTAAGGACGCGCCGTCCGTCACCTACCCTCTGAAATTACTTACCGGATGAAGTATTAAGAGACTTTCTAAATAAAATGCCCTGATACCCGCCTTTGCAAGATAAGATTCAGGCGGTCTCTAACCCCTCTTGACAAATCTACCGATTCCCTGTTCAATAAGATTGAACGTTCATTCGATTTGAGACAACGCGGCGTGAGTAAAAATAATCTCGATAAGCGGGAGGCGATTCTCCGTGCGACATTGGATTTGGTAGCGGAACACGGCTTTCACAATACCCCGGTTTCGCTGATTGTTAAACAGTCGGGGGTCAGCACCGGAATCGTTTATCACTACTTTGGCAGCAAAGATGAAGTGATTAAGGCGCTGTACAAGGACATTAAAACGGCTTTCGGGCAGGCGGTGGTTGCCAACTTAGATTTTTCGGCTGATTGGCGGGAATGTCTGCGGCAAATCTGGCTTAATACCTTTCATTTTTATGTGGCACACCCGAAAGAGACTTTTTTTCTGGAACAATACGACAATTCGCCCTATGCGGCGGTACAACCAATGGAAATGTCGCGGGAGTGGATGCAATTAGGCGAATTTATTCACCGGGAAATTGCGCGGGGCAATCTCAAACCCCTGCCCTATGAGGCGTTGTATGCGTTGTCCTTGGGAGTAGCGCTTACGCTGGCAAAATACCAGATTATGAGGCGCTTGCAATTGACTGACGTGCAGCTTTGGGAAATCGCGGAGTCGTGCTTGCGGGCAGCCTCACAGGAATAATTTTTTTGCAAAAGCAAAAATTTTTGCTAACTATTGAATGAACGTTCAATCGGTCACAGAAAGGAATAAACAGCATGAGCAAGTGGACAGTCGAAAATATGCCCAATCAGACCGGGCGGGTGGTGGTAATTACGGGTGCGAACAGTGGTTTAGGGTTGGCAAGTGCGCTGGCCTTTGCCCGTAAAGGCGCACAGGTGATCATGGCGTGTCGCAATCCGCAAAAAGCCCAAACCGCCTATCAGGAAATCAAACAAACCGTCCCCAACAGCACCGTCGAAGTCATGGCGCTGGATTTAGGCAGTTTGGAGTCGGTGCGCCAATTTGCAGCCACTTTTAAAGCCAGATATGACCGTCTTGATATTTTGATGAACAACGCAGGCATCATGGCGATTCAACCGCGCCAAGAAACTCAAGATGGCTTCGAAGCCCAGTTTGGCACGAATCATCTGGGGCATTTTGCGCTGACAGGTCTGCTGCTGGATGTGATTTTAAACACCCCCAACAGCCGTATTGTTAACGTGAGCAGTGGATACTATCGCGGGGGCAAAATTCATTTTGAGGATGTGAACTTAAAACAGGACTACAAACGCTGGAAAGCCTACGGGCAAACCAAACTCGCCAATATTTTGTTCACCCGCGAATTGCAGCGTCGCTTCAACCAGCTTGGTACCAAGACCATAGCCGTCGCCTGTCATCCGGGATATACCGCCACCAATTTACAGTACGGCATTGGCGACAAAGGCATCACCCGTATCATTGTAGAGGTCATGAATGGGGTGCTGGCGCAATCGGTGGAAATGGGCGTGCTGCCCCAACTCTATGCCGCTACCGCGCCGGATGTGAACGGCAATGAATTTTTTGGGCCAGAAAAAGGGATGCGCGGGTATCCGGTGCGCGAATCACTGCTGCCTCATGCGCTGGATGATGCCGCCGCCGCCAAATTGTGGACACTCTCCGAAAAAATGACCGGCGTGCAATATCCGATAGCGGAAACTGCGGGCGCGGCCTAATGCGATTTTGCACCGGACAGGTCAAAGTCCCGCCTGTATCCTGATTTGTTCAATCAGGTGGGGGAGGGCTGATTCGACCACCGCCGAAAGCCCCTCCCCGTAGGCAAAATCCTGTCCGGTGAGGGTGAATAAATCGGCGGTGGGGTGGTATCCATAGAGCGTGTCCGCCAACCACAGCACGTGCGCTGGAGTCAGATGGTGCGAAAAAGCACTCATTTCTGGTGCTTGCGGCAAAACATGCTGCTGTTGAATTTCCCCCACCTGACCGCTTTCCGCCGCGTCAATAAAAATGACATGCGTACAATCCGCAAGTTCGGCAGCCAATTCAACTGTCAACTGCATAACCGTCACGGCGGGGAGGGTATTGGCGAGCTGCTGCACCACTGCCCATCCAATGCCATCATCCCGCCGCAGGGGATTCCCGTAGCCAATCACAAGGAATTTGTGCTTATCCCCGTCGGATTTCATCTACAATGTCACCTCCCATGTTGACCAACTGAACCTTGAGGGGCATCGCGCCTACCGCATGGGTGGAGCAGCTTAAACACGGGTCATAAGCACGGATGACCGCCTCGACCCGATTCAACATGCCTTCCTCAATTTTCTCGCCTTTGACGAAATGCTGCGCCACTTGCAGCACCCCGCGATTCATAGCGAGATTGTTGTGTCCGGTGGCAATCATCAGATTCGCCCGTTTCATCAACCCCGTTTCATCAATTTCATAGTGGTGAATCAGCGTGCCGCGGGGTGCTTCGGCAATCCCGATGCCCTCGCGCCGATTGGGGTTGGCAAAAGCGCGAACGTGTTTATCCAGAATCTCCGGTTCACTCAGCAAGGCTTCAATCCGTTCAATGCCATACAAAATTTCAATCAGGCGGGCGTAGTGGAAATGGAACGAACTCAAGCGCGATTCCATCGGAATGGCTTTAAATTCAAGGAGTTCGGCATCAGAATGGGGCGTACCAAAACTCTCCCCGATGTTCAACCGTGCCAAGGGCCCCACGCGGTACATGCCGTCAGGATAACCCATCGGTTTGTAGTAAGGCGATTTGAGATAGGAGTAGGGTTCAACCGCTTCCCCGAGATAGTCTTGATAATCCTCTGGCTCAAAGTCTTGGACAAAATTGCCCTGTGCATCAATCACCCGCAGTTTATGCCCATAGTACGAAATGGACTCATCCTGATGAATCAGGCTCATGAACAGCGAGGGGAAATTGGCAAAGGTGCGAATTTCTTCGGTGAAATTTCCCCAGATGGGTTTGTACCATGCCAGCGTGTCCAGCGCGATTTTTTTGACTTCGGGAATCCATGCCAGAATCTGGTCGCGTTTTTGTACCGACAGGGGTTCGCTGACCCCGCCCGGCACAATCCATGCAGGGTGAATCCGTTTTCCGCCGAGCAGTTCAATCACCTGCTGTCCGAATTGGCGCAAGCGAATCCCGTTTTTTGCAAGTTCAGGATAGGCTTTGACCACCCCGACAATATTTCGTTCGGCAGGTGGGGCATCCATCCCCAACAAAAAGTCCGGCGCGGCAAGATAAAAGAAACTCAGCGCGTGGGATTGGACAATCTGCGCGAGATTCATAATGCGGCGCAGATTTACGGCGGTTTCGGGGATTCGCACCGCCAGTAGTTCATCGCAGGCTTTGGCGGAGGCCAGCAAATGGCTCACCGGACAAATCCCGCAAATCCGCGCCATGAGAGCGGGCATTTCATGAAAAGGCCGCCCTTCGCAGAGTTTTTCAAACCCGCGTAACTGGGTCACATGAAAATGTGCGTCCGTTACCTGCCCGTTGTCGTCCAATTGGATGGTGATTTTGCCGTGTCCCTCAATCCGGGTCACGGGGTCAATGAGAATTTGGCGTGTCATGCTTCCCTCCTAACCAAAATGAGTCTCTAACACCGGACGACGACCCGCTAAGAGTTCGGTCAACACGTAAAAAATCGTCTTGGCGGAGGGTGGACAGCCCGGAATAAAAAAATCTACTTTGACGACTTGATGCACCGGGCGAACTTTTTTGAGCAAAGGCGGTACAATTTGATAGGGAGTCATCAAGTTTTCGGTGGCATTTTCAAAATAGGCACGCTGGATAATTTTTTCGACAGGAAAAATATTTCGCATGGCGGGGACATTCCCCGTGACCGCGCAATCGCCCATCGAAACCAGAATCCGCGTGTGCTGGCGAATCCGCTGGATTTTTTCTAAATCCTCTTCGGAACTGACCGCGCCTTCCACCAGCGTAATATCCACGCGGTCAGGGAACACTTTGTAATCCACCAGTGGGCTGTAGACAATATCGGCTTGTTCCAGCAGGGCAATCAGTTGGTCATCAATGTCTAAAAAAGACATATGACAGCCGGAACAGCCATCCAGCCAGACGGTGGCAAGGGTTGCTTTGGTCATTTGTTCCCATTCTCCCGCATTGATTTGAGATAAGGCAGAAAATCGCGCCGTTTGGTCATTTCAGCTGCCGCTTTGCCTTTGGCAAACAACGCTCCGGTGGGACACACCTGCACGCACTTCCCGCAGGAGGTACAGGTGTCCGAATTCCCCCAAGGTTCGTCAAGGTCGGTAATCACCGCGCAGTTAATCCCGCGTCCTTGAATGTTGAGGGTAGCGGCCCCTTCAATTTCTTGGCAAACGCGGACACAGCGTGTACACAGGACACAGCGATTGTGGTCTAACCCGTAGCGCTCGTGGGACAAATCTACATGACGTGGGGAAGCGTGATATTCCAGACGGCTGTGGTCAAAACCGAGCTTTTGCGCCAGATTTTGTAGTTCACAGTGGCCGTTGGAAATGCACACCGCGCACACATGGTTGCCTTCGGCAAACAACATTTGCATAATCATCAAACGGTAGGCGTGCAGCCGTTCGGACTCGGTATAAACTTCCATACCTTCTTCGACCCGTGTGATGCAGGCTGGCACCAATTTGGACGAGCCTTTGATTTCCACCACACACAAGCGACACGCCCCGACGGGCGACAATCCCTCCAGATGGCAAAGCGTGGGAATGAAAATGTTATTTTCATCCGCAACTTCCAAAATCGTCTGATTTTCGCCTGCGCTCACATCTTCATCATTTATCTTAAGGACTTTGACGCGAACATTAGGCATATTCATGGCTGACCTCCTTCATTTTGCAGATGCCCGCCGGACAGCGTTTTTCAACGATGTGGGTAATGTATTCCTCGCGGAAATATTTGAGGGTACTCAGCACAGGATTCGGTGAGGACTGCCCCAAGCCACATAAGCTGGTATGTTTGACCATATCACAGAGTTCTTCGAGCAGGGCAAGGTCGTCCAGGGTAGCGCTGCCTTCGGTTATTTTGCTGAGGAGTTGGTGCATCTGGGCGGTTCCCACACGGCAGGGAACACACTTACCGCATGACTCCGACATACAAAATTCCATGAAAAACTTGGCAACATCCACCATGCACGAAGTTTCGTCCATCACAATCATCCCGCCAGACCCCATAATGGAGCCGAGCGCTGCCAGCGATTCATAATCGACACGGGTATCGAGATAATCGGCGGGAATACAGCCCCCGGACGGCCCGCCAGTTTGTACTGCCTTTAAATTACGTCCTTCAGGAATCCCCCCGCCAATGTCATACACAATTTCGCGGAGTGTCATACCCATCGGCACTTCAATCAAACCGATGTTGTTGACACGACCAGACAGGGCGAAGACTTTTGTCCCTTTGCTTTTGGGGGTGCCAATCCCCGCGAACCATGCCCCGCCATTGCGTAAAATTGGCGCGATATTGGCAAAGGTTTCGACATTGTTGATGAGCGTTGGTTTGATGAACAACCCCGACTCGGCGGGATAGGGCGGGCGGGAACGGGGTGAACCACGTTTGCCCTCAATCGAGGCCATCAGCGCGGTTTCTTCGCCGCAGACAAACGCGCCTGCGCCCAACCGCACTTCCAGATGAAAATTAAACGGTGTACCGCAAATGCTTCGGCCTAAAAAGCCCATTTTTTGCGCTTGGCGAATGGCAATTTGCAGCCGTTTGACCGCGAGAGGGTATTCGGCACGGACGTAGACATAGCCGTTTTCTGCGCCAATCGCATACCCCGCGATGACCATGCCTTCGATAATGCGGTGCGGGTCGGCTTCCATGACGCTTCTGTCCATGAACGCGCCGGGATCGCCTTCGTCACCGTTGCAAATGACATATTTATCGTTGCTGCGGGCTTTGGCAACCGTTGACCATTTCAGTCCAGTGGGATACCCCGCGCCCCCGCGTCCCCGTAAACCGCTACGGGTGACTTGTTCCAGCACATCGGCCGGGGACATTTCATTCAAGACTTTGACCAGCGCCCCGTAACCCCCTTCTGCGATGTAATCTTCAATCCGTTCGGGGTCAATTTTGCCGCTGTTTTCCAGCACAATTTTGACCTGTCGCTGGAAAAACGGTGAAGCCACCGTTGGGCGGGCGGTAATTTCTGGCGAGGGTGCTTCTTCACCTTCGGCTGGCGGGGCAGCCTGCACAATTTTCGGTTCGAGCGCGGCAATCTGGTCAATAATCACGGCGCTGTTTTCGGGCGTAACTGCTTGGTACATAATATCGCCCGGTTCTACCGAAACCAACGGGCCTGCCGCGCATAAGCCCATACAGCCTACGCCGCGCACCCGACAAATTTTATCTAAATGAAGTTCTTTAACTTTTTCTTCCAGCGCGTCTTTGATGGTGTCGCTGTGGGTGGACAAACACCCCGCCGCGATACACACATTCACCCGATAGCGATACTGCTGGCGGGCTTGGAGTTCATCGGCAGCAATCCGCGAGAGTTCATCATTCATGATGCACGCTCCTTGCTGACCGCTTCTTGCACTTTTTCCAATGCCGCATGGGAGGTTAAATTCGCGGCAATTTCATCATCAATCACCGCCACCGGCGCAAGCCCACACGACCCTACACATCGGGCGGTCATCAACGACAGTTCGCCGTCTTCGGTGGTTTGACCGGGAACTACATGATAATTTTCCCGCATGGCATCCAGAATTGCCTGTGCATTTTTGATATAACAGGCCGTGCCAAGACAGACCACGCAGCTATGTTTTCCCTGTGGTTTGAGGCTAAAAAAGTGATAAAACGTGGCAACACCATAGGTTGCACTGAGAGGAACTTTGAGGCTGCGCGCCACATAGTTGAGCGAGTCTTTATCCAGATACCCGAAGGATTGTTGCACCGAATGCAGCGTTTCAATGAGGGCAGCTTTATCATAACCATGCCGACGCATGGTGGTTTCGACAATGCGCCAACGTTTATCCTCTGAAGGGGGAGGAATTTTGCTTACACGCGATCCCATAAGATAGATTTTCCTAAGCTATTGCTCCCTCACCTTAACCTAGAATCGCATGGGCTATCATTGCAAAAACACCCATTTTAGAGTGCTAAATATCACTTTGTGATTTTTGTCACAAATACTTATTGAAAGTGATATTCGGGTTAAAATGCCGGGGCAAATAAAAAAAGGACACGACATGGACGACCATCAAGACATCTGGGATTTTCTGGACAAGCATCTGCGTTCCATTTTTGAGGGCGATTGGGACACTTACCACGCGACCACTGCCGAAGATTTGTCTCTCTATGAATATTGGATTCTGCCTCACCGACAGGATGGCTTAGCCTTTCACGAATTCATGATTAAAAATCGCTGGACAGGCAAACCGATGGCTCAACGCTACGATTTATTTGAAAAACGCTGCCAGCGCTATGGCGACACCGCCGTTGTTACCTATACTTTTATGCTGGCACAAGCCTATCCTGAGGGTATTCAACATCATGTCCACAACGAAACACGGGTGCTGGTCAAATTTGAGGGTGCGTGGAAAGTGGTGCATGTTCATAAATCACCCGCGAAATAAATAACGCCTTGACATCGGGAAACATCAGCGTTACGCTTTGTCTCGTGCATCAAGAGTGACTTCGGCAATACGAAGTCCGGCAACCTCAGCAGAATCAGTCTGCTTAAGGTGCTTTTCCACCGTGTGGAGATGTGGTCACAACGAATGATTCGGATGTGGCAACGACAACGCGAAGTGGATATTCCGTGTTTAACCGTCTCTTGATGCTCAGCAGACGGTTTTTTTGTTTTAAGGAGCATTTCACCATGATTTATCTTGACCATTCCGCCACCACCCCCACCGACCCTCGCGTTGTACAAGCCATGCTGCCGTATTTTACTGAAATTTACGGCAATGCCTCGTCTACCCACAGCGTCGGGCGCAAAGCCGAACACGCTATCCGTCAAGCACGGGAAACCATCGCCCGGATTCTTCACTGCCAGCCATCCGAGATTATTTTCACAAGCGGCGGGTCAGAAAGTGATAATCTGGCGGTGCGCGGCGCAGCATGGAATGGGCGCGGCAAACATCTCATCACCACCCCGATTGAACATGGCGCGGTGGGCAAAACCATGCTGCAACTTGCCGAAACACACGGGTTTGAAACCGATGTCGTTCCGGTAGATGTGCTGGGCTGTGTGGATAGTGCGGCGCTAATTTCCCTCTGCCGTCCTGATACTGCCCTTATCAGCATCATGTATGCCAATAACGAAGTTGGCACCGTCCAACCCATCACCGAAATGACTCGCCACACTTCCGCCCTTTTCCACACCGACGCGGTACAGGCGGCAGGTCAATTGCTCTTGAATGTACAGGCCTTAGGCGTGGATTTACTGTCGCTCTCGGCGCATAAATTTTACGGGCCAAAAGGTATCGGCGCTTTGTATGTGCGGGAGGGGGTGAAATTATCCCCCAGTCAAACGGGCGGCGGGCAAGAACGCAGCTTACGGGCAGGCACTCACGCAACTCCCCTCATTGTGGGGATGGCAAAAGCGCTCGAATTGGCCTACGAGGAATTTGACCAGCGCACCGCCCATTTACAAAGGCTGCGGGATGCCCTGATTGATGGTGTGCTGACCCATGTGCCGGGCGCACTTTTAACCGGACATCCTGAACACCGTTTGCCTGCCCATGCCAGTTTTGTTTTTGAGGGCGTGAACGGGGCGGCCTTAGTCGATTGGTTGGATGCTCAAGGCATTGCGGCGAGTGGGGCATCGGCCTGCAAAGCGGGCAGCGCTGCGCCCTCCGGCACCCTGTTAGCGATGGGGTATGCACCGGAATTGGCAGTGTCGAGTTTGCGCTTGACCGTTGGGATTCACACCACCTTTGCCGAAATTGAAAAGACCGTGCAAATTCTGATTGAAGCGGTGCGTACTCTGCGGAAGTTTTCCTACCCCGAAGTGTTGCCTGTAAGGTAATATTTGGGCAAAGGAGAAGGTACATGCCTAAAAATTTGGGGATCGTGTTTTTTGTACTTATTTTTTTGCTCGGTGTTGGGGCGCTGACGACTGCTCAGGAAGAAGCGGTCATCACACCAACCGCGTGCAAAGAAGCCAGTGAGCTTACAATGTGGGTTTGGGATGAAAATTGGCATCAAATCATCGGCGACTCGATTGCCGCATGGGAAGCTACCTATTGTCCCGGCGCAAGCGTCGATTTACAGGTGATTACATGGGCAGACTATTGGCGCAAAGTGGAAAGTGGCGAGGACTTGCCGGATGTGTTTAATATGTCCCAAGATCGCTTTTTCTTCTATGCAGATAGCGATGTGCTGCTCAACTTGCAGCCCTATTGGGACGAGGCGGGGGTAGATACCACCCTGTGGGGGTCGGGTTTGGTTGATCCGTATCGGTGGGGTGAAAACGGCGACCTCTACGCCGGCCCGGTCAATTGGGATACGATTGCTATTTATTACAACAAAACCCTGTTTGATGAAGCGGGTGTGGCCTATCCTACTGCCGAATGGACATGGGAGGAATTTGCGGAGACCGCACGCGCCCTGACCAATCCGAGTCAAGATATTTATGGTGCAGCCGTTTACAGCGAATATCAAGCAGGGTATACCAACTGGATTGCGGCAACGGACACCACCCCGATTGTCGAGGCGGGGCGTACACGTTGCACCCTTCAAGATGAGGGCAGTTTGGAAGCCTTAAATTTCCTGAAAAGCCTCTATGACGAAGGGGTGATGCCGAGCATTGCTGTTTTGGGGGGGGCTTCGGCGGACAACGCCTTTGATTACTGGGAAACAGGCCAGGTTGCTATGATTACAGGGGGGTCATGGAAATTGCAAGAAGCCTTCAACGAAGTCACCTTTGACTGGGATGTCGTCACCCTGCCACGTAATCCAGCGAATGGGCGCAGTCGTTCCATTTTGCACGCGGTTGGCTACGTTGCCAATGCCCAAACAGATACCCCCGATTTAGCCGCCAACCTGATTTTGTATCTGGTCAGCGACGAAGGCCAGCGTTTTTTTGCCGAAGCGGGCGGGGTTGCCCCGGCGAATCCATCGCCGGAATTGCAACAACTCTGGGTGGATTCGTTTGGCGAAACAAGCGTAAATGTCCAAGCGTTTGTGGATGCCACCACCGATTCTCAGGGGGTGACGGTCTTTGATGAAATCTGGGACGCAATTAACACGGAAATTGTCGTTAATCTGTTTGATTTGGGAATGAGCGTGGAAGACGCAACCGCCCGCGCCTGTGAATTTATTGATTCGCAACTGCCCTAAGGACGCTAGAAAAAATTCGGGTATCGGAGTTAGGCATTGAGTCCTCTCCGATACCCGGTGATGTTTACTGCATCCGTCCGTTGAGTCCATCCAGATAAATTTCTTCAAACCGGGTGTTATCAATACCAACGGCGACCCGTACCAAGTGACCCTTTTCATCTAAGACACAACGCCCCTGTTTGTCGCCCGCTTCGGTGATAATGCGGATAGGGTAGTCTTGGATGGTCACAACACTTTCGTCGGTAGCAACCACGGCGGCAAGTTGATCCCAGAAATACCACCCCGGATAAGCGATAATTTGTGACAGGACATCATACACAAATTCAGCACCGGGGGTAGTTTTGTCATCGCCCAATCGCTTAAAAAATTCGCGTGTCAAGGGCGCTTGATTGGTAACATCCAACGGAATAAGTGTGATAGATACGCCCGATTCGATGACCTGTGCATCCGCTAATGGATCAACGTAAAAATTCCATTCAGCGCTGCTATTATCCGTCTCCATGCCGCCTTGCAAATTTCCGTCCACCTCAAGCGCACCCCCCATCGTGTAAACCATCTCGATTTGCTCAATAAGGGCGGGGTTCGCGGTGAGCAGTTCCGCCAGATTTGTGAGTGGCCCAAGGGTTAAGATGGTGATGGGTTGTTCAGACGCACTAATCGTTTCCTCTAGGAGTTCAACCGCGCTAAGGTCAACTGGCGTATTCGGGTTTTCTGGCAATGCCATCATTGCCATCGAATCAACCCAATCGCGCCATTCCTGTGGGAAGGTGTTGCTGCCTTGAAGTGGGGTTTCGCGCCCACACGCCACCGGAATATCGGGCTTTCCGGCAAGCGCCAGCAAATTCATCGTGTTACGAATTCCCGGATCGCAGTGTGCTTCCCCTGTTCCAACGATGGTGATGGCCTGAATTTCAATATCCGTCCGTTGCAAAAGGTAAAGCATCCCCATCCAATCATCCATTGCCATGTCGGTATCAATGATCATCGGGGTGGGGTCGGATTGAGAGTAAACCTGTGGGGGCGGAAAAACCAGCGAAGAGATTAGAAAATTGACGACTACAAAAACGATTGTTCCAAAAATCACTCTTGAGAATTTCATCTTACGATCTCCTTTAGAAATAGCATCAATGGAGAAAGCGGTTCAACTTACCTTCAGTTCAAGTGCTGTAGAGAAAAACTTACTCGGATAGACTCTTTATCATCATAGGATTGAAGTGCTGGAGAGGATATTGAAGAATGTAATGAAAATAGTATCTATTACATCATGAGATTTTCAAGAGAGGGGGAGCGCATTTGAACACGGGGCAATCGTAGGGTGAATCACAGCGATTCACCCCTGTCCAAAGCTATTTGGCTTATTGATTGACGAAATAATTCATGCCCCAGAAGCCGCCCTGGGTGGTGTACCCCGAAATGCTCACGGTGATTTGATTCACCGCCGCGCCACCGGGCCATGTAGCCGGAATGGTCACGGGGTGTTGAAACCGACCATTGGCATCGGCTTTGACGGTTGCCAGAATATCACTCTTGAGTCCCATCGAGGGCTTCTCAATATACAGATTCACCGTTGCATTGGGCGGGTAATTGCTGCCGCTGACAGTCACCGTGACACCCGGTTTGGCGGAGGTGGGTTGCAGCGTAATAATCGGGAGGGTGTTCGGGCCATTCGGCAGCACCCAACCGACACTTCCGGGATTAGGATTTGCTGTATTGCCCGTGCTGGACGGAGGAATCCGCAAACTTTCACCCAGAAAAACGATGCTCAAATTAGCGATGTTGTTGGCTTGGGCAATTTCCTGCACCTGAACGCTGAATTGCTGGCTAATTTTAAACAAATTATCGCCCGCCACTACCACATATTCACGCCAGCCTGCGGGTAAGGTATTGCCTTGATTCCGCACAAAGCCCAGCACACGGGTTGGCGCTGTCCCGGTGGTCGTTCCGGTAGAAGGCGAAGTGCCGGTGGTGGGGCCACCCGTTCCGGTGGTTGCGGTAGCGGTTGCTGTTGCACTCGCGGTAGGTGAGGCCGCAGTGGTCGCGCTGGCAGTCGCCGTCGCGGTTGGGCTAGCGGTTGCACTCGCGGCAGGTGTGACACTGGTCGCAGAGGCAGGCTGTGCGGCAACCAGACCATCCAAACATAACACCTGACCAATCAATAACCGCGCATTCGGTGCTAATCCGTTTGCCTGTGCCAGTTCCGCCGCGTTCACTCCGTAGCGGGCCGCAATTCCGAACAAACTATCGCCATCCCAGACCGTGACCGAATTGACACAGCCGCTTTGTTGAGCATTAATCACAGGAACTGCCACGAGCAGTAACAGACCAATCAAGAGCAAAGACATCAAAAGACGTGGCATTTTCTAACCTTTCTTCATCCAGTTATTAATATTGTAGACCACATCCTCTCTCCGCGAAACTTCTTTACTGATTTCTAACTTCAATGTACAGACGCTTGTTCGCCCCGCCCTTGCTTTGATATTTAGTAATGCTGATGCTGCCTACTTCGCCTGTATTGCGGACATGTGTCCCCCCATCAGCTTGCAAATCCAACCCGACTATTTCAATCGTGCGGACTTCATGGATGCCTTCGGGTAGCAGGTTAATCTTGGTGCGAATCAAATCGGGAATCTGAAAGGCTTCTTCACGCGGCAGCACCGCAATTTTGACTTCGCGCTGGTTGGCGATTTCCGCGTTAATTTTCTGCTCGATCTCAGCGATGGTTTCGCGGGTGAGTTCGTCAAATTCAAAATCCATCCGTCCGGTGAGCAGTTCCATGTTGCCACCCGTGACCGATTTTTGATAATCGCGCCAGATAACCCCGCATAAAATGTGCATAGCGGTATGCGTTCGCATGGCAGCATAGCGACGTTCCCAATCCAATTTCCCCGTGACCACAGTCCCCACGGCAGGCAGTTCATCGCCATCGATGAGGTGCAAAACGGCCTGACCGTTTTTTTTCGTGCTGCTCACACGGTAAATTTTGTTTGCCGTGTCCAGTGTACCTGCGTCGGCCTGTTGCCCTCCGCCCCCCGGATAAAACGCGGTACGGTCTAAAATCACGGCGTTCCCTTCAACTGCTGTGACAGTCGCCGTAAATTCTCTGAGGTACGAATCAAATACATAGAGTAAATCAGTCATGGCACCAATCCTTGCCGTAATTTACAAATTATTGCAAAATGAATGTACCAGATTTACAAGAGAAAATACATGAATCCAGCCGTCCGACGAATCACACTGACGTTGTTTGCTTCGCGCAGTTTGTTCAGCGCCGCACAAATCGCCTCCACCACCCTGCTTTCGATTGTCGCTGTCAATTTAAGCGGCACCGAAAAAGCGGCGGGTGTCCCGCAGACCGTTTCTACCCTGTCATGGGCGCTGGTCGCTTTTCCGATGGGCATGTTGATGGACAGTTACGGACGGCGCAACGGGCTAGCACTCGGTTATATCGCGGGGGTGCTGGGATGTTTGCTCGGTGGGATGGCGATTATTCAGGAATCGTATGAACTGCTGCTGGTGGGGGTGATTTTGTTCGGGGTGGCTCGCAGCGTCAGCGAACAAAGCCGTTTTATAGCGGCGGAAATTCATCCCGAAGATCGCCGTGCCAAAATCATCGGCACTATTGTCTTTGCCAGCACCATTGGCGCAATTCTTGGCCCGGCGCTGGTTGCCCCCAGTGGCCGAATCGCCCACGATTATTATGACATTCCCAAAGAAGCCGGGCCATGGCTGGTTTCCGCCGGATTGATGTTCATGAGTTTGTTAGCCACCTTTCTTTTATTGCGCCCCGACCCGCTGCAACTTGCCGCCGATGAAATCCAGAAACAGCACATCGAAGACGAACCCGCCCGCGAATTGGCACAAATTTTCCGTAGTTCGCAGGTGCAGTTGGCGATTGCCTCCGTGCTGATGGCGCAGTTTGTAATGGTACTCATCATGGGCATTACCCCGCTGCACATGGAAAATCACAACCATACCTATGAGGCGATTTCGATTGTGTTCATGGCGCATACACTCGGCATGTTTGGTCTCTCCAATCTGACGGGCTACTTGATTGACCGTTATGGACGGTTGAATATGATTCTGGCGGGCGCAGTCATTTTAATCCTATCCGCCGCGCTTGCGCCCCTATCCAATGCCACCCTCGCCCTGATAATCGCGTTATTTTTGCTAGGATTGGGCTGGAATTTTTGTTACATTGGTGGGTCGTCGCTGTTATCCAGTGCGCTAAACAACGCCGAACGCGGACGGGTACAGGGGGTGAATGAAGTGATGGTTGCCCTGTCTTCTGTTGCAGGCAGTTTGGGGTCGGGATTCATTTTTGAGGGCGGCGGTTATCTGGCAATTAGCATAGTGGGCTTGGTGACAGTCCTCATTTTAACCGGAGTCATCGGTGCCTATTCCCCCCGTGCAGCACTGGCAAATGGATAAGTTTAAAAGCCGAAAAAATCCTTTGCCCATGCGAACTGTACCCCCGCCCGGAATGCGGCCTGCTGGTCGGTTTCTAGGTCGCCCACAAAGAGAATATCTTGGGGGTTATCCACTCGCGCACGGCGGGCAATTTCCAGAATCATACCGGGGTTGGGTTTGCGAAACAGGCTTTCACGGGCATAGCGTTTGACTGTCCCGCGTGGATGATAGGGACAAAACAGCGCATAATCGGCTCCGATTTCGCTGGCAAGGTGCTGCATCAGCGCCTGTGCCATGCGGTAGTGCAGATGCCCGAAGGCCACCCCGCCCTGATTGCTGGCGATGCCTAAAATATGTCCTTCGGCTTTCAATTGACGGCATTTTTCCAGCACGCCGGGCAAGAGGCGATGCTCCTCCAAACGGTTGGCGGGACGGTCATCAATACTTTCAACCAACGTACTGTCTTTATCGAAGATAATGAGCATAACTATCAATCATAAATGAATTCGTCAAAATCACGAGTAAATTTTATTGAAACTTCTCCATACCAAAAGTATTCTTTTTCCATCAATATAAATGCTTCTTTTTCCGATATATCAAATATGGTTGCCATATGTGGAGCAAGTTTCTTATGCCAATTTTGAACTAACTCGCTAATGTCATTCATAAAGGAATTTTCTATGGCTTCATAATAGGCTTTCAAAAAAACTTCTTTATTCAATAGAACCTCCTTATTCGTTAAACTCTTGATACCGAAGCTGTAAATATTCAGGACTAGGCCAGTAAACTTTTGGTAATTTTATCTTCTGTAAATGATACAGTTCAAAGTTTGCTTCGATAGTCCTAATTGAAGACAATGATTTCACCTTTGAGCTGACCAAGATCTCATATTCAGGCGTTATAGCTAAAAGTCCATATTCAAATGCTTTATCATGCAATGCACATAAACATAGGCCATTGGTTGGCTCAAGGCGCAAATCAGGTCGCAAACTCCATTGAATAATGTGACTAGCAATTAACAAATCCGCTATAGGCATTCCGCAGACACAACAAGTTTCTCTATAATTTTCTAGGATGTGTCTACGAAATCGATTTTGAACCAAGCGTACTTTCGTTTTCCTAACCGCTTCAGTTGCTATTTCAATAGTCGAGAATATCACTGACTCATGTTCCGAATTAGATGATATGTCAATAGTTTCTCCTGTAAAATTACTGACATATTCTTCCCATGCTTCTTTATCAGCGTGGCTTGAATTACTTAATCCTTTTACTCCTCTCTCCCGATGATTTGGGTCAAGGGATGCGAAATTACTTAGCTTCATTGCAACGGCACTTGGGGTACGGCCTATAAAGTTAGCCAATTTTTGTACTTCTATGTTGCGTTGGTCAAATTGTCCGAACGGAATCCTAAAGTACAAATTTAAAGCTAAAAGTAATTCCTCATGAGTCCAATTATTTTTTGCCATATCCCTATCAATTTAGAATATACAACAAAAGCGAACTACACTGGTATGTAATTCGCTTTTTCTAATGAATTTCCAGGAATTACTTTTTCCGTGCGGGGAAGCGGGAAACCACCGTCACTGTTTGTGGGGCAGCGACTTTATCGCCCATTTTCAAGCCCGCCACCTTGCCATCTTTTGCGCCGTTGGCATTGGCATAAACGAGCATTTGTGTGCCTTCGCTGGCATATTTATTCTTCACCAGCGCTTGCCCCAGATGGTAGCCGTCCAAACCAAGCGCACACGAAGTCACTTGCCCGATGACACGTCCACGATTGTCCACGAGAGGGTCGCCGGGAACAGGCGAGCGTAAGCCTTTGGTATCCACCTGAAACCGCACCGTTTCCACATCCCGTTTGGCCTCATACGCAAGGAAAGCGGATTTTCCGATGAAAAACGGCTTCCATGTTTTTACATAGCTGCCAAATCCTGCATCTGCGGGATTCATCTTCAAGTCACCCGCTAATTCATGTCCGTAGAGGGGTAGCCCTGCTTCGGTACGCAAACTATCGCGGGATGCCAACCCACACGGAGTTACACCGGTTTCGACCAGCAATTTGAAGAAATCGGCGGCTTTGTCGGGGTGGACGAAAATTTCGTAGGCCACTCGTTCGCCCGTATAGCCTGTGCGAGAGATAATCAAATCGTACCCGCCCAGCTTAATTTCGATTAACCGCGCCCACGTTAGTTTTTTGAGCTTGGCCTTGTCCGCTTCACTGCCATCTAAAGCCAGCAAGTAATCCAGACTTTTGGGCCCTTGCAGCGCCAGATCCACCCGCCCATCCGGGGTATTGGGAGCGCGTAAATCGCGTAGGACAGTGGTTGCACGGGCAGGCGCTTTAATCCACGGGCGTTCGTGGCTGATACGCACTTCGCCTTTTAACACCGCATTGAGCCACGCCCAATTTTTATCATTGTTGGAAGCGTTGACCACCACCATAAAATGCGCGTTGGCACGGCGATAGATGAAAATATCATCCAAGGGGATGCCATCCAGCCCTAATAAATAGCTGTAATGGGCTTCACCCACTTCCAAGCGAGAGACATCATTGGTAGTCACCGCATCCAGAAAGGCTTCTGACCCCGCGCCGGACACATCAAACACGCCCATATGCGTGACATCAAAAATGCCAGCATCGGTACGAACGGCTTTGTGTTCGTCCGTCACAGACGCATACCATACGGGCATATCATAGCCCGCAAATCCGACCATTTTCGCCCCGAGTGATTTGTGAAGGCTGTGCAATGTGGTCGTTTTGAGCGTGTCGCTGGCGGGTTCGTGCCATTCAAAAACAGGGAGCGCCTCACCTTTTGGCCCTTGATAGCTGCGGCCTGCTGCCCCGACAAAATAGGCTTTGTCGTTGGTAAAACCAATACCCTGATACGCCCAATCGCTGTTCAAATCGAGTTCGACAAAACGACTCATATCCGCTTCACGGGCAAGCGGACTCACCGAAACAGCACCGGGAACTTTGGCATAAATATCGTGTTCATCGAATTGCGCGTACCCATCCGACAGCGCCGACAGCCACTGCACGGCGTAATCGAGACATTCTTCCACATACAGCAGGTACACATGGTCATTTTTGCGTTCGACCATCCCACGGGTGATGTAGGTGCCGTTCATTTCCAGCAAATACATCGGTTGCCAATCGCCATTTTTCATATCCAGCACCTCACAGGTGAGGACGGTATTCAAAAAGGCGGTGGCTGCTTCGCCGTAGACATGAATCGTTCCCCATGTTGCCGCTTCATAATGGTCATCTTCGGGCAGCACACGGAAATGTTCTTCGGCAGCATCCGATTCTTTGGGATAATCGCCCAGCGTGGGGACTTCATAATCAATCCCTGCGGACATCGCCAATTGATTAACACGTTTCTGCACATCCACAAATACATCAAAATCCACTTTGGAGCGCCAATTTTTGGTCGTGCTGTTTTTCGCATAACTGTAGGGTTTACACGCCAGCATCAAATCGGCAATGGCATCGGTGAGTTGGATGCACTCCGCTTCACGGAAACCGCGCTGGGTAATCCATGGCGTTCCGAATCGGACTCCGGTAGCACGAAACGGCGAGGTATCACCGGGAATAGTATTTCGATTGGCAACCACGCCAGCAATATCCAGAATCCGTGCCGCAATATCGCCGGATAGGGGCGAACCATCCGCCCCTTTAACTTGCCCCACGTCCAGCAGGAACATATGCGTGTCTGTACCGCCGTAGGGGATTCGCATTCCGCGTTCCTGAAAGCGCTGTACCATCGTTTGGGCATTGATGGCGGTTTGTTTTTGCAAGGTGTGGAATTGTTCGGTAGCGGCAAGTTTCATTGCCACCGCCAACCCCGCGATGCTGTTCATATGCGGGCCGCCCTGTTCACCGGGGAACACGGCGCGGTCAAGTTTGCGGGCAAGGTCGCGTTTGTGCGTCACCAAGACCGCCCCACGCGGCCCATTCAGGGTTTTATGTGTGGTGAAGCTGACAATATCGGCAATCCCAACCGGCGAAGGATACACCCCCGCGATAATCAACCCCGCCACATGCGACACATCCGCCAGCACCAGACTCCCTGCTTCATCCGCAATCTGGCGCAACAGTTGCCAATCTGGAGACCAAGGATAGGAGGTATACCCCCCGATGATAAATTTGGGACGGTGTTGCAGCGCCAAGTCCCGAATCTGATCATAATCTAAGCGTTCGGTTTCGGGATGCACCCCGTAGGAGATGACATTGAAGAAAATCCCACTCCGGTTAACCGGACTGCCATGAGTCAGGTGTCCTCCGTCAGTGAGATTCATCCCCAGAATAGTATCGCCGGGCAGGGCTAAAGCGGTGTAGACGGCGCTGTTGGCGGGCGCACCCGAAAGCGGCTGCACATTCACGTAGAGCTTATCCGCGCCATACTTGGAAGTGGCAAACCGTTCGGCGGTGCGGCGGCGGGCAAGGCTTTCCACCACTTCCGCCACTTCTGTTCCCTTATAGTAGCGTGGGCTGCCATCCCGTCGAAATTCCGCCATACGGACATCCAAATCCAGCAGGGATTCTTCTTCCATAAAGCGCCATTCTTCCGGCGGATACCCTTCAGCGTAAATATTGCCCAAGACTGACCCCACCGCTTCCCGCACCGCCTGCGGAATGGTGGACTCAGACGGAATCATAATCAGTTTGCGGGCCTGACGGATTGCTTCAAAATCAATCAGGGCAGCCACATCGGGGTCAAGACTGGCAAGGTCGCCACGAAATAAAAAATCATCCATCGGCATAAGTGCGACCAACTCCTCAATTTACTTTTTGCTGCCGATTGTAACGTGACACCCTGTTTTTTTCTATTTAGAAAGTTCGCCCGTCCTCCTACTCATGAAAACATTGGCTAATCCGCCGGAAGAACATTCACATCGGGGAGATGTTCTTTCACCTCTTCAAGCGAGCCAAATTCTGAACCCACCTGTGCGGCGGTGTACAGGGCAGCAGCAGCCCCCAGTTCTAAGGAACTGTCGAACGGTTTTTCGTGGATACGCCCTGTCAGATACCCCGCTAGGAGGGCTTCATAAATTCCCGCGTGGGTGCCAATTTCCATATTTTCGGGAAAATCCACTTTATAAGCACCTTCCTCACTGGCAAGCACCGCGCCAGAATCATTGTGCAGCATAATGAGCGCCCGTTTTGCACCCGCCTCGACTAATTTTTTGGCACAGTAGACCGCTTCTTCTAGTTGGCGTACCGGAAAATTAAAATAGCGTTCGGCACGCAGCTGATCCAGAGCAACAACCGTTGGATTGGCAGCAAGTCCTTTGTGTAGCGAATCGCCTCCCGTATCCAGCATGACCCGCGCCCCACATGCTTGGGCAACATTGGCGAGTCCAGCGTAAGTATCGGCATTTGCGCCGCGTGGCAATCTTCCCGCGAACACCACAAAATCATCCGGCTCAACCCGTTCCTTGAGCATGTCCTCCACCCGTTTGAACAGATCAGGGTTAATATGGACGTTATCTTCGCGGATAATCGTTTCCTGACCTGTGCCTGTGTCTTTGATATAAATATTGCTGCGGATATGCCCGTGATAGCGCACGATTCGCACCGAAAAGCCTTTTTCTACCAACAACGATTCATACGCACGGGAATTAGGCCCTGTACCAAGAAAGACAATTGCTTCTACTTCTGCCCCCAGATTACGGGCTGCCGAGGCAATATTCATACCCCGCCCGGAGGCATATAAACTTGCCTCCTCAAGAATCTGATTTTCGTATCCCAACGCCAGATGATGCACCAATAAGGTGCGGTCTAAGGATGGATTGAGTGTTACAGTGATAATTTTCATGATGATGCACTCCTTAACTAAATAGTTGATATTTTTGCCTGACGCTTTTCTTTTGTTATCCTCTCTTTAGAAAGGAGCAGAAGATGTATTGGCAAGAATACCCACAATTGAAATCCCTTGTTCAAAAACAACCTCTGGGTCTCATCAGTGATTTTGATGGGACACTGAGCGAAATTGTAGCCGAGAGCAGCATGGCTGAACTTGCGCCAGCCAATCAACAACTGCTCGACCAACTTCAACGCCAACTGGCGCTGGTGGCGCTGGTTTCCGGGCGAGGGGTGCAAGATTTGGTACAGCGTGTCGGGTTGGCGAATCTTGTTTATATTGGCAATCACGGGTTGGAACGCTGGGAAAACACGCAAGTAGCTTACCCATCGCAGGTGCTGGCTTTTCGCCCCAAAATTGAAGCGGTGATAGCCGCGCTCCCTACGGAAGAGGGCATGTTCATCGAAGATAAAAGAGTCACGTTGTCGATTCACTATCGCTTGACGGTCAACCCTGAGAAAACGGAGCAAATCTACGCTCCCATCCTGAAAAAACTGGCCGAAAATCACGACTTGCATTTTTCGCAAGGACGTATGGTGTTTGAAATTCGTCCCCCATTGGCGCTCAACAAAGGCACGGCGCTGGCAGAACTTGTTCACGAATACCAGTTGGGGAGTCTCATTTTCATCGGGGATGACACCACCGACGCAGACGCAATGCGTACCGCCCACGAATTGCAGAAGGCAGGCATCTGCGAGACCATCACTATCGGGGTCGAATCGACGGAAATGCCGCAGGTCGTGCGAGATCATGCCGATGTACTCGCTACCGGAGTCGCCGACGTTTCGGCATTTTTGGCTTGGTTGGCGCTCATCAGCGCATCCTGAATCTGGCGGTTAAACCACTGTTTAATATCCGCCTTTTGGACAATTTCACGTAACGCGAGCGCCCGCTCATGACGTTCTTCAACGGGCATGGTTAGGGCTTTGTGCATCGCTTCGGCGGTGCCATACACATCAAACGGTGAAACAGTCAGGGCATGGTCGCCCAGTTCAAAAAATGCGCCCGCATGTTCCGACAGCACCAGCACGCCATCCCGTTCATTCACCAGTACGCCCTCTTTGGCAACCAGATTCATCCCGTCCGCAATCGGGTTAACCAGCAGTACATGATAGAGCTGCATGGCAGCAATCGCCCGCGTGTAATTGTCCCCTACGATGATTCGGACTGGTTCCCAAAATGCCTCGCTGTACTTGGCGTTAATCGTGCCAGCCATCACCATAATATCCGCCAGATAACTCTGATACTCCAGAACCTCCATGCGCGATGGAACAAGCAGCGCGACCATATGCACCTTGCCATGAAAATCCGCGTGATTTTCCAGCATAATTTTGAACGCCTCTAACCCGCGCAAAATATTTTTACTCGGTTCAATCCGGTCTATACGGAGGATGATTTTCCGCACCCCGAATGAATTAAGCAGATTCGTTCGTAGCAGATGGGCTTCATCACTCTCGGCAATGCTTTTTACCTTCTCAACATCAATTGAAATAGGATAGGCTTTGGCTTCGACCTTGCGTTCCCGGTACACAATCGAATCGCGCTTGCCGTGCGAGTGAGCATCCCGCAGATAGTACCGCGCTGTTTGCACAAAATTAAACGCATCTTTTTGCGTCTGAAAGCCGATTCGGTCAGAGGCCAGCAGTCCATCCAAGATCGCATCGCGCATTTGTGAAGGCAAAATATTCCACGCATCGATTCCCGGCCATGGGATATGAATGAATGGCTGAATTTGCACGCGGTTTCCAAGTTTTTCCCGCAGATAACGCGGTAGCAGATATAAATGGTAATCCTGTGGCAAAATAATCACAGGACGGTCAATCTCTTGGAGCATATCTACCACAGAATCCGCAAAAAATTGATTGATGATCTTGTAACCGTTGTCCCATGCGTCCCACGTTTCGCCTAAAATACTCGGTTTGCGGGGTGCATCCCACATCTGATGCTGGATAAACCACAAAAGCGGATTGGCGATAATCTCGTAGTATTTTTTATACGCCTCTGCGTCCGGCTGAATCAAAAATAGGTCAATATTTTCGACTCGCTGGGGTTTGTTCCCGCCCGCCTCAGCCCAAAGACGGTCATCTTCGCCAAGGGATGCGGCAACCCAAGTGACATCATGATTTTCTGCCAGACCTGCCAGCGCCGTGACCAACCCACCCGCACCACGTTTGGTATCAAAAGTGCCATCTTCTTTCCTTGTAAAAGAAAATGGCCCCCGATTGGAGATGATGATGATCAATGGTTCATTCTGTTGGTTTGGTGCCATCGCTGCTCTCCCTGAATTAGTCCTGTGACAACCCTACCACATAAAAATGAGTAGAAAATAAGTGGGCGACATTTGCCTTCTGCGGGTGGGTTTCATATAATAGCGGCAAGAATGTATCAGAAAGGGCGCGAATGAGCCTCAATGATTTTGGCGATGTCGCCAGCCGCTTTAAAAAACAGGCCGAAGCCAAAGCCGGGCAGCAGGCCGAAAAAACCGTCAATTTTGAGGAACTCTATGCCTTGCGTGGGCGTATCATCGGCGTGTTGATTCGAGATGCGCGGCTTGCCAAAGGTTATACGGTTGAAACGCTGGCAGAATTGCTGCAAACCACGCCCGAAACCATCGTGGCATGGGAATTTGGCGACCCCACCCCCAGTTTGCCACAACTCGAATTGATTGCCTACACGCTGGAAGTTCCCGTCACCCAGTTGACCTCCGGCACAGATACACTGGTCGAAAAAATGTCGCAACGCATGGTCGACCATCAAGAATATGCTGCGACCCGTGACCGCATTATCGGGGTGCAAATTCATCTGTATCGTGAACAGGCCGGTTACACACTGGAAGAACTGGCGCGGCGAATTGGGGTGGATGCTGATACGCTGGCCTATTATGAATATGGTCAACTGTCGGTTCCCTATTCGCATTTAACCTCGTTAGCTTCTGCGCTGCGTGTGACTGAATCCGCCTTTTTAGAAGCCAACAACCGCGTCGGACGCTATCTGGCAGCCCAGGAAGCCTTTGAAACCTTCCTTGACATGCCCGCCGAAGTCCGCCAATTCATCGTCAAACCTTCCAACCACCGCTATATTGAACTGGCGATGAAACTCGCCCAGATGGACACCTCCAAACTGCGCGAATTAGCTGAAAATATTCTGGAGATTACCCTATAACCATGTCTGAAGGTAGAATTTTACAGGCCAAAGGCATCCGCCAATTTGAAGACCAAGACTATGAAGGCGCGTTAGACACTTTTAAAAACGCGATTGCCACTTTCCAGCAGGAAGACGACCCCATTGGCGCGGCTGAAATGCAGGTCAACGCGGGGTTGGCGTTCCGTGCGATGGAAAATTACGATGAAGCGGTTAAATGGATGGAAGAAGGCTTAGCCATTTTCCGCCAGCACAACAACCGCCGCATGGAAGCACAGGCCATCGGGAATCTTGCGCTGGTCTACGCCAAAAAAGACAATCAAGAACAGGCCGCCACAATGTACCGCGAAGCCGCCGCCATTTTCCGCGAATTGGGCGACGATGCCAACTACGGCGAAACCGTGCTAGCGCTGGCAGATATGCTGTTTAAATCCGGCAACATGATGCAGGCCATTGGCGCGTATGAAGCTGCTTTGGAACACGTCCGCAATCCCAACCAGCGCCAGAAAATGGCAAAACAACTGCTGGTCGTTAAAAATCGCTTGATGGGTGAAAAACGGGCGGCGGCAAAAAGCGACGAGACCGACGAAGGCGAAAAAGGCGGCAGCCTCAGTGACCGTCGTCGTCGCCGTCAACTCCGTCGGGGTGACAGCGAAGAATAACCCCGCCTTAAGAATCACACGCGCTTATATCGGGGGTTAGCAAGGTGGGGGGAAGGGCGCTTTTTTCAAGATTTTCCCCCTGCCACTGCACATACAGCGCCGAATAATCCTGTTTATCACGGTAATGAATTTCAATTGGTACCGCCCCCGCCGATAAATTTATAATGGCGCTTTGTTCGCCCGTGTCGGTGTCACTTCTCAGCAGTGTTTCCCCATTGATTCGCAGTTCCGCCTCACCCACTGTTGCTACAAAAAATTCATACTCGCCGGCAGCAGGCACAGCCAAACACCCCGACCACACGACAGTATAGGGGCGGGCAAAGGGAATCACATGAAAATAAGCGTAGGGGGTGGGGTCAACACGGGTGAGTTCGGGTTCGCCTGCCCAGCTATCGTTGGGATAAAATTCGCCTAATACGCCTGTATTCGGGGACTGCGCGTTGGCAAGGTCTTCCGCGCTGATTTCGAGGACATACAAATAGGGGTTGTCGGTGGGGGCATCCGTCAGCGAAAACGGGGTTAAATCCGGGTTGGAGATTTTGATATTCGGGTAAAGCTGCCGCGCAAAATCCACCGCCCACAGATTCGCCCGTTCCAGAAGCACCAGCACCGATTTTCCGCTGGTGTTGGTAATCGGAAAAAGACTGGTGACTTCGACCCCTTGCATCCGGTCATAGACATCCGGCGCGATAAAACGGGTCGGATTGCGGGTAAAAATAAAATTGGTCAGGTACACCTCATAGCTTTCGGCGGGGCGCTGGCGGACTTCATCGGCAATCACTTCGGTAATGCCAGACACCATCCACCCGTTGTAATCGTGGGCTTGGCGATTGAAATAGGCATAAAAATTCAAGCCAATCACCGCCAGCACCACAAAACTGCTCACAACATGCGAAAGCTTAGCCGCCGAGAAATAGGTAGGGACGGGACTCGCAGAGATCCTGTCCGTCTTATCCGCTCGTCTGCGTGTATTTAAAAACCGTTCTTGCCATGTAACCATTGCCAGCGCACAAAAATAGGCCACTGGCGCAGTCACTCCGATGCTCCGTCCGGCATGGGCTTGAGCAATCGATAAAACCCCCGCGCTGAGGGCGGTGAGTGTGGTCAGCAGAAAAAATTGATTTTCCATGCGGCGGATATGGCGAATCGCTACTCCTAGCCCGACCAGCAGCAAAACGCCCATGACGACATCCAGCATGGGGCGGTCATCAAAGTTATACAGTTCGATTCTGTCGCCGCGCAGGTGAAATATTTTGAGATAGCTCTGAGCATTATAAAAAATTGCCTCTGGCAGCGACGCATATTTTTCGGGAATCAGATTGCCAATATACATATCGCGCTGGCGACGCAAAAAGACATCCGGGTACACCTGCATAAAAATTAACAGGGGATAGAGCAGCAACAGCGCCGTTCCCCCGGCGATAGCAAAAAAGGGCAGGGCTTTGTGTCGCCAATGCAGCAGCGCCACCAAAAACAACCCCAGCACAATCACCCGGTAGGCCATATAAAACAACAGCCCACTGCCCACCGCCACGCCTAACAACACGGCATTGAGCAAATTCGGGTGGCGCAACAGACGAATCAGCAAAAAGAGGGTTAAGAGCGTGAAAAAGGGTGTTTCAATGCCTGTTAAAGCCAAACGGCTAAACACAATTGACCAGCGCATCGAGGCGAGAAAAAACGCCATCCACAACCCCAAGCGTCGGCTGTGAATTTGTTCCCCCACCTGATAGCCCATCACCACCCCCGCCGCGCCAAACAGGACACTCAGCACACGCAACGACAACACACTCGATTCGCCAAAAATTTCCAAGAGTCCCGCATACAACCAGAGTTGAATCCATGTCATGTGCAGTGACCCGTTGTAGATGGGGCGAAAATCGCTGTCGTGTAACATACGCTGCGCCGTGATACCCGCTTCGGCTTCATCTCCCCATACGCCATAGGGAAATTCATCGAATCGATACAACCGAATCGCTACCGCCAGCCCGACAATGAGAAAAAGCAATAACGGTAGGCGAGCCACTGAAATTTTTGCTGTATTCAGCGTTAAGATGCCTGCCCCGAACACGCCAATACTCAAGAGGTGAAAAAGCCAAGCGTGGGGATTTTCGGGCGCATAATCGGGGGTGATATTTTGAAAAAAGAGGATGGAAAAAACCGCTATTGCCAGCGCTAAAACGAGCAAACCCCCGCCAATTTTTTGCCGACGGGGGTTCGGGGTAATTTCAAGGGTAGTTAAAAAATTTAATCCCACCCCTTGCCTGTTTCGTCAATGAGATTATCTACCACCGCGAACATCGCCTCGTCGTTGTTGGCCCCTTCCGCGATGGCCTGGTTATACACCGTCACCTGACGGTCAGCGCTGGTTCCCTGTTCAAAAATGTTCATCACCGAATAAGCTTCCTCACGGGAGTCCAGTTCATCTAAGACATCATCCACCATTTCGAGGATTTCGCTCATCAATTGGCGCATGGGGACTTCGGTTTCGCTGCCAAAATCAATCAAATTGCCGTCGATTCCGTAGCGCACTGCCCGCCATTTATTCTCGTTAATGACATGGGTACGGTAAATGCGCCAACTGCGATTCTCGTTGCGGAGTTGAATCAGCTTTGCCATGAGCGCTTGAATCAGCGCCGCAATGCCGATGGCTTCATCCACCGTGGTACACATATCCGCGATACGCACTTCCAACGTTCCCCAATTCGGGTGCGGGCGGGCATCCCACCAGATTTTCGTGGCATCCTTTACACCGGACGCGCCACTCGCTTTTTGTGTGCCGTCATGCCCCAACGCCCCAACCCGTGCCATAAGTTCTACATAATTATCATATTCGGCATAGCTGTTAAAGGTGGGCGAAATGCCCGAACGTGGCATGTTTTCAAAAATCTGGCTGCGATAGCTTTTCATGCCTGTATTGCGCCCATGCCAGAAAGGGGAGGAGGTCGAAACAGCAAGAATGTGGGGTAAAAAGTAGCGTACCTGATTCAAAATATCAATTGTGAGGTCACGGGCAACACGGTCTTGTCCAAAGCCAATATGAACGTGCATCCCAAAAATCAACAGACGGCGGGCCGCGTGCTGCATATTGGTAATTAAATCATCGTAGCGTTCGCCTTCGGAAATTTGCTGCTTGTCCCACCGCGAAAAAGGATGTGTGCCAGCCGCCACAATCGTTTTGCCATGTTCCTGGGCAAGTTCACGGATGGTTCGCCGCAAATGGATGATTTCCTGCCGCGCTTCTTTGATATTTTTGCATACTTTACTACCGACTTCGACTTGCGACTGCATAAATTCATTTTTTATTTGACTGCCCAGCACCACCCGGCCTTTGTCCATCAATTTCTGGACATAGGAGGTTAATTCGCGGGTCTCCGGGTCAATAATCTGATATTCTTCTTCAATTCCAATCGTTAAGGGCGCGGAAGGCATAAGATATAACTCCGAACATCGTTTTTTGGCGTGGTTTCTATACTAGAAGTATCTCTAAAACGCGGCAAGTGGGCAATAGTCACAAAAAACACAAATGTTACCCTTCAAGCCAAGCCGCAATCTCCGCTGCAAAGGTGGTCAGTTCCACCGCCCCAAACTGCCGCCAGACAATCTCTCCTTGGGGCGACAGAATCAACGTTTGGGGCAGCGCCACCACCTGATAATTTGCCAGTGTTGCATCATCCGGCTGAACCAGAATCGTTAATGCAAGCGGGTGTTCTGCTAAAAATGCTGCAATATCCTCAGTGGTTTCGCGCATATTGACCGCCAGCACCACCAGCGTATCAGGATAACGTTGGGCAATCTGTTGAAAAACGGGCAGTTCCGCCACACATGGTTCACACCATGTCGCCCAGAAATTCACCAGCACCCACTTCCCGCGCAAATCCGACAGGCGAATTTTTTCCCCATCGAATGTGGCGAGTTCAAAATCGGGGGCGGTAGGAATTTGGGTGAGGGTGGTCGGTGGCAGCGGCGTGACCTGCTGAATCGTGTCCGATGGGGAGGAACACGCCGTAACCAGAAGGAGTAAAAGCAGACCCCACCATGCCTTTGGTTTCCCTCTCCATAGGCATGGGGAGGGATTGAGGGTGGGGATTTTCCTGCATTGCGTAAGGTGAGTGATCATGTCGGAAAAAGTTTTTCCACCACATTCACCCGATAGGCCATCAGCGCGGGTAAAAATCCAGCGGCAATACCCAAGCCAAACGGGGCAGCCCATAGCAATGGCTCAAGGTCGGGCAAAAAGCGAATGGGGATGGGGATGGCGGATTCCTGTTCCAAAAACTGCGCCAGCATATACGCGAAGCCATAGCCCAACCCGCGCCCAATCACCGCACCCACAAGGGTAATCAACATCGTTTCAAAAATCACCACGCGGAACACGGTTAAGCGGCTACCCCCCAAGCCACGCAGCAGGGCAATGGATTGCTCACGGGCGGCAATTGCGCTGTACATGGAGAGGAAAATCGTCAGGCAGGCAATCAGCAGCACAAGATAGCCCACCGCCACCAGAATCCGTTCGCCCTGCCGGAGCAAATCGAACAAATCGCCCAATTCTTTGCCGGGAAAAACCGCCTGTGCTTGGGGCGCAGTGTAAAAATCCTGCCAGATTTGATTCGCCTCAATGAACCCAACTGGTCTGACCAGCACAGCGGTTACTTCATCCGATTCGGCAGTGGCGGGGTCTTCGAGTCCGGCGGGAACCGCACCAATATTCGCGGCGGATTCGGTGATTTCGTGTTCTTCGGCGTGAACTTCCCACACACTCGCTAAGGTGACATAGACGGCGGTATCATAGGGGGTGTTGCTGCGGTCCAGAATCCCCACCACTGTATACACATCCTCGTGAATGTCGCTCGGCAAGCCTTCTTCCACGCCATGCTGACCGCGAAAGGCATCACCGACTGTCAAACCCAGCGACTCGGCAGCGCGACTCCCCAGCACGGCTTCAAAATCGGCTGCAAAATAGCGTCCTTCCGCCAGTGGAAAAGCCGAAGGTTCATTCACCGCCGGACTAAGTTTGAAAAAATCCGTATTCGTGCCAATAATCGGCGCACCGCCAATGTTATCGCCCATCGCAATCGGAATCGCCAGCGCCACACGCGGGTCATTTTGCAAATCATCATAAATGCTATGGGGAATATTTCCGACGGGAACATCTTGCAGCAGAATCGTATTTAACACCAACTGCTGCGAACTGCCCTCCGCGCCAATAACCAGCACGCCAAACGGGTCACTCGCTTGGACAATGCCTTCGCGTGTGCCATCCCCCAAGGCAAGGACGGTAATGGGCAATGCGGTTGCCAGAGCAACGACGAGCAGGGTAATCACGGTTTGGAGGCGACGGGCATTTAAATTGCGCCACGCCAGCCCGATGTCATACATCATGCCAGCATCCTTTCCACTGCTTGCGCCTGCAAGTTGCCATTGAGCAGGTCATAACGCTGTTCAAAACGGTCATTCAGGGCGGGGTCATGGCTGGCGACAATCAGGGTGGTGTTGTGCCGGGTGCAGGTGTCCTGAATAAAATCCATCACGGTATGGCTGGAATCGGGGTCAAGCGCGGCGGTGGGTTCGTCCGCCAACACGATCATCGGATTGGCAGCTAAGGCGCGTACCACTGCCACCCGCAAACGCTGTCCGGCGCTGAGTTGGGCGGGGCGATGATGAATAAAATCACCCAAGCCGACGTTTTGCAACAGGTCTTGAGCGCGGGGTTTCCACTGGATAGCGGGAATTTGCCGCGCAAAGGCCAATGGCACGACGACATTTTCCAGCGCGGAAAGCGAGGGTAGCAAATAGTGCATCTGAAAAATATAACCGATAGTCCGCGCACGGAATTGATCCCGCCGCGCTTCTGTCAGGCCATACAGCGATTTTTGCCCGAACCAGACCTTGCCCTGTGTGGGGGTCAGCAGCCCGGCAATGATATTAAACAGGGTGGTTTTGCCACTGCCACTCACCCCGCGCAGCAAAATTTGTTCGCCTTGTGGCAGTTCCCACGCGGGAATGTCCAAAACGGTACGTGCTTCTAAGCCTGCGCTGGTGTAGGTATGTTTTAGATTTTCCAGGCGTAGACTCAATTGAGCATCTCCACTTCATCCGCGTAAATGCGTACCAGACTTACCATGCCTGTTTCTGCATCCACTGAAATCCCGACTTCCATCCGCCCTTTAACGCGCATCGGGGCTTCACTGGCGTAGGTTGTTTCGCCTTCTGGCATATACACCATCGCCACATCATCCGGCCATTCGGCGGCGGTGGTACAAAACGGACAATAGGCAAGGCGAATGCGTGTGAGGACAAAAAAATCGAGTTCGACTTTAAGCGGGGGAGCCATATAGCCTTCTAAAACAACCTCCATGCCATCCAGCGAGACCAATTTATCCGACAAAATCAGCCCGGTTCGCATGTCAAAACCATCATAAAATTCATCAAAGGTGATGGACACCGGATTTTCGTCAAAAGTAAGTGCGGTACGCGGGGTCGGTTGAATGGCGGTATCGGTTGCCAGCGCAATATCCCGCGCCAGCCCGACAGCTAAATTGTTATCCAGCGGCGTGGCGGTTGCTTTGCTGACAATCGCCTGCTGAGTCGCTGCCTCAGAAGTCGCAAGAATGGCGGACATACCAGTGAGCGCGGTAGGTGTGAGCGATGGGGTAGCGGTAGGACGGACAGATACTTCGTTCGAGGGCAACGGGGTGACTTTTTCAATCGCCGCATCCCCACCCCCACAGGCTGCCAGCAACAGCACCAGCAAAATTGAAAAGAGGATATACCATTTCATGAGATTGTTAACTCAAATAATTGACGTTCCTTCAATAAAATTTTTAAGAGACCATATGGAAAGTTTTCTATTAATAAAATGAACCAGAGGACGGCACATGTGCCATCCCTACGGTGAATAAATTTGTAGGGACGCAATACATTGCGTCCGCAAAATTTACCCTGAATAAATCGCTATTTTTCTTAATCATCCTTTTTCCATACGGTTTATAATATGAAATTTCAAAAGAGGGGAATGAGGAATTTCCCCATTCTCCCCTGAAATTTGTCTGAATTAGGCGGTTTTGCGACGACGACCCATCACATAACCACCACCGAGGCAGATCACCAGCAGCACAATCATGTACAGCGGCATATCAAAACCGGCGGTTTCGGTTTTCTGGGTTGTGGCAGCGGTGGCAGGTGCAGCAGCAGCCGTGGCTTTGCCATCTTCGGCAGAGGGGTCGAGGCTCAAGGCCGCCGCCATGCCAAAGAAGATTTCGCTCTGGTGATAGGTGCCGCTGAAATAGTCCGCACCGGGGCCAAAGGCAAACACGGGGACATCCTGCAAGGTGTGAACCCCACTGTTGGAATTCATCGGCAAGTTCCCGTTCATGGTGATGCCGTTGGCATCGTCATCGGGGTTATCGATGGTCATGCCATTTTCACCCGCCACGGCAGGCGCACGCGGCACATCGCTGACTTGGTAATTTTCGGTGTGGTCAGGGAAATTGTTGACCCCACCCGCCAAGGTGATGGAAACATCCCAGCTATCGGGGAAGTGGTCGCCATCTTCATCAACATAGGTCGGGTAAACCCCACCGTTGTAAATCCCAATCGCGTTACGGCGACCCGCATCATCGGTGGCAGCGTTGAATTTTTCGACATTGACTGTCCCGAAGACATCATAGCCATGACCATGATCGGCAGTCACAACAATGAGGGTGTTGGGGGCATTTTCAGCAACCCAATCAATCGCCGCTTGAATGGCATTGTCAAATTCAATCAAATCCGCCAAGGCACGTTCTTGATCCAACGGGTGCATTTGTTTGTCCACGCTGGCAGCTTCGACTTGGAGATAGAAACCATTGGGATTCTGGTTCAACACATTCAAGGCCGAAACAGTCATATCCACCAAGCCGGGTTGGTCGGGGAAATCGCCTAAATTGTCGGTATACACATTGCGGTCAAGCCACACATTCATATCGGCGACTTGGAACACCCCCAACAGACGTTCGGGCAGTTCAGCGCTGGTCGCATCGGTCAATTCAGTCGCATTGGTCACGATGGTGTAACCTGCGCCTTCAAATTCGGTATAGTAATCGGTGTCATCGGTACGGCGTGAGCCTTCGGCGGTTTGGGGCAGCATAAAACGACCCCCACCACCCATCAAGACTTCGGGTTGGAAGTCAAAGGCTTGGGTCAGGTAGTTGGCACGGTTGCCATCGCTGCGGTTACGCCCATGCGCCCAGACTGCGGCGGGAGTGGCATCGGTGAAGTCGGCGGTGGTCACCACACCCACGGACATGCCGCGCAGACGTTTGAGCATCGCACCGAGCGTTTCCGTTTTGGGGTCGTCAAGGGTGTTGGGGGAGGTATCGGAATAGGAACCGGTGGAGTTCACGCTACCGATGTGACCCGTGTTCACCGAGCTAAGGGTATTGGCGCTGTCCGCCATCAACGCATCCACGCTGGAGGTGGAAGCCAAACCAATGACATCCGCACTTTCCATTGCGAGATGATCATTCGGTCTCCCTTGGGTAATCCCACGCGAAATGACACGGGCAGCCGAAATCATCCCCACGGTCATCCCGTCCGCCACGAACAAAATTACGTTCTGGGCTTCGCCAGCCACTGCTTCACGCACTGTCCATGTGGCAGAAGTGGTCGCACCACCAGCCGTTACTTCGACGGTGTAATCGCCGGGCGCGGGGGCGGTCAAATCACGCCAAATCACCGATTGGGCTTTTTTCGGCAGGGTGGTCAGCACACCGAAGTTTTGACCCAGCACACTGAAACCGGTTACTTTGCCATCGGCATCCAAACCAAAGGTCAAGGCCTGACCGTCTGCCGCACCACCGATTACATTGAAGACCAACGGATCATCGGTTGCTTCGAGGGTCACAGCTTCACCCGCCACATTCGCGGTCAGGGTTTCGCCTTCCAGCGCGACGGTCACGGCACCAAACGAGGAATTGTAGTATTCCAGCGCCAGCGCTTCATTGGTGAAATCGGGGCCGGGTGTGCCTTCGGCAACATAGTTGGCAACACGTCCGCCAAATTCCCAGTTTTCAGGGGTGGATTCACCACCGAAAAATTCTGTCGCGTCCTGACCATTCACGGTCACGGCAAAGTCTTCGGGCAGGGCTTCCGCATAGACTTCCACACGGAAATCGAATTTGGCACCGGGCAAAAACTGAGCATTATTGATGGGGAGAATGAGAACACCGGGCGCTTCTTCTTGAGCCTTGGCTTGGAAGATGGGGCTGAACACGCCAACCATCAACACCACCGCCAGACTCACCTGCAACAGCGAGCGAAACGAACGAAGCATTTGTGAGACTCCTTATGAAAATTGTAAACACTGCTCCTTAAGCGGTGGAAATATAACTGCTAGGGATTAAGCCTTTTACCAAAAATGTTTAATGTTTCTCATCATTTCGTTTAAATTTCATTTTAATTTTCCTTAATGATACAATGTATCAATAGGGCTATTTTTTGCACGAATCGCTAATTCCCCGCATAATCAGGAAAATTGCGTCATGGTAGAGGGCCATATGTCAAAAATCATTTCAATTCACTCGTTTCGTGGTGGGACAGGCAAATCCAACACCACCGCCAATTTAGCTGTGCTGTTCGCACAGGCAGGCAAAAAAGTCGGGGTCGTGGATACCGATATTCAATCGCCGGGCATTCATGTGCTGTTCCGTATGGAAGAACAGGATATGAAAACATCTCTGAATGATTATTTATGGGGTAAAGCTGAAATTCACCAAGCCGCCTACAATGTCACCAAAAATTTAGAGGGCAATATTGAAGGCGAAATTTATCTCATCCCCTCCAGCATGAAAGCGGGGGAAATTGCGCGAATTTTGCGCGAAGGCTATGACATCAATCTGCTCAACGAAGGTTTTCGGAATGTCATTGACGAACTCAAACTGGACATTCTCCTGATTGACACCCACCCCGGGTTGAATGAAGAAACACTGCTGTCCATCGCTATTTCCGATGCGATGTTGATTGTGATGCGCCCTGACCAGCAGGACTATCAGGGTACACGGGTCACGGTGGAAGTTGCCCGTAAGTTAGATGTTCCACGCATGTCGATCATCGTGAACAAAGTGCCAACCGCGTTTATTTTTGAAGATGTGCGGATGCGTGTTCAGCAGGTGTATCGGTGTGATGTGGCGGCGATTTTGCCCCATTCTGACGAAATGATGATGCTGGCAAGTGAAGGGGTGTTTGTGCATAAGTTCCCTGACCATGCTATCACCAAATCGCTTAAAAATGTGGTGAACGACTTGCTTTAGGCAGGCGGGGGGGTGGGTTTTTGCGACCCACCCAATCTTTGCACAGGCTTCACTGCCCCACAACATCTGCCCCACCGGGACGCAAATCTGGCGTTTCTCCCCACGCGGTTAAGGGCGTAACCACCGGAGCAACCCCATTGCCCGACTCCACAAACTCAATCACCCCCATGCGCGTCCGGGTGGGGGAACGGCGTGTTTCATTGTAGGAAATTTCCAGCACCCCTTCCATCCCGCTAAAGGTCGTGCCGCTGGTCAGGGTTTCGTAGATAATATCCCCGTTGAGATTTTCGATTCCGCCTGCCCGATTAATGGCTTCTGTGATGATTTGTTTGTATAAATCCACCGATGCCCACCCCAGCAAATAGGCAATATTGCGGAGTTCATAGGCGGTTTCGGGGTTTTCCGCGACACGTTTTTCTGCCCATGCGGTTGTGACCGCCTGCACACCGGGATGTTCTAATTCATCCCACCAGTAGTAAGGCAACTGCCCCACGATTCCGGCAACAGATTCCCCCCCCAAACGAATCACTGAGGTATCTAGCACCCAGTTTGGCCCCGCCAGCAAAAGTTCATCGCGCACGCCCAGCGTATCAAGCGTGGTGGCAACCTGTGCCGGGCCAGAAGCTAAACTGGTGGTGTAAATAATATTCGCCCCTGCATCGAGGATGGTTTGCACTTGGGACGAGACATCGGGCAGACCGGGAAAGAAATAGGCCGCGCCAACGGTCTCTACCCCTAAACTTTCGCAATAGGCCCGGGTTTCGGGTTTGTCGCTGGCTTCGCCCACTGCCCCTAACCAACTCACATGCCCGATTTTTGGATCCCCTTCAATGCCAAAACTTGCCCAATTTTCGCTGATGTATTCACAAAACGCGCCGAGTTGGTCTTCGTACAAAGGCGTGACAGCAAACACCCAAGCCGGGTCGTTGCCGTCTTCCCCGTACAAGCCCATCACACTCCCCGTAGATACCATAATAGGAATGCCTTTGGCTTCGGCTTGGTCACGCAGCAGTTCCGCGTCTTCAGTTTGCACAGTGATAATCACATCCACATCATCACGGTTGCTAAAATCATCCCATGCGGCTTGGGCAGATTCTCGGTCTCCGCCTGTATCCCGATATTCCATGACAACTTCCGCGCCACAGAGTCCCCCATTGGCGTTCACATATTCCAGCGCATCCTCAAAACCGGAAAGCAAGGGCAGCGTGATAAAGGTATACACCCCGCTATAATCGCCAAATTGATAAAATTTAATCGTCTCGCCGGTTAAATCAAATGCACAGGTAATTGCTTCCTCCTGTGCTTGAATCAGCGGGGTGGGGTGCGGCATGACCACCGCGAAAAGTGCCAGAATCAATAATCCTGCCATGTAACGTTTCATTGTTTCCCTCGTACCAATCATTGTCTTTATTAGTATAGGCATCTTACAGGCGTAAATGCCAGCATGATTTTTAAAATAACTTTGACAAATCAGGCTGGACTTTTACAGTACAATTTCAGTAGGTAAAACACCCATGACAACCCGCGAGTTTCTACACGACCACACGATTGTCCGCTACACGCTTGCCTCAATTGCCCGTGATGAGGTAGAAGCATGGGCGAATTTTGTCATCGCAACTGCGCATGAGTGGCCTGCTGACCGGGTATACTGTGCGATCCACGATTTTTCTGCCATTCCCACCCTGACCCCGACGATTCGCCATCATGCCGAACGCGCCCACCAACATTTCATAGACAAACATTTTCCCGGTATTTACAGCGCAATTCTGGTCAAAAATACCGTGTTTAACCACATTGGCAAATTGTTTCTGGAACGGGATCTTAAGAATACTAAAATTCAGCGCCGTCTCTTTTTTACACCGGAAACCGCGCTGACATGGTTATTGGAATTTGCCGAAAAACGCTGATTCACCCCGACGTGCCATACAATGCGATATGCCGTTCGACATACCAATCGAGTTTAAATTTGAAGCGCTGCCCGTCCGAAAATTCGACCACCCAGCCCTCAAAATTGGTTTCGTTGCGGCCTGTTGCCTCAAACAATTGGGCAATGTTGTTGAACTGGTAGACTCTGGGGAGTGAAAAGCCATATTTTTGCGCCAGTTCATACAAATCGGGGAAAAAGGGGAGGTATGCACCGGTGAAGCGATTGCGGGCTGCCAGCAGTACCAAATCTTCGCGGGTTTCGTAATCTACCACAATTTGATTTTCCGGGTAGAGAATTTCAAAAATCAGGGTTAGTTCGGCGGGCAAATCGGCAAGGTCAAAATGAGCATTTAAAAATTCGGTTGCCCATGCGCCTTGCGGACTGGTGAAACTGCCGCGTGTAGTGATGGCATACCTGTCTTGGGTGCGGAAGAGTACCGCCATTGACCCGTCCATTTTCTCCGTCACGGACACCATATGAGCGCGGGTTGCCCGTCCACCTTCCAGCCAGTAGAAAAATTTATCGAAGGGGCGGGCGACGACTTCCCCCGTTTTGCGATTAATCATCAAACCACGACTGACGCGCTCAAAAAAATTCCATCGCGCGGCTTGGTGGGCGGCGGTGGTGTAATCGAATAGCAGCAAATCGCCCTGCTGCGCGACCTTCACATCGCCATAGAGCAACCAATTGTCAAAGCCGTCTCTGGCAAGTTTTTGTATCTCGGCGATGGATTCAATTTCAGCCATGACCTGAGTATCCTTTCAATTTATTTTATTATAGAGAGGTTTCTAAAATTAACAAGAGGTCAAAAGAGTTCATTCAAGGCTTGGCGGGCAAGGTTGCCGGAATAGCCGTTGGGGTCAAAATCGGCGGCGAGTTGGAAATGCTGTTTAGCGCTGGCGGGGTCATTCATCAACAATTTAGTTTGGCCTATTTTGTAGTGTAAATCGGCCTGTCCGGGATAAAAGTCTCTGGGGCGGGGTTCAAGTGCCTGCATAATTGCATTTTCAGCTTGCTCAAACTGCTGCATCTGAGCATACGCCCATGCCCGTGCTGCATAAATACGGGGCAAAGCATGTTCGTCAAACATACGCCCTAACCATGAGGTATCCGCAAATTTTTCCGCCTGTACCAAATTTTCGAGGGCAAGTTGGGGGTTGTTTCCCATGCTAATATAAAGTTCTGCCAGACCAAAATATACCCCGCTGCGCTCATCATCGGCGTTTTTTGCCTGTTCATAAAATTGTAAAGCGGCATCATACAACTGCCGAGCCATGTACACGTTGCCTAAACCCATCCAACTTTCATAATTTCCCGGTTTTACAGAATAATTCGGAGCAATATTTTTACTTTTATCATCATCGCTTTTCTGTTTTTCTGAGGGCAGTAAAGCTCGATACAACCTTTCTGCTTCATCAAAAAAACCAGCGTTCAGCAGCGCGATACCTTTTATCTGTTGAAAAACCGATGACCAGAGCGCGAATACAGGATTGATGACCTGATGAAATCGAAGTTGAGAAAAAACTTTTTGGTAATCCCCCCTGCGAAGCGGTTGAAAAAGCAGTGTCGCAGACACAATAGGCATAAAAAATGTATAGATAAAGGGTGTGCAAATAATGATAAAGAGCGCAATTTGGTAGGGGAGCGTACTTTTTCCAACATCAAAGTTGAGAGTAAGCAAAAGAATTAAACTGATAACCCCAAGCACAAAAGCGACTAACCCCGTTATCACGTCAAAAGACATCACCCAATCACTTTTGTGTAGTCCCTGATCCTCATACGGGATGGCAAATGTATCTTTGATAAGCGCGCTTAAATTGAGTCTTGTGGTGAGTTGCTGTCCTAACATCCCCATAGTACCAACAATAAAAACCGTCCCAAATGGGAAAAAGCAGGAAGTTTCAGGCGATTGGTTAGCCCAAAAAATACTGGTTAATCCCCAAAGCCCAATGCCAAAACTCATAAGAATTAGCACATAATGTAGAAGCGGTGTCTTGGTGGTATAAGTAAGTTGGGTAGAATGATGACCGTGTTTCTGGAAAACTACCCTCATTCTGGCGGTTGGTGTGTTGAATCCCCATATCGTCTGCACTGTTTGAAGCGTCACATATGCGGTTTCTGCATTCTTTTTACGAAGTTCGGTATCTACATCTTTTAAGTTATGCCTTTTTAAGATTTTCTTTGAGGTAGCAGCCATATCCAGCATTTTGAGACAATGGTCAATCGAATACGGAAGGGAAAAGGAGTCGCGGTAATTGCTCATTAGGTTATGTTCTCCTGAGTCTAAAGTTCATTCAGGGCTTGGCGGGCAAGGTTGCCGGAATAGCCGTTGGGGTCAAAATCGGCGGCGAGTTGGAAATGCTGTTTAGCGCTGGCGGGGTCATTCATCAACAATTTAGTTTGGCCTATTTTGTAGTGTAAATCGGCCTGTCCGGGATAAAAGTCTCTGGGGCGGGGTTCAAGTGCCTGCATAATTGCATTTTCAGCTTGCTCAAACTGCTGCATCTGAGCATACGCCCATGCCCGTGCTGCATAAATACGGGGCAAAGCATGTTCGTCAAACATACGCCCTAACCATGAGGTATCCGCAAATTTTTCCGCCTGTACCAAATTTTCGAGGGCAAGCTGGGGATTATCGCCACGCAGCAGGTATACCTCCGCTATCCCCAAATAAACACCGCCACGGTTATATTCGACCCGTTGGGCTTGTGAAAAAAAATCAAGGGCGGTATCGTACAGTCTACGCGCCATAAACACATTCCCCAACCCACAGAGCGTTTCATAATCTGAGGTCTGCGAAAGCAAGTTCAGACTGGTTCTTTTCTTTTTAGTTCCGCCTTCGCCTTGTTTTGATTGCGAGGGCATCTGGGAGCGATAAAGATTTTCGGCTTCATCAATGAAACCCGCTAATAGATAAGTCGACCCTTCTACCTGAATAAAAATGGATGTCCAAATGGCAAGGAGAGGGTTTAAGAATTTATGATATTTGAGGCGACCAACCACTTTTTCATATTTTCCAGAACGGAGAAGATTAAAAAGCTGCCTCAATGAAAGCACCGGCATGGCGATGGTATAAATGACTGGCAGAGAAAGGAAGCAAAATAAAATGCTGTAAAAACGCAAGACCCCTTGTTTGGTCTCAATATGAAGTTCAAGCATCATGGGAAGTCCTATAATGCCCATCAAGAGGGTGACAAAAAAACTGAACATTCCAAGTAGAAAGATGAAGTCAGTCCATGGGAAAGCGTTATTCTCTTGGGGTAAAGAAAAAGTATGTTTCAGCACTGTGGCAAGATTTCTTCGCTGAGCCGTTTCCATGCTTATCAACACAAAAGCTAAGGAGAGAAATAACGCAATGAATGGCAGATAGCAGCCCCATTCATAAGGACTTTTGGCGCTCAACAGGGCGGCGAGTCCAATCAAAATGACCACCAAACCGGCAAAATGATAAAAATAAGAGCCTTTAACATGGTAGGTGATTTTTGTGCGGTGGTTTGCCTGAGATTCGAGGAGCGCAATCAGCTGGGTCTGGGGGCTTCTTACTCCTTTATAGGTTTCCATGAGTTGAAATTTGAAAGTGACTTTGTGCGGATTTTCCTGCTCAACTTTTGTATCCACATCCTTGAAATTGTACTTTTTTAAGAGTTCCTTTGAGCGAGCAGCCTTATTTAACATTTCGAGGCAGTGATCAATCGAATACGGAACGGTAAAGGAGTCGTGGTTATTGCTCATAGAGGTGGGGCATTCCTTCTACTCTCCAATAATTGTACTATAAAAAACATGAGAAAATTGTCCTAACGGGGGTTAGTTTTCTGTCAAAAAATGTTATGATGAATTAGCCAAAGTTACAGGATTTTTCATGGAAGCGGATTACGTACTGGATTATGACCTGCTCTCGGTGGAACGTACCCACCATCTGTATTTGCTGGCAAAAATTAAAGGGCATCCAGCCACGCACAAGTCCGAACGCAGCCCGTTAAATGTGGGGGTGGTGCTGGACAGAAGCGGGTCAATGGAAGGGGTGAAATTGCAACGGGTCAAAGAAGCGGCGCAATTTCTGGTGCGGCATCTCGGCGCGGATGACCTGTTCAGCCTTGTGACCTACGACACGATGGTGGATGTCAATTTTCCGCCTGCCCCGCCCACCTATAAAGATAAAATCAATCAGATTATTCAGTCGCTCAAGGCGGGCAGCGCCACGAATTTAAGCGGCGGATGGCTCAAGGGCTGTCAATTGGTCGCTGAGGGGATACAGCATGAACTGCTCCCCGAAAAAGTTGCTGACAACACCCCCAATGCCGACTCTGCCCTGTCCACCCGTACCCGCGTCAATCGGGTCATGCTGCTGACGGACGGGTTGGCGAATCAGGGCATTACCGACATCCCCCGACTTGGCGCGATGGCACATCAAAAACGCGAGGAAGGCATTCCGACAACGACGATGGGCGTGGGGATGGATTTTAAAGAAGATTTGCTGACCACGATGGCACATGAAGGCGGGGGCAATTTTTATTTTATTGATAACCCCGACAAAATTCCTGAAATTTTCGCCCGTGAATTGCAGCACCTTTTAGAAGTCGTCGGGCAAAATCTGACGATTACCTTGATTCCTTCGCGGGACGTGCAGTTTGTGCGCCAATTGAATGCCTATCCCATGCAACTTGCTCAAAATGAAGTGGTGTTCCGCATGGGGGATTTATCCGGCGATGAGGTCAAAACGTTGCTTTTAGAAGTCTCTGTGCCACAGCTAGGTACACGCGGCACGGTTGAAATTGCCCGTCTGCGGTTTGATTACGATGAAATCACCGAAGAAGCTGTCACCCACCGCACCCTTGAACTGCCGATTGTGATTAACGCGGTGGAGGAAGAATCCTATCAAGCACCTGCCCGCGAACCACAGGTGGTGAAATCCGCCTTGATGTTGGAAGCGGCTCATGCCCGTAAAGAAGCGCTGAATCAGGCGGACAAAGGCGATTTTAGCGGAGCAACCACGACACTCCGCAAAATGGCGGATGAAATTGAGAAAAATGGCTTGGAGGATGAGGAACTCCGTACCGAGCATAACAAATTGCGCGAAGAAGTCACCGATATGCAATTTGGCACATCGCGCTATGATTCCCATTCGCGCAAGGTGGGAACCAGTCAGATTTTCTCCCAAACCCACAGTTTTGATTACGAAGCCACCACCGTTCTGTCTAACCATTTTAAAATGTCGCGTCAGGCAATGGAGCGTAACGGTGCAACCCCGAGTCTGGTCAGATGGGATAAAGACACGCTCGATTTAACCGACAAAGACCGCATCACGATTGGACGCAAAGCCGATAATGATATTGTGGTGGCAGATGAGGCGGTTTCGTCCCATCACTGCCAGATTCTGCGCGAAAACGACGAATTGTATTTAGAAGATTTGGGCAGCCGTAACGGGACATTCGCCAATCGCGGGCGCATCGTCTCGCGCTTCCGTCTGAGTGTGGATGATGTTGTGACAGTGGGGGCAACCCTGTTTCGATTTGAATAACATGGGGGGTGTTCTTTTTTCAAAAACACCCCTGTCATTACAAAAAATGTTAGCGGTCTTCCAGCGCTAATTGGGGGGTGCGCCATGTCCATTCGCGGTCATACAAAAAGTGAACCACCGCTTGCTGAAGGGTCACGCCCCAATCATGGAAGGTATGAAGACAATCATAAAATGCCTGCGCTTTGTCTTTGTCGGGCGCTTGCAACAGGGCTTCCGCCAACGGCATAAAATCGGCGGGTTTTTCAGGGGCGCGGGCGACTTCGTGCATCAACCATTTGTGGTAGGGATACAAAATCCGATTGTAGGCCAGCACCAGCCGCCCGCCATACAGCACCAGGTCTGCGCTCATCCGTCGCATCAAGTATAAATCATCGCGCTTCTGGGCTTCGCTCACATACCAGTTCAGCAGCATCATCTGACTATAAAAAGCCCGCAGGTTGGTTTCGCGCTGGGCTTCGGGGTACACCACAATCTGCGCGAGGAGCGATTCTAATTCGGGAATCCGCGAAAAAGCTGGAAACGCTTTATAAAAAGCAGACCGGGCGGGTTCGCTGCCATGATGTGCCACCTCACGCAAAAAATCCACATTCATGATTTTGGCATCAATGTAGCCACCCTCATAGGTGCTTAACTCGTTCGTGAAATAAATAAAATCTTGTGTTTGGGCGCGATGGTTATACTCCTCATCGGTGACAATGAGCATCACATCCACGTCGGAAGTCGGTTTTGCCCATCCTTTTGCCACGGAGCCGCCCACCAGCATCGCCAAAAAATGTGGATTTTGCTGGAAGTAACCCGCTGCTTTTTGAATGGTGTCTTGATGATGCGGATACATACCTATTTCTCTTTTTGTTGGATGATTTCTTCGAGCCAATGGTCAAACGATGGGTCGTCGGTTTTGGCAAATTGTTTCAAAATATGCGCTTTGCTGTCCGAACTCAGCGAATCTTCCAGCAGCGTTACATTGTCGCCAATCGGATGCAGTTCCCACCAATGATCAAATGATTCCAATGAGTAGGGTGCGGTGCCGATAATGGTGTGAATAAGACCATGCAGGGATTCGTCCTGATGATGTTCAAACCGTTCAATCAGACGGGCAAGGAAGGTAATTTTAACATCCTTGCTTTCCGCGATGGCTTTTTTAGGCCAGAACACCGGAATTTTACGCGGAATGGGACGGGTAAAAAGGGCAGGGGTGAGCAGCAACTGCCGTCCGGCTTCATAACCACTTTCGGCTTCATAATTTTGTAAATAATCTAATAAACGCGCAGAGGGTAGTACCACGTAATACATCGGGGCATTTGACATGGCGTTTCTCCTATTGTTGTCGGTTCCTTCCTTCATTATAAGACATAGCTGTTATATTCCGTATCCAGAATACAAACCATTTAGCAATTTTTCATGAAAGTTTTGCCAAACGCCGCATCACATGGGTGAGAACTTCGTTGGCAGTTTCCTCAATGGGCTTATCGGTAGTGTTGACCACCGCAAATTTGCCCCGGCGGAAAATCTGGCGGGCGAATTCCAGTTCTTCAACCAATTTTTCGGGATTCACATAGGCGGAATGATTGCTACCTGTACCTAAATGCTGCTGGCGGCGTGTGCGGTAGGTGACTAACTGTCCGGGGTCAATCATCAGCCCGACAACCCGCCGATAGTCAATTTCAAATAATTTAGCGGGTGGGGTGACATTTTGCATCAAGGGAACATTGGCAACTTTCCAACCCAATGTGGAAAGATACATGCTTAACGGGGTTTTCCCCACCCGTGAGACTCCGGTGAGGACAATTTCGGCTTTGTCTAATTCTTCCGGTTTCCGCCCGTCGTCGTGGTCAACCGTGAATTCAATCGCGTCAATTCGCTTAAAATATTCTTCATGCAATTCGCGGTACAGGCCGGGTTTGCCGAGCGGTTCTTTCTGGGTGGTGCGCTTGAGCAACATCAGCACCGGCCCCATCAAATCTGCCGCTTCGACATTTTTTTCTTGGGCGCGTTTGGTCAGGTAGCCACGTAAATCGCTATTCACCAGCGTATGCACAATCGAGCCATTGGCGGCTAAAGTTTTGGCGATAACCGCATCAATTTCTTCGCGGGTGGTCACATTGGGGACGATGAAAATAGGCACATCTTCGGTTTCAAATTGTGCCAGCGCGGTACGCAGCACCCGTTCGCCGCTTGTACCATGCCCCCCGGATATAATAAAAATGGGTTCTTTTGCCATGTTAATTTCTCCTCTGCCCACTCTAACATGACAAACAGAGTCCCCTCAGTAATGGAAAGCATGTTTTCGTACAGGCGATGCTCACCCCTTGAAAAACACAAGCGGTGACAAATAGTTTTGTAACCAAAATTGAATGTGAAAGAAAGCACAAGAACATAGTACCGTTCCCTACTAGAGAAAAAGACAGACTGTGGCAATATTTTCATTAATATGTGTGTATAGGACACTTTCCATGTTTACTATTGTTCGTATTAGTTTAATCGTCCTCTTGGTTTTTAGTTTCAGCGCCGTTGCCACCGCCCAAGAGGTTTCCAGTGAAGAACAAGCCCTGTTAGACCGTGTGCTTGCTTCCCAGACTGCTCTTCAAGAATCGGATACGTTTTTATTATCTAAAGACCATGACAGCACTACCTTAATCGTTTTTTCGGGTGGCATGACCGGCACGATAGAAACCACCGACCAATTTCACCTAGAAAGTCATTTTATTCAGGGCGACACCCCCAATATTCAAGCCGTGCTAGATTATGTGATTGAAAGTTCGGCTTCGGTGGATCGAACCGAGGCGCTCGAAATTCGGGTGGTGGATGGCGTGTTGTATCTTTCTGGCACACGGGAAATCACCGAAGATGACCAAGACGACCCGGCGACCCTGTATGCCCTTGAAGATGGCTGGATGGAAATTGCCAATGTCGTGGATTGGCCCGGTGCGATGGATTTGCCTGTTGAAGATTTTGTCCAAACGGAACACGGGTGGGTATTTTTCAATGCGGAATCAACTTGGTTTACCGACCCAACCAGCGTAACTTCCGAAACCACCACCTTAGAAGATGGCACGAGCGCGGAAGTCATTACCATTACCCTTTCCTCCGTCACCAATGAAGTTGACCCGACCACCAACTGTACCACTGTAGACGATACCCAATCGCAGATGAAAGTGACGCTTGGTGAAAATGATGCCTTGCTGAAAATTGAAACCTTGGAAGATTGGACACTCCATATTGTATGCGGGGTTGCGCCATTTTCTACGACCTCTGATATTGTGTTACATGCCGAAGAAACCAGCCTCATCAGCGATGTGAATGCCACCTTTGAACCCGCCGAAGCACCTGAACTTTAATTTTTAACTGTTGAGTCCTGCAAACAGGGGCATATGCAGTTTAACTTTTAAATATGGATAATGTACGGGTGGGTCTGTGACCCACCCCCGCAAAGGAATGAGGTCACAGACCACACGCCCGTACATTTGGCGATCCGCCCTATTTTATTAAACTGCATTAGTGCTGCGTCCGGTAAGTAATTTCAGAGGATAGGTGACAGACGGCGTTCCGTCTTTAGCACCTACCCCTACGAAATCTCATCAAGTAGGGGCAGGTTCTTAGGATATGAAATATCCGTAACCTGCCCTTACAGAAAATTTTGTCCGTACTTATTTACCGGATGCAGCAATTAGAGACCGTCCGAATATTATCTAACAGGGGCGGGAATCGGGGCATGTTTGCCTATTTTCGGGAACATGCAATGCCCCTTGTCCCCGCCCTTACAAGCGAAAAATCCGAATTTCCAGACGGTCTCTTAGGGCGGTGTGTGGTGAAAATGGCTGCACTGGCCTCAGGCCAGCGTTACCCATATCTGTGATCATTTATTAAACAACATCGGCCCCTTGTTTTGTATGCTAACCTCGCCCCAATAATGCCTCTCCCCTTGGCGGACGATTGTCTCCTATAATAGTTCGTCCGATTTTTGACGGAGACAGTTCACCATGCAAAAAATAGCCGTCGTTGGGACAAGCGGCAGTGGCAAAACGACCACCGCCCAGCACATCAGCCACATTTTAAGCATCCCGCACATTGAGCTGGATGCCCTCTATTGGCAAGAAAATTGGACCGAAACCCCGACAGCGCGTTTTCGGGCAAAAGTTGAAGCCGCCCTCATCGGAGAATCATGGGTGATTGATGGGAACTATAGCAAAGTTCGTGATGTGGTCTGGTCAAAAGCCGATACGGTCATCTGGCTGGATTATTCGCTGCTGCTGACGCTCTGGCGCATCAACAAACGCACCCTGCGCCGTTCGCTTACCCGCCAAACTTTGTGGCATGGCAACCGCGAAACACTCTGGAAACATTTTTTTACCCGCGACTCGCTGTACTGGTGGGTACTCAAAACCTATTCCCGCCGCAAACGCGAATATCCCGAATTATTTGCCCAACCCGACTATGCCCATCTTCAGGTTTTGCACTTTTGCACGCCTCGCCAAACGCAAACATGGCTGGATAGCCTTATCCCCGTTCATAGGTCGGACGCAGGTAAATATCCAGTAAATATTGCGGATAACCAATCTTGAGCAAACTGGCTTCACATTCTTTCATGGTTGCCCCCTTGTCCCGCCAATAGGGAACACGCTTGATGAGGGTTTCCACCTTCTCTCGCGGCGTGATAATCCATGTATCTTTGGGAACATGCCCGTAAAAAATGACGTGCATTTCATTCATCACCTCGGTGGTTTTGAGGAAAGGCGCAATCAAAATGATTTTACGGGCATGGTGTTCTTCGGTCAGGTATTGGGCAACAAATCGCGCTGTTCCCCCCAAATCCACCAAGTCCTCCACCACACTCACCACCTGATCGGTTACATCCATTGAGAGGGGGTGAACAATTTCGGCTTTATCGAGGGGCTGCCCCGGCCCCGCATAATATTTCACACCCATCATGCCAAATTTGATCGGGGAAATATTTTTGTTGAGTGTCCATGCCAGATGGTCATGCAGCAGGACACCGGGCAGCAATCCCCCCATCGTAATCATTACCGCGTGGGTAATCTGCTGCTTGGTGGAAATATTCTCGACTTGATAGCGGTACACCTGCCGCGCAATCTGGGAAGCAATAAAGGTCGAAATGTGGTCAGGAATATATAAAAATTTGAGACTATCGTAATCTACTTCAACTCCGCAGGGATTTTTCCAGAATTCGGGGTCAATATTGGCATCGGTACTTTTGATATGCTGGTCGTAGGCCATCGGTTTTCCTAAATTTCTTTAAACTCGGCGCTGGCATTATAACAGAAAAAAACAAGGGGCTTATGCAGTTTAACGAATAACGACGGGTATCCGGTGCATAAGCCCCTTGTCAAAATTCATCTCCTATTTCACGCCGTACAAAAACCAGTTATTGGCGGGGGAAGGGGCAAAACTGAACAGGTGCAGCGCGTTATTTCCGGCAAATTGGACTTTGCTGGCAAACACCGGCAGCTTTGCCAGCAGCGTTCCCGCATTGGCATCGTAGACCTGAGTTTCTCCCTGATTCAACATTTCAATGCCACCTGTCACCACCAGCAACGTACTGTCCGGGCTAAAGGCAGCATCAAAGGCGGTCAAATTACCGCCGCTAAAGGTCAGGGTGATGTCACGAATTTTGTTATAGGTGGTTAAATCCCAGATTTGCATGACATTTTCAGCGTTGGTATACACCAAGCGGGTTCCGGTGGGGCTAATGCTGATCGAGTGATTCCCGCCCAGAATATTGTTCGGGTTGTAGCCCTGCAATTCTTGAATTTTGGTGTTGGTGTTGGTGTCCCAGACATGGAGTTTGGCATCTACCGTCACCACGACCAACGTAGAAACCGTCGGGTTATAGGCAATTTCATCAGGGAAAGCGGTATGACTCAAGGTGGCAAGGGTTGCGCCGTTAGCGACATCATAAATCACGACGATATTGTTCGTGCCGTCGCTGCCACTTACCGCCAAACGTGACCCATTGGGGCTAAATTCCATATCGCCGACCAAACGCGCCGGGAAAGACAGGGTAATCCGTTCCTGAGCCACCAAGCCAGTATCAATCGCGCCCACATCCCAGAGTTTAATCTGGGCAATATCGGTGGTGGCATTGTATTGGGAAGAGGCCAGCAGGCGTGAGCCATCGGGACGTTCAACGGCAGCAAGCACCGCGATTTCCTGACCATTTTTCCCGACGCTGGTGGGGGTTGCGCTCCAATTATCATGGGTTTGCAGCAGCACTTCCTGTCCATTCGCCAGCGCCATGACCAGAAAGCCATCCCAGAAATCAACATCCCGCGCACTCAGGGGCAGCGAACGCGCCGCAATTTGTGTCAGTTGGGCAGCATTCACCGTGGTGATGGGCAACAAGCCCTGTGATAAATTTGTCCCCGTCGAAGATGCCCCGCCGACTTGCTCCAGCCAGTAATCCGGGCTGCCTGCCGCATCAACCTGTCCTTCGGCTGTCCACCCGGCGGTATTGTTATAATTCACCTGCCACCAGACAAAGCCATTCGCACAGGTTGGCCCCCCTGTGATGAGAAATTGTCCACCCGGCGGAATATCGGTGATGTACGTGCCGCTGGTGCCAGCCGTCGCCCGCATCCGATTCGGGATACCATTTTCAGCGCTGACCCGGGCCGTCATGCCCACATTTAATCGGGTGGGCAGCGGACATTGTGTGGTGTCAATCCCGGTAGCAGGCGCGATGGTGCTGCCGCCACTGGTCGAAACCGCGCCTGTGCTGGTACACAGAATCAAAGTTGTCCGGTCTGCGCTCTGGCGATAATCATAAATCGTGCCATTGTAGGCCAGCAGATATTGAAAGCCCCGAGTTTGCACCTGAGCATACGTTTGCCCTGTCTGTGGACAACCCAAACTGGTATCCGGGTAAATTTGAGCGCTCCATTCCCAGATAAGACTCGGGTCATTCGATTTACAGGTTGAACTGTCATTCGGGTTGGTGCAGTCAATGCGGAAAGATTTGCCCACCTTTACCCCCAAATCCGCCAGCGCGTCAAAAATCCCCTGTGGGAGCGGCGCTTGAGCGTGGGTGGTTGCCAGTGGAATAAGCAGTAAAGCGAAAAGTAATACCGTCAAGATCACTTTTTTCATACTCAGAAGTTCCCCAAATTAAAAATGACGCTTCTATTGTAGCGTCATCTCATCAAAATTCTGGATTTTTGCTCCCCGCCAACCTTACCAGCCGAATGTTCCCGGCGCACCTTTGAACGGCCCGACAATCTCCGAGGTAATCCACCCGCCATAAAAATCGCCTTCCTGCGGCTGAACTCTTTCCTCGTCCATGTAACAGGCATCCATCCGGCTGGGATAAAAGCTGAGGTATCCGCGCATGGATTCATAGCCTCTGGCGGGGTTTTCATAGCTCCACGCGGCATTTTCCGTGATTTTATCCTGCACCTGAATCGTCCAGTAATCCGCCATGCCCTTAAATTCGCAGTAAGTATGCCGTCCGGTGCGGGTGAAATAGGCTATCTGGATGTCCTCGCGGGGAATATAAATCGCCGGGGGATGGCTCGTTTCTAATACCCGCAAAGCACGGGTGGTTTCCGCGATGATTTCGCCATTAAAAATGACCCGTATCCGTTTACTGGTGGGGTCAATTTTGGGGGGACGGGGATAATCCCACACGGATTCCTGCCCCGGCTGCGGTTCAATCCGTTGAATCATATGGCTTTCTCTCCTTGTTTAGGAGATCTTAGCAAAAATCACCCGTTCTGTGCTGTTTTCAAAATCTGTTCTGCCACTTCCAAGAGATTTTTCCCGATAATCTGCGGGCGAACTTCGGCGGGGATGGTTTGTCCCGGACGTGCCACAAACGCACCCTGAAAACCCGCGTTCATAGCCCCCTGTATATCCCAATCGTGCGCGGCAATCATCATCAGGTTGGACGGTGCTTCCCCGATGGTTTCAGCCGCCATTTGATAGACCTCAAGCGCCGGCTTAAATTTTTTAACCGTGTCTACCGAGAGACGTTTTTCAAAAAAATGGCTGATCCCCGCGTTGATGAGTTGGGCATCGGCGGTTTGCGGGGCGGAATTGGTCAGGGTCACGAGTTGGAATCCCGCTTTTTTGAGTTTTTCCAGCGCGGGAACAACATCGGGATGGGGGGGAAGATTCCGCATCTGGCCTAAAATTTCGGCGCGGTCATGCGGCCCAAGCGTTTTTCCCATGCGTTGTGTGACCTGTTCCAAGGCGCTCGCCCCTAATTCGCTGAAATTACGGTATTGATTCAAAATCGTGGCGACCATCGCCGCCCTCAGCAGCAGGTTAAACCACTGCCCTTTGACATTGGCATCCCCAAAAAAACGTTCAAAATGCGGATTCAGCGCGTTTAAATCTAGCAGGGTTTCGTTGACATCAAAAACCAGTATTGGCTGCATAAAAAATCCTATTTTTGACTATCCAAAGCAATAAACATGGGAGAGGAGATAGGAAAACGCACTTATCCCCTCTCCCGAATGGGTTAATTCAACACGGCAAAACTGTTCAGCGCGGGTTTGAGCGCTTGTTCATAGAGGAGTGCGCGTTCAGATTCGCTATTCCCCGCTACACCAATCACATAGCCCCGCCCATCAATTTCGGTCATGGCAAAGTAGACAAACAAATCCTGTCCGACAATATCATAGATATTCCACGAGATGCCATTGATTTCAACCGTTTCCATCGGGGCGGGCAGTTCGGCATATCCATATCCCCCCACGATGATGCGTTCGACATAGCCCGCCAGACCATCTTCCGGTACACGGTAGGCCATGAAGGGGGCAGCCCCTACAACCAGTTCAAAAATGCCGTCTTCGGATTCCTGCCAGCCTTCGGGCGCAAGTCCGCTAATCCCCAGTGTTTGGCTTTCATAGGCAACCATGCTCACGCTTTCCAGCACGGGCGCAGGGGCGGCAAAGCCATCGGGCAGCGCAAATTCGACACCCGGCATCGCTGCCACACACGAAATATCCAGCGCGGCGGGGTCAGGATTTTCCACAAATGCTCCGGCAATCTCCGTCGGGCAGCCACCATCCAATGAGAGGCCGTGTCCACCGCCGGGAATTTCAATATACACGCTGTTGGTGACATTCTCGCCAATCTGAGCTGTGTAACGCGGCGGAGTCACCGGATCAAATTCACCCGCGACCAGCAGAGACGGAATAGCGCTCACGACGGCTTCATTTTCGCTGGCGGGTGCTACGCCTGATCCCCATGCCGCACAGAAATTCAGCAAATCGCGCTCCATGACCAAGGCTTCGGTACTGATGAACGGGGCATATTCCGGTGCATACGTTTCAAACGAGGCCAGCGCTTCATCCAGATTCGTAAAGGCATATTCTTCGTTACAGTTGAAGCTGTAATTCATGCCTTCGCTGAAGGTGTCTTCCAAGAAAAAGCCCGCCAGCAGCCCTAAGGTTTCGTAATTGCCATTGCTGACCTCATCAATAATCTGGGGCAGCAGAGGAATAATCGTGGTGGCATACAGCGATTGGAACAACAGAGTCATGAAATAATCACCGCGCAGCAAATCGGGCAGCACCTCGTCCTGATAGTAGGTGTCCATGATGACCGGATTTTCGTCCAAAGTGGCGGCTGTGTTCAAAAATACGTTTTTCAAATCGGGGTAAGCTGCGTTACACGCCGCATCCGCTTCGCAAGATTCAAACAGCAGGTCAAAGACACGGTTGGTGTTCTGGGCAAAATCCACGTTGAAATCAGCTTCTAGCGGGACTGCCGAGTCAATAATGGCGCTGCGAACCCCGTCTGGAAAATCGCGCATCACCTGAAGCGCCAAGCGTGTCCCGTAGGAAATACCGTACAGGTTGAATTGTTCATAACCCAATGCTTGACGAATTGCGTCCACGTCCGCCGCATTTTGAATGGTGTTATAAAATTCGAGGCTGGCAGTCGTTTCATTGAGGATGCGATCACGGCAGGCAAAAGCCGCTTGATTGGACAATTCGTTAAATTCGGCATCTGGCAGGTCGTTATCCAGATTTTCGAGGATGAGCGTTTGAATTTCGGGACAATCTAACGAAGGTTCGGAATAGCCCGTGCCGCGCTGGTCAAAAACGATGACATCGCGGGTGGCTGTAAAGGCGCTGAAAATCTCGCTCAAGGCCGGGCCATAATTCACAAGGGTATCTCCGCCGGGGCCGCCATCCAGATAAATGACCGCATCGGTGGGCGGATTGGGGTTGCTGGTGCGTAAAATCGCCACTGGCAGGCGGATTGGGTCGCTGTTCGGGTCAGCATGATTTTCCGGTACGGTGACATAACCGCAATCGACAACATCCCCTGTCGCCACCTCGAACAAACAGGCGGATTCTTCAAATGAAAAAGTGGATTGAGCCGCCGTCGGACGGGCGGGCGCGGTGGTCAAAAAAACACCGACCAGCAGGGCAAAAACAAGGCCAAGTGTCACCCATTGAGATGAAAAACGCATACAGAATTTTCCCTCTTGTGTAAGTAAATCACTAGGATTATAGGGCATAGCGATAAAAATTGACCATGCGCCTTTTGACGGAAAAATCCCCCCATCTTTCGACTTTTGGTTTATCCTACTACAATCAAAAGCATGAGCAACCACTTGGCAATTGACGCAGAACTCAACAATCTGGCAGCCATCCGTGCCTTTGTGCAGGAAAAATTGACTCTGTTCGGCGCAAACCCAACGCTCATCGAAGATTTGGTGTTGGCGGTCAACGAAGCGGCGACTAATGTGATGGTACATGGCTACAAGGGCATGGGAGGGCAGTTGGAAATTGTGATTGAGGCCAACGAAACACATTTTTTAGTGACCTTGAGGGATGACGCACCCCCGTTTAATCCGACGATTATCCCGTCGCCGGATTTAAATCTACCCTTGCACGAACGTCCACTGGGCGGGATGGGGATTCATTTGATGCGGAGTTTGACTACCGCAATGCAATATCGTGGGATCAACGGTAATGAAGTCACTTTAATGAGGGAGAAGGAATAGCGAATCATGGAAATCCAGATTGAACAGCAACAAGGTCGTGTGCCTGTCACGATTATGAAATTGATGGGTGATTTGGACGGTTCAAATTATCAGGATGTCATTACCAAAGGTAAAGAACTGGTGGCGGCGGGAACAACCCATCTGCTCATCGATATGAAGGATGTGCCATTTATGGGCAGCGCGGGCTTGGTTGCCCTGCACAGCTTGGCGTTGGCGCTGCAAGGCAAACCCGAAACTGACCCCGAAGAGGGCTGGAACGCGCTCCATGCTGCACGGATTGATGCCGCACAGGGCAAACAAGCCTTCGTTAAAATTTTGAATCCCCAGCCGTCCGTGTTACGCGGATTAGAACGCACCGGCATGACCGAACTTTTTGAAGTGCATACCGATTTAGCGACGGCAGTTGCCGCTTTTGCATAGGGCAAGCAAGGGGCGGGGCTAAACCGCCCACTTGCTCATTAAAGCTGAGTAAGTTCTTGCAATCTTTCGCAGTCTGCCCGATAAACTTCGAGTTGCGCCTGCAAAATTTCACGCACGGGCAGCGGCAAATCATATTCCAGCGCGTCTTCAAAATCATCCACCGAATTTTTGATACCGTCGGAGATGGCGTTCAAAATAAATTGGTCTCTGTCCGATGAAAAAGGCAGCTGCATTTCATTCAGCATGATTTCCAACGACATATCGGTTGTGCCTTCAGTGGCATAGTCCTCGCCCAGCACCGACATCAAGGTCTGAATTTCATCGGCAAATTCTTGGCGTTTCTGGCTGAGGGCAGAAAATTCGGTTTTGAGCGTTTCATCTTGCACCAAATCAATCGCACGGGCATAGGCTTTTTCGGCATCTTTGAACAAACGAATCAATTTATTGAGCGTGGTGGTCAACAAGCGGTCTACCATGAGGGACTCTCCGAGCTAAGGTTAGGTGATGCCTGTAATTTAAACCGAATTGAGGTGAATCCGCCAAATGCTCATGAATTTCATAAAAAAGACAAAATTTCCCGCGTTCTGCCCACGTTTACCTGACCATAGCCTAACATCAATCTATTATTACAAAACATACAATTTATCATGATTTGTATATCCTGCACATCTTATCCATACTACCTTATCGCTTTTAGGCTATGAGGAGAATCACATGAAGAAACACCGTTTAGGAAAGTTTGTCGTATTTTTATTAATCGTCACCCTTGTTCTTCCGATGCTGCCCACCGCCTATGCTCAAGAAGAAGTAGTCGTTGGTCAGGACAAAGTGGGTGAAATCTCGGTGGTCAACCCCTCTCCAAGTTATATTTTTAATGCCCAAGCCAACCAGCAAGTGACCATCCGCGTCAGCGCAGTGGCTTCGCCCATTGTTCCCCAGTTTACGATTTTCAATAGTAATGGTGTTCTGGTACAGGCCGTTGGCAACCCTACCTTGAGCAATTCGGTAGAAGGTATTGTGACGTTTGCGCTTGCGGGAGTCTATAATATTCAGGTCAGTAGTGCGGATGGCAGTGCCGGACAATTTGTGCTTTCCGTTCTCAGTACCCAACCCGCGATTCCACCTACGCCCTTGCTCCCTAATCGTCCCGTTGAAGGCACGCTTGCGAACGGAGAAACTTTGGTCTATAGCTTTGCGGGAGACCCGAATTACAATTTATTGCTGACTCTGGAATCCCTGGATGATGTCCAGAGTGTTAGCAGCGAACTGACCACCGAAACTGGAGAGTCGCTGGCGACCCTCAGCAGCCTGTTTTTAAGCAGCCAATTATTGATTCCTGCGGGAAGTAATAATTATTTGTTCAAGCTGAACAATCCATCGCTCGAACCGGTGGGATACCGCGTTTCGCTGACGATTATTCAACCGGTCACCCAAGACGGACAAGCCATTGAATTAATCGCCCTTCCCACCACCGGGGCCTGTGTGTTGGCGACCCGTTCTGCTGGTAATGTCAATGTGCGGCAAGACCCGCTGCCCGATGCAACCATTTTGACGACCATTTCTTATACCCAGAGTTACCCCGTAATCGGCAAAAACAGCGATGGTTCTTGGTATCAAATTAATTACGGCGGCGGCACCGGATGGGTCGCGGGTTCAGTTACCCGGCGGGGTGGGGATTGTTCGGCAGTTGCTGTCACCAGCACCACGACTGCGCCCACCCAATCCGCCACGCAGACAACAACAGGCACACCCACGGCAACCCAAGACCCCGCCCCGGTGACAACCCCTGAAGTGACCGATGAAGCGCCGGAAACACAGGCGCAAATCGCCACGGACAATGACCAGAGCATTGAAATTAATATCAAAAACGATAACCGGACTGTGAGTGGGGCAATTTCCTATCCCGAAGGTGACACCCAAGATACCGTCAGCTATCGGGTGGTCGGCTTTGACAGCATCACCACGTCTGGTAATGTCACCATCACGGTCGTTTGCACAGGCAACGGATCAGAAAATGCAAAGGTCAGCTTTGGCGGGGGTGGGGGTGTCTCTTGCAACGGGGCAACCAGCACCCAATTCCACACCAACGACAGCAATCAAGGGCGGGTACAGGTTTCCCTTTCGGCTGGCGATGGTGCTTACGTGAACTGGACGATCGTTTTTAGCGCCAGCAATTAATTTCGACAGGGTTTCACAATGGACAGGGGGGTAAAATCCCCCTGCCTCTCCGCACAAATTTATGGGGTGCGTCCTATCACCGCCGTCCGATATGATTTTTCGGTTTGCTGGACGTGATGTTGAATAGCCTGAAAACCAAATTTTTGCAGCTGTTCCGCGTTACGCGCTGCCATTGCCTCGGCAGACATCGGTTTTGCACCGGGAACAGGTTGTTCATAAATTAGCAACATCCCTTCTGATTTTAATACGCGCTGGATTTCTGCCATGCCACGCTGCCTATCCCCCCAGTGATGCAGGGTGTTGATAGCAAAGGCTTTGTCGAAGCTACTGGCTGCAAAAGGTAAATTTTCAACCCCTGCCAGATGCAGCTCCACTTTTTTACGCGCAATCGCAGGGGCATTCCGACGGGAGGCCTGCGCCAACATCACCGATGACGGGTCAACCCCCGCCACAAACCGGGCGATTTTTGCCGCTTCTTGAATCGCCACACCCGGCCCAAACCCGATTTCCAGCACGGAATCGGTAGGCGTTAAATCCAGCAGTTCGATTGTCCATTGGTTGCGCTGGCGATGCGCCGAAGCCATAAACCAGCCGACCACCCACCCCAACAGGCCGCTTGGCTGATGAAATTGACGACCTAATGCTGCGAACATGCGCCGCTCCTTATGCTATACTACTCTCATAAGTTATAAATATTGCTCATACACGTCAACGGCGAAAAAGTTGGGGCTGTGGCTTAAGCGATAAAAAGTAGAAAGTGACGCATACCCATGAACGAACAGGACAGACGCTTTAAACGTACCGAACGCGCCCTTAAAGAAGCGGTGGTGGGGTTGGTGATTGAAAAAGGCTATGAAGCTGTCACCATTCGGGAGATTACCGATAGGGCGGATATTGCCTACGCCACTTTTTATCGGCATTACAAAACCAAAGATGAACTGCTGCTGGAATATTTAGGCGAAGTGATTGATTCGATTGAACAAACTGCCCACGATACCGCCTCCGAAAAACCGTTTTTCCAGTTAGAGGGCGAATTATTTTTTGCCTATGTGCAGCAAAATATCGGTTTGTTCAAAGCCATTTTTGAAAGCCGCAAAATAACCCGCTATTTTGTAACACGCCTATCCGAACACATTATGCAGGTGGGGAAGATGCGCCTTGAAGGTCTGCCGATTCCGCCGGAAATTGTCGCCAACCACATGGCTGCATCGGCGCTGGCAATGGTGGACTGGTGGGTGCAGCACAACCAGCCCCATCCCATCGCTGCCATGGCAGCCCATTATGAAAAATTGGTCATTGAATCGGTTTGGGCTGTGTCAACAGAGTAATTACACAGGCGCAGCGACTTTTTTCCGCCAATCTGTTCCATACGCCGCACAGAGTTCGCCCAATTCTTGAATCCGCCGTGCGGCTTCGGTAGCCAGAAATTCATCCCGCGATTCGCCTTGCAGCGTGACCGCTTCGGCCCAGACCGCCCGCCCGACAATTACCCCGCTTGCACCCGCTTTGCACGCCATTTCGGTTTGACGGCAGAAGGTCGGATAATCCACCCCCGCGCTGAGGAGTGTCCACGGTACAGAAGAGGCAGCGTTGACTTCGGCAAGTGCCGCCGCCCATGTCGATTCATCGGCATCGGGGTTCAGGGGAAATTCGAGTTTGAGAATGTCCACCCCCATCGCGCTGAAATTTTTAGCCGCCTGTACCACCAAACGTTGTTTTTCCGCGTTGCTCAACGGGGTGTTCACATCCAATGAATAGACAATCGGTTCTAAAAAGAGAGGGAGTTCATACTGCTGGCACTGCGCCACAATCTCCGCCACCAGCGCATGTTTTTTGGGAGCAACTTCGGCCTCATGGTTGTAATAAAGCAGGAATTTTACGCCTGTCCCGCCCATTTTTTTGATATGCGCCACCGACCAATCGGGAATAAACTCGGTTTCCCGCAGGGAAGGGTGAAGATCATAATTGGTGACTTCCAACGGCGCGAGTAAGCCCATCTGTCCGTGAATGATACCAGTGGCAATGCCACGGCGGATGCCATATTCCGGGTCAGTTAGCACCGCGCTGGCATGGGGAAGCAGGTGGCGCATGACTTGCTGTTTAAATGCCGAAAAATCCGCGTCGCTAAGCGGCACAGAAGCATGTTGGTTGAGGCTGTTTAACAAATTCGCCCGATGGTCAATTGCCAACACCACAAAATGCCCGTTCGGAGTGCTGGACTGCATCAAGTGGCGATAGGTTCCAAACTGTGTCATTAGAAAAATGCCTTTTGTAAAAATTTGCCCCACCATTATATGCCTTCTGTGGGGTTGGGGGGTAAAATAGGGCAAAAATTCAACAGAGTGTCACAATGGCAGCAGAAAAACTCAAAAATTTTGTTAATGGGCAGTGGCATTATGCCCAAGCGAATGACCATCTCCCGATTGTCAACCCCGCAACCGCCGTCCAGATGGCGGAAGTACCGCTTTCGCCTGCAGAAGAAGTCCACGCGGCAGTAGAAGCCGCCCAAACCGCCTTTTATGAATGGCGACGCACCCCCGCCGGAGACAGAATTCAATTTTTGTTCCGCCTGAAAGCCCTGATGGAAGAACACATTAACGACATCGCCCGTACCATCACCGATGAATGTGGCAAAACCTTCAAGGAAAGCGTGGCAGAAATGCGGCGCGGGATTGAAAATATTGAAGTGGCTTGCGGCATCCCGATTTTGATGCAGGGCTACAACAATGAAGACATCGCTAGCGGGATTGATGAGCATATGTTCCGTCAACCCCTGGGGGTGGTCGCCGCGATTACCCCATTTAATTTTCCCGGCATGATTCCCCTGTGGTTTTTGCCCTACGCGGTTGCAACGGGCAACTGCTTCATCCTCAAACCAAGCGAAAAAGTCCCCATGACCAGCCAGAAAATGTTCGCGCTGATCGAACAGGCGGGTTTCCCCAAAGGCGTTTTACAACTGGTCAATGGCGGGAAAGAAACCGTCAATGCCCTGCTGGATCACCCCAAAGTCAAGGCGATTAGTTTTGTCGGTTCAACCCCCGTCGCCAAATATATTTACAGCCGTGCCAGCGCCAACGGCAAACGGGCGCAGTGTCAGGGCGGGGCCAAAAATCCTGTCGTGATTATGCCGGACGCGGATATTGACATGACCACGCGCATCATGGCGGATTCGGCCTTCGGGTGTGCGGGGCAGCGCTGTTTAGCCGCGTCGGTGGCTGTGACGGTTGGTGAAGCTCGTCATACCTTTACCGAAAGCATTGCCGATGCTGCCGCCAATCGGATTGTGGGCTACGGCATGAACGACGAAGTACAGATGGGGCCGGTCATTTCGCCGGAAAGCAAAACCCGCATTGAGCAGTTGATTCAAGCCGGGGCGAACGAAGGCGCAACCGTGCTGGTAGACGGACGCAACAAAAAGGTCAACGGTTACGAGGAAGGTAATTTTGTCTTTCCCACCATTTTAGACGGAGTGCCGCCGCAGAGCGACATAGCGAAAACGGAGATTTTTGGCCCGGTCTTGAGCCTGATGCACGCCAACACGATTGCCGAAGCGGTGGAAATCGTCAACAACCGTTCCTTCGGGAATATGGCCTGTATTTTTACCAGCAGTGGCGCAACCGCCCGTCAATTCCGTTATGAAGTGGACGCGGGCAATGTGGGGATTAATATTGGTGTGGCTGCACCGATGGCCTTTTTCCCGTTCAGTGGTTGGAACGAAAGTTTCTTTGGTGATTTACATGCTCAATCGCATCACGGAGTCGAATTTTATACGCAAACCAAAGTCGTGGTCGAACGCTGGCCGCGTGAATGGAATCGCCAGTTTTAAGATTTGACCTCACCCCCAACCCCTCTCCAACCTGTGGAGAGGGGAATTTGAAAGCACACGATGCGAGACGTTCGCCCCTACAAGAAAAGACTGATGACAGTAAACGGTCTACTGAGAACTAAAAAGGATTTTTGATGACTTTAGACATTCTTTCGATGGGACGGCTGGCGGTTGACCTGTACGCCAATGAAATCGGGGTCACACTGGCAAACGTCCAGAGTTTTAATGTGTACGCGGGGGGCTGTCCCACGAATGTAGCGGTTGGCACACGACGACTCGGCTTGAACGTCGGTATGTTGAGCCGCATCGGGACGGACGGCCTCAGCGACGGCTTAATTCAATTCCTGCAAAAAGAAGGAATCCACACGGATACGGTGGTGCGCGATCCCGACCATCTGACAGGGTTGGCATTTTTGAGCATTTTACCGCCGGAAACCTTTCCCCTTGTCTACTATCGGCCTGATCCGGCGGATTTATACTTGACGCTCGATGATATTGCCCATGCACCGATTGAAACGAGCAAAGTGTTGTTCATTTCCGGCACCGGACTCAGCGCTGATCCCTCCCGTGCAACGACGCTTGCCGCCATGGAACGGGCAAAAACGGCTGGAACAACCGTTGCGCTGGATTTAGATTTGCGGAAAACGCTCTGGAAAGATTTACGGACTTATGGCGTGAATATGCGTTCGGCCTGTCCTCTGGTGGATATTATTATCGGGACAGAAGATGAAATTACCTCGGCGGCGGATCAATCGGAAGTTGAAGCGGCGGTTGAAGTCCTGATAAAAATGGCGGGCAAAGCGGTTGCGGTCAAACGCGGGCAGGCGGGGTCAGAAATTTTCACCCCTGATGGTCAGATTCACCGTGCCAAGCCATTCAAGGTCGAGGTATTGAACGTGCTAGGGGCAGGCGATGCGTGGGCCAGCGGCTTTTTATTCGGCTATTTGAAAGGATGGGACTGGGCAAAATGTGCGCGGTTCGGTAATGCTACCGGTGCGATCATCGTCACCCGCCACGCCTGTGCGAATGATATGCCCTTTCATGCCGATGTGATGCAGTTTATTGAATCACAAGGGGGATTCTGATGGCAACTTTAAAATTTCAGTATACACCTGCGTCGGGTTTGCAAAATGTGGTTTCGCCACAGAACAGCGATTTAAAATACATCAGTCTAAAAGTTTTAACGCTGCAAAAAGGTGAAAGTTATCAGGGCAATTCCGGCGGGGAAGAAATCGCGCTGGTACTTATCACGGGCAGCGCTACCATCAAAACCGATGGGCAGTCGTGGGCGAACATTGGCGGGCGGAAAAGTGTCTTTGAGCGTCCGGCTTATGTGGTGTACATCCCCTGCCAGACCGATTTTGAAATCACTGCACTCTCCGATTTAGAAGTGGCGATGGGCGGAGCAGTATCAGATAAAGCGGCGACCCCCGCGTTGATTACACCGGATATGGCACGTTATGAACGACGCGGCATCTGGAATTGGGAACGGCACATTTACGATTTAATCACCGCCCATAACCCCGTGTCGCAGCGTTTGTATATCATCGAAGTGTTGACCCCACCCGGTCATTGGTCAAGTGTCCCGCCGCACAAACACGACGAGGACAATTTGCCTTACGAAAGCGCCAACGAAGAAATTTATTTTTATAAATTTAAACCCGAACAGGGCTTTGGCTTCCAGCGGGTGTATACCAATGATGGCACATTGGATGAAGCGGTGCTGGCAACCCACAACTGCGCGATTATCCAGCCCAAAGGCTATCATCCAGTGGCGAATCATCCCGGTTATCAGATGTATTATTTGAACATCATCGCCGGGGAACATCGCGCCCTGATTCCCTTTGATGACCCGCAGCACGCATGGGTCAAGGATGTGGAACAGGTCATCAAAATACGGCAAAATCAATAATGTCCCTGTATTCGTGGACGGTCAAACGAATCATAGGTGATAAGGAAAGTCAAAAACATGACATCTCAATTTTCGATTGTGTATACACCGCAGGGTCGTCAACTGCGGGTTGAAGGGGCTTTGCCCGATGGCTTGCAAGGGGAAAAAATCGAAGGTGGCTATCTTTGCCCCACCGATGAACGTAACGCCGCCGCCATCCGACAAATTTTGACATGGAGCGCCCCCCAGCGTGTCGGATTAAAAAAATCGGTAGGGCTGGGGGATCGCTTGGGCATCGCCACACCCGGACATTTACGGGCTGTCCGCGAAGGGGATATGTTTCCGGTGCTGGTGCAGCAATCCATGCGCGAAATGGAACGCGCCCGCCGCAGCGCCCGCCGTGTGCTGGATGATGTGACATGGGGGGTGATTGAGGCGAATTATCAGGAGGGCTATGCCTGTGACGCTGACCACCTGAAAACCACCGCCGATATTGATATTTGTGCCGACGCGGGGTATATCGGCTACACGCTTGACCCCGGTCAATATGTCGATGACGCAGCAGATACAGCAGAAAAAGCCGAGCTGGTCGCCAAAATCGCCGCGCTGGATTGGGAACAGTTGCAATCCACGCCCGCAGCCCACCACGCCCTGTATCAAGGCCACGATGAAATGGAATATTTACGGGCGCTGGCGAAATATGGCGGGGCAATCGCGCATGTGGCTAACCTGAACAATCATCTGATTCAACGGTTGGGCAACGGCAATTTTGATTTAGAAGTGTCAGTGGATGAAACCGCCTCTGTCACGACGATTTTTCAGCACAAATTTATCGTGCTGGAACTTAAACGCTTGCTGATTGATTTCATTGGAATTGCGCCGCGTTTTCCCGGTGATTTTGAAAAAGGTGTGGATTATATTGGCAATCTGGCGGCTTTTGAAGCGGCCTACGAACAACATGCCCAGCTTGCCCGTGACCTCGGCGGCTACAAATTAAGCATCCACAGCGGCAGCGACAAATTCAGCGTGTATCCGATTATCGCCAAACACAGCGGCGAGAAAGTCCATCTCAAAACGTCCGGCACCAGTTGGGTCGAGGCGCTGCGGGTGATTGCCAGCAAAAATCCTGACCTGTTCAAAAAACTGCTTGCTTTGGCGATGGAAGGCTACCCCCAGAACCGTGCCAGTTATCATGTCAGCGGCAAGGCGGAAAATATCCCACAGGTCAGCGATGCGGATTTATCCACGCTGCTTGACCAATTCGACGCACGCGAAGTATTGCATGTGTCGTTTGGGCCAGCCTTAGCCCATTTTTATGAGGAAATTTACGCGGTGCTGAACGCCAACTTGGAAACGTATTGGCAAATTCTGCACGCGCATTTCAATCGGCATATTCAGCCGTTCAAAAAATAACGTGAGGGGCGAGTCGCCTAGACCCGTTCGGTGTACTCGCCCCGGTTTTGGAGAACCACATGTTTTCTTATCCCCTTACCCGTACTAATCGCCTCACCCTAGCACGCGCCTTTGCCACCGTTCCTGCTGTGGACATTTCCATGTCCTGTGTTATTGAAGACCAGATGGGGGAAGCATGGGTCGACTCGCTGGAAAATCCGCAATTTTTTAGAGTTGAGCAGGATCATTTTTTCTGCTATTTTGCGGGAAATTTTGATACAGAAGCAGGTCGTAATTTTTTAAGCCAGACTCCCGGCGGAAGAATGCTTATGGCGGGGTCAAATGGGTGGGTAGCCCCGGCTGAATCCGTTTTTGGCGAACGGCTAATTCCCATCACCCGCTATCAGTATTCCTCCGTGTCACTTTCTGTGGAGCATCTCCAAACACTGGCAGCGCAGAATACACACACACCAGAAGTCAAACGGGTGGATGCCGCCCTCGCCAGCCTTCAGAGTCCCTACCTTGAAATCGGGGCATTCGACTCGCCAGAGGATTTTTTTCAACGTGGCGTTGGCTTTTTCCTGATGAAAGCCGACAAAATTATCGGTGGGGCGTATGCCTCGCTGGTGTGCAGTAATGCAATTGAAGTCAGCATTGTGGTTGACCCGGATTACCGTCGTCAAGGTGTGGCGACGGCACTGTCCTGCCAGCTTTTGCTCTGGTGTTTAAATCACCATCTCGCGCCGCATTGGGATGCAGCTAATGAAGAATCATGCAGTTTGGCGGAAAAATTAGGCTATCAAAATAAGCAAGCCTATCGCGCCTACTTTTTGAAGTAAACGAAGTGGCCTATGAGGATTAGGCCACCTCACTTAATGTCTACGGAAAGGTAAACGTGGCGATGCCTCTATCCGGGCAAATGGGCGCGTTGCCATTCACCCCCGCCGTGTAGACCGCGTTGCAGCCATCCGGCCAGAGCATCGTCCCAACCGGGGGATCCCATGTGAGGAAAATACTGGCTTCGTCGCCAATATCAAAATGTTCCACCACCAGCGTATGCCGTCCCTGCGGGAGGTAAATGCTGCCCACGCCGTTGTTAGAAAATCCTACCACTTCGACCCCATCCACGGTCAGACGCGCTGCATCATTCGCCCGCAGATAAAAGGTATAGGTGGCCGTTTTGACAAAATCTACGGTGCGAGTCCAGCGCGATGACCAACCATCGGCAGGCACTTCGGGTTCGGGCGGGCCATATTCATAATCGTAGCTGATGCCATCTGCCACATGAATATTGGTGATGGTCGCGGGGCCACTCAGGGTCGTATTGCTGAAATGTTCGATGAACCACACATTGCCCCCGCCCGCCGAAAATTCGGTCACACCCAGCGTACTGGTTGCGCGGTGGTCGTTCAGCACTTCGGGGGTTGCGCCTTCAATGAGCGACCAATCCAAAAATAGGTAGGCATTTCCGGTGTAGTGGGCGTGTTCCAATTTTAAATCCAGCACCTGTCCGGGCGTGGTAATCGCGTAATTGGCGGTGAGAACTTGCGGGCCAACCATGCCCAGCGCATTAATCACCATCTGTCCATTGATATACAGCGCTGCCCCGCCGCCATCCACCCGCACTTTAAATTGATACGTTCCCTGATTGGGAAAAGCGCTGCGGGTTGTCCAGCGTGAGGAAAAATTGTCGACATCAATGTTGACAAACGGCGCACCATCCCCCCAATAAAAATCAATCAGGCGGCGGCATAAGAGGTAATAAGGAGTCCCGGCCATGGAATTGTTAGGGTAAAATTCCCCTGTCCAACTGGGGGCGGCACATGCTTCAACCACCGGTTGTTCATCCTGTGCTTGACCGGGCAGCGCTGCGATGAGCAACCCCACCACCAGCAGCGCACTTAAAAGCCAACGAAACTTCATGGAAAAATCTCCATTTGTAGTATTGAACCGTTCCTATCATAGTGGAAAAAGCGATTCTTCGCTGGCGCTCTCATCAGAAATTTACATGGTTGGAAAAATGCAGGCGCGACCTTAAATCAGATTTAAGGTTATTTAGGGTAGCGATAACCACACCCCGCTACCACCGTGCTAACGTAGAGGATGTAACTTTCAATTCAAAGGAGAGACATCTCATGCGTAAATTTGTCGTGATAGGAATGTTGTTGGTCGTGGCGCTGGCGGGAATGGTCGGCACGATTTTTGCTCAGGAAGCCACCGACACCCCGGAAGAATCCGCCTCAGGTGCGTGGTTGGGCGTAGCGCTCATTGAAGAAAATGAACAGGTCATCGTGACCCGTGTGATTGCGGGTTCCCCCGCCAATGTTGCGGATATGATGATTGGCGATGTAATCACCGCGTTTAATGGTGAAGCGATTACCTCGGCGAGCCAACTGGCGGAACTCGTCCAAGCGGCTGCTCCCGGCGATACCGTCACGGTGGACGTGCTGCGAAATGGTGCAACCGTGAGTGTCGAAGTCACCCTGATTAGCGCTCCGCCTGCCCGTTGGGGCAATGAATTTGGCGGACGTGGCGACAATGGCAGACGCGAAGGCCGTAACAATGACCCCTTCGGTTTTGATGGCGACGGCTTCCACTTTAATTTCAACATGCCTGTGGATGCGCTTTCAACTGCCGAATTGCTCCTGAACGCCGATCTGGAAGAAACCGATGCGGGGTTTGAAGTTGCCGAAGTTGCCTCTGCCAATCCGTTTGATTTGCAAGCGGGCGATGTGATTACCGCCGTCAATGAGGTTGCCATCGCTGACCTCGACTTTGAAGCCCTGATGAACAGCATCGTGGAAAATGAAGCCGTGACTCTGACCGTGACCCGCGATGGCGAATCAATCACCCTCGAATCCGATTTCTTCCGTTTCATGCCCGGACGTGGCGGGCGCTGGTTCGATGATGAAAATGATGATACAACCGAAGAAGGACAAGATGCCAATTTCCTGCCTTCGCTCACCCCGTCCGGTCAGCTTTAGTAGGAAATAAAAAATCCCCTCGTACCTAAACTTCCCTCCCCATCACCATGGGGAGGGTTAGGGAGGGGAGGGGTAACGCCATTTTTTGATTCACACAGGAGAAGCACCTATGAATTTCCGTCGCACGCTGGTTTTGATGCTCATTGCCGTGATGATAACACTCGGCTTGAGCAGCGTTTTTATCCACAACCGCACCCAAGCCCAACAACCCACCAATTCTTATACCCAGATTTACAACGCGGTCAGCCCGTCCGTCGTGGCGATTAGCGTAACCCAATCGCAAGATGGGCGCGTGGTTGGCGGGGGAACCGGGTCAGGTTTTGTGATTGACACGCAGGGGCATATTGTGACCAACAATCATGTCGTGGATGAAGCCGATTTTATCGAAGTGGAATTTTACAACGGTTTGCTCGCCCAAGCCGAAATTGTCGGGCTTGACCCCGACTCGGACATTGCGGTGTTGCGGGTGAATGTTCCCGCCGAAACCCTCGCCCCGGTCACATTTGGCGATTCGGACGCGCTGGCGGTGGGCGATTCCGTGCTGGCGATTGGCAGCCCGTTTGGACAGGATTGGACGCTGACAACGGGTATCGTGAGTGGCTTGGATCGGGTCATTCGTGGTTTGGGGCAATTTTCGATTGGCGGGGTGATTCAAACCGACGCTGCTATTAACCCCGGCAATTCCGGTGGGCCGTTGCTCAACGCCTTTGGACAGGTCATTGGGGTCAATTCGCAAATTTTGAGCGAATCCGGCAGCAATTCGGGCGTGGGGTTTGCTGTTCCCGGTAATTTGGTGCGGCGTGTGGCGCAGGAATTGATGGTGGATGGCTCGGTAGATTATAGCTATATGGGCATTTCCGGCATTGATGTGAATTTGCGGGTGATTCAGGAATTGAATCTGCCCGCCAATACACGCGGGGTCATTTTGAATGAAGTCATCGGGGGCAGTCCCGCCAATCTTGCCGGGTTACGCGCCGTGTCGGACAATTCCACTTACGACATCATCACCGCGATTGACAACATCCCCGTCAAAACAATTGACGAACTCATTTCGTATCTGGCGCGGTCTACCATCCCCAACCAGACCATCACCGTAACCGTGTTACGCAATGGCAACGAAAATCTCATCATCCCTGTCACCCTTGCCTCTCGCCCGTAATTTTCCCCAAAACCAAAAAGGAGAGGATTTTCACATCCTCTCCTTTGCAAACTTATCAAATGACAATGCTATTCCTGTTTTTCCTCATCTTCTTTAGGCAGGGTTTTTACATTTTTCTGTTGAGGTACGGGTGATGTCGGCAAATTCGATTTTGCAGGCGATTGAACACTGGAAGGATTTGCAGAGGTAGGGGTAGGTTCTGACCACTTAAAGTTTATCAGACCCATAAATAACAAAAATGCCACTCCCCAAACCCCAAATTGCGCTTTCCAATATGGTGATAGCTTGTCGGGATTTTCATAAGGATCAACTGGATCACACCTTAAGACATCATTCACCCCAACAGTTAAAACATCATCCACAGAAGGCTGTGATTGAGGAGTAGGATTAAAAGAAGGGGTAGATGTAGGAAGGGGAGTAAGAATAATTGGAGGACGCGCTCCAGTAATTGGAGTTGCAAGAGGGATAATTCCGTTATCGAAATCAAAGTCGTTACCGAAATCAAATCCGAGTAATTCGGGAGAATTCCGACATTCGTATCCCCTATTTATTGTTTTCCAAATTCCCGGCATCTCGAATCCGACAACAATCAGTACGATTATCGCAACAAACAGTAAATAGCTTTTCATTTCTTTTTCTCTGACTCCATAGGTTACGTCGTTGGAATTCTCTAACGGCACATTGATTGTAATAGAAACACTAAAATTTCATAGGATTGTCTATAAATTTTTACAAATTTCATATTTGGGTGGTTTTTCCCATGCCATAGAGGTAAGAAAGTAAAAATCCTATAAAAAGGTGGGGTGTTTGTTTATCCTCACCCCTGCCCCTCTCCATTGAATAGTCGGGGGGTTTGGGGTGGGGATGAACGACTAGCTTATGGACAAAGCAATTAGACTTTAAATGAATCCAACTTTTGCGGACGGGATATATCCCGTCCCTACCGGTGTATTTCTCGTAGGGACAGCATACATGCTGTCCGCAATCATTTGGTTTTTAATTGATTTGTCCATTATCTAACGTGGGGCTTGTTCAGGCCATTGATACAGCGCAATCAGGACAATCAGCGCCGCAATTGCCAGCACGCCCGGCGCAAGCAGCGGATTTGCCCCTTTAAGCGCTTCCATCAGCACATCACTTTCGGTAGCGTTAGGGCGGATTTCCAATTCAAAGGCGAAATTGCCTTCCAAGTGTTCATACACCCCGAACACCCCGCCCGCCGCAATCAGCAGCATCGCACTGCGTCCAATCCGATGGGGCAGGCGCTGCGGCACAAATCCAACCAGCGCCACCATCCCGACCCCCAGCCCACACAGCACAAACGGGATGTACTGCGGGCCAGAGTCGGTATGCTCGTGCAGCCAGAGTTCAAGCGGTGTTCCCAGAAAAATGCCCGCCGCGAGGAGCAGCAGCAAACGGCGAATACGCAATTCTGCCGCGCTCATTCCGCCTCCAGATAATTTGCCGCATAAGTGACTTCTTCTGCCGAAAGATAATTCGCCAATTCCGCCAGAAATGCCGCGTTCGAGTCATAAGGCCGCGCTGCCATCACCGTTTCAGCGATGGTTTCATCCACACCCGGAATCTGCATGAGCGTGGCCGCGTCCGATTCATTGATATTCACCGGCACATACACATAGGCTTCGTAAGCGGCGACCTGTGAATCGTCTACATATTTGCCAATTTCACGGCGGAATTGCTCAATGCTGATATACGGGCGGTATTCTTCAAATTCGCGTACCATCCGATTGCCCATGTCAGGAATCGTCAAAAATTCCTCGGAGGAGGCCGTGTTCAGGTTGAGCAGGGTAAAGGGTTGCCCTACCGAAGTCAGGTCATTGTCATAGGAGGAAAAATCCACCACCGGATAATAAGGCCCTTCGGCTTGGGCGGGAGTCAGCGCCAGTGTTCCCGATGACCCATTCACCGCCACGACCAGATTCGCTGTTGCCAACCGCACCGGGTTTCCTTGTTCGTCGGTGCTTTCTTCGGGTTGCAAAATCAGACTTTCACCCCCACCTGCTTGAAACACCCCATCCGATTCAAACAGGGCGCGGTCTTCTTCAAAATAAAATTGGGTCGTCAGCAGTTCAACCCCATCCAATTTCACCTTGACATGAATATGTGGCGGACGCTGGGCTTCATACAAGGCCGGTTTGATGGTACGGAAATTGTAATTGCCATTTTCATCGGTGGTGGCGGTGCCAAAATATTGAAAATCCGGCAGCAGTTCGGCGGGGTCGGCATCGTTTGGATGGTTATACACCCCGTTCGCGTCCGTTTGCCAGATTTCAACCACCGCCCTCACCACCGGAGCGCCATTGACATCCAGCACCTGCCCTTCCAGCAAAATGACTTCCCCGACTCCACTCACTTCCTGCCGCGCAAATGCGAAATTCGCACTCACCATCAGCAGAACCAACACACCACCAACCAGCATTCTCTTGAACATTGAATTTTTTCTCCTCAGTCATAACCAAAGGCAGCACCATTTCGTGAAATCATCCAAAATAAGAACCCCTCCTTCCCCTCTCTAAAAAAAGAAGAGAAGGGCGGGGTCAACGTCATCATCTGCCCAATACTTTATGATTGTACGGTGTGTTTCAGGATGTGGGTTATGCCATCCTCAAATAACCTTAAATCCACCTTAAATCGCAAATTTAAGCCAAATTTAAGGTTGTTTGAGATGCCGATAACACTGTCTTTTGCGAGAGTCGGTATCATCAGAAAATCACAACGAAAAGGAGTACGCATGAGTAAAAATTTGGTGCGGATGATCGGCCTCATCGTGGGGCTTGGGGTGGTGGCGGTGGCTGCCGTAGGGATTTATATTTATGTCGCCGGGGGCGATGGGGAAGCCAGTGAAGATGTCACCGAAAATGCGGTTCAATTGACCGCCGAAAGTGCCAGCGAGACCGTCTTTCGCATTGTTCAGGAAGAATCGCAGGTGAGTTTCACCTTGCAGGAAGATTTGCGCGGTCAACGGGTGACGGTGGTTGGCACGACCCAAGATGTGGCGGGCGATATTCAAATTGATACCCAAACCCCCGCCAACAGTCAAATTGGCGCGATTCGGATTAACCTCCGCACAATTGCCACCGACAATGACTTCCGCAATCGGGCTATTCGCGGTGAAATTTTGAAATCTGCCGAAGATGCGTATGAATTTACCGAATTTATCCCGACAGCGATCACCGGATTACCCGAAACCGTGACCGTTGGCACCCCTTTCACCTTCCAGGTCACAGGCGATTTGAAACTGGTCGACACAACAAAATCCGTGACCTTTGATGTCACCGTCACGCCGGTTTCGGAAACACGCATTGAAGGTGTAGGCACAACGGTTGTGCTGCGTTCGGATTATGGGCTGGAAATTCCCAGCGTGCCGAGTGTTGCCAATGTCACCGATGAAGTTGAACTCAAAATCGAATTTGTGGCTGTGGCTGTTGAAAATGCCTAATTTTGTAGACTAACTGTGTTGCAACCATGTTGCATCTTATCTCCGTAAGCGAGTTCACCCTAGATGATGCCCTGACAGCCCTCCTGTCAGGGTTTATTATCGAACAGCAGCCTACCCTGCCAGACATTGCCCCTGAGATTTTATTCATTGATGCAGAATTAATTTCCCTTGAAGCCCTTGCCCGCTACCGCCAGCAGCACCCCCGCGTCATTTTGATTGTGTTTAGCACCTTGGATGATATTGAAACACGGGTGCGCTACTTTACTGCCGGGGCGGATGCGTTTTTTGCCCGTCCAACCAGCGCGGCGGTGGTGTTCGCGCATGTGTCCTCCTTGCGGCGGCGAAAAATGATGAAGCAATCTTAGCGGCTGCGTTGCCAGCGAATCGTCACGGTTGTCCCTTTGTCCTTGCCTTCGCTGGCAACCGTCAACTTTGCGCCGTACACCCCCGCAATCGCTTTGACCAGCGCCAATCCCAGACCCGTTCCCGGAATTTCGCGGCTGTGAGCTTTGTCCCCGCGAAAAAAGCGGTCAAACACATGCGGCAAACTTTCTGCCTCAATGCCCTGTCCGTTGTCCTGAATCGTGCTGACAATCCAATCGCCTTCCACCTGCACCCGCCAAGTAATTGCCCCGCCTTCTGGGGTGTACTTGAGCGCATTTTCCAGCACATTCCGAAATAAAATGGTCAGGTGGTTGAGGCTGGCTTGCACTTTGATGGGGTCTTGCACCCCTTCCGGCTGAATCAACCGAAATTGAATCGCTTTCGCGGCAGCATCCACCGCGAAGGTGCGGTAGACACTTTCCCCGAAACGCCCAAAATCAATCAGATCCGTTCCCATTTTGGCGCGTCCGGCATCAAACCGCGAGAGCAAAATCAGGTCGTCAATCAGGCTGCTCATTCGCAGTAGTTCATCATCCAGTTCGTGAATATAGGTGGTGCGGGTGATGTCATCCAGCGTTTCATCGTATCGGAGCGCTTCGGTTCGCAGACGCATCGTGGTGAGCGGCGTTCGCAGTTCGTGGGAAGTATTGCTGGCAAAAGCACGCTGTTCCTCTAACATCGCCTCCAACCGATTCGCCATCGTATTAAAGGCGCTGGCAACCTGATTCAGTTCATGTGCGCCCATCGGTGGGGCGCGGTGCGACAAATTGCCTCTGGCGAGTTCCGCCGCCGCATTTTGTAATTTTTGAAGCGGACGAATCAGGGAAGCCGAGAGCGAAATACTGGCAATGAGGGAGATCAAGGTAATCGCTAACACCCCCACCCCCAGCGCAGCCCAGCGTTCGCTAATTTGCTGGGTGAGATTGCTGGCGGGTTCGCTCATCTGGATATAACCGAGAAAATCCCGACGGCTGAAAATGGGCGCGGCGGTATAAATGGTCAGTGTTCCGGTTTCATCCTTGCGTTCGACAAATAAAATTTTGCCCTGTGATGCACCCACAATTTCCGAATACTGGTAGAGGTCTTCAGAAAGAATGTAGGCATGTTCCGGTGGGGTGTTGGGTCGAAATTCTTCTGGCAAATACAGGGTTAATTCCGCGTCGGTCTGTTCTTCGTAGGAAGCCAGCACTTCATCCAATTCGGTGACGGTGATTTGCCCCTGATAATATGACCATAAGGAGCGTTCCATCCCCTCGGCAGCCAGTTGAATTTCATTGACAGTTTGGCGCTGGTAATCCTGACGTGCTGCATCAGAAAGCTGCCGTCCGGCAATCCAGGCCAGCCCGCCGAACCCCACAATGATGAGACCCACATAGGCCAGAATAAAGCGATTTCGCAGCGATTTCATCAACCTAACCTGTCGCAAAACGATAGCCAATTCCGCGAATGGTTTGAATCAACGCGGGTTGGCTGGGGTCATCTTCCATTTTTTCACGTAGCCAGCGAATATGCACATCCAGCGTCCGCATATCCCCCAGCCAATCTGTTCCCCAGACCTTATCAAAAATCTCCGCCCGCGTGACAACCTGCCCCGCATTGACCATGAGCAAATTGAGCAGTTCAAATTCTTTGTAACGCAGTTGGAGTTCCTGCCCATTTTTATAGACCCGTCGCGTTGCCATATCGAGCGTAATATCCAGAATAGACAACCGATTGCTTTCGGGTTGGTGCTGCGTATCCAATTCGACACGGCGCAGCGCGGCTTTGATCCGTGCCAGCAGTTCCCGTGTGCTGAACGGTTTGGGAATGTAATCATCTGCGCCAAGTTCCAAACCCAGAATGCGGTCAATTTCTTCATTGAGTGCGGTGAGCATGACAATGGGAACGGTGCTGCGGGCGCGAAGTTCCTTGCACACATCCCAGCCGGACATTTTGGGCAGCATAATATCCAGCAGCACCAAATCGGGTTGGTCTTGCAGCGCCATTTCAATTCCCTTTTTGCCATCGGATGCGCTTTTGGCCTCGTACCCTGCCGCTTCAAGGGCGCGAATCACCGGGCCAACAATGAGGGGGTCATCTTCAATCAGTAGAATCAAAGTCATGGTTTATCCTTTCTCCTGATTGTTTCATTAATGACTTAGCGTATCAAGCCAATTTAAGGATATTTAAGGTCGGCATGATATAATACAAGAAAAGGAGGCAACTCATGCTGCAAATTACCTTACGTTATGAAAACGGCATCTTCAGGCCGATTTCGCCCATTCCCCCTTTGGCGGAAGGCGAAGAAATTCAAGTCACCTTAGCTGATTCGGACATCAAAACAGAAGTCGGTGGATTAGGGATGCAATACCCCGTTGATGCGGCATATTTAGAGATGGTCAACCGGACTCGTGGTATGTGGGCAGACATGGAAGAAGATATAGAGGAGTATATTCAAGAGTCCAGAGATATAATTCAACAACAGTGGTTAGAAAAATTGCTGCACGAGGAACAGGAATGGGACAAGGATTAAATAATCCACCCGTATTTTTTGTTGATTCTAATATTCTTATAAGACATATTCGTCAAAAGCAATCACCCACTATTTATGAACAAGCGATCGCAAAATATGGGACAGCGGTTGTGAGCGAAATCGTCATTTTTGAATTGGAAGTAGGCGCACGTCGTGCAGGTAGGCAATTTGAATTTCAGACTCATTTCAATCATTTAACCGCTTATCCAATGATCGCAACGATTTGGGTTGAGGCAGCAAAGATTCATGCCACACTCTTAAGTCAAAACCAAACCATAGGGATTTTTGATACCTTTATCGCGGCGACGGCGATTCATCATCACCTACCCCTTTTTACCCTCAACAGTAAACATTTTCAGCGTGTGACGGGTTTAACCCTGCTCCCTATGCCTTAATTAACCTGATAAAGCCAATAGACGGGGATATTTGGATTAAACGGCAATGTCCAAGTGTAGACCAATGTATAGTCTGCTTGTAATTGGGCTTTTTCTGATTCGCTCAAAAAACTGAACCATTCCGCATTAAACGTTAGATACTTTACGCCAGATGCTTGTAAATCGGCAGGACGGCGACTGGTTCGCCATGCAGTCAAGGCTTCTGCTTGGGTAGGCGTTAAATCCAAATCAGCCTCAAATTGGCGTTGTTCAAGTATCCTGAGCAGCATAAAGATTGAATCCGTTGCCAGATTCTGACAGTGCCAACCATTGGCGTAGCGTCCCACAACGGGCAAAATTTCATCTAACTTGAAGGCGGTGATTTCACTCGATGGGTCAAAAATAACGCCTTGAACAGGGAATGAATAATCTCTGTAGGCATTGGCAGCCTGTGGTGACAGCCCTAAGCGGGAACCTTTGTCGCTGGGGCAGACCCCTTCCACCACGCGATAGAGTCGCCGTGTTTCTGCTCCTTGCTCATAATTGGCGATAAGCTGATAGTAAGCGGGGTTGGATAAATTTAGCTGTCCCAACCAACCGACTTGATGAGCATATGATTCATCTAAATATAGATATTGATACCCTGCCTCACGGACGATTTCTGGTAAAAAGTGGCTTTGCTGCCAACGCTCAAAGATCTGTTTTTCGGCATCAGCTAAATTGAAATGGGCGGGTAGATTGGCGAACGTTCCGAATGCAGTTTGGGTGCGTGCAACAGCAATGGGGCTGGCATCTGCCAAGGATAAGCCCCAAACTCTTTCTGTGTACGGGTCAAGTTTGCCAAACCAGATCTGCCGAACTTGCTCATCAAGGGGATTCATGACTTTGGACTGGGTGCGGGGTTGGGTCAATCGCCAGAAGGTGTTGGCTCCATCAGTGGCAGTCAGCATGATGAACAGTATGCTTGCTCCTGCCAGCACCGCCCATCGCCAAACAGGACGCAGGCTTAATTGATAAAGTGGCAGCACGCTCAATGAAGTTAGCATCCACAAGGGTAGTGAGGCCAGCCGATAGTGGTCAAATGGCACGACTTCACTCACCATGATAAATGTCCACATAACCGACCCAAAACAGGCTAACGCGATGACGGCGGCATGGGTTTGGCGTGTCCAAACCAAATAAACGGTTACAAAGACAGACAGAGGCAAAGCTAAGCCCCACTCAGTGAGAATCCGTTCCCAATCGTTTATATCGTAGAGTTGTGCTGGTGGGATACTGCTGCGTTCCAATGAATAAGCAGGCAGCCTAGGACGAAATTCAAAGAGGGAGGCATTTTCTTGAACGACTGCCGAATCTGCATAAGCTTCGCCAAAGGGCGGACAAAAAATAGTGTCCGTGACAACCCCACCCTGAATACTTAACATGATGATTCCTGTTGCCGAATACAGTATCAAATGGGTAAGAGCGCGGCGTGAACGCTGCTGCCAAACCCGCAAAAGTAGCCATAAGCCAATCGGGATGAACACCAGAATTGAACCGGTTGTATAAAACACGGCTGAAGTTGCTGCGAGCATTCCAATAGAGACGTACATAAACCAACTTTGCCCTTCTAGCTGGAGCATCGCAAGATAGGCTAGCAGCGCAACTACCCAAAAACCAATCGGATTGGGTGTTGCCATGTAGTTGATTGCAGAAGTCATCAGTCCTGTAGTATAGGGAAAAGGCAGCGTTTCAGCAGAAAAATAGTCGAATGAAACGATTTTCATGGGATTGGCGTACCACTGACCCGGCCCTACCCACATAAACAGGACAGCGCCAACGACAGGCCAAAGGATGGTTCTACGCCCTAACAACAACCAGAGTAGGGAAAAGCATAAACCTAAGGTTGCAGTCGTATTGTAAGCTGTGCGTAACCAAACAACATCGAGCAATCGCACCATGCCGCTTTGTCGAGACAGCACGCCTGCCATTGCATTTTCGGCATAATGATAAAAATTACAGTTATTCGGATTGGCATAGCTAGGCATGGCAAACCGCGCTGGCAAACCCACACTGGCAATCACGCTGGCACGCGGACTGTGGTCTTCTTCATCTGCGCTGATGTTGGTGGAAGAAGCCTTAAGTACAACGCCAGCAATAACAAACCAGAATATCAGCAGACCAAGTGCTTGAAACCGCGATACGCTGAGGCATGTGGGCGTAACCCGTTGGCGGCGAAGATACCAGCTTAGCATCCCGATTACCCATAGTAAGGCTAACACTAACCATGCTGCTATCAAAACAGGGAAAAAATGCAAGAGGATATTCAATAAGAAAAAATGTAAAACACTACCTGTTCCTAATGCAACCGGCAAAAGCGTGACCAGTTCACTCATACCCAATCCGTACCGCGCAATTAGGTAGCCTGTGATCAACCATGAAAAAAATACTAAGCCCACAATGATCATATAAATTAGTAACTCACCTTACGTGTAATGAGGTAAACTTGTAAACTGAAAGGATGAAGACAACGATCTATTGGACATCTATGGCGATTATCTCATATCTTGTGTCCAGTAATACTACCCGCACCTTCAACCACATGACCAGTCTCTATTGTCCATAGTGGACTGTGGAACACTACCATAAATCTCTAAAGGTGAGTTAGTCATTATAGTGCTTTCAAAATCGAGGTACATACCCGAAAACCGACAAAGGGATGGCGTTCGACGGCTGAAAAATGCTGGCGGATGGTGGCTTTGGCGCTGGCAGAACTGTGTTTCCATGACCCACCCCGCACCACCCGCCGCGCCAATCGGCTTAAATCCATATTTTCCCCCGCCCCATATTCATTGAGTGTCCATTCCCAGACATTCCCACTCATATCCAACACGCCTTCCGCAGTGGCCCCATGCTGATACATCCCCACCGCAATGGTTTGTCCGATAAATTCAGCACTAAACCGCGATTCGTCCACATTGGCGAAGCCGGCTTTATAGGAACGCCCCCATGGATAAATGCGTCCGTCTAAACCCCGTGCCGCCCGTTCCCATTCATACTCGGAAGGCAACCGCACCGCCCACACATGTGGATAATCCAAATGTGGAATCTGGTCAGTTAAGCGGTAGGACAGCCAGCGACAAAAAGCAATTGCCTCATACCAACTGACATTTTCACGCGGGAAATTCGGCAGTGTCCATGCACCGGAGGCAGGTTGGGCGGGGCGTTCTACAAAACCATCCCACCAGCGCTGGTCAAAATAGCCATCGTTGGCCTCAATGAAGGCTTGAAATTGTAGATTTGTAATCGGGTATTTGGCGAGATAAAACGTTTCAAGGTAGAGCCGTTCTTTTTGCTGGTAGATAAACTCCCCTTCGGGAATTTCCACCCATGCAATGCCCGGCAGACCATCGGTTCGCAAACCGACCCCGTTTCGGGTATCCCCCTGTTGGGCGATTTGCAGGCTTTGCTCCAAGATAGGGGAAGGCAAAATCCCCTGTCGTTGATATTTTTCCGCCAAGCCATCGGGATCATAACCGGGATAACTTTCCCAGAATCGCTCCAGCGCTTGCGAAGCCTGCTCCGCGTCCAGATACAGATATATCTGACGCAAAATGTCATATTGTTTTTCGCGGGGGGTGGGGGGGAGGGTCTCATGTGGCACAGGTGGATAGCGTTCTTCAATTTCAGCCCGCAGCATCCCTTCAAATTCATCGAGTTCAAAGGGGACGGGAATTTCGCCTGATGCGGCAATTTCGCCCAGACAGGCCAGCGCCAGTCCCCAGTGTTTCTCTTTCAGCGCCGCAAAAAAACGCTGGATGCCGTGAAACGCATCGTAGGGCATCAAGTCCTCATTGACTTTAAGCGTTTTATCCGACCCGCGTTTTTGCAAAGGAAGCGTATAGGCTGCCAGATGACGCAAAAATTCTTCTTCGGGGAGTTCGCCATCGCGCACATTCACCATGAGCGATAAATCAAACACAGGCCAATTGCCGCCACTCAGTAACAGGGGCAAAATCGGCTTCTGGTAGGCCAGCGCCAGCAGCAATCCGCGCTGCACCCACGCTGAATCATACGATTCAGGGGACATGACCAGCACATACACGGCACAGCCTTTGATGCCTTCTACCGTTGCCCGCCATGAATTTAAGCGCATCGGGTCGGTGTCTAACCAGACATGAAACCCGTTATTTTTCAGTTGATTTGCCAGCTTATGGGCGTAGTCTTGATTGGCTAAAACATAACTCAAATAAATATGCGACATAATAAGAAAGACTCCAAAAAGTTATCATCTCACATTACACAGGCGGGGACAAAAATTATTTTGTGTAAGGTAAGTTCTCAGAAGCAGTTTCGGTTTTTGGTCAAAGTCATCCTTAAAAAAACTTTTACAACGACTATTTTAACCAAAAATCACCTACTCACCACTCCTTACCCAAAACCCTGTCATTTTGTTCAAAAGGTGCGGCAAACGCGGAATCCGATGTTGTCATAGCGGAAATCGGGATAGCTGTTCAGACGGAACATGACCCTACAATCTTTTTCAAAATAATCGAAAGAACCGCCACGCAGCACCCGTCCATCCGTCCCGCCCAGATTCAAGCCGTTTGAGGTGCTATAGGGTGAAAGTGTCCATTCCCAGACATTCCCACTCATATCCAACAGACCTTCTGGCGATGCCCCATGCGGATACATCCCGACGGCAGTGGTACGATTCAAGCGGTAGGGGCCACGATTGGAGCGTGTTTCATCTATATTGGCGTAACCCGCCAGATAGTCCCGTCCCCAAGGATAGTGGCGACGGTCACGTTTACCGCGTGCAGCACGTTCCCATTCCTGTTCGGTGGGCAAACGGACAGGCCAGCGCAGGATATTTTCAAGGGTGGGGATTTCTCCGGTCAGCCAATTGGACAACCAGCGACAAAACGCCAGCGCCTCAAACCAGTTGATATTTTCGCGGGGGTGGTTGCCGTGCTGCCATTTTTGCGGCGCGGCGGTTTCGGGTCGGTGTGCCAAGCCTTCCCAGAAGCGGGCATCGTGGTAGCCATCCTCGACAAAAACTTCAAACTGCTGGTAGGTAATCGGATAACGCGCCATGTAAAACCCGCTTACATCGGCTCTATCCGCTTTTTGATAATAAAATTTGCCACCCGCCAATTGCACCCAATCAATCACAGGCAGGCCATTTTCCCCCAACCCGACTCCCAACCGGGAATCCCCCACCGCAGAAAGTTCGAGACCGGCTTCCAAACGCTGCTGGGGTTCGGTTTTGATGTCCTGAATTTTGTCGAGCCATTGTTTGGCTTGGGCGGAGACTTTTTCCTGTGGGACAACCTGTGCCAGCATATTCAAACAGCTTGGCGGTGGCATGATGCCCTCTTTTACGCTGTCAAATTGGCGGTCAATCAAAATATCAAATTCTTCGCCGTCCAACAGCAGGGGGAAAATAATGTTATATTTCAGTTGTTTTTCGCGCTTGATGGCAATTAAAATTTCCTTATGCACCCATTCGGAGGCTTCCGCAGACGGCGACATAACCACAATAAACGCGCCACAGGTACGGATAGCTTTGCTGATTTCCCGAAACCACGCATCACCAAAATTAATCCGGTCATCAATCCAGATTTTAAAGCCTTTGTCTTGCAGGTAAATGGCAAGCTGACGGGCATAGGCTTGATCGTCACGACTGTAACTAATGAAAATGTGACTCATCGTTTCTCGATTTTCCGAGTAATTTTCCCAAAAACGCAAATTATAGCACACCCGTCTTATTGCGGCATTTCCGTACATGGGATATAAAGGCACGTAGAAAAAATACTTGCTTTTAAGGAGCATTTGAGAATGAAAACAACACGACAACTCCTCGTGTGGTGGGTGGTGCTGGTGATGATGTTTGTCTCCGCCAGTTTTGCCTTTGCCAATACTGAAAAACCGACTCTGGAATCTGATCCTGCGCTGCAAACCCCCAACAGCCTTGTTCGGGCGAATGGCAATGTGCGTTTGCGTGCCGAACCCAACTTGACCAGCGACAAAGTTGCCTTGATTGGGTGGGGCGACATCGCCATTTATCTGGGTTCGACCAGCGATGGGGTGTGGTATCAATTGAATTTTAACAATGTTATCGGGTGGGCGGTCAGCGAATGGTTTACTTTTGTGGCTGGCGAAGCCGAACCTGTGACCGATGCTGCTCCCGAAGTGGTTGCCACCGCTTTTCCCTCTGAGCCTTCGGTGGTCAGTGCGCCCGGTGCTGCCGCTGCTACCGGACAAGTCCGTTCGCTGGACAATGTGCGGATTCGCCAAGAGCCGGATATTGATAGCCCGCGCATTGGCTTTATCGGCTGGGGCGAAGTTGCCGAACTCATTGCAGTGAGCGCAGATGGTAGCTGGTATCAAATTAATTATGAGGGTGTCATCGGGTGGGCAATTGCCGAGCCATTTGAAGTGGTGGCGGGGGCAGAACCTGCGGTGGTCGCGCCCAATAATGTGGTGCTGGAATCGCCCTTGTCCGTTCCGCCTGTGGGGAATGCCAGTGGGGTCGTCACCGCCCAAGCAAATGTTCGTATTCGCGCCGATGCCAGCCTGCAAAGCCCGCGCATTGCCTTCATCGGGTGGGGTGAACAGGCCGAAGTCGTCGGGATTTCTGAAAATGGCGACTGGTATCAAATTAATTACAACGGCATTGTCGGGTGGTCACAGTCTCAATTTTTCGTGATTGAGGGCGATATTGTCACGGGCAGCCAGCCTGTTCAAGCCACGACTCCCGTTGCAGGGGCAACCGTTGACCCCAGCGTGACTGCAACGGCAGCACCCGCCACCACCACAGGTTCCGGGATTGTCCGTTCGCTTGGCAATTTGCGTTTGCGCCAGGAACCGAGCCTGAATGCCCGTCAGATTGGGCAAATTGGCTGGGGCGAAGAAGGCACACTCCTCGCCTTGAGTGCTGATGGCTTCTGGTATCAGGTTGAATTTGATGGCGTGATTGGCTGGGCGATTGCCGATTATTTTGAATTGGTGCAGGGACAAGTACCTGTTTCGCAGTAAGATGTGTGTCCTCCCTTATTCCCTCCCCGACGTTTTGGGGAGGGAGGGGTTCTTTATCACATGATCTTCAAGTTGAGAGCAGCTATCATGGTCAAAATCATTCTCCTCACCCTGCTCGTTTTTTTATCGCTCCCTCAAGCCAGCGCTCAAATCCCGCCGCAATGGACTTTTTCCCACGATGCGCCGCTTACCTCCCTCGATTGGAGTCCCGATGCCACCCTGTTAGCGACCACCGCCGGCAGCAGTATTTATCTCTGGGATATGGCTACAGGCGAACTGCGCTACCAACTGCCTCATAATTCACCTGTATTGGGGGTGCGCTGGAGTCCACAGGGAGAACGGTTTGTCTCATGGAGCGCCTATGAAGTGCGTATTTGGGAGCGCCAATCCACCCGCATTTTGCTCGCGCTTTTCCCGTCCGTTGCCGTGCATCAAATTTTGTGGAGTCAGGAAGGCCGCCAACTGCTGGTGGCAGATGACAACGGCGCGGCGTGGTGGGATGCCGAGTCGGGGGAGGTGCTGGCGCGATATGTGCAGGAAGGGGGATTTTCCCGCGTGGCATGGAACGCCGATGGGACACGCCTCTGGGGATCGCACCAAAACACATGGAGTGCCAGCATCTGGGACATGACCCGCCTCGGCACCCAAACAGAGCCACTTTTTACTTATTTTGAGGGGTTTGTGCGTGAGCCGCGCTGGTTTGGCAACAAAATTATTGATTTTAATTATGATGGTGACGCTGCCCTGCGTGATATAACACAAGGGCAAGTTTTGTTCCTGATGCCGCATGATAGCTACGGCGTATTTGACGGATTATGGAACGCGGACGGCACACAAATTTTAACATGGTCGCCGTTTAATGAACTCACCCGTTTTCATATCTGGGATGCAGCCTCCGGCAAGGTCATCACCACATGGGATTTGCTTGATTTTCCGTATCCGTTCAGTGTGACATGGAACGGGGAACAAGCCGCCGCCATGTCCGTTAGCAGTGTCTATGTTTGGGATACCGACACGGGCGAACTGCTGGCAACCCTGCCCTACGAAGGCGGAATAAGCGCCTCATCCACTGACATTGCATGGTCGCAGGACAAGCGTTTTTTGCTGACTGTCTCTGAAGGCAACAGGGTAGCGAGTCTGTGGCGTACCAGCACATGGCAAAAATATCGGGATTTTGAATTTCTCACCAGCGCCACATGGAGTCCTGATGGGGAATGGATTGTCGGTTTCACCCACCAGCGCCAAACCCTGCTGCTCTGGCGATCCTTCTAGTAATTATCCTCACTTCTTTTTGGGTAATTTTGACATATTGTGTTGCAAAAATTTGCAAAAGTGGGCAAAATCTACATGGTTAGATTTCCTTTCAATTGTATTTAGGTAGGTGAGTTGTGAAGAAAAAAGTCTTTAGTCTCCTTATGGTTGTCGCGCTGTTTGCGCTGGCAATCGTCCCTGTCACCGCGCAAGATCTTTCCGGCGAATTGGAAATTTTCTCGTGGTGGGCAGGTGATGAAGGCCCCGCTTTGGAAGCCCTCATCGCGCTCTACAATGAACAAAATCCGAATGTCGAAGTGATTAACTCCGCCGTTACCGGTGGTTCGGGTGTGAATGCCCGCGCCGTGTTGAAAACCCGTATGCTGGGTGACGAACCCCCAAGCACCTTCCAAGTTCATGCAGGTCAAGAACTGACCGGTACCTACGTCGTTGCTGAACGGATGGAAGACCTGACCTTCCTGTACGAAGAAGAAGGCTGGTTGGACAAATTCCCGCAGGGTATTCTGGACGCGATGAGCTATGAAGGTGGCATTTACAGCGTGCCTGTCAACATTCACCGCTCCAATGTGCTGTGGTACAACCCCGCCAAACTCGAAGAATGGGGTATTGAAGCCCCCGCCACATGGGACGATTTCCTTGCCGTTTGCCCGGCCATCCAAGAACAAGGCGTTGTGCCGTTGGTCGTGGGTGAAGCATGGACTCAGAACCACCTGTGGGAAAGCGTCGCCCTGTCAGTGTTGGGTGCCGAAGGTTGGAACGCCCTCTGGACAGGTGAACTTGACCCGGCTGGCGAAGAAATGATTGCCGTCTGGACGAAATTTGGTGAAGTGCTGGCTTGCTCCAACGTTGCTGACGATGCCGCTGGCTTGAGCTGGCAGCAGGCGACTGACAAAATGGTCGCTGGCGAAGCCGCTTTCAACGTCATGGGTGACTGGGCTGCCGGTTACATGACCACCACGCTCGGTCTCGTCCCCGGTGAAGGTTTCGGTTGGGCGGCTGCCCCCGGTACCGAAGGCACATTCCTCTGGTTGTCCGACAGCTTTGGTCTGCCCGTGGGCGCGCCTAACCGTGATGCCACGATTGCATGGCTGAAACTGCTCGGCTCGGTTGCTGGTCAAGATGCGTTCAACCCCCTCAAGGGTTCCATCCCCGCTCGTATTGATGCGGACGTGACCAACGCCGAACTCTACAACCCGTACCTGCAATCGGCTGCGGCGGATTGGTCAGCCAACACCCTCGCTTCCAGCTTGGTACATGGTGCCGCCGCCAACGAGAGCTTCTCTGGCGAATTCGGTGTCATCATGCAAACCTTCTTTGATGCCGGGCCAGAAGCAGCAGCAGCGGTCATGGCCGAAGTGTGCGCGGCTTCCGGCGCGTGCGGTGGATAATTCCACGATTTTAAGGTAACTACCCACAGCCCCGTTCATTATGACGGGGCTTTTTTATAATAGCTGTTAGGCGCTAGGTCTTAGGCTATAGGCAAAAATATTGAATTTTTTCTTTCTATTTTTCTCCTAATCCCTAAAACCACCTGCCTAACACCTTAAAAGGAGTGCTTCATGCGAAGTCGAAGTGACCGAATGTTTGCCTTTTTGATGCTGCTGCCCTCAATTGTTTTACTCGGCATCTTTGTGTATGGCTTTATTGGCCTCTCCGTGCAGACCTCGATGACCGACTGGGGGAATAACCAGCAAGAAAAACCCCCGTTGCAAGAAGGGGTCGAACGCAGTTTCATCGGGTTAGACAACTACAAACAACTCATGACCGCTGTCCGCGAACTGCGCTTCCGCGACTCGATGATTAACACCTTCTTTTTCACCGTGTTTTTCATCGGGGGATGCGTGGCGGTGGGATTCGGCTTGGCGATTCTGGTTGACCAAAAAGTTGCCTTTGAAAGTTTTTTCCGTACCACCTTTTTAGTCCCCATGTCCTTGTCATTTGTCGTGACCGGGACAGTCTGGCGCTGGATGCTCCAGCCCAACGGCGGGATTAACATTCTGCCAGAACGTTTGCTCGGACTGGGGGAGATTGATCAGGGGTGGGTCAATAGCAAAAAGTCGCTGTGGACATTTGAATGGATGGATGTCCCCCTGTATATCACTTACATTGGTTTGGCGATTCTGGGATTCCTCATTTTTAATTACCTTAGCCAAGAAAATGACCGTATCGGGGTCATTGCTAAGGTGGTGGTGCAATTCGCGCTGGTCACGCTGCTGGCGTTTGTTGTTGCCAGTCTGGTGGACGAAGGCAACAGCATCAATTTGCCGTTGGCCGTGGTGGTTGGCCTGGCTTCGTTGGGTTGGCGCTACTATCAATCCGAGGGCAGTTTTCTGGATGCACAGGAAGACTCACACCGCAGTTGGCGACCTGTCCAATATTTAGGCGTGTCATTCATCATAGTCGCGCTGGTGTACATTGCGGGGCTGTGGGATGAAATCTGGCTGCCGCTTTCCACACCCTCTGCCGAACAACCCAAAGGCTATAACGCGGCGCTTTCGGGGGTGATTTTAGCGGCAATCTGGCAAATGTCCGGTTATACGATGGCGATGTTTTTGGCAGGGATTCGCGGGATTCCCGAAGAACTGCGCGAAGCGGCGCGTGTGGACGGGGCAACTGAAATCGGGGTGTATACCAACATCATCATTCCCCTGCTGCGTCCGATTACCCTGAGCGCGATGATTATTCTGGGGCATATCTCGCTCAAAATCTTCGACCTTGTGTTTGCGATGGCCGGGCCAGACAACGGTAAAACAATGGTGCCGGGGATTCTGGTCTATACCGCTTTCCGTTCTAACCGTTTTGCGATTGCTTCGGCGGTAGCGATTGTCATGCTGGTGTTGGTGGCAATGGTCATCATCCCCTATCTGTATACATCCCTCAAAGAGGAGAAAAAATAGCCATGCGAGCGCAAAGTTTCCCCTACTTACTCCGCCGTACCGTCATTTATACGCTGCTGATTGGCATGGCGTTTGTTTACCTCACCCCCATTTATATGATTGTGGTGACGGCACTCAAATCGCCCGATAAAGTTAACCTGAACACCGCATGGGATTTGCCAGAGAGCATTTACTGGCAGAGTTTTGAGGAAGTGTATGAGGAATTTGGCAACCGCATCAACAACAGTTTGATTCTTGTCACCGTGGCGACGATTCTTTCCGCGCTGATGGGGTCGTTGAACGGCTACGTGCTGTCTAAGTGGCATATCCCCGGCGAGAAAATCCTCTTTCCCCTGATGTTGTTTGGCATGTTCATCCCTTACCAAGCCATTTTGATTCCCCTGTTCGACTTTTTGCGACAGGTGGATTTATACGGCGGGCTACCGGGATTGATTTTGATTCATGTGGTGTACGGGTTGCCGATTACCACGCTGATTTTCCGTAATTTTTACGTGGAAATCCCTGACGAAATGCTCGAAGCGGGCATGATGGACGGCGCGAACTTTTTTGACCTGTACACCCGCATTGTGTTCCCCCTCTCCATCCCCGGCTTTGTGGTGGTCATCATCTGGCAGGTGACGCAAATCTGGAATGAATTTTTGTTCGCAGTCATGCTCACCAGCGGGACAGATGCCGAACCCCTTACCGTCGGGTTGGCGCAGTTGGCAGGGGGTGAAGCGGTCAAATGGAATCAGACAATGGCTGGTGCGCTGGTGGCGGCGCTTCCGCCCTTGCTGGTGTACATTCTGGCAGGTCGCTATTTCATTCGTGGGCTGCTGGCGGGGTCGGTCAAAGGATAAATTTCAAACGACAATAATTGTTATGAGGCAAGGGGTTTTCTATCCCTTGTCTTACGCTTTCTAAATTTCTCTCAAATCCTCTCCAAATCTGAATTCTTAATGAAATTTCCTCTCAATCCATTACCGAATCGAAAATATTAGAGGATAATGAGAGAAAGCACGAACGAATAGTTAGGTATTACAAAAATCATGAGCGAGAAGGTGGAAACAATGACGATGGATGTGCAGTGGTATCTCGAAGGCCACGTTATTTATATTTATAACGGCAGTGTATTGCAAGAGCGCGACCTGACCGAAGGCAACGAGAAGGTTGTTCGGCTCATGCGGAAATATCCCGACAATAATATTATTCTTATCACCAATGTGCTGGATGTTGTTAGCAGCCACGTTTCGGTTTTTCAACTGAATGAACTGCTGACCTTTGCCAAAGAGCCGAACCTCAAAAAAGTCATCACCATCCAGAACAACCGCGCCCTCAGCTTTTTAGGCACGATGTTCACCCAAGTGATGGGCTTGCGCTACGAATTTTACCCATCACTTGAGCAAGCACTTCAAACTTTACATGAGCAAATGCCGCAGTTGGATTGGGATTCCGCTCAAGATCATATCTTTGGCATTTAATGCACTGCCAGCAATTCGGTTTGGTAGTCGTGGAAATCGTTGGCTTGGTAGAACCATGCCGTAGTCCGACACAAATTAAACACCAACTGGCAAAATGGCTGGAAGGCATCTTTCTTGAGTGCTTCGGCCTGTAACATCCGCATGGTATTGGTATAGTCATTGTGGATGTATGCCACGGCAGCTTCTTTTGTCATGCCCTCTGCCATCAAAATATGAATGCTGTTGATTTTGCCTTCGGCCTGTTCACGGTCAAAAGAACGAATATCGTTGAGCAGACGGGTCATTTCCGCCCCCAGATTAATGATTTCACTGTAGGGTGCGGTTTGGGTGACATCCGGCAAATTCGGTTGCAATCCATAAAACGCCACCGCCAGCGCTAAGGGTGTGCCAATGGTCACTTTGCCGTAGTCCAGATAGTCCTCAAAAGTGGGCTGGGTGCGGTTGTATTTGTGGGTCGTTTCAAGCTTGTTGGCGGCCAAATTGTCCTTCCAGATCTGCGCCATCACCGCCGTCATATCCCGATTCTGCACCCGGCTGACATCGGCTATAATTTCGTCAATCACCGCTACTAAATCTTGCACCTTTGCGACATGCGACGGGTTGGAAAGCTGCACATGAGACGCATCGCGTTTTTCCAGCACCGTCATTAAATGCTGTTGCTGGTCTAAGGTCAGCTCATTGGAGTCTAGCAAATCGTCCGCCGCAAACAGGTACAGTGTTGCTTTGGAGAACAACCAACGGGCAGTTGCTTGGTCTGGTTTGGGGAAAATATTGAAGCTAATGAACAGCGTAGACAGCGCCCGGGCTTTTAAAATTGAGGGGTGGGTGTCGACCCATGCTTCAAGGGTTTGCAACTCTGTTTGGAACAACCCACGCTGCCCCTGTTGTTCGACGAGGGCTAAATCGAGCAAATCTTGCATGTTAATCGGCGGGACATAGTAAATAGATTTGTCGATCCAATGCCCGCGCATGATGCTGTCTTCATACAAGCGCAGGCGTTTTTGCTGTTCCACAAAGGGCGCGGTATAAAATGGATTCGCGTCCAGCCCATGCCGAATGATGGATTTATAATCCCGCCCCGTGACCCATTTGTCCTCAATCACGGGTTGTTCTAACTGTTGGCGGAGATAGTCACGGCAATAGGCTTCTGCTTGTTCTAGGATGGCTTCATCGGCATAACGCAACTTGCTGGCATCCATCAAATTAACCAGATGACTGACGGAGGAGTCCAATTCGCCGGGGAAACAGAAAAACCGGTTGCCGTCATAAAATTTCTGGAAAACCTCACCGGAGACATCCCGCCCGTGCATCCGCAAAAGTTTAAAGCCCATCGCGGTATCATCCAAATCGGGAATCTGGACAAATTTTGACCATGGCAGCCCATGTTTTGTCCAATGCTTTTCCACATAATCCAATTTTTCTTGGATTTCGGCTTCAAAGTGGCTTTCCAGATTAAGATAGTGAATGTCATTCAACACCCAGAGCGTCTCAAAAATATCAATCGGATAGTTGGCGGGGGCAAAATTGCCAAATACATCCAGTGTTTCACGCAAGTAGCGCAGGCTTTCCTCATCTTCGGTGTTCATATACACAAAGGCGGTTGCCGAAGGCGAATTTAAAAAAGAGCCATTCGCCGCTTGGTGGGCAAAAATGCGGTCAAATTCAATTGACCCCGCGAGCCCTTCCAGTGAATGAAGAATCGTCGTCGGATATTGATAGACCAATTCAAGCGGGATTTTTTTGAGTTTGGCCTCTCGTTTGTCGTTGATAGCTTGAATGACGGGCGAATCGTAGGGCAAATCGAGCTGCAAGACTTGGGCAATCGTCAGCAGCACCGGAAAAATCAGTTCAAACCCCACCGTCGCATAGGTATCTTTTTGCAGATTTTCCAGATTCTGGCGGATGTATTGTTCGCCCCGATAAACGGCATCGGGAGCGCTGCTCCACCGTTTGAGCGTGGCAATACAGTTGAGAGTCGAGATGATCCTGTCATGAAAATATTCGAGATTTTCGGCTCCCCACGAGCCATCGGGAAGTTGGTTTTGAATGATCCATGCCAAGCAATGCGGAAACATCGGTTGGGATCTGTCCGCTAAGCTAGGAATACGAGCAATCCACGCAGTGTCATAAGCAGAAGCGGTAATGGCTGACCCAGAGAGGTTTTGAAGCACCTGTTTCACACCATCAATAAGGTCTTGCTTGACGTAATTCATCTATTCACCTTTTTTACTTGCTTGCCACCTAACCATTACGAATAATATACTAGGCTGTAAGCGTTAATGGTGTGCAACTGTATTGGAAATATCTAAGAAGAATTTATTAAAATCTATTTTCGCTGATGGATAACGGTTTAAAAAGTGCCAAATGATATTTTCGTTAACTGCAACCATCATTTTTGGGGGTATCGCAGGGAAAAATTATTTGAGCAACCCAACCGACTCAGCTTCATCTGTAGAGTCAACATCGATCCATTGATTGCACCTACACACGAATCAGCACGGGTCAGCGACCACGCCTCTCCGTGTTCATTCATTAACTTACCTTACGCAGAATGGCGTTTTGGGGCATTTTTTGACCCCACCCTGCCTTTGGCTTCCCTCTCCAAAGCATTGGGGAGGGATTGAGGGTGGGGATTTTCCCGCATTGTGTAAGGGAAGTTATTAAACTGCATGAAACGCATATGCCAAAAACATCCCTTTGTTGTACCCAAATAGCCGTAAGAAATCAATTGGTCATGTTGTTCAATCCACCCTTTATCCGCTGCAATCTTGTGCTTTTTTTCCATGACCCACTCCGTTTGGTTTTCAACATTTGGGTTTGCAATTTGTTTCAAAAGAAGTTATCCTCATAGGCAGTGGCCTATACCACTCTAGGCCAATTAACTTTTTTAGGAGAGTCTTATGAAACGTCTATTTTTTGTCGCCCTAGCGCTCCTGCTAGCGGTTACGGCCTTGGGGATTTCTGCCCGTCCTTCCCAAGCGCAAGATGCCCCTGCTGGTACATTTTTTGGAACATGGCCTTACAAACCCCTGCCGGATCACAACCTGAATGGCTTTGCAGCCAACGGCCCCAATGACAATTTAGGGGTGGTTTTCCGTCAGATGGTCGAAATGCCCGCCGCGTTTTATATGTTTGCCACGGGCGAATATATGCCGATGCTGGCGGAATCGTGGGGTTTTACCGAAGACAATACCGCCTATGAATTAAAAATTAATGCCGAAGCAATGTGGAGCGATGGCAGCCCCATTACCGCCGATGATGTGCTGGCGACTTATGCCATTGGGCGTATCATGGGTTGGACTCAGTTTAACTATGTTGCCACCGTCGAAAAAGTCGATGATAAAACCGTTCGCTTTGTGTTTAGCGGTGATCCTTCCTACTTGGCGGAACGCCTAATTTTGAAAGAATACATTGTTGCCGCCGCCACCTATGCAGATCTGGCAGCCAAAGCCACCGCTTTGTATGACAGTGGCGCAACCAATGACAGCGAAGAATGGACAGCGCTCCGTACTGAAATTACCGAATTCCGCCCCGAACAATTGCTGGCAAGCGGCCCCTATACCTATACCCTTGATGATGTCAGTGACAGCTACATGACCCTGCGTTGGCAGCCCAACAGCCTGTTCTCCTCAACCGTCAATTTTGGTGAAATTCGCCTGTGGGCGGGCGAAACCGAAGCCACCACCCCGTTGGTGCTGGATGGTTCGATTGCATGGTCAACCAATGTGTATCCCGCCACCACCCAACAAGCCTTTTTGGATGCGGGTTTGCGGATGATTGCCACCCCACGCACTTACGGCCCGGCGCTGCTGTTCAACCACGCCAAAGCCCCGTGGAATATTAAGGAAGTTCGTCAGGCAGTGGCGCTGGTGATTAACCGTGAAGAAAATGCCTTCCTGACCAACGGCTTCGGCGCGATTCCCACCGAATATATGGCGGGGATTTTGGATCCATTTGTGCCGCAACTGCTCAATCAAGAAGACATTGATGCGCTTGACCGCTACGAATATGACACTGACCGTGCCGCAGCCCTCTTGGAAAGCGTCGGGTTTAGCAAAAATGATGATGGCAAATGGGTCGATGCCGACGGTAACGTTGTGACCGCCGAATACACCTTCCCCGCCGACTTTGCGGACTTCTCCGCCGCTTCCCAACACGCGATTGAACAGTTGAATTCGTTTGGTTTTGATGTGTCTGCCCGCGCCCTGCCGTGGCAAGAATCCCGCGATAATGTGTTTGCGGGTACATTTGACCTCTCCATCTGGAGTTGGGGTTCTGGTACACCTTTCTCTGCCAGTCACTTTGCCAACCCCGTCCGCCGTTTCAACTATATTGGCTTGGGCGATGGTCGTCCCGGTATGGATTTCCAGATGGAATTTGAATACAACGGTGAACAAATCAATTTGAATGATTTGATTACCGCTTCGAGCGCAGGGTTGGACTTGGAAGCCCAACGCGCTGTCGCCGGACAGATTGCCAAAATCTACAACGACCTGATGATTTACATTCCCTTGAATGTCCTCGTCAGCATCGAACCGTGGAACGAAAGCCTGATTGCCGGCGCACCGGAAGATGGCGACCCGATTTTGCAAAACCCCAGCACCGACCACTTTGTGTTGTGGTACTTGCTGAACGGGATGCTCTCTCCCGCTAGCTAACCTACCTCTTTTGCCTACCCCTCTTCTATTTTGAGAGGGGTAGGTTCTTCCCCGTACTTAGGCTTCATTTGAGGATTGGATGTTGGATACCCTAAAACGCCTCTGGCAGAGTTATATTTTTCGAGTAGTTTTACAGGGCTTATTAACGATTTGGCTTGTGACCACCGCGACTTTTTTCATGATTCGGGAAATGCCGGGCAATCCCTACGATATTAAAGTTTTTGAACTCATGCGGGTGCAGAATATCTCGATGGAACAAGCCGAAAGCCAAGCGGCGGGGTTGTTCGACTTTGACCCCGACGAACCCAGTTATATCCAGTACCTTGAGTATATGGGAAAACTTCTGCGGGGGAATATGGGGCAGTCCATCACCTCTGGCGGCACATATGTGACCGACCAGATTTTGCGTTACCTGCCGTGGACATTGTTCAGCGTGGGAACATCGCTGCTGGTGAGTTTCACCGTGGGGATTTTCGCGGGGATGGCGATGGCCTATTGGCGCGGCGGGGTGCTGGACAATGTGCTGACTGCCTTTTCCTCTATCATGTATGGCATCCCCGATTTTCTAATCGCGCTGCTGCTCATCCTGATTGCGGGGGTGCAGTTGGGTTGGTTTCAGGTGGGGGATGTGCTGGGTGGGGCTGACCCGGAAATTGAACCTGGTTTTACGTTTGAATATATGCAAACCCTCTTTCAACATGCCGCGCTGCCCATGCTGACCTATATTTTAACCTCGGTGGGTGGGTGGATTCTGACCATGAAAAGCAGCACAATTTCGACCTTGGGCGAAGATTTCATCACGGTTGCCCATGCACGCGGGTTGAGTGAACGGCGTATTTTAACCACCTATGTAGGCCGTAACGCGATGCTGCCACTTGTCACCCGGCTCGCCATTAGCATTGGTTTTGTGGTGGGGGGGTCGGTCATTGTGGAAACAATTTTCCTCTATCCCGGTTTGGGACGGCTTTTGGCAGATGCTATCCGTTTCCGCGATTACACCACCATGCAGGGGGTGTTTCTGGTGATTGCGTTTTCGGTGGTGTTTTCTAATATTCTGGCGGATTTGGCCTATGGCTTCTTGGATCCCCGTGTGCGGCTGGAGAAAAAATAACCATGAGTGGCTTTGAAACCGTTGCTAGCACCGAAGGATTCATTATCGGGGTGCTTTGCGGCCTGATTCCATTGGGAGTCGGGGTGTATTACCGCAAATTTGCCCCCGCGCTGCTTGGCTTCATTTTTTGTATCCTCAGCGGCTTTGCCTGTGGATTTTTGGGCGGACTACCGATGATTTTGCTCACCACGGCGGTGGTCATCTCCCATGTGTATGTCGATTTTCAAGACCCCTTTACCTCACGGGCGCGGCTGGAAGAAGTCAATTTTGATGAAACCCGTATCGCGTTTTTCATGCGGACGATGGCCTCACTCGGCAACACCATCCGGGCGGCATCGCAGGCGCTGCTGCGGAACAAAGCCGGTTTTCTGGGCTTTTTAGGGGTGACATTTTTCTTTGTGATGACCGTGTTTGGTCCATTGTTCATTGAATATGAGGGCGAAACCCGTTTTGACCGCCGTGTGCCGGGCAAATTGACCCTGTTGCAAGGCCCTTCGGAGGAACACCCCTTGGGCTTGGATTGGAAAGGCCGTTCGGTACTTTCGCAGATTGTCTACGGCGGGCAAAAGTTGATTATCACCTCTGTGCAAGCGGGGGTTTTCTCCACGGTACTTGCGGTGGGGGTGGGCGCACTCGCTGCGCTGGTCGGCGGTTGGCTTGACCAGATACTTTCCGCCATTGCCAATTTCATTTTGACGATTCCCCAATTTCCCTTGCTCCTTGTGCTGACCAGTATTTTGACCTTTGATAACCGGATTTATCTGGCGCTGCTGCTGGCGGCCTTGAGTTGGCCTGTCCTCATGCGGGCGGTGCGGGCGCAGGTGTTGAGTCTGCGCGAACGGGATTATGTGCAAGCCGCCTTCGCGCTGGATTTGGGTTTGTTTCATATCATCACCCGCGAAGTGCTGCCCAACCTCATCAGTTACATCATGGTCAACATGATTTTCTCCATTCGCACCGCCATGTATTCGATGGTCGGGCTGGTGTTTTTGGGGCTAGTCCCGTTGGAAGAACCCGATTGGGGCGTGATGATTTTTAACGGCAGGCAGCAGGGCGTGATTTTTAGCACCGACGCAGCGAGTATGCTGATTTCGCCCATCTTGGCGATTGCGTTGTTTCAACTCTCGCTGGTGTTGTTCACCCGTTCGCTGGAAGAAATTTTCAACCCGCGTTTAAGGTCGGGGGTTTAAACCCCACCCTTCTTCCCTCCCCGCCAGCAAGGAGGGATTTTTCTACGCTCCCTTTCCCTGTTTACGGGGAAAGGGTTGGGGATAGGGGTCAGATTAATAAGGATTTTTATGAAAAAAGTGGTGTTAAGTGTCCAAGATTATTCCGTTAGCTACCGCACGCCACGCGGGTGGCTCAAGGCGGTGAACCATGTGTCTTTTGATTTGCACGAAGGCGAATCGCTGGCCTTGATTGGTGAAAGCGGCTGTGGCAAGTCCACCCTCAATCTGGGGTTGATGCGTTTGCTGCCGAGTAATGCCAAAGTCGAGGGCCAGATTCTCTACAATTACCGTGAGGGCGGAACGGAAGATGTGCTGCGGTTCGGGACAAACGCGCTGCGGCGCTTTCGCTGGTCGGAATGTGCGATGGTTTTTCAAGCTGCCCAAAATTCCCTGAATCCGGTCATTCGTATTCGGGATATGTTTTACGATACGGCGGCGGCGCATGGCATCACCCATCGGCGCGAAGTGCAGGAACGGGCAATGGATTTGTTTTTCAAAGTCCGTCTTGACCCCGAACGGGTGTTTAATGCCTATCCACACCAGTTAAGCGGCGGGATGCGCCAACGGGTGCTGATTGCGCTCTCGCTGCTGCTGAATCCGCAGGTATTGATTCTGGATGAACCAACGACAGCGCTCGATATTTTGACCCAGCGCAGCATTCTGGATGTGATTGCCCGCATCCGCAGCGAATTTAATTTCAGCATTATTTTTATTAGCCACGACCTAGCGATTGCGGCGGAAATTGCCGATACGGTTGCCACCATGTACGCGGGTGAAATTGTGGAAATGGGGCCGGTCAATGAGATTTTTTATGCCCCACGCCATGCCTACACTTTGGGATTGATGCAGGCCTCCCCCCGCCTCAGCACCGGACGCGAAGAATTGACCAGCATCCCCGGCAGCCCTCCAGATTTAATTGCTCCGCCGACAGGCTGTAAATTTCATGAACGGTGCAGTTTTGCCACCGCCGAATGTCGGGAGATTCCGCCCCAATTGGTGGAAGCGGCAGAAAATCATGTGGTGGCCTGTTACCATGCCGATGCAGTGTTAGCGGAGAGTCGCCATGCCGCCCTTGATTGAAGTCGCCAATTTGTATAAAACCTTCAAACAGGGCAGCACCTTGATTCCGGTGTTGCAGGACATCAATTTCAGCATCAATCCGGGCGAGATTATCTGTTTGGTGGGGGAAAGCGGCTGTGGCAAAACCACCACAGGCAAAATTATCACAGGGCTGCTTGAACCGACCTCCGGCACCTTTAATTATGAAGGGAAGCCCGTTAGCAGTTTAAGAGGGCGTGACCTCAAAACTTTTCGGCGCGATGTGCAGATTGTTCACCAAGACCCCTTTTCCTCGCTCAATCCCGCGCATACCATCGGGCAAATCCTGAGTTTTCCCCTTAAGCGACACAAAATGGTTGCGGATAGAGCCGCGCTGCGTCGGCGCATCTGGGAACTGCTCACGCTGGTCGATTTGACCCCGCCCGGTGATATTGTGAATAAATTCCCTCACCAACTCAGCGGCGGACAGCGCCAACGGGTGAGCGTGGCACGGGCGCTGACGGTGAATCCGCGTTTGATTGTGGCAGATGAAGCGGTCAGCATGGTGGATGTCAGTATCCGCGTCAGTATTTTAAAAACCCTGCTGCGTTTGCGGGATGAATTTGGGATTGCGATTGTGTTCATCACTCACGATTTAGCCGTTGCCAAATATTTCGCATGGGATGGCAAAATCGCGGTCATGTATCTGGGGCGGATTGTCGAATTTGGCAGCACGCCAGAAGTGATTGATAACCCGCAGCATCCCTACACCCGCGCTTTGATTGCCGCGATTCCCGAAGCCGACCCGGATATTACCCGTCACAAGGAACGTTTGCGGTTGCGCGGTGAAGATATTCCGAGTTTGCTGCGTCTGCCGCCGGGCTGTGCTTTTCATCCACGCTGCCCATTTTTCATTGAAGGCGTGTGTGATGCCAAAGTGCCTGAATTACGACTCATCCATAACGGCACGCAGCAGGTCGCCTGTATTCCTATCACCGAAGGGCAGGAGCTTTCCCTGTACCATGCCTAGCGATTCGCCCCTGCAAGCCTTTGTGCGTGTTTTTTTAGGTTTCGGCCTGTTCATGCTGGTATGCAGCGCGGTGATGCTGCCTTTTCTGGAACGGGACAGCGCCGAATTTGTCCTGAGCGTGTGCAATATGGCGATTGGGGGCGTGCTGGTGCTGGTGGTGGTGATTTTTGTGCGCTTTTTTCGTCCACCGGAATAATTTTATCCCTCACCCCCTAGCCCCCTCTCCCACGAAGGTAGAGGGGGAACAAATAACCCCTTCTCCCTTTATGGGGGAAGGGGCAGGGGATGGGGGTTTCACTTAATGAAGGAACACAACATGAATCTCGAACAAAAAATCGGGCAAATGCTGATGGTGGGCTTTGATGGCTACACCGCCCCCGATTATATTTTAGACTGGCTGGCACAGGGCAAAATTAGCGGCGTGATTTTGTTTGCGCGGAATGTCCAGACCCCTGAACAAGTTGCTAGGCTGACTCAATCCTTGCATCAGGCCGCAAAAACCCCGATTTTAATTTCGATTGATCAAGAAGGCGGAACGGTTGCCCGTTTGCGAAGCGGCTTTACCGAAAGTCCCGGCGCGATGGCATTGGCGGCGGGCGGGTCAGAAGAGATGGCAGAGGCAATGGCGGCGGTGTTGGCGGCGGAAATGCGGGCCTTGGGCATCAATTGGGATTACGCGCCAGTGGTGGACATCACCCATGACACCCGCAATTCCAGTGTGGGGACGCGCTCATTAGGGACAGATGCCGCGTTGGTCAGCCGATTAGCGGTGGCACAGGTGCGCGGCTATCAAAAAATGGGTGTGGCAGCGTGTGCCAAACATTTTCCCGGACTCGGCAATACTCCCGTAGACACCCATCACGCGCTGGCGGTGATTAGCGAACCCGTCGATTACCTCTATGAGCATGACCTGATCCCTTTCCGCGCCACTGTCGAAGCAGGCATTGATTCGGTGATGGTCTGCCATGTTAAATTTGCCGCGCTCGATTCGGAATATCCCGCGACGCTTTCGCCAGCAGTCACCACCCGTCTTTTGCGGGATGAAATCGGCTTCACCGGACTCGCTACCACCGATTGTATGGAAATGAAGGCAATTGCTGGCAATTACGGCGCGGGCGAATCGGCGGTGCTGTCGGCATTGGCAGGCATGGACATGATTTTGTTCTCCCATACGCGCAGGATGCAGGAAGAAGTTTACGCGGCTCTGTTAGACGCGGCAAAATCGGGGCGCTTGCCTATGAGTCGGGTGGATGAAGCAGTGGAACGGGTGCAAAAATTCAAAACCAGATATGCCATCACCGACGCGCCGAATCTAAATCGCATCCGCCAACCGGAACATCTCGCCACCGCCCAAAAAGCGGCACGGGCGGGAGTCGTGTTGGTGCAAGGCGAACTCACCCCGTTAGATGTATCGCAAAAAATAGTCTTGGTCGAATTTGCCTCCGTGTTCGATTCGGATGCGTTTGGCACAGAAACCAAAACCAACTTTGGCGGGCTGCTGCGGCAATCGTTACCCCAAGTGGAGCATATCGCCTTTTACCCGCCCGATTATGAAGGCAATGCCGTTGAAGCAGTAGAACAGGCTGATGTTTTATTATTGGCTTCGCGCAGCGCCCATCTCAACCCCAAACAACTTGAAATCGCCAATGACTTGTTAAAGCGGGCAAAATTTTCCATTGTCCTGTGTTTGCGGAATCCGTATGACGTAGACGTGATTCAAGGCGCGGACGTGATTGTGTGTACGTGTGGTGACAGCACGCCCTCCCTGCAAGCGGCTTTGGATGCGCTGATGGGCAAATTTACCCCGTCCGGGGTGCTGCCTGTTCCGGTGCGGGTATAAAATACCATGCTCAAAACCGGACTTGAAGTTCTTCAAACCCAAAACTTTGCTTTTCTGGCAGGCAAGCGCGTCGGACTGATGACCAACCCCAGCGCGGTGGATGCCGATTTGAACAGCACCTATCAAATTTTCGTGAATGCGCCGCAGGTCAATCTTGTGGCGCTGTTCAGCCCCGAACATGGATTCGCCAGCGCGGTACAGGATGGGATTTATGTCGCATCGTCGGTGGATTCGCGGTCTGGTTTGCCGATTCACAGCCTCTACGGAAACGCGATGCGTCCCACCGCCGAAATGCTGGCGGATATAGAGGTCTTGGTGTGTGATGTTCAAGATGTAGGTGTGCGCTACTATACCTACCTCTGGACAATTTCCTATATTCTGGAAGCGGCGGGCGAAGTTGGTGTAGAAGTCCTGATTCTTGACCGTCCCAATCCCTTAGGCGGAATCGCCATTGAAGGCGCGCCGTTGGACGAAGCCTTTGCCAGTCTGGTCGGGCGTTTTAATATCCCCAATCGGCATGGCATGACGCTGGGTGAACTGGCGCAAATGATCAATACCCTCTGGAATCCGACCCCGGCGCTTATAAAAATTATTCCCTGCGAAGGATGGCGGCGCGAGATGACATGGGACATGCTGGGGCGGGTGTGGATTCCCCCCTCGCCGAATATGCCGCATTTTGTGACCGCCTTGCAGTATCCCGGCGCATGTCTGGTAGAAGGCACAAATTTATCCGAAGGGCGCGGCACGACCCTCCCGTTTGAAATTGTCGGTGCGCCGTTTGTGGATGGGTTTCGCTTGCCCCCTATTTTGAATCGGTTGGGGTTGCAGGGAGTCAAATTTCGCCCGCATAGTTTTTCGCCCACTGCCAGCAAATTTGCAGGCGAGGCGTGTCATGGGGTGCAGGTGCATATCACCGATGCGCGGGTCTGGAATCCGCTCAAAACATGGCTGCTTGTTCTCACGGTGATACACGATATGTATGAGGGAATGTTTACATGGAATCCACATTTTGATTTGTTGATGGGGTCGGATCAAGTACGGATGCGCCTTGACAGAAGACTTGCTCTCAACGAAATCATGTCCTCTTGGGAACACTATCAGGATGAATTTCGGCAGCAACGGATGCCTTTTTTGCTCTATTGATGCTGTGGATGAAATTTCGTAGGAGCGCGTTTTTAACTCGCCCCTACTCCATAAAATGCCAAGTGCGTAAGGCTGGCTATTGATAGCGGAGAATATTGGCGACTGTTTTACGGGAGGCCATCAGGGAGGGGCCTAAACTTGCCAGCACCACCACGATTAACACCCCCGCCAAACCAAGCCCGACCAGTTGGGGAGGATAGTTGAGGTCAAGATAGTCGGAGGGAATCAGAGTCAGCAACCCTTGCCCCATCCAGATGCTAATGGGGATGGCAACCACCCAGGCCAGCAAACCAATTAAAATCCCTTCCAGCATGAACTGCCCCATCACTGTCCGTGAACGAGCGCCCACCGAGCGCATGACACCAATTTCTTTCTGACGTTCAAACACAGCCATCGAAAGCGCCGCCATCAACCCAATCGCTCCTACCGCCGCCATGACGAAGGACATCATTTGAAAAATAATCCCCAGTACGCCCGCTTGTTCGGATTGCACCTTCGCGGCTTGTGGTTGGTTAAAGTATGTGCCTTGAATGCCATTGGTACTGAGCAGGGCGGTCATTTCATCAATTTTATCGTCCACCCTGTCAATGGAAGGGTCGCCCTCCAAAACGATGTAAACCGTACTCACCATCGGCTGTCCTGCCTCATCCACATAGTCCGCAATCTGCGCTAATTCGCGCCAATCCATGAAAATGGCTTCAAAGATATAGGTATCAATGCCAAGAATTTCATACTGGTACTCCCGGTCATTCACCGAAAAGGCCAGCGTGTCGCCAACGGTTTTGTTCAGAGCATCGGCTAAGGGGCGCGAGACAACAACCCCCGTTTGAGTCGGGTCATTTTGCCAGCCTAGCCCATCCACAAAGTCAAAATCATAGGTGGGGGTTGCCGGGTCAAAACCTGCCACCGTGACTTGGCTGCTGCCTTCTTTCAACGGTGTTTTGCTCACAAAACCGGGGACGCTCACGGTCACATCTAAGCCCGGATACACCGCCGCCACGCCGTCCATTTGTTCATGCACAAGGGCGGTTAAGCGTTCATAATCGCTGGCGCGCTGGGGGGTAAGCCGAATGTCATAATCATGAATATTGACCATATTGTCGATGAAAGTATCCAGCGAGGCACTGACCGCCCGCGCCCCCATAAAAGCGCTCACTGCGGCAGTCAGGGTTAAGATGGTTAAAGTCAATCGCCCTTTTTTGTGCCAGATATTACGAATGGCCTGAAGGATAGTCATGGGGAGGGGGAGTTGCCCTAGCTGGCGTGCTAACCACGATTTCCCCCAATCGGAGGAAAGTCCAAAATCGGTGACAGCCTCTAAAATTGAAATACGGGTGGAACGCCAGACAGGAATGAGGGCTGCCAAAACCGGAATCACCAGGCCCATCACTGCGCCAACACCCAGACCCAACGGCGAGAGTTTGTATCCGTCAATATAAGCAGACACCCACGAAGCTACCGGACGGGCCGTATTCGCGGCAACCGGTGCCGCCAGCAGTAGCCCCAACCCCGTGCCGATGATGCCATAAACAAAAGCCATGCCCGCGTAAATCTGGAAGTTATCCCGCAGGGTTGCGCCAAGCGATTTCATCGCCCCGATTTGACGGCGTTGCTCTAAAACCACGCTATTCATGACATTGGTGACGAGGAAACCGGAAACCACCATCGCAATGATTCCCAGCATATCCATTGAGGCGGTGATGTCTGCCATGATATTTGAGACAAAATTATCTTCGGGAACATCCTGATAGGTAAAATAGGGCGTATACGGGGTTTCGCGGCTGACCGCAGCCACAAGGTCGCTCATGCCAGCCTTTGATTGGGCGGTAGTTTCGTAACGCACATGGATAGCCGACAACCCGGTGAACCCGACGATGCGTTGAGCATCTGCATAATTCGCAAAAAGCCGATCTGCAACCAGCACACTGGTCTGGGTAGACGGAAATTCTGTGTAGTAGGGGTGCAGCAGAATCCCCACAATTTCCCATTCGGTCTCGCCAGTATTGGGAAAACGCAGGGTGTCGCCAATTTCTAAATCGTTGGCTTCTGCAAAGCGGGGTTCAACGGCAATTTCACCTGCTGCGGGATAGCGCCCTTTCACAATGCGGGAAATCGTTTCCAAGCGACCTTCTCCGAACGGTTCACTGAAGGCCAACATCACGGCATCATCTTGTTTATCCTTGTGCTGAAATGTCACCGGATAGACGGCCTGCCCTTCCACGTCCACCACGCCCGGCAGTGTTTTAAGATTGTTCAAAAAGGCAAGGTTTGCCTCTGCCGGTATGCTCTCCGCACCGGAAATAACATAGACTTTGGTGTGTGAGATTTGCTCATTTTTGATGTCTTCTTTCAACTGGCGGTTGAGCAAATCGGTAATGCTCAACATGGTCGCCACACCAAAAACGCCAATCATGATGCTCAAAATGACCATTAAAGAACGGCCTTTGCGTGCCAGCATGTCCCGAAAGATTTTTTTACTGCGTGTTTTAAACATGATATTCCATCCTCTGCTGCATCTTGCTATAGCATTAGCGTATGAGCAGCAGGGGAGGGTCGTACAGCTACTTAAGTATTGTTTTGAGGACTAGAGCAGCCCCAACTCACGCGCACGGACAATCGCTTCGGTGCGTCGCTGCACTTGGAGTTTGCCGAAAATATTCTGGTTGTGTCCCTTCACGGTACTCAGGGCAAGGAAAAGCTGTTCGCTAATTTGATGATTGGAGAAGCCCCGTGCAATCAGTTGCAGCACTTCTAATTCGCGCTGGCTGAGGGGGTCAATGAGCAATGGCAACGTGTGTGGGGTATGTTTGCAGCGAGTCAGTAATTTTTGTCGATAGGCGTTTATTCCGGGATATTCGGTTTTGAGTTGGGTCAGCAACCCCGCCATGGGCTGTCCCTCATCGATAAATACTTGAAAATATCCTTCTGGTTCTGCGAGGATTAAGGCATCTTCAAGCGTGGTGAGCGCTTTTGTTTGATTTCCCCCTGTTTGGTGTGCGAGTGCCTGCACCACCAAGATTTCGATGAGGCTGCCAGTCCGTTGGCCTTCCCCGGCAGCTTTGGCAAGACGCTCAAGCAGGGTGATTGCTTCGGATAGAACCGTGGTTTTGCCGTTGAGCGCTTCGGCAATGAGCAGTTTGGCAAGCACTAAATGCTCAAATTCTTGCAGATAGCGGAGTTCATCATCCACAGAAAGCCCTTTTTCCTGCACCCATGCCCGAACTTTGTGCAGTCTGCCTTGCCGAAGCCATACTTGCGCTTTGAGGGCGGCAGTTGGACGCGGGCTTGGCAGGGGGGTCCTAAAATGGAGACGCTCGGCTTCTTGCAGATTTTCAAGGGCGCTGTCGAATTCGCCCTGCGCTTCCATCAGACGGGCATAGCCCACATGCCAGCGATACTGCCAATCCGGTAAACCCGATTGTTTCCCCAGTTCTTTACTTTTTATCAGGTAGGTGGTTGCCAAGTCCAAATTGCCCTGTTCGCAATAGAGGCTTGCCAAGAGGGTGTATAAATCTGCGGGAATGCTCCCCTCCTTTGCCTGTTGGAAGATACGCTCATAGACCCCCACTGCCTCTTGAAGCTGCCCCTGTGCGAGTTTAATTGGCCCGAAAGTGATGGCTACGCCCAGCCCACAAAAATTATTCCCGGCACGTTGTATCCCCGCCATACATTCAATGAGGGTTTGATACGCTTCAGCCAGTTTTCCCTTTGACCAATAGGCCAGTCCCAGCAGCCCCGCCGAAGTCCCCCGCCGGAGATATTCTTCCTGTGGCAAAAGTGCCAACACCTGCTGCGTATATTGAATGGTTGCTTCAATGTCCCCCCGCGATTGAGCGCAGTAGGCATGACCCATCGCAATTAAGGCCGGTAGCAAATGAAATTGTTGCTCATCGGCAATCACCCTTGCTGAACCACCGGGTTCAGTTTCATTCAGCCAGTGTTCCACTTCCCATAAACGCGATTCGCCCTCCTCTAGTTCGCCGGCATCAATCAACGCCCACGCCCACCCCACCCGCAGAACAGGCCGTACACGGATGGTTTCTTCGGGCAGGGTTTTCACCCAATTTAGCCATGTGCCAGATTGCAAACTCATATCCATCGCAGGCCATGCCAGTTCAGCCAGATGCGCCGCCCGCACAAAATTTTTCCCTGCCATCGCATGATGAAACGCTTCGCTTTCCAAACCCTGTGCTTCAAACCAGCTGCTTGCACGCTGATGAAGTTCCGCAATGGTGTTTTCGCTATAAACAGAGAACAAACGTTGGCGCAGCAGTTCCGCAAAAAGATGGTGATAACGATACCAGCAGCGTTCATCATCTAACGGGATAACGAACAAATTGGCTTGTTGGAGATAGGCCAAGATGGTTTGCCCGGAGATGGACGACTCGTGCAAAACGGCATCACACAGCGCACCGGAGAAACGTTCCAGAATCGCGGTGCTGAGTAAAAAGGTCTGGATATGTTCCGGTTGTTGGTGCAGCACTTCTTCGGTGAGGTAATCCAGCACAAAATGATGCGTTCCGGTGAAAGATTTGATGAAGTCGCTCGGATTTTTCTGACCACTCATCGAAATCGCCGCGAGTTGCAACCCGGCGATCCAACCTTCGGTGCGGGTTTCGAGCGTGTCAATTTCTTCGAGGGAGAGATTCAGATTCATCACCCCATTCAGAAATTCGCCTGTTTCCGCGTGGGAAAAACGCAAATCCGCCGCCCTGAGTTCGGTCAATTGGTCGAGGACTCGTAAACGGGCAAGCGGCAGTCGCGGGTCTTCGCGGGTAATCATGACCATGTGCATCTGGGGCGGTTGATGCTCAATGAAAAAAGCAAGGATTTGGTCAATAAGTTCAGTATCAATCGTGTGGTAGTCATCCAGAACCAGCACAAAATGGCAGGGGAGGGCAGCCAGTTCATTCAGCAAGGCTGTGAGAATCGTTTCAATTTCGACTGGCTGGGGCGACTGAAGCATCTCAATAATGCCCTTGCCAAAAGAGGTCGCCATGGTCTGCAATGCCGCAATGAGATAATTCAGGAAGCGTGTTGGCTCGCTATCCCCTTTATCTAAGGACAGCCAAACTGCGTTTCGTTCACACCCCAGCACCCATTCGCTCACTAAGGTTGTTTTACCAAAACCCGCCGGTGCAGAAACAAGGGTCAATTTGCGGTACATGCCAGCCACCAGACGATGATGCAGGTGGGAACGAATCACCGTGTTAGCGCGTGGCGGCGGCATATACAATTTGGTGGTTAAAATAGGTGTAGGCATGGGGCGGTGATAAAATCCATTTCCTGAAACTATTAATCGTCACATGGAATTTAGATTTCTATACGCCCCAAAGGGTGAAAAGGTTGCTGGGTCAATGACTTTAAGGGCTGCGTCCGGTAAATTAGTTCAGAGGGTGGGTGCTAATGGACAAGGCAATTAGACCTTAAATGAATCCAACTTTAGCGGACGGGATATATCCCGTCCCTACGGGTGCATTTCTTGTAGGGACAGCATCCATGCTGTCCGCAATCGTTTGGTTTTTAATTGATTTGTCCATAAGGACGGTGCGCCGTCTGTCACCTGCCCTCTGAAATTACTTACCGGATACAGCACCCATGCAACCTGAATGTCATGTTAAGCTGCCCCCTGTTACTCGCCGACCACATCCGCCCCACCGGGACGTAAATCCGGGGTGGCAAAATAATCGGTGAGGGGCAAAATTTGCGGGACAATCCCCCCGCCCGCTTCCACAAATTGAATCGACCCGATGCGGGTTTGACGGGGTTCACGGCGGTTTTCATCATAACTAAGTGAGATGGCCCCGTCTAAAGCAGAAAAGGTCTGCCCACTGGTGATGTCTTCAAACACTGCCCGCCCACTCAGATTTTCAAACCCTACCCTGTTGATGGTCTCGCGGATGATGTCAATATACGCATCCACCGCTGCCCATGCCACAAGGTAAGCCACATTGCGCGTTTCCAGTGCATCCGATGGATTGTTGTATTCCGGCAGGCGATTTTCCGTCCAATATTGGGTCACGGTCTGGATGCCGGGATGTTCCACTTCATCCCACCAGCTATAAGGGAGTTGTCCCACCATGCCATCGGCGGATTCCCCGCCGAGTTGAATCACGGAGGTATCCAGCACGATATTTGGCCCGGCGACCAGCACCTCATCCCGCAAACCGAGGGCATCCAAGGTGGTCACGACTTGCGCGGGGCCATTGGCAACACTGGTGGTATAAATGATATTCGCGCCCTGTTCTAACACGCCCTGCACCATCGAGGAAATATCGGGGATGCCGGGGAAAAAATACCGAGCGCCCGCGTAACCGATACCCTTACTTTCGCAGTATGCCCGTGCTTCCGGCGTATCGCTCGATTCGCCTAACGCACCTAAAAAGCTGACATGCCCGATTTTCGGGTCGCCTTCAATGCCAAAACTTGCCCAATTTTCACTCAGATAATCACAAAACGCGCCGAGTTGATTCATGAACATCGGGGTGACTGAAAAAACCCATCCCGCCTCATTGCCCGAATCACCATACAGCGCCTGTACACTCCCCGACGACACCACAATCGGGATTTCCTGTTGGGAGGCCTGTTCGCGCAGCAATTCCGCGTCATCGGTCAGATACAAAAACATCAAATAGGCATCGTCGCGCTGCGAAAATTCATCCCATGCCGCCTGTGCCGCTTCTTGGTCGCCGCCCGTATCCCGATATTCCATCGCAATCGTTGCGCCGCAAATGCCGCCCTGCGCGTTAAAATAGGTGACGGCATCTTCAAAGCCAACCAGCACCGGCAGCGTCAACTGCGAATAAATCCCGCTTAGATCGCCAAAATGATAAAAACGGATGGTTTCGCCCGTTAAATCTTCGGTACAGGTGGCTGAGTCTTGCGCGGCGAGTCGCGGAGGCCAGACTGCCCAGAACACCAGCACCACAGCCGTGATTACTCCGATATATTTCATGCGTTTCTCCTTTTGGGAGATTGTAGCAAAGTAGGAGCGTGGTCTGTGACCCATGCGTCCGTTTCAGGCTACAAATTACTTTGTATCACCCCGCGTTTGCCGTTGACGCGCCAGTCTTTGTCAATCGCGTCGAGTGCGGCGGCTGACCCCACCGTAAACCCCACCAACGGGTCACTTTTGAGCGTTCGCAGTGTGACCATCGGCGCGGGGAAATAGCCTACCGCATCGGCAAAATTCATCCCCTCCGGCCAGATCGTATCGCCAATGATACGGCGGTGGTTGGCATCCCCTTTAAAAATGACCAGCGCGGCGGACTCAAAGGTTTGGCGCAAACGGGCGGGCATTTCCCATAAAAAGCGTGGGCTTGTCCAGAACAAATCCGGGGCGAGCCGCAACCGTCCTTCATCAAATGCCCGTCGCAGTCGTACCCCGTGTGCGAAAAAAGGCGAATCCGGCGAAAAGTTGTCCAAACGGTGCAGAAAATCCCACACATCCGCCACGGTGACATCGCTCACAAACACCGGATGGGCTTTTAAATGCAGCACCACCTCATGCGAATCGAGCAGCACATCGATGAGGACAGTATCCATCGCAAATTCCGTCCCATAATTATCCAGCACATAATGAATCGTGCCGTGATGCGATTGAATCCAATCGACAATTTTTTCGGTATCATCCGCCAGCAAATCTGCCGCATCTGCTTTTGCGCCGTAGCCTACCGCCACTTCGTAACTCAGATCGATCCGATTGCCCCACAGCGCCAGATGAATCCGTTCAGGGAGATGGGTTTTAAAGGCTTGTTCGAGCAGTTCCCAGAGCGACGGACTGCCCATTTCAATCGCTTTTTTCGGCGCGAAGGGGTCACGCAGCGTTTCCCAATAGCGCACCGCCTGCACTACCTGCCGATAAAACACATTTTCGGCATAAAACCAGACGGTATTTTGCCATGTATCCTGTTGATAATTCTGTGTAGCAGCAACCCATTCATCATAATCCGGTGTAGGCAACTGCGGCAGACGAATCACAGCATTTTCAACAATCTCACGCTGCAATTGATGTAAATGAGCTTTTATCTGCGGGGAATAGTCCGGGTTAAGCTGTAAAATTTCCTCAATAATCAGGGGAATCCGACGGCGCATGGTGTCATTAGCAAAAGCGTTGCTGTCATCCGTCCGAATTGGCGGTGGGGTTGGCATCGAGTCATTTTCCTTTTTCTGAACGCGGATAACTCTACCACAAAATTTAGTCTCTGCGGCTGAGTTGGCGTAGCCCTGTGGTTAAAAAGCTGGCTGTCCATTCAAAGGGGATATAACCATGGGTGATGGGCAGCGTGAATAAAAAGGTCAAGGTGATTACAATATGAAATTGGTAGGGCATTTCGAGCATCAGGGCAAAAATACCAAGCAAGGGAATCCATTCCCATACCAGCGAGAGCAACGGAATCGAAATGTAGTACCCGCCCAGTACAACAAAAGTCATTCCCAAGCCAACCACCACCACCAAGATTAAATCTCCCATGCCGTCTTCGGTAGGAAACACCAGCAAAATTAACCCACCCAGCGCTGCAAACATCATCGGGAGGATGACCGTTCCCACGGCCACCACCAATCGTCCTACTCCCAGATTCACCAGACCACGCAAAATTGAAAAGGCGCTTTCACGGCTTTCGGCACTACCTGTCAACGCGGCGGAGGCATACATGCCTGCTTCGAGCATGGGCAAAAAAATTGTTAATGCGCCAACCGGCAGGGCAAGAATCACAAAAACGGGCGCGGGCAAATAGTGAGCATCCTTATTGATACTATAAGAAAAGGAATCGTAGTAGGCTTCGTTCTCCCGATTTTCATGCTGCTCTACTGCCAGATAACCCACCAGCAGCAACACAAAAACCGCCTGTCCGACCATCAGCCCACGTATAATAGGCCATGTTTGCCAGATGAGGGCGGTGAGTTGCATTGTGAGCCATTGGGCTTTGGGCATCGGTGTAATCAGAATCAAATCCCAATCACCCCGTTCGCGCCGCGTAACAATCATCCGTGTCGCTTGGGCAGAAATGGCGATTAACAGGCGCAGTCGTCCTAAAACCACATAGGCCAACGCACCCATGACCAGTACCAGCAGACTAAACTTGGGGGCAGTTGGTTGGGTGAAAAGCGCAATCAAAAAAAAGATTACCGTAAAAATTCCCACCGCCAGCGCCACGCGGGGTTGTCTGCCGCGTCGTTGCTGCGAGCGAATTTCATATTGCACCAATGGGTGATTCAACTGTTCCCAAGATGGCGAAAGCGACTCCCACACCTCTTGACGGGAAATACGCCCCTCAAAAGGCATGGGATATTGAACACGGCGTGGGCGGGTGGGGCGAATCATCGTTCACGGCGCTGCAAACGGCTAAGGGTGCTGTCGGTCAGGGTACGAATCATCACCAACGGCGTGATGATATACGCGGTCACACCCGTACACAGAATGGTCAAGTAGATTAAAAAATGCTCCAGCGCGTCCGCCTCAATTGCCATCATTATCGGCCCAAACGGCGGCATCAATTCGATAAAAAAAGAGGAGACTGGAATCCCGATGCAGGTATATAAAATAAATCCGATAAACGCGCTCCCATCAAAACCGCTTAAATCCATTTCGCCGGTAAAGGATAAAAAAAATAGGGTGAAAAATGCGCCGCCATAAAAAAAGACCGCCGAAATCACCGAACGGGCTAAAAATGTTCCTAGAAAGTTATACAAAATTGCCATCGCGGGTTGTTTGCTGATGGTACTCACATAAAAAGCAACGGCGGTGAGCAAACCCATGAAAAAAATCGGTTCTGCCACCATGCCCGCCAGCATTGGCAGCACGGCGATTGTATAAATCGAAATGGGCAACGGGTCTTGGGGGTCTTCATAAATCCCGTTGTCCCCAAATTCTGTTTCAATCTGATACACCGCAAATCCGTATAAAATGACCGATAGTAGGGTTTGCAAAATGATGAGATTCCGCACCAGAGGCCAGACCTGCCAACCCAGCGCCACCAATTGGGCTTGCAACCAACGCGCTTTGGGCATGGGTGTAATCGCAATTAAATCCCAATCGCCATTTTGCCGTCGTTCTGTCACAACGCGGGCAATGCGGAGAAAAATCGCCAGCATCAAGCGCCAATGTCCATATACCGCCCCCAGACTCAAGCAAAACATCAAAATCCCCAGCATCGGCAGCAGCAGATCATTCAAGCGCAGGGTCTCGATATCCTCAACAACCAGCACACCCACCAGATACAAAATTTCAAAAATGACAATGCAATAGGCCGTCATGAGCAGTATCCATGGGTTGCGTCCCACCTGTTCCCCGCGTCGAATCTGAAACACCACCAGGGGGTTATCCAACGATTGCCGCAGGGGAATCAGCGCCCGCAAAAATGACCATGGATTCATCGGGGTAGGAAAATATTCCGCGCGTGGCAGGTAGGGTCGTTTGGCTTCACTCATGCAAAGTTCCTGTGAGGGTAGGTGGGGTGCGTCAGGCAGCACCCATCTCACCTATTATGACATAGTTTCTATCAGGAAGAGAATCCGACTTTCTTCCTATCTACTGCGGGCAGCACGCGGCATGATCATTGTCACCACTTCGTAATTGAGTGTGTTCAAAAAGTCCGCCGCATGTTCAACCGTCAGCGTTTCTTCGCCCTGTGTGCCAACTAAAACCACTTCATCCCCCACCCGCACATCGTCAATATCGCTCACATCCACCGTGCAGTGGTATAAATCCACGTTACCGACCAGCGGAGCGCGTTTGCCCTTCAACAGGACATATGTCCATGCCAGCGGCCCGACGCGAAAACCACTGCCATACCCCACCGGCAAAACCGCCAGTGTGCGGGTGGTGTCCGATGCGACCAACCCGCCCAGGTTGTTGGCAACCCGCTTGAGTTGAATGACGCTGGTTTTCCAGACAAGGGCGGGTTTAAAATCGGCGGGCAAATCGTAGCGTCCCGGTTGCAATCCATACAGGGCTGCACCGCACCGCACCATATTAAACCGTGCTTCGGGAACATGCAGCGCCACGCCTGACCCCGCCGCATGAATATATTGAAATTCCGCGTTGATGGTTTTAAGCATGTTAATGGTTTCATCAAATTCATTCAGGTAGCGAATCGCGTCCTGCCGGTCAATCGTGGAAGGAATATGGGTATAAATGCCCTCAATATGAATCCGATCCAATTTATGAATGCCCCGGAAAAACTGTGGCACTTCCTCGCGCATTAAGCCCATACTGTTGCGGGTCACATCAATCCGAATATGCGCTTTAATGGTTCTGTCCTGTTCGGCAGCCACCTGATTAAAGGCTCTGGCGGTGTTCAGGTCATAAATGGAGATGGTTAAATCGTGCCGTACCACCTGACGCGCCGCATAGGGAACAACATAGCCCATCATCAGAATCGGCTTGGTGATGCCTGCCCGCCGCAGTTGCAGCGCTTCCTCAATCGAAGTCACCCCCAGATAATCTGCCCCGTTTAAACCCACGGTGGTACTGACCGGAATCGCGCCGTGTCCATAGGCATCGGCTTTGACCACCGCCATCAGGGTACACTGCGCCCCGATGATTTCCTTGACCCGCCGCACATTGTGAGCAATCGCGTTGCTATCCACCTGCACCCATGTCGGACTCATCGGGCGGTCTGTCCAATCCGATTCAAGGGTGTTGTCCTGACGCGGCAGGTAAATCGCATCGTCGGGGTTATCCAGCAGTGCCGCCACGACCCGTTCCATCCGTGCCGAACGGTTGCCTTTAATTAGCACCAAATCTTTCGAGCTGAGTTTATTGCGTACCGCCGTGGCTGCGTCCTGCGCCGAAAAGGTGATATGGGTGTTATAGACCAAAAAACCTTTGTCGAGCGCAGCACGAACGGCATTGGCGGCATCATCCCCTTCGGAGATAATTTCATTTGCCACTTCCGCCAATTGTGCGCCAATTTCCATATAACTCTGGGGACGGCGCTCTGATATAACCGAATCGGACACATCGCCCAGCACCACGTAAATTTTGCCGCGTGGACTGACCAAGCCCATCTGGGTTTCTTTGATGGAGGCTTGTGGACGCAATGCCCGCAGCCAATTTAAGACCATGAGCATGTCTTCAGGCGTAGAGTCGTAGGTATCATCAATCAATTGGGCTTTGTTGACTCCTGTCAACGGGCGCATCCGTCCCGGCAGGGGTTCCAGTTGTGTCAGGGCGTTCAGGCTATTTTCCAACGGGACTTCAAATGACAACCCCACCGACAGTGCCGCTAGCACGGCATATAAATTATGCGCTCCCAGCAGACGCACCCATTTGGCAATGTAGCGTTGATTCCCGTAGCGCAAATCGAAACCGGTTTTGTCCAGCGCTTGAATCAGGTTATACGCGGTTAAATCGGCCCCGAAGGAGGTGCCATCGCGGTCTACACTGATGGTTAATTTGGGAACACGGCAAACAATTTCGCGCACCAAGGAATCATCATGGTTCAACACTGCCAACCCATCCGATGGCAAGTTTTCAATCATGACACGTTCTTCGGGAATGGCAGATTTTTGAATCGGGCTGATGTTGGTCACCACACCTACCGTCGGGGGGGCGGCGGTGATCATTTCTGCCATTTCGCCGACCTGTGTACTGTCATATTCCAGAATTGCCAGTTCGTGCTGCTTGGTCAATTGGCTGAGGGCCAAGGGCAGCGAAAAGCGTCCCGGAAATTGTGTTCGTCCTGTGTAGACCTGATAGCGGATTCGCAACACCTGGCTAATCGCTTCGCGGGCGGTAGATTTGCCGTAATTGCCGGAGACTGCCACCACAGTGGTGCCAAATTTGCTCAAAATATAGCTTGTCCAGCGCATGAGGGCAGTTTCTACATCGTGCATGATGATGACGGTCAGGCCGTGGGTGTCAAAGGTGGGCGGGTGTTTACACATCAACCCGGTTGCCCCTGCCTTGACCGCATCTTCCATATAATGATGTCCGTCGCCGCGTTCGGTTTTGAGCGCCACGAATAAATCGCCGGATTTGGCCTGTCGTGAATCGAAACAAAAGCCGTTAAAGATCTGAGCAACTGGCTCACCAAAAAGTTGACCGTCGGCTGCATCCAGAATATCGTATAAGTTAATCATAACGCCCGCTTACTTCGATAAATCCTGAATACAGTTTATCAGCATTTTACTTTTCGGCGCGAGTCGACGGGGCAGCTTCCGGTGTGGGGAAAATCAGCCGAAATTGTCACGGAAATTTCGCACAGCCTGAGAGTGTGGTAAATTAGTAAAAAAATTGTGAGTCCAATCAGGAGCAGAATAGGATGCCTACGATTTTATTTGCCGAAGATAGCCCCGTTCAAGCCAAACTTGCCATTCATCATCTCAGCGAAGCGGGTTACGAAGTGATTCATCATGTTTCCGCCGAAGATGCCCTGCAAGCCCTCGAAGATGGCCTCAAGCCGGATATGATTTTGTCCGATGTGGTGATGGGTGAAATGAACGGGTATGACTTTTGCCGCAAAGCCAAATCCGATGACCGTTGGAAAAGCATCCCCTTTATGATGCTGACAGGGCAGGAAGCACTGGAAGACCAGTGGGAAGGCACAGACGCAGGCGCGGACGATTACGTTGTTAAACCCTTCAACGGGCCAGACATGCTGCAACGGATTCGCTTGTTGCTTGTAGGCAAAGGCCCGTCCATTGATGACGACTATATTTCCTCCGGGCGGTATATGGATAAACCCAATTTGGATTAAGAGACCGTCTGGACAGTGGATGGTTAAGAAAAATAGCGATTTATTCACAGTAGGGACGGCACATGTGCCGTCCGCCGGTTCATTTTATTAATGGATAACTTTCCATATGACCTCTGAGTGCTGCGTCCAGTAAATTAGTTCAGCGGGTGGGTTACAGATGTTTCACCTCTTTCTCCGTTGGAGACCCACCCCTACCGAAAAACCAATTTATTAGGTGAAAATTCGGTAGGGGTAGGTGCTAAGGACGGTACGCCGTCCGTCACCTACCCTACGAAAGAACTTACCGGATGAAGCACTGAGAGACCGTCTGAAAATTCGGAATTTTTGGCGGTAGGGGCGCTGACAGCCTCGATTCGTACTCCCTTCGATTTCAGGTCTCCCATTTGCCTTAGCTGAACGTTTTGCTCATGCCCAATTGTGCTAAGGAAGTTTCTCATACACATAAATTTCCCATAAAAAGATGAAAAAAAGTAATTAGGGGAGGTTGCTTACTGCATATGGAATTCATACGATGAACAGTATCTTAATTGGATTGAGGTGACATCATGAAAACAGCCAGTTTGCTCCTCGTTATTCTTTTGGTTTTTATCGTTCCCATTTCAATGGTTTCAGCGCAACAACCCACCACTGGCACGCCAGCCATTGGATCACCCGAAGACAACGCTTGCAATGTAGGCGGCAAAATGGAAGGCAAATGTGATTCTGAATGGGCGTGGTCATGCGGTTGGTATCTTGCCCGCTACTATTCCGGGTTGTTCACCCGCCAGCAGGTGATTGCAACATGCCAGATGCTCCTGCCGGTTCCTGTGGCTGCGCCCTCTACAAGCAGTGCGGCGGGTTTTTCGCCTGCGTGTTTTACCCATTCTGTACCGGGTGTGCAGCACGATGAAAATTTCAATGGGGTTCCCAATTCGGTGAACAATGTCGTTGGGACTATTTCACAGAATGGCACATGCAGTGGCGGGTTTAATTTCAACCGTACCTACGTAGTTGCCAGCAGCATGGGCGATGCCAACGGGATTTGTGTGGCGTTGGGCTTTGGCGGGTCAACCGGGCAATCCAGCAACGATGGTGTTCCCTCGAATTTCTGGATTTGTTCCTAGGTTTAGCCAGAGGAGGGCAACTTGCCCTCCTATCTTCTATCATTGCGGTCATGAATTTCTCAAAGGGGCGCTAGGGCGGGCAGCAGGAACATCCCCGCACGAGCATGATAAAGGCGGAATGAGACCGTCGGGCTGCCAAAGGCAACGTTTGACGAACAAGGAGCGCCTTACCTGCACGTTTAACTTTCCAGTTCATGAGATTTTTCCTGTTTACGTGATGGTCTCCATTCTAAGAAAAATTTGTATTTCGATGGGCGTGAAAGGGTACGAATCGCTGTAGAAAATCCAAATGCTGTATTAACAGGCACCTCGCATGATTCAGAAGGTAGCAGGTCAGACTGTGCTAAACGCTGTGTCCGGTAAGTAGGGTAGGTGCTAAAGATGTCAAACCTCTGTAACCTGTCCTCAGAACTAAAATGAAATTTTCATTAAGAACTGTAATCTACGTATTTCTACGTAGGCAAAATACTAGACCTCCCGAATATACAATCCCCCCCACCATTGGCATACTTTGGTCATAGATTGAAAAACGAGACCAAAGGAAATTATCCAAAATGATGACCCAAAAAAATCTCCACCAGAATGAACAAGGGCAAACCGCTCTCGAAACCGCCATTATTCTGATTGCCTTTATTGTAGTTGCTTCTGTCTTTGCTTTTACCATTTTGTCTGCGGGTTCCGCCTCCACTGAAAAAGGGGAAGAAGCGATTTACTCCGGTTTGACGGGCGTACAGTCCTCCATGAGCATCAAGGGTGCGGTGATTGCCCAAGAAGGCGCAACCGCCGACAAAGTAGACAAAGTTGTTTTCTCTGTGGCGCTGGTGTCTGGTGGCGACCCGATTGATATGACCGATACCACCGGGAACAACGCCGTGGTTATTAGCTACCGCGATGGTACACAAATTAAGAACGAACTCGACTGGACAGTCACTTGGATTGGGAACAATGATGCCGACAAACTGCTTGAAGAAGGCGAATTGGCAGAAGTTACCGTGTCGCTGGCTGGTTTGACCACCACACTCGGCGCGAACACCGCCTTCACCTTGGAAATCAAACCGCCCACCGGGGCAATCCTGAGCGTCAACCGAACCACCCCCGCCTCCATTGAAAAAGTGAATGAACTCCGCTAAGTAGCTGCCCGGGGTGGTGATGAACCACCCCCAAGTTCTTTACCAACCAAGATTTGAACGGGGACGGCCAGCCCCGCACAAAGTCAAATTTATACGGTCTTATCCACTTCGGACGAAGTACAAGACAAGAACTGTTCTACCTAAGCCTGGCCGTGACGGTAGCACAGTTCTTTTTTATCGGATAAGAGGTCAACATGGACTTAGAGCAGAAAGTACAGCGCCTTGAACAGGAAATCCTGCTGCTGAAGGCGCAGATTCAAACTACCTTACTCGATATTCAAGAGCAGCTTTTGAATAATGCGTATCCCGAACTGCGGACGGAATCGGGGACTTCTGCCAAAGCTACTGCCCCGACTGTCTTGCAACCAGAACTGCCCGCGATTGTGCAAAAAGTTCGTCTGGATGAACCGGGTTCAACCCCGCCAGAATACCCCACCTTGCCCCATGCGCTGGATTGGGCCAGCCTGTCTGAAATGGAAACATGGGCGGGGGAAAAAGTTGCACGGCATGGCAGGCAACGCACCCTCGAATTGATTGATACCTATACATCCAAAGGGCGTTTTACCGAAGAAGTGCGCGATGCGCTGGTACATTATGTGATGATGTACGACCAAGAGCCTGCCCCCAGAAAAATCGTTGAAGAACCTGTGACTCAGCCCACCAAACGGAATGGAACAACCCCATCAGAAAAACGTCCCACTGACCCCAAACCTGCTGCTGTGACCGCTAAACCGGTGGCAGATGAGCAAAATCATCAGGTGCGTAAAAATATCCTCAAACTGATTGCCGGGATTCAAAATATCGGGGTAGGGGGCAAACATGGATAAATCAATCAGCACCGCCCTTTTTATTGTGGTGAGCATGGTCATGGCGTTGATGCTGTTTAACGTCGCCTACCCGGCGATTGTCGAAAGCGGCGACGCTATCTCTGGCATGACCAACCGCGCTGACGAACAAATGCGGAGTCAGATAACGTTGATTCATGCGGCGGGGGAACTTGACCAGACTGGAACGTGGCAGGACACCAACGCCAACGGTGAATTTGAGGTGTTTGTGTGGGTAAAAAACGTGGGCGACTCGACACTCATCGGGATTGACCGCCTTGATGTGTTTTTAGGCCCGGAAGGCAACTTTGCCCGTATCCCCCACCAGAGTCATGCCAACGGCAGCAAGCCTTACTGGACATATCAAATCGAAAATGCGGCGGAATGGACTCCAACCGCTACCGTCAAATTGGTCATCCACTATCAATTCCCCATCACTTCGGGTCGGTATTTTGTGAAAGTGGTTGTTCCCAACGGTGTGGCGGATGAGGACTTTTTTGGATTATAAGCGATGGAAACTGTATTAACCGCTTCTCTCATCATTTTCATTATCTTATTTGCTTCGCTGACCTTGTATCAGGGGTTTATGACATCGCAAGAAACGATGATCGACTCATGGCAAGCGATGGAAAATCGGCTGGAAACCCAGTCTCAAACACGCCTCAGCGCCTCCGATATGTCGGTCAGTGGGGCAGGGGCAAACATTGAAGTGCTGCTGCGGAATGAGGGGGCGGTCAAACTTGCGGATTACGCCCGTTGGGATGTGATTGTTCACTATTATGATGATAGTGGTCTGTATCATATTGCATGGCTGCCCTATGAACTGGGTGTGCCGCTGAGCAATGAATGGGCGGTGGGTTTGCTGTCCCAGGACGGACGGCCAGAAGCCTTCGAGCAGCAGATTTTTAATCCCGGCGAAACTTTGCAGTTGCAAATCGCGGTTGCGCCTGCAATCGGGGCAGGTCAGCCTGTGTCTGTCGTTGTGGTGACGGAGATGGGAAAAGCAGCAGCCAGCATGACAGTACGGAATGAACCACCCCTCTTGACTACCCACAAGGGATTGACCGCCAACGCGGGAATGCCTACACCGATTTTAAAGAGTGTTTTGCAAGTTACTGATGCTGATACGCCCGCGCATCAACTTATTTATACGGTTACTACTGCACCCGTTCATGGTACATTGACTCCTGCGCTGACTTTTACCCAAGCGGATATTGACAACAGTTTGGTGAGTTATAGCGGAACTGCCAGCGACAATTTTGAATTTACCGTATCGGATGGCATCGACAGCATCGGAACATATTCTTTTTCTATTAGCATCAATGCCGCGCCGATTTTGAGCGTGAATCTACCTTTGATTTTAACAAACAGCAGCGAAATTAGCGCTGCTTTGCTGTCCGTGACAGATGCCGATAATGCGCCTGCCGAATTGGTGTATACGGTAATTGCTGCCCCCAGCAACGGAACTTTGAGTCTGGGTGGGTCATTTACCCAGCAGCAAATTAATGACCATCTGCTGACCTACACCGGCGCGGGTAGCGATAGTTTTCAGTTTAGTGTCTCCGATGGCAGCAATACCATCGGCATTTATACCTTTTCGATTGTCCCATAGGAGGCAGCATGGCAAATATGACCAACGAAACTCGTGTGATTACTGCGGGCAACGACGAATTGGACAGCCGCTTAGGGGGCGGAATTCCCGTTGGCTCACTGGTGTTAATTGAGGGCGGCTCCGGGGTGGGAAAATCGGTGCTGGCTCAACAGTTGGTGTACGGCTCACTCTTGGAAGGGTTTACGGTGAGCCTGTTTACCACTGAAAACAGCGTGAAAAGTCTGGCATGGCAAATGCAGGGTCTCAGCCTTGATGTGCTGGATTTTTTGCTGCTGGGCAAACTGCGCGTGTATCCGATTGAACTGACCCATCTTGGGGAAGAAGCATCGGATACACTGTTGCAGTGTGTCAAAATGGAAAGTGAACAGGACATCATCATTGTGGACTCGTTTACCTCCGCCGCCATGCAAAGCCAGAGCGAAACCGAACTCTTCCGCTTTTTTGAGGAATGTAAACGGTTGTGCGCCAGAGGCAAAACGATCATTGTGACCCTGCATTCTCAGGCAGTTCACGCGGAAATGCTGGACACCATTTGCGCCAAAAGTGATGCTCATTTGCGGCTGCGTTCCGAACGGGACGGGCAGCGGATTGTGAAAACGCTGGAAGTTGCCAAAGTGCGCGGCGCAACCAAAATGACCGGCGCGATTGTCGGGTTTGATGTTGAACCGGGTTGGGGAATGCGTGTTATTCCCATTAGCAAAGCGCGAGGATAGCACATCATGCCACAGACGGTTATTCCATTTAGCTTTAAGACCACACCGGCACCAATTGAAAGTTTGTATGCAGCCATGTCGCCTGCGCTGCGTGAAGCGTGCGAAAAATCGGCCATTTTGAGCGAATATGTGCGCCGTTTGCCGATTGAAGAAACCGGAATGCCCGCGTTTTATCCCAAGCCTTCGCGCAATTTATCCTCCTTGCCAGATAAAAATTTGATTTATCCGACCAAAGAGGGCTTGTTTGTCCACATTTACCCGGATAGCACAGGCGCACGCGACCATTACATTGCGGTTGAACCGACCATTGTGGTGGATATTGACGCGCTCATTCCTGAAATTGATGATCGTCTGGTGGAATGGGCGGAGGACATCGGGAATACTGATGATAAGGAAGAAAAGAAAACGCTGCTGCTGCGGCTGATTGACAATTTTTGCACGACCAGCCCACTTGACAAGAAAAAAAACGGCAAAATTGCGGTCACTCCAATTGAACTGGAGGGGATTCGCTATCGGATTTTGCGGGACAAGGTGGGGTTGGGGGTGCTGCAACCGCTTCTGCTGGACAACAACATTGAGGACATCAGTTGCAGCGGGGTCGGTCATATTTTCATCGAACACAAAATTTTTAAAAGTGTGCAATCCTCGATTGTGTTTGTTGACCATGCCGATGTGGATGGCTTCGCGGTGTGGTTGGGGGAATGGATTAAAAGTCCGGTCACGGTGCGGAATCCACTGGTGGATGCGGTGCTGCCGGATGGCTCACGTATCAACATTGTGTACGGGCAGGAAATTTCCAAACGTGGCAGCAATTTCACCATCCGTAAGTTCTCTGGTGTGCCGACCAGCGTATTAGAACTCATCGAGTTTGGCACGATGGATTATACAATGGCGGCCTACCTTTCGATGATGCTGGAAGAAGGCATGAATTTGTTCATGGTGGGCGCAACGGCTTCGGGCAAAACCACCACCCTCAACGCCATCACCGCCTTCATTAAGCCCGATGCCAAAATCGTCACGATTGAGGACACGCCGGAAGTCTCGGTGCCGCATAAAAATTGGGTACAGGAAACCACGCGGCATATGGGGGCAGAAAATAAAGGCGGCGAAGTGGGCATGTTTGAACTGCTTAAAGCTGCCCTGCGTCAACGCCCTGACCGGATTATCGTCGGGGAAATCCGGGCGGTGGAAGCGGTGGTCGCTTTTCAGGCTATGCAGACGGGGCATGGGGTCATGTCCACCTTTCACGCGGCCTCTGTCGAAAAACTCATTCAACGCCTGACCGGGGATCCCATCAACATCCCCAAAACCTACATTGATAACCTGAATCTAGCGGTGATTCAATCGCCCGTGCGGTTGACGGATGGCAAATCTGCCCGCCGTATTTTGAGCATTAACGAAATTATCGGGTATGACCCGGTATCCGAGAGTTTCTCTTTTCTGGAATGTTTTCGCTGGAATCCGGGAACAGACCGGTTTGAATTTCCCGGTTACATGAATAGCTATTTGCTGGAACAGATCATCGCCATCAAACGCGGGATTCCCCCCAGCCAGCGCAAAACCATCTACGACCAGTTGAAACGCCGCGCCAAGATTTTTGAAAAGCTGCATAAGGAAAAAGGAGTCACCGATTTCTATGAATTCTTCAACATCCTTGCCGAAGCAAGGCGACAGAACCTCCTATAAAATCGTTTCGCCTTTTCAGTTGTTTTACCAACTGACCTTCATGTCGGCGATGGCGGCGGCGGGCATCACACGCAGCAAAACCTTTGAGATGGCAGCGCAGGCCAGTTCTCCGGCGGCGGAATATTTCGCGGCGATTAACACACTGGTCACGGAATTTCGCTACGACTACCCCGAAGCATGTCGTCGCATCGGGACACAAGCCAAATCGGACAACATGCGGAGTTTTTTGCTCCGTCTTTCCGATGCCCTCCGTTCCGGCGAACCCTTGGCGGATTTTCTGGCACGCGAGGCGGAGGTTCAGGGCGAAGATTACAAAAATAAATATGAACGTGATCTGGAAGCGATGAAACAATGGACAAATGCCTTTTCTTCCATTGTGATTTCCGTCGCCCTCATCATCATCATTCAGGTCATTTCCGCGATGATTTATTCGCTCAATACCAGCGTCATTTTAGGGCTGGTGTTTACCGGGGTGACACTGGCGAGTTTTGGCGCGTGGATTATCTGGCGGTCTGCCCCGCAAGAAATCATGACCGTCAAACCGTCGTTAGGCTCATCGGAACAGCGCCGCGCCCTGCAAATGTTCCGTCTGCTGACCCCGCTGACGGTGATGGTTGCCGCCCTGTTGAATCTGGTGGGGGTGCCGCTGGGGTGGTTGTTGATGCTGGTCGGGGCGATGATTTTTCCGGTGGGGATTATCAGCCTCATCAGTGACCGCAAAACCAACAAAAAAGACGATGAATTTAGCACCTTTCTCCGTTCGGCGGGCGGGATGGCAACCTCAAGTGGTACGACCTTAAAACAAGCCCTCACCCGCATTGATTTAAGTTCTTTCCCCACACTGGAACAGGATATTACTCGTTTGAGTACCCGTTTGCAGGCACAGGTTGAACCCGAAGTTTGCTGGCACAAGTTCGGCCTAGAGTCCGGCAGCAAACTGATTAGCGAAGTCATCGGGATTTTTTATGGGGCGGTCAAAATGGGCGGCGACCCGGAACGTGTCGGTTATTTATGCTCTCTGTTTACCTCCAAAACCTCACAACTGCGTGCCAAACGGCGTTTAACAGCGGGGACATTTGCGGCGCTGACCACGGTGATGCAGGCGGTGGTCGCGGGGTTGATGGTGTTTGTATTCTCGATTGTGGACAATTTCGCCACGCTGGTTGAGGATTTGATGCCCAAAGATGACCCCACGATGAGCAACCAAGCCGCGATGAACTTGACCTTAGCCAATTTTACCGACTCTGATTTGCAATTTTTGTCCAGCATTACCATCGCCATGATTTTGCTGTTGGCGGCGGTGTGTGCGGCGGCGGTCACGTTGGGGGACGGTGGCTATCGCTTGAAAGGGTATTTTTATCTGGGCATTACCATCTGGATTTCGGGGTTAAGTTTTCTGCTGGTGCCGCCGATTGTGGCGAGCATTTTGAAAATGTAAGGGGTGTACCATGTTCGATTTTATCCTCCAACAAAAACTCATTGTGGCGATGCTTGGAATCGCCTGTTTGCCCCTGTTTATGGCAACTCTGATTCTGGTGCTGGCTCAGGTGCGCCAATGGAAAAATCGTCCGCGTCCGGTTGCGCCAATGACGGCGGAGGTTCAAGATAACACGGGGCAGGAAAATGTTGCACCATCCGTTCCGGCAACAGCAAATGCGGCGGGAACAGGCGGTCAAACGATGGGGGCAAAATCCAAAACATCAGGGCTGACCACTCCCCCCCCAACCGAACAACCCGCAGGGGAAGCGGTGATTTCATCCGAAATGCAAGATTTGCTTTCCAGTGTGTTCACGGATGAGGAAACCGTTGCCCGGTATCAGGTGTTGCTCAAGGGCGTTGACCCGATGTCGGCTGAGGAATTGACAGAATTGAGCCAGCGGATTCTGGCGCAGTTGAAAGGACAACCGTCATGATGGTCGTGATGGGGATTTTCGGAGCGCTAGGGGGGTGGCTGCTGCTGTCCGGGGTCGATTATCTGCCGCGTTTTTCCCCGAATTTTTCATCTACCAAGCGGCAGGAATGGGACGGGTTGCGTTTTTTTATCCCGCTATTGGGCGCAGCGCTGATGATTTTGCTGTATGCCACCAACGGATTTTCAAGCCATTTGCTGGTGTTGGCGGTGGGCTGCGCGTATTTTTTGCTGATAGCGCTGATTGACTTAAAATATCGGCTGGTGCTGAATTTGATGACCTATCCGGCAATCATCCTTGTGATTCTTGCGGGGGTGCTGGGGCAACCTGACCAACTTCTGCCAATTTTGCTCGGTGGGGGGTTCGCTTTTGGCATTTTTTATCTCACTGCACGGCTGCGTCCGGGTGATTTGGGGATGGGGGATGTCAAATTAGCCGCCTTACTGGGAGTGCTGTTTGGCTTTCCGAATGTCCTCTATGCGCTGTTGATTGGGGGAGGGGTGGGGGCAGTCGTCGCTTTGTTTTTACTCCTGCGGCAGCATGGTACGAAATTTACCATGCCCTATGCCCCTTTTTTGTGTGTTGGGGCAGTGGTTGTGTTACTCTATGTCTAAGGGATGGTGAGCGAGCATGGCAGAAACAAGCAGCAGCAGCCTACTAAATCCAAAATTTATCCTGTGGCTAGTCATTTTGAGTCTGGCGTTGTTTTTTGCGCCGTTGTACCTGCTGTCTACCACGCTGCAAGCGGACAACGACAGCTTACAAACCGAATATGACCAACTGCAATTGACGCTGGCGATAACTCCGGCGGGCAACCCTACCGATGAGGCGCTGACGGCACAACTGCTCACCCTGCAAGGTCATGTGGTTGCCATTGAAGCCTTTCAACCGACCCTTGCGGCGGAGCATATCAACTGGGCGGAGGTCATGTTCATGTTAGGTGGGTTCGACCCCTCCCAAATTTCGATTCTTGCTATGTCGCAGTCGGGCAGGCAACTTACTTTACAGGGGCAAGCGGTGGACGAAGCGCAGGCGATTGCCTATGCTCAGATGTTAAAAAGCTCCGACCTGTTCAACGATGTGACTGTCCAATCGATTGTTGCCAATGTCGCCACCCCACAGGCAGGTGCAACGACAAGTACACTGGTGGAATTTATAATTCTGGTGGATATTGCAGTATGAGTGAGCTTTTACGCGAAAATCGGCAGTATCTTGCGCCTTTTGCCTTGGCGGTGTTATTGATACTGGGGAATATTTTTTTTGCGGTGAGAATCATCCTACCTGCTTGGAACACCAACCGCGATTTAAACACACAGGTCGCCGATGGTCAAGCCGTGGCAGCCCGTGCTATGCAGCCCACCGAAAGCGAAACCGACCTGCTGCAAGCCCGCGTCGAAAATTCACAGGCCGACCTTGATGCAGCAGCCCAAATTTTTCTTTCCGGTGATGCGGCGGATGGCATTTTAGACCGGATTTATCAGTACGCGGCGGAAAGCATGGTTGAAATTACCGCCTTGCAATTGCAGCCAACCACCCCGCTTGCCGCCGATGACAGCTATGAAGCCCGCATTTTTGTGCTAGAAGTGCAGGGCATCACCCCCTATTTAATGAGTTTTTTGATTCGGATTCGAGAACTTGCTGCGCCGGGGGTGGTGTTAAATAATCTCAATATTATTAACAATACGCTCAAAATGGAATTACGGTTATATACCTCATCCTTTGCGCCCGAACGCGATTTGGCGGATTCACCCGAACCGATTATTCCGGTCTCGCTGCGAATTTCTGCCACCCCGATTCCGCCTACGCCCATGCCCTCAATAACCCCTGACCCATTGGTATCCGCAACACCGATTCAGCCCTTTGCCATGTCCGCTACCCCGTCCGCACCCATCGATACTCCCACCCTGAGCGCCATCACCGCCACGCCTGTGCCAGAAGCCGTTACAGTCGGGGTAGGGGTGTATGACGACACTCATGCGGCGGTGCAGTACACGGTTGGCACATGGACGGAAATTGCATCCTACAGTGGCTATGGGGGTGGGTATCATTATGCAACGGAGGCCGGCGCGGAAGTGCGCTTAACCTTTCTTGGAACTTCGGTAGCTGTGCAATATGTGGCGTTCCGCAATTTTGGCATTTTTGAAATTTACGTGGATGACACACTGGTGATGGAAGTGGATGGGTACGCGGAACGGGGAGTATTTGGTCAGCTTGCTACAGTGGAAGGTCTCCCAAATGGCAGCCATACCCTCGTGATTCGCAGCACAGACCGTCGTAACGAAGCCAGCGAGGGGACGGTCATCGCGCTTGATGCTGTCTATGTTCTGGAAGAACAATCGCAAAATTAGCCGCAAAGTTGACCAGAAGAACAAGACAAGTAGACTTTAGCGGACGGGATCTCTGCGTGTCCCGTCCCTACGGCTTCCCTCCCCATGACTATGGGGAGGGATTGAGGGTTCTCAAGGGTAGGTTTTTTGAGAAGAAGGCATCACACTAGAGTTCGAG
>CAZXCU010000009.1:0-204314 GCA_964639245.1 uncultured Anaerolineae bacterium
GACAGAGACCATTTTACCCTCTCATTCCGGCAAAAGTGCATAACACCCTCTAGATGTTGGGGGCATAGCCTCAGTATAGACACTAGCGAAACGATTGTCTTGCAGTAATTCGCCACGAGGCACACGAACTATCACCGCATTTCAGGCTTCGCCCCTCTCCTCTAGTGGTATAGTTGTCCTGTATCTCCTGCCCTCCCCTTGCTCCCCTTCCCGCCAGATGTGCTTAAACGAGCTTCGCTCGGATTTTTCTTTCGAGTTTCCGAGCAGAACGCGATTTCGTTTGAAGTGTCTTCGTCCCGCTTTCGGCGGGATTACTCTAGTCATATCACTAGAGAACGGTTATCCGTATGGGCATACCAGTTGGTATGGGTCACTTCGGGTATGGTTTAGGCCGTTGCCCCTTCCCTGCAACGGTAGGGTTGCCACTCACTAATAATAGTGAGTAGCTATAGTGTTCTCATAGGGAAAAAAGATTGTCAAGTCAGGCTTTTTGTTCGGACGTTCATTCGTTCATTTGTTCAAGGGTTCGTTTGTTCATTTGTTCAAATTAGGTTTTCTTCTTTTGAAAGAAAAAATCAATAATCTCACGCATAACTTCGCCTTTGGTGATATGTTTACCTGCTTTACGCTGCTGTTTTATCGCCCATTCATCAATCATTGTGGCTTGGTCTACAAAAATATCATAACTCTTGCGAATGATTGTCCTATAATCTTGAACGTTTGAACGTTCGGACGGGCGTTCGTTCATCTGTTCGTTTGTTCGGACGTTCATTCGTTCATCCGTGTGGTTGTTTGGAAAAATCTCGGTACCCTTTGGCGCACCTTCAACCTTCCGGGGAGTAGGAGCAGTAAAAAATGGACTGTCAGCTAATCCGCTTTTTTTCATGAGGGATGGATAATCTCTTGTACTAAGGCTTGGTATGCGTGTGCGCCCAAACTATTCGGGGCATGGTCAAAGACATGCGTATGGTGGGAGTGGGCTTCCTCAAGCGAGACATTCTTGGGAATGCGCGTTTGAAATACCAACTCGCCAAAATGTTGGCGAAGTTGACGCTCCACATCTTTAGACACGTTGGTATTTTCCGAGAACGTGCATAGCACGCCTAGAATATCCAGATGGGGGTTTAATTGAGTCTGTTTAACCATCCCAATCGTTTCTTGCAACTGAACCAACCCTGTCAGAGCAAAAAAAGCAGTAGAGACCGGAATGAGTAATTTATCACTTGCCACAAAAGAGTTAATCGTTATCAAGCCAAGTGATGGGGGATTGTCTATGACAATGTAATCATATTTGCTTTTTATCAGGTCTACGGCTTGTTTCAGACGGGCGCTGCGGTTGTCAAAGGCTTGAGCAAGTTCCAAGTCCACCCCTGATAAGCGAATATGAGACGGTGCGAAATCCAAATTTCTCAACGGGGTTTGGCGCACGATAGAGGAGAGGGGCGCGAACTTTATGACCACATTATAAAGCGATTCATCCAAATTAATCTCAACATGGGGATGAATAAATACTTGGGTCACATTCGCTTGTGGGTCAGCATCTATGAGTAGAACTTTATAGCCCTCTATCGCCAAGCCTGCGGCAAGGTTAATCGCGGTGGTGCTTTTGGCAACCCCACCTTTCTGATTGGCAAGCGAGATAATCATACTTAGCCTTTGTGTCTGACGTATTCCGTCAGGATAATTCGCAATAAAGCCGAGAGCGTGATATTTCGGTGGCTGGCTAATCTTTCAAGGTCTTCCTTCAGTTGAAGCGGCGCAACGAATTTAATCAGGACTTTATTCAGCATTTTTGTGGTCATAAGAAGGACAAGTTTGGGACATAATATAATTAAGTATAGTTAAGCAAAATGAAAAACGGGTGTCAATAAGAGAATGAGCAACCTCAAAATAGAAGTTGGGCTAAGTCGGTAACAGTGGCGGTAAAAGAACTGCCCTGTCCATGTTTTTCACGCCATTTAATCCAAAAATCAATCACTGAACCTCCGCCGCAACCTGCATAACAATGCCAGAAGTTGCGGTCTGGGTTGACTCCAAAACTTTTGTGCTGGTCATTGTGGAAGGGACAAAACCCACGTCCGGTAGGGTCAAGTTCAACATAGCGGCTGACAAAATCAAAGACGGAAATGCTGTTTTTGATGCGCTCAGACAGGGTTTCGCCACTGGCAGGGGAAAGTTTACGGAAAGGTTGTTCCATGGGTGGGGGAGTAGCTGCTATTTCTGCCAAAACTGTATCAATAAAATCTTGTGGAATGCGATAAGGGGAGGTCAGCAAGCGGATTTGGTCGCGGATCGTCGGCGCAAGCGGTTGTCCTTTGGCGGTGATAAATGAATAGCGCTTACCCGTTTTGCGATGAATACCGAGTGGCAAGCGGACTAACGAGCCTGTGCCAGTGACCAATTTATCTTGTTTAGGATAAATCTCCATTTTTTCAAGGTCGTAACGGGTCAAAAGTTGTTTCGCAAATTGCCGAATGGCTTTACCTTCCAAGGGCGGCGTGAAGAGCCAACAATGCCCGCCGCGTCGTGAATTTTCTAAATAAGCGGGAATACCATCTCCCTCAAGTTGTTTGGCGAATGTTTGGGTTGCTGTCCATTGGTCGGGAGTATCTGCGTCAAAACACACCCATCGGGCGGTGTGGTTTTCGTCCAGTGCATACGCCCCTAATGTTAAACGTCCCTGCAAATGAGCAATGACTAAGTTAAGCGAGAACGGTTTTTTGATGGTGGCATACGAACCGTCCTCAAGTTGGAGGGGGTAGCAATCTGCACGCTGAATAAAGGTACTGGCGTAGGATTTCACCATCGCCATTTCCAATTCTGGAAAAGAAGATTGCTCTTTGCGAAGTGGCATAGGGTTATTCTATAGCGTATCTAAACGCGGAACGTGAGCAAGTGACGCTTGCAAATAACTCTGAAACGCTTGGCTGTGATAGGTCGTCAGCGAGAGGGGTTTACTTAAGTGGGGAAGATAGAAAATGGGAGAGGAAAGCAAAGTCTCCTCCGCTACCCACGCACTGCGCGTACACAGGAAATAGGCGGCACCGCCCGCTTGGGTAATTTCACTTCTGAGTTGGTGAAAACGTGGCTCTGAACCAACCGCTATGAGCAAAATGCGGCCTGATTTTCCGCCTAATTCACGTTGATAATCAGGGGAGAGCATTAAATGGACGGTGGGCGAGACTTTCTCTCGCCCAAATCGTCGGCTGCTCTCCGTGTTGTTATCCAGTTCCACGAAAAAGCGCAGGCGATAGGACGGCTCTCCCGTGACCCGCACACAAAAATAGCCGTCGGGTTTGACCACTTTTTGCGTGCGCTCACCCACGATGTCCAGATAGGGAATAGGGTGAGGGAATAAACGCTCAAGTTCGTCTTGTCCATGCCAGATTTCCAGCGTATAGGCCGGGGACTGAGTGAAGGCTTGTTCGGCGGTATGGCGAAATTCATTGAGCGCAAGGTCATGGGAGACCCTACTCCAACGGGGTTGGGAGCGCCAGTGGAGTTCAGCATATTCAACGCCTAAATAATCCGCCAGTGCCTGCGCTCCGACTTTACCCAGCCACACAATCGGTTCAGGCACACGATAGCGCTCTGCTCGCTCCAAACGCTGCAAGCAGCCATGCTCACACAATGCCCGAATCCGATAGTAGGCGCGGCGTTTGACTCCAAAAAACCATCGGTGAACTTGGTCAACCGACAACACGCCATCGTAACGGTAAATCGTGTGCAACAGCTCATAGTCCCGCTTAGTCAACTGCATGGCAAACGCTCTTTTCGGCGAATATTTAGCTTGGATGACTGTTAAATCCGTCGGCTACGCGGCGCTAAAGGAAGCGGTTGCTGCGCTGGAAGCCCAACCGCTTGGAGCGATAAGTCGTCTGCGGCTTGATTAATCGCGTGGTAGGCAGCTTGTCCAATGGACATGACATCATCTCGGTACACTTCATGAAAATCTTGACGCAAAAATTGGAAGACATGGCCTGTGCGCCACCATGAGATGAATCCACATAAACCTAACATCCCTATGGTAACAAACACACCGAGGTCTATGGTGTTTGAAAGATAGTAACCACTTAAAACGAATTTGCTCCAATAGTAAAACTCCTGTGGGTCGGAGGGGATGAAAAGCCCACTAACCTCATAGCTTCGATACCAGACGGGGACTGCTTGAATACCCCAGAACAGGGTGAGGCCGCAAACAACCAGCGCAAAGCAGAGGATTTTAAGGAGGCTAAACGCCTGATAATAGGCCATTCGCAGCGAGACATAGTAGTAGTCTTGAATCGGCTTGAAATAGAGCGTGACCACTGCACGCGGCGTATGATAGCGAAGCATCTCCCGTCCTACGCCAATCACCCCGCCTGAAAAAGAAACAAAATCGGCGCTGCCATCGGTGTCTCCCGCATAACCTAAAGCCGTCATGTACGCGGCGGCTCTCCGCGAAAAGGCTGTGAGGTCTTCTTCGGTTGACTTGATGTACCAACTTGACCAGAAATCTACCAACCGGACTGCGCCACTCATGGGCAAGAAGGTGTAATGACTTGGCAAAATAGGTTTTTGATTGACCAACATGGTCTTTTACTCCTCTGTTACTTGTTCTTTCCAATCGAGAAAACTGGCGGGTGCAAGCGGCATGTCGACGTGCATCCGACGGCGAATATCTTGCTCAACTTCATTCAAGGGCTTGGCTAACTGACGGGAACGTTCCCGAATCTGGTCAGCCAGCATCGGATTAGGGGAACTAGGGGAAAGGTTGCGTCGCAATGCGGTACTGCCTGAGTTCATGGCTCTCCTTATCGACCATGCGTACAATGGCTTGATGTTGGGGCAGGGTCGTTAAGAGATTGGCGGTTTCCAAATGCGTGTCACTATAGGATTCACGCATCCCCGCTATCTCGCGGTAAAGCGTTGTGCCACTCCCTGCGGTGTGCGGCTGCACAAACACCCCCTCGCCCACCTGACTAACTATTGGTTGATAGTGCGGGGGATGTTCATAAGGCGTGTTGTCGTATTGTCCTGCCAATTCCAGTGCGTCTTTACCTGACACCCGAAACACCACCAGATTAGCCACATTCAGGGTTGAACCTTTATTGTTGTCGTCTAGCTGGTCGCGGTACTGATGGGCGACTGTTGTAACAATAGCGAATTTACGGGCTTCACTTTGCAGTTGCGGGAAACTTTCGGTTGCAAAATTCTGGTACTCGTCCACATAGAGGTAAAACGGGCGGCGCTGAGACGGCGGTAAGCTGCGGCGAGACAGCGCGGCCAGCAGGAGTTGATTAACCAGCACCGACCCTAAAAATGACGAGTTATCTGCGCCAATATCCCCTTTGGACAGATTAACAAGGAGTACCTTTCCCTCCTCCATGACCTGTCGTAAATTTAGGGTGCTGTTGGGTTGAGCGATAATATTACGAATAACAGGATTAACCAAAAACCGCCCAATTTTATTGAGTGAACTGCTGATGAGTTCCGTTTGGTCGTGAGGTGCTTTGAACAGCCCTTTTTTATCCACATAGCTTTCGGGAAATTGCTGCTCCCAATAGTGTTTGAGAATAGGGTCAGTCTCACAGGCGGGTTGTTTGAGTGCCTGACGGCGTTGGAAGTCCGTGAGGATGAGTAACAGTTCTAAAAAAGTCGTTTCTGGATGGTAGAGCAGGGTTTGAATGCTGTGCCTAAGCAAATCTTCCATCCGAAAACCCCACGAGGTATAGAACAACTTGTAAAGCGTATCCATCACCGTTGAGGTGACTAAATCTCGCGCTTTGGGGTCGTCTCGGTTACACTCGAAAATGTTCAATCCAAAGGGATAGGATGTATCGGCAGGGTCGAACAGGAGAACATCTTGCGCTCGATGTGCTGGCACACACCCTAAGATGTCTTCTACAAGATCGCCGTGTGGGTCAAGCACACACACACCCTGTCCGGCCTGAATGTCCTGTAAAATGAGCGACTTCAGAAACGTGCTTTTCCCTGTGCCTGTTGTGCCGATAACATATGTTCCCAAAAACCGCCCTGTATTGCTCAGGAATAGGGGAACATCTTCGTTGTTTTTGTCTGTTCCTAGAAAAAGAGTCATCTTCAAACCTTTCCAAACTAAAAAGCCTGCTTACTGAGCAAAAACAGGCTTTCAAAAGTTTTATGCAACTCGCTTAATTTTCAGAATGAATGGTATGGTGTGTTTACGGCACAAACTGCTTCAAATCATTCACACCTAACATGTGTTTTTTCCTTTCTTATACCCATCTCCCCCCAACGCATTGAGGCAGAGTAGGGCGAGGTCAGGTCAATTAGGGATTCGCTGTCGGTACAAGCGTCTGCGGTTGGACGTAAATCACCCCCGCCGATTCTGCCCAGCCAATCACGTATTTAAATTTGCCACTGGTGGCAGGGGCGGTCTGGTCGAGTGCGCCGGCAGTGGTGCTAATATAGACTGCCGCACCGGGAGTCAGGGTGGTTGCACCCAAAACCACCGCGCCATGGGTCGCCACATCTACCGCTTGCCCATCCGAGGCACTGGTTGCGCCAGCCACCCCAACCCCCACCACGATTCCGCGTGCCTGGGCGGTATCGGCTGCGTCCGCGTCTGCCGCTTCGACCAAGCCATCCGCCGCCACATAGACCGCTTGCCCCACGCTGACTGTCCCCCCTGCGATATACCGCCGCACCACCGCCCCCTGTAAGGGACGCACCAGCGACGCTGTAACCGTAACTGCTGCCATTTTCACTGCTCCTTTGCGCTTTTGCGGTAAAACTTCCGCCTGTTGACCATCGGCGTGCATGTACTTTGAGCGTACTAAACTTAGCGGGGCAAATCTTGCAAATCTTGCATGATGTTGGGGATAGATTTTTTATGAAAATTCCTACTAAATTTGATTTACAATTTTTTAATTAAGCGCTATACTACGTGAAGGAAGGAGAAAACTCATGCCATATACACTTGAGTGGTATATTCCTGACCGAATTTTACAAGCGGTGGTATGGGGCAATTTAACCACCGAAGAAATTGAACAGGCTAATCGCGCCCTTTTAGACTTGCTCAACGGTGTTTCTATCCCCCTATATATGCTTGTTAACAGTACCTATTTGAATCAAGTCGACCCTTTACTCACCAATTTTCCGCATAACTTCAGTTTTACCGCCCACCCGATGATAGGCCAGATCATCATCACCGAAGCCACCAGTTACACCCGCAGTGTCATCGCAGAAATTTTGCACAGAATGGTGATCCCGTTGCGCTTTGAAGCCACCATCACCACAGCGCTTGATTATTTGACAAACCTTGACCCGACTCTCCCCATTCCTCCACCCCCAACCCAAGTGACGCATATGCACTATTAGAAAAATTCATGAAATATTTACCCCGTTCCCATGCCTAAAACGGTTTAATAGGGATATAGTTTGGTTAGGAACAGGATTGTGTGTTATGCCATATGAAATTGGGTGGATTGTACCGGGTCAAGTGATGGAAAGCCGATTCTGGGGGGAAGTAAGCCGCGCTGACCTCGCACAATTTAGCGGCTATATGCAGCGCCACCTGCAAAAATCAGCGTTTCACCTGATTATTCATTCCGCCAGCGTCACCAAAATTAATCTGACCCCCAAAGATATTACCGATATGATGTTTTGCCTCTCCGACTACGCACATGGACATATTTGCATCGTCGAATCGACTGGTTTTACCCGCTTTATAGCCTCAGTTGTCATGCAGGGTTTAGGTATTGACGGGTGCTTTTTTAAGAACAGCGAAAGTGCGTTGTTATTTTTACGCGAACATGACTCCACGATTACATGGGAACACAGCAATTTCGCCCTCTCAAGTTATTAAGTGCTACATCCTACAAGTAAATGCAGATGAAATCCTGTAGGGGCGGGGACAAAGCGCGTTAGATGGAAGTATGGGTGCTTATCAAAAAGTCCGCCGCGCCGATTCCCGCCCTCTGAAAGCATTTACCGGATAAAGCACTAAATATAGACGGGCAGGCATGTCACCTGCCCAATGCTCGTCCTTTTACCACCCCATCCGAAACCGCCGTTTAATGGACTCGACTTCTTCCGCAGTGAAGGCTTTTTCTTCCCACACCCGCGAGTCACGCCCGTAATCGCTTTCCAGACGTGGCACAGGGGGACGACGCAGCAGATAAGGCCGTGTTGCTACTAATTGTTCAACCGCCGCTTGCATCCCGACCACCTGCCCCTGTTCATCCAGCGTGACAGCGTTCATATCGAGCAACATGCGCGCATCGGAAGGCTGCAAAAAATCATAGGCGGCGCTGGCCTGCTGAAACGCCATCTCAATTTGCAGTTGCTGCTGGGTTTGCTGCGCTTCTGTCAAACGCTGCATCGCCTGCTGATTTTCCGATGTCAACTGTTCAAGCTGCGTTTTAAACAGCGAATTTTCTTCAACCACCCGTTTGAGCGTGTCGGGATCTTCCACGCCAATTTCGGTCAGCAGTTCTTGGATGGCGGTTTTTCGCGCCCGTTCGAGTCGTTCCGGCAGCCAATCGGGAAGGGTCATGTCTTCTGGCATCGTCTTATTCTCCAACTTTTGGACTTTAGCCTAGCACCCGCCGTCCCTGAAAATCGTGCAAATCGCGCATTTTTTACCCCTCCCGCCGCACCAGATGCGCCGCTTGCCTCCCGCCCGAATGAAAACGTACAATTTCAGCCATTTCATCCTCGCTGCACCCGACCAAAATTTTGATTTCGCTGTCCCGTTTGAGCAAATCCACCGTCACCACCACCCCGTTAATTTTCTTCTCGGCTTGGCTGCCCACCCAGACATCGATGCCAGACTGATCGCCCGATAGTGTGTTGACCAGATAGCCGTAATCAAGCGGATAAATCACTTCCGGGTAGCGCGGATGAGCAGACCCTTTCGGACGGTCAATATGGAGCGGATGTTCCGATAGCAAAAGGTCAAGTGTGTCCCAGAATTTCATAAGTTCCTGCCTTGAGTGAAGTTGTCCTTAAAAAATATCTCACTACAATAGATAGACACGCAACTATTATTAGAGGGTCAGTTGAACGTTACATGGCATCTCCCCCAGCGTATCATTTTATTAAAAAGTGCAGGTGAAGTGGATACCGCCGATAAAATTGACCATGAACTGACGACCCTCTTGCAACAAGGCCAAGCGCCCGTTCACCTGCTCATTGAAGGCAAAGTCATCGAGCAACGCCCCAGTTTGATGGTTTTTCGGCGCTGGCAGTGGTCAAAACAACCCACACTCGGCAAGGTGATGCCATTCGGGGTGAAAGACAAGTCGCTTCAGGTGGTCATCAGCCTTGCTTCGCGGCTTTCGAGTGTGCAGGTGCAATTTTGCCGCACCCTTGATGAGTCATTGGCAGCGCTTAAAAAAGCCGAACCCAACTTGCCCATCACCCCCGGTCATACCAGCATTTTGATTGACCCATCCGCCTCGATTACCCGAGAAGTGGAGCAGGACTTGTTGTGGCGGGCGATTTACGCGCAGTTGGTCAAAGTGGCGGATGGACGCTGCGAATTTTGCCGTACTCCCCTGCCCTATGCGCTGGAACTTATCCCCACCGAGATTGTCCCGACGATACACGAACGCATCATCTTTGAAAATTTGTGTTTAACCTGTGCCTACTGCCATAAGCTGCGGGTGCATCAAGAAATGGCAATTGACCCGCTTTCCACCGTCCAAGTGCCGTTGTTTAACCCCCGCCGCGAAAATTGGCATGAACATTTTGTCTGGACATCCGACTTTCAGCAGATGGCCGGACTCACGGCCATTGGGCGGGCAACGATTTTGCACATGCGCCTACACTCTAAATATTACGTGAATTTGCGGCAGGTCGGGCTAACCGAAGGCTGGCATCCCCCGCGCATTTTGACCACCGCCCAACTCAAGCAATATTATTTCCCCAACGGGGCTAAAATCCGCCTAGAAATTCATAATCCGGTCACGGGCGAAAAAGAGGATATTTTAATGCTGCCTTCGCGCCCCCTATTGTTGGGACGGCATGGCGCAACATCGCCGCAGCGCCCCGATATTGACCTTGAACCGTATGGCGGGTATCGCTTGGGGGTCAGTCGGATTCATGCACGGTTGAATCCGCCCAACAACAACCTGATTTCGATTTCGGATATGGGCAGCAGCAATGGCACTTTTGTCAACAATGAACGGGTCAGTGTGCATGAATCGCGCCGTTTGAGCCATGCCGATGAGATTCGCTTGGGTAAACTGGTGATGCTGGTGTATTTTGTGCAGTAACCTTTCCATTTGCGTTACAATCTCAGCGTATTTTTCTAAGAAAGTTCCAGAGAAATGCCACTTTTCGATTTTTCACTCGACACGCTGCAAAGCTACCGCCCCGAACGTCACGAACCCGCCGATTTTGAGGCCTTCTGGCAACATTCCCTAGCCGAAACCCGCCAATTCCCCCTGAATCCGCAATTTGAGGCGGTGGATATGGGCTTAAAAACGGTGGATATTTTTGATGTAACGTTTGCGGGGTATGGCGGGCAACCGATTAAAGGGTGGTTGTTGCTGCCACATCATCGCACTGCCCCGCTGCCCTGTGTGGTGGAATTTATTGGCTATGGTGGGGGACGCGGTTTCCCGTTGGATTGGCTGGTGTGGAGCAGCGCCGGATATGCCCATTTCATCATGGACACACGCGGACAGGGCAGCGCATGGCGAAAAGGGGACACCCCCGATTCCGACTCGTCCAATCCGCAATATCCCGGTTTTATGACTCGCGGGATTCTTGACCCGCAGACCTATTATTATCGCCGCGTGTTCATGGATGCGGTGCGGGCGGTGGAAACAGCACGGAGTCACCCTGCCGTCAATAGCAGCAAAATTATTCTGACAGGGGGCAGTCAGGGGGGCGGAATTGCGCTTGCCACTGCCGCGCTTGTTCCCGATATTGCTGCGGTGATGCCAAATGTTCCCTTTTTATGCCACTATCGCCGCGCCACCGAAATCACCGACAAACTGCCCTATGAGGAAATTGCCCATTTTTGCAAAATTCATCGAGATAAAGTTGAGCAGGTTTTTGCAACGCTGGCCTATTTTGACGGGGTGAATTTTGCGCCACGCATTACCGCCCCGGCCTTATTTTCGGTGGCTTTGATGGATACGATTTGCCCGCCCTCCACCGTTTATGCGGCCTATAACCATCTGACAAGCCCGGTCAAGGACATCAAAATCTGGCCGTATAACAATCACGAAGGCGGCGAAACCTACCAGACACTCGCGCAAATCCAGTTTGCCGCCAACCTATAGAAGCATAAGAGGGCGGGGCAAATCCCGCCCATATCGTTCACTCCTCTATTTCAAGCGTATAGGTTAGCTCGTACACAAAAGAGCTATCATGCGAGGTGCCGGAGAAAACAACTTCGGTTTGTGGTTCAAGGCTGGGAATTTCACTGGCGGCCAGTTCAAATTCGATCTCCTCAAACCCCAAGTCATAATTTATCCCGAACGGGGCATCACTTTCATACAAATAGATAATCACGCTGACTTGTTCCCCACAGGTGACAGAGCGCGAAACCGCATTAAAATTGGTAAAACGACTCTGGGCAAAAGCGTCAACGCTCCCTTGTTCGGCAAAACTATCATTCGTCCCGAAATCATAATTGCCCGCCGAGTCAATCACCGCGATTCCATAGATAAAGTAAACTTCGTCTCCCCCAATGATATTGACAATTGTGTCGGCTTCTTCGGGGTCACGCACAAACACTTCATCAATCGTCAGGGTCAGTTCCACACTGCCACCATTGGCACAAATCGCATTGCTCGAAGTCGTGGTGTTGGTATTCAGGGCTGCCCCCGCCGCAGGTTCTTCTGGTTCAATTTCAATGAACGTGGTCGCCGCACCGTTGATGGTCGCAGAGAAAATACCGTCCAGCGCAAGCACATCGGCAAACACGACATCCCCACCCCGCCCTTTTACCGTGATACTACTGCCGTCAAATTCATAGAAAACGGCAACAGTTTCATCCGCTGCGCTGATGATGACCACATTGTTACAACGAAAATCGTAGGTAAGCGTGTCATCAACAACCATCTGCCATCGGGCATTGAGAATAATATCTAGGGGATTTTCGCCACATTCGGCAGTTTCAAAGGGAACAAGTGAAAGCGGTGCGTCTTGCCCATTACGCAATTCAACAGAGCCTGTTCCAGCCGGGGCTAGCTCATAGGTACTTTCGCCAATCTCAAGCAGCAAGCTGTTTCCACTGATAGTGTAATCGCTGTACTCCAATACATTTGGGCCAATCAGCAAAAATTTGCCATCGCAATCCACATCAATGACCATTTCACCTGTACTAATTTCTATCCCCCATTGATAGGAAGTTAGCACATCCAGCGGGGCTGTTTTACACGGGTCAGTCACGGTGGAATCGGGGGATGTCTCCGCCGGAATACAAGCGGTGAGCAGCGATTGAGCGCCCGTCAATAAAGCCGTGATGCTGTTGGCTTCTGTTGTCACCGCCGCCTGTTCCAAGAGAGAACTAATTTGCGGCGCAGACGGGCATGAAGCTGACTCTAAACAGGGGGCAAGCAACGCATTTGCCGCAGAAATGAGGGCTTGGGCGGTGGTGACATCGCCACTTTCAAGTGGTGCGACAGTCTGGTCAAGCAGGGTATTAACTTGGCTAAAGACTTCCGCACAATCTGATTCTTGTGCCGAAGCCAGATAAACGGGACACAGCAGTGTCAACACCACAAGCAAGGCTACTCTTCTCATGTTGAATCCTTTTGGTTGGGAACGTTAGAGAGATAGTACCGAATTTTTGCTGTATCCCAAAGCAGGTTGGGACTATTTTGCTATTTTGCGCGATATTAAACTTAGGGAATAACCTGAAGCGCGTCGATTTCGGCTTCTTCGCCTGTACCACCGGGCAGGGAAAAAATCTGGATAAAATTATACGTGCCGGGCGGGACAAGCGCATCAATATCAATCGTAATACCGGTCTGGAGAGGGCTGCCCACCAAAGGCGCACCCGCCACAATCCCAAAATTATCCGCTTCCCCTGACCCGGCATAGGTGGGAATCAAGTTGGTGTTGGCATCGTCAATCCCATCGCCCCAATAGTAAACTTGCAGCCATGTGATTCCGTCGGTACTCACGTAAAAAATCACCCAATCAATATAAATGCTACCGCCATTGTAACGTTCGTAATAAATAATTTCTGCGTCACCCGTATTGCCGTCCGCGATAATCGGATTGGCGCTGATATTCAGCACCAGCGCAACATTATCGGCAATGGTGCAAATATCGCCGTCAGGATTGCCATATTCAAGGTTAGCGGGGGTACATGCCCCACTAATACACGCAGTCGCATTGCCATTTTCAGTATCTTGCAGCGTTACCCCAACAAAAATTTGCAGCGTGTTTAAACCTGCTTCGGCGGTGGTGGTGAAGGTAAATTCGCCATTGGCAGGCACAAGCCCCGAACCGGATTGTGTGCCACTCGTTAATGCCCATGTAAAATTGACCGCCACCCCATTCGGATTTTGCACCCGCCACACCCGCAAATTGACCGCATCCGGCGTACACAGCGGATTCAACACCAGCGCGAGTAACGGAATCGGGGTGTTCGTCGCAGTCGCAGTAGGTGTATTGGTGGGCGGAATCGGGGTATCTGTCGCGGTGGGTGGCACGGGAGTCGGCGTGTCTGGAATGGGTGTCGGCGGTACAGGAGTCGGGGTTGCCGGTACAGGGGTTGGCGTAGGCGGCACAGGCGTATTCGTTGGAAGACTGGTATTCGTCGGGACGGTAGTATTGGTCGGGACGGTAGTATTGGTCGGTACCGATGTATTGGTCGGGAGAGTCGTATTGGTGGGAACACTGGTATTCGTCGGGACAGCCGTGTTGGATGGTTTTTGGGTGTTGGTCGGAATGCTGGTAAAAGTCAAACTCGGCAGCGCGGTATTGGTCGGTTTTTGGGTATTGGTGGGAATCGAAGTAAAGGTCACACTGGGGACAGCCGTGGCGCTGGGGCGCTGGGTATTGGTTGGAATCTGGGTGGGAATGGTGGTTGCGCTGGGGAGCGCGGTACGGGTAACCGGCTGCGGTGTCTGGGTGGGCAAGGGGCGAGGGGTGTCGGACACCACCAGCGCCACTTCAATCGGTTCGCCCGCGTTTTCCTGAGCAATATAGGTTTCTAAATCGGGATTCACCGGTTGAAATTCTAAAAAAGGCCATGAACGGTAATCGGCAGTCGCATAAGGGGAAATGTTGCGGTCTAGCCGAAAGGGACGCGAAAGCAGATAGCCTGCCTGCGCCGCACATACAATACATCCACACATCACGGGCAGCAGGACAAAAAGAAAAATAGGTCGCCTTTTGCGCTTTTCTTCCTGTTCGTCCACCAAATTATTTTATCTCTATTGGCAACTGAATTGTCACCGTGGTTCCAACATTCACCTGACTTTGTAAGTCTATTGTACCCTGATGTGCTTCGACAATGCGCTTAGAAAAATATAACCCAAGCCCCATCCCGCGTGCGTCGGTGTCCCCCGCGTCCGCCGATTCGCCGCGATACATCCGTTCAAAGACCTTATCAATTTCATGGGCAGCGATGCCCACACCCGTATCACGGATACTTAAGCACACCACATTCGGAGGCACACGGCTCAAGGTTACATCAATTCTACCACCGGGTAAGGTATAACTGTACGCATTTCTTAAAATATGGTCTAACACTTGCCCCAAGCGGATCCAATCGCCCCGTATTTCTACCGCACCGGTGGAATTCGCATAATGCAGGGTAAGGGTGCGTTTTTCATAAAGCGGCTGCCACTGGGCAACTTGCTGCTGAACAATGTCCTCAAAATTGACTGTTTCAAGCTCTAGTTTCCATTGGTCAGACAGCATGGCGGTTACATCAATCACCTGATTGATTAAGCGTTCTAAAATCGTCAGGTTATCCACCGAATTATTCAGGTAGGTTTGGCTGGTTTCGGGCAGCACCGCGCCACTGAGCATGATGCCCAATTCCAGATACCCGCGTGCGGCGGTCAGCGGGGTACGCAGTTCATGCGAAAGCTGTTTCATCATCTCGTCTTTGAGTTGTTCGGCCTGTACCAGCGCGGTAATATCACGCAGCACCATCACATACCCCAGCAGCGTATTGTCGTCCATGCGTACCGGCGTAGAGAGGGCGCTAAAATACTGGTTATTCAGGGCAAGGGTGCGGGGTTCGGTCAATTGGGCAGGATTTTTTACCAATTCGGGAGGCAACTGAGGGCTGACCTGTTCCGCCGCCGGATTGCGTAACAGCACATTCCCCTCAAAATCCTGCACCATCACCGGGTCACTAATGCTGGTCAGCACACCGATAATTTCGCGGTTACGCTGCACCAATTGGTCGGTCATGTGGTCAAACGATACGCCCAGTTCACCGAGTTCATCGCGTGCCTGCAAGCGCACCCTCCGCGATAAATCGCCTTCGCGGATAGCGCGGGTGGTGTCCACCAGACGGTAAACCGGACGGACAATCGAACGGGCGGTTGCCAGCCCAATCACCGCAATGAGTCCAAACAACACCGCAAATAACAGTGCGATATAATTGCGGCTGGTGCTGATGCGGTCAACAATGAAGCCACTCGACAGCGACACCCCGATAAGGCCAATCGATTGGCTGCGAATTTGTAACGGCGCGTAGAGCGTCTGGTAGCCCACCCCCTGAATATCCTTGTTGCGAATCGGGCTGCCATCTTGGGCTTCGGTCATCAAAAAGGGCATATCTTGAGCTTCAACTTCCAGCGCCGCAGAATCGACTCCGCGAAAGGTGCTACCGAGTACGCTGCCATCTTCCCTATATAAGGTCACCGCCGACAGGGATTGTTCCCCCACCCGTTCCGCCAGATGATCGGCGGTTAAACCGATGCTAATCCCCCCCACCAATGCTTTCTCAGCATTAATGACCGGGGCATTGAGATACAACAGAACTTGCGAGTCCGTTTCGATAATATCGACAAATTTATCGCCCAGCACGTCGGTTTCTTCGTCCGTGATGCGCCGTACCCCTTCCCGCTCGGACAACTCCGGCGGGTTAGCACGGCGAAATTCGACCCCATCCGGCAGTTCAATCCGCTGTAATTGATACAGTGCCTGCCCCTTGTGGTCAAACACAATCACATCATCGACCTGCTCATTCACCGCAATCGGACGCAGCAATTGTTCAATTTCTGCCACATCCCCCGCCACAATCGCGTCGGCAATCCCCTGTGTGAAGGCCATCGAACGCAGCGTGGCAAGCTGCTGCCGTTCGACATCCGTCACCGTATTGGTGGCAGCTTGGGCGCTGTCTAACAATTGATTGTTAAAACGTTCCTGTACACTACCCGCCACCAGTTGAGTCACAATAAACACGCCGATTGCGGAGGTAATCGCAATCGCAATTAAATAGGGCAGCGTGATACGGGTACGGATGCTCGGATAGAACATGATGTCCTTAAAAATTTACGATCTGTAAGCCTCGCCCCATGACGAAACTTGTCCCTTCTTAGGATTAACTATATACTGAAAACAAAAATTGGACTGGTAACAATATGCACGTTGTTCATCTGGAAGATGACGCTCCTTTGCGTGAAATTTTACGCGCAGCCTTTCAAGCGGCTGACCCCAAAATTAACTTACATCAATTTATCAATAGTGATGACGCACTGGCATACATCCAGGAAAATCTCGAAGCGATTGACCTCTATGTGTTGGATATTCGTGTGCCGGGCGCGTTAAGTGGCTTGGAATTGGCCCGCGAACTCCGCAAACTGGAGGCCCCCGGCGTGATTGTTCTCTCCTCCGCGTATGCCCCCCCCAGCCGCGATGTCCTCAATGAACTCCAATGCGAATGGTTTCCCAAGCCGTGGCACATCATGGAAACCACCAAAAAATTGTTTGAACTTGCCAAACGCTAATGCCCTTCATCCGGGTTCACTGGTCGCAGCACCCAATTCCATAATCCATTCTTCGACATCGGTATTGCGGGAATGGGAAAAACCGCCATCCTCCCCCACCCGTACAAAGCCGTTTTTCTCCAGCACCCGAATCGAGCCAACATTATCTTTGACCACCCGCGCATATAACGGACGGGTAGGAATTTGCCCCAAAAAAAGCGCTAGTGATTGGGTGGCGATGCCCTTGCCCCAGAAATTTTTCCCCAACCAATAGCCAATCGTGGCTTGACCGAACAGGTCAAAATTCAACAGATGCCCGGCGACCTGCCCCTGAAAAACAATCGTTTGTTTAAGGATTTGCGGGTTGTCGATGATGTTTTGCCAGTGAGCAAACATCGTTGCGCGGTCTGTGGGATTGGACGGGGTAAACGCCGCCATCCACAGCGCGGTGGGGTCTTGAAGCTGCTCAAAAAAGATGGCTAAATCGTCCGGGGTGACGTTTCGTAATTGGATGCTCATGTTAGGCTCTCTGTTGATTTTTCCACCATGCCAGCGCCCGCACCGCCCGCCGATGATGATCCATGTGCCAGTGTTCAATCGTGGCGGGGTCGTAAAATCCGACTTCGGGCGTTTCATGCGAAGGAGTCAAAGTTCCCCCTCGCATTTCACAATGATACAACAAAGAGGCGGTAGCGTGGGGTTCGCCATACATCGAAGGAGTCCGCGAAAAAACATCAATCAGACCTTTGACTTCCACTTCTAATCCCGTTTCCTCAAGCAGTTCGCGCTGAATGCTGGTTTCCGGCGCTTCCTGTGATTCACACCATCCCCCCGGTAGCCCCCATGTGCCGTTGTCGCTGCGCCGCACCAGCAAAATCTGACCGTCATCGTTAAACACCGCCCCCGCACAACCTAATTTGGGAGTGACATAGCCCATATCCTGTCGGAAGCGGTTTAAAATTTCAGCCGACTCCAGCCCGCTCATTTCACTATATTTTTCGGCGCTCAGTGCCAGTAAACGGGTATAGCGTTCCACGTCATACGGGTTTTGAGCATAACTTAAGCCCATCTGCGCGATTGCCCGCACCTCGTCTAAAAAATCCAGCCACATTTTGGTCATGGGGTCATATCCTTATATAAAAAAGCGACTCTACCCCGTGTGTGGGTAGAGTCGCAACCGCGCATGGCACACGCTGACCTGACCTTAATCCTGCCATTCTTTCACAAGGTACTGCTTGGCGAATTCCTCCGACGGGGGAATGATTTTGATGACATCAATCAGCACGCCGTTGGGGTCAACCGTTATAAAATGGCGTTGCCCGAATTCCTCATCACGCAGCGATAAAACTTCCAGCAAGCCCTGTTTTTGAATGAGCCGTTCATATTCCGCGTCCACATCGTCCACCTCAAAACTGAGAATCATGCCCTGCACGGGCTGGCGGAATTTTTCTGGCACGGTGGGATGGGTATAATCGACAAAAGCAAGTTGATAATGCGGCGCATCGGGGCGAATCAGGCTAACATACCAATCGCTGTTGAAGGTCAGGTCAAAGCCGAGATGTTTCAGGTAAAACTCGCGGCTAGCGGCAATATCTTGCGTATGAATCACGGGGTAGAACGTGGAAAGTGGCATTTTGGACTACTCCTTATTAAAATACATACCGTATGTATGTATTATATATACAATCTGTACGTATGTCAAAGACTTTTTTGGAATCGAGCGATGAAAAAATCAGAACAACGCGAAGCAACCATCCAAAAACTCATCGAAATCGGGCGCGAAATCTTCACCCAGCAGGGTTATGCCCAAGCCGCTACCGAAGAAATCGTCCAACGGGCGGGGGTGACACGCGGGGCGCTCTACCATCATTTTGGGAGCAAGGAAGGGCTGTTTAAGGCGGTGCTGGACGATGTACAGCGTGAAATCGCCACCCGCATTACAGCCAGCGCCGCGCAGATTCGGCAGGATTCATGGGGGCAGTTGCTCGCAGGCTGCAAGGTATTTTTATCCGCCAGCCTTGACCCGCAAGTACGCCAGATTGTGTTGATTGATGCGCCCGCCGTGCTGGGTTGGGAAGTCTGGCGCAAAACCGATGAGGCAACTTCGATGCAGGGATTGTATGAAATTTTAGCCATTTTGATGCGGGAAGGGCGCATCAAACCCCTGCCGCTTGCCGCGCTGGTACATTTGCTTTCCGGCGCGATGAACGAAGCCGCCCTATGGATTGCCCAAGCCGATGACCCCGACCAAGCCTTGGATGAGTCCATTGCCACTTTGGAAACCCTGCTCGGTGGGATAAAAATTGAATGACCGGACAGCATGTCTCGACAAGATAACCGGTAGGGACGTGATAGATTGCGGACAGCATGATGCACATTAACTATTTAATACGGATATACGGACGGCATGTATGCCGTCCCTACAACATGTAGGGACGCGATAGATCGCGTCCGCCAAAATGGTATCCGTGATAATTTATTAAACTGCATTATGCTGTCCCCACGAGAAATACACCCGTAGGGACGGGATCTCCGCGAGTCCCGTCCGCAAAAGTTGGATACATTTAAAGTCTAATTGCCTTGTCCGATTAATCATGGAGGCTATTTCGATGCTCGCCACTATCGCCGCTTTTGCCGATTATTTTGAAAGTATCCGCCGCCGCACGGTGAATTATGCGCGGGTGATTCCTGCCGATAAAATCGACTGGCAGCCCAAACCCGATGAATTTACCTGCGGGGAAATTTTGCGTCACCTTGCTGCTACCGAACGCATGTATGTACGGGTTTTTACCGAAGGCATCTGGAACTACATCGGGCATAACCAGCGCGCAATCCGCACACTGGAAGAAACTCTCGCGTATCTGGAGAAAGTTCATAGCGAGTCCATGACCATCCTCCGCGCTGCTGATGACCGTCTGTTACAGACTCCGCGTGCGGGGGTGCTGCCCGATTCCCCGATGGTCAAGGGGTGGCGCTGGCTGATGGCAATGGTCGAACATGAAGTGCATCACCGCAGCCAACTCGCCAGTTATCTAACCCTCATGGGAGTCGAAGCGCCGCAAATTTACGGGGTGAAGGTGGAGGAACTCATCGCCCTGTCGGGAGAATAAATTATTTGACATGAATTTTCAGGGTGTTTATAATGTGCGGGTTCACTCTGAAAGCCGGCTGCTGTGGGGAAATTTTTATACTATTCGACCCAATGTCTGCTTGCCCATCGCATCGCAGAAAAATACTTTGGTAAACACTACTATGCGTTCTGTGCTGAAGAATTTAACCCCAGCAAAACCAATCCGATTTCCTCAAATCCTGCCAAAATTTACCAGTTGTATAAAGATATTGTGGAAACCAACGACATCAACAACGATAGAGCCGTCAATTTGAAACTCAAATTAGCCGCCGTTGCCCTTGATAAATTTTTAAACCACCACCTCACCCAATCCGAATATGATGAGTTGACATTGGAAATTGACCAAGCCCGTGCGCTTGATTTTGCTCCTATTTTATATTTGATTTTGCGCGAAAAAGTGGCTCAAAAATTGGAAACAGTTTCTAATGCCGTAAAGGGCAACCCAAACTCAATTGAATACCTTATCCGAGAACTCGTGGAAGATGACTTTGAAATGATTGTCCCACCCGCATGGGTTGGAGGTCACTTATGAGGTTTCTACAACCTCCTGCTCAGACAAATAAGTGCTAATCAAGCGGGTATGGTCATGCACCCGTTGCCGCGCTTCAACAACATTTTTCTGCTCTATCATATGCTTTATACAGTAATATTCATCCTGTAAAACCTTTTGTAGCAATTCTGGCAGCGTTCTTCTCAAACGCAACACCGACTCTGCCAACAAGTTTTCATCCCGCACCCCCAAATAATCTGCGTCAGGATGATGAATCATAAGCAGTGAAAATAAATGGGCATTAAACTGGCTCAATTTGACCAGCATTTGTGGATTCGATTTAAATTCCTCAATGAGCGTATTAAAAGAATAGGGAACAACCGATACACCTTCATTCCCGTTAAGTTCTTCAAAAACGGAAAGCAGTTGCTTAACCCCCGCCTGATAATCTTTTTGAATATCAATGAATGGAAAATCAAGTAACCGCTTAGGGGTGCTGTTTTGAAACTTACCGCGCACCAGAACAGGGATAATGCGCTTATCATAGGAAAAAGCATAGGTGATTTCATGGGCAACATGGCGCGAGGTCTTGGCATCTGGCGAAAGTAGCACGATTAGCCCGTTGACTTGACGGATGACCGCTTGGCTAATGTCTTCATCAAATTCATTTTGAGGAAATAAACGTTTATCCCACCAAACATCAATGCCAGATGAAGTGAGGGTATGTACCAGTTGGGAAGCTGAATTTACATCTTTGTGATTATAACTGATGAATACGTTTGACACTGCTTATTATCCCGGTAAATTCCGCATTTTGATTATAAGGCAATGTCAAACGTAAAGCAATCTTATGCCCGATGGTGATTCAGGACTTTTTCGTAGCTTTCGCCAAAAATGAGTCCATGAACATGATCATCTTCCAAGAAATTATCCGGGAAACCGCGATTGAACTCCGCCAAGGCAGATAAGCTACTCATCTGTTCTTCGGTCAGGGCAAAGTCCAGCACCCCCAAGTTATCTTCAATTTGTGCGACGGTGCGTGCGCCTAAAATCGGGATTATCGTGCCGGGTTGCTGGCGTACCCAGTTAATCGCAATTTGCGCCGGGCTGCGTCCAATCTCAGCCGCGATTTTGCCAATTTCAGCCGCAATTTTTTTGGCGCGTTCGCTGGCACTGTCATAGCGACGGGGTTCATTGTTATCCTCATTATATTTGCCCGTCAGCACCCCCCCGCCGATGAGTCCCCACGGCAGAATGGCTAAATCCAAATGGCGTGCCATCGTCAGCACTTCGCGTTCAACATCCCGCGAGGCCAGCGAATAGGGAATTTGCACCCCGACAGGCCGCGCCCACCCGCGCAAATCTGCCATCGTGACCGCCCGCGAAATGACCCATGCTGGCGAATCGGAAAAAGCAACATAGAGGACTTTCCCCTGCCGCACCAGATCATCAAACCCGCGCAGCACTTCCTCCACCGGAGTCGTGTAATCCCACATATGCAAATACAGCAAATCCAGATAATCTGTTTGCAGACGTTTGAGGCTGTCTTCCACCGTTTGCATCATATTTTTACGCGAATTGCCGCCGCCGTTGGGGTCGTCTTTGCGCTGGGTGAGGGAATATTTGGTCGCCAGCACAAAACGTTCGCGCTGCCCGTGTAAAAATTCGCCAATGAATTTTTCACTTGTGCCATCGGTATAGTTACAGGAGGTGTCGATAAAATTTCCGCCAGCTTGGGCAAATTTTTCAAAAATCTGCTGACTGACTTCTTTCGATGCCCCCCAGCCCCAATCCTCACCAAAGGTCATCGTGCCAAGACACAATTCCGACACCCTTACCCCGCTCTGGCCTAACAATTTGTATTTCATCATGTGATTTTTCCTTTTTTGATAAATTCGAACGTATTTTTCAGACAACACCCTTACGATTTTTGAACCGGAATCTGTAATTCCGTGACAAACAACGCAGCTTCCTCGGCAAGATAGGCGGTGGGCAAATTAAATTTTTTATCTGCCCCGAAGCGCAAATACACCTCCCGCAGTTCCCCCGCGACTCGATAGCCATTGGCATCTATCCAGTGGATGAGTGCGTTCATCGCTGCATCGAGTTTGGCATAGCTCCCCGCGTGAACCACACAGGCCATCTGCGCCGCCCCTGCGATTTCCCGTACTATGATTGCGCTACCATTCGGAATCGTGCTGGTGAGGGGAATCGCCACTTCGACATCCATCTGCTGTTCGTGAAATTCGGCATCATAATACAGCGCCAACGGAGGACTGACCGCCCGTGCTTTGAAATAGCCCACATAGGTTTCGACTTCCTCAAACATCTGCTGCATAGCGAAATCATCTGTCACACCAATACTTTTCCTCAGGGTGGCATAAGTTTGCGCCTCAACCTGTCGCAGCACCACATCATAATTGGACGGGCGCGATTCCGCCTCGATATGCCGCAGTCGCGCTTCGACTTCGAGCAGTTTACGCTGCTCTAAAGCCAACTGCTGCTCAATTTCTGCCCGTTTGAGCTTGAGCATCCCGCGAATCTCCTCGGCGGGCAGCGCTGCATCCAGCAACCGGGCAATTTGTTCCAGTGTGAATCCCAGATCCTTGAGCGCAATGATGCGATTTAAACGCGGCAGTTGGTCAGCCGTGTAGTACCGATAATTGGTTTCCGCGTCCACGATGGCAGGTTTGAGGAGGCCAATTTCATCGTAATGACGCAGCATTTTGACTGAAACGCGACTGAACTTGGAAAACTCACTGATTTTGAACATGCCCAAAGCATACACTTTCCCATGATGGGAGAGTCAAGGAAGGCCAGCCTGTACGATGGTACAGATATTTGAAACGGCGAACTTGCGTGTTATGCTGATAGGGAGTCTCTTGGTGAAATCGGAGCGAAAATGTTCACTATCCCGGAGCTTTTTCTTACAAGCGATGCACTCGCATGGGAAAATCTGCGCCTGCGTGCCTTCCATGAGCCGGATGAATTGGATGGATGGGTTGAACCACCGCTGGCGGAAAACAACCTTGTCATGCTGACACAGGGCGAAATGCGGCTGGCCCAACGGGATAAAACATGGCACATCCGACAAGGCGATTTTTTCCTTGTGCCGAGCGGGGCAGTCTCACAGCCGGTACGCTGGCAAAATGTCTCCGCGACTCCGATGCAAACCCTGCATGTGCATGTGAGTCAACCTTTGTTGACCGCTACCGCCGCTGAGATGAATGCCTCCGCCGCGCTCATGGGGCGAGTCGGATTTCAAGACCCCCTGTTGATGCAGGTCGGGTTGGCGCTGCGGCAAGAAGCCGAACACCCCTGCGGCGGAAAATTGTATATCCAGAGCGCCGCCCAATTTTTAGCGGTGCATCTGCTTAAAAATTACAGTGCTGCCCCCGCCCACATTCAGGAAAATTTACACGGGTTGAGTCCGCGTCAACTTCACCGCATCACCGAATTTATCCATGCCCATTTGAGCGATGATTTAGCCCTCACCACCCTCGCGGAAATGGTCGGTTTTAGTCCCTACCATTTTGCCCGCTTGTTCCGCCAAACCACCGGACAAAGCCCGCATCAATTTGTGCTGCGAACACGTCTGGAACATGCCCACCAGTTGCTCAAAAATTCCGCGCTGCCACTGGCGGAGATTGCGCTAGCATGTGGATTCGCCAGCCAGAGTCACCTCACCCGGATGTTTAAACAACGTTATGGGTTGACCCCGGCAGCCTATCGCCGCACATTTTTATAAAATTTCGCACGAATAGAGAAGAACTATCTGCCCCTTTCAATTTATGCTTTATGCACCTGATAGCTCCCCTTCCCCGTGTATCGTCCCCCTCTCCATTGTTATGGGGAGAGGTGGGGGTGGGGTCAAAAAACAATCGAAAGGAACACCCGATGGCACTTGAATTGTATATGGTCGGCGTAATTGTGGAGGACATGGCACGGGCTGTCGAATTTTATCGGCGCTTGGGGGTTGAAATTGCCGAAGGGGCAGAAACCCAACACCATGTCGAAGTCAAAATGAGTGGCCTCACCTTTTTCCTGAGTACCAAGTTCATCAATGCCCGTTGGGATCCTGCCCGGTCAGACGCTTCTGGCGGGTATCGGATCATTCTTGAATTTTACCTGGAAAATCGGCAGGCAGTGGACGAAAAATACGCCGAAATGATGAACTATGGCTATGCAAGCCATGTCGCACCGTTCGTGACTCCCTTTAACATGTATTTTGCGATGATCGACGACCCCGACGGCAATACGATTTTGCTATCGGCCTAAAATCTGGTGCGCCGTTTCCACCAACGGCGTATCCCATCCCAATTCTTTGGCAACCCATTCCAATTTGGCGAAATTTTCGTTGCGATGAATCAAATCGCGCCAGAGATGGTGGGCTTGTTTGGTATCGCCGAGTTTGTAGTAGGCAATTGCCATGCCCGCCAGCGCAAATCGATAGCCTTCCCGCAGGGTGTGGGCTTGTTGGAAATCGGCAAGCGCCGCGCTGTAATGTCGACACAAAAAATGGGCTTCCCCCCGATTGTTGTAAATAGTGTGCAGCATGGGCGGATTGAGACGAATCGCGGCGGTGTAATCATCCAGACAGGCATCCAGATTCCCCACTTGGCGGTAAGCAATGGCGCGGTTGGCATAGGCTTCGGCAAAATCGCCTTTGAAAGTGAGCGCGGCGGTGTAATCCGCAATTGCGCCGGTCAAATCGTGTGGGCCGTGCTGACGGGCAAAAGCACGGTTGAAATACGCGGGTGCAAACTGCGGACGGTGTTCAATCACCTGTGTATAATCTTTGGTAGCCGCGAGAAAATTCCCCAATCGAATAAAATTATTTCCCCGTTCAAACAGTGCGTCAATCTGTTTGTCTGTGAGCATCACGCCTCCCGTGAGTTTTGAAGATATAACTCTTTTTAATTCTACAAGAAATCCTTGTAGCTTGTCACAAGGGATTTTTTCAATCTTAGCAGTGACTACGTTTGTGAACGTAGATACGCATTGAATAAGCATTAATTAGTTCTCTGAAAACTCCTTTCAAATTAATTCTATGATAATTTTAGGGTATTGGAAATTAAGAGGATTTTATGATGCAACGCAGACTCGCACTCCTTTTTATGCTCCTGTTGATGGTCACAGGAGTGAATGCACAGGAAACCACCGAAGAGTATCCCCCGATGTGGGTGGATGTGACTGGCACGATTGAATCGGTTGACCCGACGACCCAGACGATTGTCATTGACGGGGTAACGGTGGTGGTGGATTTTGCCAGTTTGCCCGAAGGTTTGGTGCTGGAAGTCGGGGTGACGATTACGATTAGCGGTGAACTGCTCGAAGATGGCACGATTGTCGCCGACCTTGTGCTGCCGCCCTCCGAAGACGAAGCAACCCCCGAAAATGAAGAAACCCCTAGCGAAGGCGAAGAAACCGAGACTTGCGGTTTCCAACCTGAAGAAGGCGAAGCGGTTGCCGCCACGACTGAAGGCGAAGAAGAATCTGAGGGGGGTTGTCATCCGGTGATTGAAATTCTTTCCGAAGCCTTTGAAGTTCCCTACAGCGACCTTGAAGCCCTGCGCGATGAAAATTTTGGCATTGGTGAAATCGCCCGTGCTTATCTACTGGCAGATGTGGCGGGTGTGGATGTCCAAGAAATCATTGACATGCGCGAATCGGGCATGGGATGGGGCGAAATTAAAAAAGAATATCCTGACGTGCATCCGAGCCAGCTTGCCCCCGGCAGCGTGATTGGCAATGGGCGCGGGAACACCGTCCGCGAAGATGAAAATGCCCTCCCCTCAATCGAGGATAATACCGGCGCTGCGGGCAATTACGGCAACGGGCAAGGCAATAGCAACGGCAATGGCGGGGGTCAGGGCGGGAACGGCAACGCCAATGGCAACGGTAACGGAAATGGGAATGGCAACGCCAATGGGCAAGGTGGCGGAAACGGCAACGCCAATGGCAACGGCAACGGTGGGGGTAAAGGCGGGAAGTAACCTCATTCCGTCAAAATAACGCTAAATTCCGCATGTAAAACAAGGGGCTAAAACCCCTTGTTTGTTGAGAAAAAGACTGCCATTTCACATGGATTTTGTCATGGAGCATTTCATTCCCGCACGACCACAATCAAGGTTAAATCGTCTGCCAGCGGGGTCTCCCCCATAAATTGATACACCGCACGGGTAATCGCACTATGCACGGTGCGCGCCGATTTTTTGCGGTGCGCGTGCAGCACATCCAGCAAACGCGCTTCCTCAAACAATTCGCCCTGCCGATTCGCCGCTTCAATCAACCCATCGGTATACACCACCAGCAAATCACCCTCTTTAATCTGGATCGTGCCACACTGCCAACTGCCTTTTTCAAACAAGCCCAGCGGCACGCCCGTTCGTTTGAGGGCATGAACACTTGCACCAGAGAAAAAATACGGCGGGTTGTGTCCGGCGTTGGAATACACAAAATGTCCTGTGAGTGGGTCAAGAATGCCAAAAAACACCGTCACAAACATATCCGAATGGGTGTCCATCATAATCCGTCGATTCGCCGATTCGAGGGTTAAATTCGGATGCTCCAGAAATTCATCGGCATACACCCGGATTAAAGTACGGCTGAGTGCCATAAACAACGCCGCGCCCATGCCCTTGTCCGCAACATCGGCAACCACAATTCCCAGCTTACCCCCCGGCAGCGGAATCAAATCGTAAAAATCGCCGGAGGTCTGGCGGGCAGGTTCAAGCATGGCGGTCAACTGCCAACCTTGAATCTGAGGAACATTTAAAGGCAAAAACGCGCTTTGAATCTGCCCCGCCAGCATCAATTCCTGTGACATGCGCTGATTCGCCAGCGTGCGGGCATGTTCCTTGACCCGATTCAGCGCGGAAGCCACTTGTCCGGCAAGGGACTGCACCGCCGGAAGAATATTTTCTACGGTGTCTGACCCACGCCGCAAAATATTTTTGCTGATTTGCAGGCAGATTCCCCCCAGAATGTCATTGGTTTCCACGTCCAGAATCGGGGTGGTAATCAGCGCATTCGGGGTGACATTCACATTCCACGGGACGATGTGATCGGGCAGAAAATAATGGGAGGCGGTGGTTTTCCGCATCCACACCCACGTTTCGGGGGGCATTGGATTATTCGTTTCAGGGTAGGCCAGCAGCAGTTCATTCGGGAACAGCCGGATTTCAATATGGCTGTAGGTAAACATACCGGGAACATGTTCGCGCAGCACCTTGTATAAGGAGGCAATGTCCGGTTTGGAATTGATAATAGCGCGGCTGAGACGTTCCAAACGCTCCAATTCAGTGGAACGACGGCGGTTACGTTCCACCGCGATACTCATATGGTGGGCAACCCCACTGGAGAGCAGCACCCCGGCCATCAAAAACAAATAGCCTTCCACGCCCGCATAGCCATAAATCGCGGCAGCCAGAATCGCAAACGGAAAAACGATAATCCGCCAGCCCATGCTCGTCACAAAAAAATTGACGAAAGCAAGACGCGAGTCCGCCGTTCCGCCTAACACCGATGACGAAGCCCAATACAGCATCAAGGGAGTATACAGCAAGGTCGTTAGCGCCATCAACACCAGAATCATTGCGGCGGCGGGGGCAGCATCTTCCACAGAGAGCGTTTTGAGCGGATAGTCCCCACCCAGCGATTCGTACACCCACAGCGACACCAGCGCGATAGTAATGTTGGAGGTATAGCCCATCACCGTATCGCGTAGATGCACCCATTTCAGATTCGGATTTTTAAACTGGCGCAAATTTTGCAGCAGCGAAAACCCGATCCAGAAAACATTCATCCACAGCAGGGTTGGGCCAAACAACAGCACCGCCGAAAGCTCAACAATATCATTCAGTGTGCCGTCCAGATCAGCGAAAATACCGCGTTTAATTTCAGTGGTAAAGAAAAAATTCCAGCGCAGCAAAAAATAGATAATCACCATCATCATGCCGGTCATTGACCACTGCTGCACAAACACGTCTAAATCGGTACGGGCAGCCAGCCAAACCGTGCCAAAGATGACCAGCGGCATGGAATACAGCACCGCAAACACATTGCCTGCACCGACAACGCGCTCTAAGGTGGTCTGTCGTCCCAAGCCGGGCCAGACCCGTTTGGAAATTGCCAGCACGAAATTCTGCATACACCATCCTCAAAACACGCTGAGTTTACCCGATGTTGTGAAGAAATGCTCACAGTTGGACGGGTAACTCGCGTGATAATCGGGTGAGAAGACCTGAACACACGTTCTAATTGTAACGCAAAAAGAAGTTATTGGTTATCGGTTTTCGGTAATCAGTGCCTGATAAAAGTTGAATCCTAGAGAAGGCTTTTGCAAGGGCGGATATTGGGCGGATTTTCCGCCCTCAAGCATTAACCAACCCTAGCTAACGAGGGTTATTGGGATACCATGTGTGGGGATCGACTCTATCCGTTCCTACAAACTCAAGCCTAATAGGAATAGACCCATCGCCAGCAATAGTTCCGACTAACTGCACATTTGCGCTGGGGTTGCCCTCAAAAGTAACATTCCCTGTGATCGAATTTCCATGACACTCCGCATTGGCAGTCCATGGATAAGCTGCACCGGGCATTTCAAGTGTAAAAGTTGAATCTGTCAACTTATTAACATAGATAGGATCTTGGTTATTATCTTCTGAGTAATAGCGTGAAGCCAGTTGGCACTCACTCTCCGAATCCCCCAACACAGTGTCTAGCAAATCCGGGTTACTAATGATGGCTGCAATGATACTTCCAATAGCCGCTATGAGAGCAACGATAATTGGTACTAGGCATGAAGACCCCCGACTTTTACTTTCTATCCCCATCGTAAGCCTCTTTTCAGAAAAATAATCTAAACAAGCTACATTTTTTTACTATAGGGTCGGGGATGAAATGAGATATAGTGTCCAAAGTCATCGGTAATACAATGGATTATCACTTTCAACGTAAGCGGCCTTCCATTGACACGCAACTAATCCTCATACTCCGCTGGTTCGTCGTCCACCACTTCACGCACTTCACGGTCAAGGGCGCGGAATACACCACCGAGAACGCATTGCCTGTTTTGCATTGGCATATGTAGTCGCTAGTTTGGTATCTTGGGTAAAAACTGAGCTATAATGCACAGAAAGGAGTATCTATGGACAAGGTAGAAATTATCCCTTCCATGTTGGATGAAATTGTCGAGTTTGTAACTACATCGCCTTCGCTTAAGGAAATTACCGAGTTTGAACTCTCTGAAGACTTAAAACAACGTTCGCATTATCTTTTTGAGCAAAATCGGGCAGGCAGAATCAGCGCTGAAGAACTGGATGAATTAGATGAATTACTCAAAATGGGTCATTTTGTCAACATGCTCAAAATCAGAGCGCGGGAAAAACTGGCTGATATATGACCTATATTAGTGACGCTCTACGACAACTGGTCATTGCACGCGCTGATAATTGTTGTGAATACTGTTTGCTGAACCAGCTAGACCATATCATTCCTTTTGAAATTGACCATGTAATTTCAGTTAAGCATGACGGTTCAACAGACAAACACAACCTAAGTTGGAGCTGCCCTCACTGTAACAGACACAAAGGGATGGATATTGGTTCACTCGATCCACATACGAGAATTCTAACACCCCTTTTCAACCCGCGTGAACAGAATTGGGACGAACATTTTCACTTAAATGATGCAAACATCGAACCTTTAACTCCAGAAGGCCGTGTAACTGTCTTTTTGTTGAAAATGAATTCGCCTCAGGTGATTAGAGAGCGCAACAGATTAATAAGACTTAATCGCTACCCCTGTAAATAATTATTGTTTTATATTTACTAATCCTCATACTCCGCTGGTTCGTCGTCCACCGCTTCACGCACTTCACGGTCAACCGCACGGGCAAAGACTAAAAATCCGGTATGCCCGATGACTTGATCATCAGGACGAACACGGGCAGGGATGGTTTTATAGGGACGCAAAATCAATTCTTCCGCCTGCATTAAATACCACTGTCCACGATACAACCCCTCTAACAATGTAACCATCTGGTTGGTGGTGGGGACAATCGCGCCGAAGAATCCGCCGCCCCGCAGCGCCGCCCGTGCCTGTTCCAGGTAATCCCACGGGGTTGGCACATCCAAAAACACGGCGTGAACATCGCGCTGGTCAAAGCCTTCGGAAATATCCCGTTCAATGAAGCTCACCCGATGTTCCATCCCAATCCGTCGGATGTTGCGCTGTGCGAGCGCTTGCATTTTGGCTTTGCGTTCGTAGCTAAACACATGTCCTTCTTCCCCCACCAGCATCGCCAAGAGCATCGTCAGCGCCCCACTACCCGACCCGGCCTCAATGACTTTTACGCCCGGCATGATACTCATTTTCATGACGATATAGCCCAAATCTTTGGGAAAAATAATCTGGGTTTCGCGGTGCAGATGTTTGACAATATCATCAATATTCGGCGGCAGCACATACACACCATGCCCCAAATGCGTGCGAATCTGCGTGCCATAGGGGACACCAAAAATCCCATCGAAGGAAATCATGCCATAATGGGTTTGCAAGTGTTCGCCCGCCTGCACCTTGCGAAGATAGGTACGGCGGTCTTTGCCGACAAACAACACCAAATCATTCGGCTCGATATACAACCCCTGTGGAATGGACATGCGTTTAGTTCCTTCTGGCTGAAAAAAATCAGCGCGTAGTGTACCTGAGGTGTTCATGGACAGCAATCAGCAGTCCGTCTGGATTTTTGGATTACACAACTTTAACACTTTCGTAGTATTCTTTTTGCAAAGTGCTGTTACCCTGTGACGAAAAGGAAGCTAGCAATGGTCAAAAAAATCGGCGTGTTCTTGGCATTTTTTTTGCTGATTGGGCAGGCAGGGGCGCAGTCGCCTATCAATGATCTGCATTATGACATTCCCGATACAGGCCAGAATGACTGTCTGAACAAGGAAGGGCAGGCCATTCCCTGTACCGCCAACATCGGGCAGGATGCCGCTTACCGGACAACCCCACCCGCCTATGAACCCCATTTTGATGGCACAGTCACGGATGTCGTGACTGGCTTGATGTGGCAAAAAACGCTGCATGAACCCGTCACATGGCACGAAGCCTTTGCCGAAGCCTCCGCGCTCACCGTCGGCAATTACACCGATTGGCGCGTCCCGACCATCAAAGAGTTGTATTCGCTCATCCAATTTGCCGGACGGGTTCCCTATCTGGACAAAGGTCATTTTGATGTGACCAACGAAGCGATTTTCTGGTCAAGCACACAGGGACAGGGTATTACGGCGTTGGGAGTGGATTTTTCCGCAGGCAGTCTGAATGCCTATCCCTTGCGCGAAAATGGCGACGAGGTGCGCTATTATGTGCGCTATGTACGCGGGACAAGCCGCTACGGATTGAATCTGTTTGAGGACAAAGGGGACAACACCGTCACTGATGCAGCGACAGGCTTGATGTGGCTCAAAGGCGACAGTGGCACATTCGGGCGGGAAACCTTCAACTGGCTCAATGCGATGGCATGGTGCGAAAATTTGACCTATGTCGGATTTGATGATTGGCGGTTGCCCAACGCCAAAGAATTGCAAAATCTGGTCGATTATTCGCACCCTGCCAATACGCCCTCCATTCATCCCGTGTTTGAGGTCAGCCCAATTACCGAAGGGGACAATCCCTACCCTGTTTATTGGAGCAGCACCCGCCACAACGAACAGGGGGTGGCGTTTTTGCTGGTGGACGGCACACAAAGCAGCATCGATGTCACCGAAAGCCGTCATGCACGCTGTGTGCGGGCGGGAACGTATGAATTGGTGGTGGAAAACGGCACAGTAGCACAACCCAACTCCCAAACGCCTCAGAATCAAGGCGGACAGCAGCCGGGACAAAATCAACAGGGTGGGCAGCAACCTCCCCAAGAAGCGATTGATGCGTGTGTCGATTTAAACGAAAGTGACCCCTGCGTGGTGAACTTGCCGAATGGCGCATTAGATGGGACATGTCGAATCACCCCGGATGAGGTGCTAGCCTGTATCCCCGCACGCGGTCAAGGGCCGGGTGGAAATTAGCCCGTAAAATGGATGTGTCGCCGTCTGAAAATGATAACCAAGTGCGGGAAATTCTCTTTGCATGGGAAAAGCGCCGCCTGCTCTATAACGCGATTCATTTTGTGAACGGGCTGTTTTTGCTGGTTTTGAGCTATGCCGAATTACGAAAAGAAATCCACCCTCTCGAAATGTTCGCGGGGGTGGCAGCTATCGCGGTGGGTGCCAATATCTGCTATTTTCTCGCCCCTATGAGCGAAGTCTACAGCCTGATTTTCCTGCGCTTGGCGTGGCACGGTTGGATGCGAAACCTTATCTTCTGGACAGGCACGATTTTTTCTACCCTGTTGATGCAAGCAACCGTCGCCGCGAGTCTGCTGTCCATCTGGTTTTCTGAATTTTAATTCAATGCGTAATCCCTAATTGCACCTTTAAGTCATCTTTTTTTGCCAGCGTAATATGGAATTGGGTAAACTTTTCAAGAATATAAAGAACTTTGGAATCATGAATAGATTAACTGCGGCAGATTTGGTCAAACAAATAGCGCAACTTGGTACACATCAGGTTTATGAATATGTAAGCGGTAAATCACGGCTCGCTATTACGCAGATAAGTTCCCCTGATGGCCCGATTAAATTTAACAACATGGATGCCAATGGCATTATCGAACGTTCGGGCAGCATCAGCACACAAATGCTAGCAAAAATGGCGTTGGTCTGTTCTACAAAACCTAATTTCCCGCTTCATATAGACCGCATCTACAGCGCCGGAGGCAATTCACGTTCTGCCCTTGAAACCTTATTGGCCTATACCCCTCACTTCTTCATCTGCTACCCAGACCGAATTGAACCTTATTCCGGTGAAATTCTTCAAAATCTTAAACACATCATGTGGTGTCCTGATGAAGCACATCCTCTAGGAGAACTTGCTCAAAAAGACTATCATGAAATTATTACGGAAATTGAAATAGGAGTTGACTTCGGGACAATCTCCCTTTCTCCAATGAATCTGGGAACAGAATTTGAAACGATTGAAGCTAAGCGAACCCATACACAAATGCAAATTGCGCTAATTGAGATTGGCAACGCGCTTAATTTCCACACTTGGATTGCTAAAAATGATAGGTCAATCCAAGTCGGCAACAAAACATTGGGAGAGTTTGAAGGAGTGATTGCTTCTTTAGATGATGTCAGTCTTCTCTATAATCAAGATATTAAAGAATCCGCTAATTTTATTGATTGCATCTGGTTTACCCAAGACGGCAAACGAATTCCGGCAGTGATTGAAATTGAACACAGCACCGGCGTTACTTCCGGGATGACCCGAATGCGGAAATTCTATGACACTGCCCCTTCAATTGCAGCCACTTTTACTGTTGTCGCTCCCAATAATCTGAGAAATAAAGTGGTTTCAGAAGCCAACCAGCCTATTTTCCGTGATTTAGATATACGCTATATGCCCTATACCACCATAAGAGAGCTATATGGGTTAATTCAACGCTATTCATTAAAAGATGTGGTGGATTATAAATTTGTGAAGCCTTTCATGGAACGAGTTGTGGAAAACTGACCTATTCGAGTAGAATACGAACGGTTGTGCTAGCAAAGAAGGTAAAAATGGATAATATCAATCGGATTCTTGATACGGTAAATCTCTGCGATGCACACTCGTTTCTTAAAACGCTGCCCGATGAATCTGTCCATTCGGTCATTACCTCACCTCCCTATTTTGGACAAAGAGACTATGGGGCAGACGACCAGATTGGCCTAGAAACCTATTTTCAAGAATATGTTACGGCGTTGGTAGGGGTGTTTCATGAGGCAAACCGTGTTCTCCGTAAGGATGGCACATTCTGGTTGAATATCGGTGATACCTATGTTGGCGCAACAAGCCAGCATAAAAATGGTGGGTCACAGGGAAAAAACTCCCAGTATAGCCGTAAACATATGAATGGTATCCCAACGACAGGGCGCGGCGCACGTAATCGGGCTTTCTATGAGATGGGTTTTCCCATGAAAAGCCTTGTAGGGATACCTTGGCGCGTTGCCTTTGCACTCCAAGCCGATGGTTGGATTTTAAGAAGTGATATCGTCTGGCATCGCCCCTCTGCTAGGGAAAGCGTCAAAGATAGACCGACCCATGCCCATGAGTACATTTTCATGTTTGCCAAGAGTCAAAAATATTATTATGACCGTAGCGCAATGGTAAGTGAGTCGGGTGCAAATATTCATTCTGTCTGGAAAATCGGCGGAACACCCTTTAATGGCGCTCACTGTGCAGTTTTTCCACCTGAGCTAATTGAACCAATCGTTCTGGCTTCCTGCCCTAAAGAAGGGGTTATCCTTGACCCCTTTGCAGGTTCAGGCACAGTAGGGTTAGTTGCTCGCCAACATCAACGCCATTTTATTCTGTGTGATATTAGCCCCGAAAATGTTGCACTTGCCCAAAAGCGAGTCAGCAACGGTGTGACCAATGATGATAAAAACCGTTTAGGCCAGACCCCACATAAGAAAAAAGCAAAAAAACAACCTGCTACAAAAGAACCGGTCGTGATGGCGCTTGACCTAGAAATTGCTTAGTAGGCATCTCAAATGACGCATTTTCCCTGTGGCTGAGGTTTATGATTACGCACATGCGAAGGTGTATCTAACACCTAACAGCAAAAGTCCTGATTTTCGACACACGGTAAAACGCCACTTTTATGATAGGGTGAAAATAAACATACCCTTAAGGAAGTGGTGATGAATAAAGATACTTACTTAATTTTAGGCGGCGCAGGACTGGTCGGACGACAAATCGCCTGCCAGATTGCCCGCGAACTGCACCCCACCAAAATCATCATTGCGTCGCTGCGTTACAGCGATGCCCTCCATGCTGTTCACGAATTAGAATCGGAATTTCCTAAAGTTCATTGGGAAAGCGCAGGCGGAAATATTTTTGTTCGCAGCGAATTTGCCGACATGCCCCGCCAAGAACTGATTGACAACCATGACTTCCGCGAGACCTTGTTTGAAGATTTGTACGGGGACATCGAACGAGCCTACGCGCATTCGCAACTGGTACGCTTGATTCAAGAACATGCGCCGGAAGTGATCATTGATGCCATCAACACCGCCACCGCCATCAGTTATCAAGACATTTATACCGCGTCGGTGCTGGCACGCAAGGAATTTTATCATCTGGCGGATGCCGTCAAGCAGCAGGACATGCGGCGGGCAACACAGGAATGGACTCCGGTGGAATATACCGTCGAAACCTTGATGCTGACCGAACCCCTCAGCCAGCTTACCCGCCATATTTTGCTGCTGCATCGTGCCATGTGCGACGTACAAACCCGCCTTTACCTGAAAGTTGGCACGACTGGCACGGGCGGGATGGGTTTAAATGTTCCCTATACTCACAGCGAAGACCGCCCTTCCGCCAAACTCTTGACCAAATCGGCAGTGGCCTTTGCCCACACCGGCTTGATGTTTTTGATGGCACGCACCCCCAACAGTCCGATTGTCAAGGAAATTAAACCCGGTGCGATGATTGGCTATGCGGACATCACCCAGCGCAAAATTATCGAACACGGCGCACCCGTTTATCTGTATGACAGCCAGACCGAAAAACTTGGCACAACCTTGTTTTTGCGCCAATCACCGGAGTCGTACCGCAAAATCAGCGAGTTGGAAATTCCGGTGGTCAATACAGGGGAAAATGGCTTTTTCACCAAAGGCGAATTTGAAGTCATTACCGCGCTTGACCAGATGGAATTCATCACACCAGAAGAAATTGCCCGCGAAGCCGTCTTGGAAATTCGCGGCAGCAACACCGGACAGGATGTGATTGCTGCCATCAACAGCGCCGTTTTGAATCCGACCTATCGGGCAGGATTTTTACGCCAGCAGGTCTTAAGCGAACTTTCTAAATTGGAAGAATTTTCGCGTACCCACAGTGTGGCGTTGGGGCAGCTTGGCCCGCCGGAAATTTCCAAACTGCTCTGGGAAGCAGAACTGCTCAAATTGGAATATGGCGAAATTTCCTTTGCACTGACTGATTCACCAGAGGAAATGTCCCGCCGCTTATATGAACTGGTCAAAACCAACAGCACCTTGCGTTGCTCGATTATCTCGATTGGGGTGCCGATTCTGACTCCTGATGGCGACCATTTGATCCGCGCCCCCTTCATTCGGATTCCCGAAATCGCGGGGGAAAATTGTGTCCCCTTGACGGATGACCATATCAACCAATGGGCGGCACGCGGCTGGGTAGATTTACGGTCTGCAAATATGAAGTTGTGGCGTGAACGGTTTGAAGCGATTGTCGGCGAACGCCAACGCAATCATGGCGATGGGTCGGCAGCGTTTTCGCGGGAGGCCTATTTGTATCAGGACATTCGCATCGGGGAAATTGTCGGGTGGATTTTTAACAACGAACTACACGGCTATCGGCAGGGCATGAAATAACGACACGACATCGATAAATGCGAATTTTTAGCACGGGCAGGTTCGAGACATCCCGTCACCTGCCCCTTCTGGAATCACGCTATCAGGCGGAAGGCAGTTCATCTACTTCAATAATTTCAAATAAATCGTAGGGGTCACATTCGAGCCAATCTGCCAGAGGTTCTAAAATTTTCATATTCAACAGGGTAAAGGGGCGGTCACTCATCAAAGTTGTGATAGTAGGACGGCGGGTGATGCCTGACGCTACTGCAATTTGCTCATGCGTCATTTTCCCGTATTTTTTTTGAACCAGTTCCTTGAGCTTAAAGCGGAATGCTTTCATATGCTATTGACACTTATTCAAACTTTCTGAAAATCAATATAATTCTTGCACTTTTGTACAAAAAAAAGTACAATCATTTCATTCGTAAACACGAAACCCCCATCCGGTCTGCAAACTTTGTTGGGGGTTTCGTGAAGTTCATAGGAGATTCCTCATGCAAGGCATTGTCTCGCACGAGTCAGCTTCGGCTGACCATCGCCCCTTGCCGTTGATTGTAGCAGAAAAATGGGGTTTTAAGCTAGCATCCCTGTATCAAGAGAAAATATAAAATAGCATATTCTGTCATTGAATAATATTGAGAGATTGACACCCAAAATAAAATATCTTATCATTAATCTAATGAGAGAAAGGGTGAAGCTGTGGCTCGTGTAGCAAAAAGCAAGCTACAGGAGTACATGGATAATCTGAGTAAACGGCTTGGTTTCCCTGTTACTCAATCACAGCTTGCAAAAGCCACTGGCATTGGACAACCCACGATTTCAGCATGGGCGAGTCAAAAAAATTTGACACAAATTGACCTCAAAGTGTTGTTTGCGCTTGCTGATTATTTTGGATTGGACAGCCCGTGGGATTTACTCGTCATTGTCGAAGAAAAGGATGATGACGACACAGAATGGGATGCACCCCCTACACTGTCGTTCGATTTGCGGTCAACTCAGCGTAGGGGACACTATCATTTTTAATTATAGCGGTTGGTTCGCATCAAGCCAATCGCTATAAGGAGTCAATATCATGTCTATCATTGTTTCGTCGGATGAAAATTCGTTGGATTCGCGCCCCTTGCCGTTGATTGTAGCAGAAAAATGGGGTTTTAAGCTAGCACACGTTATAGACGATGATGTTTATTGGTTTGCCGTAGTGGACTGGGCGATTGGACTTTTGCAGACAGATGCTCAGGGCGCTGCAAAAATTTGGAATGATGTTCAGAGAAAAGGCAAATTACAACTATCGGATTCAATCCGACAGTTGCCCTATGTTGCTGCCAACAATAAAGCATATTCTATGGATTACGCCACAGATAAAGGTCTCTATTTGATTGCCCAACATCTCCGCGCTACCAAAGAACGCCCCTTGTTACGAGAAATTAGAGAATTTCTAGCGAACGCAGGCGCGTTTGTGGATTTGGTGCGGCGCGAACCCGATGCCCTGATGCAAGCCATCAACCCCGATAAACTGCTGGACGCAGTGATTGAGGAGTATCGGCGGCGCGGCAAGGATGATACATGGATTAATGCGCGAATTGCGGGCAAAATCAAACGGGCGATGTTCACCACCGCTTTGAAAACGGTCATTCTGGAGGTGTCCGAAAAACATTTCGGGCTGGCAACCAATGAAGTCTATGTGGGGTTGTGGGGGCGCAATGCCGAACAGTTAAAGGCCGAAATGGGACTCGCCAAATATGCCAGTCTGCGCGACCACCAACCGACACTCGCGTTGAGTTATCAGGGTATCGCCGAGGAAGTCTGTGCCAAACGGCTCGGCAAGCGTGAGGAATTGGCATGGGATGAAGCGCGTTTTATCATTCGGGAAGTGGCGGATCTGGTGGGGATTCAAGCCCAAGCGACCTGTGTTTATCTGGGGATGGACTTGGCGACGGGCAATCCCTTGTTGGAAGCAGGAGCGTAAGACTAGGCAGAGGCGGGGACGCTGCCCGCCTTTTCGCTTATAATCAAAAGAGAAAGGAAAGCGCGATGGCCTCTCTCCCTGAAATCAAAAACCAGTTGGCGGAACTGAATCCGGCTGAAAAAACCGAAATCCTCAACTGGCTCATTCATACGCTAGGCGATTCATTTCCCGGCATTGAAAAAACGCCGGGGGTCGTTGGGGGGGAAGCTCGCATAGTGCGTACCCGTATTCCCGTTTGGACGTTGGTTCAATTCCGGCGCTTGGGCATGAGCGATGAAGCGATTTTAAGCAGTTACCCAACTTTAAATCCTGAAGATTTAATCCATGCGTGGGCATATGCTCAAGCACATCCTGCTGAAATTGACCAGAGTATTCACGAAAACGAAAACGCCTAAGGATGGCAAAATTCTATGGGGATGAAAATTTCCCGCAACCTGCTTTAGAAATCTTAAGCAAATTGGGGCATGATGTTGTTTCAATGCGCGATGAAGGCAAAATAAATCAGCAGATTCCTGATGATGAAGTCCTAAATTGGGCAACAGCATCCGAACGGATTGTGTTGACCCTTAATCGCAAAGATTTTATCAAACTGCACAATTCAGGAGTGGCTCATGCTGGCATCATCGTTTGCACTGCTGATGATAATTTTGAACCATTAGCAGGACGGATTGATGCCCTATTACAATCTGAACCTGAGATGCAAGGAAAATTAGGACGGGTTAATCGCCCATCCTAAAGTTTTTAAGTCGCCATCTACGCCCCCAATGCCTGCGCCAAATCCTGAATCAAATCCTCCGCATTTTCCAAGCCAATCGAAAGCCGCAGCAAATTCGGCGGGGTTTTGGTGCCGGGTGCTTCAATCGAGGCGCGGTGTTCAATCAGGCTGTGCGTGCCGCCAAAACTGGTCGCACGGGCAAATAAGTTGACTTTTGCCGCTACTGCCATCGCTTCCGCCGTACTCCCCTTGACCAGCATCGACATTAACCCGCCAAACGCGCTCATTTGTCGCGCTGCCACCGCATGATTCGGGTGCGATTCCAAACCGGGATACAGCACCGCCTCAACATTGGGATGCTGATTTAAAAAATGGGCAACTTTGAGAGCATTTTGCGAATGCGCCGCCATGCGATAGGGCAGGGTTTGAATCCCGCGCAACGTCAGCCAGCATTCAAACGGCGATGGAATCGCCCCACACAGCGCCTGAATCTCCTGAATTTTCTGGAAAAACGGCGTTTCTTCACGGGCAACAATCACTCCGCCCATCACGTCGCTGTGTCCGCCTAAATATTTGGTGGTGGCGTGAACGACCAGATCCGCGCCATGTGCCAGTGGACGCTGCAAAATCGGGCTGGCGATGGTGTTATCGCACACCAGCAACGCCTGATTGCGGTGGGCAAGTTCCGCCACGGCTTGAATATCGGTGATTTTTAAAAGCGGGTTGGAGGGGGTTTCGATGATGACCAATTTTGTATTCGGGCGGAGGCCATTTTCCACCGCGTGCAGGTCGGTCATGTCCACAAAATCCGACTGCAAGCCCCACCCCGCAAAAATCGTTTTGAGCATTTGCTGAATGCCAAAATATAAATTGTCTGGCGCAAGCACATGGTCGCCGGGGGCAAGTGCTTGAAACAGGGTCATCATCGCTACCGAACCGGATGCAAAAGCTGCTGCGTCGGCTCCGCCTTCTAATGCGCTAAGATTGGCTTCCAGCGCGTTACGATTCGGATTGTGATTGCGAGCATAAGTAAATCCGTGTGGATATGTGCCGTCCGCGTCCCGTTCGTAGGTGGTGGAAAGATGAATCGGCGGGACAATCGCGCCGGTGGTGGGGTCAATCTGGTAGCCAGCATGAATCGCGGTGGTTTCGGGCTGCATGACATTTTCCTATGTTATTAAACGCGGCTGATTATAACCTTTGCTAATCCGCTTAAAAAGTTGAATAATAGAGGCGTGGAGAGTGGCAGTGATGGATGAAAAACTCATACGGACAGTGATGGGGTTTGTGAGCGCGAAAAAGTGGGAAGATTGGTCTCACATGGTGCGCTCCGAAGCCGAAATTTTACTGAGCAGCGAAGCCGATGCGCTCCTCGCCCAGATGCACGAAGTCGCCAAACATGACAAAGAACTTACGGCGATTATCGAATTGCGGCGGAATTTGCTGCGGCGTTGTCGGGAGGATGGCATCGCGGCGACCTTTGCCCAGTTCAAAGGGCCTGTCACCGATGACACGCTGCACCCCACCCTCGTGATTGAAGAACCCATCCCCGCCGAAGACCCCGAAGCGACCATCATCAGCATGGACAGCTACAAGGCGATGGTTTTAAAAAATGTGTTGCAATCCTATGACCGCGCCTTAGAACAGCAAAAAAATTCCCCGCTAGATTACGGGCAAACCCAGCTTAACCGTGCCAAAGTGCTGCACCAATTGGCAGGGATGCCCGGCGAAGATCGTCATGCACGGTTGTATGAAGCGCTGCTGGCTTATAATGAAGCGCTGGCGGTGCAGTCGAATGTCCCCCGCGATTATGCCCGCACCCAGGGCAATCGGGCGGTGCTGCTGTATCAATTGGCGGTGCTGACGGGCGAAAATCATGTCTCGCGGCTGCGAGAAGCGCTGGATGCCTATGATGATGCACTGGGAAAATTGGATGACATTCCCCATATCTATGGGAAAACACAGTTGAATCGGGTCGCGCTGCTGCGGGATATGGCCGGGCTGCCGGGCGAAAATCGTGCCGAACGGCTGTATCAAGCGCTGGATGGGCTGGAAAAAGCGCTCGATGCTCACGAAGAACAGCCGATGGCTTACGCGAAAACCCAACTGCCCCGCGCCAATCTGCTGCGTGAATTGGCGGGTTTGGACGGCGAAAATCGTCCGGCGCGCTTGCGAGAAGCGCTTCATGCTTACGATTCTGCCCTCGAAAACCTCGAACAAAACGCGGTGGAATATGCCATCGCACAAACAGGCCGCGCCTCCATTTTGCAGGAAATTGCCAATTTAGCCGGAGAAGATAAAGCGGCCTGTCTCAAACAAGCCCTCCAAGCCGCCTCGAATGCGCTCCGTTCATTAGAAAGTCACCACCGCAGCGCCCAATATCGCGCCGCCCAGCGCATGATGTCCAACACCCGTAACGCGATTGTGGCAAACTTTGGCGAAGATGCCTTTCGGACATGGTGGTCGGAGGTCACACAATCGCCCGTGCCGGAGTGGTTGGCGTAGCGCCAGCGATGACTTTTTTGCCCCAAAACCAAATTTTCTTCATACTATGCGTCGTATCTGAAAAAGCGTGCTAATATTTTTTTTAAGGTGATTTCTGTTTAAATGGGTGATTTACACTTGTCCTGCATTCTCGATAGCAGATTATTTTTTGATGCCTTGCGGGTTGAAAGCGATGTCCCCCATGCACCCAGCGATTCATTTCGATACAACATAAGGGGTAGGGGCCATGGAGCGGTTGAATTACGGAGAATATCTTTCACTGCGTTTACACGAACGCGCCTCCCAAGATAATCTGACGGTAGAAACCCTGTTCGCGCTGCTAGAAAAATGGCTGGCTGCGGACTACCCACCCCGTTTCCTCTCCTCCATCTCCCCCGCGCTCATCCTGCAACAAATTTCCGATGCCGTCATCATGACCGATGAAAAATTATTGATTGGGGCTTGGAACGCAGCTGCCGAATGTATTTATGGCTGGACAGAAGCCGAAGCGCTGGGGCAGGACATTGATGTCCTCTTGAAAACGGTGTGGTCGCATGAAACCCAAGCACAGGCACAAAAAACCCTGCACGAAACCGGGCGGTGGAGTGGCGAAATCCAACAGAAAACCAAAGACGGGACGACTCGGTTCATCTGGGCTTCGGTCAGCCGCCTGACCAATTCGCAAGGGGTGATCGTGGGTGGGGTGACCATCAACCATGACATCACCGAGCGTAAACTTGCGGAAGAAGCCCTACGAGCATCCGAACAACGTTACCGCGCCCTGTTTGAACAATCCAACGATGCGGTTTTTGTGATGAATCTGGAAGGGCGTACCCAACTGGTCAATCAACGGGCAGCGCAAATGTTTGGCTATACCGTTGAAGAAATGCACCAACTGGGCTATTCTGATCTGGTCGTTCCCCCCGAACACGAACAAAGTCAACAGGTCTTGCAACGGCTGCTGGCGAATGAACAGCTACCGCCTTATGAACGTACCTTCCGGCGCAAGGATGATACGCAGTTTCTAGCCGAAGTGAATGTGGAACTGGTGCGGGATGAACAGGGGCAGGCGCTGCATCTTCAAAGTATTGTGCGCGATATTAGCCATCGTCAACAGGCCAACGAAGCCTTGCGGAAAAGCGAAGAAAAATATCGGCTGATTGCCGAAAATACATCGGATGGCATTGTCATTGTGGATGCCAAAACAGCCCAAGTGATTTATGCCTCGCCGACCTATGACAACCAAATGGGACGTGCGGAAGGGGGTAGCCTCCAACAAAACAGCCAAACCATTTATGAATTGATTCATCCCGAAGACCGTGACGAAACTTTTACCAAAGTTTACGCGGCCATTCGGCAGCGTAAAGACGACTTAACCTATGCTTACCGGATCAAAAATGCGCTGGGGGCGTATATCTGGCGGGAAGACCATGCGAAATTTATTTATGACGAATCCGGCGCGCATCTCTATACTTATGTCATTGCGCGGGATGTGACCGAACGTAAATTATCAGAAATTGCCTTAAGCAACAGTGAAGCCCGGCTGCGGTTGCTGCTGGATTCGCAAACGATGTATGTTGTCCGCACCGATTTACAGGGCAACTATACTTACGCCAATCGGATGTTTCACGATACCTTTGCTTGGATTTGGGCTGATGGGGAGACTCCCATTGGCAAATCCACCCTTGATACCATTCTGCCAGAAGACTATGAAAAAGCCATCCAAACTGCCCAAACTTGCCTCCAAAAGCCGGGTCGTCCTGTTGCCGTGATTCTTCGCAAAATTGCCCCGCTTAGGAATATCTTCTGGGTGTTCTGGGAATTTACCGCGCTCACGAATGAATCGGGCGAAGTCAACGAGATTCAATGTACAGGGGTGGACATTACCGAGTTAATGCACGCCCGCGAACAACTCCTGCTGCAACAAGCGGCCTTGCTCGCCACAGCCAATGCCATTGCCATTACCAACTCGGATGGCATCATCGAATGGGTCAATCCCGCTTTTACCTCCCTGACAGGTTATACATTGGAGGATGCACGCGGCAAAAAAACTAACCTGCTTAGATCAGGGGTGAATGACCCGGTAGTGTATAAAGAATTGTGGGATACCATCTTGGCGGGCAAGGTCTGGCAGGGGCGCTTGGTGAATAAACGCAAGGATGGCAGTTTATATATCGAAGAGCAAACCGTGACCCCGGTGCGTGACGAACATGACCTCATTAAGCATTTTGTTGCCATCAAACAGGATATATCCGAACGCGAAGAAGCGGAACAAATTCGTTTGGCGCAAGAACTCCTCAAAACCAGCCTCAAAAAAGAGCAAGAATTTAGCGCCTTAGTACAAAAAACCATCTCCGCCCTGTCGCATGATGTCCGCACCCCCTTAGCCGTCATCTCCACCGCCAAAGATTTATTGAGCCGTCATTTTAACCATTATGACGAAACCAAGCGGCGCGAGAAGCTCGATTTAATCGGTCAAAAATTGCATTATGTGACCGAACTGCTCGATGATATGGCGATGGTGGTCAAGGGGCAGTTAAACCAGCGCGTGTTTCATCCCAAAATGCTCAATCTCGACTCGCTGTGTCAATTGTGCCTGAATGAAATCCAAACCACCACCGGACTCCACCACCACTTTGTTTTTATCCCTGAGGGGAATTTTTCTGCGGTTACAGTCGATGATACGCTGGTCAGCCGCATTTTGCTCAATTTACTCTCTAACGCGGTGAAATTTTCACCGTCAGGCAGCCAAATTCAGCTCGCCCTTGCCCGCCACAACGCACACCTGATTTTTCGGGTAACTGACGAAGGGATAGGCATTAGCGAGGCCGATTTAGCCCATATTTTTGACCTGTTCTATCGTACTGAATCGGCGCGGCACATTCATGGAACTGGCATTGGTTTGAACACGGTCAAAGATTGTGTGGAACGGCATCATGGGACAATCCACGTCGAAAGTGTTGTGGGGCAAGGAACAACCTTCATCGTGGCGCTGCCGGATGGCCTCCAACCCGACGAAGATGCCCCTGCCTAAAATAAATTTAGGCGTATTTTCGCACAGTTGCCACGCGCAAACTGCCCGCCGCGTGCAGCGCCAATGCCAGCGCCATCACCATATCATCATGCCCACCATTCGGAGCGCTGTACCGATAAGCCCCGCTAGGGAGACGTTCCATTTCAAATGCCTGTAATTCGTGAATCAACACCGGGTCATTCGGCAACGTGATATTTTTTTCCTCAATCGCCAGCGCCAATTTGTCAATCAACATGGCTTTGGAATCGGAGGTGGTGTTGAAGGGGCGCATCGGCAGGCCATCCGATTGCAGCGCTTCGATATTCGGACTGCCAATGCTGTTGGCCTCCGCTAGAATCAGTTCTGGCTGCCACACCGCCGCCAATTGTCGCAACCGCGCTCGCTGCATCGCCCAATTGACCTGATTAAATCGATCAATCGCCAGCACCTTGCGCGATTGTGTCCCCAAAACCACTGCTACCGTATAATCATTGACCCGCCCCCAATCCAAACCAATCACGACGGGTTCATGTCCACGCCGCACAAGAGGTGAATTTTGGACACACGCCAGCACCCCGCGAAACACCACGCCATGATCTTCTAAAAATTCACACAAAAATTCCTGCTGGAACATGCGCTCCGGCATATCGCGCCGTGCTGCCTCAATTTCGCTAGCGGGAATCAGCAAGTTGGCGCGGGTGGGCATCCGCCATGCCGCCCATTCCGACTCCAACGGGTCAAACCCTTTGCTCCACAACTGCCAGAACCAATTCCGTCCACGCGGGGTACTCAAAAACAGCGCATGACCCAATTTATCTGCCAGCGCTGGACGCAGCACCTGCCAGACACTTTCATCACAGTAGGCGGCTTCATCAATTACCAGAAAATCCAACCCTGCCCCGCGCAGTTTTTCGGGGTCATGGGCGCTGCGAATCGCTAAAGTGCGGTTGCCCGCCAGCATAATTTGATAATGGGTCTGGTCGATACGCTCTGCATAGGGGGTCAGCAGGGTGAGCAATCCCCGCCAGACTTCCAGCGCCATTTTATAGGTCGGGGACACCCACCACACCAGGCGATTCGGCGCTTCCATCATATGCAGCAGCACCGCCATTTTGCCGAGTTCGGTTTTGCCGAATCGCCGTCCACAGGCCACCACCCGAAAGCGGTGGTGATTGTTCAAGATAACCCACTGCCCCGGATGGGGAGTCGGGATGGGCAGAATCGGGGATGGGGATTTTTTTGCCATTGTGCCTCCTGACTTCCACCTTAGCGGATTTTGGGAAGGCCACCTTGCAAATCACGCATGAATCAGGATTCCAGCAAGCGGCGGATTTTCTGGCGGGCGCGTTCACTGGCGGGGGTATTTTCGGCAGAGTCCAATGCTTTAAGCAGGGCTTCAAGTTCATCCCGTTCAAAAAGCGAAGGCGGTAAATGGGTACGGGGCGGCAGGCTGTAGGTGCCGTAGCGTCCCGCCGCCGAGTCAATTTCCACCCCCATATCACGCAGCAGCATAATGTAACGGCGGATTGTCCGTGTATCCACTTCAAGGTGTTCGGCTAACTCTGACCCCCGCATGGATTTATCGGTGCGGGCATGGAGCAAATGCAAAATAGTCAGCAGGCGGGTGGCGGTAGTGTACATGATTTTTTCCCTCTAATGCGGACGCAGGTTGTCCTCATTGACAAGGATACTGAAAGGAGAAGTCAATCGAAAGGTAAAAAATCATGACCCTGCATTGTTCACAGACTCATATTTTGCATTTCGCCGCCCCGATGGAACAAGTTTTTCCTCTGTTTACCCCCGTCAAAGAAAAGGCATGGGTACACGGCTGGAATCCAACACTGGTCTATCATCAAACCGAAACTGCCGAAGAACAGGGCGCAATTTTCACCACCCACCATGACCATGAAGCGGTGTGGGTGCTGGCACGCTATGAACCGCCCTATCGGGTGCAATATGTTCAGGTCATCCCGCAAATAACGGTGACGGTGATTGACATTGAATGCCGTGATACGGGCGATGTACAGGTGACTTATCAACTCACCGGGTTAAGCCCAGCCGGGGATGAACGGGTGGCACAGTTTACCGAAGCGGCCTACCAGCGACGGATGCACCACTGGCAGCACGCCATTTCTCATTATCTGCAAACAGGCGAAACACTGGTCATTTCTGAGGCGTATTAGGGCTTTAGGTAGGCACAGAAGCGTATTTTTAACGAGAGGGGTTGGCTTGACCAACTCCTCTCAGGAGCAAAATCGGTCAAGCGGACGGCATTTCGTCTACTTCTACGATTTCATACAAATCTTCGGGGTGACACTCTAACCAGTTTGCGAGGGATTCAAGGATATCCATGTCCAAGCGTCGGAAGAGGCGGTTACCCATCCATTTGGTGATGGTGGGACGGTTTACGCCCGTTAAATCTGCTATCGCCTCATGACTGAGTTGTTTGTGTTTTTGATATATTAATGGCTTGATTTTACTTTTGAAATAGTAGCGCATTTCTGTTACAAGCCTTTTCATGTAAGGTTGCGCGGGAATTAATTCTCGCGCTATGTGTAGGAAGTCCACGGATAACAGCTTGGCGGACGCGATATATCACGTCCCTACCGCCGAAACCGTAGGGACAGCATCTATGATGTCCGTGTATATTGACTTCCTGTTCAATTAAAGATACAGTATGTAAGAATTAGAAAACCCCGCTATCGTTGCCAAACTGGTCGGGGTTCCCATTTACATATATAGGAGATTTACTCATGCAAGACATCCTCTCGCAGGATTCTGTTCATGCTGACAATCGCCCATTGCCTCTTATTGTAGCAGAAAAATGGGGCTTTGCGCTTGCTCATGTTATCGAAGATGGCATCTTTCATTATTCAATCCGCGATTGGTTAATGGGTGTGCTGGTCACAAACGCCCGAAATGCGACACTGGCTTGGAACAATGCTCAAAGAGACCCCGAATTAGAACTATCGTTTCCAAAACGACAGTTCTTGTATATAGCGGCAAATGGCAGAAAATATGAAATGGATTTTACAACAGATAAAGGGTTGTATTTGCTGACACACGGTTTGCGTATCACCAAAGAACGCCCCTTATTGAGAGAAATCCGTGAATATTTAGCTAAATCGGGTGCATTTGTGGATTTGGTGCGGCGCGAACCGGATACCCTGCTGCAAGCGATGAATCCCGACAAAATGCTGGATGCAGTGATTGAAGAATATCGGCGGCGGGGCAAGGATGATACATGGATTAATGCGCGAATTACCGGAAAAATTAAGCGGGCAATGTTCACCACCGCGCTCAAAATGGTGATTATTGATTTGTCGGAAAAGCATTTCGGGCTGGCAACGAATGAAGTCTATGTCGGGCTGTGGGGGCGCAATGCGGAACAACTCAAAGCCGAAATGGGACTTTCTAAATATACCAGTCTGCGCGATAACCAACCGACTCTTGCGCTGAGTTATCAGGGTATCACAGAGGAAGTGTGTGCCAAACGACTCGGCAACCGTGAGGAATTAACATGGGATGAGGCACGGTTGCTGGTGCGCGAAGTGTCCGATTTGGTCGGGATTCAAGCACAGGCCACCAGTTTGTATCTGGGCATCGATTTAGCCACTGGCATTCCGCTTTTGCCGAACAGTACACAATAAAAATTTCATCAGAGGGGCAGAACTCCGAAGGCGCAAGGTCATCCATGTTATAACTGTACTTTCGGACGTTACGCCTCTCCCGCCCGTATTTTATACTCATGAAAACTCAGGAGTAAAAACCCCATGCCCCATTTCATCTGTAAAACCTGCGGGGTGCAGTACGCCGACTCAGCCACGCTACCCGAAATCTGCCAGATTTGTAGGGATGACCGTCAGTACATTGGCGACAACGGGCAAGAATGGACGACTTTAGCGGAATTACAAACCACCCATCACAACACTTTTGAAACCTTAGAACCAGATTTGACCGCGATTCGGACAGACCCCATTTTTGCAATTGGGCAACGGGCTTTTTTCATCCAAACCCCGCATGGCAATGTCCTGTGGGAATGTCACAGCCTGATAGATGAGGCGACAGTAGAAAAAATTCACCAGTTGGGCGGACTGAGCGCGATTGCCCTCTCTCACCCGCATATGTACGGAGTCATGGTTGAATGGAGTCAGGCGTTGGGTGGAATCCCGATTTTGCTCCATGCCGAAAATCGCACATGGGTCATGCGCCCTGACCCGCTGATTGAATTCTGGACAGAGGATACCTTCAATATCAATCCCGACCTCACCTTGATTCGCTGCGGCGGACATTTTACAGGGTCAACCGTGCTGCATTGGTCAAGAGGCGTGCTGCTTTCCGGTGATAGCATCATGGTAGTGGCAGATAAAAATGTCTCCTTCATGTACAGCTATCCGAATTACATCCCCCTCAATGCGTCAGGAGTACGCGGCATTGTGGAGTCGATTATGCCATTTGACTTTGAACGGATTTACAGCAATTGGCCGGGTCGCGTCACCCCCGCCAACGGAAAACAGGTAGTGATTCGTTCCGCCGAACGATATATTCAGCATATCAGCGATTAGCGCTCTGCATGGGCAAGTCAGCCTGATTTGCCCGCTTAAATCGCAATTTCAGGTAAAATACAAATGAGAAAGGAGCAACATCATGAGTCGGTTACGTATGTCTCATCCCAAACACGGAACACCACCGAATGTTTATGACGATTATGATTGGATACGCCGTAATGAGCGACAACTGCGCGAACAATATGGTGAGGGCTTCATTGTGGTTTATCAACGACAAGTCATTGGAGTTGGAGAAACTTATGACAGTGCAATAACCGATGCAGAGCAACGGTTGCCAGCAGATGTTGAAGAAATCACCCCGGTGGTAGATACCCTTGAAAAACGCCATCCCTTCTTTCGATTAACCCCTAAGGTTTTACAGGAATGACTGTTGCACGGATTCAACTACGAGTCTATAAAGATCCGGGATTGGCAGAGGTATTCGTCAAAGTCAAGAAAAAAGATGGTACTTATGGACAAAGCAATTAAAAACCAAATGATTGCGGACAGCATGGATGCTGTCCCTACGAGAAATCCACCTGTAGGGACGGGATATATCCCGTCCGCAAAAGTTGGATTCATTTAAAGTCTAATTGCCTTGTCCATTACCTTACCTTGAATGCGGCGATTGATACCGGAGGGGAAATCTCGCTTTTTCCCAACACCCATTTACCGGACTTGGACTTTCGCCAGACAGAACGCGGGTTGATTCGGATAGAGCAGGCGGGTATTGCCAAACAGTCCTTTGATGCAATTGAAGGACAAATTGTTATCATCCTAGAAGACCCATTCGGCAACCAAACCAATGAGTTTGAAATAACAACGTGGTTTGGTGACACGAACCGCACTTTACTGGGTTTTGAAGGCATTTTAGATCGTGCCGTTTTACATCTGGATATGCTTTACAGATTAGAAGGTTGGATTGAGATGGATGTTTAGTCCCGATACGCCCGCAGCAAATCCGTCCGAATCCGTTCCGCCTGTTCTCCCTCGATGTTCTCTAATTGTTGAACCAACCATGTAAAATCCTCGTTCAGCAGCCAGACAGGTTTTTTCGCCACCGCACGTTTATGCTTTTCCTCAATGATTTGCTTGTTCAAAATTTTCACGTCTTTGACCATCAGCAGGCGCATATCCGCCACAATGTACCGCCCCAATTCCTCGTCGGAAATATCATCCCCGTCTATATCTAGGCGGAAATCCTGTCCTTGAATCCCGCCACCATTGGAAAATGTGATTTCAAAATCAAATTTGACCCGTTTGTCCATGTTAATTTTCTCTCCAATACCGCAGCGAAAGACACGTCAGGCTGCCGTCCATTTTCATAAATTCGCTCATCTCCACCGAAATCACACAGTCCTCCCCTGCATATTCTTGGGCAAGGTGGCGTGTGACCGGATAGCCCGTCGGAATAAGAATTTTGTCATTGATAGGCAGCACATTCGCCGCATAGCCCTGTTCGGCGGGCAGGGTGATAATTTCCGCAAAAGGCAGCGCGGTGTCTAATTTCATGGCGGGGTCATGCAGCAGCACCCCCGGCACCAATTCCGTAATCCCCGTTTTGAGGTGCAGCACCCCTTCCACCGGAATCATATGGACTTTGATTGCTGAATCATAATCGAGCAGCGCCTGCTGGAGTTGAGTCGCGCCTGCTAAGTTGGTGCGGTCAGACAGGCCAATCAAGACGTGTTTGTCCGCGCAGACCAGCACATCCCCGCCTTCCAAGCGGGCATCCCCGGTCAGATGAATCCGATATTTTTGCGGCAGGTGATCAATCACCGACTCCGGCTCATGCAGCCGACTCAATGCGCCGGGAACGCAGCGCACCAGCAAATCTTCGTAAATCACCGCCACATCTTCCACATAATGCCCATCGGGGAAGCGCATATCAGGCGGTAAGAGGGTCAATTCCAGACCCGCACTTTGCAGCGCCTGAAGATATAGGTCATATTGATGAAGCGTTTGCTCAATGCTCGGATGTCCGACTCGCGTGGTGAGTCCTTGTGCGGCGGTTTCGGCGGGGCGACGTACCAGCGCATGAGTAAAGTGCATCTGAAATTTTCCTTTGGTAGAATCAGCCGTTTAACAGGCATTATAGCAGAGGGCGCAGTTCGCAAAAACCACGCCATTCTGCATTAAGCCCCTGCCAAGACCGTTTCTTCGGTAGGCATGGGAACAGCCATCGCTTGATTTTCAGCCGTATAACTGGGTAAATCGGCTTCCATGTGGCGAATTTTCGGGTGAGCATAGGCAGCGGTGGTTAAAAGGGTGAGCGCCCCACCCACAAAGACCATCAACAAGCCCATCCCCGCGCCTTCTTGCGCCCCAACCAAGGGTTCCACCAGTTCCCATGTAGCTGTACCAACAGCGGGTTCAAGCACCTCGTCCACCAGCGGCCCCGTAATGAGAAACGAAAGCGGCATCGCCAGCATCGCTAACTGCATGACCACCGCAAACACCCGTCCCTGCATATCCGGCGGAACTTTGGTTTGCAAAATCGACATGAACATCGCATTCACCACCGGAATCGGCAGCATCATGGCGAACAGTGCCAAACCCAAGCCCAGCGGAGTCCGCATTGTGCCGTACAGGATGAGGGCTGCACCGGTCATGAGCAGACCAAGCATAATCGGATGAATCCGCGATTTGCGATTACCCAACACCCCCAGCGCCACAGCTCCCAGAATCGGGCCAATATTCATCACCCCCATCAAAATCCCGACCCATGTTTCGCTCCCCGTGATGGTTTTGATATAGGGAATGGTCAATTCGGACGGCCCGGCAAGGAAAAAATTTAGCAAGGTCGCATACAGAATCAGCACCAGCAAGGTTGGACGCGCCCATAAAAATTGGTATCCGGCTTTTACTTCGCCAAAAACCGAGCCTTCCCCGTGTTTGCCTTCGCTGGTCTTGGGCGGGTTGGGAATCTTGACCAGCGCCACCACCGCTACCGCCGTTAAAAAGGTGAGCAGGTCTATCGTCATGATGCCCGCCACCCCGATGAGCGTATACAGCAGTCCGGTCAACACAGGCGCGAGAATCCCGGCCATCGGGCCCATCAACTGTATGATGGCGTTGGCGCGGTCACGTTGGTCATCTGGCACAAGCATCGTTACAGAGGCGGAAAATGCTGGCTGTTGAATGGTCATAAAACACGCTTGCACAATCGCCGCAAGATATAACTGCCAGATTTCAAAATTATCGGTTGCAAAACTGAAAATTAAAAACAGGGTCGGGATGGACTGCCCGAAATCCGCCAGCATCATTAATTTACGGCGTTCAAAACGGTCTGCCAGCACACCCGCTAGACTTCCCCCCAACATCATGGGCAGCGCAACAAAAAAAGCGACCAGCAAAAGCGGCGTGGTATTGCCTGTTTCATTAAAAATCCACAGCCCCAAGGCAATGCCCGTCATGCGGCTGCCAATCAGTGAGAGAGTTTGCGTGGCAACTAAAGTATAAAAGGTGCGTAGCGAATTCATGCGTCGTGTCCCTATCGTGTGTATCTGTTACTTGCAATATACGTGTTGATACCAGAGAGGGTTCAAAAATCGCCGCAATTTCAGCCGAAAGTCGGATGCCGATGTTCGTACCCAAAATATGTGGAATAGAAATCGGATAGCTATAATGGGGACAGAGAGTCTCTGTTGCTAGGATAAAACAATGCCATTTCATCTCTACATTAATTCTTATGAATTAGTGACCTTCGCTGCCGCGCTTGTGATGCTGGCAGTGGTTTGGCGTAAAAAATCAGGGTGGCTCGTGGTGTTATGCGTGCCTGCATTGTATTTATCTGTGGATAGTTTAAGCCAATTCATGACCTATGACGAAAATTATATTGCCGACGAAACCCTCAAAGTACACCAAGGCGAAATCCCGGAGCAATATCTAAAAATTCGTGACCGCACAGCGATTGCGGCGTTCAGTGGAATTTTCGCGGCGCTGGATCGGGTGGGCGTGACATTTGACCAGCAGCGTGTGTTGATTAAGTGTTTACATTGGTTGGTGGCCTTGGGGATGCTGCTCTGGGTGATAAATTTATGTGAAAAAATTATTGAGGATTGGCTGAGGCTACCCCTTTTTTATGGATTCATGCTCCTCCCAACCAACCTACTGGCAATCAAAATCTATACCCCGGATGCCCTCGCTCTTATGCTGGGGATGGCAGCTGTCCTGATGTTGTATATTTCGGTGCGCGATAACACCGGTGAGCATCTACGGCTTAACTTGATTATTGCGTCGCTAGCAGCCCAACAAAAATTTGTGTTTAACCCGGTGCTGATGCTGGTGTTAGTCGCGTTTGTCTACTTTAGAACAGCCGAGAGTCAAAACCCCAAAGAGGAGATTTTGAAATTCACGCTCAACGGCATCGGATGGAGTGTTTTGGTTGGCTTGATTTCAGCCTTACTGACGTTCATAGTTATGCAAGCCAGTGTATTATACCTGCTGGTCATGCTCGCCACTATCGCCGATCATCTGATCGGGTGGGTGTGGCCTATCCTATTTAATTTAGGGTTGGCAGGCAGCGGAGATTTAGCCCCTCCGCGTGAAGTGATTCTGCCGATGCTGCTGGTGGTCGTAGGGGCGGTCTATCTGACGGTGTTCCTGCTGCGCTGGGGAATGCCGCGTTTGGGTGGGATGCTTGCTTGGTTTAAGCAGTGGGGGCGTGCAATCAATCTGGGGTTGGCAACGGTGATTGTGCTGGCTGGTCTCTACGGTCACTTCGCTTTAAATGTCTATCTTGCCCCCCCCGTTGCAGTACCGGAGGGAAATTTCACCCCGACCAGCGAATTCAATACCTTTGTCACCCATTTTGGCGCAGAATCGTTGCCGGAGCATCTGTTCTTCAGTGTGACCTACGCCTGTGCCATGTTCCTCAATGCCGTGCCAACGGTGTTATGGGGGGTTTTGCTGTTGACCTTCTGGAAGAAAACCCCATTTGGCTTTGAACTTTTGCTGCTGGTAGGCTTATTGATTCCGCTTGGTTTTGGGGTGATGATGGTGCCAGCCGTCTCCCGTTATATGAATTTTGCGTTGTTTTTAATGGCGTTGGGGCTTTTCTTCAAATTAGGGAGCGTTTTGCCCCAGACCTCCCTCAAATGGATACCCGTGAGCGCAGTGATCGGCCTCATGCTGTTAGAATTATTGCCCTTTGCGCCCCTCTACGGTGGTTTTCATCCTGTCTGGATGAAGTATGATAAAATCCGGCAAACAACGGCAACTGCCGGACATCTGGATCCGATGTGGTGGGGGTGGGGTGAAGAAATGATGCTGGCAGGACGTAAAATTGTTGAAGACTGCGACTGCAAAGATGTCACCCTCTATTCCTCTTTCGGCAGCGATTGGTTGAACGCGCCCATTAAAACCAAAGCATTTTTATTCTCGGAGTTACAGCCAGCCGAGTTGCCCTATACCGCGCAAGATTACTATGTCATTAATCGGGTGAGTGTGAGTTTTGGGGATGTCGAAATGCCCCCGATTGACCCCCTGTTTACGATTGATGTGGGGGGCTATGTTTATGCGTGGGTGTTTCGTGGGGATGATTTAGCCAGCGCCAATTTCCGCTTCGTGTGGAGATCGCTGGATGAATCGCAAAATTAGGCAGGCGGGCTAGGACGATTTTTGAACTTCAAAAGTTGGCCTAGACCCCCAGATTCTGTTGCATAAAGGCCAGGGTGCGTTTGATGATTTGCTGCGAGGTACGGTCATTTTCATTGGTATCAAAACCGTGTCCGCCTGTCGGATGGTTAATGAACTCCACCGAAATATTTTTTTCAATTGAAGTCCGCACAAACGCATCAATGGAGTAGTTGATGGCTGACCGGTCTTTGCCCGCCCGCACGAGGAGCATCGGTGCGATGCCCGACACGTCCTTGCCAAGATAGGCAATCGGGGAATATTCGCGCAACGTGCCAGACAGGACTCGGGTGGTGGTGTGTTCGCCCATGTGCTGTAAATCCATATAGCCGTAGTAGCCCACCGAACAGCGCAAAAAATCCCACTTGTAGCGCAACGCCAGACTCATCGCGTAGGGAACGCCAAACGAAAACGAACACAAACACAGACGGTTTTCATCCACGTTCATCAAATGGGCATTGTCACGCACGAACATGATGGCATCGAAAATATCGTTGGCAACTTCGTGCATCTGGGAAAGTCCCTGCGAGGAACGGTGATGAAAGGTGATGCCAACCATCTCCGACGCGGCGACCAACTGCCCCCACGAGACAAACGCGGCCCAATCTTTGATGTCTTCCAGAATTTCGGGCGCGCCATCGCTGTGAACAAACATCACCGCCGGTAGCCTGTCGTCCGCACGCAAACCGGGTGGAGCATACACATCCATCTTCAGTTCACAATCTTTGGTGTATTTATAATAAATATCTTTTTGAACGGCGGCTTGTTCCATACCGTCAAGATAATATACAACCGGGCGTTTGGTAATATCATCGTTCACCGACGGCACACTTTCTGCACAAAATCCTGCATTTCATTGTAGCAGAGGCTCATTTTCGCCTCCCTTATCGTAAATTAATTCTCCGAAAACAAACCTAATACTCATCTCTGCGTTACAATAGGGACGTTCAGGAGTGTGAAGCGTGGCAACATCGGATGCAATACGGTTATTTTTGGGGGTCGCCTTGCCCCTAATGTTGATGGCAATGGGCATTTTGAGCGCGGTGGTACAGTTCTGGCTAACTCCGCTTCCCCAATCGGTCATCAGCCCACCCGTTAAACATCGTTCCCTCAAAACAGGTGAACATCAGGTCAAATTGCTGGCAGCCGGACACAACAAAATCGCGGTGATTAAAGCCATGCGGGGTCTAACCCACCTGGGACTCAAAGAGGCCAAAGATTTGGTCGAAAGCGCTCCCATACTGGTGCTGACCAACATCAGCGAACAAGATGCTGTGCGCGCCCGCAGCCAACTTGAACAAGCGGGTGCAACAGTGGAGGTCATCTGGCCTGCTGTTAAGTCTAAAGTTGCCGACTCAGAACGGTATCAGGTGTTTTTGACCGGGATTGGCAGCAACCGCGCCGCGCTAGTGGATGAAATCATGCTGCTCACCGAACGCGAACAGCCCGAAGCCGAATCGCTGGTCAAACAAACACCGAGTCTGATTCTGGAACAGGTGGATGAAGATTTGGCGCTGCGAGCAGCCACCCGTTTAGAGAGCTTGGGCGCAAAAACCAAAATTTTGCCGCAGGAAGACTCGTTGCAGCGTTTGTACACCGTGCGTTTGGTCAAGGTGGGCAGCAACCCGATTCAAGTGATTAAAACCATCCGTGAACTGACCGATTGTGGGCTAAAAGAAGCCAAAGATTTAATTGATATTTTGCCCTCGATTATCTTGGATGAGGTCGGTCACGACAAAGCCGAACGCGCCAGAACCCAACTCGAACGGGCTGGCGCGATTGTCGAAGTTCTTTAGGCGCTTTTGAACAAATTAATAGTTAATCTGCTCTTTGAAGGCTTCGAGCATCTTACGGGCGCGACCCGGTTTATCTTTGAAAAACTGCTCGTCAATCGGTTCGCTGAGAAATTCGGTAAAGCCGGGATGTTCACGGTCATCAATTTTATCGAGATGGGCGAACCCCATCGACCAATCGCCAAAAGAACGCTGCTCGATAGGCTCTTTGATCACGAGAAAAACCCGTTCGTGGCGCGGGTCATGCTGAATTTTGGCATACAGCGCATCCACTATGGACTCCTCACCTTCCAATGCCTGAATAAAATACCGATTGCGATACAGCAGCATTCCAGTCAGGTCGTGAGATGTATTAAAAGTGCGGGCGGTATCGAGGATTTTGAGCAAATCATCGTCAGTCATGGCTTTGGCGGCAAAGCTCACATAAATGAGGCAAATTAAACTCATTCTATTGTCTCCTTGCGTGTATCACAATGCTCCTTAATTATACATTAACTCTATGAAGGCTACACACGTTTTATGAATTCAGGATGAAAGCAGCACAATAAAAAAGCGGGTGTGTTGCCCCGCTTCCCTGTTACGCATTTTTGAACTTCATCCCGTTAAGTACCTTCAAAATATCATCGTAGTAATGGGTGAAAGATGCCTCATCATATGTCCAGACGATGATTTCAAGCGTGGTGGTTGGGGTACTCATAAGATGAATAATCATAAAATGGCGAATATCATCGGGATCGTTATATTGAATTTCACGCACAAGGGCATCTTTGCCTGCGATTTTCATGGTTTTGACCGGGATTCCCCAATCCTCACCACGGGTAAATTCATTCCATAATCCTGCTTCTGCGCCATCTAGGGTTTGTGTCCCTGTCCACTCAACTTCGGTGAAAGACATCATACTCCAACGGGTATCCGTACCAATGCCAATGACCAGCGAACAGTCATGATTAGATTCGGTGCAGATACCAATCTCATTGATTTTTTGCGGTTTCCACGAATTAGAATATTCGACAATGACGGTTTTTCCTTCAAAATCGGCGCTGGTAATCGCTTGGATAAACCCATAGACAGCACTCCCCACCAGCACCACAGCGGCAACGAATAAACGCATTACCAAGCGATTCCGCAAAAGTACCCCGAAAACTGCCATCCCACCTGCTGCCGCGACTTTGCCCGTTTCTTTTTTGGGACGCGGGGCAATTTCTTCCAACTTCAAAAGTGATTCCTGCGCGAACGGATTATTCGGCATGGATTTTAAGATTTGACGGGCGCGGTCAAAATTTTTCTGCTTAATGAGTTTGTTCACATAGACTAAATTTTCTTTTTCCTGCTGGGACATCCCGTTGAAACCCATGCTGGCTGAACTGGCCGAAAACTGCGGTTCGGGCAGGTCTTGGGAAAAAGAACGTGAGGCGGGTGGTTTGGGCGCAGCCGTGTAACTGTTAAAAATCGCGTCATATTCGCTGACAGCGCTGGTTTTGGGTGCAATCTGGTTCAGCCGTTCCAGCCATTTTTCGGCAGTGGTGTTAAAGGGCAAATCTTCCAGAATAACCCGCGCTTCGTCGTAGCGTTTGTCTTTGAGCAACTGCTGCGCTCTGGCGAGTTGGGCTTGGTCGCCGTTGACAGGTGCAATCTGGTCAAGTTTTGCCAGCCACTGCTGCGCGGTGGGATGCGACGAAATGGATTGTAAGAGGTTGCGTGCCTGATCATACTGTTTATTTTTGAGTAAAAGTTGGGCTTGTTGCAGGGTGTCCTTCGGCGTGTTCATAGATGTGTAAACCCTTAAATAAACTCCTTATAGCATAAACACGCCTTTTTGCCCCGTCAACCGAAAAAATCTTCATAAATGTCAGAAAATCATAAAATGCTGGATTTGCAAGATGGGCGGGGCAAGCTGGCCTACACTGAAAACAAAAATGACAGGAGCAGAATCGATGGCATTCCCCGCGATGTTGAGTAAAAATGGCTTGTCCAGCGCCAACCTTGAAACGCTGGCACGGCTGGAAATGCTGCATCAAGCCCAGCGCGAACGCCAGTGCCAGCTTGCCACACTGCGCGATTATTACAACGGCGACCACCCCAAAACCACCTTTGCCATGAATTACTGCCGCTTGGTGGTGGATGCCCCCGCCGAACGGTTGGCGATTACCGGTTTTCAGGCAGAAAATCCCAAAACCCGCGAATGGCTGTGGCAGTTCTGGCAAGCCGCCCGTTTGGATGCCACTAGCAAAACAGTACATCTGGCAGCCTTGCGCGATGGCGAAGCCTTTCTGGTAGTCGATTATGACCCGCTTGCCGACAGACCGCGCCTGACACTCAATTTTGCCGATGATGGCAGCGGCGGTATGACCGTGCATTACAGCGACGATTGGCAACCAATATACGCAGTCAAACGCTGGACAGTGGATTCGGGCAACGGGGCAGGACGGATTCGTCGGATGAATGTCTACTATGCTGACCGTGTAGAAAAATACATCAGCACCAGCGCCGCCCCCTATTGGCATCCCTACAAGTTGGAAAATGAGGCATGGCCTCTGGCGTGGGTGGATAAAAAAGGCAATCCATTGGGCTTACCCGTCATTCACTTCCGCAACCGTGATTCCGGCACGCCCTACGGAGTCTCCGAAATTCAGGATATTTTGCCCTTGCAGGATGCGCTCAACAAAATTTTGAGTGATATTCTGGCGGTGGCGGATACCAACGCTTTTCCCATGCTGGTGGCGCTGGGGTTTGAACTGCCGGAGGATTTTCAGGTTGCCCCCGGCGCATTGATTCATGTGCCAACCAGTATGGACACCCCCTCCGATTTTAAAGTTATTCCCGGCGCAGAGGTGGGCAATCTTTTAACATTATTGCAACATCTGGTGCTGGAAATTGCGCGGGTGTCCTCCACGCCGCTTTCCCGTTTGCAGATAAGCGGGCAGGTCGCGGCAGAAGGTACGCTCAAACAGCAGGAGGCCGGACTCATTGCCAAAGTCGAGCATAAACAATTGACTTTTGGCAATGCATGGGAAGATGCCATGCGGCTGGCGCTGCGCTTGCACAATGCGTTCGGGGCGGTCAAAGTGGAGGAAAACAGCTTGCTTTCTACCCTGTGGACACCCGCCGCACCCCGCAGCGAATTGGAACAATTGCAACTCCTGCTGCTCAAAGCCCAATTAGGCGTACCGATGGCAACGTTGCTCGCTGAAGCAGGCTACGCGGTGTAACGGGTGTTATGTGGGTGGGTTCAAAAGCGATGTTTTGAATCCGCCCATTCAGAAACCCTTACTTCAAAAAGCCCGCCAAGTCCGACACAAAGGAAGTCACATCAATCGGCTTGGAAAAATACGCGGTAAAACCATAACTCATTGCCTCTAAGGCTACATTAGGCGAATGATAGGCGGTGATTGCGATGCAGGGCAGGTCTTGTCCCTGTTGGCGAATTTCCTTTAACAACTCCCACCCACTCATATCCGGCAAGGAAAGGTCAATCACTACCGCCGTATAGGGGTGGTCATGCAGCAAATCGAGCGCTTGGGTGGCGTTTTCGGCCACATCCACCGCAATATCATAAAAATCCAGCAGGGTTCGCACGACTTCGCGGCTGTGAAAATCATCTTCAACGACCAAGATATGCCAATCCATCAACTCGCCGCCTTTGATACTTTTTCTTCCAATTCAGGGATGTCATTGACAATTAAGACCAAACTGGCAATGAAGGTGGGCGCATGAACGGGTTTGGTTAAATAATTGTGGCAACCGGCGGCGATTGCCCGTTCCCGGTCACCTACCATCGCATGGGCGGTCAGCGCCACAATCGGGATGCTGGCAGTCGCACGATCTGCTTTGAGCGCTTCGATCATCTGCCAGCCGTCCATTTCCGGCATGGACAGGTCAGAAATAATCATATCTGGATGGTGGAGGCGAGCCGCTTCTAAGCCCAATTTGCCATTCAAGGCGGTGTAGATGGTTGCGCCATAGTGCTTGAGTAAAATTTCCATGATGTTCAAGCCAAACGGGTCATCATCCACGATCAAAATTTTCCAGTCATTAAAAACATCTCGTTGTATTTGTATTTCGTTCATGAGTCCTCAATCTCCTGCATTTGCTACTGCGTCTACCACTAAGGGCAGTTGGACGGTAAAAATGCTGCCTTCCCCTAATTTGCTGGTCGCCCAGACCTTACCATCCATGGCTTCAACCAAACGGCGAACAATCGCCAACCCTAGACCTGTTCCCCCATAGGCACGCTTATATGTTCCATCCACCTGTCGGAACTCATCAAAAATGTAACCCAGCGCATGAGGTGGAATCCCGATACCTGTATCCTGAACTTCAAGTGTCCACCAATTTTGGCTTGCTTGAACACGGACGGACACTTGCCCTTTTTCGGTAAATTTCACCGCGTTAGAAATCAAATTCAGCCCGATTTGCTTGAGGCGTTCACTATCGCCATGAATAGCGGGAGGAAAGTTCGGATCAAGGCTGAGGTCAAAAGTGATATTTTTATGTACCGTCAAGGCGGATAAACTTTCCCGCCATGCCATCACCACGGGTTGTATTGGCATCGGCACATGGGCAATTTCCATCCGTCCGGCTTCAATTTTGGCGATGTCCAGAATTTCGGTAATGAGTCCCAACAAATGGTTGGAACTGTGTTCAATGCTGGTGATTTTCTCTCTGGCCTCGTCGTCAATCTGCCCGCCAATGCCCATCCGTAACAAACTGCTGTATCCGATGACCGCGTTTAAGGGAGTCCGCAATTCATGCGACATGGTAGCCAGAAATTCACTTTTTAAACGGCTGGCCTCGCGCAGTTGACGGTTGCTGTCCTCCAGTTCGGCGGTGCGTTCAGCAATGCGTTTTTCAAGCGAGGCATTCAGGTCGCTCAACTGTCCGTCACGCTGCTGAATCGCCTCTGCCATCATATTAAAGGTTTGAGCCAACTGCCCCATCTGGTCACGCGAAGTCACGGGCGCTCGCTGCGAATAATCGCCCCCGGCGATTTGTTCCGTGGCAGTTTGTAACTTGCGGATGGGCAAACTGACCGACCAGCGTATCGTCACAATAAACAGTAAAATTCCGATTAAACCCAATATCCCGATGGAAGCCAGCGAATCGCGCCGCACCGTCGCATGAAATTCGTCTATATCAGCGAGGTTAATTTCAACCACGCCGACCCCTTCGACTTTTCCATCAATATAAAAAGGGAAATAAGCGACAGCGTGAGGAATACCCGCCCTGTCAACTTGAATATCTTCGGTGAGGGTGCGTTCTTCGGAGAGAACCTGTTGTAATTTGGTCTCATCTAACTGAATATTGGCAATACTCAGGGTATCGGTTTCGCTGTCCTGCGCCACCAACTGCCCATCAAAATAAAGCCCAAGATTGACCCCGCCGCGTCCGAAGTTGACCTGTTCTAAAAATTCATCGTCAATCACCCGCCCCACCGTGATTGTGCCAACAATTTCGCCTCGGGTAGTGCGGACAGGGGTAGAAGCGGCCAACAGCAGTTCATAACCGTCCTCTGTTTGGCGTGCCACTAACAGGGTCACGTTAATGCCAAGCAAACTTTGCTGCACCATGAAATCTTCGGACTCATCCTCAAAAAATTCGCCCTCATCGTTGTCCAACAGCGCAAACAGACGGTTGCCTTCTGCATCGGTGACATCGGTATCATCCACTTGCAGGGGAGCAATCGCGCTCAACATCCCGATTTGTAATTCGATTTCATTCCCGGACTGAATCGCAGGAGCCGTTAAAGGGCGAGTAGCCAGAAATTGCGCGGCATTGGTCACATCAGTTTCAATTTCACGCAAGCGCGTGGTTAAAATCTGGGTTTCGTCCTGAATCCGCTTGCTGCTGGTTTCCTCAATCAGCTCATCCGTGCTGCGGTTAATCAGCAGGAGATTGCCCGCGCTAATCAGCGCCAGCAATAGCACCACCACCAAGATAATGCGAGTCCCTAAGGGCAGAGTCTTCAGAAAGTTCATACGAGGCTACTTTTCTAAAATCACACCAAATTGAGTCATCAAGGCCTGACCTGCTTCGGTGTCTAAATAGACCAAAATAGGATCCATGCTGGTTTGGTTTTTCTTGCGATAGGCAATCCCCACGGGGGTCAAAATCGGATAGTCCGGGTCGGTGGGTAACGCACCATCCAGCATAAGCGGCTGAACCTCTTCGCCACTCACCAGCACCGACGACCATAACTCGTAACCAATACTATAGGCAGTCCCCAACACACTTTCGAGCATTTTTTCAGGGCTGGTTTGCACAATCGCGGTCTCCACAAAAGGCGCTTCCCCCACCAGATCGTCACGCAGTTTGACCGTAGCCCATGCTTGGTCGTCGCGTACAAAAACAAAAATGGGTTGGTCTGCCCCACCAACTTCTGACCAGTTGGTAATTTTGCCAGTAAAAATGTCTTGGGCTTGTTCGGAAGTCAGGGCCGTCACCCCCACATCCTCGGCAGTGAACAGCGCAACACCCGCCTGCCCCAATTCCACATAGACTAAATCGGAGACGAGCGCCTGTTCATCCTCCGTTGGCGGGCGTGTCATGCCAATCAACTGAGCCGCATCTTGCGACAGCGCCATAACCCCTTCATTCACTTCTGCGCCATCCATCGTGTCAAAGTCATAGCCGGGAAAGTCGTTTTCAAAGCCCGAAGCCACGCTGTCCAGCAATTCAGAAGCGATGCCCATCCCAAAAACACTGACGGCTTGGGTTGGTTGGGGGGAAACTGTGGGAGTCACAGGGGCAGACTCGGATGAATTTTCATCCTGTGTACAGCCCACCAGAAGTAAAAAGAGGAAAATTAAGCTGAGTTTCTGCCACTTTGTGTTCATATTTTACTCAATATCAGTCATTCCGTGTGTTCGTTGCAGCATCACACATCACGTCGGTTTAATAACCAGTATGCCACACCATGACCATTTGACCATCTGCAAAGTGGGGGGTTTTTAGCTAGTCAGGTGGCTAGGATAAGTTCCTATTTCACGGTCTGAAAATGCTGCAATTGGGGAGAGTCGTCGTATACACATGCCATGTGACCACCGCCAACCGCTCGACATTCGGGATGTCTTTTGAAAGGTAGGACACCACCGGCGTATCGGGCGTGAGGTCGGTCATACCGCAGCGCAACGCCACTTCAAAAAAACCCTGAACCTCCTGAAAGGTCAGCAGGTAATGTAAATCGCCGCGCTGAGTCGCCATGTAGGGAATCGCCGATTGCGGCAGGCCATACAGGGGCAGCAAATCCGCCAAGCGCATATCCAGAATCAGACGGACTTCTTCGGCATGATGTTCATTCAGCGCCACATAACTCCAATTCTCGCGGGAAGTTTCATCCAACCACAGACGATTTACCGCTTCGGCTGACCACTGCCAGTTCAAACGCCGTCCTGAATAGAAGGTAACTTCGCCCGTCAGAGGGGAGGTATCCAAAATTTGCTGGACTTCGCCGCGTGAAGAGTCCGCAATCGCTTTGCCAAATAAACACGGCTGCGCGGGGCAGTGTTCAATTGCCAACGCCTGTACAGGAGAATTAGCAATGGGGGTAAAATTTGCTACCCTCGCCACCAGCCCTGCCACAAAAATAAAGAGGAGTGACAAAAAGAGCGTTGTTTTCATCGTTATCTCAACTGCGCCGCCCGCAAAATGGCATCAATTTCCTCTTGCCATGCAGGGGTCAAGGGTTCGGGCGGATGAACGGTGTAATCGACAAAGCCTTCAAATTCAACCGTGTAGGCTTGCTGGATGGCCGGGGCAAGTTGCAAAATCACGTCGGGGTCATCGGGCAGCAGGGGAACAGGCAAATTCGGACACGGCTTGGCCCATGAAACTTCCCAGAGATGCGATTGCGGCCATTCCCGCGCCCGGCTCAAAATACAGACATAGGGAGCATGGATGGCTGCGGCAAGCGGGGGACGTTTACCCGCTCTCAACAAATCAATTTCCAAGAGGTTAATCCCCGCTTGGAGAAGTTGATAGCGTTTGAGAATGTACTCCTGATAGTGATGTTCTTTATTCGCAAAAGACAGCACTTCAATCACGGTCACAACTTCGCCTTCGGGAGTCATAATTTCAAGATAAGGCGGATGATCCTCAATCGCTTCAATGAACAAATTTTCCGTCACCAATGTTACGGAGGTTGCTTCTAGGACAGCGGGTTGAATCGCCGCAGTGGATGCAACACCTTTTTGTACCCGCAAATCGGGGCGAAATTTGCGAACTTCTTCGCCAATCGTCAGGTAGCGTTCGGTATGTACCCGATAGCGCGGACGAATTTGTGGGGCAAGCTGCTGGGCAAGGTTGGCAAGAATGTGCAAATGCACGCCCGCCCAGGCTTCGCGGTCTTCCATATAAGGATTCATACCAACAAAAGGTGAAGCCATACCGATTCTCCATCTCCTACTCTGGTTTTAATCCAAAAAAATAGACATGGCAAGCATCCCCGTCACGCCGCTATAATCTGAGGGGTTCGAACTCATAAAGCAGGGGAAGTTATGCCTACCATAGATGAACAAGTCGCCGTCTTAATGTCCAATACGGGCTACGGCGATGAACAAACCAAAGAAATGATGCGCCGGGAACTGCGCGAACGACTCATCGAAGCAGACAAAGAAGGCCGCCCCCTGCGTGTGTATTGCGGTTTCGACCCGCGTACCTCCGATTTGCATCTGGGACACACCATCCCCATGCGAAAACTCAAACAATTTCAAGATTTCGGGCATGAAGTCACCTTTTTGATTGGCTCATTCACCAGTCTGATTGGCGACCCCGACGACACCAGCGCCCGTGACCTGCTCACACCGGAAAAAGTTGCCGAAAATGCCCAGACCTACGCCGACCAAGCCTTTAAAATCCTTGACCGCGAAAAAACCACCGTGCGCCACAACGACGAATGGCTCGCGCCCTTAAATTTTCTCGACATCATCAAATTGGCGCAGTCCTTCACCGTGCAGCAATTCCTCACGCGGGAAAATTTCCGCAATCGGATTGAAGCCGGCACCGCCATTTACCTGCACGAATTTTTCTACCCCTTGATGCAGGGCTACGACGCGGCAGCCATGCAAACCGATGTTCAGGTGGGCGGGCAAGACCAATTGTTTAACCTGATGGCGGGGCGACAGTTGATGAGTCGGATGGGCATAAAACCGCAGGTGGTGGTGGCGATGGGCGAAAGTTTGCCGGGGACAGACGGCGTACTCAAAATGAGCAAAAGCAAGGGCAACCACATCCCCCTGCTCACCGATGCACTGGATATGTTCGGTAAAGTGATGAGTATTCCTGACACCGCCATGCCTCTATATTTTAAACTCCTGCTCGGTTGGCAGGAATCCAACATTAAAAAGTTAGAAAGCCAGCACCCCCGCGAAGTCAAAGCGATGCTGGCGCGGGAAATTGTCAGCATTTTCCATCCCACCAGCGATGCCCAGGCCGTGCAAGAAGAATGGGAACGCATTTTCCGCGAACATGGCCTGCCGGATGAAATGGGCAACTTTAACGTGATCGACGGTCAACTGGTGGTGGATATTCTGGCTGCCAGCGGCCTATGCAGCAGCAAAAGCGATGCCAAGCGGCAGATTCAAAATGGTGGGGTGCGCTTGCACGGCGAAAAAGTCTCGAACATGGACGCGGTGGTGCGCCTGTCGGATTTGCCCGCCGTGTTGCAAGTGGGCAAACGCAAATTTTTACAACTCATTTCGGCGGAATAAGCCGGCACGCCTCTTACCCAAATCGTTTTAACCTCACCCCTCTCCAATGAATGGCGAGGGGGTGAGTCTATTCGCTTTAAAAATTCACAAAATTGATGCACAAATTTGCATTCACGTTGGTGTATACTAGCATTGATGTCATAGCGTAGAGGACAACAGAATGCTGAGTGAGTGTATTCCTGACCGACACAACACAGGAATTCATGATTTAGGGAAGGGAGTCTCGCTGGAATGGGTGGACAAAGGCAAAATCCTCATGTTGACCTTGCCCAACATCAACCGCGCAACCATTGATTGTTATATCGAGGCATGTATTGAAATTGCCCAGCGCTGGCCTGCGGAGGAACGAGTCCGCGTGCTGCACGATGTCTCTCACAAAGATATTGCCCTCACCCCCTATTTGCGGCAAGGGCTGGAAAAAGCTCAAGCTGTCCTCGTTGAACTGGATTTGCAGGGGATTTCAGCCGTTGTAACCCAGCGTGGATTCATCAAAAGCATCATGATTCAACTGGGCAAAGCCTTATACAAACAAGCGCCCAATATTGAAACGCATTACTTCCATAACCGTGACAAAGCGCTGGCATGGTTGCGCCATGATTTGACCCGCTAATTCTTAGAGTGCGAATTTTTCAATCGCCGCCGCAACGCCATCTTCATCATTGGTCAACGTGATAAAATCCGCAATTGCTTTGACATGGGGCATGGCGTTGCCCATTGCCACCCCGATTCCCGCCGCTTGGAGCATTTCAATATCATTTTCTGCGTCACCCAAGGCCATCACCTGTTCGCGGGGGATGTGCAGTTCTTCGATGAGACGTGCCAGCGCCACCCCTTTGGATACGCCCGGCGGCAAAATCTCCAGAAATTCCGGTGCAGTGCGGAGCAAACTTTCCCCTCCCAGCATTTGCGGCAGCAGCAACGCACGCAGCGCTTCAATTTTTTCGGGATATTCCAGAAACACAAATTTGTTGATGGGGTTGGCAGCCAGAATATGCAGCAGCGAATCCACCTCTTGCGGCACGGGTTCTTGATATTTGGCGAGGACTTCCATAAACGGCGATTGCGGGTGGGTAAACAAATTTGACCCGCTTGTGCCATAAAAATGCAGGCGGTGGGCTTCGCCAAAACGGATGATGGCTTCGGCACGGGCAGTATCCATCGTTTGCTGGTGACGCACCGATCCATCCGCGTTATAGACCATCAACCCCTGTAAAAAAATGCCCGGCGCATTTAAGCCCAATACACTCATAATCCGATTCGCGGTGGGGGCGCTGCGGGTGCGTCCAGTGGCAATCACAATCAAAATCCCCTGCCGGACAGCCTGTTGAATCACACGCTGGGTACGCGGGGTTAATTGATGCTGGCTATTCAGCAATGTCCCATCCAGATCAATCGCAATCAGTTGAATGGGCATTATTTCTTCCTTGCGAATTGAGGTGGCTTGTGAAATTCTAGGATTGACACCCATAATTCTTTGAATTCCAGCATCGTGAAATGGTCGTGTCCGGGCAGCAGCTTCACATCCCCGCGTAATTCTTTGAAAAATAAATCGGCGTGGTGAAATGGCGTAGGGGGCAGCACAGGGTCATCATCTGAATAAAAGCCGAGCAACTGCTTGGCATTCTGGCGGATCATTTCGTACTGAAAAGGAGGTTGGTAAAAAGCCTCAATTTCTGCGCGGCCTCCACTCGTAAGCCCACCAGCGACCATCAGCGCCTGCCCCACCCGATGTTCAGGCACTTCCAGATAGCGCAGGACGGTAGCCCCCCCCACCCCATGCCCAATTAAGGTCACATCTTCGCTCGGTGTCCCCACCACGTCAGACAGACAAGCCAACCACGCGGCAGGACTGGCAGCCACATCATCAGGCATCGTCGGAATGATGGCCTCATAATATTTAGGGTTGAGTTTTTCTTTCAGAAACGGATACCACGCCGCTTCGGGATTTGCCATCCAATCATGCACAATAATAATACGTTTCATTGAAATTTTTCCCTCATAAAATGCTGACTCACCCACACCGAATAGAGAGTTTGGCTATAATCATAACGCATCAAACAAAATGAGCAATGCCCCGTCTCCCTCCCCATTCCTTCAAAAGGGGAGAGAGCGGGAAAAGAGGCTTATTGGACGGGCAATGTTTGGAGATACAGCCAAATCGCTTCAAGGTCGTCTTCCGTGAGTCCCGCGAGACGATTCCACGGCATCTCTTCCGTGTCCATGACTTCACCATCGTGCCGCACACCCGCCCGCACCGCCGCCACAAACGCGGCATAATCGGCGACATCACCACCGGGTGTTAAATTGGCGCTTGTCGGGCCACCGGGGCCAACCTGCTTGCCAGCAAAATCATCTCCATGACAGCCCGCGCAAGCCACATTCGCCAGATATGCCCCATACTCGGCTGAAACAGCCGGTTCAACGGCAGTAGGTGAGGCATAGTCGAAATCCACTTGGTTGGCAGGAAGCATGTCGTTGGCAAGGGTTTCATCCATCAACAGGAACAACCGCAGCAACAGAAAATTGGGGCTGCCGGGTTCAAAATCGACGGGCGGTAACGATTTGAGATAGGCAATGATGGCGGCTAAATCTTCATCGCTTAACAACTGATAGTCGTAGGAAGGCATGATGATGAGGGATTTGCCATCGCGCCCCACCCCGTAGCGCAGCGCCCGTACCCATTCCTCATCCGTTAGCTCATCCCCAATCCCCCCTTCGCCGGAGGTCAGATTGGCACTGTCGACCTTGCCTAAACCGGGTTCATCAAAAAAGGCTTTGCCACCTAAGTTATCCCCATGACAATCCTGACACAACCCGACGGTTTCCACCAGATATTTGCCACGTTCAAGGGCAGCATCATCGGTGGGGAGAGCCAGCGCTTCTACATCGACTTCAAACGTTTCATTAATTTTGTTTTCCGACATGGCGTACACTGCCACACTGCCGATGATAAGCAGCACGGCGATCACCACCAAGCCAATGCCAATAGACCGTAAGACTCGTCGCATATGATTTTTCTCCCTTGTGTCGTACTTTGAAAATCTAAAACTGCCTTTAAAACGAACAATCCATCCGCAAGCGGATGGTTGTGGGGGTTTTCTATGCAGCTTTTTTACGATTCATGCCCGAAAGCAACGCCAGCGTGTCGTCCATCGCGGAATGGGGCGTATCAGGAAATAACCCGTTGAGCAGGGTTTCGATGAGGCCGATAATGCGTTTCATGGCTTTCTTCCTCGTTTTTGTTGATTTCAGCATATGCCCGTCCCTAGCGTCCTGTAATCCAACTTTGGATGGAGAACACATAGCCTTTTGCCTGAAATTCGCTAAAATTTAGCTGTCAGCCGTCAGCATTCAGCCCAAAAATGTTCAAAAATTCTATTTCGCACTGAAAACTGATAACTGATAACCGAAAACTGATAACTAAGAATCACTGACTGCTGCTCGCTGAACACCGACAGCTACCTAAAGGAGTTTTTTGTGACAAACGCACCGACTAAAAATGGTCATCAATTGAATGCCCGCAGCCGTGTTCTGGTCGAAGGGACAGACCGCGCCGCTGCCCGTGCCATGCTCAAAGCAGTGGGCTACGGTGATGAAGAACTCGCCAAGCCTCTCATCGGGATTGCCAACACATGGACGGAAATCGGGCCGTGCAATTTTCATCTGCGGATTTTAGCCGCCAAAGTCAAAGAAGGGATTCGCGCCGCCGGGGGGACTCCCTTTGAATTTAACACTGTCAGCATTTCAGACGGCATCACCATGGGGACAGAAGGCATGAAAGCCTCGCTCATCAGCCGCGAAGTGATTGCCGATTCGATTGAACTGGTGGTGCGCGGGAACATGCTCGACGGGGTGATTGCCCTCTCCTCCTGCGATAAAACCATCCCCGGCACGATTATGGCGCTGATTCGTCTGAACATTCCTTCCATGATGCTCTACGGGGGGTCAATTGCGCCCGGTCATTACAACGGACGCGACCTAGATGTGGTCAGCGTATTTGAAGCCATCGGCGCATACAACGCGGGCAAAATGGGCGAAGAAGAATTTCAAGCGATTGAAAATTTGGCCTGTCCCGGCCCCGGCGCATGTGGTGGGCAGTTCACCGCCAACACAATGGCAATGATTTCGCAAATGATGGGCATTTGTCCGATGGGCATGGCGGATGTTCCCGCCGAAGACCCCAAGAAAAATGACGTGGCCTATCGTGCTGGCGAAATGATGCTGGATTTGCTGGAACGCAACATTCGCCCCAGTGATGTTATCACCAAAACAGCGCTCGAAAACGCGATTGCGGCGGCAGCAGGTACAGGCGGCAGCACCAACGCCGTCTTGCATACCCTCGCCTTTGCCCGTGAAGCGGGTATCCCTTTCACAATTGATGAAATTCAAGCAATTAGCGAACGGACTCCCCTGATTGCCGATATGCGCCCCACCGGAAAATATGCGATGGTGGATTTGTATAAAGCGGGCGGTGTGCCATTGGTCACACAACGCATGTTAGAAGGCGGGTATTTAGAGGGAAGTGCGCTGACCGTCACCGGACAAACGCTGGCGGAAGCCGTTGCCGATGCACAGGAAACACCCGGTCAGCAGGTCGTCCGTCCACTGGATAACCCCATCAATGTTAGCGGCGGCCTGTACATTTTAAAAGGCAATCTCGCGCCGAATGGGGCTGTCGTCAAACTCAAGGGCGATGAACCGCAATCGCATCGGGGGCCTGCTCGCATTTTCAACCGCGAAGAAGATGCCTTTGAAGCGGTGCAAGCACAGCAAATCAAACCCGGCGACGTGGTGGTGATTCGCTACGAAGGGCCGGTGGGCGGGCCGGGAATGCGCGAAATGCTGCAAGTCACCGCCGCGCTGGTCGGACAGGGCTTGGGGCGCGATGTGGCGCTCATTACCGACGGACGTTTTTCCGGTGGGACACGCGGTTTGATGATCGGGCATGTTGCGCCAGAAGCCGCGATTGGTGGGCCGATCGGGTTGCTGCAAGAAGGCGATATCGTGGTGGTGGACATTGCCAACTACCGCCTTTCTGTCGAATTGAGCGACGAAGAATTGGTGCGCCGCCGTCATAATTGGGTTGCCCCTGAACCGAATTATACAAAAGGCGTGATGGCAAAATATGCCAAACTCGTCACCCAAGCCGATGATGGCGCAGTAACACGGGTGTAGCGATTTTCCCATAAAAGAGAAAGAGGGGCAGCGTGATAGTTGCCCCTCTTTAATGGATTGCACCCTCATTTTCCGCGAATTAGTCATCCATAAAAATCGTTTAACATGTTCTTATCGTGATTAATAATAAATTCCGGTATCATGCAAACATTCCTTTAAAAATATCCTCGATTAAATACGTCATCTTCATCCAAATTGTCATTCTTAATAAGCCTACCAATATGAAGAATAAAACGTAAAAATGTGTCATAGGCAAACGGATGATCTGTTAAGTAGCCTACAAATAATGCCCTATTTTTTCTTCTCCCTTCTACCGTGCTAAAGGCACTACGGATATTAGATGAAAGCCGCTTATATTTACGTAAAATAATAATTTCATCTATTGCAGAAATTGAACTGCTAATGGGGGTCATATCTAGCCACTCGCACAGCAAATAATATTTGGCTGATGGGATATTTCTTTTTAGGTCTAAAGCAGTTGTGGCGGCCTCTTGAAACATGGTTTTGTCTAGGTTAGTTTTACATTCAGCCGCAAGGTAGGCTAGGTTTGCTTCGGCATAAACTTCCTGCTCAAAATTGGCTGAATTGGATGCACGAAGGTAGATTTTTCGGCTGATAGCAAAATCTTGGTCTTTGTTCCGCACACTCATTCCACCCCCAACATAAGGTGAAGTGAGGGTTGCGTCAAACTGTAGCCCTGCAAAACAAGTTGCTGCGCCCATTGTGAGGTGATATTTTTGGATTTCATTTGGAAAAATAGCTTGGATGAGAATGGGTAAAAATTCCTCAAGGACGCTATTATCCAACTTAAGTTGTCCTTTTTGCCGATATAAAAAGTCGGTTTCACTATCAAAGATTAACTCTATATCTACCTGTAAACGGTATGAATTGAGTAAGATGACCATTTGCTTGACTAATTCTTCTACGGAGTCCGCTTGGATTTGGCTAAGCCGATGTAACCATATTTCGTAGGCCTGAAATGTTAGCTCAAGGCGTGGTAAATCTTGTTTAGGCAACTTCTGATTTAAGAGCAATGATTTTAGTTTTTCACCATGTGGGGAAGTCATAGGCTAGCATTTCCAATGTCGTGAAGTTTGAAGTGTGGTGAGGGCATCACGGTTGCAGCCCGTTGAATAGCAGTTCTTAGGTCGGACAAACTCCCTTCCTCGCAAGTTTTTTGGGCTTCACGGAGAGCTAGAATACCCAACTCTTTGGCAATGTCCAGATAATTATTAGGCTGAGTTTGGGCAGGGGTAAAATGCAAAATATCTTCTACTATATTATTACCATAACGATTAGTAAACATTCTTTCTTGGCGAAGTTTGAGTTCAAAGCCTAAACTTTTGACACCAATCTCGGCCACAATTTGACCATTATAAAATTTTGTGTTTCTTACATTGGATTCTCGACCAACCACAAAAATGATGCGGGCAGTTGGTTTGCAAACCCTAGCTAATTCAGCAAAGGTTAGCGCAATATCTAAGCAGAATTGAATCACTGTCAGAAATCGGTTGCCACGATTTTTACGATTTGATCCTATTTCAGATTTTGCAATTTTTAATAAATCCCAATTAAGCGCTTCAGATGCAGCCCGATATTGTTGATGGTAATTGAAAACGTTGATATAGGGTGGGGATGTGAGAACAAAATCAATCGTGTTGTCTGCCAAAGGAATTTTACGCGCATCGGTATGATACAAGCTGATAGACGCGGTAGAATAAGGCAAATGAAGGATGTGCTGATTTAGTTTATCCCAAGTGGCGAACACGGCAGGTTGCTGAAAGTCTATTAAAGTGATTAAGGTTTCTAATAATTGATATTCTAAGCGATTCAAAGTTGAATGAAGTAAATTGAGTAAGGTTTGCTTTAGCGATAAGTCAGCAGTAAGTTGGTGAAGAGCAAAATCTGGTATGACATTTTTTAACGATTGGGAGACAGTCGCTAAAATAGTACGTCTTGTTTCAATTGTCTGATTGATAAAAAGATAGGTCTGTGCGAGAGCAATAGCGGCTGGATTAATTTCCGCCCCATGCGCTTTTAATCCTAATCGCCCTGCTTCCAATAAGACTGTTCCACTTCCTACGAACGGGTCTAAAACGGCAGTTTGTGGGATTGTATACTTTTTAAGAACAGCTTCTACAAACTGGGGGGAAAATTGACCATTCCAAACAAAGGGATTGCTACGATATTTATTTTCAATATTGAGTAATGTCTGCGAAATTTCCAACTTGTCTAAGGGAACATCAGAATAGACAGGGGAAACATCCATGAAAAACCCTTACGCTTACAATGATAACTTATTTTAATAGTAATTAATGAAATTTGAAAGTTAGCTCTTCAATTTCGTGACAATTTGCATCATTCCCTGCTCCCAATCCAAATAATTTTCGACCCATCCCTGCTCCTGAAAACGCGGGTCGGCGGCGATTAATTCTGACCAGTAGCGGCGGGCGGTGTCGGGTTGTCCGAGCGCAAACGTGCTAACCGCCAACCCCGCCAAAGCCGATTTCAGGGCGGGTTTGAGCGCATAGGCATCTTCAAAATCTTCCACCGCGCCTTCATATTCCTGCATCAAAAAATAAATTTCGCCGCGTGTCGCAATCGCTTCGGCAAGTTGGGCATCCAGCGCGATGGCTTCCTCAATATCATGCAGCGCTTCGGTCAGATTATTCTGGTGCAAATTGGCTTTGCCCCGATTCAAATATGCCTGCGGCAGCGACGGATTTTGTTCAAGGGCGGTATCACAATCATGCAGCGCCGCCGGGTAATTTTTCATTTTTAAATGAACCGTCGCACGGTTGATATACACTTCCGCAAGAGAGGGATCCAGTTGCAGCGCCACCTCACTCTCCTTGAGGGCCGCCTCAAAATTGCCCTGATACGCCAGCGCCACCGCCCGACTGCTGTACACCAGCGCCGACTCGGGATTCTGCTTGAGTAAAAATTGATAATCCGCCAGCGCCGACTCAAATTTTTCCTGCTGCACATAGGCGTAGGCACGGTTGAGATAAACATTGTGGTGGGTGGGTTCAAGTTCCAGCGTGCGGGTCATGTCTTGAACGGCATGGTCAAAATCACCTTTTTGCAGGTAGAGCAACCCGCGATTGTGGTAGGCATCGGCAAACTGCGGGTCAAGCTGGATGGCATGGCTAAAACTCATCAGCGCATCGTCCAGTTCGCCCAACATGCTGTAAGCAATCGCCATGTTGTGATGATAGATCGGGTTATCCTTGCGAAGTTTGAGCGCCCGATGAAAATAGGCCATCGCGCCCGTGACATTTTCGCGGCGAAGGTTGTTCATGCCGCGTACAAAATGGAAATCTGCCCAGAGATTCTTGAGAAAAGACATGCCAAACGCTCATATTGTTTTTAGACGAAAACGCGCTAATCACGTTAGCTTAACATGGGGGCAGAAGATGGTACAGGGTAAATGCCCGGCTCACTTCGAGGCACGTATTTCTAAATTCGGGAGTTTTGTCTCAAAACTGAGGAGCAAACATATTTTACGCGAGTTATTGCGTTGTTATTTTATGGGTCTGAATCTAAAGACATCAATAATGCCAATATTGAGTGCTTCTCGATCCGTATGAACAACATAATATTCGCGGTGACGGTCTAAGGCGTGCAAGGCCAGATAACGATGCCAACCTGACCAAAAGTCCTCGCCATAGATGCCAACCACGCTTAAATCGTTGACAATACGCTGGTTACCCTCATCATGTGCCTCAATCGCTTCGACCAGCAGCCAATTGCGGGCAAATTTCTCGCGGATTTCTTGCCATGTCATGCTGTACATCCTTTTAAGCGGGAGTTGCATAAAAACTTACAAAAAAGTGTCTCAAAATGGGCAGTCAGGGCTATAATGCAAAAGAATAGTTTAGCGAAAAAAACAGCCTGCCCATGAATAACCCTTTCGATACCGTTTTGACCGAACACGATATTCAGCACCACCCCACCGAATTGGCGGAAATTGCCGCACTGGTGGGCGAGGCCGCGCTGCCCCTTGCCGCCGCATGGTTCAAGCAGATGGGCGGGGGAGAGGCGATTTCGCGCTATCTGACTTATTTGCAGGTTGCCGAGTCACCATTGGACAAAGCCTTTTCGCTCGTCTATGAAATGGTACCGCCCGACCAGCAACAGGTTATGGCGGCAGCTAGTGTGTTTGCGCCGAATGTTCCCTTTACTGCCGACGCATTAGAAACGGTGTATCAGAAAAAACTGCCTGCTAACTTACCGATTTACATTTCAAGCATCAGCGATTTTTACCAGACCACCTTTGCCCCCGCCCTTAAAAATGTCAGTTCCTACCGTCAGCGCCACTTAAAATATTATCAGGAGCAGTCCGAAAAATGGCTCACCCTGACCCAAGACGATTTACTCGCGGCGGAAGTCGCCCAATTCGGGCAAGCCCTCCACTATGCAGAAGCCGAACCCTTGGTGGGGTTGGTGCTGTCGGCGGGACAATTTTTGCAAACGCGGGATGAATTTCACTCGATTCTCGCGGCGTGGCTGGAATATGTGCTGCAAGTAGCCGATGCCAAAGGCGCGGAATGGGGGCAAGCCGGACAAATGCGGGCGCTGGGGGATATTGCCGTCAAAATTCGCCAGCAGCACGCCGCCCGTACCTTTTATTACCGTGCCATGCTGCTCTATGACAATTCGATGGCCGGACAAGCGCACACGTTTAAGGGCTTGGGCGATTTAAACATGCAGGCCAACAATCTGGAAAGCGCCCATAGCTTTTATCATAAAGCGCTGGTGCTGTACGAGATTCATGGGTTTAAACTGGGGCAAGCCAACACCATGCGCCAACTTGCCCCCCTCTCCGACCCCAAAAAAGCCCGCGAATATTATGAAAAAGCGCTGGCGATTTACGAAGAACTCGAATTGCAGATGGGCGAAGCGCAAACCCGTAAAGAAATGGCCGATCTAGCCGCCAAAGAGGGCGACATCCCCACCGCCCAAGCCAATTATGAAGCCGCCCTACGAATTTTTAACAGCATCGGGTTCTGGGTGGAAGAAGCGCATATTTTAAAAGCCATCGGGGATATGTATTTGCGGTTGACGCAGGAAGACACAGCCCGCGCCCATTATGACCGTGCGCTCAAATTGTATGAAAAAGCGGGCAATCGGCAGGGACAGGCCGATGTGCTGCGTGTGCTGGGCAATCTGGCACTCAAACAAACCCGCCACAATGCCGCTATCGCCTTGTTTCGCCATGCACGGGAACTGTATGAATCCGTCGAAGCCCATGCCGAAAGCGCGGCGGTGAGTCAGGTGTTGGCCTTTTTGCGCTTGGAACAGGGCAACTCTGCCGAAGCCGTCCGTAATATGCACACGGCATTAGTTGCGTTGGATCGCATCGGCGCACCCCGCCATGAAGCAGAAAATCGCCTGCGTGATATTGCCATGCAGATTGGCGATGCGTTTCCTACCCTGTGGAAAGACCTTACGAACGATGCCCCCCTCTCCCGCCGATTACAGGATATTTTAAATCCCGCGCTGCGGAGTGCGCTCCAATCCGCCGAAGCGATGCAAAGTGCAATTCATCAGGAAAACCTTCTCCGGCAAGTCGCCCGGCTGGAAGCGGAAGTCCGTGCCAATTGGCTAATGCGGGCGTTGGAAGTCTTGGATGAAAATACTGCCGAAAATCACCTGACCCGTGCCATCCTTTATAAAGAACTCGCGGCGGTACCCAATCAGGAATTGGGCGAACGTTTGGGACAAGCCCTCGCTGCCTATGAGTCTGCGCTGCGCTGTCAGGATGCCCATTCCGTTGAATTTGCCAATACCCAGTTAAAACGGATTGCCCTCTTGCGGGATATGGCGGGGCTGCCCGGCGAAAATCGGATGGCACGTTTGTATGAAGCATTAGAGGGCTTTGATTCTGCGCTGCCCTGCTTCAAACACGACCCCGCCGCTTATGCCATGACCCAATTTCAACGGGCGAATCTGCTGCGCGAATTGGCGGGGTTGCGCTTGGAACGTGCCAGCCGCGCCGAATGGATGTACACAGCGCTGGCGGCCTATGATGAAGTGATTATGCTGCTGCCCAGCGAGGCGATTGAACATGCCATGGCGCATACCAATCGGGCTTCGCTGCTGCAAGAAATCGCCCTGCTACCGAATGAGGACAGAGCCAAACGCCTAAAAGAAGCGCTCAGTTCGGCGGCGCAAGCCATCTTCGCGCTGGAAAAATCGCCCGATGACCGCACGACCCGTTCCCTGCGGCTGAGTACGCAAAAACTCACCACCAATATCCGCGATACGGTGGTTGCCGCAGACAGTCTCGCCCTGTTCGATACCCTGTGGGATGAAATCGCGCCCATCCCCAAACCGGAATGGCTACGGTAGCGAGGCAGAGTGGCGGTTTGGCATTGACTCTGTACAAACACGCGAATTTCTAAATGAACAAGGGACAACTGGACTGTGGGCAATGGCGCAGATCAACCCCCATACAACCCCATATACCGTTTGGCAATGACAGCAATCTTCAGAATAGTGTCCAATGCCCATCCGGTTTCTGCTCCCTCCAGTGTCCAACTTGCGGTGAGGCAGGCGTACAAATACAAAAACAGCAGCACACGCGCCCGGTCGATGCTACACCTCTGCGCCAGAATGCCGGCATTGTGCAGAATACGCCCTTCGTCCACGACCATCGCCGCACCATACAAGGGAACTGGATTGCACAAAGTATTTGCTAAATCGTAGGTACGTTCCCCGTACAAACCTTTGGGGTCGAAGGCCAGCCAGCCACGCGCCGAATGCCGAATGTTGGCGTGATGGATGTCGCCGTGTAAAACACGTGGCTCATGTGGCTCTGCGAAAACCTTATCAGCGCGGGCGGCAGCGTGCCTTAAAATAGCGTTTAGGTCTCCGTTGTGGTCTTGCTCCGCCTGTGCGAAGAGTGACCGAAACCAAGTTCGCAGCAAGGTTATACCCACTGGCGGCGCGGCATCATTGGCGTGCAAGGCATTTACCACTTCGGCAATGACCCCCGTTGCAGCTTCGTCTTGCCCCTTTCTCACAAGTTCAGTGACATCTTCGCCCTCGGCATATTCCAGCAGTTGTGCGCCATCATCGCTGTGCAGCAAACGCACCGCGCCGTTCCCCTGAAAATGACGCAAGGCCAGCGCACCAATACGTTCCTCAACACCGTAATCAGTCAGAATTTTGAGAACGACAAGCGTCTGTTCATACGTCACCATGTAGATATGGCTGGTAGGTGTCTGCGCCAGAAGCTGCGGGTTCGATACATTCCAAGTTTTGAGATAATGCTGAAGTTCAGGGTTAGTGTCTGTCATAATGCCGTTGGCGAACTCCTCTTGCTCAGTGATGGTTGCAACTACACAAATCCCGGTGATTACCGGATGAAGCCCATAAGATACTAGACAACATTGAAAAAATAGTTAGAAAATCACTATCTTTTAGCGATTGTGCTATAGGATAGTAATAAGAATAACTTGTAACGAAGGGAAAGCGCACCATGACCACCAAAGATCTCATTTCTTTAGCCGATATTCCCTTATTTGCGGGTCTCACGCCAGATGTGCTGGCACACCTGCATTATTCATCCCACACCCACAAACTCGAAACCCGCGAAATTCTGTTTAATGCGGGAGATCGGGGTAATAATATGTATATTATTAGCTCCGGGAAAATGCGTATCTGGGTGGATACTCCCAGTGGTCACGCGCTCGAATTGGCGACTCTTGGCCCAAACGAAGTGGTCGGCGAACTGGAAATTTTTGATGGCAAACCCCGTTCTGCCAGCGCCCAAGCCCTCGAATATACCCTGCTGGTGGCCCTCCCCCGTGAAGCTATTTTTGATGCCATCGGCAAAAATCCCGGCGTGGCGGTGCATCTCATCACCATCCTGAGCGCCCGCCTTCGCAACAACAACCAGATGCGTCTGGATGAGCTTTCCGAACGGCGCTTGATTCAACGCTTGGCGCGGCTACTCTTGATGCTCGGTGAATCGCGTCCGGCCCACACCATCCCCCAATTCGACGCGGAACAAGCGGCGGCGCTCCTGCAAGCCGACTCGCGCCTGACTCAGATTTTGCTCCAAGAAATGGCAGCCGATGGTTTGATTATAATGGAAAATCCGACGGAAATTGTGCTGGTGGATACCCCGCAGCTTCACCAACTTGCCGGATAACGCGGACTGTTTATGAAAGGGGCGGCAATCCAACCGACTACTTTTTAACTATAATAACTCACCTTACGCAGAATCGCGTTTTGGGGACATTTTTTGACCCCACCCTGCCTTCGGCTTCCCTCCCCAAAGCATTGGGGACAAACAGGGCAGCTTGCTGACGGGATTGAGGGTGGGGATTTTCCCGCATTGCGTAAGGTGATGGACAAATCAATTAAAAACCAAATGATTGCGGACAGCATGGATGCTGTCCCTACGAGAAATACACCCGTAGGGACGGGATATATCCCGTCCGCAAAAGTTGGATACATTTAAAGTCTAATTGCCTTGTCCATGAGTATAATAAATAATACGGTAGAAAATTGATCCCCCGTTGTGTTTACATGGCAACCGCCGCTTGGACATGGAGATTCTTGAGCCGATTGCCAACTGGTTGGAATGTCGCCCCGATGAGTTGTATGGAATTGTGGAAGTGGATGAAACGCCCCTCGAATAACTTTTTACTTTCCAGCCCAAACAGCTAGCCTGAATCCCTATTCCTCTGCTACAATAAATAAAGCGGTGGGGAATTAATTCCCCACCTATGCGTAGGAAGTCCACTGAAGTGGACTCGCTATTCGTGCCGCCGTAACTGCAAAAATATAATCATGCAAAGGGTAGAGGCTTTTTGGAATGTCACGCTGGCGATTGTATTATCATCTGGTTTGGGCAACACATCAGCGAGAAATGCTAATCACCCCCACGATTGAAAATGATATTTATGCCTATCTGGGCGAAAAATGTCAGGAGCAACGAGGGTTGGCCTATGCCATCAATGGAATGCCTGACCATGTGCATCTGATTGTGAATATTCCCCCGACGATGGCGGTTGCTATGTTCGTTAAAAATCTCAAGGGCAGTTCATCTCATTTTGTGACCGGGTATATGAAACATCCGTTTCGCTGGCAAGCGGGCTATAACGCCTTGACAATCAGCGAACGCAATTTACACCAAGCTATTGACTATGTGCGTAACCAAAAAAGCCATCACCATGCGGGAAAAATCTACCCACATTTGGAGAATATTCCTACCATATCGGATGGGGAATAAATAGTTGGACAAACAACCGCGACCTACCTCCACAGATGGGTTAAGAAATTGCCATTGGCACGCGGAATCGAACCGAGTCCACTTCAGTGGACTTCCTACGCATAGGCGGGGAATTAATTCCCCGCCGTGTTTACAGGGCAACCGCCGCTTGGACAGGGAGATTCTTGAACCCATCGCCAACGGGTTAGAATGTCGCCCCGATGAGTTGTATGAAATTGTCGAAATCACTGATGAAGAAAAGACTGCCTTATGAAAAAAGTGCGTCGCATTGGAATAACATTGTTTTTGTTACTTGCCGTTTCAATCAGCAAGGCTCAACTTCCTGATGAACAATATTTGAAAATCGTACAGAACGCGCTGATTCATGATTCGCGTTGTGAACAGGCTTGCTGGTTAGGTTTACAACCCGGCCTAACAACTTTTGATGAATTAGATACTGTAATTAAGGAAAGTTTCGATACAGAAATTGGAATAACAGAATATCCTTTAGGCAATGGTGCAAAACATTATTATATTGGATTTATTTTCACAGAGGAGGCTGATGAAAGCCCATTACCGTCTACCCGAATTGGATTTACGCTAGTTGATGATATTATTGACAAAATAGATGTTGATATAAATATGTTTCAATCAGAAGCAGAACTATGGGGAAATTTTACTCCACCTGAAATCTTGAAACTGTATGGTACACCCTCTCATATATTCATCTCCGGTACTCATTTAGCCTATAGTTTATGGTTTATTTATGAGAACCATAAGATTGTGGCTGAGTATGTGGGAAAAATAGAAAATGTGGATAAAACAACTTCACAAGGTGATGCTTGTTTTCAACCCTCTAATATCTATGAGTTACATCTCAGGTTTTATAGTCCTCAATACACATCCCTTTTATCAACGACAGCTATGTACAGAGCAACAACAACAGGCGAAGAAATGACGGGTTTAACGAACTGGCAATTTGCAGATTTTGTTCTACAAAACGAGCGAGAATGCCTTCGGATTCATGTAGGCATAGCGGGAATTCCAAATTGACGCGTAAATCATGGATAAACAAAAATCCCCAACTATTTATGGGGATTTTAATTTTTAACGCGCTAAATAAACCTTACGCAATCGCGTTGAAGCCAGTCAGTTCGCGCCCCAACAGCAGCAAATTGACCTCATTCGTGCCTTCATACGTGTACACCACTTCGGCATCCAACATCAGACGGGCAATGTGGTTCTCAATCAAAATGCCGTTCCCGCCCAGTGTTTCACGGGCAAGCTGGGTCACATAGCGGGCTTTGCGGGCATTGTTGTACTTCGCCATCGAAAGCAGCCCCATGTTCATGTGTCCCTGCATGACCAGTTCGGCAGTCTGGTAGCACAGCAACTGCATCAGACTCACTTCGGTTGCCATCTCCACCAATTTATGCTGAATCAATTGGAAGGAGGCAATCGGTTTGCCAAATTGTTCGCGGGTTTTGGCGTAGTCCAAGGCAAGTTCATACGCTGCCGTAGCAATCCCTGCCGCTTCCCATGCCACGCCGAAGCGTCCCATCCCCAGCACAATCGACATATCGCGGAAGGAACGGACGTATTCAAGACGGTTTTCGGCTGGCACACGCACATTATCCAGGTGAATATCCGCGTTTTGCACGCCGCGTTTGCCAATTTTGCCGCCCATCACAGTCATGGTCACGCCTTCGACGGTGGGAGCATCTTCAATCACAAAACCACCCAAGTCACCCTGTTCGTCCCGCGCCCAGATAATCAGCACATTCGACATGCTGGCATTGCCAATCCAGCGTTTTGCGCCGTTCAAAATGTAGTGGTTGCCATCTTTGCGGGCGGTGGTTTGAATATGCACCGCGTCCGACCCCACATTGGGTTCAGTCAGGCCAAACGCACCGATTTTTTCCAGTTTTGCCATGCCCGGCAGCCAGCGCTGTTTTTGTTCCTCCGACCCCAACAGGCCAATACTGCCCATCGCCAAGCCGGATTGCACCCCATAAAAAGTATTAATTGAGCCATCGCCTTTTGCCAATTCAAAAATGGCAACCCCTGCCGACAAGGGATCGAGACCCGCGCAGCCATACCCTTCCAATGAGCCACCCAGAATATTCAATTCGGGCAGTTTCATGGCGATTTCATAAGGAAATTCTGCTTTTTCCCAGTAAGGATTAATTTTAGGGCGGACTTCTGTTTCGACAAAATGACGGATACGATCCCGCACCGCCCGTTGTTTTTCATTGAGACGCGCTTCAAGTTGGAAAAAATCAAAAGGTTCAAGCTGGGTGATTTCTTTAGCAAGTACCATGGTGCGGTATACCTTCCTTAATCAAATGGGGATTTGATTAGATCTTAGCAAACGTAGCCCTAAAAATCAAATCGAAATTTGATTAAGCGTTTGTGAAAAATTGTGTGATTTTAGAAGGTCACGCTGGCCTTGAGGCCAGTGAACACTAAAGCACGGCGTTAAACAGAATTTACCGATAGACACTTATTTATTGAGAACGAGCGCCGGCAAAAATACGCGGAACAACGACCCTTCTTTGGGTGCGCTCTGCACATCAATCCAGCCTTTATGATTGCGGATAATTTTGGATGCAATGGCTAAACCAAGTCCGGTGCGTCCAGTTTGCAAATTACGGGCGGTATCCTCACGGTAAAAGGCTTCAAAAATGTGGGGCAACGCCTTTTCCGAAATCCCGATGCCGTTGTCCTCAACTTCCACCACCAGATGATTATTTTCCGTCATGACCCTTACCCGTATGGTGCCACCATCATGAGTGTAGCAAATCGCATTTTCAACCAGATGCGCCAAGGCATGAGCCAACTTGACTTCATCGGCAAAAATACGCGGCAATCCATCGGGGAAATCAGTCGTGAGGGTGTGCCTTTTTTCTTGAATTGCAGCTGCAAAATCTTTTAAAACACCCAGAATAATCCGATCAATGCCCACTCGCTGAAAATCATAGGTCGTCACTTCCGATTCAATTCGCGCCATGTTATACACATCAAAAAACAATTTTTCTAAGTGATGCACCTGCATTTGCAGCACATTCAAATAGTGTTCGCGTTTGGTATCGTCGGTCAGTTTATACAGCAAATGAATGCTGGTCTGGATAGAGGTCAACGGGGTACGCACATCATGTGAAAGATTGCCTAAAAATTCGCGTATTTTTTTGAGTCGGCTGTCTTCTTCTTGGTTTTGTTGAAGTTGCCTCCGCAAATCCTGATTTTCTGCTTCGAGTTGCCGGATATAATCGTCGGTTGTGATTGAGGTAGGCATAAATTCCCCCGAAAAAGGCGCATAAACTCTATTATGACGAAATTAATACAAAGATGCTACCGCTAAATGGCTAGGTTTTAGACTGGTCAGGTGGCTAGTGGAGGGGCATCAAGGTAATGCGAAAAGTTGACCCCACCCCAACTTCGCTGTCGACTTGAATCCTGCCGCTGTGATTTTCAATGATACGCCGTGCAATCGACAAACCGAGTCCGGCGCGTCCGGTGGCGGTGCTGCGGGCAGAATCTTCGCGGTAAAAACTTTCAAAAATCCGACTCAGAGCATGGCGCGAAATCCCCATGCCGTTGTCGCTTATCTCGACCATCAAATATCCCCCGTCTAAAAAGGTTCGCACGGTGATTCGTCCATGCGACGGGGTGTAGTAAATGGCATTTTCCAGAATATGATAAAAAGCGCGGGCAAGTTTATCTTCATCCACCAGCACGTTGGGCAAGCCCCCCGCAAAATCGCACACCACCTGATGGCTTTTTTCGGCAATGAGCGGACTCAAACGTTCCAGAACCATCGCCAGCAAGTCGTTCAGGTTGCAGCGCTGAATTTCAAAAACCGTAATGCGGGAATCGAGCCGCGTGAGGCTGCAAATATCAAACAACAACTGCTCTAAATGTTCGGACTGGTCTTCCAGCGTGGCTAAAAAATGGCTGCGTTTGTCTTCATCGGTGACTTTTTTGAGCAAATAAATGCTGTTGCGAATCGCCGCAAGCGGGGTACGAATGTCATGTGACAGATTCCCCAAGACTTCGTTCAGGGCTTCCAGACGGGCATTGTCGCGCAGGGCATGTTCTTGGGAAAGCGAAGCCTGTAACTGCTGATTTTCCAATTCCAATTTTTGAATATAGGCTTGCATTTCCAGCACAAATTCGTCCCTGTTCACGCTTTGCTCCTCCTCTGATGTCATTCTAGCACGACCTGAATCAAGGAAGCGTGAATTTAGCATGAATTATTGTTGGTACTTTTTTATGAGAGTGGACAGCCTGTTGTGTTCTTAATCTCTATGCAGGTATCTGTTCCAGTCGGGCAACCTATTCCAATAGCATGAGCAGTGTTTTCGGCATTAATAGCCCTACTTAAAGGATGAGATTCGCACAATTTGAATTGATGAATTATTCGCACTGGTATAGGCCAGTTGTGTACCGTCGGGACTCCAAGATGTTGAGTATATATATGAACTTACTTGTATTTCATGAGTAGATATCCAACTATTTGTATCCCAAACATAAATTATTCCGTCTACACCTGATGTTGCAAGTTTGTCATTATGCCAATCAACATCTAGGACTATATCGCTGTGCTGAGTTAGAGTGTTAATTATCTGATAGTTGCTTCCCGTACTCTCCCATATGATTACATGGTTATTCACGGCAACTGCGAGTTGATTACCATTGGGACTCCATTCCAGAGTTTCACCCCCATCATCTATATTTAGAGTTGCGAATAATTGTAATTTTGTGCTAACACTCCAAACCTTTATAGTGTTGTCATCGCCTACACTTGCTAATTTTGTACCATCGGGACTCCAAGAGACAGACTCGGCAGTATAAGGAACTAAATGCCCCTCCAAAAAATTTAATCTTTCACCAGTTGATGTATTCCATATAGCAATAGCATTTAACCATGTTGTTGCTAGCTCTGTCCCATCTGGACTCCACGAAACTATTACATAATCAACAGAAGGTTGAAGTATTTCAATACTACGATTTCTCGTTGCAATATCCCATATATAGATTGCATTTATGCCAGTTTCTCTAGTATTACTAACCGCTAATCGTAAACCGTCGCTACTCCATGCTATGTCTTGAGGTCTATCTTCTGGCATAATTTCAAGCTGTTCAAACATATTGTCTGTTATTGAATATAACCAAATGCTATTACTTCCAATGAGCGCCAAGAAGCTACCATCTGGACTCCACTCAACAACATAAGCTCCGTTTATAGGAAGAGGAATTTGTCCATCAGCGCTAAATGGTATGAAAAACAAACTTGAAAATAGTGCCATGATTGACAGCACTTTTAGGATCGTCATTATTACAAACTCCTACATAAATTTACAAATATAATTTACTTAATTCGTTATTAAGTTGTTATAGCGAAGAACCATCAGATATGATTTAGAACGGTAGCTATAATCTGCCCCTGATGACGAACCAACACTTGCTCCAAAGGTGCGGATTTCCAAATGAATATTTCGGCTTGAACATCGGTCTGCCTGATGCCTCGTATGTTAAGGTCAAGAATACCCCTGCATTCTGGCAAATATCAAGCACGGAAAGCACAATTTACCCGCCGCTTGCATAAAAATTTCCTGACAAAACGCCCACTCAAGGCAACAAAAAGTTGTCTCCTTTTTCAATTTCCTCTATAATCAAATCATCATTTGATTAAATTGGTTTTAGAGGAATACATAAAATGGTACTCACGGCTACACCCACACAGTTGAGCAACGAACAACAAATGCTGCGCGATATGGTGCGCGATTTTGCCCGTAAAGAAATTGCCCCCAAAGCCGAACATTATGACCGCACCAGCGAATTTCCCTGGGAAATCATCAACAAGGGGCGCGATATGGGTTTGCTGGTCATGAACATCCCCGAACAATACGGCGGGGGTGGCGCATCCGTTTTTGAAGAATGTCTGATGGGCGAAGAACTCGCGTGGGGGTGTTCGGGCATCAGCACCGCCATGACCGTTAATAACTTAGCCTCCCTGCCGATTATTCTAGGTGGCACAGAAGAACAGAAAAAATATTGGCTGGGCGAACGTTTGGTGGATGGGGGTGAACTCTCTGCCTATGCCGTCACCGAACCGGGCGCAGGGTCAAACGTGGTCGGGATTACTACACGGGCGGTCAAGCAGGGCGATAAATATATCCTGAACGGCAGCAAAATGTTTATTTCCAACGCCAGCCACGCCAACTTTTTTACCGTCCTCGCCGTCACCGACCCCAGCGCGGGGCATAAAGGCATGTCGTTTCTGGTCGTAGACCGCCATTCGCCCGGTGTCAGCGTCAGCAACCATTTTGATAAACTCGGTCAGCGGGCTTCGGACACCGCCGCCATCACCTTTGAAGATGTCGAAGTGCCTGCCGCCAATGTCTTGGGCAAAGAAGGCTCAGGTTTTTATATTTCGATGAAAGTATTTGATAAGAGTCGTGCGCCTGTCGGTGCGGGAGCGCTGGGGGTGGCACAGCGTGCGCTGGATGAATCGCTCAAATATGCCCGCGAACGTGAAACCTTTGGCGTGCCGATTTACCAGCATCAAGCCATCGGGCATAAAATCGCGGAAATGGCGATGAATGTGGAAGCCGGACGCGCCCTGCTATATAGTTCGGCCTTGTCGGTGGACAACGATTTGCCCAACAAGACCAAAATGGTGTCGATGGCAAAAGCCTTCTGTGCGGATATGGCGATGAAAGCCACCGTGGAAGCGGTGCAGGTGTTTGGCGGGTATGGGTACATGAAGGAATACCCCGTCGAAAAACTGATGCGCGATGTCAAAATCTTCCAGATTTACGAAGGCACGAGCGAAATTCAGCGCAACATCATCGTGCGCGAACTCTTCCGCGAATAGTGGACAACTTTTTCAGAGGGTAGGGCAACTGCTCCCTACCCCGCTTTTTTATCGATTCATCAGCGCGGTGATACACTCCAGCGCCACCGCCACGATAATCACCACGCCAGCCGCCAGCATAACCCACATAATCGCTAGCCAGATTTCAGGGGTGGACGAATTGGCATCCACCGTGAGCGACCCCACCAACGCCGATGCTGTAAACGCTGCGAAGGCCGCCATCAGCAGCCACGTATTTTGTCGTAATGCCTGGGTGAATTTGCTCAACATGGTCAAAAATCCTTCATTAAAAAAATGACTATTTCGATGAAGAAAATTGTACCGCAGCCAGCAGAATTGTTAAACAACCGCCACTGCTAAGGTGGGGTCAGTTTCGGAGAGGAATTGCAGGGCTTGGGCTTGTGAATCGACATGGCAGACGCGCAATCCCCGTTGTTGGCTGGCAACTGACCAGATGTACCGCAGTAGCCGATTTTGCACGCCGTAAACAACGATCCAACCAATACGGGGATGGTCAAACAGCGCAATTTCATCAAAATCGTGGAACACAGGCAGCAGTTCGCGGTCTTGGATGACCACATGCACAGCCGACGAAGTACCCCGATTCAACGTCAGCCCAATCTGATGGTCAAGTTCCGCCAGTGTGACTCGGCAACCAATCCGCACTAGCAGCACCCGATGTTCTATCAACCACACCACATCCATCATTTGCCCCCTCATAAATTAGCTAGAGCATAGCATATTTAGGCAGGACAAGGCGTGAAAAATTCTTCAGAATTACCTTCAGTGTCACACTTAGGACACTTCTGACGTAAATCTTTCGTTAATTTCACGCAGGAGTTCGCGGGCTTCTTCCAGCCAATAGGTCGCGCCCATATTTTTTAAGCGCCGATAGGCTTTTTCGACCTCTACCGCCGCCATATTCCAGTTTTCTTGGCTCATCCGGTAGCGTCCCACCAGCAAATGCAGTCGCGCCCGCGTCAGGTCATCACCGGGCGTTTCGCCAATATCGCGGGTCAGGTTATAGACCCGGACAAACGCCTCAATCTGACCGTTGCCAAGCAAAATTTCCATCAACATGACATACGCTCGCAGACGCAGCAGCCCATAGGCATGTTTGGGCAATAAATGGATGGCATGTTCAACGGCATCACGGGCGGCTGTCCACCAACGGGCGGTGCGGGCCGCTTTCGCTAGCGCCAGATACCCTTCACTCAAAGACAGCGTATCCCCCAACTGTTTTGCCAACTCCAAGCCGGAATTGGCCTGTTGAAAAGCCCGTACCAGATCGCCTTTGAGCGCCAACCCCTCCGCATAGGTGCTGTGGATCTGTACCCGCAGCATAACCATTTCGGCAAAGGGGGCGATTTGCAGCGCCGTTTCTAATTGTTCAATCAAGGCATCGAATTGACCTTCGTACATGGCAACCAGCGCCAGCCGCAGCCGCACATGCAGAATCGATTCAACATTCCCCACGTCTTCAAAACGGGAAAGGGCTTTCAGGTAATAATCACGGGCTTTTTTGAGGTTGCCGAGCATTTCCTGCAGATTACCCGCCAGCAGATAACTTTCTGCCGTGATGAATTTGTAATCCAATTTTTCTTGCACTTCCAAAGCACGGCTCGCCGCTTTCCAAGCCTGCTGGAACTGCCCGCGTCCCTGATGCAAACGCGCCAGAAACTGCCATAAACGCGGCAGTTGATAGGTCAACCCCGCGTCCCCGGCCTTAAAAATTGCCATGCCCAGCAGCGACTTCGCAACTTCAATATCGCCATGCCGGAAATGTGCCATCGCCTGCGCGTACAGGACATCCACCTGAAGATTAATATTATTGACGGACGGCACATCGGAACGTAGGAGCATCATCGCATTGCTATAAATTTTGAGCAGCGCCGGAATCTGCCCGATTTGGCTAAGCAGTTCGCCCTCAAACAGCATCAACCGCACGCGCTGTTCTTCGGTCAGGCTTTGCTGACGGTTGATGGCACGTAAGGTTTTTTCAGCTTCTTCGGCTTGCCCCAAACGCAGCAGCACTTCCGCCCGCCCCAACATCAGATTCAGCCGCACCACTTCCGATGGATGATGGTCAAGCGCAGCATCATAATAGATGAGGGCTTCTTCTGGCGCATCAAACGAACGTACCTGCGCCAATTTTTTGAGCAGCGCGGGACGGGCAATGTCATGCAACCGCGCAAGATGGGCATGGGTATCGGCGGGGCTGTGCATCGCATTCAGCGCCGACCATGCGTAGCTATGTAAAAGTTGGGTGTAGGGTGCGTCCAACTGGCGATAAAAATTTTCCCACTCATTGGAATGGACAAATCGCCAGACCAGCGCCTCATCGGTGGGTTCAAGGTAATTTTGTTGCGCCAATTCCACCAATGAATGCGCCAAATTTGGCACGCCCGCCATCCGTCGCAGCACCCGCACCGAAAATTCACGTCCCAGCACCGCCGCGCAATCCAGAATCCAACGGGCGGTCAGGTCAAGCGCTTCGAGTTCCGCCTCCCGTGCAGGGGCATGGCGGGTGGGTAGCGACACACGCACCGAACGTTCCGGCAAAGCCCGCTGCACCCGCTGGACAAGTTTTTGCCAGCGAACATTGCCTTCTGGTCGGGCGGTCATCACCACCATCAAGGGATAGTGAGACATCAACGGCAAAATGGCGCGGAGGGCTTGCAAGGTGGCGCTGTCCATCAGATGAACATCATCAATCACCATCAAGACAGGCCGTGTCCGCAGTAGCGCCGTTAAACTCATATGAAAAGCCGTGATATAGGCCCGTTGGCGCTCTTGCGGGTCAATAATTTGCACATGAATATCTGACCCCAACCAATCGCGCAGCACGCCAAACGGTTCATAGCGGGTTTCCACTGTCCCGCGCATTTGTAACAACATGGCGGGAACACTGCTACGAATTTCGGCCCGCAAAATATCCAGAATGCGCGTTTTGCCCGACCCTGCCAGCCCTTCCAGCATGACCAATCCGCCCTGCTGCTGGCTGATAAAGCGCGTGACCACCCCATCAACCGCTTCCATGACCACCTGATAATCGGCTTCTAAGGTGCTGCGGTTCGGCAGAATCCGCGATTTGATATGCTGGTAGGGGGTTACCAGTGTCCACCAGCGCAGCCCATTCTGGTAGGGCATCAAACCATATTCATAATGCGCTTCAGTTTCCAGATAAATCGGGTCGTCCACCAGCACCGTATTCAAGGGCGCTTGACTCAACTGCTGCTGGGCATGTTTGAAAAATCCCGCCCGTGTCACGGTTTCAATCCCCTGCGCCAGTTCGTGCGCTTCATACGGCAGCATCCCGGTTGCCGCCGCAATCCGAAAAGTGAGGGGTTTTTTCTGACGTTCGCGCTGGCTTTGTTCGCTCAAAGGCTTCAAAATTTCATAAAATGCAAGGGCGGTTTCCACCACCATTTCAGCATTGCGCGATTCGGTGTTGAACAACACAAACAGGCCTTCGCCCAGAGGTTCTGTGATGCCACCCTGCCGCACCGCCACCTCCAGCAACGATGTGCGGGTGGCATCTGTCCATGCGCCGCTGAGTTCCACCCACAACAGCGCGACTCCTGTATGGGTTGCGCCCGCTTCTGGCAGTTTTTCATCGCCGTCCACGGGTACTGATTTCAAAAATTCCCATGTTTTCTGGTAGGCCGTCACCGCGCCCATCTGCAAAAAGCGTCCGGCGGCCTCCCCCAGCGCAAGGCGGGCATGGTGGGTATCGCCAAAACGCAGACTCACCCGCCCCGATTCATACAGGGTTTGCGCCACTTCATAGGGTTCGTTGGCACGGCGGAAAAATTCAATCGCCTGTTCAAACGATTGGCGGGCTTCTTTGTACTCTTTGACCACCATCCCCAGCGCCCGCCGTGTGAGCGCAATGCTGATTTCGCTGTCGCCGTCCAAAGCAGTCAGGAGGGTGAGAGTCGCCCACTCCGCCGCGTGAGCATCATTTTGACGGGCTAAAATTTCGGCACGCCATGCCTGCCCTTCCAGTTGAAAATAGGGTATCGCTTCCAGTTCACGGGCCAGCAGTTTGGCCTGTTCAAATTCGCGGGCATCAATCGCCAAACGCAGCCATTCGCGTTTACCGGCAAGGTCGCCGGCGCGGGTTGCCATATGCAGCAGCCGCTTACCCGCCGCCTCTTCGCCCATCCGCACCAAGATGAGGCCTAATTGCCGTTGAATCGCGGCTAAAAAAGCGGGCTTGGTCTTGCTCCGGTCACACACCGCCAAGGCACTTTCGAGGTGCAGTCGTGCCGTCCGCCAACGTCCCAAACGCAGCCAATACCCCGCTAAATCGAGCAGCGCCCGCGTCAGCATCGGTGATTCGTGCTGGTAACGGCGTACCGCGTCCGTCAGGGTAGAAAGGGTATCCACGGTCATGGTGCGCCGTGCGGCATTGAGAGGAGTCGCGCACATGGGGCAGGTAGCTGCCTGCGATTCACGGTAGCAGACCGGGCAAAAAGTTGTTGTTCGCGCACCCACAGGAAAATATCTCGTCCCAAATATTCCTCAGAGTATAGCATTATTATGGCTAGGGAGAAAAGCAAGTTAGAAGACTTTAACATCCCGCCTAAAAAGCCCACCTCAGAACAAATTACCAACAACTCTATTAGCGCTTTTTTTTATCTACTCTATAATTAGATGAAGAATGGCTAAAACTATTGAGATAAATCATGACAGAACACGCACCATGGGTCATCGAGATTTTTGTACCCCGCATGAATGCACCTATCAAAGTTAAAATTGATGAGCAGATTATTTTGGGGCGTAGTGTGGTGGGCAGTCCCGACCAACCCGATATTGATTTAGGGCCGTATGGTGGCGAAGAATACGGCGTTTCGCGCCAACACGTCTCCATTTTTCCGCAGGGCGACCAGTTGTTTGTGGTTGACCTTGAAAGTCAGAACGGCTCAAAAATAGACGGCGAACGCCTGCCGCCGCATACCCCTTCTCCTTTACATCATGGCGTGAAACTCGATTTGGGACGGATGCCTCTCAAAGTCAACATGGTCGTTTCGCCTACCCGTGGCAGCCAAATCTACAAACAACCCACCCTCAAATTGGAGGATAAACCACCGATTAAAGGCAAAGGCGAACAAATTCTCATCGTGGAAGACGACCCCGAAGTCGCTAAAGTGTTGGCGCTGGTCATGGAAAAAAACGGCTATGTTGCCCGCACCGCCCACGAAGTCCTGAGCGCCATCCGTGCCTTTAACCAGAAGCGCCCGCAAGCGATTCTGCTGGATTTGATGCTGCCGGACATGAACGGACTCGAATTTTGTCGTTATGTGCGGCGCGATGTCGTCAAAAATACGATTCCGGTGGTGGTGGTCAGCGCGGATAAAAACGAACTTCACGCGGCGGAAGCCATGCAAGCTGGCGCAGATTTTTTCCTGACCAAACCCGTTAGCGCCCTTGAATTGCAGCAGGTGGTGTCCATGCTCATCACCCAGCACGAAAAAGGTGTGACCACCGTACAAACCAAACAACTCATCGGGACAGCCCCCTTGCAAGCCATCGCGCCGGAAAGCCGTAACAATTCCTGTGTAATTTATATTGCCGGACATAGCGATGCACCCATCACCCTGAACGTGAACAACACCGTTTCTTTTGGACGGACACACAGCACGGGCAGCCTCAAAACCCACATTGACCTGACCCGTTTTGATGCCATCAATATGGGGGTCTCGCGGGTGCATATGTACTTGCATTGGAAAGATGAGCATTTTTACGTGGAGGACTTGGGCAGCACCAACGGAACATTCCGCAACGGTTTTCCGCTTGAGCCAAACGACCCCACCCAGATTACCAACGCGGACGAAATCCGCTTGGGACAACTGCGGATGTACATTTATTTTCTGGACAATCCGTCCTAGCGTAAAATATCGACCCTCCGCAAGGAGTCTGACCTTTTGGAAATGTTTGTTCCCCTCTCCATTTGTTGGAGAGGGGTGAGGAAAATTGGGGTTTTGCTATAGCACGAACATCCAAACCACGGTCAGGATGCAGCACATCAACCCGACGAAAAACACACATCCGAACAGACATTCCAAGCTGTTAAACACCATCTCAAACGGCATGGTGATGAGGTCAAAGAGAATATCCATCTTGTTACTCCTGCTGCGACTCGTTTTATAGAATCATACGCCAAAAAAACGCTAAAGTTGCGCTTGGAGCAGGGTCAGCAGTTCACGCAGGTTATGAATTTCGTGGTCAGGCACAATTTTAGTAGTGTTCTTCTGACGCTGGTAGTTATACCAGACCCCAATCCCCCCGACTCCCTGAATACCCGCCACGTCCGATTCTAAATTGTCGCCGATGTGCATAATTTCCGACGGTTCACAGCCCGCTAATTTCGCCGCATATTGAAAAATTTCCGGGTTGGGTTTGCGAATTTTGAGTGTGTGCCAGTTGATGGCAAAGTCGAAATAGGTCTCCAACCCTGCTTCTTCCGGCAAACTGGTTCCGTTGGTAATCCAACCGACTTTGTACTGGTGGCGCAATCCCGAGAGCGTTTCATCCACATCGGGGAAAATGGCTAAATCGGCATCCCGCGCTGCAATATAAATTTGCAACAGATTGTCGGTGAGCATTTCGTCGGAAATACCCGTTGCTTCCAGCATTTGAAAAATGACCGTCCGCCGTGCGCTTAGATAATCAATGGTCTCGGGGTCGGACTCAGCAAAAATTTTCCGCACCCCGCCATACAGTGCATCATGAATGGCTTGATAATCTAGCCGGGTGTGGGGTTGCATGGCTTCGGCAAGCGCGTTCATGCCACGCTGCACCCGCACGGTCAAATCCCAGAGTGTATCGTCCGCATCAAAAGTGATGAGTTTGAGGTGTTCCATATCAAATCTCTTTGTTCCATTACCGGGTTTGCATGATATATTATTTTGAAAGTGTCGATAGGAAAAATTTTATGAATCCAACTATTTATTCAATTCGCAACCTCAATGCCCTCCTAAAAGCCACTCTCGAAAAAGAAATGCAGGCAAAACCTGTTTCCCTTGAAGGAAAAATCCACAAAACCCCCAATTTATCCGAGAGAGGTCATCTGTATTTTACGCTTGAAGATAAAGGGTACACCATTGATTGTATGCTACGAGAGGAGCAAAGAGCAACCATTGGATTTACCCTGCAAAAAGGCATGGAAGTTGAAATCTATGGTACAGCGATTATTTTTGAAAAAACAGCACTGCTTCAAATCGAAGTGGAGCAGGTTCACTTATTAGATAGACCGAACAACGCTGAATTTGCAAACGCAATAACCAACCTGAAGAACAAAGGCTTGTGGCCCAAACAAAAACTCTCCATTCCCAGTCAAATTAAGAAAATTGGCTTAATCACCAGTAAACATAGCGATGCAATTCATGACTTTGAAAATACCTACCGTGAAGAAGCCAAAAATAATGCTGCCGCAGTACAAGTGATTGATGTTCGTGTCGCCGGACAATATGCCCCTCAAGAAATTTCGGACGCTATCTATCGACTGAATCGTGAACAGACTGTCGATGTTATCGTTCTCACACGCGGGGGTGGTCGTGCCTCTGAATTGGCGATTTTTAACGACACATTAATTGTGGAAGCAATTTGTCGGTCAACCATTCCGGTGGTTACAGGCATAGGCCATGACCGAGATGAAACCCTCGCCGACCAAGCCGCAGATAAAGCCACGCGCACGCCCACCGCAGCCGCATATTTTCTTGCGACAGGCCAAGTTTTCAGTGAGCGAACTGATTTACCAACCGAAGAAACAGACTTTATCAATTCGCAATCACCTCCCATTGGCAATACATGGATGCCGTATGTGGTTGGCGTGATGGCAGTGGCGATTGTAATTTTGCTGCTGCTGCTCGTTTTGCAGTAATCCGCCGAAAGTCGGAGAGAAAATCCGACCCCCGCCACACGCCGTCCCCGCCGCTTGTTCATACAATGGGGCAGCATAGAGGGAAAGAAGGTTTTCAGATGCGATTCATGCTGTTTTTGGTGCTGCTCATCGGTGTACTAGCTCCCGCAATCTCCGTATCCTTTGCCCAACCAGACTCCCAACAGGAAATTTTATCGGGCGAACTCCCCGGCGCGGAGTCGGTCAACCGCCACGAAATGGACATTCCGGCCTTTCATCAGGTGCGCGTCACGCTGCGTTCCACCACCTTTGACCCCTATCTGGAGGTTTATACAGTGGCAGAGCGAACCATCGGTGAAAATGACGATACGGATGGCAGTTTAAACGCAGTCGTTGAATTTACCGCGATGGAAGCCGAAACCTATATTTTTCAGGTCAGCAGCCGAAACGGGGACGGCGCATATGAAATCGAAGTCACCCTGACCGCAATGAGCAAGCTGAATTTTGGGGTCACATGGGCGGAATTTTTGTTCCCCGATGTTCCCGCTCGCAGTTATTATTTTGAAGCGGAACGTGGCGACGTGCTGATCGTGAGCGTCACGGATATTGCCAGCAGCGCCCCGTCCGTCGGATTTACCCTGTCCGATGCCAACGGCGACTCACTCTATAGCAATTTTGTCTATGATACCCGTGACCATGTACTCGGTGCGCCGATTGCTATTCCCGCCGAGGGTGTTTACCAGTTGGAATTCTGGATCAGTTTGCAAGACCCCAACACCGGACGATTTGTGGAAGGACAGGCGGAATTTTTTCTCCGCATCGAGCGTGACCCCATCGAAGTTATTCACTACGGGGATACGGTAGAAGGCACATTGACCGAAGATAATCAGGTCGCCATTTACCAGTTGGATGGGTTACAGTCGGCAGGCATTCATGCAGTGGTTGACAGTGAGATAGATACCACGCTGGGAATTCAGTACATTTCTAACGGCTACGAACTCTACTACAGCGATGATGATGGCGCGGGTTTTAACCCCGAATTTTTTAATTACCGGCTCCACACCGACACCCAATATCTCCTGATTGTGCGTCCTGCTGAACGTGGCCTAACGGGAACCTTTACCCTCACCGTCACCCGTGCCGAACGCTAAATCCGATAAAAATGTTGTAAAAATCAGGGAATTGTCAGGCAGATGCGACCCCACCACGCCCTACCCGCCAATTCCCATCCAATGAAAAAGTCCTTAGAATGGAACTGTAATTGCACATCATGGGAGACGTTATGAAAAAATTGGCTTATCTGGTGCTGCTGATGAGTTGGCTTGTTCCCGGTGGGGTGTTTGCCCAACCGGAAGAAGCCCTGCCGATTACCCCCGGCGAAACCATCACGGGTGAAATCACCGACGCGGCAACCCCCATTCGTTATACCTTTGAAGGCAAAGTCGGGGATATTCTGGAACTCAGCCTTACCTCCACCGATTTTGACCCCAAACTCAGCCTTGAAGATGGGGTAGGAGTCGAAGTGGTCATGAACGACGATTATCAAGGCGGCTTAAATGCCTTTATCAATTACACCCTCAGCTACGATGACACCTATACGATTGTCGTGAGCAGTGTGGATGGCACAGGCACATATGAACTGAGTTTCAAAAATGCCAGCTTACAGCCGATTAGCTTCGGGGAAACGGTCGAAGGCACGCTGACACCGGAAATCAGCCGTGCGACTTATGCCTTTGACGTGGAACAAGACCAAACCCTCATCATCAGTTTAGAGTCTTCCGACTTCAATCCCTATCTTGAACTGTCAGAAGCAGGACAGGGCTATCCTTTTAGCAGTGATGATGATTCGGGGATTGGCAACAATGCCTTCATTGGCCCGATGACGATTATTTACGATACAACGCTGATTATCACCGTCACCACCTATGAGACTATCCAAGAACCCGCCGATTTTACCCTGACTCTCGATACCCCTACACTCGAAGCGATTGCCTATGGCGACACGGTAGGCGGGTCAATGACCGATGCCACACCGATGGCATTTTATCGGTTTAAAGGTACAACGGGCGATAAAATCAGCGCGAGGGTCGAAAGTGAGGCCGATTTAACCCTGACTCTGCGTGATCCTTCCGGTTATGAAATTGCCTACAGTGATGATGATGGCTCGGGTAAAAATCCTGAACTCAGCGACTACACCCTCAACTCCGATGGCAATTACACCCTGATTGTGCGCGGCTTTTCTACGGCAGATATGGGCGATTTTGAACTTTCCCTCACCATGACCCCACCGCTTTCACTGGATGAAGGTTCACAAACCGTCATCCTCAGTGAAAAACAATCAACGGATTACATGACTTTTAGCGGCGAAGCCAACACTGTCGTCACGCTCAATTTACAACTTGCGGGCGCAACCACCAGCACCTATCTGAATGTCTACCAAAACGGCACCTCGCTGGCCTATGCGGATTCTTATTTGTACGAAGATTTGTCCGACTTTGAACTGGAAGTACAAATTCCAGAAAATGGCCTTGTGCTGGTGTCTTTTACCGACTACAGCTACAACCTTGTGACCGTGCAAGCCAGTCTGCAACCCTAATTTTAGAGAGGAAAAATAACCGATGTCCAAGCAAGCTTTTGTTCTCTGCAATGTGTTCCTTGCGCTGGCACTCCTGATGGGGTTGACCAGTCCACTCGCTAGCCGTACCGTTCAAGGGCAGGAAAACCCCTCCGTTTTGACCGAAGAACATGCGCCGGATGTAGCGGTTGACTGGATGATGCGGACGTATGAAACGGTGCGAAATGAAAAAATTGGCCCCACACAGGGCGCACGGGTGTACGGCTATATGGGAATTGCCCTGTGGGAAGCTGTCGTACCGGGGATGCCGAGCAATTTTTCGGTGGGGGGACAATTACAGGGACTACCCGTGCTGCCTTTCCACGATACCGCGCTGGAATATGATTGGCCTACGGTTGCCAATGCGTCCATGTCAACCGTTTTAACGGGTTTGTTCCCCGACCCGCTCGATGCCACCACCCAACCGAATATCGACTCCCTCCGCGCTCAATGGCTGGAACAACGTACTGAAGCCACCAGCGCCGAAGTTGTGGAACGTTCCACCGCCTATGGGGATGAAATTGGTGGGATTTTGCTCGAGTGGATTTCTACCGATAATTACGGCCCAACCCGCAAAATGGAATACATCATGCCCGAAGGCGAAGCGTGGATGTGGGTGCCAACCCAACAACTCATGATTCCTTACGAACCCTTCTGGGGGCAGATTCGCCCGCTTGGGATGGAATATGCGGAAGTTTGCCAACTGGATATGGATGTGCCTTACAGCACCGACCCCAATTCCACTTTTTATAAACAAGCACAGGAAGTCCTTCGCATCAGCGACACCTTGACCGAAGAACAGCGTAACACCGCTTTGTTCTGGGTCGATACGCCGATTGTGACCGGGACACCCGGCGGACATTGGGTGATGATTGAAATTCAACTGGTCGAGCAGCTTGATTTACCCCTCAGTCGCACGGCTGAAATGTTCATGCTGACCAATGCCGCGTTGATGGATGCGTTCATTTCCGCATGGTCAACCAAATATGTGTACAATTTGCTGCGCCCTGTCACTTACATTCAAGCCAATTTGCGCCGCAACTGGGAACCTTTCATTCAAACCCCACCCTTCCCCGAATACCCCTCCGGTCATTCAGTGGTGTCCGGGGCGGCGGCAGAAGTCCTCACCACCATGTTTGGCGCACAGGCCTTCACAGACCGCACCCCGATTATTAACGGGCATGAAAATATGCAGCGTTCGTTCCTCTCCTTTGAACAAGCCGCGCAGGAAGCCGCCATCTCCCGTCTCTATGGCGGAATTCACTACCGTTCCGCGATTGAAAACGGCTTGCGACAGGGGCAGTGTGTGGGTCAGCAGGTGCTGAATCGCATCCGCTTGCGCTCGGTGCCACAGGGCGAATAAATCTCATACGGGGCGTGTGTCCATACGCCCCATTTTTACCCGGAAAAATCTACCATGAAGTTGGAAAAATGGCTGCAATAGACGAATGTGAACCCGCTATTATTGAGGCATTTAAAAAAGAAGATTGGGAAATAGACCAAAAACCTTATTTCATCCGTGTTCATGGACGAGGTTCCTTATTGGCAGATCTAAAACTAAAACGGCTACAAGAGGGAACGATTGAAAATATCATTGTGGTCGAAGTGAAATGTTTTCAAAACCCTAAAAATGACGTGCAGGATTTTTATATTGCACAAGGACAATATAACTATTACAGCGTCCTTTTGAAAGGCAAACAAATTCCTTTTCCTCTCTATCTTGCCATTCCTCATATCGCCTTTGAACGTTTAAAAATGTATGAAGGTGTGATGGATGCCATTCGGAATATTGGTATAAAATTGGTGGTAGTGGATGTAGCGGCAGAGGAGATTGTGGAATGGATAACCTAATACAGACAGTCAAACGAACGGTTTTTGATTATGCAGGTGGGGGAGATAATCTTAAAGTTTTTCCACTTGCTAATGAAGAAAAACAAGTCTACACCGTCATCATTGTAGACACCCCCATTCACCAATATCCGGCAGCCATTGTCGTGAGTGCGCGGGTGGTCAACGAAACCGTCGTCATTGACGAAGACACCACCGACAAACCCCTCGTCGATGCGCTCGTTCAGAATGGCATCCCGCGTGACAAAATTATTCTGGCCTACGCGGGTGAACCTATCACCGTTGAAATGGGAACCTCCTAAACGGCCTGAATTTTACGTGAAATTTTTAACCATAAATCCCTCCATGTGGCATAATAATCAAAAACAGAGGGAAATATTATTATGCCATCCTACGACCTGCCCACCCTTGCAAAACGTATCCGTGCTTTGGTGGATGAGCGCAAACACAATGAATACACCCTTATGGGCGAAGTACGCCATCTTGAAAAATTTGAGTCTGGCTACCGTTTTGAACTTTGCCAAGACACCTACGCGCTGGGCTGTTTTGTTGCGAACAAACTTCGTTTCACCCCGGCGGAGAAGATGCGCTTGGCGGTCAAAGGGCATGTACAATTATGGGAAAAAGACACCCGCCTTCAAATTCGTGCCAGCGAAGTAAGCCCCACCGACCAACCCGCCAACATCCAAGAATCTGCCCAACAACTGACCAGAGCCTTTGAAAAACGTTTTGCCGAAGAAATTTTTACCGTCAATGGCGTGGTGAAATATCGCAAAAATCATTATGGGATTCACTATTTTGATTTGATCGACGCAGCCAGTTTGATTAACTGCGAAGTGCCAAAATCACTCCAAGTGGGTAAATTGGAAACCGGTAAAACAATTGATGTCACTGGCAAATTGAGTCTCTGGAAACAAACGGGCAAGCTCCAACTCATCGTCTCCCAGATCGATACCTTCCCCGATATTCCTGATGCCTTTCGCCCGCATATCAAAAAATTAACCGCAAAAGGCTTATGGCCTAAAGCGGAACGGGAGATTCCGGCTTCGGTGAGTAAAATCGGGTTGATTACGGGCAAAGACACCCTCGCCCATGATGATATTAGGAAAATTTTTGAACGGGAAGGCAGCCAAGTGACCATTTTGCACCAGCAGGCACGGGTACAGGGAGCCAATGCACCTGTTGAAATTATCCGCGCTTTGAACACCTTGAGCCATGCTCAAAATGTCGATGTCATCGTGATTACACGCGGTGGGGGCAGCGAACAGGATTTAGAAGCCTTTAACGACCCCGAAATTGCCGAAACCATCTGCCAATCACGCATTCCGGTGATTACCGCCATTGGTCACGCGGCAAATACCTCTTTAGCCGATGTGGTTGCCGATTTTCAAGCCTTCAGTCCATCCGATGCCGCCCATATATTGCTGAAAAAATCCGCGCCAGTATAGAAAATTTCATGGCGAGAATAGCAATTCTCGCCTCAGTAAGGAAACTTATATGCCTGCAATTGATAGTTGCCAGCCAAATGTTATCAAGGCATTTGAAAAGGAAGGTTGGCAGGTGATAGAACAACCCTTGATGCTCCGTCTTATGAAACGGAACATTTATATTGATATAAAATTTAGACGTTTAAAAGGAGGTATTGTTGAAGAAATTGTGATAGCAGAAGTAAAGTGTTTTTCAAATCCTAAATTTGATTTAGAAGAATTTTATAGCGCTATTGGACAATACCAACTATATCGTAAAGCCCTACACATCTATAATGATTTCTCTGATATTTATTTGGTTATTCCCCAAACAGCGTACCAGCGTTTACAGCTTGAATCTGCCCTTATCGCTATTTTTGAAGAAACTGATGGACAAAGCAATTAGACTTTAAATGAATCCAACTTTTGCGGACGGGATATATCCCGTCCCTACCGGTGTATTTCTCGTAGGGACAGCATACATGCTGTCCGCAATCATTTGGTTTTTAATTGATTTGTCCATGATGTAAAATTGATTTTAGTGGATGTTGAGCAAGAGGTAATTTTGCAATGGATAATCTGGCAGCCATCGTAAAAAAAACAGTCTTTGGGTATGCAAGCGGCGGGGTGAATTTACGCACGTTTCCGCTAGCCAATGAAGAACAACAAGTGTATGCCGTAAACGTGATTGATACCCCAGTCCGTGAACAATCGGCGGGTGTGGTAGTGATTGCCCGTGTCGAAGGCGATACCGTCATTATTGAAGAAGACACCACCGACAGACCTCTCTTTAAAGCGCTAGTGCAAAACGGCATCCCCCGCGAAAAGATTATTCTTGCTTATGCGGGGGAGTCTCGCTCGCAAACAGAAGAAAATTAACTACCCCTCCAGCGCCATCTCCGCCCGCACCGGAAAATGGTCGGATGAGCCGTCTTCGGCCCACACTTCGACCTTCATCGGGGTAAACTGCTCACTGTACCAGAGGTAATCAATCCGAATCGTCGGGAAGCTGAACAAATCGGTTGCGCCACGATGGGTATGCCCGAAGCCCTGCCCCTGTTTTTTAAAGGCATCATCCAGAGTCTCATCCAGCAAGGCATATTGACGGGTGCGCGGGGTGGTGTTGCAATCGCACAACAGCAGCACAGGCAGCGTTTCTTGCTGAATCATCGCCAGCACGCCCTCAATGCCTGCGTCCAGTTCGGAATCGTTAAAGGTTGCATTGGCAAAATCAATTTTAGCGTTGGGTGCGTGCAAGTTATACACCACCACCTGCCGCCCGTTGATGTCCAGCACCGCCCGCATAAATGCGCCGGGATACACACGGCTTTCCACAATCGGAAAACGGCTGGCAATGCCGAGCAGTTCCACGCCCTGCACCGCCGTTTGAATATGGGGATACTGGTCGGCAAGCTGCGTTTGAATATTCTGCTGCAATTCCGGCGACATTTCCTGCACCGCCAGAATATCCACATTCATCTCGCGCACCACACGGAAAATTTCCTCATGGTCGCCATTTTCATCCCAGACATTATACGTCGCGGCTGAAAAAGGGGTTCCCACAACCGTAGGTTCGGATTTCGGCAAAAAGTTTGGCGCAAACCACCACCCGAACACGATCACGCCCGGCAGCAGCCACGCCCAAACCACTTTGGGAGTCCACAACACCACCGCCAGCACAAACGCAATCACGCCAGAAAGTGTAATCCACACCGCAAAATGGTTCGCCTGCGCGGTGACAAAGACACAATCCCAGCAGGCAAAATGGGTCACCAGATAAAAATTAATCAGCAGGCCATAGGCAAACAAAATCAGACCAGCGATCTGGCGAAAAGCCTTGAGCAATTTGAACCCGCCGCTTTTGTCCTCCACAGGGGGCGGAGGCGGCGCAGCAGGACGCGGTTTTTCCGTCACATAATACGAAGAACTGGTTACTTTGGGTTGTGAGTCACTCAAAATGGCTAGACCTTTAATTCTTGTAGGGTGGCATAGCCTTGAACTGTATCCGAAACTGTTAGAATTGGCAAACGAGTCGCTAACAAATAGGTTAAGGTCACGCCCCCCACCAGCAAACTCGCGTTGACCATGTGAATCACCTGCAAAGGCGGCGGCATGTCCACATAGGCCAACCCTATCCCCGCCGCCACCTGTACCAGCACCATCACCCCGATAATCTGGGTGATGTAGCGCAAATACGGATGGGCGGAGTCTTGCATTTTCTTATGGGCGTAATAGCCCAACCCAAAAACGCCGACCAGAATTGTCCACGAAAAAGAGCGATGCACTTGATCAATCCAGTTAGCCTCATGAATCCACGCGCCCCGTTCCATCTGGGGATTGTCTTCCTCAATATTTTCCAACTGACCGCGTAAATCAGCCCCCATTGCCACTTGAATCAGAATCAAGGCCAGCACCACCAGCGCCCCGCGAGCCAACACTTTACGCTGCCGGGACAGTTCTGGTTGTTCCCCGGCGGGATAAAACGCGGCAACCGTGGCATACAAAAGCAAACTCACCTGCACCAACGCCAGCACCAGATGCGCCGAAATAATAATCGGTTCGAGCCGCGACTCGACCACCACGCTCCCCAACCAGCCGTTAAAGAGGACGGTCACAAACGCCGCAATCGTGGGATACAAAATGCGTTTGTTTTTTCGATGGTCTTTGAGCGCATAGGCCAGCGTCCCGATAATCAACAGCCCGATAACCGACCCCGAAAGGCGGTTGAGCCATTCTATCCATGCCAGACGCACATGAAAATTTTCGACATCAAAATCGGCGGGAATATCGCGTTCGAGCAGTTCTTCGTAGGTGAAGGGCGGATACGGCTTGCCAAAACAGGTCGGCCAATCGGGGCAACCCAACCCCGCATCCGAAGCCCGTACCAACCCACCAATCGTAATCAACATATAAGTCGCTACGGTGGTGAGTAGCGCCCATTTTTGAAATCCATTAATTTTTGCAAGCATGGCTGCTCCGTGAAATTTTGCACAGACGGCTAGGCAGATTTTAAGCCGCTGCCCCGCTTGATGGCAACGGTCTATGTTAAAATAGGAAATAACAATTCAGGAGCATATTATATGACAGATATAACCCATCTCATCCACACCATCCAAAACTTGACCCCTGATGAACTGATACAGGTGCAAAACGCGGTTGAGGAACGTCGTCAATCAACACCCCGCGTCAATGACAATGATAAAAAAGCCATGATTGAATTTTTTAATGATTTTTTTGACCATTTTTGGGATGGGTTTTCTGAAGAAGAAGTAGAGGTGATTATTAAAGATATGAATTCAGAGTATATTAAACCCATCGAAACAGAAATTTTGGAAAATAACGGGCGTGGTCAGTGATTTACTTACTGGACACGAATACCTTTTCAGACCGCACAAAAAATCGTCCGGCTGTCGTTATGAAGTTTAATCGCGCCCTGCAAAATAATCACACCATTGCCATTTGTCAGCCTGTTTATTATGAGGTGCTGAGAGGGCTTGTCAAAAGTAATGCGACTCGGCAAATAGCAGATTTAAACAATTTCATGCCCTATATCCAGAATTATTCCATTGAAGATAACGACTGGACAATCGCGGCTCATTTTTGGGCATTAGTGAAAACCAATGGTCGCCATCTCTCAGATATGGATATTCTAATCGCAGTCGTAGCGCAGCGTGTCAATGCGATTCTGGTAAGCAGCGATGAAGATTTTGATGCCCTGCCCATTGCCCGTGAGAATTGGCGCAAACCCTAAATGTGGAAATTAGGGCTGCTGGCTTTTTTACTGTCGTTGTGCGGTCTATTGCAAAATCCACCCTCCCCGGCTGAGAAAATCACCTTTACCCGCCCGAATGCCTGCGTGAATGATGGCAGCGTCGAATTTTGTGTACCTAAAAATAACCCTCAGCTGCTATCAGAAGTACAAAAAATCGCGCCGCAGGTAGCGTGTATGCCCTCCTCAGGACGCGCCCACTGCGACACCACCACCCAAACGCTGTGCCTCGTTCCAGTAGATGCGTTTTGCACGCAAGAGTCCATCTCGGACATGGGTTGGCAAATCCTTTTAGAATTAGCGGCTCTGCCAGAAATTGATAAAATCGTCCCAACTTTTTATGAGTGATAGATGTTACCCGAAACATGGCACAGCAAACGTCGACTCAAAACCACTGATGCGACACTGGGCGCAGTCGGCGGAATTGAAGCGATTCCCCAATTGGTCAAAGCGCTGCACCACAAAAAAGAGGCGGTGCGACAGGCCGCAGCGTGGGCATTGGGTGAAATTGGCAGCCCTATCCCCTTGCCGGATTTACTTGCCGCGCTACACGACCCCGATTGGCTGACCCGCCGCGCTGCCATCATTGCCCTGGGCAAAATTGGCGACTCCGCCGCGTTGCCCCGCTTGTGTATAAATCTTACCGAGGAAAACCCCGATTTACGGGCAGAGTCGGCACTTGCCATTCTCAAAATTGCGCCTGCCGATGCACCACGCCTTTTAGAATCGCTGCTCACCGACCCCACCCCGACGACCCTCCCCAAATTTGAAGGGCAGTGTGTTAGTGACATTATCCGAAATGCACTATGCCTGAAGTAGTTGGTGAATCTGAGCATATTGCAGCAGCATAATCGTTTTGCCGTCCGCAATTTCCCCTGTTTGGATCATTTGTAAGGCATGGGGAAAAGCAAGTTCCAGTACATCAATATCTTCCCCGTCCGATTCCAAGCCGCCGCCATCGGTGATTTTGTGCGAGTCATCATATTCCGCCACGAAAAAATACAATTTTTCCGTCACCGACCCCGGACTCATATAGACTTCAAAAATTTTCTGGACATCCCGCAAGCGCAAACCGGTTTCTTCTTCAGTTTCGCGCTGGATGCTGGCTTCGGCGGCTTCTTCGTCCAGCAACCCCGCGCAGGCTTCAATCAACATGCCCGTCGGATTCCCATTCACATAGGTCGGGTAGCGAAATTGACGGGTCAGAATAACCGTATTTTTTTCCCGATTGTAGGGCAGGATGGTTGCACCATTGCCGCGGTCATACGTTTCGCGGCTGACCGTCTGCACCGTGCCATCTTTGCGCGGATATTCATAGGTCGTTTTTTTGAGGATGAACCAGTCGTCGGAGAGCGTTTCGACTTTTTTGATGTGAATTTCCATGCTTTTTCCTTTTCTGATGTTGGGGGGAGGCGAACGCCAAACTGCTAGAATCATTTTTGGCAAACCCAAGCCCTCCCACTATAATATTACACGTCCATTCGGGAAAATCACGCGATGACTCATGTATTCATTTCTTACGCTCATAAAGATGGTTTAGCCTTTGCCGAACGTCTTTACGACGAACTACACCAACGCGGAATTGCCATGTGGCGCGATAAAAATAATATGCGCTTGGATAGAGGTTTTACGGGCGAGATTCAAGAAGCAATTCAAAATTGTACCCATGTGGTGGTTTGTTCTACCAAAGATACCCACCGTGCCGATAGTTATGTGCTAAATGAAATCGCTTATGCACAAGGATGGGAAAAAACGATTATTCCGATTCTGTTTCCCCCGCCCAAATGTCCACCTCTGCCGATTGCCAATTTTATTTACATTGATTTTACCAATTGGGAGAACGGAATCGCGGCACTGCTTGAACGGCTGAATACAGAGACAACCCCTGAAATTCCCACACAAACCCAGCGCGATCTTGAATTAGCCTATTTATCGACCATTGGACGGCAGTGGACAGAGGAGCAATTTTTAACGGCTCAGAAAAAATACACGGCCTTAAGCGGGGTCGCACAAATTACCACACCAAGCAAACCGACCATGAAGGCCAAAGATGACATTGCTGAACGGATTCTGATGGATGTGCAGCATAACCTCTTTGAGAAAATGAACCATGAAACGGAACGCGAAGATAAGCCGATTGCGATTGAAAAATTTGATGATTTGCACAAAAAAATTATTGAGTACAAACGAGTCGCGCTGATTGGCGACCCCGGCGCAGGCAAAACCACCACTTTACAACGCTTGGCATTTGAATTAGGGGCAACAGCCGCCGAAAATGACACCGCGCCCCTCCCGTTATTCGTGCGCTTGGGAGCCTATGACGGCGGAGATTTTGAGACCTTTTTAGAGGCGAATTTTGGCGGGCTGCGGATACGAGATTATTTAGGTTCACCCCACCCCTATCCCCGTCAGCAAGCTGCCCTGAGTGTCCCCAAAGCATTGGAGAGGGGAGTGTTTTTGCTGCTGGATGGCTTGAACGAAACCCCACCCGAACACGTCCAAAAAATCCAAGATTGGATTCAGCGCCACGACCAAACCCCGATGATTGTCTCCTGCCGCAAATTGGATTACACAGGCTTCAAGCTGCCCCTGCAACGGATTGATGTCGCGCCATTGAGCGTCGAGCAGATGTATTTGTTCATGGGCAATTATCTGGAAGATGCGGACAGGGAGCGTTTGTTTCGATCATTAGGCGGTGAAAAAGTTCAAAGTGTTTGGGATGATTTTAGCAAAAAAGGGGAAACTTTTTCGCAATTTTGGGAACGAGTGGGAAAACGAGCCTTTGACGAAAGAGTATATATTTCTAGGGGTGCAATAATTCATGATGAGACTTTGGAAGACTCGATTATAGGACAAAATCAAAAAACATATGGTTTGCTTAGTCTAGTCAAAAATCCATTTTTGTTATTTACCAGTATTCAAATTTTTACGCGATTTGGTGAAGTACCTAAAAATCGAGGACAATTGCTTGCTAGCTTTGCAACATTACTCTTTGAAAAGCGTGGAAAACCCGCTTCTCTAACGCGCCCCCCTTGGATTGAGGAAGCTATTCAACGAAAAGCCCTCTCTATACTTGCTTATCACATGCAATTGGAACACAAAGGCACAAGCGCAGATAAAATATGGGCGCTGCAAGTGATTCAAAAAGCCTTGCCGCGTGAAAATGCCGAGCAAATTTTATATTTGGCTGCCAGCGCCAGTATTATCGAATATGGGCAAAATGTCCGCTTTGTCCATCAGTTGTTGCAGGAATACTTCGCGGCCTATGAAATGTTAGAAGATATACGGCGGGGTGTGCCTGCCTCTGACGAAAAATATTGGCCGAGCGAAAAGTGGTGGCAACCGACAGGCTGGGAAGAAACGGCGGTGCTGCTGGCGGGCATGTTGGGCGATGCAACCGAAGTGGTGCAATGGCTCACGCCTGTCCAACCCGCCTTGGCCTATCGCTGCATTCAAGAAAGTGGCAGTCCGTGCGCGGAAGTTGCGTGGGAACAGTTAGCCAATCCATCCATTCCACCGATACCCGCCTACAAAAATGGTAATGAAATTGACAAATGGCGTAAATTGCTGCCCCAACGCCCCAATCCCGTCGCAAAATTGGCATGGTGGCAGCAACATATAAAAGAGGATACCCGCCCCGGCGTAGGGTTGCGAGCGAATGGTTTGCCCGATATAGACTGGGTTCAAATTCCGGCGGGGGAGTTTTTATATGGCGTAGAGAAAGAAAAAATTTTCTTACCCGCGTTTGAGATTGCCCGTTATCCAGTGACATGGCTTCAATATCAGGCCTTCGTCGAAGCGGCGGATGGATATAAAAATGCGGAGTGGTGGGATTTTTCAAAATTTGCGGCGATATGGCGAAGGGAAAATCCACAACCCAAAGATGCCCATTGGTCTATTCCCAACCATCCGCGTGAAAGTGTGACATGGTATGAAGCGATGGCGTTTTGTCGGTGGTTGGAGGCAAAGTTAGCACCCCCCTCAATCCCCCCATGGCGATGGGGGGAAGCAAATCAGGGCGGGTTACAGGCATCCGACAGGGGGGTTTTCGCGGGTCAAAAGATGTTGCGGATGCCTTTAGAACCCGCCCCTACGAATCAACTTGTGACGGGTGGATGGGGGAGAATTACCCTACCGACGGAGCAGCAGTGGGAAAAAGCGGCGCGGGGAACGGATGGGCGGATTTTCCCGTGGGGCAATCAATATCTTTCAGGTTATGCAAATTTAGATGAGATAGATGATGATTTTGGGGCGTACAATATTGGGCAAACAACCCCTGTTGGTCTGTACCTGCAGGGTGTATCCCCATATGGCGTATTTGATATAAGAGGAAATGTATGGGAATGGATTTTGGGTACATCTTATATAGGAAATATTGATTTTAACAGTAAGAATTTAATAGTGGGTGGCTCATGGAATAGTCGTTATCAAACTGAATTCTCTCATTGGATTTCACCCGATTTAATATTCTGGTATGCTGGTTTTCGCCCTGCCCGCTCTTAATAATAATGCTTACTGAATGTTGTTTTGGGGTGGGCAGGCAGCGGGGCGCATCCGCTCGAATTTGAACACGGCGACTCAGCAGCGTCCCACAATATCCTCTGAAAATTCGTTCTATGGCATGAGGCCGGGTAAGATAATCCGCGTTAAAATCAACTGTCTTCTACCACGCATGTTACAAAGGAGAGGCTATGAGTCACGAAGTCAAGCGGATTCTGGTGATTGCCGCCCACCCGGATGATATTGAGTTTGGCGCGGCAGGCAGCATCGCTAAATGGGCCAGCGAAGGCGCAGAAATCACCTTTTGTCTGGTCACAGATGGCAGCGCGGGCAGCAACCAACCCGATGCCGATTTAGCGGAATTGGTGCGGGTGCGCCAGCAGGAACAATGTGCCGCTGCCGACATTTTAGGCGTTAAAAATGTCCGTTTTCTGGGCTATAAAGATGGCGCGTTGCAACCCACGCTTGAACTGCGCCGCGATTTAACCCGTGTGATTCGGGAAATTCGGCCTGACCGCGTGCTGGTGCAAGACCCCACCACCGTTTTTTTCCAGAGTTTTTATATTAACCATCCCGACCATCGCGCCGCCGGAGAAGCGGCTGTCTATGCGGTGTTCCCCAGCGCTGGCACCCGTCCGATTTTTGCGGAATTGCTGGCAGAAGGACTCGAACCGCATGACGTGGCAGAACTTTACCTCGATTTGACCCTCGCCCCGGATACCTTTGTCGATATATCCAATTTTATTGAGCAAAAAATTCAAGCCCTGCTCTGCCACAAATCCCAGTTGGATGAAAGCGTGGCGGAAATGGTCAAAAAATGGAGCGCTGAGGCGGGTGAAAAAATCGGTGTGGCCTATGCCGAAGGTTTCCGCGTGATGAAATTCCGTGAGGAAAAACCACAGGTCGCAGAACAGGCAATGGCAGAAAGCGATTAACCCGACAGGGGCGATTTGTATTGCCCCTTTCCCGCTCCCCTGCTAAAGTGCCTTCCGAAATAGGAGGGTCGCCATGGAACACAACGCGGTGGTGCCGCTGTTTTTAATTTTAGGCGTGCTGATTGCAGCCTCCCGGGTGGGGGGAACGTTGGCTCGTCGGATAGGTCAACCGCGTGTGCTGGGGGAACTCATTTTTGGAGTCATGCTTGGCCCGACCTTCCTCAACCTCCTTGCATGGGATGTGCTGCACGGCGTTCATCTTGAAACAACCATCAAACAGCTTGCCGAACTCGGTGTACTTATTTTGATGTTCATTGTCGGACTGGAAATTGACCAGCGCGAACTCTCGCAGGTGGGCAGTGTCGGACTTTTGGCGGGAACATTCGGTGCGTTGATTCCGGTGGTCATGACCTTTCCAATTGTGCTGCTGGCAAATTATGAATGGGAAATCGCGCTGTTCGCTGGAGTCGCGCTGGCGGCTACCTCGGTGAGCATTTCAGCGCAGGTGCTGCTGGAACTGGGATTTTTACGCACCCACGAAGGCAATGCCCTGATTGCAGCGGCCTTGGTGGATGATATTCTGGCGATTCTGCTGGTGTCCATCACAATTGCGATTACGGGTTCGGGGGAAGAATCGCAGTCGATTCCCGAAATTTTGCTCCGCATGGGCGGATTCATCCTGATTGCGGGGGGGATTGCGTGGTTTGTCCTGCCGCGTGTCTTGAACTGGCTTGCCGACCAACCTGCCCTCGCCCAATCGTATGGGATTCCAGCTTTTGCGCTGGTTATTTTGCTGCTGTACGGGTGGACTGCCGATGAATGGGGCGGGGTCGCTGCCATCACGGGTGCATTTCTGGCGGGGTTTGGCATGAGCCGCATAAACGAACATCCCAAACGCGAAATCGAAAACGCGGTCAGCCATCTTGCGTTTGTGTTCCTTGTCCCCATTTTTTTTATGGACGTGGGACTCAGCACCGACCTGAGCGCGTTTCAACTTGCCGATGCCCCCCTTGCCATGATTTTGCTTGGTGCTGCCGTGCTTTCTAAATTGGTGGGAGCCGGGATTGGCGCACGACTCAGCCGTTTTACCCTCCAAGAATCACTCCGCTTGGGGGTGTGTATGGTGTCGCGTGGAGAAGTCGGGTTGATTGTGGTAACGTTGGGGGTGACAAGCGGCATTTTTACCGTCGGTGAAAAATTATATTCGGCGCTGTTTCTGGTGATTGTGCTAACAACGGTACTCACCCCACCGCTTGTTCGACAGGCATTTCGGGAAAAGAACACACAGGGAGGCACATTTTGAAACTGGTTATTTTAATTACCGCACAAACCGAAAATGGCTTGGAAGTGGCGCTGGCATGGCGTGAAAATGGCGCACCGGGTGTTACGATTATTCCCAGTCATGGGTTGCACACCCTCCAGAAAAAAGCCAAGTCGGGCGGGTTGGAACTCCCGATGGTGATTACTTCGATGGCAGACGCGATGGCGGGACTGCTGGAAGCCAGCGAAACCAACACCATCATCATTTTATCGGTGATGCCTGCCGAAAATCTGGAAAAAATCGTCGCCGCTACGACCCGCGTTTTAGGCGATTTAACCGCCCCGAATACCGGCGTGATGTTTGTCCTGGACGTGGAACAGGCTATCGGGGTGCGCGACCATAGCAAAAAGTAGAATGCTCGTATAACGAAAAAAAAGAGCGTTTATCATGAGCAGCATTACCTTATCCGTCACCATTGATTCAGACCGCCGTATGAACTCATGGATGATACCGGATAATTTATGCTATTCTATCCATAAGCATCAGGGAAAATTAAAAAAATGTCGCTGCTGACCGTTCCAAGTACCTTTGAAGAATTGGTAGATTATTTAGCCCAAAAAGCCACCCCATCGGAAATTTTAGATTTTAAAGTTTCCGAAACCGCCCAAAACCGCGCCGAAGAATTGTTAGAAAAAAATAGCAACGACCAACTCTCGCTTGAGGAAAAACTGGAACTTGAGCAGATGTTGTATTTTGACCGTTTAGTATCTCTTCTTAAGGCAAAAGCATTAAGGCAAATTAATCCCATTGGACGGGCTGCGGCGGTTCGGGATAACTCACTTCCGGTTCTGCCGTAGATAAATAAGCCATCAAGCGCACCGGCTCACTGCCCCGATTGGTCAGGCTGTGGATGAGTCCCGGCGGAATGAGCAGAGTGGTATCCCCTTCCACCAGCGCCGATTCCTCCCCTAAACGAACTTCGACCTTGCCATTCAAAATGGTAATGACTTCTTCATAGGCATGAAAATGCGGCACAATATACCCACCGGGCGGGATGGTTTGTTTCCACACTTCGCAGGAGACCGCCCCACTCTCGCGGGTCACAATTTTGCGACTGATGATTTTGCTATAATCGCCGGCTGTCGCGGGCTGGCTGGTATGACGAATAATTGGCATGAAGTCCTCACTTGTCCCACATTGTTACTTGGATTATAGGGGAAAATGAGAGGAACGTTTGTGAACTTTCTGCTAATTTTTGCGCGGCGGTAGGTTCGGCAGCGTGACGGTAAAGGTTGCCCCCTGCCCCACTTGGCTACTGACATGGACATCCCCCCGATACAGATCTACCATGTCTTTGACCACACTTAGTCCCAAGCCCAAACCGGGACGTTCATCAAAATTTGACCCGCGAAAAAAGGGAGAAAAAATCTGCGGCAGTTCGTCCAGCAAAATGCCAATGCCCTTGTCCGCTACCGAAAAATGCAAGTTGTCATTGTGACGATGGGCGCTGAGTTGGATAGGCGATTCTGCCGAAGAATATTTCACCGCGTTCGAGAGCAAATTTCCCAGAATCGACTGAATGATGGTGGGGTCACCCCATGTCTCCGGCGTGTTGTCCTGCACATCGAGCAAGATTTCATGCTCGGTGTTGTGGCTCAAACGGATTGACTCAATCGCTTCAAGACACAGTGCCTCCAGATCCAACCGCATGGCAACAATTTGAATCTGACGATAATAATTTTGCACCATCAGCGTAATATCTTCCAGCAAATCCGTAATCCGTTCCACCTGTTCTTGAATCCGCTGCAATTTCTTGGCGCGCTGGTCGGCATCCAACTTTTCCGCATATTTTTCTAATGATGTGGCGGCGGTGGCGATGATGGAAATGGGGGTACGAAACTCGTGCGAAATACGCACCATCATCCGGCTCTTGAGACCGTTGAGTTCATTTTCTTTTTGCAGCGCCACATTTTTGCGTTCCTGTTCCAAGAGACGCTGCTCCAACTCTTTTTGTTCGGTAATATCCATACGCGAAATGGCAATGCCGTTTTCGCCAAAGGGGATGACCTGCCGCCGACACCATTCTTGGCTGTAGTAGCCATCAGCAAACACCGCCTCCTGTTCATAGGTTTGGCGGGTTTGCAAAACAGCAACATACTGTTCAAAGTAGGTGTTGATCTTATCAGGAAGAAAAATCTCAAAGATACTCCGCCCGATAGCCTCGGTTTTGGTTTTGCCAAAGCGTTGTTCAGCAGCACGGTTCAGGTAGATAACATGAAAATCAATCGGCTGATTCTGCTCATCGCGCACGGCTTCCAGCAGCAGGAACGCATCGGGGCGGGCTTCGGCAGCTTCACGCAGGTGCATTTCGCTGCGGGCTAATTTTTGTTCCATGCGCCGCCGTTCGGTGATGTCCCGCGAAACACTGACGACTCCCTCAATTTGCTGCGTCACTTCGTTCAGGACGGCGTGAACATCTGTCTCAACTTCTATATAATGCCCATCTTTATGCTTTGCCCGATAGGAAATTGAGGTCGTTAATTGGCGAGTGGACAAAATATCCGCCAGATCGAGCAGGTTGTTTAGATCGTCGGGGTGAATATAAGCATATCCCTCTGTAAACAGCAATTCTTCCTGTGTATACCCCAGAAGATGCTCACAGGCGTTATTTACATAGAGAATTTTACCCTCTGCATCTGACCATGTAATCATATCGCGCAATGTATTCGTGATCACACGATTCAAGCGCTGTTCATTCCGAAGCGTTTTTTCAGCAATTTTACGGCGGGTGATGTCATGCGAAATGGACAACACAGTCTTCACCATACCGTGTTCATTGAATTCTGGAATCAGTTGACATTCATAAAATTTGATTTTGCCGGTTACCGTGGATGAAAATTCAAAACGTCGTTCCTGTGCGTGCAGAAACACCGACAACAAGGCCTGGTCAAGCGGGGTCAGGGTTTCCGCGTTCGGGTAAACATCCTGCAAAGATTTGCCAATGAAAAATGCGGCGGGTTTGCCGTTAATCTCTTGAATCCGTTCATTGACATACACATGCCGTAAATCTTGATCGTAACGGACAATCACATCCGGGTTGTTTTCCACAATTGTCCGAAACATTTGCTCCGCTTCTAACAAACGGGCATGTTCGGCATCAAAGGCTTGCTGAACAGCCTCCAGCAGAGTTTTATAGGCTTGATCATCTTTGCTGCATTCCCCTATAACAGCAAGCAGTTCCGGCGTTACGTGCATTTTCCACCACTTTTATAACTGACTTCTTCTGAATATTTTAATTTACCAAGTCGTTTTGTTGACAAAATTCAGAAAATTTTCGGACATTATTCATATTAATCTAACTCTGCGTACCAAAACCTCATGAATCTGGTTAGAATCTGGTTGAAATCATAAAAACGGGAGACAGACTGGATGAGAACACGCGGCGAAACAGAAGCCGAATTCACCAAAGCCATGATCCAATTTGAAAAAGAATATCTAGGGCGTGGCCCTTCCGACGCACGGGCATTTTTCATCAACGACATGATTCTGGTGCGGTTGCGTGGCATTTTGACCCCTGCCGAAATGAAAATTGCCGAAGAACGCGATGGTCAAGCCCTGGTCAAAGAAACCCGCCGCCGTTTGTTTGAAAGTTCGCGCACCCTCATCGAAACTATGGTGCAAGAAATTGTCGGGGTTAAGATGATTAGCCTGCACACCGATATGAGCAGCAAAACGGGTGAACGGATTGTCGTAATAACGGTGGATGCCAATTTGGATAAAAAATTTGAGTAGTTTTGAGGAGTTTCTGTTAAAATAGAATATCAATTCATTGCATAAACAGGGCAAGTGCATAGGGGTGTGGTATGGTGACTCCGCCTGAAAAAGTCGAAGTTATGGCAGGCATCGTGTTGGAATGGCTGGATGACCAGCGCATTTATGGGTTCACCATTTCAACAGGCAAACGGGCTGCCCTTGAAAAATACCTGGAAACTGGCTTAAGCATCATTAACGCATGGCCTGAAAATCGCCCCTACCTCACTTTACAGGATGTCTCTCACCCGGATACGGGTTTTTCGCCTGTGCTACGCCAAATAGCCGAAAAATTCTTGCAAGTCATCGCCGAAAAAGGGTTAGAAGGCCGAATCGCGGGGATTATTTCGCGGGGCTTCGCCGGACATTTGATTCAGCTGTTTGTGCGGGCGTTTGGCCCCAAAGTTCCCGGCGTGGAAATCCGCATGTTTTTTGAGCGCGAAAAAGCCGTGCATTGGCTGCGTGAAAAATTGGACTAAACTGTTTCCATTCAAGGCGGACAAATTTTAAGAACCCATCCGTAAAACGCTGGCCTTCAGACCAGTGAACACCGCGTTAAAATGAATTTACGGAATCAATGGCACATGACAACCGATGTCCCAACCCATCGCCGAAATCGAAGAGGGGCCTGTGTTGTGCAAATTCAACGAATTTCGCTGGTACAAAACCAATGGGTTTTTGAGGTGAAAAAGGTGTAATGCCAGCGCTTGATCACTGTGAGCCACAAGTCATTCGGGCATTTGAAAAACAGGGTTGGCAGATTTTTAAAAAGCCACACTTGATTCCTTTTGATACCACCAATCTCTGGGCTGATGCAAGTTTTCAACGTATAAGGGAAAACATCGTTGAAAATATCATTGTGGTCGAGGTGAAATGTTTTAGTGACCCGAATGAAGATTTACCAGCTTTCTATACTGCACAAGGCCAATATAATCTGTATCGAAGTGCGCTTAAAATGAACAATATGAAATTTCCCCTCTATCTGGCTGTTCCAGACCAAGCCTATCAACGTTTGATACAACATTTAGCAGTGGTAGATGCAATTCAGACACTTGCGCTAAAATTAGTGATAGTGAACCTGATGGCTGAGGAAATTGTCGAATGGATAGTTTAGCCAAGACCGTCAAAGAACATGTTTTATGGTATGCAGGGGGTGGTTTTAACCTCAAAACCTTCCCGATGGTGAACGAAGAACAACAGGCCTACTCCGTCATTGTAACCGATGTGCCAACGCACAAACGCCCTGTCAGTATTGCAGTGATGGCACGAGTGATGGGTGACACAGTGATTATTGAAGAAGACACCACCGACAAACCATTGGTGGAACGCTTAGTCCAAAGCGGCATTCCTCGAGAGAAAATTATCCTTGCTTACAAAGGCGAACCGATCACGGTGGAGATGGAAGCCTAACGAAAAAATGCCCGACTTTGTAGAAAATCGGGCATCCCAAGAGAAATGTTCTTTAACTCAATACGCCGCGTCGGATGAGGAGTTTTTCCAATTCCACCACCCAGAACACCGCCGTACTCAGCACAAAACAGAGGAGAATCTGTTCCAAAGTCAGGGGGTTGGTGTTGAACAGGTCATTAAAGAAGGGCAAATAGACCGCCACCATCTGTAACGCCACCGTCACTACCACCGCGCCAATCAAAATCGGGTTAGAAAACAGATTCATGCTAAACGTCGATTCCCGATGCGAACGCACCGCCAGCGCATGTCCCATCTGGGAAAGAGTCAGCAGCATGAACACCATCGTATTCCATGCGGGTTCGCCGTTAGCCGCTTCTACACCAGTGTCCCATGTCCAGTAGGCCACCCCCAGCGCCAGCAAGCCCAGCGTCAAACCGACCAGCACAATATGCCGTCCCAAACCGTAGCGCAACACGCTGACATTGGGTTCGTAAGGCGCACGCACCATCGCGTTTTTCTCGGCTTTTTCCACCCCCAACGCCAGCGCGGGAATGCCATCGGTAATCAGATTCATCCACAAGATTTGCAGCGTCGTGAGTGGCAAACTCATGCCAGAAATCAACTGGGTCGCCAGCAGCACAAATAATTCGCCCGTGTTGCTCGCCAGCAGATATTTAATGAAACGGCGCACATTGTCGTAAATGGTGCGGCCTTCTTCCACCGCGTGAACAATCGTGGTGAAGTTGTCATCCAGAATGACCATATCCGACGCTTCTTTGGACACATCCGTTCCGGTAATGCCCATTGCCACGCCAATTTCAGCCTGTTTGAGGGCGGGCGCATCATTCACGCCATCGCCTGTCATCGCAACGATGTTGTTATGACTTTGAATCGCCTTGACAATGCGGAGTTTGTGTTCCGGCGACACCCGCGCATACACCGACACCGTTTTGACCGTTTCGCGCAGTTCTTCCTCGGACATCTCGGAGAGCATCCGTCCGGTACGAACATCTTCATTGTCGCGCTGAATAATTCCCAGATCGCGGGCAATGGCTTGGGCGGTTAAGGGATGGTCGCCTGTAATCATGATGGGGCGAATCCCGGCGGTACGGCAGATTTTGACCGCCTCTTTGACTTCGGGGCGCGGCGGGTCAATCATGCCAATCATGCCCACAAAGACCGTTTCTTTTTCCGCCAATTCCCATTTTTCGCCGGGCGGAAGTTGATGCAAGGGACGGTAGGCCACCCCCAACACGCGCAACCCTTCCCGTGCCAGCGCATCATTCGATTCTTCGATGCGGCGGCGGTGTTCATCCGTTAAGGGAATCATCTGCCCTTGTTCCCAAACGTGGGTGGTTTCTTCCAGCAGGCTGTCGACTGCCCCCTTGGTGAACACCACATAGGGATAGCCTTCGGATTCAAGTTGTTTTTTGAAATCCAGCGCCGCCCCTACGTTCAAGGCCGCGTTCGGATTCAAGCGGTGAACAGTGGTCATGCGCCGCCGTTCGGAGGAAAACGGCACTTCGCCAATCCGTGGGAAATGCTGTTCCAATTCCGGCTTGACCATGTTGAAATGCGCTGCCGCAATCACAATCGAGCCTTCGGTGGGGTCGCCCTGTGCATGGGCTTCTTTCTGGTCATCCTTAATGATTAAGATCGAGTCGTTGCACAGCGTCCCGGCGGTCAGCAAAATGGCCTGCGCGGGGTCTTCCACCGGATGTCTGCCGTTTAAGCGGTTGGAAAGCTGGGTGTAGGGGGTTAAATCCAGACGATGCCCCGCCACATCAATAATTTTGACAGTCATCCGATTTTCGGTCAGTGTTCCGGTTTTATCCGAGCAAATCGTCGTCACCGAACCGAGTGTTTCCACGGCGGGCAATTTACGGATGAGCGCCTTGCGTTTGAGCATCCGTTGTGCGCCCAACGCCAGCGAAATCGTCACCACGGCGGGCAGACCTTCTGGCACAACCGCCACGGCAATCGCTACCGAAGTCAGCAAAATTTCATCGGTTTCGCGCCCGCTAATAAACCCGACGGCAACCGCCAGCAGCATTACCCCGATAGCGGCAAAAAACAGCACGCGCCCCAGTTCATCCATGCGTTTTTGCAGGGGAGATTTTTCGCCCGCCACGCCTTGAATGAGTTCTGCGATACGTCCGAGTTCGGTTTTCATGCCCGTGCTGGTAATCAGCGCCGTGCCACGCCCATAAGTGACAGCAGTTCCCATGTAGACCATATTTTTACGGTCTCCCAACGGCAAATTTTCGCTGTAGAGGGTGTCCGTCATCTTATCAATCGGATACGATTCGCCCGTGAGAGAGGCTTCTTGCACACGCAAATTCTGCGCTTCAACCAGACGCGCATCGGCGGGGATGATATTGCCGGCTTCTAAGACCACCAGATCACCGGGAACAATATCTCTTGAAGAGACATCTTTCAACTGTCCGTCCCGCCGCACCCGCACCGACGGCGCAGCCATATTTTTCAGCGCGGCGATGGCCTTTTCGGCACGATATTCCTGCACCACCCCCAGCACCGCGTTCAATACCACAATCGCGGAAATGGCAATTACACTATCGGCTTTGCCTAAAATGCCTGAAATGACCGCCGCCGCAATCAAAATGAGGACAAGCGGTTGGGTAATTTGTTCGCGCAGAATATCCCATGGGGTTTTGGCGACCCCTTCAATGAGTTCGTTGCGTCCATATTCTTTAAGGCGGGTTTCAACGTCCGTGCTGCTGAGTCCGTTGGCTTCTTCCACCCGCAAACGCACCAGCGCCTCTTCGGGGGAAATGGTATGCCACACGCCGGAGGGGGCGTGGGGTGTCTCCTTGACTTGCGGTTCTGCTAACATTTCTCTTCTCCTGTGGAAAGCTCATGAAAAAAAGCCGACATCCCCCCGTGAGATGTGAGGGTTAATGTCGGCCTACCTTACAACTTGTCCAAGGCTGGACAGTTTGTATTGTCGTCCGAAGCTATAGAAAAAGATAGCAGCAGGCAGAACAAATCCTAACCCCCAATTTTTAGGGGGTTGTGCAAGTTATGTCGCAAGTTTGTTCAAGTCACGCTGGGCTAAACGCGCAAATAGGTTATTTTCGCCACTTAAAATTGCACGCTGAAAATAAAGACGGGCCTCATCAGTCTGTCCAAGTGCAATTTTTACATGTCCTGCCAATCGGTAAATTTCTGTTTGAGGATGTATGAAAATGCGGAATTTTCGGCTGTAGGGTGGGAGACAAAATTTTATTATACAGATATATTCATGTGCAAGCATGGTCTAAAAATGGTGTTTTTCGCCCGCCCTAATAAAAAATTGATGTGCATTGCCCGCAACCATTTTCAAGGACGAATCGTATTAATTGGATAACTTGTTCGATATAAAATCTCATCTTCAACGAAAGGAACTTAATTTGATGCAACCTATAAAACAGCGCCCGCCCCTAACAACGCAAATTCCCGTTCAAGATTTCCGTGACTTCTATTGGCTCAAGGTAGAATTGCAGACTTTTTGTCAATCACATGGCCTCTCCACCAGTGGTGGCAAAATCGCCTTAGCTAATAGAATTGAGCATTTTTTGAGAACAGGCGAAAAATCTGTCTCTATCGTAACTCAGCACCCCAAAATACAGCTACAGAATACTACTGAGACCGCGAGTTTAGAAACCATCATAGAAGAAGGGTTTATTTGCTCTCAGGACAAACGTGAGTTTTTTGAATCAATCATTGGGCCACGCTTTCGCTTTACAGTAAAAATGCAGCAGTTTTTCCGCGAGAATGTGGGCAAAACCTATCAAGACGCTGTGGATGCTTGGTATACATTTGAGACCAATAAAAAAACCGTTAAAGATGCCATAGACCCACAGTTTGAATATAACCGATTTATACGGGCATTTTACGAAGATACTAAAAACAAAGGACTGCCACTCGCCAAAGCAATACAGGCTTGGAAAATTGCCCGAAGCCGTCCAACACCTCCAGTGTATTCCGCAGATGAAGATTATTTTTCAGAATAGGTGTGTTTATGCGGGTGAACCCATGCCTGTGGTCGAGGAAAATGAGCGGTAAGATTAACCCAAATTTTCATAGGGATGATAATGGCAGCAATTGACATTTGTGAACCACCGATTATCCGGGCATTGGAAAAAGACGGCTGGCAAATCCGCCGCAAACCCCACATGATTCGCCTTATCAAGCGGGAGGTTTATGCAGATGTCAGTCTCCAACGCTTTTCCAATGGGCGTGTTGAAGAAATCGTGATTGTAGAAGTGAAATGTTTTATGAATCCCAAAGATGATTTGCAGGAATTGTATACCGCGATTGGGCAATATACCTTCTATAGCGCGGCCTTATCCATTCGCAAATCGCGGCTGCCGCTTTATCTGGCTGTACCCTATGAAGGCTATCATCGGCTCATCAAACAACCTGCCGTGCAGCTTGCCCTCCAAAGAGCTGGTGTAAAATTAGTCGTAGTGAACTTAGCAACAGAGGAAATTGTAGAATGGCTCACTTAGCAGAAATTGTCAAAGACACCGTGTTGACCTATGCCTCTGGCGGCAGCGACCTCGAAACTTTTGTCCTTTCCAATCAGGAAAAAAATATTTATGCCGTGCTTGTCACGGATGTTCCCGTCCAACAACAGCCGATGAACATTGTCGTGAGTGCGCGGGTTATCGGGGATAAGGTGGTGATTGACGAGGATACCACTGACCGCCCGTTAATTGACGCATTGGTGCAGAAGGGGATTCCCCGCGAAAACATCATCTGTGCCTATGCGGGTGAAGCTGTGCCTGTGGTCGAGGAAAATTAGCACCGCAGATAAGAATTTCCGTAAAAAGTATTGCCATTCTCCCCTCACAGGTTAATATCCCTGAAACCTAACAGACGGAGGAGAATTATGGAAGTTTTCGGCGCGGCCCCCCACCATGATGTGCTGGTGCTGCTCGTCCAGATGACCGTCCTGCTGCTGACCGCCCGCCTGCTTGGTGAACTGGCCCAGCGTTTGGGGCAGCCCAGTGTCGTGGGCGAAATTTTAGCAGGGATTGTGCTTGGCCCGTCCCTCTTAAGCGGCCTCGTTCCAGAAATTGGCGATTACATTGTCCCCCACAACGAAACCCAAGGACACCTGCTCGAAATGATCGGGCTTATCGGGGTGATGTTCCTCCTGCTCATCACCGGACTCGAAACCGATCTCGCGCTCATTCGCAGCCAAGCCAAATCTGCGGCGGGGGTTGCTTTGGGTGGGTTGATTTTGCCCCTGCTGATGGGGTTTGCGTTGGGCGAACTCATCCCCACTGATTTGCTCGCCAACCCGGAGGATCGGTTTGTCTTTTCGCTGTATCTCGCCATTGCGATGGCAATTTCTGCCATTCCGGTGGTGGCGAAAGTCTTAATGGATTTACACCTCACCCGCCGCGATGTAGGCCAAACCATCATTGCCGCCGCCATGATTGACGATACAACGGGTTGGATTTTGCTGTCAGTGGTGATTAGCCTCGCCAGTGGTGCAGCCATTACGGTGGGCGGAGTCGCCGAGTCGATTCTGAGTGTTTTGGGATTTATGGCAGTGAGTTTTACACTCGGCTATTGGCTGGTGCGGCGCTTGTTGCGTTTTACCCAGACACGGATTCAAAGCCGCGAGAAAATCCTCTCGCTGGTGATGATTTTGACTTTTGCATGGGGCGCACTCTCACAAGCCTTGAATCTGGAAGCCATGCTCGGCGCATTTGTGATGGGCATACTTTTTAGCCAGATGCCCGCTCTCGATTCGGAAATTGTCCATCGGATTGAAAGCATCACTTTAGGAATTTTTGCGCCGATTTTCTTTGCCATTGCCGGACTCAAGGTCAATATCCGTAGTTTGTTTGAACCAGAACTGATGCTGGTCTCGTTCGCCGTGATTCTGGTAGCGGTCATTTGTAAGGTCGCGGGCATTTACATCGGCGCACGAACTATCGGCGGGAGTGACCATTGGACAGCCCTTTTTTACGGGGCGGGTCTTAATGCACGCGGCTCGATGGGCATCATCATCGCCAATATCGGGTTGACACTGGGACTGCTCACACAGGATATGTTTTCGATTATTGTGCTGATGGCGGTCACAACCTCGCTGATGGCACCCGCCGGATTACGCTGGGCGCTGCGCCATATCCAGATGGAGTCGCAGGAAATTGAACGGCTGCGACGCGAAGAAATGAATAAAGATAACATTGTGGCAAATATCCACCGGGTACTGCTGCCTGTACGCTTGCGAGAAAATCGTAGTTCCGCCCAGCAGGTCGAAGCACGGTTGCTGGATTGTCTGAATCACAATAACCGCCTCGCCCTCACCCTCCTCACCATCACATCGGATGATACAAGGGGACAAGCATTTCTCAATGAAGTCAGCCAGATGTTCCCGCAGCAGGAACTCAGCAAAAAAATCGTCGCCAGTGACCAACCCGCCGATGCGATTCTGGCGGAAGTCAAAAAAGGCTACGATTTGTTGATGTTGGGTGCCTCCGAACGACAAAACGACGCGCAAAGTTTATTTACCCCGGTGGTCGATACATTGGTGCGGCTGGCTCCCGCCCCGACGATGATTGTCCATGCCCCGCAAAATACTGAAAATTGGCAGCCGCAGAAAATCCTCATCGCTACCACCGGGTCACTGGCGGGACGACGCGCCGCTCAACTTGGCTTCGCGCTGGCAGCGAACACCGGCTGCGAAGTGATTATCCTCAAAGTCGTGCGGCAGAATAACGGGATTGCCAGCGAACTGGAAGAACGCCAACTGCGAATCGCGCATGAAATTGTGGCAGATTTAGAGGAATTGGGGCAGTTGATGGGTGTTTTCGCCAATGGGGAAGTCGAAATTGGGGCAGAACCAGAAGCCGCCATTGTCGAAACCGCCCGCAAACGTCAGGTCAACCTCATCATCTTGGGAACGAATGTCCGTCCGAGTTCAGCCAGTTTGTATCTGGGGCCCAAGGTCGAGCGCATTTTGAACGATGCCCATTGTCCGGTGGTGGTCTTTAATTCGATCTAAACGAAAGGACGCGCAACCCCGCGTCCTTTTTTATTTTGCGTTATGGGCAAGGACAAATTCCACCCGCATTTTGAGCATCCCCAAGCGCAGTTCATCGCCATAGCGCAGCAGCATGGGCTTGTTCGGGTCAAGCTGTTCACCGTTGATAAAAGTGCCATTGGTGCTGCTCAAATCTTGGCAAATCAACGAAAAAGGATGGCGAATCAGGCGGGCGTGACGGCGCGAAATGCCCAATTCGAGGCCGTTAAATTCGGTAAAATCAAGATGCGATTCAACCTGATAGGCTTCGCGGCCTAAGAGCAGATATTTCTCAAAATGGATGTCCATTTTTTTGCCGTAGCTGGGCAAATGCAGGCGCAGGGCATGTTTATAGTCGAACGAAGATTCGCCCACATTCAGGATAAACCCCGTGTTGTTGGTGATTTTGAGCGATTCAGTCGCATTGACCGACGAATTAGGCAAACTGCATGTTGGACACAACGTCTGAGCTGCCTGATACACCGTCTGGCAAATCGGACATACAATGGTAGAAGCCACGATTACAAGTCTCCAATCATCCATCACTCATCCGATTATAAGAATAAATTTAAAATTAAGGAATACGATATACCTACGATAACGTTAATTCTTCGTGAATTTTCTTTCATGAGGAAAAACAGCTATGCGGCAACGCTATTCTTTTTGGTTCAGGCCTCATGCAGTTTAACTATTCAACATGGATACACACCAAAGGACGCGATAGATGCAGATTAACAAAATAAAACGGATACCGGATAACGCTGGGCTTATGCAGTTTAATAAATTATCACGGATACCATTTTGGCGGACGCGATCTATCGCGTCCCTACAGGTACATGTTGCAGGGACAGCATCTGCGTAGCGTGCCGTCCGTATATCCGTACTAAATAGTTAATGTGCATTAGCCCAGTGCTGCCACACCGCGCTAAAGCACGGCGTTAAAGAGTATCCGTATTAAAAATTTAAAGTGCATTAGACGACTTTGTACTCATAGCGGGGGAATTTATTCCGCCGCAACCTGAGACCCTAAAGCTGTTTCATCAATCCCTCAAGCTGCTCCGGCGATTTTTCCACATCCACCGCCGCGCCATGCCCCACACAGATGAGTCGGGGCGAAAGCGCCAGCACCTTCCGCGCACTTTTACGGGTCATTTCCAGATCATAGGTAATCATTTTGGGGCTTAACGCCAATGCCCCGTTCATCGTATTGAGTAAATCGGGCGCGAACAACACCCGTTCTTTTTCCCAGAAAAAATTAAAATTGTCCGGCGAATGTCCCGGCGCTTCCACCACGCGCATCCCACCTGCCAGAGGCAGCACTTCCCCATCTTTTAATAGGTGCATAATCGGGGCAGCTTGCTGGAACAATTTTTGAATAATCCCGCCAAAAAAAGCCATAAACGCGGGAACATGCGGTGGACTGGTGCGCTGCTGAATATACCGGGCAGCGGATTCCCCCGCATAGGTTTGTGCGCCTGTCCGCTTGACCAACCCGCCCAAACTGCCCGCATGGTCAATATCGGCATGGGTAATCAAAATATGGGTAATTTTGCTGCCCAGTTGTTCCGCCGTCTGGAGAATTTGTTTAGAAGCGCCGGGAATCCCCGTATCAATCACGAGGATTCCATCGGTGGAAACAAGCAAAAAAATATTCGCAACACGTTGAATCTGATACAAGTTCGGGGCAATCTGGGTCAGGGTCATCGGGGTTACTCCGGTCTAAAATTTTGGCGGGGAATCGGCACAAAGTCCGTGCCACTGGGGGTACGCCAGCGTAAAAAGATGCTGGAATAGCCCTCGGTATCCTGAAATTTAACTTCAATAGCGTATGCACCAACGTCAAATGTGTAGGGCATCATGGCAGATTCACGCGGAACCCGCGTTTTTACCACCAATTCGCCATTCAGATAAACTTCGCCGTACTGCGCGGCCTGTAATTCAAGGAGATAGTCGCCTGCTTCCTCAATGATGAGTTGCCCCGTCCAGCGCATACTATACGGGCGTGTCATCGGGCTAACATGGATTTGCCAGTTTATATCCGGCATGATTTCCAAACGCACCGGACGGCCTTCCCAATCCGGGTTGGGGTACGAAGCCGCCAGCAGGCCAAAGTCATTGACAGGTTCATGATAAAACTGCCAGTCGGGAATCTCACGGATACGGTCATCATCCGGCGAAATCCACCGAATTTTTGCCCCTGCCGGATGAATTTCGACGGGCATCATGCCGCTTGCCAGCGCGATTTCATCCCCGCTTTCTGCAAGGGTTTCGCCATCAATCGTAAGGGTGGTGCCTTCCTCAAACCAGAATTGGTAAGTGCCAAACGTGGGTGTGTACAAATAGCCTTCTGCCGTGTCGTCTGTTGCGACCAACCCCTGCACACTGGCAATATCTTCTGGCTGCAAAGCCACAATATAAAACAACACCGGGAAATTATCGCGCTGCTCTACGCCATAATCGGAAGCGGTGACTTCATCAAAAACCGCGTTGGGGTAAAATTGACGGGCATATTCATATTGCCGGGTGTCGGTGTGGTGCAAAAACACCACCACCGGATGTTCTGGCGCTGTCCGAATCGGGAAGGCAATCGGCAGGGGCAGCAGCGTCCATTTTTCTGGCTGGGCATCCACAAATTCACCCACAGGTTGATAGGCAATCAACGGCGACACATAAAAACGGGTGTCCTCCGGTTGAGCAGCGGCATATTCCCCCACCAGCGTTTCGGTGATCGAAAATTCGTAAAAGCTGAAAAAATCCTTACGCTGTTTGTCAAAATAGGCGGTGAAATTCGACTCTGTGACGAGAATCGCCAAGAGGAGTCCGCCCGCAAATAACAGGGTTTGGGGCAAAACAGATACAATCGTGCGGAGATGTGACCCAATTAAATGCGGGTTCTGTACGGGTAGGTCTGTGACCCACCCCTTTGCTGAAATCGAGGGCGGGCCATAGACCACGCCCGTACCTTGACTCGCAGGGGCAAAGAGAACGCCGGTCATTTGGTCAGTGGAAGCAGTTTTATCCAGCATCCCCCGAAAGAACGGCGTTGACAGTGCGTCCATGATTTGATTGATGCCCCGCCACACGGTATAGCCGATTGTCCAAGCGGCAAGCGCGGCAAAATAGCCCACCGCCGGCAGCACCCCGATAGACCGTAAGCCCTGTGGCGCTTCAAATTCAAAGGTCAGCACCCCGCCGGACAGCCCCGCCGCGAGCAGCAAGATAAAAAACACGGTTTCGGGACGGTGTAAATAGCGCAACGACAGCACCAAGCCCAATCCAAACAAAAGTCCGGTGTAGGGGTCAAGCATCGGTTCGCCGGGGTCGTTGTGCCGTCCATTGGCATCCCCCCAGATATGAAACATGCGCGCATGTTTTTCAAGATTGGCAACAAAAGCATCTTCAAACGAACGCCCCGGATCCCGCGCTTCGTCGTTGAGAATCGTCACCCCGCGAGTCCGATTCAAAAACATATCGGGATTCGTCCGCGCAAAAATCGCTAAGGGGAAAATCGTCGCAAGGGTGGAAAACACAATCACCCCGGCCAAGATGACTGCGTTCCATGAAGGCCAGCGCCGCCATGCCAACAGCCCATAGACAATCAGCGTCAGCCCTAAAATGCGGAAAGCTGAATAAAACCATAACCCGCCGCCGAGCGTCAAACCGAGCAAAAGCGCATCCCGCATCTGCCCATAGCGCATCAGCCGGATCAAAAAGTACAGGCCGAGCAGGATAAAAAAGCTCATTTCGATGCCCGTCATGGCGATTCGGCTGAAATTGAGTGACCAGCGCATCACCGCCATGAGCAGGGCAAACAGCACCCCGAAATGAGCATCCCGCAGCAACCGCCCCACCAGAAATGCCAAAATAACACTGGCTGCCCCGAAAAAAACACTCAGCAAACGCGGCCCGATGATGCTGGTTTCGCCAAAAATTTCTAATCCCGCCGCGTATAAAAATAAATGGGCGGCGGTGATGTTCGGAACAAAAATGGGGCGGTAATCCTCCTCCTGCAAAATGTGGCGGGCTTCGAGCGTATTAATCGCTTCGTCGTACCAGATGCCGCGTGGCTGTTCGCTTAAATCATACAGGCGTAAAAAGATGCCCAGCACAAACACCACCACAGGCAGCCAGACGGTGATTTTCGGCACAGGCGGAGTCGCGGAACGGGTCACAAGCAATCCCCCGCCAAGCCACAGCAGCAGCCCCACCCCGAAACGGTTGTACATGGCAGGAGTGGGCATTTCAAATTCTTTTAAATCCCAGTATTGCCGCGCCGCATATACCAACAACCCCGCCCCGACCAACCAGACGAATCCGCCCATCAGCAGTCGGCGCTTGCCTGCCAGATTCAAATTCACCGGTGGACGCGATTCCGCAACATGCAGTGTTGGTGTGATGACCAGCAGCAGCAATCCCCCCGCCGCTAACCACCAGAAGCCCCTATCCGCCTGTTCCAGCAGTTCCGAATCGGCAAAACGGACATGCGCTTGGTAGGCCAGCACTCCGATCATGGGCAGCGCCAACAAGCGTAAAATCGCCAGCGCGGGTTGGTAACGGGCAACTGCCAATTGAATTTTTTGCCAGCGTGTGGGTTCAGAAATAGCGGGTTCTATCTCCCTAAGCGGAACAGGTACGATTGCGGGTTCGGGGAGAATTTCCCCGTTTTTTTGCTGCGATAACCACCAGCGCCAACCAATCACCAGACCAACCAACCCCATCAGGCTGGCAAGGATAGCGTACAATAGGGGGAGTAAATTTCGTGGTTTCATATCGCGTTAAGTATAGCCAGATTTTGAAATTTGCGGTCAGATTTTCACGGAAACACAACAACAGGAACAGGCATTATGAATGAAGCACTTTTACAGGAAATCCTCCGGCCGCGTCCGGTGCGCTATTTCGCCAGCACGGGCAGCACCAACAACGACGCGGTGCAGTGGCTGAACGACATGCCCTTTTTAGCCAGTGGTGCGGTGGTGGTTGCCGATGAACAGACTCGTGGACGCGGACGCTATGACCGCCAGTGGATGACTCCCCCCGGCAGCGCCATCGCCATGAGCGTGATTTTAAAAACCCGTCGCCCCACCCAGAATCTGACCACGATTGGCAGTTTGGCGGTGGCGGAAGCGCTAGAACCCTTGCTCCCGCAGCAAGTGACTCTCAAATGGCCGAATGATGTCTTGGTGAATGGCAAAAAAATCTGCGGGATTCTGGCAGAAGCCGTCTGGCAAAATGAAAAACTCATCGCCGTGATTCTGGGGATTGGTTTGAATATCAGCGTGGAGTTTAGCGGCACAGAACTTGCCGACACCGCCACCAGCTTGACCCATCACACCGGGCAACCGATTGACCGCCCCACCCTGATTCAGCAAGTTCTGATCGGGATTGACCGTTGGATTGACCAGCCAAACGAAAGTTTGCACCGCGCATGGAAAAATCGGCTGAGTACCCTGAATAAACAGGTGACAATGGAAGGCGGTTTCACCGGAGAAGCCGTCGACGTAGATTCAGATGGGGCGCTGGTCGTCAAAACCGCCACGGGGACGATGAAACGCTTTTTGGCGGGGGATGTCACCAGAGAAAATCGGGAGGACTAAGCATGACCACCTTCATCGCAGGCGAAAAAATCATCGCGGAAAATATCCGTTTTGAGGATTATTTGACTCAGTTTCAAGGCCAGCGGGTTGAATATGAAGATGGAAGGGTTATTGAATTGTCACCAGCGACGGGGCGACACAACGAAATTGTCGGTTTTTTGTATATCTTGCTGACAGATTACCTTGAAGCAACGAAGGAAGGCAAACTCCGCCGCGAAAATATCACCATGCGGCTGCAAGTGGAAGGTGGTATTAAAGCGCCCGAACCCGATTTATTTGTAGTCACAACGCCCAATCTGGCGAAATTAACCGAAACCTATCTGGATGGCGCTGCCGATTTGGTGATTGAGGTCATTTCGGAAGAAAGCGATAATCGGGATAGAGTGAAAAAGTTCGCCTATTATGAAACAGCAGGTGTGCGCGAATATTGGATGATCGACCCGCTTTACCAAGAAGCCCTATTTTATGTACTCGGTGAACACAAGAAATTTTTACGTTTTCCGACCAACACGCAGGGAATTTACCAGAGCAGGGTGCTGCCCCGTTTGAAATTAGAGGTGGCGGTGTTATTTAAGGACACCTTGCCCACCGTCCGCGAAATCACCCAGATAGTGGATAAAATGTTGGCAAGATAAGCAGGGGCGGGAGATGATTCCGCCCAAGACCTTGCTTTAGCCCACTGGTTCGACCATCAACAGCCAATTGCCTTCGGAATCTTGAAACGTGGTGAATGTTCCCCATGGCTGCTTGTCGGGGGCTTGCGAGAAAACCACCCCCTTGGCTTTTAAATCTTCATACAGGCTTTGAATCTGGGAGACATTGAGCGTCACGGGTTGTGCTTTGCCCACCACCTGCTGATAGTGCGCCCAATTGTCATCCGGCAAATAGAGAATGAGTTCGGTTTTTGCCCCTTTGGGCGCAACCGCAATCCACCGCGCCTCAGCACCGGGAAAAAGCGGGGCATCCTGCCGCAGTTCAAACCCCAGTATATTGGTATAAAATTCTTTGGCACGCTGCTGGTCACTGACAAAAATAGAAACTGTTCCAATATGGTTAAACATCAGACACCTCTCCTCAGAATAGTAAGCGGAAACTGTCTCCATAGTAGAACAAATTTTCTAAGAAGTCAAATAGATTAGTCATGCCCTTTAAGCGCATCAATCAAGCGCTGCATATCGTAATCAAAACTGTCGTTGCGGAGCGAAATCGCGTTCAACAGCGACAGTTCGCGTAGTTCGTCCGGCAACTCCTTCGCGGCGGGCATTTCCGCATTATTCACCAGCGCCGGAATGACCCGCACGCCTTTTTTTAGTGCCGAAGCAATTTCTAGGCGCACAAAATCTTCGGGGTCATCAATCCGCCGTGTGCCTGCATCGTTGGTCATATCCACCCAGTAGCGCCCGATGACCGCAATCAAAATATCACAATGCCCAACCGCATCTTCAATCGCCTGCACAAAATTTTCGCCGTACTCAATCGCTTCTACGTCCATGAACACATTCGCATCGCCAAATTTCTGCGCCAGACGGTCATAAATCCGCCCGGTGAAGCCCTGACTATCGGCGCGGCGGTAACTGATAAAAATTTTGCGGCGACTGCGGCGTTTGAGCAGCACATACCCGATTCGCCCCAACGCCCCACCCGCGACCCCCACCGCCCCCAGCAGCGCGACTCCAATCAAAAGCAAGTTGGAATCATCCTCCTCAGGAGAGGTGCTTTTTAAAGTAACTTCGCCCGATGGCAACACCTCAATCGTGAAAGGGATAAAATTGGTCGGACGCTGTAAATCTTCGCCGTTGCGCCCCACCATCGGAATAAAAATCATCACCTCCAGCCGATTGATGCCCAAGGCCTGTTCGCCAATCGGACGAATCCCCCATTTCCATTGATTGACGATTTGCGGGTTGGAGTCGATTTTGAGGATGCCATTTTGCGGAAAGGCACTCACCATGAAATTATCGATATCCACACCCTGCAACACCGCCCCCATTTCCTCCCGCACTTCGACAAATTGCATATCGGTGATGGGCAAGGGACTCGGTGTGGGTGCGGGGGTGCCAAGTTGCGGGGTGACAGAAGGAGGGGGTTCGAGGGTGATTTGTTCATCCGGCGCAGGCGGGTAAAGTTGAATTTGTACCAGCACTTCGGAGGCTTCCCCTAACAGCATTGAGCCGGGACTTAGCAGGCGCACTACCCCTTCCCCGACCACACGCCCCAATTCATCCACCACCTCAAATTCATTGGAATTGGCTTGGGCGATTTCCTCTGGCAATGGTGGCACATAAATAATCGCCGCTTCATCGGGAATGGTCGGATTTTCAAAACAATTGCCCTGCATCAGTTCCGCCAGCGAAATGCCGGCCCGTTCCGCAATATTCGGCAGGGTATCGCCCGCCTGAATAAAATAATCGACCCAACCTTCGGGTTTGCCACATCCCCCGCCTGTATCGGGAAGCTGCGCGGAAGTAGGGGTTGCGCCCGCAGGATTTAAAATCGCTGCCAGTGAAGTAGCAGTCATTTGAACGGCTGACAGGCTTTCAGTCGGCGGAATAGCGGTTTCATCAACTGCTGAAACTTCCGTTTCATCCGGCTCAATCCCCCCACCCGCATCAGGCGTTGGAGTCGGAGCAAGCGCTGTTTGCGTAGCTGCCACCGCCGTCATTATCCCTTGATTAGTACCAGCAATCCAAGTTGCTGTCATTTGAATAGCGGTTAATCCTAAATCGAGCGTTGGAGATGGGCGATTTGCAGCAGCCAAAGCGGTGGCTGTTTGAAAAATAGGATTCAGCCCTTCCCCCTGTGGCGTAAAGACTGCGGTGCGTGTTCCCCCTACAGCAGTTTCTATCGCCGCATTGGTCGCAATAATTGCGGTTGCGGTCATTTGATTGTCAGTCAAAGTTGGCATATCTTCAACCACTATTTCTGTTTCGTCCGGCCCAACATCAGATGTAGGAGTGCTTATTGGACGAGGGACAATCAATTCTTGCCCTACTGCCAACACATCAGGATTCACTAAACTATTCGCTTCCACAAGCGCATTAATAGTTATGCCAAACTGCGCGGCAATACTGGACAAGCTATCCCCTTGTTGCACAATATAATAATCAAAACCGCCTCCACCCCCTGTATTTGGCAACCCGGTCTGGGTCGGTAGTAAAGCACCTTCTCCAGTAGGAGTTGCCAATCCAGCACTTGCAGAAGCGGTCATGTCAATCGGATTCAGGAGTGTGCTGGTATGGGTAAGCGAAGGTACGAGAGTTCGCGTGGCGGTTAACGTAGAGGTAGATGTCGCCGTCATTGTAGCGGTAGGGGTTACTGTTGGCGTTCGCGTGGGGGTAGCCGTCCCGCTAGGACGTGGCGAGTTTGTAGGCAGCGGAGTCGCACTTGGAGTCGCGGTATCGCTGGCTTGAACACTAACTTCTGATTGAGAAGGTTGAATATTAGGCGATTCACCTTCACTGCTCAGCAAAAAAACAGATGCCAGCAAAATGAAGACAATGAGAGTTAAGCCTATAACAAGACCACATTGTAAGCGACGCATATCAGATGTTTGTTTTTTCTAATTGTACTCCTGTTTACCCCCCAAACCAATTTCGCATCTTCCCCGCAATCAACTGCACCCGTGTGACTGGCGGCAACGCCACCCGTTGAAAATGCAGTTGTTCCAATTCCGGCGGCGGGGCAGGCATCGGTTCTTGCCACCACACGGGTTGAATGAAACGCGGACGGGCATCCAGAAATTTCAGCGCGTATTCCCATTCCTGACGGCAATATTTCGACTCGGCGCTGGCCTTGCTCCAGAACAATTGAAAGGCCGTGCTTTCCTCTATCATCTGCAACAAACGGTCTGCCCAATGTTCCCCCGCCCGTAAATCGTAAATGTCCACCAGCATTTTTTGCCCCAAGCGTTCACGCTGCCGACGGAAAAATTCCATCACTGGCGTATCTTTATGCGAATAGGACGCGAACACTGCCTCATATTTTTTCATCTGCGCCTCGCTGGAAAGTTCCGGCATCGCGCCAAATTCGACCCGCGCCATGTGGAGGGGAATTTCGCCAACGATGAGCGCCCCGTTAAAGACCAGCACCCGCCCTGTCAAATCAGTCATCAAATGCGCGGGGGTGGAAAACAAAAAGGTAGCGCTTTTGTAGGGGTCTGTCGCCGGAGTCCACACAATCGTTTGTTCCGGCGGGTTAAAACTCACCCCTGCGACCTGCGGCACAAACGTAATCGGTGTCCCCGCAGCAATCTCGATTTGGCTGCTGGCTGTGGCAGACAGTTGCTGGCTACCCATCATCCCCGAAAAACGCCGTGCGGTGTCTTCGATGCCTTTGCGGGTTTTGTCATCGGCAAGGTGAGCAAACACCATCAACGCATAGGCCGCCGCCGCTTGAATTTTGCCCGGATAATAGGCACTAAATTCGGTTGGCATAGAAGCCTTAGACTTTGCCACAACTTCGCGGATAACATTTCGTAATTTTTCTTCTTCTTGTCGCGCCCGTTCAGAGGTTTCTTGTTGCTGTTCGCGTGCGCCAAAATGCGGTTGGGCTTGGGGTTGCGGCACACTACCCGGAGTCGCGGGTGCGGGGGGGGCAGCCGGTTTGGGGAGCGGTTGCGGTGGTGGCGGGGGTTCGATGGCCGCAGGTCGGGCAGGCGGCAGCAAAATATCGTTCAATTCTTCATCTGTTGGTGCAAGCCCATCAGGCAGCGATGCTTCATCAACCTCAAGAGAGGCGGTTTCATCCTCATCCTTTTTCAGCCAATCCGGTATCTCCCCTATCGGCTCAAATTCCATCGTATCTTCGGAGACATCCTCATGAGGAGATTTTTCTGTGTCAAGGTCAATCGGTTCGAGCAGCGAAGTATCAAACGAGTCCGGTTCGGGAGCAGCAAAAAAATCGCTTTTCGCCAGCGATTCCAGCGCTTTTTGGAATTCGTTGGCAGTTGCATACCGTTCGGATGGATTTTTCGCCATGGCTTTGTGAATGATTTGTTCCAGTTCTACCGACACCCCCCACAATTCCGGTAGGGGGTCGTTCATGTGTTTCATGATGACTTGCATCGGGCTAGATGCAACATAAGGCAAATTGCCGGACAGCATATGGAAGGCAATCGCGCCGAGTGAATAAATGTCCGATGCACGACTGCCAATTTCCCCCTGCCCCAATTCCGGCGAGAGATAATCGGCATGAATCACTGTCGCAGCCACTGCCAGCGTTTCACTGCTGCGTCCCACCCCCAAGACGCGAAAATCGGATAAATACGGGCGGTGTTTATCATCCAGCAAAATATTCGATGGTTTCAGGTTGTTGTGAATCACGCCGAGCAAATGCGCGTAATGCAGGGCTGCGGCTGTGTGAGTCAAAATGGCGATGGCTTCGGTCACGTCCAATTTGCCGCGCTTTTGAATCCGTTGCGCCAGCGATTCACCCTCGATTCGTGCCATGATTGCATAGCCAAATCCGGCATGAATCCCGAAATCATACATGGCAACAATGTTGGGATGTACCAGTTTGGCAAGGGACTGCATGGATGTGGTAAAAGTGCTGGCATCCGTGATGGGGAAAAACTTAATCATGGCCTTGCGGCGGGCATCTGTTTGCGTAGCGGCGTAGAGGGTACTTTCTGCCCCCTCGTGCAGCCGCGCCTCGACCTGAAACATGCCAATTTTTTGACCGGTAAAATTTTGCATTGCCGTTTTCACCCTGCGTTTTGTGTATGATACGTCAAAACCAATGCAGGCAAAAATCCTACGCCCCAAAAAAGACTGCCCCAAGCAATGTCAGGGCAGTAAAAATCAGCGCACGCGGCATAAACAGTTTAGTTCACGCCGGGTACGTTGGGATGATCTCCGGTCAGACGTTTTTCCTGAATATCCGCCGCTTGCTGCTCATCGGCTTCGGAGAGTGCCAATTCACCCAGCGCTTTATCGAGGCTGTCTTTGTTGCCGTCGGTTTTGCCCATTGCCACCTGACCCCACTGGTTGATTTCGGCCATGAAGACTTCTTCGGCAGCATTCACCAGCACGCCCAGATAGGCCAAAGCCTCTTTGGGGTTATACACATCATCATCAGGCGTGATGAGCTTGGCTTCTTCCAGCCCAATAATCGCATCCCGATACAGCGTGGATTGTTTTTCCCACTGATACAACTGACGGAATGATGCAATCAGCGCAGCAACGGCGGGTAGCAACGCCGTAATGAGGGCAAGTTCAGCGCTGTTTTCGGCTGCGCCCCATGTGGAAACCACCGCCGAAACCGCCATAATCGCCGCACCCATCACCATGATAAAATTGGCGTTGGTGTCATATTCGCGCACGCGGTTACGGTAAAAATCAATTTGCCCCTGCAAACGTTTTTTGAGATACACCCGCAGCAGCAAATCACTGGTACGCACATCCAAAGGTTGGGCCGAAAGCGGTGGCACTTTCACCGTTCCCGTCGGTTGATTAGAGACACTAGGAGTCGGCGGAGTTGCCGATTCTTGTGGAGGAATGGCTGGTGTGGTCATGGCTTATTTGCTCTCGTTTTCTTTGCGGCGGACAGTCAAAATATGCTGGCGGAGTTTTTGTACCCGGTCAGCGCCATCAAACGGGGCAAGACGGGCAATATAACGGTAATAAGTCACGCGGAGTTCTTCTGCCAAGCGGCGGGCAGTCGCCCAACGCGCTTGCGGCGCACTCTGGTTGCTGATGACGTTAAAAAACGCGGTCACACCACTGACAATCGCGGTGATAATCCCGAACAACTGCGGGGCGGTGATGATGTCAAAAAGTTTGTCGTTCGCGCCGTCAATCGTATAGGCATAGGTGGTGAACGCGCCTAAGGCTGTCGTCGCCAGCGCCCCGAACATAAAAATCCACTGGTACAAATAAAATTGATTCTGGTAATGCAGCGCCTTCTGGTTGAGTTCCCAGAAATATTCCATCATATGCTGCTGTAAATCGGCTAAATCTTGTTTGAGAACAGGAAAATCATCAACATTGTCGTCTTTCCAACTTCTGGGGGAAATAAAACCTTCATATTCTAACAAGGTCTGATACTCGGCATCGCTGGGTTTTGTCCAGTCAATCGGCACGCCTAACTTCGGACGGCGGCGGATAAAAAATAAATTCCTGAAATTATTGGTCTTTTTTGCCATCACAATGCTCCATCACACTGGGGAATTTCGCTTTTATTATAGCCACAAGGCCGCTATTAAAGCAATTGACCCCGCCCGCAGTCACTTTGAGTTGCTTGGTGTAGCTCCCTTCCCCTGATATTCGGGGGAAGGGCTGGGGATGGGGGTCACACAACTGGCACAAGGCAATTCGCGCCCAATTTGATGTACTTGCACCGCTTGCATGGGCTAGCGTCGGTAGACAAAATTCGTGTATCATTATGAAGAACAGAAAGATGAGGGTGATCATGCTGACCTGTCAAGCCTGCAACACGGACAACCCACCCGATGCAACATTTTGTCGGAAATGTCACACGCCGCTTCAAGATGAACATTCGGATGTAAACAAAACCTACCTTGTCACCAACATTTTGAACGAAGAAAGCCTCCGTTCGTCATGGAAATGGGGTCAGTTTTTGTTTGAAGATGATTACCTGTTGATTCTGCAAATTAAAGACAAAGACAGCCAGATGGTCATTTCGCCCCGCAAACCGATTATTCTGGGGCGTGCCAGCAGCACCGATGAATCGGCGATTATCAAAGACCCCGAAATTACGCTGGTGGATTTTTTCCCCTATGATGGCCTGACCGCCGGTGTTTCGCGGCGGCACGCCCAAGTCATTTGCAACGGGCAGTTGGTGATGGTGACAGACTTGGGCAGCACCAACGGCACACGCATCAACGGCATGAAACTCGACCCGCATACCCCCCGCTTGCTGCGCGAAGGCGATGAACTCCAACTCGGCAAAATGACCTTGCTGGCGCGGTTTTATAAGCCCGAAAAGCTAAACCGCAAAATCTGGGAATAGCTAAAATTCGTGTCGGCGGCGATGACATCCCCGCTTGGCAGCAGCACCACGCCCACCGTCGTTGCCAGTTCGCCGGGCAAATATTCTCCCCCCACATTGGTCTGTGGTTTACCCATCACCCGCAAAATATTGCCCTGTACATCCAACGTATAAATTTTGCCATTGGCAACCGCCAGCGTCAGATACGCCCCCTGCACATCAATCGCCGTAAAAGATGTTGCGCCGAGTGCCTCTGCCAGAAAATTATCCTCCAGCAGCACGCCTTCAGAATTAAACACCCGCATCCCATCAATCAAATCAGCCAGATAAATTTTGCCGTCTGCTCCCACCCGCATACGGGTAAAATAGGTAAAGCCTTCCGAATCGCGGCTGGCCTGAAATTGGCGCACCAACCCGCCGTCATTCGTATAAATCTGGACAATGCCCACTGTTTCGGTATTTTCCAGCGTAAACACCCCGTAGGCATAAATATAACCGTTCGCGCCGAGTTCAATTTGCTGGTAGCGGGCTTCATCCCCGAAGCTAAAAATGATATTCCCCCCTGCGCCTAAAAGATGCAGTTGCTGGTTAAAATCATCCACCACCCAGAAACGCCCATCCGGGTTGACCGCCATATCAATAACCGACATCTGGCTATCCGGCTGAACATGGCGTAAAACATTGCCATTCTGGTCAACTTCCTGAATCCCACGCAGCCCCATCGCCACATACACATTGCCATTCGCTGCCAGTGTCATATCATAAAATTCGCCAAAACTATCGACGGTGCTGGTGGAGCGCTGCACCTGCCAGAGCGTATCTGCGTTGGGGTCATACACCAGACTCGCCACCATCGCCGGCGCAATCGTGAAAATTTCAACATCCCCGGAGGCAGCAATAAACAGGAAATTTTCTTCGTCCACCCGCATAACCATCAGCAGCGTGTTTACCGCGTCCACCGTACCAACCCGATAAATCGTTTCATAGGGCGTGCTGACAAAGGGCTGCGAGTCGCCAAAAACCGGCGCGTCCCCGTCCTGCGCGATGCCCTCCATCGCCAGCGCCATCACCTCGTCCAGCGTGAGATTGACCTCCGGCGGGGCAAGTTGAACCCGCAAAAATGGCACAAACAGCACCTGCATTTGCCCTGCCTGCAATGCAATCGGTTGCAAGGCCAGCGACTCGGCAGTGTTGGCAAAGGTGACAGTATCGGCGGTGGTTTTCGTGACCCACCCCTCAGGATAATTCAGGGTGTAATCGCGGTCAGGGAAAATGTAGGTTTGCGGCAGGTCTTGATAGCGCAGCCCCAACCGCCCGTCCTGCGGGCTATGCTTTTGCGGGTGTTGGGCAAACACTCCAACCGGAAAAAGGAAAAATAACAGCCCCACAACCAGATATTTTTTCATGTCGCGCCTCGTCAGAAAACCAATAGTATCCTATTATAAAGAGAAACGTCACTTCTCCCAAATGGAAGGAATCCACGCCGATGGACTCTCTCAAAACCGACTTGCAAACGATGATTGCTGATAAAGAATTTTTAGGTTTGGAATGGCTGCATGAAGACACCGTTCTTGTATCGCTGAAAACCGTCAACCGACAGAGCATTGATTTCTGCCAGCAGGTTTTGTCCACCCTGTTTAGCCGATGGTCAAAGGACAAGGTATTGAAGGCGCTGTACGATTTTCCCGAAGTCGGCCTCACGCCCTATTTGCGCCAGAAAATGAACGAACTGCGCGATGCCAAACCCGCCGCGCTGCGCTGCAAAATCGCCGTGATGATTCCCAACAATTCGCTCGGTTACATCATGTATCTGTACTGGCACGCCTACCCGCAGGGCAAAAACGAAATCGAGGTGCAGATGTTTGAAGAACGCGCCCTCGCGCTGGCATGGCTGAATCCCGCAACCTGAGATACGTCACCCCCTCCCAAGAAATGGCGAGGGGGAACAAAAGGTCAACATCGACTAACCCATTACTTAATGACCAAGCTATAAGCGGTCTCCTGCATGATTTGCTGCTGGAGGGCTGTCCGGTCTGCGTCGTTTAACGGACTCATCGGCTCGATGGTGATTTGTTTTTCAGCAATTTGCAGGCTGGGGTTTTTCTTGAGCTTGAGGCCGCGTGCCTGACACAAGCCCAATACCACCTGCATGATTTGCTGCTGGTTGGGATGGGGATGAATCGAAAGCGGATAACCGGTTTCCTGTGCTAACGCTTCAATCAATGCTTGGTGACGCATCCCGACTTCCGGCGTGATGAAACTCAACACGATTCCGCCCTGTTTGAGACTGGTTTTGTACAGACTGTAGGGTTCAAGTGCCTGCCGCAAAATGCCATAGGCCGCGTTAATTTCGATGGGCTGCCCCTGAATGGTTTGGGCTTCGGTAGCAGGCGCAGTCCCCACACCGGGCTGGGCTTTGTTTTGTAACTGAAAACCTGTTTCCTCTAAAAACTGGGCTTGCAGCGCTGCCCAATTCTCCGGTAGGCGCTCCACCTTGATTTCCACCACGCGCTGATCCATCCGCAGCGACACCTGCATCACATCCGGCACCAACTGCCGCACCAGCAAATCCAATGCGCCTTGATGGGTGGTCGGATTCACCTCAATTGTCCATCCGGTCAAAAACGCGGCTTGCTCAAGATGACGGGCATAACGCTGTCTGGCAACGAGTGGAAAATCAAAGCGCAGCGACAGCACATGCTTTTCTTGGTCTGCCGACACTTTCCGCAGCGTATCCGGCAGCAATTTAAGGACTCGATCCCGCGCCTCGATGTAGGAAAATTCATCGGGTTTGGGCGAACTTACCTGATAGTGACCATACCGCGCATTGCCCCCGAAAGTAATGAAGCGCCACAACAGGCGGAATTGGCTGTCTGCGTCCGGCAAGTCAAGGCCAAGTTGGGTGACAATTTCGGACAAACTGCGCGTGTTACCATCGGCAAGCGTCAGGAGTTGCTCAATTGAGAGTGCCTCGGCAGACGACTCCGCGAGTTCGGCTTCTTGCTGTACCAATACCTGCTGCAACGCGGCTTGCGCTTCGGCATCGAGGGGAAATTCATCCAGAAACACCTCGCCCACATGCACCACCGTTTCAAGCGGCACATTCGCGTTAAAATTTTGACTCGTGCAGATGATTAGACGGTCATCCTGCACCTGACGCGCAATCCCCAGAAATAATTTTTTATCATTCTGACGCAACATCAACAGGCGGCGATGAGTCAATGACCCCAATTCTGCCATCCATGCGAAGCGTTGACGGCGTTGGGCGACATGACCGGGCGTGAAAATTTTGTACCGCCCCGCCTGTGAGGGCGCAAAATACCACGCATGAGACTCCAACACTGCTTGCATTTCGGCGGGGTCGGTGGTTTCGTCGCCATACCAGAAAACGAGCAGGGTTTCCATGTCCAGCGAATCCCCGGTCATGTCATGCTGGCGCAGCGCTTCCCATAGGCTGTCTCCGTTCAGCGCCTGCCCGATGCCCACCCCTTTTTTCTTGACCCAGAACTGCCCGCCGCGAATATCCGGTTCGACCACCTGCCCCAATTCTGGCAGGCGCACCCGCAAACTGCGTTCCTTGAGCAAGGCCGCAATCCGTTGCCGCGCCGCTTGATCGCCATGCACCAACCATGTCCACTGCGGGTCAAGCTGCGCGGCGTAGTGGGTCAATTCATTTTCATCGGCATGAGCCGACAGCGAGTAGGTGCCGACTTCGCATTCCACCGCTAATTTTTGCCCTTCCAGCACCAGATACCCGCCCTTATTTTCCGCGAGAATTTGCAGCCGCTTGCCCGGCGATTCCTCGTCCTGATACCCGGTGATAAAAATGGCGCTGGTGGGTTCTTTGACCAGTTGTTTGGCGTAAACGGGCGAAGCACCCCCTGTTAGCATCCCCGACGACGCGATAATCACACACGGTTCGGGCGTGCGGGCAATCGTGTCCCGTTCCGCCATCGATGCCACAAATTTGACCGCCTGACTCCGCCACAACCCATTCGTGTTGTCTGGCTGCTGGAGATGTTTTTGCAACTGCGGACTCAGATATTCTGGAAAACGGGCAAACACCTGTGAGATGCTGCGCGTCATGCCATCCAGATAAATTGGAATCTCAGGCAGTTCGCCGTTCGCCACCGCCGCATCCAGAATCAAGGCCGCTTCCTGGGCGCGTCCCAGCGCAAAGGCCGGAATCAGCACCCGTCCGCCATTTTCCACCACCCGTTTCACAGAGGCCGTCAGCCGCATTTCTTCGGCGCGGCGGTTGGCGTGGAGTTTTCCCCCGTAAGTGGTTTCCAGAATCAACACATGCGGATTCACGGGCGGAACTTCGGCTTGGGGTGTGGCACGCATCGGCGAAAAAGACAGGTCGCCGCTAATCAAAATGCTGCCTTCCCCGCTTTCCAGAAAAACACTGGCAGCACCGGGAATATGCCCCGCCTGAAAATACTGCACCCGCACTTTGCCACTCAAAATAAACGGCTGATGGAAACCCACCGGACGCAATGCTTGAGTCAATGCGGCGAGTTGTTTTTCATCATAACTCGGCAGTTCCCCTTCGGCTTCGCGGCGGTTGTCCATCAAGCGCAGCGCATCCGCCAGCATCACTTCTGTCAGCGCAATCGTCGCGGGGGTGGCATAGGCGGGGGTATCCGGTTTTGCACCCAGCACCAGCGGCACCGCCCCGATATGGTCAGCGTGAGCATGGGTAATCAGCACCGCATCCAGGGGCAGACCGCTTAACGGCGACAAATCCGGCAGCAGTTCTCCCGACAGCCCATCCCGTGCTTTGGGCGATACGCGAATGCCTGCATCCACCAGCAGACGCACCCCGTCCAACTCAATCAATAAACATGACGCGCCAACCTCATCCGACCCGCCTAAAAAATGAATCTTAATGTTCGCTTCTCCTTATCAATAGCAGGTATTATACAAAAAAATATGGTTTTTTCGGCGGTAGGGGTGGATGTCTTACAGAGGGCGCGTGCATATGAGTCTCATTTTCATATCAAAGTTTGCCGCACCGTCATCCGCCCGCATGTCCGCACCAAATCATGCCAACGTTTTAATTGACGGATAGATTCTTTGTCAGGCAAGCGTCAAGCAGCCCGCCCACCACCCCCCTACAATGGGTTTATGCGAACATGGCTAACGATTCTCTTTTTGATGATGAGCAGTTGGGGTGTTAAACCAGCCCCTGCGGACTGGATTCTGTACACCGGGACAGACGGGCAGTTTTACCGTATAGAAGTGGATGGCACACATTCGCAGCAATTGACCACAGGCGTAGGACGCAAGCAGTTTTACACCTTTTCCCCCGCCCAAGACTGGATTTACTACACCGTCCATCCAGAAAATTCCGATGCTGCGGACACGGCTGACCTGTATCGGGTCAAAGTAGACGGATCAGACCAGCAAAATATCCTCACTCTGCCAAGCATTTTTAGTTATCCGGTGGGGTGGTTAGGCGATTGGTTGTATCTGGTGGTGGACGCATTCTCAGATGCCGATGGGCTGTATCGGATGCAGGCTGACGGCACAAATTTCCAGCCTTTGACAGACACCCTCAGCATTTATTCCTTTGATGCGTGGCGCGATGGTTGGCTCTATTTTTCTGCCCAGACCCAAGATAACCCTATGCAGTTGTATCGCATCCGCGAAAATGGCGAACAGTTACAATCCCTCACCCGCCCTGACCAAGTTTATATTTTTGTGGCGCTTTCCCCGGATGGGAACTGGATTTATTTTCACTCCGACCTCACCCTCTATCGGATGAAAACGGATGGCACACAACACCAGAGTATCGAACTAGATTTTGGGATTGATTTTATTGCGGGATTTTCACCTGATGGGGAATGGCTGCATTTTGACGGACGACAGGGCTACCGCTACACCGATATGTACCGCGTCAAAGCCGATTTGTCGGAGGCGCAAAACCTGACCGGTCATCTGGAAGAAAGTTTTTTTGTGAGTTTTTCGCCAGATGGGGAGTCCGTCCTATTTTCCAAGCCTGACCCGGAACTTGGCGGCTACAGTCTGTACTTGATGGACACGGAAACTTTAGAAGTTACCCGTTTCACCCGCCTCTTCGGGGGCGAATATACGGGTTTCTGGTCGCCAGATGGCAGATGGTTTATCGCCGACTCCACATCCTACACTGCTGAAGGCCGTGCCATGAACGAATATTATCTTGTGCAGGGGTCAGCCTCGCGCAAAATCACCCAGTCCGTCGGTTACAAAGAATTTTATAGCTGGCTAGCCGATAACGATACTTTCCTGTATGTTAATTATTCTGAAAGCGAAGGTGGGCTGTACAGAGTGTCGCTGCATCACCACACCGAGCAACTGATTCTTTCAGGGGCAGATTTTTCTAGTATCGTCGCAGTGGTAACAGGGCAATAAGTGCTTCATCCTACAAGTCAATGCAGATGAAATCCCGTAGGGGCGGCGACAAGGCGCGTTAGATGGGCGTATGAGTGCTTGTCAAAAAGTCCGCCGCGCCGATTCCCGCCCTCTGAAAGGATTTACCGGACGCAGCACTCAGGCCAAACAGCGCGTGACAGGGGCGGAATTTTCCTTTATAAATGGCATTGAGGCGAAAGGAATTGACCTTATGAAACGCAAACGTACCCCCATGTTGATCGTTATGGGTATCTGGATTCTGATTGCAGGTTTGTGGTTGGCGGGTGTGGGGCAAGACTCCGGCGAAGCTCAAGACGCTCCCCATGAGGATATGACCACTGAAGAAGCGCCTGTGCATACGATGCCCATGCCCACCGAAGAAAGTTTCTACACAGCAAAATGGCTGGTTTAAGGCTTTCCCGATGAAGTTCTGTCCGGGCGAGTCTCCAAAGCAGAAAGATTGCTCAGAACATCTGAAATCGCTCAGAATCAACTTTATAACTCACCTTACGCAATGCGGGAAAATCCTCACCCTCAATCCCGTCAGCAAGCTGCCCTGTTTGTCCCCAAAGCATTGGGGAGGGAAGCCGAAGGCAGGGTGGGGTCAAAAAATGTCCCCAAAATTCTATTCTGCGTAAGGTGAGTTTATAAAAAAGCGGTACTCTGCCGTACCGTAAGTTTTGGTAAAATAATATGTTGTTTAATCTGTGCATCAGGTTCATGGAGCAATGCTAATAAATATTTGACCCCGATTTCGCCCAACTGATTAAAGTCCTGTTGAATCGTGGTGAGGGGCGGGTTAAAGAAAGCAGATTCTGGAATGTCGTCAAACCCCACAATCGAAATATCCTGCGGCACACGCAGATGGTGTTCATGTAAGGCATAGATAGCACCGAGCGCCATCTGGTCATTGCCCACCACCAGCGCGGTAAAGCTCTTCCCGGCTTTGATTAAACGCCTCGCAGCTTCATAACCACTTTTGGCTGACCAATCCCCTTCAACGCTCATGCCCGGCGTTAATCCGGCCTGCTGCATGGTCGCCAACCACTGCTCATGGCGGGCGATTGCACCAAACCAATTCAAAGGCCCGCTAATTTCTGCAATTTTCTGATGCCCAAGGCTAATTAAATGTTCTGTTGCTATCTGGCTGCCGTATTTTTGGTCGACAATGACGGAAGGAACTTCTAAGCCAAATTCAGGATCAATTTGCACAATGGGAACATCCCCACAAAACGCGACCATCTCTTCGTAGGAAATTCCTACCACGGGGGCGATGGCAAGAATCCCGTCCACCTGGCGGCCTGCCAAACTGCCCAACGCTTTTTGAATCTGCCCATGCGAGGCTTCATTGATATTAGAAAAAATAAGGTCGTAACCCAGATTTTTAGCGGCACGTTCGATATTTAGCACCATTTGCGCCGGGCCGTAATGATTCATCCCGAAAGTCATAATGGCGAGTGTGTGCGATTGATTCACCACCAAACTTTTAGCAACTTTGTTAGGGTGATACCCAAGCTCGCGGATAGCAGCTTTCACCCGTGCGCGGGTGTCCGGTGAAACGCTGGGATGGTTATTCACCACCCGTGAAACCGTCTGATACGACACGTCGGCGTGCCGGGCAACATCATGAATGGTAGCCCGTGTTTTTCTCATCAATTCCCTTTGACTCCCATTAAGCATAAACAGACTATGGTACTCACCTTACGCAGAATCGCGTTTTGGGTACATTTTTTGACCCCACCCTGCCTTCGGCTTCCCTCCCCAAAGCATTGGGGAGGGATGGAGGGTGGGGATTTTCCCGCATTGCGTAAGGTGGGTATGGTACTTGAATTTTTTTTGAGTGCCAAATCCTTGACTTTTTTTTGGAACGTTGTATTCTTAATGTGAACGTTCACAATTTTTCAAATGATATACTGTGAACGTTCACACAGCAAGTTAAAGTTTAGGTTGTCGCAAGTAATAGCTTTTATTTACTTTATTTTTTGGGGTCGTCAAAAATGTTTAACACCCCTCCTATTACTTCCAACCGCGTAGCAATCGAATACAACGATTGGTCTTTGCCAATCTGTGTAGAACTGTCATCCAAGTAGAAAGGGAAACCCTATCTGCGATAACGACGCGCACCACAACCATCCTTTTAGCATCACTTAGTTTTGGAGATTATTGAGTATGCGATTCATAAAATTCAGTCTGTTGATTTGCCTCCTCCTAGGATTCGCTGTTCCGTTGGTTCAGGCACAAGATAGCGGTGAAGGGCTGACCATCGGCTTTTCGCAAATTGGGTCTGAAAGTGCCTGGCGCACAGCATTTACCGAAGCCGTCCAAGCCGAAGCCGAAGCACGCGGGATTAACCTGCTGTTCTCCGATGCCCAACAGGAACAAGAAAATCAAATTACCGCCATGCGTGCATGGATTGCTCAGGGCGATGTCGATGCCATCATTCTTGCCCCCGTCGTTGAAAGCGGTTGGGACGATGTTCTTCAAGAAGCACAGGATGCTGGTATTCCGGTGGTGATTGTAGACCGCAACGTGGACTCCGATCCTTCGCTGTTTGTAACCCGTGTTTCCTCCGATTTTGTCCATGAAGGCCGTTTGGCTGCGTCATGGCTGGTGCAGGCAACTTCGGGCATTTGCAACATTGTCGAACTGCAAGGCACTGTGGGTTCTGCGGCTGCAACTGACCGCCAGACCGGTTTTAATGAAGTCATTGCGCTGTTTCCTGACATGCAAATCATTCGTTCTGAAACGGGAAATTTCGTGCGGACTGAAGGCAAAGCCGTCATGCAGAGTTTCTTGAGCGCCGAAGATCCTGCCAACATCTGCGCGGTATGGGCGCATAACGATGATATGGCGATTGGCGCAATTGAAGCGATCAAAGAAGCCGGTCTGGTTCCCGGAACGGATATTCTGGTGGTTTCTGTAGACGCAATTCCTGACATCTTCGACTCGATTGATGCAGGCGAAGCCAACGCAACCGTCGAACTCAGCCCCTTCATGGGTGGCCCGGCTTTTGACGCGGTGGTGGCAACCTTGAACGGCGAAGAACTCCCCAAGTGGATTCCCGTGGCAGGCAAATTGTACACCAGCCGCGCTGCCTACGACGCAGACCGCTAAACGGTAAAAAAGGGGAAACGAACAGTTCCCCCAGCTAGCACAAACTAGGGAGAACCTACTTAGCCGAGTTGCTTCTCCCTAAATAAAAATTGACAGGGCAGTCCATTGGCTGCCCCACAAAAAGATTTTAGGTAAATCCAATTATGCGTGTCAATGAGCAATTATTAGCGGTGCGCGGGTTAACAAAAACATTTACCGCTACGCCTGCATTATCAGAAGTTGATTTCAATTTATATGCCGGAGAAGTCCACGCGGTACTCGGGGAAAATGGCGCGGGGAAATCTACGCTCATCAAATTGATCACCGGGGTGCATAAAAAAGACGCTGGCACTTTTCTTCTGGAAGGTCAAGAAATTGAACCCCGTAGCCCACGTCATGCCCAAGAATTGGGGATTAGCGCGGTCTACCAAGAAATTAATCTCATCCCCACATTGTCGGTCGCCGAAAATATCTTTCTGGGCCGCCAACCCCGACGCTTTGGCCTTGTGAATATGCAAGCGGCGAACCGACGTGCGCGTGAGCTTTTGAAAGCCTTCAATGTCGATATTGATGTCACCCGTGACCTGTCGTCCTACTCGATTGCGCTTCAGCAAATTGTGGCGATTGTACGCGGGGTCGATTTATCGGCAAAAATACTCATTCTGGATGAACCTACCTCCAGCCTAGACCGAAATGAAGTCCAAACGCTCTTTTCGGTTATCCGTTCTCTCAAAGAACGCGGTATTGGTATTTTGCTCATCACGCACTTTTTAGACCAGGTGTACGAAATTTCGGATCGTATCACGGTTTTGCGGAATGGACGCAAAGTGAGCGAACACAAAACCTCTGAACTGCCCCGGGTTAAGCTCATCTCCGAAATGTTAGGCAAAGAACTGCTCGAAGAAACACGCGGACAGGGAAAACAACCCAGTACCGAAGCCCAAGAAAAATTCCTCGAAGTAAAAGGGTTTGCCCGTCATGGCATGATGGAATCCTTTGACTTGGTGGTGAACAAAGGTGAAATTGTCGGTCTGGCCGGGTTGTTAGGTTCAGGACGCACCGAAATCGCCCACCTCATTTTTGGTATCGCCAAAAGCGAAAAAGGCGATGCCTATGTCAAAGGGAAAAAGGCTTATTTGACCTCTCCCCGGGCAGCGGTTCGTCACGGGTTTGCCCTTTGCCCCGAAGATCGCAAGGTAGAAGCCATTATTGCTGATCTCAGTGTGCGCGAAAATATCATCCTTGCCCTGCAAGCCAAGTTAGGGTGGTTTAACTCGCTCCCGCGTAAACGGCAAGAAGAACTCGCGCAAGAAATGATTGATGCGATGCACATTGTGACACCCAACCCGGAAGCACCCATTAAAGAACTTTCCGGCGGCAACCAGCAAAAAGTCATTCTGGCGCGATGGCTGGTCTCGAATCCTGAATTTCTTATTCTGGATGAGCCAACACGCGGGATTGATGTCGGAGCGCACGCCGAAATTATCAGCATCATCAAGCGGCTTGCGAAAGAAGGCAAAGCCATGCTCATCATTTCATCCGAACTCGCCGAAGTGGTGGATTACAGTGACCGGGTGGCGATTCTGCGTGACCGTAAAAAATTAATGGAATTGGAAGGCGAGCAAATTAGTGAGAACACGATTATGCAAGCGATTGCCGAGAGGTAAACATGGGTAATCAACGAACAGGGCTTTTGGGGGCTAAACTGCCTTTTTTCAAACTCAATAATCTCTTCGGGAACAATCCCAGAGCCTTATGGACAATCTTGGCGTTAATTATTATTCTCATTGCGAATCGGATCATTTCGCCAAATTTCTTTTCCATTCGCCTTGTCAATGGGCGTTTAATTGGCAGCCTCATCAATATTATGGATGGCTCTGCCCCCATTATGCTGCTTGCGATAGGCATGACCCTTGTCATTGCCACCAAGGGCGTGGATCTTTCGGTGGGCGCAGTCATGGCAATTTGTGCGGCGGTGGCAGTGGTACTCATCAAACGGCGCGAAGATGGCGATAACAGCATTCTCTATAGTCCCGCCTTTGTGATTTTGATTGCCATTGGCGCAGGCGCATTGTGTGGCCTGTGGAATGGTATTTTGGTTGCGCTGCTGGACATCCAACCCATCATTGCCACGCTTATTTTGATGGTTGCAGGACGCGGCATTGCCCAGATGATTACGGATGGTCAATCGCCAACCTTTACCAATGAACCCTTAGCCTTTGTCGGGCGCGGGGTGATTGTGGGTGTCCCCTTCCCCATCTATCTTTCGCTGGCGGTTTTTGCTGCCATCTATTTTTTGGTGCGCTGGACATCCCTGGGTCTTTTTATTGAATCGGTGGGGATTAATTCGCGTGCCAGCTACTACAGCGGCATCAATGCCACACTGGTCAAAATATTTGTCTATATGCTTTCCGGCGTATGTGCTGCCATTGCAGGTCTCATTGTCGCCGGAGAAGTGAAATCTGCTGACCCGCATACCGCCGGACAATGGTCAGAACTGGATGCCATTGTTGCCGTGGTGATTGGTGGAACAACCCTCAACGGTGGGCGCTTCCATCTCTGGCTGACCGTCATCGGTGTCTTGATTATTCAAAGTTTGCTCGCGGGGCTGTACGTGAGCGAACTCCACCCCACGGCGAACCTTGTGGTCAAAGCCATTGTAATTTTGCTGGTCTTGCTGCTTCAGTCCGAAGATTTTAGAAAATTCATCACACATCCCTTGAGGAAAAAAGCATGAAATCTCGATTTTTACCCCTCATTGTGACGTTCATCGTCTTTCTTGCCCTTTATGCGTTTTGTTATTCCCGCTTTTCCAGTTTTGGCACGATGCGGGTGGTCTGCAATTTACTCCGCGACAATGCACATGTCGGAATTGCAGCTATCGGGATGACCTTCGTTATTCTTTCCGGTGGCATTGACCTTTCGGTGGGTTCGGTCATCGGGTTTACAGGTGTGTTTTGCGCCTTGATGATTGACCGGGAAGGCTATCATCCATTGGTTGTGTTTGCGATGGTGCTGGCGCTCGGAACAACCTTTGGTGCGGTCATGGGGGTCATCATTCACCAGTTCAAAATACCAGCCTTCATAGTCACCCTCTCCGGGATGTTTTTGGCAAGGGGGATGGCTTATGTCCTCACCACTGAATCCATCCGCATCACCCATCCTTTTTATATTCGTGTCTCCAAGCTGGTGTACATCTTCCCCGACAAAGGCCGTTTTACCTTTGCGGCAGGCGCGTTTTTAGCGGTGCTGGTGCTGGCCTTTTTCATCGCCCATTTCACCCGTTTCGGACGGAATGTGTACGCGGTTGGTGGGAATGAAAATGCTGCCCTGCTATTAGGGGTTCCGGTAGGACGTACCATCATCAGCGTGTATGCGTTGAGCAGTTTTCTCGCCACATTCGCGGGGATTGTCCTTTCTTTGTCCAAACGTTCCGGCGATTCAACCATTGCCATCGGGCTTGAGCTAGATGCGATTGCAGCGGTGGTGATTGGTGGCACGCTGCTCACAGGTGGGGTTGGCTACGTCATTGGCACGTTCATAGGGGTACTGGTGCCGGGGGTCATTCAAATTTACCTGATTTTAGACGGTCAGTTGACCCCTTGGTGGATCAAAATTGTCATTGGCGGCCTGCTCCTCCTTTTTATTGCGCTGCAAAAATTCCTTAGCACCCAGCAGAACTTCTTTGGTCTAAGGCAGCAATTTGAGACCAGCTAACCTGAGCTGACTTTCCAAATAATTTTTATGAGGGACACGAACACAATGTATACGATTGGGATTGATTTTGGCACGCTTTCAGGCCGTGCGCTTCTGGTGGATGTGCGAGATGGCAGCGAAATTGCCACCGCCGTTTACGACTATCCGCACGGGGTGATGGATCAAAAGCTGCCTTCTGGAAAGTTGCTCCCGCCAGAATGGGCGCTGCAACATCCACAGGATTATTTAGAAGTGGTATACCATACTGTTCCGGCAGTGCTACGCGAAAGCGGCATTGATCCGCAGCAGGTGGTCGGGCTGGCAACCGATTTTACAGCGAGTTCCCCCATGCCTGTAAAGCGGGATGGAACACCCCTTTGTTTTCTGCCTGACTATCAGCATGAACCCCACGCCTATGTGAAACTCTGGAAACATCACGCCAGCCAGCCACAGGCGGACAAAATTAACCAGATTGCCAAAGAACGCGGCGAAACATGGCTGTATCGCTGCGGCGGGAAATATTCCTCCGAATGGTTTTTTAGCAAGCTGCTCCAGATTTTGGAAGAAAATCCGGCGGTTTACGAAGCGGTTGACTGCTTTGTTGAAAGTGCCGATTGGATTATCTGGCAGTTGACCGGACAACTTGCCCGCAATACCTGTACAGCCGGCTACAAAATGCTGTTTCAAGATGGGCAATATCCTTCTGAGGACTACTTTGCCGCTTTGAATCCCCAGATGCGGCACGTCATTGAGGAAAAAGTCTGGGGTAGCTTCGCGCCGTTGGGGTCAAAAGTAGGCGGGTTACGGCCTGAAATTGCTGAAAAAATCGGGCTGCCAGCCGGAATTGCGGTTGCAGCAGGCAATGTAGACGCGCATGTCACCGCCCCCGCTACCCGAGCCACCCAAGCGGGTACCATGGTCATGATTATGGGGACATCAACCTGCCATGTCATGTCCGGCGATAGTTTTCAGGTGGTTGAGGGCATGTGCGGCGTGGTGGATGGCGGCATCGTGGATGGGTTGTATGGCTACGAGGCCGGTCAATCCGGTGTGGGCGATATTTTCGCGTGGTTTGTTGACCATGCAGTTCCGCCTGAATATCACGCCGCCGCACAGCAGGCAGGTTTAAATTTGCATGTGTATCTGGAAGCCGAAGCCGCCAAACAAAAACCGGGCGAACATGGCCTTGTGGCGCTGGATTGGTGGAATGGCAATCGCTCCACCCTCGTGGATACGGAGTTGAGTGGGCTGCTGCTGGGCATGACCCTGGCAACCCGCGCTCCTGATATTTACCGCGCATTAATCGAATCGACGGCCTATGGGACTCGTGAAATCATTGAAGCCTTTGAATCACAGGGCATCATGGTCAAGGCACTGGTGGCGGCAGGGGGGTTGCCAGATAAAAACGCGCTGCTTGTCCAGATTTACGCCGATGTAACAGGTCGACCTATCCATATCGCGGGTTCAGCCCAAGCCCCTGCCCTTGGTTCCGCGATTCATGCGGCGGTAGCGGCGGGAGTGTACCCTGATATTCATCTTGCGGCTGAATCAATGGGCAAGCTCAAAGCAGAACCTGTCCTCCCGATTCCTGAGCATAAAGCCGTTTATGACCAGCTCTATGCGGAATACAAAAAACTTTATGACACTTTCGGACGCGGGGCGAATCCCGCCATGAAACGGCTCAAACATATCCGTAATGCGGTAAAAGAAGGGAACGAACATGCTGTTGGACAACCTGCGTGAGCGCGTTTGCGCCCTTCATGCGGAACTCCCCAAAAATCATTTAGTGGCGTGGACGAGTGGCAACATCAGCGCCCGTGACCATGAAACAGGCTTAATTGTCATTAAACCTAGCGGGATAACTTTTGAGAAGTTAACCCCGCAGAATATGGTCGTGGTAGATATAAACGGTCAAGTTGTAGAGGGGGACTATAAACCATCCTCAGACACGGCTTCTCATTGTTATATCTATCGGCATTTACCGGAAATTTATGGAATTACCCACACCCATTCGCGCTATGCAACCGCCTTTGCCGTTACCGGGCAAGCGATTCCCTGTCTCACCACCGCCATGGGTGATGAATTTGGTGGTTCCATTCCCTGTGGTGGCTTTGCGCTCATCGGGGGGGAACAAATTGGTCAGGTGGTGGTAGAAACCCTGCGGGGAAGCCGCAGCCCGGCCTGCCTGCTGCAAAATCACGGCGTTTTCACCGTAGGGGCCTCCCCGGATGCGGCGGTCAAAGCAGCGGTGATGACCGAAGATAATGCGGCGATTGCGTGGACATCCATGCAGCTTGGCACCCCCATCCCGATTGCCACCGAGGATATAGATAAACTTTACCAACGCTATCAACACGAATACGGACAATAGAACGTTTTTGAAAGGTCTCCTTTGATGATAACGCTTAATAACTATGAGGTTTGGTTTCTGACGGGAAGTCAGCATCTTTATGGCGCACAGGCGATTGAGCAAGTGGCACGTCATTCAGAAGAAATTGTGTATACGCTGGATAATGCGGCGGTGATTCCTACAAAAATTGTATGCAAACCCGTTTTGACCACGCCCGAAGAAATCCTCTCAATTTGCTTAGCAGCAAATGCCGCGCCACACTGTGTCGGGGTCATCGTATGGATGCACACCTTCTCCCCTGCCAAAAATTGGATTGCGGGTCTAGCTGCACTCAAGAAACCCCTTGCCCATCTCCATACCCAATATAATCAGGACATTCCGTGGGCAGATATTGATATGGATTTTATGAATCTGAATCAAGCCGCCCATGGGGATCGAGAATTTGGCTTTATTGCTACGCGGATGCGCCTGAATCGCAAAGTCATTGCCGGATACTGGCAAGACCCACAGGTGCAAAATGAAATCGCAGTTTGGACACGGGCTGCCTGTGCATGGCATGATACGCAGGGTCTCAAAGTTGCCCGTTTTGGCGATAACATGCGTTCAGTTGCGGTCACAGAAGGCGATAAAGTTGAAGCGCAAATGCAATTTGGCTATCAAGTTTATGGCTATGGCATTGGCGATCTTGTTGCGCTGATGCAGCAGGTGACGGAATCTGAAGTAGCGGCGCTGGTCAAAGACTACGAAGCACAGTATGAAATTGCCGCCGATTTGCGGAGTGGTGGGCAACGACACGCCGCAATTCAAGAAGCAGCGCGTATTGAACTTGGAATGCGGAGATTTTTAGAATCAGGCGGGTTCAAAGCCTTCACCACCACCTTTGAAGATTTATACGGATTGCCACAACTCCCCGGTTTGGCGGTTCAGCGCTTGATGGCGGATGGGTACGGGTTCGGGGCCGAAGGGGATTGGAAAACCGCTGCCCTGCTCCGCGCCATGAAAGTGATGAGTGAAGGTTTAGAGGGCGGAACTTCCTTCATGGAGGACTACACCTATCACCTCAACCCCGCAGGCATGAAAGTATTGGGCGCACATATGCTGGAAGTTTGCCCGACTATCGCCGCCGGAACCCCCCGCTTAGAAGTCCATCCCCTTTCGATTGGGGGCAAGGCTGACCCGGCTCGCTTGGTTTTTGATACCCGTCCCGGAGCAGCGCTAAATGCCTCGATTATTGATATGGGCAATCGTTTTCGGATGGTCGTCAACGAAGTGGATGTTGTACCATCGGATGCCCCCCTCCCTAAATTACCGGTGGCTCGCGCACTCTGGGTTCCACAACCCGATTTAAAGGTTGCCACCACCGCATGGATTTATGCAGGCGGAGCGCATCATACCGGCTTTAGTCAGGCCCTTACGAGCAGCCATCTTGCCGACTTTGCAGAAATGGCTGGCATCGAATTTGTCTTGATTGATCAACATACCCGTCTTGGGCAATTCAAGAAAGAATTACAGTGGAGTGAGGTGAGTTTCGCCTTTACCTTATAGTAGGTTCGAGGTTTTTTAAAAAACACGGACGCAGTAGGTTATCATGGAGAAAGCAAGGCGATTGCTCATACACTTTTCGCTTATGTGGAAGGTGTGGCATTGTTTTGCTTTCTCCATAAGAGCGTACCAGAGGAATATCAGCCAATAAAGCTCAATAAACCCGCCCTCGCCGTGATACCCCTTACTCTTCCGGGCGCTCCATTGTGCGGGCAATCACGGGCAAAATCTCACGGTAGGCGCTGAGTTCCCCGCCCGGCGCACCACAAAACATGACCACCACCCCATTTTCAATCGGAATCAGGTAGCCTACCGTTTCAATTTCCGGGTTGACCGCCTCCCACTGAATCAGCGTTTTCCCGTCCATGTCAATTTCAACGGGGTCACTAAAATCAAAGTCCAATTCGCCAAAAATGGTGCTGATGACCGCCTCTGCCACTTTCAACGGCTCGGTTTTGACATCAATTCCCTGTGCAGCGATGAAATCGTTATTGAGCAGCAAAATTTGTAATTCACCGGAGGCAGGCGGGGCAACCACAATCGCCCTGTCCAGCGCATCGGGGGAATTGGCAATATACGCCGTGCCTTCGACAGTTTCCGCCACCGCCCACCCCGCCGGCAGTTGAAATTGGAGCGTTTCGGCGCTCAAGAGAACTGTTTGTTCAAGCGGTGTGTCGGCGCTGATGGCGGGAATTTCTACTACTTCCACCACCACATCAAATTGTAAACTGGCGAGTATCCCTTCAAAGGTGGGTTCATATTGAATCAGTTCGACCATCGGCCCGGCAAACAGCATCATGCCAATACCCTTGTCCGTTTCAATCATATAGATATACGCTTCAAGGTCGGTGCTGTTGATTCCGGCGGTGACATAGGCGCTGCGGGTACTGATGGTGATGGGAATGGCTTCTTCAAAAATGATGTCCTGTGAAAAAATCGTCGGGATTTGCACAGCCACCTCCAGCAGCGACGCATCGGACGGAAAACCCAGCGTGTTGGTCAAAAATTCGGGGGGATACACCGTCGCCTGCATGACTCCCGACGTTCCCACATACGACCCCGCCGCCGCTTCACTGTTCGCCACAAAATACGTTCCCGGTTCAGCAGACTCCGCCACGATCCAGCCCGCCGGATAATTAAATTGGAGTGAGCCATCCGGCGCGGTAAATGTCTGAACAAGCGGTTGCATGGCGGCGTTGCTGTTTAAGGCACTCCCCATCATCGCCAGCAAATTCGCGTCAAGTTGTGTTTGTTCTTCGCCGAACGTGTCCACCATCAACAACGCGACTCCGTTGCCTGTGTTAAACGCCACCGCCAAGCGCTGCCCATAGTCGGTGGGCGCTGTCGCTTGAATCGCCTCCGTCAGCGGATAATCCACCGCGTCGGCATAGTCGCCATCCAACAGCACAAGGGCTAACACATCAGGCGGTTCGGCCTGAACCTTGATGCCATTAAAACGGGCAAGATAGGCGGGTGTAAAAATTGTCCCCAAGACATCCCCACTGACCTGCACCCCGTTTTCCATTGCGCTTTCGTTGGTGGCAAACGAAATCCGTCCCGCCACACTTTCTAAAATCAGCCATTCGGCGGGGTAATCGAAAGAAAACAAGCCATCCTTAGAGGAATACGTAAGGGTGGACTCCTCCGATTGACCCGCCACCCGGGATACCAGCAGCACAAGGAGCGTTATCAGCACAAGGGATTTTTTAGTCATGGGTTTCCTGCATCTTTCTGCATCAGCAAAACAATCATAAGGCAGAATAACCTCGCAGGCTATGTTATAATTTTGTCAGAGGAGGAGGCAAAAAGATGCTTGCACCCGCAAAAATCATGACCGTCGAAGCATTTGATACGCTGGCTGAACAGTCCGACGAACGGCTCGAATTGATTGGAGGGGAGATTGTCACCTTGCCGAACAATGCGTATTCATCAGAGATAGCTTATAACATTGGTTTTCTGATTAAATTGTACCTGTACCAAAACAAGCTCAAAGGTCATGTCACCGGAGAAGGCGGCGGCTATCAAGTGCAAGGGGAACGGTATGCCCCGGATGTCGCGTATCTGTCCGCCGATAAACAGCCGGAACTGGATAAAAAAGGCTATAACTCGGTTGCGCCGGAACTCGCGGTGGAAGTCATCTCCCCTTCGGATAAGGAAAAAAATTTACGCATTAAATTAAATAACTACCTCTTGGCGGGAACAACCGTCTGGGTGGTGGACACCGATGCCAAAACCGTTGAGGTGTATACGCCCAATCAAGCGCCGCAAATTGTGCGGGCAGATGGCACGCTGACAGGCGGAAATTTTTTACCCGGCTTCACCCTCGCTGTGAAAGAGATTTTCACACAGGAGTAAAAAATCACGAGCGCGGCGGGTAAAAATCGCCCCACCGCAAACAATGGCCTGTGTGTTACACTAGGCCGCTATGTCTGAGAAAAAACACCCCCACAAACTCATTGGTATTGCGGCACGCCTGTTGATGGTTTTCGGCGGAATCGGTTGTGCCTTCGCTGTCGGATTGTTCGCCGCCGACCAGTTGAATCTGCTGCCTTCCACCGACCCGCTTGAAAATCGGCCTAAAAATGTCACGCTCAACGTGGAATATACCGAAGTCTACGGCGATTTATTTTACGCCATGCCGGGCAGAGTCAAACCGCCGGAAAACCCCGCCCTGCTCAGTTCGCATACGGTGGTCTGGGATGATAACGGCTTCCGCGTCCCCGCCATGAAAATGGAATCCTATGCCGATTATCCGATTGTAGCGCTGGGCGATTCGTTTACCGATGCGTGGATGGTCGAAACCCCATGGGTGGATGTGCTGGCCCGCGAACTGAATACGCCCGTGTTAAATCTCTCCTATCGCGGATACGGGCCCATCGAAGAAGCCGAAATTATGACGGAATATGGCAAGGGCGAACGTGAATGGGTGCTGGTGGGCTTTTTTGAAGGCAACGACCTACAAAATATTTATTCCGCGCTGGAAGCACAGGCCAGCAACCCCCTGACCGCCCTGCTCAGAGAAGCCATTGAACCCGAACCCAAAATCGTCTTAAGTGAAGACGGCAATTATCCCTATCCTCTGGCACTATACATCGGGGATGATTATTACGAACTGGCGTTTTATGACTATTATCTTTGGACTTTAAATGCGGAACGTCCCACCTACACGGATTCGACCAATTTTGTCGAATTAAAAAAAGCGCTGGAAAAAATCGTGGATGCCAGTGGCGGAGCATGTGTGGGCTTGGTGTATATGCCCGAAAAAGCCCATCTGTATTTTCGCTACACCGAACCTTACGGACGGCGCTGGATTCTGGAAAACGGCTCGGAAACCGTGTTAAACGGCGCAAATTGGCTCACATTGGGCTACAGTCCCAACATCGACTTTGAAAAATTCGTCGCCCGTTTGGGCAACCAGCGCGATGCTGTCCAAGCATTGGTCGAAGGCATGGGGATTCATTTTATTGATTTAACCCCTGTATTCGAGCAAAAAGCAGCGGAAAGCACGATGCTCTATTTCACCTATGACACCCATTGGAATCCACAGGGGCATGAAGTGGCGGGGCAAACTATCGCCGATTATATTCAAACAAACGGCTGTGAAAAATAAACGAATTTAGCATCAAAAAAGTGCTAGCTTTCCGATGAGAAGTTAGAATAATCCTCCATGAAATTAACGCTCGATTGGCGCTTAATTCGCCCAGCGATTGGTATTCTCATCCTTTTCGGGTTGCTCCTTGTCTTTGGGGAGCGTACTTATCCCGATGATTGGATGGATTTTTATCTGCCTGCCTCCAAAGATTGGCACAACCGCACCGTTTACGAAGTCTATAACCCGCCATGGCTGATTCTCATTCTCACCCCCCTGTTTGCGATAGGCTGGCAGGTTGGGTTTGCGCTGCTGGCAACCGTCAGCGTGATTGGTATTGGGTGGGGTGCGTTTGTTTTAAGTCCCGACCACCATTGGGTGCGGGTGATGCTGGCGGTGGTCAATTTGCCAGTGTTGAGCATTTTGTTTTTAGGACAGGTGGATGGCCTCGCGCTCATCGGGGTGGTGATTGCGGCGGTGTGGGTGGATTGGCGCTGGGTCAGTGGGGGCATGATTCTCGCGCTCATCAAACCACAGTTGGCCTTTGCCGCCATTTGCATTAGTTTCTGGAAAAATCCGCATAAAAAACACATTGTGGCGGTGGCGCTGGGTTTTGGCCTTTTGACCCTGCTGGCGTGGGGGTTGTGGTTTGCCGATACCGTCGAAATTAGCCCCACCGTCAACTGGAATCGCGCCTTTCCGTATTGGCCTTATGGGGCGGTGCTAGGGCTACCCCTGTTTGCTTATGGCTTGTATCGGGGAGAAGAAAAATATGGTATGTTGGCAATGCCCTTTCTTGTTCCGTATTTAGGGCCACAAACCTTCATCGGGATGATTGTTTTCTGGGTAGCGCGGTTGCCCCTGCGCTGGTGCTGGGTAGCGTGGCTTCTTCCGAATAGTTGGCTGTTTATCAAGTTTTTTTATTGAGTACATCCGCAAAAATCATTCGGATTTCGTAGAGGCGGGAACAAATGAGCTTCCGCGAACGATACCCGCCCTCATCACCGATCAATTTTTTCGTCTGTACGGAAGCGTCACATGCAGTAATTTGTAAGACAGGGATATTTTGTGAACCCGGATGACTCCCTCTTAAAAACCGCCATTCCCGATTCTAAACTCGGTGCGTTTGGCTATTCCCTGACCACGCCGCATGTCAAGTCTGCCGACCCGGAAGATTACTACCAGTCTCGGCTGCTGCTCTCCCTGATTCTCCTCTTGGGGGGCGTTAATGCGGCGTACTTGCTTGAATTTCTCATTTTTTCGCCCGTCAGCAATCCCCTCCTTGCAATCTATGGCTTGAGTCTGCTGGCAAAACTGCTGGCTTACCGCTTGACCAAAAACGGCGGTTATCATCAAGCAGTCCGTGGGCTGATTGGGGTCTACATTTTGATTGTGTTTGGCACAATTGCCTTTGGGCTAGCAAACCTGCGCTATTTCACCATCCTCTACTTGATTTTTCCCATGCTGCTGACCAGCTTTTTCCTGAGTCGGCGAGCAACTTTGGGGATGGTTGGCATTGTCATCCTTGTGGTCAGCAGCATGGATTTTTTCTTGACCGGCACCGCCCCAATTTACTATTTTCAAGCCGTCACAGTGGTGGCGAGCATTTCCGTGATGCTGGTGCTGAACGCCCATTTTCAAGAAAAAATTCATACCACACAAAAACTTCGTATTACCCACAGCGAAAAATATTACCGTACCATCATCGAAACCGCGTTAGAGGGCATTCGCATCATTGACGCGGTGGGGGTCATCACCTTTGTCAACGCCAGTTTCGCGGCCATGTTGGGATACACACAGGAAGAGATGATCGGTCAGAACTTCAAAAAATTCATTGTGCCTGACCAATGGGAAAAAGCCGATTCATCCCTTGCCGAAAGACGACAAGGCATCTCCGCCGCCAATATCAATATTGTCCTGCGCCATCGGTTAGGCAATCCGGTCTGGGTGCAAGCGACTTCGCAACCCATGTACGACGATGCAGGTCAATTTACAGGGGTGCTTTCCTTTTTTTCGGATGTGACCCAGCAACACTTCATGGAAAATGCCGTCCGCGAAAACGAAATGCGTTACGGCACTATGGTTTCGGCGTTGGCGGAAGGCGTGGTCATTCTGGATGATACGGGCAAGGTAGTTGCCTGCAACGCCAGCGCCGAACGGATTTTGCGCCGTCCGGCGGGGTCTGCCATCGGTCAGCCGCTCCTCGACTCCGCGTGGATGACAGTTCGCAAAGATGGCACGGATTTTCCCCATGCGGAACATCCTTTTAGTGTGACCTTGCGGACAGGTGAGCCACAACGCCATGTGGTGATGGGGATTCGCCGCCCCGACAGCAGCTACATCTGGCTTTCGATGAATACCCAGCGCATGGAATATGACCCAGAAATGCCCCCGCAGGTGATGGTCTCATTTGCGGACATTACGACCATTACGGATATGCAGGAACGGCTGTACCAGCGCAACAAAGAATTGATGACCGTGCAGGCGATTGCGGCTGCGCTGACCAAAACGCTTGACCCCGACGAAGTGCTGGAGATGGTCGTCACGCGGGCCACCGGATTGGTACAAACGCATGGCTGTGTGTTGTATGATTTAGGGGGAAATGAAGTCCGTGCCATCGCTGCACATGGGATGTCCGATTGGGTTGCCACAGAATTGGCGAATCCCCCTGACCACCCTTTCCATGCCTTTTTAGCACAGGTCGAAGAGTCGTATCAAACCCGGGTGGGACAGTCGCTCTACTATGCCCAGCAAAAATATCTCGCTGAATATGGCATTTTATCCTTTTTAGTCGTGCCAGTTATCTATCAAGGAGACCGTTTGGGGGTGGCGATGCTGGTTGACCAGCGCCCCGACCATCGGTACAGCCAATGGGATGTCTCGCTGATTGAAATGTTGATGCACCATGCCGCCAGCGCGATTCATAATGCGCGGCTGTTCCACAAATTGGTGGAAAGCGAAGAACGCTACCGCCTGCTGGTCGAACTGTCTCAGGAAGCGATTATCGTGGGGGTGCGGCGAAAAATTGTCTACGCCAACCCATCCGCGCTGGCGATGTTGGGCGTGCCAACCCTAGAAGCCGTCCAGCAGTACAGTATGCTCGATTTTGTTCACCCGGAGGATTTGGAACGGGTGATGGGCTTCACCCAGCAATTGTATTTCCAGCGCCAACTGGTTCCCTTGCAAGAATTTAAGCTGCAACGGCTGGATAAATCTTCTTTTTATGCAGAAACCGCCGCGATTCCCATTGTGTATCAGGGGCAGCAAGCGGTGCTAACCGTCACCCGTGATATTACCGAGCGCAAAAATGCGGAGCGTATACGGCTGGACTCCTCGCTACAGACAGAACGGATTCGGTTGCTGCACGCCTTCATCAGCGATATTTCGCACGACCTCAAAACCCCGTTAGCTGTGATGAAGCTCAAAACCTATCTGGTGGAAAAAACGCCCGACCCCACCAAACGCCAAAGCCACATTCAGGACATGATTCAGCAAATTGACCGTTTAGAAAACCTGATTACGTCGCTCATTACCATGTCCAAATTGGATGCTACGCCGAATTTTGTGATGAAAACCAGTTCGCTGAACCGCTTGGTTAAAGCCGTGGTGGAAAGTGTTCATTCATTGGCAGAAGAACAACAGCATGAATTTCAACTTGTGCTGGAGGAAACGCTGCCGGACATCTGGGCAGACGAAGAAGAACTGCAACGGGCGCTGGGGAATATCATCCAGAACGCAGTTCGCTACACCCCACCGGGTGGCAAAATTATCGTGCGAACAAAGGCAAATCCGCAGGGGACTATCTGTGAAGTACAGGATACCGGTATCGGCATTCCCCTTGAGGCACAATCCCACATTTTTGACCGTTTTTATCGGGTGGAAAGCGCCCGCACCTCGCACACGGGGGGGGCGGGTTTGGGCTTAGCCATCGCCAAAGCCATCATCGCACAACATGGCGGGCAAATTGAATTGGAAAGTCAGGAAGGGCAAGGCAGTTGTTTCCGGGTGATTTTGCCTATCAACAGCACTGCTTAGAATCACAACAAGGGGTCAAATTGAACCCCCTGTTGTCAGCATTGATGTAATTTTTGAACCTATTGGGCGAAGGTCAGGCTGTAATCGGCGGTGACCGTATCAAAGTTGAAGTCGAACAGCGCTTCGTCCAACGACACCAGATACGCGGTTTGGGCAACCGGAGTCACGGTCATGCTGCCACTGGTCACTTCAGAACCGTAAATCGCCGCCACATCTTCTAAACCAAAATCGCCTTGTTTCTTGACAGTCACCTGCGGGCGGAAATCCCCGGCGGTCAATTCATATTTCAAGGTAAAGGGCGCATCGGTCACAACGGCATAATAGTTGACTTCTTCGTTGGTCATGCTGCCGGTAATGGCGGCACCATTTTCCAGAATGGTGGCTTGGATGAATTCCAGCGTAAAAATCCCACCCAAATCGGTGGTGCTAACCGTCAAGGTATATTCACCATCCGCAGGAATAGCAGCATAGGTTTCGGCGGTGCTGAAGCCTTCATACTTGGCAAGCGACACACCAGCGGCATCTTTGATTTCAACAGTTGCGCCGTTCAGGGTGCCTTCATATTCAAAATCGCCAAAGCGCACCACCACCACATCGCCAGCAGTGCCAGTGAAGGTATACAGTGCAGAGCCATTGTCCACCAATTCCCCGCTAACCACAGCGCCGTAGGCAATCGGTTCGGCGGTTTGGGCTGCGGCAGGCATCACCGCAAAAACGAGCGCGACCAGTACCATCAAGAGTGCAACTTTTTTCATTCTTATGAGTTCTCCAAAGTTGAAAAAATACAACTTTCTTATCATAGCATGAACCCCCTGTAAAAAAGGTATAAAAATTTCATCATATTGTTAAAACTTTTTTGCTAGGGGAGTGGAGGGGATAGAAAAAACGGCGGCACATCCGCACCGCCGTCTGCATTTAGCTGAGAATAACTTTGCGGAAGGTGAGCGACACCCGCCGTCCACGCGGGACATCTTGCCCCATAATGTAATCCGATTTACGCGGGGCAATGCCATGTTTCCAATCGTAACGGGCTTCGCCTTTCAACACGAGCAAACTGCGCGGTTGGAGCAGCATGGCTTGCGCTGCGCCCGTATGCACATGGGTAAAATCCATCACACACGCCGACTCCAGACTCAACGACAAAATCGTGCCTTTGAAACAGGGTTCGCAGTCCACATGCGGCGCGATCCCCATGCCCGGCAAATATTCGTTGATGATCACCTGGTCGGGAATTTCTGTGAAAAAGCCATCTTCGTAAAAATGATGACCGAGCGTGTTTAACCAGTCGGGCAACCCGCCCAACGCCATCGACTGCTTAATCGAACGCCGCCGATAATCGTAGCAGTAGCCGTAGTGCTGCACCCGCCGCCGTAATTCGTGCATCCATGGGTGCGACTCTACCAGTGCCAGAAGCTGCTGTTCTTCAGCTTCACTAATGTATTCCGGGAAATATTGCAGCCCAGAAATTGCGTTCATTGCAGCCTCCGTAATTCGAACATTTGTTCTAAATAGTATAGCATTTAAATCGGCAAAAAGAAAGTTAGAAATGGGTTTATTTTGGAGGTAGATAAACTTCACATGAAGCGATTATTTTATCATTTTCGGGAGAATTTTGCCGTAAGAATCAGATAGATTTTTTTGCAGAACTGCCTACGTGATTTTAGCATTATGCCGAGTCCACTTCAGTGGACTTCCTACGCATAGGCGGGGAATTGATTCCCCGCCGTTTATCGCAATAATGAGCATCTCAATTCCAGCTAAAAATTCCAATCGTGCCTTCGCCAATCTGCACCGGAGCGCTACCCGGCGTTTGCACATCCAGCAAATTGACCACCTGCTGCCCATTCACAAACGCCTCTCCGTAGACCAGATAGCGGCTGTCCGGCGACCACAAGCGATGGCTGCGGGCGAATTGGTCAAAAAAGGACAGGTAATACACCATATCCGAACTGGGGCTGAAGGTGCTAAAAGCCGTATTCGTGTTTGTCGTAAAATCATACACATACCAGCGTAGGGCGGTTTGCTGGCCTGCGGGACGGGCATCGCCACTACCGCGTGTATCTGTCAGGGAAAGATAGGCCAATTTCGTGGCATCCGGCGACCAGAAAAACCCGATTACCAGTTGACCCGGCACAGTAAAGACCTGTTTAGAGGAAACGTTTACCGTAGCAAGTTCGCCCGTTGTCCGATTTAAAACCGCCACATTTTCCCCGTTTGGCGACCATTCATACGCCACAATATCCTGCAAATTTTCCAGCAGCACTTCGCGTCCGTTTTCACGGATAATCACCAGATCGGACAGACCCCGCGCATTGATAACGGTGGTCAGCAAGCGATTATCCACCGGCGACCAATCCACCGCCTGCTGCAACCCCTGTGTGTCCGGCAAAGTCTGGATCACCTCACGGGTTTCGGCATCGTAAATTTCCAGCGTTTGCCCGAATCGCGCCCAGAACATATACCGTCCGTCCGGCGACCAATCCCAGTAGAACGGGCTGCCAGTGTCCACTTCGCTGACTTCATATTTGCCTGCCGAACGCACATTCCGCACCGCCAACCCGTTCTGGCTGGTGTACAGGATGGCTAAATCGCGGCATGTGCCACTGTTGGCGGTACAGTTGGCGGGCGACCAGTACGCATAGGTAAAGACTTCCGACTCGGACGAATAGACCCCTTTGCTCACCCCCTGTGCGGAACGCATAAAAATTGCCAGACTATAGGCATTGTTCGGGTCGGTGTTGCTGCCAAAATACGCCAACTGCCCATCGCTAGACCAGGTAGGCCAGATATAGGCTTTGTTTGCCCCGTCACCATCTTCAGTAACCGGCGTTAAACTGGCAGCCGCAAGATCATACAAATAAATATTCCCATCCGTTCCTGTCATGGCGACTTGCCCTGAGGAGGCCCCCTGCCCCTGCACCCCTTGAACAAGATTCAGGCTGAGCAGCAAAAACACGCCCAAAATCATTAATTTCCTCATGTGCCGATTCCCTTATTTGCGTTACCATCTATGCTATTGGACAGATCAATTAAAAACCAAATGATTGCGGACAGCACATATGCTGTCCCTACAAGAAATGCGCCCGTAGGGACGGGATATATCCCGTCCGCTAAAGTTGGATTCATTTAAAGTCTAATTGCCTTGTCCATATGTTTCTGATTATGGCACAGTTTGAGGAGTTTGATTCACATGGCAGACAAAGCCAGCACAGTCGAAGAAGTTTTCGCCAATATGGGACAGGTATTTAAGGCAGACAAAGCCGAAGGCGTAGATGCGGTTTACCAGTTTGATTTGACCGGCGACAATGGCGGGAAATATTGGCTCAAGGTCAGCGACGGCAGCTATGAACAGGGCGCGGGACAGCACGAAAACCCCTCCATTACGCTCATCGCCAGCGCGGACGATTACATCAAAATCGCCAATGGCGATATGGCAGCCATGAGCGCCTTCATGTCCGGCAAATTGAAGGTCAAGGGCGAGATGGGCTTGGCGCTCAAATTACAAGCCATCTTCCCCACCCCCAGCTAAATCTTCCTGCAAAACAAAGGGCGGTCTCTGTGCCGCCCGCTATTCGCCCATCAGCCCATGATACAGCTTAACATCTTGCGCCAGCTTCACCGACCACAACCGGATCATTGTCCAATCGCGGTGGTCAGCGTTCAAATTGCGAACATCGGCTTTCCCGTCATATTGCAAGGCCAATGTCCAACGGTCATCCCAGTTGACCTCGTGCCACTTGAGCTTACCCGCAAACGCGGTCAACTGCTGCACATTAAAATTGACCAGCAGTTCTTGGGGCATATAGTTGTTGAGAACATGGTCTAGGCCATTTTCTTCTAACACACGGATGCAGGTAATCCAAAAATACGCGGGTTTTTTGCCAATGACTTCCATATGACGTTTTAAAAAGCGGTGCATCGTGGGCATCCACAACCCGGTATACACCGGACATCCGAACACAAATGCCTCGTACCCCGTCACACTCTCAATAGTATCCACATCCGCTACAGTGACATCCAAGCCGTGATATTTCAGAATATCCGCCATGAACACCGCAATTTCGGCTGTTGAGCCATTTTTGCTGGCGTAGCCCAGCAGCATTTTAACCATTTTGCACTCTCACCATGTCTATGGAGTCTAGGATGTAAGAATTTAGACCAATAGAAAAGTGCGGAATGTCACTAGAAATTCATGACAGGATTGATGAAAATTGTATATTGACGGGGAACAAGGGGATTTTTCCCCTTGTGAATAGTCCTAGCGGGTCGGGGCCTGCCCGCGTGCAAAACCCAATGCGTCATCTAAACTGTTGAAAAGCGATACATTTAATCCGCCATATTGGGATTGCCCCAGTGCCTTCACCCCAAATTCCAAAATTTTGCTACTGGTGATGGCGAGCAGGTGCAGCCGTTCTTCTTTGAGCAGTGGGCCGTATTTATTCGATACAACACTGGCTAATCCCTGTACCATATCGCCAAAATTCAAATTAAGTTTGGACATATCGCCAATCAAGTACACCTTGCCGGTGGTATCTTCAAGCATCTGGCTGAATTGTTCGAGCATTTCAGTCGAGTCGGCAACTTTATACGGATTTTCAAAGACAGCGACGAGGATGTTTTCGTTCGGGAGTTTCTCGCAATAAACAGGCATCAGATCATTGCTCCTTAGTTTCTTCTCATCTTATTTTAATATTAAACAAACATTTCTCCTACAAAATTTCACGGAACTTTCATAAGCTGCTATAGTTGATACAACAAGGAGGCAAGATTGTGCGTGTCGCTTTTTTTAGCACCAAACCCTATGACCGTCATTTTTTTGAGTCCGCCAACCATCAGCACGAACTGGTCTTTTTTGAACCGCGCCTAACGCCCGAAACTGCGCCGTTAGCCAGTGGATTCCGGGCAATCTGTGCGTTTGTGAATGACCAGCTAAATGAACAGGTGTTAAATCTCCTTTCAGATTACGGGGTTGAATTGATTGCGCTACGGGCAGCAGGGTTTAACAATGTGCATTTGCCCACCGCCAAAAAACGCAACCTGACGATTATGCGCGTACCAGCCTATTCACCCTATGCAGTGGCAGAACATACCGTCGCTATGATTCTGGCCTTGAATCGAAAAATTTACCGCGCCCATGACCGCGTGCGCGAAGGCAATTTTGCGCTGGATGGGTTGCTGGGGTTCGATTTACACGGCAGTACGGTAGGTGTGATTGGCACAGGCAAAATCGGCACGATTGTCGCCGCAATTTTGAAAGGCTTTGGCTGTCGGATTCTGGCCTATGACATTATGCAGAATCCCGAATGTGTAGCGTTGGGGGTGGAGTATGTAGAATTGGCTGAACTGTTTGCCCAATCCGATATTGTCACGCTGCATTCACCCCTCACCCCGCAAACCTACCATCTCATCAACGAATCCGCCTTGGGTCAGATGAAAACGGGAGTCATGCTCATCAACACCAGTCGCGGCGCATTGGTGGACACACAGGCGACCATCGAAGCACTCAAAGATGGCAAAGTGGGCTATCTGGGGATTGATGTTTATGAGGAAGAAGAAGAAATTTTCTTTGAGGATCTTTCCAACCGCGTCATTACCGATGATGTATTTGCACGCCTGCTGACCTTCCCGAATGTGCTGGTCACGGGGCATCAAGGCTTTTTCACCCGCAATGCCCTCCAAAATATTGCGGACACCACCCTGCAAAACATCACTGATTTTGAACAGGGTAAACAATCGCAGAATATTGTGAAATTATAGGAATTATCAAGTGCCAGCACGCGATGTGTGTGAACCACAAGTAATTAATGCACTCCAAAAAGATGGCTGGAGCATTGTCAAAAAGAATGTCAATCTTCGTCTTACGATAGAGGGAGGCTTGGTGTTTGCTGATTTACTCATTAGCAAGGCGGACAAGCAAATTTTGATTGTGGAAGTGAAATGTTTCAGGCGAAAACGCGCTCGATTAGACGAGTTGTACTATGCAATCGGACAGTACAAAGTGCCATCTCTTTGGAATCTGTTCCACAATTGCTCTATCTAGCGATTCCAGCAACCGACTATGCGCGTTTTATGGCGCAGCAAGCCATCCGCCTGACCCTAGAATCTGCTAAAATCAAACTGATTCTCGTTGATTTAAGCCGTGAGGAGATTACGCAATGGATTCACTAAAAGAGATACTAACGGCTGAACTAGAGGAATATGCAGAGGAAGGCATTAACTCATTAGCGCTGCCGATTTTTGACGAAAAACGAAATTTCTATGCGCTTGTTGCCATTGATTACCCCACTCGTGAGGATCCCGGCGACCTCATCATTCTTGCGCGGTTAGCTGAGGACAAAATCATCATTGAAGAAGATATGACAGACAAAAAATTGGTGGATGCGTTGTTACAGCGCGGCATATCCAGAGAAAAAATCGTCCTTGCTTATGAGGATGAAGCATCTCCTCCTGTCTGGACGAAATAAATAACTCACACAGGAGATGTTTTTAGGGGCATTTCCCACATTACAGTACAGCATGAATTCAACCGGGAGTAGACTTGCTTTCAAGAAGCACGTTTAACGCGCTGCTCATTAGTAACCTTCGGAAAATATTTGTAAAAACACGGACGCGATATATCACGTCCCTACGGGAAATCCACCCTAGCAAATTCGTAGGGACGGCATCGATGCCGTCCGAGCAATTCTAAATACTTTGCGAAGGTTACTTCATGTATTGTCCTGAGTTACGATGTTTCCAATTGTGGAATCACTTCATCCGCATAGGCAAGGATAATCTGCTCACGCGGAATTTCTCGATATAACAAGGCATCTACCAACGGTTTGTCGGTTTTATCTTCTTCAATGATGATAAGACCGTCCACGATTCTAGCAAGGATAACGACACTGACAGACCGTTTATCATAACGGACGGCATTAATCCCATAAATTAAATGGTCATCATCCGTGAGGGAAAATAAATAACAGTTTGCACCTTTGCCCGCATATTTTACGATTTCTTCTCGCAATACTTGTTTTAGTTTATCCATTGGATTACCTTTTCTGCGACTAAATCTACAATCACCAATTTAATCTTAGCATTATTGAGGGTTTCTCGTAAAGCTGGCTCATGGACAAGGCAATTAGACCTTAAATGAATCCAACTTTAGCGGACGGGATATATCCCGTCCCTACGGGTGCATTTCTTGTAGGGACAGCATCCATGCTGTCCGCAATCGTTTGGTTTTTAATTGATTTGTCCATCAGTTAAAAAATAATCATGCGCTTCACGAGAGACTGCTAAAAAAGCGAATGATTTCTCAATGACAATTCGTATTTCCCGCAATAATAACAACAAGTGGCGCAAAAGGCGAAAGGGGTGAGTCCTAGCACAGAAACCCGTGAGGACAAGTTTAAGGTTTGGGAAGTTTTGCAATATCAATCTATTGTATATGCGGGCGAACTTGTAATCCGCCCACATAAATAATCAGTTAATTTACTCCTTACGCCGCAGCTACCCCCAATCGGCGCACATAATCATAAATAGCCTCTGCCGCGCCACGATACTTTTTGGGGTAGGGCAGCACAAACAAGCGCCCATCCGAGAGTTTAATCAGCAAATTAAAACAGTTGGCACGGTACGTGGTGGCTTCGGAATGGGTAATCTGCACGACATCCTTGAGGTAAATGACCTGTTCGGCATCCCCATGGTGCAGCAGCCCACTTTTGCGCTGGATGACCAGCCTATCCGTATACAGTTCGATGGTTTTTTCCGCCCCCGGCAGGGTTTTTAGCGGCTTGTCAGACATGAGAACCCTCCTTTGTCGTTGATTATCCTCATTGTCGCAAAGACAGGGCGAAAAACCTATTACTAAGTGTCACTTTTTCCCGTGATAGATGACCTACCAGACCGTTTGCAAACCGGAGAGGCGGATTTTTCCATCACGGCTGATGATGGGAACATTCAGCGAAACAGCAGTGGCGGCAATAATGCGGTCTGGCATATCCGGCACTTGATGTACAAGGACTTTGTTAAGCGTGCGGGCAATATTGAGCCGAATAGGAATTTCAATAAATCCGCTTTCATGACTGTCAAACTCACGGGTTACTCTGGTAAAAGTTTCCAGAGGTAAGCGCCCTTTTTCGATAAGGTAAATGATTTCTATGGGAGTAATACCTGAAACGGCAATTTCATCTCTATCTTGAAAAGAAGCCTCGATAAAAGATTTGGCAGCGAGGGATAACTTCGGGTCGTTATAAACATACCAAATAATAGTGTGTGTATCTGCCACGGCCCTAATCATTAAAAATCCTCACGGGGGAAATTCGCCCAGACTTCCCGCCGAACCTCATCAATTGCGTCAGCAGTCGGCGCAGTTCCCAAATCCGCACATAAGCCCAACAACGATTGGTAGGGTTTTTTGGGAGTCACTGCCTGCTGCTCAAGACTGGATTTTAACCGTTCTATCAAGGCGAGTTTATCATCCGTCGATAAATCATCCATCAAATTTAGCACTTGGTCGAAGGCGGTCATGGGTACACTCCTTACTCATAATCGGGATGACGGAAAATGTGCCATTCATCGGGAGGCCAGACCTGCACCACCGCATGACCCACAATCAGCGAACGGTCAACCGGCCCAAAACGGGTGCTGTCCAAACTGTTATTGCGATTATCCCCCAGCACAAGATATTGGTCGGCTTCTAAATACCAATCGCGTTCGGTGCAGGTGGATTTGGTGCAAAATTCCGCGATATACGGTTCTTCGAGCAGTTCGCCATTGATATAAATGCGTCCATCGGTCATGCGAACATGTTCACCGGGCAAGCCAATCACCCGTTTGATAAGCAATTTGCCATCGGGGTCATCAGGATTTTTCAGCACCGTCACGTCCCCCCGGTCAGGACTGCCCCACATATAATCCAAGCGGCTGATGAACACGCGCTCCGTGCCATCCCCGCGAAAATTGGGCTGCATACTGCTGCCTTCGACCATGTACTGCGGCAGGGCGAGATTCATAAACGTATACAGCGCGGCAATCACCAGCAGGGTTTGCGTCAGTTCGCGGATTGCCCGCCCCGCCCCCAGATTTTTGATTTTAGGTTGTTTGAGTTCTTGCATTAGGCTTTGACGACCTTTTTCAAGTTATCCAGATAGGGCGGCTTAACCAGCCCATGTTCCGTAATAATCCCTGTGATGTACTGGGCGGGGGTCACATCAAAGGCCGGATTACGCACAGGCCAACCTTCTGGCACAATCCGTAATCCGTAGGGATTTCGCACTTCATCGCCGTCACGTTCTTCAATCGGGATATCTGTGCCACGTGCGGTGTTTAAATCAATCGTTGAAACAGGTGCAGCCACATAAAACGGCAGCCAATTTTCTTTTGCCAGCACCGCAATTTGATAGGTTCCGATTTTGTTGGCGGTATCGCCATTGGCAGCAATACGGTCAGCCCCCACAAAACACGCATTAATTTCGCCTTTTTGCATGTAAAATCCGGCGGCAGTGTCCGGGATGATGTCATACGAAATGCCCAATTGCTGTAATTCCCACGCACTCAGACGCGCCCCTTGCAAACGCGGACGGGTTTCATCCAGCAGCACATGAAATTTTTTACCATCCTCATGCGCGGCGCGAATCACCCCCAACGCCGTGCCATAATCTACGGTTGCGAGGCTGCCCGTGTTGCAATGGTGCAGCACCGTATCACCATTTTTAATCAACTGCGAACCGTGCGCCCCTAAAATTTTATTGGTTGCCACGTCATCATCGGCGATTTTTTGTGCGGCGGTCAACAGCGCATGGCGAATTTCATCTACCGTGCTGTATTGTTCATTGTGCGCCACGCTGATGAGCTTATCCACCGCCCACGCCAGATTCACCGCCGTTGGACGGGAGGCTTTTAAATATTCCCCTGCGAAGGCCAAATCGTTCCGCAAGGCGGTTACTGTGGTTGTTTGGCTTTGTTGGGCAGCCAGCGCCATGCCAAACGCCGCCGATGCCCCAATCGCGGGCGCACCGCGCACCACCATGTCCCGAATCCCGTCCGCCACCCCTTGATAGGTTTCATATTCCTGATAGCTTAATTCAAAAGGCAGGTGGCGCTGGTCAATCATTTTGACGCGCCCGTTGTTCCATTCAACAGTCCGCATGTAGGTTATCCTTTAGCTCTGGTGCTGCCGATATTATACATGAGTCCTGTTCCCACAATGTATAAAAAATATCGCAAAAATGGATATATCAGACTATCATTCGCCTCGCTAGCGTCTTATTTTTGTATTTCAATTTTATTTCATGGGACTGTCACCGATGCACATTTACGAACTCCCTTTTGACCAATTTTCAATTGCCCACCCCCTGTTCCGCGACATGTCCTACGACGAAGTGTTCGTAGATGCCGCCATGGAGGGCAAAAATCCCGCCCGCCTCTTTGTTGACCACCCCACCACCCCTACCGCCGCGCTGCTCTGCCGCACTTATGATTTTTTCCCGGTGGGCAACCCCGACTCTGCCTTACGCGAATTTATCAAGGATGCGCCATCCGAGGTGGGAGTCTTTCAGGAATTTTATGGCTATGCGGTCAACGACCTGTGGAAAAATGCCCTCCTCGCTGACATGCCCTTTTTAGAAGTGATCCCGCGTGAAAATTTTCGCTGGCACAATGCGCCTGTGTTCAATTGGCGGGAACAATTCCCTGATGGGGCAACCATCCGCAGAATGGACGCAGCCTTGGTTGAAAAAGCTGAACGCGAAGCCGATTTTCCCTTCGCCCAACTTTTTTATGGCAGCACCGCCGCGTTTCTGGAAAACGGCTTCGGTTTTTGCCTGCTGGAAAACAACCACACCGCCAGCATGGTGTATACCTGTGCCATGAGCAGCAAGGAAGCCAGCGTTGGGGTGGACACCGTAAAACCCTATCAACAAAAAGGCTATGCCACACGGGTTTGTGCCGCTTTTATCGAACACTGCCTGCAAAACAAGCTCATTCCGACGTGGGATTGTGACGAATGGAATACAGCTTCGGGAGCGCTGGCAAAAAAGTTAGGTTTTGTACGCGAACAACCCTTTAGCGAACTCGCCATGCCCCACCGCCAGCCTCTGCCACTTTCAACGGGTAGATGGCACGCTGAAGCAGAGGAAAATAAGGTGATTCTATGGTCAAAAACATAGCAGTTTGGGAAGACAAATTTTGCTTTATAATCATATAAAGGAGGTTTACGATGAGTGACATGCAAATTCTGTTCAAAATGGTGGATGTGTTGGATTTAGCAGAAAAAACCGAACTTTTTGAATATCTGGGCGAAAAAATCGCAACGCCTCTCAACAAGGAAGCGCCAAAGCGGATTTTGGGGTTGTTCGGTGGTGAAGGTTTTTATATGAGCGATGATTTTGATGTAGAGTTACCGGATGAATTTTGGGGGTTTGAGAAGGATGAGAATGGATGAAATATTTGTTGGATACCCATGCCTTTATTTGGGCGAGTGCTACACCCGATGTCTTATCTGTAAATGCTGAAGCCATCATTGCAAATTCGCAAAATCAAATCTATTTGAGTTTAGTGAGCCTGTGGGAAATGCAAATTAAAATTCACACAGGTAAATTTAAATTTCCTATTCCTTTGTCACAAGTTATCATGAATCAACAACACAAAAATTTTATTCAAATCCTATCAATCGAGCCGTCACATATTTACGAACTCGATAATTTACCCTTGCATCACCGTGACCCATTTGACCGATTATTAATTGCACAATCTGTTGCTGCCAATTTGCCCTTAATCACCGATGACACTCAAATTGCCAAGTATCCTGTGCAAATAGTATGGTAAGTTAGCCACGCAAGCCTTTTCCGCGCAATAGTGCCTCCAGTTCTTCTTGCCATGCAGGAGTAAGTTTTTCGGGTGGGTCAGCCGTGTAATCGACAAAGCCTTCAAACTGTGTTTCGTAAATTTGTGTCAGTGCGGGGGCAAGCTGCAAACTGACTTCAGGGTCGCTAGCATGGAGAGGAACAGGCAAAATCGGCAACGGGGTTGTCCATGACACCTCCCAACCATAGGATTGAGGCCATTCCCGCGCCCGATTCAAAATACACGAATACGGCGAGTCCACTTCGGCAGCCAATGGCACACGTTTACCCGCCCGCAGCAAATCAATTTCCAGCAAATTCACATCCGCTTTTAAAATCTCGTAGCGTTTATTGACGTAGCTATGGTAATCATCTTCTTTGTTGATATACGATAATACCTCAATCACGGTCACAACCTCCCCCTCTACCGTCACGATTTCAAGATGGGGTGGGATATCTAATTTTTCTTCGTAGGGCAGATTTTGGGTGATGACACTCGCTTGGGTCACAACCGCAGGGGACGGTTGGATGCCTCCAATAGCGGGAGGTTTGGCAAGGTATAAATCCGGGCGATATTTGCCACGAAAATCATTAATTTTGAGATACCGTTCCGCATTTACCCGATATTTAGGACGCACTTGAGGCGCAAGCTGGCGGATAAAATCGGCGATCAATTGCAAATGAACCGAGGCCCATGTTGCCCGTGTTTCCATATAAGGATTCATGCCGATGAAAGGGGATGCCATCTTTGACCTCCTTGTGCTGCTTCTATTGTAGCGCTAGCCTTGGGTTCGTGCGCCAAATACACCCTTTTCGCCGCAGAGTTGGCGCACCACCCGCATCCATTTTTCTTTGTCATCCAGAAACGCGCTGTGCAAAACAAATTCTTCTACATCCCCGTAGCTTTTGACCCACAACGCCCGTTGAATCGTGGTCAGGAGGGCGCTATCTATTTTGGGTTGCGCCAGTGCCAATCGAAAATGCGGCAAACATAACCCCTCCGACGCACGAAAGGCGGCTTGAAATTTTTCGTCAGCAAGATAGCCCACGAAAATCTCAAGGTAGGTTTTTTCGGTGCGGTTTTGCGCCTGACAGATCAGACAGTCGTTCTGGGGGGCAAGTTTTTCGGCAAGGCTTTTACGCCCAAAAAATTTATTTTTGCCCTCGTCACTGCCGAGAATTTTTAAAATCTCATCCAGCGCCCCCTGATACAACAAGGCCGCACCGAGTTTGCCCCCAATGTAATTCATTAACTGCCAGCCATGCTCATTACAAAACCCGCGACTCCCGCGAAAGCCGTAAATCGTGTCGCTGTCGGTGACATATTCATACAGAATCGAGTCCATGTGCTGGTCGGCATCGCGCAGCAGCAAATGGCAGACCGCACAACCGGCTTTGGGGAAAGTTTCGATTAAATCATAATAGCTAAAGGGTGTGACCATGCTGTTTCTCTGTGGGTATCGTGCGGGTATTATACAGGTTCAATGCCATCCATTGGGGATGTAGCCACAATTTTGATTTATAATCAGGGTATAAAGGAGCAATCTCATGATGGATTTACAAGTGCTGTTTAAGCTCATTGACATCCTCGAAGTCGAAGATAAAGAGCATCTTTTTGACTATCTTAAAGAATCTCTGGATAAAGAAGATGACAATGCGTTAGATGAACGCATTCCCAATCTTGTTCCGGGCATTTGGATGAGCGAAGATTTCACCGCTGAACTCCCGGATGAATTCTGGGGCTTTGACAAAGGATTTGGGGAATGAAATATTTGCTCGACACCCATACAGTGTTATGGTGGAACTCTGATGCCCCCCGTTTATCCAATAATGTTATCAATATCATTCGCAGCAGAAAAAACACCCTGTTTTTAAGTTTGGTGAGTGTCTGGGAACTACAAATTAAAATAAACACAGGAAAACTTACCCTCCCCATCTCGCTTGAAGCCTTTATTATCAAACAACAAAAAAATCGTATTAATCTCCTCAATATCAATTTACAGCACATCTACGGGCTTGCCAGTTTGCCGTTGTATCATCGTGACCCCTTTGACCGCTTGCTGGTTGCCCAAGCCATCGCCACCAATTTACCCCTCATCACCGACGACAGCCAAATTGTCCAATATCCGGTACAAGTCATCTGGTAACAGTGCTTATGGACAAGGCAATTAGACCTTAAATGAATCCAACTTTAGCGGACGGGATATATCCCGTCCCTACGGGTGCATTTCTTGTAGGGACAGCATCCATGCTGTCCGCAATCGTTTGGTTTTTAATTGATTTGTCCATTACATATTGCAGGAAGTGGAAAAAAATACTCTCCAAGATATTTTTACATAAAAATTGATTTGAGGGACACATCGGGCTTCACATGCTAAAATTTTGCGGTCAATCGTTATCCAAAGGCTAAACAATGACTCTTCTTTTGTCGCTCCCACACACGGGCAAATTGCTCGGCGGCGTTCTATGCAAAATTAGCAGTGAGGATACACAGAACGCATTCACGGTTCTGGAACTCACGCTCCAACAGGGACAGGGAGCGCCCTTGCATATCCATGCCCGCGAAACCGAAACCTTTGTCGTGATGGAAGGCATCCTGACTGTCGAGTGCGATGGAATTACCTATCAAGCACCCAAGGAGAGCGTCGTGGTCTTACCCAGAGGTTCACGCCATGCTTTTCGTAACGAAGCACCTACGCCCTGCCGGATACTGATTACCGCCATTCCCGGTGGCTTGGACGCATATTTTGCCGAAATACACGCTGCTGGAAGTACCCTGACCCCAGAATTATTAGCCACCATCAATGCAAAGTATGAGATTGATTTTTTGTAATGCTATCCGATTAATGGGGTAATTCCATAAAAAAACCCGCCTTCACAGACGGGTTTTCAAGGAGAAACAACGGCGCTTATTCGCCCCGGTCAAGCCATTTGGGTTCACGCCACAGACTGGAGAGCAGCAGTTGGCGCACCGCCAGCATTTCTTTGGGCAGACGGTCATACAATTTGATGAACAGTTCTTCGTGCGAGAGGATTTCTTGTTTCCACAGGTCAATGTCAATCGACATGACATTTTCGAAATCTTCTTTGCTAAAGTCCAAGCCTGTCCAGTCAAGGTCTTCATAGTGCGGCACACGACCCAGCGGGGTTTCTTTGCCGGGGGCGCGGGTGTGCGAACGTTCGACAATCCATTTCAACACGCGCATATTTTCGCTGAACCCGGGCCAGAGGAAGTTGCCTTCATCATCTTTTCTGAACCAGTTGACAAAGAACATACGCGGCGGTTCAGGAATGTAACGTCCAAATTGCAACCAGTGGCTGATGTAAGCCGCCATGTGATAGCCCGCGAAAGGCAGCATGGCGAACGGGTCACGACGCACTTCACCGAGTTTCCCAAAGGCGGCGGCGGTCATTTCTGACCCCATCGTCGCTGCATAATACACGGCGTAGACCCAGTTAAAGGCTTGGAAGACCAGCGGCGCGACCCCACTCCGCCGACCCCCGAAGATGAAGGCGCTAATCGGCACACCGGCGGGATTTTCCCAGTTTTCATCAATCGACGGGCAGTTCGCGGCGGGCGCGGTAAAGCGTGCATTCGGATGGGCGGCTTTGCGTCCGGTTTCTTTGGCGATTTCCGGTGTCCATTCCTGCCCTTGCCAGTCAATCAATTTGGCAGGTGCTTCTTTGGTCATACCTTCCCACCAGACATCGCCTTCGGGGGTCAAACCAACGTTGGTGAAAATCGTGTCCCGTTCGATGGTTGCCATCGCGTTCGGGTTGGTTTTGACATTCGTGCCGGGCGCAACACCGAAGAAGCCTGCTTCGGGGTTGATGGCGTGCAATTTGCCGTCTTCGCTGAGTTTAATCCATGCGATGTCATCGCCAACCGTGGTGACTTTCCAGCCTTCAAATGCTTTGGGCGGGATGAGCATGGCGAAGTTGGTCTTACCGCAGGCACTGGGGAAAGCGGCGGCGACATAGGTTTTTTCGCCTGCGGGCGATTCCACCCCCATAATGAGCATGTGTTCCGCCAACCACCCTTCATCGCGGGCAATGTTGGAGGCAATCCGTAGCGCGAAGCATTTTTTGCCGAGCAGCGCGTTGCCACCGTAGCCACTGCCATACGACCAGATGGAGCGTTCTTCGGGGAAGTGGACAATGTATTTCTGATTGTTGTCTTTTACGCAAGGCCACGCGATGTCCTGTTGACCTTCTTCCAAGGGCATCCCAACCGAGTGAACACACGGTACAAATTGACCGTCTGTCCCCAGTACATCATAAACAGCTTTGCCCATGCGGGTCATCAATTTCATGTTGACCGCCACATACGCCGAGTCCGAGAGTTCAATCCCGATGTAGGAAATGTGCGACCCCAACGGGCCCATGCTGAAGGGGATCACATACATGGTGCGCCCACGCATACAGCCATCAAAAATTTGATCCAGCGTTTTGTGCATCTCACGCGGATCCATCCAATTATTGGTGGGGCCAGCATCGCGTTTGCTCAAGCTGCAAATGAAGGTACGGTCTTCCATACGCGCCACATCGCTGGGGTCGGAACGGGCTAAAAAGCTGTTCGGACGCAGTTTGTCATTCAAACGGGTGAATGTGCCAGAATCCACCAGCAGTTGGCACAGGTCATCATATTCTTCTTGCGACCCATCGCAGAAGTACACGCTGTCCGGTTTGCACAGGGCGACCATTTCAGCCAACCATTGGCGCACACGCGGATGTTGAACGTAATCGGGGAAATCAATTGGGGCGGTTTCCCGTGTCGAATATTGACCACTTAAAATGGACATGGATGTTTTTTCCTCTATTGGTTTATATGGAGGGACGTTCGGCAGCGAATTCTGCTAAATTTCCCTGTTGTTTCATCTGGTCGGTCAAGACTGCCCGCAGCAAATCCAGCGCATCGAGCAGGCGGGTATCTGCCAGCGCGTAGTAAACCGCTTTGCCTTCGCGCTGGGCAACCACTGTCCCCGCGCTCCGTAAAATTTTGAGATGCCGAGAAATAGTCGGTTGTGGCAACCCGAGCCGTTCCACCAATTTGCTGACATTACAGGGTTTTTCCGCAATTGCGTAGATGATCAGCAAGCGGTGAAAATCTGCAAGGCTGTTACACAGGTCGGCTTGTCGCTGTGTGATTTCCATAAGGCGGTTTCTCGTTCATATGCAATTATCTGCATATCTCAATTCGTCCTGAATCATACCAGAGCGAATCGAATGCCTTTAGTGTCGCTTGTCATGAAATCATGTGACATTCCGCCAATGATAATCAATAGAATGTTAAGTTTTTAACCTCGTAAAATGGCTTTCAACAACTTGAACAGAGGGGTTCTTGTGAAATTCGTCACAAAATACAAAAGGGTGAATTTTGAGGTTAAATTTTGTTAAACTTATTTTGTGAAAATTTTAACAAAAAGAATCAGGATGTTGACTTGCGGGTTGTTCTATATAATGAGAAACAGAGAAGAGGATGCCGCCACATGACCGAGACACCCCGCCCGCATGGCTTTTTCCAACGGTTACGCAATGTATGGAAGCGCAAACCCCGCCAGCAAATTTTTATTTCCTACCGCCGTGCCGATACTGCCGATATTACCGGACGCATTTATGACCGCATGATTGCCAAGTTTGGCATGGACTACGTATTTAAGGATGTGGATAACATTCCCTTAGGCACGGATTTTCGCCTCGCGCTGAAAGACACGATTCAATCGTGCAATGCGGTGCTGGTCATTATCGGGCAGGAGTGGATGCACGCCCATAATGAGGAAGGCACACGCCGCCTGGACGACCCGGACGATTTTGTGCGAATCGAAGTGGAGTCGGCCTTACAGCGTCATATTCCTGTCGTGCCGGTGCTGGTGCGCGGGGCAGCGATGCCCGATGAAGACGACCTCCCCGCCAGTTTAAAATCGCTGGCGTTTCGCAATGGCATGGAAATTCGCGGCGACCCCTATTTTCATTCCGATGTGGATCGCCTGCTCAAACTGCTCAACAAACAGCTACTTTGGTGATTTCCGCGCCCACATTTTTTCAATATACGCGCAGGCATCGGGGGTTTCACAATTGGTTTCGCCATGATCCACATGAACTTCGCCAATCGTCGCGCCCGCCTGTAGAGCTTTTTCCTTTAAATCAGCGCTGCGTCCGCCAATGGCAATGAGCGCGTTGTTCATGGCATAGCGTACCCGATTTTTACGGGTATGAATCTCGCGTTCAATCCGGGCAATCAAGGGCAAAAAATAGCTGTCGGGGAGAGTTTTGTCATTCATCGCTAGGTGGGAAACCAGAGTCCAGCCTGCGGTAGCTACCCATTCCTCATTGGACTCGCGCCATGCTTCCGACTTGGTACGGGCAAACGGGGTAGACGCGGCAAAACCCGAAATACAATCCGTCATCACGTAGTTATCTGCCCCGTGAATCCAATGGTCAAGCAGTCCTTCATCCGCCTGTTTGGGGTCAGCAATCAGCGCGGCAAGGTTACGGGCATCATGGTTGCCGGTTTCCCACAACTGCTGCGCGAGGGCATGGTTGATTTTAATTTTTTTCTTGAGCGCTCTCAGATTCGCCACACTAACCCCGAATTGATTGTCGCCCACCCCATGCCGCCGATAAATTTTGCGATTTTGCTCGGTTCCGAATGCCTTTAATTCATTCATAATTTCCGTTATCATGAGCAGGGTATCCTTTTAGCACAGATGTTTTGGATATTGTACAAAAATATTTTTTCAATTGCAACTGGAGCGAAGAAAATGGGAACACCGATTGCTTCAATGAAAAATTTTGGCAAGGCTACCGCCGAACTCATGGCAGAAATTGGCATCACCGAATTTGAGCAAGTGCAAGCCTTGGGCATTCTTGAAGTCTACAAACGGATGAAAGCGGCTTACCCCAAGTGGACGAGTCTCAATTTGCTGTGGGGCTTAGAAGGGGCTGTCACTGATACGAATTGGCGGGATATTCCCCCCGAACGCAAAGCCGAATTGAAAAAAATGCTAGAGGATTCCATGTGACCACCCATTACGAACGGCTCAACCTCCCCGAAAATGCCAGCGCGGAGGACATCAAAGCGGCCTACCGTGCGCGGCTTAAACAAATTCACCCTGACCTTGCGGCGGACAAAGACACCGCCCACGCCCTCACGCAGGAGGTCATTGCCGCTTACGAAGTGCTATCGGACAGCGGCAAACGCGCCGCCTATGATGCAGCCTTGCGGAAAAAACGCGCATCGGCCCTCGTGGTTGCCCAACCCGAATCGCCTGTGCCACCCCCCAAACCCCCGCGCCATTTTGCCCCGATGGGACTCGATTTTTCGCCGCAGGGCTGGTTAGTGCGTTTGATTATTGGCTTCTTGGTGCTGTATTTGTGCGCGGCGGTGCTGCTCATGCTAGGGCAAATGCTCTAGGGGGGTATAGTGCAGCACCATCAACTTTTCGGTTTCAATGGGCAACAAAACGTAGGTTTTACCATCAGGATAACAAAATTCAACCTCAAAAACATGGGTGTCCAGTATCTCTACCACGGTACCGACCTGCCCGCGAAAAAGATTTTTCTCTTTTATATCTTCCATCAGTGCAACCACATCTAGCAATTTCACAGGGGTATTCATAGAGATTTCGCCTAAAACCCATTGTTTTCAAAGCCACGTTCTATTTTTATAATTCTATGATGAACACTGCAAAAAATCATTACGAGCTTTTGGGCATTGCGCGGACAGCCAGCGCCGATGAAATCAAAGCGGCCTACCGTCAGCAAATCAAACGTCATCACCCAGACAGATTAGCGGGACGGCGGGCGGAGTATCTGCGGCAGGACAATTTCAAAAAGGTGGCTGAAATTGACGCGCAAATCCAGCAGGCACAGGCCATTTGCCAGCAGATGAACGCGGCCTATGGGGTGCTGTCTGACCCATCAAAACGCCGCTTGTATGATTTAGGCCTCACGGCACGGTACACCCAGCAAACCTATACTCCGCCGCCTCGACCCACCTATACTCAAACCGCCTATACCCCACCTGCCCGTCCCCGACCCAAATCGCGCCGTTCGGAAAAAGGCATCCGTGTCTTTGTCATGATCGGTCTGTTGTTAGGATTTTTGCGCCTGCTGGGAGAAATTGAGCGCCCCAATGATCGTGACCCGTTTGCAGGAGCGCGTTCGGTAGATTATTTTGATAACACGCTGGGGCAAGATTTTGCTATTCAGGGGCAGCGCTCTTATGACACAGGCGATTATGCCGCCGCGATTTCAAATTATAATCAAGCCATCGTGTTTTTGCCCTCCGCTCAGTTGTATTATCAGCGCGGCTTGACGTATCATGCGCTGGGGGATTTCACGGGCGCGATTCTGGATTTTACGATGGCACTCACGCTCAACCCCCAATTGGTGGAGGCATATAAAGCGCGGGGGGATGCGTTTTATGGGCGCTGGCAGCAAAACGGCAACACCATCGACCAGACCAGCGCGATGGATGATTTTAGCTACTACACTCGGCAAACCGGCCTCCCCGTTGACCTGCCTTATTAGAACCATATCAGAGAAATTCCCAACCACCGGGCAATCGAGTATCTTATTCAAGTTGAAATTGATCAGAAAAAAGGGAGTGCAGCACAATGGCAGCACGGCAAGCAAGCGCAACATGGCATGGCAGCCTCAAGGAAGGCAACGGTTCATTTAATATTAGCGGTTACGAAGGCGCATATTCCTTCATCACCCGTTTTGAAGATGGCAACGGCACAAATCCCGAAGAACTGCTCGGCGCAGCGCACGCAGCCTGTTTTTCGATGGCGCTCGGTGCCGCAATGGGGCGGGCGGGTTTTGATGTCAAAAAAGTTCACACCACCGCCCAAGTCCACTTGGAAAAAGGCGAAGCAGGTTTTTCAATTAGCAAAATTGTTCTGAACACCGAAGCCGAAGTTGGCGGCATTGAAGACGCGCAGTTCCAAGAATTTGCCGAACAAACCAAAACAGGCTGTATCGTTTCGCGGGCGCTTTCGGCTGTCCCGATGGAAGTTCACGCCAAATTAGTGGGCTAACATCTCACCCCCCGCCCCCTCTCCAATAAATGTAGAGGGGGAAAAAGGGATCGAAAGATCAAGATAGTGCCTAAAGCCCCTCGCTCTTCGTGGGAGAGGGGTTGGGGTGAGGGTGCTGTCTACTTTGCCTCTTTTTTCTCGCCACTCAGTAGCCACAGCAAAATTACCAGGCCAATCAGCACCACAGGCAGCCAGATTAAATCGGACTGCACGGCAGGCGGAGTCGCTTCTCGCGTTGGGTCAAAGCGGATGAAATACAAGCGGTCTTTGTTTTTGAGCAGGCTATCGCGTTCGTGGGTAACGCCAACGCTTTCCAGCATCGCCGTTAAACTGGCGAGATTGTTACGTTTGAAACCCTTATACACTTCAATCAGTTCATCATCCTCGGTCACGCGCACCGCCGTTGAGGGTTGGTTATGAAACGCATTTTGCACCATCACCTGCGGATTCTGTTGAATATCTTGAATCCAGTTGGTTTCATCTCCACGTTTGCCCATGACATAGAGTTTGCCGTTGATGGTATAGCCTTCGGCAAAAACACGGCGTGTTTGTCCGGTTTGACGGTCTGAGTACGAAATGAGGGTGAACATTTGCCCGATGAGCGGTTGTAAGCCCATCCGCCACAAATACACCGGGAGTTCGCCGACGACCTCTTGATTCACAACGGTTGAGATGTCCATAATGTTTTCTCTCCTCTCACCGTCGCCGATTGTAACGCATTTTAGGCAATCTATAACAAAAAAGAGCCGCCAAAGTGACGACTCCCGAACTGTGAAAAAGAGCTGTGGCTTACTCGATGGCATGACGTGGCGCAGTCAACACAATAGCGCCTGCCCCAAGCAATGCAGCAATAGTAATTCCCCACTCAATGAGGTGATAGGTATTGGTATAAGACGGGTCTTCGGTGTCTAAACGTTCTACGCCAAACAAAATGAGAGAAACCAGCAATGGAATAGCCAGCAGGAGACCAATGAGCCGTGCTGCATTGCCTTTTAACCCTGCGTGAGTCAGTCCCGCCCGCCCCGTGAGAAGAACCAGCGCTCCCAACACAAAAAATAGAATTTGTAAAATGAGCAGCATCCCTTTGTTCCTTCATCCTGTTGTACAACGATTATGGGGGTTGAGGATAAAAGAGAGGTTAAAGGGACAAAAGGAAATTATAAAAAGGGAAGGTATGTAACAAACCTTCCCTCAAAGAACGCAGCGAGCGGAGAGCTTTACATCTCTACGGCTGGGTACGCAGCCACGCCACCAGCGCTTCTTTGTCTGCCTGAGTCAAATTTTTGAACACAGACACCGGCATAATGAACACGGGGTCGCCGTTGGATTTGATGCCGTTAATGAAATTGATCAGCCCTTCGTCAGGCCACTGCCCGATTTCTTCTTGCAGCAGCGACGGCGCAGGTGTAATGCCAAAATCGGTGTACATGAGCGTTTCACCCGCCAAGGGGCCGGTCACATTAATCCGACCATCTTCGGTGACGCTGCCATGACAATGAATACAGGCAGCAACCGATTGGCCTAAATATGCCCCTTGTTCTTCCAGAGTGGCATCTTCGGCAAGGGCAGGATGTTCCATCGCCGCATCTATTTCAGGCGCAACGCGGGCGGTTTCACGGGTCACACCCGCTTCTAATTCCGCTTCGGGGATGTCCATTTCAACAGGGGTAAGCGATTTGAGATAGGCAATCACCGCCGCCATATCCTCATCGGACATGGTTTCGTAGGCATCATAGGGCATCGGCGGGAGCAGCACACTGCCATCGGGGCGCACCCCGTAGCGAATCGCGTTTTCGATAGCTTCATCCGACCATTCGCCTAACATGGTCAGGTTAGAGGCATACACCACCCCGTAGGGAATTTCTTCGGCAATATTCCCGGACAGCATCGGCGCACCCCCCGCCAAATCGACGGTTAAGGGGTCAGCCCCTTCAAAATCCAGCGCGGCAGGGCCACCCGTCGCATGGCAGTACACACACGCGCCCGCCACCCGCACAAGATATTCACCGCGTGCCAGCGAATCCGTGGCGACAGCTGCGCCATCGGTATCTTCGGGTTCGGGGGTGGTCGCCGGGTCTTGGGCAAACACACGCACACTGGTTGCCAGAATCAAAGCCCCCACCAACAAAAAAAGCCACGTCATTTTACGCATCCCAACAATTCCTTTCGCTAAATTCGGCAAAAAAACTCCTGCATGATTATAGGCACAAACCCAAAAAAACGGAAACCCGTCCACTTGGGTTAATTTCGCCAATCCCCGTTATAATCAGAGACATCTTTTCAACTGATTCATAGGCTGTAATGATTCATGAGTGGCCTGATTTTTATTTCTTATTCCCATACCGATGGGACGATTGTCACCACCCTCCACCACCATTTAGAGGAGGCCGGGTTGTCTGTTTGGGTAGACCATGCCGGTTTGCGTGTTGGCACCCCCGATTGGGAGGAGGCCATCCGTCGGGCAATTCGAGATTCGCGGGCGGTGATTTTTGTCGCTTCGCCGGAGGCCTATCAATCGCGGTATGTACGCGGGGAGCTTGCCATTGCCGAAATGTATCAGCGTCCGGTGTTTCCTCTGTGGGTGGCGGGGGAAGTCTGGGCGGATTGTGTTCCTCTGCATTTGATTAGCGCCCACTACGCCGATGCGCGCTACGGAAAATATGACGAGGCGTTGGCGAATCTGCTGCGAAGTTTAAAGACTGTGCCAGAACTGCCCGATTATGCCACGCTGCCCCTGACCCCGCACCAGACTAATTTTATCCCGCGTAACCCCTATAAAGGGCTGCGAGCCTTCACCAGCCGAGACCAGCGTGATTTTTTTGGACGCGAAACATTCATTGAGGAATTGTTACAAGATATCAAAATGATGGTACGCCCCAATCACGAACGCTTTTTAGGGATTCTGGGGTCTAGCGGGGCGGGCAAATCGAGTCTGGTCATGGCGGGCTTGATTCCGCGTTTGCAGGCAGGCGCTGTTCCCAACAGCCAACATTGGATCTATCTGCCGACGGTGTTCCCCGGCTTGCGTCCGTTGGAAGCGCTGGCAGACGTGCTGGCGGATACCCTGAATCTGAGCATTAAACGGGTGATGGAAGATTTAGACAGCACCCGCGGTCTGCATCTCCTAGCCAAGCGCATGGTCAGAGAGAGTGAGGGCTATGTTGTGCTGGTGATTGACCAGCTTGAAGAACTGTTTACCCAGACCATTGATGCTTATGAGCGCACCCAATTTATTGATTTGCTGGTGACAGCCGCGACGGAAGCGGACGGAGTACTGCTGCCGCTTGTCACGCTGCGTGCCGATTTTTATGACCGCCCGATGGATCATCATGGGTTGGGCAAACTCTTGGAACAATCCAGCCGCAGCATTTTACCCATGCGCGTGGCGGATTTGCGCGATGTCATCGAAAAACCCGCCCAACTCCCCGATGTTCAACTCATTTTTGAAGAAGGGCTGGTCGGTGATTTGCTGTTTGATGTGCGGGGACAGGCGGGTTCGTTGCCCCTGCTCCAATTTGCCCTTGACCAGTTGGTCGAACGGCGGCGCGGCAACTTGCTCACCCACGATGCCTATGCAGCAATGGGCGGGGTGCGCGGCGCGATTGCCTCTCATGCCGATGCCGTCTATGAAAGTTTGCCGGACGAGGTGCATCAGGAACTGACGCGGGTGCTGTTTTTACGCATGATTGAACCGGGCGAAACCGATTTAGACACCACCCGGCGGCGCGTTCCCACCAGCGATTTAACCACCTCCGATTCGGAACAAACCCATATTTTGAGCCAATTAATCGAAATCTTTACCCACCAACGCCTGCTCACCACCAACAAAATCGGTAGCATTTCCACCATCGAAGTCAGCCACGAAGCGTTGATTCGGGAATGGGGACGGTTAGCCGATTGGGTACGCACCGCACGGGAAGATATTCGCCTGCAACGCATTATCAACAACGATGCAACCGAATGGCTGAAACGGGGCAAACGTCCTGATGACCTGTATCGTGGGGCGAAATTGGCGGAGGCACGCTTGTGGGCAGAACGGAGTCTCGTCAGCTTGAACGAACGCGATTTTATTGATACGGCGATTCGGGCAGAAGAAGAACTCCTTGCCGAAAAATTCCGCACCGAAACCATGCAGCAGCAGGCCACTGTGCTACGTCAGCGCGTGTACGATTTACAGCAGATTACGACGGCGGTGAGTCGCGGGTTGGATTATCAAAAAGTGCTGGATACCGTGCTGGATTTGGGCGCGTCCATTGTCCATGAGAAAAAAAGCACCGTGCCGCTAGTGAGCGCGGTTTTGTTGTTCGACAACAGCACCCAACTGCTCAAGGTGGTCAATTCACGCGGGTTGAGCGAGGAAGATAAACAGGTGGTGCTTCCCGCCGATGATGGCATTTTGTTCCATGCCTTGCAGCAGGTCGACCCGGTATTCGACACCATGCCCGACCCCGAACTCAATCAGATTCAAGCCTTCCGGGGGTGTCAATCGCTGTTGGCGATTCCCTTACAGGCCGGCTTGGAATATTACGGGGTGCTGCTCTTTGGCAGCGCCGACTCGGACGGATTTTCCGACGATGACGCAGGGCTAATTAAAGACATCGGCATTAAAACAACCATCGCGCTGCAAAATTCGGTGCAGTATCAGATGATTTTGCAGGAACGCGAACGGGTGGTTTCGGTGGAAGAAGATACCCGTAAAAAACTCGCCCGCGATTTGCACGATGGCCCTACCCAGAGCATCGCTGCTATTACCATGCGTCTAAATTACATCCGGCGGGTGCTGAAAAAAGACCCGGACGGCGCGATTGAGGAACTCGCCAAAGTTGAAGAAATTGCCCGCCGCACCACCAAAGAAATCCGCCATATGTTGTTTTTGCTGCGCCCCCTGATTCTCGAATCGCAAGGACTGACCGCCGCGCTGCGTCACCTAGGCGAAAAAATCCATGATATTTATGGCTTTAACGTGTTGGTCGATGCCGATGCGGCGGCAGAACGTCTGCTGGACAACAAAATACAGGGGGTGACCTTTTATATTGTGGAGGAAGCCGCCAACAATGCGGGCAAACACGCCCAACCGAGTACCCTCTGGATTCGGCTGTTCACGCAAAATGATCAGGTGATTTTAGAAGTTGAAGATGACGGGGTGGGGTTTGAATCCGGTGCGGTGGCGGGCAATTACAGCCAGCGCGGGAGTCTGGGCATGGTCAACATCCGTGAACGGGCAGAATTGATTGATGCGGCGGTGCAAATTACCAGCGTCGTCGGCAAAGGCACAAAAATTCGGGTGATGATTCCGGTCAACCCGTCCGATTAAGACGCGGGGTCGGGAACGGTTTCGCCCGCGAACGCCAGAATAATTTTTTCACGCGGGATGCCCCGTTCCATCAGATGTTTGACCAGCGGCCTGTCAGTACGATCTTCTTCGATGACAATTTTATCATCCACGATTCGCGCCAGTACCACAATCCCCGACGTGTGGCGTTCACGGGGTAAATGGATCGCATTGACAGCATAAATTTTTCTTTCCTCGTCATTCACCGCAAATAAACGCAAACCTGCGCCTTCACCGGAGGCTTCATACCAATTGACCTCTTCTCTCAAGATTTGTGCTAAGTTATCCATTGTTGGACGACCTCCTCTACCAAATCTACTACAATCAAATGTACCATATTTTGTTGAATAATGGTCAATGTTACAGGATTTATGGAGATAAATGTGTCATAAGCCCTCATTGGAATGGCAAGAAAGATGGGAACTTCTTGCTGGCTCACCTGCATGGCCGTTCTATAGGAAATATATTGCCCGACAGCCAAATGAAATTCGGACACTTCAGAGGAATCTGAAGAAAAGCATTTGATTTCAACAACAATGATTTCTTGTTCCTCACGACTCAATTTTAAATCAGCATAGACAAAAGTGTTTCCATAGTTAATGGCAAAGGGTTTTTTGACGACTTGCCACCCCTCTTTTTGCAAGGCGCGAATGATGGCAGGTTCACAGGTATCCACCGCAAGCATGGCTTCTCCTCAAAGGGGGCGATTTCGCCAACCGCCCCTCATGATTTTAAAAATTATTCGCCGGAAAGTGTCCATACATGATGCGTCATGGCTTCTACCGCTTCCACCGTGTACCCGTGCGGAATGTATTCGCCATTCGCCCACAACGGCAGCATATCATCGTAATGACTGCTGCGCGGGTCGCCCACCTGCCCCATCGGGTTAATGAACTTGGAATTGTTAAAATCGCTGAAATCCAGCACTTCGCGCATACTCGCAATCGTATCGCGGATGACAAAATCGCCACTGGCGGCATTCCACGCCATGCGGTTGACCGCCGTTAAGCCGCCATTCACCCCGACTTTGCGATTGAACAGCGCGTAAATGTCATTCAACATGATGTCCAAACCGACATCTACCCCGGCGGGCAGCTGCCCCAACGGACGGTGATTAAACGCGGCGATATGAATGTCGCCCCACTGCCACGCGGACATATCCTCACCGAGTTTTTCCGTCAGCATCGCCAGCGCATTTTCCAGCGCCATCGTCATGATTTCGGCGGGGTCTTCCGTGCCGAGTTCGGCGTTGGCCCACAGAGGATGCTGGCTCGCCACCATCAACGACACAATATACACTTCTAATGAATCGCCGGAAGGCACATCGGGCAGTTCATCGAAAATCAACGGCATCAGACTCGCCCAGAAAGCGTTGTAAATGGCTGCGCCGGTGCTGTCGGCTTCGTCCATTCTGTCCCATTCTTGGAGAATCGCTACCGCCGCTTGAAGTTGTTCATCCTCAAACGCGATTTCCGACAGGATCGGAATCATAAATTCGGCAGACGGGTTGTGTGAGTCATTCTGAATTTCAATCATCCGCGCCATATCAATCCCATCACTGGCTTGAATAAGTTCTTCAATCCGTGCAGCACGATAGCCCAAGTCGTAATAGGTGGAGTGAACGGTTTCAAAATTTTCAGGCCGCACAATCGGATTGTTAGCCGCGACGATATAGCCTTCTTCGGGATTGTAGATACGCGGGTTGTTGGCAGAATCGACATAGCCCTGCCATTCATAGGTGGAATCAACCCCCGCCACAGGCACACTTCCGTCATGCCCTTCAGCACGAATCGGAATTTTGCCGCCAGAAACCAAACCGATATTGCCTTCCGCATCGGCATAGATGAAATTCTGCCCCACCGGGAATTTTTCTACACCCGCTTGAAATTCTTCCCAGTTGGTCGCGCTGTTGATGCCAATGAACGCATCATAGGTGTAGTTGTCGTCGTAGGAAGTCCAGCGCAGCGCAAGCGGTTGCTCAAAACCAACCAGTTCGTTAATCACCACGCCAAAATTGGTCAGGCGGACAGGCACTTCGATGGGGTCAGACCCGGCGACATTGATGGTCTCGGTGATGACTTCCATATCCACATATTCCCCGTTGTACATATATTGCAGCGGGTTTTCGGGATTGAGTTCAAGCTGGTAAATGTCCATTGTATCCAAGCCAGAATTGGTCATGCCCCAACCAATCGCTTGATTATGCCCGATGACAATCAACGGTGAACTCGCCAGACTGTAGCCATAGACATCAAACGGACAGCCGTCGTTAATTTCAACACAGTGCAGGCCATTCTGGAACCAGATGGGCGGGTTTTGAATCCCGATGTGCGGGTCGTTGGCAAGGTAGGGTTTGCCTGTGTCGGTCAATGCGCCACTGACCGCCCAACTGTTTGACCCCACGCCTTCCATGCCGAATCCGCCGGGCAGTTTGACCACCGTCTGGATTTTGTTCAACTGAGAAAGTCCCGCAAAATTGGGCTGTGCGGCGCTCGGCGGGGTGTAGCCGGGTTCGGTGATAATCGGGAATTTGTCGTAGGGGAAAATGGGAACAAGCACCAGCGCTCCCAAGGGCCCAACCGCTTCGGTAATTGCCCCTTTGAACAGTTCAAATTGCAAATCGCCGCTTTCTTGATCAAGCAGCAACGCCTGTGCCAGCAACAAACTATGTAAGGGCTGCCAGGGTTCGATTTCAATTTCACCGGAAAGCAGCGAAACAAAATTATATTCAATCGCTAAATCGCCGGGGGCTTTGCCCGCAATCCACGCATTCACCCCTTCGGTATAAGCATCGAGCAACGCCCGTGTGTCTGCCGGCATAATTTCTAATTCGCGTTCGGCGTTGCGCTGGAGACCCAGTGTCCGCAGGAAGGTATCTGTCCCGACCAGATTTTCGCCCATTAATTCGGAAAGTCGTCCCGCGCCCTGATGCCGGAACCATTCCATCTGCCACCAGCGATTCGCCGCGTGGACAAACCCCTGCGCCAGAATCAAATCGTGGGTGGTGGTGGCATAAATGTGTGGCACATTAAATTCATCAAAATGAATCGTGACTTCCCCATCCAATCCCGCCACCACAAAGGCTTCTTCACCCATTTGCAGGGTGTGTTGTTGTGCGGTGGGGGTGTCATTTCCGGCGAAACTCGCAAAGGGTGTCACCAGAATCGCGCCCAGAATCAAGAAGGTTAATAAACCTCTTTTCAACATAAAAAACTCCTTTAATTAGAAACATTGGCAGTTAGCAATTAGCAAGGGAAATTGCGGGGTCAAAAAACTAATAACTAACAACCAATAACTATGAACGGCTTGAGTCTACCCCGCCCGTTAGAAAAATCAAATGGTGATTTGATAGTTGGGCTTACTGCCAGCCTGCCGGGTCAAAAAACCATGCGATATTCGCGTAGCCGCCGCCCGCCACCTGTGCCAATTCGCTGTCATTCAGTTCGCTGGCAGACATGGGACGTATGTCTTCCAGCGTGGTTAAAAAGGTCGCACGGTCAAACATAAACCCCTGTGTGGCAGCCAAGTTGACCACCCCATCCAGATCGCGTCCGATGCTGCCAAGCTGGTCTTGCAGCGCAACATCTTCAAGAATCCGTTTGAAAAATGCTAGCACACGCTCTTTCATCAATTTTCTCCTGTAGATATGGGTGCAGTTTAACAAATTAAGATGGATGGTGGTAATGCTGTGGCATGGTACAGTTTAATAAGCAGATACTATTTGAGCGGACGTGATAAGCGACCAGCTGAACCTTCAAAATATGGTTATAAAGGCAGGAGATTCTCACCTCTCCGACTGTCAGGGATGCATACAAACAGGGCAACTTGCCAGTGAGGAGATCAAAGCACTGATTCCTGCCCCCATGGAAATTGTGGAGCTAAAAAATGCGACAACGAATTTTATTAGTGGTATTTAGTGTCGTTTCTTTCTACCTAACAAGTTCGGTAATGTTAGTCAAAAGTCAAGAGATAGAGCTTGTAGGTCAAAATCTACAAATCGTTGCTTGGCAGCCAACGGGAGATTTAATAGCAGTTGCAAGTTTTGAAGGGGATGTAAGGATTTACACGTCCGAATTGCTGTTAGTCAACCAAATAGACATATTATCAACTGATAGTCCTTTTTCTCTTGAATGGAGTCGGGATGGTAGCAAATTAGCAATAGGCACTTTTGCAAAAATCCATTCTCCAAACAAGACATATATATGGAATAGTGATTTTAATATGACCAGTTTTATTGAACAACCGACGCTTGGCGCTGGATTATTTGATATTTCATGGCATCCTAATAACATTTGGCTTGCCTTAACTTGGAATAATAATATCTATGTATGGAATATTGATTCTGGTAATCTCGAAGAGACAATTACAACTCCCAGTAGCCCAGAAGGAATAGGTCGTACTATTAAAATCGCTTGGAAGCCTGATGGTTCTAAGCTAGCAGGTGGTACTGATTATGGAACAATTAATATCTGGGAAACCGCCAATTTTAATGCACATCCAGTTACTTTCTCTGTGAACACTGAACGCATTCCAGTCCGAGCTATTAGCTGGAACACAAGTGGTTCATTGATAGCAGCTGTTTCTACAAATAATATAAAAATCTGGGAATCAACAACCTACAAAGAGGTAGCAACACTTACTGAAAATGTGGAGTGGGTAGGCATTTTAGAATGGAACTCGGACAAATTGGCAACTGCCGGATCAGAGGAAGAGATTAACATTTGGAATATGGCTACTCAACAGATTGAAGAAAAGATACCTACAACGGGGCAAATATTTTCGATTTCATGGAGTCCCGATGGCTCTCAGTTAGCTTACAGCAATATAAATAACAATACTATTACAATATATGAGGTGAAGAGAACACAGCGATAATGACATGGCACTCTCAAAAGTAAAATTTGACCACCTGTTATGGACAAAAAAAATAGATCTTACAGACAGGAATACAGCGCGTTTCTACGAGCACATCTCCGGTAAGGAATATCCCTTAATCCTTTAGTTTTAATTGAGAGGTCCATCTTTTCTACTAAAAAAATGAACCAGTAACAGAATGAAAGGCAGAGCAACTGTATTAATACATAAAATAACTTTAACAGCATGAATTGTTGGATTACCATTATACGAAGACCATATTGATATAACCGATGCGACAATGATTAAAACACCTATTAGTATTAGGTAGCATCCTATAACATAAGCAGCTTTGCCTCTGCGGATGTCATTCCCAAAATCTCCTACAGGTGTTTCACCAGACTTTAAAATCAGGTATCCAACAAAGGTTCCCCGCAAAGAATACAGAATAATCAAAGCATTAATTATTATAAATTCCACTGTTTTGTCTGCTTATACTTTGAAAATTGTGCGGATTCAGGCTGATTGTACGCTTCCCCCGCCGAAAAGCCAGCGTTAGATGCTGGCGGGGAGAATGTGGTAAGATGGAACGGCAAACAAGGAGACTGTGTGTGAACGCCCTGTTTTTTCTTCTCACAGCGATTGTGGTGGTGATGCTGATCCTGTTGGGCTGGTCAATCATCATCGGGTGGGTTCTGACTCAGATTTTTGCCTTCACCTTGTTTGAAGGGTCGCTGTTGGCGCTGGGAGCAACCTGCATGGCAGCCTACCTGATTCTTTCCACGCTGATAGATCGCCTGAGCTTGCCGGATGATGTTTTTGCTGAGGATGATTTATTTGAGGACGAAAATGACGACCTGATTTCCCCGGAACGATTTTTCCCGACTCCGGCGGAACGTACATGGGAGGCATGGTTTCGTTTTCAGGTTGCCAACACCATCTACGCCAATCTCCGCAAAAATCCCGGCAGTCTGGATAAACCGCAAAAACAGGAATTGTCGGTGCGCCTGAGTGAAATTTGCATTGCCGCCATCAAGCACAAATCCCCCAAATCGCGCAGTTTTCATCTGACCATTGACGATGTGCGGCGGCAAATGGACAGCATGGAACTCAAACCCTACGATGATGATATTTTAGAAATCGGGGTGGATGCAACCAATCTCTCGATGGTGCTGCCCCCCGCCGAAACCGTCATCCGCGAAAAACTGTGGAATCAGATTATGCCCTCGCCCGATTTGTTTTGAGCGTTTCAGCGCCACGTTTATTTAGCGCTTGCTTGGACGCAAAAACTCCACCAGACGATTCGCTTTGAGATGGCTGGTTTTGGCACTCAGACGCTGTTGGGTGAGCGCATCAATTTCTTGCATCAACCACACCCGATCACGCTCGACCCCATTCACCAGAAAATACGCACCATGCAAATGGGTACAGGTGGGACGGCTGCCGTGTATCACCGTATACAATTTCGTGTAATGTTCAATGAGAAGGTCAATGGTATGGCTATAGGGGTGGTAAGCATCATTCGAGAGCATGAGATTTTTCCTAAAGTTTTGCAGTTGAATACACTCAGGGGGCGGCAGTGAAGAGGTGATAATAGAAGTATAGAGGAAAAGTTGTGTTATGGGTGTGAATTTTTTCTGAATTAATGAATGAAGCCTATTGAAATTGGAGACGCTCGTAACTATTTTGAGAAACAAACACTCGCCTTCAGACCAGCGAACACCGCGCTAAGAGGTCATATGGAAAGTTCTCTATTAATAACTCACCTTACGCAGAATAGAGTTTTGAGGATATTTTTTGACCCCACCTCGCCTTCGGCTTCCCTCCCCAAAGCATTGGGGAGGGATTGAGGGTGGGGATTTTCCGCATTGCGTAAGGTGAGTTAATAAAATGAAGCGGCGGACGGCACTGGGAATAAATCGCTATTTTTCTTAACCATCCACTTTCCAGACGGCCTCTTATCGTCACCTTCGCTTAATTTTTGGAAAAACACGGACGGGATATATCCCGTCCCTACCCTATCATTCGGCATTTGGCTATCCGCCAAATTCTAAAATCGAAGCGAAGGTTACTTTTTAGGTACGCACCCTTTACCGATCATCGGGCAAGTTTTGATTTAATTTTGCCGCGAGTTCAGGAATGTCCTTGAGAATGACCAGCAATGTTTCAATGAAAGTGTGTGCGTAGATAGGTTTTGATACGGTATGATAGCGAACAATTCGCTCTTTTTCCTTCATGCTCGTCTGGTCATGCCCAAGCATAACTAGAATGGGGATATGACTCAAATTAGGGTTGGATTCCACTTGTTTGATCATCTGCAAGCCATCCATCACGGGCATCTGAATGTCCGTCAGAATCACATCCGGTTTGGCTTTGTGTGCGGACTCTAACCCCAGCACACCGTTTGTCGCCGTATGAACCTCTGCGCCGTGATGCCGCAGCAGCAAATCAAGCAAATTCAGCGTATGGGGATTGTCGTCCACCGCCAGAAAAACCCACCCATCGAACAAGGTACTGTCCATAATTGTATTTAATTCCTCCCACCCCTCGATTACATTCGACACACTATCCACTTAATCAAAATTTTCAATAACCAACTATTATTTTAATGGAAAATACAAAATACTTCAACTATTTTTATCACACCTTCCTTAATAAATCTATTAGGCAGGTGGCGGGTTTTTACCTAGCCATGTGACCAGTATGTTCATTTTTGTTGGCTTGGTCGTATAATAAAAATGAGAGAGGAAGCACTTCACGAATAGCCAATAAGGAAGTGCGTCATGTTTAAAGAAAAGATTCTGCACGAAGCAGAAACCCTGCTTGAAGAAGCGCGGACAACCCCGCCGAATTTTTACCATGCAGACATGCTGGATGGCCTACCCGCCCCCGTCCAAAAATATCTACGGTCAGCCCTGACCCAAGGCCAACCGATGTATCGGACAGCCCGGCTTAAACAACACGGGCAATTCCGCCCAACGGTTAAATCCGGTTGGCAGCGTCTGCAAGCAGAACAGTATTTTTCCACCCAACCGCCCGCGTTCATCTGGCATGGACGGGTTGAACCTATACCATTTTTCTGGGTCTCTGCCCGTGATTATTACTGGCATGGACAGGGCAATATGCTCATTAAGGTCATGTCGGCGTGGACATTGGATGATGCACGCGGGGCAGAGATGACACAGGCTTCATTATTGCGCTGGCTAGCGGAGGCGGTGTGGTTTCCCTGCGTTTTTGCGGACAGCGGCGTTATCCAGTGGGAAATCCGCGATGCCCATAGCGCGGTTGCCCATGTGAGTGATGGGGAAACCAGCGTGTTTGGCATCTATTATTTTAACGGCGATCATTTGCCGGTGCGGTTTGCTGCCGAACGTCCCTATGGAACGGGCAAAAATAGCGCCCTCGAAAAATGGGGCGGGGTGTATCATCGCTATCAGGAATGTGGTGGGATGATGATCCCGTTTGAGGCAGAAGTCACCTGGTATTTTGCGGCAGGCGACCATCCCTATGCCCGTCTGACTCTTTCTGATGTGCAATACGATCATTTTGAACCGTATTAGCGGGAAGTAGATGTGAGGGGTGCTTCTTCACTCCTCACCCCTTACATCCAAAGCTGCTTAACAGCTATAATGTAAAAAACAAGGATGACACCAATGGATAATACCATTCCAAAATTCGTGACGACAGCGCCCCCCTCAAAACCATATCGTCTTGCAGAAGAAAGTCAAACCCTTTTGGATGACACCACGATTGACTTAGCCCCACCCAAAGAAGTAATCAAAGTGAAGCTGAAATTGCAATTTAAAGGGGAAATGCTGCCCGCAAAAGTGAATTGGGATGAGATGTTGACGGAGTGAGGGGGATGCGTCCAAGCTGGTACGAAGTTGTAGAAGATGACAGCCTAGAACAAGGAGATATTCTCCTAAACGTCCCGATAGTCAAATTGCCAGACGAATTTGCGCTTGAATTACGCTCTCTACAAAGCGAAATTGAGTTAGAAGCAGAATTTGAGATTATAGATGCAATTATCATGACGCAAACTTGCGACTTGGTACAAGATAAAACACGCTTTGTCACGATTTGCCGCGCTGTTGAACTGGCAAAACATCCTGAATTTCCTCAAGAAACGAATAAAGATTTTGCTAATTTAAATGCCTTACGAACAGGCCGTTTAATTCACTTTCACTTGCTTGACCAATGTGCTATCGCAGATTATGAAAAAGACTTCTGGATTGTGGAGTTTGAAAGTATTTATAGCTTACCCATTGGCTTTGTGAAAAACCATATCCTACGGGCAGGAAAACGCTTACGACTCAAATCGCCTTACAAAGAACACCTCTCCCAAGCATTTGCGCGAGTTTTTATGCGGGTCGGTCTGCCATCGGATATTCCCCCATTTGAAAAGCCTAAAGGTTAAATCAGAGTCAGCATGTCCGGCAGCAAATGTTCATTCACTTTGTAAATCGGGCTGGTAAATTGCCAGAATTCGCCGCTGTGCAAAAATTCATCCACCAATGCCACAGTAGACTCGGTATGGGCATGATGGGTTTCATGCCATGTCATGTAACTGTTGATGGTCGGGCGGGCGGTGGGAAATTGCAGCAGCGCGGTATAGCCCATCGCGCCGTAATTTTGAATGAAATTTTGCGCGTGGAAGGCGGCTAACACCCGTTGTACATCATAATCCACCCGGCGAAATGTCGGGTGCCAGCCCGTTTCATCCCCATCCAAAATTAGATAATTGGCTTTACGAATCCCATCCAACGGCACGCCCAGCGAACCCGGATTTAAAATGTGCCACTTGCCCACCCACCGTTCAAAGGCGATATGATAATGTCCGGCGATATAGGTGGTTTCTTCGACCCCCGCCAACCATTCAGACACTTTTTCTTCGGGCAAATAAGGTTCAATCGCGTTCCATGGGGTATGTGGCAGTCCGTGAGCAATCCGCACGGGAGGGGCATCCGCGTAGTACAGCGTCAGGGTATCGGGCATGGCGGCAATATAATGGTGCCATTTGCCCGCCAATTGTGCCTTCAGCCATGGCAGCAGCACCCACTGCCCCCAATGGGCGGGTTGGCGCGGTGTCTGGTAATCCAAGAGATAAAATTCATGGTTGCCCCGGATCGCTGTCCAGCCCAAACGGGTCACGGTTTCCATGACTTGGGCGGAAAATGGCGCAATATTGATTAAATCGCCCGCCACAATCACATGGTCAGGGGCAAACTGCTGCATATCCGCAATAACGGCTTCCAGCGCGGGCAAATTGCCATGAATATCGGAAAGAATCGCCAAACGGGTCATGCGGTTATTCGCTTACCGCCATCCGGTACAATTCCGAAATTTCATCCGGGCGGGTGATGCAGATATTCAGGTCTTTCAGCAAGCCATCGTGAATGCCATAAATCCAACCATGCACATTGAGCGTTTGACCGCGTTTCCATGCGCCCTGCACAATCGTGGTATGGCACACGTTAAACACCTGCTCGATCACATTCAGTTCGCAAAATTTATCCACCCGCCGCGATTCATCCTCGATCCCGTCAAGCATCGGGGCATGTTTCTGGTAAATATCCTTCAAATGCCGCAGCCAGTTATCAATTAAGCCCAATTCTTGATTCTGCATCGCCGCCCGCACCCCGCCGCAGCCATAATGCCCGCACACGATGACGTGCTTGACCTTTAACACTTCCACCGCAAATTGAATCACGGAGAGGCAGTTTAAATCGGTGTGGACAACCCCGTTGGCAATATTGCGATGCACAAAGACTTCGCCCGGCGGCAGTCCGATAATTTCATTGGCTGGCACGCGGCTGTCCGAACACCCAATCCACAGATATTCGGGGGTTTGTTGAGCCACCAATTTACGGAAAAATTCGGGGTCATGGGCGGTCATGCGTTCCGCCCAGCGCTGATTATTTTCAAAGAGATGTTTTAACAGGCGCATAACTTTCCTTTGTGAAGTTCATAAGTCTATCTAATTTTTATCAACACGCCTATCATTTCAGCAAGGCCGCTTCAAAAAAAGCGATCACACGCTGCTCATATTCTCCTTGATACTCCCCGAATGCGCCTACATGCCCCACTCGCGGTGCAACCCACAATTGGGAACGCCCGTCCGTGAGTTGGCGGAAAAATTCGTTGTAATCGACTTCCGTATTGTTGTCATCCCCGGCGATGAACAAAAAACGGGTCTCGGCTGCCGCTTGAATCGAGTCGGCAATGGGCAACGGCGGTTCATCCCCACTAAACAGCCCGACGGAAAAATACAGCACCCGCACCGTAAAATTTCGATACAACGGGCGTTGATAATCCAGCGCGGTATATTCTTCTACCGAACGTTGACTCGCCCCATCGCTCACAATCGCTTGTAATTCCGGGTAGCGGGAAGCCGCCCCCAGCAGCACTTCGCCCCCCAAAGATGTCCCCAACCCACCTATCGCCTCTACCTCTGCCTGACCGCGCAAAAATTCAACGGCAGCCCCGACATCCAGCGTACCTTCCCAACCGAACTGGTTGGCGTTGCCTTCACTTTCGCCATGCCCGCGCAAATCCAGCGCCAGAATCCCGAAGCCGTGTTCGCGCAACATCGCCGCGTAGCGTTTGGTGCTGGCGCGGGTTCCGTTTGCGCCCGCCAACAGGATAATCACCGCACCATTTTCAGGTGGCGCATACCACGCCGCGATCCTGATATTATCTTCCGTCGTTAAAGTCAATTCGCGGTAACCTTCGGGCGCTTCTCCGACAGCCTTTTTGACAGGGCGCGTCGCATAAAAACCGACAGCAAAGGGCAGGCCGATATACACCAGCAGCACCAAAACAATCAGCACGATGCCGATTCCACGCACAATAAGTTTACGCCGCATGAGCTTAACTTTCGTTTTTTGCCCCTGAGTCTAAGACGGGGCATAAAATGGCAGTAGTCTTTTTGACCCCATTTCGAGGTGACAGACGGCCTAATTTCACAAAAGTCTCATGCTGGTTCGGTGCAATTTTGCGACCTCGCCTATAGAATTAGATAACTATGGTGACATTTCGTGAAATGACTCCCCAAGATATTCCAGTATTAGCCGCGTGGATTGCCGCGATTCCCCTCTGGCAGCGCTATGGCATCACCCCCGAAAAAATGCACTTGTCTTTAGAAACTGCCCACACCGCAGGCGATTTGCTGCTGGTTGCCGATAGAGAAGACCGTGCGGTGGGGTTGGCGTGGGTCATGCGCAAAGGCATGTTCGGACGCAGCCCTTATCTACGTTTATTAGGGGTGCAACACGCGCAGCAAGGGCTAGGGGCGGCCTTGCTCACCGAAGCAGAAAATCGCCTGACTGCCCATGAACTTTTTTTGCTTGTGTCCGATTTTAACCTCAGCGCCCAGAAATTTTATCAACGGCAAGGGTATACCTACATTGGAGCGCTCCCCAGCTATGTGCTGGCGGACGTGTCGGAACTGATTTTCTGGAAGAAGTTGCACTCGTAATCTGGTAATAAATCCAATTATGAGAAGGCGTATTTTTGGTTTTTAGGTTGGAATACGGTATAGTCGTTAACTGGACTATACCACTATAGACCACTTTGTAACCTACTTCTTTAGAGGAGAGAGAAATACATATGAAACGGATTTTTATGCTCGTGATGGTGCTGATGCTGGCGCTTGGCACATTCGGCCTACCCGCGCTTTCAGCCCAAGAAGGTGAAACCCTGATTATGGCGCGAGCGGTGGATGCCACGGGCCTTGACCCCCACACCCAAACCGCGTTCGCGTCACTGCGTTTGCTCGAACTTGTCTACGAACCTTTGGTGCGTACCAGTGAAAATCTTGAACTGATTCCCGCGCTGGCGGAAAGCTGGGCATTTTCCGAAGATGGCTTGACGCTCACCTTCACGCTGCGGCAGGGAGTCAAATTCCATGACGGGTCAGACCTCACCTCCGCCGATGTGAAAGCCTCATTGGAACGGATTTTGAACGAAGAAACTGGCGCATCCGCCCGTTCGACCCTGTTGAGCATCACCGCGATTGACACCCCTGATGATTACACGGTTGCCTTAACCCTGTCCGTCGCCGATGTGCCGTTGGTGGCAGCGCTGGCCTCCACCAATACCGCGATTCTGCCCTCCGAAGTGATTGAAAGCGGCGACCCCACCACCACCACCGTCGGGACAGGCCCGTTTGTGCTGGACAACTGGACTCCCGAAGAAGTCACCAATTTGAGCGCTTTTGCCGACTACTGGGGCGAAGGGCCGCTGGTGGCGGGTATCGAAATGCGGATTATCCCCGATGAATCGACCATCATGGCGGCACTGCGGGCAGGTGAAATTGATTTCGCCATGTTCAACGACCCCTTGATTGCCACCCTACCCACCGGGGATGCCGACATCACCATCAACCGCGCCCCCGATTTGGCCTACCATGTGCTGCAACTCCGCGCCAGCGAAGAACCCCTGGATAAATTGGAAGTGCGCCAGGCCATCTCCTGCGCGATTGACCGTCAGGAAGTGTTGGACACCGCCGCGCTGGGTGAAGGCACGGTGACTGGCCCCTTGACCATTCCCTTGTATCAAGTGGACACCAGCGAACTGTTCTGCTACGAAAAAGACATCGAAAAAGCCCGTGAATTGATGGCAACCGCCGGATTAGCCGATGGCTTTACCTTGAATGTCATCGTGGCGAACGCCGAACCCCCCACCGCGCTGACCGAAGCGCAAAATATTCAGGAACAACTCGCTGAAATTGGCATCACCGTTGAAATTGAAGCGATGGAACTCAGTGTCTATGTTGACCGTTGGTTGGCAGGCGATTTCCAAGCCGCGATTGCGTTGAACGGTGGTCGCCCCGACCCCTACACCATGTATGCCCGTTACTGGATTAAAGATGCCCAGTTCGCCAACACCGCCGGATATGGCGACGACACGCTCGATTCGCTCATGAAACAGGGTCAGGTCGAAACCGACCCCGCCGCCCGCTATGAAATTTTCGCGGAATTCCAGCGCTACATTACCGAAATGGCTCCGTGGGTGTGGCTGTACAACGGCTTTACCTACACCGGACAGCAGAATTATGTTTCTGGCTATGTCCCCAATCCGACAGGTTCGATTTTTGGCCTGAGCCAAGTCCAAGTCAATCGTTAGGAACAACGGGGGGTGTTGGCGACAGCACCCCCGCTTGTTAAGGGGCGGGAGCAAAGTTAGGTTAATACAGAGGGAAGAAATAAGATGCGACGTTTATTGATGTTGACCATGATCGCCATGATCATGTTCGGGGCAGTCTTACCGACAGCTGCTCAGGATAATATTCTCATAATGGCGCGGGCTGCCGATGCCACCGGTCTCGACCCCCATACCCAAACCGCGTTTGCCTCCCTACGCCTGATGGAACTGGTCTATGAACCCCTCCTGAGGGTGGATGATGAACTCGAAATCATCCCCGCGCTGGCAGAAAGCTGGGAATTTTCCGACGATGGGCTGACGCTCACCTTTACCCTGCGCCAAGCTGTCAAATTTCATGACGGGTCAGACATGACCTCCGAAGATGTCGTGGCTTCTTTAAATCGGATTCTGGATGAAAATGTCGGCGCAGCCACCCGTACCAATTTATTAAGTATCACCACCATTGAAGCGCCCGACGATTATACCGTTGTTTTGACCTTATCCCTGCCCGATGTGCCGTTACTGGCTGCCCTCGCCAGCGCGAATGTGGCGATTATGCCTGCCGAATTGATTGCGGAAGGCGACCCCACCACCACCGTCATCGGAACAGGTGCTTATCAACTCGATAATTGGACTCCCAACGAAACCACCACCCTGTCCGCCTTTGCTGATTATTGGGGCGAAGGGCCGTTTGTGGATGGGATAGAAATTCGTATTATTCCTGATGAACAGGCGATTATGGATGGACTCAAAACGGGTGAAATTCATTTTGCGCTGTTCAACGACCCCTTAATTGCCACCCAACCGCTTGGCGAAGCCGATGTGACTGTCAACCGTGCGCCCAGTCTGGATTATCATGTGCTGCAACTCCGTGCCAGCGAACCGCCATTGGATATTCTGGAAGTGCGGCAAGCCATCGCCTGTGCGATTAACCGAGAAGAAATTCTGGAAACTGCCTCTGAGGGGCGTGGCACTGTCACCGGGCCGCTGACCATCCCGCGTTTTCAAATGGATCAGAGCGAATTGTTCTGCTACGAACAGGATCTTGACCGTGCGCGTGAATTGATGGCAGAAGCGGGTTTTGGCGAAGAAGGCTTCCCGCTCACCGTCATGGTTGCCAAAGCCGAACCCCCCACCGCCCTTGCCGAAGCCCAAACCATCCAGCGCCAACTAGGGCAAATCGGCATTCGGGTTGCCATTGAGGTTCTGGAGTTGGATGTGTATGTTGACCGTT
>CAZXCU010000010.1:0-171 GCA_964639245.1 uncultured Anaerolineae bacterium
AGGAACGCCGTGAAGAACCCGGCGCTCGAACGGGCAGTTTTCGCCGTCCGGGAGAAGGCGAAGAGAAAAAAGAAGATGCCCCTCCTCCTCGTTTTGGCACTTTCCGGCGCGAAGGCGGTGAGGAACGCCGTGAAGAACCCGGCGCTCGAACGGGCAGTTTTCGCCGTCCGG
>CAZXCU010000010.1:271-202976 GCA_964639245.1 uncultured Anaerolineae bacterium
GAGAGGGTGAAGAGAGAAAGGATTCTCCCGCTTCTTCTATGGGTGGTACAAGTTCGCGTTTTCAGCGAACAGGCAGTCCGCCTGAAGAAAAGAAAGAAGAATCGGCAAGTGGATCACGCTTTGGGTTAGGCAGTTTCCGACGCGGCGGGGCCACCGAAGAGAAAAAGCCAGACGACAAGAAAGACAGCCCTCCCGGTGGTGGCCCTAGTTCCCGGTTGAGTGCAGGTGGACGGACGAGCGCTCCCGAAGAGAAAAAGGATGCCCCTTCTGGCACGGGTGGATTGGGTTCCCGCTTTGGACTCGGTGGGCGGGGGGCCACTGAAGAGAAAAAAGATGCGCCCGCCAGTGGGGGTTCTAGCTCACGGTTGAGCGCAGGTGGACGCACGAGCGCTCCCGAAGAGAAAAAGGATGCCCCTTCTAGCACGGGCGGACTGGGTTCCCGCTTTGGTATTGGCGGACGCGGAGCCACTGAAGAGAAAAAAGATACACCCGCCAGTGGTGGCCCTAGTTCACGCTTTAGCGCGGGTGGGCGCACGAGCGCTCCCGAAGAGAAAAAGGATGCCCCTTCCAGCACGGGCGGACTGGGTTCCCGCTTTGGTATTGGCGGGCGCGGAGCCACTGAAGAGAAAAAACCCGAAGAAAAGAAGGACGACTCATCCGGCGGGTCACGATTTGGCATAGGTGGATTCCGACGCGGGGGAGCCACCGAAGAGAAAAAACCCGAAGAAAAGAAAGATGCACCCGCCAGTAGTGGGGCAAGTTCGCGTTTTCAGCAGAGGGCGGGCAGTCCTCCCGCTTCTGCAACACCCGCTGCGAAACCTGTAGCAGCGACAACCGCCGCTGCTCCTGCTAAACCACGCAGCAATCGAGCCGCTTCTAAACCACTCCCCACCACAGGCAATACCCGACTGCCTAAATTCGTGAAAGTTGGCCCATCGCTCGATTTTCAACTCGATATGGTTGGGGGAGTGATGGTTTTTGCTGCACTTATTCTGATAAGTGGCATGATTTCGCCCGGCACAGCAACTGGCACCATCGACAGCTACCTTGCCCAACTTTTTGGCGTGGGGCGGGTGTTAGTTCCCCTGTCGATGCTGGCAGTGGGCGGATGGCTGCTGGTGTCTCGCTTTGGCAGCAGCATGTTTGAAATAGAGTATTTCCGTATTTTAGGAGCAATTCTTTTATTTATTATTGTAATGGCAACCCTGCAATGGGGATTTTTGTTCTCCGAAGTTGTTCCTACCTATGATGTGTTAGAGCAAAATTCAGAAGTCATGTGGCAGGATGGCGACGGGGGTGGTTTAGTCGGTCACATTGTGTATATATTCTTTGCGCGGCAGCTTGGCGATTATCCTGTGGTGGTATTTTTCGCCTTTTGGTGGATGTTCGCGCTGATGCTGACCTTTAAAACTTCACCCAGCCAAGTGATGGAACAAGGACGGAATGTTAGCCATTCCCTTCAGGTGCGGCGAGAAGCCTCCAGAGCAAGACGAGAAGCCAAACGCGCCGATATTGCCGCCTTAGCAGCCGCAGAAGTTGCCGCTGCGCTACCTGTCGTGGGTGAACGCGCTCCTACCCAAGCGGTTGGACGGACAACCACCCCCGAACAGGATGCTGCCAAAGCTGCGGTCACACCAGAAGCTCCTGTGCGCCAAACAACAGAAACGGTAGCTCCAACCGAAGAAAAATCCTCTCGGTTTGGACGGTTGCTGCGCGGCGATAAAGTCACCGTTGAAAAGGCAGAAGAATCCACCGAAGGGCGCACTACCAGCGAACCAGCTCAAGAAGAACGTAAAATGCGCTTTGGTCTGCCCGGACGACGCACGGCAGCCCAACCCGAATCCGACATTAAACCAGCCGAAACGCCTGCGGAAAAACCAGCCGAAGCCGTCGCAGAATCTAGTGAAGGGGCAACGGGTGGACGTTTAGGGCTGTTTAATCGAGGATTACGCCGAAAATCTGAAGAAGAAGCCAAACCCGATGAGAAAAGTTCGGAGCAGGTCGCGGGTCGTCGTCTGAGCGCGACCCAAGCAGAACCCGCCAGCGAGGCAAAATCAACAGATGCCCCCACGCCCGAAACCCAGCCCCAAGAAGAAAAAACGGGCGGGCATGGACGTTTGGGACGGTTGGGGGTAGGCCGCTTGATGAATCGCGGTGCGACTGAAGCAGCAGAAACCACTACCGATAAAACGGCTGAAACCCCTGCCGCTCCTGAAACTGTATCCCCTGAAAAAACCGAAGGGCGCTCCCGTTTTGGGGGAGGCTTATTCCAGCGCAGCAAACCGACAGAGGCCGAAAAATCAGCCGAAACCGCCCCCATTTCTGAAAATAACTTGGCTGAACATCCAGCCGAAACAACATCAACCAACGAATCATCTGTCCCTAAACGTGCTTTGGGTGGATTAACCTCCCGTTGGGCAGGACGCAAAGCCCCGGATGAAGAAGCAAAATCCGATCAACCTGCGTCAGAAACAGGACGTACCGCAGAAAATCCACCCGCCAGCGAAACCGCCCCACAACGACGACTCTCCGGTTTGATGGGACGTTTAGCGGGGGGAACTGCGGAAACTGCGCCTGAAACACCAACCCCCATTGTTCCCAGTACACCGATTACGGAAACATCGTCCGAATCGCCTGTGACGGCGGTGGTTGAAACAGCAATCCCGCAAGTAGAAGTTCAACCTGCTGCGCCTCTCGCTGAGAGACAGCCTGTAGAATCTTCGGATGGGGGCAATCGCTACACCGACCTTCGCGCCCGTCGTTTGGCTGCCATACAAGGCGAACAACCGACCAGCAGTGTTGCTGCTAGCACGCCTTTTAGTCGACGCTTATCCGGTGGTGCAGATGAATCTTCCACCGAGCAACCCGCTTGGAAAGGGCGTGACCTGCTTGCCCGTACTGCTGAGGATTCTCAACCCTTACAAAGTCCTCCTCCTGCTGAAACTTCGGCAGAAAGCGCACCTGAAACACCTGCACAAACGGCGGAAAACCCACCTGAATCAGAAGTATCGGCTGAGATTCCCAATCACATACCAGAAACTAGCCCACCTGTCGAAAGTACAGGAGCAGTACCCCCTCCTGAAATATCAGTGGAATCAGCCCTTCCTGTAGAATCTGAATCCCCTGTTCGTCGTCCGTTCGGGATTCAATCTACCCAACCAAGTTTATTTGGTAGACGGGAATCAGACCGTCCAGCACGTCCGATGGGGATTCGTCAGCAATTAGCAGCAGAAATGCCTGCGGTGGCAACTGAATCGGAAACCTCAAGCGAATCTGCCGAGCCGAAACCCGCGACGACGGAAAGTCCAGTGGTCGAAGCAGTTCAAGAATCGACGGATGAACCCATTGAAGAAATAAAACCCGCCCAACCTCGCGGTGTTTTCAACGCAGCTACCCCCGAAAATCCGTCGCAAATCGCAGGGCTAGCAGCAACCGCCGTCACAGCCGAACAAGTGGATGCACAACTCGAAGCAATTTTCACCCCACCGGTTGAAACACCTGTAGAGTCTGCTGCATCGATAGCGGAACCTGTCATGGAAACGCCTCCTCCATCGGTTGCGGCTGTCCCTGAACCCAAAACTGAACAGCCTGAACCTGCCATCGTGGTAGAAAAGTTGCCTGAACCAGAAGAAAATGCCGTGCCGCAATGGAAAGCGCCGGAATTCATGAGTATTTTAGAGGCAGGCCACGAACAGGAAGTCAATCAGCATTATTTACTCGAACAGGCCCGCATCATCGAAGATACCTTGTCGAGTTTTGGTGCGCCGGGCAAAGTCGTCGAGGTCAATTCTGGCCCGGTCATTACCCAATTTGGCATTGAACCCGATTATATTGAACGACGCGGCGGACGTACCCGTGTGAAAGTTTCCGCTATTGCCGCGCTGGAAAAAGACATTGCGCTGGCGTTGGCTGCCAAAACCATCCGTATTGAAGCGCCTGTCCCCGGTAAAGGATTTGTGGGGATTGAAGTTCCCAATATAGAAGCGGCGGTGGTCACACTGCGCGATGTAATGACCTCTGAACCGCATCAAAAAATGGTGCAAAAATCACCCCTAGCGATTAGTTTGGGCAAGGGAGTGGATGGCACCCCTGTTTCTGCCGATTTGACCGCCATGCCCCATCTTTTGATTGCCGGGACAACAGGTTCGGGGAAATCGGTGTGTGTCAACGCGATTATCTCCTGCCTGCTGCTGCAAAACTCACCCGAACAGCTTCAACTGATTATGGTGGATCCTAAGCGGGTGGAATTAACAGGTTACAACGGCATCCCGCATTTGATTTCTAATGTGGTGGTGGATTTGGAGCGCATCGTCGGCGTGCTGAAATGGGTGCAGCGCGAAATGGACGAACGCTACCGCAAATTAAACGAACGCGCCGCCCGTAACATTCAAGATTACAACCGTCGGATGCCGGACGATGCCAAAATGCCTTATCTCGTTGTCATCATCGACGAATTGGCCGATTTGATGATGCTTGCGCCGGACGAAACCGAAAAATTGATTGCGCGTCTTGCTCAAATGGCACGCGCCACAGGGATTCACCTCATTATCAGCACCCAGCGTCCGTCAGTGGATGTGGTGACAGGGTTGATTAAAGCCAACTTCCCGGCACGTATCGCGTTTGCAGTGGCTTCTGGTACAGACAGCCGCGTCATTTTAGATGCGCCCGGTGCTGACCGTCTGTTAGGGAAAGGCGATATGTTGTTCCAGTCGCCGGATGCGTCTGCCCCGGTGCGTATGCAAGGGGTGTACGTTTCCGACATGGAAATTGAGCGCATCACCCGTTACTGGAAGGAACAGGCCATTATGGTACGGCGCGGCGTGCCGAATATCGTCAAAATGGGCGAAGAAATGCCCCACCGTCCCGCCCAAATGCCAGTCGGACGGACAGACCGTTACGGCGTACCTTCGGAAATTCGTCCTATGCCGCGTCCGCAGGGCAACCAGCAAGCCTTCTGGAAAGAAGTTGATGAATTAGCAGCCCAACGGGATGACGATGATGACCTGCCCGAAGGCGAAGAAGACGAAATGTACGATGAAGCGGTGAAGATTGTCCGCCAACTCGAAAAAGCCAGCATTTCCCTGCTGCAACGCCGCTTACGGATTGGTTACACCCGTGCTGCCCGTCTGATTGATATGATGGAATCGCGGGGGGTGATTGGCCCCGGCACCGATGGCAGCAGCAAACCCCGTGATGTGATTAGCCGGGGTGATGAGGATTAGTGCAATTTCTGCAACCCCAATCCCTTATTTATACCGGAGGCCAAGGATAACTCGGCCCGTTGCCGGGATTCGGAAACCGGGATTGGTTCATCAATTTTTGTGTACGGGAAACCATCGCTGCCACTTCTAGCGGCGTTAAAAGCTGGAGAAGCTGCTGGACAAGCGGCGTGGTCTGGTCGCAGATAACAGTTTGAAAACGCTGAATATCGGCTTTGAGCGTCTCTGGCAAGGGCTGTCCGGCAAAATCCCAGATGACGGTACGGAGTTTGGGAGACATATGAAAACAAATGCCGTGATCAATCCCCCAGATTTTATTTTTGTTATCCAGAAGACAATGCCCCCCCTTGCGGTCTGCGTTGTTGATGATGGCATCAAACGCGGCAAAACGCTGCAACTGGGGAATGAAGCTGTCATCCAGATTAAAATAGGTCACTTCGGGGTCATGCTCAATATAAAGCTGCACACTACCGATGCCGTAAAAGCCATCCCGTAGCACCGTTGGCGGAATCAATTCCCATCCCAAACCCTCTGATACGAGATAGGCAGCAACTTCGCGGTAACACAACGTCCCATCGGGAAAATCCCATAAGGGACGTTCACCGCGTCTGGGTTTGTAAATGGCTTTGGTACGCACAGTGTCCGTGCAGAGTTCCACCAGAAAGGTATGGTTGGAACTCCAACGCAAACGCCCCGGCGCCATGCCCATATCGCCGGTACGAAGGAGGGTCATGATGTCCATAGAGGACGGGTTATCAGAGGGTGGGTTTTGTGGTTTGTCGCTCATTTACGTCCAATAATAAATGACTCGCCCATTGGTTTTCGGGTTAGCACGTCCCTTGTTGACAAGGTTGCTAATCCACATGCTTAAAGCTCTGAACTGTTCACGACTGCCCCAGAAACGCACAATGCCGGGATTAACCAGTTCAGGGTCTTCATCTTCGTCCAGCGCCACCATTTCCTGTGCAACGATGACCACCATGTCGCGCACTTCATCATAGCCCAAACCAATTTGCGCGATGCGAAATTCGGGTTCGATGGGGTCACGGAGTTCCATATTCCAATCTGCCAGAATCACCTTTTTCTCTGGCTTAGTTGGGTAGCGCTCTTTGAGGTCATCCATCAACTCTTTGATGGCATCGCCCAAAGCCCGCGCCTGTTCTTTTTCTAAGATGAGCGAGACAATGTGGGAGCCGCGCCCAGCTTGCAAATAAAACACCCGCCGTCCTTTGGGGCCAACCGTGCCGGTGGTGATAAAATCAATTGGATTGAGTTCAATCTCAGCGTTTGGCATTACGTAGTTTCCTCTTTTGGTTCCGGTGGGTTATGGCTTGCATCATTGATACATTCAATAAAAGGTATTCCCGCGCCTAGCACAATGATGGAGAGCGAGGCGGGTGAGATATTAATACGCTGAAATAAATCCAGATGCAAGCCCAGATAATGTGCTACCACCATTTTAATAATATCACTATGGGAGACAATCGCCACCGTTTGTCCGGGGTGTCGGGCGATGATGTCTTCTAAGGTGTCCACCGCCCGCAACTGTGCGCCGCGCATGGTTTCGCCCTCCGGGAAGCGCACCCGACTTGGCACTTGCTGGACATAGCGCCACAATTTTTGTCCGCGTAGCTTTTTTAATTCTGCGCCCTGCCATGCCCCGTAACGAACTTCACCCATGCCTTCGACCTGATGAATCGTTAACTTGGGGTGGTGCTGCACAATTGCTTGAGCGGTTTCCATTGTCCGTTCCAAAGGGCTGGAATAAATGGCATGAATTTTGGTCGGAGCTAAACGTTGGCCTAACGCCTCGGCTTGGGCTTGGCCGTGTTCGCTGAGGTGGACTTCTGGTGTCCAACCTGCCAACTTGCCTGTTTTAACCCAATCATTCGTGGCGTGGCGAATTAATAAAAGTTTTGTCATCCTTATCCAATCACACCGAGCATCTTTTTTACCTCGGATGGTTTTATGCTAGGCTCTCTAAAAATGATAGAGTGAAATCGGCAGATTTGCCAACCTTCATCGTGAAAAAGTAAGGGAGACCAGATGAAATTGTATCATTTACTCATGATTGCCCTGTTGCTGGGATGGGTGCAACCCGGTACCGCAGATACTGAACGCCAATTTCCCGGGATTGCACTTGAGGAATGGGTGACGGCTCCGCACGAAATTACCTACCTCACGCACGCGGGAGATGACCGTTTGTTTCTGGTGGAAAAACGCGGCACGGTGTTGATTATCGAAAACGGTGAACTGCTGGCAACACCATTTTTAGATATTGTGTCATTGGTTCATTCGGGCGGGTCAGAGCAGGGGTTGTTGAGTATCGCATTTGACCCAGATTATGCAGCTACGGGTGAATTTTACGTATATTATACAGACCGTGCCGGAGACGGAGATAACGTAGTTGCACGCTATCAGGTGACGGATGACCCGAACGCCGCAGACCATCAATCCGGTGAAATTTTGCTCACCATAGATGACCCCGCCCGCAATCACAATGGTGGGCAACTACAATTTGGCAAAGATGGCTATTTATATATCGGAACAGGTGACGGGGGCAGCGCAGGTGATCCATGGGACAACGCGGAAAATCCCGCTTCTCTCTTAGGGAAAATGCTGCGTATTGATGTCCGGGAGCAAGAAATGTATGCCATTCCTGCGGATAATCCTTTTGCGGAGAATTCCGCGTTTCGTCCTGAAATATGGGCTTATGGCCTACGAAATCCTTGGCGTTTCTCGTTTGACCGTGTAACAGGCGATTTGTATATCGGAGATGTGGGGCAAAATCAGTTTGAGGAAATTAACTTCCAATTTGCGGACAGTCCCGGCGGAGAAAATTATGGTTGGAATATGTCGGAAGGCTTTTCATGCTACGAAACGCCCAATTGTGATTTAAGCGCGGTGACTCTGCCATCCTTTGTGTATCCCCATTCGCAGGGTTGTTCAGTGACGGGCGGTTACGTTTATCGTGGTGCGGCTTTTCCTGCCATGCAAGGCGTGTATTTTTTCGCGGATTATTGCAATGGGGTTGTGTGGGGGATGCAAGGTGCGGAAACGGGTACCCCAACGGTGGAAATGCTGCTCAATACAGGCGTGAATATTGCTTCTTTCGGGGAAGATATGCAGGGTGAATTATATATATTAGATTTAAGTGGAATCGTGTACCGACTGGTGGAAGGGTAAGTTCGACAACGCTGCTTACACGAAACAATCCAGGACATTTTGGGGAGGTTGCTGCACAAAGAAAGCGTATGAATAAAAATCATATTTGCTGAGTTTTGCTTGAGCGAGGAAATTGTTCCCATGCGTGGTTCACGAATTGGCGTATTTGCTGCTCAAAATGTTGGCTGTCAAATTGAAGTGCGTGCTGGCGGATTTCGTTAGGATCAAAATGCGCCGCATCAAATGATTGCAGGGCAGTCATCAGTGATTCTACTGTTTGTTCCTCGAACAAAATGCCTGTTTTATTTGGAATGACGGTATCCAATGCCCCGCCTCCCCCAAAAGCAATGACAGGCCGTCCGGCAGCTTGGGCTTGGACAGGCGTAATGCCGAAATCCTCAAAACCGGGAAAAACAAAGGCTTTGCATCGGGCAAATAAATCGGGTAGTTCAGAATCCGGGACATACCCCAGAAATTCAACGGTTGGGCCTGCCATTGCCTTGAGCCGTTCCATATCGCGGCCTGTCCCACCGACTTTGAGGGGGAAATGAAGGCGGGTACAGGCTTCGACAATTAAATCCACGCGCTTATAGGGAATCAAACGCCCCAGACTCAAAAAATAATCGTCATGCGAATCAGTGGGATAAAAACGTTTTTCGACTTCGACAGGGGGATAGATAATAGCGGATTCGCGCCCGTAAAACTGCTGGATACGTTGCTGAATATCGCGGCTGATGGCAATAAAATGATGCACCCGTTGAGCAGCCTGTTTGTCCCAGCGTTTCATCCAGAGATTTTGGCTTTGTACCGCCCAACGAATCGGCTTGGATAAATTTTCGCGGGCGGCATATAAATCAAACTGCCAGACATAGCGGGTTGGCGCAAGGCAGTAACAAATGTGCAGGGTGTTTTCGCCAGAACGCACCCCATGACAAAAACCACTTTTGTTGCTCAAAACAACATCATACTCAGATAAATCCAGCCCGCCCCACGCTAATGGATACAAAGGTAAATAGCGCTGGTGTTGGTGGTAAATATCAGGGAGTTTGTCCATCCACAAAGGGCGAATGTCATGATTCTGCCAATGGGCGGGCATTTTGGCACGGTCATAAATGCTGGTGTATAGGGGTGCATCAGGGTACATTCGCAACAGGTGGTCAAGAACATCTTCTGCCCCGCCGATTTGATTCAGCCAGTCGTGAACAAGTGCTAGTTTCATAGTTTTATGAAAATCGCGGGAAGGCGACCACCTCATGTTTTACGAGAATGTTAACCCTATCCCCCGTCGTATAATTTTCATGGGCATCACTGGTAATTTTGAGCAGGGTATCCTCCGCCAATTTGACCCAGATGGTTTGACGATGCCCATAATAGGTGGTGTGGCTAACCACCGCCGGTGTGCCATGTCCATTAACTGAGAGTGTTAAATCGCTGGGGCGGAGCAGCACTTCCACATTCCCTTGCATCGCTTCTTGAAGGGGCAGTTCACCTAGCAGCGTGCGAACGGTATCGCCCTGTGCCTCGCCGGGAATGTGATTGGTTTCGCCCAAGAAATTGGCAATCGCAAGCGATTTAGGATTTTCATACAGCGTGCGCGGGGTACCAATTTGCTCGATGGTACCACGCAGCATGATTCCAATCGTATCCGCCATGCTCATGGCTTCGTCTTGGTCGTGCGTCACCAGAATCGTAGAAACACCTGCTTCTTTGATGATACGGCGCACTTCTTCGCGCACCTGCACGCGCAGCGCTGTATCCAGATTCGAAAATGGCTCATCCAACAGCAGGGTGTGCGGTTGCGGGGCAAGAGCGCGGGCAAGGGCAACCCGCTGTTGCTGCCCACCGGAAAGTTCACGCGGGTAACGGTGTTTAAGTCCCTGTAACCCCACCAGATTCAGCATTTTTTCGACAATTGCGGCTTGGTCACTGCTGCGCGGTAGCCCATAGGCGATATTTTTTTCTACGGTCATATGGGGGAACAGGGCGTAGTCCTGAAACACCATCCCAATACGACGGCGATTGGCGGGAACAAAGGTCGTCTCGCTGGCAACCAGATGCTCATCTAAGTAAATTTCGCCTTTGTCCGGTTTTTCTAGGCCGGCAATCATACGGAGGATGGTGGTTTTGCCACAGCCACTTGGCCCCAGGAGCGCCATAAATTCGCCATCGGGCAAGATAAAACTAGCGGAATAGACCGCGCAGGTTTTGCCGAAATTTTTGGCGATTTTGCGGCAGTCAACGGCTGTCATCAGTTTCCAGTACAAACACTAACGATAAGGCAGAAATAATTACCATTACAAGGGCGGGGGCAGCCGCCCGCGCATAAAACGATTCGCTTGTGGCTGACCAGATTCGCACCGCCAATGTATCATAACCGATTGGCGCGAGAAGTAAAGTCAGAGGTAGTTCTTTCATAGTCGTTAAAAATACCAGCGCCATGCCTGCTACCAAACCGGGGCGCATCAATGGGAGGGTGATGCCCCAAAAGACTTTGCGCCGGCTTTTACCGAGCGTGAGGCCACATTCTTCTATTTGTGGGCTGACCTGCATCAGACTGGCACGGGCTGGGCCAAGCGCCTGTGGCAAGAAACGAATCACATAGGCGAAAATAAGCATGGGGATCGTCTGATACAAGGTGGTGCTGAAATAGCGTGCGCCCACAAAAACCAAAGCCAACGCCACCACCACGCCGGGCAGGGCATATCCCAGATAGGCGCTGCGGGCAATCCACTGGTTATAAAATTTGGGGTAGCGTACTTGCAAAAAAACCAATGGAATGGCTGCTACACCAGAGGCAAGTGCCGCCAGCGCCGCAATCCGAATGGAGCTTTGCAAGGGACGGACAATATCGCGGATTTCCTCGCCCTGTAACACATAGCCATTATAAAGCCAGTAAATAATGACACTCATCGGGCCAATAAGGGCAATGCCTAAAATGAAAATGCAATAGAGTTGGGCGGCGATTTGCCATCTACCGAGATGTACCAAGCGGGTTTTGCGGTGGATATTTTGTGTGTAATACTGCCCACGCCCTTCGACTAGAATTGAAATGGTCATGAGCGCTACCGTAAAGATCACCAAAACCAGCGACAAGAGCGCTGCAAAATTGAGATTTACGCCCAGTTGAAGATAAATCGCACGGGTAAAAACGTTGTACTGCATCATGGCGACTGCGCCAAAATCGCTCAGGGTATACAGTGCCACCAGCAAGATCCCCGCCGAAATAAACGGGCGCAGTTGCGGTAGGGTAATCCGCCAGAAGGTCTCCCATGCCGATTTGCCTAAAGTGCGGGATGCTTCCTCAAGGGCGGGGTCAATGCCCCGTAATCCTGCTCGCACACTTAAAAAAATATAGGGGTAGGAAAAAAGCGTAACCGAAAACCATGCCCCCCAGAATCCATAAATCGAAGGAAGCCGTTCAATCCCTAGCAGTGTTTCTAAAATACTCTGAAAAATACCCCGCGGGCCAAATGCCCCAATCATCGCAAAAGCCCCGACATAGGAAGGAATCACCAACGGTAAGGTCAAAACAACCGCCCATAAATCCCGCCCGATGAGATTGGTGCGGGTGGTCAGCCATGCGGCAGGAATTCCGATGAGGCAGGACGCAACCGAAACCGACGCAATCAACAGCAAACTTCGCCCGATGATGTTGAGGGTGCTGGGACGGAATAAATAATCCAGCGCAGTTTGTGGGTCAACTTGGCTGGCCCGCAAAATCAGATAGAGTAAAGGAAAAAGCAAAACTGCCGCAAGGGGTAGACTCACCGCCAGCAGCAATCGTTCGGTACTGATAATATTCTTTTGATAGTGAAGCTGCATATCCACAAGTGGGGCGGTCTGTGTACCGCCCCAGAATCCTTTACTGATTGATAATTTCGTCCAATAGAGTTAAGGTCGTTTCCAAATCATCGAGATTGGTGAGGTCAATTTCGGGTGTTTGGAGTTCGCTTAAGGGTACGAGGCGCGGGTCAGCTTCCATACCAATCAGCAAGGGATATTCATAGGTTTCTTCGACGAAATATTGCTGGGCGGTACGGGAAAGCATGTACGTGATGAACTGTTGGGCTAAGGGCAAATTATCGGTGGAGTTCAAAATAGCTGCGCCTGCCACGTTAATTAAGTTGCCAATGTCATCGCCGGGGAAAAAGTAATTGGCAAGCGGGGCATCAGGATTTTCATTAAGCAACCCGTACATATAGTAGTGGTTGACCAACGCCACATCCACTTCACCTGCTGCGACGGCTGCCACTGCTGCCGAGTTACCCTCGTAGGGAACAGCTTCATTCTCTACTAAACCCTGCACAAATTCTTGCATGACTTCATTCCCGACCTCAACCCGAATGGCAGTCAGGTGGGAATGGAAGGAGGCGTTCGTCGGCGCAAAGCCAATGCGCCCTTTCCACGCCGGTTCGGTAAAGCCCAAAATGCTGTCTGGCAAATCTTCTGCCGTCAAATTGTCGGTGTTGTAAACCACCACGCGGGCGCGTCCGGTAATGCCAACCCAATAGCCTGCGGGGGAACGGAAACGTGATTCAACACTGTCCAAAATATAGCTGGGCAGTTCGGCGAGCAGATTGCTTTTTTGCAGCAGCCCCAGCGCTCCGGCATCTTGAGCAAAAAAGACATCGGCGGGCGAATTTTCACCCTCTTCTTGAATCGCTAAGGCCAGCGGGGTAGTGCTGTCGTAACGCACTTCGACCTCAATGCCAGTATCTTTTTCAAATTGTTCAATAATCGGGCCGACCAATTCTTCACTACGACCTGAATAGACCGTAAGGCTTGCCCCCTGTGCAGCAGTGAGCGCTGGTTGCGGGGCAAACGCAAAGGCGGCAAGCGCAATTATCATAGCAGCTAAAACAAAACGCATTTGAAGGTTGTCTTTCTCTTGATGTACGCTGCCTCAAAAATACCAGTCATATAAATAAGGTCACAAGCCTTCGGGTTAAACCCAAAATATGCCGGATAAAATTTGGGGATTAACTGCTGCTCCGAATCACTTTTAACTTGCATTAAATGGGTGTTTAATACGATACAATATTCAGCAGCAATCATTGAATCATACAAAGGACAGGGAGTATGGACTTTCTTTTACAAATGAGTGGTCAAGGGATGGAGAATATTTCTCTATCGGAGGTGATTCGTCCACAGGATGGATTCTGGGATTTTATTTTATATGTGATTATTTTCTTGAAGTTGGTGCTGCTTGCGTTTCTGTTCAATGGAAGTTTACGCGATGTCATCCTCATCGCATCCTCAATGCTCGCAGCAGTGGCAGACAAAATTTATTTGTTCGGCTTTGTGGATGGCGGCTGTACCACCATCAACTGTGCGGTAGAATTTCATACGAAAGAATCTTTTTTTACCTACGTCGCACGGGTCATGATTTTTGCCTTCCCCCTCATTATTACCACGCAAACCAAGATAAAACGGGCTAAACCCTTGTGTGTGCTGATTGGGATTGGCGGGCTAGTTTATACCTTTGGTCGCTGGTTTGTGCAGCAGTATCCAGAAGGGAAAAGCGATTTTCGTCAACCCGGCACAATGATTGAAGACGGGTTGTATATGGCTAATACCATTAGCTTGAGCCTGATTTTGCTTGAGGCATGGGTTGCAAAACGTCGGCAAAAACATTCCGCTGATTAATAAATTTTTCAGGAGTCGGTTTCGACTCCTGAAATCTGGCATATAAACGAAAAAAGTATGAATATTGTATTTTATTAAAATTGTGAATTAATTTTCGGTTGACCAGTGAAGCGGAGTGTGTTTTTATTATAGTTAGCGACCTAGCGCCTGTTGTTTTTGCTTTGTTTGAGAAGGGTTCGTCTTTCCAAGCGGAGCTACTTTACGAGGCACTCTCTCGATACCATATAGAAAAATCAAAGGGGTTTGGTAAATAATGCAAAGTATCGTTCAGCCGGGAACCTCTTTTGGGAGTTCAGTGCGAACTCAAGTCATCCTGTTCGGGGTACTGGTGGTTATTTTTGCCGTCGTTGCCACCCAAGCCATCACCATCCTCACCACACAAAATGAAATCGAGCAAGACGCTGCGGTTGATCTTTCAACAATTGCTAGCAATGAAGCCGAACTTATTACGCGGGAATTGCAAGAGCAAGTACAAGATGCCAATGTTCTGGCAGGTTCAAACAATCTAGGGGTGGTTGTGCGGCAGAGCAATCGTGCCTATGAAGACGAGGGGGATGATGAAATCGTCGAAAATCTGATTACCCTCGATAATCTTTGGCTGGCAGCATCTGACCAATCCACACAGGTTCGTACTGTGCTGAACAACACGGTTAGCCTTGAATTGCGCGAAGCCCAACTGGAATATAGCGACCTGGTTGAAATTTTTGTCACCGACCGCTATGGAGCAGTGGTGGCAGCCACCAACCGCACCAGCGATTATCTGCAAAGTGATGAGGACTGGTGGATTGCCGCTTGGAATAATGGCACAGGGGCGACCTATCTCGATTCACAGCCCACTTTTGATGAAAGTACAAACTCATTCATCTTGATCATGGCCGTCCCCGTCATCGACCAAAATGAAGTGATCGGAGTTTTGCGAACCAGTTATCGCCTCAATACAATCCAAGAAGTTATTCGAGATACGCGCTTTGGCGACTCGGGTTATGCAGTGGTGGTCAATTCAGATGGTCAAGTGTTGGTTGATGAGAACACAACCAGCAGTGAAATTATCTTAGAAGAGGTCATTCCCCTCTTGGATGGCTCGCTTGATGAGGAGAGCCACCTTGTTGAAAATGTTCAGGGAAATTCTGCTTATGCTTCTCATGCTGCCATCACGACTGATGGGAGGGAAGCAGTCATTGATTCCCTCAATTGGAATGTGATTGTTTTTCAAGATGAGGATGAGGTTTTAACCCCCATTTCGGAAGCCTTGGCGACAGTGGCCTTGCCCATTGTGGGGATTATTTTACTCGCCTCGTTTGGTAGTTATTTATTGGCACGGCGCATTGTGCGTCCTTTAGGGATTCTTGAGCGGGCTGCCCAAAAACTCTCCAACCAAGAATGGGATACACGGGTCGATTTGCCAGTGCGAAATGAGTTCGGCGAATTAGCATATGCGTTTAATTTGATGGCAGGTCAACTTGAAGGTTTGGTTGACCAGATGGAGCAGCGCATTAGCGAACGTACCCGTGATTTGCAGGCGGTGGTGGATGTCAGCAACCAGATTTCAACCCTGCTGGATTTGAACCGCTTGCTGCAAGACGTGGTAGACCTGACAAAAGAGCGTTTCCGGTTATACCATGCTCACATTTACCTGCTGGATGCCAACAACGAAACCCTCACATTAGCGGCGGGTGCCGGGCATGTGGGGCGACAAATGGTTTCAGAAAAGCGCACTATTGCCCTGCAAAATCAACGGAGTATTGTGGCAACGGCTGGACGCACCCGTGAAAGTGTGCTGATTAATGATGTTCAGCAAACAGAGGCCTTTTTGCCCCACCCCTTGCTGCCCGATACCCGTGCAGAATTAGCGGTGCCGCTGATTGCGCGTGGGCAATTGGTTGGGGTGTTGGATGTCCAAAGCGACCATGCCAACTATTTTGACGAACAGATTCTCCCGGTTATGGAAACGCTGAGCAGCCAAGTGGCGGTTGCATTGAGCAATGCAACGCTCTACCAAGTGGCAGAACGTACCAGCCGTCATGAGCAGGCTTTGGGGACAATTACACAACGGTTGCAAGGGGCTGCCAATGTCGAAGAGGTGTTACAAGTTGCTGTCCGTGAACTGGGAAAAGCGCTGCGTGTACCCCATACCGCGATTCAATTAGATACCACTACCGACGGAACAAATCGGACAAATTAAGGGGGACTTAAAATGACAAAAAAAGCCTATCTTGTGGGAGTCCTGTTGCTGGTTGGCTTGTTGTTTTTGGCAGCGTGTGACTCTGAGGATGAAAAATCAGAGGAAACCAAACGCAATGCTGAAATTGCTGTGCAGCTCAAGTGGTCACATAACCCTCAGTTTGCCGGATTTTATGCTGCCCAGCGGCTTGGATATTATGATAAAGAAAAACTTACGGTGACTTTCATTCCGGGTGGGCCGGGGGTAGATATACTGGCCTCGCTGGACTCTGGGGAGGCTCAATTTGCGATTGCCTCCAGCGACTTAACTATTTCTCAGATTGCAAATGACAATAAGCCCTTTCAAATCATTGGCGCAACCTATCAAACCACGCCTTTTGTCTTTGCGAAGCTGGTTACAGAAGACAGCCCGGCCTTAGAAGGGGCAGATGATTGGCGCGGTCTGCGGGTGATGCCAATAGACAGTACCATTCTGCTCGTCGGGATTTTAAATTCATTCGGCTTGACCTTAGAAGACGTAGAGATCGCCACCACAGATTTTGACTTAGGCAAGTTTGTTTCCGGCGAATCGGCTGATGTGCGCGGGGTGTACATTACCAATGAAATTCTCACCCTTCAGAACTTGGGGCATGAAGTGCAAATTTTCCGCCCGGAAGACTACGGCGTGCAATCCTATGCGGATGTCATTGTAACGAATACCGACAAGGTTGAGGAAGACATCATCGAGCGGTTTATGCGGGCAACCTTGCAAGGTTGGCAATATGCCGTTGCGAATCCTGATGAAATTCTAGGGATGGTACTAGGATATACGCCTTCAGCCGATACTGAGGCGCTCCAAAGCACTTGGGAAGCATCCTTACCTCTGCTCAAGGATGGTAAACTTAGTGTGGAAGAAAATGTCATTCAATCCATGGTCAGCCTGATGGTGCAAACCGGCGTGCTGACAGAAACACCAGACTTTAATCAGCTCTACACAACCCAGTATCTTAGTCAAGAGTAAGCGAAGGAAGTCCTATGCGGGAGAATATTTTTTCTCAAGTCCGCAATAACATTGCCACAGTGTTTCGCAGCCCATTAGGACGGCGGCAGTTGGGTACGACCTTCTTGCTGGTGCTGTTGCCGGTGGCTTTGTTAAGCGCGGTTTTGTATACCACCGAACAAAATCAGGCAGAAACCAACACGTTGGAAGCCTTAAATGCAGTGGCTGTTACCCAGCAAACAACGGTAGAGGCCTATTTTGATAATCTGCAAACAACCCTCGCCCTAGCAGGGAGTTCGCAAGAACTTCAAGAATCTACGTTGGAACTGGTGCAAAGCCCCAACAGTACCTTCTTCCAAGATGTGGTGAAAGATTCGCTGGATACCTACGGCGGGCCGGGGCGGACGTTTGAAAGCATCGGGATTTATGGCCTTGATGGTCAACTTCTCGTCGATGTGGGGGAAGGCGGTCTTGACGACCCGCAGCGTGTGTCGAGCTTGCCCGTCTTTCAATCAGGTCAAAGCGGCTTATCTTACAGCCCACCTTTCTATGACGGGGCGACTAACAAAGCGCTCATTTATATCGCGATTCCCATCTTTAATGAACTGCTGGATGTACAAGCGGTTCTCATGGGAACAGCCAATCTGGATGACCTGACGTTTTTGTTGCGCGAAAACTTAGGGTTAGGCGAAACCGAAGATTTCTATGTGGTCTCTAAGGATGGTTTTCTTTTGACAGAAGGGCTTGCCCGAACTGTTGCCAACCAAATAGACCCTATTTCTACCGAAGCTAGCCGAAATGTAACCGCCGGGCAAACCGATCAAGGACGTTACACAGATTATCGGGGTGAAAATACTCTCGGTGCATATCACTGGATCCCTGCATATCAGGTGGGGGTGATTGCGGAAGTAGACAGCGCCGAAGTGCTGCCCACTCCCCAAGAACTCATTTTCCAAGTGCTGCCTGTGACGCTCATTAGTTTGCTTATCGGGATTATCATTTCAATTTTTGCGACGATTGCGCTGGTACGTCCGGTGGTGACACTCACCGACACTGCCAAACGTATTGCACAGGGGAACTTGAGCGAACGTGTGCCTGAAGTTGGCTCTGGCGAGTTGTCCACCTTAGCCCAAACCTTTAATGTCATGAGCAATCAGGTGCAGGGCTTGGTTGAAAATCTTGAAAAACGAGTGTCGGAACGTACCCAAGACTTGGAAGCAACGCTGGAAGTTGGGCGTATTACCACCACATTGTTCGGTCAAGCTGAACTGCTAACCCGCACAGTAGAATTCATCCGTGACCGTTTTGATCTGTATTATGTGCAAATTTATCTGCTGGATGAAGCCCGACGGTATGCGGTACTGCGTGCAGGTACAGGTGAAGTGGGCGAACAACTTATTTCACGCGGTCACCGCTTGGGGCTGGATGAAACTTCGATTGTGGCGCAAACAGTGCAACTGCTCCGTCCGGTGCTGGTGGTGGATACTGTCGACAGCACCATTCATAAGCCCAACCCCCTTCTGCCGGATACCCGTTCAGAAGTTGCTATTCCGTTGATCGTACAAAATGAACTGCTTGGGGTGCTGGACATGCAGTCAGTTGTCCCTGGCAAATTCAATTATGAAAATCTACCCGCATTTCAAGCGATGGCAACCCAGCTTGCCGGGGTTGTTCGGGGGGCGCGGGCCTTTGAGGAAACCCAAGAAGCGATTGAACGCGCAAACGTGCTGAACCGTCGTTTGACTGAATCGGGTTGGCAAGGCTACATGGAACAGTTGGCAGAACAGGGGCGCATGGGCTATGCCTACAACCTTGAAGCACCAGTCGCCTTGCCGTCTAACGTCATGTTGCGGTCATCTGAGGCGGAGGATGACAACCATCTGAAACATACTATTACCGTGCGTGGTCAACATATCGGGATGCTGCTGGTCGAGGAAGACCGCCCGCGTGAATGGTCAGAAGATGAATATCGCTTGGTCGAAGAAGTTGCCGATACCGTTGCCCGTACCCTCGACCAGATGCGTGCCTTTGATGAAACCCAAGCGGCGTTGAACGAAGTTGCCCTCCGTGCGCTTGAGTTGCAAACGGTGGCTGACCTGAGCGCCGAAATTAGCTCCACACTGGATATTTCGCGCTTGGTGAAAAATGTGTCTGACCAAGTGAAATTACGCTTTAACCTGTACCATGCCCATATCTATCTGCTGGATAAAGACCAAGATTCGCTGAAATTAGCGGGTGGTGCAGGGGATGTAGGCAATCAGATGGTGGATTTGGGTCACGCCATCCCCATGAGCAGTGAATATAGTATTGTGGCACGGTCAGCGCGAACTCGTTCGGCACTAACCGTCAATGATATTGCAGAATCGCCCGCTTTTTTGCCAAATCCCTTGCTGCCCTATACGCTCTCCGAATTGGCTGTCCCGATTATCTCCGGGGAGACCTTGTTCGGGATTTTGGATGTACAGGCAGATACGGCTGGTCGTTTTGGGGAAAAAGACATCCAAATTATGACCACGCTGGCAAATCAGATTGCCGTTGCAGTGCAGAATGGTCGTCAATTTGAGATTACCCAACGCCAACTGCGCGATCTTTCGATTGGTAGTCAAGTGGCTGACCTCATCCGTATTGGTGGGGAACAAGCGCCCTTGTTGGAAAACATCTTAGATGTGCTGCTGTACGCCTTTAGTGCAGAAAACGGTGTGCTTTCGCTCTACGAAGCCCAAGAACAACGCTGGTACGGCTATGTAGGTGCAGGCGGGGGAATGACCACTGAGATTGCCAAGACCTTCATTGATCCTTTCCAGCGTTACCCCCATGCAGTGGAGGCTGTGAAGACAGGCGATATTGTCACGGTGGACAATGCTGCCGAATATCCCAATTTCCCTCCCGAATTTCTGGATGAGAAAATTGGGATTAAGTCTGTGATGGTGATGCCGCTTGCCACAGAAGATGGTGTCTTAGGGGTCATCTTCTTGAACTACAACAGCCAACATCACCTCTTTACGCAAGAGGAAATCAGCCTTGCGCGTACCCTTGCCTCCCAAATCGCCGTGAGTATGGAAAGAACACGGGCAGAAGGGGAAGCCCAGCGCCGTGCAGTGGAATTGCAGACGGTGGCGGAACTGAGCGCTCAAGCCTCTGCCGAATTGAATTTATCGGCACTCATCCAAAACGTCACCGACCTCACCAAGGAACGGTTTAAGCTCTACCATGCCCATATTTACTTCTATAACGCTGCCACTGGTACATTAGAATTGGCAGGGGGTGCAGGGGATGTCGGAAAACAATTGACTGAAATGGGTCATAGCATCCGTGAGGACAGCCCTTTCAGCATTGTGGCACAAACCGCCCGCAGTCGAAAACCCTTCATCGCCAATGATGTACGTTTAACAGAGAATTTCCTGCCGAATCCCATGCTCCCGCTGACTCGTTCCGAACTGGCAGTGCCGCTGATTACGGGTAATGAGTTGGTTGGGGTGCTGGATGTGCAATCCGAAGTGATGAACCGTTTTACTGACCTTGACGTGCAAATCATGTCTACGTTGGCAAACCAGATTGCGACCTCCGTCCGCAACGCCCGTGCTTTTGAGGAAGTCCAAAAAGCGCGTCAAGAAACTGAGCGTATTTTTACCTCATCCGTGGATATGCTGGGTTCAGCCAATTTCGAAGGCTATTTTGTCAGCCTCAACCCTGCATGGGAAACCACCTTGGGGTATACCCGCGAAGAATTGATGGCACAACCCTTTATCAGCTTTGTTCACCCGGACGATGTAGAAAAAACCAACCAAGAAGCCTCAAAAATCGCGCATGGCATCTTGGCGTTTTCGTTCATCAATCGGTATCGCCTTAAGAATGGGGAATACAAAACGATTTCATGGAATGCGGCGGCGGATATGGAAGCCCAATTGTTCCACTTCGTGGCGCGTGACATCACCGAACAGCAGCGTATTGAAGCAGAAGTACACCGCCGTGCAAACGAACTTGAAGCGGTGGCCCAAGTGAGCGCCCAAGCCTCCGCCGAGTTGAATGTAGAAAGTTTGCTGCAAAGTATTTCCGACCTGACCAAAGAACGCTTTAACCTTTACCACGCGCATATCTATCTCTATGAGTCGGAAAATAACATTCTGGTACTTGCTGCGGGTGCTGGTGATATCGGACGGCAGATGGTTTCGCAGGGTCATGCTATTCCGGTGGAAAATATCAATAGCATTGTGGCTTCTGCTACGCGTGAACGCAGCGGGGTTGTTGCCAATGATGTTGCCCGGAATGCCAACTTCCTGCCCAATCCATTTTTGCCCTATACACGCTCCGAATTGGCAGTGCCAATGGTAGTGGGGAACGAACTCATCGGGGTTTTGGATGTGCAAGCAGACATTGCCAATTACTTTGCGGAAACGGACTTGCAAGTGATGTCCACGTTGGCCTCACAGGTGGCGGTGGCAGTGCAGAATGCCCGTCTGTATGCGGAACAGGTGAACGCTGCCGAGCAGTTGCGTGAAGTTGACCGCTTAAAGAGCGAATTTCTTGCCAGCATGTCCCATGAACTGCGTACTCCGCTAAACTCGATTATCGGTTATGCAGAAGTTATTCTGGATGGGATTGACGGGCCGATTAGCGACGAGATGGAAGAAGATGTTTCCGCAATTTATGGGTCAGGCAAACTGTTGTTGAGTCTGATTAACGACATCCTTGACCTTGCCAAGATTGAATCGGGGCAGCTTGACCTTGACCGTGGGCCGATTGAGGTGGAACCCTTCCTCAACGAAATTATCGAGAACTCGCGCATTCTGACCAAAGAGAAATCAATTGCCATGCTCTTGGAAGTGGATACGCAACTGCATACAATTATGGCTGACAGAATTCGTTTGCAGCAAATTATGAATAACCTTGTCTCAAATGCGGTGAAATTTACCGAACAGGGCAGCATTACCGTGTGTGCTGAACGGCACGATGGGGTAGTTACTTTCAAAGTTGTGGATACGGGAATGGGGATTCCCAACGATAAGATTGACCTCATTTTTGAACGTTTCCGTCAAGCAGACCAATCTTCCACGCGCCGTGCGGGTGGAACAGGCTTGGGCTTGGCAATTACCCGACAACTGATTGAAATGCACGGGGGGCATATCTGGGTAGAAAGTGAAGTAGGTAAAGGGTCTACCTTTGCCTTTACCCTGCCCATGGGGCTAGAAGAACAGAATAAATAAATACGAGAGGTTGCCAGAGGATGGCTAGTCTTTTTCAAAAAATGGTGTGTGAGGACTGTGGCAATGCAATGCAACCGGATCTCACCCGCGTGACATGTACGGTGTGTGGCAGCAAGTGGCTCACGGCGGTTTATGATTATGCTGAAACTGCCCAGCGTTGGCCTCAAGCCCTCAAAGAACGAGACTCCGACCTCTGGCGTTACGCCGAACTTTTGCCCATTGAAACCAATGAGGTTGTGACCATGGGCGAAGGCTGGACTCCGCTGGTGCGGGCGCAAAAGCTCCAGCGCGATTTAGGGATTGACCACATCTTCATTAAGGATGAACGGCAGTCCCCCACCAGCAGTTTCAAAGACCGGCAAGCGGTGGTGGCGGTCAACATCATGCGCCAGTTGGGAATTAATGAATGTGTGTTGGCCTCGACAGGGAACAAGGCGGCAGCATATGCGGCGTATTGCGCCCGGGCGGATATTCGCCTGTGGATTTTCCTGACGAGCATGGTGCCAAATGAAAAATTGCGCGAACTGGCGCTCTATGGCGCGGAAGTGGTCAAAATCGCGGGGACATATGAGCAGGCCAAAAAGATCGCCCATGATTTTGCCCGTCGCCGCAATCTGTATTATGACGCGGGGATTGCGGGTATTCCGGGACGCGAAGGCTTAAAGACCATCGCGTTTGAAATTGCTGAACAACTTTCCCGCCACTTTCCGCTAGAAAACGGCAAATGGACGGTGCCAGACTGGTATATCCAAGCGGTTAGCGGGGGGATTGGCCCGATTGCCATTCAAAGCGGCTTTGAGCAGCTTTACCAAGTTGGGTTGATTGACCGCATTCCGAAATTAGGGATTGTTCAGGTTGAAGGCTGCGCCCCGATGGTCACCGCGTGGGAACAGGGTCGGGAAGAAGCCGAAATCATCACCCCACGAACCCGCATTACGGTTTTATCCACTGGCAATCCCGGCGTAGGATATAAAATTTTACGCGCTGCCTGTCTGGAATATGGCGGTACGATGGTCGCCGTGAGCGATGGCGAAGCATTCCGGGCGATGCGCCGGATGGCACGGGCAGAAGGTTTCAGTGTTGAGCCAGCGGCGGCGGTGGCTTTCGCAGGCCTGGAAAAAATGGCACTCGAAGGCATGATCCAACCCCATGAAGTGGTGGTGGTCAACTGCTCCGGGCATACCTTCCCCGCCGAAAAACACATTTTGGAAGACCAATATGTACTTGACCTTGAACTCGGCGAACAGGACATTGTGCCTTCTTCCACCCCCGCCGTACCCATTGAGGAAGGGCTGGGGGCGGCGCTTGAACGTTTGGATGAACAGGTGACAACCATTGTGGTGATTGACGACAATCCCCACGACAGTCGTTTAATTCGCCGTTTACTGCAAAGTCACAAAAATTACCGGGTCTTTGAAGCCAACAATCCTTTAGATGGCTTAGATTTGGTGCGTCACCGTAAACCGGATATGGTGGTGATGGACTTAACCATGCCCGAAATGGACGGCTTCAATATGCTGGACGCGCTGAAATCTGACCCGGACACTGCGAATATTCCGGTGATGGTTATTTCTGCTAAAACCTTGTCCATTAATGACCGTGAACGGCTCAGTCAAGCACATTCTATCTGGCAAAAGGGCAATTTTAACACCCGCGAATTGGTGGATCGTGTGGTGGAGGTTTTAGGGAGCGAAGAACTTGACCCCGACATCACCCAGACCGTGCGGATTGCTCCACCAGTCGCCCTCGAACCGCCCCGCCGCACTGACCGGATGAAGGTTATGGTGATTGATGACAACCGTCGTGATGCCCGCTTAATGAAGCGCATTTTAGAAGCCAGCCAGAATTACACCGTCTACGAGGCATATTCGGCGCAAGAAGCCATGGAAGCGCTGGCAGAGGTTCGCCCTGAATTGTTTATTCTGGACTTGCTCTTGCCAGATACCGCTGGTGAAGTGCTACTAGATGAAATTCGTGCCATTTCAGAATATACTCATGTGCCAGTGGTGGTGTTCACCGCCAAAAGTCTCAATGGGGCTGAAGATACTTTCTTCCGCGAACGGGATATTCCGGTTTGGAAAAAAGGCGACCTCGATCGCCAAGAATTAGTGAAAAGTATTGATAAAATAATGCAGGGATAACGGCGAAAGGTTCTGCTGAATGAAACGCATCTTATATGTAGAAGATAATTTTCAGAATAAACGGCTTGTGCGGAAAATTCTGAATTCCAAAGGCTATGAAGTTCTGGAAGCAGACAACGGGCAAGATGGCGTAGATATGGCAGCCCAAGAACAGCCCGATTTGATTCTGATGGATATTAGCATTCCGGGAATTGATGGCATTGAAGCGACCCGTTTAATTAAAGAAAACCCGGAAACGACCCATATCCCCATTATTGCCCTAACTGCCAACGCCATGCGCGGCGACCGAGAACGTTTTCTCGCGGCTGGTTGCGATGATTATTTGCCCAAGCCCATCAGCACCCCCGATCTTTTGCGTGTGATTGGGGAATATACCGAGTAAGTACCCTAACACTTTTCAATCCCCTTGTAAAAAGCTACCGATTGGTGGCTTTTGTACTTTTAGCTTGCAAAATCCCCTTCCTATCAAAAATCGCCTATAATGCGAGTAATGGCATCCCAATTTGAGGTTTTTAAGTATGCGTAAATTTTTGACGACAGCTTTACTCTTAATTTTGGTAGCCGCGACATTTGCAGTAAGCTACCATGTCTCGGAAGCACAAGGTTGTGCTTCGCCGAATTGGGAGGGGCGTTACTACAACAACACCGATTTTTCGGGCGCACCTGTTCAAACGGTGTGTAGTCCGGTCATTGATTTTAACTGGGGCATTGGGTCTCCGGCGGGGGGAGTCAACGCGGATAGTTTTTCGGTGCGCTGGACAAGCACCCAAGTTTTCCAGGCGGCAGGCACCTACCAATTTACGGTCACTGGCGAAGATGGTATCCGTTTCTATGTGAATGGCAATCCGCTGATTAATTCAATGGAAAATGCGCCTGCTTCTCGCAGCTTAACAGCTACTTACAACGTGCCATCGGCGGGAACAGTCGTTTTTCTGACTCTTGAAATGAATAATTACGATGGCAACGCGCAGATAAAACTGGACTGGTCATTGGCTTCGGGCGGAACGGCCCCCGCAACTACGACCACCAGCTCTGTGACCACTGGCGGCGGGCTACCTTGGAATGTGGACTATTTTAACAACGGATCATGGACAGGCCCCGCAGTTTTCACCGAAACCGCCCCTGCTAACGGCATTGCCCGTAATTACGGAGCAAATGCACCGGCTTCGGGTCTTCCCGCCGATGGATGGACAGCACGCTGGACACGCATTGTCGAATTTACTGCCGGAAAATATACCTTTACGGTGCGTGCCGACGATGGTGTGACTGTGAAGGTGGATGGCAATGTGGTTGTGACCCAACCGAATTTTGCGGCGGGACAAAGTTTCACGGGCAGCGTGGATTTAACTGCCGGACAGCATACCATCGTGGTGGATTTTTATGACTCCCAGCAAGACGCTAACCTGTTTGTGACATGGGATCCACAGGTGGGAACAAATCTACGCGCCGATGGGTGTAATGGCGAAACGGCGGGGATTAACGGGAGTGCGCCTGCCTGTTCCCAAGTGGCGGGAACGACCACCGGCGTGACTTTAACTGCAACCGTTCGTGCCGGGCCACTCAATTTCCGTCCCCAACCCAGCAAATCTTCTGGTCGGATTCAATTGATTCGACGTGGCGAACAATATCCGGCGATTGGACGTTCTGCCGATAATATTTGGGTACAGCTCAACGTGAATGGAACAACGGGTTGGGCGATGACTGAATTTTTAACCCTGTCTGGGGATATTAACGCCCTCTCAATTACCGATGGGTCACAACCTACCACGACCACTTCAACCGTTAATGGCACACCCGGCGCTCCCACAGCCACCCCCGGCCCGACCTACACAGGCGTACAAGCACAAGCCTTGGGCAATATGCGGTTGCGTTCTGCACCGAATTTGACCTCAGGGCGAGTTGGCAATGTCGACTGGGGTGAAATTGTCAATATCTTGGGGCGCACCTCTAACGGCTTGTGGATTCTGGTCGAAATTAACGGGGTACAGGGCTGGACATCCGCGCAGTGGTATCAAATCACACAGGGCAGCCTCGACTCGGTGCCGGTTTTGCAATAACAACTTTCGGAACAAGGGGCAGATGTCCCTTGTTCTCCCTCATGCTAACGTGGGCAGACACGCAACGCCCGCGCCAATTCTACCCCGATGACCTGTTCATCCCGCCCGATTCGCAAGCGCAAGGGGCCATTAAACGGCGCACGCGCTACTAAATCAATTGCCTGACCGGGAACGAGTCTTATTTCCTGTAGGTAGATCAGTTTTTCGGGGTCATGGGTATTCACCCGACTAATCACCAGCGATTTTTCGGGGTCAAGTTCTGCCAGTGGCACATCCTCCACGCTGGGCATTTTCCCTTCGGCGGTAGGAATCGGTTCTCCGTGTGGACAGCGCGTGGGATACCCGGCCATTTTTTCCATATGCGCCAACAATTTATCGCTGACAGCCGCCCCCAAACCATCGGCATCCTGATGCACCTCATGCCAGCCAAACCCCATCACCTTGACCAGAAACACTTCTACAATCCGATGCCGTCGGATGCAAAATAATGCTTCCAGTTCGCCCTTAGGAGTCAGCCGAATACCTTGATAGGGTTCATGCTCAATCAATCCCGCCGCATGGAGGCGACTCGCCATCCGTACCACTGCTGGGGCGGTTTTGCCCATCCGTTCAGCTAATTCAGAGGTACTCACATAGGGTTCTTGCTGATACGAAGCAATTCGATAGGTTTCTGCCAAGTATTCTTGCATCGTCGAACTCGGTGAGTCGGGTTGGTTGGTCACGGGCGCTCCAAAACTTTCACATTGACTGGATTTTAATAAAACAGATAGATTTTTTCAAAATTCTGTCATTTTTTCAAGAGAGAGGATAGCCCCAAAACAAGGCGACTTCATTGTCTTCAAGGTCTTCATTGGTATAAAACAGCGTATTTACCCCCACAAGTTGAAAACCCATCCGTTGATAAAAATGGCAAGCGGGGGTGTTATTCGATTGGGTTTCCAGCAAAACCGCCCGGAGTCCACGCCGCCTCGACCAATCGATGGTATGCTCCATCAAACGCCGCCCGATGCCCTTGCCACGCACATCAACATCTAGCATGATGTTCCAAACCCATGCCGTTTTGCGCCAGCCTTCTTCCTCAACATCCAGCACTCCGACCAACCGCCCAGTTGGGGTGTCTTCCACGACTTCAAGCAAGGTTTTTTCGGGCTGCATATGACGCTCACGGATGTTGCGACGTTCCATCACATTAAAATCGTATCTATCGCCCTTGTCGAAGGGAACAGGCAGCGATTCTTCGCGCAGCAACCATCCCATTGTCTGCGGAATCACTTTATACACCGTATGGGCTGTGAACGTAGGACGAATTTCTACCAGACGGTCAATATCAGGCAGGGTCATTTTCCGATAGCGAAACATTAGCTGTTGGGGGGTGGTTCAATGGGAATCCAGAACCCGAAGGTGCTGCCGATATTTTCTTCGCTTTTGAACCAGACCCGCCCATGATGATTTTCTACCGCTTGTTTGACTAAGCTCAAGCCCAAGCCACTGCCCACAATCCCATCAATTTGAGGGCGGGTAGCGCGGTAAAATTGGCGAAAAAGCTGCCCTTGCAATTCTTCGGGGATGCCCAGACCCGTGTCAGCGACAGAAAAGTAAAAGCGCTCCGCTTCCAGATAGGCAGAAAGCGTAATTGTGCCTTCGTTGGGGGTATATTTGATGGCATTGCTCACCAGATTGGCGATGGCTTCTTGAATCTGGAGGCGGTTGCCCTGAATTTTTTCGATGTCCGGTGCAAAATCCTGTACCACAGTCAGATTTTTTTCCACGATGAATTCGCGCATCTCGTCCACAATTTGAGAAATCATGTCGGAAGGCTGAATGGTTTGGCGACGGTGGAGTTGCCCATCCGCGCTCATAAATTTTTCGGTTTTGAGCGTATCTTCAATCAAATTGTCCATGCGCTGAACCGCCCGCAACACCCCATCAATGAAACGCTGGTCAGCCGGCAGATTTTGCAAGCTGTCCACCCGCAGAAGATCAATATAGCCCCAGATGATATTGATCGGGTTTTTTAAATCGTGTGTCATCATTTGTAGCATCTGGGTTTTGAGCCGCACAAAATTTCGCAGGGTGGTAACATCATGCAGCACAATAACATAACCCTGCATGATAGTATCCTCCGCAAGGACAGACACGGTAACAACAAAATCTTGGCGGTTGGCCTCATCTTGAATTTCAAACGACTGTGACCCGCGCACCAGTTTGGCGGCTTCAATATTGCGGACAATATCCTCGTAAATATGATTTTGGGCAACTTCCAAGAGCGGTTTTCCGACGATGGCTGTCCCACGCGATACCCCTAAACTGGCATAGGCTTCAGGATTCGCCAAGACAATCATAAAATTGGTATCTACTGCTAGCAGGGCTTCCCCAGTATTTTGTAGCACAAGTTCAAGTTGGCGCTGCTTGGTTTGCAAATCGTCAAAAAGTTGGGCGTTACGAATCGCCGTGCTGGATTGATGTGCCACAGTTGTGAGTAACTGCAAATCGTGGTCATCAAACGCATTCAATTCGGGGCTAACCAGAGTCATTACCCCGCGTGGTTCGCCGTCATACAACACCGGAATACAAATCGCCGAGCGCACATCCACTTGGTCATCGTCCATAAAGACATGCCAACGATCATCGTTTTCGACATCATTGACGATTGCGCCTTGTTTGTGACGAATACACCACCCTGCCAAGCCTTTTTGCAGGACATCGCGGGCCACTTCACGGGTGACTTCCGGCGGCAAATCGCGCTGGGTCAAAAAGCGCTGAATGGGCATCCCATTCACATCCAACAGGAAAAAGCTCCCTTTGGTTGCTTTGACGACTTCCATGGTGACCTTGAGCGTTTGTGCCAAGACACCATCTAAATCAATGATGTTGATGAGTTGCGCTACTTTTACAATCGCACGGAGTTCTTCTGTGCGCCGTTTGAGCAACCCCTCAGTTTCCAGTTCTTGTGTTTGTCGTTTGTCCATACACTTTTACGGAAGCGAAAATTCGCAGCTTCCAGCCTCTATTTGACACTCGATAATAGCAACTTCAGATAAGTATACAGTGAATATGCTAGCTGTGTCATTGGCGGGCAACCAGAAATGGTAAGAGGGATTACGTTGAATCCAGCCAAACCGATTATCACATTCGTCGGGAATGAGGTTGGCGTTGCTATCATCGGCAAAAAGCTGATAACATCCGCCCGTGGGCAGCGCAAAGATTGAGCCGCGTCCAGCCGAAAAGCGGTCATTTTGCCAAGCCGATGCTTCAAAGACACGGTTACGACCTTCAGGAACAATTTGCTCAAACGACAAATCGCTGATGTCTACAGTCTGACCACCAAGATTGATGACATATAAATATTGCTCGGTATACACCAATTTTAAGCCCGCTTCTGCTTCCGTTGGTTCCGGTGAGGGTGTGCTGGTGTTCGGTGGACGGGTAGATGTGGCTTGTCGTGTGGGCGGCAAGGTTGACGTTGCTGTGGGGCGTTCGGTAGGTTCAAGGGTCTCTAGGGTCGGCTGCGGGGTGTTGGTGGGCAGATCAAAACCCATCAAATCCGCCCGTTGGAGCGAAAATTCACACCGGGGGGTGTCTAGCGCACAGGTAGCAACTTCGCGCCGTCCTAAGGAGACGACAAATGATTCTGCGTCGGCATCCTCACTTGTCCAGAAAATCGAAATAGCCCCCGGCGACACCCAATTCAGAACCGTTTCGCATAGCTCATTCGGAATTTCTTCATTTGCCGCCGAGGGGAAAGTCACAATCTGGAAGCAATCACGCGGGGCAAGGTTGCTCAACAAGCGAGCATTTGCCACATTCCCAAATTGTTCGGCTACATCAAAGCGATAAGTTCGGATGTCTGTCGTCAAAGTAAATTGTAAGTCACGGATGTTGATATTTTCGTCCGTCATGTTGATGATGAGCAGCCAATCTTCGGTATATAACAAACGGACTTCCGGCGGCAGCGCTGTCGCACTAGGTGGCAAAAGTGCCTGCTGCTCGGTTGCGGTTGCTGTAGGCGTGGATGTATGGGTCGCTGTGAATGTAGCGGTTGCTGTCGCCGTAGGAGTGTAGGTGAGTGTCTGGGTTGGCGTGGGGGTATCGGTCGGTGTTGCACTGGGCGTGTTGGTGGGTGTATTCGTTTCAGTCGGTGACGGTGTGTTGGTTGGTGTATCAGTATCCGTAGGGGTATGCGTCGGAGTGAAAGTCTCGGTTGGGGTGGGTGTATCAGTAAAAAGTGCTACCGCCGTTTGTGAGCTTGCTGCGTTTTCTGCCCGTTCGGTAGACCGTACATTTGCTGCAATTGCCGCCGCCGTATTTTCACTTTCGGCCTGTGTGAGTCCGCTGTCCTCATCTTGATTCATCTGTGTAAATGCAAAAAACAATGCCCCACCCATCAAAAACAACAGTAGCATAATAATCACTATGAGTAGCGAATTATTATTACTTTGCGGTTGAGGGGGATATGGCAGCGTAGGAGGATAGGGTAAAGAACTCCCTGCCGGAGGGGTAAAATCCGTTGGATATTGCATCCGCGAGGGGCGGTCTGGTGATGTTTGATAATAGGGCATTTGATTTGGCTGCCCGTAATACGGGGGGGCAGTGGGCGTGGGAACGGGCGGTGGTGGGATAATCGCCTTTAGTTCGGCAGTATCTTCGTCATCCACAAGACCCGTTTGATTGATGGCGGCCTCAAGCGCTTTATACAATTCGTAACCACTGGCGTAGCGGTCTTTAATATCTTTATTCAGCGCTTTCATCAAGACTTTTTCTACCGCCGGAGAAATTTGCGAGTTATACAAACTCGGCTTCGGCGGTGTATCGTTCAAATGTTTGAGCGCCACACTCATGGCCGAGGGTTCATCAAACGGCACCCGTCCGGCAAACGCCTCGTAAAACACCACTCCGAGCGCATATAAATCACTTTGTGGCACGGCTTTTGCCGAAGAAATAGCCTGTTCTGGTGCGATATAATGCGCCGTGCCAAAGGTATCCCCCAGCGTGCCTTCCGGGACACTCAAAGCCAGTCCGAAATCCATCAACATGGCACGATTTTCTCTTTTAGTAATCATGATGTTGGACGGCTTAATATCGCGGTGGATGACCCCTTGTGCGTGAGCGTAATCCAGCGCCTGGGTGATGTCCCGCGCAATGGTCAAAATTTCGCTTGCAGGCATATACTGACCGCGTTCCGCATGATATTTCAAGCGCCCACGCATGTCATCGCCTTCAAGGAAGTGCATTGCCATGTAGTAAATGCCTTCGGCCTGCCCGAACTGGTAAATCCCCACAATGTTGGGATGATTCAATCGCGCAATTGCCCGCGCTTCTTTAGTGAATCGTTCGGTGTATTCGGCTTCGTCGGCGGTAGAAAAATCCCCGCTGATCACTTTGATCGCAGCATAGCGCTCCAGATTTGCATCGTAGCCTTGGTAGACCCGTGCCATGCCTCCCCGTCCAAGTAAACTCTGGATGGTATAATCGCCTAACTTTTTGCCAATCAGGGAGTCGGGCAGCGCCATAAAATGATCCTGTATCCCAAAAACAAACTTTAACGCTAACAGTATAGCGTTTTCTCACCCAGAATGGTAACGAATTCACAAAACTTTTTTATCTATCCGCATCCATGGATAGGTTATAATGTCACTATGGAGGTCAACGATGCCAAACTCACCCTTAGACCTGAGCGATAATGATGTCCGCCGCTTTTGTGAACCCCTGCTCAAAGACAGCAAAGAAGAAGCCTCTCGCCTGCGCCACAATTACATTGGCACAGAGCATATTTTTAACGGCCTAACGCGGATTCCCGGCGGGATTACCTCGCGGATGCTGCGCGAATCTGGGCTTGACCCGCGTGAAGTTCGCAATCGGATTCGCCGTGAGGTCGGGATGGGCGACGATGTTATTTCAGAAAATCCTCCCTTCACCCCGCGTGCTTTCCGCGTGTTGTCACAAGCCGTTTATCTGGCGGACGATATGGGCGAACAGCAGGTGGTGGAGGAACAACTTCTGCTCTCCTTGCTGCAAGAAGGGCGTGGCGTGCCGATTCGTGTGCTGCTGGAATTTGATGTTGATATTGAATATTGGATTGAATACCTTACCCGTCGCTTGAATTTGGATGACGATGCCTCCGACGACGAGGGGGTGCGCTTTCGGGATGATGTTTATTACCAAGATATGGATATGCACGCACCGTTCCACATGGATTCGGATGATGATTATGATTCCTTCCCATCCATGCCCACCCCCCTCCTCAATAAATATGGGCGTGACCTGACCGAACAGGCCAAATTAGGCAAAATTCACGAGGCCATTGGGCGGGATACTGAAATTCGAGCAGTGGCCCGTACCCTTTCTCGCAGTAAGAAAAATAACCCCCTGCTGGTGGGGGATGCGGGTGTGGGCAAAACGGCGGTAGTGGAAGGGCTGGCGTGGCAAATCGCACAGGGAAAAGCGCCCGCCACGCTCAAAGATAAGCGGATTGTACAAATTGAAATTGGTACATTGGTTGCGGGAACGAGCTTGCGCGGTCAATTTGAGGAACGCTTGGTGGGCATTGTGGAAGAAGCCCGTACTGCCAATAATGTCATCTTGTTTATTGATGAAATCCACACCATTGTGGGGGCGGGTGACACCATTGACAGCAATCTGGATGCCGCGAACATCCTCAAACCGGCGCTGGCACGCGGCGAAATCTCCTGCGTTGGGGCGACCACCTATGAGGAATATCGTAAAGCTGTTGCCAAAGACCCCGCGCTAGACAGGCGCTTCCGCACGATCGAAATTCGTGAGCCTTCGGAAGCGGAATCGCTGATGATTTTGGAGCAAATGTACAAACGCTACGAAAATCATCATCATGTGACCATTTTGCCCGAAGCGCGTGAGGCGGCGGTCAAACTTTCCGCCCGGTATCTGCCAGACCGTCGTTTGCCGGACAAAGCGCTGGATTTATTGGATGAAGCCTGCGCCCGCATTGTGATTCAAACCCATACACCCGATGAAGAATCTGCGCCTTCCATGGAAGTCAACGCGCACACTGTTCGGGAAGTCATCAGCGAATGGACGGGTATTCCCGTGGCGGAACTCACCGCCAGCGAACGCGCCCGCATTGCCAGCATGGAAGACCGGATTAATCAACGGGTCATCGGGCAGGCAGAGGGTGTTAAAACAGTGGTTGCGACCATCAAAACACAACGTGCGGGACTCGGCAATTTTCGCCGTCCTACCGGAGTCTTTTTATTTGTGGGGCCAAGCGGGGTTGGCAAAACCGAACTGGCACGCGCCCTTGCCGAATTCATGTTTGGCGATGACGACGCAATGATTCGTCTGGATATGTCCGAATTTTATGATGAACATACCGCCGCCCGGTTGATTGGTGCGCCGCCCGGTTATAAAGGGGCAGAAAAAGGCGGTCAACTGACCGAAGCGCTCCGCCGTAAACCCTATTCTGTCGTGCTGCTGGATGAAGTGGAAAAAGCCGCCCCGCAGGTGTTCGATTTGTTCTTACAGGTGTTCGACGAAGGCCGTCTGTCGGACTCGAACGGCGCAACTGTGGATGCCCGCCATGCGGTATGGATCATGACCAGCAATATTGGGTCAGAAGATGTCGGTAAGGGGTTGGGATTTATGGGGCAGGACAACGACCTCCCCAACTACAAAGAACACATGAAAAAATTCTTCCGTCCCGAATTTCTCAATCGGCTGGATGAGGTGGTTGTGTTCAAGCCGCTTGACCGCGCTGCCCTTGACCGCATTCTTGACCAACAGTTGGATGAAGTCATCGAAAAACTCGATGCACAAAATTTATCGCTGATTTTGACCCAAGAAGCGCGTGCCTTGATTTTGCAGGATGGCTACTCCCCGGCGGAGGGCGCACGTCCTTTGCGCCGTGCCATTGAACGGCTTTTGACCCGCCCCCTGTCCTCTGAAATTATGGAGGATAAATTCGGGCCGGGCGATGTGGTGCGGGTATTGGTCAATGAAGACAAATTAACCTTTGAGCGTGGTAATTAATCCACGCTCCACCCCATCCACTTTCACAGGATACTATTCAAAGGGTGGTGATATGAGAATCTTGATTGCTGTCTTATTGTGTGTGATGGGGTTTTCTGTATCCGTCACTGCCCAAGAACCCCTGGATGACCCGCTGCAAGATTTTTCTGACAAAGCCGAACCCGCGCCTGTGTCTATCAGCGCTGATATCCCGGTGATTTTTCGTCAGCCTGCTCCATCGTCCATTCAGCCATCATTCGTAGGGCCACAACTTCTCCTAAAATCGGGCGGGGTCGATCTTGAAAATCTCTCTGTGACTTTGCCACTGTATCGTGGACAAATGGCAAGTGGCGAAACCGTCTGGTACATCATTACTGATGCCAGCAATGAAGGCAAAGCCAACGAAATGGGGGTGAATTACGCGCCCAAATTAGCCAACAGTGACATTGGCACGGCAGTCCGTCCGGCAACCCTTAACCCGGATGGCAGTGTGACCTTTGAACGCGGCACTGTCGATTTTTCTCCTGAACGGATTATCACGCCCGGCGCAGCACCCAATAGTTTTCCACCCGCACAATTTCAACCCGGCGCGGTGGGCGATGTGTTTTACAGCCCGCTTATGAGACTCGGCGGCACGATTTACAATGCACCCATCCTCGCTTTTAATGTTCCCGAAGAAGCGCTCAATTTTTGCGAAGGTGGGGTAGATAACACCCTTATTCATGACAATGTAAAAGCCATTTGCCCCGCCGAAGGTACGGTCACGCTGCATTTAATCGCTGGCTTCAGTTACAGTCGTCCGGTGTTTTATATCAGCACGGACTCAAATGACGAATTAACCGCCACCTTAGAAGGGGCAATTTTCGCGCCTGCCTTGCAAAATTTTGCTGTCGCTGACAGTGGCACGAGTGCCTTTAAAGCCGTCGAATCCCTGTATGTTTTTATCAACGGGCCAACCGGAGTCGGCAATCCACAGCGACAGGGTTTGACCAGCGCCCTGAACGGCGAAGGTGGTTCCTTGAATGTGACGGGTGGAATCCCGACCCTTTCCACAGAATACAGTCCCTTATGGGCAGTTACGCCGGCGGTTTGGACACAGGAGGCGATTGACTTGGGCTACCGTTCGCGGTTGACGGATGAATTTCAGATATTAGGATTTGCCGCGCAGGGTTGGCTGGTGGGGCCAAACGATGAAATTTTTGGCTATTCGGGGGTGGTCGTCAACTGCCCTGTGGTGTATCGGTTGCTGTAATTTAGCACATTAGAGAGGTCAGTTTCGGCTGACCTTCTACAATTTTGGAGTTTCTATCTATGGAAATAGCAGAATTTTGGGCGTTGATAGAAGAAACCAAACTGGTAAGCAACAGAGATAGCAAGCGTCAGGCAGATTTACTGGTAGAAATGTTGTCTCAAAAAGAAATAAGTGAAATTATCAATTATGCTGAGATTTACCATCAATTAGAGAATACGGCTTATCGTTGTGATTTATGGGATGCTGCCAATATTATCGAAGGCGGGCTTGGTGATAGCGGTTTTCGGGACTTTCGGGCGTGGTTAATTGGTCAAGGTAAGGATATTTTTGAGCGTACTCTTGAAAATCCTGAATATCTCGTTGACATCGTTGAACTCGGTCAGGATATACGAGATGAATATTTATTATATGTAGCTATGAACGCCTATGAAGCAAAAACAGGTACGGTTGAAATTCCAGCACAATATACCAATGTGAATCTTGTGGGTCAGTTTGCATCTGACCCACAAACAAAATTTCCGCGCTTGCATGAAAAATTTTCTGCTTATTGGGATAGTTTCGACTAATACAAATTATTCATTTTAAACGCTGAATCAACACATCTAAGGCTAATTGATAGCCGTACCAGCCTAAGCCGCAAATTTGCCCGATGCAGACAGGCGCAATTAATGATTTATGGCGAAATTCCTCCCGTGCATGAATATTCGACAAATGTACTTCAATGGTGGGCAACTGCACCCCGGCGATGGCATCCCGCAAGGCAACGGAGGTATGGGTATACCCACCGGGATTAATCACGAGGCCATTCGCCCAATCGCGGGCTTCTTGAATTGCATCAATCAACACGCCTTCGTGGTTGGATTGTTGGGTGGTCAAAGTAACATCATGCGCCGCGCAAAAGCTGGTCAGACGGGTGTTGATTTCATCCAGACGCATTGCACCGTAAATTTCGGGTTCGCGTGTGCCAAGCAAATTCAGATTCGGGCCGTGCAGCAGCAAAATTCGCATCAGCTTAACTGTCCTAACACTTGCAACACCTGTTCCCGTGTGACATTTTCCACAATCGCGGGTTTGCCGATGCCTTCCAGAATCACGAAGCGGGTGTGTCCCGCCTGCCATTTTTTATCGGTTGCCATCGCGTTCCACAGCGATTCGGGCGAAAATCCATTCAACCGGATGGGCAAGCCGACTTCATCCACCACAGAGGTAATTTTTTCTACATCTTCCCCACCGAGTTTATTCAGGGCTGCCGAAAGGTGTGCCGCCGCTACCAAGCCTAACCCCACTGCCTCGCCGTGTCGCCACTGGTAGCCGCTGACTTTTTCAATCGCGTGGGCAAAGGTATGGCCTAAATTTAAATGGGCGCGTTCGCCTGCTTCATAGGGATCCCGTTGCACAACATCCACTTTGACCTGAATTGCCCGCCGCAAAACGTCAGCATCCCCTTTTTTGAGGTTTTCAATACAGTCCAAGAGGTGCGGATCGGCAATTAGCGCGTGTTTGATGGCTTCTGCCAACCCACAGCGAATTTCAATGTCTGGCAGCGTTTTGAGAACATCGGTATCAATCAATACCAATTCGGGCTGTTTGAATGCGCCGACGAGGTTTTTGCCTTCGGGAATGTCCACCCCAACTTTGCCCCCCACGCTGGAATCGACCATCGCCAAGAGAGAGGTTGGAATCTGGATGAACGGCAAACCGCGCATATAGGTGGCAGCAACATAGCCCACTGTGTCGCCCACAACCCCGCCTCCAACCGCAATGACCAAGCTGCTGCGGTCAAGTTTGGCTTCTACAAAATCATGGTAGAGTTGCTCAACCGTTGTCAGAGATTTGTAAATTTCGCCGTCCGGCACGGTGATGAGTACCCCACCAAGCAAATTGGCTAATTTTTCTCCATAGATCGGGGCAAGAGTCTGGTTGGTGACAATCGCTGTGTGGGTTTTAAGACCGTAATCCGCCAGCACCTGCGGGAGTTCTGCCATGAGTCCCGCCGCGCACAAAATACTGTAAGTATTGGTCGGGCTTTTGACCATCACCCGATAGCTGTTACGGGTAACTTCACGCTCATACATCGCAATGACTTCATCGGCAATATCTTCGGGAGGGCGGTCTGTAGTATCAATCCGAATCCGCAGTTGTTGGTAGGCGATGCGCCGTTTTTCAAACAATTTGAGAACTGCGTCACGGGGGTTTTCGGGATTTTTGAACAGAGGGCGGTTTTCTTCCCCTTTGAGGCGTTCAATCACTGCATTGACAGATGCACCCAAACGCAACGCGATATTGCCCTGTGCCGTGATGCGCTCCAAATTGTTGTTGTGGACGAGCGCTCCGCCTCCGGTGGAAATAACGAGATTTTGCGGGGTGGCAAATTCCTCACAAATCCCGGTTTCATACGCCCGGAAAAACCATTCCCCATGTTTCTGGAAAATATCCGGGATGCTCATACCAGTCCGTTCTTCAATGAGTTTATCTGTGTCAATAAACTCACGGCCTAGTTTTTCCGCCACTAATTTTCCGACAGTGGTTTTACCCACCCCCATAAAGCCAGTTAAAATTAAATTGTAAGCGTTATTCATTTAAAAACGACTATTCCTGAAATCCATTCAAATTATTAGTAGCTGAAGCCTGCTGTTTTTCTTCGCGCAGCAGGTCTTCTACACGAGGCCAATGGTCAGCAATTTTTTGCAGCTTGGCAGTGTCCGAAATATAACTTTCCACATAACCGCAGTTCACACACACATAATTATCCAATGCCACCATGGAAGGCAGTACGCCGGAGGTAATCGGGATGGTGTTCACGGAGTCCGGGCCAGCTTTGCCCCTTGCTGTCATGGTTGCCCCAGTATGAATATCCTTAGAGCCGCACTTGGGGCAGATTCCATTTTTCATTCAGACACTCCTTTTAGGTTTCCCTAGTATAGCGGATGAACTTCATTTATGCGGTATTTCTTCAAATAAATCTTCAAAAGAACATTCAAAATATGCTTGCAGCTTACTTAAAATATCCAAATCAGGTCGTCTCGTGAAATTCTGCATATAAGATAAAATTGTGTTATGCGACACTCCGATGGCTTTGGCAATTTCGTTAGGTGAAATATTGCGACCTTCTTTGTTTCTTTTTTCGATGATGAGTTCTGCTATCCGCATCTGAACAGCCATAACACTCAGTCCGTTACCTCCTCAAATTCAACCAGATCCTCATCACGCTCCAAGCCAAAGTACGTTTTTAGGTTGATGATCAAACTATAACTTGGTTCTCGCCCTTCATCCGACATGTGAGCGCGGATTGTGTTAGAAGATACTTTTAATATTTTCCCTAACGTATAAGCGCTAACACGCCGTTCCTCCATCAGTTCCGCTAACTTTAGGCGCTTGACCTTTTTCAAAGGAATCGAAGGTAGAGGGGTTTTTGGTTTCGGGGTACGTCTTCTTAGCAAAGTTTCTCTCACCTTACAACGTTCAAAAAAAGAACGTCATTTTCTTGACTCTATTCAAGCCTCATTCTATACTCTACCTATTAGAGAGGGCTAGCTAGCCCTCTCTAAAAATCATGCAAAAGGAAACCGAACTCGCCCTTCAAAGCCATTCGGTTTCTTTATAAAAATTAGAGGAGCGTTGTGAGATGCAAGAATTTATCCCGCACCCGGCAAAAGCCGATAGTCGTCCTCTGCCGCTTATTGTAGCAGAGAAATGGGGCTTTAGCTTGGCTCACGTCTATGAGGAAGATAGTTATTGGTATGCAATTCTTGATTGGATTGTTGGTCTAATTCAATGTACCAGCATTCATGCTTCCAAAACTTGGAATGATATGCAAGCCGTTGAGCATATTTACACTTCGGTTACTAACCGAACTATTCTTTACATACGAAAAGATGGACGAGCATATCCTACCGCTTTTACCAATGATAAAGGTCTTTACATTATTGCCCAAGAACTTCGCTCTAATAAAAATCGCCCACTTTTAAAGGAAATTAAGATTTATCTCTCCAAAGCGGGTGCATTTGCTGATTTAGTTCGTCGCAATCCTGAAACACTCATTGAAGCAGTAGCGGATAATGACCCGGACAAAGCCCTTGATGCGGTCATCAAAATGTACCAGCGCGAAGGCAAATCCGATGAATGGATTTTCATGCGAATCAACACCAAAATTCAACGCGCAGCTTTTACCTCTGCCCTTAAAGCAGCCATCGCTGACACCGCCCAAACCCATTACAGCACCGCTACCAATCAGATTTATCTGGGTTTGTGGGAACGCACCGCGAAACGGCTGAAGGAAGAATTGGCCTTGCCCAAACATGCCAATTTGCGTGACCACCAACCGATTGCTGCGCTCTATTATCAAGGTCTGGCGGAAGATGGCTGTGCGAGAGAATTAGGCGACAAACAAGAACTCACATGGCATGAAGCAATGCTTATTATTCAGGATATAGCCCATTTCATTGGCGAACAAGCCCGCGCCTATGGACAGCGTTTTGGTGTAGACCTTGCGACAGGTAAATCGCTTCTGCGTGATAAGAATTAACGGATAGGGGCGAGGTCGTGTGACCTGCCCTTATTCATACCCGAAGCGCCACTCCCGATTCCACATTTCGAGCGCGTCGACTTGGCTTTTTCGTAGCGCTTCAAAACGGGGTTTCATTTCGGCAATGGAATCCCCGCCCAATTTTTCGAGCAGGGTATTTGCCATCACAAAGGCAATCACCGCTTCCAGAATGGGTACAGCGCGGGGGGTAGCACAAAAATCGCTCCGTTCATAGGTGGTGGTGTCAGCCTGTCCTGTCGCCAGATTGACCGACCCCAACGGTTTGAGGGTGGTGCTGATGGGCTTCATCGCTGCACGCACAATCAAGGGTTCGCCGGTAGTCATCCCGCCTTCCAACCCACCCGCCCGATTGGTTGAACGGTGTAAATTGCCCTGTGCATCTACCGAAATTTCATCATGAACCTGTGTACCAGATTTGCCGGAATTTTCAAACGCGCTGCCGACTTCTGCCCCTTTCATGGATTGGACACTACCGACTGCTGCCAGCAAAAGTCCGGTCAAACGGCGGTCATAATGCACATGCGAACCCAATCCCGGCGGCAACCCTAGAATCACTACTTCGATAATTCCGCCGAGCGTATCTTTATCAATTTTGGCTTGGCGGATGGCTTCACGGATGCCTTCGGAGGCGATGGGGTCAGGACAGCGGACTTCATCTGCTTCGGCAGCCGCAAAACGTTCTTGGTAGGACATCTGCGGGTCAAGATTTGCCTCGACACCGCCAATCATTGTCACATATCCGCCTACGGTGATGCCAAATTCCGCCAGCAGTTTGCGGGCAACCGCCCCCACTGCCACGCGCATAGTCGTTTCGCGGGCGCTGGCACGTTCCAGCGAAATCCGCAAATCCTGATAGCCATATTTCAATGCCCCTGTCAAATCGGCATGACCGGGACGCGGGGTGGTCATGGGCGGGATGTCTTTTTCCGCCCAATTTTTCCAATCGCGGTTGGCGACGGTCATGGCAATCGGAGCGCCTGTGGTCTGTCCTGCCATGACCCCGGAGGTAATGCGAACTTCGTCTTTTTCAATTTGCATCCGTCCGCCACTGCCATATCCCTGCTGACGACGGGCAAGCTCTACGTTAATATGCTCGGGAGAAAGGGAAAGTCCGGCGGGCATCCCTTCTAAAATCGTTGTCAGTTCTGGCCCGTGACTTTCCCCTGCGGTTAAATATCGAATCATGCGTCTTTTGTCTCTGCTAAATAGTGTTTAGCGGCGTTAAACATCACGCCCACATTCGGGTCTTTGCCCGTCCACAATTGGAAGGCGGCTGCGCCCTGCTGCACCAACATCCCCAGTCCGCCAATGGCTCTTGCACCGACCCTTTGCGCCTGCTGCATAAATTTGGTCACTTCCGGGCGGTAAACCATGTCGTAAGCAACGGCTTCGGCAGGGAATGGCACGTCTTCCGGCCATGCGGTTTCATTCATGTAATGAGGCCACATCCCTGCCGAGGTACAGTTAATAATCAAATTCATCTGCGGGGCAATTTTTGCCAGCCCTGCCCGTTCTTGCACCGCCACGTTAAATTTGCTGGTGACACCGCGTTTGACACTGCGGTATAAATCCCACGCACGCTGGCTGTGGCGGTTCACAATGGTCACATGAGCGCCCGCGTTAGAAAGCGCCACCACCGCCGCATGAGCCGCCCCGCCCGCCCCCAGAATTAAGGCTTTGGTATCTTTCAGCATCATACCATTGGCTTCCAAATCTGCCCGAATCCCGAAAACATCTGTATTATGCCCCTCAAAGCGGTTATTTTCCCAGATGAGGGTATTTACAGCATTGGCTCCGCGTGCAGACATGGCGACACTCCCCAAAAGCGGCATAATTTTTTGCTTATGCGGCACAGTGACATTCGCGCCAATATAGCCTTTATCACGCAAATTTTTTACTTGAATCTCCAACTCATTTGGCGGGGTAGGCAGCAAATCATACACCCAATCGGTCAAGCCTAAATCTTGAAACGCGGCATTGTGCATGGCAGGCGACACGCTGTGGTCAGCCGGCCAGCCAATGAGTCCAACTTTTTTTAAGTCTGCCATTCGACATCCACTCCTAGTTTTTCAAGTACCTGTTCAAAACCGGGAAAAGAATCGTGAATGCAGCCCGCGTCCTCGATTGTAGTTTCTCCCTCCGCGACCAGCGCAGCAACTGCCATACTCATACCGATACGGTGGTCATCGTGCGAATCGACCACTGCCCCCCTGAGTTTTTGAACCCCTTTGACCGCGAATCCATCAGGATATTCGATGATGTCTGCGCCCATTTTACGCAGTTCGCCCGCCATAACCGCGATTCGGTCTGTTTCTTTGACGCGCAGTTCTTTGGCCTCCGAGACTCTGGTTTCGCCTACCGCTTGAGTCGCCAACACCATCAAAATGGGGAATTCGTCAATCATCCGCACAACTTCATCCCCGCGTACACTCGTTGCCTGAGCTGCTTGGGGTGTGATGGTCATATCCGCAACAGGTTCGCCGCCCTCAAAACGATGGTTGTCCAAACGAACTTGTAGATTCATCCGTTCCAGCACATCCAGCAATCCAGTCCGTCGGTCATTGGTGTTTACCCCTGTTAGGATCACTTCGGAATCGCGCACCAACGCGCCTGCCACAATCAAAAATGCGGCGGACGAAAAATCGGCGGGGATGGTCATTGCCAACGGGCTGAGGTCGGTAAACGGCATCAGGGTAATGGTCTCTCCACTCACTGTTAATGGAACACCCATCGCTTTGAGCATTCGTTCGGTATGGTCGCGTCCCGGCCCGGCAGCTTCCACAATTACGGTGGGACTATCGGCATACAAACCCGCCAGCAGCAAAGCGCTTTTTACTTGGGCGCTGGCGATTTTCTGCTCATAGTGAATCCCTTTAAGCCGGGTGGGTCGAATCGTCAGGGGTGCATAGCCGTCTGTGTCACTAATATCGGCGTTCATCAGACGAAGCGGTTCGGTGATGCGTTTCATTGGACGACGACGAAGCTGGTAACTGCCATCCAGCACCGACTCAAAGGGCTGGCCTGCCAACAAGCCGGCCATCAAGCGGATGCCTGTCCCTGCGTTGACAAAATCTAAGGGGCGGTCTGGTTTCTGGAATCCGCCGCCTTCAATAGTGAGGGTCGTGTCGTCATGACGGGTAATCTTGACTCCCAAACGCCGCACACTGTCCAAAGTTGCCAGCGTATCACCAGCCGGAAGCCAGCCGCGAATCTGGCTGACACCGTTCGCAATTCCGCCTAACATCAAAGCACGGTGCGAAAGCGATTTATCTCCGGGAATGCTGGTTGTTCCCTTGAGGGGGTTGCCGGGTCGAATTTTTAACGTAGCCATAGAGTTAGGTAATCATCCGTTCACCATAGCGCCGGGTATATTCTCGGCGGGCTGCCACAATTTGACTCAATTCATGCCGCAAGCGCTCTGGATTATCAAGTAATGCTGTCAAATCATCTAAATGTTGGCGAAATTGGCTTACCAATTGGCGAATTTCAGCCGAATTGGTGCTGAACATCCCCACAATCATCGATTCTTCGGTACGCGCCAAACGGGTTGCGCCGTCAAACCCCCCGGCTGCCATTTCATACACATTTGCGCCATTGTCTGACAGGTGCATCGCCAAACGCATGAGCGCGAAACTCATCAAATGAGGCAGATGGCTAATGGCCCCCGCCAGATGGTCATGTTCTTCGCGTTCCATCCACATGGGAAGCGCGCCGGTGGCAGCCGCGATTTGCTCACACAAACTGCGGGCGTGGTCGGTGGTGCGGGCGGTCTCACACAGAATAAAACGTGCGCCAGAAAACAGGGTCGGGATGGCATTTTTATAGCCATTTTCCGCTAACCCACACATCGGATGCCCCCCTACCGCCTGCACAAACTCCGGCAGATTGTCCATCGTTTGACAAATATTGCTCTTGGTGCTGCCCAAGTCCATCACCACCGCACCCACTTTGAGGGGCAGATGTTGCAGGGTCGGCACAATCAAATGAGCAGGAATGGCGATAACCACGATATCGGCTTCGGCGGGAGTGGTAATGCAATCCACCACCCCATCATGCAACGCCGATTGCTCTACCTCCGAATTGACATCCGAACCGGAGATGAGACCTGTTTTGCCACGCAGCGCCAACGCCAGCGATGCTCCCATCAACCCCAACCCCATCACATGCACATGCTGTTCGCGTAAAAAACTCATGATTTTAAACGATTCTGTCTACCGCTTCTGCAACACGACGCATTTTCTTCACTAATTCAGCAAACCGTTCTGGCTTGAGGGTTTGCCGTCCATCCGATACAGCACATTCCGGGTCATGATGCACTTCCACGATGATGCCATCTGCGCCTGCTGCCACTGCTGCTAACGATGCCGCTTCCACATATTCCCATTTGCCTGTCGCATGGCTGGGGTCAGCCAATATAGGCAGATGTGTTGTCTGTTTTAGCACAGGAATGGCGTTAATGTCGAAGGTGTTGCGGGTGGCGGTTTCAAAGGTGCGAATGCCACGTTCGCACAACATCACGCGGCTGTTGTGGTGGCTCAAAATATAATCGGCTGCCATGAGGAGTTCTTCAATGGTGCTGCTCATGCCCCGTTTGAGCAAAACCGGATGCTGCGATTTTCCGACGGCATTCAACAGCGCGTAATTTTGCATGTTTCGCGCCCCGATTTGCAGCACATCGGCATATTCACACACCATCGGAACAAGCTCAGTTTCCATGACTTCTGTGACAATCGGCAAACCGGTGGCTTCGCGGGCTTCTGCCAGCAATTTTAAACCTTCTTCGCCCAACCCTTGGAAAGCGAAAGGCGAGGTGCGCGGTTTGAATGCCCCACCGCGTAACGCTGTTGCACCTGCTTCTTTGACGGCATGGGCGGTTTCCAGAATTTGTTCACGGCTTTCGACTGAACATGGCCCGGCAATAATCACTAACCGTTCAGAGCCAACGTTCATCCCATTCAGAGGAACAAGCGTTTTTTCGGGGTGAAATTCTAAGCTAGCCAGTTTATAGGGTTTGGAAACGCGAATAACATCTTTGACACCCGGCATCATCGCAAGCTGTTCTTTTTCGATGGTCGGGCCGCTGCCCACCACGCCGATGATGGTACGATCCGTGCCTTCGGAAATATGCGCGTCAAATCCCATGCCCTTGATGCGGGTGACAACTTCGGAAATTTCAGAGACACTGGCCTCTACGCCCATTACAACAATCATGTTACGCTCCTTATAGAAAATAAAAAGCGCCGTACCCGGAGGCACAGCGCTTGGTTGACCATTTTTGTGTTAGGTTTTGTGACCTAACGCAGCGCGAAACGCCTCCGGGTAAAGGATGTATACCAAAAATAAAAATAATAGCTAAAGCTATTCGCTAAAAACTGATAAGTAAGATGAGGTCGTTTCGCTGCGTGCATGATTTTGAGGATAACGAGCCTGTGCAAAAAAAGCAAGAAACTCGTTAAAATTTGGTCAAAGGTGACAAATCATGGCGGCAACACTCGTAGACATTCGTGCTATTCCCGCACTTAAAGCCCTACCCGAAGCCAGTTTGACCAGCCTTGCCCCTCTCATGGTCAAACGAACTTTTTTGCCGGGCGAATTGATTTTTCTGGAAGGTGAACACGCCATCGGGTTGTGGTTCATTCTGGAAGGGCGGGTGCGGATTATCAAATTTTCGGCTTCTGGGCGGACACAAGCCTTGTGTATTGCCAAAGCGGGCAAATGTTTTGGTACCTGCCCGTTATTCGGCAGCGAAGAAAATCCTGCCAATGCGCAGGCCATTGATAAAGTGACCCTGCTGGTCTTGCCCCACGACGATTCCCAACGTTTGCTGCAAACCGACCCCACCCTTGCCCGCGCCTTAATGTCTATTTACAGCCAGCGTTTATCTCAATTAGCCCGATTGAGCGAAGGCTTGGGAAGCTGGTCGGTAGGCTTGCGGATCAATGATTGTTTATTGGAACATGCTGACCATGCCATTGTGACCTTAACCCATGAAAAAATTGCCGATTTAGTTGGCACTGTTCGTGAGGTGGTGTCGCGTCATTTAGCCCAGCTAGAACAAGAAGGCATTGTCCACTTGTCACACGGACAAATCCTCATTCATGATGTAGAAATCTTAAAATCGGTTTGTCTGATTGGCAATCAGCAGGTGACTTAGGTCATATTCAAGCGAAATTTTCTACCGTAAATTGAAGGCATTGTTCCAATAGTATTGGATGAAACCGACATGACAGCCAAGCCTTTTTTTGATGATTTGCCACGTTCGATACAGCAAAAAATTGAGCAGGCGCTTGTGCTGTACCCTTTTGAAAAAGGGACGGTTTTTTACCGGCAGCATGAACCTAGCTGCGGGTTATTCGGGCTGCAACAGGGCAAAGTCAAACTCTATCGCCACTCCCAAGCACGTTTGCAAATTTTGGGGTTGCTCGGCGAAGGCATGTTATTCGGCGCGGAATCTTTGTTAGATGGCGGAGATAATCCCTACAGCGCTGAAGCCATTACAGAAGGACAAGCAATTTACATTGAAGCCGGTAAACTACAAACGCTTGTTGTCGAAAATCCCGAATTTTTAAATTTGCTCCTCGCGCTGCTCTGGGGCAGGTTGCGTCAATTTACCGTTTTGGTACACAGCCTCGCATTTCGGGATGTCAGCGCACGTTTGGCAGAAACCTTGTTACAAATGATGGCATTGGAAAATAAATCTACCCCGCAGGGCATTTGTGTTCCCCGGTTGCTCTCGCAGCAAGAAATGGCGGCAATGGTTGGCACCGCCCGCGAAGTGATTTACCGCACTTACAAAAAATTCGAGAAAAACCATCTGATCCAGGTTTTGCCTCACGAAATTATCATCCTTGACCTTGAAGGATTAAAGGCGCTCGCTGAAGAAACTGTGTGACTTGAGTCACATACACCTCTGTTGTCCTGTGTCATGATGATGGCAAATAAACAAAGGATAGACAGATGAAAACCAACCGACGCGGATTTCTCAAAGGTGCAGCAGGTGCAGTTGGGGCAGCAGCGCTCTACGGCACATTCGGTCAAGTGAATAACCCATTTGCCCGCTTCACTGGCAATGGGGTGCAGCCTACTGTAGCACAGGGAACCTACCCCGCGAACAAAATGAGCGCTGTCCTGCCCGCAGTCTCCAATGAAATCGTTTTGCGTACCCCACATGTGGTAAAAGAAATTGCCCCCGGTTTGGCCTATCAGGTATGGACATTTGAAGGCAGCGGCCCCGGCCCGCATTTGCATGTCCGCGAAGGCGAAACCGTCAAATTCAAACTTACCAATGCGGACGAGAATAATCACGCAGGGGATCATGGCATGATGCACAGTATTGACTTTCATGCCGCCCAACTGCCTTGGGATGTATACTATCAATCTATCGCTCCCGGAGAAACCTTAGAATTTGAATGGACACCCAATTTCCCCGGTGTGTTCATGTATCACTGCGGGACTCCGCCTGTGTTAGTCCATATCGGCAACGGGATGCACGGCGCGATTGTTGTCCAACCGAAAGATGGCTGGCCTGAACCCGCCCGCGAATATGTGCTGGTGCAGCATGAATTTTATCTGGGGCAGGCCGATGCCAACGGGGTTGTCACAGGTGATTCGCAAAAAATGAGCGCTGGCACTGCCGATTTGGTGGTGTTCAACGGCTACTTTAACCAATATCAAGAAGAACCCCTGGTCGCAGACCCCAACGAACTGGTACGCATCCATATTTGCAACTGCGGCCCGACCTACTGGAGCGCATTCCATGTGATTGGCGCATTATTCGAGGCAGTGTATCCTGATGGCAACCCCAGCAACAAACAGGTCGGAATGCAAACCGTCTCTATTCCGCCCGGTGGGGGGTATACGGTTGAGCTGCGTATTCCTGATGCAGGTCTCTATCCCTTTGTGACACATAGTTTTGCCCACACTGGACGCGGTGCGCTCGGTGTCTTAAAAATTGGTGAGCCATCCACCAACGTTTCTGCCTCGCATTAATGAACGGGAAGGGGCAACCCGCCCCTTCTTTTTTGCTTTTTCCTAGTTTTCTGCCAGAAAACGGCAGGCAGTTTCCGCAAGGACAGCCGCGCCAATTTTCAACACACTTTCATCAATGTTAAAAATGGGGCTGTGGTGCGGACGGTTTCTGTCGCCAACTTTTGCGCCTAAAAAGAACATGGCACCCGGCGCTTGCTGGGTCATATAGGAAAAATCTTCCGCGCCCATGATGGGTTCTGGGCGTTTCATATTTTCTTCGCCGATAGCCTCCACCGATACCTGACGGATTAAACTGGCAATCGTTTCATCATTTTTGAGGGAGGGATAGCCCTTTTTGATTTTGAGGGTATAGTCTCCGCCCAATGCCCGTGAGAGCGCCAAAGCCTTTTCTAATTCCTCATGTAGTTGTTGGCGGGTGGCTTCGTTGTAACTGCGAATGGTGCCTTCCATTTTGACTTCTGCCGGAATCACATTGTGGGCGCTGCCCCCGTGAATTGTCCCGATCGTAATGACAGCGGGTTCAATGGGTTTAATCCGGCGTGAGATAATCCCCTGAATCGCGTTAACCACCTGTGCTTGAATAAAAATGGGATCTACGCCGGTGTGCGGGGCAGCCCCATGACAGCCTTCACCAATAATAGTTGCTTGAAATCGGTCTGCCGCCGCCAGCAAATAGCCTGCGCCAATTTCAATATTTCCGGCGGTATCTTCGCTCGCAACATGCAGCGCAATCACTGCGTCCAAGCCCTCCAGCGCACGGTCATCAATCATCCGGGTTGCGCCGCTTTTGCCTTCGGAGTCCTGTTTTTCTTCGCAGGGCTGGAACAAAAATCGAATTTCTCCGGCGGGACGGTTGGGCATTTCGTTTAACATTTTGGCGACCCCTAGCAAAATCGCGGTGTGGGCATCATGCCCGCAAGCGTGCATCACACCGGGCGTTTGCGAAGCGTAAGGGACATCATTTTCTTCCTGAATGGGCAGCGCGTCCATATCCGCCCGAATGCCAATCGCGGGTTTGCCTTCGCCAATGCGTCCCACCACCCCTGTTTTGCCTACTCCTACTTCAACTTCAATGCCCATCTCGCGCAGCGTATCCGCAACCAACCGCGAGGTGCGAACTTCTTCAAACCCTAATTCCGGGTGCATATGAATATCACGCCGCCATGCAATCAACATGTCTTCGAGAGAACGGGCTTTTTCTAAGAAATACACAGGAAGTTCCTTTCAAATCTGTTTTTAAGGACATATTATAACAGGTGAAGGCAGTCCAAGACGCGCTCCATAAACTTCATCTAAGAAATCGGGGGGTGATATTGCCCCTTCCCTGTAAAACGATTACACTGAAATCACATCAAATGCGGCGGATTGCTGCTATCCCAGAACGAAAATTTCAAACCGAAAGGTTTTCCTGATGATTGAATCTTTTGCCAGAATTTCCCGCCCTGTCCTGAATTTTCCCTACATCCGTCGGGTGCGGCGCAATCATGGCTTGGAACATGCGACGATTCATATGCTCAGTCGGCGTGTCAAAAATCTGAGCATCGCGGGGCGAGCTGATGGGGGTGGGTTTTATCTGTATGGCGAAGCGGATACCGAAAAAATCCGTGAATCGGCGGAAGAAGCCCTGCGCCGTATGAAAGGTGGCGAACACAAATGGGCGATACACCCCAACTGTGGCACCGGACTGGTGGCGACCAGTTTTTTAACCAGCCTTGCCGCCATCGTGGGTTTGACAGGCACAAAAGATGATGCCCGCGAAATTGCCAACCGTCTCCCCTTGATGATGCTCCTGATGATTGGCGCGTTGATTGTCTCGCAACCCATCGGCTTGTCCTTGCAGGAACACCTTACCACTTCGGGCGAACCGGGCGATTTGGAATTGGCAGAGATTACCCGCCACGAAACCAAAATGCCCCTTGCCGGAAAATCCATGATCATTCATCGGGTGAATACACGCTTTGGCTAACAAACCGACCCCCACCTTTTATATTTTTCATGGCGAAGATGAATACAACCGCAAAGCCCAGATTGTAGCGATGCGGCGTGCCATGAATGACCCCAACGAAATGAACACAACGGTGTTTAGTGCGTCAGAGGCCTCGCCGCAGATGGTGATTAACACGGTCAGCGCCTTTCCATTTTTGTCGGACAAGCGGTTGGTCATTGTCGAAGGACTACTCACCCGTTTAGACAAAGCGGGGAAATCTGGCAAAGACGAATTAGAAAAAATGTGCGAAAATATAAAGACACTGCCGGACTTTTCGCGCCTTGTTTTTCACGAAAATACCACCGTCAGCAAAAATAATCTGGTGCTGAAATTGGCGCAGGAAGACCCACGCGGTTATGAAAAAGCCTTTACCGCGCCCGCCAACATCACCCAGTGGATTATGAAACATGCCAAAGACGAATATCGGGCAGAGATTGAACCCAACGCGGCAGCAGCCTTGGCTTCGGTGGTGGACAAAGATTTACGGGCTGCCGACAGCGAACTTTCCAAGTTGGTGGCTTTCGTCAATTACGAACGCGCCATTACCGAAAGGGATGTCGCCACAATGACTCCGTATGTCGCTGAGGCGAACATTTTTGATATGGTTGATGCTATCGGGCAGCAAGATGGCAAAACCGCCATGACCATTGCGCAGCAGCTTTTAACCGAAGGGGGTGAACCGCTTTCCCTGTTCGGGATGGTGAATCGCCAATTTCGGCTGCTCATCCTAGCGCGGGAATATCTGGAAGAAAACGGAACCGCCGATGGTATGGCAAAAGCCGTGGGCGTGCATGATTTTGTTGCCAAAAAGTTAGCCAGCCAAGCCCGCAAATTTGCCAGCATGGAAATGCTGGAAGGTATTTACCACAAACTCGCGGACTACGATTTGCAGATTAAAACAGGTAAAATAAGCGACGAGATGGCGCTGGAGGTGTTTATCGCTGGCGTTACTCGCTAAACGTCATGCAGATAGAACATCTCTCCCTCAAGAATTTTCGGAATTACACCCGCCTCGAAATCAGCATCCCCACAGGCGCGGTCTTGATTCATGGACAAAACGCGCAGGGTAAAACCAGTCTCCTAGAGGCCATTTACTACCTTGCAACCTCAACTTCGCCCTATGCTACGTCTGATAAACAACTCATCAATTGGCGTACAGAAAACGACCCCCTGCCCTTTGCTCAGGTTGGCTTGGAAATTCTTTCTACCAACCGTACTTTAAATCGTCTGGAAATTACGCTGGTTCGTGAAAATCCGAATACCTTCAATGAACGCTTCAAAAAAGAGATTCGGCTAAACGGGGTCACGAAAAAACGGAGCGAAGTCTTAGGGACAATCGCGGTGGTCATGTTTTTGCCGCAAGATTTGGCCCTAGTGGAGGGTGCGCCTTCCAGCCGCCGTTCCTATATGAACGCGACTCTCTCCCAAATAGACAATTCATATGCTGAATCGGTTGCCCTGTTTGAAAAAGTGCTGACCAGCCGTAACGCGCTACTGCGTCAGATTGCGGACAACCGCAGCCGTATAGCAGAACTTGAATATTGGGATGCCCAACTTACCAAATCGGCAGGGGTGATAATTGCAGGACGGCAGCGTTTTTTGCGGGAAATTGAAAATGAAGCGGCGAAAATTTACCACGAATTGACCGGCGGCAAAGAAGATTTAAAGCTCGCCTATGTCCCCAGTTTTGAACCAACCATTGAAGGCAACGGTCAGCTTTCTTTTGCTATTCCGGGTCTCGATTTACATCGTCAAATGGATGCCGAACAAATCACCCCGCAGTATTTAGATGCCCTGCTGACCATGCGCGAGGAAGAAATCCGACGCGGCATGACCCTCCATGGCCCCCAGCGTGATGAATTGCGTTTTTTTGTAAATGGCCGCGATTTAAGCCTCTATGGGTCACGCGGACAAGCCCGTACCGCAGTCATGGCGATTAAATTAGCCGAACTGAATTGGATGAAAGATAAAATTGGCGAATGGCCGGTGCTGCTGCTGGATGAAGTCATTAGCGAATTGGACGAATCGCGCCGTGCCTATTTGCTTGAGCAGGTGCAGCACGCCCCCCAAACCCTGCTGACGACCACCGAACCGACGATTTTTACGGAGTCCTTCCGTCAACAAGCAACATTGTGGCATGTCCAAGCCGGACAGATTGAAAAAGTCGAGTCCTTTGGCCTTGAAAGGCCGAGCTAGAGAAAGCTCGTCCCAAAACACAGCCGGCTTATTCATCGGTTGTCAAAGTGCGTGTTTTCAAGATAGAGTTGTGGTATGTGTTCCAGATGGGAATGGCGTAAACATTCCCTAAATCACACCTAAAAATGCCATTAACTTATTGAGAAAAGGACAGTACCATGCAAAAGTGGGAATATCAGCAGTTATCGTGGCACTATGATAACGATGATAAAAAGGTCTATGCGCTGAACGGAGAATACAATAAAGAGTGGAAAAATGCCGCATTGCATCTTCTCTTAAACAACTTTGGGGAAGCGGGCTGGGAATTGGTGGCTTTTGACCCCGAAGAAGGCGAAGCGATATTTAAACGTCCTAAAGCGTAATAAAAACAAGGGGCTGAAGTCCCCTTGTTTGTGTCTGTGAAACTGCGAAAGCGGGCAACGAGGCTCGAACTCGTGATAACAGCTTGGAAGGCTGTTGTGTTACCACTACACCATACCCGCAGATGTTTTGATGATAGCAAAATTGCGGGTATGTGCCAAGATGCAAATTTATATTTTAAACAGGCCATTCTGGTAAAAAAGTTCGCTGTCTACCAGAATTTCCCCACCGTCTCGCATATCGCAAATCATATCCCAATGCACCTGCGACTCGTTTTTTCCGCCCGTTTCGCTGTAGGCGCGCCCCACCGCCATATGAACGGTTCCGCCAATTTTTTCATCAAACAAAATGCTGCCCGTGAAGCGTTGAATATCGGTATTCGTTCCAATGGCAAATTCGCCAAGCGTGCGCGACCCGGCATCGGTATCCAGCACCCCCAGTAAAAAGGGTTCGTTGGTCGCAGCCGTCGCTTTTACCACTTTGCCATTTTCAAATTTCAGCTCAATGCCGTTGACCTCGTTCCCCTGATACAACGCGGGATAGGTAAATTTCACCCATCCATTCACGCTATCCTCAACAGGGCCGGTGAAAATTTCGCCATCAGGAAAATTGGTTGTGCCATTGGCGTTGACAAATTTGCGCCCGTCAATGGAAAGGTGCAAATCAATATTTTTGCCGCGCACATGGATATTTTTCTTGCCATCCAGATATTCCACCAGATGCTGTTGGAATTTGTCCACTGCCTGCCATTCCGCAATCGGATTTTCGGCATGGACTTTGCAGGCATCAAAAATGAAATTTTCGTATTGAGTCAACGACATACCTGCCGCTTGAGCGTAGGCCATCGTCGGATATTGTGTGACACACCATCGCGCCAACCCGTCAGAACCACGCTGCATGATGATATGCGAAGGGACAGACTGCCGTTTTGCCCATGCCTGCTGCTTATCGGCGTGATATTGCGACAAATTACGCGGGTTTTGGGTCGCCTTAATGCTAATCATCACATTGGCTTGTTCCGCGAGCATTTTGTACATCGGGTCAGGAACAGCCAAGAGGTTGACATCCTCAGTGGCTTCCAGCGCCAGCACTTCCAATTCGTCTGGCGTGAAATAGGGAATGGGATGCCCCCCCGCCCGATAGACTGCCTGAAAAATGGCCTGAACAAGCGGTTGGGCTTCTAAACTCTCGCTGCGAATCAAGACAGTTTCGCCCGCTTGAACACGGGTCGAGTAACCCACCAGAATTTCTGCTAATTTTTGAATCCGCGAGTCCATTTACACCTCAAACCTGCCATTTTTATAGAACAATTGCCCATCTACCAGAATTTCCCCGCCGTCACGCATATCACAAATCATGTCCCAATGAACATGCGAATTGTTGACGCTGCCCGTTTCTTGATAGCCCTGTCCGACTGCCATATGAACTGTGCCACCGATTTTTTCATCAAACAAAATGCTGCCCGTGAAACGTTGAATATCGGTGTTGCTGCCGATGGCAAATTCTCCCAGACGGCGTGAACCCTCATCAGTATCCAGCACACTGTTGAGGAATTTTTCATTTTTCTCGGCGGTTGCTTCGGTCACAAGACCATCTTTAAAAACCAATTTTGCACCGACGACTTCATTGCCACCATAAAAGGCGGGGTAAGTGAACTGTACCCACCCATTCACACTGGTTTCAACGGGGCCGGTAAAAATTTCACCGTCCGGGAAATTCTCGCGGCCTTCAGCGCTTTTGAATTTGCGTCCCTCAATGGAAAGGTGCAAATCAATATTTTTGCCGCGCACATGGACATTTTTCTTGCCATCCAGATAGTTCACCAACTTCGCCTGAGATTCTCCTACTTTGCGCCATGCTGCTACCGGGTCATCCAGATGGACTTTGCAGGCATTAAAAACGAAATTTTGATATTGCAGCAGTGACATGCCTGATTGCTGAGCATAGGCTTGGGTGGGAAATTGGGTGGTGGTGCGGCGGAAAACAGGATCTTTGCCTTCGCGCTGCATTTGAATGGCAATGGGAGCGTAGGCGGCGGCTCGCCGTGCGGCTTGTTTTTCCGCCGGATAATCGCTGAGGGCTTTTAGATTTTCTTCTGCCTCCACCCGCACAATCGCGTTGGCAGTTTCGTACATCATTTGCAGCATGGGGTTGGGTTTGGCAAGAAGTTCAAGGTCGTCGGTGGCTTCCATCGCCAGCGCGTGTTCGTTGCTCATGTGGATATAGGTGAAAGCCTCCCCGCCTGCTTTGAGGGCTTCTTGATACAGTGCTGCAACCAGTGGTTCTGCCAACGGACTCATCCCACGCAGCAACACACGTTCGCCCGGCTTGACCGCCAGCGAATAATTGATGATGACCTGTGCCATCTTTTGAATACGCGAATCCATAACATACAATCCTAGTATTGTTAAACTTGCGTTTAATAGGTTAAACGCAAGGCTTTTGTTAGAATCTCGGTGTAATCTTAACGTGATTAATGGGTCGTGACAAAGGATTGGTGGTATGTCAAAAAAGTGGCTGCTGGCGGTGGTCGGCGTGTTAGCGCTGGCGTTTGCGGTAATTTCAAGCAATGTGCTGGCACAAGACGAAGGCGAAGGGTTTACCTATGAAGGCCAAGTTGCCGCACCGGAGTTTCCCGAAGGGCTGTCATGGCTGAACGTGAGTGAACCCCTGACGATGGAACAACTGAAGGGCAAAATCGTTTTGCTCGACTTTTGGACATATGGCTGCATCAACTGTATGCACGTCATCCCCGATTTGAAAAAAATTGAGGAACTTTACCCCAATGAAGTGGTGGTCATCGGGGTGCATTCCGCCAAATTTGATAATGAAGGGGTCACAGAAAATATCCGTCAGATTGTGCAGCGCTATGCAGTGGTGCATCCTGTGGTCAATGACCGCGATTTTGGCGTTTGGCAGATGTACGGAGCGCGGGCATGGCCTTCGTTGTATTTGATTGATCCATTCGGCAAAGTGGTCGGGCGGCATGAAGGCGAAGGGGTTTACGAAACACTTGGCCCGATTCTAGGGGTGATGGTCAGCGAGTACACCGATGCAGGTGTGATTGACCCGACTCCGTTAGCCAATCTTGCCCCTGAAATTGAAAACATCACCGATACACCTCTTTTGTTTCCCGGCAAAATCTTGGTAGATGAGGCAGGTGAACGGCTTTTTATTGCGGATACAGGCCATCATCGAATTGTGGTTGCCGATTTAAACACCTACGATGTTTTGCAAGTTATTGGCAGTGGGGAAGCCGCCCTCACCGATGGTACATTTACCGACGCAGCCTTTAGCAGTCCACAAGGCATGGCACTGGTAGAAAATACGCTGTATGTGGCGGATACAAATAATCATGTGATTCGGGCAATCGATTTCACATCAGAAACCGTAACAACGGCGGCTGGAACGGGGAATATGGCGATGATTTTCCCCACCGAAGGCACTGCCCTGGATGTTGAACTGCGCTCCCCCTGGGATGTCTATTTCTATGAGAATAATCTGTATATTGCGATGGCGGGTTCGCATCAACTCTGGGTGCTGGATATGGAAAACAACATCCTGAGTCCCTATGCCGGCAATGCCCGTGAAGATTTGATTGACGGGCCACGTCTGGATGCCGAACTTGCCCAACCGAGTGGGTTAGCTGTCTATGAAAATCACCTCTATTTTGCGGACTCGGAGGCCAGCGCGATTCGCCGTGTGGAACTTACGGCGGACGGGGAAGTAGAAACGATTATTGGCCCTCTCAGTGAGGAAAATCGGCTGTTTGAATTTGGCGATGTTGATGGAACGATTGAAAATGCTCGTTTGCAGCATCCGCTAGGGGTGACTTTTACCGAAGATGGCACGCTGTACATTGCAGATACCTACAACAACAAAATCAAAGCGATTAATGTCGCAGAAAAATCAGTTGCTACCTTCGCGGGGAATGTCGAAGGGGGTTATTTTGATGGTTCTGGCGAGGAAGCCCTGTTTGATGAACCCGGCGGGTTGGATTACGCTAACGGCAAACTCTATATTGCGGATACCAATAACCACGCGATTCGTGTCATTGAACTTGCTTCTAAGAGTGTCTCGACGGTCTTTTTCCCGAATGTGACCGCCCTTTTGCCGCAAGATACCGCGCTGACAAACGAGCCTATCTCGGATGAAGCACCCACTTTCCTTGAAAATTCGGTGGGCGATGAGGTGTTGACACTGGAAGCCCAGACGGTTGCCCCCGGCGAAGGCACTATCCTGATGAATGTGTCTATGCCAATTGGCTACAAACTCAATGCCCAAGCGCCCTTTACCGTCGATTGGTCGGCTAATGAGACCGTGACCTTAGCCGAATTGGAATATCGGCAGATTGTGCCTGAGTTGCCGATTGAATTTCCTGTCACTTTTAGCGAAGGCCAAACCGATTTTGCGGTAAATTTAACCATTTACTGGTGTGAAGCGGTCAATGAAACGTTGTGCTTTGTTGAGCGTGCGACGGTTGTTTTACCTGTTACCGTCAGCGCAGAGGCTGAAAACACACTGATTGAATTGGCTTACGACCTTGTGCCGCCGGACACCAATGGTGGTTTTGGAAATTAAACGATAAAGGGGCCAGTCCTGGCCCCTTTTATTTTGCTTTCCTCAATTTTTGCATTGACACGCTTTGACATTTTGCTACACTAAAAACAGTGAGGCCCCATAGCTCAATTGGCAGAGCAGTTGACTCTTAATCAATTGGTTGTAGGTTCGAGTCCTACTGGGGTCACTATCTCATTCATTCCCCGCCTATCCAATGATTCCAAAACTTCTGCGCTTGTAACAAGCTAGTGCGGCAAAAGTGCGACATAATCACAATATGGCGAATTGCCCGGGGTGACGGGAATTTCTTCCAATCTGGCAAACTGTGGAGGTTGGGCATTCTTCAAATCGTACACCACCACCGCCGCCGTTACCTTGTCCACACCCTGCGGAATCCGCAAATCGGCTCGTCCTAAAGTGGGGACAAACGGCAGCCATTTTTTCTGAGGATAAATTTGCCCCGACAATTCAAAGTCATATTGCGCGAGAATGGTGTCATCTGGTCCAAGCAAACGGTAGCTGATGCGCGAGTCGGGATAATCGCGTTCGCCCCGCCACCACCACGCATGAAAAATCACCGGACAATTTGGATAAGTGTCTTCGTAAATTAAATCCACCCCCAGCAAACTTGGCCCGTCCGTGCTGATTTTTAATACGTCCTGCAACTCCATGATGTCATTCAGCATGGCAGTCGTGGAGCGCTGATTTTCATAGCGCGAAACATGCACATCCCCGAAATAAATGGTTTCTTTGGGCAACCCTCCAATATATTCAGCGATGCCATAGGTTAATTCCTGCGGATCCATAATTTCGCCCGCCCATGAAACAATCCAGATATTCGGCGCATCGGCAAGCAGATGATTTTCAAGAATCTGCTGGGCTTCGATAAATTGCAAATGATGATTCACATTGAGAATCACAACATCAGGAAAGCCCACATATTCAAGCGGGGTCTCGTAATATTCAGCCGCCGTATACAAAGAGCCATCCCGCAAAATTAGAAAATCATCGGGGTCGGCATTGTCCTCAATGTATTGAAATGCGCTGTGTAAATGACTGGGATAGGTTTCGGGGAGTTGCTCAGGCCAACGTACCCATAAAAATGCTAGTATGCCAATCGCTGCCACATGCACCAGTGGATTTTTCCATTTTTCAAGCCAGTAGTGCAGCGCCACCCCTACCAGCAGCGCGACTCCAATCCACAATGCCCACCCGTGTCGCCCTGAAAGTTTTGCTTCTATCAAACGGATGCTCACTGTTAAGGCAAAAATCGGAAATAAACCTATCAACAAGACCAGAAGCGGCAGGCGTTTTTGCCAGAGCAAAAAAAGCGCCAGAACAGCCAATCCTGCTGCCATCATCTGGGCAGTTTTCCACGCCGGGTCATCCACCACCACCTGCCCATAAAGGAAAAATTCCCAATATTCCTTGAGAATGCGCTCAAGTGGTACAACCCCCTCAAAGGCCAAGCCTTCCGGTGCGCCATTAGTGGCGATGATGATAACCCAAGGAAGGTAGCTTAAACCGGGCAGCAAAAAAATAAGAAATTTACGATTGAGTGTGCGTTCGTGCCATACAACATACAACCCCTGTGCAACCACCAGAAAAACGGCGGTATAGTGCGCGTAGAGCGCTGCTATGGTGATGATGCTATAGACAAACACACGGGAAAAATGGGTTTTTTGCAGCGCGGCATCCATCCATACCAGCGACCAGATTGCCAGCGACATGACCAGCGCATAGGTGCGGGCTTCACCATAGGCATATAAGAATCCGCCGCACAGAAGCAGTGTAACAGACGCACCCCACCCCGCCACCATCGAACCGCTGACCCGTTTGCCAAGCTGCATCATCCCCGCCAGCCCCAAAAAACCGGCGAGCAGCGAAAAGTACCGTAGTTCAAATTCGCCTGTTCCAGATTGTTTTGACCAGATGTTCAACGCACTAAAATAAAGGGGAGGTTGAATGTCAATTTCTGTTGTCCACTCCCAGAGCGTATCCCATGACTCCAGCGCTAGATACCCACTGACCGTTTCGTCGTACCAGAAATCATCTTGGGGGAAGTGATTCAACAAATAGCCAAACATGAGGAATAGCAGCAGGGCAGAAAGAAAAATGGAATGGTTTCGCATAGCTGCCATTTATACACAAAAAAACAAGGGGCTTAAACCCCTTGTTGTTATTGGCTGTAATCTGTGCCGAAAATTTCAACCATCAACGGGCCAAGTGTGCTGCGGTTGGGAACCAGCACCGATGCCCCACCGGGTGTTTCATACCCGATCATATATTCCCAACTGACCACGCCAGTATGAATATTTTCACGCGGTACATCCGCAAACCAGAGGGCAAGCTGCACCATCTGGTCAAAACTTAAACCCGTGTTGATGCCAGACTTAATATTGGCGTAAAGAGAGGGGGCTTGCAGGATCAGGTCATCCACCATATCCGCGCTCAAGATTTTATCGCGGGCAGCATACAGAACATTTTGCTGGCGTTCTGCACGGTCAATATCATCCGAGGCATGACGCGAACGGGCATATTTGAGTGCCATATCGCCGTTAAAATGCTGGAAGCCCGGTTCAATAATGACAGTCTCCGTGCCGTAATCCATCGTGGGATAGCTGTAATCGACAATCCGATTTTCGACGTTAATATCGACTCCGCCGATTGCGTCAACTAGGGCAATCACGGTTTGAAAATCGACGGTGACAAATTCATTGACGCGAATCCCGAAATTGTATTGGACAGTTTGCATGGCAAGACGTGGCCCGCCACCGGGTTCTTCTAATTCGCCAATCACATACGCCGCATTGACACGCTGCAAACCCGCATACGGCACTTCGACATAGGTATCACGCGGGATGCTCAACACACCCACACTGTTGGTCTTGGGGTCAAGACTCACAATCATCATCACATCGGTGCGGAAGGCAGTACCCGTTTCTGAAGGGCGTTTATCCAACCCCATTAATAAAATGGTGAAACGTTCTTGCCCATCCCATTTTGTTTGTAAAATTTCAAGGTCGTTGCCTTCTAACGCGCCCGTATCACCTGTGTTGACAATCGAAGTGGGTTCAATTTCAGGCAGGGAGGCAATCGCGGTAGCATCATCCCCATCCCGCACCGCATAGCGGATAATCACCACCATGATCAGGCTGCCGACAATCGTTAAACCCAGCAAAGCACTGGCAATCACCACCCATGCCCAATTTTCTGGCATCCCGGAGGCTTTCCGTTTACGGCGGTTATCGATTCGCTGACGGGCGGCGCTGTTTTTCTTTTCCATGGGGGCTGGGATGGCTGCCGGAGGTTGAACAGGTGCGTTATAGGGATTTTTGTTATAAGGATTGGTCGGAGTCAACGGTTGACCATCGCGCAAATGGGAATAATCATAGCGCACCGTGGCCGCTTGATGACTTGAGTCCGGCGGTTGAGGATGTTGAGGATTCTTTTGCGTTTCTTCCAACTGTTAGGACTCCATGATGCCTTATATACTTTATTAGTATATGCGACTTTTCAAAAGGTTCAATTTCCAGCCATGCAAGTTCGGTTAATGCTTTCCCCCGCCCAAGATGGTGTTACTAACATGGCAACCGACCACGCCATCATGGAAGCTGTTGGTGATGGGTGGGTGCTGCCTACCCTGCGTTTGTATCGCTGGAGTCCGCCCTGTCTGTCGTTGGGATATGCCCAATCGATCACCGATATCGACGAAAACCGCTTGCAGGCCAAAGGCTGGACTCTGGTACGCCGTCCAACTGGCGGACGCGCCATTTTGCATACTGACGAACTCACCTACAGTATCAGCCTACCACAAGAACATCCCCTTGTAGCAGGCGATATTGTGACCAGTTACCAACGTCTCACTGAAGGGTTGCGGCGCGGTTTAGAAATTTTGGGGGTTGAGTCGGAATCCAAACGGCAGACCCAAGGACGAGCAGGCAGCGCGGTTTGTTTTGAAACCCCTTCCCACTATGAATTAACTGCCGATGGTAAAAAATTAATTGGCAGCGCCCAAGTCCGACGACAAAAAGCAGTGTTGCAGCACGGTTCGCTGCCCCTGCATGGCAATATCGTCCGTATTTGTGATGTATTGGCCTACGGGGATGAATTTCTGCGCGAGGAAGCCCGCGAGAAAGTGCTGGCGCGTGCCACCACCCTCGAAAAAGCACTCGGCAAAATAATTACATGGGAAGACGCTGCCCACGCCATGATCCAAGGCTTTGCTGAAACCTTTGACATGACATTTGAGGAAACCTTTCTCACCCCCACCGAGTCACTCCGTCTTGAACAATTGCGCTATGAAGTGTACAGTCAGGCCACATGGACATATAAGCGCTAGAATGCCCTTCTAGGTTTAAAACAATGGTTGTGGGTACGTGTTTAATTGAACTACATTTGCATGGAATTCAGTCGTTGAAAGAAAAACGCGGACATATCAAATCGCTCATCTCCCAGATACAAAATAAATTTAATGCGTCGGCGGCGGAAGTCGGTTTTCATGATGTGTGGCAGTCATCAACGATTGGGATTGCTGTTGTCAGCACCAATGCCATCCATGCCAATAACATGCTTGAAAATATTGTGGAGTGGATTGTCACCAACCGCCCCGATGTCGATGTAATTGAACATACAGTAGAAACGATTCATCTATGATTGTGTATCCTGCAATTGATTTAAAAGAAGGCCATGTCGTGCGGCTGCGCCAGGGCGACCCCAATCAGAAAACCATTTATAGCGAAAATCCGCTTGAGGTGGCGCGGCGCTGGCGAGATGCAGGCGCAACATGGCTGCACATAGTTAATCTGGATGGAGCGCTGGACTCCGAATCGAAGCATGGCGCGATTCTGGAACACATAGCGCAACTCGGATTGTCGATTCAATTTGGCGGGGGACTGCGAACAGAAGCGCATGTTCAACAAGCCTTTAATAGCGGGATTCAACGTGCTGTTTTAGGCACTGTCGCCGTTGAAAATCCGACCTTGGTGGAGGCATTGGTACAAAAACACGGGGCAGAAAAAATATCCGTGGCGTTGGATGCCAAAAATGGCAAAGTGGCGACGCATGGCTGGCAAACCGAATCTGGTTGGACGGCCATCGACTTGGGACGGGTGATGCTGGAAAAAGGTGTCCGCCACGCGCTGTATACAGACATCAGCCGCGATGGAGAATTGGGCGGGGTGAATGTCGATGCGACCCGCCAACTTGCCCGTGAAACCGGTTTACAAGTCATCGCTTCTGGTGGGGTGCGCTCAATTGATGATGTCCACACACTGGCAGGGACAGAAGTTGCAGGCGTGATTCTTGGCAAAGCGCTCTATGAAAATCTCATCGACCTTGCCGAAGCGATTGCACTAGCCCAACGTTGAATGAAAATTTTGTTTCTGTAAATTGTGAATGTTCAGGTCATGCCGAAATCGCGCAAGATGTGCTTAATTCACAATATCCTGTTCGCGGAAGGCATAACAGGTGACGGCAATCACACCCACAACCCATATTGCCAAGACAACTATCGAAAAAAGCAGGCTGTCGCTGGCAACCACCCGTTCTTCCCAGTCGATAAGCTGGTTAGCATGATTGTTATTCACCCATTCCGCGATATTAAGCAGATTGTAGGTTGGGGTAAAACGGTACATGCGTAAAATATTTACGTCGTCCAGAAAAAAGGCAACCAGAATAAACGCCAGAAAAGACAGCCCTTCCGCCGTGGCAATCACATAACCCACAATGAGACTGCCCAGAATGGAACGGGTAATCATAGCAGCGACCATTGCATACCCTGCCCCAATCATCGTAGCGACAAAGGCAGTCGTGGCCTGTAGCAAGTAATCCTGTGCAAAATCACGCAAAACGGATTCTGAAAGCGGCGGGCCATAATCTGCGCCGGCGGCTTTGGTCACTGCGCCCACCCCTACCCCAGCGATAATCGAGGTCAGAACAAAGGCGGCTACGATAATTACACCAACCATCAGATATTTCGCCAGCAGCAGGGGAACACGCTGGCTGCGTGGCACAAGATTTTTCCAGGTGTTGGACTGATATTCTCCGCCAAATTGCAGCGCCACAAACGCCAGTAGTACCGCCCGCCCGATGAGATTATTGGGGATGTTCCACATGCCCACAATTGTATCTGTCCAGAGGGGCGGATCTTCGAGAACGCTTTGCCGCGCATCCGAAGAAAATGTCACCACAAAGACAAAAAATGATAGAAATAGAAAGGCAAATACGGGGAAAATGCCGACTAAAAACAAGGTTGGCGCACGATTGCCCCAAATTTTATAAAATTCCGCAAGGAGTAGTTTACGAAAGTTCACTGGCATCCCCCTGAGTAACCGAAAGAAAATACTCTTCCAATGATTGACGGTGGCGCATGACTTCATAAACCTTAATCTGATTCTCCACCAGTTTGGCAATGACATGGGGCGCATCGTCACGCCCGGCATCCACAATCAACGCGCTAGTGTTGAGGTGGCATGTCCAATGGGGACTTAAAAGGGCATGGGCTTGGTCAAGTGGGGCAGCTTCGACATGCAGTTTGATTTGCTCCGACAGTAATTCAGATACCTTGCCTTCGCGGATAAGTTCACCCTGATTGATGATGGCAACACGGTCACAGATTTGCTCAACTTCACCGAGCAAATGACTCGAAAGCAGCACGGTTTTACCCTGTTTATCCACGAGGTCACGGATAAAGTAGCGAATTTCTTGAATTCCCTGCGGGTCGAGGCCATTGGTGGGTTCATCCAGAATGATGAGGTCAGGGTCATGCAACAGGGCTGCCGCTAACCCCAAGCGTTGTTTCATCCCGGTTGAATAACCCCGTACCAACCGCCGCGCCCGTTCAGTCATGCCCATTTGTGCGAGCAATTCGTCAATCCGTGCTTGGGGATTGTCCATATTGGTGACTAAGGCCAGCACTTCAAGGTTGCGTCGTCCGGTCAGGAAATTATAAAAATTTGCGCCTTCGACTTGCGCCCCGACGCGCTGCAAAACCTCATGCTGATGACGAACATGTTTGCCGTAAATATGGACACTGCCCGTGTCAGGCCGCACGAGGTCAAGCATCATACGGATGGTGGTGGTTTTGCCTGCCCCGTTACGCCCCAGTAGGCCATAGACCTGTCCAGATTCAATTTCCAGCGTCAGATTTTTGACAGCCTGAACACGCTTACGCCTCAGAAATCCAAATGATTTGCTAAGATTCTCAAGGGTGATGGCATTCAAGAGGTGTGTTTGACCTTTTCCACTGGTTTCTCCCGATTCATTTGAAAATGGTCAAAATCGCGGGCGACATAGCTATTGGGGAAAATCGCCTGTGCTTCACTCAGCACATCCGACTCGCGGTTACGGCGGGAAATATGCGTCAAAATTAGCGTTTTCACCCCTGCTTCTTTGGCGAGCAATGCGCTGTCCGATGCGGTCAAATGCCCAAACTGGCGGGCCATGTCTTTTTCATCATTTAGGTAGGTGGCTTCAATGACCAGACAATCGGCATCCGCCACAATGTCGATCAGATTGCCCGTATAGCCGCAGTCGCCCACATGGACATATTTCACTCCACGCATGGGTTCACCCAATACATCCTCCGGCGTGATAACCCGCCCATCATCCAAAGTGATCGACTCACCAGCGACCAATTTTCCACGTATTGGCCCGAAAGGAACTCCCAAGACTCTGGCTTTTTCTTCCAGAAACGGACGGCGAGTTTTTTCCTGAAAAACATAGCCAAAATTTTCGACCCCTTGATGCTTGACCGGAAAAGCCGAGACCGTAAAATTTTTATCTTCTAAAATCAAGCCGGTTTCAACGGTGTGTAGTTCTATCGGGATAGGTGGACGCTGACCGAGCATTACCACGTTAAACAACAGGGTCTGGACACGGTAAAGGGTAGACTTGCCACCCCAAATATCGAGCCGATCCAGATTTTCCCAACGGGTGAGCGTCGAAACCAACCCACCCAACCCCAGAATATGATCGAGATGGGAATGAGTCAGCAAAATCCGGTTCAGCCGTTTGAAGCCAAGTCCGCTTTGCAAAATTTGACGCTGGGTGCCTTCGCCACAATCAATTAAAAAGCGGTATTCGTTGGCGAGTACCATATGCGATGATAACCCGCGATAGATGCTGGGCGCGGCAGCCGATGTGCCTAAAAAGTGGAGTTCAAACATTACCCCTCGATTTCCACCAACCCTTTTTTGGCATCAAGGGTGATTTTGCGCTCTAAAAATTGCTGAATCACCCACTGGTTGGTTTCCAGATGGCGCGTGATTTGCGATGTGGTGTAGCTGCTTGCGCCATAGGCCAGCGCCAGAATCAGCAAAAGTTGGTCGGCAAGATGGGGGTCAACCGCCGCGTTGCTTCGATGAAATTTCAGCAATTCTTGGGTGGCATTGTCCGCTACGGTTTCTGAGGGCAGGCCGCGTGACCCGATAGACGTAAATCCGCCGCGCCCGTTTTCATATTCGGCGGTTAAAAAAAGCCCGGCCCCGGTGCTGCGTCCGGTGGCTTTTTCGGGGCGAATATCAACGGGGGCTTCCAGTTCTTCCAACTGGCCTTCGGCACGGCTCGTCAAACGTTGGGGAATATGAACCTGCAAATTAGAGGCCAACCCCACGCCAAAAACCCGTTCCAATTCGCCGCGTTCCACAAGCGTCTGTGCTTTTAATTTGGGTCGCCCTTGAATTTTCGCCACAATTTCCCCGCCGCCTTCGGGATACCAGCCATACTGCGGAAGGGTGATGACCACATCCGCCCCGCTTTGAATCAACATTGGGGCGTAAACATCGCGCAAGTAATGGGCGGTGGGGCTGTGGGGAACATGTGTTCCGCCTGTGACATGCACTGTGGATTCACCTTCGGAAATGACCAATGGCAAAAGCACCGTTTGCATGACCAGCGAAGCGGTCCCGGCGGTTTCGATTTTAAAGCGATATTCCCCACTGTATACAGGACGGGTGGGACGAAAGGTGAGCTTTTCTGACCCAACTTCCGCGCCGGTCACTTCTGCATCACAGAGCATTGCGGCGGCTTCGACACAGGTGACATGCTGGGGACGCAGACCGGGTTTTTCGCGTCCAGCCCGTACTTTGCGGATTTTAACCGGAAGGGAGGTAATACAAGAGAGGGTCAGTGCGGTACGGATAATTTGCCCACCGCCTTCACCATAACTACCATCAATTTTAAGCATCAGTCCACCACCAATCGGGGCGCAAGCATTAAATAATTGCCACGCGGAACAATTCGGTTGGTGTCATTTTCGCTGAAAACGATGATTTGGTTAAGGGTGTTGTTGTCATATGCGCCAAGCGTGACAATATACTCCCCGGTTGGAAGATCTTCGGGGATGGTAAACAAACTCGCTTGGACGAGAATATCATCGGTTCGCAAATTTTCGGTGAGGACATCCACCACGTTGACTTCGGTAATGGGGCTGGCTAGCGGATTGTTATGCAAACGGGTAAAAAATCCGAGATGGTCAGGCAGTTGACCATCCACCCGCCAGTAGGTAGTGATAGCAACCACATCCCCCCGATGATAGGTGGAAATATCCGGCGCACGATACCCGACGAGGGTAACATTCCGCCCAAAACGCACCGGCATTTTTACCTGCTGTGGTTGTCCATCCAGATAAGGATAGAGTAGGGGAGTTTCAAGCTGTAAGCGCCCGCCAAACTGAGCCAGCTCATCCTCAATATCTAACAGCGTTACACGCCCTGTATCGGCAAGCTGGGTGACTTCGCCATATTGCAGCCACTGCTGTGCGGCATCGCCGGGAATTTCGCCTGCATTGGCTTCCAGCACTTGCATCGGTTGACCACCGTTAATCAGGACAAACGCGGTGCGACAGTCCGCAAACCGTAGCGCCAAATCTTCTCGATGCAGCATATTTTCAACCAATTGGGGGTCTGACCAACGAATTTCGCCAGTCGCAATTTTTTCGGTACGGAGCAGATTGGTGCAGATGAGGGTCGGGAGAGGGTGATCACTTTTTTCCAGATAAGCGACCATATTGGCGAGGTCGGTATGATAGGCCAGACGCACATCCTGCCGGTCAGGCCAATTTTGAAAATAATCCTGATACACACGGTAAATTGTCCATGCGAATCCGACGACTAGCAGCGCTGCCACCAGTCGTAAGCCATTCTGAGATTGAAAACGCATGTAAATGGCGGTGCGATATGCGCCGACACCGCCCAGAATCGCTACAATGGGTAGCACAATCATCATCGCGCTAAAGTCGGTTGACCCGCGCAGCCAAATATCAGGGACAAGACCTACCAACAAACCAATCAACAGCAGGCCAAAGTGAGGTTCACGCCAGCGCTGGAAGGCCGTATAAACGCCAATCAGCACCAGCAACGACCAGAAAGGCCAGAGCAAGGGCAGGGCGGGGATGTTATGTACCGGGTTATCATCACCTGTAATAAAAAATGCGCCGAGTGTGCTAACTAGGGACTCAAAAAATTCAAGAAGTGTTTGAGGGCGGTCTTTCCAAAAAATATAAATGCCACTGGCATCAGGATTCCGCAAAAATGAAATCAAATAGGGTAGCCCTAGAATGGCAATCAGCGTCAGGGCGAACAGGCAGGAACTCCAAATCTGACGCGAAACGGGCTGGTGGGTCTGCCATAAATACACGATAAACAAAATTAAAATAATGCCGAGCAACCCGCCTGTATAATGGACATAGAGGGCCGCCCCGACCACATAGCCTAACACCGAAAAACGCAGGGTACGCGGTTTAAAGGGGCGAATCGATTCATGCAGGCGGAATGTCCACGCGATAAAAGCCAGAGTCGCCGTCGTAAAAAGCGGCATGAGGGTTAATCGAGTGGCGCTACGTGCGAGCATCACCGCTTCAATATCCGTGACCATGATGGCTAAGGCCACCAGCGCAATGCCTGTCCCGAAAAGCCAATGGGCTGTGCGGTACAAAAACGCTAGGGTAAGCAACCCCGCCCACACGCTTAACATGCGGTAGCCAATCAGCCCATCCCCCACCCATTGCGTGACACCCGCGTTAAGGGTATGGTAAAAACTTTCTTCGCCCGTTTGTTCCCCTGTACGGAAAAAAACCTGTCCCGCCCCGTTTTGAATCTGCTGGGTAATATCAATGCTGGTGATTTCTTCCTGAGAAAATCCGGCGGGGAGGGCGGGCAGTTGCCAGACACGCAAAAAAAAGGCCAGCAGCAGCAGCGCCAAAACACCAAGCCGTTCAAACCAGCGCGGGATCATAAGGCGGTTGCAATCGCCGTAAAAATAAGCACGATGATGCTCAAGCCAAAATTGACTTTGATGAGAAAACGCTGCCGTTCGCGCAGTTGGCTGACTTCATTCGTTGATTTGCCTTTGGCAGCCAACAATCGCGCCCGTTCCAACGCGGGTTCTAGCCCGAATTGCAAAAAGGCAACAATTGCTACCATCGGGATAAACGCCAGATGTTTGCCGAGAATCGCCCGGCTCCAATCCGATGAAAAATCCAGCAAACCGGAATAATGGTCATCGGTACTGGTTTGGACAACCCCCGTCATGAGCAGCACCAGCAGACTAAAGTTGGCAATCGGACGGAAGCGATTTTCGATGGCATCTAAGCCCGGCAAAGCATCGGGGGAACGACGCTGCATAGGCCAGATGAGCAGCACAAACATCGCCACTCCGCCCAACCAGACGACGGTTGCCAGCAGATGAAAAAAATAGCTAATTGCGACCAGTGAGGGGTTCAAGATAGTATCCTGCGTTTGGGTCACGTTGCGGTTCACTAAAATCGGGATTGGTAGAAATTTTTTCCATATTGGCGAGCGCATAATAGGATGGGCGCATCCGTTTCCAAACGCCCGGTTCGGCAGGTTCGTCAATCGCCCACCACCACTGTTCATCATCGGTTGTCCAAATGTCGTTGGACAGGTAAATCACGCTCATCAAACCCACCCAAGGCCGCCAATTTTCCGCAGCAAACGCATAGGCGCGTGCCAGATAATCGGCTTGGGTTTCTTGGGAAACCCCGAACCACGAATAAATCGAATCGGGGCGGGTGTCGGTTGTCCAGCCCATTTCGGTAATGGCAATTTGTTTTTCCGCGTCCCCATTGGCAACCATAATTGCTCGCATATCTTCTACATGGCGGAATCGCGCCCAGCGTTCTAACCCTGCCGCAAGAGCATCGGCTTCGGTGGCTTCCGGCGGTAACGCATACCCCGGCGCGTGCAGCCCCAAAACATCAAAATGGGCTTCTGCCCCCGCTTCATACATCCGCCACAGATATTCCTCATCCGGCATCGCGCCCGCATTGCGTGTGCCTGTGGGCGAAAGCCCTGCCGAAATAATCACCGCGTTTGGATCAACCGTGCGGATGGCTGCCGCACATGCCGCTAACAATTTTACATACCCTGCCGGACTTGGCACAAAATCGCCCCATTCGCGTTCCAAGTTTGGCTCATTCCAAATCTGGTAGGCTTCAATTTGTCCTTGATAACGCGCAGCGAGTGTACCGCAAAATGTGCCAAATGCCGCTAAATCGAAAACCGGATCTTCCCATTTTTCAGGCGGGCGAATTGCCCATGTTGGTGCGCCATCAATCCGTGCCACAATGCGCCGCCCTCGATAAAGGGCTTCAGCAACAACTTCATCTGCCAGTGAAAAATCATATGCGCCGGGCTGCGATTCGATATTCGCCCATGAAAAACTCTGTTTCACATAGGCAAAATTCATCTGGCGCACATTGTCCAAGTCCCATGTGCGGTACGTGCCATTCCACCATAAAAAAGTATGCACCCCGTAAGAGAGAGAGGCAAATTGCATGTTGATGTCAGCATCGGATGCAAGATCACGAACTTCGGGATACGACTCAAGGGGGGGATAAATGTCTTGAGATTTAGGCGCGGTGGACTCCTCCTGTTGAAGAAGGAGTCCGGCTGTTCCCGCGATGATTAAAACCACGATCCCCAGAATGTAGAGAAATTTTTTACGCAACGGCTGTTCCTATTGCGGGGGTCGCAAACTACCCAGCGTATCGCAAGCGGGACATGAGCCGTCTGCCCGCACAATTGCATAACCCGCGAGGGGATCTTCGCCAAAAGCATCGTAATCCACGTTCCAGATGATCATTAAAATGACCTTGCCACTCTGGGCATTAATCAGCGCGGCTGTCCCCAACCATGCGGCTTGCTGCTCGATAGTGACGTTACTTGCCCACGCAAATCCACTCGAAAGCGGCCCATAGCCTTCCGGCGTGAGATAACCCAATTCGGTGTAACAAACCGGAATTTGCCCGCCAAAGGGTTTCCATGCACGTTCAGTTTGCAAGGTCAGGTAACGGGTGGGATAGGGGTCACGCGGGTCGCCGGAGGTGGCTAAGGGACTAACAATCCCTTCATTGTAGTGAGCGCCCACACAGTCCATATACTGCCCTGCCCCTGCTGCCGCCAGACCGTTGTAGTATCGGTCATCATTCCACACGGAATTGAGACCAAACGCGCCTTCGGCCCCGGTGGGAGCAAGCGCCCCGCTAATAACCAAAGTGTTGGGATTGACAGCCTTAATCGCCTCGTAGGAGGTTTTCAGGAGTTCGGTATACATCACCGGGTCAATCCGTCCGGTAGGCCATTCACGGTCAAGGTTCATTTCATTCCAGACTTCAATAGCCCCTGCACCGCGTTCGGCTAACCCCGCGACATAGGCTGCGTATTCAGCATAATAACCGGGAACAAGCAAATCTTCTTTTTTGCCGACCACCCCGAACAACACATTAAACCCGCGTTCGTTGTTGAGCTGGATCTTCCAACCTTCGTCCGCCGGATTCATGCCGCGTTCAAAGCGCAGTTGCAATTTGACCCATGTCATGCCCGCCCGATTCATATATTCGTACACCGGGTCTTCAAACACACCTTTGATATGCCCGCCCAGACGGAAATCTTCTGGAAGTGTTCCAGCAACCAACGCAGGAATCGGGGTTGGCCCTTGGGTGGGAATAACCGTGGGTGTTTTGGTCAAGGTGGGGAGGGGGGTGGGGAAATTGGCAGGCAGCGTGGCGGTGGGCAACTGGGCTTCTTCATCGCCCAATTGTTCCGCGATAATGCCCCCGCTTTCGTTGCTGCCATTGTTGCCCGACCCGATTTGACCTGTCGCGGCATACATGCCCGCAAAAGTCAAAATGCCGACCAACAAGGTCAAGCCAATCCATGTCAGCAAAAAGCCCCGTTTGGGCTGACGTATTAAAACCGTATTGGTTGCCATTGCGTGTCCCTTCCTTTATCTCAACGATTAAATTTTATGGGTTGGTTACAGGAATTGTTTTGACCTGTAAATTTTCTAAAACCGTAACTTCAATCAGACTTGTGCCTTCAGGAAAAGCAAAGGGGGCATCGGGTGGTAAACCCATCTCAGCTAAGGCTTCTCCTGCGGCATCATAGGCTGTCCATGTGAACTGCATCTCAGGTTGTACTGTAATTGGTGTGTCGCTCTGGTATGCAAACAGCGCATCGACAATGGTGCTATCTACCCCATCTACGAAGACATCCGCAATAAATACACCTCTCAAATTCATCTGTTCCGCTTTTTGCAGACGGTACGACAACGCACTCCCGTTCATGATCCAGAATGTACGCTGATAGTTTTCATCTTCATAGGTATAAGTCACATTGGGCGATTGAGTCGTTTCATCAAAACCGAGTGTGGCATGGTATGGCGTATCGAAAAAAGCGGTATCGCCTTCCAAAACCACCTCCCCAAGCCCATCCCAGAGTTGGCTCGTTTCAACCAGGCGGACAGGGTTGTTGGGTGCGGTTTCCACGCTCAAGGCTGATACACCCAGCGATAATTTGGTGCGGCTGACTTCTCCCACTGCCCATTGCAGCATCGCATCGACATCTCCGTTGGGCAAAAATGCTTCTGTTGCAAGTGGCATCCGAATGATGAGTTCATCGGCAAAGAATCCCAGTGTGCGCCAATCATACGCGCCTGTTTGCCAACTGTTGTCAAATTCCGCCGGCGGCAACACCAGAATCAGTGTCCGATTTTGCAGCAAATTTTTGATATTTTTAATCAGTTCTGAGTAAGCATTCCGTAGTTCAGGCGCAATACCGCGATAATCCAGCGCCACACCATCATAGCTATTGACCTCAACAAACCCGGCGATGTCCGAAGCGTGCTGCAAACGGGTTGCAGGATTGCGTAATAGGGTTTCAACCGTTGCCGCGTCTATCACATCTGGCGTAGTGTAATTAGAAATGAGGGGAATGATCGGATAAGTAGCGTCAGTAGGTGCATCAGCAGGCAGCACCCCCTGTAAATTGCCCTGCACCGTCGGTTGCATCCCACGAATAAACAGCCGATTGGGGCTAAGGGCATCATTCCGTGCCTGCCCTAAATCCAGATTGATGGTTAATTCTGGGGCAGCATTTGCCACCGTCACGCCAATCAAACAACTGGGCAACACAGGCACATCCGTCACCCGCACATCCCTATCCGCAGCACGTTGAGCAGGCACAAATTGCCAGACTTGCGCGGCGGGATACCATCCGTACAAATCATATGCTGTGGCTGGCACTTCCAGACCCACACGCGGCGGGGGTGTGCCTTCGTAGGCAAGGCTAAATACATCACCTGTAGGTGTCAGTACCGCCGGCACAGTCTCTGCCGAAGGGCAATTTTCGGTAGGAATGTCACCTGCGCGAAATTCATCTAGCGTAAAACGGCGAATCTCCACGCCAAAATTTTTACCCGGTGCGCCCGGATGCACTTCCACCGCCAGCGCCTCTTTTTCGACACGGGTTTTTTCGCTGGTCAGCGCAGTCAAACTGGATTTGTCATTCTCAAGGGCTTCAAGAATGGGGCTGTCCTCAGAAAAAGGGGGTAGGAGCAGCGCTACCACGACCAACCCACCCGTTAGCAACACCAATAACAGTGTTGCGGGCAGCACCACCCAAGGCCGGGTACGTTTTTTCTTCAACACTGGCATAGAAGGTTGGGAGGGCTGCTGTACCATTTTGCGCGAACGCACCCGATTGAGCCGTTCGTCAAAACTATCGGCAGGCGGGGGGATGAGTTCGGTACGGTGCATTTCGCCAATCGACGTTGAATCGATTTCTGTGTCCAATGGACGAAACCGCGCCAGTTCATCATCTTCGGGATAATCCGTATAAGGATTGTCTGCCATGGTTGTTCCTAGTTATCAGTTCTCGGTTATCAGTTTTCGGAACAGTCGCCAGCGTAAATCACTGACGACTGATAACCGATACCTATTTTACTGCCGCCGTCCAATTGCGTCACAGGCGGGACAAGAGCCATCAGGCCGCAGCATCGCATAACCCCCTGCCGGGTCGGGCGTGCCGGGGTCGGTGCGGAAATTAAAATTCCATACAATGACCATGCGTACTTTGCCCGAACCTGCGGCAAGGCTCATCACATCGGCAAGCCATTGGGCTTGTTCGCCAATTGAATTGTTGTTGCCCCATTCAAAGCCAGCCGGCATCGGGCCATACCCATCGGGGGTCACATAACCTAATTCGGTAAAACACACGGGTTTCCCTAAGGTACTGTGGTAGGCGTTGACCATGCCAAAAAAGTAGCGGGTGTAATATTCGCTGCGCGGGTCGCCACTGGTCGCACGCGGGCTGACAATGCCTTCGTTATAGTGAGCGCCCACACAATCCATATACGAGGCCGCCCCCGCCGCCCGCATTCCTTGAATATAGGGGAGGTCGTCACAACCCTGTGCGCTACAACCACCGAAAAAGCCTGTCGGGGCGGGCGCACCGCTAATCACCAGTGTATTGCGGTTATTGCTTTTAATCGCGTTGTAAGAAACCGCCAGCAAACGGGTATAGTAAGCGGGGTCAACCTGTCCGTTGGGCCATTCGCGGTCTAGGTTGGGTTCGTTCCACACCTCGATAGCATCTGCGCCAAGCGCGGCGAGTCCACCCACATATCCGGCGTAATCTTGAAAATAACTATCAGAGACATTTTGCGGCGCACCGACCACCCCAAGCAGCACACGAAAACCGCGTGCATGGGCATCGTTGATGACACCCGCAACTTCACCGGGATTCGCACCGGGGTTGTGGCGAATCTGCACTTTTACCCATGTCATGCCAATTGCCGACATGAGTTCTGTGCCATCAAATCCTGCGATATGTGCGCCATAGGAAAATCCACGAATGGAAGTTCCGCCACTGACGGGCGCAGGCACGTTTCCGACGGGGGCAGCGTTTTGAGTCGTGGTGGTTTGTTCCACCGGGGCCGCTTGTTGCGGTGCGGCTTGCCCACTGCCCGCGTCCACAATCGCAATCACGGGAATGAGATCAACCGCCAAATCCGAACGAAGTTGCAGGTAGTCAACTAGAATCCAACCGCGCAACCCGCCGCCAACAGGCGTGGTCAAAACCCACACGCCACCGTTCCCTTGTTGGTCTTCGCGGCCTTCAATCGTGACCTGTGTTCCAACGGTATATTTACCCAAGACTGCCGTGTCTGTTCCCGGCAATGCACGCACGTTTAACTCCGAAGTTGTGACCGTTCCATCGACACCACCTTGTGCAGCAACGCCAGACAGCGCCAGCACAAAAATGACCACACCAATCACAATAAATCTCATGAAAACTCCTAATAAAATAGCGCAGGGGTTGGCTGCGCTCTCGCTTTTTCACGCGGCGGGTAGTGTAGCACGCGCTGCTATCCTATGGCAACCTCATGTAATTTTAACGTGGCACAAACGTAGGATTAAAAACTCATAAAAATCGCCCGTTCTTTTTTGGTGAAACACCTTTTGTCCCTCATACTAGAATGTGGAGTTTTTCACATATTTAAAGGACATCTCATGTCTAAAAAGCGCTTTGTTTTAGTCGTCCTGAGTCTGGTTCTTACGTTTACCATGTCCGGTTGTTTGGATTTACTCAGTGTGCCGGGGGTAGCCACTTCTCCTGATAGTTCCAAAATTTATTTTTTGGGACTGGTGACGACCTTTGATACCGAAGATACCCAAGAAAATGCTTTTCCCATGACCGCCTTTGACCTGAATACCAATCAAGCCACAGTGTTTGGAGAAGCAATCGGTGCGTTTGCGGTGAATCCCGTGAATGGTGAAATCGCTTACAACGCGGTTAGCGCTGTGGAAGATACCACCTCGTTCATGATTATTGACGCGGCGGGAAATTCACGGGTGCTGCTGCCTACCGAAGCACTGCCGGGACGATTGGTGGCAACCCAGATGAAATATTCACCTGATGGCAGCCAGTTAGCCTTAACCGCCGTGACTATTCCATTAGAAATTGATCTTGATTCTTTTGATGCCGATGAATCGGGGGAAGAACTCGCTCCCGAAGTGCTGGATTTATTGCAATCTGGCCTCTACCTGATTGATGTCAACGCCGCAACGATTACCCTTGTCAGCGATACCACGACTCAATGGGCAAACACGCTGGATTGGAGTCCAAATGGACAGTATATCGCTTATAATGTTTGGGTGGATACCAATGCGAACGGTAATATTGACACGACCGGGGGGTTATCCGCGCTGTCCGACGATCCGACTGTGCCTGTGCCTGTCGCCGATTTAAGCCAGATTCAACTGTATAACACCACCGATGGCAGCACGACTCCGATTGCTTCCACCCAGTTAGACTACAACCCGACCTTCATCAGCGACACCCGCTTGGCCTATCTTTCCGCCAACGTGAGCAGCATCGCACAATCTGGCTCTGGTATCAGCATCGCGGTCTATGATATTGCGACTTCGACCAGCCAGCCCGTTTACACCACCGAAGGATTTATTAGCGGCATGGCGCTCTCCAACAAACAAGATCAAGTCGCTTGGACACAAATGCCCTTCAATGAAGCCACTGAAACCACTGGAGAAGAAGAATCTGACAATCCACCTGCTGAAATCTATGTATCTGACCTGACTTTTTCTGCTCCGCGTCTGGTTGCTCAAGTCCCCAACGAATTTGCGCTGGTGGATGCCCCCGTGTGGATTAAAGATGATTCGGGCGTATTTATCACTTCTACCAATATTTTTGCCTCGCTGGTAACAGCTTTTATCACCGCTTTTACAGAGGCATTTAGTGGTTTGGCAGAAGAATTGGGGGGTACCCCTGTTCCTGAAGAAGTGGAAGAAACCCCTGTCCAAACCCTGACCTACGTGAATGTTTCGGATGGCACAGCCACGGTGTTATATGAAGGGACGATGAGCAACAGCGCCTTTATTTCCAGTGTGTTCAGCCTTGCTAACAGCGAAGCAGCTGCCGCCGAAACTGAATAATTCACCCCGCACCGGCATGGGGACAAACAGGGTAGCTTGCTGACGGGGTGGCGACAGAGGGGTTCCTTACCCTACATAAGCTAAATTAAGTCTCACCTTGAATTTTTGGCATGGGCAGGAACGGACATACGATTCTTGCCCAGTTTTTCTTAAGGTCTATTCCTACTAGACAATCTATCCCCCTGCCCATTATGATTTGCAGGAATTTTTAGCCAACACAGGGTGTCATGAAGCGCAATTCCTATTTTCTCCTCAGTTTGGGATGTTCCAAAAATACCGTCGACTCCGAATCTATGGCACAGCTTTTGGAAAATGCAGGGATACACGGCAAAGGCGACCCCAAACAGGCTGAATTTTTAATTGTTAATACCTGCGGTTTTATTGACGCAGCAAAACAGGAAAGCCTTGACTCCCTACGCGAATTGGCAGCTCTCAAATCTCCGAAACAATATCTGATTGCAGCCGGGTGTCTTTCACAGCGTTATGGAGCGGCCTTAGCCCAAGAAGTCCCCGGTTTGGATGGCATCATCGGAACACGGCGCTGGATGGATATTCTGGAACTTGTCCAAAATTTGCGTCAGCGTAAACACCCCGAACCCCTCTATCATCTTCCGACAGATGCCATGACGGTTGGTAGCGACGAAAAAGGCGCACGCCGTGTTTCTGTACAGGGTGCAAGTGCCTATCTCAAAATTTCGGACGGTTGCCGCCGCCCTTGTGCATTTTGCGCCATCCCTAAAATCAAAGGCACGTTGGTTTCCCGTCCGATGCAGGCTATTCTGGATGAAGCCCGCTATCTGCGTGATAACGGTGTGCAAGAAATTGTCCTCATTTCGCAGGACAGCACAGATTACGGCAGCGATGCTGGCATGAAAGACGGCTTGGCAAAACTGCTCCAAGAGATGGTCAAAGCTGTGCCTGACATCCCTTGGATTCGTTTGATGTATGCCTATCCGGGTTATGTAACTGACAATCTGATTGAGACTATCGCCAGTCATCCGCAAATTGTGAATTATCTCGATATTCCTTTGCAGCATGGACACCGCGATACCCTTTTACGGATGCGCCGTCCTGCCAATATTGAGTGGGTGTACCGCACCATTGATAAAATGCGGAGCAAAATCAACGATTTAGCCATTCGGACGACCTTCATTGTTGGTTATCCCGGCGAAACGGACGAAGAATTTCAAGGCTTAATGCAATTTGTGGAAGATTTGCAATTTGACCGGGTGGGCGCGTTTACCTACAGTTATGAAATTGGTACGCCCAGCGCCGAACTTGAGAATCATGTGGCAGATGAGGTCAAACAAGCCCGCAAAGACCAGCTTATGGAAATGCAACAGCGCATCAGCTTAGCCAGAAATCAAGCCCAGGTTGGTCGTGTGTTGGATGTGTTGATTGAAGGGGAAGGCGAAACCGAAGATGAAGATGGCAACCCCACCGGCAGCAAACTTTCCGTTGGACGTTCCTACCGTGACGCGCCCGAAATTGACGGGTATGTGTTGGTGGAAGGCCAAGCGCCAGTGGGCAAAATGGTTCCTGTTCGCATCACCGGGGCGATGACCTATGATTTGGTGGGAACGGTAGATATCAACCCGCAGATAGTCATTAATGCAGATGGGGTCATTGGTCTTAAACAACGGTAAGATAGTACGTATAGCCCGCTTCTAATTGATATTGTGTATCAATTGGAGGAACTATGTTCGATGTCGTGATCATTGGTGGTGGAGCGGCAGGTTTGAGTGCCGCTCTTTATCTAGGACGCTTTCGCCATAAAGTCGCTATTTTCGATACTCAGAAACCAGCCAACCGTTTTTCTCATGCGGCGCATGGGTTTTTTACCCGTGACGGCATGAAACCTTCAGATTTATTAGCGATAGGCCGCGAACAGCTTCAACCATATACCACTGTTCAGCTTTACTTTGATGAAGTCGCGCAAATTTCACCTCACCAATCTGGCTTTGAAATTACACTGGCAAATGGATATGCCCACAGCGCTAGAAAAATTCTCCTTGCCTCTGGTCTGAAGGACACGCTGCCCCTCATTCCCGGATTTGAACAATTTTGGGGTCAGAGTGTTTTTCATTGTCCCTACTGCGATGGGTGGGAACAGCGTGACCAACCGGTTGCAATCATTGCCAGTGGGGAAAAAGCCGTCCATGTGGCTAAATTGCTGTTGGCGCTCACCAACAAACTTGTAATTTGCACCAATGGCGAAGTTCAAACTCACGAGCGCGATAAATTACTGTCGCATGGGGTTCAAATTATTGAAACCCCCATTCAGCAGATCCATGGACAAACGGGGCAGGTTGAATTTATCGCTTTTGGGGATGGTTCCCAAATTGCATGTCGGGCAATTTTTGTAAGTACCGCCCTTTCGCAGCATTCCAATTTTGCCAACCAATTAGGATGTAAAACAACGGAAAACGGCCTTGTGGTTACGGATACAATGGGGCGCACCAGTGTTTCAGGCGTTTATGCTGCCGGAGATATGGCACAACAAGTGCGGCAGGTCGTTTTTGCTGCAACCCAGGGTGCTTCTGCTGCCATTGGCATCAATACTGACCTACTCGCCGAGCGCTTCTAAATTTAGCGGTGGGGCAGGAGCGCCAATGCCTGCCCTTAACTTTGCACATGCAACTTTCCCCACTGGCACAGTGCGCCTAAGATAGGCAGCAAACTTTGTCCATTCTCGCTCAAAGTATATTCAACGTGCAGGGGCATGGTCTGGTAATCTATCCGGGTAAGGATGCCATCAGTTTCTAGCTCCCGCAATTGGCGAATCAACACTTTTTCCGTCACATCAGGCATCAAGCGTCGCAGCGCTCCGTAGCGTTTCGGCGACTCAATCAAATGCCACACAATCAACACCTTCCATTTTCCGCTAATTACTTTGAGTGCCAAGTCAACATCATGGGTCGGGCTGTTCATCTTTCATCCACTCACCTACTGACAAAAAAGACAGTCATTGTCAGGCTATTCCAAAAATCTTATCCTGTTTTTATCTGTCTGTGGAGGAAAAATCAAATGATTGTGGCCTATGTTGCTGTAGAAACTCAAGACCATGCTGCCAGCGAATTTGAACGCATTCTCTCAGAAATTCAAGCAGAAGTGCGGCAAATGGTAGGCTGTATAACCAATGAATGGTATCGCCATCCCGATTCACCCAACAAGTATGTTTCCTACGGCGAATTTGACACACACGAGCATTTTGAGCGCTATTTAAATTCGGCAATGGTCAAACGGATTGGGGCCGAAATTATCCCCTTGCTTGCCAGCCCACCCCGCTTCAAACACTACGAAGCAACGATTCTTGAAGAAAATTAAACCGGGGCTGTAGAGACCCCCCTAGAGAAAATTCGAACCTGCAAATCACAGATGTCTCTGAGTATCATGTTCAGCAGATTACATCCCCGGATGAGCAATGATGAGCAGTTGATTAACCGTAGGGTTGTCCAATGTGATTTTGATACCATCCGGCCAGCGCACTTCCACCCGTTCAACATCGGGATGTTGCCCCAAGCCAAAATGAGCAATTGGCTCCATCTGGCAGAGATACCCGCTGCCCGCGTCAATCACGCGAATCTGGGTGCGCTGTTCTCCGATAAGTTTCACCACTGCCCCGCGTGCTGGTGCGCCATGGGCAGTGAGCGGCAGAACCCGCAGCCACGCATAGCCATTTTCCGGCATATGGTACAGAGTTAAAGGCTGAAAAACAGATTCGCCATGTGAAATAAGCAGTTCTAACCGTCCATCGCCGTTGACATCACTGACCGCCGCGCCTGTCCCCATGCCATTGGTTTCACGGGCAGCGCCAATCTCAAGCGGAGTCCACTGGTCATTGCGCCAACCGAACAACCGATTGGGTTGCCCGATATTATTGAAAAAAATTTCTTCGTAGCCATCATTATCAAAATCTGCCGCAATCACGGTACGAACACGCGAAGGGGTTGCCATCATTTCCGATGAGCAGTTGTTAAAACGGCCTCTCGACTGCTGGACAAACAAACGATGGGGCCCTTCCCAGTTGCCATAGACCAGATCAAAGCGTCCGTCGCCGTTGGCATCCAGCACAGCTGCGCCGCGTACATGCTCATAGGGGTCGCTAATGCCCGCTAAAACAGCTGTTTCGCGGTATGTGCCATCGCCTTGATTGATAAAAAGATAATTGGGGCCTAATTCATTGCCAGCAAAAATATCCATGTGTTCCGAAACAAGGGGTAAAGAGAGCAGGGTACGCCCTCCGGTAGTGACGTTCAGTTTAATTTGCGGGGCAACATCGCGTAAGAACCCGTCATCATCCAATTCGTACAGGCGCATTGGCCCGCCATAGTTGGCAACCACAAAGCCATACTGTCCGTCGCCTCTACGGTCAACACAAGCAACTGACCTGCCTGCGACCAGATTTGCCATGTGCTGATTAACTGGGACACTAAATAAATCGACCCATTCGCCATCAGCATAATCGAGCAATCTATCCCCGTAGCGTTTTGCCCCACCAAAACTATCTGTGTTCAAAATGTAAATTTCTTCGTAGCCGTCACTGTCAATATCACAGGCCGCCAACCCAATCGCTTGGCGCTGCCCATCGGCTAACACAGGATCGGCTATATTGACGAGTTTGTTGCCGTCCCATTTGAGTACCAAATTGCGAAAACCGAAGCCCGCCACCACCAATTCAAACTGACCGTCGCGGTCAACATCAGTCACCGCCACCCCATAATTAAGTTGGGCGGGGTTGTCGGCAATCCACGCGCTTTTATCAACAAACATCACTTGCCTACCCTGTTTCATTTTAAGTTTACCACTGACTCAAAAAACCGGTCAGACGGTTGGTGCTATTTGTCCGATTTCCCAACAAAAAACTGGATAATAAAGCATCTTGATATTTCGCTATAGAGTGCTAGCATGGTCAATTGCAAAGTAACAACTTTTTACGGTTTTCTCAGGGAATTTTATAGAACTCTTGTTCTGATTTAACTTCTAAAATACCTGACCTTATGCTACAATGACGCGATATACATTAGCCCGGATCGTTTATCCTTTATGACTAAAAAGCCAGATTCTTCACGCAGTCGTGCAGCGACTCCGAGCCAGAAAAAACCAAAATCAACGCGGTCGGTGGCGACTCCCCCCCCCCCACCGCCCAAGCCTCCCGCAGCTAGAAAAACGCGGCAACCCAAAGCGCCAGAAAAACAAGAAATGACGCTACCACCCGTGTTAAAAAGGCTGCTGGAAGACCCGGATGCCATCCGCAATTTGCGTCACTATCTGCCCTCATGGACGGATGAGTTGATTGCGGTGATTTTGATTGTCAGCGGCGGGGTGGCCTTTGCGTCCCTGCTCAACGCGGGTGGCAGTGGCGAAGGTGAAATTGCCAGTCAATTGTTTACCACGCTGCGTCAGGGTTTTGGCAACGGGGCATACATGGTCGCGTTGGCAATTTTGCTCGGTGGGTTCATCATTCTGCTGCCCAAAATTGGGGTGCAAATGACCTTTAGCTGGGGGCGCTTGGTAGCCCTTGAACTAACATTCCTGTGTTTTCAGGGATTTTTGCATATTATCGAATTTGAAACGGAAAGCCGCGCCCTTGCCCGTGAAGGCGGCGGAGGGGGATATATTGGCTGGGCGGTTAGCACCTTCCTGGTGCAAATTTTTGGCAGTCAGGTTAGCTTGGCGATTGTATCGCTGGGGCTTCTGCTGGGGTTACATTGGCTGCTGCATATTCGTCGCCACCATTACCGCCAAATTTTTGTCTATGTTAGCCAGAGTATCCAGAACTTAGCGACAAAACTTGATCCCTCGACATTGGCAGCGACTGTAAGCGCGGCAATGCAATCGCCTGCACCTGTGCCTGCGGCAGTTGAAGCTCCCCCCGCCGAACCTGTAAGTCAAGCGCCTGCTGCCCCGATGGTGTCTGCTAATCCTGCTCTCCCCACGGCAGGAACAACGCACCCCGTGCCAGTCACTGCGAATCGGCCTTCGGTGGTGCCACGCATCAACGGTACAAATGGAGGGGGGCAAGTACCTGCGCCTAGTGTACCCTCTCAACTCCCGCCTCAAATTGTTCCTGCACCAGCCGCCAAAATGCCCCCTCCGCCTATCACTACTGTTGCCAAAGCCGTGCCAGTGGTTGAGGAAGCTACCGAAGAACTCGAATCGGACATTGAAGTGCCTGAAATTTCGCAAGAACGCCCCGTATTGATGGTCAACGGGCAGGTGGTGAATCCATCAGTAGTGCAGCGTGAACGCCCTTCAATTGTGCCGCGTGCTGTCGAATCGCTGGACAAAAAACCGGTAGTGCTGGGGAAGATGCCCGAACCCAAACGGATTCAGGGAGGGCGCGATGGCGATGAACGCAAGCGCTATTTCCGTGTGGAAGATTTTAAAGATAAAGTCAAAATTGCCAAACGGGATGAGATACTGCCTGCCTTAGAAAATCTGGGGAAGTATGATTTATTCCGTCCCGATGAAAATGAAATCAATAAAAATGCCTCGATTATCGAAAATACCCTGCTGGAGTTTGATATTGATGCTGATGTCATTGATGTCAAAGTGGGGCCAGTGGTAACGCAGTACGCGGTTTCCCCGGTGAAGGAGGTGTTTAACACCGAAACAAATGCGTGGGAAGTCAAGCGTGTGCGGGTGGATAAAATTACCAGTTTGCAGGGCGACCTTGCGCTGGCACTTTCCGCCAAAACGTTGCGGATTGAAGCACCTGTTCCGGGGCATTCGTATGTTGGGATTGAAGTTCCAAACCGGAATCCGAGTACCGTGGGGTTACGGGCGCTGTTGGAATCGGAAGTCTTTTTTAACAAACACAAAAATCCCCTGTGCATTCCGTTAGGGCGGGATGTCTCCGGCGAACCTGTGATTATGGATTTGGCTTCGCTGCCACATTTGTTGATTGCAGGGACAACCGGGTCAGGGAAATCGGTGTGCTTAACATCCGTCATCACTTCCCTCGTGATGAACAATACGCCTGCTCAAGTGCGGCTGATTATGCTTGACCCCAAACGGGTGGAACTCACCCGTTTTAATGGTTTACCCCATCTGCTAGGGCCAGTTGAAACCGAAGCCGAACGGATTATTGGGGTACTGCGCTGGACAACCCGCGAAATGGACAGACGTTACAAACTGCTTGAATTGGAAAATGCGCGGAATATTGAATCCTACAACGCCACGTTGGGTCGTCGGCGCAAGGAAGAACATCTGCCCTATATGGTGCTGGTGTTCGATGAAATTGGCGATTTGATGATGTCACATCCCGATGAAACCGAAACAACCGTCACACGGCTTGCCCAAAAAGCCCGTGCCGCCGGGATTCATCTGGTGATTGCCACCCAGCGTCCAAGTGTGGATGTTTTGACCGGGCTGATCAAAGCGAATTTTCCGGGACGGATTTCCTTTGCGGTGGCAAGTGGCACGGACTCGCGGGTGATTTTAGACTATACCGGAGCAGAAACTTTGCTCGGACGGGGCGACATGCTGTACCTTGATCCCTCTGCCGCTGGCCCAAAACGGGTGCAGGGCTGTTTCATTTCTGATGAAGATTTGGAAGAAACCGTCCGTTACTGGCAAAATTGGCATCAAACTCAGCTTGAAACGGGTGCAATCGAACTCGAAAAAATTGCCCCTTGGGAACGGGGCATCACCCACATTGAGTCGCTGGCGGAACATGACCCGATGTTGGAAGAAGCAATTACCATTGTGTGCGATGCCAAAGAAGCCTCGACTTCCCTAATTCAACGCCGTTTAGGGATTGGCTATCCCCGTGCCGCCCGTTTAATGGATTCGATGTACGAATTAGGGGTCATTGGCCCGCCTAAAGCGGGTGGACGTGCCAGAGAAGTAAAAATTAAAAATCCAAAAGAAGCGCTCAAGCTCATTAGGAAAAACCGTTAAAAAACGGGGGAACAACCAATGCAAACACGCGATGATGCCATTGTAAAAGCCATCCGTTCTGGCGAAAACACCACACCGGACGTTTTGGCCTATGAACAAGCCTTGCCTGCCTTTCACCAGAAATTTGCGGATAAAGTGCCACAAACTGCTCCCCCTGTGTCGCTTGGCAAGGTGAATAAGGTCGTGAAACATGAACGCGGGGCAATTGTGCATCTGGATAATGCTCAGATGCAACTTGCGTATCTCATGCCCGATTTACTGCAAGTGCGAATTAGCAAAACTGACCTCAATGGCGATATTCACCCGTTTAGCTACGCGGTAGAAAAACAGGAATGGGCGGCGGTTGAACCCGTGGTCACAGAGGATAAAACCAGCGTAATCGTAAACGCAGGTGGGTTTGCCTGTCATATTGACCGTGCTACCGGAAGATTCAGTATCCAAACAACTGATGGCGAAGCGGTTATCACCAACACAGACGAAGGCTTTCAACTGGCAGGGGATGGAGTCCGATGGACACGTACCCTACCCGATGATGAATGGTGTTATGGGTTAGGGCAGCGGGCGTTTCAACTGAATTTGCGCGGGTTGCAGTTGGCGCTAAAAAATACCGAACCGTTTCTCTATCAACGCGGCGACGACCCGTGTTATTACAGTATTCCTTTTTATTTTGGCTTTCAAAATAAATATGCGCTGGGTATTTTCTGGGACAATCCGGCGCGGGGTATGGTCGATTTAGGCAACACTGCCCCCGATAAAATGAGTTTTGAGGCGGTGAGTGGCGAACTCCGTTTTTATTTTATGGCTGCCTTGCTGCCCGAAGTCATTTTAGACCGTTACACTACTCTCACAGGCCGTCCCTATCTCCCGCCGATGTGGGCGATGGGCTATCATCAATCGCGCTGGGGCTATGAAAATGCGGATAAATTTCGCCAGCTTGCCAATGAATTTCGGCGGCGGCGCATTCCCTGTGACGCGCTCCATTTCGATATTGATTACATGGATGGGTACTGCTGCTTCACTTGGGATGAGCAAAAATTTCCTGACTTGCCCGGCTTGGTCAAGGAACTACGCGATAAAGGCATTAAATCCGTCGCTATTTTAGACGCGGGCATCAAAATCAATACTCCTGTGCATCAGGATGGCAAAGACAAAGATATTTACGTGAAATATCCTGATGGCACGCCCTACACCGGGGTAGTGTGGCCCGGTACCTGCGAATTTCCTGATTTTTCCTCTGTTGAGGGCCGGGCATGGTGGGCAGAAAAAACAACCGATTTCGCCCAAAAGACCGGCTTTGCGGGGGTATGGAATGATATGAACGAACCTACCGTTTTCCACCGTTTTGGGCCGCAAACCTTCCCCGATTATATTGTGTATCGTGGAGAAAATGGGACAGGATTCTCCCATATCGAAGCAGGCAATAATTTGTATGGGATGCAGATGGTACGGGCAACACAGGCGGGTATGGACGCGGCCTTCCCCAACGAACGCACTTTTGTTTTTGGGCGGACAGCCTTTGCTGGGATGCAACGTTTTGCTTCCTCATGGACAGGCGACAATCTCTCTACATGGGATCATCTGCGCTTGAGCATCAGCATGTTGATGAATCTGGGTTTATCGGGGATGCCGTTCACCGGGCCGGATGTGGGCGGTTTCGCTGATTCGCCTGATGGTGAATTGTATACACGGTGGGTACAGTTAGGCAGTATGCTGCCATTTTTCCGCACCCATTCGATTAAAGACAGTAACGAACAAGAGCCGTGGAGTTTTGGAACACAGTACGAACCGATCATTCGGCGCTATATTGAACTACGTTACCAACTGCTGCCCTATCTCTATTCAGTGATGGCGGCTGCCCACGAAAAAGGGATGCCGTTTATTCGTCCCGGCTTTTTCCATGATCGCAACGATCCCTATCTCCGCGCTCAAGATGATGCTTTTCTGGTGGGGGACAGTCTATTTGTTGCCCCGATTTTAGAGCCGGGTGCATCCAAACGCACCGTCTATTTGCCGCGTGGGGCATGGTATAACTACTGGACAAACCGCCTGATTGACGGCGCACGTCATATTGAAGTTGAGGGCGGGTTGGATACCATGCCGATTTTTGTGCGAGCCGGGCATGTGATTCCTCACTGGCCTACCCAGCAATATGTCGGCGAGAAAAATATTGAACAAGTCACTCTGCGTGCCTATGCCGGGCCGGGCGAAACCACCCTCTATGAAGATGCTGGTGCAGGCAAAGGCTATCTACAGGGCGACTATCGCTATTCGTATTTCACCTGTGGATTTTTACCCGGCGGGCGTTTTGGGATTAGCTGGCGCACCGCCGGACGTTATATCCCGCCGTATGTGGCAGTCCGGGTGAGAATTGTCGGGATCCCCGGCGAACCCAATGATATTGTGATTGACGACAAACCCGCACCCATGTGGTTTTTTGAGGACGGGGTGCTGGAAGTCTTAAGCGCGCCGTTCCATGAGCTAGCGCTGGTGGGACGACGGGCGGATAACTCCGCCTCAGCTAAGACGGCGATTCGTCGCCCAACGGCTTAAGATAGGCTTGAATTTCCTCTGGGGTGGGCTGCCACAGATAGTCTAACAGGGGAAATTCTTCCATCTCGTCAAAGACGACCCCCTCTTCTTTCAGGCGGGCAATTTGTTCATCCCGACTGTAAGCAAATGCCCGCACACTAACTTTGCCCTTGGTGCCATTTTTCCCCACCACCCGATGCCAAGCCACGTCTGTACCATATTTCAAAGTGCGAAGGGCATAGCCTACGGCTCTGGCAGCGCGGGGTGCGCCTAATACTTCCGCCAGCAGTCCATAGGTCATCACTTTGCCTTCTGGAATGTGGCGGGTTAGCACAATGACTTTTTCATAAAAATTCATCTCATCATTCATAGGCGGGCAACCCAATTTTTTGCAATTCTAAATCAAGGTTATACGCATCCAATGGGCCAATCACCACGTTGGAGACTGTGCCATCCGCCTTAATAAAAATGGTGGTGGGGACAACCGCACCCTGAAAATAGGTCGCAAAAAATTCGGCGTTTTTATCGACGACCACCGGAAATTGGATATGAAGCTGTTCGGCAATGATACGGGTTTCGTCAGCAAAATCGGCAATATTAATCCCAATAATGCTGATATGGTCTGCACCGTGATGCTCATAAAAGGCTTGCAACACAGGAAATTCAAAAAAACATGAGCCACAGCCCACCGACCAGAAATTCAGGACGAGAGGGCGGTTAAGTTCATTGAGATGAATTTCTTCCCCATTAATGTCCGTGATGACCAGATCCGGTAAGGCAACTCCTTCTGCAATCGGCGTGACCAGCGCCGGGTTGATGCTGTCGCTTATCCGGCTGACCACCACTTGACGGGGTGTGGGTAGGGGAGTACGGGAAGGTAAAGGAGTGGGGGAGGGAGTCAAAGTGAGGATAGCAGTAGGTACAGGCGGTGTATTGCTAGAAAGCTGACCGATAATTTGCAATTGGGGAACAGCCGTAGCGCGGGAAGACTCCTCCGCGCTACAAGCCGAAAGGCTAATCAGCAGCAGCGCGGCGAGGCACACGATGATGCTCACGGCAGCGCGGTTCATAGGCTTCGGATGCACCCACCAGAATGATCGGATCATCATAGTAGGCAGGGTCGCCATTGACCAAACGTTGTGTGCGGCAGGCTTCTTCCCCGCAGACCATACAAATCGCATGAAGTTTATCCACATACTCGGCACGGCAAATCAGCGCGGGCATCATCCCGAACGGCTCCCCCCGAAAATCAAGGTCAAGGCCCGCTAAAATAACCCGTTTGCCATTATTTGCCAGTGCCTCGGCAATGTTTACAATCCCCTCATCAAAGAATTGTACTTCATCAATGCCGACCACCGTAACATTATCTTTGAGTAAAGCCGGAATAGCGGCGGCTTTTTCAACCGGAATCGCTTCAAAATCCATGCCATTATGCGAAGCGACTTTACTTACAGAATAACGCTGGTCAATAATCGGTTTAAATACCTGTACCTGCTGTTGGGCAATCTTCGCACGGCGCAACCGCCGGATGAGTTCTTCTGTTTTGCCACTAAACATGCTGCCGCAAATAAGCTCAATGCGTCCGGCATGATGTTTCAAGATGAATTCTCCTTATTCGTAATAAACTGTCAGCCCCAAAATGGCCTGCTGAACGGTTAAATATCAAAAAAAAGGCGGAATTCTGAGATTCCGCCAGTAAAGTCAAACAGAAGCAAGAGTTAGAGTTGGTAGCCGCGTTCAGCAATACGCCGTTTGGCATCTGCCAGCACTTTAACACCAATGCCGGGCAGCGCAAGAATGGCATCATCGCCTTCATTTTCCAGCTTGCGAATCAAATCGCTGACCAGATTAATGCCCGCCTCGTTCAGAATCGTGACATAGCGTTTGCCCAAATCGAGTTCATCCAACGGAATATCCGCGTTGGCAATCGCCTGTTCTTTGGCTTTTTGTTTGGCAGCCCGTTCATCACGCACGCGCAGCCGATTCAAGAAGCGGTCTACTTGCCCTTCGGTGTCCACGATACGCTGTTCACCCGTATAAAACGGATGGCAGTTGGAGCAAATGTCCACACGCAGCGCTGGGACGGCCGCCCCTGTTTTCCATTCTGTCCCGCAGGAAGTACAGGTAATGACGGCCTCGGTATACCACTTGGGGTGAATATCTTTTCTCACGGTTGTTGTCCTAACTTAGCTTTGCGCTTCCTCAACAGGCATCGGCTCAACGCTAATATACTTGCGACCATCGCGCTTCATATGAAATTTGACTGTGCCTGTGGTGATGGCAAAAATGGTGAAATCTTTGCCCATGTCCACATTCAAGCCGGGATGAAAACGTGTACCGCGCTGACGGATAATGATATTGCCCGGAATAACCAGTTCCCCGCCGAAGCGTTTGACACCCAAACGTTTGCTTTGGCTATCGCGCCCGTTACGGCTCGAACCACCACCTTTTTTATGTGCCATTGTCTAGCTCCTTATATTGTGATGCTATCAATCCGCAGGCGGGTGTAGCTTTGACGATGCCCACGACGCAGGCGATAGCGCTTTTTGGGTTTATACTTCCACACGAAAATTTTGCGGGCGCGATATTGCGAAACGCAGGTCACATGGACTTTTGCACCCGCTACGAGAGGTTTACCAATGGTCGGGCTGCCCGAATCTGGCACAAACAGCAGCACGTCTTCAATTTGGAACTGATGGCCTTCTTCGACAGGCAGACGTTCCACATCCACCACCGCACCGGGTTCAACCCGATACTGATGCCCACCGGAGCGTATAATTGCATACATGAATGGAATTCTCCAACTCTCACTTTTCACCGAAGATGGATCGCCACAAGGACATCTCAACGGGGAAAATTGGCAAAAAAAAACGCTGACTCAGGGATTGAGTCGGCTGAAAATTATACCTGTGGCTTGATATGGGGGTCAATGGTGAGAGTGTCGCCAGACCATATTCACTGTACAAACAACGCTAAAAATACAGATAGGCTAAGCATTCAAAATCTTACGGGTATATCATTCGCCTACTGCCAAGAGGATATTGCCGAAAGTCGCGGCAACCGTGAGTTGAATGGCGGGTTGGTCAGCTCGGTAAGTGGGGGTGGCATAAAATTTGCCTGTGCTATCGGCCTTGAGGGCGTTCCCCGCGACAATCACCTTAGAAAACGGGCTGACATCCGTTCGCACAATGGCGGGAACATCCGGCGGAACTGTCACCTGCACCTCGCCAAAAGTAGAACGAATATACAGCGTGCCGACTTCTCTATCGGGACAAATCACCTTAATATTGCCGATGCCGGTGGCAATGTGCGCCCGTTCGATTTGTAACCCGCGCAAATCGGCTTGCAGTTCACCCAGATGCGCGCTCATTAAAATTTTCCAAGGGATGTCCTGTGCCAGCGCCACATCCCAATCCGCCAGCGAAAACAGCCATGTATCGCTGCGCTGCATTGCTAGGGTTGCATGGTTGTTGCGAACACTTAACCGGGGACGCGAACGCGCCGTATATTGCCCGGAAATCAACCGCCCCACCCGTTTGAGTCCCTTTAAACGCACATCAATTTCAGCGCTGTTAATTTCCAGAGAGGCTGATTCAACACTGCCGCGTGTAATCCCAAAAGTTTGCGCCTGCCAGCTAGGGGCTAAATCCCCCCGAATCAGAATTTGCATCCCCAACAATATCAGCATCACAGGCCAGAAGCGGGTGATGTCCGCATCAATCAGGAAGAAGTTGTTCAACAACAGAATCCCACCGATGATGAGTACCACCAGTGGGATGAGAAACGGGCTGCGCTGTGACCGCACAGGCTTAATCCTCTCGTAAATAATCCCGCAGCAGCACATGGGCTGATGACCGCCGCAGACGATTCAGCGCTTGTGCTTCCAGCTGACGCACCCGTTCGCGGGTCACGCCGATTTTCTTGCCTACTTCCTCCAGTGTATGCGTTTCGCCATCGTCAAGGCCGTAGCGCATCCGCAAGATTTCGGCTTCACGCATGGGCAACCGTCCCAAAACCGACTCGACCTGTTCGCGCAGCAAATTGGCGGTGGTCATTTCGTCCGGTGCAGGGCTGGAGGTATCCTCAATAAAATCGCCCAGTTCGGAATCAGAATCATCATCAATGGGCGAATCCAAACTAATAGGCCGCCATGAAATTTCAATCAGGCTCAAGACCTTATCTTCGGTGGTTTCCATACGTGTGGCAACTTCTTCTGGCAGCGCATCCCGCCCTAACTCCTGTTGAAGTTCAAGCGTCACCCGGCGCAGTTTATTTAATTGGTCGCCCATATGCACTGGCACCCGAATCGTGCGCCCTTGGTCGGCAACCGCACGGCTAATGGCTTGCCGAATCCACCATGTGGCGTAGGTGCTGAATTTATGCCCGCGCTGATATTCAAATTTACGCACTGCCCGGATCAACCCGATGTTGCCTTCTTGGATCAAGTCCAGAAATGGCACGCCGCGCCCCACAAACCGCTTGGCAACGCTAATCACCAACCGGGCATTGGCACGAATCAAATGCTCCTGCGCCATTTCACCATCAAAGATGATGTTTTGCAGGTCATAAATTTCATCATCAGACAAACGTCCGTTCTTATCATCCAACGCTTCACGGGCAAATTCCGCCGCTTCAATCCGTTTGGCAAGCGAAACCTCTTCCTCTGCCGTCAGCAGGGGAACTTTACCGGCTTCCTTGAGGTAAATTCCGACGACATCATCGTTGTTGATGGCGTGTTGATAGCCTTCATCGTCGCTGAAGTCCAACATGAGCAGTTCTTCTTCAGTCGGCTCTAGGTCATCCACGTCTAGTTCATCCGGCTCTTCGCTAATGTTCGGAATGGATTCTTCTTCATCCTCCTCAACGGATTTCGAAGAAGTGCTGCCTACCTTCTGTCCGATTGCGGGCAAGGGGGCATCCTTGACAATTTCAATGCCGGCCTCGCTTAATTCGTCCATCAGGTCTTCGACAAGAGGAAGGTCTTGCTCCAGCTGAGGCACAACCAGCATGAACTCGTCAAACGTGACGTAGCCCCGCGTTTTGCCTAGCGTTAGCAGTTGTTGACGCATCTCGTTCAGGTCTGCCATACCCTCCTCAACTGGGTCACTTAGATAAAAAATCCCGCCGTGTGTGGCGGGAATCTGCTTTGTTACCAAACTCAACCTCACACATTATCTCATACGCTACGGAACGGACGTATCTGTCGGTTCAAGGAGCGCCTCGGTGGGCGCTAGTTGGGTCATCACCATCACAAGTGTTTCTATCAGTTCCGTTGGTACAATATCAATTATAGTGCTATTTACGTTTGCTGCCACATAATAACCATCGCCTTGCGGTGTTTTGTTACCAACCTCAAAACCAAACAGGTCTTGCCCGCTAATTTCCCGATTGAGTTGAAAGCGTACCGCATATTTTGAATTTGGCAAAAAACCAAAATCTTCCATAGGCCTATTGTTCCGTGAGACAGCTTGCACGCCAAACATAAAAGCGACCAGTTCTGTTGCATACTGGGCTTGAGCGGAATCCACCGAAGGGCGCGTACCATCCGGCCTCAAGAGTACCCAATCCCCATCCATTTCCTGAGTCAATACAAAATAAATTGTATCTTCCGGGACAGCATTGGGAATCACAAATTCGATACTGACGATTTCTTGTGCATCGAGAATGAACGGGAACAACAAGTAGTTCGGTGAAACCGATGCAGGTGTGGGCGTGGTGGGGGCAGGTCGTCCGTTTGCAATCAACACACCAACACTTACTATAGCAAGAATCAGGAGAGAAATATAGCCGCTTTTTAAACGCTTTGCCAACGCCGCCTCCGCACAAACCACACCAAGGCCCCAATTACCAGCACAAAAAACGGCATAATAAATGTCGTGAATAGGGAGACACGCTGACGCTGCTGTTCGGTTGCCGAAATAGGCAGCAAATCTGCGTCTATTTGCGCTTCAAAGACCAGATTTTCGTCGGTAGCCACAATCCAACTGGCAATATTGTTCCAGAACAACCCGTTCCCCTCAAAGCCTACCAGAAAATCATTGGTCAGCCAATCTACATCCCCCACCATGACCAATCGCGCTCCCTCGTCGGCATTTTCGTTGAGGGCGGGGGGAGTACGCACCGCCACGCCCATGACCAACCGTCCGGGGGTGTCCTCACCCTCGTTAAATTCTGCTAGGGCATCGCCCCCCGCAAAATTTTGCAGATTCGTTTCGCCATAGGATTGGTCGGAGGACAGCATCAAAGGTTCGCGTAGATAACGGTTCTGACGTTCAGTGGGTGTTTCCACAATTTCAATGGAACGCACCAGCGACAGCACAATCGGTAAATTGTCCGAAAAATCGAGCGTAATCGGGTTTGACGAGGAATAAAACGCCGGAATCGGGTTAAATTCACTGTCAAAGGACGATTCCAATTCCACGACCAGATCTTGACGGAGGCGCACCCCAAATTCATCCCACAAAAAAGCGGTCAAAGGGTCGTCTACCAACAGGGTATCATTCACCCCCCCAAATACCGGGTCAATATAGGGTGGATTCGCTAGCACAATCAAACGCCCGCCAGTTTCGACATACGCCGCGAGCAAAGCCACTTCTTTCGGGTCAAAAGCGGAGGATGGCCCCACAATGACCAGCGCGGTTGCATCATCGGGAATCGACTCGGCTGTGAGCAAATTAATTTCCGCCATTTGCACATTCAACACGGATTCTAATACACGCCTTGCTCGGAAAATCCCCGTTCCGGCTTGCGATTCGATGCTGAGTTCGTTATGCCCCTGCACAAAATAAAAATTGCTCGTGCCTGCGGTCAACATAGCGACCAGCGTATTAGAAATCGCCCGTTCATTAGCCGCCCCGATATACTGCACCGACGCGATAATCGGGTCGCCGTTTTCGTCTAAAACCGTCGCAAAAATGGCATTAATTTTGTTTTCCAGCGCGTCATAGCCATACGTTCCGGCTAAAATCGGGTCTTCGGCAGGGTCAACATATTGGAGTTCAATCGCATTATCCCCTTCGGCATCATATTGACGCAAAATAATATCGGCGGATTCGCGTTCGCGTAGATATTCACGCGGGTAAAACGCAACCAGTCGAATGGCCGCGCCACTTTGCTGCACCCGTTGAATCGCGCTTAAGGACGCATCATTCAGGCTAAACTGCGCTCCATCGGTTAAGTCAACGGTAATGTTGCGGCGGTCAATTTGCACATACACCACAATCACCCCCACCACAAACAATACCAGCAAAATCAGACTGGTAGTGCCTGCCGCAATCCGCCGACCACTCAGCAGCGCCCGCACTTCCTCCGGCGCAAACACAATCCACACACTCAGACCCGCAATCCCCAGCGCCAACAATGCGAAAACAACCGGGGTGACTTCGCCCTCGTATAAAAATGCTACCAGCGCGGCGAAAATTGCCAGTGTACCGACCATGCTTGCTCCGCGCACAAGTCTTTCGGGAATCATCGCCACCTCCGCGATTCTAAAATCTGAATGGTGGCATACAGCATGACCGCCACAATCGCTATATAAAATGCCACGTCTTCCATGCGAATCACGCCAATCATGAACGATGTTGAATAATGGGCTTGCAGGCTAATGACCCGCAGCGCCCGCGCCAATTCGGTGCTGATAATCGACGCAGGCAGCAACCCCGCCAAATCTCCCAACCACAGGATGAACAGGGTTGCCATGCTCAAAAACCCCGCGATAATCTGATTTTCCGTCATGGCAGAAAAAAATAACCCTACCGCCAGTGTTGCCCCACCAAACAGCCAGATGCCTAAAAATCCCGCAATCACAGGCCCGATATCCATCGAGGGGTGTAACGGGGTGTTGCTAAAAGTTGTCAGCAGGGCAATGATGATGGGATACACCACCGTCAGCGCTAAAATGACCGTGTAGTAGGCCCATGCACCCAGAAATTTCCCGATGACGATTTCACTGTCCCGTACAGGCATGGTGAACATCAATTCCAGCGTGCCTTCGCGGGCTTCTTCCGCCAGCAGGCGCATGGTCAAAAGCGGCGCAAAAAAAATCATAAAAAATGCGAAGCCATTCAAAGCGACTGTGCCGTCAGGACTCTGGGCGGTCAACACACGCTGTTCTAAATCGCTGTTAAAGCCTAGCGAAATTAACAACAGAATCGCAAAAGCCACCAGATAAGCAATCGGAGAGACAAAATATTGGGCGAGTTCGCGCCTAAAAATAACCCAGATGCTATGCACGATTCACCTCGGTAATTTCGATGAAAATATCTTCTAATGAGGTGGCTAGGGGACGCAACTCCAGCAAGTCAAGTTTGGCGCTGGCAATCGCTTGGGCAATCGCCGGACGGATTTCCCGATTGCTGCGCGGCGTGACAATCAGCCCATCCTGGAAAACAGTCACCTCGCCCACCTCCCCCAATTTTTTCAGGGTGTCTTGCAAGGTCGAAATTTTGCCCCGTACCCGCACAAAGATTCGCCCACGCATTTGTAACCGTTCTCGCAGTTCCACCGGCGACCCCTGTGCCAGAATTTGCCCTTGATGAATGATAATCACATCATCACACAGTTGTTCCGCTTCAGAAAGAATATGTGTGCTGAACAACACGGTATGATTCTGGGCAAGGTCACGAATCAACTGGCGTACTTCACGCACTTGAGAGGGATCTAAACCGATAGTTGGTTCATCCAGAATCAAAACAGGCGGATTGTGAACAATTGCTTGAGCTAACCCCAAACGTTGGCGCATCCCCTTTGAAATGCTGCGTACCAGACTATGAGCGCGGTGCGCCAGTTGGACTTTTTCTAAGGCTGCCAGCGCCGCTTTTTTAGGCTGTTTGAGTCCGCGAATTTCCCCCATAAATTTGACATAGCCTAACACGGTCATGTCTGGATAGAGGGGAACGGTTTCGGGTAAATAGCCGACCTGCTGGCGGGCATCAATCGAATCGGTGGAGACATCATAGCCCGCGACAATAGCTTTCCCGGCGGTGGGGGGCATGTAGCCAGTCAAGATTCGCATCGTGGTGGTTTTACCAGCCCCATTCGGGCCAAGAAACCCCACAATTTGCCCTCCTTTGGCTTTAAATGAGATGCCGTCGAGCGCCGTAAAATTACCATAGCGCTTGACCAGATTTTGCACTTCTATCAAGGTTCTAATGTCCTGTGTATCATGACCATTATAAAAGAAAAAAACAGGGTATTGACCATACCCTGTGTGAATTTGTTAGAAAAGTGTGCGGGTTAGACAGGAATCGAAGTCGTCGTTTTGAGTTTGCTTTCGCTGGCAGATTCGGGCATTTCAGATACTTTGCCCCCCTGCATAAACAGCGCCACCAGCATCGCCAAGATGCTCACGAACGCCCCTAATAGCAGCAGTTCATTCACCACCTGCACAATTTTGAGCAGGGTCAAATCACTGGTATCCAGCACACCCGCGCTGGCATCTTCCACCAAACGATTGACGCGGTTAATCGCAAATTTGGTCAGCGAGGATAGCGCCAAAGTCATACCCACCAGACGCAACGCCAGCACCATCGCGGAGGCAGACCCGCGTTCTTCCTCATCTGCGGCATTAATGACCGCCGTGCCAATAGGCGAAATGGTCAGCCCCAATCCCGCACCCACAATGGTCATTTGCAGCCCCATCAGCCAGTAGGAGGTGTCCACTTCCCATGTCAGACTGCTCATCAAAAATCCAATTGCCGCAAGACTCGTCCCAAGCACGGTGGTGGTGCGATAGCCATACCGATCACTAATCCATGCGCCGGGAACAGCAAACAGCGCCATCGGAATCGTCAGGCAGCTTAACAACACCCCCGATAAAAAGGCTGCGTCGGTAATCGTGTCAGAGGTGCTGCCGCCATCCCGAAAATTGACCAGCAAAGGCAGTGCCACAAGGCCAATGGTCAGGCCAAACCCGACAAAAACATTGGCTAAGGCTGCCGGAGACACATTGTGTTTTTTGAAAATTTGCAGGTTAATCAAGGGATATTTCACCCGCGCCTGTACCAGCACAAACAACAAAAAGGCCACCACCGCCCCTATCAAAAGCGGTACAGCATAACTACTGGTCTCCGCTTCTGCGACGCGCTGAAATTGGCCTGTGCTGGTGGCAGTATCGGCAGTGCGGCTGTCTAGCCCGATATTCAAGGCAATCAGGCATAGAGTAATCAACAGTGTTCCCAGATAATCAAACCGTCCCATTTGCCGATTCTGGGGAATACCCCTGAGGGTGAACATCACCATCACCAGCGTGAACCCACCAATGATGAGGTTAATCACAAACAGGGTGCGCCAATCGGGAACACCCAAGCCAAAAGTATCATCAAAAAACGCGCCGTTTTCCTTGAAAAATTTGACCAGCACCCCGCCCACTAGATGCCCCAACATCCAGCCAGCGGTGTCGATTGCCCCGACAAGCCCAATCGGACGCGCCCGATTTTTAAGCGGGAAAATATCGCCGACCATTGCAATCGTAACAGGCACAAGTGCGCCTGCTCCCAATGCTTGAATCACCCGCCCCATGATAATCATGTGCAGAGTACGCAGTTCCACCGAAGGCGGACGGTCATCCGGGTAAAAAAAGCGGAAAATCCGTCCGTAAATGTCCACAGGCCATGAATGGGCGCTTGCAACGAAAAATGACCCGAACATGAACACCAGCAACGCCACCACATAGACCCAGCGCCGCCCGAACATATCCGAAAGCCGTCCAGTAAAAATCATACTGATCGTGTATGCCAGCAAGTAACCTGTAATCATCCACGCGGCATCGTCCAAACGGGTATCGAGGGGCAGTTCAAGGCTGACCACCACTTCCGGCAAAATTGCTGAAACAATCGTCAGGTCAATCGAGCCAATAAACACCGGAATACAGAGCAGCGCTAAAATTGACCAAGGCGAACGAAGACCGCGTTGTGCTTCCATTTATTCAACCTCTGGGGCTTCTACAACGAAATCCTCATTGTAATTGTATAGGCTGATTGTCCATGTTGTAGGTTCGGCAGACTCGGCAGCAAGGGGTTCTTCCAACACCAATTTTTCCAGCAAGCCGTTATCGGTACGGATATACAAATCGGCTTGGATATTGCCTTCGGATGTACCGATAAAACCGACGGTGACTGATTGCACCAGCGCGGCATCAATTTCCCCGCGCAGATGATGCACGGGTAGGCCATCTAAATCTTCTTCGCCCACATATTCAGGATTTTGCAGGGAACGAATCGCGCTGGCAATACCCGTGTCTCCTTTGAGGCTGGCGGGCGTAAAATCGGGTGAAATGGACACGGCCTGCCATTTATTCTGGGTGATTAACGATTGCTTTAAAAACTGGTCGTTACCCACGATGATAATTTCAAGTTCGGTGACGACCTCATCCAGTGCAATTTCCACCACCCCACCCAAACTGTCCGGCGCAACAAAAACCCCCTGCGCTTTTTTGAAGAATAAATCTGCATTTAAACCGACGGCGGCAGCATTGAGTGCGACAGGCGCGCCGTTGGCTTCCAAGACCATTTCAAACGTATTGGCTTCGTCAATTTTGGCAGCTGCGTTTTCAAGCAAGGTAGCGGCTGTAACAGGTGTAGCTTCTCCGCCCTTGTTGTTTTCTTCGTCTTTTTTCTCATCGCCATTACAGGCTGCCAACACCAATAGTAGAAGGACACTTAGCAAAAACCAGCCTTTTAGGTTCAAATCCATCACTCCATTTCACATGGTTGTGTACGTAGAATCTACCTGAATGTTGCGTTGTTTGGACGCTTCTCTCTAGGTCTCTTTATCTGGCAAGGATTTTTCAATTTCATGCGGCGATTGCCCCGATTCAAGACGGCCTACAATGTCGTTAAATTCACTGCCCATATCTTCGCCGGTTTCAGCCGCAATCTGCCGCAAGGCCCGTCCCAATGTTTCCGGGTCTGCTTGTTCCAATTCACTCAGCGTTTGTTCATCTCCTTGCAACAGCGCATTGAGATGTCCCGCCGCAATATTGAGCGCTACCGAACTAATCAAGCGGGTAACATTGGGCGACCCGGTAAACGGGCTGCGAACCAACGCCGGGTCATATTCTGCATAGGAGCGAAAAGCTACCTCAAATACTTGGTCTGTATCATTACACAAAAATTCGTAGGTCGGCATAGCAACTTACACCTTTCCCATTCTGATTTTACGCCAATTTTCTTATCGCTGAAAAAATCGTTACAATGAGATGGAAAAAATTTTTAATCTACTTAGGAAAAAAGCACCATGATAGCGATTGTTACAGACAGTACCTGCGACATTTCTAAAGAACTTGCCGCAAAGCATAAAATTCATATTGTGCCGCAAAATATCATTTGGGGAACAGAGAATTTACGGGATGGCATTGATTTAAGTACAGACGAATTTTACACCCGCTTGGCGCAAGATTCGACCCTGCCGACCACCTCTGCCCCCGCACCGGGCGATTATGTGAGCGCTTTTCAAACCCTGCTGGAATCTGCCAATGAGGTACTCTGTTTGACTCTTTCCAAAGAGGTCAGTGCAACCTACCAATCAGCAGTACAAGGGGCGGAGCTTTCCAAATTGCCCGTCACTGTTTTTGATACCCAGTATGTTTCAATGGCGCAGGGAATTTTGGTACTGTTGGCGGCTGAACTACGCGATGCAGGCTGCACCACCGCCGAAATTATCGCAGAATTGGAGCGCCACATTCCCAATACGCGCATCTATTTTCTGGTTTCCACACTCGATTATCTACATCGGGGCGGGCGGATTGGCAAGGCCAAACATCTGATGGGGCAGGCGTTGAATATCAAGCCAATTCTTCATTTTGTGAATGGCAAAATTCATCCCAAAGAAAGTGTTCGCACCCATAACAAAGCACTCAATCGTTTGTTGGAGATTGTGCAAGACGAAGGCAGCACCCGCAGACCGAATCGGGTGGCGGTGATGCACGGGCAAGCCCCCAATGAAGCCCGTTTTCTGGTTGACCGATTGCGCCAGCGTTTTGAACCCGCCCATTTTTATCAAACCAATGTCTGTGCGGCGGTGGGAGTTCACTGTGGGCCGGGGGTGGTCGGGATTTGCTACGATTTAACCGAAGAATGAAATTAGGAGTTAGGCGTTAGCAAAAAAGGGATTTTGCCAATAACCTGATCGCTAACGCCTCTAGGAGAAAACCATGTCCAAATTACATTTTGTCAAACGTTTGTGGCAAAAGCATGTCTTGGCGGAAAATCGGCGCGATATTCCCGGTTTGTTAGCCACGCTGACAGACGACCCCTTATACGAGATCATGGCAACAGGATTGCAGTACAAGGGTAAAGAGGGTGTCGCTTCGTTTTATCAGGGCTTATTTGATGGAATGCCGGATGCCAATTTCAACCTCAAAACTGTGACGATTGGTGAAGAAATGGTGGTGGAGGAATCAGTGTTTGTAGGCACCCATACCGGGCCTTTATTTAATATTCCGCCCTCCGGTCAATTTGTCACTTTTCCCTTGATTATCATGTTCCCATTTACGGGGGAAAAATTTAGCGGGGAACGGATGTATTTTGATATGAATACTTTGCTCAAACAAATGGGCTATGCTTCATTACCCGAAGCCGCACAAGGAAAATAACCATGCAACCCCTCACTTCTACCGATGTCCAGACCGCTTTAGACACCCAAAATGCGGAGATTCAAGTCCGGCATTTTGAGCAATCCACCGCTACTTCTGCCGAAGCTGCGGCTGCCATTCAAACTGAATTAGGCAGCATCGTTAAAAGCATTGTCTTTTGGGTAGATACCCAACCGATTGTGGCGCTGATGTCCGGCGACCAGAAAGTCGATGACAAAAAACTTGCCGCGCATTACAACGTAGGGCGTAAAAAAATTCGGATTGCCACCACCGATGAATGTGTTGCTATTGTGGGGTATCCGCCGGGGAGTGTTCCACCCCTAGGCCATCGCACACCCAATTTACCCATCTTAATTGACCAGACCTTGAGTCGCTTTGACCAGCTTTATGCCGCTGCCGGCGCACCTAATGCCATTTTTCCGGTCACACTTGCCAAATTGACGGAACTCACGGGCGGTCAGCCAATGGATTTAGCCAAAGCATAGGGGGGTGTTCGCATCCCCCGCTACTCAAAGAAAAAGACAAATGTCCCGCCGCCTGTCCAATCATCTTCCACCGCAAAGGTAAAATCATAGCTCGCAGCAAAAATCAAATATGTTCCATCTTGCGGTAGTTCAATCTCCTCCAAGCGGGAATTGGTCGAACCATCGGTATCGTCACTTGCCGCAATCCGTGTGCCATCCGGCGCAAACAGATACAGCAGGGTATCAAATTCATCACTCTGCATATCTAGGGTTACGGTTTCGCCGGCGGTGCCAGCAAATTGCAAAAAGTAGACGGATTCTTGGGGAGAAATGGCAAGCTGTAAATTGTCTCCCCGCGCCACTTCAGTCGCGGAGAGTGTCACCGATTCAGAATCTCCATCAGACGGGAGCGTATTGCCGTTTATCCCAATCTCATAGCCAAGGGGGTCGCGCAGAGGGTCAAACACGCCGCGTATGGCGCTAAAACTGGTTGCCAGAATCAGATAATCGCCATCGTCGGGAATTTCAAAATTCTGGATTTGCGCCGAATACAATACACCGAGTGTGTCATCGCCACTGTCGTCATCAGTAGCAAATACCTGTCCGGCTGACCCTAGCAGCACAAGATAGGGATCTAAGTCATCGCTGGCTTGTGCCATCGAAATAGTCACAACATCGCCTGCGCTGGCATCAAAACTGTACAGACGGGCAAGAATAGTCTCTTCAAATTGGTCGGACAGCACACCCCCATCGGTAAGGGTAGTAAATGTAGCATCCTCTTGTGCAGCAACCGTATAAATGATGAGCAAAAGTATTGATAATGACATAAAGCGACGCATGAAAATTTCCTTCCTCTAGGTTCGTGGCATCAACAAATTTAACGCCTCACCGATGCTTCGAACGGGCAAAAGCTGCAAACTGGACGGGATATCTACTTCTTTTTTGAGGCGACGCGGCACAACCACCCGTTTAAATCCTAGTTTTGAGGCTTCATTCAACCGAGCGCCAATTTGTCCGACAGCCCGCAGTTCGCCACTTAGCCCAATTTCCCCGACAATGGCAACATCCGCAGGCATCGGTTTTTCAATCAGGCTAGACACAATTGCCAAGCCAATCGCTAAATCGGCGGCGGGTTCGTCAATTGTCAGCCCACCCACAACATTTACAAAAACATCCTGCTCATACATCCGAAAATTGAGATGTTTGCTCAATACTGCCAGAATCAGCAGCAGGCGGTTGGTATCAATCCCATTGGCGGTACGACGTGGATTAGGATAGCTCGTATGGGTACACAGCGCTTGCACTTCGACCAGAAGCGGGCGTGTGCCTTCCATGGTTACAACAATTGCACTGCCAGAAGCGCTTACCACCCGTTCGGCTAAAAAGGCCTCTGAGGGATTTTTGACCTCAACCATGCCGCTGCCGAGCATTTCAAATACCCCAATTTCGCTGGTCGCCCCAAAGCGATTTTTGACACTTCGCAGCAGGCGATACACCTGAAACGGATCGCCTTCCAGATATAGCACCGTATCTACAACGTGTTCCAGCACCCGTGGCCCGGCAATCATACCTTCCTTGGTGACATGCCCGATTAAAACAATCGAAATGCCTGTCGATTTGGCAACCGCTTGCAAAATGAGCGCGCATTCACGAACCTGGCTCACGCTGCCCGGCGTAGAATCTTTATCGGCGGTATAGGTGGTTTGAATCGAGTCGATGATGAGCAACTGTGGCTGAACTTTTTCGACTTCTCTCAAGATGTTTTCAAGCGCAGTTTCGGTGAGCAGATACAGGTCATTTGATTTTATATCAATTCTATCCCCGCGCATTTTGATTTGTTTGGCACTTTCTTCGCCAGAAACATACAAAACGCGCCCGACATCATCGGCAAATTCCGCCGCCACTTGTAGCAGCAGGGTGCTTTTGCCAATGCCGGGATCTCCCCCCACGAGAATCAGGCTACCGGGAACCAAGCCCCCGCCCAAAACCCGTGCAAATTCGCCATTACGAATATGCCAACGGTCTTCTTGGGTCAGCTCAACGGCATTGTAGGGGGTGGATTCAGAGGTAAGGGTTGGTAGGCCACGCCCTGCACTGGTTTTTGCGCCGGCTGCCAATTCCTGATTTACGACTTCGACAAACGTATTAAATTCTCCACATTGGGGACAGCGCCCTAAATATTTGGGAGAACGTTTGCCACAATCGGCACATTCAAAATAGACTTCGACCTTGTTTTTCTTTGCCATGCTGCGCTTTTCTGCTATTGCGGGAGTCGCGGAGTATAATACATGATATTGCTGGATAGAACATATATGCTATTTTTATCCGCATTGACCAGCACCCCTGAAATGCCCTCAAACGCATCCAGTGGACTCAAGGGACGATACCCCGCTGCCACGGTTCCCCCTAACGAAACGCTATACAGGGTTTGGCTTTGGGGGTCGGTAATCATCAAACCGCGTGAGATGGGGTTGTTGTCTACCAGCAAACTCGACCCTCGCATCAGCGCCCCATCTGGCAAATTGTAATATTCAAAACCGCGTGCTGTTCCACCCACATAACTCTGGATGCTGCCATCCTCAAAAAGAATGTATAAACGGCCTTCTTCATCAATCCCAAAATCGACCGCGTTTTCGAGGTTAGGCCGTTCAACCCCCGCAAAATATTCTTCCGGCGCTTCCGAATACACCCCCGCATTGGGAACATAACGCCAAATCTGGTTGGCGGCAGTGTCCAAAATGTACAGATTTAACCCCCATGTTGCCATCGCCACAGGTCTGCCCCAAACTTGCGGCGTAACCAAACGCAGCGAGTCCAATTCTGAGAAGGTATCGTTATACCAGATGAGCAAACCGGAGCTATCTAAGACAATCGGCACACTGTTTGCTCCTGCTAGCCCTCCCAGATTCATCCATTCCAAATCCACCAATCGATCAAGAATCTCACCACGAATGCTTTGTCCGGTGAAAATAATCGGGTCTGTTCCTGCCTCAACAATCAGTGTGCCTTCAGGATTTAAAATATCCCGATAAACCCCATTGTTTTGGGTATCAAGCGTATAAATTTGAATCCAATTACCCGAAATCGGGCCACGCAGCACCGCGCCCTCTTCAAAAACACGAATGGGCGTTAGAATCCGCCGTTCTACACGGTCAAAACGGTCAAGGTTGTTTTGCGCGTCGCTCGCAATTCGCAGCATTTCACTATCGCCGGGTTTGGTACGTTCACAGCCAACCGCTTCATCCCGCACCAGTTCCCATTGCTGACGGGCTAAGGCAATTTTTTCGGTCTCATCCTGTGTTCCTTGCTGGGGGGTGAGTTGTTCGGCTGCCTCATAAATAGCAAACACATCGGCACGGCAGATTTCGTAATCGGTTTGTCCTGTTTGGCTGAGCGCCAACCCCACCACCACTACGACAATCACTAATGGAATGAGTACCGCCAGCAGAATCAGCATATTTTCAAGCAGAGGTTCGTGTTGTTCTGCCTCATTTTCTGCTTCCGGTGGAAACACACGGTCACTCAGCGATGTGACCGCGCTGGCTGTCCGTGAAAGTGCTTTGGCTGCCGTCTGTTTGATTCCCCCTGTTTTGGGGGCGGGGGGTGGCTCATCTGACGGTGCAGGTTCTGGCTCGGCGGTAGGCAAATGAATGGGAACAGAAAAAGAGGTCTTGGGGACAGCCGGACGCGAATATAATTTGGGGATTTCCGGCATGGGGGCATTTTCAGTAATAAACTGAATCACCATCGCATGACCTAAGGGTGTTGTCACCATTTGGCGCAGAGGATCGAGCATCTTACCAATGCTTTCTGCCTCAGTCATGATTTTTTTAAGCGGCTCAACTGTTCCATCATCCCGCCATCCAAAATCTGCCATCAACATCATGGCATCCGGGGAAAGTTCGTAGCGGGTCAATTCGACACGGGGTTCCATGGTTGCACCTAAGGGCGGAACAAGCCCAATGCCATATTCAGAGGTATCATTTGGAAAAGTAGAAAATTGCTCCCCACGTCGATAGGCCACTAGCATTGAACCGCAGCGTGCCACATACATTTCATTTTCGCGCATCACCCCGCAAATGAGACTAGCTCGCAAGGGTTGGGCGAGGGTTTGCTGCTGTTCCAACACTATTTTATTGAGTTGAGTGATGGTTTCGCGCAGACTGCTGGTAATCCCACCAAGCGTTTTGAAATAAATCTCAATCGTCTGCTTGGTTAAATTTTCATAGGTGTAGGAGGGGGCTTTATAGCTACCACTGGGAACCAACAGCACAAACAGGGTTTCATCTTGCCGTCCGCGTGCTGCTTTTTTAGGCGCAAGGGCAGAAACAGCCCCGGGCGGTGGTGCGCCAATGGTGCGCCCTCCGACCACGTAAATATGCGAAACTAAGGCATCCAAGCCACTCATAGCGTCCCTATCAATGCTGGCATTTGCTGGCAGCGCAACCGCAGCGTAACAGACGAACCTTCGCTGTCTTGCATTTCGTGAAGCACGGTTTGACCATCTTGCAGCGCAACGAGAATTTTAGCGAATAATCGCCGTCGGACTGTTCGGGTGCGGCTACGATCTTTGAGGCGAAAAACTAAGGTGCAAGAGGTTTGGTCAATTGGATAGGCAAGCGTAAAAAGCGGGGTGTTGCTTTCATCAAATTGGTACTGGTGGTCGACCACCGCCTGAAACACGCCGTCAAAGGGCGACCGTTTGCCATCAATTTCAAAATAGAAAGGCCCTGCGCGTCCGTCTAAATCTGCCACTTTCATCGACAGACTGTCCAGATACAGTTGCAAGCGAAGGCGTTTGCCCCGTAAGCAAGCCAAAATTTCGGTTAAAACATCATTATTATATTTAATTTCTGAATGGCCTGTATGAGCGACATAATTTACAGCTTCGGGCAGATAGACTCCACGTATCGTACCGTCAAAACCCGCTCCCAATTTGCTGCCAAAAATATTGACCAAAAATGTTTTGGGGGGAATATCGGCGGTACGGACATAGCTCATGCTGCCATCTGTGGCTTCATCTTCGGGTGGGACATACACAATGTGCGAAAAATAGGTTTGCTGGTGCGGGCTGGCAAGTGAAAATAAGTAAGCAATTCGGTCATTATATTCACCGCGATGCAGATAGCGACGCGCCAGCACCCCGCCGGTGGAATGCCCAATGAACACCAGTTGTTTTTCTTCGGGGTGGTGTTCCACCAACCAGCGGACAACTTCCCCTATAAAATAAATCGCGTCTTTTTGTAGCGCTCCCGTCATATAGGCATCGTCTATATCTACGGCGTAAATATTATCCATACCATTGGCGCAGAGATAGGTGGCAAGCGTGTCCCATGTCCGATGGCTGGTCATGGGGCCATGTAGCATCAATACTGGCACCGCGGCCCCCGTACCTTCAAATTCGGTGTTATAACGAAAAAGGGCAAGGGTTTCATCCACGTTGTGCCACGGCGAACGATCAAAATCTAGCATAAAATCATTCTACCCGAAAGGCGGCTGTCGGGCTAGCACAGCACCCACCGTAAGCAAGAGCGTTAGGATTCTAGGAGTTCATTCAGCACCGCTACCACCCGGTGCGGGCCGATGGGTTTCCTCAAAAAGCGGGTTGCACCCAGCGCTTCAGCCGAGGCCTCATGTTCGGGGCGGGCAGTGATAATCACCACCGGAAGGTTATCCCATTCAGGACGGCTACGAATTTCTTCAAGGAGTTCTTTCCCCCCCATGAGGGGCATTGCCATATCCATAATGACCAGCACTGGAGAATGCGCTTCGATAGCTTGTAGGGCTTCAATGCCATTGGCGGCTTCAATGATGCTATAACCGGCTCTTTCCAAGGCGTGTCGGTAGATGTTTCGCAGTTCGGAGTCGTCATCTACAACCAATATAAGCTGCGACATTTGCCCTTTCCTATCGAAATTTAAATTTTGTAGGCTACTGGTTTGCAAACTTTAACTTGCATCAAAAAACGGCGACTCGCTTGTGCAAGTCGCCGTTTCGCCTTCATGCTGCCCTGCCCCTAGTTGGTTGGGGCCGTGCGTTCGGCATCTTGCGCCCCGTCTACCACCGCTTCAATGCCTAGCGGGGTAAAGGTTAGCTCATCAGTCGACTCGTTGTAATCCACCAGAATCGCACTGCCAAGTGGATACACCCCAGACAAAATCCCATCGGAAAGTTTGTCCTCAATCATGTTGGTGATAACACGACGCAAAGGACGCGCCCCATAATCAGGATCAAAACCTTTTTCAGCCAGATAGTTAAGCGCCCGTGAGGTGACATCCAGCGTAAGGGCATGTTCCAACAACCGTTCACGCACTTTGTCAATTTCAAGATTGACAATCTGGTTAATTTCATCTTGTGTGAGCGAACGGAACACAATCGTATCGTCCACCCGATTCAAAAATTCGGGTTTGAACAAGCGTTTGAGTTGATCCATGACATTTTTACGCATATCTACGTAATCACGTTCATTTTCAACAGTGTTGGTAGCAGTATCTTTGGGGATGCCAAAGCCTAACCCGGATCCACTGCGAATCATTTCCGCGCCCACATTACTGGTCATGACGATGATGGTGTTGCGGAAATCGACCTGCCGCCCGCGTGCATCACTGAGGTGTCCCTCTTCCATGATTTGCAGCAGCATATTGAAGGTTTCCGGGTGGGCTTTTTCGATTTCATCAAAGACCACAATGCTATAGGGACGGCGGCGCACCGCTTCGGTGAGTTGGCCTGCATCCTCGTAACCGACATATCCGGGAGGCGCACCCGTCAACCGTGCGACGGTGTGACGTTCCATAAACTCGCTCATATCAAGGTGAATGAGCGCCTCTTCGCTGCCAAACAGAAATTCTGCCAGCGCTTTGGTGAGTTCGGTTTTCCCGACCCCGGTTGGGCCCAAGAAAATAAACGACCCTATCGGACGATGGGGATCTTTGAGACCAGCACGGGCGCGGCGTACCGCTTTGCTGATGGCTTGAATAGCTTCATGCTGCCCGATAATGCGTTTGTGCAGCGCATCTTCCATATGCAGCAGGCGTTCGGATTCTTCCTGAGCAATCGAAGTCAATGGAATCCCCGTCCACATGCCAATTACTTCGGCGATGTCTTCAGCCACCAAACGTGGTTTGTTGGTCTGCGGATTCCAGTGCATACGGAATTTTTCGATGACTTCCTCAAGTTCACCAAGGGTTGCTTCCAAACGTTGCCGTTCTTCCGAGGAAGCATCCTCTGGCAGTTCATCCAGCATATCCCGTACATCATCTATATCGCGTTCGGCACGGCGGAAATAAGTGCTGTCCGGGCTTTTGTACATCCGCACACGGCTTGACCCCTCATCAATGAGGTCAATCGCTTTGTCTGGCAAAAACCGTTCTGGCACATACCGTGCGGAAAGATTGGCAGCCGCATCAATAGCCTCATCCGTAATTTCAAGGTCATGATGTTCTTCGTAAGGCTGACGGACACCCTTCAAAATCTGGATGGTTTGTTCAATAGTGGGTTCGTCCACCTGAACTTTCTGGAAACGACGTTCCAGCGCGGCATCACTTTCAATGTGCTTGCGGTATTCATCCAGTGTGGTAGCGCCAATACATTGCAATTCGCCACGTGCTAGGGCTGGTTTCAAAATGTTCGCTGCGTCGACACTGCTGCCCGCCGAACCTGCCCCCACCAGCATATGCACTTCGTCAATGAACAAAATGCAATCTGCCGATTTGAGTTCTTCAATGACCCGTTTGAGCCGTTCTTCAAATTGACCACGATACATCGTGCCAGCCACCAGACTGCCAACATCCAACTGCAACACCCGTTTATCGAGCAAAGGACGGGGAACATCACGCTGGATAATTCGCTGGGCTAACCCTTCGACAATGGCAGTTTTCCCTACCCCGGGTTCGCCAATGAGGGCGGGGTTATTTTTGCGGCGGCGGCTCAAAATTTGGATGACATGCTCAATTTCCATCTCGCGCCCAATCACCGGGTCAAGTTTGCCCTCTTGTGCCATCGCTGTTAAATCAGTGGCAAGTTGGTCAACCAAGGGGGTCGTGCTTTTTTCCGGTTTGGGGCGGGGCGGGCGTGAAAAACTGCTGCTTGCGCCGCTGCTGCTCAACTGACGATCATCATCATCCGTGTTTGACCGCAAAGAATTCGGCCCCGGATTTTCTTGTAACATCCGGCGAGTCTGCCGCCGCACATCTTCTGGATTCACATTCAGACGTTTGAGAACTTCGATGGCAACCCCATCGGTTTGACGCACAAGGCCCAGTAAGAGATGTTCTGTCCCGATGTAGTGATGCCCCATACGGCGGGCTTCATCCACAGCTAGCTCCAGAACTTTCTTGGTCGAAGGCGATAAATCCATCCGTGCGGGACCAGAACGGCGGCTGGCGTTGGTCATTTTCTCCACCGCTTCTTCCACACGACGCGGGGCAAGACCAAGTTCGCGTAAAACACGCCCCGCCACACCCCCTTCTTCTCGAATTAACCCAAGCAACAAGTGTTCAGTGCCAATGTAACTATGTTGCATCCGTTCGGCTTCTTCTTGCGCGAGGGTCAGCACACGCCGCGCCCGTTGCGTGAAGCGCTCCATCTTATTTTGAGGCATACTTTTGTCCTCCGTCACACCCCGTTAACGCCTGAACTGAAGACCAGTTGCAGTCTAAACGTGATTCCAATTTACAATCAGCACACAAGCTCCTACACAGAACGTTAGCATAACTTCCGTATTTTTTGTATAAAAAATACGCTGTGTTCTTTTGATTATAAGCCAAACGAAACCCGCAAATACTTTTTTCACGGGTTTTTCATGCTTGTTTAGCTTTTTTATCCTTCTAGGTCAATATTGCCCCAGTCGGAACTCATATAGCGGGGAGAATCCACCCGTTTGAGGCTCAACCCCAAGCGGCGGCGTTCCGGGTCAATTTTGACCACGCGCAAGGTCAGCACGTCCCCTACCGCAACCACATCACGCGGGTGTTCTACCCGGTAATCGGCAAGTTCGCTGACATGAATCAACCCTTCGATTTCGTTGTTATCAACCAAGCTGGCAAACGCGCCAAAGCGGGTTAATTTGGTGATTTTGCCCTGCACCAGTTGGTCAATTTTGTAACTTCTGAAAACTTCCTCCCACGGATCGTTTTCCAGTACCTTGCGGCTCAAGCCGATGCGCTTGCGGTCTGGGTCAATGCTAATGACCTTCACCTCAATCTCCTGCCCCACATGCAGTTCATCTTTGGGGTGGGAAATATGCTTCCACGAAATTTCGGTGGTGTGCAGCAAACCGTCTGCCCCGCCCAAGTCCACAAATGCGCCAAAATCTGTCAAGCTGATGACATGCCCGGTGCGAACCTCACCCACTTTGAGTTCACGGATGAGTTTTTCCTTACGAAATTCCCGCGATTCCCGGGTCGCGGCCCGTTCAGACAAAATCAACCGATTGCGTGAACGGTTGACTTCGACCACTTTGACCACAATTTCTTTGTTCAGCAGGCTGCCAAAGCGGTCATCGGGGTTTTCGGCGTTGGGTTGTTGGTCACGTTCTTGGCTAATCTGGCTGGCAGGAATAAACCCGCGCAGGCAGCCAAACCGGACGATCAACCCACCTTTGTTGTAGCCCGCCACACGTCCGGTGTAGGGCTGTTTATTATCCGCATATTCTTTGGCATCCAACCAATCTTTTTCTTCGCGTGCGCGATTGATTGACAAGATTGGATGACCGGATTGGCTGGAGGAACGCAGCACATAAACCAGAATATTATTGCCCGGCTTCAATTCTTCAATTGAAGTGCGGTCAAGGCGGTCAAGTTCCCGTGAGGTGACAAGCCCAACAATGCCTTCGCCAAGATCTACCTTGACTTCAGTAGGGGTAGTGTCCAGAATTTTGCCTTCGACCAACTGACCGCGCCGAATGCGGGCTGTTTCATCTTCGGGTTCTTCTTCCCCTTCGCCTTCTGCTTCATCTTCTGCGGCAGATGGCACGTCGTCTTCGTCAATTTCGCCAACACTTTCAACTTCTGCTTCGGCAGAGGCCGTCGGTGTTTCCTCTAGTTGGCCCTCAGAATCCTGAACAGGCATTTCTGCACCCTGTTCAGCCACAGGATTGGTGTCATCAGACTGCCCGTTGGTGGGAACTTCTAAGGTATCATCACTGGTGTTCGGATTCTGAACCATGAAAACCGTATCTCCAAAACGTAAAAGCATCGAAACATCATCTTAATTATAGCGAACGAAAGGGCGTAAGCCAATTCGCAGTATTGGGCAATAGGACAAGGTTAAAGGCCACCGCTAATACTGTAGACAGGATCGATGGGATTAAACCCCGAATCACGGATTTCAAAATGGAGGTGTGGCCCGCTGGAACGTCCAGTGCTGCCCACCCCGCCAATCACATCCAATGCCCCCACTGATTGCCCACACGAGACATTCACGGCGCTTAAATGGGCATACAGCGAATAACTTCCGCCGTGGTCAATCACAACCGCATTGCCATATCCCCCGTCTGTCCAACCCGCAAAAGCAACGGTTCCGCCCCCGGCTGCAACAACAGGCGTACCGGGCGAGGCGGATAAATCGACCCCGGTGTGTCCACTGCTAAAGCCCTGCCAAAACCGATAGCTGCCGCCCATCGGGTTGTTAGCAGGGAAGCCGCCGCCCGAACCACTATAACTACAGCCCCAGAGTGAACCGCCAGTTGCACCGCCACCACTGATTCCCCCTGCACTGGCATCCCCACCACTGACGGTGGTTGGAGCGACCCAGATGTTACAGTCCCCGCCGTTCCCTTCTGGTACGACAATTTTCATCCCTTCGACCAGCACCGTATCGGGCAAGAGGCCAAAAAGCTGGTTAAAGGGACTATCGATGATGCTGTAGGCAGAAACTTGAGTCTGTTCAGCAATTTGCTGAATGGTGGTATTTCCCGCGACTTTATAAAAAACACCATCAGTGGGGAGGATATTCAGCACATTGCCCGGTCTGAGTGGACTCACCCGATTACGGGGATTCGACCAGACTAAGGTACACACATCAATATTAAAGGTGTCTGCAATCCGTGTCAGGGTATCGCCTGCCTGCACCGTATAGGTCACCACTTGGGTACGTCCCGCCAATCCTGTAATCGTAAAGGCTTCGACTTCACGCTGTACACTGGCGCTTTCTTCAATTTGCAAGGGCGGTTGGTCTAAAGCCACCGCAATTTCATCGACTGCCGCCGTGGGCAGAATCGATACCAAACTGGTTTGCGCTGCCGCCGTTGGCATTTCAAGCGTGGGAACGGCTGTTTGGGTTGGTAAGGATGTTGCGCTAGGAAGCGGAGTCTGGCTGGCCCGCACTTCGGTAGGCACAAGCGTTGGGCGTACCGCCGTTGCATTTTGTACCATTGTGGTCGGCGGAATACTCACATCCGATTCTTCATCTGGCTGCGAAGAATCATCGTTCTGCAACCCAATGACCGCAACGACGGCGAGTGTTGCCAACAAACTCAGGAAAATCGCGCCAATAAACAGTACCCGTCCCATCCCGCTCGGTTGCCGGTTGGGCAACATCACCGCCGGACGTGGCGCGGTTTTAGCAGGCGCAGTGTCGCTATGAACGTCTATCGGCGGTTCTTCAGCCGCTAAAATTTGAAACAGCCGTTCTGATCGTTCGATTTCTTCTGGTGTGCGTTTATCTGTCATTAGCAAACCTCATGTTGATTGTATCATTCCCGCACAAACACATCACAGCCCACCGTTCACATTAAAGACCGGATTAACTGGCACGAATCCGGCATCCCGAATTTCAAAATGCAGGTGCGGCCCGGTGGAATTACCCGTGCTGCCAACCTCACCAATTTGCTGCATGGAGTTGACCGACTGACCGCATTGCACCGCGATAACGCTTAAATGGGCATACAGCGTATAGCTACCGCCATGATCAATGATGATAGCGTTGCCATATCCGCCATCATTCCAGCCCGCATAAATAACGGTGCCTGAGCCAGAGGCATAGACCGGAGTCCCCGAACGCGCCGATAAATCAACGCCGCTGTGATAGGTGGTAAAGGCCTGATAAAAGGTGTAACGTGCGCCCCCTAGTGGATTGTTGGTGGGATAACCGGGATTCTCAACCGGAGCGCTGCAACTCCGTAAGGCTCGTCCACCACCCGAAGATACTGTTCCAGTAGCAGCCACCGCAACAGGCGGAGTCCAGATGTTGCAACTCCCGCCGTTGCCATCGGGAACAATGAGCTTCATGCCCACAGGCAGCAGTGTATCGGGCAGCAAGCCGGAGATTTCCTCATTGTACGGGCTGTCAATGATGTCATAGGGGTCAACGGCGGTTTCATTCGCCACCGCCTGAATGGTCATCGGTTTTTCAACTTTATAAAATACCCCATCTACAGGCAAAATAGTCAAGACAACATCAGGATAGAGTGGGCTAATCAGGTGACGGGGATTCGACCAGACCAGCGTACACATGCTCAATCCGAAGCGGCCTGAAATTTTGCTCATGGTATCGCCCGAAACCACTGTATAGTAGGTCACATCATCACGGGTGGCGATACCGCTAATTGTATATGGGTCAGCATAACGATTCACACCAATGCCATTGGTTACGTCTAGGGGCGCTTGTTCTAGCGCAAGCGAAATTTCATCCCCTGCCGCCGTCGGCAGGGGAGTGGATGTCACCATTGGCACACGCGGGGTGGCACTCGGCAAGATTTCTGTCGGGATCACGCTAGCAGTTGGTAAAATCGCGGATTCAGTGGGGGTAAACTGCGTTTCTGGCTGTGGCGACGGGTCAATTTTGACCTCCACTGGCGGTGGCGTATTGGATTTTTCGTCTGAGGGAGCAACCAGCACAAAAATAGTGATAACCACGGTAACAAGTAAACTGCAAATCATTGCTCCGATGATCAAAAGCCGCCCCATGCCCCCTTGCTGGACAGGCACATGCGGCGCAGTATCATTTAATTCATCAATGGGCGGTTCAAAATCCACCAAGCTATTCTCCAACCAGCGTTCAATCGCTCCTATCCTACCACTTGACCCATGACGACAGACCTACCTTTACCTGACGATTTTTGTGGTTTTTTTCGACGGTCAGGCGTAAACTCTGTCGCAGTGATAGACAAAAGCCTGTTATGGATACCTTATTTATTGCCCATTGTCCACCCTATCCGCCGCGTTTTGCCGAGCGCAGTCTCATCTATTATCTGGGACGCGAATTTCATCGCCGTCGCCGTCTGGTCGATTTAATTTGTTTTTATGAAGAACCTGAACAACTTGCCGACGTTCCCCGTTATGCCCATTTTTTTCGTGAAGTGAAACTCATCTCCGCAGGCGAACGGGAAAAAATCAACTTCAAACGCCGCCTCAAAAAAAATCATTTTCCGAAGGCTAAGGATGAGTCATGGTCAGAGGAAATGTGGCATACGGTTGAATTTTTCCTCAACACTCGCCCATATCGTATGGCCTATTTGTTCGGGGATATTTACATTTATGAATATTCAGCCTTGCTCACCCACTATCCGACGATTCTGGCACCAGTCAATGCACCTTTAAATGCGCTGCCCCCGCAAATTGCCGCCGCACAAACACGCCGCGAAAAACAGATACTTACCGAAAGAATGCACGCCCTAAAAAACTATGAAAGCTGGATATATCGCCCATTTCAACGGTTGGTCGTCTCCACTGAACAGGATACCAAAACAATCACCAAAGTTTCCCCCAACAGTCACGTTCGGGCGATTCCGTTAGGGGTAGATCTGGATTATTTTGTTCCCACCGGGTATCCGCCGCGCACCCCCGCCCTGTTGTTCATGGGAAATTTTGCTTATCCGCATGATTTAGAAGCCGCACTCAGACTCTGTAAACAGATTTATCCACAGGTCAAGCGGAGCATTCCTGCACTAGAACTGTATATTGTGGGGGACAACCCGCCGCGAGAATTACAAAAATTTGCATCGGATACAGTGCATATTACTGGACATGTGCTGGACTTGCGTCCATTTTTTGAACTCGCCAGCGTGTATGTGAGTCCATTGGTGCAACAGGTAGGAATTCACATTCCAATTTTGCAAGCCTTGGCGATGCGAACCCCCGTTGTTGCTACCCCCAAGAGTTTAGAAGGACTCAAACTCCACCATGAACAACACCTGCTCATTGGCGAAACGCTGGATGAACTGGTGCGGAATATTCACCTCTTGTTGCAGAACCAAGCCCTGTACCAGCGTTTGCAGCAAGATGGGCAGAACATCGTGTACAACCAATATAGCTGGCAGCGCATCGCCGATTATTATGAATCCCTAGAGGACGAATTGTTAAGGGTGTAGAGTGCTACATCAAGTTGGGCTGCTTGGCAGAAATTTTACCTTCATTTTTGAAAAGATAAGCCGAATGGAATAATTCTTGAGCGCTTTGCAAAGCGGCTTCGGAACGACTGCCCAACAAATCGGATAGTTCTTGAATCCGTTCGTCTGCATCAAGTTGCTTAACATTTGTGACAGTGCGCTGTCCTTTGATGGCTTTGGTCACTTTGAAATGATGGTCGGCAAAGCTGGCAATCTGGGCTAGGTGTGTCACACAAAAAACTTGGTGTTCAGTGGTCAACCCCCAGAGCTTTTGCCCCACAGTTTCGCCCACCCGCGCACCAATGCCCTGATCCACTTCGTCAAAAATGAGGGTCGGCGTTTCATCGGCAGCAGAAAGGACAGTTTTAAGCCCCAGCATAATCCGTGCTGTTTCCCCGCCGGAGGCAACTTTGGCAAGCGGTTGCAAGGGTTCACCCAAGTTGGCAGACATCAGAAATTCCACATTGTCTACCCCCGTTGCATCGAACGCCAACCGTTCTTCACCGATATAACAGCCTGTGGGGTCTTCTTCCTGTGTGATAGAGGTTTCAAAACGGGCATTTTCCATCCGCAGCTGGGCAAGTTCATGGACGATTAACTCGGAAAGTTTTGCCCCCGCTTTTTGGCGAACGGCGGTGAGGTGTCTAGCAAGGTCGCCAATGGCATGAAGGAGTTTGTCCTCCTCCTGTGCTAGTTCGCCCAACCGTTCTTCCCCCATTTCAATATCATTGAGTTCTTTTTTGGCGCGTTCGGCATATTCCAACACCACTTTGATGGACTCGCCGTATTTGCGCTTGAGGCGGGAGATAATTTCCAACCGTTCCTCAACCCGATCCAACCGATTGGGAGACACATCTAATTTGTCTTTGTAGTGCCGCAGCGACGAGGCCAACTCCTCTGCCTGCACCGCGATATTTTCGGCAATGTTGTATTCTTCGCTGAGGGTTTCATCCATCGAAACTAATTTTTCGAGTGCCGCCGCCACAATATTGAGCGTATCTAATCCTGCACGGCCCAACATATCTTCGCCATAGAGCGCGTTGTAGGCTTCGTCGGTCAGCTTGGCAAGTTTTTCGCTGTTGGCAAGGATGCTGCGTTCCTCCCGCAGAGATTCTTCTTCGCCTTCCACCAAACGGGCGGTTTCAATTTCTTGAATCTGATATTTCAGGTATTCAATCCGTTGTTCACGCTGGCGTTCGTCCTGCTGCAAGGAGGAGATAGTCTGGCGAATTCCGGCGAGTTGGCGGACAAGGCTGGCAAGTTCCTCGCGCTGGTCTTCGCAGTGAGCAAAACGATCTAAGAGAAAAATATGCTCTTTGGGACGTAACAGGGAAAGATGGTCAGTTTGCCCGTGAATATCGACCAGCAGACTCCCGACTTCCCGGTAGACTGCCTGTTTGCAACTTGTCCCATTAATGCGGGAGGAGGAACGTCCATTGGCACGCACTTCGCGGCTCAGGACAATCGGTTCACTCAGGCTGATTTTTTGAATGTCATTGGCTTCAAGCAGGGAGCGCAAGGGGTGGCGCAGATTCGGGGGAACAATAAACACCAGTTCGACACTGGCACGTTCCGCACCGGAACGCACAAAACTGGTTTCGGAATGTCCGCCCAGACCAAAATCGACGGCATCAATCAAGATGGATTTTCCTGCCCCGGTTTCTCCGGTGATGAGATTAAAACCCCGCGAAAATTCGAGGGAGAGTTCTTCGATAAGGGCAAAATCTGCAATGTGCAAGGCTTTTAACATGTGGTTATAACCTCAATCCCAATTGGAAGCGGGAGACGGCAACGCTGATAGCAATCAGGGCATAAATCAACAGACTGAAAGGGCTGCCAATCCCAAAGATAAAAAGCAATCCTACCGACAGTAGCATCGCCGCGCCAACAACTTGCCCGGTATAACGCCCGCGTCGTTTGCGCGAAACGCGAAAGACCATTTCGCTGACGAATCCACCGGCGGGTGCAGCCAGCAAAATGGCTAAAAAGAAAAAGCCGATGATCGATACCACAAACCCTGCCAGCAAGCTAGCGATAAAAGCGGTGATCCCTGAAACGGCGTAATCAAATGGCGTGGCATTGTAGAAAATATTCTGGTGTTCGCGGGCGGTGTCTTTGCTGATATAGCCGACAGCAGTCCGTACCGCGCATTTGGAACAAATCGGAACCCCGTTACGGTGGTCACGCAAGCCTTTGCTACCGGGGCAACCCCGCCGGTCACAAAAAATCGTACCATCCTCAACTTCGTAAAATTCACGTTTGCTTGCTTCAAAACTCAGTGGTGTGCGTTGTTCCATACTTTGCCCCCTAGCGTTCGGGTGGATGTTTCGGCAAAAAGCGCGGTTCCATCCGATCCATCAGTGAACGGAAAAAATAATTACGTCCTTGCAAGCGGATAAACAGGCTGCGATTCTCACTGGCACGCACCCGAACAAAATCCCCGGCGCTAATCTCAACCACCGTTTGACCATCAATGGTGACAACGGTCTCTTGCTGCGTTTGGGGAGAAACGACAATTTTGACAGATGCCCCCTGCGCCAGAATCACGGGACGTTCCATACTAAAATGGGGGGCAACCGGCACTAGCAAAATGTTATCCAGTTCGGGTGGCAAGATTGGCCCTCCGGCAGCCAGCGCATACGCGGTTGACCCGGTGGCGGTAGCAATAATCACCCCATCTGCATTGTAGGTGGTCGCCCATTCATCATCAATATAGGCTTCTAACCGGACAGCGTTTGCCGCTGCGCCCCGCCCCACCACGACATCGTTAAGGGCATCTTCGCGCATGATACACACGCCATTTTGCCAAATTTCGCCCGAAATCATCAAGCGGCTTTCCACCCAGTAATCACCTGCCAGAATTCGCCCCAGCGACTCCGCCCATTGTTCGGGATGCGCTTCGGTTAAAAAACCCAGATAGCCAATGTTCAACCCGAACACCGGAATCTGATAGGGCGCACACAACCGCGCTGCCCGTAAAATTGCCCCATCCCCGCCGATGACCACCACCAAATCGGATTGCATGATGTCGGTGATGGGGGGATGCCCGGTGGAGTCTACCCATGTGCGGACTCCGTGTAATTGGGCAACGCGGGCAACCTCTTCCGTGACGGAGACACTTTCCACACGGCGCGGATGTCCTAAAATACCAATCTGTTGAATCACGATTTTTTGTGTGATTATAGCAGTATCACTCCAAGAACAAAAGTTCTAATTTTCTATCACAGCGATACATTCGATTTCAACCAGCGCCCCTTTGGGCAAATCCAACCCGCCAAAGGTTGAGCGTGCCGGTGGATTGTCAGTAAAAAAGGTGGCATAGACACCGTTTAGCGCGGCAAAATCTTCCATCCGATGCAGAAAAACAGTTGTTTTGACCGCGTTTTTCAGGCTTGTTCCCGCCGCTTCTAAAATGGCGGCTAGATTTTTGAGGGCTTGTTCGGCTTGGGCTTCAACCCCACCTGCGACAAATTCCCCTGTCGCAGGATTCAAACCCAACTGACCGGATACAAAAACAAAATTTCCCTGTGCATGGATAGCTTGGGAATATGGCCCGATGGCTTGGGGTGCATTCTGGGTTTTGATGGCTGTACGAGACATGAAAATTTTCCCTATTTATTTTTTTGAAAGAAAAAAGGGGTCACGCCGACCCCTTTCAATTATAAATCAGATTGGCTATTCGCCTTCTGCTTCATTTCCGCTTTCTTCAGCATTTTGTCCACTAGGAGACAGCACGCCTGTAATCACATGAATCACACCATTGGAGGCTTCAATATCGGCGGTAACGACAGGAATCCCATTGACCAGCACTCCACCGTTGGCATCGGTGGTAATCTGGAGGCTTTGGCCTTCCAGCAAGGTTGCCAGTGCCTGCCCGTTTAAACCGACCAAATCAGCAGAAGCCTGTCGTCCGTCGACAACATGGTAGAGGAGCAAATTGGTTAATTGGTTTTTATCGCCAACGACGGCGGCAAATTGGTCACTACCAAGGGCTTCAATCAGCGCAACAAAGGCTTCGTCGGTGGGAGCAAAGACGGTTAAATTGGCATTTTCGTCGGAAAGCAACGCCACCACAGACGGGTCAGAGGCCAAAATCGCAGCTAAGAGGGTGGTAAATTCGGGTGCATCAGCGTTCGCGGCTTGGGTCAACACGACATCCGCAATTGTGCCAGCCTTAATCAGTTCTGGAACAGGGGGCGTATCACTTTCAGATGCAGTTTCAGCGGGTGCTTCCGCCGTTGCTTCGGCTGATGCAGGAGCTTCGGCAGTCACTTCTGCTTGTGGGGCAGGTTCAGCCGTTGCAGCGCTTTCCGATGGGGCTTCAGTGGGCAAAGTCAACACTTGGCTAATGACGTGAATCACTCCATTAGATGCCACGATGTCCGCCGTAGTAACTTCGGAGTCGTTCACAAAAACCGTCTCTCCCTCAAGGCGGAAAGTCAGTTCTGCCCCTTGTACGGTGGTGAGCGTTTGCCCATCCAACCCAAGGATATCTTCGGCGCTGTAACGACCTTCGACAACATGATAGCGCAGCACATCGGTGATTTGCGCGGAATCGGCTACCAGCGCGTTAAAGGCTTCCTCCCCGATGGATTCTTGCAGCGCAGCAAAGGCATCATCCGTGGGGGCAAACACCGTATATTCGGCTTCAAGGTTAGAAAGCGCCTCTAAGACGGTGGGGTCTGCCGCCTGAATCACGGTGAACAGGGTATTAAATTGTCCGTTTTCGTCTTCGGTAGAGGCAACCACAATTTCCGCAATGCTTTGTTCGGTTGGTTCATCGGTCTGGGCATAGGCAGGCAGCACCATCGCCAGCATCAAAACCAAAAGGATAATCAGTTTACGCAACATTTTTTCTCCTTGTCGGGTTCAGTTTTTTTATTCTTCTGCGTCAGGTGTTGGGTCTAACACCGCGTCAATCACATGAATGATACCGTTGGAGGCTTCAATATCAGTGGTGATGATGCGTGCGCCGCCAATATAGAAATTGCCTTCTCCATCTTGGGTGATGAGGATGGGCTGACCCGGCAGCATGGTTTGTGCCACAAGTGCATCAATTTCTTCATCTTCCTCAAAGCCTGCTGCAATGTCCGCCGCTAAGACTTTCCCGCGCACCACATGGAAGAGCAAAATGTTGCTCAATTCACTCTGGTTGGCGAGTAGCGCATTAAATTCTTCTTCACCCAGAGACTCTTGCAAGGCAGCAAAGGCTTCATCGGTGGGGGCAAACACGGTGAGCTGTTCATTGGGGTTGGCAAGCGCTTCTAATACTTCGGGAACAGCCGCTTGTACCGCCATCAATAAAACGGTGAATTGAGGTTCGGCACCCTGTGTAGAAGCAATCACCACATCCGCAATGGTATTGCTGGAGACGGCTTCTTCAGTCGCAACCGCTTCGGGTTCTGCGGTAGCTTCGACGGCTGTTTCCGTTGCTTCGGCTGTCGCTTCTTGAGTTTCGGCAGGGATTTCTGTGGCTACAACCGTTTCTTCGGTAGCAACTGCGGCAACTTCCTCAGTAGCAACCGCTTCTTGGGTTTCGGCGGGAGCTTCTGTGGCAAGGGCTGTTTCCGTTGGCGGTAAAAGCACCGCATTAATGGCGTGAATGACCCCGTTCGAGGCTTGAATATCCGGGGTGATGACTTCGGCTTCATTCACGAAGACTTTTTCGTCTTCCACACGCAGGGTTACAGGCGTACCTTGCAAGGTAGTGACTTCCTCACCCGCCATTTCGATAGCTTGTTCAGCAGTCACCGCCCCTTCAATGACGTGATACAACAAAATTTGTGTCAGGGCTTCTGTATCCGCGAGAATGGCAGCAAAGGCTTCCTCTCCGATTTGTTCTTCTAGGGCAGCAAAAGCCTCATTCGACGGGGCAAAGACGGTAATATCGGCTTCCGGGTCGGAAAGCTTTTCTAAAACGGCGGGGTCTGCCGCTTGAACGGCAGCCAGCAAGGTTGCAAACTGCGGTTCATCGGCGGAAGCTGCCGCCACCATCACGTCCGCGATGGTTTGTGCCTCTGGTTCGTCTGTCTGGGCATAGGTGGGCAAGGCTGCCATCAACAGCAGCGTCAGCAGGAGTAAAGACAATTTACGCATAGGTTCTCCAATGTGTTTTGTTTCGCCAAAAGTATAGCCTACGCTTTGTGTTTATAAAGCGCGGATAACAAGGCGCTCATTTTAATCTGAGTTTTCAACGTGTGGTAGCGTAAGTCACACCACGAAAATCGACATTTTCCGCCAGCAGTGCCTCACCGGCAGTTTCGTCCCCTTTCAAAACCGAGAGGAAAAAAGCGGTGGTGAAATGGTTAATTAAATCATGAGCGCGGTTCATATCCCAAACCAAATCGGAGCAGCTATCGAACAAACCAAAATTAATCGCCAGTTCGGAACATTCATCCACAAAAATATAATGGTCGGCATTGTCCAGTGTCACCAAGGTTTTGTCAGTGCTGCTGATCAATTCATACATGGGATAGGCATTTTCTTCCGGGATGGTTGAGCCATCTTGCGAACCGACGATAATGAGGCTGGGGATAGTGACAGAGCTTAAGCCTGCCTCTCCAAAAAACATCCCCCCGGCGGGCGCAAGCAGCACCATCGCATCCACGCGGCTGTCAGCGGTTTCAGGCCAGAGACCATCAGGCACACTTGCCAAACCCCGCGCTGACGCAATGCCATCAATCCGTTCTAAGACACGGCAAATCCCCTGATTACCCTGACAGACAGCATTTTGGGGAGTATTGAGTCGCGCTCCCCCGACTGAAATAGCGGTGTAGCCACCAAAAGAATGACCTGTTACGGCGATATTGTCCAAATCAATACTGCCTTCTAATGCCCCGCCTGCTCCGTTCAAATTTTCGGCAAAATCAATCACACGGGTCAGGTCATTCGGACGCACCGCAAAATTGAAAATGATGGAGTCTTCATTGAGTTGGTCGGTAAACGAGTCTAAAACTGTGCTGCCGGGATGGTCGGTGGCAATGACGACAAACCCATGGGAGGCAAGATGTTCCGTATAAAAGACACTTTGGAAACGCAGCCCGCCCAACCCATGCGAAAATACAATCAAGGGGAATGTACCCGCTTGGGGAACGGCAGCCTGTAAAGCGCGGCCTTCTATCACTGCCAGCCCTTCTCGATAGGCGATGGATTCGGGCAGTTCATCGGGATTCTGGGCGGGATACCAGACCGTGACTTTCAAGGGACGGGTGGCATCTTCAATGGTGAAATCCATTGTGCCTACTGGAAATGTGCCACGTTGTCCATAAACGGGGGCATCGGGGCGCTGTGCTGCCACAGGCAACACACCTAAAATCATTACTATGAAAACCCATGTCCATTTTTTCATCGTATAATATCCTTGTGGTGTTCTTTGCTTAAGCCTAGCGCTGAATCCACATACCCGTCAAAAATTTGAGCGAAAAACACATGACAGATGGACACATCACGCTGGAAGGCGTAGTAGAAAAAATAATTTATTACAATGAGGACAACGGCTACTGCGTGATGGTGATTGTGCCGGACACGTTGGAACTCGGAAACGAGGATAACGAAATTACGCTGGTCGGGAACATGCCCGAAATTTTGCCGGGCGAGAATGTGACCGTTAAAGGCACATGGACAGTCAATCCGACCTATGGACGGCAGCTCAAGGTTGAATTTATTACCCGTGCATTGCCTGTGACCACCGAAGGCATTTTGCGGTATTTATCCAGTGGACTCATCAAACATGTTGGGCGCAAAACGGCAACCAAGATTCTTGACCATTTTGGCGAAAAAACGCTGGATATTTTGAATCATGCTCCGCACCGTTTGTATGAAGTTGAAGATATTCCCGAATATCGGATTGAATCCATCATCAATACATGGACGGAACAGCGCGAAATTGGCGAAATGATGGTTTTCCTCCAGCAGTATCAGATTGGGACACGACTGGCGCAAAAAATCTACCGTTTTTATAAAGAACAGGACATGAGTCCGCTGACGGTGATTCAACAAGACCCCTACCAGCTTACCTATGATATTACGGGGATTGGCTTCAAAATCGCGGATAAAATCGCCTTGAATGTAGGGCTTCATTATCAAGACCTCAAACGGCTCAAAGCAGGTATTGTGTATGTTTTAAACGAGGCGGTTTCGGATGGGCATGTGTTCATCCCCAAAGAACTTTTGCTGGAAAAAGCCGAAGAACTGCTGCAAGTTGAAAATGAAGCCCTTTTAGATAACGCCTATCTGATGCTGACCGCCGAAATGCGTGTCAGAACCGAATCGATTCCAGCCCGTAACGGGGAAGGCTGGCAGGTACAGGCGACTTATATGCCTGCGCTGTATCACTGCGAAGCGGGGTCAGCCCGGCATGTGAAGACCTTAATTAAAGAAAAAGCCACCCGCCTCGAAAAATTCAAAAAAATGAAGCAGTCCGAATGGCCTGCCTTTTTAGCACAGGCGGTGAGCAAGGGTGTTTCCCTGAATGACCAACAGCAAAGTGCGGTTAAAATCGCCCTGACGAACAAAATGAGTATTTTGACGGGTGGGCCGGGGACAGGCAAAACCACCACCTTACGGGCGGTCATTGCGGCGCTGGATTTGAAAGAATGTAAATATGCGCTGGCCTCACCCACCGGACGGGCTGCCAAACGCCTTTCCGAAGCTACCCAGCGCCCCGCCAGCACGATTCATCGATTGTTAGGCTTTGGCAAAGAGGGCTTTTCATCCGAAGGCGGGATGCAACTGGATGTTGATTTTGTCATCATCGATGAAGTCTCCATGCTAGATATCACCCTGTTTTATGCGCTGATTCAATCTATCCAACCCGATACTCATTTGCTGCTGGTAGGCGATGTTGACCAACTGCCGAGCGTGGGTGCCGGGGATGTGCTGCGCGATTTGATTCGGAGTGAGATTTGCCCCGTGACCCGATTGCAGGTGATTTTCCGCCAGCAAAGCAACAGTCTCATCATTCAAAATGCCCATGCGATTAATCAGGGAAATATGCCGATTCTGGATAATCGCGGGGACGATTTTTTCCTGTTTCGCCAAGAAGACCCCAACTTAGCTTCAGAACTGCTGGTGGATGTGGTCAAAAATCGTATCCCAAACAAATTTGGCTACGACCCCATAGACGATTTGCAAGTGCTTTCGCCAATGTACCGGACTCCGATTGGTGTGGACGCGCTGAACAAAGCCTTACAAACGGTGCTGAACCCGCCCGGACGCAACGCCGAACAACTTCTTGCAGGGCAGTTGTATCGGGTGGGGGATAAAGTTTTGCAGACCAAAAATAATTACGAAAAAGATGTGTTTAACGGCGATATTGGGCGAGTGCACAGCATTGATAAAGAACAAAAGTTGATTACCCTTGCCATTGAAAATCGGCTGGTCGAATATGACTGGGAAGATGCCGACCAACTGACCCTTGCCTATGCCTGTTCGGTGCATCGGTCACAGGGGAGCGAATATCCCTGTGTGGTGATTCCGGTGATGACCCAGCATTTCATTATGCTTCAACGGAATCTGCTATATACCGCCATTACCCGCGCTAAACAGGTGGTGGTGCTGGTGGGCAACGAACGGGCAATTGCGATTGCGGTTAAAAATAACAAAGTTGCTCACCGTTGGAGTGGCTTGGATTGGCGCTTACAGGTGTAATTACCAACCGCTTGCCTCAAAGATAATCTCCAAAAAATCTTCCCGTTCGGCGGCGGTCATCGGGCGTGGGCAGCAGAAATTTTCAATCAATCCGGTGTACAAAACCACACTGATGACCTGTCCATCGTAAACAATCAGTTTGTCAGCAAACATCTGGCGGGTGTAAATATTCGCCATCTGGTCAAAAAACAGGTTGCCCAAGCCGTGATGCAAAAATGCCCCGTTGGAAAAAGTGAAACCCTGCGGTTGGTGCGCCTGGCTACCAATCACGACATCAGCACCCAAATTGGCGTAGCGTTCAAAACGGCGAATCTGGTTGGGCGGGGCGGCATAGGTATATTGTTCATATTCCTGAAAGGTCAAAATCACCACATCCACTACATCATTCAGGCGGGCAATTTCCGCGTCCAGATAGGCTTCGTCGCAAGGAGCAGCCCCTTCTTGAAAATCGGAAACCCACGCGCCATACGGCCCCGGCACATTACAGCCAATAAACGCCATGGATGTACCGTTGAGGGTGGTCATGTAAGCATCTCGTGCATCTTCGGGCGTGCGTCCCCCACCAAAAGTGGCAATGCCATTTTCATCGTAAATATCCAGCGTGCGGCGAAATGCCCCCGCGCCGTAATCATTAATATGGTTGCCTGTGAGTTCAACCACATCCAGACCGATATAAGTGAGGAGTTCAAGGTATTTATCTGCGGAACAAAATACTACCCCCCCGTAGCGGTCAGGATAGCCACAATTTTCTGAGAAAGAGACTTCGTTACTGGTATGCAGCAAATCGGCATCCTCAAAAAAGGGCATGACCCCTTCCGCCGGCGCAAGCAATCCCCGTTCTTCCATTTCGGCGGCGGTGGCACGGGTGAGGGCGGTTACACCTGTTAAAACCACCCGCCCTAACAATTCGGGGTTACGGTTCGAGGGCTGCCACGACCCCAACGCCAGCAAATCTTCTATTGCCAGCGCTAATTTTTGTTCATCCCCCTTGAGGTTGATGTAAGTCGCAAGCGGGTAGGCCTCTAAATCAAAGTCATCGCCAAACACATTAAAACGGTCTATGGTTAGGACTTTTAAATCAGTGGTCAGCTGGCTAAAACTCATGATGCCCCATGTATTTAGGCGGGTATTCCACAATAGGGCAGGCAGCGCATCGGTGGTTTCGGCATATTGAATAGGCACATTCGACGCGGGGTTGCCCAAGACGCTGACCATCGCCCGTAAGGTTTCATTGGAGGCCGCAAATTCGGGCGGGGTGTTGGTGGGGGTGAGGTAACTTAAAGCGGTCAGGTCGCCTGCCCAATAGCGGCGGACATCTTCCCATCGGAGTTGTTCGGCGGTGTGAGCAAAGGGAACCACCGGGACGTAAATCCAGCGTGTTGTAACCATGCCGGACTGCCGTTCAAAATCCAGCGCTAAATCGGCCTCCTCCAGATTGCTTGTCCAGACATATTCGCCCGATTCAAAGAGAGGATTCACCGAACGCAGCAAATCTACCGGCGCACTTCCGACAATCCAAATTTTGATGGGAGTAGATTGGGCGGAAAGACTGCCTATCAAAGCGGCAAGGATACAGAGGATAAGACCAACACGCATTTATTTTCCCACCTGTTTTTGTAAGCGTTTAAGACGTTTTTGTAGGGCAGCGAAAATCATGCCTTTTTGCGGGCTGGGCGGAAGATTTTCGGCTGCATCCAAAGCAACTTTAGACCAGTAAAGCGCTTTTGCCGCGTCATTTTCAAAGGTTTCGTAATATTTGGCAAGCGCAAGGCGTGGTTCGGGATTGACATCATCCAATTCATGCCAGAGTTCCCAGTAGGACACCGCCTCCTTATTGCGTCCTTGCGTGGTGAGGAGCGTGGTGAGTTTTTCCAGAATGAAAATTTGCTGCTCTGGCGGGGGAATCCGTTCCAGCGCCTCACTGAGTGCTTGTTCGGCTTGCGTGCTTTTGCCATGCCGCAGATACCACAACCCCATGTCCATCATATGCTGCCATGTGAGACTTTTGGCACGCGGTTCTTGGTTGACCTGTGCCAGTTCTGTTCCCAATGACACCATCGAAACCACATCCATTTCGTTGTGATATAGCACATGACGAATCGGCTCAAAGTCATTGTCACGGAGATAGGTTGCGTAAATGATGGGAATTTGAAAACCCTCCACATCGTCGCTGGTACGCTGGATGCTGAGGACATCCCGTTCAAGGTGAATTAAACGGCGGGAGGGGAGGCTGTTCCGCCAGCGCAAACGGGCAAAGGGCAGCAAGTCTAAATTGGGCAGGCGCTTAAGGGCGACATGCTGCCCGTGTAGGTTAAAGCGCGACTCCAGAATAGGGACATCGAATCCCCGTCCATTAAAGGTTACGAGCGCGGCAAAGTCCCGAATTAAATCGGCAAGCGAGACCAGCATCGCAGCTTCGGAGTCGGGGTCAGGCAAAAAATATTGCCAAAGTAAAAATCCCTGTTCGGTAAAGCGCCCCACCCCCACCATAAACGGTAGTGTTCCCATATCGCCCATCTCCGCCGTTTCAATATCGAGAAAGAGGCAATCGGCGGGAGCGATTTTTTTACCCCGCAGAAAATCAGACAGCGAACAGGTCAGCCATGTTTTGAGGGGCCAATGCCCGTGAATTTCGTCCAATCCGTAGATTTTCTCGAAAACGTGGGCAGTGCCGTATTCGGTGGAAATTTTGAGCATCTCCACCATTAAAACAGCAGCCTGATGAAACTATTTTGGGCATCTGGCGCAAGTTGCCCCAACAGAAGCGGGGTGAAGTTGTAGAGAAAATGGACAAGTATCGCGGTGGTCGTGTTAAAACGCTGGCGCACCCAACCCAGTGCAATTGCCACAAAAAATATCAAAAATGCGGCGGGCGTTAGGGTGTATTGAACATGGATAATCGTGAAAATGAAAGCCGTCGCCCAGAATCCAAAAACCGGTTGGAGTCCACCACGAAAGGCAATTTCCTCCCCAATCGCTGCCGTCGCCGCCAGCATGAAGGCCAAACCGACAGTGTTGATGCTCTCGTTAAGCGCTTCAATGGCTTCCGTTTGTTCGTTGTAAGTTTCTTCTGAGACCAGCAGTAACCAGATGACATTGAAGATGAACACCAGCGAGAGCAGCCCAAAGGTAATCGCAAACGATGCGCCAACACCTGTCCATGTTAAACCGCCCAAGCCCAACCGTTCAAATGCTTGACGCGGAGTACGTCGTAAAAAAATGCCCACACCAAGAAATGGAATAATGACCATCGGAAGCAAATTAGCAAACAGGGTCGCGTAATCGACACCAATATCGTCAGCAACCCCTTCTAATCCGCCGGACAGAAAATAGCTGGAAATTTGCAAGCCAATCACCAGAAGCACCAGCATGAGCGCCCATAGATGCACCCAACTTTCGGGACGAAAACCAACCGTTGCAGTTCGATTGACCGGTTGTTTGGGGGAGAAGTCGCCAAACTCAATGTCACCATCATTGAGGGTGTTCATCATGGGAAAGGTAGGTTTTTCAGGCAACCCTTGCGAAAATCCTTGCGGGAAAAATTGCGCTGTCCATTGCCGGACTGAAGGGAGCAGCAAAAGCAACCCGGCAACCGCAGAAATCACCAGAGTCAAGCCCCCCAGCGCAAGTTCGGCGGATTCGATATTTTCATTTTCTGGCATCGCTACCGCCAAGATACCGGATGCGACCACCATGAAATTTAGCCCTAACAGCGAAAAAATGAGCAGGGCTTTCAGTCCCGTTTCTTGGCGTATATCTGCCAGATTTGCAAGGAAGGTAATGAACGATAATATTAGAACAATGCCAAGTGTGCTTACAATGACTTCCAATCCATACCTACTTCCAACTCAACCACCTAGAGAATGCTAACTTTACGAATATCTCATCTACGCTACAACCCGTATCATCCCATTGCTAACCTTCCATGTGTGGGTGTCATGAAAAGATTATAATGCTCGGTTTTCAAATGCAGCAGGGTTTTTCTGAACGTTATCGAAAAGTAAGTTGGTGAAAAGTTGCTAAAACGTTAGAAAATGGTAGCATTTTTCATAAAAAATTTATCATCTGGGATTGCTATTCTCCCAGAAAACTCACTACACTAGAGAAAAGCACAGCATCGAGGACAACCATTTGCTCTTTCAAGGTTTTCAGCATGAGACGGAAGGAAAGTCGGACGTGAGTTTAAAAGTCGGGGGTACGTTCAAAGACTTCAAAATCATCAAGAAAATCGGGACAGGGGCATTTGCCGAAGTTTTTCTGGCGCATGACACCGTGTTGGATCGATGGGTGGTACTGAAAAATCTTAGCCCGGAACTCAGTCACGACGATGCTGAGTGGGCGGCCTTTGTTAACGAGGCGCAAACCACCGCGAATTTTTTCCACCCCAGTTTGATTACTGTTCACAGTTTACAAATTGACGAAAAAAATCAATCTGCTGTGTTGGTCATGGAATATATGGACGGCGGCACGCTGTATGATATGCTGAATGAACACCGTACCTTGAACCTCGAAATGGTGTGGAATCTGGCGCATCAGGTGGGGGATGGCTTGGCCTATCTCCATGAGCGTAGCATTGTTCATCGGGATATTAAGCCCGAAAATATTTTGTACTCCAAAGAAACCGGTTGGTTCAAATTGACGGATTTTGGGCTGGCCTTTAACCCGAACAAGCCCGAATTTGAAGCGCTGAATGATGGGCAGCCGGGAACGCTGATTTATATGTCGCCCGAACAGGCACGCGGCGAGCGAGTGACCCCCCTTTCGGATTTATACACTTTTGCGGCGGTGCTTTACGAAGCCCTCACCGGCAGATTTTATCTCCCCCCCGTGAAACAGGTCGAACATCAACCCAAACGGGCTGTTCAGCAAATTCATATGGCACAACCTGCCCGCTTGCCCCTGCTTTGCTACGATGAAGAATTGGTAGACCAGCTCGAAAGTGTGTTGTTCAAGGCGCTGGCTAAACATCCTACCGAACGCTTTAGCAGTGTGCGGCGGTTTGTACGCGCCTTTAACCGTGTCATTGAAGATATGGATTATGCCAATCGAAATTCGGCGGCACGGGTATAACCCAATTTGCCATCCATAAAAATTCAAATTCGTGCGTGTTGAAGCGCCGTTTCGGGGGGGGTTGTCCCTTGACAATTTCTGTGCTAATGATTACAGTAACGCGCAATTCGGAGAGGTAGCATAGTCTGGCCTAATGCGCTCGCTTGGAAAGCGAGTACGGGTTTACCCCCGTCGTGGGTTCGAATCCCACTCTCTCCGCCAGTACAGGGCGCACACAGCGCCCTTTTTTGTTGTATTGACAAGGTGGTGGAACATCATGGCGAATTTTCAAACCACTCATACCCGTCGGATGCGGCGGTTCAATCTGCTGCTTGTGTTGCTGTTTGTTGGTGGGATTGTCGCAATTTGTGGGTTTTCTTTGTACGTTACCTTGGATTCCATCCAAGGGGAACGCAACGAACCCAAAACCAATATGGAAGGCATCCGCATTGAAACACTCGTGGAATTTGAGGATAAAAAAGCCTATCCTGAAGCGCTGACGATTGCGGCAGATGGCAGTCTTTACAGTGGAAGTTATTGCACAGGCGAAATCTGGAAAATTACAACCGATGGGGCAATGGAAACCTATCTCCAAGCAGACAGCGGAGTCGGGGCAGCGTCTGGCATGGCATTTAGCCCCAGTGGGGATTTATATGTGATAGACCGCGAGAACTGTGATCCGCGTAAAAGTGTGTCGAAAATCAAAAAAATTACCCCGGACGGTACGGTGACAGACTTTGGCGATATTCCCGATACAGAATTGCTAAACAGCCTTGCCTTTGCCCCGGATGGCACGCTCTACGCCACAGATACACAGCTTGGCGAAGTACGCTTTTACACACCGGATGGCACGGGCGCGACATGGTGGGAATTGCCCGAACCGCGTGAAAATGCCCGCCCCACCGGATTAGAATATGATCCGGTGCATCACGCACTGGTGGTTGCCGATTCAAGTAATGGTGTGGTGTATCGGGTGGTTATCGGGGAAGATGGCAAACCGGGCGACATTACCGAAATTTATGAACAGCGCGAACGAGAATTGGATGGTTTAACCGTAGACGACGAAGGCAACGTCATTTTCACGATTTACGACAGCAATCAGGTTGCTATGGTGGACGAGATGGGCCTGTTTACCGTGCTGGCGGAAGATTTCCGCGAACCAAGCGATGTTGCCTATCTGGATGGCAAAGTCTATGTTACCAATTTTGATGGGGTATCGCTTGCGCCCTTAGTCAGCATGATTGTTGACCCATCCCTGCCATTTACGATTGATGTAATTGACATGACCGAATTTGAAAACGCGAGGTAAGGGCAGACCAATCACCCCTGTCCTCATGAATGACTGTTATAATTTTCAGAAAACACAGTGAGGCAAAATTTCCTGTGACTGATTTGATTAATCTCAACGATATTCCGATTCTGGAAGACGACGACAAACCCCAGAATCCGCGTCATGGGGTACGTGGCAGTGAACGTCACAACCCCGAAGGTGTGGTCGGGCCGCGCCGTCCCCCGTGGATTAAAGTCAAAGCCCCCTCTGGCGATACGTATGAATTTGTTCGTAGCCAGATGCGGACAAAATCCCTGCATACGGTGTGTGAAGAAGCCCGCTGCCCGAATATGGGCGAATGCTGGGGGGCGGGAACTGCCACTTTCTTGATGATGGGCGATACTTGTACCCGTTCATGCGGATTTTGTGACATCAAAACTGGAATGCCGATGCCGCTGGACTGGGGCGAACCAATGCGAATCGCCAACGCCGTCAAGGCGATGAATCTGCGGCATGTGGTGATTACCAGCGTCAACCGTGACGAACGCGAGGATGGCGGCGCACCCATTTTTGCGATGGTTATTCGGGCTATCCGTCGGATTCACAAGGGATGTAGTATCGAAATTCTGATTCCCGATTTTAAAGGCAATCCCGAAGCACTCAAAGTTGTGATGGATGCCCAACCGGAAATTCTCAATCACAATGTAGAAACCGTGCCGCGTTTGTTTAAAAAGGTGCAACCTCAGGACAACTATGATTGGGCGCTGACTACCTTGAGCAACGCCAAAAAATTTGACCCGCTTGTACTAACCAAAAGCGGCATCATGCTCGGATTGGGTGAAACCTTTGACGAAGTAGTTGAAGTCATGACGGACTTGGCAGCGATTGGCGTGGATATTTTGACCTTAGGGCAGTATCTTCAGCCCAGTCGCAAACACCTGCCCATTGACCGCTACTACACCCTCGAAGAATTTAAAGAACTCAAACAGATTGGCCTCGATTTGGGGTTCAAATGGGTCGAATCTGGCCCATTGGTTCGCAGCAGCTATCATGCTGACCAGCAAGTACGCACCCTCTCGCAGCTTAATTACATTCATCTGCGCGAAGAAGCCTAGCGGTTATAAAAGGGGTATCTTTCTATACGATACCCCCTATGACTTGGTTAATGCTGACAGCGTTTGTTCCAGTGATTGCAGCGTTTCATACTGATATGCCCCTGCACCCTGCCAGCGTATCTGGTTGTTTTCATCCAGTAAAAAAAGCTGCACTTCGTCCACGCTTTCTATGCCCGTAATTTCGTTAAAGGCCTCAACATCAGTAAAAACAACAATAGTACGGGCGCGGTCTTCATCCCCACTCGCGGCAAGAGTCATTCCACCTAAAATGGCAACGGCAGCATCGCGGGTATCCTGCGGTAGAAGCGGTACATAATAACCTGAAAGCTGGGGGTACTGTTCGTTGAGTTTTTCAAGCGGTTTAAGCCACTTATCCACGTAAATTTGCTGGTCAGAATCATACGACACCATCACCAATTTGAGACCCTCCGCCAGATCATTCGGGACAGTTTTTTGTTCCAGCAGCAGATTTGTCCCCTTAAGCGTGGGGAAAATATCATCCCCTTCGTTAATCGGCGCATCGGAGGGCGTGTTTAGCCCAAAGATGAGAAAAATGGCTAAGACAACCCCGACAAGGATAGTCATAGTGAGTAAAATAAGAAGAATGCGTCGCAAGAACAACCCTTTACTACAAAGTTTCCGTTCTTTGGAATCTTAGCGTACTTTGTCTGGTGGATAAGCCCCAAAACCGTTACAATCTCCAAAAGGGATAAATTTCACAAAGTCATCATGAAAAAAATCGTACTTTTGGTGTTTCTTTTGTGGGGTGCAGCTCAGGTTCTCGCGCATGGGTATGTCGTCACTACTGACCCAATAGATGGGGCAGAGTTGGTGGAATCGCCACAGAAAATCCAAGTCTGGTTTAATGAGCCACTGGTCGTAGGCTCGGGTGAAATCAGCGCGATTCGCAGTTCAACCGGTGAAAATATCCCGTTAAGTGAAACTGTCCATGATGAAAATGACACGACACTCATTTATGCAAGTCTTTCCAGCAAGTTAGAACCGGGCGCATATCTTGTAACCGCCAAAGCCCAAGTGCAAAGTGATGGACATGAACCAAGCAGCAGTTTTATTTTTTGGGTGGGTCAAAAATCACAAAGTGCAGCGAATACAGAAGAAGCTCATCCCACCTATGAGGTTTTTGCCTTTTTCATGGGGTTGCTGGTGGTCGCCGGAGCCATTGGCGCATGGCTGATGAGAAAAAATCCCCTCGAAATTGTCCGACCTGCCCACGATACCTCCCACATTTCGCTCCCATGATTTTCAAACGCTGGCTGCTGACGGTTCTTTTTTTGAGCAGTTTGCTACTCACGGTTGGAGTCCCCAAAACAGAGGGACACGGCTACATCGTCCGTTCGATTCCGGCAGATCGTTCAGTGGTGACCCGCGCCCCGAACACTGTTCAAATCTGGTTTTCGGAAGGGCTAGAACCGCGTTTTAGCACCATTGAGGTGTTTAACCAGCGCGGCGAAAAAGTCGATTTGCGGGATGGCGGCACGGATGATCAAAACACTGCCAAATTGGTGGTCAGTTTGCCGCCGGATTTACCCCAAGGGGCCTACCTTGTCAGGATGCGTCCGGTTTTTACCAGCGACGGTCACGCGGTCAATGATACGCTGGTGTTCTGGGTAGGAGAGCAGGTCGGCAGTTTTGATGAGGCTGGCACACAGGGAACCGCCGTTCCTTTGGAAGTTGTCTGGCGGATTCTGCTCACTTTAGCGCTCACTGTCCTGTTTGGCACTTTCTTAATGTATCCCATGGTGCTGCGTCCGGCGTGGGGTAATGCCCAGTGGACCTTGGGCAATCTTCCACCGCGTGTGATGCTTCGTTTAAGCGGATTGGTTTGGCTAAGTTTGTGGGTAGCACTGGTGGTCAATGGGCTGGCACTGCTTCAAATTACCATGTCGCTGGTAGAGACCGACCTTGCCGGAGTTTTTGCCGGCGATTCGCTGAATATTGTGCTGCAAGGGACAAATTTTGGTGATGTCTGGCAAATTCGGATGGTTTTGCTGGTAGCCATGCTGGGGATCCAAGTGATGGCCGCGCAGCAAGCCAAGAATCGTCCGGGCAGTACCCATATTTTATGGCTCGTGAATGGGGTGCTGGCGCTGCTGGCCTTGGGAACACTGAGTTTGATTAGTCATGCGTCCGGTTCTCCGATTTGGCCTGCCCTTTCCGTGGTCATGGATTTTGTGCATCTCAGCGCGGTGGCAGCGTGGATTGGCGGGCTTATCACGCTAGCGCTGGTGCTGCGTCCTGCGCTGCACCCCCTCTCACCAGAGCAGCGTGGCAAGGCGATTCTGGCACTTCTCAAGCGCTATTCCCCAATGGCAGTCATTTGTGTGAGTTTAATCGTCACAACAGGGTTGTACGCTTCCACCGTTAATCTCTATGCGCCATCGGACATGGCAGATAGCACTTACGGCCTCACGCTACTTGCCAAATTGATGCTGATACTGCCGCTCTTGGCGCTTGGGGGAATCCATTTTATCGCTGGCTCGCCGGAAAAAATGGCAAAAATCGCGGCTTGGCTGCAACCGCATGAACGGTTTCGCCAGTTCCCGCAAACGCTGCGGGTAGAAATGATTTTTGCGCTGGTTGTGATGGTCGCCGCCGCCACGTTGCCCGCGACTCCGCCGCCATCGCCTGATAGTGCGCGTGGGGAGGTCGAACTTGCAGCCAAAACCATGACCGTTGAAGGCTATGAAGTGCAGCTTACTGTCAGTCCCGGTGCGGTAGGTGCGAATTCATATGATGTCAGTATTTTAAAAAATGGGACAGCTGCCGAAGTGGATAGCATAAAAATTCGGTTTTCACAGCCAGAACGCGGGGTGTATACTGCCCCGCTTGCGCTCGATTTTAGCGAAGCAGGTTTGTGGGTCGGGGCGAGTGGAGACATCACCCGCGCTGCCGATTGGGATGTGCTGATTGACATTAACGAGGGCAATGCTGCACCAGTTCGCGCCCTTCTGAAGTGGAAGATAACCGACGAAGTACAAGATGCCAAAACCCGTGCCGCCGGAATTTTTCACTGGCTCACTGCCTTACTTGTTGCCGGGGTCGTGTGCTTGTGGATTATTCCGCCCATTTATGCCTTCGTGCAATCACTCGACTGGACAAAAGAAATTTTGGCAATAACGGCTGCCAGTGTTATCTTTCTTGTTATTATCACGGTGGGGGGGGCATTTTTCTTTGCTGAAACCAGTCGTCGGGTAGAGGAACAACGGAATCCCTTACCCGAGGTGACGAATCCGATTCCCGCCAACCAAGAATCAGTGAGTCGTGGACACCTTGTGTATCAAGTTGAATGTGCCGCATGTCACGGAAATAAGGGCAGCAGCCGTCCGTATATTGCGCCGATTTACCGTGCTGGTCAACCCCTCAGGGAAGCGCTGGCAGAAGAATCGGATGAAGATATGTTTCGTCTCTTAGTGCGTGGGCGCGTAGGACGACATCTATATGGGACAGAATTGACCGATGCCGAGCGCTGGCATGTGATTAACTTCGTTCGCCAGTTGGAGTAAACAGGTAACTTGTATTAATCGTTCGGTTTTTTCTCATTTTCCACTCATTTTTATATTGACAAAATAGCAATCCTGTAATATCTTCGTGATGTTGTGGGAATTATTACTAAGTCATACGACTTAAAAATACCAGAGAGGGGTCTCTATATATGTTACCGGAGTATCAAGACCGCGTAGAAGCGCTTGCTGCTACCGCAGCGCAGGCGGTCTACAACAAAACGCAAGGCAAGAGCATTATCATCCTCTACCCCCGTCACCGCCAACATACTGCCCTGATTTCCCTATTGTATAAACATTATGCTGATAAAATGTATTATTATGCGTTGAATGAGGACGACAGTTCGCTTAAAAATTTCCTTTGGAATCTCTCTCACGATGCGATGTTTCCGATTGAATTTGGCGATTCAACCCGTCAGGCGCTGCAAGTTTCGAGTAACCCGGCGCGTTGGGCCGAAGGAATTAGCACAGATTTAGCCGCCCTGCGCCAAGAAAAATTTGTACTTTTGCTGGATCATTTGGATTTGCTGCCTCACCATGACAACAACTTGAACCAATTTTTCCGTGCTTTGCCCCAACACCTGCCTGAAAATGTGCAGTTGATTATTAATGGGCGGGAACTCCGCAAACAACCGTGGAATGACCTGATCAACGATGGTTTGGCAATTTCGTTGGGAGATGATGAAGCCCTCAATAGTGGGATTTTCCAAGAACCGGAAATGCGCGGGCAACTCGAAGTCTATGCGCTTGCGGGTGGGTCACGGGTGTTGATTGATGGTCGTCCGATTACGGCGTGGGAAGGCAGCCTGCCGCGTAATTTGTTTTACTTTTTTGTAGACAAATCGATGGTCACACGTACCGAAATTTTTGACACTTTCTGGCCCGAATTGGATGTTAAAGAAGCAACCAATGTATTTCATGTCACCAAACGAAAAATTAGTGAAAAGTTAGGCTACGATTTAACCAGTTACGAAAATGGTTTTTACATCCCCAACGAGCGGATTAACCGCATTTACGATGCGAAAATTTTTGAAAATCACATCGAATCGGCGATGGACGCAGCCACCGACGCGGAAGAAGAAGAACATTGGGCCAAAGCCATTCAAATTTATCGTGGGCAGTTCCTCAAAGAAGTGATTGATAAGCGTATGGATTGGGTGCGGGTACGGCGGGCGGAACTGCGAAATTCCTACGCGCAAGCCCTCATTAGCTTAGCGCGGATTTACAAAGCCCGTCAGGAAAATGAACGTGCATTGGGCTATTTCATCCGTGCAATCGGGGAAAAGCCAGACCGCGAGGACGTGCATCGGGATGTCATGACCATTTATGGGGCGCAGGGACGTTATGAAGCTATTCATCAGCAGTTTCGGATGGTCACAGAGATTTTGCATGAAAAATTGAACATCAATCCCAGCCAAGAAACCCGCGATTTGTACGCAACCCTAACCCGCTAATGTTCGGGAGAGGTAGGGCGATTCAAAGCATCAAACGGCTTGTGGATTGCCCTACGGCGCTGAAATTTCAATGAGCTGGTCACAGGAACGGTAAGCTGTGCCACTCGAGAGAATAGGAGTCCAGCGCAGCCAGTAGGTGCCGCTAGCCAGCACAGAATCGGTAAAATTATCGAGTAGGGGCGTTTCATCTTCCAGAGTCGGGCTAGCCGTCAACACAAAATCAATATTCGGTTCAACAATTTCTGTTCCCTGCACCCGTTCCACACGAGTTTCATCCAGCACATTGACCTGTGTTAAAGAAATATTTCGAATCCGGCTGATCGTATCCCCATTGCGAATCAGATAATCAGCTTTGATTTGCAGCACACGCCCCACCATTTCGAGAGACCGCACGGTAATTAAAATGTCCGGCGCACAGGTTCTCAGGGAGGCCGTTAAGGAGAGCGTTGGGGGGGCTGTAGGTGGTATCTGGGTGGGAACAAGGCCGTTTGTCACAGGACTTACCGCAATAACTTGTGTCGGGGCAGGATTGACTTGATTATCCAGCGTGGCAGCCTCATTGGTGAAGCCAAAGCTCAAATCCATCAGGATGAATCCCATCACCGAAAACACCATCGCGGCAAGGAGATAGAGGGTAAAACGGTAGGGGCTGTTGAATAAGTCCACCACTGCGGCATACATCGGGCGGGCAGCACCCAAGCCATATTTTTCTAACCATGCACCCGCCTGTCTACGGGCTGGGGGAGCATACGCATAAAATGGGTCAAAGGAACTTTGTTTGGATGGCTTGACGGGCTGTTCCCACCATTTATCTTCGGCTGACCAAGTGCTACCGGGAGTCGGACGCGGGGCTGCTTTGGGCAAAATATAAGGCCAGCGTACCTCGTCATACTGTTTTCGCAAATCCGCATCACTCAACACGTCATACGCTTCGTTGAGCAGTTGAAACTGTTCAGTTGCCCAATCACGCCGTTCCGGGTTGACATCAGGATGCAGCAATTTGGCCTTCTGGCGATAAATCCGTTGAATTTCTTCGCGGGTGGCGCTGGCCTGAACCCCCAGAATCTCATAAAAATCCTGTTTGGGGTGATACACAATTTTACGACGTGCCACAGATTTTCTTATCGCCTTCCAAAGCGCTTTTCAGCTTCGGCTAAATCTTCTGTATTGACTTCCAGAATAACCATCCCACAGTTGCGGCAGGTATCTGCATAAACAATAGTCAGCGCTCTGAACGGGCGGAATAAACGACGCAGTTTCCGCAGGCGCAGCCCTTTGGGGGCAAGATAGACATTTCCAAAATTATTGCTGTAATCGACCAGATAGGTCGAGGCCAAATCGGTTGCGCCGCAGCGCGGGCAGGCCCAGTTGGTATTCAGGTTAATCGGGCCTTGGCGACCTTCTGGCACAGAAGATGGCGAAATAACAGGCGGTTTATTGGTCATGAAATATTTTCCTTCTTGATGTAAATCGAATTATAACATGCTTGCGAAACCTGAACGCCATTTGCCACGTATATACGGGTAGAACATACACAAAGATGAGGAAATGCACCATGTCACTTTCACTCAATAGTGAGAATAAACGCACCTTTGGCGCACTCGCCCTGATTGGATTTGGCGTGCTGCTGCTACTTGGCATGAGTAAACTCTGGCCCTTGTTTATCTTACTGCCCGGCTTAGGCATCATGTACGCAGCATATTCGGGCAATAAGGAAATGGGCGCGTTGGCGGTTCCCGGCATGTTGGTGGCTGGCACGGGCGGGTTGCTGCTCTTTCAAGCCGTGACCGGTTACTGGGAAAGCTGGGCGTTCGCGTGGACGCTCTACGGCGTGTTTTTTGGTGTTGGTTTGATGATTATGGGCGAACGCATGGAAATTAAAGACCTACGGATGATTGGACGCTGGTTTGCGATGATAAGCGGCGTGATGTTTGTCGGTTTAGGATCAATTTTCCTGCTGGCAACCAGTATGTTCATCCGCGTTATGGTCATCCTTGCCTGTTTTGTGGTGGGGTTCCGCCTGCTTTCCAACAACAAAACCCATCAAAAACGCAAAGTGCATGTTGGAAACGGCAATGGTAAACACGCCGTTTCCGACTATAGCATCGAAGACTCCCTTGGCAAAATGAAAGTTCGTCTCCAAGAGGACGAAATCATCTAAGCAACGGTTATTTATCCCGTGTCAGGGCGAAGCCATTCATGAACTGACGTTGGAGCAGCAAAAACAAAATTAAGGGCGGTAGGGATGCAATAATCCCTGCCGTCATGAGTAGCCCAAAATCGGTTTGTCCCCCTGAAGTGGTGGCATTACGAACCCCCACCTGAATCAACTGTTCCTCTGGCGAAACCACAAATAAAGGCCATGCGTATTGATGCCACATATAAATAAACTGGATGACCACATGCGCCCCGATGACATTCCATGACATGGGCAGGAGTACCGCATAGAGAAAGCGCAGGGGGGTTGCGCCGTCCATTTGTGCCGCTTCGACCAGTTCACGCGGAATGTTGCTGAAATGCTGGCGAAATAAAAACACTCCGGTGGCGGTGGCTAAAAATGGCACGGTCAGCGCCAATTTAGGAAATTTCGCGCCCCATTCCAATTTCTGCATCAAATTAAACAGGGGAACAAAGATAATTTCAGTCGGCATGAGGATCGTTAGCAGAACAAAGAAAAACAGGAAAATTTTGCCGGGAAAGCGATAGTACACAAACGCCAAGCCCGCCAGCATCGCCAGCGCGGTTTTGACCACCACTGTCACCGATGCGGCAACGATGGTGTTCCACAGGAGCTGGTCAAAATCCTGTGAATTGAAGAGATTTTCGACATTGTTCAAAAAATCATCGCTGGGGGGGAACAGACGCGGTGGAACATCAAAGGCTTCTTCAACGGTCAAAGTCGCCACTTGCAACGCATACAGCGCCGGGCAAGCCATAAAAATACACACGATGATGAGCGCAAGGTGTGTCCAATAGCGGGTTTTTGTGTGGATGAACATGGTCTTATCCCCCGTAAGTCACACGACGTTCGATAATACGAAATTGAATGACGGTCATCACCGACACCAGCAAAAATAAAATCAGGGATTGGGCCGCGGCTTGTCCAATCGGTGCGCCGGACTGAAAGCCATCCTGATACAATTTGTGAATGAGGACATTGGTTGCACCCCCCTCTGACCCTGCCGGCCCTAAAGGGGGGTCGCCTCCAGTCAGGGTATTAACCACCCCGTAAATCCCATAAAATGAAAAGGTAATGTTGGTGACAAGTAAAAAGAAGGTAAACGGAGCGAGCAAGGGAAAAGTAATGCGGAAAAAACGCTGCACCCGATTCGCGCCGTCTAATGCGGCAGCTTCTAGCAAATCCTGCGGGATATTTTGCAAGCCCGCCACGTAAAAGAGGATGTTAAACCCCATCACATTCCAGACAGAAGCCAGAATAATCACCCATGGGGCAAGCTCCGCGCTGCGTAACCACTTGGGTTGAATCCCGAAAAGATTATCTAAGGTGTAGTTGATAAGCCCAGAGCCACCTTCCCGAAACAGCGATAGAAAAATCACCCCCGTCACCACCGGCGAAATCGCATAAGGCCAGATGAGCAGGGTACGGTAAAAATTTGCCCCTTTGACCTTCTGCGAAGCCAGCACGGCCACCATCAACGAGAGACTAATGCTCAAGGTGACAATCGCGGCTGTCATCAGCAAAGTACGGGTAAAACTATTTCGATAAATGATGTCGTCGGTGGTCAAACTTTCATAATTTTGTAGGCAGACAAAACGCTCTTGGGGCAGGGGGAAAATTTTGGCATTGAGCGAGGTAGTAATCATCTGGGTTGCGGGATAGTACAAAAAAATAATCAGCATGAGCAGCGTCGGCAGTAGGAGTAAATAGGGCAGCCCATAATTGCGAAAATATCCGGCGGTACTGGCAAAATCACGCGGGTTAATGCGGTTGGTAAACACTGTCCACAAAGGCAGCAGCAAAATAAAACTGCTTACGACACTGGTCGCCATACCTGCCCGAAACTCAAATGCGCTGGCTTGGGATCCATAGGAGCAATGTTGCATCGGGTACATCAAAATCTGGCTGCTAACCATCCCAACCATCCCGCCCAAGCTAATCCAAAGGGCAAACAGCTGATTGGCGGGACGTTTGTTCCAGAACAGAAGCGCCGTCGCCACACTTCCGACAATGACCCCGACCAGCAGCGAACGCCACAACCGCCCGAAGGTCAAAATTTCATAATAGGCTGCCACATTTTCAACAAATTGCGGAATTGAAGAAACAGCGTTACTTAACATTTCCGCCAGATTCATCACGCCGTCAAATTGTGTACCAAAAAAATAGAGGAATATTCCCAAACTCACCAGCAATAAAATATGTTGATAGGTTGCCTCAAGGCGCTGCATTGGTCTTGCTCCCGCAGATAAAAAATGGGATGTGTGCTGACCACCCATCCCATTGATGAATTTAAAATCAGAACTTATCCACCGACAACGCTGTTGTATTCTTCCAACAGGTCATTGGCGAGTTGAATGGCAGCTTCGAGCGCTTCTTCAGGAGAAGACCCACCGTCAATCATGGATTGCACCGCTTGATTATGCACATCGCGTACCTGCCCGTAGGGGCCCATAATTGCGCCCGCGTTGGCGCTGTTGGACTCAGGAGCGCTCAATAACTGTGTCAGCGCAATGCCAAAAGCGGGGTTGGCTTCAAACCAGCCTTCCTCATTCAAAATATCATAGGATGATTGGCGATTCGGGAAATAGCCTGTGCCTTTGTGCCACTGAACAATGTTATTGGTGTTGGTCATGAAAAAGACAAAATCCACCGCCGCTTGAATTTCCTCTTCCGGGTGTCCGGTTGTTACCCACAGCGCCGCACCACCCACCGTTAGCCCATTGTTGGCTTCAGCATTGGGTTTAATGAGGGGGGCTATGCCAAGGGTGAATCCTTGCGCTTTGCTGAAAGAAATCAAGTTGGTGAGTCCGGCGGTGCTGGTGATGTGCATAGCAGTTTGTTTGCTCAAAAAGCTGATGGCTTCACCCGTGTAGGCTTCTGGCTGCCCCGAATAGGTGTAGTAGCCATTGTCCGCCATCGTTTTCCACCATGTGAAAATATTCAGCATTTCCGGGCTGTTCCACAGAACTTCGGTAGCGCGGGTGCTGCGTCCATTATCATTATTGACAAACAATGCACCTTCCATGGAAAGCCATTGTTCGGTAAACCAACTGGTGACAGGCCAATTCGCGCAGGCGGTTAAACCTTCAATATTGGCGCTCATGATGGCTTCACAGGCGGTCAACATCTCATCAAAGGTGGTGGGAGGGGCATCGGGGTCTAAACCGGCTTGTTCAAACATTTCGCGGTTGTAATACAGCAAGGGATTGGATGAATTCCAGGGGGCAGCCCAGAAATCCTCGCCCAATGTATAGTAACTGCGAACCAGCGGCAGCAGGTCATCCAAACTGGCAAGCTGTTCTTCACTCGCATAATCGCTGATTTTGACAAAAAAAGTCGAGTCTATGGCGAGTTGGGAAAGCGCATCTTCCACCTGCACCACATGGGGAGCATTTCCCTGACTGGCGGCTAACAGGGAACTGTCAAACACCACCCCATAATCATCGGATTCGGCCTGTACCTTGACCACAATACCGGGATTTTCTGCCATGAACTGGTCAACCAGTTTTTGAACCTCTTCTTTGCGTAAATCGTCGGTGAAAATGTGGGTAAAAGTAATTTCAATGGTATCCTGTCGTGCGGAGGCTGTCGGGAAAATCCCGCCAACCAACACAAGCACCATGAGTATCAGTGCTAGCTTTTTCAACGTTACAATCTCCTCATGAAACGTGAAAATTGTAACGTGTGAATGCCTAAACTCCACAAAAACGGGGTTAAATTTTATTAAAGCGGCGGTGTTAGCGCTTAGCCAATGATTTTGGCTGAAAACTATTTGGGCTGGCGCTTGACAATGAACAGCGTGAAATCATCGGATTGGGGGGTGTTCAGGGTGAAAATATTCACTGCATCAATCACACCGCGAATCATCTGATAGGCGCTGTTGTTGGCAAAACGGCTGAGGGTCTCAATAAAACGCTCATCGCCAAAAACTTCACCATCTGCGCTCATGGCTTCGGTTACACCATCGGTATAAAACACGACAAAATCGGACGGGGAGATGAAAATGGCATTTTCGTTGAGTTTGATATTTTCAAAAATACCCAACACAATGCCCGGAATGCTCAGTTTATGAAATTTCCCGGTGGCCGATTCGTACCACAAGGGCGGGTTATGCCCCGCATTTGACCAATCGAGCCGTCCTGTTTTCGTATTGAGAATAGCATAAAAGGCGGTTAAAAATGCGTCGGATTGGCTGTCCTTGAGCAGGAGTTCATTTGCCCGCATGAGTGCCGCCGCCGGATTACGTCCGGTGAGGGCAGTCGTGCGTATCAAAGTGCGGCTGAGTGCCATGAAAATTGCGGCGGGAATGCCTTTGTCGGATACGTCCGCAATAACCATGCCTAAACGGTTGGTGGTGCGTGGGAGGTAGAAAAAATCGTAAAAATCCCCACCCACCTGCTGCGCGGCTTTGTAAAAGGCCTCGATTTCCCAGCCCGGCACAATCGGACAATGTTCGGGCAGCATACTCAGTTGAATTTGTTTGCCAATGGCGAGTTCTTCTTCAATGCGATGCAAGCGCACATCTTCCTGATGTAGGCGGGCAGTTTGCAGCGCAATCGAGGCTTGGTTTGCCAGCAGACGCAAAAAATTAACTTCATTTTCGTCCAGTAAGCGGGGCTGGCGCATATTAACCACCAGCGTTCCAATCGATTCCCCGTCGACAATGAGCGGCATGACCGCGTGACCATGAAACTGCTCTGCCCGCAGCCAATCTGCCATCCAAGGGACACGCTCGTCGGTTTCTAAATCTTCAATGATGAGGGGACGCTGGGTTGCCATGACCAATCCCGGCCCACTGCGCTCATTGTTGGGCAGATGCAAGCCTTTTTCAACGGGGGTGGTATACCATCCACTCGCGGCTCGAAAGAATAAATTTTCCCGTTTTTTATCTGGCAGTAGAATCGCGCTGGCATCCACTTGCAGCAAACTCCGCGCCGCTTCGACCAGATAGGCCATCAAATCATCAAAATTAGGACGGCTCAACAACTGATTAGAAAAATCAAGCAGCGCCATTTGTTCATGAATACGCTGTTCTTGGAGCAAATCGTGGAGACGGGCGCGTTCAAGAGTCATCCCGATTTGCCCACCCACCAAATGGAGCAGGGTTAAAGCACGTGGGGTAAATGACTCCCATGAGGGGGCAGCGACATTCAAAATGCCTAAGACTTTATCCCCAGAATGCAGGGGAACAGACGCATGAACAACCAAATCTGCCTTGTTGCCATGTGTTGATGCCAAACGGCTGCATACGACTTCGTTATAGGCTTCATGGAAGTGGCCTTTGTTACATAGGGTTTGACATTGACAGCCCCCGTCCCACGCCTCCGCGTTATCAGGGTGCATGGCGGGTGGTAAATTGTGATGTGCCAGCAACCGATAACCGCGACCCGCCCATCGGCTCTGGGCCGTGGGGTCTACCAGAAAAATCCAGACTGTTTCTAACCCCAACAAATGCACCAAATCGGTGAGAACGGTGTTGAGCGCAGTATGCACATCAACCGCCCGATTCAAAGTCTCGGTGATTTTATTGAGGGTTTGGAGGTTGGTTAGCTCATCTGTATAAAGAGTCGTCATGCCACCTAATTTTCATTCATTGCTAGGATTGTAGCCTACACCGGCAAACCTAATCCAGCAAAATTTCAATAAAAACGGGCTTTGCACCGCGTAATCCCCAAAAAAAGCCAAACATCCGTTTTTGCCAGCCATATTTCTGATTCAGGGTGCGGTTGGCAGTTTCCGCTTCTACCCCTTCCAGCAGATGTGCGCTGCCCATGATGTAATCGCCATAGACCTCTTTTCCGGTAGCATTACAAGGCGCAAGTTCCACCTGTGGATTGTTGCCTATCCGTTTGAGTTTGCCCGCAGAAGGCAGGGTCAGCATCACTAATTTTTTGTCGCTCTGGTTAGCAAACCAGACCGTAGTTACAACTCCTTCTCCATTTTTCCGAAAGGTTTTGAGGTTGATGAATTGATAGTCCTGCAATTTTTTCATGAAAGTAGCATCCTTAGGTTGTGATGGGCATAATTTCGAGATGATATTACAAGGGCAATTTATAAATTCATATAGGACAAGCGATGAAACTTGAAATTGGCATGACCGCCACCCGCACTAAGTTGATGACCGAGAATGATGTGCGTCAATTCGCCGAAGTTTCCGGCGACACCAATTCTGTTCACTTGGATGAAGCCTATGCCGCCACCACCCAATTTGGCAAACGGATTGTGCATGGGATGTTGACCGCCAGCCTGATTTCCGCCATTTTAGGCATTGATCTGCCGGGGCTTGGCACCATTTACCTGAATCAAACCTTATCTTTTAAAGCACCCGTTTTTATTGGGGATGAAATCACGGCAAAGGTCGAACTCATCAAATATCGGGAAGAACGGCGGATTGCCACTTTTCGGACGACCTGTACCAACCAAGACGGCACACTGGTTCTGGATGGAGAAGCGGTGGTGATTGCGCCACCCGCGTAAAAAGCGATGATGCTAGGCAGGATAAATAATTCCTGCCTAGTTTTCATTTTTGTCTACTCATCCAGCGCGGAAAGTGTGACCCAGCGCACATGCGAGACATTTTGATTTTCCAGTTGAATGAGCGGTGTGATGGTTGTGCCACTTTCATCACCGTAGTAAATCACCGATCCATCGTCAAAACCCAAAAAACCTTCACTGGGGGCCGGGTTGCCAATATTTGCCACCCCGATTGAAATTTCGGTTAAGCCTTCAATCCCGTAACGGAAAAGCGCCGCCTGACCTTCAATCTGACAGACGAAATAAATGTTAAGCGAATCTGCGCCAAACTGCGGGGCAAAACACGGGGTTTCGGTGGTCTGGTTGGTGATGGGATGGACTTTAATTTCGGTGGGTGTTTCGACCATCACGTAGATATTTTGAACCCCCTGTTTATCCCGATGTTCGAAAGCCACATAGCGCCCATTGGGGGCATATGCCCCCGCTGTGACATTTTCGACCAGCCGTTCTGGGGCGGGAATGTTGGTCAGGTCGCTGACATCAAGGGCGTGGATACTGGGATCGCCAATTTCGTTAATGAGTGTCACCAACAACCGTTTGCCATCCGGCGACCACGAGGGCGGGTAAAGGGCGATTTTGAAATTGGCCTTGTCCGCCTGTTTCAATTTTTCATCCGTCAAGACCACCGTAAATTCATTTCGCTTGACGTTCAACACCTGTAGTGTCACAGCATTGGCAGCATCCGTGGATAAAAAGGCGATATAGCGGCCTGCCGGGTCAAGCGCAGGATAAAAAGCATTGTCGGGGGTATCTTTAAGCGGGGCGGTAATTTCATCACCGATCACAGCGTAAAAGGTGGTTCTTTCGCCTTCGCGGGCTTGAAAAACTGCGTTGGCATTGGGGGTAAAGGTTTCGGGCAATTCCATCAACCCGAATCGTGCCAAGTTCGGTGGCAAAAGTCCGATTTGAGCGGCTTCGGTGCGTAGCGCTGTATTGACCAAGCGGGTTGTGCCAGAGGGCAAATCGTTGGTTGTGGCGCGTAGGGAAGGCGGGATGACCACCACATTGAAAAATGCACCGCCGGTGGTGCTGCCATCACTGGCAATGACGGTAATGGTGGTGCTGCCAGCGTCCATGCCTGTTAGGGTGAGCATAGACCCGTTGAGGGCAACACGGGCAACCTTTGATGAAGCGGATGAGGCACTCAACACCAATGGATTGCCGTCGCTGTCCAGCGCTTCAATGGGAATTTCAAGGGTTGTGCCTGCTTGGATGGTTTGTTCACCGATGGGATTCACTGCTGGCGGAGTATTCGCTACGGGTGGATTCACAGTGACAGGAAAGGTTTGGGTGACGGATTCTGCGCCATCAGAAATTTCAACGGTAATGGTGATTGTTCCAACTGTATTAGCGGTGATGGTCAGCAAATTGTTCGCCGCAATGACATTGGCAATCGTGAAATCGCTGGAAGCGGCGGTCAGGCTTAGCGCATCTCCATCTTCGTCACTGGCAATCACCCCCACATTGATAAATCCGCCCGCCAGCATGGTTTGGGATGGAATGGGTTCAAGGATGGGCGCGATGTTTTCCAGCGCTCCGTCCGGGCAGCCATCAGGATTCAGTGAAAATTCGGTGGGACAGCGATCTACATCCCCGAACAAGGTATCGCTATCATCGTCTGCTGGTGGCAAAGAGGCAGACGCGCAAATATCTTCGCGGGAAAGGACAAAAATTTGGTGCGCCCACGCCGATTTCGCATCCAACAATGTGCCATCGGCAAGCGTCAGATTATCTGCGCCCAAACTTAGACAGGCAGGCAAGGGGTGTTCTTGGTCGGAAAAGATGAACATACCCTGCTCCATGAATTTCACGGCTTTGTTGCAGGGAGTTGCCGCGCTGAGAATGACCCACAGATGATAGAGTGATAATTCCGAGTCGTAACCTTTCAGCAGATAAGCAATATCGGCACAGGACTGCATTTGTGGCGCGATGTCTGCATCTGCCACAGGATCTTTTAGAAAAGCCGACATCGCAGTCAACGGGTCAGCACAGAGAGTCGCGGAGTCCTGTTTTAAAATTTCGGTGAAATTAACACCTGCGGCATCCGCTAGATAAATCACATAATACGCATCGTAAATAGAGAGTGAACAGGCGGTTTGCAATAGGCTGACGGCTTCGCGTTTGTCAGGGGTTAAATCGCCGTACATATTAAAAAATTCGACCAGTGGGCAGCCAAAAGCCACAAGGTCAGATTCGGTCACGCCTGCCTGTTGCATCCGATGGCGAATAAACCCTGCCCGTTCGGTGCTGATAGGCGACAGGATACACATAGCAATTGCTGTATCTAGGAGCAATGTATTGACGGGATTATAAGTGGGGGCAAAACGTGATTGCAAAAATGGCAATGGTGTGGCTGAGGAGGGATTAGAAAGTGAATTGATGAGCTGCGGGGGAATCATCCCGTTAGTAATGGAATTCGTAATTTCACAGGTATTTTCGGGAGTCATGAGGCTGTTCACGGTTTGCCATGCAGCCTTATTGTGAGAATTTAAGCGCGTGGACATGCCGACCATGCTTGGAAGCGTTGCCGGGCATCCGGTTAAAATCTGCCGGGTAATTTCTGGTGTAAGAAGCGGTTCGGGTGTGCCTACGGCAACATCATTGAGGAGAGAATCAATATAATCACATGGATTCGGGTGCAATCCGTTGGCAATTTCTAGCTGGATGAAAATGGGCAGGGTTTGGAAAGTTGTCTGGTGCTGCGGGCAGAATTGCAAGGCATTGCCACTTTCAATCGTGGAGTCCACCAGCACCACCGGACTCGCTGGACAGCCATTGTTTTCGGGGATTCCCGCTTCTTGAGGGCAGTTATCTGCTGGATCTAAAATCCCGTCCCCATCTGAATCGGGGATAGGGGTGGGCTGCACAAGAGGTTGGAAGGTGTCGGGTAAAGTGCTGCAATCGCCGCCCGTGCGTGTAACCCCGCCGCCGACCCAGCCCGTGTTCACTTGATACCATGTGCCATCGGCTGCGGTGGTTCTGCCCAGTACGTTATAAATTTGAAAGGGATCAAGCTGCCCAACAATGTTACCCGTGATAGGTTCAGTACGAATATTGACTCGGTTGTAGTCGAAAGTGGCTAATACACATGCGCCGGAGGTGGGCAATTGTGGCAAGGGTTGAAGGGTTACTTGGAGCGTTGGGGTTGGGGAAGGAGTAATTGGACACCCATTATTTTCCCTTGTGCCAAAAACTGTAGGGCATCCATCAAATTGAGTAGTGAGACCGTCTTGGTCGACATCGGCACAACCGGCCCATTCCACCAACCCAAATTCGTTCGGACAGACATCCTGTGAATCAGGAACAGTATCCCCATCGGTATCCACGACCAAGCAGCCATCGCGTGTATTGGGTGCATACTCACGCGGACATTGATCCTGATCATCAGGAACGCCATCTTCGTCGGAATCAGGGAAGATAACAAAAAAGGTAACAGTTGGGCTAGTCTCCCATACTTGGCTGCTATAAATCAAAGTGCAGTAAAAATCTACGGTATTCACACCGAGTGGAATGGTGTAAGCCAACGTTCCATAGGCGGGAATCGTCCCAATCCATGTGCTATTGGCATAGCAATCATCCCATTTTTTCCAAGTCTCGTAAGCATACAAATTAACAACTGTCCCGGGTGGGCCGGAGCCTGGGCTGATATAAATGCCCGACTGGGAGGGTTGAGCGTGTTCGACTTCCGCCGAGGCGGTGTAAGCAAAAATGCCGATGACAGCAAATAGGAGTGCAACGAGAACGACAAATAGAATCTTCGCCTTCATAAGCAGATGCCTCAACAGAATCATCAGTTTTTTAAGGTATAGCATAGAAAGAGGGTTTATGCTGATGAAGGTTAATAACTTTTGATAAATTTGAGACCAGTTTTATAACAATTTAACGGTGAGCGCCGTTCAGTAAAAACATAAGCTGAGTTATCATAAATAGCCTAGAAAAACATAGTCAGCAACCAACCAACCACATAAGCTGCCCCGAACCACTTATGCAATCGTGCCGTGTGTACCAATACCAGATGAAGTTCTTTGGCATCTTCGCTGGTCGTGGCAATACGGCATAGGCGCAATGTTTCCGGCAGAAAAATCAGTGAAAGGAGGGTAGTCAGGGGGATTTGACCGATTACGACCAGAATAACAGTTGTTGCTAGCCCGCCCAGCGTCAAAAAAACATATTCTTGCTGGGCAAAACGTCGCCCAAAACGAACCGCCAAGGTGCGCTTGCCACTCCCTTTGTCCGCGTCTAAATCGCGCAGATTATTGGCGTGGAGAATGGCGGCGGTTAAAAAGCCAATCGGAATTGCGCCTATGAGCGTTTGGTTGCTGGTTTGTTCGGTCAGAACATAGTATGTCCCCAGCACAATCAGCGGCCCCATAAAAATAAAGACAGCAATTTCGCCCAGACCGATATAAGCCAGTGCAAACGGCCCGGCGGTATACAAAATGGCGACTGCAACCCCCGCAATCCCTATCCAGAGAATGAGCAACCCGGTTTGCGAAACCAGATACAGCCCAATCAGCGAACCTATTGCAAAGCTCAACACGGCCCCCATGAACACTTGGCGGGTAGTTAAATAACCATTTTTGAGGATTAACCCCAAACCATGGGTTTTTTCGGCTTCTACCCCTTTAACGTAATCAAAGTATTCATTGGAGAGATTTGCGCCAATTTGCAGCGCGAGTGTGCCTAACAAGGCCAAGCCAAAAAACAGGACATTGAATTTTTCGTCCTGCAAGGCAATCACCCCGCCCAATGCGATGGGAACATAAGTGGCGGTCAGGCTGCGCGGACGAATGGCCTGATACCAGATTTGAAAAGGGGTGTTCAACGCCATGAAAGTTGCTTTTCGTATATCAGATGGATAGCAGGCGAGTCCAAAACAAAATTTTTGAACTCGCCCATATAGACAACCGGGTTAGGAGACACGGACACGGAAGAAATATTCTGCCTGTGTCGTTCCCCAATCAATGCTTACCCGCAGGAAATAGGTGCCTGTGGGGACATCAATGTTAAACAAGACCAGTTTATCGCCGCGCCGTACATCACTTTGGACGGTTTGTTGGGTTGACGGGTCAAGGAAATCAAAGGTAATTTGCTGCGGACGCGGGCTTTCAGCCGGCAAACGCACCTGAATAGCAAAATCTTGGAGCAACTGTACCGAGTCGCCTTCCGATTCCAACGGGCGATTGACACAAATAAGTTCTCCGGCGGCGCTAGTCTGGCAGAAATTCACCCCGACAGGTTGATAGGTTTGTCCGGCGAACACGACCACTACCGCAGGAGGTTCGTTGGGCTGTGCCACAGGGGAGGTAGCGCTCGGTTGAATTTCGGCAAGCGTGGCAGTGGCAACTATTTCAACCGTTGGCGGCACCACCTCTACGGTGGATTCCACAATTCCGACAGTCGTTGCCGAAGGAACAAGTGCTTCGGTGGTCGGGAGCGGTGTTCCCCCTAAAGCAACAGTGGTCGCTGTTCCGGTTGGTTCAGGCGATGACGTGATGCTCGGTGTCAAGGTGCTGGTGGGTGTGGCAGTTTCGGTAGGAACAAGGGTTTCCGTTGGTGTTCGGGTCGCTGTCTGGGTGAAGGTTGCGGTGGGTTCATCCGTAGGGGTTAAAGTCGCTGTCGGTGTTTCGGTTGCTTCTTCCGTTTCGATAATTTCTTCGGTTTCAACAACTTCAAAAGTGGCTACCACAGGTTCTTCGGTGACTTCAGCCGTTTCTATCACCTCTTGCGTTGGCAGGTCAAGCGGTTCTTCGGTTTCGACCACTTCTTCTGTTTCAACGACTTCCACCGTAGGCGTGGCAGAAGGCAGGGGTTTGGTTGCGCTGGGTTTGACCGTCGGTGTTGCCGAGGGTTCAACTTCGGTAGCGATTTCTGTAACCTCAACTGCCTGTTCGGTGGTGAGACCCGTCACAATGCCTTCGCTGGTGGGGGTTTCACCGCTTTCAACTTCTGTCGGGGTTCCTTGAGCCACTTCGGTCCCTGTTCCAGCAGGCAAAATATTGATCGCAAAACGGTAGCTGACAAACGCCGATACCCCTGCCACATTATCATAAAGAGCATCCACTTGGACAATGTGGCTGCCTATCCCATAATTGGCATCAAAAATGGCCTGCTGTGGATTGGGTAAATCTAGGGGCTGCGTAACTTCATCGTTGATGATACGACTCAGCACCAAACGATTCGGGGCATCGCCTTCCACCAGCACGGTAACCTGCTGTCCATCTTCAATTTGAAGGGGGGAAGTCAAAGGCGGAACAGCCGTAAAATTACACTGGTTGTTTTTTGTGGATACCGGCCAGCAGTAAGCATAAATCGCTTCTTCGGCGGTCTGGTTGCCCACATTCAACCGGATAATTGGCCTTGCTGCAACTTGGGCAGCCGGTGCAAGCGCCAACAACGACACCCCCAAAACAATCACGAGCCAGATAAGAAGTTGTTTTTTCATCACAGGTTACACCCTTAGTTTGTAGAGATTGGGACTTCGGAAAGGCGCTGCCGCCAATCGAATAATATGTTCATAAGCCAATTGGCGGCTCAGGAGTCCATCGGTCAAAATACCAATCGCCCCTTCTTGATGTTTGGTATTTTCCCGTCCAACCAACTGATCCATCGCCAGCCCTAATTCTGTCCCAGAGCGTACCGCCGCCGCTACCGAGTCGGGCAGCATCAGATGACTGCCACCGCCAATGCCACAACTGCCATCCTCATGCAAAATAACGCACCACGCACAGGTCATCAACCCAAAATCCGTTTCAATGACCCCGCCTTCTAAACCAACCCCGATTGATGCTTGGGGAGTTTCCAGCGCGGCTTTGGCCCGATGATACGCACCCTGACGGGTTTCAGCATCACCTACGGGTTGTGCTTGCACCCCGGAAGGCACAGACACCCCCCAAAAATGTGCTTCTGGGAACACAAGCGTCAGGACATTTTGGGCGGCAGCAAGTTTTACAGGATTGGTTGAGCCAATCGCAAGGTACATTTCGCTATCACGCTCTGTTTAATGAGGGGCATTGTAGCATTGACCGCAAATAACCGCCAAATAATTAACGGGCGTGTTTTGCTGCGTCTAAGGCCACCTCAAAATTTACTTCCTGTCCCAAGACCGGCACATATTCAGCATGAATGACTTTGTTGTTTTTATCCAGCACAAAAACAGCCCGCTGATTCACCCGCCAATCAAGGTCATGGACTCCGTAATCATCGGAAAATTGCATGTCTTTGTGTGAGGAAAGTGTTTCGGTACGTTCAATGCCTTCGGCCCCACACCAGCGCCGTTGAGCAAAGGGCAGGTCGGAACTAATCGTTAAAATGACAATATCCTCGCTCATATTCGCTGCTTCTTGGTTAAAGCGGCGGGTTTGGGCGCTGCACACACGGGTATCTAAGGACGGCACGCAGCTCAAGATTTTAATTTTTCCCTCATAATCTTGCAGGGTACGGATAGTTTGGTCATTGGCAACCAATCGAAAATCCGGGGCGGTTTCGCCAATTTCAAGCATTCGCCCGCGGACAGGATGCCATTTTTCCCCAACCTGCATTCCGTTCGGACGTTCTATATAATTCATGGTTTGCTCCTTTTCACAAAATAAAGTCCAATGCAGATACTAACCGAATTGGCTACAATCGTCACAAAGTGAGGCGGAATTATGCGGCATACCCGACAGCATTTTGAAGAAATTGAAGCCCAAACCCTTGCCTCTTATGCGCTCAAGAGCAAAGACAGCAAAGGCCGATTTCATGACGAACCGGAATCGGAGTATCGCACGCGCTTTCAGCGTGACCGCGACAGGATTTTGCATACCACCGCTTTCCGCCGCTTGGAATATAAAACGCAGGTTTTTGTCAATTACGAAGGCGATTATTACCGTACCCGTTTAACCCATACCTTGGAAGTCGCCCAAGTTGGACGGACGATTGCGCGGGCGTTGGGTGCGAATGAGGATTTGGTTGAGGGAATCGCGCTGGGGCATGATTTAGGCCACTCCCCATTTGGACATGCCGGAGAAGCCACATTGCATGGGCTGTTACAAGAGTACGGCGGATTCGAGCATAATAAACAAAGTTATCGAATTTTGACCGAGCTTGAAAAACGCTATCCCCAATGGAATGGCTTAAACCTGACCTATGAGCTGCTCGAAGGCATCATCAAACATGAAACCACCTACGATTTGCGCGATGCGGAACGTAAGGGTTTTTCGCCCGAATTACATGCCAGCTTGGAAGCGCAAATTGCTAATTTCTCGGACGAATTGGCCTATAGCGCTCATGATTTGGATGATGGACTGCGGTCTGGTTTGCTGGCAGCCCATCAATTAAAAGGGGTGGAAGCATGGGAAAAATGCTGTGAGGCGGTGGGCTGGCAAGGCATTGAATTGGACGAAATGACCCGCCATCAGATGATACGGCATTTTATCAATTGGCAGGTGACGGATGTGATTGAACATACCAGCCAGCAAATCGACCAGCACAATCTGCAAACCCCGTTAGACATTCAAAAAATGCCGTATCCGGTGGTTGACCATTCTCATACGCTGAAAACCATGAACCATGAACTGAAAACATTTCTGTATGAAAATTTGTATCGGCATTATCGGGTAGTCCGCATGAGCAAAAAGGCGGGACGATTCATTACCGATTTGTTTAATGCCTTTGTCCAAGAATCGCGTCAACTTCCACTCACCACCCAACACCGTATTCAAGAAGTAGGCTTGCATCGGGCCGTCGCAGATTACATTGCAGGAATGACTGACCGCTATGCTTTGCAAGAATGGGAGCGCCTATTCAACCCCTTTGAGCGTCCGTGACACCCTGTTATACAAGCCTGTTTGGTGGTACTCTATAAGTCATCCGGCCTGTACTTTCAATGAAGCATTTTGAGGTTTATATCATGAATGAACAGAGTTATTTAACGGCTGAAGGCAAAGCCAAATTAGAAAATGAATATAAAGAGCTTTTAGAAATTAAACGTCCCGAACTGGCCGCCAAACTTAAAGAGGCGATTGCCCAAGGGGACTTGAAAGAAAATGCTGATTATCATGATGCCAAAGAACAGCAGGCGTTTTTAGAAGGCCGCATTAAGGAAATTGAAAGTATTCTTCGTTCGGCAGTGCTGATCGAAGAAAACACAAGCAGCAAAGGTCGTATCGTCGTGGGGAGTGAAGTTACGGTGCTGGAAGATGGGGAAGACACCCCGGAAACCTATAAAATTGTGGGGGCTGCCGAAGCCCACCCCGCACAAGGACGCATTTCCAACGAAAGTCCCCTCGGTGCAGCCCTACTGACCAAGAAAAAAGGCGATAAAGTCACGGTGAAATCGCCGGATGGGGAAACCCGCTTCAAAGTGGTGGATGTTAAATAGCACTCTTTTTAAGTTTACTTTCCTACCCTTTGGGGATAAATGCCCCATCTGGTTTTTGACACAAAAGCCTGTTAAAATTTGAACACTATCGTCTTTCAGGGGAGTCTGTGCCAACAGGCTGAGAGGGTGCGTAAAGCCGCACCGACCCTTATACCTGACCCAGATCATGCTGGCGTAGGAAGGAAGAAACCATGACAAATACCCCCCATTTTTAGCAGCCACTTGAGTTTTCACTGGCTGTTTTTTGTTTTCACTTCCCATGTGAAAGGAGCATTTCAATGGTAAAACGCCTTATTTTGTTGTCTCTGTTGATGGCGGGATTGCTGCCTATCCCGGTGAGCGCAGCCCAAGAGGATGTGGTTACGCTGGTCACACACGACAGCTTTAATGTCAGCGAAGATGTGCTGCAAGCCTTTGAGGATGAGTCGGGCTTGAAAGTCGAGATTTTACAGATCGGGGATGCCGGGACACTCACCAATCAGGCCGTCTTGAGTGCCGATAACCCGCTGGGCGATGTCATTTTTGGCATTGACAACACCTTTTTAGGGCGGGCATTGGCGGCGGATATTTTTGAGCCGTATCTTTCCCCTGCGCTGGCGACTATTCCCGAAGAATTTTGGGTGGATACCGACAACCGTGTCACGCCGATTGACTACGGGGATGTATGCTTGAATTATGACATTGCCTATTTTGAGGAAAATGGGCTAGATATTCCGAACAGCCTGACCGATTTAACCGATGAAAAATATCAAGAGTTGCTGGTGGTGCAGAATCCGGCAACGTCCTCGCCCGGCTTGGCCTTTTTGCTGGCAACCATCGTTGAATTTGGCACTGAGGGCGATTACACCTATCTGGATTACTGGGAGGATTTAATCGACAACGGTGCGCTAGTGGTGGAGGATTGGACAAGCGCCTACTATGGTGAATTTTCGCTGGCAGGTGGGGATTATCCGCTCGTTGTTAGTTATGCCAGCAGCCCACCTGTGGAAGTCCTGTTTGCTGACCCGCCCGTGGATTCAGCATTAACCGGCAGTGTTATTGGGGATGGCACATGCTTCCGCCAGATCGAATTCGCCGGGGTACTAAAAGGTGCGGATAATGTGACCGGGGCGCAGCAGTTCATTGATTTTCTGTTGAGCAAGGAATTTCAGGAAGATATTCCCCTGCAAATGTTCGTGTTTCCGGTCAATCCAGCCGCCGAACTGCCCGATTTATTTGTGGATTATGCAGCCATCCCCGAAAAGCCTGCTCGTATGACCATTGAAGACATTGATGCAGGCCGCGAACAGTGGATTCAGGCATGGACAGAAACCGTTTTGCGCTAATCGAACGCGCAGCAGGGCGTGGGTTGCTGCTCATGCCCCTGCTTTTTCTGGCGCTGTTCTTTTTTTATCCGCTTGCCGCGATTCTGGAATTTAGCCTACTGGATGATGGCAGCTTGAATTTGCGCGTTTTTGAGGAGGTCTTAACCGATTCCTATTACCTCAAAACCCTGTGGTTCACAACATGGCAAGCGGCGGTTTCAACCCTGCTCACTTTAGCCGCCGCATTTCCAGCAGCGCATGTGTTTGCAAAATATCAATTTTGGGGAAAATCGCTCCTCTTGGCGCTGGCAACGATTCCGTTTGTGCTGCCGACAGTGGTGGTGGCAACGGCATTTTTAGCCCTGCTTGGCGAGAACAGTACGCTTAATTCATGGCTGATGCAACTTTTCAATCGGGATGAACCACCCATCCAACTGGAACGCACCCAAGAAATCATTTTTCTCGCCCATGTGTTTTATAATTATGCGATTGCCCTGCGAATTATCAGCAGTTTTTGGGGTAGCCAGAACCAGCGGATTCAAGAAGCTGCTCGCATGTTGGGCGCAAATCGGCTGACCATCTTTTATAGAATCACCTTGCCCTTGCTCATGCCGGCTGTGACCGCCGCCGCCGCGCTGGTATTCATGTTCTGTTTTACCAGTTTCGGGGTGGTGCGAATTTTGGGTGGGTTGCGCTATGCCACGCTGGAAGTTGAAATTCATTATCAGGCCACAGCCATTTTTGATTTACCCACAGCGGCGGCTTTGTCGCTGATTCAACTCGTGGCGACTTTAAGCATGATGGTCATTTACACGGGGTTTCAGCGAACACGCCCGCTACAATTACAATCTGCCAGACAAACCGCCCGCCCGCCACGCACCCCCTCTGAAAAAATCTGGGTCATGTTCAATCTGCTGGTGATGGCAGTCCTCATTTTTGCGCCTATTTTCGCGCTGGTTGAACGCTCCTTGACGCTGGGAGAAGATGATTTCACCACCCATTATTATGAACAACTGAATGAAAATCCGCGTCGTTCCCTGTTTGTTGTTCCCCCCACCACGGCTATCCAAAATTCGCTGGAATATGCAGGGCTGGCAACCGTGTTTTCGGTAGTTCTAGGGACATTGGCAGCCTATTTGTTAAATCAAAAAGGGTGGTTTTCGCGCTGGCTGGATCCTATTTTTATGCTCCCCTTAGCAGCGAGTGCGGTTACATTGGGGTTTGGCTTTATCATTGGTTTAGACACCCCCCCGCTTGATTTACGCAGTTCCTATTGGCTTGTCCCGATTGCTCACACATTGGTAGCGATGCCATTTGTTGTGCGAAGTGTGTTACCCGCATTACGAAGCATTAAACCTTCTTTAGGAGAAGCAGCTGCTGTGATGGGGGCAACACGCTGGGTACGCTGGCGAAAAATCGAACTCCCGTTGATTGCGCGGAGTATTGTGGTCGGGGCAACTTTTGCTTTCACCATCAGCATGGGAGAATTTGGTGCATCGAGTTTTGTTGCCCGTCCGAATAATCCCACGATTCCAATTGTTATTTACCGCTTTTTGGGGCAGCCGGGCGAACTTAATTATGGGCAGGCACTGGCAATGAGTGTGATTTTGATGTTGGTTTGTGCGGCGGGATTTATCCTCATTGAGCGCTTTAACCGAGCTGTTGCAGGAGGATTTTAATGCTTCGTGCGGAGAAGATTTCCAAGCAATTTGAGTCATCACCTGTATTAAAAAGTGTTTCCCTTGAAATTCCGCAGGGGGAAATCGTCTGCCTCTTGGGGCCAAGCGGGTGTGGCAAAACCACCCTACTGAGGATTATTGCTGGCCTTGAAACAATGGATTCAGGTGAAATTTTACTCAACGGTAAAGTGCTGAACCATGTACCGGCTCATCAGCGCGATTTTGGCCTCATGTTTCAAGATTTCGCGCTGTTTCCCCATTTGAATGTGGAAAAAAATGTCGCGTTTGGCTTGCAAATGCAAAAACTTTCGTCTTCCGCTATGCGACAACGGGTGGATGAAGTCTTGGCTTTGGTGGGTCTGTCCGATTTTAAGAAACGCCCTGTCTCAGAACTTTCCGGTGGGGAGCAGCAGCGCGTTGCTTTGGCGCGGAGTCTCGCCCCGCGTCCCCGCGTATTGATGCTGGATGAACCATTAGGGTCATTGGATGCCGTTTTGCGTGAACGCTTGGCGATTGAACTGCGGGATATTTTAAAAACAGCCGACATGACCGCGATTTATGTGACGCATGACCGCCAAGAAGCCTTTGCCATCGCAGACCGTATCGCTGTGATGAACACGGGAAAAATTGAACAAGTTGCCCCACCCGAAAAAATTTACCTGTCTCCTGAAAGCGTTTTTGTGGCGCTTTTTTTAGGATTGGACAATCTGCTGAAAATAGAAAATCTCAGCAAAAATGGGGAGAAGTTTATTGCACAAACGGCACTTGGCGATTTCATGGTTGACCGTTCTGCTACTCATCTGTTGCTGCATCCGGCTTATGCTGAAATCGGAGAATTTTCGGATGGGATTCCCGTCAAGGTCGTGAAAAAGGTGTTTCAGGGCAGCCAGTATGAAGTGACCCTGCAACATCCAAGCGGTGTTTTGCTAAAGCTAGCTATACCAATAAGTACAGCAGAAAGTTTAGATTTAGCTGGGATGGTAGCAATTCATTTTAGGAATAATGGGATGATTACTTTATAACAATTCAAGTTGAATGAAGGGGTCAATTTTAGTCATATTACGCTCCCTATTCTGATTTTGATATTCAAGAATACTACGGGCAACAAATTCTGCTAATTTGACAGGAACAGCATTGCCTATCATTTGCTCTAAATCTGTTTTCGAACCTTCAAATATAAAATCGTGAGGGAAGGTTTGAAGATAGCTTCTTTCCACAGTAGTTAGGGGTCTTAAGGTTGATAAATTCTTAGTTGCATCATTGGGATGCTGTTTGTATGTAGAAGGGATAGGCCGATTAACACCTCTTACAGTTGGGCTTGGCTCATAAATACTAAAAATAGCACGGCGTTGATAACTTCTGGGATGGCGATAATAATATTCTATCCCTAAACTATTTCCTAAATAATCAAAAATAGTCATTGGTTCTTGAGCCATATTTTTCGAGTAATATGGCAAAAGCGCATTATCTTTACCCCCTATTTCTCCTACCAGAAAAAATCTTTTTCTATTTTGCGGTACACCACACAAACTAGCATTTAAGATTACTTCTGAAAGGCCATACCTACTTTCCTTAAATAATTCTTTAGCAATTTGGAGACTTTGGCTTTTTTGGATAAGGTCTACATTTTCCATGACAAACCAGTGAGGATGAACATGCGTAACAATTTGAGCAAAAGAAATTGTTAAATCTGCACGTCCTAAATTTTCATCTCTTTTGCCAGCACTAGAAAAGTCTTGGCAAGGAGGCCCACCAATAATCACATCTGGTCTATAATTAGCAAAAAAACTGTAATCCTGAATATTCTTTAAATCTATATTATGAATCGGGTGCTTGAAATTTTTGCGATATGTCTCAATCGCAGCTTGCCAATTGTCAAAGGCTGCGGCTACCTCAAAGCCAGCATTCTGAAAACCCAGACTTAAGCCTCCACATCCAGCGAATAAATCAATTGTTCGCATTGTATTTCTCTATTCAAACAATTCAGGTGTATTAAGTATAGCAGCATCTAGCCGTCGTTCTGGGCTAAGAAACAATTCGCCACCCCCTAAAATGATATTTTTTGTCTCATCGCGTTTTATTCTTGGCTTCAATAACTCAGGAGATACCATGAGCATATGTGTAACAATTCCATTGACCGCAAAGGCTTTGTCGTTTCGGGTATTAAATGACATTCCGTCAATAATTTTGCGATGATCAATACGGCCTTCCAGTGTAAAATCATGAATCATTCTGGTAAGCCAAGCAATAGAGCGTGCGCCTCTTGAAACGGTATTTCTAATCAGGTTTGCTTCCCGAAAAAATAATCTAGTAAAGGCAAAGTTACTCCACACGAAAATATCAAAAGCGTCTGTATGTAACGTTAATTTTTTCCCCTCTGTTTTCCAAATAGGTTGCATTACTAAGGGATGTTGAAGATGCAAATTAGCCACCATAAATTCATCTAAGATTTGTGCCATTCGTGGTATTAACGGCGAAACTTCGGCTATATCTGTCCAATCTGAAATGGTAGGTAATTCATGAAGGAGTGTAGAAAGTTGAGAAGGACTAGCCCTAAAGCTAGAAACAATACTTAAAGCTAAGTAAACAATCGTATCTGGTCTTACTACGATTTCACAACCATAATTTGACTCAGGTAAATGAAAAGTCGAATTATCAGGAATGGCAGTGAGCTTAATTTCTAACCCGCTTTTACATATTCCTGTCTGTTCATCTATTACTACTAAATCTGCACGCGGGAGATTATTCACTACTAAAGGTTGAAGTGGTACGAAGTCACTCTCAAAAGAATAATAAGTGTTAGAGTTTGAGGGAGAGATACCAAAAATGTATTCAACAGATAAATAACTTGTTGTCAGTTTGTTCTTTTTATTAAGGGTAAAATAAACAGGAGCTACATTTTTAGATTCCATATAACAGGCAAGTGCTGTAGGAAAAGCATTATTGAAAATGTTTTTGCCCCAGCTTTGTGGATTTCTAAAATCTCGGTTTGATTTAATTAAACCAAAAAGGCTTGGCTGTTGAGAGGGTAGCATAAGTGGGATTTTTTGTGAAATTATTAAAATGGGACTGACAGGACTCGAACCTGTGACCTTTCGGATGTGAACCGAACGCTCTAACCAACTGAGCCACAATCCCGTTTTGAAGGTGAAAAACATTTTAACAGGCAGGCGCGTGGCTGACAAGACTAAATCTCGCCACCGCGTTCCTCTTTTTCAATGTAATCCATATACACCAGCACCGCTACCCACACACCTTTAATCGGTCTATGAAACAGGGTGGCAACCAAGAATGTCGCAGGAATCCCGGCAATCATGATGACGGCTAAAGGAATTTCGGTCACGACCAGCAGGAGAAGGGCAACCAAAACAGTGAGGGTACTGGTCGCCACCACATTGATATAGGCTGCACCCGTAAAATCACCCACCATGCGCTCAAAAGGAATGGCACAGTGGGGGCATTGGTCATGGAGAGCGTACACACCGCGAAAAATCCTCGCCTTGCCACAATTCGGGCATACACCAAAAAAACCGCGTAGGCCCATTAACACGGGATTGGTGGTTAAAAATATCGGTGAATCAGCCATGCAACTCCATCCTCATCAATACTGGGAGCAACGGTTTCGGTCACTGCCAGAAGTTCTGGCACGGCATTTCCCATTGCTACCCCCAACCCTAATGCCTGAAATAAGGCCACATCATTTTCACCATCCCCTACCCCGATCACCGTGGCAGGGTCAAGCTGGTGATATTCGCACCACCACAACGCCCCCGTGCCTTTGCCGATGCCCGGCGCAACTCCATCGGCAAAAAATCCACCGCGTCCATGTCGTCCGCGTTGCTTGCAGAGGGAGACATCGGTACGGCTTTCAACTTCTTTCCAGCCATCCTCGTCTAAATGCCCGATGTAAAATGCCGGAACGTTCCAATCGGACAATTGACTTAAGGGTTGGACGTGCAAGCCCCGTCGGAATCTTTCGTCCTCTACCGCCAACGCATTCCCGTACAAATCATCTTTTTTGAGGACAATCATTCCTCCGAGTGACTCAATCTGGCGCACCACCTCCTGCATAATTTCCGCAGGAATCAGCGACTCCCGCAAGACGTTTCCGTCAGAATCCACCAGTTGAGCGCCCGCGCACACCACATGCACCCCCTTGAGTCCCTGTGCGTGAACATAGGGATGAATGAACGAATAGGCACGTCCGGTACAAAATCCAAACGGAATGCCCTTATCTTTCAGCAAATAGAGGGCATGGCTTACCTTGTCCGAAATGGTATTGTGGAGCGAACTCACAGTTCCGTCGTAATCACTCAGCAATCCACGATATTGCATCTAATTCCCCACCACTACTTGTCTTGCAACCAGCAATCCTTGCGGGTCATTGATATACACTGTGTCGCCAGAATTGTTCCATACGGGCGATTGGGAACACCAATACACTCTTGAAGGCGGTGTATCGACCCCACAACCACTAAAAATCGTAACGCGCTCGTTTGGCTGTAAGATGATATCGCCAAATGTATAGACATTACGGCTGTCATCGCTCACGGTGAAGCCAGCAATCTCAAGGGGAGCGCTACTCGCATTATAAATCCGTACATATTCCTCGTTGATCCGTTCATCATCCGGGCCGGGTGGGTCATATTGCACAAAATCAATGGCTAAACTAGCCTGCCCTGCCTGCCAGATGCCTTTCCCTTCCGCAATCGCTTTTTCAACCGCCTGCGCGAAATACACTTCATATTTCACATTGGGGGGAAGGGAAAAATCATTGGCATAACCAGCGCGGACAATTTCATAATTCGCTAGCTTATCACCGACCCAGAGATAGGCCAGTGTGCGGTCATATTGGTCGGTTTCTTCGACATCATATTCAATTCCCACCGTCTGACCTTCGAGCAAGGACTGTGTAAAATTACTGGCATCATCATAATAAGGTTGGTCACGTTCAGGCGTGTTAATGCCTATCAATCGAATGCGTGTCCCGTCCTCTAAATCCACCGTATCTCCGTCAATCACCTCGTCTACTCTCGATTCAGGGAGGTTAGCAGGGCGGACTGGCACATTTTCCACTGCCACAAAATCTCCCCCAGTGGAATTGTTATTCGTATCATCCGAAGAATCGCTACCTTCTTCAGTACATGCGGCTGTGACCAGAATCAGCACCAAAACATAGATTAAAAAGCGTACTTTCACAGGGCATTCTCCAAACTATTCCTCTAGTCTACATGCTACAATCTGATTTGTGCATTGGCTAAAGGATTTTTCATGCTCAGGTTTATTCACATCTCAGATACCCACATCGGGCCTACCCCCGATTTTACGCTGCATGGACGGAATACGCTGAACCACACCCGTGCCTTAGTCCAGCATTTGAACGAAGCGCTACCTTTTGTGCCAGATTTTGTGCTGCATACAGGCGATGTCACCAATTATTTTGAAGATGAGGCGGCACAATTGGCGGTTGAAACCTTGGGTATGCTTAAATATCCTGTTTATTACGCGGTTGGCAATCACGATGACCCGAATGTGATGCGGCGGTTCTATTTCAATCAAGCGCCGAGCAGTGAACCCCTTTATTACGATTTTATCCTGCAAGATTTTCATTTTCTGGTGCTGGATTCGCGTGGCAAACCCGACCCGCAAGGCTACCTCAGCGAAGCACAATTACACTGGTTCACGGAAAAAGCACAAAATTCGCCTGCTCGTTCGCTGGTGGTGGTGGTACATCATTTGCCTTTGCAAACAGGCAACCTCTGGTACGATAGGGACATGCGAATCATGAATGAACAGGCGTTTTTTGCTGCGCTAAAGCCCTTCCAATTCCGTATACGTGGGGTCTTTTTCGGGCATATCCACCGTCCTTACACAGGCTATCGGGAGGGGATTTTATTCAGCGCTGCGCCTTCTGCTGCTTTTCAATTTTATGCGTGGCCAGAGATGGAACGCTCGCAACTGGATAACAGCGTTGGCGGGGGATATGCCGTCGTGACGCTAACCCACGAGCAAACCACCGTGGCGCATCATTTTTTATCGAAGTGAGAAAGTTTATATGGGTGTAGATTACAGTATCGGGTACGGTTGCGTCCCCAAAGAAAATTTCACCACCAACGGCATCATTCAGCGCTTAAAGGCAGGTGAACGGGCTTTTTCGATCATCCAATTTTACCGCCAGAACAATGACCAGCGAGCCGTTGAACATATGGGCGGGGAAATTACCCTCAGCAGCGTGGATGGCGAATCCGAGACGCAGACGGTTTTAGTGACCGATTTGCAGGCCGAACGCGCCGAACTTGACCCGTTTGCTCATTTTTGCGAAGGCTGTCCGGCAAACCAAGCCAAACGACCCTTTGGCTGCATCGGACGGATTAATTATCCAATTTCGCCACAGGTAGAATTATGGATGTTGTATCGCCTACCGGGTGAAGATGAACCCCTACCCTTTTTACTGCTGTCTAAAGCGGAGGAAATGGGCTTAACTGGCGCAACCGCCCGCCACTTTCGCAACCAAAGCGGGGTCATTTTCGGGACTCCCGAAACGCTGGGACGCGAATTCCCTGAAATGAAAATCACCACCGACCAGCTTTTTGAACTCATGTTTTTGCTCGGTCATATTCAGCCCAAACGGGCGGTCATGATTCTGATGTACATGGGTGCGATTCGGCGCGATATGGAAGCCAATGAACTGATGGCGATGACCCCCGCCCCACCCGATGCGGCGGAACGTTATCCCCTGTTGATTGAACACTCGCCGGACGATGATTATTCCATCCGGGATTTTAAACATTTCCTACGGGCCTTGTATGCTGCATGGCTGTTGGATAGAGAACTCATTTTGGATGTGTGAGCATGGCCTTTACCAAACTTGCCCCCCATATACTGGTTGAACCACCGATAGACGAAACCCGCGAAGTCCTTTCGCGCTGGCAGCCTCCGGTCATCAAATCGTTGGGGGACATGGGCTATTTGCCCTTGGTGGCGGATGTTGTGCCAGAGGCCAAACTCATTCAACGTTTTTATTGGAGTCATACGGCGGGCGATCCGGGCGGTTTTGATACTTGGTTTGCGACCTACCGCGAAAATACTTTAGAAACGTGGTTGGGCATGTTTCACGGCGCGTTTGCCAGTCAACAAGGCAACGGACGAATGTATGTGGAGTCGTTTAATGAAGTGGGTATGGGGGAAGCCTATCTGCGTTTTGAGGCTGACCGTGTAAATACCCTCTATAACCGCTATGGCCTGCGTTCCTGTGTGATTAACGCAGCAGTCGGCACAACATCGGCCTTTGATTGGCAAATCGCGCAAAATGTCGGTTTGCTAGATGCCATCCGTAATACGGGCAGCATCATCGGTCTTCATGCCTACGCCGGTTTGTTTATGAGTTTGTGGCATGGCAGACAGAATCTGGGCAATCTCGCCAACGAAAATCGCCTCTATGACGACCCGCGTAATCTGATTTTTCGGCCTATTATTTCCTATGAAGACCCGGACGGCTTGGAGTCATGGTTGGCGTTTCGCTGTCGCCGTGACCATGAAGACCTTCGCAGTTTGGGGTTTGGCGATTTAAAAATGGTCATCACCGAATTTGGATTGGATAACGCGGGCATCGAAACCTACCGCCACTATACCAACAATGAATCGCGGGGTGGATTCCGTTCCTGGATTAACGATTGGCAGCGCTTGGGGTTTTTGGAAGGCACAACCCCTGAAGATTTTTATGTGGATCAACTCTTGTGGGCTGACCAGCAGTTGCAAGCCTATCCTTTTATCGAAGCTGCCACCATTTTTACCTACCATTCCGATCCTATCACCCGCAAATGGTATGATTATGATATTCGTGGCCCGGTGATGGAAACCCTGTTTCGGCGCTGGTTTGGCGGGGATATTGCGACAGTCCCCACCCAGGAGCCGGATATTCAAATCACGCCGAGTCCAACCATTCCACCCGGCCCCGGCCCCATTCACAGTACCCCCGAATTTCATTTTATGGTGCTGGGTTCGCCACAAATCAACCAGTGGTTTTATGAAACCGAAGCCGCCCGCCGCTACTGGGAAACTTTTTTGCCGAGTGTCATGATGGATTACGAAGTCATTCACTTTTTACCGAATCAAACATCACTTATGGTGACGCTCATTACCACGCCTGATATGCGTCCTGCGATTGAGGACAGCATTTTGCAGCGTTGGCAATATGTCGGTATAGATGTGGTTGAAGTGAACAGCGCAATGCAGCTTGCCGAGATTTTAGCCTCACGGGTCGCTGCCAATCGCCGTTTCGGATAACAAAAGAGGCTTAAAAAATTAAGCCCCTTTGTTGGAAATTAGCCCATGTCAATGTAGCGCTTCCAAGTCTCATGTTCACTCCCGAACTCAACCACTAGATAGCTTGTACGAGGCCGTCGGGGTTCCCAGAGCAGTTTCATGCCCGCTTCGTGCGGCAGATGGTTGCCCTTGCGGTGGTTGCACTTTGGACAAGCACAGGCGGTGTTCATCCATGTATCTTTTCCGCCGCGTGAACGGGGTAGGATGTGGTCAACCGTCATGTCATGTTTAGAAAGCACTTTACCCTGCAAGGTTTCTCCCGGACGAATCCCGCAGTAAATGCAGCGATATTCGTCACGCATGAGAACACTTTTTCGACTCCAAGGGGCTTGGCGGCGTGGCACGTTAATGTATCGGCGGAGCGCGATAACCGACGGAATAGCAAATTTATCCCGTACCGTTCGCAAAAAGTTTCCTGTCTCCTCAATGACAACCGCCTTGCCGGAGATCAGGAGATTCATCGCACGGGGAACACTGATAATAGCAATCGGATCCCACGTATGTCCATTGAGTAAGAGTACACGCCCTTGCGACACCGAGATACTCCTTTCGGTCTACAGAGGGCTGATTCGTTAAGAATCACTCTGAATCGAATGTCCTACCAGTGTTCATTGTACCAGATTTCACTTATAGTGAGCTAGCACAGATGTCTAATAAGTGTTTTAAATTTTCTTAATGGATAAGATAACAGGGAAACTTGGTGTAAATTGAAACACAAAATAAACAGGAATGGGACTGTTTTGTAACCTCTCTTATAGAAACGCTGATAGGTGAGACAACCTCGCCTACCAGCTAAGACAAAACACGATTATTCCAGAGTCCATTCGTAAGATTGGAACTGCCCTTGATTCAGTTCACCTTCAATTGTTTCCACCACTTCGCCGTTCAGGGTCACGGTAAGGGTAAAAGATACCGGGTCAGTTGCATCACACGGGAAAATATAGGCCACCCCGATTTCATAGGTTCCTGAGGGGGGTTCTTCTGACCAGAAAACGCTTTCGCTGGGGGTTTCTGCTGTTTCTCCGCACCCCCCGTTGGCATCTCCGCCAAATGTCCCGCCTGTCTCAGATTCGGGCGAGAAAAAGCCAATGGCGGCACCATTCGGGTCGGTCACTTCAAGGTCAAAATCGGCGGTGGTGTTCCAACTTAAAGTAATCGTCAGCACCGCATTGCTCATATCTGGCATGGCTTCGGTAGGTTCGGGGGTGGATTCTTCGGTGGGCGCAGCTTCCGTCGATTCAGGTTCAGGGGTAGCGGCGGAAACCGTCGTATTGGCCTCAAACAGATACAGCACATACTCGCCACTGCTGCCCCGTTCGGCGCTCACTTCAATTTGATAGGTTCCCGCGCTGGTAATTGTTACCGCCGCCAAACGTGCATCCGATGCACCATTAAAGCGATTATTAGCGGCAACCAAATTTCCACTACTATCACGGAGGGTCAGTGCCGGGTTGAAGTCCCCACTTTGCCGCTTGACCGAAACCGTTACAATATCGCCCGCTTGGGCTTCAAAATCATAATATTGGGGGGCAGCATTCGCCGCAAAATTCCCGCTGACAAATGCCCCGTACTGAATAGCCTGCCCTTCGTCGGAGATTTGCCCCTGTGTGCTTGGTTCAGGGGTAGCGGTTTCAAGGGGTGCTTCTGCGGTAGCTTCCGGTTGTGCTGTGCCGGCGGCATCGGTCAAAATTTCCAGCGAATATTCTCCGATGGAGGTGCCTTCTGCCCCACCATACCGTGTTGCGACGATGATATAACTACCCGTGTAAGGTAAATCGAAATTCAGAATTTCAGAGGTGGATAAATCATCTCCAAAGGGCGAATCGTCATTTTCCGCCAGCAAATTGCCATCACTGTCCAGCAAAATCACATAAGTATCCAAGCTGGCGCTGGGATTAATCCGCTGCATCCGAATGGTGATGGCATCCCCTTCACTGCCTTCAAATGTCCAGCGCTGTTCAACAATCTCCAGCGTGATAAACCCGCGCACCGGGCTGTTATAAGAAATTTGATTGGCGGGAATTTGTTCATTCTCGGCGGGTGTCTGAGTCGCACTTTCGGTTGGGACAGGGGTTTCTGTGGTGGTCGGTTGTCCTTCCCCTCCTAAACTGAGCGTGAGTTGAAAATCCCCTTCGGAAATCCCGCCTTCCAAACCGAAGCGTGTTGCTTGAATGGTATAGGTATCACTTGCCGGGAGGGTCAAATTTTCAATAGCGGAATCAATCGTTACATCGGAGGCATCATCATTTTCTGCCACAATTGCGCCGCTACTGTCCAAAAGCAGCAGATAGCTATCCAAACTGCTGCCATCAGCGGCAGCCATCACAATCGTAATTACGTCGCCTGCGGCCCCCTCAAATTGATAGGCTTGAATGGGGGTAGTGCTAGTGATGCTGCCAGTCACTGTTTCGCCATAAGCAAGACTTGTGGGTTGTTGGGCGCTGAGGCTAAACGGCAGCGCAAAAAGTATCAAACACAGAACAACGTAACGCATTCTCATTTTCACCTCTGGAATTCAGAGTAAGTTTAACACAATCTGGAGGGGATAGCGGAAATTTGACCCGCCCTTTGATTTCTCAGCTTAACAAATAGGTTTCAGCGAAGTGAATCCAGTCTTCGGGCATGGTGCCTTTCGTATGGTAACCTTCGGATTTTCGTACCCCACGTCCTAAATGCAGAAAAAACACATTCCAATCATCGTCAAAAACACGATCCATATAGAGTTCTTGGAAGTGCGGCGGGGCTTTGGGGATGAGTTCCGGTTCGTGCAGCGTATTATGGCAGTGGAAAACTTCATACCCTGCCTTGCGTAAATGAATCGTAACACGGTCTCCAACATCATACTGGGGCAAAGCCGGGTAAAAATCGAGCTTCAGGCGTTTAAACAATTGAAAATCCACCAGATAGCCCAAAACATGCAAGATGCCTTCGGGGGTGCGCTGGGTATCTAACCGCACCCCCGATGCGCCCACCTTGCCCTGAATTTTGGATTTTAAAAACGATAACCAGCCCGCATGACACACCAAAATATCTTGATGCAGGGTCATGAGATAGCGGGTTTGCGGGTCAATTAAGCGGATAGCAATTTCAAGCGCGATGGCATTGTCATAGCTGCCCCATGAAAAACTACGCGGTTCGGGTTTCCACCAACGTCGGCCCTCCGGTGGAATCGGTTGGGTACGATTCAGCACCACATTGATATTGGGGAGTTTCAGCAGCCAGTCTGTATTTTCCGCAGGCGAATTGTTGTCCACAATCCACAGTTCGTGGGGTTCAGGGGTGTAGCGCTGAATCGACTCGATGCACACACGCAAAATTTCACGGGTTGACTCGTTGGGTTGAAAAGAGACCACCACCAAACGGGGGGCATCTGGGGGTTGGGTAATTGTGCGCTGGATTTGCAGATCAAAACGCTGGCCTTTAAGACGGAGTTTTTGGGCAATCAGAGTCATCGTTTAAACCTCATCACGCCAATGCCGTATTCATTGTTATTCGCGCAGCCATCAAAAATATGAATCATCCAGTCATCATTTTCCGCGTGGCGGGTGGGAATCTGTAAAATTTCGGGTGCGTATAACCCCATCACATGCCGTTCCCATGAGCCAGTTGCCGAAGTTGGCACGGCCTCTAATGGAATGGTCATGGGATTCTGGTACAACCGAAAGCCAACATCATGAAAAAAATGAACGGTGTGGGGGTATTTTTTGCCCAGTTCAATTTGTTCTTTGACCATGAAATACATATGGGCATCCTGAAACACAAGCTCAGGACTCCAGCGCTGCCAGACTGCCTCCATGTTCCCGGTAAAATCCTCGATGATATATTCAACGTCGGGGGCAGGGTGGCGAAGCTCATCCACAATATTAATGGTGATGATGCGGGTTTTTAGCCCCAAAAAGCGGCACATCCGCGCCAGAATCTGAGATGAACAACCGGACTGGGTGCCAAATTCAACCAGCGATTTGGGTTGAATATCTTGCAGCGCCGCCAGCCACACCGCCAGATTTTCATAACTTAGCGATTTGTATTGGTGTATTAGACGGGCAGTATCGTCCAACATTACAAATTGTTGTAACTTTTCTTGGAGCGTTTCCAGCGAAAAACTGTTGGGAAAAATCGTCGGAATTTCTGCTAGGTACGAAGCAGGCACACCTGCCGCACGCACTCCGTAATGTTGATGGGCGAAAGCGACAGCTTCATGGGCGGGCAGGGTAAAAAATTCCTTGCGGGCAAAAATCGTTTCATCTGTCCATTCCCACCACGCGATTTCCTGCATTTGCTGGCGCAAGTTTTCATCTTCAATCCGCCATTTAATCAGTCTGGCCGGATTCCCCGCCACAATGCCGTAATCGGGAACATCTTTTGTAACCACACTCCCTGCCCCGATAATTGCCCCGTTTCCAATACGGATTCCCGGCAAAATAATCACATTTGCACCAATCCACACATCATTCCCGATGCGGGTGTAATTGCGGTGCGGCAAGGTGGATTTTTCATGAAAAAACGTATCAACCGGAAAATTGGCAATGCGCTGCGGAAAATGATGCCCGGTACACAGCAAAAATTTTACATCATTGGCAATCGAGCAAAATGCACCCATGCTCAGAACATCCTGTTCATGGAAGCCTTCAAACACTGTTTGAGCGCCATAGTAGCTCCAGCGTCCGAGAAAAACCGTGCCACGACTGCCATTTTTCCCTAGCGGGATCTGGCGTTTTTTGCCGATTTCAGGAAAACGCTGGCTGTACACCGGATGGTCGCTGCCTACCCCTGTAAATTTAGCGGAAATTGGGGAGGGGGGAGGGGTGTGACCTCGAAGTAAACGTTTGGTTTTGTGGTAAATTCGACGGAGCATACAAGCCTATTTTTGAATGGTAAATATCACACGGGCAATATCATTGCCGTAGCGGTTCGCTTCGCTGAATGGGGGATGGTCTTCACTGACCAAAATTTGCCCAACATGGGGTTGAAATTGGTCAATCAAATGCTGCGGGCTTTGAAAATCAATCCGGTCTGCGCCGCGTGTTTCATAGCGGATAGGCACTTCAATCGCCACCACTGCCCCATTCCGCGCCACACGGGTAATTTCCCGGATTACTTGTTGAGCATCATAAGCGTGTTCTAAGGAATGGGAGCTATAAATTGCATCAAAATGGGCATCAGGAAATTTAAGGGCGTGCATATCCATCACTAAAATATCAGGCGTTTCACTGTACAAATCAATCCCGATAACATTTTTTACGCCCTTGCTGCGAAGGTAATTTAATTCATCGGTATTACGGCTCCCTAAACACAACACGGTCGTTTCAGGTTTGAGATAGGCTGCGAGTCGGTCAATCAGTAGGGGCGATTGCAAGCGCACCGTTTTTTTTGCAAAGGTGCGTTCATATTGCATTTTTAGGTAAGCACGGTACTCCCCGGTCTTACCCCGCCCCAACCATGCCAGACGGATTTTATGCACCGCTCGATAGCCTTTGTCGCGCAAGCGGCCTAATCTACCGACCATGTTCTAAAATTCCTTCCCATTCGGCTTTAATCATGACTACACCGTAATCAACCGCCAAGCGAATATCACCGGGAACGGTCACGGTAAAGGCAGCAAGGCCACGTCCACCGCCCAGAATACTGCCGTTTTGATGTTTAATTTTGGCCTCAATTTGATAAATGCCATTCAACAAAGTCATTTCGGGGATGATACAACGAAAAACACCCCGTCCACGCAGGGGCATTTGTGCTTCATGCCCCACGTTGGTAAAACCCGATACATAAAACACATCGATTGTCGAAATGGTCAAGCCGATAATGGGTGCTTCAACGGGTTCATGGGCCTCATATTCGACTTCAATCATCACTGATTCGCCCGTATATAAGTTGGTGGTGACTTTGCCCTGTGAATTAATCAGGCGGACTTCTCGCACATCGACCACTGCATTAGCGAGTTTTTGCTGCAAAACCGTATATTTTTCGCCACTGGCAGCATATTGTTCCATCATGCGGGCATTGGAAGTTTCATAATATTGAGAGACGACTTCAGCAGTTTTGCCAATCGCCACTTGCTGACCCTCTGCCAGCAACAGCACACGGTCACACAGACGTTCCACCTGGCGGATGCTATGCGAGACAAACAAGACTGTTTTACCGTTTTGCTGCATTTTTTCCATACGGTCTAGGGATTTACGCTGGAAGGTAATATCTCCCACTGCCAAGACTTCATCCACCAGCAAAATATCAGCATCCACATTGAGCGCTACCGCAAAACCGAGTCTGGCTAACATCCCGCTCGAGTATTTCCAGACAGGTTCATCAAACCATGTACCAAGTTCACAAAAATCCTCAATTTCGGGGAGTTTGGAGCGCATTTCCGAATGGGACATACCCATCAAAATCCCCAGAAGTTGCACATTTTCCCGTCCGGTCAATTCCATGTTCATGCCCGCGTTGAGTTCAATCATCGGGAAAATTCGCCCATTGACGGTGACAGAACCCCGTGTTGCCGGAGTCACCCCCGCAAGGATTTTCAAAAGGGTACTTTTACCTGCCCCGTTATATCCGATAATCCCTAAAGTTTCGCCGGCGTGGACTTCAAAATGAATATCCTTGAGTGACCATTTCGGCTCGGCCAACGCCTTCCCCCGCACACGGCGAAGCACATTTTTCAATACAGGGGCAAGCGGCAGCCCGTACTGTTTATAAAGCCCGTTGACTTGAATCACACTGCTCATAGCACATCCGCGAAATAGCGTGAGGTATACCGGAAAACAGGCCAAGCGATGAGTAGCGCCAGCGCGATTCCGGGCAGAGACCAGAGCAACAAGTCAACGTCGGGCGCTTCACCCCGCGCCAGAATACTGCGAAATCCTTCCAAAATCCCCACCATCGGATTGAGCTTATACAAGGTCTGCCATTTTTCAGGAACTTCGCTAAGGGGATAAATAATCGGCGTGAGGTAAATCCACAATTGCAAAATAAAAGCGTTGACCTGCAGAACATCTCGCCGATACACCCCCAAGGCCGCAAAAAACATCCCGACCCCCAGCGCAAACAAAGCAGTGAGACTAACCAGAATCGGCAGCCAAATCACCAGCGATATTCCCACACTGACCTGATACCAGACCATCATCCCTGCCAAGATGAGACCAGACATGAGACCATCAAATGCAGCCGTGGTAATCGCCACCATTGGGAATAATTCGCGTGAAACAGCCGTTTTTTTAATAATGCTGGCGTTGCTGATGATGCTTGGCCCGCATCGGCTGACGCTGTTAGCAAAAAATGTCCATGGGGTCAGGGCGCTGTAACTGAAAATAAGATAGGGAATCCCGTCACTGGGAATTTCTAACACCCCGCGCAAGGTGGTAAAAACGACCATGAGCATCAACGGCTGTAAAACCGCCCACAACGGGCCAAAAATAGTACGGCGATAACGGGCGCGAATATCCCGACTGGTAATTGCCCAGAGCAGGCGAAAAAAGCGCCTTGTATTATCATTTACAACCAGCATGAAGTTCCCATCTAAAATTTCGGCGCTTATCTTACACGATTTTTGGGCAGCATAAGCCAACAAATCCTAAAAGTGGCAGAAAAATTAGGCACGGGGAACATACAAGGCTAGCAGCACCCCTACCGCAATCATCGCCCCGCCAATCGCTAAATTGACAGTGAAGTCCTGTCCGAGCAGCGCTACCCCCAGCACCGCCCCCACAAGTGGTTGGGCGAAGAAAAACAGGGAAGCCACCGACGCATCCACGAGCGCAAACGCCCGATTCCAGAACCACATTGCCCCTGCTGTTGATACCACACCGAGATACAAAATACCCAAAATGATAGGAATATCAATTTCACCGATAGAGATGCTGGAAAGTTCAATTGCAGAGGCTGGCAGAGTGAGCATCATCCCACCAAAAAAGGCAATCAATGTCACCCAGAGCGTATCCATTTTCGCGCTGACCAAGCGTACCAACACTGAATATAAGCCCCATGTCACCCCGGCAATGGCTAGCGCCACATCTCCCACAAAAGTATCCGAGCTAAAATTGGCCTGTGTGGGGTCAATAATCACAATGACTCCAACGGAAGCCAATACCACCGCCGCAATCCGTTGGGCATTGAGTTTTTCTTTCAAAATCAGCGCGGCAAACACCAGAATAAATGCAGGCGAGGATGTGGTAATGAGCGCCCCGTTCACCGCCGTCGATTTGTCTGTGCCGACGAACTGCGCCCCGACGCTAATCCCAAACCCGATGAGTCCCACCCCCAAGACACGCAAAATTTGCGACGGGTCAGGCAGAACTTTATTAGGTTGGCGGGAAAGCAAAAATCCCAGTACCAGCGCCCCCATAATAAGCCGCATCGACAACAGGGTAAAGGGGGGTATCGTTTCCAGCACCACATCCGAGACCACATACATCCCGCCCCAGATGGCTGCTGCTAAAATCCCGTAAATTGCGCCCAAAAGTGAATTGTTCATTGTTTTTTCAAGACGAACCAGTGAGACAGCCCAAACCATCGCAACGGGGTTTTTTCTAGCGGATACAATACCCCGCGTAAAATTTTTCCCGCTAAAGGCGCACGCTGCACAATATTGTCGTAACCCCCAAAAATCCGACTATGATGCACAACTTCTACGGGTAAATTTTGAAATAACCCGCGTAAGGCATGGGCGGAATAAGCCCGAACATGCGGGGCAAGCTGGTTGCGCCATCGGTCAGGCAAATAATTGATGAGAGGTGTATTGCCAAAATGATAGTCGCCCTTCCAGTAATGCCCATGTGTTTCAAAGGGATACCAGCGATTCGGGCAAAAGAGGGCGATGTATCCGCCTGTTTTGGTGACGCGCACCATCTCGTGAGCAAATAGTTGGTCGTTCAGTACATGCTCGATGACTTCATGCGAAAATACCACGTCGAATAAGTTGCTCTGGTAGGGAATCGCTTCGCCAGCCGCCACTACTGCATGAGGCACTTCACCCTGCGATTCCTGTACCCGTTCAAATTCAATATCAAAGGCTTCGACACGGGGGGAAAACCGACGGCGAAATTGACTGGCGTACATCCCCACCCCCGAACCTGCCACGAGAATATGGGCATTGTGCAGATTCACTTGCTGAGAAACCATGTGCAGACGGCGTTCTTGTCCGCTTCGCCAAACGTAGGAGGGTTCGCCGCGCAGGGCGGCTTTGTCTGAATGAGTCATGGGTAGCGATTTTACCAGCGTGGCCTTGAAGCGTGTAGGGGTGGACATGGCAGAATGCCAATGGCACTAAAATCGGACTGAACAAAAGCCATCATGAGGCCGTAAAATAACAAAAAGGAGTGAGTCAAAATCATGTCCCAATCGTCTTTCCTCAACAACCTCATTGCCTTCATTCAACGTATTTTCGAGGAAATCTGGCTGAATATTGCGGGTTCACTCCGTAGCACCCCCGAAATCCGATTACGCTGGCTGCGTTTCATGTATTACGAAGATGCGGACATCACCATGAATCACCGTCGGGCAAAGGATGTGGTGCGTGAATTTTTGGACAAAGCCTACTACGACTACTATCACCGCTTTCTTTCTGCCGAACGCCTTGCCAAACAGCAGTTAGACCGGTTGCATCAGGGCGCACGCGGCGATGAGTTGTTGCATAACATGCAGGGCATGAGTGAAAAAATCATTGTGCTGATTGATCAGCTTCAAAATTTAGACAAATCCATGAGTCTGTACCAAGCAGACACAGCAGAAATGCAGCAACTACAAGAATCCCGCAATGCGCTGCGGGCGCGAATCGAAGCCGCGCTGAACGCTCAAGCCAAAATTCCTATTAAAATGCTGACCCTAACAACAGCAGCAGACACCCGTAGTTTTGACCGTTTGAACGAAAGTATTGACCGCTTAACCAATCGCTTAGACGATATTGCTGCGAGTTACGATGATGTGCGTGCCTATGGCGATTTAGACACAGCAATACGGCACTTGGAAGACAGCCAGTAAAAGCCTATAATCATGGCAATTTGCACAACTGCCACACTCACACTCCACAGCGCTGACAGTTTAAAAAATAGGAGCATTGTATGTCTCATGAAAAACTGCCCGAAATAAAAAAGCGGGTAGAAGCCAACCGCGAAAATATTATTACCTTCCTCCGTGAACTTTGCGCCATTCCCAGCTACAACAGCCAAATTAAAGAAGTGGGCGAACGCGCTGCCGAAGAAATGAAAAAGCTCGGCTTTCGCAAAGTTTGGTTCGACCAAATGGGCAATATCGTTGGTGAAATTGGCAACGGCCCCAAGAAAATTGTCTATGACAGCCATATTGATACAGTCGGGATTGGCGACCCGGAAGAATGGGAATGGGATCCGTTTCAGGGCAAAATCGAAAATGGAATCTTTTATGCACGCGGCGCATGTGACGAGAAAAACAGCACCCCCGGCATGATTTACGGGTTAGCGATTGCCCACGAACTTGGCCTGCTGGAGGGATTCACCGCCTATTATTTCGGTAATATGGAAGAATGGAACGATGGCATCGCGCCACAGGGTTTTGTGGAAGTTGAAGGCATCCGCCCCGATTATGTGGTCATTGGTGAACCCACCAAGATGCAAATTTATCGTGGGCATAAAGGCCGTGTTGAACTCAAAATTGTCTCCAAAGGCAAAAGCGCCCATGCTGCTTCCAATCACTTAGGCGACAACGCGATTTACAAAGTCCTACCGGTGATTGAGGCCATCAGCCAATTAGAACCCGCCTTGGGCGACGACCCCTTCTTAGGACATGGCAAAATCACGGTCAGTCATATGGAAGTCAAAACGCCTTCCCTCAATGCTGTTCCTGACGAAGCGACGGTGTATATTGACCGCCGTTTGACATGGGGTGAATCCAAAGAAGCCGCGATTCAGCAAATTCGGGACATCATCGGCAATCGGGATGACATCAGCGTTGAAATGCTCATATACAACGATCCCAGCTACACCGGGTTTGTGCTGGAAAGCGACAAATATTATCCCGCGTGGATTCTGGACGAAGAACATCCTTTTACCCAAGCTGCCCTCAAAACACTCGAATTGGCGATTGGCACCCCTTCCCCCACTGGCGGGAAGTGGAGTTTTTCCACCAACGGTATTTACTGGGCGGGCAAAGCTGGGATTCCTTCCATTGGGTTCGGGCCGGGTGATGAAATTCATGCCCACACGGTTTTAGACCAAGTGCCGTTGGAAGATGTGGTGCAATCCACTGTCTTTTACGCACTGCTGCCCGGCATGATGGAAAAATAACCATGTACGGATTATTCGGGAAACTCATCGCTCAACCGGGACAGCGCGATGCCCTGATTGAACTGCTGCTGCAAGCTGCACAGATTTTGCAGGCAGTCGAAGGGTGCTATCTCTACATTGTGAACAGCGACCCGAATGACCCGGATGCCATCTGGGTAACGGAAATCTGGCAAAGTCAGGCTGACCACCAAGCCTCCCTGACCCATCAGGGCATTCAAGCGATCATCGCTCAAGGCAGACCCCTGATTGCGGGGATGGGCGAGCGCTTTGAATTTACCCCCGTTGGTGGTAAGGGGTTGCACCATAAATAACTGGTGAATTATCGGATGCGATATCGTGCGCCCCTACAGATTAAAGGGGAGCCGTGACATATCATATCCGTCATATGGAATCAAAATTGAGGAGAACCTATGCAAACACATCTCAAAGGCCGTGACATGATCACGGAGCAAGAATGGACACTCGACGAAGTTGAAACCATCATGGAAGTCGCCTACGACCTGAAGCGTAAACGGGCGGTGGGCGAACCCCATGCTTATCTGCGGGACAAAACCCTAGCAATGCTGTTTTTCTTCACCAGCACCCGTACTCGCGGCAGTTTTGAAGCGGGGATGGCACAGTTGGGCGGTCATGCGGCGTTCATTGATTCGGACACCACCCAGATTTCACACGGGGACACCGCCAAAGAAATTGGTGAAATTTTCGGACGCTACTTTGATGCCATAGCCATCCGTCAATGCGACTGGGATTTTGGCAACCAGTACATCCGTGAAGTGGCGGCGGCCAGCCGTGTGCCTGTCCTGAATATGCAGTGTGACGTATATCACCCCTTCCAGATTCTGGCAGATTTGATGACCATTAAAGAATATTTTGGGCGCGAAAGCCTGCGCGGCAAAACCATCAATGTATCTTGGGCCTATGCCGCCAGCTATCAGAAACCCATTTCGGTGCCACAAAGCCTGATTCTGCTAATGACCCGCTACGGCATGAATGTGCGTTTGACCCACCCCGAAGAATATATGCTCATGCCCGATATTCTTGCCCAAGCCGAAGACAATGCCAAACGCAGCGGCGGGTCATTTGAAATCGGACACGATTTTGATGCGGGTTTCAAAGACGCTGATGTTGTGTACCCGAAGAGCTGGGGCGCGATGCTGACCACCACCGACAAAGAAGAATCTGCCAAAATCGGCAAAAAATACACCAACTGGATTACCGACCAGCGCCGGATGGACATGGCGAAAGACCATGCCATCTACATGCACTGCCTGCCCGCAGACCGCAATATCGAAGTTACCGATGAAGTCATTGACGGGCCGCAGAGCATTGTGTACCAAGAAGCCGAAAACCGCCTGCATGTCCAAAAAGCGGTGATGGCGCTGACGATGTAAAATAGGAATCCAAGATAAAAAAGTAGGGGTGCTAACAATACCCCTATTTTTTTCTAAAAATAGAAAAGCACTTAAAAATATAAATCTTACAACCAAAGGAGCAAAACTTGAGTATTCATACCCTACGTACCGCCGTGATTGCGATTGGCGGGAACTCACTGATTGAAGATAACCGCAAACCCGATGTGGAATATCAATGGGACGCAGTGCGGACAACCTGTCAGCATATTGCCGATTTGGTGTCTGAAGGCTGGCAGGTGGTCGTGACACATGGCAACGGGCCACAGGTCGGTTTTATTTTGCGTCGCAATGAACTCGCGGCTCATGAAGTTCATACCACCCCGCTAGACCTGATTGGTGCGGATACACAGGGGGCAATCGGGTATATGTTACAACAAGCGTTGGATAATTCTTTGCGGGCGATGGGACTCAATAAATCCGTCATCAGCATTGTGACGCAAACACTGGTTAATCCTAATGACCCGGCCTTCCAAAACCCGACCAAACCGATTGGGTCATTTTCGGATGAAGCCACCGCACGAAAATATGAACAGCAGGGGTGGCAGGTCATGGAAGATTCCGGGCGCGGTTGGCGACGGGTGGTTGCCTCTCCCCAACCCTTAGAAATTATCGAACTTGGGGCAATCCGCAGCATGATTAAAGAAGGTTACATTGTGATTGCAGGCGGGGGCGGTGGGATTCCGGTGGTCAGAAATCCCAACGGCGAACTACGCGGGGTCAACGCTGTGATTGACAAAGATAGAGCATCAAGTTTGTTAGCGGCGGGTATCGGCGCAGATTTATTTATTATTTCGACGGCTGTGCCACAGGTTGCCATTAATTTTAATACCCCCCAGCAGCAAAATTTATCCCATTTGACCTTAGCAGAGGCCAAAAAATATCTGGCGGACGGGCATTTTGGCGTAGGGAGTATGAAACCCAAAATTGAAGCGGTGATTGGCTTCCTTGAACGGGGCGGCCCTCAAGCGCTCATTACCGACCCGGCTAATCTCGCCGCCGCCTTAAAACACGAGGCAGGAACATGGATTACGCCGAATTAACGACCTCCTTAGAGGAGCGTATCCCCCAAGTGGCGGGATTACAATGTATTATTTGCGGGGCAATGTATTCGCTAGACGAAGTAAAATATGTTTGCCCTGCTTGTGGCCCGGTAGGCACACTGGATGTGGTTTTGAATGTAGAGGTTCTCTGGCCTACACGGGTTGACCCCTTGCGGAAAGCCCATGTTTGGGATGAAGAACGCTTTTTACCAATTGCGCGGGATTTGCCCAAACCGAGTGAAACAATTCCCCTAAAAATCGGAGATACCCCCTACTATCATTGGTCAAAAACCAAAAATCCGTATCTGCGTTCGCATCCCTTCGCGGTTAAAGACGATAGCAAAAATCCGACGGCTTCATTTAAAGACCGTGCTAGTGCAATGGTCGTCCATCATGCGCTGACCATTGGTGCATCGGTGGTGGCAACCGCCAGCACAGGCAATGCGGCGGCGGCCTTAGCGGGGATTAGTGCGGCGATTCCTCAGATTCAAGCGGTGATTTTTGTTCCGGCGACTGCCCCCCAAGCCAAAATCGCCCAACTGTTGGTGTATGGCGCACAGGTCATTTTGATTGATGGCACCTACGACGAAGCCTTTGATATTTGCTGGGAAGCGTGCGACGAATTTGGCTGGTACAACCGCAGCACAGGCATTAACCCGTTTACCAGCGAAGGCAAAAAAACCATCGCATGGGAAATTGCCTTTAGCGGCTACGAAATGCCTGATGTCATCTGTGTTCCGGTAGGGGATGGCAGTATCATTGGAGGAACATACAAAGGGTTTGCTGACCTGAAAAAACTGGGGTGGATAGACCGTATTCCGCGTTTAATCGGGGTGCAGGCTTCGGGGAGTTCGGCGCTGGTTCATGCGTGGGAAAATGACCTTGACCCCCAACAGATGCAGCCCCGTCCGGCGCAAACGATTGCGGACAGTATTTCATCGTCCCTGCCGCGTGACCGTGCCAAAGCATTACGGGCGGTGCGGGAAACCAACGGCGCGTTCATACGGGTGTCGGATGGCGATTTGTTAGAGGCAATTCCGGCGCTTGCCCAAGCGACAGGTGTTTTTGCTGAACCTGCGGGAGCATCGGCGTATGCGGGCTACCTTGCCGGATTACAAAAGGGCTATATTCACCCGGATGAACGTGCTTTAATTATGAATACGGGCAGCGGCCTCAAAGACATCAACAGCGCCATGAAATCGGTGCATGGGGTCGGGGTGCTGCGTCCGGTCAAACCCGAAATGGATGAAGTTCGTAAAATCGTCGAAAAATTTGAGTTATAGGTGCTGCATTGGCTAAACCCGTTCTCTCGATTGTCGCGCCGTGTTACAAAGAAGAAGAAAATGTCCCGCTTCTCTATGACCGCATCAAAAATGTGATGGAGTCGATCGGGGAAACGTGGGAACTCATTCTCATTAATGATGGCAGTCCCGATAACACCTTGGATGTGATGATGCACATTCATCAGCAGGACTCGCGGGTCAAAATCATCAATTTTGCGCGGAATTTTGGACACCAAACTGCTGTAACTGCGGGGATGGATTACGCAGCAGGCGATGCGGTGGTGTTAATTGATGCCGATTTGCAAGACCCGCCCGAAGTCATTCAGGATATGGTCAATAAATGGCGCGAAGGGTTTCATGTGGTCTATGGTGTGCGCGAAAAACGTTTGGGCGAAAGCAAATTTAAGTTGTGGACGGCTAAATTGTTTTATCGCATCATCTACCGCATCACCGATGTGGATATTCCGCTTGACACAGGCGATTTTCGGTTGATGGACAGGCGCGTGGTGGATGCCGTCAACGCGATGAGGGAGCATAACCGGTTTGTGCGTGGGCTAACCAGTTGGGTTGGGTTTAAACAAACCGGGGTGATGTATGTGCGCCCGCCGCGTGAACATGGCGATACGAGCTATCCCCTACGGAAAATGATCCGGCTGGCGTTGGATGCCATCACCGGATTCTCGTATTTCCCGTTACAGGTAGCGATTTACTTGAGTCTGGTGCTAGCGATTTTATCGGTGCTGGCAATTCCGGTGGTCGCCTTTTTGCGCCTTGCCACCAGCGAGGCATTTTTAGAAGGGCAAGCCACCACCCTTGCAATTTTGCTGCTGCTGACCGCTTTTCAACTTTCATTTTCGTTTATTTTGGGGCAATATATTGCACGGATTTACGATGAGTCGCGCAGTCGCCCCTTGTATGTGGTTTCGGATACCTTTGGTATCAAGCGCAATCCGAAATACCAACGGGTGATTAGTCCGCCTACAGAAGAGGATGAAAGCTAATGCCCGATGATTTGAGTCAGGCACAGCAGTATCAAAAATTGGTGCTGGCCTATGAAGCGCTCGACCAAAAAATTGATGCGTTGATGGAATCGGTGGGAGGACACAGCGAAAATATGTCTCCCGCCGATTTAGCCACCTATCGCCAGTTAGCCCAAGAACGCGACGAACTTTACAACCAGATGAAAGAAATTGAGGCCGGTTGGTTGGATGAAAGCTAATGCACCCGGAAGATCGTGTGCTGGTGGGGGTCATCAAGCGCAAAAAAGATTTTAAAATTGCCCGCGAACAATTGTGGTATCGTGTGCCGCACGCCCAACTCCCGAAAGGGGTACATACCAACTACATCGGGCTGTTTTTCGGGAGGGGTTTTGGCGAGCAGGCCAGCCGCATTGCTTATTATGCCGAAATTTCAGGGCATGAATTAGTAACACGGCTTGATTTATTGCCCAACGAACCAAACCACAAACATGCCCACGCCCAATACTATAAACTGCAATTTCGGGAACTGCTGGCAAAAATTCCACCGATTTTGAACACCCGCAAACGTCGTTTTGCTTTCATCCACACCACATGGGATCGGTTTGAGGAGGCCACAGAAATTGAAGATTTGTACAGCACGGCCGACCATCTGGTAGACCGTGTATTTTATGCGCTGAAAGAATCGGGATATGAACCGCAGCGCACATGGGAAGCCCCACCCACCAAATATTATCCGGCTGAAATTCCGTCGGTGCGGATTGTTTGCCGTGATGGGGAGGTGGTAGCTTCCACCGATGAAAAATCGGGCATTTTGATTGCAGCGGATTCACTGCATGAAACGTTGCAAAAAATCCAAATTGCCATTGAACAATACGGTGGGCCGATTATGCTTTCCACCCCTTTAGATTAAATGTCGATCCGTGAATTCATGTGAACGCCGTGCTTCAGCGCGATGTTTACTGGCCTGATGCACTTTAATAAAATAGGACGGATAGCCAAATGTACGGGCGTGGTCTCTGACCCGCCCTCATTCCCTTGCAGGGGTGGGTCTGTGACCCACCCGTACACTATGCGTATTTAAAAGTCAAACTGCATAAGGCCCGTGTTTTTGACAAAATAATTACAACAGATAGGAAAAATTTGATGCTGATTAAAAATGCAACCGTCATTCAAAATCTCCACACCCTGCACGAAAATTATGCTGTTTTGATCGAAGGGGAGAAGATTACAGCTGTTGCCCCTTCCACAGAATTAGAAAAACAACATCCGAATGTAGAAACAATTGATGCAAACGGGAGCCTGGTCATGCCCGCCAACATCTGCGCCCATACCCATTTTTATGGCGCATATGCACGCGGCATGGCGATTCCCGGCCCCGCACCCAAAGATTTTCCTGAAATTTTGGAGCGTTTGTGGTGGCCTCTGGACAAAGCACTGGATGCGGAGTCGGTGCGGATGAGCGCGATGGTGTTCATGGTGGATGCAATTAAACACGGCACCACCACCCTGATTGACCACCACGCCAGCCCGAATTTTATTGATGGCAGTCTGGATGTGATTGCCGATGCGGTTGAACAAGCGGGTTTACGGGCGGTGCTATGTTATGAAGTGACAGACCGCGATGGTAAGGAAAAAGCCCAAGCGGGCATCCGTGAAAATGTGCGGTTTATGCAAGCGGCGAAACAACGGAAAAATATCGCTGGAACTTTTGGACTGCACGCCAGTTTAACCCTTTCCGATGAAACCCTTGCGGATTGTGCGGGGCAAAGCGACGGGTTTCATATTCATGTGGCGGAACATGAAGCGGATGAATATGACAGCCTGCAAAAATCGGGCAAACGGGCGATTCATCGGCTGCACACAGCAGGTATTCTGGGCGAAAAAACGATTGTGGCACACGCGGTTCATTGTGATGCGTGGGAATTGGAAATTTTGCGGGACACAGGGACATGGGTTTCGCACCAGCCACGCAGCAACATGAATAACGCTGTGGGGGCTGCCCCGATTGATACCATGTTAGCAGCTCAGATGCGGGTGTGTCTGGGAAATGATGGATTTTCCAGCAATATGTGGGAAGATTGGAAAGCAGCCTATCTGCTGCAAAAAATCGCCCATCGTGACCCACGACGCGGCGCGGGAGACGGCATTGCAAAAATGGCGATGGAGAACAATGCCCGTTTAGCCGAAGTCTTTTTCCCTGAAATCAATTTAGGGGTGTTAGAAGCGGGTGCGGCGGCAGATGTGATGATTGTAGACTATTATCCCTTCACCCCATTGAGCGCGGGTAATTTGCCGTGGCAGATCATTTTTGGTTTTGAGGCTTCAATGGTCAACACGACGATTGCCAGTGGCAAAGTTTTGATGCGAGACCATCAACTTTTACATCTGGATGAACAGGCGATTGCGGCTGAAGCACGAGCGCTTGCTCCTGCGGTCTGGGAACGCTATCAAAAATTCGCTACAATCGCGCTCACATGAGGCAAACGGCTTAAACCCCTTGCTATATCAATGAGATAGATAAAAGAAACGAGAGTTTTTTGTGACTGAAAGAGATGAAACAACGCTGTTGACGATTGCTGTTCTGGGAGGCACAGGCAAAGAAGGCTCTGGATTGGCGATGCGCTGGGCAAATTCCGGCTATAACGTCATCATTGGTTCACGCGATGGGCAGCGCGGCGCGGAAAAAGCCGTTGAACTCAACCAGATTCTGGGTAGTGAGATGCTGCATGGTATGGGTAACGAAGAAGCGGCTGAAAAAGCCCATATCGTTGTATTGAGTGTTCCCTATGACGCGCACAAATCCACCTTGGAAAGTGTGAAACAGCACTTGAACGGCAAAATTTTAATTGATGTGACTGTTCCCATGAAACCCCCGGCGGTGACTCAGGTGCATGTCCCGGAGGGTCACTCCGCCGCACTGGAAGCCCAAGCCTATCTGGGAGAGGGCGTGCGGGTCGTAGCTGCCTTCCAGAATGTGAGCGCGGTACACCTCAAAAAATTGGAACATCCTGTGGATTGTGACGTGTTGGTCTGTGGCAACGATGACGAAGCCAAACAAAACACAATTCAACTGGTTGAAGCGGCGGGGATGCGTGGCGTGGATGCCGGCCCATTGACCAACGCCGTTGCGGTAGAAGCCCTGACTCCTGTCTTGCTGTATATCAACAAAAAATATCAGGTCAAGGGAGCTGGCCTACGGATTACCGGTCTTGTCTAATACACAGGTGATGATGCAGGCTGTTCCCGGTCTGCCCCTGATTCGTCCGGGTGATGACCTTGCCGCGCTCATTACCCACCATTTGCAACAGGCGCAGATGTCCCTGCAAGATGGGGATGTGCTGGTGGTAAGTTCCAAAATTGTCTCCAAAGCGGAGGGGCGTTTTGTGGATTTGAACTCGGTTACGCCCTCGCCACAGGCACAAGAAATTGCCCAGCTTGCCCGTAAGGATGCGCGGGTGGTGGAACTGGCGCTGCACGATACAGAACGCATTTCTAAAATTGCGCCGTTTGTGTTCATTGTGCGCCACAAACTCGGTTTTACATCCGCCAATGCGGGCATAGACCAATCCAATGTCAGCGAAGAAAATCAGCATGAAGTGCTGCTGCTGCCGCAAAATCCCGACCAATCAGCGCGTGAGCTACGGGCTGCATTGGAAAAAACACATGGTGTGCGACTTGGCGTGATTATTTGTGATACCCATGGACGGCCTTTTCGTCCGGGCAATGTCAATGTGGCGATTGGGATTGCAGGTGTTCCCGCCATGATTGACCAGCGTGGACAGCCGGATTTATTCGGACGGACTTTGCAAGCCACGTTAACCCCGTTAGCCGATGAACTGGCGGCGGCGGCGGGACTCATCACCGGACAAGCTGATGAGGGACAACCTGTGGTCTTGATTCGCGGGGTGGCATGGCAGCCGACCGACAGCAGCGCGATTGAACTGACCCGCCCGCCCGAACAGGATTTATACCTGTGAGCGACTTTGCTACACTGGCGAAATCGCGTCGTTCTATCCGCCGTTATACTGACCAGCCTGTTGAACGCGCTGTGATCGAACAAATTTTAGAAATTGCGCGTTGGTCGCCTTCCGCACACAACCGCCAACCCTTTCGTTTTGCGGTGATTACCACCGACGAAAAGAAAGAACACTTGGCACGGGCGATGGGAAAGCGGCTCCGTGATGATTTAACCGCAGACAACGCCCCCTCTGAACTGATTGAAAAAGATGTTGCCCGTTCTTATGCGCGAATCACGGGTGCGGCAGTTCTCATTTGCCTGTGTATGACTCTGCGGGATATGGACACCTATCCCGATGAAAAACGCAGTTTCAATGAACAGGTCATGGCGATTCAAAGTACAGCCATGGCAGGCCAAAATTTACTATTGGCAGCCCATGAATTGGGCGTAGGGGCGTGCTGGATGTGTGCGCCGCTTTTTTGCCCGGAGGTGGTGCAAACAACACTTGATTTGCCAACGGATTGGCAGCCCCAAGCCTTGATTACGCTCGGTTATCCTGCCGAAGAACGTCAGCGTGACCGCAAACCTACAGAGGAACTGACCTTATGGCTTTAAATCATGTTATGGCGCTGGCGGGGGGTGTTGGCGGGGCAAAATTGGCCTATGGGCTGGCAAAAATTCTCCCGGTAGGCAGTTTAACCGTCATCGTGAATGTGGGGGATGATTTTCAGCATTATGGGCTGCACATCTCGCCGGATTTAGATACGGTCATGTATACGTTGGCGGACATTGCCAATCCACAAACCGGGTGGGGTTTAAAAGACGAAAGCTGGCAAATGTTGGGGATGCTGGAAAACTATGGCGAAACAGGCTGGTTTCGTCTAGGCGACCAAGATATTGCGACCCATGTGCTGCGGACACATCTTTTGCAGCAGGGTGAAACCCTCACTGCCGTTGTGCGTAAAATGAGTCAGGCGTTGGGCATCCAGCAGACTCTTTTGCCTGCCACAAATGAGCGCTTCGCCACGATGATAGACACATTAGAATATGGTACGCTGCCCTTTCAACATTACTTTGTACGCTACCGATGGCAGCCCACCGTGACGAAAATATGGTATGATGGAAATGCTGCAATCACTGGTGACATCTTAAACGCGCTTGAGAAAGCAGACGCGATAGTGATTTGTCCGTCCAATCCAATCCTATCTATTGACCCCATGCTGGCAATTGGCGATTTTAGAAACCGCCTCCTCCAGCGCTCTATTCCTTGCGTCGCCGTCAGTCCGTTGATTGGGGGAAAGGCGCTCAAAGGCCCTGCCGATAAATTGATGCGTGAAATGGGCTACGAACCCTCCAATGCGGGGATTTGGCGTTATTATGCGGGTCTGATTGATGGGTTGGTGGTGAATCAGGGAGAGGCAGTGAGGGAAGGGAAAACACAAGAAACCGACATCTTGATGTCTACGCCAGCAGACCGTGAACGGCTGGCCCACGAGGTGCTTAGTTACGCGGAGAGTTTAATATGAGTGTATGGGCTATTGTTCCTATCAAACCGCTCAATCGTGCCAAAAGCCGGTTGTCTACCGTCTTGACCGCCGAACAACGCGAAACCCTTGCTTTGCATATGCTTCTCCATAATTTAAAAATACTCACCCAATCCAAAAGTGTGTTTGGGGTGCTGGTCATCAGCCGCGATATGAAAGCGCTGGCGGCAGCCCGTGCCATTGAAGGCGTACATACCTTGCAAGAAAGCGGCACACCGGAATTAAATACGGCACTGCACCGCGCTAGCCGCATGTTGATGACGTGGGGAACCACGGCGACACTGGTTTTGCCTGCCGATGTTCCCTTGATTAGCTGTGAAGATGTCCAAGCGATCATTTCAATGGGACGGTATAATCATTCGGTGGTGATTGCCCCGGACGACAAACGTGATGGGACAAATGCCATGTTCATGCGTCCGCCCGATATTATTGATTATGGATTTGGCGTGGGCAGTTTTGAACGTCATATGCAATCTGCCAATCTTGCGGGGGCAGACGTGCATGTTTATGAGTCGGAACGCTTAGCCCTTGATGTGGACTCGCCGGAAGATTTGATCCGCTATCACGAATTGGCGGTCAAATATGGCGAACCTATCCTAGACTATATGAATGTACTGACTCAAACAGGATAACGAATAAATATTTGAAGGATTTTTAGAATGGCTGACCGTGTAGCGCTTTACCTACAGGATGCTCACGAAATTCGTGATGCAATAGAATACGTCAAATATGCGGAAGAAAAGGGCTTTGAAGCAGTCTGGCAAGCCGAAAGCCGCTTGGTTCGTGACGCAATTGTCCCGATGGCTGCCTTTGCTTCGCATACCTCCCGTATCAAAGTTGGGTCGGGGGTCATCAATAATTGGACACGCAATGTTGCCCTGACCGCCGCCACCTTTTTAACACTGGATGATATTGCCCCGAATCGGATTATTTGCGGCTTGGGGGCATGGTGGGATCCGTTGGCTAAAAATGTGGGGATTGACCGCAGCAAACCTTTGCTCGCCATGCGTGAATATATCACCGTGATTCGTCGTCTGCTGGCGATGGAAAAAGATGTCACCTTTCACGGCGAATTTGTTCATGTGACGGGCATTGAACTCGACGTGGTTCACGGGCGTAAAGAAGCCCGCCATGTACCTTTGATGATTGGTGCAACCGGCCCCAAAATGATGAAATTGACGGGCGAAATTGCCGATGGCGCAGTGTTAAATTATCTTGTTTCGCCCAAATATAACGAAGAAGCGCTGGCGCAGTTGGAAGAAGGCGCAAAAATCGCCGGACGGAAATTGGACGACATTGACCGCCCACAATTGGTGGTGTGTTCAGTTGACCATGACCGCAAACGGGCATTGGACGGAGCGAGAAAACTTGTTACCCAGTATCTGGGTCAGCAACCGCACATTATGAAAGCCAGCGGGGTCAGCCAAACATTGTTGGATGAGATTGCCCAAGTGTTGACATGGCCTGCCACCGAGGAAGAAATCGAAAAAGCGATGGCGCTGGTGCCGGATGATGTTGTGCAGATGATTACCGCTTCTGGTACACCAGAGGAAGTACGGGCAAAAGTGCGGGAATATGTCCAATATGGCGCAACCTGCCCGATTCTTTATCCGCTTGGGCATGATGTCAAATTGATGATTGATACCTTTGCCGATGGCTATTCTCATTAAGTAAATCTATTCGGGGTGAGTCATAGACTCACCCGTCAGCCCAATAGAGACAAGCAAACACCATGCCAGACTACCAGCCCAATTCCCATTACTGTTTTGTGTGTGGTCTTAAAAATGAAGCGGGACTCAAGCTCCGTTTTGAAAATATCGCGCCCGGTCAAATTCGGGTTCGCACCCAAGTTTGCGACCAGCATCAAGGCTATCCCGGCATCGCGCATGGTGGGGTGATTGCCGCGATGTTAGATGAAACCATGGGGCGTTCGATTATGGCGGGTGCAGACACCACGCGCTTGATGTTCACTGCCAAAATGGAAATTAAATACCGTGTGTCTGTCCCTTTAAATACGGAGATTGTGTTGCAAGGGCGCGTCGTCAAAGACAAGGGGCGGATGGCACAGGTTGAAGGCGAAGTCATTTTGCCGGATGGGACGATTGCCGCCGAAGGAACAGCCACGATTGTTGCTGTCCCGCCGGATGAAATTGCTAAAATGGAACACAATGAACTGCTTGGCTGGCGAGTTTACTCAGACGAAGAATACGAACAATTCACCCAAAACACATGAGAGAACAAATCGAAGTTACCGAAGCACTGCTCCAAGTGCAAAAAGATGGATTACAAGCCGCCCTCGCCACCATTATTGAGGTGCAGGGGTCTGTTCCGCGCCATGTCGGAAGCAAGATGCTCATCTGGCCTGATGGCAGAATCGTTGGCACAATTGGCGGTGGGCAAATGGAAGCGCGGGTCATCAAAGACGGGCAACATGCTATCCAGACAGGCCAACCTGGACAGGTTGAATATGCTTTGAATGATATTGGTGCTGGCGACCCCGGCATTTGTGGCGGAACCGTCCGCTTGTTCATCGAGCCGATTGCAACTGCCCCAACGCTGCTTATCATTGGTGGGGGGCATGTTGGCAAAGCGCTGGCGGAACTTGGCAAATGGACGGGTTTTCGCGTGATTTTGAGTGATGATCGTCCTGAATATTGTCATGAGAATTATGTGCCTAATTTGAGTGGGTATGTGGTTTGTCCACCAAACGAGGTGAGTCAGCGTATCCCGATTACTCCCAATACCTATATTGCGGCGGTCACACGCGGGTTGCCGGTGGATGAAAAACTGATCCCATCCCTGCTGGCAACCGATGCAGCCTATATCGGGCTGATTGGATCACGGCGGCGCTGGGCATTGACCATCAAAGCCCTGGAAGAAAATGGGCTGACCCGCGAGCAACTCCGTCGGATTCATGCGCCCTTGGGCTTGGAGTTGAACGCCGAAACCCCCCAAGAAATTGCAGTAAGCATTCTGGCGGAAATCATCATGGTGTATCGGGGTGGGGATGGCAAATCCATGAAATGGTTGGGCGATGTGGAATCGGCCTAAGTTTTGGCTTTCTTGTCATGGCTTTTGTGCTAAATTTTAAGAAACTTTCACAAAAATACAGCGAGTTTTTCGGTACACTAAATGAAACTTTTAGCAGTGAGTGACCAGCGCTTGCCCGAAATGCTGCGGCAGGACTATTTAAGAAGCAGTTATGGAGACATCGATCTCATCATTAGCTGCGGTGATATGGAAGTAAGTTATCTGGAATTTATTTCGTCCGCCCTCAATCGGCCTTTATTTTTTGTGCGGGGCAACCATGACGAACATTATGCGCCTGAACGTCCCGGCGGCGAAAACTTGCACCTGAAATATATTATCTATAACGGGTTGGCCTTGATGGGGTTAGAGGGGTGCATCCATTACAACGGCAAAAATGTCCAGTACACTGAAGCGGAAATGTCTGTTTTGGCGTTGCGGATGCTGCCACGCATGATGGTGCATCAGCGCATTCATGGACACGGCGCGGATTATCTGATTACCCATTCGCCAGCACGCGGAATCCATGACCGCGAAGACCCGCCGCATCAGGGGTTTAAATCGCTGCTGTGGTTGATGCGCTTGGGCAAACCGCGTTATATGATTCATGGGCATATTGATATTTGGGACAGACGCGAAACCATTGAAACCCAATATTTTGATACACGGATCATTAATATTAACCCGAAACGCCTGTTGATTCCTGATAAAGATTATTTAAAGCCTGCCGTTGAATTTAATAAGTAATTTTCCCTGCATTGAGGGAGGGCCAGCATGGATACCGACTTTACCGCAGTGCAATCACAGGCTGAATTGGACTTTCAACGCGCCAGAACACGAGCATTCTGGGGCGATTTGCTTGACCGCTTGACGGGCAAAAAAGTAGACCTGCTCAGTTTTGAGGAAGTTAAACAAAAACTCCGCCTGCGCGATGACCGCTACTTGGGATTGCAAGACATTCCTCTGGATAAAATTGTCGGAAGTGTCGGACGATACAACGACTTTAACCGCCAATTTTTCCCCAAAAAATCCATCAACAAAGAACGCTGGAAAGCTGTTGATGCGATGACGATGAGCATGACAGGCTTACCCCCTATTGAAGTCTATAAGGTGGGAGATGTGTATTTTGTGGTGGATGGCAACCATCGGGTGTCGGTGGCACGCGCCAACGACATGGAAACCATCCAAGCGTATGTCACCGAATATAAAACCGATGTGCCGTTGGACAAGGACACCAAAACGGATGATTTGTTCCTCAAGGCGGCGTATGCCGATTTTCTTGCCAAAACCCAGCTCAAGCGGCTGCGCCCCGAAGCGGAAGTTCTGCTAACCGAACCGGGACGCTACCCACAAATTTTGAATCACATTGAAGTGCATCACTATTTTTTGGGGTTGGACTGTGACTGTACGCCCACATTGGATGAGGCGGTGGCTAGCTGGTATGACAACGTGTATTTACCTATGGTCAACGCCATCCGTAAACACAAAATGCTCAAGGAATTTCCCGGACGCACCGAAGCCGATATGTATGTTTGGCTGACCAAGCACCAAGGTACCATGCACGAGGTTTACGGCGGGGATGTCATGACTCCCGATGAAACTGTAGATGATTTCATCGAAAAATTGCGCGGGTAAGCCCACCCTATCCTGCCTCCATGTGTTAAGATTATCAGACGACAATTGGAAAGATAATGTATGTGGCGTAATTATTTTTCGGTGACTTCGGTGGCAGAAGCACTGGATTTACTTCAACAACATGGCGCGGAAGCGCGGGTGATTGCCGGGGGAACAGATCTGATTCTGGAGATGGAACGCGGCGCACGTCACGGGGTGGAAACGGTGATTGATATTTCGCGGGTTCCCGACCTTGACCAAATTTCACTCACGGGTAATCAAATTACAATTGGGGCGCTGGTCACGCATAATCATGTCGTGGACAGCGATTTGATTCAAAAACGGGCGCTGCCGCTTGCCCAAGCCTGCTGGGAAGTTGGCGCACCGCAGATTCGCAATCGGGCAACCATCGCAGGGAATGTGATTACCGCCAGCCCTGCCAACGATACCATTACCCCCTTGATGGCGCTCAATGCCAGTGTGACTCTGGCTTCTACACAGGGAGAGCGCACAGTCAAATTGGCTGATTTTTACACGGGCTACCGTCGAACAGTCATGCGTCCTGACGAACTGTTGACACACATCAGCTTGGATGCCCTGCCCGAAAATCAAGCAGGTATTTTCCTAAAATTAGCCCTGCGCCGCGCACAGGCCATTTCGGTTTTAAACGTGACGGCGATTCTAGGTTTTGAAGACGCACACCATCGCATGTCACCTATCAACAAAGCTGTGGTGACAATGGGCTGTGTTGCGCCAACCATCATTCATCTGCCGGCGGTGGAGGAATTTTTGCAGGGGCAAACCCTCACTGAGGAGACAATCTTGCAAGCCGCCCGCCTTGCTGCCTCCATTCCGCATCCAATTGACGATGTACGTGGCACCGCCGACTATCGGGTTGAAATGACAGGTGTATATCTGAGTCGGGCGCTGCGGCGTTTACGTGACCAGCAAGAAGCGCTGGCTTGGCCTGAACACCCCGCTATGCTCTGGGGCGAACATCAAGGACGGGTGAGTCATCCCCTGCCCGCGCTGGTGCATCACGAACGCGATGAATCCGATACGATTACTACCACTGTCAATGGACAAGCCTATACGGTGACGGGCGGAACGCATAAAACCCTGCTGCGCTTTTTGCGGGAAGATTTAAAACTCACCGGGACAAAAGAAGGCTGTGCCGAAGGCGAGTGCGGTGCATGTACTGTCATTTTGGATGATATGGCAGTGATGGCCTGTATGGTTGCTGCACCCCGCGCTCATGGGGCCAATCTTGTGACGGTTGAAGGGTTGGCAGGTGAAGATGGCACTTTGCATCCTATCCAACAGGGGTTTGTGGAGACGGGGGCGGTGCAGTGTGGTTTTTGCACCCCCGGCTTTTTGATGTCTGGCGCAAAATTGCTGGAGGACATCCCCAACCCCACCCGCGCCCAGATAGAACAAAGTATTTCGGGGAATCTGTGCCGTTGCACAGGGTATTATAAAATAGTTGAAGCGTTCGAGTTAGCACAGCAAAAGGATTAAACCTCATGGTTAAACAGGCAGAAAAGAAAAAGCCCGCCCGTTATTCTATTCTTCCCGCGATGGGCTTGGTACTCGCAATTACCTATGGTGTTATTGCATTTTTTCTTGGCCCGATTTTATTTGATTTGGCGATCGAAAATTCCGCCGATTTTGCACAGAGTGTTGGAACTACAGAACCGCGATACATTGAACTTGGCATCAGCCTCGTTGTTTGGCTGCTGATGCTTGTGCTTTCGATGTTTATTGTGTCTGCGGCGATTGGCGAAGACCCCGAAGAAGAAATGCGGATGATTAAACCGCGTGCTGACGACCCGAAAGCCGTCAAACGCTATATTCAGTACCAAGAAAAACTCGCCAAAACCCGTCGCCAGCAAATCGAAGAGTTGAAGAAAAAACAGGCCAAAGAGGAAGCTAAACAAAAGAAAAGTAAGTAACAATGTCACTCATTGGAAAAAATATCCTTCGTAAAGATGCTGTCGGCAAGGTCACAGGCGAAACCCCCTATCCCAGTGACCTTGATTTTGATGACCAACTCTGGATGAAAATTCTTTTTTCGGCGCGTCCCCATGCGCGTATTTTGTCGGTGGATACGAGCGCCGCGCTTGCCTATCCCGGTGTGGTGGCGGTTTTCACAGCACCAGATGTGCCTAAAAATGAATATGGGCTGATTATGCCCGACCAACCCGTTTTGTGTGGTTTGGGCAGCAACAAACTCGGCGCGGAGGTGGTGCGCTGCTACATGGATATGGTGGCGTTGGTGGTGGCGGAAACCGAAGAAATTGCCACTGCCGCCCGTGCGTTAATCCATGTGGAATATGAAGATTTACCTGCGGTTTTTGACCCGCATCAGGCCATGCAGGAGGGCGCACCACAACTTCACGACAATACGCCGAATAATGTTCTGTGCCACTATGTGATTCGCAAAGGGGATATGGAACAGGGCTGGCAGGATGCCGAAGTCACTGTCGAAGGCGAATTTCATACCGGCTATCAAGAACATGCCTACCTGCAACCGGAAGCGGGCATTGGCTACATGGATGAGGAAGGCCGTGTTACCGTCCTTGTGGCAGGCCAATGGACACACGAAGACCAAGAGCAAATTGCTCATGCGCTCGATTTGCCTTTAGAAAAAGTGCGTGTGGTGTATCCAGCCATTGGCGGGGCATTTGGCGGGCGGGAAGATATGTCTGTGCAGATTGTGCTGGCGCTGGCAGCCTATAAACTTCAACGCCCGGTTAAAATTATCTGGAGTCGGGAAGAATCGATTCAATATCATCACAAGCGGCATCCTGTTTCTATTAAAGCCAAGTGGGGCGCACGCAAGGATGGAAAACTGGTTGCCATGCAAGCCGAAGTCATTGGTGATGCCGGCGGCTATGCCTATACCAGCACTAAAGTTATGGGCAACGCCAATTTGATGGTTTCTGGCCCGTATGAAGTCCCCAATGCCCATATCGATACATATGCGATTTACACCAATAACATTCCCACCGGGGCATTTCGTGGATTTGGTGGGCCACAGGGCGCATATGCTGCTGAAGGCATGATGAATCGCCTTGCCGATGCTTTAGGCATGGATCCGTTGGAGATTCGCCTACGGAATGTGTTACAGGAAGGTAGCCTGACAACGGTTGGAACCCCCCTTCCCAAAGGCGTTTCGATTACACAGGTGGTCGAAAAATGCGGCCTCGAAAGCGGTTACTGGCAGCGCAACAACAGCACTTTCCACTACCAGCCTGTGCAGCAACCCGCCGAGTCTTCCAAACGACGCGGGGTGGGGATTGCCTGTGCGTTTAAAAATGTCGGGTTTAGTTTTGGTGCGCCGGAACACTGTTGGGGAACAATTGAAATTCATGGCACATCTGAAATTGAAAAAGTCATTGTGCGCCATGCTGCCGCCGATGTGGGACAGGGAGTGCATACCATTCTGGTGCAAATGACTGCCGAAGCGGTGGGTGTGCCAATGGAGAAAGTCGAACTCATTGCCAGCGACACCGCCTATACGGATAATTCGGGGAGTGCTTCGGCATCCCGTTTAACCTTCATGGCAGGCAATGCGATTCGCGGTGCGGCTGAAATTGCTGTCCAAAAATGGCAGGATGAAGAACGTCCGGCGGTGGGGGTGTACAAATATCGTCCGCCCAAAACCACGCCCTATGACCCCAAAACAGGTCGCGCAGAACCGAATTTTGCCTATGGTTATGTGGCACAGGTGGTCGAAGTCGAAGTCGATATTGAAACAGGGCATGTGGATTTAGTGCGTGTTATCAGCGCCAACGATGTAGGACGCGCCATCAATCCGCAGCAGGTACAGGGACAAATTGAAGGCGCAGTGGTACAGGCACAGGGTTATGCCATCATGGAAAATTTGGTCTCCAGAGAAGGCAAAATTTTAAATCCCTACCTCTCTACCTATCTCATTCCCACTGTGTATGATATTCCTAGAGAAATAAAATCGGTCATTCTGGAATATGCTGACCCCATCGGCCCATGGGGAGCGCGGGGTATGGCGGAAATGCCATTTATGCCGCTTGCCCCGGCAATTGCCGATGCCGTTCACGATGCAACAGGAGTCTGGATTGACCGTATCCCCCTCACACCAGATCGAGTCGTCAAAGCATTACGAGAACACGGTATTGGTGTGGCTTTTTCCTAATCTTCCGGTGGTCATCCGGGGGGCGGGCGACCTTGCCAGTGGGGTCGCCTACCGCCTGTTCAAAGCGGGTTTTCCCGTGATGATGCTCGAACGCCCCCGCCCGCTTTTTGTACGTCGCACGGTCAGTTTTGGCAATGCGATTTTTGAAGGGGGACACTATGAAGTTGAAGGCATCCCGTCGGTTTTGCTGGATCAATTTACCCGCTTTCCGACGGACTCTGTTGGCCTTTTGATTGATGAGGCGGGTGAAATTCTCCCCACGATAAAACCCATGGTGGTGGTGGATGCCCGAATGCAAAAATCACCGCTTGATACCCGCCTGACGGATGCACCTTTGGTCATTGGCATGGGGCCGGGTTATAGTGCGGGTGAACACTGTCATGCGGTCATCGAAACCCATCGTGGACACCGTTTGGGGCGGGTTATCTGGCAAGGGACAGCCGAACCCGATACTGGTACACCGGGTAAAGTTTCCGGGTATGCAGCCGAACGGGTCTTACGTGCGCCCATTTCCGGCTATGTGATTCCGGCAGATGGCATCGCCATTGGCAGCCATGTGGAACAAAATCAACGGATTGCGACTATTGAACAGTATGAAATTCGTGCGCCTTTTCCGGGCATGATTCGCGGGTTGATGCACCCAAGCGTCTGGGCAGAAAAAAATATCAAAATTGGCGATATTGACCCGCGTGATGATCTCTCCTATTGCTACACTATTTCCGACAAAGCGCTGGCGATTGGCGGCGGTGTTTTAGAAGCCATCCTCAGCGCTCCAAGCATCCGAAAAATTTTACCCACATTGGAGTCCCATGCTGCTCTCTAAAGCCCTCGACATTCAACGCGGCGACATGGTAGCTTTTGTAGGGGCGGGCGGCAAAACTTCCGCGCTCACCCGTTTGGGACATGAACTGAAAGCCCAAAATTGGCGGGTGTTAGCCACCACTACCACCCGAATCGCGGAAAAAGAACTTGCCTCTTTTCCTCATACGCTCTCTGTAGAAGAAATTCGCACCCCGCAAATTTTATCCGATGCGCTGAGTCAGCATGGATTTATTTTTATTTATGAGCGCCTCTGGGGGGGAAAAGCAGTTGGCATCGCGCCGGATTATATTTCTCAACTCGCCGACGCGGTGGATTCTGATACGATTTTGATTGAAGCAGATGGTTCACGCCGTCTCGCCCTCAAAGCCCCGCGTGACCACGAACCCGTGATTCCACCGGATGCAACGCTGGTTGTGCCTGTCGCAGGGATGAATATTGTCGGTCAGCCATTTAACAGCACCACGGTTTATAACGTCGAAAAAATCGTGGAGCGCTACGGTTTTCCGCTTGAGCAACCGATTCAACCCGCGTGGATTGCCCAGATTATCCGCGATGAAACGCTGGGTTTACAGGGGATTCCGCCCCATGCGCGGATTGTGCCGTTGCTCAATCAAACCGGAACGCACATGATAGACCGCCTCAAAGCCCGTCGTACTGCCCAGAATATCCTCAAAGAGCCGCGCATTCATGCGGTAGCGGTGGGTAGTGTACGCCGCAAAAAACATCCTGTTTACGAAGTTCAGCGCCGTGTGGCGGCGATTATCCTTGCCGCTGGACTTTCGCGTCGGATGGGACGTTCCAAGCCCCTGCTCCCATGGGGACGCAAAACCGTTATTGAAACCATTGCTGAACGCATCAATTTACTCCGATTGGCTGATGCAGTCGTGGTGACAGGCTACGAGTCGGTCAAAGTCAATTTAGCGCTCAAAAAATCGGGGATTCGCACCGTTTATAATCCTGACTATGCCACAGGCGAAATGCTCTCCTCCATGAAAGCCGGACTCAGCGCTCTTGATGACTCCATTGCGGCCTGCCTGATTTTTTTAGGCGACCAGCCCAACATCAACGCCCGTTTGGTGACTGAAATTTTGATTGCCTATGCTGAAGGGCGCGGAACGATTGTGGCACCGAGTTTTAACCATCGGCGCGGACACCCCATTTTGATTGACCGCCGCTACTGGCAGGAAATTTTGAATTTGCCCGATGGCAGCGCCCCGCGTGATGTGATTAACGCTTATGCTGCCCACACTGCTTATATTCAAGCCAGAGATGATTCGGTGTTGAACGACATGGACACCCCCGAAGAATACCGCGAAGCCCTCCGCCGTGCCGGATTAATGTAGGTTTGATTAGCTAAATTGCACAAGCAAGATTTTAATATCATAGCTTATAATTAATTTTTATAGAGGTTACAAATTTATGTATATATTCATAAGCTATTCTCGGTCACAGTTTAATTTTGTCGATACGCTGGCGGCAGTAATACAAGATATGGGACATCAAATCTGGTTTGATGTTGAGCAACTTGCGCCAGGTGAAAATTGGAAAGATGAAATCAATGAAGGGTTGTCAAAAGTAGATACTCTTATATTAATTGCTTCACATGATGCCATCACTTCAGAAAATGTCCTATATGAATTGGAAACAGCCCAAAAGTATGGTAAAGTTATCCATGTTGTATTGTATGAGAGAGTTAAACTACCACAGAATTTATCACCAGAATCAATTATTATTGGATGGAGATCTTTTAATGAATTAACAAGAAACTTGAAAGAATGTTTAAATGCTAATAATTGTAAAGTATTATCAGATAATACTTTGAGAGAATTTAATCCTATAACTTTAATATTTAAGAAACTAAGATTATCCAAATTTCCTAATCGCATAAAATTAATAAGTACACTGTTTGCGGTATGCACTCTTTGGGCATTTGTAACATTTCTTCAAATTTTGTATTTTTTTGTATCAGAGGCAAATTTTTATAAAGAATTAATATTTCCTTTACTAGTAACTTTACTAACTTTAAGATATTTAGCATTTTTATTAATTCGTTTTTCTAAACGCAGATTTGTAAGGTTTGATTATTACTTATGTATTATCGTGGTCTTTTTGACAACTCTTTCTATTCCAGCTAATAAATTTGAAAATAATATGTCTTTAGGAATATTAATATGTGTAATAATGTGTATTATTATATATCCTTTTAATACCAGATTAGCGGTATATCATTGGCTTGAGCGTGGCATAGTATCATCAAAATCGCGCCAACATTACCGTAATTTTGCTGTTATTACAGGCAAAAAACATAAATTATTACCTCAAAGTGGAGGATGGGATGCCGACATCCAATTCGTATCTCCAACGCTTATGATACCAATGATGAATGAATTCATGCAAAATTTTAGTGTTCACTCAGGTGAAGTTCCAACAGAGAAACGTTCGATCAAATATCATTTATATTATGCAGTTCAAGATAAAAATCTTGCTGTACAGATTATTAATACAATGACTCATTTTGGTCATATTCTTGTTGAATCTAATGAATTTCCTGAGAGAAGTTTTTTGATTGTTTCAGAAAATACCTCTCGTTCAATGTTCTCTAAAGCAATAGACGATGCTTCTCAATTTATCTTGATATTAGCAAGCTCTGTAGTTATAAATGAGGATACTATTAGAAGTTTTCAATGGGTTGATTACCGTAGCCGTTCCCAACAACAGTTAAATACAATTGCTGCATATTTTGCTAATCCCGAAAAAGCTAAAGCAACTTATGGTTTAAATCATGTGCCACAACCTATGGAATGGCGCGTTATCCCTATTATGATTGCCGGGCTAGAAAATATTATGCGTAATAGTGGTGCATTCTTCTGTAGTTTGAGTATTTTTATAGTTTTCTTAAAACTTGCTGGAATTAAACTCCAATCTACAGCTAAATTTACTCCTGAAAATAATTTTACTGCTTTAGTTATTTATACTTTTCTAGGATTTTGTGGCTTTTTCTCGCTCATTTTATCACAAAGGCTTATCAATAAAAAAATTACCAGTAGAAAATTAATTAATAATTTAATAATTATTATTATAACATATACCCTTGTAATTACCGCAATAATCTTAATTGAGAAAGAGATAAATAAATTAATCATTGATACTATCAATTATCATCTCGCTGAGGGGACAGAAGAATGGTTTACTGTATTTTTTCCCTCTGCACTCATTGTTGTTTCGGCGTATTTGTATATTTTATTTATACAGATTCCGTTATGGCTACCAGAATACTTCTTTGATGATAAAAGTAATGGATCTAAAGTAGATATTATCTATAGTAAAACCAGATGGAGAATTCCGTATGCTTTTTTCTTTTCTATAATTTTAATTTTTATGATTTTCAATTTGAATTAAATAATTACACATACTCCACCAATTCCATGGTATTGCCTTCGGGGTCACGCGCCCCACACATTCGCATATGTGGTTCCACTTGAATCTCACCAAGTTGTTGCCCACCCGCCGCGTGAATGTCCGCCAGCACCTGCGCCAAGTCATTCACCACAAATCGAAATTGATGGCGGTTTTGTTCGGCTTTGACCTGTGCAATCTCGTTCGGACACATCAGCAATTCTAACCCCGCCATTCTGCCGAGATAAAAGGGGGTATTTTCTACGTGGGTGAGTTGCAAATCAAAGACGCTGTTATAAAACCGTACCATATTTTCAATATCATTGACGGCAAAGGTAATCCGCTCAATCCCGTCTAATTTTGGCTCACGTTCAAATAATTCATCTGTAGAACATGCAAAATAATCTTGGAGTTTTTCTAAAATCCTTAAATCGGGTCGTATAGCGGCATCATTGACATAGGCACGGATTGTATTATGCGAAACCCCAATTGCCTGTGCCAAACTGTGTGGCGTAATTTTCATGCCATCACGCGCACTTTTTTCTAGCATTAGTTCTTTGATACGTAGCCTTAGAGTCATAAAACCTCATTTTTCTGGCAGAATATTGGTAAATTTTTTTATATATTGACAATTCTTAATGAGTACGTTATGCTATTTTCAGTGTAGAGTGAAAACCCCCGCTAGGCTTGGTAACTGAACGGGGGCTTTCTTAACCTTATAGAAAGGCTCGACGATGAACGACATGATTCCTGTCGATTCAAGTGACGTTCGCCCTTTGCCGCTTATTGTAGCAGAAAAATGGGATTTTGCGCTGGCTTATGTTCATGCAGATGGAGAGTATTGGTTTCATATACTTGATTGGGTGATGGGTGTTCTTTCCGTTGATGTTAATAATGCTTCGCAAATATGGACGGATGTCCAAAGAAATTCTGACAGCCAACTTCTGGATTCAATCCAGAAGTTCCCCACAAAAGGCAAAAATAATAAAACCTACATGATGTACTTTGCCTCAGATAAAGTGTTGTATTTGTTGGTTCAAGGTTTTCGTGCCACGAAAAATCGTCCCCTCTTAAAAGGTCAAGTCATAGCAAAAGTACGAAAACGCACGGTAGTGAGCTTCATTTTCTGAATCTACTGTGAAGTAAACTTGCACAAGCAGCCCGTGGACTTAAATCTATCTAACCAGTGGTGCTAATTCATAGAGAAAACTCAGCAATGCTCATTTTATGAGCGG
>CAZXCU010000011.1:0-193821 GCA_964639245.1 uncultured Anaerolineae bacterium
GACATCCATATTGTGAGCGGATTGCTTGACTATCTCAATTAGCACCATTGGTTATTATCTTACAGATTGTGTTAATTGCAGCAGCCGTGCGTTATCTAGGCTAGGAAACCTCATGTCGGATGCCATTAAGGTTCTCATCACGCTCGATTTTGGCGACGCGATTATCCAAAAATTGCGCGAAATTTCGCCCCGTCTGGAAATCATCTTGCGTCCCGCCCGCACATACAGCGATATTTCAGCAAGCGTATGGCAAGAGGCGGAAATTCTCTATACATTAGGGGTCTATCCACCTGCCGATACCATGCCCAAACTCAAATGGGTACAGAGCCATTCGGCGGGGGTAGATAAAATCCTGACCCAACCCTTTTTACAAAGCCACCCCGAAATCATCGTAACCTCAACCCGCGGGATTCATGCGACGAAAATGGCCGAATACATTATTGGCATGTGCATTGCGCTGGGGCATAAATTTCCACAGATGCGGGCGGATTTTCTCAAAAAAGAATGGAGTCCTGATCGCCACGAAAAATTCATGCCGTTTGAGCTGCGTGGCGCAACCATCGGCATTGTGGGCTATGGCGCGATTGGACGTGAAGTGGCACGCCTCGCTAAATGCTTCGGGATGGGGGTTTTGGCCTCCAAACGGAATGTCAAAGAAGTCGAAGAAACCGACCACTACGCGCCGGAAGGCACAGGCGATAAATATGGCAACAGCTTTGACCGTCTGTATCCCCCCCAAGCCCTCGCCACGATGGTGCGCGATTGTGATTTTGTGGTTATCACCACCCCCCTCACTGAAAAAACCCGTAATCTCTATGATGAAAAAATCATCCAAGCCATGCGGCACGGATCCTATCTGGTGAATGTGGGGCGCGGCGGGGTGCTGGACGAAAAAGCGCTTGTCCATGCCCTCAAAAGCGGACATCTGGCAGGCGCAGCGCTGGATGTTTTTGAAACCGAACCCCTTCCCGAAGACCATCCCCTGTGGAATGTACCCAATATTGTCATCACGCCGCATATCGCCGGGGGCATGTTGACCTACCATGCCAAAGCCGCCGAAATCTTTGAGGAAAATCTGCAACGCTATTTAGAAAAGAAACCGCTTTTGAACGTCGTAGACCGCACTGAAGGTTATTGATGTATGGATATTTTGCTAACACACGGTTATTTTTTGTACGATGATCCCCATGAACTTAAAATCATGCGGCCTTACCCGCCGTTGGGGATTTTGCATATTGCTTCCTACCTGAAATCGCGGGGGTTTGCGGTGGGGGTTTTCGACTCCACTTTTTCATCCCTTGCCGAATTTGAAAAAACCGTTGAGCAGGAAAAACCATCGGTGGTGGGCATCTACACCAACATGATGACCAAACACACTGTCCTCAAAATGATCCGCCTTTGCAAACAACGCCATATCCCGGTGGTCTTGGGCGGGCCAGAACCGCCCCACTACGCCAGAGAATATTTAAGATTCGGGGCAGATATTGTGGTCAAGGGCGAAGGTGAACTGACGCTAGAAGAAATCTTGCCGCACCTTGCCCGCTATGGCGTAAACCAGCTTGAAAATATCAATGGCATTGCCTATCTGAATGAGCAGGGCAACCTCTGTGAAAATCTGCCGCGCACCTTCATTAAAGATTTGAGCGCCATGCCTTTCCCTGACCGCGAAGCGATTGATATTCCCGCCTATATGCAGGTATGGAAAGAGAATCACGGGCAAAGCTCCATTTCGGTGATTTGTGCGCGGGGCTGCCCATATACCTGTACATGGTGCAGCCATTCCGTTTTCGGGGAAAGTCATCGCCGTCGCACGCCGGAAAGTATGGCGGATGAATTGCTGTGGATTAAGGAGCGCTACAATCCCGACCTCATCTGGTATGCCGATGATGTATTCACCATCAACTCGCGCTGGTTTTATCAATTTCAAGAGGAACTGAAAAAACGCGGGGTGCGAATTCCGTTTGAGTGCATTTCCCGCGCTGACCGTTTGGACGAAAAAACGATTCAAACGCTGGCGGAAATGGGCTGTTATCGTCTGTGGAACGGGTCAGAAAGCGGGTCACAAAAGATCATTGATTACATGAAGCGCAAAGTCGATGTGGAAGAAGTGCGCCATGTGACCCACCTGCTGCAAAAATATGGGATTCAGGCGGGCATGTTCATCATGCTAGGCTATGATGGCGAGGAAGTTGTCGACATCCGCGAAACGGTGCGTCACCTCAAAATTGCCAACCCGGATGTTTTCCTGACCACCATCGCCTACCCCATTAAGGGAACGTCCTACTATTACGAGGTCGAAGACCGTATCCGCACAGACAAAACGTGGGAGGAACGAACAGACCGTGATTTAACGGTAGCCGGGCGGCACAGCAAAACATTTTACAGCTTTGCCACGCGCTGGATGGTCAACGAAGTGGCGCTGCATCATCAAAAATCGAATGGTGGTGTAGGGCTGCTGCGTGAACTCAAGTTACGGGCAAATATTGCGGTTGGGCAGCTTGGCATGACGCTCACCCAATATCAGGTCGAAAATTCGGGAATGCCCCTAAAAACGTAGTGAAATACCACGCCCGATTTCTAAAACGCCGATTTTCGATGACTCTCTATGAAAATCGGCGTTGGCGTTTAATCTTCTTGCATAATATCTTGGATGGTCAGGTCAATGTCGTAGGCGCTTTGCAGCATCGATTTTTCCAGATAAGGAAACGCCAACCACACGTTCATCAACCCGAACAGCGCCCCGGTGAGTACCCGAAATTCAGGAATCGTTTCACGCGGGGGCCAAAATTCAAACGGGGGATAGCCCAAAAGCTGGCTGAAGCCGTCTAAACCAATGGGCCCCAACCCTAAAATCGCATAGAGGACAAGGGGAACCGGACGAAGCCGCCGCCGCACAAACAAAAAGGCCACACCACCGCCTGCCATCGCGCTGTAAATTGCCATATCCCGCGCACACAGCGCTGTTTTGTACCCCATTCGTTCATCGCCCTTGAAGTTACGGGCGGCACGCTGCAATTCAGGAGTCCAAACCGACAATTCCTCTGCCCCGCCAAATTGATAGTTACGGTTCGAGTCTTCAAAATAATTGCTATAAATGCTGACAAATTCTTCGGATTGCGCGGCCTGGTTGTCAAAACTGCTTTCAAAATTGGCTGCCGCTTGTTCACGGGGATAAAAAGTCTGTTCGCCGTAGAGAAAAAATGAACGAAACGCAAATTGATGGCATAACGGACTGTAAAGAGTGTAAATTACTTTGGCGGGGGCTTCTGCTCCCAACTTCATTAAGGTAGGCGCAAGTACGGGCAACCCCACATAAATTGTCAGCAGCAACACGGCAATTTCTGCCCAATGCCGTTGATAACCCGCTACACGACGATTGCGTTTAATCAACTTATTGCGCCGTTCTTTGAGTTTTCGGTTCAGTTCATCGTTTCGCAGCGACATGAGTTTCCTTAGCTGTTGATTCCAATCGAGTCTAGCCCTTGCCGCAGGCTGGACTCATCCAAAGCACCCTGTTCAATATGCCGAATGATACCTTGTTTATCAATAAAAATCGTAGTGGGAAAGGCTTGAATCCGATAGCGACTTTCCAGCGTGCGGTTGGCATCATCCATCACCATTGGAAAATGGAGTTGGGCATTTTTCACCCATGCCCGCACCAGCGCTGCATCTTCCTGACCTACATTAATACCCACGACATCTATCCCGCCTTGATGAACAGCCTCTAAAATAGGCATTTCCACCACACAGGGTTCACACCATGTCGCCCAGAAGTTCAAAATAACCGGATAACCGCGTGCGTCTTCCAGCGCAATGGTTTGCCCATCAAGAGTCTGAGCGGTAAAAAGGGGAGCAAATGCACCCACCTGCACCGCTTCAATGCCATTTTCGCCTACCACAAAATCGGGGGAGTCGGGCAGACCCACCCGCCACAAGATAAAGGTAGCCGCCAGCAAAAGCCCAACTGCCCCCACCAAGGCCAACCCTTTAACCGCCTGTTTGGAGGCCATTCAGGATTTCAACCAGTGTTTCACCGTTTAAACGCCCCATTTCACGATGAATAATGATGCCGTTGCCATCGATCACATAATTAATCGGCAGACCGTTACTTGCTCCGGCTTGGTAGAGGTCTTCGCTAATCAGGCCATTTTCATCCAGCAAAATGGGGTAATTGACATTGACCGTCGGCAAAAAGTCACGGATGGCTTCTGGCGTTTCAAAATAATTAATCGCCAGCACTTCAAAGCCTCTGTCCTTGTATTCATCGTAAATGATTTGAAATTCGGGCATTTCCGCCTGACATGGGCCACACCATGTCGCCCAGAAATTGAGCAAAATCACTTTGCCTTGATAATCGGAGAGCGAAACTTCTTCGCCTTCAAGTGTCAGGGTAGTGAATTCTGGCGCACGCTGGCCTTCGTTCAAACCGACTTCAACACGGGTAGGGTCAAAATTGGGGTCTGCCGTAAAAAGCGGTGAATTTCCATCCGGCACAGAGGGTGTATTGTTCAGCGCGTTTAAGTCATTGATTTGGGTTGTGTCTAGTGCTGCTAAGGTGACAGGCGCAGGACGGTTGGCGGCAAAAATCACACGGTCAGCCAATTTGGGTTGACCGTCTGCGACACATTCCCGCCAGGAGGACAAGCGAATCCGACTTTGCGCGGCGGCGATGCTGCATTCTTCCAATTGAACGGAAAGTTCGCCCAGTTCCCCTTCTTGGCTGAAGCGGCGGGTGACTTCCGCCAAACTACCCGAAAGAATCAACACCCCTATCAGGATCAGCAGCGAACCACTTGCATACTCCACCTTCCGCATGTTGCGCTTTAAGCCCTTCATCACACCGGTCATCTGGTTGAGTGCCAGTGCCGTCGCTAGAAAGGGCATCCCCAACCCCAAGGAATAGGCAGTGAGTAAAACAGCCGGACGCGCCAGCGATTCGCCATCTTGAGCCGCGTCGGTTGCTAAGGTGAGGACACTTCCATAAATCGGGCCAATGCAGGGAGTCCATCCCGCCGCAAAGACAATGCCCATGCCTAACGAACTAAAGTAGGTTGAATTGGAGCGCTGCATTTCTAGTTTGCGGGTATCGGTCACGAGCGCATTTTGCAAGGAAATGAGGATGTTTTGCCACATTTCCCCTAAATTTTGGGCTTTTGAGATGGGCTTATAAAAAGCCAGAATGGTGAGGCTGAAAAAAATCACTGCCCCGATAGGCGATTCAAAAACCCAGAAATAATACGCAACGAGAATCACACCCGCCAGCAGCGTAAACCCCACCGCCAAGCCTGTGTTGGTTTTCATGGTTTGGGCTAGTTGGAGACCCCGCCGAAAAACCGGGTCAAGCGCTTTCATCACGTATAAGCCAAACAAAATCACGGCCACACCGCCCAAGCGGGTAATGATGGTCGGAATATCAATGCCATATTGATTTAATTCTTGGGAGGCTTTGGCGGTCAGCAGGCCAAACCCCACAAAAAACACGGTGAAGCCCAACACAAAAAACAACCCGTGGGTAAAAGTGATAAATTTATTGCGACTGCTTTGTCCTGCGGCGTTGGTCGCGTGACCACTCATATACCCGATATACGCGGGAACAAGGGGCAGCACACACGGCGAGATAAACGAGACAATGCCCGCTAGCAACGCCAAGCCAATAGTTGGTTCAACATTCATTCCAGTAAAACCTTTTTGCTACGCTACCTTTTAGACCCATTTTCAGCCCCACATCTTACAAAACCGTAACCGTGCTGCCTTCTCCCAGCAGCGCAAAGACCGATTTGGCCGCCAGCACCGACAATTCAATCTGGGCGCTCTGACTGGTGCATCCGAACTGATTGTGCCAGTAGACCCCGCCCAATTTGACTCCCCGCTGCGTTTCTAAGATATACGGCACACCTGCATGATTCGGTGTATGTTCACAAATATCACGGCGGATAATCTCGTGTGTGCCGGTGGGCAAATGAGGCGGACAGGCTAGGGAAAAACGAGCAATTTCTGCATCCTCATGGAAAATCCGTAGCGAATGATGTTCAATGATGCCATGTGTTTCTGGCATCGGGGCATCCATCCTGAACGCTTGAATATGCTTTCCCTGTACCCACGCTGTCTGCTGATTGCCTAATTCCACCTGATACCAGTCAAATTGTCCGTGCTGGTCAAGGAGCTTTTTCACAGCTTTGAACACTGCTCCATGTCCCGGACGGGCAACCAAGGGTGCATCGGCGGTACAGTAGTCCCGTAGTGCTGCATAGGGGGCCGTTACTTCCACATAGGCGGGCAGTTCCACTGGCAGTCTGTGATGGGCGGTGAACATCGGCTGAATAACATTTTCCTGTACTTTTCCCGCAGCTAACTGTACCCATCCATCCTGATAATCCAAGATTTCATGCACGCTGTCCGGCAACAGCCCATCCTGCGGCAAAGAGCGAAAAATCCGACCCTGTAGGGGCATCTCCGCCGAAGCAATTGAAAATCCCCATGACATGAATTGCGTGGATAGCGCTGTCACCCCCGCGATTTTTAGAAAATCTCGCCGTGAAATCATATTACTTCTACCACAATCTGATGAATAGCAGATGCGCCATTCGGCCTGTGTTGGTGAGGACGATTCTCCTCAAATTGCGTAAATCCGGCTGAATCGGTGGCACGAACTTCAAGACTGTACTTGCCCGGCGCGGCGGGTGTCCATGCCAGCGACCATTGAGTCCACTCTAATGGCGACTCCCCTTGGATTAACCGGGTTGGTATCCATTCCCCACCATCAATCCGAATTTCGACACGGGTGATTGCGCGGTAGCCAGCAAAAGCGACTCCCTGAAGCATCACCCTTTCTCGAATTTTTTCATATGGACGTGGGCTGAAAATGATCGCGTGGGTTTGCACCTCAGCGTGTTTCGACCACCCCCGCGACTCCCAGAAGCCCATCATTTCCTGCTCCACAAATTCAATCTGGCTCATCCACTTGGGCATTTTTACGCCATAGGTTCCCCCCACCAGCAAACGGAGAGGATACCCGTGTTCTGGTGAAAGCGGCTGACCGTTCATTTCATACACCAAGAGGGTATCCCGATGAAAAAATTGAGAACTAGGCAGGCAAGTTTCATAGCCATCCAGGGCGGTAATTTTGACATAGGGAGCGTTGACCTCCTCCAGTACATCCCGTACCCGCACCCCTTTCCATACCGCGTTACCAATATAGGTTCCCCCAACTGGATTGCCCATGCTGGCAATCGTGCGGGTGGTTTCAATGGTGGGTGCATGAAGCAGGTCAGCCCATGTCAGCGAATGCGCTTGGAGGCCATGAATCACCCGCAACAACCACGTATCTAGGCTCACAGTGGGTATGGAGGGGCGAAAAGATTGTTTGAAAAATTCACCTGTCGAGGTGATGAATGGACGGGTATGTCCCGTGAAGGTGAGAAAAAAATCGCGTCGATTAAGGGGTTGTTGGCTCAAATTTTTTCCCTTTTAGGCAACTGATCCCTGACGGAGCAGGAATCCCCGGATAATAATGCCTACGCCAATCGTCACGAGTACGACTCCGATAAGCGTATCTTGCCAAGTGACATAGCCTTGTGTATCCAGCAACAAACTGACACTCATCCCGGCGAGAGTAGTTGACGCTAAAAGTGCGCCTGCCCGCCGTGTGATGAGCGAAATAAGTGACCAGAGCAGCGCAAAAATCAACAGCGCCGCCGGCCACCATTGTTCACTTTCTTGAGACACCCGTCCTAAATTGAGGAGTGTCCAGAACACCCCCCCGATGATTAAACCGGAAGCCAGAAATAACAAACCGGGGCGCACTTCCCGCCAGACAATCAACTGATTCAGGTTGAAACGCGGCAGCCGAAACCGTCGTCGTGAGGTAAACTCCGGTTCAGGGGCAGCACGGCGCGTCGTATCGTGAATCATTTCATCCGGTGTGGGAATATCCGGCGCAACCCGTTCTAGCGATAAGGCGCGTTCTTGATTCTGGGCAGAGGTTTCACGACGAGATTCCCGCGAACGCCCCCAAAAGCCCCGACGATGGGGTTTTTCCGCCGCAATAGACGACTCATCGCCTGAGGAATCATCATCCTCAATGATTTCGCCCTCTAAAATTTGTTCATCATCGGTTTGGCGACGGCGCAAAATACGACGCATCGGTATCTCCCTCAAGAATTGCACTTATTTTAGCATATTCAACCCTGTGAAATGGGCAAACATCGGTTAGTCGGTGTGGTTCAGCCTTTTTTCCATCATCCAACACGGTTCATACACATGAATCGTCTGGCCTTTGTGGTCTTGGTACGACCAGCGCCCATCATCCGCGCTATAGACTTTATAAGCGAGACGTTCATACAAGCGGCGGGCGCGGGGGTTGTCTTTGGCAACCGCGATGGTGGAATAGGCCAATTGGCGTTCTTGCATCAGGTGTTCGGCCTGCAAAATCAACTGGGTGCCAATTCCCAAACCTTGAAAGGGCAGCATCACCCGCAGGGAATAGAGATAACCGTAGTCATTATCACTCCACCCGGCGTTCGATTTGAGCAGCACAAATACCTGACCGATGGGAAAATCATTTAAATCCGCCAGAATCATCAGGCGCAGACCATCTACCTGGTCTTGATAGGTTTGCTGGAAAACACGCCGAAAGTGGGTGAATTCCCCCATCCATTCCAATTTGGGTAAATCATCTTCGCGTGCCAGCCGATAGGTAACTTCAATGGTGTAGCTGGTTTTCTTGAAGATACTGCCGGACGTAACGTTGTTCATCATCTGCATTTTGAATCTCACCATCCAGCCAAGCGGCACGAACATTGTGCAGCAGTTTGCCCATCTGTGGACTTGGCTTCATCCCCATTTTAAGGAGAGTATTGCCGTCTAGGGTCGGTTTGATGTGTCGCCACACATTCACGAACTGTTCAATGCTGCGACGGGTTTCTGCATCGGACGCAAGAATCCAGCAGGCCAACCACCCAATCTGATTGAGACCTTCCAGTGAAAAGGTGATTTCACTGGGGGAAAGGGTTTTTAAACGGTCTAGCTGTTCATACCCACGCCGGATGGCCTCCAATTTATCCCGATTGGCACGCGAAACCATCAAACGTTGCCCGATGATTTCTAGGGTATCCTTATCGAGGCTGCATGTCAAAAGGGCAAAGGTCAGGGTATGCCAACTATCAAAATCGGACGGCAAAGGCCAGATGGGGCGATGTTTAACCTGTTGCAAGGTCACATAGGCATCCTGAAAACGCACATCAATCTTTAAGGCCGGATGAATGGCCTGCAAAATTCCAAGCTCCTGCAATCGTTCCAGACAAGCAAGCGCATGTTTTTCGGACAAAATCAAATTAATTTCATTTCGCAGTCGTTCGCCGCTCACCCGCTCAATAAACGGCAGCGCAGTTTCAATGAGTTGTTCGGTACGGGGTTCAAGTTGAAAACCAAAACGCTGCTCAAAACGGACAGCCCGCATCATCCGGGTAGGGTCATCACTAAAACTCATACTGTGCAGAACACGAATAATGCCTTTTTCTAAATCTTCACGCCCTTTATAAAAATCGAGCAGTTCTCCCATGGGTGGCGGGGCAAGGCGCAGCGCCAGTGTATTAATCGTAAAATCGCGGCGGTGTAAATCCATCCGAATGGAACTGGGGCGTACCGTTGGCAACACTGTCGGCGCTTCATAGAATTCATTCCGCGAGGTCGCAAAATCTACCATCTCAGGCCACTGGTGACTGTTCCAATCTCCCCCAAAAGCTGCCACCACTTCGGGGGTCATTTTCCATTTGGCGGTGCCGAATTGGTCGTGCTGCTGGACGCTTCCCCCATAGCGTTTTTGTAGGCTGCGGGCAAGTCGGATCGCTTCGCCTTCTACCACCAGATCAATGTCCAAATTAGGCACACCGAGCAACAAATCACGCACAATCCCCCCCACCAGATACAGACGATAATTCATCTGATGGGCTTGGTCGCTGATGCCTTGCAAAAATTGCCAGATTGGGGCGGGGAGGGACGTTTCCAGTAGGGAACGCATATCCCCATTGACCATTTCGGCAAGTGGGATAGGTGATTTTTGTCCCCAATAACTGATTAAATCAGTGCGGGTGATAATCCCGATGACATTTTCGGCTGAATCCACCACCGGAATTTGCCCCCATCCCGATTCTAAAATTTTGTCTTTGAGTAATTCAATCGAATCTTCGGGGTAAAGTGTAAAGTACCCGGCGTGCATAATTTCAGACACCGGGCGGTTTTGCATATTGTGGTGCATCGCCCGTTCAACGGCTCGGCGCGTCAGTAACCCGATAAGATGCCCATGACTATCTAACACGGGATACCCTTCGTGACCGGACTGAAGCATTAATTTCTCAGCTTCGCCAATTCGCTGTTCGGTTGTCAAAGTCTGTACACCATACGACATCATATCTGCGACGCGCACGGCGGGTTGAATGGCACTCCGTAAAAGGGTTTTGAGTTTAGGTAGAATGTCCGCTAATTCGACATCGCGTACCAAGGCGGCGGCGGCTCGTTGATGTCCGCCCCCCTCAAAAGCCTGCATGATGTCCCCCACATGCACATCATTGACCACCGAACGCGCAATCATTTGCACATTTTTTCTGACCTTTAGCACCATGAACATGGCACTGGTATCGAATAAATCGCGCAGTTCGGAAGCCACCGTCGATAAATCTTCCATTGGCGCGTCTAAAGTGGCAGCGGCAATCACCACCGAATGTCCATGATAGGTTTCAATCTGCGCGTTTTCTTGCAGGATATTGAGCAGTTCTTTTTGTTCCTCATCGACTCGGTGGCGCAAAAATTCCCGCACAATGTCCAAATCTGCCCCCTGACCTAACAGCCAAGCCGCCGATTGAATATCTTCAACCGTCGTAGCACTGTAGGTCAGGTTGCCTGTATCCTCATAGATGCCTAACATGAGTAAAGTTGCTTCAAGGCTGTTCAGGGTGATGCCTTGTTTGACCATCATCTCAATCAAGAGGGTGGTATTTGCGCCGGTGCGCCTGCCTTCAATGTGAAAATGGGAGGGGAGGTCAGGGTCACGTTCATGATGATCAATGATGGAAACAGGTGTTTGGCGGTTCATGCCTTTGACCATATCGAAGGACTGGGAGTCCACCACATACGCATGGTCAACATCTTCTTTTTGCAGCAGTTCTTGGCTAAAGCCGGGCAGCGCTCTGGCGTACAGCAGCAAGAACTCCTCGACATTACGATGCAGATTTTTAGGCAGAATCGGGTAAGCATCGGGGACAAGTTTGTGCATGGCATACAGCGAAGCCAATGCGTCTAAATCGGCATTATTGTGGGTCAGAATAACTTTTCGCCCTGCCATCCCATTGCTTTCTACGTCGCGCTGCCCCCACAAGCAGGGGTGCAAAAATTTTCCGCAGACCTCTAAAAACAAATTCTACTATACGAACAAGCCATTCGGACTCACGGGGTGGAATTAACGCATAGGGTTCTAATTGATATTCCTCAAGCACATGATTAGCTGCGGCAATCCCCGTAATCACACAGCGTTCCATCCACAGCGCGGGAGAGGGATAGCCAATCCAATCACCACAGGCCCACAGGTTCTCCCATGCAGTTTCGACATGCAGACTTTTATCCGTCGGAACTAAAAATTGGGTCTGGGTTGCCCCGTTGCGCCGCACTGACCCATGAATAAACTGCCCACGCAGTTCAGGGAAGGCTTGGGTGATTTCTTTGGTCGCATGGATAATGAGCAAACGGTCATCCTGCTCAAACACTTTGTCAGTGGCATAAAGATGAACTTCGATGGCACTACCACCTGTTTGCTGATGCCATGCGATAAATTCATCTTGCATCCGATGCAGCCAGAAAAAATTGTCGACTAGAAAATCACCGGTAAACATCCCGCCGGGTGCGCCGTCTTTGGGAACGGTTTTAAACCACAGGCGCACAGTAGCATTGGGCAAGCCACGCGGAAAACGTAGTGTATGGGCAATGTCCGCCGTGGTTGGGCTTGCAGTTAAAATTTCTCTAGCAGCAGGGGGTTCAACCGCCAGAATGACGTGTTCCGCCAAAATAGTACGGTGTGACCCTAAGCGTAAATCCTCCACCCGAATCTGCCAATGATTTTCCACACGAGTCAGGGTTTCAGCCCGGGCGCTATAGAGAATTTTCCCACCCGCCTGTTCAATTTTTTGCAGCATCGGTTGGATCAAACAGGTGTGTGGATTAGACGGCAGATAATCCAACCGCCATGTATCGCGGCGCATCATGGTATAAAAACGCATCGCCGCAATAAAAGCCGTGAGGGTAATGTCCTGAGAAGGAGAAGCCAATAAGCTGTGTCCCAAACCTTTGAAAATGGCTTTCAGGTTGGGAGTCCACCCTTTAAAAAAATCCTCAAACATCAACCCATCCAGCGCGATTTTCTCACGGATGGGGTCAAGGCTGGCAGCCCAGATAAAGCTGACTAAAAAACCGGGAACAGAGGCAAAATCTAGCCATGTAATGGTGCGCCAGAAACGTGGACGGAAAAGCAACTGGAGGTAATGAAACGGCGGGGGAAACCATGTGCTGCGAACGGCTGTCCCCGCTTCAATTTTGCTGACGTGCATTCCCCATCGGTTAATCCATTCTTCACCTGTGGAGGGACGCAGTTGAATTTGCAGAAAACGCTCAAACATGGCCCGCATATTGTCATAGCCGCCCCACAGCGCATGAATCCCGTGTTGGGTAGCAAACGACCATGTTTGCCCGTTGTAGTCAAATGATTCGTCTGCCCCGCCTGCGATTCGCCCCCCTGCCCACATGCTGTCGGCTTCTAAAATGAGTGGGGGTAAATCGCGGTCAGCCAGATGAATCGCGGCGGTTAGCCCTGCCAGCCCCGCGCCAATCACCACAACTGGAAAAATATCCTCAGCTTGGGTCATGAGGCTTTGGGCGGTTCAGGTGTGGTGGGTGTTTCGGGCTTGGTTTCGGCAACAGGCGGTGTTTGTAGTTTGGGCGCTTCGATAGGAGCAACCGCAGATTTTTCTTCTGTTGGTTTTTCGGCGGTGACTGCATTTTTGCCATTGGGAGAAGCGATGCCTTCGGAAGCCTCTTGAATATCCGCCGGAATATTCCGTTCCAGCGATTCGACCACCTCAATGGCTTTGATGAGCGCATCCATGTTAATCGGCTTGTTCAGCACCATATCCCCACCGCTTGATTTACGACGGTCTTCCAAATCCAGCGCGTCATAGGCTGTCACAAAAATGACCGGCAAAAGTCGGGTCGAAGGGTGCGCCCGCATCATTTTACACAGTTGAAAGCCATCCAACTTGGGCATCATAATATCCAGCAGCACCACATCGGGCTGTTCGACTTGGGCGAGAGTCAGCGCTTCTAAGGAATTGAGGGTGGTGTAGGCCTCATAACCGCTAATTTCCAGAATAGTTTTGAGAAGTTTGAGGGTATCTATTTCATCATCCACAACCAGAACACGTTTGCTCATTGTTATTTCCAAGTCTCCGCCAATAATAGCCCTGCTCGATAGGCTGCTGCTGAATTAAAAAATGCCACGACCGCAAAAAAGATGCCTGCATTGCGATTGTCATTACCGCGCATAATAGCAAATAACCCCGGCAAACTGATGACAAAATAAATCGCGTACAGGTAGTATACACTACGTTCTGCATCCCCATCGCTATTCGGGTTGGGGCCATGCGGGGTTTTGCCTTGCAGGGTCAGGATAATCGCTACGACCAAAACAGCTGCGGCTAACCCTGTATTGATGCTGACCACGCCCCAAAAATTGCCACTGAGCGGGACATTTTGCGCGGCGAGATAGGCGGCATAAACCCCCACCAAAAAGCAAAAGAGAACATAGGCATTGTTGAAAATATCGAACATTGATTCCATACGACTGCATAACCATTGATGTGTACCATCCACGATTTTAACGCAGTCTCAATTATTATAGGCAAAATGCCGAAGTTTACTCCGGCATGTTAGAAAAAATTCACAAGGCTGAAGAAAAATTAGGAGAGGTAATCGCGCAAATTGTGGGCAAGGCGCGGGTGACGCAAGCGGCGGAGGGCTTCTTTTTCCAGTTGGCGAATCCGTTCACGGCTCAGGCCAAATTTGTTAGCGATTTCTTCCAGTGTATGCGGTTCACCGCCACCCAAACCAAAACGCAGTCGTAAAATATGGCTCTGACGCGGGGTGAGTTCGCACAACACGTCTTCAATTGCTTCTTGGAGCAGATGTTGCGTTGCTGATTCGACAGGGCTAGGGGTGTCTTGGTCTTCGATAAAATCCCCAAATTCGCTGTCGCCGTCATCCCCCACCGGACGTTCTAACGCGATGGCGTGCTGACTAGCATCCATCATCCCTCGAATAGATTCGGCGGGGACATCCATCTCATTGGCAATTTCTTCAGGGGTTGGGCGGCGGCCTAAATCCTGTTCAAGCAGTTGGGCGGTGCGGTACATCTGGCGAATACGTTCGGTCATATGAAGCGGAATACGGATGGTACGGGTTTTTTGCGCCAAGGCCCGTGTGATGGCCTGCCGAATCCACCATGTCGCATAGGTCGAAAAACGATTTCCGCGTTTGTAATCGTATTTATCGACAGCCCGCATGAGACCCACATTCCCTTCTTGAATCAAATCCGGGAAAGGCAATCCCTGCCCCATGTACCGTTTGGCGATACTCACCACCAACCGCGTATTGGCACGCCCCAGATGTTCACGCGCTGCTTGCCCGTCTTCACTCAAGGAAGTCAGGGTGCGGTGGGTACTCGGTGAAAATTGGATGCCATGAATTTTGAGCTGGATTTGTGCCTCGCGCCCTAGTTCAATCCGCTTGGCGAGTTCGATTTCTTCGCTGGCAGTCAGGAGAGGTTCTTGTGCCATCTGGCGGAAATACAATCCGACAGGATCGTCGGCGGGGACTGCCATAATGTCCCCTAAATTGGGGTCAATATCTTCTTCGATTTCGATACTTTCAAAATCGGCATCTCCGAAATCGTCCATCTGGGCGGAGACTTCGTATTCTTCATCCTCATTTTCAGATTGGCGTAGTTCAATGCCTAACTCGTCGAGTTCTTCAATGATGCTGTCGAGTGCAGTTGGATCTTCATCGCCATCTGTTTCTATCAGTTCCATAACATCTGCATATGTTACGTAACCGCGCTGGTCTGCCCGGTTCATGAGTTCTTGAATCACGAAACGCCTCCTACCTATACCCAATTAAAACAAAAATGCTGCCTGAGTAACACGGAGGCAACATTTTTAGGAAAATGCCAGCATGAACAAACTACAGTCTGGTAGTTCGCTCTCAAAAAAATGTGAGTTGAGTGCGGTGATGCCCACATTACAGCACGTCAAAGGCTGATACCATGTTCTGGATTTGTACATTTTTTAACAACGAATTTGAGTATATCATAAGATAAAAATCTATAGAAGTCTACAAATATAGGCCTTACTTGGTCATTATGACACACTTCGCTATCTCAACTTCATCACTCCTTCACAATTATAATTGAAATAACGTTTGCAAGGCAGGCACTTATCGCCTAAAATTCTGCCATTATTAATAAAAATTTGCATTTTAAGTGTGGAGTAAACGCTCTTGACCACTTTAATGGATGTCAAAAATCTTGTAGTGCGTTTCTATACGCAGGAGGGAACAGTCTACGCTGTCAATGATGTCGGCTATACCCTCAAAGAAGGCGAAACGCTGGGGGTGGTAGGGGAAAGCGGCAGTGGCAAGAGTGTCCATTCGCTCGCGATCATGGGTTTAATCCCCTCCCCGCCCGGTAAAATTGAAAGCGGCGAAGTGATTTTTCGCGGGCGCGACCTAATGAAGCTCTCTAAAAATGAGATGCGCCTCATTCGCGGGTCAGAAATTGCCATGATTTTCCAAGACCCGATGACCTCTCTCAACCCTGTGTTGACCATTGGACGACAAATTACCGAAGCGCTCGAACTGCATATCGGCATGAATCGGTCACAGGCACGCAACCGTGCGGTGGAACTGCTGGACATGGTGGGGATTGGGGATTCGAAACGCCGTTTGGATGATTACCCGCACCAGTTTTCGGGTGGTCAGCGGCAACGTATCATGATTGCGATGGCATTGTCGTGCAATCCCCAGTTGTTGATTGCTGATGAACCCACCACCGCCCTTGATGTAACCGTGCAGGCCGAAATTATTGACCTTGTACGTCGACTAGGGCGCGAACTGGGGATGGCAATGATTTGGATTACCCACGATTTGGGCGTAGTGGCTGGCATCGCGGATACCATTCAAGTGATGTATGCCGGAACCATTGTTGAACGCGGCCCGGTGGATGTGGTGTTTAGAGATCCGCGCCATGCGTACACACTCGGATTGCTCAATTCGCTTCCCCGCTTGGATTTGCGGCATGGCGGCAAACGTCTTGAACCGATTCCGGGTTCACCGCCAGATATGCGGGAATTCCCCAACCGTGATCCGTTTGCGCCGCGCAACCCCTATGCCACCGAACGCTGCTGGCAGGAACGTCCGCTCTTGCGCCCCGCCCCCGACAGCCATCCTGACCATCTGGTCGCGGCTTGGTATGATTTACGTGAAGTTCGCAAGAAAGAGGATGCTGTCTAATGGCTGCTGCACCTGCGATGGAATCGCAAAAAAGAACAATTAACACCGCCGACTTGATTCTCCAAGTTCGGAATCTCAAAAAACATTTCCCCATTACTTCCGGCATCATTTTCCAACGCCAAGTGGATGCCATCAAAGCGGTTGATGGGGTGTCGTTTGATGTCTATCGTGGCGAAACGTTGGGTTTGGTAGGTGAATCCGGTTGTGGCAAAAGCACCACCGGACGGACAATCCTCCAATTGTATAAACCTACGGGGGGCGAAGTTATTTTTGAGGGCAAAGATCTCGCTAAACTACCCACCCAGGATATGCGGAAAATGCGCCGTGATATTCAGATGATTTTCCAAGATCCTTATGCTTCGCTCAATCCGCGTATGAACGTGGGGCGCATTGTGGCTGAACCCTTGATTGTGCATGGGGTTGGCAGCGACAAAGAACGGCAGGATCGGGTGGCATATCTGATGGAAAAAGTCGGGTTGAATCCGTATTTTGTCAATCGCTACCCGCATGAATTTTCAGGCGGGCAGCGTCAGCGCATCGGGATTGCGCGGGCCTTAGCGCTTGACCCCTCCTTCATTGTCTGCGACGAACCCATCTCTGCGTTGGATGTGTCCATTCAGGCACAGGTGGTCAATCTGCTCCAAGATTTGCAGCAGGAATTGGGTTTAACCTATTTGTTCATCGCCCACGACCTGAGCATGATCCGTCACATTTGCAACCGTGTGGCGGTGATGTACATGGGACGTATCATGGAAATGGCTCAGACCGACGAACTCTATGATAATCCGCAGCACCCTTACACCCAACTGTTGCTTTCGGCAGTACCGATTCCTGACCCCGAAGTGGAACGGGTGCGTCAGCGGATGGATCGTCCGTCGGTGCTGGCTGATTTTAGAGATAAAAACAATATCTTGGAATTGAAAGAATACAGCCCCGGCCATCATGTGGCGGAAATTGTTGGGCGAGTCAACGGCTAGACGCTAAGATTAAAATTGACCTAGCGCTACAAAGGGCCGACCCAGCATGGAAGAAGCCAAACCAATCAATCTTGGGGGTGAATCGAAAGACACCCCCGCTTCATCTCCGTTCCGCGATGCTGTGCGCCTGTTTTCACAAAATCGGCTCGCTGTCATCGGTTTTATTCTCATTATCGGTTTCATTTTGATGGCTTTAACCGCCAATCTGTGGACACGGTTAGGCTTGATTGATGAACCGGGCGGGTATCGGGCGGTTCATGCGATTAATGCACCGGGGTTGCCTGCGGTTGACCCTTTTGCTGACCCCGGCACCTGCGCCCGTGACAATTTAACAACCACCGCCGAATGGTGTGAACTTATTTCCCCCGAAGACCGCATCCGTTATCCTAACCAATGCGGCACCTCTACTGCACCCGCACCTGATAAACAATGGTGTTTTGTGTTAGGGGCAGGTCAAAATGGGCAGGATTGGCTGACACAGGTCGTCTATGGCGCTCAAGTTTCGATGGCAGTCGCCTTTGTTGGCTCCAGCGTGAGTATGGTCATCGGGTTAATCTATGGCCTGTTGGCGGGGTATTATGGTGGCTGGGTAGACAATCTGATGATGCGCTTTATTGATTTTCTGTATGGGCTGCCGGGCTTGGTCATCATCATTTTGATGTCCGTCTTTTTTCGGGCGGTTCAAAGGGAGTATCAAACCGAAGGGGGCATCATCGGCTTTTTGCTGGATTTGAATGCGTCGTTGGGCGGGTTGTTGTTTTTGTTTATCGCGCTGGGGATGCTCAGTTGGATTGGTATGGCACGTCTCACACGCGGGCAGGTGCTGGCCTACCGCCAATTTGAATTTGTTGAATCTGCCCGTGCGATTGGTGCCAGTGACCGCCGTATCATTTTTATCCATTTGCTGCCCAATATTGTTGGGCCGCTGCTGGTTGCGGAAACGATGGCAATTCCCGGCTATATCTTTGCTGAAGCGTTTTTGAGTTTTATCGGGTTGGGGGTTGCGACTGGCACACCCAGTTGGGGCGCGATGATTAGCCTACCGCGTGATATTGGCGGATTTCATTCCAATCAATATATCTGGATTGTGCCGGGCATTGCGCTGGTTACACTCACCTTAGCGTTTAATTTCTTTGGGGACGGGCTGCGCGATGCGTTTGACCCGCGCTTGCGTGGGACAAAATAACTGTGATGCGAAATCGGTTTTTATTCGTTGTTGTTTTACTGATTTTAACCGCGCTGGCCTGTTATTCTGATAGTCCATTGTGGCCGTATGAACTGACCCCTGCTCCGCCCACGGTCACGCCACCTCCCCCACCGCCAGAAGGAACATCTCGTTTTCAAGTGGGCGATTGGGCATGGCGACCTAAAACGGTCAGTCAATTAGGCATCGATGCTGATTTAACCACCTATCCCGAACCTGTCAACGTCAACAATCGTGTGCCATGCACACAGGACACGCCTCTAAAAATCTTATATTCCGGTTTTAACGCGGATGACGGCATCCTATATCACTTGGTGGACTGCAACCGTTTAGTCGGTTGGGTGCGTGACGAAGGGATTCTTGGCCCGATTACAATTCAAGTCAATGATCGGGCCCTAACCCTCGAAACAGAAACCAGCGGATTCGGTGGATTTAAGATAGAAGCCTCTGACCCACCCTATGACCCCGATAATAATTTCCGCGCCCAATTTGACTGCAAAGTCAATGACACGGTAGATGTCATCGGGATGACGGGTTTTTCGACAGGGGAGCTGTATTACAAAATTCGCTGTGCCAATCCTTTTAATCCGGTTGCGCCGAATATTGGATGGACAACCCCGGATAAATTGTTTGGCCCGGTACGTTTTCGCAATGGCGAAGCGGGGATTGTGCCAGAGGACACAGATGAAATTCTCCTGACAGCAGAGGCAGATAGCGCTGACTCCGCAGGGAGTTGTGCGGCAGGCGCACGGGTGCTTATCACCGAAACACCCGTGCAGCGGCTTGAAACTGGGCTTTTTTATGAAATTCAATGCGGCGAAACCATCGGGTGGGTCAATCAAAATGTCCTGCTGGGGCCCGTGTTGTTTGATGTAGGCGATACAGTCTTGGTGGTTGCCCCACCCCAAGCCAACCTCCCAACCGCCGATGCGACAGAAGAAGCCACCCCGGAGGCGTTAGAGTCCATTTCAGACACGGTAGAATCCGTCTTGCTCTTGGCTGAACCTGCTGACTTAGAGAATTCATCCGGCGAATGTCCTGACAGTAGCCTAGTCCAAATTGCCGATATTGTGGGTATTGCGGACATTTTGTATTTCAAAGTGCAGTGTGGCGAAAGCGACGGTTGGCTTTCACAAGACATGATTTATGGCCCGGCTAAATACCCACTGGGTGAAACTGTCCTTTTGGGTGAACAAGCGGTGATTGGCTTTAACCGACGTGGCATTTATCTTTCCATTGAAGTGAAGGATATTGAAGGCGATTCGGGTGGGTCAAGTGTCATTGCGGGGGAATGTGCTTATGACCAACTTGCCGCCGAACCTGTCGAAGCCAAAATTGTGGATGTTGCTTACCTGCGAAATTCGTTGCTGGAGGTTTCGGCCATTTTTTATCGCATCGCTTGTACAGACACCGAAGGCACGCTTATCGAAGGCTGGCTCAATCAGGATAGATTGGAATAACCCATGCGAAAATACATCATCCGGCGTGTTTTGCTCAGTATTCCCGTCCTATTTGCGATTGTGTTTGTCACCTTTGGGCTTTCTCATGCTATGCCCGGCGGCCCATTTGACAGTTCCGGCAACCGTCGCCAACCCGCCCATATTCGCGCCCAACTCGAACAGCGCTTTGGGTTAAATAAACCCGTATTTTTTAATTTACCCTCGGATGGCAAAGGGTCAGATATTGCTAATGGCAAAACCCTGAGTGTCAAAGGCCATTCCGATTCAGGCTTCACCACTCAGATTTTTGATAAGCCCCAAGATGCAGGCATCAAATTCTACGGCGAATATAAACTGATTGACAACGGGGCAGCCAATTGTGTGGGACAGCGCGTTGAACCCGGTTGGGCGCTCATCTCCAAACGCGAAACCTGTGTGGTGCTGGGCGGCGACCAATCCAATATTCGTACCGAAGTACGAGAAGGTTGGGTGATTGACCCGTTGGATGCCCAATATTGGCAATATTTGTGGAATGTTGTGCAGTTGGATTTTGGCCCTTCCTTGGATGAAGCCTTTGTCCGTCAGAATCGACAAGTGACAGACATCATCAGCGACCGGGTACCGGTTTCGATGCAACTGGGCATTTTTTCTACCTTGGTCGGTTTTTCGCTGGGAATCCCCTTAGGTGTTATTGCGGCGGTTTATCACAACACCCTGATTGATTATACAGCGACCTTTTTTGCGGTTTTTGGGCAGTCCATCCCGGCGATTGTACTTGCCCCATTGCTCATTATCCTCTTTGTTAATACGCTGGACATCCTCCCAAACCCAGATGGGCGCATTTGGAAAGAAGATAATCCGCTTGACCCCGCTTATATTGATAAAACGCTGCTGGAAGGGGAGTTTAATATCTATTTTGACCGCCTCTTCCAGTATGTTAAAGTGCTAGCCCTACCTGTTTTGACCATTGGTACGGGTATGAGCGCGGGGATTGCCCGTTTGACCCGTGCCACGTTGCTGCAAGTTCTCAACGAAGATTATATTCGGACGGCACGTTCTAAAGGGCTACGCGAACGCCGCATTACCTACTTGCACGCCCTCAAAAATGCGCTAATTCCAGTGGTGACAGCCGTTGGCCCGTTGTTAGCTGGAATTGTTTCTGGCAGTTTTGTCATTGAATTGATTTTTTCCATTCCCGGTATGGGGTCAACCTTCATTGATGCCGTTCAGGGACGCGATTACACCACCATCATGGGTGCAACCATCTTTTTTTCGAGCTTGCTCATCATTGGCAATCTCTTGGTGGACATCATGTATACGTGGCTTGACCCGCGTATTCGCTTTGATTAATCCACGATTTCTTGTGGTTTTGCCTGCTCTCGATAGAATCAAAATAAGAGTCGGAGAGAAGGTAACGTGCTATGTCGTCTCCCTATGGGCGGTTAGAAATTTACTGGCCTGAAGGCCCTGTTGAAAACTTCATCCTTGCCAAAGAAACCGTAGCAATTGGACGGCAGACGGGCAATGACTTGGTGTTAGACCGCAAAGGCGTTTCACGCTACCACGTCACGCTGCGTTCCGAAAACGGGCAGGTCGTTTTAGAAGACCTTGAATCGGTCAATGGGGTGTACATCGACAGTGGGCGCTTGGCTTCTGGCGAAAAACGGGTGCTACGCGGCGGGGAAGAAATTCAAATCGCTGATGTGCGGATGGTTATTTACATCTATGATGCGCTTGATGATACTGTTCCCACCGAAGCCCAGAATACGACCTATCTCGAAAACGAACTTGTCACCGCCAATTTCAACCCCCCAGAAATGACTGCGGTTCCCGGCGCAGATGTGAAAGCGGCTCTCTTGCTCGAAAATCTTGCTCAGGACTCGGCCCGCTATCGCATTCAAATTGACGGTGTTCCCCGTGAATGGGTGCGCCTTGACCGCACCGAAGTCCAGCTTGCAAGTGGCGCACAAACCGAAGTTCTGGTCAGTTTTAAACCTGCCCGTCGTAGCGATACCCTTCCCGGTAATTATCCTTTTTCGGTTATTGTTGAACCAGTTGACCGTCCCGAAAGCATCATTCGGATTGAGTCGCAACTTAAGGTTGGCAAATACAGCGGGTTTGGAATGGTGATGGCAACAGAGCTGATTGAAGGCAGCACCCCATTTCATCTGCATGTGCATAATCACGGCAACGCTGCCCTCGCGGTGAGTTTTCGCGGGGTCGACCCGACCAATGCCTTAGCCTATTCCTTAAGTCCGCGTGCGGTCACGCTGCAAGCGGGGGAACGTCAAACCATTGAAGGGACAATTCAATCTCAAAAAGGCACGCTCATCGGCAAAGCCAGAGAATATAAATATGATGTTATTGCCCTTTCCCATGATTCGGCAGGTTTTCAGGCGGCAGTGGGCGGAAGGTATGTTGCCAAGCCGATGTTGCCCGCGTGGGTAGCAACATTGGCTGTACCTGTGGTTGCCATTGCAGCCATCGGATTAATTGCCCTACTTGCTTTGTTGCTTGGCGGGGGAGATGAGGGCGACTCTGATAAAATTATTAACCCGATCATCGCCAGTTTTGCGGCTTCTCAAGCAGAAGTGGAACTTGGTCAGCCTGTCGAACTGGTTTGGGAGGTGGACAATGCCCGAGCAATCAATATTAGTTTTGCCCGTCCCAATCAGCCTCCACAAACCATTCCCGTCGATGACCCCACCAGCAATTCCTATCAATTGCAACTTCAAACCACCGGACGGTATGATATTACGCTCATGGTTGAAAATACCGGCGGGGTACAAACGCAGCTGACCTCAGTGAAGGTAAAACCCCATATCGTCTCCTTTGAATCTACCCCTCAAACCCTGCTTCAAAATATCACGCAAAATATCGAATTTCGTTGGAAGGTTGAAGGGGCCGCCTCACTCAATGGACAGCCACAAATCTTCTTGGAAAGCAGCGAAATTCCTAACATTCAACTGAACGCGGTCTTTGCCGAAGGTGCTACTAGCCAAGCAATTTTCCCGCCAAGTGCGGTGAGTGTGACCTTGCGGGTGGTGGGGGAAGATGGTACAGAAAATACCCGCACGCTCGCCATTGCAGTAGAAGAACCGCGCTGTTTGCTGTCTAACCCCCAAGCCAATATTCATATCGGGCCGAATCTTAATTTTGATGTCGTTGGAACTTTTAGGGACATTGGTACAGTGGTTAGCCCGATTGTTCGTAATGCAGAAAATACGTGGTTACAAATTATCTTTAATGGGCAGCCTGTTTGGGTGCGGGTGGCAGATTTTCAATGTGAAGGTTTTGACCCAGCCCAACTCAATGTGGCAGTCAATATCCCGGCAACACCGACTTTGCAACCGACGGCAACCGCCACTTTCACCCCGACACCTATTCCACCAACCATCATCCCAACGACGGTTGTGCCGCGTACACCACGTCCTTCCGCTACCCCCAGACCACAACGGACACCGGGATAATATAGCATGAAAATTATGGTTATTTTCTTAATCATTTTTTCCCTTTTGCCATCATCCGATGCAGAAGCAACACTATTAAAAGATGAAATTTTTGCTCAAGGCTTGCGGGCAGAATTTGCAGATGATCTTGCCCGTTTTCCTGATGTCCCACGCTACCGATTTAATTTAATTTTGCTGCCGGACTTCACCCAAGCACGCTTAAGCGGGTCGCTTGAACTCACGTATACCAATCCCACCTCGGATACCCTCAATGAATTGGTGTTCCGGCTCTATCCGAATTTAGACTCGTTTGGCGGGCAGGCTACCTTGAGCCAGATTCGTGTTGGCGAAATCCCCGTGAGTGCATCCTACGACGAAACCGAAACAATTGCGACGATTCGACTCCCCCAACCGCTTGCCCCACAAGCTCAAATTGTCCTGACTTTGCAGTACAATGCGGTTGTTTTTCACGGTGAACAGCAGTTGTATCGTCAATACAGCTATCTGGAAACCGAATTGGCACTTGCCAGCACCCTGCCACTTTTATCTGTCTATAGACCAGGCAGTGGATGGTGGCAGGAAACCCGTCACCCCCGCGGCGATGCGGTTTACAGCGAAACCGCTCATTTTGATGTGACGCTGGCTGCCCCCGCCTACCTAAAGGTCATTACCTCTGGGGCATTGGTTGAGGAACGAACAGAGGAAACCAATAATATGATTGTTCGCCGCTATGCCGCGCCACTTATGCGGGATTTTTCGATCATGGCGAGCGCCAATTACCAGACGATTTCTGCCCAATTTGAAGATATTCAGGTCAATATCCACTATTTATCGGACGCGGCGGGGGCAGAAGCAGCGCTCCAATGGACACTTGATTCAATGACCGCTTTTACCCAAGCCTATGGCGACTATGTATATAGCGAATTGGATGTTGTTGAAACCTATACCAGTGCGGGCGGGATTGAATATCCGGGCTTGATTGTGGTTGCCAATGATTTGTGGCGGGCGGACGAATTTTATTTTGAGGTCGTCACGGTGCATGAGGTAGCCCATCAATGGTGGTACAGTATGGTTGGGAACGACCAGACTTTGTATCCTTTTCTGGACGAAGCCCTCACTGAATATTCTGTTTCTGTCTATTGGCGCTACATTGGCGGAGAAGCGGGTTATGAAGCAGCAATAAGCGCCGAGCAGCAGCGTTTTGAGAGCTTTGCAGGTGGCACCGAGATGAAAATTGGGTTTACCCCGTCCGATTACAATACAGAAACCTATTCGCGGATTGTGTATGGTAAGGGCGCGTATTTTTTCCATACCCTTTCTACCGTATTAGGGCAGGATATTTTTCTGAGTGCCATCCAGCGTTACCTCTCGGATTATCGCTATGGAATTGCAACCCCGTTTGATTTGCAGACCGTTTTGGAAACGACCTCCGGGATGCAGTTGGATGCTTTATTCTTGGAATGGGTGGGGTATTCCAACTAAAACACACATGTCTCTGCTTTTAAAATCAACAAGGGACTTCTTCCACTTAGTGCAGAAGAAATCCCCTTATAAGTCAGCTAAACATCCAGATTCCGCACGGTGCGGGCGTGCGTCTGAATGAAGCGGCGACGCGGCGGAACCGCGTTACCCATCAACATATCGAAGGTTTTATCGGCTTCAGAGGCATCTTCTACGGTAACACGCAGCAGCACACGAATCTCAGGGTTCATGGTCGTTTCCCAGAGTTGTTCCGGGTTCATTTCGCCCAACCCTTTGTAACGCTGGACATGGACTTTTTCAGGATTTTTGAAGTCCTTTAACCCGCGTGCAAGGGTTTGCGCGTCGTTTTCGCCCGCTTGCGAATAGTAGTAAGTGACTTCTTTGCCCTGTGCCAAACGGTAAATGGGCGGTTGCGCGATGTACAGATGCCCTTCGGTAATCAAAGGCTGCATATAGCGGAAGAAGAAAGTCAGCAATAACGTCCTGATATGCGCCCCATCAACGTCCGCGTCTGTATTATGAGCGCATAAGCCGCCTGTACCACAGATGAAATTTTCATCTTGTTCAACCGAAAAATCATAGACATATTGCCCAACAGGCTCAATTTCTTCAGCAGAAATGACCTCTAAGCCCATCAAGTCGTCGCTAATGGGGATAAATGACTGTGATTTAACTGTAGGGGTGGAGAGGTATTCTGCTAACTGTGCTGCATTGGCATGACGCTGCCAGATTGCCCGCCACTGTGAGACCTGATTTTTACCTGTAACTGTAATGTTGTAATACGCATGGCGTGTTTGAATGGGCGCATTCGGCAACGTCGACGGCTGCAAATGGCTGTTAGTCGCCACAATCCCTAGCTGACCGAACAGATAGAGCAAGCCGTCTTTAAGCATAGGCGAATTGGTGGTAAAAGAGAAATTGTGCTTGCTGAGTGTGCCATCACTCAAGAAATACCCTTCCAAAAAGACCAGTTGAAGCGATTCCGACAGGCTGAACAGGAAGTCTGGCAGACGTTTTTCATGAGCGCGTTTGGCAATACCCCATGCTTTAAACAATCGCGCCGCAGCCACACTGTGGAAATAAACTTTGATGGCTTGGCTGTTCGGGTCACGGTAGCAGCGTGGGGTTTCTCCAAAGACTTTTTCTACTGCCGCAGTTATTTCTGGGATAAAACCCGAGTCTTTTTCGCCCAAGTTAAAACTAACTTGATGGGCGCTGAGTGTTCCTTCTGCAACAAACCAGCCAAGCAACCACAGAAGTTCTGAGGTGATGGGCAGATAGCGGTCAAAGGCTTTTTCAACATGGGCTTTGGGCGCAAGTTTGACCTCTGCACCGAGCAAATCAATTTCTTCTGGCGTAAATTGACCGAGCTGTTTGTAATCACTCACCACCCGCCAACGGGCATTTTTGCTGGTATCTTGCCCGATAAGGCGTTCATCTAACGAGGATGGGGCGAGCGTATAGTCCAATGCGCCTTCATAGCCAAGCGCGTTCACATAGGCCATGAACTGCGGCAAAATGGGGCGGTGGATCTGACGTTCCCAGTGGCTAATTGTAATCGGTTGTTTAACCCCAATCGCATGGGCAACCCGTTCTTGACTTATGCCCTGTGCTTGGCGTTTAGCAACAAGGGTTTGCCATCCATCCACCGTCATTTCGACATAAGGTTCGTTCCAAAGTTCGGGACGCGAAACTTTTGCCAACATCCGTTGACGAGCAACTTTTTGGACATCTGCACCTTGTACATACAAGGCACGGGTTTCGCCTGCATCATACAAGGTGGCAAGCAGGTCAATATGGGTCGGATGTTCGGTGGGGCGGGGCAAACGACGACTAGCAACCAGCACGTCACCCGCTTTGATTTCGTTACCTTTTTTGAGAATTACATCGCCATTCGCGTAGACAAACACACTATGCGACGAGGTAACTTTGACGGAACGGTTGTAGCGGGTGGTCAAGCGATACATGGGTTCTTCATGCCCATGCCGAATGACTTTTTTCAAGGGACTAAAGCGGGTGGTATGTTTTTCGAGGTCAAAGGACATGACCTGATAGCGCCGATAATCGCGCCGTCCCTCGACACAATCATCAATGAATTCGCCAATGTGAACAAATTCGGTTTGTCCGTGTTCATCCATAACAAGAGTGGGTTCGTCTCCTGCCACACTCATAATGATAATACGGTCGTAACGGAGTTTGCTAATATCAAAATCAGGATGGATGCCGACCCCGAGTGCCGAAATGAGCGCCCGCACTTCGTTGTTATCCAGAATTTTGTTGAGCCGCGCCCGTTCAGTGTTCAGGATTTTCCCACGCAAGGGCAAAATCGCTTGGAAGTGACGGTCACGCCCCTGCTTGGCACTCCCGCCCGCGCTATCGCCCTCAACTATGTAAAGTTCGCTGGATTTTGGGTCACGGTTGGAGCAGTCCGCGAGTTTGCCGGGCAAGGTCGTATTTTCCAACAGGCTTGAGCCTCGCCGCACCAATTCACCCGCTTTTTTGGCAGCATCCCGCGCCCGCATCGAAGTCATACATTTGTCAACAATGCGTCGGCCTTCGCGCGAATTGGTTTCTAAAAATTCGCTGAAAATATCCCCGACTACAGAGGAGACAACCCCTGCGACTTCTGCATTGAGCAACTTGACTTTGGTTTGACTTTCAAATTGGGGATGGGGATGTTTGATACTGATAATGGCGGTTAGCCCTTCTAGCGTATCATTCCCTGAAAAATTCGAGTCTTTTTCTTTGAGCGCCCCAATTTTGCGGGCATAGTTATTGATGGTACGGGTAATAGCAGTTCGCATCCCGCTTTGATGTTGCCCACCATCGGGCGTATTGATGGTATTGGCAAAAGCCAGTTCTGTGGTGGTGGAGCTATCGGTGTATTGGAAGGCAAATTCTACACCCACACCGTATGATTTTTTGGGGTCATCATCATGAACTTGCACTTCACGGTAGCCATGTACGGTTGGGTGCAAAGCATCACGGTTGCGATTGAGGTAATAAACAAAAGAGCGTACCCCTCCCTCAAAATGGAAAGTCATTTCCTTAGGGAAAGGTTCAACCCGTTCATCGCGGAAACTCACCGTGACACCACTGGTGAGGAACGCCATTTCTCTGAAACGCTGTAACAGGGTTTGGTAGCTAAATTCGGTTTCTTCTAGGATGCTAGCATCCGGTAAAAAGCGAATACTTGTCCCCGATATTTCGCCATTTTCAAGCGGGCGAATCTGTTCAACCGGGGTGACTGGGATACCTCGATTATATTCTTGGCGGAATAGATAACCGTCCCGTCGTACCTCAGCAATCAGCTGGTCAGAAAGGGCATTGACGGCGGAAACCCCCACCCCATGCAAACCACCCGATACCTTATAGGCACTATTATCAAATTTCCCACCAGCTCCAAGCGTGGTTAGTACCAATTCAAGGGCGGGAATCCCTTTATCGGGATGGATGTCTACAGGAATGCCTGCGCCATTATCGTTGATAGTGACAGAATTATCTCTATGGAGAATCACCTCAATAAAATCACAACGACCAGCAAGTGCTTCGTCAATAGAGTTATCGACCACTTCGTAGACTAAATGATGCAGGGCGCGTATGTCTGTTCCCCCCACATACATGGCGGGGCGCATACGCACATGAGCAAGCCCTTCGTAGAGCTTAATATTGCTAGCGGTATATCCATTCGCTTGGGTTTGATCAACCATTAAAAGTTACTCCTCATCGGGGTCAGAAGGATAGCGTTCATTGTTATTCTCTGGGGTATCTCTACCTTATATATTGTACCCGATAGACCAATCTCGAACAAGTGTGCAGAGGGATTATAACAAACAGAACGTCAAGTTTTTGGGCAGGTCAGTGAATCACCTTTTAATCGTGGGGCAAGGGGTTTGAAATGGCCTGCTACAATACCCCGTTTGGATGGTGAAAAGGGAATTTTTTTGGCGAAGTACAGGCTGGCAGTTATCACGTTTATTTTGCTGGTGGCAGCATTCGGGCGCTTGTGGAAACTCGGCGAAGCTCCACCCGGTTTGCAGCACGACGAATTGTTTAAAGCCCAAGAAGGCCAGTCCATTATCACAGATGGCAATTTCCGTGTTTTTTACGAAACCAATCAAGGACACGAAGGCGGGTATGTTTGGCTGCTAGCAGTCTCGTATCTCCTGTTTGGCAATTCACTGGTCATGGTCAAATTCCCCGCGTTTTTATGTGGGATGCTCACCATTGCGTTGCTGTATCGCGTCGCCCGTGAAATTTATAATTTTCGGGTGGCGGTGCTGGCTTCGGCATTGATGGCGGTGTCGTTCTGGGCAATTTTTACGAGTCGGGTCGGGCTGCGGGCGGTGTCGTTGCCGGTGGTGGTTTTGCTGGTGGTGTGGGGTTTGTGGCGGCTATGCGAACATGAGTCGATTTCAACCGTATGGGTTTCAAAGACGGGAAAATGGCCTCAAAGTCAGCGTTATTCTTTCGGGATTTTTACGGGGTTGATGCTCGGTTTAGCGGTGTATACCTATACGGCCTCTATTGCCTTATATGCGGCGGTAGGCGTGTTTTTATGCACATTGGCTGTCTTTGACCGTCCTACCCTAAAAAAACGCTGGCAGGCGCTTTTTCTGGCGATTCTGTTGGGCGGATTATTGACTCTGCCGATGGTGTATCATCGGATGAATAATCCCTTGGGGCAGGATCGGCTGAACTCGATTTCGCGGCCTTATGAGGAATTTAAAAACGGCAACCCTGATGAATTGCTGGACAATGCCCAAAAACTGCTGCTGATGCCGGCTTTTAGCGGCGACCCGGAATGGCGCTACAACATTGCAAATCGCCCCTTGTTTCTTGTTCCCGTCGGGCTGCTGGTGTACGTTGGATTTTTCTTGATGCTGCGACGTATACACCATCAACCCATTCACAGCCTGTTTTTGACGCTGGCTTTGGCGGGATTGATTCCCAGTTTGCTGACGGTTTCTGCGCCCTCCTCTTTGCGGTCTGTGGCAACCATGCCTTCAATTTTTTTGTTTATCGCACTCAGTCTGGATTGGCTAGGCAAAATTCGCCCGATGTTTCAACGTACTGTGTGGGGCATCGGGCTACTGGTCGTATTTGTGACAGCCGCCGCCGATTGGCCTGCGTATTTTGATGAATGGGTCGAAGCAGACGAGGTACAGGCGATTTATCGGGATGACCTTGCCCAGCTTGCCTCCTATCTGCGCGAACGGGATGAAAAATTGGTGCTGGTGTCAAGCAGTTCGCCAGAATATCTTGACCCCCTGATTTACCTATTTGCGAATCCCCCCAAAGACACACAGGTAGTCTGGTTTAAAGGCGGAATGAATATCGCCCTGCATGAAAAACCAACCCTGCTGTTTGTTTCCCCTTTAGAGCCAATTGTTCCTTCGTTGGCAGATTGGCTGACTCCCGAAAATGGCACTGTCCACATCGACACCTTATATCGGCAGAACGGGGAAATTGCCTTTGAGGTGTATCAACTTTCGGCTGAAGGGCAGGTGGTAGAAAATCGCCTTTCACAGGTCAGTCAGCATCCCGTCTATACAGGTCAATTGATTGGTTTTCCGACAGACAATCTGGTGGATTGGGCAACACCGCAAGCCTACCCCATCAATTTTGGAAATATTGTGCAATTGGTCGGCGTGGAAATCCCACGCACCACCATTCCTGACCAAGACAACGGCGTGGACAATGGGTTAAATTTAAATTTGTATTTGCAACCCATGGTCGATGATTATAACGTACCATTGAGTTTGTTTGTTCATCTCGTTGATTTATACGGAAATGTGCCTGCCGGACGCGATTTTCTGGGCGTGCCAGCTAATTGGTGGAGCGACGAGATTATCTTTATTCAAGACAATTATCTTGGCAGTTACCAGATTCCCGCCGGACGGTACTTTGTGACGATGGGGGTATATCGCACGGATACAGGCCAACGGTATCCAATTTTAGATGCCAATGGGAATATTCTCAGTGATACTATTATTCTGGGACAAATTGATGCTGTGCCACAGTAAGAGGATTCTATGCAATTTGATATTTTGACACTTTTTCCAGAAATGTTTAGTGGGCCAATGACCGAAAGCATCCTCAAACGCGCTCAAGAGTCCAACTTGATAATGGTGCGCCTGCATAACATTCGGGAGTATGCCACTGACAAACACCGTGTTACCGATGACACCCCAGCAGGCGGAGGCGGGGGAATGGTTATGAAGCCTGAACCCTTGATTGCGGCGATTCAAGCTGTGAAGCAAGAGTCTGCCTGTCCGGTAATTTTAATGAGTCCGCAAGGGCGCGTTTTTACCCAAAAAGTTGCCCAAGAACTTAGTCAACATGAACGCCTCATGCTCGTCTGTGGGCGCTATGAAGGGGTGGATGAACGGGTGCTGGAAATTGCCATTACCGATGAAATTAGCATAGGGGATTTTGTGCTAACGGGCGGTGAACTCCCGGCGATGATTCTGGTGGATGCGGTTTCGCGGTTGATTCCGGGTGTGCTGGGGGCAGAAATGGGTGCGGCTCAAGATTCTCATGCCACCGGTTTGTTGGAGCATCCCCACTACACCCGCCCTTCCGATTTTCAAGGGCATCCAATTCCTTCTGTGCTGTTAGAGGGGCATCACGCGAAGATTGAAGCATGGCGGCGGCAGGAGAGTATTCGACGGACGTGGCAACGCCGCCCCGACATGCTGGCAACCGCCCCTTTGACGGAGGATGAGCAGTGGTTTTTGGCAGAATTAGCTAAACAGCAGCCGCGACTGCTGAATACAGATCTGCTAGATTGATGGGTTTAGCGATAAATTTCACGGCGCTGTTGGACAGTTGAAACTTAAACATATCATCACAGCTAATAACGATGATTGGCAAATCCGGTGTGGTGCTTTCATTGCGGATAAATTCCACCACAGCGGATCCCGGTAGGCCGGGCATAGACATATCTAACACCGCCGCATCCGGCTTGACTTGCCCACTGAGTAACATTTCAATAGCGCGTTCGGCATTGTCTGCCGATTCAACCTGATAGCCCTTAAATTTCAAGGCGCGGGTATATAAATTCCGCAAATCTTGGTCATCTTCTAAGACAAAAATCGTTGCCATCGTCCTCAACATCTCGTGTGTCTAACTTCCCTCCTATATCCTACCATATTTTCCTTGTGGTTTGTTTTTGGTTAGAGGATTTCTTCACGGAAAATTCAGGCGTTTTTGTTTATAATGCTGAAAATTTGTGGGAGAAGTTCATTGAATAAACCACGCACGATTGCGATTGATGGCCCGGCGGGGTCAGGAAAAAGTACCATTTCGGAACGGTTGGCAGAAAAATATGGTTATCTGTTTGTGGATACCGGTGCTTTTTATCGGGCTATTACGTATGTCATTGTCAAAGCCAATGTCTCCCCGGAAGATATTTCTTCGGTGACAGATATTATCAATACGCTCGATGTGCAAATTCAACAAGGAGATGGCATAGGCTATCGGGTACTTGCCAATGGGGAAGATGTGACTGACCATCTACGGAGCAGTCTTGTTGAAAATACAGTTTCTCCGGTCTCTAAACTTGCGGTGGTACGGGAAGCGCTTTTGCCGATCCAGCAAAAAGTTGCGGCACAAGGCAATATTATCCTTGCGGGGCGCGATATTGGGACGGTGGTGCTACCCAACGCCGAATTAAAACTCTATATTGATGCCTCGCTAGAAGAACGGGCGCGGCGGCGGCACCTTCAAAATGTGACCGCAGGCAAGGAGACTGACCTCAAGACCCTCACTTCCGAAATGGAAAGGCGCGACTCCATCGATAGCCAGCGCAGCCTTGCCCCGCTTGCCCGTGCTGCTGACGCGATTTATGTTGAAACAGATGGGAAAGATATTGAAGCGGTGATGCAAGAAATTAGTTATATTATTGACCATTGGAAGCGGTAAAAGTACCAAAGTCATTGTGAGACACAGGGAAAAAGTGGTACTATCGTAGTGTTGTTATCCTATGCAAAGTACGTGAAAACGTGGCAAATCATTTTGAGATTGAACGCTTTTATTTTGGCAATTTAATCGTTGAAGGACAGCCGGTTGGGTCGCCGGGCATTATCGCAAGTTCACCGGGGGTGGGTCTGCCGCAGGTGCAAGAATGCCTGAAGGTTGCCCGTATTGCTCCCCCACCTTTTGACCAAACCTCGTCCAAAATGCCGAGCGCGATGGGGCTGTTTAAAGGCGATACGATTGAGTATATTTTTCTCAAATCGCAACGCACCGCCGAAGGACATCCCCAACTGCTCTATATGATTCTGCCGGGCATGGCGCTGCGCTGGCTGGGAGGCAATTACAGCTTTCTGGCCCAGACGGGCAGCGAAGAAATGCCTGCCTTCGATAAACAACGCCGTGACCTTAAACCTTTTGTGCTGGAAAATCCCCAACCCCTTGACGACAGCCAGCAGGTCGAACTCCTGTATGATTTGTATTTTTACTGTGGCGATGACATCAAAAATGTGGAAGGGCTGCTTGCCGCGCTCATTCACCGCCAAAATGTTGCGATTGTCAATGCCCCACCCGACCTGACCATTCGGATGCGTTTTATTCACGGGCTGTTAAGCCTGTTGCCTGCGCCAGCACGGGTCGGTGTCACATGGACAACTTCCACCGAACGCGCCGAAGAAACGCGCACCCAGATTAAATTTTTAGCCTCTGCCACACCCCCTGCCAACCACGTTCTCTACGATTGGTTAGGCGGGCAGTTGAAGGGTGATCTTCCCAAAGATAAATACAGCAAATTTATCACATCGCAACTGCGCTTGGATGCGTCGCTGGTGGTCGAAAATACCAATCGGATTGCGCGAACTGCCGTGTGGCGTGCCATGCGGAAGGAAAGTCTAGCCCAAGCGCTGCATTTTGCCTCCCGACGTGCTGCGATTGATTCTGCGGTGTTGAATAATCAGCCCGCAGACCGCGAAACCGTTGCCGAAATTTTACGGCAAGACCCCACCCTTTCCGAAGATTTAACCCTGCGCTACGCACGGCATTTGCTGGCTTTTACGCTGGTGCTGGATACAGAAATCGAACATGCCGATGTGCTGCCTGTCGTTTCTGCTTCTAACAAAGCAGTTGCTGAGGCAGTGTATCAACAGTTAAAAAGCGCGGTGGATGACAACAGCCGATATGCCAAAGTGCTGCAAATTGTGGAGCGCTGGTTGACGGCTGTGCCACAAGCGACCTCCCTGCCTTGGCATCGGTTGGCATTTATTGCGATTGCCCGCCAATTAGACGAACTGCTCAAGGAACGGGATACCAAAAAAATTCTGGCGCTTTTGCGGCAGATTCAAGCGATGCCAAGTGCAATGCAACTGCATAATATTTTGCCCCGCATGATTGAGCAAATTCGGGCGGCGGCGGCTTACGATACTGACCTAACGCGGGCAATATTTTCACTGGCAGCACGGCATATGTCGCTGGCAAATTTGCAAAGTCTGGCAACTGACCCGGCATTTATCCAGCATTTACCGCCCCGTGTGCAGTATGCACTAACTTTTCTGTATCCCGAACCACGAGAGAATCCGCCGGAAAAATTATTCATTAATGCGGTATCCGAAGTTGAGTCCGACAGCCGCCTGATTGTGATGAGCCGGTTGATTGAATGGGCGGTTTCCTTAGGACGTACCAATCTGGTTGACCAGAAAACCCTTGAAGGGGTCATGCGGGCTGCTCAAGCAGGCTACGCCGAACAATTTGACCAGTTGATTCAATATTTCACCCAATACTATACAAGCGCAAAAGCCCTGCAATCGCTGTCTCCGGCCACGCTGGAAATTTTGCCCGTGCTGTATTTCACCACCGGGCGCTATGATGCCGGGCTGTACTTGCTACAACTCTATCAAAATGAGATGTTTGGTAAGGAACGCCTCGAGGCATTTACCCAACTGGTCGGACGTATCTTCCTAAACTTAAAACTACCCGTCGACGCGATTCAGGAAATTTTTACCCGCTTTGAACAAAGCAAACTGCGCTCCGACCCGCGTGCCAGAGCCTATATTGCAATGCTGATTGCTAACGAATGGAATGATGCGTACCGCAACCCTGCCCGTCGTTTATCGGCGATGGTCAACCAAGAAAAAGACTTGGTAGAGGTGGTGGGGCAGGAAAATATTATGCGCTTGTTGGAATATCACGCGGGCGGGCGGGATGCAATGAACGCCCTTGAAGCAGGCCAGATTATGCTGGATATCGCGTTGAAATCTGGCGAAGAAGGCCGCCGCCAGATGGTCAAAGTGTATGAACTGCTGAGTTGGGAAATGCAGGTTGCCTCCGCAGCGATGGCTTTACTAAGGGCGTATGTGCGGCAGGCGGAGAATGCGATTGCGCCGACATTACCCGCGTTTTTCAGCAAACACTTGGGCGAGAGCATTGGCAAAAAATTGCAGGCGACCTACCTGTTCAGGGTCTTGATGGGTGAAGGCGATCTGCAAAAATATGTAGAATCCATCGAATTTGCCCGCGATTTGTTCTACGATATTGTAGCGACCTATCAAGAGGGTAAAGATACCCCGCCCCCCCATCGACTGCGCTCTGATTTGGATGTGATGAGTGGTGGACTGAATGATGAGGAACGCGGCATTATCGGCACGAATCTGGATTTTATTTCGCGGCATATTTTCCAGTTAGGGACACAACGCCCGCAAAATAAAAAAATCTTGGAACGTAACGAAGATTTGCTGCTGAATCGGGTCGTGCCAGAAACAGGGTTAGAAATGCTGCTTTACTTGGGTGGCTATTTTGGGAATAAGCAAAAAGTTGTTCCTGATTATACCCATGCAGAAATGCGCCATCTCTTTGGTAACCGTAATGCGACGATGATGCTGCGCGAAACAGAAGCGATAGAAAACTTTTTGCATCGGCTGATGCAAGCCTTCGCGCAAAATTCTGCCCCCAAACTTGATATTGAGGCATTGAATGAAGAATTAGAAAATCTGTGGCGGCAAATTAAGCTGTATAACCAGAAGCAAATGAAACCTGTTTTAGCGGAACAGACCCAACATATTGCTTTCTTTATTCCCTTGATTGCCAGCCACGCCAAAAAGAATCCATTCACCAACAAGGATCTGGATACAGGCAAGGCACAGCCCCAAAACGAATTGGAAGCGCTGCGCTGGGTGAGTGGTTATTTTAACCGTACTCATAAACGTTAATGCTATTGAATGTGAGGGCGGGAATCAGCGCGGCAAATGTCAACCTAAGACAACGGTTTATATGTACGCGCCTTGTTCCCGCCGCTACAGAATAATGCAATTGCGAATATGGCTCTGTTTTGTGCTGGTATGGCTGTTGGCAGCGTGCCAATTTTCTGACGGAGAAACGCCGACTCCCGTCCCTGAACGTCCTGCCGAACGCGAACAAATTTATGTGAGTGCGGTGGGGCGGGAACTTTTGTCGGTGACGTTTGAGGAAATCCATTTTCGTACCGATCTTGAAGATTTTGATGTCCAAATTTTGCTGGTTCTGGCGGATGGAAATGGCAATCCGTCTTATTTGCTCTATCCTTCCAATCAACCCGGTGTACCGGATAAAACGATGAGTTTTGCTGATTTTCCCCTCTTGATTAACACCCAAGCGGAGACTGTCGGATTGTGGGTGGTAGCCTTCCGCCACGCTGCTTATCCCATCACACAGGTAGAGGATATTACCCTGCAACTGGCTAACGGGTTTGATTTGCTGCAATCGCAGGCGGTGGTTGAAGGGAGTTACCTTGCGTCCGTTGTTCCCAACGGCGATGAAAATTTGCTACGCTGGTTTGGCGAAGTCGAAATTCTTGGCGAATTGTGGCTGCCCCTGCTAAAAATCAATGCCTACTATGAAGGTGAAAACGAGATTCAATCGGCGGATGGCGGGTTGCAGGTGCGTTACCGTGTCACAATGGATGCCAAATCCGTCACACCGACGGCTATTCCAACCATCACCAATTAATGTTGCAGGGTTAGAAATTGGCTATAATTTTAGCCAATCCTTGAGAGATTTTTTTGATGCTGCCACTCGACTCCAACATCCATCCCCATGACGAAAATTTTCAAGCCAACCAACAATATAATCAGGCACTTTTGAATGAACTCCGCGAACGGTTGGAACTTATCCGACAGGGCGGAGGAGAACGCTATCGTCAGCGTCAGTCCGAACAGGGCAAACTGTTTGTACGCGAACGCATTGATAAGTTGCTGGATGCAGGGTCGGCGTTTCTGGAAATCGCGCCACTGGCGGCATGGGAATTGTACGGTGAGGAAGATGTACCGTCGGCGGGGCTGGTGGTGGGAATCGGGCGGGTTTCAGGCCGCGAATGTCTGATTCTGGGCAATGATGCCACCGTCAAAGGGGGCAGCTATTACCCGATGACCGTTAAAAAACACCTCCGCGCCCAACAAATTGCCTTACAAAACCGCCTCCCCTGCATTTATCTGGTAGATTCGGGTGGGGCATTTTTGCCGATGCAGGATGAAGTTTTCCCTGACCATGATGATTTTGGGCGGATTTTTTATAACCAAGCTATCATGAGCGCCCAGAAAATTCCGCAAATTTCCGCCGTGATGGGGAGTTGTACGGCGGGCGGGGCATATGTTCCGGCAATGAGTGATGAAACCATCATCGTCAACAAAACAGGGACGATTTTTCTAGGCGGGCCGCCACTGGTCAAAGCCGCCACAGGCGAAGAAGTGACGGCGGAGGAATTGGGCGGAGCGTATGTGCATACCCATGTTTCCGGTGTGGCTGACCATTTCGCGGAAAATGACGACCATGCCATTGAGATTTTGCGGAATATCGTGGCGACATTGAATACCCGTAAAAAAATCGAGATGGATGTTACCGCGCCGGAAGAACCCTTATACGACCCCCAAGAACTGCTCGGCATCATCCCGAAAACCTTCCGCGAAACCTATGATGTGCGCGAAGTGATTGCCCGTTTGGTGGATGGTAGTCGTTTTCAGGAATTTAAATCCAACTACGGCACAACCCTTGTGACGGGATTTGCGCGGTTGGAAGGCTATCTGGTGGGAATTGTGGCGAACAACGGAGTGTTGTTCAGCGAAAGCGCGTTAAAAGGGGCGCATTTTATCGAACTGTGTACCCAACGGCGGATTCCCCTCATTTTCCTGCAAAATATCACCGGATTCATGGTGGGGCGCGAATATGAATCGGGCGGGATTGCCAAAGATGGCGCAAAAATGGTTCACGCTGTGGCGAATGCGAATGTGCCAAAATTCACGGTGATAATTGGCGGGAGTTTCGGGGCGGGGAATTACGGCATGTGCGGACGGGCGTATAACCCGCGCTTTTTGTGGATGTGGCCTAACAGCCGAATCAGTGTGATGGGCGGGGAACAAGCGGCGAATGTGCTGGCGACCATTAAACAAGACCAACTCGCCCGTCAAAAACTTTCCCCCATGACGGAACAAGAATTAGCGGAATTTAAACAACCAATTCTGGAAAAGTATGAGCAGGAAGGCAGCCCGTATTATTCAACGGCGCGGCTGTGGGATGATGGGATTCTTGACCCGACCCAAACCCGCCGTGTGTTGGGCTTGGCCTTAAGCGCGAGTTTGAATGCCCCTGTGGAAGATACGCAGTTTGGGGTATTTAGGATGTAAATTGCATGAATACTGAAAATGATTTCATCGATGATGAAGATTATGACGGGTTGCGGGATCTTGTTGCCCTATACTATACCCCCCGTGTATGGGAGGGATATGTTCCTGAAATAGAAAAATATCCAATAGATAATCATGATAAATTGAAAAATATGCTCAATGATAGTTTGCTTGAAGCCTACATTAATCGCTTTTATGGATATGGCAACAGTACAGCAAAGTATTGGTTCGTTGGGATGGAAGAAGGTGGGGGAAATTCGTTAGAAGAAATCGAAACACGCCTCAGCGTATGGGATAAACGTGGCAGAAATGAATTTGAGGATTTATTTGAGTATCATCAAGCATTAGGTGTTTTAAAGTATTTTGGAGAAAAACCTAAAACTCAATCTACATGGAAATACTTAATTAGACTGTTATTAAGTGCTGAAAATCAGCCTTTCCCTGCTGATAAACTCATTGATGAAATTAAATCTTATCAGGCTAATCAATTAGGCCGAAAAGCCGGAGAAACAGCACTTATAGAATTGCTGCCTTTGCCCTCACCCTCAGTTAATCAATGGACATATGGTGAGTGGTCTAGTTTGCCTTATTTAAATACGCGAAAATCTTACCGTGCCTACTGTTTACCTAAAAGAATTCGTTTTCTTCAACAGCGTATCCTAGATTATCAGCCGCGTTGTGTTATTTTTTACGGGTCGGGTTATATGATCTACTGGGAAGCAATAGCGGACACAAAATTTCAAACCTTTGAAATTGGAAATTTTCAAGCACAGATTGGCGAAAAGTCAGGAACACAGTTTGTCATGACAGTTCATCCAGCAGCTAGAGGTATAACTTATGAATATTTTGAGAAAATTGGGGAATTGTTGAGAGACTAATGTTCAAAAAAATCTTAATTGCTAATCGGGGGGAAATTGCGGCGCGGATTATTCGTGCGTGCCATGAACGCGGGATTGCAACCGTAGCCGTGTACTCCGATGCTGATGCGGATGCGCTGCATGTCCGCCTCTCTGATGAAGCGGTGCCTATCGGGGCTGCACCCTCTGCCCAATCGTATTTACGTGGCGAAAAAATTATTGACGTGGCGCGGCAAACGGGCTGTGAGGCGATTCATCCGGGTTATGGATTTTTGTCCGAATCACCGGAATTTGCGCGGGCGGTTCAAGACGCGGGATTAGTATTTATCGGCCCTCCGGCGGATGCGATTGAAAAAATGGGGGTCAAAACCGAAGCCCGAACGCTCATGCAACAAGCGGGTGTCCCCGTTGTTCCCGGTTTCCAAAGCGATTCCGCTTCTGATGCGGATTTTCAAAAAGAGGCAGACCAGATTGGCTATCCAGTGATGGTCAAGGCGGCGGGGGGTGGCGGCGGCAAAGGGATTCGGATTGTGCGTGATCCTGCCGATTTGCTCGATTCAATTGCGGCAGCACGGCGTGAAGCGCAGAATGCTTTTAATGACCCAACCGTTTTTCTGGAAAAATATATTGAAAATGGGCGGCATATCGAAGTTCAAGTTTTAGCGGATTCACACGGAAACACCGTACATCTGTTTGAACGCGAATGTTCGGTGCAGCGCCGTCACCAGAAAATTATTGAGGAAACCCCCTCACCGTTTATTTCGGATGAAATTCGTCAGCAGATGGGGCAAGCGGCGGTCAATGCGGCTAAAGCAGTGGGCTATGTCAACGCGGGAACGGTTGAATTTATTGTGGACAGCCACGCCCATTTTTATTTTCTGGAAATGAATACCCGTTTGCAGGTGGAGCATCCGATTACGGAATTGGTGACAGGGGTGGATATTGTCAGCGCTCAGTTGGATCTTGCCGCCGGAGAAAAATTACCCTTCACACAGGCCGATATTTTTCAGCGCGGTCATGCGATTGAGTGTCGGATTTATGCCGAAGACCCGGCCAACAATTTTTTGCCCGCAATCGGGGCTGTGCTGCGAACAGTTGAACCTGCCGGGCCGGGCATCCGCGTAGATGCGGGGGTGGTGACCGGGGATGAAGTGACCATTTATTACGACCCGATGATTGCCAAGCTGATTGTGTATGCGGAAAGTCGGCTGAACGCGATTCGGAAAATGGAATGGGCGCTGGCACAGTATGTCATTCTGGGCTTGACAACCAATTTGTCCTTCCTGAAAGATGTCATGCAGCATCCGGTGTTTATTCTGGGAGAAGCGACAACACATTTTATTGATGATTACCTGACTCCCTGGACTCCACCAGACAATATTCCGTCAGATATGGCGTTTATTGCAGCAGCGCTAAGTGAATTTCTGGAAAAATCTCCCGTGATAGCAACCGCCAGTGAAGGCGATGTTTATTCCCCATGGGCGCGTTCGGATGGTTTTCGGATAGGACGGTAACACGATGGAATTTCGTTACGAGCATCAGGATAGCGAAACAAGTATCCAGCTTGAACCCCAAGCAGATGGCAGCTATCACGCTAAAATCGGGGAAAAAGTGTATCAGGTGAGGGTGCAGCGTTCACAATCGGGACAGTTGAATTTGACGGTGGATGGGCAGCGCCTTCATGCGTATGTGGCGCATCAAAAGAGCGAACGAACGGGTATTCAACATCATTTTGTGGCGCTGGTGGATCGACAGACTCAACATTATGAATTCACTACCCCGCAAGTATCCACTGTTCGGCGCAAGGGAACGGGCGGAGAAAGCGGCACCCTCAAAGCACAGATGCCCGGTCAGGTGATTCAGGTGATGGTTGCTGAAGGCGACACGGTAGATAAAGGCCAGCCCCTCTTGATTCTGGAAGCGATGAAAATGGAAATCCGTGTGACCGCGCCCATTACCGGAACAGTCGTTCAGGTGCGGGTAAAACAGGGCGAGACTGTTGAACGCGGTCAGCAGTTGGTTGAAATTGTAGCGGAGTAGGAATGGTGCGCTGTTTTTTCAGACACCCCTCTTAAAATGGGGTTGAGCATTTTGCCACAGGGTATGAAAATGATCTTGGATAAAAGCAATCGGGTCGGCCTGCTGGCGCACAATACTGTATTTTAAGACGGTATATTTGCTGCCTCCGATTTTTAATTCCGTATCCGGCGGGGTGGGGATGTCTATATACCCTGTGGCTTGTGACCAGCCATAGGCATATAAATATGGTTCATCAATCCCTTCTGTGTAGGGCGAAAAGCCAAAATTCATATGCGCGTCTGTGTGTTCATCCTTGCCATCATCCACAAACCACAAAAAAGAAATATCAAAATGGTGAGGCCAGAGGACAGGCGGCGTTTTAAAATTCGGCAGTGTTTCCCAGAATTTGCGAATTCCGCTATAAATCGTGTATTGCACCTGTGCGTAATCGCTCGCTTGCGTGGCATTGATCTCAAAAGGAATCTGGCTTAACCCTTCACGGGGGGGAGCAATGACCTGCCCAGTTTCCGCCAGCGCATTGACCAAAGTATCCCGTAGGAGAGCCGGACTTAACCCCTTGAGGATAAGTTTGTAATCTTTGCCCTGTTTTGCGTCGAAGATGACATTTTGTTCAATGAAATCAAGCACAATTTCTCCAACGGTGGTTTCGCCTGTGGATAGGCCATTAGGAACAATGCCCAAACTCAAATGCTGAAAATTCGGCTGGCGTTCGACCAAAAGTTTGCGGGTTGCACCAAGTACAAGGGCAGCTTGGTGGAGGCTGTCGCGGGTGGCTGACCAGTTATTGAGTTCGGGCAGGGTCATAGGGTTATCCTTTTTTAGGTGACATTGGCAAGACGTTCGGCGTACTGCTTTTTATAAAATTCGAGATACTCACCTGTTTTAATTTTGCGCCACCACCATTCGTTGTCTTTGTACCACTGCACGGTTTCACGCATGGCATCTTCAAAATTGCGGTCAATCTGCCAGCCAAAATCGGCGCGGAGTTTGTCGTTGGTAAGGGCATAGCGGCGGTCATGACCGGGGCGGTCTGCAACGTGTTTAATCAGGCTGGTGGGTTTGCCAAGCAAATCCAGAATGAGGTGCGTCACTTCAAGGTTGGTGCGTTCGTTTTCGCCACCAATATTATAAATTTCCCCTGCTGCGCCCTGATGCAGCACCACATCCACCCCTTTGGCATGGTCATCCACATAGAGCCAATCACGCACCTGCAAGCCATCGCCGTAGAGAGGCAAAGGACGGTCATCAAGGGCTTCGGTAATGAAAAAGGGGGCGATTTTTTCAGGGTATTGGTAAGGCCCGAAAGTGTTGCTGCCGCGTGTTACGGTGGTGTGCATCCCATAGGTAACATGATAAGCCCGCAGCATCAATTCCCCACCCGCTTTGCTCGCTGCATAAGGGCTGTTGGGTTCAAGCGGGTCGCCTTCTTTGAAAAAACCTTCGGGAATGCTGCCATAGACTTCATCGGTACTGACCTGATGAAAGCGTTGAATCCCCAGCCGGCGGGCGGTTTCCAGCAGGATATACGTCCCCACCACATCGGTATGAATGAACGCATGAGGATTTAAAATGCTGCGGTCAACATGCGATTCCGCTGCAAAATTGACAATCGTATCAATTTGATATTTATCTAAAACCTGCTGGACAGTTTCATCGTGGGCAATATCGCCTTTTTCAAAAACATAATTGGCTGCCTCTTGAACAGGAATCAGATTATCCAGATTTCCCGCATAAGTCAGTTTGTCTAGCACGACAATATGATAATGAGGATATTGATTGACCATATAGCGGACAAAGGCACTGCCAATAAACCCTGCTCCACCGGTCACTAGAATATTTTTCATCGGTTGGTCTCCCATGGGGCAAGCCGAACTTTGCTGTGGTCGCCCAGATTCAATTTCAAAGCTCGCGGTTTTTTATCTGCCACATCAATATCCACGTTGCGCCCAATTAAACTGTCTTGCAGGCGGGTCGGAACGTTACAAATGCGGGCATTTTCTAAGATGATGCTGCGTTCGATTTCGCAGTTTTCAACATAGACATGGTTGTAAATACTGGTGAACGGGCCAATATAACTATTTTTGATAATCGTATGCTCACCGATAATTGCCGGGCCACGAATCACGCTGTTTTCGATTTTGGCGGTAGCCGCAATGGTTACCCGCGCATCAATTTCGGAGTCGGTGATGTCGGTAGTCAAAATCTGCGGGGTCATTTCTTCCAAGACTTTACCATTGGCATCCAGCATATCACGGGGTTTGCCCGTATCAATCCACCAGCCAGTATGCACATAGGGATAAACTTCATAGCTATTTTCCACCAGCCATTGGATTGCGTCGGTGATTTCAAGTTCGCCGCGCCCGGAAGGTTGGATGGCATTCACTGCCTCAAAAATATGGTGGTCAAACATATAAATACCCACCAGCGCCAGATTGCTCGGCGGTTGTTTCGGTTTTTCGATCAGATTCTTGATACGTCTATGGTCATCTAAAACAGCAACACCATAATGCTGGGGTTGTTCAACCGCCGTGAGGACAATCTGGCTGTTCCAGCGCGAGTTATGCTCAAAATCGCGGATGAGTTCGCTAATCCCGCCCTGAATGACATTATCCCCCAAGAACATGACAAATCGTTCATCCCCCAGAAAATCCCGTGAGATTTTGACTGCGTGTGCCAGCCCAAGCGGGGCATTTTGGGGGATGAAGGTAATTTTGACATCACCAAATTGACTACCATCGCCCACCGCATGTTCAATTTCCGGGCGGGTTTCACCAAATTCATTGACCACAATACCAATCTCAGAAATGCCCGCGTCCCGAATGGCTTCAATCACGCGGAATAAAACGGGTTTGTTGGCAACCGGAATCAGTTGTTTAGCCCGGGTATAGGTGAGGGGATAGAGGCGCGTCCCTTTACCGCCACTTAAAATAAGACCTTTCATCAGTTTTTCCTTTTTCCGTAGGTGCTGCCTGTGTTGGGGGCATTGGTCAGCACTGCCCCGATAATGTTGACCTGCACCCGTTCAAGCTGCTCTTTGGCACGGGCGGTATGATCGCGGCGGGTTTTGCCAGCGCGAACCACCAGCAGCACACCATCTAATTTACGTCCCAACACAGCCGCGTCGGTAGCGGCGAGGACAGGCGGAACATCAAATAGCACATATTCGGCAAGCTGGCTCAGGCGGTGAATCACTTCTTCCATGCGGCGAGAAGCCAAAATATCCGCCGGATTGGCGGGCAGCGTGCCAGCAGGCAAAACGCTTAAGCCCTGAATGCTGGTGGGTTGAATGGGCAGCACAGATTCATCCAGAATCATATCGGTTAGCCCTTTGGTATTGTCTACCTTCCAGAGGGTATGCTGAACCGGTTCGCGCAAATCGGCATCGACAATGAGAGTCGTCCGTTCACCCTGTGCCAGCGTAACCGCTAAATTTGCCAATGCAATGCTTTTGTCTTCCAACCCCAACGGAGAAGTGACTGCAATACGGGTTAAGGTGGTATCTACGCCTGAAAACATCAGATTGGTACGGAGCGTGCGGTAGGCTTCAGCCGCCGCCGAACGCGGGTTACTTAACATGACCAAATCCATTTTTTATTCGCCTCCGCCGGGAATGGCTGATAAAACGGGGAGTGTACGTTCGACCTCTTCCCGTGATTTCAAAATGTTGGACTGCAAGTATTCGATTACAAACACCACAATCCCGCCCAAGATCAGCCCTAACACCGCGCCAGCAACCACATTGGTACGGGTGTTGGGGCGAGATTGGCTGGGCTGGGGATAGTCTAAAAGTTCGGCCTCAATGCGGTCTTCACGGCGCAAATCGCTGTTTTCTTGGTTCCGCCATTCAATGAGCAAGCGACCCCATTCATTAGCAATTTGGGCCGCTGTGGTGGGGTCTTCTAAATCCACCTCAATTTTGATGACAAAAGCATTGGGGTCAGAGGCAATTGTCGCATTGCTGCGTAAAGCGCCGGGAGTCATGTCCAATTGCAAATTGTTAATAACTTTGGCAGCTTGAATATCGGTGTACAGAAATTCAACGTAATTGCTCAACAGACTGCGTAGAGTCAAGGTCAACCCTTGATCATTGCGTCCCGGTTTGACCAGCACTTTCTGAGTCGCACGATATTCGGGAGTCTGGGTGCGGCTATAGGCGAAGGCTACGCCGGCGGTAATAAGAATTGCCAACGCGATAATCCAGCCACGTTTTATCAGGATGCGTCCGTAGTCGAACAGATTCATACATTTGCTCCAAAAACGGTTGCCATTATAGCGTAGGAAAATGTGAAAACGAGGGCAGGTGTGAGGTAAGGGTTAAACAAACGTGGGTTTAGATTTTGCCGATCAGGTTCAAGCCTAGGGCTTGTACGTCATCCGAAGTGCGGAGGGTGTCATCAAAATATTCAAAAACCGCCGCCAAGCCAATCCCTGCTGCCAGCGCAAAGGCCAGCCGAATAAACGGATTCAAGCGGGTGGTGATGGGCGGGGTGACGGTGTTGACACGTACATCGTCCCATGCGGTAACTTCGGCAGGAGACGCAGCAAATTGGGGGAAATAAATCTGGTTACGGGTTTGCAACACCTTCACCGCCGCGTGAGCGATGGCTTCAATTTCGGCCTCGTCATCCCATGTCATATATACAATCAGGTAACTACGGGCGGAATCCGCATTAAAAGCCGGGCGGACATCTTCCGCAGAAATTTCGATCCCCTGTGCAGCGAGTTCGGCGCTGACTTCCCTTGCAAATGAATCGCTGGTGACCCATTGGGGAAAGTTGACCACGACATACTCAGAAGCCAACCAAGGAATATAGGCGGTATCTTCGTAGGTGGTGGTTTCGCTGGCAGGGGCGGCGGCGGTAAAACGCATCACGACGGAATAGGTGCTATCGGGATTCAGCGCATTTAAAAAAGCGGGAATGAGTAGCAGAAATGCAACAATCGCTGGTAGGGCAATGATCCACCAGCGACGGCGCAGCATGTTCACGATAGTTTCCATACCAGACTAATTAGCTGGCTTTGCTGGCAGATTGTAATTGATTCAGGCGCTGCATCAGACGGCTTTTACGACGCGCTGCGGCGTTTTTATGAATCACACCTTTGCTGGCAGCCTTATCCAATTGACTTACCGCCAAGCGGAGTTGTTCGGCAGCGGCTTTGACATCGTTGCCTTTTTCAATAGCCTGACGTGCTTTTTTGACTTCGGTGCGTGTTTTGGAAAGATACACGCGGTTTCTTGCCCGACGGCGTGCCGTTGAACGGATACGCTTGATGGCAGACTTATGATTTGCCAAGAGACTTACTCCAAAAAACTTGCTGTTTATCGGCGCGGGATTGTAGCAAAGTCTGGGGTGAATGTACAGACTGATATGATGGGCGCTTCATCAACCCCACGCTATTCATTTGCGACCATGTACCCCACCCCATGAATTGTCCGAATATACCGGGGGGGATTGTCGTCTGGCTCAATTTTTGCCCGCAGATTCCGCACATGCGCCCGCACAAGGTCGGGATCGCCAGTGTTGGGGGGATATGACCAGACCGCTTGCAACAAATGACCCGGCGAAAGAGCCTGGTTGGAATGTTCCATCAAGTAACGCAGCAGGCGGTGTTCGGTGGCGGTTAACTGGACAGTGTGGCTGCCAAGCTGGGCTTGATGGGTATTGGAATCCAGAATGAGTTCGCCAATTTGTAGAATCGCCGAACCAGACAGGGCATCCCGCTGAGAACGGCGCATCAAGGCACGCACCCGTGCATTGAGTTCGGTCAGCTCAAAAGGCTTGACGATGTAATCATCTCCGCCCGCGTCTAAGCCTTCAATAACTTCTTCGGTAGCAGATTTGGCGGAGAGGAACAAAATCGGGAGCAAGCGGTAAGTATCATCGGCACGGAGTTGACGACAGACTTCAATCCCATCCATGCCCGGCATCATCACATCCAAAATCAACAAATCTGGAATTTGTTGTTTGATTAAACGAATCCCCTCTTTGCCCGAATTGGCATATTTCACCTCATAGCCTTCTCTCGTGAGAGCGCGGCTGAGTGTACCTAACACATCTTGGTCATCATCAATAAGCATTATGTATGGCTTTGTCATCAATTATCTCTTTCGCAGGGTAATGTTACGATGAAAACAGCGCCGTTCGGTTGGTTGGACTCGGCGTGAATGGTTCCGTGACAGCGCTCGACCACATTTTTGCAAATATACAACCCCAAGCCCGTGCCTTTGCTCGGTGGTTTGGTTGTATAAAAAGCGTCAAACAGCACGGCCGGATCAATGCCGCCGAAGCCCGGCCCATTGTCCCAGACTCCGATCTGCACCACATTTTTTGCTTTGATATAGCGGGTACGGATACCCACCTGTTTTTCTTCCTGTGCCAGAATTGCATCCCGCGCATTCAACAGCAAATTCAGCCAGACATCTTCTAAATGTCCGTGCATCCCCATCGCACGCGGGAGATTTTCACCTAATTCTACCTGTAGTTCGACTTTGTTACGCTGAAAGGTGACTTCTACAAGATCCAAGGTGTTTTGAATGGTGGCATTAATGTCTATAAGCTGCACGACATCATCATCCGGTTTTTGCCGTGCCATGCCCAACAACCGTTTCACGACATGGTGCGCTCGCTGGCCTGCCCGATGCACTGCCTGCAAACTCTCCCAATTCGGGTCGTCGGGAGATAAATAAGTCAATACCAACTCAGTATCCCCCAGTACAGTCGTCAAGGGATTGTTAATCTGGTGAGCAACGGCGGCGGCTAATTCCCCAATAGCACTGAGGCGCGCCGTTTGTACCAATTTCGCCTGAGTCTGGCTCAATTCCTCAATTTTAATCTGCAAATCGTTATAGAGTTGAGCATTTTTGATGGCATTGGCTGCTTGCAGTACCAGCGCATGTCCCAGCGCGATTTCGCGGGTCTGAAAAGGGCTGGTACGCACAGTATCACCCACCAGCACCAAGCCGAGTTTGTCATCCTGCACCACCAAAGGCAGCACCAGCAAGGCTTGAATTTTTTCCTGCTCCATGAACGCCGCAATATCAGCCGGTACATTCGGCGCATTCAGGGTGTATTCTGAAATACTTTGCCGGGGCAGCAGCGCTTCAAAGGTCGGCAGCAGGTCAATGGTACGGGTGGGACTATGGTTGCTTTCGACCCAATTGACTCCGCCTTCATCAAGAATCAGGTGAATTTTGCTCTCTTCCCACTGCCAGAAGCGCAGACGGTGCGCCTGTGTTTCCCGCAAGATAGGGCGCAAAGCATGGAGCGCTCGTCGCCATTCCCGGTCTTTTACATATTGGGCAAGGGCTTGCATTGAGGCCGGAGGGCTGATTTCTTCCGTCGAAATTAGCTGCAATAACCCCAAGACTTTGCCATCTACTTCGACAGGATAAAAGTCGGTGTGGGGCAAGGCTTCCAAAAACAGGTCATAGCCGTCCAACGGGCTATGGAGCGTTACGGGATGCTTTTGGAGCAGCGCTTCTTTAAGCAACGGGTAATGGTCTAATGAGAACGTTTTCGCTTTTTCTGGTTGCCAGAAACATTCACGCTGCACCGCAAGGGTGGACAGGGCTTTGTTCTGGTAGGTAACGATTTCGCTCCAATTCACATGCAAGGCTTTGAGCAAATTTTTACCGATGAGCGACAAAATACGCGATAAATCAAGGGTTGTATTGACCGCTTCGGTGGCATCAATAATCAGTGCGAGTTCAAAACTGCGGGCTTCAATTTCCTGATGGCTCTGGGCATTTTGAATAGCATAGGCCGCATGAGTCGCCAATTTTTGCAGCAAGCCGATTTCTTGCCCGGAAAATTCCTGATTGGTATAAACCGCCAGCAGGCCCATAATCCGTGTACTGGTCGTCATCGGAATAAAATGGGCGGTGCGGGTCGTATGTGTACCATTGAGGACGACTTCCCCTTGAAGAGTGACCGATTCGCGGGTGCGGAAGGATTCGCCTGCCGACGAAGATTGGATGGCAAGAGAAATCTGAATCTCCCCAAACCGTCCGATTCCGGCTTGTGAAACAAGATTTTCCTGAATTTCATCAGGGAAAAACAGCGCCGCATGTTCGACCTCAAGCAGCGCATGAACCGCATCAAGGGTATGGCGGTACAGCTTTTTAATATCCAATGTCGAAGCCAGCATCAGGGCAACTTCTGACAAGAGTTGATGTTCTTTAAGGCGTTGAAGAATGGTACTTTGGTTTAACATCAAGCATCCGGTTTGGCTAGCCGCGAACGGCGTGAGGCAAGTTCGCGCTCAATTTGGGCTTCATCGATTACCACATCGATTTCGTTTTGCATCGAAGTAGTTTCGGCTTCAATGGTTTCTCGCGTCCGTCGAATAGCGTCAGACAGGGTTTCAGTTTCTTCCTCGGCTACGGGTTGGGTTTGTTGGGCAGCCTGCAACACAGACTCGAATTGATTCAACTGGCGCATGAGGGCTGCCATCGTTTGACGGTGTTCATCCAATTCGGATTGCAGCATCACCAAGCGGCGCTTTTCGGTTTCCATTTGTTGAAGGGCATACCGAGCTTGTGCTTCTTGCCCTTTTTGCAAGGCTGAATTCGCCTCGGCATCCCATTGGAGAATCGTCTGGGTGAGTTTTTCAATCTGTGTTTGGATGCTCACTTCATCTTGGTCAGCCACTTCCAGTTGTTTTCGTAGTGCGGCGATTTCTTTATCCAGATTTTTGCCAGCACGACGCGGCGACAAGCGGGTTAAATCTGGCGTAACGCTGGTGAGGTTCGCTTGGAGGAGGAGATTGAGTTTTTCTAACAAATTTTTTGCCATAGTAGTAATTATTTTACGTTCGCTCTGTACGCCTGTCAAAAATATGCCTCAGAGAGAGTGTACCGCTAAATACAACTCAGCGTTATAATGGCGTGGATACAAGGTTGAGGAAAGCTCATGAGCGAACCGATTCATGCAGATTTGTTAGAAATTTTACGCTGCCCGGTGGCAGTACATTATACCGACAAAGGCAGTGACCCCGGACGACTGCGGTTGGTCAAGGACTCGTGGTTGGTCTGTGATGACTCCGGCTATAAATATCCTATCCGCGATGGGATTCCGGTGATGCTGGTCGAAGAAGGCGAAAAATGGAAAGATACCCCAGAGGATCAACTACCTGTTCCGCCGCCCGCCTAATATATGGATAAACTCATTATCACCTCTCTCGAAATGACGGCTCGTGCAGATTTCAAGCCGTCTTTTTCATTTGACCCCAGCATTTCGATTATGCAGTCGGTAGTACCACTTGCGGCGTTTTATCGCTTTCTTTATAAAGCGGTGGGGGATGAATGGCGCTGGCGCGATAGAAACCATTGGTCAGATGAACAGCTTGAATCATGGCTCGTGCAGCCTTCGACCAGTCTTTTTGTCCTGTATATTAGTGGTACTCCGGCAGGATATGTCGAACTTGACCAGCAACCACACGGGACAGAAATTGCCTATTTTGGCTTGATCCGCCCATTTTTCGGACGGGGTTATGGCTCACACCTGCTAAGTTTTGGAATTCAACGGGCGTGGGACATGGGCGCGACTCGTGTGTGGGTACACACTTGTAATCTGGATGGGCCCCACGCGCTTAAAAATTACGAAAGTCGAGGTTTCCGCATTTTTAAAGTGGAAGAATCACCTATGCCCGCCCATTATTTGAGCTAAATCATGCGGCTGACACTTTCTCTACTCATCCTTATTGTGGGGATGTATCTGGTGCTGGCGGTTCGCTACGCAACGGAAACTCCCGATTGGCAAGTGCCGGATGAACCCGCCCACTACAACTACATTCGGCAGTTAGAAGATGGTGCTATTCCGGTCATTCGCATGGGGGATTGGGATACGGAATATCAAAATACGCTGACCAGCACCGGGTTTAATCCAATTCACCTCAACAAATTAGACCGTATACAGTACGAAGACCATCAACCACCACTTTACTATATTCTGGCTACGCCCATTTTTGCGGCAAGTGATGGTAATTTAACAACCTTGCGCCTTTTTTCTGTATTTATCGGACTCGGGGTGATTCTGGCAAGTTTTGCCGTTTTGTATCGGTTGTTTCCTGAGATGTCGCCGCTTGCGCTTGGGGTTGCTGCTTTTATAGCGTTTTTGCCTCAGCATCTGTCGTTTTTAAGCGGTGTGAATAATGACCCGCTCGCTGGCTTGATGGTTGGTTTAATCCTCTTGAGGGTTGTAACCTATTTACAAAAACCCACCGTTCAAAAACAGGATGCCATTCTGTTGGGGGTGCTGGTCGGGTTGGCCTGCCTGACCAAAGTAACGGTGTATTTTCTGGCGGGGGTGGCGGGAGTGGCTATTTTGCTGCGGGGAGGGCGGGAAAAATGGAGTCGCCCGGTGGCAATTCAGCAAATCGGATTATTTTTGCTGCCTGCGCTGGTGATGGGTGGAGTCTGGTGGGGGCGGAATTTGTCGGTGTATGGCGGCACAGATTTTCTGGGGTTGCAGCGCCATGATGAAGTTGCCGCCGGACAATTGCAAACGGATGATTACATCGAACGCGATTTAAACGGCAACCGCACCCAGTATTATAAAAATTACGCCTATACGACTTTTCATAGTTTTTGGGGACAATTTGGCTGGATGGCAATACCCATGCCTACTCGTATCTATCGCATTTTGTTGGGGGGGGTGCTGTTTTGCCTGATGGGATTTGGCCTGTTTGCTCTCCAGAATCATCGTCACTGGCAGCGTCCACAAAAAGAAATGTTATTTTTGCTGATGCTAACCTTGGGATTGGTCGGAGCGGCTTATCTACTTTATAACCGGCAATTTGTCCAATTTCAGGGACGCTACCTCTACCCCGCCTTGATTCCGATGGGATTTTTGCTGGCGGGGGGATTGTCTGGCTGGGCGCATTTACTCCCCGCGAAACCTTATACACGCTGGATGCCGGTACTGGTAATGCTGCTGCTAGCATTGTTGGCATGGTATGCCCTTGGCACATACATCACCCCGAATTTGCCCGCGTGGGAATAATCTTTGGGGTAGCGTGTTGCAGGATGAGTAAAGCGCGACATATGTAGCACGCTCTTGAAAGGCCGCTACCACGATACACGCTAGCCATTTTACCTAATGTATCAGCTTCACAATCCATGATAATTTATTTTGCACCAAGGGTTTCACGGTAAATTTCAACGACTCGCTGTGACAGATTCCCCCACGAGAGGTGTTCAGCATGGGCGGGAGCATTGGCAGCCGCTTTTTCATATAGCGCTTTATCCGTCAGTAAACGCACCAACGCATCAGAGGTAGCTTGTGGGTCATTTTGGGGAACAAGCAAACCTGTTTCCTCATGCACCACCGCTTCCATTGCGCCGCAGCCATACGTCCCAATGGCGGGTGTGCCTGCGGCAGCCGCTTCCAGAAATACAAACCCCAAACCCTCAAAACTGCTGCCCTGATTGACCGATGGGAGCAAAAACACATCGGCCTGCTGATACCATGCCACCAGCGTACTATAGGGAGGCAGTTGACCAAGAAAATGCACCCACTCCTGCAAACCGAGTTCAGCAATCCGCGCTTTGAGTTCGGTGGTGTAGTCCGGCATTTCATGTTCATTGCCCGCAATGGCATAGTGCAAATTCGGGATTTTTTGACGGGCAAGGGCAACGGCTTCTAAGGCCACATGAATTCCCTTACGTGGTTTCACTGCTCCCACACTCAAAGCAACGGGTTCTCGTCCAACCCAGTCCGGCAAATCGGCTTGAATGGGGTGTTGAAACTTTTCGGGATGCACACCGCCGGGCAAAACTTCGGTGGGGGGCAGTTCCATGAGTTGCGCCATCCAATCGCGGGTGAACTGGCTGATGCTGATAATTTTGTTGGCTTTGCGGAAAGCTGGCGCGAAAAATAGCCGTTGTGCCGGGCTTTCCAAAGGCCGAATGGCCCATGTTCCAAATACAGAAAGGATAAAGGGCATGTTTTTAGGAAGAGCCGCCGCCACCATTGGCGCATAGAGTTCAACAATGCAGTGAACCACATCGCAAGTTTGTAAAATGCGGCGGAGTTCGGGCGCTTTGAGCAAGCTGCGCGGCGTTTCCATCCGACGGTTGAGAACCGGTTGCAAGATGGGGTGATGTTCTACATCAGCGAGTAGCGGGTCTTTGCGGTCATCGGCGGTTACAAGAACAGGTTCAATGCCCAACTGCCGCACCCCAGACACCAATTCAACGGTGTAACGTCCCCAACCCGCTTTGCTAATTGCTTCGTGCGATACAAAACAAACGCGCAAGTTTAATACTCCTTTATCACATCAGCCGTCACCGTTACCGTGTGGGTCTCGGCATACGGTTCTAATGGGAGGATGTTGGTTTCAAATGTGTTTTCAAGTTGATTGAGTGTGCGAAATCCGATGACGCTGCCCGCCGCGTTCCGTATGGTGATAATGATGCGTACCTCAGCATCGGGGCTTTTATTATGCACCTCGCCAGAAATTTGGTAAATGTTGCCATTCCAAGACACTTCCAGCGCTCGAATTTCCAGCGCAAGGTATTTATTTTCATGGGTTTCATTCGCTGACAACAGCCCCAAGTGGGGGGTGACATTTTTATGTGGGATTTCTTCAAAAATAAAACGATAGGGCGCACCTGAATCCGCAGGCAGCCAATCACGCGCCAAAGATGCCGTTTGCGAAGCAACAATTGAGCCATCATCCGCAACGAGCTTCAAAGTCAACACCAAATTCTCATGAGGAACAAAAAGGGGGTTTTGCGCCCATCCCAGACACAGCAGAGATTGGACGGGGGTTTCATAGCACGTCAAACCGGAAAGCGTTAAACGCGGTTGGGTGCTGAGGGGAGTAGCTGTAATAAATGGGCGAATCATCACTCCGATAGGCAGTTGGGCAGCTGATGGTGTAAAACGCAGCAGCGTGGGGGTAGGGGTTTCGGAGCGCACCGAAGGGCTGTGTCCACAAGCAGCCGTTAGGCAAATGCCCGCCAGAAAACATACCCATCGCCAAAACCATCGTCCCATTGGAGCATATAACTTTCGAGGTGATTCCTTAGCATCGCATTATAACGGAAATAGCCAAACTCGAAATAGGTAGACTAAAATAATAGGTGAATCGTAGCAAAAGCATTAACAAATTTTTGGTATTTTACGTCTGCTCGGTAGTATAAAATGGATCATTGGAATCGGATAGGAAAATCATGTCTCCACAAGCGGTCTGTTTTGGCGAATTATTAATTGATTTTGTGTCTACTCAACGGGATGTGAGCGTGGGCGATGCACCCGGTTTTGTGAAAGCCCCCGGTGGTGCGCCTGCCAATGTGGCTGTCGGATTAGCAAAATTAGGCATGGAAACCGCGTTTATGGGGCAAGTGGGAAATGATCCCTTTGGCAACTATCTGGTAGGGGTTCTCAAAAATGAAAATGTGGATGTCTCTGCCCTGAGACTTTCTGAAGAAGCGCTGACCCCCTTAGCCTTTGTCTCAGTAGAAGCCAGCGGGGAACGGAGTTTTGTGTTCTACCGCAAACCCAGCGCCGATATGCTCATGCGCGAATCTGACCTTGATAAAAAAATGCTGGCTTCAACCCAACTTTTTCATTTTGGGTCGATTACCCTAATCGGCAATCCGGTGCGGAAAACAACCCTCGCTGCCGTCAAACAGGCTCAGAAAAATGGGGCGCTCATTAGCTATGACCCCAATTTACGCGAACCCTTGTGGCCTGATTTGGATGTGGCGCGTACAGGGCTGCGAATGGGTTTTGAATTTGCGGATGTGGTCAAACTCAGCGAAGAAGAACTCAACTTTTTGACGAATACCCGTGTTTTGGAAACCGGTGTGCGGCAGCTTTGGACGGCAAAAACCAAGTTGATGGTGGTCACGTTGGGCGATAAAGGCTGCGAAGCCTTCACACAGGATCAACAATGGACGGTGCCGGGATACACGGTTAAAGTTGAAGATACCATCGGGGCCGGGGATGGTTTTGTGGCGGGGCTACTCACCGGAATCATGGGACTGGGTGCGGAATGGTACAAGGCGGATTTGCTGCCTGTATTGCAGCGTGCCAATGCGGTTGGGGCATTGACCGCCACCAAACGTGGTGCGATTCCGGCCCTGCCCACCCCCGCAGAACTTGAAGCGTTTATGGCACAACAAACCCTTTAAGAAATTCCACCGCGAGTTCACCGAGCGAATCCACTGCATACCCACCTTCTTGAATGATGAGGGTGGGTAAGTTAAGCGCATTGAGTTTACGGGCAATCTGGAAATAGCAACCCTGTGTCAAGCGAAATGTTCCTAAGGGGTCGTGTTCATAGGTATCAAAACCCAGCGATACCACCAACGAACGCGGGCTGAAGTGCTGGATAGCGGGCAAAATTTCATCCAACACAGCGAGATAGGCAACATCATCGGTTTGGGGGGGTAAGGGTTTGTTGATAATTGTACCCTGTGCGCCTGTTTCATCCGCATAACCGGAATAATAAGGATAATCCGTCTCCGGGTCAGCGTGTAGCGAGATGAACAGCACGTCCGGCGTATCCCAGAAAATTGCCTGTGTGCCATTCCCATGATGATAGTCGATATCCAACACAACCACCCGCCCCATCTGCTGCAAATGGTGAGCCGCGATGGCAGCATTATTCAGATAGCAGTACCCCCCCATAAAATCCGTTCCTGCATGGTGTCCCGGTGGGCGGCACAGCGCATAGGTTAGCGCGACTTCCCCCGCCAGTAATTTTTCTGCCCCTGCATAGGCTAACGAGGCAGATTGCAACGCGGCTTGCCAAGTCCCTTTGCCAATGGGGGCTTCGGTATCAAAAAAATAGAAACCATGCGGCCCACGGGCATTGGTACGAATCCGATTCATGAGGGAACGCACCGGAAAAACAGATGGGTAAAAATACTGCTGGTCGGGGCTAGTCTGGTAAGCGGTGGCATGGCTATCCATTGCCGCATTGATTATCGTAGCTGCCTGACTCAAAAACTTAACCATGCCTGCATCATGGGCTTTGAGAATCGCTTCATGGGGCAGGATTGGCACAGTGTCGAGGAGGTGAACCAACCCTGCCTGCTCAATTGCGTGGCGAATATTTTCAAGACGGGCCGGTTGTTCAGCGTAAGGAATCGTTTTCCCATGCAAATATTCCCGTTGGGGCGCGTGCAGGGGATGGTTAGGGCTGTAGAAGGTCAAAATGGGTGTGGCTCTTTTGGACATTGCTTAGTTCATCCATAGGTTTTAGGTGAAAAATTAACTTTGGTAAGAAAACTTTCATCAAAGCGTTGTTCACAGTATCATTGTCCCATGCTTACGAGGAGTCGGACAGCGTGACAACGGGTCATTCATCACTAATCGGCAAAAAACTTGGCAAATTTGAAATTCGCTCAATGCTCGGACAAGGCGGGATGGCAACGGTGTATTTGGCCTATCAAGCCGATATAGACCGCCAAGTGGCAGTGAAAGTGTTGCCTCCACACCCCGGACAAGACCCGCAGTTCATGGAGCGCTTTCAACAGGAAGCCCGTACAATTGCCCGTTTACAGCATCCCCATATTTTACCTGTTTTTGAATTTGGGGTGGACAATGGTATTTTATTTTTGGTTATGCCGTATGTAGCTGGCGGGTCGCTGAAAGATTTGATGATAAAAGCTCGCCTGTCGCCCGAACAAGTCGTGAAAATTATTGAAAATATCGGCTCGGCGGTGGATTATGCGCATCGTCAAGGGATTGTACATCGGGATATTAAGCCGGATAACATTTTACTGGATGCCGAAGGGTATCCAACCCTGACTGATTTTGGCATCGCCAAGATGCTAGAAAGCAATGTCCAGTTCACCGCGTCCGGTGGGTTTTTGGGAACACCCGCTTATATGGCCCCCGAACAGGGACGCGGCATTAAAGATATTGATGGGCGGGCGGATATTTACGCGCTGGGTGTGCTGGCGTTTGAAATGCTGACCGGACGACATCCCTATTCTGCCGAAACACCGATGATGGTCATGTTCAAGCATGTCAGCGACCCTGTGCCATCTTTGCTGGAAGTAACTTCCCAATATCCGGCGGCAGTCGATCTTGTCTTGCAAAAAGCCCTGGCGAAAAATCGTGAAGACCGCTACCAGACTGCCGGAGAATTTGCCAAAGCGCTGGCGAATGCCCTCACAGGGCAAAGTACCTTTGCGACGGTTGTTGATACAACAAATACCGCAATGGGTTCAGATGGCATACAAACCATGATTGTTAATCCTACGGAGGCGGCAGGCCGCATCCAACAGCCGACTCAAGTGTACCCTCCGGCGACACCAACGCTTCCCCCTCAACCCGCATCAAAACAAAATAGCAGTTTGCTCTTAGGCGGCATTGCGGTCATCGCGCTGCTGATTTTAGCGGGGGTGATTTTCCTCATTGTGAGCAACGGGCAAGAGGATGAGGAGGCCGAAACAACCACCAATGCACCCATTCCGATTGAGGAAACAGAGGAATCTGCGCCCACCCAAGAAGCGGTTGAAGTGGCTGCCGTTCCCAACTTTGGCACGATTCAATTCAATACCACCAACGTTTTAGGCGATACCATTGCGCTCAATGTGAATGACTTGGCGCAGCCGGGCGAAAATCAGCAATATCATAGCTGGCTGTTCAGTCAGATGGAGAATCGCTGGCTGCTACTGGGAACGCTGCCTGTGGATGTCTTTGGGAAAGGGGTCTTGACCTTTACCTCACCGGAGGGAGAAAGTCTCTACACGTTGTATGATGCGGTTGCTGTTTCATTGGAAGCACCGGATGAGGTGGGGGCAGAACCCAAACAAATTGCCTATAGTGGGGTGTTGCCGGCAGAGGTGGCTTTGGCGCTGCAACAAATTCTGGTGCAATGGATACCTGACGACCCCAACCGTAATCCGCAAGCGCTCAGTTTGGTAGAAATTGCCCTTGCCGAATACAATTTTGCGGCTGACCACGCTGGACGTGCCTTAAGCGGCGCACAACGCGGTTCGGCACCGAATACCCGCGTCCATGGCGAACATGTTTATAACATTTTGAATGGCACCACGGAAGATATCAACGGCGATAACTCCTCTGGCAATAATCCGAGCAACCTCAAAATTGGCTTGCTGCCGGCGTTGACGGAAATTGATAATTTGCTGCTGGCAGCCCAAGACGCAGCCGGCATCACGCCCCAGCAGCAGGCACAAATCGTCACGGTGATTACCTGTGCGGAAAATGCCCTGTTCCCCCTGCAAGAGGCGCTTGAACAAGCCCGTACCTTCGCCAATATCCAAGATGCAGAGATTGCCAATGCCGTGGCTGATTTGGAAACATGGACACAGCAAATTGCCATCATTGGGGCTGGCGAAGATTTAGACGCGGATAACAGTGTTGAACCGATTGAAGGCGAATGTGGGATTGAGGGCATCCGTCAATTTGCCCTATTCATGAACACCATGACGCTCTCTGAAGGATCTTTTTCTACCGAGAATTAGCATTTTTCACAATCAAACGCCCTTTGAGTTAGCAATCTCGATTTGCTTGATAAGGGCGGGTGTGTTAAAAAATGGTTGCTTTAGTTAAATTAAGGAGTGTTTTTGATTATGAAACGTGTTTTGATGGTTGTCGTGCTAGTGGTTTTGGTCATGGCGAGTGCTTCCCTGACCACCGCGCAGGAATCGGGTGGAAAACTGGCGGAAATTCAAGAACGGGGTGTGCTGAACTGCGGCGTAAGCGGCGGTTTGCCCGGCTTTTCTTTTGTCAATCCTGATACCAACGTTATGGAAGGTCTGGATGCCGATTTCTGCCGTGTCGTTGCAGCCGCCATTTTTGGCCCGGATGATGTGGACAGCAAAATCAACTTCCGTCCGTTGACCGCCAACGAACGTTTTACCGTGTTGCAGGCGGGCGAAGTGGATGTCCTGATGCGGAATACCACATGGACATTGACCCGCGATGCCAGCTTGAACTCCAGCTTTGGCCCCACCACCTTCTACGATGGTCAGGGCTTGATGGTCAAACAAGAATTGGTAGATGGCGGTGTGGCATCGTTGGCTGACCTTGAGGGTGCAAGTTTTTGCAGCCAGAGTGGAACCACCACCGAAAAGAACATTGTAGATTCGTATACCGCGCTGTTTGGCGCTGCTCCCACCCTTGTTTTGGCGGAAACTACCGACGCAACCTTGCGCGATTTTGAAAATGGCGCTTGCGATGTGCTAACCTCCGACAAAAGCCAGTTGGCGGGTCTGCGTTCTGCTGCCACCGACCCCAGCTCCTTTGTGATTTTGGGTGATACCCTCTCCAAAGAACCGCTTGGCCCGATGTACCTTGATGACGATGCTCAATTTGCTGATATTGTGGACTGGGCTGTCTATGCCACCTTCACCGCCGAAGAACTGGGCATTACCAGCGAAAATCTGGATGAAATGTTGGCTTCGGAAGATGTCAATATTGCCCGCTTCTTGGGTCAAGATGAATCTGGTTTGGGGGCGCTCTTGGGCTTGTCCAACACCTTCACCGTGGACATTATCCGGGCAGTTGGGAACTACGGCGAAATTTATACCCGTAACATTGACCCCATCGGGATTCCGCGTGAAGGCACGCTGAATGCTGCTTGGACAAATGGTGGCTTGATTTACTCCCCCGCGTGGCGTTAATTTGAAAATGCTTTAAGTTTCTCCTGCCTCATTCTTCCCAGAGTGAGGCAGTTTTATTACTATTTTTTGTGGGAGTTTCAATGGGAGTTTATGACAAACCAGTAGAAAAACGCCAGCCTCCCCATCGGCGGCATGTGTACCAGATTTTTACCCCCGGTATCCCTTTTTATCGTGACATTCGTGTTTTACGTCTCGTATCACAAGTTGTTTTTGCGGTTGTATTCATCGGGAGTCTGGTTGGTCTCTGGATGAGCCTGACTTCCAACCTTGAAGAATCGCAAATCGCGCTTGATTTCGGGGTGTATAAACGCACTTTTGCGGCGGGACTGCCCGAAGGAATCGCATTTGATAGCGAATGGGCGTGGCTGAATGATATTGATGTGACCGACAACATCATTGTTCCGGTGTGGGTGCTGGCGTGGGTAGGGTTGGCATATTACGGGTATCGCTGGCTGAAACATGATGACCCCTCGACAGCAACTTTGGTGGCAATCCTCATTTTGCTCTCCATCCCCGTGCATACCTACCTTATTTCAGGGTTGAATGTCGAGCAGTATCTCGCGCCCAAAACCAATACCCGTGCCATCATTACCGGCGTGGTTAATACACTGCGTGTTGTTGCCTTGTCGTTGGTCGCCTCAACGCTCTTGGGTGTTTTCGTGGGGATTGGCTTGCTCTCTAGCAATTTTTTGGTGCGGAATATCTCGCGGGTGTATGTCGAAATTTTCCGCAATACGCCATTGCTGGTACAGTTGGTTTTGGTTTATCAGGGGGCGCTGCTGATTCTACCGGAAGTCATCGAATCGCTCACCTCACCCGATAAAATTGGCTCATTTAGACTCTACGAAGATATTTACATTGTCAATGTACGTGATATTTCTATCCCAAAATTGAATTCAACCGACAGCACGGTTTATCTCTATATTGGGATCATCGCCGCGCTTATTTTGGGGTATATCGTGCGGCGCTGGCGGCTCTATGTTCAGGACAGCACCGGCGCACCGGCGCGTACATGGCAAATTGTACTTCCGGTTATATTTATCTGCGTCGCTGGTGGATGGCTGGTCGCGGGTGAACCGTTTAATGTCGAATACCCACAGTTCGGACGATTTAATATTGAAGGGGGAACGCAGCTTTCAACCCCGTTTATGGCACTTTTTACCGCTCTCACACTGTATACGGCAGCTTTCATTGCGGATATTGTGCGGGCGGGGATTCAATCTGTCCCCAAAGGGCAGGTCGAAGCAGCCCGGTCATTGGGGTTGAGCGGGTCACAAGTGTTAGGGATGGTCGTTTTGCCGCAAGCCCTGCGGTTGATTATTCCACCACTTGGTAATCAGTATGTAAACTTGGGTAAAAATTCCAGCTTGGGCTTGGCGGTGGGTTATGCAGATACCTACCAAGCTGTCCAGTTGGTGAATAATGAAAGTGGTCAGGCCGTGCCGTTGTTTGTCGGGTTGATGATCACCTATCTTTCCCTGAGTTTAGTGCTGTCTCTCATGACCAATCTCATTAATACTACCACCCAAGTGAGGACACGCTGATGGCAAACAAACAAGATAAATTGACCACCCAAGAGCGTTTTCTCATTCATTACACCGCCCCCAAAGAAGTGCCACCCCCACGCCATCCCCCCACCCGCGATTCGGGTCTTATCGGGTGGATGCGAAGCAATCTCTTTGGCAATCGAGTAGATACCATTAGCACCCTGATAACCCTTGCTTTTGTTCTCTTTTTTGCCAATATGTTTCTGGACTGGGCTATCTTTCAAGCCCAATGGGAAATTGTATTTCTCAATTTACGTCCCTTAGGGTCAGGGCCAGAATATCCTCCGTCAGAAGTGGCACGCCTTGAAATTGTCATGTATATGCTCTTTTTTCTGGCGTTGCTGTCGGTAGGCTATTGGGGAAGAATTCGTACCACCATTTTTGTGGTGCTGGTCTTCATCGGGCTGGCAACGGTCATTGTTCCCATCTTGACCCGCCCTGTCGAAGAACCCCCGATTTACTACTATGTGGATGAGGATTACAAAATCCGTCAGGTCAATTTTATTGCGGACAAAGGCCAGCAGATTACTTTTAGCCTTGACCCTTTGACGGAAAAATCAGATTTTAATGTCACCCATTTGCAAGGGTATATCGGGAACGAAAAACTGCCCGGCCCGGCGTGGGATGCCTTTAACGAAACGGCAGGCTTGGTCAACCGCGACCAACTTGACCCCACCGCCTACGATTTAAATCTTGCCATTCAAATTTGGGATCGACATGGGCAAGTCATTGAGCAGTCAGAATTTACAATGGATACCGTGTCATTTGAATGGGAAGCACCCGCCGAAGATTGGTACACCGTAACAGTGATTCGGAATGAAGAAATTTCCGGTACACAGGGAGCGGCCTTCCTCAAAATTGAGGATTTAGCGGTGTTTTACAGCACCCGTACAGAAATCCGCAAGCGCCTAGACCGTTTTGGCGAACCCCCGCAACTGGATTGTGAAGGGTGTGCAATTGCCACCAACCGTACTGATTTACGTTACAACGGCGAACGCACCTTAGCCCAGTTTTTCAGTTTGCAACTGGCTCCCTATTTCACCGAAATTCGCATGTTTTATTTTATCAGCCTTGCGGTGGGGTTGGTCGGATATGGTTTGGGGCAGATTGCTAAAAATCAGATGCCCGACAAAACCGCTACCCGTTTGATTTTGGGCGCATGGCTGGTCTCACTGCCCATTTATCTGGTCATTGTTACGGGGATTAACAATTCAAAGACCCTTCCACCGATTGATACCCGCGATTTAGGCGGTATCTTTTTAACAGTGTTGCTTTCCGCCGTGGCAATTGTGGCTTCTTTTCCCATAGGGATTGTGTTGGCGTTGGGCCGCCAAAGCGATTTACCCTTAGTCAGCTTTTTGTGTACCCTGTTTATTGAAGTGGTGCGCGGTGTACCCCTCATTACCCTGTTGTTTATGGGCTATTTGATTCTGCCCTTTGTGGTCGATGGGATGGAAACAGTCGATCTGGTCATCCGTTTGGCGATTGTGCTGACCTTGTTTACAGCAGCCTATTTAGCTGAAACGATTCGTGGGGGTCTGCAAATCATTCCCAAAGGGCAAACAGAAGCCGCCAGAGCGCTCGGTTTGTCTGAACTGTACATCACCGGATTTATTGTGCTGCCGCAAGCGATTCGGGCAGTTATTCCGGCGATTATGGGGCAATTTGTGAGTTTGCTCAAGGATACTTCGCTCATTACGCTGGTGGGGGTGTTTGAACTCACTGGTGCGATGCGACGGTTGCTTGCCGATACCCAGACCGGGTATACGCTGTTCCAGCGCGAAGGCTATTTGTACATCGGGATTGTCTATTTTATTTTGTGTTATGTGTTAGCCGAAGTCAGCCGTCACCTCGAAACTACGGGGTCTGGGGCAGCGCGTCGGTAAGAAAGGATGTATTGCAATGACTGAAAAACCAAAACGTGAAAAGCCAAAAATTAATTTCTCTGGCACGCCGATTATCTCATGTCGGGAGGTCAACAAGTGGTTTGGCGATTTTCATGTGCTTAAAGACCTCAACTTGGATGTTATGGAAGGCGAAGTGGTCGTGGTGTGTGGCCCGTCGGGGTCGGGCAAATCCACCTTCATCCGCTGTATTAACCGTTTGGAGGAACACCAAGAGGGGACGATTGTGGTGGATGGGATTGAGCTATCCAACGACACCCGCAATATTGCCGAAATTCGGCGCGAAGTGGGGATGGTCTTTCAACAATTTAATTTGTTTCCCCATCTGACGGTGTTACAAAATATCACACTGGCACAGCGTTATGTACGCCGCCGCGCTCGCCGTGAAGCCGAAGAAAAAGCGATGGAACTCTTGACCCGTGTGGGGATTCCCGAACAGGCCAACAAATATCCGGGGCAGCTTTCTGGCGGGCAACAGCAGCGTGTGGCGATTGCACGGGCGCTGGCGATGAATCCCAAAATTATGCTGTTTGACGAACCCACCTCCGCACTTGACCCCGAAATGATTAAAGAAGTGTTAGATGTGATGCTCGAATTGGCTTATGGTGGAATGACCATGCTGTGTGTGACGCATGAGATGGGGTTTGCGCGTGAAGTTGCCAGCCGCGTTATCTTCATGGATGGTGGGCGAATTGTGGAAGCTGCCGAACCGGAAGAATTTTTCGCCAACCCCAAACACGAACGCACCCAGCTTTTCCTCTCTCAAATTTTATAATGCGCGTATCAGAAAAGGGGCAGAAGATGCCTCTTTTCATCGGGTCTTTGAATTTTCGGGAAAGTATCCAATCTGTCTTAGTGATTATCCCTTGCACAACGAAAGCCAATAAACCAATCCCGTTCATCCGGTTCACGGCGAAACCGTTTAGCGGCGCTTGTTCCATAGTCTATATAACTGCCTAACCCACCGCGAAAAACCCGGCGGCTAACGGCATCGTCCGAATTTTCGTGTACCCCTGAGTTTTCATAGGGATAGGGCAAATACACACTGCTGACCCATTCCCACACATTCCCCACCATATCATAGGCACCAACCCATGAAACACCCTGCGGATAGCTGCCAACATCAAAGGTCTGGTTGGCGTTGTTGCGGTCAAAGGCCAGCGCGGTTTCATCCATCTCATTGCCCCAAGGGTAAATCAAGCTGTCAATGCCCCGTGCCGCATATTCCCATTCAGCTTCGGTGGGCAGACGGGCATCCCGACTGGCACAAAAATCGCGGGCTTCAAACCAAGTCAGATTCTCACGTGGGTGGTTATCCCCAGTAAATGCGCCTGCCACCCCAAACTGGGCATTGGTCACTTCATACCGATCGATCCAGAACGACTCCCCAAAACAAATCTGATGCACAGGCTGTTCATCCCGTCGTCCGTCAGCATGTCCCATCTGAAAACACCCCGGTGGGACAAGTACCATTTCAACCCCATTAAAAACACGAATTACAGGTGTCCATGCGGCATTATTTGCAAGAGGAGTCGGGGTGGGGGTGGGTGGCCCTTCGGCGATTGTGCCACAAGCCGCAAGGGTAACCACAAGGAGCAGCAGGGAGAAAAATTTTGTTTTCATGCGTCAATCAATTCGTTCAAATCGTATCCAGTCTACCGCAACCGCCAATTTTCGCACATCACCCCCACCCATCACTTCCGACGGTACAACCCAGTCATCGTATTGCAACATGACATCCAGATTTTCCCCCTCGGCGACTATTTCGGCAGGCAGGGTGAAGGTATAGGTTTGCAACGAATCTGTCCCGACCTGGGCTGTTTCAGCCAAAATGATGCCATTCACAGCAAGGCCAAGTTCCCGCGATTCGTGAAATGCTTGGGCAGAGAGGGTGACTTGATATGTCCCCGCCGGCAAGTCAATATGTAAGCTCGTTTGCGGGGTGTCTCCTGCCCAGCGTAATGTGACTCCGCCAACATGTTCCGCATAATGCCAGCCCCATCCGATAAAACGTTGGTCATCTAAACTGCCAATATCAATTTGAAAAATATTCGGTTCAATTTCATGCGGGGTTTGGGATGGACACCCTGCCGGATGCCATGCCGTTCGGTAGGCCACCGCATTGCCTTCAATCTGCCATACACAGAGTAAATCGTGCAAGCTATTAAAGTAGCCGAGAATTTCTTCCGGTTTGCCACCGTTGGCAATCACGTAGTCTTTATGCACGATGAAATAACCGAGAGGCCAGCCAAAAATGCGTTCGCGTAGTTGTTCATGGATGGTGTGCGATTCAAAGGCACGGCGCTGCCCCAACCATGCCATCATCGGGTCATCAAGATGCAAATACCAGTAATTTTCGAGGGGCGCACGGGCAATAAAACCGTTGACCATGCGCTTTTGATGGGTCATCCCATACCATTGAAATTGAATGGCGCGGGGGTCTCCTAGCAGCACTTCGCCTGTACCCGCGCCCGTTGGAATTTCCAGAATCCCATAATCACCCTCTTCGGCACGAATTTCCTCATAAAATTGATAAGGATAGAGGATGGGCTGCATAGGGGCAGTTTCAAACAACCGTACATCCACAAACAGCAGGCCAAATAAACACCCCAACACCACAAGGCGGGATGGAGAAGAGAAGCGCCATGTTTTGCCAACAAAAATCATGCCGCAAATGACGAACACCGGCGCTAAACGCCACGGCATACGAAACATGCCATCCGTAATGGCGTAGAGAGTCCGAAAGGGCATGGGAATGTCTGTTCCACCCAGCGTCACAGTTGGCCCCATCGCAAAAATCAAGGGCGGCAGCATGACGGCGAACCAGAACCATTGAGGGTTTTCGGTAGGGACGGTATATATACCGTCCGTCTTGCTGGCTTGGAAAAACAATTTCCAAACGTTCATCCCAACCGAAATTAAAATGATGAGGCTGATGAAACGTCCGGTAGTGGGGGTTGACCAGTCCCACCATGTCTCGGACATGCTCAAAAAACCCTGTGGAAATTCCACGCCGGGACGGTCTTCTACGGGACTGGTCACACGAGTCCCGCTAAATTCCAGCATCTGCGGCAACGGGCCAGCCACCCATAACAGCAGCAAGCACACGGTTACTGACACGATGCCCGCCCCGACAATACCAACACGATTTTCATTTTGCCAGAGGGTGAGCAGCCCAAAAGGAATCAGGGCAAACCCGACAAAAATGGGGAATTGAAGGTCAGTTAATCCCAACCCCCACAACGCGACTCCGTGCAACACCGCCCAGAGCAGTGCCAGCCGATAGCGCTTCGCTGCTGTATAAAAAACAAGTTGTTTCCACATCAGCAGATGCGCCGGAATCCAGAACCAGTCCATCAAATTGAGGTGGGTGTTGTAATAAAAATAGCGAGCAATCGGGAAAATCTGAACGGCGGTTCCGCCTAACAGCGCCCATCCGGCAATAATTTTCTCACTTCGTAGCAAGGCAAAGGTGAGATACCCGTTCAAAAAGCAGCCCATGAACAAAATCACATTGACGGCGGTGAGTGTTCCCACCAGTGGTTCTAAAATCGCCCACACGGGAAACCAGAATTGGGTAAGGGTGTGAAAGCCATAATTGCTGACTGCCGGAAACATGACAAAATTGCTCTCGAACATCGTGAGTCCGGGTTCGGTCAGGGAATAGCGTGTCCACCAGAAATTCCAGTTATAAGCAAAAAAATCATATCCGGCGGTGTGGGTGCCATTCAGAAAAATGATTTTGTGCAGGACGATAAACGTCAGCGCACTAAAAAATCCAATCCCGGCAAGGTGTAAACGAAAAGCAGGTTTCATGGTCTAAAGGGGGTGTGTCCATTGCGGCGCATAGGGGGAATTGTGCAGCACTTTGTCTCGAATTTTACGTCCATACGTGACATCCCATAAATCATAATAGCGCCGTGCGCCCCATGTCATCAGGTTAAAAATCGGCGTTTCAAAAATCAATTTCCGCATGAACGACGAACGGAAAATGACCTCTAACCCGGAAACCGCGTTGTGATGGGCGGTTAAAAATTGGGTTTTATGTGCGTCAATGGTTTCGCCTGTCACTTGAATTTCAGCCGGGTTCGCTGTCCCAAGTCCATGTTTTTCGCACAACAGCAAATGTTCAATCTGGCGCGGGTCAAAGCCCATGATTTGCGCGGCAGTGGCATCCAGCGCGACTAAATCCCCGGAGGCCAATACCAACCCCATTTCTTTGGGGAATCCCGATTTTGGCCCGTTGCCTTCCAAACCGATAGTGCCATCCATGACCGCGAATCTGGGTTTTAAAAGACCGTTCAAATCCACTAAGGCTTCAGACAGCACCGGATGAAAATTATGACGCAGCGTTTCCAGACAGCCCCACTGATTTTTAATCGCGCCCGTGATGGTGCTTTTATTATGGGTTTTCATCAATGGGAGAGTGACTAAATGGGTGCGCGTCAAAATTTCGGGGATGTGAATGTTGTGCAGCACCAACCGCGACTCATCCTTGCTGCGGACGAATTGACCTTTGGACATGTTCACCCATTCAATGCCATGTTTTTTGCAGATGTCCAGAATCCGGGTTTTGCGTACTGCGTCTTCTACATTGACGACGACTTGATCCGATTCGACCACGCAAATTTCGCTGGCGTAGCCCTTGAGGACTTGAATCACCCCCTCGACCATCCAAGGGGCGCTGACCGCACCGGGAATCAAAATATCCCAGCCTAAATTGGGCTTGAGGGCAACCGGTTCGCCGCGTGGGATGTGGGTTTGATAATCCGCTAATTCCATTGCCTCACGGACTTTTTCCTGAACCTGTCCGGCGGGCGCTTTGACAATACTAACGGTGGTTACTTTTTCACTCATTGTTGGCATCGTTATTTCCTGTACGGGTGCGGTCTATGACCTGCCCATTTTTGTTACTTCTGATTAATCAACTTCGCTACCGTGCGTCCCACCCGAATCGCGGCGCTAATGGTGCGGTCTTCGGGGTAAAACTGAGTCGAATCGGTCACATACAACCCTTGGGTAGGTGTTTCAAACTCCGGTACAAGCTCGGCAAATCCAGTATGGCAAATGGCTTGGGCATAGCGGGCGCGGAACACTTGATAGGACTTCACCCAGCTATCATCGAATTCAGGATTAATCATTTTGAGCATGGCGGAATATTCGTGGTAAAGATAGTCGTCTGTGAAGCTGTAACGCGGGTCATCGGGACGTAGATAGTAAGGGATATAGAGAATATGAACCCCTTTTTCGCGCACCTGCTGATTCAACTGCGAATATTCAATGAATCCGTTGAACGAAATTTCGGTGTCGTTGATGTTCGTCCAAAATGCGTCGCTCATCGGGCGGTCAAGATGCAGCAGCATACACACCACCCCGATATATTCCACCTTGTCAATTTTTTGCTTAAAAATCGGGTCAAGCTGCGGGGTTATTTTGCTTAAAATCGGCAAGGCGGCGGTTGAAACCACATGCTCGGCGGGGAGAAATTCGCCATTTTTGAGGCGTACCCCTTTGACCTGTCCATTTTCCACCACGATTTCTTCGGCGCTGGTTTCCGCACGCAGGGTAACATGCGGCTGTTTTTCCAGAAAAGTCACCAGCGCATTGGTCACAGTGTCTGTACCCGCATCAAGATACCCCAGATAATCCTGACCGACCAAACCTTTGCGCGAAGTGGCGACGCGGTTAATCCGATGCCAGATCCATGCCGCCGAAATTTTGTCGTGGTAATCGCCAAATTTGACTCCAAGCAAGGGATGCCAGATGACATAGTAGGCTTCTTTCCCGACTTTTTCAATCAGCCAACTGCGGGCGGCTACATGGTCTAAATCTACCCAATTTTTGCGGAAACGCGAAGCCAGCACATGCAGCCCAAACCGGATACGCTGGATAAACGGCACGGGTTTAAAAGTCAACAGGTGATAGGGACGGCTAAACTGATACATGCGTCCATTGTAGAAAAATTGGGTTTTGGACGGCGACCAGTGAAGATGCTCTTGCAATTCTAGTTCGTCAATCAACTGCATTAGATCATGGTCGGCACGGCAGATAAAATGATAAAACCGTTCGATGTGGATGCCTTCAATCGGGATTGTGCTGGCAAGCCCACCAAAACGCGGGGCAGTTTCTAAAATAGTAACGGGTTCGCCAGCGCGGGCAAGATCATAGGCTGCCGCAAGTCCAGCCAGTCCACCGCCAATGACTATTGTTGTCATAAAAATCCTGTGTTATCCAAACGGGCAAAATTATAGCAGAAGTAGCAAGGAGAATATATGTCCTCTGCTATGCAAAATAAAAAGCACCGACTCATCAGCCGATGCTTTGGTTGGAAACATTTTATAGATTAGCGCACATCATGCCATGCGGTGTGCAGTTCCATCTGATTGCCTTTCATGGCACGCAGCAGGGCATCTTGGTCAACGGGAACCGTAAAAACACGTACACCAACCGCGTTATAAATGGCATTGGCGATGGCGGGCATGGTATTAATGGACGGGATTTCGCCCACCCCTTTTGCACCATACGGCCCGTCCGCAGTCGGATGTTCGACCAAATGCGAGACAATTTCAGGCATATGCTTGATGCTCGGCATTTTGTAGCGGGAAAGCAGGGTTGACCATGGCACACCATCTTCGACAATGAACGATTCGGTCAGCGCATTGCCCATCGCCATCACAATCCCGCCTTCAATCTGACCTTGCAGCATCAGGGGGTTAATTGCCCGTCCGATGTCTGTGGCGGAAAGCACTTTCAAAACATGCACTTCGCCTGTTTCTAAATCCACTTCTACCAGCGCGGCTTGCGTGGCATAACTAAAGGCAATGTGCATATCCCCGCCTGTGCCTAAAGGTTGTGTTTTGGGGGCCCAATATTCATAACGAGAACGTGGGACAAGGTTATTTTGCTTCATCCAACCCACGACTTCACCAAATTCAACCGTATGTCCGTTGTAGCGCAGCAAGCCTTCTTCAAAACGGATTTGTTCGGGGGGAACATCCAGCATTTCCGCCGCCGAGTGGCTGAGGGCTTCGCGCAACACCCCCGCCGCCATCCGCGACGCATTGCCACTGATATAGGTTTGGCGTGAACCGGTGGTGGGGCCACCATTGGGCGTTCTATCGGTATCACATAGCAATACCTTCACACGGTGATAGGGCAGGCTGAGTTCTTCCGCCGCACACTGCGCCACCACATGAGCAATCCCCTGCCCCATATCTGCGGCTGCAATACGGACTTCCACCGTCCCGTTTTCAAAGGCCTCAATTTCAGCTTCAGCTTTGTCGGGTGCGCCGCCGCCCAACCCGGTATTTTTATAAGCACAGGCAATGCCCCACCCATAGGCTTTGTTGCCTTTGCGCCAGCCCCATTGAAAACCTGAACCATTGGCGCTGCTAAGCATATCATGTTGGACATGCTCAATCGTTTCAATCAGCCCCACCGATTCGCGCAAAAGTTGACCAGTAGCGGTAGTAACCCCAACTTTTTGGGCATTGATGAGGCGCATTTGCACAGGATCAATCCCCAGCGCTTCCGCCAACAAATCCATATTTTGTTCGACTGCAAAAGCCGATTGTGTGACCCCAAACCCGCGAAATGCCCCGGAGGGTACATTGTTGGTGTACATGGCGAAACAATCAATTTTGGCATGGGGAATGTCATAGGGGCCAGTGGCATGGGTCGTGGCACGGGTCATGACTTTATCGGAGAGGGAAGCATAAGCCCCACCATCCCCGTACAGAGTCGCTTGAACCGCCGTTAAACGCCCATCTTTTTTCGCGCCTGTTTTGATACGAATAATCGTCGCATGGCGTTTGGGGTGGAAAATTAAAGACTCTTGGCGGGTATACAGCATTTTAACCGGATGGCCTGTCACCGTTGCCAGCATCGCCGCATGAATTTGTCCGGCAATATCCTCTTTACCGCCAAACCCACCCCCGATCAATGTCCCGATAACACGGACTTTTTCTTCGGGCAACCCCATCGCCAGCGCGATTTGATTTCTGTCCTGATAGGGAATTTGCGAACCGACATACACCGTCAATTTTTCATGACCTGCTACACCTGCCGGAACCCCTATCGAACATTCGGGTTCAAGGAAGGCATGTTCAATAATCGGTGTACGATATTCCCGTTCCACGATGGCATCGGCTTCGGCAAAACCCTGTTCAATATCGCCGTGCCGTACTTTAATATGTTTGAGTAAATTGCCCGTCGGGTGGTTTGGATGAATCACAGGCGATTCTGGCGAATGGGCATATTCCGGGTCAGCGACGATAGGCAACGGTTCATAGTCCACGTCGATTAAACGCAGGGCTTGGGCGGCGGTATCTTCATCATCAGCCGCTACAATGGCTACAGCATCTCCCACATAACGCACCACATCATGACACAACACAGGCCAATCTCGGTAAACCAGACCGTGTAAATTTTCGCCCGGCACATCCGCATGAGTCAGTACCGCCCGCACACCCGGCAGCGCGCTGGCTTTTGATGTGTCGATTTTTAAAATGCGGGCATGAGGATAAGGGGAACGCAGAGTCCGCCCGAAAAGCATGTTCGGAAACACAAAATCATCGGTGTATTTGGCATGTCCGGTCACTTTTTCGCGGACTTCTTGCGGCGGGACAGACTGGCTAACAACTTTGCCCCGTTCACGAACAGCAGGTTCATTTACGGGAATAGGCGTTTCCCCGCGCAGTTCACACGCGGCAGATTTAATCGCCTGCATCACGCTGGTATAGCCTGTGCAGCGACAAAACGTATCCTTTAGCGCAACTTTAATATCATGGTCAGTGGGATCGGTGTTTTCGTTGAGCAGGGCTGCCGAAGTCATAATCAATCCGGGTGTGCAAAACCCACACTGCACCGCGCCATGTTCAATAAAATTGCGTTGGACAGGATGCAGTTCCTCGCCCTGTGCCAAGCCTTCAATGGTGGTGACATTGCGTCCCTGTGCTTTAAACGCGGGGAAAATACACGAATCCACGGGTGTACCATCCACCAGAACGGTACAAATTCCACATTCGGCTTCCTCACAACCGATTTTTGTGCCGGTTAAGCCCAACTCATACCGCAGTAGTTGCGCTAGTGTGCGCGATTCGGCAACGTCTACCTCAACAGCTTTTCCGTTAATGTTTAATTTTAAGAGACTCATCACACACCACCTTTATTTTAATCCCACGCCTTCGGGGATGGCTTTGCCTGTGCGGGCGCGTTCGACAGCTAAGGGCAGTGTCCGCCGCAAAAGCAATTCAATCATTTCTTTACGATACGCCGCCGTTGCACGATATTTGCTAGTACGGGGTTTGAGTGTTTTTAAAGCGACTTCAATGGCACGCTGCATGGTTGCTTCATTCGCGGGTTGACCGCGCAGTGCTTCCTCAACATCGGTAACACGGATGGGGGTGGGGGCAACAGGCGCAAGACACACCCGCGCTGACTCAAAATTTTCGGCAGATTCATCGAGTTTGACCCACACCGCACAACCTAAAATGGGCAGAGCAACGCCCTGTGGACGCATAATCCGTTTGAAGGCGCTGGCTTCACGCGCTCCACCTAGTTTGAAACGAAATTGAATCAGCATATCCCGTGTCGAATCAAGCAATGATTCGCCCGGCCCTTTGAACATTTCCAGAATATTCACCCAGCGCCGTTCACCCTGCTGGACAATTTCGACATCAGCGTTCAAGGCCACCAGCGAGGTTGTGCCATCTCCGGCAGGTAAGGCATGAGCCACGTTGCCGCCTAATGTGCCAACATTCCGCACCTGTGGCCCGCCAATCACCCCGCAGCTTTCGATCAAGCAAGTGGCCTGCTGCGCTAAAACGGATGATTTTACGATATGGGTATGCGGAACCCCTGCCCCAATGAGCGCATGGTTATTTTCGATGTGAATGTTACAGACAGATGAAATGCTAGTAATGTCTATAAGAGCGGGGATCGGATCGTGATGGCCTTCTTTCATCTCCACCAGCAAATCCGTTCCCCCGGCGATGATACGGGCTGTACCTGCGTACTGCTGCAAAAGTGCCACTGCTTCGTCAACAGTGGACGGCGTAAAATAACGCTCCCAGAGTTTCATGAAAGTCCTCCTCTAAAAGAAAGACTACTGGCACTTTTCGAGGGATATTTGCCCACGCCGCCTGAGAGCGACCTGTAGCCTTGTTAAACTTATCTTAAAATATTTTATGGTATGAGTCTATGTAGCCCTTAACCTTTTTCGGGCGTGACTCCTGCCATCATCATCCCCAGCACATTGACATCAACATTTTTGTTTTCGACTTCGCCCACGATTCGCCCTTCATACATGACCACAATCCGGTCAGACAAAGCGCGAATTTCGTCCAAATCTTCGGAAATAAGCAAAATGGCGGTGCCGTTGTCGCGTTCTTCCAACAAGCGCTTGTGAATGTATTCGGTCGCGCCAATATCCACCCCGCGAGTCGGTTGGGCAGCAATCAACACTTTGGGATTGCGCGAAAGTTCCCGCGCCAAAACCAATTTTTGAATATTCCCCCCAGACAGATTTTTAATCGGGGTTTCATGGCTGGGCGTTTTAATATCAAATTTTTGAATGGCTTCTTTGGTAAGACGGGTAATTTTGCCAAAATTCAAGAAAAATCCGCGTGCATAGGGATTGCGCCCATGATCTTGCAGCACGTAATTTTCCGCCACTGAGAATTCTTTAATCACCCCTTCGACCATGCGCTCCTGCGGGATATGCGAAAGGCCAAGTTGATTCAAAAGTACGGGTGATTTTCCGGTGATATTCTGGTCATCCAGATAAATTTCGCCTGCGGTGGTGGGGCGCAGTCCGGTAATGACTTGGGCAAGTTCGCGCTGTCCGTTGCCCGAAACGCCCGCAATCCCGACAATTTCCCCCGCACAGACCCCTAATGAAACCCCTTTCAGCCCTAAATCGCCCCGATTACTCAAGGCACTCACATTTTTAAGTTGCAAAAGTTCCTTGCCACGTTCGCGGGGTTTGCGGTCATATTCCAAAACCACGGGCCGCCCTACCATCATTTCCGCCAGCAATGCTTTGGTTGCGCCTTCGGTGGGGATAGTATTCACACAGTGTCCATCCCGCAAAACGGTCACACGGTTAGAAATTGCCAAGACTTCATGCAGCTTGTGGGAAATAAAAATGAGGGCATGACCATCTTGTGCCATCTGACGCAAAATACGGAACAGCCCCTCAACCTCTTGGGGGGTGAGGACGGCAGTAGGTTCATCCAGAATGAGCAGTGCTGCCCCCCGATAGAGCGCCCGCAAAATTTCGACGCGCTGCTGTTCGCCTACTGCTAACTGCCAGATGGGAATGTCTGGTTCGACCTGCAAATTGTAGCGTTCCGAAAGCTCCCGAATCCGCTTGGAAACCACCTCCAAATCGAGGCGGGGAGCGCGGGATGATTTCAAACCCAATGCCACATTTTCGGCTACTGTGAGCGAGGGAATCAACATGAAATGCTGATGAATCATGCCAATTCCCTGACGAATGGCATCTTGAGGGGTGTGGATTTGCGCCAACGACCCATTCATAAAAATTTGCCCTTCGTCCTGCTGATACAGACCATAGAGCATTTTCATGAGGGTGCTTTTGCCCGCCCCATTTTCACCTAACAGGGCATGGATTTCACCGGATTGAACATCAAAATCAATGTGGTCAGCCGCAAGTACGCCGGGAAATTTTTTAACAATCCCGCGCATTTCGAGATGGTTAATCCGACGATGGCCTGTAGGGAGCATTTCAATCGACATGACACACTCATATAAAAAGTTTATCTCCCCTCTCATCACTAAGAGGGGAGAGGAATACAGAAAAGATTATTCTTCTTCGGGCAGCACGACGATCTCGCCGGAGGCAATGCCTTCGACCAATTCATCGACTTTGGCTTGGAATGCTTCGTAGGCAGCTTCATCTTCAAAGAAATCTTCGTTGATTTCCATTACCAGACCTTCATTTTCAAAGGTCAGGAGATAGGCTTCTCCGCCCAGAACACCATTTTCAACATTTTCGATGACCTGATTCAACCAAACTTCTGAGTGATAAATCTGGCTCATGACCACAATCTCACCCCCCAGTTCTTCATGGTTGGCCTGTGTTCCAAACCACAGGACTTCGCCATTTTCGGCGGCTAATACAATTGGGCCAGCCACAATCTGGGCAGTTCCTGTCAACACATCCGCACCATTGGCGATTTGTGCTTCGGCGGCTTCAGTGGCTAAGGCAACATCACTGAACGAACCAATATAATTGACACTAACTTCTACTTCTTCGCCGGATTCTTCAGCGTAAGCGGCTGCACCTGCTTTAAATCCATCGGCGTACAGTTTGGCATCGCTGACTTCAATGGGGCCAATCACCCCCAGAATGCTGCTTTCGCTGAGGGAAGCCGCCATATAGCCATTCACATAGCCGCCCTCTTGAGCCGCCCCTTCGTAATAAAACACATTGGGCAGGTCATATAAAGCAACATCGGCGGAAAAAGCAAATGCCTGTTCGGGATATTCAGCCGCTACTTGTTCAATAATCGGGCCATATTGACCGCCATGTGCGATGATGAGGTCATATTCGCCTTCACTCGCCCATGCGCTGACCGAAGCAGCCGCATCATCGACATTAAATTGATTTTCTAACAGAGTAAATTCAAAAGCATCTTCCCCCATTTCTTCCTGAACAGCCACCAAGCCATCATACAAGCTCTGGGTAAAGGCTAAATCGTTCGGGGTGCTGGGGGCGACAATCGCAACACGGAAGGGGTCGTCATCTTGGGCAGAAACGCCGGAAAGTGCGAATGCAATAACAAGGATTGCAACGATCGGCAAAATCACAAAGCCTTTGCGTTTCATTTTCTCAAATCCATTCCTTATTCAATTGAAAATAGTAGGGTGAGGAATTGCCCTCACCCAAAACGGAATGTTTTATTCAGCCGGAGGCAGCACTTCGATTTCGCCTGCGATAATACCGTCAACTAAGGCTTGCACGCCTTCTTGCAGCGATTCGTAGGCCGCTTCATCTGCAAAACCAACAAAATCGGGGTTGAGTTCCATCACCAACCCGCCGTTTTCTAAGGTGAGTTTGTAGGATTCACCACCGAGTTTACCTTCGGCGATATTGGCGATAATGTCCATCAAAACAACTTCCCAGTGATAGACTTGGCTCATCACCACGATGCCTTCACCCGCCGAGATTTGATTGGATTGAGTCCCAAACCAGTAGACATCGCCGCGTTCTTTGGCAACACCGATGGGGCCAATCGTCATCTGGGCTGTACCGGTCAGCACATCGGCACCATCCGAAAGATGGGCTTCGGCGGCTTCGGTTGCCAGCGCTACATCGCTAAACGATTGGATGTAGTTCACGTTAATGGTGATTTCTTTTTCGCGTGTTGCGGCATAGGCAGTCACACCTGCTTTGAACCCATCCACATACAATTTGGCATCACCGACTTCAATCGGGCCGACTACGCCAATGGTATCCGATTTGGTCAGCGCACCCGCGACAAACCCGTTAATGTACCCACCTTCTTGGGAGGCTGCTTCGTAGGCATAGACGTTATCCAGCCCAAAGGTATTGACATCCGTTCCCCAAGCAAATGAGACTTCGGGATATTCAGGGGCAATTTCTTCCAGCACCGAGCCATATTGCGAACCATGCGCGATGATGAGGTCGTAGTCTTCACCTGCCCACGCGGTAATTGTCGCAGCCGCATCGTCTACATTGAATTGACCTTCAACAAAGGTAAATTCAAAGGCATCTTCGCCCATTTCTTCCTGTACACGGGTCAGGGCATCGTACATGCTCTGGCTAAAGGCAAGGTCATTGGTTGCGCTAGGGGCAACCGCCGCCACACGGAAAACTTCAGCATCCTGAGCAGAAGCCATCGGGGCTGCAAAAGCAACCAGCATGGCAATTAAGACCGGCAGAATAAACAACAGCTTGCGATTCATATTTTTCTCCTCTTTAAAAATGCTCACAGCGAGAAATTCGCTGATTGCGCCGATTTTATCATTCGCCCCGTTCAAAAGGTTTGGTCAAGGCAGTGGGTTGTTCGCGCCGTTTGGTCGCAAAAATCAGGGCGATAATTGTCAACACATACGGAGCCATCGCTGCAAATTCCGACGGAATGTCAAAATCCAGTCGATCTGGCCCGAGTGTTTCAATTTGGAGTTGGAGCGCGTTGACAAAACTAAACAGCATTGCACCCGCCAGCACCCAATAGGGTCGCCAACCGCCAAAATACACCAAAGCTACAGCGATAAAACCCTGCCCAGCCGTTAAATTTTGCTGGAAAACCCGCACCAATGCAATAGATAGGGATGCCCCAGCTAATCCGGCAAACATTCCGCCAACAATCACAGTAAAATAGCGTACACGGGTCACACTTATCCCCATTGCATCGGCAGCCTGTGGATTTTGCCCCACCGCACGAATATTTAGGCCAAGTGTCGTTGAATTTAAAATATAAGCTGCCACAGGGACAAGAGCAAACGCAACATAGACCAACAAATTATGGCGAAAGAATATTTGTCCGATTCCTAAAAATTCAATATCTGAAAAAAATGGAATGTCTAAGCGAGGAAAACCGTCAATCGGACGGGGTGTGCCAATGAGTTTCACATATAACAACTCGCTCATCCCCAACCCAAACAAATACAAGCCGATCCCGCTAATCCCCTGTTCAGCTTGTAAGGTTACACTAATGAAGGCCATAAACAGCCCCATCAACGCACCAACGAGGAGGGCAACCAGCACCCCTAACAACAGGCTGTCGGTTTCGTAAACGGCATAAAAACCCGAAAAAGCCCCCATGAGCATAATACCATCCACCCCCAGATTCAGAACGCCGCTGCGTTGCCCAAAAGTTTCGCCTATCGCAGCAAAAATGTAGGGGGTTGCCAGACGGATAGCCGAAGCAAAAACACTGGCAGTTAAAAGTTCATCCAGCATGGACTTGTTCCTTTGACGGGGCGGTGCTGACACGGCGTTTGGCCCGACGGCGGTTAAAAATCTGCACGCTCACCACAAAAATAACCACGATTCCATTAAAGGCGGTAATCAACGAGGCCGGGACTTCGGTCACACGCTGCATATCCCGCGCACCGACCAACAGCGCTCCAAAAAATATTGAGGCGGGAATCGTGCCTGCCGGATGCAGCCCACCAAACAGCGCTGCCACAATCCCGTTAAAACCAGCGTTTCCCGTAAAATCAACGGCGGTGCCATCCGTTTGCAAGCGATATTGCAACCCCAAGACCTGCACCACCCCGGCTAGCCCGGCCATCCCTCCCGCCAGTAGCATCGCGGTTAGCATTTGCCGTTTGACATTGATGCCCGCATACCGTGCCGCATTTTCGTTGTATCCCACCGCCCGAATCCGATAGCCAAGCGTCGTTTGCCAGAGCAAAATATAGGTGAGCAGCGCCAGAATCAGCGCAAACAAAAAGCCAATATGCAGCCGCATTCGCTCATCAAAAAACCAATCAAAAAGCGGAAGTTTACCAATCCGTAAGAGTTCAGCTTTGTCTTCGATGCGTTCCGTTTTAGGAATGCGATTCAGCCCGCCTTCGGAGGGTTCTTGCATTACGCCATTCAACAAATAGACCATCAGGCGGATGGCAATTTGATTGAGCATGATGGTACTCAAGATTTCGTTGACATCAAAATAAGTTTTGAGAACACCCGCAATCCCACCCCAAAATGCACCTGCCAGAAATCCTGCTAGCAACGCCAATCCAATCAGGGGAAAACGCGGCAGGCTTTCAAAACTCAGGGCGACAGCTGTTCCCGCCACCGCGCCTGCGATCATCTGGCCTTCTCCACCGATGTTGATGACTCCTGCCCGAAACGCGATACAAATCCCTGTACCGACGAAAATCAAAGGAGTGGCTTTGACGAGTGTTTCTGCCAGCGCATTGTTAGTGCCAAATGCGCCTTTATAGAGTGCTTGGTACGCATCGGCGGGGTTGGCATCCAACAAAACGAGCATGACGGCTGCAACAATCAAAGCAGCGAGGATCGCTAAGAGAGGGAGAAATAAGGAGTAGAGACGGTCAAATGCACGCTGCGAAACGGATTGCATAAAAAGGATTATTCCCTAAACAGCAGAAGTGCCATAATTTTTCATGCGGCACATATTACCATGCCCCGCGTTTTTGACCAAATCTGGGATTGGGCAGAACACCTGAAATTCATCCTCTCTTTTTCAGTCAAATGCCACAGGCTGTCGAAAAAATGCGACGCGGGTAAAATAAACAGCATGGATGTGAGCCGCCGTATTTTTTATGGAAGTTGGGTTATTTTGTTCATCACCGGAACATCTGTTGTTTGGGGGGTGGCAATTGGCTTAACCTTGTTGATCGATCATTTAGGGCTTAAAGCGCTTCCGCTTGCCTTTTTAATCGAAGCGCTTTTGAGTATCGTTTTTATTGTCAATATTCAGAAAGTGCGCGATTGGCTACCGGATGGTGCGGTGGTCGCCCTGATTTGTCTGGGGGGGATTGGCCTGTTGGCGCTTGGCTGGCTGTTGGTCAACCGTGCTTCAGATCTCGGATTCGGGTTCTATTATGCTGCCCAGCGCATCATGCGTGATTTGCTGCTTTTTTACACTTGGAATTATGTGGCTAGTTTTTATACAACGGGTTCGCGTCATTTGCTGCCCCGTTTGGCGTTGTGGAGTCAGGTAGGGGTAGTGTTAAGCGGGGTGAGCTTGTTCCTGCTCGCACGTAGTTATAAGGTCGAGGAGTTGGTTTGGCTGTGGGGAGGGGCGCTGTTTTTGGGAATGGTGGCGATTGGCATTTTCGCTGATGAATTTCAGGGCTTGCCGCGCTACAAGTCTTCGGATGAAGTCGTTACCAGTGTTACTGTTGCCCGCTTAAATACAGTGCTTCGTAGTCTGTGGAATTCTGAATTGATGCGAATGCTCATCATCGGCGCATTTTCGATGATGTTTCTCTTGAATTTAATGTTTTATCAAATTGTAGATATTTTTCATGACCAATTTTCCGAGCCGGAATCGCTCCTGCAATGGCTGAGTATCCTGAGCAGCTTTTCCAGTCTACTGGTCTTGCCTGTTCAATACCGTTTGTTACCGCTCATCTTGCAGCGTAATAACGCCTCTAAATATGCGGAAGTCTACCCTGTGGCGGTAGGGACGGCTTTTGTTGGGGTGATGGTGCTGCCATTTGTGTGGATGGCATCCCTTGCAGAAATTGTGCGAACGAGTTTGCAGGACAGCCTCTATGATACACTGCATAACCAGATGAAACACACCCTCCCCGCGAGTGTCTTTTCATGGGCGCATACCTTCATTGAAGGCTTGGTGGAACCCGCCGGACGCTTTTTATCTGCCTGCCTGCTTATTTTATTGGTGACAGGGTTCATCTCCCCTGAAGGGGTGGTTGTGGCAGGTGTTGCAGCGGGGTTGGCTTTTCTGTACAGCCAGCACCGGGCCGGGCAAACTTACCAAGCGACCTTGCAAAAAGCGATTGCGGCGGGACAGTACAGCTTCTTGCGGGCCAATTCCCAAGAGCAAATTTATGCCAACCGCGAAGTCGAGCAAAATCTACTGCATCGGCTTCGGGAAATCGCAAGTCATGACCGCGAGATTTTGCTGATTACCGAAGCGCTGTCCGAAACAGGGTCAGAAGCCGGGTTTGAAGCCCTTCTCCAACGCTGGGCAGGTTGCCCCCCCGCCATTCAAGCCGAACTGCTGCGTCTGCTAATTGAGGGCTGGCCGCGCAATTGTACCGGGCAAGCAATTCAAGTTTTGGTGGCAGAAGCCTTACACAGCGACCACGCCGAACTACGCTTGGTTGCCCTCAAAGCGATGGTCACAGCCCCCATTTTGTTTGATGCCTACAGCGTTGCCCAATATTTGATTCATCCCGATCCATCAGTTAGCACGCTGGCCGCACAACTGCTCCTCCAGCATCCTAAACCGCCGCTTGCGAAAGCTGCTCATGCCCAACTCAATTGGCTTTCCAGAGCCGACTCACCCAGTACACGGGCCTTGGCCGTAAACTCAATGGTACAGGGTGGATTAAATCGGTTTGGACAGCGCGTCATTCTGCTTGAGGTTGACCGCTTTCAACAGGACTCCTCAGCGCGGGTACGCATGGCAGTGGTGGCGGGTGTTGAAGGCAAAGATTTGCTCAACAGTGTGCTAGATGTCAGTCCATCGGTGCGTCATCTCGCGCTGGTGAAAATGGCAAAAAATAAACGGCGCAATACCACCCTCCTGCTTCAAGCAATTCAGGACTATCAGCCCGAAGAGCCGATGCAAATTCATCAGACAGTGCGCTATTGGCATTTGCTGACTGCGTTAGCCACCCTCAATTCACGGCTTGGCGCACAGAAAGTTTTGCCGCACATTGAACGTGGTTTGGCGCATATTGATTATCTAACCTCGCTACGTCTCTCAATTAAAGAATTGGTGTACCCGTCTATCACAGCGCTTACAGCCCAATTAAATAATGAACGGACGCAGATGATCCAAGCCTTTCTGGAATGTCTAACAGCGGTTTTTGGCAAAGCCGCCTTTGCCCCTTTGGTGCGTACCCTCCAGATGCAGCCGGACACCCCCGAAAGTGAGGCAGCGCTGACTTTGCTTGGCGATATGACCTCCCCTTCAACCGCAGAAAAATTACAAAAACTTCTGACCCGTCCCAAAGACGCAGATATTTACATTACCAACGATCTTGCCCGTCGGATTAAAACTCCAAGTGAAGGCATTGCCGATTTGCTGGTGCAGAAGGACGAATGGCTGCCGATGGTGGCCCTGTACGCCCTAAGCGGTTTGCCCAGTGTGCTGTTTTACGCGCTTGCCCCGCCAGAAAAAATTGAACAGGTCTTGGAAAGAATCCGCCAGAGTAAAACGGAGGCTATCCGTGAAAGCGCCCGCTTGATTCGGCAAGCCATGAAAGATGATTTTGCCAGCACGTTCAGAGACACCACGCTTTCCCGTGTTGCCCCAAGCCGAAAGGATAGCCAGACCATGCTCTCGACCATTGAACGCATGTTGTTTTTACGAAACGTCTCCTTTTTTGAAAATTTGCGCCTTGACCAATTGCGGACTCTTGCCCGCATTTGTAGCGAATTGGCGGTCAATCAAGGGGAATATCTCATCCACAAAGGCGAAGCGGGTGACAGCTTGTTCATTGTGGTGGAGGGAAAAATTAAAATTGTTGACCCCAGCGGAGATAATGTGCTGGCTGTGTTATCATCAGGAGAGGTATTAGGCGAAATTAGCCTGTTCGATGGCGGAGTTCGTTCTGCCGATGCGATTGCCGAAACTGCCACGCTGTTGTTGCTGGTCAACCGTGACGCGCTGGATGATGCGCTCGCCGATGATCCCGGCATTGCGTTGGATATGCTCCGCGTGATGGCGCTGCGAATCCGCGAAAGCAACAAAACGTTGTCCCGCATGTCGCAAAAAATGAATGTCAGCGAAATTCGCAAAGAGCTTCAAGAAATTCGTAAAGAGATGCAGCAAAACGAGATTTAACGATGTCAGAAGCATTTAAAAAACGACCTGACTCGTCACGGCAAACCGTGAAACAAGCCATCATCGCCCTCTGTCGATGCCAGCTTCCGTTGGCATTTTCAGCGTTTGTCGCCCTCTACCAGTCTCCGAATTGGCAAATCCGTGATATTGCGATTGCAGGCTTTGGCGATATGCTGGATGTCAAATTTTATGAGGGGAAAAAATCCGCATCGGTCATCATGGCCGCCAATTGGCAACCGCCGGAACATTTGCCCAAGACCCCACCGCCGATACCCATTTATCGGTTGCTGTTGATGGCAGAGGGCTTCATGCAGGACAGCCGCTTTCAACCACAAAATATCACCGAAGCCAAATTTCGCCAAGCGATGCGCCAGAGCCTCAACATGCTAGAAAGTGCTTTGCTGCATGATCCATATTATCTGGTGCGGTTTAGTGCTTTTGCTGTCCTTACCCATGTGATGGACTCAGACAAACAGCATCTCATTTTATCGACGTTGCAAAAAGCGCGGCGACAGGAAAGTAACAAACTCCTGAGCGATGCCCTTGAAAGTTATATGGGAAAGTAGATGGTCAATCAGCCGCTTTTTGACAACCGCTATCGCTACGACCATATTTATCCACGCGGGCGTTCCGGTGAAACCCTCCGCGCCGTGGATACCTACAACCATGACCGTCCGGTGGTCATCAAACGACCTGCCCCACAGGATGCACCCCCGCTTCGAGCCGCCCAAGAAGCCAGCATTTTAACTGAAAAACGGGCGCTCGAACGGTTAAGCGGGCATCCTGTCATTACCGAACTGCGTGCCAGCAGCACCTTTCGAGTCGGTGGTACAACCCATCATTATATTGTGATGGACAGAGCCGACGGAGAAATTGTTGAACATCTCATTTTAGAAAACAAAAAACTGCCCGAACTAGAACTACTGGTCATCATGGACAACCTGCTCAATTTACTGGCAGAAGCCCATGCCCAACATGTTATTTACAACGATGTTGACGCAAAACACCTCTTCTGGAATCGGGAAAGCTACCGCCTCAAAGTGATTGATTGGGGCAATGCGATTTTGAAAGACGAACCGAATGCGCCCGCCAGCATCGCTCCCACCACCGATATTTTTCAAGTTGGGGAACTACTCTATTTTTTGTATCAGGGCGGGGCGCGGCTGAATCATGAAACATCGGCAGAGGGGGAATATCGGGTCATTTTTAACGGCGATGTTCCCGAAATGATTCAGGAAATTATCACACGGGCAACCCACCCGAATATCAAAACCCGTCGCTATGCCTCCATTCGAGCATTGCGTGAAGCACTCAACAAATACCGTCAGCCAATGGAGCAGGCTCGTAACCAATCGGTCAAAGAAATTCAGGCGGAACTTGTTCCGGACGCACCCCAAAAGTTGCTAGAACGGTTAGAGGCCGAACTAAGTGAGGTTTTGGCGCTTGACCCCGGCTATCCCCCCGCCCGTCAATTACAGCAGGAGGTTCGCCTGCGCTTGCGTCATCTGGCTGTCCAAGCCGATTTTGAAGCAGCACGGATTTATATTGATACAGGCAATTGGCCTCGCGCTCTGCGGTTGATTGAGGAACTGATTCCCGATGCTGACCCCTACATGCGCCAAGCCCTGCAATTTTTAGCGGCAGCCGTGCAGCATTTTCAGGCACAGCAGTTTGATACCCCGCCGGATGATTTTGCTTCGTTGATGAATCAGATTCTGGAAGGTCATCCCCAAGCTGCTGCCGCCCAGTTGATGACTGTGCCAGATAAAACGAATCTGCTGCTGGCGGAACGTTTAGCCGCCCTATTGCCAGATGTGCTGCTGCTGCGTCCGCATTTTATCCGCTTAGAAAATGAACTCAAAGCGTTGAATCCCAACTTGGCGGATGAACTCTCGTTAATGCCCCGCCAATTGGACGCAAAAATCGAAAGCGGGTTTGTGCCGCTGATTGAACGCTACAGCAAAATTGCCATTCACCTTTCCGATATTCTTTCCCAGCTAGAGGAGGAAACTGAAAACCACCAACTGGATGCAGAAATCCTACTCCGTCCATTGGAGCGTGCCGAAGATGCTGCCCGCGCTATTCTGAGTCATCTGCGGCGCTTGTCCGAAACCGCCTTGAGCCAACCGAACACTGCACGGGTCGCATGGCAACAAGCCCAGAGTATTGACCCCACCAGTCAAGCAATTGAGGCCGTCCCAACTTATATCGCACAGGTGGAAAAAACCCTCACCGAATTGGCTCAGTTTCAACCCTCCCAAGATTACAAAGCGCTGGAAATCTGGTTGGAACAGGCACAGGGCATTTTGTACCCTTACACTCAAGATATAACCGACCCGCAGTTTCAAAAAATCGCGCAAACCTTCGCGGATACCTTGCATCAATGGCGCATGGTAGAAGATATGCTGACCTTAGGACGCAAACGGCCTGTCGTGCGGTTGTTGCAAAACATGGCGCAGGCCATTCGTCCGATGAGTGCTTCACTTGCCAATTGGTTTGAACAAAGCGCTCGTCTCATTAAAGATGCCGATATTGTCGAAAAATTCAGCCCGAACCCCAACTTAGGCGATATTTTGCTCGAAGGCTACCGCGCATGGGATGGCGGACAAAGTGGCAAAGCGGCTGATTCCGCCCGTCGTGCGGCTCAGATTGCCGTGACAGAAGGCGAACTATTTGCTGTTGAGCGTCTACAAAAATTGGCGGAAATTACCAATCGCTGGCTGAATGAGGGCGGGGTCAACCAACTTGAGCTGACCCAAGCTGCTGAAATCGCGGTGCTGGCGTTGTTTTTGCCAGATGAAAAAGCCGAATATGATCGCTTTAACCAGCAGATGCCCAGTGAAGAAACTTACCTCAAGGCAATGCGCTTGGGGATTGTGGCGCATATGCGCGAGAGCAGCACCGCCGCCTTTCGCGCTCTGTTTTTGTATTATGCGCTGAGTGGGATGCTGGCGATTCAGGAAGACAAACTGGACGAAGCCGATTTCTGGCGCGAAACCATGCAAAACACGGATGATCGTTACAAAACCCATCCAATGTTCACTACCTTTGATACCGCGCTGACCCGTCGAAAATTGGTGCTGCGGGCAGAAAGCACGCTTAACGCGATTCGTTCCTTTGACGATTTGCCAGAGGCCAAACGTGCGGTTAATGCGCCTCTAGCGGAAGACTGGCTCAAAGACGCACAGCAGGGACTCAATGCGTTAGAGGCCATGCGGGGACATTGGGCAGATGGGGATTTTCGCGCCGCCCGGGAAGATTTAAACACGGCCATTGAAAATATTCAGTCGGCGGAAAAAAGCGGCGGGATGAAATTAACGCCCTTACTCAATTTCATTAGCCCTTACCGGGAACGCGCTGGTGAACTCATCGCCCAAAAACAAATTGTTGAACAGGCCGCCATGGAAGGCAGTCTCGAAAGCAATCCGGCTGTCCCCAAAGCCCTAGAAAATCTTGTCCGTCTCTCAGAAGCGACCATGGGGGCAGAATATGCCCGTCAGGTGAAGTTGTGGCGCGATATGTACAGCAAAATGGTGCGTACCCACCACAATTACCGTCTGAGCAAACGTGAAAAAATCGCCGAATTTGAGATGAATTTTTCTGCCCTGTTCATCGAAAAACATCCCGCCTATCGGTTGTTCCAGCGCTGGTATGAAGCCGCCCGCGCTATCCCCGATGATGAGGTCGAAGATCTTCAAATAGATGTCGATTTCGCCCCTCTCACACCAGATACCCCTGTTTATATGGAATCGGAATCAATTCCTGAAGCAATGGATGAACCCGTTCAGGAAAAAATAACCGAAATCATGCCCGAATTGGTGGGCGAAGACGATGAACTGCCTGACCCTTACGCGGGTTATGGGGAACGCGCCGGACGTGGCAGACGGTGGAATAAAATTATTCTCGGAGCGCTGGTGATTTTGCTCTTGATTGGGGTGGGGGCGGTTTTTCGGCTCGTTACGCGGGACGACCAACCTGTCACACGTTTAGAAGCAACAGCAACGCGAGTCATTTCGGCGCTCAGCGCAGAAAACGCCACTGGAACCGCCCTTGCAGTATTAAATTCCCCTACACCCCGTTCCACTGACAGACCCACTTTGCGTCCCACGATGGCCTTGCCGATCCAGACTCAGGTTTTGCCAACCGAAACCAATCAGCCAACGGCGATTCCAACCGATGAACCGACGGCGATTCCAACGGAAGTGCCTTCGCTCACGCCAACCACTGCTATTACTATCGTGACCAACACGCCACCGCAGCCAAGCAGTACCCCGCAACCCCTCCCTACAACGCTCATCCTGCCTACTGAAGTGGTTGCGGTTGCCATCGAGGAAGGCACAATCAATGCGCTGGAAGTGCTGCATCTCATTTCGCCGGATGAGTACGCATGGAACACGGCGTTTTTCAGCGAAGGGGCAGGTGGAATCTGGCAGTTAGGCGCAACTGTGGAACAGGCTGGCACTGCCCCGATTGCGGTCATTTTGCCGCCGGACTTTTTGGATAATTTTGACCCCAATGCCGCGCTGGAAATTCGCCGTGTCGAAGTAACAATGGAACTGACTGTTTACGACCCCACCCGTGTGGAAGATGGGCGAGTGTATTTTGGGCTTGGCATCCAGAATCCGCAACGCCAGCGCTACGGTGCAGAAGTACAGGTACGACAGGCAGGGTTGGTTAGTCTGGGAATCAATGAAAATGGCACATTTGTAGGTCGTTCACAGATTCCCTTACAGCCAGTTAAAGTGACGATGGCCTTTCAACGCGAAAATGATGGCTCGGTCTCCTTTTACATCAACGGACAGCGCTTAGGTGTATCCCCCAATCTATATCCGCTTGATGAACCCATGAGTATTGTCCTGTATAATGCGGGCGGTGGTATGTTCGTTTCGGTTTCGGCCTTTCAATTGGAGTTCGCCCCGTGAACCTCACCGATGTTTACGAAGTCGGCAATTTGATTGATACCTTCGCGCTTGGTCATTATGCGCGGGTGTATGAAGCACTCGACCAACGTTCGGGGCAGGTGGTCGCCCTCAAAATTATGCGTGCCGAACACCTTACCTCCGATGGTCAACCACGCTGGGAATCGGAAGCCTTTATCAATGAGGCGGATTTACTGACGGATTTAGCCGATTTGCCCGCCGTGATGAACCTTTATGATTGTGGTTATGTGCAATCCAAAAATGCCCACCCTTCCGAAGGCGGCATCAAATCGTTTGGCACAAACTTGGATGCTTTTCGGACAGAGTTTTACCCGAGTTTGCGTGACCAATGGCGACCCTATCTGGCCTTAGAATATTTGCCCCGTCATCATAATTTATTGTATGTGATGCGTTCCGATGAAACTCGTCGCCGTTTGCCCACCGAAGAAGCCCTCGACTTAGCTCTGCAATTTGCCCAACTGCTCTATCGGGCGCACAAAAAAAACATCGTCTATTTAGACCACAAATTGGAACATATTTATTGGGATGGGCGCGAACTGCGGGTCATTGACTGGAACAGTTCGAAGCGGGTGGGTGGCATCGGGCAACCCGCCGAACCCCAAATCACCAATGACATTCATAATCTGTGTGTGGGGATTTTATATTCCATTCTGACGGGGCAGTCGCCGCAAAAAACCTCCCTGCGTCCTCAACCGGGTTCACAGCAGGAAGTTGAACGTCGTTATGAGGAAGTGTCTAACTTAGATTTTAGCACCGCCCCTGACCTCAGCCCCGCTTTGATAGACTTATTGGAAGCCGGGGCAAAAAAGCAAATTCAAACTGCCACAGCGTTGTTGGCAGAACTTCAGCGAATTGCGGTACGCTTTGGGTGGAGTTTTGCGGGGCAAACCAGCCCACCCGCCCTGACACAGGCACGCGAGGCAATACGAATCGGATTGGAAAAACTCCGCGAGAGTCAAGAATTTGCCCGCCTTGCCCGCGAAACCCTCATGGATGCCGCGATTCTTGATGGGATGAATGAAGATATGGAAGATGAACTGCGGCGCATGATAGGGCAAATTAATCAATTTTTGACACACCGCCCCATTCCATGAGGTCGGGGCAAGAATACCAATTAAGAGGAATCTTTCGTAGAAACAGGTACAAGGCGTGTATAGAAAAATCTTATTTGTGATATAGAGTTCGCCACGCCGATACCCGCCCATTAATAAATGTATACCCGCCTTTGAGGAAAGGTTTTGCATGGCTGATTTAGCGCAGCGTTTAGAAGAACTTCGCTACCAGATTGAAAATGTACCCACCAGCGCGAGCGACCTCAACCGCTTGGAGTCCCAAGCACGAGAGTTGATGGCAGAGAGTAAAAATACTGAATTTGAGCAGGAAGCCCGAGAACTTTTTACCAAACTTGCTCGCCTGAGCGCTCCACAGAATAACACGGCAGGCACCGGTGAAATCCGCAGTTTGCTGCGTCGCGCACGGATTCGCTTGGAAGTGGCAGCCAACGATAGCGATATTGATGAAGCGATTGATATTCTGGCACAAGCGCTCGATTTAAATCCTGACAACCCCGAAACCCATCAACTATTAATTCAGGCGGCCCGTCGCAGTACCCAACATTCCATGAAAGTCGATGGGTTGTTGCAGCGTTACGGCATTGAATTGGATGCACCCGCGCCCGAACACCCCCCCGAATCACCGCCTGTTGTACACAGCGTTATTTCACAGCCTAAAGTTACCCCGATTCCTACCGGGAATGACCCGATGGCAGAAGTCGCACAGGCCTATTATGCTGGCAACTATCAACGCACAGTGGAACTTGCCAACCGCATTCTGGCGCAAGATCCTAACAACACACAAGCGGTTGAATATCGTCAAAAATCCGAAGACAATCTCATGCGCGGGATTGTGCCAGACCATCGGATTCCCTTTGAAGCACGGGTTGCCTATAACCGCGCCAATTCGCTGGTACGGGCGGGTAGTTATGATGAAGCCCAGCGTTTGTATCAAGAAGCGCGGGATTTAGCCGCACGAGCAGGGATTAGCTCTTGGAATGATCTTGAACAAGCCCTGCTTGATATTCAGGATTTGGCGCTGGCACGCGAACTTCTCAACGAAGGCGACAGACTCCTTGCCGCAGATGATTGGGAAGCGGCGTTACGAAAATACGAAGGGGCGTTGCGGGTTGTCCCCAATGATCCGCTTGCTGAAGACCGTATTGAATTGATTCGCCGTGTAAAATCTCAATTTGACCAAGCCACCGTACAGCTTAATATGATGAGTGGTGGCTTGATGGAACGGGCCGAAACCCTGACTCGCCTGCTACAAACACTGGCAACCATTCGTCAAACCCTGCCCGGCAGCGACCGCTTACAGCAAATGGTCAATGAAACGCGCACCCGTATGGAAGGGGTCAAAGCGCAGTTGCTTTCGCAAGCTGGCAACATTTTAACCCGTTTGGAAACCGCCTCCTCATTGGATGAACGTTCCCGCTTGAGTCAGGAAGCGCGGAATCTGTTGACCGTGGCGGTTGGCCTTGACCCGACCGACCCCAAAGCCAACACCGAATTACAGCGTACCGAACAAATTTTTGGCGAAGTCAATGAAGCCCGTCAAACAATGGACAGGGCGCAAGGGTTAATCGCCCAAAAATTGGATGGCGAACTCAGCCAAGCCCGTACTTTGCTGGCGGGCATTCGTCAGCACGCTACCGATACACGGTATCGAGGGCTGGTGACAGATTTATTGGCTGCCCATATCGAACGGATTGAAGCTGCCCTCGATAGGGGCGATACTGCCGACGCAGAACGCTGGTTAGGTATTGTGCGCGAAGACCCCTTTCGCATTTTAGGCCGTCGGACTGAAATTTTACGTCTAATAGATGAACTCCGTCGCCAAAAACGGCTGCGTTTTATCCAGCGTGGTGCGGTGGTAGGCATCATCTTTTTAGTTTTGGCTGGAGCAGTTTTTTTCACCCGCGATACATGGGAGGCAGAATTTTTCCCAACGCAAACTCCGACTTCAACTGCGACCACCACAGGAACAGCCACCACAACGGCAACGCTCACCCTGACACCGACCCTGACCCTGACCCCAACTTTGACATGGACGGTGACGTTTACACCTTCCCCCACCAACACGGCTTCACCGACGATAACACCTTCCTTTACTGTGACCGCTTCGCTCACACCGACGCATACGTTTACACCGAGCATCACGCCAACACCCAGTGAAACACCGACAGCTTCCCCCACCCCTGCTGTAATTTGCCGGGTATTTGCAAATGATAATGTGTTCATTCGAGCGTTGCCCACCACCAATGCAGATAGCATTTATCGTGCTGTTCGTAACACGGATATGAATGTCTATGAACAGCGTATTGGCGCAAACGATGGTCGCACATGGTATCGGGTGCAGATTCAATTGGACGGAGGCGCGATGGTCGAGGGTTGGGTTCGGGCGGATTTTGTAGTGCAAATTACTGAATGTCCGCCGTTGTAATTACGGCTTCCGCAGGAAGTCAGCGCAGCGAGGATAGCGGTTGGTAACTCGTATTACCGTGCGTAAACATAAAATTAAAATGAAGCAAGATAGTTTAAGTATCTTGCTTCATTGTGATGGAGTGGTGTTAATTCACTACAATGAGTGTTGTTGCAAAATTGCTTGTTCCATCTGCATTGTAGACGGTCAGTTTGACCAAGTAACTGCCGGGAGTGGCATAGGTATAAGTCGGGTTTTGGGCGCTGCTGGTTGAACCATCGCCAAAGTCCCAAGCATAGCCTGTAATTGCGCCTCGGGAGGTATCGAAGAAATTCACCGTTAAGGGCGCAACTCCATTTTGTCTATCCGCAACAAATGAAACCTGTAAGGATTGTACCGTTGCTGTGGTGGTTGGAGTCGGGGTTGGTGCGCCGGGTTTGGTGAATGTCCATGGGCCGCCTTCTTTGCAAGCAGTTTGCTGAAAATTTTGATCAAGCGGATAGACGTACCAGGTATACTTCCCTGCAACTGGTAAATTTTTCATGTCCACTGTCGCATTTTGACGTAAATCCACCACCACTTCATACGTTCCGCCTTCTGGCTTATAAATACGGACAAGATAGCGGTCTGCTTGTGGGCCACGCCATGTAAATGCTACTTCGCCTTCACCCGGAACACTAAACGAATTTTCATGGGGAGTGACCACTTCCCACCCTTCGTTGCATACGACCTGCTGCGCGGCGGTGGTCGCGGATTGGGCATTGCCGGGAACACGCAGTTGTTGACCTATCGAAATGAGATTTGCGTCCGTTAAGCAGTTGGCGGCAACAATTTCTTCCACATATGTTCCATAGCGCTGGGCAATGGTGGAAAGGGCATCGTCACGCTGGACGGTATGAATCAAAGTCCAATCGGTACGCGGTTTACATTCTGTGGTGGCTTCAATAGGGGTGGCTGTGGGAAGCCCATTTAAGCCTTGTAATGAAAGGCTGCTTTCCACGGTGTGAGTTGGGGTAATGGTTGGTGTAAGGGTTGGCAAAGGGGTATTGGTCGGCGGTTCAAAGGTCGGCGGTGGTTTCAGGGTGCGTGTTGCAGTTGGGATAATGGCTTGGGCGGTAGCGCTTGGTACAACTGTTGCACTGGTTTGAAGCCGCGCCGGGTTATTAGCGGGAATCAAATTCGATTCGACGGTTGATTCTGGTTGCTGCATCGCCGTCATCGAAACCATGACAAAAATGCCACACATGAAAATGGCAATAATAAGCAAAAGGAGCGTGGTCATCCATTGGCGTACTGATTCTAACATGGGTTATCTTCCTTTATATCGTGGATACAAACGCCCTTCATGTAAATCATAGGCGCTGTCCACATAATCGGCAGTCATCGGGTCGTGGGACACCATGATGAAGGTGGTGTTTTGCTGGCGGGCAATTGTTTGAAAAAGCTGCATAATGTGTGTGCTAATACGGGTATCAAGGCCGCTGGTCGGTTCATCCGCTAGAATAAGCGCTGGCTGTAACGCCAACGCCCGTGCAATAGCGATACGCTGCTGCTGTCCCCCGGAAAGTTCATCCGGCACATGGTCAGCCCATGCGCTAAGTCCCACCACATGCAGTACATTTCTAATCCGACGGCGACGCTCAAAATAGCCAATCCCTTTTAAACGCAGGGTCATATCAATATTCTCAATGGCGCTATAGGTTGGCAGCAGGGTATAACTCTGAAAAATAAAGCTCATTTGTTGACGGCGGAGTTGAGTTCGGGCGCGGTCAGACAGCTTCCCAAGATTTTTGCCATCCAATTCAATCGTGCCACTGGTGGGACGGTCTAGCGCACCTATCAGATTTAACAGGGTGGTTTTGCCACTCCCCGAAGGGCCATACAAGGCCACCAATTCCCCGCGTCTAACCTCAAGCTTAAGACTTTGCAGCACCCGCACTTCGCCAAAACTCCGTTCTAAATCAGCGATCCGAATCATGCGGGTTTTCTCCTGAACCATCGGCGGCGTGACGGAGGGGCATCCTGTAACTCGTCGTTGACCTTGGCAAAGATTTCTTCTCTTTCAGGACGCAGCAGCACACCTTCGGGACGAATTTCTACCGAAATGGACGCACCGATGTTCAGATGGGCAATGGCAGCAGTAGGCAGTTGAATCGCCCCGTCATGATTAAGGGTGGGTTTTTGCTGGGTGTCCTGCGCCAATTCCTGCGCTAATGTCCCGTCCCGCAAAGTCAAAATGCGGTCTGTACAATTTGCCATCTCCATGTCGTGTGTCACCATCAAGATAGTAAGGTTGTAGCGCTGGCGAAGTTCTTGCAGCAGATCCATCACTTGCATGGCACTTTTGCGGTCAAGTGCGCCAGTAGGCTCGTCTGCCAGCAGCAAGTCAGGGTGATTCGCTAGCGCAACTGCAATACTCACGCGCTGCTGCTGACCACCCGAAAGTTGCGCCGGTTTTTTGTGCATATGCTCTGCTAAACCAACGGCATCTAACAATTCCTGTGCTTGTTTTTTACGCTGAAATGGTGATACGCCTGCCAAACTCATCGGTAAGGTGACATTCCTCAGCGCTGAACGGTGCGGAAGTAAATTTCTGCTGACCCGCTGCCACACGAAGCCGACTTTTTTCAAGCGATAGTTGGCGAGTTTGCGCCGTTTTAAATCGAGCAAATTCAATTCCCCAACACGCAATTTTCCGGCAGTCGGTTTGTCCAATCCACCGAGCAGATTCAGCAGCGAGCTTTTGCCTGCCCCGCTTGGCCCAACAATCGCAACCATCTCACCTTTTTCCATTTCAAAATCAATCCCACGCAGGGCAACCAATTCATGGTCGCCCACCCGGTAGGCTTTCACGACCTGTTTACATTCGATGAACATGGGTTAGGGCCCTTCTACGATGTCGCCTTCATTGACACCACTGACAATTTCAACCCGTTCATCGGTTTGAAGGCCAAGCTGTACATCGACACTGCGCGGCCCATCGGCAGTCAGTACGACCACAAAAGTACGATTTTGAAAGGTTCGAATGGCAGCAGGAGGCAGCCACAGCACATCTTCGCGTACTTCAACAGGCATTTTGACCTCAATCAGTTGGCTGGCAGGTACATTGTCTAAGGAAGCAGCTACACGGGTGGTTTGGTCGGCATCGCTGGCGCTCAACGGAATTTGACGAACAGCACATTGCACGGCGGTATCGGGTTGGTTTAAAACTTGACACTCACCCACTAAACCAATACTTAATTTTTGCGCGTCAGTGATCGCAATTTCTGCGACCACTTCTTTCGGCTCAGAGCGCCCGATGGTGATAACCGCCGTAAATGCTTGAATGGTGCTACCGGGTTGGATAGTAATTTCCAACACTTCCCCATCAATCGGCGAAAACATGGATGATTGGAGAATTTGGTCTTGGATTTGCTCGATATTCAGCTGGGCGGCTAAAACGTTCGTGTCCTGTGTTTCGCCAGATTGATTGTCTTGGGCGCGTTCCAACGCCAATTCAGACCGCAGCAATTCATTTTCAGCCTGTGCGATGTCAAATTGATAATTGTTGTAGCGCTGTGCGGCTGAAAAATAGCTGATTTCCGCATTTTGAAGATTGGTGCGGGCTGTCTGTAAATTGTTGTAAGCGTTGTCAATGGCAGAAGACGATTGATCCGGGTTGCTGACGGCATCATTGTAGGAAAGTTCCGCCGCTTCAAGCGAATTTTCGGCGGCGGTTAAACTGTTCCGCGCTGAGGCCACATCCGTCCAAGGCACACTGGCAAGCGTATTTTGCAGCGACAGATTGGTATTGGCGTAATTAATTTCAGCATCTTCTACGCTTTCAACATTGCCCTCTACACTCGAGGACGCATTTTCAAGCGCGTTGTTCAGTTCAAGCTGGGCCGATTCCAGTTGATTTTCGAGTTCATCAATCTGTAAATCAGCTAGAAGTTGTCCGGTGCTAACCGCATCGCCCCGTTGGACATTCACCCGTCGCACTGTGCCGGAGATTTCAAAGGCCAGCGAAATCTGGTCACGCGGCAGCCAACGTCCGGTGAAGGTCAAAATTTCCTGCACATCGCCACGCTGCACGGTATAGGTCGGGCGGGCGGCGGCGGCTACCGTTGGAATCGGCGTAGATGTGGCCTGCTGTGCAGCCGGAACAGAAGTTACCTGTTGATTGCTGCACGCGGCAAGCAAGATCACCAGAAAAAAGAGCAAAATTCGTCGCATCTTAAGTCTCACCCAATTTCACAATGGTCATCAACTGCTGACGACCTAAAACAGTGGTTGTCAAAAAAGTCACCCCAAAGAGAATCGTGGCAAAAATGGCGTACACCGTCACAATATCCCCCCATGCCACACGAACTAAATAGGGAGGCAACCCGCCGCTAAAATCGAGTAAGGGGAGGTAAAGCAAGGTAGTTGCAATGCCAATCACCGTTCCACCCACAATGCCACTGCCGGAAACCATCCCCTGTAGAAAAATCAGATAGATACTGACAGTGAAACGGCCTAAACCCATCGCTTGTAGTGTGCCAAGCTGCATGACCTGAGCGCGAAACGAGGCCACACTCTGGACAATGGCGATGATGAGGGTCAACACAATCGCAGCGATAAACCCCACCGACAAAAAACCAAAAATGCCACGTCGTTCGGGCGTAGAACGTGCCGCCTGTAACCGCGAGTCGCTTTCATGCCAGCCCTGTACAGGAAAATCAATCGCGCTCACCTGTGTTTGCAATTCCTCTAAATGAAACCCCTGTTCGCGCTGTACCCAAATATCATGCGGAAGCTGCGTTCCAGCCGTTTCAAAAAGCGGGTCAAGGTTCGTCAGGATGAAAAATCCTTCTCGCGGGTCAAGCGTGGGAAAATACTCCACAACCGCGATAATCGGTGCGGTGACTTCGTACCATGTGTCCAATGCTTGAAATTGAAAAGTGACTTCCTGCCCTAGCAACAGGTTATAGTCTTTGGCAGTCGCCGCGCTCAAAACAATCCCGTTGCGCTGCCCCGCCAATTGGTTAAACACATCGGCATAATGCTGGCTGGCATAGTCCTCACGGAAATAGGTCACAGAGGCAATTGCTTCACGGTCAATCCCCAAGACCGTGCCGTTCAGCCGTTGGGTTGGCAAAATAAGTTGGGCAGGGTAGCGTCCCACCCGCGAAGCCTGATACACCGCCGCTAAGGGCAGCAAATCGGTTGCCGGGAGTGTGTTGTATCCAGTAACTTCTTGGGTAGCTTGCCCATCGCTGCTGCTGGTTTCGGTTTCAGCATCGGCGGCGGTATTCAATACCACATCTGCCCCCACTTCATACTGAATCGCATCTACCAGACTGCGGTCAATGGTCGAGGCCATTGAAGCCATGAATCCGGTCAAACTCAGCGTAAAACACATCATCATCATGCCGCCGCGATATTGCCCCGCCGAACGAATTTGTTCGCGCAGTGCCATCAACAGGGCGATGTTGGTCGTGTAATTGAGGATTTTTGCCAGTAGCGCGAGTAGAAAAGGCCAAAGACGCAGAAACAACAGGGTTGCGCCCATCGCAAACAATGTTGGCCCCAGAAAAGTCAAGGGGTCGCTAAAGGGATTGTCGGCTTCGGTCACTAACCCGCCCTGCTGGTAAAGCGTATAAAACACATACAGCGCAGGAACAAGCGCCATGACATCCAGATAGAATTTTTGCCACCATGCCTGTGTACTGCGGGCTTCGGCGCGTTTATAACTGGTAATGTTTTGCCCACTGGTGCGCCACGCAAGGATTAAGGCGCTGCTTGCCGCTAATAAACTCACCCCACCCCCTGCAAGGATGGCATTGGACGTGAAAACAATTGGTAAGGTTTCCCTTGATGGTTCAAATCGCAAGAAAGAGGTGGTCTGCCCCACCAATTGCACGATAAAAGGCGAAACCGCAATCCCAACAAATAGCGCCAGACCCACCAGCATGAGCCACATCAGAAAGTGATTGCCGACAATGGCAAGACGGCTCATTCCCCGACTGCTCAAAGTGACATCTTCGGTTTGCTGTCGCCGTACCAGCATTCCCCCGACCAAAGAGACAAAATACAGCACCAACCCACTGACAGGCAGCACCATAATGACCAATTGCTGTGTCAATTGCTGAACATCTTCTAAAAATTGTTCGAGGCCATGCTGCGGCGAAATACCGAGTTCAATGCCGGGCAGGGCATGGGTAACGCTGCGCTGCCCCGCAATAATCTGGTTGACCAGATTGGAAACATCCGAAGTTTGAACAGTTTTCCCATCAAAAACCAGATACCACGCGACTTCCTCTACTGGACGCTCAATATCAGCGACCACCGACCAAAAATCAGTGTCCTGCACCAGCATGACCGTCTCAAAATATTTCGGTGGGAAAATCCATGCGGGGTCGTCTTGATTAATGGGTTTCCACAGCGCTGCCACCACTAATGTGATACTTTCTCCAGTAGGTTTTTGGGCGGTCAGTGTGTCACCAACCTGTATGCCCATGCTGTAGAATAAATTTTCGGGCAGCAGCACGGGAATCTGTCCCGCTTCTCCTTCTTCCGCAGGCCATTCTCCGTCTACAATTTCAATCTGGTTTTCTGCCCCCGTGAGAGTCCCGATGCTAAACGCCCCCAAGGACAGGTTGTTGTAACGGACTGACCAACTTCCCCCGCGTGTAAACGCAACCTGTTTTTCAATAGGTAGTCCCAGTGGGTCAATGAACTGGCTTTGAATGGTGTCGGTTGTGCGCTCAACATCGGCTTGGGTGATGTTGCCTTCCCAACTCCCCACATAGCGAAAACGAAAGGCATAGGGAGGAGTCCCCAACCGCGAGGCCAGTACCTTCGTATTCACGGCATCAACATAGAGCGTTAGACTCATTGCCAGTGTAGTTGCCACGGCCAAACCTGCCAGCACACACAGCACCAGAATCCGATGCTGCCACAACCGTTCAATCGCAAAGGATAAAGCGTCAAAAATTCGGAACATGGGTTCTCTCGATAGGGCAGGCGATTGGAAAAGTCCATCACCCGCCCAATTTCGTTAAATTTTTACTGCCCGAACGAGGGGTCTACGCGGGTTACACAGCCCATGATTTCTTGGAAGTAGTCCTGCCGCGATTGCCCTGTTGAAGCGTCATAGGGTGGAATCCCTGCGATACACTCCTGATAGGCCACGGTCATCATCTGAGCATCGGCTAATTCTGTGGCTAAATCCGCCTCTTCCAGCACATACGCATCAAAAGCCTGATACAACCACTGCCGCAGCACGAAAGAACCCGCATCCCCTGCGCCAAATGGGGAGGGGAAGGCAACCGCGCTGGTATCCTCCATGACGGTTGCAAAATTACGGTAAGATGCGATGTTGCTTTCGCCTACATTGACTGCCAGCGTGGGATTTTCAATCAAGGAATGGCGGGCAGGCATGTTGGTAAACAAATCTTGGCGACTGGCAAGGGTGCTAATCCAGCGATAACAGGCGGCGGGATTTTGAGCATTGATGCTGATGTATGCCGTTCCCATATCGTAAGAAATCGGCACATACTGGCTGCCACGCGGATAGTTGGTTAGGTAAGAAGTCGTGTTGCCATTCGGGCCACCAAAACGGGGCAAACCGGAAGATTGCGGGGTGATGGCATTTTCGCTTTCCGTTCCCCCAATCATTAGCACCGCTCCACCCCCGCCGCCGAACTGGGACAAACCGTCATATTGGATGTAACCATTTTTCGCTAAATCCAACACCTGGCGAATCGCTTCAAGGGTGGTGGGGTCAGTGAAATTAATGGTGGGAGGACTGGTGCGGTAATCAATTGGCAGACCACCAAAAGCCGCAATGAGCATCAAAAAGGTGTTGTCGCCCGAAAAACCCGTCACAAACGGGGCTGCATCGTCGGGGGTTGGTTTCAGTGTTTGCAACGTATCTACAAAGGTATCCACCGTCCAAGTATCGGCGGGCAGCGTTGCGCCATATTGGGCGAAAATATCCGTATTGAGATTTAACACCTCCGGTAAGATCGAAATCGGTAGCGCATAGTATTTGTTATCTACCTGCACCTGCGCGAGCGTATTGCCGATGAAGTCATTTTCATCAATCGAGAGGTCATCGCGCATGAAGGGGGTTAAATCCAGCAGACTGGAAACATCCCCACCCTGTACCGCGTTGTTGGTCATATAGAAACATTCATATTCGCTGGTCAAGGTATCCAAGTCGTTATCGCGGGCAGTATCCAGATTCACCACCCCCACTTCGGGGTCACTCGCCGCAAAATCTGCTGCCAATTGATCCCATGCTTGTTGGTTAGGCAGGGGGGAAACAAACGACACAATCCCAAAATTGAGCGCAATTTCACCGGGCGCAAGCTGCACTTCGGGGACAGGGGTTGCCACTGTTACCACGCCTTCATCGCGTTTTGCGGCAGCTGTTTGTAAATTCGACACCGCCTCCAGTTCGATTTCTTGCAAAGCCGTTATCGCATCTGCCCCTTCTTGGATTTTTGTGACAGCGAGACTCAGGTAATCTGCATAGCGCATCTGCGAGAGAGAAAGGCCATTCACGATTGCGCTGTCAATGACCGCTTGGTTTTCGGCTGAGAAATTGCCTCTGAAGCCACGACCACCGCCGCCGGGACCGCCCTGCCCCTGAGTTTCTACGCCCACCAAACTGGTGCGTGCCGGGCTAACACTTTGGAAAGTATTGGCGACTTCAGGTTGTTCTGAGAGGAATTTGGCAAGTTTATAGGAGGCTTCAGGAGTGAGTGTTCCCGCGCTCACTCCGAAACCTTGCGCGATAACACCGGCTTTGTTACCGGGCAGCAGCGACCCTAAAATGACAGTCTCCTGATTTGGCCCGGAAGACAACCCAAAACTCTGGGTCAACGACATTGGTGAGCCATCTCCGCCGCCAATTATAAAAACCATGCCATCCTCAAATCCCCCGATAGCCCCTTCATTTTTAAGGTCAACCCATGTATTCAGCAGGGATTCAAGGGCGGGATTGGCAAAAGTCGGGCTGGCAGCCAATGGGTCATCAGTATAAAAACCCGTCCCCGCCAGACTTCTCAACAAATAGGGCAGATACCCGCCAAAATCGGTTAATCCCGCCTGTGTGACCGCACCGGTGGCATCTTTCTGAGTCAGGGCGCGGGCAGCGTTGGCAAGGTCATCCATTGTCCATGCGCTGTTAGGATAAGGGAGTCCGGCAGCATCAAACGCGGCGGGGTCATAGGACAAAATCACCACATCCAAAGAGGTCGGAATCGCCCATAGGCCGTTGTCCCATTGATACGAGTCCCATGCCACCGGGTAGAAATCAGCTGTATTGAGCGCGGTATCCGCCTGCACAAGCGGTTTTAAATCAAGGAAATAACCAGCGCGGGTGGCTTCTGGCGATAGGGTATTTGACCCCAGATATACCACATCCCCACTACTCACATAATCCGCCGCGCCAGAGAGATAATCGTCAATCCCAGAAGCAGCCGACCCGAAAAAGTTGGCTTGTGGGCTGGTTTTGACCTGTACCTGAATACCGGGGTTGGCATCTTCAAAACGCTGAATCACGTCATCGGTAATAAAATCCTGCATAAAGTCTGATACCACAAGGGTAATGGTGACTTCGTTTTGAGCATGGGCTTGGGGAGCAAAAAATGCACTGCCCACCAAGACCACCAGCAGCAAAATATATGCTTTTTGTTTCATCAAACTGTTGCCTTTCCGTTTAAACAGCCTGCATTATCAAAGGTGCAGGTTTCGGTGGGGTTACGTGCAGATTACGGTTTCGTAATCACTTTTGCGCGTGAGGTGAATTAGAATAGAGATTACAAGGTTGTAATCGCGCTGTAATCGAATTGAAACCCGCCCCGCATAGGCTAAAGAGGTAACAATATTGATGGGATTGATGATGCAATCTATTCGCTGGCGGTTGCCGTTGAGCTATGCGGCAATTGCGCTGGTTGCAGTCGTGTCTTTGGCGACCATTTTGCTCACCACCCTGCATGATTATTACGAACAGCAGGAGTTTGAGCATTTGATGGAAAATGCGCGGGCGGTCAGCGAAGCAATCTCCCGCAATTATGAGAAGGATACGTCCTCAGAAGCACTCGAAAGCCAGCTCAGAAATCTCTCGTTTCTGGCGCAAGCGCGTATCATGCTCTACAACACCAACGGCGAGATTATCGCTGATTCGGGTAGCCCACAGGCCAACCAGATGATTTCGATTAGCGCGAGAAGACCCACTCAGGACTTTGTGATTTACGGTTCTGATTTTGGACAACCCTATGTAGATTCCACTATTACAATTTTTAACCAGCCGATTCAAGGAGGGCAAACCTATCCAGCGACTCAAGCAGATGCCATGTTTTTCGGAACTTCGGACACACCTTTTGGCAGGCGGTTGAGTCGGGATAGTTCGCCAGAACAACGTTCCGAACAAAAAGTACAGTCCGTTTTATTGGACGGGCATCAACAACCCATTGGTTACATTCAACTTTCCGAAGGGCCAGCCTTCGGGATAAAAATTCTGGATAGTGTCACTCAAGCCCTTGTTGGGGCTGGCGCAATTTCGGTCACACTGGCAATTCTGGCGGGATTTTTTATTAGCTACCAGTTGAGCCAACCTGTTTTGATGCTGGCGAACACCACCCAGCGTATGTCCGATGGCGATCTTTCTGCGCGGGTGAATCTCAAACGGCGTGATGAATTCGGGATTTTAGCCCACTCATTTAATGAGATGGCTACCCGTGTCGAAAATACCATTACGACGCTGCGAAGTTTTGTGGCCGATGCTGCTCACGAACTTCACACGCCCATCACCGCGCTCCATGCCAACCTCGAATTGGCGCTGACCGAACCGCAAGAAACGAAAAAATCCCACTTCATCTCCCAGGGCTTAAGTCAATTGAAGCGTCTCGAATCCATGACGAATGATTTGCTCGATTTATCACGGATTGAGTCGGGCATGGGGCGTGAAGAAAGACATCCGGTCAACTTAGTTGAGGTGCTGCGGGAAACCAGCGAATTATATGCCTCACGGGCAGAACAATCCGGTGTGCAGTTCCAATTGGAGGTGCCTGCCAACCCCATAACCGCCCATCTAAATGAAGCCCAACTCCGACAGGTTATCTGCAATTTGCTGGACAATGCCATCAAATTTACGCCCGAAAACGGCGCAATTACCGTTGGGCTGTGCAAAGAGGTTCATGAAATTAAGCTCTGGGTAAAAGACAGCGGCATCGGAATTCCCACCGAAGATTTGCCCTACCTTTTCAGCCGTTTTCATCGGGGACGCAACGCTGCGGCCTACCCCGGCAGTGGCTTGGGGTTGGCAATTACCCGTGCGATTGTGGAAGGACATCAGGGCAAAGTCAGTGTTGAGAGTTCGATACACGGAACGGCTTTTTTGCTTCAATTGCCTGTGGTATGAGGGTTATCAGATGAATCAATCTTTCACTATTTTAATTATCGAGGATGACCCCGGTGTAGGGCGCGGTTTGCAGGAGGGACTCTCGCGGGATGGCTACTCGGTGGTCTGGAAAGCAACTGGAACAGAGGGTGTGCAGTATGCCCGTGACCACAACCCTCATTTAATGGTGCTGGATGTGCGTTTGCCGGACGGCTCAGGTTTTGATTTTTGCCGCCAACTGCGCCAGCTTAAACTGCGCCAACCCATTTTGATGCTCACCGTCCAACGCGAGGAAATGGACAAAGTATTGGGGCTGGAGATGGGGGCAGATGATTACATGACCAAACCTTACAGCTTGCGTGAGTTGCAATCACGGGTGCGGGCGATGCTGCGTCGTGCCTATGGTGAATTTTCTGCTACCGAAGCCAATTTATTCTATGTGAACGACTTGGTGATAGATAATTGGCGGGGGCAGGTATGGCGTGATAACCAACCGTTGAACCTCACCCCAACAGAATTTCGTTTGCTGGTTTTTATGGCGCAGCACCCCAACCAAGCGCTCACCCGCGCTCAATTGCTGGATTCTGTATGGGGATATGAAACCGATGTCGACAGTGAACGCACCGTCAATGTACATATTCGCCGTCTGCGTGAAAAAATTGAACCAGACCCCAGCAACCCATCCTTACTCCTCACGGTGCCGGGCATTGGCTATCGCCTAATCGCGTAAGTTTTACTCCGCTTCGCCACTGGAAGGGCGTTCATCCGGCGGAATCCACGAATTGACTTGAAAATGAATCGGTTCACTTTCTAAAATTTCTCCCGATTCTAAGGTTGCCGTTGCGTAGAGGGTGTGTCGTCCCGGCAAAAGTTCCCACCACACGTCAAACGGCGCTTGGTCAACCATATCGAGAAGTTTATCGTCTAAATAATAGGTCAGAGTAATCGTATCCACCGGCGTTGTCACCCGCAGCAAAATTCGCTGGGTTTCCAACGGGGTAAGTGGAGTCAATTGAAAAATCGTATAGGGGTCAGGCGAAAGCAAGCGCAGCGGCACGTTATTTTCACCGACAGCGACTGCACCGAGTGGCGGAGCAGGAATGCCATTTTGGGCTGCCCATGACCGCGCTTCCTGTGGCAGCACCAGATAAATTTCTTCCTTGCTAAATTCTGCTGGAGTGGCTTCCTCTGCGAGCAGGCCAGTCCGTGTATCAATTTCAAATTTCTGGTACAGGTTATCTTTTTCGGTTGGCACAACTTCCGCTAAAAACCATTCCCATGCACGCTGCGGACATTCAGGAGTCGGTAGCAACCCACTTGTCGCGCAGACCTGCGTTCGTACCAGGCCTTCTGGCGGAGTCCAGTGAAGTTCGGGCTGCCCTTTGAGTACCTCGCGGATGAACAGATTCCAGATTGGCCCTGCCCCGCTGACCCCCGTAATATTTTTCATCGGGGTATTGTCCGCATTACCCACCCATACCCCCACGACCAGATTCGGGGTATAGCCGACTGTCCAGTTGTCCCGAAAATCCGTTGTAGTGCCGGTTTTAGCCGCCGCAGGCCGACCAATACTCAGCGCACTCCCCCGCCCAAACGAGGGAATCCGCGCCTCTTCGTCCGAAAGCATATCGGTTATCAAAAATGAGATTCGCGGGTCAAGTTCGGGTGTACCAAAATCCTCTGCATCCCATTGGTAGAGAATGTCGCCATCCCCATTTTTGACTTCCAAAATATACACGGGGTCAATGCGCTGGCCTCCATTGGTGAAAGCCGCATATGCCGAGGTCAATTCGATGAGTTGTACTTCTCCCCCGCCCAAGGTCAGCGATAAATCAAAACGACTGCTGTCTGTTAGGGTGGAAATCCCTAAACGGGTGGTGAGGCTGATTAAAGCATCTAACCCTACATGGTCTAACGCCACCACCGCCGGAATATTATAGGATCCCGCCAATGCCTCACGGATTCTAACCGGGCCGTGTTCAACCAAGCCAAAATTGGATGGGGTATAACTTTCTAAACGACGTGTCACAAAGGGTGTGCCAATATCTAAAATCATCGTGGCGGGAGTCATCGGTTCCGGCGTAGATGGGTCAAAAGCGGCGGCATAGGTAAACGGTTTGAGCGTCGAACCCGGCTGACGAAAGGCCAGCGCCGCATTCACATTGCCGTCAATCGCTTCATTAAAATAATCAGGGCTACCCACCATCGTCAAAATTTGTCCAGTATAGGGATCCATGGCGACCAGTGCGGCATTGTTGGCATTTTTCGGCGGTGTGCCATCGATTGGGTTGTTCAACAGGTCAATCTGACGTTTGACGATGGCTTCTCCGGTCTGCTGCCAGCCTAAATCAAGTGTGGTCGTGACTTCTAAGCCGCCATCCAAAAGTTCTGCCCCATAATCCCGTTCTAATTGTGTCCATACCGCCGCTACAAAATGCGGGGCAAGAATCTCAAAGGGCGCAGAGGAATAATGGAGTTCTTCATTTTGAGCAATTTTCGCTTCGGATTCGGTCAGGTAGCCATGTTTGACCATCAACCCCAAGACCACTTCCTGACGGGCTTTGGCCCCTTCGGGATTGGCAAGGGGATTGTATTCGGCGGGGGTTTGTGGCAGTCCTGCCAGCATCGCACATTCCGCCAAACTTAGATGTTGGGCGGAGTGACCAAAATAGACTTGGGAAGCGGCTTCGACCCCATAAGCCAGATTTCCATAGTAAGTTTGGTTTAAATACAATTCCAGAATTTCATCGCGGCTGTACGTGCGAGTGAGTTCTACTGCCAGAATCATCTCGCGGAGTTTGCGGCGCATCGTCCGTTCCGATTTTTCGTCCGCCAAGAGCAGGGTACGGGCAACCTGTTGGGTGATGGTACTTCCCCCCGCTTGGACTTCGCCCCCGCGCAAGTTAATCCACACCGCCCGTATGACCCCTTCAAGATCCACGCCGGGATGTTGGTAGAAATTGGCATCTTCGGTGGCAATCGTCGCATCTATCAGGCACTGGGGCAGTTCATCCAATGCAACGGTTTGATGACTGCCTTCATACAAATCAACAATCTCATATAAAAGTTGCCCGTTACGGTCATAAATGCGGGTACTGGGCAGCACCAATCCCGCGTCGATGGCCTCTACATCAGGCAAATCAGCCAACAGCCATTGGTATAAAAACCCGATGACCAGCAGGCACAAAACCAAGCCTATCATCATCCCGCGCTGCCACCAGCGACGATTTGACCACAAAACCAAACGCAGATTTTTAAGCATCACAGACAACTTCTATCACCTTCCTTCATTATAAAAGTCAAGAAAAGTCATCGCCTGTTGCCTTCCCCACGTTCACCTGAAATTATTCTGACATATCGCCAATGATACTGTTTTCTACAAACTGTACCGGATTAGTCACGTCAAAATACATCGTCACTTCTCTGTCCCCAATGATGCCTTCGTACACATCAAAAATTGCATCTGCTTGTTTGTGGCGGGTATGGCTTTTGGCACGCATCCCAAAAACCCGCATTACCGCCCATGCTTCCATATCCGCAATCAGTTTCCATGCGCCTTCAAAGGATTTGCCATCGCCGGTTGCCAGAATTGCGTCGATCATACGCTCGGCAAAAAGATGCTGTTTTTCTGCCTCTGTCCGGTTGCCGATTTTTTCCTGTGCCAATGCCATGAACAACCGCGCCTCCAAATCCATCGGATTTTCGTCCAGAATTTTCTGGCAGGTTTGGGCAACTTCCTCAAAACCAGCCACATGATTGGTTATTTGCATCAACTTTTGCTGTGAAATATGCTTGACCGAGCGTTTTGCATAAGTGAGATAGGCTTCCCGCAGCGCGGCAAAATCAGCCGTGGCAGGATTGGTTTCGGCAGCAGTCGCTAGAGTTTGAAAATCCGTCATGGGTAAGTTTCCTTGTGTTTCATCCTATCCAGAAGATAACCCCTAATTTTAGGGGCTGCACAGGACAATTTTGGGCGGATAATAACTCTATAGGTTGTTGTCCACCGCTTGCCTGAGCAAATCGCGCTTAGTTTCCAAGATACAGTAAAATAGCAGTGAGAGGCGAATCAAGTGATGGATTGGATTTTAACATCAATTCAGGTAGGAATGCCCAAAACCCATACCGATGGTGAATCGATCTGGCAAACGGGTATTTTTAAACAGTCTGTTGAGGGTGCAATCGAGGTCAAAACATTGGGACTCGTGGGTGATGGGGTCGGTGATACCAAAAATCATGGTGGGGCAGACAAGGCGGTTTGCTGTCACCCGATGATTCATCATGCCTACTGGAACAGCTATTTTCAATGGGATTTGCAGCCGGGCGCGTTTGGTGAAAATTTCACTCTGACCGGGCTGAGTGAAATGGATGTCTCTGTAGGGGATATCTGGCAAATTGGCAGCGCAACCTTTCAAGTTTCCCAACCTCGTATCCCTTGCTGGAAGCAGGATGACAAACTCCAGCAGATGGGTTTTCAAAAACTGGTTGCCGAAACAGGCCGCACCGGGTTTTATTTGCGGGTACTCCAAGAAGGGCTAGTCTCGGCGGGCGAGACCATCCAAGTAATCGAACGGCCCCACCCCGCAGCTAAGATTGTGCGGGTGAATCGCGCCTTAAATGAAAAAGATAACCTTGCATTGGCACAAGAATTTAGTGAACTTGCGCCACTGACTCCGAGTTGGCGAAAAATGTTTAAGCAGCGGCTTAAAAAAAGTGAGGGTAGTGCATCATGAAACGGCTGACATTCATTCTTTTGACGATTTTCCTGATGGCGGGGATGGTTTCTGCCCGGCAACAAGGTGAATTAGGGGTTGCGGGGGTATTATCGGCAGATTCGCCTTTAGCAGGACGCATCGAACCTGAAAATGATATGCACCTGTATACCTTTTATGGCGCTCAGGGGGATGTTGTCACGGTGCAAATGCTTTCTTCCGATGGCACCCTTGACCCCGCCTTGGTTGTTTTGGGGTTGGACGGGCGCTTGGTTGGTTGGAACGATGACAGCAACGGCGAATTAAACGCCACTGTTGAAATGCAACTACCCTATGACGGTACATATTTTGTGCTGGCGACCACCTATCGCAGTTTATACGAATGGACAGAAGCGGAAGGCGATTATCAAATCTTGATGACAGGGGCAAGTGCGGTTGATGCCGAAAGTGGTTTCACCGACGCGGAACTGCCTGCTCTTGAACCAGACAACATTTATGAGGGCGTGCAAGTCACGGGGGAAAATCCGGTGCTGCTTTCGACTCTGACTGTCCAAGATTCGCTCTCCATAGATTTATATGCAGAAAGTGAAAGTCTCGACACGGTTCTGTACGTGTTTAATACTGAAGGCGAACGAATCGCGTTAGATGATGATAGCAGTGGTTTTGCCTTGAGTGCCTTGTTGCAGGGTGTGCCACTTGACGAATCTGGACGGTACATGGTGATGGTCGTGACACGCGGCTACGAACGCCAAGATGACCGCGAAAATATCAATGGGCTTTTCAACTTTTATGTGTCCCGCAGCAGTTAGCCTTATCTGCTGTTTAGGGTGAGGTCGATAAATTGGGGAAACACGGGTGGGGAAAAATTTCCCACCCGTAATTTTTTTGGAGTTTAGTAGGTCGGCAAGCTGGTATCTATCTTGGTTGCCCAAGCATTAATTCCACCGAGCAAATTAACCGCGTTGGTATAGCCCTCATTTTCCAACCAGCGCACCACATCGGCGCTGCGAACTCCGGTACGACAGTGAACCACAACGGGAACATCGCGTGGGATTTCGTTCAACCGTTGGCGCACTACATTTTTCGGGATTAACACCCCACCCATAGCACTGATTTCCGCTTCATGGGGGTCGCGCACATCCAGCAGGAACATATTTTCACCCGCATCCAACCGTTCTTTGTATTCTTTGACGGTGATGCCGGGAACAGGGCGTTGTTCAGACCCCTTACCATATTCGCTGCGGTCATGGGCTGGTACCCCGCAGAATTGTTCATAGTCCATGAGTTCGGTGATGGTTGGATGTTCGCTGCACACAGGGCAGGCAGGATTTTTCCGAATTTTAATCGTGTCCCATGTCATTTCCAGCGCATCATACAGGAGCATCCGCCCAATCAGCGGCTTGCCAATGCCCATGATAATTTTGATGGCTTCGGTGGCTTGGAGTGTGCCAATTGTTCCGGGCAAAATTCCCAACACGCCACCTTCTGCACAGCTAGGCACGAGTCCGGGCGGGGGGGGTTCGGGGAACATGCAGCGATAGCACGGCCCTTCTTCCATCCCAAATACACTGACCTGACCTTCAAAGCGGAAAATGCTCCCGTAGATATTCGGAATCCCTAACATCACGGCGGTGTCATTCACCAGATAGCGCGTGGGGAAATTGTCGGTTCCGTCAATGATCATGTCGTAATCTTTGGCGATTTCCAGCGCATTTTCACTGGTAAAGGGAACTTCGTACTGCACCAATTTGACAAAGGGATTCACATCCGCCAGCGTTTCCGCCGCCGATTGTAATTTGGGTTTGCCCACATCTTTGGTGCCATGAATGACCTGACGTTGTAAATTGGTAAAATCCACCACGTCATAATCTACAATACCGAGTGTACCTACACCGGCGGCAGCCAGATACAGGGAGGTTGGGCTGCCTAAGCCACCTGTGCCAATGAGTAAAATTTTGGCGGCCTTGAGTTTTTTCTGCCCTGCCACCCCCACTTCCGGCATGATGAGATGACGGCTGTAGCGTAAAACTTCTTCTTTTGATAACTTGACCTCAGCGGGGTCAATGATGCTAACTGGTACTGCCATGCTTTTTCCTTAGCTCTTAGGCGATTGATTCAAGTTGTTGTTTCAATTTCTCGGTAGAGGTTACGCCGTGATTGATGGCTTTCGGTTGGCCTGCTTTGTCCAAAACATAGGTGGTGGGCAAAGACATCACTCCCCAGCGTTGCGCCGCTTCTGGATTCGCTTCGACATCCACCTCAATCACCTGCAATTCTTGGGTTTCGGCTTTCAAGCGCTGCAACGCGGGACGCTGCTGAAATTTGCAGGGGGCGCAGTGGTCAGCCGTGAATAAAATCACACCTGGCTTGCCCGATTCAAAATTGACCAGCAAGGGGTCTGTCTGGGTGATTCGCTGCATTTGCAACCAATTCCACACCCGATAGGCGACTATAAATCCGACAATAATCAAGGTAGTGAGAACAATCCGTTCGATCATCGGGACACCTCAATCGGTGCTTGGGTAAAACCGGGCAGTCCCAGTTTGTTCAATTGGTAGTACACAAAGCAGCCCGCACAAAAGCCAATGAACAAATTCAGCGCAGCCAGGACAATCACAATCCACGCCAGCACCCAGCCCACCAAGGCGGCTTCTGCAAACAGCGCAAGGGTGGAAGCAACCAGAAAAACACCCCCCACCGCCATCGCAAAACGGTGTGGTTCGGGGTTGTCGGTGATGACATCCGGCTTGACGAGTCCGGCTGGCTTCAAAATGTGCTGGTAAACACGCACAAATAAACGGGCGGGTGGGTAAGCGGCCCCAATGACCATCACCGCCGCAACAAAGGCGACCAGCAAGGGCAGTTCCGCCACAAACGCGATGATCAGCAGCCCGATAATGAAGGTTTGATTGGTTCTTAAGGCATTGTGGTCAACTTTGCGTACCATGAAAATTACCCTCCCGCGATGGATGGAATAATACGAAGCTCGTCTGTTTCGCTCACCGGGGTTTCTAACCCATCCCGAAAACGGGTATCTTCTTGCCCGATGAAAATATTCACGAAGCTCCGCAGTTTATCGCCTTCAAAAATATGATTCCGCAGGTCGGGGTGCTGCGCGGTCAGGTCGTTTAAGATTGCTTGAACATTACTACCAGACACTTGGACAACCGCTTGCCCGCCTGTATATGCCCGTAAGGGGGTCGGAATTTTGATACTTGCCATGCTTTTACTGCTCCAAAATTTGATTGAACACCACATTTTTAACAAATTTTTCGGACGATGAAATCATCATCCATCTCAGAAAGAGCGAGATTGCCCGCCCTTCTCCCAAAACTAAAATTTATCTTTCCGCGCCTTTACGAATCGGGTTGCCGATGAGATTACCCCATTCTGTCCAAGAACCATCGTAATTTCGCACATGCTGATAGCCCAGCAGATATTTCAACGCGAACCATGAATGGGAAGACCGTTCTCCGATGCGGCAGTACGCCACAATTTCGTCCAGTTCCCCGTTGATGCCTTCGTCGCCATACAAGGCGCGTAATTCTTCAGGGCTTTTGTATGTGCCATCTTCATTGACGGCTTTGGCCCACGGGATATTGCTTGCGCCGGGAATGTGTCCGCCGCGCTGGGCAGTTTCGGTCATGCCGGGAGGAGCGAGAATTTTGCCTGTGTATTCATCCACTGAACGCACATCGACCAAGCCAAAGCCATCCCGTTCCAGCCGTTCACGGATGTAATCGCGGTCAGCCCGATATTCCTTGTTGATTTTATCAATCACATAATTACTGGCAGGATAGGCAGGAATATCAGACACAAATTCCCGTCCATCCAATTCCCAGCGTTTGCGTCCGCCGTTCATCAGGCTGACATTTTCATGGTTGTAATATTTGAAGAGCCAGAAAGCATAGGCCGCGAACCAGTTGTTGTTATCACCGTAAATCACCACATGATCAGCTTTGGTGATGCCATTTTCCGACAACAGTTTTTCAAAATTTTCCTTCGTGATAATATCGCGGAGTTCTTGGTCTTGGAGTTGCGAAGTCCAATTGAAGGCCACTGCACCCGGTAAATGCCCTTTTTCGGCGTAGGTGCTGGTTTCCACATCAATTTCGACCAGACGGACACCGGCGGTATTTAAATGTTCAGCGACCCATTCCGTACTGACCAATTCCTTGATTGCTACAGTCATTGAATGTATTCCCCTTGATCAAACTTCATTTGTTTCTTTCAACGTAAGCGGATCAAACCGTTCACGATTGTCAGCCAATTCCCATGCCAGCGATTCCGCCGCTTTGCCATCTCGCACCGAGACAATCAGGTACAAAAAATGAGGCCACGCATGAATGCGGTCAAATTCGGACGGAATGGCAGGATGATTCGGATGCGAATGGAAATATCCGATAAGCGAAAGCCCTCTGGCATCGGCATCATCTTCAGCCTGCTGGTATGCGCCACTTTCCATCAAATAGCGATGGTACTGTTCCTCTGTTTCAAAGGTATTTTCCACAAACCGATGTTCAGTCACCGTCCGCACACCCTCAGCGATTTTTCCGATGAGAAACCCACCGCCTTCGTTCGGAAATGTTCCTTCCAGATAATGCCGAATCTGGTTGTGAATATCATTAGGAAGAATGACAGACATTAATCCTGCTCCGTCCAGAATTTATCGGAGAGATATTTGTAAGCATTGTCGGGGAAAATCGTCACAATCACGGCGGGTTGGTTGTCCTGCGCCATTTCTTCCGCGATTTGCAACGCACCGACCATCGCTGCCGCCGAACTAATCCCCACCAGCAGCCCTTCTTCCCGTGCCAAACGCCGTGCCATCCGGTAGGTGGTTTCGGTGCTAATCCCCAGATTGCGGTCAGCGAAATGAGCATCATAAATGCCGGGGTTAATGGCGGTTTCCATGTGTTTCAGCCCTTCCAATCCGTTAAAGGGAGAATCCGGTTGAATGGAAAGCACCTGAATATCGGGATTGTATTTTTTCAAGCGGCGACCTGTTCCCATCAATGTACCGCTTGTACCAAGTCCTGCCAGAAAATGGGTCACGCGGCCTTCGGTCTGTTCCCAGATCTCAACGCCCGTTGTTTTGTAATGCGCCTGCCAGTTGGCATCGTTGTTGTATTGATTGACGTAGAAATATTTTTCCGGTTCGGCTTGCGCGAGTTCACGCACGGCTAAAATTGCCCCGTCCGAACCTTCAAGCGGGTCGGTAAACACGACTTCTGTCCCATATGCCTGTAAAATTTTGACCCGTTCCGGGCTGGCGTTTTCGGGCATGAATAATTTCACTTTGTATCCACGAGAAGCCCCGATGAGAGCGTAGGCGATGCCAGTGTTGCCACTGGTGCTGTCGAGCAGGGTCGTTTTACCGGGCGTAATGAGTCCCTGTTCCTCAGCCGTGAGAATCATGTTATAGGCGGCGCGGTCTTTCACACTCCCCGCCGGATTGTACCATTCCGCTTTCGCGTAAATTTCAATGTCTTCCGGCAGATGGGCGGTCACATTTTGAAAACTCAGGAGAGGCGTATTGCCAATCAGGTCTTCAATGCGGTGTGTTTGGATTTTTGGCCTTGCCGTCGTCAGCAGCATACATTCCCCTTGTTTATGTGTATTCGATAAAAGAAAAGGCCAGCAGACAAACAAAAAAGAGAGTTCCCTCGTAACCGCACAGTGTTTTCCACACTGTCTCAGGGACGCTCTCTTCTTCGCGGTGGCCTGCTGGCCTAAATTGTTAGTCGATTCGGCTTCTGAATTACTTATGCGAAGAGGAGATTAACGCCCCTGCTTCCGACACAAGCAAGCCTGCAAATATAGGTTCATGATGGTTTCCAAAATTAAAGCTCTTCCAAAGTTTAGGCGATGAGTCGCGGCTTGTCAAACGATTTGTGGAATCCTGACAAACTTCTAATAGAAATGGACGCTGTTCCGCTTGTAGTTCTTACGCATTAAATTGTGTAAAGAATATGAATTATTGTTGAACTTCTGCTATAAGTAGAAATGGATACTTTGGAGTTTGTCTCCAAAACTAAAGGTTTGAGGTTCAAAAGTAGCATTTTTTAAAATGTCGTTACCAGATTTTAGTATACTAAATGGGTTACTTTTTTTATTTTTCTTGGAGCAAGAATCATTTGAGAAATCTTTAATGATGGATTTAGCTATATTAGCGACTAAATTATCATCCCAACTAATATGTTGGCGATTTAGCAAAAGGAAGGAAGGCTCACCATTTAGCAAAACAGGCAAAATAATCTTATTTTTCTTTTTTGCATAAAGGATTTCACATTCAACATTCTCGGACATCTGACTATGGGGGGAGTCTAAAACAATTACTACAGAACTTTCTTCAATTCCTTTTTTTACAGATTCAATCCATCTTGATCCGGGTTTAATAGCACTTTTATCTATCCAAACAGAAAAATTGGCTTCCTCTAGTAGTAATTTAAGTTGAGCAGCAAATTTTTCGTCGTTTCGACTATAGCTTATAAAGATTAAGCCCATTGAAATTAATACCTTAGCCCAGATGTTCTCATTTTAATGGCAAGACTATTGTGAGTCAAACTGTAAATTAAACTTACCCCGTCCAATCGCGTAAATACAGAAAATCCTGTCCAATGGTGCGGCGGCTCATCTTCGGGATATTCGGCATAGTGCGTTTATAGTGATTGGCTTTGACCCTGCGCCAGACTTTTTCCACGAACATTTTATCAAAGCCCTGTTCCACACACTCTTCAGGGCGGTAACGTTCATCCACCAGCAGATAGAGCAGTTGGTCTACCATGTCGTAGGTATAGCCCAATTCACCCTCGTCGGTTTGCCCTTCCCACAAATCCGCCGAAGGGGGTTTTTGAATCACACTCACTGGCACCCCCACCGCGCTAGAAAGCTGGCGAATCTGATGTTTATACAAATCGCCGATGGGCTGCATGGCGGCAGCGCTGTCACCGTAAAGGGTGCTGTAACCGAGTAGCATTTCGGTTTTGTTGCTGGTGCCAATCACCAACCCGCCAAATGCTGCGGACTGGTCGTACAGCACTATCATTCGCGCCCGCGCCATGATATTGCCCTTCCGCATGGAATTCATCTCCGGGAATCGGGCAAACAACGGGTCAACCATGTCCGTAATTTCAACGGTGTCAAACTGCACCCCCAGCGATTCAATCACCGCATCAGCATCGGTCAGGCTGTTTTCAGACGAAGTGCGGTAGGGCATCCGAAACACTTTGACATTTTCGCTGCCCAACGCTTCGGCGGTTAAAAAGGCGCTTAGGGCCGAGTCAATTCCCCCGCTTAAGCCAATAACCGCTTTTTTCAAGCCCGTCCGATGCACCGAATCGCGGATAAAATCCACAATTATACGACGGGCTAAATCGGTGTTGATTTCCAGTTGAGGCAAAATGTGGCTGATGGGAGTTGTCATGGACGTACTCCTAAGGTGACAGGTAAATCGAGCGTTTCTTCACCACGTACAATTGTCATGGTTACGGTGTCCCCCGGTGAGGTATTTTCAACCAGATACCCGAGTAGTTGGTCTAAATCGCGCACAAACACGCCGTTGACCGCCACGATAATATCGCCATTGGTTAAAATTTCGACCCCGCGCACAATTTTTGTGGTCGTGCCACCCTGTATCCCCGCGTCCGCCGCCGGTGAACCCGGAGTGACTTCCTCCACCAAGACCCCATGATCCACAGGCAAACTCAAAGATTCTGCCAGCGCCGCCACGCTAAAACCGGGTTCGTCGGGCGTGGTAGAAACCCCTAACCACGAATACTCGACTGCACCGTTTTCAATGAGTTGGGGCGCAATCCGTTTTAAGGTATTGGAGGGGACAGCAAAGGCGACCCCTTCAAAGGTGCCACTTTCTGTCCGAATCGCCGTATTCACGCCAATGACCTCTCCACGATAATTCAGCAGTGGGCCACCGGAATTGCCGGGGTTAATCGACGCATCGACTTGAATAATCGAGGGGTTATTAAAACTTGCGTTGGCCTGGCTAATCAATTGGGCGGAAGGCAGGGCGCGTCCCAAAGCGCTGATAATGCCTTCGGTTAAACTGCCTTGCAGCCCAAAGGGGTTGCCAATCGCTACCACACTTTGTCCGACCAGCAGTTGACTGCTGTCGCCAACTGTCACGGGAATCAGCCGTTCTTCGTTGACATCCACCCGAATCACCGCCAGATCCGAATATTCATCAAAGCCAACAATTTCAGCCGTTGTCACGTAGCCATCATGAAACGTGACCAGAATTTCAATCGCATCACGCACGACATGAGCATTGGTGATGATATGCCCGTTCAGGTCATAGACAAAACCCGACCCACTGGCATCGACCCCATCAAAATAGGTGGTGCGCTGCGTAATTTCGATATTGACCACCGCCGGATTGACACGCTGGTAAATATTGATTCGCATTTCATCGCCTGTGGTGATGTCCTCTACCGATGAAACCGCCACAAGCGTCGGCGTAGCGGCTTGTTTTGCCAGCGTATCGAGGCGGGTACGATTGGCCTGGGGTTCAAAAACCCGATTGTTGGCGTTATTTTCCAGTGCAAGGTTGGCAATACTCAGCGTAAAAATACCAACGGCGATAATGCCCACCACCAGCGTCAGCAAAAAGAAAATGCGTGCAAAGCGTTCCATAGTGTTTCCTAACCTTATTTGCGAAGCGCAGCTAATTGTCGGAAAAGGTCTTCCTCTTCCGACGTTAAATCGGTTGGAATGTGAATTAACACACGGGCATACAAATCCCCATGCTCTTTGTTGTTACTCAGACGCGGCATCCCCCGCCCTTTTAACCGGATGGTACTGCCGGATTGTGTGCCTGAGGGGATTCTCAAACGAATCACTCCACCCGGCGAAGGGATACGGACTTCGCCCCCCAGCACTGCCGTATACAGCGGCACTTCTAAATCCATATGTAGGTCATCTTCCTCACGGGTGAAAACCGCATGGTCTTGTACCGTGACTTTAATATATAAATCACCGGCTCTTCCGCCCGCAAAACCCGCTTCCCCCTGCCCGGCAAAGCGAATTTCTGAGCCTGTTTTTACGCCGGGTGGAATATGGGCGTTAAAAGAGTGGCGACCTTTATCTACCCGCCGTTTTGCGCCTGTGTAGGCTTCTTCAAGCGTCAGTGTTACCTCAAGTTCTTGGTCATAGCCCGCAATGGGCGCTTTTTGACCCGGTGGCGTGCGGCGTGTGCCTTCACCAAAAATGGTCGTAAAAAAGTCCGAAAAAATTCCCCCCGATTCTTGGCGGTTTTGTTCGGCTTGTGTCCAGCGACTCCAATCGAAGCCCGTTTCCCGATTATTCGAGCGCTGCCAATCGGTATAACTGGAGGTAATTTGGTCAAAGCGGCGGCGTTTTTCCGCGTCTGACAACACCTGATACGCCTCATTGATTTCTTTAAAGCGTTCGGCGGTGTCCGGGCTGACATCGGGATGATATTGGCGGGCAAGGTTGCGGTACGCCGTTTTGATTTCTTTCTCGGTTGCCGTTCGTGCGACACCGAGTGTTTTATAATAGTCCTTGTATTCCAAAATGTACTACCTACGCGGGTCAACTCTCTTAGAGTATAAAGCCAAGCGGGGTCGAGTGAAAAGACAGGGTTGGACGATCCTCTTTTTGACGCGGGCGAACAGTCATGATAGATTTCATCTGAGGCTGTAAAAAAGGATATGCTCCAGCATGAGCCACCCAACCCGTTCAGAAGAAATTGTCGAAGAAATTAGCCAGTCTGTACGCCGCAAGCGCTTGTTTGCCAATCGGATTCTGGTCTATATTGCCGATGATGCCAGCCGACAGAGTGTGGACAGTTGGGCAAAAGCGGTGCTGGAAGATGTGACAACATGGCCTCTGGAAAAACCTTTTTTGGCCCTGCACCATTTTCAAGCCATCGGGTTAACGCCTTATAATCGGCAGGTTGGGCAGGAAGTCGCCCGCCAATTTCCTGACATGCTGCATGGCAGATATGCTACACTGATTAGTCGCGGGGCAATCGGATATGCGGTTAAATTATTTGGGACATCCCAGCTCAACAAAATTCTGCCTCAATTGGAAAGCGCCTTCTTTTTTGATTATGACATCGCCCTCGCGTGGCTAAAGGAAAAAATCGAATGACCGATCTTTTGTTTGGACAATCCTACTATCTGCGGTTTGACCCCAAACTCTATGCTGCGATGATGCCCTATCCGCCCTTAGGGACGCTGTTTGCTGCGAGGTTCCTCCGTGAACAGGGGTACAGCGTAGCTTTGTTTGACGCGATGCTGGCAGAGTCTGAACAGGAATGGGCAGAAGCACTGGATAAATTTCAGCCCCAATACGCGGTCATTTACGAAGACAATTTTAATTACCTCAGCAAAATGTGTCTGCTCAACATGCGAACTGCCGCCTTTAACATGACACAGATGGCAAAACAGCGCGGGATTCCGGTCATTATCTGCGGGTCAGATGCCACTGACCATTATCAAGCCTATCTTGAAAATGGGGCAGATTACGTGATTCGCGGCGAAGGCGAACTTACCCTGCTTGAACTGATGAATTTTTTGACAGGCAAATCAAATCTTTCCCCACAAGACATTACAGGGTTAGCTTTTTTTGATGAAAATAAGAATTTAGTTGTCACACTTCCGCGCCAAGTCCTTAAAAATTTAGATGACCTTCCCTTTCCGGCGTGGGATTTGGTCGACGTGCCGCGTTATAAAAATATCTGGCTGTCCAATCATGGCTACTACAGCATCAACATGGTCACGACTCGCGGGTGTCCTTATAAATGCAATTGGTGTGCCAAGCCCATCTGGGGGCAGCGTTACAATGTCCGTTCGCCACAAAATATTGTGCAAGAAATGATCTGGCTTAAGGAACACGTTCAGCCCGACCATATCTGGTTTGCCGATGATATTCTGGGGTTAAAACCGAACTGGGTACAGGAATTTGCCGAACTGGTCGAGCAAAACAACCTCAACATTCCGTTCAAATGCCTTAGCCGTGCCGATTTACTGCTGGTCGACGACACCATTGAAGCCATGAAACGGGCGGGCGCAGACATCATCTGGATGGGGGCAGAAAGCGGCTCACAAAAAGTTCTCGATGCAATGGACAAAGGCACACAGGTTGAGCAAATTTATGAGTCCACCCGCAAACTCAAAAAAGTAGGCATTAAAGTGGGATTCTTTTTGCAGTTCGGGTATCCGGGGGAAAATCGGGAAGATATTCAAAAAACCATTCAAATGGTACGGGATTTAATGCCGGAGGATATTGGCATTAGCGTTAGTTATCCCTTACCGGGAACAAAATTTTATGAAAGTGTCAAAACAGATTTAACCATCACCAATTGGCAAGACTCCGCTGATCTAGCCATGCTTTTTCACGGACCATTTCCGACCCAATTTTACCGTCAATTGCATACTGTGATTCATAAAGATTACCGTTCGCGTAAAACGTGGTTAGCCCTCAAACGGGGTGCGGTCAAGCCCTATCGCCGTTCGGATGTCCGGCAAATTGCCGCGATGTTTTACCATCGGGTGACACTGCCCGCCGCTACTGCCAAACTGGAAAAACTGGCAAAGCTGCCGCACCGTCCAACGCAGATGGTGATAAGCGAACCTCTGTTGTAACGGTGCCGGCGTTTGGAACCTCGTCCATCAAAAGCACGATGCTTTGAGACATTTTTTGCTTCTCCTTAAGTGTTTAACCGCTTAATTTTTACGCGGATCTTTTTCTTCTTTGCTGTTCCCTGACCACAAATTCAGGACGGATTTGACCAGAGATTTTTGCTTCTCGTTGTTCTTCTGTTCCGCTTGTTTTTGCGTTTCAGTTTGATTCAACGACTGTTCGTAGACTTCTTCTGCTCCCCAGACATTTAAGTACATTTTGACCTCCGCTTATGTGTGAGCCATTTGTTCTGTGCATTGGTATACATTCTTTTACTCCAAACGATGCCTTCTGGTTCAAAAGCGGTCATCCCGCCGAGTAAAACACAATTCATTGTCCTAATCCTTTCGTGATACAAATAAAAAACCGCTTGCCTTTGAGGAGTCACGCGGTTAAAACAAAAAACCGCCGGACTCTGTGTTAGACCTGCGGTTGACTTTGAGTCATTCAAATGTCAACTAGCAGGCACGCCGAAACGCTACTCCTTCAATCCCGTAAGCGTTAAGAGCGGTGTGTACAGCACACAACATCCAATTCATCGATTTCCGCTCCTTTCTTTGTGCCTATTTAATCATCATTTCAAAGTGTAATGGGTTTCCAAAACGTTGTCAATCAGGTGGTGGAATGTTTTAAGGAAGATAGTTGGAAAGATCCGCCTAAAGACTGAGATGCTTTACAGACGTGATTTTGTTGATTCATCACGCGCTTTATCTGTAAAAATTGGCTAGCAATGTTTGGATGCTATGTTTTTAGGGTATCAATGATAAACTTATAGTTGTTGCTAGTAATATCCATACGACGTAACATTACTCGAAAAGAAGTAAGTGGTTCTGTTTGGGGTTTGATTGGCAAAACAGCAATTTGATGGGGTGAAATAATTTCTGTTACAAAGCCTCCCTCATGCAAAGCTACGAGTAAGTGCTTCAGTTCACGAGAAAAAGAGCGTGCCTGAGCATCGCCATGTTGCTTACGCATTAAAGAATAAAAATAGATAGCGTTAACAACTTCAAAAAGGGATGGCGATGAAGCAAGGTACACTCGTCCCTGTCCGAGAAAACTACCAGCAAGCCACATCATATCGATTTTTTTAATGTAAAACTGTTCACCAAATATTATCGTCGTGCCAACCATATCGTCCTGCATATATTGGATGGAGTCAAAATCACAGTGGATAGCGGTCTCATGGTATCTAAAAATATGGAGATTTTTATTCTTCAATGTCTCAACAGCCGCTTCAACCGATAAATCTTCCATGGAAACCCACTTTTCTGCTACTTTAGATTCAACATTCCATCTATACAAGCAAATAGATTAAAAATTATAGTTCTCTTGCAGAAATATCATTGAGGAGCAAGCTAAAATGGACTACACATTTATCGAAAATTTAGATGACCTTCTGCCACAAATCACGGCAGGCAGTGTGGTGAGCAAAGCCTTTCTCAAAAATGAACAGGTTAATGTGACCCTGTTTGGTTTTGACGCGGGCGAAGGCTTGACCGAACACACCGCCGCCTTTCCTGCCATTGTGCATATCTTGGCGGGCGAAGGGGACTTCACCTTAGGCAGCGAAAATCATCCCATCCAAGCAGGTGCATGGATCTATATGCCCCCGCACCTGCCCCATAGCTTGCTGGCGAAAACACCGCTTAAAATGCTCTTGATTCTGGTCAAAAGCTAACTTAATTGGGCAGCAGCACCAGTTTCCAGGTGCGTGTGCCATCCGCATGGGTACGCCCGAACAAGGCCAGTGAGTCAAACTGACGCACATAGTCGGTAACAGCCAACAGGAAATTTTGCAAAGGTGCTTGCAATTCATCCGGCAAAAATTCCTGCCCTGCATTTAAAAAGGCTGCCGCTGTCTGCAAGTTGGTATACAGCGCAAATTGTGTGCCTTCAGGGGCATATTCAAAGGTGCGCTGCCACACAGCGTTGTCGGTGATATTTCTGCCATCCAAGGTGTTACGAATATCTTCCGCGCCGCTTTCGGTGCTGAAATACAAGCGCCCTTGCGTGAAGCCTAAATAAAAGTCCAGTCCCGATAAAATATCCCCGGTATCATAGACATACAATGTGGGGGAAACACGCGCAATCGGCAGCTCTAACTCCTGTAAACGGGTGACAATCGTATTAGCCGTAAAAACCCCATTGGTTGCTTCTTGGGGTGCAACAATAATCCCGCCGTCCACCGGCACACCGAGTGTATCATCCACCGAGCCAAAGCCAAATGTTAAAAAAGCGGCATACTCGCCATCGAACAAAGGCAAAAATTCCCGTTCATAATCTACGCCGAAAGTGGTGCGGAAGAAGGACTCGCCCAACGCTGAAATTTGCGCGGTATCAGTTAGCATCGCCACAAAATCGAGTAAAAGTTGTGGCAGTTCGCCGAGTTGGGCCAGTGGAATATCGAAATCTGTGCCAGCAACAACCACAAACGCATCTTGAGGCACTGCTTCAAGGGCGCTGGTCGAAATGGGGTCGGGCAGTTCATCGGGCGAATCACCCAACAAAACCGCCTCTATACTCACCATATCCCCGGTATAGAGGGCAACCCCGCCGATTTTGGAATAGACCCATGCGCTCAGTGTGCCAGAAAAAGCAGATGTAATATGGATAAAATCCTCATTTTGCGTAAGCGGCATTTTTTCCGATTCCAGCACCTCGGTCACGGTTTCGATGCCCCGTGCATCGCTCATCACCAGATAGCCGGGTGTGCGTAAAATGGAGCGACCCTCCAGTGAACGATGATTTTTCCAGATGCGGTAGCTGTCTGAAATGGTTTGTTTCCAGCCTTGCCCGGTGACATCTTCGACAAAGGCATCGGCGGCAGTTTCGTCCCGCACTTGAAAAATCAAGGTCAGCGCGGGAAATACATCCAGCAAATTAAGGTTATTGAGGTCAAATGGCACATATACCCCCACTCCCACCCGTTCACCCATCCACGCCGCAAAATCTGTTTCCGCGAAAAAATCGACGCTGGATGGGATGTCTGTACCATCAGGGGCAAAAAACGAAGCCAAAGTATCCAAATCGGCAGGCAAATTCTGACCGGAGAGTTCAAAGTACAACCCCGTATTGTCGGGCAGCAAATCGGCGGGAGTTGTTTCATTGGCCTGCACGGTGGAAGTATCCGCCTGCACGGGGAGGATCCCTGTTAAAAAAATGAGCATCACGGTTAAAAACACACTCGGTTGTCGCATGGAATCTCCTACTGTTGTTGGAGGCGCAGTTCGCCTGTGTTGTCTAAGAAAATATAGAGTGTTCCTGCATCGTCTGCCACAAGTTCTTCGCCTGTGCCATCGGGCAGAGTCAGCCGATACGCTCCCAGAGGCTGTAACCCGGTGATAAGAATATTCGGTGCTTTAGCTTCAAAGGTCGCCAGCGAAATATTGCCGGGGTCATCATCAAACATGACCTGCCATTCGTGGTTGGCTGCTCCGTGTACTCCATCGCCCCGTACGAATTCCCAAGCGACTGGAATAATTGAGTCGGCTGCATCGACAACCATCACCGTTACAAAAAAATGAGAAACCCGTGCCTCAATCGGTGTAAATTGCATGTGATAGAGGCCGTAAGGGTCCGTTTCAGAAGCATTCGGGGTAAAATCTAGGGTTTCCCCCGCGACGATATACCCATCAGAAAGCATAACTTCGTTTTGGGGCGCGATCCCCGCCAGATACAAAGCCGAATCCCCCGCAACCACTTTCAACCAATCGGCCTCCGGGGTAGGTTCGCTGTTGGTATGAAAAATCACGCTGGGCAAAAAAGCGGCCCCTTCCATAGGTGTTACGCGGTCATGCACCAGTACAATATTCGGACGCAGATAGACCATCTCGCGCAGCACTTCGCGCACTTTGGGTTGGTTATCTGCTGATACAAAATTCGTATTGTTATAGGCGGCAGTGAGGTCTGCACGAAGGTAAGTGAGACCGCCTTCTTGGGCAACCCGTAAAATGTCACCTGTTTCGTAGGTGGCGGCGTTTTCTTGCCGAAAATATGGATTAATGGCACTCGCCGGATTGGGATACAGCGTTCGTTGCCCGCAGTCATTCAGCCAGCCTTCCCGCGTCTCATTCGGACGAATGCGGGTAAAACTTTCGGCTAAATCACACACCAGAATCGTATTACCCGCGATGGTGCGTCCGTAATAATTCGCGTCATGGTCAGAAAATCCCCCCGAATACACACCGCTTTTCACCAGCAGTTCATCCCCCCCCCGCGAAAGGATAAAATTCCCCGAATCAAAAAACTGATGGGTCGCAAAATGGTCGCCCGCGCTCATCATGATAGAAACCGCCGATTTGTCGAGAGTAGTTAAATCCTGTGACCATGCGGAGCGCATAAAAAAATGCCCCGAACGCAACGTGAACCATGTATTCCATGGGGGTGGAAAACCGGAGGTATCTTCTTCCCGCCACAAAAATTCATCCACTGCCATCCGTCCTGTGAGCGCCGGCGAGTCCTCGCCTTCCTGAGTCAAAAACCAGTTCATCCAAGCGGCATGTTCTGTCCCGCTATAAATGGTACTCAGCAGCATATCCTGAGCGCGTCCATAAAAAGCGGATTGGCTGCCTCGCTCGGAATCGCCGAAAAAGGAGGGGTATTTCCAGACACCATTTTCTGTTGCGGGTAAATACAAAAATAGATGATAGGGCATCCGGTCATACCACCAGCGTGTGTTGTCAAAATAATTTTCGCCAAGCGCCATCCAAAAAGCCGTCGCCGTTTGGAGACTCGCCCAATTTGCCACAAAACCAAAGGTTGGCCCTTCTGCCCATGCACCCCCGTGTAAATCTTCCAAGGCAGGAACAATCCACCCGGAAAAAAGATTCTGGGCATACTCGACTAATGCGGTAGCCGATTCGTGTTCCCCTAGTAAGGTGATGCCTACCGCCGTCAACGCCCATACCAACCGTGTGCCGTAATGGTCATAGGCAGAAAAACGGTATGTGCCGTCCTCAGTTTGAATATAAGCGCGGCCTTCATCTCTGGCGGGGTCGTTCAAAATCTCAACTGCCCGCAGCATCACATCCACCAGCGCGTTACGGTCATCCAGTGAGAGGGTGTCGTACAGCCAATCGTAGCCAATCGCTACCCCCGTTAGCCAATCCACGAAATTTTCATCCCATGCTGCGTCAGACGTGTTCATTGCAGGATGCGATTCCAACCCCTGCACCATGATTAACAGAGGAATCGTAGCGCGAGAGGCGTAACCGGGATTACTTGTGAGGTGATAAGCCACTGCTAGCGAACGCATTGTTTGCACTGGATAATCTGCAAAATCGGATTCGGGTTGGTTGCTGTCTACATAGCGCAAAAATTCCTGCCACGCACGGGTTTCGTTTGCCATACGAGGGCGAAGCACCTGTTCAAGATAAGCATTGTTGAGCAGCAAACGGGGACGGGCAGTGGTTGGCGTGGTAACGGGCAGATTGGGTTCGCTAATTTGTGCATGGACAGGGGGTGGTTGGATGGGGGCAAGGCTGGTCAAAATCAGCAAGGCAACCAGCAGGAAAAAAAGGGGTGGGGCAATGGGTAAATCACCCCCTGCGAATGGCCGTTTTTTTCCCCCGTGAGTCATCGGATTAAATTTTTGCCCGTTCCAAGACAGTCATCCGCGCTTGATACTGCTTGGCAGCATATTCCATAAAATCCTCAATTTTGAGATCAAAGGGAATGTCCGGGATAAAATTTTCAAGAAGTTCCACAAAAATCCCCTGCGCCAGCATCAACAGGGCATTAATCCGATTTTCCATCACACTCCACAGCGCGGGGTCTTCTTTGACCAAACGGGAGAGTAAATAAATGCCAAAAGCAACATGTCGCGCCTCGTCACGCTGTACCAGTTCCAAGCCACGGATCAAACCGGGCATCAGGTTGCGTTTTTTGAGGGCGGTAAAAATTCCATAATAACCTGTTTCCGCCAGTACCCCCTCGATAATCATGTGATAGGTCGAGACGGCTTCCACTTGGGCATGTTTGGAATGGTCAGTTAGCAAACGTCCAAGCGCAGTTGCCAGTTCGGTTTCAAACAGGGCGCGGTAGTTTTGTCCGGCTAATTTTTCTAAATCGGGGTCAACCCCCAAAACTTCATTCAGCATCCGTGCAAAAAATTCGACGTGTTTACTTTCCTCAAAAAGTTGGGTGGTGATGAACATTTCTTCCTCAATACACCCGCCGTTATGCCGCAACGCAATCAGCAATGGGGCAAGGTCGTGGGTCACAAAGGCTTCGCCACCCAAAAACAAACCGAGCGAACGAATGACCAGATCTTTTTCCCGTTCGGACATGCCCGCCCAATCGGTTTTATCTTGGGTCAGGTCAATGTCGGCAGGATCCCACATCAGTTTTTTGGCCTTGTGGTAATCTTTCAATGGCAGCAAATTCTCATTCAGTAACATGAAATTTTCTCCTCAAAGTAGGCACAAATGGGGTAGGTAAAATCGGACACAGCACTAACTCGCGGCCCACAAAATCAGAAGTCTATTAGAGGCTTTCGTCGTCACTGACCGCTTCAGCCGCTTGGGTTTCGTCGGGAGGCAGAGGGTCTAACTGCATCCATGTCCGTCCCAATCGAAACAAAGTTCCCGGCAAAATCTCTACTTTTTCTTCGACCTGCTCCTCCCCCACAAAGGTTCCGTTGCGGCTGCCTAAATCCTCCAACCAGAAGGAATCGCCATCAAAAATTAAACGGGCGTGCAACCGCGATACTTGGCTATCATAACTCAGGCTGATGTCGCAGTTTTCCCGCCGTCCAAAATTAATTTCTTTTTCGTAGACTTCCGTAGGCAAATCAAATTGTACGACCTCGCCATCACGCGGCCCACTCATCAGCGTAATCGAAATGCGAGCAGGTCTAATCATCCTCAGTCCCCTACTTAGCGTGATTGTTCATTAAACCACCGGCGAATCTCTGCTACTTGGCTTTTTGCAAGCGCATGGTCAGGCATGATTTCCAACACGCGCAAAAATACTGTCATAGCCTCTTCATAGCGGTGTAACTGCACCAGTGTTTCTCCCATAGTATACCAGAATCCGGCATCCTCTGGGGTGAGGGCAGTCGCTTTTCCATAACACAGCAGCGCGGCTTGCCCTTGTTGGAGCTTGGTATGAATGTTCCCTTTTTCGTACCATGCCCATGCGTCGTCTGGCATCAGATCCAGTGATTGTTGGAGTGCGCCCAATGCCTCGTCATGCCGCCCTAATTTGCCTAAAATTTGGCCTTTTCGCGCCCAAGCACGCGCATTTTTTGTGTCCAAGTCATAGAGAATATGATTGACTACCGTGAGCGCATCCTCGTAGCGTTCCAGCGCTAGCAGCGCATCCAGTTGATTCAACCATGCCCAGACACTTTTGCTGTCTTCGCTGGCAGCCCGTCGAAAACTTTCTAACGCAGCTTCATGTTTGCCTAAAGCCGCCTGTGCCAACCCGCGTCCATTCCATGCCCACGCATAGGTTGGGCTAATTTCTACTGCACGGTCATAAGCCGCCAAACTTTCCTCATGTCGCCCAACATGGCGTAGCGCATGACCCCGTTTGGCCCAGCCTTCCAGATGGTTTGCCTCCAATTGGAGGAGTTGGTCAAGCGCAGTTAAAGCATCCTCATTACGATTGGCAGCAATGAGCGCTTCTGCCAGATTGTGCCAAACCCACACATCGTCTGGCATATGAACCAATGCACGACGGAAGGATTCTATGGCTTCCTCATAGCGCTCCAATTTTGTCAGCGCCAACCCGCGCCCGTTCCATGCCCACGCATAATCCGGTGAAATTTCCACCGCCCGACTGTACGAAGCCAATGCTTCCTCAAAACGGTTAAAGCGCCGCAAGAGCTGCCCATGTTTTGCCCATGCACGGAAATAACGGGTATCGGCTTTCAGAGCGCGTTCGATGAGGGGTAACGCATCGTTAAAGCGCTGTATTCCAATGAGCAAATCGGCTTGGTTATACCAGTACACCGCGTTGTTCGGTTCATGGCAGGCAGCCTGCTCAAAGGCTTCCAAGGCTTCATCATTCCGATTCAATTTACGGAGAATCGTCCCATATTCATTCCATGCCCAGCCGTACTGTGCATCAATTTTGAGTGCTTTTTCCAGATACACCAGCGCGATTTGGGCTTGATTATCGAGACGGTAAATATTGCCTAACCGCGCCCATGATCTTGCGTGCTGAGGGTCAACTTGGGTGGCTTTTTCTAAGAGGGTAATTGCTTCGGAATGGCGGTTTTGCTGCGCGAGTAAATTCCCCTGATTGTACCAGTGCCAGACATCATTCGGGGTGAGTTCGGCGGCCTGACGATAATTTTGCAGCGCCTCTTCCACCTTGCCGAGTCGTTCTAGCACAATTCCGCGTCCGTTTAATGCCCACGCATATTTCGGATTCAGCGAAATCGCATAGTTGTAGGCTTGCAGGGCTTCTTCGTAACGTTCCAGATGCCGATACACCTGCGCCAATTTTGCCCACGAAAAGGCGTGGTCGGGTTTGACCCGTGCCGCTTGGGCAACCACAGGCAGGGCTTCTTGATATTTGCCCAATTCCACCAGCATTTCTGATTGGTTGTACCAATGCCACACTTCTTCCGGTTGCAACAAGGCCGCCTGCTGAAAGGCCTCCAAGGCTTCATCTAGCCTGCCAAGCGATTTGAGCGACAAACCCTTGCCACTCCATGCCCACGCATAGGACTGACTCAGTTCTAAAGCACGGTTATACGCATTCAGCGCTTCCAGATGTCGATTCAGCATTCGCAAAATTTGACCGCGTTTTGCCCAGATGAGTTCTTGGCGCGAATCAATCGCTTGGGCTTTGTCTAGCATCGCCAACGCCTCTTGGTGTCGCCCAATGCCGGATAAAAGATTTGCCCGTTCATACCAGATAAACACATCCTGCGGGGTGAGTTGGGCTGCCGTTTCATAAGAGGCTAACGAACCTTCTCGTTTGCCCTGTTTTTCCAGAATTTGCCCCCGCACCCGCCATGCCCATGCAAATTTCGGGTCAATTTCCAATGCTCTGGCAATATCATGGGCTGCTTCGTCGTAACGCTCCAGCAAGCGCAAGGTACGGGCTTTTCTCGCCCATGTCCACGCCTGACGCGGCTCAAGTGCCAATGCGCGTTCATAGGCATGGAGCGCTTCTTCGGGATAGCCAAGTTCGGTTAAGCTGTAGGCTTTGTTGACCAGATCATCGGCTTCAAGTTTGCTCCCTGCCAACTCAATCGCAGGGGGTTTCCCGATGAGGGTTTCGTAGAGCGTCTGTAGCTGTTCCACCACCCCTTGCCAATGCTGCGGACGGGTATGCGGGTCTTTGGCAAGACACAGCAGCACAAACGCCTGAACATTTTTCGGTATTGCGCTCTCTTTCGGGAATTTAGGCAGATTTTCCTGATGGGCTTTAATCCATTCCGCACGGGTTTTGGCGGGGAAAAGCGGCTGATAGGTCAACATTTCGTACAACATACAGCCGAAAGAATAAATATCGCTCCGCAGATCAATATCGAGCGTGCGGGTTTGTTCCGGGGACATATACGGGGCTGTCCCGACCAATGCGCCGGTGCGTGTTAACTGGGTATCGAGGGCTTCAAGACCGTTTTCAGCACCCTCAAGGTCAATCGAACGTACCAGCCCAAAATCGCTGACTTTGGCGACTCCATCATGCCGCACGAGAATATTGGCGGGTTTTAAATCCCGATGCACCAGTCCGGGCATTTGCTGAACGGCGTGCCGCATCCCCAGCGCGATATGCAGGGCAAAACGTAGCGCAGTTTCTAAATCCAAGCGCTGATGTTGAATCCACGAACGTAAATCGGCTTCTAGCCCTTCGGGGCCAAGAATACTTTCCAGAATAATATGCGGACGGTGGTCAAACTTTTGGACTTTAAGCGCCTGCACAATATACGGATTTTTTTCCAGCCGAATCCATGTGAGGGCTTCTTGGGTAAAGCGTGCAATAGCGCGTTCGTTGTTCAGGTAGCGGCTTTGAAAGGTTTTAAGCGCCACTGGCATGTGGTGGGTGCTGTCGTAGCACATATACACCATGCCCATCCCACCCTTGAGAATCTGCTTGACTTCATAGCGCCCGCCAATCAGCTCACCAATTTGAAAATCGCTGTCCTCGCGGTTAAGCGAAATCTGGTTTGCCGGAGCAAGCAAATCTTCCATTGCTCTGTCCCGTGCTTCCAACCGGGCAAGGTCATCGCCAACAGCATCTTCTGTATCCTGAAACCGCGACTCCAATACATTGGAAAGCGCCCCGTCCAGCGTATCCATTTCTAAGAAGGTATCGCCAATACGTTCATAGGCAATTTGTTCAGAGGGTAGCGAGACCGCCTCCGCTTGAAGTTGGTCTTGCCAGAGTTGCAAGAGCATATTTTCCGCCATTGCCAAGGTGGGTCGTTTGTGGAGCGCCAACGTCCACAACCCCACCGCCAGATTTTCTCGTGTTGGGGCGAGGCGGGCAAAATCCACCAACCATTGCAGATAATTTTCTAGGGGGAGTTCGACGGATTCAAACCCTGAAAGACGCTCAAACGCCAGCAGGGTTTTTTGCACATACGTCAAATTCAACGTTTGCCCTACGACTGAAAGCGCCGCGCATCGATCCGCCAACGCTGCATAATCAGTCGCCTCCCCCCGTCGCAGTGCCAATTTTCCAATTTTCTGCACAAGGGCATCCGTATCATTGGCAAAAGCATCGGTTCGGTCAAGTTTTGACCGCCGCTTGAGGAGGGCTTTTTCCTCATCATGTGGGAGAGGTGTTGCCGTCCGTCCCATCTGGGGAACTGGTAAACTCACATCATCCATAGGTGTGATGTTAGCGGTTTTCAGATGAATAAACCATAGCGAGCTAGCCCTGACCATCCTCAATTTTTGGGTTATACTGGTGTGCAAATAGTTAGGGTACTGTATGTCTGATTTACCGATCCAAAGGGATGAAATTACCCATTTTTTAGTGGATTTACTAAATATTCCTAGCCCCACGGGTTACACAGTCGAAGCCATTGACTATGTAAAAAATGCTTTTGAAGCGCTCAATATTCCCGATTTAAGCCTTTCCCTCACGCCTAAAGGGGCGCTGGTGGCTCACTGGCAAGGCCAGCAATCCTCTCAACCGCGTGGCGTGACCGCCCATGTGGATACCCTCGGTTTAATGGTTAAAGACATTAAAGGCAGTGGGCGGCTCAAAACCACCCGCTTAGGTGGCTATATGATGAACGCGGTGGAATTTGAAGGGGTCACGGTTCGCACTCACGACAACCGCCGCTATCGGGGAACCCTTTTACCGAGCAATCCCAGTACCCATGTCAACGCCAATATTCCCGATGCCAAACGCACTGAAGAGTTGATGGAAGTACGTTTGGATGCCAGAGTTTTTAACAGCGAAGACACCCGCAAATTGGGCATTGGTGTTGGGGACTTTGTGTTTCTTGACCCGCGAGTCGAAGTGACCGAAACAGGTTTCATCCGTTCCCGTCATCTCGACGACAAAGCCGGCGTTGCGGCGATTTTTGGCGCGTTACAAACCTTACAGGCTTTGGGACAAAAACCGCTCCAAGACACGACATTTCTGATTGCCAATTATGAGGAAGTTGGGCATGGGGGAGCCAATGGTCTCCCTGACAATTTAACCGAACTGCTAGCCATTGATATGGGCGCGTTGGGGGATGGGCAGGCCAGCAACGAATATTCCGTTTCGATTTGTGTCAAGGACACCTCCGGCCCCTACCATTTTGAGATGAATAACAAACTCCGCCGCTTGGCAGAAACGTATGACATTTCCGCTAGAGTGGATATTTATCCCCATTACGGCTCAGATGGCAGCGCCTATTGGCGGGCGGGTGGACAAGCACGGGTAGGGTTAATTGGGCCGGGTGTGGATGCTTCTCATGCCTATGAACGCACCCACACCGAGAGTTTAGTGCATACCACGCATCTTTTGGTGCGGTATCTATTGGAAGCATAGGAAAAGGATTTTTGATTTATGGCAAAGAAAAAACGCGAACTGGTACGCCAAAAACGGAGTTCCAGAAACCGCCAGCAGTTAATCGTTATTGGTGCGATTGTGATTGTGGGACTCGTGGCTGTGGTCGGCGCATATCTCTATCTCAACCGCCAAGTGTCCCTGCCAGAAGGTGCCGCAACTGCTTACGCTGGCATTGAACAGGGTTTTACCGAGGAGGGTTTTCCCCGTTTGGGCAGTGCCACCGCGCCGATATTAGTTGAAGATTTTTCAAGTTTTGGCTGTCCTCACTGTGAAGATTTGCACGAAGACCAGATGAAACTGCTGTTGGATGAAGCCGCCGCTGGACAGGTGCAAATTGTCTTTTATCCCGTCATTAGCATTGGTGGGGAATACGCACAGGATGCCACCCGTGCCGCTTTATGCGCCGGACAGCAGGGCAAATTCTGGGAAATGAACGACATCATGTTCTACTGGCGTTCGCGTTACAGTATTAACGACTTCCGCCTTGACCAAGCCGCCGAAGAAATTGACCTTGACGCAGATGAACTCAAATCCTGTTACGGCGACGATGCGATGGAAGATGTCATCGAACGGTCACAGGGCGAATTTGTCAGTCGTGGCCTCAACTCCACCCCGCGTGTATTCCTCAATGGGCAGGAAATTAGTGCGGGTGCGGTGGTTTCCGAAGTTGCGACTCAGATTGAAGCGCTCGGTCTGGAAACAGGCCGCTAAAGTAATGGAAATTTTGGGAGTTCACCACATCCAGATGACCGCGCCGAAAGGGTGTGAACCAGATGCCCGTGCTTTTTATGTGGGGCTTTTGGGCTTGGAGGAAATTGCTAAACCTAAAACCTTGCAGGATCGCGGCGGGGTGTGGTTTCGGACTCCCGGCGGTGATATTCACATTGCTGCACGAGAAAGCGACACCCCACTGAGCCAGCATCGGCATGTGGCACTGCGGGTGAAAAATGCGGATACCCTACGCCGCAAACTCCAACAGGCCAACATGAAGATTGAGGAAGCGCCCGAAGTTCCCGGCTGGCGGCGCTTCTTCGCCTACGATCCCTTCGGTAATAAAATTGAATTTCTTGAAATTATCCCATGACACCCTCAATTATTCTGGACGCACATCTGGATATTGCCCTCAATAAACTGGCGTTGGGGCGCGATTTTCGCCATGCCAGTTGGGTCAAACGCCGCATGGAAGGCAAACTTCCCGGACACCCCTACGATGATATTGGCGTGGCAACCGTGGGATTGCCGAATCTGATGTTAGGGCGCACCGGGATTGTTTTTAGTACCCTCTGGGTTAGCCCGCCCGGACAGCCCGCCTGCGAAAAAGTTTATTATTTTTCTGCGGAAGAAGCCTACCGTAAAGGCTTGCAGCAGATGGACTATTACCATCGGCTGGCGGATGAAGATGAGCGTATCCGTCTCATTTTTACCCAGTCCGATTTAGACGCGGTGCTAGAATCGTGGCAACCCGACAAAGAAATCCGTGACCACCGTATCGGATTCGTGGTGTTGATGGAAGGGGCTGACCCGATTCTTGAACCCAAGCAGCTCGAAGAATGGTATGCTCGCGGCTTACGCATCATTGGCCCTGCTTGGAACAATACGCGCTATTCCCATGGGACAAACGAACCCGGCAGGCTGACCGCGTTGGGGCATGAGCTGCTAGAAATCATGGCGGATTTCAACATGATTCTTGACCTGTCCCATTTAGCCGAAGCTGCCTACTACGAAGCGGTGGATTCCTATGGGGGTGTCATCATCGCTAGCCACAGCAACCCGCGTCATTTTGTCGAAGGGGCGCGTCACCTCTCCGATGATATGATTCGCCGCCTCGTGGAGCGTGATGGGGTCATGGGGATGGTGCCGTTTAACCAGTTCATGAAAAACGGATGGAAATCAGGTCGTGACCGTAAATCCGACTTGACCGCCGCCAATGTTATTAACATGATTGACCATGTATGCCAGATTGCGGGCAGCGCCAACCATGTCGGGTTTGGCACTGATTGGGATGGTTTTTTTGGATGGGAAAGCATCCCGCTTGAATTTGACTCGCATATTGATTTGTGGAATATCCGCCAGATGCTAGCCGAACGGGGCTACTCGCCGGAAGATATTGAAAAAATCTCCTCCGGCAATTTTCTCCGTAAACTGCGCGAGAGTCTGCCCACATGAACCAGAATCAGCAGCAGTATTTGAACCAGCAGCTTGTCCAAATTGGCATTTTGATTGGCACACTTGGCACAATTCTGTGTTTGATTGGCCTTTACCCCGGCATCACCGGGCTAGAACCTAAATCCGGTATTGGTGTCCTGCAAATCATGATTACCCTGTTGGGCATGACACTCATCATGATGGGCGCGATGATTTTCGTTAAAATTGGTTTTTATCCCTCGATAGGCACAAATCTCGCCCAACGGATTGCGATTCGCCTGACCTTAACCGGATTGCTGTTTTCGGCAGCAGCAGGCTTGTCTGACCTGTTGGGTTATGGATCGAATCCCCCCGAAGGCCCACAAAATGTCCCGGTGCTGGGTATTTATCAAGTTATCGGGATGGTGACAGGCTTTATAATTGCTTCGCTGGGGGTGCTGCTTTTTGCCCTGCGTGGCCCGCATGTTGAATAAAACATCACAGCGCCACGACAAACGCAATCGCATGAGACTCGGTGTGGCTCAAAGAAATATCCCATGTTGTTAGCCCCATCTCAGTTGCCAGACGTGCCGCTTCTCCGTGCAACGTCAACACAGGTCGCCCGCGCTCATCATGCAAAATTTCAATTTCTACCCAGCGAATATCCCCAATCCCTGTCCCGATGGCTTTGGCAACCGCTTCCTTGGCGGCAAACCGCGCCGCCAATCGCCGTACCTGATTTTGACACAAACTGCGTTCCCGCTCGGTAAAAAATCGCTGGTAAAAGCGTTCACCATGACGGGAGGCTGCCCGTTCTAAACGCGCAACCTCAATCATATCCACGCCGACGCGCAATGTCATGGGCTATCCTTCTTCCGGCGCAAGCCAGTAATGGCTTCCGGCGCGTTCCCGCCGCATAAAGCCGTACTCCACCAGATTACGACGCAGCGTGGCATAATCTTCATGAAATTCGGTCAAAATTTCATTGACCTGTTTTTCGGTATAGTGGATATTGGCTTCAAATTGAGTTGCCAGCCAGCGCAAAATCACCAGCCATTTTTTCTCTTTGACCGGAAACTTTGTGATACGCCCATCATTCGTATAATCGCGCAGCACTTTTTTATCTTCCTCACCCCAATCCAGCGTATCAATCCACGCATTGTTGGATTTTTTCTCTGCATATTCTGTCAGCGGCGCTTCCATTTCAGCGACATAGGTTTTGAAACGTGCCAGGCCTTTTTCATTCAGCCGATAAAAACGCTGATTACCCGCCATGCGTAAATGCAGCAATCCGGCATTGTGCATCTTACTGATATGATGCGAAACGGTGGGTTCGGAAAGTTTGAGCATTTCGGCCATCTCCGACACGTTCCGTTCCTTTTCGGTCAGCCATCTTAGCAACTTGAGACGGTTTTCATCCGCCAGTGTTTTGAGAAGGTACAAAAACTCCAGTTCTTGCCCACTGTCCATGATTTTTCTCCTTAGATATTTATAAAATTAGATAAATATCTAATTTGAAGTATATCGAAATTCGACAAGTCGTCAAGTGGATAAAATAAAAATGACTGGAATATCCAGCCATTTTCAGAGGTCTTTTGCTTTTAGTAGGGCAAGCCATCGAGTTCTGGCCCGGCAACCGCCAGCGAAAAGGCATCCGGTTGCCAATAGGCTTGCATGGCGGCTTGTAGTTGGTCTACCGTCAAACTGTACATCATCACGGTATAATTCCGCAGATAATCCAAGCCTAAGTTGTAGCGCTCCATTGCTAGCAAATTGCCCGCTACCCCTTCGTTGCTTTCTAAACGAAGCGGCAGTCGTCCCGTGAGATTGGCTTGGCTGTCCGACAAATCTTCGGCGCTAACCGGTTCTTTGATCATTTTTTCCAACTCAACCCGAATGCTGTCCACCGCTTGTTTGACATTTTTAGGATTCACCCCTGCCGTTACTCGCCATGGGCCTTGATGAATCCCGCCTTCCAGACTGCTGTTGCAGTAGTAGGCCAAGCCCTGTTCTTCACGGACAGATTTCCCCAAGCGCCCGAACATGCCGAATACCCCTAGCACATGATTGACCACATTGGCAGCGATAAAATCCTCCGCATGACGCGCAGGCCCCGGCACCCCCAATACAATATCGCTCTGGGTTTTGCCCGGCAACGCCACTGCTTGATATTGAATTTGGGTCGGTTTTGCAACGGGGGATTGGGTAAAATCGGTTTTCTGTACTGGATTTTGCCACCCACCCAGCGATTTTTCGACTTCAGCAATGACCTTGGCGGTTTCGACAGCCCCCACAATCGCCAGAATCATCGATCCCGGCCCGAACTGCTGTTGATGAAAGGTCGCCAAATCCTGCGGGGTGAGGGCGCTCACAGTTTCGACAGTACCCGATGCCCCGCGATGCTGAATATGGTCAGAGGGATAGGTCAGTTCTTGAAATTTCCGATTCGCCATATAGCGCGTGCTTTGCTGGTTATATTTTAAACCTGTCACCGCCTGCGCTTTGAGGACATTGACATGTTCTGCCGGAAAAGTCGGATTTTGCAACACATCGCCAAGTAAATCCAGGAGAATAGGCAAATCTTCCGCGAGCGCTTTGCCATCAAATGAGGTGAGATAGCGGCCTGAACTGACTTCCAGACTCATGCCTGCGCTTTCCAGCGTTTCATGGAGTGTCTCATAGTCCCGTTGGGTCGTCCCATACATCGCTGCTTCGGCGGCAATGGCTGCAATCCCCGCCTGTGACGGATTTTCAAAGATTGCCCCACCCGCGAATGAGCCTGTGACCACCACCGATTGAGCATCAAAATTCTCGCGGACAAGCAGCACCGCCCCATTTGGTAAAAGGTGACGGGTAATGTCATCTGAACCGGGAATCGCGTTAGGCATAATCGGCTTCCTCATCCATTTCAAAGGGGAGCGTTTGGGGGATAAAACGACCTACCGTGCGCTGTGACGGTTTGAGATATTTTTCCGCCACCGCCTGCACTTCTTCGAGCGTCACGGCTTCTAACTGGCTGACAAAATCGGTAAATAAGGTATAACTGTCCAGCATTTCTGCATAACCCAACCAGTAGGCTTGTCCGGTTACGCCTTCGGTGGCATAGGCAAAGGCGGCTTTGGCCTGTTTTTTGGCCTTGTCCAGTTCCTTCTGGGTTAGTGGATGGGTTTTGATGTCGGCTAGGACAGCATCCAGCGCGGATTCTGCCTCTTCCAACGTTTTGTCATCATTCACCGCTAAGGTAATCGTATAGCCGAACGGGTCTTTGGTCATGTACAAATGACCGGAGGCACTCGCGGCAATGCCTGTCTCAACCAACCCGCGATACAACCGCGAGGTTTTGTTATCAATATTGCCGCCGCCGGGGCCACTGGGGCCACCGAGGATGCTATCCAGTGCCGCAAAAGCAAACCATTCGGCATCCGACACCGCCGGAGCGCGGTACATCACTTCTAAAAAGGCGGTATTGCCGGGACGTTCTACATTGACCCGCCGTTCGCCCATCTGAGATGGCTCTTTCCGCGTAACAGGGGGTGGTTCGCTACCGCGTGGCAGTTCCCCATACACCTGCTCGATTTTTTTCAGCATTTCGGCGCTGTCAAACGCACCCACCGCCACAATGATGGCGTTGTTCGGACTGTAGTAACGCTTGTAGTGGTTATACAAATCGTCCCGTGACATGGACTCTAAGTCCGCCATATCCCCGATGATGGTATGGTGGTAAGGATGGACACGGAAAGCTGCCCCCTGTACTTCCTCATTCAACCAGAACATCGGGCTGTTTTCTGACCCCTGTCGTTCCGAAATGATGACCGTGCGTTCCGACTCGGTTTCTGCGGTGTCAAAAATCGCGTTGACCATGCGGTCAGCTTCCGCCTGAATCGCCAGATCAATACGGTCTGCGGGCAACGTTTCATAATAGGCGGTGTAATCGAAGGATGTTTGCGCGTTCCAGATTCCCCCGTTGCGGTCAATTTCACGGTCAAGCACCCCTGCCGGATATTGCGGAGTCCCTTTGAACATCATATGCTCAACCCAGTGAGAAATCCCTGTTTGTCCGGTGGGTTCGTTACGACTGCCAACCCGATAAAACACCCAGAAACTAATCAGGGGGGCGCTGTGAAGCTCCTTCAACAGCACCACCGCCCCGTTATCCAGAACGTGTCGTGAGACTTCCTGATTACTCATTTTCTTGTCCGCTATACCCGCGCCCTACCCCACGATAGGTGAATCCGTAGCTTTTCATCAGGGCAGGTTCGTACATATTGCGCCCATCAATCAAAATGGGTTCGCGCATCAACTCTTTGATTTTCCGCATATCGAGTTGTTTAAATTCATTCCAAGGCGCTAACACAATAAGCGCATCGGCATCTTTTGCCAATTCCAGCGCATCTTGGGTCATTTCCATATAGGGCATAATCTTACTGGCATTTTCCATTGCTACCGGGTCATAGCCGCGTACTTTTGCCCCGCGTCCGTTCAAGTAATCTCCAATGGTGATGGAGGGTGCTTCACGCATATCATCGGTATCTTGTTTGAAAGCCAAGCCCAACAGCCCGATATTTTTGCCTTTGACAGATCCCCAGAGGCTTTCCAACTTTAAAATTACCTGTTTACGCTGGAAATCGTTAATTTGCATGACCGCTTCAAGCAATTGCGGATGCGTGCCATGCACTTGTGCCATATGTGCCAGCGCTTTGACATCTTTGGGGAAACATGACCCACCGTAGCCGACCCCCGCTTCAAGGAAAGCCGCCCCGATGCGTTTGTCGTAGCCCATACCGGTGGCAACTTCTTTGACATCTGCGCCCAAAGTTTCGCAAATATTGGCGATTTCGTTGATAAAGCTGATTTTGGTAGCAAGGAAGGCATTCGACGCATATTTAATCATTTCGGCGGTGCGTAAATCCGTCACCACAATTGGCGCACGCAACGGCAGGTGCAGTTGTGCGACTCGATCTGCCGCTTCCAAATCGGTTGAACCGAGAACGGTGCGGTCTGGATTGAAAAAGTCCCGCACGGCTGACCCTTCGCGCAGAAATTCGGGGCAGCTGACCACCGAAAATTTAATCGGGTTGGGTTGATTTTCGCGGATAATATCAGCAACCCAATCGCCTGTTCCCACAGGAACGGTAGATTTATTAATGATAATGAGGGGTTGTTTCATCATCTTAGCAATGGATTCGGCTGCCATCCGCACATATTGCAAATCGGCTTCGCCATCCACGCCAGAAGGGGTTCCCACGCAAATAAAGACAAATTCGGCATCTTCGAGCGCTTCTTCATACGAAGTAGTAAAGCTCAACCGTCCGACTTTAATATTGCGTTCGACCACTTCCTTTAAGCCCGGTTCGTAAATGGGCAAAATGGCCTGACGTAGATTTTTGATGCGGTCTTCATTGATGTCTAAGGCGCGAACACGGTTTCCTAAATCGGCAAAGGCGGTGCCGGTCACGAGACCTACATAGCCAACCCCAACGACACAGATATTACGCATTGGTTCTTTATCCTTCTGAACACTCTGATAGATTTTCGACGACGCGGAGGCGTTTTTCCGAACTGACGGTTGTCCCCCGCCATGCAGCACGGTCAATTAAAAATGTACCGTCTGGCTGTTCGGTCAAGCCGTCTTTGTCATTTGTATAGACAAACGTTACCCAATAATCGCCCGCAGGCAGCCCAAGACCCGTGGGCGAAAATGCGATGCCGGACTCCGGCCCTAAACTCTGAACCCACAAGCCCAGATCATCTTCTTCTTGCACAAAAGTTGTATTCGGGGCTAATTCAACAAAATCACTTCGCAACTGTGGTTCTTGAATCGCCAAGCGCGGCCCCACCGGGCTGTTGTTGATGCTCAACATCCACAGACCATTTTTATAAAAATACAATGCCCCATTCGAGACATTGATGACTTCCAGTGTAAAAGGAATAAATTCGCCTGCGACCCCACATTCCGCTTCAAAACGCAGCGTCACGAACAGGTCGCCGTTGTCTTGCAGCGCCTTAATTTCCGCACTATTGGAGGTTGGTGTAGCTTGCGGAATCGGAGTTTCGGTGGGGGTTTCAGGGATAGCGGTGTGGGTCGGCGCAAGTGTAACCGTGGGTTGAATCGCTGATTCAATGATTTCTTCGGTGGCTTCCTGAGTGGCCTCTGATAGATTTTCGGTGGCTTCTGCCGTAAGTTCCTCAGTTGGTTCGCGTGTGGGTGGTTCGGTAGGAGCAGGTGAAGCCGTGAAGGTGACCCGGATATTCGCCGCAATTTGCGATGGCTCAAGCGTAACATCGGTTTTGGGCGCAGGATCATCGGCTGCATTACATGCCGCCAAAAATACGAACAAGAGTGAAAAAAGGTAAAAAATCCCGCTCCGCTTGAGGAGATGGGTGGATTTTCTAGCTCTCATTTCAAATCCTCCCCCACCAAGCGTGCTGCCCGCCGTCCAATTTCCACTGCGTAATTTGTCCCTCTGTCCCAAGGATACACCTGACTCATGCTTGCCCAATAAATTCCCTGAATGGGGGTGCGCAAATCGGGGATATTCTGGCTGTGATTCACCGTCGGTAAGGGTTGGGCGTAGGGAGCGCGAAAAACCCACCAGCGCCGTATCCAATCGGAGGCAAACTGTGGATTCACTTTTTGAAGCGATGCGGTAAAAAGCTGCATCAGATCATCGTCGTTCATATGAAAGTAGCGATGGTCAGGCAGCACATAATCCCCCAGATACACCAGATGATCATTGCCAAAATGGGCTTTATCCATGTAATTGGTATGCTCGACAATCGCCAGAATAGGAAATTCATTCTGAGCTTTATCGGGCGTTTCAGCAGGTAAACTCAGCCAGTAGGTGCCATTCGTCATGACTTGCTGTTTGAGCGCAAGAATCACCACCACCGCGCCCATGCTGCGTAATTGGCTCACTTTTTGGGCGTAGCTGCCCTGTAGGGTTGGAACAAGTTTGAGGAGCAAACGCGGCGAAGTTGTGCTAATGACCGCATCAAAAACTTGCGGCCCATTGGCAGCCTCGACTTTAATTTTTCCGTCGGCTTGTTTTTCAATACACTGAACGGGCGTGTTAAAGTGAAATTTTACGCCTTTGTGGGTCAATGCCTCCGCCAAATCCTGTAAAAAGCGTTGAAACCCACCTTCATACGTACCGAGTCGGGTGGTGCGGCTGTGCAAACGCGCCCACATCCACGCCATGTTTGCTTCCTGATAGAACTCACCGAATTTGCCGATGAGCAAAGGCCGCCACATTTTTTCGTAGAGCGCATCCCCAAAATACCGTCGCAGCCATTCATCGGCGGTGTATTTTTCCATCCAGCGCCAATTCTTGCCAAGCCGTAAATACAGCATGACCAACCCAAAGCGAATTTTTTCAGGCCATGTCAAAAAAGGGGTGGTCAGGGCGCTGACTGCCCCATCAATCTGGATGAAATTGCCCTTTGCCCACAGGGAAGTTTTGGGACGGGGGAATAAAATTTTATGCCGCACCCCCAGTTCATCCGCCAGTTGCAATAAATCTGCATCGGATTGAAACCAGTGATGATAGAATTTTTCCAGTGTCCATTCCCAGCTTTCATCCTGAAAACCGGCTGCCAGCCCGCCCACCTGTCCTTCAGATTCAAAAAGTGTGGCGGTATGTCCCTGTAAACTGAGTTCCCAAGCGGCTGAGAGTCCGGCTGCACCTGCACCGATGATTGCAATATGTGCCATTTACGCGGCTAACTCCGATTCTTTGAGTTGTGATGCCCGATTCAAGTCGCTCCACTTTAAGCCCTGCCGTGCCAAAAATAAAAATCCTGCCAGGGTGACAGGCAGCCACAGGACAAGGTGCATGATGATGGCATACGCGCCAGCATCTTCTTTATCAATCCCGAAGGCGGTTAAGGTCACACCCACCGCCAGATGAAATGACCCTACATAACCCGGCGCAGATGGAATGATGGTGGTCAGGTTGGCAAAACCCATTGCCAGCATCAGTACCCAGAAGGACACCTCAAAATTAAAGGCGTGCAATACAATCCAATAGGTGCTGGCTTCCACGCCCCAACTGGCTAAAGAAGCAAACCATGTCAAAAATAATAAGCGCGGTGTGCGGAGCGTTTCTAGCCCCTTCATAAAATGTTCTGCCAGCCCCAGCACTTTTTCTTGCAGGGCTGTTGAGGGAATAACAGTAGTAATGATGCGCGTATAGAGTTTTTGGGCTTGTTGCGGACGCAGGGCCAGCGCGAAAAAAACCGCTAATCCGCCAAAAAACAGGGGAGTCGTCACATAAATCACCGTTCGCAGGGCAGGTTCATCAAATTTGACGAACAACAGCGCCGAAAAAATAAAAGTCAGCAGCACCAAACCATCAAAAATACGTTCGACCAGAATCGTTGCCAGACTGGGCGCATAATGAATCTGCTCGTTGCGTTTTAAGATATATGCCCGCACCAATTCCCCGATTCTGGCGGGATAAATATTGTTGCCCATATATCCAATAATCACGATGGGAAAAAGGCGGTTGGGGTGAACATCTTTGAGAGGCCGCAGCAAGTATGACCAGCGCCATGTCAGGATATAGGCGGCGATAAAATAAACTGCCGCAGCCACCAGTAGCCAACCCGCTTGAATTGAGCGCATCGTTTCAAGCAGCAGGTCACGGTCAAGCTGTTGCAATCCAAGCCACACAAAAAATGCGCTGATACCCAAACCCAACGCAAAAGTTAGCCAGCGCCGCACGCCATCCTCATCAATAATATGTTTTTTCCAGAGGGCATTGTATCACAGTCTGTAGGGCAGTGGATGTGAATTTTTCACTCATCTTTATTTATCTGTTAGGACACGGCTTTTGGTATAGGTCAGAATCGACTCTAACTGTTCCCGCGAGGCAGGAAAACCGACACCCTGTGCCAGCGTTTCGCGCCCACCGCCACGATTTGTTCCCAATGTCTGCAAAGCGGCTTGAAAAAGCGGGCGCACATCGACCCCGGAATCGGTTGAAGCGCCAAAAACCATATGCGCTTTTTCGCCGGGTAGAGCCAGCAATACAACCGTATTTGGTTTCTGGATTAAATACCCCGCCAACCCCTGTAATTCCGTAGTTTCCCGATTTTCCATGAGTTCGGCAATGACGATTTTTGTATAGGATGTATTCTGGGCAGCTTTTTGCCATAGTGACTCGGCTTCCAATTCTAATAGCTGGCTTTTGAGCTGTTTAAGGTCTTTATGCAGGCTTTTATTTTCTTCCTGCAAACGCTGCATCGCGTCTGGCACTTCCCAATAGCCTACCGTTAAATCGGAGGCCAATTGCAGCAGCACCTTATTTTTCAGCCGATAGTCCTCAAGGCTGCGCTGTCCGCACATAAATTCTAGGCGTGTGCCATTTTTCCGTTTTTCGACACGAATAATTTTGATTTGACCGATTTCTCCCGCGTTTTGGACATGCGTTCCTGCACAGGCACACCGATCAAAATCTTTAATTTCGACCACCCGCACCGCGCCCGTGACTTTTTCAGACAGTTTTCTCAGCGATAAATCTGCCAGTTCTTCAGCCAAAGGAAACCAGCCCCGTACCGCCCGATTTTCCGCGATAACTTGGTTGCTCAGATTTTCTATCGCATCAAGCTCGGCAAGGGGAATATCCGCCCTGTCGAGGTCAATGGTCAGAGAATTTTCAGTAAGGTGAAATCCGACGGTGTTGGCCTCCAAAACCAGTTCAAAAGCGCGGCTTAAAATATGCTGTCCGGTGTGCTGGCGCATAAAATCAAAACGACGCAACCAATCAATTTCGCCCCTGACCTGTTCACCAAGTGGCAGCGCTTCCACCACATGCAGCACCTTATTTTCTTGGGTGATGACATCCACCACACCCGTTTCATTGAGTTTCCCTACATCATTGGGCTGCCCCCCGCCTGTCGGATAAAAATAGGTAGCATCTAAAATGACGGCTGGGCGACCTTCATAGGTGGTTTGTTCTACAATACGGGTATCAAAGGCGGTGATATAGGCATTTTCATAGTAAAGTCGGTGAGTCATCCGCTATCCGTTTCGCTATGGGGTATCGGCTATAATATCACGACAAGGGTGATGAAAAAAATGCGTTTCTTGATTCTCATTGCGGGTGGGGTACTGCTTGTCACATCGCTAGTCATGGGGATTGCTCGACGTGCCGACCCGCAGTCCCCGTATATCACATTTGTTCATGAAAATAATTTGTTCAAAGTACGGCCTGATGGCAGCCGACTACAAAGGCTCACTACCGGCTACTATGAGGAAGGCTCTCATGCGTGGTCGCCGGATGGCAAATGGATTGCCTTTGCCAGCTATCGGGATGGGGGATTGGAAATTTATAAAATGCGTCCGAATGGCAAAACCATCCAGCGTTTGACGGATGGGGAAGGCAGTCGCAGCACGCCCAATTGGTCGCCAGATAGCCAAGATCTCATTTTTGACGGGCGGCATCTGCGAAACTGGCAGCTTTATCAATTGCCTGCCGATGCCAGCACCCCTCCCACACAAATCACACAAGCCAGTGACGGCGCAACCTTTCCGGCGGTTTCCCCGGATGGCAAATGGATTGCCTTTATTACCAATCCGGGCAATGACGAACCCCTCCTTTATCTCCGCTCATGGGATGGCAGTAGCTATCGTCAAGTCAATGCACCCACCAGCAGCGCCTATCTCCCTGCTTGGAGTCCTGACAGCCAAACCCTGCTGATTTCGGTCAACATTCGTTCCGTTTACAGCACCCTGTACCAACTTAAAATCACCGATTCCGCCATTGAAGGTGTGCCTTTTCCTACTTCCTTACCCTCTGACACGAGTTTAATTTTTCCGAGTTGGTCGCCGGATGGTAACTGGATTGCATTTATCGGGATGCGAAGCGGCACTGCGTACCTCTATAAAATGCGGGTGGATGGCAGTGATTTACAGCGCGTGACCGACATAGACCGCAATATCTGGTTTCCACGCTGGTCGCCTATTATAGATTTACGCTGGCAAGTCGTCTATAATATTGCTATCGGCCTGAGCTTAGTTTTGAGCAGCCTCACATGGAGCAAATTTCGTGCAATATAGTGCAGTAAATTGGCCTGTTCTTGGGCATGATTGGGCGGTTGACTTGATGACCACCGCTTTTAATAGCCAGCGTACCCGCCATGCGTATCTCATTACCGGGCCGTCCTCCATTGGTAAAACGGCAGTTGCCCGTGCGCTTGCCATGTCGTTCAACTGTACAGCGGAATCAGGCCGTCCCTGTGGGGTTTGCCGTGCCTGCACTTTAATCACCAAAGGTAGTCATCCCGATATGATGACGATTGAGGCGGAACGGGTTGGCGGCACGCTCAAAATTGACCAAATCCGCGAGATGCAGCGGATTGTTTCCTTACGCCCTTATGAAGCCCAAAACCGGATTGTTATTTTGCGCCGCTTCCATGAAGCCAATCTCGCCGCCCAGAATGCGTTGCTCAAAACGCTTGAAGAACCCCCAAACAATGTCAAATTGATTCTCACGGCGGATGATGCCAGTTTGCTGCTGCCTACCATTCGTTCGCGCTGCCAACCCTTGCCTTTAAAACCCCTGCGAATCGAGGAAGTGCAGCACGCGCTAGAAAAACAGGCAAATGTCCCCCCTGACCAGGCGGCTTTGCTGGCTCACCTTTCCGGCGGACGCATCGGCTGGGCGATTCGTGCTATCCAAGATGAAGAAACCCTTACCCTTCGGAATGAATCAATCGAGTTGCTGGAAAATTTGCTGGAAAGCCCGCGCCGTGTCCGGTTTGAATATGCGGAAACACTGGCAAAGGACAAAGACAAATTGCATGAAATTTTGCAGTTATGGCAATCCTATTGGCGGGATACCTTTTTGATGGTCAACGGCAGTCCGTCATGGGTCAGCAATATAGATCGCCAAGCCTTCCTAGCGAATCTGGTCAAGTGGTTTTCGCCTGATATCTTTTTAAAGGCACTCACCGCCACCCGCCGCACCATGCACTATATCAACCGGAATGTGAATACCCGGTTAGCCATGGAAGTGCTGTTGCTGGATTATCCCATTGTAAAAAAATAAAACGCTGATTTCGACCTTAATCCGAACAAATTTTTACGCCAGCGAAGGCAAATTTAGAGTAGGATTCACTCCAGCAGACAGGAGATTTTTCCTTGCGACGATTCTGGCTACTCATTTTGCTGCTCCTCGTGACGGCTTGCGAAAGCAGCGACAAAAAAAATACGGTTTCCCCCGTACAAGGGAACGACAATGCACAGTTAGAAACTGCATGGCGACCCGCCAGCGAACGCATTACGGGTGAAAATGCCTTTCAATTACAGCTGGTCGGGGTACTCAATGGGCATCGTGGTACCGTTTTTGAAACCACCCTCAACGACAACAGCCAGCGCTATGTCACGCTTGGCGGAGATGAGCAAACGGTGGTCTGGAATCTGGCAAGTGGGCGTTCTGTTGCCAGTTTGCAAGATGCCGAATTACGTGCCATCCAATTTCTTTCGGATGATGAAACATACCTAGCGTTGGATGGCAAAAACAATCTTTCCAAGCGCAGTGTGGTAGACATCGAATCTGTCCAGCAGATTCCTGCCCATGAACAGCGCTATTCTGCATGGGCAATTTCACCGGATGAAACACTGGTTGCAGTGGGTGGGATTGATGGTATTGTCAATCTTTATCGCCTTGCCACGCTTGAACCTGTCACCAATTTTATTGCCCATCACGGTGGCTTTGCGATTGATGCACTCTATTTTTCACCCAGTGGCAATATTCTCTATACCGTTGGGGCCGATGAAATCATTCGCAGTTGGAACACCACCACATGGGACATCATCAGCGAACTTGAGGACAATGTGCTTTCCCTCTTTGGCACAGCCACCACCCCGGATGGCACAAAATTAGCCGTTGCCCGTGCCGAACGCATGAATATTTATGACACCAACACCGGTGAGTTATTAACCACGTTTGACATTCCCACCTTTAGTGCGATTTCCGTGATGAAATTTTCATCCGATGGGGCATGGCTGGCGATGGGAGGCAACATTGACAGTGTGGTCATTTTTGACATCAGCACCGGGGATATGGTGATTGCGCTGCCGGGACATAGCGATGATTTCGTCGATCTGGCTTTTTCCGAAGCCCATGACCTCATCGTCACCGGGTTGGGTGGGGGGAACGCCTTTTTATGGGATTTGCGCGGTCTGCTTGCGGGCAATCCCGATTCACAGCAGGTACAGATTCCCAAAGCTGTTTTGCAGCAGGTCAAAGGCTTGCAACTGCATAAAGTGGATTGGACAACCGATGGCACAAAAATCATGCTGATTGACCGTCGTGGGCCAATTTATGTTTTAGGAATCCCGGAATAAAAAATGGGCGGTCATCCCGCCCATCTGCCTTATTCGCGTTCGGAAAGCCAGCGTTCGGCGCTGATCCCCGCCGCCGCCCCTTGACCAACCGAGGTTGCCACCTGTCGATAGATGGGATCCATAATTTCGCCTGCTGCAAAGACCCCCGGCACATTGGTCATCATATGTTCATTGACCACAATATACCCGTCTTTCATGTCCAACTGCCCTGTAAAGACGGAATTATTCGGGTCGTGTCCGATGAAAATGAACACGCCATCGGTGGGCATGGTAGTGACGGTTTCGGTTTTCAGATTGCGTAACTGTACCTGATTCACCGACCCGTTGCCGTCAATTTTTTCAACAGCGGTGTCCCAGATGAAACTCATTTTGGGATTGCTAAAGGCGCGGGCTTGTAACAGCGCTCCGGCACGCAGTTCCTCACGGCGGTGAATGACTTTGACCGAATTGGCGAAACGAGTCAGGAAAATGCCCTCTTCAATGGCGCTGTCTCCACCGCCAACCACGACAATATCTTTGCCACGGAAGAAAAAGCCGTCGCATGTGCCGCAGTAACTCACACCAGCCCCAATATAGTCTTCTTCGCCGGGGATACCCAAGCGCCGCGCCGATGCTCCAACGGTAATAATGAGCGCTTCGGCTTCATATTCTTGTCCACTGCTGTCTTTGACGTAAAAAGGCGAACCGTTTTTCAGGTTCATTTCGATGACTTCGCTGTACGTGAGGCGTGCGCCAAACCGCTCGGCCTGATTTTTCATGTGGTCAACCAGTTCAGCACCCGAAACCCCGTTGACAAAACCGGGATAATTTTCAACATCATGCGTCAGGGCAACTTGCCCACCCAGCAAATTTCCCACAAACACCAGCGGATTCAAATTGGCACGGGCGGTGTATAACGCGGCAGTTAATCCCGAAGGGCCTGACCCCAGAATGATGACTTTTTCTTTCTGCATCTTGACCTACTTTTGATAATTACAAAACTTAGAAGCAAATGAGGGAACGCAACCTTACAAATTGCCCATCAGAAATTTATCAGAAGTTTTCTAATCGTCCTCTTGCATTTCCATTTCGCACTTGATCATGGCGACCAGCGCTTTAAATTCCTCATAACAATCCGGCGAATTGTTCAAATATTGCTGAATCGCGGGGAAACGGACTGCAATATCTTCACCACAGGCTGCAAGTTCGGCAATTTTAATCATCTGTAAATCCCATGTCATGCCATCCAGTTCTTCTTCACTGGTTTGACAGATACAGCGCATGAGTTTTTGAATATGTTGTTCTACGGTCATCGTGCTTCCCTCATCGTGGCCTTCTATTACTTGGATATTGCATGACACCCTATATCTTACGTGATTTTTAACGGTCAAAGAGTCCCATCATGTAATCCACACTCAAGCCCTGTTCCTCAAGGTAGCTTTTGAGCTTTTTACGGGCATCGTGTAAAAGTTTATAAAGCGCGTTACGGTTGGTATCCATCTGTTCGGCAACGGTATCCATCGGAACTCCCCGCAGCGTAACTGCTTCTAAGGCCATCCGTTGTCGTTCGGTTAGCACCTCCGCAAATCCCTTGCTGATGATGCTGACCACATCTTCCTGCTCTGTTGCCCGTTCCGGTGAGAGAGGACGCGCATTATTACCCGAAGTCGAAAGCCGCACCATAATTTCACCTTCGGAGGTCAAATCATCCAGGCTAAAATCCTTATACCGCGCCCGCCGCAGTTCGCTCACCGCCACCCGCGAAGCAATTTTCATTGCCCAAGTGGTGAATTGGCTATCCCCGCGAAAAGTATTTAAATTATCCAGCACCCGCAGCACTGCATCTTGAGCAAAATCTTCCGACATTTGCATCAGCACTTCGGGGGGTTGCCCGATTAAATCGCTGCGTTCGCGGCTCAGGTAATAATAAATCCCCCGTTGCAGGCGTTTTCGCAGCGCTTCAATGGCCTCCTCCTGTACTGATTTATCGGCAGTTGTGGCTAAATCCGCCAGCCATGTTTCATTTGAGCGCTGTGTCATCCCATTTCCTTACATCTCTTTGACTCCCGTTAGTCTACTGCAAAACGCGCACATCGGGCAGACGCATTGTACCCGTCGAACAAGCGACAATTTACACTCCGCGTGTCGCATGTTAAAATTCCGCCCGCAATATTGAGGAAATCGTTATGATTTTAGAAGATGCTCTCCAAATCATTCAAATCATTCTTTCTATCTCGCTGGTCGCAGTGATTATTTTGCAAGCACGCGGCACCGGCTTAGGAAGTTTGTTTGGCAGCAGCGATGGGGGAATTACCAAAACCCGTCGTGGCCTGGAAAAAACCCTGTTTCAAATTACCGTTGGCCTGTCCATTGCGTTCATTGCCAACGCGGTTATCCAACTGCTGATTCAATAATATGAAGCTCATCCAGCGCGGGTTGGGGCTGTTTCTCATTCTATGGCTGCTTGCCCCCGCCTTTGCTCAGGCTGTTCCCACTGTTCAACCAACGGTTGTTCCCGAACTGCGCGAAGGTGTGGTGGGGGAAATCCGCAAACTCAATCCCCTCTTTGCTACCAACAACCCGGTTGACCGCGATATCACGTCGCTCATTTTTGAAGGGTTGACCAGCATCAACGAATATGGCGAAGTTGTGCCAGACCTTGCCGAGTCATGGCTGATGAGTTCGGATGGGCTGGAATACATTTTCAAATTGCGCCGTGATGTGTTGTGGCAAGATGGGGTTCCCTTCACCGCTGCAGATGTGGCGTTTACCTTTCGCACGGTGCGCTCGGCGGATTTTCCCGGTGATGCGACCCTGCGCGATTTCTGGCGCACGGTGGAAATTCAGGTCTTGGATGAATATACCATCCGATTCCGCTTGGTGCAGTCGTTGGCTTCTTTCCCCGAACAACTCCGTTTAGGGATTGTGCCGATTCATGCGCTGCAAGGTGCGCCGATTGCCACCTTGGACAAACACCCCTTCAATTTATCCCCGATTGGCACAGGCCCCTATCAACGCGAAGCCTTATATGCCGATAGCGGTATGATTCGGGCGATTAGTTTGCGGGTATCGCCCAATTATCGTTTGCGTCCCGAAGGCCAGAGCGGATATGCAGTAGACCGTCTGACCTTTTTTACCTATCCCACCCCTGAAGAAGCCATTGCCGCCTATCAGCGGGGCGAAATTAACACGATTGGCAATTTACCGCCCCAATCGGTTGAAAATTTACGCAGTGTGGGGAATATCAATGTTCAAACATCGATTGCACCGGCAGTGGGCGTGTTGATTTATAACTGGCAGGATGATTCGCTGGCCTATTTCCGTGACCAGCGTTTGCGGTTGGCTTTTGTACACGCCTTAGACCGCTACAGTATGATTACGCGGGGCATGGCAAATCGGGTAGTTCCCACCGACAGTCCGATTTTGCAAAATTCTTGGGCGTTTAACCCGGAAGCCCGCTACCCGTCTTATAACATGGACGAAGCCCGCCGCCTGCTGGAATTGGTATCCTTTGAACCTGTTCAGCCAGAATCCGAACCATCCGAAGGGCCGCCTGCCGAAGGCACACAAGAAGCGGTTCCCACGGTTGAAATTCGCCGCAATTTCAAAATTCTGGTCATCAACGATCCGGGCATTGCGGGGATTGCCTTTGAAGTTGCCGCGCAGTGGTCGCAGCTTGGCTTTACGGTGGATTTAGAGATGGTCGATTATTCGACGCTGCTTTCACGGTTGGACTCCGGTGAATTTGATGTGGCGCTAGTGGAGTTTAACCTTGCTCCACAAGCCGACCCCGACCAATTTTCGCTGTGGCACGAAAGCCAGATTGAAAACGGTCAAAATTACGGTGGCATGAAAATCAATCGCATCAGCTATTTGCTAGCACAAGCACGACGCGATAGTAACGGCTTGCATCGCAAACAATTTTATGATGATTTTCAACGGACGTTTACTTCCAGCGCTCCGGCGATTGTGTTGTATAATCCCCTGTTCGTTTATGCGACAGACCCGCGTTTGCAAAATGTCCAGCTTGATTTTATCAGCACGTCCAGTGACCGTTTCCGCACCATTCAAGACTGGACGTTTGCTCCTTGAGAGTTTTATTGACGGGTGGTTCTGGAGATTTAGGGCGGGTGCTTGTCCCGCAAATCATCGCAGAGGGCAATACCCCCGTCATTTTTGACCTCCGCCATCCGTCTTTTGATGCCCCCCATTTTATACAGGGGTCAATCACTGACCGTGACTCCCTTGCCCATGCCTTGCAGAATGTCGCCTGCGTAGTACATATCGCCGCATGGCATGGGCTTCATGAAGTTCGCCGTCAGAAAGATGAATTTGATTTCTGGGATGTGAATGTCACCGGAACATTCAATGTTTTTGAACTGGCAGCCCGGGCCGGTATCCAGAATGTCATTTTTATTTCTAGCACCAGTGTCATGGATACCGACACTTTTTACGGGCAAACCAAAATTTTAGGCGAACAGGTTGCCACGCTGTATGCCGAACGGCATGGCTTGAATGTGATTACCTTGCGTCCGCGTGCGTTTATCCCTCACTGGAACACTGAAGTTTATTCGTCCTTCGTTGAATGGGCAAAATGGTTCTGGGACGGGGCAGTCCACATTGACGATGTGGCGCAAGCGGTGATGAAAAGCCTGAAGCTCATCACCACCACCCGCCTGCCGCACCCGCTCATTTTGACGGTGGACGGTGCGTATGAATACACTGATACCGATTTAGCGGCATGGGATGAGAGTGGCGCAACCTTCAAAAAATATTACGCGGACTATGAGGAATTAGCGTTGCAATATGGCCTTGACCCCACCGCTAAACCGACCCGCCTTGATATTTCTGAGACCCAGCACTGGCTGGGTTATCAGCCAACCTACAGCCTGAAAAATCTCCTTGAAGAACTTAAAGCCCTACACTCCTAAACAACGATTTCTGCTCCTCAGCAGTCAAATACGCCCATTCTCCCGGCGCTAAATCGTGCAGCGTAATTTCCCCAATTTTAATTCGCACCAACCGCAGGGTGGGATGGCCTACCGCCGCCGTCATCCGTCGCACCTGCCGATTTTTCCCTTCTGTCAACGTCATTTCAAGCCATGCCGTCGGAATCTGTTTGCGTTCTCGAATCGGCGGTACACGCGGCGGGAGCGTTGGTTCATCGTCCAACAGACGGATTTTCGCCGAGCGGGTCGTATACCCCTGAATTTCTACCCCCTTGCGTAAGTTTTCTAAGGCGGTTTCATCGGGGATTTTTTCGACTTGTGCCAGATAGGTGCGCGGGTGAGCAAATTGCGGTTCGGTCAGGCGCGTTTTCAGAGCAGCATGGTTGGTCAAAATCAACAAGCCTTCGCTGTCCATATCCAAGCGTCCTGCTGCGTAAACCTCCGGCACATCAATATAATCCGCCAGTGTGGGACGACCTTCCGAATCAGTAAATTTGGTCAGCACATTAAACGGCTTAAAAAAACGAAGGATAACGATTTTCTGAGCCATGCGGCTTCGCACCTCTGATATAATGAGAGTCAGAAAGGTAGGGATAGTATGCCACAGGATGTACGACCTTCTCCATTGGCAGGGCGCTGGTATCCCGCCGATTCTGGCAAACTTCGTGCCGATTTAACCCGTTATCTAGGAACACCTACCGATTCGCCGCATGAAAAAATTCGCGGGTTGCTTTCTCCCCATGCGGGACTCCTATTCTGGGGAGAAGTCGGCGCAAAAGGCTATGCCCATCTTGCACATCACCACTATGACTACGTAGTCGTGATTGGCCCGTCCCATTATCCTACTGATTTTCCGATTCTCACCACCGGACACGATGCCTATGCAACCTCTTTAGGGATCGTCCCTATCGCAAAAGAGATTCTCCAACAACTGGGTAAGCAAGTTACCCCGATTCGTAACGATCCCGAACATGCGATTGAAATGACACTGCCATTTTTACAGCATATTCTCGGCGAATTTCAACTGCTTCCACTGGTCATGCGCGACCAGCGCTATGAAACATCACAAAGGCTGGCAAACACTCTTGTAGAAATTTTACAGGGGAAAAATGTGTTGTATGTTGCCAGTTCGGATTTATCACACTTTTACCCGCAAAAAATCGCTCATCAGCTTGATTCGCATACCCTGAACACGATGAGCAGCTATCGAGCCGACAGTGTAATCCATCTTCAGGATGATGGGATTGTTCATGCCTGTGGTTATGGGGCAATAGCAGCAGTCATGCTGGCAACTGGTGGGCAAAAGGCGATTCAAACTGCATATGGTACCTCCGGCGATGCCACAGGCGACTATGCGCGGGTTGTCGGTTATGGGAGCATGATTTTTATTTGATGTACGCTGATGTTGCTGTGAATCGGGCGGTTGCCGCCACCTTTACCTATCACATTCCCGATACGCTGGCGGGCAAACTGCAACCCGGACATCTGGTGCGGGTCTCGTTTCGCACTGCCCAAGAATCGGCGGTGGTGATTCGCCTGCATAATGATGTTCCCCATTTTGAAACCAAAGATATTCTCGGCTTGCTTGACCCGCAACCTGTCATGACAGAAAATCAGATTGAACTTGCCTTCTGGTTGATGGAAACCACCCACACCCCGATAGGCCACTGTTTATGGCTCATGCTCCCGCCGGGACTTGCCCCCAAAGGCGATTCTCGATTTCGCTTGCTGGATGAGAACGCGGAGGGCAGTTCTAACGCCGAAAAATTCATTATCGGGTTGCTTCGGCGACGCGGTGAACTCAAAAGCAGGCAAATCGAAGTTGCCTCTCCCCTTAAAACGTGGCGCAGCGCTGCCAAAAAATTAATCGAGCAAGGCATTATTGAGGAACAGGCAATTTTTTCTGTCTCGCGGGTCAAACCCAAAACAGTTCGTACCGCCCGTTTGAATATCCCACCTGAAAAAATCGATTCGGTGGCACTGCGTTTAGGCCGCGATTCTAAACCTGCCGATGTTTTAGAGGTGTTGTGGGTCAGCCTGCTGCCCGAAATGCCCATCGAAATCGTACTTGAACGCTCCGGTTGCAAACGCCCCGTCTTAACCGAACTTGAAAAACAGGGTGCTGTTGGAATCAACAAACAGGCCAAAACCGTCCGGCTTTTGTTGGATGACAAGACTGTTTATGAGCGTATTTTGGAGCTTCGCCATGCCCATCCCGAACTGGCGATTTTAAAATTTCTTGCCAGAGCCGGACGCGATGTTTCTGCCCCTCAAATTTATGCCAAAACAGGCGCAACACTGGTGCATTTAACCCGCTTGCAAGAAGATGAGTGGATTACCCTGAGTGAGTCTGAAATCTGGCGGGAAGCGGTTGCCGACGAAATCCCCGATACTGCTCCTTCCTTAACCCCCGAACAGCAGGCAGTCTGGCAGCCGATTGAGTCTTATTTAGACAAAGGGGGCGAAAAAGGCGTTTTTCTGGTTCATGGGGTTACAGGGTCAGGCAAGACCGAAGTCTATATGCAGGCGGTGGAAAAAATCCTCGCGCAAGGACGGCAGGCGATTATCCTTGTGCCAGAAATTGCCCTCACCGCACAGGTGATTCGCCGTTTTGTTAGTCGCTTTCCCGGCAAGGTCGGATTGGTTCATAGCCAACTTTCGCCCGGTGAACGGTATGACACATGGCGACGGGCGCGAATGGGCAATTTGCCCATCATTATCGGGGCGCGTTCGGCCTTATTTACCCCGTTGCCTGATGTTGGACTCATCGTTCTGGACGAAGAACACGACGACAGTTACAAACAATCGCCCCCCGTTGACCCGCCTTATTACCATGCGCGTGCAACCGCTATGGAATACATGCGGCTCAATAGCGGAACGGTCATTTTGGGCAGCGCCACACCCGATATAAACTCCTATTTCAAAGCGAAATTAGGTGATTACCGCCTGCTGGAAATGCCCAAACGAGTTTTAGCCCATCGGCAAAAAATCGTCCTTGAATCCCGCCAGCTACATTTGCCCGAACCCCATCTCGATACGATTCGGGGAACAGAGGCTGCTGAACTGCCTTTACCGCCGGTTCATGTGGTGGATATGCGCCACGAACTCAAAACCGGCAATACCAGCGTGTTTAGCCGCCGTCTGCGCGAAGATTTACACCACGTCCTCAGCGCCGGACACCAAGCCATCCTCTTTTTGAATCGGCGTGGCACAGCCACTTATGTTTTTTGCCGTGACTGCGGCTATATCGCCAAATGTCCCAATTGCGATACTCCGCTGACCTATCATGGGTCTGCCGAACGTCTCTCCTGCCATCACTGTGGGGCGATTGAACCGAATCCTCGCAGTTGTCCGCAGTGTCACAGCCGACGGATTAAATATCTGGGGCAAGGAACAGAGCAAATCGAGCAAATTTTAAAGGCAGAATTTCCCGAAGCGCGTGTCCAGCGTTGGGATCAAGACTCCGCCGCGCAAAAGGGAGCGCACCAGCAGATTTTTAATGATTTTCTAAGCCACAAAACCAATGTCTTGGTCGGAACACAGATGATTGCTAAAGGGCTGGATTTACCGCGTGTCACCCTTGTTGGCATTATTTCAGGGGACACAGCGCTTGGCTTACCCGATTATCGCGCCAATGAACGGACATTCCAGCTTTTAACGCAAGTGGCGGGGCGGGCAGGCCGCAGTATCTTGGGCGGGCATGTCATTTTGCAAACCTACCAGCCCGACCATTACGCGATTCAAGCTGCGGCGAACCACGATTTTAAGACCTTTTACCAGCGCGATATTGAATACCGCCGGGCGTTGCGCTGGCCTCCCTTTGTACGTCTAGCGCGGGTGTTGGTTCAGAATCGTATTCCCGAAGAAGCCAAAGCGGCGGCTGAACTCATCGCCAACCGTCTCAAGCATCGCATCGAAGATTTCCAGATGACCGCCACCGAGTTGGTGGGGCCTGTCCCCTGTTTTTTTGGGCGGATTGACAACATCTATCGCTGGCATGTCTTGGTGCGTACCCAGAATCCGCTGGATTTGTTCAAAGATTTTGAACTTGGCACCGGCTGTATTCTGGACATCGACCCTGTAGATATTTTGTAAATTTACCTATTCGTCAAAAAACCGATATAATCCCGTTTGGTTATTGAGGGAGTGCGTCATGCAAATTGTGCGGAATTTTTGGAACGCCTTTAAAAATTTTGCGATTCTGTTTTCGTTTATCATGAATTTTGTGCTGGTTATCATTTTAGTTTTTGTGGTGTACCAGATTTACATTATCAAAAACGGTATCGCTGAACCGTTGATTGATGGGTTACACGCCAATTTTGTGGGGATGGACGAAGCCAACATCACCACCACGATTGCGGTAGAAGACAATATCACCATTGACTTTGACCTGCCTATCGAACAGGAAACTACCGTCGTTTTAACTGAACGGGTGGTTTTGGGGCAGTTTAGCTTTGGGGAGCAGCAGTTGGTCATTGCCTTGAATGAAGGCCAAGAATTGCCCGTCAAGCTCAATATGATTGTTCCGGTGGAACAAACCATCCCGATTAGTTTAAGCGTGCCAGTCGACATCCCCCTCAATGAAACTGAACTTCATGCCCCCTTTGTCAATCTAAGAAATCTGCTCGAACCCTATGTTCGTTCGCTGGATAATTTGCCCGGAGATTGGGATGAAGCGCCTGACTTTGCACTGGATGCTGTTCAAGGCGATGTGAATTTGCTGAGTGAAACCGATGGTAGCCGCGACCCTTGGAATACCCCTACCCCCGCCAGCGAAGACACCGTAGATGCGGGAACTTCCCCGGAGAGTGGTGCTGAAAATGTTGGGACAGGCGGTGCAATAGAAGCAACCCCGGTTCCTACTACAGAACCGGGCGCACCCACCGCCACAACCATTCCTTTGATCCTTGAAACGCCCACGGAGACTCCCCAACCTTGATGGATACCCAGACCAGTCCGCCGATTCTCAATTACGATGAACAAGGCGGGGCGAGTTATAAAACCGATTTCTGGCAGGGCAAAGGCCGTGACTATGAAGACCGCGTAGAACGCATTGCACTCGGACGGCTGCTTCATCCCGCACAGGGGCAGCGTCTGATTGAATTTGGAGCCGGGTTCGGACGTTTGAGTAATTTTTTTGCTGGCTACCAAGAAGTCATCTTGGTAGATTACGCCAAAACCCAGCTCCAAGATGCCCGCGCCCGTTTAGGTGACAGCAAATATCGCTATGTTGCTGCCAATATTTATCAACTTCCCTTTGCCGATGGGATTGCCGATGGTGCGACGCTGATTCGCGTGCTGCATCATTTTGTCGATGCCCCTGCTGCCCTTGCTCAAATTCGCCAGACACTTTCCACCGGTGCAGTTTTTATCTTGGAATATGCTAACAAGCGCAATCTCAAGGCCATGCTGCGTTATGCGCTCAAACAACAGACATGGAGTCCCTACACCGAAGATCCCGTTGAATTTTATAAACTCCATTTCGATTTTCACCCCTCCTACATCCAAAAAACGATGCAAAACTTGGGCTTTCAGACTCAGCAGCGTTTGCCTGTTTCGTTTTTCCGTCTGGGGATTCTCAAGCGCACAGTTCCTACCAGTGTCCTCACGAGTCTTGATTCTACGTTGCAAAATTCAGGACTGCTGATTACGCCAAGCATTTTTACCCGAAACTGGATTGCTGGCGCACGTCCAGCACAATTGCCAAGCGCCATTTTTAAATGTCCTGCCTGTCACAGCACCGCCTTACATGAACAACCCGAAAAAATCACCTGTCAAGCCTGTGGCAAGGCATGGTCAACCGCCGATGGCATTTACGACTTTCGAGAACCCCTCTGATGCAGCATAAAATCGTCATCGTGACGGGCGCTTCTACAGGAATAGGGGCTGCCTTAGCCCGCGAATTGGCTCGACGGGGCGCAAAAATTGTCCTTGCAGCCCGCAGTGAGGACAAGCTACGCGAAGTTGCCTGGGACTGTCCCGATTCGCTGGTCGTGCCTACCGACGTGACCCAAGCGGACTCCTGTACGGCGCTGGTTGAAAAAACCATTGCTCATTTTGGTCGGTTGGATGTGCTGGTCAACAATGCGGGGCAAAGTATGCTCTCCCGTTTTGACGAGGTACAGGACTTTTCAATTTTTGAAAAACTGATCCAGATTAATTATCTCAGCGCCGTGTACTGCACCCGTGCTGCATTGCCACATTTAAAACAAAGCAAAGGCTTAATTGTGGGTGTGTCCAGCGTGGCGGGTAAAACGGGTGTGCCGTTACGGACAGGCTACAGCGCCAGCAAACATGCCATGCAGGGTTTTTTCGACAGTTTGCGAATTGAACTGATGGGCAGTGGCGTGGATGTCTCGATGATTAGCCCCGGTTTTGTGGATACCCATATCCGCCAACATTCATTAGGCGCAGATGGCAAACCTTTGGGCAAGAATCCGTTGGCGGGCGAAAAAATCATGACTGCCGAACAAGCAGCAGTTCACATTGCCGATGCCATTCAATCGCGTCGCCGCGAACGCATCATGGGAATCTCCGGCAAACTGGCGATGCTCGGCAAACTCATTGCGCCCCGTCTGGTAGATAAAATGACCCGCCGCCGCATCACCCATGCCAAATAAACCCACGCCACAAGAACGCTGGCAAGCCTTTCGCGCTACCCTTCCTCGCCCTACCCTCTGGCAAAAAATTGGCATTGTTGGCACGTTTTTAGGAATGCTCCTGCTTTTTATCGTTTTTTTACTGCCCTTTTTACTGGGTTTGGGTGGCCCTCAAACCGTCGAAGCAGAGAAATTAGCCGACCCCAACGGCGCTTTCATCGAAATTGATGGGCAGCAAATGTACTATATGCATCAAACGGGCGAGGGTGAAACCATCCTCTTGATTCACGGCTTTAATGAATCCACCGTCACATGGCAAGACACCCTTCCCGCACTCAAAGGCTATAACGTTTATGCGCTGGATCTGGTTGGTTTTGGGTTGTCCGAAAAAGGACTGGAGGCTAATTTAAGCCATCCTGCCCAAGCCGAACGTATTGCCCGTTTTATGAACGTACACCACATCGAAAAAGCCCATTTCATAGCGCACGCGATGGGGGCAAATGTTGTGTTACATTTTGCGCTCGCCTATCCTGACCGGGTGGATTCGTTGATTTTAGCCAATGCGACACTGCAAACCGCCAGCACCGCCGCTATGCCGGAATTTGTGCTGGATATACCCTCCTTCAAACGGTGGGCGCGAGTGTTATTACGATGGATTATACCAGCCACAACTGAAACCCAATTATTGAGCGCGGCTGCAAAAGAGGAAATGATAACGCCTGAACTTGTTCAAGCCTATGACCGCACGCTCTCTACAAACGATTGGGATTTGTCGCTTTTGGGGATGGTGCGGGACAGCGCCTTCAATACCCTTCCCGCCAATTTTGAGCAGCTAGATATTCCGATATTATTTCTCTGGGGGGCAGAAGATGGCTGGATTTCCCCTAAAATAGGTCAACAGTTCGCCCGAGATTTCACGGATGCCGACTATGTAGAAATAGAAGCAGTCGGGCATTTGCCCATGCACGAATCGCCCGATGAATTTAATCGGCGGGTGCTGGAATTTCTGGATTAAAACTGGCAAGTACATCACTTGCCAGTCGGTTGCATTTAATCGGTGGAAGTCACCACCACCGGAAGTTGAATTTCAATGAAGGAAGCACGACCTTCTTCGACGATGACTTCGGTGGTGTAAAGCAGATTACGGGCTTCACCAACCTTTAAATCGTACACCCCTGCTGGCATATCGCCGATAACAATATTTTCTTGCAGGAGGGGGTCACTGTTGACCAAGCCTTCAGCATATGTCCAACCGGAAAAATAACGCCCCTGCCCGATAAGTTCTACCCGTGTATCTTTGACAAGGTTGCCATTGGCATCGGTAATCCGCGCTGCAAAAACGCCGTGTCCCTCCCAAGAAACTGTCCATAATTCGGGGTTATAAGTTGCAGCATAACTATAGGGGTCGCCAATACGAATTTCAAAATGGAGATGTGGCCCAAACGCCACACCTTCTGACCCCACCGCCGCAATCGTATCGCCAATTTTTACTGTGTCACCAATGCTGACTTTTGCGCTCGAAATATGACCGTATAAAGTAAACAAGGGACGACCATCAGGAGCAGTATAATTGTGCTGAATGACAACCAGATTGCCGTAAAAATCGGTTTGTGGGCCAAACATGACTTCTTTATCCGACCCGGCATAAAAAACCGTGCCACTCCCTGCCGCGATAATCTGAGTACCGTAGCTGTTTTCAATATCAATACCGTGATGAATATTGAGTCCGCCGCCTGCGGTTGACCCATAGGCATAACCTCGCGCTGGGTAATCAATGATCACACCGGAATAATCGCGGACAAAGGGGCGACCTAGCCAAAAATGTCCATTTTCAACGGGGGTTGGTGAAGGACGCGGGGTATTGGTCGGAATGGCAGTGGGTGGAGAAAAAGTGGGCGTATAGGTAAAGGTAATCACCGCGCCGGGAATGACGGAAACGGTGGGCAATGGTGTCGGGCTTTGGGCAGTGAGTGAGGCACTTTCCGCCACAAAACCAGCACCTGTCAAAACTGCAAGGATAAGCAGGAGAATGCTGAAAAATTTCAAACTTAGTTTCCTTCGGTTAAGCCGCTGCGCTGCGAAGCAATGCTGATAATACGCGGGCAAAGCTGACGGGCAGATGTGACAATGTGGTCAATTTCATCCGTATAGCGCTGCACCAAGGTTTCATCCTGTACCCCCATCAAATTGACACGCACGTTTAAGGCCGAGCCTTCAATCGCCGCGAGGGCCATGTGCGCTCCAACAGCGGCATCAATCGCGGCGTTGTGGTTGCCAATTTCGGTCACTTGCCCCAGCAGTTGGAGCGCTTCGTAGCCAAGACGGGCAACCTGTAACGGTACCTCTGCGGCGTGGAGAGTTGCTTTCTGGATAGCGGGCTGGCGGTCTGGATTGTCTTTGGGCAAACGGATGGTGTACATGAGGTGGTTAAAGGCCTCAATATCATCCTCAATACCATCCAGCAATTTTTGGCGCAGCACCCCCGCCGTCGATTTAATGGCGTGCATGTTGTTTTCAACAGATTCATAGCCCCGCTTGCCGATGGTCAAGCCAGAGGCCATTTCTGCCAGTGCTGCGGCTAATGCCCCTGCCGAGGCCGAAACTGCCCCTCCGCCGGGAGTCACCGTAGATTGGGCAACGGATTCAGTAAACGCAGCAGGGCGATTGTAATGGTCAATGGATGGCAGGACGATATGCGTAGTGGCATCATCGGTGAGGGGCGGTTCTTCTGTCGCCAAAGGTGTGCGTTCCGCCTCCGCCTGTGCCAATCGACGCTCTAAAATTCGGTGGGGGTCAAAATCTGCTAATTGCAAATACCACTGCACGCTGTCAATCAAGGCAGCTTCGGGAATTAACCCCACCAACTCACACGATTCTACGGTAACACCATAGCGGGCGGCTTCCAGTTTAAGGAGTTCCATGACACGGTAAATCGGTGTCTGGGTAATATCGGTCAAATTCATGCTGACCTGTGCTTTGCCATCAACCAAAAATCCGGCGCTTTTAACATTTCGCAATCCACCACTTGAATTGCGGATGGCACGGGCAATTTTTTGGGCGATTTCGACATTGGCGGTATTCAGATAGGCATTGTAAGCAACCAACAGAGGTCTTGCACCAATCAGGACAGCTCCGGCTGACCCCAACTGTGCTGGCCCAACATCAGGAATCCATTCCGGGTCAATCCCTATCACCTCACGCAGGTGTTCATATTGAAACGACGGACGACGAATCGCCGCTAAATCTTGATAATTTGCCCGTAGCGCCGCCGATTCGTAAAAATACACCGGAATTTGCAGTTCATAAGCCACCCGGCGGCCTACCCGATGCGCCATTTCAACGCACGTTTGCATTGTGACATCGCGCAAAGGGATAAACGGTACGACATCGGCAGCCCCAAAACGGGGATGTACCCCGAAATGCTCCTCTAAATCAATCAATTGGCTGGCGGTACGGATTCCAGCAAAAACGGCTTTTTCAACCTCCTCTGGCAACCCCGCCAGCGTCACCACACTGCGGTTGTGGTCGGGGTCAGAGGTGGTATCCAGAATGTAGACCCCGCCTGCCCGTGCCATTGATTCGACAATTGCAGCAACGACCTCTGGACGGCGACCTTCACTAAAATTGGGGACACATTCAACGAGTGGCTTCAAAAATCCTGCTCCTTGCCAATTCGGGCGGAATTATAGCATAGGGTTCGCACTGAATTGAGACTCATGTTATAGTGGCGAAGGTGAAACGTCAGGCGTGGTTTTTGGTACTTATTTTTATGACAGCGTGGGGAAGTGCCATGCTGTTGTTTCGGATTCCTGCTTTGGCACAGGAACAAACCCCGACTCCCTTGCAGCGTCCCACCTTGATTTCGACGGGACTCCCCCCGGTACAAAATCAGAACAATGTGTCCGGTTCAGCATTGCCAACGCAATCTGCCCCGACCAGCATCCCACGCGCCACCCGCACACGTTCGCCAAGAGTCACTTCTACGCCGCGTCCAACCAACACGGCGACCATCACGCTGTCACCGACGAATACACCTACCGCCACTGCCACTTCGACCAGCACCACTACGCCAAGTTCAACCAATACAGCGACAGCGACCAGTACGCCGAGTGCGACGAACACGGCAACCAGCACAGCAACTTATACAGCCACGAATACGGCGACTTTTACGCCAACCGATACGCCTACACCAAGCGGCACACCTACTATTACGCTGACACCGACGGAATCCACCACGCCGACCATTACTTATACCGTTACTTTGACATCATCACCGACAGCAACGCTCACGGCAACTCTGACGGAAACTGCCACTTTAACAGCAACACCAAGCGCAACCAACACTGCCACACAAACATTTACTCCCACCGCCAGTAACACTCCCACGGCGACGAATACACCCACTGCTACCTACACCCCGACCCCAACAATTACGCCTACTGCTACGGAAACTCCGATACCAATTAGTGTGACCAATCAAGCAGATTCGGATACAGACGAAGAGGCCACCAATGACATAGCACCCTTCTTTTTGTTAGGAATTGCTGCCATGGTTGGGTTAGGGGGCTATGTAATTTTGTATGCGCTTAATGGAGCAGCGATAGACCGCTATGCCACAGGCTTTATCATGCCGATTTGCCCCGTGTGCGAACAGGGCTACCTGAATATTGAGGAACGGCCTTATCGTGTCTTAGGAATCCCGCGTGTACGGCGAACGGTGCGCTGCGATAACTGCCGTTCTGTGCTGCGAGAAGTTGGGCGGCGGCGCTGGCGATATGCGGTTGATCCGAACGCCAACCAAACCCTCTACAGCGAATTGAATAACAAAACAGTTTCAGAAGTCGAATTGTTGAGTTTTGCGCCCGAAGCCACCCCCGAAGATGCGTCCCCATCCTACATCGAAGACTCAGACTGATTTACCGACAAACCGATAGCCAATGCCATATTCATTTTGAATATAGGTGGGGTTTTTAATATCCGGCTCGATTTTGCGGCGCAGGTGTGAAACGTAAATGCGCGGGTAGTGATGTTCGGTGGTGTATTCATAACCCCAAACCTGTTCCAATAACTGTTGAAAGGTCAGCACTTGCCCCCGATGGCGGATGAACGTTGCCATCAATTTGAACTCAGTCGGTGTTAAACGCTGCTCCACGCCCTGCACCGTCACCCGTCGCCCTTCAATATCGACATTCAGATAATCATCGGTATATCCAAGCGCAACCGGGCTGCGTTCCGGGCTACTGACATCCGCACGACGCAGCAGGGCTTTGATACGCGCCCGAAATTCGACAGCCCCAATCGGTTTCCGCACGTATTCATCCGCGCCCATTTCCAACCCGCGTGCAATATCTTCTTCCGCAATTGCCGTGGCAGACAGCATCAAAATCGGGGCGGTGGAAAGTTCACGGACACGCTGACAAACCGTGACCCCATCCATCATGGGTAACTGGACATCCAACACGGCCAAATCTGGCTGGGCATTGTGGAATTTCCGCAGTCCTTCCAGACCATTGGTTGCGGTGATAATTTCGTAATCTTCTTCTTGGAGTGCCATTTCCAGCATCCGCAGCATCCGCGGGTCATCTTCAACAATGAGAATTTTCGCCATAAAAACCTGTGCTTTGCCTGACCAATTGAACTGCGTTTCATTTTATCACACTTAGCCGTCCGTTGTATTTTTGTGAAGCTGTCTTTAGAATTGCACAGGATTTATCGAAGGATGTGCCTTGTGCCTTACCAATTCAATGGCAACCGCCGTCATAGCCATCAATTCGGGGTGGGTTGGTCTCGTTGGGGCGCATACAACCCCAATTCCCTGACCGAACCTTGGCTGAATGCAATTCCCGGCGGGTTGGCATGGTTGGCATTGGTTTTGGTGCTGGTCGGCGCGGTGAAAGCCCCCACCCTCATGTTAGTCGGGGCAATTGTCCTGAGTTTTTACACGACCACGCGGTTTGCCTTTGCGGGGGTGGCACTGGTCAAGGGGCTACGGCATGTCCAAGAATGGGAACATAAAGACTGGCACGCGGAATATGAACGGCTGAAAACCCGCGCCAGTTTGCCACTCGAAAAAGTTCATCATCTGGTCATTATCCCCAATTACAAAGAAGAACCCGAAACCCTTTGTCGCACGCTCGACCGACTGGCAGAACAATCGGTTGCCCGTACCAACATGACTATTATGTTGGCGATGGAGTCTGGCGAGGAAAATTCTGGTGAAAAAGGCGAACTTCTGCGGCAGCAATATGAACATTTATTCACCCATTTTTTTGTAGCGGTACACCCCAAAGGAATTCATCAGGAAATGCAGTGTAAATCTGCGAATGAAGCGTGGGCTGCCCGTCTGGCTAAAAAACTCCTGACCGAAGAATTTGGTTATCCAATCGCCCACATTGTCGTTACCACGATGGATGCGGACTCTCTGTGGCATCCCCGTCATATGGAAGCGCTCGGCGTATTGTTTGCGACCAATGAAGACCGTCATAAAACCTTCTGGCAAGCCCCCATTCGCTATCATAGCAACGTGTGGGACATTAACCCGATGATGCGCCTGCTGCATGGCTACTCCACCGCGTGGGAACTGGCCTATCTTGCTGCCCCTTGGTGGCCTGCCTTGCCGATGTCGTCCTATTCGCTGAGTCTCAAATTGCTGGATTCGGCGGGATACTGGGATGCTGATGTGATTGCCGATGAATGGCATATGTACATCAAAGCCTATTTTCATCGGGACGGCGATTTATATTTGCAACCGATTTTTTTACCCTTTTTAGCCAATGCAACGGGGGGCAAAAATCTTTTGGATGCGATTCGCCAGCGCTATAACCAGACCTTACGCCATGCGTGGGGGGCAAAAGAAATCGGGTATACCATCGCCATGATGCAGGAACACCCGCAGGTCAACCGATGGAAAAGCCTCAATTTGTTGGTGCGGGTAGCTCATGATAATTTGTTAGGGGGGGCAGGCTCGGTGATCATTACGCTGGGAACGCAACTCCCCGCCCTGTTGCACCCTTCAATGGTCAGTGAATGGGCTAAAACGCCAATTTTCCTGTTGCTGCAACTTTCTTTTACCATGGTTGCCCTGCTCACCTTTTTTGTCTGGCTGGTCGATGTCCGCACCCGTCCATCCAGACCTTCTCCCATGACTCGCCAAGAGCGCTTTTTCGCTTTGATTAGTATTCCGTCCCTCACCTTGTTAACGCTCATTTGTGTGGCGATTCCGGTGTTGCATTCACAAACGCGGCTGATGTTCAGTATGCCGCTGCAATTCCGCGTAACCCGCAAGATTTTTAAATAGCATCGTTTCTTCGTTTTTCCGTACTGAATTTTTATCTGGTTAAAAGTTGGGTACACTGGAGACATTCAGCCGATGAAAGACTCACCATGCGTGTCACCATTCCAACCCATTTTAAGCTGGCACAGACCGCCCCTTTTATTCAATTTGACGGGCAAAATCAAGAAAAATTTTTGATCCACATTCTCGAAGAAGATATTGTCAGAGTTCAATTTCTGCCAGAGGGCGCATCCCGCATAGACCGTACATGGATGGTGGTGGGCAAAGACGGCGATGTGCCGCGTGAAGGGCGTTTGCGAGGGGATGTCTCGCCGTTTACCAATCCTGCCTATGAATTTCAATCCGATGACCAGTCGTTTTTACTGAAAACGAAAAACTTACAACTCACAACTCATTTTGAAAATTTGGCGCTCCATTGGCAGGATGCAAGCGGACGCGAATTTGCCTCCGATTTGCTTACCCGACCTTATCCCTATGACAAAGCGGGCAAAGCGGTTTTTCACTACATGGCACAGCGTTCGGATGAATATTATTACGGGTTCGGGGAACGTTCGGGCGGATTGGTGAAAAATGGGCGACGTTTACGGATGATGAATGTTGACGCGATGGCCTACAACGCTGAAACCAGCGACCCCCTCTATAAACACTACCCCTTTTATATGACCTATATTCCTTCTCTCAAAATTGCTTACGGCCTTTTTTATGATAATTTTTCGACCAGTGTTTTTGATATGGGTAGCGAAATTGATGCCTTTCATGGCTATTACCGTTATTACCAAGCCGATGATGGCGATATTGATTATTATTTGATTTATGGCCCGACCATTCCTGATGTAATGCAAAAATTCCTGAAACTGACCGGTAAAATGCACCTGCCACCACGCTGGTCATTGGGCTATCTCGCTTCCACCATGAGTTATACCGAAGCCGCAAACGCCCAAGAACAACTTGAAAATTTCATCACGCTTTGCCAGCAGCATGACATTCCCTGCGATATGTTTCATCTATCCTCTGGCTATTCGACGGACGCACGGGGGACTCGGAAAGTATTTACGTGGAATCTCAACAAAGTGCCAGACCCCAAAGCCATGAGCGAAAAATTTCACGCGGCGGGGATTCACCTCACCGCGAATGTGAAACCCTATTTTTTGCAATCACATCCCTTATATCCTGAAATTCTCCAGATGCAGGCCGGAATTCAGGTAGCAGAAACCGACGAACCTGAAATTGGACGATTCTGGAGTGGGGGAGAATTTGAAAGCGGGTTGGGCGCGTATTTTGATTTTACCAATCCTGTCGCCTATGAATGGTGGCAGCAAAAACTGAAAACCATGCTGTTGGAGTATGGCATTGATGGCATCTGGAATGACAACAATGAATTTCAAATCTGGGATGATGCCGCACGGGGCAATGGATTTGGCAAAACACTGCCTATTGGAGTCAGTCGTCCGATTCAGACATTGCTGATGGTGCGAGCTTCGTTTGAAATACAGCAAAAATACAAGCCGAACGAACGCCCGTTTGTCCTTTCGCGGGCGGGTTGTCCCGGTTTGCAGCGTTATGCCCAGAGTTGGTCTGGCGATAACAAAACCAACTGGCACAGCCTGAAATACAATATTCCAATGGGCTTGGGGATGAGTCTTTCCGGCTTTTTTAACACCGGGCATGATGTGGGTGGATTCGCAGGGGCAAAACCGAGTCCTGAATTGTTTATCCGATGGCTGCAAAATGGAATTTTCCACCCGCGTTTCACGATTCATTCGTGGAATGAGGACAAAAGCGTGAATGAACCGTGGATGTATCCTGAGATTTTGCCGTTGGTGCGGGAAATTATCCAATTTCGCTATCGCCTGATTCCGTATTTGTATACGCTGATGTTTGAAGCGGCGCGAAAAAGTATCCCGATTATCCGCCCACTGGTTTATCAATTTCCCGATGATGAAAACTGTCTGACATCCTCTTTTGATTTTATGCTGGGCGAATCGCTGCTGGTCGCTTCGGTGTATGAGGAAGGTGCAACCACTCGCCAGGTATATCTGCCCACCAAAACCGATTGGTGCGATTTTCATACGGGCAAATGGCACGATGGCGGTCAAACCATCAGCGTGGATGCTCCGCTAGAGCGTATTCCGTTGTTTGTTCCCGCCGGCGGGATGATTCCCATGGGCAAACCGATGCGCTTTGTGGGAGAAAAAGCCGACGATACCCGTGAAATTCTCTATTTTCCGCGTCAGGGACGCTCTGAATTAACCTTGATTGAGGATGATGGCATCAGTTTAGGCTATCAACAGGGCGAATTCACGGAAGTAAAGATTACCGCTTTTGCAAGCAAAACCGAGCTTAAACTTGAGATTCAGACGACAGGTCACTATGCTCTGCCTTATGACCATCTCGTTTTTATTTTGCCTGTGGGGGAAAAACGTCCTGTTCAAAGTCCGCATGTACTGTCTTCTGGCATAGATATTCAGGGGCGACAGGTGGTTTTGGTCAAAATGCCTTAAAATATTGCCATTTTATTTGGAATTTCTTGACAAAGGGTTTGGGCGCGTTATAATTTCTTTCAAATAGCGTTTTTTAATATGATTTAAAGAGTATTTCTTAAAAATTACGCAGCCTGTTGCGGGCTGCATTTTTTAACCTAATTTAGTTAAGCGCTTAACTAAAGAGGATTTATGCAAGAAATTTCTATTGGTTTTGTTCCTATTGCCCGGCCTACCTTTGATACAGAATTTGCGCGTCAGATGACACAGCAGGCCAAAGCCCGGTTAGAAGCAGCTGGGTTCAGCCTGATTGCCTCCCCCGATTTGGTAATGAGCATCCAAGAGGCTGAAAGTGCAGCCCAAACACTCAACCAAGAATCGCCCGATTTATTGATTGTTTTCCAGGCCAGTTTTGCTGACAGTACCATGATGATGAAATTGGCAGAGGGGAGCGATGCACCGCTTTTGCTATGGGCTGTTCCCGAAGCTCGGACAGGGGGACGCTTGCGGTTAAATTCTCTGTGTGGAATCAATCTGGCGGCTCATGCGCTGACTCGCGCTGGATATGCTTATGATTATGTGTATGCGCTGCCCGAAGATGACACCGCGATCGAAAAAATTACGGCGGTTGCCCGTGCCGTGTATGTCGTACGAAATTTAGAAGTTACCCGCATCGGACGCTTGGGCGAAAATCCTGATGGGTTTGAAACCTGCATTCCCAATTATGCGTTGCTGTCTGAACAGTTAGGCGTAGAAATTATCCAGATTGGTCTGTCAGAATTTTTTGAGCAGGTTCGGGAACGCCGCGACTCACCGCAAGCACTCACCGATATTACAACCGAACTTCGGCAAACCCTGACTAATTTTGACGAACTTGACCCCATTCCAACAAGCGGCACATTGGCTGCTTATACCGTGCTGCGCGATTTGAGCCAAAAAGAAGCGCTGGATGCCTTTGCGGTGCGCTGCTGGCCTGAATTTTTTACGGAATTGGGCTGTGCGGCATGTGGGGCGGTGTCCCTGCTCAACCGCGATATGACCCCCGGCGGATGTGAAGCGGATGTGAACGGCATTTTGAGTCACCTCATTTTGCAGTGGATCAGCAACGAACCCGCTTTTAACAGTGACATCGTGGATTTTAATATCGCGGAAAATACGGCTGTGTTGTGGCACTGCGGGCAAGCGCCCTTGGGTATGGCTGACCCCGCCAGCCCGATTCGCGGTACAATTCATTCTAATCGGAAGCTGCCCCTGCTGATGGAATTTACCTTAAAACCGGGGCGTGTGACCTTAGCCCGGTTGCATGAAAAAAATGACCGGTTTCACTTGGTCATCGGGCAGGGCGAAATAATCGCTGCCCCACCGAGTTTTTCTGGCACATCGGGCGTGATTCGATTTGACCAATCCGCTCAAAAGGTGTTAGATACATTAATATATGAAGGTTTAGAGCATCATATTGCGCTGGCCTACGGAAACCATGTCAAAGCGCTTGAGGCGCTGGCTCGCCAGCTAGATTTACCAATTATCTATTTGTCGTAGGTAAAGGAGGATGCAGCCACGTTAAAACTTTCCCTTTTGCAGTGTTCGTATAGATTTTCTAGGAGAGTATTGACCCATGAAAGTTCGTAATTTTATTGTTCTTACCCTGTTGATGGTCATGGCGTTGTCAGCGATGGGCCCGGTTCGCGCTCAGGATGATGTTGAACTTCGCATTTTGTGGTACAACGACGGTATCGAAGGCGAAGTCATGCGCGATTTGCTTGACCGCTATCAAGAAGCCAACCCCGGCGTGACCGTTGTTCTGGATGAAGTACCGTTCGCCGATATTCACAATACCTTGCAAACCGCCGTTGAAGGTGGGGATGTCCCGGATATTGCCCGTATTACCCAAGTTCCGCGTTTCCGTGACTACTATCTCGACATCAGCCCCTTTGTTGCCGATGCTGAATATTGGACAAACAGCTTCTCGCCCTTCGTATTGGGTTCGATGCGTAAAGGCGAAGATGATGCGGGTGTATACGGTCTGCCGAATCAATTCACTGTTTCCGGCCCCTATGTCAATGTGACCTTGTTTGAACAAGCCGGTGTGGAATTGCCCGGTGAAGGCGCAACATGGGAAGATTGGACAGCCGCCGCCCAAGAAGTTGCTGAAACCACTGGCACTCCCTATGCGATTGCGATTGACCGTTCCGCGCATCGTTTGTTTGGCCCGGCACTCTCGATGGGTGCGACTTTCTTCAATGAAGAAGGCAGCATCACCGTTGATAGCGAAGGCTTCCGCAGCGCTGCCCAGATGTTGATTGATTGGCACGCGAATGAAATTACCCCCACCGATGTCTGGGTCAGCTCCAGCGACCAGTACGCCGCCGCCCGTGATTATTTTGTGAATGGGCAGTTGGTTATGTACATGGCAGGCAGTTGGTTAGTCAATGGTTTGGTCAATGATATTGGCGATTCCTTCGACTGGGCAGCCGTGCCGAATCCGACAGGCGCGGGTGGCAGCACAGGGATGCCCGGTGGTGCCGCGATGGTTGCCTTAGCTGGTACAGAACACCCCGAAGCGGTGGCTGCCTTGCTGGATTGGTTGGCGCAGCCCGAACAAATGACCGAATGGTTTGCCCGCACGCTGTTCCTGCCGAGCCACCTCGCCCTGATTGAAGCGGGTGTCCCGTGGACAGGCAATGACCCCAGCGCCGAAGTCAGCCCCAAAGCGGTGGCTGCCTTGAATATCTTTACCGCCGAAGTTGGCAAACTGTCCGATGAATCCTACCGTTTGCAATACAGCTTCCTGATTGACACGCTCAATCCGAACAGCCGTGACCGTCTGAGCCAAGTTTTGGCGGGCGAACTCACCCTGGATGAAGCGATTCAACGCATTCAAGAAGCGGTGGATGAAGCCTTTGCTGCTTCGCAACAGTAGGTCATGATTTAAATAAATGAATGAACACAGGCTGTTGGTGGCTGAACCTGCCTACAGCCTGTTTTTTTAAGAGAGGATGAGAGATGCGTACCATCCAACCCACCGCACCCCCCGCCAATCCGCTGCTTTTAGCCCGCGATACCCTGTTGTATGAACTTGAACATCTGCTGCATCCTTTAAGCAAACGACACGGGTTGAGCAAGCTGTTCTATCTACTGCTGCTGCCCTTTTTGGCAGTGTATCATTTCTTTTTTCTGTTATTGTTGGCGGTTCTGAATATAGTAGATTTCATTTTTACGCCGATTCAGCGTGTGATTGGCACGAATCGGATGGCTTATTTTTTCATTCTGCCCAATATGCTTATTTTTAGCATTTTTGTCCTGCTGCCAATGGGACTTAATTTTTACATCGGATTTACCAGTGGGCAATCAATCCGCCCCGAAAATCGAGAGTGGGTTGGCACAGACAACCTTGAACGGTTGGTCGACTGTGACAATTTCACCGACCCGAATACCTGCCGTGAAGATTTTTTCTGGCACGGCGTGCGTAATACGATTTTTTTCGTCAGTGTGCAGGTCATTTCGATGATTATTCTGGCCTTGTTCACGGCGCTGGCGTTAAACGGCAAAATCATCTTGCGCGGGTTTTTCCGCAGTGTCTTTTTCTATCCTGTGCTGCTTTCACCTGTCGTCGTGGCGCTCATCTGGAAATGGATGCTGGATTACGAAAGCGGGGTGATTAATTATTTTCTGGTCGAATTAGGGGTAGAGCGCACCAACTTTTTTGACAGCCGCACTTGGGCGCGATTCTGGGTGATTGTGGTATCGGATTGGGCGCAGATGGGCTTTTATACGCTCATTTTGCTGGCTGGGTTACAGTCGATCCCCGCTTCGTTATATGAAGCCGCCGAAATGGACGGTGCAACCCCGATTTCCAAATTCCGTTTTGTGACCTTGCCGTTGCTGATGCCCACCATGACGGTGGTGCTGGTGTTGGCCTTAATCCGTGCGGTACAAGTGTTTGACCAAGTATTTGTGTTGACAGGCGGTGGCCCCGGTACGGCAACCCTGTATATTGTGCAGTATATCTATCGTAACGGGTTTGGTATTACCCCCGCCCAATATGGGTTGGCGGCGGCGGCCTCGCTCATGCTGGCTTCGGTGCTGTTGGTGCTAACACTGGGGCAGTTGTGGTTTTCTCGCAATGCAGAGTCGGCTTAAAAAGGAGAATTTGACATGGCAACTGGCTTTTTAACCCGACGCAAAGGACGCGGACGGTTTGACTTTACTGATGTTGTCACCTACATCTACTTGATTCTGGGGACGATTATCATGTTCGGCCCGGTATTGTGGCTGGTCATGTCCTCGTTCAAACCGCGTTCGCTGCTCTTTGAACCCACCCCCACCTTTTTGCCCTATCAACAGGTCACGGTCAATGTCAAAGGCTATGACGACCCACTCAACCTGTATGATTTGACTTTCCGTGAAGCGCGGATTGCCGGCAGTCGCATTGTTATCGGCAATTTGCAAGCCACCAATGGAGTCGCCCACGGGATTGATACGGTGTTACTCACCGATGAACAAAAAGCGGCTTTGCAAAACTTGGGCGCAGGGTCAGCCGATGTTCCCACTGGCGCAGAAGTGGTTGCGCTGGAAGCAGAAGAAGGCAACCTGCTGGAAATTCTCCAATCCAACGCGGAATTTGCCATCGGTACAGCGCTGTTACAAACAATTGATTTGAATGACATCCTCACCGCCACAGATGAAGAAACCAAAACCACCTTTTTGATGCCCACCAATGCCGCATTTGAGGCATTTTTCGCGGAATATGGCACAGCAGTTTTGGATAATCCTGACCTGTTACGGGAGATTTTGCTCTACCATCTGTTGCCAGACCGTTTTCTGGTGGTGAAATTTTATCCGAGTGTCAACAGCAATTTGCCAACCCTACTGGCGGATGCGACCTTGCCCATTACCCTAGTCGAAACCGAAACCCGTCAATTGGCGCAAATTGGCGCACCCAAAGGCGCGGAGTACACCTTCATTGACCCCCAAAATCCCGATGAAGGCGAAGTGAAATATTTTTCGTATGGCACGCCGCTTGGCACGAGTATCATTTTTGACCCGGTTCGAGAAGTCGAGTTCAGCTTTGATAACTACACGGGCGCGATTGATGCGTTTCCATTCTGGACATACCTTCGCAACTCCATCATTGTTACCGTTGTGGCAACCGTTGTTACCCTGATTATTAACAGCATGGCAGCATTCGCGTTGAGCAAATATCAATTCGTTGGACGGGAAGTGGTGTTCATCATCATTATTAGCACGCTGATGGTGCCTATTTCGGTCATTTTGATTCCGGCCTTTCTGGTGATTTCCGAAGTTGGTTGGGTCAACAGCTTGTGGGGGGTGATTATTCCCGGTGCGGCGACTCCGACAGGGGTCTTTTTGCTGCGTCAATATATGCTGACTATTCCCGATGAACTGCTGGACTCCGCCCGGATTGATGGCGCAACCGAATGGCGTATTTACTGGCAAGTCGTTCTCCCATTGACACGCCCTGCGCTGGCAGTGCTGGCAATTTTCTCGGTCATGTGGCGCTGGAATGACTTTTTGTGGCCTTTTGTGGTGCTAAACCAGAAAGAAAATTTCACCCTGCAAGTTGGCTTGCGGGCGTTTCAGGGCGCGTTGGATGTGCAATGGAATTATATTTTAGCAACCACCGTTTTAACCCTGCTGCCAATTACGCTGGTCTTTGCATTTTTGCAGCGTTATATCACGGGTGGGATTGCAACCACAGGTATGAAAGGATAGCGGCGGGTTAGAACTCGCCCACATAAGAAGGGATTGTGCATGAAATTTTTTATTGACAGCGCCAAAGTAGATGAAATCAGCTACGCGCTGGAATTCTGGGATATTGACGGCGTAACTACCAACCCCCGTCATGTGCAGGTATCGGGCAAACCGTTTATGCAGGTGATTCAGGAAATCGGGCGGTTGGTCGCACAGGCGAGTGATGATAAAACCGTGTCGGTGCAGACCAACCCCTACAATCATGGTGATTACAAAGCCATCGTGGATGAAGGCGAACGACTCGCCGCTTTGAGCGATAATTTTGTGATTAAAATGCCTTCCACCGAAGCGGGTTTCCGCGCCTGCCGTGAATTGACCGACAAAGGAATTCGCTGCAACCTGACCTTGTGTTTTTCCGCGATGCAAGCCCTCCAGGCCATGCGAATGGGGGCATTTTACGTGTCCCCATTCATTGGTTGGAAAGAATCGAATGGGGAAGAAATTCGTCATTTCATTCAAGACATCGTAGCCATCCGGGACAACTATATGTTCCCCACAGAAATTCTGGTGGCGGCGGTACGGAATGGACGGCAAATTGTCGAATCTGCTGTGGTCGCAGCAGATATTGTGACCTGCGCCTTTGATGTCTACCAGACCTCCTTCCAGCATCCCTACACCGTGGACGGATTGGGTAAATTTCAAGGCTTTTGGGATCAAACTCCCTACGAATAAAGAGAAAGTATATTCTAATGGCTGTTCTGGCAAATCATACATTCGCACAACCGGCCACTTCTCACGGCGGAAAACCCCCGAAGATTGTGGTTATCGGCGCGGGCAGTGCTATTTTTGGGTTAGGGGCGCTTTCAACCATGATGCAGTCCGAACGGCTGCGCGGGGCAGAATTGGCGCTGGTGGATATCGATGAACCCGGCCTTGCCAACATTCATAAACTCGCCACCATGATGAATGAATCGTGGGAATCGGGCATCAAAATTTCGGCTTCCACCAACCGCCGCGATGTGCTGGCAAATGCCGATTTTGTTATCGTGTCGGTACAGGTAGGGCCACGGGAAGAAGTCTGGGAAATGGATTGGCGGATTCCCTTGCGACACGGGGTGCGCCAACCTTACGCCGAAAATGGCGGGCCGGGTGCATTTTCTCATACCGCCCGCAACTTGCCGCTTATGCTCGATATTGCCCGCGATATGGAAGAATTGTGTCCCGATGCGTGGTATTTTAACCTCACCAATCCTCTGATTCGGTTGACGCGGGCAATCACCAAATATACCAATATCAAAGTTCTGGGGCTGTGCCATCAACTCCTGTGGGGATACGCGATGGCTGCCGCCGTACTCGCGGAACGGTTTAACATCCCCTTACCGGAACATTTCCATGTCCATACCGACGCGGATAACATGCCCAATTTTATTCCGGTAGCGCGGGCTGCATTGCAAAATCTGGATATTAAAGCGGCGGGAATTAATCATTTTTCGTGGGTATACGATATTCGGGACAAGAAAACGGGCGAAGATTTGTACCCCCTACTGCGGGAGACATGGTTCAACAAAACCCGTAAGGATTTTGAACCGCTGACCCGCGAAATCTTTGAGATTTACGGGATGATGCCAACCGCCGGCGACAGCCATATGTGCGAGTACCTTTCCTGTGTGACCGATCCCATCGCCAAACCATGGGAAAAATACGATTTAAAACTCCAGAGTTGGGATGGCAACCGCCGCCGCCGTGCCACCCGCAAACAACTCGCGCTGGATATTGTCGAAGGGCGCAAGGATGTGAACGAACTGCGGGATGTCTGGCGACATGACATGCTGGACGAGGGGATTCCCGAACTCATGGCGGCGATGACCTACAATGACAATCACTATCACCAGCAGTTGAATATTCCCAATCGGGGCAACATTCCCAATCTGCCGCAGGACGCCATCATTGAAGTGCCGGGCATTGTTTCCGGCATGGGTATTCAGGGCTTGTCCTTTCCCCCGCTCCCCGAAGGCATTGCCGAAATGTGTCGTCGGGAATTGGTTCGCAGCGAATTGGTGATTGATTCGATTGTACAGGGCGATAGACAGTTGGCCTTACAAGCGCTGTTGCTTGACCCGATGGTGACAGACATTGATACGGCACGGGCGATGCTGGAAGATTTACTCAAGGAATTTGCCCAATATTTACCAACATTTAGTTAGCGAAAAGACGCAGGGGAAGGGTGAATAATGCGATCTAATTATTCATCCCCCCGCATCCTTAAGAAAATTTCAATAGGAAGGTTTTTTGACCATGAAAAAAGTGTACGTCATTGACGCACGCGATAATGTGGGGTCGGCTGTGTTAGAAACACTGTCCGCAGGCGATGAAGTGGAAACAAACGGCGCAGTCACCGTGACTTTGAAAACCAACAGCGATGTTCCCTTTGGGCATAAAATCGCGCTGGTGGATATTCCCAAAGGGGGTACGGTGATGAAATATGGTTTAAGCATCGGCAATGCCCTCATCGACATTAAAAAAGGCGACCATGTGCATGTGCATAATGTCGAAAGCAATCGTGGGCGCGGCGACAAATTTGGCGATACCAAAGGCATCAGCGCGTAAGTTCATACCATACATTCAACGCTGGTCTTCAGGCCAGTGAAGCAACACCGCCCTAAAGGACGGCGTTAAGGTTCTTATTTGATAAAGGAAAATATTCAACATGACTGAATTTATGGGATATGTTCGTCCCAACGGGGATGTGGGGATTCGGAATTTTGTGCTGATTCTCTCCGGCACACTCTATGCCAACAAATTGTGTGACAATGTGGCACAAATGATTTATGGGGCGGTGTCTATTACCCATCCTTTAGGGCGCTGCCAGGTTGTCCCTGATTTACGCATGACCCGCCGTTTCCTTTCGGGAACAGGCGCGAATCCCAATATTGCAGCAGTCGTTATCATTGACCATTTCCGCGAAGAAGGCTGCACGGCGGAAGATATTGCCAACGACATCAGCCCTACCGGAAAACCGATTGCAACCGTCAATATTCGCTATGATGGTGGGTATTTTGCGGCGTTTGAAAAAGCCCTGCGCTATGCGGCGGATTTCACCCGTCAGGTCAGCGATTATCAACGTGAACCTGTACCCGTGTCTAAACTCCTGTTTGCTACCAACTGCGGTACATCCGACACAACTTCGGGCGTTTCCAGTAATTTAGCGGTGGGTGTTTGCTCCGATATGATTATTGGCGAAGGTGGGCGGAGTCTGCTGGCGGAAACCACCGAATGGATGGGCGCGGAAAGCTGGCTGGTCGAAAAAGCCGTTAGCAAAGAAGTTGCTGACAAAATCATGGCGGGGGTTGCCCATATGGAAGCACGGGCGCTGGCAAGTGGTGAAGATATTCGTGGTTCACAGCCCACCGGCGATAACATTCTCGGCGGGTTGACCACCATTGAAGAAAAAGCGATGGGCGCGTGCAAAAAAGCAGGCGATTCCCCGATTGTAGATTTTCTGGATATTGCCATGCCGCCCGGCGACAAACCCGGTATGTATGTCATGTACGGGCCGGGACATGGGGGCGAATCCATCAGTAGTTTGGCTGCCGCAGGCGCACAGGTGCAGGTCTTTTCGACAGGCGGCGGTCACACCATTTCGCATCCCATCATGCCTACTGTGAAAATCACGGGCAACGCCAAATCCTATGAACTGATGCAAGATACCGTGGATGTGGATGTGAGTGGCATTTTGCGCGGTGAAATTACCGTGCAAGAAGGCGGCAAAATCCTGTTCGATGAAATTATCAAAGTCTCGAACGGGCGTTTGACCAAATCCGAAGTCCTCAAAGACCACAACGGCTTTGCCATTCACCGTGTTGGCGCAAGCATCTAACCCCAAATAACCAAGAATGAGGGTCGGTAAAAACGCACCCTCATTCTTTCCACAGGACTGGTCATTTCAGCCTATCTTCTATATGCTTGTCGCATTAAATTCGCGGAATGAATAAAAGGTGGCTGCATTGATAAATGCGCTGAGTTTTGATGTTGAGGAATGGTATCATCCCGAAGCGATTCGCAAAAGCAACCTCTCCTTGGAGCGTCATTCCCAAGTGGTCGCTTCGACCACCCCGCTTTTAGACCTGCTCCAGCGCTATCAAGTCAAAGCCACCTTTTTTACCGTCGGGGAAGTTGCCCAAGCCCACCCGCATTTGATAGAACGCATTTTGAATGAGGGACATGAACTGGCTTTTCACGGCTGGACTCACCTCCCCCTCTGGGCGCTCACACCCGAAAGTTTTGCGGCAGAAATCGTCGATTTTTTGAAATGGCGTGATGAGCATTTTGCAGGGGCAAAAATTCTAGGCTACCGCGCCCCAACCTTTTCACTGGATGCCTCTACTGCGTGGGCTATTAAAATCTTACATGAACACGGTTTTGTGTATGATTCCAGTGTTTTTCCCGCCCGAACTTCGCTCTATGGCGTGCCGGATGCCCCTCTGCACCCATATAAAATGAGTCTGGATAACCCCGCCATACTAGCCGCACCGGATGAAAACGGCTTGCTCGAAATTCCGATGTCGGTTTTTCCCATCGGCAGCCTCAAAATCGGCTTCACGGGTGGATTGTATTTACGGGCTTTGCCATTAGCGCTGGTTCAAACCATGATTCAGCGCACCAATCAGCAGGGACGGGCGGCGGTCATGTATATCCACCCGTGGGAAACTTATACCCAAACACCCCGCTTAAAGTTATCGGTGGGGGGGCGATTGGTGCTGTATCATGGGTTACCGTCTTTCCAAAAATTGGAAAAACTGCTGCAAACTTTCTCCTTTGATACGATGCAAGCTATTTTCCTGAAATCTGGTCCAGCAGTTCCAGCGAAAATTCCTCTAGGGAATCAATCTTAAGGGCTGACCTTGCCAGAACATCCTCCGGCAAGGTAAAACCGGGACTGGGGGCAGCAATCGCCGTCATGCCTGCCGCAATCAGCGAACGAATCCCATTGGCAGAATCTTCTATCCCTAAGGCTGTGGAAGCGGGCATCTTCAATTGACGCAGCGCTTCCAGATAAATATCCGGCGCGGGTTTGCCGTGTTCAATGTCATCGCCAAAAACCATCACCTCAAAAATCTGGTCTAAACCTGTTATTTGGGTGACGTATTGGATAAGTTCGGTGGGTGAACCAGAAGCCAACCCGACTCGAAAATGTGCGGCAGATAATTTGACCGCCTCAATTGCGCCGGGGCGGACTGGAAAATGTTCATCATATTTTTGTTTCATGCGCTGAATCATGTCATGGGCGATTTGTTCGGGCGAAAAATCCACCTGCAAAATATCTTTCATGATTTGCGCCCAAGTAATGGTTTTGCGTCCCATCACCTGATGTTGGTCATCAATTGTCCATTGTTTACCCAAGTCAAGGGCATATTCTTGTCGTGCCTGTTCCCAGTAGACTTCGGAATCTACCAGCACCCCGTCCATATCAAAAATAACCGTCTGAAATTTCATCCTTTTTCCCCTTCGTGTAAGATAAGCGCAGTTGTGACAATTGCTGCTGTTTCTGCCCGTAAAATGCGTGTCCCTAATGTGATGGGGTGTATCCCCTGTGCAGTGGCTTGCTCAATTTCTTGTTCAGAAAATCCACCTTCTGCCCCAATGAACAGGGCAATGGATTTTTGTCCATTGAGATGGCTGTGCAACCGGTCATTTTTTTCTAATTCATAGGGAATAAACGCAACTTCAGCGTGTGTTGCATCCATCAAGGCTTGTTCAAAGCGCATTGGGACATCCAATTGAGGGATTTTACCCCGCCGCGATTGTTCCGCCGCTTCGGTAACAATCCGTTCCCAGCGTTCATGTTTATTGTCTTTGACATCGCTCACAACGGTGCGTTCGGTGAGCATGGGAACAATCCGTGATACGCCGATTTCGGTGCATTTTTGCAAAACCAGTTCAAAATTATGTTTTTTCAAAATGCTCTGGTAGAGTGTCAGATGCAAAGTTGGTTCGCCTGTGGCAAGACGTTTTTCCAGCACCCGTCCCCGCGCATAGTTGCGTTCGGATTCCAGCAGTTCGACTTCATATTCCCAACCCGAATTATCCAGTATCACAAGATGTGTTCCCAAACGCATCCGCAGCACATTCCGAATCTGATGAGCAAGCGGTTCGGGCAGTGTCACCAATTCGCCTTGAATAGCATGGGGGGGGATAAAAAATCGGTGCATCAGCGTTTATCTATGCAAAAAACAAGTTCATTGTCAAATTCAATTTCGGTGACAGGCCATGTTTTGCCCACCAGCACATTGTAAAACATATTTCGATGTCCCTCTTTTAAATCGTGACGACCCGACAAATTTCGCACAGGCAGCGACACCACCACCCACTTGACCTTGAGTGATTCTATCAAAGGGAGGCTAATACCACGCTGGCGACGTTCAAACCGATGCAATTCTTTGAGCAACAGCGCCACATCGCCCGATTCTTGCGGGGGATTCACCAGAATGTCCTGCACCATCGCCTGATGAGAGGCTGTTGTTAAGCCAAAAAAATGATTGAGAAAATCCACCCGCTGTTGATGAATGTCATACGCATAAAATATTGCTGGGGTGGTTAGCCATTCTAGGGTGAGGGGATTTAAACCGCACGCCACATCCAAAATCGTCTGGGGGGTATCCGTAATTTCAAAAATGCGCGGGTAAAAGTGTTCGACAATCTCCAAGCGTTCCCGCGTGGTATCGTGCATTTGCATGATTCTGGCACAGGCGGCTTGAATGACGGACTTTTCGCCTGTTTGAAAAGCCGCGTCGAGTTCCTGTTTGGCCTGCGTGTAATCGGGGTCGCCCAGATAGGGTGCAACCACCCCGTGTAATTTTTTCCGTGCCGATTTGACCGCCTCTTTGACTTTTTTATGCTTTTTGAGTTCGGCTTCCAGCAAATCACGGATGGTTTCTTCGCAAACATCCAAGTCACGGTATTTTTTTGAATTTTTGATGTCTGCAATCAGGGCATCGAGTTCTGTTTCAGTCATCATTTTCGCACCAGAAAGGCCAACTCGGTGGCAAATTCGTAGCGGGTGGTTTGCCAGCCCTTCCCCTCAATTAAGGCCAGAAAATGTGCTTCGTAATTCGAGGCCATCCCTTTGTTTTTCCCGCCCAAACTCCGTACCGGAAAAGACACCAGCAAATACTCGGCGGGGAGCGATTCAAGCAAATTTAAACCGACGGCTTTATCCACCTGTTCAAGGCAGGGCAGCGTTTTTAAAACGAGCGCTACTTGGACTTTCTCCGTAGGGATGAACTGTCCCATATCACGGGTTTGGGCATGACCCTGCACCCCTAAGAGTGGAAAACACGCCTCAAGAAAGGTCATCATATCCCCGTAAATATCATAGGCATAGTAGGCCGCATGGGGCGCAAGTGGCATCCAGTCAATCGCTAAGGGATTCAAACCACACGCGACATCGATAACACTTTCGACAGGGGCAATGTCCGCCAGCGTGACCTGATAAAATTCCGCTAAAATTGGCAGGCGTTCTCTGGTCGAAGCGTGGGACTGCATTATTTTTTTAAGCGTTTCCTGCCGATCCGGGGTGGTTTGAAGGTCAGCCAGCCATTTGGTGTAGGGCATGGTGTCATTTAAATACGCCCCGCCGACTTGGTGGAGTTTATTTTTAACCGCCTTAACCGCCAATTTTAAATTGCCGTGTTTGGGAGCTTCCTGTTCGGCAACCCGCCGCACCAACTCAATCGAGATGAATTTGTATTTGGGACTTTTGAGGATTTCCTCAACGACTGCATCAATATTCATCGCGCAAAAAATCCATCAACTGCATCATGAAACGGAGATTGTGAATCGTAGCAAGACGGGGCAGCAGCATATCATTAATTTCGTGGAGATGATGCAAATAACCCAAGGAATAGTGCTGACACGTCCAGCAATCACACCATTCTGAAATCGGGGTGCGCGTTTTGATATGCTTGTCATCTTTGATGTACAGGTACGAAAACCACTTTTTATCCGAAAAATTCGGGGGAACTTCGTTGAAGGTGTACAAACGTCCATTGCGGGCATCACGGGTGGACATGGCGCTGTCAAAAATGGGATAGCCCAGTTTGACACACGCGGCAATATTGGCAGGATGTCCCACCCCCAGCGCATGGAGGGGAAATTCCATCGGCACAAGTTCACGGGTGTACGCGAACATCTCGGTTAAAAAATTGCCCTCGCTGTCTAAAGGCCATCCGCCATACCCGAAACCATCAAAGCCAATGTCGAGCAAGCGTTCGGCACACTGCCTGCGTAAATCGGGATGGTCGCCGCCTTGAATGACCGCAAAAAGAAGCGGGCGCTGTGTATCTGTCTGTTTTTTTTCGTTGCGGAGTTTTTCAAATTCCTGTTTGCAGCGTTTCGCCCATTGAATCGTGCGGTCAACCGATTTTTGCTGCTCCGCTAACGGGTCTGCCACGTGGGTACAGTCATCCAAGCAAATTAAAATATCTGACCCATAGCTCATTTGGAGCTGGATACTTTTTTCGGGCGTAAGATTATATTTTCTATCGGGAGCGCCATCAATTTGAAAATTCGCGCCCTTGTCATTAATGCTGCCATATTTGCTGTTCTGGCGAATGAGCGAATAAATTTGAAATCCACCCGAATCAGTGATGATGGGGTGTGACCATGCGCTCATTTCGTGCAGTCCACCCAGCGCTTTGATGGTGGTTGAACCGGGATGCTGCATGAGGTGATAGGTGTTCATGACCAGCGCCTGCACACCGCACTTTTCTAAATCACCACTGTCTAATGCCCGCACCACGCCTTTGGTTGCATCGGGTAGGTAAATGGGCAAATGCAGCGTGCCATGTGGCAAAACAAGGGTTTTAGAGTTCATCGTCAACTTCGTCATCCTCAGCATGAGGCTTGTTTTTTGTATCCGCCCCTGCAATGACAATACAATATTCGCCGCGTAAATTGGCGCTGCTGGCATAGGTAATCAGTTCAGACAGCGACCCACGCTCCAAAGTTTCAAACATTTTGGTCAGGTCATTGGCAATCATGCCCTGCCGATTGCCATAAACGACCAGCGCATCTTCCAAAAATTTGACAATACGGTGCGGGCTTTCGTAGAAAATGAGCGTGTGGGGTGCGTGCTGGTCAACTTCAAAAAACCGACGACGCGGGCCAGATTTGCGCGGCGGAAACCCGCGAAAAGTAAACGAATGAGTCGGCAAACCTGAAAGCACCGCCGCCATGATAACCGCACTTGCACCCGGAATCATCGTCATTTTGAGTCCTGCATCAATGACTTCGCGTACCAGCGTATAACCGGGGTCAGAAATACCCGGTGTCCCCGCATTTGTGACCAGCGCCACCGATTTTCCTTCTTCCAAAAGACTGATGATTTTTTGTCCGGCGCGTTTTTCATTGTGTTCATAGAAGGAAATTTGCGGTTTTTTGATGTCAAAATGTTTGAGCATCAGGCCAGTTTTGCGGGTGTCTTCGCTGGCGATGAAATCAACTTCGCGTAGGGTTTCTAAGGCACGCAGGCTGATGTCGCCTAAATTGCCGATGGGGGTTGCGACCAGATAAAGCATGTTTTTCACTCAATTGAATGCCGTTCTGAATTGTACAGCATAAATCAACTTTATCTCATTCATAAATGCAGAGCTATACCTTTAAAAACTGATTTAAGTTACAGTGAGGGTGCGGTACAATCGAAAAAATCCAGTACGATTTAAGGATAAACCTATGACACTACAAGATGCCTTTGGTGCGTTGGACACCCTGCATTACGGGGATGGTCTAAAAGCGCAATATTATCGCATTGGCAAACTGGACGAAAGCGGCCTTGCGGATACCTCTCGTCTCCCCTTTTCTATCAAAGTAATTCTGGAAGCGCTGCTGCGTTCGGTAGATGGCTTTTTTGTTAACGAAAGCGATGTCACCGGATTGGCGCAGTGGAACGCGAAAAATCCCGCCCGCGTGGAAGTGCCATTCAAGCCTGCCCGTGTGATTTTGCAAGATTTCACCGGCGTACCGGCAGTGGTGGACTTAGCTGCCCTACGTGACGCGATGAGCCGTATGGGGGGCGACCCGCGCATGATTAACCCTGCCATTCCGGTAGATCTGGTGATTGACCATTCGGTGCAGGTAGACCGTTTTGGCGCGTCGGATGCCCTTCAGGTGAATGCCGATTTTGAATTTCGCCGTAACCGTGAACGTTATGAATTTCTAGCGTGGGGGCAAAAAGCCTTTGAAAATTTTAGCGTTGTGCCACCTGCGACGGGGATTATTCATCAAGTTAATCTGGAATATCTGGCAAAAGCGGTCTTTTTGAAAGACGGCGTGGCCTATCCCGATACGGTGGTGGGAACCGATTCGCATACCACCATGATTAACGGCTTGGGGGTCGTGGGTTGGGGTGTTGGCGGGATTGAAGCCGAAGCAGTCATGCTCGGTCAACCTTACTACATGCTCACCCCGGAAGTCATCGGGTTTAAGCTGTATGGCAAAATGCCCGAAGGCACCACCGCTACCGATTTAGCGCTGGTCATCGTGCAGATGCTCCGCAAAAAAGGCGTGGTAGATAAATTCGTTGAATTTTACGGGGATGGCTTAAGTTCGATGAGTTTGCCTGACCGTGCGACCATTGCGAATATGGCCCCGGAATATGGCGCAACGATGGGCTTTTTCCCGATTGATGCTGAAACCCTTGATTTTCTGCGTCGCACTGCCCGTTCTGCCGACCAAGTGGCACTGGTCGAAACCTACGCCAAAGCACAGGGGATTTTCCGTACTGATGGAATGCCTGACCCCATTTTCACGGATACGCTCGAACTTGACCTTTCGACGGTTGTGCCAAGCATGGCTGGCCCCAAACGTCCACAAGACCGCGTAGCGCTGGCAGATGTCCAGAAAGAATTTAAAGCCAGCTTGAATGCGCCTGTCGGGGCAAAAGGATTTGGTTTAAAAGAAGAGCAAGTTGGCGCTTCGGCGGCTGTCGATGGCGAAAATATTGCTCACGGCGCGGTGGTCATTGCCGCCATTACCAGCTGCACCAACACCTCGAATCCATCCGTCATGTTAGGGGCGGGTTTGGTCGCCAAAAAAGCGGTGGAAAAAGGACTCAAAGTGCCGCCCTACGTGAAAACCAGCCTTGCGCCGGGTTCACGGGTGGTTACGGAATATTACGAAAAATCCGGCTTGAACACCTATCTGGATGCGCTTGGTTTCCACACAGTGGGCTATGGCTGCACCACCTGCATCGGCAACAGCGGCCCCCTGCCCGAAAATGTTATCAGCGCGATTCAAACCGGCGATCTGGTTGCAGCAGGCGTGCTGAGTGGCAACCGCAACTTTGAAGGCCGTATCAATCCCCATGTACGTGCCAATTATCTGGCCTCCCCGCCCTTAGTGGTTGCCTATGCACTGGCGGGAACGGTGGACATTGACCTGTATAACGACCCGATTGGCACAGGCAAGGATGGCAACCCCGTCTATTTGAAAGATATTTGGCCTACCAATGCCGAAATCGCGGAAGCGGTTCAAGATTCGATTACGCCGGAAATGTTCGCCAGTCGTTACGGGAATGTCTTTAACGGCAACGAAACATGGAACGCGATTACAGGCGTTGAAGGCGATTTGTACAATTGGAGCGACGACTCCACCTATGTCCAAAATCCGCCTTTCTTTGTGGATCTTTCGCCTACACCGAACCCCATCAGCCCGATTAACGGGGCGCGGGTACTGGCAAAACTCGGCGACAGCATCACCACCGACCATATTTCGCCTGCTGGTTCTATTGCCCTGAGCAGCCCTGCCGCGAAATATCTGATTGATAAGGGCGTTGAACCGCGTGATTTCAATTCCTATGGGGCGCGGCGTGGCAATGACCGGGTGATGACTCGTGGCACATTTGCCAATATCCGCCTTAAAAATCAATTGGTCGGCGGCAAAGAAGGTGGCATCACCCGCTATCTGCCAACCAATGAAGAAATGTCCATTTACGATGCGGCGATGCGTTACATTGACGCAGGCACACCCTTAATTATTCTGGCGGGGGCCGAATATGGCACTGGCAGTTCGCGTGACTGGGCAGCCAAAGGCACATTTTTACTCGGTGTGAAGGCAGTCATCGCCGTGAGTTTTGAACGCATTCACCGTAACAATCTCATCGGGATGGGTGTGCTGCCGATTACCTTCCTTGAAGGCCAAACCCACGACTCACTGGGGCTGACTGGCGAAGAGACCTTTGCGATTGAAGGGTTGAGTGACGAGATTCAGGTAATGCAGGAATTGACCATTCGTGCGACCAGCCCGGACGGTGCGGTTAAGACCTTCAAAGCGACTGCCCGTTTGCATACACCCGTCGAAATTGAATACTATCGCAACGGCGGGATTTTGCAGACGGTGTTACGCCGCTTGATTCAAGAAAGCACCCACCAACCCGCCTAATTTTCGTTGTTTGTTAAATCCTTATGGGGGAGGGGAAACTCTCCTCCAATGAGAAAACAAAAACGCGGGGTAAAAACTCCGCGTTTCAATATTTGAGGGAGATAGAAATTATCCGAAGCGACCCGCGATATAATCTTCTGTGCGGGAGTCCGCCGGACGGTTGAAAATATTGTCGGTGCGGTCAAATTCAACCAATTCGCCAGCGCGGTCTTCACGCACCATCATAAAGGCGGTGAAATCGGAGGCACGGGCGGCCTGCTGCATGTTATGGGTCACGATGACAATGGTGTAGTCTTTGACCAATTCACGCATGAGTTCTTCGATACGCAGCGTAGCAATCGGGTCAAGCGCGGAGCAGGGTTCGTCCATCAAAATGACTTCTGGTTCAACCGCCAGCGCACGCGCAATGCACAAACGCTGCTGCTGACCCCCGGACAAGGCCAACCCCGATTTTTTAAGGTCATTTTTGACTTCATCCCACAGCGCGGCCTGTTTGAGGCTGTTTTCGACAACGTGCTGCAACTGATCCCGATTCCGCATCCCCAATAAACGCGGGCCATAGGCCACATTTTCAAAAATCGTTTTGGGGAAGGGATTGGGTTTCTGGAACACCATCCCGATCCGACGACGGACTTCCACCGGATCGATGTTTGTCCCATACAGATTCTGGTCACGGAAGAGCAGTTCGCCTTCCACACGGGCGCTGGCTACCAAATCATTCATGCGATTCAAGGAACGCAGCACGGTACTTTTGCCGCACCCTGATGGGCCAATCAGGGCGGTAATTTTACGATGGGCAATTTGCATATTCACATCGCGCACCGCCAGAAAGCTACCGTAATAGATATGAATATGCTTGAGTTCAAGCGCTACCGGGTTCTTCCCATTTTTAGAAGTCATCACTCACCACTTTCTGCTGAAACGATTACGCAACAGAATCGCCGTTGCATTAAAGGTCAAAAGGATTGTTAACAGGACGATGATCGCGGCGGCGGCGATGCTGCGGAATTCATCTTCCGGCTGCGAAGTCCATGTATAAATTTGAATCGGGATAGCGGTAAAGCGCGAGAACGGCCCCGAGGGATCCACAGTGATACGGGTAATTGACCCAACCACCACCAACGGGGCAGTTTCCCCAAAAGCACGCGAAACGGCTAGGATTGTTCCGGTGAGAATACCGGGCAAGGCGTTGGGCAAAATCACGGTGCGGATCATCTGGAGTTTGGTTGCTCCCATGCCATAAGCCGCTTCTTTGAGCGACGGCGGCACCGCTTTGATGGCTTCTTGAGCGCTGATGATGATAATCGGCAGAATGAGCAACGCCATCGTGAGACCGGCAGAAAGGATGGTGCGCCCACTGATGGTTGCCTCATTTTCGACCAAGCCAAAAATTTGACCACTGGTAATGTTATCCATAAAGCGGACAAACACCGCCAGACCCAAAATCCCATAGATAATTGAAGGCACACCCGCCAGATTGGTAATATTGAGCTGGATAATCCGATTGAGCAGGTTATCGCTGGCATATTCTTCCAGATAAATGGCTGCACCAATCCCAATTGGAAAGGCTGAAAGCACCGTAATCAGCATCATCCATAATGACCCCATGATGGCAGTCCTTAAGCCGGAAAATTCTGCTTCGCTAGACATCGGCGTGGTCAGAAACTCGCTGGTCAGCCAGTTTTTCCACGAGACTTCAGCGTTGGGGTGTTTTTCGGCAATCTCACGGTCAATTTCGTCGCGGTTCAGCAATGCGTTATTGAGGGTATAGGTTTCGACCACACGCGGTTGGACAACTTCTTCAGTGACAACCTGCACCATTGCCGCTTGAGACAGCCCTTCTTCTAAGATAGAAATGGTCTGTTCTAGCGCTAAGTCTTTGAAAGGCAACTCAGCAAGGTCTGCGGGGTAAATGCCTTCTTCCAAAACGTCGCTTAGCGGCTGTTGATTCAGGGTTGACCAATCCGAGTCGGGAGCTTGTACCACATCTTCCAGAATGATGACCCGCAAACGCCCGTTGCTCAGGTTTTCGCTCAGGATCGCCGCCAATTCTGCTTCGGAAAGTTCTTCTAACGGACGGTCTGCTAAGGTGCCTGGTTCAATGGTATTTTCGGTAGCCACCAAAGTGATTGTCTGGCGAATAACGTTGTAAAATAACAAGAGTAGCGCCAGCAGCCCAACAATAATGGTCGCAAGGAAAATATATTTCCAGACACTTGCCACAAATTGTCGGCGTTGAAGATGACGTTTAAATTGCTGTTCGTCCGGTAATTGCATAGAAGGATTGTTCGCGGTCATTCGTAAGCCTCACGGAAGCGATTGACAATATAACGGCTGATAAGATTCAAAATAAGCGTTAAGATAAACAGCGTTAAACCAATGGCAAAGATGCTGTTATAATCCAACGTGTTGTAAGATAAGTCCCCGGTGCTAATACGGGCAATATACCCGGTCATGGTTTCGGCGGCATTGGTGGGGTCAACCGTGAAGTTCGGGCCTGCCCCGGAAGCAATGGCGACGATCATGGTTTCACCCACTGCACGCGAAATCGCTAGAATGAGGGCCGCGACAATCCCCGAAGTTGCCGCAGGCACGACCACCCGCACGGTCATTTCTAAACGGGTTGAGCCAAGCCCATAGGCCGCTTCGCGCAAGGAACGTGGCACAGCACTCAGGGCATCTTCACTCAGCGATGCGACGAGAGGAATAATCATAATCCCCATGACCACACCAGCCGAAAGCATATTATACGCACCCAGTTCCACAAAATTTTTAAGAAATGGGGTCATAAAAGTGAGAGCAAAGTAACCATACACGACGGTGGGGATACCTGCCAAAATTTCCAAAATCGGTTTCAAAATACTGCGGGCGCGGGTGCTGGCATATTCACTTAAGTAAATGGCTGCTCCCAATCCTAAGGGTAGGGCAATGAAAATCGCCACGAATGATGTGACCAGTGTGGCAGTGAGCAAAGGCCAAATACCAATTTCTAGGGAAATGGGCGACCATTTTGTGCCGGTCAGAAAATCAATCACATTCAACCGTTCACCGCTATACTCATTGGTGAATAGCAGAACTGACTCCTCGCCCAAGACAAAGACAATCCCTAAGGTCGTAAAAATGGAAACAAAGCCGCAAAAGAAAAGAAAAAGCCTTACGATCAATTCACCCGGACGGGATTTACGCGATAAATCCAGCACCTTTGCTTCTGAAGAAATTGGTTGAGGTACGCTGATTGTCTGTTGATTTTCCATCATATCCCCTGATTGGTGGCAAAAGATGAGGAGAGGGGTTACCTCTCCTCAGAATAACTAAAGGCTAAAGAGGCTTATTCCATGCCCATCGCATCGAGCAGATTTTGTTTGGCAACATTTTCTGCTTCCACGCTGGCGGGGAAGTAACCTACATCAATGATTTCAGCATCCACGTTGGTCAGGTAGAAGTTAATGAACGCACCCACCTGCGGTTTTTCGGCAATGATTTCAGCCGCAGAGTAGATGTACAGAGGACGCGCCAAAGGATAATCGCCATTTTCGGCAGTTTCGGCGGTCGGTTCAACGCCTTCAATCGAAACAACGCGCACAACGTCGCTGTTTTCGACAAAGTAAGCAAAACCAAAGTAACCAATCGCATAGGGGCTGCCCACAACGCCTTCAACCAGCACGTTGTCGTTTTCGCTCAATTGGATGCCCGAAGCGCCCAAAATGGCTTCCACGGCGGCAACTTCGACTTCATCGTCTTCGGTGGCTTCGTCGTCAGCAATTGCCAACGCATTTTCGGCATAGGCAAACATGACTTCTTCAACGAAGTAGTCAAATGTACCACTGTCGGTGCCGGGGCTGAACAGAGCAATCGGTTCGGCAGGCCATTCGGCGTTGACCTGATCCCAAGTGGTGTATTCACCACCGTAGATGCGGCCCAGTTGGTCAATGGTCAGTGCGTCAACAAAGTCATTTTCGGCGCTCACCACAATGGCGAGGGCATCGGTACCAACGCGGAATTCAATCGCGGGGCGACCATTTTCTTCGCAAGCAGCAGCTTCTTCTTCACGAATCGGGCGGCTGGCATTGGCAATGTCGGTTTCGGCATTGACGCAGAAGCGTTCAAAACCACCACCGGTACCGATGCTGTCAATCGTGATAACGCCTGTGTAACCTTCTTCTTCAAAACGTTCCGCCATGCGGGTGGTCAAGGGGAAGACGGTGGAGCTACCGGCGGTGATGATGTCGCCAGTGACCGACAGGGGGTCAACTTCAGGCAATTCGATGGGTTCAGCCATCATTTCTTCTGTGGGTTCGGCGGTGGGGTCTTGCGCGAATACGCCGAAAGCAGGCACAAGAAGCGCCACAATCAGCATCAAACCGAGAACTTTGACTGTTTTCTGCATCCTATTTTCCCTTTTATTGAACTAAGGATTTACTAAATGCAGAGGGAATATAAACCCAACAGATAAAACAGCCTCTAAGCTAAGTTTAATGTTTGGTTTAGAAAATATTAAATTTCATTAATTTGCAACTCTTCTTCGGCGAGTGGCAAGGTAAAGGAAAAGGTTGCGCCCTGCCCTTCGGTGCTTTCCGCCCAGATTTTGCCCCCATGCGAGAGGATGATATGACGGGCGATGGCTAAGCCCAACCCTGTGCCATCCGTGCGGGCTTTGTCGGCTTGGTAAAACCGTTCAAAAATACGCGGTAGATGTTCTTGGGCAATTCCCGGCCCGTTGTTGCAAATCGAAATGGTAATTTCTTCTTGATTGTCATTGATAACCGCATGGATTTCGATAAAACCGCCAAGCGGAGCATATTTAATCCCATTGTGGACGATATTTTTAATGACACGCTGCACCTGCTGAAAATCTGCCAGCACAATACAATTTTCGGGGACATCCACTTTGACATTCTGCTGTTTGTCCTCGCTTAGCGAAAGCAAGGGTTCGATGCTGGCCTGCACAATGGGCAAAAGCGGGGTGGGCATGAGCTTGACAGGCATTTGCCCCGATTCAATCAGCGATAAATCGCGCATTTCTTGGACAAGCTGTGCCAGATGGTCAAGTTGCCGTCGGATACCTTTAATCATTTTGCGTGACTTTGATTTTTTCATCGAAAGGTCATCGCGCAGTAGGGTATCAATTTCAAGGCTGATGGCGGTGATGGGGGTGCGCAGTTCGTGTGAAATATTGGCGACCATCTCGCGCCGCGCCCGCGTCAGACGGATAAATTCGGTTTCGTCCCGCAAGGTCAACACTTGCATTGGTTTTTCGAGTTCCGTCAGGGTAGTGATTCTGGCCCGCAGCATTTTACTTTTGTAATCAATGAGTTGCTCAAGGTCGCCATCTTCCGGGTTGTACATTTCGGTCAGCAGCAAATCCAGTTCATCATGCTGGGTCACGCTGGTAATCGGTTTGTTGATGAGCGCATAGCCAAACAGCCTTTCGGCAGCAGGATTGGCAAAGAGGATACGATGTTTTGGGGTGGGTTCATAGACCACCAGCGCATCCTTCGCAATATTGATGAGCTGGTCACGGAGTTGGGAAGTTTGGTCGAGGTTTTCTTGGAGTGTTTTTCTGGAGTCTTCGAGCTGGCGTATCCGCTTTTTGAGGTTATAAATGGTCGCTTGTCCGTAGAAAAGTCCGAGAACAAGCCCGCCCAAAAATAACCCCGCCCCGACCAAAAGTTCATTCATAGCTTAGCCTTCAAAGCGATACCCTACCCCGCGTACCGTCACAATCCGACGGGGTTGGGAGGGGTCTTCTTCAATTTTTTCGCGCAGCCAGCGCACATGCACATCAACGGTTTTGGTTTCGCCGCTATATTCATACCCCCAGACACGCTCCAGGAGTAAATCGCGGGAAAGCACCGCGCCTTTGTTCCGCATGAGCATCGCCAGCAGGTCAAATTCCTTATGGGTCAGACGCAGTTCATCGGTGCCTCGGCTGGCCTTACGCCCGATTAAATCCAATTTTAAATCGCTGGATTCAAGCTGGTCATTCACTGCATGGGTGGAGGGCGAACGACGCAAGACTGCCCGCACCCGTGCTAAAAATTCTCCCAGGCTGAAGGGCTTCACAATATAATCGTCCGCACCGATTTCTAAGCCTACAATGCGGTCAACTTCGCTGTCGCGGGCCGTGAGCATGACAATCGGGGTATCGGATTCATTCCGCAAAATGCGGCAAATCGAAAGCCCGTCCAGATTGGGCAGCATAATATCCAGCACCACAAGGTCGGGATTTTGGTCACGGGCAAGCTCCAACGCTTCTGCCCCATCGCCGGTTTGCACCACCGTATAACCTTCTTTTTCAAGGTTATACATGAGTGATTTCCGCATATTCGGGTCATCTTCTACCAGCAAGACTTTTTTGTTCATATGTCCCTCAGACACGCTTTTAACCTACGGTAATCCTAATTCAGATGCCAGTGTGGGCGCAAACCCTAATGTTTAGGATTGGCCTTTGGGTAGGGGACAGCCTGTTTGACCTTCACAGGAGTCAGGAAACAACGCAACAGCGTCAAAATGGCGATGATGCCATCCCGCCACGAGACTTTTTTGCCTTCCTCCGGCGTGCGGGGGTGGTAGCCAATGGGAATCTCAATGATTGTGTATTGAGCTTGCAAAACGCGGGCGGTGATTTCCGGGTCAATCTCAAAACGATTGGCTTTGAGATGGATATTTTTGATGACTTCGGCCCGAAAGACTTTGTAAGCGGTGTGCATGTCGGTCAGACTTGCCCGGAACAACACATTTGCTAGTGTGGTGGTAATACGGTTGCCGATACGGGTATATAAAGAGATACGCTGGTTGTGCTGCATGAACCGCGACCCGTACACCACCATCGATTCCCCCGCCAGAATGGGCGCAAGCAGCGAGGAATACTCGTTCGGGTCAAGTTCTAAATCGGCATCTTGAATAATAATCACATCCCCCGTGGCAAGTTCAAACCCAAACCGGACTGCCACACCTTTTCCCAGATTGATCAACGAATGGTGGGCAAAAATGGGGTACTGCGATTGTTCCCGTCCGATAATATCTTTACTGCCGTCGGTTGAGCCATCATTGACGACAATGATTTCTTTTTCAATATCGGGCAGTTGGACTTCCCGTACACGGCGCAGCACTTCCGCGATGGTACTTTCTTCGTTATAAATCGGGATGATGATAGATAACTTCAATTTTTAGGCTCAATTAAGCGAACTCGCGCAGAAATTGTAATCGGTTCAACCGCCAATGAACAGCGCGATTCGGAGCGGGGGGAAAAGAAAAGGGGGCAAACCACCCCCCTGTTGATGATTTAGAAGCCGTCCATGGCTTCTAATACGGTGTGATAAACGCGGAAGAACTTATCGAAACCAATGATTTCAAAGACACGCCGTACACGGTCATTTAGCCCCACTAGGCGCAGGTCGCCGCCGCGTTCACGGTTGGCGCTCATCACATCCGCAAGAATTCGCAGCCCCGCGCTGTTCATATACGCCACCCCGGACATTTCCAAAATCATGTTGTGTTTGCCTTCGGCAAGGGCGCGGTGC
>CAZXCU010000012.1:0-163480 GCA_964639245.1 uncultured Anaerolineae bacterium
ATCGGCATTCGGGTTGCCATTGAGGTTCTGGAGTTGGATGTGTATGTTGACCGTTGGTTGGCAGGCGATTTTACCGCCGCCGTTGCGCTCAACGGGGGACGACCTGACCCGTACACGATGTACGCCCGTTATTGGATTAACGACGCGCAGTTTGCCAACACCGCCGGATACATTGACGAAACCCTCGATTCACTCATGAAACAGGGGCAGGTCGAAACCAACCCCGCCGCCCGTTTTGATATTTTCGCGGAATTCCAGCGTCACATTACCGAAGTTGCGCCTTGGGTGTGGCTGTATAACGGCTTTAATTACACGGGTCAACAAAACAGCGTAACAGGCTTTGTGCCGAATCCGACCAGCACCATCTACACGCTGAACCAAGTCCAAATTAATCAGTAAACTTGCACTGCAAGGAGGTACGGGCGTGATCTGTGACCCGCCCTATCCGAAACTTTAAGGTGGGTCACAATCCCACCTGTACAATATTTTGGGCGTGGGCAAAAATTTCAAGTGCGTTAAGACGGGGTGAAAGGGTATCCCCCGCCCTACGGAAAGTCAAATGGTATGCTGCGTTATCTCATCGAACGGTTGATTGCCGTCATTCCCACCCTCGTGGGCATTTCCATTCTGGTGTTTGTGGCGATTCGACTGGTTCCCGGCGATTCCCTAACCGCCATGTTAGGCACCGAAGCGGGGATGCTGACCGAAACCCAGCGCGAGTCCCTGCGCGAATATCTGGGGATAGATGAACCACCCGTCCAGCAATATTTTTCATGGTTGGGCAACGTCTTACAGGGCGATTTAGGCTATTCGGTGCGACGTGGCGAACCCGTGTTAGAAGTCATTCTGGATCGGTTTCCCGTTACGCTGGAACTCGCCCTCTTTGCGGTCACCATTTCGCTGACAGTGGGGGTATCCATCGGCATTTTTTCCGCCCTGTATCATAATACAGTGGTGGATTTAATCGGACGTTTGTTCGCGCTGATGGGGTTGGCTTCGCCGGGCTTTTTAACCGGCACGCTGCTTATTTACGTGCTGTCCGTCTATTTCGGGATTTTGCCCAACGCGGGCAATTATACCGACCTGACCGAAGACCCGCGTAAAAATTTTGAACAATTGATTTTCCCCGCCCTCACGCTCGGATTTTCATTTTCCGCCTCCGTAATGCGAACCACCCGTTCCGCCATGCTAGAAATTCTCGGCGAAGATTATATCCGCACCGCCCGCAGCAAGGGCTTACGCGAACGCGCCGTGATTATCCGCCACGCGCTGCGAAATGCCCTGATTCCTGTCATCACGCTCACCGGAGTCGAATTGGGTTATTTATTGGGCGGGGCGGTCATTATCGAAGAAATTTTTGCGCTGCCGGGCATCGGACGCTTGATGTTCACCGCCATTGACCAGCGCGATTATGCACTTATTCAAGGCACAGCCCTGTTTATTGCGTTTAACTTTGTCATTTTAAATTTGCTGATTGATTTACTCTATGCAGCAATAGACCCGCGAATTAGCTATGTCAATGATTAATCCACCCGAACTCACCCTGAAAAAAGAACCCGGTACTTTCCGCCGCCTCACCCGCAGTTTAAGCGGGATGGTCGGGCTGCTGATTGTGACTTTTTATCTTGTGATTGCCCTACTGGGCGGTTTAAAAATCACCCCCCACCCCTATAATGACGGCGAACGTTTGGCGCGGCTCTCTGCCCCGAGTGAAGAATATCGTATGGGAACCGACATTTTAGGCCGCGATATTTTGAGCCGCATCATTCGCGGGGCAACCAATTCGCTGTATGTATCGGTGATGGCGGTGGCGCTGTCTGGCACAGCAGGCGTGATGATTGGCACACTTTCGGCCTATATTGGCGGCTTGTTCGACACGGTTCTCATGCGAATCATGGATGTTTTTTTTGCCTTCCCCGCGATTCTGATGGCGCTGTTGGTGGTGACGATTCTGGGGTCAAGCCTCGAAAACACCATTTTTGCCATTGCGATTGTCTACACGCCAATTTTTGCGCGGGTGGCACGCGGGCCGGTGCTGTCTGTCAAAGAAATGGAATTTGTCACGGCGGCGCGGTGCATCGGGGTCAGCGATGCGCGGATTTTGTTACGCCACATCCTCCCCAACATTTTTGCCGTGCTGATTGTGCAGATTAGTTTGGCGCTGTCGTGGGCGCTGCTCACAGAAGCGGGCTTGAGCTTTTTAGGGCTTGGCACGCAACCCCCCGAACCTTCACTGGGAGTCATGTTGAGCGAAAGTCGCGGAATTGCCGAAATCGCGCCGTGGTTGATGACCTACCCTGCGATTGCCATTATGCTCGGCGTGCTGGGATTTAATTTGCTGGGGGATGGCCTGCGTGATGTGCTTGACCCGCGTTTAAAGAGATTAGGATGATTTCACATTATGACCGATATGCTGGTAAAACTTTATGAACTGCCCGCGTATGACCCGCAGGAACAGGCCGCACAGGGCATCACCATCCGGCGGGCGATTTCGCCAGAAAAACACCATGTGCAAAATTGGCTTCGGACGCATTTTAGCGAATTCTGGGTGAGCGAATGTGACGCGGCCTTTGCCCGCCAGCCCATTAGCTGTTTTCTGGCGGTGGAAAACGAGACGCTGATTGGCTTTGGCTGTTACGACACCACCCGCAAAGGCTTTTTTGGCCCGACAGGGGTCAACGAAGCGGCACGCGGACGCGGTACAGGCAAGGCGCTGCTGCTGGTCTGCCTCCACGCCATGTGGAATGAAGGCTACGGCTACGCGATTATTGGCGGGGTTGGCCCGGCGGAATTTTACAGCAAAGCCTGTGGCGCAACCCTCATCGAAAATTCTACACCGGGGGTTTATGCGGGGATGCTGCGGAAATCCACTTAAAGCCTATTTTCTAAAACTTCCAAATCTCTAAGCGCCAAACGGCAGTAATCCATGATTTCTTGACGGTCTGCGCCATGTTGCACGGCTTCACTCAAATGGGCAAGCGTGCCACGAATCAATTCGTGGGTGCGGTGCAGCAGTTGATTTTGTAGTTCTAAGGTGTGGTTGAAGTCTTGCAAGGCAAGCTCGGCTTTTTTCTGTTCAGTGATGTCCACCGCAAACGCAATCACGCCCGTAATTTGATGATTTTTATTACGATAGGGAACTTTACCCGTTTGCAGCCACATCACTTCCCCTGTAGCGGGGCTGGTGTGGCTTTCGATGATGTTGAGTTTGGGCTTCCCGGAACGTATCACTTCCAAATCATCGGCATAAAACGCATCGGCTTGGGCTTTGGGGTACAAATCCCAGCTTGATTTTTGCTCCAAGTCGACTGGATGCAACCCTTCCAGCGCCGCCGCCGCTTCATTCACCCGCAGATTGTTATTTTTATCATCCTTGTACCACAGCATAATCGGCATGGATGAAAAAATAATCTCGTACTGTTCAATGAGACTGGTCAATTCGGCAAGTGACGGCAGGGTTTTGGTGGACATGATGCTTTTTTCCTTAATGATTAACTCACCTTACACAATGCGGGAAAATCCCCACCCTCAATCCCTCCCCAAAGCATTGGGGAGGGAAGCCGAAGGCAGGGTGGGGTCAAAAAATGTACCCAAAACGCGATTCTGCGTAAGGTGAGTGATTAACTGAATTTTAACCATATTTTACAAAAATTAATCTGAATTTTTCGCCAATTTTTCATCCCATTCTCCCCCTTCAGCCAAGTTCTCAAAAGCGCGTAAATCATCGGCTGTCCATACGGGCGCAAATGTTAAAAACCCCAATCGGAAAGGCGGGGCAAAGGCGGTTTGTTCGGCAGTTGCCCCTTCGGACGGGGAAATCAAATCGGCTTCCTGCAAAGCACGGCGCTGTGACCGGGCCTTCAGGTACGCGAGGTATTCTTTTTCGGATAGATACATGCGCTGTTCCTCTCTACAGCAAGTGTACCAAAGTCCCCACCAACAATCTTGCATATCGTGTATATAATGAAAGCAGTTGTAAGGAGGACAGATGGCGGTTCGGAAAGTTTTGTTGTATCCGCAGGATGACACAGCGCTGCGGAAAAAATCCCTCAAGGTCAAAAAATTGGATGAATCAATCAAAGCGCTGATCCAAGATTTAAAAGATACCCTCGCCACCCAACCCGGCGCAGGACTTAGCGCGGTACAAATCGGGGAACATTGGCGCGTGGCGGTGGTGCGTTTTGGGCAAGATTCCGGCACGATGCAAGACTCCATCGCGCTCATCAACCCGCAAATTACCAAACGCGGCGCACCCACCACCGGTTTTGATGGCTGTTTGAGCATCCCCAAAGTGTGTACATGGGACACCCCCCGCCCGTCGTGGTTGGTGTTCACCGCCCGCGATGAAGATTGGAAGCCGATTGAAATGCGCGTGGAGGGGATTGATGCACGGTTGCTTGACCATGAAATTGACCACATGGACGGCAAATTGTTCCTCGATTTGATGACCCCGGAGATGAAACTCTACGTCGTGCGGACGGACGAAAACGGCGAGGAAAAACTGGTCGAAATCAAAAATCTCATCAAAAAACCGGGTGAATAACTCACCTGACACAAAATCATTTTTGGCGTGATATTTTTGTCCCCACCCTGCCTTCGGCTTCCCTCCCCATGCCTATGGGGAGGGAGTGAGGGAGGGGATTTTCCTTGCCCATCCAGAGGACAAAACATGGACTCCTACAAACAAGCCGTTGCCCAACTTTTCGATGCTGTTGCCGCCGACTATGACCAGCTTGCCCCGCCGATATTCGGGTATTTCGGGCGGGTGATGGTCGAAAAATTGGCGCTCACCCCCACGATGCGCGTTTTGGATGTGGGAGCAGGACGCGGCGCAACTCTTTTTCCCCTTGCCGCACGGGTGGGACAGGTCATCGGGATTGATCTTGCGCCGCAAATGGTCAGCCAGACTCAAGCCGAAATCCACCAGCGTGGGCTGACCAATGCCATCATGCAGGTCGGGGATGCAGAAAATCTGGCTTTTCCTGATGCGTCCTTTGAGGTCGTCATATGCGCGTACAGCCTTTTTTTCTTTGAAGGGGTTGCACAGGCACTATCAGAAATGCGGCGCGTACTGCGGGACGGGGGACAACTGGTTCTTTTGACATGGGGCAAACAGGATGAACGCTATCGCTGGTTGGCGGAACTGGTTCGGCAGCATTTTCCGCCGGATTTTGTCCCACCGCGTTTGTGGCGTGCACCGGGTCTGCTGAACAAACCGCACGAAGTCGAAGCGTTGCTCCAGACTGGCGGCTTTCAAGCCATTCAACAGCACAGCGAATCCTACGAACAATGGTATCCCGATGAAACAGTCTGGTGGCGCTTTTATCAGGAATTTGCCGGACGGCTGCCCATGAGTCAACTTTCTGAAACCCAACGAACCGCTTTTAAAGCCGAAGTTCTACAAAAGCTCGCTGCCCTGCGCCAACCCGAAGGCATTCCGCAGCAGTATCTCAGCCATCTTACGGTGGCCCGTAAGTAATATAAAACGCATAAAAAATGCTTCCGCATCCCAACCAAGGCGCTTGTACCTGCGTTGTATAAGGTAAAAAAGCACACCTTAAGTATAATGGAAGGTGTCTGGGAGAATTTTTTAATGCCCGATAGTAAAGTGTATATTGGTTCGTATGAAATTTTAGGGCTGCTTGGCAAAGGCGGGATGGGCAGTGTCTATCTCGGTCAAGAGACCACCTCGCAGCAAAAAGTCGCCATTAAACTGCTTGCGCCGGATGCCATCGGGCGTGACCAAGAACTGCTTGAGCGCCTCAAACGCGAAGGGGATGCGCTCCGTCTGCTTGACCATCCCAACATTGTCAAAATATTAAATGTGCTGCAAGAACATGGGCATTATTCGCTCGTTTTGGAATATGTCGAAGGCGGGTCGCTGTATGATTTGCTCAAAAAACAGGGGCAGTTACCCCTCACGGCAATCCTCAAAATCGCGCTAGAACTGGCAGATGCCCTCACCCGCGCCCACCATCTAAAAATTATCCACCGCGATATTAAACCTGCCAATATCATGTTTGCACGGGATGGGACGCTGCGTTTGACCGATTTTGGCTTGGCACGCATGGAACGCGGGCAAACCCTCACCCAGAGCGGCATGATGATGGGCAGTTTGGCCTACATCAGCCCGGAAGCCATCGAGGGCAAATCGCCCGATGCGCGGATTGATATTTGGGCGTTCGGGGTGATGCTCTACGAGATGCTCACCGGACGGCAACCCTTTGAAGGCAGCAACATGGCAAGCACCCTCACCGCGATTCTGATGCAGGATGCGCCAACCCCGATGAAATTTCGCCCCGATACACCGCCCCGCCTTGCCAATCTGGTTCTCTCGATGCTGGTCAAAGACCCCAAAGAACGCATTGCCAGCATTCGCAAGGTCGCCGCAGAATTAGAACAAATTGCGGAAGAAATGGGCGTGGGGAACAATCTGGTTCTGCCGGAGGACATCAAAACGCGCATCAATGAACCCCGTCCCGTTGAACCCATTGCCGTGTTACCCAGTTTTGCGACCTCCCCCACGCTGGAAATGAAAACGGTTGCCCCGCCCGCCGTGCCGCGTCGTTCAAATGGCCTGTTGATGGGGATGTTACTGGTTTTGCTGGTCATTGTCGGGGTGTTGGCGCTTCAATTTGTAGGCAATGACGGGCAAACTGAATCCACTTCTCAAAAAGAAAAAACCGTTGTGTTGGTTGAACCTGTGGCAGGAGGCGAACTCATGATTTTGGTCGCGCAGGCACAGCCGCTTTCCCAGACCCGCCCGCAAATTGACCGCTTCATCCGTGAAAATTTGCAAGAAACGCTCGATCTCAATGCCACCCTGACCGGACTCCGGGTACGCGAATATCCTGATGTGGTGGAATCGCAGGAAGAAGCCGAAGCGATTGCCCGCGCCAACAATGCCCCTATGATTATCTGGGGAACGTATGATGAAGCGTTTATCGACCTGAATATTGAGGTTTTTACCTACGCGGAAAATACTCCGCTTGCGCCGTCACTCCTGAGCGATACAGGGAATGTGCGTGTCCGCCTCACTGATGAACGCACCCAATCCATTGCGCCGCAAGTGCTGACCAGCGCGACCATCTGGTATGTCTATCACAGCCAGCCTTACGAAGCCGCTGCCACGATGGTGGTGTATGATGAATTGGAAGTTGACCCGGCGGAAACGGTGGGCCGAACCGTCGGCGCGAATGTCCATTGGCACTACGAAAATTTGTATGACGACCCCGCCGCCGCCGTCGAATATCTGGATGCAGCCTTACGCAGTGACCCGGAGAATCCAATTGTGTACCACTTACGCGGGGCCGCCATAGACCGCTTGGGCAAAACCTCCGAAGCGCTGCAAAATGTGGATACCGCCCTGCTGTTGAGCAACAATCAATGGGACATTCCCTACCTCAACCGCGCCAACTTGCTCTCTTCCAATGGCGATATAACAGGCGCGATTGCTCATCTGGATAAAGCCCGCGCCTTACAACCGGATGAATGGTTGTATCCCGCCATCAGTGGTTCGTATTCCTATCTGGACAGCGATTTTGATAATGCCCGTACTGACCTTGAGGCCGCGATTGCCCTTGACCCCAAAGCCAATTTCCCCTATGCCCTGCTGATGAATCTGGAAATTCAGGCGGGGAATATCGCGGAGGTGCAGTCGCTCCTGACGTTGATTTTGCAAAAATTCCCTGACCCCTCGTATGGCAATCGGATTATTTTAACGGCGGGTAATCAGCCCGATTACGGCGGTTATTATGGCCTGACCCTTTCCGCGTTTAACCATCTGGTGCTGCGCCAATATGATGCCAGTTTACGCGATATTCAAGCCGCGCTGGAAATCCGCCCTGAGTCACCGGATTTATATTTGTTTGAGGGAGTCATCTACTGCTCGCTGGGCGATTTAGAGTCGGCGGAACAAGCCTATACCGATGGGCTTGACCTGAACGAAGACATGACCGTGTTGTATTTGCTGCGGGCGGATGTTCGTAACCGCTTGAAGAAAACCGCCGATGCACTCCAAGATTTTGCTGCCGCACGGGAGACATCCGCATGGGAAAATTTTGAACCTGTCGTGATGGAAGCAATGGCAGGCGGGGCAGGCTTGGGCTGCGAAAGTTTCTTTGAGCCAACGAATTAGCCCTTTTGTACAGGATGAGGCGAATCTCCCGCCATGCTACAATCATGGAAAGGGAAGGAGAACACCTCATGCGGCGAATCGCGTTGTGTATGGGCAGCGAATGCAAACAGGATGGCCCCGCCGACGAGTTTTATGAACGGCTGTGCCAGATTTTAGGCCGTCCCAATCCCTTAGGCGTTCCCGCACATGGTATCAAGTGGACGGTTTCGGCATGTTTGAATTTTTGCGGGGAAGGGCCGAACATGGTCATTTTTGATGAACACGGGGAAGGCACATGGTACAAACACCTTGACCGTGCCACGCTCGAAACCCTCATCGAACAGGAAATTTTGCCCTACTTGCACACCCCACAGCCCTAACCCGCAGGGAGACAGGTTAGCTCAAAATCTTGACCAGTTCCTCCGGCACCCCGCAGCGCTGCAAAAAAATCGTCGGTACATGCGAACGGTACAGCGTTTCCGCCGAAATGTAACTGGGGTCAGCGTGGTAAATTTGATCCAAGCCCGTCACACTGGACAAATCCATATCCGCAAACACCGTCTTGCCACACTTCGCGCCCGTTAAATCCGCGTCGGTGACATTCACGCCGCGCAACACCGCCCCATACAGATTCGCCATGTTCATCTGCGCCCCACTGAAATCGACGTTATCCAGAATCAGGTGACTCAAATCGGCTTTTTCTAAGTGGGTACGGCTCAAATTCGCCCCTGCCAGCAGCGCGCCTTTGAAAATCGCGCCGGTCAGGTTTGCCAGACTCAAATTTGCCCCGCGCAAATCCGCCCCGCGCATGTCCACATTGCTCACATTCGCCCCCACCAGACTCGCATTTTGCAGGGCAGCGCTGATCATGGAAGCTCCGATCAACATCGCTTCTCTCAGATTCGTGCCATGCAGGGTCGCCCGTGATAAATCGGCGGCGGGCAAATGGGCGGATTGCATATCTGCCCCACTTAAGTCCGCGCTGCTGAGATTGGCTTTGAACAATACGGCATTTTTGAGCAGGGTATTGCTTAAATCGGCCCCCTGCAACCGGGCTTCAAATAAATCTGCCCCGTTGAGGTTAAAACCCGCCAGTGTCACCCCGCGTAAATCGGCACGGCGCAGCACCGCCCCTTCCAGATTGTCCCATCCCTCAGCACGGAGGGCATCGGCGGCGGCGCGTGTTTCGCTGTTATTCTGGCTGCCAAGTTGTTGAATCCACTGTTCGACCATAAAAACCCTACTTTTGATAACGCCCGTCATGCGAAGGACAAGCGGCTATGTCCATTGTACAGGGATTAGCGCCCGACCCAAAATCAAATTGCACAAATTTAAGGCGGGATTCATGAAGTTGGCTTTGGGTTATTAAGTTCATGATTTTTATGTATAAAATTTAATATTTTCAAGTTGACAACCAAGTTCCCCTTGAAATATAATATGGTTGCGACTGTGCGTGACGCCTATTTTGCGACACTGAAAAGAGCAACCTTCAAGAAGGATGTTCACACGGACGCCTTTTTTTTTATATGGGGAAAACTATCTTTTGTGGGTCATGTATGTGGATGAATCCGGCACACCGGGTTCGCTAGAGATGGATTATTTTGTACTTGCAGGCATTGCTGTTTTTGAAAGAAGTATGTTGGGCTTATCCAGAGCCTTAGATAGTATCCAAGAACGCTATCTCCCCCATGAAACCTCCACCATTGAATTTCATGCCTCTGAAATTCGCTCCCCGCGCAAAGATACTTATTGGCGCAAAAATAACATTCCGAAAGATATTCTCGAACAAATTCTCCAAGATATTGGCGGGGCAATTGGGAATCCCAACTTTCTCACATGGGTTAAACTTTTCGGAGTAGCTATCCAACAAAAACAATTCGGCTTTGATGGTACAAAAATTTATGAACGTGCCTTAAGTGAATTATGTATGAGATTCGATACCTTTTTAACCAACGAATCGGTCAGAACCAACCAACAACAATATGGAATGCTCATTTTTGATGAGTCTCATTTGCAAACAGAAACCAGAAATCTGATGAAAATGTATCGTTTAAATCAGCACGAATTTGTGACAACTGGACGTATTGCTGAAGTTCCCTTTTTTGCGACCTCTAAAGAGTCTCGGCTTTTGCAAGCTGCAGACTATGTTGCCTATGCTTTGTTCAGATTTTACAAGTACAAGGACGGCTCATGTTTTGATCAAGTCATCCAAGCCTTTCATCAAGACAACAGTGTCATCCATGGCTTAAAACATATCCATGATTCGTTTAATACCTGCTATTGCCCCGCTTGTTTTTCCCGGCGGGTAGGTCGCTAGTTTTTCTGTTGGTGATTTTGGAACAAAGCACGGGGCAGGCGAATCTCACGCCAATTAATCATCTCCGGGCGCATTAGCCAGATGAGCGGCCACATCACGATTAAACTCCACACCACCGGCACAAAAAACCCTGCCAGAAAGGAAGGGAAAATATTGCTATGCGCGGTGACATATCCCCGTACAAAATAATGCACCATCGGAATCGTCAAGAAAAACAACGCCCATGCGGAATAAAATCCCTTGAGCAACTCCATCACCGTAATGTTGAAGGGTTCAATCAGAACCGTATTGTGACGCAAACGGGGCAAATTTAACCCCCAGAGATAAATCAAGGCCAACCAGATGAGAATAATCAGCACCATGCCAATCACATAGCGCTCCCATTCCTCACCGATTCTTGGCACCACCCTTCCTTCGGACTTGACCGCAAACGAGTACCAGAGCCAGAACAGCCACATTGCCATGAATGCCACACCCGGACGGATGCCCGGAATCACGATTCGCACCGGGTCTTTCATGCTCAAATCGGCCATCAAAAACATCATCAGATGAATTAGCTGCAAGTGGACAATCAGCGCTATTGCAACCTCGATATCTAAAGGCGGCGACCCCTGTTTCACGGTGATATTGGCAATTTGCAAACTGGTAATCATGCCCACTGTTACCCACAACAACCACCAGCGCGGATGCTGATAGCGGCGCGAAAAGCGTTTTCGCATCACCACCGGAATCAGGTACACCCAATACAAAAATGCCCCCGCCACCAGCCCGGACATGATGTAGCGGGCAGGCAAAAAACCCGTTTCATGAAAATTCAGCACATCATACCGATTTGCCAGCGCGTACCAGTACAAAAAAATCAGATAATCGATCACCACCACCGAAGCCATATGCACAAAAAAATTCATGGGGTACGGTTCCCTTCTGGGTGGTGCGGCGGGGTCAAAAAGGTCTGAATTTCCAAGAGATAGCCGTTCGGGTCACGCAAAAAACAGTGATAAATCTGATATTTAGGATTCAAAGCGGGCGGTTTTTCAAATGAGACTCCGCGTGCCTGTAACCTTGTGTACCATCCATCCACATCGTCAGTAATCAAGGTCAAAATAATCGGTTGCGTGGGAGCAGGGGTAAATTCGCGCTGACAAAATCCGATGTAGCCCGTACTGCTGACCCGATAGATACGGCAGTCGGTCTGGTCACGGTCAAGCCGCAGTCCCAACACATGCTCATAAAATTCGGCAGTTGCGGCTAAATCGCGGGTGTAAAGAAAGGTAATTTGCTGGTCAAACATGCCCGCATTATACCACGCGGCGGAGACGAGAAAAAAGAAAAAGGACGAGTTCCTGTAACGTCCTTTTTCACAGAGAAGAACTTCACATTGTCTTACGCACCTTGCTCATTGTGTGAACCGACACAATGAACATTCGTTCTAAGTATAGCCTACTTTTTGCACTTCGTCAATCAATCTATTAACGATAAGAAAAAAATTATCCTCTTTTAAAAGCTGCACTTTCGGTCAGTAGGCACAGGGAACTTATTTTTAGATAATCGTGTTAAAACGGCGAACTTTGAGGCAAAGCATATGAATCGGGAATGGGTCGCACAAGTGATTGAGTCCATCAGCACATGGGAAGGTGTTTCGATTGAGCCGCACCGCTTTGGCGGACGCGAATTTAAACTGGGCAAGGTAGAGGTTGGGCATATTCACAGCAACGGCATGGTGGACATCCCCTTCACCCGCCGCATCCGCGAGGTGCTGGTGGCTGAAAATCATGCGGAACACCATCACCTACTGCACGATTCTGGCTGGATTACCTTTTATATGCGTCGTTCCGAAGATGTGACGCACGCACTATGGCTGTATCGGCTGTCCTACGTACAAAAAAGCTATCGCCGTGCCGACAGTGGGCAAAAAGCGGGGCTAGAAGCGTCTCTCGGTGAACTTTCCCCGGCCCTCAAAGCGGCGGTGCTGGCACGCCCCGAATCCGACGAGTAATTTATGCTATGATGGAAGTGAGGAGATTGGCAGATGGCGCTCACTTCCAGAAAAAATCAATATCGCGGGATTAACGCCCACCTGAACAGCTTGTTGCAGCAAAAAGGGGGCGACTGGGAATCTTTTCACACCAATCATATTAGCGATATTCACGCGCAACTTAACGAACAACTTGAAGGCACAGGATATGTCACGCGCATTGAAAAAGGGGTACAAATCCGTTTTGGGGGCGATAGTCTGGGCAATCCAGAATCCGATTTGCTCATTTGGGACAAAAATCCATCGCGTTTTGCCTCCGGGGCAGCGACCCTGCCGAGCAACAGTCCTTATGAAGTTTATGCAGCCACCCTCGCGTTGTCCCGCCCCGAATGGTACGAAGATACCGAATACTTTAAGGCCATTACCATCTATCATCGTAAAAAAGATGAGATTCCAGTCGCTTGGATTGAGCTACTCTCCCCCAGCAACAAAAAAGGTGGACGGCATTATGCGGAATATCTGAAACGGCGTGACCAGATTTTAGCTACAGAAAGTTGTAGTTTTATTGAAATAGATTATCTGCATCAGAGTTCGTCAACCATTCATCCGTTGGCAGATTACACCCGACAGGAACAAGGTGCAACTTCCTATCGTGTCAGCATCATTGATACCCGTATTAGCATTAAAGAAGGGAAACTCTATGTCGCCCATTTTAGTGTCGATGAAATTATTCCTATCATCGCCATCCCACTGCATGGGCAAGACCTTGTTGATTTCAATTTACACAACGCCTATCAAGCAACTTTTACGCGCATTCGCTACGGCAAATCGCTGGATACGCTCATTGACTATCAGCAGATTCCCCCCAATTTTCATACCTACCGCCTGTCCGACCAGCAAAAGATCCTCAAGCGGATGCTGGCGGTTATGGATGCCGCCAATCGCGGGGTAGATTTGGAAGGTGAGGCAATTCCCCTTGAAATCGAGGAATCCCGTCTGCAAACCTTACTCGCGCAAGGCGAACTGACCTTACCCGAAACCGTCACCATTCCAGCATTCTAAATTTTGAAAAGGAGCTTTCCCTATGAACACCCCGACGCTGAAAGAACAAATTCTCGATACCCTCGAAAAAATGTCCGAAGGGCAACAGCAGGAAGTTCTCAATTTTGCGAAAAAAATCCAACGCCCTCAAGGTGTGCCATTTAGCAGCCTGTTAAAATTTGTAGGCAGCATTTCGCCTGATGATTTGAAACTTATGGAAGAAGCCATCGAAGATTTTGAAAAGGTTAATCTGGATGAGTGGTAAACTCCTAGACACGAATGCGGTTATTGCGCTTCAGCAAGGAAACTCCGCGCTTTTAGCCTTGATGCAAAATGAAGCTGAAACGTTGCTTCCCGCCCCTGTAGTCGCCGAATTATATTATGGGGCATATAATTCAGCAAAAGTAGCAGAGAATGTGAGAGTTATTGACGAATTAATCAAGAAAAGCACGGTTTTGAATTGTGATGCAGACACAGCAAAATTAGTCGGGAATATTAGACATCAACTCAAGATTAAAGGTCGCCCTATTCCCGACAATGATATTTGGATTGCAGCACTCGCACTCCAATACACGCTCACCCTTGTCACAAAAGATTCGCACTTTTCGGAGGTTAATCATTTACAAGTGATAAGTTGGTAAGATTAGCGGCAGCCCAATGTATCTAAAGGCGGGGGCAGGGTTGTCTCCAGCGACGGGTTGCCATATAAACACAGCGTTTTTAACTGGGTCAGGCGGCTTAATTCCGTCGGAACACTCCCCGTCAAGTTGTTATTCCCCAAGTTCAAAATCTGCAAATTCGGCAAATTGCCAAGGTTGGGTGGAATCTGCCCCTGTAAATTGTTATTCACCAGATACAGCACGTACACCGAATTACCCATGCAGCTGCCTCCGCTTGCGGCACACGCATTACACGAGACTCCATACCATGCACACACGTTCAGATTGGTCAGCCAATTGCTGTTGTTCGTCCAACTTTGCCCGTTTGTCCCCAGATACAAACTCGACAACGCCACACATTCCTCAACACTGACTCCCTGTGCCATCTCACACGAAAACGGAATCCCGCCCCCATTCCCCCCACCGGGATTCGGATTGGTGACGGGCGTGCTGCGCGGACTCGTGCCGGGCGAATCAATCGGATTGCCACTGAACTGCGGTGTATAAAAAGGTTGCGGGGAAGGGGTTTGCTCATAAGGAAAAGGCGTGCGGTCATTCGGAATCGCGCCATCACTGCTGGAACGGGTACAATCCAGCGAACACACCGCCCAACTTTCCGAAGCCTGACAGACCTTATCCCCACAAAAAGGAGTCGCGTTGCTGGTCGGATACACGCTGACCGAATTTTGATTCGGGGGTTGGGTGACGGGGATCGGTGTAGGCGGAACGGTGGGCGCTTGCGCCAATTCGTTACAGGCTTCGTCCCGCAAAATTTCGCTCACCGCCTGCGAAATCCACCCCGATGCCCCCTCTTGTAATTGGATGTTATACCAGACCGTGCCATCCCCCGCGCTGTGATAGCCCATCACCTCAAAAATGGCATTTTGCGGCACACTCTCCATAGGCGCATAATCCGTTCCCGGCCCACTGCGGACAAATGCCCCGTGTTCCTGAATCACAATCGTTTCACAGACAGGCGGGGGCAACGGCGTAAAGGTCAAAAAGGGACTCGCAGTGGGTTCGCTGGTGTGAGTCGGCAAAGCCGTCCGGGTGGGAAACAAAGTGACCGAAGGAGTCGGCGGGATGCTGGCGGTTTCGGTAGGTGTGACTGTCCATGTCAAACTCGGTGTGGCGCTGGGTGAAGCGGTGATGCTAGGTGTTTCGGAAGGCAGTTCGGCTAAGAGAGTCGGGCGCACGGTAGGAACAGGAATTTGTTCGCCGGACTGTTCCCGATTTTGCAACAAAAACACCACCACCGCCCCGATTCCCAGCAAGAGAAGCATCGCGGAACTGAGTCGGCTTGAGCCGCTTTGACGGTCACGAAGTGGACGCATATTCCCATTATAGACGACAAAAATGTTGGATTTTGTTTGGACTTGTGAATTTCGGCTGAAGTTCGTCAACCGCTTAACCTACAAATTTTCTGCTACAATATCCCGCGATTGCAACAGGAAACCCACCAAATGTCGATTCTCTACCGGGCCGGCACGCACCACGACGATTACGCCATTTTTTATCTGTTTGAGCAGGCGATTGCCGATCTAGTCAAGCGTTTTGGGTCAACTGAACCCACCAGCATTGCCGATGTGGACGCGCTCGCAAAACTGTGGGAAGAACGCCGCAGCCTCTACCAGCATCTCACCGACCACGCGACTCATTTTTACGTTGCCGAACAGGAAGGCCAGATTATCGGCTTTGCGCGTTCGATTTTGCGGGATGGCCTGCGCGAACTGACCGAATTTTTTGTCGCACCGCAGAGTCAATCCTTGGGTGTGGGGCGAAATTTGATTCAACGGGTTTTTCCCAACGAAGGCGAAATTCATCGGGCGGTCATTGCCACTGCCGATTTACGCGCACAGGCAACCTATCTCAAATTGGGCATGTACCCCCGTTTCCCGATTTATTATTTTGGCAAACAGGCCGAACAAGTCGATTTTACATCCGATTTGGCCTTCATCCCCATGACCGAATCTCATGCCGCTGTGCTAGCAGAGATTGATAAAACCGTTCTGGGACATCGGCGCGATGTCGAACATGCCTATTTGCAGTCTGCACGGCAGGGATTCGTCTACACGCGGCAGGGTCAGCCGGTGGGCTATGGCTATCTGGGTTCGCGCAACGGCCCCTTTGCCCTGCTGGACTCGGCTGATTTTGCGGCGGTACTTGCCCACGGTGAATCGATTGCTGCCGAACACCAGCGCGACTTTGGAGTCGAAGTTCCCACAATCAACCATGCCGCAGTTGAGTATCTCATCGCCCGTAACTTTACCGTGGACACCTTTTTAGGCATGTTCATGAGCAATGTGCCTTTTGGCAAATTTGAAAATTACCTTGTGACCAGCCCACCTTTTTTCCTATAAAAATGAACACATAACACAAATCACACTAATCCTACATATCCAATCAACGACAAAACCGCTACAATCAGCAGAGTAAAATGTCTGAGGGGTTTTGAATTTGATGCTGACAGAAACCACATCTTTGCTTGCCATTGTGCCTGTACCACTGGTGATTGTTCGGGCATCGGATAAAACCGTGCTGTACACTAACCCGGCCTTTGAGTCCCTTTTTCGGGGAGAAGATGCCGCCCACCTGACCAGCGGACTCCACGCACTCTATCAAAAAGATGGCTCACGCTGTCATGTGATCGTCGCCCAACAATCCACCGCTTACGAAGGGCAAGACGCGCTGATTCTCACCCTGCAAGATGTCACCCCCCTCAAAAACAGTGAAGAACGTGCCAGCGCCCTAACCGGATTTATCTCCGATGTGACCTATACCTACAGCGTGGATGAAAACAAAAAGCTGACCCGTGAAGCACTCTCGGATTCTTTTTCCTACATCACCGGATTTTTGCCCGAAGAAAAAGACATTTTGAATGAAATTCGCAGCCTTGCCCACGCGGACGATGTTGAAATTGCCGCGCAGCAGGTACAGGATGTGCTGGCGGGCTACCCGGACTCGCGTGATTTTCGGATTGTCACCAAATCCGGCGATGTGCGCTGGGTTAAAAATTATCTGCACCCGGTGAAAGATGAAAATAACCGCGTTGTGCGCTTGTATGGCATGACTCAGGACACCACCTACTATAAAAGAGCCGAAGAAGCCTTTTTGTTTGGCACGCAGCAGGACATCGCTTACCGGATGCAGACGGAAGAAAAATTACGCAATTACGCGGCAGAACTGGAATCGGTCAACCGCGAATTGGATGCCTACAGCCACACCATCGCCCACGATTTAAAAGCCCCCCTCAGCGGGATTCTAGGGTTTGTCGAATTGATGGAATATTTTGTGGGTGTGGACGGCGAAAAAGCCAAAAAATATGCCGGACGGGTGCGTGAATCGGCGGAATACATGACCCGCATGGTTGGTCAACTGCTCACCCTAGCCAAACTGCGTAACGCACAGGAAGCCGCCGAAAAAGTTGAAATTTTGCCCCTGCTGGATGCCATGCGAATCCGCTTTGCCAGCGCGATTGAAAAAGAAAATGTCACCATCGAGCTTGCCGACAATCTCCCGCCCGCGATGGGTCATGCGCCGTGGATTGAAGAAATTTTTGCCAATTTCATCAACAACGCCATCAAATACAAAGGCAGCGACAACACCGCCCCGGTCATCAAAATTCGTGGCATGGTGCAGGATTCCGAAGTCCGCTACGAAGTGGAGGACAACGGCATCGGCATCAAGCCCGAAGACCAAGCCAAATTGTTTGAGATGTTCACGCGGTTACACGCGGTTGAGCAGGAAGGGTCGGGGTTGGGGCTTTCGATTGTGCATCGGATTGTGGACAAGCTCAACGGCAAGGTGGGAGTACAAAGCGAGTATGGCAAGGGCAGTACCTTCTGGTTTACGCTGCCCAAAGCAGACTAACGGAGTGAAAAATGCGACAGGTGATTATTCATAAAGCCGACCCCGATGAAACGGGCTATTGGGCGGAATGTCCGAGCCTGCCGGGTTGCGTGAGTCAGGGAGAAACATGGGAAGAAACGCTGGCGAACATCAAAGAGGCCATTGAACTCTGGCTTGCGGATGCGATTGAATATGGCGACCCGATTCCGCCCGAAGATGTTGCCGAACTTGAAAGTTTAACGGTGGTGGTGTGAGCAAACTGCCTGTCATTTCAGCGCGAGAATGTGTCAAAGCCCTTGAAAAAGTGGGCCTCTCTATTTCGCGTCAAACCGGCAGCCATATCATGACCCATTTGCTAAAGTCGTTGTACCAAATCATAAATCCCTTAAAAAAGGGACGCTACGAACCATCATTCGCCAAGCAGGTCTGACAGTAGATGAATTTAATGCGTTGTTAAAGGACTAAAAATAATTTTCAGCCATGAGAAAATCTCTCATCACCGGCAGGCGATAAAGCACTTTCCATTTATCCAGCGATTTGAAAATTAGAACTTGCGTACTACTATTAATAGCATAGCAAGGGCATGGATATGGAAACCCACGTCGAAGGGCGGCACGCCGATTCTCCCTATATTGAAATGGTCTGGCGCGGACAAGCGGGCAGCCACTATGCCCCCACCTGCCCCGCCGACGCTGGTTGGCATGTGCTGGTGATGAACTATCAAGGCCAGAGTCATGTCTACCTTGAAGGGCCGCTGACTCACGCGCTGGATAAAACCCAACCCGAAGGCATGGAATGGTTGGTCATCAAATTTAAACTGGGGATGTTCATGCCCTTTTTGCCCGTTCAAAAATTGACGGATGCGGCGGTTAATTTACCACCAAGCATCCGTCAAGCCTTCTGGCTGAACGGAACCGCATGGCAGATTCCCTCCTTTGAGAATGCCGAAACATTTGTCCATCGGCTGGTGCGCGAAGAAATGCTGGTACGCGAACCCCTTGTCACCGCCGTTTTAAATCAACACCCCCATGATTATTCCGCCCGCACCGTTCGACGGCGCTTTTTGCAGTCCACAGGTTTAACCCCCAAAACTGTTCAGCAAATCCAACGCGCCAAACAAGCCGCTGCCCTGCTAGAACAGGGGTGTTCGATTCTGGATACGGTTTTTGCGCTGGGGTACGCCGACCAACCGCACCTAACGCGGGCGCTGCGGTATTATATCGGGCGCACCCCCGCCCAAATCGCAGCTGTGCGCTCAATGAATTTTTAAATTTGTCCATTTTTTTCAAGACGCAGGGGCTATGCTTCGCTATGATGAACCTATCACACAGCGAAAGGAAAAAACCATGCGAAAAATTATCTTCCTCATTCACGCCACGCTTGACGGATTTGTAGCCGGGCCAAACGGCGAAATGGATTGGATTGTCTACAACGAGGAGGTCGCCCAATATTCCCACGACCTGCACACCACCACCGACACCGCCATTTATGGACGTGTCACCAATCAGATGATGGCAAGCTATTGGCCTACTGTCCTGAGCAATCCCGACAGTGACCCGCGTGATCGAGGTCATGCGGAATGGTTAGAAACCGCCACAAAAATTGCTGTTTCTACCACCCTCCCGGATTCGGGGTGGGAGAAAAATGGCCTCTTGATCAAGGGCAATCTGGCGGAAGAATTCACACGGCTCAAACAGCAACCGGGCAAAGATATGTGGTTGTTGGGCAGTCCCACCCTTGCCCGAAACATGATGCAGCTCGGTTTGATTGATGAATACCGCATTAATGTGAATCCGGTGGTGCTGGGGCAGGGTGTCCGGTTGTTCGGGGATACGCCATTGCATTTGGAATTGATGGAAGCAAAAACTTTCAAAGATGGTGTGGTGGGGTTGCGTTACGCCACAGCAAAAAAATAGGCAACAAGGAACGTTTGCCCGTCCATACAAGACGGGCAAGCGAGTTAATTTGCCCCTAGAAAATCAATTAAGATTTGCGCCACCTCGTCCGGTTTTTCGAGCGGCAAAAAATGATCCGAATCGGGAATCACCTGTAATTGAGTCGCCGGAAATTCTGCTTTGAATCGCTCCGCACCGGACAAGGGCTGAAATTGGTCTTTTGCCCCCCACAACAGCAGCAAGGGTTGGGTCAGTCGTTGGAGGTCGTCCAATAATTCCATCGTGTGATTGGTATTCAGGGCAGCTGCATTCCGAATCAGGCTGAGTTTACCTTCGTCGGTCATGTAAGGAGTCATCCAGCCTTCCAGCATTTCTGTTGAGGCTTTGTCCCGATGATGAAAGCCATCCGGCAGGCGCTGAATGAATTTTTTCGCCAGTTCATCCCCATGGGTGGTATAGTGTTGTTTCGGGTTGCCCAAACGCACCATTGGTTCGGCAGGCCAACTGTCGTACAGCACACTGTCAATCAAGACCCACTTCAACACCCGCGCCGCATGATCCACGACAAAACGTTGCGCCACCGCCCCGCCGATGTCATGCCCCACGACAAAAAGGTTTTGCACATCAAGCTGCTGCAAAAGCTGCGACAGGATATGCGATTGTACTTTGATGGAACGGTCAAAGCGGTCTCGCTGGTCAGAATAGCCATACCCCACCAGATCGGGAACAATCACCTGAAAATGTTGGGCAAGGCTGGCGAGACAATCTTTCCAGAGATACCCCCAGACCGGAATGCCATGAATCAGCAGCAGGGGCGTTCCGACCCCCTGAACCACATAGCTCACTTTTAAACCATCAATCACGGTTTCTTGTTGTAGACGACGATATTCCTCAAAATTCATCATTGGCTCTCCTCAATTGCCAGAAAGTTTATACGTGTTTAAGGCATCTTACCAATATTTGAAGTTTAAGGGTTTTTCGCTGTAAAAGAGGATATTGTATTGCGCTGCACACACCGATAAGCGTCAAATTTTAGGCGGGCGGGTGATTGACCCGCCTTTGCACTGCCTAGTCTACGACTCATCCGTCAATCGATCATAATCGGGCGGAGGCACATCGGGAATTTTGGCGAGAATATCATAAAAATCCTGCCGATTGGCTCGGCTTGCACGTTGGGCAAGATAATCGGCGGTTTTCAAGGCAGAGATTTTTTCCGCTACCGCCAGCATAATAAATTGATTAATCGATACTTGATCTTTTTCAGCCATTTCTCTCACCTCATCATGAAGCGAATCTGGCAAACGTAAACTGATGGCACTCATGGCAACACTCCTATATCTGTCAAAAATTGCAATGGAGTACATACTTTAATACCAAATTTTTCGACCCCGCGAAAATCTGTTGAGTTATAGGTCACTACCCATTTGCAATTGGCTTTCACCGCCAATTCTAAAACCATATCATCATTTGCATCGGTCAAAAAAGGTCGCCACAAGAAATAGACTTCATGATGTTTTCCTAAAGCACACAAGTTGTCGATAAATTTATCAATTTCCTCTTCTGTTAGATGAATTTTACTACCTACTAGCCGCTTACAGGTTTGCTCATATTCCAATACAAGCGCAATAGAAAGATGAAATGCAAATTTTTCTGATTCCAAAAGACTCATTAATACATAGGATGCGCCATTTTTCGACACAAGCGCAGAAGTTATCACATTGGTATCGATCACAATGTTTTCCATAGTATAAAATATGATACCATATTTAATATCAACAAACTATAGGTTTAGATTTTCTCGGCAGAAAGGACAATATGCGGCGGGGGATAGTGAATATAATACACCCGATACCATGCTCCCTCCTGAAAAAAGGCGAGCATCGCGGGGCTTTCCACATAAAATTCAACGTCACCAATGGTCAGTTCATAACGCGGCAGTTTTGCCCCGCCGCGCATGGGAATCTGGCGGGTTGTCGTGCTGGCTGGCCCTTCCACCACCCGAATTTTTCGATGCCGCAAATCGGCGCTGCGGCGAAATTCATGCCATCGGCTAACTCCAAACACCAGCACAATCACCGCCATCACCACGCCCAACCCGATCCAGTAATCGCGGGTGAGGGGCATCTCATCGGATAAAAGCGGCATTGCCAGCAAAAATAAGGCCGTTGCCGCAAACGCAAAAGCGGCACACTGCCAGCCCATCTGCCGTAGCCGAATGGTTTGAGCAAGGCGTTTGGCCTGCCGTTCGGAGAGCTGCCCCTGTTGATTCAAAGTGATTTCATGGGAGTCAAACATGGCCTGATTATAACAAAAAGAGGCACGTCAAACTTTAAGGTAAGAAATCTATAAGATTTGTGACGAATGACCAAAAAAGGCATGACCAAATGTGTGCTTTTTTGCAACTTTTTGTTACTATAGAGCGCGAACTCGAATTAAACCGTTTTAATTCGAGACATAACCTTACTTAAGGAGAGTTGTTCAATTATGAAACGTATGTTTGTTTTATTCGTACTGGTTGGCTTGCTGGTGATGGCCTTCGTGCCGATGACCGCCGCGCAAGATGAAGCTGCCGTTGTGTGCGGGACAGAAGAAGAAGTGACCGTCACTGTTGCAGCGGGTGCTGTCGGTGTGGAATTGGAATTGGCGCAAGCGGCAGCAGGTCGCTTTATGGAAGCCTGCCCGAACGTGACCGTCGAAATTCTGGAAACCCCCGACCTCGCCAATGACCGCTTGGGGCTGTATCTGCAATTCTTCGAAGCCCAAGATGCCTCGGTGGATGTCTTCCAGATTGACGTGATTTGGCCCGGTATTCTGGCTGAACACATGATCGACCTGACCCCCTACATTTCCGCCGAAGATCTGGCTGAACACTTCCCGGCGATTGTGGCGAACAACACCGTAGACGGCAAATTGGTCGGTATCCCGTGGTTCACCGACGCTGGCTTGCTCTACTACCGTGCAGACCTGCTCGAAAAATATGGCCTTGAAGTTCCGACCACATGGGATGAACTCGAAGCAGCAGCCCTCGCCATCCAAGAAGGCGAACGTGGCGAAGGCAACGCCGAATTCTGGGGTTTTGTCTGGCAAGGCAACAACTACGAAGGTTTGGTCTGCGATGCGTTGGAATGGCAATATTCCAATGGTGGTGGTTCGATTGTTGAAGCCGATGGCACCATCAGCGTCAACAATGATGCCGCCATTGCCGCGATTGACCGCGCCGCCGGTTGGGTTGGCACGATCAGCCCCGAAGGTGTGACTGGCTACGGTGAAGAAGATGCCCGTAACCTGTTCCAATCGGGCAACGCCGCTTTCATGCGTAACTGGCCGTATGCCTACAGCCTCGGCAATGCCGAAGACAGCCCCGTTGCTGGTTTGTTCGGTGTTTCGCCCCTGCCCGCCGGTGACTCTGGCAATGGTGCAGCGACCCTCGGTGGTTGGCAATTAGCGGTTTCCCAATACTCCGCCAATCCTGAAGCCGCCGCCGCCGTAGCCGTCTTCATGACCAGCTACGAAGAACAAAAAATCCGTGCGATTGCTTCCTACAATCCCACCATCCAATCGCTGTACGAAGACCCCGAAGTCTTGGAAGCCTCTCCCTTCTTCGGGACGCTGTTTGATGTCTTCACCAATGCAGTTGCCCGTCCTTCCACCGTCACTGCCGAAAAATACAACGAAGTTTCCCAGTTGTATTCCAGCGCAGTTCACAGTGTGTTGACTGGCGAAAGCGATGCCGCCACTGCCTTTGAAATTTTGGCGCTCGACCTCGAAGAACTGCTGGCAGAATAAGCCTCTCTGACTATTTTCACGGGGAGCAGCTTCGGCTGTTCCCCCCTCTCCGGGAAACCTTTCCCCTTCTTTTGGTGAGTCAGATGGCGGGCATTTGCCCGTTATTTATTATCTTTTACAGAATAGGATATTTTTATGAGACAACGAGGGCGTTCCGATACCGAAGCGATTTCCCTTGAATTGTTAAGCGGATTTTTTATGATTTTGGGTTTATCCGCATGGGCCTATCTGTTTATTAGCATCAACACCGACGATGCCATCAAAGAGGCCACCCGCAACAACGACCAATCCATTGTGCTGGCATTTCTGGATAGCTTAGGGATTACCCTTCCCCTGCTGATTATCGCCTTCGGGGGAGCGATGTTCTATCTTGGCACACGACTCCGCCAGCGCACCATCAGCGCGGCACGTTGGGCGCAGGTAGCGCTCGTCTGGCTGGTGGTGGGGGCCGTGGTACTCATGGTTGTTTTGTTTATCAACGGCGGCGAAGGCGATAACCCGCTCGTCGAAGAATCCTTTAGCGTCTCCGATGGCATTTCCGCCGCCCTGCCTCCTGCGCTCATGCTCATCCCACTGGGCATCTCCCTCGCTTGGCTGAATCATGTCATCGACACCAGCTTTGAGGGCGAGGAAACACTGGGGTCTGCCAATGCCCGTGTCGCTTGGAATCTGCTCATTCCCACGGTGGTTGTCCTCATCATTGTCGCCGCCCGCCCCCTTGAAGAAACCTTCATCACCAGTCTCACCGATAAACGCTTCGCGGGGACAGACCCGATAAAATTTATCGGGGTGGAAAATTATCAAGAACTGCTGACCTTCCGTGTGGATACCGTCGAGTGCAAAAAAGAAGAGGGCAGCGACGAATGTTCGGTGCAGGCGCGGACAGGCGATATTAGCTGGGACTCGATTGATACCGAAAAATTGCGCGAAGGCTACCGTACTGCCACGGTTATTTCTGTTGGGGGCGATTCTGGCTTGGCGATTAGCGGTAAAGATTCCGCATTCTTAGAAGCCATCGGCAACACGCTCCGTTTTACTTTTGTCTCAGTGCTGCTGGAGTTGCTCTTGGGGCTGCTGATCGCCCAAGTGGTCAATTCCAATTTTCCCGGACGTGGCCTCATGCGAACCGCCATGCTCGTCCCATGGGCGATTCCGACAGTGGTATCTGCCCGTTTGTGGGATACCATGCTGCGCGATAATCCTTCCGGCATTATCAACAAAATCGCGCTGGATCTGGGCATCCTTGACCAATCCAAAGCATGGCTGGCAGACCAAGCGCTCATGATGCCCGCCATTATCGCGGTGGATGTGTGGAAAACCGCCCCGTTTATGGCGCTGCTGATTCTGGCAGGGCTGCAAACCATCCCCAGCGATTTGTATGAAGCAGCGGCAGTGGATGGCGCGGGCAAAGTCCGTCAATTTTTCAGCATCACCCTCCCCCTGCTGCGTCCGACGATTGCAGTGGCGCTGGTGTTCCGTACTTTGGACGCGCTGCGGGCATTTGACGTGTTTCAAGTGCTGGTGGGCGACCAGATTCACTCGATGGCAACCTACAACCACGAACAATTAATTCAAAACCAGAACGGTGGATACGCCTCGGCGATTGGGGTGGTTATCTTCGTGATGATTTTAATTTTCACAGTCATCTACGTCCGTTCACTCGGTATTGAAAACGACTAGGAGGCCACGATGAATAACAGTTTAGCGATTGTCTACCGCATCGGATTTTATGCGATGGTACTCCTGATTGCGGTGTTCACCATGTTTCCGTTTTATTGGGCGGTGGTGACATCCCTTAAAACGGAAGGGGAAGTGCTGCTCCCTGCTCAATTTGTGCCAGACGACCCCACGCTCATCAACTATCAAGCGGTGTTCGACAATGACCAATTTTTGCGGGCGCTGCGAAATTCGGCGATTGTTTCTAGCCTCACCGTAGTGCTGTCGCTGGTGATTGGTTCATTCGCGGCCTATGCCTTGGGGCGGGTGCGTTTTCGCGGACGTACCTTGATGCTTTATGCAGTGTTGGCGATGACCATGTTCCCACAAATTTCGATTTTGTCCGGCTTGTTTGCCATCGTCAAAGATTTTGACCTCTACGGCTCGCCCCTGTCGCTGATTTTGTCCTACCCCATTTTTACACTGCCGTTTACCGTCTGGGTGCTGACTTCGTTCTTTCAAGGACTGCCCAGCGAAATCGAACAGGCCGCGCTGGTGGACGGGGCGACTCCCTTCCAAACATTTTATCGGATTTTGCTGCCCCTCACTGCCCCGGCGCTGGTCACAACCGGTTTGCTGGCGTTCATTTCTGCGTGGAATGAATATCTGTTCGCGCTGACCTTCACGGTGGTCAATCCGAAATCACAAACTGTTCCGGTGGCGATTGCGCTGTTTTCCGGTCAGATTGCCCGTCAAGAACCTGTGGCGGAAGTCATGGCGGCGGTGGTGGTGGTGACAGTCCCCCTGATTGCCCTCGTGCTGATTTTCCAACGACGGATTCTGGAAGGGCTGACAGCAGGCGCGGTCAAGGGATAGTGGTTGGCTTTCAGTTATCAGTTTTCGGTTTTCAGTTGACAACAAGGGGCGGATGTCCCCTTGTTTTTTTAACCCACCGGGAACTTTTCTCTAAGCGGGGACGTTTGCTCCACAACATACAGGAGAACCTCGCATGAAACGCTTGATCCTCTTTTACTTGGGTGGATTTATTCTGGTAGCCGGCATCGCAGCCATCGGGGTTTTGCTGCTCTCCGAAGAAAATGTCGCGTGTGGCTGCACCCCCGACCCGCATATTTTTATCTCTCAGGCAGAAGCAGAAAATATAATGGCTGCCCCGATTCCGGTGGAAGCCACGAATATCCGGCATGACAGTTATAAAGTCGGGAACAACGCGCTCGAAACCTATATCAGTTTTGACCTGCCCGCCCGTCAAACCGAGACCTTTTTAGCCACGCTACCCAATTTGCTGCCCCTCGACTCCAATCCGATGACCGACCACCCCACCCACATCACCAACTTCGGGGCGATTGACGGTGCGCCAACCCGCTACGAAGTATGGGTTTATAGCATCGGCGACGACTGTGAACGCTATGTGCTGGTGAATCAAGATTCCGACGGGCAGCATGGCATCTATCTTTATGTTGAATGCCCGTAGCATATTAAGGCGCAGCGATAATCGTATTCACCACCCCGAAAAAGGAACGTTCAGCAGAAATAACCTGTAACCCGGCTTCTTTCACCAAATCGAGTGGCGCTTGATTCCAGCGACACCCCGATGATTGATAGTGGCTGTGGGCGTGCCTGTCCTGATAGCGCCCTAGCCAACCAATGCTGCTGCGCCCATGTTCAATAAGAATAATGCGTCCCTGTGGCTGACACACCCGCGCCATCTCCCGCAAGGCTGCAATCGGGTCAGGAAAGGTGCAGGTAGACATGGTGGAGACCACCGCCTCAAAACTGGCATCGACAAATTCAAGCTGTTCGGCATCCATCCGATGCAACTGCATGTTTAACCCCAACTTTTGCGCCCGTTTTTCCGCTAAGTCCAGCATGGCAGGCGTATAATCGATGGCGGTGTAACGGTTTTGCGCGGGAAAATACGGAAAATTTTCGCCTGTGCCACACGCCACATCCAGAATATGTCCATTAAAGGATTGAAAAAGGCCGCGCCGCTTCCAATGCAGCCCCAGCACATAACTTTCCATCCAGCCATTTTTTTGATAGAACGTCGCCATCTCGGTATATTTACGGGCAATTTCATCGCGCTGCATCACAGATTCTCCTCATCCTTATTCATTACGGATTGAACCCCATTTTGTTGCAGGGTGGTACAATCTGGCAACAATTTTATGGACAGATACCCATGAGCGAAAATTCGATTGCCTTTGACCGTGCCGCCGAAATTTATGATGGCACACGCGGATTTCCACCCGGTATTGAAAACCAAGCCACCGAACTGATCGCCAAAGTGGGCCACTTCACCCCCACGACTCGTGTCCTCGAAATTGGCATTGGCACGGGGCGAATCGCGCTGCCGCTTGCGCCACACGTACAGACGATTTACGGGATTGACCTTGCCGTTCCGATGATGAAAAAACTCCAAGCCAAACAAACCAGCGAAAAAATTTACCTGACCCATGGCAATGCCGAACACCTCCCCTACCCTGACCAGACATTTGACGCGGCGGTGGCGGTACATGTGTTTCATCTGATTCCCGGCTGGAAAAATGTCCTCAAAGAATTGGCACGGGTGTTAAAACCGGAGGGGAAACTCATCCATGCGTGGGGGGATGAAGTGACAGATACCCTCTGGAGTCGCTGGAACAAGGAATATGCCTATCAATTCAGAACACCCACCAGCTACTTCAAAAATGAGCAATTTATGCTTGAGGCAGGCTGGCTAAAAACAGGCGAACGGCAAACCTTTCAATATCCCGTGAATTACGCTCTACGTGAGTTCATGACACGGATTGAGCAGCGCCAGTTTTCCGCCACATGGCAAATGACCGACGCGCAAATTGCCGATGGGGTTGCGTATATGGAAAAGTTGGTTCAAGAGACCTATGGCGACCCTGACCAAAGCATTGAATATGAGCAACGTTTTACCGCCGAAGCCTATCGCCCGCCCTATAATAGACTCAAAGGAGCGTGAACCATGAGCAGTCGGATTCGTACCAGCCACCCCGCCGGACACACCCCAGCGAATGTTTTTAGCGATCATGATTGGATTCGCCGTCATCAGCAAGCGTTGATTGAAGAATATGGTGAGGTTTTCATTGTAGTTTACAAAGAACAAGTGCTTGGGATTGGGGATACCCGCGATGAAGCCATTGAAAATGCCGAAAGAAATCTACCGGATGAGGTTGAATTCGTGACTCCCCTTGTCGATAGACTCTACATTCCTAACCCCTTCATGCGAATTGTGCCGAGCAAAAAAAAGCCATGACACGGTTACAACTGCGCGTTTATAAAAATCCGGGTCGTGCAGAAATTGTGACCCAGTTCAAAAGGGTCAACGGCGAATATGAAACCATGACCGCCGTGATAGACACCGGGGCAGAAGTTTCGTTGTTTCCCGAAACCCTGCTTAAAATTATCGAATATCGCCTTACCCAGCGCGGAAAAATTAAAATTGACCAAGCCGGTATTGCTCTACAAAGTTTTGACGCGACTGAAGCAATCGTCACGATTCAATTAGAAGACATGATTGGTAATCGTACCCAAGACATCGAAATTCGCGCTTGGTTTACGGACACTGATGTTGTTCTTCTGGGTTTTGAGGGACTTTTAGACCGCGCCAACCTGCAAATTTCCATGCTCGCAAAACTGGAAGGTTTTTTGGAAATCGATACCTAAGCGGGTATAATCTCCGTAAAAAAACGAACAAATGTTTTAGAGGAGATGCCTCATGACTGAGCAAGAAATTCGGGTGACGGTGGACGAAGTATTGCAACGCATCCACAACGGATGGGAACAACTCCACGCCTATCTGAACACCCTCACCCCAGACCAGATGACCCGCCCCACCGACGCGGCAGGCTGGTCGGTCAAAGATCATGTGATGCACCTTGCCGTGTGGGAAGATGGCATCGAAGCGCTGCTCAACCAGCAATCCCGCGAAGGTCGGATGGGGGTTGACTCTGCCGCATGGCAAAGCGACGATTACGATGCGATGAACGATGTGATTTTCAAACAGCACCAATCGAAAAGCCTTGCCGAAGTCCAGCAGATTTTCTCCGAAGTGCATGAGCGCTTGGTCGCCAAAATCCAGTCCTTAACTGATGAAGATGTCAACCGGGACTACAGCGCGTATGATGCAAGTGGGCCAAATCGCCCCATCTGGCAGACCATCGCGGGGAATACTTTTGGACATTACGAAGAACACATTCCTTGGATGCAGACGATTGTAGAAAAGAGTTAATTGCCCCGATTTTTCTCCATCCACTCCATCGCAAAATCCACCAGAGAACGCTGGGGCAGCAGCCGCACAGTCGCCTGCCCCACCCGATGGCGGTCAAGCTGATATGCGTCTTCAAAGGCGCTGCCGATTTGCTCAAAATCGTCGGTGTCCCAGTCAATCATGTCAAATTCGACCCAGCGTCGTTCGCCATTGACCAGCATCGCGCAGCCTTCATGGATATACTTTTTGCCCCTGTACCGCGCCCGCGATTCGGCCAGATGCAGCGAGGTATTATTTTCGTGGCTCACCCCTAGCAGCAGCACCCATCCGTGAAGATCGTAAAGACGCGCCAGTGGGGATTTTTCGCCAAACATGCTTTTTAAATCGTGGTGCTGGGTGATGAAATCGGCATGTTTACCCCATGCGGCAAATGAACCAATTGGATGGGCGCTACGTTTGACCTCCGGCCATGTACGGAACAATTCAGGGATTGCGCCCATCAAGCGCGTCGGAGTGCGGGTCGGGTCATAGGGCGGGGTTTGTTCCCGGATGATTTCCCACCAAGCCTCCGGGACGGGGGGATGTCGCCAGTGAGCCGGGTCGGTGTTCCCGGCGGTGTGAGTCGGCATAACCAGCGTACCTTCGGGAGAAAGAACGTGCATCAAGGCTTGAATTACGGTGACAGCGCCCCCCGCAATCCAGCCAAGCCGACTCATGGCGCTGTGAACCAGCACCGGTTGTCCGGCAGCTAATCCACAAGCAGCAAATTGGTCAACCAGAGAAACAAAAGTCAGCGGCAGTGCTTCAGCAGCAATGGTCTGTGCTTCTGACATCACTGGTGGGTTGCAACATCCGTCAAAATTTTATTGACTTTCGCCACTAAATCATGATGCAAAATCGGTTTAGGCAAATAATCATTTGCGCCCGCTTCCATCCCCCGCATCACGCTGTCTGCATCCCCCCGTGCCGAAAGAATCAAAATCGGGGTTTCGGAGGTATCCCGCCGAGTCCGAATGATTTTGCATAAATCTATACCATCAGTTCCCGGCATCATCACATCTAAAATAATCATATCTGGGGTATCTTCGCCCAATACCGACAGCGCGGAATCGGCATCTTTGGCTTTTAAGACCTCAAATCCGCCGCGCTCCAACATAATTCCAATGAGCGTCAGCGCCCCTATCTCATCATCAACCACTAAAATCCGTTTCATGGCAACCCCTTAAAGTCAGGTTCTTGTCAGAGACTATTTTAACACCGATAACAACATATAACATGATTTTTTAAAAATGAGCAGTATTTTTTATAATTTTTTCGTTTCTGGCGGTTTGAGTTTTCAAATCATCCCACAAACCTGCACACAATGCTAACAAGCCATATTTTTCGCATGGCAAACGAATCGTGTATAATAAGGTCAAAATTCTAGGGATTGAAACGATGGCCCGGCTAACAAGATACTTCATCATCGCTTTACTCGGCGCGGCGCTGTTGGGTGCGGGCTTGTTCTGGCCTGCTAGACAGCGAGTCGAAGCACGTAGTGTTCCCAGCAACAAAATTATGACCTGTACGCAGAATCGCGGAGCATCTTTCCCCTTTCCGAGTCGTGGGTCAACCGTTTTGAAGCCCATCAGTTGCTTTCGAATCACGGGGCCGGGCATTGTCCAATTGTCAATGGATGACGTGTTAGAAGTCCCGGCGACCATTGTGCTAAACAACCAAACGCTGAGCCAAGTGACTGAACATGACTTAACCGCGTTGCAAGCCAATCGCGGCATTTTAGAAGTCTGGTTAGATGTGCAGGGAAGTGGGTGGAGCAAATTGCCCGCCACGTATAATGCAGCCAACCATACCTATGAATTTACCGCCGAGGCCGCCGTTTATACGTATTATTTCATGCTGCCTACCTCCGATGCCAGCGTTGCCGAAGCACGGTTGCTGACCCCTGAAGAAACCGCTACCTCCATTGCCTTGACGGACGCGGCCTCCACCGTCACCGCCCAAGCTGGCACAAATGCGGCGGGAACCGTCACCGCGCAGGCAGCCACGGATATTGCAGGGACAGGCACCGCCACCGCAGCTACCGCCACGTCGCAAGCTGCCACCGACACCGCCGCCACCGCCACATCGCAAGCCGCCACTGACACCGCCGGGACAGCTACCGCTAACGCGCAAACCGCCACATCGCAAGCTGCCACCAACACGGCTGGTACGGCTACCGCAGCGGCAGCGACGGGGACAGCGACAGCCCAAACCGCCACGTCGGTGGCTGCCACCAACGCGGCAGGAACTTCTACCGCCACGGCGCAAACTGCCACGTCAGCAGTTTTGACCGCTACTGCCGCCGCGCCGACCAATGCGGCTGCCACAACCACAGCCGCCGCAGCCACCAACGCAGCAGCCACCAATATCGCGGGTACCGCCACCGCCGCTGCCCCAACGAACAATGCAGCCACGGCTACGGCTGCGGCTGCGACCAATGTGGCAGGAACCAATATTGCGCGGACAGCCACCGCACTCGCGGCGACCAATACCACCCCAACCCGCACCAATACACCCATTACCCCCACGTTGACCGCCACGTCAGCTGTCACCACCGCGCAGTGTGCCAGCAGCACGACCATCCCGCAACCTATCCCCTCAAGCGGGTCAAATATTTTGAAGGCCATCAACTGCTTTAATATCACCGGGACGGGGAGTGCTACCATCAGCCTCACCCAAGTTTTGACCAGCCCGATTTCTGGCGTGACCTCCACTGACATCAGTACCATCGTCGCCAACCCCGGTTTGATGGAAACATGGATTGCCACGGATACGGCATGGAGCGCCAAAGTTGGCAGTACCTACAATGCTTCTTCGCTGTCTTACAGTGTGCCAGTCTCCGGGACGGTCACCCGCATCTTTTTCCTGTATCCATTTGCACAGGGGACAACCACCCCCACCACCAGCACGACCACCAGTACCGGCACCACCACGCCCACCTCTTCCACCAGTTCCGTGACCAAATGCGCGGATGGCACCACCCTCAGTTCGCCCTATCCGCAAAATGACTCCGGCGAATTCTTGCGTGTCACCTGCTACACCGTCACGGGGCCGGGAACATTCAGCGTGTCGCTGACCCAAGTTTTAGGCGATGCTGGCTCAAATGTGGGGTCGGACTCGCAAACCACCATCCAGAACAACCCCTCCGGGATGCAAGTTTGGCGGATGGGGTCATGGTTCTTGGTCAACAGCAGCTACAATTCGGGGACACAGACCTATACCTTTGAGGCCATTTCCGGCGCACAAATTTACGTCTTTTTCTACGCACCCATCACCCGTCGGGTGGGAGCGCAGGGCTACAGCTTTGCCGCGAGCGCTGGTACAACCACCGGGAATGTCACCGACCTGCTGCCCACCCAACTCATTGTGGACAACCCGCCGCGTGCAACCCTTGCTACACTGGGTATTTTCCTGATGGTGCTGGGCTTGTTCCCGGTCATGCGGAAACCCCAATTGATACGCGCCTAAAGAGTCAGTTCGCACTCAAGAAACAAGGGGCTTCAACCCCTTGTTTTATTTTTAGTGTTTGATACATCCTTCAAATAACGTAACTCACCTTACGCAATGCGGGAAAATCCCCACCCTCAATCCCTCCCCAAAGCGTTGGGGACAAACAGGGCAGCTTGCTGACGGGAAGCCGAAGGCAGGGTGGGGTCAAAAAATATCCCCAAAACTCTATTCTGTGCAAGGTGAGTAACGTAATTTGCAACTGCCCGTTCCACCGCCGCGTGGTTTTTCCAAAGGACAGGCGCAATCGTCAGGGGAAATAAAAATGCCCCGGGGTGGGGCATTCAAATCTGAAATCAAAGGAGCGCAGCGCTAAGGCACATTGACCGTGACTTCACAGTAACCGCTATTGCCTTCTGCATCAAACGCCACCGCTCGAATCGTATGTGTGCCGGAAGACAATGACCGCGAACCACACGACCCATCCCCCGCCCCAAAGCAATATTTGGGAACACTTTCGGTGTGCCTCACGACCCCATCCACATAAAACACGACGCGATCAACATTGTCATCGCCAATAGTATCGCTTACCGTGGCTTCAACACTGACATACCCCCCGGAAACCGACACCCCACCGCAGCTCACGTTAATCCGTTCACATGTCGGCAGTTTGGCACTTGCATCAAGCGCCCAGACAACTTTACACAGTGTCTGCGCCAGTTGGTCGCCAAAGATCGCCAGCGCAACCACACAGACAACAGCCACAAGCGAGAGAATCAGGGCATATTCCACCAGCCCTTGCCCAGATTCCTTTTCCCGTAACTTCCGTCGGATAAAGTTCATGGATAATACCTCCCCTGATAATCCACAAGCCCATGATCAGATAAACGGCTTGCCGAACGGTCATACTGTCTTAAGGTCGAGTTAAAGATTAAGATAAGATAAAAAACAACTGCGATGAAGAATTAATCTTAACTCTCAGTGATATGAACCTTGTAATATGCTCATATGCACTTGATAAAAGTATATATCAAAATTGTGTGAAAATGCCATCGAATTGTCACATTTTGTTGGAATCCTGTTGAGAAATCATTTTTTGTTCACAAAAAAACACTAAAAAATTCAAATTTGACTCTTGCACCTAACGTTACGTCATGCCCTACACTTTTTTGAACGGAGGAAAGTCCATGCCATATCGGGTGAAAGAATTTGCCAGAATCGCCGGAGTCACGGTGCGAACACTCCACTTTTACGACCAAGCGGGCTTGTTCAAACCTGCCGCGCTCACCGAAACGGGCCACCGTCTGTATGAGGAGGCCGATTTACTGCGCTTGCAGCAAATTTTGACACTCAAAACGATGGGCTTTTCGCTGCGTGAGATTCGGGAAGTGCTGGAAAACCCCCGTTACGCCGTCCGCCGTTCGTTGGAAATTCAAAAACAGGCAATTGACCGCAAAATCGCGCATTTGCAGCAAATTTCCAGCGCGATGGCACAGGTACTCGCCAGCGACACCCCGCCCGATTTACACCAGATTCAACAGATGATTGAGGGAATTACCATGAGTGAAAAAAATGAATGGGTCAAACACTATTATTCCGATGAGCAAATGGCCTATCTTCAGGAACGTGCTGCACTTTACACCCCTGAACAAATGCAGCAGGTTCAACAGGAATGGGAAGCAGTCTACGCCGGATTAAAAGCCAATCGGGACAAAGCCCCCGACCATCCCGATGTCCAACACTATGCGGCAAAATGGGTTGAACTGGTGGGCATGTTCACGGGTGGCAATACCAGCGTCGGTCAATCGCTCTCGCGCATGTATGCCGATATGGAAAAAATGACCCCCGCCGAACGCCAGCAACTGCCGGAACCCATGCAATCTTTTGATATGGATTTGTTCCAGTTTGGCTGTGCCGCCGCCGAAATTTACCAGAAAAATCAGCAAGCCAAGTGAAAGGAACTTGTGATGCCCTTCATCAACCATCCCACCCATACCCTGTACCGCCGTATCCTTGCCGAACAGGACATGGCAAAAAAAGAGGCGATTTATCTGAATGAACTTGTTGCTCCATTTACCCCGTTGTTCCAGATTTTCGGGAATTTACCGCCGATAGACTGGATGCGGTTTGGCGGAGCGTTCACGCCGGACTCGCTCATCGAAACACCCCCGGCCCTAGAAATCTTAGAAAAAAACGACGCATGGGAAATTACCTCGCAAGCACTGGCAAAAGGCTTGGCCTGTTTTGAACCGCACCATTTAAATTTGCCCGAAGTGCAATTTGGCATCTTTTTAACCGACCCAACCCGCCTCGACCCGATTTTTCGTGGGTACAGTGGGATGGGCAGTCTACCGGGCTTTATCATGGTGTTCATCAGCGAAGCCAATGCCTATGTGCTGTCCAAGTTGGCAGGCTTGACCGTCCACGAGCTGCACCACAACATCCGCTTCAGCCTCACCCCATGGATTCCCGGTCAGGTACGCATGGCGGATTGGATGATAAGTGAGGGGTTGGCGGAATCGTTTGCGGTTGAGATTTTCGGTCAGGACATGCTCGGCTACTATGTGACCGATTTTGACCCCGCCACCTATGACCACGCCTACCAGCTCATTCGGGAAGGGCTGTCCACCACCGATATGAATGCCATGCGCTCGTATATTTTTGGCAAGGCACTCACGCCGGGCCCGTGGGGTGCGCCCATCCGTGACGATATTCCGGCATTCGCGGGCTACCACATCGGCTATCAGATTGTGCAGCAGTATCTTCAGCGCACAGGCAAATCTGTGGTGGACGCAACCTTCGTTTCCAGCGATGAACTTATCCGCGAATCGCGATTTTTCGCGTAAGATGTCCCCTAGGCAGGGAGAGTCAAACTGGCTAAATCACGCGGATAGTAAGTCAACATTTCGATGCCGTCTTCGGTGACAACCACGGTATCAGAATGACGGAATCCGCCCAACCCCGGCACATATAAACCGGGTTCCACCGTGAACACCATGCCGACTTGAATCAGCGTGTGGTCGCCCGAATCCAAAAAGGGCCCTTCGTGGTAACGCAAGCCGATACAATGTCCGGTATGGTGTTTCCAGAATTTCATTAAATCATGCTTGTCAAAATAGGCCAGCACCGCCTTGTTGACCTCCGAACAGGGAATGCCGGGACGAATGGCTTCAAGGGCAATATCCTGTAAGGCGACCATATGCTGAAAATAGGTGCGCTGTGCTTCAGAAGGTGCGCCGATAATCATGGTGCGTTCGAGTTCGCACAAATAGCCCCAGACCGGCGCAGAGGCCCCCGTCACCAGCACATCCCCCGCTTGAAAGGTGAGGTTGTTCGCCAGCGCGTGCGGAATGGCGGAATTGCGTCCGATTTGCCCACGATAGCCCGCAAATGCGCCGCTAAACCATGCGCTTTGCCCGCGATAAATCGGGCCGATGGCGTTCATCATGGCGGCGGTGGCTTCGCGGGAGGCACGTTCGCTGACTTCGGTTTCGGTTACGCCTACCCCCGTATAACGCTGGAGGAGCATGTGCGCGAGGTTCGCCCAACGGACACTTTCGCGGATGAGATTAATTTCCACGATGGACTTCATCGCCATCTGGTCTTCAATCGCGGGGCGGGCATTTTGCATTTTAAAATCAGTCATTGCGGAAAGTGCCGGGCCACGATAGCCCAGAATCCACGGATAACCGTCGCTGTCTGCCAGCACCGCCCCGCGCACCGCCATTTTTTCTAACATCCGTGCCAGCAGCACCATCGGATGCGGGTCGTCGGGATATTCCAGATAATGCTCCACACGGTCTATCAGCGCATTGGCCTGCGCGTGTTCGACTTCCAAGCGCGGGACAAACAGCGCTTTTTCGCCACTGGCATTCATGACAAAGGCCATCGGGCGTTCGGTAGGGATGAAGGTAAATCCCGTATAATATTTGATGTAGTCGGCATCGAATAACACCACGCCGCTTGCACCTGCCGCGTTGATTGCAGCAAGCAGGCCATCGCAGCGCGTTTGATATTCCTGTTCGGAGGGCTGGAGTCGGGTGGTGGTGAGGGTCATGCGGTTTCCTAGTCACTTTCTAATAACGTATTTTTACCCATTTTAAGTTGCAAACGCTGCAACAAAACTTCTTCTGGAATATCCGCCGCCTTCTGTCTGCCTAACATGCGTTCTATTCCTGTGGCGGTAGTGCTATGTTGAGCCATAAGCTGCAAAACAAAATTTTCATTCAGCGTGTAAATATGAAAATGAGCAGAATTGCCTCTGTTGGCTTCCTGCAAACTTTGGGTAGAAAATTCTGTTTGCATATAATTAAAAAAAACGTCTTGAATCACTAGCACTAATTTTTTGCCTAACAATTCCAGTGTTTCAACTTTATGGTGCATCTGAATCAAAATGGTTTTCGCAGTCATTTTCCAGTTAATGCCATAGCTACTATCGTTGGTTGGAATTTCAACAGGGATGCCAATTTCCTCGCGGATCATTTTTTGGCGCGAAAACCAAACACTTCCAGTCGTATCAAGTGCTTGAATCTCTAGGGCGAGATAATCTACTATCGTATCTGCTTGCACTGAGACGATGAAATAATCCACACTGCCGCCGGGGAGCGTAATTTCAGGGATAACATGAATTTGATTGGATGGTTGATGATGGTCTAAAAGCGGAACAACATCCTGAAAAATTTGGCGATGCTGTAAGAAACGATGTGGGCAGATGATAACAGGATTGCCAGCATAGCCAACGATACAAGTACCAATTGCTATTTCTGGCTGGCTTTTACGGGTTTTGTCACATTTTTTATCGATATAACGGCAATCGTTTGTTGCCAAAATGTGCTGCCATTCATGTAATCTGAGAGCAGGCGGTGTAAAGGTAAATAGTTCTAAAGCCTTTTTCTCAATCATCATACAACCTCTGAGAGAGGATAATCTAACCGCTTTACCGCCGTTTGAAGATAATCTTCACTTATATCAATACCAATACCGCGCCGTCCAAGTTTTAGGGCAGTAATAATGGATGTGCCTGTGCCAGCGAAGGGGTCAAGCACAACGCCGTTCAGAGGGGAAGTAAGTTTGATGGGCATCACACACAGTTCTTCAGGAAAAGGGGCATAATGTGTATCCTTTCGCCACTTATCTTCGGGAACAACTTCCCAAACATCACTGGGCTTACTGCCTTTTTTGTCGTAATTTAAGATATAAAAACCCTTTTTAGCAAGTTCAGACGCACGACCAGAAACTGTAGCAGAGTCTGAATGGGTAGTACGCTGCTGCCCACGTATGACCATCCTAAAATCGGGCAGTTCGCCTTGTGCAACTTTTTGAAGGGCTGTATCGAGCGCTTGTAGAGCATTCAATTTTTCAGAAATGCTAAGGGCGGTGCTGCGCTGAATCTGACGGCGATAATTGACCCCTGTAACTCCTGTAGCGGTGGTCACTTGCCCATTTTTAATCGTGGAAGTATGGGGTGTTTTACGAACTGAGTCTATGTCATAAAAATACTTTTTCTGTTTCACGAAATGGAAAATATATTCGTGGGTATTGCGTAATTTATCTTTGCTATTATCAGGATTGCCTTTGAGTTTATTCCAAACAATCGTATTACGAAGTATCCAACCTTGTGTGTCCTGTAGCGCAATTGCCATTCGATGAGGAACATTACATAAATTTTTATCTTTGTAAGAATCGCCTGAATTGAGCCAGAAAGAACCTGTTGGCTTTAGCACTCGCTTGATTTCGCAGAATACTTTTAACAGCGAAGTGATATATTCCTGAATAGTAGCTTCGCTGCCAATTGTATTGTTGTGAAAGTAGTCCCGTTGTCCCCAATAAGGCGGACTGGTCATGACCATATCTATGCTTTCAGATGGTATCGTTTGCAGCTGGTCAACTGCATCTCCGACAATGAACAAAAATGGCAACTTGTATTGGCTTTGCAGAAAAAGCCGTGTCATGAGTTTAGTTGTACCATTTGAAATTATCATAAAGTGGCTCATACGTTCTGATATAACATCAGTTTAACGGCGAATAGGATAAGATGCAATTTGAAAGTCTATATATTTTCTCAGAAAATGTGACATTTCGCATCGGGTAGTACAACGGGGAATTGCTTCCCCGTCTATGAGTACGGCAAGAAGCATTTAGAGGGGCTGGTCTGTGACCCGCCCGTACATAAAAACAGGGATTTGCCCCCCCTCCCCTCAAATGCCTTGCCTTTGCTACGGTTGGAGTCGGGTGGTGGTGAGGGTCATCAGGTTTCCTTTCTTAGGGTCGTGTGGGTAAAATCTCTTACCCTTGTGAGTATACCTCACCCACCTCTGCTCATCCCCTTAAAACGCAGCGACGAGACCATCCTTACGCGGGTCACTGCCGCCCATCAACACGCCATTTTCGCGGCGGATAATCTGCCCACTGCCGAACACCAACCGCCCCAATCCAGATACAGGCTGCACACTGTGACCCAATTCCGCCAAGCGTGCCATCGTTTTGACCGGAATCCCTTCCTCCAACGCCAGCACACTATCCCCGCGTCCATCCACCAGACAAAAACGCGGACGGTCAAGCGCTTCTTGCGGATTCAACCCGTCGTCCACCATCGCGCTAATGACCTGCAAATGTCCCTGTGGCTGCATGAATCCCCCCATCACGCCGAACGTTGCCCAGAGTTCGCCATCGCGGGTTGCCAAGCCAGGAATAATCGTATGATAGGGGCGTTTGTTCGGGGCAAGCGCGTTCGGGTGGGCCGGGTCAAGGCTGAAATTTGCGCCGCGATTCTGCAAAAAGACCCCTGTTCCTTTAGCGACAATCCCCGTTCCCCAGCCCATATACAAACTGTTGATGAACGAACAGCCGTTGCCTTCCCCATCCACGACACACAAATAAATTGTGTCGGAACTGGGCAATGGTACACCATACGAAGGTGGTTGCATGGCACGTTCAGGCGAAAATTTTTTCCGCCGTTCGGCTGCGTAATTTTTATCCAGCAAAAAGCTGAGATTTTGGGTACTGTGGGCAGGGTCGCTAATATACTGCCGTGCATCGGCAAACGCCAAGCGCATGGCTTCGACCATGAAATGCAAGCGTTCCGGTGCATCAAAAGGCAAGTCCGCCAATCCCCACCCTTCCACAATATTCATTGCCATCAGCGCGGTCATGCCCTGCCCATTGGGGGGACATTCATATACCTGAATGCCACGATAATCGGTGGAAATGGGGGTGTCCCATGTCGAGGTGTGGCGGGCAAGATCGTCTAAGGTCATTTTGCCACCCAGCGCTTGCAAAGTCTCGACAATTGCCCGTGCGGGTTCACCCTGATAAAACGCCGCTGACCCACCTTCCGCGATTTGCTCAAATGTCCGTGCTAAACCGGATAATTTTTTCAGTTCCCCGATTTTGGGGGCTGGCACATACTCTTCGGTGTGCGGACTGCTGCGTAAAAAGGCTTCGGTACGCTGCCACAGGCTATTGAACACCGGCGCGGACGGGTAGCCATTTTTCGCGTAAAAAATCGCATCCTGCATGACCTCTTTAAGTGTCATCCGCCCATGCCGCTTGAGCAAATCTTCCCAGCCCATCACCGCGCCCGGAACCGTCACCGCGTGCGGGCTGCGCGGCGGGATTTCACCATTTTCGGGGGTGACATCCGCAAGGGTTAAATTGGATGGGGCGCGACCACTCCCGTTTAAGGCGGAAATCTGCCCCGTTTTGGCATCGTAATAGAGCGCAAAACAATCGCCCCCGATGCCTGTCGAAGCCGGGTCGGTCACATTAATGACGGCGGCGGCAGCAATGGCAGCATCGGCGGCAGTTCCGCCCTGTCGTAAAATATGCAGTCCGGCTTGGGCCGCAAGCGGGTTACTGGCGGCAATCATGCCCCGCTGCGCCAAGACCATCGAACGGCGCGAGTTAAATTCGTAGTTCATGCGCTTCAACTTTCAAATTGTTATTCAGCCCATGATTGTAGCGCAGGACAGGCATTTTGCCCGATTTCTCCCCGCATTGCAGGGAGGGAAATTTACGCCTACGGGGGTGGTGTCTCTTTCTCCCCTCTCCATTCATTGGGGAGGGGTCGGGGGTGGGGTCAAACAGGCCGGGGGTGAGGGGTTTATTTCCCCTCCACCAGCGCAATTTCTTCCGCACTTAACCCATACAAATTATAAACTTCCCCGTCAATTTGTTGATTGAGTTGCTGAATCTGACGGTTTAGCAGATGACGTTTATCCGACAATTTTATTTCAGCTTCGGCGTACTCTTTTTTAAGTTGCAACATGCGATCTGCCATCTGAACCAATTGCGTTTCGACTGTTTTGTCGGAGGGCAAAATGATAGGGATATCTTTAAGATAGGATGTCCAGAAACGGACATACCCTCCTCTCAAAGCCGTACTAATATGGGTGAGATAGCGAAAAAGCAATTTGGAATTAAGCAAACTCAATAAATATAAAGGCGAAACATGCTCTTGGGGTAAAACACCGTAACCCGTTTGAAAATAAAACCCCTGTGAATCAAACGTGAGCGATGGGCTATTGTTATAATCAGGCGCAATCAATTTGGCTTTTTGAAACAGGGTCATGCTGCGATGGCCTGCATAAGCATACCATTCTACCTCAACGGCACGTTCCTCAAGCATCTGCCGATTTCTCAGTAAATAGTCATACGTTTTAGGCCATGTCATCGCTAAATCTGTTTCTGAGACAAGCTCAAAATTGTCTTGCCGAAGAGTGTATGGAAAGATAAGCGCATGGGTTGGTGTTAAAGTCTCATAACCCTTAATATCCCGTCCTAACAAAAAGGGTTGGGTGAGGTTGGCTTCTATCGTCACTGTCTCGGCAAGGGCTTTAGAATAACCTGTCACTATTCCGTCTTGGTACTGGCAGTTGCTTAAGACAAAAACATCATTTGCGCCCGTGAAGGTTCCCACAAAAATACGGGCAATCTCGCCAAGTTTAACGGGCATAGCTTCTAATCTTTTGAAAAGATTAAAAATACCACCGACTTCAAAGTTCCATGTTTTAGCAGTTACTTGGTCAGCGTCAATGTCTCCTACAATTGACCCATTCCCGCCAATCCACCCCTCAATATTTCTGACTTTTCTAAATTCAAAACGGGTTTGCGGAGACTTGGAAAGCATCATGATACAAGTATAAGTCGACGCACTCTCAAAAACCTGCTGTTCCCCAAAATGGACAATCTCCGCAAGATGTTTCCCCTCAGCAATCACCCCACGCAATTTTAGTCCATAGCTGGCGGTAAAAAATTTATGCGGCAAAATGTAACCTAAGACTCCTTTGGGATTGAGCAGACTCAAGCCCCGTTCTACAAAAGGAATATAAATATCATAATTACCCGATGGGGTTACATAATTTTCGTTAATCCACTTGGTTTCATGACGCGGCAAATTCTGAATCCGAATGTAGGGCGGATTCCCAATAATGACATCAAACCCGCCCTCTTTCATCATTTCAGGAAATTGGGTCGACCAGTCAAATGCCGACTCGCCGACAATTTCATCAGCATCAATCAGGCTGTTACCGACACGGATGTTGTGCAGCATTGGCAAAAGTCCGCGTTCGCTGGCAGCACGGAGCAATAAATTCAGCCGTGCCACTTCCACCGCCTGCGGGTCAAGGTCAACCCCGTACAGGTTATTTTGCAAAATCCGTAAGCGCCGTTTGCGCGGGTGCTGTTTGTCGTCCTCGGTGCCGTGCTGCGCCAGATGGCGGTCAAGCACATCAAACGCTTCAATTAAAAATGACCCCGACCCGCAGGCCGGGTCAAGCACGCGGATTTTATACGGGTCTGCCCCTTCTGCCAGCAGTTTGCCTAAGGTCTGCTGCACGATATAGCGCACCACAAACTGTGGCGTATAAAAAATCCCCTGCGATTTGCGCTTGGTTTGTTTGTAGGGGTCAAGCGCTTCATCCCCTGTGGGGTCAAGCGCTTTGAAACTCAAATACTGCTCATAGACCGCGCCTAAGACATCCGCATTAATCGCACTAAAATCGTAACGCAGGTAGGCTTTTTCATCTGTATACAAGCCATTGATGATGGTTTCGAGCAGCGACCAATCGTAAATTTCCAGAATATCGAGCGTGTTTTGAGAAAAAAGTTGGGCATTATAAATACTATCAAGTTCATGAAAAAGTTTGACCAATTCCTGAAATAAGTTTTTATCTTTTTTGCGGCTTTCTTTATATTGACGGACAACTGCTTGCAAGCGGGGCAACTCGACTCCGCGATCTTCCACCGTCCGAATGAAAATCAGGCGGTCAAGAAAACGTTGCACTGCATCATCGACCAGCCGCGTATTTTCCTTAAACAGATTGCCATAGGTTCGCATCTCTTTGAACAAATCGCGTCGCCACACGGTCATTTGCCCAAACAGGAGTTCGCTCACAGGTTTACGTTTGATTTTTTTGCCATAGCGTTCTGCCACACGGTTAATATCACCGTTGAGCATCGCGGGTTTGGAGAGCAACCACAGGTCGTCAAATTGTTCGGCGGTATATTTTTCCCATGTTAAATCCAAGAAAAGAGCTTTTTGGGGGTCACGTTCTTGCCATTCGGCGTTAAAAACCTTCATGCCTTCAAAATCGGTCAGGGCAGCCCATGTCACCCCGCGCAGCCACGAATAATTAATCGCCTGTTTTGCCCACTGTTCTTTTTCAAGGTCGGTGTGCAGTTTTTTGGTTTCCAGATAAAACGCGGGGACACTGTTCAAATAAAAGCCAAAATCCACGAATCCGCGTGAAATTTGTTCTTCGGCGGACATCTCCATCGGATTTTCGGTGTCCCAGCCCAGCGCACGGAACAAGGGCAAAATAAACGAGTGGCGCGTTTGGGCTTCGTTGAACTTAGCGCGGTCTTTTTCGGGGATGGTTTGCAGGCGCTGGATAATTTTTTCGATTTCTTGGCGTGCTTGGTCTTTGTCGCTCATAGTTTATAGTATAGCCCGCCCTGTCTGAATTGCAACTTATTCTCCAGCCCTGCCCCATTTGTCGGACGCAGCCACGCTGCTGTGGCTCACTTTTTGTCCGGTAGCGGGTATTCCGGTTGCGTCGTCACATAGACCATCAGCCAGCGTCCATCCGGCAATTGCACTACCGCCGGATCTTTAACCCCTTCGGCTTCAAAACCACCCGCCGCGTCCATTTCGAGTCGAATCCCGTCCTCCAGTTGCCATGTTTGCCCATCTTCCGTGAAAAACGAAACAATATGCGCGTTACCGGGAACTTGTTTGAAGCCGTAGTAGCGGTAGCCGTTGTCCAATTTTAAACCATTGGACATGATGATGTCGTCCTGCACAAAATCTTCGACCTGCGTAAAAGTCAAACCATCCTCTGAAACCGCGTGCCAATTGCGACCCGGAATCCCCCCCGCGAAGTAATGCCACATTTCGCCGATTTTGAGGACATTCACATCAAGCGTATTTTGTTCCTCAACGCTAAAAACCAGCCCTTCATAGGTAAAGTTGTAGCCATCCTCCGAAATCGCCACATGGGAATTACCGCGTGTGGCAGGGGGAATCTGGGAAGTAAAATACAGGCGATAGCTACCGTCGTCGGTGCGTTCGATGGTCGGGTCGGCAGGCATCCCTAGGGGTTCATTGTTGGCGCGGGTCAAGGTGATGGGGCGAAATTCCCATGTCACCGCGTCACGACTGGAGGCCACCGCAATCCGATTTTTTAATTCCTCAGGACACCACGTAATGTAATAAATACGGATTTCTCCATCATCGGTCACAATCGCGTCTGGCACATCGGCCTGGTCACTCAAAATCTGGTTGCTACGTTCCCAGGTGAGGCCATCCTCGCTGAATGCCAGCATCAAGCGATTCGCCCAGGGGCCAGCGTTAATTGCGCCTTGTGGTGCTTCGCCATATCCGGTGCAGGGGGTGAAGGAATCTTCTTGGGCAGTGCTGAACAAAGGGGTTAAAGCCACAACTATAAGGAAAACAGCCAAAAGTTTTTTCATGATTTTTCTCCCGAATGGCTTGTGTTATAGCACAAATGGGAAAAATGGAAAAAAAAAGGGCGGTGAAGCCCCTTGTGCGGATTAGCTTTTGTAGAACTTGTCCACCATGGTGTTGGCACGTCCCACCACCCGCGGATCTTCATCCCCGCCATATAGCAAGCGTGCCACAAGGATGGGATCGAGGGAAATTCCGTTGGGTAACCCGCGTTGCAAACGGCGCAGCACCCCCATATCGCAGTTATCCAGCAGTTCCAACTTGGTTTGGATATGCGCTTGAAAACGACACGGACGATCCCACTGCGGGACATCCTGCAAGCGATCAAATTCAAAAGAGTAGGTGTGGTAAAGCTGGTGAATAATTTCTTCCACCAAAGCCGCGCTGGTTTCCGGGTTGGATTGAAAAGAAGCCAACGCTAAAGTTTTGAGTTCATTCAGGGTACGCGGTTGTTGCATGGTCATCATATCATAAATGCGTAAAATAATACCGGGTCGGTGGTGAGTGGGGGTCACACGCGGATTATTTCTATCCAATATATCCAAATAATCATCTAAAGTGAGTTCATCTGGGTTACGCTGACGGTAGCCATTGTCACGTGAAATGTCGGTTTCCTCGTCAGCATCCATCCAATCAGCCCGATACACCGGTTTTCTTTCAGCGCGTGTTTCATAGCTGCGCGCAGGTTCATAGGCACGTTTGGCATAAACGCGCGGTTGGTCGTAGCGGCGCGGCTCCCCAAAATTATTACGCCGAAATTCGCCCTCTTCCGAAGGGGTATAGATATTGGGCTGCCGTTCCGCCAGCAAATCATCATAGAAAATGTATTCATCGCAGGCTTCAATCAGACTACGGGCGGCGGCATCCCGCACCCCAATTCCGATGACTTGTTTGTGATGATTCCGTAAGCGCTGCACCAACACCGAAAAATCGCCATCGCCTGTTACCAGCAGGTACGTGTCAATTTCGGGGTGGGTATACAGGGTTTCCATCGCCTCCACCGCCAGATAAATATCTGAAACGTTTTTGTCTCCCCCAAAGGCATTTTTCGGTTCGATAGCATAGCGGTTGAGAAAAGTTTGGTGGCGGGCATGTTCGCCCCAGTTCGCATACGCATGGCGAATGGCAATGCGTCCGTAGTGCGATACACCTTCTAACAATAACCCCCAGTCTACGAAATGGGCATTCAAGGTACTGCGTTTAATGGAGGTGTGGATGTTTTCAAAATCGATAAACAGCGCGACCTCATTGTCTTGGTTTACCATATAACCTCTTTACTATATATAATATGAGTTTGACTACTTATACAGCACTCAAATAGACGATTGTACTGCCTTCTGTCACATAAGCCACACTCCCGCGTTCATTTCTTATACAGATTGTATGTGAATCTGTGCTTTTTGACACTTGCCAGCGCCCAACGCCCTGAATGTCTAATCCGTTTTTTACAATTCCAGCGTCACGCTTGCATGGAAATACGTTTTTGGCGTGGGGATTGGATTGGAAAGCAAGGAATCCGGTGGGCAATCACCGTCTATTGTACTTGGAAAGGGCAAACAGCGCATCTTGATGCAGGGGAGAGCATCACTCCCCATGCAGTTTGGCGAGATTTTGCCGCGCCCATGCCTGCCCTGCCAGATATGCCTCAACAGAAACGCTATAAAATTTTGCCATGTCCTCAGGGTTATTCGCATCCAAGCCATCCTCCCGCACCCATTCTAAATCGCCTTCCAAGTTGTAGCGCCCATCATACAATTGCCCATCTGGCATAATGGCGTGCTGCAAACTGCGGGCAGAGGCCAACTGCGCTTCGGTCAAATTGCGTGCGCCTGTTAAATCAGCTTTCCAGAGCGAAGCACGGGTCAAGGTTGCCCGATGAAAATTTGCGCCACGCAACACCGCCCCGCGCAGCCGTCCTTCAAACAAGTTGGAGTGTGAGAGCGATGCGCTTTCTAATGTTCCGTCATACAACCACCCCCGTTGGATCAGTTCCCCAATCGCCAATTGCACCACCGCCCCATTGGTGCTGCGAATTTGCGACAACAGCCGTTTTTTATCAGATTCATCCCTTTCCCGCCCACCAATGATACGTTCAATCAGCATGTAGGTTACGACCCCGCCGAATAATTCTGTTGCCAGATTGCCCAGCAAACCACGCCACTCAAATTTACCATCCACCACCGACGCAAACACACCCATTGCCAATGAAATCGTCACCAGCACCACCAAAATCATCTGCATTTGTCGTTGTGCGTTCATCGCTCCCCTTTTTAAGCAATTTCTAATAGACACAGCCGTAAAAATCACCCGCAAGAATGCGTCAAGAGAACTGTGAAACTTCTCAATTGCACGGGCAGCAATTTGGTAAAAATGACAAACGCCAAAACCCGTCTGCGCTTAAACTAAAGTTATCTCGTGATACGTTCTTGATAGGGGCAATAACCAATGGCAGTTGAAAGCAAATGGCTCAATAACAATGAAGGCAAAATCATCGTGCAGCGCTTTTCCGGCACTTTAACGCCCGAAGATATGCAGCAGGCTAGTGCCGATATTGCTCAGAAAGCCCGCAATGCCAAAGGTCGCCGCTTGCATTTTATCGTGGATGTGTCCGACGTGCAGGATGTGAATATTGCCAATACGCCGAATTTCACGCCGGATATGCAGCGCATTCAACCCGGCTGGATGGTCATGGTTGGCGAAAATGCCAATACCCTGTCTGACCAGCAAAACCGCCGTACCACCTCGGCCTTAAACCAACTGTTGAGTTTCCGTTCGCGCCAGTTCAACACACTCGAAGAAGGCGCGGCCTTCCTTGAAGACATCAGCGAACTTTTGGGCGATTAGTCAGTTTCATTCGATTTGTTTAAAATGACAAGGGGCCGCGCAGCCCCTTGTTTGTTTTTTGCTACAGGGTACTTTCCAACCAAGCAACCCCCGTTTGACGGTCAAAAAAATGGCGCTGGTCGGTGCGGGGATTCCGTTTGAGCGAACGGGAGGTAAAAATCACCGATGCCCGCGAAAACGCATTGTTCGGTAGGATAACGGCTGCATAAATTCCTTTCGGAAAACCTGTCAAAAACTGATTGTTTGTTTCAAGCGTTTTTTTGCGAATATAGGGAGTCAAAATCGGGACAGCCGAAAAATCATGTACCACGCGCATGGGTTCGTCTGGCGACCATGCTTTGCCAAGGTAGAGAATGGTGTCTGCCCACGCATTAATCGCAAGCTGCGACACCGAAGTTACAGTAACAATCGCAAGGCGATTATCCACCAGCCATTCCAAACTAACAAAGGGATTCATCTGACAGCATCCTTTCATCATGCTGGTTGGTACCTTTCTCCGTCCTGCGTGTTACAAAATTTGTATAAAATGCAAAAATCCTCTTGTTAGGAGAGGATTCTTTTGGGAGGGGAAATGAAGGGATGATGAGTGCTTGGTTTCTATTGAAAAAGCATTGCCTTCGGGGTCAACCCCATCAAATACCAACTTTCAAGATATTTGTTTCATTCATAACTTGCACCCCACATTATTTGCAATGGTAATACCATATAATAAATTATTCCTTAGTCAAATAAGCACTTCCTTGATAAAGGATAGGCTCAGGAATCAATTTGCCAAGTTGCAAAGCAGTTTCTAACCACAATTGTTTTGCATCATCTAACATCGTCAGCGCATCTTCGCGGGTGTCACCGTTGGTCATACAGCCTTCTAGGAGGGGAATCCGCGCAAACCAGTAGCCATCATCGTCGGGGATGAGTTCAATTGCATAGGGCAACGCAAGGTAATACGCCAGGTCTTTATTCGTTGTCATTGTCATCCTCCTCCGATGCTGCGAGCAAAAGTTCAATCAATTCAAGCGCTTTATTAACATAGACTGGTTTTACAGGGCGACTAAAAGGCACAACGAGTAGACGTGGTTCATCATCAAGGGTGATATTAAAAGAAAAATGGCTTCCACTTGAACGCACGAATTCAAAACCGAAATCTTCCAAGACCGTTCGTAAATCATCAAAAGAAACATTTTTGGGGTTTTGGCGTAACTTTTCTTGTGCCAATTTTTCAGGAAGGTTAATCAGCATCCGCCATTCCTTTCATCCTCATGTTTCTATTTTACAAAAAATACAACGAGAACGGGCAATAAAAAACCCTTCTCTCAAATCAAGAGAAGGGCGAGTCGGCATTCCATGTCCGAAATAAGCTAAAGGGTGGGCGCGTGCAGCCCCACATAGGCCGCGCCGCGTTCCAGCGCATCAAAATTCAGCGCCAGCATGTCCCGCCGATGTGCCGGAATATGATGTTTGAGTGCTTCCATCACCGCGTCCACCGTCACGACAGGCTGCACGGTCAGCACCGCCCCCAGCATGACCATGTTCAACAGTTTCATATTGCCCAATTCATCGGCAATATCCGAGGCAGGCACGGTCAATTGAGTCACATCATGGCGGGTGGTGCGCTGCTGCACCAGCGATGAATTTAACGCCAGTACCCCACCCTGTGCGACAATATGTTCATATTTTTCAAACGAGGGGCGGTTAAAAGCCACCACCACTCTGGGGTGACGCACCAAGGGCGACCCGATGGGCTTATCGCTAATGACCGCGCTACAATGGGCGGTTCCGCCGCGCATTTCTGGCCCATAGGAAGGAATCCATGTGACTTCTTTGCCACAGTCCAGCGCCGTATACGCGAGCAGTTGTCCCACAAACATGACCCCCTGCCCGCCAAAACCTGCGAATAAAAATTCAACTTGCATCGTTACCCTCCTGTTGGGTTACAGCGCTTTCGCGGCATCGACCACTTTAAAATCACCGAGTGGGTACTGCGGCAGCATGTTGGTTTCAATCCAGTGCAGCGCCTCTACCGGGGTCATGCCCCAGTTGGTCGGGCAGCTAGAGAGCAGTTCAACCATGCTGAAGCCGAGTCCGGCTTTTTGCACTTCCAACGCCGCCCGAATTGCTTTTTTGGCCTTGCGGATATTTTTGACATCATGCAGCGAACGCCGCACCACATAGGCCGCCCCGTCTAATTGGGACAAAATTTCGCTCATGCGAATCGGGAAACCCGTCAGTTGAATATCCCGCCCAAATGGCGAGGAGGTGGTTTTTTGCCCGATCATCGACGTGGGGGCCATTTGCCCGCCGGTCATGCCGTAAATGGCGTTATTCACAAAAATCGTGGTGATGCGTTCGCCGCGTGCCGCCGCATGGATAATTTCCGCCATGCCGATGGAGGCCAAATCGCCATCCCCTTGATAGGTCAGCACCATTTTGTCCGGCAGCAGACGTTTGAGTCCGGTTGCCATCGCGGGGGCGCGTCCATGCGCGGCTTCGCAGCCATCCATATTAAAATAATCGTAAGCAAAAACCGAGCATCCCACTGGCGCAACCAGAATCGTTTCTTCACGCAGCCCCATTTCATCCAGCACTTCCGCCAGCAACCGATGGGCTACACCGTGCGTACAGCCGGGGCAATAATGGGTATGCTTTTCTGCCAGCGAGTCTGGGCGGCTGTAAACACATTCGATAGCTTGGGGTACTTCTTGAATCAACATCGTTATCGCTCCCCGTAATGCGCTCGTGTAAATTCTTGTTCAATCGCAGCTAAAATTTCATCCGGCATAGGAATCATCCCGCCCATCCGTCCATAAAAATTCACCGGAATCTGGCAGGACACCGCCAACCGCACATCGTCCAGCATTTGTCCGGCGTTCATTTCCACCACCAGACACCCGCGCAACTTGGGGTTGTCGTCCACCAGTTCGGCAAGGCGTTTTTCGGGGAAAGGCCAGAGGGTTTGTGGGCGGAACAAGCCGACTTTCAAGCCCTGTTCGCGGGCCATTTCCACCGCACTGTAGGCAATCCGTCCCGATGTCCCGAATCCCACCACCAGCAGTTCGGCATCTTCGGTGAAAAATTCTACCGAACGTTGCTCCGCCGCATGGATTTTCCGCAGGCGTTTTTGCAGGTGCAGGTTAAAGATTTCTTCGGCTTCAGGCTGCATATATAAGGAGGTAATGACATTTTTCGGGCGGTCTTTTGCTCCCGCCAGCGCCCAATCAGGCCGTTCGGTTTTAACAGGCCGCATCGGGGGAAGTTCTGCCGCTTCCATCATCTGCCCGATTTGCCCGTCCAGCGCCACCACCACCATATGACGGTATTTTTCCGCCAGTTCAAAGGCCAGCATCGTAAAATCAATGGATTCTTGCACCGAGGCAGGCGCTAAAACAATGGGGTGAAAATCGCCATGCCCGGCGGAACGGGTGATTTGAAAATAATCGGCCTGTGAGGGCTGAATGTTGCCCAAACCCGGCCCCCCACGCATCACATCCACAATCACACACGGGAGTTCTGACCCGGCGATATACGACATGCCTTCTTGCATTAAACTGATACCGGGGCTAGAAGAAGAGGTCATCACCCGCGCTCCGGTACAGGCTGCTCCGTAGACCATGTTAATCGCGGCGATTTCGCTTTCTGCCTGCAAAAATACACGGTCTAGCTCCAGCATCCGTTTGGACATATACTCTAAGAGTTCCGTCTGGGGCGTAATCGGATAGCCAAAGTAGGCTTCCACCCCCGCCCGCACCGCCGCTTCGGCGATGGCGACATTGCCCTTTAACAGTTCTTTGGTCATGCTTTCACCTTCGCTTCCCGATACACCGTAATGCACGCTTCGGGGCAAATCACCGCGCAAATCGCGCAGCCCGTACAGGCATGGTCAGGGTCAACCAGCATGGCGGGATGATAGCCTTTGGCGTTGAGCGCGTTGGGGTCGAGGAGGATGATGTCTTGCGGACAGACGGTAGGACACAAGCCGCAGCCTTTGCACCGTTCCGTGTCTATAACAATTGCACCCATGTGTTACTCTCCATTGATTCACAAAAATTTTTATATCTGTAGGGTAGTGCAATCTGCACAAGTCAGACAGTACAAGAAATCATGCAATCCGCCGAAATCTGGCATATAACAAAGTGATTTTTAAAGAAAATCACTCATTTATGGTAGCCTTTTTCTTGGAGTAGATTTTTCCCTGTTATGAATCCCCCTTTTGCACGACTTATAAAAAACAGAGGAAAAATCTCATGACCGTATTCGCAAAACTTCGTTATCTGATGATGGGCAGTGTCTTGACCCTGCTTGTGGTGGTTATCTTCGGGAAAGTCGATGCCAATGGGTTGGCGACTTCCCTAACAGCAACCCCGATTCCGTGTGAAGATGAAATCATCCCCTCCCCCGACAGCATCGAGGCGCTCAAAGCGGATTTACGCGAGGCCAACGGTGTACGCCAACTTGAACCGCTTGAAAACGACCTGCCCCTCCATGCCTTGCCAAACGGCGTGTATGGTTTCACCGTCCCCTGGATTATCAACACGGACTCGACAGGGGTTGTCGGCGGAACTGGTGCAGATCGCATCAGCTTAAACCGCAGCAGTTTTGGCACGTTGCAAATGGAAGTTCACAAAGCCGCTGACGGCAGCGTTTATATTGTCGGGTTTGTGAGCAGCCAAGATTATGAAAATTTCATCAGCGCGAAAGAGGGTGAAAAACTGACCTTTACCCTCCTGTTCAAACCCTATCTTGACTCCAACATCCCGCTTGCTGTACCGCTCGATAGCATCATTTTTTCTGACAACCGCACCATTGAAACAAATACCGATCACTTTTATGCCAATGACCTACAAGTCGTAAAGAACCCGTAAAAAATGCAGTCAGGGGTGAAATTTTACACATAGCTAACATCCATTTAACAGATTCGCCGGATGGTAGAGGTTGTATCACGTTACCAGAAAGGGAATTTTTATGAAGCGTGTTGCAATCTTATTCATCATTTTAGGGATGAGTCTGGTGGGGGTCAGTGGAGTTGCGCTGGCGCAGCAACCCGGCCCTCCCCGCCCCGGTGATGGGCGTGGCGATGGACGCGGACACCATCATGACGGACGCGGCGATGAGCAAAACGATACTACCGATTCTACCGCCACAACAACGGAATCGGATACAACGGCTGAAACCGTCACGACAGCCACCGGGGGCAGTACCGATTTCGTGGCCTCAGCGGATTTTTTCGCCAATCCGTATCTGGGCGGGGATAACACCGTTTTTGATACCTCGGTGGAAGCCTTCACCAACCATTTGCCCGGTTTAACCGAAGCGCAAATTCTGCAATTTGAGGAAGGCGACGAATTGTTTGAACAATCGTTTGTGGCAGCGACGGGAATAGTGGCAGAAGCGGACGGTTTAGGGCCCGTTTTTAACGCCGATTCGTGTGAAAGCTGCCATGTTTCCGATGGACGTGGACGCGCCCCTCTGTTTACGGGCGAAATGGAAAGCGGATTCCTCATCCGTCTTGCCAGCGAAGAACGCACCCTCAACGGCGCAACTCTCCCTGACCCGATTTATGGTGGTCAATTGCAGGATGGCAGCATCGCGGGCATGAGTCCTGAAGCAAGCATTGTCATCACCTACAGGGACATCAACGGCACATTTGCCGATGGCACCCCCTATACCCTGCGTCAACCCGTTTATACGCTGGAAAATATGGCCTATGGCCCGCTTGCGGACGGCATCACCTTTTCGCCGCGTGTCGCCAACCAGATGATCGGACTGGGGCTGTTAGAAGCGATTGACGAGGCCACGATTTTAAGTTTCGCTGACCCCAACGACTCCAACGGGGATGGCATTTCGGGTCGTCCGAATTACGTATGGGATGAATATAACAATCAGACGGCTATCGGACGTTTTGGCTGGAAGGCCAACCAACCCAATTTGATTCAGCAAACGGCGGGCGCATACAATGGGGATATGGGCATTAGCACGAGTTTGTTCCCGCACCAGCCCTGCACCGAAGCACAAACCAACTGCGCGACTTTGCCCACAGGCGGCGCTCCTGAAGTTTCCGATGAACACGTTTTGCTGGTGGCGTTTTATTCCAGCACCCTTTCCGTTCCAGCACAGCGCAACTATAACGACTCGCAGGTACAACGCGGCGAACAAATTTTCAACGAAGCACAGTGCAGCGCGTGCCATGTTTCGCAGGTGACCACAGGCTTGCATACAAGCATCCCGCAGCTTTCTAACCAGACGATTCGCCCCTTCACCGATTTGCTGCTGCATGACATGGGTGAAAATTTGGCAGACGGTCAAAGCGACTTTCAAGCCACCGGCAGCGAATGGCGCACCCCGCCATTGTGGGGCATCGGGCTGATTGAAACCATCAACGGACACACCACCTATTTGCATGATGGTCGCGCCCGTGACTTAACCGAAGCAATCCTGTGGCATGGGGGCGAAGGGTCGGCCTCCCGCGATTATTTCCTCACTATGAGCGCGGAAGACCGCGAGGCATTGCTGGCTTTCCTCCGCTCGTTATAATCCAATCTTGCAGACGGGCGGGATTTTACCCCGCCCATTTTTTCTGTCTTGAAAAAATATCAATCCTATTTCTACAAAAATACTCGTTAAGATTTGAAAAAATGCTCCTTTAGGGACTTTGTTAACTATTTACCAGCAGAATCCCTCATTGAGATTCCGTGTCAATGTTTAACTCACTAAGGACTCCTTCGATAATCTCAGAAACTTCTGGAGTATCACCAAAAATCCTACTATAGTTTGCCATACTATTGAAATCAAACCCAACTTCTTCAGGACATGTCTGCGTTGGGTTAGAGCCAGTAAATTTTCTTAACGCAATAATCTTTCCCGATTCAGCATTTATCAAACTAATTTCATATTCATGTCTTAAGAGACTACAAGTGAAAACAGTTTCTAGTGTAGGAGAATTAGGAACAGTAATGGGACTACTACCGAAAGAGTAGCGCGTTTCACTTATTGTAACAGGCTCATCACGAATACATCCAACTATGGTAACCTCATCATCTGTATTAGCTTTTAGATTCACAGGTATAGCGCCGCTGTGTACTGACGAATAGTTCACTATTTCTCCTACACTAAATTGGACGAAAATGAGTTTGATGGTATCAGGAATAGTACCATCGAATTGAGGTTCACGGGTTGTATTCTTGCAAATTTCACGGGCAGTAGGATATTCTTCAAAGAAATGTACTTTAGGTTCTTTTTCTTTATTACTTGAGCAATTAGTTAATATAAACATTATAAAGGAAGAAATAATAATAATTATTTTTTTCGTAGGATATTTATTTAAGTTTAATTTATTATCACGACTCATTAGTACATATCCTTTTTATTCCTGTCTTATTTTATCACAAAAAATATTATATTACGATAATATTTATGTAGTATCCTAATTATACACTTATATTTACATTTTATACTCATGGGGAGATGAATTTAAATCCAAATGATTCTAAGAGACCGTCTGGAGATTCGGAATTTTCGCTTGTAGGGGCGGGGACAAGGGAGACTTTGTTCCCGAAAATAGGCAAACACGCCCCAATTCCCCTCAATGTTAGATAATATTCAGACGGTCTATAATTGGTGCGTCTCTCAAATGACACGGATATTTTGGGTGGGCAACGGGCTGTTTTTTTCAGTCGTCTTTAGACGACTTTGTACTCATAGCGGGGGAATAAATTCCCCCGCAAACCCCGCCAAGATATCCGATTTAATTGCGAGAGGCACCAATTAGCGCGTCCGCCAACTAATTATGGATCACCCCCTACGAGCGTTATCCATTCCCTACTCAAATGTCCAGCGAGTCGTATCTGTCGGGAATTTGTGCCATGCAAAGGCGCGTTTGGGCTTTAATACCCAGAAGGGAACCCCATGCCGCATGTTGTATTTTTCAAGGTAGGCATCGTCCACTTTCTGAAACATCGGGTGGGTATCTTCGGTGATGCGTTCGACGGTGCCTTCCAGAATCACCACCTCATCCCCGCTTTCCAGATGTACCACCACCTGCGGATTGTGCGCCAGATTCTTTGACCAGCGCGTGAGTGGCCCGCCGCCAAAATACAATGTGTTCTCCACAAACACCCCCCAGACGGGTCGTGCGTGCGGGCTGCCATCGGGGGAAACGGTGGATACCCAGTAATTCTTGGCTTTTTGCAGCCGTTCTACCGCAAATTGCCAATCCAACATGCCTTCGGTGGTTTCCGGCACGCCATATTCTTTGTGTCCGATATGCGGACGACTTGCGATGGGTTGAGTCATGGTTTTCTCCTTGAACCATTTCAGTATAAAATTAAAAACATGACATCTTGTGTCATATTTGAAATTCATATTTTTAACGTCATTCTTATGCAATTTAACTTTTATGTACGCATATTCGGACACGATATATCGTGTCCCTACAACACAGACCCGTAGGGACGGGGATACATCCCGTCCGCCAAAAATGTATCCGTAGGCAAGGAAGTAAATCCTATGCGGGCAGACCGACTCATTGCTATTTTGATGCTCCTGCAAACCCATCCCCGCTTAACCGCACGGGCAATGGCGGAAAAACTCGAAGTAACCGAACGCACCATTCATCGGGACATGCTGGCGTTGAGCGCGGCGGGGATTCCGGTGGTCGCTGAACGCGGCGTTCACGGCGGATGGTCGCTGTTGGATGATTACAAAACCAACCTCACCGGATTAAACGAATCCGAAGTTCATGCGCTGTTCTTAGCGGCGACTCCGCGTGTGATGGCGGATTTGGGACTGGAAAAAGCCTCTCAAGCGGCGTTGCTCAAACTGCTGGCGGCGTTGCCGAAATTCAATCGGCATCAGGTGGAGGACATCCGCCAGCGCATTTTAATTGATACGGCAGGCTGGCATCCCACGGGGGAAAATCTGGCGGTGCTGCCCGTTGTGCAGGCGGCGATTTTTCAGGAACGACGTTTGCAGGTGTGTTATGAACGAGGGGAAGGCAAAACGGTAGAGCGCCTGTGCGAACCGCTTGGACTGGTGGCTAAAAATAATGTGTGGTATCTGGTCGCACAGGTGGACAGCGATTTGCGAACCTACCGTGTTGGGCGGATTCTGGAAGCACATTTGACCGAACACCCTTTCACCCGCCCCGCCGATTTTGACCTTGCCGGATTCTGGCAGCAGTCCACACAGGAATTTGTTGCCACCCTGCCCCGCTATGAAGTGGTCTTCCGTGTAGCAGGCGAGATGTTGCCATTTTTGCGCGGCAAAATTCAGCAGCGACGGATTGAGCAAATTTCCCCGCCGGATGAACTGGGCTGGCACACCCTCCGCATCCTATTTGATGTTGAGCAAGAAGCCTGCTTGTATGCGCTGGGGTTGGGCAGACAGGTGGAAGTCATTGCCCCGGCTGATTTACGGGAAAAAGTGGTCAATATGGCGCGGGAAGTCATTCTAGTTTATTCGTCACAGGGCTAAGCATTTAAAATCCCTTGTTCACAAAAATCATCGGGTTGGTGGGGGTGAAACCGGCATCACGAACTTCAAAATGTAGGTGCGGCGCGTTGGAATTGCCCGTGCTGCCGATTCCGCCAATGAGTTGTTTGGCAGCGATGGGTTGCCCACAGTCCACCAGAATCGTTTGCAAATGCCCGTAGACGCTGTGACTCCCACCATGATCCACGACAATTACGTTGCCCAAACCGTCAGGGTGCCACCCCGCATACCGCACGATGCCCTCCCCTGCCGCATACACCGGTGTACCGGAGGGGGCAGCCAAATCGACCCCATCATGTCCGGCGGAAAGCCCGCGCACAAATCGAAAATCGGCTTGCATTGGTGCGTTGGTTGGATAGCCCCGATAGGGATTGGAATACTCGCAGCCAATCATCAACGGGTGTCCGTCGTTATTTTCAACCCATACCGGACGCTCCCACGTAATACAATCTGACCCTTTGCCGCCGGGAATAAAAATTTGCTGGTCAGTTTCGAGCAGCGTTTCCGGCGCAGCATCCCATAAATCGGGATTAAATTCGCTGAATAAAATTTGCATCGGGTCAACCTGAGTTTGCGCAGCGAGCGCTTCTATCGTCAAAGAGGCATTCACCGTATACCACATCCCATCCGACGGCAGAATCGTAAGGGATGTTCCCAATTGCCACAGGCTGAGGCGGTCAGGCGGATTCGACCAGACCAGCGTACAGCGATTCAGACCAAAATGAGTCGCTACCGATTCCAGTGTATCGCCTTCGCGTAGGGCATAGGTCAAAATCGCGCCGCGTGCGCTGCTGCCTGTGAAAGTAAGCGGTGATTGCACGAGCGGAACTGCCCCATCGGAAACAGCCACCAACGGCGGTTGATTCAAAAATTGGGTCAGGTCTTGCGGGGCAAGCGTAACCAATCCGATGGGAGAATCGGGGGTTTTGGGCTTGGCGGGCGAGTCGGTCAGGCGCAAAAATACCACGATCACCCCTGCTACGGCGATGACTGTCAACAGCACCAACCCACCGCACGCCAGGCGGAACAACTTTTCATCAGGATGTGAGGCGCGTATCATATAAAACATGGTAACATAGTTCTAGGCGAACAGGAAAATAATTTTACGCGGAGATTTTTACCATACGCAGAGGTGGAACGCGGCTACCATTGAGAAAGTTTCAACTTCCATTCGGGTCTTTTTTCGTAATCTTGATAATTTGACCTTCCTCAATCATTGAGAGCGAGTCCAGAACTTGTTCCATAAGCGGGTGAAGCGTTTCAAACTTGTTGTTCTCTGCATCCAACACAATAAAAGCAATCGGTAGCTGGTCTAACATATGCTGATATTGCATATTTTTATCTATCGTAATAAACACGTCAAATTGCCCAACCATTAACTTAAGCAGTTCGCCATTTTTCTTCCCTGCCCAGCCCATCTCCTGTACAGTGTTGCTGGCATAGTCAGGTAACGCTGTCTTTAGCTTTTTGGGCAAACATTCATCAATAAGAATCTTCATGATAGTGTGCCAATGCTTTTTCTTGGGCAAGTTCCAAGAAACGAATCACTTGCTCACGGCTGACAGAGGGGAAATCGTCCAAAAATTCGTCAATGGTTTCGCCTGTGCGGAGATAGTCTATCAAGTTCTGAATCGGAACCCGTGTGCCATAAAAAACAGGTGTACCGCTTAAAATATCTTTATCTTCGTTGATAATGGGGCTGGTGGTCATCCTTACCCTCTCTCGCTGTCTGTCTCCAAATTATACATGCAAAATGAGGTGAAAAGGCGGCATGGTAAGCGCGGGTGACAAAGCCATGCTCCGCGTTTTTTTCTCATCTTCTGAAAAGCGGAGAAAAGCAAAATTGCGGCTACGACAGCAACCCACCGCACGCTAGGCGGAACAACTTTTCCTCAGGATGTGAGGCGCGTATCATATAAAACATGGTAACATAGTTCTAGGCGAAGGGGAAAATAATTTTACGCGGAGATTTCTACCATGTCAGATAATTTATCTCACCCCCAATATATGTTCAATAAAAAGCAGGTTTTTCATTATCAGGTTCACCAAGCGCTTTTGCATGAAGGATTTTTATTCATCCGGTCTGAAGTTCCCATGCCCATTGAGGGTCAAGCCGATTTTGTGGCCTATCACGCGGAACAAATGGCTGAATATGTGATTGCATGTCAGGTTGAACCTTTTGCAACGCGCCATTGTTCGCTGGTGTGGGATTATGCACAGCAGCTTACCCTGAATAATGAAAAGATGCCCGAGTATAAAGATGTTCCCCTCGATGCACGTCCACAAATGGCATTGGCATATCCGATAGAGTACGTCGATAGCATTCATTGGGAATACTGCAAACGGCTTCATATTTGGATTATTTTGATAGGAGACGGGGACGAGATTATTTTCCCTGTTACCCACCCCGCCCATAATGTTTTGCTCATCACCCCACAAGCCTAAAAAGTTATGGCATGATAGCTGCCAGCAGCCCATCACATTCCAAGTAGAACAACTTTTCGTCAGGATGTGAGAGATGAAAATTTACAAAATTTGCAAGTTCAAATATAATCCTAGTATTCTTATATTCTAATTGTACTTGGAGAGAAAATGAACGATTTAATTCCCACCCAACATATTGATGGCAGCAATATCCGCAAAGAATGGCATGATGAAGAATGGTATTACTCCATAGTAGATATTGTGGCTGTGTTGCTAGATGCTGATTTAAAGAAAGCACAAAATTATTATTATGTTCTAAAGAATCGGCTACGAAAAGAAGGGAATGAGAACCTTACAAAAATTAAGCAACTGAAATTAGTCGCAGCAGACGGGAAAAGATACCTGACAGATGTAGTCAATACAGAACAAGCCTTAAGACTTATCCAATCTATTCCTTCCCCTAAAGCCGAACCCATGAAAATGTGGCTTGCTCAAGTCGGGGCGGAACGGATTCAAGAAACCGAAGACCCAGAAATCGGCATTTTCCGTTCACTTGACCGTGCAGTAGATAAATACCGCGAACTAGGAAAACCCGAAAGTTGGATTGAAGCCCGAGTCGAAGGGATTGTTACCCGCAAACAGTTTGTTGAGGCATTAAAAGCAGCGGTGCTTAATGCCCCGCCATATTTATACGCCCAAGCAACTGACAAACTCTACAAAGGTCTGTGGGATAGAACCACTGCACAACTCCGTGGCGAATTAGGCATAGATAAAAATGTCAGTCCGCGTGACCATTTTGGCGAATATGCTTTAATTTACACCCGCCTTGCTGAAAAAATATGTACTGATAAACTTGACGGGATTGAGCTTATCACGGTAGATGTTGCAATGGCAACAGTGATGAGCGTTGCCAAGATGATTGGAAGACAAGCCAAAGAAGTGAGTGAGTCATTGGGTATGGATTTAGTCACAGAAAAACCACTGCTGACTAAAAACATGCCTAAAAATTTACGGTAAAAATATAAAGGACAAACAAACTAAGATGTCTGAAAATTTTGTCTGGTGGAAACACGGCATTATTTACCAAATTTACCCGCGCAGTTTTATGGATTCCAACGGCGACGGCGTAGGCGATTTACAGGGAATCATTCAACGCTTGGATTATCTGGTGGAATTGGGGATTGATGCCATCTGGATTTCGCCCTGCTACCCTTCCCCGATGGCGGATTTTGGCTATGATGTGGCGGATTACTGCGACATTCATCCTTTGTTCGGGGATTTAGCCACCTTCGATCAATTGCTGGCGGAAGCGCACGAACGCAATATCAAAGTGGTTCTGGATTATGTGCCGAACCACACCTCCAGCGAACATGCGTGGTTTCTCGAATCGCGTGCCTCGCGGGTCAACCTCAAGCGCGATTGGTACATCTGGCGGGAGGCGAAAGCGGATGGCAGCGAACCAAATAACTGGGAAAGCATGTTCGGCGGCAAGGCGTGGACATGGGACGCAGCTACGCAGCAATATTATTTACACCTCTTTTTGCCCCAACAGCCGGATTTAAACTGGCGCAATCCCGAAGTCGTCAAGGCGATGCACGAGGTTTTGCATTTCTGGCTGTCGCGTGGCGTGGATGGTTTTCGGATGGATGTCGTCACGTTTTTGATGAAACATCCCGATTTGCCGGATAACCCCCTCACCCGCAGCAGCATGTTCAGTGTGGCGGAATCGGACGACTTGATTCAAGCCCATGTGCATGACATCAATCAACCCGAAATTCATGACCGTTTGCGTGAATTCCGTCAGATTGTGGACAGCTACGGTGGGCAGCGCGTGACAATTGGCGAAACATGGTTTTTTGACCCCGCCGAACTTGCCCACTATTACGGTAAAAATATGGACGAACTGCATGTGCCGTTCAATTTTCAGTTGATGAAACAACCGTGGAATCCTGCGTTGATGCGCCAGACGATTCAAAATTATTATGATGCGCTGCCAACAGGAGCATGGCCGAATTTTGTACTGGGGAGTCATGATGAACACCGCCTAGCGACGCGATTCGGGCGGAACAATGCACGCACCGCCGCCATGCTGCTGCTGACGCTATGGGGAACACCGACATGGTACTACGGGGATGAACTTGGCATGGAGGACGGCGAAATTTTGCCGCACCAGATTCAAGACCCCTTTGAAATTCGTGTTCCCGGCAAAGGCAATGGGCGTGACCCAGAACGGACTCCGATGCAGTGGGACAGCAGCCCCAACGCCGGATTTTCACCGGAAGGGGTGCAAACATGGCTACCGATTCCACCGACTTATGGGGAGGTTAATGTCGAAGTACAAACCGAAGAACCTACGTCCCATTTAAATTTTGTGCGCTCCCTGATTGGACTGCGGCGCGAACTGTCCGTGCTGCATCGGGGGGAAGAATTTGCCTTTCTGCACAATTTACCGGAGGATATTCTGGCTTACACCCGCACCTTGGACGATGAAAAAGTGCTGGTCGTGCTGAATTACGGCAAAGACAAACATACCCTCGATTTGTCTAGTGTAGATGAGTCCGGCGAAATTTTGCTGAATACGCGCATGGATAAAAATGAGGTGGTCGAACTCGCCGCGCTGGAAATCCGTCCGCACGAGGGGTTGCTGCTGCAAATTTAAGATAGGAAAATCCCCCCCCCCTAAAGCATTGGGGAAAACGTTTGTCCTTGCGATTTGGGGAGGCATTGTCCCTGTTGGTTGAATTCATAAATTCGTATGATGGGTAAAATTCAATCAACAGGTGACACCATGCCAACGGAATTTCCAACCTTACCGACTTATGCCGATGTCCTCGCCGCACGGGAACGCATCGCGCCCTATTTGCTACGAACCCCCCTCCACCGCTATGCTCCCCTCTGCGATTTTCTGGGGATGGAGCTTTACATCAAACACGAAAATTACCAGCCGATTGGCGCGTTTAAGATTCGTGGTGGGATTAATTTTGTGGCGCAGCTTTCGGAAGCAGAACGGCAGCGCGGACTCATTTCTGCTTCCACAGGCAATCATGGACAGTCAATTGCGCTGGCGGGCAAAATGTTCGGTGTTCCCGTCAAAATGGTCGTGCCAGAAACCGCCAATTCCGGCAAAGTCGCCGCCATGCGCGGAATGGGTGCGGAAGTCATTTTGCATGGGGTCGATTTTGAAATTTCGCGGCGCTATGCGTATGAACTCGCGGAAACCACAGGCGCACGCTTTGTTCATGCGGGCAACGAACCCCATATCATTGCCGGAGTTGGAACGATTACGGCGGAAATTTTAGAATCCGAACCGGATATTGACGTGATTATCGTGCCGGTGGGTGGAGGGAGCAATGCGGCGGGGGCGTGCATTGCCGCCAAAGCCACCCATCCGCAGGTGAAAATCATTGCGGTACAGGCCGAAAATGCGCCTGCCGCGTATTTGTCGTGGAAAAATCAGCGCATTGAAGCCGCACCGATTGCCACTTTTGCCGAAGGCCTACAAACGGGGGAAGGATTCGCCATGCCGCAAGCCATTCTACGTGAATATCTGGATGATTTTGTGCTGGTGAGCGACGAATTGCTCAAACAGGCGATGGTCTGGATGATTGAATACGCGCATACGCTGGCAGAAGCGGCAGGCGCAGCCCCCTTAGCGGCGGCCTATCATCTGCGGGAAACGCTGGCGGGGAAAAAAGTCGCCGTGATTTGTACGGGCGGGAACACATCGCTGGCGCATTTGCAATTGGCGCTAAATGCGGCGGGATAATCTCCCGGACACGGTACGGAAATAAGGGCGGGTCAAAGACCACGCCCGTACATTTTGCGTAATGGGGATTCATACGAAGTTTCCTCTTTACTTTACATCTCCACACAGCTACGCTTTACCCTGTTAAGAGGTCAATTGCATGTTTAAGCGTTTCCGCGTTGCCAGCCTTATCCGCAAAGGACTTGCCCAACAGAATCGGGGCAAGCTGGATAGTGCCATTGAAACCTACACCAGAGCCTTAACCCTGTGGCCTGATTCCGAAATGGCGTACTACCGCCGCGCCCGCGCCCACTGGCAAAAGAAAAATTATGAGGCCGCTATTGCCGACTATACCGAAGTCATTCGGATTAATCCCCATTCACCCGATGCCTATAAAGACCGTGCCGAGTTGCTCAAATATGGTGGTAACAAGCAGGGAGCATTGGAAGATTATGCAAGAGTGTTGGAGTTTGCCCCGCAGCAAACAGATGAAGTCTATATTGAATTAGGCTATTTTCTTCAAAATGAAAATGATTTTGAAGGAGCAATAAAACATGCAGTAGAAGCACTACAAGCAAACCCGCGTAACTCGGATGCTCACTACAATCTTGGGTTATTACTTTTTAAGCAAAGAAACTATGAGGATGCGCTCCAGAGTTTGAACGAAGCCTTATCAATTCGTCCTCATGTTGCCCAATATCATTATGCACGGGGCAAAGTATATGTTGGGCTAAAAAAATATCCACAAGCACTTCAAGACCTTAAAAAAGCACTTGCTACTAATACAAACGATGCCGAACTTCATTCTTGGATCGCCTATGCCTATCTTAAGTCAAATGACTTGGATAATGCGCGTAAAAGCTATGAAATTGCATTGTTTCGTAATGATAAATTACTTACTGCACTCTATAATCTTGCCTACATTTATTTTAAAGAGGGGGAATATGACAAAGCTATTGCCCACTATACACAAGCCATTAAAGTTAGCCCTCATGAAATAGAATGTTATACTTCCCGGGCGGGGTGTTATGTGGCTTTAGGCGATTACGAAAAAGCCCTGCAAGATTATCAAAAATGTATTGAAATTGCGCCTAATCAGTCTACAGGTTATAGCGGCCTCGGTTATATCCATGAGCTTCTAAAAAATTATGCTGATGCCTTAAAATGGTATAGCCATTGCATTAGCCCCTGATGAAGTTTCTGCCGACACGTATTGGAAGTGTGGGAGATTGCATTTTCAGCTTTCGGAGTATGAACAGGCAATTGATTATTATGATAAAGCTATCAGCGAAATACCTGAAAACCCACAGGTATATCTGGAACAAGGTTACAGCTATCTCTATTTGAAAAATTTCATGAAAGCCCTAGAAAATGCTCAAAAAGCGATTGTGTTGCGCCCTGATGAGACGGAAGGCTTTTTCTTAAGGGGCAGTGCTTATTATCATCTAGGGCAATTCGATAAATCCTTACTAGACACCACGAGAGCTTATCAGAAGGCAGACAATAAGTCAGATTACGTGAGTAATCTAGGCGAAATCTATTTTGGACAGGGAAACTATCAGGCAGCTTTAAGGAAATTTGAGCAGATTCGCCCAGATGAACCCCAATTTGAAGCAGCAACGGCGGGGCTGGCAATTTCACACTTTAAACTAAATGATATTGACGCGGCGCGAAAGTTGTGGCAAAACCTTATCGCTCATGATGAGAACTTTCGCTCGGCGGAATGGGTCGGAGAACACTTACACTGGCATCCGATTTTGATTGACACCGCCCGCGAATTATTACAGGAACTTGCATGATCCCTCTTTTGACATCGCTCTGGTTAGCGGCAAGCGTGTTGACCTTTGTTCCGCCCGCCGACCAGTTTATTTTAGTGGATGAAACCGGACAACTGGATGCACAGGTTGTTCAGGAAGCGGCGGAATCGCTCACCGAACAGGGGGCGATTGTGGCGGTCTTTGTGGTCATGAATGTGACCCCCGCCACCACCTTCGATAGGTTGCTCACCGATTACGGTCTGTTGAATGGCAGCACCTTTGATGCCAACGCGATTGCCATTTTCATCAACAGCAGCGACAACACCACCGAAATTCGCTATGGGGCAAAGTGGCGGCGGGCTATCGGGGACAAACAAGCCTCCATTTATAGTGACCGCCTCGCGCCGGGTGTGATGACGGGTGCCTACAACGCGGGGGTCATCAACACCCTCAACGAAATCGACTATATCACCGAGCAGAACAGCAGCGCGGACTCCCCCCCCCTGCCGCCGCTTTCCACAGGCATCTTGGTCATTTTTGCGGTAGGGCTGGTGCTGGTCAGTTTCATTTCATGGGTTTTTATGCGTCAGCCCACCCCGCATGGCATCCATTCTTCCTAAGATTTTGATTTGCCACATCGCTCATTTTGCCGCATACTAAGGTTATCGGTCATCCGTGCTGCGCGTTGTAGAACGGATGCCCCACCCGAATTATTTTTTTGACAACCGAAAGCTGACAACCGAAAACCGATAACCTATGTCCGACAACCCGAATTTGCACGACCAGTACATGAATCAGGCCATTGCCCGCGCCAAAAAAGGCGATCTTGACGGGGCCTTGATTGACTTCGACAGTGCTATCACCGCCATGAACGAAAAACTCGCCAAAGCCTACTACAATCGCGGCGGGGTCAACCAGATGAAAAGCGATGTCGAGGCCGCGCTCAAGGATTTTTCCAAAGCGATTGAACTCAACCCGCAGTATATTGAAGCCTATCGCCAGCGTGCCAAACTGCGCCAAGCCAAAGGCGATTCACAGGGCGCAAATGCCGATATTGCCATCGCCCTGAGCAGTGATGCCGCCAAACGCATCCAAAAAGGCGATTACGACGGGGCAATTCAGGCGCTCCAGCAAGTCACCAAAATTAATCCGAGTGACACCAACGCCTATGTCCTTGCGGGGAAGGCCTATCAAGCCAAAGGCGATTCAGCACGGGCGCTGGAAGAATTTGAAAGTGCAGTGCGGTTAGACCGTACCAATCCCGCGTTATACGTGGCACGCGGGGAAGCGCATGAAGCGACGGACAATTTCGCGCAGGCGGTTGAAGATTACACCGCCGCCCTGAATATTGATAACAGTTTTGCGCCGGCCTACGCCAAACGCGCCAGAATTTTCCAGATGCAGGGCAAGCTCGACCAGGCCCTGGCGGACTGCGGCATTGTGCTGGGGATCGATTCGCGCTACGCCGAAGCGTATGCCATTCGCGGCACGGTGCATATTTACAACGGTGATTTGAATGAAGCGCTGATGGATTTCAACAAAGCGCTGCAACTCAACCCGCGTTTGCACGAAGCCTATTTTATGCGCTCGGTCATTCTCTATGACAAACGTGATTATGACGCGGTGATTCGGGATTGTGACCGGGCAATTCAACTCAAGCCGAATTACACTGAGGCGATTTTGACACGCGGCATCGCTAAATTGGACAAAGGCGACCAGCGCGGCGCATTTGAGGATTTTTCCAATGTGCTGCGGCTCGACCCCAACAACGCCGAAGCCTATGCCAAAATGGGCATGATTTATCAACAGGGCGGGCAAAAAGACCGTGCCAAAACCGCCTATCAGCAGGCATTATCGCTGGATGATAGCATGGTGGATGCCTATAACGGGATGGGGCTGTTGCTGGCGGAAGAAGGCAACCACACCGAAGCCATTGCGTTTTATTCGGATGGGCTGTCCGTCAACAACGCTTTTGCCGATTTATATTTGAATCGAGCCATTTCGTATAAAGAAACCGGTGACCGTGCCAACGCGGTGAATGATTTCCGTAATGCTATTCATTACGACAATACCAACGCCAACGCCTACTATCAACGGGCGTTCATGCGCCACGAACAGGACGATTTTGCCGACGCGCTGCCCGATTACGACAAAGCCATCGAACACAACCCCGATTTTATTCTGGCGTATGAGGGACGGGGACGCGCCCGTATTGCCACCGGGGATATTAACGGCGCGATTGATGACCTTGAAAAATACCTCTCGCTGGGCGGGGGCAAAATTCACGGCGACCAAGCAGTGATGCAAAAACTCATCAAGGATTTGAAAAAGCAGGCCAAACGCCGCTAAAAAGTCCCCCACCCCCCATACGCAAGTTGAGGGGCGGGTAAAATTTTCCTTAAAAAACGACTTCTATGCAACGCCCTTGTACCCGCCCCTACAGAATTTCCCTCTCCGCCATGCGGGGAGGGACAAAGGGCGGGGTCAAACTTTTACTGGCTCAACACATACGCAATCAAATCGGCAAGCTGTTGTTCGGACAGCGCCTTCTCATAATTACGTGGCATCAGATTCGAATACCCATCGACGATATGTTTGGCAGGCGTGATGATGCTGTTGAGGGTATATTGTTCTGCCGATTCACCGTCAACCCGACTGCCCGCCCGCGCCCCATAGCCCGTTAAATCCGGCGCAGCGCTAGATTCTCCCACGATGTGGCAGGTGTTACAAGCGGATGCCCCTTCAATATGCTGGGAAAAAATTTGTTCCCCGCGTGTCGCATCGCCAGCAGGCAAATCTTCAAATTTTAAACCGTCATCATTATTACAGGCTGCCAGCACCAACACCAGCAACCCCCAAAGCCATTTTCGCATGTTCATTCCCTCTGGAAAAATCACCCAAATAGTATAGAGGAGGCTGTCAAACTTGTCATTTGTACGGAATCTCTAAGCAAAACTATAGGGCATTTTCACAATCATCCAAGAGGGTGCAGGTGGATTACACTTGCTTACGGGGGGGATTGGTATACAATTCCGCCTTGTCTGTTTATCTATAATGGGCGCGTAGACAAACTTGCCTCACGCCTGAGCGAGTAGGGGAAAATGTCACTTAACATTCGCAGTCTGTTTTTGGGAAAACGACTTCCCACGCATGAGCTTGAACATCAAGCGATTAGCAAAAAAGTCGGGCTGGCGGTTTTTGCGTCAGATGCGCTCTCATCAACCGCCTATGCCACCGAAGAAATTCTCATCATTCTGGCGTTGGCGGCGGGTGCATCGTGGGCGGGGCGTGACGGCGAAATTCTGGGTTTATCCATTCCGATTGCCATTGCCATTGCAGTGGTTTTAACCATCGTCACGATTTCCTATCGGCAGACGATTCATGCCTATCCGAATGGTGGGGGTGCATATATCGTCGCAAGAGATAATTTAGGCGAACTGCCCGCGCAAATCGCCGGGGCTGCACTGCTGACCGACTACATTTTGACGGTTGCCGTGAGTATTTCGGCGGGGGTCGCCCAGATTACCTCTGCTATCCCCGATTTACGTGATTTCCGTGTCTACATTGCGGTAGCCGTTATCGCGGTCATGACCATCGTGAATTTGCGCGGGGTCAAGGAAAGCGGCAGAATCTTCGCTGTACCGACCTATTTCTTCTTGACGATGATGTTCATTACGCTGGCGATTGGTTTGTACCGCTATGCGACAGGTGATTTAGCCAACGTCGAAGAAGTCGAAGGGCTGCATGAAGCGGGGGTACAATCGCTGACGCTATTTTTGGTGCTGCGGGCGTTTTCGAGTGGCTGTACCGCACTCACAGGTATCGAGGCAATTTCTAACGGGATTACCGCGTTTAAAGAACCGCGTTCCAAAAACGCCGCGATTACATTGGTGTGGATGAGTTCGATTTTGATTAGCCTTTTCTTGGGCATTACCTTTCTTGCCAACCAGATTCATGCGCTGCCGAGTGAAGAAGAAACGGTCATCTCGCAGTTAGGCCGCACCATCTATGGCGACAGTAACATCATGTATTTTCTGACACTGGCAGGAACCGCCTTGATTCTATTGATGGCAGCCAACACCGCCTATGCCGATTTTCCGCGTCTGGCAGCCTTGCACGCAGGGGATGGCTTTTTGCCCCGCCAATTAACCTATCGCGGTGGGCGCTTGGTCTTTTCGTGGGGGATTATCGTGCTGGCGGGTGCCGCCTCTCTGTTGGTCATTATTTTTGATGCCCGCACCACATCGCTCATTCCGCTTTACGCGGTTGGGGTATTCCTCAGTTTTACCGTGTCGCAAATCGGGATGGTCGTGCGCCTGCAAAAAATTGGCAAACTCAAACCGGGCGAAGTCGTCAAAGGGCTAGAAACCACACTCGAATATGACTCCAGTTGGCGCTTCCACCAGATTGTGAGCGCGGTGGGGGCGGTTTCAACAGGGATTGTGATGGTCGTCTTTGCGATTACCAAATTTACCCATGGCGCATGGTTTGTCGTCATCCTCATTCCGACGCTGGTGGTGATTTTCTTCCGCATTCACCGTCACTATAAAGAAGTGGCCTATACCCTTAGCTTGGAACGCGGCACGAAAATCGAAGAACGCAATGTGCGGACGGTCATTCTGGTGGATGATGTTCACGCCGAAACGCTGCGGTTGGTCAGTTTTGCCGAATCGTTAGGCCATCCGTGGGAAGCGATTCATGTGGGGGTCAAACCCGAAAAAGCCGAAATCATGAAACAAAAATGGCAGCAACGGGTAGGCCGCCGCGAATTGGTGGTCATTCCTTCGCCGTTCCGCTTGTTGGCAGAACCCATTAAGGAGTATATCCTCACGCTCCAGAAGGAAAATGACAACTGTTTTGTCCATGTGCTGATGGGACACCTGGCGATGGACAGCTACTGGGAACAGGTTTTGCACCAGAACAGCGCCTTCATTTTTAACTTGTCACTGAGCCGCATGGAAAATGTCGCGGTGACGGTTGTTCCCTATCAGATTCATCATGTGGAACATTTGCCACACGAACCCCACAAACACTAAATTTGCTCTGGCTGGGCGGGTTGCTTTCAACAAGCATCCCCGCCCCTCTCAAGAACGAATAGAAATAGATGATTTTAGCTGTGCGGTTAAAATTTTATGCGAAAGATCATTCTTTTCAGCCTCTTGTTGATGTTATTGAGTAGCCCTCTCCATGCCCAAAACACGGACGCATGGCAGGAAAATCTGGATTTTCTGGTGCAGGAAATTCCACAACGGCATGTTGACCCCTTCCACAATCTATCGCAAGCCGAATTTGAAGCACAGGCAGCGGCATTACGCGCAGAAATGCCAACTCTCAGCGACGAAGCCATCGCCGTCAAAATGGCGCAGTGGGTCGCCTCCTTGGGAGATTCGCATACGGTGCTGGTCTGGCAAAATACATCCCCTTTTTATCCCTTGGGCATGAGTGTTTTTTCGGATGGCATCGGCGTACTGACCACCATCCCGACCTATGAGCAGGCATTGGGAACCCGGTTAATCGCCATTGAAGGCATCCCGATTGCCGATGTTACCGCGCAACTGGCAACGCTGATTCCCCATGAAAATGAAGCATGGCTGCACGCCCAACTGCCCAACTTTTTGAATCGGGCGGATGTGCTGCGCGGCTTGGGCATCGTGCAAACTGCTGAAGCGGCTGAATTTACCTTTGAAACCCTCGACAATGAAATTTTCACATTGGAAATAACACCCCTACCCCTGTCTGAATTACAAACGATGGAATTTTTGCGCGCGCTGCCAGCCGAACAGATTCCCCTGACGCTCCGCACCCGTCCGGCTTACTGGTACACCTATTTTGAGGAATCGCAGATTCTTTTTTTCAAATACAACGCGGCAATTGACCAAGCTGACCAGCCCTTTGCCCCATTCATGGAGGAACTGCTGCAAACACTGCAAGAGCAACCCGTCGAAAAATTGGTGGTGGATGTGCGCGATAACACCGGCGGAAATTCGGCGCTGCTGACTCCATTGATTGAAGCGGTCTATCAACAAACCGATTTACAGGTGTTTGTCATCATCGGACAGTACACTTTTTCATCGGCGGTACTCAACGCAATTCAATTGCAGGAACGGGCGATTCTGGTGGGGCAACCAACAGGCGGCAAACCCAATCATTACGGCGAAGTGAAATCGGTAGCGCTGCCCCATTTCGGGATGCAGTTATTTTATTCCACCAATTATTTTGCCTACCTGACCGATTCTGACCCGCTAACCCTTACCCCCGATGTACTGGTAGAATTCACACTGGCAGATTATTTGATGGCAACCGACCCATTTTTTGAGGCGGTGGTGAGTTACAGGGAGTAAAATAAGGGCAGAGAAAGGTTTGTAAGATGAGTGTCGCATTTCCAATGATTTTGCTCAATGAGATTACCGACTTTTTAGCGTCGAATCCAACACCAGAGGAAATTACCACCTTTACCCCCTCGGAAGGGTTACAAAATCGAGCGCTAGAATTGCTGCGCTACAACCGCGAAAATCAATTGACTCCTGAACAACGTGCCGAAATGGAAGATTTCATGCGGATGGAACATTTTATGACCATTCTCAAGGCAAAATCTCGTTGAATCAAAAGGACAATTCATGCACTTCCTCGAAACTGAACAATTGACCGTGCGGCACTTGCAACCGGATGACCTTGACACTTTTCATGCCATCACCAGCGATCCTTCGGTCACAAAATACATGGGGGATGGTGAACCACTTTCCCGTGAACTGACCGAAAAATGGATTGCCGTTTCGCGTCGTAATTATGCAACCAAAGGCTATGGCTGTTCGGCAGTGATTGAAAAAACAAGCGGGGATTTCATCGGATTTTGCGGGTTGATTCACCCACCGGAGGCACCGGAACGAGTCGAAATTATTTATGCGTTTAAACCTTCCGCATGGGGCAAAGGCTATGCCAGCGAACTTATCCGCCCGATGCTGGCGTATGGGTTGCGCGAATTCGGAATGCCGCGCATTGTCGCCACGATTCACCCCGACAACCAAACCTCGATTCATGTGGCGGAAAAAGCCGGAATGCGCTTTGAAAAAATTGAAACAGACGATGAAGGCATCCCGACTACATTTTATGTGATAGAAGCTACATCACAATGACCACATTGCCTTTTTTGCGGCCTGTATCCACATAGCGGTGCGCCTCGGCGGTTTGTTCAAGCGGATAGCAGCGATCAATGACAGCTTTGAGCTTGCCTTCTTCCGTTAATTTTTTGAGGAACAGCAGATTGTCTTTGTTTTGAATCAACCCCGCCGTCACGAATTTGGCTTTTTTGCGACTGAACAATTTTGTCCAGAGCATGTGCCAGACAATCCCCAGCGTCGGTACGGTCATCAGATAGATACCATTTTCGGTGAGCGAATTTTTACATTCGGCATAGGAGCGCTTGCCCACTGCGTCGTAAATCACATCATATTTTTGACCGTTGCGGGTAAAATCTTCTTGAGTGTAATCAATCACCGTGTCTGCACCCAGCGACTTGACCAGCGCAACATTTGCGGTACTGCACACCCCCGTCACCTCTGCCCCGTAATATTTTGCCAGTTGCACCCCGTACACCCCCAGCGCGCCAGATGCCCCATTAATCAGGACTTTTTGTCCCGGTTGGAGTTTGGCGGCATCCCGCAGAAAAATGAGCGAGGTCATTGCCCCATCCGCGATGCTTACCGCGTCCTCATAACTGATATTGGTGGGTTTGAGCGCGACGGGCTTATCCGCAGGCAAACTTAAATATTCGGCGTATGCACCAAATTTATCGGGACTCACCCCGTAGACTGCATCGCCTGTGTGAAATCCGGTGACTTCGCTGCCCACCGCTTCAATATCCCCGGCAAATTCGACTCCGCCAATCGGGAGGCGCGGTTTGCGAAGTCCATACAACAATTTGATGATAAAGGGGTCGCCTTTGCGGAAGGCACAGTCCGAAGGTGTAACCACCCCCGTCTTGATTTTGATGAGGATTTCATTGGGCTGGGGGGTGGGTTTTGCCACCTCACGCAGTTGCAGTACCTCTGGCGAACCGTATTTTGTGCTGACCATTGCTTTCATGTTTGTTTTCCTTTCTCATTTGCCATTTTCAAGATAAAACACCGCTTCCAACGGCAGCCCAAACACCAGCGCAATCCGAAAGGCCAATTCCAACGAGGGGTAATATTTGCCTTTTTCGATAGCGACGATGGTTTGACGGGTCACACCCGCTTTGTCTGCCAACTGCTCTTGAGTCATTTCGTCATGCTCAAAACGTAATTTGCGAATATGATTACCAATAACAATTTTTTCCACCTTAGACCCCCCGCCGATAATAATAAAGCTGCGAAAGATCCATGATTGCACCTGCTACAACAATCGCCGCGAGTAAAAAGGTGAACATCGTGGTCACGGAGACTTCCAGCACCAGCAACCCCATCGACAGCATGAACCCCGCCATGAACACATGATAAAAATTACGGGTGGATTTGAGTTCTATCAGGCGGTCACGTTCGTCCACAATATCCGGTTCTTCTTCCTGCGTGGCGAGATAATTGAAAATGCTGAACACCACCAACACAGCGACTTTGGAAATCACCTGCACCGGCACAAAAATCAAAATCACCGCAGCCCAGAAACGCAGTTCTTCGGATGGGTTGCCATCTTCAACTCTTTGCAACACATAGGCAAAATATCCTGCCGAAACCGCGAGTGTGCTTATCAATGAAACCAGCGTGCGTTTTTCCTGATACTCCATGCCCTATTTTGTCCGTTCATTTTTACACAAAGTAAAATATACTATACACAATATATCATGGACTATTCTTGATGTCAAATATATTTTACATTTCATAAAAAATTCAGCAAAAAAAGAGCGAGTCTTTAGCTCGCCCTTACAGGATGGGATGTATTTGATGCAGTTGAACAGATGGGGGTTAATCCCAGCTCCACGCATACCCCACAGTGAGCAGGTTAAAGCCTAACCCAACCACGATGAGGAATTTGTCGTAGCTGGATTTATAGGTGGGCAGGCCGAGGAGGTTAAACACAAAAAACAGCACCGCAATGCCGATATTCGCCCAACGGTTGACCGAACGGTCTAAGGTGAGGGAGAGAAAAACCATCAGAATCGGAATCAGCATGAACATCGAAATGCCCAACCACATGGCGGGGGTAAATTCCTTGCCATCCACGCCCGGTATAAAATCGCCGCTAAACATGCGTAATACATCGCCCAAAAGATAGGTGAGCATCAGGCACACCCACAGGGCCGACAGTTGAATTTGTACAGTTTCCAGTTCCATCAGTGACTATCCGTTCAGTACGTATTTTTAATGGACAAGGCAATTAGACTTTAAATGTATCCAACTTTTGCGGACGGGATATATCCCGTCCCTACGGGTGTATTTCTCGTAGGGACAGCATCCATGCTGTCCGCAATCATTTGGTTTTTAATTGATTTGTCCATAAGCATTTTCCATGCGAATAACGACTTTGCCGCGTGCGCGTCCCTGTTCAAGATAACGAATGGCTTCGGCGGTTTCATGGAAGGGGTAACAACGGTCAATGACGGGGGACATTTTGCCTGTCTCCAACAGTTCTTTGAGCGCCAGCATATCCTGTTTATTGGCATGAGCCGTTCCCATGAGACGGACTTTTTTACTGCCCAGCATCGAAACCAGCATCGCCATAAAAATAGACTGGAAAAATAAATGAAACAGGGTGGTAAAACCAACAATCATACACTGCCCATTTGGTTTTAAGGCCCGCCGATAGGCCAGCGCGGAACGATTGCCAACCGCGTCAAAAATCACATCATACGGCCCGGTTTGGGTGAAATCTTCCTGAGTGTAATCAATCACATGGTCTGCGCCCATTGAACGCACCAGTTCCAGATTGCGGGTGCTGCACACCCCGGTCACTTCTGCGCCGGATGCTTTGGCGATTTGCACGGCGAACGACCCAACCCCACCGGAAGCGCCATTCACCAGCACTTTTTGTCCACGTTGAATCTGTCCTGCCATACGAAGGCCTTGTAAAGCGGTGATGGCTGCCAAGGGTACCGCCGCTGCCTGCTCAAATGACAGTTTCGCGGGTTTCAGCACCACCGCACTTTCAGGCACCGCCACATATTCGGCAAATCCGCCAAAGCCATAGGCAGATAAATCGCCAAAAACAGCATCACCCACTTTCAGCGCGGTCACATTCCGCCCCACCGCTTCGACCACCCCCGCGATGTCCGCGCCTAAAATTGGCTTTTGGGGTTTGAACAATCCGAACTCTAACCGCGCAAGGAAGGGTTCACCGCGCATCAAATGCCAATCTGCCGGATTTGCAGACATGGCCTCGACTTTGACCAGCACCTCATTCTCTTTGGGGGTGGGTTTGGCAACTTCTTCGATTCGTAGCACGTCCGGCGAGCCATATTCCGAATAAACAACCGCTTTCATTCCTCATTCTCCGCAAGTGATATTTGTTACTTCCAATACGCAGCCAAGCCGCAAATAGTTGCATAGGGGAACAGGTAATATTGAGTCGCGCCAATTCGTCTATAGGGAGCAGGTAAATGAAAGGAAAAAAAATGGCAGGCTATCAATTGGGCGAGCGCGTGCCGGATATTTTTGTCTCCGATGCCGAAGGTAAACTGAAGATGCTTTCCGAGCAGTTGGGCGAACGCGGTCTGCTAATTTTTGTGCTGCGGGGGACATGGTGTCCAACCTGTGTGGCACAGATTCAAACCGTCCGTCGCAATTATCAAAAATATGCCGCTGAAGGGGTAAATACGGTGTTTATTTCGCCCGAAACCGAAGACAATGTATGGGCATTTCGGATCAGTCAACCCACCCCCCTCCCCTTTGGGCTGCACGCTGACCCGAATCGTCAGACAATGGAATTGTTTATCCAATCAGATGCAATCGGGGAACTCCCCGCCGCGTATTTGTTGGATACCCAGCGCCGTGTCATCTGGCGACATCTTGGAATCCGCGCCGATGACCGTCCGAGTCACCAGCAAATCTTAGACGCAATGACTCAATTTTTGCCATAGGGCGGGGCAAAGGGTTAATCTTTAAGTCGTTCTCATCATCATTGGATTTGCCCTATGCCTGACCAACCCACCATTGCTCTGATCGCCCACGATGGCAAAAAAGCCGATATGGTCGCTTTTGCCAAAGACCACGCCGCGATTCTCTCCAAATATCATCTGGTAGCGACGGGAACCACCGGACAGCTTTTGCAGGACAAAGCGGGTTTAACCGTCCGACGGATGGCTTCTGGCCCCATCGGGGGGGACGCGCAAATTGCCTCGATGGTGGTGGAAGGGATTGTACGGGCAGTGTTCTTTTTTATTGACCCGCTTGGCAAACACCCCCATGACCCCGACATTAACATGCTGCTGCGAATCTGCAACGTGCATAATGTCCCACTCGCCACGAATACCGCGTCGGCGCTGTGTGTGATTGCCGCCATCGAAATTTCGGACACCTCGCCGGACGAACCGCATGATGTTGAACATCTGGTGAAAGCGCTGCGGAAGGAATTTTCGCCCTAAAACAAGTTCAGTTGGTGCGGTAGGGCTTTGCCACCCACCAGAATATAAGGCACAGCCCGTTCCAGCACGCCGAGTTTTTTCAACTGGGCAAGGTCATTGAGGTGGGTGTGTCGTCTGGTACGCAGAATCGCCTCCGCCGCTTTGAGTCCGATGCCCGGCACACGCAAGAGCTGTTCGCGGTCTGCTTTCAAAATATCCACCGGTTGATGCCGCAAATAGACATCTGCCCAGACGATTTTCGGGTCGCGGTCTGTGGGCAGATTGCCATTTTGCAAAAACCCGAAATCTTCCGCGTTCCAGCCGTAATCGCGCAGCAAAAAACTTGATTGATAGAGACGGAACACGCGCTGATGGCTTTCTGCGGCAAGATTTTCAAACGGAGTCTGAATGACGGGATTAAACGCCATATAATAGGCTCGTCGTAACCCCAATTGATGATATAACCGTTCACTGACCGAGAGAATTTCCACATCGGTATCCCCCACCGCCCCCACCACAAATTGGGTAGTCAGGCTGGCGAGTCTCTGGTCGGGGTGCTGCTGGCGAAGTCGGGCAGCCGTTTTTAACACCGTGAACAATTCCTGCATAAACGCTTTTTTGGGGGCAAGCTGGCTCAAGCGCTGTTCGGTTGGCCCTTCAAGGTTAATCGATACCCGGTCTGCCAACTGCATTGCCCGGTAAATCTGATCCTCTTCTGTGCCGGGCATCAGTTTGAGGTGCAAATAGCCTTGATACTGGCGGCGGATGATTTCGGCAGTGTCAATCAATTTATCCTGTGTGGTCACCCCGCCGCGAATAATTCCCGATGAAATAAACGCGCCCTGCACCTGCCCCGCCTGTTCAAGCGTCTGAAACGATTTTGCCATTTCGTCCGGCGTGAAGGTCACACGCTCGGTTTTGCTGCGTCCCGCCCGAAACACACAGTAATGGCAGTTGCGTTCGCAAGCCGTCGTCAGCATCGCTTTGAGGATGGGTTTTTTGCCCTGCGGGGTGGACACCTGCGAAATACACGGCAGCATCGTGGTGCGTTCAGTCTGCGGATCATCACCGGCGGGTTCGTCCTGTGTGATGTTACCGAGTTGGGTCAGTTGGGTCAGTGCATCGGGTTTCACATGGATGTTCATACCTCCAGTATATAGAAAATTTGTTCTAAAGTCAATAAAAGATAAATAAAGGGCAGGTGACATCTGCCCAATTTTGTATGCCAATAGGTAATTTTCCTCAAATTTTAAGGTTGAAAAGTTGAGAATTTAGAACATTTGTGCTATTATGAATCAGTTGTGACTTGGCAGATTGAATCGCTTGACTCTCAAGCCACTTGAGGGTCTATCTTCAAAGTTGAACCACCCGTGCAGGTCATCCGTAAGTAGGGTAGAAAAGGCAAAAGGGAAAAAGCATATGAACGTCATCGAAACACAGGGACTCCGCAAAACTTTTCAATCGCGTGACCAGAAAAAAGGCAAATCCGAAACGGTAGAAGCGGTCAAAGGCATTCATTTACAGGTCAAAGAAGGTGAAATTTTCGGGTTTCTTGGGCCAAACGGGGCGGGCAAAACGACCACCCTCCGCATGTTGACCACGCTTATCCCCCCCACCGATGGACACGCCAGAATCGTGGGGCATGATTTATTGAAAGAACCTGTCCAAGTGCGCCAACGAATTGGCTATGTCAGTCAGAACGGCGGGGCGGATGTTCACTGCACCGGACGCGAGAATCTGATGCTGCAAGCCCAACTGTATGGGATGAGTCGACGGGCAGCGGAAAGTCGCACCCAAGACCTGCTGACCGCGCTGGAATTGGACTCATTCGCTGACCGCATCAGCAAAACCTATTCCGGCGGGCAAAAACGCCGTCTGGATCTGGCGCTGGGGATGGTCAACAGCCCTAAATTGTTATTTTTGGACGAACCGACCACCGGACTCGACCCGCAAAGCCGCGCGCATCTCTGGGAAGAAGTGAAAAAACTACGGGCGAACGGGACGACGATTTTTTTAACGACGCATTATCTGGAAGAAGCGGATGTGCTGGCAGACCGCCTCGCCATTATTGATGATGGGCAGATTGTGGCAGAAGGCACACCCGATTCGCTCAAACGACAAATCGCGGGGGATGTGGTCACGCTGGGGCTAGATGTGCGAAATGGGCGCTATGAGATGGCGAAAGAACTGCTCAGCCAGCAAGCCTTTGTGCGCGAAGTGCATCCCGCCGATGAACGCTTGCAATTGTATGTCGAACACGGCGAACAAACGCTCCCGGCAATTCTGCGTTTGCTGGATGGCGCGGGGTTGAGCGTGCAAACCGTGGCGATGGCACGTCCGACACTGGATGATGTGTTTTTGCGTCAGACCGGGCGTTCGCTGCGCGAAGCAGAAGCATAAGCGTCGGATATTACGAATCATATAACGGGCAGCAAATTTGCTGTCCCTACCAAAAAAGGGAAAAAGCACATGAGCAACTTTTTACGGGAAACACGGTTGGTTTTTGTTCGGAATATGCTGGTGACGATTCGGACTCCGGTCTGGGTATTTCTGGGGTTGTTTCAACCCGTGTTGTATCTGCTGTTATTTGCGCCCTTGCTGAACAATGTGCAGATGGAGGGGTTTGGTGACACCAAAGCAATTAATATTTTTGCGCCGGGGCTGCTGGTGCTGACCGCGATTTTCGGGACAGGGTTTGCCGGCTTCAATGTGATTGAGGATTTGCGAAATGGCGTGGTAGAACGCTTCCGCGTGACTCCCGCGAGTCGGGTGGCGCTGCTGCTGGGCATGGTGCTGCGGGATGTGGTGATTTTCCTCGTCCAGTGTGCGCTGCTGCTGGGGGTTGCCGCGCTGATGGGACTGGATATTAAAAGCGCCGGTGGATTGGTGATGCTGTTCGGGTTGATGGCACTCCTCGCGCTGATGATGGCCTCGATTTCGTATGCGCTGGCGATGATTTTAAAAGATGAGGGGTCGTTGGCGGCGACTCTCAGCACCTTTACCCAACCTTTGATGCTGCTTTCGGGCGTGCTGCTGCCCCTGACCCTTGCGCCCAAATGGATGCAAACGGCGGCAGATGTGACCCCCTTTTCTCATGCGGTGGATGCCACCCGTTCACTGGTCGGCGGCGATTTAGGTGACAATGGTGTGGCGCTTGGCTTCGGGATTACCGCAGCGCTGGCGATTGTGGCGATGCTGTGGGCGACCCGTGTTTTCCGCAGCGCAACGGCCTAACTTAGCTTACACAACGAGGGAAAATACCCCTCCCTTCGTCCCTCCCCGATAGTTTGGGGAGGGGCTTTTTTTCCTCTCAACATATACGCATTGAGGCAAAAATCGTGACAAACCTCACATGCACACGGGAGACAAGCGGCTTAGAATCAAATTATCAGGCATGGAAAAAGGAGTTTTATGATGCTGCGCTACGGCCTGATGGTAATAGTGATTCTTGGCTTGTTGATTTTTGGCGTGGGGACAGCGAACGCACAAGAACCCGAACACGGGCATGAAGTCGGTCACGACACCCCCTACGAACATTTTCATCATTGGCTGAACGATTTTATGCTCAAAATTCAGCGTATCCGCGATTGTTTTTTCTTCTCCCAGCAGTGGATTCCGAACGCCATCCAACATACGATTGTGGACTTGGTAGACGACTGCTACAAGCTGAACAATCACGCTGACCAGTAACCTCAAGGGGTGCGGCCTCTGTACCGCATCCCATCCCGCGCAATCCCCCACCAGAATTTCACCCGCCAGTCACCCGGATTCTGCGCTATAATCTGCTTAAAATTACCTTTGGAGATTTCCCATGAAAAAGTATTTGATTGCCCTTTTGCTGGTGGGTCTGTTGGCCTCCGCAACCAGTTGGACGCTTGCCCAAGATGACCTAGCGGCAGGCGAATGGAATCGGATTGTTCCCGGCGGCGAGACCACCTGTGCCTATGGCGAAGACTATAGTTTTTTTGTCCGTCCCGGTGACGCGGGCAAATTGATGATTCATTTTCAGGGCGGCGGCGCGTGCTGGAACAGTGGCAACTGTCGGGATGGCGCGTTTAAATCGTTTGATTCGTCCGTCGTAGAAGATGAACTCGCCCTGTATAACTTCGGGATTTTTGACCTCGAAAATGCGGAAAACCCCGCCAAAGAATTTACGCAGGTCGTGGTCACTTACTGCACCGGGGATGTGCATACTGGCAACGCAACCGTGACCTATGATGACCTTGAAATTCAGCACAAAGGCCGTGTCAATGCCGAAGCGGTGCTGGCGTGGGTATACGAAAATTATCCCAACCCCGAGGAAGTTTTTGTCAATGGATGCAGCGCGGGGGCATATGGCTCGATTTTCTTTGCCCCATCCATTTTTGAACACTATGCCGATGCACGGCATACCCAGCTTGGCGATGCTGGCGTGGGGGTGGCTGCCGATGGCTGGACAGGTTTGGAAGATTGGGGATTGTTTGAAGGTTTAGACACCTATTTCCCGGATGTGGCGGGCGTTTCCCCTGCCGAATTTACCATCAATTTGCTGTATGAAGACGCGGGGGTGCGCTTCCCCGATGCCAATTTTGCCCAGTACACCGCCGCCGAAGACAATGTGCAAACCCTGTTTTACACCGTGCAGGGCGGGAATATGGACGATTGGGCGTGGCTGGCACAGGAAAATTTCACCCGCCTGCAAACCAACATGGACAATTTTGCTTCCTTCACCAGCGCGGGCGATTTACACTGCATCATCCCCCTCCCGGAATTTTACACCTATGAAACCGAAGGTGTACGCGTGGTGGATTGGGTGGCAGAGTTGATGACCGGGCAAACTGTTCCTTCGGTCAGCTTACCCGCACAATAAAATTTAATTTTGCCCTTTTTGACTTTAAAAGGGCAAAATTAACTCTTGTTAGTTTCATTTTCAACTTGTTTTAGTTTTTGAATAGTACCCCAAAATAAATCATGAATTTTCTCTGGATTATAAAAGTCCTTGTATATACTGTATATTTTATGCAATTCATTTAATTTATTACTTAGCCCTCCAAGCCCAGCTAAAATCATATATAAGCTGACATTTGGGGGAGTATCAAATAAGGTATTTTCTTCAAATATACTTGCTTCTTTTAAGTATTCATCTAAAGATAGATAGCTTACACTATAATGACCAAATGGCACTATAGAATCTAATAATTGTTTTCTTAATTTCTCTAATTCTTCCATAGTTCCGGGAGTTTCCTTCTTTAAGTGTGAAAATTTAATAAATGACTCACTTAAGCATCCGTGAAGACTTTGTATAATTTGATAAACTTTATCAAAATAAGTTTCGAACTTCTCTCCTAAACGTGATGGCATTTCCTGGAGTAGGGTATATAACTCCACCTGAACTAAATGCGAACTAAGCATCATGTTAAATGCTCTTAATTCTGAGATAGTTTGCGATGTAACGATTTTACTTTGACTATGGAAATATACCCATGTATACACACGAAGCGAAATGAGAATTGGTGTGAGGGTTTCACGAAGTTTATCAGCAAAAATGTCAAAAAACGGGGGATTCTGATTTTGTTGCTTGAGTAAATGTATAATTTTATCTGGTATTGTCAAGTCATCATTTAGTTTTTGGTATTGACATTGAGCCAATGCAATATGGATTTCCTTAGTTAATTCTTCTACTATTAAGGGAATAACCAATATATCACGACCCAATGCCCAAGCCCATTCAAATGTTACCCAATGAGACTCTAAGGAAGTATTGCTAACGATTACTATTAATGCAAAACTTTGACGCAGTTGCTTTTCTATTTCAGAAAACCAAATATTTCCTGCATTAATTTCAATATCAGACCAAACAGGAATATCTGCTTCTTTAAGTTGTCGCATAATAATATCTCTATATATTTTATCTTGGTGTTGGTGAGCATAACTGATAAATACTTGGGATAATTTTTGAGGACTTATAATAATCGTCATAATCTTGTACCATTTATAAATTTTAGATGCTTATTATAAATCATATCATATAATTTTTCCTAACATCTACTAATAGGTCATTTATATTGCAATTCCGCACAAATGTTCTATCATTATCCTCAAAAGTATTGAGGACACGTACATGACATCATCTTCGCAACCCTTGGGTTTTCTGGCCGTTCCCACTGTCGAGGCAGACCGAGCCGTTCTGGTTTTGCATCCGTGGTGGGGGTTAAACACCACCATCAAAACCTTCTGTGAACGCCTAGCCAACGCTGGATTACTCGTTTTTGCACCGGACTTATATCACGGGCAGGTGACAGACCAGATTGCCGAAGCGGAAAAACTGGTCACAGCGCTGGATGCCAACCGTGCCAGAGCCGATATTACACAGGCGGTTGCCTTCCTGAAGGAACGGGCAAAAACCGCGACTCTTGCCGTGATTGGATTCTCGATGGGAGCCTATTACGCGCTCGAATTGTCCACCACCGACCCCGCCAGTATTGATTCAGTCGTGGTGTTTTATGGCACAGGCGAAGGGGCATTTAGCAACGCCACCGCCGATTATCTGTTTCATCTGGCGGAACAAGATGACTATGAACCCCAGGAATTTGTCGACGGAATGTTAACGGCGCTGCGGTCTGCGGGGCGTTCGGTCACGGTTTATACCTATCCTGAGACCGGACACTGGTTTTTTGAGCCAGACCGGGTGGATGTGTATAACGAAGCAGCCGCAACGCTGGCATGGGAGCGCACACTGGCTTTTTTGCAACGGGGATAATAATGTAATATCTCGAAACTATTTTGAGAAAAACGGCTTGTCGGGACGGTATAATGCAGATTAACGATTAAATGCGGATACGCTTTAGCGCGGTGTGGCGGCACTGGGCTAAAGCTGTTTAACAAATTAGCACGGATACATTTTCACGGACACGATATATCGTGTCCCTACGGTAGGGACGGCATCTGCGTAGCGTGCCGTCCATTTTACCCATATCATATCCGTCCACGAGGTCTAAAGATTTTCCGGTTAAAAAAGCGGGTACAGGGAACGATAGCCACCCCTACAAAAATGCAATTTTCCTTAGCCGGTGTTTATTTCCCGATAATGGCTACACCCATATCTTTTGCAAATTGCTGATACAGAACACCCTCAACCCTAAACCCGTGCGTTTCTAAATTGTGGCGGACTTTGGCAGCCAATTCGTGTGCCTGGCTGGCATCCGGCGGTTGATAAAACAAATACAATTGCCCTTCAGGTTTCAACAGGTTTTTCAATTGTTCAAGTTCGCGCCGGGGTTGCAACCAGAACACATTGACATTCACCGCGAAAATTTTGTCAAAAGGGTCAAAGGTAGCTTCGTGGAGCGCGGCGGTGTGAAATTCAAGTTTACCCGCTTCTATCACGGGTTGGTAACGTTCGCGGGCGGTAGCAATTTGTTTGTCCGAACGGTCAATGGCGATGAGTCTGCCCGTGGTGAGATGTTCGGCAATCAGCCCCGCCGCGATACCATGTCCGCACCCAATTTCTAAAATGCGTTCGGTAGGGGTGATGTGAAGGGTTTCAACCGCCCATGTCAGCCGTTCAGGAATTTTGGTTGGCATAGACTTTTATAGTTCCCAATCTTCAATCCGCAATTGAGACACGCGGCTAAATTCATTCACGTTGTGCGTCACCAGTATCAACTGATGCGCTACTGCAATTGCCGTAATCAGCATGTCATTAGCGCCAATAACGTTGCCTTGCTTTTCTAAAGAAGACCGAATATCCGCATACACATGGGCTGCGTTATCATCAAATGGAATAGATACGAAACGCTTAAAAAATCTTTCCTGTGCCAGCCGCGATTCTTCTGGAAATTGGCTTTTAGCTGCCCCTGCAAGCATCTCAGCCTTTACAATGGAACATAAAGCTATTTCTTGGTCTTTAACGGTCAACAACTTCGCCCGAATTTTCGGAGAGCGTCCATTCATATAACGAATACAGGTATTGGAATCGAGCAGATATATCATTCAATGGGGTCTCGTTCTTCGAGGCGTAAGGGGGCAGGACGTTCAATCGGATCATCAGCCAATGAACCGTAAGTGCGATTAACAAAATCGACCCAATCAGAATCAGGCTCCGAACGCACCGCCAGAACAATCACAATATCGCAAGCTGCATTCCTAATTTCTGTCGGTAATTCAACTTTCAACAGCCCATCTGTCCCAATATAAGTATGTAGTTTGAAAGTTTCCATCATGACTACTCCGCTAACTTCTCCAATAACAACTGTATCACAATCAAAAAACTCCCATCAAGAGATAGGAGTTTTCGGGTGGGTCAAAAGGAAAAACTAGGCAGTAGCGATGGTGACGGCGCTGGCCTGTTTGCCTTTTTGCCCTTGTGTAACGGTGAACTCTACTTTGTCACCTTCACGGAGGCTGCGGAAGCCTGTAGATTTAATTTCGGAGTGGTGAACAAAAAGGTCAGGGTGGCCTTCAAAGGTAATAAACCCGTAGCCTTTTTCGTCGTTAAACCACTTGACTGTTCCTGTGTTACGTTCGCTCATACTGAAATGCTCCTTCAAGCAGACATTTGATGGTTTTGTATTCAACCCAAAGCCACCAAAATTTAAGAAGCCTTCATGGAGATACGTGAACCAACTTAAGCAATTGACCTAAGTGAGTGGAGTATAGCATCGATTTTATCGAGTTTCCATGAGAAATTTGTTAGAATGATACAAACATCATGAAAAATCCGATTCTATCCATAGGCACAAAAATTGTTACGCAGACTGACCTCATCGGCGCGGATGGGGTCGTGCTGGTTGCCAAAGGCGCAGTGGCTGCCATCATCAAAGCACCGGTTGACCCCTTACACGCTTACCGAGTCCGCTTTGTGGATGGGTACGAGGCCAATCTCAAGCGCGAGGCGTTTGTTCTCTACCGCCATTATCAGGGCATCCAAGCCGATGAAGCGCCGGACGAAGATTTGTTTGAATATATCATTTATCGGTGTGTGGTTGGCTCACGCGCCTATGGCCTTGACCATGCCGAGTCGGATACGGATAGACGCGGCATCTATCTCCCCCCCGCCGAGGCACATTGGTCGCTGGTGGGGGTGCCAGAACAACTCGAAAAACCGGAGGAACAGTATTGGGAGTTACAAAAATTTCTCTCGCTGGCACTCAAGGCCAATCCGAATGTGCTGGAATGTTTGTATACCCCCTTGGTCGAATTTGCTACGCCGCTTGCCGATGAACTGCGCGACATGCGCTCGATTTTTCTTTCCCAGCTTATTTACCAGACCTACAACGGCTATGTCATGTCGCAGTTTCGCAAATTGCACAAAGACCTTGAAAATTATGGTGAAATTCGCTGGAAACACGCCATGCACCTGATTCGTCTGCTGCTCTCCGGCATTGCCGCATTGGAAACAGGCGAAGTCCCCATTGCCGTGACCGATCATCGGGATAAATTATTACAAATTCGGTGGGGTGAAATCGCGTGGGAAGCAATTAATGCGTGGCGCTTGGACTTGCATCATCAATTTGACGCAGAGTTTGCCACCACCCACCTCCCAGACCGCCCCGATTACGAAAAAGCCAATGCGTTTTTGCTCAAAGCCCGTCGGATGATGGTCACATGACAAGTGGCACATTTTTTTTATGACTTCCCGGAAATGCGCTAGGATTGATGAAAAATTTTAGGAGCATGGAAGATGAATAAATTGTTGCAAATGACTCTGCTAGCGGCGGTGTTGTCCACGCTGGTTAATTTTGCCATTCGGGTAATTTTTGTGGCGGGGTTGGATGTCTCTACCGAATTTCCGCCGTTTGCCTTCCCACAAATTGCCATTTTTACGATTCTGGGCGTAGTCGGTGGGGCGGGGGTTTTTGCCTATCTGCTGCGCCGTTCACCCACCCCTGTGGCAACCTTCAATAGAATTGCGCTGGTGGTGCTGCTGTTGTCGTTCATCCCCGATCTTGGGATTCTGGTGGGCGACCCCGACCCGGAACAATTTCCCGGCATTAGCACCGCCGGGGTGGTTGCGCTAATACTCATGCACATTGTGACAGCGGGATTTGTTGTGTGGCTGTTCCCGCGAGCCGTTGAAGCCAACCCATAAGCGGTAGGGGCGATTTACGAATCGCCTCTAGCTCAGGAAAATAAACCCATGAAACAACACATCGAAAACCATCCCACTCCCCTCCTCTTCGTGACGATTAGCGGGGCGCATCTGTACGGCTTTCCCTCCCCCGACTCCGATTATGATTTGCGCGGGGTTCACATTTTGCCAGCGCGGGAGGTGCTGGGGTTGTTCCCGGTTGAAGAAACGGTGGAATGGTCAAAAATCACCGAACCGGAAGGCATCCAGATTGACTTTGTTTCGCACGATGTCCGTAAATTTTTTGAACTCATCTTGCGGAAAAATGGGCTGGTGCTGGAAAATATTTTTTCGCCCTTAATTGTCCACACCTCCCCTGAACATGACGAACTCAAGGCCATCGCCCAAACGGGTGTCACCAAAAATCATGTCCATCACTATCTAGGGTTTGCCCGTTCGCAGTGGGATTTTTTCCAGAAAACGCATCGGGTGAAGCAACTGCTGTATGTTTATCGTGTGCTGCTCACCGGAATTCATCTCATGCAAACGGGCGAAATTGAGGCCAATTTGCTGACCTTGAATGCAAAATTTCAACTGGCTTATGTGCCGGAGCTGGTCGAGCAAAAATCCACAGGCGAAGAAAAATCCGCCCTCACGGATGCGGACTTCGATTTTTACGCACAAGAATATCAACGGTTGTATCACCTGCTGGAATCGGCTTTTGAAGCCAGCACCCTACCGGAAGACATCAACCCCGATTCAAGAAATGCGCTGAATGATTTGTTGGTGCGGTTGCGTTTGAAAAACGAACCCTTGCACCCTGTGGGTTGAGACAAGACATTATAGGATGCGCGTTAGGATGTGATGTTCTATACTTTGCGCCCTTCCCCAGAATAGTTACACTGTGAACACATAAAAATTCTATTTTCGGAGACGTTTACTCATGTCCGTTCCAAGCGATTTAGCGATTGCACAGGCTGCAACCGTTCGTCCGATCCTCGAAATTGCTGAAAAACTCGGCCTCACCCCCGATGACCTCGAAATGTACGGCAAAACCAAAGCCAAAGTCCACCTCGATGTGCGCGAGAAATTTGCCAGCCGCCCACAGGGAAAATACATCGTCGTGACCGCCATCACCCCGACTCCGTTGGGCGAAGGCAAAACCACGACTTCCGTGGGGTTGACACAGGGCTTGGGCAAAATCGGTAAAAATGTGGTGGTGTGTTTGCGCCAACCGAGTCAGGGGCCGACCTTTGGTATTAAAGGCGGGGCAGCTGGCGGGGGCTACAGCCAGGTTATCCCGATGGAAGATTTTAATTTGCACCTGACCGGCGATATTCACGCCATTACCGCCGCCCACAACCTGATTGCCGCCGCGATTGATGCACGCTGGTATCACGAAACCACCAACCCCGGCGAAAAATGGGACAAAATCGGCTTAAAGCGGCTGAATATTGACCCGTATAACATCCCATGGCGGCGGGTGATTGATGTCAATGACCGCGCTTTACGCAATATCATGGTCGGATTAGGCCCACAGGAAGATGGGTTGGAACGGCAGACGGGCTATGATATTACGGTTGCCAGCGAAATCATGGCGATTCTGGCGTTAGCGACCAGTTTACAGGATATGCGGCAGCGCATCGGGAGGATGGTTGTGGCCTATGATGTGTTTGGCAAGCCGATTACCGCCGAAGATTTAAAAGTGGCGGGGGCAGCTACCGTCCTGATGAAAGATGCCATCATGCCCAATCTGCTGCAAACGCTGGAAGGCCAACCCGCGTTCATCCATGCCGGGCCGTTTGCCAATATCGCACACGGCAACAGCAGCATCGTCGCTGACCAGATTGCCCTCAAATTGGGCGATTATGTGATTACCGAAGCGGGTTTCGGCGCAGACATCGGCATGGAAAAATTCTTCGGGATTAAATGCCGCTATTCCGGCTTAGTTCCGAGTGCGGTGGTGCTGGTGGCAACCATTCGCGCCCTGAAAATGCACGGCGGCGGCCCGCGGGTTGTCCCCGGCAAGGATTTGCCCAAAGAATATACACAGGAAAATCTGGCGCTCATCGAAAAAGGTGCGTCGAATCTGGCAGCGCATATCCAGACCGCCCGCAAATATGGGATTCCGGTGGTGGTCTGCGTAAATGAATTTTCATCCGACACCCCCGCCGAAGTGGAACTGGTCAAAAAGTTGGCGCTAGAAGCGGGTGCATATGCGGCGGTCACGTCTGCCCACTGGGAAAAAGGCGGCGATGGTTCGATTGAACTGGCGCACGCGGTGGTGGATGCCTGTGAACAACCCTCCAATTTCCAATTTTTGTATCCGTTAGATGTTCCCATCAAGCAAAAAATCGAAACGATTGCGCGGGAAGTGTACAGCGCGGCGGGTGTGGAATATGAACCCGAAGCCGAAAAACAAATCAAACGGTTTGAGGAAAACGGCTTTGGTAATCTGCCCATCTGTATGGCAAAAACCCATCTCAGCATCAGCCATGACCCCAAATTGAAGGGCGCACCGTCCGGCTATATGCTGCCGATTCGGGAAGTGCGGGCTTCGGTGGGGGCGGGCTTTATTTACCCGTTGGTCGGTGAAATGCGAACCATGCCGGGCTTGGGGTCAAAACCGGGTTATATGAACGTGGATATTGACGAAAACGGCAAGGTCGTCGGCCTGTCCTAGTCCAAATTTTGTGTAAAATGGAAAGTGTATGGATCTACCCATACACTTTTTTTTGATACATAACTCATAGAATCCCTCAAACGCATTCTTTGTACAACAAGTATCATTATTGTTTGCACCACGTTAGGAATCGGTTGCCAACTCCTTAAATTAAGGCATTTTTAATCTTAATAGAGCGTATTTTTATAAAAATTTAGGCATTTTTTCACAAAATCTTACAACTTCGGATTTTTTTTGTGGTTTAATGGAGATATACCCAAGCGAAAGGGCTGTATGCAGCCAAGCCAAACTTATTTTATTTGCACCACCGCCCGCAGTGGCAGCACCCTATTGACCCAACTCCTGACCGATACGGGCATCGCGGGCGAACCGGGTGAATATTTTTATCATCGCCTGCAACGCGCCTATCTGAATCTGGAGATTGGCGATTACAATGCGTACTTGCGGCGGGTGCTGGCAGATAAAACCGGCAGCAACGGCGTTTTCGGGGTCAAAATTATGGGCGGCGATTTGCGCTTCTGGTTGATGAAACTGCGCGAGACTGCCCCCGAACAGCCCTTGTCCGAAGTTATCGCAGGGTATTTTCCGAATCTGCGCTATATCTGGCTGACACGGCGAAACAAAGTCCGTCAGGCGGTGTCGTTTTACAAGGCGATTCGCACATGGGAATGGCGCTCCACCGACCAAAAATCGGCAGCCAATCTCGACTACAATTTTTCTTATATTGACTTGCTTGTGCAAGAATTGGTCATGCGCGAGGCCGTCTGGCAAGAATATTTTACCGAGCAGGGCATCGTGCCGCTTTCGTTGACCTATGAGGATTACGTGGAAAATCAAGAGGGGACACTCCGACAGGTGTTGGACTATATTGGCATTCCGATACCCTCTGATTTACGAGTCCAGCCAATGCTCAAAAAACAAGCGGATACGCTTTCCGAAGAATGGGTGGAACGTTACCGGGCTGAAAAACAGCAACACTGGCAGCATATTAGCTGGTGAAAATTTACCACCCGTTCACACTTTTTTAATATTCTTTTTACTTCGAGTGCTTATGATAGGTATGAGGAAGAAAGCGTAGGATGATGAACATTAACGAGATATTCCAGCAGGACGACCCGATTGCGATGCTGCGACAGAGCATCAAAGGCTATAACCTGCTACAAAAGCAAGAACTCTACTGGGAAATGGAAGCGGTGCGCTTGGATGATACCAACCAGATTGACGGCACACTCATCCCCGGTATGAAATCCCTGCTCGGCAAAATCGAGGAACACGGGGTGGAACGTTTCCAGACCTTGTTCTGGCAGGCACTCATGCGCGAAGACCCCGAACTTGCGTTGCGTCAGACCGTCATTGGCCTGCGGGCAGAAGGTGTGAGCAAAGGGATGCTGCTGTCTCAATTGGAGGTGCTGCGGAAACAAGTCACCCATGAGCCGGAAGAAAATGTCATCGCAACGGTGATGGATTCGCTGGTCGGGTGGTGTCGCCCGTATATGAAAATTACTTAACTCTCCCCGCTTCTAGCCACCAAAAAAGAAGACCCCTCGTTCCAGACGGGGGGTATCCTCAACTAATGGGAGACTCATTTATTGCTCGGAGTATCCGATGCTTCTGATTCTTACGTGCGGCCTCATCCTTCGCCTTGATGGTTGATTGAAATAAGTTTGTGAAATTTTTGTGAATAGTTGTAAAAAAATATTGTCATTTTCTGCATTTTTCCCGTATGATAAAAATATGTTCTTGTAATAAGAGGGAAGAGGGGTAAAAAAATGAAAAAGACTTTGTTGCTCACGGTTGTTTTACTCGTTCTCGCGCTGGGCATTATGCCCGTGTACGCCAGTGATCCAGAACCCGGCACGGCGGCTGACAATGAGTGCAATCCCGGCGGCACAATGGCGGGAAAATGCGACACGGATTGGGAATGGCAGGCGGGATGGTATCTGGCCCGTTACAACCGCAACCAATTGACCGCCGCACAAGTTCCGGCCACCTATCGCGGCTTACTGCCAACAAATGCTGCCAACACCATCAAGTGCTTTAAAGATGACTACGACCCCAATTACAATTTCTGCCTCATTAATGACCGCGTAAACATGCCATTTTTTGGAATTGGGCAAAGCCACTACGCCATCGACCCGTTTGCATGTGCCTCATACGGTGGCACATTCGATTATGCCCTTGTTAATGGCATACAAATCTGGGTTTGTGTCAAATAGAGATGTAAGTAAGGCCAGATTATTAAGTATCTATCCGTAAATTCATTTTAACGCCGTCCTTGAGGGCGGTGAAAATAGCTTCACTGGCCTCAAGGCAGCATTACCTGTAGGCTGTTAAGCCGAGTAAAACAATTTATGGATAGGTTCTAATCAAGTCCCCTCCCCACGAGGGGATTTTTGTTTAAGATTCTATCTACTCAAATGGATGGTTTCTCAATAAGCCGCTTTAGGAAAATAGTACCAAACAGATGTCACCCGATTGCTACCCGAACTAATTATCCTTATACTCAAGCTATTCATTTTTATCTTAATTTAATGAAGGATTGCAGATGAAAACAGCCATAATTTGCTTGGTGCTGCTCTTGATGCTTGCCGCCTGTTCTAATGAGGGTCAAGACGTAGAAAGTAGCCGCAACAACACTGCCAATGACCGTGAAAATTCCCTCGCTCAGCCTACAGAGGAGGTACGTGCAGAACAACAGGCAACCGTTGCCCCCACCACCGTTCCTTGCCAAACCATGCGTTTTGCTTTGCGGATTCAAGAAGTCTTTGTCAAAGATGCCGAAGAAGCCGATGGTTATTCGTTCATTGGCGGTGACGAGGTATTTTTGGATTACAGCTTGGGCGGTGCATCAACAGTCAATTCACCTGCCACTCAAAAAACCTGGTCAGCCGATGCCTACACCAATGATCGTTTCAACAATTTGCAAAATATCACCCGTGATTATGCGTGTGGTGAAAATGCGGTCATTACCATGACTCTGTTTGAAGATGATGGAATGATGGGTGGGATGATTCAGTTAGCTTCACCTTTCAGCGCGGTGGTCAGTTTAACCGATGAGGTTGAATCGAAAAGTGGGCTAACAGCGATTTTTACAGGCAGCTATGACAGTTCTTTTGATTATCGCATCATGTACGCTTACACCGTCGAACGCAACCCAACCACGCCACTTCCCTCTGAATCCACCAGTACCACCTCTTCAACTGGCGCGGCGAACCCCGTTACAACCAGTGGCTGCGGGGACGGCTATTGCGATTTTGGCGAAACATCCCTCAGTTGTTCGGCGGATTGTGGTTCAGAAACAACCCCTATCACGGTGGGAGACGGCATTTGCGGTATTGGTGAAGATTTATACAATAGCACGGATTGCATAACCAATGACTCGTATGCTGCACCCCCGCAATATCAACCAGACGTGATTGGCGACGGTCAATGTGGTTTAACGGAAAATTCGGCGGTTTCTTCCGATTGCTAACACGCCCTGAAAAGCAGAAAACGTCCTCGTTCACAGGACGTTTTTTTTATTTACACCGTTTTTGGAATGGTAAAGCTGAAGGTTGTGCCTTTGTCTGGTTGGCTGTCCACCCAGATTTTGCCCCGATGGGCTTCAATAAACCCCCGCGCAATGGCGAGTCCCAGTCCACTGCTGCGCCGTCCATCTTTCGACTGCATCCGCGAAGGTTCGGCACGGTAAAAACTGGTGAACAAATGCGGTAGGTGTTCCGGCGCGATATACGTTCCCGTGTTATGCACATTCACCTGCACATGCTCCCGAAAAACTGACGTACTAATAATGACTTCGCCATTCGGGGGGGTATAACGGAGCGCATTGTCAATCAGGTTATACAAGACACGCTGCATTTTGTCCGGCGCAATCGATACCGGGTCAATTTCCGGCGCAATCAGCCCGCGCAGCGTAATATGATGCCGGGTGGCCTGAGCATTCAGGGTACTCAGGACATCCGAAATCAAATCCCGCAAAGATGCTTCGACCAGCTTCAATTCCAGATTGCCGGTATCGAGCTTTGCCAGTTCAAACAAATCCTCAATCAGCAGATTCAAATTTTCAATTTCGGACAGCGAATTGCCCAAATAGGTATGAATATCGGCGGGGTCGGTCACAATTTCATCTTTGATGGCTTCTAACATCGCCCGAATCGAGGTCAGTGGCGTGCGTAAATCGTGCGATACCCACGCAATGAGATCGCGGCGCGTTTGTTCAATCTGGCGTTTTTCGCGGTCAACCGCCTGTAAATTTTCCGCCATCCAATTGAACGTGCGGGTAAAATCGGCGAGTTCATCCTTCCCCTGAATTTCGAGACGGGTATCTAATTTGCCATGAGCGACTTTTTCGGCTGCTTCAGAGAGACGCTGTAAACGCGCTGTCCATGCGCTGGCAACAAACATCCCAAAATTGAGGGCAATTAAGCCAGAAAACACCAGCAGGGCAAGGGTAATCACAAAGTCGTGCTGGCTGATGAACATGAGTTGGGCCGTAAACCACACATTCAACAGCACCAGCAGCACCGTCATGACGATATTGAGCAGCAATGACCAGCGCAAACTCGGCAACTGCCACACCACCCCCGACCAATGCAACCAGTAAGCTGCCCCTAAGGTCACAAGCCCTGACCCACCCATAAACAGCAGCAGGAGTTGGATGTCTTGCATCGGCGGATTCAAGCGAATTTCGACCATCATCACGCCGATGAGCAGCGCTACGCCCATACCTAACAGCAAAAATACGAATGGATACCGGGACATTTTTTTGTTCTCAATCTCAAACCCTACAAACACTCAAATTTATACCCCACCCCCCAGACGGTATGGATGAACTGCGGTTGGTTGGGGTCAATTTCCAATTTTTCGCGCAAGCGGTGCATATGCACGGTCACGGTGCTTTCATCGCCGTAAAAACCATACCCCCAGACCTGATCCAGCAGTTGCGAACGGGTGAATACCTGACGGGGATGCCGTGCCATAAACCACAGCAGGTCAAATTCTTTGGCGGTGAGGGTAATATTTTCCGTGCCATTCATCACCGTGCGGCTGTTCGGGTCAATCACCAGCGCATCAAAGGTCAGCGGCGATTCGGTTTGTAATGCAGCATTTTCATCGCTGGCACTGCGACGCAGCACCGCCTTCACCCGCATCACCAATTCCTGCGGGCTGAACGGTTTGGTCACATAATCGTCCGCGCCGAGTTCAAACCCCACAATCCGGTCATCTTCGCCAGTGCGGGCGGTCAGCATGATAATCGGGACATTCGGATTGACCCCCATCGGCGGAACTTCAATCGGGTCACGCAGCGAACGAATAATCGTAAAACCATCCAGTCCCGGCAGCATCACATCCAGCACGATTAAATCCGGTGCGTGTTCATAAAATAGATCAATCACCTGTGGGCCGCGTTCGGCCTGCACCACCCGATAGCCGTTTTTTTCCAGATATTTAGCGACGACTTCCCGAACCGTTTTTTCATCGTCGGCAACCAGAATCGTTTTTGGCATGGCAGTCCCTTTTTTCAGGTTAGACAGTGTGGCGTGTGCATTTGTTACAAGGCTAGCGGGGAAAAATTACGAATTCATAAATATAAATTCAAGTTTGTGAAATTTTACAAATTTCATAAGATTCGTTGACTTCAAAGAAATAAACATGCTATTTTAATATATGTGATAATTCTAAAGTTAAAGGTAGACATCAATGAAGAAATATATAGGCATTCTCGTTGTTCTTATCCTTGCTTTCGCTCATCCTGTTTTAGCAGCTGACCCCGGTACACCAGCGGATAATGAATGCAATCCAGGCGGAACGATGGAAGGCAAGTGCTTCAGCGAATGGGATTGGCAAGCAGGATGGTACATGGCACGTTACAACCGCGGCTTATTGACCGCAAACCAAATTCCCTCAACATTTCAAATTCTTCTTCCACCACCACCTGAGAGTCAACCAGTTGATCCCAATGCGCCTTTTGGTTGGTGCTTGACTACCATAGGTTATGAACCCTGTGCAATTCCTTTCATGAACGGATACGGGGAATACGACTGGTATTATTATAATTTTATTGTATTGCCGATGATTCGCTGCTGGTTATCTATAGCAGGATATTGGCATCCATTAGCAGATGGTAGTGCTTATGTGTGCCAGTAAACTGAATTCTGAATCTAAGGCGGACTCAGGTTACGTAACAAAGTAGCACTTGTAGAATAACACTGGTGGTTTAATAAATTCGCACGAATAGCAAAATGTAGGGGCGTGGTCTGTGACCCGCCCTAATTCTTTTACAAGGGCGGGTCACAGACCACGCCCGTACCAGATGTGCAGAACATTATCGCTGCGAACGGGCGTAGACAACCGCGTCTTCAACAGTAGGGAAAATCGAGATTTTGACATTTCCGAACGGCTCGGTATCCAAGCCCTTCACCACCGTTGACATGGCTTTGTTCTGTGTCACGGTGATATTTTCCCGAATAAGGCTGTTAAAACGCTGGCTTTCTTTGGCCTGTGTATTTAACCCGATGATTAAATCTTGCAGGGAAAGTTTGCTCTCCCGCACATCCACAATGAAAAAGACGGGTTCGGTCAGGGCGTTAAAGATCAGTTCAACATCCCGTATCAAGTTGACCACTTCTGTTTGAACATCGTAATCGGCGGGCAAAGTCATCACAAGAATCGGTTCATCTGGATATTTTTCAAGACGGTAGGACATGACTACAAATCCATCAGTAAACACTTTTTATAGTATAAACGAAAATTCAAGCGCGTAAGCAAACCTATGATGAGTTATTATAAGGGATATGACTATCGCCCTAACACAGCCGCTACCCCACTGCTAGCGCTATGAAAAACACCAACAATAAAATTAGCCCCACCACAATCGCGTTGTTGACAAAATGAGCCAGCATGGACACCCACAACGAACGGCTGTAATGGTAGGAGGCAGACAGCACCCACCCCAGCACAATATTGCTCAACACCAGATACGTTTCCTGATGTGCCAACCCGAAGAGAAAACCTGTTAATCCAATCGCCAGCAACGCGGGGAGTCTTTGCCCAGCCCAACTATGCAAAATCCCGCGAAAAATAAATTCCTCGACCACCGGCGCAAGTACCCCCACCATAAAAATAACTTGCACAAAACCGACCAGCAGCCACAAATTTAAGTCCGTAGATGGGGTCTCGGTGGAGGTGTCCTCCGTCAGTAGCGCATTTTCGATCCCCCCACCAAACACCAGCGCGATAAGCAAAATCAACACCAGGCGAATCGGCAGGAAAATGATGCCCAAACCCACCGCCGAAATCAACCAAACGGTGTTGGTACGGCGAAACCCCATGTCCGCCCAAGTGCGTCCACGCAGCAAAGCGATAGACAGCGCGACTAAAAATACTGCAACATAACAAAAAGTGTAGGCAGTAGAATCGGCAACCCATGCAATATCGGGAGTCGTGTCCGCGTTCATCATCCCGGCAGCGACATCGCGCACCACCGTTAGCCCCAAAATCAGACTTGCCACACACCCTACCCCAATCAACCCAATATCAAGGAAATTCCATGCACGACGCGGCATCGGTTGCGGGATGGGCATGGGGACGGGAAAATGAGTCGGCAAGGCGATCTGTTGAAACTGGGGCAGATTTTTCGGTGAAACGGTGGGGCGTTCATCAAACACAGGATTTTTGCTTCCCTTATATATCTCTCAATACGCAATCGGCGCAGGGCAGGTTACAGGATTCACCCAACCTGCCCCTACCGCACCATCCTATTTTTTCTGAATGTGGTTGAGAACAGGCGTGACCGTATCATTAAACACAGCGGGATTTTCCGCGTCTGTCCAGTCGGTGACATCGCCCCAATGCGCCGCCACATCTTCAATCGTAAAACCATTCGGGTCGGTGGGGATAAACGCGCCCTGTGTGCGCTGCCAGCGTAGTTTGGCAATCCACCCCGCCGCCACTTCATACAATCCGCCCGTGTCCCGATTCGAGTCGTGGCATAGATAAGCCACCAAGGGACTGACATATTCGACCTTGAGCGCAGCGACGACTTCCGGCGGCATGATGGTTTCGGTCATGCGCGAACCCGCCAGGGGTGCAATCGCATTCACCAGAATATTGTATTTGCTGCCTTCGATGGCTAAGGACTGCGCCAAGCCATACAAACCCAATTTGGCGGCGGCATAATTGGCCTGCCCGAAATTGCCGTAAATGCCGGAAGCGGAACTGGTCATGATAATCCGCCCATAATTATTTTCGCGCAGATGCGGCCACGCAGCATGGCTGACACTATATGCCCCAAACAAATGCACATTATGCACTTTGATCCAATCATCATCGGTCATTTTGGCAAAGCTGACATCGCGCAAAATGCCCGCGTTGTTGATGACAATATCGAGTTTGCCGAAGGCATCCAACGCGGTTTGCACGATTTTTTCGCCGTGTTCGACTGAATCATAATTGGCAGCCGCTTCCCCACCCATCGCCTTAATTTCTTCGACCACCGCGTCGGCGGCTGAACTGCTTGCACCATCGCCTTTCATGGTGCTGCCCAAGTCATTCACCACGACTTTTGCCCCGCGACTCGCCAGCAGCAGCGCATGGGAACGCCCCAAGCCGCCCCCCGCCCCCGTCACAAGGGCAACCCGTCCATCAAAACGTAATTCTTGTGCCATCAAACTTGCTCCTAATTTTAGGTAGAACCGTGTTGATTATATATCCTTGTGACCGGAAAAGCGCTTAATCATCAGTCTGAATTAGCTTGACACAAAGCACATATTTGGTGCAGGGCGTGTAATAGATGCAGTAGGGTTGTTTGCGATTAAACATCCGAAACTGTGTTTCAGTCAGGCGAAATTTTTCTCCCTGCACAATCAAAAAATAGGCACGGCGGGTAATTTGAAAGGTGCGGCGGTCATTGTTTTTAGCGGTGATAGTTTTGAGTTCAATTTCACCGCACACCTGACGGACATCGCCTTGGGTCTGGTGAATATCGTTGCTAATTTTTCGCCAATTACTCAAGATGGCAAATCCAGCGACCAGCGTTAAAGCCGATAAGCCTGTGCCAATGCAAAACAAGACAAGGCTCAAATTGTTGCGTGGATGGGTATAAGCCAGCGTGGTACTGTAAGCGAAAAGGAGTAAAAATAAAACTGCTCCACCCAATAACCAGCCAATGACTTGCACACGGTTATCTTTAAAGAATTTCTGACGGAAGTTTTGCCGCTGCCTATCCGTTAAATAGCCATATTGATTGGCTTCTAAATCCTCCTCTGTGAAATCAAAGGCGGTCATCAGCAAATTTTTAGCTTTTTCCATGATCATGCTCGTTTGGATTACGAATTGGTTTAATGGAAAGTAAGAATTTCGAGCGTGGTAAATAATAGAAACAATAATTCTTTCCAATTTGCAGCGGTTCAACTTGTTCGTTGGTTAGAATAAAAACAGCGTCATTAATCAGCACACGTTTTACTGGATTTCCTGCAACTCTTGTATCTAATTTTAATTCTCCATAAATGCTGGCCGCTTTTTCATCGTGAAGGTCAGAGCGTAAGCGCAACCATAATCTAAAATTTAAATAAACAAGTAACAAGGCTGGTGCAATTAAAGGTAAACTAAGTAGAGAAACTTCGATGCTTCTTTCTAATATAACTGGTAAGAGGTAAAGTGGGCCGAAAATAAGTATGGCAGTAATTGTGAAGCTAATGTTATTGGAACTCCAAAATTTCTTTTGGAATAAAATGCGCTGGTTTTCTGTAATTCGCCCCTGTCCATTTTTGGCAAGATCGACAGCAGAAAAATGAAATGTTTGCATTAAAACTTCAAGTTCTCTATCCATGATACTCCTCATTGGAATTATGAATGGATTTGACAGATAAAATATATTTGGTGTGCAGCGAATAGTAAGTACAATAAGGTCCACCATTCTTTAAAGCGAAAAACTGTTCACCGGAAATTGCAAACTTCTGCTGGTCAATACGGATATGCTACAAATCCCTATTGCCCCAATGAAGCGCCCGGTTGCTTTGAATCACCACACCACACGTTTTGAGAATCTTGCCTTGTTCAATGTCAGCGCCTACCCTCAACCAATGGATAAAGGTAATGAAACCCATATAAGCTGCGGGGAGAGTCATTATACAACCGAGATAAAAGTCAGCTAGCCCGCCCATCACAAGCCCCAACATGAGCAAGAATAGCGCCCCCCAAACTTGTTGCGAACGTTTCCGCCACCAGATATTTGACAGCACTTTGCGCTGTCGGCTGGTAAGTTTGCCTGCTTCATTGGCAATTAAATCTTCCTCCGTAAAATCAAACACGCTCATGAGTCAGTTTTTGGCCTTGCTCATCGTTTGCCCCTATAATACCCCTACACGAATCCATTGTAAGGAGAAACAAAATGGCAGACCAACAAGACCTGCTCCAATTTGTACAAAAGTTGGCGCAAGATGGCGAAATTCAAAAAATTCTGGCGGATGGCATTGACTCCGGTGATATTGATGACCTGCTGCGGCTAGCGAAAAAATATGGCTTGACGGATATTGCCCCCAAAGAACTCCGGGACATTCTGGAAAATTACCAGCAGATTGATGATGGGGTCATTGGCGGGTTGTTGAAGAAATTTTTCGGTTAGAATATCAAATCGGGGCGGATAAACTCCGCCCAATAGTAGGAGTCAACCATGACCGAGTTACTTGAAAAAGCGTTTGAAAAAGCCTCAGCGCTGTCGGATTCTGAACAGGATTTATTCGCAGCATGGATCTTGGAAGAGCTAGAGGATGAATTGCGTTGGAATCTTGCATTTGCGAAATCGCAGGCTGTCCTTGCACGATTGGCAGAGGAAGCATTGGCAGAATTTGAGGCCGGTCACACCGAACCTTTAGACCTTGATACCTTATGAATTCACACATCAACGGAACAAATCATCATTGAGCATGATGTAAATGACAAACCCCTGGTGGATGCCCTCGTACAGGCAGGCATTCCGCGTGACCGCATTGTGTTGAAATACATGGGCGAGTCCGCAAAATCTTATTAACCCCCTCCCCTGACAAAATACACAAGTTTTTCATGACATTGAAAAATTTTTTACGAAATCCTTGACTCGCGTTTGATTTGGGCTATACTAAAAGTAACTTTTGGGAGCGCTCCCAAAATGCAAACGGATATAAACTTATGACGCAAAAAAATGTTGACCTCCACACAATTGAAGACATTGCCGCACTGAGTGGCTATTCCCGGTCAACCGTTTCCCGCGTCATTACCGGACATCCCAACGTGAGCGAACGCGCCCGCAATAAAATTATGGCAGTGATTGCCGAACACCATTTCAGCCCGAACCCCGCAGCACAGGCATTGGCCTCGCAGCGTTCCCGTGTTCTCGGTGTCATCATCCCGCATATTGTGAGCGATTTGTTTAGTGATCCGTTTTTTCCGACGCTTTTACAGGGTGCAACCCTCAAAGCCCATGAATTTGATTACAGCATCACGCTCTGGCTCACCGGAGACACCACGGATGACATTCATTTTTATAACCGTGCGCTGAATCACCGTCTGTCCGATGGGTTGATTGTGGTCTCGGCGGTGCTGGATGAAGTCATCATGGGGCGGCTCAACGAGAGCGGCAAACCCTACATTCTGGTGGGGCGGCCTCCGTATGGACACACCGAAGCCAATTACGTGGATATTGATAACGTGGGCGCAGCCTATCAGATGACCACCTATCTGATTCAGCGCGGGTACGAACGAATTGCAATCATTCCCGGACGCGAAGGCCTGACTTCCAGCCAAGACCGCATGGAAGGCTATAAAAATGCGCTGCGCGATGCAGGTTGCCCGCTCGACCCCCGCCTGATTGCGCCCTCAGGTCACTATACCGAGCAAGGCGGACGAGAAAGCATGGCTTCTTTGCTCCCGCTTCGTCCCGACGCGGTTTTTGCCGCCAGCGATGTGATGGCAATTGGCGCAATGCGGCTCATTCAGGAAGCCGGGCTGCGGGTTCCCGAAGATATTGCGGTGGCAGGGTTTGATAATATTCCGATGGCAGCACGGGCCAATCCGCCCCTGACCACCATCCACCAACCCATTCAAGATAGTGGGGCTGCCGCCGCCGAAGGTTTGATTAATATATTAGAAGGCCGACAGGAAATTCCCTACCGCAAATATTCGCCGGTAGAGCTTGTCGTTCGCGCTTCTGCCTAAGTTTTTTTTAGCATACACTGGGAGCGTTCCCAGAAAAGGAGAGTGCCTGACACAAGTTGTGGGAAAAAAACACGGGGTTTGCACCCCATGTCAAAAAATCCGTTCGCTGTACGAGAGCGAATTAAGTAAATTTAGGAGATCAAGATGTTTAAACACCTTAAAGCCCTATTTATCCTGCTAATTGTAGCACTTCTGTTGGCTGCTGTGGCATTGCCTTCGCGTAAAACGGTTGTTTCTGCTCAAGAACCCGTGGTGGTTCAATGGTTTGTCGGTCTCGGCGCGGGTGGTCAACCCGAACAAATCGAAGCCCAAGAAGCGGTTGTCGAAGAATTCAACGCCTCCCATGATGATATTGAACTGGAATTGATTCTGGCGGACAACACCGTCGCTTATGACACCCTCAGCACCTTGATTGCCTCCGGTGACTCCCCCGATATTATCGGCCCGGTGGGGATTCGCGGTTCCAATGCGTATGCGGGTCAATGGCTCGATCTCGAACCCCTGATTGAATCGACTGGCTACGATCTCTCCCGTTTTGACCCGGCGCTGGTGGACTTCTACCGTGTCGAAGGCGAAGGCCTGATTGGTCTGCCTTTCGGCGTGTTCCCCTCGTTCCTGTGGTTCAACCGTGACCTGTTTGATGCAGCCGGCTTGGCCTATCCTCCCGCCGCTTACGGGGAAACCTATGCCGACGGTGATGAATGGACAGTCGAAAAAATGGAAGAAGTTGCCATGCTGTTGACCCTCGATGAAAACGGCAACGATGCGACCTCGCCTGACTTTGACCCGACCAAAATTGTGCAGTTCGGTTATGCTTCTCAGTGGCCTTCCGATGCCCGCGCCCTGTTCGCCACCCCCTTCGGCGGTGCTGACCTGTTGGACGACGAAGGCAACGCCGTGATCCCGCAAAACTGGGTTGATGCTGCCAACTGGTACTATGAAGGCATGTGGACAAAACACTTCATCCCCAACGATCCGTATGCTCAAAGCGATTTGCTCGCGGCGGGCAACGTGTTCTCCTCCGGTAACGTAGCGATGGCAGCCACCCACCTCTGGTACACCTGCTGCACGGGTGAAGTCACCAACTGGGACGCAGGCGCACTGCCTACCTACAATGGTGTGGTCACCGCCAAACTCCATGCCGATACCTTCCGTATTTTGAAAGACACCGAAAATCCAGAAGCCGCCTTTGAAGTGCTTTCCTACCTGTTGGGCGAAGCCTCTTTGACCCTGCTGGATGTGTACGGTGGGATGCCCGCCGACGCTGCTGACCAAGATGCCTTCTTTGCCGGGTTGGAAGAAAACTTCCCGCAGGGTGTGAACTGGCAAGTCGTCCTTGACAGCCAGGCCTATCCTGACGTTCCCAGCCATGAAGGGTACTTCCCGAATTTCCGTCAAGCAGACGAACGGCTCTCGGCTTTCATGACACTCATTCAAGGCACCGAAGGTCTGGATATCGCGGCGGAACTCGAAACCCTGCGTGCGGATTTGCAAGCCATCTTTGATGCCGAACCGGCCCAATAACTTCGACTCTCCATATGTGGTGGGGCGGCCTGTGCCGTCCCCCTTTTCTCCCATGCAAAACAGATTTTTGGAGTAAACCTCATGGCAACAGTTGACCATGTTCAATCCTACCCCAATCCCACGAGTGTACCGCGTCAGGGACTAACATTGGAACAACGCCAGAGGCGGTGGGGATGGGTTTTTCTTTCACCTTGGATTTTTGGCTTTCTGGCGTTTACCGCCATTCCGATGATTGCCTCGCTGATTTTTACCTTTACCAGCTTTGAACTCAGCGCCCCCGAAAATGCCCGCTTTTTGTGTGAGGACGGGTTCAGCCATTGTTTTGATAACTACGAACGCCTGACGACTGACCCCGACTTACGCGATGCGCTATGGGTCACAATTAAATATGCTTCGTTTGCGCTGCCCCTTTCGGTGATTATCCCGATTGGCTTGGCAACACTGCTCAACGCCAAAGCGCTCTGGGCCAAACGGCTCTACCGCACCTTGTTTTATATGCCTTATATGGTGCCAACTGTCTCCATTATTTATATTTTTAATGGATTTTTGTCCGGTCAAGGCGGCTGGATGAATCGTTTTCTGGAATGGGCGTTTGGGGTGCGCGGGCCAGATTGGTTGTTTGACCCCTTCTGGATTTACCCTGCCCTGTTTATTATTGGTATCTGGACAACCGGCAATGCCATGTTGACTACGTTGGCGAGTATGCAAACCGTTCCGACGGATTTGTATGAAGCGGCGAAAGTCGACGGTGCAGGGCCGATTACCGCCTTCCGTAAAATTACGCTCCCCCTCATTTCCCCCGTGATTTTTTATAACTTAGTGCTGTCGGTGGTGGGGCTGTTCCGCTATTTCGATATTCCCTACATTCTCAAAAACGGCTCCGGCGACCCCGGCAACGCGACTTTGTTTTACAACGTTTATTTTTATCGCGTCGCCTTCCGTTTTCAGGACATGGGCTACGGTTCGACCCTAGCATGGCTGTTGTTTGCGATGGCAATGGCGGTAACCTTGTTCATTTTTGCGACAGGCCGCTATTGGGTATATTATGCAGGAGATAGAGACTAATGGCCGCCATAACCGAACATTCTTCCAAAACCATGAATAACACGTCGCCCTTCTACAGCAAACAACTGACTCAGTTTGGCACACGGGCGATGGTGACACTCTTGGCAACTATCATCCTTGCGGCGTTTCTTTCGCCGTTTGGCTACATGGCGGTAACTTCGCTGAAAAATCAGACGCAAATCGTGGATGGCGACCTGCTGCCCCGCACCGCCGTGACCTACACCTATGAAGGCGAACTCATTCCTGAATATCAAGTGGCACAGGGTGGGAAATATCCGGTGTATCTGGTGGAACATGAAGGCGCGGTGCAAGAACTGGCGCTGGTGTTCAGCAACGAAGCACGTACCATTTTTGTGAACACCAAAAATCCCAACGCAGGCATTATCGAATTTGAAGGCATGATGGAAGGTCTTGTGCCTGCCACAGAAACCAAAATTTATAAATATTTTGGGGCCGATTACCCTGAATACGAAATTACCCGCAACAGCCAATATCCAGTGTACCTTGTGCCTACCGACGCAGGAACCATCGAATTGGCGCTGGCAAAACAGGGCGAAGCCGAGAGCGTGTTCGTAGACCCCGCCAATCAAGATGCCACACCCATTGTCTGGCAGGGAGATGTGACCACTTTAGAAACCGTCCAACTACCCATCGAATATACCCATCGGGGCAAAGCCCTACCCGAAGTCAGCATCACGCCCGGTTCAGAATATCCCTTGTATGTTGTACCGTTGGAAGGTGGCGAAAAAGAATTGGCGCTGGTCAAAGAAGGCCGTCCGGGACGCACCGACACCTACTACCTTGACCCCGACAATCCCACCGAGACCATCATCTGGAATGAAGAATGGGTGCAAACGCTCCAACCCGTCAAAGAACTCGACCCGCAGTGGGACAATTACCCCACCGTCTGGCGTGAAATTGAATTTCCGCGTCTGCTGTTTAACACCGCTTTCATCGCAGTCGTAGGCTTGATTGGCACGGTGCTTTCCAGCATTTGTGTGGCCTATGCCTTTGCGCGTTTCCCTCTGCCCGGTAAAAATATCCTGTTTCTCATTCTGGTTGCGACGATTGTGCTGCCGCGTCAGGTCACGCTTGTGCCAACCTACGCCTTTTTCTCGGATAAATTTTTGGGCTGGACAGGCACATGGCTGCCGCTGATCGTGCCGCACTTTTTTGCCAATGCGTATAATGTTTTTCTGCTGCGGCAATATTTCCGTACTCTGCCGCGTGAACTGGATGAAGCCGCGATGATGGATGGGGCGGGGCCGTTCCGTATTCTGATTTCGGTCATCATCCCGCAAGCATGGCCGGCCATTGTAGCGGTGTCGTTGTTCCACTTTGTGTTTGCATGGAATGACTATTTTGAACCCTTGATTTATCTGTTGGGCGCACGCGATTTGCAGCCGATTTCCGTCGGGATTCAGCAGTTCAACTATGTGTTTGACCAGCAGCGGCATCTCGTGCAGGCGACTTCCATGATGGCACTTGTCATTCCGGTGATTTTGTTCTTCGCCGCCCAGCGTGTGTTTATGCGCGGGGTGGTCGTGACCGGGGTGGACAAATAAATTTTTGCGAGAGTGAGTCTACAAATGGTATTTTTTAGGCTCACTCTTACCTACAAATAAAGTTGTAAGGTCGTTTTAGAGACCGTCTGGAAATTCGGAATTTTCGCTTGTAGGGGCGGGGACAAGGGGCATTGCAAGGGAGACTTTGTTCCCGAAAATAGGCGAGCATATCCCGATTCCCGCCCTTGCGAGATAATATTCAGACAGTCTCTTAGTGCTGTATCCGATAAATTAGTTCAGAGGGTGGGTTACAGATGTTTCACATCTTTCTCCGTTGGAGACCCACCCCTACCGAAAAACCAATTTATTAGGTGAAAATTCTGTAGGGGGAGGTGCTAAGGACGCGCAGTCCGTCGCCTCCCCTACGAAAGAACTTACCGGATGAAGCACTTAGTGCGTTAATCAAAGGAACAGAGAGCATGGCTTTTCCGAAAAATTTTCTGTGGGGGACAGCAACCTCAAGCTACCAGATAGAGGGTGCAAGTTTGGAAGAAGGACGCGGGGAGTGCATCTGGCACCGCTTTTCCCACACTCCCGGCAAGGTGAACAATGGTGAGCATGGCGATGTCGCCTGCAATCATTACTACACCTATAAAGAAGATGTGGCGCTGATGAAAAGTCTGGGGGTCAAAGCCTATCGCTTTTCAGTGGCGTGGCCGCGTGTCTTGCCAGAAGGCACGGGGCAACTGAACGAACCCGGCCTCGATTTTTACAGCCGATTGGTGGATGAACTCCTTACCGCCGATATTCGGCCTTTCGTGACCCTGTACCACTGGGATTTGCCCCAGGCCTTGCAGGACAAAGGCGGCTGGGCGAATCGGGACAGCGTGCAGTGGTTTGCCGATTATACCGCGCTGATGGCAGAGGTCTTGGGGGATCGTGTCACCGACTGGATTACTTTTAATGAACCGTGGGTAGTGGCATTTGTCGGCAATTTTTATGGTCGTCATGCGCCGGGCTTGCGCGATTTACCCACGGCGTACAAAGTTGCCCATCATGAACTTCTGTCGCATGGAAAAGCCGTCCCCATCATCCGCGAACTTGTTCCCAATGCGAATGTCGGGATTACTATGGATTATTCGCACCCTGAACCCGCCAGCGACGACCCCAAAGATCATGCGGCGGCTGAACGCTTTCACGCTTACCACAACCAATGGTTTTACGAACCCGTGTTTAAAGGCACTTATCCCGCCCACCTGCTGCCGGTCATCGAAAATGCGTTGGAGGGGATTGATGTCAACGAAGTGTCTGAGGCATCTGTCCCCATTGATTTTCTTGGTGTCAATTATTATTCCCGCAGTCTGAGCGCATGGGATGAAAATTCGCAACCGATTCAGCATAAAACCATGTATGAAGAAGGCCGCGAACGTACCATGATGGGCTGGGAAGTGTACCCCGATGGCCTGCGGCAAGCGTTGCTCCGCATCACCCACGATTACCAACCGAAAACCATCTATATCACCGAAAACGGCTCGTCTTTCCAAGACCCGCCGCCAACCGATGGCATTGTCGAAGACCCACGCCGCGTGGCCTTTCTGGAATCGCACCTCAACGCGCTGTCTCAGGCGATTGATGAAGGTGCGCCCGTGGCAGGCTATTTCGCATGGAGTCTGATGGATAATTTTGAATGGGCAGAGGGCTACGCCAAGCGCTTCGGCCTTTACTATGTCGATTTTGAAACCCAAACGCGCACCCCCAAGCGGTCAGCTCATGTCTACCGCGAATGGATAGCGGCGAATACTTAAACTTTGACCTGTGATACTCTCCTAATGTGGAAAGAGGGCCGCAACGCCCTCTTTTTTTTATTCGTACTGTAAGGCCCGGATGATATCCAGCTTTGCAGCGTTACGGGCGGGCAAGACACTGGCGAACAACGCAAGGACAATCGCCAGCACCACCACTGCACCCATGCCAATATATGGAATTTCATACGGAACTTTCCAACCGATGCTGCCAAACGCCAAGGTAAAGCCATAGCTCATGGCAACCCCCGCCAGCACACCCGTTGCGGCTCCGAACAGACCGAGCAAAAGCGCCTCGGCTGTGACCATCCGTTGTACCTGTTTGCGACTGCCGCCGATTGCCCGCACAATGCCGATTTCGCGGGTACGCTCCAGCACATTTATCGTCAGCGTATTCAGCAAACCCAGAACCGCCGGAATCAGGATGAGAATGCCAATTGCCCAATAGAGGCGCAGGGTATTGTTGGTGGTGGACTGCATTTCCTCCCGATAAACCCGCGTATCTTCCACTTGAAATTGTGGGTAAGCGGAGGCAACCTGTTTAATTTTTTCTATCGCACGGGTTTTGTCTGTTCCCGGTTGGAGATTGAGCATCAGCATCACATCTTCGGTTTTGCCAAAATCCAGCGCCATATTTTCTTGCGAGATGTAAAACGTGTTCAGTTTAAAGTTGAACAAATCGTCGCCAATCCCCACCACGCGGTAATTTTGTACTCCGTTTGCGGTCTGTAGGGCAAATTCATCGCCAATCTCTAACCCAAAGGCGGTGGCAACCAGCGAATTGACCAACATTGTGCGCCCATCGCTTAACGCCTGATATGCCTCATCGGGGTTGCCTTCGTTAAACACGAGGGGCGAGGTTTCTACAAAGGTCGCTGCGTTAATCCCTAAAATTTCAATTCGTGCGCCGTCATGGGCGCTGGAAGCATAACGAATCGTATTGACCGTTTCAACTTCGGGCAGGTCGCGCAGTGCGTTCGCTAGTTGTGCATCTGCCCCTGCCACAGTGCTGTAATTGCTCACCTGTGGCGGCATCAGCATTACGTCGCTGGAGAAGTTGCTGTCAAAAAAATTGTCCAGCATCACACCAAACCCATTGACCACCGCCGCAATCAGCACCAGCGTCGCCAGTCCAATCATCAAGGTACTAGCGGTGATGGCAGCGCGTCCCGGTTGGCGGGTCATGTTGTGCTGGGCAAGTTCGCTTTCGCGGGAAAACCAGACAGTCAGCATTGGTTGGAACAACCGCGCCATTGGTACAACCAGACTTGGCGAAGCCACCACCATCCCCACAAGGAACAAAACCGCGCCTAACACGGTGGTTTTATCGCTGCCAATCAGCAGCAGCACCGCCAACACCAGCAGCACACCCCCAACGGTGAGTCCCCAGCGTGCTGCCCGATTCGCCTCAGAAGCGGTTACAGGGCGCAGTGCTGCAATCGGAGAAATGTGTCCGGCTTTGCGAGCAGGTAAATATCCCGCAAAAAAGGTGGTCAACAAGCCCATCCCGACAGCCATTCCGATTCCTGTCCCTGTGAGCGACATTTCAATTTCTACCCCACTCATGAATTCATCCACCAACCCGCGCAACCATGATTGCATCGCCAAGGCCAGCAGATACCCTAAAATAAGGCCGATGATGGTGCCTGCCAGCCCTTGCAGCAAACTTTCGATGAGAATCATCTGGGTCAGTTGACGGCGGGTTGCGCCAATTGCCCGCAGCATGGCTAAATCGTGCCGACGTTCAATAATGACCGTGCGGAAGGTATTAAAAATGAGGAATCCACCCAGAAAGAGCGCAATCGCACCCAGCAAATTGATGATGGCATAGCCCACATCCGCCACCGCCAGCATATTTGCCAATTCTGAATTGACCTCATAACCTGAACCCAGTGCTTTTTCGACGCGCTGCACGACCTGTTCTTTGTCTGCGCCATCTGCGAGGGATGCTTCAATCACGTTTACTAGGCCGGGTTGGTTAAACACGGTTTGCGCCTCTGGCAAGGTCATCAGGATATGGGGTTGGTTGGTTTCGGTTTGCAATACCCCTACCACCGTGTAGGTTTGTAACCCTGTCCCCAAGGGCAGAGTGAGGGTTTCACCGGGTGCAAGGTTAATATCTGGCGAAATAACAATCATGCCGATGTCCTCCGCCTGCAAAAAACGCCCTTCGCGCACGTCCCGCGCATCATGCAAGGGGTCAACCCCGGTAATATCCACAAAAGAAGCTGACCCCAACACGGGATGATTGCCCTCAACGGGCAGCAGCACACGGCGACGTAGTAACGCCGTAACATTTTCAACGCCTTCCACCTGCGCGACAATATTCATCACAGCATCAGGCGAGAAACCTTCCCGCGTTACATTTGTAACAGCTAAATCGGCCTGTTCCCCGCCAATGGTCATGCTGCGCTCAAACGCATCGTAGACACTGGGCAAAATGAGGTTAAAGGCAAAAATCATCGCCACACCAAACACAATCGCCAGCGTGGTCAGGGTGGTACGCAGTTTGCGCCCTTTCATATATTGGAGCGCCATCATTCCCATTTGCATCATAGAAGACAGTTTCATGCTACACCTCCCTTATCCTACCGACATCCGCCCCAACTGTTCCCGAATCGAATCGGCAGTGCTGGGTTGACCTTTCAGACGGTTTTCATCCACCACCCGCCCATCTTTCAAGAAAATGATACGGTCTGTATAAGCAGCAACACGCGGGTCATGTGTCACAATCATAATCGTATGCCCGGAGGTATCCACCACCCGTCGCAGCATTTGAATCACTTCGTCGCTGGAACGTGAGTCGAGGTTGCCCGTGGGTTCATCCCCCAGAATCAACGCAGGGCTAGACACCATCGCCCGCGCCAGCGCCACACGCTGCTGCTGTCCGCCAGAAAGTTCGGCAGGCCGATGACTTTTGCGTTCATCCAATCCAACACTATCCAGCAGGGTATCGGCTTTTTTGAGCGCTTCTGCCCGTGATGCTCCATCGAGAATCAAGGGCATCGCCACATTGTCCCGCGCCGAAAGCACCGGAATCAGATTAAAAAACTGGAAAATAAAGCCCAGTTGTGTGCGGCGAATCCGGGAAAGCTGGTCATCATTCAAGGTTGTCAGGTCGGTGTTGTTCAACCAGACCTTGCCACGGGTCGGACTTTCCAATCCCCCTAACAGATAGAGCAGGGTACTTTTGCCTGACCCGCTTGGCCCCATAATGGCGACAAATTCGCCCTGCGCCACTTGCAAATTCACCTCCTGCAAGGCAACAACAGGGTGTGTATTTTCCCCGTAAATTTTAGTGAGTCCTTCGGTTGAAATGACCGACATGGTATGTCCTTCCCGTTAATCTTGAACTTCTTCTTTGCGGCGTGGTCGCCCGCGCATTTTGCTTTCCGCTTTGGGTGGTTGATAGTCTTTTAAATCTGGCAGTCGCGCTTCGCACATTTCAATCCAGCGCAAATCGGCTTCAAGGTGCATAATCGCGCTATCCAGCAGCAGTGCCATCGGAAGTTGGGTGTGTACATTGGTCTGCCGCCGCATCTCTGTAACATCATGCAGATGACGGTACAGTTCACGGCGCTGACTCATCAACACTTCATCCGGGGATACCGGGCCTTGCATCAGACTCAGCACCAATTTAATGTAAAACGCATCCCCCAAGCGGTATTCGCGCACTTCGGGAGTAATGAACCAGTTTTTGAGTTCATCCACCCCGGCTTCCGTAATGGAATAGACTTTGCGGTCTGGGGCATCGTCTGTTGTTTCGATTTCATAGTCCACCAAACCTGCCTCGTACAAGCGCGTTAAGGTGCTGGCAATTTGTCCGGGCTTAACCTCCCACTCCGCGTTGACAGCCAGCACCATCTGTTTTCCCAGTTCATATCCGTGCATGGGGCGCTGGTAGAGCAAAGCCAGAAGGGTGTTTTTAACCGACATAGAAAACCTATACACTCAGTGAGTAGCTTCATAGAAAAACTATACACCCGGTGAGTAGTTTTTGTCAATCAGAGAATATGTACCTTATTTAGGTCAGGAATCAAAAAAGGGGCGAATTGCCCCTTCTGAGAATATAAACAATTTTAGACGTTACGCTTGATAGTGACAGGTTGAACTAACAACGCGATTGGCTGCGTCAAATACCCACAAATCTTTAGAACTGCCGACTGTCACATACCAGCCCTTGTGTGGTTCGTCGATGGTAAAAGCGCGTGTTCCGGGGGTCAGTTGGAAGGGGGTCAGCACGGCAACCAGAAAACCATTGGGCAAATCGGTTCTAAAATCGGAATATACCGCAAGGTTGTTATTTACATCGCGGAACACCTTTACTACACCATCATCGCACAGCGTGCCAGATTGTGGTTCTTCGGGAACAAAAATTGATAAGCCCGCCGCGCCTTCAAATTCGACCTGCTGTGCGGCAATCACCAGCATATCGACCAGCGCTTCAAAACTTGTCCATGTATATTTTTGTCCGTTGATGAACACCTCATGCGTGCCAGAATCGCCGTTGACGCTTATGATGTACTGCGCCAGCGCTTCATATTCGCTTTGTTGAACGGTCTGGGTAAAAGTTAGCGTATCTGTGCCAGCACCGCCGTTAATCACCCCATAGACCTGTACATCACCCACCACCACCGTATCATTCCCGGCTCCGGTATCAATGGCGTTGTCGTTCGTCCCGGCAGAGATGGACGCATCGCCCGTCGCCGTGACGGTATCATCGCCGTTTCCGGTAGAAATCCCATCGGTAGCACCTGTAACATCGGCAGTATTGGCAACCAAAACCGTATCGTTGCCGTCGCCAGTGATAATCCCGACATCGCCACTCACCGAAGCATTGCCGTTCACGATGATTTTGTCATTCCCGATACCGGTGTCCATGCCAGCGTCACCGCCATCAACCACACCGTTGCCCGTCACCGTGACCTGATCGAAGCCTTCGCCCGTCAAAATCCCCGTGCCAACCGAACAAACAATCTGGGCAGTGTCTGTCACATCCACTTCATCGTCATCATCGCCAGTATCAATGGCTTCGGAATTTAAACCGCAGACAATTTGTGTTCCACCCCCGACAAAAACGGAATCTGTACCTGTTCCGCCGTTGATGCCATTACCGTTTGCGCCACCTGTCACGGTAGATGAGCCATAGACAGAAATTTCATCATCTCCGTCACCCCCATCAATCCCATCGCCGTTCGTGCCGCCTGTCACGGTGGCGCTGTCCACGTCAATTTTGTCGTTATCCGCGCCACCTTGAATCGCATCTCCGGCAGGATTGCTGATGATTCCGGCGTTGTCAGTCACGGTAATCTGGTCATCTCCACCCTGACCATCGATGCCATTCGTATCGGTGCTGTCGCACACAATAGCATTTGCGTTGTTATCGCCATTCGGGGCGCATTGCGCTCTGGCAGACCGTACCCAATTTCCTCTGGAGATGAATAAGAGAAGAAAAAGACAGATAAATTTTGCGTATTTAGAAGCCCACATTGTATTGTTTCCTTTTCGCTTACATACGGGCAACTAACACTATACGCCTGTCAGATTAAGAACGCAACTAGCAGATACATGAGACAGACATTGTTTCACAAAACCTTCACAAATTTCCCCAAGCGAAGAAACACATCGCAAAAAAACACCCCATCAATCATGGGGTGCCGCTCGTGAAAGGAATGAAACGCAGGAGACTACTTTTGTATGAAGTGCATTTATTCTATCATTAATCGTAATAAATGCAGAAATACAAATGTATCTTATAACCATTTTATAACAATATTCCAAATTTTGTCATAGGAATTTGGGTCTATAGAGGTCAAACCCCTCTTTATATAGGAGGGGTTGGGCATCAAAAGCATTCGCTTTAATCATCATCCGGTTCGGGGGTTTCGTCGACTTCCGGGGTGTCCTCCATTTCGACTTCTGCCTCTGGTGTGTTTTCCATTAGTGCTTCGGGTTCAGACGTTACTTCCTGAGTAGGAACTTCAGTAGCCGCTTCCGGTGCAGGCATTTCGGTAGCGTCAGAGGCAGGCACATCCATCGGTTCGGGCGTGGCAGTAGGCACAGAATCAGAACTGGAACTGCCACTGCCGGGAAGATCATAAATCTGAATATAGGTCGCCGCGCCAAGTGCGGCTGCAATCAACCACCCCGCCAACGTCAGCCGCATGTAACGCTTGATTTTTTTGACTTTCGCCCACGCGGGCAACACATCCTCAAACCACATACGAATGACTAGATACGTACCAAGCAATTGGGCGGACAGGGCAATCACCATGTGCAACGACGCAAGCCGGAAATCTCCCGCTACGCTGTCTTCCGAGCGAAATTCTTGCAACCCGTCATACGTCACCGCCATGATGAAGGCAATCAGCGCCCAGTTAAACAGCATCACCCCCGTCATGACCACCTGATGATGCGGGACGAATTTTTTGCTGCGGGCAAACCTGTAGCCAATCACCATGGAAGGCACAATCAGCAGCACATACGCCAGCAGCGATAAATCCGACATTAACACCGCGTCGGTGTCCAGAATGCCTTCGTCACTGCGAAAATCTTTTGGCACCCCCGCCACCACTAACCCGATAATGATGAGAATGACCACCCCAAAAAAAATCCCCCAAGCGGACAGGGGCTTGAGGTTCGAAACATCTGTTGATTTTTTACTTTGCATGAAAATTTCTCCCTTACATATATAAATGACCCTACTAACAAATATAACGTTTTCCCCAACATGACAGATTGAAAAATCTGAGATATTGAACAAAACTAAATGATATATGCTATCTATTAATTTGTAGACTCTGGAGTTTCATTAACTTCAGGCGTGGCTTCCGGGGTAGAATCAGGCACATTATTATCAGTCGTATTGCTTGGTTCATCTGTCACTTCCGGTGTCTGTAAGGGTAATGGCAACATACTACTCCCGCCACTGCCGGGAAGATCATAAATCTGAATATAGGTCGCTGCGCCAAGTGCGGCTGCAATCAACCACCCCGCCAACGTCAGCCGCATGTAACGCTTGATTTTTTTGACTTTCGCCCACGCGGGCAACACATCCTCAAACCACATACGAATGACTAGATACGTACCAAGCAATTGGGCGGACAGGGCAATCACCATGTGCAACGACGCAAGCCGGAAATCTCCCGCTACGCTGTCTTCCGAGCGAAATTCTTGCAACCCGTCATACGTCACCGCCATGATGAAGGCAATCAGCGCCCAGTTAAACAGCATCACCCCCGTCATGACCACCTGATGATGCGGGACGAATTTTTTGCTGCGGGCAAACCTGTAGCCAATCACCATGGAAGGCACAATCAGCAGCACATACGCCAGCAGCGATAAATCCGACATTAACACCGCGTCGGTGTCCAGAATGCCTTCGTCACTGCGAAAATCTTTTGGCACCCCCGCCACCACTAACCCGATAATGACCAGAATAACCACACCAAAAAAAATCCCCCACCCAGATAAAGGGGTTAAATTTGGAATATAGCTTATTCTTTTAAAACCTAGAGGATCTAAGAGAACAGGCTTTTGTTTTTGATTTTTAAGCTCATGTTCAGCAGCTTTTACAGACTCGGCCTTTAAACGCTTCTGTTCTTCTGCAAATGCTTGCAGCCGAGCAGTTTCTTCCCTTTTTTCCCGTGCAATGCGATCCTGTTCAGATCTTCTCGCGGCTTCAGCCTTTAAACGCTGTTCTTCCTCAATTTTCTTTTGATGATCAATTTCTGCCTGCTGCTTTCGCATCTGAATTTGAAAAGGTGTGTCAATACCTGCTCTTTTGCAGACATCTTCAATAATTTTTTCAATTCCTTTTTCGCGGTCTTTTGTAATATCAATATATTGTATATCCACAATTTCAACTGGCATGTCCGTTTTTTGTGCCATGACAGGCAAAATAGGCTTTCGATATTGATATTTTGCATATTGGATTTCATTGAGAACAAAGCTACCATCTTGTATTGATGTTTGTTCTCGGTTGACATCCGGGGAGATAAGAACTACAAACAAATCACAGCGCTTAATTTCACGTTCAATCTGACGCGCCCAACTTCCCCCTGCTTCTAATGATTCATCCATCCAAGCGGTGATGCTCGGCAAGGAAACAAAAATATCGCGCAATTGAAGCGCTAAGTCCCGCGTATCCTTTTTTGCGTAACTTATGAAAATATGCACAGTTGTTCTATATTTTTCTAACAAAAGAAAAATATAACAAGAGCAAATGGGAATGTCAAAATTTCATCAAATAAGTGATTTCCTATCAGGAAATTTTTCTAACAGATTATGCAGTCATTTTTTTTACCAATAACCGACAACTGAAAACTTTTTCTACTCCAATTCCCACAGCCACAAATTATCCAGCGTACACAGGGTATACACGGGTTCATTTAAATACACGCCCAGTTGCAGCGCCCCGGCTTGCTCGGTGATATTGCCCCGTCCCGCCAAGCGCCCATTCACATAGACGGTGGCGGTGTCGTCCTGTACCACCAGCACGACCCAATTAACCGCGTTTTCGGTGGGGTCAACCCAGATACTCTGCACCGCCAAGCCCATCGGCAGCAGTTCCCCGCCCGCGTACTGCAAAATGTATAAATTGCCATCCTCAGAAAACAGCACCGCCGCGAAATTTTCCGCGTTGACCTGTCGGAAGGTCATACCACAGGCCGCGCCCACCCCCGAATCGGGAATCCGCCCTTCAAAACTCAGCACAAAATCGGTGACATCATCACCCGTGTTGAGGGGGTACAAACTGTAGCCTGTATTGGCGGTTTCGATGAGACCACGCGGCACACGCAGCGTTAATCCACCTGTTTCCACCGCATAACCCAATGTTCCCAATTCCGCCATGATTTCAAGCGGATTAAACGCCTCTGAATACAGGCGTTCCTGTGGCGCAACCGGCGGCAGCGCGATTTCGCCATCATAAAAAGGGGTGGTTGCCAGCGCCGACGCAAAACTTGCCCCACCCACCAGCGTCACCCCGCCTACCTGAATCTCACGCGCAATCGCCATCACAGACTCGCCATCGACAGAGAGGTTAAACGCGGTGGGTGTCACCAAAAGTTGATAGTTCCCCACCCCGAACGCAAAATCCGCCGCAAAGACGGGACTCAAGCCGGTTTCCGCTTGGGTTGTCAAGCGCCAGCCATCGGGCAAAATTTCCAAGCGCCACCCCGCCGAGACCAGCGAAAAACCTGTATGGATGTCGCTGACCGTGAATCGCATATCCAGCGGCGTGGATTCTTCTGAAATCACCAACGGGGAATCGGATAAAAGCAAGGAGTCGGCGGAAAACACAAGCTGGCTGTAACCGGGAATCGCAGTGAGGATGGCGTTTCCACTGGTAATGCCGCGTGCCAAGCCTTCCCGCGCCACTTCCAGCGCATACACCCCATCGGCAGGCGCTGTCCACGCTTCTAACCGTGCATCGGTGCTAGTACGGCTTTCATTGTCATTTTCCAGCAGCAATACCCCGTCCGAAGCGTAGAGTTTTAGCACCGGGTCAACCGATTCAAAGCGAGCCGTTTGCGCGGTAAACGACCAGACATCCCCCGCCTGTGCCTCAAATGCAAAACGGCTCACTGACGAGTCATCGGTCAGCAAGACGGTTTGTGGGACAAGTGGCACCAGCGCTTCATCCGATTGCCCGCGCACCGCCCCCACAACCAAAACCGCCAGCAAAACCCAAAGTTTTTTTCGCATAACCTTAAAATTCCATCTGGTTAAGTGTGTGCCTGACCTTGTTTAAGGATAGTCTCAACACAGGGATTGTGCGAACCACACCCGCCGCAATTTTCTTCTTAATGCTGATGCTTGGTATTCCGCCGCAAAAGCCGCAGAATAGTCACTGTTTGTCTCAAGAGGAGTTGTCCCATGATCATGCAGCGCCTAAAAACCGAAACCCGTCTCTACCATGAACGGCTTGAAGCCCATCCTTTTAACGCCGTGTTGATGCGCCCCGATGTCACCCTACAGGATTACCGCCAATTGCTGAGTATATTTTATGGTTTTTATCGTCCTTTAGAAACCCACTTAGCGGAACTTCAACCCTTCATTGACTTTGACTTTACCCCCCGTCACAAATGTCACTCGCTGGAAAAGGATTTACAGGCATTGGGCATTGTGCCATCGACTCTTCCCCTTTGTGCTGCGCTTCCCCCGCTTGAAAACAGCGCCGCCCTATGGGGCTGCTGGTATGTGTTGGAAGGTGCGTCATTGGGGGGGCAAATAATCACCCGCCATTTACTTCGCCAATTCGGAACGGATTTAAACGTTCAATTTTTTAGTGGCTATGGCGAAAATACAGGCGAGATGTGGAGGCACTTCCGCGAATCGCTCACCCATGCCGCAACCAATGACTTTTTTTGTGATACAGTGGTCGACTCCGCCATTCGAACGTTTGTCGGCTTGGAAAATTGGCTCATCTTGCACGAACGGGGGATGACTCCCACCACATTTTCGGCTTGACGAAGCAGGGGTGAATTCACGGGTGAGCGGCTATAATAGCGAGTATGCGATTCTTCCGCCGTCCCATTCCCCTCCCCAGCCGTGCTGCTTATGCGCGTTGGGCTAAATTCTATCCCCCCCATGCCCACAATCCATTTATGGAACTGGAAACACGGGTCATGCGCGAACTGCTGCCCGATTTACACGGAAAAATCGTGCTGGACTTGGCGTGTGGGACAGGCCGATGGGGGAAGGAAGCCCAAGCACACGGGGCAAAACAGGTCATCAGCCTTGATGACAGCGTTGACATGTTACAGGCAGGCAGGCTCAGGTTGGCGGGTGCTGCATCCATGACCGCCATTCCGCTTGCAGCGCACAGCATTGATGTCATTGTGTGCGGCTTAGCCATCGGACACACCCCCCATCTGGAAAAAACTCTGAGCGAAATGAAGCGGGTGCTGGTCACAGGCGGAGTCGCGCTCCTCAGCGATGTTCACCCTTTCCGTGCATGGCTGGGCGCACAGCGGACTTTCACCAGCGCGGGCAAAACCTACGCAGTGGAACATCACATCCACAGCTATCAAGATTATTTTTCCGCCGCGCAAACCCTACATTTTAAATTGACAGGCATACGTGAAGCTGGCGTTACGGGGTCGGAGTCTCCGTCGCTGCTGGTGGTGCGATGGGAAGCGTAAAATAAAATTGGCAGCCCTGCCCCAATTGGCTCATCACCCCGACTTCCCCACCCTGCCGTTCGACCAAGCGCCGCACAATCCACAAACCCAAACCTGTCGAATTGGGGTTGGATTTGTCCACCCGTTGAAATGGCTTGAACAAAATCGCCTGTTGTTCAGGGGTCAACCCGCGTCCATTGTCCTTGATCCAGAACCGCGCTTTGCCGTGCTGCGGCACATCCATGCCGAGTGTCACCTGCGGGGGTGTTCCGCCATATTTCAGCGCATTCGAGAGAAAATTCACCCAGATTTCCTCCACCCACGCTTCATAGCCCCGCACCACAGGCCAGCCGTCCAAAATGACAATTTCTGCCCCGCCGTCGTGAATGTCTTTTGCCAATCGTTTGCAGACATCCTGCACAATCCGGTGCATATCCAGCGTTGTATACATCACTTCTTTTTCATACGTGCGGGCAAACGAAAGCAGTTCGTCAATAATATGACTCATCTTTTGGGCGGTTAGTTCGATATTTTCCAGATAAGAATGCAAACTGCTGGATTCATCAATATCCATGCGTAAAATCTGCGCGTACCCCAGAATAATGCTCAGGGGCGCTTTTAAATCATGAGCAACCGTGTAGGCAAACGCATCCAATTCGCGGATGTGCTGACGGGAGGATTCTTCGGCTTTACGGAGTTCAGTGATGTCATGAATAATCGAATAAATTAACGGACGACCCTCAATTTCAATCGGGGCAGATTTAATTTCGACTTCACGGGTTTCACCGTTCGCCAAGCGATGGGTAAAGTAAAATAAATTGCGCCCACCTTGTACCGCAATGGTCAATTCCTGCTGAATTTTTTCCGTAGGCAGCGTGTTAATCTGGGCAAGCCGCATGGTTTTTAAAGTTTCGCGGGAATAGCCGTAAAATTCGGCGGCGGTGGGGTTTGCGTCCACAATTTGCCCTTCGGTAGGGTCAATCAGCCATTGCATCGCCGGATTGTTTTCAAACATCTTCTGGTAAATTTCGGCTTGGTTGCGGGCAAGCCGATAGCCGGGCAATTGTCGCAAGATGGTGACTAAAATTACAAGTGCGCCCAGAGGCAGCAGCACATCCAGCCCATACACCAGCGCGGGTCGATCCTTGTCAACCAAACTTTCGTATACTACCCCGATTTGATGGACGAATAAAACACCCGCCAAGAGCAAAATTGCCTGCCAGAACCAGCGATTTTGCGAAGTCCACCACAGGCGGAGGATGATTAAAATAATGATGGCCTGTACCAGCACTGAGAGAAACGCAAAAATTGTGGGATCCACAGATTAACCCCAACCCATAACTATTATTGTTTTAAATTATAACTTTAAAAACCCCGCTCATTCTTAATCATTACCAATTGTCATGAAATTTTTGAGTAAGTAAGCATCTTTCCCTTCACTTGTTAATAAACGTGTTCCAGTCATTGAATCATAAAATCCTATTAGTAAGTGGTAATTTCCCGATGGGGCATCTGCCGCAATCAGGACACGGTGAACATCCTCCACACACGCCCCGCGCAGCCATGCCGAAGTCGGATACCAGTCACGACGCGGCACGCCATCGCCACTGCCCACAATTTGCGTCAAATCCTCCGGGTTGACCAGTTGCACAAACACGGTCAGATTTTGCGCGGTTTCGCCCATCACCTGCCACTGCAAGCGTAAGTCAAATTCATCCCCCGCACGGAAGTTCAAATTTTCGGGCAGGGCATAGCCATTCAAACGGGCTAACCCACCGAATGAAAGACCGGTTTTTTCTTTGACCACCCCGCACGACTCGCCCAACACACTCCCACCACGCACCACCACCGCATCGATTGGCGTGCCATCCAGCGTAGTGGGTAAAATTTCTTCGCCCGTGTCGTTATCCCGCCAGCCGATTTTAAAACGTGGTTCGTATGCGCCAAAATCGCCATGCGTTTCAAGGCGGTAGGTTTCTTCATAAATCACCCCGGTTTGCCATGTATCCGTCCGGCGCAGCCCGCCGCTCGGATAGGTGTCCAATTTGCCCGATTCGACAGGATTGCCCGCTTCATCCGGCGCGAAAATTTGGATATACAGGCTGAGGGGTTTAGGGGTTGTTTTGTCCGCCCGCCAATAGAGCGAGAGGCGCAATTCATCCTCCTCACGGAAAGCGCGATAGCCGAGTAAATAGATTTCGCCATAGCGCACATCCAAGCGATTGACATTTTCGGGTAGCTTTTCCACGATAGGCGCGGGGGCAAAGGTCGTGCGAATCGCCAGCATCGGGAAGGCCGCCGCCCCGACTCCCATGCCGACCATCAAAATCGTCACAGGCAAACGCGGCAGTTTTCGCAATCCATAGGCCACCCCCAGCGACAATCCCCCCAGAATCGCAAACACAATCCGCCCCTGTGACGCGCTGACCATCTGGTTAAACCGATACCAGCTCACAAACACCATCAACGCATGAAACGCAAAAATCCCGATGATGAGCAGGCGTTCCGTGTGGAGTTGAGGGCGGAGGGTATTTTTATTTCGCCACAGCACGCCCACCCCGCCACAGACCAGAATCAGCGTCATCCAATCGTAATACAGACGCGGGACGGTGATATTAAACCAGCCGAACACCGCCCAGAATGACCAGTACATGCCTTCTAATTCATCGGCGGTTACGTCGGTGGTACGCCGCCCGAACACATCGGCATGAATCTCTGTTGCAAAGGGTTCGCCGTACTCGATGACATTTCGCAGATACCACCATCCGGCAATCACCGCCCACAAAATCCCAATAAGGGCGATGGCTTGGATGAATAGTTTTACTTTTGCGGGGCGGGGTCGAAAACATACCCAGAGCAACCCGATTCCCACCGTCGGATAGAGGGGCAGTGTACTCACCTTGGACAGTGAAGCCAGCGCCATCACCCCGCCCAGAATGATGATTCTCGACCATGTGAGGCCCGCCCGAATCACCTGAATCAGCAGTGCCAGCGTGACCATGCTCAGCGCCAGCGCCAGATTATCATTGTTCATCATGCCACTCAGGTATAAAAATTGCGGGTTGAGCATCACAAACAGCACCGCCAGCAGCGCTACCGCTTCTGAAAACAGCATCCGCCCCATCGCGTAAATGCTGATGAGCGTTACCGCCCCGCACAAGGCGCTAAACAGTTGAACAATTCGCACCGCCAGCAGCGTTTTTTGCCAATCGGCCTCGCCCTCCGCCACAAAATTTTTGTTGTCTCTGGCATCCGGCAAGCCGATTTTGGCGTGAGGGTTATGGGGAAATTCATCGGGAAAATCACGGGTGTCTATCGGCGCGGTCAGCACCCCTGTCACAAGATAATACAGCGGGGCATGAAAAACCATCTGCTCCCACGCATGGTCACGCGGGTTGTCGTCCGGCGGCAGAGCAAATTCACGGCTGATGTATTCGACCATGCCAAAATGATAGTAGGCATCCGGCGCTTCAAAGGGGGGGGTATAAAAAATGTACAGGCTAACCAAGACAAAATAGACGAATAACAGGATAGTCAATCGTGACATGGGCGTTTTTATTTTTCTCACACGGGGAAATTAGGGTTTAAAACGATAGCGGCGGCGGCGCACATCCATCCCAATCGAAACCAGAATCACCCATGCCACGACCAGTAACAAGAGCATCGGAGTCCGCCACCACAGCGACTCACCCGTGGCGGGCAGCGATGCAGGCAGCACCATCACCTCAACCGAATTGCTCAACTGGGCGGCTTTTTGTGCGGACTGGAAGCGTGCCACGTTGGAAATGACATCGCCGGGCATGGCACGGTTGGAAATTTGTGCCGCCAATGTCACCGTGATATTTTCATCGGGTTGCAAGGTCACTCCCCGCACCACCAGCATCTCATTTTCGACCACCGCCTGCCCCGCCGAACTAGAAAGCACCTGCACTTTTTCTAAACGGGGGTCAAGCTGGTCATGAATGACCACTTCGGTGAGCGGCGTGTCATGGGAATTAGAAACCACCAGCGTATAAATCAGCGTATCACCGACAGCGGCAAGGGGAGTATTCACGCTTAAAGTCACAGAGGGGGTATCGTCATCGGCAGCCACTAACAAGGGAGAAAAAAAGAGATGCAACGATGCGCTGACAAGCACAATCAGGGGCAACACAAAGTTTAAGTACCGCAATGTCATCGTTCGCATAACTTCCATTTTTTCCAGTTTACCCCACTTTCACGGTTAAACCAGTTACAACATTGTAATCAGGTCAGTTAGAAGTTGCAAGTAAGTCTATTGATAACAAAAATCCGCAAAATATGTATGATTTTACCTCGTCAATTGGCAAACTATCCGCGCCTTGCCCAGTCCCTCTATAGCACATACCAATCTCAATGCCGTCCTTTGCTGCACAGGGCTAATGCCCTTTCATTTTTAAGTACGGGTGGGTCTGTGACCCACCCCGGCAAGGGAATGAGGGTGGGTCATAGACCGCGCCCGTACATTTGGCTATCCGTCATAATTTATTAAACTGCATAAGGCCAGTGTTATCCACATCCGTGCTAATTTTTCAAACCGCAAGATTCCCAATCGCCCCTATATCCGATCCCGACAAGGCAATTGACCCCGCCCCTACCGACTGGCTACAATGGCGTGTCTATGAAAAAACTCCTTCTTTTCTGGCGACTCCCCCTGACGCTTGGCCTGTTGGCGCTGATTTTTCTGGTACAAGATGCCGCAACATGGACAGCCCCGTTTGGTTCCACCCAGTTCGACGGACAAAATTTCTACGGCAAATGGTACTGGACATATTTAGACGATTATTCCGATGTGTCCGTGTATCCCGCGCTACAAGGCTGGTACTGGATTCCTGAGGAGGAAGCAGGCGAACATACATGGCGGGTAGTCGGGAATGGTGCTGTCACCCTTTACCTGAATAACGAGAAAATTTTTGAAGGCCAAGCCAAGTCGGGCGAAATTTTAAAAGCCGATGTTCCGGTGATGCTCCACGCGGGGGGCAATGCGTATCGCTTAGAACTCATCCCCCACCCCGTCAATGGCATCAATCGTTTTGTGCTGGCGCTCCAAGAACCCCATCCCGTGTTCGGCTGGCAGTACCTGCGCCAATCGCGCCTCTACCCTAACGAACCGGGCAGTGACCCCAGCGTCAAAAACACCCCCGAACAGGATCAAACACGGGTGCAACGGGCAGTCTGGGCGGAACGGATTTTGCTGGTGTGTTTGGTGTGGTGGGTCGGCATCGTGGGCTTCCGGCTGCGACCTTTTATGATAAAATATTGGCGGGTGGTGCAGTTTTACGCGGCGACTTTTTTCCTTGCGCTCATTCCGCGTGTCATCGTCGTGTTAGACCGTGCCGCCCGTGACCCGGAATTTTATCGCCTGCTGCCCGGCACCGATAATTATATTTATCTTGGGCGGGCGGTGCTGTCCGGCGGGTATACCATCGCGGGAACCTTGTGGGGGCCGGGCAATATTTTATGGATGACCCAGTTTCAGCGCTGGTTCGGGCCGGATTTGCTGCCGATTCACCTGACCAACGCCATCCTTGGTGCGCTGGCCTGTCCCCTCTTGGTCGATGTTGCCCGCCGCATTTATGGCTGGCGCACCGCCAAACTCACCGCGATTCTGGCTGCGCTCTATCCCCCGTTGATTGTGTGGCAGGGCAGTTCATTTGTCGAAGCGCTGGGAACCACCGTCCTTTTTGTCCTGTTGTGGTTTTTAGTGGTCTACCTTGAGGCTTGCCTCCCCTCCCTGTCTACGGGGAGGGGCAAAGGGGGTGGGGTTTATGCCGTTGGCTTGGGACTCACGCTCGGATTGTCTGCCCTCTTCCGCCCGACTCCCTTAATTTTGTCGCTCATTCTGCCGCTTGTGCTGCTGATTCTGACCCGTTCGCTTAAACTCACCCTCTGGCGAACCTTGCCTGTGGCGCTGGTCACGATAGCCACCATTTACCCGATGACTCACGCCAATTATGTGTATGGCACACGCGCCTTCATTTCCGCGAACGGGCCGCAAACCTTTCATATTGGCAACAATGAAACCTCTGCCGGGGATGAGTCTTTTTCTGTCACTTATAATTCAGTCAAAGCACGCGGGGTTGACCGGACAGAGGCGATTCTCGATGGCTTCCGGGACAGTCCGCAACGCGCCGTTGAACTCATGCTCCGTAAACTTGGCTTGACCTTCCGCACCTATGAAGACGGTCATTTGCTGGATATGAACCGCAGTGGACGCACCGCATCGCCTTTTTTGGGCGCATTGTATCACCGCCAACTTTTCAATTTTTCGGTGATGGCGTTTCTGGGCTTGGTGGGCTTTTTGCTCACCGATTACCGCCACAGACCCCTAGCATGGATGCTGCCCCTGTTTGTGCTGTTGTTCGCGCTGGCAACCGCCCTTGTGGAGGCCATCACACGGTTACGTTTGCCCCTCGTGCTGCCCTTGATGATGAGTGGTGGATACGCGCTGGTCAATCTAGGGGAACTTGTCCGTTCTACCCCCATCAAAGGAGAGGGGCTTTTTCGCTCCCCCACCCTCGCCACTGGTGGGAGATGGAGGATGAGAGGCAAAAATCTCCTCTTGGCCTCGCTTGCCGCGCTGATTTTCCTGCTCACGATGAATCTCTTTGAAAACCACCTGCCCCGCCCACGTTATTTTGCTGCCGATGCCCTGCCAGAAAACACCGTCCCGATGAACGTTACCTTTGATGATGCGGTGCGGCTCATCGGGTATCAGGAAATTGAGCATCAAGCCTATTCGGATGGAGTGCTGGCGGGAAGGCTTTATTTTGCGCGGGTGGGCGAAGTCGAGAAAAAATATACAGTCAGTGTGCTGGCGCTCATGCCGGACGGACAAATCATCTTCGCGGGCGATTTTCCGATGGGCTATACAGGCTATCCCCGCATTGAATCCGCCGATTGGCCTGAAAATCGTGGTTTGCGGGATGAATATTTTATCGAATTACCCGTCTACACGAATGAGGTCACAGGGGCAATTGCGTTAGGCGTGCGGGTTTATTCCGATTCCGGCACGGCCAGTGTCACCGGACAGGGCAACATTCGCTCCGATGGTCTGGTGATTCTCAAACATTTTGGCATCGTCGCGCCGTCAGATGCCGATTTGGACAATGCAACTCCTCGCGCTGTCCAAGTCGGTGAGATTTTTGAACTGGTGGGCAGCCAATTTCCTGCCCAAGCCCGCGCAGGCGAAGAAATTCAAATTTCGGTTCTCTGGCGCGGCCTCCAACCCACCTACGACACCCACCAGCGCTTTTTAATTTTGCGCGATTCAGCAGGGACGATTGTTCATCAGCAGGACGACGCACTCATAGGCGGGCATTTTCCCAGCAATGCGCTGCTCCCCGACCAGCAGATTCGCGCTGACATGCCCTTTTCCCTGCCGGACACGCTCACGGCGGGAACATACACGCTGGCAATCGGGGTGTATACATGGCCGGATGTGGTGCGCCTCCCCGCATATGAAAATGGCGCACGCCTAGCAGAAGATACTATAATCTTAGGGGAAATCGAGGTGAAACCATGACCCATCCCCTGTTTGAAGAGATTGTCGATGAACTCATCATCACCGAACACGCCACCCGCAGTCAGATGATGGGACACCCGACTCTGATGGCAAATCAATATATGTTCGTGTGTTTCATTGAAAATGGCATGATGTTCCGTCTTCAGGCAGGCAGTGACGTTCATGCCCGTGCGATGGCCTTAGCGGGCGCACATTTATTCGACCCGTCCAACCGTGGCAGTGGCATGAAAGAATGGGTGGTGATTCCCGCCCAACACGCCGACCAGTGGCGCGAATGGGCGCGGGCAGCCCTTGCCTATGTGCGTTCGCTCCCACCCAAAAAACCCGGCAACTCCAAAAGGAAAAAAACGGAATGACCACGTTAAGTTTGCTGGTTTTACGAACCTCTCAACGAGAGAAAACCTTACGATTCTATCAAAAAATAACCGTCGGTTAGGTTTTAGAATTTGTCGGACGGCATAAATGCCGTCCCTACGAATTTGCTAGGGTGGATTTCCCGTTGGGAATATTTTGCTGATTCCTGTCTCTATGATATGATTTTGTTTGGGAGCAGCCCTCAAGAACTATCTTTATTAATATAACATATGAAAGACTTTCGAATGAAGCATCAACGAATTTATCTCACGCTGGGCATAGCCGCATTATTTTTGCTTGCCATGCCACTGACGCTCCATGGACAAGAACCACAACCCGCGACAGACTCGATTATCCTTGGCGCAAGTATTCCCACATCGCCTGATGTAGGACCCAATCCCGAAGTTTTTCGGGTGAATGTCGATGGAAGTGGCTTTCAAAATCTCACCAACAATCCAAGTATAGATGACTGCCCTGTGCTATCACCGGATGGAACGCAGATTGCTTTCCAGAGTAGGCGAGATCTTGCACAACAAATCTATATAATGGATGTGAATGGTCAGAATCTCAGAGCATTCGACCAACCTGTATCCGATGCGATCCTGACCTGCCCGGCTTTCTCCCCCGATGGAACGCGGATTGTCTACGGAGTGAGTGGCCCTGGCAACAGAGACTCGATGGTACTTGTCAATGTCGGTGATGGCAGTCAACTCAACCTCACCAGCAACTTAACCATTGCCGATGAAACCGGCATCCAATTTCTATACCCTACTTTCTTGCCGGATGGTAGCCGTATTGCCTTTATCAGCAATTATGAAGATGGCTTTGTAACTCAAATTTACAGCATCGACATCACTGGAAATGGTGTACAGAAAATTGGTAATGCTAGCGGCCCTCTTACCCTAGCTGCTGCGCCCAATGGACAGCTTGTGTTCGAGACAAGCAATCTTGATGGTACGCTTTCGTTTACCATCATGAACGGAACAACAGGGGCGGAGACTACGACAATCAATGGTAAATACCCTGTATTCTCGCCGGATGGCAATTGGCTGGCGTATGTGGCGTATGGAACCGGCGAAGTCACCCTACTGAATCTTACGAACAGCAACACATCGGTGTTCCCCAATACCTCTGGCAGCACCCCACTGGCTTTTTCACCGGATAGCGCCCAACTCTTTTTTGCAAGTGCAACGAATACCTTGCAGATTATAAACATTGATGGCACAAACGAGCGTACTCTACCAGTAACCGAGCCATTTATCCGTATCGACTACGCGGACTGGGCTTCGTCAGGCACCAACACGGCGGCTGGCAGCACAGCTACGGCAACATCTGCACCCGTTGTCACCATTGGCGAACAGACTTGGTACGCCGAGAACCTGAGTTCAACAACCTGCGTAGATGGAACTCCCATTCCCTATGTCAGCGACCCCAACGAATGGCTCAACCAAACGGGTCCGGCTTATACATGGAGCAGCAACATAGGTGAAGATCCACAAGCCCGTCAGGTCTATGGTGCTTTGTACAATTCCTATGCTGTTCAACAACCCTGCCTCTGCCCACAAGGGTGGCGTATTCCCACGCAACAGGATTTCCAAACGCTGCTCAATACCCTTAATCCTGATGCCCACCTCAAACTCCGTGACCCCAATTTTTGGGCGGATGGAAACGGTGGTGTTGTGGCGAGCGGTTTTAATGCCCGCCCCGGTGGTGGTCAAAACGGCGATGTGGCAGGCTCGTATACTTTTGGTGAACAGGCCTATTTGTGGAGTAGCGGAGTCAATGATCAAACGGCAATATTACTCTGGATAAAACCTGATACGGCTGAGTTCGCTGGTGCAGGACTTCGTTATGGATTTTCGGTACGCTGCATCCAGGAATGATCTAACACGAGCTGAGTTTATGCTCAGTTAAATAAAGCAACGCAATCACGCTACACGGAGGTGACGCTACGCTAGTGTCACCTTCACTATTTTATATCCTTGATCCGAAAACCTATAGTTGATCATGCCTTGCCTATGTGCGTTCGCTCCCACCCAAAAAACCAAGCAACTCCAAAAGGAAAAACCCTTAAGCAATATCGAAAATTTCACTGAGCGACAGTTTAAAATCAGGCAAAACGTCTCCACCACTGAGTGATTCATCCCCCGTATAAAGTTCGCTGTCGCTGTCTTTGCGAAAAACTTCCACCAATTTTTTCTCTGGATAAACCAACCAGACCATTTTGGAGCCGTTTTGCAAATAATAGTAGGCTTTTTCGCGCAACCCACTGTAGGTATCATTCGGGGATTTCACCTCAACAGCTAAATCAGGCATTCCCTGTACCCCGCCCTGCGTGACGATTGGACGGTCTGTGTCGCTGCTAAAAGACACATCCGGCAGGAGGTCGTTATAATTGTCACCCGGTGTTTGATGCCGAATTTCTACCCCTACCCGCCCTAATTTGTTTTGTTTGACATGCTGCCACAACAGCGCATGAATATTGCCCACGATTAAGCCATGTTCCTCAGTTGGCATTTTCTCCACAATCATTCCATTGACCAGTTCAAACAAACGGTCTGGATGGTCAAGCGTAAATTTTTCAAAGGAGTCGAGGGTGTCAAGCGGTGTTTGAAGGGTCGTCATGGTTTTATTTTGCCGAGCTTATTTCTTTGTCTTGGTGTTGTGCTTCGATTTTAGCCTTAAACTGCTCAAAGGACTCGCCCATTGCTTGCGCTTTTTCGCTCCCCCTTCGCATCCAAGCATCAATTTCTGATTGGTGGTCGTAATAATATGACCAAGCGGCATAAACTTGGGCAGGTGTCACAGGATAATTTTCACAAATTTTTTCCATTGACCATTCAGGGTCATTGATGAGCGTAGACAGAAAAGCAACGGTCAATCCGCCCGTACCAGCAACGTAAGGTGTTCCTGTCGATTCTTTGCGGGCGATATGATTGATAGGATCAATGTTTGTCATCGTAGTCCCTCCTTTGTCTAATGATATTTTATCTGATTATAAAAATCATCGATATATTTCCCGGCGCCAGCAAGAACAGCTTCATGGTAATAAAAAATCGTTTTGATGACATGCCCAATATTGCCACAATGACCTGTACGAGTATCAAAATAAAGGATTCCACTATGCTCCTCACCACGCTCCTGAAACGCGGTGTTAAAATCCAAAAAATCACTATCACATGTTACCATGATACATTGATGCTGAATCGCGTAAGAAAACAGCACTTCATCTTTTTCATCTTGTTTGAATCCACGCTCTAAGGAACGAAAGATATTGACACCGCGTTTCCGCAGTTGCTTAATGGCTTCTGCGGAAACATGAACATCAGCAAAGAATTGAAGGGGTTTAATTTCGTCGGACATTTATTCGCTGGCGGGTTGTTCGCTGTTTTGACGCGAACGCGAACGGAGGAAATTCCGCCCCCAAACGACCACCACGCCCACCCCGATAATCGCAAACACGACAATCGTGACTTTTTGATACTGCTCCACCACGCCGATGACATCTTCCCAGTTATCACCGAGAACACGCCCCGCATAGGCCAGAATCCCCGTCCAGATGGACGCGCCCAATGTGGTAAACAACAAAAATTTGGGCATGGGCATTTTGTCTGCGCCCGCCGGAATGGAAATAATACTGCGGATAATCGGAATCAAGCGCCCGACGAAAATGATGATTTCGCCATATTTATCAAAATAATGCAGCGCACGGTCATAGTCTTTTTCGGAAATCGCAATCAACCGTCCGTAGCGGTTCAAAAAGCGCCGCACCACCGTATCACTCGCCCACCAGCCCAGATAATACAGCACCACCGCGCCCAACACCGAGCCAATCGTGCCAGCAATCCACACGCCAAAGAAATTCAATTCGCCCCCGTCCGCCGTCAAAAATCCGGCAAACGGCATCACCAATTCCGATGGAATCGGCGGAAAGACATTTTCGAGGAACATCACCAGCGCGATGCCCGGATAGCCCAACGTTTCGATGATATTTTCGATGGTTTCCGCTAAGTTCGAGAGTAAATCACCCATGCAAAAGGAGTCCCTGTTCAAAATCGCCCTAAGTATACACGGCTTGGTCAAGAGAGTCCGTGAACTTTGCCCCAAATTTCCCGCGTGGGTCAATGTTCAGCCTTGCATCATGCAAGCGGTGGCTTAACAGATTATGGAAGTGTAGCCGCAGCAGTATAATAACGACCATCGGTAGTGGATGCCTTTAATTTTTTCCGATAATACTTGGATGTGTGGAAAGATAAAATGAATCAACAGTTTCAAATTCTGTATGGCATTTTTGCTCTATGCTTGTTGTTTTGCAAAACTTCAATTTTAGCTCAAGAAGATGCAAGAATCCCAAATGACATTCCCACTAATGTGATTACCTCAATTGATTGGAGTCCAAATGGGCAGATGTTAGCCTTAGCGAATAACAACGGAACAATTAAGATAATAGACGCAGTTACAGGTTCAATTATACAAAATTTAATAACTGCTCAACCTAATCCAATTTTAACTGTGGCTTGGAGTCCTGATGGTTCTAAGGTTGCTGCAACTGTTGGCACAGAAATTCATATTTGGAATATAGATACATGGCAGGTTCTTCAAATACTGCAAGGTCATCTTGCGCCAGTCTGGTCTGTTGATTGGAGTCCAGATGGTAGCAAACTAGCGAGCGCAGTTAATTTGTATAGTCCTAATTTTAATTTCTTCATTTGGGAGACTACAACCTGGCAGAAAATACTCACGATGGAACACTTTGGAAGTTTCTACCAAGTTATATGGAGTCCCGATAATATCTCATTAGCAACTACCGGTGGGGGTGCAGTAGAGTTATGGAAATTACCACAAACCACTGAAGACAAAGTGCTTACATTTACCAACATAGGTGAAATTGTAGATGCAACTTGGAGTCCAGATGGAACTAAAATTGCAACCGTAGGAGATAATGATAGTGTATTAGTTTGGGATGTCGCTACCCAGCAAGTGATTCAAGAATTAACTGGACACTATTTATCTATCTCTGATTTGGTTTTTAGTGTTGCATGGAGTCCAGACGGAACAAGAATTGCAAGCGCCAGCACAGATGACACAGTTCGCGTGTGGGATACAGTGTCAGGGCAATCAGTCATTGTATTTGAGGAACAAGTTGAACTTTACAGTCTTGCATGGAGTCCCGATGGCACAAAATTAGCTTATGGGGGTGAAAATGGTGTTTTGCACATTGTCCCTGTACCAGCTATCTCTGACCCGAAAGACTAAATCAAGCAACGGGATTTTTCGGGAGGCAAGCGGCGGCAGCAGTATAATAACGACCATCGGTTATCGCATATTGGGTCACTTTCTGCCGGGTGCTTTTGCAGAGCAAGTTCGATTCTCACTCGTGGTAGTCTAATTTTTAGGAGCAGGTCATTCTATCATTAAGTATAAAAAAGATTGTAAGTTTATGATTAATTTAACTAAATTGTATCAATTAGCATTGTTTTTGTTAATAGTATTTGTACCATTACTAGGATTTTCCTTTAATGAGACTGATGTTAGCACCATTTATCAAAAAGGCACTCCTGTTCCACAAAATGCCTCTGTTAATGACTGGATTGCATCGATGCAACCAAGCCCTAATTGTTCTTTACCCTGCTGGTGGGGAATCCAACCTAGTAGTACAACCTTGAGTGAAGCCCAAACTATCTTGCAACAGAAATTTGCAGGTATTAGTGTAACTCGTGAACCGTTCGGTACGAACCAAGAACAAATTTGGGCAGAAAAATTTAGAATGTCTGTTAATAATAAAAGCGTGCCTCCGCTAATATTGCACTTAGTTGGCAACAATCAAGAAGTAGATTATATAGAGTTGGCTTTGCCAGAATCGCTTACTTTTGGAACAGAACCGAGTTTGGCTTGGGAATATTTTGCTATCGACAATTTAATCCAAGTGTATGGTACTCCTAGCACTATACGCCTAGTTGCTCTTCATGAAAATGGTAGTTTATATGCTCCCATGATAGTTCTCTATTGGGATTCTGTAGGAATGGTAATTGGTTATAACTACCTCTATGAAGGTACATGGCAGCCGAACGCAACTGAGTCTGTTTGTTACGATTTAGCTAATTTGAGTTCAGTGATTGTTAGATTACAAAGTGTTAATTCATCTCGCAGCTTGGAGGAATTGTCCGCTGGATTTGGTTCGGGTACAGCAGAACTTTCCACTATTTCTTATTTGACCAACCAAGAATTTGCTCAAATTCTCATTCAGAATAATGGATGTTTGCCACCGAGCTTACCAGCAGATATATATGCAACAGGTACACCTAGCCCATAGCGAACGGCAGGCTGCCCCTAAGCAAAAAATAACGGGGGAGGCCATTACCCCCTCCCCATTTTTTCCCCGCGAATTGCTTCGCGCAACTGCTGCTGCGAACGCAAAAACGCAATCAGCAGCACCACCGCCACAATCCCCAGAAAAATCACTCCCAGTGCTTCTTCCACATTCACTTCCACGCTGGAATCAATTTTTTCGGGCATCGTTCGTTTTTCCGGTTTGGTTTCCATCTCATCTCACCTCAAAAATATCCTGTGTTGTGCGAAAATGCAGCTTGGCAACCTGTGCCAGCGCCGCCTGTCCTTTTTCCCGTAGAATCTGGCGACCCACCGGCACAATACGCGGGTCAGATGCGCCCGCCGGCAGCGTCACCCCCACCAGCGCGGACAGCTTTTTCATCCGTGTCACCCATTCCGCCCGTGCCACGATTGCCGCCGCCGCCACCGCCGCATCCGATTCCGCACGGGTACGCTGTTCGATAGATAATTTTTTGCCTTTTTCCAGCAGCGCCTGTGCCAGCACCTCCTCATTTTTGGCGAATTGATCCACCACCACCCGTTCACAATGGACATCTTGCTCAAGCACATTTTCAATCGCCCGCCCATGCCCCCACGCCAGCAAACGATTTAAATTGCCCATGCTGGCATACATCTGATTATATTTCTCCGGGCTAATCACCACCACTGCATAGGGACAGGTGGCTTGAATTTGTTTTGCCATCTGGAGAATTTGCCCCTCGGACAGACTTTTGCTATCCCGCACCCCCAGCGTGAGTAAAATTTGTTCGCTACGGGCATCCACATACACCGCCCCGACGACCAGCGGCCCATAATAATCACCCTTGCCCGTTTCATCCGACCCGATACGGCTTGTTCCGGTGACAGTCGGCAGCGCGGCAATTTTCGATTTCCCGCTTGCCGGGGTAACAGGACTTGAAGATGACCACGCCTGTAATGCCGTTTTTAAAGGCGAATCCTTGCCCTGCACCAGCACTTTGCCTGTTTTGTAGACATTGACGGTGATTTCGGTGTTGCCATCCGCAATTTTGAACTGCTGACCGTGTGGAATCGGCTTTTCTTCCACCACCCGCCAACCCTGTGCAGCAAAAAACGCTTTTAATTGCTCCAAATTCCATTCTCCTCAGTAAATGACTGTAGCCGACGGTCATGCAAAATACAAACCTTTTTCCGTTCGCCCATTTGCGGCGCTTTGCCCTATAATTTCACTATGGGTAAGAGTCATCCAAAAAAATGAACATTCTTGAAGTTTATGAAAAAATTGATACCCTGAACACCCTTGCGTGGGAGACCAGTTTTACCAACCTTGACCACGCCCATCAGTTGGCAATGGAAGCGCTTGTGCTTGCCAACCAAGTTCACTATCAACAAGGGCTGGCACATAACCAAGCCGTTTTTGCACGGATTCACCATTTTAAAGGCGAAAATGCCCTCGCCTTTACCCAGATTTTAGAATCGGTCAGCCGTTTTGAAGCTGTTCAAGTTGAAAACACCGCCTATTTTCATGCGCTGGGGCTGCTCGGCACGGTTTATGCCATGTTGGGCAGTTACAGTGACCAGCTAAAAACGGACATGAAAATGCTGGCGCTGGCTGAAAAACTCAATCGGCTTGACTTTCAAGCATGGGTACTCAACAACATCGGCACCTATTACGAAAAAGTCAACGATTCACCCACTGCGTTGGACTACTATCAAAAAAGCCTTGCCCTGTCGCTGGAAACCCCCAATTCCATGCTCACCGCCGGGGTCTACGGCAATATCGCCATCGAATACCACCGCCTTCAACAACCCGAAACCGCCCTGACTTATGCGGCAGAAGGTCTCAAAATCGCCCGCGAAATCCAGAACGGGGATGTGGAAATTTTTTTACTGCAAACCCTCGGTGAAATTTATACCGCCATGCAGTCCTATGACTCCGCCCTCGATTATTACCGCAAGGGCTTGGCGATGCTCGAAAAAACCCCCATCCAGCGTTACCGTCTCGCCATTCTGTATAACATCGGACAAATTTATCTGCTTCAACAAGACTGGTCGAGCGCCATCACCCATTTCCAACAAGCCCTCCAAATCGCGCTGGTCACGGGTGCAAAAAAACAACTCTATGAATGTCACGAAAGCCTTGCCCGCGCCTATGAATTGCAGGGCGATGCTACCAACGCACTTTTTCACCATAAAGAATTTCACACCCTCAAAGAACAGCTTTTTAATGCCCAGAGCGCCGAAACCATCAATAACCTAATGGTACTGCACCAGACCGAAACTGCCCGCAAAACCGCCGAGTTCTACCGTGTCCAAAATGAAATGCTCGAAAAACTCCGCGAGCAGGAAAAACATTATTTTGAATCCATGAATCAAATGAAAGATGATTTGATTCACACCGCCTCACATGACCTCAAAAACCCCCTCAGCAGCATCAAAAATTTTACCTACCTCCTGCGGCGACACTTGCCTGCGGATGAACAAAATCTCATTCGCTATCTTGACCGCATCGAAGAACAAACCGAACAAATGCGCCTGCTGATTACCAGCCTGCTTGACCTCGCTGTTTTAGAAGCAGACAGTTCGATTGAAAAACAAGTCGTCGATCTGGTGCTGCTGCTGCCCGAAGTGCTGAAGGATTATGAAACTGATGCCCAGCAAAAACAGATTACCCTGCATGTGCTGCTGCCCCCTTCCCCGCTTCTTTACACCGCCCGCGCTGACCACCTCAACCGGGTGTTTCAAAATTTACTTTCCAATGCGCTCAAATATACCCCTTCCGGGGGCAAGGTAACGATACGTTTATGGATGGATGAACAGGTCATTCATATTCGTTTTGAAGATACTGGCATTGGCATCCCCCCCCAAGACTTGCCCCACATTTTTGAAAAATTCTATCGCGTCAAAGAAAAACAGCACCAAGCCGCCGAAGGGACAGGGTTGGGTTTGGCGATTGTCAAAGAAATTATCGAGCAACACGGCGGCAGCATCAATGTCAGCAGTGTGGTGAACCAGGGCAGCCAATTTGAAGTGCGGCTGCCGCTTACTCCACCCGAACCTTAACCCGATGCCATGCGTTGTTCATGTACCCCTTAAAATTCCAGATTGAGCGCACGGTTTCTGGTTGGGTATTCGCGGCGGTATCCCATGCACGGACGACCAATTCATGTTCGCCGGGAATCAGGCGAAATTCTGTCCGCCAGAGTCGCCACGCATAGGGTGCATCATCACCCAAAAGTTCCGCCGTTTGCCATGTTTGCCCACCATCGCAAGAGACATCAACCCGAAAAATCTGCCGTTCGCCCCCCGCCACTGCGTACCCGGCGACAGACACCCCCCCCGCCTGCAAAATTTCATCCGGCGCAGGGTGACAAATCACCGAATTGATCGACTGCTCACCAAGCATCAATCCATCATCATAATTGACATTTTCTACCGTTGTTTGCGGCGGAAATAATTTATAGGCAACCGCTTGAAAGTAATTGGTGGAGGGGTGTTCCTGCACCGTAATTTTACCCAGCCATTTCACACTTCGCGCTCCGATGTACCCCGGTGCAATTACCCGCAGAGGCGCACCGTGCAGCGCGGGTAGGGGTTCGCCGTTCATCTCATACGCCAGAATCACCTCCGGGCGTAGCGCTTTTGCCAGTGGAATCGAACTGCCGTAGCCAAAAATTTCTTCCCCATGATGCACCGCGTCCAACCCCAGAAAATCCACATGCCGCGCCGCATCTTGCACACCCGCCGCTTCCAGCACCTCCACCAAGGGTGCGCCTGTCCAGGTGGCTGTCCCAATGGCTTCACACCCCCAGCTTAACTGGTCATCAATGGGCGAAAGGGCGGCAAGCTCCTTGCGCCGATTGCCCGCACATTGCAAGGTCACGGTCAGCGTTTGGCGCGAAAAGCGACTTTTCAGGTCATCCATAGACAATCTTAAGGGTGTAGCGACCAGTCCAGTAATTTCCAAAAAAAAGAATTTTTCATCAATTTTTGGAACATCCCCGTGATTGCGAACAAAAAATAATTCTTTTGGTGTAAGATAATGTTTCAGCAGAAGATGCAAAGGGACTCCACCGTTAAACGCCGTATCTTCATGAATAATAAATTCTGGGTGTTTTTCTGACATACGGATGAACCTTTTTGCCTAACTTTAGCGTAGAGTTGAACCAAAAGACAACTTTTCAACCACCTTCTTTGCAGGCATTAGAACAGAACCTAAGGGCTGCTCAATCTCTGCCAGCGCGGGTAGACGCGCTGAACGAACTGGCGTGGGAACTCAGCCGTCACGACCTTTCACGGGCGTTTAGCCTGGCGGAAGAAGCGCTTGAACTGTCCCAAGCGGTTGAATATACGGCGGGGACAGCCCAAGCATTGGGTAATCTGGCACAGTTGCACCACTACAACGGCAATAACGAAATTGCGCTGAGTTATGTGTTGCAGGCCGCCCTGCATTTTGACCCGGTAGGCCAAGTTTCAATCCCACTTTTTCGGATGCTCCATACCCAAGCGACGATCTACCGCATGTTGAGTAGTTACGCTGAAGCACTGACAATTTTTCTGCGCCTGCTCTCCTTGGCGCAAAAACATCAGGAAACCTACTTTCAGGCGATGGCGCTCAACGGTATCGGCATTTGTTACGCAGAAACAGGCCGCGCCGGCGAGTCGATTACCTACTATCAGCGCTGCATTCAGATTTTTGAGGAACAGCAAAATTTGCTGATGGTCGCGGCAATGTCCGGCAACATGGCTTCGCAATATCGCAAACTTCGCCAGTTCGACGAAGCCGCCCTTGCGGTTGAAACCGGATTACAAATTGCCCAACAACTGCACGATGCCGAAGTGGAGGTGTATCTGCTCATCACACGCGGCGAAATTTATACCGACCTGAACCGAACCGACGAAGCGCTGGAAACCTTCAAAATGGTTCTCAAGCGTTTGGGGGCGGTCAATATTCATATTCAGCGCTACCGCCTGAACGCCCTCATTTACATGGGCAAAATCTACATGAAACAGGGACTCTGGATGGAGTCGCGTAATACCTATTATGAGGCGCTAACACTGGCGGAATCCACGAGCGAACGGGCGCAAATGGTCAACTGCCATGCCGAACTTGCCGAACTCTACAAACGGCAGGGCGATTATAAAAATGCCTTGCAACACTGTGAACTGTTTCATAAGATTCGAGAAAGCGTTTATACACAAGAAAATACCCAAAAAATGAATACGCTGCGGGTGTTGCACGAAACCGACACCGCCCAGAAAGAAGCCGAATTTTATCGGGTGCAAAAAGAAATGGTCGAAAAACTGCGCGAACAGGACAAACGCCATTTTGAAACCATGACTCAGATGAAAGACGATTTAATCCACACCGCGTCACATGACCTCAAAAACCCGCTGACCAACATCAAAACCTATGTCTATTTGCTGCGGCAGCATTTAACCGAGGACAGCCCTAAAATTACCCGCTATCTTGACCGGATTGAAGACCAAGCGGAACAAATGCGCCTGTTGATTTCGGATGTGTTGGAACTGGCTACGCTTGAAGCCCACCATATTTCGCCCCATGAGTCGGTTTTTTTGAATGCCTTTTTGCAAAAAATCCACAGCGATTTTGAAATTCAGGCGGTTCAAAAACAAATTCAGCTCACCTGCACCCCCTGTTCAGCGGATCCGGTGCTGCGTTTTGATGAGGATTTGATGAAACGGGTGTTTCAAAATTTGCTGTCCAACGCGCTTAAATTCACCCCCAAAGGGGGACGGGTCGAACTCTTTGCCGAATCAAACGATACAACGGTTTCGGTTTTTGTGCGGGATACCGGCATTGGAATCCCGGCGGAGGATTTGCCGCATATTTTCGAGAAGTTTTATCGGGTCAAAGACCAGCCGCATCTTGCGATTGAGGGAACGGGGCTGGGCTTGCCGATTGCCAAAGAAATTGTCGAGCAGCACGGGGGAGAAATTCGGGTGAGCAGTGTGGTCGGGGCGGGCAGCACCTTTCAGGTTATTTTGCCGCGTTAAGTTAAACTTCCCAATCTTCCAATTTCAGATTTGGCACACGGCTAAATTCAGTGACATTATGCGTCACCAGAATAAGCTGGTGTTGCAACGCAATCGCCGCGATTTGTACATCATAGACACCAATCTTTTTACCTTTTTGCTCCAAAAAAGCACGAATTTGTCCACATACCTCAGCCGAAGAATCATCAAAGTCTAAAGAGCTAAACTTTGCAAAAAAGATACGTTGTTGGGCTAGGTTTTTGGAAGTGGCGTTACTTTTATATGCGCCAAATAACAATTCAAACTTGACGATTGAGCATAATACAATGTCATCAGCAAGCGTATCATTCATTTTTCGGACAACATTTTCCGAACGCCCATTCAAATAGCGAATACATGTATTTGTATCGAGTAAATATTTCATTCAATCTCATCTCGCACAGGATATTCGCCCTGTTCTCCGCGCTCAATGGGAGTATCCCGAAATGCCCCATAGGTCGCTTCAAAAAAACCAATCGGCCAGCCGTTTTTATCCACTTCTTGAAACGTCAGCAACAGCTTTTTATCCGCAAATGACTCTGGTAGCACTACTGTGACCGTACCGTCGCTGCCCACTTGCACTTCTAGCGAAAACGAAGAGGGTGTCATTTTTTCCATCCTGCATCCTTTCTACTCATCCTGATTATACACCCGAACCACATCCAACGATTCAACCCCGTCATGCGGCGGTGTCCAGTTCATCGGCATGGGTTCATAGCGGTAATCCATCCCCAGAAGCTCCTGTGCATACTCCCCTTCGGTAAAAATAACCGTTTCCCCCCGTGCAAGGTTGGCCTCCACAAAAATTCGTAAATCGGACTTCGGGAACAAAAATAAGTTGTACAGGTGCAAATCGGGGCGCTCCCGTTGAACAATCTGGTAATACGCCAGCGGACTCATCGTGCGCCATTCGCCAAACACCCGCGCATCGGAAGGCAAATTTTCTAGCAGGGCTTCCGACCTTTCCCGCACGCTGGTTTCGTCGCTTAAATCCAACAGGGGAAAATTCACCGCCAGCATCAGCAGGGGCAGTCCCACCAATAACGCGGTTTTGAGAAGGGGCGGAAAATTATCGAGTAACGCTTTTAATCCCACCGCCAGCACCCCCGCCCATAACACATAGAGGGGCGCGAGCATCATGTCTTTGTCCTGTGCGCCATAGGTCAGATAAAAATAGGTGTAGGGCAAAAACCAGACAACCCACACCCAGAAAATCCCCCGTTTTTCTTTATAGAGAGCATAGAGTCCGCCCATTCCCAGCAAAAATCCAAAACCAAGCCAGTTACCCACAAACCAACCAAAAAACTCCGTCAGTTGTCCGGCGCTGGGTAGAATCCCCTCCGCAAACATCAAGGACTCGAACTGCTGCCCTGTCAGCATCCAGACCATACCCGCAGGTGTGCTTAAATCCTGTGCTTGGAAATTGCCCTGCCAATCATACTGCCCTGCCATGTTCAGCGCGGGGTGCTGCCCCGCCCGAATCGGAAAATATAGCAGCGTCACCCCAAAAATCAGCACGGCGACTCCCCCCGCCAGCAAACTTTCCCGCCATGCAATTTTCCGCAGCCGAAACGCCAGCACCATCCCCGGCGCAAACAAGATATTCATCGGATGCACCGCCACCGCCAATCCATAAAGAATGCCAATGAAATAAATTTGATAGGTAAAAAAAGGGTATTTTAAATTTGCTAATAGTTTCCCCACCCTACCCCCTTCACATCCACCATAAAAGGCGAGAAACTTTTGCTCCCCCTCGCCACCAGTGGGAGAGGGGGACGAGGGGGTGAGGGGGAAGAAAATCACCCACCCACATCCCGCCAGACTCAATAATTGCAGCGCGTAAACCTCCGCGAACAATCCGGTCAGCCACACGTAATATGACCACGCGAAAACCAGCGCCACTGAAAACGCGACATTTTTATCATCGGTGAGGCGGCGCAAAATAGCGTAGACCAGCGGCACAGTCAGCGCCAAACACAGCGCCGAAAAGACATTCCCCGTCACGCCAGTCTCACCGAACGGCAGTTGGAGAAACCCGTGCAGCAGCAGCAAATACAGGGGGTAACCCGGCGCGTGGACAAAGCCGAGGGTTTCTGCCCCGGTGATAAATTCGGCGCTGTCCAACGTGTAAATCGTCGGGACAAGCGTCCGCAGCAAAATGCCGAAGCAGACAACAAATAAAATCAGGGGACGTATCATAGAGCAAAAAAATACCGCAGAGTCGTTCCCTGCGGTATATTCTCCAATCGAGTCATGGGTTAGCGGGTGGTAAACGCCACTTCCGAGCCGATAATTCGCAGCACCAAGCGGTCATCCACCAAGCCGCCGCTGTTGTTATACACGTTGATCTGATAAATGTGAGTATTCGTACCTTCGGTACCAAGATAAAACACTGTGACTTTCCAGCCAGTCGCTTTATCGGTACGGGTAAAAACCTGTGCGCCCGCTTCTTTGCCCGGTTTGAGCGAAGTCACCGCAAAACGCCCGATCTCGTTACATTTGGTGTTCGAGCCGTCCTGATAACACGCCCCCCACACTTCGATATTGTTCTGCTTGGTGCGGAACACCTGTACACCCGCATTCGAAATATAGCGGTCAGACACATTGGCGGGCAAATCCCCACCGAAATACTGGGCTACGGCTGTCCAGTTGAATTTGCCGTTGGGCAAACCGAGCATCACAAACACCGTACCGAGAATGAGAAATCCGAGCATGAGGTAGGAAACTTTATTTTTTCCACGTAACATATGGTATGACCCTTTCCTAGATTACTTTCATTCTATAGTGGAATCTTAAGCACATGATGAAATTTTATGAAAAAATTTGTGTTTTTTTTATAAGTGGGCTGCTAATTTTTATACCCACCACCCCGCGTGGCTTTGTCTGGCAGGCAGAAACCGGCGGGCGAACCCTGCTCGAATTGACCAGCATCGTTTTTTTTCTGTCCGATTTTTTCCTCATCGGGCTGTTTCTGCTGAGTTTGCTGCGCTTTTTGCTGGATACGGACTACCAGACCCACCTGACAGACTCCATTAGCGAAATTGTCAAAAAACATGGCGGGCTGTTCTGGGTTTTGCTCATCCTGTGGGCCATGTTCAGCATCGCATGGGCGCGGGAAAGTCGGCTGGTGCAATACGCGGTTTTTCGCCTGATTTTAGAAGTCAGTCTGGCGTTTGTGGTGGCGGATTTAGTACGGCACACCCCCGCCAGCCAAGTTTATTTGATGAACGCGCTGCTCATTGGCGCGGCGATTCAATCGGTGGTTGCCATCGCGCAGGTGATTTCAGGGGATGCCATTGGTTTACACGCGCTGGGGGAACTTCCCGCCGATGAATATCAAGCGTCCGTGCTGCGTGGCTACGGGTTAAGCGTCAACCCGAACAATCTCAGCGGCTATTTGCTGGTCGCATTGCTGGCAGGCTATCTTTTATTAGACATCGGACGGGATATATCCCGTCCCTACACTATTTTCCGTAGGGACACCCTACAGGGTGTCCGCGTAATTTTACCCCTGATTTTTCTCGGTCTGCTCGCCACCCAATCCCGCACGGCAATTCTGAGTCTGGTCGTGGTGATGAGTTTCTCAAGATGGGATGACACAGGGTTTAAGCGGTTGAACATATTATTACGTCCCTACAAATTACCTCGTAGGGACGGTATACATACCGTCCACGAAAATTCCGATTTAAAAATTCGGAGACTTAAACCGCTTATTCCCCTGCTCCTTGCGGGACTGATTCTTATCGGACTCCTCATCTGGCGGGCGGATTCGGTATCCATCACAGACCGTCTCTTTTTTGCCTATGACGACACCCTGACCATTCTTGAAAAATCGCCGTGGCGGGGCATCGGCGCGAACCATCTGATGGTCGAAATTTCCCACCTGCACCCCTTTAACACACAGATTTTGCTACCCGCCCACAATGCCTTTTTGATGGTCTGGGCAGAATTGGGCGTGGTCGGGGTGGGCTTGGTGGTGATGACTTTCTGGCCTGCCCTGCGACAGCCTACCCCATGGCGCTTTTGTCTGCTGGCAGTTGCGCTGGTGATGCTGTTTGACTTTTACTTCTGGGGGGATTTTCGGATGCGCCTCTTGTGGCTGTTTGTGGTGGGTATGATGTGGGGAGACTTGCTCCCCACGGTATTTATTCCGAGCGCGGCTGATACGTCAAAATAGCTACCCCGGTAGGGGTGGTTGAACTGCTGACCAATTTCATCCGTTTTAAATCTACCGAGCTATCAAAGAGGTGTTTGCCCTTCCCCGCTACCACCGGATAAACAGTCAAAACCAATTCATCCAGCAAATCGTGTTGTACCAGCCATTTGAGCAAAGTTGGGCTGCCCGCCGTGCCAATATTTTTACCCGGTTGCTGTTTCAACTGGGTGAGTGTTTGGACAAAATCATCACCTTTGATCAGATGGGTGTTGTTCCACTCGACCTTATCCAGCGTATTGGAAACCACATATTTGGGGACGTTATTAATATAGCTGGCGAAGGGTTCATCCGTGGCAGTAGGCCAATACCCCACCCATTCATCATAGGTGACGCGCCCCAAGAGTACCGTATCTTGCGCGTCAATCGCAGCTTGTAGGGCGACCTCCATACCCTCATCAAAATGGTCAAATGACCAGACATGCGGGGCTTCGACCACCCCATCGATGGTAATGAACAATGCACCAACAATTTTTCGCATGATATTTCCCTTTAGTTAGCCTTCTTGATTATAGAACATTTGTTCATATGTGTCAAATAGATAAAATAGGCGTGAATCAGCGTGACGGTTTTGCCTTTGCGCCTACAAGTCTCATCATGGCATAAAAACGAGGAAAAAATCTTGCAAATCAGGTATTTTTTAGGATTTAGGTGTTAGGAAAGAAGCGAAGGGAAGTAATTTATGCCTCACCGATTCAAAATTCATCAGGGAAAGGGTCAGTAAAATCATCACTCATCCATGCGCCCAGATGCAAGTCTGGGATACGTGGTTGGGGGACGATAGGCTTTTTTTCCTCAATGGGTGAAATACGGGCAAGCGGTGTTCCGCCTTCCACCAGCAAAATCTCGTTATCGGCTTGGACAAGCGCAAGCAGTTGTTCCAGCGTTGTTGTCTGCAAATCTATTGCGACCATGTTCTATCTCCTCTCTCTATGCTAGCGTATAATTCCTACGGGTGACAAGGTGAGTCAAGGAGAAAACATGACATGGAAGAAAAGCAGCCAGAACCAAACGAACAGGAAGCATTGATTCGTGAATTACACAGCCAGTTTATGAAGGGCGAAATGTCACAGGGAAAATTCGCTGAAATGCTTGGTATTTCCCGCCGTGACTTGATTGATTTGCTTGAAAAAATGAATTTGCAAGTGACCAATCTCTAGCGCACAAACACCGCCGTTGTCCGCGCTGGCACGGTGAACGTCCCGCCGATGCTGCGTGTTTTTCGCACAATCGGGTCATAAGAGGTTGCCAGCACAGGATGTAACTGCCAATCGTACCCACCCAGTGTATCATCGGTAAACGCAATTTGTTTATTGACGGCGTTAAAAATCACCAGCACCTCATCCGCCATGGACATGACAATCACCCCCGGCATCTGATCGAGTCCCACGTTATAAAATTTGACCAGCTTTTTCACCTCTTGAGCAGTCTTGAGGCGCAAAAGCGGGGTCGTCTTGCGAATATACAACATTTCGCGGGTGTGGTTCACCGCCCGTAACAGGTGGGCTTTGGTCGGCTTGAGCGCCGGATTCGCCAGCAGCGATTTTTGCAGTTCCCAATGGTGCTGGTTTTTATCCGCAATCGGCAGGCCAATCCCCCAATTGTTGGTTTCACACGACCAATCAATATGGTTGAACCAATCGCCGGAATTGTAGCTGTCACGGTCAAGCGATTTCGAGCGCAGCAGGTCATCCCCAGCGTGCAGAAACGGCACCCCCTGACTAAAAATACAAATGCTCAAGGCCAGGTTGTGCATCCGCACGCGCTCATCCAGCGTGGCACTGCCGGATGCTTTGTATTGAATCGTATCGAACAGGGTTTCGTTGTCGTGCGCCCCCACATACACCACATTTTCACGCGGGTGCAGGTTATAGCCGGTGGGTGCGCCCTCATGCGGAATCTCCCACCCCGTGACGACATCCCCCCACATATTGACCAATTTATAATCGCGTAAATTCCCGGCCAAACCCACGCGGATTTCATCGGCGTGGTGGAGCAGCCATTGACGCTGTTCCTTTTTCCGCCCCGGTGTGACATGATTCGGCTGATGGTACAGCCCGTTCACAAACCCCTGTACACGCGGATGACCGGAATGATCGCCGCCGCGCACCGCATCCCGCAGACGGTCATTGAACGTGCCGATGCCCGTACCCGCCATGTTAAATTGATTGGCGTTGATCCCCAAGCGTCCCCACGCCACTTCGCCAAAATCCCACCCCTCGCCATATAGATAAATATTTTTCCCGTCCGGCAAGCGGTCTAACATATGGCGAATTTTCACCATATTTTCCTTCATATGATGCCCCATCAAGTCAAAGCGGAATCCATCCACTCTATAGGCCGTTGCCCACAAATAGACCGAATCGAGCATGAAATTTTCCATCATGTGATGTTCGGAGGCGGTGTTAGAACAACAGGTGCTGCTTTCGATCCAGCCATCGCCGTTATAACGGTGATAGTAGCCCGGTACAATGCGGTCAAAAACGGATTGGGGGTGCTGCCCACTTTCGCGGGTGTGGTTATACACCATATCCGTCACCACCTTTAACCCGATGCTGTTCAGCGCCATGACCATCTTCCGAAATTCGAGAATCCGTGTCGGGCCGTCGGGGTTGGTGGCGTAACTGCCTTCCGGCACATTAAAATGATAGGGGTCATAGCCCCAGTTATAGCCATCGTTGTGACGAATTTCCGAAACCAGTTCCTGCTGCATTGCGGAATCGGGGGGATAGGTTCGCAACGCATCAAAATCGAGCGAAAGGTGAGAGCGAAAATCTTCCTCGATGCTGGCAATATCAAAGGTCGGCAGCAGATGTACATGCGTCAAGCCCGCTTCCGCCAGCGCCCGCAAATGCTGCATTCCGTAGGAATCCAATTCGGTAAACGCGCAAAATTTCCCGCGATTTTCTTTCGACACGCTGGTATCCGCGATGCTAAAATCACGGACATGCAGTTCATAAATCACCATATCGTCGCGCCGGGGTTTCGGGTAATCCAACCACCCCTCCGGCATCAGCGCGGGGTCGTTTAAATCCACCATTTGACTGCGGATGCTGTTCATGCTCAGGCTCACTGAATAGGGGTCGGTCACAAAATTTCGCTCGAATTTTTGCGACCAGCGCACAAACACATCCACTTCAAACAGGTAATATTTGTACTGCCAATCCGCCTCCCCCGTGATGCTCCAGACTCCGGTGTGGGGGTCATAGTCCATCGGGAAATCAGCGTGCGGTTCAAATTCATCTCGCGGTTGCGAAATGCCACTTTCATCGAACAGATGCAAGCGGATAGTTCTGGCTAGCGGCGACCACACCCGAATCGTGGGAATTCCGTTTTGAAATTCAATTCCCAAGGGGCCATCATAATAAAATAAATCATCCACCACACCGGGAATCTGGAGAGAGGTCGCATCCACAAAATTGCCATCGGCATCAACGACTGAAACCGCCACCTGCCCGCGCAGCATTTCCGGTACACGCTCAAACTGGCTCATCTGCAAGGCGGCATAGTGCTGTAAATGGGGGAATTTTTGTCGCACGGGCTTCGGCAGCCCTTGTGGATTCAAGTGCAAGGGAATGATTTCGCCCCCCTGTACACCATCCTCTGTCACAACCAATCCGCCCTGTGGCGCAAAGTGCAACATAAAATTAAAGCCCTCATCCGGGCGCACATTCCATGCAATCGTTCCCGCCGTCACCCAGTGAGCGCGTGCCAAGATTAGCGAATTTTCCATACACCCCCTAAAACGGTTTAGGCCAATTTCATAAAAGATGATACCATAGCCCCTTTAGGCATGATATAACTACAGCTTAAATTTTAGCGTAGAGGGAAAAAATATGGCACGAGTGACTATTAAGGAGATTGCCGAACGCGCTGGCGTATCCAAAGCGGCGGTCTCGTTTGCATTTAACAATCCTGAGCAGCTTTCTGGCGCAACCGTCGAACGGATTATGCAGGTGGCACGAGATTTAGGCTACCGTCCGCATCCGGTCGCCAGCAATTTAAAAACCCGCCGCACCGGATGTATCGGGCTGCTTGTGCCACAAACCCTTCCTGAAATCGCCCAGAATCCGCATTTACTTGCGCTGATGGAAGGCATCGGCAAAGTGTGTCATCCGCATGGCCTGTCGCTGATGGTCATTCCGCCCTTCAAAGGCAATTTACACGATGCCGTTGCCCGTGCTGCGGTGGATGGCTTTTTGACACTCGGCTTGGAAACCTTCCGCGAAACCATGCGCGTCATTCAAGAACGGGATATTCCGTTTGTGATGGTGGACAGTGACCCGGTGGAGGGCATTTCCTGTGTCAACACCGATGATGAAATGGGGGCATATCTGGCAATGACCCATGTGCTAGAAGCAGGCCACCGCCAAATTATGATTTTAGGCATTGAGTCCGATATGGGTGGGGACTACACGCAATATACAGGCACACTCAAACGCCGTATGGACGGTTATTTGCGCGGTTTGGAGGAAGCCAACCTGACTCTTGACGATGAGCATATCTGCCTGATGGAATGTGACTGTTCAATTGAAGGCGGCGCGTCCATTTTTCATTATCTATGGGAAACAAACCACCGTCCCAGCGCAATTGTCGCCATGGCAGATGTCATCGCCATTGGAGTCTTGGAAGCCGCCAACGCGCTTGGGTTGAATGTTCCGCAGGATCTTTCGCTTGTGGGCTATGACGACCTCGATTTAACCCATATCATCTGCCCACCCCTGACCACCATTCGTCAGCCCAGCGCCCAAAAAGGCTATACCGCCGCGACTCTGCTGGTGGACATCATGAACAACGAGGATGAACCCGACTTTCGCCATATTACCTTGCCGGTGGAATTGGTCGAACGGAAATCGGTGAGTTGGGTGCGGTAAAAAAAAGAAGTGCCTGCACAGCACTCCCCAAACCAGATGGACTTCTGCAATTTTTCGGTTACAAGTGCTTTCAGTGTACACAAATAAGGTTAAAGCCGATTTAACAGGAGATTGATTTACCTTTACGATTTGACCTGAAAAGTTTAATGTCGTCATAAGCCATCCTTAACCCCCAGTCGGTATAAACAGAGTCATGGATACTTGTTGAGAAAATTACCGCGTGCTGCTCGAACCGCCGTCACGGGACCTTTCAACAGTTAAACTGACCTCACTTTTCGTGAACTCCGACATGTATCGGAGTTTTTTTTGCTATACTATCCAATGAACGAGACCATGCAGTTTAATTTTTAACTGTACGGGCGGGTCTGTGACCCGTCCCCATGAAAGAAGAGCCAATCCGTTAAAAATTCATCCCACAAGGAGACCACCCATGCCCAACCTCGGCACCCCAGAAGTCATCATCATCCTGCTGATTGTCCTTGTCCTGTTCGGGGTCGGACGCATTTCCAAACTCGGCAGCGAATTGGGCAGCGCCATCGCCAATTTCCGCAAAGAATCCAGATCTGACAAAAATTCCAGCGAGTAAGAGACGACTCCCCGATTCATCGTCATTAAAATAAAACGAGGAAGTGCCTTGTCCACTTCCTCATTTTATAGGTTGTCTCAATCGAAAAATTGCTCATCCGCTGTTTTGCACAAGCCCAACATGCTTTCGACAAAATGCCCAATTTGCCTTCCCTAGCTGGCAAATTTGACAAACCCATACGACGATAGCCTAGACACTTTTCCAATACTTACCCCGAACATCTTCTCGCTTTGTGCAAGGTGATATAGAGTCAGGGTATACGGGCAACACTCACAAACCCGTGAGAAAAACTTCCGGGTTTTTCTCCCTTCAATGTTCCTAGCTGGACTTTACAGTGTAATTCAGAACATCCCTTTTCATGGAGAGGCGTGCCACATTCAGGACACGCCTTTTTTTATGGCTACGCCGCTTTGCGCCAGCCGCCTTTCGTGCCTACCCGCAGCACTTCCCCCCGCGATTCTAATTTGCTCATCAGACGGAAAATTTGCGATTCGGACAAATAGACCCGGCTGGCAATGGCACGGGTAGTGGCCTTGCCACAGTCACGCTCCAATTTTTCCACCACCTTTAACAACTGCTGGTCATGGCCTTGATACGGCAATTCATAGCGGCAACCGCAGTTTGGGCATTGGGTTGCTTGTGCGTCGTTCATGCCGCTTCCCCTTCATCAATTTCCATGAAAATGACGTTTTCCCACCACACTTCCTGCACCGCAAAATCCATCACCTGCGATTCCAGCGAATCGCGTTGATTCCGCAGGGTACTGTTTTCCTCGACCAGTTGCTGCACCTGCTGGCGCAATTGTTGCACTTGCACCCACAATCCCTCACAATCGGTTATGCTATCAGGCCTCATGTCTGATTCTCCTCGTCACAGAACTTTTGTTCTATTTTGTACCAAAAAAGTCCTAAAGTCAAGCGACTTGTGCGATTCATACAAACTTCAAACAGAAATCTCGGCTAAAGCGCGAAACTCTTTTATTGACGAAATCTCAAAATAGGACTATTTATAAAGTAATGAAGGCCTCTCGGTTAGATGAGTGCAAACAACCCCCTGTTGTTCCTGTGCAGTTGTGCCAGACGGTTTTCCGCTCACGAAGTCAATCGAAATAGCATCAAAGGAGATACCTTTCATCATGACTTCACTTGATGAAGACCAACAACGTTTTGCCGCAAGCGAGGAATTCGCGCCTGCGTTCATCCCAATTGAATACTTGAATGAATACTATGGACAATTAGACGAGGAAGATGCGTTCACCGCCCGTTTTCTGGCGGCAGCCTGCGCCATGCTCCCCAACGACTTGCTGGTGCAGGAATATGGCGGCGGGCCAATTCTGACGGCGGTGATTCCGCTTGCGCCCTATGCGCGTGAGATTCATTTCAGCGATTACGTGGCAGCTTGTGTCGAAGAAACCCGCGCATGGAAACATGCAGAAGCGGGAACTTTCGATTGGAGTGATTACGTGCGCCTGTCGCTGGAAATGGAGGGGCAAACCGCCACCCATGAGGCCGTTGCTGAACGCATCGCCCTGATGCGCGAGAAACTCACCACCTTCACCCACTGCGATGCTCGCCTGATGCCGCCGTTGCAGGGGGGCGCACCTCAATATGACCTTGTATCCGCCCAACACTGCCTGGATGTTGCCGCGCAGCACGAAAGCGAATTTGGCTGGGTGACAAAAAATGTCGAGTCGCTGGTCAAACCCGGCGGGTACTTTTTAATTGGGGTCACACTGGGAACATCGGTCTATACCGTCGGGGGCAAACCGTTTTCGCGGGCCAATCTCAAGCCGGATGATTTACGCCATACCCTGCTAGACTTGGGCTATGAGATTTTACATTACGATGTCACCCCCGTACCGAATGGACGGGAATATAAAGGCATCTGCATGGCGCTAGGACGCAAAGCCTAAGTTTTAGGCATTCAAAGCACACAAGGGGGTTCGCCCCCCTTGTTCCGAATTATCTGACCATGAAATAATTACAAAAAATGTCAATTTGTGGAAACCTCCTCGGCGGGTTCGGTGTGAATCGTCACACGCTGGATGAGAGGCATATCAACGCGAATCCGTGTTTCGACCTGTTCGGCAATCTGATGGGCTTCTTCCACACTCACCGTCCCCGGCAAGGTGCAGTGAACCGCCAGCGCATAGCCGCCCAACGCCAAGCGAATGGTCGCATCGTGCCAATTGGCAGACGGATAAAGTTGGACGGCGATTGCCAGCGCCTCATCCCGAATCGAGAGGGCGTTTTGAGTATGCGTCAGCGCCGCTCCGTGCCGATTTTGCGGTTCAATATGGGTGACCACCTCTTGAATATCTTCGCGTGCCATCAATTGATTTTCTAAGGTGGATACTTTGTCGTGCGCTCCCGCCAGCGACAACCCGCGTGGCACTTCGACGTGCATTTCCAGCAAGACCCCGTTTTCCGTTGGAATCGGCACCACCTCATGCACGCCCAAGCCAAGCCCATCCGCCACTGCCCGCGCCAGCAGCGCATAATCCATCGGTTTGTTGCGTTCGGGTGCAAACACCACCCGAACCTCTTTGACATTCGGAAATTGGTCATGGATTTTGGCTTGGATGGCATTTTCCAAATTATGGGTATGGTCGGCGGTCATTTCCGGCGCAACTTGCACATCCACATCCACAAAAATCGTATCCCCCGCCCCACGACTGCGAACCTGTGTCACCTTGTCCACATTCGGAACACTCATCACGACTTGTTCAATCGTCGGAGCAGGCAGCGCTGCCGCATCGACCAGCACATTGGTCGAGTCCGAAATAATCCGCCAACCCATCCGTCCGATAAGCAGCACAATCAACAGCGCCACCACCCCATCCGCCCATGTAAAACCCAGCGCGGTTAAGCCCAAGCTCACCAGCACCGAACACGTCACCATCACATCGGTCAGGGTGTGATTCGCGTCTGCCAGCAAAATCGGGGATTTTAAACCTTTGCCTTTGGCACGTTCATAAACCACGACGAAAATATTGATTGCCAGCGTGCCAAGCAAAATCGCTACACTTTCGGCTTTGACCTCGTTTGATTCGCCCGTCCGCAAACGTTCAACCGCCGCATTCAGCACTTCCCATGCCACCAGCATCAAAAATCCGCCAATCATGAACGTGGCGATAAATTCAAAGCGGCGGTGTCCGTAGGGGTGCTGCTCATCGGGGGGTTGGGCAGCAATCGACTGGGCTACCAGCGCAATGATATTAGAGAGGCCATCTACCAGCGAATGAAACCCATCCGCGATAATCGAAATCGCCCCTGTCAAAAAGCCAATGCCCAGCTTGGCAAAGGCCACCAGCAGATTCAGCACCAGAATCTGCCGCAAAACTTTTTGAATGGCACGGTCGTTGGTATTCATGGGATGTTGGTTTTCGGTTATCCGTTATCGGTTTTCATTGTAGCAGGGGACAGTGACCACAGGCTAAACTTTTACTAAGGGGAAATCTAGGGTTGCCTAAATTTGGGTGGCGGTGGCGCGTTACTTTTTTAGCGGTGCGGGTTAAAATCAGCGACTCACTCAATTTTGGAAGCAAAAAAAATGACCCAGCCCCACAGTAAAGCCGAGATTCTCCAGCACTTGCAAACCATCCGTGATGGTGTGAGCGACACCCTCAGCGCCTTGTCTCTTGAACAAATGAACGCGGGAACAGCCGAGTCTTGGTCAGCGGCAAATTATCTCAAACACCTGATTTTGAGCATCAAACCCTTCGCCAAAGCCATGAAATTCCCGCCTGCCCAACTGGAAAAATTATTCGGGCTAGCCGAACGTCCGTCGGGGAGTTACGCCGAATTGGGTGCGAAATATCAGGCACGATTGGCAGATGGGATTCGCGCCGAAGATTATGCGCCTGTCACCCCCTTTGAATACCGCTACCCCGAAGGCATGACGGATGAAAAAGCCTATCTGCTGGAAACATGGCAGGAGAGCAACAACCGCCTGCTGACGATTTTGGAACAGTGGTCGGAGGAAGATTTAGACCGCCACCAGATTCCCCATCCCGCCGTCGGGCTGATTACGGTGCGCGAGATGTTTTTCTTCACGATTTATCACAATACGCTGCATTGGCGGGATATGCAGCAAGCCGTCCAGCAACATGCCCTTTAGCCATGTCCCTTGTTCCCCTACCGCCGAAAATGCGGCATGTTCAGACGGTCTCTCAAACCAGTGCATGGATGGAGCGCTCGCTATTCTGTGCCATGTGACCTTTTTATGAAACAACTTCGAGGGAGACAACAGGGAAAAATAAAACTGCCAGACTGAGCATCTGGCAGTGGGATTTACAAACTAGAGACGGACGACGTTGCTCGCTTGTGGGCCTTTTTGCCCCTGCGTAATTTCAAATTCGACTTTTTCGCCTTCGTTGAGGGTACGGAATCCCGTGCCTTTGATGGCGGTGTGGTGAACAAAGACATCTTTGCTGCCCTGCACCTGAATGAAGCCAAAGCCCTTTTCGGCATTGAACCACTTAACAACGCCCTGAATACGTTCTGCCATTGTGTTATTGCTCCTGATTGAGAGGGCAGTAGTGCAGATGTCTTTCAACCCTCTCCAGGGTTATTCCGTACAACTTTCGTACTGTTCCTCAAATTAATGTACGCCCTCAGTATAAGCCGCAAGCCCGTTCTTTGTCAATCAATCGCCCCGAATAAACCCTTTAGCTAAAATCAGAAAAATATCCTAGAATAGACATTTGTTCTGAGTAAGTCAATTGGATTCGATTATGACCAAAAAGCCCAGTAGTTATCAAATGTATCCGCGAATAGCTGTAGGTCACCAAGGAGAAGGCTTATTAGATACCGCTTATTTACAGGAACATACATTAAAAATTGCCCTTGAAGAAATACGCGAAATGATAAAATCAGCTATCAGACGTGCAAACGTGCGCTCTAGTCGTGCTATTTTATCTATGAATTTTGATGCCGAGCCTTCGGAAATAGAGAAAATCTACAAAAAAGCAGGCACGGATTTATTCGCTTATTTTAGAAAATATAGTGCTGACCCAGCCGCAACCGCGCATCAAATACACGGCGAACATTATAAAAAAGTGGCTGAAGAACAATTTAGGCTCAAAACACTTCAAAAAGAACGGATGAATTCTGCATGGCGCTATCAATTTTTTGTAGTGGAATGTGCTGCAAAAACGGGGCGCTTTAAAAATATTTCGGATGTTGGTACTGCCGAAGCCGATTTTAATGCGACCATCTCTTTTAAGGATGGAAACAGTCTTAATTTGTATGTATCTGTAAAAAATCGGAGCAATACGCTTGGTGGGCAAGATTGGCCGAAAGCTATTCAAGCACTAGAACAAGTAGCTGCATTGGACATGAACAAAACCAATCCTTACCTTTGTGTCTTTGGCATCACCATGGACAGAGGGCAGCGCTACCGTAAAATTGAGAAAAAAACAGGAAGGCTGTATTCAGAGAATACAGAAATTTGGCTCTCTGACTTTTTCTGGCCTTTTTTCACCAATTTTTCTTACGAAGAAATCATGATGTTTTTTCTTGAGGTGCTAATGGACACAAAAGAGGCTGACCCATTAGTTGCAGAAATGTTTGTGCCTGACCAAGTAATGGAAACCTTTGGCGAAGAATGTCGTCGGGTCAGGCTGGTGAATGAGCAAGGTATTTTTGATAATCCGCAACAACTTGTTCGCTTTTTCTGTGGGTCGCTTGGTAAACAGCAAGTTGAGGAAGAAAATCCAAATGAGTAACATGGTATCCTTACGAAAAAACAATAACGAATGTCGTGTGATACATGGCGATAGTCGAACTGTGCTTGCAGATTTTGAGGGGCAATTCGACTTGATTGTAACCTCACCTCCCTATGCTGATGCGCGTAAAAAACATTACGACAGTATCCATCCTGATAATTTTGCCGAATGGTTTTTTACTTTCCATGATGCCTTTTATAAAGCATTAAAGCCAACGGGCAGCCTTGTCATTAATATCAAGGACAAGGTCGTAGATGGCGTTAGACATCGTTATGTGTGGGAAACAATCATCGGGCTTTCACACCGTGGCTGGTTTGCGATTGATGATTATATTTGGCATAAACCCAATCCGATGCCAGGGCATTGGCCTACGCGGTTGCGCGATGGATGGGAATATTGTTTTCATCTTGCCAAAAGTAAAAAACCTTATATGAATCAAGAGGCTGTCAAACAACCCATCGGTGATTGGGCAGAGTCGCGCCTAAAAAAATTGGGCAATGGGGATTTAAGTCGTCACAACTCGGCAAATAACAGTGGTTTTGGGCGTGATGTCTCCCGATGGGTAGGCAAAAAATTAGTATTGCCATCAAATGTCTTGACAATGGCTTTGATTGGAAAAAATAAAAAACACCCTGCCGTTTTTCCTGTAGACTTACCGACATTTTTTATAAATCTTCTTTGCCCTCCTCAAGGTATGGTGCTTGACCCTTTTGGAGGTAGTGGAACAACGGGAATCGCAGCACTTCAACTTGAACGTCAATCTGTCATCATTGATAATAATGAAAGTTATATTAATGTTGCAATTGAACGTTTGCAGGAAGAAACACAAGCGCAAATCGTTCAACCCGTCATCCAACCGCAGTCTGTCCCCTCCATCCATTTACCTTTAGAGAAAATTTTCTAACTGCGCTAAAATGGGCTTTCAAAGAAATTTTAGCCAACGGGAATAATTTTATGAAAGCACTCACCTTAACCGCCGATTGGTCGCCCAAACCGGACTATGCCCTCTCAGAACGCGAACAGCAAACGCGCAAAATTAAAAATGGCTTTATGGTATGGAAAAACCCCCGGATTCATTTAGACAACACCCCAGACCCCGCCCCGAAAGACGACGAAGTGATTATCGAAGTCGGGGCAGTGGGTATCTGCGGGTCGGATATGCACATGTACGAATCCGACAGCGAAGGGTATATGCTCTATCCGGGTTATGTGGGGACTCCCAATATTCTGGGGCATGAATTTGCTGGCAAAGTGGTCGCTGTTGGTAAAAATGTAACCGAACTCAAAATTGGCGATCTGGTTGCGGCAGAAGAAATTCAATGGTGCGGCGAATGTGTCTCGTGTCGGCGCGGCTACGTGAATCACTGCGATAATATGGAAGAACTTGGTTTCACCACCCCCGGCGCGATGGCGCAATATATTCCCGTCCGCGCCCGCTACTGCTGGAAATTGGATGAAATCGCAGACCGACTCGGCAGCGAACACGAAGCACTGGTACTCGGCGCGATGGTCGAACCGACGGGAGTCTCCTACCACGCCATGTTTAATCGGATTCACACATGGCTGCCCGGTCATTATGTGGCAGTTTTTGGCGCGGGGCCAATTGGACTGGCGGCGGAAGCGCTGGCGATTGCAGCAGGGGCTTCGCAAGTCATCGTTTTTGACCCCTCTCCGAGTCGGCGGGACATGGCGCAAAAACTCGGCGCAACCAGCGTCTATGACCCGGCTGATGTCCATGACTACAACCAACTGTTGCTCGATTTAACCTATGGGCGCGGGGTCGATTTTGTGGTTGAAGCCGCCGGCATTGCCGATAAAACCATTTCACCCTTGACCCATGCGCTGGCGGTCAATGCAACCGTGGTGAATATTGGTATGGGGACTCGGCCTGCGGCGCTGCAATTAGTCCATTACAATCAGCGCGGGGCGCAAATTGCCGGCTCATTGGGTCACGCAGGGCATGGCACATTTCAAAATGTCATCCGTTTAATGGCTTCTGGCAGATTAGATCTGCGCCCGATGGTCAGCGCCCGTTTACCCTTAGATAGCGCTATTGATGCTTTCAAACGCCTGGAAAAACGCGAAGACGCAAAAATTATCCTGCTGCCGAATTAGAAGCGCATGTTCATTTCTATTTCCTATCCCGATTTGAATTAAAATAGGGGTGTCATAGAACAAGGCGGTGGATCATGAGCGCCCTAGAACGCGAAATCATCGAAAAATTTCATCAATTACTACCAGATGCTCAACAACGGGTGCTGGCAGCGATTGAGCAAGAAATCGCAGGGGTTGAGAAGCCAAAATTCGATTTCGAGACATGGGTACAAACGGTCAAGGCAATACGCGCTGAGATTCTGGCTAATCAACTGCCGGGTTCGCCGCCCATTGATGCAATCGGGATGTTGCGTGATCTGCGGGACGGAGAAGATGACGAATGACCGTTGTCGTTGACTCCAGCATTCTTATTGCTTTTGGTTTTTTGGATGAGCCACTTCATGGAAAAGCCAATGCTTTACTTGCAGCATGGGAAAACAGCAGCGAAATTTTAACCGCACCCCGTTTGTTTCGCTCAGAGATTACGGCGGTTATTCGCAAGGCAGTTTATCAACGGCGCACCACCCTAACACAAGGTAGAGCGCTGTTGACACAACTTTTAATGTACACAGTAGAGTTTTATGAAGATGATGCGTTGTTCCATGAAGCGTATGAAATTGCGCATCGGTTCAACCGTCCTCGTGCATATGATACACAATACATGGCGCTCGCTGAACGTCTGAATTGCGAATTTTGGACAGCCGATGAACGGTTGTTCAACAGTGTGCAGAGTCAATTTAGCCATATTCGCTGGCTAGCAACTTGGCCTACATAGTTAATTTTTGAGGAATAATTTTATGAAAATTAAATGGTATGGACACGCCAGTTTTAGAATCCTTGCGGAAGATGGTACAAGCCTCATCACCGACCCCTACACCCCTGAAACAGCAGGGTATGCCCCTGTGCGTGACCGCGCCGATGTGGTACTCATTTCCTCGGACAATGATTCCTACCACTGCCGCGCTGATTTGATTCACGGCAAACCCACCGTTATCAATGCGCTGGCGCTTGCCCGCAGTAGACAACCACGCACCGAAAAAGGCATTCACATCAGCGCGATTGAGGCGATGGAAGCGTTGAATCATCCCGAACATGACCCCGACCAGAACGGCATGTATCGTTTTGTGGTGGATGGCATTTCGATTGCTCATATGGGAGATGTGGGCAACGCGCTCTCGGATAGCCAGATTGAATTTTTCAAAGGGGTGGATATTCTGCTGGCGCTGGCGGGTGGGCTGCCCACGATTGCGCTGGATGACCTCAAAGTGCTGATAGACCGCGCCCAACCGAAACTGGTCATTCCGATGCACTTCCGCACCCTCAGTTACCGCCCACGCAATACCCTCTGGATTGAATCGCTGCTGGCTTATTTCCCCCCTGATATGGTAGACTTTGCCTGTCACTATGAAATTGACATCACGCGGGACGATTTGCCCGCCAGCACCCGTTTATTGGTCTTGGATTACGAAAAACCATGAAATTTTTAACCAAAGAAAATCTCAACGCGCTCATTTTTGCGATTATCCTGTGTGGAATCGGGTTAGCGGCCTATAGCGGCTACCAATATCTGGATTATCGCAGCCAGATTGCCGATATTGACGAAAAACGCGACGCAATTGCCAAAGAAGCCCAGTCCATCGAAACCACCACCCAGATTACCCCCATCGCGGGACGGGATATTGTGCTGCGCCGCGAACGAATTGATCTGGTCAATGACCAGAATGATGCCGTCCGGCGGGTGGGGATTGGCGTGGCGCTGATTGCGGCGGGTTGGTTGGTGTGGGATTTTGCCCGTTCGCGCCGTGCCAAGTCCAATCCAACAGAATCCGCTCCGACGCATTAAGAATCTATCCAGTTATTGATTTTCATTGGTCTAAGCGTTTCATCCTGCAAATAGTTTCATAGGGGCGGGTTCTGCGGATGTGAAATATCCGTAATCCCCCCTCTAAAATTATTGACAGGATGAATGGAAACGAAATTCAATGAGTGAAAAAAACGACGTTGATTACGATGCTTTGAACCAAATGATGGCGAATTGGATAGCACAAGGCGAACCAACTTGGAATGTAGATTTAGATAACCATGTAATTGATGACACCCAAACGCCCAAGTTGTTTCGTTTGGATGTTTTAATTGGCACTCTATATGTGACCAAAAAGGATTTGTTAGTAAGACTTACCAATCTCGAGTTGTCAATTGACATTATTGAAACAGACTTTCCAGAATTAAAAGTAGAAGGAAATTCTGTTCAATTTGATAAAAAAGACCTCATTTTTCGGTTGCGAAAGAGAAAAATCGACGAGGATAGGCTGGTTGCTCAATTCTCAGATTGGATTCTGGAGTCGCAAGATAGCAATGCAAATACCAATAAGGATTAAGTGCTGCATCCAGCAGTCAATACGGATAAAATTTTCTGTGGGGCGGGTTCTGCGGATGTGAAATATCCCCTTCGTTGAAGACCTGCCCTCTGAAAGTATTTATCTGTATGCTGTCCGCACTGATAGAATCATCTGGAAATAACCTAAATATGCCAACCTATACCCGTGACCGATTTACATGGCTGGGCTATCTCATGCTCGCCTACTATGCCTATTTGCAAGCCGCGCTGGGGCCGTTGATGCCCTTTTTGCGGAAGGAATTGGATTTAAATTACACTGTCGCCGCGCTGCATTTTAGTGCCTTCGCGTTGGGGATGATTCTAGCGGGGGTGTCCAGCGATGAAGCCGCGCAATGGTTTGGGCGCAAACGCCTTTTCTGGTTAGGCGGGGCAGGCATGGCGGCGTGTACCCTCTTTTTCATTGGGGGGGTTGTTCCCGCCATGACCATTCTGGGTGTGTTCGGGATGGGCTTCATCGGCACTTATTTACTGGTGATGATTCAATCGACTTTAGCTGACCATCACGGCGACTTCAAAGCGGTTGCCCTGACCGAAGCCAATGTGATTGCCAGCATCGGCGCGACCCTTGCGCCCTTGCTGGTGGGGGGATTCCAGCAAACCGACCTGGGCTGGCGGGTCGGATTGCTCGTCCCGCTTTTGTATTTGGGCATTTTAGCCAGCCAATTTTATCGCCTGCCCATGCCCGCCAAACAAATTACGCCCCTCTCCACTGATGGGGGAGGGGTTGGGGGTGGGGGTACAAAAGTCCCCCTGCCGCCCTTGTTCTGGAATTACTGGCTGGTCATTTTTTTAGGTGTTTCGATTGAATGGAGCATCATTTTCTGGGGAGCGGAATTTTTAGAAAAAAATACGGGCTTGGAACGGGCAACCGCTGCAACCATTATGAGCGTGTATTTTGGAGCGGTGGTGCTGAGTCGGGCGGTGGGCAGCCAATTGACCCGCCGTTTTCCAACCGGGATTTTGCTCCTCACCGCGCTCATTTTAACCGCTATTGGCTTTTTCCTGTTCTGGCTTTCTCCGATGACAGTGCTGGCGGTGGTCGGATTGTTCATTGCGGGGTTGGGGGTTGCCAATTTGTTCCCGCTCACCCTTTCCGTCGCAAGTAATGTGGTCACCCCTGCCCAATCCGATGCAGCCAGTGGACGAATCTCACTCGGCGCAGGCATGGCGATTCTGATTGCGCCGCAGATTCTTGGCACATTTGCTGACGCAACCGATATTAAAACCGCCTATGGGGTGGTGGTCGTTATTTTGGGCTTGGCATTGCTGGTCACGCTGCGGGCGAATCAACAGGCCGCAAAGAGATGATTCAGCAAATTAAAGGCCAGCAGACTCAGGCGGTCATCCAAGGCGACAACCCGATCCCAGAAAATAATCTTCGCGGATTCAGCGTTGGGAAGATGCGGTTGAAGGTGCGTTAAATGGGCTACATATAACGCACCATATTCACAACTTCCATCGCGTAGACGGACTTTGAACAACCCACGATACACAGGGTTTTCAATCTGCTGGCTGGTTTCTTCATACACTTCACGGATAGCACACGCCTGTATTGTTTCGCCCATCTCAAGCCCGCCGCCCGGTAATTCCCATTGTTTTCGCTCCGGGTTATACAAGAGAAGGATATTGTTTTCCCGCATGACAACCACCTGTGTGAAGGTCAGCGGAACATCGTCTTCCGGTGCGTGTTCTGCATCCGGGAAAATTCCCAGTAATTCGACTCCCGGTACGGTTTCAATCATGTGGCTTTTCCTTTCTGAATAAAGACCCTGTATTTTACGCCAACCTCGATGGGAAATGCTTGACCTGTTTTTCAATTTCACCTATAGTAATTGTTGTTCGTGTTATAGACGGAGTTTTTGAACGTGGTCTTTTTTGCCACCCATGTACCCCCTCTGAGAGTTCCCGTCTGGTAGCACGTCTATCCACTTTTGCCTATTCAAACCGCAGGTATGCTCTCGGAGTGACCTGCGGTTTTTGATTCCTAAGGAGGAGCATCTATGTCAGGTTTTACCGTTGTCCATGTTCAAGAGTTTGCCGAAATCGAGCAGGAATTTTTGGAGCGCGTCACCCGATTTATCTGGTGCAGCGCCGCCACGGTTAATAACAACAATCGTCCCCGTTCGCGGGTGCTGCATCCGGTGTGGGAAGGAAAAACAGGCTGGGTTGGCACATATCGCCAATCACTCAAATCCAAACATCTTGCCCATTCGCCTTATCTCTCGCTGGCCTACATTGCCGACCCGATGAAACCCGTCTATGTGGATTGTGTTGCGGAATGGCAGGATGACCTGCAAGATAAACAGCGCTTCTGGGATTGGGTGCAAACTATCCCCGAACCGATGGGGTACAACCCCGCCGACAGTTTTACTTTTGATGATACGTTTGGAGTCTTAAAATTGATTCCCTTCCGTATTGAGGTCTATCATCTGGCGGTGGGGACAAAAATCTGGCGCGATTCGGCTGAATAATTCACATCAATAAAAATGGGCGGATTTCTGTATCCGCCCGTTGACTGATTGGCCTAAAAACCCAAACTTTTTAAATACTCACGGTTACGCTGGGCGCTCTGGCGGGGTGCGTCTTTGTCATCCACCAGCACATCCTGTTCGACAATCGCCCATCCGTCATAGCCGAGTTTTTCCATGGTATTCAAAATACCGGGAAAATCGACCATCCCCTTGCCAAGTTCACAGAACAACCCTTCGCCCGTTGCCTGGAAATAATCGAGTTTTTGGGCGATACATTTTTCGCGGATTTGCGGCTCACAGTCCTTGAGGTGCAGATAGCGCACCCGTTCGCCATATTCTTGCACGGCTTGCATGGCATCCCCACCCGCATAATGCCAGTGACCCGTATCTAGGCACAAACCCACTAAATCCGGGTCAGCCCGTTTCATCAATTCGCGGGTTTCATCCGGGGTTTCCACATAGCCCGCGCAGTGATGATGAAACACAATTTGCAGACCGAGTTCGTCATGCACCTTTCGCGCAATCCGATTCACCCCCTTGGCAAACACATCCCATTCATCCGATGAAAGCCGTGAACCTTGTACCCGTCCCGCCTGCTGGATAAGTTCTGGCACAACCCCGTTATCATCCGCCAGCACGATAAATTTTGCCCCCAGCGCCGCCAGCAACTTGCCAACTTTCAGCGCGTGGGCTTCGCCTGCTGCGTGTGCGGCTTCATCCACCAATTTGACGGGGACATAGGAGGAAAGTAACTGTAAACCGCGTTTTTCCAGTTCGGGACGCAACACAGCGGGGTCAGTCGGCAGATACCCCCACGGGCCAAGCTCTAAACCCGTGTGTCCGGTAGCCACAATTTCATCTAAAACCTGCGTAAAAGGATATTTTGGCGCGATCTCCTCAAATTCAAAAATTCCCCATGAAACGGGCGCATTGGCAATTCTAATCGTCATTTTTAAACAATCCTTCGTAACAATTTCAAACGGGAATTGTACAATGTGTGCTGGTAAATTGCTTGAGAGGCCCACCATGAAATTTATCCCGAAGCGGGTGTTTCAACTCGTCGCGTTCAGCACCTTGTTTTTGCTGCTGGTACAAACAATGCTGTGGGGCATGAACGATTCCGGCCTCTATGCGCCGATTTCTAAGCGCATCGAGTTTGTTAAAGATGCGATGATGCAAAGTCTGCTGGCGGGATTATTTACCTTTTTTGCGTTGTTCATCCCATGGCTTGCCGTGATGCTGTTTTTCCGCGAATTTGCACAGGGCATGGCGACCATGAAAGACGAACTGGCCTATCTCAAGGGTGAACCCCTGCCCACCGCTTTTGAGGATAATCCCAGACAGCAAAAAATCATCATGGGGATGGTGGGGATTGTGATTGGATTCGCGCTGGCGTTCATCAATGTGCTGGTCTGGACACAAAGCGAAGATGGCCTGCTGGCGTTGTGGTGCGCGGTGCCTGTCTCGATGGTGATGGGTGTGTGGTGGATGATTGAAGGACTACGGATGAAAAATTCCTAATTTGACTACATATGAGCAAAACGTACATTTTACGCGAGATTTACTATTTGTGATGATGAATGAGGTAAACTAATGAAAAGAGTTTGTCTCAACGGAGTATAAATCATGGAACACTCAGTCGTTTTTGAACAAACTATCCAACTTGCTCAGCAACTCTCGATTGAGGAACGGATTGAGCTTATGCTGTTTTTGCAATCTACCACCGAGCAAGAAGGCTATTTGCCCATAGAATTGTTGGGCGTAGATGTGGGTGCATGGCCTGAAAATTTATCTTTATCTCGTGAGGATATTTATGACGACGACGGGCGGTAATGCGGTTTTTCTTGACACAAATATCTTGGTCTTTTCTGCGGCTAATGGTTCGCCGTTTCAACAACCTGCACGGCAAGCCATCCAGAGTTTGTGGACACAAAATCGCCCTCTGTGGATAAGCCGTCAGACTATCCGAGAATATGCGGTTGTAATGACACGCCCTCAGACTTTTATGCAACCAGTCAAAATGTCAACGGTTTTGGCACATATTAGCTTGTTCCATCGGTACTTTAAAATTGCCGATGATAATCAGTTAGTGACTCGCTATTTGATAAAATTACTAAGAACCTATCCGTAAATTAAACAGGGTGTGTTAAACAGGATGTATCCTAGT
>CAZXCU010000013.1:0-139176 GCA_964639245.1 uncultured Anaerolineae bacterium
AATCTCTCACATCTACATCACCGCGTGTCTTGTCACACCTCCGGGTCTTCAAATTGGATGGGAGCTGAATAATGTCAGTGCTTCCCAATACGCTAAATGTTAGTTTGTCTTAACTTTGCTGTCAAGAGAGAGTTTTCTCTGAACCCAACATCCAGCTTTTTTAATTTTTTCTGCACTTTGAGGGTGCAGTGACCATGAAATTAACACTGCTTCATGGTCACTGCATCATAGGACTTGCCCAACCTTTCGTCAATGGTTCGTGCGAAATTTGGGATAATTTGGGATAAATTATTGAAATCGTCGCAAATTGGTAATGACCGAAGCCACAATCATACCCTCATGCACCACCTGTGATTCAAACAAATTGTTCATGATGCCGTCTTCATGAGCAACAATGGGAACTTCCAGTTCATGATATGCCTGCAAGATGGTTGCCATGACTTCCCCTGCTTTGACTTCTTCGCCTACCTGCTTGTGCCACAGAATCAACCCACCCACCGGCGCATGATACCGTTTGTAGTCATTAGGAGGGCAAAGGTAAAAATCTCCCTGTGGGGCAACTGGTTCACCCACCAAAACTCCTTTATACCGTAAATAGTTCACTAACCGTGCTGCGTCTACCCGCATATCGGAGGTGTTGATACGGTCTGCACTGCCCAGTTCAAGGGTATAGGCTTCTTTTTCAAAATCGGCAAAGGGGATGTTCCGCCCCGCGTTAGCAAAGGCTTTTTGAAGACGAAGATAGGGCTGCAAAAAGGCTTCATCCAGCACGCCGCTAAAACTCTCATCGAGCTGGATGATATGCTGAATCCCAAAATAGCGGGCGGAGGACAAACATTCCTCAAATGTAAAATTATGATATTGGGCGATGCTGGCGGTGTGTAAATCTATTAAATAATCGGCTTCCAGCGCCATCGCTTGAATCGTATACGCCAATTTTAGCCCGAAACGCAGGCCATATTTTTCTCTGGCTTCCCGTTGTGAGCGCAACGCTTGGCGAAGGGCTGATTTAAACTCCCGAACAATCGTTTCCATCTCCGATTCACGATGGGCAGCCACAAAATCGGTCAAGCTGACTTTTTCAGGGCTGGTGGATTTTTCCTGCACCAGCATTTGATAAATTCGGTTGAAATTCCCAACGGTGACTTCGTTCGGGTCGGCATAGCCCACCTGATACCCGCCAAATTTTGTATCCAGCCCGACAGGATTGACGCTCGGAATGACCGTAATTGTGCCGCGAATCGTTTCTTGCTGGCGTAAAATTTTGAGAAGGTCATAATTTGCGCCAATTCCGGCAATTTCCGGGCTGTGAATGTTGGCTTGGATATAGACATTTTTACCGGGCTGGTCGCCAATGAAGCGATGCACCCCAATATGCAATTGCCCGCCCGAAGCCAGCATCCGAATCGGAATGTTTTCGCGGGTGATTTGAATAGCCATTTAGGAATTCTCCAATAGTGTGAGGAAGTTATGCACGGCTTGGTCGGGGTATGCGGAACAAAAATCCGCTTCAACGACCTCCACCAATTTGATACCGTGAAATTTTAATAGCCGCGCATATTTCTCGCCAAAAGCTGCATCTGCCACCTGCAAAATTCCCCATTTTCCCCCCTGACACACCAGAAAATCCGGCTCAATATTCTGACGCATCTCCGTTACACCTATCCGCATGGGGCATCCGGTAAGATACGACACGCTGCGTTTATCAAAGGCTTTGGCAAGCGCCAGCACCGCCGATGAACGAAAATGAAGTCCCTGCCAGAACTGACGATAGGGCGATTGTTGCACGGCTAGCCCCTGATTGGAGGGGACATCCCCGGTCAAAATACGTTCGAGGATTTCTTTCCAATGCGGCGTATCCAGTTCAATCAGGGTAGCGCGGGCTTGCAATGTCCCCAGATTATCAAAAAAGGCTTCAAATGCTGCGGCGAGGGTACGTTCAAAAGCGCTCTGGTTATTGCGTCCATTTTTATAAAATTCGTCATAAAATTTTCGTGAGCCTTCAATGGTCACATCCGTATAGGTTTTTTCTTTGCCATAGACATTTTCAATCCGCTGTTTCACGGACAAATGGCAAGCAAGCAGGGCGGCAGCTTCATCGGCTTGCCCCCCATCTATCAGAAATTTGACCACGCTGGCGTGCAGGCGCTGTATTTCATCCATAGATCCCCTTTGACTTCAAATTTTGTGACCTCTCTCACTTGGATAGCAGAAGTAAAAATCGCATACTAGAGAAAAATAACTTTCTTGATAGCTTAAGAGCTTATCAGAAGTCTACCGGAACCCAATTTCTACCTGAGGGCTTAGGCGCTTATAGTGCTGCCCACTTTGTTTATGTGCGTTCGATGGTATTCTGATAGGTTCTTTTTTATCCCGTAATGCGGCGAGGGCGGTATTGAATGGCTTCGGCAAGGTGCGGCACTTGAATGAGGTCACTGGCATCTAAATCCGCAATGGTACGCGCCAGTTTTAAAATCCGATGGTAGGCACGGGCGCTTAACTGCATTTTGTGGAGTGTCACGCGCAAAAGCTGCCCCGCTTCGGTGGATGTCTGGCAAAAATGCTCAATTTCTTTAGGCCACATATCCGCGTTGGCATGGAGATGGGGCATTTCCTGAAACCGCTTGCGCTGAATCTGCCGCGCCGCTTCTACCCTTTCTCGCACCTGACCTGAACTCTCACTTTTCATTGTCCCTGTAAGTTTGTCGTAATCTACACGCGGCACGTCCACATGAATATCCAGACGGTCAATGATGGGGCCAGAAATTTTCTGTTGATATTTGCGAATCATGGCATCGGTACAGGTGCAGGCATGGGCGGTATCATGCAGATAGCCACACGGACAGGGATTCATGGCGGCGACCAGCATAAAATTGGCGGGAAATTCTAGGGCAACCCGCGCACGACTAATCGTAACGCGCTTATCCTCTAAAGGTTGACGCAAAACTTCCAAAGTATGGGTGCCAAATTCAGTAAATTCATCCAAAAACAACACGCCGAGATGCGCTAGGGAAATTTCACCCGGTCTGGGAATGGTTCCCCCACCGACCAAACCTGCTTCTGAAATCGTATGGTGGGGACTGCGATAGGGACGGGTGGTGATAACATTGCGCCCATTGGTCAGGCTGTCCGCCACAGAATAAATCCGTGTGATTTCGAGCGCTTCTTCCCATGTCAAACTCGGCAAAATACCGGGTAAAGCGCGTGCCATCAGCGTTTTACCGACCCCCGGACTACCCACTAATAAAATGTTGTGTGAACCAGCCGCCGCGACTTCTAAGGCGCGTTTGACGTGTTCTTGCCCCTTAATATCCTGCATATCAATCAGCGCATCGGCGGTGGCTTGGAGTAATTTTTCTTGGCTGTCGCCACGGCGGTAAGGCGCAATCGGATTCAATTCATAGAGATGCTCAACAAGATGCCCCAGCGACGGCACAGGAATCACGTCAATGTTGGGAACAAGGGCGGCTTCGGGGGCATCGTCCACCGCCACATACACACGCTCAAATCCGGCTTGTTGGGCGCTGTAGGCAATGGGCAAAACGCCGCTGACATGCCGAACGCTGCCATCCAGCGAAAGTTCACCAATGAACAGCGAATTTTCTAATTGATGCAGGGGTACCTGGTCAGTCACCGCAAGGCAGCCCACCGCAATTGCCAAGTCATAGGCCGGGCCGATTTTGCGTATATCCGCCGGTGCTAAATTGACCACAAAGCGCTTCATGGGAAAGCGCAAACCCGAATTTTTGATAGCGGCGCGTACCCGTTCTTTGCTTTCCTGTACGGCGGAATCGGGCAATCCGACGATGATAAAGGCAGGCAGGGCAGACGGGTTAAAATCGACTTCGACTTCGACAATATAGCCATCTAAACCGAGTACCGCGCAGGCATGAGTTCTCGCAAGCATATCCAATAATCCTGTTCCTGTTGTCCATTATATAGTGAGTGGCAATTTATTTGACAGCGCAACAGCCGATTGTTACTATGCAACCCTCTGAAAACAATGGGCTTAAGTCCCTTGTCTGAAAAGGGGTGTCCAATGACAGTGACCATGGAAGATGTTGCAAAACAGGCAGCGGTCTCGATTGCAACGGTTTCGCGTGTTCTCAACAACCCCGAACTCGTCAACCGTGAAACGCGGGAACGGGTATTGAGCGCGATTCAAACCCTGAATTATCATGTGAACATCACCGCCCGCAATTTACGCACGCAACGTACCCAGAATATCGCGGTGGTAGTGCCACATCTCAACAACCCCTTGATTTCGGACATTCTGGAATCGCTGGAAAAAGAAGCGCTGGCGCAAGGGTTCACGACTCAATTGTGCGTGACGTATGGAGACATCGAACGGGCTGAAAAATATGCTGTGCTGCTGGCAGAACGACGACGGATTGACGGCGCTTTTGCCATCGCGCCGACGCTAATGCCGGAAATGATGTCGCTGGTACACAGTGTGGCAGAAAATACCCCGCTGCTGCTGGGGAATCATCATCTTCCTGATATTCCGGGCATTTTATTTGATTATTATGATGCCGCCTATCAAGCGACTCAGTATTTGATGCAACGGGGACATACCCGAATCGCCCTGCTCAATTTGCCCACTACCCATTGTTTTCCGGCTCAAATGCGCGAAGAAGGTTTTCAGCAAGCCTTAGACGAAGCCAATCTCCCCCACGAATTGATTTTTCATCCCGATATTCCCGATGATTACAAGGCCGATTGGCACAGTGCCATTGAACAGCTTTTAGCCGCGCAGCCAACCGGGGTGATTGCCTATGATGACCGCACCGCCGCTAGTATTTATCGGGTGTGCGCGGAACGTGGGCTGCGGATTCCACATGATATTTCGGTGATTGGCTGCGGAGATTTCCCGATGGCAAAAATGCTGCACCCGACTTTAACGACGCTGCGTTTTCCGACAGAAAAAATGGGGCAGTTGGCCTTCCAGACTCTTTTCAACTATATGAATGGGGCGAGTACCCGCACAACGGTTTACCTGCCCGCCGAATTAATCCAACGCAATTCTGCCACAAGCCCTGTAAAATAGAATGGGCGAAAGGATGTACGTTGACTGACTCAAATATCAAGCCATCGGATGATTTGCTTTCAAAAGCCGATAGTAAACTGCTGGCGCATTACACCCGTTTACGACGGCAGGAACATGAGCTTTTAAATAAATTGATTGAAACACTGGAACAGGTGGACAACCTGCCCGAAGCACACATGGAGCAAATGCGCGATGCACTGTTCCACACCGACTATCCATTTATGATGATGCTGGTCGGGCCATTCAGCGCGGGTAAATCCAGTTTTATTAACGCGATTCTGGGCGAAAGTGTCTTGGAAGTCGGCGCGATTCCCACCACCGACCATATCCATGTGCTGCGACACGGTCCGCAGGTGCAAAAAGCCAAATCCGGCGATGCCACCCTGATTTTTCACCCCAACGCTTTGCTGGAAAGTCTGAGTTTTGTGGACACCCCCGGCTTGGAATCGGTGTTTGAAAAGCACGATGCCATCACCCGAAAATTTTTGCATCGGGCCGATTTGGTGCTGCTGGTGATGGTGTCTACACGGGTGCTTTCGGCTTCTAATCTGGGATTTTTGCAAGAACTCAAAGGCTATGGCAAACGTACTATTATTGTAATCAACCAGATTGATTTGCTTGAAGAAGCAGACCGCCAAACAGTGGAAGATTTTGTGGAGGAACAGTCCCGCCTACATTTAGGACATGAACCCCTCATCTGGCTGGTATCCTCCAAACAGGCGATGGAAGCGCAAAAAGAGTCGCCGCGTGACGAAATTCTGTATGATCAGAGTGGGTTTGCCGAAGTTGAAGAATATCTGGCGGAAACGTTGGGTGATCGAGAGCGCATCAAACAAAAATTAGAAACACCCCTGTTGATTGCGACCAACGTCTTAGAGACGGCCTCTCAACAGGTGGCAGAAAATCAGGTCACGCTAAGCGACCATCGCAACACGCTGAAAAATATCGAGTTGCAAATTAATGAAGCGGCAACCTTCCAGCGTCAGATGGTTGAAACGACGCAAGCCGATATTGACCGCTTGTGGTCAGAAGCAACCCAGCGTGGCAGTGAAGCAATTGGTGAATTGTTCCAATTTTCCCGCGCATTCGGGCAGATGATTTCCGGCTTGCTGGAACTGATTGGCATTTCGAGTTTGCTGCGTCGGTTTGGTAGCCGTACCCGCGCCGAAGCCGCATTCGACAAACACAATGTCGTGGAGGCTATCGGTAAAATTCCCGAAACCGTAGATATGATTGGCGCACGGTTGGAAGGGCGCGATATTCAAGATTTGGATGACCTCGTGCAGTACACCAACAAAAAAATTGCTGAACTGCCGGAAAATCTGCGCGGCAAAGTCATCGGCAAAGTCCAACCGCCCATGAATTATGACCGCAGCTTTTTACGCCGTGTTCGCAGCGAATTGGATGAAATTTTGACGGAAGCCCGCCGCTTTGAAACCAAACGGCTTGACCGCCAACTGACCAATATGCTGATTGTCGCCGCTATCTGGGAATTGATAGTGGTGGCACTGGCGCTGGCTTTCGGGATTCCCGCCGCCAACACCGCCAATTCTGGCACGATTTTTGCCATTTTTGCGGTGGTCATTCTGGCGGCGATTGGCGGGTTAGCCCTGCTGCCCCTGCGCGGATGGATGCTGGAACGAGCGTATAGCAAACGTATGTTTGAACTCAAAGAGCGCTATCATAAAATTCTAGGCGAAGCCCTGAAGGAACAATTGGCCTACGGGACAACGCTTCGCAAGGATACCACCGCACCCTTTACCCGACTCATCGAATCGCAGGCCAAATTGACGGACGAACTCAAGCAAAAAATTGATGAATCCGAACGGGCTATTGAAAACGTACAAAAAGGACTCGCAGTTCTATGACGAGCATCGTATTAGAAGGCCCCATTGCTGAACTCCGCGAACGTGAACTTCGCTGGCTGCATTCGGTTTCTGAAAATGTCGGCAAATTCGGTGAGGATGGACTCAAAGACCGTGACCGAATCCAGAAAAACGCCAATGACCTACGCGATATGTTTTTTATGGTGGTCATCATCGGCGAATTTAACGCGGGGAAATCCACCTTCGTGAATTCGCTGCTGGGGGATGAAATGCTGCCGATGGGCATTACCCCCACCACCGACGCGATTGAATTGGTGCGCTATAACCGTGAAAAAAGCAAAAAACCCAATATGCTGGAAGACGGCACTATCCGCGAATGGCAGCACCCCAATACCGGAGCGCCGGGGGTCGTGATTGTGGATACACCCGGCACAGGATCAGTTTTTGCCAAACATGAGCGCATCGCCAAAGATTTTCTCAGCCGCAGCGATTTGGTGATTTTTTTGCTGTCTGCCAAACGTGCCTTTGCCCAAACCGAAAAACTCTACCTTGAACTGGCCCGTGACTTCGGCAAAAAAATCATTCTGGTGATTAATCAGGTCGATTTGCTGGAGAAAAAAGAGCAAAAAGATGTGCGGGCCTTCGTGCAGCAGCAGGTCTCCGAATTGCTGAATATCGAACCGCCTATTTTTATGATTTCCGCTAAAAAAGCCCTCAAAGGGGGGCGCAGTGTGGGGTTATTCACGGGCGCGAACAATGCCGATGACTCTGGCATGGATGAAGTCCGCGCCTATCTCAAGGAAGTGTTTGATAAAGTTCCGCCCGCCAAGCAAAAACTCATCGCTCAACTCGATTTTGGCGAGAGCATGATTAAAAAATATACAGGGCATGTCAATCAGCGTCTGGATCTGGTGGCGAATGATGAACGACAGGCCAAACAACTCCGCGAGGAATTGGAAAAACAGGCAGGCACGCTCAACAACCAGCTCGATACCTCTATGCGAGAACTTGACCGCGTATTTGACCAGATTCGGGAACGCGGGCGCAAATTTATCACGGATAATCTGTCGTTTAATCGTTCTATCCGCGTGATGGACAGAGACGAAGCCCGCGCCAAATTTGAAGCCGATGTGGTGGGTTCATCCCTAGAACAAATTAACACTATTTCAGAAGATTACGTGAATGCGGTGGTGGACAGCAGTCGCCGTTATTGGCGTGGCATCATCGAACGCCTGAACAAAATGGAAGAACTGCTCAAAGACCAGATTGCCTCGCCAGATGCAGGCAGCTACGCCGACCAGCGCGTGACTTTGCAAGAAGCGATTGCCGTCGCCGATGCTCAACTGAAAAGTTACACCGAAGACAACCTAGCGGAAAATCTGCATGAGATTTTTTCTACCAATATGGTCGGTTTCACCGCGAGTATCGTGGGAGTGATCGGCGGGATTCTGGCATTTGCGGCGGGGATTGCTGCACCGGGGGCATTAACCGCGACGGTTGCGGGGGTTGCGTTGGGGATGGTGGTTGCGCCTGTCATGTTATTGGGTGGGGGCGCTGCGGCCTATACCTATTGGCGGAAACTGCGGAATGATGCTTACCAAGAATTGGATGCCCGTCTCGAAACCCTCAAACGCAGTTACCGCCAAGCCCTGCAAGATTTAACCGAACGCGAACGTACCCGCCTGCTGCAATATGGGCAGCAAATTTTGTCGCCCGTGTTCAGCCGTTTGGAAGTTGTTGCCCAGACCTACCGCGATAACAAGGTGAGTCTGGATAAATTGGCACAGGAATCGAAAGATTTACGCCAAGAAATTGACAGTATAAAAATAGTGACGGAATAAAAAATATGGAAGTTTTAGGCATTGATATCGGGGGGTCGGGCGTAAAAGGCGCGATTGTGGATGTGAAAACGGGCGAACTGCTGACAGATCGATACCGGATTCCCACCCCACAGCCTGCTACGCCGGAAGCGGTATTGCGTACCATTGAAGAAATTGTGACTCATTTTGAGTGGCGTGGTGCGATGGGGTGCGGGTATCCCGGCGTGGTCAAGGGGGGCAAAACGCGCACCGCCGCCAATGTTCACGAACGGTGGGTTAATTTTCCGATTGAAAAAGAACTGGAACGGCTGACCGAACAGCGTGTGCGGGTGATTAACGATGCAGACGCGGCAGGTTTGGCAGAAATGCGCTTCGGCGCAGGGCGTAACCGTGACGGCGTGGTGCTGATGATTACCTTGGGGACGGGCATCGGGGTTGCCATGTTTAACGATGGGCGGCTTGTCCCGAATCTGGAATTGGGGCATATCGAAATTGAAGGCGAAGATGCTGAAACCCGTGCCGCTGATTCCGCCCGTGAACGCGAGGATTTAAGCTGGAAAAAATGGGCGAAACGGGTCGATAAATATCTCTCCACACTCGAAAAGCTCCTCTGGCCTGATTTATTCATCATCGGCGGTGGGGTCAGCAAAGAATGGGATAAATTCTCGCCCTTTCTGGAACGGGTGCATGTGGAAATTCTTCCTGCCGAAATGCGAAATCAGGCGGGTATCGTAGGCGCAGCGTTAGCAGGCATTTATGAAGGTGACATCCGTACTATCGCGGTGGACTAACCGCCCCGCCCTGTTTATTTTTTTCTTGGCGGTGGTTGTCCATTTGGGCATTGCCGGGGAAGGTTTCTGGCGGGAGGACTACCTGCCGGACACCTACGATGAAGCCCGTTATGTTTTTTATGGCGAAGAAATTCGCGCCGGACGGGGGATGCACGCGCCCGGTTACGATGATAAACCCACCGCCTATGTTATGCCGCTTTTTCCCTTGATGATTGCAGCTGTCGGGCCAGATTCGCTCATCAAAATTCGCTTGGCTCAATTGGGACTAAGCGCTTCTGTTGCTGTAATGACATTCTGGATTGCCCGCCATCTGTACGGGGAAAAAGTTGGCTGGATTGCAGCGATTCTTTTGCTGGCGAATCTGGGATGGATTCGCCAACCCGGATTCATTTTGACCGAACCGCTTTTCATCGTCCTGATGACAGCCGCCACCGGCATGATTTTGTACAAACCGGAAAGCTGGCGCTGGTTGGCGGGTGCGGGCGTGATGCTGGGGTTGGCATGGCTGACACGCGGGGCGGCTTTTGGCGCACTGGTTTTTATTTTTCTCTATTTGTGGTGGCGGGCGGGATTCATCAAAACGTTTATGACGGGTACGGTGATGCTGCTGGTCATTTCGCCCTGGGTTATCCGCAATTATTGGGCGTTTGATTCCTTTGTACCTGTTTCGACTCAATCCGGCAACGTTCTCGCCGGCGCATACAATGATGAAGTGTACAAAAATCCGTGGGGTGATGGCTGGGTCAACCCCGATGATTTTTATAAAAACGAACCTTTTTTTAACGACGAAATCAAGTACAACCAATTTTTAGCCAAACGGGGACGCGAATGGATTCAAGCGAATCCTGACAAACTCCCCAAATTGATGGCTGCCCACTTTTTAGGCTTCGTTCGCCCATGGTTCAAAATGACCCGCAATCCGATTGAGTTTAGTTATGAACTCATGACATGGGGCGTGGGCGTGCTGCTGCTGCTTTACAGTATCGGGTACACGCTCAAGACCCGTCAGCAGGCCATGATTTTGATGTGGCTGATTGTTCTTGGCGGATTTTTAACCCATATGTTGTTTTTCGGGATCCCGCGTTACCGCCTGCCCTATGCCCCGCTTTTTGCCATTCTACAGGCGGTGGTTCTCATGGAGGTGTATATGCGCTATCTTGCGCCCCGCTTGACCAAACCCCTTCCTGTCCAGTAGAAAGTTTTGCGCTATGTTCGCAGACATGCTGTCTTATATCCTTCAAGAACGGCTGAATTTGCACAGTCTGATGGTGGTGCGACACAGCAAAACCCTGTTTGAAGCCTATTTTTATCCCTATACCTCCCAATCGGTACACGATATTCGTTCCTCAGCCAAAAGTGTCGTTGCGCTGCTGGTGGGGATAGCGATTGAACAGGGGTACATTCAAAGTGTTCACCAGCCCGTTCTGGAATTTTTCCCCGAACGGAGCTTCAAAAATGTGGATTCGCGCAAGCAGGCCATGACCGTGGAACATCTGCTGCATATGACATCTGGCTTGGAATGGTCGGATGCAGATGTTCACGCCATGATGAACAGCAGCGATTGGTTGCAATTTGTTCTGGATGGCACCATGACTTCGCAACCGGGGACAGCATTTGTTTATAGCACCCCGAATACGTATCTTCTGTCCGCGATTTTGCACAAGGTGACGGGCATGAGCGCGTTAGCATTTGCCCGCCGCCATTTGTTTGACCCGCTTACTCTCGGAGAGGTGCGCTGGCAAACCGACCCGCAGGGTGTCAATATGGGCGGCATGGGGATGTGGATGACCACCCGTGATATGGCGCTTATCGGGCAGTGGTGCTTACAAAAAGGCATCTGGGACAACCGTCATCTGGTGTCCGGCGCATGGATTCAAGCATGTACAACCTCTCACGATGGGGAATATGGCTATTTGTGGTGGGTTGATGAGCATTTTTATTATGCGTCAGGGTATGGTGGGCAGATGATTTTCGTTCTCCCTGAATCGGATTCAGTGGTGGTGATCACTGCCGGATTAGCCGATGCGCCTACTGTCACTAAAAATCTGGTCAAGAATTTTATTATCCCTGCCTTTCAATCTGTAGATACGCCGGAATCTGCCAATTTGCTTTCAACCTATCTCCATCAAATCGCCCACCCGCAACCCAAGCCGATTCCGCCTTGTCCTGCTATCGCCGGACAAATCAGCGGCAAAAATTTCCGCCTCCAAGCCAATCCGTTGCAATGGACAGATTTTCAATTTGATTTTCAAGCGGATTCTGCCACCCTCACCCTTGTCATGAATGGCGATAAAGTCACTTTACCCATTGGCTTGGATGGTATGGTGCGGGTGCAACCTGTTAAAAAATTGGGCTTCCTCTCCGACCATGACCCGCTTGGCCTGACAGGACATTGGGACAGTGAAACCACCTTCTTTCTGCATCTGGAAATTCTCAACAATCCCGAAAACTGGCACATACACTTTGATTTTGAACGGAATCAACTCGAAATGACGGATAAAATCCAAAATCAGACGGACAAACTCACATGGTCATCATTGTAGGCTGCGGCGTTATCGGGTTAAGCTGCGGCATTTTGCTCCAAGAAGCCGGACAAACGGTTAAAATTCTGGCGCGGGAACTGCCCCCATTCACCACCTCGAATATTGCGGCGGCGGTGTGGTATCCCTACAAAGCCTATCCCATTGAAAAGGTGCTAGCATGGAGTCAAACCTCCTATGAACGCTTTTGCGGGTTGATGACTGTGCCAGCATCGGGGGTGAGCATGGTCACGCTGCTTGAAGTGTATCGCCATGCCCCGCCGGACATCTGGTGGAAAGAGGCCGTGCAAAATTTCCGTCCGATGACTGCCGATGAACTTCCCAAAGGGTATGAATCCGGCTTTTCATTTGATGTCCCCCTGATTGAAACACCCCTCTATATGAACTATCTGGTGCAGCGCTTCCTTGCGGCGGGGGGTGAAATCCAGCAGCAGGACATTGAACATTTAAATCAACTGGACGCATCTCTCATCTTCAACTGTGCGGGGTTAGGAGCGCGGGAACTGGTCAAGGATAGCGCGGTGTACCCCATTCGCGGGCAGATTTTGCGAACCAGTTTACCCACCGAACACCATGCGTGGATGGAAGAAAGCGATGTGGAAAGACCGATTTATATTTTCCCGCGCAGCCAAGATTGTGTGATTGGCGGAACGGTACAGGAAAATGATTGGTCGCTGGAGGTTGACCCGGCCATTAGCCAAACCATGCTGACCAAAGCCCAAACCCTTGTGCCAAGCCTGCACAATGTCCAAATTTTAGGACAGTTGGTGGGCTTGCGTCCGGGTAGAGCCAGCGTTCGCCTTGAACAGGAAACTCTGCCGACAGGTCAAATCGTCATTCATAATTATGGGCATGGTGGCGCTGGTTTTACCCTCGCGTGGGGTTGTGCTGAGGAAGCGCTTCGGCTCATTTAGAGACCCTCTGAACCTTATCTCGCAAGGGCGGGAAGCGGCCCCTACAGGCAAAAATTTCGAATTTTCAGACTGCCTCTTAACGAAATTTATGGCTGCCATGCAAAGCGGTACTGCACCAGCGAACTTTGAATATCAAGGTCTGCCAGGTTCGCCAGTACCCTTTTTTCACCCTGCAAATTGTACACCACCAGCGCTTGTCCTTCCTGAAACACCACCTGTTCACCCGAAAACCCAAGCGGCGCAAATTCAAATCCGGCATAACTATCGGTCAAAGTGGCAATCTGGGATAAATCAGTCGGCAGAAGGTACAACGAAAACAACATATCCTGCGGCAAACGCTCCCATGATTCAGGATTAAGTGTACCTGTGAGCGCGAGATGTGTTCCCAAAACCGCACAGCGCGTATGTGTCCATGTTCCGCCAAGAGTCAGGCTGACCTGCTGGGGAAGATTATTCCGCCCGATTTTGTAACACTGCATGACGCTGTTTCCGTTTGCATCGGTGGTAATGCCGTTAAAAAAAATAGATTTGTCCGATGCCAAGCCAAAATTTTCCACAAAAATTTCTTCGGGAATCTCGATGGTACGACTCACCTGTCCGGTGGTGGGATTGATGTGACGAAAAATGAACCCGTCAAAATCCACCAACGCGCTGCCATCGCTGAACATTTGAATGGTGAACGGGTCAATCCCCTCCAGAACAGAAACTGGCTGTAACACCGAATAACGGGCATCTGTCCAGAGATACTGGCTGTCATTGATTGCCCATCCTGTGCGTAAAAGCGGCGGCAGGGTGGGAATAGACTCACCCGGATTTTGAATCTGTACGGTGGCTCTATCGGCGGTATTGATGATTTTGAGGGCGTTGTCGGCGGTGTTGTAGGTCAAATAATAGGCATCGCGTGACCAATCCAGCAGGGGATTTTCAGCAAATTTTTCTTCTGCCAGAATCACAATATTATCAGTATCAGCATTGACAACAAACAGGCCATCGCGGGTGTTTTCGCTGGCAGTAGCCACCGCTACAATATTAAAAATGGGATTCCATGCGGCAGCAACGGCGGTTTGCTCTCCTTCGGTCAAAAAGGGGGTACGCGCATTGGTTCCGCTGGCATTGGCGAGCCAGAGTTCATAGTGGATACCTTGCCGTGCGGGCGCGAGATAGGCAAAACTGCTGCCATCCGGCGACCAGCCAAACCACAAGGCCGCAATACTTTCATTTTCCACCAGCAGTTCGGAAAGCGTGCCATTTGCGGCATTGGCTAAAAAAAGACGCTGTGGGCGACTGCTTGCGCCCGGTTCAAGCGTGCTTACGAGCAAATAGCCCGCAAAATTTTGGGCCTCCGTTTTTTCATAGGCGGTCGTTACACCCGTAAAAATAAAGAGGATTAAAATAGGGATAAGAAAGTAGGATTTCATGACACCAAAGTTTGTCCTACGCTAATGCCTAGCGTATATTATATGAGTAAAACTCGCGGAGATAAAAATATGAAATTAGCGCGGTATTTAAGCCTTCTTTTAGCGGCGCTTTTACTTGTAACGTTTAGCCCACAGGCTGCCTCCGCCCAAACCAACTGCCGCACCTTCCATACGGTGCTGCGTGGGGAGGGATTGTATCAGATTGGGCTGTTATATAACTTGACATGGGATCAAATTGCAACTGCAAATAATCTGGCTAACCCGAATTATGTGCAAGCCGGAACGGTCTTGTGTATTCCGCAAAGTACCTTCGGGACAGGCGGCCCGGTGAATAATAACACGAGTGGCTGTCGGACATTTCATACGGTTGCACGTGGCGAAGAACTGCGAAATATTGCTCAATTTTATGGCACCACATGGAATATTCTAGCCGCAGCGAATAGCCTCGCTGACCCGAATTACATCCAAGCCGGACAGGTGTTGTGTATCCCACGCACTTCTGCAACCGGCGGCCCTACCGGAACGACCCCCTCTACTGGACAAGTCACCGGGGCGCAGTGTCGGGTGCGGCATACCGTCGTCGCGGGGGAAAATTTATTCCGTGTGGGGCTGCTGTATGGGCTGACATGGGATCAACTGCTGTCTGCCAATAACATCACCAATCCGAATGCGCTGGTTGCTGGCACCGTCATTTGTATTCCGGCCAATCCGCCCGCCCCACAATTCGGCACAGGCGGCCCGATTGTGACCAATCCGACCACACCGGGAACGGTTGGCTCACCGTTTGTACGGACTGTTACGGCGACCTTTAACCGCCAGAACAATCAATTAGTGGTGAGCAGTACGGGTTTTCCGGCGAATACCCGCTTTGATGTGTACGTTGCGGCAACTGCTACCGATTTTAGTCGGGGTATTTTGTTTAGCGGCAGCGTGGATGCCAACGGAAATTTGAGCGCGACCTTTACCGCTTCTAACCTCACTACCGATGCAACCCAGTATGTAACCGTGGTAGGTTCACAGGGATACTGGGGGCGGGCAACCTTCGCACGGTAAAATCCGCTGTCATCCGGTTTTTGACACCCCTCTTCTCACAAGGAGAGGGGGTTTTATTCTCTACGGGTAGGTAAATGTATTGGCATCATCCAACGCCAGCCATGCCTCTAACGTCCATGCTGTCGTATCTTTGGGAGAAAGAATCGGGGTGGTGGTCGGCCATTCAATCCCGATATGCGGGTCATTCCACAAAATCCCGCCTTCACCTTTGGGATTGTAATGGGCAGTACATTTGTATTGCAATTCCGCCACGTCGGAGGTCACGCAAAAACCGCGTGCAAAACCGGGCGGGGCAAAGACCTGCCGTTTATTTTCTGCCGAAACTTCCAACCCAAACCATTCGCCTAAAGTCGGTGAATTTTTACGAATATCCACTGCCACCAGAAACACACTCCCCACGGTTACCCGCATGAGTTTGGCAAGCGGCGCATCCCATTGAAAATGCAGCCCACGCAGGACTCCCTGTGTGGAACGCGAATGATTGTCCTGCACAAACACATCGGGAATCCCCAAGGTGGTAAATTGGTCGTGGCGATAGGTTTCCATGAAAAAGCCACGCTCATCGGGAAACACTCTGGGAACAATCACTTTGAGCGCTCCCGCAAAATGTTGGCTTTCAATTTCAAAAGGCAAAGTTCATTCTCCGTCCAACTAGGCAGGTTAAAAGGGTGTTTTTTTAGTCCCCACCCCGACACGTTTTTTTGATAACTTCCGCCAGTTTTGCAGCCACCACAGGCGTACTATAACACTGTTCAACGGTTTGGCGGGCGCGGTTGCCCATTGCCAAACGCAAAGGAACATCCTCTCGTAGACGGGTTAAAGCATCTCCCCATGCTGCGTCGGTATAACAAACGATACCGCCGTCATTGTGACGTACCGCCGTGACATAGGATGGCTGCGGGCTGACCACGGCTGGCAAATTACGCGCCATACCCAGCGAAATTTTATACTCTGTGTGTCCGAGATTGTAGCCATTGTTTAAAAATCGCGGGGAAATAATAGCATCTGCTCGCCCTAACAGCCACGCATATTTCACATCAGAATAACGAAACCAGCGCACCGCCATGATTTTTTCGAGACTGTCCATCACAGTAGGACGGGCATCACTGACCAGCCACAATTCTAAATGGGGAACATGGTTGAAAACATCGGTCAGTAAATTGAGTTCATCCGATTTCCATGAAATCCCACTCCAGATGAGGCGGAGTTTGTCAGTTTGCGTGGCATGACGGGCAGGGCGGAACAAAAACGGCAGTACATTGTCCGGTATCCATGTGACCGATGGCGTAAAATCCATGATGACATCGCGCAAATATTCCGAATCGGCGATTACATGGTCAGCCAAGCGGGTCATCTGGACAGCAAGGCGCTGTTCTTGCGGCGAAGGTTGGGTTTTGGGGTCAAGATAATTGCCCCAGATGTAATAATAATTGACATTAGAATCGAAAATAATTTTTGTGCCGCGCTGCTGAATCCGCCGTGCTTCGGCAAAAATTTCTTCCCGCGCACTTTTGATGATGATGACAGCATCATATTTTTGGGCGGGGTTATAAAATTCATTCTGGAAACCCTGACGATTGAGCCACAAAACAAGATTGCGGTAACGCATGGTCAGCATTGCGCCGGAACGCAGCCACACGGCACGGCGTGAAGGACGTTTGGGATATTCTGAAGTAATCCAGCCGATTCTCATTTTTTACGTTTGTTCGGGTTTCTTAAAGGTTGTTTGCCGGTCAAAATGCGCTGCCATTTGCTCAAAAAAAGGCGGCTGTCAAAGGCCTGCTGGTCAAGATAGGCCTGCGTGGTGACGGCAGGCGGCGGCATGGGGCGGCGGCGACTGGCTTCAATTACGTCTAAATACTGGGGAAAAATCACATTCGGATGATAGAGCGTGAGGGTGCGCTGGCGGGCTTTCTGGGCATAGTCGGCAAGGTCATCCAAAAGATGATTCAAAATAGCGCGAAAATTGCCTTCCGGCGCAAACGGCAAACCCGCATCCCCGACCAATTCTGGCACACCGCCGCTCGGCAAAAATAACACAGGTAGTCCGCAGGCCATCGCTTCTAAGATGACATTCGGGCAGGCATCATTTTCGAGCAAACTCAAGTAAATATCGGCGCTGCGAAGGGCTTTGGGCAGTTCATCATGGTTCAAATAGCTGATTTTGCGAATGTTGGGGAGGTCAACAAGGGTGTCAGATTTGCCCACCACCACAAATTCAATATCGGGGTTTTGCCGTGCTAACTGGGGAATCCGCCATGTTCCCTTGCGCGGATTGGGACTCCATCCGACTGAAATCAGCCGCTTTACACCATCAGGCCAGTCGAATTTTGTACCGTTGGGCGAAAATCGGGTGGTATCCACAGGATTATAGATGATTGTACCCTCCTGTTCGATGAGTTTATGACGGGTATGCGTGGCATCATAACTGTACTGACTCTGGTAAATGGTGACATCCGCCAGCGCGTTAACATCCCGTTGTAACCAATCTGCCCCGTCATTCCGCCCGTAATCCTGAGCAGAACCATCAATCCGATGTGCGACCCGTAAACGCGGCAACCGTTTTTTGTGCTGCAAAATCGTAGGGTAGGGAATCGTCCATGAATTAACAAACAAAATATCGTAGGATTCTTCATCCATATCCGTCGTGAAGGGATGATTTTCCCGCGTCATATATTCTTGAAAATTGCGGAGAAAGGTGGCGCTACCGCCGCCATCGCCTTTGGGTATGCCCAAGCAAATTTTCATGGATGTATTTTATCCCACCCCCATTGTTTTTTGACATCCGCCCATGCCTTGAATTGCTGCCATCGAGTCGGCATGGGACGGCGGACTGTGGTTTGCATGACCTGCCAGTACGCTGCGAAAATTTGCCCGGCGGCAAAGTGCTGTTCGGTGCGCTGACGAGCAGCATGACGGTAGGCGGCTAAATTTACCCACAGATTTTCAAACGAGGCACGGAAATCATCCCCGATGGGTAATCCGGCATCGCTGCCGACCAATTCCGGTACCCCTCCACTTGCCACATATAACACGGGCAACCCGGAAGCCATTGCCTCTAACACAATATTTGGGCAGGGGTCATTTTCCGAAAGATTTAAAAAGATGTCCGCCGAGCGCAATGCTCCCGCCAATTCAAGATAATTCATCGCGCCGAGAACCCGCAAATTCGGCGGAATATCCTCAAAATGAGCATTGCCGATAAAGACAAATTCAAGGTCGGGATTTTGGCGGGCAAGGAGAGGCAAACGCCATGCTCCTTTGCGCCGATTGGGACTCCAGATGACGGTCATGACACGCGGTTTGTCTGTTTTGGGCAGGGTCTGTTCGCCGTGTGGGGTGTAGTGGCTGGTGTCCACCGGGTTATAGATGGTTAGGCCGTCATGTTGAATCACATGATATTTTTGCATCGTCGAGTAGCGGCAGTAATCGCTCTGGAAAATAGTCGCATCAGCTAAAAAACTGACCGCACGCTGCAACCAATCCGCATTGTCGGTACGTCCATAATCCCACCCTGCGCCGTCTACCCGATGCACAACACGCAAGGCGGGCAGCCGTTTTTTGTGTTTGAGGACATGGGTATAGGGCGTTTGCCACGCATTGATGAATAGGACATCATAATCGGAAGTGATGTCGTCCGTCCAAGCATGATTGTGAGTGGTGAGCCAGTTACGCCAATTGCGGAGGAACGTGCCACTGCCACCCGCTTCCGTTTCCAACCGAGGAATACAAATTTTCATGACAGGGCGGGCGCTTCTTGAAATTGACTGTGATACAGTTCGGCGTAGCGTCCACCGCGTGCCAAGAGTTCAGCATGGGTTCCGATTTGCACAATACGCCCCAAGTCCATCACCACAATTTTATCCGAATTGAGGATGGTGGACAGGCGGTGAGCAATTACAACCACGGTGCGATTCTGGCTCAGGCGGTCAAGCGCGGCTTGAATCAAGCGTTCATTTTCCGAATCAAGGGCGCTGGTAGCTTCGTCCAAAATTAAAATTTCGGGGTCACGCAAAATTGCCCGTGCGATGGCAATGCGCTGGCGCTGCCCGCCGGAAAGCAGCACGCCTCGATCCCCAACGCGGGTTTGGTAGCCGTCGGGGAGTTCTTCCGCGATAAATTGATGAATGTTGGCGTTGCGGGCGGCTTCTTCGATTTGCTGCTGGGTGGCGTTGGGTGCGCCGTAGCCAATGTTGTAGCTGATGCTCTCGTTAAATACGAAGGTATCCTGACTGACCACGCCAATATGTTTGAGCCAATCGCCCAATTTCAAATCGCGCAAGTCCACCCCATCCACCAGAATTTTGCCCGCTTTGGGGTCATACAGCCGGGTGAGCATGTCCGCCATGGTGGATTTGCCCGAACCGGACGACCCGACCAGCGCGACTTTTTCCCCTTTTTGAATTTCAAGGGTGATGTCACACAGGGCGGGCAAATCGCGTTTGATATATTGAAAGGTCACATTTTGAAAAACAATCGCGTTTTGTAACCCATGAAAAGCCTGTGTGCCATCGGGCAAATAACTTTTGTTGCCGGTTTCTAAGAGGTCAACCACCCCTTTGACTGCCGCTAAATCGCTGCCGATGCTGGTACGTTTGGCATTTAAATTCAGCACATGGGGCATCATACGGTACAAAATCAGAATGAAAGTGCTGACAATCGGGATCAATTCGGCTTGATTCACGTTCAAGACTGACCCACCCACAATCAACAGGAGCGCCAGCAGGCCAATCACCAGCACTTCTAATACCTGGCGGGAGGCTTCGTTCAAAATCTGCAAATAAACGAGCGCCCGTTGAAAAATTTTGAGTTTGGCAAAGTAGCTGGTGCGTTCGTAGTCCTGCTGGTGCATCAAGCGAATGACCCGTTTGGCGTTGAGGGTTTCCAGCGTGCTGTACTGCACCGAGAGCGCAATATCGTAGCGGTACTGACCGATTCTTTCTGCCAAACGGACGAGTCCGGTCAGCAGCATGAACACCACCACTAACAGGGCAGAAGCCAGCAGCGTCATTTGCCATGACACAGCAAACAACACAATGACATAAAACAAAATCGTGACCATGCCCGAAGCCACCGACACCAACCCAAAAACCGCCCCCGCAGCCCGTCCGGTTTCACTGTTCAAGACCATTTGCCAATCGGCATCGCGGCGTTGGTTTAAATCTTCGTAGGAAATGTTCAGAATCTGGTTATAAACTTCTTCACGGAGTTGTCGATCGAGGCGGGCTTGCAAAAATGCCTGTAGACTAATCGCCAACATAGAAAATGTGGTGCGTGTGACGGTTAGCACAACAAAAATCAGGGCAGCGGTTTGCAACAAGCGGTTGTCCGGCACATCTTGGAACAAATCATTGATGAACGCCAAAACACGATTGCCTTCGGCAACGCTGGCGGTTTCTTGCCCCAAGCCTTCCAACATAGGAACAACCAGCAGCACCGAAAATCCCTCTGTGAATGCGCTGACAAAAATGAGAACAGTCACCACCACGCCCAGAGGCCAATATCGCTGCAAACGCCGAACCAGAAACAAAAACTCTTTCAGATGCGTAGACTCCTTGTATACGGCACAGAAGTATAGCGCATGGACGCAAGCGTGAGAGAGGCGTTATCGGGGGGTCAGGTGCGCGTTGGAGAGTAAGTGTTGTAACACAAGAATACGAGTGATAAAATAAGGTAAGTACCCATCAAAAAGCATCTATGAGTGAAGTAAAGAGTTTCACGCCGATGGATTTGGGGCTGCTCCGCCGAGTTGCCTCGCGGGGAATCAGCCTAGATACAGCGGCAATGATCCAAGACCCAAATCCGATAGAGACAGCTATTCTGGGGTCAGTTGGTTTGCGTGGACGCGGACGACCCACCTTTATTTTACGAACTGGTCATGCCGATTACGCGAGCCAAATTCACCTTGAAGGACAGGCGGCTCGAATCACGCTCCTTGCACCCACGCCCGACTCCGACAGTCCGATTTGGCCTTGGCTGTCGCTGGTGGAGCATTTGTTGGTGCAGGCGGGCAAACGGGGCGCACATCTGGTGACGGCAGAAGTGCCAACCGACGGGTCGGTCTATGAACTCTTTCGACGGGCGGGTTTTACGATTTACTCCCGGCAAGCGTTATACGGTCTGGAAAAACTCCAGATGGTTGCCCAAACAGTTTCGGAGGATGATGCCCTGCGCGTGCGGGAAGTGGAGGAAATGGATTTCCCCCATCTGAACGTGCTGTACGCCAATACGGTGCCGCGCCTAGTTCAGCAGGCCGACCCTGCGCCGCCGGTTTGGTCAGGGCTGGCGCTGGTTCTGGAAGGGCGGTTGCGGGGCTGTTTGACGGTTTCGGAAGGGCGCAACGGCGTTTTGCTCAAACCCTATATCCACCCGGAACTGGAAGATAGGGTCAGCGAGATTCTTGCTTTGGCGCTCGCGCATTTGCCGAATCGTAAAATCTATGTGCGTGTGCTGGCCTACCAAGCGTGGCTGGGAACCACCCTTGAACTGGATCTGGGGTTTGAGGAAGTTGCCCACCATGTTTTGATGGCAAAACATACGGTCATCCTGCGCGAGACATCCATCTTTTCGCCGTTGGTCGCTTTAGAGAACCTCCCTTTTGCACCCTCTATAGAAATCGCGCTGGAAAGTAGCATCCAGCCAGAAGGAACGATAAAAAACAATTGATGGGCTATCGAATCACTGACGATATAGAAAAACTCAAAGCCGTTCTCCCCCTGCCCTTGATTGATGCCATTGAAAAACATGGTCAGGAAGAAAACCTCATCGAAGTGATTATGGACTTAGGCCGCGTTCCTACCGCCCGCTACACGGACGGGGAAGTGGTACTCAGCCAGAATGAGGTTGAGCTGGAAACCATCGCTTATGTGGTCAAGCGGGTGGGAGATTTTGACGCAGATAATCGCGCGGGTATTGAACGCACCTTGCACCGTATCAGCGCGATACGTAACCGCCGAGGCGAAGTGGTGGGGCTGACCTGCCGCATTGGACGGGCGGTGTATGGCACGATTGAAATTATCCAAGACCTGATTGAGTCGGGCAAAAGTATCCTCATGTTAGGGTCGCCGGGTGTAGGTAAAACCACCATGCTTCGCGAAGCCGCACGGGTACTGGCAAACCAACGCCGTGTGGTGATTGTGGACACCTCCAATGAAATCGGGGGGGATGGCGATGTGCCGCACCCTGCCGTTGGACGCGCCCGGCGGATGCAAGTGCCGCAGCCAAGTTTGCAGCACGAAATCATGATTGAAGCGGTGGAAAATCATAATCCGCAAGTTATCGTGATTGACGAAATCGGACGTGAATTGGAAGCCAAAGCCGCCCGCACGATTGCCGAACGGGGGGTGCAACTGATTGGCACGGCACATGGCAACACACTGGATAACATCCTTCTCAATCCTACGCTGTCAGACTTGGTGGGGGGGATTGAGTCCGTTACGCTGTCTGATGAAGAAGCGCGACGACGTGGCACGCAAAAAACCGTGCTGGAACGGCGTTCCCCACCGACTTTTGACGTGCTGATTGAGATTCAAAGCCGTAACCGCCTGCTGATTCATGAGGATGTGGCGCTGGCGGTGGATGCTCATTTGCGTGGACGGCCTTTGCCAACTGAACTCCGCTATCGTGATGAGGGCGGGCAAATTCAAATTGAGGCTTTTACGCCGGTTTACGAAGACAAAAGCGCACGCGGCGGACGCAAAGAACGCCAAGAGAAACAGGAGCGCTTTGAAAAACAGGAACGCGAACGATTTGCTAACGGAAACGGACATGCGGTAGAAACACCTCAGAACGGTAGCAATGGCAACGGGAAAGAACGTAAACCTGTCAAAGCCTATGCCTATGGGGTGGCCCGCAATCGTCTCGCCGCTTCTGCCAAACGGATGAATGTCCCATTGATGTTGGTGGACGAACCCGAAGATGCGGATGTGATGATTACCCTGAAAAGTTATTATCGCCAGCGTCCCCGGTTGATTGTGGAGGCCGAACGACGTGGGGTCAGTATTTATGTGCTGCGGGCGAACACGGTGACACAATTGGAAGATTTTCTGATTGACCTGTTCGGATTGGAGGCCAACGACGAAGATGACCCTTTCTCGGAAGCGATTCAGGAAGTTGAGGATGCCATTCAACAAATCCGTGTGGGCAAAACCTATGTGGATTTGAAACCGCAGCCGGCTCACCTGCGTCGCAAACAACATGACGTGGCACGTCAGGCCAATCTGGTTTCGCACAGCTACGGGTCAGAACCCTACCGCTACGTGCGGATTATCCAGCAAAACGGACACTAAACGACATCCCTGTGAGGAAACAAACAACTCACAGGGATTTTTGTTCAGCGTAGGTTGTTAATCGGCACTGGCGGTGGCAAGGGCTTCGGCATACACAGGTTGGCTGGTTTTCATGCCCAATTGCAGCACCGCCGACCCCCAACTTAGTCCTCCGCCGAAAGCAGCAACGGCAAGGGTATCCCCTTCTTTAATGCGGCCTTCTTCAATGGCTTCCACCAGCGCAATCGGGACAGAAGCGGCAGAAGTATTGCCATATTTGTGGATGTTGATGAAGAATTTTTCCAACGGAATGCCCATCATGCGGGCGGCGGATTCGATGATGCGGGCATTGGCCTGGTGGGGAATGAACAAATCAATATCCTGCAAGGTCAACCCGGCTTGGACAATCACGCGCTGGAGCGAATCGCCCACCACCCGCGCCGCAAATTTGAACACTTCCTGTCCATCCATCACAATGTAGTGACTGCGGGCATCCACCACCTCTTGACTAATCGGTGTGGTTGTTCCCCCGCCCGGCACCCACAATGATTTGGCTTTTGCGCCATCCGACCCCAATTCAGAAGCCAGAATCCCGGTGGGTTGGTCGCTGACCTGAAAAATCGTCGCAGCCGCGCCGTCCCCGAACAAAACACAGGTGGTACGGTCTGTATAATCTATGCCATGCGAAATAATCTCAGCCCCGACAACAAGAATAGTATCGTAAACACCCGAACGAATCAGGCTATCCGCCATAACAGCCCCATAAACCCAGCCGGAACAAGCGGTGGAAAGCTGCATCGCGCCGCAGGTTGCGCCCAGTTCCGCCTGAACCAGACTGCCCGCCGCCGGCAGCAAATAATCGGGGGTGGTGGTGCAGCAAATAATAAAATCTAAATCCTGCGGAGTCAGGCCAGCGACCTTGAGCGCTTTTTTGGCGGCTTCTACCGACATGCTGGTGTTGGTATCGTTTTCAGTCCGAATCCGCCGTTCTTTGATGCCGGTGCGCTGAACAATCCATTCGTCGTTGGTGTCGACCATTTTTTCAAGGTCAGCATTGGTTAAGACTTTTTCAGGAACATAATAGCCCCAACCCGTTAGTTGGGCATATCTTGGTTGCATAATCTTCTACCTCTACGATGCTAAAGCTGATTCTGATGTAAGTTCATTAAGGGAACGCCGGCGCAATCGCGCTTCCTCATTATTGAGCCGACGCGCCCACCACAGCACGCCCGCCGCAAATGTTAGCCCGCCCAACCCTGCCGCAATTTGCAGCGTGGTCAATTGGCGAATCCGTTGAATCAAATTGATGACATCCTCGTCCATGAGTTCTTGTCTCAGTTGCTGGATAAATTCGGACGAAGGCTCAACCTGCACCAACACCTGATCCAGCAATGCCGCCACCCGCAGCAGCGCGGCAAGTTCGCTTTCTGGTGCAATCTGATATTTTTCCATGACCTCTTCCACGCGAATCGTCCCTTGAACGAGGCTGTCCGCGTATTCCCCCAAAATATTTTCGTAGTGTTGGTCACTCATCTTCTAATGTCCTTTCGCTGACAGCCTCTGGAATATCCAGCGTTTCTCGTAAAGCGGATAAGGTGCGATAGTAAAGGGATTTCACCGCGCCTTCGGTGCGATCCATAATTTTGCCGATTTCAGCGTTGGAAAGGCGCTCCACATATTTCAAAATCAACAACTGCTGACGGTCTTCGGGCAGTTTACGAATACTGTCTAACAACTGTTGTTTTTCTTCTTGACCTTCTGCCACTTCTTCGGGCATGTCTGCATGATGTCGTTTGGTCATAAATTCATCTAAAGGAATAATTTTGCGCCGCTGCCGATCTCGATGCCAGTTGGCGACCAAGTTATGCGCTATCCGATACAACCATGCCGAAAAAGGCACACCCCGTTCATCGTAATTTTTGATATGTCCCATTGCCCGCATGAACACTTTGGCGGTCAAGTCTTCGGACTCGTGATGGTTGCTGGTACGATAGTAGATATAGTTATAGATGCGCGTTACATACCGTTCATAGAGTTCCCCAAAAGCTGCTTTGTCGGTTTTGGCGAGGGTTACTAAACTCGCATCATCCATTTCTTTATAATCGGTCATAGTCAAAAGAACACCTCGCTTCAATTAAAGTTACGTGCCACACACCGCGCAATCGTATCGGAAGTCCGCAGTGAGGCATAGGATGAGTTAAGGAGAAGGGGTAGCGCCGGATAAAGCACAGGCCTTAAAGCTTGGGACAGAGGTATCTATTGGGCTGCAAGATTTTCACCTGCTGGCGGTAGGTGATTCGCACAGATTCGGCTAAGCGAAGCAAGCAAAAGTTTGGGGCAACTCGCATGTCCCCAAATTCGCTTTTAGCGACACTGATGACACACGCCAGTGAGGGTTAAATGGTCAGTGCTAACGACAAACCCGAGTTTCTGTTGCAGTTGGTCGTAAAATTGTTGGACGAATCCATGGTCGAGTGCTTGGACTCCCCCACACTGGGTACATACCAGATGATGATGGGGCGTTTCCCCCGCAATCTCATAAACCTTGCCATCCAGTTCTGCCGAGACAATCAATCCGGCACGGCATAAAACATGGAGCGCCCGATAGATAGTTGAAGGATCAATCTGAGGATCGATTTCCTTCACCCTTTGCTGGATTTGTTCCAAAGTGGCATGTCCGCCAATATCACAAACCGCATCAAGGACAGTTAATCGTTGTGAGGTTACGCGGAAACCCTGACGGCGTAAAATTTCAATGTAATCAATATTTTCGTGTGTCATCCGTGCCATCCTTATTGCAATTTTTTGCAATAAGCACTTTTGAGTATGGTTGCCCTTTATACTACAAAAAGAGAAGCGAATAGCAAGTCATCAAAAAACCAGCCTACCGAGGGTTACCATGTCTGCTCCTCACCTACATCATCATCACGACCATCATCACCCGCATACGCATCCCGAAACAAGCGGGTTTGTCCGTCTGGCAGAAGCACTTCATCTGCCCGGTTTTGCTCATGACCATGCACTCGAAATGCGAACCGACCCGATACTGGCAGACAATGAGTTAGGGATTCGCACGGTCAAAGTAGCGTTTGCGGTGCTAGGAATAACCACCCTGCTGCAAATTTTTATTTATCTTGCCAGTGGCAGCGTGGCGCTCCTTGCCGATACCGTTCACAATCTGGGGGATGCGCTAAACTCGCTGCCATTGCTGGTTGCTCTGCTGCTGGCACGTCGTCCACCAAACCGTCGCTATACCTACGGGTATGGGCGGGCTGAAGATATTGCGGGATTGTTGATTGTGGTTTCGATTGCCTTCAGCGCGGGCTACATTTTGTATGAGTCTATTCGGAAACTGATTGACCCACAGCCGTTGGATAATCTGGGGTGGGTGGTGGCTGCGGCGATTGTCGGTTTCATTGGCAACGAAATCGTCGCTACCCTCCAGATTCACGTAGGACGCAAAATCGGGTCAGAGGCAATGGTAGCCGATGGCCTTCATGCCCGCACCGATGGCCTCACCTCGTTAGCGGTTATCATCGCGGTGATCGGGGTGTGGCTCGGTGCGCCGATTGTTGATCCGATTGTGGGGATTCTTATCGGCATTACCATTGTGGGCATCACATGGGGCGCAACCAAAGCCATGTGGTATCGTCTGATGGACGCGGTTGACCCCCATCTCGTAGAGCATCTTGAACACCATGCCCATGAGGTAACAGGTGTTGAAAGTGTACAGGAGGTGCGGGTGCGCTGGGTGGGACATCAACTTCAAGCGGAAATGACCCTGACATTGAGCAAGGATTTATCGTTGGTACAGGCCAATGAAATTTCTGAACAGGTGCGCCATGATTTACAAGACCATATTCCGCACCTGACAAGCGTAAAAATTTATCCAGCGATTTCTGCGTGAGAAATGCGCTATTTGGCCTATGAATTTAGGCGGTGTGTTTGGTTAAGATTAACTTGGTGCTATTAGGGAAGCCAGCCTATGCAAAAACTTTTTTACTTATTTTTAGTCGTTTTGTCCCTTATTTCTTCATCGGGAGCAAAAACCCACGCACAAGAGAATGAACGGTTAGTGATTGCTGCGACCACCACCCATGTTGCAGATTTGGCGCGGATTGTTACCGGCGGAACAGCCGAAATTCTCACCATCATGGGGCCGGGCATTAACCCGCACCAATACCGTTTCACTGAAAAAGATTCGACCACCCTGCGCGAAGCCGATATGGTGTTGTATAGCGGCTTGGGGTTTGAGGGCTATGTCGAAATTACGCTGGAGGAATTTGAACGCCAAAAACCTGTGTTTGGAGTCTTGAATGTTGTCCAAGAACAGGGCTTGGCCTTGGGGTCGGACGAAGAGCCGGGGTTAATTAATTCCCATGCGTGGCATGACCCGCGCAACTGGATCTTGGCGACGCAAGCCTTAGCCGATTTTCTTTCTCATTATGACCCGGCACGGGCTGAAATGTATCAAGCCAACAGTCAGGCCTATATTGCCCAACTTGAAATCTTGCACGAATGGGCAATGGAAGCCATGCAAGTTGTCCCGGAAGAACGGCGGATAGTGGTTTCGGCTCACGATGCGTTTTCCTATTTTGGTTATGCGTTTGGCTGGCAAGTGGCTTCGGTACAGGGGCTAAGTACCGCCGATGAAGCCGGGGTGGGCGATATTCAGGTCATTGTCGATTTTGTGCTGACCAACCGTGTGCCAGCCGTTTTCACGGAAAGCAGTTTGCCTGCGGATACCATTGAGGCGGTGGTGGCAAGCGCCCGCGACCAAGATTGGGATGTCAAACTTGGCGGGGAACTCCTCGCAGATTCGATGGGTGCGCCGGAGACTTTCACCGGAACATATATCGGGATGATGCACTTCAACATTACGCTGGTGGTCTCGGCCTATGGATATGGCGACGCGCTGCCACCTTTTCCCAGTAGCTTACCCCAACCACCTGATTCCGAAACTTAATCTTGAGGGGCAATCGTGAACTATGACAAATAATGCCAGTCTTGCCATTGAAGTCAAAGATTTAACCGTGGCCTATCGCAGTAAACCCGCCTTATGGGATGTGGATTTTAGTGTTCCCGAAGGTGTTTTGATGGCGATTGTGGGGCCAAACGGCGCGGGAAAAAGCACCCTCATCAAGGCGATGCTCAATCTCATCCCCAAAGCCGCCGGCGACATCAAAATCTACGGCAAACCCTATTTGCAAGCGCGGGAAAAAGTCGCGTATGTTCCCCAGCGCACCAGCGTGGATTGGGATTTTCCGACTTCCGTTTTAGGGGTGGTTTTGATGGGGTTGTATGGCCGGGTCGGTTTGTTACGCAATCCCGGCAAAAAAGAACATCAACTCGCCATGCAAGCGCTCGAAATGGTCGGGATGGCCGACCTAGCCCGCCGTCCTATTGCCCAACTTTCCGGTGGGCAGCAGCAGCGAACTTTTTTGGCACGGGCTTTGGTACAGGATGCACAAATCTATTTGATGGACGAACCCTTCGCGGCGGTGGATGCGGTCACTGAACGGGCGATTGTCAATATTTTGCGCGAACTGCGTTCAAAACAGCGCACAGTGGTGGTGGTGCATCATGACCTTCAGACTCTTGCCGAATATTTTGATTGGGTAACGCTCATCAATGTTGAATTAATTGCCAGTGGCGCAATTGCCCAGACCGCCACCCCGGAGAATTTACGGCGCACCTATGGCGGACATTTGAACTGGTTGACCGGAGAATAAGCATGTTCAAACGCGCCTTCGATGTGTTCTACGATTTCCAGTTTTGGCTACTGGCGGGCAGTCTGATAGCGGGTGGACTCTTTGTGGTTGTCCTGAGTTTGCAATTTCTGGATGTTACCTATGATTACACCCTGCGTTCGGTGCTGCTTGGGTCAACCTTGCTGGGGATTGTGACCGCGATTCTGGGCTGTTTTGCCACGCTTCGCCGTCAAAGTCTGGTGGGAGATGTCTTAGCCCATGCAGCCTTGCCGGGCGTGGTGCTTGGCTTTCTCGTGGCGGGGAGCGGGTTAAGTGTGTTGCTATTGGGCGCAGCCATCGCCGGATGGATAGGTTTACAGTGGGTCAGCAGTCTTTTAAATACGACCCGCTTAAAACAAGATACCGCTTCCGGGATTGTGCTGGCAACTTTTTTTGGCTTCGGGATTGCGCTGCTCAGTTATACCCAGAGTCGTGAAGATGCCGGACGGGTTGGCCTCGATAAATTCTTTTTCGGACAAGCCGCTACCATCGTCGGGGATGATGTGCTAATTATCTCCGGTTTAGCCCTGCTGGTGTTGTTCACCGTCATTGTTTTCTGGAAAGAACTCAAGCTCACGGCGTTTGATGTGGAATTTGCCAGCACCAATGGCTATGCCGTCAGCCGCTACGACATCCTGCTGTCGAGTCTGATTGTCGTCACCGTCGTGATGGGGCTGCAAATTGCCGGCGTTATCCTGATGGTGGGCATGTTGATTGCTCCCGCCGTCGCTGCCCGCCAATGGACGAACAACTTTAAGGAAATGATTATCCTTGCGGCGATTTTTGGTGCAATTTCCGGCTCGCTCGGTGCAATTCTGAGTTCGGTGGGGTATGGGCGACCCACAGGCCCGATGGTTATTGGGTTGGCTTCTATGATTGCGTTCGGGTCGTTAGCCATTGCCCCGGCACGCGGATTGTTCTGGGTCTGGTGGCGGCAGTGGCGAGACCGTCGCCAATTTGAAACAGAAAATTTGTTGGGCGACCTTTACCGACTGGCTCAGCGACATCAGCAAAAAGACTATGCCGTGCCAGAAACCCTGCTGGTTGGGGTGCGGGGATGGCTGGCGAAGTTAGGCTTGCGCGATTTACAGCGACAGGGGTTGGTTTCCTTGCGGGCGAATCAAGGCTGGGCATTAACCGAAGCGGGATATACAGAGGCGGAAAATCATCACCAAAGACGCTTGCTCTGGGAACTTTATCGGCTTCATCAACAGGACTTGCCCAAAATTGAAGTCGACTATCGCCAAGATGTGCGCGATTTGCTGCCGCCCCATGCGCTTGAATTTTTACGCAAAAAAATGACTTAAACGAGAACACCTGATGGCATTTTTAGAACAGCTTCTCATTGAATTTTTGCTGCTTTTTGTTTCGCCAGCCACCCTGCGCGATTGGTTGGGCAATCCACAAATCGTTTCCATCATCATCGGGGCATTCGTGGCTGCCTCCGGCGGGTTGTTGGGAACATGGTTGGTTTTACGGAAAATGTCACTCACCGCAGGCGCAATCAGCCGTACCGTGTTGCTAGGGATTGTGGGGATGTTCATTATTTTGACCCGTATCCTCGACCAGAAGGGGGATTTAGAGTCGCCGTTGTTGATTGTCGGAGCGGCGATTGCCGGATTGCTGACGGTGTATCTGGCGGAACTGGTCTTTCGTTCCGGTTTGGTACGTGAAGATGCCGCGCTGGGACTCATTTACCCGCTTCTTTTTGCGATGTCCATTGTCATCATTGCTCGCTATGTGGACGATGTACATCTGGATGAAGATACGGTCATGTTAGGCGAATTGGGCATCGCATGGCTCGATTTCAATGAACATTGCTTGGAAAATTGCGATCCTATTACCATTACCCCCGACCACCCCGCCGCCAAAATGGGACAGGTTTGTGTCAACTGTCGCCCCGAAGGTGAATTTTTACCCTATGACGACGGCGCACAATTTGAACCGGTGTGTGTGAATTGTGGTGAACTGCCTGCCTCCATCGCCTACAATCGGGGTTTCAGCACAACCCGCCCGGAAATAATTTTTTTCCCCAAATCCATCACAACCACAGGCTTCATTGCGCTGCTGAATCTGCTGTTTGTGGGAGCATTTTTCAAGGAGCTTAAACTCAGCACCTTTGATCCGGCGCTGGCAACTTCGCTGGGACTGCGCCCCGGACTGTGGATGTATGCGCTCATGCTGCTGGTTAGCATCACCACGGTCACGGCTTTTAGCGCCGTCGGAGCGGTCTTGATTGTCGCTTTTTTCATTGTTCCCCCGGCAACCGCGTATTTATTAACAGACCGTGCTTCACGGATGGTCATGTTAAGCATTCTCTTCGGGGTGCTGGCGGTGGTAGCGGGTTACAGTTTGTCGCAGGGGAAGTTTTTAGGCGTTTTTGAAATTGAAACCCTCCTCAAAGCGATTGACCGTTCCCTGATTGATTTAAAAGGACACACCACCTGGAATACCAATGTGGCGGGGTCAATTGTGACGATGGCCGGATTTTTCTTTGTGGTGGTCTGGGTGATTTCTCCACGTTATGGGGTGCTGTCCACATGGCTTCGCCGCTACCGCCAGAGCCAGCAGTTTGCCGAACAAACCCTGCTCATGTATCTTGAGCATCATCAGCGTGTGAACCTAGCAGACTTGCCCCGGCATTTGCAATGGACACCCACCCAAACGCAGCGTGTCATCCAACGCGCTCATGCTCGCCAACGGGTGGAGATTCACCAAGAAACTTTGCAACTGACAGAGGCAGGTCACCAGCAGGTCAGGCAGTTTTCATTGCGCTAGAGGAGTTCGTAACAAACAGCCGCAACCGCATACATGAGCGTATTTCCTCAAAGATCCGAGTGACTCTTTGAGTAATTCGGAGCGTGGATGCGCTCCTTGGCGCTTCATCTTTTGGTGAAGCCTTTCTTGAGGATTCGGGTTTTCGTTTGGCATTTTGGATATTTCATCCCCCTATTTTCTCTTTTCGACACTGCTGGCAAAATCAGGGATTTGACAACCTATGTGCAAAAAGACAAAATTATCCCTTGCCTCACCAGTGAGGAATAACATTCCGAACGGAGTAAAACGATCATGATTAAGGAAGTTCTTTCTGACGCAGAACAGCGTATGAAATCTACCATCCATGTTTTAGAGGATGATTTACGCGGCATGAGAACCGGACGTGCTTCAACTGGCTTGGTTGAAAAACTGCATGTCGAGTATTACGGGTCAGAAATGCCGCTTTACCAGCTTGCCACCCTCAGCGCGGACAACACGACCATTTCGATTCGTCCGTTTGACAAAGGCACGCTGCACATCATCGAAAAAGCCATCCAACAGTCGGACATTAACCTGACTCCGAACAGCGATGGCACAACCATTCGTCTCAACATTCCACCCCTGACCGAAGAACGCCGCCGTGATCTGGTCAAGCAGGTGCATAAACGCTTGGAAGATAGCAAAGTCTCGATTCGCAACATTCGTCGCGGTGCAATGGATGACCTCAAGGACATCGAAAAAGAGAAAATGGCGAGCGAGGACGACTGCAAACAAGGCCAAGACGATGTGCAAAAATTGACTGACAAATATATCCATGAGGTGGATGAAATCGGCAAGCGCAAAGAAAAAGAGATTATGGACTTCTAATGGACGATCTCGCACTGACTCTGCCCGAACGGATGCCGTACCATCTGGCGATCATCATGGATGGGAACGGACGCTGGGCAAAAGAACGGGGCAAACCCCGTCATTTTGGACACCAAGCAGGGACGGAGAACCTCCGGCGGGTTCTCCGTGCGTGCAGCGAATTTGGCATCAAAATTTTGACCATTTATGCGTTTTCAACGGAAAATTGGTCAAGACCGCCTGCTGAAGTCGCCTTTTTAATGCGGATTCTGGAAAGTGTGATTGACCGTGAATTGGATGATTTGCACGCCAATGGAGTCCAGCTTCGGCATATCGGACATCTCGAAGGGCTGCAAGATCACATCCAGCGAAAAATTCATCAGGCGGTGGAAAAAACCCGTCACAATGACCGCCTGATTTTGAATATCGCCTTTAATTACGGCGGGCGGGATGAGATTATCGAAGCGGTGAAACGGATTGTGGCGGACGGTGTGCCAGCTGACCAGATTAACGAAAACCTGATTGACTATTATCTGATGACCGCCGGACAAGCGCCCCCGGATCTGGTGATTCGGACAAGCGGCGAAATGCGCGTCAGTAATTTTCTCATCTGGCAGGCTGCCTACGCAGAATATTATTTTACGCCCTTGTATTGGCCTGATTTTGACCGTGTGGAACTGCACAAAGCGCTGCACAGCTACGCCAACCGCGAACGCCGTTTTGGGGGTGTAGAAGCGGTTACAGAATAATTTCTATAGGGACGGGAATTCCCGTCCTCATATCCTTGCAATCATTGGAGAAAACACCATGACCTATATGACCCCCGAACGTTTCATCGTAGGGATGAAAAAAACGCCGATCATTCTGGATGAAATCCTCAAGGATGTAACTCAAGAAACCGCAATACAGGCACGCGATGGGGCAGACGGTTGGAGCATTGTTGAAGTGATGTGTCACCTGCGCGATTATGAAGAAATTTTTGTGGCGCGGGTGCGGGCGATGCTCGCGGAGGAAAACCCAACTTTTCCGAATTACAACCAGGAACAACTTGCCATCGAACGGAGTTATCAGACGCAGGATTTACGCGCTGCCCAAGCTGCCCAATTCGCTGCCCGTACCGAATTTCTATCCATTCTGGAAAATTTGCCGCTTGCAGACTGGCAGCGTGCCGGCACCCACCCGGTGACTGGACGAATCACCATCATGGAACAGGCCATGCAAGCCACCCTGCACGATGTCACCCACATTGAACAAATGGTACATACGCTGACCGCGTTTCGGGGGAAATAAAGATTTAATCCCTGCCTCCATGCAGTTTTTCTGTTCAACACCTGCTATTTGACAGGCGAAAACCTGTCAAATAGTAGTAAATTCATCCGCCAAATGCGCCTATGATACATTCAGGAGGCAGAGGCGATGTTTCTTCCATTTGAACCTGCGGTGAGTGATTATCTTGACCATCAGGAACAAGTGCTTGCCTCGTCTCAGCAGGACATCGTGCATGTTGAAAGCAATGTCCCCTTTTCAGAAGCCATTCGCCTGTCGCTCATTCTCCACTATGACCAGAATCGACTGTTAAAAAATGCAGAGCGCTACCGGATGGCCTTTCTAGCATGGGAAACGGTGCGCTTGGGCGGAAACCCATTTTTGCTGACGGGAACCGGTTTTGAGGGCTATTTTGTGGGGGTGTGCCAGTCCTCCGGGCAAGTGCTGGATGAAATTTTGGCAATGAGTCATCGGATGTTAGAAGCCATCGCACGCTGCTACCGTCTTGAATATGGTTTGCGTAACCAGCTCATGAAAACCCTTCTGGAAGGCATCTATCACCCGCAGGCGATGCGAATCTGGTCAACCCAGTTGGGTGCGGCAGTGGCGCAGTTACGCTGCAAAATTAATCCCCAGCAAGGCACGGAATTTCGCCTGAATACCTATCGTCATGTCAAAGCCCATCCCACCATCCAGTATGCGTTGAATGAACATACCATTCATCAAACCTACGAGGTGTGTACCCACTGCGGAAAATTCCACCCGCTATCTATTCATGCAGAAAATCTTCCTGACAAGGATCAAGAAGCGTGGCGGGTGGCGTGTATGATTGGCTGTTTCGGACATCCGTTGGTTCGCCAATTGGTAGACCGCATCGCCTAAGCTAATCCCCCTAAAAATTAGGGGATGGGATTTTGAAAAGTGCTGCTATGATTTTTCTATAGCATAAGCAATCTGGCAGATAAGGCAAACAACAGGCTCACCCCCACAGGGAGCAGGTTGGATGCAGGATACGCCAACAACCATGAAATGTGATGAAACAGGGTTGTTGGCTTTTTATTTGAATGGGAAAAGGAGAACGCAGCATGAAATGTCCTGTGTGCAACACCGAATTGAAAATGACAGACCGTCAAGGGGTCGAAATTGATTACTGTCCCAACTGCCGCGGTGTGTGGTTAGATCGCGGTGAATTAGACAAAATTATCGAGCGCTCGGCGACGATTCAGCAGCAGCCGGTTGCTGCACCGCCGCCCCCGTCGTCTTCGCCTATGTCCCAACCCCAATATCGGGAAGAACGACGCGGCTATGATGACGATGACCGCAAGTATCATGAGAAGAAAAAGCGGAAAGGCTTTTTAGACGAACTGTTTGATTTCTAGCTAGCCCAGTTAGCCCTCAGATGTTTGGTCTGGTTTTGGGATGTTCTTAACCCATCCTAAAACCAGATTTTTTACTCCTCAAGCCCTTGTTGTTGCCATTCGCTGCGGAGAATCCCCATATAAATTAAATCATCGTAGCGGCCATTGCTCCAGACGTGCGAACGCAAACGGCCTTCTTCCACCAAACCGCACGCACGGTAGGCACGTTGGGCGCGTTCATTCACGCCAAGCACACGCAGCCAGACTTTGTGAAAATTCCGATAGCGGAAGGCATATTCAATCAATAGGCTGACCACTTCGCGCCCATAGCCACGTCCCCAGTAATCTTTGTCGCCAATGGTGATGCCTAATTCGCAGGTATGGGCGGTGGAATCAAAGTTGAACAGCACGGCAATCCCGATAAATTTTTCATCGGCTTCGATGGCAAAACTTGCACCATCCCGCCCACCACTGGCCTGCTGCTGGTCAAATTCGGCCTGCAACCGACTCAACGATTGCGGCATGGGTGGGTCGCCCCCGCCCGCCAATTCGACTTCCATGTCATTGTTAAATTCATTCAGCCGGGGCAGATCTTCGCGGGTTAATGCCCGTAAAATGACTTTTTGGCCTTTAAGCATGTTGGTTTGGATGTCCTTTTGTTGAAAGATTAGTATAAGAGCAAAAATTGGCTGGTGTAAATCACAAATCATTGACACATTGGTTTTGTGGAGTACCATAATATATGTAACTCCATATGTGAAAGTACACCTATGTCTCTCCCGCATATCATCTTAGGATTTCTCAAAACAGGCGGGGCGCTTTCGGGGTATGACCTCAAAGGCTACATTGATGAAAGCACCCGTCATTTCTGGTACTGCGATCTCTCGCAAATTTATCGGGCGCTGGACACCCTCAAGGAAAACGGATGGGCAACCGGCACCGAGGATCCAGACAACAACCGCAACCGCATCACCTATACCCTTACGCCGGAGGGTGAAAGCGAATTACAAAAGTGGCTGACCACCGATTTTGAATTTCATCGTTTTCGGCATGATGTGCTGGCGAAAATCTTTTTCGGGCATTTCACCCCGCCCGAACGCCTACGCGAACAAATTCTGGATTATCGGCGCACTTTTGCCAGTCTCTCTGAAACGTATCAACGAATCGAAGGTCGGATGGATGAAGATTGGGCAGACTACCCCGACCATGTGGCCTATTGGTTGATGACCTTAGATTTAGGCAAACGCAGTACCCAAGCCACCGTCGAATGGTGTGACGCGGTACTTGAAAAATTAAATCAACTGGAGAAGCGCGAATGAAACCCTTTGTAACCGTACAGAATTTGCAAAAACAATACAATCCCCCGGACGGTATTTTTGCAGTAGGTAAAAGCGGCGGAATCCATTTTGAAATTTACGAAGGCGAAATTTTCAGCTTACTTGGCCCGAATGGGGCAGGCAAAACCACCTGCATTAGCATGATGAGTACCCTGCTTGCGCCGACGGGTGGGGATGTCACCATTGGCAATTACAGTGTGACTAAAAATCCGGTACAGGCCAAACAGCAAATTGGCGTTGTTCCGCAAGATCTCGCGCTGTACCCCTCCCTGAGCGCCCGCCAGAATCTTGAATTTTTTGGGCGGATGTACGGGCTAAGTGGCAAAGCGCTCAAACAACGTGCCGATGAAGTCCTTGAGCTGATTGACCTGACAGACCGCGCCAATGACCGCATTTCGACCTATTCTGGCGGGATGAAACGCCGTGTGAATATCGCCGTCGGGCTGATGCACCGCCCCAAGATGGTGTTTTTGGATGAACCCACGGTGGCGATTGACCCGCAAAGCCGCCGCCGGATTCTGGATACGGTCAAACAACTCAACCGCGAAGGCATGACCGTTTTATACACCACTCACTACATGGAAGAAGCACAGGAACTCTCCAACCGCATCGCCATCATTGACAACGGCGAAATTATCGCCATGGGAACCCTTGGCGAATTGATTCAAAGCGTGGGGGAAAAAGACACCCTCATTTTCAAAATTGCCGAAATTCCCGCCGAAACCTTGCAAAAAATCACCGCTTTAGAACTGGTTGACCATGTGAGGCCCGACGCAGAAACGGGAGAACTCCAAGTCGTTTCCCCACGCGGGCGGAAAATTTTACCCGAAGTGATTCGTCTGCTGACCGAAAACGGGGCAGGGCTGCAATCGGTGGAGGTCAAAGAACCCAATCTGGAAGCGGTTTTCCTGTCCTTAACTGGCCGGGCCTTGAGGGAATAGAGCGATGTTGACCAAAATTTTAGCGATTGCATGGAACAATATTTATCGTTCCTATACAGACCGTGTATCCGTTTTGTATATGTTCGCTGCGCCGATTTTGCTGAGTACGATTATCGGCCTAGCGTTCGGGTCATTTGACAACGACCTGAATTTGCCGGATGCGACCCTCAAAATTGTCAATCTGGATGCAGGCTATACCACCGACGACGGACGCGCAGTCAATTTGGGCCAGCAAAATTATGTGGATGTGCTGGTGACGAATCCGCCCGAAGCTCTCGAAAATTTGATGTCGGCTTCGCTGGAAACCAACGAAAAAAAAGCCCGTGAACAGGTAGAAAACGGGGAACTTCGCGCCGTGCTGATTATTCCCCCGGATTTTTCAGAAAAAGTACGTCAATCGCAAGGCGAAGTTGAACTGTACTACAACCCGCGTTCCGAAATTAGCGCCACCGTCATCATTTCTGTTGTTGAGCAGTTGACCAACAATGTGAATCGGGGGCAAGTTGCCGAAAATGTCTATGTGGGGGCAAACGGCTATTTTGTCCAGCGCGGCATGGCAACCGGACAAACGGACAAGATTGGCGAAGCCGCCAACCAAGCGCTCACCAGCCTTTACACAGGCGAAGCGGGAGATGGCATCACTTTAACCACCGCTACCGTTAGCGGCGAAAAACAAGAATTTGACTCGCTGCGCTATTTTGCACCGAGCATGGCAATTCTGTTTATGACCTTTGCGATGGCAGGCGGAACACGCAGCATTTTGTGGGAACAAAAAAACTGGCTGATTCAACGCATCATCACCACGCCGACTCCCCGTTGGGTGTATATGGTCGGAAAGCTGTTCGGCACTTACGCGGTGGGCTTGATTCAAATGTTGATTCTGCTTGGAGTCACGCCATTGATTGCCCTCATGTTGGGGCGCGAAGGCAGCGTCTGGGGAGAGAATTACCTCGGACTGGCCTTGATGACGCTTTCGGTGGTTGCCGCCGGAACAGGCTTGGGCTTGTTCATTGCGTCCATCAGCAAATCCGAACAACAGGCGGACAGCATCGCATCGGCGGCTTTAATTTTGCTGGGATTGCTGGGCGGAACCTTTGTCCCGATTGAGGTAGATTTCATCAGTGCGTTAAGCAATATTTCGCTCAACAAATGGGGCATTAACGGTTTTAGTGACCTTGCCAACAACAACGCCCCCTTAAGCGATGTTTTACCCAATATCGGCGTACTGACGGGGATGGCAGGGGTGTATTTCACGATTGCACTGTGGCGTTTTGGACGAAAATTGGAAATGTAGGGAGACTCCTCATGAACGCTATTTTGAACATTGCCCGTTTGCATATCACCCTGCAACTGCAAAATCCGGGAACCTATATCCAATATTTTGCTGTCCCTGTCGTGATGATGCTCATTTTAGGGTTAGCCATCTCCGACGACCCCACCGAACTCCATCTGGATGTGCTGGATGAGGACAATTCCGCCATTTCAACCGAGTTCATTCAGGCCATTGAAAATACCGAAGGCGAGACCGTTATCAAAATTTGTCGCTATGGGGCAGTCAACAATCCCGAAAGTTGCGGGTTAGACAAAAATGATGCCTATGCGGAGGTGGGTGAATCTCGCTTAAAGGATGGCGAAACCGCCGCTATTTTGATCATCCCCGCCGATTTTGAGGAAAAATTACAAACGGGTCAACCTGCCGAAATCACCTATCAGAGCAACGACCAATTGAATGCCCCGACTATCGCCCGCACCACCGTTGACGCGGCCATTTCCAAAGTTGGCGGGAGTATGGTGATTGCACGGATTGGCACACAAACCGCCGAGTCTGTTTTTGGCGAAGTAGAAACAGACGATTTTAAGCAGATCCAAGCAACCGCGCAGCGTGGCTTCCAGAATCCTCCAGCGCGGCTGGTAACGGAAAGTACCGGCGGGGCGGTCAATCCGGGCGGGACGGGGCAGAGTGTGCCGGGCATGGGCAGCATGTTTGTGCTGTTTTCGCTCACGGCGTTGGCAATTAATCTGGTGCTAGAGCGGGAACAAGGCACGCTGCAACGGCTGTTTACCCTCCCTGCCCCCAAATCCGCAATTGTGATGGGCAAAGTGCTGGGGGCGTTTTTCTTCGGAGTGCTGCAATTTTTCGTGTTCATCCTAGTCGGTCTGCTGATGGATGTGGATTGGGGCAACAATTATTTGGCGATTGTGCTGCTGGTGCTAGCCTATTGTTTTGCGGGAACAGCGCTTGGTTTTCTGATGGCAACCTTTGTCCGTACCAGCGACCAAGCCGGGGGCATTAGTACACTGGTGGTGCTGACGCTTGCGCCATTAGGGGGAGCATGGTGGCCTCTGGAAATTGTGCCAGAAGCAATGCAAACCTTCGGGCATATTTCGCCAGTGGCGTGGGTGATGGATGGCTTTAACGATCTCATCTTCGACAACAAAGGCTTGGTAGATATTTTGCCAGAAGTGGGTGTGCTGGTTGGCATGGGGATGGTGCTGCTGGTTATCGGCATCTGGCGTTTTCGCTACGAATGAGGCTTTTGGGGCGGGTCTCTTCCGTGATAACCCGCCCCTACAAAATCCGAACGGTTTCTGCGGTTGTACTCCGGTAAATGCTTTCAAAGGGCGGGAATCGGCGCGGTGGACTCTCATGGAATGCGCCTTGTCCCCGCCCCTACGGAACCGACTTATCGGATGTTTAGTAGCGGTCATCCCGTTCTGAACGGCGTGTTGGAGGCGGGGGAAAATCATCCGGTGATTGGGGCTGCTGCGGACGCGGTTGGGTTGGTGTGGTGGGCGCTTGTGGGCGCTGCTGTGGCTGTGGATTCTGGGTGGGCTGGGTTTGCGGACGGGGCGCAGGCGGCGGCGGGTTATTGGATTGGTAGGGATTTTGCGGCGGTTGATAGGGGCTATAGGGCTGCTGATAAGGCGGATAGGGTGGCTGTTGCGGATAGACAGGCATGGGACGTGAACGGCGCGGCGGTTCGATGAAGGTTAAAAATGCCCAAATACACGCGCTAACAATTGCCAGAGTAACAACAGTTATAGTAAGCAAAGCGACTCCAATCTGATCAAACGCATCTAAATATTTACTCTCAGGATTCAAAAGGACGTGTAAAAAGCCGAACGTCACCGGCGTGAAAATGACTATCCACGCGAACATATTCCAGCGAAATAAACGTCCCCCCATTGTATAAGCAACGGGCATCATTTCAAAAAAAGCGGTTTCCATCGCCAGCACCAGCAGCGCCAAGCCCAACGTTTCGCCGAGCGCTGCCAAAGGGCCAGCAAACTCGAGCGCCGCAATGCTGAGTTCTTGGTCGCCAACATCGTGCAGCCATGCGACAGTTCCCCATCCCGCCGCGCCAATGGTCAAAAGCACGATGACTGTTGTAATAATCAGAATCGCATCACGAAAACGGGGTTCATTTTCCATATCCACATCTACCCCGCCCGGTACGCCATACAAAATACCGGGGATAATCCCAAATACGCGAGAAATGAGGGTCGTAAAAATGACGACCACCACATTCATCGGATAAATACCATAATTAGCAGTTTTTCCCCAGATTCGCGCCACCTGCCGTTGGGCAAAATCCCCGGAGAGGCTGACCAATGTTACCGCCATCGCCAGCACCACCGCCAACTGCTGCCCCTGGGAGTCCAGTAGGTTCAAATCCTCTTGCACATACGCAAAAATGATGCCATAGACGGCAAAAATGAGCAGCAGAATCGGCGTTCCCAGACAACCACGCTGCACCGCAAATCCGCCACTGGTACGAAACATTTGCCACAACCAGTCTAAATAAAAGACGGATGCCCAGCCTTCCAAGCGGTCTTCTTTGTTTTTGAGGATGTTGTTGAGCATGGTCGAAATGAGGCCGAACAAAATCGCTAGAAATGCGGTGAGGGTGAAGTTTGTTCCCACCACGGGCGGGTCAGTGGATACTTGCGATGGCAACGGGATTTGTTCAAAAATGGGCTGTCGCTCCACGGCTTCATTCAAAGAAATCGTCGGTTGTAAAATAGTATCGGGCAGGCTGGCATTGTCATCTTCGGGAATATTCACCAGCGCACTGCTGCCAAAACCATCCGTCAGCAGGACTGCTCCGGTGATTAAAACGGCGGTTGTACCTGCGGTGAGCAGCATCCATAAGAAGGTTAAGCGTGCGATGGTGCGAAAAATAAACATCGTCTTTAAGCCCTTTTTCTTTTTAGAGTACAGCGATTTTGTACGAACGCCTAGCGATGCTTCACGGGTTATAATCTGACAGAATTTGAATGATATGGGAGGACATATTTTGGCTTCATTAGAAGAACGTGCAATTAATACGATACGGTTTCTGTCCATCGATGCCATCCAGAAAGCTAATTCGGGGCATCCCGGTTTGCCGATGGGGGCTGCACCGATGGCCTATGTGCTGTGGACAAAATTTTTAAAACACAGTCCGAGCAATCCCCACTGGTTTGACCGTGATCGGTTTGTGCTGTCGGCGGGACACGGTTCAATGCTGATTTATACACTCCTGCACCTCACAGGTTACGCTGTTTCACTGGATGACCTTAAAAATTTCCGTCAGTGGGGCAGCATCACGCCCGGACACCCCGAACGCGGTTTGACTCCCGGTATCGAAACGACCACCGGCCCCTTAGGACAAGGGACAGGCAATGCGGTGGGCATGGCGATTGCCGAAGCGTTCCTTGCAGCAAAATACAACCGCGAAGGCCATCACTTGATTGACCATTACACCTACGCGCTTGTCAGCGATGGCGATTTGATGGAGGGCATTTCGGCAGAGGTCAGTTCTCTGGCAGGCCACCTCAAACTTGGCAAGTTGATTTTCCTGTACGACGATAATCTGGTATCGCTGGCTGCCAAAACCAATGTCACGTTTACGGAGGATGTAGGTAAACGATATGAGGCCTATGGCTGGCATGTGCAGCGTGTCGCCGATGGGAATGACACCGCCGCGCTTGAACAAGCGATTCAAGCGGCGCGTGATGTAACCGACCAACCTTCACTTATCATGGTGCGTACTGTGCTGGGGTATGGCAGCCCCAACAAAGCCGGCACACACGATGCTCACGGGTCGCCATTGGGAAAAGAGGAAGTCAAACTCACCAAAGAAAATCTGGGATGGCCGCTCGAACCCGAATTTTACATGGATGAAGATGTCTTAAACTTCTGGCGAGAAGCCGTTACCAAAGGTCAACAGATGGAAGCAGCGTGGCAAACCCGTTGGAATGCCTACCAGCAAGCCTACCCCGAATTGGCGGCTGAATTGCAGTTAGCCATCGAAGGCAAATTGCCAGAGGGATGGGATTCTGGTATTCCAATGTTTGAGCCGGATGAAAAAGGCGATGCAACCCGCAATATTTCCGGCAAGGTTCTCAATGCAATTGCCAAGAAAATTCCTACCTTTATGGGCGGGGATGCTGACCTTTCCCCCAGCACCAAATCCACGATTAGCGGCGGGGGCATCTTCGGGGTGGAAGGCTATGATAAACGCAATATTCCCTATGGGGTGCGCGAACATGCGATGGGGTCAATTACCAATGGCATGGGCGCACATGGGGGACTCATCAAGCCCTATACCGCCACCTTTTTGACTTTTTCCGATTACATGCGTCCGTCAATGCGTTTAGCCGCGCTGATGGAACTGCCCGTCATTTTCATTTTTACCCATGACAGCATCGGTTTAGGCGAAGACGGCCCGACGCATCAACCCGTTGAACATTTTGCCGCGCTGCGTGCCATCCCTCAGATGATTGTGATTCGTCCGGGCGATGCCAACGAAACCGCCGCCGCTTGGAAAGCTGCCATGCGTCAAGAACACCGTCCGGTCACGCTCATTTTCTCCCGCCAGAATACCCCGACTTTTTCACCGGAAGGGGTGGACGAAGGAGTCGCACGCGGCGCGTACATTCTCTCAGAAGCAGAAGGCGGGCAGCCCCAGGCCATTTTGATGGGAACGGGTACCGAAGTTGACCTTGCCTTGCAAGCCCAAGCCCTCCTCAAAAAAGACGGGATTCGAGCGCGAGTGGTCAGTATGCCCAGTTTTGAGCTTTTTGAGGCGCAGGATGCAGCGTATAAGGAACACGTGTTGCCTTCCTCTGTTGCCGCACGGGCAGCCGTTGAAGCGGCAATTCCACAGGGCTGGGAAAAATACCTCAAAGGTGGCACATTTATCGGGGTAATCAACCGCTTTGGTGCATCCGCCCCCTACCAGGAAATTTATCAGAATTATGGGATTACGCCCGAAGCGCTCGCACAAGCCATACGTGAGCAAATCTCCTAAAGATTGGGATTATCCTCATTTGCGCGGTGTGCTAGTCTGACTTATGCTTGTGAACATCTGCCCCTCATTTTTTGAGTGAGGGGCAGTCAGGTTCAGAAGTGATGTCTTTTTGAAAAATACACCCGCATTTATACGTTTTTATTGCATTGCTGCCCCTTCACAAAGACATCTCAGTTTGTCATAGTTCTAAGGGGAAAAACTAATGAACCTTGACCAGTACATCCCGATGTTGGGAAACAAAGACCCGGAACAACGCAAAAAAGCCATTATCGCATTAGGGAAATCGGGCGATAAAAATGCCCTGCCCCTGCTCGCCAGAGTCCACAAGACCGATCCTGACCCAGCGCTCCGTGACCTTGCCATGAAAGCGGGTAAAAATATCCAAAAGCTGGCGACCAGCACGATGCCTGAGCCGGAACCTATTCCAGAACCGGAACCCGCGCCCGCTAGCTTCGATGACTTTTTTAACATGTCTACCGGGAGCAGTTCATCCAACCCAGCCTCCCATTCGTATGCTTCTTCTAGCACATCTGCCTCACAACCGGATTGGTTGAATAACGCTGCTGCCAGCAGCTCAAGTTCGTCATCGGCTGCCCCCAGAAAAATCTCCGACCTCGATAAGAAAAAAGCCAAAGGTGCGCTAGAACAAGCCCTTGATGCGTCGGTCAAAAAGAAATGGCAGGATGTGGCTTTTTATCTGAATAAAGCGATTGAGAGCAACCCCGATATGGAACGGGACAGCATGGTCTTGGGGCTTGCCGCGCAAATCACCGGGGCAAGCGGCCCGATGGCGATTGACGCGCTCAAACGCATGAAAAGCGAAGGCAAGGTCAACAAACCCAAAGCCGTTGGTAAAGTTGAGGGGCAAGCAGGCTTTGGCGAATTTGCGCTGGAATGGCCGATCTGGTTGATTGCCATGGCACTTGTTTTTACCGCGAGCGCGTTTGGGTTTATCCGTTACGCCACCAATTGGCTCGATGAAGATTTATCTCTGACCAGCAATGAAGGTGAGACGATTGAATTTGACGAGCAGGGCAATCTCATTATGTTTGACGCGGCGGGGAATCCCGTTGAAGCGGAAGAAACAATCAATATTGATGAAATTAAGGATTTTATCAATGATTATGGGCCCATTACTTCGCTAGCCATTGGGGTAGGCGGTGGTTTGTGGTTGATGATTTACCTGACCGTCACCAACTACATCATCTGGTATGTGGGTGGGTTTATGGGCGGAACAGGGGCGTTGTTTGATTTTCTAGTGGCTAATCTGCGCCTCGATGCGATCTGGAATATTGGGAGTACCATTTTAACGGTTGGTCTCCTGATTGGTTCGGTTTCGGCTGCCAATGAGTCCAGCATCGAAAATACGAGTAGTTTAAGTGCGCTCCAATGCTTAAGCGGGTTAGCAGGCTTGGCCTTTTTTGGTGTGAAATGCTGGTATGTCGGGCAAAAGCATGAGATGGGACTTGGCGCTGGAATCGGCGCTGTTTTTGTTGGTTCGATTGCTGCAAGTATTGTCTTTTTCTGCTGCGGTTGTGCATTGATTTCTGCGGCGGGCAGTGGCAGTTCAGCCAGCGCGTTCCTTTTGCTAAGATAGAATTACGTTGATAAGCGAAGTAGGGTAGTTTGTCGTTACAATGGACACGCAGACTACCCAAAGTTTGATAAGGAGTTTTGGGATGCCCAATAATCCCCCCGTAGAAGTACAGGCACTCGGTCAAAGTATCTGGTATGACAACATCAGCCGCGATTTACTGAACAAAGGCGAAATTCAACGGCTCATTGACGAAGATGGGGTCGTTGGTATCACCTCCAACCCCACCATTTTTATGAAAGCCATCAGCCGGGGCAGCACCTATGATGAGGCGATTGCCACGATGCTCGATTTAGAGCCGTATGATATTTACGAACGGTTAGCCGTTGCTGATATTCAAGCCGCCGCCGATTTGCTCCGTCCGGTGTATGACCGCACGAATAAAGTGGATGGCTATGTGAGTTTGGAAGTCTCGCCCCTCATCGCCAACGACACCGACACCACGACCCAAGAAGCCAAGCGGCTGTTTGAAACCGTCAACCGCCCGAATGTGATGATTAAAATTCCCGCTACCGAAGCGGGCTTGCCTGCCATTGAGGAAACCATCGCCAACGGAATCAATGTCAATATCACGCTGATTTTTTCGGTTGAAAATTACAAGCATGTGATGGAGCGTTACATCAAGGGCTTGGAACGACGTTTAGCCGCCGGACAGTCGGTGGAAGGGATTGCCTCTGTTGCCAGCTTTTTTGTCAGCCGGATTGATACCGTGGTTGACCAGCAGCTTGAAAACAACATGCGTTCTGCACAGGGGCGCGATCTGGAACGGGTGCGCCAGAACAACGACCTGATGGGCAAGATTGCCATTGCGAACGCCAAAGTCGCCTATCTGACCTATAAACGCATTTTTCATGGCGAACGTTTTGCCAAGCTCAAAGCGGCAGGTGCGATGGTACAGCGTCCTTTGTGGGCCAGCACCGGCACCAAAAATCCCCGTTATAGCGATACCCTCTATGTAGACAGCCTGATTGGGCCAGAAACCGTCAACACCGTCCCGCCTGAAACCCTCAAAGCCTTCGGGGAACATGGCACGGTTGCCCCCACACTGGATGAGAATTTGCAAGCGGCAAGCATTCTCATGGATAAGTTGGCGGAAATCGGTATTGATTTTGAAAATGTCACCCGGATGCTGCAAGTAGACGGTGTGGATGCGTTTGCGGATTCGTTCCAACAATTGATGCAAGCGGTGGAAGGCAAACGCGAAATGCTGCGGGCGGGAGTCATCGAGCGCCAAGATACCGTCATCGGCGGATACGAACCCGGTTTTGTGCGCGTGCTGGATAAACTCACTGAAGAAAAAGCCAACAAAGCCATCTGGGGCAAAAAAGCCAGTTTCTGGAAAAAAGAAACCGTTCACCAAGAAAGTATCAATAACCGTTTGGGCTGGCTGTTTTCCTTGCAGGACGGACGGATTGACCGCAATCGGCTGAAAGACTTGCAAAAAGACTCGTCACGTTGGTCTCATGCGGTGGTCTTGGGGATGGGTGGCAGCAGCCTCGCGCCCGATGTTTTCCGCCGCACTTTCGGCAAACAGGACGGATTCCCCGAACTGCTGGTGCTGGACAGCACCGACCCCGCTCGCATTAAAACCGTCGAAAACAGTGTCGATTTAGCCAATACCCTGTTCCTTGTTGCCAGCAAATCCGGCACAACGATTGAAACCAAGTGTTTTCAAGATTATTTCTTTGCCCGTGTGTCCGAAATTCAGGGCAAAGAAAAAGCCGGACAACAGTTTATCGCTATCACCGATGAGGGGTCACAACTGGCCCAAGAAGCTGAAGCGGATGGCTACCGCCATATTTTCATTAATCCGTCGGATATTGGCGGGCGATATTCCGCATTGAGCTACTTCGGGCTTGTGCCTGCGGCGGTGATGGGCTTGGATTTAGACCGCCTCTACGCCAGCGCTGACCGGATGCTGCAAGCTGTGAAGGAAATTATTCCCGTCAATAGCAACCCCGGCATGTGGCTTGGGGCGTTGCTGGGCTACCTTGCCAGACGCGGGCATGACAAACTTTCCTTGCATAGTTCGGAACAAATCAGCAGTTTTGCCGACTGGGTGGAACAGTTGGTGGCAGAAAGTACCGGTAAAGAAGGGATGGGGATTCTGCCTATCGCGGGCGCTACCGTCGGGATGCCGCACGATTACGACGATGACCGCTTTATGGTGTACACCCGTCTGGATAACGAAGGCGAAGAACTGGATAACAAAATTCGTTCCTTCTGGGAGGCAGGCCATCCGGTTTACGTGATTAAACTGCGGGATGCGTATGATCTGGGCGGAGAATTTTTGCGCTGGGAATTTGCCACTGCCATTGCCGGACACCTTCTGGGGATTAATCCGTTTGACGAGCCGAATGTGTCCGAGAGCAAAAAGAACACCAACGCCATTCTGGATTATTACCAGCAACATGGCAAAATGCCCCCGCAAACCCCTGTTCTGGAAGAAGACCGTGTAGCGCTGTACACCAACCCCGAAACGGTAGATATTCTGTATAAAATCTGCGCCCAACGCAATTATCATAGCAGTGGGTTGGCGGGTTTGCTGGCGGCGGGGATTAGCTTTGCCCGTTCGGGCGACTATTTCGCCATTATGGCCTATCTCGAATCCACTGACGAAAACCACGCGCTGCTGTCGGATATTCGTCGTCGGCTGCGTCATGCCACCACCCGCGCCACGACGCTCGGTTATGGGCCGCGATTCCTCCACTCCACCGGACAACTCCACAAGGGCGGTAAAGACAACGGCATTTTCCTGCAAATTACCGTCGATGATGCGGTGGATTTGCCCATTCCCGGTAAGCCCTACAGTTTTAGCATTCTCAAACAAGCGCAGGCGATGGGCGATCAAGAAGCCCTCATGCGGCGGCGTTTGCCGTTTGTTCGCTTGCACATTCGCGGGGATGTGACCTACGGGTTATCGAAAATCCTTGAGGCAGTCAAGGTCGAACAAGAAAAACACTTCTAATTTGCCGCACAAGAATCAATTTTGTATCAATGAGGGCTGCATTACAGCCCTCATGTCATTCGCATAGTAAGTTTCGGAGTCACCAACTTCTATGCTTTCTCAATGCAAAGTGGGCTTAATTTCTCCCTCATTTTCTGTTATAACAGATAGTCCCTATGAAAGTGGAGGTGAGGGTGAAGAAGGTTCTTCTAGTGGAAAGCTCCCGCGCAAATGGGACATCTTTTGCGCCCCGCTTACGCAAGCGCTACGAAGTGCTGGTTGCTCACACAGGCAAAGATGCTGTAGACCTCATTCAATCGCAGCAGCCGCATGTCTTGGTGCTGGATGCCAGTTCGATGCGGACTTCGGGTGACAGAATTTGCTCAAAATTAAAAAGTGAAGCCCAACTTCCGATTATTCATATTAAGGTCAAACCGCCCCAAGAAATGGAAGCCAGCGAAGCGGATTTATTGATGTACCCACCGTTTACGTATCGCAAATTGTGGAATCGGATTGAGCGCTATGCACGGGCTGGCGAAGGGGAAATTTTGCGGGCCGGGCCGTTCACGCTCAATCTTCAGCAGTCCATTCTGTTCTGCCCCAAAGGAGATACCAAGCTCACCCCCAAACTTGCCAAGATCATGGAATGTTTGATGCAGCAGCCGAACGCAGTGGTTGCACGGCTAACGCTGATGCAAAAAGTCTGGCAAACGGATTATATGGGGGATACCCGCACACTGGATGTCCATATGCGTTGGCTGCGGCAAACGGTTGAGGAGGATGCCAACGCCCCGGTGTATATTAAAACCGTGCGTGGGAAGGGGTATACCCTTGTTATTTAGGGGGACACCACCGCAAAGATGGCTTCACTTCCTGAAAATTTTGGGGACGCAGCCGTAGTTCCGCTAAGGCATCGTCACGGGCAAGAAAATTGCCCGTTTTGATGAGTTCATCCCGTATCTGAGGATTAACCAGCATTTCCATCAACAATTGACACTCCCGGTTAATGCCCAGTGCCGCGATGGTATAGGTGGTGGTTTCGTAAAGTTTTAGCGCCATTTCATAGAGAACTTTTTCGACGGCTAGCAGCCCTTCGTTGGTGCGGTCAGGTGTGACATTGGCAAACATTTTGACCGGAATGGCAATCGAGACACATTCAAACAACGAACGGGTAATCATAATTTCTGCCCCACACATCACGCCTGTTTCGACTTCAAACTTAGCAAATTGGGAGAGGGCGGCGGTGGGGTCAGGCACGGTTAAGGAAATAATTTCAGGTGCATCCAGACCGGGTGTGTAGCGCTCTGCCAATGGGCCTATCATGCCGGGGTAGCTCCATAGGGCTTTTAAGAGACGTTCCCATTGGTAATCCCGCAGGGTATCAAACGACATATTCAATTCGATGGTGTCCCCACCCCAAGGGTGATCATCGAGAGATAGTTGTAAACCCACTCAAGTCTCCTGTGCAGTTTGAAGGCAGCGCGAACACAGACCAAAAAACTCTAGCAGATGCCCCCCGATGCGACAGTTATAATTTTTTTCGAGTGTTTGGACAAGTTTTTCCAACCCGCAGTCCTCAAATTCAATGACGACTCCGCAATTCTGGCACACAATATGGTGGTGGTGTCCGTTGTGCATCAAGACATACACAATACCATTTCGCATATCTGTTGCATTGCGGGTTGAAGGGCGAACATAGCCAAGTTGCGTTAATAAGTCGAGCGTGCGGTACACACTCATGCGCCCGATGCTGCTGTCTTGCTGGCTGACTCGTTCCCAGATTTCATTTGCCGAAAGATGCTCAGGATACGCCGCTAGCACTTCGCTGACCAACTGACGCGGTTTGGTCAATTTATAGCCTGCTTGGTGAAGTAACTGCATGAGATCTGCCATAGGGGTGAGTATAGTGGATTTTTGGGGAAAAGGTTAGTTGACTTTTATTTAAAAGAGAGAGAACCGCCGTGTGTGCGGCTCTCTCCCCTATTTGTCGAGAAACTCCGACTTAGGCCATGAGTTCTTCGTAGAGTTGTGTGGTTTCCTCTTCTGGCACTTGATCCTTGTGGGTCAGATTTTCGACCAACGCTTGATAGTGGGCCGCAGCTTCACTCCGACGACCCAATTTGGCGTAGATTCGCATGATTTCACGGTCAATCGTCTCTACGTCATCATTTTCGTTTGTGGCTTGCAGCAAAATGCGTAAGGCGCGTTCGTGACGGCCTCCATCCATCCGCGAACGGGCAACAGCCAGAATAGCTTCTAAGTACCCACTCCGATAGGCTTGGCGCTGGCGTTCAATCCATGGTTCCCGATGCCCTTGCAGAAATGGCCCGGAATACAGATCAATCGCATTTTGCCATGCTTGCGCCGCTTCCTCGCCATCGGTGATGCGCCCTTTGACCAATGTCTGCATGAAATCGCTGACATCATATTGAACATTGAGTTGGGGGTTAATCTGGTAGTAACCGTCGTTGTGAATGAGCGCATCAAAGCCAAGCGCTTTGTGTAAGCGGCGTTTGGTCACATGGAAAACATTCACCGCTTGATCGTTGTCTAGGTTAGGCCAGAATGCGCGGCAAATTTCTGCACGAGTTACCTGAGGACGTTCTAAAGCAAATATCAACAATAAACGCGGAAGGTGTCCTTCCCATTCCTCCACCAAGGTGCCATTACACGAGACTTGACTTGGCCCAAGCGCTTTAATATTGAGGGTGACGATGGGTTCAGGCTTTTCGACCTTGTGATCGTAGGGGTTGTCCTCAATCATGCGACCATCATCGAGGATAATCGCGTAATTTTTGGCAACCAGACTGAGCCACGGCATCCGGGGCAAGGTACGGCTGTTGATGATGACTTGGCAATTAGGCGGCAGTTTCATCAATACGTCTTCCAGGAATTCCTGAACATCATCCGCATTTTCGCTGGCATCAAATTCATCCAAGACCAAGAAATACGGTTGGTCAGAAAGTTCATCCAAGTCCTTGTAGATGCTTTGGAGGAGGGTTTTGTAGTCAACCTGATTGGTTTCAATCCCCAATTGATAGAGATGTCGCCCAAAGGTCGGGTGTTGGTTGGCTAAGTCGTGGGCAAAGCCAGCCAGAAAAGAGTTGACATTGACATCATATGGCCCCATCGAGTAATAAAAAACGGGGCGTGGTGCTTCGGAAAGCAACTTGGCAACAACCAGCGAACGGTACTTTGACTTCGGGTGAAGGAGAATGATTTTAGCCCCGCCGGCAGATTCCAGCAGGGTATCATAACTCTCCTGCACCAAGACATGCAAATTCGTCATGGGACATATCCTTTAGTATAACTGACCTTTAAAAATTTAGGGTTTTGCAACCCCACCCTTCTTTAGTATATCTCTTAAGTGTCTCTTTTGGCAAGAGTCACTTAATATATATGAGACGTGTTAGAATTAGTTCAAAATCAGTTGTATTAAATTAGTTAGCGAAATGTAGTATATCACTTTAATCTATTTTAAATTAATTATCGACATAGAAAGATGAACATTTGATTAATATTTTTAATACTATTTTTAAATAAATACACAGGAATTTAAATATGGAAAAAATTAGGTAAGAATCTTGTTTTTATCGTAACTCAGCCGCAACCGCATGGGTAAACGCCGTGACTGCCTCAAGCCCACCTTCATTCATCAGCGATACGTACTTACTCCCGATGATGATGCCATCCGCGATTTCGCCGACAGATTTGGCTTTTTCAGGGGTACCAATTCCAAAACCAACGGCGAGCGGCTGTTTGGCAATCCGACGGACACGCTGGACAAATTCGCGTAAATCTGTAGGAAGTGCCTCGCGTGCGCCGGTCACACCCACTACAGACACCAGATAAATAAAACCTCGTGCTTTGTTCGCTGCCAATTGAATCCGTGCTTCATTGCTGGTGGGGGCTACAAAATGGGCAAAGGCGGTATCGTATTTTTCTGTCTGGGCTTGGAATTCATCGGCCTCGTCAGCAGGCAGGTCGGGGATAATAAAGCCACTTACCCCTGCTTCGTCGGCATCGTGTACCAGCGCCTCAAAACCATAAGCCATCATCGGATTCACGTAACTCATGAGCATCATCGGAATTGTAACCCCGCGCTGGCGCACCTGCTGCACGGCTGCTAGGCTAGTTCTCAACGTTGTGCCATTTTCCAGCGCAATCTGGGTTGCAGCTTGGATGGTTGCGCCGTCTGCGAGCGGGTCAGAGAACGGCACCCCCACTTCAATCGCGTCTGCACCTGCTTTTGCCATCGCTTCCATGACCGCTACGGAAGTGGCTAAATCGGGGTAGCCTACTGGAAAATAAGGCATTAGGCAGGCGCGTTTTTGGCTTTTGGCCTGTGCGAAGGTTGCTTGTACCAGTGATAACCCGGACATTAAATGGAACCTCCCAGTGCTTGAAAAACAGTATCAAGGTCTTTGTCTCCCCGCCCGGAAAGGTTGACCAATATCATGGATTCTTTGGGCATCGTGGGGGCAAGTTTAATCACTTCGGCAACCGCATGGGCGGATTCCAACGCGGGAATGATGCCTTCTAATTTACACAGCAGCTGAAAAGCGCTCAGGGTGTCTGCATCAGTGGCATAGGTATATTCGGTGCGTCCAATATCGCGCAAAAAGGCATGTTCTGGCCCAACGGAAGGATAATCCAACCCGGCAGAAATGCTGTGGGTTTCTTCGATTTGACCATCGCTGGTTTGCAGGACATAAGAACGTGTGCCATGCAAAATGCCGGGACGGGCTTTGGCATCTCCGGCGAAGCGTGCTGCATGTTTGCCAGACTCCACCCCTTCACCACCAGCCTCTACGCCAATGAGCCGCACCCCTTCATCTTCACGGAAAGCATGGAACATACCAATCGCGTTGCTGCCGCCCCCCACACACGCCACAATTGCATCGGGTAGGGTTCGGGTACGTTCTAAAATTTGCTGACGCGCTTCTTTGCCAATAATGGATTGAAAATCGCGCACCATCTGGGGGTAGGGATGCGGGCCGAGCGCCGAGCCAAGCAAATAAAAGGTATCACGCACATTCGTTACCCAGTCACGCATGGCTTCATTAATGGCATCTTTGAGAGTTTTGCTGCCCGTTTCTACCGGACGCACTTCTGCCCCCAACAATTTCATCCGCAGCACATTGGGTTTTTGGCGGGCAATATCCACGCTGCCCATATAGATTACACAGTCTAAGCCTAAATACGCGCAGGCGGTGGCGGTGCCAACGCCATGTTGACCCGCCCCCGTTTCAGCGATAATACGCTGTTTGCCCATCCGTTTGGCTAACAACGCCTGCCCCAACGCATTGTTGATTTTGTGTGCGCCACTGTGGGCTAAATCTTCCCGCTTGAGGTAAATTTGCGCCCCGCCCAGATACTCGGTTAATCGTTTGGCATAACTAATCGGAGTCGGACGACCCGTATAGGTATGGTGCAGGTGCAGGAGTTCTGACTGAAAGGCTGGATCGTCTTTAAATTCGCCATAGGCTTCGGTGAGGTCATCCAGCGCGGGAACAATTGTTTCTGGCACAAAGCGTCCGCCAAATGCGCCATAGTAGCCGCGTTCATTGGGTACATTGCTGTTGGGGAACATGCACAATCCTTAAAAACTTTTGGCTTTTGCGATGAAATTTCTGACTTTGGCGTGGTCTTTTTTGCCCTTCGATTCCTCCACCCCGCTTGCCACATCCACGCCGAACGGCTGATATTTCCAGACCATATCCGCCACATTATCCGGGTTTAGCCCACCCGCAATCATGGCGCGTTCGGACAGCACACACACCTGCTTAATGATGTCCGGGTCGCCTGTTTCACCCGTTCCACCGTGCATACTCGGATGATAGGTGTCGACCATGATTTCAGGATAAAAATGGCTGCTGGAAGCATAGGGGGCGTAAGTTTCAAATTGAGCAACCGTTTCTTCGAGTGTTTTGGGGTGAATAACCTTATAGGCGCTGCCCGCGAGTGCCGCGATGGTTTCAGGCGGTTCATCACCACTCAGTTGCGCTAAATCCAACCCTACCAGTGTCATGGTGCTTTCAACGATTTTAGCTGATTCATTGACAAACACCCCCACCAGCAGTGGCGTATCGTTGCCAAATTCGACTTTCAGCAAATTGATGATGGATTGGGCTTTTTCGATGGTCACGCCGCGTGGACTGGCAGGATAAAAAATAAATCCCAGCAGATCCGCCCCGGCCTGCACCGCCACCCGCGCATCTTCGATATTGGTTAACCCACAGATTTTGACGCGAACTGCCATCGGTTATGACCTTTTATGTGGAATCGTGCTGAGTGCGTGTATTTTTTGGGCGCGGTCTGGTGCTTTGACGATGGTTTCCCCGACCAGAATCGCATCCACCCGCCCTAGGGCTTGTACATCTTCCGCCGTTTGTAGACCGCTTTCCCCGACCAAAAGGGTTTCCGGTGGGATAAGCGCTGCTAATCGGGCAGTCGTATGCAAATCCACAGAAAAATCATGCAAATTACGGTTGTTGACCCCAATCAAGGGCGCATGAAGGGCAAGGGCGCGGCGCGTTTCTTCCTCGTTATGCACTTCGACCAGCGCGGCTAATCCGAGTTCGTGCGCTAACCCGTGTAATTCCGCCATCAGCCCATCTTCTAAAACAGCCGCAATCAGCAAAATGGCATCAGCACCGGCGGCGCGTGCTTCATAGAGTTGGTAGGGAGCAATCGTAAAATCTTTTCGCAGCAGGGGAATCTTCACGGCGGTATGAATGGCTTTTAAATAGTCTAAATGTCCCATAAAAAATTGTTCATCGGTCAAAATAGAAATCCCCGATGCCCCGTGCTGCTCATAAAATTGGGCAAGTTCCACCGGATGAAACGGGTCGATTAAAATTCCTTTAGAGGGAGAGGCTTTTTTCACTTCTGCAATAAGCGCGATTGTGTCTTTTTGCAGCGCTGCCATAAAATCAAGCGGTGGCGGGGCATCCTGACAGACGGATTTCAATTCCGCGAGGGCTACACGGTTTTGGGCAGCTTCGACTTCGGTGTGTTTATGGGCGATGATTTTGTCGAGAATCGTGCCAGTTGCAACAGTCATTGGGCAAGTTCCTGCGAATAGCGCACCAAGCCATCCAACTTTTCCAGCGCCTTGCCAGATTCCAGAATTTGCCGTGCCATCTGCAATCCGTCCGCAATCGTTGTCACTTTATCTGCCGCCACCAACCCTGCCGCTGCATTCAGCAGCACGACCTCGCGTTGCGCCGAAGTTCCCTGCCCGCTTAAAATATCCCGCGCAATTTTGGCATTATCGGCGGGTTCTCCGCCCTGAATATCCGCCAGTGTGACCCGTTGTAAGCCGAGTTCGTCAGGGTCAAGGGTGTAGGTGTTGACTTTCCCATCAGACAGCTCGCTAATGGTGTTGACTCCGGTAGTGGTGAGTTCGTCTAACCCACCTTCGCCATGCACAACCAGAACATGGGTGGAGCCGAGTTCTTTTAAGACATGGGCAATGGTTTCGGTCATGCTTTGCGAATAAATTCCCATCACCTGCCGTTTGACATTGGCGGGATTGGTCAACGGCCCCAGAATATTAAAAACCGTTCGCACGCCCATTTCACGGCGTGGCCCGATGGCATGTTTCATGGCGGGGTGAAACGCCACCGCAAACATGAAACCAATCCCTATTTTTTCAATACACAATCCGACTTTTTCGGGAGAAAGTTCTAAATTAACACCGAGCGCGTTGAGGACATCGGCAGACCCGCTTTTGCTGGATGCACCGCGATTGCCATGTTTGGCGACAGGCACACCCGCCCCCGCCACAATAAACGAGGCGGTGGTCGAAATGTTAAATGTATTTGACCCGTCGCCGCCTGTTCCGCAGGTATCCACCGCACCATCGATGCTCAGTTCGACATGTTTACTGAGTTCGCGCATGGCGGTAGCGCTGGCGGCAATTTCCTCAACAGTTTCGCCTTTCAAGCGCAGCCCCATCAAATACGCCCCGATTTGGGCGTGGGTGGCTGTTCCTTCCATGATGTCCTGCATGGCAGCATGGGCTTCGGCAAAGGTTAAATCTTCTTTTTGAGAAACTTTTCTAATCGCAGTCTGGATACCCATTTAAAAAACCTTATCAAGATGGGGTATTTTTTGCATTTAATTCAGGATTCGCAAGTGATAGATTGCACAATAGTACCACGCTAATAGGGTTGTGCAACACTTGTCCAGAGTCCGGGCGCACCTGCCACTAAAATATAGGTTTGGCCTGTTTGTGGCACAAAAATCATCTCGCCACGTTCAAACGAGAGGGCATAAGCGCTGGCACTCCCAATTTCGTCTCCGGTTGCCCAGCCCAAGTTTTCGCTCATCCCGCCTGTTTCGCGCCACACCTTCCCGAAACCACGAATCGGTTCGAGTCGTCCGGCGGGGGGAGTCAATCCTACCGACACCGGATCACTCCCATCGCGCCATGTGTCGTTAAAACGCTGGAAAGTACCGTCGCTGAAAATGGCAAAAATCCCTGCTTGGGCAGTTGCGCCAACCGAAGACACCCAGACCATCGCGCCACGTTCATAAGTTTGATAGGCACTGTTCACGGGGACTGCCGCGCCTGTTCCCAGCGGACAGCCAATCTGGGCGGCAAGGTCAGGATTGCTGGTGTAAATCGTGCCAAATCCGCCCTGTGGGGCGCTGGTACAAACCGTGGTTGCCCCACTCGCTGGCGCACCGCCCACCGGAACAAGAATCGCGCCCGGTGTAACAGGCGTATCCGTCGGAGTCGGGGTAAAAGTGGGGGTGGGGGTGGTCGCGGGGGTCGAAGTTGCCGGATTGGTCGGGGTACGCTGAACACTGACATCCTGCCCCGGCAGTGTGGGTGCTAACACAGGCGAGGGCGAAGGGGTAAAAGTAGCCGTGACAATTAAAAATTGGGGTTCGGTAGTCGCTGTTAAAACAATCGGGGTTAGGGTTGGCGCGTTGGATACCAAATCACACCCGCCCAAAAATAGGAGCAGTAGCAGACTACTGAGAAGGAAGCACTTTGGTCGCATATTGCAAAATTATACACACAACAAGGGGCTTAAGCCCCCTGTCTGTGTAATTTGTTTCCAGAAAATGCACAAAAATCCCTAGCGGCTGCGGTTGAATGACCCCATCCCCCCGAATAAGCCGGGTGGAAGTTTGATTTTTTGTTCTTCAAAACGGCTGTAGAAATTAGGCCGCAAGCCAGTTGGTTCAAGCTGACCCCCGCCTTCATGACTGGGCTGCATCCCGGTATGACCGGGGGTTTTGTAGACGAACAAATCCTGCAAGGTGATTTGCTGGCCTTCCATCCCCTGAACTTCCGTAATCTGGGTAATTTTACGGCTGCCATCTTTCAAGCGTGCCTGCTGGATGAACAAGTCTACCGCGCTGGCAATCTGGGTACGCACAATTTCAAGCGGAATATCCATCCCCGCCATCATCGCCAGCGTTTCCAGACGGGCAACCGCATCACGCGGGCTGTTGGAGTGGACGGTGGTGAGCGAACCATCATGCCCGGTGTTCATCGCCTGGAGCATGTCCATGGCTGCGCCGTCACGAATTTCCCCCACCACCACGCGGTCAGGACGCATACGCAAACTGCCTTTTACAAGGTCACGAATGACCAATGCCCCGTCTTTTGTGCCTTGCATCGGCGGGCAGGTTTCCAGACGCACCACATGCCGCTGACTCATTTGCAATTCGGCGGAGTCCTCAATCGTCACCACGCGCTCATCTTCGGGAATAAAACCGCTAATCACGTTTAAAAGGGTGGTTTTCCCTGAGCCTGTCCCGCCCGATACCACAATATTCAGGCGAATCCGCACACAGGCTTTGAGGAACATGGCAACTTCTTCGGTAAACGAACCGAATTTTACCAAATCCTGCCATGTCAGGCGTTTTTCAGGAAATTTACGAATCGTCAGCGTCGTACCACACAATGCCGAGGGGGGCATGATGAGATGTACACGGCTGCCATCGGGCAAACGGGCATCCACCATTGGATTCACACGGCTGAAATCGCGCTGCATGGGTCGCACAATCCGATGTGATGTCCATTGGATATGGTCGTCATCATCCCAGACAATTTCGGTTTCCTGCAATTTGCCTTTGCGTTCGGCAAACACAATTTCCGCCCCATTGACCATGATTTCCGAATAGGAACGGTCATTGATGAGGGGGTCAATCGCGCCAAAACCGAGCAAATCTTTAATCAGCGCGTCTTCCAGCTCGTTATATTCATCCTGCGAAAGCTGGATATTCGAGCGCTGAAGCAAGGTTTGTAGGCGTGTTTTGACGAGTTTCCGATGCTCAGGGTTGGTGGAGGACATCGCATCAAATTCATCGGGCGAGGACACCAGTTTTGGGCGTAACTGGGCGCGAAGTTTGGCGATTTTAGGGGTGGTGCGGCGCTTGGGGGGCGGCACATATTCTTCCGAACCTTCTGCCAGATATTCATATTTAGACACTGGTTCTGCGGACGCGGGCGGCGCAACAGACGCAGGCGCTGCCACCGGAGAGGGTTCTGGAAAGGCCAACGCTGGCTCGCTGTTTCCGCGTAAATCGTCCAGTGATTGAATTCTGGGTTTATCATCCGGGGGTTTATTCCCGCCCGTCAGTTTGGAGAGTCTTGAACCCATACGACATCCTTATCAAGCCATCAAAACGTTCCTAAACAGTGTAGAATGACTCGCTTGTTCACACAACCCAACGCCCTCAAAATGCGGATATTCTTCACGATTGGTGAGAATATCTCGCCTTGCGCGGTTTGCTTTGGTATGATTATCTTGAAAAATTTATCCGAATGTTGAGTGAGCGATTTATGGCGACAAATGCGGTAACGTGGTTTTATAACGAGCCAGAAACAGGCCGTCCTTACATGATTTCCGAACGGGTGAACCAGACTTTTTGGGCGAATCGGATTAATGGTGTTTATTTCACATGTGTTTCAGGTGAAGCCCCCTATCGTTTGGTAGGCCGTTGGAATGATCAGGTCGATGTGGAAATCGAATTTGAAGTTCGTAAGGTATTTATCCTGCGGATGAGCCAAGAATCCGAGGCTTTCATTCGGGGGGTCAAAGAAATTCTAGGGTTTAATCCCACCGTTGCTTACATGGATTCGGACAAACGGTTTGTGACCGAATGGTACGCCCAAGATGCCGAAAAACGTTTGAAAGAAGTGCAGGGCAATCCCAGTTTCCAGAACGTCAAACGGTACAAGAAATAACCTGATGCACTACGATGCTGCGGGTGATGTCCGTGCGGTAGAAGCGATGGCAGCCAACCTGACCCCTTACCTGTATGAAAATGAATTGTATGGGTTGGTTGCCAACGATTTGCCCCGTTTGACGCTGGGTGGGCTGCTCATGCGTTTACATCGGTTAGAAGCGCTAGCGGACAGCTTAACTCCGGCGCAGCGCCAGCGTGTGCAGCAGGCCCGCCAGCAGTTTGAACAAGCCCGTTCGGAATGGCGCACCCACTACAGCGCTAAACTGAACCAAGAAATTCAAGCGCGGCTGAACAACTTAACTGCTTTTGTGGGCGAATATGGCGATGACAAACAACAGGCGCACGCTGCCTATCCCGCTGAAGCCACCCACCGTCTGATTATCAGCGCCCTTCAAAAAGAGGCGGAAAGTCTTACCCTCTGGACAAAGGAATGGCAAGCCAAACTCCGCGATTTAGATGCACGGTTGCATGGTTTACTGGATAAAGACCATCCAACTTTTGTGCTGCCTTCGGGTCTGGAAGGCATTTACCCTGAAGCGGAATATGGCTGGTTGTACGCTTATCCGGCGGTTTCGTAACAACATTTTTCCCTCAAATTTTATGCTCTCCGCTTAATATCTTCTGTGCCGTAAAAGTTGTTTTGCGGCGCAGCCAAGTTATTTCCCCTAGACCAGACCCTTAGATGAAATTCAGAGGATTATTGCATTAAGCACGCGCTGGTGTTTTCCATAAACAATAGACTGACTCCCTGAAAAAACGGGTTAAATTTCATACACCGTGTAATCGACGGCCAATTCCACCGGGCCATCAAAGGTGGTTTTGGCTTCCGGGATTAATTGGGAGGGGTCAGTGTCCCAGACGTTGTAGTGCAGCAACACCAGCTTATGAGCGCCCGCCTCGGTAGCAATTTCGCCTGCTTGTGCTGCGCTAGAATGGCCTAACCCCTCCCCTGCCGCCTCATGCAAAAATAGGTCGGCGTTGCGTCCAATTTCGACAGAATTGGGAATCGGTTCAGTATCACACGAATAACCGATGATTTTGCCGGAAGATTTCACTTCAATTCGCATTCCGATGGTGGGTAAAAAATGTTTGACCGGCCAAGAGGTAATGCGAAAATCCTGATTATCGAGAATCAGTGCGTTGGGACGTTCGGGAACACGGTAAAAAGCAATCGGGAAAAACTTCGGCCATGTATCCCATGAAAAGGCCAGCATCATATCTTCGGTGCGCTCCAGACAGTGGTTTAATCCATAAACCCGCAGTGGGTTTTCCCTCCCCAGCAGCCACATGTGCATGAGCAAAATCGGCACCCCGTATACATGGTCAGGGTGAAAATGGGTCAAAATCATGTCGGTGAGGCGGGTGTAGTGAATCCCGAAGCGCTTGAGTTTGACGACAGGATTCGAGCCACAGTCAATTAACACCACGCTGTTTTCGCCCTCTAACAGTAGGTGGGTATTGTCATGATATTCGTCGGAAACTGCTGCCGCCGACCCTAAAACAATTAATCGTGCCATTAGTCCCTTTTATCTGGAAACGACCCACTCTACCACACGCGGAGTCAACTGCACTTCCAGTATGGCGGCAATGAGTAACAGTGGCAAGATAACAAAAATAAAGAGTTTAAGCGTATCCGCCAGTGTGCGTAACCATGCTTCAATCACGGTCATATTTTGGGGTGGTGAGGTGATAATCGCGCCGATTTGCAAGGCAGCGGCCCCCCCAATGATAATGGCGGGAATTTCCGCGATGCCATGTGGCACAATCGCCGCAATAAACGGCAATGGGCTAATCCCGGCCTGTACCACACTTCCCATGATATAGCCGAAAATCCCGAAAGGCAGGAGTGTCAGGAATAAGCCAATGACCCCGAAAGTAAAAATCGAGATGAAAATTGCCAGCGTCAAGACCCGTACATTCTGGATGAAGGCCAGCGCCATAAATTGGGGGTTGCTCATACCCGTTTCAAAAATATCCCGTAAATTGTCCATCACGTACTCGTCGGATAGATTTTTCCCCTCCAATGGTAGCCCATAGGACAGGCTAAAAATCCACCCCGCCGCAAACGCGAGAATCATCCCCACAAAAAAGACGGTCATGGGACGGCGCAAACCCAGCAGTGCCGGAAACACACTTTTCTGATACCACAAAATCGGGTTGAAAGTTTCTACCCCACCGACCCACTGAGCGCTAAAAACCTGCCATGCCCATTTCAAATTGAGATGGTCAATTGAACGCCCGAGCAGTTCTTCGCGGTTAAAAATGCGTGTGCCGGTTCGCATTAGCAAAATAATCACAATGACCAAGCCGAGCATGATCCACCACAGTGTCGGGCGGGCAGAAGGCTTAATCATGATGAGACTTTCGGAAATCACCAGCAGCGACATCGGAATAATGATGAAACTTGCCAGCAGATTGGCGGCACGGGTGGAAGTAGTCTGGCTAGAAATAACCACCGCGCCTGTTACCATGACCACCGCTTGTACAAAAGTCAGCAGGACAATTTGAATCAGCAGTACAAGGTCAGGTCGCCACTGCTGCGCCCCCACAATCAAGACGGTCAAATAAATGGTAATACCCATATAACCAGCCGCAAGCGGGGGAATAATCGCCGCCAGCACCTTGCCAATATACAATTCGGCGTTGGTCAAAGGGGTGGAAAGGAGGGGTTCCAAACTCAAGCGTTCTTTTTCGCCAACAAAGGTTTCCAGCGCGATCACCAGCGAAATGGAAATGGGGAAAAATCCGACCAGCATGGGCATGAGGGGCAAAAAGGCTTCCAAAACATTTTCACGGTCTGTTTCGCTGTAATCATCAAACAAACTGACAAACACGCTGCCCGTCACATTCGCCAGCAGGGGAAAAACCAGCGTTAGTAAAAAGATAGGGGCAACAATCCGCCAATCGCGGAAGCTGTCGCGCACTTCCCGCCGTGTGATAACCAGCGCATTCCTCAACATGGTACGCCATGTATACGGCGGAATCACCGGGACGCTCCGATTTTCAGTTCGTTTTAAGCTCACTTCGGTCATGGATCCGCCCCTTTTTTTCGTCTTCTTCCACAATTTTCAAATAGACATCTTCCAACGAACGCGAAAGCTGGCTGAGGGTCAAGACATTGTGACCTTGTTCTAGCACGCGGCGCAGTACCTTCGGGTTGGTTTCTTTTGGGGAAGGCGCGACAAATTCTAGCCAGTCGTCGCCTGTGCTGGTAACTTCCACCACTTCGCGTAAATCTTCGGCAACCCCGTTGAGGTGTTCTGCCATTTGTAAGCGCATGAGGGGCGGGCCGGTAAAAACCTGCGCGAGTTCTTCAAAGGAACCAAAGGCGATGATGCGTCCGTTGCGAATAATCCCAATTTTATCAGCAAGGAGGGCGGCTTCGGGCAGGTTATGGGTGGTTAAAACAACGGTGCGTTCATCCTGACGGAGTTCGGCAATGGCATCGCGCACCTGTTTAGCGCTTTGTGGATCCATCGCGCTGGTGGGTTCATCCAGCAGCAGTACCGCCGGGTCATGCAACATCGCCCGCACCAGCGCCAATTTTTGTTTCATGCCTTTGGAATATTGCCCCAGACGTTTATCGAGCGCATTCCCCAGGCCAAAGCGCTCCATCAACTGCAAAGCCCGTTGTTTGCGTACCTGCGGCGGTAGATGATACACCTGACCGAAAAAATCCAGATAATCCAAGCCCTTCATGCGTTCGTAGAGGCCATGCTGCTCGGTTAAAACGCCCACGCTGGCACGCACTTCTGCCGTCTGGGTGACGACATCATATCCCGCGATTTTTGCCCACCCACTGCTTGGCTTGAGGATCCCCGTCAACATGCGTACCGTGGTAGTTTTGCCAGCCCCATTCGGGCCAAGAATCGCTACCACGCTGCCGGGGTCTACTTTGAGCGAAATCTGGTCAACGGCTAAAAAATCCTCAAAATATTTGGTTAATCCCTCAGCCTCAATCATCGGTTACTCACTTTACTTACTGACACTCAAACATTAGCACACTTAGGCGCGTTTGCGCTGCGATTTCGGTTTTCTTTCGGATTCCCCTTTAGAATGACGGGGTTTGGTGCTGTCTGCTCCCTCGCCATACCTGCTTTCGGCTGAAAATTCGGCAAAACGATGCCGATAGATGAACAGCCCCACGGCAATCACAAAGGCCAGCGCCGAGGTGAGCTGCGATGAATTGATGTTGAGTCCGGGAACTTCCGCAATTTCCACGCGCAAAAACTCTAACAAAAAGCGTATCGGCGGATAGCCCATCAAGTAAATGAGTAAAAAGTCCCCTTTGATGAAGCGTTCGCGGTGTTTAAGCCACAACCATACCAAAAAACTACAGAGGGCAAGATTCCACAGACTTTCATATAAAAAGAGGGGATGAAAACCGGATTCACTGGCATATTGACTGGGTGGGTTATCAATCGCAATTGCCCAAGGTAGATCGGTGGGTTTGCCATAAAGTTCCTGATTCACATAGTTGCCCCACCGTCCAATGGCATGACCGAGCGGCAACCCAATCGCCGCCATATCGAGCCATGTCCATAAATCGGTCAGTTTGGCGCGATAGGTATAAATTAAAATACCGAGAAAACCGCCAATCACCCCGCCAAAGATGCCCAACCCGCCACTCCAGATGGCAATAGCACCATCGTTCATGTCAAAGAAATTTTGCAGCATCCATATGGTGTCTTTGCCTGCTTCGGCGGTTTCGACGGGCGGGAAAAAAACAAACCACAACCGCGCACCGACGACCCCCATCGCAACCGCCCACATCATCCCATTCCAGACGTGTTCCGGGTCTTTGCCATCCCGTTTCGCTAGCCATGCCGTCAAACTCGTGCCAGCCAGAATCCCGATAACAATCAGTAAGCCGTAAAAATGCAAGGTGGGGTTGACCGTATTCCCCAAAACGTTAAATGGGCCAAGTTCAATGCCAGTCCGGGTAATGTCCATTTGAATTTATCCTTTGGGCTGCTGGGTGACACGGGCAACATAGAGAATGCGTTGCAGGGCGGTGATTTGTGTGCCAATGGCGAGGAAAATGAGACCAATGGCTAACAAACGCAGGTCAAAGACGCTCAAAAACAGACTCGTAATAATCACAATCAGACGTTCCAAACGGGTCAGCCACCCTTCTTTACACTCCAACCCCAAGCCTTCGGCGCGAGCGCGGGCATAACTGACGGTGAGTGAGCCATGCAAGGCAACCAGCGCGGCAAAAACCATCCATAAATTATCTTCCCCAGCGTAATACAGCGCGAATCCGCCAATAATGAGTGCGTCCGAATACCGATCCAAGGTGGAATCCAGAAAAGCGCCAAAAGGACGGGGTTCGCCATAGGCACGGGCAGTCGCGCCATCCAGCGCATCCAAGGGAAAGCCCATCAGAAAGATGATGGCGGCGGGGACAAATTGTTTTTCGATGATGGCATATGCGCCCACAGCCACCAGCAAAGTGCCGGCAATCGTCAGGGCGTTGGGATACACCCCCCAGTCTTTGAACTTCTGCGCGATAGGCAGGATAAAAATATTACTGACTTTGCGAACACGGTCTGTGAACGTCATTTTCCGCTGGTCTCTACTCTTTACAAGTTCGTTCAAGGCGTTTATACTTCTCCTTAATCTCATCGGGGCGTGGCGCAGCTTGGCTAGCGCGCACCGTTCGGGTCGGTGAGGTCCACAGTTCAAATCTGTGCGCCCCGACAAAAGCCTTAGCACATTGCTAGGGCTTTTTTATTTCCCCACAATGATACTTCACAAGTGCATAAAGCATAGACTTAGTTCTTTAAGGACTGTTAAACAAAAGCACCTTAAAGTTTTGTTAAGCGAAAATTTTGTTGAACAAATTTTCAAAAGTTGGCGTATAATTAGAAAGCGCAATAATTTATCAACTTTCGAGGTGGCTCACATGGCACACATCATCACAGGATGGTTTGATACTAACCTCCAATAACTGACGACGTTTTTCCGTAGTGCCGCACGGCACATTGAATCGTTAGTGGATTGCAAAAACCTGTGAACATATCTCACGCTGCGGCGTAGGATATGGGTGTTGTTCCATTCAAATGAATAGCCCACCTTGTCACCTCCAGCCAGATGTTGCTTGGCTGGTCTTGCAACCACCCCACCCATGCCAATAACACATAGTTTTCAAGTAGGGTATTCGCGTGAAAATACCATTGAGAAGTTATGCGAATCTGCTGGCACAGTATTTGAAGCCACAGCGTAACAAGGTAATTCTGCTAGCATTTTTGCTGGGCAGTACCATTATTTTGCAGCTTTTGAATCCGCAAATTATCCGTTACTTTCTGGATACCGCGCTGGAATCGGACAGCCGCACCGATGAACTCACCAGAGCAGCGGCTGTCTTTTTGGGTTTGGCACTGCTCGTTCAAGTGCTGTCTGTCATCGCCACCTATGTAGGGGAGGATATTGGATGGGTGGCGACCAATTCACTGCGGCATGATTTAGCGCTCCATGCCCTGCGCTTGGATCTGACGTATCACAACCAACACCCTCCCGGCGAAATGATTGAACGGATTGACAGCGATATTGCAGATTTGGCGATTTTTTTCTCCCAATTTGTGATTCGTGTGTTTGCGAATCTGATTTTGCTCGTCGGGGTGTTGTTCATGCTGCTGCGCGAAGATTGGCGCGTGGGGCTTGCCATGTCCATTTACATCGGCATTTCGCTGTATTTGATGAATAAAATCCGCGATATTGCTCAACCCGCATGGACAGCCGCCCGCGAAGCCAGCGCCGCCCAATTCGGCTATATCGAAGAGCAATTGGCGGGCGTGGAAGATTTGCGTTCCAGCGGCGCAACCGATTTTGTGATGCGCGGCATGTACAGGGTCAATACCACCCGCCTTGAAACCGAACGCAAAGCCGGTGTGATGAATATTCTGGTGATTTTGCTCTGGATTGGGTCGTATAGCTTTGCTCAAGCGATGTCTTTTGGGCTGGGCTACACCCTGTTTAACGCCAACCTCATCACCCTCGGAACAGTCTATTTGATTGTCTACTATACCGATGCGATTTACCGTCCTTTGCGGGAAATCACCAATGAAATTCAAAATTTGCAAAAAGCCGGGGCCAGCATCGAACGGGTGGAACAGCTTTACGCCAACCAACCCAGCATCCAAGATGGCACACAAACCATTCCCCGCCGTTCGACCAAAGGCTTGCACGTCACATTTGAGGATGTGACTTTCGGCTACGAAGACGATGAACTCGTCCTGAAAAATGTGTCTTTTCAACTCCAGCCCGGAACTGTCTTGGGGTTGTTGGGGCGCACAGGCAGCGGCAAAACAACCATTACCCGTCTGTTGTTCCGCTTATTCGAGACACAGCAGGGTTCAATTTGCCTTGACGATACGAATATCAAGGACACCCGCCAAGCGGATTTACGCCGTCAAATCGGGATGGTGACACAAAATGTCCAGCTTTTTCGAGCAACCATCCGCGATAACATGACCTTTTTTGACCACAGCATTTCCGACGAACGGCTCATGCAGGTGATTGAGGAACTCGAACTCACCCACTGGTATAAAAAACTGCCAAAGGGTTTGGATACCGAACTCGAAGCGGGTGGCGGCGGGTTGTCCGCAGGGGAAGCGCAGTTGTTGGCTTTTGCACGGGTTTTTCTGAAAGATCCCGGTTTGGTCATTCTCGACGAAGCCTCGTCACGGCTTGACCCGGCTACCGAACAATTGATTGAACGGGCGATTGATAAACTGCTCAAAAATCGCACCGCGATTATCGTGGCGCACCGTTTGGCGACTGTCGAACGTGCTGACGATATCATGATTTTGCAGGATGGCGAAATCTTGGAATACGCACCCTATGATGATCTGGTCAATGACACGGACTCGCATTTCTATCGGTTGCGCCAAACCGGATTAAAGGAGGTGTTGGCATGATGGATGCTGCGTTATATGAAGAAGTCGACCTGAAAAAGCTGCCGAAAAAGACCATGCCAACGTGGATGGTCGTTTTTAGCACCATGCGCTACAGCCCATTTTTGTTCATCGTCAACGGACTCTCGCTGGTAAGTGTGGAATTGGGCTGGCTGGCGGTTGGGCTGCTCTCACGGGAATTTTTCAACACCATCAGCAATGATGATGCTGCCAATTTTGATGTGTGGGGCATCATCGCCCTGTTAATGATTTCGATGATTGTACGGCAGGTGAGCATTTATGGCCTCATCCGATGCAATGTGCCGTTCATTTACATTACCCACACCCTGTTTCACAAAAATATGCTCAGTAACATCTTTAAACAGCCGGGCGCACGCGCTTTGCCCGAATCGACAGGCGAAGCGATTAGCCGTTTTCAAGGAGACGTGCATGAAATCCCCCTGTTTGCGTTGTGGATGAATGATTTGCTGGGTGTAACCGCCTTCTCGGTCATTGCGATTGTGATGATGGCGCAAATTGACCCGACCATCACCCTCGTTGCCTTGATTCCGATGATTATTGTGGTCATCATTTCGACGATGGTGACACCCTTAGTCGAAAAATATCGCAAAGCCAGTCGCAAAGCCACCGGCATTATCACCGGATTTTTAAGTGAAACTTTTGCGTCGGTGCAGGCAATCAAAGTGGCTCATGCCGAAGAGTCCGTAGTCGGACGTTTTGATGTGCTGAACGAAAATCGGCGCAAAGCAGCGCTCAAAGACCGGTTATTTCTGGAAATTTTGCGCTCGATTTTCTGGAATGCGGGCAATATTGGCACCGGGATTGTGCTGCTGCTGGTTACGGATGTTATGCGAACTGGCGATTTTACGGTGGGTGATTTTGCCCTGTTCGTCTTTTGCCTGGGGTACGTGACCGATGCCACCGGGTTTATCGGGATTATCGTGGCACGCTATCGGCAGGCGGGGGTTTCGATTGCACGGATGATGCGTGTGATGGGAACTGACCAGACACAGGAATTGGTCAAACCCGGCAAAGTTTATCTGGATGGCACCCTGCCGGAAATTCAATTTGCCCCGCGTACCGCCGAACACCGCCTCGAAAAATTGGAGGTGGTGGATTTGACCTACCGCTACCCGAACTCGAATCGCGGGATTGAGGGGGCAACGTTTGACATTGAACGCGGGTCGCTGGTGGTGGTTACGGGGCGCATCGGGTCAGGCAAAACGACACTGTTACGGGTGCTGCTGGGGCTGTTGCCCACCGAACGTGGCAATATTTACTGGAACGGCGAACGGGTCGAAAAACCGGACGAATTTTTTGTGCCGCCGCGCAGCGCCTATACAGCGCAAGTGCCGCGTTTGTTTAGCGATACCCTGCTGAACAATTTGCTGCTGGGCTTGCCCCAAGACAAAGTGGATGTTGAACGGGCTGTTCGTACCGCCGTGATGGGGGCAGATTTGGAAAATCTGGAAAAAGGGCTGGATACGATGGTCGGGCCAAAAGGGGTGATGCTCTCGGGCGGTCAGTTGCAGCGTGCGGCAGCAGCGCGGATGTTCCTGCGTGACCCCGAACTGCTGGTGTTTGATGACCTCTCCAGCGCGTTGGATGTCAACACCGAAAAAATCCTCTGGGAACGGGTGTTTGAGCGTCACAATGTCACCTGTTTGGCGGTATCGCATCGGCAGGCGGTGTTGCAGCGTGCGGACAAAATTGTTGTTCTCAAGGATGGTCACATTGAAGCGCAGGGGGATTTAACAACCCTGCTGGCGACCAGCGATGAAATGCGGCGGTTGTGGGAGGGTGATTATTCCCAACCCGAAGACTCGCCAGTTCTTGAGCCAGCGATGGATTAAGAACCTTAATCAGGAAAAAGTTATCGTAGAGGGAGTATAAAAATTCCCTCTGTAAAACAAAAACGCGGGGCAAATAAACCCCGCGTTGGATGTGATATGAAAAACCTTAGCCGCCTAAGCTGGCACGGATTTTTGCACAGGAGGGACACGCCCCATTTTTGCGAATCATGGCGTAACCGGCTTGGGGATCGTCGGTGAAGGTAGTGAAGTTGACGTTGAAGACAATCATCAAGCGCACATTGCCATCGCCACGCGCTTTCCCGACGGCTTCACCGAGCCATTGGGCGTGTTCATCGACACTGGTGCCACCTGCCCATGCGAAGTTACCGGGCAGTGAGCCGTAATCTTCGCCGGAGAGGTAGCCAATTTCAGTGAAGCAGGCTTGTTTGCCGGGGAAATTCGCCAGCGCCCGATTCAAGTTGCCACTGTAATAGCGGGTGGGGTAGTTGTCACGCGGGTCGCCTGTGTTGACTAAGGGACTGACAATGCCTTCGTTGTAGTGAACGCCTACACAGTCCATGTATTGGCCTGCACCGGCGGCCGCCATCTGCTGATAGAAGACATCATCATTGCAACCTTGCGCGGTACAACCCGCCGAACCAAAGAAACCAGTAGGCGCAGGCGCACCGGAAATCACCAACGTGGCATCTCGCCCCTGATTGATAGCGTTAAAGGCTTTAGCGAGCAATTTGGTGTAGTTCCCGCCGTTAATCTGTCCGACAGGCCATTCGCGTTCGATGTTCGGTTCGTTCCAGACTTCAATGGCATCTGCCCCTGCAATTGCCAAACGGTTGAGGTAGGTTGCAAATTCATTCTGGTAGGCATCGTCCATGATGCGTTTGGGGTCGCCAACTACCGAGAGCAAAATCTTGAAGCCTTTGCCATGCGCTTCGTTGATGAAGGCCACCGCCGTCGCTTCGGGCATTCCCGGATTGACCTGAATTTTTATCCAGCGCATCCCGGCGGTTGTGATGGCATTCACCGCTTCGGGGAACAAGCCTGTCACCTGCCCGCCAACTTCCAAACCACCGGGGCCAACCGGGCCAGCAATCGGGGCAGGAAGTCCATCAACGGGGGTGCCTGCGGCAGTGGGTTGGGCTTGGGCAACGGTTACCTGGTCGCAAATGACCACAATTTGATAGTTAAAGCTGGTACGCACTTCATATTGTGCGCCATTGAGCAGGGTGATCACAAACCGCCAGCCAAAAAACAAAAATTCGGGTTGTTCACCTTCCCCCAATGCTTTACAGGAACTGATCCCCCCTGTAAATTCCGCTTCTTCGTAGGTGTAACTTTTCACGAAGCGAATTTCTTGTTTGAGTTTCTCTTCTAGGGCTGTCCGGGCGGTGTCAAAGGCTAACCATAAAGGGTCATTCGGGGTGGCGGTGGGTTCTTGAGCCGAGACAGGGATACTGCCAAAACTCACCACGATAAGGCCGAGTAACAGGGTGATGGCTGCTAGTGCAGAGCCAATCGAAGTTAAATTCCGCTTTCTCACAGTTGAAGTTCCTCTTGTCACAATACAGTCATCTCGGTCTACCGAGTGTTGATGTACATTTTCAGGGCGTGATGCTACCCGAAAGAGGGGGGTTTTTGCAACTGTGCGTTAGCTGAATGTGGGTTTTGCGTCAGTTTTACAGGCGAGATAGGCGGCGAATCATACGGAGGATGTTACCTGTTGAGCCGTCACTGTGGGCAATGACTTTGGTAAGGGCTTCTTGGCGCAGGCGTTCTACTTCTAACACCATCCATTTACGGTCACGCTCCACCCCATTAACCACAAACCATTTGCTGTCGAGGGCATAACATTCGGTGGGTTTTTCGGCATAGACACTGTGGTACGCCGACACATACGAATCAACAATGTTGCGCGTGGTCAGTGTATCATCTTTTTTGGAGAACAAAACCGACATTGTTATTTACCCATCCGGTGACTGCTAACTCCATACTACAACAAAGTTAGCAGTAATGTGGTTGGATCGCCTTAATTTTTTGTGAAGATTTTCCGAAAGTTATGTGAAAAATGTAAAAGTTAGGCATGGGTTTCAAATTTTTGTGCATTGCGAATCGCTACCGCCGATTGGTCGGCAAGGGAAGCCAGCACGTTAATATGGGCTTTGGTGTAGTGGGAAAGCGGGTTGCTGTTGCTGTCCACATATAACAAGCCGATGATAGTCCGTTTTATCATCATTGGGGAACACATGATGGTTCGCAGGGATAAATCCTGAATACTTTCGCGGATGCTCAACTGCGGGTCAACCTGTGCATCCGGTACAATAATTGTGCGTTCTTCATGCAGGGTTTTTTCCAAGACTCCCTGCGACGGGGTAAATTCTTCCCGGCTCAAATAATTTCGCAGTCTATCGCGCCCCATTTTGAACTGTGGCACCCCTAACTCATCCAGCAGCATCAAAAAGGCACGATCCCCCTCCGCAAAGGCAATCACACTGTCCAGCACTTTGGTAATCAAAGCATGGGTATCATGAATATTATGCAGCTCTTTCGTGACCTTGAGGAGCATTTGCAGCGCTTCAAGTTCGTTAATTTCACCTGTGTCGCGGGTCAGCGAGAGCATTTCGCGCACTTCTACCAATACACGGTCAACGTCGGTCAGATGATCTTCTTGTGTTTTTGACATAATTTTTCCTCATACCAGCCTTAGCGACGAGTGTATTAAAATTTAATTCCCCGCGCCACTCCAACGCTGCCCAATCCATGCAATGATGGTTTCCGCCACCTGTGTTTTGCTCATTTTTTCGAGCGTTTGCGGGGGATTCTCGTGGGTGAGCAGGGTAACAATATTCGTATCGCCTTCAAAACCGGCACCTTCGGAGGAGACATCATTCGCCACAATCATGTCAGCGTTTTTCTTGGTGAGTTTGGCGTGGGCATGGTCAAGCAGGTCATGGGTTTCTGCCGCGAATCCGACCAGCACATGCGGCAGTCCGGTGATGAGGCGCTGCTGCCCGATTGTCCATAAAATATCGGGGTTTTTTTCTAGCTGGAGGGTGAGTCCGCCATCGTCTTTTTTCTTGATTTTTTGATGGGAGACACTGGCCGGGCGAAAATCCGCCACTGCCGCCGCCATAATAAGCGCGTCACAATGGGCATGATCTTGAACCGCCTTGAGCATTTCGTCCGTCGAATGAACGGGAATCATCGCTGCGCCAATAACTTCCGGCAGGTGTTTGGTGCTGGTGATGAGCGTTACTTGTGCGCCTGCATCCACCGCCGCCTGTGCGATGGCGTAGCCCTGTTTGCCAGAGGAGCGATTGGTAATATAACGTACAGGGTCAAGCGCTTCCTGAGTTCCCCCCGCCGTAACGACAATGTGCTTACCCTTTAGAACCCCATGTTTGCCTAAAATGCGGCGCAGTTCACCCATTAACATCGGCGTTTCGGGCAAGCGACCACGCCCTTCTAAGCCCGATGCAAACCGTCCCCATGCAGGCTCAAGGATAGTGATGCCGCGTTCACGTAAAATCTGGACATTGGCCTGAGTTGCCGCATTTTCATACATCCCACCGTCCATCGCGGGCGCGATCACAATGGGACAGCGTGCGGCCAAAACCGTTACTGACAGCAAATCGTTGGCAAAGCCATGCACGATTTGGGCGATGGTATTGGCAGTCGCTGGAGCAATCAAAATGACATCGGCACTTTCGGCTAACCCCACATGCGCGATATGCGTGGGCATTGCCCCATCGGCGGCACGCCACAAATCATCATAGACAGGTTGGCCCGTTACCGCTTGAAAGGTTAACGGGGTGATAAATTTCTTGGCTGCTTCGGTCATCACCGTATGAACTTCTGCGCCAGCCTGTGTCAATTTACTGGCAAGGTCAGCCGCTTTATAGGCTGCGATGCTGCCTGTCACACCCAAGACAATCCGCTTTTGGTGAAAAATAGATATCATCAATAACTCTCACGGAAAACATCGACCAAATTAAGATAGCCCAGCCAAGTGGAAACCAAGGGCAACCACAACACGCCAAAAAGGGTAATACCGGTAAATAAAATATCGGCCTGAACGGGGGTCTGGCTGACATCCGAAATTTCATACAACAGCCACGCCAGGGCAGCGAACGGAAATAACAGAATCAGCCAACCTATTATAAATGGACGTTTGGGTGGGGTGATGGGGGTAAGCAAGGAATTTTGACGCGAGTCGCGGGTGAAATACAGCATCGCCACAATAAACCCAATTACCAGCGCTGCAATCGCCAAGGCAAGCACCGGAATGTAGCCATCATTCAGGCGCAAAATCAGTGTTACACCTAAAATGACCAGCACCGCCGCAAGTTCATAAAAGGAAAGTTCCCAAGAACGAATCTGAGGGCGAAAAAATATCGGCATGATGCCTGCCGCAAAGAGGGCAAAAACAACATAGGGCAAACTCGCGCCCAGTTCAGGGCTAGGGATATGCTCAAATTCCAATTCAGGAAACCACCGCGCCCAAATACCCCACGCCGCCCCGACCAGCGCCATGAGCAAAAAGTCAAAAAATCCAGTAGCCTCGCCCGAATGAATCAGCCGAAATAGCCAGAAGGCGAGCAAAAACATCAGCACTTGCAACCCCATCGGGCGGAAAATTAACCCTACCCCGATATTATCTGCCTCACGCGGGGCAAGCGAAATGAGCAACCCTTCGGTCAGGCCAAAAATGCCTGCCAGCAACAGCAAACTTTTGACATCGTTGAGATTCCAACGCTGAATCAAATCCAGCAGCAGCGCACCAATAGCGAGGTAAATGAGAAAAACCAGCCCCCAATCCTGAAGTTGATAGGTGCTGGCTTCCTGCCATCCAATCAATTCGCCGCCCATCAGCAGCACAAATGCAAAGTGTAAACGATACAGCCATGTCATCATGGCACAAAGTATATATCAAACAGGCGCGGGTTGGGGAATTTTTAAGCCCAAGTAGTAGGCATCTTCAATCATCTCGAAGCCTAATTTTTCATAAAATGGTAGAACTTCTTCGTTACCCTTGACCACGAACAGCCGAACGCGGGTTGTTCCCAACTCCAAAAGTGCCTCAATGACCGCTTGCATGACGGCTGTACCATAGCCTTGTCCCTGTTCTTCTGGCAAGGTTGCAACTGAATTGATGGTGCCGCGTCGCCCATCCCACAACCCACAGGCAGCCGAAACAATCTGCCCATCTTTTTCGTACACAAAACAGGAGGTCGGATTGCGTTTTAGCACTGTCTCCAGATAGTCAAAGTCGTGCGCCATGTCATTTGGCTGCCAGAGCGCGACCAACTGTTCAAGGTCATCCAACCGCATTAATCGGACACCCACGCCAGAATCTCCTTTGCTTTTTGTAGTTGTTGGGCGACTGCCCCGGTTCCACCAATGACGGTTCGTTTTTGAACCGCCGACTCGAAATTGAGCCAGTCGTACACATCCTGTTCAAAAATAGCTGAAATTTGCTGATAGGTTGATAGCGGAAGTTGAGACAGCGTAACCCTTTGTATGTCCGCCGCTTGGACAATTTGCCCGACCAGATGATGCGCTTCACGGAATGGCAAGCCTTTTGTAACTAAATAATCCGCCAGTTCGGTGGCGAGCAAACTTTCATCCAAGGCAGCCCGCATTTTGGCGGGAACAAGTTCCATCTGGGTTAAAAAGCCCGCCAGCATGGGCAGAATCAAATCTAAGGTGCGGGCGGTATCGAATATGGCTTCTTTGTCTTCCTGCAAATCTTTGTTATAGCCGCTTGGCAACCCTTTGAGCGTGGTCAAAAATCCGGTTAAATTGCCAATCACCCGTCCGGTTTTGCCGCGTGTGAGTTCCAACGGGTCGGGGTTGCGTTTTTGCGGCATGAGGCTTGAGCCAGTGCTGTACGCATCCGGCAGTTGGATAAACCCAAAAGCGGGATTGCTGTATATCATGACATCTTCGCCAAAACGACTCAGGTGAGTCATGAGTAGGGAAGCCGCAAATAAAAATTCCGCCACACTGTCTCTGTCTGAAACCGCGTCATAGCTGTTTTGTGTAACCGTGGCAAACCCCATATTTTCCGCCAGTTGTTGTCGGTCAATCGGGTAAGGTGTGCCAGCCAGCGCACTCGACCCCAATGGGCTTTCGAGGGTGCGTCGGTAACAATCCCCCAAGCGTTCAAAATCGCGCTGGAGCATCCAGAAAAAGCTCATCAACCAGTGGGCGGCAGTGATGGGTTGGGCAAGTTGAAAATGGGTATAGCCCGGCATCACGGTTGAAAGATGCGCTTCTGCGACCTGCACCAATGCGGTTTGTACCGCCCGAATTTGCGCTTGCACATGCTGGCAAGTAGTGAGAATCCAGCGTTTGACATCGGTTGCCACTTGGTCGTTGCGGCTGCGTCCGGTATGGAGTTTGCCCGCCACCGCCCCGATTAATTCACCCAAGCGGCGTTCAACGGCAGTATGAATATCCTCGTCCCCGTCTTTGAGGACAAAGGTATTGTCCTCAAATTCGGCTAAAACCTGCTGCAAGCCATGTTGAATGGCTTCCGCTTCCGCAGAGGTCAAAATAGTGGCCTGCGCGAGTGCCTCCACATAGGCCATGCTGCCTGCAATATCTTCGGCATAAAGCTGAATATCAAACCCGATGGAATCATTCAACGCTTGCATTTGCGCGTTGGGTTCAGCCGCAAACCGCCCGCCCCACAATTTGGTCATGAACGATAATCCCCGTTAATGGAAACATAGCCATGCGACAAATCGCACGTCCAGACGGTGCTTGTGCCTTCGCCTTCGCTTAATCTGAGTTTGACGGAAATATCTTGTGCGGCAAAAATCGCGGCGGCATCTTGTTCCTGATAATCAGTAGGCATCCCATCGCGGAACACCTGCAAGGCATTTGCTCCCACCCCGTTCGCGCCATAATCAAACCAGAGACTGGCTTTGTGCTGGTTAAAGGCGACCCCTGCCCGTCCTGCGGCTGCCATGATGCGTCCCCAATTGGCATCTGACCCGGCGAAGGCGGTTTTGACCAACGGGGAACAGGCAATCGTATTGGCGATTTGCCACGCGGCATGGTCATCGGGCGCACCTTCAACGGTGATACTGATAAACTTCGTTGCGCCTTCCCCATCCCGCACAATTTCATAGGCCAATTGCTGGCAAAGCTGCGTCAGGGCGGTTTCAAATTCCGCGAGTTTTTGCCCGTCGGTAATTTTCACGTCGCTGGTGCCATTGGCGAACACCAACACCGTGTCGCTGGTGCTGGTATCGCCGTCTACGGTAATACGGTTGTAGCTGACATTAGCAGCTTTTCGCAGTGCTGAATCTAAAATCGCGGCGGGAACCTCAGCATCGGTGACTACCACCGACAGCATGGTTGCCATATTAGGAGCAATCATGCCCGACCCCTTCGCAATCCCCGCGATGGTGTAGCCCTCGCACTGGATGCTGGCGCGTTTGGGGTGGGTATCGGTGGTCATGATTCCTAAAGACGCATTTTGCCAGCCATTAGGAGTCAAACTTTGGGCTGCCTCGGCAATCCCTTTGCCAATTTTGTCCATCGGTAGCTGGGGGCCGATAATTCCGGTGGACATGACAAACACCTGTGAGGGTTCACACCCCAGTTGTTCTGCGACCAGTGCGGCCATTTTCGCGGTATTTTGTGCGCCCTGTTCACCCGTGCAGACATTGGCAATTTTGCTGTTGACGACCACCGCCCGTAAATTCGTCGGGTCTTGTTGCAACAGCCCCATGTCATAGAGTACATGCGCCGATTTCACCTGATTGGTGGTAAAAATCCCCGCAGCGTTGCTTGGCACTTCGGAGACAATCAGCGCTAAATCGGGCTGTTGTTTGTTACGGAGGCCACAGTCCACCCCCGCCGCTAAAAAACCACCAATGCTGCTAATGTCGTTTTTTACTGGAGTCATGATTAATCCCGTTTGAAGTTGTAATAATCTGGCTGTCGGTAGCGGCTTTTGCCTGTCCCGTCAATGGCAATCAGCGCTTCCACTTTTTCGGACAAGCCCCACAAATTGATGAAACCTTCTGCATCCTGCTGGTCATACACATCCATTTGACCGAAGGACGCATAATCTTCGCGGTAAAGGCTGTAGGGGGAACGTCGTCCGGTGAGAGTGACATTGCCTTTGTATAAATCGAGGCGTACTTCACCTGTCATCGCCCGTTGAGTCACGTCCACAAAGCCGTCTAGCGCTTCCCGCAGTTGATTAAACCATTTGCCGTCGTAGACCAATTCGGCATAGCGCAACCCGATGATTTGTTTGTAGTGCAGCACTTCTTTAGAGAGGCAAATACTTTCCAGCGCTTGATGGGCTTTGTATAAAATTGTTCCGCCGGGTGTTTCGTAGACCCCGCGTGATTTCATCCCCACCAGCCGATTTTCCACCATATCCACCCGCCCGATGCCATGTTTTGCGCCAAGTTCATTTAATCCCATGAACAGCGCTACCGGATCCAGATGTTCCCCGTTGATGCTGACAGGCCAGCCTTCCTCAAAACCTATAATGACCGATTCAGTTTCATCGGGGGCATTTTGCGGACTTTTGGTCAATTGGAACATTTCTTCTTCCGGTGCTGTCCAAGGATTTTCCAGAATCCCGCCCTCGTGACTCATGTGAAATAAATTTTCATCACGGCTGTAAATGCTTTTGAGCGTTTGCCGCACGGGAACATCATGTTTTTCGGCATAGGCCAACGCATCTTCACGGCTGCGAATTGTCCATTTGGGGTCACGCCATGGCGCAATAATCCGCAGTTTGGGATTCAATGCCATCACAGTGACTTCAAAGCGCACCTGGTCATTGCCTTTGCCGGTTGCCCCATGTGCTACCGCGTCCGCCCCTTCGATTTCCGCCACTTCGACCATGCGCTTGGCAATCAAAGGCCGTGCAAAAGATGTGCCAAGCAAATAATCCCGTTCATAAATTGCGCCCGCCCGCATGGAACGGAACACATAGTCGCGCAAAAATTCCTCGCGCAAATCTTCAATATAGGCTTTGCTTGCGCCCGTTTTAAAGGCTTTTTCCTCCAAGCCAATCATTTCGTCGCCCTGACCGAGATTGGCGGTAAAGGTTACGACTTCGCAGTCATAGTGTTCTTTTAACCAAGGCACGATGACAGAGGTATCTAACCCGCCACTGTAGGCTAATACAACTTTTTTAATGGGTGGATAAGGTGTTTCAGACATTTTTTAGCTCCTCATTTGTGTTTGGTATTTTTTCACCCCCATCCCCCTACCCCCATGATAGGAGAGGGGTTGGGGTGAGGGGATTTACACAGCGACTTTTAACAAAACCGCTTCTAACTTTTCGATCAAGGTATCTACATCGGATTTTTCCATGATTAATGGCGGAACAAGCCGCAGTGTATTGACTCCCGCGCCCACCAGCAGCAAACCCTGTTCATAACCCGCGCTGACAACATCCGCCACCGGAATATTCAATTCCAGCCCGACCATGAGTCCTTTGCCGCGAATTTCAACAATCTGCGGGTCGTTGAGTTCTTGCAGGCGTTCCATCAAATACGCGCCGACTTGCTGTACATGGGCTAAAAATTCGGGTTGGCTCACGCGATTGACCACAGACTGCGCTACCGAACTCACCAGCGCTCCCCCCGCAAAGGTGCTGCCATGATCGCCGGCGGCAAGGGACGAATGGACTTTTTCGGTCATCAAACATGCGCCCATCGGCAAGCCCGCTGCCAAAGGTTTTGCCAGCGACATTAAATCCGGGGTGATGCCGTAGTGTTCATAAGCCCAGAGTGTCCCTGTCCGTCCTAAACCACATTGCACCTCATCAAAAATGAGCAGCGCACCGTGTTCGTCACACAACTGATGGAGTTTGGCTAAAAATTCAGGGGTAGCAGGGTAAATCCCCCCTTCACCTTGAATTGGTTCGACCACCACCGCGCAGGTTTCATCCGTAATGCCTGTCTCTATTGCATCCAAATCGTTAAAAGGGAGGGTTTTGGCAGCACCCATCAACGGCATGAACGGCTTTTGATAATGTTCTTTGGGGGTCACAGCCAACGCGCCCATCGTCCGCCCGTGAAACGCATTGGTAAACGAAATAATTTCCTTGCGCTTTTCGTCTTGATTGGCATAGGCAACTTTACGGGCAAATTTTATCGCCGCTTCGTTGGCTTCTGCCCCGCTATTGCAAAAAAAGACCCTATCCGCAAAGGATTTTTCGCACAGCAGAGCAGCAAGTTCGGCTTGGGGTTCGGTGTAATACAAATTGCTGACATGAACCAGTTTTTCTGCCTGCTGCTGGATAATTTGGGCAATCTCTGAATCGCTGTGTCCGAGCGCCATCACTGCGATTCCGGCGACCATATCCAGATATTCTTTCCCATTCGTATCCCAGACTTTCATGCCTTTGCCGTGCGAAATCACAAAATCGGGACGTTTATATGTTTGGGCGATGTGATTTTTGGTAAGTTCGGCTGCGATCATGGATTACGCTCCTACCACGGCTGTACCGGAATTTGCCAGCAGCCCGTCCAGATTGGTAATGACGACCTGTTTTGCGCCTTTTTCAACCATATGCAGCGCGGTATGGACTTTAGGCAGCATCCCGCCAAAAATAACTTTTTTCTGAATTAAATCATCGGCAATGGAAGGAGTCAGGGTCGGCACAACTTCCTGATTGTTCAGCACCCCCTGTACGTTCGTTAGAAAAACTACCTGTTCGGCGTTGACCGCCACGCCCACCGCGCCGGCTACATGGTCAGCATTGACGTTATACGCCCCATCTACCCCTAAACAGACAGGCGCAATCACCGGGGTGACTCCCTGTGCGACCAAGTTCATCAAAATATCCCCGCGTACCGCTACAACTTCCCCAACCCGACCTAAATCACCTTTGGGATGGTGCAATTTTTTCGCGGTAATGAGTCCGCGATCTATTCCTGAAAAACCCTGCGCTTCAATCCCTGCCAATTGAAAGGTTTTGACAATGCGCTGGTTAATCGCACCCATGACCATTTCAATGAGCTGCATGGAGGCATCATCGGTGACGCGCAGGCCATCAATGAATTGCGATTGAATGGCGTATTTTTCTTGCATCTGGGTGATTTCTTTGCCCCCCCCATGCACCACAATCATCGGTTCGCTGGCGTGGGCAACAGTTTGTGCCAGCAACTGCAAAAAGCCGGGTTGGTCAATTTCATGTCCGCTAATTTTTAAAACTTTCATGGCTTCCTCTGGTCAGTTTGTGACATTCTCAGCAATGGGACAGGTCACAGACCCGCCCGTACAGATATTCTTTTATAGCAACCCCAGTGTTTCGGGCAGATTCAAAATCAAATTGGCGTTCTGGACGGCTTGGCTGGCTGCCCCTTTCCGTAAGTTATCAATGGCGGAAACCACAATCAGCAGGTTTTCTGTCGCAGCATGGAGCGAAATGACTGCCCCGTTTGTATTCGCCACGGCTTTAATACTGGCGGTTTCGCCCGCAGGCAGCACATTCACAAGGGGTTCATTGGCATAGCTGGTTTCAAAAAGCTGGCGAGCTTTGTCCAGAGTCCACCCGTCCGCAAGTGGTACATAACTGGTTGCCAGCAAACCCCGTTCAATCGGCAGCAGGTGAGGCGAAAAAATCAATGTTCCCAAATTTGGATTTAGGGCATGAAGTTCCTGTTCAATTTCGCCCACATGCCGATGTTTGCGTCCCACGTTATAGGGTTTGAAATCGCCATAGAGTTCCGCGAATAAATACTCCACTTTGGGCTGGCGACCCGCCCCACTTACCCCACTTTTAGCATCCACAATCAAGGGTACACCCGATTGAATTGCGCCCGTTTTGGCAAGCGGGGCAAGGGCAAGCAGGGTGGTGGTGGGATAACAACCGGGGTTAGCGATGCAATTTTGATTCAGGATATTGAGGCGGTTAAGTTCCGGCAAACCATAAGGAGAAGGCAACAAGGCGGGAACAGGGTGAGCGTGTCCATACCACTTGGCATAGGATTCAGGGGTGTTCAACCGCAAATCTGCGGAGAGGTCAACCACTTTTGCGCCAGCATCCAAGGATCGGGCAGCTAGGGGGGCAGAGACACCATGCGGGGTGCATAAAAACACCATTTCGACCTTGCTGGCATCCGCTTCGGTGGAAGGGGTGAATTTCACGCCTTGATAGCTTTGTCCCGCATGACTGTCGGATGTGGCAAAACTGATTTCCAGTTCGGGATGTTTTTTCAAAATGCCAATCAGCTCTAAGCCTGTATAGCCGGCTGCTCCGTAAATGCCTGCCTTCACTGCTGTCTCCTTGTCCTGATTTTTGTACGGGCGGGTTTGTGACCCCTCCCATCATTTTTAGGCTAAAAAACAAAAAACCCCGAACTCCTATTTTCAGAAGTTCGGGGTTGTCCCTGCTAGCGAACCGCTAGTCTAAGGTCAGTCTGTCAACTAATCAAAAATTAGCCAACCGAACTTCTGAAGGTTCAGTGGGCGGCGACGGCGCAAACGGGGCGCGTTGTTGACAGAAATTTCAAATTTCACTGTAAAAGTGACCCTATGGGATAATTCGGCAAGATTGTGCATCGGAAATGAAGCCTTGTCAATGAATTTGTTCATTTTGACGAAAAATTCAGACTGACCGATCAAGCGGTTGCGAGAAAATATCCCAGAGCATCGGATTGTTTTCCTGCATTTGTTGCATTCCCCCTCGTTGTGAGATAAGAACAGGTGCTTTCAAGGAGTTCATAAATTCACGCGGTTCGCCACACTGACGAAGCGGCATTTTAAATTTACGGGTCGAAATTGCCAGTACACGGGTATCAAGGTTGCAGATGATATGCTGCGCCCAGTGAGAAAAACCGTACTGAAAGAGGGCGCGATACAAATGGGGGATGGCTTGTAAGGCACAGGCATTGTCCCAACACAGCGCGGAGGATTCCATCACATGCGGGGCATCATACAAAAAAGCATACTCGTCGTAGATATCAAACTGTTCCAATGTGCGGAAGGGCGGTTGAACAACCAAACGCACCATCCCCATGACATTTTCACGGGAGAAGAAATCTTTGTAAACCAGAAAATGCACTGAACGCGGGGTAAATTCATCCGTGTAACGTCCGTCATCGGTGGGGCGAATGTACCCGGCTTCGGCAAACCAATCATGGTGGCATTGAGCAGCAATATCACGGGCATAACTTGATTTAGCAATCGCGGCGTACATGGTGTCCACTCCTTGAGCGTCTTATCCATCGGTACAAGTCAGCATATGCCGATTCACTGTAAAATAGCGGTAAAAACCTACAAATTTTTGTCATAGTTTTTGAATAGGATGGAACAGCGTGGAAAACCCTACTTCAAATGGGCGTTGGATTCTGGCTGCCACCATTTTGGCCTCTAGCATGGCCTTCATTGATGGAACAGCTTTAAATATTGTGCTTTCTGATATTCAGGATGGCCTCAACGCCTCCGGTGCGGAAATGTTGTGGATTATCAACGGTTATCTGCTGTTTTTAGCCTCGCTGATTCTGGTCGGCGGGTCGCTGGGCGATCATTTCGGGCGCAAGCGCGTTTTTGCCATTGGCATTGGCTTGTTTACCCTCGCTTCGTTTTTGTGCGGCATCGCGCCCAACACCCTCTTGATGATTGTGGCACGGATGCTGCAAGGGATGGGCGGGGCGTTGATGGTGCCGGGCAGTTTGGCGATTATTTCGGCCTCTTTTCCGGTAGACCAGCGCGGTAAAGCAATTGGTACATGGTCAGCGTTTAGCAGCGTGACCACCCTTTTGGGGCCAATTATTGGCGGCATCATGGCGGATTTGGAATTCTGGCGCGGGATTTTTTTCATTAACCTGCCACTAGCGGCGGTAGCTTTATGGATTGTGTTCAATAAAGTTCCCGAAAGCCGGGATGAGCAGGCCAAGCAGTTAGATTTTTTAGGGGCGTTTCTGGTGACAATCGGTCTTGCTGGGCTGTCGTATGGATTTATCGAAGCGCCTGAACAGGGATTTGATGCGCCACTTATTATAGGGACATTGGCGGTAGGAGTCATTGCGCTGGTTTTATTTGTGGTGGTTGAAGCCCGCAGCCCTCACCCGATGATTCCGCTGAGTTTGTTCCAATCACGCACTTTTAGCGGCACCAATCTCATGACGTTGTTTTTGTACGGGGCGCTGTCTGTGGCTACTCTGTTTATGCCGTTGAATTTCGCTCAGGTACAGGGCTATGAACGGATTGAAATTTCATTGGCGCTGCTGCCGTTTGCACTGCTGCTCACCTTCATGTCACGTTGGGCGGGGGGATTGGTGGATAGGTATGGGCCGCGTTTGCCCCTCACGGTTGGGCCAACGATTGTTGGGGTGGGATTTTTCGCTTTAACGTTGCCCGCTTTAACCGATGGCTTTAGCGATTATTGGACGAACTTTCTACCCGCCATTTTAATCATGGGGTTGGGCATGGGTATCACGGTTGCCCCGCTCACAACGGCGGTGATGGGGTCGGTATCGTCCCGTCAAGCTGGAACTGCATCCGGGGTGAATAACGCGGTAGCAAGGACAGGCAGTGTTTTAGCCATTGCGTTGTTAGGGGCGGTGGCCTTGTTCAGTTTCCGCAGTAATTTGGATGACCAAACGCAAAATCTTGACCTATCTACCGAAGAACGTGCCGAACTGAAAAAAAATGCCTCCGATTTAGGCAATACTGACGCGCCCGAAACGGTTGAGGCGAATACCCAAGTTGAAATCGAGTCTGCCGTTAAAGACAGTTTCATTAGCACTTTCCGCTTGGTTTTAACTATCACGGCGGTGATTGCTTGGATTAGCGCGGCATTGGCATGGCTCACGGTTGAAAATCGGATGCAGGCAGTGGCGTAATGCTTAAATTTTGAATTTCCAACCACTGGGGTGTGGCTGCTTCTACCAATCCCCATCCAAACTGGCCTTGTGGCGTGACAAGCGCGTACTGGTTATCCAACCACGCCACAAAACCCATTTTTCCTGTCGGGCTGTGCGGGCTGCGATGAATGACCTGTCCGTCTATCGAAAAAACGACGGATTTTGGCAACCAATCCAATTGATAAGTATGGGATCGGGTAATATCCATCTGATTCAAAGTGGCTTCACTCACTTTAATGGCGCGTTGACCGATAGGCCATAAGTTGCGATACCAAAAAGGCACGCGCATCAATAAAAAACTAAATGGGGCGGTGGGCAGCAGGGCAAAAAAAGGCCAGTGAGTTGCATCGATGGTAGCGGCCTTGAACCCTTGCCCACTGACTCCATAGGCAAGGGGCAAATTTAAAGGCGGGCTGCCGAAAAAATACCATGCTGCTTTGGGAAAACGGAGGCGGTAACTGGCGGGCGCAAACGGCGCATTCCAGAAGCCAAACCCGCCTGTGCCTTTAAGCTGGTCAATGGGATGGCTAAAACAGGCTGTGAGGGACAAACGCAGCGGTGCAGTATGTAAAAATTCGGCGCTGTAATCTTGTATTTGCGCGTTACTGTACTGAGTTCGGGTGGCGGTTTGTCGCAGGAGATGCACTTTTTGTCCATCCAGCGTGACTTGCCCTGTTCCTTGTTCCAGTTTTTCCATGATGCGCTAAAATCCCTCGTTTCATGCCAAAAAGTTAAAGGATACTTCTTGTGGCACGTCGAATTTTAACCGGAATTATCGGAATACCGCTTGTTATTGCTATTTTGCTTGGCCCACCGATTTTAACAGAAATTTTTATTGTGCTGGTGGGGGTGGGCATGGCGTGGGAATATGGCAATGTCACCGGACAAACCAGCCTCACAGCGCGAACTGTGCTGATTGGCTTGGTGGTGCTGATTATTATTTTATCTGCTTTGTTGGCTGACACCGTGCTGGCTTTTGAATTTATTGTGGTCATTTTAATCACCTTGATTGTGAGCCAGACGATTTTGAGCAGCCAAATTTGGCTAGCGGTAGCCCCCATGTATCTGGGGATTGGCCTGGCGTGTGTCGTGGCGCTACGGTTGCTGGACGAAGGGCAAGAATGGCTGGTAATTCTGCTGGCAGGGACATGGGCGACCGACACGATGGCCCTGTTTGGTGGCAAAACCCTGGGCAAAACCAAACTCGCCCCGCGCATTTCGCCCGGTAAAACCCGTGAAGGCACAGCCATTGGAGTGATTTCCGGCGCAGTAGCGATTGTGATTGCGGCTGCCCTGCTCAATCTTTTAGAAAAATATACGCTGACGATTGGTCTGGCGGCGGTGCTGCTGCCCCCGCTTGCGGTGATTGGCGATTTAACCGAGTCGCGGTTAAAACGCCATTACGACAAAAAAGATTCAGGCAGTTTGTTGCCCGGTCATGGGGGATTGCTAGATAGGGTAGACAGCACCCTTTTTACGGCGGCTGCCCTATGGTTGCTCATCGTTTTGACTACGTGATTATAATTCATAAATTTTTCAAACTCAGCATGACTAAATTCCTATAAACTGTAAGTAGGTCAATATGATATAAGGTAGCGTAGATGTAATTTAACAAGTGAGGTGTCCTATGGCGAAAGCTCCTTATGCAGTGGACTTTTATGCAACGACACGCGGTCAGCATCCCATCGAAGATTATCTTGAACTGCTGACAGATAAAGAACTGGACGCGACGATGCGAACGATTAGTTTGCTCGCTGCCGCCGGCCCGCAACTCACCATTCCCCATTGTAAAAAATTACAAGGCCACACCGCCCTGTGGGAACTTCGGGTGCGCCATGCCCACCGTCATTTTCGCATTATGTATGCCCGCACCGGCGAACGTCGCTATGTTCTGCTCCATATGATTCAAAAAGACCGGGATATCCTGCGTCCTGAAGATATTGATATTGCCGCCCGTCGCTTGCAAACATGGGTAATGTAATATAAACAAAAATGGAGCAGGCTTCCCTGCTCCATATATTTTTCGGGGAAATAACCACTTACCATCCCCAATGTCCATGATGACCGCGCATTCCCTGCCCTTGCCGCATTCCACCCTGCCCCATCATCCCGCCCCAATTCAGGCTACCATTCAGATGTTCTTGCATGTGTTCCTGCATATAGACCAGCATTTCATCGGCTTCGGCTTGGGTCATCCGACCATTTTCAACCATCCACGCCATATGTGCTTCACTGGCAGTCAGCAGGGCGGCTTCTAAGTCTGCCACCGCAACGCCCTGTGCTTCAGCGATTTCGGCAAGGGTTTTGCCACTTTGAAGTTCATCCCACAAAGCGGCTTGTTCTAGCCCTAATGTGTCGGCGGCGGCTTGCAAAATGGGCTGGTTGCCGTTCATCATCCCGCGTCCATTCATCATGCCTCTTCCACCGCCCATACCACACGGACAACCCCACACCTCATCGGGCATATTGCCGGGGTCTTGAGCCGAAACGGTCAGCGCGCCAAAGACCAGCACCCCGAGCAAAACAGCGATAACTGCGAAGATTTTTTGATTGCGTTTCATGATAGATCCTCATTTCAACTTTGTTTGTTACCCAAGAGTTTGCCAGATCTATTTGAAGGTTGTTTTGCGGGAATATTAAGTTTTGGAGAAGTTTTCCTGACGGATGGGCAGGGTAAAGTGAAACGTGCTGCCCCGATTCAACCCGTCACTTTCCGCCCAGATTTTTCCGCCGTGGGCTTCAACCAAGTGTTTAGCAATGGTCAACCCCAAACCGCTGCCTCCGCTTTCCCGTGAACGGGATTTATCGACACGGTAAAACCGCATAAAAATCAACGACAGCGCTTCTGGTGTCAGGCCGATTCCGGTATCTTGGACGCTAAAATGGAGCAGCGAGTCTTGGGGTGTCAAGTTCAAGTGAACTTGTCCACCTGACGGAGTGTAATGCAAGGCATTACTGAGCAAATTCAAAATTACCTGGCTCATGCGGTCAGCATCCCCGGCAAAATAAGCGGGTGATGGGGGGAAATGGGTGGTCAGGGCGATATTTTTTTCCTCAAATTGTGGAGAAAGCCACTCCACCGCCGCGTTGAGAAGCTGGGTTGCTTCACAGGTATCTTGTTTGAGATGCAGTTGGCCTGCTTCAGCGCGGGACAGTTGTTGCAAATCCTGAACCAAACGCTGCAAGCGCCGCACTTCCTGCTGCATCTGCTGGTAGGTTTCTGGCGTTTCCGCCAATACTCTGTCCTGTAAGCCTTCCAGATAAGCGTTCAGGCTGGCAAGCGGGGTTTTCAGTTCATGGGTGACATCCGCTAAAAGCTGCTGGCGCATCGTTTCTGTTTGGGCAAGGGTGGTCGCCATCTGGTTAAAACTTGTGGTCAATTCTCCCAATTCATCATTGGAGGAGGGGGCGATGGGGGTGGTATAACTGCCAGAGGCAATTTGATGGCTGGCTTGGTTTAACAGGCGAATCGGACGGGTGATACGCTGGCTAATCAAAAAACTCATGCCCACCGCGATGAGCGACGCAAACAAACTGGAACGAACCAGGGCGGTATTCACTGATTGGCGAAATTGGGCATCCAGTTCTTCAATCAGGCGTGTTTGTCCGGTACGCTGCCGATGTCCCTGCCCCATTCCCATCGCATTGTTATTCATCATCTGGTGGGTAAATTCCGTTGGTGCAGTGTAAGCTGTAGACAGCACAATCACCCCCGCCCCGACCAACACGACCAGCAAATAGGAAAAAAACAGCTTCCAGACGAGTTTCATGTCGCTTCATCCTCAAAGCGGTAGCCAATCCCGCGCACGGTCTGGATAAACTGCGGGGCAGTCGGGTCGGGTTCCAATTTTTGGCGTAAATGCCGGATATGCACATCCACCACCCGTTCATCCCCATAATAATCATAGCCCCAGACATCATGGAGAAGTTGTTCGCGGGTTAGCACGATATGCGCGTTTTTGATGAAGGTTTGCAGCAGTTTAAATTCCAGCGCGGTTAATTCAATTTCTTCTGCCTCCCGCCAGACTTTAAATTTTTGCAAATCCACCCGCAGATGAGGAAATTGATAGACAGATTTTTCATCGGTAGCGGGGGCGCGTCCACGCCGCAAAATGGCTTTGACCCGTGCAACCAATTCACGCGGGCTAAAGGGTTTGGTCAGGTAATCATCTGCCCCTACCGTGAGACCCACTACGCGGTCTATTTCTTCCGATTTCGCCGTCAGCAGCAGAACGTAGACATCGGATTCACGGCGAATGTGCTGCAACAGCGTTAGCCCATCCATGCCGGGTAGCATAATGTCCAGAATCAGCAAATCGGGTTGGTAGCGATGAAAAGCCGCCAGCGCTTGTTCACCATTCTGGGCGGTGTGGGTGGTGTAGCCCTCTGTTTGCAGATAGGCTTCAACGACCTTCAGGATAGTCAGTTCATCATCAACAATCAGAATTGTGGTCATGAGATACCTCTTGCACCCATTGTATGAAACTTTGCGGGTGCAAGGGGCTTTTGATGAGGTTTGACAGGGCAAGACGTGCTAGGGTGCTTATGCCCTACCGAACCATTTTTGAAATTTGCGACGGATAAACGCCATCCGTGCCTCTGACCATGCCAATTTTGCTTCGGTTTCATCAGCCGTTTTGTCGGTTATGCGCGGTGGAGCAAATCGATTTTCGACGTACATTTCGGTAATGTCGTTAATCGGTTTTTTGCCATCCGGTACATTTTTAACCAGTTCAAGACGGCGTTCTTCCGGCGTTTCTTCCGGTGTTAAGCGAATCCCTAGCCAACCGCCGTAAATCGCCATCCGCGCGTAGGCTTTTTCGACAAGGGTGAGTCCACCCAAGCCCCGATGCTCAACCCACCAGATGGTGAACAGCACCCCACCTGCCAAGAGAAACACGGTAATCACCAGCACGAGAATCAGCCAGAAAAGAATTTGCAAAATCCCCGAATTGCTGTCCGAATCGACCTGAGTTTCCTGTGGGGGAAGGGGCGGAATCGGAGTCGGGGTGGGGGTTGGCGTTGCAGTGGGCGGATTCAAGGGGTCTTGTTCCGGTTGCTGAGGAGTCGGGGTGGGCGTTTGTTGCGCCTGTTCGGGTTGCGGTGTGTTCGATGGAACTGCGGTGGGGGTCGCGGTTGGGAAAGGAGTCGCGGTCACGTTGGGCGGTTCGGGGGTGTTATCGCCCTGACGTTCGAGGGGTTGTTCATCGGCAGTGGGTTCAAATTCCACCCAGCCATGACCGGGAAAATAGACTTCGACCCAGGTATGAGCATCTCGTTCGCGGACGAGATAGGTATTGGTGGCGGGGTCAAATTCTCCCTGTGAAAATCCGGCTGCCATACGTGCCGGAATCCCTTCCGAACGCAGCATCAAAATCATGGCGGAGGCGTAATAATTGCAATAGCCTTCTTTGAGGTCAAACACGGCCCAATCCACCGGGTCAACATTGGGTGGCGGGGTGGGAATCGATTCGTTATATGTGATGTTTTGCCGCAGCCAACGTTCAATCGCTTTGGCTTTGTCATACGGAGTTGCCGCACCGGTGGAGAGAATAATATCTTGGGTGGTCTGGCGTAAACGCGCTGTAACTTGTTCTGTTCCCTGTAAATATTTGTCTGTGACCCACTGCGGATACTCTGTTCCAGCCCCGCGCAGGGCATCCGCCCCCGCCACGCTCACCGAAGAAATCATCGAATAGGTGTCATCAACGCGGATCGGCTCAATCGCTTTGGCGATGGCTGCATCCGTTTCCAAGCCCTGATTGACACAATCAAAGGTTCCCGGCGCGGTTACACAGTCCAATTCGACTTTGGCGGGCAAACCAAATTCAATCGGTTGGGGAACCGCATAAATCAAATTGTTGGCGGTGAGCAACACCCGATAGGTTTGTTCGACGGTGGTACGACTGCCGGGTAGGGTTTCGCCAATATTCAACTGCAAACCTTCGTCCTCTTTGGTGGCTCGCACCGAACGGCTGTGATCCCATCCCCCGGCGATATAGGTATCAAAAACGGTGGAACGCCAGTAATATCGAACGGCGGGTGAATTGGCGACGGTTACTTCTAACACAGGCCGTTCACCCAGTTGAATCGCCCCGCCCAGTTCCAGCCTGTCTCCCCCATAATATTCCGGGCTGGACACACCGGTACTTTCCAGCTTAGAAAACAGCCGATTCCAGACTTCAGTAAAGCGCGAAATGCTGTCTAAAAAGGCTTGGGAACGCTCCAGATTGTCACGGTCATTCCCGTTGGGCAGCAAAAACCCGATGAGGACAAACACCAGCGCCAACATCGCCCCGATTCGCAAAAAATATTTCCGCACATTGCGCGAATATTTGACCCGATTACGATACCACTCATATTCACGGGCATCGACATGGGAACGCACCACCAGCAGCATTGCCAGAAAAACATAGGCGATGAGGAAAAATTCGAGACGGGCTTTGCCATCATAGGAATAATTGTTAATAACCAGCACCATGCCGGGTGGAATGACTGCCCGCCACACACGATCAAGGCGGAAAACATGCCATGTGGCATTATGCCCCAAAAACCACAGCACAATAGCGAGGAAAAACACAAATACTGCGTTGTCTGTGCCTGCCCCACCTTCCGAAATCGTACCAAACCAATCGCTGGTACGCTGGAGAAAATCGACAGTACGACTCACCGGATCTGCACCATCGGCAAGAAAAATAATCATTGTGCCGAAAATGACGAACATGCCGTAAAAGCTACTCAAAATAATAGCCAGCAGTTCAGACAGCCGACTCCATGCCAGCACGTAGCCAAAAGTCACCGAAGCCGACACAATCAGAATCAGCGTGAGCATCCCGTCCGCCCAATCTGCGGTGGTTAAGGCCAAAACAGGCAGCACCATCAGCGCCCACACAATGAACATCGCCGTAAAATCGCCGCGTGCATACATCTGCCGGAGCGTATTTCGCATCCGTTTTGACCAGCGCTGAAAGGGATTTAAAGGCGGGGGTGGGGTTTTGCGACGCGGCGGTTTTGCCATGAACTGCTCCGTTAAAGTGAAACTTTGTCTTTTGCATTGTACGGGCAAAGCGCAAAAAATGGCTACCGTCGCTCGGCCTACGTTTCAATTATCCAGCGTAAGGAAAGTGTTAGAAAGAAGTTAGCCTCCTGTGATAGAGACGTAGCACCCGCGTCAAGTGATAAGTGTTAAGAACTTGTAAATTTAAGGTATAAATACGGGAGATACGGTGATGTGGAAATTAAAGTTATTCCTGAGCCTCAGTTTACTCAGTTTAGTGCTTGTCGGGTGCAATCTCAGCGAGTCGGTGGATGCCAGCACCCCCGCCAAAGAACCGACCCTCTCGGAAATTGCGTCGCCTGCGTCCAGCAAATTGGTAGTGAATACCGCTTTTCAGCAAGATTCCGCCAAACAAATTCAGACCTGTGTTTATCCAACGGGCTGGATTCCCTACCAATTGCAGGTGAATGAAAATATTTATACGGTCAGCACCCGGTATGGAATTACGGCGGACGCGCTGATGCAGGGCAATTGTTTCACCGACCCGGCCTTCGCTAACAATGGGTCGTATGTGTATGTTCCGCCTACTGCACTGACTGCCCCCCCCCAGACGATTTTACCGCTTGGCATCAGTACCTTTATTGCAGACCCGGTGGTTGCTCCGGCGGGTGGACAAGTGACGCTGGTCTGGCAGGCGCAGGGGTCGGTGATGAATGTGCGGGCCGGTTGGTTGTACAACGGACAATTTATTGAAGAAATGAGCGGGTTGCCGATTGCAGGCAGCATCCAACTGCCGGTTTTTAACGATGGACGCGACTCCATGACCTTCATGATTCGCATCAGCGATGGGATTCAAGAAGTCGCGGCACAATCCACCGTGCAAGTTACCTGTGGCGAGGGCTGGTTTTTTGCGCCCGAACCTGCCGAATGTCCAACATCGGCACTGGTGACAACCTTCCGTGAACAGCGTTTTGAACGGGGTACGATTGTTTATCTGCCCGCGCTGGGTGAGTTGTATGTCATGATTGTTGGGCAAGCAGCGATTAAAGTGCAGGATGAATATATTCCGGGAATGCCCTTGTTTGATGGGCTGTATCGTGCGCCAGAAGGTTTTCAGCAGGCCAACGGCCCGATTTATTACATCTGGCGTAAAGATGGGATTCGGGAAGCGCTGGGATACGCGATTGAACCCGAAACCCAGTATCAGGGGATGCTGCAACGAACGGTTTCGGCACAGGGCGAAAAAATCTACTTTTCCGCCAGCAATTTTCATGTCTATCAGGTCAGTAGGGGGGCGGCGTGGGGAGTGATTATCCCCCAGTAGGCAGCACCAAATCTGTCCCGATAATCACCACCACATCACCTTCGGGACTGCTACCCCGCCCCTGTTCAATCCGGGGGCGTACCCCATTGTTAAAGGTTGACAGAATCTGCGAGAGATAGGCCGCAGAATTGGCATGTTCCCCATAATAAATGATATAGGTTTCGGTGACACTGGTAGAGGTGTAATTCCCTACCGTGATAACATCCATCTGATAATTTTCAACCTGGGTTTGTAACGCGGCGGCTCGCCCTTGAATAGCCGTGCCATTCAGCAAACCAATCACGGGCGCTTCATTTTGCACTTCGGCAGGCAGCACCGATGGATTTACCTCAAACGAAATTTGCATGGCAGGGTCGGGCGCGTTCTGGGCAGTTTCATCGGGGCAGTTGCCGCGCATTAAATCGGCAATCAGCGTGATAATATCCGTCCCAATCGGGATTAAAATATCACTGCCATCGTCGCCTGTGCCAAGCAAAACCTCGCCTGTGCTGATGGTGCCTTTGCAGATCGTGCCAACATCTTGTGCGGCTTTGCCCAACGCCAGAATTTCATCCAGTGTCATATCGGTTTTGATATTCACACTGACCGATTCCCACAGGCTAAACGCATCACCGAGCAGCGCTGTCACCCCGCCCAAGCTCAAAATTTTATCCCGCACCGCCAGAATGACTTCCTGCTGGCGTTTGGCACGGTCAAAATCGCCCCCTTCGGTAGCACGGGTGCGGGCATATTGCAGCAGCTTTTCGGCAGGCATTTCTTGGCAGCCAGCCTCAATGTAAATCGGTTGATAGCCGTAACTGCCATCAGGATATTTCGGGTCATCAATCGGTGCGGGGGGACACACTTCAATCGGCCCCACCGAATCTATTAAAGTCATAAACGCATCGAAATTAATCAGTACATAGTGGTCAATCGGCACGCCAATGACTTTTTCGACGGTTTTCATCGCCAGCGCTGGCCCACCGCCGGGATAAGCAACCGTGGGGTCATCCCCGCGAAAATTGGCGGTGTTAATTCGCCCTTCGCCGAATCCGCCCGGAATAGACACCCACAAATCACGCGGAATCGAGAGCATCGCTCCTGTTTTGGCGATGGGGTCAAGACTCAGCACCATCATGGTATCGGTGCGGAATTGGCCTTCTTCGCCCTGTCGCTGGTCAATTCCCATGAGCAAAATGGTCACACGGCGCGGGTCAATTTCTAAAACAGATTCGGTTTCCTGTTGTGGAATTGCCGTTGGTTCGGGGAGGGTTGCTGTTGCTGTGGGAACGGAGATTTCTTCCGTCGCGGCTACTTCTGCCGTCGCTTCGCTGGCAACCTCGGTAGCTTCTTGGGTTGCTGCCTGAAGCGGCGATTCAGTAGGCACAGGGGTAGGTAAATTGCTCACCGTTTGCTGGGTCGGAAGCGGTTCAACATCAGGCGTTTCTTCGGCATCTTCCAGATTCAACACCAACCGCACCACCTGCTCCATATCGGTTTCATGCAGAGGGGTAATCTGATTCAATTCGCGTACCCGCACACGGGACTGCTGGTACGCCACATATGCCCCGCCAATCGTCAAGGGAATCAGCAGTAGCACCCAGAGCAAAAGCAAAATATCACGGTTTTTCATGGGTAGCCATTCTAGCTTATTTTTTCGTGCGAAGTGCCATACGGTTCGCTGACGGTATCTAGTGGTCAAAGGGGCGGGAATCGGCATGATGAATGGGTTGCCAAACACCAAAACCAAGCGATAAGCGCCGTGTACCCGCGCCGACAACACCGATGCCGATCAGAATGACCGCCGAAATTTTATCCAGCGTGAGTTCGGCATTTTGCAGGCGGAATAAGATCAACAGGGACACTCCGACCCATACCAGCGCAACAGACAAGCGTTTACTTCGTGCGCGATTTTGTAGGGTGAGAAATCCGATTCCTATAAAAATCAGCCAAAACAAGCTGATTGCCAGCATTTGCAACTCGTAACGCGGCAAAACATTTCCCTGTAAATCGCGCAAGTAACCGACCATCCACACCGGATAATCGTCCACGTCAGCAACGGGATTGCTTACCAAGCAGCCTGCTTTGCGACATGCCCAACCGACGCTCATCAAAATGACAGGTAGCGCCACCGCCACTGCATCAGTAAATTCGGCAAGCGGAATCTGACGGCTTTGGCAGAGCAGCAGCATCACCAGCGCAGCACCAAGAAACGCGCCTTGCCAACTCAATGCCCCATACCACAGGCGAAAAACATACTCCGGCGAAGCACTAAATTCAGACAGATGCAGCAACACATAGCCCACTCTCGCGCCGATGATCCCACCCAGAATGGAAAATAAATACACATCCAGCCAGCGCAACCCCATGCCTGACTGCCAACCCGCAAGAAAAATAAACCATCCCCCTACCAGCAACCCTGCAAAGATGCCAAGCGCAAACAAATGCTCAATATACTGAATTTGAGGCAGCATTATTGCAGTTCTTCAAGGTAGTAGGTTAAATCTGCGGTGGTGACTTCGCCAATTTGACGGAAACGCACCACCCCCGCCTGGTCTATCACATAGGTGGTGGGCAAATTGACCACGCTCATAAAGCCTTTGAGCAGGCTGCGCTCATCCAGCCCGATTTGAATATCGGTGAGTTGATAATCGGCAATGAATTGTTCGATGTCTTGGAGGGTTTGCCCGTCATTCGGGTCGGTGATGGACAGCACCACCACGTCGGGATTGTCTTGAGCGAAGGTTTGCAGGGCGGGCATTTCGCGCACACACGGCGGACACCATGTCGCCCAAAAATTCACCACCACAATCTTACCGGGATAGTCTAACAAGGTGTGCGAATCCCCCGCCAAATCCTTAAAGGGGGTATCAGTGACGAGATTGTCTAACACTGGCACAATCACCACCGTAGGCCGATTGGTGACTTGAATCGAAACCGGAGTGGGGTACGCTTGCGCGGCAGGGGTTTCTTCCGCATTGTTCAGGGCGTTGGTCAGCAAAATAAAAATCATGCCAAACACCCCAATGACCGGGAACATCAGCAGCAAAATTAACCCGCTCGATACAGTCCGATTTCTGACACCCTGCCTGTTACGATGGGGAGGGGTGGGGTGGGGTGTACCATGACTCATTTAGGGTAAAAATCCCGGTAAAAACGCATCATCCGAAACTTTGACGGGTTCGCCTGTGGTCATGTTGTAGTACCAGATTTCCGGTTTAGAGCCGGAAACTTCATGGTTAAACCGCTGGTACACCAGCAAATTGCCGTCAGGACTCCATTCAAGCCCACCATGGGTATAAGCATCGTCCACCACCAACGGGGAAACTTCGTTTGTTTCCGAATCCAGCAGATAAATCTGAGCGCCAAAGGTATAACGGTTGTCCAGATAGCGGCGGGACAAAGCAATATGCAGATTGTCTGGATTCCAGAATCCCAAAATATCCTCAATCGGCTCGTTGGGGTCGCCTGTAATCCGGTAGCGGCGACCTTCGTTCAATGCCCCCGCGATTTCCAAACCTTCCAATTGGGTATAAAAAGTATCGCCCCGCGCACCACGCACCAGAATCGGATAAATCAAGTGCGTGCCATCCTGTGAAAAACTTCCCACCACCCCCTGCATACTGTCAATGAGGGCAGATTGTCCGGTCACGAAATCATAGACCATGATGCCGGGTGGGTTGGTGGAAAACATTGCCAAACGGTTGCCTGTGGGCGAAAATTGGGGGGAATGCCCCACAATTTGCGAATCCTCAAACAGCACCCGCGACTGCACCGTGTTAATATCCACCGTCCAGATGCGCCGCGCTCCGACCACGCCTAATTCGGGGTTATAGTCCTCCCGTTCATAGGCAATTTGCGTGCCATCGGGATGCCAAGAGGGAGCAGCGCAAAAAGCATCCACGCAGTTGGTCAACTGCCGACTATTGCTCGTTGCCACATCGTACAGCCACAGGTCAGATGAACCATCCCGATTATAAATGGTATATACAATCATTGTTCCATCAGGGCTGACTGCATAATCCGCCACACCAAATTCGGTATCGGTGAGTTGTTGGATGTCGCCTGTATTTAAATCGTAGGCGATTAAATTACGCTGTGGCGAAGTTGACGGCGCGAGGTACAGCACTTTGGGCAAATTGACACGGAAGGAAAATTCAAAAGTCTCCTTTAACTCCGCGCTGCCATTCCGCGATTCCACGCCTTCTTCCAATTGAACGGTATAGGTTGCGCCCGATGTGAATGGAGCATCCGGCTCAAAAATAATTTCGTGGGATCCGTTCCAGCGAAAATTTCCCGCTATTTCGGGTTGAATTTTGAAATTACGCTCGACACTGCCCCGATTCATTTCATCGTAAAACCGAATCCGAATCGGGGTGCTGCCTGTGGCGGTGTCATCGGGAGTATAACTTTCGACTCTGACCCCCACATTGTTGCCAAGCAGAATCACCACCAGCATGGCAAGGACAATGCTTGCCATCATGCCAAATGCGGCATAATCCAATCTATCGAATCGTTCACGCAAGTGTTGATTTGTCTTTCCTTAAAAATACAAATAGGGTTGTTCCGGTTGCTGGGTAATTTCAATCCCTTCCGCAATGATGACAGGGGTTTCGATGCCATCAATCAAGCGGATTTCAATATGCCCCTGCACCCGAATCCAAGTATCCTGTGTGAATTGTTCTGTCGAATCCACCACCAAACCAAATGGACGTGCATCAGCAACGCAGCAACTCATGGTGAAACGCACCACCATAAAATCATCCGTGCCTTGCAATTTGGCATCTTCATACACAAAACCGATGACATCCACCGGTTGGCCTTCTAACTGGCGCATGTCGTCACTCTGGCTAAAGGCTTTAATCCAATCCAGAATGTTGCGCTGTTCGGGCGGAATTTCGAGGCTGGCCTGGGATGTCCCCAGATTCAAGGCAGTCATATTCGTGGTTAAGTCGCTGGTGATGGCATCTGCGCTGAGGGGTTTGGAAGGAACACCTAACCCCAGCACAATCGGAATCACCGCCACCCCAATAAACAGCCAAGACGCAAAACTTCCCGCTTCGGCATGATCGTGATCATGGTCGTGGTCGTGATGGTGATCATGGGCGGTGTTGCGTAACAAATCCAACGCGCTCATTGCCCCCATCGACAGGAAAATCGCCGCCCCTACCCATGTCAGCCAGCCGAAGTTTTCAACATTGATATAATTGCCAAGTTGTCCACCCGGCAGTGCCAGATCAATAAAATACAGCCCTAAAATGAGCATGATGCCCGTTTGTACCCACCCTTGAATGATGCCCCAATTGAGGCCATCAGCATGGTCGTGGTCATGGTCGCAGTGTTCGTCATGCACATGGTCGTGAAGATGTTCTGCCATTGTCTCAAAGCCTCAGGTTTAAATTGATGAAAATTGCCAAGAGCGCGGTGAGTAAAAACGGCAGCGCAATGAGATAAAACACCACCCGCCGCTTGAACACACCCAAAAACATCATGGTCGATTTAATATCCACCATCGGGCCAAACACCAGAAATGCCAGAATCGAGCCAGTGGTGAAGGTGTTGGCAAAAGCAAGCGCCAAAAACGCATCGACAGTGCTGCATACACTCAGGACAAACGCGGTGGCTTGCATCACAAACACCGAATTGACCGGGTTGCTAGCCAGTACCTCAATTTCTTTGTCCAGCGCGAATGTCCCCATCACCGCCGCCAGCAAACTCCCAAAAATCAGGTAGCGCCCCATCTCAAAAAATTCTTCGCGTGCCAGCAGGAGCGATTTTTTGATGCCCGGAATCAATTCCATGCGTTGGGTCGTCAGGGGATAGGCGGCCTCTGACCCGCCCGTAATCGGAACAAACAGGATTTGGGGGCGTAAAATGCGCTGCGGTTGGTTTTGCACCGCAAAAATCAACCCTACGCTAATGGCAACCAGCGCGGTTAAGATGAAGCGTCCATAGAGAATTGGCCCTGCACCAAACGCAGCATAGGTACTTGCCAGCACCACTGGATTCATCACGGGTGCAGCCAGCAAAAACGCGATTCCGGTACTCATGGGCAGCCCTTTTTTGTACAAACGCCGCACCACCGGCACCACCCCACATTCACACACCGGGAACATGAAGCCCATCATCCCGCCCATGATGGTTGAAAGTACGATATTTTTAGGGACAACCCGCGCAATATCATCTTTGCTGACGAATGCTTCAATCAGCCCGGAAGCCAGTGTACCCAGTAACAAAAACGGCGTGGCTTCAATAAAAATTCCCAGAAAGCGTGTCGCAAAAATCGTTAAATCAAAGTTCATAAGCATCCATTGTAGCTTGCGCTATCTCATTTTTAACCGACTATTGTTACACGGTCAACAAACGGTTTGACGTGCTTAGAACGTTCGTGCTACACTCAACACTTATATGAATATGAATAGAAGACAGACAGCGTATTTGCTGTTCCTAGGATTTAATGTAGGGACGCGATATATCACGTCTGTGTAAACAAATGAGATACAAAAATGTCGCTCAAATTTGATAAAGTTCTTGAACAGGTGCAGCGCATGGGACGTTTTGCGGCCTATCGCACCCAAGATTTAAGTGAACGGGGGCAGCAAGCGCTCGATTTGCTGGATACTGCGAGCGATTTTGAAGAAGCTGCCCGTAAAATTGAATTGGTACGTTTGCGAGATGCTGGGTATCGGGGGGCAGCCCCATTTGAGGAAGATGTTAATGCCCGCTTTGACTGCCCTTCTGCACCGCGTTGGGCAACCATCATCGCGGTGGATGGGTCACAAATTTATCCCGATATTCACGGGGCGGCGCTGTATTATCTGACTAATATTGCTGGATTTGTGTATTATCACGGTAGCCATGAACTTCCCGAAGAACTCTGTGAACCGCATCTTTTTTACGCCGATTCAGACGTGCGGGAGGAAGCAGGCAACGGGTCAGTTATCAAAAATACAGTGGTCAATGCACGGCGCACGGTACAGGAAATCATGACTTTGACCCATTATGCCTATGAACGCCGTCATTACAACAACGCATTATTGGGTATTCTGGATGGGCCTTTGTTGTGGATGGTCGGGCCGGACATCAATAATTCGGTCAAATTAGAGGCGGATTATCGCGGGGCGCTGGTGCATTTTCATGATATTCATACGAACATGCGCGAATTGCATCAGCATAACGCCTGTCTCATTGGCTATGTAGACCGCCACGACAGCCGTTTTGTGATTCGCCTCCTGCATCTGCTCTCGCTGGCAGATGAGGATGTGCGCCGTTCGATTGTGGAAACCGACGGGCCCTTTGAAGGGCTAACCGATGATTGGCTATTTTCGCGGGTGCTGAGGCCGGGGCAGCGTTCCGCCGTGATGATTCAGCAAAGCCCGCGTAACAAAAGTTACCGTCTGGACACCGGATTAAATTATGAAATCGCCTTTTTCTATTTAAACGTGGGGTCAGTGGGTCGTCCACATATTGCCCGTGTTGAAATTCCGATGTGGGTGGCACAACTCCCCGAAGCAGTGGATGAAGTCCACAGCCTGTTGGTGGCTCAGTGTGAATTAGCTGGGGGCTATCCCTATGTCCTAACCCGTGCGGACGAATTGGCGGTGGTCGGCGGGCAAGAAAAACAACAATTGAATACCCTCATCAATATTGAACTACTCAAAAATAAGCAAGTAGTAGATAGTTCGCCCAAACAAATTGGCAAGGGACAGGCACGCGCAGGCCGTCGCCAGCACTCCGCCCCTTCGCGCAGACCTAATAAGGAATTTTAAATGGCATACGAAATTGGACGTGTTCTCCGCGCTAGCACCGACGGTTTTACCTGTGGTACACGTAGCCCGGAAATTGGACGACCTGCCTTTGGCGCATTTGTGCAAACCACCAGCACCGCTTTCGATTATGAATTGACGGTTATCGGGGTGATTACCCAGATTCGGATTGACGATGACCCGCTAATCCGTCAATTGGTGATGGCGGGCAGCATGGAAGATGCGATTCTGCGTGACCAGCGCGAAAACCGCATGGTGCCAGTGGAAATTGAAGTGCTGAACGTGGGGTATCTCTACACCACTAAAAAAAGTTCGCAAATTTTCCAGAGCTTACCACCGCGCCCACCCCTCAGCCTTGACCCGGTGATGCTGTGCAGCGCGGAGGAGGTCATCGACTTTACCCGACGATTGGATTTTTTGCGGCTGATTGCCAATGCAGGGGGTGTTCCCACTGCTGATTTGCTGGCAGCTTCTGTGCGCGAGGCTACCCTTGCCCGTGCGCCCGAAGACCAGCAGGAATTTTTGGTCAAAGCAGGGCGACGCTTAGCCGATTTGATGACAGGCAATCTTGCCATGCTCAAGCATGTTTTAACCCTGCTTAATCCGATGTAAACCGACCCTGCAAAGGGTATCAGCACAGTGTTAGGGTGTAGATTGTTGGGAAATGACCGGTTGAATCAACAATTCCGGCGCAAAACGTCCCAAACGCCCTTCCATATCCACACAGGCTACCGACACCGCCTCATAGGTGCGAAAGCCGTTCCATGAGAGCGACGTGGTGGCTTGAACGGTATAAAATTCGTCATATCGCAGCGACCCAAAACCCCGCAGTGCCACTACGTAACTTTGACAGACTGGATTATGCGACCATTCCAGCACCATACTGCCTGCGTCGGTGGTACTCTGGCGCAAAGGACGCAAACTGGGCGGATTTGGCCCGTCGGCAAACATTTCCAGCGCCGCTAAAATCACCTGTGTGGTTTTGGTCAGATAATTCACATCAATTAAATCAATGGTATCGCGGGTGGTATGGGCGATGGTGGGGTCATCAGCAGCTTCAATGAGCCGTACCGCCGGATAGCCTTCGTCGCTAAAACTCATGTGGTCGCCCCAACGCCCAGCACGGTCAAGGCTGTCCTCAATCGTGAGGGTCATGCCCGGTACATAGCGCGTGACGGCGACATCAATCATCCGCGCAACCATCCGTGAGGCGGAACTTTCATTTGGCCCGGCGGAAAAAATTCGCATCATATTGTCGTAACGTTCGCCGCGTCGTCCGGTAGGGTTGCCGATGATATCCATGTTAATCACAGCGGTGAGGGGGATGTTATTGACGCTGATATAATCACGAACAAAGGTTTGGCTGCCTTGCCGTCCGGTTTCTTCGGCAGTGAACAGGACAAAAACAATCGTTGCCCGGTGCGGTTTTTGCACGGCAATGCGTGCCAATTCTAAAATCGCGGCGATCCCCGACCCGTTATCATTTGCGCCGGGCTGGTAGCTGTCGCCATTAAACCAATTTTGCAGGGCGGTGTCGTAATGCGCGGTGAACATGACCACACCCGCCGCCGCATCTGTTCCCGTGATGCTCATGATAATATTGGAGGGGTAAATTTCCTGTCCTGCCCATTCCATCCGAAAGGTATGCGGGTAGACATCGATTTGAATACCCGGATTCGGGCTGGTTGCGGCAATGGCTTTGAGTTCCTCAATGAGCCAATTTTGCGCGGCTTGAATCCCCCGGTTGGGCGCGGGACTGCTCAAAATATGACGGGTTTCAAAACTAACCAGCGTTTTGATGTCCTCCATCATGCGCTCCCCGTTGACCATCGCAATGCTGCTTGGCGCGACAATCGGCGCTTCTGACCCCTGCTCAATAATGCCAATGGGCGGCTCAACCTCAAAGGCTTGTACCTGGAGGGTCGGCGGTACAATGGCCGATTCAGGGGTGATGGTGGACATGGGGGTACTGGGCGCGAGAGTCGGAGGGGCTTCGGTTGCCAGCGAACACGCTAACGAGACAAACGTTAAAAATCCAATAAAATACAGCAATCGGTTTCTCATAGTTGGCATTTTATCACAGCACCCTTTGAGGATACCCTATGGTTATTCTATGGCTGCATGAATGATAGCTTACATCTGCTCGACTGAGGACGAAAATTTTGTGGATTTTCAATCCTCACTAAAAAACACTTCTGTCAGGCGATATAATAAGCATCAATAGAAAATTTGGGCGATTTTCGCATTGCCCCACCATGGATTGTGATGAATGAGTAAAGTCAAACTGCTCCACTTTGCGGATGTGCATGTTGGCATGGAAAATTACGGCAAAACCAATCCTTCAACCGGGTTGTCATCCCGGGTGATGGATTTTCTGCGGCGCATGGATGAAATGGTCGACTATGCCCATCGGCATGATGTGGATTTAGCCATCTTTGCGGGAGATGCTTTTAAATCGCGCAATCCAAATCCGACCTTTCAGCGCGAATTTGCCTACCGCGTGCAGGATTTAGCTGCGCTGTGTCCGGTGGTGCTGCTGGTAGGCAATCACGACTTACCCACCAATATCAAACGCGCTTCCAGCATCGAAATTTACAATACGCTGCGTGTGCCGAATGTGCATGTCGGCATGGAATATGATATCCTGCCGATTGAAACCAAAGCGGGTCTGGTGCAGGTAGCTACCGCACCCTACCCTGTTCGCACTCAACTGCTGGAAGAGGAACAGGACAGAAGCGGCATGGGCATCGCGGATTTAGATTCCATGCTGCAAGAGGTTTTGCATCATCAATTGGCGGCGCTGGCAGAAAAAGCCGCTTTGTCGGATGCGCCGCGTGTTCTCACCGGGCATTTTACCATTGACGGTGCAGTCACGGGCAGCGAACGGCAAATCATGTTAGGGCGGGATGTCGCCGCGCTTCTTTCATCAGTTGCCAATCCGGTCTGGGATTATGTGGCAATGGGGCATGTGCATAAACATCAGGATTTAACCCGCAACGACCCATTTAAACCGCCTGTGGTTTACAGTGGCAGCCTTGAACGGATTGATTTTGGCGAAGAAGCCGATAACAAGGGTTTTGTCTGGGTGGAATTGGAACGCGGCAATACTCAGTATCAATTTGTTCCCGTTAAATCGCGCCCGTTTGTCACCCTGCGAATCAACGTGTGTGCCTCCATGAATCCGACTCAGGAGGTTTTAAAGCTCATCCATGAACATGAATTGGATGATGCAGTGGTGCGTTTGCTCATCACCTGCGACCCCGAAACGGATGCCATGCTGCACATGCGCGAAATTGAAGAGGTGTTGCGTCATAGTGGGGCAAATTTTGTGGCGGCGGTGCATAAACAGGTTGAACGGGCAGGGCGGGCGCGATTGGGTGGTAGTCCCGAAGGGCTGACCCCCCATGAATTGTTAGAGCGCTATTTTGACAGCCGTTCACTTGAGCCAGAACGGATGGATACCTTAATGGAAGCGGCGGAAACCATTTTCCGTGTGGCGGATGAAACACTGTAGATGCGTGCTAAGTTATTAAACTTCCTTATCGCGTCCATCGCTCTCGGATTTTTGTGCCTATTCCTCGCTGCCTGTGGGAGTGCGCTTGAATCGCCCGAAAATTTACCCAATGGCTACACCGTCTATACAGGGGATCGAGTCGGATTAGCCCTACCCGCCGATTGGACGTTTACCCCGGTCAGCGCCGAAGATTTCAAGGCGGGGGCGGACAAAATCCGCGCAACCAACCCAACTTTGGCAGAGCGCATGGATGAGATGGCACAGGAAATTCAAAAAGACACCCTGCGTTTCTGGGCAAACCACAACACCGATTCTGTTACAGTGAATATCGCGGCGGAAAGCGTGCCATTTTTTGAAACCGTCGAGAATCATGCACAGGCCAATCGGAATGGGCTGGAGAAATTTGGCTATACCATCCTTGAAACCGATACCACCGAACTCAATGGCAAAAAAGCTGCGTATACCCAAGCCATTATTGAGGTGAATGTGTCTGATTCGCAAAGCCTGAATTGGGTTTTGATTCAATACACCCTCCTTGACGATGGCACAGCCTACAGCCTCAGTTTTGGTGTGCCACACCTGCTCCTCGCGGAATATGAACCTATTTTTGAAGACATCGCCAATACATTTCACAGGGTGGATTAAATGCTGCCTACACGACTTGAACTGAAAAATTTCCTTGCGTACCAAGCCCCGGATCCCTTGATTCTGGAAAATTTACATCTGGCCTGTTTGACAGGGGAAAACGGGGCAGGCAAAAGCTCCTTGCTGGATGCGATTTCGTGGGCGTTGTGGGGCAAAGCCCGCACCCGTTCCGACGATGATTTGATTCACATGGGGCAGGACGAGATGGCGGTCACGTTGGATTTTATACAGGACAAACAGTTTTTCCGTGTGACCCGCAAACGCAAACTCGGCAAAGCCCGTCAGGATGGACGACGCGCACCGGGACAGAGCGATTTATTCCTGTTTTGTTACGATGACGAGCGTAAATCCTATGTGGTGATTAGCGAACCTTCCATGCGCGAAACCCAGATTCGGATCAATCAGCTTTTGCGCCTGGATTATGATGTGTTTGTCAACTCGGCGTTTTTGCAGCAGGGACAAGCCGATGCCTTCACAACCAAAACTCCGACCCAGCGCAAGGAAATTTTAAGCGAGATTTTGGGGTTGAATCGGTGGGAAAAATACGAAGAAAAAGCCAAAGAAGAACTGCGGAGTGTTCAGGATGAGATGAAACTCCTCTCCACCCGCATCAGTGAAATTGAAAATGAACTCAATGAAGAACCTGCCCTCAAACTGGATCTGGAACATGCCCAAGTTCAGCTTACCGATGCGCGTACTGCAATGGAGCAGGCCGAACATCGTTTGGCAGAAATTCAAGGGGCAGATCTGGAACTGCGCCATGTTCAAGAATTGTTGGCTTCCATCCATTACAACATCCAAGAACGCACCAAAGATATTGTCACCCTGCGCGAAGAAATTGTGCGGCATCAAACCCGTTTGACGCAATATCAGCAAATTCTGGAAAATGCCGAAGCCATCCAAGAAGGCTATGCCCAATTGGAAGAAGCCCGTTCCGCCGATTTAGAATTGGGCGATAAGCTGCGTGAATTGAATGTGCTGAATCAGCGCATCGCTATTTTGGAACGTCAGCTAAGTGAATCGCGCCAGCAAATTGAATTGGAACTCCGTCAACTTCATACCCTGATTGAAAATGATACGCAGGTCACGCTGGTAGGCGACCAAGCGCGGGAAAATATCCAGCACATTGACGAGGACATCCGCAAGTTAGAAGCGCTGGAAAAAGACCGCGATGTCTACCGTGACCAACTTCAAACCCTCAAAACCGAACAGGCTGCACTGGTGGCGACCAATCAGACGCTTAAAGTCGAAATGGATGAGATTAAAGAACGGCTTAAACTCATCGAAACCTCCAAAGAGCCGGCCTGTCCGGTGTGTTTGCAGCCGCTTGACGAGACCCATAAGCATGAATTGCACGAAAAGTTCCAAACCGATGGCAAACAACGCGGCGATACCTACCGAGCCAACAAAAAGCGTACCGAAGATATTGCGGCAGAAATGAAACAACTTGAAGTGGAAATCGCCACTGCCGACAAAGATTTAAAACATTTGCCCAGTTTGCGGACAGAACGCGGTGCATCCGAGCAGCAAATTAGTGTGGCCTTTGAAGCGGAACAGCGCATCCAAGCCAAACAAGCTCAGTTGGATGAACTTTACAATGTGCTGCATGAGGAGCGTTTTGGCGATGAAATTCGGCATCAATTGAGGATGGCGTATGAGGAACGGGATAATCTGGGCTACGATTCCGAAACGCATAATCTGGTGCGCGAAAATCTGAGTACCTATTTGATTTATCAGGACAGAGCCAAAGAACTCGAATTCGCACAGCAGGCTATCCCGCAAATTCAAGAACAACTGGAGTCCACCCAGAAACGACTTGAACGTACCGACAAAAGCCTCGCGGACTACCAACAACAGGCCAGCGCTTATCAAACTGATATTGAGCAGTTACAACTCACAGTGCTTGAAATGCGCCGCCGCCAAGAGGAAGTCAACCACCAGCGGACTTTGTTCCGTAATGCTGAAGAAAAAGTTATCAGTGTGGAACAGCAACTGCGCTCCATTTCTCAGATGCGCGAACGCCGCGCCCAGATGATGGAAAAGCGGGTGGTGCTGGCGGAAAAAGAAGGCATTTACGAACAACTCAAAGTTGCCTTTAGCAGCAAAGGCGTTCCCGCCATGATTATCGAAGCGGCGATTCCCGAATTGGAAGATTCCGCGAATCGACTGTTGGGGCGCATGACCAGTAATCGAATGCACCTGCGTTTTGATACCCAGCGCGAAAAGAAAACCGGCGGCATGATTGAAACGTTGGACATTCTCATCAGTGACGAACTCGGCACCCGCGATTACAGCCTATTTAGCGGCGGGGAAGCCTTCCGTGTCAATTTTGCGATTCGGATTGCCCTCAGTCAGATGTTGGCGCGGCGGGCCGGGGCGCAGTTACGCACCTTGTTCATTGACGAGGGCTTCGGCACACAAGATTCGGTGGGGCGGGAACGCTTGGTTGAGGCCATTACTTCGATTCAGGATGATTTTGACCTGATTCTGGTGATTACCCATATTGATGAACTGCGTGATGCCTTCCCTGCCTTGATTGAAGTCACCAAAACCCCTAAAGGCAGTTTTGCGATGGTGCGATAGGAGTAACAATGAACACATTAGCGCTTGATGCAGTTGTTTCACAAAATGAATTTATGCGCTTGCTCAATGAGGACGCATGGTTTGAAGTTATAAATGGAGAAGTAATCCCGGTGTCTCCCAATAGATATTTTCATCATGTCGTAGTATCGAATATTTATGACATTTTAAAAGCCTATCTGCGGCAAAATAAGTTAGGGCGGGTGTTGCCAGATGGGATGATCTGTGTGCTGAGGGTGAATGAAAATGGGGTGCGCGATTCGCGTATACCCGATGTGTGTTTTATTCGTAAAGAACGTCTACCAAAAGGGTTTAGGCGAAATGATGTTTTTTATGGCGCACCTGACCTCGTGGTAGAAGTCGTCTCACCGGGGGAGGGCGCGTCGGATTTACGCGATAAGATTGTGGATTATTTGAGTGAAGGAACAGAACAAGTCTGGGTAGTGTATCCGAACCATCAGGAAGTGCATGTTTACACGGGAAAACGCGGTGAAACCGTGCGGATTTACCGATCTGATGAGCAATTAGAAGCTGAAAGTTTATTCCCTGATTTGAAACTTACGGTGGCTGCATTTTTTGCGGATGAATTTGAGGAGGAGTAAATCCTACTAACTTTTAAATGCGGATATGGGTCTTTCGTAGAGGCTATCAACAGTAGCAAAGAACGAGGGAAAACCCGATGGATCTTCCCTCAAAAATAAGGTTATTGGGCGTTTGCCGCACAACGAAAACCAAGTGAGGCGCGGGGTTCAGTGGGGTTCACATTCATGCGATGTACCGTCCGGGCAAAAATCGGTACATTGTCCCAACCCCCGCCGCGTGCCACCCGTTCTGTCCCGCTAATTGGCCCGCGTGGGTTTGGCCCGGCCGATTCGGGCAAGCTGTAGTAATTTTCCTGGTAAAAATCGGCTGTCCATTCGGAAACATTGCCCGCCATATTATACACACCGTAAGCACTCACACCGCGTGCATATTCAATAATAGCCACCGTTCCATCCTGTACCGGGCGGGAGGCTTTGGCATTTTCAGGAATCCATTCCGGCCCCCAAGGATAAATGCTGTTGGCAGGGCCACGCGCTGCCCGTTCCCATTCTGCTTCGGTAGGCAAACGGCGACCAATAGCACGGCAATACGCATCTGCTCCCGCCCAAGTCACATAAATTGCGGGGTGGTCAATGAGAAAGTCTGCCCCCGCCAGCGCATAGCGGTTATTGGCAGCATCGTATTGAATATAGCTGTTCGGTTCGCTGTCACGGGTCAGCACACAGGGCAGCCCGCCACATCCACTTCTATCAGGACGAGATTCGGGGTTTTGTTCCAATAGGTAATTTAGAAAATTTACATATTGGCGCACACTAACTTCGTAAATTTCAATTTGATAATTATCCAGCGTGACCTGATGCGGCGGGGTTGAGTCAATGATCATCGTTTCGTCACAAGTTCCAGCATCACGGGTGATACAATCATCCACCGCATCTAAGCCTTCTTCACGGGTTGTCCCCATAGTAAAGGTTCCGCCGGGGATAGGAACAAGGGTGGTTGCCCCCGCCAGTAAGGTTTCGGGCAGCACCGCTTCAGGGCCCACACCACGCGGTGTCCGTGTTGCCCCCACTTCGGGGGTGACAGGCGTGGCTTGGGCGCTGGGGTCTATACCCGGAACATCTTCCTCCGCGTTGCCGCCCTGTCCGGCGATTGACGCAGTTGTGCTGCCGGGCAGAGGCGTTGCGCCGTCTGCCGCAGGTAAGGTCGTCGGCGTAAATGTGGGGACATTGGCAGTCGGGGTGATGTCCGCCGCAGTTTCAGTGACTTCTTGAGTCGCTGCGGTTGGGGTGATGGGGTCAGGTGTGGAGGTGAGTGTTAGGGTTGCTGTTGGAACACTGGTGTTGGTCACAACAATGGCCTCTGGTTCACTGCCGCCGGTATCCAGCCCGCTAATTTCTACCAGATTCAAGACGTAGGCTGAAAGACACACCACCGCCGAACAGCCAATCCCTAACACCATGCCTGTGATAAGCCACAACCAGCTTGCATCGCGGGTTCGCCGCCGCATCGGAATCTCAATACCCATACTATCACCCTTGTTTTAAGCCGATTTATCCTAGCGTTCAATTCTTATTTTGGTCTAAACGCTCACCCTACGAACATACTACGGGTAAGGCACTAAGGATAAAACAAACCTGTGCGAAATTGCTATGGCGCGTTACTAAAAATAAATCCGACTGGCACAACTTCACTTTGTACCCCTTCGGGCGAAGAAGCATAGGCTTCCAGACGGTGTGACCCCGCAGGTAAACCATCTTCCAGATATACCCGCCATGCCCCAATCTGATTGGCAGGGACTTGGGCTAAAAATTCGCCATTGTCCAGCAGTGTGACCATGCCATTGGGAACGGTTGTTCCAGTAATTTCTAGCGGCTCGCCACGATAATCTTCAGGAATTTCTAGGCGATTCACTTGCGGCGGCGGAATCTGATCCGGGGTGGGGGTAAGCGTGGTGGTGGGGGTGAACGTGCGAGTCGGTGTATGGGTAGCGGTAAAGCTCGCCGTAGCGGTCTGGGTTGGTGTTCTCGTTGGGGTTAAAGTAAATGTAGGGGTAAAAGTCGGCGTATTGGTAGAAGTTGATGTATTTGTTGGTGTGGAGGTATCGGTTGGAGTCGGCGTATTGCTCGGAAAACGAGTCGGTGTTTCAGTGGTGGTGGGCGTTGCCGTAAAAGTCAAGGTGACAGTTGCCGTTGGTTCGAGGGAGGCCGTGACGGTCACAAAAGTGTCATCCAGAAGTACCGACTCATCTTTTGCATCCCGGTTATCTTCTTGCAGCCATGCCCCCCAGAAAAAAACGGCAGATAGGCCTGAGGTGAGCAGCGCCGCAATAAGCAAAAAACTGTCTATGCGTCGAACCAGCTTCACCGACTTTTCTCCGATTCCTGAATCCATGCGACACGGAGTTTGGCTTGCGCCAGCCAGTTTTCGACATCGGCCTCTCGCCAGCGCGGAATGTGAATCAAAGCCCGTATCTCGCCCGGGGTCAGCGTGGCAAGTTTCTCAGGCGACTCAATTCCCGCCTCTAATAAAATTGCCGTGTGGATGATCCCCAACCCCGGCATGTCTTCTAAATGGGTTGGTGGAGACATGCTGGCATCCGCGGATCGAGGAACTGCTTCAAATTGGCGGGTCAGCACCTGCTGAATCGCGCTGTTCTGTGACACGATTTTGGGGGCAAGTGTCGTAAGGTGGTGCTGAATCTGCGCGAGTTGTTGATAGGTCTGGTCGGAAATAGGCGTGTCGCCTAAATTGGCATCCAAGCGCACCAACTGGCGAGCTAGGCGGTTCAAATGTGCGCCCTGCTGTCCAATCAAGCTGGCAACTGTTTCTGAAATCGGTGTTTTCATCATCTGGGTGTGGATTCGCTGGAGTTGTTCGTCCTGCTGTGCCAACTGCTCCGCGAGAGACTCGATCCATTGGCTGTGCTGCTGAAGTTGAGCTGCCGCAACGGACAAAGCCCCGCCAGCTAGGTTAAATTTTCCCGCGTTTTTGAGCAAGGGGTCGGGTTGAGTCAGCGTCAGCATAGGCTGTGATGGGATGGTTGGGTCAGCGAATTCGGGTGTCCCGCCGCCCATCTCCGCTAATAAACGCGGGCGTACCAGCGCGAGATATAAAATTCCCGCCATCCCAACACAGATAAACGCACCACAGGATAAAATCGCCAGAGTCAGCAGAGCATCCATGACACCACATTCCACACTATCAGTAGGAATTATAGACAGGATTAGAAAGAAAAGAAAAAAGTGCAGCAGCAAGGATGGGCGGTTTAGTTCTCGGTTGCCATCAGCAGCACAATTTGCTCAACCAGCGCTTGGGCCAGCACGGTTTTTCCAATCGGACTTAAATGCACCCCATCGCCGAGAATCCAGCCATCAGGGTGATCGCGCCAGAACACCTCAAAATAGGGCAATACATCGGCGGGGATTGGCTCATACAACCCGCCCAGAATATCATCACGGGTTCCCCCCAACACCACATGCTGATCATTCATGTCCGCAAACAAAGGGGCTGTTTCCAGACAATGCACCTTCGCAATTTCACCTAAACTGCCCTGTGGTTCACAGGCTGCCAGCAGGGTTTCATTAAAGAGGGTGATATTTTCATCGGTATGTCCCGGCGAATAAATCGCTACAAAATCGGCACGCTGCCCGTAATAAAAACCCAAAACGAGAATGTGGGTTTGCGGGCTGCGCTCGTGCAGGTCTTGGACAAATCGCGTTAAATCCACCACATGAGCATCCGCATTGTTAGGACGGTCTACGCTTAGATCGTTTACCCAAGGCGTGATGATGGCAAACTGACAAGCATCTTGCTGCATTTTTTCATATTCTGGCATATCAAAATAGGGAAATGCGCCCTGTTCACTTAAGAAAGCGGCGGAGGCACTTCTATCCCGCACTTCCAATCCCGTGATGTCATTTTCTGCCAGCGCTTCGCGCAAAAATACACTCAGGGGTTTGCTGCGTAGAATCACAAACGCATGGCCTTCAATTTTATAAACTACTTCGCCGTGCGGGACAGAATCGCCGATAAGGGTGATGCAGCGGTCAATCTGTGGATTGTCCTTGAGACTAAGAACTGTTTGCCGGGGATAGATAAAAAAAAGACCCAGCAAGAGATTCATTAGCAGGATGACTTTACTTCCTAATCTCAACAACGACACCCTCTTCGGCCCAATAATAGAGTTCTTCGGCATTTTCCAGACTTAAGAGAATACAGCCATACGTCGCAGGTGTCCCCAGATTGTTCGTCCACAGCAGATAGCCGCCGCTTGCATCGGTGGGGAAGCCGTGAAACCCGTTCATCACCCCCGCATTCGGGCCGGGATTATACACCCCCATAAAATGCGGCATGTACAGATTCCACTGGGCAGCGTAGGCATTTTCATCATGGGAGCGAATCTGGAAAATACCCGGTGAGGTCGGGCTGCGGGCAATGCCAGTGCTAATGACCCAATCATATTTGAGGGTGCCATTTTCATAGGCCCATAAATGCTGTTCGCTGATGCTGACAATGATCCGTTTATTCCGCACCACTGGCAGGGGAATCAATTCATCGACAGAAGGAATGGTAATCGTATCACCCGGATTAACCGCTTCTACGCCCGGATTTGCCGCTTGAATCCAGGGGTAGGGAATACCCAGATCATATCCGATACTGGAAATCATATCCCCACCCTGCACGGTGTAGGTGGTCGGATGGTGATAAACCTGAATCCAAGCATTGACATTATTTTGACTGAGTGCCGCGTTAATGCGTTCAACACTTTCATCCATGTTGAGATATTGGCTGCTGCCCAGTTCGGCGGCGCGTGTATTCAGGTATGTTGTGAGGCCGTTTTTATCCAGACTCAATACTAAACCACTGGTCGGGTCAGAATTGGCGACCAACCACTGGCTCCATTCTTCGGGGGTCGGCGACCAGAGAATCGATTTATCACTGATGGGGTCATACACATCAATTGAAAGCGGGCTGCTGAGCAAACTGCGGGCTTGTTCCACCAAGGGGGTTGCATCGGTGACGGCTGGCGCAACCGCCGTCATTTCTAAATCCAATGCTCCATCCGCCAATTCGCCCGCCGCGCTGGTGGCAAGTTTTGCCAGCGTTGCATCGATATCCAGCACACGCCCCTGTACTGGAGGAACGGCTTGCACCTGCCCATTGACCAGACGCACGCCTGCATTCATCGCGGGTTGTTCTAAGAGACTACGAATTTCTTCTAATTTTGCGGAAGCGGTAGGAATATCCACCACCAAACTGGGGCGAATATCCACGCCAAAAAACAGCGCTTCAATTGCCCCCGGCAAACTCCCATCACGCCGCCCCCACGCATGGGCTTCGGTAGCCGTCGCTGTACCGTCAATAGCCAGACCCAGTTCCGCCGGATTAATTTGCCAGACACGCTCCCCATCTCTCAGCAAAATGCCTTCGGATTGCCAACTGTTACTCAGCAGAACCGCCGCTTCTGCCTCCGATTTTCCACCCACATTGACTCCGGCAGCGCTCACCCCCGGCAAGATATCGCCTGTGCCATACATGAACAGCAGCACCAAACCAAACAGCAACACGGCCAGCCCACCTAAAACAAACGGAGTCGCTAACCCCGCCATGAGCAACCAGCGACGGCGTTTTAAATCCTCCGCACTGGCAGGTTTGCGCCGTTTCCCTTGATACGGTGTGGAGTGGCGCGGTTTTAATCCCTGCTGCGGGTAGGGCTGCGGCACAGGGCGGGTAGGCTGCATGGGTTGAACTGGCTGGGATGGCACAGTCGGTTGATTGTCAGGACGGTAAGGCTGCATTGTTCCTCAAGATTCAATCAGGATTATTTTTATTTTATCATGATCCTATATGTTTTTCGTCAGACCTTTAGCGGACGATTGGCTCATTTATGCCTGACAGCCTGACGGAGTTTTTTGAGTGCATCACGGGTTTTGATGGTTTCTTTGACCACATTCACAGGCATCATGCCATGCCAGCCCACCGTCGTCATATATTCCACACACAGCACCCCGTGATAATCTTCTTTGGCAAGGTCATGAATCAGAACATCAAAATCAATCCGCCCTTGTTCGTGGGGGGTTTGCAAGCGCCCTTTGACCGCCTGCCGAATCTGAACATGCGAGGTGTGCTGTAACAGAGGTTGAAGATCCTCCAACGTATAACCCTGCACGATAAAATGCGCGTAATCGAGGGTAATACTTAAGCCCGGCACTGCTTCGACTACCAGTAAGGCTTGTTCTGGCGATATGACTGACGAATCCATGTGCGGCTCATAGGAAATTCGTAAATCACTGTCGGCGGCGGCTTGAACAATTTCCAGCAGCACCGGAATACTCCGCGCTAGGGAGTGGTCAGCACCGTCAGAATGTTGAATGCCGGGTGAAATAGTCAGGCCGGGTGTGCCAAGTGCCAATGCAAACGGCAAAAGCTGGCGAAAAAGCACGACCTGTTCTTCGCGTTTGGCAGGGTCAGGTGCGTTAATATAGGGCAGCATTAAATATAAATCGGTGAGATTCAAACTGTAAAATTGCAATAGCCCGCGCACATACTCTGCCGCTTCATTGGGGTGTGCCGCAGCCCGTTCGGTGTCCAGATGCACCCCGCTACCCACATCCACATTCCGAAAGCCCATTCGCGCCGCTGTGCCAAGCGCTTCTTCTAAGGAACGGTCATTGAATCCCCATGTATGGCAGGACAATTCCATCATGATTTGGTATCACTCATCGTTATAAAATTCCGAGAGAGCGCTTCGGTTACATCCAATTCGTCCCGCGTCCCCATGACAATCATTCGTGTACCCGGTTCAAGCAAGGTATCCGCCGCCGGACTGGTCAGCAGTTCGCCCGTTGAACGGTACAGCGCCAGAATCAATGCGCCTGTCCGATTGCGTAAATCGACTTCACCCAAGGTCCGATTGCCGATGATTGATCCGTCTTCCACGATAATTTCTTCCAGTGTTTTTTCAAGCTGTCCGGCAGAACCTGTCACATCCAGAAAATCCACCACATACGGACGCAAGGCCAGATTTGCCATCCGCCGACCACTCAAGATATACGGAGAAATCACCCGATCTGCACCAGCGCGAACTAATTTGACTTCGGAACGTTCATCGGTGGCACGCGAGATAATAAACAAATTTTCGTTGAATCCGCGAGCGCTCAACACAATATACACATTCGTGGCATCGTCCGCTGCCGAACAGATGATTCCCCGCGCCCGTTCAATTCCCGCCGATTTTAAAATTTCATCTTCGGTGGCGCTGCCTTCAATCACCAAATAGCCTAACGCGGCAGCCCGTTCAATCGCTTCGGCTTGCGGTTCCACCACCACAAATTCGGTTTCTTCCCGATGCAGCGCCGCCGCCACCTCTTCACCCACCCGTCCGAATCCGGCAATGACAAAATGATTTTTTAAGGCTTGTAAGCGCTTATTTTTTTGGCTCTGTTCCACAGATTTAAGCAATTCCCCTGTTACCACATATTCCACCGAACTACTGATACCATAGGCAATAATCGTAATAGACATGACGATGAGCAACACCGAAAAATAACGCCCTTCGACATCTAAGGGGCGGGTTTCGCCATAACCCACGGTGGCAACGGTAATCATCGTCATGAAGAAAGAATCATGAAAGTTCCAGCCCTCGACAAGCATATAGCCGAGTGTGCCAAACACAATCACCCCGACCACCGCAAAAATTACCCCGCGAATCAGCAGAAATCCGCGTAAAATCTGCAAGGGGCGGCGGGTACTTTCCACCAACTCTAACACCCACTGCTGGAAATGAATCGCCTGCTGAAATAAGTAAAATTGAAGTTGTCTACGCATCGTTGACCGTTACTTGCAACTCCCCGGTGGTTGGTTTTTGCACTGTTCCTGCAAAAGTCGCAATCACATCAAACGGGCAGTCGCCACTTTGTACGAATTGTAACATTAACTGGTCATTTTCTAAGCCTGCCGCGTTCAATTGGGCATCGCACCCCGTCACCACCATCACCGCTACCACCAGCACTTGACTGGTAAAATCAAAAGATTGGCGCGGCATCGGTTCGGGACAAAGTGTGTCTAAGCCATTATAAAAGCCATTCAACGCCCCAGCATCCGATAAAATCAAAATCTGGTTATGCAGCGAAGCCATTCCCTCATAACATGCTCCCTCCAGCAGCCAACCCGCCTCTTGAATCGGCACATCGGGTGAAGCCGTCATCCGCACACCTATCGAGGTGGGTGCTGGCGAGGGGGTATCCTCGCGGGGGCGCGTTAAACTGCACCCTAAGGTAAGCAAAATCATCAGGCAGACCCGTTTCATAGGCTGTATTGTGGCATAATTCGATTTACCGTGCAAAGAACCTGTTATAATCAGGGCAAAAAGTTTTCAGGATGACCTCCGATGGCAACGATTGAACGCAATCCCGGACTGCCGCTGGATTTGGGGTGGGTCTACGATTCCAGAGTCAACCTCAGCGCGGTAGAACGGCGTACTTCGACCCTCACCAAACGCCGCACGGTTAAAAAAGAGTGGCAAGCGGCATGGCTGCTCAAAGCGATTACGCTGATGGATTTAACCACTCTCTCCGGTGATGATACTCCGGGTAACGTGCTGCGCTTGTGTAAAAAGGCCCGCCAGCCCCTTCGCGCTGATATGGTAGAGGCCTTGGGGGTGCAAAACAAAAATATCACAGTAGCGGCTGTCTGCGTTTATCACAGCCGGGTCAAAGATGCGCTCGCGGCACTGCAAGGGACGAACATTCCTGTGGCGGCGGTTTCGACAGGCTTTCCCGCAGGGCAAAGTTCCTACCCGCAGCGTCTTGAGGAAATCCGCCAATCAGTGACAGATGGGGCGAAAGAAATTGATATTGTTATTTCACGGGAGCATGTGCTAACCGGCAATTGGGAAGCGCTCTACCGTGAAACCAGAGAAATGCGCGAAGCCTGTGGCGATGCTCATATCAAGACGATTTTGGCAACGGGTGAACTTGGCACACTAAAAAATGTCCGCATGGCGAGTCTGGTGTGCATGATGGCAGGGGCAGATTTTATCAAAACTTCTACCGGTAAAGAATCGGTCAATGCAACCTTGGATGTTGGCTTGGTGATGGTACGGGCTGCGCGTGATTATTATGAGCGGACAGGCTATCAGGTTGGTTTCAAACCCGCCGGGGGGATTCGTACCGCCAAAGATGCGATGAACTGGGAAATCCTCATCAAAGAGGAGCTGGGCGAAGCCTGGCTGACTCCCGAATTGTTCCGTTTCGGGGCAAGCGCCTTGTTAGGCGATATTGAACGCCAGCTTTCCCATCATTTAACCGGACGGTATGCTGCCCGTCATCATATGCCGATGGCTTAGTCGGGGCGTAGAGATACCCGCCCGTTAGTCTTTTTGAGGAACATAAAATGACCCTGCTTGAAATTTTTGACCACATGACCTATGGCCCTGCGCCTGAAGCCTCCGATGCGGCTGTGGCATGGCTGGACGACCACAAGCGCAAATTTGATTTGTTCATTAACAACCAATGGGCAGCCCCAAAATCAAAAAAATACATGGATAGCAAAAATCCCGCTTCGGGCGAAGTGCTGGCGCAGATTGCGATTGGTGGACAGGCTGATATTGATGAAGCTGTCACAGCCGCCCGCACCGCATTTGAGAATTGGCGTTCTTTGACCGGACATCAACGAGCGCGGCATCTATACGCCCTCGCCCGCACGATTCAAAAACATCAGCGTTTATTGGCGGTGGTTGAATCGATGGACAACGGCAAGCCCATCCGTGAATCGCGTGATATTGATATTCCACTTGTTGCCCGCCATTTTTATTATCATGCAGGGTGGGCGCAGCTGATGGACTCCGAACTGCGCGATGATCAGCCAGTGGGTGTTGTCGGTCAAGTCATCCCGTGGAATTTCCCCCTGTTGATGCTGGCGTGGAAAATTGCCCCTGCGATTGCGATGGGCAATACGGTTGTGCTGAAACCCGCCCCCTATACCAATTTATCTGCCCTCCTGTTTGCTGAATTGGTGGTTGAAGCCGGGATGCCTGCCGGGGTAATCAACATCGTAACAGGCGACGACAAAACCGGGGCTGGCATCGTCAACCATCCCGATTTTGACAAAATTGCTTTCACGGGTTCAACCGAAGTTGGGCGAATTTTGCGCCGTGCTACCGCCGGAACAGGCAAAAAACTCTCTTTAGAATTGGGGGGGAAATCGCCGTTTGTCGTGTTTGATGACAGCGACCAAGATGCCGCCATTGAAGGCATTATTGACGCTATCTGGTTCAATCAAGGACAGGTGTGTTGTGCGGGTTCGCGCCTGTTAGTCCAAGAAAATATTGCTGAAGGTTTCCTGAAAAAACTCCGTAACCGCATGAGCAAACTTCGCATCGGTGATTCCCTCGATAAAACCGTCGACATCGGCGCGATTGTGGACGTAGTGCAATGCCAGACGATTGAAAATTGGGTCAAAAAAGGCGTGGCAGAGGGCGCGGAAGTTTACCAGCCCGACATTCCCATGCCGCAAAATGGTTGTTTTTTCCCGCCGACTCTGCTCACGAATGTTGCACCCGCCGCAACAGTGGCACAGGAAGAAATTTTTGGCCCGGTGCTGGTGGCGATGACCTTCCGCACGCCCTCAGAAGCGGTTGAACTGGCGAATAATACCCGCTATGGCCTTGCAGCGAGCATCTGGAGCGAAAATATCAACCTTGCGCTGGATGTAGCGCACAAAATCAAGGCGGGCAGCGTATGGATTAATTCCACCAATTTATTTGACGCGGCGGCTGGTTTTGGCGGCTATCGGGAAAGCGGCTTTGGGCGCGAGGGTGGCAAAGAAGGCTTGTATGAATACGTCCGCCCGAAATGGCAAAACCGCCCGCGTCCGCAAATTGCGCTGGAAAAACCGGATGCTAAATGGGGTAAATTGATTCCCGGACGGCCTGCCCCCTTGAATGGACACTCCGGCAATGGTGCGTTCGCTCAGATTGATCGCACACCCAAGTTGTATATTGGTGGAAAACAGGTTCGTTCGGATGGCAACTACACCCGTCCGGTATGGGGTGCAAATGAAACCCCCGTCGGTCAGGTCAGCGATGGCAATCGTAAGGATATTCGGGATGCTGTCGAAGCCGCGCACAAAGCCAAAGGGTGGTCATTCAAAAATGGACACAGCCGCGCACAGATTTTGTATTACATCGCGGAAAATCTGGCAATTCGGGCCGAAGAATTTGCTAACCGTCTGGTATCCATGACCGGACAAACACCCGAATCGGCTGCACAGGAAGTCGAATTAACCATTTCCCGCCTGTTCACCTATGCAGCATGGGCGGATAAATATGGCGGGGTGGTGCAAGAAACTCAACTGCGCGGGGTCACCGTTGCGCTCTATGAACCGGTGGGTGTCGTGGGCATTGCCTGTCCCGATGAATTTCCATTGCTGGCGTTTGTTTCGCTGCTTGCCCCCGCCATCGCACGCGGCAACACAGTCGTGATAATTCCCTCAGAAAAATATCCCCTCAGCGCCACCGATTTTTACCAGATTTTAGAAACCTCCGATTTGCCCGGCGGGGTGGTGAATATCGTCACAGGCGGACGTGACCATCTAGCGAAAACGTTGGTCGAACATGACGACGTGGACGCGATGTGGTATTTGGGCAGCGCCGAAGGCAGTTATCATGTCGAATATCTTTCCGCCGCCAACATGAAACGGACGTGGGTCAGCTATGGCGAGTCGTTAGATTGGACAAACGCACACCAAGCCGAAGGTGAAGAATTTTTACGCGAATCCACACAGGTTAAAAATATCTGGATTCCCACAGGGGAATAGCAAAATTTCAAAGGGCTGAAGACACCCTTTCAGCCCTTCACATCCCACCTTTAAACCGCAGAAATCATGCGGATTTTGTAGGGGAGGGTACAAGCGAGCCTCTAGCGAGTGATACCCGCCCTCATAACCGATAAAATTTTTCATCTGCGCTTAGAAAGTCATCCCGCGAATCCTACTCGTATTTCCCATTATGGTCTTATAATGGGCATATATCCTTGGTGATATGGACAGACCTATTCATCCCTGAGGCAAAAAGTATCTTCTGAAACCCGCCTCTCGGATTGTGCGTATAAGAAGATGAGGAAAGCAGGTGGAACCGTTTTCTCTGTGCATTGGTGGGATGGTTTTCTTCACACTTGGCATGATGCTGCTCGTTATCGTGATTTTGCTGGTGACTTTTACCATGAATATGGCGGAAATTTTACTCAAACTCTTTGGCGAAAATGCCATCACCCAGTATCTGGTTGAGCAGGACGAAAAACGCCGTCGTGCTGGCGAAAAATTGACCATTGCACAAAAAGCCATGCAGCGTGCGCGGGCTGACCAGACCCGGTTTGTTCTGACCGATATTGGCGTACTGGCCTACCGTGACCGCAAAACATCCAAAATGGTACGTACCCAGCCGGTGGTGACGGACACCCAATATTTGCGCCCATTTGCGGAAATGACTGCCAAACAGCGTACCCAAGCACACGTCACCATGGCACTCTTAGACAGCGATGGGCGGGCGGTTTTTATGGATAAAAATACCTATACCCTGTCGCTGCGCCCCACGCCGATTGTGACCAAAAATTGGCTGCCCCTGCAAAATCTGGTTCATTCCGGCGGGAGTTGGTCGGTGGTGATTGAGGTGGATGGGGTGGTCATGGCAATTCATCGCTTTGGATGGGTCGGTCTGGCAGAAAATGACATCACCCAGCGTTTGATGAATGATGGCGAACTCACGGCGGAATTGCATCAAGCGGTCAAAACGGGCAAATTCCGCAAAATGAGTCTCGATGAACTGCTGGCAGACCAAGAAGATTAAATCCGGTCATTCATCCCCACAAGCGAAAAAGAATGTTGAGAAATCCCCTACTTTTGGGGTATGCGCGGCCTAAAAATTAGGCGTATAGTGAGAAATATTCAAGGAGAATCAATCGTGATACAGGAATGGTGGGGAACACGGAAAAATGTCTCGCCGCGTTTGCGGTTGGAAGTGGAACTCATGCGTGCCACCTTTGCCGATACATTTAAACTCAATGTACCGCGAAATGGCTCGCTGTTTTGGCTAGGAACAGTCGAAATTAATCTGTATAAACTGCCGCACCGCAACCATACTTTAAAAATCGTGTATCCCAAAGATTATCCGAATCGTCCGGCGGAAGCGTATATTACTGAACCGTACATTTACAGCGAAAAACATCAATTTGAGGATGGGCAGTTGTGTTTGTTTAACCCCAAAGATGGGGTGACATACGGTTGGAATCCCTCCACCTCAACGGCGGTGACGGTGACAAGCTGGGCGGTGCAGTGGATTTATGCCTATTATACATGGCGGGCAACCGGACAGTGGCCCGGGAATGAAGAACGCATGACCGCCGCACCCCCGCCGAAAAATAACAATCTACGAGGGCGATAGTCGTGGACGAAGTGCTTGAATCGCCAGAAATAGGATTTAATGAGGCGGATATGCCCGAAATTTTTGTTTCGCGGACGGTGCTGGAACGTATGAAACGCGGTGCGCTGCTCTATCCTGAGGAAGAAACCGGAGAAGCGCTGGTTGGGGTACGGATGAACGGCAGCAAATATACCGCCCCGACGCTGTATCTGCTGGAAACGATTCCCCCTATGCAAAATGTGGTGCGGCAGTGGGCGCATTTCAGCCAAGGGGATGATTGGCAGGGTGCGATTTTTAACTGGCTGAATGAAAATTGGGAAGTCTACCGCGAGCTTCGTCGGCGCTCCTATGGCAGTTCCTACGCGGCAAAATGGGATTTCCCCTTAGAGCATCTTGGCGATTGGCACAAACAACCGGGCGGGATGGTCATGCCTTCGATGGGTGACTTCCGCACCGCCAAACAATTTTTGAAGGAAAATAAGCAGGATTTCATCGTTGCGCCGATTGTAACCTTTGCCCATGAAGCGACCTACGAACCGATTGAAGCCAACACGCTGATTTTGTCGGATGTTGTGCCATCGGTACGGGTTGATTTTTGGGGCCTGGGGCGCAAAGACCGTCAATTTGTGCCGCTTAAACCGATTCAAGCCCATTTGCCCCTGCTGCCTGCGGTGGTCTGGTGGTTGGAAGACAGCCGACGGATGGATTTGGAAGTGGCAGCACTGGAAAAAAACGGGCTGAATGTGATGGATATTGTGCAGTACAACGTGGACGGGATGCCGCCGTTGGAAACGTGTTTTGTGATTTACCGTCCCGGCGCGAAAAAAGCTGTTTTAGCCATCACGCCTCATAACTACCCTAAACAAATTCCAAGTTGGCGGGTAGCGGCGCTTAAAATTCCCAAAGAGGGTGAGGGTTTGTTTGAAATTTTGTATCAAAATTCAGAACTGGTGCCAGCTTCAGTCATGACGACATGGAGTGGAAATAGCCACGCCTTGATAGATGGAGTACGGATGGTTGAAAAATGGCTGGAGAGTCACACATGAGCCAATGGGATCGGGTTGAACGGTTGTTGGGGGCAGAAACGCTCACTTATTTAAAAACACGCAAGGTCGCAGTCATCGGGTTGGGTTCTGGTGGTGGATTCGTGGCGATGGGGTTGGCAATGAGTGGCGTTTCGGACTTTGTGTTGATTGATGATGATGTCATTGAGGCACATAATGTGGTGCGTCATGTGGCAAGTCATCATGACATCGGCAAACCCAAAGTCGAAGTCGTGGCGGAACTTATCCACAAACAAAATCTTGAAGCCCATGTTCAGCCTATCAAGGGGCGCATCGAAAATCACCTTGCGGCACTGGATGGCGTGCATCTGGTCATCTGTGCGGTGGACGGTGAAGGGACAAAATTTCTGATTAATGACCTTTGCCTGAAAAAAAATCTCTCCGTAATTTATGCGGGGGTGTATGAGCGCGGGGAGGGCGGGGATGTGACCGTTATCAAACCGTATGACGGGCCATGTTATGCGTGTTGGGCTTCGACCTTGCGCGAAGGTCACATGACTCCCTCTCCCGATGGCAGTGGCGAATTAGATTATGGGCTGATTAACGAGGCAGGCACACTGGATGCCGAACCCGGTTTATGGCTGCATGTGGTGCGGGTGGCGGCAACACAGGCAGATATGGCCTTAAATACGCTGATTGAGGGACAGCCCGCCCACCGACATCTGCCGGGCAATACGGTGATTCTTGCCAACGGAGAGCTTGAAATTTTTGAAGGCCACCGCACCCCACCCTACAGCGCCGAATGGGTGACGATTCAGCGTAACCCTGATTGTCTGGTATGCGGCGGTAAATATCTGGAATCGGCGGTAGAAACCCTATCACTTGACTCTTTTGCCAGCGATATGATTTCATTTGAAGACGAGGATGACCTCGCAGGAGCAAACGCACAATGACGGACGAAATTAAAAATCCTGAAAATCCGCTTGAACCGCCGATGGCAGAACCCCCTAAAGAAGAAGAGGTGGTGGTCGTCAATAGTGCGGTGAAAACGCCCGAAGAAAAAGCGGCGGAAGAAGAAGACCTGAAACCGCGTCTGGAAAGATTAGGGGGAGAACCCGCGCCAGACATCACGCCGGAAGAATTTGCCCGTTTGCAACAGTCGGGTCAGATTCACATTGACCCGCGTGGACGGGTGCGGTCAGGTCGCCCTACCGAAGAAGATGCTGGAGTATCCTTGAGAAAACGTCGTGCCTGGTATCGCCCATAAACTCACCCTAGAAACCATTCGCTGTGCTTTGACCTTGCCCGATTTTGATGCCATCGAAGCACAGCGCAAAATGGCTCCGATTGCACGGGCAATCCAGCGGCCTGAATCACGGGAAGGGCAAGCGCGGTTAGCCGCCACTTTGCTACTGCTCTACCCGATTCATGACCAGCTGCATTTTGTCCTGACACGTCGCCCTGAAACCTTTAAAAATCATGCCGGGCAAATTTCGCTGCCCGGTGGACGGCATGAACTGCATGAAACTTTCCAGCAGACCGCCCTGCGAGAAACCTATGAAGAAATCGGCATTCCGATTCAAGAAATTGAAATGCTGGGTGCGTTACACGATTTATACATCCCGCCTAGTGATTTTCAGGTGTATCCCTTTGTCGGATACATGCCGCACCGCCCGCTTGAATGGAAATTTGACCTCAATGAAGTGGCGGAAGTCATCGAATGTCCGCTTGCAGTGCTGCTGGATGACGATATTAAGCATCGCGGCATGACCGAAATTCGCGGGTTGTCCTTTGAAATTTGCTGGTATCAGGTTGGGCAGCATCAAGTGTGGGGTGCCACCGCTATTATGCTGTCGGAGTTGGAGTGGCGACTCCGCCGTTGTCTGTCTGGGTAGGAACGTTCATTTTAGGCTTCCTGCATCCGGCGCACCGCATCTGCCGCGCAAAAATGGGCGAAAAGCAAATGCAGCGGCACAACACACAATAACCCGATGCCTGTGGCGGCCCCAACCGCCCCACCAATGATTGTCCAGAGGAGACCGGCGATAAAATAGGCCAGCGCTTTGGCAGGCGCACCCGCGAACAAATGCCCCACGCCAAAAACACCTAACACCGAACAGACAAAACTTATTCCGTAAATAAGACACATGGCGTTTTATCCTTCTGATTTGGACACTTTTTGTCTGCGTACAATTCGTACCCAGAGAAAAATCAAGGGAATGCCTAAAATCAGGATGAACAGCACAAAGGGTGTGGCATCCCCTAACACACTACCCAGCGCATCCAACACACTGCCAACGGCGGTACTAATTTCGCCAATCGCTCGGGCCACATTTCGATACACCCACGACCAATTGAGGGCAATCAATGTCACCAATAGCAAGGCTAAAATGACCAGAAAAATGGCAAAGCCCGCGCTGACACTTAATCCCAGTGCCAAGCCCAAACCCGCACTAGGTCGTAGGACATAGGGGGTGCGTTCTTTGAGCATCGCCAAGACACGATCTGCAAAACCGGCACGTGGGGCAGCCATCGGTGCGGATTCAAGGAGTTGGTCAACCATTCTCATCCGAAGCGGTTGTAATTCTTGGGTAGCAGAAGCCTGTAACCGCGCCCGACGACCCGCATTTTCATCCAGTGCGGGGGATGCTTCGGACTCGGCCTGTGCGTCTTCCTGCTGCCACTGCAAATCGTCATCTTGAGGTTGTAAGTTGAATTGATTGCTCATTATTCTTCGCTAAATTGGCTTTCCAATGCACTCACTAATTCGGGCGCGGTTTCCTCTAGTTGTTTTGCCAATGCCTGCCGCGCCCGGAACAATCGGCTTTTGACCGCGCTTTCGCTGGTGGAAAGCATTTCGGCAATTTCGGTATAGGAAAGGTCATACCAGTAGCGCAAAACGACCACCAAGCGATATTCAGGACTCAAGCCATCCAGCAGTTGCTGAATCACTTGGCTGCGTTCTCTGGCGATGGCGGCGGCTTCTGGCCCTAATTCGTCACTGGTCAAGGCGGGATGCGGGGGCAGGGGTTCTTCCAATGAAAGATAGGTCAAACGGCGTTTTCGCAGGCGGTCAATGCAATGATTCGAAGTAATTGACAGCAGCCATGTTTTAAAGGAGCGTGTCGTATCATATCGGTTCAAATGCGAATACGCCTTTAAAAATGCCTCCTGTGCTGCATCCTCGGCTTCGCCTGCTTCGCCTAACATCCGATACGCCAAGTTAAACACCGGACGTTCGTACAGGCGCACGAGTTCCCCAAAAGCATCAAGGTCGCCCGCCAGCGCTTTTTCTATCCAGATGAGATCTTGGTTTTCTACAACATCAATAGACACAAGCAGTATTCCAGCGTTCTAACCTATCTCAACTATACGCCCAATAGAGAAAAATGTTGCGGGTGATTGTACTAAAAGACACAAAAAAGCGGTGAGATTTCTTAGTCACCGCTTACAGGAATTTCATTTTGAGGGGCGTGTCCCTAGCGGATGGGCAAATCCATCACCCGCCCATTGGTGAGACGAATGAACGGAGAATAGGCCCAACCTTCAATGCCATCAAAGGAAACGTAGAACCATGACCCGCTTGAGTTACGTCCCAGAATGCGGAAACGTCCATCCAACGGAATTAATCCCAGTTGTTCTCCGGTACGGGGTGCAGAACGGATTTTGAGTTCCGAAGTGGCAATGCCTGTCACTTCAATATTGGGGGTTGTGTTTTCGGTGCTGGAGGCGACATCAATAATCACCACCGGATTGTTTTCGGTGCGGTAAATATAGCGCTCAGACACCCAACCACTACGCCCGTCTTTGAGCTGAATCAGATACCACTTGCCATCGGAGGTAATGCCCAGAATTGGATAACTCTGATAGAGGAAAACCTGAGCAATCCGCGCCGCATTGACATCCGGGTTCGCCCGTACATTCAGTGTTCCGGTGGCAACATGCGCTAAAGATTGGGTGACTTGAGAAGCCAACACACCGGTTGCGCCTGTATCGGGAGCAATCGCCGGAATCGGCGCTTCAATGAGTGTCCAATCCACCAATGCCCCCGCGAGTTGGGTGCTTTCAAAATATTCGACCCGCAAATTGTGAACCCCGGCGGTCAGTTGCACATCACGGGTGGAGGTGCGGAAAGGCCCGTTGGTAAATTGGTCTAACACCAAATTGTCATCAATGAACAGCCGGATACCATCATCCCCGCCAATCCGAAAGCGGTAAACTCCCGCCCCAAAATTCGGAGAAGCTGTCCAGCGCACACTAAAATTATCGGCTGGAATCCCGCCAATTGGCGCACCATCCCCCCAATTTTTAGCGATGGCATCATCCACCACTACAATCGGTGTTCCTGTGAAATTGTTGGTGGGGAAATATTCTGCCCGCCACCCGGTTCCCGGATTCGCCTGACTGGACATCGGTTTGATGAACAGGCTCACGGCAAATGCAGCTGCCAGCGCAAAAGAAAGCAGGATAGCAGGATAACGATGTCGCATAAAAATACTTGCCTCGTCGTGAATCAAATCGTTGAGATTATAATGAGGCTTGCAGGTTTGTGCAAAGTGATAAAGCTACGCTTTCCCAACTATTTTCCAAACTTTGCGCGTGTCTCCGCGCTATATATCTATTGAAACGGTTTGTGAGAGCGGGTACAATCGACGTGTTTCGACACATTTTACAGATTTATCAGTGGAGTTTTTCATGCGAACATCTGTCGTCGCGCTGCTGGCAGTCGTTTTTATCGGGTTGATTGTGGGGCTGATTTTCATGGATTCGGGCGAAGGCAGCAGTATCTTGCCTCTCAAACGGCAGGTGTCCAACGATGCAGGTTCGACGGTTGACCTCACCGGTACAAAAGGCGCGATGCTCTTTTTGCTCTCGGCGGTGGTGCTGGGTTCCATCGGGGGAATGGCCGTTCCCTTAGCGCTGCTGCTGTGGATTGTGAATCGGGAAGTGAGCAAAGTCCAAAACCAACAACCAGAACCTCTGCTTTTGAGCATGTCGCCACAAGGTAATTCGATTGGTGCAGCGCTGGTCAATAACGCCTTTTATTTAATTGTGGGAGCGGGATTTTTGATGACTCTGATTGTCATTGCGCTCTTGATTGTGACATAGGTTTTTCTGCAAACTTTGTTCGGGTTATACTCTGCTTATTCTAATCGTAGAACGGAGACAAACCCGCCATGCAGAATCCAAACAATCCCGCCGGGCCGCTGCCGCCACAATATCCACCGCAGCAGCAGCCCCAATCTTATGGGCAGCCACAATATAACCAACAAGCCCCGTATGATCCGGCAGCGTATCAGCAAGTACAGCAGCAACCGCAAATGCCCCAGCACGCCCCTAGCACTGCAACCTTTTCTCCCCAAGCACAAAATCCAGCGCAATATGGGGTGCGGGCGGTAGACAGCCTTTCTGCCAATGAATTTAAAGTCGAAATTAATGGCAAGGTTGTTTCGGGCATTTTTGCGATTAGCGGCTTGAGTCCCTTTAGTCTCAAATTGGATGACACCGGCAAACCCGTTGGCTTTAACTATCCGGCGCTGGTGGTTACAAAAATGGTGCAGCAGGACTCTACCCTGCCGTTTAACCAGTGGGTACGCGAGGCCATTCAAGCGCGTGGCACGGTTCTGCCGACCCGTGAAATTGCGGTGGTGGCGATGGATGAAGGGGTGGAAACCCGTCGCTGGGTGTATCGCAACGCATGGATTAGCGAAATTAAATTTTCCGATTTTGACACCGCCCTTGAATATTTGGTGGAAGAAAAAATCACCATTCAACACGGTGGTGTGGACGAAATTTGGCCCAATGGCTAAAACTTAAGTCTGACCCGTCGCTCATTCCAGTGACGGGTTTCCTCATTCTTCATCTGCCCTTATACTTCAACCATTACCCAATTTAAGAAGGAAAACACGATGAAACTTTCTGTGAAGCCCTTGATGCTGGTTATTTTGCTCCTCTTAGTCGCGCTGCCCACCCAGATTTTTGCACAAGAACCCACCCTCACCGAAGGTGAACTCGCCAATGTCGAAAAAGCGCTGGCTGGCTTGGATACAATCAGCGGTTATGCCAGTTACATCGTAGCGCAAACTGACATTAATGGCAGCACCATTATTGTTTCGGCAGATGGACAGGAAATTTTGAATCAGGAAGAAAGCAGCCTCGAATCATATACCTATACCCTGATTAACGGCGATACACCCAACCTTAGCGGTGTCTCAAGTATCATCAACAATACGATTGAAAATGGCACAGAAACAACCTTCATGCTGGATGCCGAACTGCGTGTCGTGGATAGCGAAGCCTATGTCAACGCCAGCTATTCCACCCTGCTGCCGGGAGATACCTCCACCTTGCCCGCCCTCCCCGAAGGTTGGACTACCGTAACGGAAGCCGAACTCGAAACCTATCCCGGTTTAGAAGCGATGAGCTTTGATAAAATTTTTGCCATCACCGAAAATGGCGGGCCAGTGCCGTTTGTCTTGGAATTTGACCGTTTTGCCGAAGCGGTGCGTGGCGCAGCAGTGGAAGTGTTGGAAACCACCATGACTTTGCCGGATGGCACAGAAGGCGATGCCATTCTTATTAGTTTGGCGGGTGAAAATTTTGGGCAGTTGGCGCTCTCCGACCCGGAAGCCGCCTCAAACCCCCTTGTGATGGCGATTGTCGAAAATTTGACTGCGGACAGCGCCGGATTTTTGTCCGTAACCTTTGACAGTGCTGGAAATGTGGTTCAGGTTGGTTTGACTCTCAATTTCATCACCGGTGAAATCGACGGGCAAGTCGTGAGCGAACAACTGCCTGCGGGTTCGATTGTGACCATCGAACTGGTCAACAGCAGTACGGTAGACTTTAGCGGCATCAACGAAACCTATACCCCTGCCGAAGTCCCTGCGGAATAGTATTTACCAAAATAAAAACGCAGGCATTTAAAACCTGCGTTTTTTGTTTGTGCGTACCTGAAGGGATTCGAACCCCTGACCCTTTGCTCCGTAGGCAAATGCTCTATCCACTGAGCTACAGGTACGTATGTACTCTGCATTTTAGCAGAGTTAAACCGAGTGTCAAGCCTTTTCTTCCAGTGAACCAAATGAAATACCCAGATTGCGGGCGGTTCGCACCGGTTCGCCTTGCGGGTCTACCTGTTTGAGTTGGCCTATCGCATCGGCAATCGGGATGTCAATGATTTCGGTGCCACGTAGCGCCACCATATACCCCCACTTTTCCTGCTCAATCAGGCGGAGAACATTCGCGCCAAATCGTGTCCCTAACCAACGGTCATACACCGTGGGACTGCCCCCGCGCTGAATATGCCCTAGCACGGTGACACGGGTTTCTGCGCCTGTTTTTTCCATAATGAGTCGCCCTACATGGTCGCCTGCCCCCCCCAAACGTTTTTGTTCCTTGTCAATATAGTGTTCTTCGCTGTTTTGCTCGGAGCATCCTTCGGCAACCACGACCAGACTATGCAGCCGCCCTGAACGGCGCACCGAACGTACTTTGTCGCACACCACATCAATATCATAGGGAATTTCTGGGATGAGGATAATATCCGCCCCACCCGCAGCACCAGCTTCAAGCGCAATCCAACCTGCGTGTCGTCCCATCAATTCCAGCACCATCACGCGGTGATGACTTTCGGCGGTGGTGTGCAGGCGGTCTAGGGCTTCCATCGCAATATTTAATGCGGTGTCAAACCCAAAGGTGCGGTCTGTTCCGTTTAAATCATTGTCAATCGTTTTTGGTACGCCCACCACCTTGACCCCTTTTTCCAGCAGTTGTTGGGCAATCGCCATTGTGCCGTCCCCGCCCGCCATGATGAGCGCATCAACCCCCATCGTTTTGAGATGGTCAATGACTTCATCCGACACATCTTCGTAATCGGTGGTGCCATCTTCACGCACGAAGGGCTTTTTAAAGGGATTACCGCGATTGGCTGCACCAAGAATTGTCCCACCTTCCCGTAAAATATCCTCTACAACTTTCGCATTCAGGGGAATCCCTTCTTCTTTGGCAAGTACCCCGTCAAAACCGTTGCGAATCCCGACCACTTCCCATCCATAGCGGTTGATGGCGGTTAGCGTGGCAGCGCGAATCACCGCATTTAAACCGGGGGCATCCCCACCACCCGTAGAAATTGCTATTTTTTTAATCATGAAACTGCTCCTCAATAACGGGGATGAAAATAAAATATCCACCCCATTCAGGATTCTAACGCCAAATCGAATTTATACGCTAATGATTAATTGCTGAGATTCCACTGTGTTTGGTCAGGTGTCAGGGCATAAATTTCGCCGTTTGGCCCGGTGAGATATTGAATCCCGGTGATGGAATCGGTCTGTAAAAACGCGGTGTAACCAATTTCGGCGCTGGTTGCCCACCCCAGACGAAGTTGTAAGGCGCGGTCATTTCGCCACAATTTACCGAATCCACGCCGGGGTTGCAGCAGTCCTGCTGGAATCTGCAAATTAAAATCTACTTCCGGTTCGGTTTCGGTGTAAGTATCCGGCGCGACAATCCATGCCGGAATCGAGGTATCGGTGAACAACACAAAAATGGTTAAGCCGCTTTGCAACCAGACCATAAACCCGCGTTCCATGGCTTGGTAGGCTGCGCTGGTGGATAGCGGACTGGTCAGTGGACAGGTAAGGGGCGCGGGCGTGAAAAACCACGCAAAAGGACAGTCGACCTGCCCTTCAATCGTGGGCGTGACGGTGAAGGTGCGGGAGGGTGTAAAAGTAATGGTTGGAGTCGGTGTAATGCTGGCAGTCGGAGTGAGGGATGGGGTGGGTGTGCGCGTGCGGGTGGGCGTGCGGGTTAAGGTTGCCGTATCGGTGATGGTAGGAGTCAGGGTATTGGGCGGGGTGGCTGTTTCAAAAAAAGACGGTGTGCGCGTGGTTTGGAGGGGAGTGAACGAGGGTGCGCCGGGTGCAATTTCTGTCGGTGTGCTGAACACCAGTTGAAGCGGTGTGATGGTGGGCGGGGGGAGCGTTTCTTCGGAAACAAGCTGCGGGGAATCCGGGGTTGGTGCAGCAGTTTCATTGGCGGTACAAGCGGATAATATGATGACAAAAAATAGGATGGAAACACAAGCATACCCATTGAGAGCGATAACCCTCACTGACTTTACCCATTGCCATCCTAATTTTTTAACCTGCATGAGCGCGCCCTACCCGCAAAAATTGTCTTTAAAGTGAACCGCTATAAACCGGGATATGCGCCCCACTAATATCGCGGGCTGAGTCCGAAGCCAAAAATCCGATGACCCCTGCCAACGATTCCGGTGCAACCCATTTACTAAAATCGGCATCGGGGGTGGCTTGGCGGTTTTGGGGTGTATCAATTGAAGAAGGAATCACACTATTGACGTTGATATTGTAGGGTTTGAGTTCCTTTGCCATTGAGTCGGTTAAACGGAACACCGCTGCTTTACTGGCGCTGTAGGCGGTGTGATTTTTGGTTCCTTCGAGGCCGGGTTTCGCGCCTACGCTGATGATGCGTCCACCCTTGCCTTTTTCAACCATCACCTTGGCAACTGCCCCACCCATCAAAAAGACGGAACGGGCATTGAGGTTCATCATAAAATCCCAGACATCCTCGCCTGTTTCGTAGATAGTGCCAACCGAGCGATAGCCCCCGGCAATATTGATGAGGATGTCTACTGTACCAAATTTGGCAACTACTTCGTTGATCAAGCCTTCCACCGACTCTTTGTTGGTGATGTCTCCCGTCAACAGCAGCCAATCAGCAGGGGTGTCACTGCCAAATGCCCGTTCAAAATTTTCTTTTTTGGCATCCACCAGCGCCAATTTTGCGCCCGCCGCGTGAAAATATTTGGCGGTAGCACTGCCCAGATTGCCCGCCCCGCCGGTAATCAACACCACTTTGTCTTTTAAATCGGCATACATGAAAAAACTCTCCCGTATTCTTTTTAATATTAACGTGATTCGGTTAAAAATAGTTTGTGGCTTACCCAATCCGTAACGTGAACGCGGTGGAAAGCAAGCGGTCAAGGGGAGTATCGGCACGACGAAAACCAAACAGAGGATAATAGATTACGGTGGAGTCAACTTTTGCGCTGGGTTCAAGCTGATGAATCATGTGAGTCAGGGTTGCCATTTGATAGGTGTGCATGGTTTCGACATGGGAAGTCAGCTGATAATACAACTTACGGGCCAGCGATTCCTGATTTAAGGTTGTCAGGTAAATTTGCCCATCCGGTTTACGCACGCGGAGCAGTTCCTTTAAAAATGCACGGGCATCATCAATATGCTGCAAGACCCCCGCGCAGATAACGATGTCTATCGAATCAGACGGTAAGGGCAATATCATGCCGTTGGCTTGCACAGGCAGCAGGCCTTTGGTGGCACAAAAATGGAGCATTTGTGGCACAAAATCCAAGCCAATGACGGTGTTATGGGCGGTTAGTGTGTGCGAGAAATGACCCGTTCCCGGCCCTAAATCCAAGATTTTTTTGCCGCGCACCTCGCCCATCCAATTCAGCACAGCACGCTGCTGGGTATAAAAACTGCGGGCGGAATCATAATGCGATGATTCCACACTGTCGCCGTGTTCGCTGACGGATTCTTGAAACCAATTAAGCCAGTCGGTCATTTGCGCTCCATAAACTGCTGCCACCACAGCATAAAGGTGAGTAAGCCCCACAATTGATGTCCATTATCGCTTTTACGCTGCATGTGGTCACGTATCATTTTTTGAATGTTGGCGGGCTGCCAGATTCCTGCTGCATTGAGATTTTGGGTGGAGAGGGTGTCCATCAGCAGCACCCGTAATTCCTGCCGCAGCCATTTAGACACCGGAATATTGAAACCCGCTTTTGAACGGGTGAGGGTGGTCTGTGGTAGCCGATGTTTCATGCTCTCACGCAAAATGTATTTGCCCACCCCACCCCGCAATTTAAAATCGGATGGCAGCGTGGCGGCAAATTCAACCAGCGTGTAATCCAGAAAGGGGACTCGCGCTTCGAGACCGTGCGCCATGCTCATGCGGTCAACTTTGGCGAGCATATCATTCGGCAGGTAAAAACGGGTGTCTACATAGAGTAAGTTGTCTAACAGGTCGACAGATTGGCAGCGTTGATAGTAGCGCTGGTAAGTTTCAAACAGGCGCGAATGTCCATTCAAAATATCGGTTTTCAAAATGGCGCGTTTTTGCGGTTCCGTGTGAATTTGTCGCCACACAGCGTGGGCATCTTGCCAATTGTAACCCATGCCGTTGGCAAAACGCTGGAGTTTTTCGCGGCGTGAGATTTTGGCATCGGAAACCGGTAGCCAATTAATAAATGGCTGCACGGCCTTTTCCACCACAACCCGCGGGATAAATTCAGCTTTTTTCGCCCACTGTGTCGCCAGATAGGTCGGATACCCGGCTAAAATTTCGTCCGCCCCATCCCCCGCCAGCGCTACCGTGACGTGTTCGCGGGTCATTTGGGAAAGGTAGTACACCGGAATCATGGACGAATCCGCGAGGGGGTCTTCGCCGTGCCAGACAATTTTTGGCAAAATCGTCGCTAAGTCCGGCGTAACGGTGCGCTCAAAATGCTGCGTTTGTAGATGTGTGGCAACCTGTTTTGCGTAGGGGGCTTCATTATAGGAGGCTTCGCCAAAACCCATTGAAAATGTTTTCACCTCCCCGATGGCTTTCATGTGTGCCACCACCGCGCTTGAATCCAACCCACCGCTTAAAAATGCCCCCAAGGGAACATCCGCCATGAGACGACGTTCGACAGCCGCATGGAGCAGCGAATCGAATTGTTCTTGGGCGTGTTCAAAGGAAAGAGCAGATTTTTCGCCGTAGTGAACATCCCAATAGGTCACAATTTCTAGCAGGCGTGACCCGGCTTTGACCTTCACCCACTGTCCCGGTTCCAATTGGCGGATACCGCGAAACATGGTCAACGGGGCAGGGGTGTAATTGAGGGAAAGGTATAAATCGAGCGCTTCAGTATCCAGTTCGCGCTGGCAGGCAGGATGTTCCAGCAGGGCTTTGATTTCTGAGCCAAAAACGAAGGTATCGCCAAACAAGCCGTAAAACAGGGGTTTGATACCCAACCGATCACGCACCAGCAACAATTCTTGGCGGTTTTCATCCCAGATGGCAAATGCAAACATGCCGTTGAGAAACTGAATAACTTCTGTGCCATATTCCTCATAGCCGTGAATGATGGATTCAGTATCCGTCTGGGACTTAAAAATATGACCTTTGGTCAGCAAATCTTGGCGTAAAAGCTGGTGGTTATAAATTTCGCCGTTGAAGGTGATGAACACGGTGTTGTCTTCGTTGGTCATCGGCTGTGTACCGCGTTCGGAAAGGTCAACGATGCTCAAGCGCCGATGTCCCAAGCCGACTGCGCCCTGCACCCATTCACTTTGCCCGTCCGGCCCGCGATGCGCGATGATTTGGGTCATCCGCCTGATAATTTCGGGGTCGGCGGGTTGCCCATCGACATGAAAAACACCAGCAATTCCACACATCAGCTATTCAAAGCGCTCCTTGCGTAATGCGGCTATCTGGTCACTGAGTAAGGCCATCACAAAAATCAAAATGCCGGTCATGAGCAGCAGCAGCGCCCCCACACTGTAGCCTTCGCGCAGCACCAAAAAAGGAATAGTCCACACGAGGCTAACCCCAATCAGCAAAAAGCTAATCGGTAAAAAGAGGCGGAGGGGGTCGAGCAGGCTTGCCAGACGCAAAATCAGCAAAATTGTATCAAACCCCGTGGAGAGTTTAACCGTGCTTTTGCCCACCCGTTTATTCACTTTAATCGGCAGAAATTCAACCATATACCCGCGATTCATAAAAACGAGGGTGCTGGTGGTCGAAAAGGAAAAGCCATCGGGGAACAAATGGAGATATTTGAGCAGCACTTCGCGGCGAAAAAAACGCATCCCCGAATTTAAATCAGGAATGGAGCGGCGCATCAGGTAAACAGACATGCGCTGCAAAAGCCATTTGCCGGGCATTCGCCAGAGCGGGCTGTGAAAACGGTCTGCGCGTTTGCCGATGAGCAAATCATACTGGTGCATGTGTTCCGCGAGGGCTAACAAGTCCTCAATCCGATGCTGCCCATCGGAGTCCATTGTGGCAACAAATTCGGTTTGGGCATGACGAATACCCGTTTTGAGGGCTGCCCCATAGCCGCGATTGAGTTTGTGAGTCACAAGGGTAAGATAGGGATGGGGTAAAAACGCGCTGACTTTCGCGGCGGTGGTATCTTTTGACCCGTCATTGACCACAATCACCTGCCAGCCACGCGCCGCACACACAGGTAGCAGAGCTTCCAGCGCGTTGCCAATGCCCGCCTCTTCATTATAGGCGGGTATCACTAGGGTTAAATCCGTCATGCCTGACCTCAATTGCAAAAACTGGGTCAGTATAGCGCATCTGGCAAGTTTTTCACGAGACCATCATGTGAGAGTTGGGGAATGGTCAATAAGAAATTTCAAGTCAATAACCCTTGACGCTGTTACAGTCGAATGATACCATACCCCGACTTATTAGGCAGACGAGAACCCCTGCGTACCCTGAAATTCAGGCAATGCGTATGGAATTCAGGAAAGCGCATTTGAGGCTGCCAGTTTTAGCATGGGTAGCCTCAAATTGTGTCACGAAGCAGGCGTTCGCAAACAACGCCTGCTTGCACGCTAGCTAGCAGAACATGATTGTTCGGAGAATTCAATGCCAACGATTAATCAATTAATTCGTAAAGGGCGACAACCTAAAAAACGGAAGAGCAAAGCGCCAGCGCTTCAATATACGTTTAACTCGTATAAACAGCGCCGCACCCGCCAACCCAAGGGCGCTCCGCAAAAACGTGGGGTTTGCACACTGGTACGTACCATGACACCCAAAAAGCCCAACTCGGCGCTGCGTAAAGTAGCCCGTGTTCGCCTCACCAATCAAATTGAAGTGACGGCGTATATTCCGGGCGAAGGACATAACTTGCAGGAACACAGCGTGGTTATGATTCGCGGGGGTCGTGTGAAAGACTTACCGGGGGTGCGTTACCACATTGTGCGCGGCACATTGGATACCGACGGGGTGCAGAATCGCAAGCAAGGCCGCAGCAAATACGGCGCGAAACGGCCTAAAGGGTAAGAGGATTGATTCATGTCACGGCGAAATAAACCAGCAAAACGTCCGGTGGTTCCAGACCCGCGTTATAACAGCGTGCATTTGGCAATGTTTATCAATCGCCTCATGCACGGTGGCAAAAAAAGTGTTGCTCAACGGGTGGTGTATGATGCGCTGGGGTTGATTGAAACCCGCGAGAAAACCGACCCGCTCGAAGTTTTTGAACGGGCGTTGAAAAACGTGACCCCGGCGGTGGAAGTGAAACCGCGCCGTGTGGGTGGTTCGACCTATCAAGTTCCGGTGGAAGTTCCGCCTGAACGTGCGCTGAGTCTGTCGATGCGCTGGCTGATGCAGGCTTCCCAAAGTCGGAGTGGGCGCAGCATGGCTGAAAAATTGGCGGCTGAAGTCCAAGACGCGGCGAAGGGTCAAGGAACGGCAATTAAGAAACGTGAAGATACCCATAAGATGGCGGAAGCCAACCGTGCTTTTGCCCATTATCGCTGGTAAAGTGAAGGGTTAGGGAATGGCGAAGAAAGCTAACGGAGCATTAGACCTTAGCAAAGTTCGTAATATCGGTGTTATTGCTCATATTGACGCAGGCAAAACGACCACCACTGAACGTATTCTCTATTATACGGGCATGGTTCATAAAATCGGGGAAGTTCACGAAGGCGCAGCGACCACGGACTGGATGCCGCAGGAACGCGAACGCGGGATTACAATTACCGCCGCCGCAATTACCGCCAGTTGGACTCATTCGCTCAACGGCGGAGAGCCAGTGCAGATTAACCTGATTGACACTCCCGGACACGTTGACTTCACCGCCGAAGTACAGCGCTCACTGCGCGTGCTGGATGGTGGTGTGGTCGTGTTTGATGGGGTGGCAGGGGTGGAACCCCAGTCCGAAACCGTATGGCGACAGGCGAATGAATATCGTGTTCCGCGTATCTGCTTTATCAATAAGCTGGATCGGATGGGGGCGAGCTTTCAACGTTCTTTCGATTCGATTCTGGAACGGTTGGGCGCAAACGCGATCCCGATCCAAATGCCCTATGGTGAAGCCGAAGATTTCAAAGGCATTGTTGACCTATTCAACATGCAGTTGATCACCTATGGCGATGACTTGGGAGAAAAAGTTGACCGTGTGCCAATCCCAGCCGATTTGATGGATGCAGCCGTCGCAGCACGTGAATTCATGGTGGAAAAAATCATTGAATGTGATGATTACCTCACCGAAAAATTCTTGCTGGAAGAAGAAATCAACAACGATGAATTGCGGGCGGGTCTGCGGGCGGCCACGATTGCGGGCAAAGCCCAACCTGTCTTGACGGGTTCGGCGCTTAAGAACAAAGGCGTTCAACTGCTGCTCGATGCAGTGTTAGAATTTCTGCCTTCACCATTGGATATTCCGGCGGTACGTGGGATGAATCCTGATACAGAAGTACCGCTTGAACGGGCTGCCAGCGACGACGAACCTTTAGCCGCGTTGGTCTTCAAAATTGCGACTGACCCCTATGTAGGCCGTTTGGCGTTTTTCCGTGTCTATTCTGGTGTTTTACGCGCTGGGACAACCTTAGCAAATACGACCAAAGGCAAACCAGAACGCATCGGGCGTTTGGTGCGGATGTTTGCGGACAGCCGTGAAGACATTGAAGAGGTTCATGCTGGCGATATTGCGGCGGCGTTGGGTCTAAAAGATACCTTTACCGGTGAAACGCTTTCCGATCCCGATAAACAGATTGTGCTGGAAAAGATTGCTTTCCCTGCGCCGGTGATCGAAGTGGCAATTGAACCTAAGACGCGGGCTGACCAAGACAAAATGGGCGAGGCGCTGCGGAAATTGGCAGAAGAAGACCCCACTTTTGTGGTGAGTGTGGATGACCAAACCAACCAGACTCTCATCAAAGGGATGGGGGAACTGCACCTTGAAGTGCTGGTTGACCGGATGCTACGCGAATTTAAAGTCGATGCCCGTGTGGGTCGCCCGCGTGTGTCGTACCGCGAAGCCATTACCCAACCAGTGCGGATTGATACCACCTTCAAACGCCAATCGGGTGGTAAGGGGCAGTATGCACGGGTGGTGGTTGAATTTGAGCCACTGACACCTGACGAAATGGCAACCATGCCCACCGATAAGCTCTACGAAATGGTAGACGACATCAAAGGCGGGGCCATTCCGAAAGAATGGATTAAACCGACTTTCAATGGCATGATTGAAGCCATGCGCGGCGGGGTGGTCGCAGGTTTCCCGGTCATCGGGATTCGCTGTCGCTTAGTGGATGGTGCATTCCACGATGTGGACTCGTCCGAAATGGCCTTCAAAATTGCGGGTTCGATGTGCTTTAAGGAAGGCGTGCAAAAAGCCCGCCCGTTGCTGCTTGAACCTGTCATGAAAGTTGAAATCGTCGTACCAGATGACTTCACCGGGGACATCATCGGGAACTTGTCTTCCCGCCGTGGTGAAATCAAGGGCATGGAACAGCGCGGGGTCGGGGCATCTTCGATTAAAGCGACAGTTCCGTTGGCGAATATGTTCGGGTACGCCACCGATATTCGTAACATGACCCAAGGGCGTGGCAGTTTCACCATGGAATTTGAAGGGTACAACCCGGTTCCGGCAAGTGTACAAGAAGAAATCATTAAAAGTGGCAAATAAGGCCACATCAGTGAGGAGATAAACCCGTAATGGCGAAGTTTGAACGTACCAAGCCCCATGTGAATATTGGGACAATCGGACATGTGGATCATG
>CAZXCU010000014.1:0-133606 GCA_964639245.1 uncultured Anaerolineae bacterium
CATGTTTTTTCTCGCAGGGGCAGACTGGGTACAAATCGGCGCAATTGGCACAGGGGCAGCGGGTTTGGGGTATATTCTTGTCACCGAAGTCGATTACGCCCGTACCCGGATTGACCAGCATCTTGGCGCAATCCGTGACCTGACCAAAGCCAATGACCATGTGCAAGCCTCTGTGGAAGCCTTTTTGAACGGCAATTTGTTCGGGGTGGGCTTGGGCGAAGGCACACAAAAATTCGGCAAACTCCCCTTCCCCCACACCGACAGTATTTTTGCAGTCATCGGGGAAGAATTGGGGCTGGTGGGGTCGTTAGGGGTGCTGCTGCTGTTCGTGGTACTGATTTATCGCGGCTTTGTGATTGCCCGTACTGCCCCGGACTCCTTCGGGTCGCTGCTGACGGCAGGTATTTGTTTGTGGATTGCCTACGATGCCATGCTCAATATCGCGGTTATGACGGCGCTTGTTCCACCAACAGGAGTGCCGCTGCCCTTTATCAGCTTTGGCGGATCAAGCCTTGTCACAGCGATGGCGGGAGTCGGTTTGGTCTTGTCGGTTTCACGGCAGGCATCGCGCATTGTTCCCCCGGAACGCGAACGGACAGGCATGATTCTGAATTTGAATGGCAGCATGTCCGCGCAAGAAATCGAAGAACCAGAGGAGAGCGAACCTGTTGAGACTGATAGTGTCAGCGGGCGGTACCGGCGGGGGCATATATCCCGCGTTAGCCGTCGCCGCCAAGATTCGTAAACAGCACCCAACGGTCACGCTTCATTTTGTGGGGAGTGCTTCCGGTCTTGAAAATGACCTGCTGGACTCGTCCGAAGTCCAATTTGATGCCTACGACAAGGTACATGCTGGCCCGCTGCATGGGGTAAGTCCCCTCCGCGCCTTAGCGAGTCTGGTTCGGTTGGTGGTGGGGACACTCCAAACCTGTTGGCTGTTTTTGCGGCAGCGTCCCGATGTCATTTTTTTGACAGGGGGATGGGTTGGACTGCCTGTTGCGGTGGCGGGAACGCTGTTCCGGGTCCCGATTGCGATTTTTGTGCCGGATATTGAACCGGGTTTAACGCTCAAGGTGTTGGGACGCTTCGCCAAAGTCATCACGGCGACGGTTGAAGATACACAGGCGTTTTTTCCGCATCAAAAAGTCATCGCAACTGGCTATCCCCTGCGGGGAAGTGTTTTGGAAGCCACGCGGGAAGCAGGCCAAATCCGCTTTCAACTCGATAAAACCTTGCCGACTGTGTTGGTTTTTGGTGGGAGTCGCGGTGCGCGTTCACTGAATCAAGCGCTCATGGCACAGATTCAAGAAGTGGTGCAAGAGGGGCAGGTGATTCACATAACGGGAAGTTTGGACTGGGTGGAGATGCAAGCCCGCTATCAAAAACTATCCCCCAACGTGCAAAAACACTATCATATTTTTGAATATCTGCATGAGATGGGCTTGGCAATGGCTGCTGCGGATTTGGTCGTCAGCCGCGCCGGGGCATCTACGTTGGGCGAATTTCCGTATTTTCGGCTGCCTTCTGTCCTTGTTCCTTACCCCCATGCGTGGCGTTACCAAAAAGTTAATGCGGATTGGTTGGTCGAACGGGGGGCGGCGGTGCGCTTGGAGGATGACCAATTGAATGAGCAACTTGTCCCTTCTGTGCGGGAGATTTTGCTGAATCCTGATAAACTCAATGCGATGCGTGAAGCGGCGGGGCAGTTGACCACCCCCCACGGCGCAGAAAACATTGCGGAAATATTGATGTCTATGCAAAAGAGGAGTCGATGATTCAACTATCAAGTGTGTTATGGCTGGCTATTTTTACCTTCGCGGTCATCGGCTATTTGCGCGGATTCGATAAAGAATTAGTTGCGGCGGCGGGGGTGCTGCTGGCGCTGTTTACGCTGGTACAATTCAACGAATTCTTTACTTCGCTGACCTCCAGTTCGGATAATCCCCTGCGTTCACTCTTTTATTTACAGGCAGTCATTTTGTTGGTCGTGACCTTTTTTGCCTACCAAACCCCGCCGGGGCGCTTGAGTATGCGAACAGGACGTTTTGCCGGACGGGATGTCATGCAAAACAAAATGTTAGGGGCGCTGGCAGGCGGATTTAATGGCTATCTGGTTTTCGGGTCGTTGTGGTATTTTCTGGCGACAAAGGGCTATCCGATTGAGCAAATTACCGCACCCCAAGTCGATTCAGCGAGCGCGGGGCTGGTCGAAAATTTGCCTCTCTCATGGTTGCTGGAAGGTAATTTGCTCACCCTCTTTGTCATTGGCTTTTTCTTATTTATCCTGATTGCTGTCATATGATGGAATTATCGTATTTCCTACGGCTGTGCATCGCGTTTTTTGCCATTGTGGGCTATCTGCGCGGGTTTTATAAGGAATTTGTGGCGCTGGCAGGTTTGACTTTGGCGCTGTTTATCCTGACCGAATTTAGCTGGTTTCTGGATTTTATTTTTGGGCGCACCAATGCTACGCTGCGCTACCTGGTTGATGTGGTGTTGTTGGTCGTGTTGACCTTTTTCTCCTACCAACAAGCGCCTACGACTTTTGTGCCTTCGCGGTATCGGCGGGGACGACGTGGCGAAATCAAACTGCCCGGCGAGGAAGGCTGGCAAACCCGCTTTTTAGGGGCGCTAACGGGTGGGTTTAATGGCTATCTGGTGGTGGGGTCACTGTGGTATTTCATGGATCAATTGGAATATCCTTTGTCGCCTCTCTTTATGATGCCCGCCTTGGGGTCAGAAAGCGCCGAATTTGTGAGTCGGTTACCGTTGGTCTGGTTACAGCAGTTTAATTTGCTGACATGGCTGGTCGCTGGCATATTTTTAATCATTATCATTGCACGGTAACATATGGAAAATCTACTTCTCATCCCCGGACAGCATATTCATATTGTTGGTATCAGTGGTTTTGGCATGTCTGCCATCGCCAAAGTGCTGCTGGAAAATGGCTACGGGGTGTCTGGCTCTGACCAGAAAATGAATCCGCTTTCGCTGGCCTTACAAGCCAGTGGGGTTACTGTTTATGAAGGCCATCGAGAAGAAAATATCGAAGGGGCAGAACTGGTGCTGGTCAGTTCGGCTGTTCCCGCCGATAACCCCGAAATTGCCGCCGCCCTCGCGCAAAAGATCCCCGTTGTGCATCGGCGCGATTTTATGCGAGCCATTACCGAAGGCCAGCAAACCATCGCTATTGCCGGAACGCATGGGAAAACCACCACCACTGCGATGATGGCTTATGTGCTGGTGGAAGCGGGTTATGACCCCAGTTATATTGTGGGCGGTGTCATCAAAAATTTAGGCACGAATGCAGGCGCAGGGGCAGGCGAACATTTTGTCATTGAAGCCGATGAATATGACCATATGTTTTTGGGTCTGAATCCTGCGGTGGCAGTGGTCAACAATATTGAATATGACCATCCTGACTTTTTCCGCACCCCCCAAGACATGCTCGCGGCTTTTCAGAAATTTGTGGATTTGCTTGGCACAGACGGCATGTTAATTGCCTGTGCCGATGATGGAGTTGCTGCCGAACTCGCGGCTGAACGGCGTAAAAATCTCCTGCCCGTGTTGACCTATGGGGTTGAAAATAAAAACGCGGATTGGTGGGCGATTGATGTCAAACCGAATGAGCAGGGCGGAACGGATTTTGTGGTCTGCCATGCGGAAATTGGCGGGGGTGTCATCGGGCCGATCAGTATGAAGCTCATCGGAACACACAACATTCGGAACGCGATGGCGGTTATTACGGTTGCACGACATATCGGGGTTCCCTTTGAATCGATTGCCGATGCCCTTGCCAAATTTGAAGGCACCGAGCGCCGTTCGGAAATGATGGGTGAAGCGGGCGGAGTCAAAATTATCAATGATTATGCTCACCACCCGACCGCGATTACGCTCACCTTGCGGGCATGGCGCGAACGGGTCGGTAATGGGCAGTTATGGGCAGTCTGGCAGCCGCACACCTACAGCCGCACCCGTACCCTTGCAGACAGCTTCAAAGATGCGTTTGGTGCAGCCCACCATGCGCTGGTCACAGATATTTTTGCGGCGCGTGAGGAATTTACGCCCGGTCTCGTATCCCGCGATTTGGCGGATATGATCACCGAAACCGGACACCCGGATGCCCGTTATTCCGGTGATATTTTTGAAACCGCGCAAATTCTTTCTACCGAAGTGAAAGCGGGGGATGTGGTGGTGCTGCTGACGGCGGGAGATGCCCCGCGCATTGGTCATGCACTGTTGGCAGTCTTGAGCAAACGGAAATAATGATGCACCAAATGCAAAAGTCTTTTGAACAGTATCAAAATCTAGCTTATACAATTGAAATTATCCCGGATGATGGCGCGTGGTTTGCGCGGGTAAAGGAGTTACCGGGCTGTATGACCGAAGTGGATACATGGGAGGAGGTTTTGCCTGCCATTGAAGAGGTCAAACACCTGTGGATTGAACTCGCTTTAGAACGTGGGCGGCCTATCCCAGAACCACAAGCTATCTTAAGTAAAGGATAAACCGTGGCAATTCGTTCAGCGAAAAACTTATATCCCGGTGTTAATCCCCATCTGAACTGTAAGTCCGTGCAACAATGGCGGACATCTTAACTTCATGAGCTGGCGCACCCACTTACAGGAAAAATTTCCCGATACTTTTTATCCCGATGATTCGTTAGCACGGTACACCGTGGCGCGGTTGGGCGGAAAAGCCGATGGGGTGTTGCGGGCAAAATCCATTGATGATTTGCTGTATGGGGTACGGTGGGCGCGGGAAAATCAGATTGCGTGGCTCATTCTGGGCGGGGGAGCCAATGTCCTGGCCTCAGACAAAGGATTTCACGGGCTGGTGATTATTAACCATGCACGCGGGTATGAAATTCACGCCGAAACGGGTCTTGTGGTAGCCGAAAGCGGCGTGAATCTGTCCACGTTGGCGCGGTTGTGCATGGCACAGGGACTCAAAAATCTCGAATGGGGAGTCAGCGTACCGGGAACGGTGGGCGGGGCGGTGGTCAACAATGCAGGCGCACACGGTGGCGATATGGCGGGCAATCTGGTTGAAACCGAGATTTTACAGGTTGCCGAAGATCACATCCAAACATGGTCACTCGCTGATTTAGGTTATGCCTATCGTGCCAGCGCCCTCAAAGGTCAGCATGGCAAGTATGTTGTCTTGCGGGCGACTTTGCAGCTTGACCCGCACCATGACCCTGCCGAACTTACTCATATTGCCGATGAATTTGTTGCCCATCGCAAAAAAACTCAACCTACCGGCGCGAGTCTGGGCAGCATGTTCAAAAATCCTCCCGGCGACTATGCCGGACGGTTGATTGAAGCGGCTGGACTCAAAGGCACACAAAGCGGTGGGGTACAAATTTCCCCTGTCCATGCCAACTTTTTTATTAATGTAGGGAATGGAACAGCCGCCGATTACCATGCGCTGATTGCCCTTGCCCAACACACTGTGCGCGAAAAATTCGGGGTGGAATTAGAATTAGAAGTTGAGCAAATCGGAGATTGGACTTAATTTTTATACAGATAATGGAAAAATGGATGCTGTCCCTACAAGAAATACGCCCGTAGGGACGGGATATATCCCGTCCGCAAAAGTTGGATTCATTTAAAGTCTAATTGCCTTGTCCATAAGCACCAAGAAACTATTGAAATTTCTAATGCTTATCGTTCGCCCCAAAAGTGCTTAGTGTAATATACTAGAACATGATAGCTAAGAGTCGGGTCAAGCAACCGTGCCTGAAATTTTCAACACATCGGTAGGCAAACGCCGCAAAGAACGTAAAAAGCTCAAGCGTACCGGCGAAGGGCATGTTGCGCCTGCCACCGGGTCAGAAGCCCGCGAGACTCGCCGCGAATCAATGCAGGGGGCAAGCCGTCGCAGTGGGCGGTTGCGTCTACCCATGTTCGAGGAAGCAGACGAAGATTTAAACAAAATGTCTCCTCGCGCTCGTACTTTGAGTGGACGACGCAAGGAACGCCAATCCGACTCCCGCCGTCCGAATGAGCGTGTGTGGCCGATTGGTAAAATCTGGGTCTCATGGCGCTGGGTGTCCGGGCTGCTGTCGGGGGTGCTGCTGGTCATGATTATTGGCTTTTTGACCGCCGATGTGTTTTACATCAATTCGGTGGCGGTGGGGGGAGTCAATTACTTGACACGGGAGGAAGTTTTTCGTTTTGCGGGAGTTTCCCAGAAACATATTTTCTTGGTGGATGAAACCGAAGTTGTTGAAAAATTGGAAAATAATAACAATATTGCTTCGGCAGAAGTCCGTGTGGGTTGGCCTCCGAACATGGTACAAATTATCATCCGCGAGCGTGACCCCGCGATTGTCTGGGAACAGGGCGATAACCGTGTGTGGGTGGATGTGAATGGGCTGGTGATGTTCCAGCGCGAAGACCGCCCCGATTTAATTCGGGTGGTCTACGACCCGAACGAACCCATCCCGCCGGAAACATTGGGGAGCAATTCGCGTATCAAAACGGAAATCGTGCATGGCGCGTTGCTCTTGAAATCGCGGATGCCAAGCATGGATGTCCTGCTTTATAATCCCAGAAAGGGGTTGGGCTGGCGTGACCCACGCGGGTGGATGGCATGGTTTGGCACAGGCTCCAACATGGATATGAAAACACGGGTTTACGAAAGCATCATCGCGCAGAATACCAATGCGGTTCAGTTCGGCGAAATTGATGTTTCCGACCCCGATTACCCGATTTATACCGTCTTATGGCGCAAAACTGAGTAACACCTTATGGGCGAGTTAGTTGTTGGAATTGATATTGGGACAACCAAAGTCTGTACGATTGTCGGTGAAGTCCGCGAGGATGATACCTATATTGTCGGGTTGGGGGTTGAACCGTCACGCGGGCTGAAAAAAGGCAAGGTGACGGATATTAATGCGTTAAGCGCCAGCATTTCATCCAGCGTTCACAAGGCGGAACGCAGCAGTGGGTATGAAATTGGGCGGGCGTTTGTGTCGGTGTCTGCCAATCATGCCCAATCTACGAATAGCAAAGGCATGGCGGGGATTCCTTCCAGCCGTCCGGTGCAAATGAGCGATATTGTCAAAGCCTTGAGCGCGGCAAGAGCCATTCCCCTGCCGCATGGACGCGAAATTTTGCATGTCATCCCCCGCCGCTACAATTTGGACGAGCAAGAGGGTGTGCGAAATCCGATTGGCATGTATGGCTTCCGCTTAGAGGTCGAGAGCCACATCATCAGTTCAGACACCATCGGCCTTGAAAATCTGAGTAAATGTGTTGAATCTGCCGGGGTATTTGTTGACCGTTTTATTTTAAATCCATTGGCCGCCGGCGATGTGGTACTCACCCCCACCGAACGCGAATCCGGTGTGATGCTGGTGGATATAGGCGGAGGTACGACGGATATTGCTATTTTTATCGAGGGTACAGTCTGGCACACCGGGGTGATTGCGTTGGGAGGCCACAACATCACCAACGATATTGCCCATGTGCTGAGTTTGCCCTATGAATTGGCAGAAGCGGTCAAACTCGAATTTGGACATGCCGACCCGCGTGCCATCCAACCCTTAGAAATGTTCCCTGTTCAGCCTTTTGGGGAGGAGCATATCAGTCAGGTACGCCGTTCGGATTTGGTAGATATTATCAACGCCCGTGTAACCGAAATGTTTGAACTCATGCTTCAAGAAGTCAAACGAAGTGGTTACGACGGGCTGCTGCCGGCGGGGGTGGTGCTGACAGGTGGGGCCAGCCTGCTGCCCGGCATGAAAACCATTGCTAACCGTGTCATGCAAATGCCAGCGCGGGTTGCCCAACCAGAAGCTATCACGGGCATGGCAGAACCCCTGCGTCATCCGTCTTACAGCACATCCGTTGGGTTGCTGCGGTTGGGACTCATCATGGATATTGAGGATGAACGCCGTGCGACACTGAACAAACAGCGTCGCAAAGGGGGGGATGTATTGGTGAATGGCATCGGCAAAGCCATTGGCGGGTTGTTTAAACGCTTTGTGACCGTTGATGATGAGTAAAGCATGAATTTAGATTTAATTATCACTTAAAGTTAGAACATCCTAACGGATTGACTTTTGCATTTTGCATGTTTGGCATACAATAGAGGACAATTCGTTTTTCCTTCACAATTGGAAAGCGGGTCATTTTTTAGGAGGGACGTTAGGTTATGGCAGACAATACTTTTATGGAACTCGGCGACGGGTATGCAGTTATTAAGGTCGTCGGTATTGGTGGTGGCGGTGGGAATGCAATTAACCGCATGATTGACGAAGGGCTGGGGGGAGTCGAATTTATTGCGATTAACACCGACTCACAGGCACTTCAATTAAGCAAAGCAAAAACCCGTATTCGTATTGGCGATAAACTGACTCGCGGTCTTGGCGCGGGCGGGAATCCTGAAATTGGACGGAAAGCAGCCGAAGAAAGCGCTGATGAACTTTATGAAGTGCTGCGCGGGGCTGATATGGTCTTTATTACCTGTGGCATGGGCGGTGGTACAGGCACGGGCGCGACTCCTTCAGTTGCCAAAATTGCCCGTGAATTGGGTGCATTAACCATTGGCGTGGTCACACGGCCTTTCACCTTTGAAGGCGCACGCCGTACCCAATCCGCCGAAGCAGGTATTGAAGCCCTGCGTGGACAGGTAGACACCCTCATTGTGATCCCGAATGACCGTTTGCTTCAATTGGTGGACAAAAAATCCAGCTTGCAAAATGCCTTTGGGATGGCAGACGATGTTTTGCGGCAGGGTATTCAGGGGATTTCTGAACTGATTACTGTGCCGGGCATGATTAACCTCGATTTTGCCGATGTACGTGCCATTATGAGCGAAGGTGGCGCGGCATTGATGGCTGTCGGACGTGCTTCTGGCGAAGACCGCGCCCGCAAAGCCGCCGAAGCCGCCGTTAGCAGCAGTCTGCTAGATGTAACCATTGACGGCGCACGCGGTATTTTGTTCAACGTTACGGGCGGGCCAGATTTAAGCCTGTTCGATGTCAATGAAGCCGCTGCCATTATCAAAGAAACGGCGCATCCCGATGTCAACCTCATTTTTGGCGCGGTGATTGATGAAAATATGCACGAAGAAGTGCGGATTACCGTGATTGCTACCGGATTTGAACAGAATCGTGTGATGATGCGTCCGCGTCAGGGGGGGCAACAAGATTATCAGATGCCTAACCAACGCCCGCAGCAGCAAACCGGTTACTATCAACAACCCATGCAGCCGCAGCAGCCCGTCTATCAAGAGTATCAACAACCTGCGGCACCGCAGTATCCGCAGCCGCCACAACAACAGCAGCCGGTGCAGCAGCAACCCCAACCACCTCAACAGCCTGCCCAACAGCAGCACCCGCAGGAAGATTTCCCGCAGCGTGTGGTGTACGAAACCAATGATTTAGACATTCCGGCGTTCTTGCGACGCGGCAAACAGTAAAAATGTTGGTAGGTTCCTCCTAGAACGGATAAACGACTGTCTGGAGAATGATGGGCAGTCGTTTATTTTTGATAAAAATAGTTAGAAAGTTCTCACTTTTTGTGAACCTTGTGTTACCCTTAATCAAAGGACTAGGAATAACGCAATGATCAAAGTTTTGCTGGTAGAAGATGACACCCCCCTCATGCGTTTGTATCAAGGCGCATTGGAAGTCGAATATGATGTCGTCGCTGTCGAGTCCTCCTCGGAGGCCATTGACGCGATTAATAAATTTCAGCCCGATTTGATTGTGCTGGATTTAAATTTGCCCGATGCTCCGGGTACGGTGGTGTTAGACTATGTGGAAAAACACCCCGAATATGCCAATTTAAAAGTGGTGGTGATGACGGGCTTTGCCCATCATCGTCAGCAGAATTTACCGCCACGGGTGGTCGAAATGCTGGCAAAACCTGTCACCTCATCCATGCTGCTACGGGCGATTAAAAATGTCATCGTCAAACATTAACTGACAAAAGACGAGCGCCGCTGTCAGGTTCTCGTCTTTTTTCTATCAGGTGAGCGCGTACCAAAAAGTGTCGTTCCTCATTTCTCCCCCACACGAATACGCCCTATACTGAAAATAGATTAATTAGGAGACTTTTCATGCGAAAGCGTCTGCTCCTGACGAGCATCATGCTCGTTTTGCTGGTCGGTGCGGCGACGGTGGTACGGGCTGCCCCATTCTGGCAGACTGAAAGTGCTGTTCCCCGCGTCACAGAAACCCTGCCCTTTGAGGGAGAAGAACTTCAGCTCACCCAACCCATCACCCTCTATTTTAACCAAGCCATGAATCGAGAAAGTGTGGAAGCCGCGCTTTCGGTTGCCCCGGACACCGCGCAGCTTGGCACACTCGCTTGGGCCGATGATTTGTCCCTGACCATCACGCCAGAGGGTGAATGGCCGCGAGACACGCTGTTAGAATTTACGGTAGGAACCGAAGCCACTTCCGCCGAAGGCACAGCTCTTGAGGAAGCCTACCAACTCACCTATCAGACCGTGGGTTTTCTGGAAGTGGTCGAATTTTTGCCCACGCAGGACGAAAAAGATGTTAGTGCGGACAGTGTTCTCACCATCATTTTCAACCGTCCGGTTGTGCCATTGGTATCTATCGAAGAACAGGACACGCTGGTCAACCCGATTGAAATTTCCCCCACCATTGAAGGCGAGGGCAAATGGCTCAATACTTCTATTTATACTTTTACGCCCAAAGAAGGTTGGGGCGGTGGATTGGAATATACTGTTACCATTCCCGAAGGACTGACCGACCCCACGGGCGCGATTTTAGCCGACTCAACGGCATGGTCATTTACGACGGTTTTGCCACAGATTTATGCGCTTTACCCTTATGGTGACGCAACTCAGTTGCCGCTTGACCAAGCTGTGACAGTGGAATTTACCCAGCCGATGAATCCCGGCACCACTACCGAAGCCATTCGCATCACCGATTCGGATGGGAATCCGGTGATCGGGTCATATAAATGGACAGATTCGAATCGTCTGATGACTTTTACCCCCAAAGACCTGCTGGCTTTAGGGACACGTTACGTAGTGGAGGTCGATGAAACGGTTGCGACCAGCATGACGGGCGCAAAACTCAAAGAAGGCGACTCGATTCAGTTTACCACTGTCCCCTATCCCGAAATTATCAGCACCGACCCTTCCGATGGCATGGATGGTGCTTATCCCTACGGTGGATTCAGTATTTATTTTAATACCTATATTGACGATGAATCACTGGAGGACAAAATCATTATCGAGCCAGCCCCTTGGCGCGAATATGACACCTACTATTACGATTATGATTTTCGATTTTCGTTGTTTTTTGATACCGAGCCAAGCACCGATTACACCGTGACTATTTTGCCCGGCATCAAAGATATTTACGGCAACGAAATTAAAGAAGGGCTAACCGTTCGTTATTCTACCGCTCCCTATGACCCTGAAATTAACCTGAATATTCCCGGTTTTGTCGGGCTTTATAGCGCGTATAACGAAACGACCCGTGTTTTTGCCACCCATCGCAACATCGACACGCTCGATTTAGAACTCTACCGCGTCGAACTGGAAACCCTGATGCGTCTCACCGGACAGGATTCATGGGATTTCCGGGATTCGTGGTTTCCTTCGCGGCGGGACTTACGGCGCGAATGGACAATGCGCGTGCAGAGTCAGCCCAATGAACGCCGCTATGAACTGCTGCGCCTCAGCGAACAAGGCAACGATGGCATTGAAAATATCCAATGTCTGGGCGCACCCCCCATCACCATGCAGGTCGGCGATACGGGTATCGTCAGCGACAATGACCCCCGGCCGTTACGGATTCGCAGTTTGCCGAATTTGCAGGGCGAAATTTTGACCGAACTGGCGGTGGGCAAAACCTTTACCATCACCGATGGGCCAATTTGCGCCGATACCTATATCTGGTGGCAAATTGAAACCACTGATGAAAACCCCGTCATCGGGTGGGCTGCCGAAGGGACAGACGGTAACTATTTCATGGAAATGGTTGAACGGGCAGAACCGACGGTGAATCCTGCCGACTATCCACCGCTTGCACCCGGCATTTATTACCTGACCTTGACTTCGCCGGATTTATACAATCCTTATGAGCTAGAGCATGTCATGGTCGTATCGACAGTCAACCTAACCCTGAAATTCTCGCCCGACCAAGCGATGGCATGGGTCACAGATTTGCAAAGCGGCGCACCTGTTGCCAATATTCCTGTCGCTTTCTACGATTCCGAGCGCAGCGAACTAGGCCGCATGACTACCGATGAAAACGGCATTGCCATCTTGGAAATTCCGCAGCTTCAATCGCTCTACACCACCCTTTACGCCGTGGTTGAAACCGATGACCAGTTTGGCTATGTTTACAGCGATTTGTCCAATGGCCTTGATCCCTGGAATTTCAATGTCTTTGGCGATTATGAGCCGGAAAATCTGGCGATTTATCTGTACACAGACCGCCCCATTTACCGCACCGACCAACCTGTCTATTTTCGTGGGGTCATCCGTCATCAGGATGATGTCACCTTTACCTTGCCCACCGAAACGGAAATTCCCGTTAAAATTTATGATCCGCAGGGGCAAATTGTCTACGAACAAACCCTAACACTCACTCCGCAGGGGTCATTCTCCGGCGAATTTCACATTGATAAAGAGGGCGCGTTGGGCTACTATCGCATTGCGGCGGAACTCAGCAGCAATCAGCGCAGCGAATTTAGTTTAGGCTTCAATGTTGCTGAATATGTTGCCCCTGAGTTTCAGGTGGAAACCACCCCTGCCGAACCCGCCGTTGTACAGGGCGATACCGTGCAGATGATGGTTGAAAGCACCTATTTCTTCGGAGGTGCGGTCAGCAACGCCGAGGTGGAATGGACGGTGTTAAGCCGCGACTATTTCTTCAATTACACCGGACGTGAACGTTATGACTTCATTGATTACAACTACGACTATGGGCCGGGTGAATTTTACGATGAATATGGCGAACAAATTGCCAGTGGTGTTGGCACAACCGACTCCGAAGGCCGTTTTCTCGTTGAAGTGCCTGCCGATTTAGGCACACGCACCCAGAGTCAGGAATACACCATTGAAGCCCGTGTGATTGACGAAAGTGACCAGTTGGTTGCCGGACGCGCACAGGTCATCATTCATCAAGGCGAAGTCTATGTCGGGGTGCGCGGCGAAAAATACATTAGCAAAGCCGGTGAACCTGCCAAGGTCAATTTAATCGCCGTGGATTGGGACTCTGCCCCCGTTGAAGGTCAAGCCATCGAATACAAGATTGTTGAACGGCGCTGGTCATCTGTCCAAGAGGAAGATGAAATGGGGCGTACTGTCTGGACATGGGAAGTCGAAGAAATTCCCTTGGACGACGGCGAAGGCGCAATCAGAACCGACGCAGAAGGCAAAGCATCGGTCACATTTACGCCCCCAATGGCCGGCACATACAAAATTTATGCCGAAACCCGCGATTCCCGGAATAACAAAATTTTGTCCTCCACCTATCTCTGGGTGACAGGTTCAAATTATGTGTCGTGGCGACAGCAAAACAGCAACCGCTTCGACCTCATCACCGATGCTGACAGTTATAAAGTCGGTGACACCGCCGAAATTTTGATTGCCAGTCCGTTTCAAGGCGATTCAGTTGCGCTCATTACCGTTGAACGGGGTGGGATCATCTCACATGAAGTGGTTCGGATGACCACCAACAGCTATGTTTATAATCTGCCGATTGAGGGCAGCCACGCGCCGAATATTTTTGTCTCGGTGGTGCTGGTCAAAGGGGTGGATGAAAACACACCCTATGCTGAATTCCGCATGGGCATGACCCAACTCAACGTGGATACCGAACGTTTAGCCCTGAACATCGAAGTTACGCCCAATGTAGACATCACGAAAGGCGAATTTGTTGGGCCGGGGGATGAAGTCACCTACACGATTAAAACCACCGATTGGGAAGGCAAGCCTGTCAGCGCCGAAGTCGGTTTGAGCGTGACCGATTTGTCCGTCCTGACGATTGCCCCGCCGAATAGTGCTTCACCGATGGAATTTTTCTATTCGCAGCGCGGCGTTTCTGTCCGCACCAGCACCCCGCTAACTATCTCTGTCGATAAAGTTACCCAGACGATCATTGATACCGTTAAAGGCGGTGGTGGCGGTGGTGGTGAAGCAGGGATTTTCGACATCCGCGAGGAATTTGTGGACACTCCCGGCTGGAAGCCCGACCTTGTGACAGATGAAAACGGCTTGGCAACCTATACCGTCAAATTGCCGGATAATCTCACTACATGGCGGTTGGATGCACGCGGTCTGACCACTGGCGAAACTGGCCCGATGCTGGTGGGAACAGCCAATTCGGATGTCCTCAGCACCAAGCCTTTGCTCATCCGTCCCATCACCCCGCGTTTTATGATTGTTGGCGACCAACTCGAATTTGCGGCGGTGGTCAACAACAACACGGGTGAAACCCAAACCGCCGAAGTCACCTTACAAGGCACGGGTTTTGAATTAGCAGAAGGGGTGTCGCTCACCCAAATCGTTGAAATTCCTTCACAGGGGCGCGTCCGTGTCAACTGGCCCGCTACCATTCAAGATGTCCCTGCCGTCAAAGTCACCTTCTTTGTGAACGGCAACGACGGGCAGTTCACTGATGCCAGCGAAGCACCTTTGGGGCAAGGGGAAGACAATCTGCTGCCGGTCTATAAATATGAAGTGCGCGAAACCGTGGGAACAGGCGGGGCATTAACCGGGCCAGAGGCAGGCACACGCAGCGAAATTATCACCCTGCCGCGTTTGTTTGATGTGACACAGGGCGATTTAACCGTCCGCGTGGATCGTTCGCTTGCTGCCGCCACCGTGGATGGCTTGGACTACCTGAAAAATTATCCCTATCAGTGTATCGAACAAACCGTTAGCCGCTTTTTGCCCAATGCCATCACCCTGCGGGCATTTTCGCAGCTTGGCCTCTATGATGCAGAATTGCAAGCCAACCTCGATGAGCAGTTGGGGTTTGCCGTGCAGCGTCTCTATGCCCAGCAACATACCGACGGTGGGTGGGGGTGGTTCCCGGAAGATGAAAGCAATCCTCTCACCACCGCCTACGCCATTATCGGTTTGGTCGAAGCAGGACGCAGTGGCTATCCGGTTGATCAGCGAGTCATTAACCGCGCCGCCGAATTCGTGCAGGACTATCTTGATAACTTACCCTCAGAACCGTATCGCTGGCAGTTGAATCGGCAGGCCTTCCTGATTTTTGCCCTCTCACAAGCCGGATTCTTTGAACCGAGCGCAGCCACTTTCCTCTACGATGAATATTTCATCCAGTTGAACCTTGATGCAAAGGCATTTTTGGCGCTGGCGATGGCAACCATGAATCCAGACGATGAACGGCTTAACCATTTCATCACCGAATTTGTCGGTAACGCGGTGCTGAGTGCCACCGGCGCACATTTTGAAGATGAACGGGATCGTTACAACTGGACAACCAATACCCGCACCACCGCCCTCATCCTCAAAGCGATGATTGAAATTGACGCGGAAAACCAACTTATTCCGATGGTCATTCGCTGGCTGATGGTGGCACGCAATGCCGATGCGTGGGAATCGACTCAAGAAACCGCATGGGCGGTGATGGCGCTGACCGATTGGATGGTGGTGACAGGGGAACTTCGCCCCGATTACACCTTTGCCGTTGGCCTTAACGGGCAAGAACAAGCCCTTGAGGACAACACGGCCACACAGGAAAATGTCAAAGAAACTGAAGTGTTGCGCGTGGAAGTCGCTGAACTCCTTCAAGATGAGGCCAACCGTTTGACCTTCACCCGCACCGATGGACAGGGCAATCTCTACTACACTGCCCATTTGAACGTGTATGTGCCTGTACCAGAAGTGGAAGCCGTCAACGCGGGCATCATTGTAGACCGCAAATACTACGCCTTTAACGATGATACCCTCACCCCGATTACACAGGGTAAAGTGGGCGACCAAGTAGAGGTCGTGCTGACCATCATCGCGCCGAGTGATTTGCACTACGTGATTGTCGAAGACCCGATTCCGGCGGGGTCATCGGCGGTTGACCCGAACTTGCTAACCAGCAGCGTGGTGTCGCAGCGTCCTGAACTCAGTCGTACCAACCCCTTGTATTATGGCTGGGGCTGGTGGTATTTCTCCCGTACCGAATTCCGCGACGAAAAAGTCGTCATGTACGCAACGTATCTTCCGCGTGGCACTTACGAATTTCGCTATACCATTCGTTTGGGTTTGCAGGGCGAATACAACGTCATTCCGCCCACCGCGCAGGAATTTTACTTCCCCGAAGTCTATGGACGTGGCGAAGGTTCAACCTTTGCGATTGAGCCGGATGAGGAAGAATAGTCTGTCATTGACAACAAGGGGCTTAATGCCCCTTGTTTGTTTAACCGTGAAATTTACAGAACCGGGGCATGAGGCTGACGGGCAACAAATTGGCCTTTGCCCTTTTCACCCGTCCATTGGTCGCCATCCACGACTTTTTTACCGCGCAGATAGACTTTTTCCGGCATCCCCCGGACATTCATGCCTTCGTAGACATTGTAATCGACGCGCATATGATGGGTTTTTGCGCTGATGGTATGTTCCTTGTCAGGATTCCACACCACAATATCTGCGTCCGAACCCACTGCAATGGTGCCTTTTTTCGGGTACATCCCAAAAATCTTGGCGGGATTGGTGCAGTGGAGTTCGACAAACCGACTCGCGCTCATCCGACCACTGTTGACCCCGTGATGCCAACCAACCATCATCCGGTCTTCTAAACCGGGCATCCCATTGGGGATTTTGGCAAAATTGCCCTTGCCCAATTCTTTACCGGGGCGGCGATAGGTGGGGTCTTGTGCTTCATACCCGACCCAATCCGTATTGCCATTTTTCTCCAGCCATGCTTGCCACGGGCCAACCCCACCTTCAAACCAGAAATCGCAGTGGTCGGTGCTAACGGCTTGGAGTGTGCCGCTTTGTAAGGCTTTCCAGAGGACTGCTTGGTCGTGGGTCGAGCGAATGGGCGGGGAACACACATATTTTGCGCCCTGAAAATCGGGGGCAGCAAGGTGTTCTGCCACCGTCAGAAATAAATATTGGGTACAGGTTTCGCCCATCACCGGATAGCCCAATGCCCGTCCGCGTGCCAGTGCTTGAATAGCGGGTTCACAGGTCATATGTACCACATACAAGGGGCAACCGGTTAAACCCGCCATAACCACCGCCCGATTGGTCGCTTCCCCTTCGATTTCCGGGGGGCGCGAGGAGGCGTGATATTTCGGATCGGTTTTGCCATCCTTGAGAAGTTGCGGGGTGAGCAGGGCTTCGACATCGCCATTTTCTGCGTGTACCATCACAATCATGCCGTTTTGGGCAGCTGTTTGCATGGTACGAAACAGCGTATCATCATCCACCATGAACACATTTTTGTACGCCATAAAGACTTTGAGGCTGGTTACACCTTCGTTGACCAGACTCGGAATTTCTTCCATCACTTCATTGCGTAAGTCGGTAATCGCCATATGAAAGCCATAGTCAATGCAGGCTTTGGTGGCTTTTTCGCGCCATGTTTTTAAGCCATCTGCCAAACTCCCGCCAATCGGTTGAATCACAAAATCGATATGGCTGGTTGTTCCACCAAAAGCAGCTGCAATATGCCCCGATTCAAAATCGTCATTGCTAATGGTGCCGCCAAACGGCAAATCCAGATGGGTATGGACATCAATCCCGCCCGGCATTAAATATTTGCCTGTGCAATCCACGACCTCATGTCCATCGGAGGGGATGTTCAACCCCATGAGGGTGACAACTTCGCCTTCGACCAGCACATCGGCCTTGAGCATATCCCCCGCCGTGATGACCGTCCCATTCTTAAATAAGGTTCCCATGAAAAATCTCCTTTGTTTTCAGTTTTCAGGATCATCTTTTTAACGGATCACTGAAAACTGACAAGCGATAACTATTTAAACGCGGGCAGCACCGTTTTGCCGTACTGTTCCACGATATTTTCTTCGTCGCCGCACATCAGATAAATGTTGAACTGGGTCACACCCACGTCTTTGAGTTTTTGAATCTTCTCGATGTGCGCTTCCACCGGGCCAAGAATCCCGAAGCGGTCAATGATGTCATCGGAGATGAAATCGAGATGGTCAGCGTCTTTGTCGGCATGTTCTTTGTAGTTGTAGCCTTTGCGCCCTTCAATATAAGCAAGGAAATCGGCGGGAATGGCGCTGCCCCCGGTATGATACTTTTCAACCAAATCTGCCACATGGTTGCCGACCATCGCGGGGAACCAACGGGTTTGTTCACGGCAGAGCGCCATGTCATCCGAAATGTAGACTGGTGCGGAAGCACAAACGCGCAATTTGGAAGCATCCCGTCCCACATTTTGAGCCGCTGCATGGAATTGTTCAATAAACCAGTTGCTCAGGAAGGGGTCGCCCAGTTGAATAATCAGCCCATCGGCATGTTCGCCTGCCGCTTTGAGCGCCAACGGGCCATACGCCGCAATCCAGATGGGCATGTCATAATTTGACCATACCAGCGTCGTCGGATGATCCAACACTGGCGCTTCTTCCCCGCGTACCAATTTCCGCACAACCTCCACAAATTCACCCATTTCTTTGTAGGTGACGGGTTTACGGCCTAACATGCGCTGCGAACTATCCCCGCGTCCCACGCCCATATCCATGCGTCCGCCACTCAGACGGGCAAGCGTGGCGTGCATACTGGCGGTGACAGACCAATCGCGCACCGCCGGATTGGTCACACACGGGCTGAAACGCACTTTTTGAGTCAATTGGGAAGCCGCGCCCATCATGGCATAACAATCTTGCCAGAGGACGTGCGAATCAAAAAACCACACATAGTCAAACCCAACAGCCTCTGCTTGCTGGATGAGTTTGAGCGTGCGTTCGGGGGTCATGTCCCCCTTAAAAGTAATTCCGAACTCCATAAGAATCTCCTTAAGAACAGCCACTTGCTGTCTTTAAAATAGTAAATTAATGAGGATAGAAAAATTTCTCGCCGCAACAAGTTCATTGGATGAGTTGAGGGTTTCCTATCCCGCAGGATGTGTGTTTCGGTATCGCATGATATTAACATCCCTTTGAAATTTTCGCCCTAATTTTGTCTTCTATGGCAAAGATGGTCATAATAAACACGATACCATTCGTCATGTTTGCATGGGTTCGTGGGTAGAAATGGTACAATGGCACTTGTCCCATCATGCAGAAATAATAGCAACAGGAGACCGCACCGTGACTCAAAAAATTGAACCAGCTACCGAATTGGATGAAACAATCGCCCGTATGGACAGCTTTTTGCAGCAAATGGCAATGGCATTGGCGCAAGTCACCGTCAAACTTCATCAGCAGGGGATTCAACCGCCGGTTAATGTCGATAACCTCATTAATCAAACGGAAGTTCAAAAGCAGAATTTGAAAAAAAATTCACGCAAATTGAGCCGTCAGTTGGGGCAAATGCAAGAATTGGTGCGTACCTCCGCGTTGATGACTTCCTCGCTGGACTTGGAACGGGTGCTAGAAGATGTTATTGATACTGTCATTCAATTGACAGGGGCAGAACGGGCTTTTCTGATGCTTAAATCGGGCGAAGAACTCAAAATTCATGCGGCGCGTGACTGGGATAAAGAAAGCCTTTCCGACAAGGAAGTCAGTTTTAGTCGCGGGATTATCAACTCGGCAATGGAGCAGGGCAAACCCCTCATCACCACCAACGCGCAGGAAGACTCGCGGTTTAGCGGCATGGCTAGCGTTGTAAGCCATGATTTACGTTCGATCATCGTGATTCCGTTGATCTGGCAGGAAAAAGTACAGGGCGTACTCTATGCGGATAATCGTTTGATGATGGGTGTCTTCAATATGGACATCATCCCCCTGTTGACTGCTTTTGCCAACCAAGCCGCAATTGCGATTGCCAACGCCCGTTTGTTTGAACGGGTCAAAGATGACCTTGTGCAAGCCCAGCGTGAAGTCCAGCGTCTGCGAATCCAAATTGACGACCAACGGGTGCAGGAACAGGTGGACGAAATTACCGACAACGATTATTTCCAAAATCTTGCGTCTATGGCACGAAATATGCGGCGGAAAAATGATGAAAGCTAAAGTCTTTGTCTGCCGTCAGATTCCAGCTGCCGGGCTGGATAAAATTCGAGCGGAAACTGATGCCGATGTTTGGGAACATGATCTTCCGCCGACTCGCCAACAACTGAGGGAACGGGTACACGGCGTAGAAGGGATTGTCAGTCTTGTCACCGATAAGATCGATGGTGACATCATGGATGCTGCCGGAGACCAGCTTAAGGTCATTAGTCAAATGGCGGTGGGTGTAGATAATATTGACCTTGAGGCCGCTAAACAACGTGGAATCAGGGTGGGGAATACACCGGGGGTACTGACGGATGCAACGGCGGATTTGGCGTTTGCCCTGCTGCTGACCCTTGCACGGCGCATTGTGGAAGGGGTGGATTATGTGCGGGCAGGTCAGTGGCAGACATGGCATCCCCAACTGTTGCTGGGACACGATTTGCGCGGCGCAACCTTGGGTATCATCGGATTCGGTAGAATCGGCAGGGCGGTTGCCAAGCGTGCGACAGGCTTTGACATGAATATTTTGGGCTACAGCCCCCGTTTAACCCAAGCGGACGCGGGCGATGTACAGGCTGTCGATTTAGAAACCCTGTTGCGCGAGTCCGATTTTGTTTCGATTCATACCCCGTCTACCCCGCAAACCAAACATTTGATGAATGCTGAGCGCCTCCGCCTCATGAAAAAGACGGCATTGCTTATCAATACAGCGCGTGGCCCGATTGTTGACCAGCAAGCGTTGTATGCAGCACTCAAAAATGGGGAACTAGGTGGGGCGGCATTGGATGTGACTGACCCCGAACCCATTTTAATGGATGACCCCCTCCTGACTTTGCCGAATGTTATTGTGATTCCGCATATCGGGAGCGCCAGTGTGCAGACCCGTAATCGGATGGCCGCGATGGCGGCGGAGAACTTGCTGGCGGGTTTGCGCGGAGAAAAACTGCCGCATCTTGTGGTGTAACGTTTTCTCATCCTCCCAAGACTAATATAAAAGGTTAGCTTTTTGAACAAATGAGCTAATTTAGGTAATATTCGTCCACGCGGTAACGTCTAGGTTACTGTGGAGAAATTTTTCGTGAATCCTATGTGTGTTTCTGATGCCATGCCCAAACACTGCCTGCGGGCGCTACTGATGACCCTGCGTGACCTTGTACGGATGCGCCGGGAACGTCAGCTTGCCCCGCCGTTGGTGAGACTTGCCCACTTCAATTTCCTCCGCGAAGTTGGGCATATCCGGTCATGGTTTCTGTCCACCTAGGCCAATTAGCAAAAGGAAGACAACCATGACATCCAAAGTTTCTCGTCGTCACTTTCTTAAATTCACTGCTGCTGGCATGGCTGCGAGCCTAGTCGGCCCTATTGGTTTTGATTTGTCGGCTGCCCAATCCGCCGCGCTTGCTGCCCGTCGCCAAACCGGAACACTCCGTGTCGCTTGGAATCCGACCTTTACCCTCGACCCGTTAGAGGCCTCCGCTGACAGTGAAATTGCCTTTTTGAATGCGGTGTATGATTACTTGATCGATACGGACGCGGGTTCGACCCTTGTACCGCGTTTAGCTGCGGCGTGGACAAGCAGCGAAGATGGCCTGACCTATACATTGACCCTGCAAGAAGGTGTGAAATTTCACGATGGCAGCGATTTAAACCCGGAGGATGTGGTCTGGACATTCAACCGTCTCAAAACCCCCGAAACCGCCACCGGCGATTTATACAGCAATATTGCCAGCATTGAAGCGGGCGAAGGCAACACGGTGGTTTTTACCCTCTCCGAAACCAACCCCGATTTTCTGTATGATCTGTCGGATAACCACGCGGTGATTTTAAAGGCCAATGCAGAAAATATTGGGACAGCATTTAACGGAACAGGGCCCTTCAAAGTAGAAACAATTGAGGCCGGGGTACAGGCCGTGTTTTCTGCCAACGCCGACTATTGGGGCGGCGCACCCGGCGTAGAGACATTAGAATTCGTCTACTTTGCCGATAACCAGGCCGCGATTAGTGCCTTGCAAGGCGGGGTTGTGGATGTGGCTGTGCGGATGGACAATGCAACTTTCCTTGCGCTGGCAGATGAAGCGGGGTTGACTTCTATCAGTTTGCCAACCAACGGGCATGATCTCATCCGTTTGCGCTCTGACCGTGAACCCGGCAGCAGTGTTCAAGTTCGCCAAGCCTTCCGATTGGCAACAGACCGCCAAGAAATCTTTGACCGCGTACAGCTAGGTTTGGGCGCTGTTGGACGCGATACCCCCATCGGGCCGTTGTTTTCGGCATACTACAGTGAAGAAACACCCCTGCCTGCCCGTGACCCCGAAGCCGCCAAAGCCCTTCTTGCGGAAGCAGGCTATCCCGATGGTCTGGATTTGACCCTCTATATTCCCAACACAGGGGATCGGCCTACACTTGGCGAAGCGCTCAAAGCGCAATGGGAAGAAGCAGGCATCCGCATTGAAATTGAATTGCAGGATGAAGCGACCTACTATGGCGAAAATGGCTGGCTAGAAGTCGATTTGGGCATTACTCCATGGGGATCACGTCCGCGCCCACAGTTTTATCTGGAAACCTCGCTCAAAACAGGGGCGGTATGGAATGAATCGCATTTTAGCGATGCAGAACTGGATGCGCTGATTGATGTGGCAGGTACGACGCTTGACGAGGAAGAACGGGTCAATGCCTACAAGGAAATTCAGCGTGTTTTGATTGAACGTGGCCCGTTGGTCATTCCGTATTTCTTCGCATCGCTGGGGATTACCGCAGACGTGGTGCAAAATTTCAATTTGCATCCCTTCCCCGGACGGACAAATTTTAACGGTGTCAACATCGGGTAGTTTTGGGATGGAATGAAGGGCAGGCTGTGGGCGATTCATCTTGCCTATGCCTGCTTTTCATCGTAAAGTCACTGAGAAAAAAGAGTGACGAGGATGTGATTTGATGAACACTGCGGTTCAGGATATATGGCCTGAGGCAACCTGTTATGGCTGTGGGCCTGCCAACCCGGACGGGCTGCAAATAAAGAGTTTTTTCTCGGATGATGGCAATTTTCTGGTAGCGATTTTTCACCCAAAAGACAAATTTAACGCGGGTTTTCCCAATGTGATGTACGGTGGGCTGCTCGCTTCCCTCATTGACTGTCATTCTATCTGGACTGCAATTGCGTTTTCCTATCGGCACGAGCAGCGTGATATGGGCAGCCAACCGCATATTTCCTATGTGACGGGCGAGTTAAATATAAAATATCTCAAACCAACCCCGCTTGACCAACCGATTCAACTTCAAGCACAGGTGACGGGAGACATCGGACGGAAAACCCGCGTTGTGTGCGAAGTGAAAGCGGGGGATGTCCTCACTGCGAAGGGGGATGTTGTGGCGGTGCGGATTGGTGCAGATAAATCGCTTGGGGCGCGTTGAGTTCAACATCAACTTGCTTTACCCCTTATGCAAAATTTGTCGCCTATTTATCCTACAATCAGGCATTTTTCGCTGAAAGCCCCTTACCTGCAAATTTTTTCTATCGGTTTCTCATCTAGTTTTAACGCCAAGTGATTGACAGTTCATTTGAAGTGTGCTAATTTTAGTGAAACGATTTACTAAATCGTTTCACTAAAATTCTTTTATATAATTTTCCTCAGGAGGAAAAAGGTCATGACTAAACGTTCCTTTGCTCTACTCCTTGTTGTCGCATTGGTCATTTCCAGTTTTGCAGGGATGGCCGTCACCAGCGCACAGGATGAAGTAACCATCCAGTTGATGGGGTGGTCGTCCTCAGAAGCGGAAAACGCCGCCCTTCAAGCTATGGTGGATGCGTTCATGGAACAAAACCCCAACATCAATGTCGAACTTAGCCTCGTTCCTGAATATGACACGACTTTACAAGCGGCCTTTGCCAGTGGCGATGCGCCCAATGTATTCTATGTAGATAGTTCCCGTTTGCCCGATTTTGTTGAAGCGGGTGTGATTGCCCCTGCGGGTGAAAATTACGAAGATGTTGAAGGTCTGTTCCCCTCATTGGTGAACGTTTTCACTTTAGATGATACGTTCTATTGCCCTGCCAAAGATTTCTCTACATTGGCGCTGCAATACAACAAAGATTTGTTTGATGCAGCAGGCTTGGAATATCCCACCAATGATTGGACATGGGATGAATTGCGGGCGGCGGCTGAAGCGCTGACCAATGATGATGTGGTTGGGCTGGTTGTGCCTGCCGAACTTCCGCGTTGGCTGCCTTTCCTGTATCAAGCGGGCGGTAGTGTGTTGAATGAAGAGGGTACAGAAAGCACCTTCGATAGTGATGCCACAATGGAAGCGCTCGACTTCTATCTGGGCATGGTCGAAGATGGAATTGCCGCGCCGCCTTCCGATGTTGATGCGGGTTGGGGTGGTGAAGCCTTCGGTAAAGCCAGCGTCGCCATGGCGATGGAAGGCAACTGGGCGATTCAATTCCTCGCGGACAACTACCCTGACACCAATTGGGGTGTGGTCGAACTGCCAGCAGGCCCGGCGGGTGAAGCAACGATGGCGTTTACCGTTTGCTACGGTGTGGCTGCCGACAACGACAATCCCGATGAATCGTGGACGCTGGTGAACTTCCTGACGGGCGAAGAAGGCTCAATGATGATTGCGGATGCTGGTTTTGGTGTGATGCCCCCGCGTCCGTCGGCTGCCGAACGCTGGTTGGAAGTACGCGGTGCGGAATTTGAACCCTTCGTGACAGGTGCAGAAGTAGCGCGCCCGTATCAATTCCCGGCGGGTGTGATTGGTCTGCTGGAACCCGCGCTGAACAATGCCCTGCGCGAAGCCATGGCGGGCAACCTGGTTAGCGAAGATGTCATTAGCGACGTAAGCGATGTGCTTGCAGAAGCATTGGGCGAATAAATCTCCTTGTCTCACACTGGCACGTTGCTTACACTGGGACGTGCCAGTGTGCCTTTAAATTAATTAATGGTTTTTAGAAAGGTGGATTTTATGGCAACCGTCCAAACCCCTGCCAAACGTGATGCCCCGCCAGTTAAATCCCGCAGATTCTATCAAACGAGCCAGTGGGAAGAAGCCATCGCGGGCTACCTCTTTATGGCCCCCGCACTCATCATTTTTACGGTATTTTTGATTATCCCTGTGCTGCTCTCGCTCTATTTGAGCTTTACTGATTGGGACGGCATCAAACAACTGCGGGCGGAAGAGTCGCTGGGATTTAACGAAAATGCCTTTGAATGGATTGGCACAGACAACTATGAACGTCTGTTATTTGAAGAAGGCACCCCCCGCGAACGTTTCATGATTTCAATGAAAAACACGGTGTACTATGTGTTGGGGGTTGTGCCAACCCAAACCGTAATCGCGCTGGTGCTGGCGGTGATTGTCAACCAGAAATGGTTGAAGGCACGCGGTACATTCCGCACCATTTTTTACCTACCTTCCTTGACTTCCTCAGTCGTCATCTCGATTGTTTTCATGTGGCTGTTCTCACGCGGCGGGTTGGTCAACGAATTTATCGGCCTGTTCTATCCCAATTATGAAAATATCAACTGGGTCGATGATTCCAGTGGTGTTTTTCACTGGATTCTGAGCCTGTTCGGGATTGACCGACGCGGCGCGGGGGATTGGGCGGGCGAAAAATTTCTGGATGTTCGCATGTGGAATTGGATTAGCGGCCCCAGCGTCACCATGACGATGATTATGATTTTGAACACATGGACAACCATCGGCACCATGATGGTGATTTTCCTTGCGGCGCTGCAAAATATCCCCGGTCATGTGTATGAAGCCGCACAAATTGACGGCGCGAACGCATGGCAAACTTTCCGCAAGGTGACGGTTCCCCTGCTGCGCCCGACCACGTTTTTTGTGATTACACTCGGCCTCATCGGAACCTTCCAAGTGTTCGACCAGGTGTATGTGATTGGCGGGGAGGATGCCACGCGCACGATTGCTGTGCTGGTACACCGCAACGCTTTTGGCCCCGGCTCCAACATGGGCATGGCAACAGCAACCGCGATGGTATTGTTTGTCATCATTTTTGTGTTTACCATCCTTCAACGTCGGTTTATCGGCGGCGAACGCAGCGAGGTATAAGAGAAAAAATCATGGCAACCCAAACGCCTCTCCTGAACCAACCGACCACCCCCTTCGGAAATTTTGTGCGCGTTATTTTTCCGATTTTCGGTTGGTCAGTGATTATCATTTTCGCGCTGATTCAACTGCTGCCGTTTGTGTTGACGGTGAGCAATTCGTTTAAATGTTTGCCTGCCATCCAAACCGAAGGGCAAGCGATTATCCCTGTCCCACCCGCCGCGAAGTGCGAATCCACCCGGATTAACGAGGAGGGGGAAGAAGTCCGAACGGTGCTTGCCGCCGACGAAACCGCCGGGGGCATTACGTTTAACCCCTCAACTGACGGTTACGAGGAAATTTTTGATGCACGCCTGCCGCGCTGGGTACTTAATACCGCGTTTGTGGCGGTAGCGGTCACGGTTTTGCATCTCGTCTTTGATTCGATGGCAGGCTATGCGCTGGCTCGTTTGCGCTTTCCCGGCAGCCGCTTTATGTTTTTTCTGATACTCGGAATCTTGATGATTCCGGGCATTGTGCTGCTGCTGCCGCGTTTCATCATTTTGAAAGAAATCGGACTACTGAACAGTTATCCCGCGCTGATTTTACCTTTTGCAGCGAGTCTGTTTGGTGTCTTCTTGATGAAACAATTTTTTGAAACAGTTCCCAAAGAAATTGAAGAAGCCGCGATGGTGGACGGGGCCAGCCGCTTCGGGATTTTCTTCCGTATCGTGCTGCCCATTTCGACCCCCGCGCTGACTGCGCTAGCGATTTTCAGTTTTCAGGGCATGTGGAACGAATTTTTGCAGGTGCTTTTGCTGGTCGCACCACGCAGCGAATTGTGGACTCTGCCCTTGGGGATGGCCTTTTTACGTGGGGAAGTCGGAGAAAACTTACGCTGGCATTCCTTCCTTGCCGGATCTGTCATTACGACTTTGCCGCTAGTGCTGATTTTCTTTGCTTTTCAGCGTTATTTTGTAGAAGGCATTAGTTACACCGGATTGAAGGGCTAATGTTGGCGGCGATACGTGCGGTAGGGCGGGGTCTAAATAATGTCCGGCTGAGTGGCTATGCCTATATCTGGTCAAATTTGGCGTTTCTGGCGTTAAGTTTGCCGATTGTGACCCTACCTGCCGCATGGAGTGCGTTGTGGCGGGTGGGGCATGTCGCCCAAACCGAACCGACTGGCGCAGACCTTGACCTGTTCTGGGAAACCTTTAAAGCCAACTTGCTGCGGGCGATGCCGTGGGGCGCATTCATGCTGGCCTATGGTGTGGTGAATTTTGGCAATTTACTCGTCTATCGCACGGTTGACTCAGGAGTTATTTCGGTACTGCGGATATTCTGGTGGCTTTCCACCGTGCTTTGGGCGGGGATTCTGTTTTATACTTGGACAATCTATTATGAAATGGAACAGCCCACGCTGGTGGGCGCGACTCGTAATGCGGCGGTCATGACCCTGACCAACCCCGTCTTTACGCTGGTGGTGTTGCTGTCGATTGTGCTGATTGCCCTCGTAAGTGTGGTGCTAGCCGCGCTGTGGGTCGTTTTGACATGGGGTGCGATTTCGGCGGTGTCCAATGCGGCGGTTCTGGATAGATTGGCGCTGTTCCGTGCATCTCAGGAGCGCAGGGCATGACCTCTATCAAAGAAGTAGCACGAGCTGCCGGAGTTTCTGTTACTACGGTTTCTTATGTTTTAAATGATAAGGGCAACATCAGCCCGGAAACCCGCCAGCGCGTGTTGGATGTTATCCAACAACTTGGTTACACCCCCAGTACCCAAGCGCGTAATCTGCGTGAGCAGCAGGCACGCATCATTGGCTATCCATGGCGTGCGCCGCTGGATTTGCACGAAGGCAATCCGGTGCTGGATACCTTTTTACATGCAGTGATTCAAGGCTTGGAGGCCACAGGCCGCCATCTGTTGATTTTTGACGACCCGATTGATAAGAGTGTCCCCACTTTTAGCGAGATGATTGACAGTCAACGTGTCGATGGGTTTATCATCGCCAATACCGAAGACCACGACCCGCGTATCGCTTTTTTGCATGAACGCCGTGTACCATTCACGATGTTTGGGCGGACGAATTCGCCCCTTGATGACAAAGTGGCATGGGTAGATGTGGACGGTTGCGCGGGCTTGTGGTTGGCAACGACCCACCTTTTAGAACAGGGACATCAGCGCATCGGGTTTATCGGTTGGCCTCCCAATTCAGTCGCGGGAGATGCACGGTACAGTGGATATACCCAGGCGCTGTATGAACATGATATGACCCTTGACCCCACCCTGATTGTGCGTTGCGAAAATCTTGTCCCGGAAGGCTACCAGGCCGCTAAACAGTTGATGAGTCTGGCAGAACCGCCCACTGGGGTGGTGGCCTTAAGCGATATTCTGGCAATCGGGGCGCTGCGCTACTTCAACGAACACCATTTAGCCATTGCCTTAACCGGATTTGATGACATCCCAACGGCGGAATATATCTCCCCACCCTTAACAACCCTACGCCAACCGATTGCGGAAGTTGCCGAACGGCTGGTGTCGATGCTGCTTGCTCAATTACAGGGCGACTCGCTGGAAGAATCGCATTATCTTCTCCAACCTGAGCTTATTGTTCGATCCAGTAGCTTGAGAGGAAATTTGTAGCTTATGAGAGCTTTTGAAAAACGTTTGTGGGAAGTTACCGAACATCCCTTTCACCCCGAAAAACTACCCCACACCGAAACAATTTTTACGATTGGCAACGGGCTGGTCGGTGTGCGGGGTAGCTTTGAGGAGGGGTATCCCCATGAGTCCGATTTAACACTGGCACATGGGATTTACAACCACAAAGCCAATACGCTTGTTCCCGAATTGGTTGCGCTGCCCAACTGGTTCGCCTTGCGAATCCGCATTAATGGCGAAGATTTCCGCATGAATCGGGGACGGTTGATGGGCTATCATCGCACGCTCGATTTAAAAACCGGGATTTTGTGGCGCGGGGTGTTGTGGCAAAGTCCCGATCAAGAAACCGTGGTGCGGTTTGCCTTTGAACGCTTCACCAGTTTGAACAATCCGCATGTCTTGGCGCTGCAAGTTTTAATTCAGGTCTTGAATGAAGGCCAACACACGCTGGAAATCACCAGTCTGTTGGATGGCACTGTGGTTAATCCACCGGAAGTTGACCACTGGCAAACCCTCACGGGCGGCAGCACGGGAGACACGCTGGAAATACATGGCCTCACTGACCAGAGTGGTTATACGGTTGCCATGCGGGGACAAACCTTGCTTTCTGAACAGGCTGCATGGCATGATGTTTCTTCCCCGCGCACACCAGCCCATCAAACAACTTTTACCGTGGCGCAGAATCAAAAAATACAGGTAACAAAACTGGTTGCGCTGCACACCTCGCGTGACAGCAACGACCCGCGTACTGTCACGCAAGCGACCTTGCAGCAGGCAGTTAGAACGGGTTATGAATCGCTCAAATCTGCACATATCGCGGCATGGGCGGATTACTGGCAGGATATGGATGTCCAGATTGACGGGGATGAAGTCGCACAGCAGGCCATCCGCTTTAATTTGTATCATTTGCTGATTGCAGCTCCCACCACCGAAGAACGGGTCAGCATCGGGGCAAAAACGCTCAGTGGGCATGGTTACAAAGGGCATGTTTTCTGGGATACGGAATTGTTCATGGTGCCGCCGTTTACCCTGAGTCGGCCTGACTTCGCCCGTCGTTTGCTGATGTATCGCTATCACAATCTGGCAGGCGCACGACACAAAGCGGCAGAAGCAGGGTATGAGGGCGCGATGTTCCCATGGGAAAGTACCGACACGGGCGAAGAAACCACCCCGCGTTTGGTCACGGATGCTCATGGGCGCGAAATCCGCATCTGGACAGGCGACAACGAGCAGCATATTTCGACGGATATTGCCTACGCGGTCATGCAGTTCTGGCGCTGGACGGGCGATGATGGATGGTTTCGTCAATATGGCGCGGAATTGGTGCTGGATACGGCAAAATTCTGGGGCAGCCGTGCAGAATACAACGCCGACAAAGACCGCTACGAGTTACGGATGCAAATTGGCCCGGATGAATACCATGAAAATGTAGATAACAGCGTTTTTACCAATCGCATGGTTGTTTGGCATTTGCAAACGGCACTGGATGTGTGGGCATGGCTGGAACATCACACGCTTGACGATGCCACGCGGTTGCAACAATCGCTCGGCTTGACATCGGACATGCGCCAGCAATGGCAAACCATCGCTGAAAAAATGTGGATTCCGCAGGTGGACGGGGTGCTGGAACAGTTCGAGAATTTCTTTGAACGCCTCAAACCGATTAACCTAGAAGATTATACGCCGCGTGTCACCAATATGGATGTCATTCTGGGTCACGAAAAAACCCAGCGCTTCCGTGTTATTAAACAAGCCGATGTGGTCATGTTGATGGCGCTGCTCGGCAAAGATTTGGGAGATGATGATTTTCTCCAGCGCAACTGGGAACTCTATTCCAAAGTTGTCGATCATGGGTCGTCATTGAGTCCATCCATTCATGCGATGGTGGCGGCGCGTTTAAATCGGGTGGAAGAAGCCTACGAAAATTTCATTTACGCCGCCACCGTCGATTTAGCCGACCTCAAAGGCAATGTACACGATGGGATTCACGCTGCCTCGTGCGGGGGGGTGTGGCAGGCGGTGGTGTTTGGGTTTTGCGGGCTAGCGCTCCGTGACGATGGAAGTGTAACGACCCACCCCTGTCTGCCGGAACATTGGCGGCGCGTGTCGTTCAAAATTTATCATCAGGGCAAACCTGTTACCATTGTGCTGCCCAAAGGATAACCCATGCAGATAGGCTATATTTTTGATCTTGATGGGGTTATCACCGATACCGCCGAATTTCATTTTCGGGCATGGAAAAAATTAGCCGATGAGGAAGGGTTGCCCTTTACCCGTGAGGATAATGAAGCCCTGCGGGGAGTACCGCGTCGGCGCAGTTTGGAAATCCTGCTCAAAGGACGCACCTTCCGCGAAGAAAAAATGCTCGACATGATGGAGCGCAAAAATAACGATTACCGTCGCTTTCTCGATGAAATCACCCCGCAGGATTTGCTGCCGGGTGTGTTGGATTTTTTGCACGCTGCCAGAGCCAGAGGCATCCTCTTGGGGATTGGCTCTGCCAGCAAAAATGCCAGCACCGTGCTGGAAAAATTAGGTGTAGCCGATTTGTTTGAGGCGATTGGCGATGGGTTCAGCGTGGTCAATCAAAAACCCGCCCCGGATTTGTTTGTGTGGGTCGCGGGGCGTTTGGGACTGCCGCCGACTCAATGTGTGGTGTTTGAGGATGCCGAAGCGGGCATTGAAGCGGCGCTGGCGGGCGGGTTTTATGCCGTCGGAATCGGCCCGGTAGAACGGGTGGGCAAGGCACATCAGATTTTGCCAAACGGGTTGCAGGATGTTGACTTGAACACCTTGATTGTGCCAGCCCGCTAATTTTTTCTAGGGATACCCCTGAAACAAATACCCCACGTCAAGGTGGGGTATTTTAATTTCTCAGGTTATGCAGAAATCAGTTTTTCACAGGGCGTAAGGGGAGTTAATTTTTGGTTCACGCGATAACGGGAAATAAATTTCTTACAAATTCTTAATCAAATAGGACAATCCTCCTATCCCAACCAAATTCAAACTGTTGTATAGTGTAATTAGTTATAAGTTTTTACAATCTTCATGAAAGGTGTGAGGACAATGATTATAGGGATGGAAAGTGGACATCACACCCGCGTCGAAATCGTCGCCCCTTACACAGGTCAAGATTTTTCTGTGTTTTTGGATTTGCTCGACCAGTTATACGACGCAATTGCGACCCGCCGTTTGGATGATGTGTCCGAACTGGATAAACGGCAGGTCATTGGCTGGCTCAAAGATATTCGCGTTACGAGTGGGGAACTGATTGACGCATTGGATCAGTAACCAGTTCTGTTCCGTGTTTTTCCCTCACGGTAGCGACAGTTGAATCGACTTGTTTCTGGACATCTGCGGGTGTCCAATTTTTTTCCTGTGCCATGACCTCCGCGATTTCCTGCAACAAGGGCAGGGTTAATTTGCCCAACATCCCCAGCAAAGTCCGCCGCAGCACCATATCTTCCAGATTCACGACTTTTTCATGCTGCGTGAGGAATTGAAGCTCACGCTGGCTGTAATCGGGCGCATGGTCAAGCGGTTTGTCCTGCCCCTGTGCGATAAACTGCGCGATTTTTTCCGCATAAGTGCCATAGCGTTCAAACAAAACCCGTGCGCGGGGCATCTCCACCGGAAGGTTTTGCAGCCATCGGGTGACATCGGATTCGGTTTTGGGATAATCGATGCCCCCACCAAAGGCGCGATGCTGGGTGTGGACGGTACGTGAGGCATTCAGTTTTTGCAAGATTTTATCGGCGGCTTGTTCGCCAAACGCACGCTGCGTTGTCCATTTGCCCCCGACCAGCGAATAAATCGGATAATTCACCCCGTTGCCTGCTTCCGTGACACGGATGCTGTGGTCACGGCTGATTTGTCCCGGGGTGGCAGCATCACTCGCAGGCAGTGGACGCACCCCCGTAAATTTAAAAACAATGTGCGAACGGTCTAGGTGAATGGTGGGGAATACTTTTTTGACCAAGCCCAGAATGTAATCAATTTCGGCTTCGGTGCAGCGGGCTTCATCGGGATTTTCAATAGGAATGTCGGTAGTACCAATCATCACTTTATCATGGTAGGGCAAAATGAGGACAATCCGCCCGTCGTTGTTTTCAAAGAAAATTTCGCTGCCATTGGTCGCTTTGAGCAGGTCGGGATGGTCAATGATAAGGTGAGAGCCTTTTGTCCCGCCGATAAATTGACTTGGTTTTTGCATAGCACGGTTGGCAAAGTCAATCCACGGGCCAGCCGCGTTGACCACAAGTTGCGGTTTGACCTCAAATTCCTGTCCGGTGATTTCGTCCTTGAGCGTGACGGTATCCCCTGTCCCGCGCACCACCGAAACATAGTTTAAGCTGTGTGCTTTGTCCGTTTCACCATCCATCAAAATGTCTAAACAGAGGCGTTCGGGGTTGGGCATGAATCCATCATAGTAACGCGCCGCGCAAACAATGTCCGAATTAAAAAACGGGTATTTTTGCAGCGCTTCTTTTTTCAAATAGACTTCGTGCTGCGGCATGACACGATGCTTGCGAACGAAAAAGTCGTACATCATCAAACCCAATTTGATGACCAGCGCTCCCCGTTCGGCAGGTTTGTTGCTTAAATCCAGAAATTTCAACGGTGCGTTGAGAATGCCAGAAAGCCAGCGAAAAATCGGGATGGTGGTGGGCAGGGGTTTGGCATAGTGGGGGGCGTTTTCAATTAACAAATTGCGTTCGTAAAGTGCTTCGCGCACCAAGCGAAATTCCCCATTTTCAAGGTAGCGAATCCCGCCGTGCAGCATGTGCGAAGATCCCGCGCTTGCCCCTGAACAAAAATCACCTTTTTCAACCAGAAGAACATCGATGCCCTGTAAGGCGAGTTCGCGGAAGGTAGCGATGCCGTTGATACCACCGCCGATAACCAGTACCGACACAGCCGGGTTTTGCTGATAGTGGGTGAGGAGGTCTTGCCTATTGACAACCATGTAAAATTTTCTTCATATCACCTATTTTTTAGATTATACGGCGGTAGTTAAGCGTTTTACCAGTGAGAGGTGTCATGTTGGTCTGTAAGCGCGTCAGACAAGCATCAATTGATAGTCAGGTAGGGGCGTGATAGAATGGAAATATGAACGATCTTGGTATTGTGATTGTCAACTGGAATACCTGCGCCCTGCTCAAGCGGTGTTTAGAAACTGTTTTTGCCAGCCAAAATGTCACCCTGCGGGTCGTGGTCGTAGACAACAACAGCCCCGATGACAGCGTGGCGATGGTACAACGTGAATTTCCCCAAGTAGAACTCATCGCCAGCACCAGTAATGATGGCTACAGCACCGCCAATAACAAAGGGTTGCATTTGCTTGGATTCGGGCAGCCCGGTCATCCTGATGTACCGCGTTACGCCCTGCTGCTGAATCCTGACACCGAACTGCCGCCGGATGGCTTGGCAAAAATGGTGGCATATATGGACGCTGACCCGCAATTGGGGGTGGCTGGCCCGAAATTGATGATGCTGGACGGTAATCTGGATTTGGCCTGCCGTCGTTCCTTCCCAACACCGATGGTGAGTTTTTACCGTATTGTGGGCTTGAGCAGCCTGTTCCCCAAAAGTAAAATTTTTGGGCGCTATAACATGACATACCTTGACCCCGATGTAGAAACCGAAGTGGATTCGGTAGTCGGTGCATTTATGATGGTGCGCCGCGAAGCGATAGACCGGGCGGGGCTTTTAAATGAAAAATTTTTCATGTACGGAGAAGACCTCGATTGGGCATATCGAATCAAGCAAGCCGGGTGGACGATCCGCTACAACCCAGCCGTAACAGTTCTGCACGTCAAGAGGGCCGCCAGCAGCAAGAATCACCGCGCACAACAGGAATTCCACCGGTCATCGCTGATGTTTTACCGGATGCACTACCGACAGAAGACCCCGTTGTGGTTACACCTGATGGTGATGAGCGGCCTTATCTTGAAAGGTGGCCGACTGACCTGGCAGGAAGTCTGGCATCCCAGCCACTATTAGGGCGGCACAGACGACTGCGGCAGATTCTGTCATTGCTGCAAATTTCAATTGATGTAGGGATGCTGGTGCTGGCCCTGTTTCTGGGCTATGTGTCCCGTTCCTATATTCCCCTCATGGGGTTGCCCAAAGACCCGCCCAGTTTTATCAGTTATTTGCCCCTCACTGTCGTCAATACCGCCACAATTTTTCTTATGTTTTACTTTGGGCGGATGTATCACCAGCGCCGTGCTGTCAGCCGTATTGATGTTCTCTGGAATATTTTACAAAACGTGTCCATCGGGACAATTGGTGCGATTGCCTTTGAAACGCTGGCCTTCACCAACACGGGTCTCGATTTTGAATATCCGCGTGGGGTGATTTTATATTCGTGGGTGTACAGCATTGTTTTGACTTATGCCGGACGCGAAATTCACCGTCAGATTGTGTTTCGCCTGCAAAAAGCCAATATCGGGCGGGATAATGTCCTCGTGGTCGGTGATGGCGAGGTCGCACGGTCAATCATAAAAAATATCCGCAACAACCCCAGTTTAGGCTATACACTGGTGGGGGCTGTGACCCCGGCGGGCGAAGGGCGCGTTGCCAAAACCGAAGTTATCGGAATTATCGCAGATTTGCCATATCTAATTGATACTCATGCGGTGGATCAAGTCATTATCGCTGTGCCAGAAGCCACACGGCGCGATCTGGTGCAGTTGGTGGGGCTGTGTCAGCGCGGGGATGTGGACATCAAAATTTACCCGGACAACTTTGCCTTTATCGCTGGCACAATCACCGTGGATGACCTCATCGGGATTCCTCTCTTGAGTGTGCGCGATGTGTCGTTGCGTGGGTGGAAACTCAGCCTCAAACGGATTGTAGATATTGTGGGCGCATCGGTGGGTTTGGTATTTCTCAGTCCGGTTCTGCTGTATCTGGCGCTGCGTGTCTGGCTGGTGGACAGAGGCCCGGTGTTTTTTATTCAAGAACGGGTGGGCTTGGATGGACGACCTTTTCCGGTGATTAAATTCCGCACCATGATCACCGATGCAGAAAAATATGCCAAATGGACAACCGCCAATGACAACCGCGTGACACGGATTGGCAAATTTATGCGGCGCAATAATCTGGATGAACTGCCACAGTTAATTAACGTGCTGTATGGGCAAATGTCGCTGGTGGGGCCGCGTCCCGAACAAATCTCCTTTGTACAGGAATTTCGTGCCAAATATCCCCGTTATAGTGAACGTCACCGCGAAAAAGCCGGTATGACGGGTTGGGCGCAGGTGAATGGATTGCGCGGCGATACCCCGATTGCAGACCGTCTGCGGGCTGACCTGTACTATGTGGAAAATTGGTCACTGTGGTTGGATTTTAAAATTATTATCCGCACTGTGTGGCAAACCATCTCTGGACGCAGCCCGAACGCTTATTAATAGGTGTTACGTAAATGGGTTGCGGGAGATTCTTTAGATGCCCTGCTTTTGGTTTTCCATCGCAGCACAATAGAGATACCTAGGCCACTGGCAAACAGGAGTACGGCGGAATTTTCTTGGTTTTTATAATTAGCACTCCCTCTTAAATCACTATGAGAGCCTGATAGATGGAACTACGCGAACTGACCAATTTAATGCACCAGATGGTACAGGATAAAGGGTGGTATCACACGGACTCCAAACGTCCGCAAACACCGCGCAATATTGCGGTGAGTTTGGTGCTGGAAGCAAGTGAAATTCTGGAACATTTTCAATGGTCAGAAGAAAGTCGCCAGCAGGACGCATTAGCCGCAGAATTGGCAGACGTGGCACTTTATTTGTTACAATTAGCGAGTCTGTGTAATATTGACCTTGAGCAGGCAATCTTGGATAAAGTGAAGGTGAATTACACGCGCCAATGGGATGAGTAGCGGGGTTGATATGTGGCCTTTTGGAACGAATGTTTTACTGGCGGGGTTAAGAAAATATCTGGGTGCGCCAAATTTGCAATTGGTTGATATTCACCCGATGCCACGTCCGCCAGTGTTGCCGGGTGAAATTGAAGGCGAAAAAACAGGCCAGTATCGTCTGCGGCAATTCATGGTCGAAGTGGAAATCAATGGCAAACGGAACAAATTGGCGCTGTTGCTTAAGGAATTTTTTAAATCGCAGGGGAGCGCAGGGGAACATTATTTTTATAAACACCTCGCCGAGCATTTACCTGTCTTAACCCCCATGACGATTGCCGGCGATGATGTCCAAGGATGGTTGGTGATGCTTGCGCCGAATAGTTTGCTTGCCCCACAAACATGGACGGTGGAAGATTACCGTGAGGCTGTGGATAACCTTGCCAAGCTGCACGATTATTACTGGAATTTGTATCAAGATTTAGACACCTTTGCGAACCTGCGGCATCCGCTAGATACCGGGTATCCGCAGTTGGCGAGTGTCATTCAACAAACCGTCCAAATTTTAACCTCTTTTTGCCCCTATCCCGAACTGGCAACCCCTTTTCATCTGTCCCTGTTTACCTCCCTTACCGAAAAATTGGATACGATTTCGGATGTGCTGCGCCAAGAACCCTTTACCCTGTTGCATACCAACTATTGGCCTGACACGATTGCCCGCCCAAAAGATGGCAAACAGGAAATTGCCCACTGGCATCAAGCGGCGATAGGCCCGGCGATTCTGGACGCGGTGATGTTCGCGCAGCAGTTGAATTCGCACCTCAACCCGCTTTTTCCGGTCAAAGCGGCGCTCATGCGCTATCAGTACCAACTCTCAGACCGTCAACAGCAGCAAATCTGGCAGCAGGAACGCTGGAATTTCTTGTGGGATTATGCGCTGGTGTGGCTGTTGATGGCAGAAAAACTGCCTTGGGTTGTTACTCTCCTGCCAGATGAATACCGCCAGCGTCATGAGGCTATGCAGCGTGTGTGGTTTGAACCCGCCGCCCAGATTTTGGAAACGCGCTTCGGGGTTATCCTTCCATAGGATGTTGTATACATGCAATTTGAAATAGAAATTCATCATGGCGATGTTCTTCAATATACGGCAGACATCCTCATCATTAAACAATCTCCCCGTTCAGGCGGCTTAGATGCAATGGTGCGTCGCCGTCTGGATAAAGCAGGAAATTCTGTTTTGCGGAAAGACTTGGATGTAGGTGCATACGTGGTGATTCCCACCGTAAAAGCAATGGAGCTACCTTACCCGCAAATTTTGGCAGTTGGTACGGTGAATATTTTTGCCCTCAGTTACGAAGAAATTCGGACTCTCGGGCGGGATATATTGGCTAGCCTACACGATGCTCAGTTGAATGTCCAACATGCGGTCACGACCTTACACGGTGTGAATACGGCACTTGCTCTTGATGAGGTAGAAGCATTTCGTTCATTGCTGCTCGGTTTTGCGGATGCAGAAGATGCAGGGCTTGTGCCAAGTACACTGAAAAAACTGACAATTATTGAGCGAGAAGAACATCGAGCCGCCCTGCTTAAAGAAAATCTGGACAAATTTTTGCCCACGCAAAGCCTGACCCGTCAAGTAACTTCCGAAGTAACCGCCGCTTGGCATATAGAATTTACCAAACCGCTTGCCAATGAATCCACACCGCATGTTTTTGTTGCCATGCCCTTTGCTGATGAATTTGACGACCAATATTATCTTGCCATCCGCCCTGCCGTGACTGACCAGCAAATTTTGTGTGTACGACTTGACCAAGCCGAAAGCGCTTTCACAGGCGATATTATGGAACAGGTCAAGGAGCGAATCCGCACCGCCCAACTGGTGATTGCGCTGCTGGATGGGGGAAACCCGAACGTCTATTTAGAAGTAGGCTATGCGTGGGGGGTGGGAACACCGACGATTTTAATTTTGCATGAGGACGAAACTGCCCCGTTTGATGTACAGGGAGCGCGTCTGCTCAAATATAAACGGATTCATAAACTCAAAGAACAGCTTACTCAGGAATTGAGCGTCCTGTTTTAATTGTATTAATCTGGGTTTGGCGCAGGGCCGGGTCAAGTGGCACATCACGAACAGGCACGGCAGGAATCCCCAGCGCAATTTTATTAGCGGGAATATCTTTAGTCACCACTGCCCCTGCCCCGATAATGCTGTTTTCGCCAATCGTTACCCCCGGCAAAATAATGGCCCCACTGCCCGTCCAGACATTTTCACCCAACACTACGGGCGCGGTGGTATCCTGCCCGTAATATAACCCGCCGATATGATGAGAAGTCGTCGCAATAATCGTGTTATTCGCCAGAATCGTATAACTGCCAATCGTGACACCGCCTGTCCCCATGATGAGGCAGTTTTCGCCAATATCCACAAAATCCCCCACCTGAACTTTTTCAGGGTGGATAATTTTGACTCCTTCGCGCAGGCGTACCCCCACCCCCGATTTTCCAAGCAGACTTTTTAAATGGACAAGTTGCCCGTACACAGCGTAATTGTGAATAAAACCGAGTTCACGTTTCACATGCGGGGCATAGCGCCATAAAAACAGGCGTACCAGTTGTTTCACAATCCATTGGTCAGGCATCATGCGGTTTATGCAGCACCATCATCAGTTCGTTGGTCAGTAAATCGTTGAGTGTAACACGCGGATAATTGGACTGTACCTGTTCATAAACTTGTGATGTAAGCAAGGAACGGTGGTTATCCAGCCAAATTTCTTCCCAGTGGATGATTTCAAAACCCGCGTGCAACGCAAATAACGCATAATCACCCAGAATATGATGGGGATGTGTCAGCCCATGCGCTAAAAATTGAGCGGCTTTTTCAGCTTCGTGGGGACGATACGTTTGCAAATAGGCTTGAATCTGGTCATCGGAGAGGCGGGCATGTCCCCATGCAAAGTCCAGCGTCACCAGCGCATGACCCCCACCCGGCCCAAAATAAGGATTAATACTGTGTATAGCCCATCCGCCGGGTTTAAGCAGACGATACATCTCTCGAAATGTTTGTGGTAAGTCCTGCACATGTTCCAAGACGCTGGTGCTGTGAATCACATCAAAACGGGCGGAGTCAAAGGTGGTATGATTCGCGTCCATGTTGAGCAGGTTGACCCGCGCAGCTAAACTCGGCTGGTTTTGCAAAAATACCTCAATCGCATCTTGACGAAACACGACCCCATCCGTGAGGTATTCAATATCAATCCCTGTGCTGGAGTCTGTTCCCCGTTCCGCTACTGCATAACAATTTAAGCCGGTGCCAGTACCAATTTCCAGCGTATGTAAACCCTTGAGCGATAAATGCCCCGCCCTGCGAAGTTGTGTTTCTAATCTTCGCGCACTGGTACGATAACTTTTCACAACCGCCTGGGTTGTCTCGCTTGGCGCATACCCATACGTAGAAGTGCCATCGGGCAGCAGAATTTTTTTTGTGACCTGCGGATATTGGGCAGCCATCTTTTCCATGTAGTCATTCAACACGGTTTCGGTCATGGTTAAGGTAGATGACTGCAAAATTTCTTCCAGTAGTTGCCGGGTTTCTGGCGGAAGCGTAAATTTTGAGTGCAAGTTATATAAATAACTTAAAGCAGGGAAGGACAGTCGCCACGTTCGCTTCACAAAATCCCGATAGTATTTATAAAGGGGAGTAGTTATGTCGTGAGATAAAGCGAAGGTCGCAAAACTGGTTTTATCAAAGTGAGCAAGTTGGCGGTAATTTGAGTGTTGTGGCGGGGTAAATGGAGAGACATAGGCATTTGGCAGCATCCCCGCCAATCCCCTATCCACAATACGTTTGACTCGATTGAGCATGGTGTTCCTAACATTGATGCGTAAGGGCAAAAGATAGCGGCGATTACGATGAGGGTCAATGGTTTATCTCTCTTGCGTGGCAGATTATAATAGACAACTATGCAATGTCTCCTTATCTACAGTGACAGTCCCGCGTTTGAACCCTACTCTTATTACAAGGATTGGGCGAATGGCTTCATCCGTCATCCCCAGTTGATTACGGATGTACTGGATATTCAAGACAATCAATTTTTGACATCCAGTTTCCGTCTGCGAAACCGTTATGATTTGATAGTGTTTGCTCACAGTGTGTTTACCACCCTGTTCCAGAGCAAAAAACTGAGTCTGGTCAAAATGCTGTTGGCACGGGTGCGCGGGGCGCGGGTGTTTTTCCTGAGCAACGAATTTCGCAACCTAGACCACATGCCTCATATGGCAGAAACACTTGGCGCACGCTGGCTTGCCTCTCAACTCCTGCCCGAATCGGCAGAAACGCTCTATCGGCCTCACTGGAAACACGAAATTTTAAGTATTTCCTACGGCTTTGACCCCGAAGTTTTCAAACCGACTCAACCCGCCGCCGAACGTTCGATTGATGTGGGCTTTCGCGGGGATTATTACCCCGCCTATGTCGGACACGATGACCGCGATATTTTGCTGGATAAATTCAAAGACGCGGTAAAATCGCGGGCGCGGGTCGATATTGAAGTAGGGCAGCGCTTCAAACATCTGGAATGGGCCGCTTTTTTGAATGACTGTCGGAGTTTGCTGGGGCATGAAGCTGGCGCAACACGGATTGACAGTGATGAAAATATCCGCCATTTTTTGAACGCACAGGAAAAACGCCTGACCCCCGAAAATTTCAGAAAATTGGTGCTGTCTTTACGTGAAACGGGGGTGTTTGCTGCCCCGCCCTCAGGTCGGATTGCTGCCCCGCGCAATTTTGAGGCGCTGGGGACAAAAACCGTTCAGATTTTGCTGCCGGGGCGCTATAACGATTTGTTAGAAGCCGGCGTGCATTATATTGAACTTCAGCGCGATTTCAGCAATTTAGAACAGGTCATAACCACACTTTTTGATGAATCTGCTTATAATAGCATCGCCGAACGTGCCTATCAGGACGGACTTGCACACCATACCTACGAAAAACGGGTGTCTGAACTCATTGATAAAGTTTTGCGATAATTTAGGGATTTAATCGTAGGGACGTGATAGATCGCGTCCGAAAATTCTAGGAGCAACCCTTGTCTGAATTTGCTGTAACCCCTCAATCAGAAGATTTTTCTAAGTGGTACAACGAAATTGTCTACCGTGCAGACCTGGCTGACCAATCGCCGGTGCGCGGTTGCATGATTATCAAACCCTATGGGTATGAGTTGTGGGAAGGCATCCGCGATGGGCTTGACCGTCGCTTCAAAGCCACAGGGCATAAAAATGCCTATTTCCCCCTGTTCATCCCCGAAAGTTTCATCAAAAAAGAAGCCGAACATGTCGAAGGATTCGCGCCGGAATTAGCGGTGGTCACTCATGCAGGTGGGAAAGAATTGGAAGAACCGTATATTGTTCGTCCCACTTCCGAAACCGTGATTGGCGAAGCCTTCAGCCGATGGATTCAATCCTACCGCGATTTGCCCTTGCTGATTAACCAGTGGGCGAACGTCGTGCGCTGGGAATTACGCACCCGTCCCTTTTTACGTACCAGCGAATTTTTGTGGCAAGAAGGCCATACTGCCCATGCGACTCAAGCCGATGCACAGGCGGAAACCTTGCAAATGTTGGATGTCTACGCCGATTTTGCCATCAACGACGCAGCAATTCCGGTCATTAAAGGACGCAAAAGCAATCAGGAACGTTTCGCAGGCGCGGACAACAGTTACACCATTGAAGCCATGATGGGCGATAAGCGGGCGTTACAATCCGGCACAAGCCACAATTTAGGCCAAAATTTCGCTAGAGCGTTTGAAATTACCTACACCGATGAAAACAACGAACTCCAACACTGCTGGACAACCAGTTGGGGGGTCAGTACACGCATGGTTGGCGCGATTGTCATGACCCACGGCGACGACAAGGGCTTGCGTTTACCGCCCAACCTCGCCCCCATTCAAGTGGTGCTGGTGCCGATTTATAAAAATGACACCGAAAAACCCCCTGTTTTAGCGGCTGCCAATCGGCTGTTCAGCGAATTGCGTCAGGCTGGAATCCGGATTCATATGGATGACCGCCCCAACCTCTCCCCCGGTTTTAAATACAATGACTGGGAAATGCGCGGTGTTCCCGTCCGCATTGAAGTCGGGCCAAAAGATGTGGAGAAAAACACGGTTGCCGTCGCACGCCGCGACATTCCCGGCAAAGAGGGTAAAAAATTCATCCCGCAAGAGGGGTTAGCCCAAGCCGTTCAGGAATTGCTAGCGGATATTCAAGCCTCGCTCCTCCAACAAGCCACGACTTTCCGCGATTCAAATATTCATGAGGTCGTCGGGGATTACGAGAAATTCCGTGAAATTTTGAAAGATGGCTGGGCGCAAACATGGTTCTGCGGTGGGGCGGACTGTGAAGCCCAAATCAAAGCCGATAATCAAGCGGTCAGTCGCTGTTTTCCGTTGGAACAGCCGCACCCGAATGAAAGCGGCGCGTGCATCAAATGTGGGCAACCCGCGCACGAAATGGCACTCTTTGCAAAAGCGTATTAACCTAACTCGCGTGACTCCCCTCTCCACCTGTGGGGAGGGGGCATCATCTCTCTATCTACCACTCCCTATCCTCACCCCACGCAAACCACCCCCGCCGCGAGTATTTTTCCTCCTGCAAGCGGTTGGCTTCCTCAATCGAAACCGTCCCTAAATCCAACGGCAGTTTCGACCAGATATTGCCATGAATTTTTCCATCTTCGCTTTCAATCGTCCCCACCAGTTCAAACCCTTGCGATTCCGCATAGTCGTTCAAAACCGCATTTTTGCGCTGTTCGCAGGCGTGCGAGATGGCAAAATCCAGATTTTTAGAAATTTGCTGGCGGGTGTCATAGCCCGTCGGCATGACGAAAATCACATCCAAATTTTCCACTGTTTCAAGCCGGAGGTCGGTTACACATTCGCCAAATTTCGGCGGTTGCTCAAACCCGATCTGCGTATAACTATTAAGCGGCAGATAGGCTTGTAGGGATTGAGTCGGGAAGAAAAAGCCGATTTTTTCCGCCCCGCCCCATTCCTCACCGTGTTCCTGAATCAAATATCCCACCGCCTGCGCCACATTTTGATTTTCCGGCAACGGACACAACAAGGGATAGGTGTAAATCCCAATCACATTCAGCACCACCAACCCAGCGCCAAACACCGTGCCAACCTGCGGACGAAAATCATAAACGGCGGTTATGCCTGACGCGCCTAAAATCAACATCGGGTGCATCATGCGGATAAAATTGGACGATGAATTGGAAACCGTGACGGTCAGCACCAGCCAGAAAATCACCCAGAACCAGCCGAAAATCAGTGCCGTCCGCCATGTCTTGTTTTTGAGCATCAACAGCGACAACAGTGCCGCCAGAATCAACGCGAGGCTGATATTCGGGTAAAAATACCAGTCTGTCAGGCGTTCGGGCAAAAAGCTAATTTCCCCTGTCCCACGTCCAAACATCCGCCCTAAATAATTGGCATCGTTCAAAAAATTAGCGCGGTCATGCAAATAAAATTTAAGCTCAACCAGTGCTTGAAATCCATAAAATCCAACCAGCCACAGTGCAGGCCACGCAATAAAAATTTTACCGAGTTCAGATAACAGTGTAGGGAAAAGGGCGCTGCGCCACCCCACCCTAACCCTCCCCAATGCGTTGGGGAGGGAATCAAAGGGAGGGGTAAAACCTGACGCGCCCGATTCCCGCATTGATTTCATTTTTTGCTGCCACACCCACAACCCGACCAGCATCACAATCGAAGCCAGTCCAATCACCCCTTCTGGTGTGCTGGAAACATACAACATCGTCGCAAAATAGGCCCAATGCCGTGTCCGATTGTGCCTATCCTGCAAAAACTTGAGCCAGAGTCCCGCCGCCAGTGCATAAAAAAACGGAAACGCCATATCTGCCACAAAAATTCGCGTCAGCACCACATGACCTAACAAAGTTGCTTGCATTGCCATCGCTGCCAACGCCGCTATATGCCGTCGGGTCAGTTGGTAAATAAAAAAATAGGTCGCCACCAGCGCGGGAAATGCCCACAGCGTACCCGGAAACCGATACCACCCCTCCGTCACAGGAAAATCGAACAGCGCCACAAATCCATAATAAGGCATTGTCCAGATCAAAATTTGACTGCGGGTGTAATCAAAGGGTGGGCCCATGCGCCCGTCCTCGATAAAAGGCACACCTGCCAGCGCTTCAAACCCCACCGCTTGAATCACCCCATGGTCGGAGACTTTTTCCAGAAAATTGAAGGTCGCCACGAGGGACATCCACTCATCTTGGCTGCACATGACGCAGTTATCCAGCCGATACCAGCGCACAAATGCCCCGATAAGCAAAATGAGGATGAATGCTGTGTAATGAATCCGTTTGGAATTGAGGAGAAAATCTGGCATGGATACTCGGTTCTTCGTTTTTCATCATAAAAAAGACGACGTATATGAACTATCTTGACCCAATTTTGGCCTAGACTGGAACTATAAAACAGTGGAGAGCCAAGATGAAAGTCCCATTTTATTTTGACCGCGCCTTAGCCTTAGAAGCGCGGGCTGCATTAATTGACATTTTGAGTGATTTAACTTTACCAATCGACCAAAATAAAAATCCTTCTTGCTTGGATGAAAATAGAGATGTGATTCCAGAATGTGCGAGAAACCTTGCAGTTGAAGTCTGTGCATCCCTAGACCCGATAAAATGTCTTGAAGAAAAATTCGGGGTAGTTATTAGAAGTTCCGAAAGTGAACCTAATTTACTTGATGATTTATCCTACACCGACTATCTCATCACAGAAATTTATGAAGCGGTTTTGCAATTTGCTGGTAGGTTGTTTTTAGAATGTCATAAACAGGGCAAGTGCCAATATGCTTCGCCAGCCGATATGTTTTACCAACTTTATTCTGAGGGGAGTCGCCAAGTTGACGATAGAATAGTTTTTGAAATTATCTCAGGCGGCACTGATGGGGCAGCTATGTATACCGAAAGCACAGGCAGAATCTATATCTACACAGGAGGAAAAGGAATGGGAGGGTACTCCCCGGGAGAAGGAGGAAATGTTGGCGAATACGCAAACCGAGATACTAAGTTTATCACCCGGTATTTAATAACCCATGAACTGTTTCATATCCTTTCTCAAAGGTCAGGCTTTGCGATTCACACTTTAAGCGACTCTTTTGGCGCACTTTTTGAACAGGTAGGCGCATCCATTGGAGATGTCGCATATCAATTCTACTTATCACAAGAAGGTTATAATGTAGACCAACCAATCGTGGTAGAAGGGTTAGGTGAAATTACACCTTTACCCGAAGGGCTAAATAATTGGGGAACTCCTGATGAAAAGAGTGTAGAACTGCTAAATTTATGGTTATGGACAGGAGAAATAAAACCCAATATGTACGCAGATAGCGAAGGAAATTTAATCACTGATGAGAATAACATACCTAGACCGCTTGGTTTCAAGGATGTAGATAATCTAATTATACAAGCTATAGAGGAGAATATTTCGACATGGTTACGTCAAGCAGATTATTAGTAAAAAGGATGTTGCTGAATATTGCATTACTCGGAGGAGTCATTTTCCTATTCTCCTCACTTCTATATGCGGATATATCTCAAGTGAGTAGTCAAGAATCAGACACACAATTAGTACCTTTAGTTGCTTCATTGGAAGAATGGCAGGAAGTTTTAAAGCCAACCGAAGATTGCCCATTACCTTGTTGGTGGGGAATTTATCCCGGCATAACAACATTAGATGAAGCAAAAAGGATTATAGGGGAAACCTTAGAGGGGCAAACATGGCTTACTTGGGCATCAAATGAAGATTATGAGAGCATCGTGGCATTTCCAGAAAATCCCGTTGAGAATGGATGGGAGCTATCTAAAGCAGAAATATACAAACCTTTTGGCTTAATCATTCAAGGTGATGAGAACAACATGGTAGATATTATTCTGTTAGGTTTTAGCGATTCGTTATCCATAGAGCATCGGCAGGTTTGGAAATACTTTGAGCCAGTGAATCTAATTGATATCTATGATACACCAAGTTTAGTCCGAACAAGTTTGCACAGGATTTCAGGAGAATTGGTGGGAGTAGAGCTAATTCTTTACTGGGATGATATTGATTTGGGTGTTGGTTATGACATTACGTTTAGTTACCAAGAGGGAACATCAGAGGTTGGAGGCCCCCTCTGTTTTAAAACCAACACCTTATCTTCATTAGGTGTTTATTTTCAAAATGCCAATAGCCCACGGCCTTTAGAGGATTTAGTCAGCGATACCAGAACTATTTCAACAAGGCCATTATCAGAAATCACTGAGTTAAGCGAAGAGGAATTTACCGCCGTCTTTGTTGAGAATGAAGGTTGTATACCTACAGATTTTCCAATTAAGGATTGAAAAGGAGAGAGCAATGTCAGTAGAAAATGTAACTAGCGACCCTTCATCTGGTGCGCTAGACCAAATCCACAGCAATGTCAGCAGTGCCATTGGCAGGCTGGATGCGGTTTTAGAGCAGGACGTTTCGTTAGCCCTCACTGAACAAATGGAAGAAATTTTCAGTGGTGAAGCGTTTCAACAAACAATCGCTAGCGCAGTTGCGGAGATGTTCGCAGCTAAAGGAAGTTCGCTGTTAGAAAACGCGATGATGAGCTACTTAAGTGGCGGTGAAGAAGGCGAAAGTCCACTTCATACGGCAATTGCGGCTTATTTTAACAAAGGCGAAAAAGATGAGACCAGCCCAATGGAAACTATTTTCGCCAGTTACTACAACAAATATCTCTATGGCGATGGTGAAGAGGTGGTTGGCATGATTCCTACTTACAATCAGTTGGTAGAAGGCAGCGACACCATCATCGGCTTGAAACCCGCTTATCATATGATGGTTTATGGCAGTGGCGCGGAAGGCGAGACGGCTGGCATTTTGAGCATCGGCGAGCAAACAATTTCCACTATAGAAAAATCTGTGCATAGTGTGGGGGGTGTGGTCGAGCAAATTGAAAATGCAAAAGGAACAGCTTTGCAGCAAATTAAGACATCCACAGACCAAGCGCTTGTTCTCATTGAGCAGACAGCTGAGCGCATTATTCTGTCAAAAATAGATAAGATCGCTTCTATAGTGGCTGGTATGATAGGTGTGTCGCGCTTTTCTGGTGCAGATAACGCCTCAATTCATCGTCCCGCCCGTGATTAAGGTAATAAAAATCCCCTCTGGACGCAAAGGGGATTTTTGATAGCTCAAGGTTAGCCACTGCGCGGAATATAAGCGGCAATTTTGTTGGCAAGGTTGCTCACAGGCATCGTCTGTAACCAGACTTTGCCGGGGCCTGTCAGCGTGGCAAGGAACAAGCCCTCCCCACCAAACAGCATATTTGTCACCCCTTTGACCATCTGAATATCATAATCCACGGTGGGTTCGTACATGGCGATATGCCCTGTATCAATTTTGAGTTTTTGACCCGGCTTGAGGTTATATTCAATCACTTCGCCTGAAATCTCCACGAACGCGATGCCGGGGCCGGTCAGTTTTTGCAGGATAAACCCTTCCCCGCCGAAAATGCCCGCGCCGAGTTTTTTGCGGAAGTGCATCGCCATATCCACCGAGCTTTCGGCAACCATGAAGGCATCTTTCTGAGCAATGAGGGTGTTGCCTGCTTCTAGGCGCAGGTCAATAATTTTGCCGGGGGCTTCGGGGGTAAAGGTAATCATCACACCGTTGGCTTTGGCAGTGTAGGTGGTCAAAAATAAACTTTCACCACTCAGCGCCCGCCCTAACATTTTGCCCAAACCGCCCTTGCCACTGGTTTGCATATCAATGCCGTCGGTCATCCATGCCATGCCGCCGCGTTCCGTATAGACCGACTCGCCTTGATTCATGCGGATTTCCAGCGATTGCAGCACCGACCCTTTAATTTCGTATTCCATGAGTCTTTTCCCTCTATGCGTTAGATATTTTTGAGAATGTTGCCTGCAATATCACCCAAGACATTGCCACTGCCCCCCGACCCAGCGCCGGGAATGAGAGAGGCAATTTTATGGGCAAGGTTGCTGATGGGCATGGTTTGTAACCAGACTTTGCCGGGGCCAGTCAGCGTGGCAAGGAACAAGCCTTCCCCGCCGAATAACATATTCGTGACTCCTTTAACCATTTGAATATCATAATCTACGGTGGGTTCGTACATAGCAATATGGCCGGTATCCACTTTGAGTTTTTGTCCCTGCCGCAGTTGATATTCCACCACGTCTCCGATAATTTCGGCAAACGCGATGCCCGGCCCGGTCAGTTTTTGGAGGATAAATCCCTCTCCCCCGAACAGACCCGCCCCCAGTTTTTTACGGAAATGGGTTGCCATGTCTACCGAATCTTCGGCACACATGAAGGCATCTTTTTGCACAATCATGGTGTGTCCGGCTTCCAATTGCAGCGGCATAATCCGCCCCATTGCTTCTGGTGCAAAGGCAATCGCCACATTATCCTGTTCGGCAGTGTACGTGGTTAAGAATAAACTTTCACCACTCAGCGCCCGCCCAATCATTTTGCCTAGACCACCGCGCCCACTGGTTTTCATGGCGATGCCTTCGGTCATCCACGCCATGCCACCGCTTTCTGTATAAACAGCTTCGCCTGCCTTGAGCTTAATTTGCAAGACAGGCATCATATCACCGCGAATCGCATATTCCATTGATGGTGTCCTTTTTTCGCAAAAGGTGTTTCTTCTGTTTGCATTGTAGCACAGGTAACGGTTTGGACTGATAAAAAGCGAGAAAAATCATGTTTGCGCTAAGTATCGATGATGAACTCCATCTCAAAATGCTGGAAGTAGATGAGGCCGAAAGGGTGTTCGTGTTGCTTCAGCAAAATCGGACGCACCTTGATAACTGGCTGCGTTGGTCGGGTCGCATACAAACCTTGCAAGATACACAAAATCTCATTGAGCGCTTTTTAGCAAAAACGAGCGCTGGCAATGGTTTTCATGCGGGTATCTGGTACAAAGGACAACTTGTCGGTGGGTTGGTGTGCCATTTTATCAATCGGGAAAGCCGTAAATCGGAAATCGGCTATTGGTTAGCGGCGGATGCAACAGGCAAAGGATTGGCGACCCGTGCCAGTGCTGCGGTGATTGATCACCTGTTTACTCAAGAAAATATGCACCGCATCGAGCTTCAAGCGGCGGTAGACAATGTTCGCAGCCGCGCCATTGCTGAACGATTGGGGTTTACGCTGGAAGGCATTAAACGGGACTCGGAATGGTTGACCAACCGTTTTGCTGACCATGCCCTGTATTCGCTGCTGGCGCATGAGTGGCACCGATAGAACCAAGCCTCAGACAGTCTGCATCAAATTGCTTATTATAGAAACATGGCACACGAAAAGGCCAACTTCTGGCATGTGAATGATGTAGAATTGCTGCACGCCCATTATGTGACGCATAGTTTTGACCGCCACATTCACGAAGGCTACGCCATCGGGGTTGTTTTAGAAGGCGCAGAGGCCTTTTATTATCGCGGTGGGAATCATGTGGCAGAACGTGGGCAAATTATTGTGATTAACCCGTGTGAAATTCATACCGGGCAGGCGTTTCGGCTGGAATTGGGTTGGACATACCGCGTTTTTTACCCGTCGATTGCGCTCATGCAGCAGTTCAACGGGCAGATCCCGTATTTTGGTGACCCCCTGATTCCTGACAAAGCTCTGGCCGAAATGCTCATCCGTGTTCACCAGCATTTAGAAGTTTCTGATACCCAATTAGAGCGCGATTCTCAGCTGTATCTGGCGCTGGAAACACTGGTGAATACCCACGCCGTGAATCGTACCAGCCCGCGCCGATTTTCTCCCGAACTACAGACGATTCAGAAGGTTCGTGCTTATATCCGTGACCATTACACCCAGAATATTACGCTGAATGATCTGACCAATGTAGCGGGGTTGACTCCTTCGCATCTGGTGCGAGTGTTTCATCAGCACACCGGACTTCCACCGCATAAATATTTGATTCATGTGCGGATTGAACGAGCCAAAGAACTCCTCAAAATGGGTGAAACCCTCGCGCAGGTTGCCTTTGCAACGGGGTTTACCGACCAGAGCCATTTTACCCGTCGCTTCAAAAAGGTGGTGGGGGTGACACCCGGTCAATATAGATAATCGGGATGGCTTTAGGAGGGTGGCTTGCACACGCTTTGTCAGGCGGACGTGCCACCCCTTCGTCTTTGAATACCGTTAAAAGTAAACCTACGTTAGAGACCGTCTGAATATTATCTAACAGGGGCGGGAATCGGGGCATGTTTGCCTATTTTCGGGAACATGCAATGCCCCTTGCCCCCGCCCCTACAAGCTGTTTTTATCAAAATAATTTCGAGCTACCCCATGAAAAAAGTAACCTTCGCTTAATTTTTGGAAAAACACGGACGCGATATATCGCCAGTTAATCAACTAGAGGGGAATCGGGGATGTCAGGTCGAAGAGCGGGGCAAGATCATGTTCGCTTAAGAATGTGTTTGGGGAGATTTGACCCGCTCCCACTCTACAGTTTACCCAACAAACAACTATAATTCCTGCTCAACTATTTCAGGTGTGAAATTTATGAAACGGTATCAACTGATTACACAGGCGTTGCTTGTTACAGCAGGCGGGTTAATTTTGCTGAGTTTGATGCTGGACATTATCACAATGATGATTTCCAGCGATACCCTACCTCAGCACAATGCGCTTTTTATATTACATATTTTTATCATGATTTTGCTCCTCCTGTTTGCGGTCTTTTTACGACGCTGGATGCTCCCGCATCTGTTGCTACCGATTGATCGCATTCACGAATGGGCAAACAATGTCGACACAGGCAATTTTGCATATACCCTCCAGGCGGTGGGCAGCCGTGAAATTGATGAATTGGTTGAAGTGTTAAACCGTTTAGCCCAAGACATTGCCCGCCGTGAAGTTGAATTGCGTACTATGAATGCGGCCTTGAACGCTCGCAGCCAAGAATTGACCCAGCTTTCGCGCCAGACCATCGCGGTTGAGGAGGAGGAACGCCGTCGGGTCTCCCGTGAACTGCACGATGGGTTGAGTCAGGTGATGGGTGCGGCCAAAATGACTCTTGATGTAGCCGCCAAAATTACCGATGTACAAAAAAAAGATGAATTATTGCACGATGCAAGCAAAACTGTTGAACAAGCCATTGACGAACTTCATAATATTTCTCAAGGGTTGCGTCCCACTATTTTGGATGATTTGGGCCTAAAAGAAGCGCTGGAGTGGTACACCCAGTATTTTGAGGAGCGCTACAAAACGGTGGTTGAATGTAATTTTGAGGACATCGGAACCTTCAGTTTGACCGCCGAACGGGAAATCACCGCTTACCGCTTTTTACAGGAAGCGCTGATGAATGTCTACAAACATGCGCGTGCCTCAAAAGTAAGTATTAAGCTGCGCCTGCAAGCGAATTTTGTGATGCTTTCTGTCGCTGATGATGGCATCGGTTTTGAGCGTTCACAACCGCTTGTGCGTCAAAATCGCTTGTCGTTGGGCTTAACCGGTTTGCAGGAACGCTTAGCACTGGTGGGTGGTGAATTAATTATTCACAGCCAAACGAACAAAGGCACAACGCTTATAGCACTGCTTCCGACATCTGAGGCAAAATAAACCAGAAGGTTGTTCCCACCCCTAGCGTGCTTGTAACCCCGATGTGGCCTTGCTGTGCCTGAATGAGTCGTTTGCAGATCGCTAACCCCAAACCTGTTCCGCCAAATTCGCGGGTATTGCTGTCATCCACCTGCTTAAAATCATCAAAAACGGTATCGTGCATATTCTCTGGAATCCCGATTCCGGTATCCACAACTGCGGCTGCCACCCACTGCCCGTTAGGAATTTGCCCCTTGCTCGGTGGCAGTTCGCCTTGAATCGCCTGTTGATTTTCCACCACCAAGGGCCAAATTTTTAGTTGGATGCTGCCCTCGTTAGTAAATTTCACCGCATTAGACAGGAGATTCAGTAAAATTTGCTGAATCCGGTTGGGGTCGCCTTTGGCGGCAGGCAAAGCAGACGGGACAAGCAGACTATAGCGGACTTCCGGCTTTTTGGTCAACATGGGTTCGATGAGGTTGCTAGTCGTTTCGGCAACTTCACGTAAATTTACTTCTATTTCGCTAATAACCAGTTCACCTGCCTCGATTTTGGCTAAATCCAGCACATCACTAATCAGATGCAGCAGCGCTTCGGCACTTTCCCGCGAACGACTGAGGCGACTGCGCTGTTTGTCATTCAATTCGCCATACGTCCCACGCAGGAGTAAGTCATGATACATAATCATCGAATTAAGCGGTGTGCGAAATTCGTGACTCATGTTGGCTAAAAATTGACTTTTGGCTTTGTTGGCGGCGTTGGCCCGTTCGCTGGCTTGGTAAAGCGCTTCGGCAATGGCTTCCATACGTTTGTTAGCCGCTTGGATCGCTTCGGTACGTTCCGCGACATGCTGCTCCAAAATTTGATTTAAATCCATGATGTCATGAGTACGGGTTGACAGTGTTTTTGCCATTTCGTTAAAGGCGTGAGCAACCGCTACCATTTCTGCATCCCCACCGGGGGACAGACGGTACTCATAATTTCCATAGGTAATTTGTCGCAAACCTTCAGCAAGCGCAAGCAAAATAGAATCAGAGGACATCTTTTTTCACCCTGATTTATGAATTTTTCTTTATAGAGTAGGATGTTTCTAGGGAAATGTCCATGCAATTAGTACATAGCCCTCAAAATCTACGCTTTTGAGCGTATATCATTCGGGGGAGGGGGTTAATAAGATAAGGTCAGAAAGAACCCGGAAACAACCGCATGAAATTTTTATACAGCCAGTCTTTTCTAAACCATGTCCTCCGCCTGATGTCTCAGCGTGAACTCCGCCCGCTTTTGGAGGCTACGCTTCAGGCAATTTACGACGAATTGCAAGTGTCGCAGGCGAGTGTAATTCTGGTCAGCGCCCAACAAGTTCTCGAAACTGCGGGCAGCCATTTTTCCGATACTGAATATGACACGCTCAAAGAGGGCATTGAGGGATGGGTGCTGCGCGAAAAACAACCCACCCTAACTCAAGATTTGGTCAATGATGTGCGCACCTCTGGCAAAGCGATGGCAGCACTGGCACGCTACCCCAAACCAGCAACCATTGCGCTAGCACCCTGTGGTGATTTTGGGGTTGTGACTGCGGTTGGCGATGCCCTTAGCCCGGTTAATTTGCATCTGCTGGCAGGCCTTGGGCAAACGCTCGCTGCCGCGCTTAAAAATCTGGGTTGGCAAACTAGCCAGCTAGCCAAAGTGCATAAAAATATCCTTGCTGAAGCGGTTTTACCCGCAAATACGGCGGATCTCCAAGCGCTGGCTTTGCGTGCTTTCCAGCAAATTGAGCAAAACAACCTGCCCATGAGCATCGCGGTGAGCGCTCCGGCGGGCATGGGAAAATCGGCATTCGCCACCTGGTTGGCGACCCAGGCCAAACGCCATAACTTCATACCAACCACCACCAGCGCGACAACTTACGACTCACCTTATGCGATCTGGCGACATTTAATAGTAGCGCTGTACCCTGTTTTGGAAAAAATGCCGTTGGAAGAAGAAGCCTTCCGCCGCTTTTTGAGCGAGAAAAAAGTATCATGGGAACGACGTAGCGGCCTGTTGATGGAACTGCTCTATCCGGGGCAAGCCCAGAATAACCAACTTGATTCTTATTCGATTGAGCAAAAACAAGCAGCGCTGACTGCGCTTGTAATCGATTTACTCGTCGAGTTTCCGTCTCCCTTGCTGGTTATTATTGAAAATGCCCAACACATGGAGGAGGCTTCACGGTTTGTTCTCACCCAATTGGTACAACATCTTGCGTATCAAAATACCAAGTTATTCCTGTGTATTTTGACTCAAGAGAGGGACACACTACCAGATGTGCTGACCGCGCATTCGCTGAATCCCTTGTCGTTAGAAGGAGTTGCCGCGCTGCGTCAGCAACTTATCGGAGAAGCGACCCCTGAAGTGGATGCCTTTTTGCTGGAGAAATCACAGGGTGTCCCTCAACATGTGCAATTTTTGCTGGCGGCCCTTGTTGAGAAAAATATGGACATAGCTGCCACCGAAAAAACAGACATGTCATCTCTCGTACCTCTGTTGCTCCAGACCTTGAACGAATCGCAAAAATTGGCAGCGCTAAGCGATGCAGAATCAGATATTCCCGCGCTGCAAAGCCCATGGGTATGTGGCCTTGTAGCAGAGCATTTCTCGCTTCAGGAACGCCAGCGTTTACACGGGCAAATCGCCCACGAATTAGAACAAACACAGCCTTCCGAATCGGCAAAAATTGCCTATCACTATCAGCATTCCGCCAAGCCGCAGTATGCCCGTAGTTATCTTATTCAGGCAGCGCATATCGCCCATGCGTCTGGCGCACATCGGGACGCGCTACGATACATCACCGATGCGCTGGAATTGCCCGGCGAACTCAACAGCATGGATCAATTTGTGCTGCTGACCGAGCAGGCCGACCTGTTTGCCTCGCTAAACGATTATGAAAAACAAGCGGTTGCGCTGCAAAAGTTATCCGAAATTGCCCGTGAGATGAATGATGCGTGGCTGTATGCAGATAGCGGTTGGCGCTGGCTTAATTACTACCGCCACACCCATCAGACCACCGAAGGCATTGCAACATGGAAAATTTTTTATGAGCAGGCCGAAAAAGCCTACCATACCGTTGCCAAAGCCGAAATAAGCATTGCAACAGCGCTTCTGTATCAACAAACGGGTGATTATGAATCTTCCCAGCAGCACCTTGACCAAGCCGCCCAAGTTGCTACACAAACACGCAAAATGAGTCTGGGCGCTCGGATCTTGTTCACGTTGGGAACGGTTTTTGAAACTGCCGCCAGTTATGACATGGCGCAGGCTTGTTTGGAACAGGCTTACGAAATTTACCAGCAGGAAAATAACCAGGTTGGGTCAGCAACCTGTCTGATGCAGCTAGGTAAAATGTATCATAGCATCGGCTATTTCCGTTCTGCACCCGATTTGCTGACCAAAGCCCAGCAGTTTTGGTTGCTGATGGGCAATTACACCGAAGCCGTTGAAACTGGCTTGACGCTTGCTGAACTGCTTATTTCGATTAATCGTCCGGTAGCCGCCCTTGAAAATATCATGCAGCTTCAGCCAATTGTCACCCGCCTTGCTCATCAGGGTATACAGGGGCGCTGGTGGTTTGTGTATGGGCTGGCGTGTAGTGCCATTCATTCCTACGAGCAAGCGATTGGCTGTTATACACAAACATTGAGTGCCTACCCGGAAAATGCAGAACAGGCACACATCGAAACGTACATTCAATTGATGTATGCCCATATGAAAAACAATCAACCGGCTGAAGGTCAGCAGTGGGTCGAAAAAATCCAAACCTTGGACCCCACCCTGCAAAAATATGAATACAGCCCTCTCAGTTATCTGCACTATGCGCTGGTACGTATGGATCCGGCAATTGCTGCAACAGGCCAGCAGGTTGTTCAGCGTCAAGCCGAGCGTATTGCCGATGAAAAAGTTAAACGGGCGTACCTTGCCCGTCCAGACCGCCAACAATTGCTGGCGCTCACTGCCGAAAAGTTAGTCTAAATTCAGGAGAAAATCCCCATGGCGCGTGTACTTTTGGTCGAAGACGATGAACGCACACGAGAAGCGATGTCCGACATGCTCTTGGCGGGCGGACACGAAGTGATTGAAGCCGAAAATGGCGAAGCGGGTTTGAAGCTCGCCAAAGAACAAAAACCGGAAGTTATTTTGCTGGATTTTTCGTTGCCCAAAATGCACGGATGGGCGGTTGCCCGCGAAATTCGCAGCACGTCGGACATCCAAAATACGCCAATTGTGGCGCTGACCGCGCATGTGATGGTGGCAACCAAAGAAACCGCGATGGAAGTGGGTTGCGATGCTTACCTCACCAAACCCATCAAAATTGACTCGTTTGAACCTTGGTTTGCCAGTTTTCTTGCGGAACGTGGCTTAAAATAACACATCAGGATAAACCTTCATGGCAGTGATAACCGACCCGCGTATTGAGCAGGCGAAACAGCTTATCCAGCAAAAAAAACGCGATGCTGCGCGTGAACTGCTGGTGAGTTATCTCAAAACCAGCCCCAATGATACCGCCGCGCTGTATTTATATGCGTTTGTGGCACGTAACCCCGAAGAGGCCAAACGGGTGCTGCGAAAAGTGCTGGAAATCAACCCGATGAATTATCAAGCGCGGGCGGCACTCAATAAAATTGAAAACCGCAGTGTGGAGCAGCAGCCCGTTGCCCCACCCCCACCCACCAGACCGGAGTGGAAATCACCAATTTCACCCCCGGCGATTTCGCGGGCATGGACGCTGTATGCGGGTGGGGCGGTAGCTCTGCTGATGATTTTAGCTGCGCTGGGCATGATGATTGCGAATGCTGCCAATGAAGAAGCGACTGCCGAAGACAGCGCTTCCGAATCGGTGGAAGAAATCGCGCTGGTGATGACAGAAGAAATTCAACCAACCGTTGATTTGTCCACACCGACAATTACTTTTACACCTTTCCCAGAAGATGAAGTGGCTGTGCTGGTTGCGACATGGACTCCGCGCCCTAGCGCGACTCTTGCGCCGACCCGTACACTTGCGCCGACCCTGACGCCTTTTCCGACTCGAACGCTTGTTCCGACTTTTACCCCAACGCAACCGCAGGTCGAAGCGGTGACAATTTCACTGGAATCCGCCTCTCGCTTATACACCGAATATACCGAATTGGCAGCACAAGCGGCATGGTCAGAAGATGCAGGCCAGTTGCAGGGGATTACCGACGCACTGACGGCGATGATTAGCAGCTTGGAGATTTCTGACTATGACGAGGCACCGGCGGATGTGATGGGCTTTTTTGAAGGCTTTTTAACACTGCTGCGGCAGGAACGTGCATTTGTTGAAACACGAGTTTCCCAAGTGACCCTGCAAGCCCAAGCCAAAACCCTATCTGACGGCACAGAAAAACAAAACGTTGAATCGGAACTGGTCACGGTAGAAGCGGACGTTGAAACACTTGCCAAAACCCGCTTGCGCCAGCAAGAAACGGTAGATTTATTGTTCTGGGATATAATTAGCAGTGCGACAGCGACTGCCACCTTTAGAGAGCAGGTCGAATCTCTCAAAACACCGTCGGCGACTCCGGTGGTGCTGCCGACCTCTGAGCCGATTGAAGAACAGGGGGAATAAAACATGCACTATTTGATTGTCGAAGATGATGCCGCCATTCGTAACATCCTCAAGGACATTTTTGAAATTCTGGAGGCCAACGGGGTGTTCACCTTCTTTGAGAATGGACACCAAGCATGGGACTGGCTGAATAAAATTGAAGCCAACGAAATCACCGCTGTGCCGGACATCGCCTTTTTAGATTTACGAATGCCCGGCCCCCAGGGGTATGAAATTGCTGAAAGAATCCGTAAAATTCCAACTGTTAGTAACATGGGTATCATCCTCATGACTGCTTACGAACTTTCGGAACACGAATATAAAGATATCATGGAACGCTCGAAGGCAGATAGTTACATCACCAAACCGCTGCCCGGTGTCAAAGGCTTGAATCGAATGGTTGAAGAAATTATGACTCTGCGGCGTTCCTCTGCGGAACAGAAATGATTCGACGCAATCGCCAGACGGTTTCTCCTCCGACTGTCCCCTCTGCTTGGAATACTACATGGCGACAGCGTTTATTTGGTGTTCAAAATCGCATTATTTTTCCTTATCTGACCATCACGGTACTCGTGGCTGCCATCGGCACCTATATTGTGACCCGTCTGGTGGCGGGGTCGCTGCAAGAACGCCTTTCCAATCAACTGTTGGAAAGTGGGCGGGTGGCTTCGGATGGGGTGGTGCGGCAAGAAGAAAACCATTTAGAAGCGCTGCGCTTGATGGCCTTTGCGAGTGGTGCAGATACGGCGATTGAAAATGGCGATGAAGATTTTTTGCGGCTTTTACTTGATACGATTGGGAACAATGCCGGCATCCCGGATGCGACGATTTTAGATTCGCGGGGCAATATCCTTATTCGAAGAGGCACAACCACCCCCTATAACCGTATGATGGGTGTCCTGGCGGTGTTGGGGAGGCAAAGCGACTCGCGGGGGGATAAATTTAGTGGTATCACCCAGGGGGCGGATCCGCCGATTTTTTACGTCGCGGGGCCAGTCGTTGCCGCCAACGACTCCGCTATTTTACGCGGGGTCATTGTTGTAGGAACCCCCCTAACGGAGGTGCTGGTCGACCTGAAGCGAGAATCACTGGCCGACATCATTATCTACGATTTAGAAGGGCGAGTCATTGACTCGACTTTTATTGTGGTGGATGAGGGACAATTTGCCCTAACCCCTGACCGCACCCTTGCCCATTTAGAAGCGTTAAAAAACGACGAAACCCGCACCATTGAGCTTGAAGTCAATCAGCGTGCCTATCAAGGAATTTATGTACCCTTTGTGCTGCGCGGTCAAATAGTAGGGTTGATGGCAGTTTTTCTACCGAGTGAATATGTGGTGCTGGAAGGTGGCACAAGCGCCCGTGTTTTTTCAGCCTTGTTCGGTGCCGCTGCCTTTTTAATTATTTTTTCTGGCTTGGTTGTTGCTCGTACCATTGTTCGTCCCGTGCAAAAATTGGTCAGCTTGGCGCAGGATGTCACACGCGGCGATTTGACCCGTCGCAGTCGCTTACAAACCCGCGATGAAATCGGCTTTTTGGGCTTCACCTTTGACATCATGACTTCGCGCTTGGAGCAGCGCACGCGCCAATTGGAAGCCGAAGCTGCCCGCCTGAACAGCATTTTATCCCATTCACAAACAGGCATGGTCATGGTCAATCCAAAGGGCAAATTGGCCTTCATGAATGAGTCCGCCCGCCAATTTTTTGATATTCACCACAATTCCAAAACGGAAGTCATGGCGATGATTCATGGTCTGATGGAGCTTTCTGCCCGCGATAAAATCGAAATTAACGATTATATTTTGTCTACTGTAACCACCCGTGTCACCAGCTCTCAAAACGGGGATTTTCTAGGAACGCTCATTGCCATGAATGACATCACGCAGGAGGAAATGAGCAAGCAACTCAAAGACCGTTTTATTACGCAGGTGTCGCACGAACTCCGGACTCCCCTCACCGCTATTACCGGGTATGGCGATTTAATTGAAACCATGGTTGAGATGGGCAAAACACCGCGTCAAGACCATATTCAAGGGATTCTCTCACAAGCACGCCTGCTGGATAAAATGATTGCTGAATTGTTGAGCATCAGCCAGATGAGCGCAGGAACATTTTCTGTGCGTCGTCACACAATCGATTTGCGGGATGTGCTGCTAACCGCGCTTCAAAACGAATTACCGAATATCGAAGCGGCGGGATTAACCCTTGAAAAATATTTTCATTCCGAACCGTGTCTTATTCAAGGCGACCCGCAGCGCCTTTTGTGGGGATTTCATCACATTTTAGACAACGCCACCAAATATACCCTGCCGGGTGGTAAAATTACATGTGAACTTTCACCGATTCTCAACGGCAATTATCATGTTGTGATTTCGGATACAGGGGTAGGGATTCGTCCGGTTGACCAGCGCTACGTCTTTGAAGCGTATTTCCGCCGCGAGGCAGAAGCACCGACGGGCGAAGTGATTGACCCACGAGGGATGGGCTTGGGATTGTATATTGTGCAAAATGTTATCAAAGCCCATCGTGGCACGGTCACCTTAGAAAGCACTTGGGGTAAAGGCACAACCATTATCATGACCTTTCCGGCGGAAAAGTGAGGCGGGATGACTCTCCCCTCCAACCAGCGCGAGTCACGAACAAGGCGGTATTGGCGCACCTTGCTGCTGCTGTTTTTGCTGACCACACTCTCGACGGGGTTGTTCTGCTGCGCGGGGAATTTTGCCTTGCTAGGAATCTTGCCAGACCGCCTAACTAGTGATGCGCGTTCTGAACTCATTGCCGATTATCAGGCATGGCCTTATGGCACTTTCATCCCGATTGATTGGGAACGGGTTGGCACAGAAGCGGCGGGCGGGCGTATTGCAACAGCGACCCCGCAAGAAATTGGCGCTGTTCGGTCAACTGAATCACCCAGCGTGACCCCTTCCCAAACTGCCAGTTTAACCCCGACACCTATCCCTACCTTGAGCCAGACTCCCTCTCCGAGTCCGACCCTAGAAAATATAGTCACCGCCACTGTGACTTTTTCAAGTACCCCCCCTGAATCGGCATCTCCTACCGGAACCGGAACCGGAACAGCAACTTTTACCGCAACTGTCACCAGAACCCACACCGCGACCCCAACGAGGACACTTACCCGTGCTGCAACCTTCACTTTGACTCCTACGCCAACCGGGACGCGCAGCGAAAATCAAACCGTGTCCCAGACGAGTACACCTACGCCAACCCCTGTAGGTACTTTAACATCCACCCCGACTCGTACTCCCACGGTAGTAGAAGAAGCAACGGCGACTCGCACACGCACTCCTGCCCTCACCCCAACGCCAACCCGCACGACTGCGCTTGCCGATACACCCACGCGGACTTCTGTTTCACCTACAGGAACACCCACCCGCACGACAGTTCCCACCCAGACTTTCGCGTCTACGGCGACCCCGACCCGTACTAATGCGCCGGCTGTGACACCAACCTTCACCGCCTCATTTACACCTACGCTGACTCATACTTTCACCGTGACACCAACTTTCACAGCGACAAACACGCCAACCCGTACCGCCACCTCTACTTTAACGATGACCCCGACAGCAACTTTCACTTCCACGGATACGCCGACTGTTACACCGACTTTCACATCAACCAACACACCCACCAGCACTGCCTCGCCAACCAATTCAGCGATTGCACCCATTACCCTGAACGACAGCGAGTCGACCCAAGTTGCTACCCCAATTATTGTGGATGTGCTAGCGAATGACTTGCAGGGGACTTTTCCTGTCAATGCCGCATCGGTGGAGGTAAATACTGCCGCCGCGAATGGTTTTACGAGTGTAAACCCCGCTACAGGTGAAATCACCTATACTCCCATCGGTGGTTTTACTGGCCCGACGGACACTTTTACCTATCGTGTGGCAGACATCAACGGCAATCTTTCGGCGGTTGCCACCGTGACGATTTCGATTTGCAGCCCACCCCAACTGATTGATGGCACACTCCCCGATGGCTATGTCACAGGCATTACACCAAACAATGGTGCGGTCAATGTGTCAATGTCTACGAACAATATCATCATTCAATTCAATCAAGCCATGGGGAACAATATCACGGCCCCGGGCAATTACGAAATTTACCAATTTGGCAATCCTGGCAAAAAAATTCAGATTAATCCGCCCGTGCTTTACAACCAAGAGACTTTTGTCGCTACCCTGAATTTTGATAATGCTGACACTGATTGGGACAACGGGACGTTTTACGTGGTCGAAATTTCTAATACCACCCAGAATAGCTGCGGTCAGGTGCAAAATAGCGGGTCAGCGCGTGTGACTACCACCTTCCAGACCGAACCCTGAGTCAGATTTTATGCTACACTGGAGATAAAGATGACCTCACAGAAGCCTATGACGAAAATTTTGTTAGCAGACGACCATGTGATGATCCGGGCGGGGATTCGGCTGGTAATTGGTGAGATGAACGGTTATCAGGTAGTGGGCGAAGCCGATGATGGGCAGCAGGCGGTGGAGCTTGCCCTCAAGTTCAAGCCCGATATTGCCTTGCTCGATATTGCTATGCCGCGTTTGAATGGTTTAGATGCTGCCGAACGGATTCTACGGGACTGCCCGAATACCAAAATTGCGATTTTATCCATGTATTCTAATGAGCAGTATGTCAAACGGGCTATCCAAATTGGGGCAAGTGCGTACCTCTTAAAAAAATCGGCGGTGGCAGAACTTGAATTGGCCTTTAATGCCATTTTGCGCGGCGAACGCTACCTCAGCCCGCCGGTGGCGGATTTGCTGGTGAATGAATTTTTGAATACCCGTCAGGAAAGTAACACAGAAAACAACATGGTGCTGACTTCCCGCGAACGGGAGATTGTTCAGCTGATCGCCGAAGGACATTCTAACCAAGAAATTGCTGACCAGTTGAGCTTGAGTGTCCACACTATTCGGACGCATCGCGGCAATCTGATGCAAAAATTGGGTCTGCATAACCAAGCGGATATTGTGCGCTACGCGATTCAAGCCGGGTTAATCCAACCGCCCGAATAACCCAGCTACCTGATTATTTTTGGTTTTGCAGCAATCCTTCTAGCTGGGTTAAACGCATTTTGAGGGCCGTGATATTGTGTAGCAAGTGGTCTCTTTCGAGCAGCCCTTTGAGGTAAGCCTCGCGATCTTCACTGCTAGAGAGTTCTTCGACCAATTCTTTGCTCCGTTGCCCAAAGAGTGTCATCACCGCTTTAAATTCATCCATCAAACGGTCTAAGAGGGTTAGGTTGGCCTGCCGTTCCATTTCCTCATCTTCAATCACCTGATACGACACCAGCTCTAGGAACGATTCTTGGATATGCTGAGGCCAAGTTTCAAAATTTTCTAGCAAATCGCGGCCAAGTGACATGATATTTGCTCCTTTGGTTTTCCAATGATGTTTACCTACTACTTTAGTTTAAAACAAATCACGCAAATATACGCTAAACAGGGTAAATTTTGCGGGTAATCTACTACATCCCCTTCATGCGATTTACCCTCTGTGTCGTATCGGGTTTTGCACCACTTTTTTATACCCTTAGGCTATGAAAGAGAGGCGTGCATGAAACGGCGACAACAACTCGAACAAGGACAAGCGCTGGTTGAAACCGCGATTGGCTTTTTATTTATCCTCGTTATCTTGTTAGGGATGCTAGATTTAGGACGGTTGTACTTTTTGTATATCGCTCTGGAAGACAGTGCAGGCGAAGCTGCTTTGTATCTAGCGCTCAATTATAATTGTATTCAAGAAACTGACGGGTCAGAATGCGCCGACCCCAACAACGCCTACTATCGTGCCGAACACGCTGTCGATAATAACCTCGATTGGACAAAAGCCAATTTTACGATTGAAACATTAGATGGTGGAACCGGGACAGGGGGGCGAGTTCGCGTCACCATTGAATATCCATTTACGCTGGTGACACCCATAATTTCCCAGATTATCGGCAGCAATACGCTCAAACTTAAATCCTCTGCCACGCAAACGATGGTCAGTGAGTAAAGGGAAACATGCCATGAACACAATCACCCGTCGGACACGCGGGCAGGCCATGACCGAATTTGCGCTGACCCTGCCCATTTTAACCCTCGTGATTTTTGGGCTGATTGACTTTGGGCGCTTGTTATTCACCTATGCCCAAGCCTCCAATGCCCTACGCAATGCGGTTCGTTATGCAGAGGTCATCGGGTACGCGGATGCAAGTTCCAAAGTCTATTTGGATTGCCCCAGCATGACCAATGCAGCCGGCAAAATCTTTTTTGCCGAAAGCCAGACTATTGACATCAAATATATTGATGCCAGCACACCGTTGGGGTCTCCCACGACCTATACCTGCGCTACCACCAATTTGGATGACAAATTGGAAAATGGCGATATTCTGGAAATTCGCCTGCGTGCCAAAGTCAAATTGATTGCTTTTCCGATGGCGGACATTCCCTTCGATTTTGTCGGACGACGTACCATCGTCAAGAAAATTGATATTGGTGGGGAGTGTATTGGCACAGATGAAGATTTGTGTGACCGCGATTTTGACGGGCTGGCTGATGGTTGGGAACGCGCCGAATTTGGCGGAATCTCTGTTTATAATGCCACAGACGACCCTGATGGCGATGGCTGTAACAATGGCTGCGAGGAAATCAACGGCACAGACCCGACTCTTGCAGATACAGGCGCACCGGGCGATACAACCGGGATTCCCACCCCGCCGCAGCCCACCAATTTCACCGCTACCGCGAATTGTTCGACGGGTAAGGTAAGTTTTTCATGGGATGCTGTTTCGCCCATTCCAAGTCGTGGGGAAATTCGCAACCGTGCCACAGGGCTAATTTCAGTCCGCTTGGATGACCAACCGCTTGGCTTGATTACCGACAGCACCTGTGTCAACTGCGATACCATCAGCACAACCAACGGCTATAAAGAATATGTGCTGTCCTTTACCAATGGCACCCCACCGACTGCCGTGAAAGGGCCAGACTCGGCAGTCGTGAAAGTCGCGTGTGCTGCCCAACCGCCTGCGCCGATTAATTTCTTCGCACAGGTTGATTGTGCGGCAAAAACAGTCGATTTTTCGTGGATTTGGGGGGTGACTGAACCCCGCCCGACCCGTGCGGAAATTCGTAATGCAACCAACAACCAAGTCATTTCTAATATTACTAACACCACACAGACCACCTGTATAGATTGTGTGACCAGTTTTCCGACGAATGGCACACGCAGTTACTATATCGTGGCTTTTAATGGCATAGTGGGTGTTGGGCCGGGCGAAGTCGTTAGTTTAGCCTCGAATACTGCCACCGCTACTTGTCCCAGCACTACCGCCACAATTACCGGAACGCTCTGGGGTGATTCTGGCAATCCGCGTAACCGTGAAATGGACGGCAACGAGAGCAAATTTAAAACCCAGACCATTACCCTATACAGTCTTGACGCTGGTGGCCCGTCCTACACGGCGACGACCAACACCTCCGGCACTTATACTTTCACCAATCTTCCCCCCGGCGATTACAAAATGGTCGTGCCATTGAGCATCGCAAGCGGCGGAAATTGGGCGTTAGACGTGGTACGGGGGAGCATGAGCGCGGTGCTGGTGCATCATGAAATCACCTTCCGCATTGTTTCCGGTCAAATTTTTACCTTGAATTTTGGCTACAAAAAGTAGGGGCAGAACATGAAAACTCTCTTGAAACGGGCAATTCCAACCCGACACACTGCGGAAGCGGGGCAATCGATTGTGATTATTGCGCTGGTGATGGTGCTGCTGCTGGGAATCGCAGGGCTTGCGATTGACGGCGGTGGGCTACTGCTCCTGCGGCGAGATGCTCAAAATGCCGTCGATTCAGCGGTGGTGGCGGCTGCCTATGCTCGCTGTACCAATGGCAATGTCGAAGAAGCGGCACGCACCGCCGCCAAAGACAATGGCTTTGTGAATGATTCGATTACTACGGTGAACGTCAACACCCCGCCTTTGCAGGGGCCTAAAGCCGGCGACACCAATTTTGTTGAGGTTTCTATCACCCGTGAAAAACCAAAATTTTTCATTCAGGTGGTGTATGGTGGAAAACTCGAAGTGACTGCACGCGGCGTTGGCTACTGCAAACCCGGTACAGAGATGTTCGCGGGCGGGGCGATTTTCGCGGGGTCAGAAGATTGTCAGGATGGCGTAAATCTGGGCGGGTCAAGTGTGTATATTGAAGGCAATGTCCACAGCAATGGCGACCTCAAATCCACCGGGAGCGACCATAATATCTACGGTTCTGGCACGGCGGCTGGGGGAATCCAGGGGAGCGCAACTTTTTATCCTAACCCGGCACAGGGCGGGGTGCCTCCCAAAAAGAATATTCCCCTGCTTTATAACGTGGCGGATTTCGCACCGGGCGGCAAATTTGCCCAAGAAGCCACGGCTGTTGGCAGTTATCACGCTTTTTCAGGCGATATTGACCTGCCCGGCGCACTGGCTAATCCGGTTGGCGGACTAATTTATGTGGATGGGGATGTTGACCTCAATAAATTGGAAGTTGACCAAGCCAAAGGTATTACCATTGTCGCAACTGGGGAAATTAAATTCACCAACCAAGTAAAATCTCAGGTGATTGATGCGTACCTGTCTAACGGTCTGCTGTTCTTTAGCATGTACGAAGCGACGAACTGCGGAACAACCGGCGGGATTAGCATTTCGGGTTCTAATCACCGTCTTTATGGGCTGCTCTATGCGCCGCACGGCCCCATCAGCATTTCCGGTTCGGATGTGCGAATTGAAGGCGCTTTAATTGCTGATACTGTGGGAAATTCCGCGTCCGATACGGTCATTATCCATGACCCGACTGTGATTCCTCCCACACCCCCTGAAATTGTGGTCGCGGAATAACAGATAATCCGTTCCTTATGAGTGGAGCAGGGTGTTGCATACCACCCTGCTTTTTTTATCCCTTGTTCGTTTGAATAGCGTTAGTAAAATGACACTTAAATTTAACTGAGTAAGCACTTAGTCAACTTGTCCTCCATTCAGAACACCATATACTACATCTATCGGGAAAAATTAATGCTCATGTATCTACGCGCATTACAATTTGTGGTGCTATAAATGAGATAGTTACGCAGACTATCTGGGTAGCCATTAATTTTTAACTTCACCGTCCTTCTTGGAGGAAAGCATGTTCAAAAAAATCAGTTTGCATGTCCTTGTCATCGTCTTGTTGGTAGGTGTGATGACCGCCAACGCTGGTTTAAGTTTCATTGGGGGTGCATCGGTACGTTTTGGCTCAGTGGTCGGGACAGTCACAATTGCAGGTTTCGGGAATGATACAGAATCAGTCACTGTCAATATGAATGTTCAGGGTTCAGGGCTAACTGCCTACTGCCGTAACAAGGGTGGTAACGAAGCGCCCGGTCAAAATCCGATTTCCGTCAATGCCTACACGACCTCCGCGCCCATCGCACCTGTAAAAAATGGCAAAGCCACGGTTGACATGCGGGTTGAGGTGTTGCCCACCGCTGAACAAGCCGGCTGCCCCAACAAAAATTGGAGCGTCGTTGATTTGACGGGTACACTATATGTGACCTTTACCGCCGTAGATAACTCGGTCAACCCACCCGCCACGATTTCGCAAACCTTGGTGTGCAATATCAATCAGCGCAACGCCACTATCACCTGTCAATAATTTACCACGCTTAAATTTGCAAAAGGGACGTTTTTTACGTCCCTTTTTGTATCCCCGAATGCCAATTTCAACTACAATTATTCTCAATACAACGGGATGATGGCAATGAATATCGTGGCGAATCGATATGAACTCGTCCGTAAACTTGGCGAAGGCGGGATGGGCGCTGTTTATGAGGCCTATGACCGCCTGAACAAACAAGCAGTCGCCTTTAAACAGGTGCAGCATAACACGCCGCAGACGGCGCTGGACAGTATGGGGATGCGGGTGGCCTTAACCCATGAATTTCAAGTGCTGGCTTCCTTGCATCACCCGCATATCATCAGCGTACAGGATTATGGATTCGACGAAAACCGCCAACCCTATTTCACCATGTCGCTGCTTAATAACCCGCAGACGATTATTCAAGCCGGTAGGAATTTAGCTGTCCAAGACAAAGTACGCTTGCTGATTCAAATGCTGCAAGCGCTGGCCTATCTGCATCGACGGGGCATTATCCACCGCGATTTAAAGCCAGATAACGCGTTGGTCGATGAACACGGACAGGTGCGTGTGTTGGATTTTGGGATTGCCCTGCCAGAAGTCAACGCCGAAGAAAACGACCAACTGGCCGGCACCCTAACCTATATCGCCCCCGAAATTTTACGCGGCGAACCCGTTAGCACCAGTTCCGATTTATACGCGGTGGGGGTGATGGCCTACGAACTTTTCGCGGGTAGGCATCCCTTCGATACCAGCAGTACACAAGCACTTTTAGAATCCGTTTTAATGCTCCCGCCCAATCTGAATGCCCTACAAACTGGTATTTTAGCCAGTGGGGATTTTCCCCAGCAAAAAACAGATCTTTACGAAACCATCGCTGATGATGTGACACTGATGGATGTCGATACCATCATCGTCAGTGACTATTTTGAGAAAATGGCGCGTCCCGAACCTGTTTCTACTTACCTGCCTGAAGCTGTTGAAAATCCGCTGCTGTCTGTTATTCAAAAACTGCTCGCTAAAAATCCCTATGAACGTTACCCCGATGCAGATAGCACAATTGCCGCGTTAAGTGCAGCTACCCACCAACCTGTACCGCAGGAAAGTACAGCGATTCGGGAAAGTTTTTTGCAAGCGGCACGATTTGTAGGGCGGGAGAAAGAATTTGGTCAGTTAATGAACGCGCTGGAAGATGCGCTGGATAATCGTGGGGGGACATGGCTGATTGGTGGGGAAAGTGGGGTCGGCAAATCGCGCCTGTTGGATGAACTTCGCACACAGGCACTGGTACGTGGGGCATGGGTACTGCGCGGACAAGGAGTCGCGGAAGGTGGGCTGCCCTACCAACTCTGGCGAGAACCCTTGCGCCGTTTGATTCTGGCAACCGATATTTCTCTGGGCGAGGCCAGCGTGTTGAAATATATTGTTCCAGATATTGAAGACCTCCTGCAAACCCCTGTCCCTGATGCCCCAGATATTGAAGGCCCGGCATGGCGACAGCGTTTACTCAACGCGATTGGTGAAGTGTTCCGCCAACAGCGTCATCCCACCTTGTTGATTCTGGAAGATTTACAGTGGGGTTTGGAAAGTCTGGAAGTTCTCAAGCATCTTTTGATCATCGACCAAGATTTGCCCCTGCTCATTATTGGTAGTTACCGGGATGATGAACGCCCCGACTTGCCACAAGAACTTTCGGACGTACAGGTTATCAAATTGGAACGGCTCAAAGAGGACAGCATCGAGCAGTTAAGCGTTTCAATGTTGGGAGAAGCGGGTCGTCAACCCGAATTGCTTGACCTGCTCCGCCGCGAAACAGAGGGGAATGTCTTTTTCTTGGTCGAGGTGGTGCGGGCAATGGCAGAAGAAGCCGGACGCTTGAGCGACATTGGGCAGATGAATCTCCCGCAGCAGGTTTCAGCCGGTGGCATCCAACAGGTCATTCAACGGCGTTTGGGGCGTGTTCCAGACACTGCGCGTCCCTTGCTCAATCTTGCCGCAGTGGCAGGACGACTGCTCGATTTAAAACTGCTCCAGCAGTTAATGCCGGCGATTGACATTTCAACATGGCTAGCGGAGTGTTCTAATGTAGCGGTGCTGGAAGCTATGGAAGGCCAGTGGCGTTTTACCCATGATAAACTGCGTGAAGGGCTGCTGCGTTCATTGGATGAGGCACAACGGCGTGAATTCCATTTTCAGGTAGCAGAGGCACTTGCCAGCCTGTATCATGACCAAGATGATTACGCTATGATCATCAGCGACCATTATGAACAAGCCTCCGCCGATTCAGAGGCGGTGCGCTGGTGTGTACGGGCGGGTCTCCATGCCCAAGCCTCCTATGTGCCACAAACTGCGATCACCTATTATCAAAAAGCGCTGACTTATTGGCAGTCGCTTCCGCCTGCATCCTTGAGCGAACAAATGAAAGTCTATGACGGGTTAGGGATGATGCTCAACTGGCAAGCGCGATATGAAGAGGCGGTTCAGATTTTTCAAGCGCAGGCTGCCCTTGCTGAAAAACATAGTGCGTCAGAAGAACAGGTCAACGGGCTCTATGGTATTGCCTATGCTTACACCAACCAGGGAGATTTACGTACTGCAATCGAGTATCTTTCCCAAGCCGAACCCATTGCCCGCCAGTCCGATGCTAACCATGCCCTGTCCCGCATTTTATGGTTGCGCGGGGTCAATATGTATCGCTTGGGGGATGCCGAAGCAACTTTTGCGCTGAGTCAGGAAGTTCGTACCATTAGCCATACGCTGGGGAATCGTAGCCAAGAAGCCCAAAGCCTGAATCTGATGGGGGCGGTGCAATATGCGCTGGGGGATTACCGCCAAGCCGCCGATTTATTTGAGCAAGCCTACGAAATTTTCGTGGAATTGGGAGAACGCGCCCAAGCGGTCTCGCTGGTCAATAATTTGGGCTTTCTAGCGGAAGCTCGCGGGGATTACGATGTCGCTCTTATCCGCTACACCGAAGCGTTGCGGATTGCCCGCGAAATCGGGATTCGGGATGCGGAAATGCTCTATCTGAGCAATTTGGGGGGAGTCAAAACCAAACTCGGTGATTTTCTGGCTGCCGAACTTGATTTGCGTGAGGTCATCGCGCTGGCGGAAACTGCCCCCTTTGGGCAGCTCTCCGAAACCTATCGTTTTTTGGGAGTTGCCATGTTGGGGCAAGGCTACAGGCAAGACGCGCTTCAAGCCGCCCAAAAAGCGATGGAACTGGGGCAAGCCGTTGGCGGAACAGAATATGTTGCAGGGGCGTGGGGTGTGCTAGGGCAAGTCGCTGCCCAGCTACAACAGCCCATCACAATAGAGGAAAAAGCCTATAGCGCGGAGGCGTGTTTTCAGCAGGCCAGTCAACACTATCAAGAATCTGGCATGGAAGGGGATAGGGCGCGGGTGCTGCGTGAGTGGGCAAAATATGAATTAACCAAAGGCGATACCCGCCGTGCGGCTGACCTCTGGGCAGAAGCCAAAGCCATTTTTCTCAAAATTGGTGCTGAACTTGAAGTCACCCGCCACAGCCACGACATGCCTTTAGAATAAGCGTGCCAAGCAGACTCGACAGTCTCCTTGCGTAAATTATGCTTTTTGTGACAAGTTAGATGCCCTAAAACGACCTTGCCACAGGCTTTACTCCTGTATAAACTAAACGTTGTGCGCTCCCGTAGCTCAGTGGATAGAGCGTCGGTTTCCTAAACCGTGCGTCGTGGGTTCGACTCCCGCCGGGAGCATTTTAGCGGTCAGCCATCCACTTTCAACGAAGGATTGCCATGCCTCGATACCTCGTTTTTTTTGTCGGGTTTATTTTTGCGGCTACCGCGTTTGATTTTGTTCCCCAAGATTGTTACGAAGAAAATTGCCCCGAAACGCCCGATGGCGACTTGCCCATCATTACCCAACCCAATCCGGCGGTAGGGTGGTCAGTGGTGGAGACAGGCACAGAACTTGACCCATTAGCCGCCTTTGGTGCGTTTCCCCTTGCCGAACCGCGCTCGATTCCTCCCGGCGGGGAATATCAAGACCCTGAACGGGATGGCCCCCATTTTGGCATGGATTTTAATTATCCCCAGCATTATTACGATGGCATTGACCAGCCGATTTATCCCATCGGGCCGGGCATTGTCACGTCGGTGATGCCATGTCCCGAATGTTGGGCAGAGGCTGACGGGCGCTGGGGGCAGGTGCGTTCCGCAAGGCCAGAACACAATTATGGGTTTGGTGCGTTTGTGGTTATTGAGCATCCCTACAATGAGCAGGTGTCATTTTATTCGCTGTACGCGCATTTCCGTGAAATTGATGTGCATGTCGGGCAGCGTGTGGATTCCAGTGTGCAGCTTGGCTTGTTAGGCCAAAGCGGTGATGCTGCCGCGCCACATGTGCATGTTGAATTTCGTTACGGACATCCCGGCGGTTTCTGGTGTGCCAATTTTCATCATCGGGAGGTGATGCAGCGCTGGTTAGAAATGTGGTATCACACGCCAAATTATTTGTTTTATGCGAAGAATCACTTACCCTATACGGCAATTTTAGAAAATTGGGCAGCAGACCACCCAACGGATACAGGCCAATGACCAACGCCATTCCCCCTACCCGTGTTTATTCCCGCGAGGAAGCCACCGAGATTTTGCAAGTTAGCCTTAGTACGGTTAAACGCATGATTGCCTCGGGCCAACTCAAAGTTAGTCAGCCGTTCGACATGCGCCGTGTGTTCATCACGGGGCAAGCGCTGTTAGAGACAGGGCAAGCCACTGAGGACAGCCTTTGCCAGCATCGTGACCCCATCCAACCGAATAAGATTTATTCGCGCCAAGAAGCCGCCGATGCGCTTAATGTCAGTTTAAGCACCATCAAACGGCTTATTGCGACCCATCAAATTCGCGTGAGTCAACCGGACGGGATGCGGCGGATGTTTATTAGTGGGCAAGCCCTGCTCGATTTTCTGAAAGCGATTGAGGCCAAACCAGATTTGGATTAATTTTTGCCAAGCGCGCTGGCAATTTCTGTGGCGTGCAGCACTTCATGACTGCCGATAATTTCAATAAATTTATCCAGCGTCATCGGCTGCTTGAAACTGGCCTGAAAACCCTCTTTTGCCCAATCCGCGTCTTGAAGCGAGTCCACAAAAGCCAGCAGTTTTTCATGGCTGGTTTGCAAATTCTCAAGGGCCGTTTCGGCGCTCATGTCGGTAGTTTTGCGCTGCACCCCTGAATTCCATCGGTCAAGGTCAAAATCGGGCGGTAAATTGGGTTCACCTGCAACGATGCGTTTGGCCTGCCCGGACAAGCCCCGATGTGCATCCTGTAAATGACGTACCATTTGCAGGACTGTCCATTGTTCACCTTCGGACTGTACCTGCACATCCCACTGGTCAGCTTGAACGTTTTCTAAAATCGCCCACAACTTCTGACGACTTTCGTTCAAATGCTGTTTCAAAGTCTCTTTTTTATCCATCGTAATTAGAATCTCCTAAATATTCTCCGCCATCCACACTTAGGACAGCCCCCGTAATAAAATCATTCGTTGCCAGAAAAACCGCCGCCCGTGCTACATCTTCCGGGTCACCAGAATGTTTCAAGGGCAGCCTCCCGACCACTTTTTGCCAGTAAGCGTCATCCATGCCGGGCGAAGGCAGCACCGGGCCGGGAACAATACAGTTGGCGCGAATCTGGTAGTCTGCTAGTGAAAGCGCGGTTGTTTCCGTGAGCATGATGAGGGCGGCTTTGGAAATACTATGGTGTGGACGGCGTTTCCATGCCCGTCGTCCGCCATTATCGGCAATATTGAGGATACACCCGGCGATTTGCTTGTCCCGCATGATGCGTCCGGCGTGCTGCGAACACCAGAAGGCATTGCTCACATTTAAATCCATAACCTTTTGCCATTCATCCGGCGGAATATCCAGAAAAGAGGTGCTTTCAAAATTGCTCGCGCTGTTGACCATCACATCCACCCGCCCATAGTGTGTTTGGACAGTTTCAAAATTGGCAGCAATCGCTTCATGCTGGCGGTAATCGCCTTTGACGACCAGCGCTTCGACTCCCAAAGCACGGATTTCATCGGCTGTTTTTGCCGCTTCCCCGTCCGAATGGCTGTGATGAATCACCAGGTTCGCACCCTGACGGGCAAATTCAAGCGCAATGGCTTTGCCAACCCGCCGCGCCGAACCGGTCACAAAGACAACTTTTTCTTGCAAATTGAGCAGCATGATAAAAATATTACCTTTCCTTTGGGGGTTTTCCCAAATTTGTTGTCGAATTTCCAGAAAAAGATAATATAGAGCGTGCATTAACAAGCGTTTAAATTTCAAGGAGAAATAGATGTCTAGCAAATTACTCAAGCTGACGTTGGTAATGGGGATGCTGCTGATGGGTATTGCCGTGCTGCCCGTCACGGCTCAAGATGGGCTTGGCACCATTACGGTGGGTGTGAACGCCGAATATCCCCCGTTTGAAAGTGTGGACGAAAATGAAGAAATTGTTGGTTTTGATATTGATTTGATGAACGCGCTGGCGGCAGACGCTGGTTTTGAAGTCGAATACATCAACACCAAATGGGATGGCATCTTTGTGGCGCTTTCCGAAGGTGAATTTGATGCTGTGATTTCGGCTGCGACCATCACCGAAGAACGCGAAGAAATCATTGACTTCACCGACCCCTATTTCAATGCGGGGCAGATGATTGCTGTGTCGGTGGATTTGGCGGAAACCGTTTCCACCCCCGAAGATTTGGTCGGTTTGCGCGTGGGGGTGCAGCTTGGCACCACCGGCGATGAATTTACCAGCGAACTTGAAGGCGTGGAAGTGGTACGTTTTGATGAAGTCACCCTTGCTTTCCAAGCCTTGGGCGAAGGTGAAATTGACGCGATTTTGAGCGACGGCCCGACCAGCGCGGACATCATTGCTAACAACCCCGATTTGAACGCGGTGTTGGTGGGTGAACCGCTGACCGATGAATTCTACGGAATTGCGGTGAACTCGGAACGTACCGATGTCTTGGATGCACTGAATGTGTCGCTGGCGAATATTATCGCCGATGGAACTTACGCCGAAATTTACATGGAATGGTTTGGTCAAGAACCGCCCGCCATGTTCATGCCCGCCGAAGAAGGTGGCGAAACAACCATGATGGAAGTTGACCAGACCGACCCCGGTTCAGTAGTGGTGGGACACCTTGCGGGGTTGTTGACGGCGGCAGCATCGGGTGACCTTGAAGCCGTGATGACTTATGTGTGCGAAGAAGCCGCTGAAAGTTCGCTCATCCCGACCACGGCGGAAGCGCTGGGGGCTTTTAATGGTATCGAAATTGTGGATGCTTCGGGTCTGACCTTTGAAGTCACCGAAGTTGAAGCCGGTGTGGTCGAAGTGGTGCCGGGTGGTGAAGTTGAACTCAACATCGGCAAACTGCCTGCTTCGCTTCTGCTGACTCAATTGGGGGTCGCCTCTGTCCGCCTCACCCAAAATGACGAAGGCAACTGGCAAATCTGCCCTGCGGCGCAATAAGGTTATAGCATTTGATTATTCATAAGGACGCTGGCAAGTTCCAGTGTCCTTTTTTTTAGAGTTATTGATTGACTTTTCTATGACTGAACAATCCGAAAAAACCGTAAATAATACAACCCGCTCAGCGCGGTTGCTGATGACCCGTGCGGGGGCGCTGCCGTGGTGGGCGATTTTGCTAGCCCTGATTTTTGTGTTTGCCTTTATCCGCATTTCTGCATCGGACGAATACCAAGACATCCTTGATGCGATGATTGACCGCCCTTCACTGACCACCGATGATAAATTTGATGTGGTCTATAGCGTAGAAACCGAAGTGCAGCTCATTGCAGAACGGCTCACCCTGCGCCAACCCAACAATGAACGGGTGGATATTGTCTTGGAAGATGTCGAAAGCCGCGCCGATGGTACACTTGCCTGTGATAAACAAGCCGATGCAGATTGCCTTGACCAATTTGGCGAAATTGTGACTTACCGCGTGGCTGCCGGGGAAAACGACACCCCCGAAGGAACAGTGGAAAAACGCGGTTTGCTCAACCCCGAAGCCGGGCTTTTTACCAGTGTGATTTTACCGAATGGGGAAAGTCTCATCATTGACCCCACGACTATCCTCACTCGTGAGGAAGGCACCCTGTTTTGTAATCGCTTATTTAACCCCGATTGCGAAGATTTAACCGGGGAAATCATCACCTTTGAACAGCCGTATGTGCTGCGCCAAGGGTTGTTACTGCGCGAAGATGCTCTGATTCTGCACCCCGATGGCTTTATCGAAACAGTGCGTCCCAATCGGCTTTCGGACATCGCAACACGGGAGTGTACCTCCGAAGAAAACTGCCCTGCTGGAACGATCACCCTCGCCAAATTTGAAGAACGGGTGATTGGTACGGAAATGACCAACGACGGGGATAAGATCAAAATCCGCACGGTGGATGAGCAAAAAGAAGTCGTTCCTACCGAAAGTATTTTGAGTCGCCAGGATGGGCTTGTCACCTGTGACCGTGAGGCCAGTCCACGCTGCCAAGATTTTGAAGGCACGATTATCGAAAAACAGGGCGAAGTTATCGCGGGGGAATTGACGCTGGAGTCGAACCGTTCACTCAGTATCATTCCTGAAGGCGAAACCACAGCGATTGAAGTCTTTAAAAATGAACTGGTGACAGAAGACGAAGTACGTTCCCCAGAAAATTGCCGTGTGGAAGACGAAGACCCTTGTTTCATCACGGTGAAGGAGAACGATACCACGGTTGCCGGACGGGTGCTGTCCGAAAATGAAAATGAACTTACCTTGCAAACGGTTGCCCCCGTGTTCGTCGAATTGGAACGCGAGTCTGCTGAAGCGACCCGCCGCGCTCCGTTGGGCTGTGCTTTAAACAACATTCGCGGGTGTAACGCGGGCATCTGGCTCACCCTGCTCGTCACCTTTGTGGCCTATGGCTTGGCGCTGGTCGTTGGGCTGTTTGTGGGGTTGATGCGCGTTTCTTCCAATCCGATTATTTTCCATCTTTCGACTTTTTATGTGGAACTCATTCGCGGAACCCCCTTGCTGGTGCTACTGCTGTTTTTTGCCTTTGTGGTTGGCCCGACGATCCGCGATATGGCTCCCATTGATTTGGGTTTGTTCAGTTTCTCGCTCGGTGGGATTTACGGACTGCTCAATGATATTGAAGTGGCGGTGTTGGGGGAAGAAAGTTTTCTTTCAGAAGCGGTACTGGGGTTAGCCATCGGGTATGGCGCATTTTTGGCGGAAGTTTTCCGTGCCGGGATTCAATCCATCGGACGCGGGCAAATGGAAGCCGCCCGCAGTTTGGGGATGAATTATTTCCAAGCCATGCGTCATGTGATTTTGCCGCAGGCGATTCGGGTGGTGCTGCCGCCCTTGGGGAATGATTTTATTGCCCTGCTCAAAGATTCGGCCCTCATTTCTGTGCTGGCCTTGCCCGATTTGTTGCAACTTGGGCGTTTGTATGTCACCCGTACTTTCCAACCGATTCCGGTGTATATCATGGTGGCGTTGTTGTACATCTTTTTGACGCTGGTGCTTTCGATGATGGTGCGGTACATCGAACGTCGCTTTAAATTACCCTAAGGGGAGGAAGTCTGATGGCGGAACCTATCATTATCATTGACAAAGTGCATAAGTTTTACAATACCTCACGGGGCAAATATCATGCGCTCAAAGGGGTCTCCGTGAATATTCAGGTGGGCGAAGTGGTCACGGTCATCGGACCGAGTGGATCGGGCAAAAGTACCCTGCTGCGCTGCATCAATCGTCTTGAAACTATTGATACGGGCAGCATCATGGTGGATGGCATTCCACTGGCGGGCGCAAAAAATATCAACAAAGTGCGGGCAGAAGTAGGAATGGTGTTCCAGAGTTTTAATTTATTTCCGCATAAAACCGCGCTCGAAAATGTGATGCTGGCGCAGCGCGTCGTGCGTAAACGTGGCAAAGATGAAGCCGTCGAAAAAGCCCATACCCTGCTCAAAAAAGTGGGTATTGATGACAAAGCCGCGTCATACCCCAGCCAGCTTTCGGGGGGACAGCAGCAGCGTGTGGCGATTGCCCGGGCGCTGGCGATGGATCCGAAAATCATGCTGTTTGACGAGCCAACTTCTGCCCTTGACCCCGAAATGATTAAAGAAGTGCTGGATGTGATGCTGGAATTGGCAAAAGAAGGCATGACCATGGTGGTGGTATCGCATGAGATGGGGTTTGCCCGTGCCGCTGCCAACCGCACCATTTTTATGGATGAAGGCTATGTCATTGAGGAAAATGTGCCGGAGGAGTTGTTTGAAAATCCCCAATCCGAACGCACGAAGTTGTTTTTGAGCAAAATCATCAAGCATTAGTAACTTATGGACAAATCAATTAAAAACCAAACGATTGCGGACAGCATGGATGCTGTCCCTACAAGAAATGCACCCGTAGGGACGGGATATATCCCGTCCGCTAAAGTTGGATTCATTTAAGGTCTAATTGCCTTGTCCATTACCTTCAGAATAGCGTTTTGGGGATATTTTTTGCCCCACCCTGCCTTCGGCTTCCCTCCCTAATGCTTTGGGGAGGGATGGAGGGTGGGGATTTTCCCGCCCTCAAATTTCCCTGTAGATAGAAAAAACGCGAACAGTCCACTTTTTCCTATATCAGAGGGTGTTTGTGATTGGCTGCAAGGACAAAAAGAACAATTGCCCCTGATGAGGTTGCAAGGTCGCTTCAAGGGTGTGAAGCAACTGCTCACCCTCGTATAAAGATTCCGGCAAATCGAGCAGCGTCAAGGGATAGCTGCGCTGGATGGGCTGGTCGCTGGTGTTCAGGAGAAAGATCACGGAAAAAGTATCTGTCTTACGGACTTGAACACTGACCGGATCCAATTTTGAATGGCCTAACAACGGAAAATCACACGTTCCTTTGCCCAGTTCAAGCAGTTGTTTGAATAACCCCAAGCGTTCTGATGAAAGTTCATGGAGTGCATCACTGGTCATGACCAACCCGCCGCTTAAACCCGCGTAGATCGCCAGCGCTTCAAGTTCCGCATCGCTTAAATAATGGAATTTTTCGCGCAATAAAATACAATCGGGGTCAGCCTGCCACAAAAGTTGATTGGCAAAGTTGCGCGTGGCCTGGTCACGCAGCAGCGATTGGGCGGATTGGTTGCCCGCCCAGCGCACCCCCACGTCCCTTCCAATCCGAATGGCATCCACCAACCCCACCGAAGCCCACAAGGGACACCCGCAGCCTAACCAGAGCGCCTCGCCAATTTCATCCCGAATCATTTCGGCTACCGAGCGCCAAATTTCGATTCGCGTCAATCCGCTTTGATGCCAGATCGCTTGGTCTGCCCCATATTCGCTGCCAAAGTGCATAAAATCGGTTTTGAAATATTCGCAGCCCCATTCATTGCGCCATGTGCGGAAAACCTGCCGCAGATAATCGAATGCGTCGGGGTGAGTGGCATCCAGAATGTAATATTCTTCGCTGCGTTTGTGCCAGCGAAATTCCTCATAAAATTTCATGTGGGCAAGCGGTTTGCCTGTTGCCCGTTCCTTGACCACCCAATCGGGATGTTCTCGGTATATATTGCTGCGATTGCCGACCATGAACGGGGCAATCCATAAGCCGGGAATAAACCCCGCGCCACGAATTTCATCCAAGATTGGTTTCATGCCGCGTGGGAACTGGGGTTTGACTTCTAACCAATCACCCATTTCTGGTGTAAACCCATCATCTATCTGGAAAACATGCAGAGGTAAATTTTCACGCTGTTTGACTGCGGTTGCCTCCCGTAAATGCTCTAAAATGAGGTCTTCGGAAAGTGTGGCATACAGGTTATACCACGAACACCACCCCGTAATTTGCGGGGCGGACAAACGCGGATTCATGGCATTTGCCACCCCTCGCGCCCATTCCCGCAGGCCATTTTCCACTTCGGGATGTTCAAAAATGACCAATTTTTCCGATTCGCAGCGTCCGGTATGCGTTTTTTCATCCCACAGGGTTTCAATCGTCAGATTCAGGGGCGCGTGCTGCATCTCAAAGGTAAAGCGGTGTTGAAAGCGGTCATGGCGCTCAAAGCCTATGATGACAGACCCTTTTCCGAAGCGGGGCAAAAGTTGCGTCATGGCGTACCCTTGATAGGGCATTGTCATCTCATCGGTATCCAGTTCGATAAATGCGCTGCCATCCCAACTAAAGTAACCATTCCGCAAAAAAGCCCGTAAATTACCAATATTTTCTAAATGCAACCCAAAACTATGGAGGGGCGCGGGTGGATTTTCGAGCCAATACGAGAGCCAGAGTTGATTGTTTGCTTGGGCAAATTCAACCCCAAACCGCCTATCCTCTGGAAGATGAAATACCGCGCTGTGATTTTCAAAAACAGGCAAATGCTGAAAATGGATGCCGTTCACGACAGGGGTAATTTTGCCCACCCTGATGAGGTTAGATTCAAGGGCGAGTTGTTCATTTTTAAGCAGTTTCATAATTTGATTTCTCCACGTTGCTGGTTCGATTGGACTGCCGCGAGTACCAGATCCAGCGTTTTTGCCCCTTCACGTATCGGAGTCCGGGTGTTGCCATTGGTGCGAATCGCGGTCAGAAAATCCAATGTTTGTGCCATCCGAAAATCGCGCTCCGACTCAATCACAGTGGGAGGGTGGTCAGGTTGGTGGGTAGGATAAAAGGTTGCCCGATTGCAGGATTGAAATTCGGCGGTTAAATTTTGCGCCACGACCTGATAATCGCCATGAATCCACTTGCCCGGAATCGCGCCATTCGTCGCATACACCATCCCGAGTCCACCGTTTGCAAAACTTATAATAGATGTGCTGACATCCTCAATCGTGTAATCGGGCATGGCATGGTGAAATAAATTTTCTTGACGACTGTACACCGTGACCGCATCTCCCAACAGATAGCGCATTAAATCGAACAGATGAATCGCCTGCTCCAAAAGCTGCCCGCCGCTTTTGGTTTTATCGCGCCACCAATCGGCATGAAGCGCGTTGCAAAAATAACGGGCGCTCATCAAACCAACCGTTCCCGTTTTGCCTTGTTCAATGAGCGTTTTCAGATGTTCTACCGCCTCACCAAAACGAAACATGAATCCGACCTGCGTTTTGATGGTGGCTTTTTCCGCCGCTTCAACCATCTGCCAGCCTTGTTCAGAAGTAAGGGCAATTGGCTTTTCAATCAAAATGTGAATTCCGTGGGCTGCGGCTTGTTCGACTTCATCGGTGTGTCCATGCGGCGGCAGGCAAATGAACACAGCATCTAAATGGGCATGGTCAAACATCTGGCGATGATGGGTGAAAGTCATTGCATGGGGGGCATATTTTTCTTGAAAGGCCTGTGTTTTCCAGCCGTTGCGGTCACAAAAGGCAACCAGTTCTACTTCTTGAGGAAGTTGAGTCAAAATCTGGGCATGGCGGTTGGCAAAATCCCCACAGCCTAAAATACCTGCGCGAATCATGGATGAATTTCCTTCTCTCTCAAAATTCTAAAACAGCCTGCATGACGGTATCGGGTGCGGTATCCAACAATTCATAAAATTCAGCCGCGTTTTCAAACGAGGCGGTGTGGCTAATCAAGGGACGCAAATTCAGCAAGCCTGTCGCTTGCAAACGAATCGCGCTTTGCCACAGGCGCAGTTTATCCCACCGATAGCTCTGTTCGGGGGATGGGCCTGAAATTTGTGAGCAGACCAGATTAATACGGTTATGGTGAAATTCTTCGCCCAAATAAAGCCCTTTGGCCTCCCCCTGAAAAAAGCCCATCGCCACGACTCGCGCCGAATACGCTACAGCACGGATGGCTTCATGCAGGGCGAGAGTCGAACCGGAGACTTCAAAACACACGTCCGCGCCGCGTCCATTGGTTAAATCTTTAATGACTTCGGCAACTTTTTCCCGTTTGGCGTTGAGGGTATGGTGTGCGCCAAGCGATTTTGCCATCTCCAAACGCTGGTCATGTAAATCGACTGCGATGACTTCCGCGCCGGACTGTCGTGCTGCTTGTGTTACGATTTGCCCCAGCACCCCCAACCCGAAAACGGCAACGGTTTCCCCAATCCGAATACCGCCATCATGCACACCATTCAGAGCTATCGCCCCAATATGCGAAAAAATACCAAGTATCGGGTCAAGACCCTGTGGCATCAGGCGGGGTAGGGCATAGCTTAGTGGAGCAACATGGTGGGTACGATGTCCCCATGTGCCAAAAACGTAAGCACCCACGGGAATTTCAGATACATTCGCGCCCACTTCGATTACTTCGCCCACTTCTTCATAGCCCAAATTGCGAATCGGGTAAGGGTAGGTGGGGTTTTCTTCCGGGCGAAAAATTTTATGGGCAACATCCCAGCGTTTGTTGATGAAGGGATTTGTCCCGCGATAGTAGGTCATTTCTGTGCCAGCGCTAATGCCAGAATAGAGGGTTTGAATACGGACTTCATCTGGGGCAAGCGGGGCATCTTCATAGGTTTCATATGCAGGTTGGTATGGAGCAGAAAAAACCAGTAATTGTCCCATAGAGGACTCCTTAAAATTGATCAGAAAAATCAGTTGCTTGACTCCCAAAACGTTTTGGGTTAGATTTTAATTAAATCCAAAACGTTTCGGATTGCACATAGTTATACATTTTTGGAAAACTCAATGCAAGTAAAATTAAAAGATATTGCGGACAAATCGGGCTACTCCATCACCACTGTCTCGCGGGCATTGGCGGGCTATGATGATGTGAATGAATCTACCCGCCAAGCGATTATTGAACTGGCTATTTCCATGGGCTACCAACCGAATCAGGTGGCCCGGCAACTCCGCAGTCAGCGTACCAACACCATCGGTATGGTCATTCCTGCCAACGATCAAGGGTTTTCGGACGATTTTTTCAGCGAACTGATGATGGGGGTGGGTCATGCCGCTTCTACCCACGGCTATGATTTGCTGCTCAGCGCCCAGACTTCTACCCAAAAAGAAATGGATGCCTATTATCGGATTGTGGGTGGAAATCGGGTGGATGGCGTTGTGGTGGCCCGTACCCGCAAAAATGACCCACGCATTGAATACTTACAGAAAATGCACCATCCTTTTGTGGTGTCTGGCAGGCGTGCGCCGGGGCGAGATTCCGATTTCCCCTATATTGATGTGGACAGCCAAGCCGGACTTCGCAGGATGGTGGCGCATTTTGTTAAACAGGGACATCGCAAAATTGCCCTGATCCTGCCCCCGGCTGAAATGGCATTCACCGATTACCGTTTACAAGGGTATAAAGACGGTTTGGCAGAGGCAGGCATCTCTTTTAGCGAGCAGTACACGTTTTACAGCGACCTTAAACGGGATGGTGGCTATGACTGCGCCAATTATTTGCTGGATAGCTACCCTGAACTTACCGGGATCATCGCCTGTAACGATTTGATGGCGCTGGGGGCGATGAGTGCCGTTCAAGAACGCGGTCTGCGCGTTGGGCAGGATATTGCCATCGCAGGTTTTGATGACATCCCCGCCGCTGAATTTTCCCACCCACCGCTTACCACCATCCGCCAGCCCATTTACGAAATTGGCGAACGGCTGATTGAGATGTTGCTGAAGGTCATTCAGAAACAGCCGTTAGAAAATCCACATGTTTTGTTGCAACCCACCTTGATTCTTCGTGAATCAAGCGGTGGTCAATCCAGTTGAGTGAAAGGAGGATGGCTCGCAAAAAACAAACTGTCGCTTTTCCGTATAAAGTTTTTAGTTTAGGAGAGTTATATCCATGAATCGCAAATTACAATTAGCTGTGGTGCTGCTGCTGGTAGCAGCGTTTGTGGGTGGGACATTTGCCCAAGCCCAAGAGAATACCGTAACCTTCCAATCTACTCAGTTTAATGTGGTCGAAGAAAGTGAACTTGCCCGCCAGATTCTCGCCAATTTTGAAGGTGGGACGGTGGAATTTGTGCCTTCCGAAGAAGGGCCTCTGTTGGACTTGCTGCGGGCAGAAGGTGCGAGTGGCGAAGGTGTGACCGATGTGGTTGGAGCGCTGCATGGCACGTTCCCGGTATTGGTGCGGGAAGATTTGATGTTTAATCTCTCTGAATTGATTGCCGAAATTGAAGCCGAACATGACATCGTAGATTCCTATGTGGAACTCGGCAAAATGGGAACCACCGACTATCAATATTATGTGCCGTGGATGCAGGCAACCTACATCATGGCTGCCAACGAACAAGCATTGGAATATTTGCCCGAAGGTGCGGATATTAACGCCCTGACATGGGAACAACTGGCGCAGTGGGGCGTGAATATGCAAGAAGCCACAGGCGAAAACAAACTTGGTTTCCCGGTGGCGGGTTTGTTCCACCGTTTCCTGCAAGGGTACATTTATCCTTCCTATACGGGTGGGATGGTGACGAAATTCCGCAGCGCCGAAGCCGCCACGATGTTTGAATTTGTGCGCGATTCGCTCTGGCCTTACGTCAATGCCGAATCCATCAATTACGATTTCATGAACGAACCGTTGTTGACGGGTGAAGTCTGGGTCGCCTTTGACCATACTGCCCGCCTCAAACCCGCTTTTGATGCGATGGTCAATGGCGACACCGATCAAACATTTGTCGCCTTCCCTGTGCCTGCTGGCCCGGCGGGACGTGGTTATATGCCTGTGGTCGTTGGTTTGGGCATTCCGTTTACTTCCCCCAATCCTGATGGCGCAGAAGCATTGATTCGCTTTATGCTCTCCCCCGAAACTCAGGGCGCAGTGCTGCGTGATTTAGGCTTCTTCCCGGTGGTTGATGGTGTGAATATGGAAGATTTGCCCGGCGGTGTGGCGATTGAAGCGGCGGCTGTCAATATGCAGGCCAATGCCGAAGATGCCATCCCCTCGCTGTTGCCCGTAGGTTTAGGTGATCGGGGCGGTGAAATTAACGAAATCTTCCGCGCTGCCTTTAATCGCATTGTGGTAGATGGCGAAGATATTCAGACCGTGCTGGGTGAAGAAGGCGAAAAACTCAACACCCTCCTGAGCGAAACGGGTGCGCCGTGTTGGGCCCCCGACCCCGCCAGTGAAGGTGCGTGTGTCGTCGAATAGGGTTTAGATTTTGCGGACGGGGGAATGTGATTTCCCCCGTTTCGGCGGACGCAATCTATCGCGCCCCTACCATTATTTGTTGTAGGGACAGTCCGAAACCTAGCATGAACAGAAAGAAATATTGCTTATGCAAAACCGACGAAAACTCACCCCTTATATACTTTTACTGCCAACCCTGCTGTACCTCATCCTATTTTTTGCTTACCCGATGATTAGCTCCTTGCAACTTGCCCTGCGGGATGAAGTTAATTATCTAAATTTACGTGCAGAAGCGGACGAAAATGCTGGTCAAGTCGGTACGCTGGATATGCAAACCGAAGTGGCAATTACTGACCGGATTCGGGATGAAGAAACGCTCCCCAACGGACGCACCCGCCCGATTTACTGGTTTTATGTGACGGGGGAAGATGTCAACGGCGAAACGGCCTCCGGGTGGGTCAACCAGCGTGATATTTTTGTTGAATCGCGCACGGAATCTGAAACTGGACGGATTGTGAATGGTGAACCCGTCAAAGCATGGACAACCAGCGCGGTAGAAACCATGCTCAATGATTACCGTTTTGGCGATGCTGTCCGCAATACCCTTCTGCTCATCATCATCATTTTGCCGATTCAATTTGTGCTGGCGATTACGATGGCGTTGGTGCTTCATGCCCAGATTCGCGGCGCAACCTTTTTCCTGTATATTTATACGATTCCGCTTGGAATTTCAGATTTAGCGGCGGGTTTGGTCTGGTATTCATTTTTCACCCAGCGCGGTTTTATCAATTCGTTTTTAGAACGACTCGGTGCGATAGATACGCCGTTTATTTTTATTGCGTCGGATAAATATGAATGGATGCTCATTGCGATTGTGCTGGCGGAAGTCTGGCGGGCAACGTCGATTGTGATGGTCATTGTGGTCTCTGGTTTGCAGGGCATCCCACGCGATTTTCTGGAGGCGGGCGAAGTCTTTGGGGCGAATTTGTGGCAGCGCATCTGGCATATCATTTTGCCGATGCTCAAACCGAGTTTGCAGGTGGCGCTCATTTTACGCACGATTTTGGCCTTTCAAGTGTTCGCGGTGGTGGTGGCGATTTCAGGCCGCGAAGCCTTTACCGTGCTGGCGAATGAAACCTATCGCTGGTACAACCCCGGCGATACAGGTTTTAATAATCCGAATGTCGCGGCGGCCTACTCCGGCATGATTCTCATCATTTCGCTGGTGGTTTCGATGATTTATTTACGGGCTGTGCGTACTCAAGAGGAGGCCGGGAATTAACATGGCTGTCATCCAAGACCCCATCCAACGCCGTGCTTTACGCCAACGGGCGATTCGCCGTGCCAGTGTGTATGTGTTGGCCTGTCTGCTGGCGTTGTGGATTTTGCTGCCCATCTGGTTAATTGCAACAATGGCCTTTAGCACCCCGGGTGATGTTCGCAATTACCCCAAACAATTTGCGCCTGTGCCATTTTCGACGGAAACAATGGAATTTTTTGTCGAATCAGAGGGTGTTCTTGACTCAACACTCAACAGCGTATGGGTAGCAATAATTACGATGCTTCTTTCGACTCTCATTTCCACCCCCGCCGGCTATGCGATTTCGCGTTTTCGGTTTCTGGGGCGGGATGCGGTGCGCTTAGGCATTTTATCCGTGCGTGCTTTTCCGATTATTATTATCGCGGTGCCATTAGCTGTCATTTTTATTGATTTGGACATGTACGACAGTATTTTTAGTTTGGCGTTGCTGCATACCGCGCTGGTGCTGCCGACTTCGGTCTTGGTGATTTCCAGCGTGTTTGCGGGTGTGCCTTACGAATTGGAAGAAGCCGCGCAGATTTTCGGCTGTACCCCGACCCAAGCCTTTTTCCGTGTGATTATGCCGTTGGCGCTTCCCGGCATTACTGCCTCCGCGATTTTTGCCTTTGTGACCTCATGGAACGAAGTGTTTGCGGCGATTTTGCTGACCATTACCAACCGGACTCTGCCCGCGCAGATTTTGTTCTCGCTGGATAAATCGGGCGACCCGTTTAAATTTGCGGGCGCGTTTTTTATGCTCATCCCTTCTATGATTTTTATTTTCCTCATCCGCCGCTATCTGTTTGGCATGTGGGGACAAATTACGAAGTAAACCCTCACCCCCAGCCCCACGCGAGCGGAGAGAGGGGAACAAAAAGTCCCTCTCCCTTTATGGGGAAGGGGTTGGGGAAATAGTTAGAAGGATAAAATTTTATGGCTGAAATTGTGGTTGAAAACGCGGTCAAAAAATTTGGCAGTTTTGTAGCCGTAGATAATGTCAGTTTAACGGTTCATGACCAAGAATTTGTGGTGTTGTTGGGGCCAAGCGGCTGCGGCAAAACGACGCTCCTTCGTGCCATCGCCGGACTTGGCATGGTGGATTCGGGGCGAATCAAAATTGGCGAACGGGATGTGACCTATCTTGCACCGCGTGACCGTGATATTTCGATGGTCTTTCAAAGTTACGCCATTTTCCCGCATATGAAGGTGTTTGATAACATTGCTTTCGGGCTAAAAATGAAAAAAGCACCCAAGAATCTGATTCAGGAACGGGTACAAAAAGCAGCAGAACTGCTCCACATCGAAAATATGCTAGACCGCTATCCGGGGCAAATGAGTGGCGGGCAGCGTCAGCGTGTAGCAGTCGCACGGGCAATCGCGGTGGAATCCAAAGTGCTGCTGATGGATGAACCTCTCAGCAACTTGGACGCGCTACTTCGTCTGGAAATGCGGGCGGAGCTTAAATCTCTGCTCGCTCGTCTGAACGCCACCACGATTTATGTGACCCATGACCAGATTGAAGCGCTGAGTATGGGCGATCGAATCGCGGTTATGAAACAGGGCAAAATTCTTCAATTTGATCACCCTACCCGCGTTTATGATTTGCCGGCTGACCATTTTGTGGGTGGCTTCATTGGCAACCCGCCGATGAATTTCTTAGAAGGGCAAGTCCAACAATCCAATGGCAAAGTCATCGTTAAAATTGGTGATTTTGAATTGATTCCTTCCCCCGAAATGAACACCCCCTTAAAATCGTTGGATGGCACGACGATTTTGATGGGGATACGGGCGGAAAATATGGAAGCCTTGAGCGAACCTTCGCCGGACGCGCTCAAGGTGAATGTGGATGTGTTAGAGCCGTTGGGGTCACAAAATCTGCTGACGATTCGCATGGGACACCAGACGCTCAAAGTTTCGACACATCCCGATTTTCCAGCGCGGATGGGTGGAGACATCTGGATTCGTTTCCCCATCAACAAAATTCGCTGGATGGACAACCGCACAGGCCGTGCCATCACGCCCGCAGTGGATGAAATCCGAACGGGATAAATGTACATGCGGGTTGAGGATATACGGACGGCATGTATGCTGTCCCTACAGATTAGATTCCGTAGGGATACGAGCGTAATATATTGCGTCCGCCAAAAGATGGGACAAACACTATGCTAGACAATTACCGCCGCCGCAAACTTGACCCCACCCAGGGTTATAAACCGCTTGATTTTGGTGGGGGAGGCATCACAGGCAGCATTAATCGGGATGGGCGTATCACAGCCATCAACACCTATCATCCCGAACATGGCTATATCACGTTGACTTCTGCCCCACCATTCGATGAATCGCAGCGTTATAACCCGTCGGCGGTGCGGGCATATCGAAAAAGTCTGGTGGATTTAGAAGGCTACGGGCTGAAATTTTTTGATGTGCCAATTGTCAGTTATGAAGTCTATTTGATTGAGGACGCGATTCCGCATCTCAAATTGACGCTTGAAAATGGCATCACCGCCGAAGTCACAGGCTTTATTGCGCTTGATGAAAAATTACAGCCATTTTTTTATTCATGGCAATTTTCTCATTATGGGGAACTTGCTTATTTTGATGGCAAACTTTGGCTACAGCGTTGCGCTTATACGCAATTGACAGAGGGCGGCCCGATTCCAATGCCATCGTTTGAAACGAAAATTATTTTTCAGCGTCCAATTGGTGTTGTTATCATTGAAAACACAAATTTAGATTTAGCCGTTAGTGTGAGTGGTCATGGCTGTAGAGAAATTGATGATGGGAGCGTAAAATTTCACTCAGAAGGAAACAAATACCCTAATTTTGGACATGCAGAAGGTTCTGGTTTCGACTCAAAAGAAACAACTTTTTCAATAGGCTTTGGTAAGGGGCATGATGCGATTGCTAGCCAATTTCTACTTAAACATTATGGTAGTGAGCATTATTTCAACAAAATAGCTGATTTGTGGCAAGAGCGCTGGCAGGGCTGGCAATATGACCATCACCCGCTTGATTTACCCCTGCGGCGGGCGCTGGTCTATGCGCTTCATTGTTGCATCCCTGTGAATAAAGATTCCATTTGTGTGATTACCGACCATCAGTTACTGCCACTGGCATGGACGCGAGATGCGTATTATACGATTATGCCGTTGTTGCGCTGGCGACCTGAATTTCATGAGACAGTTAAAAAACACTTGCATTGGCTGTTTGCGGTGGCGCAGCGTCCGAATGGCTATTGGGGGCGGGCGTATTTAACGAATGGCAGGGTCAAAGACAATTCCTTCCAACTCGACCAGCAGCTTTACCCCCTATTAGAACTCGCAGAATATATCGAAACCACAGGCGATAGTGCTACATGGGAAAAATTTCAGCCGCACGTCGAAAAAATCATGGGAATGTTGCTCGACAAAATTGGTAACGTTGGCCTCTTTCCCACCGATGAAACTCCCGCCGATGACCCCGTACATTTGCCCTATCATCTCTCCAGCCATATTTTATTCTGGCATACCCTCCAAAAATTATCGCCGTTGACAGGGGGGAAATGGGATTCCTTAGCGGAACAAATCCGGCAGGCGGTGTATGAAAAATTCGTGGCAGCCTTTACCCCCTCTCCATTAGTTGGAGAGGGGGCAGGGGGTGAGGTGAAAATTTTCGCCTATCTCACCAATGGAGCAGGACAGCATCATTTTTATCACGATGCGAATGATTTACCACTTGCCCTTGCGCCTCACTGGAGATTTTGCACGGCAGACGACCCTATCTGGTTAGCCACGATGAATTTTGCCTTTTCTGAAAATAATGCTGGTGGATTTTATGGCGCGGCGGCGGATGAATTTCGCGGCTTGGGATCAGTCCATACGCCGTCCGCTTGGCCTCTGGGGGATGTACAGGAAATTTTGTTCGCGCAGGCCATCGGCGATGCTGATAGAAAAAATCGGGTCGTGGCAAAATTAGCCAAAGTCGCCCAATGGGATGGCGCACTCCCCGAAGCCTATCATGTTCAAACGGGTGAAGTTGTCTCGCGCCACTGGTTTGCTTGGCCTAACGCGGCCTTACATTTGATTGAATGGGAAAAAAACGCATGAACTGGCAAGCATGGATTGAAAAATGTCAAACGCTCCTCAAGGGCAATCAGATTGAAACACACGGTTTTCGGTATACCCGCCCCGCGCCGCATGTCTACGAATATCAATGGTTATGGGACTCGTGTTTTCATGCTATGACCTATCGCTGGTTTGATGTGGACATGGCGCAAGATGAATTGTTGAGTGTGATTGCCAAACAGGTTACAAGCGGCGCTGACGTAGGCATGGTTCCGCATATGAACTACTGGCAGCCGGATGGTGAGCCATTGTGGGGCAATCCTGAACGCAGCATTATCACCCAACCACCCTTGATTGCAATTGCGGCGGAAAAAGTTTTTGAGGCGACGCAAAATCGGGAATTTCTGGAAAAAATTTATAGGGCGGAGGTGGGTTTTCATCGCTGGTTTGACCGCCGCCGTGACCCGGACAATGACCATCTGGTAAGTCTCATTCATCCGTGGGAGGCAGGCTGCGATGCGTCACCACGTTGGGATGTGCCGCTTAATTTAGATGACCCTACGCCCGAAGTGACCAAAACCACCCGCCACGCGCTGGTCAAAACGTTGATTGCGTATGAGTGTGATGCCGGGGTGCTGGCAAACGATGGCTACTTCCATGTCGAGTCCATCGAATACAACGCGATTCGGGCAGCCGATGTTGAAGCGCTGGGCAGGATTGCCCGAATTTTAGGCCATGACAGCCACGAGTGGGACGACAAAGCCAAACAAATTCAAGCGGCGGTTCAGGCCAAAATGCTGCAAACGGATGGCATCTGGGATTTATACGGGTTAGACGAAAAGCCCATCAAAATAGACAACGCCGCGAAATTCATTACCCTATTTGGCGGGTGTGTCTCCGATGAAACCGCCCAAAAGCTGGTGGCTGATTTGGAAAGTTCGCGTTACTGGACAGCCTACCCCGTCACTACCACGCCCACCGACTCCGCCAAATTTGCGCCAGACCATTACTGGCGGGGGAATGTCTGGCTGGCGGTCAACTGGCTTATTTATCAAGGGCTGCGGCGTTATGGCTATTTTGCCCAAGCCAGTCAACTGGCCCAACGCAGTTTAGACCTTGTAGAAAAGCACGGTTTCCACGAATATTTCAACCCTCTCAATGGCACAGGTTACGGGCCAGCCCTGCAAAGCTGGTCAGCGATTGTGTTAGATATGCTGGCTACGGAAGAAAAACGCACATGAGCGAACGATTGCTCGATTTCCTGTTACAACTCTATCCGCCCGAACAAGCCCATCCCGCTTATGAGCGATTGATGTATCGCATGGAACAGGCCAAACAGCGCCTTGAACCCCTGCCGGAGAAACCCTTGTTTTCGGAAAAAGACGTGGTGTTAATTACTTATGGCGATTCCTTGCAAAAGGCAGGTGAAGCCCCTTTACAAACACTGCGTCAGTTTGCCGAAGAAAAGCTCGCGGGAGTCATTTCTACAATTCATATTTTGCCATTTTATCCCTACTCCTCGGACGATGGTTTTTCGGTCAAAGATTTTTATGCAGTCAATCCATCGCTGGGTGATTGGTCGGATGTGGAGCAGTTAGGCCAAAAATTCGCGTTGATGTTTGACGCGGTGTTTAACCATATGTCCGCCCAGAGTGGGTGGTTTCGGGAATTTTTAGCTGATAATCCTGAATTTAACGGGCTTTTTCGCACCGAATCGCCGGAGACAGATTTAAGCGCGGTGACTCGTCCGCGTGCGTTGCCTCTGCTGACCGAGTTCACCAAACCCAATGGCGAAACCGTGTATTTGTGGACAACCTTTAGTGCCGACCAGATAGATTTTGATGCGCGTTACCCGAATACGATTTTGCGGCTGATTGATATTTTGCTGTTTTATGTGGAAAAAGGCGCGAGTATCATTCGCCTCGATGCAATTGCCTATTTGTGGAAAATCGCTGGGACAAGTTCCATTCATCTACCCCAAACCCATACTGTGATTCAACTCATGCGGGCGGTGCTGGATGAAGTTGCCCCGCAAGTCGTTGTGATTACCGAAACGAATGTGCCGCACGCTGAAAATATCTCCTATTTCGGGGATGGTACGAACGAAGCCCAACTGGTTTATAATTTCACCCTTCCGCCGCTTTTGTTTCATAGTTTGCTGACGGGCAACGCCAAAAAACTCCGCGAATGGGTCAATACGCTCGATACACCTTCCGAACGCACCTCCTTTTTTAATTTCACCGCCTCCCACGATGGAATCGGGGTACGTCCGGTGGAGGATATTTTGGATAAAAGCGACCTCCAAGCGCTGATTACCCATGTCGAATCACGTGGCGGGCGGGTATCGTATAAACGCAATGCGGATGGCACACACAGCCCATATGAATTGAATATGACCTATATCGATGCAGTCACAGACCCATTTGAATCGGAAGATATGCAGGTCAAACGTTTTGTGGTTTCGCAAGCTGTCATGTTGAGTCTGGCCGGTGTGCCAGCGATTTATATTCATAGCCTGCTGGGGTCGCATAATGATATTGAGGGCATGATTCAAAGCGGACACAACCGCACCATTAACCGCGCTAAATTATCCATGACAGACATTCAAACCACTTTAGGAAATAAAAATTCTTTCCGTGCCAAGATTTTTGAAGCCTATCGTCATCTGATTCAGGCACGGATTCAACACAGCGCTTTTCATCCCAATGCCCATCAACAGGCCTTAGATGTGGGCAATGAAGCGGTTTTTGCGCTGCGAAGGTGGAACGACGATGAAAATTTCCTTTGCCTGCACAACCTGACCGCATATCCGCACCTCATCATCGTAGAACAAAGCGGGATAGAAATTTTGACCAGCACAACAATCGGTGGTCAAGTAACGCTTGCTCCTTATGAAGTATGCTGGATTAAGCTGTTCTCCAATTCAGCATAACCGGGACAAAGCTACTTTACTGTCTCAAATTACGCTGTCGTCCGTAAATTGAAATGAGGGCTACAAGGGTCAGACCTAGAATGATGAATTGGTAAGCATCTTCAATGTTGGCGGCCCGCAGTAAACTGTCAATCACACGCAGCACCAACGCACCGGCCATTGTTCCCCAGTAGCTGCCTTTGCCGCCCGCCAACACTGTCCCGCCGACCACCACCGCCGCAATTGAGGGAAATAAATACGGCTGCCCCAGATTCAAGAAGACTGTCTGGGTAAATCCGAGTAAAACAAATCCGCCAAGCGCGGCAAGCAACCCACTGAGTGTATACGTCAAAATGACCACACTTACCACAGGCACACCGGACAGTCGTGCTGTGGTACGATTCACACCGATGGAAAACAAATATTTTCCATACACGGTGCGTTCCAGCAGCACCCACAGGAACAGCCCCAAAGCAACCCACACAAAAATAACACCGGGAAATTTGCCAATGAGGGGTTTTGAGAATAATTCGCCCATCAATTCCGGTGTTCCCCCCAGCAGTTCACCGCGTGTATATTGCAGAATCAACCCCTGCACTACCCCCGCCATGCCCAATGTCATGACAAGTGGCGGCATTTTCAACAGGGCAATCCCGATGCCATTCACAAATCCAATCAGCGCCCCTACTGCCAGCGCCGCGCCTAGCCCCACAAGGATCATGTCGTTGTTGCCGTCGGTGATACGATACGTTAATATCGCGCCGATGGTCACAACCGCCCCTGAGGAAAGGTCAATCCCTTCCCCGCCGCTAATGATGACCAGCGTTTGCCCCGCCGCGATGATGCCCAAAAACGCTGCCAACCGTACAATATTGATGGCTTGGTCGGGATTCACAAATCCCGCCCGTACAAATTCCCCACTCAGAAACAACAAGGTTGCCAAAATGAGCGCAAGCACCGGTGGCGGGAAATAGGGCTGAATTTTTCGCAGATTTTCACGCCAGACTTGTATCGGCGGACGTTGGATATTTTCAGTCATTGCTTGCCAGCCCTCTCACAAACTCTGCTGTATGGCGGATACGTTGCACCAGACCCAGCCCCGCCAGCGCACCCAAAATAATCAGCGCGTCTACCAGCGTGCGTGACCATGTAGGAATGTCCTCTTGAAAGGAAAGAATGTTACGAATAGTGCCAAGAATATAAACCCCCAGCATCGAACCGACGATTCCGCCCTGCCCACCACTTAAACGGGTTCCGCCCAAAACCACCGCCACAATCGACTCAAGGGTCATCCCTTCGCCAATGCCGGGATCGCCTGTCCCAATCCCGAAGGTCAGCGCGGTAGCCGCTCCTGCCGCAAAAACACCGGAGAGAACATAGGTACTCAAACGCATCATATTGACCGGCACACCGGTTGTATAAGCAGCATCGGCTTTTCCACCCATCGCGTACAGATATTGGGTGTAGCGGGTGGAACTCAAAATGAGCCAGAAAATGACCAAACAGATCATCACCAGCAGGGGGACAGGCACACCTTCATAGGGGTCTTCCGCCAACCCCACCTTCTGCAATAAATTCATGAAATCGGTAAAAATAGGCCAATCGGGGTAGGGCGTGCGGTAAAAGCTGGTGACATCGCGGGGCAGCCGTCCGCCCGGTTCGGGCAAAACGTATAAGGCAATCCCCGCGTACACAAAACTCGTCGCATACGTAGTGACAATGGGCTGCAATCGAAGGTAGGTAATACACAGACCATTGAATAACCCCGCCAGCATACACACCCCGAAAGCCAGGGCAACCCCGCGTGCAACTTCGGTGTTGGTCGATTCTTGCAGCACTTCCGTAGCAATGACGGTATTTGCCATCGAAACCATTGAACCCACGGACAAATCGACTCCGCCGCCAATCACCACAAATGTTTGTCCGATTGCGACAATCATCAAGGGCAGAAAAACGCGCAAATTGCCGTTTAAGGCGCGTTCCTCAAACATATTGTCCTGCACATCATAATTGGCAGCCAGCGCAATCAACAACAAAATAAAAGCAAAAACAAAAGGATTTTTACTTAAAAACCGTTGCATTTTGGTCATTGTGTCGCCCCCAAACTGGCCGAAACAAGGCTTGTGCGATTAAGTGAGTCGCCGCGCAGTTCCGCATGAAGTTTGCCATCATGCAGCACCAACACCCGATTACATAATCCCAGCAGTTCATCATCATCGCTGCTGTAAAACAAAATCGCTGTCCCTTCTTGACGCAGTTTATCCAGCAAACTGTAAAATTCACTTTTTGCGCCCACATCAATCCCTTTGGTGGGGTCGTTTAAGAGTAAAAGTTTTGGCGCACGTAGCAGCCACTTTCCAATCACCACTTTTTGAGCATTTCCCCCGCTTAAACTGTTGACGGGTGCATCGAGTGAAGCCATCACTAGGCGCAATTCTTCGCTAACTCTGCTACCATCGCTGTAGGCTTTGGGCATTCGGATAGGCCAGCCATATTGAAGCCATGAAGGAAGTTGAAGATTGTCCAGAATCGAACGAATGGGCAGTAAGCCTTCCGCATTTCTATCGCCCGGCACAAGGGCAACTTCATGATTCATGGCTTGGCGTGGGTGATAAAAATGGACTTCCCGCCCACTAACCTTGATTTTTCCGGTGAAGGGTATCGCCCCGAAAATCGCTAACAGTAAATCGGCCTGCCCCTGTCCCTGCAATCCGCCTAAGCCTAAGAGTTCACCGTCATGCAGTTCTAAAGAGATGCCCTTGAGCGTGTGCGTTTTAAGATTTTGCACTGATAGGCGGATGGGGGCATCTGACGGAACATCTTCGGCCTTCATCCGTTCCAGTGTGTTCACTGTCCCGGCAACCATCATTTCGACCAGTTCATGTTCGGTCACTTCGTGGATAGGGCGTTCTCCAACCGTATGCCCGTTGCGTAAAACAGTGGCGCGGTCAGCAATGCGGAAAATTTCTTCCATCCGATGCGATACAAACACAACAGCCATGCCCTGTTTTTTCCAATCTGCCACAAGTTCAAACAGACGCTTGACCTGCTGGCTATCCAAACTGGCAGTGGCTTCATCTAAAATCATCAGGCGGGGATTAAAACTAAGGGCTTTTAAAATTTCAACGATTTGTTTTTCATCCGGCGAAAGCGCTTGAATCGGCGCTTCTGGAACAAGATTGGTTTTGTATGTCCCTTGAAATAAGTCTAAAAGTTCGCGGGTGCGGGCAATCATTTTGCGGGTGTTGACCAACCCGAATGTTAACGGTTCGTGGGTTAGCCAGATATTTTCTGCGACGGTTAAATCGGGAATGAGGCTGAGTTCTTGGTAAACGGCGCTAATCCCCTGTTTGCGGGCCGCTTGAGGAGCGCTAAACCGGACAGGGTGGTCATTGAGAAGTATTTGTCCACTATTGGGAGTGACAACCCCGGTGATAATTTTGCTCAGTGTGCTTTTGCCGCTCCCGTTTGCGCCTAAGAGCGCCATCACTTCACCGGAAGAAACGGTCAAATTGCCATCCGCTAAAGCCACCACTGCGCCATAACTTTTGACTGCATTTTTGACAGATAAAGAAAAAACCATGATTTTAAGTTTCCCACTGACAACGGGGCAAAAACAACGGACGCGACTCGCAGAGATCACGTCCGCCGTGCTATTGCTGTACTTAAAAGTTAAACAGCATCCATGCTGTCCGTTGTTAAGTTGCTTTTATTCGCTAACGAAGAAGGACGCAACTTCTTCTTGAGAGATGATGCCGTCCAGAGTGTAGGATTCCGGCAGGTCTTTGACTTCTTCGTACAGATCGGCAAAGTTGGCTTCCAGAACGGTTTCTTCACCATCCATGTTTACGTAGGTGAATTCTTCGCTCACAACCACGTAAGGAATCGGAACGTAGAGCGTGTTGCCATACGGGCCAGCCAGTTGTTCTTCGTCCACCTGACCACCCATCAAAATTTCAATCGCCACACGTAGGCCACTTGCACCAATGCCGGGCGGATTCACCACCCCCACAGCTTTGAAGTCGGGGCGTTCTTCCAGAATGGTGTTCCAGAGTTGCAGATAGCTGGCGCGGGCTTCACCTGTCACCAGAGGCCAGACATCGGGGTTGGCGGTGGAGAGAGCTGTCAACACACCAGTTGCCATCCCATCCTGAGTCCATACACCGTCAATTTCGGGAATGGAAGCCAAAAATTCGGACATGACTTGCTGACCGGTGGCTTGATCCCACATGCCGGATTCACGCCCCACAACTTCAATGCCGGGGTAGTCCGCCAAAACTTCTTCGACACCCGTCATCCGGGCGGTGTTGGCGGGGTGGCCTACAAAGCCTTCAATCAACACAATTTTGCCTTCACCGCCCAGTTGTTCCGCCAACCAGCGAGCGCTAATCCGCGCCCATTCGGTTTGGTCAATCACCACGTTGACGAGACCTTCGGCATCAATTTCTTGGTCAACCGAAATCACTACAATGCCTTCAGCAATGGCATCTTCCAACACCAACCGCAGTGCTTCTGCATCACCGGGGTTGACGATGATCGCATCCACTTCCTGATTCATCAGGTTTAGGATTTGCTGTTCTTGTCCGGCGGCATCGGTATCTTCACTTTCGATCACCAATTCAATTTCGATGCCTTTTTCTTCTTCGAGTTCCGCCGCTACATCTTCGATGTTTTGGATCATCTGGGTGCGCCATTCGCTGCCCACAAAGCTGTTAGAAATCCCAATTTTATACGATTCCTGCGCCACAACCCGCGCCGGACGATTCACACCCGCCACGCCAACTGCCAGCGCAACGACCATCAAAACAACCAGCAAGATTCGCTTTGTCATAAAAATCTCCTGTAATTTATTGAATTGCTTGTATTTATTCGAGACTTACGATAGACTCTATCGTTAAAGTTACGAACATTTGCACATTATAACGTTCGCTAAAAAGCGCGTCAAATTTCTCATGCGACAACTCTTTATTCAAGATTTACCAATTAGCCCTGCTGACCCGGACAGCCCGATTCCCTTGTATTACCAAGTGGAAGCCGATTTGCGCGAACTGCTCAAAAATACAGAGTCGGGGGATATGCTGCCCCCTGAAACCGAACTTGCCGAAGCCTATGGGGTTGGACGGCATACTATCCGTGTTGCTTTGGGGCGTTTGGTGGCAGATAACCTCATCAGTCGCCGTGCCGGACACGGTACAGTGATTAAACCTGTCCCTGACCGCCGCCAGTTTTATCTTGACCGCAGTTTTACCCGTCAAATGGCGGAAATGGGTCTCAAAGCGCACTCCACCGTCCTCAAACACATGACCGGACAAATTCAGTCCAATGCTCCCAAACCGTTACAGGGCAAACTAGGCGCTCCTTTCTTTGCGCTCCATCGGTTGCGTTTTGGCAACGGCGAACCCATCGGATTGCAATATTCCACCATCATTACCGAACTGTGTCACGGCCTTGAAAAACATGACTTCGCGGAAAATTCGCTCTATGCCATCCTTTCAAGCCACTTTCAGTTAGAAATTGTCCAGATTACTCATACCATCGCTGCGGTGATGGCGGATAAAAAACAGGCCGATTTGTTGCAAGTGCGCGAAGGTGATGCTTTGCTGGTCGTCAAAACGTCGGCTTATGTGGCGAACAACGAATTGATTGAATACACCATCAGTTACTATCGGGCGGACAAATACGAGTACAACATTACCCATACCTACGCTCCCTAATATCTCTGTTTAGTGCGACCAGCAGAATTTTTCGCCGCACCTCAGCACCCGATACGGCTGCATCGCTTCGGTAGCCATCAGTGTAAAGTCGCGTACATCCACTGTATTAAAAGTAAACATATCGTAGTGGTGCGGGATGAGCAGTCTGGCGTTGACTTCTTTTGCCAATTTTATTGCATCCTGCATGTTCATATTCGGCGGAACATGGAGTTGGGTACGCCGTTCATCTGTGCCGTTAATCGGCAAAAAGACGATATCCGGTTGAAATGCTTGTAACCGTGCCGCCAGCCCATCATAGGCCAATGTGTCCCCACTATGATATAGGGTCAGCCCATCCACCTGAAACACAAATCCTAAAAAGGGATAGCCCTGTTCAGGGGTGTAATCAAACTCAGGATGGGCGGAAGGAATCGCGTGAACGACCAACTCTGAATTAACAAGCGGTTTTAGACCTGTGTCAGTTTCATCCCCGCGTAAAGGCATCAACTTTTCACGCGGCAAGCCCAAACTCAGCGCATGGTCAACAATCGCCTGAGGCAAAACCAGCTTGGCAGACGGTGAATTTTTGAAAATCTCCGGTATTGTTACCGGATCAAGATGGTCAGAATGTTTATGGCTGGCAAAAATAAGATCGACATGGGGCAATTCATGTCCCCGAATGGGCGCAGTGGTCATGCGAATATGCGGTTTTTCTGTCTGGGCATATTTGGCGGTGAGATGTTCGGATAAATATAAATCCACAAAAAATAAGGTGGAAGCGGTTTTAATGGCATAACCGCTTTGCCCCAACCACCAAATCGCTACCTGTCTCGGTTGGGGGTGTGTATTCTCAATATCCGCCAGCAGTTCAGCGCCGCTTTGCACAGGTTGAATCATCATTGCAGCCTCAACCCGCTTTTATCGTGATGAGTCAGAATTTCGACTCCATCTGCCGTAATCAACAGGGCATCTTCCAAACGAATGCTCAATTCACCGGGAATATAAACGCCCGGCTCAAGCATAATGACCATGCCCGCTTGTAAAATTTCTTCGCTGTACGGCACAATCCGCGGTGCTTCATGCCCTGAAACCCCCACACCATGTCCGGTGTGATGCGGATACACTGGCAAACCCGCCCGTTTAATAAAATGGCGCACTTTCTGGTCAATCTCTCGCGCCATGACACCGGGTTTAACCAGCGAAATGCCATACTCCAGCGCATCTTGCACCACCTGACGGACGGCGAGTTGCTGGGGGGTGGGGTCACTCGCAAAATACGACATGCAGCTATCGCTCCAATACCCCTGATGAATCGTACTCAAATCCACCGTCAGCGTGTCCTGTGGGTGAATCACAAAATCGAGCGGCAGTCCGCCGATATTCTGCTGGCGCGAACTGACCACACAGTCATTCCCCAGAGGAACAATTTCCCCTGTTGCCTGATTAATCGCGCTGTGAATTGCCATCCACACATCAATTTCACGTAGGCCGGGTGCAACCGTTGCCCGTGCTATCTGGTGTCCCAGCTCAACCAGTTCAAAATTACGCCGCAGTTTGGCAATTTCTTCAGGAGTTTTAATGGCTCGCATCGGTTCAAGCCATTGATCGATGCGGGCAAATTCAGTTTCCGCCGCCAACAAATTTTGAATCAGATGGGTGATCGATGCACTTTCAATCCCAATTTTACGGGGAGCAGGGGGGATGAATTTTTGCAGGGCTGCACCTAAATTACGTCCCGATGCAATGGGTTCTTGAATTGTATATCCCTCATAAGTCACCACATCATAATCTGATTGTGGTGGCGGGGCATAGGTTTGATGCACGTCCAGCACAATGAGGGTGAAGTGGTGTTTTTCATACCACACCAGCGCTGGCCCACCTACAAAGATATTGGTACCAAGATGAATCGGCGGGGCAAAACCTGTCAGCCATTTAACGCTTTCCAGCGAGGAAAACAGGGCATAATCAATCTTTTGGGAGTCGAGCAAAGAAGCTGTTTTTTGACGCTGTAGTGTGTGCATAAAAACCAATTTCTAAAATTATTTCCTGTTACGCAATCGATTGCGTAACTTTCCTCTCTACGTTACCATAGGTATTGAAAGGATGCAAGTCATCCAAAAAAATTGTCGGGGCAGGTCTTACCCCACGCTCACCCTCCCCAACGCATTGAAAAGGGAATCCACCGCACAGCAGGGGTAAAAATGCACGGCACAGTGACCTGTCCAAGTGATCGATAGGATATTTTATGAAAGCTGTGATGAAAGTTGCACGCGGGGTTGGGAACATCGAACTCCGCGAGATTGAAGAACCTGCGCCACAAGCAGGTCAAGTCAAAATTAAAGTTCATGCGGCGGGCATTTGCGGGACAGACATGCACATTTACAAAGACGAATTTAAATCTGTTCCGCCGGTGGTCTTGGGGCATGAAGTCGCCGGAGAAATTGTTGAAATTGGTGAAGGCGTAACCGGTATCGAAACAGGCGCACGGGTGACAACTGAAACTTATTTTTATACCTGTGGTGTGTGTCGCTACTGTCGCAATGGACAAAATAACCTATGTTTGAATCGCCGTTCGATTGGGTCAGCCGTCAATGGTGGATTCACCCAATATCTGGTTGTGCCAGCGAAAAATATCCACCGTTTGCCTGACCATGTAGATTTTCTGGCAGGAGCATTAACCGAACCCTTGGCCTGTGTCGTGCATGGGGTATTAGGCACACCTACGGTTGCGGCTGGTGATGTCGCGGTTATTGCAGGGCCGGGCGCGATTGGCCTTTTAACCCTGCAAGTGGTTAAGGCATCGGGCGCAAAAGCGGTGATTTTAGGCACAGATGGCGACGAACCGCGCATGGAACTTGCCCGCAGTTTTGGCGCAGATTACGTTATTAATGTGCAGCGCGACGACCCCAAACCCCTCATCGCGGACATCACGCCTGAAGGTTTGGGTGCGGATGTGGTTTATGAATGTTCAGGCGCGGGGGCGGCGGCAGCCCAACTTTTGGAGTTGGTACGGCGGCGCGGCAAGTATGTGCAAATCGGACTGTTTGGCAAACCGATTGCGTGGGATGTTGACCAGATTTGCTACCGTGAACTGACGGTGACAGGCAGCAACGCCAGCACCCCGCCCGCGTGGATTCGTGCTGTTCAACTTCTGGAAAGTGGGCAGGTGCAAACCAAACCCCTTATTAGCCATATTTTTGATGTGACCGATTGGCAAAAAGCCTTTGATACCTTTGAATCCAAACAAGGGATTAAAATGATCTTACAGCCCGTCGGATAAAATAATTGATAAAGGCAGGTGCTAAGAGCATTTCATGGTGCAAAACCCAATCTTTGGATGCCTGTCATCTGCCTTTAAACTTAAAAATACAGGGAAAAATAATGTTTGACCGAGAAATCCTTCAAAAACACAGCGTAGACATCCGCCAATTCATGGACTGCCGCGAATCGACCCTGCCCAACGGCATGAGAATCTTGGATGTCTACAATGGCAGCGGCCTGCATTTTACGATTCTGCCCGATAGAGGTATGGACATCTGGACAGCCCATTACAATGGCTTGCCCCTCACATGGATTAGTCAGGGGTCGCCGCACCCACCGGATTATGGCAGCAATTGGTTACGCCAATTCAACGGCGGACTATTGACCACCTGCGGTTTAACCCATGTCGGCCCGCCCGAAGTGGATGACATTACTGGCGAAAACCGTGATATTCATGGCAATTTTACCCGCTTAAGGGCGACCAACATCGCTGTAAATGTCGTGAGTGACTTCAAACAAAATCTCCAAGCCTTAAAAATTTCGGGGACATTGGCAGAAGGGCGTTTATTTGGCGAGCAAATGCTGCTCCAACGCCTCTATTGGGTGAAATTGGGCGAACCCCAAATCAATATCACCGATGTTGTGACGAATTTATCCGATAAACCGACCCCCTTCATGCTTTTGTATCATTTTAATGTCGGTTATCCGCTTGTCCGCGAAGGGACAAAATTACACCTTCCTGCTGTTAAAAGCGCTCCACGGGATGCTGCCGCCAAAGTCGGTTTTGACACCTGGCCTGATTATTCTGCTGCGATTCCCGACTACGCCGAACAGGTTTTTTACCATCACACAAAATCTGACGAGGGCAAAACGCAAGTTGTTCTAGCCAACCCCGATTTTGGCGTGGAATTGGCTTGGGCAACGAACACTTTACCCTACTTCACCCAATGGAAAAATGTTCGACAGGGAATTTATGTGAGTGGGATTGAACCGGGTAACTGCATTCCCGAAGGCCAAAATGCAGCGCGTAAAAATGGACGCTTGGTCATGTTGCAACCCAACGAAACCCGCTATTTTGAAACGCATTTGACCGTTTTAGGCGATGCAGAAGCTATTCAAAACAGTCTCAATCAAATTGAGCAGATTCAAATGAACGGCACCCCCACTGAACATTGCAAATTAGATGAATTTTGAGGAAGCGCGATGAAGGGTTTACAAGGCAAAAAAATTTTAGTCACCGGGGCGAGTCTGGGTATTGGGCAGGCGGCGGCGATTCGTCTTGCCGAAGAAGGCGCACACATCGCCATCAACTATCGCAAAAGCGAAAAAGAAGCCCATGACACGCTCGCCGTTGTGCAAAAATACAGCCAGCACAGTTTTCTGGTGCAGGCCGATGTCTCTAAAGACGAGGATGTCTCCCGTCTCTACCAGACCTGCTACGAACAATGGGGTGGGTTGGATATGCTCATTAACAATGCAGCCTTCCTTTATCCCGAAGACTCGGACAAACTCACCATGACCGACTTTGACCGCATCATTGGCACGAATTTGCGCGGGGCGTTCATGTGCGCTCAACAGGCTATTCAGCATTTTCTAGCGGAAAACAAAGCGGGTGTGATTGTCAATGTTTCAAGTGTGCATCAGATTATCCCTAAACCGCGTTTTGTGGCATACTCTATCAGCAAAGGGGGGATGCAAAATATGACCACGACTCTCGCGCTGGAATATGCCGATAAAAATATCCGGGTGAATGCGGTTGCACCCGGCGCGATTCTCACCCCCATGAATGATGCGTGGCGGTATGATGAGCAGAAAACAGCCGATGTCGAAAGCCATATTCCGATGAAACGGGCCGGGGAGGCATGGGAATGTGCCGCGTTGATTGCCTTTCTCTGTTCGGATGAAGCCGCCTATATTACCGGACAAACCATCTATATTGATGGTGGGTTGACCCTGTATGCCGATTTCAAAACTTCGTGGTCATCAGAATAATAATCTGCACAGGCGTGGTTTAAAAACGGTGTGATTAACCCTATACATGAAAGATGAATTATGGCGGAACGGTTGACCATGGCGGATATTGCACGGATGGCGGGGGTGTCGGCCTCGACTGTTTCGCGGGCATTCAACAACAGTCGTTCGATTCCGCCCGAAACCCGTCAGCGAATTTTAGACATCGCCCAGCAAAACAACTACCGTATTGATACACGGGCGCAAAATTTCCGTTTGCAGCGTTCCATGACCATTGCGACAGTTTTTCCCTATGGCATCGGGAGCAAGCGGCTCATTTCTGATCCTTTTTATCTGGAAATTACGGCTGCTGTGACTGATGAACTCGCCAATTATGATTATGATATGATTCTGGCGCGTGTTCCCACCTACGATGCGGAATGGTGTTTACGCTATGCCTCGGATAAACGGGTCGATGGCATCATCCTTGTGGATAGGGGGGTGCATGACCGGGGCATCGAAAAGTTACTTGAACTCGGCGCAAATTTTTTGGTCTTTGGCCCGCCGCTTGCTCACCAGCCGATTGTTTCTGTCGGATGCAACACCATTGAGGGCGCAGTCATGGGAGTCCGCCATCTCATCCGCTTAGGGCGCAAACGGATTGGTTTTATTGGCGGGAATGAGGGCATGGTCGAAACCTATTTGCGGCGGCAGGGCTACGAACGTGCCTTGAAAGAAGCCGACCTGCCTATTAACGAAAAACTGATTACCTACACCGACTTTACCCCGCAGGCAGGCCAAACCGCGATGAATACCCTCCTAGACCGCGAACCCAAACTTGATGCGGTTTTTATATGCAGTGACTTCATGGCTGTTTCCGCGATTGAAGATTTACGGATGCGCGGGCGGGTTGTGCCGGATGATGTTTCGATTGTGGGGTATGATGATATTCCGCTTGCGGCCTATGCGAACCCCCGCCTGACGACCATCCGTCAACCGATTCATGACGCAGGTCGGCTGATGGTCAAAAAGCTGTTTGACATGATTGAGAATAAGACGGTTGAGCCATCGATTTTGCCGTTTGAACTGGTGGTACGTGATTCTTGCGGGGCCAATCGCGCTTATTTTTAAAAAAACGATTCCTGCTCTTGCAACAGGAATCGTCATTGGAGAGTTTAGCGCATGAACTGTTCAAGGTAGCGCTTTGACTGGGTAATCGAGCGTTTGACATCTTCCAGCGAACCTTCGTAGGCACGGTCTTCCACTTCAATCGCTACTGCTCCATGATAGCCTACATCGGTCAGCGCGGAGAAAAACTTGCCCCAGTTGACATCCCCCAAACCGGGAATTTTCGGGGTATGCCATTTCAAGCCCATAATGCCGCGTTGGTAAATCAAATCGCTGTTGATTTTGGTATCTTTGGCGTGAACATGCACGAAGCGATCCCCAAATTCATGAATTGCTCGCACATAATCAATATGCTGCCAGATGAGGTGCGATGGATCATAATTCAATCCCCATTGTTTGCTGGGAATGGTGTCAAACATCCTACGCCAAATTTCGGGGGAAATAGCGAGATTTTTCCCGCCGGGCCATTCATCCAGGCTGAACAACATCGGGCAGTTTTCGATGCCAATTTTTACACCCTGTTCTTCCGCAAAAGCCACCAGCGGTTTCCATGTTTCCTCGAAAAGAGGCCAGTTGTCCTCAATAGATTTGGCAGGGTTGCGCCCCACAAAGGTATTCATAATGTTCACGCCGAGCAATTTGGAAGCCACAATGACTTTTTTGATATGGTCAACATAGGTCTCACGTTCATCGGCATCTGCGGCAAGCGGATTGGGATAGTAGCCCAACCCCGAAATGCTGATGTTGTATTGCTGGCATAAAGCGTTAATTTTAGCAGCATCACTCTGGGTAAAGTGGGTCACATCAATATGTGTCACGCCTGCGTAGCGCCGTTCGGCTTTCCCGACAGGCCAACACATCACCTCCACACAATCAAACCCTTCGGCAGCAGCAAATTGGAACACCTGCTCCAATGTCCAATCCGGCAAAATGGCAGAGACAAATCCTAATTTCATGTTTGATGCTCCTTTAAATATTTATCCAACGACGTTCGCGGTGACTGGCAAGAATCGCTTCGCACAACACCACTTCCTGATGTCCGTCCTCAAAGGTCGGGAAGGGCTTGGGAGCGCTGGTGTTGCCTGCTGCGATATAGTTATACACAGCCCGATAAAGTTGTTTGAAAGTATCGGGAAAGCCTTCGTTATGCCCACCCGGATAATCGGCGTGCATCCGTGCATGACGAGACAGCAGCGACGGGTCTTTGAGTAAAATTTCATTCGGTTTCTCGCGGTGGCCCATCCAGATTTCATTCGGACGTTCCGAATTCCATGCCACAGCCGCTTTTGACCCGGCAATTTCAAAGGTTAGTTGGTTTTTGCGTCCGGCGTTGACCTGCGACACGTTCATTGTGCCACGCGCCCCGCCCGCATAATGGAACAGTACCGCCCCCCAGTCTTCCGTTTTAATTTCTACCGGGTCATATTCGACGGGTTGAGCTTCTTCTTTCCCCTTGAAGGTTGCGACTGCCTGACGGGGTTTTTTGTGAACAGGTAAAAAGGTTGCTAAATCCGCCAGTAGCGCATTGACTTTTAAGCCTGTCATAAACGCAATTAAATCCATCCAATGCGTGCCAATATCGCCGACTGCACGCAGTTCTCCGCCTTCTTCGGGGACTAAGCGCCAGTTCCAATCCGTATCGTACAACAACCAATCTTGCACATACGCCCCGCGCACCGTGTAAATTTGACCGAGCGCCCCGTCTTGAATTAAATCGCGGATGTGTAGAATGAGAGGATAAAAACGGATGTTGTAATTCACCGCCGCCACCAGATGAGGCTTGCTCTGGGCAACCGCGACCAATTCTGCCGTTTCGTTCGCGGTCATGGCGAGTGGTTTTTCACAAATAACATGTTTATTGGCTAACAAGGCCTGTTTGGACATCTCAAGATGGGTTTGGTTGGGGGTGGTAATGTGAACTGCGTCTACCTGTGCATCTTGGATAATTTCATCATAAGAAGCGTAAGCGACTTCTAAACCTAATTTTTGGGCGGCTTGCTGGCTTTTTTCGGGGCTAGAGCCAAGAATCCCGCGTACTTTGACCCCCACCCGTTGTAAAGCCTCGACATGCACCGGGCCGATAAACCCTGTTCCGACAACCGCAGCAGTTGGCATGGCAAAATCTCTTTCTGCTTAAAGACTAAGTTTTGCCTATTGTAACGCAATCGATTGCGTAAGGAAAAATTTTGCTTCGTCTCCGAATCACTTGGCGATTGTGACCAACAAGATATTTGCAAGGCTATGGCATAATAGGGCGGTTCAAATCTCTTAGTTTGAGGCTTCTTTATGGTTGATACACTCCTTCAAACCAAACTCATTGCCCCTTATGGCGGCACTTTGGTGGATTTGCTCGTTCCGCCGCATGAATTGGCGGACGCAAAAGCCTACGCCAGTACCCTCGAATCAATTCAAATTTCGCCGCGTGCCACTTGTGATTTAGAATTGCTGGCAACCGGGGCATTTTCGCCTTTAACCCGTTTCATGAATCAGGCCGATTATCAAAGTGTCTTGGACACCATGCGGCTTGCCAATGGTACGCTGTTCCCCATGCCGGTTACGCTGCCCGTTGATTCCCGCTTGGAGATTCAAATTGGGCAGTCGGTGGTGCTGCGAGACACCCGCAACAATCCCCTTGCGATTCTGGATATTGAAGAAATTTACGAATGGGATCTGGAAGAGACAGCACAAAAAGTCTTCGGGACAACTGACCCGCGCCATCCCATTGTGGCGGAAATGCACCGTTGGGGCAAAGTGAATTTATCGGGCAATCTGCGGGTGCTGCAACTGCCGCCCAATTATGATTTTCAGGATTTGCGCCTCACGCCCGCGCAGGTTCGCAGCCGCTTAGAAGCCTACGGATTTGAAAACGTGGTCGCTTTCCAGACACGTAATCCACTTCACCGCGCTCATGAAGAATTGACTAAACGCGCCGCCGAAAGCATCAATGGTGTGCTGTTGCTGCATCCGGTGGTGGGCATGACCAAACCCGGTGATGTTGACCATTTTACCCGTGTACGAACCTATAAAGCGCTGGCAAATCACCATTATGACCCCAATCGAATTTTGCTGTCGCTGCTGCCATTAGCAATGCGGATGGGTGGCCCGCGTGAAGCGGTCTGGCACGCCATTATCCGTCGCAATCATGGCGCGAATCATTTCATCGTCGGACGTGACCATGCCGGGCCGGGCAACGACTCCAAAGGTCAGCCGTTTTATGGCCCATACGATGCTCAGGACATGGTAGCCCAGTATGAGCAGGAAATCGGGGTCAAAATGATGCCGTTCAAGATGTTAGTCTACCTGCCGGACGAAGACCGCTACGAAGAAGAAGACAAAATTACCGACAACAAACGTACTGCATCTATTTCAGGCACGCAGGTACGCGAACAATATTTGGGCGTGGGCAAACAACTGCCGGGCTGGTTCACCCGTCCCGAAGTTGCCGATATTCTAGCGGACACCTATCCCCCCCGTCACAAACAGGGCGCGTGCATCTGGTTTACCGGACTCAGTGGTGCGGGGAAATCTACCACCGCCGAAGTGTTGACCACCCTCTTGTTGGAACATGGTCGCCAGATTACGTTGCTAGACGGCGACGTGGTGCGGACACATCTTTCCAAAGGCTTGGGCTTTAGCAAAGAAGACCGCGATACCAACATTCGCCGTATTGGATATGTGGCTTCTGAAATTGTGCGGCATGGCGGCTTAGTCCTCTGCGCGGCGGTCAGCCCTTATCGCGCTACACGGAACGATGTCCGTAATCGCGTTGGAACAGACCAATTTATTGAAGTTTTCGTGGATACACCCTTAGAAGTCTGCGAAGGACGCGATACCAAAGGCATGTATGCCAAAGCACGACGTGGCGAAATTAAGGATTTTACGGGCATTGATGACCCCTATGAAGCGCCCGAAAATCCTGAAATTACGCTGGATACAGTCAGCTTTACACCCGAAGCAAATGCCCGTAATATTTTGAATTACCTCATTGAACGCGGCTTTGTTCGTCCACTCGAATAAACACAAATTGACTTGATGGGCGGGTCTCACGCCCATCATCAAAACCCTCTTAATGGTTTACTGTTGAAATTGCTCCAAAAACGGGCATGAGAGAAAATAAAAACAAGGGGTTTGAAGCCCCTTGTTTGAAAACTGCTCCGCAACCTGGATTCGAACCAGGAACCCATCGGTTAACAGCCGATTGCTCTGCCGTTGAGCTATTGCGGAATGTGAATGGGCATAAGATACCAAAGGCCGCTTGCCCCTGTCAAGACAAATTTTTGGTCAAGCGGCACAATCCACCTTAAATTTCTGCTAATTCGCGGATTTTTTCCGCCAGCATCGCACGCCCGACAGTGATTTCTTCGCCTTTTTGGAGCAGTTTAAGTTTAACCACGCCCTGCTGAACTTCATCCGGGCCAAGAATGACCATAAAGGGGATCCCTTTGGCATCCGCGTAGCCAATTTGTTTCCCTAGATTCTTACGACTGTCCAGATAGGCTTCAGCCCGAACACCATTTTGCCGCAGTTCAGATACTATCCGTAGGGTTTCAGGTTCCATCTCTTGATTAAACACGCCGACCAAAACCTGCACCGCCGTTTTCGATACCTGCGCTGGATACAAATTGAGTTGTTCCATCAGGTCGATGATGCGTTCAATCCCTAGACTGATGCCTGTGGTGGGCAAACTCTGGTTACGGAACAAACCGATGAGTTCATCGTAACGCCCGCCCCCCTGCACACTCCCCAGATTTTCCGGCTTGGTGATGTTGGTTTCAAAAATGGGCCCGGTGTAGTAACCCAAACCGCGTACCATCGTCATATCAATCTGGGTGTTGGCATCAGGCACAGAAAACGCCACCAGATAATTGGCAAGGTCATCTAGTTCACGCAAGCCTTCCTGTGCGACTTCAATCCCGGCTAATTCTTCACGCAAACGGCGCAGCAGGACATCTTTGCTTGGCTCTTGAATCCCCAACAAATTAACCATGCGCGTCACCACATCATCTGCCATGCCATTTTTGCGTAAATCCTCGGCAACTCCCGCAAGGCCAATTTTGTCTGCCTTATCAATGCTGCGATAAAGGCTGCCCAATTGAGCATCCGGCACACCCGCATAAATGCCAATGCCCGTCAGCAGTTTCCGCGAATTAATTTTGATGGTAAATTCCTCAAAGCCCAAACGGGTCAGAGTCGCGTTGACCAAACTCACACATTCCGCATCCGCGTTCATCGTGCGAATTCCGACAATATCCGCGTCACATTGAAAAAATTCACGGTAGCGCCCCCGTCCGGGACGTTCTCCGCGCCAAACCGGAGCAATATGGTAACGGCGGAAAGGCAAACTGAGGTCGTTTTCATGTTCCGCAAAATAGCGACTCAACGGAACAGTCAAGTCGTAACGCAAGGCAAGATCTTCTTTGCCTTCGGTATGTTTGGCGTGGTAAATGAGTTGTTCGGCATCTTCGCCGTATTTGCCCATCAAAGTGCTTTGTAATTCCATGACAGGGGTATAAATCGGTTCAAAGCCATAGAGTTCAAACACGCTGCGAATGGTGCTAAAGACATATTCGCGTTTGTGCATCTCGGCGGGCAGAAAATCGCGCATTCCACGCGGGGTTCTGGCTTGTAATTTCGACACGTTGCTCCTCATTTCCACGCATAAACGACCAGTAGGAAATCATAGCAGTGCGCCGAAAAAAAACCTACCCCATGTAGACAGATGGGAGGAGGAAAACATCCCTAAAAATAGGCGGGAGAATCTCCCCCGCCCACACAGCCGCTAAAACAGAGTCAACAAGCGGTCAGGATAGTCGGTGGTCAAACCATCCACGCCCATCGCAATGAGATTTTTTGCATCGTCCAGTTCATTGACTGTCCAGCAGGTGACTTTTTGCCCGCGTGCATGTGCCGCCGTCATATGGGAGGCATCGCACAACCCATACATCATATTGAGGGTTGGGTAAGTCGTTTCTTCTGCATCAGGAAATTTGGTATACCATAACTCGGAAATCGGAATTTCGGGCGCAACGCGGTGCAGCCGATGCAGCGAATCATGGTCAAAAGAACGCACACAGCAGCGTTCCACAAATCCATATTCTTGAATAAGCGCGGCGATTTCATCTTCCATATTCGGGAAAAAAGCCGGGTCTTTCATCTCCAAATATAACAACAGGGTATTATCGCGCATCAGGTTAAAAAGTTCATGCAGGGTGGGAATCCGTTCGTCTTTAAATTCCTTACCGAACCAACTCCCCACATCCAGCGCTTTGAGGCTCGCAAGAGTTCGTTCACGCAGCAGCCCTTTGCCATTGGTCAAACGGTCAAGTTCAGTGTCATGGAATACCACTAGATAGCCGTCTATGCTGCGTTGAACATCAAATTCAATCGCATCAAGTTTGAGGTCAATGGCTTTGCGAAAGGCCGCCAGCGTATTTTCTGGCGCAAGCCCCGATGCACCCCGATGTCCGGTAATCTGGACGGGGCGGCTAGACATTTTGGAAGTGGGCATCGGCAGCCCTTTAAGTTGGCTCATTCCTCGCGCTCCACAAATCGGACTTCAAACAACTTGGGCCACAACTTCCCTGTAATGTAAAAAACGTCATTTTCCTCATCGTAGGCAATCCCGTTAAGGACTCCTCCACGCGGTTGTGCCGCATATTCTTCGGGAGTCAGCAGCATGGACGCATCGACCACTCCGATAATCGCGCCGGTGGTTTTGTCAATTTGAATAAGCACATCCTGCTGCCAGACATTCGCGTAAATATAATCCCCGACACATTCCAATTCATTGATGTCGGAAATGGGCGAGTCAAACAGGGTTACTGGGATTTCAGATAGTAGCTCGAAAGTTTCAGCATTGCGCACAAACAAATTGCTGCTGCCGTCACTCATATACAGGACTTCGCCGTCATAGCATAAGCCCCAGCCTTCGCCCTCATATTCAAAGGTCTCTACCAATTCAAAGGTTTCAAGGTCATAGACAAAGGCAACCTGCTCCTGCCATGTGATTTGAATCAGTTGATCCTCAACCAGCGCCAAGCCCTCCGCAAAATAGATGTCGTCTATCGGAATTTGTTGGAGGACTTCGCCCGTTTCTGGTTCGACCTTCCGCAGCGTGGATTGCCCGCGCAAGCCGGTGCTTTCATAAAAATAACCCTCATGGAGCAGCAGCCCCTGGGTATACGCGCTGGCATCATGCGGATAGACTTCTAAAATTTCAGGTTCATAGATAATGACTTCGACTTCTTCCGTTGGTGCTTGTGCTGATGCGCTTACCACCCCAAAGAGCAGCAACAGCGCCATCAAAGAGTGCCTGATTTTCAATGCCCATTCCTCATCCAACTTAAACACTACAAGCATAGAACTTTCGGGCGCTGCACTCAATAGCGCATTTGACTGCTTGTCTGTAGAATGAACCTAAAGATAAACCGCATCTTTGGAGCATCAATATGTTTAAAACGAATCGGGAAGTAGAAGTGCGGAGTCAGCCCAGTTTTGGGTCTGAAATGGTCGGCAAAGTTGGCGCGAACATTGATGTCAACGTGGTTGGCACGCCTGTGACCGCCGAGGGGTGGATCTGGCACAATGTGGAGGGGGGCGGAAATTTGTGGATTCCTGAGCGTCCCGTTGGCGGCAATGATTCGTCTGCGCTGCTCACATGGGTGGGGTCAACGCCACGTCCTGTCCCAGCCGGGGCGGGAACAACCGCTACCCCCGCCGCGCCCCAAGCCACCGTTGTTTTCCCCAAAATTGAAGGCGATTTCACTAACAAAATTCTTTTACAAGCATTTACGAATGCAGCCACGACGTTGGGGCAGCCCAATATGGTCGATACATGGCTACAGCAGGCGGGCATCCCGTGGATTAAAAATGTACAGGGCGAATTCTATGAAGGCTTAGAGATTGAAAAACTGCCCAATTTAACCAACGATGTCAAATTTTTGGTGATTCAACAGGTCAACACGCTTAAAGCAGCCCAACCCGCCTCGGCACCCCTGCAACAAGGCGCGGCAAGTGTGAGTGTTGCACCCGAACAGCCCAAAGAGGAAGTCAAAAAAGGTTTTAGCATCAAGGATGGGCAGTTTCATCTCAACGGCAAACCTTTTAAATTTGTGGGCGTGAACATGCGCGAACTGGCTTGGTATGGGTTTCCCGGTTCTGTTACCCAATATGCCCAACCGCACCATCAAGATATTCAATTGGATGTGGCAAAAGAAATGCGGGCGCGGGTGGTGCGGATGTACGCTCCCTTTGCCGGGTCAGATGCCCAAGAAGCGGTCAAACGGCTCAAGGTGGCGCTGGATAAACTCGAAAAACGCGGCATGTACGCGCTTATTACCCTCGATGATTCCAAAGGCAGCGGTTTTAATATCCCCTGTGACGGCGGGCGCTATCGGGTGCCGCACCACTACAATGCGGCCTATTTCCGCGAAGGCTATAAACAAACATGGATTCCTTTTGTGAAAACGGTGGTTAGTGCGCTCAAGGGTCACAACGCGGTTTTTGCATGGGGCATCTGCAACGAAGCCCAAGTTCACCCCCATCCCCCCCAGCCGCCGGATGATATGCTCAAAATTGCCGAAGAATTTTATCAATTTTTCAAATTCGCCAGTGGCATGATTCGGGATATTGACTCCGATTCGTTGATTACCACCAGTATCGAAAGCTCGCATCATGTGTTTGTTGAACACAAATTTACGGGCAAAAATTACGCGGACAAACTCTACACCCTGCCAACGATTGATTTCGCCACGATTCATTCCTATCGTGACCGCGAACGCTATGACCATCCGATTGGACACCGCGCCGAAGAAGCCATCGAAGAAGCCAAACGTGCCAAACGGACATGGAAAAAACCCATCATCATGGAAGAACTTGGCCCGGTGGGTGGATTTTTCAATGATTTGGGGCGTAGCAACGGCGGTGAATGGGTCGCTGGTGCGATGAATTTGCTTTATAACGAACATGGCTATTCCGGTGTGATGCAGTGGGGCTTTCAAGGCACGGACGACAATATCGGCGCAGGCGACGCGGACTCCGGGATGCACAAAGGCGGCGGCGGGATTCCCACCGGCGACTGGGGGTCGATGTTCAATGCGTATAAAAGTTGGGGCGCGAAGTTCTGGCCTTAAAAAGTTATCCGTTTTCAGTTATCAGCAGGTGATTTTTCACTGATAACTGAAAACTATTTACCGATAACTCATTTATCTCGTGTTAGGGCAAACCCACTCATAAACTGGCGTTGCAGCAGCACAAACACCAGAATCGGTGGAATAGAGGCAACCACAGCCGCTGCCATCAAAATGCCATAGTCGGTTTGCCCTCCGACTTCCTCAATTCCGCGAATCCCCTGTTGAATCAACTGCTGGCGTTCATCCTGAATGATGATGACAGGCCACAGGTATTGATTCCACATATAAATGAACTGAATCACCGCCATTGCGCCAATCACATTCCATGACATTGGCACAAGAATTCGCAACATGAATTGAATCGGGGTCGCCCCATCCAATTGGGCGGCCTCCACCAATTCTCGTGGGATGTTGCTAAAGTGCTGGCGAAACAAAAATGCCCCTGTGGCGCTTGCTAGGAAAGGGATCGTCAAGGCGATTTTGCTGTTGCCCCACTGAATTTCTTCAAAGCCCCATTCCGCAAAACGATCAGTTAAATCGTTCATCAAGCGGAAGAGTGGCACAATAATAATTTCAGTAGGCATCAAGAGCGTCAACAGCACAAAAAAGAACAGCACCCACTTGCCCGGAAAGCGGAAATACACAAATGCCAAGCCCGCCATCATAGAAGTGAGCGTTTTGCCGATGACCACCACTGTCGCAACAACCATGGTGTTGTAAATCAGCACCCCGAAACTTTCCTTGTTATTGGAAGTGAACAGGGCATCCACATTGTCCACCAAATCATCACCGGGAGTTAGACGGGGGGGGTATTGAAACGCTTGGTCACGGGACATGGTGGCAATCAACAGGGCGTAAATTGCGGGCAGCGCCACAATAAAACAAATGACTGTCAACAAAAGATGTGTCAAATAACGCGGTTGTGATGAGCGCATGAATTTAGCCTCCGTAGTTCACGCGGCGTTCCACCACGCGGAATTGAAAGATCGTAATGCCAGCGACCAGCAGGAACAAAATGAGCGATTGGGCGTTGGCGATGCCAAACTGGTTACGTGTTCCCGTAAACGCCACTTCGTATAGGTTGTAAATCAAGACACTGGTAGCCCCGGCGCGACTGTTGCCCGGCGTGGGTGGCCCACCCTGTGTAAGACGGTCAACCACCCCAAAAATGCCATAAAAAGCATAGGTGACGTTGGTGACCAGCAGGAAAAAGGTATAGGGAGAAAGCAGGGGAAATTTGATAAAGAAAAAGCGTTGGAGAGTATTTGCCCCATCAATGGAAGCCGCTTCTAGCAAATCTTCGGCAACACTCTGTAAACCCGCAATGTAAAACAGAATATTGAACCCCAAAATATTCCAAACCGATGACCCAATAATCACCCACGGAGCAAGGTCGGGGTCGGAGAACCACTGCGGACGTGTGCCAAACCCCTCATACAAAATCCAGTTGACCAACCCCACTTGAGGATTAAACATGACCAAAAAAATCGCCCCAACGACTACGGGCGAAATCGCATAAGGCCAGATGAGCAGAGTACGGTAGATATTGGCCCCGCGAATTTTTTGATAGGCCAGATTCGCTATAAAAAGAGAGACGATTAAAGAGAAAATGACCACAGCGACAGTGATTTTGGCGGTAACAACAAAACTGTTCTCGTAGGCATACCGGTTGCTTTCAATGAGCTGGGTGTAGTTATCCAGACACACAAAGCGGGCAGGCTGTCCAATCCGGGCGGAGTCGCGCTCCAACGACCCGGTAATCACCTGTGTTCCCGGATAATATAAAAATACCACCAAGATAATCAATGTGGGCAGTAGCAGCAGCAGCGAAATAAAATTGTTCCGAAAAAAGCCACTGGTCGAACGGTCTGCGGGTGTAAAACGCCCCCCTTGCCCTACCCATGTCCAAATCGGGAAAAGCAAAAAGGTGCTGCTTACCAGTGTCACCGTCAGCCCGATGAGGTAATCGCGGGCCGAAGTTCCCGATTCATAGGTGCAATGTTTCATCGGAATCATCAAAATCTGGGAACTGACCGCCCCGCCAACAGCCCCGACCCCCACGCCATAACCTGCCCAGCGTAAGGCATCACGGGTGGTGAGTTTTTGCAGTGTCTTGAGCGAAAAAAAGCGCCGAACTTCCGGTTGTGTTATTAACGCAGTGGCAAAGAGGATTCCCACCAATGCCAGCAGCGCCACCAGCAGCCCATCGGCAAAAAATCCAATCATGGCCCCTAGAATCGCTGGTTGGTAAGCGCGGGCTGAAATCTGCGGCAGGTTTAAGTAGCCTTTATATGACCAGTAAACCCCAATTGTCAGGATAGCCCCGAACAATGCGCCAAACGCCAATGAAGTTAATCCCTGTGGGGTAGTCATTGTTGAAAAATCCACGTTCTATCTCCCCTAAAATCAAAAAGCGGGATGAGATTGCTCCCATCCCACTGTAGGCAAGGGGCAAAACCCCTTGGTTATTTATCCAACTTGCTTATTCAGCAACACTTTCATTGTAGAAAGTGATGGCTTCGTCTGCCAGCGCGTCTGCTTCAGCGAGGGCTTCTTCAGGGGAAACACCCTGATCCACCACCAGCTGACCGGCGCTTTCGATGATGTCACGGATTTCACGGAATGCACCCGTCACCGCACCCGCAGTAGCAACGTTGGGGGTGGTGGAGGTCAATTGTTCGAAAGCGGTGTTAAAGATGGGGTTTTCTTCAAACCAGCCTTCCGCTTCCAGCGCTTCAATGGAGCTGTAACGGACAGGGAAATAACCGGTGCCTTTGTGCCAGTCCACCATGTTTTCGGTGTTGCCCAAGAACAACATGAAATCTACGGCAGCTTCCAGTTCTTCCTGTGAGTGGTCAGCAGTCAACCAGAGGCTTGCACCACCGACGACTGTCCCGTTACGGGTCGCATCATCAGGGATGGGGAGGAAACCTGTCCCAACTTCAAAGCCGGATTCTTCTGCCGCACCCGCAATATTGCGAAGGTCAGCCGTGCTGGTGATGTGCATGGCTACCTGCTGGCTGGTGAAAATAGCATCGGAACCATCCCAGTCTTCTTTCGCGCCAGTATAGACATAGTAGCCTTTGTCGTCGAGTTCTTTCCAGTAGGTGAAGATTTTCAACATGGCTTCGCTGTCCAATTCGGCTTCGGTGGCACGTTCGGCACGGCCATTGTCATTGTTGAGCAGAGTCGCACCCTGATTGGCAACCATCTGTTCAATGAACCAACTGTGCATGTTCCAACCGATGCAACCCTGCAATTCAAGCCCTTCAGTTGCCATGATCTGATCACAGGCAGCCAGAACTTCGCCAAAGGTGTCGGGCGGATTGGCAGTATCGAGACCCGCCGCTTCAAAAATGCCTTTGTTGAAATACAAAACAGGATTGGAGGAGTTCCACGGCAAACTCCACACTTCTTCGCCAAAAGTGTAGTAGTTGCGAACCGGTTCAATCACATCTTCCAGTGTCGCCAGTTGTTCTTCGGTGGCAACGCTGCTCACCGGGACAAAAATGCCGGTGTCCAGCGCTTCTTGGGAACCAATTTCAAACACATGCACGATATGAGGGGCATCACCCTGTTCGGCACCCAGCAGGGCGGCGTCCAGCACTTCGTTATAGCCACCGGGATTTTCAGCAATAATTTTGACGTTGGGGTGTTCGGCTTCGTAGGCTGCAATCACGTCGTTCAACAAGCCCTGACGATTTTCGTCGCCAAAGACATGGACAAATCTAATTTCAATTACTTCATCCTGCGCGTTGATGGCGGGCAGCGCCGAAATCAACAAAACCACGACCATCAATCCAAACAAGAACTTCTTCAATGAGGTATCCTCCATGTAAGAAAACGGGATAGAAAGGTAATTTTGACACTCTTTGCAGAGAACAGTCAAAACATTGTAACTATAGCGAGCAAGGTTTAAGGGGTAGAGAAAATAAGATAAAATCTATTTTAATATATAGGGTTTTTCAAAAAATATTTCATAACCTTGCGATAACCTTTACCCGAACAACCATCCACGCACATAAGCGGTCACGGCTTGCTCAAAGGCATCATCCAATGACCCGCCGCGCCGAAAACTCTGGTTAATTTCCAGCATTACAAACCCGTGAATCAATGCCCAAGCTCCCCTCAACATTGGCAAAGCGGATTCTTCCCCGCCGATTTTTGCCATCACCGCTTGCAACGGCAAGGCCAGTGCTTCCAAGTGGGACGGGTCGGGGCGCATCTCTTCTGATAAATTGCCCAGCGCCAACATATAGGCAGAGGGAGACTGCCTGGCAAATTCGCGGTAAGCACGCGCCATCTCCAAAACCTGTTCTTGAGAAGATTGCTCGCGGATGGCAGATTGCATCACCCCCACCAACTGCTCCATAGTACGGGTATTGATAGCCTTGAGGAGTTCATTTTTGCCGCCAAAGTAACGATAGAGGGAGGGGGCTTTCACCCCCATCTCGGCGGCTAATTTACTCAGGGATAAATTTTCTGCCCCCTCCGATTCCAGCAGGCGGCAGGCAGTTTCCAGAACCATTTCGTGGGAAATTTGCGCGGGATAGGGCATGGTTATACGCGATTCAGGTGAGTATCTTGAAAGTCTGTTGCATATTTTAGACCGTATCCTACCATACGATCCATGCCAATATGCGCGAACCAGATGAGCGCTATGTGCAGCAACATTTCCGAATCGATTCCCACGGCTAAGGCCGCCAGAAGTGCAGGGGTAATATAGGTATGGGCGACATTATAAATCCATGCGCCTCTTGATTTGTTGATGAGATACCCCACCATCGAAATATCGGGAACAAGTAGCAGGAGCAAAAACAACCACAGACTCCCGCTTTCCCGTGCATAGAGCGCAATCGCACCAGCAAAAACAGCCAGCCCTTCCATATGCAGTAAAACACGCGGGAGTGAAAATGAACTGAGGACGTTACTATCCGATTTGAGATTCAGGGTCAGCATGATTTGCGCTCCAAAACTAACATGATTAACCTTCATGACTAATCTTATTAGTTTTCAAATGTGCTGTCAAGACTAATATCAATAGTTTTCTAAAATTGAACCAGAATTTCGCTTAGCGGTTTTTTGCTGATATTCGGCACGGTTGCATCTTCGGCAGGGTAGCCGACTGGAATAACCACATAAGCACGTTCATTGGGGGGGCGCTGCAAAATCTCCGCCAAAAAGCCCATCGGATTCGGGGTGTGGGTCAGGGTTGCCAGTCCCGCCAGATGTAAACTTGCCAGTAGCATTCCCACTGCAATTCCCACGGACTCCACCGCGTAATAATGTTTGATTTTGCGTCCTTCTTTCAATCCATAGGCCTGCATGAACACCACAATCAAATAGGGCGCGATTTCTAAATGTGGCTTGTGCCAATCTGTCCCAAGCGGCGCGAGTGCTTCTAGCCATTCATCGCTCATCCGATGTTCGTAACTTTCTTTTTCCTCCGCCTCCGCCGCTTGTCGAATTTTCTTTTTGATGTCGGGGTCGCTCACCACCACAAACGTCCAAGGTTGTTGATTGGCCCCGGAAGGCGCACTCGCCGCCGTCGCAATCGCGTTTTCAATCAGCTCAAAGGGTACGGGGTCAGGGGAAAAATCGCGCACGGTGCGACGCTGCTGCATTTTAGCTAAAAATGTTTGTGAGTTTTCTAATTGGTGTTCGGGCAACAGCCGTTGAAATGCAAGCGGCTTAAATTCATGTGTTTGAGCCATTACAGTCTGTTCCTGTTCAAATTGACTTCTATTCTGACACAACTTATGAAATAATTTTCCCCTTGAACAAAGGATTTCGCCATTGATTACCGGTTTAACAGAACAAGAAGCGATTCGTCGCCGTCAGCAGGGACAGGGCAACCAGACCGATTTTTCTACCAGCCGTTCCTATCTTCAGATTATCCGCGCCAATTTATTCACCTTCGTTAATATCGTCCTTTTTATGATTGGCTTGGCGCTGCTGGCATTGGGACTGCCGCAGGATGCCATCACCACCACCGGACTAGCTATCCTGAACGCGCTGGTGGGAATTGTGCAGGAATCGCGGGCTAAATATCAACTGGACAAAATTACCCTGCTCACCCGCCCTAAAGTGACAGTCCTTCGGGATGGGCAAACCAAAACCATTGACCAAACCGAGGTAGTTTTGGGCGATGTTCTTGTCATTCAAGCGGGGGATCAGGTCATTTGTGATGGCAATATCTTGGAAAGTAACCGCGCTGAACTGGATGAATCCCTGCTGACAGGTGAATCCGATACGATTCCTAAAAGTGTGGGGGATAAAGTTCTCTCCGGCAGTTTTTGTGTGACGGGCAGCGCGACTTATGAAGCGACTGAAGTGGGCAAAGCCAGTTTCGCCAACAAACTCACCGCGAGGGCGCGAGATTTCAAACTCACCCGGACTCCCCTTCAAACGGATGTCAATAAAATTGTACGCGGGGTCGGGTTGGTCAGTCTGGTATTGGGAGTTATGTTATATTTGAACGCGCTGCGGTTAGACCAACCGCTTGAAGAACGGGTACAAATGTTAGCCGTTGTCATCGGCATTATCCCGCAGGGGTTAATTTTTCTCATCACTCTTTCGTATGGCTTGGGGGCAGTCCGCATTGTCGGCAAGGGGGCGTTAGTCCAGCGCATCAACGCGATTGAATCGATGAGCAACGTTACCCTCTTATGTCTTGATAAAACCGGAACACTTACCAGCAATAAAATTAATTTCCACAGTGTTTATCCCCACCAAACTGAAGAAGCACACTTCAAAAAATTACTGGGGCAGTTTGCCGCCAGTGCTAGCAGCACCAATCGCACCGGCGAAGCGCTTCTGGCTGCCATGCCCGCCGAAAAAATTCATGTTTTAGAAGAAATTCCTTTTTCCTCTGCCCGCAAGTGGAGTGGGTTGTCATTCAGTGGGGAGGGTACACGCGGCACCTATGTTTTGGGCGCACCGGAAATTTTGCAGCCCGCCTTACAAACCTATCCAACGGAATTTGATAGGCAGATGAAAACATGGTCGGACAAAGGTTTACGGGTGGTCATGTTCGCGCACACCCCCGAAACTGTCCCCATGTGTACTGACGATGACAAAATCGTCCTGCCTGCCAACCTCATGCCGTTGGGGTTGATCAGTTTAAGTGATGAACTGCGCCCCGATGCCGATGCAACCCTCAAAAATTTTGCGGCAGCCGGCATCCAACTCAAAATTATTTCGGGGGATAATCCGCAAACCGTGGCAGCACTGGCAAGACAAGCTGGTTTTGATACCAGCGCCGGGATTATTTCTGGCCTTGACCTTGAGAAAATGGACACGAAAACCTTTGCCGAAACTGCCCGCCAGACCTCCGTTTTTGGACGGATTACCCCAGACCAGAAAGAAAACTTGGTCAAATCACTTAAAGAACAGGGGTTTTATGTAGCGATGATGGGGGATGGGGTTAATGATGTCCTCTCACTCAAACAGGCGCATATTGGCATCGCCATGCAAAGTGGCAGCAGTGCTACCCGTAATGTTGCCGATATTGTTCTGCTGAATGATTCGTTTGCCGCCTTACCGGGAGTTTTTGTGGAAGGGCAAAAAATCCTCAACGGGATGCAGGACACCATGCGCCTGCTCCTCAGCCGCACCTTTTTTGTGGTTTTTCTGGTTGCGGCAGTTACATTACTGGGTAAAACCTTTCCCGTTTTGCCCCGCCATGATGCCCTTGTTTCATTTATCAATGCGGGTCTCCCTCCAATTTTGTTAGCGGCATGGGCGGTGAGTGGCACACCGGAAAAAAATATGCTGCGAAAAGCAACCCGCTTTTTTGTGCCTGCCGCGCTTTTACTTGGAATCATGGGGACGGGAGTCTATGTCTATATGCTGGAAACTGATGCCAGTCTTGCTACTGCCCGCACCGCCCTCGTCACCATTGCGGTTTTTTGTGGCATGTGGCTGATCCTCTTGGTCAAACCGCCTTTCCCCCTTTTAGCTGTCGTTGAATCCGTCAGTAAGGACAAACGTCCTCTGGGGATGGTTATGGCTCTGATTCTTATTTACTTTGCACTTATGCTAGTAGACGGAGTGAATGACTTTTTTGAACTTGTGCCTTTGGATGCCACAACCTACCTCCTTTTAGGCGGGCTATCGGTTGTTTGGGCAAGTAGTTTAGGCCTCATTTTTAAGGTGTCATCGGAAACCGCGAAGTCCTGAGCAAAAATACCATAGCGCTCAACCGGGAGTGTTTTGACGAATTGGTTGACACATTCCCGCTTCAATGCTATTCTTTTTTTTGAAAGCGTTTGCAAATATTTTTTGGTACTTTTTCAATTTGAATAGCAGAGTTTTCTTTTTTTTAATAGCTTTTTGCAAACGCTTGCAAAAATTATGACAGAAAACAATCGCAAGAAATCTTTTGGGATAACGATTATGGACGTGGCACGCGAATCCGGCGTGTCGTACTCTACGGTATCCCGTGTCCTGAACGGTTTTGAATTCGTCAAAGAAGACACCCGCGAACGAGTCCTTGAGGCAGCCAAAAAATTGGGCTATATCGCCAATTTGCAAGCGCGGAGTCTGGCGGGGGGACGCTCCAATATCATCGGGTTGCTTGTGCCGGGCTTGGACAACAGCTATTTAGGGGAGATTACACGGGGCATTGATGAGGAATTGGCTCGCTCCGATTACAACCTCATGCTCTACACGACCCATCGTCAGCACGGCAAAGAAGCGATCTATGCACAGGCGATTGCCAACGGTTTAACCGATGGGCTGATTTTAATTGTGCCATTGGTTGGCACCTATCTGGATGCGCTGCGCGAACAAAATTTCCCCTATGTCTTGGTTGACCAGTATGAACCGCAGAGTGCGGTGGTGGATGCAACCAACTGGCAGGGCGCGTATGATGCCACCCGCTATTTGATTGAACTGGGGCATACCCACATTGGTTTTATCACTGGCTTGATGGATCTCACCAGCGGGGTTGACCGTCTGGAAGGTTTCAAAGCGGCTTTGCGCGATTTTGATTTGCCCTATCGCGCCGAGTTAGTCATTGAGGGTGATTTTTTCTACCCTAGTGGCTATGAAGCAACCAAGCAGCTTTTAAAATTGCCCGAACGACCCACCGCCATTTTTGCGTCTAATGACCTTTCCGCTTTTGGCGCGATGGATGCCATCCGTGAAGCCGGACTTGCCATCCCCGATGATATTTCGGTTATCGGGTTTGATGACATTCCCCAAGCGGTGATGACCCATCCTAAATTAACCACCATTCGCCAACCGCTCGACCAGATTGGGCGGGTTGCTGTTCAACTCTTGTTGGAACAACTTGAACACCCGGAACGCGCTCCCAGACGAGTCACCTTGGCGACTCGCTTGGTCATCCGGGATTCCTGCCGAGCGCTTCATCCCGTTATAGAAACAAAGGAGGACACGTCCCCAAGCAAGTAAAGTTTATCGGTTCGTCCAAATAATCAAATTTTAGGAGATAGTTAACCATGAATCATAAAGTCCGTTTGATTTTCTTAGTAGCGCTCATCGGCTTAATGCTGGTATCCACCGGCGCACTCTCTGCCCAAGATCAAGTCACCATCACTTGGTGGCACATTCAGACGGTGGAAGACCAATCCGCGTATTGGCAAAAAGTTGCCGACGATTATATGGCAGCCAACCCCAATGTCACCATCGAAATTACTGTTTTGGAAAATCAAGCCTTCAAAGATCGTCTGGTGACGGTTATGCAGGCTGGCGACCCGCCAGATTTGTTCCAGAGCTGGGGCGGGGGCGTGTTGTGGGAATTTTCCGAAGCAGGCTTAGTCCGCAACATCGCACCGGAATTGGAAGGCGAATGGAAAGACTCGTTTAACGCGCAGGCCGCCCTCGAATTGTATGGACGCGATGGTGAATATTATGGCGTGCCGTGGCAATGGGGTGCAGTGGGCCTGTTCTACAACAAAGCCCTGTTTGAACAAGCGGGTCTCGATCCGAATGCTCCCCCCCAGACATGGGATGAATTTTTAGCGGCGGTTCAAGCACTCAAAGACGCGGGCATTACCCCGATTGCGCTGGGTGAAGCTGAAAAATGGCCGGGTCATTTCTGGTGGGTGTATTTGGCGATGCGTCTGGGCGGCGAAGAAGCCTTCCTCAAGGCCTACAGCCGTGAAGGGACTTTTGCCGATGAACCTTTCGTGCAAGCAGGTGAATATTTGCAGCAGTTGATTGACCTTGAACCTTTCCAAGATGGTTTCTTGGGTATGGGTTACAGCGACCAAGCTGGTTTGGTAGGTGATGGGTTGGCTGCAATGGAATTGATGGGTCAATGGGCCCCCGGCACCCAAGTTGCCTTCAGCGAACAAGGCGGGATTGGCGAAGATTTAGGCTGGTTCCCCTTCCCTGCGGTTGATGGGGGTGCAGGTCAGCCAACCGACGTTCTCGGTGGGGGTGATGGTTTTGCCGTTGGTGCAAACGCCGAAGACGAAGTGGTGGATTTCTTGAAATACCTTACCAGCGCCGAAGTTCAGCGCGGTGCAACTGAAATCTGGATTGTGCCAGTGGTCAAGGGAACCGAAGATCTCGTAGAAGCCGACCCGATTCTGGCGCAGATTGTCGCGGCTCGTGACAGTGCGACCTACTCCCAACTTTACTACGATCAATTTTTGCCACCGGCGGTTGGGCAAGCTGTGAATGACGCAGTAGAAGCGATGTTCGCGGGCGAAGCCTCTGCCGAAGATGTTGCTGCCATGATTGAAGACTCTGCCTCGTTTGAACTTGAGGGCTAAATAGACAGAAGGTGTGGCAATGGCATAGATGGCCGTCGAGCAATTGCCACACCTTCCCGTGTTAAGAACACTCACCTATAGTTTACCAAAGAGATGCAATGATGGCTGCGATTCGATACCGTTTGCTTCCAAAATCGCAGGAGCAAACCCAAGTAGATAAACTTCAGCGCAGCATTGGCAAAGCGCTGACCATCACCCTGTTTTTGCTGCCGGGCATGTCCCTGTTTCTGATTTTCATTCTTTTCCCGGTTGCACGTACCGCAGAATACAGCCTGTATGACTGGAATGGGCTTGGCCCGCGTGAAGACTACATCGGGACACAAAATTACGAACGACTGTACGAGCATGAGGTATTTCGGGAATCTGTGGATCATACCTTCATGATTCTCATCATGTCCCTGACGATTCAACTGCCCCTAGCGCTGACACTGGCGTTGCTGGTTGGGCGTGGCACTTTGCCGGGCCGGCGTTTTTTTCGGACAGTTTTATTTATCCCCTACGTTTTTTCGGAAGTGCTAACCGCGATTATCTGGTTATACGTGCTGAATCCGCGTTCTGGTCTTGCCAACTTGCTATTTAGCACCTTCATCCCCAACTTTGAAAATGTGGCGTGGTTGGGCGAGCAAGACAAAGTGCTGTATGCCATTTTTGCCGTACTAACATGGAAATATTTTGGTTTCCACATGATTTTGTATATGGCAGGATTGCAAGGGATTCCCAAAGATCTCGAAGAAGCCGCTCGTATAGACGGGGCGGGCGAACCGTTGGTCTTGCGTTATATTACCTTGCCCCTTCTAGGCAGCACCATTCGGCTCACTGTGTATCTCTCAGTTTTGGGGTCATTGCAGCAGTTTGTGATTGTGTGGATTCTGCGACAGGGTGGCCCGGTTAATGCAAGTCAGGTCATCGGAACATACATTTATAAATATGGCATTAAGTCGCTGGCGCTGGGATATGGCAGCAGTGTAGCGGTGGTGTTGTTTGTCAGTATGCTGATTTTTTCCCTGCTGTATCAGCGCTTTGTGATGCGCCAAGATTATGAAAGAACTTAACTATGACTCTTTCTAACACAAGTTTACGGCTGAGAAATCATTTCTTCATGGGGGTGAAATATATCATTTTGATTTCGCTCTGTGTGTTGATGATGGGGCCAGTCATTACCGCGATTTTGGGCGGGATGCGAACCACCCCTGAATTTCTGGCGCGTCCGTTTGACCTACCGCGTCACGGCATCCAGTGGGAAAATTACACCAGTGTGCTGGAAAGCGAAGCCTTCTGGCGTGCGATGAAAAACAGCGTGCTTATCACGCTGGGGGTGACAATCTTAAATGTATCCCTTTCCAGTATGCTGGCGTTTGTGTTTAGCCATATTCGTTTTCTGGGGCGCGGTTTGGTGTTTAATATTTTGTCTATCGGGCTGTTATTCCCCTTGGTTGTAGCGATTTTGCCGATTTTCATCCAGATTCAAGAACTAGATTTGTTCAACAGTCTGTGGGGGGTGATTTTGCCAATGGTAGCGGCGGGTCTACCGGGGAGCGTGATCATTTTGCGCGGCTTTTTTATGGCGGTGCCGCCGGAACTTGAGGATGCGGCCTATATGGATGGCTGTACACGGGTGGGATTTTTCCGTTTTATTTTATTGCCCCTTGCGCGTCCTGCCCTCACTGCGGTGGCGACCTTGCAGGTTATCGCGGGGTGGAATGAATATTTCCTGCCCTTGCTGATTTTGAATGATCCGAAAAAATGGCCGTTGCCGCTTGGAATCATGCAATTTCAGGGGCAGTTTGGCACGGATTGGTCGCGGGTGATGGCATATGTGACCCTGCTAATTATTCCCGCTGTGATTTTTTATATCTTTGCGGAACGCTATATCGTCACCGGGCTTACAGGCGGCGAACTCAAAGGATAAGAAGGTATGACCTCTCAAGTAAATTCCGCCTTGTCTGTAGAAGACAAGGTACAGGTTTTGATTTCGGAAATGACCATCGAAGAAAAAACAGCGCAACTTTGCGGCATCTGGACTACGGATTTAATTAATGTCTCGACCCGCCAATTTGACCCGCCAAAAGCTGCACCACACCTCAAAGATGGCATCGGGCATATCACCCGCATCGGGGCAGTGTCGTTGCTGTACCCGTCGGACAGCGCTAAAGTCGCCAATGAAATGCAGCACTATCTGGTGGAACAGACCCGTTTAGGAATTCCCGCCATCGTGCATGAGGAAAGCTGTGCGGGATACTTGGCGCGGGGTGCAACGACTTTCCCGCAGGCAATTGGTTTGGCGGCGACATGGCAACCGGAATTGGTCGAAAAAATGGCGGGGTATATTCGCCAGCAGTTACGCGCTGTGGGGGCGCATCATGCCCTTGCTCCGGTGTTGGATGTGGTGCGGGATGCGCGATGGGGACGGGTTGAAGAAACTTTTGGGGAAGACCCCTTTCTGGTCTCTCGCATGGGTGTAGCCTATATTAACGGCTTACAAAATCACGATTTACGCGAAGGGATTGTGGCTACCGCCAAACATTTTGTGGGGTATGGCATGTCCGAAGGTGGGATGAATTGGGCCCCCGCCCATATTCCTGAACGGGAGCTGCGGGAAATTTTTCTCGTCCCGTTCATCGCCGCGATTCAGGAAGCCAATGTTGCCTCGATTATGAACGCTTACCACGAACATGACGGTGTGCCATGCGGCAGTTCGCGTGAACTTTTGGTGGATTTGCTGCGTGGCGAACTGGGCTTTGAGGGGGTCATTGCCTCCGATTATTTCACCCTGCCCGCGTTCATCAATTATCACCACATCGCCAAAGACGCACAGGAAGCGGCTAAATATGGCTTAGAAGCCAGCATTGATGTTGAACTACCCACCCGCGATTGTTACGGACAACCCCTGCTCGATGCACTTGCTGCAGGCACAATCGCTCTGGATTTGGTGGAAGCCAGCTTGCGGCGTGTGCTGACCATGAAATTTCAACTCGGCTTGTTTGACAATCCGTATGTGGATGAGGGGCGCGTGGTGGAAGTGTACAACACATCCGAACAAATTGGCCTTTCCCGCCAGCTTGCCGAAAAATCAATCGTGCTGCTCAAAAACGAAGGCGGGATTCTGCCTTTGAAATCCACGCTAAAATCTATTGCGGTGATTGGGCCACATGCCGACAGCATCCGTTTGTTACAAGGTGATTATCATTATCCCTCGCATATGGAAGGTATTTTTAACCCCGACCACAGCGCCGATGCCCCTGTACCTGTCGCCGAAACACGGATTGATTGGACTACCTTCTTTCCACCCTCGATCACTGTTTTACAGGGGATTCGCCCCCTCGTTTCGCCGGAAACACAGGTGTTATATGCCAAAGGGTGTGAAGTTCTTAGCGAAGACACCCGGGGTTTTGCCGAAGCGGTTGCTGCTGCACAACAAGCAGAAGTTGCGGTGGTGGTGGTGGGTGATAAATCTGGCCTGTCAAAAGGCAGCACAGTTGGGGAATCGATTGACCGCGCCAGCTTAGAATTGTTTGGCGTACAACAGCAACTTGTTGAGGCGATTCATGCCACAGGCACACCGGTGGTGGTGGTTCTAATGATTGGACGACCCGCCAGCATCACATGGATTGCAGAACATATTCCCGGCGTGATGGTGGCATGGCTACCCGCGCAGGAAGGCGGCAGCGCGATTGCCAATACACTGTTCGGCAAAGTAACCCCCGGTGGCAAACTTCCGATATCCTTCCCGCGTGCAGTGGGGCAAGTCCCGATTTATTACAATCATAAGCCTTCTGGCGGGCGTACCCACTGGCAAGGCGATTATGCGGATATGTCCGCCAAACCCTTGTTCCCATTTGGATTTGGGTTAAGTTATACGACCTTTGAGTATGGGGATTTGCATATTTCATCACCCACCGTTTCTGCCGATGGCACCGTAAAAATTCAAGCCACTGTCAAAAATGTCGGAGAACAGGTCGGGGAAGAAGTCGTGCAATTGTATCTGCATGACCCCATTGCCAGTGTGACCCGTCCGGTGAAGGAATTGAAGGGTTTTCAGCGAGTCTCGTTACAGCCAACCGAGCAACGTACCCTCACTTTTGAACTCCCTGTTCAGCAGTTGGCCTTCTATGACCGCCAGATGAATTTGGTGGTAGAGGCGGGCGAAATTGAGGTTATGATTGGCTGTTCGTCGGAGGATATTCGGTTGCGTGGCTCATTTAATATTGTGGGATGAACAGGGCGAATGCCTTATTTGATGACAACAGAAAACCCGCGCTCTTGCTCCTCACGATATCACATGGACTATCGATGATATTGCGGGTCAGGATTCGTATGTCTACTTTTCTTGACTGAAATTGACGGACTGAGCGATGGAATTGGTGCGGCAGCGAACATCGAGGTAGTCGCCTGAAAATCTTTAGATATCGCGGATGGCATCTGCGTAACATGCCATCCCTATAACGCTGTGGGGTTACTTAAGTCCGCTGCCCAGAAAATTCTCTTGCGATGAGTTTTTTAAGGGTAGAGGTGTGTTGGGTAGCGACTGCCCAAAATACAACAGCGGACAGACTTTTTGACCCCCACTGCACCAAAACTATCAGTGAGTAATTGGGACTTCATGGGGCAAACAGATTTCCTGTGGTTTGGCGAAAATCATAGTCATTGCGGCGGAGAAACCTAGCCCAACAATTATCCAAAGGGCAGGCGTATAACTACCGAATGTATCATACAACCAACCTGCACCAACGGGCGCAATCGTCGCTGCGAAAGTCAAAAAAAGCGCCATGATACTCGAAATGCGTCCGTAGTGCGATATTCCAAACACCTGCGCCAGAATAGACGGACGCGCAAGGGTGCGTGCGCCGTAGGCCGCCCCAAAAACCACGATAAAAAGACCTATCATCCAAGAAGATGTTCCTACCAATAACATCAGCATCGCGGCAGTTTGTAGCACAAAAATACCAATAACTATTAGACGGGGTGAGAAATGGTTATCTAAAGGGGCAAAAATGACCCGTCCAGCAACTTGCATCAGCCCAATAGACCCACTGGCGAAAGCGGCGGTACTGGCATCAACCCCCTTATCAATCAGAAAAGGGATAAAGTGGACGCGAATAGCGGCGGCGGAGAGATAAGCAAGGCTGAACGCGAGGGTCAGCAACCAGAAAAAGCGACTATGAAGTGCCTCTGATAAAGAAATACCTGATGGTGGAATTGGGGAAGCGTTTTTCATAGATTGTACCTCTCCATCGGGCAAGTAGCCCAAGTCTGCGGGACGATGCCGCAGAATGAGGGCGTGTAACGGAATAGTCGTCACACCGAGCAAAATACCCAATCTGAAAATTGCCTCCCGCCAATGGAAAGTATTTAGCAAGGCATCAGAGACAGGAATAAAAATGGTACTGGCTAATCCCGCCGCAAAAGTTACGATGGCAAGGGCATTGCTGCGCTTCCTCACAAACCAAAGTGCAATGACTGCAAACGCAGGTTCGTAGAGAATAGCGGCTGAACAGACACCCAAACCCGCCCAAATCAAGTAGAAACCTGTCAAACTGGTGACTTGTGACCAAGCAATGACCAAAAGGGTGGCGGCTATCGAACCCACTGTCATCAGCAAGCGTGCGCCGTAACGGTCAATCCACCATCCCACAGGATAGGCCATGATACCGGTTATCAAAAGTGCCAATGAAAACCCGCCTGTAAGTTCGGTGCGTGACCACCCTAGTTCAGTTTCCATCGGAGCGATAAACACCGAAAACGCATAATAGACAATTCCCCACGAAATGGTTTCCGTGATGGCAAGGGCAGCTGTGATATACCAACCATAGTAGAGGGAAATTTTTTGCATACCTGTGCCTTATTGAGCCGTATATTTACGATGAAGGAGGGGTCTAGTTCTAATAGACCCCAAAATTCCTGACTGGTGGTAGCAGACTTATGAGCAGCAAGCCGTATCACAACCACAGGTGGTCGAACGCACCCCATCGCCACAGCAGGTATCATCACAGCCACAGTCACGGGTAGCGGTTGGGAGACCGGTAAGCTGCACCAAATTGCCAGCAACAGGGATGGCATTGAGCGAAACCACGTTGGCAGTGACTTTACTCGGTGTCCCGCAGCAAGCCGCACCTTCCTCTGCAAAGTCGGTGCTGCATACGCCTGTTTCAGGTAGGTTGAGTTGAACATCACGGGCTGCTTCCCAATCTCCGACTAAGGCAGCGACCACTGAACGCACCTGCTCATAGCCCGTTGCCAACAAAAACGTTGGCGCACGTCCGTAGCTTTTCATCCCCACAATATAGAAGTCTTTTTCAGGATGACGGAGTTCGGCTTCTCCATGTGGGCGGACTGTGCCACAACTATGAATATTGGGGTCAATCATCGGGGCAAGTTGACGGGTGCTTTCGAGTGAGGGGGCAAGGTCAAGTCGGAGTTCCCGCAACATCTCAAGGTCAGGCCGTGCGCCTGTGGCAGTAATAATTTCATCTACTTGAACAGTCATTAACCCATCGGGGGTCTCGCCAATGACCTCAAGCCCGGTGATGCCGCTTTGAACTTCACGAATAGAGAAGGGGGCCACAATGCTCAGGTTGCCCTTGTCTACGGCGGCTTTAATTCGCAATCCCAGACTGCCGCGTGCGGGTAGTGCATCCTCTACGCCACCGCCATAAACACGCTTGAGGTTGGTGGTACGCATCGCCCAAACAATCTGCGTGTCTGGATAGGTTTGTTGCAAGGTGACTAATTCCAATAACGCATTGATGGCGGAATGACCACTCCCCACGACCATCACGCGCTGATTAGCATAACGGGTATCCCCTAAAATATTCGGAATACCATAGGTAATGTGTTCGGCATGGCGTTTTTCGCCAATGGCGGGTAATCCGCCTGAACCAAGCGGATTTGGACGATGCCATGTGCCAGACGCATCAATGACTGCTCGTGCTTCCACAAGGGCTTCCGACCCATCGCAGTAGACGATATGTAGGATAAACGGGGCGGTTTCGCGTCTACTATCTTTCATTTTATCAATGTCACGACGGCTAATGGCAACGACCCGTGCATTCAAATGAAGGTTGGCCTTGACCTCTGGGGCTTCGCTCAATGGAAAGAGATACTGCTCAATGAATTCCTGTCCAGTAGGAAGTTCAGTTTTCGGCGGCATCTGCCATCCGTGCCGCTCCAACAGCCGAACAGAAGCGCTATCTACCGTGAATTCCCACGGGGAGAACATGCGGACGTGCTGCCAAGTGCGGATGTTTGCCCCAACTTCTGACCCCGCTTCAAAGATGACAGGGGTTTCATGGCGTGCTAGCAGGTGGGCGGCGGCGGCTAGACCCACTGGGCCTGCTCCGATAACTGCGACAGGAAGCGTGTTGTTCATGCTGATTGCTCCTTTAAGCAACTAGAAATTTTCTTACTTATGAAGACGACAATGGCTGAAAAAAGACGCAAACTCAGCAATCACAATAGCCCAATTTAGGAGTGCAGCCTGTTTGCTGATACTGACTTACCTCTATCACACACAACGCTTCGATCAATTCCCGCAATTTTTCGCGTCCACGCTGCACCCGTGATTTTGTCCCCGAATAAGATAAGCCCAGTTGTTGGCTCAATAAATGTTGTGGAACTTCATAGAATTCGGCTGCAACAAGGGCGGTGCGATATTTTTCAGGTAAGGCTTCCACCAAACTCAACATACAGGCTATCAATGCTGCCCGTTCATCCTTGTCTTCAACTGGTATATCGACCATCAAAACGGTTTCATCTAAAGGGAGCGCATGGGGCTGATGAGTACGGTAATAATCAATAATGCTGTGACGGGCGATTTGATACAACCAACCCCGTAAACGGGTCGCATCGGTCAGTTGATGATGTTTAGTCAAGGCTTTGAACATCACCTCTTGCAATACATCCTCTGCATCCATCAAATTATCAATCCGCCGATGAATAAACTGGTAGAGTTCGTGGTGGTAGGTTTCCCAAGTATCGGTTGTCATCGCTTCGCCAATTCCATCTCAATAATTTGGTTGCTATTGACAACTATCCTATCTGATATACAATATAGTTGTCAATAGCAACTAGATATGGATTTTTCCAATGTCACAAACTGATGCCCTGCTCCGCGAAGTCGCCATCCTTTATACCCAAGCTCAAAGGACGATGATTGCCTGTTGTGATGTCAAATCTCAAACCCAATGTCTGATCATTACCGAGTTGGGACGATACGAACCTCTCACACCGCTTGAATTGGCAGACCGTTTGGGCTTTGAGAAAAGTTGGATAAGCCGCGTCGTTGCTCAATTGGTGCAAGAGGGGCTGATTGCCAAATCTCCTAATGCAACCGATGGGCGTAGTTTTTTACTTCGGCTCACTCCCAACGGGCAATCTCGATTTCAGCAACTTAATCAAATGCTAAATTCGCATGTTGACCGTATTATGGAACTTATTCCGGCGGAACACCATGAGACAGTTCAACAATCGCTCCTACTCCTACGGGATGCGCTACTAGCTGAGGCAACTTCAATGGATGTGGTGATAGCAGAATGTATGCCTGCCTAGATGCAACCCCCTCGTCTATTTCAAATAATGGTTAAGCCCCTGATATTCGTTCTTCTGCTATTTCCGGGTTTCTTCCTAAATATTTTTGGGTATTCAGCATATAAAGAAGATGTTATTGATACCACACAACCATCAGGCTGGATCACATTCTCATGTATGCAACCTGGCGCTCTCAACACAAGTGAAATTTATCGTATCATGGCAGATGGTAGTAACTTGCAAAGAAATACTAATAACTCTAGAGCGTGTTATGGACTTTCAAAGTAAAAAAGCCATACAGTGAACGAAGCGC
>CAZXCU010000015.1:0-128812 GCA_964639245.1 uncultured Anaerolineae bacterium
GGCACAGCGCTGGATCGCGGCGACATCATGGAACATTTTGGCGAGAAAACCTATTTACTGGCCGAAACGAACAATACGCCACTGGGGGTGATTGCCTACTTGGTTGAAAATCTGGTGACACGGGTCGATGAATTTGTGGTTGAACCCACCGCCCCGGTTGACCAAGTAAGCGCAGCGCTCATCAGTGCGATGGAAGATGCCTCTGAAGAATTGCAGAGCGAGGTCGCGTTTGTCTTTTTAACCAACAACGCCGAAGAAAATAAAGCGATTTTTGCCAAGAGTGATTATCAAGAAACGACTCCTGAAGAAATTCGGATTCCGGCGCACAAAGAAGCGATTGTCGAATCCAGACCGCAGGGCGCACGCATTTTAACCAAACGCCTGCGCGAAAAGTTGATTTTGAAACCGATCTAAGAGGGCTACTTTGGAACAACTCAGACAAATTCCGGTGCTTGGCGCACTCATCAAGATATTTGACACCTACCCGCGTATTTCAATGTGGGGGGTACTTTCGGCGGGTATTATTGCCCTGCTGGTGTATGAAGCCCGCGATGTTGGCTTGACCACTGGCAATTGGATTGCTCTTATCATCGCCTCGATTGTGGTGGCGGGGTTGTGCATCTGGATTGTCAGTTGGGAAGATGATGAAGAAGGCTTTGATGACACCGTGCGGGTGAAAAGCACCAAAGTGGAGGACAAGGTGAAAACAGGCGAAGCCCCTGCGGCGACTGCCACAACCACCAACACAGAAGACACCCCCCCCGCCACGACTTAAAAATCGAGATGGCTTTTCAAGTCGAATCGGCGCTACATGAGCATGAAGGATGGGTGCGCTGCCTACTGCGGGTGGATGCCACTCATTTGCTCTCAACCTCAGATGATACCACTGTGCGCCTGTGGAATCTGGCAGAAGGCACAGTGGTACGTGTTTTTCGGGGTCACAGCGGCGTTGTTCGTCAAGCTGCGCTCTGGGGTAGCAGCCATTTTCTGACCGCCTCTTTTGACAAAACTATCCGTTTGTGGAATTTACAGACAAGCGCAACAGAACACATTTTTGAGGGACACGAATCATCGGTACGGGTAATTCTGCCGCTTGACCCGCCCTATATTCTTTCCGGCTCAGAAGATGAAACAATGCGCCTCTGGAATTTACAGACAGGTCATATGGAGCGCGTTATCACCGGACATACGGAATGGGTCAACGGGGTGATTCGGACAGATGCACGGCATGTACTGTCCGGCTCGGGGGATTACACCCTACGTTTGTGGAATAGTGAAACATGGCAGACCGAGCGCATTTTTGAGGGCCATACCCATTGGGTGGCAGGGGTTGCTCCTGTCGATGCCAACCGCGCACTCTCGGCGGGGTCAGATTCCGATGTACGCTTGTGGGATTTGCAAACCGGACAAACCTTACAGCGCTACGCTGACCATTCCGAGGCGGTGCGCTGCGCGATTTGTTTCAATCAAAACTGGGTAATTTCCGCCTCGTTTGATAAAACGCTGCGCCTATGGGAACTGGCGAGCGGAACATGCCTTTCGGTGCTGCCCATGACCGATTCGCCCCTCACCATTGAACCCCTAGATTCTCAGCGAATCGCGGTGGGTGATGACACCGGCAAAATTCATCTGATTCGGGTTAATCCAGCATAATTTTTTCAAATTGGCTGTTTTCAAACCGCTTGGCAATTTCCCGCAGTGTGATTCCAAATTGCGGGTGGAGGAAGTCCGGCGCGATTTCGGCAAGCGGCAACGCGATGTGGGCGAATTTAGGAATAGCGTCATCCGGCACTTGCCAAGGTTTTTGCCCGTAGGTAAACATCGCTTTGCCCCACAGCGAAATATCAATGTCAATGGTGCGCGGCCCGTTTTTGTTGGTGGGGTCACGCCAGCGCTGTAAACGCTGCTCAATGCTATCAATTACCTGTGTTTTAAAAGTATCGGCAGTGTGCGCTGTATGTAATTTGACCGCCAAATTGAGAAAATCGGGCTGGTCAGCAAAACCCTGCGGGGGTGTGCGGTAGGCTGCCGACACTGCCAGCACCGTACACATTTCCCGCAGCAGATTCAGCGCATCGTGCAAATTTTTTTCCGGCTGAATATTCGAGCCAAGCGACAGATACACGTCGGGTAGATCATTAATAGACATATTGTTCTTCAAGGTCTTCACGGAGGCGCAAGTAACTGTCGTACCGTTCGGGGGTGATTGCTCCCTGTTCGATGGCTTCACGCACAGCACAACCGGGTTCATGCTGGTGGGAACAATCCGCAAAACGACATTTTTCGATGAACGGACGCATTTCCCGAAAATAGGAGTCGAGTTCGTGGGGTTCAACATCCCAGGGGGCAAGGGCGCGAATACCGGGGGTATCTGCGACATATCCGCCAAACGCAAGGGGAATCAATTGGCTGAAACGGGTGGTATGACGACCTTTTTGATGGGCTTGACTGACCTGTGAGGTTTCCAGCGTCAGGCCGGGTTGAAGCACATTCAGGAGGCTGCTTTTGCCCACCCCCGAAGGGCCGGTAAAAACAGACACTTTGTCTTTTAAAAATTCGCGCAGGGTGTCTATGCCTATTTGCTGCTTGGCGCTGACGTACAACACCGGATACCCAATTTTTTCGTAAATCTGGAACGGGTTGGACTGCATGAGGTCAACTTTGTTGACACAGACGGCAATTGAGGGGATTTTGCCCCGTTCGGCTGCGACTAACAGACGGTCTAACATGCGGGGTTGGGGGGCGGGTTGGGCTGCTGCCAAAACAAAAATGGCTTGGTCGCAGTTGGCAATGATGATTTGTTCGGTTTCAGTCGAAGTCCCCACCGCAGACGAGGGGTCTACGCGGGAAAGGCAATTGTGGCGGTCATGCACCCGGACAATTGTCCCTTTGTCATCTTCGGCATGACGCTCAATATCTACGTAATCTCCCAGCGCAACCAGATCGCTGGTGAGTTCATCGGTATCCTTTAAACGTCCAGCGACCTGACACATGACAACATCGAGTGACGTTTTTACCCAATAAAATCCACTCTGGGTCTTGAGAACCAATCCGCTATTTTCGGTTATTTGCACACGGCACTTTTCCTCTTTCCTATTCGCTGGTTTAATTATAGGGCATTTTATGAAGCGGAAAATAAGCAGATGACCACAATTGCTGTGATTCAAAGCCTTTACCCTGTTTTGAACGATGATCCCGCCAGTTTGAGTGGATTTTCTAAACAGGTGTACGAGAAATTTTTTGAAGTGCTGGTGGAAGAAAGCGGATACACGGTTCACACCGCCAAAACCTTAGAGGAGTATCAGGAAAAAGAGTATCCACCCGTGCCTGATGTGGTGGTCTGTGCGCCTTTCGCAGAAATTGGCAACCCCGCACCCGGTTTTGTGGAACTCACCCGTTTCAAAAATACCTTTCCGAATGCCAATCTCATCGTCTGGTCAAACCGCACAGAGGGAGCGATTCGGAAAAGTGCGATTGAGGAATATGGCGCAAAAGAATTTTACACGGGCAATTTACTGCAAGCCGCCGATGATTTCGCCGATATGATTTTTAGCTATCGCGGTTAATGAGTATGGAAAATCCACCTCAAAAACGGCATCAGCAGGGAACAGCGCTGGCAGGTTTTTTTCTAGCTTGTGTGGGCTGGCTTGGGCTGTTTTTTCTGGTTACAAATATTTTGCCGCGTGCCGGTGCGCGGTGGATGTTTTTTGTACTGCTGTATCTGGCAGTGGCAGGAACGGTCATTCCGATAGCAAAATATTTAAACGAACGCTTTCGCGGCAGATACCATGAACCGCCGGATTGGATTTCGGTACGGCAGGGCTTGTGGATTGGCCTCTATGTGACAACCTGCGCGTGGCTGCAAATTCCGCGTGTATTAGACCCTACGATTGCGTTTTTTTTGGGGTTGAGTCTGTTGGTGATTGAGGTGTTTTTGCGTCTGCGCGAACGCGGTTTACACGGATACTAGGAGTAAGAAATTTTATGCGAAGCGACCTTGACCGCTTGATGGCGGAACGGAATTTAGATGCGTTTTTTATCCCTGATGTCGAAGGGGAAAATATTTATCGGGATTATCTGACGGGCGGGGTGCATGTTAGCCCTTTCATCGTGAAAAAACGCGGCGAAGCACCGGTCTTGATTGTCTCTGGTATGGAACGGGATGAGGCGGCTAAAAGCGGGTTGCCCGTTTTAACCTATGAGGAAATTGGACGGATCGAGCTAATCCGAAAACATGGTGGACGCAATTCCAACGCAGAATTGACCGCCTTTCTCAATCTGTTGCTGGATAAATTTGATATTCATGGGCGAATCACCTTTTTTGGGATGACTGATTTTCAATTTGCCATGCGGCTTTTCGGGTTGGTGCAGCACAATCTGGCGGAAAGAATCGAATTGGTTCAGGACAACGGATTGACCATTTTCGATGTGGCCTCCGAAACCAAAGACCCAGCCGAATTAGAAAAAATGCGCGAAGTGGGACGGTTGACTTCGGAAGTGGTCAAGTTGACCCGTGATTGGCTGTCAACCCATCGAGATGTCGCGGGGCAAGTGGTTAATCAAGAAGGCCAGCCTTTAACGATTGGCGCAGTCAAACGATTTTTGCGTCTAAAACTCATGGAACGTGGCCTAGAAGACGGCGGGGTGACAATTTTTGCACAGGGGCGTGATGCCGGTGTTCCGCACAGTCGTGGGGAAGACAGCGAAATTTTGCGGACGGGTGAAAGCATTGTGTTTGATATTTTCCCGCGTACCATTGGTGGGGGCTATTACCATGATATGACCCGTACATGGTCGCTGGGGTTTGCGCGGGAAGAGGTTCAGGAAGCCTATAACCAAGTTTTGAGCGTGTTCCACCGTTCTTTGGAAGGGATCGAAATCGGACAGCCGACGAATCTTGTCGATAGGGAAGTATGCAGGCTGTTTGAATCTGCCGGGCATCCGACGAAGCTCAGCACCCCAGAAACGATTGAGGGCTATGTCCATTCGTTGGGGCATGGGTTGGGCTTACAGGTGCATGAAAAACCCGCTATCAGCCAATTTGCGCCGGACAGCATTGTTTTTAGAGGCGGGCATGTGGTCACGATTGAGCCGGGTGTGTATTATCCCTCTAAGGGCTACGGGATTCGGATTGAGGATACAATTTATCTGGATGAAAACGGGCAGTTGGTGAATCTCACCGATTGTCCTTATGATTTGGTGATTCCACTCAACGGGTAACGATGACATTCATTTTAGGGATTGAAACTTCATGTGATGAAACCGCCGCCGCAGTCGTGCAAGATGGGCAGTTTCTCCTTTCCAATATGGTGGCTTCTCAAACGGATTTACACGCCAAATACGGCGGGGTATATCCCGAAGTAGCCGCCCGCGCCCATGTCGAAGCGATTGACCTTGTGGTCGCAGAAGCGCTGCAAGTGGCAGAAAAACCGTGGGCGGACATTGCGGCAGTCGCAGTGACTTATGGGCCGGGATTGCCGGGTTCGCTGCTGGTGGGGGTGAATTTTGCCAAAGGGTTGGCGCTGGGACGCGGGTTGCCTCTCATTGGGGTGAATCATATTGAAGGGCATATTTATTCAACGTGGCTGGTCAACCCCGAAAAGCCCATTGTTTTTCCGGTGGTGGCCTTAATTGTCTCCGGTGGTCATACCGAACTGATTTTAATGCGCGGGCATGGCTCATATGAATATCTGGGCGGGACAATGGACGACGCAGCCGGAGAAGCCTTTGATAAGGTCGGGCGTTTGCTCGGATTACCCTATCCCGGCGGGCCATCGATTCAACGTGCATCCGAACAGGGCAACGCGCACGCCTACGATTTTCCGCGTGCTTTGCCAGAGCGTCCCTACGATTTTAGTTTTTCGGGACTCAAAACGGCGGTTATGCGGGCAGTCCAACCCGAACAAAAACGCGGGGGGGAAAAACTCGCCCCGAATAGGCTGCGCGATGGAGTCAATGTCAACGATGTTGCCGCGAGTTTTCAACGGGTGGTGGTTGACGTGCTGGTGCAAAAAACCATTCGTGCAGCAGAAGCATATGGCGCAACAGAAATTCTCATCGCGGGTGGGGTGAGTGCTAACCGTGCCTTACGAAGCGCCTTTGCTGAACAGACTGCTCTCCCGACCCGTATTCCGCCCCTGTCCTTGTGTACTGACAATGCAGCGATGATTGCGGCGGCAGGATATTTTTTGCATGAGCAGGGTCGTTTTGCCGATTACACGCTGGATGTAAAACCGAATCTTGCCCTTAGCTATCATACTTTGAGAGAAACGTAACGGGTTCTGCTCCGCGACCCAAGTTGAGCAAAATTTCGCGTTCTGGCACAAAGCCGAGTCGCTTATAGAGGGCAAAAGCACGGGGGTTGCTGTTGGCAGCCCCAATTTCGAGCTTAAATGCCCCCATTTGCCATGCTTCGTCCGTGAGGCGTTGAATGATGGCTGTTCCCAACCCTTTACTCTGATGGGCAGGTGCAACCACCAAATCGCTAATTTCTGCTGCGAGAGGCCACAGGGTGAGCAACCCAAATCCAACCGCCTGCCCTTTATAATCCGCAACGATGGCACACGCCTGCCCCGATTCTACTGTTTCCAAGCAATGCAGAATAAATTCATGGACAGCGTGAAACTGCCGCCCCTGCCAGCAAAAATCGTGTAAATCATGTACATCGGATTCGCTGACAGGGCGCAGGCGGTAAGCGGGTTTATGCGAAACAATACGTTTAATCAGACGGGAGAGGAGCATATCTTACAACAAACTACGCACTCGCTGGGCAATTAAATCGACGGCAACGGTGTTATACCCGCCTTGCGGAACGATGATGTCGGCGTAGCGCTTGCTGGGTTCGACAAACGCCATGTGCATGGGACGAACGGTAGTCATATATTGTTCAATAACAGACTCCACTGTGCGCCCCCGTTCGGAGACATCGCGGCTCAGACGACGGATAAAACGAATATCAGGCGGTGTATCCACGAAAATTTTAATGTCGAACAACTCCCGCAGCGCATTTTCTGCTAGTACCAGAATCCCTTCGACCAGAATCACCGGCTGGGGATGTATGGTGCGGGTTTGCGCCGAACGACAGTGATGAACAAAATCATAAATCGGAATTTCGACACTTTGCCATTCCCTAAGCCGTTGAACATGCTCAATGAGCAGCGCCGTATCCAATGAGTCGGGATGGTCGTAATTCATCTGGCTAATTTCGATGCCTAAATCCGCCGCGTTTTTGTAGTAGGAATCGTGGAGCAGATAGGCGATGTTTTCCTGCCCTGCTTGCGCGAGGATGGCTTTGGAAATGGTTGATTTACCGGAGGCACTTCCCCCTGCGACACCAATTGTAATTACATGTCTTTCGGACATTCCACCTGCCTTGTGGGTTAAACCGATTTAATTTTGCCTTGTTTTGCAGGAGTTTTCTACCACTAACATTGACCAGTTTCCTGCACAATGACAAAACCGCGTAAATTTTGGGCGACCAATTGCCCGCCAATGGAGGCTCGCACATTCACGTAAACAATATGCAGGCCGGGAGACATGCCTGTCGTGGTGATGAACAGCGTTACGTCTTCGCCACTGCGAGCGCTTTCGGATGAAACCTCCACCAAGGGCAGCAGGGGCGCATTGGCGGGTTCTATTGTGGCAGTGAATCCACCGGGATACCCCGTATTGGCAACCGTAAATTCACCCACTTCATAGCGCCCACGACAGCCCTGCCCGATTTCAAGTGTCATCGGGTCGGAATAGAGTGTCATAATGGGCAGGTAACGACTGTAGCGTTTGGGCATACTGGCAACACGGTCAAAGGCTAAAGTCGGTGTACCGTTAAATTTGAGCAAGCCAAACCAGCGCATGTGGCTGCACGGCGCGAGCGAACCATCATTGGCACGCTGTGAAAAATTCAAATTCCACAGGAACATTGGCCCCGCCCACACCCAGTAACGGTCAGCAAAGGCGTAAGCACGCGCAATATAATCAGCTTGGGTTTGCCCATCCACACGCATCCATGAAAAGCCAGCAAACGCAGGGTCACTTTCCGAACACCCGACCCCATCTTCGGCGGGGTCACGCAGCCAACCAAATTCGGTCAGCCAGATTTGTTTGTTGATGCCAAATTCGCGTAACAACCGCCAGATGAGTTCAGTACGGCGAAAATTATATTTTTCGGGGGATGGGTCATCTTCTGGCGCGGCATTGTATCCATAAGGATGATAGCCAAAAGCATCAAACCAGCGCCCCGCGCCATTTTGCAGCATTTCCCGCGCATATTCCAAATCACTCACCGCCATCCGATCTGCGGTGGTGGGGGCAGGGGCAAGACCCGCCGAAACCACAATAATCTGGGGCGCAACAGATTTAATGGCTTGGTAGGCTTCCCTCAAGAGGGTGACATATTCCGCCGCGTTGGGCTGGCGATTCTGCCATTCCAGCGACAAATTTGGCTCGTTGTGTACCTCAATTGCATCCACCCCCAAACTGGCTAAATTGCTGGCACGCTGAGCAATACCTGCACGGAAGGCCTCAAAATCCTGTGTCGGGGCAATATCCATCCGAAAGAGAATGCGCTTGTTCTGAAAAGGCGGAATTTGCGACTCGTTGTACAGCTTCACCCAATCCATGCCGAGACGGTCAACCACCCCCGGATCAACCGGAACATTGGGGTCTAAATGCAGCCCATAGCCCAAATGCGGTGGGGGGAGGGTATCGCCCTGTGCGTGTGTTTTTCGAGAGGGAATCAACCCTGCGACTAAAAAACAAATCAATAACCCGTTGAGAAGATATTTGCTCATGCCTGCACCCATGAAATTTTGCCTAAATTAAACGCCTAGTGTATCCACTTATTCCCATCTCCGATTATAATGCCCACAGATAAAGGAGATTGTTGTTGGCGCTTAAAGTTTCAGTCATTATCCCCTGTTATAATGAAATTCACACGATTCGGGAAATTGTGGCGCAAGTGGTGGCGGTGAACATTGCCAGCGAAATTGTAATTGTGGACGACGGCTCTCAGGACGGCACCCGCGATATTTTGCCAGAACTGGAACAAAAATATGCGATTGTGCGGGTGATTCTGCATGAACAAAATAGTGGCAAAGGGGCGGCGGTCAGCACCGGATTCAAAAATGCCACCGGGGATGTGTTTATCATCCAAGATGCCGATTTGGAATATGACCCCCGCGATTACCCCAAATTGTTGCAGCCGATTGAAGAAAATCGTGCCAGTGTGGTGTACGGATCCCGTTTTCTGGGGGGGCCACGCAAAACAATGTTCTTCTGGAATATGGTTGCCAATAAATTTTTGACACTGGTGACGAATGTTCTCTACAACACCATTTTGAGCGACATGGAAACCTGCTATAAGGTCTTTCGGGCAGAGGTGGTGCGGAATATGAAAATTCGTTCGCGCCGCTTTGACTTTGAGCCAGAAGTCACCGCCAAAGTTCTCAAAAAAGGCATACGGATTTATGAAGTGCCGATTTCTTACAACGGGCGGGAATGGGCCGAAGGCAAAAAAATCAAATGGTATGATGCGCCGATTGCCCTTTGGACGCTGGTGAGGTATCGGTTTACGGATTAAATTTTCCTCATCCCCAAACCCCTTCTCCACCGCTTGGAGAAGGGGTGTAAAACTCACAAAGCGATTACCCCACCAAATGCTCATAGAAGTAAATCATGGTTTGGATGCCTTTGTGGAACATGCCGATACTCATTTTTTCGTTGGGCGCGTGCAAATTGTCATCTGGCAGACCAAATCCCATCAGCAAAACGGGCGCTTTCATCAAGCGATGATAGGTGGCAACCACAGGAATGGAGCCGCCTTCGCGCATGAACACGGGTTTTTTGCCAAAGACATGGTGATAAGCGTCTACCGCCACCTGCATCGCTTCGGAATCGAGCGGGACAAGTGCCGAATCGCCCACCGAGAGCAAACGGACTTCACTCCGCACCGCAGGCGGCGTGATTTGTGCCACATAGGCGCTGACTTTTTGGTAAATATCATGGGGATTCTGGTTGGCAACCAAACGACAACTGACTTTGGCGCTTGCTTTGGCAGGAATGATGGTTTTTTGACCTTCACCCGTGAATCCACCCCAGATGCCGTTAATTTCGAGGGTCGGACGTGCGCCAATCCGTTCACGCGGGGTAAACGCCGATTCTCCCCAGAACAAATTCATCCCCGTTTGTTCCTTGAGTTGGTCTTCGGTAAAGGGGACTTCTTGAAGGGCTTTCCGTTCTTCTGGCGAAAGTTCCAAAACGTCCGCATAAAATCCGGGAACAAGGATATGTCCATCCGCGTTGTGCATTTGGGCGAGTATTTGCACCAGCGCCAATGCCGGATTATGCACTGCCCCGCCGTATGCACCGGAGTGTAAATCTTGGCTCGGCCCGTTGACCTCAATTTCCATGTAGCTCATGCCACGCAGCGCATACACGATGCTTGGGTCGTTTTCTCCCTGAATATGCCCATCCGAAATGACCACCACATCTGCCATGAGCATGTCTAAATGTTGTTCAATAAACCCGTTGAGGTTATGCGATGAAACTTCTTCCTCCCCTTCAAACATCACTTTGAAGTTGATGGGGAGGCTGCCGCGGGTTTGCATGATGGACTCAAAGGCTTTGAGGTGGACAAAAAGTTGGCCTTTGTCATCGGTTGCGCCGCGTGCGTAGAGATTGCCGTTGCGCTCAACGGGTTCAAAAGCATTGTCTTGATTCCACACGCCATCATCGGGCTGAACATCATAATGTCCATAGACCATGATCGTTGGGGCATCTTTGCCCGCTCCCAACCATTCGGCGTAGACAATCGGATGGCCTTTGGTGGGATAAATTTCGGCGCGAGTCATACCAATTTTTAAACAGTGGTCACGCAGCCATTCTGCGGCTTTTTGCATTTCACCTGCATGGGTGCTGACATAGGTGCTGATGCTAGGAATTCGTAGCAGGTCTTTCCACTGTTCGACAAATTCACTGGCATGGATTTGAGCATATTCAGAAGCGGTAGTCATAAAAACCTCAAAATTTGTTTCGGGCGATTATAACATAGCGCCTCCTCATCAAGTGGGGCTATACTTTGAGAGAAATAGTGGGATTATTAGATGAGCAATCTGCCAGTTCAACATTTATCCACGCTATATGAAATTACCCGCAAATTAAATTCCTCCTTAGATTTGGAGGAAGTGTTGCGTTATGTGATGGATCGGGTCATTGATGTGACAGGTGCAGAACGCGGGTTTTTGATGCTGCTGGATGAAAAAACAGGGGAATTTACGTTTGAAGTCGCACGGGGAATTGACCAAGCTCACATCTTGCAACCCCAGTTCAGCATCAGCCGCACCATTGTGAAAGAGGTGCAGGTTTCGGGTGAACCTGTCCTCACCGACAATGCCCAGAATATGTACAGCACCACTGAAAGTGTCGTGCTGATGGCCCTCCGTTCAATTATGTGCGTACCAATTACCGTGCGCGATAAAATGATCGGATTGGTCTATGTCGACAACAAATCCTATGCGGGGATTTTTGAGGACGACCATCTCCACCTGTTGATTGCTTTTGCGAGTCAAGCCGGGGCGGCGATTGAAAATGCGCGGTTGTATCGGATTGCGATTGAACAGGGACGGATGCAGCGCGAATTGGAGATGGCACAGACGATTCAGCGTGGTTTGCTTGCCAAAGAATTTCCGGTACTGCCGGGCTATGAAGTGGGGGTGTTCTGGCAATCTGCGCGGGAAGTGGCGGGCGATTTTTACGACTGTCTGCTGCTGGATAACGGGCAAAAAATGGGTGTGGCTATCGGGGATGTGTCGGATAAGGGCGCACCCGCCGCTATTTTCATGGCAATTGTCCGCAGCCTGATCCGGGGGAGTGCTACCCAAACCCAAAATCCAGAAGATATTTTGCGCCAGACCAATTATCTCCTTCTGAACGATACCAGCATTTCAGAAATGTTTGTCACCATTTATTATGCGGTTTTTGCCCCGGATGGGACGGCTCAATGTGTGAATGCCGGACACAATTTGCCAATTTTGTGGCGGGCGCGGGATGGCTCTGTCGAATTTTTGCCACGCGGCGGGCATCCGCTGGGGTGGTTTGACCATTTGCCCCTGCAAACCCTGATTTACCAACTTGAACCGGGCGATGTGATGGTGTTTTATACGGATGGGATTACCGAAGCTGAAAATGAACATGAAGATTTTTATGGCGAAGAACGGTTAGCGGAATTTGTCCAAACGGTAGCAGGGCAGGTGACAGCACAGGAATTGATTGATCTGATCGACCAGTCAGTGCGAACCTTTATGGGAACGACCCCACCTTTTGATGATCGGACTCTGGTCGTGGTGCGCTATTTAGGAGACGAGTAGATGAGTGAATTTTTACTACGGCTGCGGGTGATGTTGATTGCGGGGTTAGCCATCCTCTTTTTGACATTGTTTCTGGTTTTTCCCGAAGTCATTGAGGAAATTGCCCGCGAAATTCAAAACCAAGAGGACGGTGTGCGTATTGGATTGGTGGCGGTGGCGCTGGTCGTGGACGCGCTGCTCATCTGGGTGATTGTGCAGGAATTCCGTGCCGTGCGGCAAAATGTCCGTGGGTTGCTGGTACGCTCCAGCGATGCCACTGCCAAAGTGTCCTTAGAATCGGTGGAGAAAAATCTGGAGGCGCAGATTACCAAGCTCGAAGATATTTTTGCCACCCGTGCTGATGTCCAAGCCGAACGCGGACGGGTACTGGTCGAGCTGGAGATTGATGCCCGCGATACGATTGATGTGCGGAAGAAAACCAGAGAAATTAATCGGGACATCACGCGGATTGTGGACAAACAATTGGGGTTGAGTCTGGGTAACAAACCCATCATCAAATTTAATTTGATGAGTCAACCCACCACAGATGCCCCACCCATTGTTGCCAAGCCTACCGCACCGACCAATTATTTACAGGGGTAGCAACTTGTAGGCAGGCATAAAATCGTTTACAATCTGTTGGACTTAGATTTTTTAAGGAATTTTCTTGCGTGGCAGATCATGTTAAGCTGCATGTCAATAACATCTCCCTGCGCTTTGGTGGAATTCAAGCGCTCACCAGTGTTGATTTTAAGGTAAATGAAGGCGAGATTTTCGCTATTATCGGGCCGAATGGGGCGGGCAAAACCAGCACCATTAACAGCATCACTGGTTTTTATTCTCCCCAAGAAGGTAGAGTCCTCTTTGAGGGGCAGGATATTACCGCCCTGCGTCCCCACAAACGCTCCAAATTGGGGATTGCACGCACGTTTCAGAATATCGCCTTGTATACCAACATGACCACGCTGGATAACTTGATGGCAGCCCGTCATATTTTTATGAAATCCGGGCTGATTGAATGTGCCATTTACTGGGGCTTGGCACAGCGTGAAGAAATTGAACATCGCCGTGCGGTAGAAGAAGTCATTGATTTTCTGGAAATTCAACATATCCGTCAAAGTATTGTGGGGTCGCTTTCTTACGGATTACGGAAGCGGGTCGAGTTGGGGCGGGCGCTGGCAATGGAACCGCGTTTGCTGCTGCTGGACGAACCGATGGCGGGCATGAACGTGGAAGAAAAAGAGGACATGGCGCGGTTTATTCTGGATGTTCATGAGCAGAAAAAAACCACCATTGTGTTAATTGAACATGATATGGGCTTGGTCATGGATATTGCAGACCGCATTGTCGTGTTGGATTTCGGGGTAAAAATTGGCGAAGGCACACCGGATGAAGTTCGCAGCAACCCGAAAGTGATTGAAGCCTATCTGGGTGAAGCCCATTAATTTTTGCCGACTCAAAATTTATCAGCCCGGCGCTGATAATTATTCAGAAGTAAATTTTTGAGAGAACAATTTTTATGCCAGAACGTATTTTAACCCCCCCACAGGATGTAACGCCGCTTGCACCCGGCTTTGATACCCTACCCAAAAATCTTTTGGCGATGGTAAAAAAGTATGGCAATACCACCATTGCTATGCGGAAAAAGCGCTATGGCATCTGGCAGGAATATACATGGCAGGACAGCTACCAGCATGTACAGGATTTTTGCCTAGGGCTGCTTTCGATGGGGTTACAGCGCGGCGATAAAATCCTCATTATAGGTGAAAATGACCCGGAATATTATTGGGCAGAATTAGCTGCACATGCGGCGGGCATGACTTCTGTCGGTGCGTTTACTGATGCTGCGCCCAAAGAAATCCAATATATTGCGACCAATTCGGAAAGTGTGCTGGCGGTTGCCCAAGACCAAGAGCAGGTGGACAAGCTGCTGGAAGTGCGCGATGAGCTTCCCAACATACGCAAAGTCGTTTACTGGGAAAAACGTGGCTTATTTAACTACCACGATGACTGGTTGATGAGCTTTGAGGAAGTTGAGGCCTTGGGGCGTGACTATGCGCGGCAGCATCCCAACTTGTTTGAGGAAAGTATCGCCGCAGGTAAGGGCGAAGACATTGCTATTTTTAGCTATACCAGTGGCACTACTGGAATGCCCAAAGCGGCGATGATTAGCCATGCCAATTTACTGTTTGGGCATAAACAATCGGCGGAGATTCAAAATTTAGAGCCGCAAGACGACCATGTGTCGTTTAGCCCGATGGCATGGATTGCGGAACAGGGCTTGGGGTTGTCGGCGCATTTGCAAATTGGAACCATCGTCAATTTTCCCGAAAAACCCGAAACCGTCCAGCATGACATCCGCGAAATTGCACCGCATACCCTGTTATTTGCCGGACGCTTGTGGGAAAGTCTGGTGAGTCGGATGCAAGCCCGGATTGCCGATGCCAATTGGCTGAATCGCAAACTGTATGACTGGTTTATGCCGATTGGTTACAAAATGGCGCAGTTGGCGGAGGAGAAAAAGTCGCCGGACGGATGGACACGCTTTTTGTATTTCTTCGGTGACCTTGCGGTTTTCGCGCCACTGCGGGATAAGATGGGTTTACGCCGCATCCGTTACGCTTATACGAGTGGGCAGGCCGTTAGTCCTGATGTGATTCGCTTTTTCCGCGCTTTGAACATCCAACTTTTACAGCTTTACGGCTCAACCGAATGCCAAACCCATACGCTGCATTATGTGGATGATGTGCGCCCCGGCACGGTTGGACAACCCCCGCCCGGTGTACAGATTAAGGTCACGGACGAAGGGGAAGTTGCCGTCAAAAGCCGCAGTGTTTTTATAGGCTACTACAAAGCACCGGAAAAAACAGCAGAGGTTTTGCGGGATGGCTGGTTCTATACCGGAGATGCTGGCTACATTGATGAGCATGGGCATCTGGTCTATCTTGACCGTTTGAGCGATATGCGTGAACTTTCTGACACGGAAAAGTTCAGCCCGCAATTCATCGAAGCGCGGCTCAAATTCAGCCAGTATATTCAGGATGTGATGATGTTGGGCAGCCGTGAAATGCCCTATGTGACGGCGCTAATTACGCTCAATTTTGATAACACGGCACGCTGGGCAGAAAAACGTGGCTTGGCTTTTACCACCATGATTGACCTCTCCCAGAAACCTCAGATTTATGATTTGATTGAGCAGGAAATTACCAAAGTCAACCAAGCGCTACCGTCAGCCTCACGGATTCGTAAATTTGCGGTGCTGTATAAGACGTTTGACGCAGACGAAGCTGAACTCACCCGTACCCGCAAACTCAAACGGAAAAATCTGGAAATGCGCTACGCGGATATTATCAGTGCAATGTATGAAGGGCGTGACAAGGTGCTGGTGCAAGCCGAAGTGACCTATCAGGACGGACGGAAAGGCACGACCGAAACGGAAGTCAGTATGCGGAATGTGGGTGATGTAAGTGATTTGCCGATTGTCAAGGTCATGGCCTCCGCCGTTTAGAAAATTGATTTATTTTTATTAAGGGGATTCATGGACAAAAATATGAAACTTATTCAGAGAGCGGCGCTGATTATTGCGGTGCTGCTGACTCTGGTGTGGGCAAGCAGCGACGATTGTTCCAATACCGGGGAAAGTTGCGCGAATCTGGTGCAGTTTACCCTGAATGGGCTGATGATCGGGGCGGTGTATTCCCTTGTGGCACTGGGGTTGGTGATTATCAATAAAGCGTCCGGCGTTTTCAACTTCGCACATGGGTACATGATGTTTGCGGGGGGGATGATGTTCTGGCAGACCTTTGATGACAACCCATCGAATATCCTCGCCGCGATTTTAGGGATCATTGCGGGTTTGATTGTCTTGGGACTCATGACCACCACCGTTGAAATTCAACGGGACGGTCAGCAAAGCCGTACCCAAAAATTGATGGCATGGCTGCAAAATTCTCGGGTGCAACTGGCAATCGGGGGTGGCATTATCACGGCAATTGTCATTTTCCTCATTTTCAATCAACTCAACCATGATATTTTGCGCGGGTCACTAGGCGCATTGATTGGTAGCATCGCGCTTGGGCTGGCAACCGAACGGTTTGCTATCCGCCCCCTGATTGGGCAACCCCTGCTGGCAGCAATTATGATGACTCTGGCGGTAGGGTTGGTACTGCAAGGATCTGTTTCGCTCATCTGGGGGTCACAGCCGCGTCCCTTAGCGGTGTTTGTAGAACCCGCCCGCGAAGAACCGATTGTTGTGCCAATTGGGATTGCCCCGGATGGCACAACAATTTATCAGGAAATTGGCTCAAACGCTGTTCCCTCTCAAGTTCAGCCGGATTACAAAGTCAGCACCGAAAGCTGGCTGGGTAAAGATTTGAGTTTCCGCCGGAATCTCGTGTGGGGCTTTGCGATTGCCATTTCCTGCTTCATCGCGTTTGTGCTGTTTTTCCAGTTTACCGATGTCGGGTTGGCGATGCGTGCGGTGGCAGAAAACCAAACACTCGCGGGCAGTGTGGGATTGCGGGTGCGAACTATTCTCGCGGTGGCATGGGCAATTGCGGCAGCAATGGCAACCATCGCGGGGGTGATTCAGGGTACAGGGCCGGGCGTTGGTCTAAGCGCGATTGTGATTCCGCCGTTAGCGCTGCGGGCATTTCCGGCGGTGCTACTGGGCGGATTGGAATCTATTACCGGAGCGCTGGTTGGCGGGTTGATCATTGGTGTGGTGGAAGCGCTGGTGTCGGTGCTGGTGGATACCACCACCGGACAAGAATTTGCGCCCTTTGCGGTGCTGTTGGTTGTTTTGATGATTAAACCGGATGGCCTGTTCGGGCAGCGCCGTATAGATCGCGTCTAAGGGGAAAAATTCATGCTGCGTCCAAGTGGCATTTACAACGTTCGCTATGAGCAAGATATGTCCATCTACCGCACACGGGTAGATTGGTTTTGGGGGGCGGTGATTCTGGCGCTGCTGTTTGGCGTGCCATTTTTAACCCGCGAAGGCCCGTTTGACCTGAATATCATGTCGGTGTCGCTACTGAGTACGCTCACCCGCGTGGGTATTTTTATCATCATTGTGACAGGTCTCAATTTGTTGATGGGCTACGCCGGGCAAATTTCGCTCGGTCAAGCCGCGTTTGTGATGGTCGGGGCGTATACATCGCAAGTGCTAGTTGACCAGAAAGGCGTGACCTTCTGGCTTGCGCTGCCGCTTTCTGCACTATTCACCGGATTGGTTGGGCTGATTTTCGGGATTCCCTCCTTGCGGGTGCGCGGATTTTATCTGGCAATGGCAACCCTTGCGGCGCAGTTCATCATCCCGTGGTTTATCAAATCGTATGAAGGCGAATGGTTTGAGTCGGGTTTCTGGGAATCCACCGGTTTTATTGGTGAATTTTTGCGCGGAATTGATTTAGGTGGGGCAACCGGAAAATCGGTACCTGCACCGGAATTGTTCGGAACAAAATTTAATAACGAATTCAGCATGTACTATGTGGTGCTGATTACCATGCTGGTGTGTGCTGCCGCCGCCCGTAATTTGATTCGTTCGCGGGTGGGGCGGGCTTTGATTTCGGTACGGGACAATGACCTTGCTGCCGAACAATTGGGAATTAACGTGTTTCGCTACAAACTGCTGGCATTTTTCATCGCGGCGGTGTACGCGGGAATCGCAGGAAGTTTGCAGGCACACAGCAACCAGAGTATCAGCCCGGATGCGTTTAATTTACCAACCAGCATTAACTATTTGGGAATGCTGATTGTGGGTGGGGTGGGTTTTCCGCTAGGGCCAGCCCTGGGAGTCGCTTTTTTCTTCCTGATACGCGATTTTATTATTCCTGAAGTGCGCCCATTTTTGCAGGAACAATTGCCGACGGTGCTGCCTTTTATTGACAGCACGAATATTGAACCAGCGTTGCTCCCATTGTTATTTGGCGTTACACTCATGATATTCCTGATTTATGAACCCCGCGGCATGGCCTATCGGTGGGCATTGATCCAAACCGCCTGGAAGTTGAGGCCATTTTCTCAGATATAAGTGTGAGGAGGGTAGAGATAGACAAAGACTTTGCTCTGCTGCATTGACATTAACTATTGACCTTAGCTCGTAGACAGAAAGAGGATGTTTCAAAAATGAAGAAAAAAATCTTAGTTTTGTTGGCAATTTTGGCGCTGGTCGTGGTCATTATTCCAGCAGCAAATGCGGATAATGCCCAACCCAACCCACAACCGACCATGCCTTGGCGGACGGAATGTAACGAAGATTTAACGGGTCAGACCATTCGTTTCTTCCACTTTGGTGATTTGAGTGGTGTGTTTGCCTTTATTTCGCAACCTCTGGTGGCGGGTTTTACTGATGCCGCAGCCTATTTCAATGCCAATGGTGGGCTGTGTGGTGCGGAAATCGTGCAAGAATACCGTGATACCGGTGGCGCACAGGAACAGTCTCAAGCATTCTGGGATGAATTTACAGCGATGGAAGATGCCTATAGCATTTTCATCTACGCCAGCGCAGACGCGGAATTGCTGCGTCAACAAGCCGCAGACAAGAATATTCCATTGCTGGTTGCCGCAGGCAGCGAACTTGGTTTGTACGGTGAAGAAAATGAACCCGGTCATGTGTTTGCCATCATCCCCCTGTATGCCGACCAATTGGCTGCCTTCTGCGATTATGTGGGCGCGAATTGGGCTTCGATGGGCGTGGAAGGCGACCCGGTGATCGGTCACTTGAGCTGGGAAGGTGCGTTTGGACGTTCCAGCGATACGGATGCCGCCCGCGCTCATTGTGAAGCGGCAGGGGTTGGCTATGCTGGCGCAGAATATTTCTTGCCCGGCACCCCGGATATTTCAACCCAAATGCAAACTCTTGTGGATGCTGGCGCGAACATCATTTACACCACCAGCTTGGCTTCTGGCCCCGCCCAAGTGGCAGGGACGATTGTCCAATCTGGCTTGACCGGACAGGTGCTGGTCGCTGGCCCGAACTGGGTACTCGACACCTCCGTAATTGGTCTGGGGGGTGAAGCAACGGCTGGCATCATGGGCAACCTGCCTTACTTATGGTGGGATGAACTTGATCAGACCGGCGTTCAACTGGTGTCCAGCTACTGGGCAGAAAATCGTCTAGCGCAAAACCCGGAAGAAGCGGTGCGCGTGCGTAATATTGCTTACATCACCTCATGGGCATCGCTTGACCTGTGGGCAGAAGTGATGGTGCGTACCATCAATGAAGTCGGCTATGAAAATCTGACAGGTGAAGCCGTCTACAACACCCTCGACACTTTCCAATATGACGCGCTGGATGGTATTTTGCGGATTGACTGGACGGAAGGTAAACGGGCTGTTTCGACTACCCGTATCGGTCAAATCCAATTTGTCGAATCGGATGCGGGCGTGACTCCCACGATTCTGCCCTTGAGCGACTGGATTCCTGCCCCGGATATGCACGCGGCAGCGATGGCTGAATAAATTCATTTGAATCAGGGCGGGTTACGGGCGCATTAAATTGTCTTTGTATATAAAGACTTATAAGCGCCCTTAGAACCCGCCCCTACTAACACCCAAAAACTTAGAGCCTAAGACCAACCATGCTTGAAGTTAATAATATTGAAGTTGTTTATAACAATGTGATTCTGGTGCTGCGTGGGATTTCCTTCAAAGTTGAACCCGGACAGGCGGTGACGCTCATGGGGCCAAACGGCGCGGGAAAATCGACCACCCTCAAAGCCATTAGCGGATTGCTGCGAAATGAACTGGGGCAGGTGACTCGCGGGAATATTCAATGGCATGGTCAACGCATTGACCCCCTGACCTCTGAAGAAATTGTCCGAATGGGCTTGGTACAGGTAATTGAAGGCCGTCCCTTGTTCCGTCATCTGTCGGTAGAAGAAAATCTCCGCATTGGCGGGATGATTTACAAGGGCGGGCGCGAAGCCAAAACCGATATTGAGCGCGTTTATCATTATTTCCCCAAACTCAGCGATATGCGAAAACGCACCAGTGGGTATCTCTCTGGTGGGGAACAGCAAATGCTGGTGATCGGGCGTGCTTTGATGAGTCATCCGCAGTTAATCATGCTGGATGAACCTTCGCTGGGGCTTGCTCCGATGCTCGTCGCGGAAATTTTTGAAATTGTGGGTGAAATTCGCAAACGGGATGGCATTTCGGTACTGCTGGTTGAGCAAAATGCCCATGCCGCGCTGGGCCTTGCCGATTACGGCTACGTCATGGAAAACGGACGTATCGTGATGGAAGGTTCGGCAGACATGCTCAAAAACAATGAAGATATTAAAGAATTTTATTTGGGATTGTCGCAGGTGGGCGAACGTAAAAGCTACCGCGAGGTTAAACACTATAAACGACGCAAACGCTGGATGGGTTAAGCCCTTACAGCCTTTAAAATTGCTTGGGCGCGAGCCAGCCACGTATAGTTTAAAACGGTTTGAGCGGCGTGTGCGCCAAGCTGCTGACGCAAGGCTGGATCATCCCGCAAAATCTTGAGCGCGTCTGCTAAGGCGGGAATATCCGAAGGCGGCACAAGATATGCCGAAACCCCGTGCCGCACCACTTCCCGTGTGCTGTCTAAATCGCTAGCAAGGATGGCTTTGCCCGCCATCATGTATTCAAACAATTTCATCGGTGAGGTTTCATAGGCAAAAAATTCGTTGTGCGGCGAAGTAATTAAACAGACATCGGCGGCGGCTAAATATTTGGGAACATCAGTTGGGGGGACAGTTCCCACCGCGTAAAAATCCCCGGCAGGTAAACCACTTGCTATCCAATGCCGCCGCAGTTCCTCAACCTGTTCCTGCGGCCCACCGACCAGCAAAAAAACAATATTTTGAACGCGGCTGGCTGCTTCGATAAAAACATCCAATCCTTTAGACATATTCATCGTATGCAATCTGCCTGCATAACAGGCTACAAATGCGTTTTCGTTAATACCCAATTCGCGGCGGACAGACAGCGAATCCAAACGAGGAAAATTTTCGGGGCGAACTCCATCATGTGCGACCAGAATCGGCTCGATTTCGAGCTGTTTTGCCATTGCATGTGTCAACGAGATGACCAACCCAACCCGATGGAGTGTCCACTGTTGAAAACGCTGTGACCATGCAGAACGTCCCTTGCTGTGAACTTCATACATTAACTTGCGGCGCGACACGACCAAACTCAAGGGCGCAACCAGCAATATATCCCGGCTGAAAATATGTTGATAGTGCTGGAATGGCAGCCAGAGAAACAGAGCGATTAAAAATGTGAGCGTTTGCAGCAAAAAAGCCAGTTTTGAGTCAGGAAAAAAGGCGATTAAATCTACACAGGGCAGCGTGACCACGTTGAAATTTTCATGCACCCCATAATAGGCATACAAACTGGGGATATTTCGCATGGATGGGGTATTCAAACGGGCGGGAACCACCAGTTTAACCTCCTCCCCGGCAAGCGCGAAGGCTTCGCACATTTGCACAATTTGATACCCGTGCGCTTTTTCGGTTGGCATCCGTACATTGGCAATATACAGCATCATCGGGTGAACTGTTGCTCCAATGTCTGAATTGTTTCATCCACCAACCGCGCCCACCCGAATTTTTCCTTATCCAACAACTGATTTTGGCGAATCTTCTGCGCGGTATCTCCCTCAAAAGCGCGGGCAATCGTCTGCTCTAAGGCGGTCACATCGGGATAGGAGGCGAGAAAGCCATTTTGCCCATCTCTCACAATTTCCGGGTTGCCGCATTTATCACTGGCAATGACAGGCGTTCCGGCGTTGAGCGATTCTAAAATGACATGCGACAGTCCTTCATAACCGGAATACAAAAGGGTGTAATCAGCAACCGCGTAATAGTGGGCAAGGTCAGCATGGGAAATTTTGCCCAAAAAACGCACCCGTTCGGCAATTCCTAAGTGTGTCGCAAGTTGTTTTAATTCGGGCAACATGGGGCCATCACCCGCCACAACGAGAAATACTTGCGGCAACTTGACCAGCGCTTGGAGAATCGAATCGACCCCTTTCCATGCGGTTAAACGGGCAACGGTTAATAAAAGGGGGTTCTCAGGCAACTTTAAATCAGCCCGATTTCGCAAGACGTGTGGGGAAAGAGGGGTAGATTCGAGGGCGTTATAAATGGTTTTGACTTTTTCGGGCGGTACCCCCCAACCAATCACCATGCGCCGCAGATACTCACTCGGCACAATAATATAATCAGCAGTTTTGGCTTCTTTTGCGCGTGACCAGCGCACATAATGAATCAATGGGTGGCGATAAAAAGCGGTTTGAAAGCGGTCAATATCTTCTGTTGGTGGAATCCACCCGCGATTAATCGCCCGCTCCCATGCTCTATCCCCCACAATTTTAAGCACCGATGGCTGTTGAATAGGGGGCAAGGGAATGCCCAAGCTGTTAATAAAAACAGCATTGGCATGAGGCAAACGGCTTTTCACTGCTTGATAATACTGCCAGTTGCGCTTCAGGATATGGGTACGTGGAATCCGAAAAACCGGATAGGGATAATTTTTTGTGTCCCCCTCCCCGAAAGTGATGACTTCCACCGAATGTCCGCGTTTTTGGAGTTCCGGTAAAAAGCGATACAAATACGTGGCGGGGCCACCCGATTCAGGATGAAAAATGCCAGTTGGGACGAGAATGTGCATAGGTTACGACAAATGTTTGACCGACTCAAGCGGCAAGGTGAACACAAAAATTGACCCGCCGCCCTGATTGTCCTCAATCCAGATTTGCCCGCCATGTGCTTCAACGGTCAGTTTGCAGAAAGTCAAGCCCAAGCCGGTGCCACGTCGCCGTCCGCGCCGTCCCTCCATCATTTGATAGCGGTCAAAGAGGCGGGTTTTGTATTCGTCAGGGATGCCCGGCCCGGTATCGCGCACTTCCACCCGCAACGCAGATGAATCTGCTAACAGGTGCGCGGCAATCGTGACCACTCCGTTGCTCGGCGTAAATTTGATGGCATTGTCCACCAAGTTATACAGCACCCGTTCAATTTTATCGCTGTCAAATTCCGCCATCGGCAGTTTAGTAGGCATGTCATGTTGAAGCGAGACTTCCATTTCATCCGCAAGGGGTGTGAGTTCGTTAATAACCGCTTCTGCTACGCTGAGCATTCGGGTGGGTTCTTTGTCCAGCGCGATAATCCCGCTTTCCATTTTGGAAATGTCTAACAGCGAATTGACCAGATTAAGCAATTTTCGCACCGCCCGATTAGAGACATCGGTGGTTTGCAGCACTACCTTGCCAAAATTATCCTCTGGCTGTGCGAGGTCATTGAGCAGCTTCATGCTGGCGCTGACGGCGGTGAGTGGGCTGCGTAAATCATGCACAATCATGCTTGAAAGCTGCTCTTGGGTTTGCTTGAGTTCGGTTTCTTCAGTGACATCGGCAAAGACGAGAAGCATCCCGATAATTTTGTCGGATGAATCACGGACTGGCACAGTATTACGCTGCAAAAAGCGTGTCTCTGGCTCAAACAATTGATATTCTTCCCGCTCACCATTCGCTTCCCAGAGTCCCGATTGCAGCGCCCGCACCTGTACCTGTAATTTTTCTTGGGAGAAGCCCATTTTTTCCGCTAGTTTAAGCGCGGGGTCAGTCAATGAATCAAACACCGTCCGCCCCGCAAGGCGTATAGGATCTAAATTTAGCAGTGTGCCAACCTGCGGATTTGCCAGCGCAATCACCCCGTCGTCGTCTATCAAGAGAATCGCTTCACGCAGGCTATCCAGAATAACTTGTAGGCGGTCTTTTCCTTCGGACAAACTGTTGAGTAAATAGAGATTGTCCATTGCGATACTGGCTTCGTTGGCAAGTTGGCTCAGGAAGGCGATGTCATCTTGGCTGTAGGCTTTTTCAGCATCATGTTCCAGCGTCAAAACCCCGATAACCGTTTTTCCCCGCACCAACGGCATACTAACCAGCGAGAGGGTACGCTTACGAATCTGGACATAGCCTTCATATTCCTTGACATTATCCACAATTTGGACATTGCTGGTACGAAAAACCTGACTGCGGATGGAGCGCATCGGACGGAAACGTTCAATCATTTCATTTTCATAGCCTTGATGGGCGACTAATTTGGCTAACCCCATGTTGTAGCGTTCATCAGCAATGATGAGCGTCCCTGCATGAGAATTTGTTCCAATCAGCGCACGGTCTAACACAAGGTGGAAAAGATCTTCCAAATTTTTGGTCGAGGCCAATTCATGCCCGGTTTCCGCCAAAACAGACAGCTGCGCGACCCGCCGATTCAACGCAGTATCAATATGCAAAAAGATCTGCGCGTTGGTCATCGCTAGTGCGCCCTGCTTGGCAAAGGTCTGAATGATTTCCAGATGTTCGTCGCTCAGATAGGTCGGTTCACTGAAATAAACTGCCAGAATCCCGATGAGTTCATAGGTTTCAGGATTCCGTAAAATGGTTTCCACAAATGCCCGTTTGCGGTGAATTTCTAAATTTTTGCGAACCGGGTTATCCGCGCTAAGTTGGTAAATATCTTTTACAACCAACGGTTTATAACGTTCATCAACATTTTCATTGAACTGCAAGAGCAAGGGCATGACTTGAGCGCGGACAAACGCTGCATCAAATCCGATAGCGGCGGACAGCACCAAGGTTTGTGGGTCGGTGTAAAGATATAAAGCCGCCGCTTGGGCATTCGCAACCCGTACCGCATTTCGCGTAATCGAATCTACGACACTATTCGGATTCAAGGTGCGGCTGAGTTCGCCAACCGCAGTCGTCAGCGCTTGGAGTTGGGTTGCCTGTGTACGGGTGCGCTCATAAAGCTGGGCATTGTCAATCGCAATACTCGCTTGGGCAGCAATCGCGCTCAACAGACGGGTGTCCTCGGCGGTAAAAATGCGGTCTGGTCGGTCAGATACCAGCACCAAACACCCCAAAGCACGTTCAGAGGCCAAAAGGGGAATCCCCACCCACGAAAAGGTGTTTTCGGAAGGTGGAATTAAGCCCATTTCCTCGGCCCGTTCGGCGACATTTTCAGAAATCAGCAGGGGTGTTTCGGATTTAATGACATGATCAATCAGATAATTCGCCAACGGACGGGGTGATTGAGGCATGGCACGCTGTCCCCGAATATGAATCGGGAAACGGACTTCTTGGCTGTCCGGCTGATAAATGGCTACCGTAAAATTATGCACTCCCATCAACCGTGCGACCTGTAAATACAGCATGTCCAGCAGCGACTCAACATTTAAATTGGTTCGCATGGTGCGGCTAGCTAAAGTCAGGGCAGAAAGTTCCTGCACCTGCCGTTCGTAGGCTTGTTGGGTGTGCAGCAGCACAAAGCCGATATGCACCATCAGCAGTACCCCACCAACCATCGTCGCCAGCGCCCAAAGCGAGGTTTGGGCATACAGCACTGCCGCTAAAATTGAAAACGGGGCCGGGAGCAGCAGGGTGCTTGCGAGCAAACGCCAGTTGTTGGATACCAAAAAGCGCGGGCGATACCCCCTATCGCGGGCATCTAAAATGAGCAGGGTGAGGTAAACCGCCAGAAAGCCAGCCACTAACCCTGCTACGGGTAAAATTTCGGGAGTGCCAAAATGGGTTAAAGGAAGTTTGCCTTCCAGCGCATGAAAAATAAAATCTGCAATGATGATACTCAGCGCATGTTGGGCGGTAGAAATCGTGATAGCGCTGAAAGAATGACGTAGAGAGTCGGATACAGAAAGATGATGCACCTGTCGCCGTTCACGGATGATTGCCCCCAGCAATGCCCCAAAAGTGATGACCCACAGCGCTGTACCCACATGATTCTCACGTCCCAGAATCAAATAGGTGGTCAGCGTGCCGAGATGTGCCACATCCACTTCGCCCCCACTAAAGGTAAGGCGGTAATTGGAAAGCCATGCTACCAGCCCGGCTAACAGTAGGCAGAGCAAAAGCTGGTTGGAGGCAAAATCCGGCGGAGCAATCAATAAATCTATCACCACCAAAAGGCTTAGCAGCCAACTTAACGAGGTACTACGCATCGTGTTTTTCATCAATCCCAATCGTACCACTCTTTAGGGAAAATGAACGAATTTTTTACGGTTTTCAATTTTCCCCGCTCCTACTTTACCGCATGTTGAGCGTTCGGGTGAAATTTATCAAACGGCGGTTAAGCGCACGTTGCCAAACGGTTTTGCGTGTTATAATTTCAGCCAAGATTTTACTTGGTATTGGGATACCCTTGACCCTTCTCTTTTTTATTGTGGCTGCGATTGCTGCCCTCGTGGGCATTATCGGGGGATGGCTGACCTTTACCTTTATGATTCGCAGTCGTCACCAAGCCTCCCATTGGCGGCAGCGCCGGCGGGCAGGACGGCGTACCCTGAATATGAGTCTTGTGACTGGTTTGGCACTCAGTTGTAGTGGGGTCATGTGCATTGCGGCGGTTGTTTCGACCCTTGTCGAAAATTTCGGTAGGGAAGCTGAAGCCTTTGTGTTTCCCACACCGACCCCAAGCCCAACCGTAAATATTCCGCCCGGCATTTCGATTAACACCCCTGACCCTTATGCCACACCGGAAGTCACCGATATTCCCACAGATACCAAAGTTTTTCCTACCTTTGTACCTTCCCAGACCACTACACTGGAGGTTGCACCTTCAGCCGATTTAACCCAAGTAGAAGTAGCTACGGTTGAAATTACATCATCTCCGACAGGAGCGCCAAGCGCCACCGCTACAGGAATGGCTACTGAAGTTGCTGTAGTTTCGACCCGTGCAACACTTCGCTTGACCGCCCTCGATGATTCCATTAGCGATACATGGGAACAGATTGCCCCTAAAACTACTTTTCCTGTTGGACTCCAGCGCCTATATATTTATTTCTCCTATACCGATGTTTTACCCGATGAACTCATCCAAAAAACCCTGCTGCGCGATGGCGAAGTTCTGATGCAGCAGACCAGTGTTTGGGGTATGACACCCTCTACAGGCGAAACCTTCTTTTTCTTCGGAATGCAAGCGGGTTTCCCGGCTGGCACTTACGAAATCCGCCTCACAATTGGGGACGCGCTGCTGGCGAGTTCAACTTTTGTAATTCAATAGCGATTTCCGCCGCTACGCTGGCATTGTTCCGCAGCAGGGCTAAATTGGCCTGCAAACTTTGACCTTCGGTAATTTCTGCCAAGCGTCCCAACAAAAATGGGGTGATGTCTTTGCCCGTGATATGCTGCTGTTCTGCTTCTTGAACGGCCTGTTCAATTTTCGGATTAATTTCATCACCATTGAGCGCTGATTCCGGTGGAATTGGCACGGTGATCAGCGCTCCTTGTGGGAAGCCTAACCCCCAATGGGTATGCAGAAGCGCCGCTACTTGCGCCGCATTTTCTACATGATCTACCAATGGCAGGCCGCTGCTGCGGGTGTAAAACGCGGGAAATTCCGTCGTGTCATATCCCACTACAGGTACACCAAAGGTTTCCAACCATTCTAAGGTACGCGGTAAATCCAAAATAGCTTTGACCCCCGCACATACCACTGCGACAGGCGTTTGACTCAACTCCACCAAATCGGCGCTGACATCGCCCGCCTGACCCCGATGCACCCCGCCGACTCCACCTGTCGCAAACACACGGATGCCCGCCCACTGTGCGATAATCATAGTCGCGGCAACAGTGGTTGCCCCCATTTCTTTTTTAGCGATGACCGACCCGAAATCACGACGGCTCATTTTGCGGACAGGTATTTTTCCGTCTGCCAGCAGCACAATTTCCGCTTCAGACAACCCCGCCCGCAGTTCCCCGTTAATGACGGCAATCGTCGCCGGAACAGCGCCCGCAGCACGGATAATATTTTCCAGTTCCTGTGCCAGTTGCAGATTTTGCGGGTAAGGCAAGCCATGTGAAATAACAGTGGATTCGAGCGCCACGACGGGGCGGCCTGCTTTCAGGGCAGCTTCAACCTCAGAAGATTTTAGAACATTCATCAATTGACCTCATCTGGTTTGACCGTGGGGAGTGTATTTACATCCCCACTGACTTCTACAAATTGACCGAACACCCAGCCAAAATCGCCGTTGTCTAAGCGGATAAGATACCATTCTTGGTCTTCGCTGCGCCCAAGAATTTGCATGTCTTCGCCTTCGGTAAGGGCGGGGGCAATAAATGGGGCGCTGGCGTTCGGATTACTCCGCACATTCAGTGCATTGGCCCCCCTGACCACGCCCGCTAAGGTTACAATTTGCTCTGTTGCGATGCCATCTGGCGTGGTTGCTGGATTACTGGTGGCATTGGTAGGGACATTGACCACAGGCACATTTTGCCCTTCGACAACCACCACCGAAATTTCTTGCGGGGTACTGGCAACCTCATCTACTCGATAGGCTTGAGCGCGAAGCAAATAGGTTTGGGCGGCGGTAGGTTTCCATAGGATTGTGCCTGAAAGCGACAGGTCACCCTGTGGATTTTGGGCGGTCACTGTACCTAATAATGTATCAAAACTGTCCATGACTTCAATCCGGGTAATGCCCGTTTTTTTGTCTTGGGCTTGCACATAAATTGAAATCTCTGCCCCCAGCGCATAGCGTTTGCCAGTTTGCGGCGCAAGGAGAATAACCGACGGGCGTTCACCCAACAAAGGCACGCGCCCATCCCTTTCTTCGCTTGTCTCAACCGCTAAGGTACAGGCAAACGAGGCGATTGTCAGAATAAGCATAAGATAGGTCAGTTTTTTCAAATTTCTGCACTTCCTTATCGCCTGCCTAGTGTATCATGTTTCAGGACTTGCCTGATATTGGCAACTTGTACGCATCAGATTACAATGGACTTAGATTTTAAAGGGAATGGATATGCCCAGAAAATTTCCTGTCATCTTGATTCTTCTTATCTTGGCGCTGGCTGGGTGCGGGGGGGATGATAGCAACGACCAAGACGCTAATTCCGAGTCGCAGCTTGGCCCGATGGAATGGCAAAAAACCCCCGACAACATCGTGCTGCGCTTAGATTCGCGCCTCAAAGAAGCCACACCCGCCGAAGTGGATAACGAGATTCCGCCTTGCACACTCTGGGGGGATGGGCGTTTGGTCTGGGTGAATCAGCTGGAAGAGGGCAAACAAATTTTAGAAGCCCGACTCAGCGACGAAGAAATCCGTACCCTCATGGAAAAAATAATTTTTTCGGGTTTTTACGATTGGCAGTCGGATTACATTGTACCGAATGCGTCCAATCCAATGATTGAGAGTATCACGCTCAATCTGTACAGCGAAGAACGCACTGTTGCTCGTTATTCCGAATGGCCGGTGGATGCGTATAATCAGGCGCTCAAAAACTGCCGTGAAATTAGCCAGAGTCCGGTGTTGTTTGAACCACAAGGGGGATGGCTGACCGCCTATGAAGTTCCCCGGGTAGATGGCATTGGTTACTGGCGCTGGCAAACCGGAGATACAGGCTTCTCGCTGGCAGAAGCCACCCCAGACAATCCTCGTTGGATTACCGATGACTTGGTAAAAGTTGTGTGGGAGACGACCATCACCCCAGCCGGACGGATTCGCGTTCTGGAAAATGACAAAGCCTATGAACTGGTACTGCGGATACCGGGTGTTTCACGCGATGCGCCGCCTGCACCGCAATAAGATATGGGAAAAACAGGATGAATAATCAACCGACCAATTTTATTAATGAACCATCGCAGCTCCCCACACAGGAAGCACCGATTTTGGATGTAACCCAGACCCAGCCTGCACCCATTATTCCGGCGGAAAAACTACGCCAGCAAAAATTGGAAATCATCGTGATGCAGGCGATTCGTTTTTTTAATGCAGAGCGTGGTTGTTTAATTAGCTATCCTCAAGAGGATACGTTTGTTTATGAATTGGGACGGAACGCGCTTTCTCAACATTTAACCGAATTAGAATTTGTTGCCAGCACAACTGTCATGAAAGTGGCAATCCGCACCAAGAATCCCCAGATGATTCCTGACATCAGCGCTTACGACAATTATCAAAAAGCAGAAAGTATCATTCTGGGTAAAAAACGGGTGATTGTGTGTGGCCCGTTGGTGCGAAATGGCAAACCGATTGGTGTGTTGTATATGGATGGGCAATTGCCCAAAGCCCGTTTTAGCGATGACCAATTGATGCTGTTCAACCGTCTGTGCGAACGGGCGGCTGAAACACTGGAACAAGTGCAACGGTAAGCGATGCCACTTTTCCAGCGCAGCAGTGACATACAAATTTTTTATACCCTCAGTGGGCAAGGTGCGCCCTTGCTGTTGCTGCATGGTTTCATGGGAACAGGGGCAAGCGAATTTCCAGCACTGCGAAGTTGGCTTGAGCAACATTTCACGATATTAGCGCCCGATTTACGCGGCTATGGACAATCCACCCCCAAACCCCGTCCCTACGGGCGTGATTTTTATTTCGATGATGCCGAAGATATGGCAGCGCTTTTAGATTACCTGAATTTATCAAATGTTGTTGTGATGGGATACAGTGACGGTGGAGAAGTGGCGCTCTGGATGCCGATTCTCGCTTCTCAACGCATTCATAAAATTATTACATGGGGCGCAATCGGTCATTTTCATCCTGCCATGCGCGGGGCAGTGCTGTCGATGCTCAACATGCGCTGGCGAACCCCTCAAATTGACCAGTTACACGGCGCGGAATACATTCAAGAGATGACCCATCGCTGGGTCGCCGCCATGACCCAAATTATTGAAGCTGGCGGAGATATTACCTATTCCAGAGCCAAAGACATCGCCTGCCCTGTTTGGCTGATGTTGGGCGATAGGGATGAATTAAATCCGGTGGAGATGGGGCAAACAATGGTCAAAGCGCTTCCTCATGGGCAGTTTAGCCTGTACAAAAATACCGGTCACGCAGTACATACCGAACAACCCCGCCGTTTTCAGCACGAAGTTAGCCAATTTTTAGGCATCCGCAAAAAAACAAGGTGGCCTTTCCGCTAAATCTCATTCCCCTATCTGAAATTCGGCAAGCGTCACGGTTTCGGGCAATTGCTGACCTGCATTTTCGATGCTGAGTTGTAACTGATATATACCTTCTGATAAATCACACGGCAACGTGAGCGAACGATCATCTAAGTAAAACTGCCCCACTGACCAGAAAACCGAAGGCACAGGGGTCAGCCCACTGGCATTTTCGACAATCACCTGCATGTTTTCATCCATGAGCGCCAGATGAAGTCCATAAACGGCATTGGCATCGGGTGGGGTTGTGACTGTCCACCAGCTTAACACTTGGACAGTCTCACACGCGGCAACGTCTGTTTCGGGCAGAGTCACATTTTGCAGACTGATGACCTCCCCAAACAGTTGAATTTCTTCCAAAGTTTGGGGCGCACTTTCGTAACGCACAATGAACAATTCGTTGTTAAAGCGATAATCAGTAGAGGGAATGACCGTTGGTAGATAGCCCAATCTGGTCAGCACCTCATATACCGCCGCTTCATTGGCTTGGGTTTCGCGGGTACGGACATACCATACGGTGTTGTTATCCCCGATAAATGCCGCTAACAAATCCGATGTTGCCTCATCATAGCCGGTGACAAGCGGTTCAAGTGGCGGGCTGAGGGTATCGGTGGAAACTTCTACTGCTTCGGGTGCAACGTGAAACAGCACATCCTCATCAATTTCTGCCAGATACCAGCGTCGCAAGTAAGCATTCATCCAACGGGCAGGTGTATCCAAGATAATCGGGCTGCCTTCACGGTAATTTTCGGGCAGGAGAGTGATACGCTGCTGCCGACCATCAAAAACGCCAAGTTCATAATAGGCCATGCGGTAAATATCATCTTCGCTGGCTTCGCCCAACGGAACAGAACCTCGAACACAGGCGAAATCGCGTTTTAAGGGAAAATCCAACAGGCAGGTTTCGTGCGGGGGAAACTTTTCACCGAGGACATATTGATAGCGGAAGGCGGTTGCTTGTAGATTCCAAATGTTTGCTAGCAAATAAAACACCAAAAGAAGGGTTGCCACCATCAGATTAGCGGGGGGGAGCATGTCTTCCCAACGGGTCTTTTTTTTCTGCTGGTGAGCTTGCCACCAGACCAGCACCCCTGTGCCAATCACCGCCAACCAGAGGGTGGTTGAAACGAGGGCATAACGCTGTTCAATCGTGTAAATAAATCGGTCTTCGCGGTAGCGGGTCATATACACAATCACCGCAATGCTGGACGCATACCCTGCCATCGTCATGAAGGGCGCAATCCGTTTGAGATTTTTTTGTGTCCGCCACAGATAAACCATGTTCAAAATCAGCAACCCCACCCCGATTCCGCCGATGTAGGTGGGAGTCTCGGTGTTCAAATTGTAGGTAAAAGGATTACCCAAAAAAGCGAGGACAAATTCAATCAGTTTGAAAGGATCACGCAAATTAATGGTCGCGGAAGTCTCGCTGGTTTCTCCCCCGACTCCAATCTCGCTATTGTAAAAATAAACAAACAGGGTGAGCGCCGCAACCCCTAACCAAAAACCGTAATATTTCCAGTGGCGGTAGCCAAACATCCACAAGGTCAACGCTAAAATGGGAAACGTGACAATGCCTGACCCCTGCGAAAAGGAGGCACAAACCGCGAAAACAGCAGCCAGACTCAGTGTGTGCCATCCAACCCCGAATTGTGTCAACACCAGCACCGCCGCCAGCGAAAAAAACGAGACAAAATGCCAGACTGAGTAAATCCCACTCAGCCAGATGAGATAGTGCAGCATTGAAAAAATCAGTAGGGAAAAAGGCAGCAGCACCATGTAAGTCATCTGCGGGCAAACAGCGCGGAAAATCAGCACTGCCAGCATCAACCGCCCGATAGCCAAGCCAAAACTTAACGCCAGCTCAAGCCCCACTTGCCAGTTGGTGGTGTAAGCCAGAAAAGCGGTGAATCCGTTGGTAAAAACGGCACGATGCCCATAATACACGCGGGTGATGTCGTCCAGCGTGAGCGTGCCATCCTGTGTTGCCACCGCAATATCCAGCGAATCGAGCCATTGATCATTGACGGGTGCATTGATGCTGTAGGTATCAATATAGACGTAGACTAAAAAAATTGGGAGCAAACTTAATAAAACGGACGCTAAATGGTGCGGTTGGCTCAACCAACGTTGCATGACTTTTTCTCGCGTAGTTTGGGCAGCTATGATAGTATAATCCGCTTTAAATAGAAAAGGTGAACTCATGAACGATATTGAACAAAACATTAAAGATTATTGGGAAGACCCCAATACCCGTTCGTTGATAGATGTTAATTTAAGAAAATTGGAAGAAGGCGTTGTTCTCCCATACCTAGAGCCGAACCAAGAAGTTATTGATATAGGTTGCGGCGGGGGCGAATCCACCGTGATTTATGGGGCAAAAGTCAAACGCTGCCTGGGTTTGGAACGGTCAGATTATCTTCGTCAACAAGCCGAAACGCGAATCGCAACCGCCCAGTTACAACAAACTAGCATTGTGGCAGGCGAAGTTGCACATTTAGAAGCCTATCAAGCGTCATTTGATTTGGCGATTACCCAGCGCTGCCTAATAAACTTAACTTCATGGAAACAGCAAAAACAAGCCATTGACAACATTCGGGCTACCCTGCGTCCAGGTGGAATCTATGTCATGATTGAAAACACCTTTGAAGGACACGATGCTGTTAATGCGTTTCGGGAAAAACTAGGGCTGAAAAAAGTCTCTCGTCATTGGCATAATCTATTTTTCCATCATGATGATTTGATGGATTATTTGCTGGATGGTCGATTTCGGCTGATTAAGCATCATACCTTTGATTTATATTATCTCCTAACTAGAGTCTATGTCAACCTTTTTGCTTCATTTGAAGGCTTTGGAAAGAATGCCCAAAAAGATGCAATTTTTGAGCAAGCTGACCTTGCCGCACGCCAGCTTTATGAAACCTTTGGCGAGTCCATCAAATTTGGTGACGGGCCATCATTTGGCCCGATTCAAGGCTTTGTTTTGCGGCGAGTAGACTAATTGCCTCCAATGTATCCCATGCCTTCCGGTGGAATATTTTGGATTCGCATAATGGGGTATTTCTGAGGTGTGGAGCGACGGAGTTCACGGATACCCCACCAGAACCAGCGTAGGTATTCCCGCACCCAATTGCCTACGCGAAAAGTTGATTCACCGCCATACAAACGGTCAATCGAGGTAATTGGGACTTCGCCGAGTTTTAAACCCGCCAACTGGGCTTTAATGGTCATCTCAAACGCAACCGCCCATCCAATCGGATTCGCGTGTAAATCTAATTTTTCAAAGGCGGATTTTTCAAACAACTTAATCCCCGTGGTGGCATCGGTAAAAGCACAGCCCGACACCTGATAAAACAACCAGTTGGCGGTGCGCGAAAGAATACCCCCAATGCGTGAACCGCCTAAGCGCCGTCCACCATACGCATAACGGGTGCAGCTCACAAAATCGCAGCCCTGCTCCGCTAAATCCAGCATATGCCGAATCGCCAGCACCGGGCCAACTTCATCCGCCGCGAAAATTAGGATGTATTTGCCCTGTGCGGCTTCAACCCCGGCTTTAATCGCATTAATCACGCCACGTCCTAATGGATTAATCACCAATCGAAGTTGGGGCGTGGTGGGTTGCAGCGCTTCCACCACAGGAATACTTTCATCCTGCACATTGTCGCACACGACTAAAATTTCATGCGACACCTCCAGCACTGCTCGCAAAATCCGAATCATAATTCGCAGATTAAGCCCTTCGTTACGCACAGGCAGTAGGATAGAAAGTGTGGGGGATGTGACCGTCAAGTAATTGTCCCTGTCCTGAATCTGGCTTGCAATTATAATTGCGGGCTTGTGAATGACAAAAGGTACTTTTCGCTGAACATTGAAAAACGACAGGAACTTGCCCTACGTCTGCTGGTTTTGCTGATTTTTACCACGCTTTTGTATGGTGTTGAATATCGGCGGGTACAAAACGACGGATTCACCTTTGACGAAAACACCCGTTCTCGCTTGATGGGGACGATTCGCGGGGCAAACGGAGGGTATCCCTTTTATTTTTATCTTGGTGACAACATTGATCCCGGTGACATTGATCCAAATTATGCTTATCAATGGTCAAACACAGCCGATGATTATGGTGTCCACATTTTAACCGCCAGCATTTCTGTCATCGGGCGGCAGTTGGATGATGATTTTCAGGTGAATACCACTACGCCCTTTAAAGCCTTGTTTGGCCTCTTTTTCCTGACATCGGTAATTTTTCTCTGGCCTTCTGTTCCCTTCCCGCTTTCGCTAGGCGGAATATCGGCATTAAGCATTGGCATTTTTTTAGGCCCGATTGCGCTGCGAACCAGTTCACAAAATTGGGGTGTGACCTACATGGCGATTCTCGCGGGGATGGTGTTCGTCACCGCCTCGTATCCCAAATCCAGACTCCACCTATTTTTTGTGATTTTTCTGAGTGGTCTCATCGGATTTAGCCAATTTTTGCGTCAGGAAAGCGTGGGGGTTGCTTACGCAACCGGACTCGGATTGCTGCTGGTCATTTGGTTCATGACCGCGATTGCCTATTGGGGACAGCGCCAAAATCTCCTCCCATTGGCAACAAATGTTTCTATTTCCGCGTTAGGGCTTTTGCTAGGGGTTTTCCTTGCGCCGTTTGTCTTACGTGGTATTTATGCACAGGCATGGGAGACCCCGTACAGCGAAACCAAAGTGACCCAGCATGGGGCGGGACTGCCGCTTTATGTGGGTACAGGCTATGTCTCTAACCCCTACAATATTGCATGGCTTGACCCGATTGGAGAAATTCATGCCCAGCTTTATCGTCCCGGCGTGAGCATTCAACATGGGAACCATGAATTTCAAGCCACCTTGCAATCGGCATGGCGCGAAATTGTGCTGGAAAGTCCGTGGTTGGTGCTGGAGAATGTGGCGGCAAAAGCCCAATTTTTGCACCAATTTTTAGCCGATGGCAAAACCCCTTACCCATCCGCGTTTCTCTACGCCGAACAATCCGATACCCTGCGTTTGTTTTATTTTGCTGCCCTTCTTATTTTCATAGGCGTGTGCGGGTGGGTGGTCTATCATCAACGCTTGGATGGCTTATTCCTTGTCATGACACTGACATTTTTAATTTTGGGAAGTTGTGTCGGGCCCTTGTCCGGTTTTCCGAGTTATATTGCCGGGCCACAGGGTACAACACTGGTGATCGTGTGCCTGCTGCCTGCTGCCCTTTCTACAAAAAATCCTCTCTGGGCAGGATTTTCCGAACGGCTGATTTTTAAGCGTGTTTTGGGGGTAGGACTGGGTATTATCGGGCTTGGGGTGCTGGTTGGTGTCATGGTGATGGCAGTCCAATGGCAGCGTTTTCAGAACAAAACTGAAAATCTTCAAGATGCTGACCCCGTAGCTGAAATCCAAACACAGGAATTTCGCTACGGGCATTATTTTAATACCCTCTCAATGGATGAGCAGGAAAAAATTCTTGAAAAACTTCTTCAAAGTGACCAAATTTTATTGCCGATAGAACAGCAAGAGGACTTTTTCCAACCGCAAATTGCGCTTGTGTCTGAAAATCAACTCCATGTCATTGTCTGGATGGGTGAAGATTATCCCGAACCCGTTCATTACATTAATCAGGCGCGGGTTTATTCACTGATACAAATTTGTTTAGCCTGTGACAACCTCGCCCAAGCCTATAATTACACCCATAATGTGGTGGTATATACTTTCTTAAATGACAGCGATTGGAAAAATGCGTATCGTTTTTTGAGTTTTCCTATCGACTCTGTGGCGTTTGAGGATGCCGAAACCCTGCTCATCGGGCTACAACAAATGGTTGATTGGGGCGGGACAGCCACCGGGTTTAGTTATCAAGTCAACGATATCGACAGTCAAATACTTAAAGTGCCGTAATCATGGGTAGCCGTCAACTCAACTCTTTAGCGGTGGTTGTTCCCTGTTATAACGAGGAACTCACCATCCCGATTTTTTATCAAACGGTGTGCAGCGTGCTGGATGCCCTTCCCTTGACCTACCAGTTTATTTTTGTTGATGATGGCAGCACCGATAAAACACTGGCTTTGCTCAATGAACTGGCAGACAAAGATTCGCGGGTGGCGGTGCTGTCGTTTGCGCGGAATTTCGGGCATCAATTGGCCTTAACCGCCGGACTTGACCATGCCGATGCTGAAGCGGTCATCATGATGGATAGTGATTTGCAGCATCCCCCGGAAGTCATTCCGAGCATGGTTAACGCTTACGAAGGAGGTTTAGAAGTGGTGTATGCCATTCGGGAAAATGAAGAATTTCGCGGATTCATTAAACGCTTGACGGCTCGTACTTTTTATCAACTGATGCAGCGCATGACGAATGTCCCTGTGATTCCCGGTGCGGCTGATTTTCGTTTGATGTCCCGTCAGTCGCTGCTGGTGCTGCGTGAAATGCGCGAAGTACATCGATATTTGCGTGGGATGATTCCATGGATGGGCTTTGCGTACGGGGTTGTCAGCTATCCAGCGCGTGACCGCTATGCAGGCGAAACCAAGTACACTTTTGCCAAAATGTTCCGTTTGGCACGGCATGGACTGTTTTCTTTTTCCACCCTTCCGCTTGCTGTGATTACTTGGATTGGCTTGTTTTCTACCTTGCTGGCTTTAATCTATCTGGTGTATGTGTTTGTCATTACTGTCATTATCCGCGAACCGACTCTCGTTCCCGGTTGGGCTTCGGTGATTGGGGTGTTGTTGATTGTCAGCAGCATTCAATTTGTCGCGTTGGGCGTGCTGTCGCAGTATATTGGCATGATTTTTGAAGAAATTAAACAGCGTCCTTTGTATATCCTGAAACAAAAACGCTTGCCCTCGCACACGGAGCAGGACACATGACCAACAAACAACTTGCTCACGATGCACTGGCCTATCGATTTGATGAAGTCATCAATCAATACGACACCCATCGTCGAATCGAAGTTCTCATTGATGAATTTTTAGCCACTATCAATTTAGATGGAAAAATGATTTTAGATGCCGGGTGCGGCGCGGGGCATGGCACAAAACGCCTGGTTGAACGTGGCGCAAACGTCATCGCTTGCGATTTAGGGCTGAATATGGTCACAGTCACCCGTCAAAAATATCCCTGTCAACCAACAGTAGGGAGTGTGATGACCTTGCCTTTTGCAGACAGCATGTTTGATGTGGTTTTTTCAACCGAAGTCATCGAACACACCCCGAATCCACTGGAGTCGGTTCGAGAGATGCTGCGTGTCCTCAAACCAGAAGGCTATCTGGTGCTGTCTACCCCCAATTGGCTGTGGCAAATTCCTGTGCGGGTGGCTTCGGCCTTAAAAATTCGTCCGTTTCATGGGCTGGAAAATTTCGTCAAACCGCGTGACTTAGCCGCCGCTGTTGAAAACTCAAATGGAATAATCTTAGAACATCGCGGGATCCATTTATTGCCGTTTCAATTTTCAATCCTGCATCCGGTTATCCGAAAAATGGATGCCTACGGAAAATTCCTGCTCCCCTTCATGATTAATCAATGTATCATGGCGAGAAAAAAATGAGTCAAACAATGTACGATGTAATTATCATCGGTGGCTATGGGCATATCGGTTTGCCAATGGGAATTGTGCTTGCGGATACAGGTCTGCAAGTCGGATTATATGATATCGATAAATCCAAAGAACCCCTCATCAGCGCGGGGAAAATGCCTTTTCTGGAATATGACTCCGAACCCATTTTGCAGCGAGTCATCGGCAAGACGCTACATCTGGTCGGGGAACTCAGTGAAGTTGCCAACGCCAAAACGCTGGTCATCACCATTGGCACTCCCCTTGATGAATATTTGAATCCCAAGTTGATGCCAATGTTCTCGCTGGCGGAAGATTTACTGCCCTACCTGCACGACGGACACCATCTCATCCTCCGCAGTACGGTGTATCCGGGAACATCCGAACGGATTCGAGATTTTTTCCAAAAACGGGGTCTGGCGCTGCATCTGGCCTTTTGCCCGGAACGCATCGCACAGGGCTATGCCATTCGTGAACTGCATAAACTGCCGCAAATTGTTTCCGGCTTTACCCCCGAATCCATTCAATTTTCGCGTGCCTTATTTGAACGCTTGGGGCAGGAAATTGTGGAAGTGGAAGTGCTGGAAGCGGAAATGGCAAAATTGTTTTCCAATGCGTGGCGCTATTTGCAATTTTCGATTGCCAATCAGTTTTATATGATGGCGCAGGAAAACGGAGTCGATTTTTACAAGATTCACTACGCCATGACTCATGGGTACGAACGGGCGCATGATTTCCCACGGGCGGGTTTTGCCGCCGGGCCGTGTTTGCTCAAGGATACCATGCAGCTTTCGGCTTTTTATAAAAGCAATTTTATGCTGGGTCATTCCGCCATGTTGATTAATGAAGGGATGCCCGCCTTCATCATCCACCAATTGCAAGAAAAATTCGACCTGAAAAATGAAACGGTGGGCATTTTAGGCATGGCTTTTAAAGCTGATGTGGATGACATTCGGGATGCGCTGTCCTATAAATTAGGCAAACTGCTCCGTTTTCATGGTGCGAAGGTGCTATACACCGATGAATTTGCCCAAGACCCCACCTTCATTTCAAAAGAAGAACTGGTCAAGCGAAGTACAATTGTGGTGCTGGGTGTGCCACATTCCAATTATCGCAATTTAGCCATTCCCGAAAACGTATATCTGGTAGACATTTGGGGATTTTTAAAAAAATGACTACAACTCCGCAAAAACGCTTAGAGTGGTGGACACCCTTGATGGGCGCACGCGAAAAAGAACTCGTCTGCGAAGTCCTTGACCGTCGCTTTCCCAACGATGGTGAATATACAGACCGATTTGAAGCCGAAATCGCCAAAATTTGTGATGTTCCCTATGCGGTAGCTGTCACCAGTGGCACGGCTGCGATTACGATTGCGTTGCTGGCCTGCGGTATCGGACATGGCGACGAAGTGCTAGTGCCAGACATCACTTTCATTGCCACCGCCAATGCTGTTCAATGGGCGGGCGCAACTCCGATTTTAGTGGATGTGCGCCAGAGTGATTTTATGATCGACCCCGTAGCGATTGAACGTGCTATTACCCCACGCACAAAAGCGATTGTACCCGTCCATGTGAGTGGTCGTTCTGCCCCGATGCAGGAAATTCTCGCCATCGCCGAAAAATATAATCTGTATGTGGTTGAAGATACCGCCGAAGGATTGGGGTCACGTCTCAATGGGCAAGCCTTAGGCAGTTTCGGCATCGCGGGAACATTTTCATTTTCGCCTGCCAAAACCATCACCACCGGACAGGGTGGCATGGTCATCACCCGTGACGCGGATTTTGCCCGCAAACTGCGCCTCTATAAAGATCAAGGGCGGCCTGTACGCGGAACCGGCGGGGCGGATGAACATATCGCGCTCGGTTTTAATTTTAAATATACCAATTTACAGGCCGCGATGGGATTGGCCCAACTCGAAGATTTTGACAGCCGCATTGAACACCAGCGCCAGTTGTTTTACTGGTATCAAAAGCATCTGCCGGAATCGCCGCGTTTGCGATTATTGAATTTCGATATTGAAGGCGGAATCGTCCCTCAGTGGGTGGATATTTTTGTCGAAAACCGTGACAGTCTGGTGGAATTTTTAGAATCACGTCAGATTCAACCGCGCAAATTCTGGTATCCCTTGCATACCCAAGCGCCCTATTTGCAATCGAATGATCCGTTTCCCGCCGCTACCCGTGTTGGTTCTGGCGGATTGTGGCTGCCTTCGTCCCTGACCTTAACCGAAGATGATGTTCAAACCATTTGCAGCGTGATTCAAGATTGGTTGGATGAAGCCTAAACTGTCTATTTTGCTGCCGATTCGCAACACTGGCTTGGATTTGCCGATTCTGCTGCAAATTCTGCAAGCGGTGTTGGAAATTCCGCATGAAGTGTTGGTGGTGGTCGAAGTGGGGGAAAATCTGCCCGCCCTTCAGACCACTGACCCCTTGCGTATTGTGGTCAATGAAGCTGCTAAAGGTATCGTTGGCGCGATTCAAACCGGCGTGCAGCAAGCGCAGGGCGACTATGTGCTGATTTTTGCGGCGGATGAAGTTGGCCCGGTGCTGGCCTTGAACGATATGTTGAGTTTGGCAGAAAATGGCTGCGAATTTGTCAGTTGCACCCGCTACGCGCATGGTGGACGGCGTTTGGGTGGGTCATTTATTGCGGGCTTTCTCTCTTGGCTCGCCAATGACCTGTTTCATCGGTGGGCAAAATGCCAACTGACCGACGCAACTACTGGAATCAAATTGTTCCGGCGGGAAATTTTTGCAAACTTGGATTTGCAAGCCAATCCAGTCGGTTGGTCAGTCGCCTTTGAAATGTCCATCAAAGCGCAGATGGTCGGCTTAAAATTGGGCGAAGTCCCGATTATCTCGATTGACCGTTTGTATGGCGGAGAATCGGATTTTTCGCTGCTGGCATGGGTGCGGGAATATTTGCGCTGGTTTATCTGGGGGTTGCGTCACTTACCCCGTCAACCGCAGCACCCCATCCAAATTCGGATTCCCACCGCCGAAAGTTTATTGGGCGACTACGAAACGGAGACAACGGTTTGAAAAAATATTTGGTGACTGGCGGAACGGGCTTTCTGGGGGCGGCGTTGGTGCGGCGCTTGGTGCAGGATGGGCATACCGTTCGTGTGCTGGACAACAATTCACGCGGGGCAGTGCGAAAATTAGGCGATACTGCCAATGAGGTTGAACTCATCGAAGGCGATATTCGAGATACGGCGGTTGTGTCTCGCGCTGTACAGGGCATGGACTCTGTTTGCCATCTCGCGTTCATCAATGGCACAGAATATTTTTACACCAAGCCCGATTTGGTGTTGGATGTGGGCGTGAAGGGCATGGTCAACGTGATTGATGCCTGCCGTGAACACCGTGTAGGCGAATTAATCGTCGCTTCCAGTTCCGAAGTCTATCATCACCCGCCTGTCATCCCCACACCGGAAAATGTGCCGTTGATTATCCCTGACCCGCACAATCCCCGTTATTCCTATGCGGCGGGCAAACTTATCAGTGAAATCATGGCCTTGAATTATGGGCGACTCCATTTTGAGCGTGTCGTCATTTTCCGTCCGCATAATGTATACGGCGCGGATATGGGTTATGAGCATGTCATCCCCCAATTCATCCAGCGTATGCAAGAATCTGTCCAAAAATCCGACGCGAATCCGCTACCCTTCCCGATTCAAGGCACAGGCGAAGAAACCCGCGCTTTTGTCTACATTGATGATTTCACTGATGGCTTGATGATGGCAATTGAAAAAGGCGACCATCTCGGCATTTATCACATTGGCACACAGGATGAACGTAGCATCGCTGAGGTTGCGCGTCTGGTTGGGGCATATTTCGGGCGTGAATTAGACCTTGTGGCAGGTGAATTACAAAAAGGGGGTACAGCCCGTCGCTGCCCCGATATTTCTAAATTGCAGCAGCTTGGCTACCAGCCCAAAATTTCATTGTCAGTGGGTATTACTAAAACTGCGGATTGGTATGTGAGGAATATCAATGAATAACCCAATATGGATAAATGATCTTGTATCTTTTTGTAAAGCTAGTCTGCCTTTAGGCGATGTTTCTTTAGCCCAAGAATATCACTACCAGAGCATCCCCCTGTGTATCATTGACGCGATTTTTTCTATTGGTGTGAATTACTCCTCTACTCAAAATACAGTGAAACGCTTTTGTGATTATTTCAATATAAAACCCTTTGCTGATACATTTCCTCCACCAACTAAGGAACAATTTAGTGTAGCCGATTTCATCAACTTACATGAAAAAATGACCCCATCACAAATGGCAGAATTTGTCTACAAAAATAAGCAACTCACATCCACAAAAAATGGGATTTTAAAGGCAGAAGCGGTTCTACAACTGGCAAAAATTCTTGCTCAATTTGAGGTGAATTATTTCCAAGATTTACCCAAAGTTTATGAGAAGCCAGACTTTGAGGTTGCTGTAAAACAAATTCAGGGCCAAAAAAGTGGCATTTCGTTGTACTACTTTTATATGCTTACTGGGTCAAATGACCATATCAAACCCGATAGAATGATTAACCGTTTTGTAGAAAGTATTACAGGTCAACGGGTCGGTTTAGAAGAAACTCAATTCCTGCTTCGGAAGGCCTGTGAGATTCTCAGTAGAGATTATCCTCATCTAACACCTCGTTTACTTGATAGCATGATTTGGAATTATCAGAGAGAAAAGAAATCAAATATGACCCCAGTAAAACTTTCGGCGGGAACCGGTTCAAGTGTGGTGGTGGAATGCTGCCAGGTCTGCGACTCCCCCGATTTAAAATCCATTTTGTTTTTAGGCTATCTGCCCCCCGTCAATCAAATGCGAACGATTGGCGAAAAACCCTTTGAGCAGCCCGCCTATCCCGCCGAAATGCTCTACTGCCCCACCTGCCAACTCGTGCAAATTGGACTCGCGGTAGACCCCAACATTTTATTCGCGCCCGATTATCCCTATACCAGTGGCACAACCAAAATTCTGCGGGAAAACTTCGCGGAAATGTATCAGGAAGTATGTACGCTGGTTGATTTAAAACCCGATGATTTGGTGGTGGATGTTGGCTCGAACGATGGCACGCTGTTAAGCAATTTTACAGCGCATCGAGTGTTAGGCATTGAACCGACGCTGCAAAGTCAACTCGCCATCGAGCGCGGGATTCCGTCTATCATGGCGTTTTTTACACAAGCAACTGCCGCCAAAGCTGCATCTGAACACGGCAAAGCCAAAGTTATTACCGCCACCAATGTTTTTGCCCATATCGAAAATGTGCATGATATTGTGGCGGGGATTCTGGCACTGCTCGCTGACGATGGCATGTTCATTTCCGAATCACATTATCTAATTGGATTGCTCGAAACCGTTCAATACGACACGATTTATCATGAACACCTGCGCTACTATTCGCTGCACAGCCTGCAATATTTGCTCAATATGCACGGCTTAGAAGTGTTCCATGTCAAGCGGATTCCCACCCATGGCGGGTCAATTCGGGTGTATGCGGCGTGGCAAGGACAATACAAAGTTCGCCCGTCGGTGCAGCAAATCTTGGATGCAGAAAACGCTGTCGGCACAGATGGCTTTGAAAAATTCAAACAGCAGGTCGTCATGTCCAAATTGCAACTCTATGCGCTGTTGAACGAAGTCAAAAGCAAGGGCGGGCGGGTCTATGGCATTGGCGCGCCGTCTCGTGCCAGCACCCTCATTAACTATGTGGGCTTGGACAACGGCATCATTGATGCGGTCATGGAAGTGCCGGGGTCACATAAAATCGGAAAGTACATGCCCGGCACGCTCATTCCGGTGCTGCCCGAAACCCGCCTCTTTGATGACCAACCGGAGTATGCCCTGTTGTTCTCGTGGCATATTGCCGACGAACTCATGCCCAAACTGACCGCCAAAGGTTTCAAGGGCGATTATATTATTCCCTTGCCCACACCCCGTATTGTAAAGGGCAGCACAAGCGGATAACCCCGTCTTTTAACAGGGTACGCTTGGTCTACGGCGTACCCTGAATTTTTGCACGTTAGAAACTTCCAACCTATAATAGAAACAATTCCTTTTTGGCTAGCAAAAATTTTTTTGTCGTTTAGAGGTCTTTATGAACTTTACTGGTAATTTTTTGTTTAACGCAGATCCTCAGACTGTGTGGGATATTCTGATGGATACCCGCGCTATCGCACAGGCACTTCCCGGTGTCGAAGAACTGATTCCTGTTGAAGGCGAACCCGATACATGGCGAGCCGATGCCAAAATTGGCATTGCGTCTTTAAGTGGCACCTATTCGGGTCGGATTCGCATGAGCGAACAGCAGCCCCCCCATCAATATCGTTTGACGGTAAGTGGTGAAGGCCAGCAAAGCATCATCAATGGCTCAACGCTCATCATCTTGAAATTTGATGAGGCGCAGCGCAAAACGATTCTGCACTGGGATGCTCACGCGAGTATTTCCGGCAAACTTGCCAGTATCGGGCAACGGGTGATTAACCCCGCCGTCAAAATGATGAGCAATCAGTTTTTTAAAGCGCTGGATAAACAAATCCCCCCCGAAAAACGCATCACCTAACATCTGGAAGGAGGCAGTTTCCTATTACTGGTGGTTTCCACCTTTTTTCGCAATTAATGTTTTTTGGAGAAATCCCTATGAAAGTTTCTATCAAAGTCAATGGCAAGTTGGTCGAACGCGAAATTGACCCACGGATGCTGCTGGTTCACTTCCTGCGGGAAGAATTGAATCTGACAGGGACAAAAATCGGCTGTGATACCAGCCAATGCGGGTCATGTACGGTGCATTTGAATGGCATGGCGCTGAAATCGTGTACGGCGCTGGCAGCCCAAGCGGATGGCATGGAAGTCACCACGGTGGAAGGGCTGGCCTCCAATGGCGATTTACACCCCATGCAAGAAGGCTTCTGGGAAAAACATGGGCTGCAATGCGGTTTCTGCACGCCCGGCATGATTATGAATTCGGTAGCTTTTCTCCAGAACAACCCCAACCCGACTGAAGAAGACATCCGGCATGGTTTGGAAGGCAATTTGTGCCGCTGCACGGGCTATCAAAATATTGTGGCGGCGGTTAAAACGGCTGCTGAAAAGATGGGAGGCTAAAAATGGCAACACGAATTTTTGGCGCAAGCATCAAGCGCCGCGAAGACCCCCGTCTGATTACGGGCGAAGCCAAATACTTAGATGATTTACACCTGCCCGGTTTGGCGCATGTGGCAATTCTCCGCAGTCCTTACGCTCATGCGAAAATTAAACATATTGATACATCCGCCGCCGCCGCCCTTCCGGGTGTGGTTGGCGTTTTTACCGGAAAAGATTTTGCCGATTTGCCCGCGCTGCCCTGTGCATGGCAGGCTGGCGGGGTCAAAAACAATGTCAATACGCCCCGCGCTCTTGCCATCGATAAAATCACCCATTTAGGGGTTGGTGTAGCGGCAGTGGTGGCAGAAGACCGCTATATTGCCGAAGATGCTCTCAATCTGATTCATGTCGAATACGAAGAACTGCCAGCCGTTGTAGATGCCGAAAAAGCAGTTCAACCCGGCGCACCCCAGATTCATGAAAATGCCCCTAATAATGTAGTCATGGAATGGGAATGTGGGACAAAAGATGCCGCTGAACAAGCCCTCGCCAGTTCGGATGTGGTGGTCAAACACCGCTTTATTAACCAGCGCTTGCTGCCGACTCCGATGGAAACACGCGGTTGTGTGGCCCAATATCTCCCCGTGACGGGAGAATATACGGTCTGGATGACTTCTCAAGCACCCCATGTGATGCGTTTGTTGATGACCGCCTTTGTCTTTGCGATTCCTGAAACTAAAATGCGGGTCATTTCGCCACAGGTGGGCGGTGGATTCGGCGCGAAGATTTTCCTCTATCCCGAATATGTGTTGATGGCAGCGCTGGCAAAGAAAACCGAACGCCCTGTCAAATGGATGGAAACCCGCACCGAAAATTACATCGCCACCACGCACGGACGCGACCACATTACCGAATTGGAAGTGGGGGCAAAAAGCGACGGCACAATTACCGCCCTCAAAGTCAATACCTATGCCAATCTGGGTGGGGAAATTTCCACCATTGCACCCGGTATTCCAACCACGTTGTATGGTCGGTTGCTTTCCGGCGTTTATAAAATCCCGAATATTTACTGCCATGTGGTGGGTGCATATACCAATACGGGCATGGTAGACGCTTATCGTGGGGCGGGACGACCCGAAGCAACTTTTGTGGTGGAACGGGCGGTGGATATGCTGGCGGATGAACTTGGCTTAGACCCCGCCGAAATTCGCCGTAAAAATTTCATCCAACCGGATGAATTCCCCTACGACCCGAAAATCTTAAACGGGCTGACCTATGACAGTGGCGAATATGAACGGGCATTGGACATTGCGCTCAACATGGTTGAGTACCAAAAATTGCGCCAAGAACAAGCCGCTGCTCGCCAACAAGGGAAATATATCGGGGTTGGTTTTTCGAGTTACCTTGAAATTTGCGGGGTTGCGCCTTCCGCGTGGATTGGGTTACCCGGTGAAGGGTGGGGAGCAGGCCTGTGGGAAAGTGCCAATGTGCGCGTCCATCTGACGGGCAAAGTGGTGGTGACTTCTGGTTCACAACCGCACGGACAGGGGCATGAAACCACCACCGCCCAGATTGTGGCGGAGGAACTCGGCATTCCCGTCGAAGATACGATTGTGCAGCACAGCGATACCTTGGGTACGCCCTTTGGCTATGGAACCTATGGCAGCCGTAGCGCCGCTGTAGGGCAGGTGGCTGTGTATAACAGCTTGCAGCGTATCAAAGAAAAAGCCAAGAAAATCGGCGCTCACCTGCTCGAAGCGGCGGTTGAAGATGTGGTTTACGAAGATGGCAAAGTGTACGTCAAAGGTGCGCCGGACAAAGCCAAGACGATTCAAGAAATCGCCGGGGCTGCTGCATTGGCCTATAATCTGCCAGCCGGAACAGAACCCTTCCTTGATGACACCGCCTACTATGACCCGCCCAACTGTACTTATCCGTTTGGGACACATATTTGTGTGGTCGAAGTGAATGCAGAAACCGGCGAAGTGCATCTGCGTCGTTACGTGGCGGTAGATGATGTCGGGAAAGTTATTAACCCGATGATTGTCGAAGGGCAGGCTCACGGTGGGATTGTGCAAGGCATCGCACAAGCGCTGTGGGAAGGGGCAGTCTATGATGAAAATGGACAGCTTTTGAGTGGGTCACTCATGGATTATACCCTCCCCAGAGCCGATTTGCTGCCGCATTTGGAACTGGCCCGCACCGAAACACCTTCCCCGGTCAATCCCTTAGGGGTGAAAGGCGCAGGAGAAGCTGGAACCATTGCCTCAACTCCGGCAGTCGTGAATGCGGTGCTGGATGCGCTTAAACCGCTTGGCGTAACCCACATCGATATGCCATTGACCCCCGCCCGTGTCTGGCAAGCAATTCAGGCCGCGAAACAATAGGAGTGTTGACCCATGTACCCAACAAATTTCGATTATTACCGCGCCCATTCTGTCGAAGAAGCGCTCAAACTCCTGATGGAAAACAGCGATGCCAAACTGCTGGCGGGAGGCCACAGCTTGCTGCCGGCGGTGAAACTGCGCCTTGCCCAACCTGCTGCATTGATTGACATTGGGCGGATTGAGTCACTCAAAAATATCACGGCGAATGGTTCGCTGACCATTGGCGCATTAGCCACCCATGCGCGGGTTGCTTCTTCTGCCGATGTGCAAAAATACGCGCCTGCCCTCGCGGCGGCTGCCAGCAAAATTGGCGATCAGCAGGTGCGGAATTTTGGCACGCTTGGCGGGAATATTGCCCATGCTGACCCCGCCTCCGACCCGCCCACTGTCTTAGTGGCCTCCGGTGCAACAATTCATGTACAGAGTGCGAGTGGCAAACGGGCTATCAGCGCCGAAGATTTTTTTGTGGATTTGTTTACCACTGCACTTGAACCGGATGAAATTGTCACTGCCATCGAGATTCCGAACCTGAGCGGCAAAAAGAGTGGCTACGCCAAAATGTCACATCCGGCCTCCCGCTACGCTGTGGTGGGCGTTTGTGCTGTATTGGAGATGGATGGGGATACCTGCACAAATGCCCGTCTTGCGGTAGGCGGGGCTGTTCCCAAAGCCACCCGTTTAACTGATGCAGAAAATGCACTCAAAGGCAAAAAAGTCGCCGATGCGCTTGGTGCGGCGGCAGAGGCTGCTATCGCCCAAGTCGGAGATGATGTCATGGGTGATATTTCCGCCCCCGAAGATTATCGGCGGGCGATGGTCGGTTACTATCTGAAACAAGCGGTGCAATCCGCTTTGGCATAGAAAAATAGGGTAACGGACGGGATGATGCCTTTTAATTATTAAATACGGATATTGTACGGGCGTGGTCTATGACCCACCCGTACTACTTTACATCATACCGTCCGTTTCGCTCTCTAAATCAAAAAGTGGGGCAAAATTCCTATGTTTGAAAGTGTGGATGCAGTTCAGAAAGCGCTTGCCGAATGTGACTATGTTGCCGAACGTGGGCTGGCAACGTCCATTTATTTAACCCTGAAATTGGGCAAACCGCTTTTTCTGGAAGGTGAAGCTGGAGTCGGCAAAACGGAAATTGCCAAAGTGCTGTCGCAACTACTGGAGACGCGCCTGATTCGCCTGCAATGTTACGAGGGCTTGGATGCCAACACTGCCATCTACGAATGGAATTATGCCCAGCAAATGCTGCACTTGCGGTTGCTTGAGGCCAGTGGAGCAAGCCGTACCGAAATGCAGCACGAATTGTTTACCCGCGATTTTTTGCAAGCCCGTCCACTGTTGCAGGCAATTGAAGCCAGTGCCGCCGGAAAACCACCCGTGCTGCTGATTGATGAAATTGACCGTGCCGACGAAGAATTTGAAGCCTTTTTGTTAGAAGTGCTGTCCGATTTTCAGGTAACGATTCCCGAACTTGGCACAATTCGCGCTGATGCCCCCCCCGTTGTCATTGTGACTTCTAACCGTACCCGCGAAGTGCATGATGCGCTCAAACGGCGCTGTTTGTACTATTGGATTGAGTATCCGTCCTTTGACAAAGAACTCGAAATTGTCCGCACTAAAGCGCCAGAAATTGAACCCATGCTGGCAAAGCATATCACCGCTTTTATTCAAGAACTCCGTCATATGGATCTGTTTAAAGCACCCGGTGTAGCAGAAACACTGGATTGGACAGCCGCGCTCGTGGCGCTTGACCAGCAGCGCCTATCTATTGAAGCGATCCAGGATACTTTAGGCGTTATTTTAAAATATCAGGATGATATTGAAGCACTGCCCCGCAGTGTGTTAGAAGCAACGATGGAACGCGCCCGAATGCAAGCGGAAATTGCGCGTGGATTACAGGTATGAACGGGCATTTTTTATATAACCTGCTGCTATTCAATCGCATTTGTAAAACGCTCGGTATGGATATTACACCGGGGCGGGTGATTGAAGTGTCCCAAGCCCTGCAACATATTCGCTTAGAAAATAAAACCGATTTTTATTACACCCTGCGCGGATTAATGGTCACACGACAGCGCGATTTAGACCTCTTCGACCATGCCTTTGATTTGTTCTGGCGGCCTCCTCTGGACAAGGAAACCACCCTAACGATTAATTCATTGGGTGAAAAACCCAAAAAGCGCAAACCACAGTTTTTGCCCCCCGCCAACATGGATTTTGAGGACGAACCTTCCAAACCCTTGCAAGCCGATAAAGATACCGAAATCGCGCTGGTGCTAACCTACAGCCAAGAACAAAGCCTGCGTCATAAAGATTTTGCCGACATGACCGCGCAGGAATTGGCGCTGGCAAAACAGGCCATTACTCGACTGCCCAAATCTTTGGGGATGCGGAAAACCCGTCGCTATCAAGCTGGCAAAGGACGGTTGCTCGATATTCGTAAAACTTTTCGGCGGAATATGCGCTATCAAGGCGAACTTTTCGATTTGCCAACCCGTACTGTGAAACTCAAACCGCGTCCGGTGGTGCTGATTTGTGATATTAGCGGCAGCATGGAACGCTACACCCGGATTTTGCTTCATTTCATGCACACCCTTTCTGCCCATTTGTATCAGGTGGAATCGTTCGTGTTTGGTACACGCTTGTTTCAGGTTACGCACCAGATTCGCTTTAAAGCAGTTGACCGCGCCTTGCACGAAGTTGGCCTGCATGTCAATGATTGGGGCGGCGGCACAAAAACCGGTGAGGCACTCCAGCAGTTTAATTATCGCTGGAGTCGGCGGGTGCTGGGACGCGGGGCGGTGGTGCTGCTGATTACGGATGGATGGGACAGAGGCGAACCGGACATGCTGCTGCATGAGGCTGAACGCTTGCAACGCAGTTGTCACCGCTTGATCTGGCTCAATCCGTTGATTGGCACGCCACGCTATGAACCCCTAACACGCGGCGCACAGGCCATGCTCCCCTATGTTGACGATTTTTTGCCCGTGCGGAATCTGGCAAATCTTGAAATGATTGTGGAACAACTCGAAAAACTCAACTGGCGACGCTCCGAAAAATTAGCCCATGCCCATTTGATTGTTCATGAGAATTAGACCATGTTAGACATTTTAGAGACGGTGGAACACTGGCGGGAACAGGGAAAACAAATCGCGCTGGCAACAGTCGTGGAGACATGGGGGTCTGCACCGCGTGGAGTGGGGGCAAAGATGGCTGTCACCCGCGACATGGCGATGATCGGGTCAGTCAGCGGGGGGTGTGTGGAAAATGCAGTGATTCAAGAAGCGGTGGACATGCTGACCGAAGGCAAACCACGTCTGCTGAATTTTGGGGTGAGCGACGATACCGCATGGGATGTGGGGCTAGCCTGCGGCGGGAAAATCACGGTTTTTGTTGAACCGTTGGACAGCCAGTGGTGGGCATTGGCAGTGGAAAATATTCGTAAAAACACGCCTATTTCTACCCTGACCTTGTTGTCCGGTGAGATGGCGGGGCAAAAATTACTCCTCTGTGACCATACCGATGTTTTATACAGCACATTTTTACCCGATAAAACCCCTTTTTTGCAGTTTCGTGAATCGGAATCCAAACGTGTCACGGTGCAGGCATGGGAGGTGCTGGTGGATGTGCATAATCCGCGTCCGCGTCTGGTGATTATCGGTGGGGTGCATGTGGCGATTCCCCTCCAATTGTTTGCGGCACAATTGGGGTTTGAAGTGATTTTGATTGACCCACGCCGCGCTTTTGCGACCCCGGAGCGTTTTCCCGGTATCAAACAGGTGTTTCATAGTTATCCCGATAAAGCGTTGCCACAGCTTGGCTTGAACGCCGATACTTATATCGCCGTGCTGACCCACGACCCCAAAATTGATGATCTGGCGCTCAAAACCGCCTTGCCAAGTGCCGCGCCCTATGTTGGGGTGTTGAGCAGCAAGCGCACCCACGAAAAACGTTTAGAACGACTGCGGAAAGCCGGTGTTGAAGCACATTGGTTAGACCGTATCCGTACCCCTATTGGGATCAATATTGGCGCAAAAACCCCCGAAGAAATCGCCCTGTGCATCATGGCGGAAATTGTGGCGGTACGAAATGGAGCGCTAGCATGAAATTTGGTGCAGTTCCTTTAGAAAAGGCAGTTGGCAAAATTCTCGCCCACAGCCATTTTGGGGAAGATGGTCGAAAAATATTGGGAAAAGGCCACGTTCTCACTGAATCAGACCTCCAAAAATTACGTGATTTGCACCTCGTTTCAGTGGTCGTTGCCGATTTAGCCCCAACCGATTTAGATGAAGATGAAGCGGCACGGCGGGTCGGCATGGCGCTGGCGGGGGCAGGAGTCAAGGTCACAGCGCCGGGGGTGGGACGTGCCAATCTGACCGCGCTGGCACGGGGAACACTGCGGGTTAATGTTCCCGTATTGGAACGGCTAAACACCATCGACGAAGGCATCACGATTGCCACCCTGCGCGAACATACACTGGTGAAGGTCGGCGATTTGCTCACGCTGGTCAAAATCATCCCCTTCGGCATTGACGCGGCGCGGGTGGTGGATGTGGAAGCAATCGCCCACGAAGCCGGGTCAGTGATTAGTGTGCGGTCTTTGCGGGAATGTTCGGTGAGTTTAATTCTTTCCGGGCCGGACAGCACCCGCGAAAAACTGCTGGCTTCGTTCGAAGTGCCGGTGCGCCAACGGATCGAAGCATTGGGCAGCCATTTGGATGAAATTTGCTATGTTGAACATACCCCCGAAGCGCTCGCCAGCGCGATTCTTGCCCAACAGGGACGCGATCTAATTCTGATTGCCAGCATGTCCGCCATTATTGACCGCGAAGATGTTGTCCCCACCGGATTACAATTGGCGGGGGGGAGTGTGGCACATTTTGGCGTTCCGGTTGATCCGGGCAGTTTGATGATGCTTGGTTACTTGAATGAAACGCCAGTAATGGGTGCGCCGGGCTGCATCAAATCGCTCAAAACGAATGTGATCGATTGGATTTTGCCGCGTTTGCTGGCTGGCGAACGTTTGACCCGCGCTGATTTGGTGGCGATGGGGCATGGCGGGTTGCTGGAAGACATCAGCGAACGTCCTATGCCCCGATAAATAGCTGCTTTTGTAGGGACTCTCCTCTTAAGTCTGTTACAAACATTTTTTTAACTTTTTTATAATCTACCCATGAGGTAAAAAATTTGTTTTGACAGGACTATTAGAAATTGCTACAACTTGAAAATTACGCTATGATGAAAACACAACACTATCTTTTTGCTACTTTTAGGGGTAATTAAATATTAGTATGCTAAGGGTACACAGCGAATGACCATTTTAGACCAGCCAGCCGAAAAGCTCGCCCGTCCGCATCCGCTAGGACAAAATGAGGTTATTTCTCGCCGCGCCCGTTCCATTGATGCCCCAACAACCTTCGCGCAAGAGCGTTTATGGTTTTTGGATCGTTTGGAAATCGGCAGCGCGGCTTATAACCTGCTGACTGCATTTCGCATCTCTGGCAAAGTGAATTTGCCCGCTTTACAAAAAAGTCTGGCTGACATCGTGCAGCGCCATGAAATTTTGCGAACGGTTTTTTCAGTTAAAAATGAATTGCCTATCCAAGCCATTGTGCCATCGCTGCTGATGGATTTGCCGCTGGTGGTGGATATGAAAGGGTGTTCAGAGGCCGAACGTGCTGCTTTTATCCAAGAAATGCTGCATGGAGAACTCACCACCACGTTTGACAGCGAATATGGCCCGTTGTTTTACGTCAAACTTTTTCAGTTTGCCGAAGATGATGCCCTGCTGCTGCTCAAAGCGCACCAAGCCGCGTTTGACAAAGCTTCTGTAACCATCTTTTTAGAGGAACTTTCCACTCGTTATAACACCTATGCCAGTGATGGATTAGTGAATTTGCCAGCCCTACCTTTCCAGTATGGCGATTATGCCGCGTGGCAGCGTGGGTGGATGCAGGGCAGTACGGAAAGCCGCCTGCTTGATTACTGGAAAAAACACCTCAACGGGGCATCCCATGTGCTGGAACTGCCCACAGACCGCCCACGCCCAACCTTGCTATCGTTCGCTGGTCAAGCCTGTGCATTTTCGCTCCCTGCTAACCTCACCCACCAGCTAGAAAATCTGAGCGAACGGTTGGGGGTTGAACTGTCCGATGTGTTGCTAGCCGCCTTCCAAGTGTTGATTTTTCGCTATACCAATCATGAGGATATGCTCATCGGGACTTCGGTCTCTAATCGACTGCAAGTGGGTACAGATGCGCTTATCGGCAATTTCATGAATCTGCTGGTGCTGCGTTCGCAGTTCTCCGGTGAGACTCCGTTTCGTGAAGTGCTGAAACAGGTTCAACAAACCATGGGCGAAGCCATTACCCACCAGAGCTATCCGTTTGAAAAATTGCTGGATGAACTCAAACCAGAACGGGACATTAGTCGCCCGCCGCTTGTCCAGGTGACATTTGATTATGGAGAAAGTTCCGCGCTGCCTACCCTGCACGGCCTCACGGTGGAAGAACTGCCCATCCCCAGTATTACCTCGCGCTACGACCTGAGCCTGTCGATAGGGCATAGGGATGGTGGGCTGCATGGCAAAGTAGAATATTGCAGCGATTTGTTTGAGGCCAGCACGACTGAACGGATGGCAACGCATTTTCAAATGCTGTTGCAAGGCATTGTAAATAATCCTGATGAAGCCATTGCCAAACTGCCACTTTTAACCGAACCGGAACGGCATCAGGTTTTGGTGACATGGAACAATACCCGCCGTGATGATTTGCGGATGGTGTGTTTGCACCAGATTTTTGAGGAACAGGTCATTCAAACGCCGGATAGAATCGCGGTGGCCTTCCAAGACCAGCAGATGACCTACGCGGAATTAAACCGACGGGCAAATCGACTGGCGTACTTTTTAATTGAAAATGGCATCCAGCAGGATGTTGTGGTGGCAATTCTGGCAGACCGCAATATCAATTATTTAATTGCAATGCTCGCAACACTCAAAGCGGGTGGGGCATTTTTACCCTTGAACACCCGTCAACCGGTGGAACGGCAGGCGCAAATTCTGACTCAATGTGCCGCGCCAATTGCGTTGGGGTCGGATGCGTTTCTGTCTATTTTGCGGGAAGCAGCCGAGAAAATCCCCACCCCTCCGAAGATTCATCTGATTGATGATTTGCTGACTCTGGAAGGCTACGGCGAAGAAAACCCGCCCTTACGCACGACGCTCGACAGTCTTGCGTATATGATGTTTACCTCCGGCTCAACCGGGTTGCCTAAGGGAGTCATGGTTGAACATCGCGGGATGATTAACCACAACTACGCCAAAATTGCTGATTTAGGCATGACCGAAACCGACATTCTGGCGCAAAATGGCCCACAAAGTTTCGACATTATGGTATGGCAGTTCCTTGCCCCCCTGATTATCGGTGGGCGGGTGCATATTTTTGAAGACGATATTGCCTATAACCCCATCCGCCTGTTGGATGAGATTGAAAATGTAGGCATCACTGTTTTACAAATTGTGCCAGCCCTGCTGCACATCATGATCCAAGAGGCGGAAACCCGCGCTGAAAATCGCCCAACCTTGCAAAAACTGCGCTGGGTGGTGCCAACGGGTGAAGCACTGCCAACCGAGATGTGCCGTCAATGGCTGCGCTTGTATCCGCAAATTCCTTTGTTGAACACCTATGGCTCAACAGAATGTTCCGACGACCAATGCCATTATCCGGTGACTGAAATTCCCGCGCCGGAATATCGCCTGCCCATCATGACCATCGGGCGGCCTATTTTTAACATGCAAATTTATGTATTGGATAAATGGTTGCAGCCTGCCCCAATTGGTGTGATTGGCGAATTGTATGTGGGGGGCATTGGCGTTGGACGCGGGTATTTGAACGACCCCGAAAAAACCCAGAAAGCCTTCATCGCCGACCCCTTCACCCAAGACCGTCCCGGCGCAAAATTGTATAAAACGGGCGATCAAGGCCGTTATATGCCGGACGGAACGATTGAATTTTTGGGGCGTGTTGATCATATGGTCAAAGTGCGCGGTTTCCGTATTGAATTGGGCGAAATTGAAGCGGTGGTTGCCCAACATCCTGCCATCAAACAAAATGTGGTCGTGGTGCGCGAAGAAGGCAACGCCAAAATGCTGGTTGGTTATGTGGTGTCGGATGCAGCTACGCCTCCCACCAACGCAGAACTGCGCGAATATGTCGGCGGAAAACTGCCGGATTATATGGTGCCAACACTATTCATTACGCTGGATGCCATGCCGTTGAATGCTAACGGCAAAATTGACCGCAAGGCGTTGCCTTCACCGGATATTAGCAAGGCATGGGATGAAAATTACGTTGCCCCACGGAATGAAATTGAGGAAGATTTAGCCAAAGTCTGGGCAGAAGTCATTAAATTGCCGCGTGTAGGGGTGCGCGATAACTTTTTCGAGTTGGGCGGACATTCGCTGCTGGCAATTCGGATCTTCTCCCATATTGATAAAAAATATGGTAAACAGCTGCCCTTGGGGACGCTGTTCCGCACCCCGACGATTGAACAGCTTGCTCAAGTCTTAGAAGGCGATTTTGCACCGGATTTGTGGTCGCCATTGGTGGCGATTCAAGCCACCGGGGATTTACCGCCCTTTTTCTGTGTCGCAGGCGGGGTGTTGCACATGCGGAATCTGTCACATCACTTGGGACATAATCAACCCGTGTACGCGCTGCAAATCGAAACCATTGATGATGAGCAGTTGGCCTCTGTTCAGTTGGATGTGATTGCACGGGAAGCGCTCAAGGAAGTACGGGCGATTCAGCCGCATGGCCCCTATTATCTAGGTGGCAGTTTCGGCGGTGGGATGGTCGCGCTGGCGATGGCACAGGAACTCATTCAGCAGGGCGAAGAGGTTGCGTTTTTAATCGCGTTTAATACGCTCATCAAGCGCAATGAATCGCCTTTCATCGTCCGTGCGATGCGCCGTGCCAGAGCTGCAATCCATCTGAACCCAGTCAAAATTTACCGTCGCTTGCGGGATGATGTGGACTGGGAAAATGCCAAAGAATACGCGATGGGAACAGTCTGGAAAGTTGCATTTAAAATTTCCAAAATCACCGGACGACCCATGCCGCGCTTTTTGCGAACTGGCTACTACGGCGAATTGCTTCTGCGCTACGCCGCGAATCAATATCAGAGTCAGGGCGGGTACACAGGTGATATTGCCCTGTTTGTGGCGCGTGAATGGTATGGCGAAGACTCGGCTGACCCTACATGGGGCTGGGGCAATTTGACCAGTGGCGAAATTGACATCCAAGTTGTGCCGGGCGACCCATGTACGATTTTCAGCGAACCGAATGTATATACGGTGAGCAAGGAATTGGAAAAACGGCTTGCCAAGGCGCGGGGAGAAAAATAAGTGAAAAATTGGAAACGTCTCCTGATGGGCGGGGCCGGGCTGAGTGTAATCGGTTTCATCGTACTGCAATTAATTCCTGTCGGCAGTTTTAAGGAATCGCTCAAGCGTGAGGAAAATCCGCCGATTGCTAATGCCATTCAATGGGAGTCACTGGAAGCAGAAGAAATCGCACGGAAGGCATGTTATGACTGTCATAGCAATGAAACCGTGTGGCCTTGGTATTCTAAAATTGCGCCTGTGTCATGGCTTGTGACACGGGATGTCAATGAAGGGCGGGCAGGCTTGAATTTTTCTGAATATGATCCTACCCTCATTAGTGTGGAAGATTTTCAATGGCATCTTGACAATGATATGCCCCCTGCAATTTATCTGCCGCTACACCCTGAAGCTGAATTGACCGAAGATGAAAAGGCTGTGCTGCTTGCCAGCATTGCCGCCTCCATCCCAGAGGGAACAGAATCTGAAGGCATGGATATGGAACACGGCAATTAAGTTCATCAAAGTTTCATGAAATTTTTGAACTCCTATCCGAAGAAAACTGATAGGAGTTCATTTTTTTCGGAGGTCTGCTGTACACTAAACAGCATGAGGATTTTCACTGGTTGAAACAATGTTAAACGTGGTTAAAACCCGTCTGGCTTCGCTGGAAACGTGGCGTACGAAATCCACCAACCGTCGAATTTTTGTGGCGGCGGTAACAGTCGGTGGGGTGACCGTGCTGGTCAAACTGGTGGCGATGCTCAAGGAACTGCTGGTTGCCAACTGGTTCGGCACCAGCGATGAAATAGATGCTTATCTGGTCGCCTATTTGCTGGCTTTTTTCTCCGTTTCTGTGATTGCGGAGTCGTTTAGTGTGGCACTTTTGCCGATTTACATTCAGATGCGCGAAAAAGATGGGCTAGCAAACGCCCAGCGTTTTTTTTCCCATGCAATGTTTGGGGTAATAGGGGTGCTGCTATGTGTTACGCTGCTATTATGCCTGACTTCGCCACTAACTCTACAGCTTCTGGGGTCAAATTTTAATTCGGGAAAACTGGCCCTTACTCAGACTTTATTTTTTATCATGATTCCGATTTTAATGATTAGGGGTATTTCGACTGTTTGGAGTGTGATTCTTAATTCGGATGAACAATTCGCGCTGGCTTCTGTCACCCCCTTGCTTGTTCCTTTAACCACCTTAGGATTTTTGCTGGTTGAAAAATCGGTGTATGGGATGGCTGTGGGAACGGTTTTTGGCTTTCTGATTGAATTTATCTTGTTGGCGACGCGAGTTCACCAGCAAGGATTTTCGTTAGTCCCTGTGTGGGGAGGCATCACCCCTGAAATAAAACAACTCGCGGAACAATACAGCCCGATGGTTGCCGGGGTTTTGTTAATGACGACCACGATTCTGGTAGATCAAGCAATGGCAGCCTCGCTCGGTTCGGGCAGTGTGGCAAGTCTGACATATGCGAATCGGATTGTAGCCGTCATTCTCACTGTAGGTTCACTTGCGATTGGGACAGCTGTTCTGCCACATTTTTCTAAAATGATAGCACTCAACGACTGGCAAGGATTGCGCCGCACATTTCTTTTTTATGTGGGACTTATTTTTGCGATTACAACTCCTTTTGTGATGGTTATGATTCTTTTTTCTGAACCGTTAGCGAGATTATTGTATCAACGCGGAGAATTTACCACCCAAGATACTCACCTTGTGAGCCGGGTGCAAATATTTTATTTATTACAAACTCCATTTTATATCATGACGATTCTTGAGGTACGCCTTATTTCTGCATTAAAGGCGAATCAGGTGATTTTGCGGGCGACTATTCTAAACGTAATTATCAATTTCAGCTTAAATGTGGTTCTGATGCGCTCTCTGGGTTTGGCTGGGATTGCGCTTTCTACGTCAGGGGTGTACTTTTTCTCTTTTGTTTACCTCTCAGTTTTCTTATGGAGAAATTATGGTGTATCAAATGGAAAATAGGAACACACAAGAGAGACGCTTTGAATTTGGCAAAAACTGGCAGCAGTTTTTAAATTTGCTTGATGAGGAACGCATTCAAGAAGCAGTTAAATCATTGCAAAGCCTTTTTGATACCAAGGATTTGAATGGGCAAAAATTTTTAGATATTGGCTCTGGTAGTGGTTTATTTAGTCTTGCTGCCCGCAAACTTGGCGCAGAAGTTCATTCATTTGACTATGATAACCAATCCGTTGAATGTACACAGGAGCTAAAAAAACGTTATTTCCCAGAAGACGCTCATTGGATTGTTGAACAAGGGTCTGTGTTAGATAGTGGCTATCTTCAATCGCTTGGTAACTTTGACATTGTGTATTCCTATGGGGTATTACATCACACCGGAGCTATGTGGCAGGCACTTGAAAATGTTGTGCCGCTGATTAAAACAGGAGGTAAACTATATATCGCTATTTATAATGACCAAGGTTTAACCAGTAAAGTATGGAAACGGATTAAGTATAAATATGTAAATTCTAATAAATTTGAAAAATCTATTTTTTTGGCGCTGGTAGGGCTATATTTTGAGTTCTGGGCTTTGCTTAGTCGGCTTGTAAGAGGAGAAAGCCTTTTGCCATTCGAGGATTGGGCAAAGAAGAAAAAACAAAGAGGTATGTCTGTTTGGCATGATCTTGTAGATTGGGTGGGAGGTTATCCCTTTGAAGTGGCTAAACCCGAACAAATTTTTGAATTTTATAAAAATCGTGGGTTTACTTTAGCCAAACTGATGACAATTGCTGGTTGGCATGGGAATAATGAGTTTGTATTTATAAGACCTTCCGATGAATGAAAATCTTATTACACTATTCATTCCTCTTTTGGAAGACGGCGGTGCCGAGCATGTTATGCTCATCCTTGCCGAAGCTTTCATCCAAAAAGGGCTGGCAGTCGATTTACTGCTGACCAACGCGCAACACCCTAAAAATGTTCGGTTGTCTCAAGTGCCAGCCAAGGTGAACATTGTTGATTTAAAAGCCTCCGGCACGTTACCGGCGCTCCTTCCTCTTACGCGGTATCTTCGTCGCCACCGTCCGTTTGGTTTGCTTTCTACGCTGCACCATGGGAACGTGATGGCAGTCTGGGCAAAGTATTTATCACGCACAGACACAAGGGTTGTGATTCGTGTCGCCAATAGTTTTTCAACCGAAGGCGGACGCAAGGCATGGGCGCGTGACCAGATTCCTCATCCGCTGGTGCGCTGGTTTTTTCCGCGTGCCGATGCAGTCGTTGCTTTAGCCAATGATATGGCAGACAACCTCAAGCAGGTTTTTAATATGCCAGACTCGGTGCTGCATGTGATTTATAACCCTGTACCAACAGAACGTATTAATGAAATGAGCCAGCAACCAATTCACCATCACTGGCTAATGGAAAAACAATTGCCTGTCCTCTTGGCAGTGGGGCGTTTAGAAGCGCAAAAAGATTTTGCGACGCTGATTCGTGCCTTTCAAAAATTAGAGCATCCTGCCCGCTTGATTATTTTGGGCGAAGGTTCACAGCGTCCCATTTTAGAAAAGTTCATCCAAGAAGCCGAACTGCAAGAACGGGTGGAGTTGGTAGGGTTTGTTGAAAACCCCTATCCTTATATGAAACAGGCCTCCACGCTGGTCATGTCCTCCATTCATGAGGGATTTCCCAATGTCTTGGTGGAGGCGCTGGCGTGCGGCTGCCCGGTCGTGAGTACGGATTGCCCGACCGGGCCATCAGAAATTCTGGAAAAGGGACGGTATGGGAGGCTTGTCCCTGTGGGGGATTCCGATGCTTTAGCCAGAGCTATTTCGCAAACCCTCAACAGTCCACCCGACCCGGAATTTTTAAAACAACGGGTGATGGCGTTTTCGCCAGATGTGATTGCCGACCAATATTTAGCTCTTTTGCGAGGGGATTTATGAAACTGGCTTATCTGGTAATGCAATTTCCCGCGCCAAGTGAAACCTTCATGGCGATTGAGGTGCGGCATCTGGCAAAAGCCGGGGCGGACATGACTGTATTTTGCCTGCGAGAACCCAATCCGCAGGATGCACACCTGCGCCAGCAGTATCACCTTCAGGATATTCCCATTTATCATTTTGCTTATTGGACAGGCTGGCAGGATATTTTTTACTGGTCAAAAAAAAATCCTTTCATTTTCTGGTTCTTGGTGTGGCAAGTGACCCGTACCTGTTGGCAAAGGCCGACTCTATGGCTCAAGTCCGTTGTTTTTATTCCAAAGTCATTCCATATTGTTCGGCTGATCGAACAGGGGCAAATTCAAGTTGTTCATGCCGGATGGGGACACTATCCCACGATTACCTTATACCTGTTGAAACTGCTTTTGCCACAGATTCCGATCACATTGGCGCTCACCGCCTATGACCGCCTAGAAAAACATCCGATGACCATACTTGCAGCAAAACGCGCGGCTTATCTGGTCGCACAGAGTCCTGAGTCTGCCCGTGAGATTCAAGAACTTTGGCCTAAAACCGATACGCCTCTCCAAATTATTCATATCGGGATTGAATTGGAGCGCTTGGAAAAATATCGCGCCCTTCCCAAAAAACAGGGGGTGATTATTTCGGCAGGGCGGTTAGTCCAAGAAAAAGGCCACCATTATGTGATTCAAGCCTTCTCAAAAATTCATGCTGTTTTGCCAGCTACACGGCTCATTTTATTGGGGGAAGGCCATTACCGCCATGAATTGGAATTACTCATTAAAAATTTAAATTTGGCGGATTGTGTGGAATTAACAGGACATCTCCCCCAAGAAAAATTGTTTGAAATCCTCGCGCAAGCCTCGGTTTCGGTGCTGGCTTCCGAAGCAGATTATGATACGCTACCAAACACGATCAAAGAATCAATGGCGCTGGGTGTGCCTGTGGTTACAACCCCCACCATGGATATTGAGGTTTTGATCGAAGATGGCATTACAGGCTGTCTCGTTCCCAAAGGAGATGTGTCAGCGCTGGAAATTGCGATTTTCAAGGTATTTAATCAACCTGCATGGGCGCAGGAAATGAGCGAAAAGGCCTATACGCGTGTTCATGCCTTGTTTGATATTGAACACACCACCCATGCCCGGTTGCAAATGTTTAAGGACATCTTGAATTAATCATGTGTGGTATTGCCGGTTACTGGCATCTTGCACCCAATTTGCAAACAACAGTTCATTTGCAGCAAATGAATCGGTTGCTGACGCATCGTGGGCCAGATGAGGAGGGCTATTTTTCGGATGCTCGAGTCGGCTTGGCGATGCGACGCTTGAGCATTATTGACCTTGCCACCGGACAGCAACCGATTGCCAACGAAAGCAATACCCTTCAAGTGGTTTACAACGGCGAAATTTATAATTTTCAAGCGCTACGTGACCAGTTAATCGCTGAGGGACACCGCTTTAAAACCCAGAGCGATACGGAAGTGCTGGTGCATGGCTATGAGCAATGGGGGACAGCATTACCAAACTATTTGCGCGGCATGTTCGCGTTTGCAGTCTGGGACAGCGAAAAACAACAGCTTTTTATTGCCCGTGACCACTTTGGCATCAAACCCCTGTATTATGCGGTGGTGGATGGCACCTTGCTATTTGCATCCGAAATAAAATCCCTGCTGAGTCACCCGAATCTGCGCCGTGAAATTGACCTGACCGCTCTTGACCAATATTTAACCACCCTCTATGTACCAGAACCACATACTATTTTTCAGTCGATTAAAGCCCTGCCCGCCGGACATTGGATGCTGGCTCACAATGAGGTGAAAATTGAGCGCTACTGGGCGTTTACCCCCCTGCAAAATCCCTACCCGACCAAACAAGCGGCAATTGAGGCGATACGGGAAGTCGTGGCAGACAGTGTAGAAAAAATGCTGATAGCCGATGTCCCCCTGGGCGCATTTTTAAGCGGGGGGATCGATTCTGCCAGCGTGGTCGCCATGATGAGCCGGTTTCAAGCGCAGGTGGAAACCTTCTCGATTGGCTTTGGGGAGAAAGCACATCGTTGGGATGAACTGGATGCTGCCCGGCATATCGCCCAATTTTACAAAACCAACCACCATGAATTCCGGGTCACACCGGATGTAATTACCCTGCTGCCCGAAATCATGCCTTTTTTCGACCAGCCTTTTGCCAACCCCACCGCCCTTTTGCTGTATATCTTATCTGGCGAAACACGGAAATTTGTCAAAGTAGCGCTGGCGGGAACCGGCGGGGATGAAATGTTCGGCGGGTATGTGCGTTACAAGGGGATGATGCGCTATGAGCAATATGCCCATCTGCCACACTGGTCACGCAAAATTCTGGCGAATGTCGCATCCAAAACCATTTCTGACGATATGGATGGGCGGTTAGGACGACAGCGCGTGCGGCGTTTTCTGGAAAGCGGCGCTCAGGATTTTGATGAAGCCTATTTGCAGATTGTGTCCATCCTCAAACCAAAGGAAAAACAGCGCTTATATACTGATACTATGAAGGCGGGCGATAGCTGGGATTTTGTGCGGGAGGCCTTCCGTCCCAATACCGCGTATGGGCGTTTAGAAACTGTCATGATGGCGGAACTTGCTAGTTATTTGCCGTTTAATCAACTTGCTTACAATGACCGCATGAGCATGGCACAGTCTTTAGAAGTCCGTGTCCCACTGGTTGACCAGCGCATAGTTGAAGTGGCAGGAAACATCCCCCTTCGATGGAAAATTCAAAACGGCGTAACCAAAGGTTTGTTTCGTGAGGCCATGTCTCCGTACCTCCCACCGGAAATTTTACATGGCAAAAAACTAGGGTTAAATTTGCCCCTTTCGCTGTGGTTTCAGCACGAATTGAAAAATTGGGTGGCGGAGATGATTTCGCCTGCTACCCTCCGAAAACGCGGGTACTTTCAGCCAGACACGGTTCAGCAACTCTGGCAGGTACATCAATCCGGCAAGCGGGATAATTCGCTCCTGTTGTGGGCGCTGATTGTGTTTGAACTCTGGCATCAAAAATATCTTGATTAATTTGGGTGAATTTTGGGGTAGCATAGAAAAAAACAAATAATCTTCGAGCAAACCCCATGAACATCACTTTAGAACAGATTCGTAACCGCGCCGATTCTAAAAGTTATAACCGTGGACAAGGGTATTACGAAGAGGGTGCAATTCACCATCCCATTAAACGTGGCAACACCCTAGAAGCGGATTGCGAAGGGACGATGACCTACCATGTTAAAGTCGAATTCGACGGGAAAGGAATCCAAAAAGCAAAGTGTACCTGCCCGTATGAATTTGGGGGAGACTGCAAACATATTGTGGCACTGCTCCTCATGTACGTTCATGAACCCAAAAGTTTTGTTGAACAGGATGAGGTGCAAAAATCGCTGCAAAACCGCAGTAAAGAAGAACTCATCAAAATCATCGAGCAGATGATTGCAATGTATCCTGACCTCGTTCATTTCCTTGACCGCCCCGCCAAAGCTAAGCCTATTTCGCTCGATACTTTCCGCCGTAATTTGAGCCGTGCGCTCAAAAAATATAGTAGTTGGGAAAATCGAGAAGCGGAAACTGTGGCGGCATCCCTCATGAAAACCGCCAAACAGATTTCTATACAGGGCGATTGGCAGACCGCCAGCGCTATTTACAGCCTCATCCTAGAGGAAATTCTCCATACCGATGGGTTTTATGATGAAGAAGGTGGATTTTATACGAGCATCGAATCGATTTTTGATGACCTTGATACCTGCCTTGCCCAGCCAGCGATTGCGAACGATGACATACTGCGCCCCAAGTTGCTCATGACCCTGCTAGAATTTTCCTTTGCCGATGAAACCGATTTCGCTTCTGATGTTGAGGAGATTTTGCTCAAACATGCCAAGCCAAGCGATTTACCTGCCATTCGCCAAGCCGTTCAAGCCCGGATGAACAAATACAAAAAAATGTCGTATGGAGATTGGATCGCTAAATCCCTCGCTGAATTTCTGGTAAAAATAGATGCAGTGGATCATGTTGACCCCGAAGTCACCCTCCAACGCTTACGTGAGGAGGGCATGTTCAGTGTGTTGTTTGAAAAACTGCTCTCGATGGGTCGACATGATGAAGCCATTGCGGTACTGGAAAAAAAGTTACTTCATAACCATGAACGATTGCCTGCTTTAAATTCGCTTGTCGCCAGTGGGTTTCAGAAAAAAGCCATTGCGATAGGCCAAACCACCCTGAATCATACCTATCATGACCACCTTGCCTATTGGCTGTTAGAGCAGTATCAAGCAACCCATAACCCGACAGCAGCATTAGAAATTCAGTTAAAACGGTTGTATGAACAACCCATCGTCGAACTTTACATTGAAGTCAAACTCACAGCGATTGAACTAGGACAATGGGATAAGATTCAGCCGGACATCTTGAAACACCTCACCGCAAAAGGTTATTTTGCGGCACTGACTTATCTCTATCTCCACGAACATGACTGGGACAAAGCGTGGCAATCGGCTGAAAAAGGGATGAAACAAAAAATGCCTCTCTTATGGTGGCATGACCAACGATTAGATTTGCAAGTCGCCAAACTTGCCTACCGTGACACCCCTGAAAAAGCACTGCCTGTTTTGATTGACTATGCCTACAAAGAAATTGCTGGACGCAGCCGTTCCCACTATCAAACTGCTACCGACTATTTAGCCAAAGTGCAAGAAATTTATGATATTCTGGGGGAAGTAGAGAAATGGGAAGATTTAATTACTGGCATCCGCCAAGAATTTAAAACGCTCCGCGCTCTACAAGATGAACTCCAGAAAGCAGGACTTTGACCACCATGCCCGGTAAATATTTTGAAGAATTGGAAGTGGGTACAAAAATACGCCATTCATTAGGGCGCACCATTACGGAAATGGACAATGTGCTGTTTTCAACCCTGACAATGAATACCCAACCCTTGCATATTAACGAGGATTTTGCCAGTAAAACCCAGTTCGGGCAGCGCATTGTCAACGGGATTTTTACGCTGGGATTGGTCATCGGGTTGACGGTTTCGGAATTGACCGATGGTACGATTATTGCGAATCTTGGTTATGAGAAAGTCATCCACCCCAAGCCCGTTTTTCATGGGGATACCATTTACGTGGAAACTGAAGTCCTCAGCAAACGTGACTCCCAATCCAATCCTGATAGAGGGGTGATTCACCTCAAACATTGGGGCAAAAATCAGCATGGAGAAGTTGTCTGTGAAGTGGAACGGGCGGTATTATTTCTGAAACGACCACAAGGGGATACCCAATGAGTGATGAAAGATTACGACGCGCCCTGCTGTTTATGCCGGGCGATGATTGGCACAAAATCGAAAAAGGCGCGACTTCTGGTGTCGATTCGGTCATTATGGATTTAGAGGATGGAGTCGCGCTGACCCGTAAAGTCGAAGCCCGCCAGGTGGTTTTCCGTGCGCTGACCGAACTCAATTTTGGCACGACGGAACGTCTGGTGCGCGTCAACGGGGTTGCCACCGGTTTAACCACTGATGACATCAAGGAAACTATCCAAGCCCGTCCTGACGGGTATGTGCTGCCCAAAGTGGAATCCGAGGAAGAGGTGCGTTTGGTGATCCAAGAGATTCAGGATGCCGAACAAACTTATGGATTTCCCATTGGCGGCATCAAACTGCTGGTGATTATCGAATCAGCACGGGGGGTCATGAATCTGCCTGAAATCGCCAATGAAGGCAGTCCATTGGTGGGGCTGATTTTCGGGGCAGAAGACCTCGCCAGTGATATTGGGGCGATTCGCACCCGCGAAGGTAAAGAAGTCGCCTATGCACGCGGACGAACGGTTTTGTATGCTGCTGCGTATGGTTTACAGGCGATTGATACCCCTTTTGTCGATTTGACCGATGTGGAAGGGCTACGCGAAGAAACCATTGATGCCATGCAGATGGGGTACACCGGCAAACTGGCAATTCATCCCTATCAAGTGCCGGTCATCACCGAAGTTTATATCCCTACCCCCGAAGCGATCGCTACCGCGCAGCAGTTAATTGCCGCCTATGAAACGCATCTCGCAGGTGGAACGGGCGTGTTCGCCTACGAGGGGAAAATGGTCGATATGCCGATGATTCGTTCGGCTCAACGGGTGCTGGCACGCGCCAAAGCATCCGGCAAAATTTGAGCTTCTGCTTGCCCAATCTGCCGTACCGCCCGTTCCCAGATTTGTGTATGCTGAAAACTGTAGGGAACGCGCAACGGGAACACAGGTTGGGCAAATTTTTCCTGTAGGGTGAGCAACAGGAGTTTGGCATCGTCCTGTTTTTGATGCACTTTGTTGTCCACCAGCCAATTTTTGAGGCGACCTATCCCGGTAAGCTGTTCGGATTCGGCAAGTTGAAGGATGCTGGGATAATTGCGTTCGGCATAAAACAAATTTTTGGCGATGATTTCAATCCGTGTTCGCAATTCGCTGGAAATAATGTGCTGTGCTTCGGCTTTTTCCAAAGTCGCCCGAATATCAACCATCGCGGTTGAAGTCGGTAAAAAGCCATCTTCGGCGCTGGCATGGGCAACGGCAACTTCATCATCATCTTCGATTGTGCCAGAAGCATACCATTCAAAAATTTTGCCCACCCCCACCATACCGAATTGGGCCAATTCTGCGGCTCGCAACGCCCCCATACTGGATGACCCGAAGACATGCGTCCCCTGTTTCATCGCCCAGAGGATTTCTTTGTGCCAGACCGACGGTACATGCTCAAAATAGCCGTCAATGATACCAATGGCATGGGGAATACGCATGGCAGCACGGTAAATATCCCCTTGTGCGGCAGGGGGCAAAAAAATCGCTCCGGGCAGCACAGCGCGTGCTTCGGTAAGTGCGACACTTGGCCCTAAAAAAATTACCACTCTCATTGTTGTATCCTTGCTCTGGCGCGTTGACCGGGGCTGTACTGCGGGATGGAGTGAACCCCTTCTAAACCGGGAATGACCACCCGTACCACCGGAATCTCAAATTCGGGTTTGGTCAAATTCACCACAATCACCTGTTGAATCCCCACCACCTGAAGTTTGGCAAGCTGGCAGGCAATATCTTCGTTAAAGGTTGCAAATTCGCTGCTCGGAATCTGGCGAAAATCTTGCCCGGTTATCGGCGCTGCCAGTTCTTGGCGGAAGCGGTCATGGGTTTCAGCACTTCGATAGCGTGCATAATCATCGCGGAAAACATCATCGCGTGAGCCAGAAATGACAGTTAAACGGCTCTGGGCGGCTTCGGTCAGCGCCCGCAGCAGGGCAATATTCCGTGACAGGTGGCATCCCGCCCCAGAAGCCACATACATTTTGCGGAGGGGATGATCCGTTCGTTCTGCAATCGCGCACAGAAAGGTTGGCATTTCTACATCAGAAGTCAGATTCCAGACGAGTACATCCACCTTGGCTTGTTTATATTTTTCCAGAACCGCACGGCACGCGGCATCATCTACCGAATCAAGATTGAGACGGGTGATTTGTTTCTCCGCTTCTGGCAGCAGTTCCCACAATGCGGTGGCATCCCGTTCGACCACTTCATTAATAGCGTGTTCAATCGCTTCTAAGAGGTGATTTCCTGAAGCAAGACCATTGGTGGTGGTTGAAAAACACCCACTGCCATCGGTACCGGGCAAGGTGTAGTCGGTATGTACCATTTCGTAAGGAATCCAGACGGACGCATCATGAATCAGGTCGTAGGCTTCAATCCATAACAAGCGTCGTTCCGGGTGAAACGCGCTGTTTTTAATTAATGGCAGTTCGCGCACATCCACGACTGGATGGGTGTAACGCAGCGCTTCATAACTGGCGAGTTTAAGCGGGTGGGTGATGGTTTCGGCATGATACCCTTCTACCGATTCCATCACCCCGGAAGCGCGGGCTGCTGCAAGGGTTAGCCCTTTGCCCTGCGCTACTGAAATCGAACGTGAATTGGGACGGCAAACCATTACCACTGGTACACCAATCACATCTAAATGGGTGATATTGGCGATGCGAGTAATGCCCATAATCGGCAAAAAGCGTTTAACTCTGGCAACCGTTTCATCCGGTGAGATAAACCGATAGGTACCATTTTGAAAATTTTTGGGAACAGGATTATTCGTGAGCATGTTTATCCCTCACCCCCAACACCCGCCCCAACAATGGAGGCGGGGGCGTGGGTCAGTGTCATCCTAGACCGTTTCGGGTGCAAAGTCGGCAGAGGCAAACCATGTCGAGGCGAACCACGTTGACGCAAACCATGTGGAAGCAAACCATGTGGAAGCAAACCATGTCGAGGCAAACCAGGTATTGGCTGCGCTGTTTTCGGCAGGGGTGAATTCCATTTGCATGGGCATTTCGGCAGCATCAGCCGCAATCACTTCGCCATTGGCATTGTACAATTTGCCATCTGCACCGCGAATAAAAAGGTCGTTCATGAGGGTATCCTCTTTCCAAAAGTTTTCGGATACTTTTATTTTGATGAAAAAGACTGTCTGCTTCAAACGCTTTGTCGCTACAGGGAACAAAATTAACGAGCGTTTATGAAATTTGTAAACCCAGACTAATCATTGTCATATCTGCCGTAGGTCATTAAGATAATCGTCATGTGGGTTGACCAGTGGGTTGTCAAAAGTATTGCCAAGTTCATTCGCCATCGGTATGGGGAGGCGCTGGGTTCTGAGCTACCTAAGTGGCAAAGCCTCACAGAACTGTATCGGAAACAAGCGCTTATTCATCAACTGGCCTCCTGTGGGGAAGATATTGTGCTGCGCTACGGGGTGCGAATCATTGCGCCGGAAAAAGTTCACTTGGGCAGCCATATCGCTATCGGCAATTATTCGATTTTACGTGGCAATGGCGGAATCACGCTTGAAGATTTTGTCCTGCTAGGCGATAACGTCATTCTCGCCACGGCGGGACACCCCATCGGCGGGGTCTATTTTCATCAGAATTGGCAAGATAGCATTACTCTAAAGTCAAATGTCTGGTTGGCTGCGAATGTAATTGTAATGCCGGGTGTAACCATTGGTGAAAATTCGGTTATCGGAGCGGGTGCAGTCGTGACAGAAAATATTCCACCGAACAGTGTGGCAGTGGGGATTCCCGCCAAAGTCACCCGCACATTGGAAATTGACCCCGCACACCTTGAGGAACAAAAAGCCGCTGTTCACGCCGGACGGTTAGCCAAAATTGCCAAGCCAGACACCCCGGATATTTTTGGAAAAATCCCATGAAAATTTTAACTGTGGTGGGCGCACGCCCGCAATTTATCAAAGCTGCGCCAGTTTCGCGGGCGATTCGCCAGCAGCACCAAGAAATTTTGATTCACACCGGACAGCACTATGACGAAGGCATGTCGGAAGTGTTTTTCCGAGAACTGTCGATTCCTGCGCCGGATATGAATTTGAGTGTGGGGTCAGGTTCTCATGGTGAACAAACCGCCGCGATGCTACAGGGCTTGGAAGCAGAGATGCTCCGTGCGATGCCGGATTGGGTGCTGTTGTATGGGGATACCAATTCGACCATTGCGGGGGCGCTTGCGGCGGCTAAACTGAATATTCCGATTGCCCATGTCGAGGCAGGGTTGCGAAGTTTCAACCGTACCATGCCAGAAGAAATTAACCGCGTGGTGACAGACCATGTAAGCACGCTGCTTTTTTGCCCCACCCAGATTGCGGTTGAAAATCTCAAAAATGAGGGTATCACACACGGTGTCCATGAAGTCGGGGATGTGATGGTGGATGGGCTGTTAGCCGCACGGGAAAATATTCATCAACAGGTCACGATTTTACAGGAACTTCATCTGACGCATGGCAATTTTTATCTTGCGACGGTTCATCGTGCCGCGAATACTGATTCGCCTGAAATGCTTGCTGCGATTGCCCATAGTTTGAGCGCATTGGAAAAAATGGTGGTGCTGCCGATTCATCCCCGCTTACAAGCCTCCTTAAAGCGAGAGAATATCACGCTACCTAAAAATGTGCAGGTGATTCCCCCCGCCAGCTATCTTAATATGGTTGCCCTGTTGGATGGCGCTCAGGTGGTCATCACCGATAGCGGCGGGTTGCAGAAAGAAGCCTATGTGATGCAGCGTCCCTGTGTGACCGTTCGCACCGAAACGGAGTGGGTAGAAACCGTTGAATCGGGCTGGAATCGCTTGGCGCATCCCGAAGAAATCGCGCAAAAAGTACAAGAAGCGCTTGCCAGCACCCCTACTGCCCATCCGAAATTTTACGGGGATGGCACCGCCAGCCAGCGTATTATAAATATCATGGCGAACCATGCCCGCTAAGCATGTTGCTTTTGTATTGACGAGCTTTGCACGCGGCGGCATGGAAATGCGGCTGGCAGATGTCGTCAACGGTTTGGACAAATCGCGCTGGGATCCCCATATTTATGCGTTTTACGACCATCAAACGATGCAAAATAAGGTCGAAACAGCGCGGTTGCATGTGCCACTCTCGAACGGCAAAACAGATGTCACCGTGCCATTGAAATTGGCACAGCATTTTCGGCGGGAACAAACCCAAATCGTCTGGACACTCGCGCAGGGACTCGCAGCAGGATGGGGACGATTGGCGGCACTCATGGCGAATGTTCCCATCAAAATTTTGTCGGTGCATGACAATTACCCGCTTGCGCCGCTCACCCGCCTGCTCAATCCTGTCACCGATGCGATTGTGGCCTTGACCGAAACTTCCGCCAGCCTTTTTCGCAGTCAAGGTGTACCCGCCGAAAAAATTCATGTGCTGTACAACGGGATTGATACCCAGCGATATGCCCCCGCCCCAGACCGCCGCGCCGAACTTTTGAATATCCCCCCGAATCAACCCGTCATTTTGAATGTGGGGCGACTGACTTATGAGAAAGGGCGAGATGTGATGCTTCATGCGGCTGTGCCTCTGATGAACTCCCCGATTCCGCCCCGGATCGTTTTTGCGGGAGAAGGGGTGGAACGTCCCGCGCTGGAAAGCCTTGCCCGTGATTTGGGACTCGCTGACGATGTGCGGTTTCTGGGGATTCGGGAGGATGTTCCCGCACTCATCAACGGGGCCGATGTGGTGGTTATGTCGTCGCGGGATGTTCCGTTTGGCGAAAGCTGCCCGAATATTGTGCTGGAGGCGATGGGCTGCGGCGTACCGATTATCGGAACACGGGTGGGCGGGACAGCCGAATTGATTGTGGATGGAGAAACTGGTTTTGTTATCCCCCCGGAAAACCCGACTCTACTGGCAGAGAAGGTGGCACTGCTGCTCGAAAATGCCCCGTTGCGTCAGCAGATGGGACAGGCAGGCCGTCAGCGTGTGGTGCAGCATTTTTCGCTGGAACGCATGATCCAAGGGCGGGATGAATTGCTGACACATTTACTGAAGAGCCGCGTCTAACAGCGTTTTTATCTCTAACATCTAAAAAAAGGTCGCCCATGATGAGCGACCTTTTTTGTTGTGTTTAGTCGAAGCGTCCCAGTGTGGGCGTGGCGGTTGGCGGAGCAACCGTGCTTGTCCGCGTGGGAGTGGGCGTGTTGGTACGTGTCGCGGTATTCGTCACGTTGGGTGTGGGTGTTAAGGTACGTGTCGGGGTGCGCGTGAATGTCTGCGTAATCGTCGGTGTCACCGTCGGCGTTTGCGTAATGGTTGGTGTGCGCGTAATCGTCGGCGTAAGTGTAATGGTTGGTGTGCGCGTAATCGTCGGCGTAAGTGTAATGGTACGGGTCGGCGTGATAGTACGGGTCAGTGTGACCGTATTCGTCGGGCCGGGGGTGTTGGTAATGGTCGGCGTGCGCGTAATCGTGCGCGTCGGAGTTAGGGTATTGGTTGGGGTCAGCGACGGCGTGAGCGTAATCGTTGCCGTCAGAGTCGGTGTCGGTGTGACCGGCCCGGTGACAGTTTCCATCGGCACCACACACACACCATCAATCGTGATGGTGGAACCATTAAAGTCCGTGGGTAACGCACCTTGTCCGGGCAATGAACCGGAAATTCCGTCAAAGTCTACCCAGAAGTTTGCGGTTTGACCGGCATTGAGTTGGGTGGTTTGTGTCCAACCGGGGCTGCTCTGGTCGGCGGCGGTTGGCGGGGTGCTGCCCGACCCATCCCAGATGCGAATTGCATTGGGATCGAAGGCACCGGAGCCACCTACCGAGACCATCTCAAAGGCTTGTCCGGCGGTATATTTCTTCCAGACCATGTTAAAGCCCGTGATTTTGCGCCCAGAGGTACTGCTGTTTTGCACGGTGAAGCGCACAACACCGTTGAAATCGAATGAGCCAAAACGGAACGCAAAGTCACCACACACGGCGGTAGGTGTGGGAGTCGGGGTGTTCGGATCGACAACAGGCGGTGTGATAGGCAAGGGTTTATTGCAAACCACAGATCCATCGCGGCTGGTCAAGGTGATAGATGACCCATAGAACTGATTGACCGTGATAGCGGGCGGGTTAAAGGCTGGGGGATTGCCGCCAAAATAGGTTCGCCATTCGGTATTCACACCTGCGCCCGTGCTGCCGGGGAAGGTTCGCAGAGTCTGGCTGTTATTCCAGCCCTGTGATGACGCATTCACCAGAGTCGGCGGGGTGGTATCTGTACCGTTCCAATGTGCGGTGTTGGAAGCCACACGCATATAATCGGCAAACATGGTGGAGAATTGCCCCGTATTCGGCCAAACTACATTGGCTTCGGAAATGAAGACCGGAACCGGGTTTTGATTATTGACGGTGACACCGAGCCAAGTAGCAAGGATTTTGGCATCGGAGAGCGTAATTAAATCGCAACTCGGCTGGGGTTCCAGCGTGGAGGTGTGGGTTGGGGTGCGCGATGGCGTAAAGGTGGCGGATGGCAAGAAGGTATTGCTTGGCACCGGCGTAAAAGTGAAGGTCGAAGTGGGCCCCCCACCCGCGCCCGGATTCAAGTTGGGCGGCAGGTTGACAGCACGGGTGGAACGGAAGGCTTCGTTAATCCCCACACGGCGAGCCATCAAGGGAATATATTCAGCGATGGCAACGGGCGTAATGAGGGGATGGTTGAAAAACACGACTACTTCCAGCGCGTCGCCGGGGCCGCCTGCGTCGTACTGATTTTGTCCGTTCATTGTGCCTTCATTGACCAGACATTCGCGTTTGCGGCGGTCTCCATCATCCGGCAGACGATAGCGATTGGCATTCCCGCCAAGAATCATGAGACGCGAACTGCAAATCCAGACATGGAACCATTTGGAGTCATTCGGGGTTAATGACCCGGATTTGACTTCGTTTCCACCGCGGTCATGCAGCCCACGAATATCATGTCCTTGCCCCAGCGCCAGACCCGCCGCGCCTTGACGGGCATTGTCCCAGATCCACGGGATACGCGCCATATCTTCACGCAGCCCTAAATCTTCGTCGTCTGTGGGGTCACAGTCTTTTTCCCAGTGGCGAACAAAGGCGGGGTCGGTGCTGGAACTGCATTCCGCAATCCACGCCAGCAATTCCCCTTCGGTGGGGGTGGCATCCACATAAGACGGGAAATAATCCTGAACGACGGTGGGATCCCATTCCCCCGTAATCCCGGCACGAACCGCGACACGCGCCGAATTTTGCAGCGTGATCCACGCCTGAAAAATACGGGCAAATTCGATAACGCCAAACACTAGCATCAGCACAATCGGCAGGGTGAGGGCGAATTCCGCCATCGTCTGCCCGCGTCGGCTGCGCGGTTTGGTAGGTGTGATGGAACTTTCCATATGCTCCCTCTCTTACCGTGATAACCGGGTAAATAGACGACTGGCGATATCCTCAAAGACTTGATTGAGACTCACTAGGTCGTTGGCATAATAATACTGACCGCACCATTTGGTCGGGTCGGCTACAATAGCGGGTGCTTCACAGACATCACCCCCCACCGAGGTCAGACCACGCAATGAGCGTTCGTAAGTGTTGTCAATCTGACCGTTATCGCCTGCATCGGCAATGTACCTCAGCAGTGGCGCACCCACTTCATAATTAGAATGATCCTTATCCTTAATTTCTTCGCCAAACCCAATCGCAAACATGGCGATGAAGTTACCGGGAACAGTCGGCGTTAATTCGGCTAACCCCGCCCAATCCGCCATATCACGGGCGTAATCATCGGCATCATAACTCTGAAAACACGAACTTGCGGGATCCAAAATCACAGGAGGGGCACCGTTGTTCGGGCCGTTCTTCCATTCGAGACAAAAATGGCGGGACTTTGGATTCATGTCATTGCAATACTGGCTTTTGGGTTCACCGGGTTGCACATAGACACCGGGATGACCGACAGACTTGCCGCATTCTTCATAAGTCGGAAATGGGTCAGCAGTTCCATCCGGTAATTTAAAGTCCGTCGAAATTTCTAAGCCGGGTTTTGACACATCCGCATCAAGCAGATACGGGTATTCATTAGCCGCATCGGGGGTCAGTGGGTCGCCAACTGGACGATATTTGCAGAACGTTGACCACGGGCAGAAGCCAAGATTCATATAAATGTAGCTGTCTGAACCCGGGTCATATGGTACATAGACCCCGACGTTCGTCTTTACTGAGGGACTAAGGAGATTCTCAGGGATAGTCGTATTATACCCGATATCTTTACCATAGTTATCTTCAACATCAGGACGAACATAAGCGGCGTTAGCAGCCCCATCCGCAAGGATAATCGCTACCCAGACCGCTTCACGTCGAATGGTCTCCACGTTGGTCAAAACTTCGCTGGCACGTCGGATGCCATCGCCAGGGTTGGTGTTGGTGCAGTTGGCAATTTCCTCATAACTCCAAGGCCGAACATCTCCACCAGCTATGCGGGTTTGATCTAGGTAGCTCTGTCTTAAATTAGTCTGGGCAATCGAGCGAGCAAGGCAACCAAACGTGCGCTCAACCGTGTTGACATCAATCCCGACATATTTATTGAGGGTTTCGATGGCGGTTTTTTCGTCGTTCATCATCGGCGGGGCATAGGTCGGAGAGCTTTTATCCGAGTTATTATTGGGATATTGCACCTCTGCCACACGGTTAAAGGTGACAATCCCGACCCGATCCCCCCGGGTGAAGTCCAAGCCAGCAATAAAGTTACGGGCGGCATCTTTCACCTGTTTAAACGGATGGCAGACCAGATCGGATTTGTCACCATCCGGGGCATAAGTGGCAATGCCTAAGGTATCACCCGCATCATACTTTTTGTTGCCATTGTTATCGGTGTAAATTTCCCACTCCGTCCCAATCAGTGTAACCAAAGCGTTGGTGCCGGGGTCATTACAACAACCGCCCCATCCACTGTTGGATTGGCACAATGCTCCGGGTTGTTCGGGCAACTGTGATTCTTGTAGATTGGCATACTCTACAAAATAGTTTTGAGGATTGGATGGAATTTTGATGGGAAACCATGTTTTGGGATTGGTCAGATAGCCCATTGATTGCGAGTTATCCAGCACCAGCGCCACATCTAACACCGCGGTTTCAGAAATGGCGGCTGAGGTGAGCAGGAAATTCTGAATACCGATAATTTTCAGGAAGGTGGTTTCCGATTCAATCTGGGCTTTGACACGCACGAGTTTTTTGGGGTTGTCCCAATCGCACAGGTCGGTTTTGGGCATTTGGTCAAGGGGTTTGGCGGCGTTACCGGGTTCTTTGCGCCATGCGGCGATGTCGGTTTCGCAGGTTTCCACCCATACGGTATGCGGTTTGAGACCATGCAAAGCGATGTATTGACGCGCTGAGAGCGCCACCGTCGCATAGTCTGTCCCTTCACGAACTTGTCCTGCTGCCGCCAAAGCTGCCGAGTCCACAGCCCGTCGTAGGGTGGAAAAGCGCACAAACATAATCGAAATGTCCGTGACGAGTCCTACGAAGGCAATTAACGCAATCAGACCAAATGCCAAAATGACAACGGTTTGACCGCGCTGGCTGTTACGGAAGCGGCGGGCGAGAGCCACTTTAGTACGTTTGAGCATTCTCTACCTCCTCCTTACAAGACTAGGGCAAATCTGGTTCGGCTGCGGACACCGGGAAAATTGACCAGACGTGCATCGGAATTTCCCCCCCGGCGAATTGGAAAACGGGTAGGCCAATCAGTTGATCGCTGTGCCAGTGAATTTCCACCAACACAAGGCCATAATTTGGCACAAACTCAAGCTGTTTGGGGTCAATCGTGCCGTTTTCTTGGACGAGGGTTTTCTTCAACTGTTCGAGCATCCAAGCGTCGGAATAAGCTGAACCGGGACATGCTCCCCCACCGGGCGTAAAGTGTCCTCGGAACATATAGCCGAGCATCCCATCGCCGCAACTGTTGGCAGTGTCGGGGAGACGTTTGGTAATTTCGACATCGGTACAGTCCGACCATTTCGGGTCGCTCAAGCTGGCGGGGTTACGGGTCTGCTGGCAACCATAGGGGGTGACGGCATAACTAAACACCGAAACGATGATGTCGTCTTTGGTGTCGTCAAATTCCAGCGGGGCCATATTCGCAATCGCGCTACACGCGATATTGTCATAGTAGCCAAGCGTCCCAAACACGGTTTCTGTCCCATCCGTTGCGCCCGGCACAACGTCTTTGGGCGATAGATAGTCCGCCGGGTCATCCGACGGCAAGCGGGTATATTTATTTTCGCCGTGCAATGGTTCGGCTGGATTTTGCCCACTATCACAGTCCATCCGTTCGTGGTTGCGTTCCTCAAACGGCTGCCATTTTGTAGGGTTGCCCAGCGCCCCTGCACGCCCAGCCGAACGTACCACGTCAGTCATAATCAGGTAGTTATTGGCGAACCATCCGATTTCGGCCATGCCCATCAACATGAGCAGCAGCAAAGGGAAGGTCACCGTTAACTCCACTAAGGACTGTCCGCGCATTCCGGCTGGCTTTCCGTCCAGTACAGCCAAGACCATCTTGAGCGTTTTTCGCATACCAGATAATCCTCACATAAGAGCATCAATAATAGAGACTCCGTCAGAAGTCTCTACTCATTTTATGATACCATGCCCTCATGTGAAGACTTGATAGAGTTTTGTGCAAAGCGATTGTAAAATGGTTAAGATTGCTGAACCAAGGCCCGCACCGAATAGCCCCGCCCATACTGGGAGACCAGCACACGCGGGCGGTCAGGGTCGGATTCCAACTTGAGGCGTAAATTGCGGATATGATTGCGTACCAGCGCAGTATCGCCCCCTTGCGGCGGATAGTCCCACAAGCGCTGGAGCAAATCCGGGGCGGTGTGGAAGGTGGGGCGGGTTTTGCACAGGAAATTTAACAATTCAAATTCGACGGGGGTGAGTTCCACCACACGATGATTAATCTGAACGGAATGGGTATGCGAGTCTAGTTGCAAGCGCACCACGTCTTCGTGAGTGGTTTTGATGTTCCGCCGCAGCAAGGCACGCATCCGCGCTTTCAGTTCCGGCGGCGAAAAAGGCCGCTTGAGGACATCATCTGCGCCTGCGTCAAGGACATCGGCAACCTGTTGGGCAGAAAAATGCAGGGGAACAATAAATAAAATAGGAATTCGCGTGCTGGGGAGGGCTTCATGCACAACTTGGCACAAAGTTCTGGCTGTCTGCTTTTCAACCTCCAGATTAAACAGCACCACGACTGGCTCAAGCGCCGCCATTTTTGTTGGCAAATCGGCTGTCCCCATCAACGAAACAACCGCATACCCCTCTTGCTCTAAGGGGAGCATAATTTTGGGTAGATGATGGTTATCCTCAGAAACCAGTAAAAGCGTGGTCATGCCATTTCCTATATGCTTGTATCCTCTTTACAAAGTATACGCAAGGTAAGCACGGTACGGTGTGAAAGTCGCATGAATTTTCAATTGACGGGCATAGGCCACTCTATTAGAATGAGAGCGTTTTATGAACCGCCCCAATGGAAATAATGTTCCCAGTACCGACTCGTGCAGCGTGCGTACTGTGATGTGGAGAAAAAAGAAACCATGAATGAAGCATTGACCCTGGATGTCAGTCCGCGGACTGTCATCGGGAAACAAGTAAAACAACTGCGGCGTGCGGGCATTATTCCCGGCGTGATTTACGGCCCTACCCGCCCAGAACCCACCGCTATCCAAGTAGACTGGATAACCTTGCGCCCAGTCCTCATCAAAGCGGGCAGCACCCATCTGATCACCCTCAATCTGGAGGGGCAGCCAATCACGGTGCTGGTGCGTGAAGTTCACCGTCATCCCATTAAAAATCAAATTTTAAACATTGACTTTTACGCGGCAGATGTCAACGCGACCCTCAAAACGATTGTGCCGATTTTGGTGCCAGATGTAGAAGCCCAAATGAAACGCTTGGGCGCTCGCATTTTGCAAGTCGTTGCCAGTGTCGAAGTAGAAAGCCTGCCCGCCGATATTCCTGAAAACATCACTATTGACCTTAGCACCTTTAACAATGTGCGGAATATTCGGTTCAAAGACCTGATTGCACCCACGGGAACGACTTTCTTGGTGGATGAAGATACCGTCGTTGTCCGTATCTTTACCGGTGCATCTGAAGATGAAGTCGAAGAAGAATACACAGGCGAAATTGGCGAAGTGGAAGTCATCGGGCGCGGTGCGCGTGATGAAGAAGACTTCGAGGATTAATTTTTGCCTTTTGTGGAGATTGGATAAGCGGCGCAGGACACCCAGCGCCGTTTTTGTTTCACCCCTCGCCCCGTATTTTCCTGTAAAATTATAAATATGATAGATAGCAAAAAATCACGTTTCACCATTCGCCCTGCCGAACCTAAAGATCTGCCTGCCTGCATTGCACTTGACCATCATCTGGAAACACAAGCTGTCTGGCAAATGAGACTTAACCTTGAGTCTGAAAATCGGACAATCACGTTTCAAACACTGCGGCTGCCCCGCCCTATCCGTGTAGAATATCCCAGAACACCAGAGATGCTGCGGCGGGAACTTGCCGAAGTCAAAGGGATTTTGGTGGCAGAGGCCGAAGACGTTGTGCTGGGTTATATTCAGGTGGTACTCAATATGGCTGACCAGAGCGGATGGGTACGAAATTTTGCGGTGGGCGAACGCTGGCGGCGGCGGCGGATTGGCACGGCCTTGCTTGACCAAGCCAGCCGATGGGCGCAGCACTACCAAGCCCGTACCCTCACGCTGGAAACCACGACCAAAAGTTACCCCGCCATTCAATTGATGCTGTCACGCGGCCTGCTTTTTTGTGGATTCAATGACCGCTATTATGCTACGCAAGATATAGCGATTTTCTTTGGGCAGAATTTATGAGCCGGGAATTTTGGATTTCGCTCTTAGAATTGACCAGTAATACCCTGACCGTCACGATTGTGATGGCTTCCGTGGCGATTCTCACCTATAACCTGAGCCGCAATTTATGGGATAGAGTCACACGCGCCTCCAGTATTTTGTTGACCTGCATTGTGATTGTCTCGCTGATGGATGGGTTGATTGCACTTGACCCCCAAGCCAAAAGCGTGGAAATATGGCTGCGGCTGCAATGGATCGGGATTGCCTTTGTCCCCGCTGCAATTTTTCATCTAGCAGACTCACTCTTAACCACTACGGGGATGGTCTCCAGAGGGCGGCGGCGGAATGTCCGGCGGGCGCTGTATTTGTTAAGCCTGATGATTCTCATGGCAGCCGCTTTTACGGATACGATTATCCGGGACTTTACGCCTGACCCTACGCCTTATATGCGGGTGGGGGTGCTGTTCCCGATTTATATTGCCTATTTTGTGACGGCCTGTGCGGTGTCTTACTGGTTGGTACGGCGGGCAAGAGAACGCTGCCGCACCGCCAAAACCTACCAGCGCATGAATTTTATTTTGCGGGTTTTCCTGACTCCCGGCATTGGTTTGTTTCCCTATTCGCTGCTGTTTGATATGGTGAATCGTGGGCAAAATTTTGATGTGCTGTTTTTTCAAGCCGCTTCCGGTCTTGCCAATATGTTTGTGATTGCGATGATTTTTTCGCTTTCCTATCCCCTCGCTTTTTTTGGCACAAGCAAACCCGACCGTGTGGTGAAAGCAGATATTTTGCAGGTATCGCTGCGCGGGACATTTACCGCGTTGGTGTTAATGGGCGTGATGCTTTCGACCTTGCGGGTGTCCGAAGTGCTGGGGCTGAAAAGCGAAGATTTTGTGATTGTGGCGGTGATGGGAACGGTGATCATCCTCCAATGGCTCATTACGCTGACTTTGCCATTTTTTGAACGCTTTTTTGTTTATACCCGCAACAATATCGAAGCCCAAAAACTCCGTCATATTAGTCAACGTTTGTTGACCCGTGCTGACATCAAGCAGCTAGAGGAAGCGATTCTGGCGGCAGCGTGTGATTTGCTGCGTGTCGATAAAGCCTTTTTGTTGAACAATGCCCCCGGTGGCTTGGTTTTAGAACATGCAGTAGGTCAAGTAACAACCGAACAAGCGATTGCCAGCATCGAAAAACAGGAGGGATTCTGGGTTTTTCCCCTCTATGCCAATGGCGATGACAGCCCGCTTTTAGGTTATTTAGGGGTACAAGCCCGCGAAAACCCGCCCCAACTGAATGAAGATGAACAGGCGTTGGAAAATGATTTATTCCATATGCTGGTTGACCGCGCCGCCCGTCTGCTCGCCGATGCCAAACTTCAAACACAGGTGTTTGATGTGCTAGATGCCCTCATGACTCAGATGGAAACGCTCCGTTTAGAAGGGCAGGTGGATAAATTTGGGCAAATTCACCAAACGTCCCAAGCGACGGCACCAAATATTACGGAGTGGGCAGAATGGGTACATGGGGCGCTCAAAGATTTGTGGGGCGGCCCCAAATTGGCGGATAGTGAATTGTTGCAGCTGAATATTGTGCAACAGGAACTCACCCAAAATGGCAGCAGCCCGACTCATGCGCTGCAAACGATTTTGACCCGCGTGATTGAGAGCCTCAAGCCCGACGGCGAACGCAGCCTCATGAACAACGATTGGGTGCTGTATAACATCCTTGAAATGCGCTTTGTGCAGGGAAAAAAGGTTGGGGATGTCGCCCCGCAGTTGGCAATGAGCGAACCTAATTTTTATCGCAAGCAAAAATCTGCCATTGAGGAAGTGGCCCGTCAATTGTGGGAAATGGAAAAGACGTATTTAGAAGAACAACACGGCCAGTGATAGTTTGACAAATTTCATCCCCATCGTGATAATTTTCTGTTTGTCCGAGTGTATTTTTTGATGGGGATGTAAAAGATTATGACTTCTATATCACGGCAGTACGAACCTGCCCCCGCGCCCCCTCCGCCCGATGAACAATACTGGGAGGCCCTGCTTTCCCAAGCCGATAAAGAAACGCCGCCCGCCCCGTTGATGTCCGACGAGGAATGGGAATATTTGGAAAATTTAACTCAGCCAGATACTTTATCTTTTTATCATACGGGGGTGAGCGCCGATTGGCAGGCTGCTGAACATGCGTATCAACATGACTCCACGGTTCAACTTACTGTGATAGGTTACAACCGAGGCGGGTTACTGGTGGAATGGCACAGCCTACGCGGATTTGTGCCAGCCAGTCAGTTAGTCAGCTTTTCCATAGAAACAGCGCATGAAGATCGCCTCAACAAAGCGATTGGTACCCTTTTAAATTTGCGAGTGATCGAACTGAGCAAAAGTCAAAATCGGTTAATTCTTTCGGAGCGAGCGGCCCAAGTACAATCGGGGACACGCGCTAAAGTGTTGGAAAATCTCGCGCCGGGCGGAGTGGCAGAAGGTGTGGTCACGAATATATGTGATTTTGGCGCATTTGTAGATTTAGGCGGGATTGAAGGACTCATCCATATTTCGGAATTAAGTTGGGGGCGGGTGGAGCATCCCAGCGAAGTCTTAAAAAGTCATCAACAGGTCAAAGTCCACGTTATGACGATTGACCGTGAAGCCGGACGGATTGCCTTAAGCCTTAAGCGCTTGCTGCCTGACCCGTGGGCAACCGTAGAGCAGCGCTACGCAGTAGGGCAGCAGGTCTACGGACAAGTGACCAGCGTGGTCGATTTTGGGGCGTTTGCCTGTTTAGAAGAAGGGTTAGAAGGTCTGATCCATATTTCGGAACTGGCAGAAGGTCATTTTTTGCATCCCCGCAATGTAGTGCGCGAAGGCGAACGGGTCAAAGTACGCATTCTGAATATTGACAGCCATGCCCGTCGTATCGGGTTAAGCCTGCGCCATGCCAACGGCAATTCCTAACCAAAGGCAGGGGGTTCGCCCCTGCCCAATTTTTACCTGTTGCCCCTACATAGTTTTATTGCTGGCTGGTGTAGTAGCACCCCAAGATTTAATCCCCCATCTGGAATTGAGGGGTTGTCTGGTCATGCTGCTGGGTCAAAATCTGACGGGCATTTTCCACATACTCTAAACTCTGGTGACGGAAATAGGTATTGTAGAGTTCGGCATAATGCCCGCCCTGAGCCATCAACGCTTGATGGTTGCCTTGTTCGATAATCGCACCCTCGCGCAGCACGATAATACGATTGGCACTGCGAACGGTACTCAAGCGGTGGGCAATTAAAATGGAGGTGGACTGCGCCAGAATCAGTTCAATCGCCTCTTGAATCTGCGATTCGGTGAAGGTATCCACGCTGGCGGTGGCCTCATCCAGAATGAAAATGGCGGGTTTTTGCACCAGCACCCGTAGCAAACTCACCAGTTGGCGCTGCCCCAAGCTCAAACGTGAACCGCGTTCACCAACATCACTCTGTAAACCATTCGGCAGGGTTTCGAGCCATTCACCATTGCCAATTTTGTAGGCAATTTCTTCAATTTCTGCGTCGGTTGCATCGGGTTTGCCGTAGCGAATATTATCCGCGATGCTTCCGCTAAATAAAAACGGTGTTTGTGGCACGAATCCAAGTTGGTTGCGGTAATGATACAGGTCAAAAGTGCGAATGTCCTGTCCATCAATGCAGATTTTGCCGTTCTGAAATTCGTAGAAGCGCATAATCAATTTGGTGATGGAGCTTTTGCCCGCGCCGGTATGCCCGACAAACGCGATACTTTCGCCGGGTAGAATATCCAGATTAAAATTTTTGAGAACGGGCTGCCCGCTTTTGTATTCAAAATTCACTTCCTCAAATTGGATGCGTCCTTTGAGGGTGGGCTGCTGCTGACCGGTTTGCTGGACGGTATTTTCGGCATCAATCAGCGCAAAGATACGCTCTAAAGCGCTCATCGCCTGTTGGAACTGACTCCAATAGGTTGAAATATTGATGACCGGAAACCAGAAGCGGTCAACTGATTGAATGTATAAATACCAGATGCTCACGCTGATGATACCGTCTGTCACCGCGACTGCCCCGCCATACAACACGGAACTGGTGGCAAAACCCGCCAGCGCATTGAGAACAGGAAAAACAGCCGAAAGCACCATCCCGCGCTGTAAATTGATTTTGTAGGACTGGGTGTTGACCCGTACAAAGTCCTCGTAAATCATGGCTTCTTGGCGGAAATTTTTAGCCACGCTGATGCCAGTGACAGTTTCTTGAATGTTGTCATTGACTTCTGCCATCGCCCGTGACCCCTGCCGTGTCACTTTGCGTGCCATATTGCGGAAAATATAAGTTGCCGCCACCATTGGCAGGGTAAAGAGGATGAGTACCACCGTCAAAAAGACATTCCGGCTGAATAGCACCGCCAGCAAAATTGCCACATTCACGATTTCGGTCAGTAAATCGGTGCTAACAATCATGATTTGCCCGAATTCTTCAGTATCATTGGTAATGCGGCTGAGAACTTTGCCCGTTTTATTTTCATCATAAAACGCCATATCCCGTTCAACGGCGGCCTTAAACGCATCCCGCCGCAGTTGCATCACGACGGTTCCCACAACCCGCCCCACCAAGCGCCGTCGGATCCAATTTGCGCCGTACTCAATGACCACGGACAGCAACAAGATTCCGACAATCATCGCCAGCACATCGGTCTTGCTCTCTTTTTCTAACTGCTCCACGCCGATAGCGATAAAAATAGGCACAACTGCGATGGAAAGGGAGACAATCAAGCCTGTGAAGGTGATGACGACCAGTTGTTTGCTAAATTTGCGAAAATAACTTGCCAGCCGTTTAAATAAGTAAAAATCGGAATACTGCCTGTCGTACTTGTCGTGGTGTAAGCCCTCAAACATGCCCTTCTGCTCCTAGTTATTGCTCATAGCGGGCGAAAATACGGCGGTAAGAATCGGAGGTTTTGAGTAAATCTTCGTGTTTGCCCTGTGCGGATACTTTTCCCTGACGCAGCACAACAATATGGTCTGCCCAGCGAATCTGGGAGAGGCGATGCGTAATCAAAATGGTGGTGCGCCCTTCAGCCGCCGCCCAGATAGCCTGTTGAATTTTGTCCTCAGTGGCGCTGTCAATCGCACTGGTCGAATCGTCTAAAATCAAAATACGCGGGTCGGTTAAAAATGCCCGTGCGATGGCTAAACGCTGGCGCTGTCCGCCGGAAAGGGTTACGCCACGCTGTCCGATGATGGTCTCATACCCCTCAGGAAAACGCATAATAAATTCGTGGGCTTGGGCGCTGTGGGCCGCTTGCATGACTTCTTCCATGCTGGCCTCCGGTTTGCCAAAGCGGATGTTGTCGGCAATGCTGCGGCTAAACAGAAAAATTTCCTGTTCAATGATGCTGATTTGCGAACGCAGCGAGGCCAATGTCCAATCGCGCACATCAATCCCATCCACCAGCACCTGCCCCTGTGTGACATCATAAGTACGGTTAATCAATTTGGTCAGGGTGCTTTTGCCAGAACCGGTTTGCCCGACAATGGCGATGGTTTGTCCCGGCTGAATGTCAAACGAAATATTATGCAGAATTTCTTTGCCTGCCAGATAGCCAAAATTGATATTTTTGAGCGTGACCGCGCCTTGCATATGGCCTTCATGCCCCTGCTCATTCTGGTCGAGGTCGGTTTTGGTGGTGATGATGTTCAAAATCCGCCCGGCACTGGCATGACCGGAGGCAATCCGCGAAATCGAAAAGATCGAGGTAAATACCGGAAAACCGAACAAGCCGATTTGCCCGACAAACCCGACAATATCCCCTGATTCGATTTCACCAGCGCGGAAAAGATACACCGAATGCAGAAAGCCAACTGCAAAGGCCAAGCCCCAGAGCAAGATCGGAAAATATTGCGCTTCAATATCCCCTTGTTTAACAAACCCACGTTTGACTGTTTCGGTCAGGGTATCAAAGCGGCTGATTTCATACGATTCTTGGGCCGTCCCTTTGACGACCTCAATGCCATCTAAGGTTTCGGCAAGATGCGCGTTCATTTGCCCGAAACTGGCACGGACTTGCTGGGCAACTTTTTGCAGTGATCCCAGATATTGAAATTGCGCCAGAATATACAGAATCACAAAAGCCAGCGGAGTCAACACTAATGCAGGGTGAATCAACGGGGTGGCGACCAGGGGCAGCAAAATGAACATCCCTGACCCGATGACCAAGTTCAAACCCGGACTCATCATCAGGTTGACTTCGCGCACGTCATTGGTTACCCGTGCCATGATTTCCCCGACGGGTTGAAAAGCGTGAAATGTCATGCTCTTGCCGAGTAAACTCACATACAGTTCATCCCGCACATCGCGTTCAATCCGTTGGGCAAAGGTTTCCGCCGAAAAATTCCGCATAAATTGCAGCCCGCCGCGTGACAGTTGGCTGAGAATAATCGCCAGTGCAAACCAGCGCACGGCAACCAGATCTTCATCCTGCAAAATTGCGTTGACTGCCCGTCCGGCGAAAATCGGAACTGCCGAAGCCAACGCTGCATTGCAAAATGCACCAAACAACATCAACAGACCCACGGTTTTGTGACGGCGAATATGTGACCACACATAACGAGTCTCGTTGGAGTGGTCGCTTTGTTCAAAAGTACGCGCAACAAATTCAGCCGCCATAGCACCGTCCCTTTACCGTATCAACCCTATCAGCATATCAGAAAATTTGTTCGGAATGTAATAATTCGTTCTATCGTACAGGTTTTATAATTAACTTTCAAGAGAGCTAATCGGTTTACTGACTAACAGGGGTTATACTTACACAAGCCTAATGAGCCGTATGAAAAATTTGCTGGTACACCGCCACAGTTTGAGCAGCGATTTTTTCCTGTGTGAAGTGGTCAAGGACACGCTGACGACCTTTTTCGGCGAGTTCACAGCGTAAATCAGAATTCGCCAGTAATTTTTCAATCTGACAGGCCAATTGTTCGGCATTGTTTTCGGGGAAAATCAGCCCTGCATCGCCAATGACATCAGGAATCGCGCCACTGTCTGACCCGACCACGACAACTTTACTTGCCATCGCTTCAATAATGACCCGCCCGAACTGTTCTTTCCAATTTGACATGGTGCGGGAGGGAATGACCAAGACATCCAATTGAGAAATATAGGTGGGCATGTGTGTTGAGGGCAGTTGTCCGGTAAATGCTGCCTGCACACCCAAATTTTCTGCCAACCGCCGTAGATTTTTTTCCTCCGGCCCGCCCCCCACAATTTGCAATGTCCAGTCATAATTTTTGAGAGATGCCAGCGCGGTTATCAGTAAATCGATGCCTTTCTCAGGAACAAGCCGCCCCACATAGCCAATTTTGAGGGAGGGATTCGGTTTTTCTTTTGGCACAAATAAATGGGTATCGACCCCAAATTGGGGAATAACCGCCATTCGCCCACGATAGCCTTTTTCCCGCCAGACCTGTGCCGCGCTGTCAGTTCCGGCAAGCGCATAATCGATATGACGAAAAACCCATTGTTCCATCCGGCGAACGGGGAGTGGGTAAGTGCGGTTGATGTTTTGCCATGTAAAAAACAGGGATTTTGCGCCAATTTGCTTGGCAACACGCAGCGCTAACCAAGTGGAGAGGTTATAGGGTTCTTCATCAATGTGAACAATATCTGGGCGAAAAGCACGGGCTTCCCGACCAAATTCGGGATAGTGATGCAGATGAAAATTCCCGTTCCAGCGAATCGGCGTGGTTTGCAGGGTATAGCCTTGGGTGTGGGCGCGTTCAAGGGGCATTTCGCCGCGTTCATCTTTCCACGAAGGCGGAACCAGCACTTTTAATTCAGTCACGGCGGGCTGCTGGGCGATTTCCTCCAGTTTACGCTGGTAAATCCCAACAAGACACGCTTTGGAAAGCATTAAGATTCGCATAGTTTAAGCATAGCAGATGAAAGCGGACAAAAAATAGGGTATGCTTGGTCGTTAAAGAAAAATTTTGAAGGAATAAACTCATGACAACTTTGCCTACGCGCAGTGAAATTCCGGTGGCTCACACATGGAATCGGGAAAGTGTGTTTGCCACCCCCGAAGCATGGACACAAGAATTTGAAGCGCTTAAAAATGTTATTCCCACGATCCAAAAATATCCGGGTCACTTGGGCGACAGCGCCGATACGCTGGCAGATTGGCTGGAATTGGCCTACGAAACCTACAATCGGTTGGTCAAACTCAGTTTGTATGCGGTGATGGAACAAAGCGTAGACACCAATAATCAAGCGGCGGCGGCGATGAACAGCCAAGTTAGCAGTTTAGAAGGGCTGGTGGTGGGGGCAGCCGCGTTCGCCCAGCCGGAAATTCTGGCAATTGGGCGGGAAAAGCTCAACCAGTGGATGCAGGAAAATCAGCGCTTGGCCTTGTATGACCATTATTTTGATAATTTATTCCGCCGGGAAGCGCATACCCGTTCTGGTGAAGTCGAATCCATTCTGGGGATGCTGGCTGACCCCTTTGACGGGGCAAGCAGCGTGTGGGGGATGCTCAACAATGCCGATTTGAAATTTGCACCTGCGGTCAGCAGCACCGGAGAAGAATATACTGTTGCCCAAAGCGCAATGGTTGCCTTGATGTCTAACCCTGATCGGGAAGTACGGCGCACCACTTTTGAAAATTACAGCAAGGGGTATCTGGATTTTAAAAATACCTTCGCGGCAGCGCTGGCAACCTCTATCAAACAGGATGTTTTTCTGGCAAAGGTGCGCGGCTTCGATACCGCATTGGAAGCCAGTTTGTTTGATAACAACATTCCGCGCACCGTTTTTGATAATTTGATTAATACGTTCAAGAAAAATATTCCGGTGTGGCATCGGTATTGGCGGGTACGGCGGAAAGCCTTAGGCTATGATACGCTGCGGCCTTACGATTTGTGGGCCCCCCTGACCGAAGAACCCCATGTGAGCTTTGAACAGGCGGTGGATTGGATTAGCAACGGGATGCGTCCACTGGGGGATGAATACGTCAATGTGCTGCGAAAAGGCTGCCTCGAACAGCGCTGGGTGGATATTTACCCGAATCAGGGGAAACGGCAGGGGGCATTTTCGTTCGGGACACATGGCACACACCCGTTTATTTTCATGAGTTACAGCAACAATTTGCAGGCGATGAGTACACTGGCACATGAATTAGGCCATTCAATGCACTCCTATCTCAGCCGCCAGAATCAGCCGATTGTGTACGGGCGTTATACCCTGTTTGCGGCGGAAGTGGCCTCGAATTTTAACCAGGCCATGACCCGTGCCTATTTGTTGCAACACAACCCCAATCCCCAATTTCAGATTGCGGTGATTGAAGAGGCCATGACCAATTTCCTGCGCTACTTTTTCATTATGCCCACCCTTGCCCGTTTTGAATTGGAAGTACATACATGGGCGGAAGAGGGCAAAGGACTCACCGCCGATGCCATGATGAATTTGATGGCGGATTTGTACGCGGAGGGGTACGGCAGCGAAGTTGAATTTGACCGTGACGCAGTGGGTATGACATGGGCGCAGTTCGGGCATATGTTCTCGGCGTACTATGTGTATCAATATGCCACCGGGATTTCGGCAGCGCACGCACTGGCGGACGGGATTCTGGCGGGCAAAGACGGGGCAGTTGAAAATTACCTCCAATTTTTGGGTGCAGGCGGACGGTACTATGCGATTGATGCACTCAAAATGGCGGGGGTGGACATGTCTCAACCAGACGCGGTAGATACCACCTTCCAGATTTTTGAAAATTATGTGGAACGGCTGGAGGAATTAACGGCACGGTAAGTTGACCCGCGAACGGGGCATGTTATAATGCGATGGGGTGGTTGACCAACTGCCCCATTCGTGTTAAAAGTAGAGACACGCCATGCCACGCCTGATGATTGCGCTCTGTCTTTTGATTGTTGTTGCCTCTGTTTCTGCTCAAACAGGCGGTTCAATTTGCACATTGGCCTATGAAGATGTCAATGAAAATGGGGTTCATGAGGCCGATGAGCCAGTTTTCGCGGGTATCAGCGTAAATTTGATTCAGCAAGATTTAATCATTGGCACGCATATTACCACGACCAGCAGTGAAGCCTTCTGCTTTCAAAATCTCCCCTCTGGCGAGTACAGCATCGAATTTGAGCAAACGCCCAATCACACCGCCACCACGGATAATCGTGCTGCGCTCACCCTGACCGAAGGCCAACGCATCCGCTTGGAATATGGGGCAGTTCCACAATCGCCATTTAATGAAAATGCCCCCGCCAGCAGTGGGGAAAAAGTTGAATCTAGCACCCGCCTGCTTATTTCCTTGATGGCAGCCGTTCTCGCCATGATTGTGATGATTGGCTTGGGCGCGGGGATGATGAGCCTCAGACGTTGAAATTTTCCCTTAGCTTTAATTGCAGTTCCACAAAATCCACCCCGCAGCGTGCCAGCAGGAGTTGGGCGGTTTTGTCCAGTGTCATCGCCAGCAATAAATGGTCTGTGCCTGTGTAATGCGTTCCCATCGCTTCGGCTTGTTCCACCGCACAATCAATTACTTCATCTAAGGCAGCCGCAGACAGGGCCGCATCCGGTTGAAGTTTGAGCAAATCGCTGGCTAATCTTTCGCGTGCAAAACCACTTTCGGCGAGCAAACGGGCTGCAATACTACGTTGTTCCTGTGACAGCACCATCAGCAGATGTTCCAAGCCGGCGGCTGGATGACGATATTGCCGTGCAAGGGTGGCTGCGCCATTTAACACCCGCCGCGAAAGTTCACTTAAGGAAGCCATCCGGCGGGCGGATTCAAGATTAATTTCTAGGATGCCGTCATTCACCAAGCGGCGGACTTTCTGGCGAATCTGGGTTTCGTTGATGTTCAATAGGTTCATCAGTCGGGAGGCATCCCCTGCGCCGGAACGCACCAATCCCAACAAAAGATGCTCTGTCCCAATATAGTGATGGTCAAGCCAGCGTGCTTCATCCATTGCAAAGGCAAAGACGATTTTCAGGGCTGCCGTATAGGGGGGAGGCTTGGGGATTTCATCTAAAATCGGGTGCAGATTGGCTAGGTGGTTTTCGATGGTGGTGCGCTCAATTTTAAAATCCTGAAGGGCTTTTGAGCCAATGCTGCCTTCCTCCAACCAAATGCCCGCCAATAAGTGACCGGTATCGACCAGCGAATGACGGGATTTTTCCGCCAAGAGGCGGGCGTGTGCCAGCGAACGGCGTGCATGTTGGCTGTAGCGATGGTCTGAAAACGACATGAACCAACCTTAAATCAGGATGCTTTTTTATTGTACCAGCGTCTATAATCGTGGCATATGACTCACGTTGCGATTAACGCTCACTTGCTTTCGGCGCAGGCTGGCTATCGAAGTGCTGGCATTCATGGCTATATTTATAACATGCTGCGCTTTTTACCTCATAGTACACCCGATTGGCGATATACGGTGCTGGTCGGGGAGGGTCGCCCACCAATCCACCCGCAGATAAGTATCCGTCGCTCGGCATTTTCAACCCAGAATCCGCTTCAACGAATTGTCTGGGAACAGATGATTCAGCCTGTTGCATTGGCACAACTTCGTCCAGATGTGTACCATGCCCCGGCGTATGTTGCGCCGTTGTTGACCCGTCAGCCAACGGTGGTTACAGTGCATGATTTAAGTTTTATCCGCTTTCCAGAGTCACTAAGCACCTCACGACGTAGCTATTTACAAACCCTGACCCGCCTTAGTTGCCAGCGAGCTGCACAGGTGATTGCCGTTTCGCAAAGTACCGCCCAGGATGTGATGGCATTGTTAAAAATTGCACCAGAAAAAATCACGGTGGCAATTTCCGGTGTCAATCTGGATGAATTTCGTCCCTTAGAAACCGCCCAAATTGAGCGATTCCGCCAGCAACAGGGTTTGCCCCGCCGTTTTCTGCTGCATCTGGGAACCCTTGAACCGCGTAAAAATTTGCCGATGCTGCTGCGGGCCTATGCCGCGCTACCCCAAAGCCTGCGTGATGAGGTGCATCTGGTCTTGGCGGGGGGCAAAGGGTGGGATTATCAGGCCATTTTTGAAACTGTGGAAAACTTCCATATGACGGCACATGTCCATTTCCCCGGTTATGTGGAAAAAGACCACCTGCCGCTATGGTACAATGCTGCCGATACGCTGGTGTATCCCTCAATTTTTGAGGGGTGGGGTCTGCCTGTGGTGGAAGCGATGGCCTGTGGTCGTCCGACGCTGGTTTCGGATGTCTCCTCCCTGCCAGAAGCTGCCGGAGAGACAGGCCTAAAACTGCCGCCCAATGACGAATCGGCATGGACAGAAGCCCTCCGACAGGCCATTACCGATGCAGATTGGCGGGCAAAAAGCGGACAGGCCGGGTTGATCCGCGCACAACAATTTACTTGGCAGGCGGCGGCAACAGCCACAGTACACGCCTATCAAAAAGCAATAGGATTATAAAAGGTGGGACGCAAAGATTACCCTTGGAAAAGTTGGCATATCGCGCTGGTGGATGGGCTGTTGGTATGGTTGAGTTTTGCCCTATCCTATTATCTGCGATATGAATTGCAATTTTTAAGACCCGTTGATGAAATTAATACTGCCCCTTTTGGCCCTTATATTCCTTATACAGTGATTTTTATGGTGTGGGTGCTGACCATGCACCAAGCTGCGGGACTGTATCAGGATATGCGCGGGCGAAGCATTGTCAATGAAATTTTTAAGGTCAGTAATGCCACGAGCAATGCGGTATTAATTGTGACCGCCTTAAGTTTTTTAATCCGTCCTCTCGTTTTCTCGCGTTTGCTCATCATTCAAGCGGCAATCATCAATGTTCTGCTGCAAATCCTCTGGCGTTTTGCCCTGCGAATCGTGCGAAATATGCTGCACAATCGCGGGGTCGGGGTGGAGCAGGTGCTGGTAGTGGGTTGTCGGGAAGTGGGGCGCTACGTGATTCGGACGCTTGTGGCGCGCCGCGATTTAGGCTACAAGCTGATTGGCTTTGTGGATGACGACCCGGAATTAAGTCAAAAAGACTTGGGGCGCGTGCCAGCATTAGGTAAAGTCAGCCAGATTCCTAAAATTCTGACCCATGAATCGGTAGATTTGATTATTTTGACGCTGCCCTACGAAGAACAACGTCAAGCCCTTGAACTCATTCAGCAGCACGGCTTACAAAACATCTCTGTTCTGACCGTCCCCAATCTGTATCAGATGAATCTCGCGCAGGTACAGGTGGAAATGTTAGGCGGGCTGCCCCTGCTGGGAATGCAGAAAGATGTCAAAATTCCCGAAGCGAATCTGCTGACTAAACGAGCCATTGACATTGGCCTCACGGTGTTATCACTGCCCGTTTTTCTGCCGATTATGGTATTAACCGCGCTGGCAATCCGCCTCGATTCGCCCGGCCCGATTTTGTTTTATCAGGAACGGGTGGGGTTGAACGGGCAACCCTTCAAAATGGTCAAATTTCGCTCGATGGTGGTGGGGGCGGAACACCAGCATGATGAAATTGTTGGACTCAATGAAGATGACCCCGAAGGCAAAAAATATCAATTTAAGGACAATGACCCACGCATTACCCGCGTGGGGCGTTTTATTCGACGTACCAGTATTGATGAACTCCCGCAGTTGTTGAACATTCTGCGGGGGGATATGAGCCTTGTGGGGCCGCGTCCTGCCCTCCCCAAAGAGGTCGAACTGTACAAGGCGTGGCATCGGCAGCGCTTGTTGGTGCGTCCCGGCCTCACAGGTTTGTGGCAGGTGTCTGGCAGAAGCGAAATTCCGTTTGAGGAAAAATGCCTGCTGGATATTTATTACATCGAAAACTGGTCAATTGGCTTGGACTTACAAATTCTTGTGCAGACTGCGCCGCAGGTGCTTTTTGGGACAGGTGCGTACTAAGCAGGTGCAAGCATCTGCAAGAAATCGTCGTTCGTTTCGGTTCTCCGCATCTGGTTAATTAGGTCTTCGGTTGCTTGGAATGAATCTTCGTCAGTGATGGAGCGCATGTCTAACATCCGGCGCATTGTCCAGACGCGCTGCATAATATCTGGCCCCAAGAGCAGTTCTTCACGACGAGTAGAAGATTGACGCACATCGAAGGCAGGGAAAACACGGCGTTCCTGTAATTCACGGGAGAGGTGTAGTTCCATGTTGCCGGTGCCTTTAAATTCCTCGTAAATCACGTCATCCATGCGACTGCCGGTGCGAACCAAACAGGTTGCCACAATGGTTAAGCTGCCGCCTTCTTCCACATTGCGGGCTGCACCAAAAAAGCGTTTGGGCGGATACAGCGCAATCGGGTCAATCCCACCGGTCAAGGTGCGTCCACTCGGAGGAACGGTCAGGTTATAGGCACGCGCAAGGCGGGTTACACTGTCCAGCAAAATAGCGACATCGCGCCCGGCTTCGACCAACCGTTTAGCCCGGTTCAAAGCCATTTCTGCCACACGCACATGATGGTTGGCTAAATCGTCAAAGGTGCTGCTGATGACTTCTGCTTCCACCGAACGATCCATGTCCGTGACTTCTTCGGGACGTTCCCCAATTAACACGACCATCAAATGCACATTGGGGTAATTGCGGCTAATGGCGTTGGCGATGTCTTTCATGACCGTGGTTTTCCCGGCTTTGGGCGGGCTCACGATGAGACCGCGCTGTCCTTTGCCCACAGGCGCAACCAGATTTAACATTCGAGTGGAAATGATATGGGAGTTCGTTTCTAGGTCAAAGCGTTCAAGCGGGAAAATCGGGGTAAGTTTCTCAAAGTTCGCACGGGTTTTGAGCATATCCGGGGACATGCCGTTGACCGCTTCGACCCGCAGCAACCCGAAATATTTTTCCGAGTCTTTGGGTGGGCGAACTTGCCCGATCACAAGGTCGCCTGTCCTCAGATTAAAGCGCCGTATCTGGGTCTGGCTAACGTAAATGTCTTCTGAGCTAGGGAGAAAATTCTGGGCTGCCCGTAAAAAACCAATGCCGTCGTCAATGATTTCCAGTACACCACCGCGCAGTTCAAGTCCCTGCTGTTCGGCTTTGGCGCGAAGCAACCGTAAAATGAGATCACTTTTTTTCAGGCGGCTGAACTGCGCCACATCGTACTCGCGTGCTATACCACGGAGTTCATCCAATTTCATGACTTCTAATTGCGAAATATCCATGTCCATAGAATTGCCTTTATTAAATAGCTTGGTGCGTTCCTCAAAATGGGGGTTTGGGCTAGGTGTTGATTGCTAGTTGTGGGATATACGCCCTACAGGATAGCATAGGTTTTACGCGCTGGCAAATATAATTTGTATAAATTCAGGATTTTCGCGCAATGACCGTGCTGCCATCTCCCCCCATCGCAGGCAGCCATACAGTAAAGGTTGTCCCAACATTCACTTGGCTCGCCACTTGAATTTTGCCGTTGTGGGCTTTGATGATTTCGTAAGTAATAGCCAAACCTAAGCCTGTCCCCCCTTGTTTGCCTCGATTGCGACTTTTGTCTACCTGATAAAACCGTTCAAAAATACGCGGAACATCTTCCGACGGAATGCCTTCGCCTGTGTCTTGAATCTGCACTTGGATGCCGTTCTGGTGGGGCTGGGCTTTCAGCCAGACCTTCCCACCCGCGTTGGTGTGTTTGATGGCATTGTCGGCTAAATTGGTAAAAGCCTGCGCCAGCCTGTCACCGTCCCCCGCGATGCGATACAAACGTGGAATTTCGACATGCAGTGCAACCCCTTTTTGTTTGGCTTTGAGTTGCAAACTGCCCCCCACCTGCTCCAGAATACGGTCAACTTCCACCGCTTGACGGAGCATTTGCATTTTGCCCGCCTGAATTTTGGCAATATCCATCAATTCGGTTACAAGTCGTCCCATACGCGCCGATTCCTCATGAATCACATGCGCGGCATGTTTGATGGCATCCGGGTGGGTGCTGATGCCATCTTCGACGGACTGCGCGAAGCCCTGAATGCTGGTCAACGGGGTACGTAAGTCGTGGGCAACATTGGCGAGAAAATCATTTTGGGCCTGCTGGGTCAGTTGAACTTGGGTGGTCATTTCGTTAAATGCCTGAGCGACCATTTGAATTTCGGTTGGGCCAGCAATAGGAACTTTGTGATGATATTTGCCACGGGCAACTTCGGTGCTGGCATGGGCAATCGCTTTTAACGGACGAGCAACCGATTGAGAAACCCACACCGAAAGCAGCAGCGCAATGACAATCCCCACCCCTCCCGCTTGGCACAGCGGCAACAAAAATGTCCCGCCATATTCATCCAGCAAATAACGCAGGGTAGGGCGTGGACGCTGGGCAGCAATCAAGACCTCCATAAAAGGTGGGCCAATTTGTTCGGGGAGTTGCCCATCGCGGGCATCCCGAACGGTGAAACGCTGGGCAGCAAAAACCCACTCTTTTTTATTTTTATCGTGGAAAATGCCTGTGCCAACCTGTACATTCAAGCGTTCACGGGGGGTCTGAAAACGCGATTGATAGGCTTGCGCGTCTAGCACCTCACCCACTTGATAATGACCTGCGGAATCGTAGATGATAATGCCTTCGCCGCGCAGGATAATCATGCGTTCCTCACTGCTGACACGCCCTTGCAGAATCATGGCAAATTCTTCGGGGGTCAAGCGTCGTACTCCCGTTTGATTGGTCTGCCGATAAGTTTGCCATTCTTCAATGAAATTAAAATCGAGCAGGGTGGCGGTCAGTTGGTTTGCCAACCCTTCAATGGGAACAGGGCGGGTTCGTAGCACCACCAGCCACACCACGCCGATGATGCACAGAGTCATCCCAATCACAATCAGGAAAGAGGCAATCAAGCGAACTTGTAAACGGTTTAACACGATGGCTCACAGTAGCTAAAATCTAGCGGCAATCATAGCATATGCTCGGTGAAAAAATGATAAGACTGCTAACAAATCGGGGCAAAAAACGCTACAATCTCATCAAACCCTAACTAAAGGATTTTCGGATGCTCCGTCAACTTTCATCCCTGTTCATTGGATTGACTGCGGGTACAGCGTTGGGGACGGCGGTGGTGCTGCTGCTGACCCCCGATTCAGGAAAAAACCTGCGGAAGCGTTCGCGTCAGTGGTATGACAACCTCCTCGAAGAAAGCGCTACCGCAGCCAATGTCCGCCGCCAAGAATTGCAACTGGAACTCCGCCGTAAGATTGATGCACCACAAAGTAAATAAGTTCACGCTTTATAGCTGTCTTTTCTTAGTGGTATTATTCTCCAATCGCACGTTCGGGAAGGATTGAATGTGCTGTTGGAGGCTGTTTTGCATTTAACGATTGTTCTGCCCACCTACAATGAATCCGAAAATTTAGAGCGCATGGTCAATGCGCTGCTGGAACTGCCACTTACGATGCCCTTTTCTATTCTGGTTGTGGATGATAATTCACCGGATGGCACAGGCCAAATTGCTGACCGCTTATGCAGCGAATATCCTGATACAGTGGATGTGCTGCACCGCAAAGGCAAAGAAGGCTTGGGGAAGGCATATCTGGCAGGCTTTCAACATGCGATAGCACATGGGGCAGATTTGATTTTGCAAATGGACTGCGATTTTTCGCACCAACCCCGTTATATCCCTGAAATGGTAGAAGCGATTCAGGGGGTAGATATGGTGCTGGCTTCGCGGTTTGTCAGTGGTGGCAAGGTGGATGAAACATGGGCATGGTGGCGCAAACTTTTGAGCTGGTTTGCCAACAGTGTCTATGTGCGATTGGTTTTGAACACACACTTACGCGATTCTACTGGCGGTTTTCGTTTGTGGCGGCGTGAAACCCTGGTGGGGATGGATATTCAAAATCGGATTCAATCCAACGGTTATGTGTTTCAGGTGGAAATGGCCTATGTTGCGCTGCGTTTGGGGTACAAAATCAAAGAAATTCCGATTTACTTCCCTGACCGCAAAGAAGGCCAATCCAAAATGAGCTTTTACATCCAGCGTGAAGCGGCACTGCGTGTGCTGGAAGTACGCCGTCACCACGGGCATTTGCACCCCCAAGACCGTGTGCTGGAAGACCGTCCCCAGATAAGTGTTGTTCAAGCATGAGAGATTTTGTGCGTCGCATTGCCCCAGACCTGCTCATCGGAGTGGGTCTGTTTTTGTTCCCCCTCCTGTTCTTTTTTCCGGTCACACTCGGTGGCAAAACGCTTATTCCTGCCGATAACTTGTATCAGGTCGAACCGTGGGTAAGCTACCGTGACTCACAGGGTGTACCAGAAATTCCGCATAACGCGCTGCTCTCCGACCTTGTACTGCAAAATTATCAATGGAAAGTGTTTATCCGCCAGAATATTGATCAGGGCGAAATCCCTCTCTGGCAGCCGAATCAATTTAGCGGCACCCCCTTTTTAGCCAATGGACAACATTCCGCCCTTTATCCCTTTAGTGTGATTTATTACATCCTCCCCCTCGAATCAGCCTTTGGGTGGTTCACTGTCAGTCAGTTGTGGCTGGCGGGCGGGTTCATGGTTGTTTTGGTGCGTGGCTTGGGGTTAAGCCGATTTTCCGCGTTGGTCGCCGGGGTCGGCTACCAATTGAGCAGTTTTTTCATCGTGGCAACCGTGCATCCGATGATTCAAGCCGGTGCAGCATGGCTGCCCTTGCTTTTGCTCATGGTCGAATACATGATCCAGCGCAAATCTTTTTTCCCCAATCTCCCACACAATGCTTTTTCGAGTATGCCCTATGTCTTGATTGGGGCGATTGCGCTCGGCATGTGTTTTTTAGCCGGACATATCGAAATCACCTACTACACGCTGCTCATCATGGCATTGTATGCCGCGCTGCGTTTGATTACCCAGATAGGCTTCTCTCGCCGGGAAGCGGGGATGAAGTTTGTTTTTCGCCCGATAGCCTTTCTTGTTTTGCTTGTTTTATTGGGGTTTGGCTTGGGGGCAGTCCAATTTTTGCCGTTTCTGGAAACTGCCAATAACAGCTTTCGGACGGAGCGCTCCTCACTTGAAGAAGTACGGGGTTATGCGTTGCCCGTGCGCCATCTCGCTAAATGGCTAATACCAAATATTTACGGCAATCCCGCCCATCACAGCTACACGGATGTTTTTACGGGGGAAACCGTTCAGCAAGATTGGGTCAGGGTCAATCCTGATGGCAGTGAAACCCGTGTCACCAGCACCGATTTTGGCATCAAAAATTATGTGGAAGGCGGCGTATATGGAGGAGTTTTTATTTTCCTCCTTGCCGGAATCGGGCTTGTTTTGGGGCGGGGCGTACATCGCTGGATTTTTGCCATTTTAGGCGGCATCGCCGTTTTATTTGCCTTTGGCACACCCTTTTACGCGGTGTTATACTATTTATTTCCCGGTGTCAATCAACTCCATACCCCGTTTCGCTGGGCATGGCTCATTACGTTTGTGATGTGTCTCTTGGCAGCATATGGCGCGGAAACACTGGTTAAAAATCCTTCCCGATGGGTTGCGCGGTTTGGACTGGTTTTACTCATTGTTGGACTGGCTATTTTTGCTGGAACGTTCGCCAGCAGCCAGCTTTATGAAATTTTCGACTCGCCTGTCCAGCGCATTTTTGAGGGACTTGCCAAAGCTAACGAAGCCTTTCCCGATGCGAGAGCCTTTTACAGCTATCAAATCCGCAATGCACGAATTTTCGGGGGCATCTTATTCCTCAGTGGGTTGGCCCTGTGGATGAGTCCGCGAACATGGCATATTCCGCGAGTCAATCTTCCTGTCTGGCAAATCATCTCTATCGGTCTTATTTTTGCCGATTTGTTTTTAGCCACGGGGGATTTTAATACCCGTGCGGAAAAAGCATGGCTCGATTTCACCCCGCCGGAAATTGCCTTTTTACAGCAGCAGGGGATGGGGCGGATTCAGGCGGTTAATTTTGGCGAAAGGCCGCTGGATGCCAACGCGGGATGGCGCTACGGTTTGCAGGATGTGCGCGGTTACGACAGCTTATTCAGCAAACAATATGCCGATTACATGCGTCGGATCGCGCCACAGGGCGAAACCGATTTTAACCGTATTGCGGCTATTGCCTGGAACGAAGTCCCGACTCTGCTCGACCCGCGTTTGAATGCTCTCAATCCACGCTATCTCATCACCGATTGGATTATTCGTCCCCAAGAAGAATTTGGTGTAGCCACACTGGATGAAGTCGGGCTAGAACTCATCTACGAAAGCGCCGGAACACGCATCTATGAAAATCACAATGCGTTGCCGCGTGCCTATGGTATTGTGGGGGAAAAACCCACCTTTGAGACTTTGCCCGATGCCGATTTACTGCCTGCGACCATCACCCGCTATGAAAATACAACGGTGTTTGTCGATATTGAAACCACCGAAAAAACATGGCTGATTCTGGCGGATACTTACGATTCGGGCTGGCGGGCATTTGTTCGCCCGATGGGGGCAGATGAGGATGAAGAAAAAGAAATTGATGTTGCACTTGTTTTAGAAAATTTTCGCGGGGTACCGTTGGATGCAGGTGCATGGACAGTTCGATTCCGCTACAGTCCGCAAAGTTTTCAACTCGGTGCGTTTGCTTCGTTCATTAGCGGGATGCTGGTTATTTTTCTGGGGCTTCTATGGCTGTGGACAACCTTCATCAGCGACCATGCCGATTCGGACTCCGCCCGCCGTGTCATCAAAAACAGCCTCGCCCCGATTATCCTGAATTTGTTCAATCGCGGGATTGATTTTGCGTTTGCTTTTATCATGCTGCGTATCCTTGCCCCGGAAGGCGCAGGGATTTATTACTATGCGGTGGTCATTTTTGGTTGGTTCGATATTCTGACCAATTTTGGGTTGAATACCCTGCTAACCCGCGAAGTGTCCCGCGATAAGACGCAGGCGCAAAATTATCTGCTGAATACAACGGCCCTACGGCTGCTGCTGGCGCTTATCGGGATTCCGGCGCTTGGGCTATTTTTGTTTCTCCGCAACACCACCGTTTCACCCGCGCTTGATGAAACCGCTATCTGGGCAATTCTTTTGCTGTATGTCGGCTTGATTCCTAACAGTTTTAGCACCGGACTCAGCGCCCTGTTTTATGCGTTTGAAAAAGCCGAATATCCCGCCGCCCTTGCCACCGTGAGTACCTTAGTTAAGGTGACATTGGGGTTGGGTGCGCTGCTTTTAGGCTGGGGAGTGGTCGGATTAGCAGGGGTCAGCATCATCACCAATGTTGTCACGCTGATTTTGATGGTGCGTTTGGCATGGCCTTTGATACAAGCCGTTAGCCAAAAAGTGACCGCCCACCTTTCCCCGATTTTAATGCGTGGCATGATGAATGAATCGTGGCCGTTGATGCTGAACCATCTGCTGGCAACGATTTTTTTCAAAGCCGATGTTATTTTGATGGAAGCGATTAACGGCGTTGAAATCGTCGGGGTTTACAGCACCGCCTACAAATGGTTAGATGCACTCAATATTATCCCCGCGTTTTTAACCATGGCGCTGCTGCCAATGATGGCACGGCAAGCCCATGAAGATAAAACTGCTCTGCGGCGGAATTACATTTTTGGGTTTAAATCGCTGTATATGGTGGCGTTGCCTTTAGCCATTGTAACTACCTTTATCGCGCCTACCCTCATCGGGATTCTTGGGGGGGCAGAATTTTTGCCAGAAGGTGGCATCGCCCTGCAAATCATGATCTGGTCAATTCTCATCGGGTGGATGAACAGCCTGACTCAATATGTATTAATTGCCCTTGACCGCCAGCGTTTGATTACAGGGTCGTTTATTGTGGCGGTGGGCTTTAACATCCTCGCCAATTTGATCTTTTTGCCCCAATACAGCTATCGTGCCGCCGCCACCATTACCATTTTCAGCGAACTTGCCTTGCTGGTAGGCTTTTATCGGCTGATACAGGGAGATCTGGGCAACCTGAATTATTTGCAGATTTTATGGCGACCCACGATAGCGGGGGGAGTCATGTTAGGTGGAATGGTGTTATTTTCCACCTTTGGTCTGATGTTGGCTGTGATTTTTGGAGTCATACTCTATCCTATCGTTTTGCTTTTTCTGAATCCCCTTACTTCTGAAGAAGCAGCAAGGTTAGGGCGGGTGCTGCCTGCCCGAATACGCGGGATGCTCGTTCGATCATTTTTATAAGGAGCAGGACAATGGACTATCGTTATATGGGGCGCACGGGTCTCAAAGTCAGCGAATTGTGCTTGGGCGCGATGACTTTTGGACGCGAAACCAATGAACAAGACAGCTATGCCATGCTGGATTATTTTGCGGCACAGGGTGGAAATTTCATTGACACCGCCGATGTCTATTCACGCGGAATCTCAGAAGAAATTGTGGGGCGCTGGCTGAAAAACCAACCCCGCGAGAAATTCATCCTTGCGACCAAAGTTCGTTTTTCGATGGGTGAAAATCCCAATGATATGGGCTTGAGTCGGCATCATATTCTAGCGGGGGTAGAAGCCAGCTTACGCCGTCTGCAAACTGACTACATCGATTTGTACCAGGTTCACTGCTGGGACAGAGGCACACCGCTTGAAGAAACCTTAAGCGCGTTAAATAGCTTGGTTGAAAGCGGCAAAGTGCGTTATATCGGCGCGAGTAACTTTGCGGGATGGCAGTTGCAAAAGGCGGTAGACATCAGCCAGCACAAGGGATGGGAAGCATTTAGCTGTTTGCAACCTCTCTACAATCTGCTTGACCGTACCCTTGAATGGGAATTGATTCCGGTATGTGAAAATGAAGGCATCGGTATCATCCCTTGGAGTCCTTTGCGTGGTGGATGGCTAAGTGGCAAGTATCGGCGGGGGATGCAAAAACCCCTCGAAAATACGCGGATTGAACAGGCTGAGCAGGAAGGCTGGAGCGAATCGTGGAGTGCTTATGCGACTGAACGGACATGGACAATTCTCGATACGCTTTTGGCGGTAGCAGAAGAAGTCGGTAAATCGCCCGCACAAGTCGCCCTGAATTGGTTGTTGCAACGTCCGGCGGTGACTGCTCCGATTATCGGCGCACGCAAAATGGAACATTTGCAGGACAACATGGGGGCGGTGGGGTGGAAATTGAATGCAGAACAGATGACCCGTCTCAATGAGGTCAGCCAACCCGAATCGCCCTACCCATATGATTTTATCCAAAAATTTCAGAGTAATCGGTAAAAAAAGGGCGGATGTATACCGCCCATTTTTGGCTTAGAATGACCAGTGCCGCAGAAGTTGGGCGTTGAGGGCAACCACCACTGTGCTAATGGACATGAACAACGCCCCCACCGCAGGCGAAAGCACAATCCCGATAGGCGCAAGTACCCCTGCCGCAAGGGGCAGCGCAACGACATTATAACCGGTTGCCCAGAGCAAATTTTGAATCATCTTGCGGTAGCTGGCACGGCTGATCTCGATGATTTTTACCACATCTAACGGGTTACTCTGGACTAAAATGAGTCCTGCTGATTCAATCGCTACATCTGTACCACTTCCAATGGCAATACCAATATCGGCACGGGTCAAGGCGGGGGCATCGTTCACCCCATCACCGACCATAGCGACTTTTTTGTTTTGCCGTTGCAGTTCGGCAATTTTCTGGTCTTTATGTTCCGGCAGCACTTCAGCGAAATAGTGGTCAATGCCCAATTCTTCGGCAACTGCTTGAGCAACCGCGTGGCTATCTCCGGTCAGCATCGCCACTTCAATGCCCATTGTATGTAAACGCTCAACGGCCTGCTTGCTTTCCGGGCGAATCACATCTGCTAAGGCAAAAGCGGCGGCAATTTCTCCGTTATAAACAAGGTAAATCACCGACTGACCTTTTTCACCAGATTGCTTTGCAAATTCAGAGATATTCCCCTGTGTTGCTATGGCGAGCATTTCGAGTAGTCGCGGCCCACCAATATACACTTGATAACCATTGGAAACAGCGCTTACTCCACGCCCTTTAAGCGCTTCAAAGTCTTGGATTGCAGGGATGTTCAAGTGTTTTTCAAGGGCAGCATTGCGAATCCCACGCGCTATCATATGTTCGGAATCGCCCTCAATAGCGGCTGCCAGCGCCAGCGCCCGATTTTCGTCCCATGCTGGATTGACCGCAATGCCAACCACCCCCTGTTCTCCTTTGGTGAGTGTGCCGGTTTTGTCAAAAACGACGATGTTCAGGTTGCGTGCTTCTTCTAATGCCATCCGATCACGAATGAGAATCCCGTTACGGGCAGAAAGCGAAGTCACAATGGCAACCACGAGAGGAATTGCCAGCCCTAAGGCATGAGGACAGGAAATCACCAAGACGGTTACAACCCGTTGAAGCACTTCCACCTCAAATCCTACCGCAATAATCCAGCCCACTGCTGTAAGCGCAGCCACTCCCAGCGCAATATAAAACAGCCACCCGGCGGCTTTATCCGCTAAAAGCTGGGTATGTGATTTACTTTCCTGCGCTTCTTTGACCAAACGCATAATGCCTGCCAGCGTTGTTTGTTCGCCTAGCGCTGCAACGCGCACCCGCAAACTACCGTCACCATTGGTGGTTCCTCCAATTACCCGACTGCCGCTTTCTTTAGTAACAGGTCTGGATTCACCTGTAATCATCGCTTCGTTAATGTCGGATTTGCCCTCAATCACTTCACCGTCGGCGGGGATGCTTGCTCCCGGACGGATTAACAGGACATCGCCGAGACTAAGTTGATGAACTGGTACAATTTCAAGGTCGCCATGAGTGGTGATTCGTTCAGCAGTATCCGGCATAAGACGGGCAAGCTCGTTCAGCGCTCCAGATGCTTGCCGTACACTTCGCATTTCAAACCAGTGACCTAAGAGCATCACATCAATCAGCGTTGCCATTTCCCAGAAAAATCCGCTTTCCGGGTCAAAGAACATTGCAGCGAGGCTATAGACAAATGCCACTGAAATTGCCAGCGAAATGAGCATCATCATGCCGGGTTCACTGTTTTTAAGTTCAGGGACAGCCATCCCTAAAAATGGCAACCCGCCATACAGAAAAATCACAATCGAGAATAGGGGAGCAATGAATTCGCTGCCCGTAAATTCCGGCACAGTGAATCCAAACCAGTCTTGTAGCATCGGGCTGTAGAGTAAGACAGGAATTGACAATACGAGACTCACCCAGAAACGGTTGCGGAACAAGATTTCATGTCCGCTGTGGTTGGCATGATGAGCATGGCTATCATGGGCGGGATGTTCCGTGGTATGTTGATCATGCTGCACCTGCTCGTGGTGGTGACGATGGTTTACGGGTTGGGTTGCTTGTTCCATGTTGTGTTCTCCTTTGGTTCGTACTATAGGCTAGGTTTAACCCTCTTGTAACACGCCAGATAGCGTATTTCGATAAATTCGCTTCTGCGTTATCCTGTGCATATAGAATGGTGTGTGAGGGCAACTATGAATATGCAGGTACTGTTGGCGGATGACCATAGGATTGTGCGTCAAGGGACAAAAATGTACCTTGAGAGCGTCGGAATTGAAGTCGTAGGGGAAGCCACCAATGGGCTAGAAGCGGTAGAAATGGTACGCCGTTTGCAACCGGATGTCGTTCTCATGGATATTCACATGCCCGATTTGACCGGCATTGAAGCCACCCGACGTATTCGCCATGAAAATGAAGATGTACGGGTGCTGGTACTCACTGCCTATGACAACCCTACCTATGTACAGGCGTTGCTTAATGCCGGGGCAGATGGTTTTGTTCTCAAAACAGCAGAATTTGCGGAATTGCTCAAAGCCCTGAATGAAGTCTACCTTGGACGTTCGGCGTTTGACCCGCAGATCATAGAAAAAGCCAATCGTTTACAGGATGAAGCCCCCGCTTTTGTTGAGGATTTAACCGAACGAGAAATCGAAGTGCTACAACATGCAGTCCATGGGTTGACCAACAAACAAATCGGCGAAATTTTGTTCATTTCAGATAGAACTGTGCAGGGGCATTTGCAAAAAATCTATCGTAAATTGAACGTGACAACCCGTACAGAAGCTGTCACAACCGCTTTGGCACAAGGATACATTGTGCAGGAGACAAAGGGATGATGTTGTTGGCCTATATGCACACCTTTATCCATATTTGCGTCTGGTTTCTGGTACTGGGTCTGCCAATTATCACGGTTCTCATGCTGCTCAATATCTGGCTGGTGATACGTGTGCTGTACCCCTTGCAGCGGCTCTCCAAGCAGGCAGCACGGTTAAAAGCCGGCGATTTTGAAGCCTTTGAACACCAGATTGGGGGTATTTCCGAAATTGAAATGCTGCGTTGTTCGCTGTCTGGTATGGTACGGCATATCCGACGCAATCATGAGCAGCGGCAGGGTTTTATCCAAAATTTGACCATTGCCCAAGAGGACGAACGCCGTCGGATTGCCCAAGAACTTCATGATGATACCGTGCAGTCATTCATTGCTGTTGCACAGGGGATAGATTTGGCGAGTCAATGGCTAGAAAACCGCCCGGCTAAAGCGGTTGCCCTGCTCAAAACCGCCCGGCAGCAGGTTGCAGAAACTGTCACCAATTTACGGAATCTGATCGCGGATTTACGTCCCCCCGCCTTAGCGGAACTTGGCTTAGTCCCTGCCCTGCAAATGTGGGTCGAGAATCTGCCTAATATTCATCTTAATACACAAACGGATGGCACAATTCGGCGGCTGGATGAACTGAGTGAATTGACTTTGTTTCGTTGCGCCCAAGAAGCCATTTCTAATGCTCAACGGCACGGTCATGCAACTGAGATTTTTGTGCAGCTTACCTATGAACCCATGGGGGTGTATTTAACCGTTTCGGACAATGGCCAAGGGTTTGATGTTCTTGCTCAGATTGCTGCCAATGCCTCCTATGGACATTACGGCGTGGTTGGTATTCAAGAACGGGTCAACCGATTAAATGGGACAGTCACATGGCAAAGTTCAGCGACACACGGCACCACCCTCAGTCTTTATTTGCCGGCGGTGGAAGCCCCACAACCCTCCAACATCGTCCGTGACCCGGTATGTCATGGGCTAATTGAACCGCATCAAGCCTACTATCGTCTGGAGTACGGCGGAGAAGCCTATTATTTTTGCTGTCCGGTATGTCAGGGTGCTTTTCAGAATGCCCCGGAATTGTATTTATCCGCTCGTCCGGCAACCAATCCGTACAAATTGGATTTAGCGCTCAAGGAAATAGGCCAAATGGCTTAAGACATACTGTTTGTTTTCTCTTAAGATAAAAATTGTTACATATCTGAGGAGAAACGGTATGAGATACTTTTTGTATGTGGCAGCGCCTACTTTAAGCCGCTTGGCACTCACCGAATTGGACAATGCGCGGCATTTTGCGGCGGTTTGCCGCGCCCATATGGACATGAAACGGGTAGTCATGCCTATCTACGATGAAATCATTACCCATCTTGAACATCCCGATTTTAAAATGCTGCTCATTCATAACCTGCCTATTGATGATCTCCTTGCGATCAAAGCTGTTCGCGCTGTCCAGCACCAGCTTCAAGCGGAGTTCTTGCAACTTTCTAAGATAGGTTAGCCTTGTTTTGCCCTCTTTTTTAGACTAACATAGAAAATACGATATGTTCTCGGTAAGGGGGTCGGTCTGGGCCTTGCACGGCAAGATCTCCGAACCATGTCAGGCCTGAAAGGGAGCAGCATTAAGGGGTTTCCCTTGGGTGTTGCAAGACCACCTAGACTGACCCCCTTGCCGAGAACCCAACTTTGGCAGGAAATCCCCCACCAGATGAAACGCTCCATCCGCAGCCTGCGTCTCCTTTTATCCAGCGCAGCATTTTTTGTATTGCTGCTACTGGTATTGGCGGCGGGGTACTGGTTTTCGCTCCATCAAATTACTTTTACCATCAATGGAAAGTCCTATACTACCCGCTTGCCAAGTAACACAGTCGCCGAAGCGATTGAGTCAGCTAACCTGCTGGTTGAGTCGGCGGATAAAGTTGAACCCTCCCCCGATGCACCCATTTCTGACGGCATGACCATCAGCATCATCAAAGCCGCGCAAATTGCGGTAGAAGTCGATGGCGAAATCAAGCGAGTTTACAGCCATGCAACCAATCCATTAACCATTCTTGCCGAAGCTCAGGTTGTCATAGGCGACTCAGATGAAGTCTGGGTGGATGGTGTTCCACTTGCCGACTATACGTTTTCCATACGCTCACCTCGCGTGATACGGGTCGTTCGCGCTTTTACAGTTACGATTGAAGATGCTGGCACACCCATCGAAATTATCACGACAGCAGAAACGGTAGGCGGTGCGATACAAACAGCCCAGATAACCCTCTATACGGCAGACGAAGTGACTCCACCACTGGAAACAGCGCTTGAGCAGGACATGCAGATTCAAGTCACACGCTCCCAACCAATTACCGTTTATATGGATGGGATGGCAATTGAAACACGCTCAACAGGCCAAACAGTGCAGGATGTTTTAATCCAATTAGAGATTGCGCTTTCCGGGCTGGATTATGCGATTCCCCAAGAATCCGCTCCGCTTGAGTCGGTGATTCGGATTGTGCGTGTCAGAGAGGATTTTGAAATTCTGGATGAGATTTTGCCCTTTAGCATCGTCATGCAGCCAAACAGCAGTTTGGCTTTGGATACACACCAAGTGTTATATGAAGGGCAGGAAGGTCTGTTCCGTCAGCGCTACCGGATTCGCTTAGAAGATGGGCAAGAAGTCAGCCGCGTTTTGCAAGACTCATGGGTTGAAACTGTGCCTGTAGATGCGGTGGTCATGTATGGTACGCAAATTTTCCCCCAAATTTTTTATGCACCGGATGGCAACAATCTTGAATACTGGCGTGTCCTAGAAATGCAGGTAGGTACTTATCGTGCCGAGCAAGGCCGCGTGGCAGTGGATAAATCCGTCATTCCACTGGGTACACAGGTTTATATTGAAGGATATGGCAAAGCGGTTGCTTCAGATGAATTGCCCGATGGTAGCGGATTAACCATTGCGCTAGGCTACTATGATAGCACGCTCAAAGCATGGAATGGGACAATCCAAGTGTATATGCTCATGCCACCGCCGGAGAACATTCCGTATGTTTTCCCAATACAGGAAACCGCCCCATGACCAGCCCACGCCAACTGCTCGAATCGCGGGAACTCCAGCCCAAGAAAAGTTTGGGACAAAATTTTTTACATGATCCCAACACCCTCCTGAAAATTATCGAGTCCGCCAATCTGACCCCCCACGACACGATCGTGGAAATCGGGCCAGGAACAGGCAGCATGACTCGTTTGTTGGTAGAACGCGCTGCCCATGTTATTGCGATTGAAGTGGATGACCGCTTGCAGCCGATTTTGTTCCAAGAATTTGCTCAGTATGGCAATCTTGAATTTCACTGGGGTAATATTTTAGAGGTAGACCTCGCTGAAATTGTGGGCGAAAAGCCTTATAAAGTTGTGGCGAATCTCCCATACTACATTACCAGCGCCATCTTACGAAAATTATTAGAAATCCCGCCGCGCCCGCAAAGTATCACCGTTACCGTACAAAAAGAAGTGGCAGAACGGGTTGTTGCCGAACCGGATGAGATGAGTTTGCTGAGTGTCAGTGTACAATTCTATGGCAAACCAAGTATTCCAGCGCGGATTAAAGCCGCTGCCTTCTGGCCCAAACCAGATGTAGATTCGGCAGTATTGCATATAGAGCTGTATGATTCGCCGCCGGTCAAGGTGCCAGACGAAAAGACCTTTTTTAAAATGGTGCGGGCGGGTTTTAGTCAGAAACGCAAACAAATCAAAAATTCACTTGCTAGTGGTTTAGGACTCCCCAATGAAACTGTCCTAACCCTATTAGACTATGCTCAGTTAGATGGCACACGCCGCGCTGAAACCCTGACCTTAGCACAATGGGCAGCGCTGAGTCTTGCTTATAAAAACGAAGGATATTAAATGCGCGTTTTCATTACCGGGGGTGCCGGTTTCATCGGGTCACATATGACCGCTTATTGGTCAGAGCAGGGAGCAGAGGTCACAGTTTTTGACAGCCTCATCCGACGTGGCGCACAATATAATTTACATGCACTTCAGCAAAAATACCCTCAAATCAAACATATTCAGGGGGATGTCCGCGATTTTGAGGCGCTCAAAAATGCGATGGCTGGCGCAGATCTGGTATTGCATTTTGCCGGACAGGTTGCTGTAACCACGTCTGTAGTTGACCCACGCAATGATTTTGAAGTCAACGCCTTAGGCACATTCAATGTATTGGAGGCCGCCCGTCACCAGCCCCACATGCCGATTCTGTTCAACTTTTCCACCAACAAGGTCTACGGGCATCTCGACCATTTTGAGGTAGTCGAACAACCAACCCGTTATGCTTTTGCGGATGGTTTTAGGGGAATTACCGAAGAGACACCTTTGGATTTTCACTCGCCGTATGGCTGTTCTAAAGGTACAGGCGACCAGTATGTCCGCGATTATGCCCGCATTTACGGGATGCAAAACGTGGTGTTTCGCATGTCCTGTATTTATGGCCCACGTCAATTCGGCATTGAGGATCAAGGCTGGTTAGCACATTTTGTAATTTCCGCTTTGCTCAACCGTCCCATCACTATTTTTGGCAACGGCAAACAAGTCCGCGATGTGCTGTTTGTTGGCGATTTGGTGCGGGCTGTGGCGGCGGCTGTCCAGAATATTGACCAAACCACCGGAAAAATTTATAACATCGGCGGAGGGTTAGAAAATTCACTGGCGGTCTGGACAGAATTTGCCCCGCTTTTAGAGGAAGTCAGCGGGATTCAAATTCCGGTGAAATATGCGGAATGGCGACCCGGCGACCAGAAAATTTACATCAGCGATACCACCCGCGCTGGGCAAGATTTTGGCTGGCAGCCCACTGTCTCTCCCCGTGAAGGCATTTTTCTGATGAGCGGATGGATTCAGGAAAACCTTGCCATCATCAAAACCTATCTGAGTTCTCCATCCCGGCCATAATGTGAGAAGCGGGCTAGGGTGTGTTTGCGAACAATGGGAACCCCTTCAACTATTGCCGTATGCCTGAAAGACAACCTGAACAATGCAGCACCACCGCAAAACCAAATAACCGCTTTAACGCATAAAAAAAGAGGCTAGGCCGCGCTCGTCCATTTACAAAATTGATGGGGAAAAGGGCGGGCATTGCTGCATTTGCAAAGTACCCCGCCCTACAAAGCTGCTATTGATTGGGGATGACCAACACTTGCCCCGGATAGATGAGGGTCGAACCGCCGAGTTCGGGGTTAGCTGCCACAATGGCTTCGACAGTAGTGTTGTACTGAATTGCAATACGGAACAGGGTTTCGCCATCGGCAACCGTGTGGGTTGTTGTGCCGGTTGCAACCGTAGCAACAGATGTTGTGGTTGTGGTGGGGGTCACTTCCGCAATTCCGCCACCTTGCCCGGAAGGAATACAATTAGGAACGGCAAGTTGCTGTCCGATGGCAAGAATATTCGGGTTGGCAATCAAGGCTGGATTCGCGGCAATAAATTCATCCGGCGTGACATTGTATTTGGTTGCAATACTAAACAGCGTATCGTTGGCTTGTACGATGTAGACACATTCGCTGACCTGTTCGGCAAAGGCGGTAGGCGTGGTGAGTGCGCCGGGTATAGGCTGGGTGGCAATGGTTGTCGCAGTGATGCCGGGATCGCCGAAGGTGCTGCCACTTGCCGCCGGGGTAAAACTCGGAATCAGGGCGGCGGTGGAGCGAAGGGTTGCCGTTGCAGCAGGTGGTTGGGTCGGTGGAATCTCCTCAACTTCTTGTACTTCTTCGGTAACTTCCACTTCGGCTTGATTCGCATTGTTGACTGGCGGCCCGCCTACCGGAAAGGTATTGGTGGGGGATAGTTGGGGGGTGGGAGTCAGGGTTGAAATCGCTGGAGTCACGCTGGTGTTAGCGGTAGGGGATGATTGTGGCACTTGTGGTGCATTGAGCGTTTGAATATTGACAGTGGTTGGGTCGCGTCTTTCGTCGCTGGCATCTCTAAAACACCCTGCCAAGAGCATACTCAACACAACGACCATGAATACTTTCCAGCGCATCCCTAGATTCCTTACATTCTTAACATTTGTTCCATTGTACTCAGATGTGCGGGTTTGTGCAGGGTAACGGTGGGAAAACGTTTTTCAATCTATCGCACGGTTGCTCTGGATGCTATATAATCGTAGGGAGTTATAAATTCGTTTGGAGAATCGGTATGGCTTCTATTCCGCGAATTGTGGTGGCTGACCACATTGGCGACGTGGCAGGCATCGTGAGGGGCGCAATCACCATGCTGGATCGTCGCTGTATCATCGTCGAAGTACCCTCAGCCCAGGAAGCACTGGAAGAACTGAGCAATGCTTCGGTAGATTTGCTGGTGGCGGCCTATGCCCTACCGGAACAGAACGGCGTTGAACTGGCGGCGCGTGCCATTCGGGAAAGTGCCTCAACCTCGATTATTGTGGTTGCAAAACCGGATGACCCCGAAATTGACCGCCAAACCTTAGAAAATGCCCCCTTTATCTATCAGGTGCGGCCTCTGGGGGAACCCTTTTTACGCGCCCTGCGGGTAGGGCTGGATGGCGAAGCGGCGGTGGCCTCCCAAGAAACCAGCGCCAGCAGCGCCGTGATGGATTTAGGCCCGCTGCCTCAATTTGACAACAAAATTGTGACCAACAGCTTGATGCAACTGATGTTAGACACCGGCGCAACCGGGATCTTGTTTGCTGACCGGATGGGGCGGGTCATTTCGGCTGAAGGGTCGGCGAATTATTATGATTTCAATAAAGAAATATGTGCAGCCTTGATTGGCCCTTCGATTGCGCGTACCGCCGATTTGCATGATTTGACGGGCGGAAATGTGTGGACATTCCAGTATTATGACGGCGATCAATACGATATTTTTGTGTTTTCGCTGGGGGTTCACTATTTCTTGGCACTGCTGTTTGACAGTGGCAAACGGGCGGTGTTTGGCTCGGTAGTGAGCATCGGGCGTAAAACCGCCGATACCATTATCGAAAAATTCGGCAGTGACGCATGGGCTTTCCGTCGTACCATTACCAGCACTCAGACGATGACGGCCTTAAAAGTTGAAGCCGCCCCACCCGTTTCCACCAAAGCAACCGTGACACCCGTGGAAGCGCCGGCGGTGGTGGAAGCTATCCCTGCTGAAACACTGCCAGAACTCAAATTTGAACCGGTTGAAAACTTGGACGCGGATTTGCTGTTTAGCCAAAACGTGGACGAAAGCGCTTTTGACGATTTGTTTAGCGCAGATGACCTCAAAGAAGAATCAGCTTTCCTTTCCGGTAGCGATTTTGTTTCATTCAATGACGCGATGGATATGGGTATTCTTGACCAATAGCCTAAGGTAAAACGAACCTTGCGACCAAAATCTGATGCTCTTATCGGGCGCACGCTCGATAACTATACGATTAATCGGCTGATTGCCAAAGGGGGCATGGGGCGGGTTTATGAGGCGGTGGAAAAAGGCTCAAACCGCAAAATTGCCCTTAAGGTGTTGATGCTGGATGAAGACCGCGCCAGCGAAATCATGGAGCGCTTTCAGCGTGAAGCCCAGTCGCTTGGACGGTTAGAATCGCACCCGAATATCGTGACCATTTACCGCTATGGCGAAGTGGAAGGGATTCATTACATCGCCATGCAGTTGGTGGATGGCTCATCGCTTGCGGAATATTACGCCGACCTGAAAAATCGTGGCAAATATATGGAGATCCCCGAACTACTCCATATTGTGCAGCAGGTGGTCAACGCGCTGGATTACGCGCACGAACGCGGGGTGATTCATCGGGATATTAAACCCGGTAATATCATGTTGGAAGCCGACCCCAAGACAGGCCAAAAACGGGCGATTTTGATGGATTTCGGGCTGGTGATGCAACTTGATACCCAGACCACCGCAGGCGTTCCGACCTTAGGCTTGGCGTTTGGCACTCCCCGTTACATCGCCCCTGAACAGGCGATTTCTTCTCAACAAGCCAATCCGCAAAGTGATATTTATGCGTTGGGTGTGGTGGTCTTTGAACTGCTGACAGGCCGCCCGCCATTCGATGACTCGGATACGCCGATGAGTGTGGCGCTGAGTCATATCAACAAAAAGCCGCCTTCACCCCGTGATTTCCGCGCTGAACTGCCGGAAAGTGCTGCCCGGGTGATTCTGAAAGCGCTGGAAAAAGACCCCAGAGACCGCTACCAGACTGCGCTCGAATTTTATAAGGCGCTGGATAATGCGTTTAATAACACCAGCACCTCCTCTGTGATGCCTGAACGTCGCAGCAAAAATAGCGAAACCAGCATCCCCGCGCCTGTCCCCACACCTAAAATGCAGGTACAACCGCGAGTCGTGGAATCGGGTGAGCCAAGCAAGGGACGCGGACGGTTGGTGATGATGGGAATTGCCGCGCTGTTGATTGTGGGGGCGGTGATTGCCGCGATTGTTGCTTTTAGCGGTGGCGGGGATGATGGCGATAACGGTGAAAACGATTCGGTGACAGAAAATACAGTTTCCGACGGGGATAAAACCTTGGAATTGTATTATGCAGGCAATACGCTGTCAGTACGTAATCCGACCAACCAGACGATGAATTACACAGGTCTTGAATTGAGAAGCGGCAGCCAAAAATTTGAATTTAGCCGATTTGGAACCACCCAAGTACAAAGTTGGTCGCCGCGTCGGTGTGGCTATGTCATCAGACAAAATGACCCGTTGAATCGGGCGGCTCCCTGCGCGGAAAGTAATGAATATGACCCGCTTGAATTTGCCAACAACACGACCTTCGTATGGCAAAACGGCGATTCCTTCGAGGTGTATCTGGGCAGTCGGTTGCTGCATACGTGTTCGGTAGGCAGTGGTTCGTGTACGGTGCGGTGGCGGTAATTTGCGGTGCTGGTCACATCTTTTCATCCGAGTGACCATCCAAAGGTCATCACCTTTGTTCGGCAAATCGGTCTGGTACATCATCATCTGGATTGGGAGCCACTGCAAAAATGGCTTAATTACACCGATAATCTGGTTGCCTTGGCATGGGATGAACACCATGCGTTGTGCGGGGTGATGGCATTTTCACCGCCCCACCATGCGACCTCATGGATGCGTTTGCTGGCGTTGCCTCACCATAACAATCGCCTGATTTTTCGGACATTGTGGGAAGCTCTCTACCCCCTCTTGTGCCAACAGGTGCATATCCTTGGCACCTTGGTCAACAATTTTTGGATGAACGATTTGCTTGAATCGGTAGGGTTTGAACGCACGGATACCGTCGTTAGTCTGGTACGCCAAGCCCAACCACTCCCCCATTTTTACCCTCCCTCCGTTAAAATTCGTGGGCTGCGCTTCGGGGAATTTCCCAAAGTTTTGGCAGTAGATCATGCCGCATTTAAGGATTTATGGCAAATGCGCCCTTCTGAATTAAAAGAAGCCTCTCGCCGCGCTGCTCACTACACCTTAGCGCATGATGGGCAGAAAATTGTCGGGTATCAACTGACCATGCAATATGAAGGCACGATGCACCTTGCGCGAATTGCAACCCTACCGGAAATGCAGGGACACCATATTGGGAGTCAGTTGTTATTTGATATGCTGACCCAGGCCGAACGTAAGCGGATTCGGACAGTAACGGTGAATACGCAGAACAGCAATCAAATTTCGCAGCATTTGTATCGGCGGTTCGGGTTTGAATATGATGCTCCCGACTTGCCTGTGTATACACTGGAAATTTAGTGGTTTTCTCTTGTAAGGCAAGCACCTATTTGGCAAACAAGGGCAAATAAATAAGGGGCTGAGAAAGCCCCTTATTTTTACATATTGGTAGTATCACCGAATGGGTCGTCATCCTGTGGTGGACGTTGCGGCGGCAAAGGCGGACGCTGCCCCGGTTGGGGTGGCATCGGTGGGCGCTGTCCGGGGGGTGGCTGCATGGGTTGTCCACCGGGCGGCATATTGCCTGTCAAAGGACGTGGCGGTAGGGGCTGCTGTCCGGGGGGTGGCTGCATGGGTTGTCCACCGGGTGGCACGTTGCCCGTCAAAGGACGCGGCGGTAGGGGCTGCTGTCCGGGGGGTGGCTGCATGGGTTGTCCACCGGGTGGCATATTGCCCGTCAAGGGACGCGGCGGTAAGGGCTGCTGTCCGGGCGGCGGTTGCATGGGCGGCCTGTTGCCTGTCAATGGCTGCGGTGGAACATTGCCGGTTAAGGGCTGTGGGGGGGCAGCCGGAGGTGGATTATAGGAGGGCTGCGGCGCAGGCGGTAAGGGCTGAAGGGGTGGCATCGGCTGTGCAGGCGAAATATCGAAATCAGGCAGTTTAGGCAAGCCACTGTCCGAAGCACCCGCGCCTGCCCCTTCTTTCAGCCAGATGGTGAGGGCAAGGCTGAGATTTTCAAAGAAGCTGTTGGTAGGCAGTGCGCCTTCGCCATATTCCATCGCCAAAATGCTGATGCGAACTTTGATATGACGGGTTTCTAACCAATAGACCCCATTTTGTTTTGCCAGCGCCAATTCGCCGCGTGGGGTGAGTTTGTCACGCAAGGCCGGGTCATTGTAGGCATGTTCGGACATCAAGACCAATGTTTTGGTCTGCATTTCTACTTGATCGAAAATTTCCACACTAAAGGCGGTGACTTTACGCGGTTCGCCGATACCGATAGTTTCTAAAATACCAATCCCCGCTTCGCCAGCATATCCACCGTTGGGTTCAATGGCAAACGAGTCATCGTATAAATTATCGCCCAACACATAGGCAGACATGAACCGACCCAACGGTTCGCCTAGATCTTCATCGGCAGCAGCATCAGCCGCAGCAGCTTCTTGGGCAGCTTTACGGGCAGCCCGCCGCGCACGATTGACTTCGCTTAACCCGCCAGTACCGGCACTTTCCGTTTGTTTCCATGGGCCAACGCGGATGGGAAAGAGCGACAGACCAACGGCGGCTAAAATCAGCGTGACAATGACCAGCACAAGGCAAATGAGGGGATAAATCACCTGTCCCACAAAACCTGTACCAACCCGTCCGCGTTCACTGTCGGCAGTGGCTTGGTCGGGTAAATTCTGGACTTGTTGCAGGGCAGCGGCAACATCTGTACCCTGATTAGCCGCCGCAAGTTCAGCAATTTCGGCGGAACCATAGCCAGCGCGTTCTAAGTCAGATTTAATTTGCGCCGTGACTGCCTCCGATTTATCGCTGGTTGCGTAAACAATCGCGGCATTTTTGACCCATGTATCTTTGTCACCATCATTCAGGAACACAGGGTCTGCATTGCGCCATTCAACACCGATGAGGGGGAAATAATAGGCCATGAGGATGCCAAGAATGATGCCTATGAATATGAAAACAATTCTTGTTAAAGCCGGAATATAGGGCGGCAGCATCACCCTTGCTGAGTTGCGTAAATCGGCAATTCGGTTCATGTAAAAAATACCCTTTCGATGTCATCCGCCATTGTACATTTTGAGCGCATTCGTGACAAACTTCCGCACATGAATTTTGACAAACATTGTACCGTTCCCACGTAAAGTGAGCAAACGGAAAGTGTGCTTTGGCGAAAGAGGACGGGGAGAAAACCGGGGCGGGGCATAAATTGCACCACCCCTTCATCTGTGTGTAGAAAAAAGGGCGGGAATCGCTATGCTTGTCCTCGCCCCTGCAAAGATTTGTTTTATTGAGGAAAGATTTTCATATCATCCTCAAACCTGATACTCATTCTGCGGGACTGACACGCACCGAGAAATTGCCCGCCCGATTCAGACGGTCATAAACCACAAGTGTATAAGTGCCGGCGGTGAGTTCCAATGTTTTGACTCCGCCTGTGCCGCGTGTGACCAGTTCACCGGATTCATTCAGGACATCCACATAGGCCAACGTCAGCCCATCAAGGGTGATGTTGACGGTCTGGGTTTCAGCCAGAGTCAGGCTAAATTCGGCTTGCTGTCCCGGCAAAAGCTGGTTGAGGCGCACGTCGCCCACGCCCATTTCTCCGCCGTCTAAAGTGCTGACTTCTGCTACACTGTCGGTCACTACCGCCAGTAGATAATCGCCTGCCGAATTGTTATCAAAACCGCGTACTTCCAGAATGACTTTTGACCCGCCCGTCACCGCAAAATTGGCAATGAGGGGATTAAAATTCCCGCCACTGTCATCATCTTGGGCAAGGAGGTTGCCTTCGGTGTCCAATACGACCAGATAGGGGTCAAATTTACCAGCCGCGTCTTCTGAATTCAGGACAAAAGTGTATGTCCCGGTGAGAACAGGAGCGAATGTCCATTGTTTTTGTTCGCCACGGGCTAAGGTGTCCTGCACGGGGGTATCCGGCGCAAGTAATCCCCCCGCCGTTTTGACAGGTTCAACGGCAATGTCTTCAAACAGGGCGATTTGCACGTCTCCGTTGGTGGCTTCTGCGGCATAGACCACCAATACATAGGTGCTGTCGGCAGGAATGAGTAATTCGCCTTCACTCAAGATTTGGTCGCTGCCATCGGAGGCAAAAATTTCTACGCCAATAGCGGGATTGCTGGAAGTGATATTGAGAATGTTGCCCTGTGTGGCTTCAAAAATGAATTGTCGGGCTTCCCCTGCCGCTAAATTGAGGGAGAGGTTAGCCTGTTCGCCATCAAATGGGAGTGTTTCGGCGGGCTGACCATCCGACGCAAGGTACACCGCACCTTCGGCTACTGACAAGGAAAAATCGCCAGCCGTGCCGCTAAAACTCTGAACATTGATTTGATAGGTGCCGCTTTCGGGCAGTTCTACCCCGACCAAGGCCGGATTGAAGCGCCAGCCGGAGTCATCATCGGCAGCAATCAATTCACCTGTGGGGGAGAGAATTTCAATGTACAAATCCAAATCGGAATCGAGAGTCAACGGGGCAGCAGCCAAGGAGATGGTTTGTTCAGCCTCTGCATTGAAGGCAAAAACGGATGCGCCTTCGGTAGCGAGCGGTTGGGTGAGAGTCTGTCCGGCTTCAATAACGGTGGTGGTGGGGAGCGCTTCGCCAACAGAAACAGTGAGGGTATATGCTCCGCGTCCGGTTTCGCCAAAGGAAGTCAGCACAATCAGATAATCGCCTGCGTTTTCCAAGACAAAACCTTCAATGAGGGGATTTAAACCTGTGCCACTGTCATCATCCTGGGTGAGAAGCGTGCCATCTTCACTTCGCAGTTCTAACAAGCCATCAAAATCAGCTTCCGCCGCAACGGTGATGGTATCGCCTGCGGCAGCCGTGAAACGATAGACCACCCCCGCCCCTTCTAAATTGCCCTGAGTCGGTGTGGCATATTGAATCGGTGTGGCGCTGGCATAGTCAATCGTGTCTGTGCCTTGCGGGTCGGTTTGCTCACCATTTTCGCCTGTTGCTAAGGTCACGGTAAATTCGCCGCTTGAAACACCCCCAAAAGCGCTAATCACAATACGGTAATCGCCGGTGGCGGGGAGGGTGAAATTTTCAATTCTGGGGTTGAGATTGCCACCGGAATCATCATCGCTGGTGAGGCGCTGGCCTGTGGAGTCGTATAATTCCATGAGGCCATCAAACGGGGCATCCATGCTGATGGTGACAACATCGCCTTCTGTACCGGAAAAACTCAGTGCAGCTGTGTTACCGCTATCAATGGCAGTGGTCACAGTTTCGCCATAGGAGATGGGAGTTGCTTCACCGGGGTCAAAGGTGACACCGCCCTCGCCTGCCGTCAAAGTGATGGTGTATGGGCCTTCGTCAAAGGTGCTAAACCCACTCAATTCAAGTTCATATAGTCCTGTTTCGGGCAGGGTAAATTCAGTAATAGCAGGTTGGAGTGAACCCCCGGAGTCATCATCAGAGAAAATGACTTCGCCTGCTGCGTTTTTAAGTTCAAGGTAGGAGTCAAATTCGGTTTCGACTGCCACCGAAATGATATCCCCGGAGGTTCCATCAAAGCTGTAGCTGATAATTTCACCCCCGACCAGATTTCCTTCAACAGTTTCGCCATACACCATTGTTCCGGTGGGGACAGCGACATTCCCGGAAATCAGACGGAGGGTAAAATCACCCGTTGCCTCATCGGAAAAGCCGCTTAACACAAGGGTGTATTCGCCGTCGGCGGGGAGTTCAACATTTTCCAGCAGGGGATTCAGGTCAAAACCTGAATCATCGTCGCTAGCAAGAATTTCACCGGTGCTGGTACGCAGTTCAAGATAGCCATCAAAACTGCTGTCTACTTCGACAGTAATGCTGTCGCCTGCTGCACCCGTAAAGATGAAGGTAACATCGAGTCCGGCGGGTTTAAAGCCGCTGACCGTCTCACCATAGGTAATCGTCTGGTTATCGGGTAAATCGCTGACATCCACCGTGGCAAGAGTGATGGTAAATGGCCCGGCATCATAGCTGTTGTATCCGGTAACTAAAATGGTGTACGTGCCACTTTCGGGAATGGTAAGGGCGCGAATGAGGGGTTGTAACTCGCCACCGGAGTCATCATCCGCACCGATTAAAATGCCGTCTGCATCCAGCACTTCGACATAGGCATCAAAACCGCTTGCGCTTTGCACGGCAACGGAAATGACATCATTGGCAGCAGCTTCAAAAACAAATGTGGTTGGCACACCTTCGACCAACTCGGCCTCTAGGGTATCGCCATATTTGATGGTTACGGCGGGGGGTGTTTCCGGTGCAACAGTTACTGAAATTTGATAGTTCCCCGCACCTTCATCCAGATAACTCCGGGCTTCAATGGTATAGGTTTGCCCGCCGAGCATTTCAATTTGACTGATGAAAGCGTTGAGTTCTGGGCCACTGTCATCATCAAAGGCAATTTCCATACCACTGGCGCTTAAGACACGGAGTTCAGCATCAAAATCAGCCGAATCAAGCAGAAGGCGGTAAATGCCGTCTGTTTCTGGCGTAAATGTCCATGTATCAAATTCGCCTGTTTCGATCGCATCGCTGGTGGGTTCATCCAGTCTGAGGACATTCGGGGGGGCTGTGTTGGGATCATTTTCAACGGTGCTTTGCGATGCACCCACGACAATTTCATAGGCCCCGGTTGAAACCGAACCATACCCACGAACAACAATACGATAAGTTGCATCTGTTTCAAAAAAGTAAATGATCGTTGAGTTGGAGTCGCCGGGAGCGCGGTCATCATTGAAGGCGATTTGCGTATTGGTGGAGTCATACAATTCCAAAACAGTATCTAATGTAGATTCCGGTAGAGCAACCACGTTGATTTCAACCGTTTCGCCTGCAAACCCTTCATAAAGGAACACGTCCTGCTCATCGGCGGAGGCAATTTCACCTTGGGCAGGGACACCCGATTGAATGGGGATTTCTTGCTGCGCCAGCGCTACACCTACAGGCAGCACCAAGATAAAAATAAGGAGCAGAACGATAAATTGTCGCATGGAGTTCATGGAGTTTCTCCGCAAGTTATTGAATGTCATATTTCAGGGTAAACGACCCTGACGCGCCCTCAAAACCGCTCATTTCAAGTGTATACAATCCGCTGGTTTCGACCACTAAGAAGGCAGATGGGTCAACCGAAGCCCCCACATCATCAACTTCCACTAAGATATTACCGAGTGGGTCAAAGACCCGCAAAACAGAGTCAAAACCTTCAACCCCTACCACTTCGACAGACAGGGATTGCCCTGCATTGATTTGGACTGTGTAAGTAGACGTGCGATTTTCGCCCACCGTTCCAATAATTTCAGCGCTGACAGGAGTGGCTGTTGGCGCAGCAGTGGGCGGGGTGGTGGGAATAACCGGGACAGGGGTGGGGGGGTCTTGAATAATTTGCCACCACAACCGATATGCTCCGATGGTGGCATTGTTGTTGGCAGCAATGTGAATCAGGTAATCTCCCGCAACCGGGGCTTGGATTTTGTCGAGGTAAGCATCGTTGTCTGCCCCGCTGTTGTCGTCAAACCATGCCTCCCCTTCCGGCGAGACCAATTCCGCCATGACGTTAAAATCGCTAGCACGATCAATCACCTCAACCGCTACCGAGACAATATCTCCTTGTTGAAGCTGAATTTTCCACACATCGCGCTGCCCGTAGGTTTCCAGACTTTGCTCATTCGGGAGATTCTGGAGCGCTTCGCCCCGTTCCACATCGCGCAGTGTCAATCCATTGCTTAACCCAATGATATAACGCCCCGTTCCAGCATTATCACGGCTTTTGGCGTAGAGCGTATAAACCCCGGTGGCAGGCAGTTCAAATTGATTGATGAGAGCATCCAAGACATTGGGTAAAAAGCTGTCATTCTGGGCAACAATCGTGCCATTCGGGGCTTGCAATTCAAGGTAAGGATTGAGTGTGCCTGTGCTGGTCGGGTCAAGATTCATAACAATCGAGACCACCTCTTGAGCCGCCCCAAAAAAAGTAAACCGATGAATTTCACCGGGTTGGGTAATTTCGCCGGAGCGCGATTCGCCGATTTCCAAACGTCCGCCGGGAGGCAGGGGAACGGACAGCGACGAATTAACCGTGACAACCAGCGTTGGGGTAGGTGTTACCGGGGAGACGGTCACAGTTACAGGGAGAGTCGCGGTGTTGGTGGGCAAAATAAGCGTTGGTCTCAGAGTCGCGGTAGCGGTCATGTTCGGTGTAGCACTAGCGGGGATGGTGGTTACTGTCGCCGAGGGTGCAAGAGTCGGCGTTCCTGCTTGAGCAACGGGCTGAATGCCATCCGAAATGGTGAGCGCGTACATGCCCTGTGTTGCCGGGGCAAGCCGACTCACCAGTAGGGTATATTCACCCGTTCGGGTCAAAATATATGGGGCGGCAAGCACAAAATCGCCATTTTGGGTATCCAGCGACGTTAAAATTTGGCCTTCTGCATTGAGCAGTTGAAGCAGATAAACCGCGTTGCCATCGATGCGGCTGAGTTCAAAAATAACGGTATTGCCCTGTTCACCGGTAAATAACCAACGCTGTGCGGGGGTCGTATCGGAAAGCACATCCCGAACCGTGCTGCCAATCGTGATATTTCCGCCAATCGGCGCAAGCGGAGTCACTTCTGTAACGCTGGTTTCAATGGGCTGGCTGTCTGAGTCGGAAGTCTGGCAGGCAGGCAACAAAATAAGGAGCAACAACCAGCCAACCATCAGACAGAGGAGACGTTTTGGGAATTTCATGGGGTGCAATCCGGTAGGCTGTCTACATCTGTGTTCCAGTTTTCAGTATAGAAACGCAGGTAATCGTCTAAATGAGCTTGCCAGTAATTGTTGGCATGTTCCCCTTCGGCATACAGTTGGTAGGTATGTTCAATCCCGTTTTGTGCCATGCGCTGGTTGATGAGGTCGATGTTCAACTGAGCATAGTCATTTTTGCCCCGATCCATCCAGATACGTAAAGGCGGATTCGGCGGGGGAGCAAGTGCTAAGTCCAATGGGTTATTGCTGGCGGGGGCGTGATACAGGTCAAAAAATGGGCTGTGTCCGCCGAGGGTGGCAAAAAGTTCAGGATGACGGAAAGCGATTTCAAATGCCCAGAATCCCCCGCGTGAAATGCCACCGATGGCACGCCCTTCCCGTGTATTTTGTAGACAGTAGGTGGTCTCCATATAGGGCAGAAGTTCATCAATCACCAGTGATTCCCATGATGCACCCGCCCCAAAGCTATTGGTATTGGCGAGACTCCCGCCAAACGGCAACACCACCACCATCGGCGGAATTTCTTGGAGTGCTACACCGCGTACCACGGCATCATCCATGCCCAAAATTTCCCAATGGGTATCGTCGCTGTTTGAACCGTGCATCAGCAGGACATAGGGATAGCGTTTGGCAGGGTCGTGGCAAGGCGGTAAAAAAACGCGGTAACGAATAGGCCAGCCATTCACCACACTCGGCATTTCTCCCGTTTTCATCTCGCCGATCGGGGTTAAACAGTTGGCGGGAAAATCGCTGCGTTGATAGCGTAAAAGGTAGCTGCCCTCCACCCATGTATTCAAATTTCGCACCACAACGGTATAAGTATCGGTAGTAGGAAGGGGGTAGTGGATGAGCATGGCATCGGTACCGGGCGCGGTGTTGTCGTCGCTGATGAGCAAATTGCCTGCCGAATCATACAATTCGATGATCACATTCAATTCGCTGTACGGGTCAGGCGGGTAAATCTGGGCGCTCAGGTGGATTTTATCGCCTGCTGTGCCGTCTAATCTCCATGCTTGCTGTTCGTCCCGCACCAGATAACTCACCACAGGTTCACCCGCAACCAGACCATTCTCCTGGCGGGTATAGCTAGCAGTGAGGGACGGCATCGGGAACATCAAAAAACACAGGAAAACAAACCCGATTCGTTTTATTGACATGAGGGCAAATCCTCCAGCAGCAAAGGCCAATTTCGCCCGTAGAATTCTAAATATTCTTGCATATGGCTCGCCCAATATTCGTTGGTATGTCCGCCTGTCGGATTAATGGTATAGGTATGGACAATACCGCGCTGCGAAAGTTCATTGGAAAACACAACCACATTCGCCCCGCCGGAGTCATTCTGTGCATTGTCTAAATATATTCGCAGCGATTCAATGTTCGGAGCAAATTCTGCCAGCGCCAATGGGTTATGGGTGTTGGGGGCGTTGTTTGGCACAAACCAAGGGCTATGACCGCCCACCGCGGTAAACATATCGGGATTGCGTAAGCTAATACTGTATGCCCAAAAGCCCCCGCGTGAAATGCCCCCGATGGCACGTCCGCGTGCTTCCCGCCAGACACAATAATTGGTTTCGATTTCAGGGATGAGTTCGTTCAGGATAATATCTTCATAGGATGCGCCTTCGGTGAAAATATTATTTTCCTGAAAATCGCCCCCGTCTGGCATGACGACAATCATCGGCGGGAGTGTGCCATCCAGAATCCCTTCATCGAGGGTGGGTTGTAAGCCCAAATCCGCCCATTGGTCGTACTGGTAGCCCGAACCGTGCATCAAAATGACGTAGGGATAGCGTCGCCCAAATTTAAAAAAACAGGGTGGGAGATAAATATTGTAGGTGACTAACCCGCCGCTAATTTCGCTATTGAAGGCGCTTTCAAATAAGTTACCCGGCTCATCACATTGGCTAACGGTTGGGCTTGGCAGCGCAATTTGCGTACTGGTGGGATGTGGGGTCAGTGTGGGCGTGACTGGCGCACGAGTCGGGACAATCGCGGCAGTTTGGGTCACAATGGGCGCGGCAGATTGTGGTGTGGGCGTGTTGGTAATGACAATCACCTGCTGGGTGACTTCCGGCGCAAGGGGTTCGCAGGCGGCCATCAGCAGGAAAATTATACTCAAAAAAATAAGCCATTTACGCAGCATCACTTGGATTTTACTCACACCCCTTCGCTCTCACAACTGTCCCATGACCCACGATGGTTTCACCGGAAATAAAATATCAAGCAAAACGTGGGCATCCCGACGGGCAAACGAATCCGGGAGTGTTTTCTTGAGATCATCGATAGATTGGTAGCCAAAAACCAGATTCAAAAAGGAATGGAAGGGGAAACCTGCATTTTCTTCTCGAAAGTCCAAACGACGGTCTTCCGCGCTGCTCAATTTGCCCTGTTCAAAACGCATCACCAGCCCTGTTTTATCAAAAAAATTGATTTTGAGTTCGCCCGTGTAGCGGTGTGCGCCGGAATGGTGCAAGCGGCGTTCCAAAACCGGGGCAATTTGCTGGATAAAGCGGGCGGGTTGGGCAACGCGAATATACCAACTGTAATTGACACGGTTGTCTGACCCATAAGGCGATTTGCGTACCATCAAATGCACGGACGGATGAATGCCATTGTCAAAGGTCAAACCAACGATTTTTTTGTCGGGATAGGTCGCTGCTGCGTAGGTTTGAGCAGCGCGGGTGACATCATCAAAGGTTTCAAGGTAGGAGGTGGTATCACCAACCACATATTCTAAAATTTCGAGGTCGTTGTCAAACACCATATCCCGAATGCAAAGGTAGCCCACCCCTTCGCCCGCTTGCGTTTGAATGACAAAATAGTGAACGGATGGCACAGTACCCATCGGGCGGGTGGTAAGTTCATGCTGCCATTGTTGTTCTAAACGTTCCACACTGAGTAAAACCTGCTGGCAGTAGGCGCTGTGCCACTGTCGCAACGCGGGAATATCTTCTAAAGTTGCCGCCCGCAAGGTGAATTGGGGCAACTGACCGTCTTTTAATTCCGCCACCCCCGCAAAGGGCAAAAACGACCCCGCGCCGAGTTTGACCGCCATGGTGTAACCAAACTTGCGGTAAAAATAGGGGATGCCTGTAATGACCTGCACCAGATGGCCTAAATCGGCGCTCCGTTCATGGGCAACATTCATTAAGGTGCGGGTGAGACTCTGGTGACGTTGATTTTTGCGCGTGGCAACCAGTTCCACCCGCCCCACTGGAAATGAAACATCCTCATAATGCCAGACCTGCGGAATCAATAAGAGGGCAGATTGAAGGGTGTTGTTTTCATCAATCGCCATCCAGACATCCTCATCGGTGACGGTGGGATGATGGGGAGACACCAAGTCTTTTGCCCAATGTTTGAGCATCGCATCTTCTGGTCCATACGCATCGGTAAAAACATCGACGTAAAATTGCGGCAGGGCTTCACGATAGGCATCACTCATGGAGCGAATGACCAAGCCGTTTTCCAACAGTTTTTCCATGTTAATTGTCCTTTATCCGCCAGACATCCAAGCCCGTATCGCACCCGATAATCAAGGCTGTGCCGCTGGGAGAAAGTTGAGCAAAGTCAGGTTGCTGACGATTACATGAACGATACTTGCCAAGTGAGCTTTTTTCGCCTGTCCCTGTATCCCAGACGATAATTTCGCTGCGGGCATCCACCGGGTCAATACCCAAAATCACATCGGCTTGAGGGGCAAGTAGCAAATAAGAAATAAACGCGCCGCTTAAGGTGGCAATTTGTTTATCTGTACCCGTCGCAAAATCGAGTAAATGCAGTTCAGTGGATTCGGGATTGCGCCATGCAAGGTGACTGGCGCTGGCGTTGATTGCCCCGAACACGGCGACATCATTGACCTTCGCCTCCGTGAGAACAGTATTGCTTTCCATATCCCATAAACGTACTTCCCCCTGTTCGGTGCTAGTAACCGCATAGGGGGGCGGGACGCGCCCAATCCGTGAATTATCAGGATTCTGGTCAAACAGGGGCAGGGGAGCATCCCAACCCGCGCAAAAAACAAAACTGCCTTCTAGGGGAAAAATTTCCGCGCACACTTCCTGATTCTGGTTAAGCCAGACTTCCACCACCGGCGATTGTTCGACTTCCAGCACTTTGTCCCGCGCTCCATCCAAAAGTTGATAGGCGATGACTTCATTTTCGCCAGCTACCAGCAGTGTTTTACCATCCGGGGTCAGCAGACGGTCATAAAAATTGCTTTCCAATTGAATCCCTTTGATCAATTCCCCCGTTCTGCCATCCCAGACTATCGCGGTGCTGAGGGGAGGATTGCTGCCTTCTTTCGCAAAACTCATGATGATGGACGCATCATGATTCACAACGAATATTCCCGCGCCGATTTCCCATCCAAATGAATTTAACAGGGCAAAATCTATGGTCACATCGCTTTGCAAACGATCCACATTTTCTGCTGTGATAATGGATTGTTCAGGTTGCGCCTGTGTCATCATCGGGAAAATGAGCAGCCAAGACAAAAACAGGGTGCTATAACGTAAATATCTGCCTGTTACCTGATGAATCATCCTGTTCCTTTCAAAACCCCGCCCATTATAGCGGATTTAATCTGCTGAACGTGCTATAATCTCGGTGGAGAGGAAGTTTGAAATTTTGACCGTGTTATTGAGCCATTCCCCCCAAGAAACCCGCCAGATAGGATTTTTTCTGGGTATCCACCTCACCAGAGGCGATGTGATTTGTTTGGATGGGGATTTAGGAGCAGGCAAAACAACTTTTTCTGCCGGAGTTGGCGAAGGGTGGGGGGCAGAATCTGGCCTGACCAGCCCGACTTTTGTAATCGTACATCAATATGAGCGTCCCCGCGATAAACAAACACTGTATCATCTGGATGCCTACCGCTTAGAAACGGCTGGCGATGTCGAATCGATTGGTTTTTTTGATATT
>CAZXCU010000016.1:0-124174 GCA_964639245.1 uncultured Anaerolineae bacterium
GTCATCCAGCACGGCAAAGACGACATGGGTGGACATGACCCCTTTCACTCCCGCTTGGATGGCCGCTTTGAAGGGAAACAATTCGACTTCGTGCATCCGTTCCAACGAATGTGTCACCACCACATTGCCATGATGGGTGTCGTGGGCGGTATCACCATGTCCGGGAAAATGTTTAACGGAAGCAATTGCCCCTTCCGCCTGAATGCCTTTGAGCATCCCCACACCCAATTCAGCCACCAACTGCGGGTTATCTCCAAATGCCCGCACGCCAATGACCGGATTTGAGGGATTGATGTTGACATCGACGGATGGGGCAAAATCCAAATTGATACCCATCGCAAGTAGTTCCCGCCCTAAGACTCGCCCGGCTTTTTCTGCCAATTCAGGCGAACGGGTTGCGCCAAGTGCCATATTGCCGGGCAGTTCGGTTGCGCCGCCGGTAATGGCAATCAACTGTCCGCCCTCTTGGTCAATCCCGATGATCGGGGGCAGTTGTCCCCCTTCGCTTGCCGCTTGATAGATCAGTTCCATCGTGCGGCGAACTTGGGCGGGGGTTTCGACATTTTCATAGGCAAACAGGCAGACTGATGCAATCGCGCCACGTCGTACCGCCGCCAAAAATTCAGGGGAAGGCGTTCGCCCGCGATAACTGACCATTAATTGTTTCAAGGTCGTTACCCTTTCGTTCCGGTCAAAGAGATGGATTCCGTAAAATAGCGTTGGGTAAGCAAAAACACCACCAACACAGGAATAACAAACATGACACTCGCTGCCATAATGGTGTTCCAAGGAATGGGCGATTCTTGCAAATTAAATTTTTGTGCTACATAAACCGGCATCGTATACAATTCGGCTTTTTGCAGGTAAATCAGGGGCGACATGAGGTTGTTCCATTGCCCCACAAACAGGAACACCGTAATGGTTGCCAGCGCCGGACGGCACAACGGGAGGATGATAAACCACCAGATTTGCAAAGGATTCGCGCCGTCAATCATGGCAGCTTCATCCAAATCTTTAGGAATCCCCATCATGAATTGGCGCAGCAAAAAGACCAGCGCCGCCCCCCCCGCAAAAAATCCGGGTAGGGTGATGGGGTTGAAGGTTCGCAGCCAGCCCAATTCATTAAACAGCACAAATTGGGGGACAAGCGTGGCTTGGTAGGGCAGCATCAGCGTTCCCATCATCATCGCAAAGACAATCCGCTTGCCCTGCCATTCCAAACGGCTGAAGGAATAGGCGACAAAGGCAATCGAACTGACCGTGCCAAGCAAGGTCATGGTCACGATAAAAACGCTATTGACATAGGAACGATAAAACGAGTCTTCGTTCAAGATTTTTTCGTAATTTTCCCACTGCGGGTCTTTAGGGGTCATCGAAAGCTGGGGTTGCCCCACTTCCTCAATTGTTTTGAGCGATGTGCCGCCCATCCATGCCAAGGGAAACAGAAAAAACAACGAAAACATGATGAGGACGGCATATAAAAGAAATGCCTTAAAACTAACCATCCCCCGTTGCCAGGTAAGGCGGTACGTTTTGCCTTGAAATTTTGCCATTGGAACAGTTGCCATTGTCTTATACCTCGTAATTCACCCAACTACTGCTCCAGCGAAATTGCAGGATAGTCAGTACCACGATAACGACTGCTAAAATCCATGAAGCGGCTGCCCCTTGCCCGATGTCCAATTGGCGGAAGGTTCGCACAAACAGGAAAAATGCGGCGGAAGCCAAACTGTCTTGGTTGCCATCGGGCCTTTGCAAAATATAGATCGACTCAAAGGTTTGCAGCGCGGCGATGATGCCGATGACAATGTTGTAGAACATCGCTGGAGAAATCAGGGGCAGGGTAATTTTGAAGAATTTTTGGATGTCATTTGCGCCATCCACCTCGGCTGCTTCATATAACTGTGGCGGGACACCTTTAAGCGCCGCGAGGAAAATGAGCATCCCCGCGCCGGAACTCCACATCGTAATCAGAATGAGCGAGGGTTTTGCCCAGAGTTCATTGGTCATCCACAGGGGGACTTCCGAATTTTCAGGAAATTCACTGGTCTCTTGGCGGAAAATCGCAAAATGATACGCGGGTTTGCCTTCGGCTTCGGCAATATCCTCAAAGGCTTGGAAGTACGCCCGTCCATCCAGAAACGAGCCAACCATGAACAGGGTAAAAAATGCCAGCGCTCCGTAAGTCAGATAACGACGGGCATTTTTATATTTTTCGCCGAGCAGCGCCACCCCAACCAGAACAGCGGCGGCTAATCCATACACCCACAATGAGGAAAAGGTTTTGACTGGGTAGACTTCTTCCAGATAGTCTACACTGGTTTTGTCTTCTAAGGCACTTTGCAAAGTCAGATATTTCAGCAGAAGAGTCAATTTGCCATCATCAAATTGATTAGGCAGTGTACGGATAAATACGATGAGGGCGAACATGGCAATCGCGGCGATGACAAGCCGAATTTTGGTTTGCGTCCAAGCGCCAAACAGCGAAGCCACAATCGGCACGACGGCTACAACCATCGCCAACAGATAATTTTGATTGCCTTCAGTCATTTTAAAATCGGAGGATTCCAGCGTGAGGAAAAAACTGATTGCAAAAAGCGCCAATGCCCCGAACTGCCACGCCTTCACAAAACCCTGCCGATGGGCTGAGACATTGAGCAGAATCATCCCCAAGACCGTCAGCCCACCGATAAACGACCATGAAATATTGACCGGAACGTGCATCAACCCCGGCGGAACGGTGTAGGCCAGAATAACCAAGCCCAAAACCTGTGCTGACCGCCACGCCCAGACCCGTTTGCCTTCTGACCATTCTCCCAGCAAGGTGACGAGTAAAAACACGCCAAAAAACGCCGGGAGCGTGTATTTCAGTGGGCCGATGGGGTCGCTGCGGGTGATGCCAGTATAAAATCCATTAAAGCCTTCTACCGCATAGATAAAAAAGCGATAAATATAGTCAAAGACAAAAAAGGAGTCGGCGAATTTTTGCAGCATCACATTGATAAAGCCGCCGTTGCTGCTCAGCATATAGCGCCATGCCAGCAGTGCCGCCGGACTCCCCGCGAGAATAACCGGAAGATAAAAGGTGGTGCGGAAAAAGCGAATCCCCCGAATATCCCGATTGAGCAACATTGCCATACTCAGCGCGGCTAAAATTTGCAGGGGAACACCAATCAGCGCGTAATAAAACGAGTTAAACAGAGCTTGTTTGAAACGGCGACCTTGTGCGCCTTCGCCTAATAAGAGTTCACGGTAGTTTTCGAGACCAATCCAACTAATGTCTTTGCCCACTTTGTAATCGGTGAAACTGTAATACAACGAGGCAAGCGACGGCCCCACCACGAAAATTAAAAACCCCACAATCCAAGGGCCAGCAAAGGTAAACCCCCAGAAGACTTTACGCTGTTCGCCTTCGGAAAGGCCGCGTAATTTTGCCAGCAGGCGCATCATGTGTCCGAGTAGAACACTGGTGATGATGATGAAGACAACGGTTGCGGCTGCCCATAAGATATTTTCAAAACGAAATTGTGATTCGGGGGACATGAACGTTCGCTCCGCAGATAAAAAATGGGTGTGCCGGGAGAGTCTTCGGCACACCCATCCGTTTTAGTCTAAGTAACCGTTTTCTTCCAGAATTGCGTCGTATTCTTCCTTGAGCATCGCTTGGGTGTCTTCAAGGCTCTGCTGGTCGGTCAGGAACAAGTTGACCTGTTCGACAATCAGAGGACGCAGTTCAGCGCTGGCACGAATATCGGAGAAAGCACGCCCATATTCCGCCGCGAGATCAAGCAGTTGTGACCAAACGGGGCTGCCGGCTTTGATGTCTTCCCACGCATCCTGACGAACAGGGGTGAAACCCGCCACTTTGCTGAGTTCAATGGCGTTTTCTTTGCTGCCAATGAATTTCAGGAATTCGGCGGCCATTTCGGGATTATCGGCATAGGCAGGCACGGAGAGCCAGTCAATGAAGACTTGAATCAGGGGTGCGCCATTTTCGCCCGCCGGATACGGCCCGATGGCGATATTTTCCCACAAGGGATCGTCCACGGGAGGCATATTCCACATCGGGAAAATCCCACTGACCACGCTGCCAGATGCAATCGGATAGCCTTCAATCTGAGGCAGGCCGGCGGTGTCTTCGGTGGGCATAACAGCACGGCGGCGGTCATACATATATTGGAGGGCTTCGGCGGTGGCGGCGCTGTCAAAGGCGCTGGTGCCATCTTCGTTATACAGTTCACCACCCGCGCTCCAGATGTAGGCGATGAATTCTTGGGCATCGAACAACCCCGCGCCAATATCCATGAAACCCATCTGGGTCATGGCGTTGTCAGCAACGGCGCTGTTGGCGGCGGTGAAGGCCAACGCATCAGCAAAAGTGGTCGGGGGGATGACACTGGCATCAGCCGCTAAGTCAGTGCGATAAAAAATCGGACGGGGACTCATCAGCAGGGGCAAACCGCGCATATGACCATCCCAAGTGACGGTTTCAATCGCGGCGGGCAGGAATTGGCTCAAGCCTTCCCAATCCGCCAAATAGGGGTCAACATCCGCCAGCAAATCGCCGTAGGTTGCCGCATATTCCGAACCAAGATAGACAATATCCGGGCCTTCGCCAGTGGTAATCCAGCCAGCGACGGTCACATCAAAGTCACCCCAACCGCCAGTCAAAATTTCCATTTTGACACCGGGATGTTCGGCTTCAAAGGCCGGGAAAGCAACTTCTTTGAACCAGTTGAGCGTATCGTCGGTTAAACCCGTGATATAGACTTCGAGGACTTCATCTTCCTGTTGGGCGGGCGCTGCCGTTACCGACGGAACCACCAGCATCAACAGAACGAGCAGAACGATAAGACTACGTTTCATGGTGCGAATTTCCTCCAAAAATTATCTCGGCAGAGATAGTTAGTTAGTTTTACTTACTTACTTTGACCTGAGTATAAAAAAGTTTTTTTAGCCCGTCAAGGAATTGGTCAAAATTCGGTTTGGGAAGATGAGAGTCTGTCAGGAAGTTGTCTATAAGCCATCCTGAGATTTTCTATTTTGATTACAATGGATTAAACTAAGCAGTGTCACATCAGAAAGATTGCGAAATGCGTAAGTGGCGTGCATTTTTTCTCTTGATTTTAATTCTGTCTTTATCAAAGGCAGTCAACCAACAAAAAACGGAAGCCAGCCCATTGATGCTGACTTTTGCAGTGAATAGTACCGATGATGACCCTGACGCGACTCCCGGTGATGGGACGTGTGCCTCCGCTTTAGGGGATTGCACCCTGCGGGCGGCAGTGCAAGAAGCCAATGCCTTTGCCGGGCCAGATACAATTACCCTGCCCGGGGGTGGGGGCAATTACAATTTAATCAACGGTGAACTGCCTGTCTCGCAACCCTTAACCATCACTGGTGCAGGCAACCCCATCATAGACGCTGGCGATTTAAGCCGTATTTTTAATGTCACGGCGGCGGTGGCCTTTACTTTGGATGGGGTCTTTTTGGAAGACGGGAACGCCGGGGCGGGGTTTGGCGGCGGGATTTTTGCGCCAATTGCGGGTAGCAATATCACCCTCATCAACAGCCGTATTCAAAGCTCGGTGGCAGCACGCGGCGGTGGGCTTTATGTGGAAGATAGCTCCCTTTCGTTGACGAGCTGCATTTTAAGTACCAATGTTGCTAATGGTATCGTTATCAATGCACGCGATGGCGGTGGGCTTTATTTTGTGGATGACAGTGGCGCAGCCGTGAGCCTGCTGATTGATGATACGGTCATTACAGGCAACCAGAGCAATAACAGTGAAGCGGGCATGTCTGTTTTTCTGCTGCCGGGCAGTGCCGCTAATGTGAATGTTACTTTTTCCAATATTTCCGGCAATGTCGCCAATGTCAGTCGTGGTGCGGGGATTATTCAAAATGATGGCACCGGGACAGTCAACATCTCTGGCAATGCGTTCCTGAACACCGCGATTAACGGCAATACGGCAACGACTGGCAGCACAGGCGGAATGGTTGTTACCAACGGGACTCTCACGGATGTAACCATTGATGGAAATACAGCCGGAACACATACTGGTGGGCTTGGGACTGGCAATACGGTCACTTTGATTCGCACCACGGTTAGCAATAATACGGCAAATAGCGATGGTGGGGGCGGAATCCGTGTGTTTGATGGCACGCTGACGCTGGATAACAGTTTAGTAGACAACAATACTGCGCCGAATAATCAAGGTGGTGGGATTTTAAGTCGCACTCCGGCCACGATCAACCTTATTAACGATACCCGCGTCATCAACAATGATGCTAGTCCTGGGTCCGGTGACGGTGGGGGCATTTACACTCAAAATACGTCATTGATAGCAACCAATGCTGTTATTAGTAATAATACCGCTTCAGATTTCACTGGCGGCGCCGGTGGTATTTATTTTTACGATGATTCCGCCAATCCTAATGTATTGCTGAGTCTCACAAACACGGTAATTAATGGCAATATAGCCCAAAGTGGTGCGGGCGGGTTGGTAGTTCAACTTAGGTCTACCAGTGATGCAAATATAATTTTGGATTCTGTAACTATTTCCAATAACTCGGCAGGGTCATCTGTCGGGGGTGCAAGCATTGAGAATTTGGGTAGCGGCACCGCTCAAGTTCAAAACTCCTTAATTATAAGTAATACTGCTGATCGGATTGGAGGTTTCGCTGCTATAAATGCTACCTTTCAGAATGTGACCATTCAAAATAACACTGCTACCAATGATACAGGCGGGCTATGGAGCGGGGGAACTGTCCAAGTCACTAACAGCACAATAGATAACAACTCGGCAGATGGAGCAGGTGGGATTTTTGTTTCCGATGGAACATTAACCCTAACGAATAGCACGATAAGCGCTAATGATGCAACCGGGGGGAATGGTGGGGGTATTTCTATCTTCTCCGGCGCAACAGTAGATGTGACCAACTCCACCCTTTCTGGTAATACTGCGGTTGGTAGTGGGGGTGGGATTTTTGTTGGTAACACCCCTGCTGCCGCAATAGTGACACTCAATCATGTAACGCTTTTGGGAAACACAGCCCCTACGGGTGGTGGGATTTTCAGTGAAGCGGGTGGGACAGTCACCATTAGCAACAGCATCGTGACCAATAGCGGCGCGGGGGGGGATTGTACGGGGACGTTTACCGCCACGAATAATCTTGCAACCGGGTCTTGCGGCACCACAGCAGTTACAAATATTGATGCGACTCTTGCTAACAACGGCGGCCCCACGCAGACTCATGCCCTGCAAGCGGGAAGTAATGCACTGGATGCAGTGGCGGTCTGCACCGTTGCGACTGACCAGCGTGGTACTGCCCGTACCAATCCGTGTGATATTGGCGCGTTTGAACTCGCCACTACGCCGGAAATTCAAGTCGAAGATGTGACAGGCGCACCCGTTAATATTGCGGATGGCTCAACATTTGTTTTTCCTGCGACAACGGTTGGAAACCCTGTTAATCGCACATTGCGAATCACCAACACCGGAACAGGCAATCTCACCCTGACCAATCCCATTACGGTGACAGGTGATTTTTCTGTAACAGCCTTTACAACCACAACCCTTGCGCCGTTGGCATTTACCGATATTACGCTGACCTGTAGTGCTACCGCAGCAGGCGCTCCTAATCCTGTGACGGGTACAGTGGAATTTGGGACGGATGATACCGATGAAAACCCGTTTAATTTTGATGTGGAATGTACGGTGACAGCCGTTCCCGCCCCGGAAATTGAAGTCGAGGATGCAACCCCCACCCCAATTACCGACGGTGGAACATATAACATGGGAACGACCACGACGGGTACAGCGATTAATCGGATTATCACCGTTCGCAACACAGGTACCGCCGACTTGATTTTGACCCAGCCGATTACCGTTCCTGCTGGCTATACCGCAACGAATTTTGGCACAACCACCGTGGGGCCGGGCTTAACCACGACTTTCACTTTGACCTGTACCGCAGGGGTCGCTGGAACAATTGGCGGAACAGTGGAATTTGGGACGGATGATACCGATGAAAACCCCTTCAATTTTGATGTGTCGTGTCAGGTCAACAATCCCGCGCCCGAAATTGAAGTGCTGAACGGCGCGACTCCGATTACCGATGGGCAGGCGGGCGCGGTCAGCTTTGGCACAACCACCGTCACTACGCCTGTAGATATTACCTTCACGATTAACAACACCGGGCAGGCGCAGCTGGATCTTTCCAATCTGACGGTGACTCCGCTAACGGGATTCAGTATTGTCACACCGCCCCCCGCGAATATTGGGATTGGGGGTACGGGAACATTTACGATTCAATGTACGGCAGCCGCAGCCGGTGTGTTCAACAGCACCGTGCAATTTGACAACACCGACACGGACGAAAATCCGTTTAACTTCCCCATCACCTGCACCGTCGATTCACCGGAAATTAATGTCACGAATGATGGTGTTCCGGTGCTGGATGGACAGCTTGGCAATGTCAATTTTGCGAATACGGCACAGGGGACACCTGTCAGCGAAACATTTGTGGTCAACAATACAGGTGGGGCAAACCTCACCTTGTCCAACCTCACATTACCCCCCGGATTTAGCTTGGTGGGTGTTTTACCTGCATCCATTGCGCCAGCCGGCAATGCCAATTTTGTTGTTCAATGTGATGCGGTTGCCGCCGGGGACTATATTGGCACACTCCAATTTGTCACCAACGACCCGGACGAAAATCCGTATAATTTTCCGATAGCCTGTCGTGTTTTAGCCCCCGGTCAAACGGATATTGCGGTGGCAAAAACCGCCAGTAAATTGGTGGTGGCGCAAAATGAAACCATCACCTTAACGCTCACCGCCACCAACAATGGGCCAATCAATGCAACCAATTTGCAAGTGAATGATCCCCTTCCGGTGGGTATGACCTTTGTAAGTTCCAATGGGGCTTATAACGCTGGAACAGGCATCTGGACGATTGGCAATTTAACCGCGTTTGCATCGGTCAACTTGCAGATTCAGGTACAAATGACGGGCGCAGTTGGCGCAGATATTACCAACACCGCCTCACGGGGAACGATGACACAAACTGACCCCGATAACACCAATGACAGTGCTTCCGTGACCATTCATATTGCCCGTCCTTTAACCGTGACCAAAAACGGGTTTGATCTGTCTCCGGGAACGCCTGTGCAGGTGGGAGATTCCATCGGCTGGATTATTTGTGTGACCAATCCTGATACCATCTCAGCAACGAATGTGGTGGTGACAGACACCATTGATACAGCGCGTCTGAATCCCCCTACCCAAATCACCACGACCATTTTAGGGGCGGGAACACCCTGTCCGGCGGTTGCACCCGTGGCTGGAACCACCGCCCCCAACACCAACGGCGCGAATCTGAATGTGAATTTAGGCTCACTTGCGCCGGGTGCAACCGGGGTGGTCTATTTTGAAACCGTCGTCAGAACACCCCCCAGTTCTCAAATTCCCCCATCTTTTGCGATGGTGGGTTTGCTGGCAGTCGGAGGGCTGCTTATGAATCGCAATCGCCGTACTTTGCTGCTCATACTTTTGCTGGTTGGGCTGTTGGTTGTGCTGCCTGTCCATGCGGTATATGCTCAGGAAGATGGCACTACGCCATCCGAAAACCCCACCCCTGAACCGCCACCGCTGCCATTTACCGAGCCAATCGCAGAATCAACCCCCGAACCTACCATGGAACTGCCGTTCGTGACCCCGACCCCGTTTGCATCGGAAACCCCTACGGCGGAAGCAACCGCTACCGAAACTCCTGTGCCAACGATTGAGGGCGAACTTCCTACACAAACCCTTATTCCAACCGAAACGCCCGCAATTTTACCTGTGGAAACTTTTACCCCCACACTTGAACCCACCGCCGATGAAAGCGGTTGGACACGCTATGAATCCGATGACCCACGTATTATTTATTCAGGGGTGTGGGAAATCATTGAATCGGATTTTGTTTCGGGTGGAAGTTACATTTATACGGCAGATGTGAATTCGTCTGTCCTGATTGAATTTGAGGGCGAGAGCATCACCTTCGATTATTTACGCTTCAAGAATTTTGGGATTTTTGAGGTGTATCTGGATGAAGTGCTGGTCGCGCTTATTGATGGCTACAATCTCGAAAGCGATATTGAAACCAGCATCGAATTTGTAACCACCCCCGGTATTCATCAATTGCGCTTGCAAAATGCCGTCAATACCAACCCAGAATCAACGGATACGGTGCTGGCATTGGATGCGCTTGAGATCAAAGGCACGCTGCGAAATGTCACACCCGCCACGCCGACACCTACTGTAACCAGCGAAATAGGAGCGACGACAGAAATCATCGGGACAACGGAAGTACCTGTTGGGACTCAGACACCGGAATCCTCCCTCATCCCGATTGACCAGATTCCCTCGCTTACCCCGTCTTATACACCGACTGCCAATGTCATCATTGTGGAAAACACACCGACTCCGGTGAATAACACGCTACCGGTTGCGGTGGGGTGGACACGCTACGAAATGAATCACCCCGATATTGAATTTATTGGCGGATGGCAGTCCGTCGAATCCAGCTTTGTTTCCGGGGGAAGTTACGCCTACTCAACCAATGTCAGCGCTGCGCTCGAACTCACGTTTGAAGGTGAGGCGGTGCGTTTTGATTACCTGCAATACTGGAATTTTGGCACATTTGAAATTTATCTGGATGACGCGCTTATCCTGACGATTGACGGGTACAATCCCGATAGCCAGATTGCCAGCAGCGCGGAATTGCTGATGCCGTTTGGGGAACATACCCTGCGGATTCAGAATACCATCCTGAAAGCAGAATCCTCACAAGGGAATGTCATCGCCATTGACGCGATTGACATTAAAAATTCAACGACTCTGCCAACCCCCTTGCCGACTGCCACCAGTACCCCCGATTTTGCGGCGGAAGGTTGGACACGCTTTGAGATGAATCACCCCGCCGTTCAACTATCAGGGGAATGGCAACAATTTGAGTCGGCGTTTGTCTCCGGTGGCAGCTACAGTTATAGCGAAGATGAAACCGCGATGGCAGTTTTGCAATTCGCGGGGGAAAGTTTGCGCGTGAATTACCTTGAATTTTCCAACTTCGGGATATTTGAGGTGTATCTGGATGAGGTGCTGCTGGCAACCATCGATGGCTACCATACCGAAAGCCGGGGCGCTTCGACGGCGATTTTCAATTTCACGCCCACACTCCATACCCTTAAAATTGTCAACACAGGTCGCACGAACGGCAGTGGACTTGGCCTCGCCTTAGATAGTATTGATGTACGCGAAGTTGTCCTTCCCGCCACGCCTATTCCTCCTGCGTCCATCGGTGGAAGTGTCATGGATACAAACGGCGAACCCGCCAGCGACGTGACCCTGAATCTGTATCAAGATGACGGTGATGGCAATTTTGATGCCGAAATAGACCCATTAGTCACAAGCCTAACGGTGCAAGAAGGGGCATTCACCTTTGAGAATTTAACCGAAGGTGTGGTTTATTGGGTGGTCATTCCTGAAGCCGAAAATCTTGTCCAGACTGTCTGGCAAGTGACCGCACCGGATGAACTCGAAGTGGTGCTGGCAGAAAAATCGGCGGAAGGTGAAATTCCCACCGAAATTAACGGGCGGGTGTTTAATGACAACAATGCCAACCGTGAGTGGAGCGGGTCTGGCGAGTCGGGAATTCGCAGCGCCAAAGTTTATCTCTATCAAGACAACGGCGACTCCGTATTTGATATGGCTTCGGATGTGCAGGTCGAAGGCTTGCAGGTCAAACCGGATGGTACGTATCAATTTGATGCCACTTTAGCGGCGGGTATGTACTGGATTTGGATGGATGAAAGCACCCTCCCCGCCAATTACATGGATACAGTGGAAACTGGCGAACATGGTATCCAGAATCCCAAGCAAATTGTCATTGAAGCCGTAGCAGAAACGCCCTCTCCTACCTCAACCGAAGAACTACAGGTCGAAATTTCAACCCTGCAAGACGATGGCGAAACCACCTTGCTGGTTGAAAATGCTGATTTCGCCTACGCACTGGATACCGATGGGGATACTTCGCCGGACAGTTTGGAAGGCTCAGGCGATAGAGACAATGACGGCATCCCGAATTTCCGCGATACCTTTGATCCTAGCGGTGTGGTCTACAGCGTGGATGCTGCCAACAATGGCAATGCGGTTACAGGGGCGGTGGTGCGTTTGGTCTATGACAACGGCGGGATTTTGACCGTCGCTGATACAGTGCAGCCCAACCCGCAAACCACAGGTGCAAACGGCGCATATCGGTTTGATATTGTGGCTGGCACAACCAATGGACTTCCGGCGGGTGCGGCACGGCTTTTCATTTTAGAAATTACCCCACCCACGGGCTATACCTTCCCGTCGGTGACATTCCCCCCACAAGCAGGCGCGTATGATGCAACACCGCCTGCCACCGGACAAATCGTGACCTTTAGCCATCCCCCGAACGCGGGACAACCGCATGATTTTTACATGCAGTTTACCTTGCAGCAGGGCGATAATCCGGTGGTGAATAATCATATTGCGCTGGATGCCCCGCCCAATGTGATTCAAACGCTGTCAATTAACAATCAGGCCAGCGCTCGCCACGACAATGCACCCGATGCGGCCTCCAATGTTGCTAGTTTGCAATTGAACAGCGCCTTGAACATGACGCTTGCTCCGAACGGCGCACAACTGACTAGCCCCGGTCAAACGATTACCTACGACCACACGTTGACCAACACCGGCACGCAAACAGACCGCTATACGATTTCTTTCCCGGTAGGGACACAAACGGGTTGGACACAGGAAGTTCGGATTTTGTCCGGCGTAACCCAAATTGGCACCGTAACTCAAGGCGGTACATTCACCTTACCCTTAGCCAATGCGCTGCCGCCGGGAGCGACGTTGACTCTGCGGCATGTGGTGACTGTCCCCCTAGGAACAGCGAACGGCACAGTCAACACCAATACCATTACAGCAACCAGTGTCAATGTTCCCTCGAATGGCCTCACCCGCACGGTAACGGACGTGACCAGTGTACAGGCAGGGTGTTTAGGTGGGACGTTGTTCCACGATGTGAATAACAACAATATCCGTGATGTAAACGAACCCGTTTTTGCTAATGCGCGGGTGACAATTACCGATACCGTCGGTACCACCATCGCCGTTTTAACCACCGATACCAATGGGAATTACAATCTTGGGGGTATTCCAGCCGGGATTTATAATGCGCGGGTGGATACAGCCAGTATTGCGGGTGGAGCAGTCGTTTTCCTGAATCCGATTACCGGACAAGCGCAGTTAAACGTTGCCATTGGTGGAACATGCGTCGTCGGCAATTTTAGTCTGGTGCTGGTTGACCCCGCCCTGAGCAAAATTGGCTCAGTGAGCCAAGCCCGCCCCGGCGAAACAATTACCTTTACGCTGAATCTGACCAACCCGTCTTCTTCCGCGATTACCAATGTGAGTGTGGTTGACCCGTTGAATGGCTTGTTCACCTTTGTTTCTGCCACCTCAACGCAAGGGACATCCACGTTTAACTCCACCAACAACACCGTCACCTTTACCATTGGGACAGTCGCACCGAATGCCAGCATCACCATGACGGTGACGGTAACAGTGAGTTCGCTGGCTACTTTGGGGACAACCATTAACAACACAGCAACACTGAATTTTGCCGAGGGGCCTGCCGAAACTAGCCCGGTTGTGACCATCACCATTCCTAGCCCTGTCACACCTACCGCCACTGCAACGGCTACAACGGTTGGCGGCGGTTCAGCCGGTGGGGATAGCACAGGTGGCGGCGGTGGTACAGGTTCTAGCGGTGGTGGGAGTGCCGATACCCTCCCTGCCACGGGGTATCGACCTTTGCCTGCCAACACAGGGTTGTTTTTTGGATTAGAACTCCAAGTCCTTTCTGCGATGGAAATTATGCTGGCGTTGTTGGCAGCTATCCTGTTTATCGGGTGTATTGGGTGGCTGACGGCGCAATGGCTGGCGGAAAATCGCAGCGATAAACTGGCCCGCCTGCTGCCGACCCGCCCGACTCCGCAGCTCATCCGTGTGGTCATTACTTTGACGGTGGTCAGCAGCATGGTTCTGGGGATGCTGGTTGCCTCCAACCTCACGACCCGACCCGAAAAACAAGATGCAGATGATGCGATTGCCGACACCTCTCAATTTTCGGAAATTTCATCCGAAGCAATTTTGCCAATTCATTGGGAAGATAATGCCAATTCGCAAGGTGGGTTTAATTTTGCCCCGCCGCAAATTCCCGCCAGCCGCATCATTATTCCGCGTTTGGGCGTGGATACCATGCTGACCAGCGCTCCGTTGGTGGGAACAACATGGGATGTAAGCGAACTGACTGAAGAAGTTGCCCATCTGGATGGCACAGCCCACCCCGGGACGATGGGAAATGCGGTTTTAGCCGGGCATGTCCAGCACCGTGATGGGTTAGGGCCGTTCCGTAACCTTGACCAACTCTCACAGGGCGACCTTGTGATTGCCGTCGGGGATGGGGTCGAATATACCTATCTGATTACTGATATTATGACGGTTGACCCACAGGCAATTGAGGTGACACATCCCAGTAATCAACCTCTCATCACCCTGATTAGCTGTGCTGAGTGGGACAATGCGAGTTGGTCGTACCAATCGCGGATTGTGGTGCGTGCCAAGTTCAAATCATGGCGTAACACCCATGAAGAGGATGTCAAACCACAGGGAACTTGGCGGCGCTATGAAATTGACGGACGCGAAACTTTCTTGGATGGCGATTGGAACAAAATCGAATCCACCTTTACCTCGGATGGCAGCTATGTTTATTCGCGGGATGAAGATGCCGAAGTGACGCTGAGTTTCTCCGGTGAGAAACTCCGTATCCACTATCTGTATTTCTGGGAATTTGGCATGTTTGATGTGTATGTGGATGATAAGAAAGTTGCCACCATAGATGCGTACAATCCGTTGAGTCTGGTCGGAAGTAGCGAGATTATCTTCCTTGAACCGGGCAGGCATAAATTACGCATTGTCAACACTGGCAAGCGCAACGAAGGCTCACAGGGGACAACGATTGCGCTGGATGCGATTGATGTTTACCGCACGACAGAGGAATAGCTCGCGCAAAGATAGAAAATACCCCTGCTCTTGCTGCATCCTTCCCCATAAATCAATGGGGAGGGATTGAGGGTGGGGTCAAATATCCCTAAAAGCATTTTGCGTAACATGAATAGATAAAAAAAGCGGGGTTTCTAACAAGACCCCGCCTTTTTATTCGCGCTTATAAACCGTTGGGCGCTGCCCTATAAGCGTGAGAAGTTCTAGCTTTCGACCAGATCCAGCAATTCGTCCATCAAATCTTCGGCTTCGCCCAGAATATCATCGGCGTAACCGGGATTGTGGAAGCCCCAACTGCCATCCGCTTCTACGAACGACACAAGGGTTTGAATCCGTTCGGCAAGTTGTTGTTCTTCCGGTTTTTCTGCGGCTTCAGGATCCCAATCGGGATTTGCCGCCACGATTTCTTCGAGGTCAGCGTTCAGTGATTCAACCCGTTCTTGGGTATCTTCCTGCACTTCTTCAATGTAGAAGGTCAGGTTTTCGGGGGTGTTGTTTTCATCCCGTTCCAACGAGTGACAGGTAGTGCAGGAGTCCGCTTGGCCTTCTGCGGCTTCTGTTGGCAACACAATTTGGAAACTGTGTGAGGCGGTAGCACCTACCAACGGGCTGACTGTCGTTTTGACCATATGACAGGAGGAGCAAATCGGGCCATAGGCTTCATTGGCATAATGCGGGCTGGGGCTAGCATCAAGCCCTAAGAAGGAAACACCCTCAAACATTTCGCGCATCGGATGATGCACTTCATCACCAACTCGAATAGGACGATTCCCTAAACTCGTTCCAGTGTGGCAGCTCACGCACAAATCATAGGCTTCAACGCGAAGCTGAGCTTCACGGGTGGGCGTGCCTTCATGGGGGGCATGGCACTGAACACAGGTAATGCCGTGCTGGGCATTTTCTAAGGTGACAACATCCTGTGCAAAGGTCGCGTCTTGCATAACATAGTCGGTGCTGTGACATGCCAAGCAATATTCGCCGGCATGGTCATTTTCGGTGATCGTGGGCAGAGCATTGGCGTGAGCCGTGTTCATGTAAACGTTATAGGTAGCACGATAGCTTTTTTCAGTCATGTTAGGCCAGAACAGGTCGCTGTCTTCACCTTCGACAGCTTCTGCGAGCGTGAAGCTATCTGCCAAGGGTTGACCGACCATGTGTCCGGTGGGATAGGGATGTGCGCCATCTGCGCTGGTGCCTTGACTGTGACACTGACCGCAGACTTGGGAATCTACCGAGCTAGAAATCGCTTGGCGAGCCCCATAAACTTCTTCACTCATCGGGTCAACACCTTCGGGCAAAGCGCTGGTTAATTCAACGTGAGCACTGCCAGGCCCGTGACAGGATTCGCAGGTAACATTGAGGTCTGTCCAGGTGGCTTCTTCAGGATTCAAGCCAGTGGTATGGCAACCCGCACAGTCATTGACCCAATCTGCCGCTTCAGCTTCGACCCACTGTTGCGCTTCAATTTGCCAGATACCGGGCAGAACAGTGAAGCCTGCATCAGTCTGTTGGACAAAACGTTGGGAATATTTGTTCCCCAGAACGTAGGTAACAGATTCGATGTCATACGCGGTGCCATCCACGGCGTGAATGTCTGCACCTGCGGCAAAATCCGCAACGCTGCCTTCTGGCCCTTTGACCATTTCAGAGTGGAGAGTCATGTCCCAATCGCGGTAATTCTGGCTATGACAGCCAAAACATGTATTGGAACCCACATACGTAGCACCCTCTGGTGGGGTTTGCGCGATAGGCGCGGCGGGGGTGGTGCTTTCGTTGGAGGCACTCACCACGACTGCTCCGACAACCAGCAAACTCCCCAGAACAAAAATGATTAACCCTAATTTTCTTCTCATGACCTTTCCCTTGAATAACTCTATGAAACACTGTTGGCTGAACGGTTGCAGCCAGCAGAAATTTCCCGAACTCATGAATAAAAAAGAGACTGCACGCGGAAAAACGGCAATCTCTTCTCTATATCAACATTAGGAATCAAAGTTTCGGCGGGCGGGCCGTCACGCTGGAGGGTGATTTCCAGCAAGAACCGCGCCTGTATCGTATAGGCCGCCTCAATGACTGCAAACGAAACGGTCTCGTCGAGCGAAACTGGCGTTGCAGTCAAACTCACTTTGATGAATTTCAACACCGGGGACTCAGCAGGGGAGCGCATCCCTTGTGGCGGTACTTTTTGTGATGGGCTAGCTACCCAAAAACCCGACTCATACTCATTTTCAAGCTGAGACAGCAGCGCTTGAAAATCTGCTATGTTGCCTAAGGCAACCAGCAGCGAGTGTTCATTTGTGCTATGGATTTCCAGCGTGGAGGCTGTGACAAGATTTTCAAGCGCCTTGAGGTAACGCCCATCTTTTTGATAAACACGCGGGGCATCAGCATGAAATTCGCGTAGCTGTTGCCATGCCTCCGTCAATTCATCGGTTAAGCGCTGTTTGGGGGTGTGACACTCCTCACAGGGAGTCGCTGTCTGCTGAAATTTGAAGGTGGGCTGATGGCATTCTGTACAAACTGTTGGATATGGTAGCTCAAGATCAAGCTCAGATTCTTGAGCGTGGATGTTCTGGGCATAAGAAAATAAAAACCACCCTACCAACAGAAGGGCAAACCCCCAGATGAAATGGCGTTTTTTGCTCAGAACAATCATCCTATTGAAATGCTCCACCTTATCAACCATACCGTTTGTGGGGTGCTTCCCCAAGTGATAAAGAGTACAGATAACTGATGATTTTTTCGCCTAGACGACGATGATGATTCTATGATAACGAATGAAAAATAATTCTGCCAACTTTTTAATTATTCGTTAAAATAGTTCCCTACGTTTTTTGGATAACCAAGGCGGCTTTATAGGTGGGTTCAGTTTTCAAATTCCATAATTCCCATCGGTTGGCTTCATCGGCATCAGGACGGGTTGCCAGCAAACGCGCTGGTTCATGCAGAGAAACATCAAAATTGTGCAACGGCATAGACAGCCCTTCGCCAATGGCTTTGATATAGGCTTCTTTGCGCGTCCAGAGGGTATAGAAGGCTTCCAGACGGGCATATTCAGGAATTTTTTGTAGTGCCGCAAATTCGTCATCAGAAAAATAGTGGCGGGCAGCCGACCAGAACTCCTGTACTGGACGGATGTATTCAAGATCCACCCCCACAATTTTTTCGCGGCTGATGGCATATAACACCCGTTCATGCGAGTGAGACACATTCCATTGCAAGGTTGCATCCACGCTTGGCTTGCCATAGGCTGTGTAACGAAAATAAATGTCAGAGGGGGAACACGCCAGATAGTGTCCCAATATTTTGCGTAACATCCCCCGCGCTGTAATATAGGCCAATCGGTCTTTTTCAAAATAAAATTTTTCGGCCTTGTTCAATTCGTCTGCGGAAAGTGTTTTTTTAAGGCGTTGCAGATAATCGGCAGGCTGTATGAGCGAGGCCAGCCATACATCTACTTCCCCATCTGCAAACAGAGCAGGCAGTGAATCCCATGCGTCGGGTAATCGGAGTAGGTTCATACTAATTTTTTACTCAAATCTTAAGGTGTGCCAGTGCTATAAGCCATGTTACACTTAGAGGGGAATTTCAGCGAAACGAGCATCATGAGCGATCAGTCTCTCCAGAAACACAAACGGGAAACCTTCCGCCAGATTTACTTGCCAGTAGTGATTCCGGTGCTTTTGCTGGTCATTTTTGCGGTAGGGATGTTTGCGCTAGCCATGACGGACTATGTAACGGCGCGAGAAATCGGCGTGATGGCGGGGTTGCTGGGGGTTATGTGTGTGCTGCTGCCTTTGGTACTGCTCATGCTGGTGCTGGATGCGGTGTTGCTGGGATTGGCATTGGGTGCGGGGTATTTGCGCGATTTTGCCACTCAACCGCTTGAGCTTGCCCGCGAATACAGCCAGAAAGGGGCTGAACTTGCCCACCAGACTTCCGAACGATTAGCCACCCCCATCATTACAGCCCGTACCAAAGCTGCCCAATGGCGTTATACTATTTCTGAAGTTTTAGGACTTCCTAACCACAGCGAGAAATTCTGGGATGAACGAAAATAATCAAAATACCACCAGCACTTATATCGCGGGCGCAATTCTTGGCCTGACCACCGGATTAATCGGCGCGTATCTGTTTAACAAAGCCGCCAAAGAAAATCCTAAACTCCAAACGAGCAGTGTCTCTGCCGGAGATTTGATTAAATTGGGAATGCTGCTGCTAGGCACGGTTCGCCAAGTGGCTGAGTTGGCCTCCGGTAAAAATGACTGATTCCGCTGTGTTGATGGCGGCAGATAAACTTTTTCAAGCCCGTGGCTATCATCAGGTCACAGAAGCAGAAATTGCTGCCGAAGCCGCTGTAGCAGCAGTGATTGATAAACACGAACTGTTAATTGCGCTGTTGGACAAATACAACCCGCGCCAAGCCCTCAAAACGCTACTGCACCAGAGTCAGGCCAAAACCGCCGAGGACATGGTACGCCAAACCTTTGTTCAGTTGATCGCAGTGCTGGATGACCACCCGATTTTTTTGAATTATGCGCTGGTGGATATGCAGATGAACAATGCCAGCTATCTCACCAGTATGACGACTGATCTGGCTCTTGATGGGGTAGGTTTTATTAATCGCCTGTCCAAAATGCCGGATATGCGTCCAATTTCCCCTATTATGCTGGGGCGAGCCTTTGCTGCGCTGGTGATTGGTTTTGTGGCGACAGGGCAATTTGCGCCACGTCCTGCCCAATTTGCGATGCGTTTGTTCCCACACCGCGCATGGGTCGAAGGGATGGTCGATATTTTTCTCTATGGGATTCTTGAAACTGAATAAAAAGCGCCTGTATTGGGTGTGGCGGGTAAGTGCGCTCGGAAGTATTTTTTTCCTGCTCTCCGTTGCACCATCTTTTCCGCCACAGAAAATCTCGGTTGCTCAAAAAACGGTTCAACTTGACTTTCCCCCGCACACGGTACAAACAACCGATGAACGGGTGTGTGTCCATACCCGCCTAACCGATGAAGTGGTCGAATCGGTCATCCAAGACACCTTTATCAAAGCCCGCGAAATGGGCGCAGCAACAGCCGTCGAATATTTTCCTTGGGCGTATGTGGAAAGAGAACAGGGCAGCTACGATTGGGGGCATCCTGACCGTATTATTCGCCACGCCGAAAATCAGGGAATCCGTTTGATTGCCCGTTTAGGTTTTGTGCCAGATTGGGCGCGTCCCCCGGAAGCCAACGGCAACTATATGGATACAGAACTTGCCCAAGCCTATGCAGACTATGTAGGCGCATTTGCTGAACGTTATGCCGGACGGGTGGACATGCTCATCATCTGGAACGAGCCGAATCTAAATATTGAGTGGAGTGGCGAAGGGGCAGACCCCGCCCGTTATACGTATTTGCTGACGCTGGCTTACCAAGCAGCACACGCTGCCAACCCGAATGTGATTGTTTTGGGGGGGGCGCTGGCCCCCACCAATGAACCACCACACGGAGCAGGGGGTTGGCATGATGTCGATTTTTTAACCCAACTGTATGAACTAGGAGCCAATCGCTATTTTGATGGCCTTGCCGCACATGTTTACGGATTTACCCACCCCCCGCAGGCGGAACCGGGCTATGAAAATTTGAATTTCCGCCGCATAGAATTATTGCGCGAAGTCATGGTGAAATATGGCGATGCTGACAAAAAAATCTATGTGACCGAAGGCGGCTGGAATGACCATCCGCGCTGGACGTATGCTGTGCGCCCGGGACAGCGGATTGCTTATACACTGGATGCCTATGCCTATGCCGAAGAAAATTATCCATGGCTGGAAACCTTTTGTTTGTGGGCATTTCGCTATCCCATTCCGACCAATGGCTACCCCGATTATTTTACGCTCGTGTCTGTCAAATTTGACCCCAAACCGCTTTATCTGGTGCTGCAAGCCTATGCACGGGGATGGGAGATGCCGTCATGGTACGCCAATTAAGCCATCCAAAGCCAATTTTTCAGGTCAGTTTTTTTAGCCTCATCCTGTTTGTGCTGCTAGCCGCAGGGTTAGAGCTACGGAATCCTGAACGTGGCCCCTACGATGCCAACTGGCAAAAAATTCAAACACAGGGCTTTTTTGTGGTTGGGACAGACCCCACACTTCCCCCTTTTAGTTTGCACGGCGACCCCATCCCTACCGGACTTGAACCCGAAATTGCGCTGGAAATCAGTCGTCGTGTTGGGATTGAGGTGCGCTTTATTTTGCTCGGCTATGACGGCCTGTACGATTCCCTGATTTTGCCTTATGGCGCGGATATGGTCATTTCAACATTGCGCCCTGACCCGTTTCGGACGAGTTTGGTGCGCTACACCTCCCCCTATTTTGATGCGGGGCATGTGCTGGTGAGTACCCAAAATTATCAAACGCTAGAAGAACTTGAAACTGTCGCGGTGGAGTTTGCCTCTGAAGGGGATGTCGCTGCGAGGAGTGTCAATAATCTTAGCATTGTACGGTTTTTTACGCCGCAAGAAGCGATGGATGCCATTTTAACCGGTGAAGTAGATGCTGCACTGGTGGACTATGTATCGGCGGTGCAGTATGCGGCGGAACATCCAGAAATGGGGCTGGCTTCCCAACGGATTGTGCCAGACCCCTACGCGATTGCGATTCGGCGCACCGATTGGCGTTTATACCGGGCAGTGGAAGATGCTCTCCAAGCCATGCAAGCCGATGGTACGCTGGATGCGCTTATCCAAAAGTGGGTTTCAAATCCCCCAACATCTCCTTAAGATACATCGGGAGAGCGATTTCTTCGGGCGGCTGCCATTCGGCAAAGGAGGGGTATTGCAGGGTTCGCATCGGGACAATTAGCTCAACCGTGGGACGATTTTCTGCATGGTGATACCACACTACGCCTGCATTTTCGGCTTCGGCGATGATATGCAGGGTGTCTTGAAGATACTGGGTGAGAGTCTCCACTGCCGATTCGCGCTTCTGGAGGGTCATACAAGGCAAGTGTTCATCCTCAACCAAAACACCCGCCGCACCGCTAATCCACGCACAGACCGATAACGCATCGGTGATGGGTTGGTCGGAGCGCCGCGCCAAGATAATTTCCTTGACCAATGCCGTCGCATGAGCAAGGTCATCGTTAATCACCAGATAATCACATTCTGGCACGTAGGTCATTTCCAGCGCAGCACGTTGTAAACGGGTCTGGATTTGCGCTTCGGTGTCCGACGAACGTTCGCGGATACGCTGTTCTAACAGGGCGGTGTTGGGGGGGGCAATGAACACCAGCATGACATTCTGTGGGAAGGCGTTTTTGAGCGCCCTTGCCCCGTACATATCAATATCGGCAACAAGCGTTTCGCCGTGGGTGAGCGCCGTTTCTAACCCGCCGTGCGGTGTGCCATAGTAATGTTCTTTGTGGATCATCTGATATTCGATGAGCGCTCCTTCGTCAATCAATTCTTGAAAGCGGGCATGGCTCACGAAAAAATGTTCCCGACCTTCTTGTTCGGTTTCGCGTTTGGGGCGGGTCGTCATGGTGGTGAGTTGGCGTAAGTTCCCCGGATTTTGTTCCCCTAAGAGGGTGTTGATGATGGCATTCTTGCCTGCGCCTGAAGGCCCGACCAGCACAAACAAACAACCTGCATATGACATATGTTTTTATACCTATGCACCTTACTTTTTCCTATGTTATCAGAATTTAACCTTGTCCACCACGCAAAGCCTATGAATTTAAGTTCACAAAAGAAAAATCGGCGGGTGGGATAAAAAAAGGACTGCCCTTGCGGACAGCCCTTCTGAAACTGCATGTTTCTATGGGACGTTATTCAGCTACCTGAATATCGTCAATATACCAGCCATCGGCAGGTGTGCCAGCATTCAGCGAATCCACGCGGAAGCGAATGACAATCCTTTGACCCGCGAAGGGCGTGAGGTCAGCGAGACGTTTGCGCCAGTTCAGGTTGGTGAAGCTATAGGCGCTGTAGATGGTCGTCCAGTTGGAGGGCGCACCGGCGGCTGGGTCATTGCCGCCTACGACAGAGACTTCCACAATCACCGAGTCGGTGTTGCCGAGTTCAAACTTGTCCCACCATGTCAGCGTGGGGTTGAATGTGCCACTCAGGTCAATTTCGTCCTCAATGATGATGCTCGCACCGTACCAATCGGTGTAATCGGCGGTCTTAGAGCCATCGGAATGGAAGACCGGGCCGTCCAATTGATAGGTCAGTTGCAATTTACGGCTTGAACCTGTTTCGGAGCGATATTCGACCCGCACGGTATGCGTGCCGGGAGTCAGATTGACGGATGCAGTGCTTGTTTGCAAGCCAGCAGCCCATTTATTAGCAGACGCAATCAGCGCACCGTCCACATACAGCCGATGTCCGTCATCACTGTCCAGATTGAAAATGAGGTTGGTCGAGTCTGCGACAGTGATGCTCCGTTCGTAGCGTCCCAACCAGTATTCATTCGCAGTTGCGGGAATTGTAGTGCATGAGCCGCCGCCGGGACGGGCGCTGGTATTGGTGCCAATCCAGATGCGGTCAATAACCGTATTTACTTGACGTGCCCAGACATTAATGGTGTAGATGCCGGGGGTGCTGATGGTAAAGGTATTGCCACCAATCCAACCAAAAGTAGGGGCAAAGTCATCAAGAAGACGTGTTGCTAGGGGCGTATTATTCAACCCTAAGTTGACCGAGTCTTCAGAGTTCGTTGGCCCAGCCCCTCGAATGTAGATTGTGTATGTCCCGGTGGTGGTGAAGTTCACCCGGTAGTCAATGCGTGGGACAATATTGGGCAAAGTGGTTGACACATTTGTCCCGTTGTTATATGTGCCCGTTCCGCCCTCGGCCCGCATTCCACTCGTGCCTGTGTAGCCCGATGTAGCCGTATGGACATTCCATAACTGAGTTCCATAGGTAGGGCCAGCCCCTGCAACTCTGGATACCGTATCGCTCGTATCAGTGACAACTTCGGCCTCAAAGACGGCGTAACCACCAACTTCTTGAATGGGCTGCCCACTGCCGCCGGCGGAAAGCACACCATGTCCATTGTTGTTATCCAACACGACCTGTGGGGTATCGGCAGGGAAAATCATATTCAACCCCGCTACCGAGTCGGCAGTGGCGTTAAACGGTGGGGTGATGAAGTTGCCGTTGCAGTAGGGATAGTAGAAGGCACTCCAACTGTTGCCATCGAACAAATCCGCGCCTTCACCGCCTGCCAGCAGGACAAAGTTGACGCTGACGCTGGCGCTACCACTGTTTTCATAGAAGTCCACCTGCAAGGTGTGTGTCCCTGCGCTAAAAGCGAAGGAGGGTGAACTGGACTGCGATCCATCTGACCATTTATTTGTACCGGGGACAAGCGCGGTATCAATGTACATGCGGTGTCCATCATTGCTGTTGATGTTAATCTGGAGGGTGGTGGCCTCGTTGAAGAACACCGTGCGGGTGTACCGCGCCATCCAGCGATCATCTTTATCGGCGTTGGTATTGTTGGTCAGCACCAACTGCGGCGCGCTGCTGCTCCCCCAAGAAAAGTCAATTTCGGAGATGGATTCCGTGCCAAGCGGCGTGCCAAACGAACCCGGTGAACTTGCGCTTGGGCTGGTAAAGTATTCGGCTGTCCACAGACCCGGGCCAAGCGCACTCCCGCTGCCCAGAGGCCGCGCATCGGAGAGAATTGACCAGCTGCCTTCGCGCACCACGCCGAATGCACCAAAACCCGCATCTTCGTTGTAGGGGAGGGGGATGCTGGTTTCCACAGAGGCACGATTGACGATGGAAACTTCATCAATGCGCCACCCCGTCAGCGAAGGACTGGTGTTGATCTGATACTGCATACGGAAACGCACGCGGATATATTTGCCAGCATAGGCGGACAAATCGATTTGACGGCGGTTATACGCCCAGTTTTGCACCCCGCTTGCAGCATTGGTCGCCACGACTTTCCAAGCGGTGGAAGAAGACCCATCGGCGTTGACTTCGCGCACTTCGGCGAAAATTTCGGCACCGGTGTTCAGCCGATAATTTTCCCAGTAGTAGAGGGTGGGTTTATCGATAGCCGTGACGCTGCTCAAGTTCACAATCCCGCGCATTTGCAAAATGCTGTCGGTATATTGGATATATTGGGCTTGCATGGCATTCGCCCCGCCGCGAACATCGGAGGTTTGAGCCGCCCATTGCCCACCGATCAACCAGCGCTGGCTGGGGGTGAATTCCAAATCATCATCAATGGGCAGGGTCAACACCGGGTCGGTCATATTTTCAAAGCAGATGTCATCCAGATACCACCCGTCGCTGTTGGTGCTGTTATTGGCTTGCAGGCGGAACCGGATGTTGAAGGTTTTGGTGGTGTTCGCCGCGTTCATGAAGGGGTTCAAGTAAACCGTGACTGGCTGCCATGCCCGTTGGATTTGCCACGATGCACCGGAAATTTTGCTGCCAAAGGCTGTGTCATGACCCGCAGGCGCAGCGCCGTAATTCAATTGCCAGATGGTTTGCCATGTACCTGCTGTGGGGCCTTCGGCCTCGTTAATTTCGACATAGAGATTGTCGCCCGCGCCCATTTCCCAGCGATGCCAGAAGCGCAAAAGCGGGGTAGCGATGCCATCTAACTGCACCGGACGATTCAGCACCAGCGAACTATTGGCGTTGTTGCTATAGCTGCCTGCCGGACTATCAGCCATGGATTTTGTCCCGGCATAGGCGGTGGTGCTTAAGCCCCACGAGCCTTCGGGTGTCCAGTCAGAGGACGCGCTGCTGCCTTCAAAGGTTTCGCAGTAATCCGGCACAATCACCGCCAAGACGGGTTTGTTACGGAATTGAATATCATCAATCCACCAACCGCCCGCATTGGTCGAGGCATCCGTTTGAATACGGAAACGGATCATGATGGTTTTACCGATGAAATTTTGTCCCGTAATATCCAAGGGGATACTCACGGCGGTGAAATCGGTGGCTGGAATCGAGGTGGCTTGCTCAAGGTAATCCGTCGCATCGGACGGGGAGGTTTTGAGCGCCACCCATGTTTCGCCTTCATTTTCGGAGGCTTCGACGAAAATACGATCCGTGGTTGCCGCCAGATTATAGCTGTGCCAGAAGTAAATTTCGGGGTCTAGCACTTCGGGGCCACGCAAATCCAGCAACCCATTGAGAGTCAAGCTGCTGTTGACGTTAGAAGCATAATTCGCGCCGGGGCTGTCGTGCCATGAACTGCTGCCACTGTTGGCGCGGGCGGTGTCCTTGCCCCATGTGCCTTCTGTCACCCAATCGGTGGTGGTGCTTTCGGCATCATCATCGTAGCCCATGTAGAAATATTGGTAGGTTTTCTCGAAAACGCGGAAGCTGTCTACCGACCAGCCTTTGTCGTTGGTGGCGCTGTCGGCCTGCATAATGAAGGCGACTTCGACCTTTTTCCCACGAAAATCAAGATCGCTGACGGGTGCGCTGGATGTCCCGTTGATGCCATCAAACAAATCGAGGCGGATTTCTTGGCGTGTCCAGGTGTAATTGGATACCCCGCCGCGATGAATTTCTTGCATCATCCAGTCGCTTGTGCCTTGTTCCCGGATAGCAAACCACGCGGTATCGGTGGTGACGGCTAAATCGTATTTGTCCCACCATTCCACACGCGGACGGGTGGCGCTGACCAGATTCAGCACCCCGCGCAAACGCAAAATGCAGTAGGTATCATTGTAGTAATTGCGGGTGGGGCTGTCTGACCAGAAGGCCGAACCAGAATGCGAGGGCAAGCTGGGCAGGTCATCGGTGGGTTGATTGGCATTGGGGATTTGCTGCCAATCGCATTCACCCGCGTCCTGCAAACCGCCATCCAAAAGGGCGACTTCCAGCACCGCGTTGCCTGTGGTGTCCACAAACACGATGGCAATATCATATTCGCCATCAGCAGGGACTGTCCATGCGGTGGTGACATAGCTGGAATTCACGCTGGTGGCATTGACCATCGGGGATGCCCCATTGACATGAATTTTCAGACTGTTGTCATTTTTATATTTCCATGTGTAGTTGCCCGCTTTGAGGGTGAACTTTTTGCTCAGCCGTCCGCAAAAGTCCGCGCTCACATTCGGGTGCGGGGCGTTGCTGACCGTTTTCCATGTGGAATGGCTGCTGCGCGGGAAACGAATATCGCTTTCCTGCGTGGTTTCTTTAGGCGGGTTGCTGCCTGAATAACCGCCTGTGCCATTAAAAATCGCGCCGTTGTTGCAATCGCCGGCGCTGCTGCCTGCTGCATCCCACCACTCCGCGTTCCACGGGCCTTTGAGGATACTGTCAAAATCAGTTTCCCAGTTATCAGGATTGTCGTTGTCATCAAAGGGATAGGGGAACAGCACATCTTTGGGCGTGGGTGACGGGCCGGGTGTGTTTGTGGCAGGCGGCGGAAAGGGTGAAGGGTCACAGACATCGCCTAAAGTATCTGCCGGGGCATCCGAGTTTTTCTGGTCAGGATTCCAGTTGCTAGGGCAGTTATCCGAACTGTTTGGAACGCCATCATTATCGCTATCTGCCACCGGATTGCTGAGGTCGCAGGCATCGCCGACACCCACAGTCCCACCCGAGTCTTCTTGGCCGGGGTTGTAATGGTCAGGGCAGTTATCGCTGTCGTTCGGCTTTCCATCACCATCGGCATCGCCCACTCCGGCGGGTGTGTTGGTGATGACCGCGTTCACGTCCGGTGTATAGGAGGCCACTGCGGTGACCAGATTCCAGAAATCGGCCTCACTCATGGGCTGGTCTGGGGTGACGGTCAAATCGAGCAGATTTGCCACAACGTTGCTGAAGACATTGCCTACCGCAGGGCCGGTAATTGAAAGGATCATGATGAGGGCAAACACCAAAACAGCCAGAATCAAGGCGTATTCTACCAACGCCTGACCAGCCGCTTTGACTCTTGCCTTCGTTTTATCCAGCGCCCACCGTGTCAATGTCCGCCAGTGTCCTTCATATGAAGATTGGCTTTTAGACATACTCCGCTTCCTTACTACTTGTCTTTGCGGTTTATTTCCATGCAAAAAGTACAGATTTCCTACGTCTAATGTTACCTGACAATCACCTAACTTTTTGTAGAAGATTTGTCGGAAAGCGTTTACAAACCGTTTCATTCGTCACTAACGGCGGTTCTCCAAACCCGCTACACTGATTATACATTTTTATAAGGGAATGTTTCTGATGTTGATTGATGGAAAAGCACTGGCGGAAAGTGTCCGTCAGGAAGTCAAACAAGCGATTGAAAAACGCCTTGCCCAAGGCAAAGCCCGTCCCGGTCTGGCAACGGTGCTGGTGGGAGAAAATCCCGCGTCGCAAACCTATGTGAGTTCCAAGCGCAAAGCCTGTGCCGAATTGGGGATCGAGTCCTTTGCCCATCATCTGCCCGCCGACACACCCCAAGCTGACCTTGAAAATTTGGTGCGCGAACTGAATGAGAATCCGGCGGTACATGGGATTCTGGTGCAGCTGCCCCTGCCTAAACACATGGATGAAAAAACGGTTCTCGATTTGATCCGCTATGAAAAAGATGTGGACGGTTTTCATCCGATGAATATGGGGCTGCTGGCAATGAAGGGGCGTGAACCGCGTTTTGTGGCCTGTACGCCACAGGGGGCAATGGAAATGTTAAAAGCGACCCAAGTGCCGCTTGAAGGGGCGAAAGCGGTGGTGCTGGGACGCAGCAATATTGTGGGGATTCCGATGGCCTTGCTGCTGATTGAAGCCAATGCGACGGTCACGGTAGCCCACAGCCGCACGAAAAATTTACCGGAGGTCTGCCGCGAAGCTGATATTTTGATTGCGGCGGTAGGCAAGGCCGAAATGGTCAAGGGCGATTGGGTGAAACCCGGCGCGGTGGTGATTGATGTGGGCATTAACAGTGTCCCCGATGCCACCAAAAAAAGTGGCTATCGGCTGGTGGGGGATGTCGATACGAAGGCGGTTGAGCCTGTTGCCAGCGCGATTACCCCTGTTCCCGGTGGGGTTGGCCCGATGACGATTGCCATGTTGATGAAAAATACCCTTCGCGCTGCTGAATCGTTTGATTAGTGGCGTTTTGAGGGAATCTCTTACCCGAAAGCGCTTGTCCCCGCCCCTAGCAATCCTAAACACGGGATTTCGTAGGGGTGGGTTTAACCCACCCGTTGTGCGAAAAACTAAAGTTTGCCGTCTGCTTGTAAGGCTTCCAGAATCGCCAGCCCAATTTCCTGTGTCAATTCACTTTCGGCGCTGGCTTGAATTCCTGCCGCGCTGCCTAATTCTGGCATATACTGGGTGGCTTTGAGCAAATCATTTTTGGCTTTGTCGGGCTGGCCGGCCTTCCAATACGCAATTGCCCGATTGTAATAGGCGGCGGGTTGGCTGGCTTGACCGCGTTCTAAGGCCATTGTCGCATCTTTAATGGCATCTTCGTAACGTTCCATATAAAAATTAATCAGCGAACGGGTGATATACGAACCGCCTTTGCGCGGGTTTTTCTTGATTTCGCGGTCAACTTCTGCCAGTGCTTCATCAAACCGCCCCAATTTGCCCAGAATCAACCGTCGTCCTGAATCAATATCCGCGTTTTCCGGGTCAAGCGCCAGCGCACGGTCATAAGCTGCCAGCGCACCTTCTAAATCATTCGCTTGGGTTGCAATCACCCCAAGTTGATAAATGTAGTAACTTTCATCGGGATTGAGTTCGAGCGCTTTTTCAACCGCTTGTTTGGCTTCCTCATACCGCCCAAGTGCCAGCAGGGTCATGCCGTAGCTGCTCCAAACGCGGGGTGATTCAGCCTCCATTTCCAGTCCTTTTTGGTCGTCTGCCAGCGCGTCCTCATGCCGTTTAAGCCCAGAAAGTGCTAAACTGCGGTTGCGGTAATATTTAGCGACATCCGGCGCAAGTTCAATCGCCAAGTTCAAATCATCCAACGCTTTTTGGTGCTGACGCACCGCGTTATAGGCAGCAGCACGGGCATTTAATCCTTCGGCATGATGGGGGAAGTCAGGAATTTTACTGTAGTGTTCGGCTGCCCCATCATAATCTTCAAGATGATAGGCTTCGTTCCCCTGTTGAAAAGAAGGCACCTGGTCTTGGGGTTCACCGCCCGTCGGCAGCAGCGCGGCAAGTTCTCCCAGCGCTTCACTGTAACGCCGCTTGAGTTTGATTTCGGGGAAACCATCTGGCGCTTTTACCCCCATATCTGCCAGCACAAAAATTAAATTTTTGCCTGCTTGTTGGGCATACTGCTGAAGGGTAAGGGCATCCTCGTCCCGTTGATACTTTTTGGTCAGCAGGACAATCATCACAGTGGCACGATCCAGCGCCTTTTGCTCGACTTCTTCCCAGTCATCACCGGGTGTGACATCATAAATGGCTGTCCAAACCTGTACACCCGATTTTAATAAATCACCGTAAATACGCTTGGCAAGCGTTTCATCCTCGGACGTGTAATTGATAAAAACTGTACTCATTCCGCGCTACCTATCAGGCTAAATCACGTAAGACATGATATATGATGCCCCTGTAAAAATAAATCTGCTATTTAGCAGGGCATAGATAGTGCGAGTCTAACTTTGGTATCCCCCAAAGTGGGATAAAATAAGAATAAGCAGTTATCATAGGGAAGGTATCTCCATGAATATCACGGAAAAAGAACAGAATGGCGTGGTTGTATTTACGATAGAAGGACGGATTGATTCACAGGGCGCAGTCGATTTGGATCTGGCGCTGCAAAGTTCCTCCACCAGCGGACATCACAAAATGGTGCTGGATATGTCCGAAGTCAAGTATATCAACAGTTCTGCGCTGCGGACGCTGGCTGATATTGTGACCCAAAATCGTGAAGAAGGCGGCGATTTGAAATTGGCTGCTTTGAGCCACAAGGTCAAACGGGTATTTGAAATCATCGGGTTCGACAACTTCTTTGAAATTTATGAAGCTGTCCCTGCGGCGGTAGCGGCCTATCAATAGCGAATTTTGCCATTATCAGGCATACTTGACCTATGCCTGATACTATTCCTTACCATCCACTCAGCCCACCGGACGACCCCACGCTGTTTTATGGGCGTGAGGACGTGATCGCTTTTCTCCGGCAGCACCTGGTCGGAGGCAACAACACCGAAATTTTGGTCATTCTAGGGCGTACAGGCATTGGCAAAACGTCGGTGTTGATGCACGTTCCGTATATTGTCGATGAACGCTACCAACCGGTTTATCTGGATACTGATTCGCTCAACTCCACGCATACCTATCTGCAAACGCTTGTTCATCGCATTTTGCAGCGCATGGAACTTATTGGAGCCAGCACCTACCGCATCCCCGAAATGCCATCCGAAGACATACCCGAGGTAGACTTACTCGAATGGTTTGCCAATGAATTTTTGGATGTGGTGCTGAGTGCCATCCAGCGCACCCGTTTTTTGCTGCTGCTCTTGGATGATTTTCAGCAGATTTTTAACGCGATTGATGAAAAGCGTCTGCCGCCCGGTTTCATTGATTTTCTGGGAGAAATTCTGGAAAAATACGAACGCTTAAGTATTGTTGCAAGCCTTAAAATGGAAGACGAAGACCGCGCGCTCCGTCACTATCCCACCGCCAATCTGACCTACTATTTTCGCTTGCAGCACTTGGAAACAAGCGCGGCCCGCCAATTGATTACCGAACCTGTATCCTTTAAGTATCAGTTTACGGAGGAAGCCCTCACCCGCATTCTCCATTTGTGTGGTGGGTATCCTTTTTTGCTGCATTCTGTTTGCCGATTGCTTTACCGCTACCATCGCAATAATCCGAGTGTGAACCCGATTGGGGTAGGGGCAATCGATGTCATTTACACGGCTGCGCTGGAAGAAACTGGCGAAGTTATCCGCGAGTTCTGGCAACATACCACCCCAGCCCAGCAGGTCACGATTCTGGCCTTGTTGGAGTTTTATCAACAAAATCCTACCCGTGCGGTCTCATTTGATGAATTGAAACAATGGATGCTGGAGTCACGTACCGGAGTCAACCCGACTCAGTTGGCAGCCACCCTTCGTAGTTTGGAATATGGGCTGGTGGTTAAAACCAATTCGCAAGGAGAGTATCAGTTCGCTACCGCGCTGGAAGCAGATTGGCTGCTTGCCAATACTCCCCTCAAAAAAGCCGTTGAGGATAAGAAAATGAAGCGGTTGGCCCGTTTGATTGGTGTGGCTGCTGTTATAGGTGTTGTCATCATCATCATCTTGATTCTTGCGTCAGGCATTTTTGATAGCAATGATTCCGCTGCCCCACGTCGGGATGCACCGCCGACCTCAACCCTATCTATTGAAATTGACCCCACCAATGCTGCCCGAACTGCCACTCCCGCTTCTGACTGATTCCCCCATTCTTCTAGGAAAATCTGCAAACAAGAGTCCCAGCGCTATTGGGGAGGGATGAGCCAAGCGGTTTCTTAGATTGTCCAAGTAAAATAATTCCGTTATACTCCTCGTTAGACTCAAATTGCGAGGAAACCTATGCCGGGTCAACAGTATCGTAGTGAAAAATTAGAACGCACTCTCAAAAGTTTGCATATGGCTGTGCCGGGGATTAAGGCATCCGTCGTGGTCAATATTGAAGGCTTGTTAGTTGCAGCATATCCTCCCGGTAATGAGGACAACCCCTATGAAAACCCGACGAGCAGTCCGCAAGTTGCAGCAATGGCCGCAACCCTGATTGGGCTGGCAGAAACAACGCTGAATCGCTTGCAGCAGGGCGAACTCAAACGCCTGATGATTGACGCAGACAATGGTACGATGGTCGTCTATCCGGCTAACCGTGCATCGCTGGCTGTTTTGGTTGAAAAAGGCACCAAATTAGGGCGGGTGTTGTTTGCGGTTTCCAAAGTGAGGGACGAAGTGATGGATATTTTACGCATCAAGGATGATGAATAAAAAAACCATCACTTACAACAGGAATAGTCTATTCGGGCTGGGTGGGTGTTGAAGGTTCTGGCTTCTTTTCTTCCACCTCATTTTTAGCGGGATCAGGTTGTGCTGCGGTTATCGGCGGATTTTCGGGCTGTTTGAGTTCCGATGCGGAAGAAGGATTAGCTGCTTCAGAAATTTCTTTGCCGGGAACGACAGGCATGATTGGTTTGGGGGCAGATGGCTGTGCCTCAACCGGGTTGGAGGCCGACTCTATCGCCACCGTAACATTATTTTCCGCTTTTTTCAATTCAGCAATGGCTTCTCGCACAGCTTCTGCGGTCATTTTAACGGTTGCTTGTGGCGCAGACGACGCGGGTGTTTCGGTTGGCGTGACCAACCCTTCTACCTGAGCAGGGTCAAGCGCTTTGGTCACGCTCTTCTGGAAGAATGCCCGCACCCTCAGTTGACCAAGTTGAATTTCATCACCGTCACTTAAAACATAGGGACGGTGCGAGATCAAGCGTTCCCCGTTCAGGAATGTGCCGTTACTGCTGCCTAAATCCCAGAGTTCAAGGGTATTATCTTGGGCGGAGGATTTGCGGATTTCGGCATGACGGCGGCTTACCCCCATGCGATAGCCTGCGTAAGGTGTTAAATCCACTTGGGGAGTGACACCGGTTGAAGGGTCGGTGCGTCCAAACAAGATAATATCTTTATCTTGCGGATTAAATTTAAGGACATAGGCACCGTCATTAATCTCGATGCGTAAGGTTGCATGAGGTGGGAAAACTTCTGACCCTAAAACCCCAGCATCCTTGATTTCTTCAACCTCTATTTTGGTATCTACCCCCACGACGGGTTCGTTTTTGTCCAGCGATTTCGTATCCGCCGTGGCTTGGCTACCAATCAGGCTTGTTCCACAATTTTCACAAAAAACCACACCGGGGCGGTTATTATACGCACAGTTCGGGCAAATTTGCATCACACTATCCCTCAGATGCTTTCATTGATGAAAATATTAGCACAGTTCATAAAGTTTTTCTATCACAAAGGCAATTTCGTCTGCTGTGTTGTAATGGGCAATCCCGATTCGCACCATGCCGCCATCTGTTGCATGTCCCAGCGCATTCATGGTTTCAACAGCGTAATAATCGCCACTCCACACATAAATAGCATTAGCCGCCAGCGCTTGTGCAATGTCATCGGGATGGCGATGAGGCATCCGAAAAATGACGGTTGGCACACGCATCTCAGCATTGGCTTTTTCCACAATACCACGAATTTCAATATTCGGCATAGCCTGTAATCCGTCTAGCAACTGCCAAGCCAACAACTTTTCATATTCCATTAAATTTTGATAGCTGTTTTCTAATTGATTTCTTAAGGTTTCGCCTTGTCCTAACGAAGCTAAATACTCGACAGCGGCTTTTGTTCCGGCAATTGTTTCAAAACACCCGGTGCCAGTTTCCCATTTATCCGGTGTTTTATTAGAAGCTGGGCGCACCTTATAGGGGGTTAAGGCTTCTAATAAGTCATATTTTCCGTACAGCACCCCAACATGCGGGCCATAAAACTTGTAAGCCGAACAGACCAGAAAATCGACATCCATCGCCTGTACATCTATTAACACATGCGGGGCAGATTGCACAGCATCCACGTAGATTTTTGCGCCTGTGTCGTGGGCCATCTGAGTCATTTTTTGAATCGGATTGATCGTGCCTAAGGCATTGGCAGCATGACCGACACACACGAGTTTGGTTTTTTCATTCAACGCATTTTCATAGGTTGCCATGTCCAATGTCCCTGTTTCAGGGTCAAGCCGCACCCAGCGTACTGTGACTCCCAAATCTTCTGCCAGCAATCGCCATGGGGTCACATTGGCATCGTGATCCATTTGTGTCAGGATAATTTCATCCCCTGCTTTAAGGGTTTTGCCAATAGCACGGCTAAAATGCAGGGTGAGTGTGGTCATATTTGCGCCAAAAACAATTTCTTCGGGACGGTTGGCGTTCAAAAAAGTTGCCAGCGTTTGTCGTGCGGCATATTTCATTGCACTTGTCCGTTGGCTGGTCGCAAAAAACCCCCCTGTGTTGGCGTTGTCATACGTGAAGTAGTGGCTGACTGCCTCAATCACCGCGTAGGGGACTTGTGTTCCGGCGGGATTATCTAAAAAGATAGGTGTGCGTCCTTCGTCCACCTGCTGAAGGGACGGAAATTGCTTGCGTACCGCCTGTACATCCAATGGCATGAGTTATTTTCCTCTAGGGCATTTAATAAAAAACGTCCTTTGATTATAGAGAATTCTCCCAAAGGACGCTTGAATTTGCCCCAAATTACCAGCTTTAATCGCGGATTTCGATTGCCCCTACATCGGATACAATCGTTAAGGTGGCTTCGGGGTCATCATCCCCATACAATCCCGTCAGATGTTGACTGACGGTTTCCCAGTTTTCATCTTTATTTTCTAGGGTAAGGTCGGTGGAAATTTCACCCACATCGGTACGGGCATCTAAGGCAAAACGGCTGTCCCGCGTGACTTGAACTGTGATATCTCCTACATTCGCCTCAATGCGGTGTTCCCCCTGCGGGCCAACCTGTCCTTCAAAGCGCACCTCGCCCACATCCACGGTTAAATCCAGTTGGTCGCGGATGATCACGTTACGAATATCAATCTTGCCTACATTATTGGTGACGCTCAGGTTCATACTTTCTGGCAGGGTGACGATCACATCCACGGTGGCATCCCCAAAGTTGAAAAACGATTCATCGCTGTCATTCTCAACCTTGATGATATATTCGTCATCATCAAACTCAACCTCGTAATCGAGATTTTCAAGTTTTTCTTTGGCGCGGCTTTCGCTCACGCCAGTTGCCCGCATTTTCAGCGTTACTTCAATGTTTTCTGCCGTGCGGCTGCCGTTGACTGTGACTTCACCCACCTCATTTTCTATAACAAGATTGATATTCTCGATGTCTTCGATAGGAAGTGTTTCAGTCACTGTTTTGGTTTGTTCATTGGCCTCTGTCGTGGCTGCCAGCGCCGTAATACCCGCCCCGATGCCAAAGGTGGAAAAACAACACAGGAAAATCACCGCGCAACCCAGCATGAGGAGGGTTCGCAGGAGGCCTGAGGATGAAGGCTGTGGCTGACCCGGCGTATATCTGACTTTCGGTTCGTAGATTGGCTCTGACATGATTCTTCTCTCCTACTGAATGCCATGTTTCAATAGGGTATACGCAGTCAACCACAAGTTGTTGCGTAAAACCACCGTATGTAAGCTGTATTCGTTTATCTACCGCAGCGCAATTCCGATTAAGCTGATGGTCGCAAAAAGCGTGCAGTAAATAGCAAATCCATACAGTTTTTGCCGCCGCACAAAACTCAGCAAAAAGGCAATGGAGGCATAGCCCACAGCCATAGAACTTAAAAAGCCAACAACAATGACCATCGTATCCAATTCAACTTTTTCGCCAAACGCAATGTCGAGCAATTGTTTTGCCCCTGCCCCCAGAATAATGGGGGTTGCCATCAAAAAGCTGAACCGGGCTGCACTTTCACGGGTCAAACGACTAACCAGACCTGCTGCAATCGTGCTGCCAGAACGCGAAACACCGGGAATAATCGCAACAGCTTGGGCAATCCCGATAAAAATCGAATCCCATACCGTCATTTGTCCCATCGTTTTGTTGCCAGGGCGGGTGGCAGTGTACCATTCACTCCCAACCAACAAAATGGCGGTGATATAGAGCGTAATGGCGGTGAAGGTCGGGTCAGAGAGTTCGTTTTCAAAATAGGGTTCGAGCAAAATTCCGGCAATCACCCCCGGAATGGTGGAGATGCCAATTAAAACCAGCACCTTTTCATCATCGGTTTTGATGGCACGCTGGCGCAAAATCTGAAAACCTGCTTTGGCAAAATTCACCCAATCTTTCCAGAAATACCAGATGAGCGCCGTGGTTGTGCCAATATGCACCGTGACTTCAAAAAGTAGCGAGGGGCGATCCCACCCCACCCACCAAGGAATAAGCACTAAATGAGCAGAACTGGAGATGGGGAGAAATTCTGCAAAGCCTTGTAAAATGCCAAGTACGAGCGCTTCAAGCAGACTCATCGTTGATTCTTTCTTAATAAATTAGCAGAAACAAAAACAAGCCGCGTCAAGCGACTTGCTGTTTGGAATGGACCTGAGGAGATTCGAACTCCTGACCTCTACAGTGCGATTGTAGCGCTCTCCCAGCTGAGCTACAGGCCCGTTTACTAAGGGGCATTCTAACAGTCCTATGAAGGAACTGTCAAGACAAAAACTGATTGCCTACGCCGTCTGTTCGCCGCGCATTTTCGATAGCTTTGACCGTTGCGCTGAGTTCCTGACGACGTGCCGCCACCAGCGCATTCACCAATTGGGTCTGCATGGTCATGGCGTTGGTCAGCGCATCAATTTTGCGGTGCAAGTCCGCAATTTCCAATTCGTTTTTGAGATTGACTTGAAAATCATTTTGCGCCATCGCACGGTCTTTGTCGGCTTGGCGATTCTGCGCCATCAAAATGACGGGTGCTTGAAGGGCTGCAAGGGTACTCAACATCAAGTTCAGCAAAATAAACGGATAGCGATCAAAACTGTGTTTGCCCATTGCCAGATTCATCACTATCCAGCCAGCCATCACCAGCAGGAACATGATGATAAAAGGCCAACTCCCCGCAAAACTGGCAATTGTGTCAGAGACTTTTTCCCCAAAGGTGGCCTGCTCATCCATCTCTTCGTACACATCATCAGTGACAATGTGTGGACGCAAATCACGGATAAGCTGCTGCGCTTCCGGGCTGAGGAGGTTGTCTAATTCTTCAATTTCGGTGATGAGCGCTTCAATACGTTCATCGGCTTCGTGATCGTGCGTGGCGACGAGACGATCCAACAACAAATCGTTGTACATAGGGTTTTCCTCCAGACGAACAGACAAACTGTTCGCACTCAAAAATGTACACAGGGTATTCTGTTTTTTTGAGCAGTCATGCTAAGCATCGGCAATAACGCGGTTTTATCTCCCCGCGCCTGCCACTGTGGAGGAAGGAAAGGGGACTACCGGACGCTATTGCCGCTACGTATGGGCGGCTGCTCAGAGGGTAGTTTCTCGTTCATGAGACTTTCTGCAATTAAAAAACGATAGGTGTTCACTTGAATGAACACTTTAGATTGTACGCCGTTCATCGAATTTGTCTACCCCCCAAACTTAAAATATTAAAATTTCTTTAACCATTGTTTGGCTAAGGACAAGCCTTCCGCTTTGGTATGGATTTCATCCATCGCTTGTGCTTCGCGCAAAAACTCAAGCAGTTCGCCCACCTGCGGCCCGCGTTCCATGCCCAATTCCTCTAACAAGTCTGTGCCAGATACCAGCGGGACAAGGTTCATCGCGTTAGGATAACCTTCCAAAAGTTGTGCCATTGTTTGCAGGTAACTCATCCATTCGTCAATATTGACAGTTACACCTTTGTCCGCTAAATAGATAACCATGCTGAGGATACACGCATCGATGCCAGAAACCCGCGTTGTTCGCCAGAACCGATACACTTGACGGACTTCTAAAGGGGCAGACTGATGCAGTTGAGCAGGCAAACGCCAGTGAAGCAGCACCGCCTCTATCTGTTTAATTTCCTGATTGCTCAGTTTAAGCATTCGCGCCCGTTCGATGGCTGGGATATGCGAATTTTCGTCGGCGTGCAACATCAGCAGCACAAACATCAGCAGCATCCGATGTGTCCGTTCTTCGGGATACTCGCTAGAGAGATGTGGACGGAAAATATCACGGTAGCGGTCTAATAGATACACGACTGTCCCAAAACTTGCATTCGCCCCTAAATTGTCATCCCGACGCGGACTCATCACTGTCAGCAAAATATCCATTTTTTCAAGCATGAGCAGGGTGTAGCGCCAGCGGTTGTGGGCTTGTAAGTGCGCAACTTCTGGCACAATCAATGGAAGCAGCCCCATCATTTCCAGCGCCAGCAAGCCATTCTGGGGTTTTGATTCCCCCAGCAATGCGAAAAACTCATCCCGCACGCGCTCATGGGAAGAATGCACCAGTTGAACACCATCCCGTTTAATGGTTTCGCGGGTCATCGGGTCAATATAAAATCTGTATTTCAAACTTTGACGAATCCCCCGCAAAGCCCGTACCGGGTCATGGGCAATTGCTGTTTCGGAACATTGCCGCAACCGTTTTTTTTGCATATCCAAGATCCCATCGCAGGGGTCATAAATTTGATTTAATTCTTCGTCCGCAAGGGGAACAGCCATCGCGTTCAAGGAAAAATCTCTATCCCGCAAATCGGTTTCGAGATCGCCGCGCAAGGCTGCCACATCCACCACATATTTTTCGCCCTGAAATTCGACAATCGCCCGCCCAACCCCCCGTTCGGCATCCAACGGATAATAGGCCCCATTCATCAGGTTGGCAATTTTTTTGGCAAGGGGTCGCCCATCATGTGGACAAGCCAAATCTACATCTTTGAGGGGCGCACCCCGGTAGGCATCGCGTACTGCCCCCCCCACAATATAAACTTCCGATGTATTTGCGAGGATCGCTTGAAGGTGATAGACAATTTCAGGCCAATACAATGGGCGTAGTGGGCGGATGAGTTGCAAGGGGCGTAACTCCATTTAACAAATTCGAGTAGTGCCAATTATAACTTTTATTTTGGTAGCCCGATAAGTTGACTCCATTCGGCATCTGCAATATAGTGGTTTTAATACGTGGGGAGGTTGTAGTTGATGAAAATATCAGATTCCCAAGCCACATACCGAGTCAGATAAAGCACGCTGTCACATTACGCCAGCGTGTTTTTTTTACTTAGAATAAAGGAGTTTTCCAATGGACAATGCAATGATTAGCCGTGTCGAAAAAGCCAAACGCTACGCGGAAGAACCTGAACGTTTTCAGTTTCAGAACTTCAAAGTGACAGTACAGGGGAACAATAGTACCCACTGGGTCATCTATGAACATGGCAAATTCGACAGCGACTATGATTACTTTTTAACCCACGGGTACTCTCAACATACAATGGCGCTAGAAAAAATCCTAGACCGGATGATTGTCCCGCCCTCCCAGCAGGAAAATGAGAATTACCATACCGATTCCTCGCGCATCAGCAAATTGGAAAAAGCCAAACAATATGCCGAAGAACGCAACCGCTTTAACTTTGAACGTTTTGAAGTGATTGTCAAAGGCGATAACAATGAACATACCGTTCAATTTGAAGAGGGCAAATTTCACTGCACTTGCGAATTTTCCTATGTGCGTGGCTATTGCCAACACTCGATGGCATTGGAACGCATTTTAAAAGATATGATTGAGGTGAAATATTCCGAAGCGGGTTCGTAACTTTGGAAGAAATAACCTTCACAGACGGCGGTTTTGAAGTTGAAACCGCCGTATTTTTTAGTATCAATCTATAAATTCATTTTAACGCCGTGCTTTAGCGCAATGTTCGCTGGCCTGATGCAGTTTAACCTTTAAATATGGATAGGGTACAGGTGGGTCTGTGACCGACTCCTGCAAAGGAAGGATGGCGGGGCATAGACCACGCCCGTACAGTTGTGCATATGCCCCGCGTTACCCGGCATCCGTCGTAATTTATTAAACTGCACCAGACCACCGTTTTAATTTACAGATAGGTTTTAAAATAAACCTTCCATAAAATTCTGCATCATGCGCGGGCCAAACGGGGTCAAAATACTTTCGGGGTGAAATTGTACCCCCACAATCGGCAGTGTTTTATGTTTGAGCGCCATAATTTCCCCTTCCCCTGTAAACGCGATAATGTTGAGTTCATCGGGAACAGGTTCTTGGACAATCAAGCTGTGGTAGCGTGTGGCGGTAAATGGACTGGGAACACCTGTGAAAAGAGGGTGATTGCGGTGGTATACCTCCGACACCTTGCCGTGCATGAGGTTGGCAGCCCGCACAACTTTTCCGCCGAACACCTGCCCGATACATTGATGCCCCAAGCACACGCCGAAGGTTGGAATAGTCGGTGAGATTTCGCGTAACACTTCCTGCGAAATCCCGCTGTCATCCGGTGTACCGGGGCCGGGGGAAATGACGATGCGTTCGGGTTGCATTGCATGAATATCTTGCAAGGAAAGCTGGTCATTCCGAAGTACGCACATTTCTGCCCCCAATTCCCCGAAGGCTTGGGCAAGGTTGTAAGTAAAACTGTCGTAGTTGTCAATTAACAAAACGCGCATGGGATATTTCCTTTTCATGAAATTTAAAAACCACCTTCGGCAAGTTTAATCGCTTCAGCGAGCGCACGGGCTTTGTTATGACATTCCTGATACTCTAAAGTTGGGTTGCTGTCTGCTACAATGCCCGCACCGGCTTGCACATACACCTTATCCCCCACCATCACCAGAGTCCGAATACTGATGCAGGTATCCATAGAACCGTCAAAGCTGAAATACCCCACACCGCCTGCATAGACATTTCGACGGGTTTTTTCTAGGGTATCAATGATTTCCATTGCCCGAATTTTGGGAGCGCCGCTGACCGTTCCCGCCGGAAAAGTTGCTCGCAGCAGGTCAAATGCGTCATATTCTGGTCGGATGCGCCCCTCAACACTCGACACAATGTGCATCACATGCGAATAACGCTCCACGACCATTAAATCTGGCACACGCACCGACCCATATTCACACACCCGCCCTAAATCATTCCGTCCCAAGTCCACGAGCATGATGTGTTCAGCCCGCTCTTTGGGGTCTTGGAGCAGTTCTTCCGCAAAACACAGGTCTTCTTGATAGGTTTTGCCGCGTGGACGTGTGCCTGCAATCGGACGCACGGTTGCAATCCCATCTTCCAAGCGCACCAGCATTTCCGGGGATGCGCCCACAATCGTCAGCGCTTCGTGCGATTCATCTGTTGGAAAATGCAGGAAAAACATATAGGGGGAAGGATTCAACATGCGTAAAGCACGATAAATATTCACAGGGGTGGCGCTTGTCTGGCGGGAAAGTCGCTGCGACAGCACAATTTGAAACGCATCCCCCGCCCGAATGTATTCTTTGGCGGCCTCGACTGCGGCTTCAAATTCGGGTTGGGTAAAGGTGGATTCCAGTTCTTTGTCCAATTTTCCGGCGGCGGGGGGCAGTTCTGGCAGAGGTTTTTTGATGCGCTCCACCAGTTGGTCGATCCGCGCTACGGCGGTTGCATAAGCCGCGTTCGCATCGCCCAAGTTGTGGGCGTTTGCCAGCACAATAATATGGGCTTTTACATGGTCAAAGATGATTAAATCTTCGTAGAGCATGAACATTGCTTCGGGGACAGGCACATCATTGAGGGTGTTGTCCGGCACGCGGGACTCAATTTTGCGAATGTAATCGTAACTAATGTACCCGACAGCCCCACCGACAAAACGGGGCAGTCCCGGCAGCGCAACGGGTTTGTATTGCGCGATTTCTTGCTTGATGGTTTCCAGCACATCATGCGAATTGAACGGTTTAATCAGCGTGCGGGGTTGGACTCCAATAAACGAATAGCGGCTGACCTGTTCGCCCCCTTCGACACTTTCCAGCAAAAACGCGGCCTCATTGTCGTTGAATAATTTGAGGAAAACTGAAACGGGGGTTTCAAGGTCGGCTGGCAGAAACCGATAGACGGGGACTAAATCGCCCTGTGTGAATAATTCTCGAACAACTTCCAACGGGGGTGCAATTTGTGAGTACATGAATGGCATCCTTTAAATACATAAGCCCTCTCCCATACCAGGACGAGAGAGGGCTTCTCGCGGTGCCACCCGGCTTAGGCCAATCTGTGTTGGCCTCACTCATGCAATGTGCCATGATAACGGAGGCAAACCCGTCGAGGGATACTGGTCATTTCTCCCTCGCAACTCCCCGACCCATTTCAGCATTTCGCCGTGCGTACCGCCTTCACAGCAAGGGGCGGCTCTCTGAACGCCAACCAACGAGGCTTACTACTTCGGTTCTTCGTTTTTCTGACAACTAGAGTAACGAAAATTAAAAAGGTCGTCAAGACAAGGGGATGATGTTTTAATACAAACACCCTAACCGCTACATCCGCTCCTGCATGAATTTTTGGAGATGTTTTTGTCCCCGCTCGGTTATCAGCACCATCTGATTTTCAACCTGAATCAAGTTGCGGGTTCGCAGGTTGAATACCATGCGTTGCAACCGTCCTTTTGACCAATTCAGATGTTCATGCAGGGTGTTCACCGCCAATTCATCCGAGGCGGTCTGGGTATGTTCATGATGGTGCAGGTGCATCAGCAGGAGGTGTTCGCCAAAACGCTGGCGTTGCAACCGCCGCCGAATCAAACCGGACACCAAACCATAGCGCGGTGAAACCACCCATGTGATGAGGAAAAAAATCCCCGTCATCATGACCATTGCGCTGGCAATATTGACATCCCATGTGGTGTTGCCACCCAGATTGACCCCATTTCTATCCAGAAATTTGAGCAGGTTGTCCACGTTGTAAATGCCCAAAAAATCGCCCCGTGCTAGGTCATAACCTGTATACGCAGCCAGCGCGCCAACAAGCGAACTTAACGTGAGCATTTGCCAGAGCTTATCCGTTAGGAGATAGGCAGTTGCCGCAGGGACAATAAAAAATGCCACCACCAGCACCGCCCCCACCGCGTCAAACGCACCAACGGCGGTAATACTCACCAGCGCCATTAATCCATAATGCAGCCAACCGGGACGAAAACCCAGTGCTGCTGCCAGTCCTGTATCAAATGTTGCCAATTTGAGTTCTTTGTACAGCAGCATGACAAAGAGAAAATTGAGCAGGGTAATGATACTCATGGTTGTTAGCGCACGAGGCCACAGGATAATTTCTGGTGCGGTCTCAATATACCCGCGAGTAAAGGCAATCGAAGCCGGATACGTCCCGCAGTTGCTGCATGTTTCTTCAAAAATCGCGCCTGCATCACGCGGGCTAAATGAGCCAGTTGGTTTACAATTGATACAGGTACGCCCTACTTCGGCAGCAGGATGGTCGGGAGTAATGGTTACTTCCTCGCAATTTTCCAAACAGTGTTCATTTGCATTTGCCCATGCGATCCCAATTTCGCCCACCATCACCGTATCTTCATCCAGATGAATATCCTCTGCGTACCGCGAAATGAGAATGATGGCGATGGCAAAAAGCAGGGGAAATGCCAGCCCAAGTGCGGCATCTTCTTTGACCAATCCCGAACGGAAAAGAAGTTCTGTGAGGTAAACCGTCAGCACGCCAGACAGCGCTGCCCCGATAATTAGCCAAGGGGAAGAAATATCCGGCTCAAGTTCCAATCCGTAAACCATGATGATAAAGGCGACGACAATCCCCAGCAAAACCGTATGGCTGATGGCATCACTGGTCAATGACATATGTCGCAGCAGTAAAAATGTTCCCAACAGCGCCCCCGAAATGGCGACCATCATGCCGATTAAAATTGCCACAATGCGCGGGTCGTCCAAAACAGCCTGAATCTGCGCGGCAGAAAGAAATTGCAGGAGCAGTTCAATCAATACACGTTCCATCTGGTTTTCCTCCCGGTTATACCATCATCTGCTCAAGCCGATGCACCACCTCACGCGGCAAAGCCTCATGAATATCTTGACGGAAATCTTCGTGAACAGGTTGTAGATGGAGTTCGTCCCGGTGTAGGCGGTACAGTTTCCACAATTGGCGGTTGTGTTCATACTGTTCGGCCTGTTGGATGCCAAGTGGGGTTAAACACCAACCGTGGGCTGTTTTTTCTACCAGATGTTGCGCTGCCAGTTCGCGCAAAACTGGTTTGACCAGTCCGCCATGGAGACTTTTGAGCATCCCATCAGGGCAGGCATATCTGCGATTTTGATGTTTTTCAGCCAGACGGTACATATCCGCTAGCAAACTTTCGCTTAAAAACTGCTGCTGATCTTGGCGTTGTTTCCACCATGTCCAGACCAGACCGCGCTCCGGCGCGAATAACAATGAAATCACGACAATCAACGACGCTGCCACGATAATTAGCGGGCCTGTTGGCAAACCTTCCTCTGCTGCGCTAACAACTGCGCCGCTTGCCCCCGCGTATGCGCCAAAAATACCGGAAAGGATGACCATTTTGCTCAGATCATTTGTCCATTGACGGGCTGCCACGCCGGGTGCAATCAACATCCCGACCATCAAAATCACCCCCGCCAACTGCAAACCCAGCACAATTGCAATCACAATCAGCGTAGACAGCATCAAATCCAGCAAGCGCACGGGGTAGCCATTTGTGCTGGCAAATTCACTGTCAAAGGTCAGCAGTTTAAATTCCTTCCAGAACAGCCCGATAAACACCAGCACCGCCAGCGCCACCACCGAAACCATGATGACATCCCGTTCGACAATGGCGGCTGCTTGCCCGAAAATGAATTTATCGAGTCCGGCGCGGCTGGCATCTTCATGCCCCTGCGAATAACTCATTAATGCCATGCCCGTCCCAAAAAATACTGCGAGGATAATCCCCAGCGCCACATCCTGTTTAATGCGGGTGGTGCGAAGAATGGCGTTCATGAGCAGTGTCCCAAGCCAACCCGCGATTCCTGCCCCCATCAGCAGCCAACCGAGTTCGCGCCCCATCAGCATAAACGCGACCACGACTCCCGGTAAAGCGGCATGGGAAAGGGTATCGCCGAGCAAACTCTGGCGGCGCAAAACGGCAAAACTACCCAGTACGCCTGTGACCAAACCCAATACCGAAGCCCCGAGCCAGACCATTTGCAGGTTATAGCCATATTCAATCTCGAAAACCGCGCTGCTGAACGGGACAAACAGCAAAAAAAGACCACACAAGGCCAAAACAATCAGCCCGAATTTAGACATTTTGACCATCCTTAGCGTACCGGACTAGGCAGGGCTGTCACGCGCCCGCCATAGGTACGCCGCAAATTTTCATCGGTAAACACATCCTGCGTTGTGCCAGAAGCGGTGACTTCCACATTGAGCAGCGTTACCCAATCAAAATATTCTTCCACCGTTTGCAGGTCATGATGCACCACAATGACCGTTTTTTGGCGGGAGCGCAGTTCTTGCAGCAGTGCAACAATCGCTTTTTCAGTCACAGCATCCACCGCCGCGAATGGCTCGTCCATAAAATAGACCTGTGCATCCTGTACCAATGCCCGTGCCAGAAAGGTGCGCTGCTGCTGCCCGCCGGAAAGCTGGCTAATTTGACGGTGCGCTAAATCCGCAATGCCCACCTGTGCCAGCGCTTGCATAGCAAGGTCACGTTCTTTGCGACCCGGACGGCGTATCCAGCCCACTTTGCCGTATAAGCCCATCATTACCACATCCAGCACCGAGGTTGGAAAATCCCAATCCACACTGCCGCGCTGTGGCACATAACCCACCCACTGCCGCGCTTGGGCATACGGTTTGCCGTAAATTTTGACATCGCCACTGGCTTTGGGAATTAGCCCCAGAATGGCTTTGATGAGCGTGCTTTTACCCGCGCCGTTTGGCCCGACAATCGCCATCAGCACCCCTTCTGGCACGGTCACATCCACATCCCAGAGAACCGGTTTGCTATGGTAAGCGACGGTTAAATCATTGACTTCAATTGCATAGTGTTTGTTCATCATCTGTTTTCTCTTGCTTCAGTTATGAATCTCATGTGACACGGACAATTTGAGATTTAATCCGCCTTCGCAAAATCTTGCGGTTGCGGCAAGTCAGCAGGCCACACAGAGAGTTGATCGCCATACCCAAAAGCAGTGACAACCAGCGTGATATTTTCATTCACCATCCCGATATAGGTTCCACCGAATGTCCCCACCTCACCCATCGCATCAGAGTACAATTCACCGCCAATCGAAATTTGCCAGTTTTTGTTTTCTGCACCTTGCTGCACCGCTTCAATCGTATCGGGTGGCACGCTGCTTTCAATGAACATCGTCGGAATCTGATTTTCGACCACAAAATCTACCAGCGCTTGAATATCGCCCACACCTGCTTCATCTTCGGTGCTGATGCCCTGCAACCCGCGTACTGTCCAACCGAACGCATCCCCGAAATATTGAAAGGCATCATGTGAAGTTACCAGCACCCGCTGATTTTCTGGCACAAGTGACATGGCTTCCACGCCCCACTGATATAGCAAATCCAATTGAGCGATATACGCTTCCCCGTTTGCCGCATAAAATTCAGCGTTTGCTGCGTCCACCTCGGACAGAAATTCGACCAAGCCTTGAGCAGCCAACTGCCAATTACGCGGGTCAAACCAGAAATGCGGGTCGGGAATACTGACATCTGCGGCAGAAGGCAGCAAATAGCCCTGTTCTTCTGCCAGTGTTGCCAGCGCATAGACAGGAGCGCGGCGTTCGACCTCATCTAGCACTTCACTAATGCGCCCTTCCAGATGAATGCCGTTGTAAATGACCACATCTGCTTCGGACATTGCCGCAATATCAGATTCAGTAAATTGATACAAATGGGGGTCAACCCCGCCGCCCATTAATCCGGTTACTTCTACCTTATCCCCGCCGATAATTTTGACCAGATCGGTTGCTTGGGTTGTGGTTGCGACCACTTTTAAGGGGGCATCTTGGGCGTAAACAGGAAACACCATCCCTGATAAAACGCAAATGAGGCTTAACAAAGCCAGTTTTTTCATACACTCTATCTCCTTTTTAGGTTAGACTAAAATATAGAGTAGCATAATCTAAATTTAATTACAATAGAACAAATATTTAATATCGATTTAACCTCTACAAATCAAAAATTCGGGATTTTTTATGATGGGGGTGAAATGACCCAAGGGGGCTGTGAACCCCCCTGCAATTTAGACACGTTCAAAGAGAGGCAACACATCCAAGGGTGCCGGATAATTTTCCAGCCATTGTCCACCCGGATAAATTTCATTCTTATTCCAATAACTGCGCCAGGTTCCCTGTGGCAAATAGATGTTACGGGACACCGCGCCTTGCTGAATGACTGGCGCAACCAGCAAATCATCCCCGATGAGATACTGGTCATCACACCTCAGCGCAGTTTCATCAGTGGGGGCAGCCCACCACAACGGGCGCACAATTGGCCCATGCACCTGCATTTTGCGCGGGGCAAGTTCGCCGTGCAAACGGGCGTAGCGGGCGCAAAGAGTGGCACATTCTTCCCCCTGTTCCCATGGTGCAAGGCTAAATTGGATAATCGGCATGGGCGCAACCGCTTGAGTCCAGCGAATCAACAATTCCGCGCTCAAGGTTTGTGCTTGCACATCACCATATTTATTCCCGCCAATCATATCGGGAAAACTGTAGGGATAACCAAGCATATTCAATGTCATTGCCTGCGGAATCACACTGGCAAGGCCGTTGTCATTCCCCCATAACGTAGATTTGTCCCACTGGCGAAATAACATTGGTTGGGCTTGGCTGTGCCAGCCTGAGCGTACATCTGACCATGCAAATCGTCTGGCAGCCTGTTCAATATACAGTTGATTGACCCGATTCGGTGGGAGATTTTCATGGAAAACCAATTCAGGGTGGCTGTAAAACCAGCCTTCCCCTGCATCAAATTTAAAGCCGTCCACGCCTGTTTCGGTAGCAAGCTGCTGTAAATTATCCAAGTGCCAGTTGGCAGCCTCTGGATTGGTAACATCCAGCAGAACAATATCGCCTTCATCCCACCATGCCGTAATGAATGGCGAACCATCAGCTTTTTTGATGGCATAGCCTTTGTCGATGGCGGTACGAAAATGCTCGGAGGCCGTCGTATAAAACGGAATACACCACAGCGTTACGTGAATCCCCTGTTGATGGAGGGTTTCAATGGTCGCACGCGGATTCGGAAATTTTTGCGGGTCAAAGCGGGTGTTCCCAAAAACATCCTGCCACATGGCATCAATCCCCAACGTACCAATGGGGAATCCATGCGCCAGCAGTTTTTCGACATAGCCCATCACAACCGCATCGGAAAGGTTGTTTTTGAACTGCGCCCATGTTGTCCACAAGGGTTTTTCAAAATAATGAGCGGGTGGTGGCGGCGTTACCGGAATCAATTCCCAATAAGCCTCCACGACTTCCCGCGCATTGGCAAGTTCAAAAAAACGGATGGTTAAATTTTTTCCCTGAATTTTGAGCAACCCATCAGGGGTGACATTTTGGGCGAGTTGCGGACGGATATTTTGCGGTGCAGGAAATTTAAAGCTATGGGCGGGCGGTTCCCCTTCCAGTGGGGCATTAAAACTGGTCGTGATTTCATCGCCCGAAACCCAGAGTCCCACGCCGTCGGATGTCCACCAGAACGGCTCTAAAATTCCGAGTAGACCCGTCACTCCATTGTCGGTGGTGAGGAAGGGTGCGGCATATTGGGCAATTTTTTCCAGAGGCCAATGTTGGTTAATCAGCGCTCCTTGCCCGTACCAATGTGCTTCCCCAAGTTCAATTTCAACGGCATCGACTCCATGCCACACCGTCCCATGCTGCCATTTTTCAATGGTTGGTTGCGGCGGGCTAACCTTACGAATGGACAATGATTTCATGAGGCTGTGCCTTGCTGGTAATGGACACCAAACCCTTCGTAATGCTCAATCGGTTGGGCGGTGGGGTTAAAGGTGAGTGTCCACTCTGTACCATCTGTTCCGCGTAGCGGATAGGTTTGCAAGGGTGATTTTTCGACCTGTCCCAGTACAGATTCCCACTGGTCAACCCAGCAGCCTACATAGGTTACACTGCCTTTGCCAAGCGATTTTCGCGTAACAGCCGGTTGACCCGCGAGTGTTCCATCGGCATAGGCAAAGAGGGTTTCTGCATCACTTGGATGCAGCGATTCCGCCCAGATTTTATAAGATACTTCTGCTGAATCTGCCTGAATTTTTGAACCGACCCGATGGTCAGGCCAATCAGTATACGAAGCGGGCGGAACAGTATTAAAACTGGTGACGTGTGCGCCAATCAACCCCGTCATGCCCGCCGGAAGGGCTTCATTGACCGCGATACTGCCGGGTTCGCGCACGCCTGTTCGGAATGTTACGATCAACTGACCACCGTTTTCCACCCATGAGTGCCATTTTTCGGCTTCACCCGCATGTTGCAAAATTCCTGCTGGCAAAATGACCGTTTCATAACCGCTTAAATCGGCTTCTCGTGGCAGAAAATCGACAGGGATACTGGCTTCCCAGTAGTGTTTATAAATCTCGTACACCAACTGCCAGTAGCTAAAATCGCGGGTGACGGGTTCCAGTTCAATCGCCCACAAGTCGTTGTAATCAAAAATGATGCCCACGTTGGCCTGTGGACGCGAAAATTCCGGTAAGTTCTTGAAAGTTTCATTGACCGATTGGGCTTCAAAATAACACTGGTCGGGTGTAGCATCCCATTTCAACAAGCCCATGTGATATTGTTCCTGCCCAAATCGCCCCGCCCGAAAACGGAAATACACCACCGCGTCGGCCCCGTGCGCCACCGCTTGATGACTCCACGATTTGACTTGTCCGGCGGGAACAGTCGGGTTATAGGGATGCCAGTTGACCCGTCCCGGTTGCTGCTCCATGATCCAGAAATTTTGGCGTTTGAGCGAACGCATCATATCCAGATTCATTGCCACTTCTGCGGCATCCCGAACCCCGTGCGGGTAGCTGTCGTAGGAAACAAAATCAATGTCTTTGGCGAGTTCCCAGTAATCCAGCGACCAATGCCGGATCATCAAATTGTGGGTAATCCAGCGTTCACCAATCTGCGGGCGCAGCAGGTCAATTTGCATTTTCTGAAAGCGCACCCAGCTATCCGAAGAAAAACGCCGATAAGCTAAACGCATCGCGGGACTCTGCGGTTCGGTCACAATGCCGGGGATTGGAATTTCTGTCCAGTCATGGTAGGTCATGCCCCAGAACTGCGTTCCCCACGCGGCGTTAAGTGCGTCGAGAGTTTGATATTTTTCTGCCAACCATTCATGAAAGCGGCGGCGGCAATGGTCACAATGGCAGCGGGTGGTTTCGCCACAGCCAAATTCATTGTCAACCTGCCAACCGATAATCGCCGGATGATTGCCGTAATGTTCGGCAAATTTCTGCACAATGCGCTGCGAATGTTCTAAGTACACCGGCACATTCGCGCAGGAATGCCGTCGTCCACCCGCGCTGACCCGCACCCCATTTTGCTCAACCCGCAAAATTTCGGGATATTCGGTGAGCAACCATGCAGGCGGTGTTGCTGTGGGTGTACACATGATGATTCTTAGCCCTTGCGCGGCGAGAATATCAAGTGCTTCATCCATCCATGCAAAATCGTAGTCTTCTAAGCGGGGTTCAAATTTATCCCATGCGAATTCACCGACCCGCACCACACTTAATCCAACCTCGCGCATGATGGCTGCATCTTGCTCCCAGCGTTCACGAGGCCAGTGTTCAGGATAGTAGGCACATCCTGTAATCGGCATCTTGACTTGTTCCTTTGTTGATGAAAATAAAAATTTCGTTTTTTAAGAAGGCAATTTTTATAGAGTTTTGATGGCAAATTGTAGGGGCGGATCTTATCCGCCCTTTAGCTGCTAACTGCTAACTTCCTTACCCCTTGACCGCCGAACTGCTGACACTTTCGATAAAATATTTCTGTGCCAGAATGAACACGATAATCGGCGGCAAAATGGCAATCGCTGCGCCTGTCATGACCAAGTTGGGCTTGTCTGCCGCGATGTTGCTTAACTGAATAAGCGCTAAGGTCAGCACCGGATTTCGCTCATCCCCTTCGCCAATGATAATCAAAGGCCAAATGAAACTGTTCCACGCATAGAGGAAGGTAAAAATTCCCTGTGTGGCGATGGCGGGGGTGCTGAGCGGCACAAACAACGTCCACAAAATCCGCAGACGGCTGGCTCCATCCAACAAGGCCGCTTCCTCAATTTCTTTGGGGATGTTCATGAAAAACTGGCGCATTAAAAATGTGCCATAAGCGGTAAAAATCCATGGGACAATCAGCGAGACTAACCTGTCTTGCCAGCCGATGACCACCATCAAACGATATAGAGGCACAATCAAGACCACAAACGGGATCATAATCGAACCAAGATACATCAGGAAAATCGTATCTCTACCGGGAAAGGGGATTCTGGCAAACGCATAGCCGCCAAAAATTGAAGTCACCAACTGTCCAAACGTTACGCCAAGCGTCACTAAAACCGTGTTGGTAAAAGCGCGATCCAGATTCAACCCCAATACGGTGTCATAGTTATCAAGTTGAAAATCAACTTCCTCCACCGCTTTGGCAGTCCGTGCGACGGCATAGGTTTTGATTTCGGGATTGTCCGGGTCAACAAACACATCCAGCGACGAACGGTAAGCCAGCAGCAATTTTTGGGGCTGCCCATCCACCGTAACTTCGTAAACTTTGAATGAATCTTCCTTGCCTGTGGTGGCATCCGTCAGGGTGATTTCTTCTTCGGTTTCGACTGCTTCGTCAATCGGAATGAAGAGTTGAATTTTGCTCTCACGCGGGCTTTCTACATTGATACTGTCCTGCGTGGTGAAAAAACCATGCGGGACTTTATCATCGGTCAGCACCATCTCATATTCCTGTCCGTCAATTTCAAATTGATAGACCGGAAGCTCTTCGTCGTTATACGTTTCGGTGACAGCCGTATAGGGCAAAATGCGCGGCGGAAACGTAAAAACATCCGTCGAATCTTTGACGGACGTGAACATCATGTACAAAAACGGGAACAGCATCAAAAAGCCGCAACCGCCCAGAATTGCATAAACCAGCAACCGGGTTAGCCAAATACGAATCAATCTGTTGTCCATGCGTTTTTTCCTTTATGCCTCGTAATTGCCGGAGCGCTGCAAACGGAACTGTACCAACGTCACAAGGAAAATGACCGCGAACAGCAGCCATGCTACCGCCGACGCATAGCCAAATTCAAAACGGAAAAACCCACGATTGTACAGATAATAAACGGAGGTGGTGGCCGCTTCTGGCATCGGGCGGGAAGAAATCAGCGCGTAGGGTTCGTTAAAGACCTGCAACCCGGTAATGACGGTGGTGACAACCACAAAAAATGTTGTTGGGGCTAGCATCGGGAGGGTAATCAATCGGAACTGCTGCACCCGATTCGCGCCATCTACAAACGAAGCTTCATAGAGGGTCGTGGGGATGCCTTGCAAACCCGCCAAAAACAACACCGTGTTAAACCCGATGAGCTGCCATGCTGCCAGCAACACAACAGAAAACAACACAATCCCTTGATCAGTGAGCCATTGGGTTTTGGGGTCGCTAATATTCGTGCCAAAGGTGCTGTTCAAAAATCGCACAATTTCCGAAACTGCGTAATTGATGTAGCCAATGTCCGACGAATACAGCCAGCGCCAAATTAAGGCGGTTCCAACGACGGCTGCCACGGATGGCAAAAAGTAAATCGCACGGAACACACGCATTCCCGGAATTTTAGAATTGAGAATGACCGCCAACAGCAAGGCCGGAATCGAACTTAATGGTACGAGCATCAAACAAAACACAATCGTGTTGCGAAGGCTCTTCCAGAACAGCACATCTTTCGCGCCAATCACAATTCGCTGGTCGCCCATTTTGAAATCATCGAGCGGGATGTATCCGAAACTCAGGGCGGCTTGCGGATTGGCCTCTAGGTCATCCTGTGTTTTGATTTCCAGCGCCAGAATATCGGCATAGTTGTCCAAACCGATGACTTGTGGCACATTGCCCGGTTTGCTGTCCGTAAAACTCAGATAAAACGAGAGCAGCAGGGGCCCGGCAAAAAACAGCATAAACCCGATGAGGTTCGGCGAAACCATCAGCCAACCTTGCCATGCGGCGCGTTGGTCGGGGGTTTCATTGAACAATTCGCCTAAATGCAGCACCTTCCACCCCAGAAAGGCGTAAATCAGCGTAGCAATGGTGACAATCCAGACAACAGGATCCTCATACCGGGTGATGACTTCCCAGATACCATCGGCGATACCCCCCACCAGCAGCAAGACGACCAAAATAATCATGGCAAGGCCAATCGCAATCGTCTCAAAAATGCGGCGGGTGGCATTCCGTTCGTCCATACGTCCTGCCGCCCAATAAATTGCGTAGGCGATGGCAAATCCCCAGAGCAACACACTGTTTTTGAAAAGTGCTTCTCCCGCATCATCCAAAGCGACAAATACACCCCACAGATGCAGCAAATACAAAAAGGACAGGACTGCCCCCACGTAATTGATGACCAGTGCGGCGTAACGTCCGCCCGAACGTAGACGGAGTAACTCTATGTTGCTGTACAATGCCAGTCCTGCTGGGATAAGCACCACGAGAGCCAGAAAATAACGGACATTATCGCCTAAACTTTTGAGTTGTTCGTTCGGTTCTTCTGTAAAAAGAATATACGACGCGGCAAGACTGCCGAGCAGAATATTTACATTCCAGAGCATAGTAATAAATATAATAATTGGAATATTTGGACTGCGCTTTTGAGAGGACGCAATGGTAGCCATCGATTGTGTTTCCCCATTGAACTAAGCAGGAGGGAAGGGAGAGGTTGTTCGCCTCTCCCCGAAAATTTAGAACTGAGAACTTATTCGGCGCTGTCGAACAACGGCGCAACACGGTCACAAATGGTGTCGGCAAATTCCTGTGCGGAAAGTTCACCGTTCAACACCAGGTTGACTTGGCTGCCATATTCGGCATCAATCGCCGGCCAATCGCCAAAGAACAGCGGCGCTTCGGTCATACCGACGGCGGCACCATCCACAAACGCTTGGTTGTCCACACCGGAGTCCGGCAGGGTTCCCAAGAACAGGGCAATGGCTTCTTCAGTAGCACGGCTGGGGATATTCGCACCGAGCGAGGCAATCTGCCCCTGAATTTCGGCGCTGGTCAAACGAGTCACCAGATCCCAAGCTTCTTCAGGATGGGCGGTTTTGGCATTGACCACATACGCACCCCAGAACAGCCAGTTGGTGGGGCCACCGGGGCCTTCGGGCAGCGGTGCAACGTTCCAATTGAAACCCGCATTGGCGATGGTGCCGGGGGTTGCCCAACGACCATTCATGAACATACCCACGTTACCGGCCAAGAAAGGCGGTTCGGTGTCTTCACCCCACGGCACGGCCCAGCCATTTTCAAACAGACTGCTGGCAGCTTCCAAACCGACGACGGTGGCTTCGTTGTTCAAACCACAGCCTTTGTAATCTTCGGTGAAGAAGCTGGAACCGGCTGCATTGACCCAGTAGCCCCAGTTCGCCCACCAAGCATTCATCCCAAAGCCTTTGATTTCTTCGCCCAGCGCGGTAATACCTTCGGCGGCGGCAAAGAATTCATCCCATGTCCAACCGGCGGCAGGATAGTCCAAGCCCGCTTCGTCGAACAGGTCAGCATTGTAGTAAATTGCAAAGGCGGACACGTCACGGGGCAGACCCCACAAAACTTCTTGACCCTCTTCTAAGGGGGTGGTCAAAAAGCCCATCGGGCCGGGATAGAAGTCGTCTTTGCTGAATTCAGCATCCGCAGAGGCGAGATCATTCAGGTTCAGAATCAGACCCAATTCGGCAAAACGTGCAACGTCGGTGCCGGGAATCCAGAAGACATCGGGGGCGGTGCCGGCTTCAATTTCGGCAATCAACACATCTTGGTAGCCCGCGCCTTCTTGACCGCCTGCACTGTAGGTCAAGCTCACGCCTTCCCAGCCTGCGTCAATCGATTCGCTGGCAGCCGTGTAAACATCAATTTCTGCCTGATTATCAGGACGGGTACGCCAAACAAGGCTCACTTCTTCTTGAGCAGTCGCGGTCAGGGACAAGCCCGTGACCAACATCACCAACACCAAACCGACAATGATTAACCGTTTCGACATGATGCAATACTCTCCTTAAAAATTTCGGTCAAAACTTGAACGGACAAATACTTACTTTGTTTGTGATTGACGGTAGCGCTCCTTTCGCTTTTATGACAAATACAAATTTTCCGCCGGAGCGGAGGATGACTGACGCACCATCAAAAGGGGTGGAATATTGACGGGCAGGGGTTCTGCCCCTTCAATCACCTCAAACAGCATTTTTGCTGCCGCCCGCCCGATTTCAGGGGCTTGCTGGTTGATGGTCGTCAAGGGAGGTGCAAAGACAGCCGCGCTGGGAATATCATCATATCCAACGATGGTTAAATCATCTGGGATGCGACGGCCTAACATCCGGGCTTGTTGAATCGCGCCCATTGCCATGCGGTCATTGAGGCAGACCAAGGCCGTTAATGCGGGGTGGGCTTGCAGGAGTTTTTCTGTCGCTTCTGCCCCACTCGCAATCGAAAAATCACCCTCTTCTTTAGGAAACGTTTCAAAGGGCAGGTGCAATTTTTCAGTCGCCATTCTAAAACCGGTCAACCGCCGCCGCACCGAAAAATTCAACTCATCTGGCACACCAATCACCCCGATTTGGCGGTGGCCTAACGCCAGCACATGCTGCATAAGTTGGTTGCCACCCGCAATGTCATCGCTGCGAACATGGTAGGGGTTGTCATGGTAGCCAATACCCACCGCCGGAATCTCGCGTTCGTGGGCAATTTCTAGGATTGACCGCGCCGGAATGTTGTCGAGGGCGATAATTCCTTCGGCATATCCGCTTTGGATCAGTTGTTGATAGTGAGCATCAAATCCGTGCGGGCTAAAGCGGGGGGTACTCATCAACATGTTATAGCCACGCTGGCGACATTCTGCCTCTACGCCTTCCAGCATATGTAGCATGAAGGGGTCGGTAAAAATCGTGTCGAAAATCTGCGGGAAAACAATGGCGATAATATGGGTTTTGCCAGAGGAAAGGGCGCGGGCAGCTAAATTTGGTACATACCCAAGTTCCTCAACCGCCTCCATCACCTTACGGCGCGTTTCATCCGTAAAGTAGGGCGTATTCGAGAGAACTTTGGAAACGGTGGCGGTTGAAACTCCCGCCCGTTCTGCCACACGCTGTAAGGTCGTCATTTTTTCCAAAAAACGCTAGTTAAGCGCTTAACTATTTTGCTAAACATTTAGTAAAAATTATAACACGCTTTTTTAATTTTGCAACAACTTTTCTAAGACAAATCCAACAAAAAGGCGTTTTGCATTTAGATTTCTTCCAGATGTTGCTCTGTCCAGCCATCGTAGCGGTGTTGCAGTTCTAAGGTGGTTGCACCGGGGGTTCCATTGCCAATAAGCCTGCCGTCCAATTCAACAATTGGAATCACTCCCCGGCTGCTCGAAGTCAAGAAGGCTTCGGTTAGATGAGGAATATTTTTAACCCCAATACAGGTGAGGCTGACGGGCAGCACCTCCCGTGCTACATCCAATAAGATAATCCGGGAGATACCCTTTAAAATTCCTTCATCGGCGGTATGGAGTGTCCCATCTAAAATTGCATAAAAATTACTGCTCGTCCCTTCTAAGATATCGCCGTTATCGGCTACCAAAAATGCTTCGTACATCCCTTCCATTCGTCCGGCGATGGCCTGCTCGCGCTGTACCATCCATCCGGTTGTTTTTGCCAGTGGGTTATCCCGGTGCGCCTGCACAGTGATGGCTTTCACCCCATGCTGACGAATTTCAGGTGGGACAGGAGTCAGGGGTTCAAGGGCCAAATAAATACAGTCTGGTTCCTCGGCAGGCAGCGTAATCCGAAAGCGCGATTCCGCATAGCCACTTTGACGGATTAAATCGCGCAGGCCACGCCGCAAATGTTCACGGTTCAGGGTGATTTCCATGTCGGCTAAACGGGCTGATTCCTCTAGCCGGTCTAAATGGGCATCCAGCAGAAGTGCCATGCCCGTATGGTAGGTGCGTGTAACGGTATAGACACCTGTTGGTTCATGCTGTACCGCCTCTGCCAGCGAGTTCACACGATAACTGGTAGAGGTTAATCCATTGGGGGTTAAAATGGCGGTTTCAATGCTCATGGATTATCCTGATTCAATTTTTTAAGAAAATTCACACTCTGCAAACGGCGTTCCAGCAAAAAAATAATGTAGGTATGCAGCACCCGTTCCAATTCGAGGTGATGCTGTTCTTGGATTTTCAAAATCTTAACAGCATTCCATGAATAACGGCTAAAGTGACGCAAGATTTTGAAAGTTTGTAAGGAAATCCGCATTAAATCGCGGCCTGCTCCGTGCGATGAACACACAATTCCGCCTTCCACCGGACTAAAATATTGAGGTTCGGGGGCAAGTTCTTCTCCGCCCACCGCACAATCAAATAAGGATGGCTCATAGCCCATCACCCGTAACAAACGCAGCTCGTAATAGCGTGCTGCTAATTTTAAATCGACTTTGGGTTGGCACAGCCAGCCAAGCGCATTCACCAGCAGACGATAAGCCCGTTCGTTTTCTTCGCCCTCAAAGGCAAATTGATCCATCAATTCAACAAAATGGCTGGCGTAAATGTTGCGCTCTAAGTTCTCTTGCAAACAGCCGTGAGGATCTTGGACTTCGGCTTGGGTGATGGTGTGTAATTCGCGCCCACGATACAGTACCAGATGGGTACGGGCATACAATTCAACATGTCCGGTTTGACGGCTGATGGCTTTGCGTGCGCCTTTGGCAACCGCTTTCACCTTGCCATGATGGGGGGTATACAACGTAAGCAAATAATCGGCTTCCCCTAAGGGCATCCGACGCAAAACCACCGCCTCCGTTTTATATACCTGCTCGGTCATGGCAGCGATTTTGGCCCAAATCCCTGCGCTAAAAAGTCCTTCAGCGGCATTTCGTAATGAATGGTGCCGCTAAAATCCGCGATGATAACCTGCATTTCTGGCGCAAATTCAAATAAAAATTGGCGGCAGATGCCACAGGGAGACCCCCCGTTAGAAGTCGCCACTGCGATGGCGATAAATTCGCGTTCTCCTTCGCTCACGGCTTTGACGGCGGCGGTACGTTCCGCACAAATCGTGGCACCGAACGAGGAATTTTCGACATTACACCCTAAGATCACTTTGCCAGAAGCAGTAAGGAGGGCTGCCCCTACATGATAGTGACTGTAAGGCGCATAGGCGCGTTGACTGGCCTCAATTGCTGCCCTCACCAACGCCTGTTTTTCTTCCTCTGTCATTCCGTTTCCACCGTTTCCGCCGCGACAGGCATATTTTCAACGCGGGTCACACGCACTTTCTGGATGCGCCGTCCGTTTAGGGTCAACACTTCCATAATAACCCCTTCTTTCTCGATTTTCGCACCGACTTCTGGCACTTCCCCCAGCACATTAAAAATATAGCCGCCGAGTGTGTCACTTTCATCGGTAGACAACGAAATCTCAAGGAGTTCATTTAAATCATCAAGGTCGAGTCCTGCGTCGCAGATATATTCTGTATCCGAAATGCGCTGGTAATCCTCTTCCTCCAATAAATCGTATTCATCCCGAATTTCCCCCACAATTTCTTCGAGCAAATCTTCCAATGTGACCAAACCGGCTGTCCCGCCATATTCATCGACCACAATCGCAAGATGGACTTTGCGGGTTTGAAATTCCTCCAGCAAATCCGCCGCTTTTTTCGATTCGGGAACAAAATAGGGCGCACGTAAAAGCGCCGCTAAATGCGTGGTTTCTTCGCCTTTTTGCCACACCGCCAGCAAATCTTTGGCGTAAAGCAACCCTTTAATTTCGTCAATCGAGTCTTCATAAACAGGAATACGTGAATGTCCGGCTTTGATGATAATATCCAGCGCTTCTTTTAGGCTGGTGTGAATATTCATCGCTACCATATCAATACGCGGCACCATCACTTCACGGGCAAGGGTATCGCCAAATTTAAAAACGGAGAAAATCATCTCTTTTTCTTCGTCATCAATCGTGCCTGTTTCTGAACCCGCGTCCACCAGAGTTTTGATTTCTTCTTCGGTGACTTGGGACACGACATGCACCCCCACCACCCGCGAAATACGCATACTCAGCATTTGCAGCAGAGTCAATAGAGGGGTAAGGCTGTAAACTAAAATACTCATTGGTCGAGAGACCAGCATTGCAAACCTTTCATTGCGCCCATTGGCAATTGCGCCGGGCAGTTGATAGCCCAAAATGGTGACTATCAGAGAAAACAAGGGAAAAGCCAGTGTAGCCGTAAGAATTTCTGCATTCTCAGGCGGTACGCCCGATTTTTTTAACACCGCAAGTGTATCGGGAATGAACAGCCACAAGCCCAAACTTGCCATGCCTGCCACCAATAAAATTGACCAGAATTGGTAAGCCGCGAGCAGTTGGACAGGATTTTCAGATAGCTGCAAGGTAAGTTTTGCTGATGGATTGCCCTGTTCCGCCAGTTCACGTACTTGGGTTTTGCGGGCGCGAATCAGCGTGGAATACATCAGGGTAAGCCAACATTGCAGGAGGAGCAGCACTGCTAGCAAAACGACCCGGCTTAAGTCGTTCATTGGGCGCGCTCCGGTTGAATTGAGACTGATATAGGCGGAGGTTCTTCTAAAGAAGGTACTTCGTCTTGTTCCATCATAGGGTTATTAGGGAAATTGAATATCCATCGGACATACTAAAAAAAGCGCACGTTCGCGCAAAAGCGGCATTTTTGAGGTAAAGATGCGTACTCAGGATAAAACGACCCTTACAGGACACATGACTCAAAGTGTAGCAAATTCGCGTAAGGGTGTCTATATAAATTGTAATGGATTTCTCCTGCGGTTTTCATCAGGAGAGATTCGGAAAACGTTTGAGCAACGCATCGATTGTATTTTTGATCTTAAATACCTGTTTGGTCGCTTCGCCCACGGTTTCTTTGCTTGCCCCGGCGCTTTGCAGCCGAATCATTTCCTGCTGTGCCTCCCGGTATGACAGCCGCAGTTCTTCGAGCAGTTGCGACGGAGTTTTCTTGGGCGGGGCAGGCGGTGGAGGCGGAGCCACGACTTCAGGCTGGTCAGGCATTGGAGCAAAGAAAATGGGCTTCAAAATTTTATGACTGACGTTGTTACGTGCCATATGGAAAAACACCCCGCCTTTGGTGCGGCGGCGTGTGCCGTCCGGCAGCATCAACCCGCCGTTCCGTTCAATATAGTCGGTTTCTTCCAGTAGGGCCTGCACAAAATCCACCCCACACAGCCGGATCATCCGATGAATCTGGACTCGTGGCTTGAGGTCAGTTTCGCGGAGATATTCGGCGATGTCTTTGGCCTGTTTTTTCAAAAGCTGCGGGGGAATCCGCAATTTCTGGGTAGGTTCTTTGGGGGTTGTAAAAATCCGATTTCCCAACACGGTTTTTTGATTCATGCGGCGCAAAACCAGCCAGAATTTTTCTTCTGTTTCAAAATCTACCGTTGCCGCATTTCGGGGTAAATTGGTGCGCTGATTGGTCAGCAGCGTGATATTGGTAAAAGTGCCTTCAATATCGAATAGTGCTGCAACTTGATCCTCGGTAAAATCCGGTGGCAAATTAGAAACATACAGCTCGAATAGCATGGTTTTCATCCCTCTTGTTAGGCCGAATCAGCAACCCTTAATATTATACTGAGATGACTAAGATAAATATGGCGACTTAGTAGACACACATTCTTTTTGTGATAGACTGAAAAAAATGGGTTGGAATTTTGGAGAAATGAGTCATGGGTAACGCTGCGATTGAGATTGTTTGTATTGAAGATGAGCCTGAAATGATGGATTTGGTCAAACTTATCTTAACTCGCAGGGGCTACACGGTGCATGGGGCAAGTGATGGACATACTGGCCTAGCGCTCATTCGCCAAATTCGGCCTAAACTGGTATTGCTCGATTTGATGATACCGGATATGGATGGTTGGGAAATTTACCAGCATATGAAAGCCGACCCCAACATTAAAGATACCCCCGTCATCATTGTCACCGCCAAAGCCCAGAGTATTGATAAAATTTTAGGGCTGCATATTGCCAAAGTGAATGATTACATTACCAAACCGTTTGGCCCGACTGAACTTTTGCAAAGTGTTGAAGCCGTGTTGAATCTCAACCCTACCCATCAATAATCATGCGGATTGGTACAGTTTGTCCCCTTTCTGATGTTGATAAATTAAATCGGCTCGTGGCAAGTGGTTTTGAATTTATCGAACTCACCACCGAGAATCACACCCTGACCTTGCCCAATGCACCGGTGAAAGTCCCGCTTATCTGGCGCTGTCCTGCCGATTTGCCCGCCGAACACCCGATGCCGCAGATTCAGGAAGCGGTGTTAGCTACATGGCGCAGCCATCTTGCGGCTGCTCGTGAGATGGGCGTGGTGTTGATGGTGGTACAATTTCGACGACCCTCCCAAGAGATCGATAAATTAGCACTGGCTAACCAGTATGCGGCGCTGTTAAATCCACTGGTCACAGAAACCCGTGCGGTCAATATTCAACTGGTGCTGCGGATGGGCTGGGATAACCGCGAACAGCTCAATGTTCTGCGCGAAATTGTGCGGCGGGTGAACGGGCTAGCTCTCGGCCTCGATCTTGCCTACGCCCACTATCAAGTTATTAAGAATCTGGTCAAAGAGTATTTATGGGACAGCGACCTTGCACCTCGCATTGCCCATGTGTACGCTGGCGAAACTGCCCCCAACGACCCCTTTTTGCGTTTGCCATTGGGAATTGGCGGCAATTTTGAGTGGGGACGTGTGGTACGCGATTTGCGAGAACGTTATAATGCTTCTGTGACGCTCGACATTGGCGCAGCCCACCCTGAATATTTGGAACTCAGCCGTCAAAAATGGGCGATGTGGTGGGGGTGACTGCTTGCGCTATCTGTAAAGGCGTGCAAAATTAATATGAAACTGTTTTAAGGGGATCACACATGCGTCAACGCCCACCAATCTTGATTCGCGTTGCCCTCTGTTTAGCGCTGTTGTTGGCGCTCATCAGTGTTGCACCATCCGCCCCTGTCGCCGCGCAGCAGGGGGAAAATTTGCTCCAAAATGGGGGATTTGAAGGCGAATATGTTGCCATTGGCGGCGATCCTTCGCTGCAACTTGCTCCAAGCTGGCAGCCGTGGAGTTTGCCACCACCTGCGGGTGCGCCGTCCTCCGTCAATTTGCGCCCGGACTATCAACCTGCCCCGGTGAATCGGGTACGGTCTGGCAGTGCCGCCCAGGAATACAACACCTTTTTTGCGACGCATGACGGCGGGGTCTATCAACGGGTGCCTGTCACCAATGGTGCAGAAGTGCGTTTTTCGGCCTTTGTGTACGTCTGGTCATCGGCGACTTTTGAAGACCCCGACCAATCCATTCAGCCGCAAGATGTGGTTGTTCAAGTTGGGATTGACCCCACCGGAGGGCAAGACGGTGCTTCGGGCGCGATTGTCTGGTCAGATGAAACCACTTTTTATGATGAATACCGCGAAATTTCGGTAGAAGCCACAGCACAGGGAACGGCAGTCACGGTGTTTGTTCGCAGTACGCCTGTGGGTGCTGTGGGGGTCAACAATATCTATGTCGATGATGCCAGTCTGGTTCAGCTAGGCGATGCCGCCCCTACCCCCACCACTGAAGGGGATGCCACCGATGCGCCGGATGAAACCGATGAACCCGACCCCACGGATGAGGCCACTGACGAACCGGATGCGCCCACCGCAACCCCGACCCGCACGCCTATTCCTGATGTAGACGATGAATTTCCGGGACGGGTGAATTATACGGTGCAAGCGGGCGACACCCTGATTGAAATTGCTGAAAATTTCCAGAGCAATGTCGATGCCATCATTACTGCCAACGGCTTAAATGATGAAGGCTTCATCACGGTAGGACAAGAATTGGTGATTCCGGTAAAAGCCGGGCAAGTCACGCCCACAGCCACAGCAACGGTGCGTCCGACCTCTACTGTTGCCTCTGGCACAACCACGGCAGTCGTTCCAACAGCCACTTCAACCCCAACCGGGGACGGTGCAGGCGGTGGGAGTGTCACGGTAACAGGCAACCCGCCCGGCACACATATTGTCCAAACGGGTGAGACGTTGTTCCGTATTGCGGCGCTGTACAACACCACCGTTGAAACGCTGGCAACCATGAACAACATCACCAACCCCAATGTAATTCCGGCGGGAACGATTTTGAAAGTACCCGTGGTGAATGCAACGGCTGTGCCAACCAGCAGCGCCGCGACTGCAACCCTCGCGCCCACCGGCGGGACAGGCGGAGTCCTGACCCATGTCGTGCAGGCGGGCGAGAATATTTTCCGTATTGGGCTACGTTATAACGTGACTGTGACTCGTTTGGCGGCGGCGAATAACCTCCGCAACCCCAATTTGATTTTTGTGGGGCAGGTGCTGGTTATTCCTCAATGAGCCGGAATCGGGTGATTAAAAACCAAGCGACGGGCAAGATTGTGCTTGCCCGCGCTCACTGGTGTGCGAGTATGTGGTGTCATTTTCGCGGTTTGATGCTGCGCGCCCATCTGGAAACAGATGAAGGATTGTTATTTGTGTATCACCGTCCGAGCATTGTTAACACCACGATTCACATGCTGTTGATGCGGATGCCGATTGCGGTGGTCTGGCTGGATGCTCAAAAGTGCGTGGTAGACAAAAAATATGCTAAACCATGGCGCTTGGCCTATGCTCCCGCCAAACCTGCCCAATATTTTATCGAGGCACATCCGAGTTTTTTAGACCGTGTACAACTTGGCGATGTGCTGGTATTTGAAAATTAGCCGGTGGGCTGTGATAGGCGTGCTGTTGATGGTTGGCACGCCTGTTTTTTCACAAGAACCCACTGCCCAACCGCCGGAGACCAGCGGCATCACGATTCATGTGGTACAGCGTGACGAAACCCTGTCTCAGATTGCGCTACGGTATGGCACAACCATTGAAACCATTACCACCGCCAACAGCCTCTTGAATCCCGATAATGTGCAGGTAGGGCAGCGTTTGGTCATTCCCGGTACACAGACCACCTCACAGGGCATGATTACCACCCATATGGTACAGCCCGGCGAAACACTCCAGACCATTGCTGCCCGTTATAACAGCACCCCGGACAGCCTGTCTCAGTTAAATAATATTTCCAGCGTAGACTCACTGTATGCTGGACAAAGTATTCTGGTCAGTGAAGGGGCAGCTGGCACCCTCCCCCCGCAAAAAATTTCCCTCCATCTTGTGCAAGCGGGGGAAAATCTGATGCAGCTTGCCGCGCTCTATCAAATTCCCATGCTCCAACTTGCGGAATTCAATGATGTTGCCCTCAATGCGCCACTACAAACGGGGCAAATGTTACGGATACCGGAGTCCGACAGCGCAGGAAATTTCGTCAATTTGCCACAGCCCATCATCGATTTTCAACTTGCGCCGCTCCCCGCCATACAGGGCAAAAGTATCAGCGCCAAAATTGCTGCCCACCCTAACTTCACTATCACCGCAAATTTTACTGATCGCCAAATGATTTTTACCCCCTTTGAGGGCGGTTACAGCGCAATGATCGGGATTCATGCCTTCACCGAACCCGGTATTTACCCGCTAACTTTAACTGTAACCGATGGCACAGGTACACCAATTGTCTATGAGGTGCGGGTCAAAGTTGAGGACGGTGGTTATGGCAACGAAGCGATTGTGGTGCCGCCCGAACAGGAGAATTTACTCGCGCCGGAGGTGGTGCAGGCCGAACTTGACCGTGTAACCGCGTTGATGTCCGGTTTTACTGCGACTCCTTACTTTAACGGATTAATGAATTTACCCTCTACCGGACGGGTGACATCCCAATTTGGCACGCGGCGTTCCTACAATGGCAGCGCCTATAATACCTTTCATGGCGGGGCAGATTTTGGCGGATTGCCCGGTGCGTTGATTCTTGCGCCTGCGGATGGGGTGGTGGTGCTAGCGGAAGGGTTGAATGTACGGGGCAACGCGGTCATTATTGATCATGGTCTGGGGGTCTATACAGGTTACTGGCATCAGACTGAAATTTATGTCCAAGTAGGGCAGGCGGTCAAAAAAGGCGATGTGATCGGGACAATTGGTTCAACAGGTTTGTCTACCGGGGCGCACCTGCATTGGGAAATGTGGGTCAGCGGGGTACAGGTAGACCCGCTTCAATGGCTAACTTACCCATTTACGCCTGAATTGGAAGGGTGAAAGAAAAAGAACTGCCTTCGCCAAGCACACTTTCGACGTGAATCGTTGCGCCGTGTTCCCGAATAATATCGTAACTAATCGCCAGCCCTAATCCCGTGCCTTTGATGCGCCGTGTTTTATCGTTGCTGACACGGTAAAAACGGTTAAAGACTTTTTGCACATCGTCTGGCGCAATCCCGATGCCTGTATCTGTGACTGCAAAAGTAACTTGTCCATTCGTATTGGTCACAGACACCACCACTTCACCGCCATCCGGGGAGTATTTGATGGCATTGCTGATGAGGTTATCCACCACCTGCTTTAAACGGCGTTCATCCCCACGGACAAGGGGGACAGAGGCAATTTTCTGTTGGAGTTCAATTTGATGGCTACGGGCAAATTCTACATATTTGCTGGCAATATGTTTCGCAATTTGTCCTAAATCTATGTCTGCCATCTCCATTTTCATCCCCGCGTCAATCCACGCCATGCTGAGCAGGTTATCAATCATATCGAGCATTTCTTCAATAGATTGATTCAGCCTATCTGTGAATTGTTTTTGTTTTTCGTTGAGCGTCCCCAGATTTTCAATCAAACTGACATAGCCACGCATGGCTGAAAGCGGTGTTTTAAGGTCATGGGTCACGGTGGACACCAAATCCGCCCGTTTTCCCTTGATGGCAACCGCTTGTTTGGCTTCTAGCACAATCGCCCAACCCACTTTAGGAATCGGGGAGAATACGGGTATAAATGAAAATTCCCCCAGCGTGATGGGGCGGATAATCAACGGTTCATTTGCCGCGACATATTTCCATTGGTCAGCCAGCAATGCCGCAAATTCGCCTAATGTGTGCAGCGACTTTCCAACTGCCCGCCGTTTAGAGACTCGGGAAAGTTTTGCCAGTGCCTTGTTCCACCCTGTCACCTGCCCTTTGTTGTTAATGATGCAGCAGGGCAGGGTCAAATGCTCAAAAACCGCCTCAAACGATGTCGTCATTTTCGTGCCGTACCTTGTCGAAAATGGGCGGGAGTTCTTGCAGTGCATAGGCAAGGCGCGTACCATGCCATGTTAAGAGGCTGCCATCGACGGTGTAGATATGCCCATTTTTAGCGGCGGGAATATCCAGCGCATAAAAAATTTTGGCGTGGTCTTCGGTAAATTCATAAGGTTCGCTAGGCAGCAGCACAATTTCCGGTTGTTTTTCAACCACTTCTTCAAGGGTAATACGCGGATAGCGGGTATCCCGTGCTTGCACTTGGGGATCATCAGCAGGCAGCGGGGCAATTTCACCTAAATCTGCCCGCAAGGGGAACATCCGCTCCCGTTCTGCAAACACATTTTGCCCGCCGCAGATATTCAGCAAATCGTGCATATAGGTATGCTGGTTAATGGTCATCCATGGGTCTTTCCAGATGGGGACAAAAACCGAAACCAGTCGACTCGCTCGCATGGCACCTTCGGTGTAATCATAGGAGCGTTCGATTTCGCGTACTCGGCCCGAAAACTGCGGGGCTTCAAACACGTCCATCACATCCCACAGTAAGTTCAGCGCTTGGAACACCGAATTTGGCTCTGTCACCCATGTTTTGATATCCGCAGCTTCAAGTGCCTGCTGGTCTTCGCGCCGATTTTCCTCCTTGTTCATGAGAACAAGGTCGGGGCGTAGGGCTATAATTTTTTGAAGGTCGGGATTTTTTGTCCCCCCAAGTTTGGGCAGATGCGCCACTTTATCCGCCGGGCGGATGCAGTAATCGGTCACACCGACCACCCGTTCCCCGATTCCCAAATCAAAGAGGGTTTCGGTCATACTCGGTACAAGCGAAACAACACGCTGTGGGGTAAAATCAAATGGTGTAGGCATGTTTACAGCATAGCGAAACTAAAAATTTTGCGCTAGGGCTGTTCGGATTGAAAATTCTGACCAAGTAAAACGGTAATTTCATTTTTGCCCCAGATTTCAACACTCCCATCAGGGGAAAGTGCCAGCGCCGCGCCCTGACCCAAACCAAGCGCATACGCATTGGGGATAACATTTTGTAACCAATCCTTAACCTGTGGAGTACGTTCTGCTGTGTAGTAGGGGACAACCAGCGCATTTTCTAGCCAGCCTAAGCCCTGTTGCAGCCCTGTACCGCGTAGATTCATCCATGAAGCAAGGAATGCTGCACCGTTGCCCTGACCGTAGATGGTTGCACCATTGGCAAACGCATCTTCCATCCCTTTGACGACTGCCCCATGCAGATTGTTATGCAGGTGAGTCAGGCGCTGCCCGTCCCCGATGACAATGATGCCCGCTTCTTTCAATTGGTCATAAATGGTATTGTCACTTTCGCCGGCAATATCCACCAGATACCCTGTCCGGCTGCCCAATTCATCTAAATAGTCGAGGTATAAATCGGCAGTATCGGCATCTCCCGCCGCCCATAGATACGCAAGGGGGCTATGAGAAATGGTACGACTGATGATCGCAGTATCGATATCCAGCGTATCGTTATTCTTGAAATTTCCCCCGCCAGAAAGTACCACCCATCCAGCACCTTCTCGCCATTGGAAAACCGAAGATTGAGGCATCGTTACTCACACAGTGCTAATCTGAACCCTCTGCGTTTACTCAGCCGTGCTTCGCAATATTGCGCCCAATCCCCACTTTCCACCAACGGATATTCGGAGTTGGTGAAATGCGGATTGCCCATGTATACCCACGCTTCCACCGTGCGCGGTTCGGGGTCTAACACGGTCACGCTGCGAATGACCCGCCAATACAGGCTAAATTCCGGGAAATTCGGGTCGTAATCCTCATAACGGTCAAGCTGTTCCAAGAGATGGTCGTAATGCCGTTCATGGGGATACACTAAATCGCCGTAAACGCTTGGATTGATTATATCACTGGGATTCAAATGTGGGGGAAGATTGTCCAAAGACAGCATCATCGGGTAACTCACCAGCGAGACTAAACACACCCCATCCAGCCGCGCTTTGTATTCGGCAGAGGTTTTGCCGCGCAGCAGATAATATTTAGGTTGTCCGGGGCGAAGTGTCCCATACACAAAAAGCGGGGTACATTCACATTCTTCATCATCACTTGAACACATAATCCGACACGGCTCCTGCTAGTAAAGTTGCTGCTATGACCATCGATTGCTCATCAATATCAAAACGCGGGTGATGGTGGGGATAATTCAAACCGCGTTCGGCATTGGCTGAGCCAACAAAAAAATAAACTCCCGGTACCCGTTCCAAAATCAGTGCCATATCTTCCGAAGCCATGCTGGTTACATCGTCTCGATAGATCAAATCCGGCGCAATTTCCCGAAAACCGACTCGCAAACGCTCCGTTATCTGTACATCATTGGTCACAGGGGTAGTCAGCGCTTGCACCGTGATTTCGGCATGGCAGCCCATTGCAGCAGCCACGCCCTGCACCAATGTTTCAAAACGGGCAACAATCATTTCCCGTACCACTTTACTGAATGTGCGAATTGTTCCGTAAAGGGTCACACTGTCAGGAATGACATTAAACGCATCGCCTGTATCCATGCGTGTCACCGATACCACCGCCACTTCTTTTGGCGGGACATTCCGACTCACAATGGACTGAACCGCCGTGATCAGATGGGCGGCTGCCAGAAGCGGGTCGCTTGTCTGGTCTGGCATGGCAGCGTGACCGCCCCGCCCGATGAGCTTGACGGTGAACATATCTGCCCCCGCCATCATGGCACCAGTTACCAGCGAAACTTCGCCCACAGGCATTTCATTCCACAGGTGCAGCCCTAACGCCACCTCCGCCGATGGGTTGTCTAATACCCCATCTGCAATCATAGCGTTTGCCCCTGCTGCGATTTCTTCGGCGGGTTGGAAAATGAATTTGACCCGCCCGTGCAGATGGTCGCGTTCCTGCTGCAAGATTTTGGCAACGGTCAAACCAATGGTGACATGCCCATCATGTCCGCAAGCGTGCATCCGATTTTCTATTTTGGAAACGTACTCGGTCGGGTTGGCTTCCGTTATAGGCAGCGCATCCATATCGCACCGCACTAACACCGTCGGGCCATCATGGTTGCCCTCCAAAATCCCGACCACGCCCGTTTTGCCTACACCGGTCTGCACTTCCAGACCCAGTTCGGTCAAATGCTGAGCGATGATGCCTGCGGTACGTCTCTCCTCGAACGCGATTTCAGGAAAACGGTGAAAATCGCGCCGAAGGGCGAGCATTTCGGGATAAAGTGCTTGGATTTGAGAACGGAAGTTTTTCACCCTAGCCTCCAAGAGTATAGAAAAATAGAGGGCGCGTTGCCCTCTCAATTGTTTGTACTAAATGCACAAATTTTGAATGTTAGTTTAGTTGGATTAGCCGAAAGTATTCGACAAAACGCGGCTGCGCTGGGTCGGTGGTCAAGTCCGCATCAAAACGGTCTGCCATGCGCTTTTCAAATTTTTCTGGGTCGCCTACCTGACTCCGATGTTCCTTCAGCGCGTCAACCTGCACCACCCGATAGTCGGTTGTTTCTACCCGATAATTGGCAGCAGGCGAAAGCGCCATGTACAGCCATTTGACAATGTGTGGAGCCAGCAGTTCATCGCGGTAAATTTCCACAAAATTTAAATGATCCCGTGCTGCCGGATACACCGCCGCTTGGACGGCCTCCGCGACTGTCCAATGGTCGGGATGATTAATGCGATTGTTGGCGCGATACCGTAGGAGCGGATCACTGCTCATGACGGCATCCGGGCGTTTTAAGCGGATCATCCGTACAATTGCCCGTCGCAATTCCAACGAATTGGTCAGTTCGCCATCCCGCATCCGCTGAAAAATGACCTGCTGGATGCCTAGTTTTTTTGCGGCCTGTTGCGCCTCCGATTCCCGAATTGCGGCAACTTGCTTTCCATCTAAGGAGGTTAAATCGCCGCTGCCTTTGTCCCCACTGGTAATGAGCATGAGCGTCAGGCGACATCCTTGAGCAGCCCATTTTGCCAGTGTTCCTCCCGCAAAAAATTCCGCATCGTCAGGGTGTGCCAGCACGATTAAACAGTGTTCCGGGGTGGGGATATCCTTGAGATAGGCTTCAGTCATGCTCCCCCATCCTCCCCTGAGGACTGCTGATTTTTATTTTTACCGCCCCGCCGTTTGTTGTTAAAGCGTCTGCGCCGTTTGGATTTAGCAGGTTTTTCAGCAGCCACAGGCGGTGTAACATCCAGAATTTCGTCGTCAGAATCGTCCATGTCCCCTAGCTCAATTTCCCGATCTGCCATCGCCAGAATGTCATCCACTGAGGTTTGACTTTTAGGACGTTTTGCTCCGCAGTCGCACCCACCGCCCTCATTTTTGGAGCAGGGAGAAGCCGCCGCCTCTTTGAGTGCTTCATATTCACTTAAGGGGATGATCTCTTCGCGGGTTACGATATGGCGCGTCTCATCCACCAGCACTGTCACCGAGTCAAGCATCGGATGAACCTCAATTACTTTGCCTTCGCCGTGCGGTGTACCAACGCGCTTGCGTATTTTGGGCAATTGTTTTCGTGCTTCAACGTACTGCTCATATTCATAAATCAAACAACAGCGCAATCGCCCACACATGCCCGTAATTTCGGATGGATTGAGGGAAATCCCCTGCGCTTTCGCCATGTTAATCGAAATCGAGCTAAATTCGGTTAAAAAAGTGCTGCAACAACGCGGAATCCCGCACGCGCCGAACCCGGCTTGAATTTTGGCAACTTCCCGCGCCCCGATTTGGCGCAGTTCCACCCGCATGTGAAAGTGTTTTTGCAAAGCCGAACGCAGACGGTGGGTGTTGACGCGCACATCTTCTTCGGTGGTGAACATCACCATCAATAAACTACCATTGTAGTTGTATTCAGCAGCAACAAATTTTGCTTCGCTGTATCCGCCAATTTGTTTGGCTTTTTCGCGGCACTCAATCAGCGTCGAAAGTTCTTTTTCTTGCCACTGCTGCTGACTGAGCAAATCGGCGGGTGTAGCGGGTCGGAGAATCTGGTAGACCTCTTCTCGAAGTTCACTGCGGGGGACAAATCCTTTAATTTCCCCCATCTGCTCACCCAAACTATGACTTTGCACGATGACTCGATCCCCGATCATCAAATCTGGGTAGTGGGAGAACTCAAAATTATAGCGCTTGCCAACTTTGGTAAAACTGGCTGTTAAAACGTAGTCTTTGGGATCTACGGTAATTTCGCGTTCAATAACGACAGTCATAACGATATTTCCTGTGGCTAAACAGGGCAAAAATCCACCCTGATAATTTCATGATGATAACATGACTCTCGTTTGAATTGACAAGCGGTTTTGTTTATGCGCCGGGATGAAAGTCGGTTAGATTCGACCCCCCGATAAATTCCCGCAAAATTGAATTGCTGGGGACACTTTCGGCAGTTGCGGGACGTACCCATGTCAAAAATGATAATAAGCGGTTGGCTTCAATCCATTGAGGATGGTCACGGCTTACCCGCAGTAAATGCGGTTCGGCTAACGGACGCATCACCGCCAATTCGTAGGCCAGCGAACCATTGAACATGACATCGGCGCGTTCTTGAAAAGGAAAAATGTTGCGTTGTTCGCCCCGCCGCACGCTGGGCCAGCGTTCTAAGGTATCTGCCGCTGCCCATCCCCGATGCACCGCATCGCGCATCACCCGCCTTAACAAGCGTACATCCGTTGTTGAAATACGGTTGTGCGGGTCAATATTTAACTGCGTGAGGGCAGACGCATAAATTTTATAGGTTTGGTTGTCGTCCAGTGTGGTGGTCAGGGCGGGGTTTAAGCCGTGAATCCCTTCCATCACGATGATGTGTTCGGGTGAAAGCCTGACCCGCCGATGAGGAACACTTTTCCCCGCGATAAAATCGAAACGCGGCAGTTCAACCTCCTCGCCTGCCACTAAAGCGGGTAAGTGTCGGTGCAAAAGTTCAAGGTCAATGGCTTCCAGCGCTTCAAAATCATAATCGCCATTTTCGTCACGCGGGGTGCGCTCACGGTCAACAAAATAATTGTCGAGTTCTAGGGTAAATGGTTTCAGGCCGTAAGTCATAATCTGTACCGCCAGCCGTTTGGAAAAAGTCGTTTTTCCAGAGGAGGACGGCCCTGAAATCAAAATGACCCGTGTGCCTTGTGTCGCACGGCGCTCGGCAATTTCCTTGCCAATTTCAGCAATCCGCCGTTCGTGGAGCGCTTCTGTCACCAGAATAATTTCGCTCAACCGTCCCTGTTGGTTGGCTTCGTTAAGCTGCCCAATATCGCGTAGATCAAGCAGTTTGAGCCACGCCGAGGTTTGGCGCAGCACTTCGTCCATTTTGCCCAGTTTTAAAAATGGCATCGCCGCGTTGGGGTTGTGGCGGTCTGGATGGCGTAGGGCGAATCCACCGGGAATATTTTCTAGTTTAAATTCGTACAAATAGCCCGTGGAAGGAGTCATATACCCGAAAAAATAATCCGCGTACCCGTCCAGCGTATAAATCCGCATGTTGTCATTGGAACGCGCTTCTAACAATTTCACCTTATAGAGATCACCTTGGCGGGTAAAAAATTCCTTCGCCTCCTCAATCGTCATGATGGTGCGCGTGATGGGCAAATCTGCCGCAATCATTTCGCGCATCCGATGGTCAATGCAGGTTAATTGTTCGGGGGTGAGTTCTTCCCCATCTTCCACATGGCAAAAAAGGGCGCTGTAGGGCAGGGCATGGTCAATGGCTAATTTTAAATCTGGGAAGCATTGACGGGCGGCAGCAATCATCACAAACGACAGGGTGCGGCGGTAAATCCGTATCCCATCATGGTCTGCCACGGTTACCGGGATAATTTCGACATCGGTTTTAACAGGCCAGACTAGCTCGCGTAGGCGGTTATTCACCCTCGCCGCCACGGTCATCTGGTGGAGGGGGGTATGGGTTTCTAATTCGGCTTGTTTGACGAAGGCGGCAAGGGGGGTGCCGATTTCACCCTGATAAACGCGCCCATCAGGAAAGGTAACTTGTACAGTGGTGCGTGGTTGACTGCGTGTAATGGTAGACAATCCGCTGCCCTTTTGATGTGCCGAAGTATCAACAGTCAAGTTGAGGAGCGCCCCAAGAGAGATTCGAACTCCCGACCTGCGGTTTAGAAGACCGTTGCTCTATCCCCTGAGCTATTGGGGCTTAACAGTTTGATTGTAGAGAGGAACAGCTTACCCCGTCAATAGTTAATCAGTGACAGGACGAATCCCTTTGTAGACCCGCCCGCCCGCAATGGTTTTCAGAATCATCTGGGGGTGGCGTTTTAATTCTTCGCCCATTTCTGCCGGGGTGAGGGGTGTATTGCCGTTTGCTAAAAACAAACGAAAAATCGTATCCACCAGTGAAGTCTGCCCGGTGATGAAATCTGGGCTTTCTGCGGCGGTTTGTAATTCCCGTTGAAGGGCATCAATCCGCCGAACTTCGCCTGTTTCGGGGTCAACCCAATCTACCTCATCGGATTCTTGCATCTTTTGGAGGGCTTCTTGCCGTTCAAGGGGCAAATGGCTCATCAAATAAGCGCGCAAATCGCTGCCTTCGCGCTCCCACCACTGATAATCAATGTGAAAACGGGTATCTAAAGTTGGACGGGTGCGGTTGCTGCCCATACGTGATTTTCCTTCCTACACCAAACGCCAATAAGGGCCGCCTGCATGAACAAAATGGGTGACGAGCCGTGCAAAAATCGGGCCGGGCGGGCAACGGCGAATTAAATTCACCGCACTGTATAGAGTCACACAATGCACATGACCTTGTGGCGAAAACGCCGCCAGTTCACGGATTAAGTCCGTCATGATGGTGGTCAGGTCAAAATTATTTTTTCGCATGTGTTCGCCCACGGCATCAATACTGGCGGTTTCTTCCACACCCATCACCATCAAGGAGTCATAAGCCGCCCCAATCAACTGCTGGCGGTCTTCAAATTTGAGGCGTTTGTTTTCGGCATAGGCCACTTTGACCCATTCGCTGCGCGGTTTGTAGCCCTCAAAATCAATCACCAACCGCCCACTGTCTTCTTCGTTACGAATGGTGATTTGTGCGCCTACTGGCAGTTTGTTTTGCTGGTAAAAATCGCCCAAGCCATACACAAATCCATATTCACGCACCACCCAGCCATCAATTTCAGCGTCGTTGTGTTGGGCATCAACAAGGGTCACTTTAATGCGTGGTGCGCGGTGGGCGGTGGGAAAAAGATGCTCCACTTTCCATGTTAATGGCAAGGTTCCCATCCGCCAGTGGGGGTAGGTCAGGGTAATGGTGACTTCATCTTCTAAATCATCATCTTCCTCTTCAAAAAGTTCAGGGTCGGTAAATTCATCATCCATGCTTTTTTGCCATTGCAGCATCTCGCCCTGAATCAGATTTTGCTGGTAGGTGATGGGAGAATAACGAAGTAAGGCGGGCGGTTCATGGATTTCTTTGGGTTCCATGCTCCGCAAGAACCACAGCACCTGTCCGGCAGGCCCTACTTCGTCAAAGCGGGTATCTTTGGACAGGCCATAATCCAACGACACGGTTTGTAAAATGGGGTTGGCATCTGTCCCGAAGCCAATCGCATCGGCAATATCTTTGGTCAGCATCGGCCCGCCGTTGCTCATATCCAGAATCGCTTCGGACAGGTTCAGAAAACCCAGATCCATCTCTAATAAGAGCGATTTTAAGAACCAGCGTTTGGCAATGAACAGCATGTCTTCATTTTGTTTCAAGGCATCCACAATGATGGGGGTCAAGATGCGTTTGTGGCGCTGGTAAATTTTGTCGGGGTCGGGTTTAAGATCTTCAATATTGGTCAGTGTATCGGTGTTCAACTTGTGGTCAACCGACAAGGCACTGGCAAATTCTCGGCGTTTGCCCCCATTAAAATCTACACTAATCACGGTAAAATTTCCATAATCTGGATTTTGTCCCGCCCGTTGCCCGGTGACTTTGCCCGATTCAAACCCCAAGGCGGGAAAAACAATTTCCTGCCCCACTTGAAAGGTTTGCGAAGGGCGGTAAATGGTCCCCTGTGCGGAATATTTTTTAATCATCCGCACCTCGCTTTCAATATGGTGGTGAATCAAACGTTTGATGAGGTCGGGTGTCAGGAGAGGGGTTTCTTCTTCCAGAAAGAGATTATTCAAGAATTCAAGGTCGTTATCAGTGACGGTAAATTCTTCTGTCCAATAGGAGTCGTTAAAAGTTTTGAGTGGATGCAAACGAACCTCTCCAGAACTGCGGATTTTAGCGGGCAACGAGAAATTGTACCAACCAATGCGAAGAAATAATAGGCTAGAAACTTACACGGTCATTTGAACAAAAAATGGGCAGCCTTTTAACGAGGCTACCCACCACAAAATAGGGGAAAAGCGAGTGTTAATCCGCCGCTGAAACTGCGGCAGCAACATTACTCTCAGAGGAATTCATCGATTCAGGTGCTTCGCCGGGGCGCTGCACTTTGGAAGGCAGCAAAATCAGTACCAGCACCGACGAAATCGCCATAATCGTCGCCCCGATGAACATGGCAGTCGTCATACCATCCACAAACGCAACATTGGCGGTATCCAAAATAAGGGCGCGCATCTCTGCCGGCATTTGAGGATCACCCGCCACAATATGGGCGGCTTGAATACTGTCGGAAATCGCCTCAAGGGCCGATTGGGGCAGCATTGGCAGTTGAGATCCAAGTTTTTCCACCCCATCTTGATAGGCATTGTTCATAATGGTGCCGAGAATAGCCACTCCCATCGCCCCACCCAGTTCGCGGGTGGTATCGTTCATCGCAGAGCCAATGCCTGCTTTGTTTTCTGGCACAGACCCCATCACCGAATCCGTCGCGGGACTCACCGCCAACCCCAACCCACTCGACATGATGACCATACCGACTACAATTTCACTGTATGGGCTGTTTTCATCGTACATTTGCGACATATAGAACAGGCCACAAGCCGCGATAATCACGCCCAGTGCAACCGTGTATTTTGTCCCTATTTTGGCGCTCACGCGGGCAGAAATCGCCGCGCTAAACGCCATTGCCACCGCCAGTGGTACAATCCGAATGCCGGCTTCTAAGGCGGTGTACCCACGCACGGTTTGCATATATTGGCTGAGGAAAAAGACCGACCCGAACAAACTAAACATGATGAGCGCCAGCGCGGTGTTTGCCCCGGTGAAAGACATATTGCGGAAGAAATGCAAGGGCAGCATCGGGGTAGGCGTGTAGCTTTCCCATGCGGCAAACAGACCGAGCAGCACCACCGCCGCTGCAAATGCCATCACCGTTTGTTGGTCTGTCCAACTGGTTTCACCTGCGTGAATGATCCCGTATACTAGCGCGAATAAGCCCGTCATGGACAGCAGCGCACCGGGAACATCAATGGCAGGGGCTTCTTCGTCCCGCGATTCGCGCAGGAAATATTGCCCACCCGCCAACGCAACCACAATGACGGGCAGATTCACATAGAAAACCGAGTGCCAACTGTAACTTTCCAGCAGCAGCCCTCCCACCACCGGGCCAATCCCAACGCCTAACCCGAAAACCGCCGCCCACAGCGCAATCGCTTGGGAACGTTCATGGACGGGGAAAGAAGCGGTAATGAGCGACAGGGTAGCAGGCATGATAATTGCTGCGCCCATTCCCAAAAATGCGCGAGAGGCAATCAGTAGGTCGGTTGAATTGGAAAGCGCGGCAGCCAGCGACCCGATGCCAAACAGCACAAGGCCAATCTGCAACCAGAGTTTGCGCCCATATCTATCGCCGATAGCCCCCATCGTGAGCAGCAGCGCCGCAAATACCAGCACATAAGCATCAATAATCCATTGTAGCTCGCTGGAACTTGCCCCCAAATCCCGTGAAATAGACGGAATCGCGGTGTTCAAAATCGTGTTGTCAAGGCTAATCACCAGCAGGGAAATCGCAATAAATAGCATCCCCCACCACCGCGTTTCATAGCCCGGTAAATCCTCAATCCGTTGTTTTTCCATCGCGGCTTTCTCCTCCAAGATCATGTCTGATTGGTCAATTGGAAAATAAAAATAGGCTTATCGCCCACAGGCAATTAAATTTGCCGTTAATTCTAAGAAATCTTCTTCAGGGAGATGCACGACTTGGCGCAAGTCCATGCTAATAAAATATTGAGCATAACCCACAAAGCTACACACAATTTGCCAAGAAATTTTTTCCGCTTCCTCATGATCCGAAATAAAGCGATTCACTTCATCTGTCAACGCTTCGTGAAAAGCAATTTGTTTATTGTGCAGCATGGTCTGTTCTTTGGCGTTAAAGTTAGGATATTCCGAAATAACCCAGCGCAACCGATGCACTAAGTGTTCGGCATGACCCATCATTCCGCGTCCAAACCGGATAATTAATTCCCTTAAGGAAGTGGCATTTTCGCAGCTTTTAATAATTTCTATCATCTCCGGCAGATAAACGTGTAAGACTTCTTGTAAAATTTCTTCTTTACCCTCTTTGAAGTGATAATACAAGGCAGCTTTGGTGCAGCCAACCGCATCGGCAATCTGTTGAATCGAAGTGCCAGCGTAGCCCTGTTTCAAAAAAAGCTCACTCGCTGCTTCAATCATTTCTTCGCGGCGGTTAACACGTTCAGTCATCGAAATCCACTTACTTACCGTTCGTTAAGCAAAGCATAAGTCCAACTTTTCACGAAGTCAAGCCCTGTGTTGGCAAATTTTAATTTTTAGCGGCATTATTAAGCGCTACAGCAAATTTTTTGAGGGTTCTTTATCATGAGTCAGTCGAGTGAAGTTATTGCACGTCACAAAAAATATATGTTTCCGGCTGTAACTCCCTATTTTGGGGAAGATGCCGTCGTTATTTCTCACGCCAAAGATCAATATGTCTGGGATGTAGAAGGCAATAAATATTTAGACTTTTTTGGTGGGGTATTGACCGTTTCCATTGGTCATTGCAACGAGGAGGTCAATGCTCGAATCATCGAACAGTTGAACAAAGTCCAACATACCTCCACCCTCTACGTCAACGAAATCATGGTGAATCTGGCGGAAAAAGTCGCTGAAATTACGCCCGGACGTTTGCAGATGTGCTATTTCACCAATAGCGGAACAGAAGCCAACGAAACCGCCATTATGGCAGCGCGGATGTACACCGGACAGCGGGACATTATCGCCCTGCGTCATGCGTATTCAGGCCGTTCAATGACCGCGATGTCCTTAAGTGGGCATGGCACATGGCGTTTGGGCGGGGTGGTTGACCCGCATGTGCGCCACGTTCGCAGTCCCTATGCGTACCGCGCCCCCAAAGGCATGTCCGAAGAAGCCTTCCTCGATTTTCTGGTGGAAGATTTTCAGGAAGTGCTAGCCACCACCACCAACGGCAAAATTGCGGGTTTTATCGCTGAAACTATTCAAGGGGTAGGCGGATTTATCGTTCCACCGGCTGAATATTTCAAACGGGTGATTCCGCTGGTGAAAGCCGCCGGCGGGGTGTTTATTTGCGACGAAGTGCAAGCGGGCTGGGGTCGGACAGGCAAATACATGAATGGGATTGAACACTGGGGTGTAGAACCAGACATCATGACCTTTGCGAAAGGCATGGCAAATGGTGCGCCGATTGGTTGTACGATTGCCACCCCTGAAATTGCTGCCGCCGTGCAAGGGTTGACTTTTGCGACCTTCGGTGGAAATCCGGTGACAATGGCTGCCGCACTCGCCACCATTGAATACATCGAAAAACATAACTTGGTTGACAATGCCGATGTTCAGGGAACGACCTTCCGCAAAAATCTCGAAGATTTGCAATCTGAATTTAATTTCATCGGCGATGTACGTGGCATGGGCTTGATGCAAGCGATGGAAATTATTGTACCGGGAACGGACAAACAACCCGATGCTGCCCGTGCAACCGCCATCACTGTGGCTGCCCGCAAACATGGCTTGATGATTGGCAAAGGCGGCTTGTATGGCAATATTGTCCGTATGTCTCCCCACTTAAATGTCAGCGCCGAAGATATGGAAGATGGCTGCCAGCGTCTGGCAAAAGCGCTCGCGGATGTAGGTTAGATTTCACCATGTAAAGGCAAGGGGATTAGCCCCTTGTCTTACAAACACTACAGGCCAGCATCCCATTTTTAGAAAAACACCCCTCAGCATATAATAGCAAGGGTTGGTTAGTGAGCAGGGAAATCTTATGCGTCAGCGTGCCATTTTTCTTGGAATTTTTATTGTATCGGTGCTACTTATCTGGGGAATTGGCTATGTCCTGATAGAATCGCTGTTGGAAGACGAGGCTTCAGTTGCAGATGTGCTGCCAACTATCACCACCACCCCGCGTCCCACCCGTGAGGATGTGCCGGAAATTGTTGCGGGTCGCCCAACCCCCACCACCCCACCGACGTTTACCCCGCCACCGCCGACAGCGACACCTGAACTAAGTCCGACTCCGACCTTAACCGCGACTCCGGCCTTTACCCTGAGCGCCTTAGAAATTAACCCGCTTGGTAATCCCGAGACTACTCCCGAACCCACAATTGTGATTACGCCAGATCCAAGCCTTGCTGCCGGGGGCGCATATCCCATTCAACTGGCAATTCCCGAAGCGGATATCAATGCGGCGGTGCTGGTTGTGGGGGACGATTTCAACACCAATATCATTACCCCGCGTGAAGAAGCTGGATATTACGTCCGCACACCCAAAATCGGCTCTGGCGGAAATACGGTTATTGTCGGGCATGTCTATCCGGGGCGGGTCTTTAATAATTTGTTGGATGTGCAAATCGGGCAGGTTATCCGGGTCACGGATGAATATTACGAAGACCACTACTACGAAATTCAGGAAATTGTCCGTTTCCCCTACGAATCCGGTACGCAGGCCGATATTGAACTGGGCTTTGCGTACATTTTTGAAAACACCGTGGAACGGTTGACCCTTGTCACCTGCTATCCTGAATATGACTGGACACATCGATTTGTGGTACGGGCCATTCCCATTCCTAAGCCGGAGTGAAGTTTAGGGGAATGGGTTTGAATAAGCAGGTTTTAGGACGGGTAGGGATATTTTTTTTGTTGGCAATCCCACTTTTTGCGGCGTGTAATGGGCCGGAAGAAGTCATTTTGCCTACCGAATATATTGTCCCCACTTCGACCCCTTCGAACACCCCGACACTGACTTTGACTGCATCGCCCACCAGCACCTTAACGGCAACTCCGACAATTACCCCGACACCGACCCAAACCGCAACACTCACTGAAACTCCCACACCCACCATCACACCCTCTTTAACCCCTGCTCCCACTCTGACTCCCATGCCGCGCCTGACCAAATTTGAGGAATTGGCCTTGAAGATAGACCGCGCTGGCATTATGCGAACCATTGCTGATTTACAAAATTTTGGTACACGCAATACCAACTCCGCACAGTACGAGCAACCGACCATCGGCGTGATTGCTGCTCGTCAATATTTATTTGCCCGGATGAATCAAATTGCTGCTAACTGCGCTTCTCAAGCATTTGTCGAATTGAATAATTTCACCCTTTTTTACCGCGAAGTGACCACCGCCCAGGCCAATATTGTGGCGAAAGTGGAAGGTACCAATCCATCGCTGGGGGTCATGGTCATTGGCGCACATTACGACACAATTTCCAGAGAAGCCCCGAACGACCCCCTCAATTCGCAGCCCGGTGCAGATGACAATGGCAGTGGGGTTTCGGCAACATTGGAACTGATGCGGCTTATATGTCTTGAACCGCGTCCGCAAACCGTCGCTTTTGTCTTATTTGCGGCGGAGGAAAATGTTATTAATGGCGAAGGGCGGCAGGGCAGCCAGCAGTTTGTTTATAGCTATTTACCCCGCACCAATTGGAATGTGGTGGGGATGGTCAATGTGGACACCATTGGGTCTGCCACCGATGAACGTGGCAATATTATTGATACTTATGCGTTTCTCTACTCTCAAGGCCCAATTAACAGCCCATCCCGCGATTTAGCACGGCGAATTCAAGCTGTGGCTTACGTCCATTTGCCGGATTTTCGCTTGATTTTGCAAGACCGCGAAGATCGTGAAAATCGTTGGGGCGACCATATGTCTTTTACCGACGCGGGTTATCCGGCGGTGCGTTTAATTGAAGGGTCAGAAGACCCGGTGCGTCAGGATTCCGAACGCGATTTGCTGAATGACCTTGATCCCGATTACCTGATGCAAAATATCAAAGCAATGCTGGCTTACCTCCTGAGTCGGGGGGATGGTTTTGCACCCCCTAATGATTTACAAATCAACGGTACAACAATTACTTGGACACCCATCCCCGGCGCAGAATCTTATTGGGTGGTGCAGCGGGTCTCCGGTCAGGATGATTATGATACCTTTACCCAGATCACCGAACCGACCATTACCCTGCCCTCTGGGGCAATTTTTGCGGTGGGAACAGTCGGTAGTAACGGGGTTTTAGGTCAACTTTCCCAAGAATATGTTGTTCCCTAATTGCCTGTTATAAACTTGGCCTGTTCGACGACTTACCTTGACTTCACACACGCATTGGGTAGGAGTTTTCATGGACGACGCGCAGTTAGTCCAGCAGGTCAAGAAAAATCTGCAAGGGCAAACCGCTTTCGCGGAGTTGTATCGGCGCTATGTTCGCGGCGTATATCGCTATTTTCTGGCGCGAGTCGGCAATGAACAGGATGCCCAAGATTTAACCGCCCAGACCTTTTTAACCGCCCTTGAAGCCATCCCCAATTTTCGCGGCGACTCCAAATTTTCTACATGGCTGTTTGGCATCGCCCATCACAAATCGGTCGATTATTTCCGCCGTCAAAAACCAACCCTTTCGCTTGACAGCGCTGAACTGCTCTCCGACCCCAACCCACCCCCCGATGAAACTGTGAGCCAGCGTTTACAGGTAGAGGATGTGCTGCGGGTGATGAAATTGCTCACCCCGGAAAGGGCAGAAGCGCTTGCTCTGCATAGTTTTGGGAGTTTAAGTGTGGAGGAAATTGCCCGTGTCATGCAAAAAAGCGAGTCCGCCGTTCGGATGTTGATTCACCGTGCCATTCAGGATTTACAACAGCGTTTAGCCTATCGGAGTGTGGACAATGAAACCGCCTGAATACACCCCCGAAGAAGTCGCGCTGAAAGCCGAACTGGAATCGCTAGCACAAACCATTCAGCCTGACCCCAAGTTTTTGGCAGCGTTGGAGAATGAACTCATCCTCGCAGAACTTTTTCAGTCCGCCACGCCACCTAAAAAACGGGGTGTGCGTTCTTTATATTGGATAGCTGCCTCATTCGCGGCGGTTTTGCTGTGTGTGGGGGGTATTTTTTTCTATATTATTTCTTCTGACGATGGTAGTTTAGTTATAGGAGGACTCACGGCTACCGCAATTACTCAACACAATCAGGAGATAGAAACCGAAGTTGCCGCGTCCAGAACGGCTGAAATTGCCCAAGTTCTCACCCCTACCCCGACGCAATTTTCAGCTACCTTAATGTCGCCGATTCGTTCAACCGCCACGCTTCCCGCGCCGACAGTGGGCGTGATTGCGCGCAGCACCGCCACAGCACCATCCCCGCCAACATTCAATTTTTTATCCTTTTTGGCGGAATGGCTGGACGATATATGGTCAAAGATTTTTCGGTTGGGTTAAATTGAAGGACTAATCCTGATTAAATGCCCGTTGAATCACCACGCGGTAGGACATGATCGTACCAATGTCATCGCAGGGGGCGGCTTCGAGCTGGCGGGATGCTGTCCCTGCATTCAAAACCCCTACCGTATAGGTTTCGCCCTGTTCCATCGCAAAATCGGCGTAATCATCTCCGCGTTCGGGTTTGAGTCCCGTGTAAAAAACTTGGCGCTGCTGGGCATTGTCCCATGTTACCTGTATGGGTGTACCGGGAATCCCTTGCCCATTGGTATCTCGCACATAAATTTCAATCAGACCACTTAAATTGGTATCGCAATATTGCTCAACAAAGGCTTCCCGAAAAAACGTACCTTCCTCGTTTTCAGGGGTAATGGTCGGGATAGGTGTATTGATAGGGGGAGGTTGAATATTCGGGGTGGGGGTTTTGCTGGCAACCGGTGTAATCGTCGTGGTTGGGGTAATGGTGGGGGTGGGGACAACAATCGTAATCGGGACAGCCGTATTTGCCAGCGAAATATCACAGGTAGCCACCACCCCTTGCGGTTCATAAATAGCTCGCAAGGTGCGAATGACCTCTAAATTGCTGCGACTGTTGACCTGCCCCGAACGGGTGAGCGCACAGGCGGTATCTGCCGCCAGTTGAAACGGGTCGCTGTCAGGATCAAGTTCCAGCAATCGGTTAATTACCCGCGCTAAATCACCAGAAAGGGCATATTCCTGCGCCGCCGCAATTACATAGAGTTGTTGGTCTTCGGGACGTAAATCGCTTGGTTTGGCGTTCCGCACCACAATCGGGTCAATAATTTGGGTATAAAAAAGCCCGATGCCTATTCCTAAGAGGATTCCCAGAAAAACCCCCGTCCATGAAATAATCATCAGGGGATTTTCGGGTAGCGGGTCTAAAAATTCGTCGTGTGGTTCACTCATAAAATATCTACTGCAAAAATTGATCGCACACGGTGCCGGGACGGTCTGCATAACCGGGAATCTGACGACCAAACGAGGCAGAAAGCGAAGCCAGCATACAAATTTCTTCTAATTCCGCCCCTTCTGTCCGGTAACGTTCAGTCACTTCCTGCACCCATGCGGGAATATTATCAATTTGCGGGTCAGTTGCACAATTTTCACCATCCGAACGGAGCGGCAACAAACGGGTGAGGGCGATGTTGCGGGCTTCGTCGCTGTCCGCACTTATTTGCAAACGAATATCCGCCTGATACGCCCGTGCGATCATCAGGGTATAGTCTTCTTTGGCTTCTTGGGAAAGCTGGCACATAGCGCTGTTTTCGGCATCCACCGGAAACTGCTCCCAGCCTAAATACACCCCCACGCTGATTCCCAGAATGAGTGCTACCAGTAAAGAACCAAAAAAACGTCGCATATGGAAAAAAGTATGCTATGATTAGCCCGTGTTAATAAAAAACCATCGGGTAAGATTATCTATCTACCCGATGGTCTCTGCAAGTGCCGGAGGTGGGAGTCGAACCCACACGGATTTCTCCACACGAGTTTGAGTCGTGCGCGTCTGCCAGTTCCGCCACTCCGGCAAGTCGCAGAGCATTATACGAAGTCTCTAAGCGGGTGTCAATGGTTTTACAAGAGCAAATCCACATCCGAAAAGCCAAACAGGGCGATGTCGAAGCCTTCAATCTGCTGGTATTGACCTATCAAGATTATATTTATAGCACTGCCTATCGCATTTTGGGCGATCCTGCCCTCGCAGATGATATGGCGCAAGAGGCGTTTGTCACGGCGTTTAAAAAACTCAGCCAATTTCAAGATGGCAGTTTTAAGGCATGGATAACCCGCATTACCATCAACGCTTGTTATGACGAACTGCGCCGTCGCAAGCGTCGTCCTACCGATTCGATTGATGACGATGACTATGATATTGAAGCGAATCCAAAGCTCATCAGCAAAACGGACAATCCCGAAAACTACGCGCAGAGTATGGAACTACGTTCGGCGATTGAGGAGTGTTTTCGCCAACTGAGCGAAGAACATCGGGTGGTCGTCGTGATGTCCGATGTGGAAGAATATAGTTATGAAGAAATCGCCAGTGTAGTCAAAATTTCTCTGGGAACGGTCAAATCACGGATTAGTCGTGCGCGTCTACGGCTGCGCGATTGTCTTAAATCCAAAGGGGAACTTTTGCCCTCGGTCTATCGTCAGGATAATGTCAGTTAGTTAAAAACGTGGGAACACATGAGCAATTTTGATGGGGAGCTGCTGTCAGCCTATCTGGATGATGAACTGTCGGCTGAAGAACGCGCCCAACTGGAACAGCGTCTACAAATTGACCCGCGCTTGCAGGGCGAATTAGCCGAACTGCGTGAAATAATCGCGCTGGTTCAGCAAATGCCCCTGTTAAAAGCGCCGCGCAACTACACGCTGAGTCCTGCGGATTTCCAAACCCCCCGCCGTGTTTATCCATTCCGTGCAATTTTGGCGGCGGCGGCGGTGGTCGTCTTGGTGACCGGGGCGGTCTTGTTCATGCTCTCCGGTCAAGAAAATGCTGCCGATACAGCCCAAGAAGCCCCCGCCGATATTGCGGCTGCGCCCACGCAGACCGCCCTCTTAAGCGCGACCCAAACCGATAATCTATCAGTTACGGCGGTCAATCAAGCCACTCAATTGGCGGTCATTCCGAGTTCGCTGCCCTCAGCCACAATGAGTGCAACACTTAGCCCCATGCCGACCCAAACATTGGATACTCAACGGGAAGTTGTTACCACTGCGACCCAAGAGACCTTTACCTTTGCTGCGCCCGCCGTTGGCGAAGCCGATGCCAATAATGCGGCAGGGACAGGCATGATGCCCATGTCCACACCCACCGCAGATTCATTTGCCGTACAAAGCGCCGGGGCGGTCTCACAATCTCAAGAAGTTGCTACCGCAACGCAGACACAACTAGATTTAAAAGCAACCACAGTGACTGCCACTGAAGTTGCTGCATTTGCTGGAGCAGCCACCGAGCCAGAAGAAACCTTGGATGATGAAGCTGTCGAAGAAGTAGCTAACGAAGTTGCTGAGATGCTGCCTCCGGGCGCAGTCGCCGATTCAGCCCTCTCGGACAGTGACCTTTTTTCTAATATCCTTGGGGTGATTAAAAATTTCTTCACCGCGCTTTTTGACTCGTTGAATCGGATTTTCCCCTGATGAGTCGGATTCCAAATTTTTGTCCGACCTGCGGGAGTTCTCTGGAAGACTTGCATAAATTTGGGGCGCTGCGGCGGGTATGTCTGTCCTGCGGTTATGTGCATTTTAATGACCCCAAAGTCGCGGTGGTCACGTTTATCACGCGAGAGAATCGGGTGCTGTTGGTCAAGCGGGGCGTTGAACCAGAAGCAGGAAAATGGGCATTACCCGCCGGATATGTGGATTATGGCGAAGACCCCCGCGAAACCGCCTTTCGTGAAACCCGCGAGGAAACCGGCTTAGAAATTGCGATTATCGGTTTGTTTGATGTGATGTTTTATCGGGGCAACAATGCCGTCATCGTCATTATTTATGAAGGTCAAGCTATTGGCGGGCAGTTACAAGCCGGGGATGATGCAATCGAGGCACGCTGGTTTACCCCTGTTGAATTGCCAGAATTGGCTTTTGAAAGCACCCACGCGGTTATCGTGGCGTGGATTGAGCGCTTGAAACAAGCCCCCAGTACCACTCAATGAAGCGGGGAAAATGCCGTTCTACAAAAATAGAAAATTTCGCCCCTGCGCCCCCTAAAATAATCACGGCATCCCCACGCACCAAGCCTTCAACAATCCCATTCGCCGCTTCTTCTGGGTTTTGAATTGGCAGTTCCCAATAATTAGTGCGGGTATTTTCGCTGCGTGTCCACACCGGCAACGCTAAGGTCGCTTGAATGCCTGTACCGCGCAATTCACGGCGCAGTCCTTCGGTAAAGGCTGCCAGCCCGCTTTTGGTCGCATTATAGGTGCTGTACATGGGCATGGTCAGGCGGGAGGACATCGCGCCCACATTCACAATATACCCCGAACGGCGTACCAGCATATGCGGCAGAATTTCTTTAGTGAGCAACATCGCCGCGTGGAGATTTACCTCGACCATCTGACGAATGCTTTCATCGTCTTGATGCTGCAAATACCCACTGTGAATGATCCCTGCGTTATTGACCAGCACATCCATTTGTCCGAAGGTAGCTAAGGTGGTTTTGACCAGATTTTTAAGTTGGCTTTCGTCTGTCACGTCGGTTGGCACAATGAGTACATCGGAGGCATAGGGTTCTAATTCGCGCCGGATTGCTTCAAGGAGTTCAGCGCGGCGGGCTGCCAGCACCACCTTTGCACCACGCTGGGCAAATGCCAGCGCCAGTTCACGCCCAATGCCGGAGGATGCCCCCGTAATCACCACCACTTTATTATCCAGCACCAACACTGAATGGCGAGGGTAAAAATACCGCACCAGCCAATAAAACAGTCCGATTCCGCTGCTAACCGTCAAAATTGCTGAAATCAAGCGCTGCATAGGCGTTCCTTTCTTCCGTTATTTTAGCGGCAAAAGCAAGTTCCCGCCCTCGTAAAACCCTTCCCCATCCACTTGAAACAGTCCATCCGCTGCATGGCTAACCACATCTAAAACATAATCTAAGGTTCGTTTAAATGCGTCCGAACCATCCTCCTCTACCCCAATGATGACTAGCGATTGGGTATGGGCAAGAACCTCAATGACTTTTCTCTGAGCAGGCGAGTCGCTGAGTTTGGAGACATCTTCCAGAAAATCCGCAATTTGTAATTGGGTTTCCTGCTGATGTGCCTCAATCAAATCTACGGTGAGGGGCATTTTTTCGCGGTCAAAAATAATGTCTAGCTGGTTTGTTCCCACTGGCTGAACTTGAAAACCACGTTGCAGCAATTGCGCTTGGAGTGGGATAAGCGAACTCAAGGGTACAGTACAGAACAAACGAATAGCATATCCCATGTCAAGACCTCCACATTCACCACTCAGTATACAACATGAAAATTTGATTTTCTCACTGAGAAACAGCCTGCCCATTTCGGGGAGGGCAGGCTCAGGGGTGTTTTAGCTGATAAAAATGCTCAACCCCTGAACCCGCCTAAAAAATGAGGTGTTAGACGAGTTTTATCGACTGAATAATTATCGGCCTATTTGACGCTGCCACCACTGGTGCAGGGCTTCGCTGTAAGCCGCCGCGACGATGGCTTTGCCCATGTCAAAGGGAATAAACTGTTTTGCTCCCAGTTCATAGGCGGTTTCCCATGAAAGTGTCAGCTCATATTTCAGATAGGTTGTGCCAATCAGGTAAATAATCGCTACCGCAATGATGCCTGCCATCCAGCGCAGCCAGAAATTATTCCGCACCGCCAGCACACCAATAACGGCTGCCGCTACCGGAAACGCATACAAATATCCGGCAGTTGGGCCGGTCAGAATGTGCATTCCACCGCTTGCATTAGCCGCAATGGGCAGCCCTGCCGCAATCCCCGCCAGATAGGACACTTGGCTGAGTGCGCCATCCCGCCAGCCTAAGGTAAAGCCAGCCGCCAAAACCGCCAGCACTTGCAAGGTGAAGGGGACAGGTTGGGTGGGAATAGAAATTTGAGCGCCAATGGCAGTTAAGATGGCAAAGCCCACAATGCCTAAGATGCGGATATTGATTTTCTGCGCGATGGCAGGATTGAGAGCATAAATCATCTCAAGGAATTCCTTTCGGTGAATTTGGTCATTTCTACCATGATAACACCACAAAATTTCTTGCGTTACGTGTAAGGTCACATAAAAAACACAGCCAAATTAAACCTACTTTTCGTAGGGGAAACGACAAGGCCACTTATGCTACATTTAACACTTGTGGAGGCATGTATGCGTTTTAGCGGATTCTTATTCTTGGTGGGCTTATTTTTACTGGTTGTTCCGGGTGTGTTTGCCATCCGGCAGGATACTGGGGTCTATGTGGAAGCCTTTGGTACAGCCAATTTGCGTTCTGGCCCATCCACTGATTTTTCACCCATTTACGAAATTGCCGTAGGGACGGAATATAAAGTGCTTAAGCAGCATTCACTTGTCCCTTGGCTGCTCATTGAAGTTCCCAATATCCCGACGGGGGCAGGATGGGTTTTTAAGGATTTGGTGCAGGTCAAACGAGGTGATTTAAATAGTGTTCCCTTAGAGACAGAATTTACGGAACTACCAACGACCTCAGCAACTGCAACCCTTCCTTCGGCGGTCTATCCTACGGCGATTCAAGTCACCGCAGTTCAGAGCGTTGTTCCCGCCACTGTTGAACCGATTCAACCCACCCAGACAGCCACAATTGCGCCGCAAGTCTCGGCCAAGCTGTTAGGGCGTTCCAACGTGCGTTATGGGCCGGGTATTGATTACCCTGTTCTGATGACGCTGGATGAAAATACAGTGCTGCCTGTCACTGGACGGCACACCACATTCCCATGGTATCGGGTGGATACGGCCAACGGAGTCGGGTGGGTTTTTGGCGAAAATGTTGAAATTCAGGGCAATATTTACGCTGTCGAAGCCATCAGCACCACCAATCTTCCCTATCCGAGTCCCAGCCCCACACCCAATACCGTCGTAGTCAGTGAATTGCCCTTTGGCAATTTTGGGAGTACCGGTACAACGCTGGCGAATTCGCTGGGCTTGCAAATTGACCAGTATATGCTTTCACAGGGACTTGCCCCCCGTACAGACCGCGAAGGGTCGGTTTTTGTGATGGATTTGCAAACAGGTGAACATTTTACACTTAATGGTGGGGTGGCTTATAGCGGCACAAGCATCAACAAAATTCCGATTCTGGTGGCCTATTATCTGTATAAAAATGATCCGATTCAGGATGAAGACGCAACCCTCATCGCCAACACCATGATTTGCAGCGAAAACACCACCACCAACCAGATGCTTGCCATCATTGGCGAGGGTAATATCGGGTTAGGGGGTGAACGGGTGACTCAGATGATGCAAGATTTGGGGTTGGGCAATACCTTTGTGTTGTCCTCGTTTGATACAGGGGTTCCTGACCCAACACCGCTGCCCTACCCCATGCCGATTACCCAAGCTGACCAGACCCGTACCCAACCCGACCCGTATAACCAGATTACCATGGACGACATTGGCTGGTTGCTTGGCACAATGTATCAATGTGCGGTGGATGGCACAGGCCCCTTGCTTGATCGATTCGGAAATCTGTTAAATCAGCGTGAATGTCAACAAATGCTGCGTGTCATGCGGGCGAATAAAATCGGCGCATTGATTGAAGCAGGGGTGGGGACAGACGCTCTGCTTGCTCATAAACATGGTTGGGTCAACAACACACATGGCGACGCGGGCATTGTGTTTGGCCCCCAGAAAAATTATGTGATTGCCATGATTTACCATGAACGGACAACTTGGTTAAATTATGAACAATCCTTCCCCGTTCTGGAAGAAATCTCGCGGATGGCATGGAATTATTTTAATCCGGGCTATGGGTTGGGCAGCACCCGCCCATCTGAAGTGCCTGCCACCTGTAACATTTTTGCTGAACCTGTCATTCCCGATATGCTGGGGGGCGATTTAAGCCTGCCTGTTCCTACCATCCAACCACCGACTCAAGCCACACCCCAAAAATTTGGCTAATCGCAAAAGGGAGCATTCGCAGTTGAAGAACACCTGACTTGTTTTTCAACTGCTTTTGTTAGCCCACATAGAAGCGGGCGATGCTGTCTACCTGCGTGCCGTAACTTTCGCCAAACAGATTCCAATGCACCAGCAGAGGATACAATTGGTAGAGTGCTTTTCGCTCGGTATAACCCGCCTCTAAGGGAAAAACTGCGTTGTAGGCTTCGTAAAATCGGGCGGGAAACCCACCAAATAATTCCGTAAAAGCAATTTCCACTTCCCGATGCCCATAATAGACAGCAGGGTCATACATGACGGGAATATCCCCGACGATTCCAGAATAATTCCCACCCCACAAATCGCCATGCAGCAATGCAGGTTCAGTGTTTGGCAAAATCTGGGGGAGTTTTTCGCAAAGCCGGGTCAATAGTTTTTCCCGTTCTGCGCGTAAAAGCCCATTTTGCCGTGCGAGGTTCATTTGTGCGCCAATCCTCTGGTCACGATAAAATTCTGCCCAAGGTGTGGTAAAAGTATTTGACTGCGGCAACCGCCCGATAAAATTGTCGTGGTCAAGGCCGTGTTGGGCATGAGTGTGTTGATGAAGTGCTGCCAATCCTTCACCGAGTCGTTCAGCCAGCATCGCCCCACCGTGCGATTTCCCCATCTCCAGCCATTCCAGCACCAAAAAGTTGTCGCTCGCCAGCATTACCTGCGGGACTTTAAGCGTATGCGTGGCGGCTAAAATCGCCAACCCGCGTGCTTCTGCTGCAAACATTCCCGCCGGCGAATGGGGATGCCATTTGACGAAAAACCTCTCTAAGACTGTCTGAATCCGGGCGGATTCATTGATGTCTCCACCCCCGACCCTCTCAGTACGGAGAATTTGGGTGTTCAGGTGAGATTCTATGGCTTGTTGAATCTGCGCTGGGAGGTTCATAAATTATGCTTCTGGCGGATTTCTTTCAGTAGCCCACGCGACGCATTTTCGACCAGCGCGTATACATGGTCAAAACCGCCTTCATAATAGGGGTCAGGCACTTCGGTTTCATCAATGCCTTCTGCATATTCTAAAAATAAACGCACCTCCGCCTGCGTATCTTTGGGCTGTTTTGCGTGAATATTCGCCAGATTGTCCGAATCCATCGCCATGATGTAATCAAAATTTTCAAAATCGACTCTGGAAAACTGCCGCGCCCGCCCATGGTAGGGGATGTTATTTTTCGCTAGCTCTTTGAGCGTGCCACTATGCGCCCGTTCACCTACATGCCAACCCCCTGTTCCTGCTGAATCGACACTAATTTTGTCCTGCAAGCCAGCTTGATTAACCAGATGCTGGAAAACCGCTTCTGCCATGGGTGAACGACAGATATTCCCCATACATACCATCAAAACCCGTACCATTGGACGACCTCCTTGAATTTCACAAATCACCTATTTCTGATATAACTAAGGATAAGCACAGTTTTGGGATATACGGTTATGGACTTTGATGATGCACGTCCAACGGCAGACAATCTGGATGAGAATATCAATCGCGCTTCACCCATTCCCGGCAATTTGATGTCACCTGTACCGGGCAAAGCCGTTTCACCGATTCGTCCCGAACATCCCGAGCCTTATCGTCCTCGTTTAAAGCCAACCCGTCCGGCAAAACCCGAAGCCCCAACCACCATGCCGGAACGCCCGATTAATTTTGAAGAAGGTGCTGAGGGCTTATCTTCTTACGAAAAAGCCAAACTCGCAATGGAAAAACTGCGCGACAAAATGAACGAAGTCGCCAGAGAATTTTCCGAAGGGTTGATTAACCAAGCCCAATTCAACGCCATTTATCGCTATTATTCAGAAAAACGGGACATTACCGAACTTATTTTACAACGCAACCCGGAATCGGATGCGTGGAAAACAGTTATCAATACGGAACATACCCGTTTTTTGCGCGAACATTTTGCCGCGAAAATTCTATCTTTTGGCATTTATCGAATCCAAAGCGGGGAACAAATTGTGCATCAGGGAAATGTGCGTCTGCCTGAATCGCAGCTTGCTCCGATTTTTGAAAAACTCCAAGCGCTCATCCAAGAAGGGCGTTTACCCGCCCCGGCCCGCCGTAAGCTCAAGGATGAACGCTGGGTGGTGCTGGTGCCGGGCAAAGTGACCGCTTCCGTTGCCATTTTTTCGCTAGAACCCGCGCCCACCCAGCGCCAGCATATCGAAGACATCCACCACGATTTTGAACGTGCCAACGAAAAAAATTTACAGATGGGCAACTTTGATCCACGCTTTATGGTGTTTCCTCATCGGGTGTTATTTGAATAAGATGCTATAATCCCAAACGCAATAACATAGAGGGATGAAACTTTGCATAGGTATATGCTGGTGAAACGACAAAACGCTCTGTCCTTCAGCCGTCCTCATCCCCTTGATGAAATTTTAGGCAAGGAGCAGCCGTTTGCAGCGCATTGAAACCGATGGGTTGGTCTATTACCAGTTTGATATGTGGATGAATGCCCCCTTTAAACACGGGATTTTTACCCGCTTAGGGGGAGTCAGCCCTGCCCCTTGGGGAACATTGAATCTGGGTGGAACTGTGGGTGATACCCCCGAAGCTGTCGCGGAAAACCACCGTCGCATGTACGACATTTTAGGGGTCAACCGCGAACGTATTTGTACCGTCTGGCAGGTACATGGGGCAGATACCGTGATTGCCTATGAACCACCGACCCACCGCAAATGGTTAGACCGTGCCGATGGAGTCGTCACCGACCAACCCGACACCCCGCTCGCCATGCGTTTTGCCGATTGTGTGCCGATTTTATTTTATGATCCAGTCAAAAATGGGATTGGCATGGCTCATGCAGGCTGGCGCGGCACGATTATGGGCGCACAAACCAGCGTGGTGGAGGCTATGTGCGCGGGGTTTGGCTCACACCCCGCCGATATTCAAGCCGGGATTGGCCCCAGTATTGGCCCGGATGCGTTTCAGGTTGGGGAAGAAGTGGTTGCCGAATTTGAAAAAGCCTTTGGCGGCTTAGACGGTTTGATTCAACGTGCCGCCGATGGCACCGCTTATCTTAATTTGTGGGAGGCCAATCGCCGTAAATTGGCGGAAGTAGGCGTAAAAGACATCGAAATTGCCGAAATTTGCACGGCCTCCAATATCGATGAGTTTTTCTCCCACCGCGCCGAAAAAGGCCGCACCGGGCGTTTTGGAGCAGTCATGTCCCTATGAGCGCTATCGGGGAAAATATCGCACACGTCAAATCGCGTATCGCGCAGGCTTGCCAGCGCGTCGGGCGTTCTGTAGAGGAGATTACGCTGGTTGCGGTTTCTAAAACCAAACCAGTTGAGATGATTGCGGCTGCCCATGCACAGGGCTTGACCGATTTCGGGGAGAATCGTTTAGAAGAGGCAGTGATTAAAATGCCCTCATTGGCGGACAAACCGCTTCGTTGGCATATGATCGGACATGTACAGAGCCGCAAATCCAATGAGATTGCCGCACAGGGTTTTCACCTCATTCATTCCCTCGATACGCTCAAACTTGCTCAGCGTTACAGCAAGTATGCAGTAGAAAAAGGCATTACCTTGCCCGTTTTGCTGGAGATGAATGTCTCAGGAGAAGCGACGAAAAGCGGGTGGATCGCGTATAATTGGGAAAAGGATGATGCACAGCGTCTGACTTTATGGCATGATATAGAAACGGTTCTGATGCTGCCCGGTTTGCAGATACAGGGATTGATGACCATGGCATTCATTGCGGAAAACGCCGAAGACACCCGTCCGGTGTTTCAAGCCCTTGCCCGTCTGCGAACCGCCTTACAAACGGATTTTCCACAACACAACTGGCATCATTTGAGCATGGGCATGACCGACGATTTTGAAATTGCCATTGAAGAAGGCGCAACAATTGTGCGAATAGGACGCGCCATTTTTGGCGAACGGGAGTAAATGCAGTGGTTGAACTTCTTTTCCTGTTAATTCAGGTGTATATTTTTATCATCATTGGTCGGATTCTGGCGAGTTGGGCGGTCAGTTTTGGACGGGTAGACCCTTATCACCCGGTTATTCAATTTTTGCACCAGGCCACTGAACCAGTCCTTAAGCCCATCCGTGATATGCTGCCGCCGATGGCAGGCTTTGATTTTAGTCCGATGATTGTCATTATTGTGCTGCAAATCATCGGGAATATTCTGGCAAATTCTAATTAAATAAATAGGACGGTGATTCTATGAAACGTGATTTAACCATTACCAAAGCCTCCGGTGGTGCGGCGTTTAATGTGCGCGTGGTGACTCGTGCTAGCGCAGGCGAAGTAGCGGGCATTGGCGATGATGGTATCCTCAAAGTCCGTTTGACGGCGGCTGGCGTAGAAGGCGCTGCCAATGACGAATTGGTCGCGTTGCTGGCGAAGGAATTTGGGCTGGAAGCCAAACACATTGAAATTGTGGCAGGCCAAAACCACAAAGATAAAATCGTCAGCGTCGAAGGTATCTCGCCGGAAGATCTGGAAGAAAAGCTCCTTTCCACCAAAGGCGAATAAACATATTCTTTTTCATAAAAAATAACGGCGAGCCGGTGACGGCTCTTTTTTGATTTGCGGATAAAAAATGAATTTTTTCCCATTTAAAACCCATCGTATTGCTTACCGTCAGCAGGGCAGTGGGGCAGATGCGCTTTTGCTGCATGGTTTCCCCACCAGTTCGTATGACTGGGAAAAAATCATGCCTGCGCTCAGCCAGCACCGCCGCATGGTTGCCCCCGATTTTTTAGGCTTCGGGCAAAGCGACAAACCGCACCCCCATCACTACAGCATCTTTGAGCAGGCCGAAATGATCGCTGCTTTAGGTGAATCCCTAGGACTGAAAGAAGTGGATCTGGTCTGTCACGATTATGGCGATACGGTAGGGCTTGAAGTGATGCGGATGTTGCATCAGGGCAAACTCCCCTTTAATGTTCGCAGCGTGACCCTTTTAAATGGCAGCATTTATTTTGATTTAGTCCAACTGCGCCTGATTCAACGGGTGCTGCTATGGCCTATCGCGGGGAATATTGTGGCAAGGCTGCTCAATCGGCGCACCTTTGGCAAACAGTTTAGCGCGCTGTTTTCCCCGGTGTATCCAATTTCTGAAGCGGAATTGGATGCTCACTGGGAACTGCTCATTCAAAACAACGGGCGACGGGTGTATCCATCCCTTACTCGCTATCTGGATGAACGCCGTCAATATGCCAGAACCCTCTGGGAACCGACGCTGGAGCATTTGCAGCGTCCCCTATGTGTCATCTGGGGCATGGTAGACCCGGTAGCGGTGGGCGCGATGGGAAAACGCATCCAAGAACGTATTCCCACTGCCGAAGTCCACTTGTTAGAAAAGGTAGGTCATTATCCACAGTTGGAAGTGCCAGAAGTGGTCGCTGAAAAAATTATCCACTTCTGGCAGTCACCTATTTTTTCGGTTCGATGACCTCGACTCCGCCCATGTAAGGAATCAGCACAGAAGGAATCCGAATCGACCCATCTGCCTGCTGATAATTTTCCATAACGGCAATCAAGGTGCGGATCATCCCTAAACCCGACCCGTTGAGCGTATGAACATAGCGCGGTTTGCCGCCGTCCGTGGGACGATAGCGAATATTTGCCCGCCGCGCCTGAAAATCTTCTGTGTTCGACACCGAGCTAACTTCCAACCATTCCTCACAACCCGGCGCGTACATTTCAAGGTCAAATTTTTTCGTTGCCGCGAATCCCAGATCACCCGTCACGATTTCCAAGCGGCGGAAGGGAATTTCGAGCAAACGTACCGCATTTTCCACCGTTTGCATCATTTCTTCCATTTCGTCATAGCTGTTATCGGGGTGGGCAAATTTATACAACTCGACCTTTTCAAATTGATGCACCCGTTTAATCCCGCGTACATCCTTGCCAGCGCTCATTTTTTCTTTGCGGAAACAGGGTGTATGCGCCGCATATTTGAGGGGCAAATCGGTTTCCGCCAGAATTTCATCGGCGTACATATTGGTCAAAGGTACTTCGGCGGTTGGCACCATGAACAATTCCGCGTCAGCATCTTTGTAAACAACATCCGTAAATTTGGGGAACTGGGCTGAGCCAAACAACGCCGATTCTTTGACCATGAATGGCAGGTAAACTTCCTCATATCCCCGCGAAGTGTGTTGGTCAAGCAAAAAATTAATGAGGGCGCGGTAGAGTCTTGCTCCGTTTTTCCTGATGATATAAAAACGGCTACCCGCAATTTTGACCCCGCGTTCCAGATCCAAAATTTCCAAGTCCACACCCAAATCCCAATGAGGTTTCGGGGTAAAAGGGAAGGCGTGACGTGTTCCCTGTTCGGGGTGCGGTTTGTTTTCTTCATCCGACATGCCCACCGGCGTGCTTTCATGCGGCATGTTAGGAATCCAGAGCATATGCGTCTCTAACCGTGCTTCCACATCCCTAATTTTTTCATCCAGTTCGTCAATCTGGGTGTTAAAATTTTTGAGCATGGCAAACAGATTATCAAAAGCCGCTTGCATATCAGTTTCGCTGGTGACGGCAGCCTCGGTTGGGTTTTCAAGCAAATACTTAGCTTTTTCTACCTCACCCGCTTCTACCGCCGCCGCTACCGCCACCGCCGCCGCGATTTTGCCTGCATCGTTGAGATTTTTGTCGCCGCGCAGTCGTCCCGCCCCTTTGCTGAACACATTCCGGGCTTCTTTGAATGTTTGGACACGGGTAATTAATTCGCGCCGTTCCACATCCAATTCTAAAACTGCATCTACATGCTTGATGGAAGCCTCATCATTCAATTTACCAAGTTGCTCCCGCACCCAGTCCGGCTTATTGCGTATCAATTCAATATCAATCATGGTCTATCCTCATTTTTTGCGTTTGGTGTTGGGTATAAATCCGCCGTGTCTTCTCGTGAGCCGCGTGTTAAATCCTGATACAATCGCAGGATTGCCCATGCTCCCCCCACAAAAATCACCGCAATAATCAACAAATCGAAATGTTCTGGCTGTAGTCCTATCTCATTCACAAAATCCCGCATAGCACCTTCCCTGATTTAAAACAAAAAATCCTGACTATCGCCAGGATTGTGAACTTTTGGTTGAAGTGATGCAAGCAAAAACCCCGGCGCGGTGATTTACCGTCCAGAGGAACTCGAAAACGCGAAAAATTGCTTGTTTCTCATATCTCACAGTCTAACAAATCATCGCTTGTGAAGTCAAGCACTTGTGGCAAACGAGTCCAGCAAAGCGGCTGTGAGGTGCATATTTTCAAAATAATCCTTCTCAAAAATGTTTTCATTCGGCGCATGGGCGCGGGAGGCGGGATGCCACAACAACCCGGCACAAATCACCGGAATCCCCAGATAGTCACTCAATGGATAAATCGGGCCGCTGCCACGCATCCAAGGTTCAACGGCGGGTTGAATTCCGAGCGTGGTATAAGCCTTTAAAGCTGCTTGTTTAATCGCGCTGTTGGTGATACTCATGCTCGGATTTTCGCCCGCCAAACGCACAATGTCCACATCCTGAAAACCCCGTTTATCCAGATGTTCGCGCAGCAAATGCTCAATCAATTCGGGGGTCAGATGTGGCACAAGCCGAAAATCTAGCTTGACCCGTGCAGAGGAGGGGATAATCGTTTTTGTGCCTTCGCCCGTGTATCCCGAATCAAATCCGCAAATGGTCAGGGTGGGGTTAAAAAAGTAACGGCGGTGTGCTTCACGGTCATCCAGATGATTGATGAAGTGGTCAATTTGCCACAGGGCGCGTTTTTTCTCTCCGCTAAAGGGCAGGGCATCCACTTGCTTGTAAATCGTGTCCTCATACCGATACACATGCTCCCAGTAGCCATCGAGGGTAATTTCATCCTGTGGATTTTTTAGCGTGCTTAATGCCCACACCAAGCGCCACGCCGGATTTTCAACCAACGGAGCATAGGAGGAGTGCAAATCATAACTTGCACCTCTGGTACGCAGTTCAAAATAGGCGATGCCTTTACACCCTTCCGCGATTCGATACGTTCCGTCTACATCGTAGCTTGAACCTTCCCACAAGACACCATCTGCCTGAAGCAAGGCTTGATTTGCCTCAACCCATTCATGTAAATGAACACTCCCGATTTCTTCTTCGCCCTCGATCACAAATTTAATTTTCAGGGGCAGGTCGCCATGCGTGTTTTGCCATGCTTCTAGGGCTTGAATCCGTGAGAGTAAGTCGCCCTTGTTATCGGCAATGCCCCGCCCATACAACACGCCGTTTTCACGTTTCATTTCAAAAGGGGCAGAATTCCACAGAGGCAGCGGGTCTTCGGGTTGCACATCATAATGGTCATAAATCAGCAAGGTACGCTCCCCTGCCCCAATTTCCGCAAACACCACCGGGCTGCCCTCCTGTGTGGTGGGAATTTGCCGCACCGACGCACCCAGTTTTTCTAAACGTTGTTGGACGGCATCCGCACAGGCTTGAATCCCCCGTTTTTGGGCGGCAACACTGGGAATGGCAATCAGGTCGGCTAATTCCTGTAAAAATCGTTCATGATGGGCTTCCAGATACGCATTAAAAATTTTCCTATCGAAAACCATATGATTTGTAAACCTTCCTCAATTGGTGGTTTTTGAATTATATGCCAAAATGGTACTATGTCATCCATACTCACTTCTCGACCCATCACGCTTGATATTCAAGCGGTACGACGCGGACTCAGCTGGGCGCAAAGCTGGACTTCTGAGCCGGTGTTATGCCGCATCAAAGACGAAAAAATGCACCTGATTGCCGTCTCGCAGCAGCAATTTTTGGTATCATGGGCGTGGCCTTTGCCGGGGGTGACGGAATCTCACTTTTTCCTTATTCCGCCCTTTGTGATTAACACCATCACCAATCCTGCCGCTTATAGCGCTGATTCGCTGGCGGTGATGCTGCGGAAAACAGTCGCAGGCATGATTATTCGACAGGGTAAACAGGAATTTCGCTTGCAGTGGCGCTGGAGTCCTGAAAGTTTCCGTGCGCCCAAAGCCTTTGACCAGATGTTGAATCCCCCCCCCAATATCGTTGAAACAACCTATTTAGCGATTGCGGATGTCGTCCATCTGGCAATTGCCAATCTAGGGAATATGAATTTATCAGAAGAAGTCTCGTTTGACTCGGCAGTCATTGAAGTCAACTTGCCGATGACCGCACAACAAAACCCCCACAATTTGCGTTATTTTTTTGACCCGCGTTTGGTCATTCGCGGGGTGGAAGTGGCACGCGGCGATACAGTCGGATTTGCCATGCAGCCTATCGAAAATAAACGGGCAATTTTACACTTCACCACCCAGCGTGATGATTATTTTATCCACTGTGCGATTTTGTCCTCGCCCATTCAAAGTGCATGGGCTGCTACCACCACCTTAACCGTCCGCGAAACCCGCCCCCCCATGTCCGACGGCGCATGGATTTTGCCCCGCCGCAACTAAAAATTGAACGATTAATCAACTACCTCCTCAAATTCAACCAATTCCTCGTCCCGTTCCAATCCAAAATAGGTTTTTAGGTTCATGATGAGCGTATAGGTCGGTTCACGCCCTTCATCGACCATATAAGAGCGGATTGTATTATGGGAAACTTTGAGAGACCGTGCAAGCGAATTGGATGTCACTTGATGTTGCTCCATAAGTTCCGCAAGTTTGAGCCGTTTAACTTTTTTGAGGGGGATTTTTTTGGGTTGCTGTCTACGTCGCCTTTTAAGCAATTCAAAATCCTTATTTCGTCAAGATTTGACAACAAATAAGTTCCAACATACAATCATCCTATCTAAAGTCACTGTGCAGTGAACTTTCGCTAATAGCAAAAGAAACCGAATCAGTCTTTGCAAGGGCAATTCGGTTTCTCTTATAGGAGAACGGACATGCAAGAAATAATTCCGTATTCGGCTTCTGCCGATAGTCGTCCTCTGCCGCTTATTGTAGCAGAAAAATGGCACTTTAAGCTGGCCTATGTCTATGAAAATGGGGTATTTTATTTCGCCATTGTGGACTGGATAACAAGGGTTTTATCAACTACATCTCGAAATGCAACACAAATTTGGTTAGATTTTCGGCGTAGTGAAGATTATGGAATGATGGATTCAATCTTACAGTTCTCGTATACCGCGAAAAATGGCAGAGACTATAAGATGGATTACACGAATGATAAAGGTTTGTATATTATCACACAGGGCTTTAGAATCACCAAAAACCGCCCGCTACTCCGAGAAATTCAAGAGTATCTGGCAAAAGCTGGCGCATTTGTAGATTTTATGCGGCGCGAACCCGAAAAAGCCCTAGAATCTATCGCCTCCAATCCCGACAAAGTGCTGGATACCATCATCAAAATGTACCAGCGCGAAGGCAAATCTAACGAATGGATTTTGATGCGAATGAACACCAAAATTCAACGCGCTGCCTTTACCTCTGCCCTCAAAGCCGCCATGCTCGAAACTGCCCAAACCCATTACGGACTTGCCCTGTAACGCCAATCTGCGTGACCATCAGCCGATGGCAGCTCTCTACTATCAGGGGTTAGCTGAAGATGGCTGTGCGCGGGAATTAGGCGAGAGACAGGAACTCACTTGGGAAGAAGCGCTCTACATCATTCAGATGTTTCCCAATTCATTGGCAAACAAGCCCGTGAATATGGCGAACGATTTGGCGTTAACCTTGCCACAGGCAAACCCCTCTTGCGGGATAAAAACGTCTAGAAGAAGGGGCAGATAACCACATCTGCCCCACAGTTGTTTATTTTGCGTAATCTACCGCCCGTGTTTCGCGGATAATGGTCACTTTGATTTGACCGGGATAATCCATTGTTTCTTCGATGCGACTGGCAATATCCCGTGCCAATTTCACACTGGCAAGGTCGTCTACATCTTCGGGACGCACCAGAATACGAATTTCACGTCCGGCTTGCAGGGCATAACTTTGCTGCACCCCTTCAAACGAATTGGCAATGTCTTCCAGCATTTTCACGCGGCGGATATAGTTGTCCACACTTTCACGCCGCGCCCCGGGACGCGCCCCGGAGATAGCATCTGCCGCTTCGACGATGATGGCTTCCACCGAGTCTTGTTCAACTTCGTGGTGATGGCTGGCAACACAATTCACCACCCGTTCGTTAATTTTGAACTGTTTGATGAAGTCTGCCCCGATAATGGCGTGCGAACCTTCCACCTCGTGGTCAATGGCTTTGCCAATGTCGTGCAGCAAGCCACCCATCCGTGAGGTTGCCACATCTGCGCCAAGTTCTGCCGCAATCATCCCCGCCAGATTCGCCGTTTCGACAGAATGGGAAAGCTGGTTTTGCCCGTAACTGGTACGGAATTTGAGCCGCCCCAACATTTTAATCACTTCGGGGTTCAAACCGGGAACATTGGCATCATAAGCGGCGCGTTCGCCTTCTTCCCGAATCACCCGTTCGACTTCCTTACGGGTATCCTGCACCAATTTTTCGATGCGGGCAGGGTGAATCCGCCCATCCAAGACCAATTTTGCCAGCGCCCGTTTTGCCACTTCGCGGCGCACCGGGTCAAAACTCGAAATGGTCACGGCTTCGGGGGTGTCATCCACAATCACATCCACGCCAGTTGCCTGTTCAAAAGCGCGAATGTTACGCCCGGCACGTCCAATGATGCGCCCTTTCATGTCATCGGAAGCCAGCGACACCACACTCACGGCAATTTCGCTGACGGCATCGGAGGCAATCCGTTGGACTGCCAGCGCGATAATATCACGGGCGCGTTTTTCTGATTCCTCTTCCAGTTCCTGTTCCACTGCCCGAATCCGCCGCGCAATGTCATGACGGGCATCCTGTTCAACCGTTTGTAAAAGTTCTTCGCGGGCTTCTGCCTGGCTCATCTGAGCAACCCGTTCGAGTTCGAGCTGGCGTTCTTCCGCCATTTTCTCAATTTCGTTACGGCGTTTGTCTGCCGCACTTTGCATTTTGTTGAGTTGGCTTTCGCGCCGTTCCAATTTTTCAATGCGCTCATCCAAGTTTGCCCGCCGTTTTTGCAGTCGCTCCTCCTCATTATCCATTTCTTCACGGCGACGCTTTAAGGTTCTTTCCACTTGCTCCTGCTCTGCCAACAACCGATTTTTGGTTTCCAACGTGGTTTGTTGGGCTTTGGCGTTGGCCTCCTCGATCAAGCGAGTGGCATCCTGTTCAGCCTGTTGCAGCCGATTTTTTCCCTGACGGGTGAGCATCTGCGTATAAACAACATAGCTGATGCCTGCCCCCGCCAGAAAAGCAATCAGGCCGACGATTACAATTTCCATGTGGCCCATTACTCCTCAATGTCATCTGGTATTCCAAGTTCGTCGAATAGTTTTTCCAGTACATCCTTCACGGTGTCATAGTTATAGCCCCGACGCATCAAGAATCCCCCGACCTGTTGACGGAGGGTGTCTCGATTTTTCCCACGGAGGGAACGCGCCTTTTTCTGGGCTGCGCGATACGCTGACTCGCTTGCGTCAAATGTGGCTAATACATCTTCGATGATGTCGGATGCGATGCCTTTTTGACGCAGTTCATACCGTAAGGCACTGGCCCCACGGGGATGAAATTCCTCTCGGTTCCTGACCCAAGTACGCGCAAATTCGAGATCATTCAAATAATTCATCGTTTGGAGACGTGCTAACACCTCTTCCACGACACTTTCCTCATATTTTTTCTGGCGTAGGTGATCTCGAATCTCACTGCTGCTGCGGATACGGTAAGACAGGAATTTGACGGCCTGTTCATAGGCTTTGACATGGGTATCTTTGGCTTGTAGCAGCGCAATGTCTTCTGCGCTGAGGATTTGCCCTTTTTTGAGATGGGCAGCATCCAGCCGATTCAATCCAAATGCGAACGCGCCATCCAAATAGATATTCACGCGCTCGTTATCGCGCTGTTGAATTTCGATGGCAGTGATTTTGCCTTCCATGCGTGCAAATTCCCTAAAAACGCAAACAGCCGCAGTCTCCGCATAGACTACGGCATGTTCACAATGCAGTAGCGCCGCAACCCCCTACGAGGTTACGGACGGCTAGAAGCTGTATTTTTTACAGAGAAAATGACCCCCAGCAAAGCACCGAAAGCCTTTTCTCTCATAGCAGCACTCGCATGTGCGCTCTCAGAATCACCGCCCAAGTTGGGGCAGACATTTCTTAACGAGTCAATACCGTAGTTTATAGCAACACTAAGAAAACTGTGTACCGTTATGTTTGTACATGCTTAATTATGCCCTGTTTTTGCGATTTGCACAAGTCTTAGCGGTAGGGGAATCAAAAAAACGCACCTCTCAAAGATTCTTAGGTGCGTTTCATGACGACGTTTAGTTGAGTAACCCCAGAAAAATTTCTGGCAGGTCGCCCGGCTCGAAGGGTTTGAGGAGGAACATATCCACGCCATTTTCGAGCGCTTCTTTTTCGACATCCAACCCTGAAGACATGATGATGGGGGTGTTGGCAAAACGGGGATGGCTACGAAGGTTGTGTACCACCTCCAACCCATCACTATCAGCCAAATTATAATCCACCATGAACACATGGGGCGGATTGGCTTGTGCTTTTTCTACAGCTTGTAGACCCCGTGCAACAATTGTGACCTCAAACCCGGTAGAATCGAGTTCCAATAGGGTTTTCAGCAGTTTTGTCATCGCGGAGTCATCATCAATAATCATTACCTTTACCAAAGTCATCACCCTTGTTTGTTAGTTCGGCTTTTTTTACGTGTGGGTTTGATGAGGGCTGCATCTAACACTTGATCGACACTATCCACCAAAACGAAGGTCATTTTGCGACGGACATCTTCAGGAATGTCTTCCAAGTCCGGCTCATTGCGTTTTGGCAGAATGACAGTATCCAACCCAAAGCGGTCTGCTGCAAGAACTTTATCCTTAATGCCGCCAACTGGCAACACCTGACCGCGCAACGTGACTTCACCTGTCATCGCAACATTATTTTTGACGGGCTGACCGCTAATAAGCGAGACAAGCGCGGTGGTCATTGTGACTCCCGCCGAAGGCCCGTCTTTGGGAATCGCCCCCGCCGGTACATGGAGGTGAATGTCATGCTGGCGGAAATATTCTTCCGGGATATGGAGTTCGTTGGCTCGCGCTCGTACATAACTAAAAGCCGCCCGGGCGCTTTCTTGCATGACCGCGCCCAACTGCCCGGTATATTGAAAGCCTTTGTCGCCGGGCATTTGTGCTGCTTCAACAAACAGAACATCCCCGCCCATAGGAGTCCATGCTAACCCCACCGCTACCCCGGGTTGGTCGGTACGGTCTTCAATTTCATCCCGATAGCCTGCTTTGGGTTGACGCAGCAGTTCGCGGACTTTCTCATCATCAATATGATATTCGTCTACATCCCCCGCCGCAACTCGTGTGGCAATTTTCCGCACAACGGTGCCGATTTCACGTTCTAAATTGCGTACCCCGGCCTCACGGGTGTAATTGCGGATTAAGGACAAAATTGCATCCACTTCAAACGAGATTTCATCCTGCTTGAGCCCGTTTTCGCGTATTTGACGCGGGATGAGGTATTGTAGCGCAATTTGCGATTTTTCCTGCTCGGTGTAGCCGCTGATCTGAATGATTTCCATGCGGTCACGCAAGGGCGCAGGAATCGGTTCAAGTTCATTGGCGGTGGTAATGAACATCACATCCGACAAATCGAACGCTACATCCAGATAATGGTCACGGAAATTGCTATTTTGTTCGGGGTCTAACACTTCCAGCAGCGCCGAGGCAGGATCCCCGCGAAAATCGCGTCCGAGTTTGTCCACTTCATCCAGCATCACCACTGGATTTCGTGAACCGCTCCGCCGCAGCGATTGAATTAAGCGTCCCGGCATTGCACCCACGTAGGTACGGCGGAAACCGCGAATCTCGGCTTCATCCCGCACCCCGCCCAAACTCATTCGGATGAACTTCCGTCCCATTGCGCGTGCAATCGAAGCTCCCAGCGACGTTTTGCCGACTCCAGGCGGCCCCACAAAACACAGAATCGCGCCGGAGCGTATCCGCCGAATTTGATACTCGGAGGCTTCTTGGGCTTCTAACTCTTCGGAGCGTTCCAAGTTCAATTTACGCACCGCTAAAAATTCAAGGATACGGTCTTTGACATCGCTCAATCCATAATGGTCTTCATTCAAGACATTCCGCGCATGTTTGATGTCTAAATTGTCTTCGGTACGTTTGCTCCACGGGAGGTCGGTAATCAAATCGAGATAAGTCCGAATCACCCCATATTCTGCGGCGGCTGTCGGCAGTTTTGCCAAACGGTCAAGTTCGCGCCGCGCTTCTTTTTCGGCCTCTTCGGTCATGTTCGCGGTTTCTATTTTGCGGCGGAATTCTTCAACTTCAACCGTTTGCTCATCGCCTTCCCCCAGTTCTTTTTGGATGGCTTTGAGTTGTTCCCGCAGAAAATATTCGCGCTGCAACTTTTCCATTTCGGATTGGGCTTCGGTTTGAATTTTGCGCCCCAGCTCCAGCACTTCCAATTCTTTATTCAACACGGTCATGAGCCGATGCAGTTTGGCGCTGACGGTATTGAGTTCCAGAATTTCCTGTTGATTTTCTAGGTTAATTCGCACATAGGTGGCAATCGAATAGACCAATTGTAGCGGGTCATCAAAATTGAGCGCGGAAGCAATTAATTCGCCGGGAATGTTGGGGACAAGCTCCGCCAATTTGTTGAACTGGTCAACCACATTCCGCATGAGCGCTTCGACTTCTAACGAGCTTTCCACTGTTTCAGGAATAGCCGTAACGTTCGCCCGTAAAAAGGGGTCAGATTGTAAATATTCATCAAGGCGAATCCGTGCCAGCCCTTGCACCAACAGGCGCACCGTCCCATCGGGAGCGCGGAACAAGCGGTGAATCTGGGCGAGTGTGCCAATTTCATGAATATCGTCTGGGCCGGGCGTTTCTAATTGGGGATCTTTGGCACTGAACAATCCGATGATTCTATCTTCAGAGGTTGCAACCTCATCCACCAATTTGAGCGAACGCGCCTGCCCCACCGTGAGCGGCATCGCTGTATGCGGAAAAACCACCAGTCCACGCAGTGGCAAAATGGGCAAATTGGTTGGAATATGAATATCGTCATCCGTTAATGGATCAGCCTGTTCAATCACACTATCATCGCGTTCCGTCTCATCATCAATGACGGTAATTGCAGGCCGTGTTTTTTCTTCTGTGGTCATGCTTCACCTGATTTCTCGTTGTCGCCTGAGTCTTGTATATTAACCACCGTAATTTCATTTTCGCGCTTCAAACGGGGTAAAACCACTTTCAGGAAACCATCTTCATAAGTCGCCGAGATGCTTTCGCGTTCCACCAGCCAAGGTAAATTAATTGCCGTACGAAAATCCCCGTAACGGACTTCCAACTGGTGATAAGCCGTTACACGGTCATCAATCGGCGGTGTACGGCGGCCTTCAATGATAAGTTGTTTGTTTGCCAGCGTCACCGTAAAATTACCCGCCTGCATCCCCGCCAATTCAATCATGACGATGAAATGGTCTTCGGTTTCATAGGCATCGGTGGCTGGCTGCCACAGGCTGTTTCGACGCGCCATTGCCATACGTCGAAACCAATCATACGGTTCGTTCAGTGGTTTTTCTGGCTTGTTGGACATGAGCAACCCTAGTGTTGTGAATAATAGCACAGGCTGGTGAAGCGATATATCAGAGTCCTATCAGAAAGTTCATTCAAAGGTGCGTGTATCCCGAACGAGCCGTGTGCCTTCAATTTTCTCGACCAATTCCACGCGGTCAACGGTCAATCGGGCGGCTTCACGCACCGCTTGGGCGATGCTGTCGGTGTTCAACGCGCTGTCTTCTGAAATGATTTGCAGCACCACAGTATCGCGTGCGCCGTCCCGCCCAACAACTGCCTGAATTTGTTTGACCATCGGGAAAGCGGCTACGGCAAATTTAATCGAGTTGGGGTGCAGGAACATCCCGCGCACTTTAATCGCTTCGCCGGAACGCCCCATCCAGCCTTGCAGCCACTTTTGGGTGGTGCCATCCTCATGGGTCACGGTTTGCATGATCGATAAATCGCCCGTACCAAAACGAATCAGAGGGTAAGTGCGGCTCATATGGGTGACCACGACTTCCCCCAGCTGGCCTTCCTCCAAGAGTTCGCCCGTTTGAGGATTGCACACCTGAATGATGATGCTGTGCGGCACAAACAAGCCCTGTTTACCGGGAATTTCGTAACCCAGCACCCCCAAATCAGCCGTTGCATAGGCTTGGGATGTCACCATGCCATAGTTCCCTTCAAATTTTTGACGCTGGGAAGGGGTATAGGGTTCGGCGCTAAAAAAGGCTTTTTTCAAGGGCAGGCGGGGCAGTCCCATTTCTTCTGCTTTTGCCAGAATCATTTCTAAAAAGCTGGGTGTGCCAACATAGGCCGTGATTTGGAGGTCAAAAATCACTTTAAGTTGGACTTCCACATTACCCGGCCCCATCGGGACAACGGTTGCGCCCATGCGAATCAGGGCTTCATCCATGAGCAAACCGGCTGGCACCATATGATACAAAAATGTGTTGAGAACAATATCCTCTGCCGTGAAACCGGAATTTAAAAAGGCTTCTCTCGCAGCTTCCATCGAAACTTCATCGTCTATGCCATGCGGATCGTAAATCGGGCCGGGCGAAAGATAAATACGTTGGAGTTGTTTCATAGGAATCGCCAAGAATCCGCCGAAAGGTGGGTTGGCCTGCTGCATTTCTTGGAGTTTATCTTTGGAAGTCACCGGAATTTTTTGCAAATCGTCTGCCGTTTGAATATCGGCAGGTTGCACGCCAGCCGAATCCATAATTTGACGGATGGCAGGCGCATTGTCGTAAACATACTGGATATGGGCGTTCAGCATGAGTTCTCCTAAAAAAGATGATGGGTGTGTTTATTCTTCATCTGGCAGATTGAAAAATTCAGTTTTTTGATTGATCCGGGTCGCGTCATTTGTGTCACGACGTTTGGGCGGCGGCGGAAAATCGTCCTCCTCATGCACGGGTAAATTTTCACGGGTGGTGTGTTTGTGAAATGAATCGCTGTCCTGTGGCAGCATCAACTGCTGCATTCGCGGCACTTCGGCAACTTTGCGGGCGATGGGTGTTTCATCGGACGGTGCTTGCATTTCCCAGACTGGATACCATTTGTCAAACCAGACCATTTCTGCTTGCAGCAGCGCGATTTGATGCTCAAACATGGACACAATATGGAATGGAATCTCTTGGGTGGTCAGATGATCAAGCTGCTGGGACAAATGGTCATATTGAAGCTGTAACCCCGCCCGATAGCTCCGCAAAGCATGGCGGACTTGGGTTGTTTTTAAAACGGGCAAGTTTGCCAAACCAATATCAAAACTGTAAGGCAAATGATGGGGGGTGGACAAGCGATCTGTAATGGCGGTTTGTAGAATCCCGACACCGGCTTGGGTCAGCCGAAATAATTTATCGCGTCGGTGTTCAACCTCATTCAGCGATTCAATCAATCCCTGTGATTCGAGTTTGTCAATCACATAATAGACAGAGCGCGTGCCAATGAGTGTCCATGACCGAATGTTACGGGCATGGAGTACCGCCTGTAGATCATATCCCGTGATGGGTGCTTCGGCGATAATACTCAAAATCGCCAGTTCAGCATCGGTCATGATGCCCCCTTTTTTTATGCGTTCTGTCGAATATTCCCATTGGCTTTTTCTTTGGTTGGCACATAAATTTCGCGGGTGGCTTGGGCTAATTCTGCCAGTGTGCGTAATTGAGTGGTCGTCTGAATAAATTCCAACGGTTCATACAACCAGTTATACACCATACCCACCAATCCGGTGCTGTAGCCGCGCACGCGCACCACCAAGCGTGTCCGTTGTGCCTGCTGACGAATCAACACATAGGCATAAATTAAATCGGTGGTTGTACCCAACAGATTCGGCATATCAAACGCACCTACCACCAGATAATGTGGCTGTTCCAAGCGCAGCACTTTAAACCCATTATCCAGCGACATGCCAATTTTAATTTCGGGCAAATCATGGCGCAGATAATTGGCACTTGGAATCCCACGATTGCTGAGAGGGTCAATATTGTAAAATCCGGTGGTGTCTCGTCCCATTTGCGCCAGCCATGCCCAGACAACTTCTGGCGCGGCATTTACATCAATGCTGCGTGTGGCCTGCAAATTGGGGCGCAGAATCAATTCATCGCCGGGCAATTGCTGTTCGGCTTCGCCCAGTTTTGTTCCCCAATTTAACATGCGCGGTCTCAGCAGAAAAAAATACGCCAGACTCAGACCGCTAACAACAGGCAGCATCGGAAAACCGCCATTTTTTTGTTCAGTCATCGCAAATCCCCTTTTGTTGTGTTTAATTATAGCTTGCTTTAGGGCTGAAACATTATTTTTCCCTCACAAACCTGCATCTGAATCTGAGAGTTACCCCGCGTGTAGGGTTGAAACGCACAGGTTTTCACTGCGCCGTCTGTTTGCCAGCCCCAACGTTGCATCATTGTTTCCGCCCATTTCTGCGGATTTTCCACTTTTTCAGGGATGAGATATTCCAGTGGGGTGGAGGGCTGGTTGTTTAAGGAATCCCGAATTTCGCGTCGCAGTGTCCAATCTTCCGCCGGATACCACAATTCATAGTCGAATCCATTCATGGGAATCACTTCGCGGGGGGTATAGGCATCATAAACGGCGTTTAACACAGGTTCGGGGTAGAACTGCGCCCGAAAGATAATTAGCCCGAAACCTTGATTTTCAATCACTTGGATTAAATTCGTCGGGTCAAACAGGTCATTTTGATACAGGTTGAGGAGCTGGGTAGGATTGCTAATGACTTCGCGGTTCGCTTGAATGCTAAAGCCAGCTTCTTCGCTCATCACGGGCAGGTCGCTGGCCTTGATGCGCTCGACAATTTCCCATCCATTTTGTTCGTCCAGTTCTGAGGTCAGGTGTCCGATGGTCGCATAACCGGGTGTCCATCCCGCCGAATCGTAGAGCGGGTAGCGATGTCCCGGTGCTGGTTCAAACCCAAGCGTTTCGCTGAGGGGTTCAAAAATCGTGCCACTGGTCGGCATTTTGACCACACTCACCCCATAAACAATCATCAAAACAAGTGTGGCTAAACCAAACGGCAGGGGACTTAAATTTTTAGGTATAAATTTGCTGAAAAACCGTACAATGTAGTTATCAGGAAAATGCCATGTCTGGTTGAGGGTGCGGGTGATAAAAATGCCTGCCAGAATACAGCCTGCCGCTAGACTTGTCGCAAAATAGCTGTCTCCCGCGCCCCATTTGCCAGCCCCGAAGGTACTGGCTGTTGCAATGACAAACCACACCGCATAGAGAGACAGTCGGGCAAAATACAATTCGTAGATGCACAGCAGCCCGGCCAGCAGCAAAATAGGCCAATGCAAACGGGCATATTGTTTCATCAGTCCGACGAATTGAGAGATGATAAATTGATTCACATTGGCGGCAACCACATTGGTGTACCAGTGTCCATCGGTCACGAGGTTGAGCAGTAAAAAAATGACCCCGGCAGCAGCCCCAAACCCGATGCCATACATTATTGAACGATGTGGACTGCGAATAAACAACCATGCAAACACTGCTACACAGGTATACATCGCCAGTTGTTTGGTGTAACCTGCCACCAAAAGCAATCCGATGCCCCACAACAAACGCTGGCGCAGCTTTTTGTCCTGATAATCAAACACATTGGCAAGCATGACCACTGCCAGCACTTCAAACATGACCATGAAATAATGTTGGCGGAACAACGGGCCAATATGATAAATATAATTTGAGGCTAAAAAGGCCAAACCCATGAGCAAACCAATATCGCGCCGCTTGCCCTCCCGGTAGACCGCATAGCCAATCGCACCCGCCGTGACCAGTGTGCCTAAAAATCCAAACAAGCGCCCATACCAGTAGCCTTCCCCGAAAATCCACACAAACGGCACCAGCACGACATGATAAATCGGTGGATAATTACTGGCGTAAAAAGGCCATGTCTCGTTATCTCGATACGGCGATTTGCCTTCGCTCAGGTAAATCGTGTCTACCAGTTCAAAGCCTTCGCCTTGATCATAGTCAAAGGGGAACTGCATCAAATGAATACTGTAGTAGGTATAGATAAAAAAATGCAGTGTCATGAGCAGCAGCCCGACACCTAGTAAAATGCGTTGTACGTTTGCCCATCTATTCATCGGTTATGCAGGGGTATCTCCCAGAGGCAGCAAAGAAAATCCTACCAGAACAATTAACACGGCAAGGCCAAGTGCGGCCTGCTGCGAAGGGCCAAAACCGCCTTCAGGGTCGCTCAAGCCGAGTGCATCAAACAAAAAAACACCCACCAGCCCAAGCACCCCGCCCACAATTGCCAGCAGTCCCAACTGACGTTTGGTTAAGGTAAAATCAAAATCTTGCAAAAAAACCTCTCTTTGGCAAGCAATCGCTATAGTAACACGAAACTCATTGTTTGAAACCGCGTATAGTATCCTAGAATGAGGTTGAGATGGAGCAAAGGTAATCATGGATAACAAAGATTTCTTCGACTCAGAAGTCGAATCACCAATTAATCCTCCCCTCGATGAAGGGGTTGAAATTCCCGTTCGTAGCAAAATCCGTGAATCGCTGGAAAAAGCACGGGACGAAGGACGCGATATTGTAGACGAATATGAACAGCGCTACTACGGGTCACACCCGCCCAAATCTCAGGAAGACAACAGGCTGGCAGTACCCAAACGCTACCAACGGGCGGTACGGACTGCCCCCGCCAATGTGACCGAAGATGAAAAACTCTGGGCGGCGGTTGCCCATGCCAGTGGGCTACTTACAATTGGGATGCTGGTCTTAACAGCGGGAGTTGGTTCGCTAGTTACCCTGCTTATTCCGTTTGGTATTTATCTGTTTCATCGGCATACATCAGAATACGTTGCTAATCATGCCTTGCAAGCTCTTGCAGCTCAGGTCATCGGCACAATCGGCGCAATCGCATTGATTATCGGGGTAAGCGTTGTCACTCTGATTCTTGCTATCATCCTTGCTTTTACGGTGGTTGGCATTATCCTTTGGATACCGTTGGGACTTATTGCCGCAATTGCGATTTGTGCATCGCTGCTGATGCCATTTGTTGTTCTCATTTACAGCATGATTGGCGCGGTGGATGCCTTTGAAGGCCGTTACTTCAAATACCCATGGATTGGCGACTGGGTAGACGGGCATATGTACGAAGGCTAACAGGAAGGATGGCAAACCCACGCCATCCTTTTTATTTTGTCGCTAATTCATACGCATTTTGGGCGATAATCGGGTAAATTTCGCCCAGCATGGCAAACCGTTCGTCCTGTGTTTGTCCACGATGATAGCGCACGTAAATTTGCGCCACAATCACCACCACACGGTAGAGTGCCAGCACATGATAAAAGCGGATATGTTCGACTGAACGACCACTTTTTTCTGCGTATCGGTGTACCAGCGCTTCCCGGCTCAAAAAATCCCCCGCAGGCATTCCCAACAACCCTTGATAGTACGGCGGGTCGCTTTTTTCTGACCAATAGGCCAAGAGTGTGCCTAAATCGACCAGTGGGTCACCTAAGGTACACATATCCCAATCAAAAATGGCGACCATTTGAGCGGGCGTGTTGTGAGCAAACATGACATTATCAAGTTTGTAATCGTTATGCAGCAGAGTAACAGACGGGGAATCGGGTTGATTTTCCTTGAGCCACCCATACACCTGCTCAAAAATCGGCACGTCTTTGACTTTGGCCTTCTCCCACCGCCCATACCAACTGTCGATTTGCCGTTCCACAAATCCCTGGGGTTTGCCTAAATCTCCCAGCCCCAGCGCTGCATAATCCACAGCATGAAATTTCACCAGATTGTCTATCAGTGTTTCGCTCATCTGGCGGGGGGCATCGGGTAGGGCGGCAAAATGGGCGGGCATCTCGCGGCGGACGACTGTACCTGTTCGCCGTTCCATGATTAAAAATGGTGCGCCGAGAATTCCCCCATCCTCACAAAAATGATACGCACGCGGCGCAGGGGGGAATGCCTGATATAACACCGAGAGGACGCGAAACTCCCGTGCCATATCATGCGATTTTGGGGCAACTGGCCCAAGCGGAGGTCGTCGCAGCACATATTCCTGTTCGCCAAAACGGAGCAAATAGGTGAGGTTGGCGGCCCCGCCGGGAAATTGGGTTACTTGAAGCGGTTGGTCTGCCCCCTCCAATGTATCGCGTAAATAAGCGGCGAGTTTTTTTTCATCAAATTGTTCATCTGGGCGCACAGGAATCGTTTCAGAAAATGACATGTTGCACTTTAGCCTAAGAGTCTTTTAAAAAGTAAGGTCATATTGCTCTATGTTGCAATTCCTATTTTAACCTATACTCATCAGCAACAAGAATATTTTTCAAAAGCATGGCTTATGGAGACTCATTGATGCGGACATGCCTTTTGTTGCTTTTCGTGCTGCTGTTGGCGGCTTGCTCAGACAGCGAACCATCCACCCCTCAGCCAACCCGAACCCCTGATATTTCTATTCCAACACTGCTTTCGCCTGCCCCAAACAGTATGGTTGGCTATCATGTCCCGATTAATCTTGTATGGGAGCGTAATGAGCCGTTGGGAGAAAATCAGGTTTATTCCGTTCATATCGCAAAAACGGGTGAACCTTTGCAGGATATTCAATGGATAGGCGAAACATCCTATGATGTGCGCTGGTTTGCTCAAGAAGGCGGAGTCTACGATTGGCAGATTCTCGTCCTGCAATTAACCAACGGAGCCTATGAAAAAACACTGGCAGCCAGTCCCATTCAACAATTTGTTGTTCCCGCCATCGCCGATGAACTGATTCAAACGCTGTTGCTGCCCGATACCGCCAATTTTCCCAATGACTGTTCGCTTATTTCTAAAACCAATGATGAAAAAGCCTATACGGGTCTTGCCGCACCCTATCATGGTTTGACCGCCGATGGTGTGTATATGTTTAACTATGCTGAATATGCCGTTTTTCAAGAGGCCGGCTGGCAATCCACCCCCTACCATGTTGGAAATATCGCCGCGCTGGGGTTTGCGGCGTGGTGTTCTTTTGATGACCTATATGGCTTGGCGGTGGGCTTACGACAGGCCGACTGGTATGTTGAAACGGCCGTGCTGCACGGAGATTTTGCGACATGGCATTACCAATTTGCCAATCATGAGTTTGGATTGTATGACTATTGGACTTCGGCCTATGGTAATTCCAACGCAATTTACACCCTCATTTATGCTCACGCCATTACCGGCGATAAAAAATATCTGGAGATGGCCCAAAAAGCCGTCAACAGCTTTTTACACACAGGCGATGAGCATGGGGTAAGCAGCCTTATGGACGACGGCGAAAGCCTCATTTTTGAAGAAACCATCGGGCCGGGGGTGGCGGGTTCACGGGTGCTGAATGCCCATCTGCTGGCAATCCGTGCGCTGGAATTTTACGCCGATTATACAGGGGATGAAACCGCCCAAAACTTAGTCGATATGGGCATCAACACGGTTCGGAACTATTTGCCCGATTTTGATGTAGAAACCATGTCGCTTTATGCGTTAGGGCCGCAACCACAGCGCTCTAATTCGCGTTTTTTGTTGTTTCACACCCAGCATATTCAAGAACTGATTGGCCTGTATGAACGCACCCAAGAACCTATTTTTTTAGACTATGCGTTTAAGTGGCAGGGGTACATGACCGAACCCTATCCCGTCGATACCTATGTGAATGAGATTTCTGCCGAAAATCTGATTTTGCAAGCACCGGATACCCTCGAAATCAGAGCCAATTATGCGGTGGATGCCCACACAACCGATTCCGTCATTTTGGATTTAAAGGAATCTAAGCCGATTGCGTCTTTCGGCTTTGATTTTATTCAAACACAGGGACGGAACGCGACTTATCCCACCGCCTACACGATTTTTGTCTCCGACGATGGCGAAAATTGGCAACCCATCTTGAGCGAAGAAAATCATTTTGCTAGTGAGGGCAGTCATCGTTTTGAAAATATTGAAGGACGCTATCTCCAATTTCAACTCGATACCGTAGAAAACCCCAATGCAGAGGAATTCATCTTTGGGGTGGTGCGGGTGGACGGGGAGGATTACTGGCAAAATCCTATTCTCATCCCCCAAGCCGACACGCTGTATGTGGATATTCGGGTATCCCAATCGGTGAGTGCAATTGAACTTCCGCTCACAAAACCTCTTGAAATCTGGGTAGAGGTGTCTGATGATAGGCAAACGTGGCAAACGCTAGTTGAGGAATCTGCGCCGATAAGGGTTAAAAACATCCTTACCCTGCCCGAATCAACATGGCGCTACCTCAAAATTCACAGTGTGGGAGAAAATTTCCCTGCCATCACTCAGTTGACCATACGGAATTAATATCATGTTTTTTCGACGTAAGAAAAATCGTAAGGTGCTGGTCGTGGGGTTAGATTGCGCTGACCCCACGCTGGTTTTCGATCAATTTGCTGCTGATATGCCCAACATCACCCGACTCAAAAATCAGGGTATCTGGGGAAATTTGGCTTCGACTATCCCCTGTATTACTGTTCCCGCATGGAGCAGTATGCTGTCTAGCCGTGACCCCGGTGTATTGGGATTTTATGGATTTCGTAACCGCGCTGACCACAGCTACGATAAATTGACGATTGCGACCAGCCTTGCTGTCAAAGAGCCGCGCATCTGGGATTATTTGACCGAAAATGGCAGATCTTCAACGGTGATTGGTGTACCGCAAACTTACCCCACCCAACCCTTAAATGGACATATGGTGAGCTGCTTTTTAACCCCCAATCAAGATTCGCAGTTTACCCAACCGCCCGAATTTCGTCAGGAAGTGCTGGGGCATACTGACAATCATTATATGTTTGATGTGAAGGGCTTCCGTACCGACAACAAAGAATGGCTGCTGCAAGAATTAATCGACATGACCGAGCAGCGCTTCAAGCTCCTGAATTATACGATCCCGCGTGATGATTGGGATTTGTTCATGTGGGTAGAAATGGGTGTTGACCGGATTCATCATGGCTTCTGGCGTTTTCATGACCCCCAGCACCGCCTCTATACCCCCAACAACAAATTTGAACATGCCATCCGCGATTACTACAAACAAATTGATGAGCGCGTGGGCAAAATTATTGAACAAGTGCCGGACGATACCATCATTTTGGTCGTGAGTGATCATGGGGTACGGCGCATGGATGGTGGCGTATGTTTGAACGAATGGCTGTGGAAAAATGGCTGGCTGGCTTTCAAAAATCCCCCTCCTGAAGGGCAAATTACCAAATTTGAGCAGTTGGAAATTGACTGGTCAAAAACGCGGGCATGGGGCGACGGTGGTTATTATGGGCGGGTGTTTTTGAATGTCCAAGACCGCGAACCACAGGGTATTATTCCCCAAGCCGCCTACGAAGAAACCCGCCAAGAATTAGAAGTTGCCCTCAACACGATTACCGATGCGGATACAGACCAAATTGTGGGGGCAGAATGTCACCGTCCCGAAAAAATCTACCAGATGACCAACGGTGTCGCGCCTGATTTCATCGTCTATTTCGGCAATTTACATTACCGTTCGATTGGCAGTCTGGGGCATGGCAAATTTACCACCCGTGACAACGACACCGGGCCGGATGATGCGAATCATGGGCCGGAGGGCATTTTCATCTGGTATGACCCCAAAAGCAACCAGACCGGCGAACGGCACGGGCATCAACTCATGGATATTTCGCCCACGCTGCTCAATGCTTTTCATCTGGATGTTCCTGCCGCCATGCAGGGAAAGGTCATCCGTTAATGTTAGCAAAATGGGGTGGATCACGATTCACCCCTGCCACGTTTTGGCTGCTGGTGATTTTGCTCCTCGCAACCGCTACCCGCTTTCATGCGCTTGATACCCGCAGTTTGTGGGAGGATGAAGGCTGGACACTCCTGCTTTCCAGAGGGTCAATCGGGCAGATTGTCGAAACAATGGCCTATGACCAGCACCCCCCCCTTTATTTTGTGCTGTTTGGTCTCTGGCATGATGTCACGGGCAATACCGAATTTGCTATCCGTGCTTTTTCGGTGTTCGCAGGAATTCTCAGCACCGCCGCGATGTACCAATTGGGCAAAACATTGTTCAATGTCCGTGCGGGACTGTTTGCAACCGCCCTTTTCGCTGTTTGGGATTTTGCGATTGATATTGCCCAAGATGCCCGTCAATATGGCTTGCTCACCCTTTTTGTCCTGCTTTCTTGCATTTTTTATTTTCGCTATCTCAAGTCTCCCACCCGCGCTCACGGGGTCTACTGGTTCATTTTTTCCATCTTGGCGCTCTACACGCAATATGTGGCGGGGGTGGTCTTAGCGATTCAAGCCCTGCACTGGCTGCTCATTTTCCGCCAGCGCATTCTGGATGGGATGATTCGCTTCGGGTTAATCGGGTTGGCATTTTCCATCTGGGGGATTGTGTTTATCCACCAAAATCAGGTACGCTGGGATGACCCGATTTTTTATCAAAGCGGCCTTCCCAATAATCAAGAAACTTTTATCCTCATCCGCGATGCCCTCATCACCCAACAATTTGGCCTCATCATCGGCTTGTTTTTACTCGGCAGTGTTTTTATTACCTATCTCCCATACTTCAAAATGAAGGTGCGCCCCAGCAGCAGCATTATTTTTTTGATGCTATGGACTATTTTGTATATTGGCCTGTTTGTTTACCTGAATGAATCGCGGGAAATTTTACGGATTCGCATTTTTGCGATTGTCTTACCGCCCATTTTGCTCCTTGTGGCGCATGGTCTCGCCAATTTACAGCCTGTCCCGCAATTTTTTTTAATCTTGGTGTTGTTGGGGGTCAATTTAACGACCATCGACAGTCGCCAAAATAACCCACCTTGGCGCGAAGTCACCCGGAATATTACGAATTTGCATCAGGCGGACGAATTGGTTTTGATGGATATTTGGGTCGGAGATTTTCCCGCCCGCTATTATATTGACCGTCAGATGGATACCGAGTGGGTTTCCTTACGCGAACTACGGGACGAAAAACGGGACTTTTTTCTGCCAGAACTCAAAGCGCTCTTAGAAAATCGGACGGCTTTCTGGCTGATGCGCTGGAACGATGACCCCGCCGAATATGATGGTCTGCTGGCCGAAATGGGTTTTCAGCGCACCGCCTCGCCCTATGTGGAGCATGTAGGCAACAAGCTCTATTCTCATCGGTATGACCGTTTGACCGATGAAACGTTGGCAACCTTTGGTGAGTCCCTCACTTTAATCAAATCGAATGTTGAGGGGGAAATCCAAGCAGGTAACACGCTAAAAATTACCCTGTGGTGGGCTGCCATTCAACCTCCGCCAGTCGATTACAGCATTTCCGTCTTTTTAATGGATGAAAATGGCACGATTATTGCGCTCAAAGACAAACCACCCCTCACACCCACCAGCGCGTGGCTGCCGGATGTGATTCATTTTGATCAGCATGAACTCCCCCTGCCAGAAAATTTGCCGGATGGAGAATTAACGCTGGGGGTACGGGTGTACTGGTATGTGGAACCAGAGAATCCGCTGGCTGTAAAATCTGATAGAGTAGGGGTAGCAAACGAGACGTTTGCCGTGATTGGGAAGGAATAAAACATGCGCTCCGGTTTGGCCTTGATGCTTTTAATCCTAGCAACACTGGCGTGTACCCTCACCGCCGATGACAATGAAACAACCGCGCCTACGGTGGTTACAACAGGGCAGGTGGTGGGGCAAAATCCGACACAATCGCCCACCCGTGGGATCGACAATACCACTCCCACGCGCACCAATCCCACCGCGACCAGCGCTCCGATTGCAGCAACACCAAATAACTGCACCCCGCGCACCGATTGGCCTATTCTCACCGTTGCCTCCGGGGATACCCTCTCGCGGATCGCCCAGCGCGTCGGTTCAACCATCGCTATTTTGCAGCAGGCCAATTGCATTAGTGACCCGAATTCGCTCCGTGTGGGTCAACAGATTCGTGTTCCGTCCATTCCACCTGCAACGGTAACGAGCGCGGTAACGGTCACGAACACCACCACGCCTTGTACCAACCCATGGTTTTTCCAATTTAATACCACCTTCAGCGAAACGCGCTGCCCCACGCCTGTAGATGTCACGGACGCAGTAGGCCACGATTTTGAAGGCGGACGCGCCTATTGGTACAAAGCAACGGCTGCTTATCCGCAAAATCTTATTTATATCATTTACAACGATGGCACGTGGGCGGTTTACGACGACACATGGAATACCAGCCTACCCATTGATGACCCTTCGATTGTTCCTCCCGCAGGCCGATTTCAACCTGTGCGCGGCATTGGTAAAGTCTGGCGCGAACAACCCGGCGTGAAAACCAAACTCGGGTGGGCTTATGAAGCTGAATATGCTTTTCGAGGTCGCCGCCAAGAACCTCAACCGCCCCTCACCGTGAACTATGCCGATTTATACATTGATCATGGCACACGCAATCTGGTTGTGAATTTGCGGCGCTTGAGTGGGGCATCTGGCGAACGGGTTTGGACAGTTGCAGGGGGGTATTAGATTTTTCTGTCACTGGATAGACACGCCGCAACAACAGGCAAATTGCCCAAAATCATCCTATTTTGAATGAGAGGCCATCTTGATTGACTTTCCAAATGATGCAAGTCAAAAAAGGCAGCCTCTCTCTATTTTTACCCTTCTTGCAGCGCTTCAATGCGGGCTTGGACATCCTCGATAAAGGGATAGTCGTAGAACTGCGACCAGTACACGACATATTGATAATTCTTGAGCGCGGCATCGGTTTCGTCGAGCGCTTCCAGAATTAAGCCTTTGTAGTACAGATCCAAGCCATTTTCATCATTTGCCAGCGCCGCGTTGATGTCTGTCAGCGCATCCTCTAAATTGCGGGTACGCTCATTGTTGCTGAGGTCATCATTGGCAAGCGTCTGGTGATAAATCACTTTGGCACGGTAGGAGAGCGCAATCAACTGCTGTGAATCGGACAGGTCATTGATAAAGTCATCACTGAGTTGTTGAGCAGCGAGGTCATAATCACAGTCAATGCTGTCATGAGTCAGGCAGATTTCGGTCAAAATTTTGACCCGCAGCAAGCGTAAAGTATTGGGACTGGTCGCTGTGCCTTGTTCCAACAACGTCTCAATATCTTCCAAGACCTGCGCGTAATTTTCCAAGAAATAGGCCAAGTCCAAACGGCGTTGGAGCAAACGTGGATTGGGGTCGTCGGTGGTTTGCCCCAAGAGAAATTCAACATCCGTAAAGGCGGGTTCGTAACGGGCGGTGTCATAGTAAATTTCTGCCCGTAATTGCAGGGCTTCCAGAACAACCGATTGTTCTTGTTCGGGCAGTTCACGCCGCGCCTCAATAACCCGGTTCAGCACTTCTTCGGCAAGGTCAAGGTTGCCTTCGCCAATCCGTGCTTTTGCCATCAACAAATAGCCGGAGGGTTTGCCGGGGTGGAAGAGCAAATATTCCTGAGTCCAGATGACGGCAGTGCCGTAGAGTTGAATTTGCTGTTGGCGGTTTTCTTCCGCCTCGGCAGTGCGTAAAAAGGCTTCCACCCGTAAACGCAAGGCGGGTTCGGAGGTTGGTTCAACGTAAAGCGCCCGCGAGATAAAATTCAGCGCCACATCCAAGCGTCCGCGTGCCAATTCGACTTCAGCACGGGTGAGCATCAAATTGACATCATTCGGCCATCTGCCCGCCGCAAGGCCATCGTCCAAAACTGCCGCTGCCGCATCATAGTTTTGCTGCGCGAGATAAATTCTGGCAAGGGTAGTTATTGCCAGCACAACAGGCGCACGCGGCGCGGAACGGGTGATCGCATCCTGACACAAACTGGCGGTCTGGGTAAATTGGCTGATGTCGCCTGTTTCCATGCCTTGCACATAATCGGAAAAACAAGCGGCGGTATTAATCAAAATGACGGATTCATTGTCCTCAACACAGATGGGACGGGCAACGGCACGCTGCACCAGCGCTTGAGCATCCTGCAAATTTTGCCGTCCGCCTATTTCAGCCAACCCGACGATGTGATAATAGTAAGCCTGTGCATTACAGGAAAGATTGCTGCCTTCCGCTTCGGTCTGCCGTTCGGCAAAAACTTCAAAAGCGGGTTCATATTCCCCGATGCTGTACTGATTCACCGCCAATTGAAAATCACGCCCTGCACCAGACGGAACTTCAGGATAAAAAGGCGTGGGTGTTCCCCCGTAAATATCCCCCTGCACCAGATTTTCCGGCGGTGCAAAGGTGGGCAATGGATTGGCAGGTTCGGGGGATGGCGTGTTGGTTACACCCGGCGTAGCGGTAGCGGTTGGCGTGGGCGTATTGGTAAAGCGGAAGGTCACCACATTGGCTTCTTCCGCTGCTTCCTCCCCGCTTAGCAAGGTCATCAGCGCAAAAATCAAAACAGCGCCAATGAGCAAAACAACCGCACCCAATGCCCCATAAATACGTGCCTGTCGGCGACGGGCGGCAGCTATCCCGTAAAGTCCACTGGTTTTTTGAGTCCAAGCCGCATCGTCTAAGGCAACGGGCGTTGGCTTGTAATTGCGAATAAATTCATCCAGCGTAGGCATGACTGCGTTTAAGCGCTCTGGCGGGATGACCGGAATACCCGGTGCTGCCGCAGATGCAGGTACAGAGGAGGCAGGCCCGGCTTTTGCACCAGCAGGTGCGACTGGTTTGGGCTGCACGGTGGCGGGGTCAACCCCCAACTGTTTTAGCCCCTTGTGCGCGACCTCATTGTTCGGGTTGATTTTCAGAAGTTCCTGAAAACAAAACAGCCGTTCGCGGTTGTCTTTGGCAACGGTACTCATCCATGCCCACGCGGTTTCGTTCTGCGGGTCAAGCCGAATGGCGTTCTGGAAAAGCTGACGGGCTTGGTCTTGCTGTTTTGCCCGTGCTGCATTGATGCCCTGTAAAATGTATTGTTTGGCCTGTTCTTGAGACATGATGTATATGATAGCTCAATTAAGAATGTCCTAATTCTACATCACATTCGCACAGGGAAAAAATTTATCTTATAATAAGCTATCATGAATCAATTTTCGGCGGTTCGCAACAAGCCGATATGAGGAGTCTTTTTATCAGTTCAACATCGCGTGTGTTTATCGCGCTGAATTTGCCCTCCGAAATCAAAGCGGCGCTCCACCAAGAGACTGCCATGCTGCGTCAGCAAATTCCCCAAAATGTGGTACGTTGGGTTGTTCCTGAAAATCTTCACCTCACCTTGAAATTTCTGGGCGATGTTCCCACCGAAAAACTCCCCACGATTCAAGCAGCTTTAAAAACTGCTCTTGAAGGGTATGGTACACTCAAGCTGCACGCGCAAGGGGCGGGCTGTTTCCCCAACACCCAGCGTCCCCGTGTGGTGTGGATTGGGTTAGGCGGGGAAGTTGAAAAATTGGTTGGCTTGGCGGAACGGATTGAAAATAGTCTTGTTCCGGTAGGGTTTGACAAAGAAAAGCGGCCTTTTAGCCCGCATTTAACGCTTGGGCGGGTGCGGGATGGGCAGCCCTCCGCGCAACTGCAAGCGATTGGCAGGGAAGTTCAAAAAGTGAAAGCGGGGACACTGGCAGCATGGCACAATGACCATGTGCATTTAATGCAAAGCACCCTCAAACCGTCAGGGTCGGACTATACGGCGCTGGCGGAATTTCAGTTAGGTTAATAAGGAGAATCATTCTGGAAACAATAGATCTGGCTCGACGGATTGTGGACATCATTTCGGATGTCAAAGGCGAAGACATTGTGTTGATTGATTTGCACGATGTCACCCCCATCGCGGATTATTTTGTCATCTGCACGGGCAACAGCGAACGTCAGCTCAAAGCAATTGTAGAGCGCATCACCGAAACCATCCGCGAAGAAACGGGTATTAAACCGTATCAATCCGAAGGAAATGCGACAAATGGTTGGGTGCTGCTGGATTA
>CAZXCU010000017.1:0-16097 GCA_964639245.1 uncultured Anaerolineae bacterium
GATGATGACTCCGTACAAGTCGGTGTTTAACAGGGAAAGCATCGTATCCAAGCCGTTTTCGCCCACCACCTCAATATCGATAATATCCCCGGCGGCTGCCTCAAAACTGTAATATTCAGACTGCCCCGTCACGAGCGAACTTTCCACCGTTTCGCCGTAGGCAATCGGCGCGGCAACAATCTCCCCGATGGTCACAGTGTAAGTGGCAGAACCGGGCATAAACTCAGTATTGTAAAACAGCAGTTTATAATCGCCCGTTAGATTCAGCGGCCCCATCGTGACCGCCCCGTTGTAACCACTTGCCGAAATCACCTCCCGCCCATTGGAATCGAGTAACAAAAAGAAGGGATAAGCGGCAGTGGTTTTGGCGGAAAATACAATCGCGTTTCCTTCGGTGGCAGTCAAAGAAAAAACGACCGCGCTCTGTTCCAGACTCAATTCGCCTTCAAGCGGTTCGTTCAAGGTAGCGGGGCGGGTCTCTACTTCGCTGATCGTCAGGGTATAGGGACGGTCATAGGGGGTGGGATAATCGGCATAAATTTGGAGTTCATAGGTATCGGTATAGGGCAAAACATACACACCGATGGTTCCGTTCGCAGTCGTGGCGTAAAATTCACGGTAGGAGAGGCGCTGCGTGAAATCCACTACAGCGATACGCGGCGCATATGTTGCTGGCGCATCCCGCCATTCCAATTTCAAATTTAAGGCTTGTCCGGCAACACCGTTAAAAGTATAGCCCACGAAGGTTTCATTTCCCCGCATAATGCCCTCATACGATTGTCCCAAATCGAGGGGAATATATTGTAAGGGTGCGGGAACGCTGGGGTAATACAGCGGCGGATAGGTTGGGGCAGGATAATACGGCGCGGTTGAAATCGGAGTCGGGCTGGGAACAGGGGTTTGCGCCCCGGCGACCACCGCAAAAATCGGCAAAAACAACAGACCAAGCAGCAACAAGACAATTTTTCGGGTCATGTTTTTTATTCCTTTCTGCTTTCAGTATAGGGCTGCCGCGTTTGCCAAGTTAGGCGTTCCTACACCGCTTGCCTGACTTCATCAGAAGCACACAATCTTCATCACTTTGTAATGTCTGCGCTCTTGACTCTCTCGTAACGGTAGACTTGATACTGGTTGCAAGGAAAAGCATCATGTTCAAAATCGGTGAATTTGCCCGTTTAGCGAAAGTTTCCATACGGCTGCTACGCCACTACGACGACATTGGCCTGCTCAAGCCCGCGCTGGTGGATTCGGATTCCAACTACCGTTATTATGCCGTTGACCAACTACCCACCCTGCATCGGATTCTCGCGCTGAAAGAATTAGGGTTGTCGCTGGAAGAGATCAAAAAACTGCTGGAAGCGCATTTATCGGCGAGCGAACTGCGCGGGATGCTCCTGCTCAAACAAGCCGAACTCCGTCAGCGTGTGCGGGAGGAACAACAGCGCCTTGACCGTGTAGAAGAACGCCTCAAGCTCATTCACTCCGCCGATGTCAGCCATTTGCCGGAAGTCATCCTCAAAAGTCAGTCCGCCCTCCCAATGATTTCCGTCAAAGGATATGTGGCGGTGAATACCTCACCTGCGCCGTTTTTCCGCGATACCTACCAGATGCTAAAAAAACATCCACTTTGGGCTTCGGTACAGGCCATGCTTGGGGTTTATCACTGCGGTTTTGGTCAGGAACGCGAAATCACCCACCGCACCGGGCAGCGTTTAATGGAAGCGGTCTATGTGTTGGATAAGCCGATACAGGCGGAAATTCACTACAAGGAAGGGCGCTGTTTTGAAAGCGGCTTTTTGCCCGCCTATCCGACCCTTGCCTCCGCGATTCATCAGGGCGCAGACCGCACCCGCCATCTGGGATTCCAGGCGCTGTTTCAATGGATGGAATTGAACGGCTACCAACGGATTGCCCCGTCACAGGAAATTTATCTCTATCGGAACTGCCAAGAAAACCATTTGACCGAGATGCAAATTCCTATCGAAAAAGTTCACAAGGAGAGTTTATGAAAGCGCTACGAATTTTTATTTTGCTGGTCATGCTGGGGGTGATGGTCAACACAGGAACAAGCCAAGAAGCGGACAACGAGCCGTTGTTCACGCTGCAAACCGAAGAACCCGCCGTGCTGCCGGGCAGAGGGCGCGATTGGGATGGCAAATATACCGACCCCGGCGCAGTGTTTTATCATGATGGGCAGTTCCATATGTTCCGTAACGGGTTTCGGGGATGGGTTGCGCCTGTCCAAATCGGCTATCTGACCTCCCCGGATGGCATCACATGGACGGAAGTGACCGAAGACCCCGTATTAACCACCGATGAAGTCCCCTTTGCGGGAACAGCCGCCCTCGCCTCCACTGCGTTTGTCGAGGCAGATGGCACATGGGTACTCTATTTTTACACATGGGAATCGTACTCATCAGCGAATTCCTCCGGCACGATTGGTCGCGCCACCGCCGATAACCCGCTTGGCCCTTGGACGGTGCATCCCGAACCGCTTTTAACACCCGGCAGCGCGGGCAGTTGGGACGATGCCCAGCTTACCTCCCCTAAAATCACCCGCACAGAGGAAGGCTATTGGATGTACTACACAGGCTTTCATTCGGAAATGAATTTTTCGGGCCAGATCGGTTTGGCTTTTTCCGAAGACGGCCTGACATGGACAAAATATGATGACCCTGCCACGACTGACCCACTTTTGGCGGAAAGCGACCCCGTTCTGGCAGGCGAAGAAAATGTCATCCTCAACCAATCCAATGTTTTTCAGACTGACAATGGGTGGGTGATGCTGTATCGCAGCGTGGGCAGTGACCGCCAGATGACTATCAATTATGCGACCAGCGCCGATGGCATTGTCTGGACTCCTTCGGAAAACAATCCTATCTGGGAAAAAAATACCATCCCGCGCAGCAGCGGTTTCTGGTTCACCGATGCCGTGCTGCACGACAACACCTACTATCTGTATATCGAAGGGGCATATCGCGCCGGAACAGCGATTTTTGTCGCCACACACGAAGGCAATTTAGAGTAAAAGGAATCTTGAACGCTGGGAAGGTTTCTCAGCGTTCCTCAATCATTTTTTTGCCAAGTTCGACAGCCTCAAACAAACCGGGGACAGGCTCTTGAAAGAGGTTGCTCACAGCGAAATGAAAGCGGGGCAAAACGCTGCTATGATACACGCCCTTTTCATCCAATTTCTGACGGACATACAATTGATGCTCGTCTAAAACATAAAAAAAGGCTTCATTAAACTCGCCATCAATAATCCAATATTCCTGTATCCCCACCGCTTCATACATTTTGAATTTTTCAACACGGTCACGGTGTTCACTTTCGGGCGACATGACCTCAATCACCAAATCGGCAGCACCCGCTATTTGACTCCCTTGCAAACGCGCCATATTTTCCTTTTTTAACACCAGCACATCCGCAATTGGCCCTTTGGTTTTGCCTTCATACACAAAACGCATCACAATCGAATCACTGAAGACCTGTCCTTCACCCGTCAATCGGAGATAGGCTTCCAATAAATTGGCTAAAAATCGCAATATCAGATTGTGGCGCGGGCTGCTAGGGGGCAATTCAATCACCTTTCCATCATCAAATTCAATTTTTCCATCACCAAAACCCCGTAAAAATGTGTCAAAATCCACATTTTCTGCAAGGATTTTTTCCCCGGTATAAATCACTGCCATCTTATTTCACTCCCAAAATCTCATTGGCTAATCGAACAGCTTCACGCGGGTCTGGCAGAGGTGATTGAAATAAAATCGCGGGTTTTAGCTGAATACGCGGCAGCACCAAACTATGATAGACTCCGTTGTCGTCCGTTGGCTGGCGATGATATTTTTTATCGTCACCCAAATGATAAAACAGCGTTTCTTGGTAAAGGGGGTCAAGAATCCAATATTCTCTCACCCCCGCTTGTTCGTACATCTGATATTTATCCACTCGATCACGTGCCTCGCTCTCTAAAGACACCACTTCAATCACCAAATCGGCTGCACCGTCCAGATAGGTTTCGGTCAGGTGCTTCAAATTTGCCGATGTGACAATCATAATGTCGGGTTCGGGAGCGCGAATTTTGCCGTCAATCAGCATTTTCATCGAAAATTTGTCATGCCGAATCTCACCTTCCCCTGTTGTAGCAAGATAGTAGCTAAAAAAAATATACAAAAAGCCAGTTATTTTGTCATGTGTACCCGTCACCGGAGACAAAGCAATCACCCTTCCATCCTCATATTCGACGTTTTGACCGTCGTATTCGCGCAAATACGTTTCAAAATCCACATTTTCCGCGATGATTCGTTCACCTGTCTGAATTGTTGCCATGCACATGACCTCCAAGTTTAGTATAACAAAAAAGGCGGCCTTGTGAGCCGCCCCCGTCCTCTATGTGGAGAAAAACATGCCTAGTGACCGCGCCAGACCAGCAGTCGCAGCCCATTTAGTACCACAATAATCGTGCTGCCTTCATGCCCCACCACCCCCAACGGCAACGGCAAATTGACCATCGGCAGCAGCGCGGCAATGACCAAGGCAACAATTACACCCATGCTAAAGGTCAGATTTTGCGCCACGACCCGCCGCGCCCGTTTGCTCAAATTAATCGCGTAGGAGATTTTCATGAGGTCATCGGCCATCAGCACGACATCCGCTGTTTCCAGCGCCACATCCGTTCCCGCCGCGCCCATCGCAATCCCGATTTGGGCAGTTGCCAGCGCGGGTGCATCATTCACCCCGTCGCCAACCATCGCCACAATGCCATACTCCGCCTCAAGTTTGTGCAGCACTGCGACTTTTTGCTCTGGCAGCAGTTCAGCATGAAATTCGGTGAGACCGACTTCCTGTGCAATCCGTGACGCGGTACGCTGATTATCACCGGTCAGCATGACCACATGCTCAATGCCGGAATCGCGCAGTTTTTGAATCGCTTCGCGGGCTTCGGGGCGCACCTTGTCCGCCACCGCCACCAATCCGAGCCATTTTTCGGCATATACCAGCAGTGTGGTTTTGCCGCCATTTTCCAATTCCGCCTGTTTTTCCAGCAACTCGGACGGCACACTCAGACCATTGTCGCGCATGAGTTGTTCTGTACCAACCCACACGGTTTGCCCATCCAGCAGCGCCGAAATGCCCCGCCCGGGAATGGCTTTAAAATGAGCAGGTTCGCGCAACGTCATATTTTCCGCACGGGCTTTTTCCAGAATCGCTTCGGCAATGGGATGTTCAGAAGGGCTTTCGACACACGCCAGCGTCGAAAATAATTCGGATTCGCTGACTCCAGCCGCAGGCACAATATCTGTCACACTGGGTTTGCCGTAGGTAATCGTGCCGGTTTTGTCAAACGCAATCGCTTTGAGCGTTCCCATCTGTTCGAGATAGGTGCCGCCCTTATACAAAATGCCTTTACGGGCAGCGTTGGCAATCGCGGAAAGGATACTCGCGGGGGTACTAATCACCAGCGCACATGGCGAAGCCACCACCAGCAGCACCATCGAGCGATAAAAATTGTCCGTAAAATTCACATTCAAAAGCAGAGGCGGCAGGAAAATCATCAGCAGCACGCTAAAAATAACCACTTTGGCGTAGCGCTGTTCAAAGCGGTCAAGTCGACGCTGGGTATTAGAATGACGTTCCTGAGCATCTTCGACCAGTTTGATAATCCGTGCCAGCGTGCTTTCCGATGCCAACTTGGTAACAGCAATATCGAGCGTGCCATGTTCATTGACCGTTCCAGCAAATACCGTGTCCCCGATTTGCTTGGTCACGGGCATCGATTCCCCCGTAATCGTCGCCTGATTAACGCTGCTGTGACCGTTGATAACCTTGCCATCGGCGGGAATCCTGTCGCCGGGACGCAGCACCACCACATCCCCGATTTTCAAATTTTCTATGGCGACGGTGACCAATTCGCCGTTTTTGCGTACCAGCGCTTCATCGGGGCGCAAATCCAGCAAGGATTTAATCGCGCTGCGGCTGCGTTCCATCGCGTAGGCTTGCAGCACATTCGAGAGGCTGAACAAAAACAGCAGAGTCGCGCCTTCGTGCCATTCTCCCACCGCCGCCGCCCCAACTGCCGAAGCAACCATCAGCAAATCGACATCAATTTCACCTTCGCGCAGGCTTTCCAGCCCCGCCTGTGTTGCGTACCATCCCCCCGCCAGATAGCTTATAATGTTCAACAGCATCACAAGTTCGGCGGGCGCATCCAAGAGCGATTCCGCCGCAAGGCTGGTAATCAGCGTAACGAGCGTCACCGCCACCAGAATCGGTTCAAGCTGCTCACGGGTGGGCAGCGCTAGGAAGGGTTTAGGATGTTTCATAGGAGTAAGCCTAACTTGCTGCGCCATAATTTAACCTCAGTTAATTTTTATCTTGCTATCTGTAGAGTATAGCAAAAACTCAGGTTTTTCACATGCAAACCACACTCAAAATATCAGACATTCATCAGAAATTGATTTTGGAACACATTCAAACCCACCCAACCCTCGAAGTATGTGGGCTGTTAGGGGGAATCTGGCAGGGAAAAACCGCGATTGTGCATAAGGTGGTGCCGATTGAAAATATCTCCCCGACCCCTGAAATCCGTTATGCGATGAATCCGCAGCAGCAAATTCAAACCATGCTGGCGTTTGATAAACAGGGGTGGCAAATTGTAGGGATTTACCACAGCCATCCGAACGGCACAGCCACGCCTTCCCCCGCCGATATTCGAGAAGCCTATTATTTAGACGCGGTGTATGTGATTGGTCTTCCGAATGGGGAACTCAAGGCATGGCAGATTGTTGGAAGGGAAACAAAAGGAGTGCAAATAATTTATTAATCAACCGAATTATCTGTTTCAGTTTTTTGGTTATTTTTTGCTAAAAATGATTTTTCATCTTCCAATATCAAATCTTTGTAGACTTGCTCCACAGTTACACAATCACGAATAGCATAGAGGATAGCAAGTTTGGCGGGGTCACTCATGGAATCAAACCGACGTTCTAATTCTTTATCTTCAAATTCATAAATTTTCTGACAATCCACATAAGAATCGTAACGAAGAATTTTATGCTCATTAGCTTGAATAACTGCCTCGCAAACCAGCAAATGAGGCTTATTTAGAATATAATTTGAAATTCTCGTATTAATAAAAAAGCCCATCGGGTTTTTATCTATGTAAACTATGACTACATATTTATCTTTGGGCTGAGGTTTGGCGTGACGGCAATTAGGCGCAAAATAGATATGCCACAGTTTTATATCGCTTCGGTTCATTAAAATTACCTAATCATGTTGATGATGAAGATGGTCTAAGAGTTCTTCGCCATCATCAAACAATTCTATAATACTTTCGACGCTGATAATCTGACTTGCTTTATTGCCGCGTGCATCCCATGCTTGCAACCAAGCCGCATCATGGCTATCTTGAGTGCGTTTCCAAAATGGAACATCCTTATAAATGGTAATGATTTGATCTAAACATTGAATATCCGAAGGACTTAGTTTTTCTAACTGAGCTTCTCGCAAAGGAATAATCCGACGCTCATTCTCTACTTTAAAACCATATGCGGTTGTCGTAGCAGCCTCTTTTAATAAGTCATAAATATTCGTAGGAACAGGGCCGTGTTTCATAGCATAATACGTTTCGCCACAAATAAACCGTCCATACATTTCTAAACTGGTTTTATCAGCAAAATAAAGTATTTTACTAATACTGTGAAAGGTTGGCTGAGGGGTTTTTTGGGCAATGTAAATAACAACCTCAATCGCCTTGCCCAAATCAAATTCAAAACGTATTTTTTCCATCCCTTAGCTCCTATAATTAATCAAGTGATAGAACAAATATTCTAATATACCCTATATGAGCTGTCAATCTTTTCAATCTCCATGATTCCTATATGATAGATTATAGCGAAAAGGCACAATTTAATCATGAATCAAGAGTCCATTCGGGGAGAATACGAAATACACGGTGTCACCGAATTTTATGAGCAGTTCGGCAGTGACTACCGCAATCCCCATGAATCTACGCTTGGTCTTATTTTGCAGCAGGCGTTTCCAAAATGGCAGTTGGATGCCACACAGGTGCTGGATTTGGCCTGTGGGAGTGGCGAAATCACCCTAGCCCTGCGTGAGATGGGCTATGAAAATGTCGAGGGCATTGACCCTTATACCCATGCTGCGTATCACGAACGCACCGGAAAAGCCGCCGAAACCTATACTTTTGAGGACATTGCCGCAGGAAGTTTAGGCGAACGCACCTACAGCCTGATAATCTGTAGTTTTGCGCTGCATCTGGTTGAAGAATCGCGGCTGCCGGTGCTGGTTTATCAATTGAGTCAGATTGCTCCCGCCTTGCTCATCTTGACTCCGCACAAGCGCCCCGTTATAAAGGAAACATGGGGCTTCACGCTGGTCGGTGAATTTGTCCTAGATCGCGTTCGCGCCCGTTATTATCAAAGGGGGAGTCATGAAAGTTCTGGTTACAGGGGCGTTTGGTAATGTGGGAACTAGCACCCTGAATGAATTGCTCAAACAAAACCATACCATCACCGCCTTCGACCTCAAAAACCGCACCACCGAAAAAATTGCCCGTGCCTATCAAGGAAAAATCAGAATCCTGTGGGGCGATTTGCGCGATTTGGAGTCCGTCAAATCTGCCGTCGTGGGTCAGGAGGTGGTGGCACATGTGGCAGCGATCATCCCACCTGCCAGCGAAGCCAATCCGACTCTGGCAGAACAGGTCAATGTCGGTGGGACACGCAATATCCTTACGGCCATGCAAGCGCAACCCACCCCGCCGAAACTGGTGTACACCTCCTCTTTTGCGATTTTTGGGCATCAGCAGCATGTCCCGCCGCCCCGCCGCGTGACCGACCCCATCATGGCAACCGACCACTACACCACGCACAAAATTGCCTGTGAGGACATGATCCAAAAGTCCACGCTCACATGGTCAATTTTGCGTTGCGCCGCCATGCAACCCATGCACTTGGGCAATATGGATCCCATCCTGTTTGAAGTACCGTTTTCGCAGCGCATCGAATTTTTGCATACCTATGACGCGGGGTTGGCGATTGCCAACGCGGTCAGCAGCCGCGAAATCTGGAGCAAAATTTTGCTGCTGGGTGGGGGTGAGTCCTGCCAGCTCTATTACCGTGATTATTTAGGCAAAATTTTAGAGGCCGTCGGAATCGGGATGCTGCCGGAACACCTGTTTTCTACCGAACCATTTCACACGGATTGGGTGGACACGGAAGAAAGCCAGCGTTTACTGCGCTATCAACGTTACAGTTTTGATGATTTTACGGCGCATCTCACCCGGATCATGGGATTTCGTCGCCCCTTGGCACGACTGGCAAGTCCATTGGTGGTAGGGTGGTTAAGCCGTCAATCGCCCTATTTTGGAAAAAGAAGTCGCTAGTTTTCGATTCTCAGTAAAAATGTGTGACAAGGAGCTATCACACCCCTTGTCCCATCCCTAACGAAAATATCAGAGTAAAATTTGACGCGCTGCTTCTTTAAATGCCGCAAGCATCGCACGATAGGAGCCTGCCCCGTAGCTAATCCGCGCAACCCCTGCATCGGCAAGCTGTTGATGAGTCGGGGTGTTGGGAATCATCAAAATATTCACAGGCAGAGGAGATTCTTTGCAGACTTTTTCGATGCTGGCTAAATCGCGCAAACCGGGAACAAAAAAGCCACTCGCCCCCGCTTCAGCATAGGCCAAGCCGCGCTCAATCGTTTCCGCAATTTTCGCTTCGGTGACAGGCGCATTCATATCCAGCAAAAAAACATCCGTCCGCGCATTGATGAACAAGGGGATGGTCGCGGCTTGGCGAATTGCGCGGATTCGTGTCACCTGTTCTTCAATCGGATAAAGTTTTTCCTCACCGACCCTCTGGTCTTCAAAATTGATGCCGACTGCCCCTGCTTCAATCACCTGCACGATATTTTGTTGCAGTTGGTCGGGTGCTTGGGCATAACCGCTTTCAAAATCCAGTGTGACGGGCAAGTCCACAGAGGCAACAATTTCCCTGAGATTGGTCAGCGCCGTTGCCATCGGCAGTTGTTCGCCATCGGGATAGCCATGCGCGGCGGCGACTGCCCAACTGCCTGTCGCAATGGCTTTTGCGCCGACTTCTTGGAGCGCTTTGGCTGTCCCCGCGTCCCAGACATTGTAGAGAATCAAGGGGTTGCCTTTGACATGCAGCGATGCAAATAACCGGGCGCGTTCGATTTGTGGGGTCATTTTTCCGTCCTTTTATTTCCACTATAGCCAAACCGCTCACAATCGCAAGACACCATAGAACCCAGTGATGGCACAAATGAGCTAAAAATGGTAGGATTGGCGGAGTGGAGAACAAAAAATTTCATGGCAACGACTGAACATACGATTAACGATGCCCTTGCCGATTTGCTGCGGCACACCCGTTTTGCATGGCGAGACTCGAAAGTCATTACTTCTGAAAACACAGGGATGATAAAAGATAGTAATGAACGACCTGATATTCTTGTTCTTGAAAAAAATGTTTCACCTGTTGTTATCGAAACTGAGCTATTGCCTGCTGCGACTGTTGAATTTGAAGCAATATCACGTTTGGGCAAAAAATTACGCAATAACGACAAATTTATTTTATCCTCAATTGCAATTCGCCTGCCTGTACGATTGAAGCAAGTACAGGGTAAATTTCTTCGAGGAGCATTGCAAGAGGCACAAGATATAGAAATGGTATTTTATACAGGCAGGGATGCGGAGTCTTGCCAGCGCTACCCAACCGAAGGATGGATGGTAGGTAATCTGGCGACTCTCTCCCTGCTGGTACAATATGCTTCGATTCCCCCATCTGTGATTGATGAGGCAGCCGAAAATTTAATCGACGGCGTGAATGAGGCAGCCACATTGATTGAGGAAATGGCCTTAGATCATCCGTCGGCTATTCAAAACATCGCCCAACAACTTCATCAAGAAGATGGCCTACAAACACGACGCATGGCCGCGACCATTTTAGCCAATGCGTTTATCTTCCACGCCAGTTTAGCTGGCATGGCAGATGAACTTGGTGCTGTCAAATCTCTGGCGCAACTTAAATTTTCCAACGAGGGGATTAACACATTCAATGTTTTAGAAGAATGGCAAAAAATTCTTAAGGTAAACTATTGGCCTATCTTTGATATTGCTCGTCGTATTTTGGTTCTTATTCCAGCCGAGCAGAGTAAAGTATTTGTCGAAAGTTTAGCAGCAACCGCAATGAAACTGGCTGCAAATAGCCTCATGCGTTCCCATGACCTGACCGGGGCCGTTTTTCAACGTTTGATTGCTGACCGTAAATTTTTGGCAGCGTACTATACCACACCCGCCTCGGCTGCCCTTTTAGTGGGGTTGGCAATCACACCCGAAAAACTCCCGCTAGGTGGCGCATGGTCAAATGTAGATGATGTGAAAGCCTTGCGAATTGCTGACTTTGCTTGTGGAACAGGGACACTTCTTTCTAGCGCTTACAAGCGAATTGGGCAGTTGCATGAATTGGCGGGGGGTGAGAGTGAAGCGCTGCACCCGCAGATGATGGCAACTGGTTTGGTTGGGTGTGATGTTCTTCCGGCGGCGGCTCATCTAACCGCTTCCATGCTAGCAGGCGCACATCCCACCATAAAATATAATGACAGTTCTATTCTCACTGTTGCTTATGGCAAACAAGACGACCCCAACAAACCGATAGCATTAGGTTCGTTAGATTTGCTCAGTGAACAAAGTATGTTTGATATTCTTGAGACCACCGCCCAAGCCCTTGAGGGAACAGGCGAAGCGCATAGACATACTAAACGGGCTTTTCCTCATAATTCATTCGATATAGTTATTATGAATCCGCCTTTTACCCGTCCCACGGGGCATGAAGGTAAAAAGGTCGGTGTCCCTAACCCGATGTTTGCGGCTTTTAATTCAGATGCTGAAGAACAAGGCTTAATGGGAAAGGCTTTTGAAAAGTTATCTAAAGGGACAAGCGCTCATGGAAATGCTGGAGAAGCCTCACTTTTTATGGTCTTGGCTGACCGCAAGCTCAAATTGGGGGGAACACTCGCCTTAATCATGCCATTAAGTCTTGTCTCAGGCGAAGCATGGGAAGACTCGCGTAAACTGCTGAGAACAAAATACAGCAACCTCATCATCATTTCTATTGCGGCTGTGGGGGGTGGGGAAATGTCTTTTTCTGCGGATACTGGCATGGGAGAATGTGCAATTGTTGGACATTCATCCGAGCAAGGGAGTATCCGTGCCACATTTGTGATTTTGAATACACGTCCAAATTACCCTGTTCTGGGGCTAAAAGTAGCAGAAGAAATTCGATTGCTGATTGAAAGCAAGCAAATCCGTCGCCTTGAAGATGGGCCCATTGGCGGTACATCGCTTTATTTCGGCAAAGATATGGTAGGGCAAGTGATTGATGCCCCACTGCCGGAATCGGGTAGCTGGAACTTGGCACGTATTTCAGATATGAGCCTTGCCCAAACTGCCTACCAATTGGTGAGCGAAAAAAGATTGTGGCTCTCCGCCATGAAAGAGACACAAACCATTCCAATCCCAATGACAAGTGTTGAAAAAATAGGCAAAATTGGCCCATATCACGCAGACATCAACGGACAAACAGCCACGGGGGGTATCCGAGGGCCATTTATTGTTTGGGAAAAACCAATCACCAAAGTCCCAAGCTATCCTATTTTATGGGCGCATGATGCTAAACGCGAACGCACAATGAAATTTGCAGGCGAGGCAGAAGCACAAATTAAACTATGGAAAACCCCCGAAGAACGCGCAATTATCATGCCCAAAGCGGAAGCTATTTGGGAAACAGCCTCCCACTGCCATTTTAACCGAGATTTTCGTTTTAACAGCCAATCTACCGCGATGCAATTTACCCACCGCCTAACACTTGGCGGGCGGGCATGGTTGTCTATTCAACTGTCCACCCCCGACCACGAAAAAGCACTGGTCGCATGGGCAAATACCACATTAGGCCTGCTCATGTACTGGTGGCACGCCAATAAACAACAAAGTGGAAGAGGTAGCATTGGCAAAGTAGCTTTACAAACCCTCCCAATTTTGGATGTGACCGCGCTCACCCCGGAACAACTTGCGGCGGCTGTCGCAATTTTTGATGAAATGTGCGAAAAACCCCTGCTGCCCGTCCATGAAATTCATCAAGATCCGGTGCGTCAGGCATTGGATGAACAATTCGGACGGCAGGTTTTAGGCTTGCCCGATACGCTGGTAGACGCATTGGGAATCTTACGCCAAAAACTCAGCCAAGAGCCGTCGATTCGCGGGTCGAAATGATTTTTTGCTCACATTTGTCATATTGCCGTTCGTGAATCGGCGCGTTAGACTTCTGGCAAAGTGGGGCGGGGGCTACGTCCGCTATCCGCCCAATCCAATTTGACAAGGAGATTCCATGTCCGACTTCAGAGTTGAACACGATTCATTAGGCGATTTACAAGTTCCGGCCCAAATGCTGTATGGCGCACAAACCCAACGCGCCGTTGAAAATTTTCCTATTACCGGGATGCGCTGCTATCCGGCCTTCATCTGGGCGATGTCCATGATAAAACGGGCGGCTGCCGAAGTGAACCACGATTTAGGGTTGTTTGAAGATAAAAATAATACCAAAGCCAGCGACATCGCCAATGCGGTTATGCAAGCGGCGGATGAGGTCGTGGCGGGCAAATGGAATGATCATTTTGTGGTTGACCCCTTTCAAGCGGGGGCTGGCACGAGCCAGAATATGAACACCAACGAAGTCATCGCCAACCGCGCCAACCAGATTTTAGGTTTCAACATTACCGACGCGAAAAAACCCGTCCATCCGAATGACCATGTGAATATGGCCCAGTCCACCAACGACACCATTCCCACCGCGATTCGCTTGGGGGTGCTGTGGCGCTTGGATGAACTCGACGCGGTATTGGGTGAATTGCAAGGCGCACTCGAACGCAAGGCCATTGAATTTGATGAGGTGGTCAAAAGTGGACGCACCCATTTACAGGATGCCGTTCCGGTACGCTTGGGACAAGAATTTGGCGCATATGCCAAAGCGATTTACCGTGACCGCGAAAAAATCCGTTATGCGGCGAATGGCTTGCGACGTTTGGGCATCGGCGGGACAGCGACAGGTACAGGTTTAAACGCCCATCCCGAATATCACGCCCGCATGGTCAAAACGCTTAGCAAATTAACCGGATTGCAGCTTTACGAAAGCGATGATTTGTTTGAAGGGATGCAGTCGATGGGCGACGCGGTGTTTTTCTCCGGCGCACTTCGCACCCTCGCGCAGGATTTAATCCGTATTGCCAATGATTTCCGTTTGCTGTCCAGCGGCCCGACGACAGGTTTGGATGAAATTCGTCTGCCCACCGTGCAGCCCGGTTCCTCCATCATGCCCGGCAAGGTCAACCCGGTACTGGCGGAAATGCTCAATATGGCGATGTTCCATGTGATTGGCAACGACACGACAGTTTTATTGGCGGGGCAGGCCGGACAGTTGGAACTCAACGTCATGATGCCGATTATCGCGCACAATTTATTTGAAGCGATGCACGTCATTATCGGGGCGGTCTCGGCGTTTACCGATAAATGCGTCGAAGGCTTGCAGGCCAACCGCGAAAAAGCCGAAGGCTGGCTGGAGAAAAATCCGATTCTCGTGACCGCGCTTAACGCCAAGATTGGCTACGAAAATGGCGCAAAAGTGGCGAAAAAAGCGCTGGCAGAAAATCGCTCACTGGTCGAAGTGGTGGTCGAGATGGGCTTGCTTTCGGAGGAAGAAGCCCGTGAAGCCCTCAACGCCCGCGCCATGACCGATGGTGGCATTTTGGGCATTGCGGCGGCTGGCTAGATATTTGGAAGGGGTGTTTATAAACACAACACCCCTATTTTTTCGCTTCTACTTCTTCCTGAGTCACATCTTTTAAAATGCCTGCTGCCTCTTCCCTATCCATAATAGCAAGTTTGGCATTGTTGAGATAGGTGACAGCTTTCTTTAATTCAGCGACCACATTTTCTGCATCGGTTTCTACCCGATATTTGTCAATATATTTGGCAATTTCAAATTGGATAACCTGCAAATCGGCAAGGTCGTTTTTGGGCTTGGTCATCGTTATTTCTCTCTTAACTTTCTGTACCAATCACTCATCCAAATAGCAATGTGGTCTTCGTCTACCTCAACAAAAGCACAACGAATATCGTAGAAATATAATTCGGTATCTACCCCGATGCGATTACGCTGTACTTGAAACTCATGGTAAGGCGCATAAGCAATTAACGCCGCTTCTAATTCGTTAGGAATAGGATTTGGACTGGTATTGATAATCTCTACATTCATTCTAGCAGAATTTCTTTAGGTGAATAGCAAGTATAACGCTAGCCTTCGATTATGGCATCAACGCCCGCGCCATGACCGATGGTGGCATTCTGGGCATTGCCGCCGCAGGGTAAGAATTTTAACGGGGTGAGATTTTTCCCTCACCCTAGTTTTTTGTCAATTCTCAGGACACAATTTATCCAATTCGCTGCGGATAGCATCCGCTTGAGGATCATTTGGTACAAGTTCCAAAACTTTCATAAAGTCAGATGAAGCAAGTTCGCAGTTTTGATAATCAGGTTGATAGATATAAATGATGCCTCGATTGATATAGGCGCTTGCATAATCAGGATTTAACGAAATTGCTTGGTCATAGTCCGCTATCGCTATCTCATACTCCCCTAAACTAGCATAAGCAACTCCACGATTGTTGTAGGCTTCTGCATACTCTGGGTTGAGGGCAAGCGCTTGGTCATAGTCCGCGATCGCTTGCTCATAGTCGCCTAAATCAGCATAAGCGTTCCCACGATTGTTGTAGGCTTCTGCATACTCTGGGTTGAGGGCAAGCGCTTGGTCATAGTCCGCGATCGCTTGCTCATACACGCCTAAATCAGCATAAGCGTTCCCACGATTGTTGTAGGTTTCTGCAAACTCTGGGTTGAGGGCAAGCGCTTGGTCATAGTCCGCAATCGCTGGCTCATACGCGCCTAACTCAGCGTAAGCAAGCCCACGATTGTTGTAGGCAGCTGCAAACTCTGGGTT
>CAZXCU010000017.1:16197-108291 GCA_964639245.1 uncultured Anaerolineae bacterium
AAGGGCTAGCGCTTGGGCATAGTCCGCAATCGCTGGCTCATAGTCGCCTAACTCAGCGTAAGCGTTCCCACGATTGTTGTAGGCAGCTGCAAACTCTGGGTTAAGGGCTAGCGCTTGGGCATAGTCCGCAATCGCTGGCTCATAGTCGCCTAACTCATAGTAAGTAACCCCACGATTGGTGTAGGCTTCTGCAGACTCTGGGTTGAGGGCTAGCGCTTGGTCAAAATCCGCGATCGCTGGCTCATAGTCGCCTAACTCAGCGTAAGCAACGCCACGATTGTTGTAGGCTTCTGCAGACTCTGGGTTGAGGGCAATGGCACGGTCATAGTCCGCAATCGCTGGCTCATAGTCGCCTAACTCAGCGTAAGCAAGCCCACGATTATAGTAGACTGCCGCATCATCTGGATTTAATTCAATGGCACGGTCATAGTCCGCGATCGCTGGCTCATACGCGCCTAACTCAGTGTAAGCATTCCCACGATTGTTGTAGGCACCTGCCTCGTCTGGGTTGAGGGCAAGCGCTTGGTCATAGTCCGCGATCGCTGGCTCATACGCGCCTAACTCATAGTAAGCAACGCCACGATTGTTGTAGGCTTCCACATCGTCTGGGTTGAGGGCAAGCGCTTGGTTATAGTCGGCAACAGATTGCTCATACTCCCCTAGATAATAATAAGCAGCTCCTCGATAGAAAAATAGTGAATCTGCTTTGACATCTTTCTCGCGTCCTTGCGGGATTCCTTCAACAGCCTGCGTAAATCTTATTAATGCTTCGGTATAATTACTCTCAAAATAAAGAATTTGTCCCTCGATAAAATTCACAATATAGAGACTGTCCATCCCCTCAAAAATATACGCATCAAATGATTCCAATTGCGCTACAGAAACTGCCAATTCATCTATTGAAGTGTCAACCTCACTTCTCCTCGGTGTAATTTCAAAGGTAAGGGCTACCCCGCCTCGCGCCACTTCTCCCCACATGACAATTGTGGCATTGTAAGTATGGCTGACCTGTTTGGCATGGTCACGGTCAGTAATTTGGTGATTCACACGGATAAAGTTAATGCCTGCATTGTCAAATTCACGCACCAGATTATCCTCGGCGCGAGTCGCGTCTTCATCAATGTATTTGAAATCTGCCAAAACAATGCCGACTTCGCCTTCGGAAAACGGTTGTCCCTCAAGTGGTGTTGCAGTCGGTGTCGGGGTGTTCGTCGGCGTGGCGGTATTGGTGGGGGTAAAAGTGGGGGTATGAGTCGCTGTCGGAGTCGGCGTATTGGAGGGGGTTTGAGTCGCGGTTGCGGTGGGGGTACTGCTGGCAAGTCCAGCTATCTCAATCATATCACTTCGTACCCCATCATCGGCTGCCAGCAGTACCACGCCAAAAATCATCACAAAAATCAAAGCCGCTATCAGCAGAAAATTTCGTTGATTGCGACGCTGTTTCTGTCGCTCCTGCTGAATTTCGCCCTGCCCTATTTCACTTAACAACCGCGCAAGGTCGGTATTCACTTTTCGGGCTAAATCATCAGGGTTCGTGAACAAACGGCGGACATTTTCAAGCCCAATCCGGTTTTTAAAAGCCTCTAATTTATCGTTCCCCTCTTTCAACGCATCCGGCCAAGCAAAGGCGGGGTCAACAACATACATGAGTTTCGGCAACTTCAGCCGCACCGCCTCATCATATTCCTGTTCCGTCACCGATTTTTCCATGCCATCCGGCACATAGCCGTAACGGTGGGCGATAATCCCCACAAAAATATCGGCTTTGCGGACATCATTCAGACTGGTTTCGACGGCATCACCCGGACGCGCTCCCATCCGTTCCATCGCAATGGCACGGAGTTCGAGTTCTTCAATCGCGGTTTTGACCGCCGCACGATAGTCGGTTAAATCTACGGAGGTGGAACTGATGAAAACGCTCTTGGTCATAGCGTACTATCCTTCCTACCAGAAAAGGGTACTTCATATAAACGATTTCCGCAAATTTTGGTTAAGGGCAATTTGAACGGTTAAAATAGGGCAAAATGGCAGGAAAATTTCATGGAAACCTTGCAGATTCAACAGGAAAATGGCGTGGCGTGGGTCTGGTTTGACCGCGAAGCCAGCCTCAATTCGCTCGACGAAACCGCCATCAATGAACTGAGTCAAGCCTTTACCACCCTCAATCACGATGACACTGTGCGGGTGATTGTGTTGGCGGGCAAAGGCCGCAGTTTTTGCGCCGGATTCGATATTAAATGGTTCGCCACGCTGACCCCTGACCAGTTTGGCGGCGCGATGGAAAAAATTGCCTCGGCGTTTGCGCTGGTGGAAAATTCGCCCAAACCGGTCATCGGGGCGGTGCAGGGCAATGCGGCGGGGGCAGGCATTATTCTCGCCACCTACTGCGATTTTATTCTGGCGGCAGAAAACGCCAAATTCACCGCGCCGGAAGTCAAACTCAGTATTTTTCCCGGCCTCAACCTGATTCCGCGTTTGGAGCGCATGGTCGGGTTGCAAAACGCCAAGCGAATTTTGTTCACGGGCGACCCCTTGATTGCCGCAGAAGCCCATCGAATCGGCATGGTGGAAAAAGTTGTGTCCGCCGATGCCCTCTATTCGGAAGCGCAGGCATTGGCGGATAAACTCGCCGCGAATCCGCCCATCGTCACACAGGCGATTAAGCAAGCCTTCGCCAAACACACCCGGCCTGATTTTGCATCATGGGAGCAGGAACAGGGGATTTTGTGCTGGTCGCAGCCGGAACGCGAACAGATGATGCAAGCCTTTTTGAGCAAATCGAAATGATGACCCGCGAGCAATGGGAAAGCCGTCGGGTTGAATTGCGGCAAATCGGCTGGAATTTGCTAGGGGATTTACCCGATATTTTTACCCCCTCCGTGAAAATTATCAGCCGGACACAGCGCGAAGGATTCGTGCTGGAAAAAATCCATTTTGAGAATGGGGCGGGCGCGGATGTTTTTGGCTACGTCCTGATTCCCGATAATTTGACCGCCCCTGCCCCCGCGATTCTGTATAACCATTATCATGGGGGGAAGTATTTTCTGGGCAAATCCGAAATGCTGATGGATCGTGGCACAGAACCCGCCATCGGACTCGCGCTGGTCAAACAGGGGTATGTGGTGCTGGCGATTGATGCTTACCTGTTTGGCGAACGGCAGCAGTTCGGAAATGAAATCGGGAAGGACGCGGAACTTTCGCTGTTCAAAAAGTTCCTCTGGGAAGGACGCACCCTCTGGGGCATGATGGTACGCGATGATCTTTTAGCCCTGAATTATTTTGTCACCCGCCCGGAAGTTGACCCCGCAAGAATCGGAACAACGGGGATGAGTCTGGGGGGGTCACGGGCGACATGGTTGGCAGCGCTGGATGACCGAATCAAAGTGCTTGTTCCCGTCGCCCAGATGACCCGCTACCATCATTTTGCCGAGTCGAATCACTGGGCGGGACATGGGATTTATTATTATGTACCCGGCATGTTGAAATCCGAGATGGAGATGGAATGGTTGGTAGCGCTGGCTGCCCCCCGCCCGCAGTTGATTTTGATTGGCGACAGTGACCCGCTTTCGCCGATTGCGGGGGTGCGCGAAGTGGCGAAAGTTGCTAGCCAGATATACGGGTTGTATGGTGCGCCGTTCCAGACCCATATAGAGGAAGGCGTAGGGCATGTGTACACGTCGAGCATGTATCGGGCGATGCTGGATTGGTTTGCCAAGTTTTTGTAAGAGGGCGTTTTTAATTTCCTGACATCACAATTGCGTGGTTCACACCCGTTCACGCCAAATCGAACGTAAAGTTTATTTTTCAAGAGCGCGTTAAGTATTATTGTTACTTCCTGTGTAAATTTCGGCGTGAACTGGCATGAACTAACCATGATTATTGGCCTTTTAGCAATGAGTGGTCAGGAGTCAGCAAAAGACACCGGGCTGAAGACAAGCGTTACCGACAATTTCATTGTGGGCGGAAAGGGGGGGAGAAAATCGCGCACATGGAGCATTTTAGCAGTTAGCGATCAGCGATCAGCGAAAAACAAGCAGTTGGCCTATGAGAATCGGCGCGTGGCAGACGGGGAATTAATTCCCCGTTTATGCGTTGGTTAGGGCTGGTTGTTCATCCACTCCCGAATTTTTGCCATGTCGTAGAGGTGGATGTCCCATGAGACACCGCCAGCTAGCCATTTTCCATCGGGGCTAAAAGCGACCCCTGCACCGTAAATAGGGAGAATCGCTAACAATCGGCCTGTTTCTGCATCCCAAAAACGGATTCGTGCAGAACTTCCGCCTCCTACTATGGTTTTGCTATCTGGACTGTAATTAAAAAACCACAGTCCATCACTTTGTTCAAGAAGAAAACTGGCTATATGAGATTCAGCATCATGAACAAAATATTGGTTATTATGCCATCCAATATAGGTTTGATTATCTGGACTAAACGCTAAAATATACTGCTCATCGGAAGGTCGGTCAGTGATATGCGGAGTATAGCTCTCATCGGATTGCTGCCATGTTATTTGATAACCATAAGTACGGCTCGGTTCATAGGATGACATGAGCTGTTTTGTCTCTACATCCCAGATTGAATCCCAAATGACGCATCCAAAACAATCTCCCGCACCACTCGCTATAAGTTTGCTGTCGGGACTCCAACTCAAGGATGTCACAAAATTAGGTGTAGGAATAACCGCATCGGGTTTATAAGTTTCGATAGTGGTAGGTGCAGGAAGTTCATCAAGATTGACTTGGGGAGGCAACCAATTCGCACATTGTTCCTGCAAACAGACACTAAAATCGCGTCGTAACGTTCCGTCTGTTTTGATAACTCCATAGTGTAACGGACTTTTACCCCCACCTGCCACAGCAGACAGTTCGGCTGAAATGAACCATTCTGAATCAGTGTGCCAAATAATATCCCCGCCACCGCCTGCCATCACATACTTTACTTGGTGGGGTTTCACAACAATTTGTGTTCCCCTATCTAAGTCGTGAATGGTAGGAGTGGGTGAAATAGATACCCCGTATTTGCCATTTTCTGCAATATTTACCCAATCATAATTAGGGAATATATCGGTAGATTTTAGTATTTGCGTTTCAACATTAAAGATGAATATTTTGCAGAGGGGTTGCTCACCAAACTTTCGTTCTTCATAGCTGGCGGTAAGCTCATTCTCATTTAACCAATGCCATTCCAATAACTCCACTTCAATTTCAGGTAAAGTTAAAAGGGTTTGTGTTCCGTCAGCTGCATTTAAAAGAAAATAATTGCCCTCTGAGTCAAGATAGATAACCTGATTCATCGTTGGTCGCCACACTTGCCAATCCGTCCATGCGTCGTAGGAAAGAGTTGTACACATTGTTTCTTGACGTGGGCGGAAACGCGCACTTTCCTCTACACGCATCATTTCAGATGTTTTCAGGTTTAACAACCAAAACGAGGGAGTACAGGGGTCAGTTAAACACGAAAAGAATACGCCGTAGTCTCCAGAGTCACTCAGTTTTAAGCCGTAAATCTTTCCTTCTGGAGATTGGATTTCAATTGTTTGTTGGCTGGTCGGGGATGCTAAATTTAATGTTGTTTGCTCACTGTTCAGAGTAATGTTTCTACCATCAGGAGTCTGACATGGAATGGAGTCAGGAAAATCAAATGTACAAAAGAAACCATCTACAGGATGCTCAATAATGCTTCCATTCCGAAGGATAGAAACCGACTGAACAAAATAATCATTGTTATCTAAACGCTCTCCTGTAAAGTAGCTAATATGGCTACCATCTGCACTCCATTGAGCAGCATACATGAAATCAAGACAATTTACTTCTTCAAAGTGCATAATTATTTTGTTATTGGGGACATCAATCAAGTAAATACGCCAATTTTCATTATTACCCTCATCCGCTAATCGCTCCGCCACAAATAAAATATCTTCAACAGGCGACCAGCGCATAAATTCCGCATGTTGTATTTGTTCAGTCACACTTAGGCGTTGTTGATTATCTATATTTAAAATCCACGAATCAAACGCGGTTTCATCAAACCCGTAAAAATCTGAATAGCGGCTTGTCCATGCAAACCATTCACCCGAAGGCGACCAGCCCGCCCCGCCAACTTGATTCGTATTTTCATCCATTAAGCCTTCGCCAAAAATGCGGCTGTCGGTGCCATCGGCGCGTTCGATGATAAAAGCGTTGAGGTAATCGTTGTACCAGTAGAGATAGGGCGTGTCGGAGGGGGTATCTGTTTCTTGGGCAGATGCCGGAAATAGGGGCAAAAAACAGAGGACGAGCAGTAAAAAACGACGCATGAGCGAGTCCCTTTTTTGTTTAGTTTAGCGCGGAAGATGGGTAGAGAATAAAATCAGAGGTGAAGCGTGGTGGTAAGGGGTGTTGTCTGACCATTAGATGACAGGTGAGTAACAGGGCGGAAATCGCTATGTGTGTCCCCGCCCATACCATTTATTCCTGTATCCCGCTATACGGCCCATAGTAGCGGTATTGAATCGGGCTTTGTTGGAGCATATTGTTCATGTCGTTGGCATCCGGCAGTTCAATTTCGGTGCTAAAGCCGGGCGACTCGCTGAACAACAAATCGAGGAAAGTGGGGGTGTACGGCGATTCTATCTGGCGGAAATTATTCGGATTCAACCCGCCTAAATCGGCAGCCCGTTCGAGGACATCTTCGGGGTACAAAATGCCATCAATCAGGCCGAGATTTTGCGCTTCGCTGGAAGCCCACACTCGCCCATTCGCCAGTTCGCGGATTTCGGCTTCGGTCAAATGATTGGCACGTCCGCCCACCACGCGATTGATGAAATTATCAAAAATAACGGCGAGTTGTTCGCGCCAATAGGCTTCTTCTTCCGGTGTAATATCCCGGAAGAGACTCCCAAAATCCTTGTTTTCGCCCGTCGCAATGACATTGACTTCCACGCCAATTTCGTCCGCCAATTCTTCGATATTAAAAAAGGTGCTGACCACGCCAATACTGCCAATTAAACTGTTGGGGGTGGCGTAAATTTCATCGGGAGTCGCGCCCATCGCAATATAATAACAGCCGGACGCGCACAGGCCATCGACGGCAACGAGGACGGGTTTATCCACTTCCGCCAGCCGATTCCAGATCACATCACTGGCGTTGGCATCGCCGCCGGGACTGTTCGCCATCACCACAATCGCTTTAACGTTCTCGTTGTCCTCCATCCAATCAATATCACGGATGACGGTTTCGGAGGCGGCAGCGAGTCCTTCGCCCTGATAAATCGGCCCTTCCAGGCGGATAATGCCGACCCCATCCTCATCGCTGGTGTCAACATAGGCCTGTTCTTCTAGCTGGTCGGCGAGTTGGAAAAAGGTCACGCTGGAGGCAAAAAATAACACCCCGCACGCGCAAAAGGGCAGCATAAATCCGACACTCACCGCCAGCAAAATCCAGACTGGCGTGGAGATACCTTCGCGCTGGGGACGACGCGGCGGTAAAGGCGGCAACGGGGGTACTTGAGTCGGGTAGCCCCGATTAAAAGACGGCCTATCGTCATCGCCTAAAGTGGGCATGTTGTTCGGGGGTAAATTGCTCATTCACAATCGCCTTCATTTTTAATAATCATAGCAAAGTCCCATTTTATTGGGTCTCTTTTGGCGACTCAGTTTTTTTGTCTTGACTTTGAAATTTGAGCGGATCAGGTTGTTTTTCTTTCTTTTTGAGGAGGGTTTCTGCGACATCTTTTAATTTTTCTACCGCCTCTTCGCTAAATAAGCCAATGAGACCTGCCAGCGCAAAAAAACCAAACTCGCTAACGGATTCTGCTCCAACACCGGGCGCAAAAAATCCGCCACGAAACAGAAAATAGAAAACCACTGCCATTGAAGCCCCCGTGAAAGGTTTCACCAAATAAAATGGAATCCAATTGGCTAAAAACTGACGACCTCCTACATAAGAGTTATAAGAGCGAAGAGCATGGAGCAAACTGCCCACTGCACCAATCAAAGCAACCATTAAAAATAGGCGGGTTTCGGCTTGCATTTCATACGTCCCGAAAACAAATGTTTTGAGCCGATACGAAACCGCCGTTTGCTGGTTTTCACTTGTCCCACAGTCACAGGCTGGAATAGGATCAAAAAGTTGAATAAGCAGCAAAATATTTATCAGCACAAATACAACCAGATAACACCCTGTTCCCCACAAACGAAGGTCTTTGAGTCCCAACGGGTGGGGTATTGACAGTTGGGAGGTGTCGGTAGAACCATTTTCAGATGGGGTACTCATGATAGCCTCGCAGAATATAATTTTTACCCTACTATTATATCACCTGTAAGATTTATAAGACGAGGGAAAAATCGACAGTTTTTTCACTGCCCTGAAAAAAATAAAGGATTGGTTTTTTATCAACCAAGCTGCGAAATATTGAGAGATAATCGTTGAAAATTTAAAAGAGGAAACACATCATGTTGAATTCGTATTATGATAAAGTATGTGTGATTACGGGTGCGTCGAGTGGCATCGGGGCAGAATTTGCGCGTTCGCTGGCACGACGCGGCGCGAAATTGGTGTTGTTTGCCCGCCGTGAAGCGATGATGAAAGCGCTGGTCGAGTCGCTCTATAATCCTGAATCGCATGGGGTGGTGGTCGGGGATGTTACACGGGCAGATGACCGCGCCCGCTTGATTGAATCGGCGATTCAAACACACGGCAAAATTGATATTTTGATTAACAATGCCGGGATTGGCGGGTCGGGCAATTTTGCGACTCTTTCTACCGAGCAAGTTGAGCGCGTGTTGCAGGTCAATCTGGTGAGTGCGGTATTGCTGACTCATGCGGCGTTGCCCTACCTGAAAAATGGCTTGATTATCAATGTGTCGTCGCCGATGGGAGGAGTCAATTTGCCCGGATTCGCACTGTATAACACCAGCAAAGCAGGATTAACCGCCTTTAGCCAGACCCTCCACCGCGAATTGTCCTCGCAAGGGATTCAAGTGTTGAATATGCGCCCCGGCTTCACCTATTCGGAGATGGTCAGGGAAGAAGAAACCCGATGGATTCCGCGTTTTCTTGCGCCCCGCCAAGCGGATGCCGTCGTGGAAGAAACCTTACGGGCAGCGCTGGCGGGCAAATCGGACATTGTGAACGGGCAAAAAATTATCCGCTTCGGGCTGTTCGTCAACCATGTTTTGCCCGCCCTCATGGAGTGGGGAATCAAGCGATTCATGCCGAAAAATGTGCGTTGATCGGTTTGACTTCAATAGAATATTTGTGCTATGCTCTTTGAAAGTTAAAAGGAGTCTGTCATGAACAGCCTAATTGAGAATGAATTCCCCCTGCATGAAAGTCAAAGCCTCCGTTATGACCTGCTAAATAGCCTGACAGATAGCGACTTGGCCTATCGATTGCCCGGAGATAACCCGACCCTAGGAGCGTTATGCCGCGAGATGGGCGAACTTGAACATATGTATATTCAGTCGTTTAAAACCTTAAAAATGGATTGGTCTTATCGAAACAGTGAGCCAGACCTAGCGACCAGTGTTGAGCGCCTCAAAGCATGGTACAAAGCACTTGATGAAGCATTTGAAAGCGTGGTACAGGGGTTATCCGAGGAGGATTTGCATAACAAGCAAGTTGACCGGGGACATGGTTTTACGCCCTCGCTGGCTATACAGTTCAAGATTTACCATGAAGCCTTGCTGATGTTTTACGCCAAAGCCAGCGTTTATCTTAAGGCGCTGCAAAAGCCAGTCAATGCCCAATGGAAATCATGGATCGGGTAAGAAAACAATCCCCATGATAAAATCGAAGGCAGCTTGCACGGGTGATTGACGTATCTATCCGCTTAGGGTTGTTCGTCAGTCAGGTTTTGCCCGCCCTCATGGATTGGGGGATTCGTCGGTTTATGCCAAAAATACGCCATTAAACGGTCTGCGCGGAGCAAGTACAAAATCAAAAAAGCGCAGGTCAAGAGACTGAGCCATGCGCCCCGCAACACCAAGGGCGGACGGTAGGCAAATTCAATCGTATGCGTTTGAGTATCTCGCGGGAGCAGCACCCCTAATAATCCCCCCACCGATTCCAAATAGGCATATTTGCCGTCTAGTTTGACTTCCCAACCGGGATGGGCTAACTGCTGCACCACCGCTACCCGTGACCCGACTGGATAACCCTTTGCTTCGATGGTGATACGGTCTGGCAGATGTTCAATCAGGGTCGCAGGGAAAGTCTGGTTGGCTTGCAACGGCCCTTCGTAGGTTTGCAAGGTGGAAAGCGGAACGGTAAAAGTAAAAGGCAGCGCCCCTTCGCGCCGATATAAACAGGCGTTATCATCCACCGGAGTCGGGCCATCTGGCACAGGTTCATAGCCCCAATTTTCGATGACGCGGCGTGTTTCGCGTGTCCAAGTTACGGCATATTCAGGGCGGGTTTGCATAACCAATTCATGACTCAAGGTGGGTGTAAGGGGCAGGGGTTCAAAATCGGCTTCAATATCCCACATGACGACACGATTTTCGAGGTAGGAAATAACCGGTTCATAGCCATATTGATAGGCGGATAAATAGGCATCGGGATTTTTTTCCCGTAACCATGTCACACATTCGCGGTCATTCGCCCAGTAATCGCGGCTCACCGTTCCCGCAAAAACTTTCCACGACCCGTTGATTTCGCGGGCGGCTGTCCAACTGGCAACAAGGAGCAATACAGATAAAAATATCTGCCCAGCGACCATCAGAAAGGGACGCAGCGTAGAAACTTTAAGCGACCAGATGACCTGCCACAGGCCATCTACCCGCAGCGCCACCAATACGCCTATCCAGAAAGAAGCCACGCCCAGCGCCCTCCCCACGAATCGCCACTGGCCTAAAAGTTCGATATTTTCGTAAAGGGCAATAATAAAATCGTTGCCGCCTGCCCCCCAGAGCGTCATGGCAATGATCATGAACACAGCCACCACCCACAAGCGCCATGTTTGCGATTGGCTTTCCCGATGCAAAAAACGCGGAATCGGGGGAAACGCAATAAAAATTAAGACCCCAAACCACAGGGGCAAAATGAAACTGTAATAAAAATGGGCTTCGCCGGGGGCTTCGTTGCGCTTATAGAGGCTGATGTCGCCGTTATAAAACTGCTCGATGACCTTGCCCAGTTCAACCACTGTTCCACCCGTCGTGTCAGAGGGATGGTCGCCTAAATACTCGCGCTGCAACCAGAGAGGCAGCAAGGTGATGGCGCTGAGATTCGCGGTTAATACCCCCGCCAAAAGTAAATTTCGCAAGGCAGACCCATGAATTTTGCGCCCTTCGTAAAAAAACAGGTACATCAAGGCAAGTAAAATAATAAAGAGGGCGGTGGGCAGCGAATACCAGATGCTCCCGCCCCAGAATTGCAAGGTTAAGGCAATCGCAGTCAGGGCAACAGGCCAGCGTCGGCCTTCGTTCCGCAAAATTGCCAGCGTTCCCGCCGTAATGAAGGGTAAGTAGGCTTGTCCAACCGCCAGTTGATAGTACCCCGCGCCAAACATCGCCAGCATATTGCCTTTGCCGAGCATCAACAGGGCAAGCAACACCCGCCCCGGCGCACCCAAACCCAACACGCGCCCTAAAAACCACCCACCCCATGCCGCTATCAGCGCGTGAATCCCCACGCCCAATTTGATGCCGCGCACCCCGCCCCAGAGCAAACTCGGCACGCTGGCAAAGGGATTCATGATAAACGATTGCGAATTGTCAATCAGGGGATGTCCATATTCGAGATAGGGATTCCAGAGGGGCAAATACCCATGCTCATTGAGCATTTCGGCTGCCACATACGCTGGATTGACCTGCCATTCAACTTCACGTCCGGGCAAGGTCTGGTTGGGGTCATTTTTCCAGAAGGCCTCGGTATAGTGAAAGGTAAAAAAAGTTATTAGCGTCAATTCCGCCACGATTAAAAGCGGCTGTAATTTGGTCAGCCATGCGGGTAAAACCATCGGCGGGGTGGGGTCACTCGAAAAAAATAAATTTTGCAGGCCACGCTGCTTAAACCAATCAGCGTTGAGGTAGGCCAATCCCCCCAGTGACACGATCACCAGCGCCAGAAAAACCCAGCCAGCCACCTGACGCGGCAGCAAAATCAGCAGGATGACCAGCAGCATCATGCCTGCGTAAAAGGCCAATGTCATATTTTTTTCGGACAAGCGGCGTGTATCCCGTTAAATGACCTCTCTCATTATAGCGAAATTTGGTGGACGCAAGGCAAAAGTTTAGAATTGGTGCGGGATTCAAAAATTCGCACAGGAATAATGCACATTAACGGATATTATACGGGTGGGTCTGTGACCCACCCCAAGCACAATCGAGGGCGGGTCATAGACCACGCCCGTACATGAGTGGACTCTCTGTTGACCGATTTAGAAGCAATCAAGATGATCACTCCGATTATTTTCATAATAAAGGACTCCTCCATGCACAAACACGCCGAGATTACCCGCCAACGACTCGAAAATTTCAGCGCCTATTTAAAAACTCTGTTATACCCTGAAAAACAGCCGCTTGAACTCCTGCATTATGCCGCGCCGGGACGAATTTCATATCGGGAGGCAATTCAGGGGGAGTATCAGCCGATAGCCTTAGGGGAAAAACTCACCCCATTCTGGTCAACCCATTGGTTCGAATTGGAATTTACCACGCCGGAGGATTGGCACGCGGTTCATTTACGCTGGGATTCGTCATGTGAGGCGTGCATCTGGCAAGACGGACAACCCGTGCAAGGCTTAAGCGGTTCGGGGGATTACTGGCACGCGCCCTATCACGATTTTTTCCCCCTCGAATCGGGCAAGACCTATCAACTGTATATCGAAACGGCGGTTAATCATCCGTTTGGGACGGGCGAAAGTTTCAAGCCCACCCAAATCGGGCTGCTGCGAATGGCGGAAATCGCCTGTTTCCGACAGGACATCTGGGATTTGCGCTGGGATTTTGCGACGATTGCGGAAATGGCAAAATTTTTACCCGCCGATTCGCCGCGTGCCGGTCAAGCGCTGGCGGTTGCCAATGCGATGATTAACGCTTTTCAACCGGAGAATCTCCAACCCGCACGGGAAATCGCCGCGCAATTTTTATCCCAGCACAATGGAGACAGCCAGCATCAAGTGTTTGCAGTGGGACATGCCCATATTGATACGGCGTGGTTGTGGCCTCTAGCGGAAACACAGCGAAAATGTATCCGTACTTTTTCAACCGCGCTGGAGTTGATGGAGCGTTACCCGGAGTATCAATTTGTGTGTTCGCAAGCCCAACAGTTGGATTGGATTAAAAATTTACAACCCGCCCTGTATGAAAAAATCAAACAACGGGTTGCTGAAGGGCGATTTATTCCGGTGGGAGGGGCATGGGTTGAGCCGGATTGTAACCTTCCTTCGGGGGAATCGCTGGTACGGCAATTTTTATACGGGCAGCAGTTTTATCAGGCAGAATTTGGCCTCACCTCCCGCGAATTCTGGCTGCCGGACACCTTTGGCTATCCCGCCGCACTGCCCCAGATTATGCGCGGGGCGGAGATTGAGTATTTTTTGACGCAAAAATTGTCATGGAATCAATTCAATAAACCGCCTATGAGTACGTTTTATTGGGAGGGGTTGGACGGTAGCCGCGTTTTGACCCACTTCCCCCCCACCGATACCTATAACGGGATTGCAACGGTGGAAGAATTGCTCAAGGGCTTGGGAAATTTCAAAGACCACGAACGCTCCAATGCCAGTTTATACCTGTTCGGTTTTGGCGATGGTGGGGGCGGGCCAAGTGCAGAAATGCTCGAACGGCTAAATCGGGTGCAGGATGTCGACGGCCTGCCGCGTGTGCAAATCGCGCCGCCGCTTGAATTTTTTGAGCAGGTTTCGCACGATGACTTAACCGTGTGGGTGGGCGAATTGTATTTTGAGTTGCATCGCGGAACTTACACCACCCAAGCCGCCAATAAGAAAAATAATCGGCAGAGCGAACTGCTGCTGCGTGATGTGGAATTTTTAGCCGCCCTTGTGCCAGATTATCCAAGCGAGCAACTTGAAAAATTGTGGAAAAAAGTCCTGCTCAACCAATTCCATGATATTTTGCCCGGTTCCTCCATTCATGAAGTTTATCAAGACTCCGCCCACGATTATGCTGAAATTTTGCAGCGAGGCCAGCAGCTTCGCCAGAATGCCCTCAACCAGCTTTTGCACGGCGGAGAATCACGCGCTGTCGTGAATACCCTGAGTCAGGCACGGCGGGAGGTGGTCGCAATCGATGGGCAGTTGGCAATGGTTGATGCGCCTTCGATGGGCTACCGTGTGCAAAATCCGCAATTTGAAACCGATTCGCCCGTCACGCTGACCGAGCAGAATGAAAATTTCATCATGGAAAATAGGCTGCTCCGTGTCGAGATCACCCGCACAGGCCAGATGGTGAGTCTGTTTGACAAAACCTTGCAGCGTGAATCCATCGCAGGCAACGGCAACCAATTTGTCTTGTATGATGACCGCCCGAATGCGTGGGAAGCATGGGATGTGGACGTGTTTCATCTGGAAAAACGGCGGAATCTCGGCGGGGCAACCAGCGCAGACATTGTAGAAAATGGCGGGTTACGGGCGGCGATAAAATTTACCTACGCCATTAGCCAGAACAGCCACCTCATCCAAATCATCCAACTGGACTGCACCGCAGCGTATGTTGAATTTATTACGGTGGTGGAATGGCAGGAGCAAAATCAATTTTTGAAGGTCGAATTTCCGTTGCAGGTTCACACCCCGCAAGCCACTTATGAGACACAGTATGGCCTCGTCCAGCGCCCCACCCATTTCAACACGTCCTACGATATTGCGCGGTTTGAGGTCTGCGGGCATCGTTGGGCAGCCCTGACCGAATACGGATTCGGCGTGGCACTGCTGAATGACGCGAAATATGGCTACAGCGCTCATGGCAATGTCTTGAGTTTATCGCTGCTGCGTTCCCCGAATTGGCCTGACCCCACCGCCGACAGGGGCAGGCATGAATTTCGCTATGCGCTGTATCCGTTTGATGGAAAGTTTGAACAGGCAGTCGCGGCGGGGTTGCGCTTCAATGTTCCCCTGCTGCTTCAACAGACGAATTTGCCACTGGGTGAGCAGTCGTATTTTGCTGTTTCCCCCAACCATGTCGTCATTGATACGGTGAAAAAAGCCGAAGACTCCGACGCGCTGATTGTGCGGTTGTATGAATCATGCGGCGGACGGGGAAAAGTCAAATTGGAATCCGCCGAAACTTTCCAGAAAATCACCCGTTGCAATTTATTGGAACGACAGGACACCGAATGGCGGGATGAATTTGAGATTGCGCCGTTTGAGGTCGTCACATTGAAGTTATGGCGCTAGGGTGAGGGAGAGACACCTCACCCCCGCCCCTCTCCATAGAAATGGCGAGGGGAGAAAGAAAAAGCACCCGTTCTCATGGACAAGGCAATTAGACCTTAAATGAATCCAACTTTAGCGGACGGGATATATCCCGTCCCTACGGGTGCATTTCTTGTAGGGACAGCATCCATGCTGTCCGCAATCGTTTGGTTTTTAATTGATTTGTCCATCAGTCTCAATAATTCACCTTACGCAATGCGGGAAAATCCCCACCCTCAATCCCTCCCCAAAACATTGGGGACAAACAGGGCAGCTTGCGGACGGGAAGCCGAAAGCAGGATGGGGTCAAAAAATGTCCCCCAAACGCCATTCTGCGTAAGGTGAGTCATTTATTGGATTTCGCGTTCGCGTTCCCGATAAATCAGCCAACCGATAAAACAGGCTGCCAGCAAGAACAAGCCCGTGAGCATCAAATAGTGGCGGGCTTCCGCGTAGGGCGATTCACCTGTAGCGGGCAGCGACGGAATCTTAGCGATTTGTTCGGCGCTGAGAGTCGAAATCGTGCCGGGCGCACCCCCCGCACCCGTTGCTGCATTGGCAACTGCCCCCCCGGTGGTTGTTCCGGCGGTTGTATTTCCGGCGGTTGTACCAGCAGTTGTGCCTGTTCCTGTGGTCGTCGTAGTGGTTGTAGTTGTGGTTGTGGTAGGCGCAACCCGCGAAAAACCAAAATCGTAGGTGTGGTTGTTGTTGCCAAACGCGCCAGTTCGCAACCGGGTACGCGGGAAGTTGATTGCGCTCGCCAACGCTGCCGGGGTGGGATTTGTCCCATCCGAGTCACGCATGGCAGCCAACGGGTTAGCCCCGGTTGAGGTGAGGAAATAATTTTCCAGCGGGCCACCGGGCGCAAAATTGGCAGGCGCTTCAATCCGCACTTCAAAATTGGCATTCGGCAGCACGCTAATCTGGTCAACTGTATTGAAAACACCATCCCCATTGACATCAAAGAAGTGAACCCCTGCCACAGGTACAATCCCATTGGCAGTGAGGTAGGCTTGGATGGTCTGGGCGCTAAACAAATATTGCCCGTTGCCGTCGGTATCGGTTTCAGCCACCAGTGTTTCCGGCGTACCATCATTGTCTGTATCAATATACAGGCTTAAACGCACCCCGCCAAAAACGACTTCGCCGGGGTCTTGCCGTCCGTTGCGGTCAAGGTCTTCCCAAACACGGTTGCCAATTTCGAGGGGGGCAAAATTGCATAAACTTTCTACGTCGCCAATCCCGGCGGCTTTCCCGAATGACCCCACAGCATCGCGGGAGAAAATCTCGCCAGAACGGGTACGTTCTCCAGTCGAATGACTCAAGCCAATCACCCCCCCGGTACGAACATCCCCTTGAGGCGCAGGGTCAAAGGCGGCAGCAATGACTTCACCGCGTCCATAGATCTGTGCCAGCCCGCCCACGGTCGTTTCATTATGAATCCCCGAAGACGGATTACCTGCGGTCAAGCGGTAACGTTCCCCGTAATAAAATTCGCCGTTGCCCGGCCCTTGTCCGGTGGCGGTAGCGGCAGATGTTGCCGCGCCGGGCTGTCCGACAGCACCGGAACTCCCCGCATTTTCGAGTACCCATGTCCCCGGAACGGCTGTATTGGGCGCAAGGCGCAGCACATCCCCCCCGGCAACCCCTTCCACCGGGCCAGAGTTGGCTAACCCCTGTGTATTCCCCATCTGATGCCCCGCCCGGTCAGTCACACTTAATACCATGTAGCCAAATTCATCAAATTCAATATCCAGCATCCATGGCTGGGGGGCGTAACGCTGGTTAAAGGGCGCAAAAGTCAGCAAATCGTTACTGGGGTTGTTATCAGTGTCTGTGACCCATGGAATCCATTCGCCATCGGCACATATAGCCCCGCTTAAGGTCAAACAGCCACGCGGATAATTCAAGGCAAAATCCGCCACAGGCCCGGTAAAAGCCCCACCGACAAACCGATACACATAGGAGCGTAAATCGGCAACCGTGGGGCCGGTGCAAATCAGCCCCACATAGAGCGCACCGTCATAAAAATCCATTGCGCCGGGGCGGGTGTTGGCTTGGGTACAACTGGCGGGGACAGGCAGAGCAACACTGGTTTGTCCAAGAGGTGCCAGCGCCGCCGGAACACCAATATTAAGGATTTCTAGGGAACCATTCCCCGCCAGATTAATAACATACAGGGTGCTTTGGTCGTCCGAGAGATCTAAATCGGCAAGACCCACCCGCCCCACGGCGTTAAATGCACCAATATCATCAAAAAAAGGCGGCTCGCCCGCACCCGAAATCGGGTTGGCGGGGGTATGCGGGTCGGCACCGGCAGCAATGGTCGTATACACACCCACCGTACCCGTTCGACGGTCAATCCGATAAATCGTACCGGGGTTGCCGGTTGGCCCCAAACCCACATGCCGTTTGACAAACGCCGAGGCAAAAATGCTGTCCGACGCAGGCTGGTAGGCTTTGCCCCACACCGCGCCAACTTGCCCCGAAGTCGCCTCTAGCGTTTCTGTAACTGCGGCAGTTGCGGAATTCGCCGCAAGACTGGTGGTCAGGGGGTTGTAGCCAAAGGTAATCACGTCCGGCAGGTTGGTATTTGCCCCGTTATACGCCCCAAACACATAACAGGAGGTCATCAAAGTAGGATTCGCCTCACAATAATGAGACGGATTATTCACCCCATAATTAATATTATTGATGACCGACCCCACCCCGCAGTCCACAAAGGTGACGCTAGTGGCAGAACCTGCCCCCGCCGCGCCATTTTGCAAAAATGCCTGTGTCCCGGGAATCGAGAATTCGACCCGCACATCCGTATTGTCTGGCACAGTCAGTGTATAGTTGCCAAACGCATCTGTGCCAGCAGCAGCAATGGCTGCCCCGGTTGCGTCATAGGCAATCGCTTGGATCCCCTGCATTCCGGGTTCTAACGTCCCATCATCTACACCGTCTGCATCAAAATCGCGGAAGACATTCCCATTGATCGCACAAATGGCAAATACTTGTTGGGCTGGCAATAAATTCGCAATAATGACTAATAATAAGCCAATGCTCAAACCGCCACGAATAAGTCTTAATTGCATTGAGTTCATCACTTTAGAACACCCCAACCTCAATTGTTACGGGTATTATACTTGCGTTTTTTCACAAAGTTATAAGGTTTTCGTTGGCATTTTCTAACCGCGTGTTATAATGTGCGTAACTTTCTTAACACAATGTCAAAAAGTTGTTCTTACATGCTGACTTTAGAGACCTTTTCACCCGTTACCATCTTCTGTTTTCACGACCTGACCATGCCTACCTTAATCCGTTGGAGAGAAACCATTCTCCAGTTGTATGAAGACTGCCAGCACGCCCCCCAACCCTTTTTAACCCTCTACGATTTTCGTCCCATTCTTTGCCCGACCTCCCGAAGTATGGAGTATATGGTCAAATTTGCGAAAGAAAATCCGCATGGCTTGCCCCGTGCAACCGCCATTCTCACGGCTGCCCATACGCTGGGGATTGTGGAAATGACGGTACGACGGATGCCCAAACATGAAATGGTGCGGGTTTTCCTAGAAGAACATCGTGCTTATGAGTGGCTCGAACAATTTGTATAGAAACCCTAACAATGAAAAGAAAGGCATTTTCCTATTAAGAATAGGCTTGTGATGTTTTCCTACGATAAATTCGTAATAAGCGACTTTGCCATCATACATTCTTCACAACCTTGGAATCTTCTAATCGGTTGCCCCTTCGGCTACTAAAGGAATCGCATGAGCTGTTTCCTCATTCAGAATCACTGCCCCATCATGGTCGGGCATGAGCGTTTCGATATTGCGGATATGCGGAAAGACATAGCCCGCCAAGCCCACCCCAACCCCCAAGAGGCCAAAAATCACGAACATCAGCCCCATGCCTGCGCCATCACCTGTGCCAACCAACCAACCGAGTGAATCGGCGAACCTGCCATCGGGCTGCATGGCGGGTTCAAAAATGCTGTCCGCTAGCGGCCCGGCAATCGCCAAGCCCAACGGAAAAGACATCTGGGCAATTAAGCGGCGCACCGCAAACACCCGTCCCTGTAAATCCGGCGGTATCTTGGACTGCCAGATGGCTTGATTTGACCCGTTCAAAAAGGGCAAGGCAAACGCCGCCATGAATGAACCAATCGCCCAAAAAACAACCGTCCGCGAGAGTCCTAAGGGAATTGTGCCTAACAAGCTGGAGAGAATCATCCCGCCGAGGACACCATGCACTTTGCGTTTTGGCCCCCCCCACATACTCAGCAAAAACCCACCAATGACACCCCCCACTGCGCCAACGGATTGGGTCGTCGCCAGCGCCCATTCATCGTTACCTGTTCGTGCCAGAATCATGGGGGTAATCAGAGGGAAGGTGAACGCGCCGACAAAATTAATGCCAGTAAAAACCAGCTGCATCCCCAATAAACTCGGACGCGCCCAGATATACCGGAAACCATAGGTGGCTTCTTTGAACAAACTCCCCTGCCCTGCTTGCCCATCGGCAGATTTGGCGGGTTGCGGAATCTGTACCACAAGCAGCGCCCCGACAGCAAAGGTAAATGAAATCACATCAATCAATAAAATGCCGCTAATATCGATCAACGCAATCAGCGCCCCTGCCAAAATCGGCGCGAGAATTTGCGACCCCGAATCAGCTAACATCATCATGCCGTCTGCCCGTCCGTATTGGTCTTTGGGGAGCATGGTCGAAATAGCGGCAGAATAGGCCGGCCATTGGAACGCCTGAAACAACCCCGTCCATGCGGCAGTGACATACAAATGCCAGATTTCTAAATTGTCGGTTGCCAGCAAAATAAAAATCACAATTGAGGACAGCCCTGCCCCCAAATCACTGAGCATCATCATCAATTTTCGGTTGGAACGGTCTACCAGCGCTCCCGCAAACGGGCTAAAGAGCAAACTTGGCACGGTGAAGAAAAACACGACCAGCACCAGCGCCGTCGCTTTGCCCGATTCCTCCCATGCCCAGATGCCGAGCGCGAATTGTGTCATGCCTGTGCCGATGAGCGAAATGACCTGCCCCGCCCATACAATCAAAAAAGCTCTCATACCGGCATTTTTCATAAAAAACACCTTTATTACCCGTTTAAGTGAGTTAAGCGGCATACTTTAGCACAACCCATAAACCGTGTCAATAATTAAGGTGTTCATTGAAAAAGGCCAGCAAACGTGCCGCATATTCAGTGGGCGCAACTTCACTATATGCGCCGTGTTCTGCACCGTCGATGACCCAAACCTGTTTGGGTTCACAGGCAGCATTTTCTAAAATTTGCCGCGTCGTCGGTGGCGGCATCTCATCCAAACTCCCGAAAATGAGCAGCACCGGACGCGGGCTAATCTGGCAAATGACGTTCGCGGGTTGAATCGCTTCAACATCCACCCCTTCATTTTCGAGTGTCCACCTGATAATGGGTTGTGTCACCCTCCCCATAAATTTCACACGGTGCTTTAACATAGCTTCTAAACTTGGATAGGGCGCTTCAATAACCACCGCCTTGAGCATCGGATTTTCCGCCGCAACCAGCGTAACCACCACCGCCCCCATCGAAAAACCGATTGCACCGATTTTTTCAGGATTCACCTCTGGTTGGGCAGCTACAAAGTCGATGGCAGCGGTTAAATCGCGCCGTTCGTCGTCGCCATAGGTCACTTTATCACCCTCACTTGCTCCTGACCGCCGCCAGAAAAATAACAGTACCCCGTAGCCGTTTTCGGCCAAAATTTCAGCTTCAGGCAGCATCGCGGCTTCCTGTGTCGCATAACCTTGTCCCAAAATCACTGCCGCGCCATTTTGAGAAGGAAAATACCAGCCCCGCAACATGAGGCCATCGGAGGTTTCAAATTCAACTTTTTCATACGGTAGCGTGGTTGCCAATTCGCCTAAGGTACGCTGTGCTGCGGTACGTTCGGGCTGTAAACTCTGGCGGGTGTACTCCACCACGGCATAAACAAAACTCACGGAGAGAAAAAGAGTCGCCATCAAAATTATGACAACCGTAAATTTCAATAAATTGCGCCAATAGGTCATTGTCAGGCTTTCATCAGGCAAAACGAATAATTCCATTATCCAATAAACTGAAAAAATTTATCTTAGTTATGGCATACTCAAGGCATGACGAAACGCCTATTTTACACCCTCCTGCTGTTGCTCTGGGCAATGACCCAACTCGGACAAACCCCGATTGTGGACGTTGAACCGTCCCGCAATACGCTCATTCTGGGACGTGGCACGCTTGATTCATTTACGTGGAACGCGGAGAAAAGTTCACTTTTGGTCGGGGGCAGTCGTGGATTCTGGATGTACACCCCCGATTTTCAGCCGTTGGAATCCTATGAACACCCCGATGTTACCCATGTGGCGTGGCAGCCAAACACCCATCATTTCGCCAGCGCACAGGCCAATGGCACGCTCGCCCTGTGGCAAGTAGATGAATTTAACCAGATTCAGCCCGTCGCCACCCTCAAACATACAGGCAGTCCGATACTCAAACTCGCATGGCAAGGCAATTTATTGGCGGTGCTGGTCAAAAATGAAGCGGTGGAAATCTGGGATGCAGACGCGAAAAAGCTGGTTCAGTCGTATGCAGGCCAATTTACAGCATTGACTTGGCATGGTGAAAATCTCATCGCGGCAAATGGGCAATTAACGATCCTGCAAACGGGTCAAATTTTCGCCGCAACCGATGACAAAATCACCGCACTGGCATCGAACGGCACAGTTTTAGCGGGTGGGACGGCCTCCGGTACGATTCATTTCTGGGACAGCGCGGGAACACGTTTAGCCAGCACAAAATTTCATACCGCCCCGATTAATGATCTGGCGTGGCAGGAAAATCGTCTGGCGAGTGTCAGTGGGTTTAATTTTGAGGGCAGCGAACTCAAAATCTGGGAAAATTTTGTCCCGGTGGCAAGTGTGGCGGGAACCAGCGATTTTGTTCAAATCGCATGGAATCAACATAGGGTAGCGGGGTTGAGCCGTGACCATCTGATTCGGACATGGGATAGCGTAACGGGTGGGGCATTGGCAACCTTGCAGGGGCATATGGGCAGCATGGATACGCTGGCTTGGAGTCCCGATGGGCGCGAAATTGCCTCCGCCAGCAGCGACGGCTTGGTACGCATCTGGCAGGCCGAAACGGGCAGCATCACAGCCACCCTCATCGGTCATACACGCGGGATTAATGCGGTGGTGTGGAGTCCTGATGGGGAAATGCTTGCCAGTGCGGGCTGGGATAACTCGGTGCGGGTGTGGATGCGCGATACAGGCAAAACCCGTACTGTTTTTACGGGTCACACCCGGCGCGTCTGGGATCTGGCATGGAGCGCGGATGGACGGTGGATTGCCAGCGCCAGCCGTGACCAGACCGTCCAACTCTGGAATGTATATACGGGAGAAATTCGGCAGGTGCTGACAGGTGCGGAATCGGATGTGCAAAGTGTGGCATGGCACGAAAATCAAATCGCGGGGTCAACTGATAATGGCGTGGTGCTGGTGTGGGACACGGAAACAGGCAATTTGCTGCATCATCTAACCGAAGGCCACCGATACTATGTGTGGTCGGTGGCGTGGCAGCCGCAGACCAACGCCCTGATGAGTAGCAGTTGGCATGATGGCGTGATGCGGTTGTGGCAGGGCAGCACTATTTTAGCGACGCTCAATTCTCTGCCCGTCACGGCGATTGCGTGGAATCCCACCGGAACAACACTTGCCTCCGCCAGCGACGACGGGACGATTCGCCTGTGGGATATGACCGACGGGGGCAAAGTGACCCGCGTGCTGTATGCCCATGACGCGCCGATTTATTCCCTTGAATGGCGGCCTGACGGGGCGGTGCTGGCCTCCGCCAGTGAGGATGGTACAATAAAATTATGGGGAGAATAGCTTATTTGGTAAAATAACCATCAGGAGAAAATATGACAAACCAATCCCATTTGCCTGAAACACTTTATCATTATTGCTCACCAGAAGCTTTCATTCAAATAATACAAAATGGGATTATTTGGCTTGTTGATAGCTATAGAGCGAATGATTATCTTGAGAGTCATTGGATAAATAGACATATTAATGAAATGATTAAAAAACATCAAAATGATAAAAATAGAAAATTCTTTGATGCTTTGGTTATGCAATATAACCTTCATCAACCACGTCCGTTTATAGCCAGTTTTTCTACCGATGGTGATGTATTGAGTCAGTGGAGAGGATACACCTTAGACGGATTAGGATTTTCCGTAGGCTTCAAGCCAAATAGCTTTGGCGTTGAAAATAGATTACCACATACAAGCGTAGTTCCTCAGCAAACTATAGGTTTACACGAAGTCATATATGATGTCGAAATGCAGAGAAAAAAAGTAGAGGTAATAATTGGAAAATATTTATACAGTTGTGATTTGAAAAACCAAGATTCTATAGCTGAAGGAGTAATGTATTGCTCATCAGAACTGATACAATACTCATATTTTTTCAAAAACCCTAAGTTTAGCGAAGAACTTGAATGGAGAATTGTACATATCCCGTTGATAAGTTTTGGTTCTTCTCCATCATTTTCTGCATGGGGCAGTATATCTGAGATCAAATTTACTACACTCAAGCATCTTATTGTTCCATATTTTGATTTGTCATTCAGGGCTAATCAAGATGTAAAACCAATTAAAGAAATAATTTTAGGGCCAAGAAACGAAACTTCGCCTATTGTTTTGCAAATGCTTCTTGCAAAACATAACTTCACAGATGTGATAATTAGAAAATCAGAAGCCTCGTATAGATAAATTACTATCTTGCGCGGTCTAGCAGCCACCCCGCGTTTAATTTTCCTTGTTTAGCATATTTTTTCTGGTAGCGTTCTGGCATGTCTTTATCAGGCAGACTGGCTTCAAAATCAACCATTTCATCCCAACCTAAATCGTATAACACCTGCATCGCATGATGATATTCTTGGGTGATGCGTGTGCGGTCTTGATTGGCTGTACCACGATACGACGCAGCCAGAATTGTCAAACGCGAAAGGAGTTTATTGATAGTTTGGCTCATGGTGGTTTCGCCATCACCTCACGGATTTTCTGCTGGTCTGCTTTACTATACAACGTCATATTGAGAGGCTCTTTGGTATAGTCGAGCAAAGCATCAAAAAAGCCTTCCTCAAATGTTTGTTGATAAACGCTATCAAAATCACAGGTTGTCATTTCATCATTGAGTAAAGGAATGTTGATACTTGGAATCGGCTGGTTAATTCCAAAACGATAAAGCCCTGTTTTCTTTTGACGTAACGTATCCGTTACCGCAATATAATAGGGCAGTGAGCTAGGGTCATGCGGGTACTCAGGCAACCCATCAATCACACTCAAAGACTCATGCAGCAAATCAACTTCAACCAATACAATCCCGGCCCTTGTAAGCAAATACCGCTTCTCAAGATAGGCTTCACTCCCACTTCCGCCGCGTTTATTTGCAGGAGACACCATTTCAATAATTACAATAGGAGAGCTACGGTCTTTTTCGTAAATTATTACAGACAAAGGTTCTTTATTTTCCGCAACCTTTGGTAGTTCGACATACAAATCTGGAACTCTAGCTGTTCCTGTACCAGCAAGTGACTTTTGCAAATCATGTTGCCGCACAGCAATATCTGGATAAGTATTTTTTGCTAGCAAATTCTCATCATCAAATGTCCGCATAATTTTTAGCGTATCTTCTGTAGCCGCACGATATTTTCCACCTAAGCGTTTGTTTAGATGGCCTGCTAAATAGGTTACAAAGCTGTTATGAAAACCTTTGTAGCCTGAAGAATTTTGCAAATAGCTCATCAGATGGGCATTGACCCCTTGATAGCGATTTTTTTCTGCCATCACATCCTCCTATAGGATTTTACCCATGACATCACGGATTTTATGCTGGTCAGGTGGAGAATAGGACGAAAAACGGGCTGGCACAACCGCGTAATTTACATCGTCGTCAAACACGCCATCCTCAAAGGTCTGCTGATAGACCTTATCAAAATCACAGGCGATAACATCATCGCCTAAAAGCGGAATATTGAGCGTAGGAATCAGCTCATTGATACCAAATTTATAAATGGCAGTTTTATCGTTGTGGGCAGGGTCGGTAATCGCAATATAATATGGCGTAGAAGTAGGGTCATTTGGATAAGCTGCAAGACCCTCAATCACCGAGCGCGTTTCATGCAAAAAATCAATTTCTATTAATGAAATTCCCAAGCGCGTAATTAAATAGCGCTTTTCCTGATAATCGCCGCGTTTTTCTGTGCCAATTTTATTATTTGGGGAAACCACCTCAATCACTGTCACAGGTTTATGCGACTCATAAATTACAACCGATAAAGGTTTATCCGTATCTTCCAATTCAGGCATATCCAAAAGTTGGGTCGGTTGCACGGTTGACGCAGCTAAATTTTGAGATGTTGGGGTAGATTTTTCCCTTAGCATCACGTCAGGGCGGACAATCTTTAAAAGTGGCTGCCCATTGCCTAAAGTTTTTAAGATTCTGAGTGACCCTTCTGTTTTAGCGCGGTACTGTCCATATAACTGACGATTGAGCGTGGTCGCCAGTATCGCAATAAATAAGTTATGAAAACCCGTATAGCTATCTTCATTTTGCAAATAACTCATCAGATGGGCATTGACCCCTTGATAGCGATTTTTTTCTGCCATGACAACCTCTTTTGGGTGAGTTACGGGCGTGAGCGCCCTTAGAACACGCCCCTACATTTTATCTATTATGACACAAGTTCCGCGAACACAGATTTTTTACATTCCGACTATATGGGTATTACAATTGGGGTGTGTTATAAAAGAAACTTATGGAGATTTCACGATGCGAAAAATGATTTGGCTTTCCGCCAGCTTGGCAATCGGGATGATGGGACTCCTGCTGGCGAGTTGGCTTGTCACCGCGACTCCCGCCAGCGCCCAACCCGGCAGACGTACCCCGATGGCTACCGGAATAGGCCGTCCCACCCTTGATACCGGCGGCGCACAGGCCACCCTCAACGCGGCGGCAACGTCTGCGGCTGGCATGACCGGCGGAATCGAGCAAACTGCCCAAGCCATCCTGACTCAGATTCCCGCCCAGCCTTCTTTTCCGAACGATATGGTTGCCGCCACCGGAGAATTTATCGCTACGCAGGCACAGGGCATCGCCGTAACCCCGCTAGCCATTGATACCGCTTCGCTTTCGCCAGAACAGCAGCAAATTCTCAATACCTTTTTGCAATATGGCAGCGTGAATTACGACCCCGCTACCCAAACCGCGACTCTCAGCGCCGAATTGAGCGAAACTGCCATCAACGCCATTCTTGATCAGGCCGTCACCACCGCCGGATACAATCCCAACGATGTCAGCGCGGATCTGGTTACGGGTGGGGCGGTTGTCACCCTGTACAACATTGACCTTCAACAAAATGGACAAACTGGAACGCTGGTGGTGGGGCTGGCAATCAGCGCGGTGAATGGCGAAATTCAAGTCGAAATTGTTTCCGCCGATTATCAAGGGAGGTCGATTCCGCCCGCCCTGCTTGAAAACATGGGCCTCAGTAGTGATTTTGCCACCCAACTCAATACAACAGTCACGGGAAACTCCACACTCGATTACACCATCAATACGCTTGTTTTTACGGAAACCAGCGCGGTTATTTCGATTTCCGTCAGTGTTGCGCCTTAAAACGAACGAAGGGGATTAAAATCCCCTTCATCTTAAGAGAGGGGGTCGGGCGGGACGATTTTATACAGCTTGCCATCCTTGAACATATCCCCCACTGCCCCCTGTGTCAGCAAATACAATTCGCCTTTGGCATCTTGCCCCAACGAGTGAATCAGAAAATTTCGCAGCAGGGGTGCGCCGTTTTCATCCACCAACCGCAGTTCTTCCATTTGCCATGCGTGGTCGCCTTCTACGGGGGCGGCAAAAATACCGGACGTGCTTGTGATAATGGTCTGGGCAGAACTCCACTCGGCAAAAATATACCAGCCATACAAGTCAGGTATCTGATACCCGCGATAGACGAATCCGCCAATAACCGAAATTCCTATCGTATGGTCATAAGCCATCACCGGGCCAATCAAGCGTGTGCCATCGGGGACAGGACAACGCCGCAAGGGTTCGGAAAATTCGACCTTATTAAAACACTCGTAGCCCTCTTTGATGTTCCAGCCGTAATTCACCCCTTTATAAATCAGGTTAATTTCTTCCCATCGGCTTTCCCCCACATCCCCCGCGATGAGCAATTGACTACGTTCATCAAAGGAAAACCGGAACGGATTCCGCAGTCCCAGCGCATAAATTTCGGGTCGTCCACCGCCATTCACAAAGGGATTATCGGGTGGAATCGCGTAGGGGTCGCCGTGGTCAACATCAATGCGTAAAATTTTGCCGTGTGGATAGTCCCGATGTTGCGCCAAATTATACGGGTCGCCATGATCGCCCCCATCCCCCAACCCGATATACAAATAGCCATCCCAGCCAAACGCCAACTGTCCGCCGTTGTGGTTGCCATAGGGCTGATCAATCATCAGGATGATTTTTTCGGAGGCGGGGTCAGCGCGATTCGGGTTGTTCTTGTGGAGGGTAAATTCAGAAATATAGGCGGTGTGGTCGGTATGCTCCGGTGCGCCTTCGCGGGTTAGGCCGCTAAAATGGACGTAAAATTTGCCGTTATCCGCAAAATCAGGATGCAGCGCAAAACCCAGCAAGCCCCGTTCATCATAGCGATACTGCACATTCACCATCCGATGATACAGAGTCAGCAGGGGACGCGGCAGACGTTCGCCGTTGCGGTCAATCACCCAGATTTCCCCGGTCTGCTGCGCGACAAATAAGCGGCCTGAGCCATCTTCGGGGGCAGCCAGCGCGAGGGGCAGTGTCAGACCATCCTCGACGAGTTCAAGCTGAATCACGATGTCCGATTCGGGAATGTCCATGTCTTGGGCGTTAATGGATGGAAAAATAAGCATGAATAACAATAAAACCAGAAAAAATTTACGCATGTCGCTCCCTTACCTCACCCCCTGCCCCTCTCCAATTTTTGGAGAGGGGAGAAATTTAGGGTGGGGTCAAATTTTATTGCAGCGGCACGTTCTGGCGGAGAAGTTGCAGCAGTCGCAGCAGCATTTCGTTCCGTTTGACCGCGCCATAGGTGGTCAAATTTTCGGTGGTGAGCAGCGCATTTTGTCCGTCACCGGGCGAAGTTAGCGTGAGGTCGGAATTCACCTGTTCCACCGGAATACTTCGCCAGAGATTCCACAGAGGCAGGCCGTTGTTGTCGGCGAAGGTAGCAATAGCTTCATTGTAAGCATCAACCTGAGTCGGTGCGCCGGGAAGGGTCGCCAGCACCGGAATCGCGCCATAGGCTTGAATGGTCTGCACCATCAATTGCAGGTTGGTTTCAAAGCTGGCAATCGGCGTGCTTTCCAGAACATCATTCCGTCCGACCATCACCACCACAACACTCGGCTGATAGGCCACCATCGCGCAGGCAATTGGATTGGATTCCGCACAGCCTTCGGGATTGTTGGCAGGATTGATTAAATCCGCCGTTTTCCAGTTGGGGTTGGCTGCCCCGTCCGCCGCGTTGAGGACATTGCCTGCCCCAAGCGGTTGATTCAGGTAGACATCCAGCGTGCTTTGCACATCCGATGCACCACTTAAATCGTAAACGCCATCCCCTGCCGCGCCGAGCAGTTCACGATCAGTCACGTCGCCAATCACGATGAACACATTCGGCTGACCTGCGGTATACAGCGATTGCACCCCTGCCAAAAATTGCGCGTCGGTGAAATCGGGCAGTTCTGGCACACTAGCAAGTGGGCTGTCCGGCAAATCGGGTTCGGTGGGAACAGCCCCTTCAGCCACTGTAACGAGGAAAGTTAAGGACGAACTTCCCCCCCCGGCATCTGTTCCGGTAACAGTAATCGTGGCTGTTCCAGCGACGCTGCCCGCAATCGTCACCGCGCCTTCACCCGTTTGTACCTGCGCGATGGTTTCATCGCTCGATATTGCGCTCAAAGTGACTGGCGTACCTTCGGGGTCGGTCACATTGAGTGGCACGGTCACGAATCCACCCATATCCACCACTTGATCCGGCACAGCCGCAAACGCGGGCGGTTGATTTTCCTGTGCGATTTCCGTCGGTGGGGCAGTCACCAGCACCTGGAAGGTCATTTCGGATTGTTTGCCCGTGCCATCTTCGACCACCACCGTTAGGGCGGCTTGTCCGGCAGAAACCCCCGTCACCAGCACATTGCCTGTGCCATCCGGCGCACCTGTCGCAATCGTATCGGCGGAGGAGGTGATTTCGGCAAGGAAAGTTTGTGTGCCTTCGGGGTCAAATGAATTGATAATGACCGTCACAGTTTCACCCACACCGAGAGTCTGGTCGCCAATGGGGTCAATCAAGGGAACTTCATCGGGAATGGGCGTGGGTTCTAGCACAGTCACAGTGAAAGTTGTCTCGGCCTGCAAGCCAGAACCATCGTCCACCACCACGGTAATTTGTGTTTGTCCCGCCGAAATGGGCGTGAGAATCAAATTCCCTGCCCCGTCCGATTCTGCGGTGGCGATGGTGTCCGCCGCCGAGAGGATTTCCGCAAAGAAGGTATTCACGCCTTCGGGGTCGCTGGCGGTGACAGGCACAAGAATCGGATCATTCCCCAGAATCAAAGTCTGGTCGGGAATGGTTTCAATCGTTGGTGAGTTGTTCGGGGTTGCGGTTGGCTCAAGTACCGTAATGTTAAAGCTCAGGCTCGATTGTCCCCCATCCCCATCTTCGGCGGTGAGGGTGATTTGTGTTTGTCCCGCAGCCAAAGGCGTGAGAATCAGATTCCCCGCCCCGTCCGATTCCGCTATAGCAATGGTATCCGCCGCCGATTCAATTTCGGCAAAAAACGGTGTTGTACCTTCGGGGTCAGTCACCGTCACCGGAATAAGAATCGGATCATTCCCCAGAATCAGCGTCTGGTCAGCAATTGGCGCGATAATCGGCAGTTCGTTTGGCGTAGGAGTCGGCTCAAAGACGGTTACATTGAAACTGGCTTCGGATTGCAAACCATCGCCATCCTCGGCGGTCAAGGTAATTTGGGTCGTGCCGGGCGCAACGCCTGTAATGAGCAAATTGCCCGCCCCGTCCGATTCCGCTGTTGCAATCGTTTCAGCAGCGGACTCAATTTCCGCAAAAAATGGCGTTGTGCCATCCGGGTCAACCACTGTCACGGGCAGCACAAGGGTATCGCCCACCTGGATAAGTTGCTCGCCAATCGGTGAAATTTGCGGCGGGTCATTGGGTACAGGGGTTGCAGTCGGCGCAAGGCTGACCACTACACGCAAACTGCTGGTGGATTGTTCGCCATCGCCATCTTCCGCCACCAGATTAATCTGGGCGGTTCCCGGCGCAATGCCTGTAATGAGCAAATTGCCCGCCCCGTCCGATTCCGCTGTGACTATCGTTTCGGCAGAGGATGTGATTTCGGCAAAAAAGGCGGTGGTGCCTTCGGGGTCGGTCACATTGATCGGCACGGTAATCGTTTCGCCCACAAAAACCGCCTGATCACCAATCGGGTCAATGATAGGCGCATCATTCGGCACAGGAGTCGGTTCAACAACGGTCACAGTAAAATTGGTGCTGGACTGATTCCCGTCCCCATCTTCGACGGTCAGGGTCATTTCTGCCGTACCTGCCGCAATCCCCGTCACAATCAAATTGCCCGCCCCGTCCGATTCCACTGTCGCTATCGTTTCAGCAGAGGACTCAAGTTCGGCAAAAAAGACCGTGGTGCCTTCGGGGTCAACCGCGCTCACAGGCAGGATTAAGGGTTCATTGCCAATCACCACCGTTTGCGGCGCAATCGGTTCAATCAACGGGGCTTCATTCGGCAGCGGCGTTTCGGTGGGGGTAAAGCTCACCCGCACGGTAAAGGTGACGGGGGTTTGCTGCCCATCGCCATCTTCGACAATCACGGTCACGTCGGTTTGCCCCGCCGCCACCCCGGTAATGAGCAAATTGCCCGCCCCATCCGATTCCACCGTGGCGATGGTTTCTGCAGAGGAGCTGACTTCGGCAAAAAAGACCGTCGTGCCTTCGGGGTCACTCGCCTCAACTGGTACGGTGAGGGTTTCACCCGCTTCAACGGTTTGTTCGGGAATCGCAGCGACAATCGGCGCATCATTTGGAATGGGAGTCGCTTCTAACACTGTCACGGTAAAGCTGGTCGAAGATTGATTGCCTGTGCCATCTTCCACCGTTAAGGTGATTTGTGCGGTACCGGGTACAAGTCCTTCAAGCAACAAATTGCCCGCCCCGTCCGATTCCGCCGTCACAATCGTTTCGGCCGAAGACTCAAGTTCCGCAAAAAAGACTGTGGTGCCTTCGGGGTCGCTGGCCTCTACTGGCAGCACCAACAATTCACTACCAATCACCAGCGTTTGATTCTGAATCGGCGTGATAACAGGCGGTGCATCGGGGGTGGCGGTAGCAGGCTCAAGCACCACCACATTAAAAGAAGCGGTTGCTGTGCCGCCGCTGCCATCACTCGCCGTTACGCTGATACGGGCGCGTCCGGGCGCAAGGGCTGTTACCAGCAAATTGCCCGCCCCGTCCGATTCCGCCGTGGCAATCGTTTCTGCCGAAGATACTATCGCAGAAAAGAAGGTATTCACACCTTCGGGGTCGCTAACTTCGACCACCACCGTAACGGTTTCCTCCATTGCCAGCGTAACATCCTCAATCGGCGCGATGACGGGCGGTTGATTCGGTTCAGAGGAGGTCACCACCGTCACGCGGAACGTCACATTGCTTTGTTTGCCCTGTGTATCGTCCGCAATCACGTTAATTGTGGCTTGCCCCGCCGCTAACCCGGAGACTTCCAGCCCACCCGCCGAATTGATTTCCGCCAGCGCAATTTCCGGGGCTGCCGATGACGCGCTCAGAATAGGAGTTGCGCCTTCGGGGTCGGTCACATTCACCGGCACCAGAATCGTTTGCCCGATTTGGACTTCTTGCGGGTTGATGGGGTCAATTACGGGCGGGCGGTTGTCCGCCGGATTCAACACAGTCGGCGTAATTGAAGGAGTCACCGTTTGAGTCGGTGTCTCGGTACTGGTTGCGGTAACGGTTGCACTGGATGTCACCGTCACAGTTAGCGTTGTCGTTGCGCTGGCAGTTGCCACCAGCACCCCCGAACACTCACCACGAATCGCAATGCTGCCAGAAGGAATCCATGCCAGCACGCCATTCACGTTGATTTGCCACCAACTGCCATCCCCTGTGCGCTGGAAAACTTCCCAGTTGGTATTGGCACGCAAGGTCAAAATGGCGGTGCTATTTTCATCTGGGGCGCTGCGTGCGGTCACATTATCCGTCGTAATCACCGCACGGCAGACTCGCGGATCTAAGGTCGCGGTGGCTACTACACCCCCGCCCGATTGCACCGGAATCGTAGTCGAAGTTGGCGCAACAGCGACAGAGGTAGCCGTGGCGGTAGGCACAAAAACGACTTCCCCCGTCACCGGCAGTGACGCGCAGTTGCCCAAACGGGCCGTATACGCCGCGTCAATCCAGCCGCGCTGCCCCCGCACATTGACTTCAAACCATTCATTGCCGGCGGTGCGCCCCAACAGAGGAATCACTTCGCCAAGGGTGGTGGTTTGCACACTATTTGCGACACTGCTGGGTTGCGAAAGCACATTCAATTGATCCAGCAAAATCCGCACACGGCAGGTCGTATCCGCCGTTGCCACAGGCACCACCACCAACGGCGTAGCCACAGGCGTGGTCACCTGCGAGGCTTGCCCGACGACGGTAATTTCCACCGAAGCAGGGTCACTGGCGGTTTCATTGTGATAGGCAACCACCTCCAGACGGTATGTGCCTGTCTGAATGGGTGTCCACTTTTGCAGGGAGGCGAGTTCGGTTTGCCCGCTTGGATTGGGGCTGTTAATCGTGTTAATCACCGCGCCATTTTCACGGAGTTCAATCCGTGTTACCCCGGCGCTATCCCGCGCAATCGAATAGACCAGCACTTCCTGATTCACCGCCACTTCCGAACCTGTCAACGGTGAGTTAATTTCAACGGTTGGTTGGCTCGCTGCCGCATTTACATTGGCGGTAGGCGAGGCTTGACTGTCTTCATCATCCCCCCCACCTGTCAAATTACAGGCAGGCAGAATGAGGAAAAACAGCGCCAGAAAAAAAGCCAGTTCGCGTTTCAAGTCCATCCCCTTTACAACTATTCATGCGGTGATAGGTCAAAAACCATCACCAGAAAATTCACATCAGCGCTCTACTATAGAGCATATATCACTCGCTTAAAAATACTACCATCATAAGGCAAACGCGGGGAAAACGTGATTAAGGTTGGTTAAAAACAAAGGGCGAGTCCCGAATTGGACTCGCCCCCCATCAAGTGAAAGGAAAAAAGCGTGCTAAAATATTATGTAGAACGGGGATCGAAGGCATCACGCAGCCCATCCCCGATGACATACAAACACAACACTGTCACCACAATCAGCGCACCGGGAATCATCACCAGATGCACCCCCCGGTCAAAAAAGCCCTGCGCGTTGGTGAGCATATTGCCCCAACTGGGCGTGGGCGGACGCACCCCCAACCCCAGATAACTCAAGGCCGATTCAGTCAAAATCAACCCACCAATGTCGATAGCAAGGGTCACAATCAAGATGGAAAACACATTGGGGATGATATGAATAAACATGATGCGCCAAGCACTTGCGCCCGCCGCCCGCGCCGCAACGACATATTCGCGTTCGCGCTGGGAGAGGGTTTCGCCGCGCACCAAACGCATCGTGCCTGTCCACCCCAAGACGGTCAAAATGAAAATAAGCGACCAGACGGTGGGGGCCAGCACCGCCGCGATAATCAGCAGCAGAAACAGTTGTGGCACCGAATTGAGCGTGGTAATGAACCACATCAAAATATCATCAATGATGCCAAAAGGCCCACCCTGATAGTATCCCGCGAAAACACCAATCGACATGCCTAGAATCAGCGACCCAATCGCCGAGGACACGCCGATGCCCAATGAAACCTGTCCGGCATACATTAAACGGGCAAGGTGGTCACGGCCTAAATCGTCCGTTCCCAGCGGGTGTCCTTCTGCTCCAATCGGTAAAAAGCCGGGGGAACTGCGGGTGTCGGTATAGCTAATATCAAGTGCCTGCGAAATCAACGGCGCACACACCGAAATAATAATCAGCGCTAGGATGACACTCAGCGCAATTAGCGTCAAATAATCGCGCCGCAGACGCCGCAGCGCCATTTTGGTCAGAGATTCGCCCGCATACTGTTCCTGATTGAGCTGAACAATGCTGCCTTCACTCAGGGATGGTGAGGTTGCTGCCATGCGATTCTCCTTAATTTAACCGGATACGCGGGTCAACCATCGCGTACATGATATCAGATAATAAATAACCAATGATGGTTACAAAACCACTTAAAATGACCACCGCCATCACCATCGGGTAGTCTTGTTGCAAGACCGCCTCAAAGGACAAGCGCCCCAGGCCCGGCCACGAAAAAATCGTTTCAGTAATCACCGCCCCGCCCAACAAGCCGGGAATGGCTGGCCCTAAAATCGTCGCAATCGGGATGAGTGCATTGCGCGTGGCATGAACAAACCAGACATCACGGTTGGGCAAACCTTTGGCCTGTGCGGTACGAATATAATCTTGATTCAGCACTTCGAGCGTAGCCGTCCGCATATAGCGCGAAAGCACGGCAATCCAGCCTGTGCCAAGCGCAAACACGGGCAAAATCAGATGTTTTACATGGTCGGCGGTGGTTTCACACCCGCGCAAGGTCAAGGGACACTGGTTGCCCATTGGCAGAATATCCAGCCATTTGCCAAACACCAGAATGAGCATCAGCCCCAGCCAGAAAATCGGAACAGCATTAAACACCACTGCCATCACTCTGGCGCTGTTATCAAAAATCCCACCCTGCCACACGGCGGACAGAATCCCGATGGGAATACCGAACAGCAACCCTACAATCAGCGCTAAACCGCCGAGTTGAACTGTTGCCCACAATTTTTCTTTGATTAAATCAATCACCGGACGTTTATAAAAAAGTGACCGTCCAAAATCGCCCCGGATGATGCCCTCGTTGGTGCCTTTAATCGAGCCTTTTTCATTGCCCCGGCGGTCAAACTGGGGAATATCACGGCCTTCATAAAACGTCACCCCCAAAATTTTGATGGGGGCTTCCCCAATCAGCCAGCGCACATATTGCACCGGCACAGGCGCATTAAATCCCAATCTTTCCGCCATAATTTCGCGCTGACGCGGCGGCGTTTTGGGGTCAAAGGTCATGGCTGCTGCCGGGCCACCGGGTGCAGCCGACATAATAAGAAAAGATAAAACTGTAATACCAAGCAGGGTGGGAATCGCCTGAATTAAACGGCGTAGAATAAATTTACCCATGATTAAACCCGAACCTCATCTTCCAATAAGCGGACACAAATCTCGCCCCCTACCCCCTCTCCACAGAATGGAGAGGGGGAGAAAAATTTAGGGCAAAGTCAGTTTACTGGGAAACTGTCCACATTTCGACGTTCCAGTAGGCTTCGTTCGGGTAAGGGCCCCAACCTTCAACGGAGTTGCTGGCGGCATAGAACCCACCTTGCGCGAACAGCCAGAGATAGGGCTGGTCGTTCTGCAAGATTTCCTGAATTTGATAGTAGAGCGCGGCGCGATCTTCTTTGGAGCAACCCGCCACCGTCTTGGCTTCCAACATCAGACGGTCAATTTCGGGGTTGGTGTAGGACACAAAATTGAAGCCGCTGCCCACCACGTCACCATCGGAGGTGAAGAGGGTCGTCTGGTCGGGGTCAATCGGGTAACCGTTGCTCCAGCCCAGAATGATGGCATCAAAGGTTTGTGCATCCATGATTTCCAGCAGTTGGTTGAAGTCAATCGCGGTGAAGGTCACTTCAATGCCCAAAGCACCGAGTTGGTCTTGCACCAATTCACCAATTTGACCACGGCGGGTGTTGCCTTCGTTGGTCAGAATTTCAAAGGAGAAGCGCACACCATCAGCATTGACCAGAATGCCATCATCACCGGGTGTCCAGCCCGCTTCTGCCAACAGTGCGGCAGCTGCTTCGGGATCGTAGGGAATGGGGGCAAGGTCAGGGTTGAGCGCCCAAGAGGACGGCAGTTCGTTGGCAGCCATTACCACGCCTTCGCCCAACACCGCTTTTTCCATGATTTCATCAAGGTTGATGGCGTGTTGCAAGGCACGGCGCACGCGCTGGTCAGCAAACAACGGATGGGGTTCTTGTTCGACCATCACGGGTAAACCGTTTTCGTCATAGACAGGGTTGCCGTCGGCATCAAGTTCAACACCGTCTTGGGGATTATCCGGGTTGGCAAGGTTCAAACCCACATAGTCCCATGTCCGTCCGGGGAAGTCAAAATATTGCAGATTTTCGTTGTCACGAACTTCTTGACGTTTGACGTTCTGAATACCTTCAGCCACGTTGAGTTCGCCTGCAATGAAGCGTTCCGCCAACACGGTCTGGTCAGGCACGTTCACATACAGCAAACCGTCGACCTGCGCCGGGGTAGGATAGGTGGGGTCAGAGACCAACGCCACACGTTCGCCCGCCGATTGGGATTCAAACGCAAACACACCACCGGTAACACTCGGTTCGGTGTCCATCGGATGGTCAACCATCGTGGCAAAATCAAAGTCCGCTGAGTCGGGTGTCCAGCCATAAACGTGACCGGGGGTGAAGGTCGGCACAGACAGCAGACTAAGGGTGTCGCATTGAGCATCGGCGAAGGTCACGGTCAGGGTATACCCATCTTCGCTGACTTCGACGGAGGTCATCCGACCATCAATCAGCGGTTGGTACGGCGATTCAATCAAACCACTCAGAATCGCATCATAGGCAAATTTATAATCCCAACCGGTGACGGGAGTGCCATCCGACCAAGTGCGGGTCTGGTCGAGGTTAATGGTATAAACCAAGCCATCATCAGACACGCTGTAATCCAGCGCCATCGCACCGGGAACGCCCGCCGCAAAGAACTGGGTTTCGGGGTCTGTCCCCAGCAAGCCGGGATACAGGAACTGGGTAATATAACGGCAGTCCGTGCCGGAGCAGCGAATGTCCACCAGCGAACCAACGGATGTACCGCCATTCCCCGCGATAATTGTACCACCGGGTTCTTGCGCCATGACAGCGAAGGGGGTCATCACCATCGCCAGCAATGCAAGGGCAAAAATTACTCGTCTCATCGTGAAGTTCTCCTCGTGTTAAAGAAATCTTTACAGGAACTTCATCAACTGTACCGCGTCCTCGCAAAAAATCAAATCTCAATTTGGAAAATTGGACTTAACAATAGGACTTTATTTGGAGATTTTACCAATTCTTCAAAGTTTCTTCATAGTTTGCACACAGTTACAGGTGAAAAACACATCGCCTGAAAAAGCCGCTCATCAAATTTTAATGAAATGGATTACAGAGGGCTTTTAGACAGGAATTTTATCCGCCCGGCTTACCGCTTCATCCGGTAAATTGGTTCAGAGGGCGGGTTACAGAGGTTTTACCTTTTTCTCCTTTGGAGACCCGCCCTTACGGGATTAATCAGTAGGGGTAGGTGCTAAGGACGGTACGCTGTCCGTCACCTACCCTACGAAAGAACTTACCGGACACAGCACTTCCCTCATGTGAGGAAATCCCATCGCCATCCCCAAGGATGGGGAGAGAAAATGAAGGGGGAAAACAAAACAAGGGGTTTCAAGCCCCTTGTCTTAAAGATTTATGCGAGCGAAGGTTTATTTCTTAACCGCCTGCGGGTCAAACGCATCGCGCAATCCATCGCCAATGATGTAGAAGCACAGCACCGTCGTCGCAATCAGCAAACCAGGAATGACAGACAGATGGGCGGCTTGGCGGAAGCTGCTCTGGGCTTCGGTGAGCATATTGCCCCAACTCGGTGTGGGTGGACGCACCCCCAACCCCAAGAAACTCAAGGCGGATTCAACCAGAATCAGCGTGCCAATGCTTAACGCCAACGACACCACCATCACCGAAAACGCATTCGGCAGGATATGCACAAACATGATGCGTAACGGCGAAGCCCCCACCGCCCGCGCACTCACCACATATTCACGTTCGCGGTGGGCTAAGGTTTCGCCGCGCACCAAGCGCATCGTGCCACTCCATGAAATGAGTGTCAGAATCATAATCAAGGTAGTAATTGAAGGCCGCAGCACCGCGCCCAGCAAAATCAACAGCATCAAGGTCGGAATCGAGTTGAGCGTGGTGATGAACCACATGATGAGGTCGTCCACAATCCCAAACGGCCCCCCTTGATAGTAACCGGCGGTTAGGCCAATACTCACCCCGATGAGGCTGGCGGCAACGGCGGCGACCAGCGCAATCGCCAAGGAGACTCGTCCGCCATAGAGCAAACGGGCAAAATGATCGCGGCCTAAATTATCCGTTCCCAGAATATGCCCTTCTGACCCAATCGGTTGATGTTTGTTGGCAGCGTCGGTGTCACGGTATGACACATCTAAAACACTGGTGATGACTGGCGCAAACAAGGCCAACACGGTAAAGGTCAGGAGAACCCCTAACGCCACTAAGGTCAAATAATCGCGCCGCAGCCGCCGCAGGGCTAACTGAGTAAGCGACTCACCGCCCCGTTCACGGAGATTGATATCCAGCACGTCGCTGGCAGATTGTGTTGTTGAGGTTGAGGGGGTCATGAGTTTGCCTTTCCTACGCTAACCGGATACGGGGGTCTAACAGCGCGTACATGATGTCCGAGAGCAAAAAGCCTACCACCGTCGTGACACCAAAAATCAACACAATCGCCATGATAATCGGATAATCTTGGGCGGTAATCGCACCCAGAATCATCGTCCCCATACCGGGCCATGAATAAATACGTTCCGTTAGCACCGCCCCCGCGATAATATTGGGAATCGCCGGGCCTAAAATCGTCGCAATCGGGATGAGGGCGTTACGGGTAGCATGGGTAAACCACACCGTGCGGTTGCCTAACCCTTTGGCGCGGGCGGTGCGAATATAATCCTGATTCAGCACATCCAACACAGATGCCCGCATAAACCGCGAGAAGGTTGCAATCGAAAAACTCGACAGGGTGAACACCGGCAAAACCAGATGTTTAATCCGTTCCTCAAAGGTATAGTCGCCCGAAACGGAAATCGGGAAACGGTTGCCCATCGGCAGCACATCCAGCCACACCCCGAACACAATAATGAGGATAAGGCCTAACCAGAAAACCGGCACGGCGCTCACAATCACCGCCAGAATCCGCGTCACTTGGTCAAAAATGCTGCCCTGATACACCGCCGCCAGCACCCCCACCGGAATCCCGATCATCGTGCCAATCAGCAGCGAAAGCCCGCCAAGTTCAACAGTTGCCCAGACTTTTTCTTTAATCAACTCCAGCACCGGGCGACGTGACACAAACGAAGTCCCAAAATCGCCCCGCAGCACCCCTTTACGGGTGCCAATTTCTTTGTCAACTTCATTCCCGCGTCGGTCAAACACCGGGAGTTCACGCCCTCCCCAGATTTCAAAATCGCCAATTTTCCACGGCGCGTCCCCGACCATCCAACGGGCATATTGCACGGGCAGCGGGTCGTCCAAGCCTAACGCTTCACGCATGGCGTTGCGCTGGCGGGTGGTGAGTTCCGGGTTGAGGAATAATTGGCTGGCAGCATCCCCGGGAGCGTAATACATAATCGCGTAAGCAATAAGTGTAATACCAAAAATGGTAGGAATAGCTTGTATCAAACGCCGTGCAACATATTTAAACATAGGGAAACCTCACCTTGGGAAAAGTGGGCTGGCAGACACCAGCCCCAAAAAGGTGGGCGGGCTGCCCACCTTAAAAACAGTCGTTATTGTGTTACCAACCAAGCATCGGAGTTCCAGTTACCGAAGTTGGGTTTGGGGTCGAAGTTTTCAACGCCGTTCGCAGCATAGAGGCTGTTCAAGGCATACAGCCACAGGTAGGGCTGATCTTCCCACAGAATTTCTTGCATCCGCCACGCAATTTCTTTACGGGCTTGTTCGTCGCAGCCTTCAACCGTGTTTACTTGGTCGCCCAGCGCTTCGAATTCTTCGTTGTACCATGAGCCAAAGTTAAAGCCATAGCCTTCACCGAAGATGTCCACTTCCGCGCCAAACAAGGAGGTTTGGTCTGGGTTGAAGGGCAATTCACCACGCCAGCCAGCGACGGCAGCGTCAAAGGTCTGAGCGCCCATGTTGTCGTCGTACATGGCATTGAAGTCCAACACCACAACTTCGACTTCCACACCGATTTGGGCAAATTGATCTTGCAGAATGACCGACACGTCGTTACGGCGATCACCCACGTTCATGATTTCAAAGTAGAATTCGGTGCCGGGTTCGGCATACAGCGCATCTTCGGTGGCAACGCGGAGACCATCGCAGCCATCGCAGAGGGGTTCGCCAGTGGCGGTGAAACCAGCTTCATCCAACAGAGCGCGGGCTGCGTCCAAATCGAAGGGACGGCGAGCCAGTTCGGGATGCAGGGTGAAAGCGTTCGGGATTGTCCCGGCAACCATCGGGGTCGCATTGCCTTCAAACACACCTTGTACGATTTCATCGATGTTCATGGCGTGTTGCAGCGCCTGACGGACGCGCACATCACCGAACAACGGGTGGTAGCCCTGTTCGTCACGCGGAACGAGGTTGCCATCTTCATCGTAGGCATTCATCGGGTTGTTGGGGTCGGCGGTGTTGAGCGCCACATAGTGCCAAACACGGCCGGGAGCGCTGAGGGCTTCGACTTCACCGGCATCCGCCGCCGCCAAAATGGGGGCAGTGCTGGCAGGTTCACGCAGGAAGTTCGGTTCGCCTTCGCCACCCGCAATGAAACGTTCAATCATCACGTTTTCATCGAGGGTATCGAGAATGACGTAACCTTCGGGCATCACACCGGTGCCGTTGGTGGGCGCGGGGTAATCGGCGTTGGCTTCCATGTAAATCGCTGTTCCCGGTTCCAGACGGTTGAATTTGAAGGGGCCAGCCGTCACAGTCGGGTTCAGGTCTTCTGGGTGATTGATCATGCTCGCCCAGTCGAATCCATCACCCGCATCCGATGCCCAACCATAAGCATGACCGGGAATGGCAGGGATACCACCCAAGCGGCTAAAGGCTTGGCAGTTGGGGGCTTCCATCGTGAACATGATGGTGTAATCATCAATGACTTCCGCCGCAACCACTTGGCTGGCAGTCTGAGCAAAGCTGCTGGACAAGCCAATGGTTTCGCCTTGTTGCATCGCCAACCAGCTGAAGTACAGATCCCACGCGGTTAAGGGCGTGCCATCTGTCCAGGTCATGTCCTGACGAATGGTGAAGGTGTAGTTCAAACCATCTTCAGACACCTGCACATCGGTTGCCAGCGGCACAGCGGGGGCTGCATCGGCATCAATCTGGAAGTTCTGGGTGTCGGGGTCAACGTTCATCAAAGTGGGGTACATCAATGCACCGGGGTTGGAGCAGTCCACACCGGAGCAGCGAATCGGAACAAACGAGGTGAGATTCGCGGAGGTACGGGTGCTGCCTTCAATCACCAGCCCGCCTTCGCCGGGTTCTTGCGCCAATACTGCCATGGGTGTAAGCAACACCACAGCAATGAGCGACAGAATCAAAACACGTCTCATTGTAACTTGACTCCTTTAATATAAATTTCTAACGTGCCTCTTGGAAGAGACAATACCAAAATTTACCGTGTCTGAAACAAAATGCCAAGATGTTATTTCAGAACTGGTTGAATTCTACAAAGGACTTGTGAAATTGTTGTGAATTTTTGATGTGATTCTAATAGGGAACATGAAATTCAAACGTGGGCTGGCTGGCGGAATCCTCAAAGCGAACCGTACTCAGCGAGGCCGTTGCAGGATAGGGTTGGATGCTGCGGCGGACTTCATGAGTCAGAGGCAGGTTTCGCGCCCAGAGTTGCAAATGCAGCACCATGTCGCCATGAGTCACCGCCACCACTTCCTGACCCGGATACAATTTGCGCGTGCGGGCAATGAATTTTTGCAGCCGACTCACAATATCCTCAGGCCGTTCATAGCCATCATCCAGATTGTCATACATCCGCCAATCCATTGCCTCTAAAAACGCATGAGATTTTCCTTGATACGGCGAGTGGATTTCGTTGAGCAGGGCAGAAACTTGAATTTTAAGGCTGTGTGGTGCGGCAATATACGCGGCGGTCTGGCGAGCGCGGAGCATCGGACTGCTAAACACTGCCACAATCGAACGGGGCTTTAAAAATGCGGCGGCGGCTTGGGCTTGCCCCCTCCCCCGTTCGCTCAACCGGAATCGCGGCATCCGTCCGTACAAAATATCTGTCGGGTTATGCACTTCGCCATGTCGCACAAAATGGATGATGGTCATTGGAGTTCGGTTGTCAGTTTTCGGTTATCTGGAAAAGTGTAGCGGAAAATTTTATTTTTGCGACACCCATTTCCCCTCGCCCAATTTTGATAACAGGGGTCTTTAGGTGAAAATGGCTGCACAGACACCAAACATTTGTTCTAAAATCCAAAATTTGCTATGCTTTCCACAACGCCATTGAAAAGGGAAAAAATCATGCCTGCTGAACTTCAAACCACCCTCGATTTTTTACGCGAACTGCGCGAAAACAACACCCGCGAATGGTTCAACGCCAACCGCCCCCGCTACGAAACCGCCCGCGCCGCCTTTGAAAATTTTATTGCCGATGTGCTGCACCGTTTTCCCGCCGTCGAAGATGTTGGCAATCTGACCCCCGCCCAGACGATGTACCGGATTAACCGCGATGTACGTTTTTCGCCGGACAAATCGCCCTACAAAACGACCATGGGCGCGTTGATTGGCAAGGAAGGTCGCAAATCCACCGGACGCTCTTATTATTTTCATCTCGAACCGGGCGGACAATCCATGATTGCGGGCGGATTGTACATGCCCGAAGCCAAACAGTTAGATAAATTCCGTCAAGCCGTTGCGGAGGATTCGCGCCCCTTACGCGACATTCTGGACTCGGACACCTTCAAACGGTATTTCGTCAAAATCGCGGGGGAACAACTCAAAACCGCCCCCAAAGGCTACCCCAAAGACCATCCCGCTCTGGATTTATTGCGCTATAAACAACTCACCGTGATTCATTACCTGACGGATGAAAAAGTGCTGGAAGAAAATCTGGCGGACTATGTGATTGAGGTCAATCTGGCGATGCAACCCTTCATCCATTATTTATTTGAGGTGGTGGCCTAAAATTCCTGCATAAAAATTTGAACAGGCGTTCGGAAGGAGTATAATTCACGTACCTTCAGATGCGCTGTCCATGACATGGGGATGGAATGAACGAACAACTCGCCCGCCAAAATTTAGATGCGCTCCTAAAAAAATATCACGCCCTGACCGAACAGGAACACGACCAACTCACCGAAACCGAAGTCGTGCGGATGTTCATTGAGCCACTTTTGGAACAGGTGTTGGGCTGGCCGACCCACGATGTCAAACGCTTCCGCCGCGAATATTCCACCAAATCGGGACGGCCTGACCTGATGCTCGAACCAGAACACGGCGGGATTCTGTTTGTGGAAGCCAAAAAATTCGGCATGATTGGCGATTTAAAGCAAATTGCGCGAGTCGTGGGCAGCAACACCATCACCCCCACCCAGATGGCCTTGCCCGGCATGGCAACTGACCGCACCAGAGAAGAACAACAGGCCATCAATTATGCGTTTAAAAATGACGGGACATGGGCCATCCTGACCAATTTTGAAAAACTGCGCTTGTTTAACGCCCGACGCGACTGGTTGGTTTTATCCTTCGAGAATCCCTACGCCTACCGCGATGATTTTGATTTGTTATGGCAGCTTTCTTACCCCAATATTTTGAATGGCAGTCTGGATGTCCTGAGCAATCAGCGGCACCGCGAAGAAGTGGACACCGCCTACCTCCAGTTCATCAACGAATGGCGACAGCGTTTAGCCCAAGATATTGTCAACCACCCCCGCCTGAATCCGTGGGCGTTTGAGACGGATGGCAAACTGAAACTTCGCTTGCTCCGTAAAGTCGTCCAGCGTTACTTAGACCGGCTGGTACTGCTGCGTTTTGCCGAAGACCACTTGGTCATCCCCCCCGGCACCATGCGTGAAATGTACGAACTGCGCCGCACCAACCCCTATACCTTTTCCATGACCGAATTTCTGGCGCGGTTTTTCCGCCGCTTTGACGAAGCCCATAATTCCGCCCTGTTTGCGCCGGACATGACCGACCACGCCATGTTAAGCGACGACGCGCTCATGCCGCTGATTACCAAGCTGTATGAAGCCCGCTACCGTGCCATGTTAGCCGATATTCTGGGCAATACTTACGAACAATATCTCGGCAAAACGCTCGTCCAGCGCGGCAGCAACATCGAAACCGCCGACAACCTCGAAACCCGCAAAAAACAGGGCAGCTACTATACCCCGCAGGTCATTGTCCGCTATGTGGTGGACAACAGTTTGGGGCGCTATCTGTATGGCACAGACAACGGCAGACCGGACGGCAACCCGCTTGAACCGCGCAAAACCAGCCGTGAGATTCTCAGCTTGCGCGTTCTGGACAGCGCGTGCGGCAGTGGTTCGTTCCTCATCTATGCCTATTACGTGTTACAAGAATTTTATCGGCTGGAAATGCAGCGCTTGGACGATGAACGCTTGGCACAAACCAACGACCTGCTGCGACAAGGCCTGGATCTCATCGAAATTCAAATCCAGACCGCCCCGCTACAAATCGAAAAAGAGCGCATCCAGAATTACCATCGGCTGATTCTGGAAACCCACCTCTACGGTGTTGACCTTGACCCGCAAGCCGCCGAAATCGCCGTGGTCAACCTGATGATGCGGGCGCTGGAAGGCCGCCACCAAGAAAAACGCCTGCCCCTCATCCTCAATCAAAATGTCAAAGTTGGCAACAGTTTGGTTGGGCTGCGTCCCACCGCCGACCTCGACAGCCACGTGATTGCCGAACTGCGCCGTTTGCGCCGTGACCTTGTGAACACCCCGCACGGTGCGGAACATGACCGCATTTTGCAAGATTTGGAACGCCTGACCAGCGACCACAAAAACCAGCTGGACGCAGGCTTTGCCCCGCAGTTCACCGACCTTGAACGGGTCAGCCCGTTTCATTGGGGGCTGGAATTTCCCGAAGTTTTTTACGATGAACACGGGCAGTTGCTGGACAACGGCGGGTTTGATGTCATTTTTGGCAACCCCCCGTGGGAAATTTTGAAGCCGGACTTGCGCGAATTTTACGCCCAATTTGATGAGGCCATCGAAAGCCGACTCAGCCGCGCACAGGCCGAACGCCGCATTACCGAATTACAGGCCGAAGACCCCGCCCGCGTCGAGTTGTATACCACCCAGACCGCCACCATCACCCAGAGCGCGGCTTTTTTCCGTGCCAGCCCCGACTACACCCGACAGGGACGCGGCGACACCGCCACCCACAAACTTTTTATGGAACGCATGTACGCCCATTTGCTCAAACAGGGCGGACGGTTGGGCTATGTCGTGCCATCCGGCATTTACACCGACTTAGGCACGAAGGATTTGCGCGAAATGCTCCTCAATGAAGGCCAAATCCAGTACATTTTTAGCTTTAGTAATGAACGTTTTTTCTTTCCCGGCGTTGACCATCGTTTTAAATTTGCCCTCATCGGCGCACAAAAAGGCGTAACATCGGATGGCTTCTGGGCGGCTTTCCGCTTTAATCCGCGTGTCGCCATTGCCCCCGATGACCTGCCCGAATTTTTAGCCAACCCGCAGAATTTAATTTATATGCGTTTAGAATCACTAGCACGTTTTAACCCTGACAGTTTAGGTGTAATGGAGTTTCAGAACCGTCGTGATTATGACGTGGTAGAAAAAATCTACGACTCTTGGAAATTTTTAGGGGATACGGTTGATAATCAATGGAATGTGGTACTAAACCGTGAATTTGATTTCGCCAATGACCGTCAACTGCTCAATCAGCGACAAAAAGGCATCCCATTCTATGAAGGTAAAATGATAAATCAATATGATGCTTTTTATGCACCTCCAAAATTCTGGATTAGTGATGACAAAGTGGCAATACTCTCAGAGGCGCAACAACAACAGATAAAAACCTATCGCGTTGTGCATCGTAGGATTGCTAGAACGACTGATGAAAGAACTCTGATTGCAGCTATTGTCCCGCCCAATACAGCGTGTGAAAACAATGCAACAACAGTGTTAATCAATGGAAATTCGGAACAAAAGGCAAAAATTTATGTGTGCGCCCTGTTTAATTCTTTTGTCCTAGATTATCTAATCCGCTATAAGATTAGTGCGACCCTCAATATGTTTTATATTTACAGCTTACCTGTTCCGCGTTTAATGCCCGGCCATTCCTATTTTGATGCGATTGTCCAACGGGCGGCGCGTCTGGTCTGCACACGGGCCGAATTTGCTGACCTCTGGCAGTCCGTCATGGGCGATTCCGATGACTCCCCTCTCCACTTGTGGGGAGGGGTTGGGGGTGGGGACACGGTTGGGGGTGGGGTCGAAGCAGAACGCCAGCACCTGCGGGATGAAATTGATGCCCTCGTCGCCCATTTGTATGGTCTGTCCGTCTCCGATTTCGCCCATATTCTGGGGACATTTCCCCTTGTGTTTCCGTCGGATGACGCAGGCCGTCGCAAAAAAGAGGCGCTGCTCGAAGTCTTTGAATCGTTTGACCTCACCCCCTAGCCCGCTCCACGTCCGCGATGAATGGTGCGGGGGAATAAAAATTTTCAAAAGGGTCAGGGTTCTTATTCATCATCAAGCGGCAAATTTTCTAAAATCTGCTGAATTTCATCGGCACTTATATCAACTTGCTCAGTTTTGGCGTAGATAGTAAACCCTGATTGCTAGTTGAGTAAATAACCGTCCTCACCCCCCGGCCCCCTCTCCACTGCGTAGCGATGGGGAGCAAAAATGGCCTCTTGAAGCCCTTCTCCATGCAATGGGGACAAACAGGGCAGCTTGCTGACGGGGTTGGGGGTGGGGACTAGCAATCATGGTAGATAGTGAGCAAAATAATTTTATCGCCAAGACGATGATCCTCTTCAAGTTGGTGTATCAGGTTGCGGACTTTATGCCCCACCGTGGGATACTTTTTCCTTAAACGTTTTATATCGCGTTGAAAAGCTGCCGCTAAATTAACTTTTGTCGGCATAGTCGGCTTCAATCTCATCCAAGACTTCATGCGCGGAGCGGACATTCCCACGAAGCGCATCGAGCATCCCCTGCCGCAAATTGGCAAGGATTTCTTCTTTGGTCGGTTCATCGTCTTCCAAATAGGAAGTTAATGCCTCATAAATAAGGTCAGGTATTGGAAGATTGCGCCGCTTGGATTCCGTCTCTAAACGGGCTAACAACGTTTCGCTGAGATTTAATTCAATCATGGCTGCCTCTTTTTATTTCATTATACGGGTACTTGGTGAGGGATTGCATTTTTTCCTCTGCCACTTTATAAGCGGTTTCACGGAGGGTCAGAAAGCGCGACTCCTGCGGGGCAATTTCCACAGCGCGGTTTAAATCCGCAATCGCCGCGTGGGGTTGTTCCAGAATCATGTGAATCCGGGCGCGTTGATACAGTTGTTCGGCATCATGCGGCTGTTTGTCCAGCACAATGCTTAAATCGGCAAGGGCAAGCGCATATTTATGATCTTTAAAATAGGCTTCGGCACGCAGCACATACCCGTGGGCAATGTCCGGGCGAAAGTGAATGATGTTGTTCGCCGCCACCACCGCCACCGGATACAAATGATGGACAATCGCCTGCCGCGCCCGCCGTTCGTACACTTCCAGACTCGCCATCGGGATGAGGTGGGTCACAGTCAACATCCATGTATCCCACCCGTCAGGACTCCGCAAAATCAAGCGCATGGCTTGCGGGTAGCTCCGCATCAGCGCGATACCGTTCTGGCGCACCGCTTCAAGTTCCTGTGGCGGGCGCGACTCCTCAAACTCCCGAACCCAGCGCGGCGGAAACCGTTGCAACAGCCAATCTCCCCCAAACCACCCCACCGCAAAAAGACTCATGGCGGTGATGAAAATGAAAAAAAATCCCTGTGTCGCCACACCAATCGCCAGCAGGGACAGCCCGCCAATCAACTGCACCCCGCCCCACTTCGCCATGCTGCGCCAAGTAGTTTCGGGGTGAAAATATAAATCGCGGCGCTGTCCCGCGTAAAACAGAATCACGGGCATGAGGGTATATAGGCCAAGTGCCATCACTCCCGCCCCCATCAAAATCAGAAAAATCATCGATTGCCTTTGTACAAATTTAATTACGGCTTTTCCTACAATCCGGTTTCTGTAGTAGACTTTAGTTGATTTTAACCATAGGACAAAATCGTGATGAAACGACTCTGGCTGATTGTGTTGATTCCTTTTTTGCTGGTGGCCTGCGGGGGGGATGATAAAAAAGAAGACGAAAAACAAGAGGCGGAAGAAGTCCGCAACAGCGAAATGACCCTGCAAGCGATTCCGGCTGTGGGAACACTGGTTCCCGGTTGTGATACGGCGGAACTCGAAAACTGGTATGAAATTAACAGCGCCAACGGGCAGCTTTTTCAGGATGATGCCCGCACCTATGCCGATTTAGGGCCAGAAAATGCGTCGACAGGCATTGACCGTCTGATGTCATTGCAAGAAGCGATGATGGAAGTGCCTGTGCCGGAATGTATGTCCGACCTGAACACGCTGCTGCAATCCATCATGACCGCCACGCTGTCCGATTTTCAAATGTACGCCGCCGGGCAAATTCAGCAGGGTGATATTCAGGTCATGACCGCCGCCGGACGTGACCGCTACGAATTAGAAGTCCGTCCTGTGCTGGAACAAACCGAAGCCCAGTTGATTGAACGGCAGGGACAGTAAATTTCAATGGGGTGTTTTTGGTAACACCCCACCTCCCTACACCGCCAAAAAAATCACCAGCAGCACATAGATGACACTCACCCCGCGAGAGAAATTCAGCATTTGCCCGGTGGTTTGGCCTGCCTCCGTATAACCGGACACCGCTAAAAAGCGCTGTTTCACCAATTCCCCCAAAAAAATGAACACCCCAAGCACAATCGGCAGGGTGGTTTCATCGGGAACCCGCAAAATGGACAGCAGCACCCCGACATGCGCCGTAAAATTTAAAATCGCAAAAATGAGCGAGATAATTTCGCGCTGCTGACTCCGTAATCCGAGCGCCACAACGGTGAAGAGGGTCAAAAGTCCACTCACCACCAGCGCCGCTAAACGCGGATGATCCCCGATCATCAAGTCGTCCCCGTTGAAAGAATTCACCAGCGCCAGAAGCCCCGCGCCAATCCCGATTCCCTTCACTACGGTTTCTGCCCATCCCCAGAACCCCCATGCGGCGATATGCCAGCCCGATTTACTCATTGCCATATTCTTGTAACTTCCTTTGATTGATGTGTCTAAGCGCGATATGTTATATTCTTGTGAAATAATATGCGAATTTTGGGGGAAAACCATGCTCTGGCGTTTTTTAATCATCAGTGTGTTTCTGGTAGGAAATTGGACAACCACCCACGCCCAACCCTTACCTGTCTGTCCGATGGATATGATGCTGGTTTTGGATGGGTCGGGCAGCATCGCCACCAGCGATTTTGAACTCATGCGCGAATTTGCGTCCCGAATCGTTGAAAATGTTCCGATGGGTGAAGCACGGGTGGGTATTGTGCAGTTTTCGACAGGCGCAGCCCTTGAAATCGCCATGTCCGACGAATCGCGGGCGATTTACAGCGCGATTGAGGGGATGCAGCAGCAGGGCGGTGATACGGATATTGTGGCGGGGATGCTGCTCGCACAGGAGGAACTGCCCCAACCGCGTGCCGAAATCCCTCAGATTATGGTGGTGCTAACCGATGGTGAACATACCGAAGGCGGAGATCCGGTTGGATTGGCTACCGAAATGCGGCGCGAAGGCATTGAACTTTATGGACTGGCGGTGGGGGAAGCCAACCTAGACCAGATTAGCGCGATTGCGGGCGGCGACCAGAATTTATTCTTGGCGGAAAATTTTGCCGGTCTGCTGCCAATTTTAAATAACCTGCTGGATCGAAGCTGCAACATCACAGCCGATTTTCGCGCTTCACACCTCGCTTTTACCTCAGACCGTGACGGTGATTTAGAAGTGTATCTGCTTGACCCGAATACGAATGTTGTTACCCAACTGACGTTTAATGAAGCGACGGATAATGTGCCAACATTTTCGCCGGATGGTCGAAAAATCGTGTTTGAGTCCGATATGGACGGGGATTATGACTTGTGGGTCATGGATACCGATGGCAGCAATTTAACCAACCTGACCAACAACGATTGGGATGATTTTGGCCCGTCATGGTCGCCGGATGGGGCATTGATTGCTTACCACGCCACCCCCGGCAACGCGACCAATATTTTTGTCATTAATGCGGATGGCACGAATCCGCGTCCGGTGACGAATTTTACAGAGGGCATCACCCGTAGCGCGTCATGGTCGCCGGATGGTCAGCGCGTGGTCTATCAATCGGATGCGTCCGGCGGGCGCGAATTGTATATCACGAATGTGTTTACGGGCGGAACTACCCGCCTCACCTTCAATGAATGGTACGATGGCCTGCCGGATTGGTCGCCCACGGGTTCGCAAATTGTGTTCGGTTCCACTCAGGAAGATGGCGATGTCGAAATCTGGGTGATGCGGGCGGATGGCAGCAACCCGCGCCGCTTGACTTACCGCCCCGGCGTGGATGATGACCCGGCATGGTCGCCCGATGGCACACGGATCATTTTTGAATCCGACACCACCGGCGATAACGAAGTCTGGATTATTGATGCTGACGGAACAGATTTGCTCAACATCACCAATGACCCCGCCTTCGATTATTCAAGCGATTGGGGTTGGAAAGCAGTACGGGGATAAAAAACCTGCTCAAAGGACACGGGTTTTGCTATACTGAGAAGAAATAACAGTGTTTTGGAGAAACCCGTGTATGTCCGGTCATAGTAAATGGTCAACCATTAAGCGCAAAAAAGGCGCAGAGGATGCCAAGCGCTCCAAGATTTTTACCCGTATTACCAAAGAAATTGTGACGGCGATTCGGGAAGGCGGCGGCATTGGCGATATTGAATTTAATCCGCGTTTGCGGTTGGCGGTGGACAAAGCCAAAGCTGCCAACATGCCCAAAGACAACATCCAACGCGCCATCACCAAAGGCACAGGGCAGGGTGATGATGGAGTCGAATTTGAAGAAATTACTTACGAAGGCTACGGGCCAAACGGCGTGGCGATTATCGTTGAAACCCTGACGGATAACCGCAACCGCACGCTGGCAGAAGTCAAACATGCCTTCAATCGTAACAACGGCGCGATGGCAAATTCTGGCTCGGTGTTGTGGCAGTTCGAGCAAAAAGGGTATATCCAACTCGGCGGTAGCCCCGATTTTGACGAAGTGTTCATGGTGGCGGCAGACGCAGGCGCGGAAGATGTCGTTGATGAAGAAGGCACGCTCAACATCTACACCACCCGCGAAAAAATGAACGAAGTTGCCGATGCCCTCCTCAAAGCGGGTTATCAGGTAACAGAAAATCAGCTCACATGGATTCCTAAAAATGAAGTCGAACTGGGGCCAGAAGAATCCGTCAATGTGATGAAACTCATCGAACGCTTGGAAGAATTGGATGATATTCAAAGTGTGTCCTCCAATTTGAGCATGTCCGAAGCAGCAATTGCGGCGTTTGAAGCCCAATAAATGCTGGTTTTAGGGATTGACCCCGGCACCGCTACGACAGGGTATGGCTTTGTCCGTGAAGATGCGGACGGGCGCTATGTGGCGGTGGATTACGGGGTCATTTTAACCCCCGCCCACACCCCCATGCACGAACGCCTGCTGATGCTGTATGAGAATATGACCACGCTCATCAAAATTCATCAGCCGCAGCAGGTCGCCATTGAGCAGCTTTTTTTCGGGAAAAATGTCACCACGGGTATCACTGTTGCCCAAGCACGCGGGGTGCTGCTCTTGACCGCCGCCCAGATGAAACTGCCGATTGGCGAATACAAACCCAAAGAAATCAAATTGTCCATCACGGGCTATGGCAGCGCGGATAAAGTCCAGATGCAGATGATGATGCAGGAAATGTTAGGATTGGATGAAATCCCCCGCCCCGATGATGCCGCCGATGGACTCGCGGTGGCGATTACCCACCTCAACAGCACCCGTTTTGAACGCATGGCGAATGAATAGCGGTTAGCAGTCATCATTGAGGAAAAAACGATACAGATTTTCCTTAAAATTGAGTTGCCTTTGCTTGATAATATAGAACAAATGGGCTATAATTATTGCAACCGAGTTGTTGCAATAGAGGAGGAGAGTCCTATGAAAATCAAGCAAACCAGCGTGTATGTGGATGACCAAGACAAAGCCCTTAAGTTTTACACGGAGGTATTGGGATTCATCAAAAAAGCCGATTTTCGTGCCGGACACCTCCGATGGCTGACCGTTGCCTCGCCTGAAAATGACGACATCGAACTGCTCCTCGAATTGAATAACAACCCCGCCGCCAAAAAATTTCAAGAAACGGTGTACAAGCAGGGGTTGTCGCTGGCAACCTTCACGGTGGAGGACATTCACGCCACCTATGAACGGATGCGGAATCAGGGGGTGTTGTTCCGTCGCCCACCCACCGTCACCGATTGCAGTACCGTCGCTATTTTTGAGGACAGCTGCGGCAATTTAATCCAACTGGTGCAACGATAGAATTTCCCGCGTCCGGTTCATTCACTCACCTTACGCAATGAGGAAAATCCCCACCCTCAATCCCTCCCCAAAGCATTGGGGACAAACAGGGCAGCTTGCGGACGGGAAGCCGAAGGCAGGGTGGGGTCAAAAAATATCCTCAAAACTCTATTCTGCGTAAGGTGATAAAGTGCATCAACCCCGCATTTTAATTGACGGATAGGTTCCCCACCCCAGCAAAAGCACAAGGGCGGGTCAGAGACCACGCCTGTACAGTTTGCCGCATGTGAATTTGGGCAATTAGTAGCGTTTTTCGCAGACTTGACTATGATTAAGAGCAGTACAATTTCATAAGGGGAAGTTGAAATGTCCAATCCAAGTTTATTGGTCAAAAGAATTATTGCCATCATTATTGATAGCATTATTCTAGGCATCGTTGGTGCAATTGTTGGTGCAGTTGCGGGGCAAGAACTCGGCGGTTTGGTCAGTTTCGTTATCGGCGTGGTATACACATGGTATTTCCTTGCCCATAACAACGGTCAAACGCCCGGCAAAATGCTCTTGGGTATTCGAGTTGTCGGTAACAACGGTGGCTCAGTGTCCGATATTCAAGCCATTTTGCGTTATGTAGGATACTACGTTAATACAATTCTCTGCTTCGTCGGCTGGATTTATGCCTTGTTTAATGCCGAACAACGCGGCGTGCATGACTTGATCGCCGGTACGCAAGTTGTAGATGCGTAACAGATGCTTACAGGGCGGGAAAACACCCCGCCCTGATGTATTTTTGACATTATTTCCCTTTCCCGTTATATTTTTCCTACTGATTAACTGACATACTCAATCCACCGTGCATATTTTTATCAGTTACGCCAAAAAGGATACGCGGGAACTCGCCCTCAAATTGCATGAGATTTTTAATTCCCTGCCCACCGTCACCGCATGGATGGATGATTCGTTAGAGTATGGCGCGAGTTGGGCGCAGCAAATCGCCAACCACATTAAACGCTGCGATTTGTTCGTTGTCTTGATTTCGGAAGATGTCAACCGTGAAGAAACCCCGACCCAAGACCGCAGTTTTGTTCTGACGGAAATTGACTACGCTAAATACGAATTTAGAAAACCGATTTTGCCCGTGCTGGTGCAAAAAACGCCCCTGCCTATCCAACTCGCCGGCGCACAATATATTGATTTCACCCGCAATCAAGGCGCTGGCCTTGAAAAATTGGTTAAGGAAGTTTGCAAACGAGCAGGTATTGAAACACCCCGTCAGGGACGGGAACGCGAACAGCGCGAATCGCAAGCCCGTCAAAAAGCCTATGATGACAAACAAAGGCGCTTAAATGCAAAGGCCGAACGCGAACACCAGAGTTTAGAGCGTAAGCAGCGCGAATCTTTTAAACCACAAGCCCCTCAACAACAAATGACCTCTACCGAAATGTCCAATCCAACACTTTTAGTAAAACGTGTGATTGCTTTAATTCTTGATTCACTCGTGCTGGGGGTTGTGAACGTCATCGTCACTGCAATCGCGGGACAAGAACTCGGCAGTTTGGTCAGTTTTGTTATCGGCATCGTCTATACATGGTATTTCCTTGCTCATAACAACGGCCAGACTCCGGGTAAAATGCTCCTGGGGATTCGCGTTGTAAGTAACAATGGCGGGTCGGTTTCTGATATTCAAGCAGTCTTACGCTATGTTGGTTATGTGATTAACGGTTTCACCTGCGGTTTGGGCTATCTGTATGCCCTCATTCAGCCCGAACAACGCGGTCTGCATGACATTATTGCTGGTACGCAAGTTGTAGATGCGTAACAGATGCTTACTGGGCGGGGAGGTTTTCCCGCCCTTTCCTCTTTAATTATCCCGCCAGTTGTTCGCGGGCATAGGCAATAGCAGCATCGACACTGGTAAACACTTTCGCCTCAAATCCGCCGTACTGCTCCTGTTTCATCGCTTCGGCCTGTAACCTGACCAGATTGGTGTTGCCGACAATCAACGGCACGATATTTCGTTCCGAAAGCCGGATGTCCTCCGCCAACCCCATCACCATCTGCGAAAAAGTCAGCTCAAAGTGGGTAAAATCAATAATACGATAAACTTTGCCTTCGTACTTCCGTGCAATTTCGTTACACAATTCCCGATTTTTCTGCGGGTCTACTGCCATATCAACCGGTTCAAAAATTGTTGCCACGATGATTGGATCATTATCGAGTTGTTCCACTACGATAGTCATAGATAACCACCCTTTTGCAAATGTAATATATTCATTATTTTAGCAAACTAAAATGATTAAACATGAAATGTATGATAGATAGCATATATTAAACATGCTGCATAGCATTAGGGGGGGAATATTTGGCTTCTAAACGCAAAATCGCGCTCCGTCTGAAGCGCGATTGCCCTTGTTTCAAGGGGTGGAGATAATCCCATTGTGGGACTATACCTGCCCTTCGGCAGTTTGGTGAGAGGTATTCGATTGTGACTCGTCGGTCAAATCTTTACCCCTTTCACTCTATGATTACCTTGATAGTAAGATTTTTTTAACCCCTTGTCAAGCAATCCCCCAAAAGTTCACATGCAATTCACATTTCAGCTAGAGTCTGGCGCTGGGCTTTGCTCAAACCCTTGACCACCTGCTCATACGAATGGTCAATCATTTCCAGAATTTCATCGTCAGGAATCGACCCATCCACTGTCACTCCGTTCCAATGATTTTTGTCCATATACGGGGCAGTGGTCACGGCGGGGTAATGCTGCCGCAAAACTTGTGCCAAAGTCGGGTTACACTTGAGCGAAATATGCAGGGGTGTGCCATCTTTGGTGATGAGCGCGAACATTTTGCCCATCACCTTATACACCGGGTCATCCCCAAAGGGATAGGTTTCTTCCGCCGCTTTTTTGGACAGGCAGTGGGCTTTGAGAGCATCGCGGGTGAGCATGGTGTTTTCCTTGGATAAACTTTAGAACTTACGTTCTAATTTTACGCCATACGCTGCACCTGTGGCAAGACTTTGTGTGCCAGCGCTTCTAACCCATCGAGGTCATCCAAATCCAGCCATTGCAGCATCAAACGGGACAAGCCGCAATCCACCAATTTACCAATCTGGTCAATGATAATTGTCGGTGTACCCACCAGCGCCCCACGACTGCGAATCTGAGTCGCCAATTCAATATCGCTTTTGTTGTTGGCATCGCTCCGCCGCGCCCGCACTTCGTTCAGTTTATTTTTCAGGGCGGCATCATCTTTGCCAAAATATAAACCCGTCATCATCGAATAGGTTAAATCCTTGGGAGAACGTCCCTCCGCCGCCAGATAGCCATTGAGTTGATTACGGCGCAGACGGTAATCTTCAGGGGTCAAATAGACCGCGTTCCATTCATCGGCATATTTCGCCACCAATGGCAACGTCTTTTTGACCCCATTCCCACCAATCAAAATCGGTGTTTTGCGCTGAGGGCGTGGCAGGAGCAACGCTTCTGTGAGGGGATAATATTGACCTTCCATGCTCACTGGAGAATCGGACTCTAGCAAAAGATGGGTTAAATGCAGTGCTTCTTCCAAGCGGGCAAACCGTTCGGGCATCTCCGGGAAAGGCACACCAAAGGCCACATGCTCCGGTTCATTCCATCCCGCCCCGATGCCATAAATAAACCGCCCGCCGCTTAAATCATCCACCGCCGTTGCCATTTTGAGCAGCATCGATGGATGACGAAAAGTAATCGGCGTGACCAACGGGCCAAACACGATTTTTTTCGTATGGCTTGCCGCATAGGTCAGCGAAGTCCACAATTCAAGCGAATCTTCATAGACGGGTTCGGGGTTACGGAAATGGTCAGAACGGAACAGCCCATCAAAGCCGAAATCTTCTACCGCCGCGCAGAGTCGCTGCCAGCGCTGCCAGTTTAACCCCATCTGGCCTTCAATCATGATGCAGAGTTGTGCCATTGGTCGCTCTCTTTTCTTTTAAACGTAACACATCGGTCAAAAGTTAAAATGACCCGTTTTTCCTATTGTCTCTCATGATACTGTTAATTCCGTGATGAGGAAAAATTTGAGATAATTGTGCCAAAGTTCACTCAAATTGAGGAGAAAACCCCGTGCGTTTGAAATTTTTGTTTGTCTGTTTGCTGCTTGTTTTAGCCTTACCTGTTGCCGCCCAAGAAGATGGCTTGTCGGAAGAAGAAAATGCCCTGTTTGACCGTTTGGTCGCAGCAGGCAGCATGGTTGAAGATTACACAAGTTATGTCGTCACTTACGATAAAATAACCACCCAAGATCAACTGGTCATGCTCGGTGGGCAAACACAGGCCGATACCCAATCGGTGACAACCACCATGATCGCCAGTGTTCCCAATGCACAAGAAACGCCCTCCGACATCAGCGCGGTAGCAACGTCGGTGGTCGAAATTACCCGCGATGGAACGGTCTTGTTCAGTTACACAGTGGAAGCCGAACTGCGCCGTGTCGATGGGGTACTGTACGTCAATGCCGTCTATGCCGAAGGACAGGGACAAATGGTTTTACCCGAAGGATGGGTCATGATTGATGATCCTGAAAATTTCCCCGAATTGGATGTGCTGCCGATTGACGAACTTTTTGAAGATGCAGATGAAACAGATGACCAATTTTTGACCGAATTGGAATCGTGGCGTGTTGCCGCTACCAGTGTTACCAGCGAAACGGTTGATCTGGATGGAATTTCCGCCGAGGCCATCTCTATTAGTTTCGATTGGCAGGGGTTGATTGATGTGCAAACCGCCAATGGGGATGTTGACTCGAACAACCCGATTTTTGCCGGATTAACGGCTCTGCTTGCCGATGCGGGCGATGTGGGCAGTTTAAGCGTGTATATTGATGAAGCCGGCAATGTGCTGGGCTATGGGTTGGATTATGGCATTGATATTCAAAATGCCGATGGCAGCGTTCTTGGTTCTGATGCCCCCGCCGGCATGACCTTCAACCTTGCCCAGACCGAAATCCGCCGTTACCTGATCAGTCAGGTTGACGAAGCGCTTGACCCCGTGACCGCCCCCGAAATAGAATAAAAAAGGGTATATTTTTCAACGGGGCAGCGAACAGGAATTTTATGCCTGAATACCTGCCCCGTCAGAATAGAAAAGTGGATGGTCATAGGAGAGCAGGATGCAACGTTTTTTACTGGTCATAATTCTGATGCTAGGATTAGTCGGGTGCGATTCCGGGGATGACGAACCCGCCAATCAGGTCTTGCAGCCCGTCACAAACGTCCGTGAATTGCAAATCGTGACCGGACAAACCGTGTATGTTCCTGCCTATTCCGAAATCTTCCATACCAATGCTTCGCAGACGGTCAAGTTGACGGTGACGCTGGCAATTCACAACAGCGACCCGAACTCCCCGATTATTATTGAATCGGTGGAATATTTTGATACGAATGGCAAATTGGTTAAAAATTATGTGGAAAATCCGCAACAAGTTCCGCCACTTGCCACCGCCGGATTTGTGGTGGAACAGAGCGATACCAGTGGCGGGTGGGGCGCAAATTTCCTCGTGAAATGGGGGGCAGAACAACCTGTCTATGAACCCGTCATTGAAGCGGTCATGATTAGCACCAGCAGCGCCATCGGCATTTCGATGATTAGCCCCGGACGGGTGGTTTCCCAATCGAATTAGATTGGTAAAATGCCTGCCGAATCTGCGCCATGTGATGGTCAATATCAGCATCAACGGGACTCAGGTGAATCAACGCTTGGCGGGTCAGTTCCAAACTGGCCTCCACGCTCGGTTCAACAACTTCGTAAACGCCCAATTTTTGTAAATCTTCTAACTGGGTCACACCTTCAACCCGTGCAACAATGTGCAGCGAGGGATAATTCTGCTTGACCTGCCGTACCAGCGCCAAAGTATCTGCCATTAAAGGAATCGTGATAATTAGCAAACTGGCTGTTTGAATAGCGGCACTATTTAAGACAAGGAGTTGGGTCGCATCACCGTAAATAATCGGGAAGTTTTTCTCGCGGCAGGCTTCTACGCGGTAATAATCAAATTCAATTATCACGAAGTTTAAATGGGCGCGTTGCAGCACTTCAGCCACATACTGCCCGACCCTGCCTCCCCCCGCAATCACGATATGATCCTGTAACCCCGCCTCGCCCATTGGAACGGTTTGCATGGGAATAAATTTGAGCCAGCGTTTGCGAAATTGATAAAGGGGTTGGGCGAGCTGCGTCGTAAATGGCACAAGCAAAGTCGTCACGATGGCAGTGGTCAGGACAAGCGAATATAACTCACTGTCAATGGTTTCTAAATCGAGGCCAACCCGTGCCAGCACAAAGGAAAATTCGCCCAACGGAAATAAACTTAGCCCCACCGCATAAGGAATAATATTGCCGTAGCCGAACACACGGGTTACACTCCCTAAAATCAACCCCTTTCCCACCAGCACAATACCCACAATGACCAGCACCAGCACCAGATTTTCGAGCAGGAACATGGGGTCTAGCAGCATTCCCACCGACGCAAAAAACAACATACTGAACAAATCCCGCAGAGGGGCAATATCGCTCAGAGCTTGATGGCTGTAATCGGATTCACTTAAAACCATCCCGGCGACAAACGCGCCAAAGGCAAATGGCAACCCCATCAAATAGGTCAGATACCCGATGCCTAACCCCAACCCGGTCACAGACAGGAAAAAAAGTTCACGGGTATTCCAGCGTACAATTTGTTTCATCAGACGTGGGATCACATAGGTTCCGGCAAAAACCATGCCGATTAAAAAAGCCAATGCTTTGAGGATGGAAAATCCAAGCGCAGGCAAACCCGCTTCAAGATTGTTTAATTGGGGCAGCACAATCAGCAAAAGGATGGTGGTTAAATCCTGTACAATCAAAATGCCTATCATCACCCGGCTAGACAGGGTACCAAGTTGCTGCCGACTCATCAAAATTTTGAGAATGACCATCGTATTTGACAGCGCGATGATTGCACCAAACCAGATCGACGACAGCCAATCCCAGCCAAACAGAGTCCCGATACCAGCCCCATAGAGCATCGTCAAGCCAATCTGGATAGGCGACCCCAACAGGGCGATGCCACGTACCTGCATCAATTCTTTGAAGGAAAATTCAATGCCCAGTGTAAAGAGGAGGAGCGCCACGCCAATTTCCGCAAGGAGGGCAATATCCTGAGCATCCGAAACTGTAATTCCCCCCGTGTTTGGCCCTAACATGACCCCCGCCGCGATATACCCTAACAGCAGGGGCAAACGGAGCTGCTGCGCGATGAGACCCCAGACCAACGCGCCAACAATCACAATCGCTAAATCCGATGCTATGCCCACAGGATGCTCCATCATAAGTACAGCACTAGAAAAAATGGGTTTTTTAGAGGCAGGGTCAAGCGAGTGTTCCTAATCTCCCCGACCCCGGGCAAAGGCACCCACAGCTACCCAATTTTAATTTGTTGACCGGACACAGCACCTACCTGATTAAAAATTCGGTCTACGCTCCTGATTTTAGGCTGTTCATAGCGCGTTTTGGAAACACAGCGCTATTTTTTCAACCATTCTTTGGCGATCTTGGGCAGGTTGGCGATGACCCCGCGCTGGACTTTGACTTCCGGCAAGCTGTCAATGAAATGCTGTCCATAGGGTTTGGATGTCATGCGTTTGTCTAGGATGACCACCAGACCTTTGGCATTTTCCTGACGGTTTAACTGGTCAAACCCCTGCCGAAATTGGATGATGGCATCGGGAATCATGTACCCCTTAAAACTGTTATCGCCATACGATTCGGAACGCGCCGCAAAAATTGCATCGGTGGGGGGCGAAAAGGGCAGGCGAATCATCACAATCACCTGGAGCTGCTCATCCAGATTTTCCCAGTGCGAAAATGTTCCCATCAACACCGCTTTTTCAGTGGTGTTAAAGCCATCGGACATGGAATCGCGGGTGATGGCATGGGCTTCGTCATACACCATGATATTGCCAAGTGCCAGGCGCGGTGCGGTGTTCTGGGAAGTTTCGCGCAATTGCTGGAAACTGGTGAACAAACACAGCATCTTGCCCTCTGTCACCGTCGCCAATTCGATGATGGCACGCTCGACCATTTCTCGATAGGGAACCCGTTGATTCGGTTCGGGGATGTCGGTGGGCAGGAAAATGAGCGTGTTGTCTTTGTGCTGGAAGCGGGCGGGCATGATGGCGGTTTTCATAGTGCCGGTGTTCAGACGGTCAATAAAAAAATCGAAGGTTTGTAACGTCCGCAGCGTGGCACTGGTCAAAATGGCCGATTTTTTGGCTTCCCACAGATTTTTTTGCAGCAGTCCGCCTACCCGAAGCGGCGCGGTAGACAATTCAACCTGATTATTAAACGAACTGCTATACAGCACCCAGTAAATCGTATTTTTGGCGGGTGCATTGACAAAACGCTCTAAAAACAGGTGCGAGAGTTTAAGTTTGGAGGAGGCGGACTGGATACTTTCGACCATATCCTCATAATTTTGAATGTCGTAACGCGCCACCAATTGCCCCAGCGCATTGACAATTTTATCCAGGGATGCGCTGAGGGTATCCAGATAGTCTTTTAAATCATCCCATGCCGCACGGACATCGTTCCATGTATCATGTTTGCGGGTTTCGTCCGTGATGCGAATTTGACGGGTAAACGGGCTGCTTTCTTCATCCCGAAAGGCGCTTTGCAGGATTCTATCAAAGAAGCGTTCGACCAGTTTTTTCATCTGTTTGCCCGCGTCCGCCATATCCTGAAAATAGGTTTCCATTTTCTGATAGGCTTTGTCGGGCAGCGAGTCTAAATCCACCAGAATATTTCGCAGCAAGCCTTTGTTGATATTGCCCATATTGGCGAGACTATCCAGCAGGCCAACGCGGTCTACCATTTCCTTGAGGCCGTAGGTCAGATTTTCTTCCAGCAGGTGGGCTTCATCCACAATAATATAGCGATAATCGGGAATAACATCGGCTTCATGGGAAAGCAGCAAATCATGGGCGACCACCAGCAAATGGGCGGCTTTGGCACGCTGTTGGGCTTCATAAAAGGGCGACCCGACTTCTGGTTCATGCCAGCTGTCATATTCCGAAATGCGCTGCCATGCCCCACGTTCGTCTGCGCCGCGCAAATTGAGTTCGCTGCGTTCCCCCCGCCCACCTTGATGCAACCAGACGAGGACTTTTGCCAGCATTCGTAGTTCGTCAATCGTGGTGGCTTTGTGACGGCGCAACGCGGCTAATTTCCGTGGGGAAAGATATTCATTCCGATGTTTGATCGCGGCGGTTTGAATCGGCATCCCCAACGCATTTTGCAGAAAGGGAATTTCGCGGTTCAGTAGCTCCTCGCGGCGGCGGGGGGTGGCGGCGGCAAGGATAATTCGCTCGTTATTTTCAATTGCCCATTGGGCGGCGGGGAGTAAATAGGCCAGCGCTTTGCCTGTGCCAATCGGCGCTTCTACCATGAGATGCGTGCTGGTGTTAAAGGCTGCCGCGATGTGCCGTGTCATCTGAATCTGGCCTTCGCGTACCTGATAATGGGCAAGGTGATGGGCGAGTTTGCCCGATTCCTGAAAATCCGCGCTGAGGGCATCGATGTTGAGGGATGTGGGGGGAGATTTGGGTTCAAGCGGAGTCCATGCGGTGGAGTCTGGCTTAAAATCAAACACCATCCGTCCGGGGCTGGTTTCGCCGCGTTCGTGGCGCAGTGCCAGCGCATCCTTCAGCACCACCCCCACCGGCCAAAAAATTCCTTCGCTGTTTTCGACGATTTCTTCTAATAAGCTCAAAGGCAGGTCAAACAGGCGCTGCCACAACTGGCGATAGACCTGCCAGCCCGCTACGGCATCATCAAAGGCACGGTGGGCGTTGTTGAGTTGTAAATTGAAGGTTTCGACCAGCGTATTCAAGTTATAGCGCGGGGAAGTGGGCAGCAAAATCGTCGCTAAATCGAAGGTGTCGAGCCGTAAATTGGTTTGGGCGACCCTGTGTTTTTCCAGCATCCCGATGTCAAAGCTGATGTTGTGCGCCACAATGGGACGGTTGCCGATGAACTGAACCATCTGGGGCAAAATTTCATCAATGAGGGGCGCGTTTTTGACATCGTTGTTGGTAATCCCCGTCAGGCTGACCACCGCAGGCGGAATCGGAATGACCGGATTCACCAGCGTTTGAAATTTATCAATAATCTGGTCATCTTTGCAAAGCGCGAGACCGACCTCAATAATCTGATCTTGGTTGGGGTCTAGCCCGGTGGTTTCGAGGTCAAGGGCTATGAGTTCGCCGCGCATGGTAAGCCTTCTTTCTTACAAGGGATATGAGATTGGGATTATACCATGTGATGCGGCGACTCTGGATTTTTGATTTACAGCAATTCCTCTTGGGTATGGTCGTGGATGATGACCCGTTCGGCTTGTTTGAATGTGCCATGCTGCGGGGGCATATCAATTTGCGCCCCTTCGAGCAATTGTTCTATGGTGAAAATTTGCAGTTTGCGGTACTTTTTGCCCCACACAGGTGATTCATAGTAGCCAGCTTCAAGCGCTTCTTTTTCCATTTCTTTGCTCGGTGCTTCGAGGGTGATAAAAACACCGATGGCAGCCTTTTCGCGTTCGATGGTGCCGCGCAGTTCACGGATTTGAGGGCTTGTACCTTTGGGGGTTTTGACCTGCACGACAACCGTTTTTGCTGAGTCGCCATTGTCAAAAAAGCGAATCAACCCGTCAACGCCGCGATCTACCGATTTTTTACCCTTGCGTTTGCCCAATTCCCCGCCCAAAGGAATGGCGCGTACCAGTGACAGCGCCCAAAATTGAAACTGAAAGCGATCATCCAACATCAATTGACGTGCGCCCGCGATGGTATTGGGTTCACCTATCACCTCATAATCTATTTGGGGTTTGAGGGCAAACATATCACCCAGTCGATATTTCATGAGCGCCACGCTTAAATGGGTAATATCAATCCCCATCCATTGACGGCTTAATTTTTGGGCAGCAGCAACGGCTGTCCCACACCCGCAGAAGGGGTCAAGCACAATGTCGCCCGGATGGCTGCTGGCTTCAATGATGCGCTCAAGCAATTTGATGGGTTTCTGGGTAGGATAACCGAGTCGTTCTTTAGCTTGTGATCCAATCGGCGGAATATCATCCCACAAATTTTGAATCGTTTCGCCCTCCAATTCATCCAGATAGCGCTTACGTCGTATCCGCCCCTCTTTGGAGGAAGGAAAATGTAACCGCCCTTCTTCGTCCCACTGCTGCATCGTTTCCAGCGAAATTGCCCAGCCTTTTTTGGGAGGCTTGTACCCTTTATATTCGTACATCAAATTCGGGCGTTCGGATGGGCTGGCAAGATTATCAATCTGATAGCGGCGACCCTCAGCATCGGTATGGCGAAATTGTTTTTCGATGTATTGCTGTTTGTTACCTTTATAAAGAGTTTTAAGGGGCGCATCGTCGGTTTTTGCATAATAAAGAATAACATCGGTTTGAACACCCCACCGTTTGGCTTTTTTGTTGGTATGCCCACGCCCATAGGTTCTTTTCCAGATAATTTCACTGCGGAAATTGTCTGCGCCAAACACGGAATCAAGAATCAATTTGAGATAGTGGCTGGAGGTCGTATCACAATGCAGATAGAGGCTGCCGGTTGGTTTTAAAACGCGATGCAATTCGACTAACCGCGCTGCCATCATCACTAAATAGGCAAGGGTTTTGCCAGCACCGAGTAATAACTTAAGGGCTTCAATCGTTTTGGCTACATTGTCAGGCCCTTTCAGCACCAATTCTCGATAGGTGCTGTCGGCATTTTCCCCCCAAGACCATGTATCCTTAAAAGCCACAATTTGCGCGTCGCTTTCTGTCCCCGCGTCATCCTTGAACAGCACATTGTAATCGTGGTTGCTGTTGAAGGGTGGGTCAAGGTAAATCAAATCCACCGATTCATCGGCAAGGTACTGCCGCAAAATGTCTAAATTATCCCCGTAATACAGTTTGTTGTCGTTCATCGTCACCCTCCACACCTTGCTAGTATAACATGAACAGATTTTCTAAGAAATACTGCTGGCTCAAGGGAGAATTTTAAGGTTTAAAATAAATCAATCGCTTGACTATAGTGTTAGGATAAGGTAAATTTTTAGTATTGTAATAGTTTCATGAACTAATAAATGAGTTGCAGTAAATTTTGGAGGGGAGAATGACTTTCACTGTCGAAACCAAAGACTTGCTTCAAACCGCACCGCCTTCCCGCGCCGAACATCAAAAACGGATCGAATTCATGGCAAAAATGCTGGCCTATGGGGCGGTCAATAACCGGTGGTCGCCGGAAATTGCGGTGCTGCGACGTGGCAATGTCGAACGCTGGTACGCGCAAGGCCACCAAGCCTATTCTAAAAATTTGGGGATGTATCTGGAACAAATCTGGAAAAGCAACTATCCCCCGATGATTTTCTTAGAAGCCTTTCATTACGTGAATCTGTGCTATGAGGATGGCAAAGGGCGGATTGTGCGGACACAGGGCGATGACCGCAGCGAACAATCGACGGTCTCTTCCTACATGCTGACCCCCAAAGCCTTTTCCCTACTGGACGCACCCGCCCAAGCCCCGAATGTCTTTATTTCACATCGCCAGGCGGAAAGTTCCGCGTTTGCCCTGCTGGTGTACTGGCGGCTCAAACATGCCGGGGCGCGTCCCTTTATTGATAAAGATTTGCGCTTGGGGGATGACTGGGAAACCTTTTTGCAAAAAACGATTCAATCCAGCCAATATTTTGTGGCACTGCTGACCCCCCATGCGTGGGAAAAAAGCCCGATGTTGGAGAAGGAATACAGATGGGCAAAAGACGCGGGGGTGCAAATGCTCCCGGTCTGGCACAACGGGCTTTCCAAAAGCGAGACGCTGCCGCTGGATTTGAGCCGCAGCCAAGCCTACATTGTCGAAAAAGAAAATGCCCTCCATTACGATATTGCTGTGGATGCCCTCTTAACACGCTTAGGCTACGCAGTTCACAAATAAACGCGGTTGTGTTGTACCCAAGGTGGGTGTATAACGGCAATTGGAAAAGCGTTACGCACACCTTACAATGGGGCGCATGAACAACCTGTACGAACAATATGAACAAGCCACCATCCGAACCGTCCGCGATTTAAAAACCATCGCCAAGACGGTTTCTAAATTGTCGCTGCCAGAAATTGACCATCTGGTGGGGTTAATCGGGCGACTCGTGCCGGCGGGGAATGTGCCGGGTGTCATTTTGAACGGACTCGCACGCTTGCGGGGTCGCCCACTCCCCGAACAAACCCGTAAAGATGTCGATGCCCTGTTTATGGGGGTCGAACGTTTTCTGGATCAAGCGGTCTATCTGGGGATATTCGCTGGCCCGGCAATGGTCATTTACGCCTATCAAAACATGCTGCGCTTGATTGGTCGTCACCCGGATGAATTTTTTCCCGAAGGCACATGGCAATATTATATTGATTATGCGCTGCGCGAAGACACCGCCCGCCACGCCAACGAAACGCACGGCTTTGATTCGATTCTGAACGAACATCATATTCGCCTCAGTCCACTTGACCGCATGACCGCGTGGACGATGGCTGCCATCCACATTCTGCACCAATATGACCGCCTGTTAGAAAATGAGTGGCGCGAACGGGCCTTTACCTATCCCTTGCGGGAAATTTACCCGACGCTGTATAGCCAATGGGAAAAACAGCGTCCCTATGCACGCGGGCAGGATGTCTCGCAAGTGGACGATTATGCCTCGTACCGCCGCTTGAAATTTGACCGTTTTCTGGCCTCCGCTACCCAAAAACTGCCGGAGGACATCCGCCGTGCATGGCAAGCCCAACTGCAAGAAGCCATCAAAACCGACCTGCCCGCCTACCAGAAACAAATGACGATTCTGGCGCACCTTGAACCAAGTCATTACCATGAAACACGCACGCCGATTGCCCTGTATAAAGCGCATGTGGGAATTATCTACGGAGGCCATTACTACCTGATTCCGATTTGTCGTGACAATGCGCCCCTGCCCGCCGATGTGCTGACCGTGCGAAGCCAGATTGCCAGTTTGATGCAAGATCCGGCGGAACACGACCCCGCCCATTTAATCCCCTTAACACAGGTGCGGCGGGCGGATTTTTCTAAAATGGACTTGAGCCTCCAGAAAGCGCTCAACACCCTCAAACTCACGCCGATTCTGCTGAATTTTGACCGTCGTTCATCTCACCAGCCGCTTGCCGAAATCCGTCAGGCAGAACGGGGAGTCGGGTCACATGCGCTGACCTTGTTTGATACCGGCGAAACGATGGTGTTTGACCTCTCACACATTTTTTTTGATGGGGCATTTGGCGCAGCATTGGCAGAAATTTTCACCAATGAGGCGCTGTCGTGGGCGGTGTATTTAACCTCGTTGGGGGCATCGGTACAGGTGGGGCAACGCCCCTATGCACCGCGTTTGTTTTTAAGCGACAGCGACCACGCGCAAATCGAAAAAGCGGAAAAAGTGGCGGTGGAAGTCAGCGCAGAGTCTGACCGGATTCATTTTGGCGCGATTCTCAAACTGCGGCGCTTGTTCAAACGGCGCAGCGATTTATTGCAATTGACCGTCAACGACCTGTTATTTTTGTATCGGGCGATCCACGCGGCAACCTATAAACCCAGTCCGCTGCTGGTCAAGAAATTACAGAAAATCAAAGACAAAGACGTGGCAAAACTCGCCATCAACGCGATGAAGGAAAATGTCAGCCCGGCCTCAATGATTCCGGTGGATGCCAGTGTTCGTTCGCCGCGTGACCGGGTGTACCCGATGAGTTTTGAAGTCCCCTTAAAAGAAATGAAACTGCTTAATCTGCATAAAAATGCAGTAGACACCCTGAGCGCCTATCACCATGACCGTAACCAGTATGAAAAATTCAACAAGGCGCAGCGCGATTATCTGTCGATTCTGGCGGCCTTCGGTCAAATGATGAACCAAGCCAAGCAGATTGCGCTCGCGGGGGAAAGTGCCAGCATCGGGACGATTAAAATGCTGGCACACCTGCCCAAACCGATTCAACGCATGATGGATGCCGTGCCTGCCCAGTTTGATGTGTTGAATGATATTATCAAGGGGCGCGAGGTGTTTTCTAACGTTGGGATGGTCGCAAACGGCAGTAGTTTAACCCGCTTCATCACCGCCAAGGACGACAACAACAACAAAACCCTGATGTGGAGCATCCTCACCGACGACCAGCAGGTAATGCGAATTGGGCTACGCGATTTTCGTCCGCATGTTCGATTGTTGATTGAGGCGGGGGAACGCGAGTTGGCGGTGGAAATCGTGCAGGATTATTTAAATATGTATGTGGAAGGCTGCAATCGGTATATTCATGAACTTTATGAGATTACGGTGGCTAGCCGTGAAACCCAGTGAGATTTTTCCATGATTGATGCCTTAATCGGACGGCAGCTTGCCAACTATCGGATTGAGCGCCTCATCGGACGCGGGGGGATGGCACAGGTGTATTATGGCACAGATGTCAAACTCAATCGCCCGGTAGCCATCAAAATTCTCGATGCGCGGTATCGGCATATTCCGACTTCCGCCCGCCGCTTTGTCCAAGAAGCCAGCGCGATTTCCACATGGCGGCACGAGCATATCATTCAGGTCTATTACGCCAATGACGAGGACGGCCTGTATTATTTCGCCATGGAGTATATTGACGGGCTGGATTTAGCCGAACTGCTCCGCCAATATCAAGCGGATGGCGAACTGATGCCCGCCGAAGATGTCATTCGCATCGGGCAGGCGGTTGCCAGCGCTCTCGATTATGCCCATGCGCGGGGGGTGGTACATCGGGATGTCAAACCGGGCAATGTGCTGGTCTCGCGGGATAACCGCGTCGTGCTGACCGATTTTGGGTTGGCGATGGACACCGGGCAGGGGTCTATCGGGCAAATTTTTGGCACGCCGCATTATATCGCGCCGGAACAAGCCCGCCGTTCTGCGGACGCAACTTCCCAATCGGATTTGTATTCCTTCGGGGTGGTGCTGTACGAAATGCTGACCAACCACGTTCCGTTTGACGATTTGACACCCACCAACTTAGCCTTGCAGCACATCACTCAACCGCCGCCGCCCCCCCGTACCTTTAATCCCATCTTGAGCGCAGAAATCGAAAAAATCCTGCTCAAAGCCTTGAGCAAAGACCCGACTCAGCGTTACACGAACGGCACAGAATTGATGGATGTGCTGGAAAAAGCCCTGCGACGCAAACCCCGCAGCAAACCCCGCGAACTGCCCCCGATGCCCGCCAATGTCGAACGTGAGATGTCGGCTAAATCGGTGGAGGAGCGCGTGTCGGCTTATAATCACAATACGATTGTCCGAGCGCCCAACAGCATGACCGTCCTGCAAATCGCGCCCCCCAAAAGCCAGATGCGGGCTACCCCGCGTCAAAATCGCGGATTGCTGGCGAAATTTTTTTCCGCCTTGCTGGGGAGTGTCTTGATGCTGGCTGCCAGCGCGGGCGTATTATTTTTGCTCTTTCAGGCGGAGGATAACACGGCAGGACAATCCGCAGAAGCCGACTCCACCAGCACCCCATCGGCAGAAACCGCAGTCGTCACACAACCCACCGTCCAGACGGAGAATCTCGGGGAAGGGGTATCGCTGCTGTTTCGCTATAACGGGGAAAATTTTTACCTCATCAACACCAGCGCCCAGCCGATTAACTCACTGGGACGGCTGTTTTTTGAATCGGTCAACGCGCAGGACACGGTGATAGCGCGAATGTTTGCCTCCCGTTGGACAAATACGGTGGAAACTTTGCAACCGACTCAGTGTTTTTCCGCCGAATTTTATGTGAGTGAGGAACTCCCCATCGCTTGTGAACGGCGGACTGCCTATGTGGCGGTCTCTGCAACATCGGATTTTTTGTTCTGGCAAAGGCAAAACGACGCGCAGGAATTTCGGGTGATTTTTATTGAACAGGAAATCGGGCGCTGTTCAACCGTTGAGCCTGACGAAAACACATGGGCGGAATGTCGGGTGAATCTACCATGAGTGATTTTTACCTTCAGCAGCAGTTTGACCAGTACACATTGGAAGCGCTTCTGGGGCGCGGGGGTATGGCGCGGGTGTATCGCGGGTGGGACACCGACCTGCACCGCCACGCCGCGATTAAAATTATTGATACGCCGTTTTATCAGGAACCCACCTATCTGGAACGCTTTCGCCGTGAAGCTCAGGCGATTGCCGCGCTGACCCATCCCCATATTGTGACCATTTACCACATCGGGCAGGTGAATGAGGTCATGTATATGGCGATGCAATATGTGGAGGGGGCCGACCTCGCGCAAATTTTAGCCAACCATCGCCAGCAGAAAGAACGGCTTGCCCCCAAAGAAGCGCTCCGCATGGCGGTTGAATTGTGTCTCTCGCTGGATTATGCCCACCAGAAAAAAATTATTCATCGGGATGTCAAACCCTCGAATGTGTTGATTGATAAGGACGGGCGGGCAATTTTAGGCGATTTTGGCCTCGCGCTGCTCACCGAGATGGGGACACGCGGCGAAGTGTTTGGCTCACCGCATTATATGGCCCCGGAACAGGCGGTTTCTTCTGCCAGAGCCATTCCCCAGAGCGATTTATACTCGGTGGGGGTGATTCTGTACGAAATGTTCACCGGGGTTTTGCCCTTTGATGCCGATGAACCCGTCGAAGTCGCGCTGAAACACTTACAGGAATCCGTGCCGCCGCCACGGGTGCATAACCCGCAGATTTCGGAAAAAGTCGAGCAGATTATTTTTAAAGCATTGGCGAAAGAACCCCAGCAGCGTTACCCTTCGGGCAAGGCGATGGCAGAAGCTCTGAAAGACGCAATGCAGGAAGAAAAACCCCCTGCCGCCCGCGCATCCATGGCACATTTGGTCGCGGCGGTGTACGTACCCGCCACGATTCCCTTGAAATTGGAGGACATGGAACCCCCCGTTCCGAGAAAATTTCGTTTGCGCTGGGGCTATTTCTGGTCAGGGGCAGGGGTGGCGCTGCTGGTGCTGCTGCGTGAACTCATCCGCTTTTTTGTGTAGCGCTTGACATTTCTCTCATTTTTCCATACTCTATCATCAAACGATATATCGTAGGGTGATAGAGTGGAAAATCTGACGAACGCAGAATTTCAAATTCTCCTTGCGCTGGCTTCGGAAGAACGGCATGGCTACGGCATCATGCAAGAAGTCAAAGCCCGTACTGGTGGGAGAGTCCAGCTTGGGCCGGGGACGCTGTACAGTTCGCTCAAGCGGATGCTCGAACGCGGCTGGATTGTCGAAACTGACGCTAAAATTGATCCCGTGCTGAACGATGAACGGCGCAAATATTACCGTTTGACCGAAGGCGGGCGACGGGCAGCCGAAAATGAAGCGCAGCGATTGGCGGAGATGGTCAAAGCAGCGCGGCAGGTGGGGTTGTTGGGCGGGGAGGCATAACCATGTTTTCGATGAAAATCTACGGGGCGATGCTGCACGCCTATCCCAAATCTTTCCGTGATGAATTTGGCGCAGAGATGCGTCAGATTTTTGCGGACTGCTGCCACGAAGCCTACCACCAGCGCGGCGGAATGTCCCGTTTGTGGCTGCGGATTGTCATTGATACACTGCGAAGCGCCCTGTATGAACATCTGAAAGGACATCCCCCCATGATTGACAGCACCGCTTTTGAACAACAACTGGTTTCTACGCTTGATTTTTGGAGCAAAGCCCTGCGCGAAGGCTACAGCGTCAAACAGGTGATTCTCATGCTGGCGAAACATGCACCCGAACCCACTGCCACCGCTTTTCAGTCCATCCAGCGCGAAATTGAACTGGGCAAAGCATGGCCTGAGGTCATGACCCATCTCCAAACACAATTGCTCTCCGAACATTGGCGGGCGGTGCTGCGGGTGGTGGATGACCAATTCAGTGAGGGCGGCAATTTTGCGGATCGGTTGGATGGACTGAGCGTGGTGATGCAGTCACAGCTTGGCAAAGATGGCTGGTCAGAGGGTTTGCCATTTGAGGATTAATTTTTTGGGAAATGCTAGGTCGCTACCCTCTTTGGAATGTCAGTTATTATAAATCCATAAGAAGTGCCAAAGACGGGTAAAAAAACCTTGCCACACTGCGACTATCTCTAGGATAATAGACAGACTCCCCGCGTAAATTTTCCAGAAAAGTGAGGCAACATGACCCAGATTGTGAATTTTGATTTTCGTTATTTAGACTCGGCTGCCCGCCTCTACCGCCATGCCTATGCGGTGCCGGAACTACCCAACCTGTCCTCCGAAGATGCCAGCCGCGAAATCGTCGTTGGGCATCACATGCGGAACACCTTTATTGGCAGTCTGGCGGTGGACGAACATCAAAAAGTCATTGGCTTGGCGTGGGGCTATGAGATTCCGACGCAGAATGAACGGCTGACGCAATTGATTGTCAAAGCGCTGGGGCAGGAATGGGTCGAAAAAACCTTCGTGGTAGAAGCCTATGCCATTCACCATGAACATTTTGGCAGCGAGATTGCCCAACTGCTGCACCATGACCTGACCGAACGCATTAAAGAGGCAGGATATGAAAGGGTGCGCGTGCGTTTGGATATTGCCCGCATGGATAACATTCCTGATGTGCTGACAGAGGCGGGCTGGCAAATTTTGCAGCGTCTGCCCCATACCATGTGGCTGGGTAAGGTACTGTAATCTCAGGGGAGAGGGGCGGGCAGTCTCCCCTCTCCATCTATTGGAGAGGGGCTGGGGGTGAGGTCAACTTCACTGCTCCGAAGCCAATTCCAACGGCGCACGCAGCACAGCATCCCCCGTAGGTTCCGAGCTGCCCCCGATGGGTTCCACCGTAATGCCCATCCCTTGATAGGAGGCGAAATTCTCCGGCAGTTCAATCAGCAGGGGTTGTTCGGTGCTGGCCGATTCTGGCACAAACACCGCCGCGCTGAAGCGTTCCTCATCCCGCACAAACCACAGTTGATAATGTTTGTCCGGTGGGTGCGGCAGATTTGCCAGATGCAGCACCGCTTGATGATGTCCCGGCGCAACAATCAATTCGCCGTGTACTTGTGCAAATTCCTGATTTTCTTCTACGCCTGTCAGTTCGATTCGGGCTGAGTCGGGGTCGTCCATAATCGCGGCAATTTGTTGGGATTCTGACGGCGGGTTGGGCGTGTCATCGTCCTCACCCAGCAGTTGCACCAGCAACACCCCCACCAGCACCAGCACAACTGCCGCCGCCACCGCCAAAAAGCGCGTGACCGGAAAACGCCGCACCACAGGCTGCGCTGTCGCTGCCCGCAGAATCCGGTCTCCCAAATCGGTAGACGGCTTCATTTGGGGTACGCTCAAGGCCAACGCTTCCATCACAGGCGCATAGGTTGCCAGTTCCTCCCGCAATTCGGGGGACTTTGCCAGCGCTGCGTCAATCTGTTCGCGTTCCTCCGGCTCAACCGCACCGAGCGCATAAGCGGGCAGCAAATCACGAATTTCGTTATAGTCCATCTTCGTTAAGCGGGGTTTTCTTCCCGCCATGCCTTTCTTAATTTTTGCAGACCATCCCGAATACGGGTTTTAATGGTTCCTAGTGGTATGTTGAGCTTAGAGGCAACTTGCTCGTGCGTCAAACCACCCAAAAAGGCCAGTTCAATCGCCTCACGCTGTTCAAGGGAAAGATGTTCAAAAATCGCCCGTTGCACCCATTGAATATTATCATCGGTGAATTGGTTCGGGGCCGGCATCAATTCCAGATCCCACAACACCGCTTTATCGCGGTCTTTGCGGTCACGACGCAAGCGATCAATTGCCGTATTACGGGTCATGCTCAGTAGCCATGCCCGGAAGTTTGTCCCTACCTCGTATTTTTCAACCTTGTTCCAGACTTTTAAAAAGACATCTTGAGTAACTTCTTCGGCGGTTTCGCGGTTTTGCGTCACCGCATAGGCGAGTGAATAAACTTGCTGCCCAAACTGCTCATACAGCATTTTCAAGGCTTGGCTGTCTCCTCGCTGAACTGAAGCAATGAGCGTTTCAATATTTAGCATAGGCTTTGCCTGTACAACAGCCTTTCGCGGAAGGGTCGGATAGACACCGACAGAGTGTATCACACATCGCTCCTTAAGAAAAATGGCCTACGGAGTTTTTTTCCCCGCAGACCATTTTTACTAGCCTACTGTCGGGAAAATCCGGTTATTGAATTTCCACCGGGCCAACCACCACGTTCCCACCCACGGAAACGGGGGCATCTGCGCCTTCGACGGTACCAAATTCATACGCACCCGCCGCACCGGTGTCATAGTGCAGCATGGGGAAGATTTGGTTCGTCGCCGCGCCGTCAACGCTGGCAAAATCAATCGCAATCACGATGTTTTCGGTCAACCCTTTTAACAGGGGAACCACTGCCAGAGGTGCATTCGGCGCACCGTCCACACTGGAATGAATGACCAACCAGCCGTTGGCATCAATCAACGCGGAGTCAATTGTGATTGTTCCGTCAACGAGGGCTTGCGCTTGGGCGGAAAAGCTCGGCGCAGCATTAATCGGGAAGGTCACCACTTGGTCGCCCACCACCACGGGGCCATCCGCGCCTTCGACGGTGCCAAATTCATACACACCCGCTTCGCCCGTGTCCACATGCAGCATCGGCCACAGCACAGAAGTCAGTTTGGCAGCATCCAGCTCGACCATGACATCTTCGTTCAAACCCGCCGCAACGGGCGCAACACCAATGACTTCACCAAATTGACCACCTGCATCAGCATGAATGACGAGGAAACCCGCCCCTTCGGACAGCACCGCGTCTGCCATGACCATGGGAGCCATGTCCATCATGTCCATACCATCGCCATAGACCGCGATTTGGGCATCCATCACAATGGTCGGCACAGTCGAGAATGCTACCGTCGCCACTTTGCCGTTGACCACGACGGGGCCGTCCGCGCCTTCGACGGTGCCAAATTCGTACACACCGGCTTCACCCGTGTCCACATGCAGCATCGGCCACACATTGCTGGTCGCTTCGCCCGTCAGTTCAACCACCACATCGCTGTTCAAACCGGGTTGAATCTGCGCCTGTCCCAACACCGGGCCGGGAGCGCCATCTTGTTCGGAGTGAATAACCACCCAACCGGGCGCATCGGTAATCGCCGATTTGATGGTAACGGTGTTGTTGCTCGCAAATTGGGGGTGGGCTTCAATCAGTTGCACATTAAAGGCAGGTGAAACGGGCGCACCATCCACAATCACGGGGCCGTCCGCACCTTCAACCGTGCCGAATTCATACACACCTGCTTCGCCTGTGTCTTCATGCAACATCGCATACAACACCGGAGTCGCTTGGGTGGTGTCAATTTCGACGACCACATTCAAATTTTCACCCGCATTTACCGGACTCGCACCGATAACCGAGTTAAATTCGCCGCCTTCATCCCGATGAATGACGAGGAAACCAGCACTCGCGCTGACAACTTTGCTAATGGTCACACTGCCATCCAGAGACACCTGATCGCTTACTTCTACGGCGGGCGACATGGCATCTTGCGCGGAAACGGGCATCACCAGCATTGCCAGCACTGCCACTACAACAAAAACGAAAGAAAGTTTTTTCATGGAAGATTTCTCCCGAAGGTTAATGAGAATACACTACACCTCTAATAACGGAGGGGAGTTTGGATTTAGATTGGATGAAATTTTAAATGGGGTGGAAAAGGTCATGCTGAACTGCATTAAATGTCTCAATCACCGCCCGGACGATTTAATCCATGAGCAGGGAGAGCAAATTGTACGGGCGTGGTCTCTGACCCGCCCTCGATTTTCTCGAAGGGTGAATCTGCGACCCACCCATTTTAACGTTTGCGGAGGAAATACACCTGCGCGACCAGATTTGCCAAGCGGATTTTATCGCCATGCTGCAAGACACGCACTTCATGCGGATACAACCGGACATTGTTCACATAGGTAAAGTTGCGGCTGCCCATATCGGTAATGACCAGCGTGCAGTTGCGCTGACGTAGCGCCGCATGAGTCCGCGAAATGCCCGACGAAACCTCGCCCGCAATCGACAAATCGACCCCCGGTGGGGTCACCCCGTTGGAAACACTCCGCCCGATGAGGACTTCCTGATTCTGCGGCACAAACAATTTAAACGGAATGCCCATCGCTTCAAATTGCAAAATCAATTCCGTCTGGTCATCAAAATAGGTGGTGCTTTCGTGAATGTCCGTACTAAAAATCCGTGCGGTGGTATCCAACTCATCCACCAAGGGCAGCGTCGAAGGCGGTTGCAGCAGACGGGTTTCGGGCCGTTCATTTTCGGTGGATTCGCGTTCATCCAGATAGTGTTTGTGGCCTTCGCGTTTTTCCCAATTTTTTGCCAGACTCAGCAGTTCAATCACCTCAGCCGTGCCGAGTGGAACTTCGCTGGCATGGCGCAGCACTTTTTGCCACGCCGCCTCACGGGAAGTTCCCGTTTGACGCAAGTGGACAAATTCAGAAAGCAGTTCAAGAAGTGTATCGTTTGTTGCCGTCATGTGCTGTACCCAATAGTTCACATTCTAGCATAGCGTAATTTGACCGATATGATGTGAGAATTTCGTTTGAAATCCTGTAGCAAATGGTACACAATTAAGGATAACACAACGAAGCGCTTTTCTGAATGATTCAGGCACTTTAACGCTTCGTTTCAACACCGGCCTAAGGCAATTTTAAAAATTAGCATGGGTGTGGGTAACGCTGGCTTGAGGCCAGTGGCGCAATTTTCTTCCACACCGCCCTGAAGGACGGCGTTATTTGTGTCTGCTTCATTTACGGATAACCAACAACCGAGAACCGAGAACTAAAAACCATGCCCACCGTTTCTATCTGGCAAACCATCACTGCCACCCCTGAAATATACGAAACTGACGTAGCCATTATTGGCGCTGGCTTGTTAGGGTGCAGCGCAGCCCTATTCCTCAAGCAAGCCGGACGCGAGGTACTGTTAATTGACGCGCTGGACGTTGGTTTGGGCGCAAGCAGCCGCAATGCCGGATTCATGCTGGCGGGGCTGGATTTGTACTATCAACATGCCCAAGCCAAATATGGCGAACATGCAGCGCGGGAAATCTGGCAGCTTTCCAACCAAACACATGAGTTCTGGCGCACAATTGCCCGCCAACATGCTGTCTGGATGGAACAATGTAGTTCCTTGCTGCTGGCGGAATCGGCAGAAGAGGCCAAAGAATTAGAAGAAGCTGCCCGCCTCATGGAAGCCGACGGGTTTGTGTGTGAATACCTTTCCTCCGACCCCCTTAAGCGCGGTTATTTTGGCGCGATTCGTCAGCCCCACGACGGCGGTATTCAGCCCTATGACCTGACGCAAGCCATTTTTAAGGCAAGCGGCGCGAACATCATCGACAAAAGCGCCGTCTACAAAATCGAATCGGATAAAAATGAAGTCGTGGTCTTTTCGCGGCGGGCAACCGTGCGGGCGCGTCAGGTACTCATCTGCACCAATGGGTATTCCGCCAATCTTGACCCCTATTTCATCGGGAAGGTGATGCCCACCCGCGCTCAATGTTTAGCCACCGCCCCCCTGCCCGAACGGGTGGTCAATGCGGTGGGCTATTCCGATTACGGGTATATGTACTACCGCGATTTGCCCGATGGCGGGTTGCTGGTTGGCGGGGGGCGCAAGGATTATCAAAGCCTCGAAAATAACACGATGGAAGACCGCACCTCCGATCCGGTTCAATCTTATCTGGATGCCTACCTTCGACGGTATTTCCCCGAAGCAGCGCATGTCCCGATTGTGCGGCGCTGGGCGGGTATTATGGGCTTCACCGAAGATGGTCTGCCTCTCATCGGTACACTCCCCCGCGATCATCGGATTGCGTTTGCGATTGGCTTGAACGGACATGGCTTGTCATTGGGGGCATCGGTGGCGGAACGGGCGGTAGATTTGCTGGTGAATGGCACATCGGCGGGTGTATTTGATGCAAAGAGAATGAATTAGTATGCTTTTATTGGAATAAAATTTGCATTACTTTAAATATCCAATATAATTTCATTGTCCTATAACAGATTAGAATAAATTAAGGAGGGGATATGTTTATAAGATTACTTATATTAACTATAGTTATAATAATTTTACTTGTCTTATTTTTTACAATCCCATATTATCTAATTAACTATGTTTTTGAATTTGATGAAACTAACAAAGCTATTGTAACATTTACATTATACCCAGCTTTAATAATTATAGGTGGCATTATTTATGCAGTTTATAATGATATAATAGATGATAGATTCAATAAGAATATAGTAGATGCTATTACTGATTGGGTTGCAAAAGACAATAGCACAATACGCTATAGTCTGTTTCTGTTTGGATTCGGTGGAAGTGGCAAATCTTCTTTCATAAATTATCTAAATCGTCAATATCGTTTAGGAATGCCCTCAACCCTCTACCCTATCAAGAATAGATTTATATATAACCTCGAAAACAACAGAAAGGCAAATTTTTACACTTATGATTATAAAGGTCAACATATGGAACAAGTTCTGTTTGGGGAGGAAAAGATTCGAGTAAAATATAGACGTGTAAGAGCTATAATAATACTGGTAGATTTGTTTCCTGTTTATACTAGAAAAGAAGAAGGAATAGAAAATACGCTAAGTGGTGACGAGTATTTGAATGCGCTCTTTAAACAATCTGAGGATTCCAAGCAAACTATTGATGATATAATAACAGAAAGAACTATCGCACAGACTAGACAGTATTATAATGCTCTTAGTTTAGTATTTCGACAGATTTACAATAAAAATAGAAAGCAAGTTAGGATAGTAAAGTTGTTCATCAATAAAATGGATTTGGTAAACAGTGTTCTTATAAAAGATCCTAATTCGCTAATGGAGATTGCTCAAAACTTTAGCGGAGACACTAATTTATATGCAAAATCCAAGTATTTAGAGCTTATTAATATGATTTCAGAAGAATTACGAATACGAAAAGCAGAACACCTATTTAATATCAGTCGAGATGTCCATTGTGTAAGTATGCTAGGTAACAATGAGCTAACAAGAGTAGTTTCAGATATAACAGAAATCTGCACTAGGGATGGAGAGGGTTAAAGTGGGTTATCAAATAGGAAAACGACCTTTAGCAGGAAGTGACTCAGATGAGATACCACCATCTATTGAATTTCTACCACTTCGTAAAATCCTAGTATATTTATTTTTTACCATACTAATCTTTGGTATGATGTTAGGGATATTAGTGCAAGCTAGTATTAACTCCAATAGTAATAAAAAAATTAATAATTTGCAAAACATAAATTCAACATTAACTTTTAATAATACAAGTCTAACATCAAATGAGTATATTTTTTTATTGGAAACAGAAAATGCTTTCCTTAAATCTACCATTATGTCTCTAAATGAAGATATTTTAGATGCCACCAAGATTTACTCCACCATAGAATATCTTACAACTAAAACATATCCCCCTACCTCTACCCAAACATATACCCCTAGCCCTACAAAAAGTCCTACTATATTACCTCTTACACCTCAAATAGATCCTGATATAGTACCTGCTTTTATACCTGCTCCAACTACCAACAGCAACCCTAACGTTGTCGCCGCTACTCCCTATGTTACTAATACACCTTTAATTAATATAAACCCGTGATATTGTCGGTTTTTGAGTAGACCATCTGTTCCCATCCTGCGCTATAATGACACTACAGGCATGACATGGGATAAAACCACATGGAATTTTTGGAAGATGCGTCGCTGGTCTGTTGTACCGCCCTTTGCTGTCTGTCGGTGGTGGGCGTGGGGATAGTGGTCACATTTGTCCGTCGCACAGGCAATTTTGTTGACGACTCCCGCCGCAAAGGACGCGAAAAATACAAAAGTCTCTTGGATTTTGATGTGAATGACATCATCGGGCGTTTTTTAAAATAAAGCCTGCGGGACAAGGATAAATTCATGGAAATCACATGGCAGGAGATCGCCAAAGGCTTTGCCGCCCAGACCTATTTTTCGCACAGCTACAGCGATTTATACCATGCGCTGTATCGCTGGCTAACTGCCGCCGCCGAAGCCCAACGCGATGCCCTGCCCCTCTCGGCAGCGCAACAAGCCTTCGTCAATTTGATTGAGGAAAGCTGGGAAAATCGCAGTGTGCGCGGGTCAGTGGAAGCGTCGCTGCTGGTTCCCGCCGCAATTCATGCTGCCGTCCTTGCGGAAGATGCCAGCGCCATCCGTCGTTTTTATGCTACTACCGGCGGACACTTTGACCCGCACAGGGATACCCTCGCCCTCGAACAAGCATTGGGGGAGGTGGTTCAAAATCCGGGTGAAATTCTGGGCTGGTTTTTGCAGGAAGGGCGCGTGCAAACCAATGAAATTAGCCGTGCCATCACTTGGCTGGTTCCCGCCTATCTTTTCAGCGCGTGGTCGCCTGACCTGACCATCTCCATGGTGGAATTAGGAACTTCGGCGGGGCTGCTCCTCACCGCCGATTATCAAAATTGGCAATGGGAAGTAGACGACACCCATACCTATCGCATCAACGGGACACCCCCTCTTATGCAGCAGCGCATTTTTTCTCCCGATGGCCTGCTTTCTGAGTATTATCAAGCGGGGCAGTTACCCCGTTTACCTATCACCACACGGGTCGGGTTTGATTTACACCCGTTGGATATGCACATAGAGGCCGATGTCCTGCGCTTGGAAGCCTGCATCTGGGGCGACCAACCCGAACGCTTACATCGTCTGCGCCATGCCTTGCAGGGCTATCATCGCATGGAACAGAATGGGCAAACTGTGAAACTCTATCAGGGCAGCATTATGGACTCGATTCCCCTGATTCCCAAACTGCTCCCCACCACCGCCCCGCATTTGCTCATCGTCTATAACAGCGCCGTGACCGTGTACATGGATGATTGGCAATACGAGCAGATGCGAACCGCCATGATGGATATGCTGACGACTCTGCCCGCAGGCGTGGTCGGGGTGTGGTTGGAAAATGAAAGCCCGCGTCACAACGAATCTACCGACCATGACAAATTCTTCTTGCTCAAAGCCCGTGTCCCCTTTTTTGGCGGGATGTCCACCGTCTATTTAGCCGAACAGGAAGCCCACCCCATGAATTTGCATTTACGCGGGGGATGGGATTCGTTGCGGGGAATTTTAGGCCTATGAAGAATGCCATCATCGTTGGCGCTGGCCCGAATGGATTAGCCGCAGCCATCACCCTTGCGCGGGCAGGATGGTCGGTGCAGGTCATCGAGGGCAAAGACACCATCGGCGGGGGAACGCGCACACAGGAACTCACCCTACCCGGTTTTTACCATGATATTTGTTCCGCCATTCACCCCTTAGCGCTGGGGTCGCCGTTTTTTAAATCCCTGCCGTTGTCAGATTATGGGCTGGAATTTATTCAACCAACCTATGCCCTTGCCCACCCTTTTGACGATGCTCCCCCCGCCCTGCTGATGCGCTCGGTGGAGGACACCGCCGAAAATTTAGGCGAAAAATCCTATGCGTGGCTGATGCGCCCTTATGCCGAACACTGGGACAAACTTGCTGGCGATATTTTAGGGCCGCTGCCCCTCCCACCCAAACATCCTTTGTTGATGGCGCGATTCGGTCTCACAGCGCTGCCCTCCGCCAAAATCTTAACCGATATACTTTTCAAAACCAGCCGTGCCAGAGGCTTTTTCGCGGGCAATGCGGCCCATTCCCTGCTGGATTTACACACCATCCCAACCGCCTCTTTTGGTTTGGTGCTGCTGGCGGCGGGTCATGCGCTCGGTTGGCCTATCCCACGCGGCGGGTCGCAAGCCATCACCCATGCGATGGCCGCCTATCTGGAATCACTGGGGGGAAAAATTCAAACGGGCTGGATGGTGCAGGATATCGATGAACTTCCCCCCGCCAGCGCCGTTTTATTCGATTTAACCCCGCGCCAGATTCTTAAAATCGCGGGCAAACGCCTGCCTGAAAATTACAAAAAACGCTTGGGGAAATTTCGCTATGGGGCGGGCGTGTTCAAAATTGATTGGGCGCTGCGTGAACCTATCCCGTGGAAAGATGAGGCAGCCAAACACGCCGGAACGGTGCATCTCGGCGGCACCTTTGAGGAAATTGCCCGTTCAGAACACCTGATTCACAGGGGCAAGGTGTCCGATAGGCCGTTTGTGCTGGTGGCGCAGCAAAGTTCTTTTGACCCCACCCGCGCTCCCGCAGGCCAGCACACCGGATGGGCCTATTGCCATGTGCCACACGGATACACAGGCGATATGACCGATGCCATTGAAAATCAGATGGAGCGTTTTGCGCCCGGTTTCCGCGAGGTGATTCTCGCCCGCCACACCCTGTCACCCACCCAATTTGAAGCCTACAATCCGAATTACATCGGCGGCGATATTAACGGCGGCATACCTGATATTTGGCAGTTGTTCACCCGTCCGGTGATGAGTGCCAACCCCTATACCATGCCCGCCGAAGGCTTATTTATTTGTTCATCCTCTACCCCGCCCGGTGGAGGCGTACACGGCATGTGCGGGTATCATGCAGCTCAAAGCATACTTTGCAGCACCGAGCCATAAAACAACACAATCAGCAGAAGTTCAGCGATATTTAAAAACAAGCTGAATCCTCCCAAGACCCTTAGATGGTCAGGCAGAGGACGGGTGAGCAGTTGATAGCCCGCCCACCCATTTAAGGCTGTCCACACCCCGATTCCCAGAGTGGCCTTGTCAGTCAATTTGAAAGACTCCATCACCGCCAACCCTGCATGAATTGCCAGCCCCGCCGCGATTGCCAGCAGCACCCCCCAGCCCTGTCGCGCCCCAAAATAATAAAAAACGGTCAGCAGGCCGTAGCTCATGGCAAACACACTTGGCACCGCCAAAACGGGCAACCCTTCTCCACCATACCATGTGTGCAGCGCAAAAAGACTCATGCCCAGCCCGATTATAAAAAGTGAGAATACCCTCAGGTTAGAAGTTCTTGGCATTTGATGAAACTCAGGTTAAATTTTCTTTGTCATTGGGAGAGCAATGTGTGATTTATCATATCAGCTATTTAAATGAACATCTCGTTTTTATCAAGTGGCAAGCCACTCCGACCATCGAACAAGGGCTTCAATTTTTAGATGAACTCCATGCGCTGCTGGATAAAACCGACCACCGCCTCTATTTTCTTTCCGATTTACGAAATGGGTATATTCAACATCCCCATCTGATTCGGCGCTTGAGCCAGCTTGCTGACCATCCGCATTTTGGCGGGGGAACGGCGTTTAGCCATCTGCACCTCAACCACCCCATGTTGCGCTTGTGGAAATGTTTTACCCACACCACCAACACCAGCCAGACATGGCCTCGCTTGGAGGACGCGCTGGACTATCTCGAATCGCTCCAACCGGGGGTCACAGCAGGGGTAGAATGGCAAGGCATCTTGCATTAACGGTTTTCCAATTTTGACTCCATGCCTATAATCACACTTGGTTGTGGGTCTACGTGGGGACGGACGGTATATCTACCGTCCCTACAACTGATAACCGTAGGGACGTGACTCGTAGAGATCACGTCCGTCAAATTGCAAGTGGATGATAGGCTTTCTTGTATGTTCAAAAAATTCCTTCCTTGGGTGCTGCTGCTCACCGCAGGGCTGGCGTGCAGTTTACAGGGCGAACCCGACCCCATCATCATCACGGCAACCCCACAAGCGGGTCTGCCTGTGCTGCCCACCGCCAACCCGACCACCCTCACCGACAACGGCATGATTGTCATTACAGCAACCCCCGCCCCCACCGCGACTCTGGCGGTTGTGCCAACGGCGACTCTCCCGCCCAGTGAAGGCATCGCCGAAGCTGACCTTGCCCTCCACAATGGCGATTTTGAAACGGCTGTCACCACCTATAAAGCCGTGCTGAGTGATCCCTTAATTTCGCCGGAGATTGAAATTGAAGCGACTTTTGGACTGGGACAGGCAGCCGTCTGGGAAGGCTTGTACGAAGAAGCCATCACCGCCCTGACCACCTTCATTGACACCCACGACGAAACCGATATGCGCGTGGCGTGGGCGCACTTTTTACGTGGCGAAGCCTATCTGCTGCGCGGCAATTCCTATCCCATTACCGAAGAAAATCCCACACCCGGCACCGCCGATTGGCAGGCTGCCATTACGGATTTTACCCGCTATGTCACGCTGCGCCCCGGCATCATCGACAGTTATGCCTATGAACTGATTGGCGATGCGCATACCAATTTAGGCCAGAATGAACAGGCGCTCCAAGCCTACCAGCAAGCGGCGGATTCTTCGCGGACATTGCCTTCGCTGCTGGCGCTCCAAGAACGACTCGCGGTTGCCTATTTGAATGTGGGACAGCCGCAAAATGCCGTTGCCCAATATGACGCGATTCTTGCCAACGCCCGCAATGGCGAATATCGTGCCAGCATCGAATATCAAGCTGCACAGGTGGAAATTGGCAGTGGCAACAGCGCGGCGGGTTACAGCCGTTTGCAAGCCATGATTGAACTCTACCCGACCACCAGCGCGGCCTATCTTGCCATGCTCGATTTGCTCAACGCGGGTTTTGCGGTGGACAATTGGCTGCGGGCGCGAATCAGTTTTGCCAACGAAGATTATCAGGACGCGCTGACCTCCCTGAATCAATATAGCAGCGAAGTCGCCGTCGTTCCGGTAGAAGCATTGCTCATGCTAGGGCGCTGCTATCGGGCGTTGGGCAATTATCCCGCCGCGTATACCACCTTTCAAACCATCCTCGACCAGTACACCACCGACCCTTCATATGGTGTGGCGTGGTTGGAACAGGGGCGCACCCTGTTTTTAGAAGGCGATACCGCCAACGCGATTCTGCGCTATCTTGACCTTGCGACGCAAAACCCCACCCTGCCAGAAGCACCGGACGCATTGTGGCGGGCTGGTTATTTATATGCCCAGACGGGGGATGTCGAACGCGCCCTTGCCACTTTTGATATTTTGGGGACAAATTATCCGGGGACAGAACGCGCTCAAGAAGGATTGTTGCTTGCCGCGACTCTGGCCTACAACAACGGGCAAATTCAACGCGCCCAGCAGTTTTATACCCAACTCGCCAACACGGGAACGGGTGAAATTCAGGCACAGGCATTTTTATGGCTGGGACGCTTATATCAGGAAAGTGGACAAACCGAACTCGCCCGTCAGAGTTTTATCGGCGCAAGTCAGGCTGACCCCGGCGGCTATTTTTCCATCCGTGCTGACGATTTGCTCAATGGACGCGCCCCATTTGAACCGCCCGCCAGCTATCAATTTGAATTTGATGACCAAGCCGAACTCGCCCAAGCCGAACAATGGATGCGCCAGACCTTTGCGATTGAGGGCGAAGGATTGCTCTATCCCCTGAGCGTGACCCTGCAAAATGACCCGCGTATGAGGCGTGGCAACGAACTCTGGACGCTCGGTTCGTTTGAAGAAGCCAAAGCCGAATATGAAAGTCTGCGCGAAGAATTTGCTAACGACCCGCTTGCCACCTACCAACTGGCGATTTATTTTGCCGAAATTGGCCTCTACCGTTCATCGATTATCGCCGCCGCCAATTTGCTGGATAACGCTGGCGTGAGCAATTTTGATGCCCCACGTTATCTGGTGCGTCTGCGCTATCCCATCCACTACGAAGACTTGGTGCTGCCCGAAACTGAAAAACGCGGGGTTGACCCCCTGCTGATATTTTCGCTCATGCGGCAGGAAAGCCTGTTTGAAGGTTTTGCCACTTCGTTTGCCGCTGCACAGGGACTCATGCAAATTATCCCGGCCACAGGTTACGAAATTTACAGCAAATTGAACTGGCCTGCCGATTATCAGAACAGCGACATTTACCGTCCCTATATCAACGTTGTCTACGGCGTGTTTTATCTACGTTTTGTACTAGATTATGTGGACAATGTTCCCTATGCAGCGCTGGCGGGTTACAACGGCGGGCCGGGCAATGCGTGGGAATGGCTGCAAATTGCCGGGCCAGATTTAGACCTGTATATTCAGACCATCGCGTTTGACGAAACCAAGCTCTACGTCGAACGCATTTATGAGCAATACCGCGTGTATCGGGAAATTTATGGGGTGGAATAATCAGCGCAACCTGATTTTTATCGGGGCTACAGTGGGCGCAGCGATCCTTTTTCTGCTGCTGCCTGCTGCCATTTCCCGTCCACTTTTCGGGATTTTGCTGGTCGGAACACTCGTCGTGACAGTGTATCAATTCCTCCAGCAATCTCATGAAATCCCCGCTTTCCAAAAATTGATCGCCCCCCTGACCCGAACCGTTCCCTTTCTCCCACGCATCAGCACGCTTTTGGCCTTTCTGGTGATGCTGCTGTGTGCAGCGATGTTTAGCCAGCAGGAAACCATTGAGCAGTTTCAGGATACGCTGGTTCTTGTGGTCGTTGGTGTCGGCATCATCGGCGGGGCGGTATGGTCTTTAGCGCTTCCACATCCTCAGATTCGCCCATTTTCTGCCCTTTCCCTGTCCCAAAGTCTCAGAGGTGGGCTGGTTTTTGTACTGGGGGTGCTGTTGCTGGCTGCCCTTGCCGAAAATAATGGCGGGTTGCTCGGCATTGCCTTTTTAGAAGGGTTGACCATCCACTTTCAATTTTTTCTGCTGGTGACCGGCATCCTCTGTGTTGTGTGGGGGATTGCAGGAACACCGATTCCCAGAATAAAGAGCTTACGTCTCTTGCCTTCACAAGAAATCGTGCTGGTGATGGCGATCACACTAACTGCCCTGATTTTACGTGGCTACCAAGCGGGCAGTTGGATTCGCGGCATGATTGATGAAACGCATTTTGTTATTGGGGTGAGTGACATCACCTATAACGATGAAACATGGCTGCTGGCACAGGCAGGTTCAACCCGTGCCTTTACCATTCTTCATTCGTACTGGCAGTATTTAAGCGCAGAAATTTTTGGCCGTGAATTGTTTGCCCTACGAATTGTCAGTGGCATCGTTGGTGCGCTGACTGTCCCCGCGCTGTATCTGCTTGCCCGCGAACTATTCGATAAAAAAACAGCTTTTGTGGCGGCAGGTTTGTTAGCAACCTTCCCGCCGCATGTTCATTTTAGCCGTGTGGGATCAAATAATATCAGCGACCCCCTGTTTGGGACGTTGGCCTTTGCATTTCTCGCTCGCGGGTTGCGTACCCACCGCCGTTTAGACTTTGCGCTGGCGGGGGCGGCACTTGGCATGACCCAATATTTTTATGAAGGCGGGCGGCTGTTTTTCCCGCTATTGATGGGCGGATGGTTAGCAGTGCTGTTTGTGCGCTGGCGCGTACACTGGCAAGGCATCGTGATCATGCTGATGGTTGCGCTCACTATCGGGATTCCTGTCTATTATACGATAGAAGGCCGTAGCGATTCTATTACATGGCGTATGGATCAAACCTCGCTGAGTGTTTCCGATTGGCTTGACCAATTTGAAATTTTCCTCAAGGAAGATACCCCGCCCCACATCACCCGCCGCTTTGCAGCACCCTTTATGTTTCTGGTTCAAATTCGGGATGACAGCCTCTTTTACGGTGGTGAAGAACCTCTTCTCCTGATTTTTGTACTTCCCTTTTTTCTTATAGGTGTGAGTATTGCCCTATGGCGTATCTGGCATCCTGCCATGATTCTCATCCTTGCTTGGGTATTTGTTGGCACATTTGGCAATACCAAGATGCACGATGTCATCCAATTTCAGCGCTATGTATTTATACTCCCTGCGCTGATGCTGCTTGCTGCCATCGGACTCTCATATAGCCTCTCGCTGCTGCGTCTGTTACCGAAGTATCAAGGGATAATGGCGGGAATGTTGGTCATAGCAATTGGCATTGCCCACACCAATTATTATTTTTATGACCACGCGCCCTTGCTGGTGGAACAATCACGGGGGAACACCAACGCGGATGACGATGCCATTTTCCGTGCCATTCATCTACCGCCTGATACACAGGTCATTGTCATCACTGACGAGCCATTTTCCACATTTGGCCTCAGCGCCCTGCTTGGCTATCTCCAACCCGACCCCACTCTGAGCTTTCATGGGTTTAGTGAGGACAGTTTAAGCGCCGCATGGTTAGCCACTTTTACCCGTGACCGCAACCTTGCCATTTTTGTAGACGGCGATAATATGGGGCTGCGTCGCATTGTGGAAATTTACTACCACATTGAAAATCCGACCTTTAGCCCCTACAACGTTCCACGTAAAAACCAGATGGCGCTCTATTTCATCCCCCGTCTGCCTGCACCTACTCCTGAAATGTGACCAGCACGCCGGTTGGGTCAATCAGCGCTAAATCTTTCGTTCCCCACGAACGGGTTTCGATTTTGCACGCCACCCCGTTATTTTTGAATTCAAACGCCAGCGCTTCAATATTTTCCACCTTCACGCGGAAACTCGTCCATTCGGCCAGTTGCGGGTCGTCGTTGATGAACAAATGCACTTCCACCCCTTCCCGCCGGATAATCACATAATCGCCATAATCATGGACTTTCACAAAACCGAGTTTTTCATAAAAAGCCACTGAAACAGCAGGGTCTTTGGCGGGAATGACTGGAACAGCCGTTTGTAGTTCAGATTTGATTAATAACATGGCTTGCACCCTTTTTTGAACATTTGTTCTAATTAAGCATAGCAGTAAATCGTGTTGAAGTCAAAAATTCATGAAAAATTCAGAACGTTAGGCTGTACTGTGCGGTATGATTCGCACCAAATTTGAAGCCCACTATCGCACAAGGAAGTCTGTATGCACGCCACCCAACCCACCCAATATGCAGAAGTTAATATTGATATGAGCAATTTTTATGACCCTGAGCAGTACAGTCGGATGCCGCGTGAACTGATGCTCGCCCAAAAGATAAAGCGAGTGATTCACAGCTACCAATCGCAAGGCTGGCAAACGGTTCACATTAATTTTGAGGCCAAAGGCGCAAAACTCAAATTTCGCCGGATGGACTAAGTACCATCACCTGTACCGTGCTGCGTTCGAGTTCCACCAAGTTAAAGACCACCACAAACCCCTGCTGACGGAAGCGCATCTCCAAATCCACCGGCCACGGAGTGCGCTGTCCGGTAGCACGGTAGGCCTCCTCTAAAATGGCACGGGCTGCCCCGCCTTTGGTCAACACTGCGTTTGGCACAATCACCAATTTACCCTCCGGTTTTAAAATCCGTCGGATTTCGCGCAAGGTCACTTCTTCGGTGATGAAGGGAGTCGGAAAGGTACTCACCACCGCCGCAAAACAGCCATCGGGGAAAGGCAATTGTTGGCCTTTGCCGCGCACCAACCGGACAGGCTGATGGCGCTTGAGCAACCGTCGCCGCGTAATTTTGCCCATGTTCGGACTCAAATCGCAGCCGATGACCTGCCATCCCCCCGCCAACAAATTCAGATGAAAGCGGCCTGTCCCGTGCGCCAAATCTAAAATCATCCCGGCTTGCGGGGGTGGCAAAAATGGCAAGGCGGCCTGCTGCCACGCCCACCACTGCCCCAAGCTGACGACATTTGCCACAGTATCATAAGTAAAAGCCATTTCATTGTAGAGCAGTCGGAAACCAAATCCGACCCATTTCCACCAGAGTTTTTTCATAGGTATTAGGCTTTAGGCATTAGGTTAGGGCATTTGACGAATTTTTTGCATAAACGTGTTCATCATCCGTTTGACTTCCACGATATTTCCTTCCAGCCTTTTGTAATCTTCACCACCAATAAAGGACAAATCATGAGCAAGGATGATTTGATATTCTAATGGACAAGGCAATTAGACCTTAAATGAATCCAACTTTAGCGGACGGGATATATCGCGTCCCTACGGGTGCATTTCTTGTAGGGACAGCATGGATGCTGTCCGCAATCGTTTGGTTTTTAATTGATTTGTCCATAATTTGCTGGCAGACCCCATCGCAAAACCCAAAAATCGGAGCATATCGCCGTTGGTATCCCGTCCACAGCCTTCGGCAATATTGGTGGGGATAGAGGCACTTGAACGGCGCATTTGACTCACCAAACCAAACAACTCTTCTTTAGGGAATTTCGCCGTTACTCGATAAATCTCCAGCACAAGCGCATGGGATTTTTCCCAAATTTTAAGCTCCCTAAAATTTCGCATCACATTCTCTCCTAACGCCTAATACCTAAAACCTAACTTCTCAATTAAACTTTTCCAGCACTTCCCACCGCGAGTCGCCTTCGGGAACACGCAGCAGTTCGAGTGCTTCCACCCGCCACGCCAATTTTTCAAATTGCTGCTGCATTTCCCGCACCAGCAAGGGAAAAATTCGGGCAGGAGTGTGGTCGGAAAGGATTAAACGGCTTTGAAACGGCAAAAAGGAGGCGGAGTCATCCGGCAACAGGTAGGGCGCAAGGTTATCGGCTAAGGACTCTTGGGCTTGGGTCAAGGAGTCCGGGGGGGTCAGACTCCACGCCGCCACATAACGCTGGCTACCCACCGTTTTCGCTTCAATGCCCTCCAGCGCGAGTTCCATCGGCAGATTATCCTGCACCCACTCCTCTAAAATTTCCTGTATATCGGCTAAATTCTCCGTGCGGAAATCGCCCACCAGCGCGAAACTCCCTGTTTCGGCATCGGGCAATTGCACCGCTTGACGCAGTTGGTTCATGGCAATTTCGATGTCTGGCGAAAGCACCAGCGCAATACGATAGCGGTAAACCGGGGCTACCACTGCTTCTTGTTCGGGTTGATGAGCCACAGGAGAATCTTCCGCAAGCGGCGATTCTTCAACACGAGACGAATCGTCTCCCGCCTCAGATACCGATTCCTGAACATCAGGCTGAGGAGTTTTTTTCGCATGGGGGGAGTCCTCCCGTTGCACTAGGGATGGTTTACTAACCAGCGCTGAAAACTTGGGACGAGCCAGCGACAAAGGCAATTCATCAGTCTCGTTGACCTGAATCGCATCCGCTTCGTCGTCGGGAATCTCCTCAAAAACATCTTCATCTGGCAGCAGTTGAGAAAACTCATCGTTTTCGCGCATTGCACCCTCCGTTTAGCCTTAAGTATACCGTGAAACATGTGGATTATCCGCCACCCACCAGCGCCATGCCAGACTAAACCACGGTTCCGGCACTGCTTTGCCCAAGCCCACCCGCGCTCCCGTTTGCACTTGCGATTCAGGAATCGGCGTACCAGCTTCCAACCAGAGTCGGCTGTGCGGCGTGGTCATATCCACACGGTTATCCGCAGCCGCAATACACAGGGCTTTGGTCAGCCGCGCCGGGCCATTTGTCCAATTTTTCTGCGGCACACCCGCCCGATGCTGGGCAATCAGCGCCACCCCTTCTTGGGGTTCCACCGCCCGAATCAACACCGCCGCCGGATGCCCTTCCGGTTCGCACACCACATTCAACAACCAGTGCATTCCATAGGTTAAATACACATAGGCATAACCGGGCGCTTCCCACATCGGCAAATTACGCGGGGTTCTGCCCCGCCGTGCATGGGAGGCCAGATCATCTATCCCGGTATAGGCTTCGGTTTCGACGATTATGCCGCTGAGACGCTGCCCATCGATTTCCCGCACCAGCCGCGCTCCTAACAAGTCCCGTGCCACTCGGCGCGCATCCTGAGCAAAATAGGAACGTGGAAAAATAGAAGATGAATTAACCAAACGTTGACGATTCCTTTCAACCTCTCTAATCTTGCGCCAATAATTGTATAATAGAGAAAATCATATTCGTATAATTAAATATGATAATCATTAATCAAGAAAAAAACACATTCGCGCAATTTCATCCGCCGGGGGAGGTCTCGCGCTACATCGTCCCTACAAAAGAACTTACCAGCTCACCTTACGCAATGCGGGAAAATCCCCACCCTCAATCCCGTCAGCAAGCTGCC
>CAZXCU010000018.1:0-104268 GCA_964639245.1 uncultured Anaerolineae bacterium
TGCCTACCGCTTAGAAACGGCTGGCGATGTCGAATCGATTGGTTTTTTTGATATTCTGGACTCGAACGCAGCTGTTTTGATTGAGTGGCCTGAAAAAATAAACGCATGGCTGCCCCCCGATACACTTTGGATCCGCTTTGATATGGATGAAACCAACGAATTTGCCCGCACGCTGACCCTCCAAGCTGGGGGAAACCGTTCGCGCACGCTTTTAGAAGCCTTACAAACTAAATTTGAGAAATAGGCTATGCTGCTTGCGATGGATACCGCGACCCGAATTTTAAGTGCGGCTGTCTATGATGGACAGCGGGTTTTGGCGGAAAAAACACTTTATACCGATAACCAGCACACTGTTCAGCTTATCCCGATGATTCATCTGATGCTGCAAGAAATTGAGCGTACTGTACAGGCAGTGCAGGCGGTGGCGGTTTCGCAGGGGCCGGGTTCGTTTTCGGGGTTGCGGGTGGGGATGGGCGCGGCAAAAGGATTGGCAATGGGCTGTGATGTCCCCCTTATCGGGATTCCCACTCTTGATATCGTCGCCTACAGTACCCCTGCGCTGTCAGAAAATATGCTGGCGGTGGTGCAGGCCGGGCGGGGACGAATTATTGCGGGCCGCTATCACTGGCAAGACAACGAATGGAAGCCTTTTCAGCGAGCCGAAATTACTACTTGGGAAACAATCATCCCGCAGCTTGATCAAAACATACTCATTAACGGTGAAATTGATGAGAACGGCAGCCGATTGCTGGCGGAACACCCCTTGAAGCGTTTGAATCCGGCGTGGAATGTGCGGCGGGCGGGATTTTTGGCGGAACTTGGCTGGAAAAAATTGCAGGATGGGATGAGAACGAAACCATCTGAAGTCAACCCGATTTATCTAAAAGAGCCGTGATGTTGAAACCAGAAGAACGGGCGCAAAAACTCAATCTGATTGCCACACAGGTACGGGCCTGTACCCTCTGCCCTCTGCATCAGGGGCGCAAAAAAGCTGTGCCGGGCGATGGCGCACTTAACGCCGAAATCATGTTCATCGGAGAAGGGCCGGGACAGCAGGAAGATGAACAGGGACTGCCGTTTGTGGGCAGGTCGGGACAGTATCTTGAAGAACTGCTGCATCTGGTCGGGTTGAGTCGGCAGCAGGTGTACATTGCAAATGTCGTCAAATGTCGTCCGCCGAATAATCGTGACCCCCTGCCCGAAGAAATTGAAGCGTGCAAAGCCTATCTTGACCAGCAGGTTGAAATCATTAATCCGATTCTGGTTGCCACCCTCGGACGATTCAGCATGGCGCGATATTTCCCCGGCGGCAAAATTACCCAGATTCATGGCAGCCCCAAATATGCGGATGGACGTATTTATTTTCCCTTGTTTCATCCGGCGGCGGTGCTACGAAATCCCGATTTACGTCCCTTAATGGAAGCTGATTTTAAGCAGATGATGGTGCTGGTCAAACAGGCAAAAGACTCCCCACAAGAGAAAAAAGCGGATGACTCATTTCCCCCTCCGCCGAAGCAGTTGAGTTTGTTTTAGGTTGAAATTTGAAGGGCTTACCGCTACAGTCAATTATTAAATTCAACCTGCAAAATCGCAAAACAAGTCTGGCTACGGCAATTTTCCACAAGTTTGCCCCTATTTTTAAGAAACCACCTTCTTTAAAACTTCATAGTTATTTTTTATCTTCATTGTAGAGAAGCGTACTCATGGGTATATTTTTAGGGTAAGGTTTCTTAACCTCGATTAAGCATTAGAGGAGTTTTTGCATGAAAGTCAAACGTATTCTTTTGGCAGTGGTGGCCTTGATGGTCATGGTTGGTTTGGCAGTGCCAGCCTCCGCGCAGGATAATGCGGTAGTCATTTCTTATCCGCAAGAATTGGATACCCTCAATCCTCTGTACACTGTAATGTTTTTTGTCGGTATTACCCAAGACCTGTATATTGAAGGCGCATGGACATTTGATGATGAACTGAACGCTGTGCCGCGTTTGGCTGCCGAAATCCCCAGCCTTGAAAACGGCGGCGTAAGCGAAGATGGCAAAACCATCACCATCAAAGTTCGTGAAGGCGCGGTCTGGTCGGATGGCGAACCGGTGACTTCTGCCGATTTTGTTTTTACGTATGAAATGTATGTGGCAGAAGGCAATGCAGTTGCCAGCCGTTACCCGTATGGTGATTTTGTAACCAGCGTAGAAGCTCCCGATGAAGCAACCGTGGTGGTCAATTTTAGCGAACCCTTCGCGCCTTGGTTGACCTCGTTGTTCGCCGTGGTTTTGCCAGAACACGTTCTCGGCCCGGTGTTTGAAGCCGAAGGTACGATTGACAATGCGGACTGGAATCGTGAACCCACCGTGAGCAGCGGCCCCTTTGTGTTTGACACATGGGAAGTCGGCAGCTTTATGCGTTTTGTCCGTAATGAAAATTATTACGGCGACCCCGCCCAGCTGGAAGTCGTGGTGGTGACATTCGTGCCTGATGCCGAAACCTATGTCTTGGGCTTGGAACAGGGCGAAGCAGACTTGGGGACATTCATTGCTTATTCCGATGTACCGCGTTTGCAGGATACCGGCTTTTTGAATGTCGAGGTAGTGGCCTCCGGTTATAACGAAGGCTGGTTCTTTAACGTTGACCCCGAAACTGGACACCCTGCTTTGCAGGATGTCAATGTACGTAAAGCGCTGGGGATGGCCTTTAATCGCCAGCAAATTACGGATGACCTGCTGCTTGGTTTGACCTATCCAGCAGCAAGTTTCTGGGAAAATACCCCCTATGCCAGCCCGAACGTCGAAGCGTTGCCCTATGACCCCGAACAAGCCGCTGCCCTGTTGGATGAAGCGGGCTGGGTCGATTCGGATGGCGATGGCCTTCGTGACAAAGATGGTGTGACCCTGAGCTTGCGCTATGTCACCAATCAACGCCAGATTCGTCAGGATACCCAAGTCGTCGCACAGCAGCAGTTGGGCGAACTCGGCGTGGAATTGACGCTGGAAAATTATCCTTCGGATATTTTCTTCAATGGCTATGCCGATGGCGGGCCAGTGGCAACCGGTCAATATGATGTTGCTCAGTGGTCTACCACCACCAACTTCCCCGACCCGGACAGCAGCCGCTTCCTGTGCAATCAGATTCCTTCGGATGAAAACCCGACCGGGGCAAACTGGACAGGCTATTGCAATGAAGAATTAGATGCGCTGTTTGCCCAACAAGCGACCACCACTGACCCGGCAGCGCGTGTTGAAGTCTTCCACCAGATTGACGAATTGTTCTCCCAAGATGTTATCTGGGTGAGCATCTGGCATGACCCCGATTTGTATGTATACAACCAGCGCATTGAAGGTGTTCGTTTGAACGGCAAAACGCCCTTCTGGAACATCAACGCCTGGACAGTCAACTAAGTACATTTGCTCGTAAAAGACAAGGGGCTAATGCCCCTTGTTTGGCTATAACGAGGGTAGCGTATGACTCAATATATTATTCGCCGTTTGATCCAAGCTGTCTTTTTATTATTTATTATCAGCATCGTGATTTTTGTTTTGATGAACGAATCGGGCGACCCGCTTGCCACCATGGGCGGACGACAGCCTCCCCGTGCTGAGGACAAAGCCCGCCTTGAACGTCAATTGGGGTTGGATAAACCCGTAACCACCCGCTATATCTACTGGCTGATTGGCAACGATTGGACAGAAGTGGATGTAGACGGAGACGGTGAAGGCGATACGCCCGGCACTAAAAAAGGCGTGCTGCGTGGCGACTTTGGTGATTCGTTCCGCACCCGTCAGCCTGCCCTAGAAGTGCTACAAGATTATCTTGTCAATACCCTGCGCCTGATGATCCCCGCGCAAGTGATTATCATTGTGGTGGCGTTGTTTATCGGAGTGTATTCCGCCATCAACCAATATTCGATTTTTGATAATTTGCTGACGGGTTTCGCATTTGTGGCATTTTCGATGCCGATTTTTTTTGTGGCGCTGGCTTTGATACATATTTTTTCGGTGGAATTGGACATTTTGCCTGCTTACGGCATGTATGACCCCACCAACCCGGACGGCGAAACGACCAGCGAATTGATTAAACACCTGATTTTACCCGTCAGCAGTTTGGTCTTGATTGGGCTTGCCAAATATAGCCGCTATGTTCGTGCCAGTATGTTAGAGGTGATTCACTCGGATTATATTCGGACAGCACGTTCCAAAGGGCTAACCGAACGTAACATTTTGTTTAACCATGCCTTCCGCAACGCGATTTTGCCAATTGTGACGCTGATTGGACTTGATATTCCGTTTTTGCTGGCGGGTGCAGTCGTGACAGAAAATATCTTCGCATGGCCCGGCATGGGCAAATTATTTCTGGACAGCATCAACCGTTCCGACTTTCCTGTGTTGATGTGCATTTTGATGCTCACCGCCGCTGCCGTCGTGATTTTTCAACTGCTGACGGATCTTGTGTACACCTTTTTAGACCCGCGTATTCGGCTTTCGTAGGAGCAACGCATGGCAACACTTTCCACAGTTGAACCCGTCAAATTGATTCGAGAAGAGGCTGCATCCCAATCGCTCTGGCGAATGACCGTCCGACGCTTTTTACGGCATCGGATGGCGGTTGCGGGCTTGGTTGCCCTGATTGGCTTGATTTTGTACATTGTCATCGGATCGATAATGTATACCGAGGCGGACTCTAATTTTAATGACACCTCGATTATGCTGGAAGGCCCATCGGAAGATTATCCCTTTGGGACAGATCGCGTCGGGCGGAATGTGATGGTACGCACGATTTATGGCGGGCAAATTTCGCTGATCATCGGGTTTGCTGCCATGCTGGTCGGGGTATCCCTTGGAACGCTGGTTGGGGCAGTGTCAGGCTATTATGGCGGGTACTTAGACGCGATCCTTGGACGTATCACGGAAGCGATGTTAAGCATCCCTTCCCTCTTGTTTTTGCTGGTCGCCGCAAAATTTCTGGGTGGACGGATTAATGATATTCAGCTTGGCGGACGTACCTTTAGCGGCAGTGTGCTGGTCATCATTTTGATTGTCGGTTTCACCAGTTGGATGGAACTCTCCCGCGTGGTACGTGCCAATGTTCTATCGCTCAAGGAACGCGAATTTGTGGTGGCGGCTCGTTCGATTGGCACAAGCAATGTTCGGATTATTTTGACTCACATTTTGCCGAATACGCTTGCGCCCATCATCGTAGCGGCAACACTGGGCATTGGTGGAGCAATTATCACCGAAGCCTATATCAGTTATTTCGGTCTGGGGGTGCAGTTGCCCTCTGCAAGTTGGGGCAATATTTTGAACGAAGGCCGTTCACAGGTGCGCCAAGCACCGTGGCTGTGGATTTCCCCCAGTGTTTTAATCATTTTGACCGTTTTGAGCATCAATTTTGTAGGGGATGGCTTGCGCGATGCCCTTGACCCGCAGTCAGACAAAAATGTATAGGGGTTTGGTTGTTGTGAAATAAACTTAAACTTCCGTCACATGGACATCAATCACCTACGCTGATGTCCATATTTTATTTTGGCGTATCTCGTGTAATGCCTTTTATGCTTGTTTTAAATCCAATCCACGGGGTGTATGAGTGGGTGGGGTGTAATTTTTGATATGGTCAAACACCTCTCCGATTTCGTTCGCCACCGCGATTAACCCCGCGTCCATGTCGCGGATGAAACCTTCTTCCACGCCGTGTTGTGCCATCGCCAGCAAGGGTGCGAAATAATTGCCAATATTCAAAATAACAATGGGTTTGCGGTGGAAGCCCAACTGCGCCCATGTAATAATTTCAAACAGTTCGTCGTAGGTGCCAAAACCGCCGGGCAGTGCCACAAACGCATCGGCACGTTCTGCCATCATCCATTTACGCTGGTGCATGGTTTCGACCACATGAATTTCGTGAAGGCTTTTGTGTTGTAATTCGCGTTCCACCAACGCGGCGGGAATCACACCGACGGTATAGCCCCCTTTTTCTAACACCGCGTCCGCCACGACTCCCATCAAGCCCGTGCTGCCCCCGCCATAAACCAACCCAAAACCGTGTTCGGCCATCGCATAGCCCATCTGACGGGTGGCTTCTAAATACATCGGATGGTTGCCCACACTTGCCCCACAGTAGATACACAGCATTTTCATTGAATAGTTAGCCCTTCCAAAAGTAGTGATTCTTGATTGTTGACCTGTAAACGATTTTCTGGGTGGTCAAGTTCATACACCCCTACAATGATTTGATACCCTGCACCCGATATAAGCGATGGTTTTACCAGCAGGCCATGATTGTCGATGATGGTTTGGTCTGGCTGCCATGTACTGGTTGGACTGCGCCCATTGGCCGGTTCGCTGTCATGCTGTGCGGCAAGTGTGCCATCTGGATTTAGGATTTGGACGGTAACTTTGTAAAGTTTATCAAGGGGTTGGTCAGTCTCCCAGAACAACGTCACCCCAATCACACTGCCTGCCGTGGCGATCCCATCCCCGCTAATGGCATAACCTTTGAGGGTGATATTTTCACCAAATTTTTGATTGATTCGATGGGTTGGTTCAGAGGGCGGGACTTCTAGCACCGCATACAACACCAACCGCACATTGCCATACCAGCGCGACGAAATTTCATACGCTCCCGAATCAAGCGTAGTACGCACAATGCCGTTGGGGTCACGTTCGCCTTCCCCCCAAAAAACGACAAAAATTCGCGGGTGATTGCTGATAATTTGTTCGGTTTCGGCACGGGTCGCCACATCATCCCCGCCATAGCCACGCGGCAAGGGATAAATCGGCAGTTTCCCATCATAATAATAAGTGAAAACTTCGTATTGATTGGGGGCATTGAGCAGAATCGCGTCTGGTGGATTTTCCATTGCTTCAATCGCGGCGGCGATTCCGCGATAGTCGTCCCGTTGCAAGCGCGTTTTCATATCTGCTAGCCAATTCAAATTGCCATTGAAAACAGCTAAAAAAGCCACAATCGCAGTCAGGCGAGCCGCAAATTGGGCGGGCAAAATCGGGTTAAATGTGCCAATGTCATAGAGGAGATAGGCTCCGCGTCCGACGAGTAAAGCCACACCAACCTGTGCGGGCAAGAGAAATTTTAAATTCGCTTCTCGATAGGCACCGGAAACCACCAACGCACCACCAATCACCAGCAACCAGACCAGCGGCAGCCCCACCCGCCACGCATGAGCGGGCGGATTTTTGTAATAATCGGGCAGAATCAGCGTTGCCACCAGGATGCCCACCATCGCGTAATCAAGGACATTGAGATTAAACGCGCTGTTGCCATAGGTAATATAGGTTGCGATGGTCGAAATTCTCTCGGTCAGGGATGAACCATCGTCAAAATTAGGCCATGCGGTTATCTGGTCGTAGGCGGTGGGCAACCATGCCGCAAAAAGACTCACGGTAAGCAGATTGCCAAGCACATAAATCAAAAAGGTACCGCGTTTGGTTTTCCCTGAAGTTTTCAAAAGGAACAACCACCCCACAAAAAAAATGCCCTGCACCAGCATCGTAAAAGGGTAGGTGTACTGGGTATAAAGTCCGAGCGTGTTGACCAGCGCCAGCGCCAGCATCACACGCCCTTTGCGGCGGGAGGTTATAAAAAGGATGAGCAGCCATAAACTCAAGGTACTGAGTGCGGCAAGCTGGGCATACATGCGGGCTTCTTGGCTGTAGTAGACCTGAAAGGCATTGGCAGCCACCAGCAACGCAGCCAACCATCCAGCGGTGCTAGATTCATAGAGTTTTTTGCCAAGCGCATACGTCGAAACAACCGTGAGAATGCCCCAAAAAGCCGAAAGGGAACGCAGCCCAAATTCGGTTTCGCCCATGAAAGCCACCCACCCCTTGAGAACAAGGTAATAACCGGGGGGGTGAATATCGGGTTTGACCGCTTCAATTAACGGGGAAATATCGCGCTGGACAAGGCGCAGAGTATTGCCCTCGTCATGCCAGAAGGACTGGGTTTCAAGAGCATCAAAACGCCAATAGGCCGCCAGCAGCAAAATCCCCACTGGCAACCAGCGCATGAGAAGCGAGGAATAGCGACGCACTTAATCTCGAACCCGTGAAAAGCGCTGAATAAACGCCTGCGCCAAGACATAGGCCGCAAAAAAGAGCGCCAGCCCTAACACTAAAATCTGCGGGACACGCGCCCGTGCCTGCCGTTCCCATGAATTTTTCGAGCTGCGCCATGTTTGCCATTCCCCGTTTTGCGTCATGGCTTTGAAACTCTCATAAACCGGCGTTGGTTCAAAGTTGGGTTCGAGCAGGCGGAAGTAATACCAACTTTGCAATTTTTCGGATTCATCAGGCCGCTTGAGAAACCAGTAGCTCATCACGCCGATATAAGGCCATTCACTCAAGACCCGTTCATAGGCAAGAGGGACATATTCGGCGGCTTCCTGCATGGTGACAATGCCATAAGTTTCACGCCCCCAAATATCGGGAACTTCTTCCGCAGGGGGGACAGGATTCCAACCTGCTTCACTAATCCAGATGGGTTTTTCAGCATCGCCGTTGGCAACCATGATGTCGCGCATCCATTGATGCCGTCCAAAATTCATCAACGTAGGGCGCATCCGCCTGTCCGTCGGGCCACTGAACAGGCCATACCCCTGTGCGCTGAGAACATCAAAACAACCACCTGCTCCAAAGTCATATAAACGCTGCAAATAGAGCAAATCGTAAGCATCACGCCCACTTAAATCGATGGTTGGGCCAATGGCAGCCGAATGAACCACAATATTCGGGTCAACTGCTTTGAGCGCGGTATAAGTACGGCATAGTAAATCGGCATATCCGGCAGGGTTAATTTGCTGGTCGCCCCACTCAGGATAAATATTAGGTTCGTTCCAGATTTGATAATGCTGAATCCGTCCCTGATAGCGTTCGGCAACGGCAACGGCAAAATTCACGTAATCCTGAAAATCCGCCGGGGGGGTATAGGGATTGGTGGTTCCCGGCGGTTGACTCCAATCGGGCGGGGCAGACAAACGGGCAATGATTTGCACGTCATATTTTTCCGTGAGGTCGACAATGTTGTCGTATTTGTCCCACGCCGAAATCGTATCCTTTTGTCCGTCTCCGTCCATATCATTCCGCGAGTCGGTGAAATCGCCCCGCCCATGAATTTCAATGTCCTCCCAAGCAAATTCCTGCCGAATCCATCCAAACCCCGCCTCAGACAACAGTTGCATCTGGTGTTCGCGTTTTTCGGGAATGGATTCCAATTGTAAGAAGGTATTCACCCCAAAAGGATTTTCGGGTAGGTGTTGAATTTCGGCATCAAGGGCTAAATTGGGCTTGGGGCGGGTATAGGTTGCGGCATATTGGGCTGCACCAAGCAACTGGGCGGACGGTTCACTTTCCCCCGTCACGTTCCACAAAACATCCCAAACCAGCCCTTCATTTTCAAGGTCAAGCCACAACGCGGCGAATACCACCCCGCCTGCGACCAGTAATGCGAATAAAGTTTGAATCGAGAATCCAAAAAGTTTCATGAGGATAAATAGTAACGGCGGATTCGCTCCGCCGCTACGGTCAAAACGGGGGGATAAGCCAAGCGCTTATTGAGCGCAGACCAGAATATCCGCTGCCTCGAAGGTCGTACCACCATGATTGCTTTGCAGATACAACACAATATTGTCGCTGGTAACAGGAGCAAAGGTGTATTCTTGATAGCCCTGTACCAAGTCGGCTTCAACAAGGGATAGCGTGGTGACTTTGTTGTTGGTGGGGTTGACCGTCGCAATTTCAAATCCACGCACGGAATCAGTTTCAAATCCGGCTGAGGCGGAATAGGAATTAAACAAAATGCGGTTGACCGTTTGCGCCCCATCAAAAAAGACCATGATAAATTGATTTTCCATCGTTTGAGATGACCAACTGGTCGTCGGGTTGCCGTCTAGTAAATTGGCGGCGGCGTAACTGGCATCATATTCGGAAGAAGCCACTGCCAATGTTGCGACATTGGTACAATCGGCGGGGACATTGCCTGTATTGGCCGTATTGGTATTGGTGGTGGTCGTAGTTGTATTCGTGGTGGAGTCGGTCAAGCTACCGGGAACTGTTCCGGTCACGATAATTGCGTAATCGCCAGTGGATTGATTGCTGGACGAGCCAAACAGGTAAATAAATTTATCGGTGGATTCGGGGATAAATACAATTCCGGCATCGGTTTGCCCGGCAACATATCTTCCGCCATTAGTAATTGAAACGCCGCCACCGGGAAAAGCTGGCACACTGCTGCAAACCCCTACCGCCACATCATCACATTCAGCCAGAGTGGTGGCGTTGTTAAAATCAAGCTGTTCCTGTTGGATTCCCGGCCCACCACCCAGCATTATATACGAATTAAGGTTGGTGGTGCGGCTGACCATATACACGCCGATTTCCTCGTTTTGAACGACACTGGGAACCGAGAGCAAAAATCCATCTAGTTCATCGCGGGGGTTAATGGCAAGTCCTTCCACCACCATCGCAAATTGTCCGGTTGAGCCTTCAAAACCGCCCACCAGCACGTCCACATTGCCCCCACGCGGGGCTGTCACCTGTACCTGTGCAGTCCGATTGTTCCCTGTGAGCAAGCCAAAACCGGGAACAGCCACTTCACTGTTAGCGGCACGCGATTCGTCATCATTACAATTGCCTTCGCCGGGGCCGGTAGCGACGGCGATAATGGGGTCAAATTCGCCAATGCCAATCGCTGTAACACGATAATTGGTGCCGGGGTTGATGTTAATGAAAGTAAATTTCACGCCTCCAATAATTTCTTCGCCTGTGTCACAGGTAATCACGAAGGTATCATCGCCGATATTGCTGCCACCCGAAACGCCGCCCTGCGCTAAGACGGAAACTGCCTGTGTGAGAAGAACAATCGTTGTAACGAAAATGATTATTTTACGCATGGTGGATAACTCCTGAATACGTCCTGCACTTTCATTCTAACTGAGGATAGGCCGGGAATGTTCCGCGAATAAGGACTATTCGCGGAATTTTTACAGCTTTTTTGCTAGCGGCGGGCGGGGTCGCCTTCTTGAGCAACAAAGTAATTGACACACGCTTCGCGCATGAGTTCAGGGGTCATGCGAATGGGGGTACTGTCATATTCACACAGGGCTTTGATAATTTTTAGTAGGTCACGCGGATGCACGGCCTGTAAATCGCGTCCCGGTTCCCGATACCACTTTTTGATAAGGTAGGCGTAAGTGTCACGGTCAGGTGGAATCCCCAGACTTTTTGCCATCGCCAAAAATATTTTCTGATACATTTCATCACTTGGGCTGCGTACCCCCACCTTCATTTGAATACGACGCATAAACGCGGCATCCACCAGATCATCGGGGTCAAGATTGGTGCTAAAGACAATCAATTGCTTGAAGGGAATTTGCATGGATTGACCTGTTCGCAGGCGCAAAAAGTCAATGTGCGATTCCAATGGCACAATCCAGCGATTCAACAGTTGGGCGGGGCTAATCTGCTGCCGTCCGAAGTCGTCAATCAGGAACATGCCCATGTTGGCTTTCATTTGAAGCGGCGCTTCGTAATATTTTGCCAATTCCTCAAACCGCAGTTCTAGCGCATCCATCGTGAGTTCGCCCCCAACCATCACGGTAGGGCGGTCAATGATGGCCCAACGCGGGTCAACACGTCCATAGGTTGAGGTCACGCTGTTCGGGTCAACATCGGCATGTTTATGCACCAATGGGTCAAACATGGTCACGATATAGCCTGCGGTGGTGACAGCATAGGGCATAAAAACGGGGTTTGTCCCGGTGATGATTTTGGCAATGGCCTCAGCAACCGTCGTTTTGCCATTACCGGGCGGGCCATATAAAAAGAGGGATGTTCCGCCGTTAATGGCCGGGCCAATGCTGCGATGAAAATTATCCGGCAAAATCAGGTGGGCTAGGGCGGCTTTGACATCGGCCGGGGTTACGTGGATTTTCGATTCCGATTGCAGCATAACCGCTTCGTTATATTTGTCAATCGGCACAGGCGCAGGGCCAATATACATATTTTTATCCATAGCATCCCGTGCGCGTTTTGTCCCTTCTTCTGTCAGCGTAAAGGTATAGGTTGCACGGCCTGTTCCGCCTGCTTTAGAGACTTCTACGAGGTGTTCGTATTGCATTTGTTCGACAAGGACATCCACCACGCGCCCATGTACTTTGATGACATCGGACAGGCGTTTGAGCGTAGCTTCCCCCTCGCTGAACAAAATTTTGAAGATTAAATCCTGGACGATGCCAACCGGAATCCCTAATTCTTCGGGGGTGTTGGCGACAGCAAGTACGTCTTTGAGGCGGGCAACAAGATCGGCTTGCTGCTGGCTGAGTGCGGCCTCCATGTAGGCGGGTTGGTCTACCATTCAGAATTACCTCAGAAAATAGGCTAGAATACGCCATTCATATAGTTTCTAAGTATACTAACCCTCAAGTGTGTGTCAATTCAGGCAGATTGCGTTTAATATTGTGGGCAAGAGGTGAAACCGATGAACGATTCTGTTGAAAACAAAGAACAACTCGAAATTGAAGCGTATTGTGTAACCTGCAAAGACAAGCGCATCATGGAAAATCCTGAAGCAGTGTGGACGAGTCAGGGTAGACCCGGTACACAAGGGCGCTGTCCGGTGTGCGGGGGAAATATGTTCCGCATGGGACGCACGGCGCTGCACCACAACATGAAAGCCCCGCAAAAGGTCGAAGTCATCCCACCGAGCGCCAAAGGCAAGAAAATCAAGGCCGCCTATATTGTGGCGGATGTAACCCAAGCCACCTTCGCGGATAAACTGGGGCAGGAATTGAAACAAATCGGGATTCCAGTGTGGGTGGACAACGGCGAAAAAGCGGACACCACCCAATGGGCGGGCGGAATCCATCCGGCGATGGAACAATGTACACACCTGCTTGTCGTGCTGTCGCCTTTTGCGGGACAAACCACCAGCATCCAAGACGCAATCCAGTATTTTCTGAACGAACGGAAACCAATTGTCGTTGCCATTGCCGAAGGGGTTGAACCACCAGACACCGTGCGGAATCGTCCCCGCTTTGATTTTACAGGGGACTACAAAACGGCTTTTCGGGAGATGGTAGCAGCAATTTCGCGTTAATTGGCAAATTGTCGCATTATAATTAGGCAAAACGGACTTATAATCAGGGAAAAGTTTGAGGTTAGGACATGTCGGAGAATGTTTACATTCTACGGGTTCGGCTTTCGTGGGCAAAGGGAGTGTGGCGTGAAATCGCCATTTTAGGCTCACAAACCTTGACCGAACTCCACCGCGCCATTTTAGAAGCCTTTGAATGGACAGATGAAGATGCCTATTGTTTTTATTTAGGGGATGACATTCGGGACAAAGCCACCCTGCTCTCGCCCGCATTGGATGACCGCAACCCGGAACAGATTAAAATAGATGAGATTGACTTGGAAGAAGAGCTTGTTTTTATCTATGTGTATGGCGAAGGGGAGCGCAACCAGTTCATTATTAAGGTCATGTCCATTGAAGACCCGGAAGCTGGCACAACCTATCCTGATGTAGTAGACGAAAAAGGCGAATCACCCGATCAAGAGCTTGCCTATCTGGAGGACTAACCCGTCCCTACAGTGTGCCAGTATAGCCATATTCACGGGGATTGAGGCCGCGAAAATACAGCACCCGTGCCGCACCCGAAGCCACCCGTTCATTGGCAAAACTCAGGGCTTTCATCAACCGTTCATTCAGATTGGGGTCTTTGCTATCACCGAGAATATAGGCCACTTGGTCACGGATCTCGGGGTCAGAATTGGCAAAGGCTTCAATCAACTGGTCTGCCACAATGCCGCTAATTTTGGTCAGCACCGCCCGTGCAATATGACTGCGGATGCTTTTGGGGCGTTTGGGCAGTTCCGCCACGAGCAAATCCACGGTGAGTTTAATGGAGGCTTGAACTTTGTGCGGTGTGGGGTGATTCTCAATGATTTGAGCAAGTGTTTCCGCCACAATTTCGCGCAAAGCCGCCTCTTCATCTCGATTTGCTAGCAGGGTAATTAAAGGTTTTAGGGCAGGTTCGCCAATCTTAGCAAGGGCGCTTGCCATATGACGGACATTCCAGCCTTTTTCGTGACGCATGGTTTGGATGAGCGTGGGAACGGCTTTTTCGCTGCCCAACTGCCCGAGTGCCTCCGCCACATTTGCCCGCACCGGCGCTTCAAAATCTCCTAAGCCTTCCAGCAATGCGGGGAGCGCTTCATCGTAGCCCATTTCGCCTAAGGCAGTGGCGGCGGCACTGCGAATCGACATCCAATCGGAGTACAAAAGGGCATCGGAAATGGGCGCAACGGCACGGACATCTTTAATTTTGCCCAGAATCCGAATGGCATCTTCGCGTTCCGAAAAAGTGCGCTCGCGCAACACACGGATTAAGGGATCGACGGTCAAGGGACTCTGGAAATAAGAACACGCGATAATAGCGCTTTTGCGAATGTTAAAATCGGGGTCTTGTAACGCCTTGACCATCACAGGCAAAGCGACCATATTCGGATGGTTGGCAAGATATTCCGCCGCCTGCCGCCGTGCTTCGATGGGCGCACGCGGATTCCGCAGCAGGTCAATATTGGTCAAAATTTCAAGCGACGCTACATCGTCCATAGGTGTTCCTATATTCTCGTGGTTAATTTTAGCATGGTGGGCGGATTGGGCAATTGGTCTATTGACGTGGGTACGGGTTCATCCTACCCTAAAAGCATTGTGTTATTCCTCAAGGAGTGTGGGATGCCCACGAATTTATCCTTATTTTTTACTGCTACGCTGATTTTGCTGCTTACGCCCGGCCCGGCGGTTTTATATGTGGTGGCGCGAAGTGTGGATCAAGGGCGCAAGGCGGGGTTCATTTCGGTCTTAGGATTGTCGCTCGGCACATTTTTTCATGTGATTGCGGCGGCGTTGGGGTTGTCGGCGCTGCTGCTATCTTCGGCGCTGGCCTTTAATATTGTGAAATATCTAGGCGCAGCCTATTTGATTTATTTGGGGGTAAAACGGCTGCTGACCAAAGAAACGGTCACAGAAATTGCAGTGGAAAAAACCTCCCTACAACGGGCGTTTACACAGGGCATCGTCGTAAATGTGCTGAACCCTAAATTGGCACTTTTTTTCTTTGCTTTTTTGCCCCAATTTGTCGATACCTCATCGGGCAACACCACCGGTCAGATTTTTTTGCTGGGGTTTTTATTTGTGTTAATTGCAACCTGCACCGACGGGTCATATGCCATTTTTGCAGGTACACTGGGACGCTGGCTAAAAGGCAACCTGACCTTTTTACGCTTTGAACGCTACTTTGCAGGCATCGTCTACATTGGGCTAGGGCTAACAACCGCATTGGCAGGTTCCAATCGGAAATAGAGGGAGTTCGCTAACCCTATTCCGCCAACATAACATCGCGTAAAATTATACTTTCCTATAAGTACACTTTCAGAAATCACATGAATGCCGTAGGAAAAGGGACAATCGCACTTCTGCCCGCAATTCCTACTTTCATAATCAATCACCCTTGAATTCTTGAGAGTGTACTTATCCGATGGTCATAACTTTTAGACAGGTTATTACCCCTTGTTTGCTATATTTTGGCGTACAGATATGCTAAGATGCAGCAAAATATCTGTTTATTTGTGGAGAAAGACAAACGTGAAAAATGCGCTGTCCATTGATTTAGAAGACTGGTTTTGTGCGTACAACCTCCGTCTTTCGCTTCCACAGTGGGATAGCCTAGATTTCCGAGTGGTCGACAGCACCCACCGTTTGCTTGAACTTTTTTCCCGCCATGCAGTCAAAGGAACTTTTTTTGTCTTAGGGTGGGTGGCGGAACGTGTGCCAGATTTGATTCAAGAAATCGAACAACAGGGGCATGAAATCGCTACTCATGGCTATTCTCACACGTTGCTCACCCAGATGACTCCCGATGAATTTGAAGCGGACATCCAAAAAGCCCTTGCTGTGACCCAACCTTTAATCAACCAGCCGATTCAGGGCTTCCGAGCGCCTTCTTTCACCGTGACCAAACAAACCCTCTGGGCAATCGAAATTCTCAAAAAACATGGCATCCGCTACGACTCTTCTGTTTTTCCGATAGGGTTCCACCCCGATTACGGAATAGCCGACGCATCTTTAGATATTTTTTCCCTTCATGGGCTAACCGAAGTTCCCTTGAGTGTGGCAGAAGTTTTGGGGAGACGGATTCCGTGTAGCGGGGGGGGCTATTTTCGATTGCTGCCCTATCCCCTCACCAAACAACTTATGCGAATTTGCAACCAGCAGGGGCGCTCGGTGATTTTTTATATTCACCCATGGGAAGTTGACCCCAACCAACCACGCCAGCCACTTTCATGGTCAAAGCGGTTTCGCCATTACTATAATTTAGACAAAACACTTACCCGATTAGATGTACTCCTCAAAAACTTTGAATTTGTACCCATTAAGGAGTTGCTTCCAGATGAATGATGAACTACGCCAGCAAAAAGACTACTGGGATAGTACCGTCAATGAGTTTGATTCCATTTACTCGCACGAAAAAAGTAAGTTCGCCAACTGGTTAGATACAACCTTTCGCTGGGATATGTATGGACGCTACGAATATACTCTCAAACACAGCGAACCGATTGCAGGTCGCCGTATTTTAGATGTGGGGTGCGGGACAGGGCGTTATGCGCTGGAATATGCGCGGCGGGGTGCGGGGCATATTGTAGGCATTGATGTTTCCGACAAAATGATTCAAGTGTGTCACCAGCGTGCTGCTCAAGAAAATTTAGCCTCCCAATGTACTTTTTTAGTGAGCGATTTGCTCCAGTATCAGCCCGACCAACCTTTTGATGTGTGTATTGGGATTGGGTTGTTTGATTACATTCGAGATGCCCTGCCTGTCCTGAAAAAAATGCGTGACGTGGTTCAAGACCGTGCCATTGTCAGCCTGCCGCTTCTGTATACATGGCGTGCGCCTGTCCGCAAAGCACGGCTTGCCTTAAAGGGATGTCCGGTCTATTTCTATTCACGCGCTCACACAGACACACTCATCAAACAAGCCGGTTTTGCCCGCTATGAACTTGAGCGTGTCGGTCAGCTTTACTGTGTGACCGCATTTGTGAAATAATGCCAGACCAATTGATTTCGGTTTTAATGCCTGTTCGGAACGAGGAGGCTTTTTTGCATCATTCCTTAGGGGCAGTGATGATGCAAGATTATCCTCATCTCGAAATTTTAGTGATTGATGGGCGTTCCACAGACCGCACCCGTGAAATTGTTCATGCCTTGCAAAAACAAGACCCGCGAATTTGTCTTTTAGACAATCCTGGCGAATGGCAATCCCGTGCTTTGAACATTGGCCTGCATCATGCTAAAGGAGACATTATTGCCCGTGTAGATGGACATACCCTCATCGCGCCAGATTATATTCGTCAATGTGTTGCGCTACTTGCTCACCATCCCGATGTCGATAGTGTCGGCGGGATTCAATATGCTGTTGGCAATACAAAAATTGGACAAGCTGTTGCGTTAAGTTATCGCTCTTATTTTGGCGTGCCGAGCATTTTACGTCATGCCATTCAAGATACCTATGCGTTTGGTGCATACATGGGGGTTTGGCGGCGAGAAATCCTCAACCGTGTGGGCGGATGGCGGGAGGACTATCGCGTGCATGAAGACTTTGAACATTATTACCGTATAGGGTTGGCTGGCGGCAAAACACTCATCTCGCTGCGGGCGAAGTCAGAATATTACTGCCGCGATACATGGCAATCGCTATGGATACAATATTTTCGCTATGGGCGTGGCAAAGTCAAAATGCTGCGCGATTACCCTCAATCACTCCATTGGCGGCACATAGTTGCCCCACTTTTTGTGCTTGCTATTGGGCTAGGTATGGTCTTGAGCTTGCTCAATTTATTAATTTTTATTGCATGGGCATGGATGCTCGTCCTGTATGCCGTCGTCAATCTGGGAGTCTCGCTCTATCTCACATGGAAAAATTTTAACTTGATCTGGCGGGTGATGTTGGCGTTTGTCATCATCCATTGTGCCTGGGGGCTTGGTTTCTGGGTAGAGGTGTTGGCATCCCTCAAGATGCAATCAAAAGCCTAGCCGCTTACAATGAGAGCAGACAAACAGGCGGATAACATGAAGGTTTTATTCATCACCAATTACTTTGAACCAGACTCGGGTGCAGCAGCCATCCGCTTGAGCCGCCTTGCCCGCCAACTCCATCAACGCGGTCATCATGTCACGGTACTAACCAGCCTGCCACACTATCCGCAGCGCAAAATTCACGAAGGCTATCGTCATCGCTGGGTCGTGGTCGAAAATCGGGAAGGTCTGCGGGTGATTCAAACATGGCTGTTTACGGTTGAAAATCACCGCATCCTCTTCAAATTGATGAGCCACCTCACTTTAATGATTACCATGTTTTTGCGGGGTTTATTTTTGCCTAAGCAGGATGTCATTTTGATTGAGGCTCAACCAGTATTTCCTGCGCTGGCGGGGGTGATACTGGCATTGCTCAAACGTACCCCCTATGTTCTCAATGTTTCTGACTTGTGGCCTGACCATCTTTTATCGCTCAAGATTTTGAAAGAAACTGATTTTTCCTATCGGTTATCTCGCCATTTAGTCAATTTTATTTATTACCGAGCGCGTCGAATTGTGACCCTGAGTCCTAAGTGGGCAGAAAGAATCGAAGGCTATATTAGCAGCCGCGATAAAATTAAGGTGATTTATAATGGGGTCGATTTATCTGTTTTTACGCCTCAACTTAATACTGATATTTTTCGTCATAAATACCAGCTAAACCATCCTAAAATGATTTCTTTCATTGGTACTTTTTCAACACAATATGATTTTCAAACCATGCTGGCGGTAACAGAGATGTTGGGCAACCGCCCGGATGTTGCTTTTCTTTTTATCGGGCAGGGAACCCAATCGGATGAATTCAAAAAATTGTTAGAGAATCATCCGCAAGTTTGCTGGATTCACTGGCTAGAACGCGATGAAATTCCACAGGCGTGGAACGCATCCTTTCTCACTTATTGGGCGGTGGGAGCAAATGAACTTTACGAGGGCATCATTCCGGCAAAACTTTATGAAGCAATGGCTTGTGGCGTGCCAATTGCCGCTGGAATAGAAGGTATCGGAGCAAAAATGATCCAAGAAAGCGGCGCGGGATTGACCGTCCCTTGTGCCAATGCTCAAAAACTTGCAGAGGCGATCACACTGTTATTAGACGATGAAATACTTTATAAAAATTGCAGCAGTGCCGCCCGCCGCTATGCCGAACAGCATTTTGACCATGAAAAAGTTGCCCAAGCCTACGAACACACCTTATTAGAAGCCCTATAATCCTATGCAGCGTTTTTTAATTTTAGCCGCCGTTTTGTACCTGACGTTTATTGGTGGAACAGCCTATTCAACCAATAACCTGATTTTGCGGATTGTTTTGCATGTCTTGGTTAGTTTAGCAGTGGGGGGATGGCTGCTCAATCTGATTCGCAAGCGGCGGTCATGGCCTCGTACCCCTTTTGATTTACCCTTGTTGGCCTGTGTCCTGCTTCTCTTGGTGACAACGCTTGACTCGCAAAACGGGCGGGTGAGTTTGGAACAAAGCTGGCCTTTCTGGATGCACCTCATCTGGTTTTATATGCTGGTGGATGTTATGCAGCAGGGACGGCAGCGCTGGGTCTTTGAAGCCTTGTTCATGGCTGCCGGCGTGTTTGTGATTATCAGTATCGTTGAAGTCGTTTCATGGTATTTGGGGACAGGCTTTGCCGGATTCAAACAGGGATGGTTTGAAATTGGCGGTTTCAGTGACCCCATCCCTCCCCAGAGAATTGAGATTTCCTTAGCCCTCAATCTTTCGACCATTGTCGGCAATTATGCTGCCTTGTTGCTCCCTGTGTTGTTTGCTTGGAGCATGACCGTTCGACAGGCCGATAACCGCTTTGGATTACGGATGGTGTGTCTTGCTTTTGTGGGGGTGCTGCTGGGCGCACAATCGCGGGGGAGTTTTGTGGCTGTGATTGGGGCAAGTGGCGTTTTAACAACCTTCTGGATGCTGCGTCAAAAACGCCTAAGCAAAATTTTCCCCCCTCGTCTCTTATTCTCAGCCTTAATTGCCGCAATTATCGGACTTGGGGTGCTGGTGCTGCTTTTTGCGACCCGTTCCACCAATACCAGTGACCAGCGCCGTATAGATATGTGGGAGAGTGCCATCACCATGGCACAAAACGACCCATTCACCGGGGTAGGGGTGTTCCAATTTGGCACAGAATATCGCACGCTCCGTGATAAAACCCTGATTCAAGACAAATTGGTTGCCGCGCATAATTTATGGCTGAACACCGCCGCCGAAACGGGTGTTTTCGGGTTGCTCATTTTAGGCTGGTTAGGTGGGCTGTTCCTGAAAATTTGGTGGAAAACGTGGCAACAGGAAGGGCAGGGGCGCAAAATTCGGTTGGAAGGGATTCTTGCCGCGCTGGTAGGCTTTTGCCTGCATAGTTTGATTGATACTTTCACCCTATCTGCGTCGGTATTGCCCATTTTAATCTATACTGCGTATCTGGTTGCGGGCGAATATACCCCCTATCATCGCGCCAAATTGCCTGCATCCTCTGCCTTGCTGCCCTATCACTGGGTCAGGTACGCGACACTGCTTGTCACCGTTGCCTTTTTTATCTGGCTGATGCGCTTGGATGTAGCCGGTTTGCGCTATATGAACGGTTTGGTACAGATGAGCAAGGATAATCATGAACATGCACTGGACTATTTCCAACAGGCAGAATCCCTCGACCCCCGGTTAGGCATCTACGATTTACAAATTGCGAATCTACTGGGACACATGGCACAAGAAAACCCTGAAAAATATCTTGAGGCTGCCATTCAAGCCCACCAAACAACGCTTACTGACAACCCCACTTTTGATCTTGGCTATTTAAATCTGGCAGCGCTTTACGCCCAAAAAGGTGATTTTGAGCAAGCCGTCTTTTATAGCCAAAAAGCAGTCGGAATTCACCCCGATACTTGGCAGCATTGGCTGAAATTAGCCGAATATCAAGAAAAAACAGGCGAAAATTCAGCCGCCCTCGATTCCTACCGTGAAGCCGTTGAACTTAATCCTCTCATCACCGCTTCTGATTATTGGTTTGACAAAGAAGGGATTTTAGAAACGCTTTACCCGAACTGGACTCCTGCCATTCAGACTCTTGTGGCGATGAATCGGGGTTGGACAGACCGCGCATTAGATTCGGCTTCCCGGATTGACCCTCAAAACTATTGGGATTATCGGGCGCTCATCACTTTTGCCTTCTCTCAAGAGAATTATCCATTGGCTTTGCAATGGGCAACTGAAGCCATTGAAAAGAATGTGGGTAATTTAGGGTATTTTTATGCCGAGCGTGCAGAGATTTATTTTCTAGTGGGTGATGAAAAACAGGCAGAAAAAGATGCCCGTACCGCCATTTTCATCAGTTCGGTTGACGGGGCGCGGGGATACTATGTATTAGCCCTTCTTCTGGAAGATTCCGAACCTGAAAAAAGCATTAACAATTATTTAGTCCAATCTGCCCCGCCAATGGTGAGTCTTCAAGAATACGCGGCGGCGGTTTATGCCCGTCCTGCTCAACTCAATTTCTTGCCCCAACTTCGCCTGCCGGGGTTAGGACGCAGCGCCTATGATGGATGGTTTTGGCTGGCGGAAAGATACGCCGCCGATGACAACAGCAAAACAAAACCTGAGGATGTTTATGATGCGATTGCTGACCGTGACCCCTATATAGCGTTGGCAGCAACCGACTCATAATTCATGGTGAACGAGCAGTCCAACGCTCTCATCGCCTTATAAATTTAAGGGCGAGACGTTGCCCCGCCCTAGAGCCAAAGGGACTCAAAGGAATTACTTAGGGCGGTTTTCGTCTAGCAGCGCTTCATATTTGCCCTGCCACAAATCCGCGTTGCGGGTCATTTTGGTGATGTTAATATCCGCGAAGTTGGGCAGCAGTTTCACGATTTGCGCTGGCACTTCGTCCCATTTTTCGCCACGAATGACCATTTCTAAACGCTGGCCTGCCATGCCCACCCATGCCCATTTCTGGCGGAGTTGTTCGGCTTTCATCCAATAGTCGCGTTTTTCCCATGCGGCAGCCGATTCTTCCAAGCCTTCGTCAATTTCGCGCAGCATAAAAACAAGGGTGGCTAGCATGTCCCGCGCTTCGTCATCCACTTCGGATTTTTGGCTGAGGTGGCGCAAAATTTCCGCGCACGAACGCATATTCTGGGTACGTTTTTTGCCGGCGTTGTCGGGGTTGACTACTCTACTCATGCTCATTCTCCTGCTGAGAATCTTTCAAGGTTTGTATCGGTTTCTGAGTATAGAACGCCCGTGCGGGCGCACGATTACAATACCAGATGATGTATAAAGCAACCAGTATCAGCATTGGAATCTGGCAGCGCAGTAGACTATTAAAAAGTTCTTCTGTTGAGTCCTTAAAAAGTTGCCCTTCGGACAGGTCAGCGTTAGCATCCAGCACCCGTACAATGGATTCGAGCATCAGCATGATGGCAGTTAGCAAGACTGCCCCCTGAAAAATAAAACGGATTTGTTGGGGTTTGCCCCACCATGCAAAAATCGCCGTGATAAAAACCACCACCCCTAAAACCCCAATCGCTTGGGTGAGGGTATCGAAGGGAAAAGACGAAATACCGCAGGCAAACCCGGCATCATTCGTACAATCATTTAAACGATAGGCAAAATAGGTCTTGGCGATGGGATACACACTAAAAGCGACAATCGCGGCTAAGATGGCAAGGGTCAGCCCTAGGGGGCGGAATACACGCGGATTCTTGCTCAACTGACCACCTCACGCCGAATCTGTGCGCCCAATGCTTGTAATTTTCCTTCGATATTCATATACCCTCTGTCAATTTGCTGGATATTACGGATACGGGTTGTGCCTTGGGCTGCCAGCGCCGCGATTAAAATTGCCATGCCAGCGCGAATATCCGGGCTGGAGATAATTAAATCCCCCTTGAGAACGGTTGGCCCCTGCACCATTGCCCGGTGGGGATCACACAAAACGATTCTTGCCCCCATACTGACCAATCGATCCGTAAAAAACAGCCGCGCATCGTACATCCAATCATGAAACAACACAGTTCCCGCGCATTGCGTGGCAACAACCAGCGCCACACTCATCATATCCGGTGCAAATCCGGGCCATGGTTGGCATTTAATCTCGGGGATGGCGTTCCCTAAATCGCGCCGCACTGCCAGCGCTTGCCCGCGCCGCACCCAAATATCTTGCCCCGCAACTTCCCATTCTACGCCGAGTTTACGAAAAACCAGCGCCATCATATCCAGATGCTGCGGGTCTGCCTCACGGATACGGATTTCACCGCCTGTGACCGCTGCAACTCCTATATAACTGCCGACTTCCATATAATCTGCGCCAACCCGCGCTGTACAGCCATGCAGCCGCTCCACGCCTTCAATCACCAACTGGTTAGAGCCTATTCCGCTAATGTTTGCGCCCATGCTGTTGAGCATATGGCACAAATCCTGCACATGCGGTTCGGAAGCTGCATTACGTAGCAGGGTTGTGCCTTTCGCCAAGACTGCCGCCATAATTGCATTTTCTGTGGCGGTCACGCTGGCTTCATCCAATAAGATATTTGCGCCCTTTAAACCCTGCGTCTGCATGACAAATTTGCCATTGAAATCAATTTCTGCCCCCAATGCTTCTAAGGCCAGCAAATGGGTATCCAAACGTCGCCTCCCGATAACATCGCCACCGGGCGGGGGAAGTTCCAGTTTGCCGTAGCGCGCCAACATTGGCCCGGCAAGAACAATACTGGAGCGAATTTTTTTGGCATGGTGTGGGTCGGCAATATGGGTGGTGATGTCTTTGGCTTCTACACGAACCGTTTGTTCATCCAACCAGTCAATGCTTGCGCCGAAGCCTTCCAAAATTTTGCACAGACTACGTACATCGCCAATATTGGGGACATTTTTGAGAATCACCGGTTCGCTGGTCAGCAAACAAGCCGGCAACATCTTGAGCGCCGCGTTTTTGTTGCCACTGGCGGTCACTTCACCTTCCAGACGATGCCCACCTTCAATCACAAATTGTTCTTGCATTCCAAGCTCAATTCCTTGTTATCGGCTTTATCGCGCTAAGGATGCCGTTCCAATGACATCCGCAACGGGGGTCAGCTGCCCATTTACAAGATAGCTAATCTGGGTCGTTTCAAAATTGCCCTGCACGATTAAACCAGTCCCATTCCCAAAACTGATAAAATCACGCACATTTTCAAATAATTGTTGTTTTTCGGGTGTCCACAGGGTCAATTGAGCAGTTTCTGGCAAATAATAGGCCAAAACATCATCCCATGACAGCAAGCTGATATACGTATCAGATTCAAAAATGCGAGTTTCTGTTTGGCGGCTGACATCCCACACAAAAACGTCGGTCTGGAATGATTCCAGCGAGACACGGCGTGTATAGGCAATTTGGGTGCCATCCGGCGACCACTGGACTTGCGCCGGAAAATCGACCTGAATTTCACCCAAAGCGCTGATTTGTTGGGGGGTGAGTTCCATCAAGAGGGCTGCAGGTAGCGCGGCAGGGTCGGTGCTGTAGACCAAATCCGCATCTGGCACTATAAACCGCACGCCTTCGCCAACCCACTGCATTTCAGGAATCCATGCCTGTTCGCTGGCGCTGCTAACCGCAGGATAGCTGTAAAACGCTGTCTGCGTTCCTGCTTCGTCATAAATTTTAATGGAGGCGGTTTGTGTGCCGTAATTGCCGGGGTTCACCACCGCAACTCGTGTTCCATCGGGCGAAGGAAAAGCGACTCCACCATTTCCCGCCGATTGAAACGGGATGACTTGGCCTGTAGTGGCATCCACCCGCCACAAATCCCATCGGGCCAGCGGTGCATAAATCCCTTCTGCGGGTTTCCATTCAAAGGTATTCAACCAGAGCAAATGCTCGTTTTGCCATGCCAGATACCCCAAACGGGAATCGGGAGCAAATGTCTCTGCCGAAAATGTAAAAAGCGGCGTTTGTGGGGCAGCTGCATCCAAAATAACAAGATTCTGGGCAGTGTCGGTGGTGTCCAAATAGGCGAGTTTGGTATGTTCGGGGGAAAACAACGCACAGCAGGTATTCTCAGATGTGACTTGCTGCCCGTTAACCCACAAACTGCCATCAACAACCCAAGCAACAGGCGACGTTTGGGCAGAAGTGGTGCGCCAACTCAGCGCGAGAATAAGAGAAAATGCCAGTAAACAGACACGATAGATCGCATCCTTAAGACGAACTGGGTGTGAAACAAAAATGAGGCGCATCATGCGCCCCATTGTAGTTGATTTGGAGAGGGTCGCAAACGGTTAGGCGGTGACGAGTTGAATCGCCTGCCCGCGCAATTTGCTTTTCTGCATTTTTTTGAGGACATGCTGGGCATGGGCAGTCTGCACATCGACAAAAGTCTGTTTGTTTTCGATGCTGATAGCACCGATGGCACTACTTGGAATCCCCGATTCACCCGCAATTGCCCCGACAATATCACCGGGACGAATCCCATGCGCCCGTCCCAAATTCAATTTGAGTTTGGTCATACCTTCTTCTTGGCGCTGGCGACGTTTGCCGTTTTGTCGTGGCTGCGAAGGCGCTGCCCCCGCAAATTTCTTGCGGTCGACCAGTTCCGCAATTTCTTCCACCGGACGTTTGGTTTCCTCTGCCCGTGCCATTTTCATAATAGCGGCAGCAACATCGGCTAAGTTATAGCCCGCACTGGTGAGTTCCTTGACGAGCGATTTTTCGTCGCTCAAATCATCGGTTTCCAGCACATCATTCAGCCGATTGACAAACCGCACATCACGCTGCAACAGGACATCCTGTTTTTTAGGCAGCGCAGCTTTGGCAATCGTCTGGCGGGTGAATTTTTCAATCGAGAAAAGCTGGCGTTCTTCTTTGGGGGTAATCAGACTCAAGGCCACCCCCTTACGCCCCGCCCGTCCGGTGCGTCCGATGCGATGCACATAATCTTCGGGGTCAAAGGGAATGTCGTAATTGATCACATGCGACACATGCGGAATATCGACCCCGCGTGCGACCACATCCGTTGCCACTAGAATAGAAATTTGACCGTTGCGGAAACGCCGCAGCACTGTTTCCCGTGCTGCTTGAGTCAAATCGCCATGCAGCGCTTCTGCCATATACCCGCGTCCCAGCAAACTTTCCGCTAGGTCGCCTGCACCCACTTTGGTACGGGCAAAAATCAGCACGCTTTCAATGGGTTCAACTTCCAAGAGCAACGACAACGCCGCCAATTTGTTGACTTCTTTAACAAAGTAGTAGCGTTGTTCGGTTTCGGCAACCGTGAGGGTTTCGCGCTGGATCGTCACTTCCTGCGGATGGTTCATGTATTTTTTAGCAATCCGCCGAATTTCTGGGGAAAGCGTCGCCGAGAACAAGGCGGTTTGCCGTTCAGTGGGGATGGCACTTAAAATTGCTTCTACATCGTCAATGAAGCCCATTTTGAGCATTTCATCGGCTTCATCCAGCACCAAAAAGCGCACGCCACTTAAATCCAGCGCACCCTGTCGAATCAAATCGAGGGTACGTCCGGGGGTGCCAACCACCACCTGTGTATCCCGTTTCAATCGGGCAATCTGACGACTGTAAGATTGTCCGCCATAGATGGGCAGCACTCGCACGTTCTGGTGGTGTCCATAGCGGTGTACAGCCTGAGAAACTTGGATCGCCAATTCGCGGGTGGGGGTTAGCACAATCGCTTGCACACCCGGAAGAGCGGTATCAATCGTCTGCAACATCGGCAGACTGAACGCGGCAGTTTTGCCTGTCCCCGTCTGGGCTTGGCCCAGCACATCCTGTCCATTCAGCAAATGCGGAATGGCGCTGGCTTGAATCGGGGTTGGCTGCTCATAGCCGAGTTCTACAACGGCTTGTACCAACGCTGGACTCAAACCCAGTTCGTTGAAAGTGATACTCATGCAATTTCCTTAATACATAAAAAAGCCCCATGCAGGGCTTCACATAGGTAAATTATACCATGACTAGGCCAGCCATTGGAAGGGTGGTAACATCAAAAAAGCGTTAATTTTACACGGGATGACACCTTGAAAAAGCTGTTTGTGTGCATGGCAATCTTCCTTTGGTCTGTCCTGACTTTTTCCACCACTGCCCAAACGGACGATGACAACATCTGGTATTTACGCCGCTTTGACCAAGACGGGCAAATCACCCTCTACGATGGCCCGCCGGGCGCATCGACGACTGGCAAGCCTGTCGAAATGGGGGATTTTAATGGGAATGGCTGCGGGGATGTGGCAATTACCGGACAAAATGCCCGTGGGGCCGCCGGACAAGTCCGGGTCGTTTTCGATGTCTGTGACCACTGGGGTAGCGCGTTTAATTTGTTTGAAGAAGACCCCAACCGCCCTATGATGGTCAATATGTACGGGGCGCAACCGGGCGATATGTTTGGCACAGAACTTCACCATGCCGATTTTAACAACGATGGGTTTGATGATTTGTTGATTGGCGCTCAGAACATCATGTCCCCCGATTTCACAATTTCTGGGGTAGGGGCAGCCTATCTTGTGTTTGGCAGCGCGGATTTCGCTTCTATGGACACCCTGGATATGCTCAACCCACCCGCGAATGTCTTGCGGATTTTTGGCACTGATTATCAAGATCGGTTGGGGATGTGGGTTGAAGGGGGAGATTTTGATGGGGATGGCTTTCACGATACCATTGTCGGTGCAAATCAAGCTGATGGTCTTGCCAATGCACGCTCTAACTCCGGTGAAGTGTATATTTTTTATGGCAGCGCCGATATGTTTGCTACTTACGGCAATACTTTGGTTTTGAGCGAAACAACCGAAAATGTCACCCGCATTCTAGGGGCAGATTTTGACGATTTACTTGGCAGCACCGTTTACGGGGCAGATTTAAACCAAGATGGCATCGACGACGCAATCATGAGCGCAGCGATCTGGCGTGGCTCGGCGGGAGTTGGTGGTCTGGCACAAGGCGGCGGCGATGGGCCGGGCAATACACGTTATAACGCCGGGGATACTTACGTATTGTTTGGCAGCGAAAATTTACGCGGCAAAACGATTGATTTGCAAACCCTGCTCGATTCGGTGGGAAAACCAATTAATGCGTCGCTGAGTGTCGTGTACGGGCCAGAAGGCAGCGATTACATGGGCGAAGAAATCGTAGTCGGGGATTTAAACGGGGATGGTTGGAATGAATTGGTGGTCGGTTCATTGGCAACCCCCGGACGCGACAATATCCGCATTGATGGTGGCGAGGCATGGGTTATTGATGGGAGCGAAAATTTCGCCGGAAAAATGTTTGATTTAGCGGCAGCCGGTTCAGGAATTGCGGTCTATGCCCCCGAAGGCGATAACAAAGGTGGCGATACGATGCTCATCGCGGATATGAACGGCGATTCGATTGGCGATTTGCTGTACGGGATGCCTAACGCCAATGCCTATGATGAACGCGGTGCTGTCATGGAAAATGCGGGGGTACTGGCGGTACTGTATGGAACTGAGGATGGCTTCTCTACGACAGAGGGCTTCATTGACCTTGCATCTCCCCCAAGCGATTTGCAGATAGATTTTCTCTACGGCGTTGATCCTTACGATATGTCTGCGTATGGGATGGCGCTCTATGACCTTGATAACGATGGCTGGCTGGATATTGCCATGAACGGCATGAACGGCGATGGATTCAGCAACCGGATTACCGATGGGGGAGAAATTTATATCATTAGCGGCAAGGAGTTCGCAGAATATATGGGCGAACCGCACACGCTGTCTGCCTTGCCTACCCGCGTCCCGGATGCTATCGCTGCCAGCAGCACTCCAACGATAGAACCCACCCCCTATCTGACTCAAACGCCAAATCCGAACGTGACACCCCTGCCCATCGGAGCAGGCGAAACCCTGTATAACCTGAGTTGCGCGGGCTGTCATGGGTTGCAAGGCGAAGGTCTTGAAGGGATTGCCGTGCCACTGGCGAACAGCGACTTTGTGGACAGCCTCAACGATACAGACCTCTTGGTATTTATCCGCATGGGGCGCACTGCCACCCATCCCGATAGCAAAATTGGACGGCCTATGCCTGCGTCCGGCGGGAATCCGACTTTAACCGATGCAGAAATCTTAGCGATTATCAGCCATATTCGCGGTTTGGAATAAATCGTCCTGTTTGTTTTTCATCGGTTTTTGCCAAAACAAAGTCCGAAAGGAGACTGTGGTATGAAAAAACCTTTAGCCATCGGATTGATGTCTTATCCCATTATGCAAGAGACAGTGCGCCACCTGCTACCCGCCTATGAATTGCATTTTGGGCTTGAACGCAAAGGGGCGATTAACACCGCTTCCGATTTACGCCCTTCGTTGATGCTGGTAGACATCGACGACGAAACCACCGAGTGGGAGGCGATTGTGCAGGGCTTAAAATCTAATGCTGCGACACGCCGGATTCCAATCGTTGGTCTCGGTCAAAAGACGGAGGGGGACATCGGCAGGAGGGCGGTTGCAGCAGGGGTGACAGGACTCATAAACTGGGATGAAGCATCTGAACGGTTAGCGGACTGGGCAACCCGCCATGCCCGCGTCTGGGATGAGGCATATTATGCCGCGCTGGATAATGCCTGCCAGCAACCCCTCCCGCAACTTGCCCAAGAAGGAATTCATCTGTTTAACGACCATGAATTCTGGGAAGCCCATGAGGTACTTGAAAAAGCATGGGTAGAAGCACAGGGGCAGCCAGTGGGGGAAGTCTATCGGGCAATTTTGCAAGTCGGCGTGGCCTATTACCAGATTCAACGGGGGAATTACAAAGGCGCGTTGAAAATGTTCTTACGGTCTGTGCAGTGGTTGGATCCTTTGCCTGCAAGGTGTCAGGGTATCAACATCGCGCAGTTCAAGCAGGATGCAGCCAACTCGCGGGCGGCCTTAGAAGCGCTTGGCATGGAGAAAATTCACGAATTTGACCAGTCCACCTATTTCAAACCCGTGCCAATGGTGGAGTAAAAGGGAACCTTTTTTGCCCACCAGCACACTTATCAGATGACAGAAGCGAAGAAAGGACACACGATGAGGAAATTTCAACACCTGCTCGGTATTGTTGTGCTACTGGGTGTCGTTGTGACAGGGATTTTGCCTGCTGCTGCCCAAGCCAATTCGCCGCTAGTGTTTGTGATGAATGGGGATTTGTGGAAATGGTCAGCGGGGCAAGCCCAACCGACCCAGATGACCACCTGGGGATATAACTTTCGTCCAATGATGTCGCCGGATGGGAATCGGGTGGCCTACAAATCGTGGGCGCAGCTTTCCGTCAATTTTCTTGATAACGGCGGGGCTTGGGCGGGGGATATGCCCGCGAATATCTGGGTGATGGATGTCGAAACAACAGACGCGGTACGGGTGGCTGACCAACCCGCCAATGCCTCGATTGACAATACCAATGGCCCGGTGAATAGTATTTTCCGTTCCGACCCGGTATGGTCGCCACAGGGAGATGCCCTTGCATGGGTAGAATATGTGAACAACGCTTTTCAACTGGTGGTGTATAACTTTTCGATCAACACCAGCCGTGTGATTGCGGAATTACCTTATCCGTTTATGGACGGGGGAATTTTTGTACCTGCACCCAAATGGGGGTATGGCGGAATTTCCTATCTTTATTTTGGCATGGATGATGACGGGCAAAATTTCATCCAAGAATTGTATGTGTATGCGCCGGATGGCACATTGATTTCCCGTACTGTGGTCAGCCCATCTCCCGAAAATTACCTGCTGGAGGATTTCTGGTTCGGGAATAATGTGGGTTTCCTCTCAAATTCTGGCAGCGTGACCGTCTTAAATCTGGATGCCAAGACTTATGGGTCAGCCAATGGCGTGCCGTCCATGCAAGCAGGTGGTGGGGCAAGCGCTACGTTCTTACAACTTGTTCCCGGTCCGTCGGATGGTACAGCCAATATCAAATGGTATGTCATGGACAATACACTGAACACCTTAGCCGAACTTCCCTATAGTGGTACATGGAACAATGGGGGGGTTGCACCCGCGCCGGATGGTTTCAGTTATGCCTTCATCGCCGATGCGCTGTATGTCTGGACAGACGGCAAAATAACCAAAGTTCCCAACACCGACGGTATCTTAGAAAGTAATTTTGGATGGGGTGCAGGAGTCGCATGGGCATATCCTGAATGGGGTATCCAATCTGGTGGAAATGCTCAACCACCCGTGATGGGTGCTTGCCCCAACAATGCCCTGACCCGTTTGATTATTGGGCAGCAGGCAACGGTCATTCCCGGTTTAGGAGTGAATGTGTTGCGGGCTGAACCCCGCAAAGGGTCGGACAATGCCACGCTCGGCAATGTCCCTGAAAATGGGGTGGTGACCGTGCTGCAAGGGCCTGTATGCAGCAACAATATCAACTGGTGGCAGGTTGAGTACAACGGACTCATCGGTTGGACAGGCGAAAGCGAAAATCAGACCTATTGGCTTGCCCCGCGTTAATATCCGCTTGTCCCATCGGTACAACAGGTGTCTGATGGGACAAATTTTGCGTTCCAAATTCCCCTACCAATTCGTATCGAACCGTCGCCTACTACTGCGTAACCAGCGCCAAGCCATGTATAATGAACCGTGTGAAAAAGGCAGGGAAGATGCACATTCGATTAGGATTACTCGGTTTTGGCAACGTATTAAGGTCTTTTGCAGAACTGTTGATGGAAAAAGCACCCATCATCGAACGCGATTTTGACCTCAGTTTTTCAGTGGTGGGGATTTCAACCAACTCACACGGGCGGGCAATTGATCCCAATGGGTTAAATCTGGTGGATGCACTTCGTGTAGAGGATTTAGCCGAACTGCATACCGGCCAAGCCATTCAAGACACTTTTGATTTTATCGCGCAGTGTCCAGCGGAGATTATCCTAGAGGCCACATGGCTTGACCCACGCACCGGACAACCCGCCACCGACTATATCGGCACCGCATTAGAATTGGGGCGGCATGTTGTCACCGCCAACAAAGGGCCGGTGGCATTTGCTCATCGGGAACTTTCCGAACTGGCTGCGTCGAAAAATCTGGGCTTTTTTTACGAAAGTACGGTTATGGATGGTGTGCCATTGCACAGTATGAAACGGGAAGCGCTGCTGGCAGTGGAGGTACTGAAAATTCGCGGGGTGTTGAACAGCACCACCAATTACATTTTAACTCGCATTACCGAAGGCATTGCATTGGAAGAAGCGATTCGCGGCGCTCAAGCGATGGGAGTGGCTGAGGCTGACCCTAGCAATGATATTGACGGATGGGATGCGTCCATCAAAATTGCGATTCTGGCGAATACCTTCATGGGGGCAGATTTACGTCCGGTGGATGTTGACCGCACAGGGATTCGGAATATCACGATGGAGCAGGCACAAGCGGCGGTAAGGGTTGGGAAACCGCTTAAATTGGTGTGCGAAGCCTATCGAGAAAATGGGGAAGTGAAAGCGCGAGTCCAACCGACCCCAGTCGACCAACATGACCCACTTTCGATGCTGGTGGAAACCAATACGGGTTTTGTGCTGGCAACCGATGTGTTGAACCGGGTTGTGGTCATGGGGGGGGATTCGGGCCCGCGTACCACTGCCTATGGAATGCTGGTGGATGCCATCAATATTGCACGCGGTAGACGCTAAATGGCAGACGCGATTTTTCGCTTTCCTGATGACTTTTTGTGGGGGACAGCTACCGCCGCCCACCATGTCGAAGGTGATTTAACCAACAGTTGGTCGGCATGGGAGGACGCGGGCGGGCATGTTTTCCAGAATCAAAAACACGGGCGGGCTTGTGAATGGCGGTTTGGGCGCTGGCAAGAAGACGCTGACCGCATGGTCGAACTCAATACCAATTCCCATCGTCTGTCGGTGGAATGGAGTCGGATTCAACCCACCCCGACTCAATGGGACGAAAGCGCCTTAACCCAATACAGCGACATGATTGATGGGTTGCTGCATCGCGGGATTTTGCCGATGGTGACGCTGCATCATTTCACTAACCCCCTGTGGATTGAAAAGGCAGGAGGTTGGCTCAATCCCAAAACGGTTGACCATTTTCTCAAATTTACCGAAGTGGTGCTGGATGCTCTAGGGGATAGAGTCGAACTGTGGTGTACCTTTAATGAGCCGATGGTCTACGCAGTACAGGCGTATCTGGTAGGGTTTTTCAGTCCCGGAGTCAAAAACCCCTTTCGGATGTATGACTGCGCCGAAATGCTGCTTCGCGCCCACGCTGGCGCTTACCGGGTGATTAAGCAAAAAAATCCGGCTGCCCAAGTCGGAGTCGCCAAGCATTATGTGGCGATGGAGGGCGCTCCCCCACAAATTATTAATGATCGTCTGGCAAGTTTGCCACGCCATGTGTTTAATGAAGCCTTTGTGGATGCGCTGGTGAGTGGGGAATTGGTTTTCCCTTTGCGGCGAAAAGTGGTGCTGCACGATGTCATCGGTACATCAGATTATATCGGGCTGAATTATTATCAGCGCTATCGTGTGGGGCTTGCACCGTTGTCCCCGCAAACGTTTTTCCTCAAACAAACTCCCGACCCCGACTCGCCGGAACCCCCGCCGCTCTGGGGTGAAATTTATCCACAGGGGTTATATAAGGCGAGCAGTTGGATGTGGCGCAAAACCCGCCTGCCCATTTACATTACAGAAACTGGTACCCCGGACATGGGGGATGAGGTGCGACGTTGGTATATTGCTCAGATGGTGCGTTCGGTGTGGCTGGCGGTAAATTATAATGTTCCCATCAAGGGGATTTATTATTGGTCCCTTACGGATAGCTTTGAGTGGACGGCGGGATACAACCCACAATTTCGGTTCGGGTTGTACGAGATGAATTTTGAAACCCAACAGCGCACTCCCCGCCCCAGCGCTCATTTTTACGCCGAAATTGCTGCCCAGCACGGACTTTCCAGCGAAATGGTGCGGCGCTATGTGCCACAGTTAGAATCGGTGCTTTTTCCGGGGCAAGCAGGCAAAGTACAAGTCAATTTAAAATCGCATTAACACTAAGATTAGTGGTACAATGATGGATGGAACAGACAGCGCCATTTCGCTCAGGTCAACCGCTTGTCATAGTCGCTGGTTTCATGCTATATTGCCCACGATAACTTGTGTAGGAACTTCGTATGCGCGTTTTGGTGATTTCAGATATTCACGCTAACTTGCCCGCTTTTGAAACTGTCATGAAAGATGCAGAAGGCGAATGGGATTATGTCTGGTGTTTAGGGGATGTGGTCGGGTATGGGCCTAATCCGAATGAGTGCTGTGATCTGCTGAAAACCCTGCCGCACCTGTGCCTTGCGGGAAATCATGACTGGGCAGCGCTGGAACGCTTAGACATCCGCACGTTTAACGCCGATGCACGAAAAGCCGTAACATGGACAATCGAAACGCTGACGGAAGAAAACACACGTTATCTGTCTGATTTACCCACTGCATTTGTCTTGGGGGATTACACACTCGTCCATGGCAGCCCGCGTGAACCCGTCTGGGAATATATTCTTGACCCCTTGATTGCCGCGCTGAATTTTCCCCAATTTGAAACACCGATTTGCCTTGTGGGGCATACACATACCCCAGTTATTTATCAACTGGTGAGCGAACAGGGCGATACTGACCCGATTGCACCCGTGTACCGTGAGCCAAAATCGCTCAAAGGGCAGCGTTTGATTATTAACCCTGGCAGTGTGGGACAACCCCGCGATAATAACCCGGACGCAGCCTACGCGATTTTGCATGTGGAAGAAAAAATCTTTGAACACCGCCGCATTCCCTATCCTGTGGAACAAACACAGGAAATGATGCGGAATGCTCACATGCCTGACCGTTTGATTACCCGCCTGAAACACGGGTGGTAAGGGTTAAAACCCCTGATAAATAAAGGGGGGAGTGGCATCGGCGGTGACGATGATGAGCAAAATCACCACAACACATAAAATCACAGCATACCGATTTTCGCGGGAAAATAATCTTTTCATCATTCCTCCAGCCTGACTGCATGATGAACAGGCAATCGGCCTTTGCCGAGTTGCCAATGTTGACTGCTGGCGAGTCCGGCTTGTAAATAGCGATGGGCGGTGGTGACAGCCGTTGTGAGTGCTGCGCCTTTGGCAATTTCGGCGGCAATGGCGGAGGCAAAGGTACAGCCAACCCCGTGCGGATTTTCAATGGGCAGGCGCGGCGCGGTTAATTCGACAAAATTTTCTCCATCATAAAATAAATTGAGGATGGTGTCTCCGTCGGTAAGATGTCCCCCTTTGATAACAACCGATTGCACACCAAAATCCAGCATTCTACGGGCTGCTTCATATAAATCGGCACTTTGATGGATGGGAACGCCTGTCAAAATGGTCGCTTCATCGATGTTGGGGGTGGTCACTGTTGCCATGGGTAAGAGATTGTGCTGATAGGCATGAACGGCTTCCGCATTGGCAAATTGAACACCCTGCCCATTGACCAATACAGGATCGACCACCAGATTTTTTTGATTTTTTACGGCTGCTGCCACCAGATTCACAATGCTTGCGTGTGCCAAAAAGCCCGTTTTGATGGCATCCGCACCCAGATCGTTTAAAACGACTTCAATTTGCTGGCGGATAAATGCTTCCGGCAAAAAATGAACCGCGTGAACTTGCCGGGTATCCTGCGCTGTAACCGCAGTGAGGGCGGTACACCCAAAGACCCCCCGTGCTTCTAAGGTTTTGAGGTCGGCTTGGATTCCCGCGCTGCCCCCCGAATCTGACCCGCCGATAGTAAGAACTCGTGTGGGTATCATGATTGACACGTTCTCTCAAACGGCTTATAGTGAACGATTGGATAAAAATACAAATTTGCCCTTGCCCCCTTCATAGAGTAAGATTCACGCGCAGTCATCTCTCGCATTGTACGCGGGGGAGGGCATTTAGGGGTAGGATAAAAAAGCTAGACGCTAGCTACGTGTAGGAGTCGGACATATGCAGCCGAGCAGTGGTGGTGGGTTTCGTCTCATCGTTCGCCGAGGGCCACAGCCTAACCAAGTTTATGAACTGAACAAAGATGTCATGACCTTGGGGCGTGACATCACCAACGATATTACCATCAATGACCCGGAAGTAAGTCGTCACCATGCGCGTTTAACACGTGGCGGGGGCGGTTTCACAATGGAAGATTTAGGGTCAACCAATGGCACATTTATTAATGGGCAGCGTTTAATCGGGGCGCGTCCGTTGAATCCGGGCGATATGATAGGTTTAGGGGAAACCGTCACCGTCGCCTATGAATCAACGGCGATGGCAGGTGCAGGCTATATGCCACCTCAACAACCCATGGGTGGCCCATCGCCGATTCCGCAGCAGGGGAATTATGCGCCACCTTCCCCCTACGCGCCTCCCTCACCCGCCATGCAGCAGCCTTTACCGCCACAATCACAGCCTGCGCCGCAGTATCAGCCCCAGCCATATCAACCCTATCCCCAAACGCAACCGCCGCCTATGGGATACGACTATAGCGATTCGCAGCCTCAGGGGTCGTATGTGTATGAACAAGAGCCACGCAATGGTGGGATGGCACGCTGGTTGCTGCTGGGATGTGGATGTTTTATTGTTTTATGTGTTATCGGGGCGGTGGTCGGCCTCATCATCATTGACCAAACCTGTGCATGGAATCAAGAACCGATTGCCAGCATCATTGAAATTTTTGGTTTTACCGCAGACGATACTTTCCAAGCCTGTCAGTGAGTTCGGAGAGACGGGTTCATCTCATTTATTCATACTGAGATGAACCCATCGTATTAATCACGACGACTCCCCGTGACCAGCATCGCATAGTAAGCAAATTGCAAAATAGAGGTAATCATAGCCGCAAGGTAGGTCAGGGCTGCTGCACGTAAAACGGCTTGCGCTCCACGGCGGTCATCTTGGCTGCGAACCAACCCCGATTCATCCAGCATTTTGAGCGCTCGACGGCTCGCATCCAATTCAACCGGCAGGGTCAAAACGGAAAATAAGACTGCCGCACCAAACAACAACAACCCCAGATAGGACAGCGCCAAAAACTGCATTACAAGACCAGCGATGATGAGGATGTAGGAAAAATTTGAGCCAATGGTCACTGCTGGAATCAGAAATTGACGCAGCGAAATGAGCGGGCTGTTCTGGGCATACTGCTGAACGTGTCCAAATTCGTGGGCGGCAATCGCCATCGCTGCGACAGATGGTTGGTTAGCAACCCCCGGCGAAAAACGCACCACCTGATTACGCGGGTCAAAGTGGTCGCCAAGCTCTTGGGGTGTGCCTTCTAAAACCACATTCAAATTATAATCGCGCATGATACGGCGGGCGGTATCTACCCCGGTTAAACCCATGCTGTTGGGGCGTTTGCTCCATGTTGTGTAGGCATTTCTGACCATCATGGATGCAAAACCGCTTAAGAGCAGGGCGGGCAGCATCACACACAAAATATAGTTACTGTCAAAATACATCGTTTTGCACTCCCTCAGGTAAGCATATCGGGAGTATTACACTCCCGATACACAGGATATTCAAATTATAGAGGGAGAATCTCAGAATGGGATTAGAAATGTCCGTAGAGAGGGGCTTCTAATTGTTCCCGTTTGATACCTTTTAAGGCACGGAGAGCCGCTTCAAGCTGGTTATCATCGGCGGCTTCGGCATCCAATTCCACCACGACATCCGGGGTGAAACCGACTTCCTCGACACTTGTCCCATCCGGCGTAACCCATCGAGCAATCGAAAGGCGTACCGCCCCGCCATTCGACAGGGGGTTGATGGTCTGCACGGTGTTTTTGCCAAAGGTATTTGTCCCAACAATCACTGCACGGTCAAGGTCGTGGAGCGAACCCGCAACCAATTCGCTGGCGCTGGCGCTGCCTTCATTCACCAGCAGAGCTAGCGGAACGTCTGGCGCAACGGCGGTACTGTTGGCTTCAAAAACCCGTTCTTCATCACCGGGCAACTGTTCAATCAGAATGATGCCTTCATTGACAAACAGGCGAATTACCTCCAGAGAGGTATCCAAAAAGCCACCCGGGTTATCGCGCAAATCTAAGACGACCCCGTTCAGATTATTCGCATCCATTTCTTGCAGCGCATTCCGCAAATCATTCGCCGCTTCGGAGGAGAATTGATAGAGACGGATATATCCCACGTTGTTGTCTAACATACGGGTTTCTAGTGTTGGCAGCGTAATCCGGTCACGAATCACGGTAATTTCAAGAATTTCGGCTTCGCCATCGCGCAAAACACCTAATTTCACGGCTGTTCCCGCCGGGCCGCGCACCTGGTTAATAATTTCGGTTTGCGAAAGATCGGTAATATCTTTCCCGCCCACCTGTATAATGATGTCACCGGCCAGAATCCCGGCACCTTCGGCAGGAGAGTTGGGCAATGGGCTGACAATTTCCAGACCGCCTGTTTCTTCATCTTGGCGAACCGTTGCCCCAATACCTTCAAATTCTCCGGTCAGCGATTCATTCCACGCCTCTAATTCGGTAACATCGAGATAATTGGTGTTTTCATCACCTAGGGTTTCTAACATGCCTTCGAGCGCCCCTAACATGAGGGTTTCGTCGTCTATGTCATCTACAAATTGACTTTTAACCAGTTGATAAGTTTCCCAGAACGGTTGAAAAACTTCATCCACTTCGCCTGTTTGCGCTGCCGCTTTGGAAGGGGTGGAACGGTTGCCCGCAAAAAATCCTGCCCCAAACACCACCGCGACGAGCAAGGCTAAACTGACCACGCTGCGTAACTTTGCCATCGTATCAAACTCCAAAATCCATGCTTTTAGCTATTCTAGCAGTGAATTATCCATCTGTATCGGTTGTGAAGATTATATTACGTTTTATGGAATATCTTGCTTCTAAAACGAGTTTTTTATGAATTTAGATTGCGCTGAGCAGCCAGTTGCCCGGCGGTGTGCAGCAAAAGGGCATGATTTTCGCAGCGTGTTTGCCAATCAAGCGGAATCGCGCTCAATCCGAGACGCGCCGCGCTGATTCCCCCCGCAATACAGGCTACCGAGTCGCTGTCGCCTTCAATATTGGCGGCAAGTCGCACCACTGCCGTGTAATCATCAGGGAATTGACGCACACAATAGTAGGCCATTGTCACCGCTTCATCACCGACCCACCCTTCGCCAATATGTCGTAAGGCCATCGGCTTGTTTGTCCAGCCCTCGACATGCCCGATTCGCAGCCAAATCTGGTCAAATTCTTCGGAGATACCAGCAACTGCGGCTAAAATTTCCTGAAACCATGCGCTGGGAGGAATCGCGTCTAGCGCAAGTTTAATCATCATCGCAGCAGCAACACTGGCGGCTTGGGCAGCAGGATGCCGATGAGTAATGATGCTGCTGGCAAGAGCAATTTCTTTTAATTTTGCCGGGTCGTGTTGGTAAAAATAGCCGATGGGCGCAACCCGCATGGCAGAACCACACCCTTTTGACCCCGCTAAACCGGATTCCTGCCATGCGATGCCCTGTTCAAATCGGCGCGTACCTGCCATACAGGTATTGCCGGGGGCGCGGTTGTTTTCGGGGCTGTGCATCCAACGCACAAATTCCTGTCCCATGACTTGCATGAGCGTGTCCGTTGCCTGATGTCCGGCTCGGATGAGGGTGTTGGCAACCGCCAGCGTCATCTGGGTATCGTCGCTGTAAAGGGCGGGAGTGGGGGGTTCGGTTATGCCCTGTTCACCATAGCGCTGGTAAATATCAATGGGTTTTATAAATTCCACTGGATACCCCAGTGCATCTCCCAGCGCCAATCCGAGCAGAATCGCCTGTGCCTGTTCGCTGCTCATATCAAATCCACATTTTCTTCAGAGGGTTTTTTATAAATGTGCCATGTACATTCGGGATGCCCCATCGCTATACAGGTGGTTTGTTCGACTTTGACATATTTACCTTCAGTGACAAAACTTCCACCCTCGATGAAACCCGCTTCCCAGATCCAGCAAATTGGCACATCCGATTTTTTGCCGACGCAGCAGGGGCAGTCCGGTGAACTCCACACAAAATAATCTGCCTCTTCCCGTAAATTAATCCGAATATCAAAATGGACTTGATGATATAATTTACGGAATCCGTTGGCGGTGTTGGTCAAACTCATTCGCATGGCCTGTTCGGTGGGGATCAGCTTAAAAATTGTCCCCGCAAAGCCAAAAAGCGGGTGATTTTCAATCATCCAGCGTGCCGAAGTGCGTCCAATTCGCAGCGCATGGCCTTTACCCGCCCGCCCATAAAATTGAATCATAGCGTGGTTGAGGTTGGAATAGTGACGGAAAACATAGCCTGAGTCAAACAGCAAATTGTCTGGCGGAAAATTGTCAATCGCATTTTCTAAACCCGCATATCGCAGCATGACATTCAGCGCTACTTTGCCCGCCACATCTTCAATGGCTTGAAGGGCCGCCCGCATATACCCATTGGCAAGGGGAATCGTTGAACGATGGTCTGGGGTATCCTTTTCTTGAACTTCGATGGGTAATAGCGACATAATATTTTAATTTATCCTCGTAAAATTCGTTTCTAAGTATATAGTGATAAAAGAGCAAAAGGAAATAAGGTGCAAAATGGATGATTTAGAACTTTTGACGTTTGAAGTGACGGACGAAATCGCTGGACAGCGTTTGGACAAGGTGCTGACCGACAAACTTGATGACTATTCACGGATGCAAGTGCAGCAACTCATTAAAAATGGGCTGGTGATGGTCAACGAACGGGAGCGCAAAGCCTCCCACAAATTAGAGATAGGGGAAATGGTCGTAGCACAGATTCCGCCGGAGGAAGAAGCAGGCGAAATTGAAGCACAAAATATCCCGTTGGAGGTGTTGTATGAAGATGAGTATATTGCTGCGATTAATAAACCTGCTGGCTTGGTGGTGCATCCGGGTTTTGGTAATACCGAAGGCACGATGGTCAACGCGCTGCTTTCGCGCTGGCCTCAAGTCCGTCATGTGGGACATCCTGAACGGGCGGGCGTGGTACATCGGTTGGATAAAGAAACGTCGGGTGTGATTTTGGTCGCACTGACTCCCAAAGCGCAATACAACCTGATGCGCCAATTTGAGGAACGCACCGTCAAAAAAATTTATTGGACGCTGGTTGACCGCCGCCCGGATACCTCGATTGGGCGGATTCATGCACCGATTGGACGTGACCCACAGCAGCGCAAAAAAATGGCGGTGGTTAAACACGGGCGCGAAGCCATCACCAATTTTCGGGTAATGCAAAATTATCAGGAACATGCGCTCATTGAAATTCACCTAGAAACAGGTCGTACCCATCAAATTCGAGTGCATATGGCCTTTGTCGGCTGTCCGGTGGTGGGCGACACGATTTATGGTTTTCGCAAACCCAGCCTCAAAATTGGACGGATGTTCCTTCACGCAAAGTCGATTGCTTTTCGGCATCCCATCACCAACGCGGAAATGGCGTTTGAAACGGAACTCCCCACCGAATTACAGCAAACGTTGGATAAACTGGCCCAGCAGTAAAAACGATAACAACGATGAACCGCTGGTCAAGAGTAAAAGCGGTTGGGCATAGGCTTTACGGATGACCGTCTCGACAAATTCTTGGCGATGATGCGGCGACGCACCATAGGTTTTAAGAGCGCTAATATGCTGTTTTGTGCCATAGCCTTTGTTGGAGAGCCAGTGGTAATGCGGAAATTGCTCATGTAGGTCACGCATCATGTTGTCACGGATGGTTTTTGCCAGAATGGAGGCGGCAGAAACCAATGGTGTGGTTTCATCAGCGCGAATACGACATTCTGTGAGCGCGGCTTTTGCGCCTAAATCGGTGAGTTTGAGATTGCCATCCACAATATAATAATCGGCTTCAATGCGGGCAATCAGGCGTTGAAAAATTTCGCGGTTTGCCCACCCGATGCCCTGTTGATTAATTTCCAGCACGGTAATTTCTTCAATGAAATAATGAATGGCCTCATGCTGCATGACCCATTTTTCACGCTGTTTGGCGCTCAATTTTTTGGAGTCTTTGGCTTCAATGAGTGCATCTTCGGGCGCAACCACCGCAACTGCAATCAAGGGCCCCGCGAGCGGGCCGCGCCCGGCTTCATCCATCCCACAAATTAATCGCATTTACGCACCCGTTGTCGCAGCCACAGGCGGTTCTGTGGGGGGAGGGGCTTGTACCGCGCCGGTTGGGGCTGTCACCGTCCAGCCGCCTGTTTCGCCTGTTAGACCCGCCATTTCCATCGCTTTTTTGAGCTGGTCAGACAGAGGGTCAAGGTCATGGGCAATCGCATAGGGAAGATTGTTATTCGCCACAAACGCAGGCAAATCATTGAGCGCAATTTGTAAATCTGCCAAGCGAATCTTATTAATTTGAATCCCTGCTTGCTGTAAGGCATCGCGTAAGGCGGCGGGGTCTTGCCCGTGCAGCGCAGAAGTCAGCAAAATACCCGGCGCGAGATATTCGGCGTGGGAAACATCCTTTAAGTGGTTGTTTTCCAGCGTGAAGGCCAGATAGTGTTCTGTGCCTTCCTGATGACGGGCATGGCCTAACTGGTTAGCAAGTTGGACGGAAAGGGCGGTTAAGTCCATCATGCTCCGCATGGCTTCAATTTCGCCTTTGCCAACCCCCGGCGCATTTTTGATGGTTTGCGAGGCAATCCCGGCGGCAACCCCGGCTGCCCACGCACTAAAGGCTTGTCCCGGCAGATTTTTATTAAATTTGCCCGCATAACGCCAATCCAGCAACCCGGTCACAATCGCCAGCATATCCGCTACAATGCCCACCCGACGGTGTGGATCACCCGCGAGAATGATTTCCCAGTCCACCACCAGACTCTCGGCAGCACCCGTGACCACGTTGTTCAGAATCCCCTGACTCAACAGTTCTGCGTGGGGTTCAAAAAGCTGGTCACTGTCCAATTCGGTGGGAACAACCACCAAAGGCAGTTGGTTTTCGTGCGCCACAATTTTCGCGGCGTTGACCTGCGGCGCTGCTCCCACCGCATAAATCACTTTGACCATTGCCGGGACATTCTGGGCCAGCGTCGTCAAAAATTCGTAATCAAAGCGGTCTGGTTCGGCCTGTACCACCAATGGCAAATCCAGTGCGCCATTCAGCCGCGCCCATGCGTCTGTACTGGTGATGAGCGCCGTCGGACGATCTTCCTTCCAATCAGCGAGTTTTCCGTAATATACACTAGGTAAACTGAATATATTTTCCATGTGCCATTCCTGTTTGACAGGCGTTAGTTTAATGCGTCAGACCCTGTGTTTGCAACTTTAAGTGCGACTCTGTAGTATTTTTGATTATAAACCTAAGTGACGCGGTGGAGACAGGCATAATGGCAATTGAAAGAACTATTATTTATAAAGTCGATGGGCAAGAAATTCATGTGAAAGAAGAAGGGGCAGAAGACCGCCAAGTAGCCTTGTTTATTCATGGGTGGTCAAGTTCATGGTACGCCCTTTCACCGTTATTCAGCGAATTTAACCGCCGCTATCGAGTGATGGCGGTAGATTTGCCCGGTTTTGGCGAGTCGCCGCGTTTGCATGAGCGCACCACTATCCCAGATTATGCCGATTTGCTCGCTAAACTTATTCAGGAAGTCACCCCAAAGCCTGTTGTGTTAATTGGACATTCAATGGGCGGGATGACCAGTTTGACCCTGACCCTACGTCACCCGGAACTGGTTGAGCGTCTGATTCTGGTTTGCCCCACCATTAGTGGTAAACTGTCTATGTTTATCAATATGTTTGTTTCGCCGATTACCTTTTTAGAACGCTTTTACGTGGCAAATTGGCTGATTGCAGCGTTTGAACCCTATTTCATGCAGATTACAGACCGCCTCATGCGTCCGGCTTCTTTTGCCGACCGTACCCATATTAAAGCAGATGAATACCTGAACTTGCGCGAAGATGCCCGCCGTCCGGGGCAGGGGCGTGTGCGGGCAGAGTGTTATCGTGCGATGCGTGAAAATGATTTACGTGGCAAATTGGCTCAAATTGACAAACCTGCCCTCGTGATTTGGGGAATGGAAGACAATACTGTTCCATTACGGGATGCGAGTGTGGTAGCAACGGAAATGCCGGATGCCGATTTGCGGGTGATTCCCAACGCCGGACATTGGCCTCAATTTGAAACCACCGAAATTACGCGCCGCTATGTACGTGCATTTATGGGAACACCGGTTAAATTGTTGAACTTGGAATTTTAAATTTAAAATTCAGTGAGTAAGTCATTGTTGACCGTCAGAATAAATTACAATAGGAAGCATCATGCCTAGAATTATTTCGGTTCATTCGTTTAGAGGGGGAACTGGTAAATCGAATACCAGTGCCAACATTGCCGCACTCATGGCCTTACAAGGATTAAAGGTGGGGGTGGTGGATACAGACATTCAATCACCGGGGATTCATGTGCTGTTGGGCTTAAATGATCGTGACATGAAAAATTCCTTAAACGACTATCTGTGGGGGAAGTGCGAAATCCAAGACACCGCGCATGATGTTACACAGAATGTCGCGGCGGCAGCAGGACACCCCGAATTGGCGGGCAAGGTATTTTTGACCCCTTCGAGCCTAAAGGCGGGTGAAATCGCGCAGATCTTACGTGAAGGGTACGATGTAGGATTGTTGAATGAAGGATTCCGGCAGCTCATTGAAAATTTAAACCTTGATGTCCTGTTAATAGACACGCATCCCGGTTTGAACGAAGAAACGTTGCTTTCATTGGCAATTTCCGACGCGCTGATTGTGATTATGCGCCCTGACCAGCAGGACATACTGGGAACGGCGGTGACGATTGAAGTGGCACGAAAATTAGAAGTCCCGCGTTTGATGGTGCTGGTCAACAAAACGCCGCTTACATTTAGCGTTGAAGATGTTAAAAAAGAAATAGAAAGTACATTCAATTGTCAGGTTGTGGCAGTGCTGCACCACTCCGATGAATTGATGGCACTGGCGAGTCGCGGCATTTTTGTTCTGCACTATCCAACCCATGCCATCACCCAACAATTGCAGGGTGTCGTCAACGCGCTGCTAAAGTAAACACAACTCGGGAAGATTGATGCTGTCTAATCCGCCGCCAAGTTTAACCAGCCCGCCTTGGTCAAATAACACCAAGCGTACTATCGTCTTGATTGTGATTGGCTTGGCGCTACTGGTCACGATTCGCCTCGCCAGTGCGTGGTCAGTCGTGATTATCGCTGTCCTGCTATCTTATTTGTTGTATCCACTGGTCACATTCACTGAGAAACACGCGCTGGGGCATCTCAAACATACAGAACTGCGGCGGGTCTTGGCGGTTTTCATCACGTTCATCATTGTGCTTTTAGGGTTAAGTCTGGTTTTTATCCTGATTGTGCCGCCAGTGGTTTCTCAATTGAGCGAACTGGGCGAAAAAGTTCCCGAAATCATTACCGATGCCCAAGACCGTGCCAGAGATTACTTAGACCGTCCGGTGAAATATGGCAATACAACCTTCAACTTCTGGGAAGAGTTTGTCGAAAACGATGCAGAGACGGTGGGAACAGAACCGCCCACCTTCGACATAACCACCAGCATTCAGGAAGCGGTCAGTGTGCTTTCGCGTCCGGCGGTTACGGTGGCTTCCCAAGCCTTTGGCTTCTTTTTTAATACCTTTTTGATTGTGGCACTCATGTTTTATTTGCTGAAGGACGGGGGAAAATTTATCGATAAAATAGATGATTTTGTTCCAGTGGAGTATCAAGGGGATGCTCGTCGCCTCATTTATGAGCTGGGGCTTATCTGGAATGCCTATCTACGCGGGCAAATTTTGCTCGGCATTATTATGGGGATAACCACCGGGCTTGCGGCAGCTGCATTAGGCATCCCACAACCCATTGTTTTAGGGATTTTGGCTGGACTGCTTGAATTTATCCCGAATATTGGCCCCTTGATTGCGGCAGTCCCGGCGGTGATTTTTGCGTTGATTTCGGAAAGCAGCACCATTCCCGGTTTAGAAGGGCCAGTCTTTGCCTTGATTGTGATGGCGACTTATTTCATCTTACAGCAGTCCGAGTCATTGATTATTGTGCCGCGTGTCATGGGGCGTAACTTAGATTTGCACCCCTTTGTCGTGATGACCGCCGTCCTGTTTGGGGCATCGCTCGCTGGACTGCTCGGGGTCATTCTCGCAGCACCCACTGTTGCCACCGTTCGCCTACTCATCATTTATATTTACGGCAAACTCATGGATCGTGACCCTTTTATCCAAACAAAAGCGGTACGGATTCCGCCACCGGATAAGACAATTGTTTCTACACTGGGTGAGCCAGAAATTCCAGACCACGAAGGGGAAATTGTACAAGGCAGCAAAATATGACTATTTTTCCGACCGAAGACTCCATTGAACCGCCTCCTCAAAAAGCCGAACCGATGACGGCAAGCAAAGTAGATTTTGGGTTTCGGATTTATTGGACGAAAATGACGCTGCGCTGGGACAAAGCCCGCCGTGCTGCCGTTCGCCAGCAAGCGGAGCAGTTGACCCAAGCCACAGATTTCCAACACAATCTCCTTGAAAAGCGGTATAATCTGGAGCTTGAAGATATTCCCGAAAAAACACATAGTGGCGCAAGCCTTGTAGCTTTGCTTGAAGTGCTTGCTGCCCTGGATACGATGGAACAAGAAAGCGAGTAAGCAAGTGACCCCTCCTGATGGCATCAGAATGCAGAGTCTTTACGAAGGCGAGAGCCTGAGCATTTACCGTGTCGAAGACGAAGATGGCGAAGTCGGTTTTGACATCACCTTTTTCGATTCCGTAACTATTCATTTCATGCGCGATGAATGGAATGAACTCGTCGAAATCATGCAAGAATTTGAACCGGAAGTGGATGAAGAAGAAGACGAAGACGATTAATCGGCGTTGTTTTCTGTAGAAATTCTCGCGGCGCTCCCGTCAGATTTGCTGGCTGAATTGGCACAGGCTGACTTGAGCGCTGCCAATACCTTACCCCTGCTGACTCAGCTTCGCAAAATTTACCCCCTTGAAATAGCCGCCGCCGCGCTGGAAACAGCCCGCTTGCGGCAAAAAGCCACCTCCAAATTTACCCGTGCAGACCGGATGTTTTTTACAGGGGAGGCGCTTCAACAAGCCAGCCATGAAACTGTTGCCCAATATCACGCACAGAAATTATCTCCCTATGCACAGATTGCGGATTTGGGGTGCAGCATTGGGGGGGATACCATCATTATGGGTCAAAACAGGCCGGTGATTGGTCTCGATTTGGATGCGACTCGATTGCAGATGGCCCGTCATAACGCTTCTGTGTATCAAGCACAGGCAGATTTTATTCAAGCTGATTTAACCCACCCTCTGCCGCTTCATGCTGTTCCTGCGGCATTTTTTGACCCGGCCCGCCGGGATGACACCAAACGCATTTTTTCAGTGAAAGATTACTTCCCGCCCTTAGCGGTGGTCAAAACATGGGATTTTAAGGCGCTGTTGGTCAAAATTTCGCCCGGAGTCCAGTTAGCAGAGCTTGCCGATTTTCCCGCAGGCATTGAATTTGTGAGCTATGGGGGGGAGTTGAAAGAAGCTCTTGTATGTTTAGGGGAACTTGCATTTGAAGGACGGCGGGCGGTGCTGCTCCCCGAAAACGAGATTCTTGTCCCACAAAATTACCCTGCCCCAGCGCTTACCGACAGCCCTCATCGGTATTTGTATGAGCCTGACCCATCAGTGATTCGTTCGGGTTTGTTGAGCGAAATGCTGGCCCACCTGCACCTCACCGCGTATCGTTTGGATGACGATATTGCCTATCTCACCGGAGATACACCAATAAAAAGCCGCTGGTTGAGGGCATGGCAAATTGACGAATGGATGCCGTTTAACCTCAAAAAATTACGGGCGCGGTTGCGTGAACAACAGGTCGGAAACATTACGGTGAAAAAGCGGGGCAGCCCCATCACCCCCGAACAGCTTCAGCAGATGTTGAAACTGAAAGAGGGTGAACGCCATGCCGTTGTCATTTTAACCCGCCTAAAAGGACAGCCCGTTATCCTGCTGAGTTATGACACCGTGGGGTAGCAGCTAATCCTCTGCTTGGACAGCGGTAGGCCCAACCCAATCTAGCAGTACCATCTGCCCTTCCAGATCACCGGTGATGGTTCGCGCCCCTAAGCCATTGGTATTGGCAAGATAAATATCCACCCGCCCATCTGTCGTGGTACCGGGGCGAATCCCCACATAGGCCATAAAACGACCTTCCGGGGCATACATGGGGTCGCAGGCCAGCAAATTGGCGCTGGGTGCCGTGACCACTTGCAGGGACGGGTCGACCACAATGATGCCATACGGACACTGCCCGTTGCGCCCACCAAGCGCCAAAAATTGGCTGTCTGGCGACCAATCGGCTGCAAGGCCATATCGCGGGAAGATAAATTCTGTGGTGGTTGCGAGTTCCTGTCCCACATTATTTGCCAGAATCAACAGGGTTGTGTTGGCTGCCCGTTGATAAAACACCCGGGAAGCATCTTCTGTCCAGGCCTCGCTCAGATTTAAGGTGCCGGGTTCGGTAATTTGAACGGCTGACCCTGCCTCAATATCCACTACCCACAAATCGCTTTGGGTTGCCAGCGCGTTGCCTCCGCCAGTAGAAAAGACCAGTTTGGTGTTGGTTATCCAGCGTGGCGCACCGTTCAAACGAATATCCGTGACTTGGCGGACTTCGCCAGTATTTAAATTTTGAATGAACAAATTACCATCGGTGGGATGGGCTGCATTGGGTGCATCACAGGTATTCGATTCCCCCGGAGTCCATGTGGGGCAGGTTACACGGTCAGAGACAAAGGCCAGCCACAAACCATCTGGCGAGAGCGCAGGCCATAAATCATAGCTGCCATGCTGGGTGACATTCCGAAAGTTTGTCCCGTCTGCATTCATGATGAAAATATCGGTAGCGTACTCTGTGGTCAGCGCCACCGCTAATTTTTGACCATCCCCTGACCATGCCGGGCTGTGGCCTGAAATCCCGCGTGGATTGATATTAGGAATATCAAAGAGGCGGTAGCTTAAGCCAATCGTCAAATCCAGCATGTACAGCCCGCCTGTTGGGTTGCCTGCTGCATCCACGCTAACATTTGGCTCTACAAAGTAAACAAAATGTGTACCCGCCTGAGACGGAAAAACACGACTCCCCACATTGGCAGGCATATCAAAAACTTTTAAGCGCTGTGCCGTATCTGGACGGTACATATATAGCGATTGAATCTGGCTGGCGGGTTCAAGGGTCGCTGTGCGGCTGGTACGATCATTGTAATTGATAAAAGCTACCCAGTTGGTCGATAAGCCTTCGGCAAGCTGGGGTGCAACTTCAATTTGCTGCCACTGGTCATTTTTGAACTGCACCTGTGGCATGGGGGTGGAAGTCGGGAAGGGTGTATGGGTCGGAATCGGGGTTTCCGTTGCCGAGGGTTCAAGGGTCGGGGTTGTCGTTTCGGTGGGCAGCGGCGTTTCCGTCGGGGTAGAAGTCGGGGTGGGGGTGGAAGTCGCAGTGGCGGTGGCGGTAGGGGTATAGGTGGGAGTATCCACTTCCACATTAATCGGCGGTAAAGGCGTTGGGGTAAGGGTAGGGTCTTCCTCAAGCGAAAACGAACATCCCGCCAGCACAACCCCTAAGACCAGCAAAAGTAAATTTTTCATCTAGCGTAAATCTGCTCCCATGACGGATGCAGGCGGCTGCATCAGGGTCGTGTTCATACGAGGTTTGTTGACCAGCACCTGCGGCAAGACCTCATCCATATGTTCAACCAGAATCACTTCCATCTCTTTAAGGGTTTTTCGATTGATGTCTGCTAAATCTTTTTGATTTTGTTTGGGCAAGATCACCCGTCGGATACCCGCCCGGTGCGCTGCTAAAATTTTCTCGCGTACTCCCCCAATCGGCAGCACGCGCCCACGGAGGGTAATTTCCCCTGTCATCGCACAATCATGGCGCACTTTTTGATGGGTAAAGGCAGAAATGAGGGCCACCGCCATCGTCACCCCCGCCGAAGGGCCATCTTTGGGAACTCCCCCCGCAGGCACATGAATATGAAGATCCCATTGCTCAAATTGGTGGGGGTCTAATGCCAGCACATCGGCACGACTGCGAAGATAACTGAGCGCGGCACGGGCCGATTCTTGCATGACATCGCCCAATTTGCCCGTCAATTGCAATTTGCCTGTGCCAGCTACAAGGCTAACTTCAATGGACAGTAAATCTCCCCCCGCCGCGCTCCATGCCATGCTGGTGGCAATGCCCACCAAGTCTTCTCGTTCGCGTTCAAGTTCCAAAAAATGGGGAATCCCCAGATATTCTTCCACGATTTCGGGCGTGATTTTCTTGGGGGTACGTCTATCTTCTGCTACCCGGCGGGCTAATTTGCGGCAGACATTGGCAATCTCCCGTTCCAGATTTCGCACACCTGCCTCACGGGTATAAGCACGCATGATTTTGACCAGCGCACTATCCTCAAAGCGGATATTCTGGTCGTCAATCCCGTGTTCTTTCAATTGACGCGGAACTAAAAATTGGCGGGCAATTTCTAATTTTTCATCGTCAATGTAACCGGGAAACTCAATCACCTCCATACGGTCTAACAGCGCGGCTGGAATTGTATCGAGTGTATTGGCGGTAGCGATGAACAAGACTTTGCTCAAATCGTAGGGAACTTCTAGGTAATGGTCGGAAAAGGCGAAATTTTGCTCCGGGTCTAACACTTCGAGCAAAGCTGCGCTGGGGTCGCCACGGACATCCCGCCCCAATTTATCAATTTCATCCAGAACAAAAACGGGGTTGATTGTCCCTGCCCGTCGGATACCATTGATAATTCGCCCCGGCAGCGCCCCGATATACGTGCGGCGATGCCCACGAATTTCGGCTTCGTCATGGACTCCGCCCAAACTCATACGAACAAATTCGCGTTCTAAAGCGCTGGCGATACTTTTACCAACGGAGGTTTTACCGGTTCCCGGCGGGCCGACAAAACACAGAATCGGCGTTCGCATTTCGGCGGGGGCAAGTTTCCGCACTGCCAGATGCTCTAAAATCCGTTCTTTAATTTTTTCCATCCCGAAATGATTCGATTCCAGAAGGGTTTGGGCATGGGGCAAGCTCAGATTATCAACGGTTTCATTTGTCCATGGCAAGTCGAGCAGCGTTTCTAAATAAGTTCGCAAAATGCCTACTTCCGGCGCAACCGGCGGCAGCATTTGTAAGCGGTTGAAGTCTTTAATGGCTTTTTCATAGGCTTCCTGCGGCATGGTGGAGGCGTTAATGCGGTCTTGCAGTTCGTTAAATTCCTGCTGAAAAATATCGACTTCGCCCAGCTCATTTTGAATAATCCGCATTTGTTCACGAAGATAAGTTTCACGCTGTCCACGCTGCACTTCTCGCCGTACCCGGTTTTGAATTTGTTCCTCCAGTTCCAGCACGTCTAGCTCGCGTCCCAGCAGCACACTAATTCGATGCAGCCGTTCGACTGGCTCAAACTTTTCTAAAATTTCCTGCTTTTCGGTGTGCTTAAGCGGCAAAGTCGCAGCGATTAAATCCGCCAGCCAGCCAGCATCATCCAGATTAATGGCGTACATATACGCTTCATGCGGAATACTTTTATTAAGTTTCACACAGCGTTCATACAGGGTTAGCACGGCTCGCATCAAGGCTTCCCCATGGCGGGTTGGCTTGTAGGCAATTTCCACCGGACGCGCTTTGACCACAAAAAAGGGATGGGTTTGTTCGACGCTCACGACTTCAACGCGCCGCCGCCCCTGTGCAAGGACACTGCTTGCTCCGTCTGGCAGGTGCATCAAGCGCCCCAAGGCCATTTCAACCCCTACCGTGTAGAGATCCTCCGAGCGCGGGTCAAACACGGAGGGTTGTTTTTGTAATACCCCGATAATGGTAGAGGCTTCGATTTGCGCCGAGGCCACCGCGCCCATCGATTTTTCGCGGTCAATGGCAATCGGCGAAACCATCCGGGGAAAAATAACCGTATCCCGTAGCGGAACAAGAATCGCTTCAATCAGCCCATCCTGATTCTGCGCGGCATCGTGAACATTATAAAAATCGCTTATTCCATGCCCAAACATCATTATTTTTCCCTCGTTACATTCACGGCACGACCCGCTTTGAGTCCGTAAAACGTGCGAACTTCCCCTACCAGATAAATTGAACCTGTCACGCAGACCAATCCTGTTTGTGTGGCATACTGGCGTGCAGTCTCCAGTGCATCCGGCACAAACGGGATTAGTTCAATTGTACCTGTAAAGCCCTGTCGTCGGGCAATATCCGCAATGACATCGGGCGCTTCTGCTCTCGAATCCAACGCTAAGGTCACAATGAAATAATCTACGGCGGGCAGCAGTTCCGCCAACATACCTTCAATATCTTTATCCGATTTTGCCCCGAATACCAACACACGCGGAATATCGGGAAAGCGTTCTAACAAGGCGCGTTTAAGCCAATGGGCTGAATCGGCATTGTGGGCAGCATCCAGAATCAACCGTGGCTTTTCGCCAATAATTTCTAATCGCCCAGGCCAATTTACCTGCATCAACCCCTGCTGAATGGCTGACAGGGGAACAGAAAACCCCTGCTGACACAGTGTATCTATTGTAGCGAGTGAAACCGTCCCATTGATGGCCTGATGTTCCCCCAACAAGGGTGTCTGGTAGCGTTGCAGTGTCTCTGATGTTTTGCCTGCCTGCCAATATTCGGCTTTTAAATTGCTGCCCTGCGATTCAAACTGCCAATCGCGCCCGACTAGGGTAAATGGCGCATCCATTTGAACAGATGTGCGTTCGATGACCTCTAAGGCTTCGGAGGGTTGGGGGGCGCTGACCACCGGCACATTTTTTTTGATAATTCCGGCTTTGTGAAAGGCAATTTCTTGGAGCGAATGGCCTAAAATCGCCATATGATCATAGCTTAAACTGGTAATCACCGAGACAATAGGTGTCACCAGATTGGTCGCATCATAACGCCCCCCCAAACCCACTTCAATAATGGCAATATCCACTTCCATATCTTTGAAATAGGTAAAAGCCATGGCAGACACCGCCCCGAACCAACTTATTTCGGGTAAGTTTTTAATGATGGGTTTAATGCGATTGACGAGTGTAACAACATCCCGTTCGCCAATCATCTGCTGATTGATTTTGATGCGTTCCCGAAAATCTTGCAAATGTGGGGAGGAAAACAACCCAACCCGCAGCCCGGATGCTTGTAAAATTGCGGCGGTCATTGCCCCCACTGACCCCTTGCCCTTTGTCCCCGTGATATGGATGATAGGATAAGACTCGGGGGGATTGTTGAGCTGCGTCATCATTTTACGGGGAACTTCCAACGGCATGAATCGTTCACGCCGCTTGGCAACAATCAGCGTGGCAAGGTAATCGAGTGCATCTGTGTAGGACAATGGCATCCCGCCTCTCAACAACGATTTCACAATAGTACAGGTCGAAATTTATCCTTACAAGCGAAGGTTTTGAAGGCCAACTAACACAAACGTCAGGCAAAAATAGGTTGATTCTGAGATGAGTTCGGCTAGACTGATACCCCGTTGGAGGGACACATGCCAATTCCAAAAATCTGGGTTGTAAGTACCGCGTTGATTTCGGCGCTGGTCGTGGGGCTGGTCGGGTATCTGATTTTGCAACCGCCGGGTGCATTGCTCCAAGAGGCGGGATTTTCGCCAGCGCGGATTACTCCCAATGCAGACGGCGACAGCGACATTACCATTTTTTCCTATGCGCTTTCGCGGGAGGCGGATATTACGCTGGTTTTTGCCAGTCAGGATGGCACAGAGTACGTTTTTCGTGACCAGCAGCGCCGTGTTGCGGGCGATTACAGCGTCGAATTTAGCGGCGTGGTGGATGGATTCCAGCACGAAAATGAATCATGGGAAGGGGAATTGCAAACCCGTCTGCTGCCCGATGGCCTATATACATGGACATTCACCGCCCATGGGTTGGATGGGGACAGCGAAACCCAAAGCGGTACATTGGAAATTGCCGAGGGCGATTCTGAACTCCCGCTCATTGAATATTTTGAAGTTGGCCCGACTGTTTTTACCCCCAACCAAGATGGGATTCGTGACCGTGTGGCGATTAACATTTTCTTGAGCAAACCGGCTACCCTCAGTGTTTATCTGGAAGATGCCGAGGGGGTGCAGTATTTTATCTCAGAACGGCAGGGCGGGCGCGAATCGGGGGAAGCTGGCGCACACACTTTTGATTATGACGGTGGGGTTGACCAGAACATGCGCCCCCCCGATAACGGAACCTATACCCTTTATGCAGTTGCTCAAGACGATGAAGGACAACGGTTGATACGTACCAATACCCTCACCATTGAGGATAGCGGTCTGCCCCAAGTAGAAATTATTCCCCAAGCGACAGGCGGGACAGTTTGTTTTGATACTGCTCCCTACCAAGAAACCTATTTTACGGATGACACAAGCTCAGGCGAAAAAATTCCCCAACCGCAATTGGTTTGTTCTGACTTAACCACGCTCACCGTCCCGCAGGGTGATTTGCTGGTGTTTCATTTGACCGTGCGGAACTATGGCGATACCCCGATTCGCACGGCTGGCCCTTTCCCCGGTACGGTGTATCAGCAAGACCAGCTTGCCAGTTCCCTTGGTGCATACAATCAATCAGGAGTCTGGCGAGTGGGGATTATGTGTGAAACCAGCCAGAATGATTATCCTTGGCGATGGGGGCTAGCAGCAGTTGAAAATCTCACGGCTGTCACCGATGCCCAAGAGGGGGTCACATACTACTATCTTGAACCCGGACAGCGCGGCGAAGTCTGGGGGGCGGTACGCATGACCGAAATTATTGAGGCACGCAACCCGCAGCCATGCTGGGCAGGGCTGATTCATGAAGATGTGCAGATTCCGCAGAGTCAGAATAATGTGGGGCGGCGCGAAATTCGGATTGAAGCAAGATAGGGTTGGGGTTGTTATTTGAAAGAAAGTGGGGCAAAGAATCCTCCGCCCCACTTGAATAGATTAGAAAATTTTTATTCGCCGTTGGGCGTGATGGCAACTTCTTCAGCGACCCAATCCGCACCCACGAGGTCGAGGTCAGGATATTCGGCCTGCAATTCGGCAACTGCCGCTTCTACGAGGTCATTCCGCCATGCACCTTCATCGGGGGCTTCGGTAATTACTTCGTAGTTGAGCGCAATATCTGCCGTCTGTTGGTACATTTCAGGATTCATAATCCCGACGGGGCCTTCGGAAGGCCAAATCAGCTTGTTAATTTCGTTCATCATCCATGTTTGATGCCCGGCACCCAGGGTTGAACCTTCTGCCAACACATAATCCACACAGGCAGCAGCATTGTCACGGCAGAATGCCCAACCGCGCAAACTGGCTTTGATGAATTTAATCGCAATTTCTTCGTTGCCTTCTTGCGCCAACCATTCTTCGTTGGCAAAAATGTTGTCTTCCAACATCGCCGTACCAACTTCGTTGAGGTCAATCACGTTCAAATCATCAAGGGTGTAGGTGGGGAATGAGCCATCTTCACCGACGAATTCCAGCACCTGCGCCAATTCGTTGTAGGTCATGGCGGCAGCTGCATCCACTTCACGGTTGAGCAGCAGAGTCATATCAAAGGGTTGGTTGACAATTTCCACATCATTCGGGTCTTCGGGGTCAAGCCCGGCTTTGACCAGCGCCGCAAACAAGGGGAATTGATTGCCAAAGCCCCACACGCCGACTTTTTTGCCTTCCATGTCTTCAATCGTTTCGATGCCGGAGTCTTTCCATGTGACTTCACGCATCCCACTGCGTTGGAAAATCTGAGCAATCACCACCGCGCCGGAACCCCCTTCACGCGCTGCCAGATGGCTGCCCATCCAGTCAATGCCGAATTCCGCACCGCCAGCAGCAACAACTTGCTGTGGGCCAATGTCCGGGCCACCGGGCAGAATGGTGACATTCAAACCTTCGGCTTCATAATACCCTTCATTCAGGGCAGCATAGTAACCGGCGAACTGGGCTTGTGTTACCCATTTCAACTGTACACGCACATCGACCATTTCGTCCTGCGCGGTTACGGAGGGCAAAATCCCCATCACCAGCAGGCCCGCCAAGAGAAGCACCAACACTTTGCGAAGCATATGTAAATCCTCTTCCTAAGTCTAAACTCTATTTGTCTTTACGCAGCATCGCTGCGGAATGACCGATACCAAGGCATCGCCGCCCGTTCTACGGACGACACCAGAATGTAAAACCCGATGCCAAAAAAGGAAGCCACTAGAATGGCAGACCATGATTCAGGAAAACGGAACAGGGCTGCGTCTTCTCGAATCCGATAGCCCAACCCAGAGAGCGACCCGCCAAAAAATTCGCTCACGATTGCCCCAATCATCGAGAGGGTAGTTGCCAGTTTCAAAGCGCTAAAAATGAACGGGAGCGCATTGGGCAAACGCAGAGCGCGGAAAATTTCAAGTTCTGTAGCCGCATACGAGCGCATCAGCTCTAGCTGAATCGTTTCTACCGAAGTCAGACCACGCACCGTACTAATCATGGCCGGGAAATAACACAGCACCGCCACAATCGCAATTTTGGAATTGATGCTCGTCACCCCAAACCAGAAATTGGCAATCGGCGCAAACGCAATAATCGGGATGGAGTTCGCTGCAATCGCTAACGGCAAAATTGCTTTGCTAAAACGGTTAAAACGCGCTGAAGCAATCCCTGTAACAATCCCCAAGCCGCAACCGACTAAAAACCCCAGCAGGGCATTTTGGAAGGTAAACCAGCCCGCCGCCACCATCTTGGGATATTCTTCCTTGAAGGTCTCCCAGATGACGGAGGGTTTGGGGAGCAAAAATTCCTCAATCTCAAAAATCTTGATGGCTTGTTCCCAAGCAAAAATGGCAAAAATTGCGATCAGAAGCGGGGTTATGTTGCTACGAATGACCTGTACATAGAGTCCTAGCCGTTCCCATGGAGAGAGGAGATAAAAGGCGGACACCATCGCCACGCCCGCCAGCATCGCCATCAGATCAAAGGCCCACAGCGCATCATTTTGAGCATCGCTGCCTAGCAGGTCTCTAAACATACTGTCTTTGACATCATAATAGCGGGCAAAAATATGAAAATCAGCCACGACCACCGCAAAGATATGCAGCGCATACAGTCCTAAAACAATTGCCATCGCCAAGCGCAGGCGGTCAAATGATTTTTTACCCGCGAGCAATTTTTGTGGTTCGACCAGCACCCCCCCCGCAACAAGCAAAAGCAGCGCCACTACCCCCCCATTGATGTCAGTCTTTGTCGAAAAAATGGGATGTTGGGCGATAAACGCAGCAAAACCCGCCACCAGTGCGGTTACAGCCGCCCCACTTTGCAAGATAAACATGGGCAGTTTTCGTTTGGTATCCCACGGCGACCATAAATAAATGACCGAAGCCAATCCCGCACCGGTAAAAACAGCCGTCAGATTCAAGGCTTTGGCGGGATTCACATAGGATTCTTCCCGAAAATTATCTGCTAGCGCTTCGGCATCTAAATTATAAAACGCATGGAAGGGGTTAGCGTCCTGCCAGATGAACATGAAAAAATACACGCCAAACAGCATAAGCCCAATCACCAAAGCGGTATCCAGCTTTGCGGCAGGCTCTTGCCAATTTTTCCAGAATTTGCGCCCCACAAACACCAAAAAAACGCCTGAAAATAACAGACCAACTGCAATCGCTTCTTGGAAACTTTCCCCACGAAACGAACGCCCAAACTGAGCGCGGAGCAGCAGCGTCGGGTGCTGGATATGATAGGCAATCACGATAAATAGCAGGGTCATCAATCCAGCAACATCCCGATTGAGGTTGGGACGCAGCACGACTTCTGGCGTTTCTTCCACCGGGGGTGTTATCGGCTTTTCTTCCACCTTCACCGATTTTACGATGTATGGCTCGTGTTCGGTCATCCGACCATCACCTCACGTAGTAAATGGCGAATCTGGCTGCTGTAGTGGAAAAATTCATCGGTGTCCAGTGTTTCAGCGTTACGCGGATAGGGCAAGTCAATATCCACCACTTGATACACCCGTCCGGGACGCGGCGACATGACCACCACCCGCGAAGACAAATACACCGCCTCGGCGATGTTATGCGTCACAAAAATAACCGTCATACTTGGAATGGCTTGCCAGATAGACAGCAGTTCGTTATTCAGCCGTTCACGGGTCATTTCATCCAATGCGCCAAAGGGTTCATCCATCAGCAGCAGATTGGGTTCAAATGCCAGCGCCCGCGCAATACTCACACGCTGCTGCATCCCGCCCGAAAGCTGCCAAGGATAATGGTCAGCAAAGTCGCTCAATTCGACCAGTTTTAACATTTTTTGAGCGCGTTCGTGCCGTTCATGGTGCGAAAATTTCATCACTTCCAACGGCAGTTGGACATTTTTAATCACCGTTCGCCAATCGTAAAGCGTGGCACTTTGAAAAACAAAACCATATTCGCGGTTTCGGCGGGCGGTTTCGGCGGAATGTCCATTGATGGTCAGCGTCCCACTGGTGGGCTGAATTAAATCAGCAATTAATCGGAGCAGGGTACTTTTGCCACACCCAGACGGCCCAATCAACGAAATAAATTCACCCCGTTTGACTTCCAGTTGAATATTTTCCAGTGCATTGACTACTTTACCGTCGGCGGTGGTAAATTGTTTATTCAAATTTTTAATTTCAATGAGTGGTGTTTGTTCGTTCACAGATGACCTTCTTAAAATCAGTTATTCGACTTCCACCGGACGACCAACTTTTCCACCAGTGCAACCACCGTGAAAAACAAAATTCCCAGCAACGCAGTAATGAGATTGGTTGCCCACAAACGCGGCGGAGCAGATGTATAGTATTGCGCGTAATTGATAATCGCGCCCCCCAACCCTTCCTGAATACCGGAGGGCAGTTCTCCAATGACCGCCCCGACCACACTGGCAGGTGCGGTAATTTTCAGCGCGGTAAAAATATAGGGAATTGAGTTGGGTAAACGCAGTTTGAACAAAATCTCTATCGGACTCGCCGCATACGATTTCATGAGTTCCATCGCGGTTTGTGGCACATCCGCCAACCCACGCAGGGCATAAATCGTTACGGGGAAAAATGCCAGATACGCCGCAATGATAGGCACACCGAGTTCTGAAATATCCGCTTTGGAAGCCCAGATAACCACCATGGGCGCAATTGCTAAAATGGGTACGGTCTGAGAAGCGACCACAAACGGCATAAGTCCGCGTTGTAAAATCGGGAAATGCACAAAAACCACCGCCAGCACCAGTCCTAAAATCGTCCCCATCGTAAAGCCAAGCAAGGCTTCTTTGGCGGTAAAAAATGCCGCTTCGAGCAGCACTTCAATTAAAGGTGGGCCGTTGCGCTGGGCAGGCTCATTCAAAGATTCGGCAATATCGCGCAGGTGGGGCATATTGACATCGCGGGCAACGTTCATTCCTATCGAGAAGGAACCGATTTTTAAGTTGTAATTGTTGGCACGCCCAATTTCTTTGAAGCCTTCCCACCCCACTATAAGGATGAGCAGAATCCCTAGCGAATAAAAAATCGTAATAATATTTTCGCGGTTAATTGGAAAAATCTTTTGCATCTGTTTCCTCTACCCGACTGCCTATTTTAACGCAATTTAACGCTTGCCAAAATAGCAGTTGTAGCTTGTGTGTTCATTTTCACAATTTAGCGCTATGATATTGGGCAATTTCCCAGTTTTTTGGAGTGATGTTGTATGGCAGACAGGTTAAAAAACTACATTCATGGTGAATGGGTCGAGTCGAGTGCTGAAGGATTTACCCCCGTTATTAATCCCGCAACCTGCGAAGTTTTAGCGGAAACTCCGCATTCCGCCCGTGCTGAAGTAGATGCAGCCGCCCAATCTTCCTATGAAGCCTATCAGGAATGGCGGCAGACACCAGCAGTCAAGCGGGTGCGCTACCTGCACAATTTCAAAAATTTACTGGAAGAAAATTTTGAAGAATTCGCCAAAATTGTGGTTAAGGAAAACGGCAAAACGATGGACGAAGCACGCGGCGAAGTGCTGCGCGGCATTGAAAGCGTTGAATTTGCCTTTGGTGTTCCCTCGTTGATGACGGGTTTTAAGATGGAAGATGTGGCAGCAGGGATTGATGAAACCGCCGAACGTCAGCCAATGGGCGTTTTTGCGGCATTGACCCCGTTTAACTTCCCGATGATGGTGCCGTTGTGGTTTTTCCCCACCGCCCTTGCCTGCGGGAATACCTATATCGTCAAACCTTCCCCCATGACTCCCCTCAGTATGCAGTTGATGTTTGAACTCATTGAGGAATCTGGCATCCCTGAAGGGGTGGTGAATCTGGTGCATGGGGATGCAGCAACCGCCCACGCCATTATGGAACATCCCTTGATTCGGGGTGTCTCGTTTGTGGGGTCGTCGCATGTGGGCAAAATCGTCTATGAAACCTGTGCCAAATATGGCAAACGGGTGCAGGTGCAGGGCGGGGCAAAAAATTATCTTGCGGTGATGCCCGATGCTGATATTGAAAAAAGTGTTGCCAATATTTTAGGGTCGGCTTATGGCTGCGCCGGGCAGCGTTGTTTGGCAGGTTCGGTGCTGGTAGCGGTGGGCGATGCCTATGAGCCTGTCCGCGATGCGCTCAAAGAAGAAGCCGCAAAACTCCGGGTCGGTTACGGGCTGGATGGTTCAAGCCAGATGGGAACGGTTGTTTCGGCGCAGGCCAAGGAACGCATCCAGAACATGATTGAAAAGGGTGTGCAAGAAGGCGCGGAACTGCTGCTGGATGGTCGGAATATTCAGGTCGAAGGCTACGAATCGGGTAACTTTGTTGGCCCGACCATCTTCGATAAGGTCGATAAAGACATGACCATCGCCAGAGAAGAAATTTTTGGCCCGGTGTTGAGCATCATGCACGTTCCTGATTTTGAAACTGCGGTGCAGACCATCAACGCCAGCCGTTACGGAAATGCTGCCAGCATTTTTACCAGCAGTGGACATCATGCCCGCGAATTTAAATATCGCGTCAATGCTGGCAATATCGGGGTGAACATCGGAGTCGCTGCACCGGCGGCATGGTTCCCCTTTGGAGGGCAAAAAGACTCCTTCTTCGGGGATACCCACGGACAAGGGCCAGATGCGATTCAATTTTTCACCGACCACAAAGTTGTGATTGAACGGTGGTTTGAATAATGACGCTCAATCAATTTGGGGCGGTGATGACCTTTGCCGCAGAATTAGAGGGGCAGCTTGCCGAATTTTATACCCGTGCGGCAGCCGACCACCCCACCGCAAATTTGCAACAACGGGCAGAGGAGGCGCTCAAGCGTAAGAAAAAGATCGAGATGTCCCGTTCGCGGGATGTGACCGAAATTACGCTTGAACCCATCGACGGGCTGGATGAAGCCAACTACGCCGTAGATTTTAGCCGCACCGATGCTGCTGCAATTAATACGGTAGAGGCAGTTGTCAAACGGTTCTACGCGGAAGCTGCCCCCAAAATCAATGTACGGGAGTCGCGCAAGGTGTTGGAGCGCTGTCTCAAGGATCATGAAGCGCTGCCGGCATTAAGCTAAAAATGAGTATGGGCGGATTTCCCCGCCCATCGTTTATTCTTCCGGGCCGAGTTCCAAAATGCGTTCAAAGAGACGCTGGCGTTCGGCCTCATCTTCCTCAATATCTGCGGCTGCGCGTAAATCTTCCCGTGCTGCGTCCACATCACCTAAGACCAAATACACATCGGCGCGTTCTTCATAAACAAACGGCGTATATATTTCATTGGTTGCGGCGGTGTAAAACGCTAGGGCGGTTTCATAATCTTCAGCCTCGACTGCTATTCTTGCGCGGTCAAGCTGGATATTGTGTTCGTAGCGCATATTCATAAAGAATCCCTCGTAGGGAGTGCCTTCAATTGCGGCAAAAATTGCTAAGGCTTCTGCCAAATCTCCATCCTGATACCACTTGAGCAAGGCCAACAAATACCGCGCTTCCGGGACATCATCAGATGAAAAGGCAATGACAACCTGCGCCCAAGCCTGCGCCTGTTCATAATCCCCAGCTCGATAAGCGGTGTAGGCCAGCGTCATATAATGCCCGCGCTCGTCATTGGCTTCATCGGTCATGCTATAGGCCAATTGCAGCGCAAAATCGGTTTGTTCGGTCTGGATCAAAGCACCAAGCAAATGACTGGCTTCATACAAGGCACTTGGCCGCGCTACAGAGTAGGTTTTGAGGGGTTCAATGGCTTCCGCATCATCCCCAAGGGTGTACCAGAACATGCCAGCCGCAAGGGCATAGCGATAGCCCCGCGCTCCCATGTCAAGGGCTTGATGGAAGGTGTCTTCCGCTTCTTCATCGCGGTCATGTCGCCAATACGCCCACGCCAAGCGCCAGACGGTTTCAGGATTTTCGGGCGCAAGGGTATAGGCCAATTGTGCATTTTCTAAGCTAGCAGCCGCATCATCAACTGACCAATGATGGGCAATTTCAAAGAGGATAATGAAACCCAACGGATTTTCGGGGGCAAGTTCAATGATGCGGTTGGCATCTGCCCGCGCTGCATCCACTTCAAGGATTTCTAGGGAAATCAATGCCCGCACCGCCAAAAGTTCGATGTTGTCTGGTTCAGCCGCCAGCCGTTCGTTCACAATTTCCAGTACGGTATAGAGATTTTCAGTGAGCAGCAGGGCATCGAATTCATCCAGCGTCGGATTCAACCCTGACAAAATCGGGATGCTTAATTCGGATTCGGTCAGTTCATATTCGATAGGCGGGTTGATCACATCGACCGCCTCATCCCCCCAATATAAATCCACGACTTTCTGTTTGAGTCGTTCACGTTCGGCGAGAGAGTCATTTCCTAGAATGCTAAAAGCTTCCCGTAAGTTATTGAGGGCGGATTCTGAATCTCCCAAAGCAAGGTAACTGTCGGCTTGGCCTTCTAAGGCAGCAGCGCCGAGTGCGCCTTCCTCAATGGCTAGGGTATAGGCCGCAAGTGCTTCGTCGTGCAATCCTGCTTCGGCAAAAATCTTCGCACGGTCAAAACGAACGGTATGTCCAAATCGGGGGGTTAAATACGGTTCGCCGTAGTAAAGAACCTCCAGAAGCGGGTCAAGATAGGACATTGCGGCTTGTACATCCCCGTCCGCTGCCCACGCGGTTAGCCCCATCACGTATTGGGCGGAATAGGCCTCCGACGAAAGCGCCATGCCATTTTGCGCCCATGTTGTGGCCTGTTCATACGCTCCGGCACGGTAGGCAATATACGCCAGCACCGCATAATCAGTGGCATCGGCGTTGCCCCACCAGAATTCATCCCCCCATTCAAACGCACGGGCGATTTCAAGGGCTTCTTCCGTCCGCCCTAATTCAATCAAGGTTCTGGCAAGAAATATCAGGGTGAATTCATTTTTCAGTTGGCTGCTGTGTGCCAATTGGAGATAGGGTTCAGCCCGTTCATAATCTTCGACGGCGTTATACAGCATATCACCGGCAAAATAGGTAAATCCCATGCCGCTCGCGCCTAGAGCAACCGCTTGCTCAAACAATTCGGTATAACGCGGGTAATAATCGCTCGATTGCTGGTAATAAGCGTGTGCCAAACGCCACAAAATATGCGGATTCTCCGGGAAGCGCTGGTTGGCCTCTTCAAGAATTTGGGCTGCCCCTGCCATATCATTGACAGGCCAATTGGACAGCACATCCGCACGGGCGATGTATCCCAACGGGCTGTCCGGCACAAGTTCGATGATCCGGTCAGCATCGGCGAATGCAGCCTCTGAATCTCCTTGTTCAACCAACCAACCCACACGAACAAACAGTGCTTCACTATTGGCCGGATTTTCTTCCAACAACTGAGTCACGCGCTGCAAGGCGGCTTCATTTTGCCCGGTCAGAATGAGCGTATCTATTTCATCCTGCAAAGGTGTGATGCCGGAGAGCAGTTCGGGGGCAACGTTCGCAATTGGGGTCAGTTCAAATTCAGCAAAAGTAGCGGTGATAGGCACAGCGTTGTTCGGGTTAAAATCTGCTGCCCCGCCTGAAGCCGATTGCGCCGTTAGTCCTACTTCCAGCGCATTTTCCGGGACATCAAATTCCGCCAATACTTGCCAATTTTCATCCTCATCGGCGCGATATTCTGCTGTAAAAGTCATTTCCTGTCGGGTTAAACGGAGGTGGGCTTGTTCGGCTGTAAATTCAACCTGTTCATGGCGCACCAGATTTTCAAATTCCACGCCATTCAAATAATCCAGATAAATGCCACGCCCGACGCAGGTTGTGCCATTCGGGGTGCAGTAACCCAATGTGAATTCAATCCGCCCGCCATTTTCAAGGGCCACATACAATCCGGCGGACTGCCAATCCATCTCGACAGGCGCTTGGACACGGGTTTCAAGGGCAAAACTGCCTTCCGGCGCGGGATAAAGCTGCTGGTTGCGCGGAAAGGTACTCAGTTGAATGGGATTAACCGCCGCAACTTCGACAGAGGTTGGTACAAGGGTCGGTCTGGCGGTAGGGATGAGGGTTGGTACTTCGGTAGGAACAACCGTTGTAGGGAGAAGTGTCGGAATTTCAGTTGCCGATTCTTGGGTTGCTTCTGCGGTCAGCATCCCTGTTGGGGAAACAGGCGAATTGGTGACAGCAACAACGACCTCTGTAGCAGTTTTTTCTTTAGATTGTTCATCCTCCCCACCGAGCAGCAGCACCATCGCGCCTCCCGCCAAAACAGCCATCAGCAGCACCGCCCCGACCACCCACCAGACAGATGCTTTTTTACGTTCGGGGGTGATTGCTTTGGGTAATTGCGTAGCATTAGAGGACATTAAATTGGTTTGCTGTACGGTGCGCTGCTCGGAAGCGACAGATTGAATCAGTGTCGCGGCTTCATCAGTTTGAACTTCCAAAATTTCGGTGGCATCATCAGGGAGAAAATTTTGTGACCAGTTGGCAATCGCCGTATCTACCGCTTTTTTCATTTCGGTAGCAGTTTGAAAACGGTCTGCGGGCATTTTCGTCAGCGATTTGACGATGATTTTTTCGACGGTTGGGGGAACATGGTGTCCATAATTACGGGTGGTGGGCAGCGGGGCATTGATATGTTTCATGATGATGGCAATGGGGGTATCTGCATCGTAGGGAACATTGCCTGTCACCATTTCATACAAAATAATGCCTAAGCTATATAAATCGGAACGTTCATCGGTATCTTCTCCCCGCCCCGCCTCAGGACTCATATATGCGGGTGTCCCCACCATCATGCCACTGGCGGTTAAACCCGATTGCCCCATCAACCGCGCAATCCCAAAATCGGTCAACACCGCATGTTGATGATGTTTGTCCATAAACATGATATTGGCGGGTTTTAAATCCCGATGAATCATGCCTTTGCTATGGGCATAGGCCAATGCGTCCGCCATTTGTGAGGTCAATTGCAAGGCTTCATAAGGCGGGATGGCCTGGCGTTTTTGAATATAGTGTTTGAGGTTATCCCCCTCAATATATTCCATCACCATGTAATAAACATCGCGTTCCACCCCAAAATCAAAAACATTGACAATATGGGGGTGACGGAGTTTGCCAACGCTCTGGGCTTCCCGTTTAAATCGGGCGATAAAGCCCTCATCATCCGCGAGATGTCCGAGCATCATTTTGACTGCCACAAACCGATCCATGCCGGGCTGGTAGGCTTTGTATACTTCTGCCATGCCGCCCCGTCCGAGTCGTTCGCGCAGTTCGTATTGCCCTAATTTTTGTCCGCTTAAATCTAACATCGCTCTACAACACTTCCTGTCTGCCAATTTAAAGTATATGCCAAAAGCAATTTCAGACCGCGAAATTTAACAGGTCTCTACAGTTTCATGATATGCTGTGCCTATCTGTTTATTTATTTTTTTAGGTGCTGCGATGAAAGTCAAAGAGATTCTCAAGAAGAAAAGCTCGGAGGTCATCAGCGCAAAACCAGACCACACCCTGCAAGAAGCCAGTCAACTGCTGGCAAATTATAAAATCGGGGCGCTGGTCGTTGTAGATGATGCAAACAAGCCCGTCGGCATCATCTCGGAAAGGGATATTGTGCGGGCAGTCGCAGAACATGGGGAGGCCGTTTTTTCGCGCAAGGTCAGCGATGTGATGACCAGAGATTTGATTATCGCGCTGTTGGAGGATGATTTGGCCTATCTGACCAACACCATGACCAACAAACGCATCCGTCATTTACCCGTGATGGATGGAGAAACGCTCGTGGGCATTGTTTCAATTGGCGATGTGGTCAAAGCCCAATTGGAATATTTTGAAGGAGAAGCCCATACCCTCCGACAATATATTTCCGGCGGGTATCAATAATCCTCTGTCCCTGCCCTTTCCGTCTATTTGGACTTATTCTGGAGAGGGCAGCGGAAAAATCCCTCGGTATAATTTGCCTCAATTCAGCAGGACAACACAATGAACGGTACATTGACGGATGTTCCCAATCTCAAGGTTGGACACGCGCAAGATTTAACGGATGGAATCACTGGCTGCACCGTGATTCTCTGTCCGCCCAATACAGTGGGGGGGATTGACCAGCGCGGGGGCGCACCCGGCACCCGTGAAACCGATTTGCTGCGTCCGATGCACCATGTCCAGCAGGTTCACGCCATTTTTTTGTCCGGGGGCAGCGCCTACGGGTTGGCAGTAGGCGACGGCATTATGCGCTATTTAGAGGAGCAAAATATCGGGTATATCACCCGTGCTGGCGTTGTCCCGATTGTGAGTGGTGCAATCCTGTTTGATCTGGATGTCGGCAACCCTAAAATTCGGCCTGATGCCACGATGGGCTATGCAGCTTGTCAAAATGCCTCAGAAAATGCTGTCGTACAGGGGGCAGTCGGTGCGGGAACAGGCGCAAAAATCGGCGGGGCCTTGGGCAAAGACTTTGCGACCAAAGGGGGAATCGGGTCTGCGAGTCTTGATCTGGGCAATGGACTGATTGTGGCAGCGTTGATTGCGGTCAATGCGGCGGGCGATGTCATCAACCCACAGGGCGAAATTATAGCAGGGCTACGGATGCCCCCTGAAGGCAAAATTTTTGCGAATACACTGGAGATGATGAAAAATTTGCCGCCTGCAAACGTCACCACCAATACGGTAATCGGGGTGGTAGCGACCAACGCAAAATTGAACAAAGAAGAAACCAACAAAGTCGCACAAATGGCACAGGATGGTATTGCACGGGCGGTGCGTCCGGCGCACACCCCCTTTGACGGTGATACGCTTTTTGCGCTGGCAACTGGCACCCATGAGGCGAATGTCGCTGTGATTGGGGCGTATGCGGCGGAAATGGTGGAACAAGCCATTCGCAACGCCGTTTTGCACGCAACGCCCTTAGATGGGATTCCGACAGCGAAAGATTTAACAGAAGGATAATTTGAATGGGCAAAGTCTTTGAGCAGATTACCCCCCAATTGCAAGCATTTATCCGTGAACAGCACCTGTTTTTTGTAGCGACTGCGCCCTTGAGCCAGGATGGGCATGTCAATCTCTCGCCCAAGGGGTTGGATTGCTTTCGGGTTTTGTCCAAAACCCAAGTTGCTTATCTGGATATGAATGGAAGTGGCAACGAAACCTCTGCACACTTGCTGGAAAATGGACGGATTACCTTCATGTTCTGCGCGTTGAACGGCGCTCCGAATATCGTGCGGTTGTATGGGGTTGGACGAACGATTCTGCCTACGCATACAGAATGGGAAACTTTTTCACCGCATTTCACCCTGTATACAGGCGTGCGACAGATTATCGTGGCGGATATTCACCGCGTGAGTACCTCGTGTGGGCATGGGATTCCCCTCTACGACTATGTTGAAGACCGTGACTTGATGATGAAATGGGCAGAAAAGAAGGGGACAGATGGCCTTCGGGTTTATCAACAGGAGAAAAATAGGTGCAGTATTGATAACTTGCCTACGCCATTAGCAGAAATTTTGGAGACAGAAAATTAAAATGGATAGCAAACTGATTCAAAATATTACCGAAAGTAGGCTGACTTATCTTGATGAAAATGGGGAGGAAAATTTCATTGATTTTGCTTTATGTTATAAAAATTATCTTAAGAGGTATCTTAGTCCAGAAAACTTAGCAGAAATAAAAAACAATAAAACTGATGAGGAGTTAGAAAAATACATTGAGCGTAGAAAGGCATGGCGAGAAATTGCAGTCAGGAATATTTTAGGAGCAAGGGTAGAGAGTCAGGCTTGGAGAAGCAGCGTTCCCTACATTGAATTTTACACAGATCCGCCTACCTTATTTGAATTTACCGAACAAGAAGATTTCCAAAAAATTCGCTGGGCAATTGAAAAAGCTGGTTGGAAAACGTTTGATTTATCTTAGAAATTACCATAAATTGATGACCTGCAACAGTCAAAAAATCATCGGGGTCGTTGGTTTCCATATCTCAGTAAGCATCTTTCCGCTTACGAATATCAAGAATATAAAGCGTCCCTTTATATTTATGCTTGAGATGGGTGACTTCAATCGGACTTATTGAAAATAAAACGCGAAAATCACCCGCCCGAAACTTGCGCGTGCGCTCAAATATTTTGTCTTTGAGCATCTCTACAGAGGAATGGCTATAGGGGTCGTCTATGATTAATAATTCACGCAAATGTCGAAAAATAGTGCGCTTTTGGCTTTTTGAAAGGGTATCGAAAACTGATTGGGCATCTGCCCCGACTTTCAGATGCCACTTGTGAGGCAAGTTACGCCTCATCTTCCTCATCGCCTTCGGGAAAGAAGTCTTCAAGGGTCATAGAGGTAGTGCGTTCGTCTAATTTTGCATAATCTATTGAACCATCAGGATTCAAAGCATCACCAAGTATTCGTTTGAGGTCTGCTTCATCCCACTCATCTTCTAATTCAATCTCAGTCTGGGGAGTGACTTTAGGGTCTGGCATAGTTATCTCCTATCCTGAACAGATTATACAACAAAAAAGCGGGGTATTTTACCACCCCGCCTTTTTCATTAGGCGACCATTTCGCCGGATGCCTCAATGTATTCAAGGCTTTGATGGCGGAAGTAGGTGTTGTAGAGTTCTGCGTAATGTCCCTGCTGGGCAAGGAGTTCGTCGTGACTGCCTTCCTCAATGATTTTGCCTTCGCGCAGCACGATAATCCGGTCTGCGTTTTTGATGGTACTCAAGCGGTGGGCAACCACAATCGATGTGCGGTTTGCCATGACGGTATCCAATCCCTCTTGAATCAAAGTTTCGGTCAGAGGGTCAATGCTGGCGGTGGCTTCATCCAGAATAAAAATGGACGGATTTTGCAACAGCACCCGCGCTAAGGAGACTAACTGGCGCTGTCCCATGGAGAGGCTGCTGCCGCGTTCACCGACTTGTGTTTGTAACCCCTGCGGCAAACTTTTAATCCAATCACCCGCGCCGACTTCATGCGCCGCCCGCATAACATCTTCATCGGTGGCATCGGGGCTGCCGTAACGAATGTTATCAATCACCGTACCGTCGAATAAAAAGGGCGATTGGGTCACAATCCCCAGATGTTTGCGGTAATCAATCAGGGACAAGCTGCGAATGTCATGCCGATCAATCAGGAGTTGCCCCCCCTGAAATTCGTAGAATCGCGCAATCAACTTGGTGATGCTCGATTTGCCCGACCCGGTATGCCCGACCAGCGCCAAGGTTTCCCCTGCCCGAATCGTTAGGGAGAAATTTTTCAGGACGGTTTCTTTGTCGTTGTAGGAAAAATCCACCTTTTCAAAGCGGATTTCACCCCGCAAACTGTCCAGCGTTTTGTTGTCGGTCTGCACAACTTTGGGTTCAGCGTCCATGATGGCAAAAATCCGTTCACCTGCCGCCAAACCCAACTGAAATTGACTCCAGAAAGAGGCGATGCTGGTCAAAGGAAACCAGAACAAGGCCATCCCCTGAATGAACAAATACCAGTCACCCGCACTCAGGGAACCACTGCGGGCATAGTCGCCACCAAAATACAACAAACTGGCTGTTCCTAATCCAAAAAACACGTTCAGGATGGGAAAAATGCTGGTAAAGGTGTAACCCGTCCGCACATTGATTTTGTAAGCACGCTGGTTGACATCCAGAAATTCATCGTAAATGGCGTGTTCTTGGCGGAAGGTTTTGGCGACACCAATCCCGCTAATGGTTTCCTGAAAGTGATTGCTCACCTCTGCCAGCACACGACGCGATTGTGTCACCCAATCACGGGCGATTTTGCGAAAACTGAGCGCCACGATGATGATAAACGGCGAAATCGTGAGCAGCACAAAGGTCAAGCGCACATCAATCGTGAATAAATAGCTGACTAGAAAACCGACCAGCAGTACGCGACTCATGAGATCAATCGTCAAAACCACGACTTGCGCGAAGGCGGCGGTATCCGAAGTGACACGGCTAACAATTTTTGCGGAGGGATAGGTGTCATAGAACGATAGATCGCGTTCGGTGACGGCATCAAAAGCATCTTCGCGCAGTTGCAGCACGACATTTCCTACTGCTTCGGCGGACAGCCAACCGCGCAGCATATTAAATACCCATGACAAAGACGCGACTATACTAATCATCACAGTGATGAGCAGCAGGTTTGCTCCATCAGAATCCTCTTGGAGGGTGTCCAGACTGCGCGAAATGATAATTGGGAGGAGAACATCCACCCCGGCGGTTAAAACAACGGCGGTTGCCACAATTGCCATGCGCGGAAACTGCGGACGGAAATAGGTAATAATACGTTTGACCAATGCACCATCAGCATATTGGCGGTCATAGGCCTCCGCGTCGAGGCCATCCATAATAAAGCCCATCGATTCGTTCCTCCTAGACTGCCAGCGCTTCGGCTTCTAATTCTTCCGAAGGCAGCGCGGCATCATAACGGGCAAAAATACGGCGGTAATGGGGCGAACGGCGCAGCAGTTCTTCATGCGTTCCACTGGCGACCAATTTGCCCTGATCAATAACGAGAATCCTGTCTGCCCAGCGAATCTGCGACAGGCGGTGGGTAATGAGCAGTACAGTACGGCCTTGCTGGGCGCGTTTGATGGCTTTCTGGATTTCATCTTCGGTGGCGCTGTCAATCGCGCTGGTCGAATCGTCCAGAATCAAGATACGCGGGTTGCTCAAAAAAGCGCGGGCAAGGGCAATGCGCTGACGCTGACCGCCTGAAAGGGTCACGCCACGTTCACCGACTTTGGTCTGGTAGCCGTCCTGAAAGGACAATATAAAATTGTGGGCTTGGGCTTCTTTAGCAGCCTGCTCAATTTGTTCCTGCGTGGCATCCGTTGCACCAAAGGCGATATTTTCACCTACCGTCCGCGAGAATAGGAAAATGTCCTGCTCAATTTTTGAAATCTGGGAACGCAGCGCGTCCAAACTCCATTCACGGACATCAACCCCATCAATCAAAATGCGTCCGTTGGTGGCATCATAGGTGCGATTGACCAGTTCGGTGAGCGTACTTTTGCCTGACCCGGTTTGTCCCACAATAGCAACGGTTTGACCCGGTTCCACATGAAACGAGATGTTTTCCAGCACAACCCCATCTTCATAGCCGAAAGAGACATTTTCAAAGGCGATTTCGCCGCGCAACGTTCCAGCATATCCCACAGCATTTTCATCTAGGTCTGTTTCGGCGTTGATGATGGTCAAAATTCGTCTGGCGCTGTTAATCCCGTTTTCCATCAATGACCATGTGTAAATGGAGATGAACACCGGGAAACGCCACACCCCGAACAAGCCCATCACCGCGATGATGTTGGCAATAGAAAGTTCATCTGCCCGATACAAAATCATGCTGTGCAAGAACATCAGCCCGAAAGCCACCCCGTACATCAAGAGGGGCAGATAGCGGGATTCAATCCGTCCCTGTTGCACGAAGTAATCTTTGAACAATCGGGCATTCCGTCGGAACTTCAACCGTTCAAAGGCTTCTTGAGCGCTGGCTTTGACAATTTCAATGCCAGAAACCGTTTCTTCCAGCCCCGCATTCATTACGCCAAATTGTTCACGCTGCTTGGCAATGACCGGATTCAAACGGCTGGTGTAGCGGCGCACCACAAACACGTAAATGGTCAGAAATGCAAACGGTGTCAGCAGCAAATCGACCTTGATGCTGGCAATGAAAATCAGCGGCATGGCAATCCCGATAAAACTGTCATACACGAAGATAAAACCGGGAACCACCATGTCGCTTAATCCCTGCATATCTTCGGTAGCGCGTGCCATGATGTCCCCGGTGCGTTGGCGGTCATGGAACACCTGACTTTTAGAAAGCAAACTGCTATACAGTTCTTCCCGTGAGTCGCGCTGCACCCGTTTACCGAGGGTTTCTAAGAGCAACCCGCCTGTTAGCGAGGACATGCTATCCAGACAGGCAACGCCAGCCGCAGTCAGGGCGATGTAAAGCAAGGCATTGTCTGAGGTGGGATTAAGAACTTCTTCCGCCGCCCGTCCAATCAACACCTGTAAGGTGGAAAATGAAACATAGGCGCTTATCCAACACAGAGTCGCAAAAATCAGAAAATACTTATGCCGCCAGACATGCGAGGCAAGCCAGCGAGCAGGTGAGGTGCGGTTATACGTATACGCATTGGCTACGGTGAATTCACTTTTCAAGGTGTTTCCCCTGCATTTTCAAGTGGGTTTTCAAAAGAAATAAAATGGCCTGTGGATTTTTTCGCAAGTCCTCAGGCCATTTCACGGAGCGTCGTAGGTCATTCCCTGACTGGTCAATAGGCGCACTTGCATTCAGCATCCTTTCTGGTGCGAACTGCATTGGCGAAGAAGAAAAAAGTAGCTATTCCCATAGACTTTTAGTATAGCACAAACTTTCTAAAAACCAACCTTAAAAAATTGCACAAATTTTTCGCAGTTCTCCGACTCAAGCGTTATTCTCATAGCCTATTAGGGTTGATATGGGTGAAGGCTATGGCACAAAATCCACCGCTTTTAGAACGCTACCGATGGATCATTTTACTGGGGATGGGGCTGCTTATTCTGGCAGTGTTCGCTTTTTTCCTGTTTGACCAAGACGAACCTGTGGCGATTACAATTAATGTTCCCCCGCCAACGGAGACCCATACCCCGATTCCGCCGATTGAAATTTATGTGACTGGCGCAGTGACCAACCCCGAATCGCGGCATACCCTTCCACCGGACTCGCGGGTCGAGGATGCGATTGAAGCGGCAGGAGGGGCATCGGAAGAAGCGGATTTATCGCTGGTCAATCTGGCAAAACCCTTGCAAGATGGCGAACAGGTGCATGTGCCTAAAAAGGGTGAACAAATCGCTGTTCCATCGGCAGGGGGTATGACAAGTGTTGCCATCCTTGATTTAAATATTGCGACACTGGAAGAATTGGATGCCCTGCCCGGCGTTGGGCCATCTACGGCGCAAGCGATTATAGACTACCGTACTCAAGTCGGCGGTTTTACCAGTGTGGATGAGCTGGACAATGTATCTGGAATCGGGGCATCCACGCTCGAAGAAATTCGCCCGCTTGTGACTGTTACAGGGGTTGGAGGGGAAGCAACCGAAGCACCAACGGAAATTCCTGCCACGGCAACCCACACACCCGTGCCAACAGATACCCCCCGTCCGACCCATACACCTGCACCAACCGCGACCCCCATGCCCACCGACCCTCCGTTGATTAACATTAACACGGCAACAGTGGAAGAACTGATGGAACTGCCGGGAATTGGCGAAACCACCGCACAAGCAATTTTTACCTATCGTGAGGAAAATGGATTATTTACCACGATTGACGAACTCGATAATGTTCCCGGTATTGGCCCGGCAACGCTTGATGAAATTCGTCCTTTTGTGACGATTGAGGATTAAATTGAGCAGGGGGTAGGCGAGCTATCCACTCGCCTGCCCGATAAACTGCCGAATTTCATCAAAATAGCGCGGGATGCCAACATATAAAATATTGTTGTGTTCGGCTCCGGGTACACGAAAAATCGTTTTTTGTTCTGATGGTGAAGCATCATACAATGCCTGACCATTGTTCACAGGCAGTAGCGAATCACGTTCCCCGTGAATCACCAGCAGGGGCATCGAAAGCTGGCTGATTTTTTCCACATTCCGAATTGGGTCAGGAAAATTGGCGAACAACGAAAGGGGTAGCCCAAGCCGCGCTAACAAGGGTGCTGTCGCTCCGATACCACTTTCGATAATCAACCCCTTAAAATAGTCGGGATACAACGAGGCACTATGAATCGCACAAATGCTGCCCAGTGAGCGTCCCATGACATACACCGGACTATTTGCCAATCGTGCATTTTCTAGGATGGCGGGCAGGGCGCGAAACACCCCTTCCATATCGGAAAACAATTTGCTGGTGAGAGGTTTACCGGTACTCCAGCCATACCCGCGATAATCCACCACCAGTAGGGATACCCCCGCCTGATGGTACAAAGTCGCAATGGAGTCGTGGTCGCTGGCAACTTCGCCATTGCCATGAAAATACACAATGACGGGTTTGTCAGGTTCATGGATGTACAAACGGTAGCCTAAGACGACATGTTCATCTACAGGAATCGTGCCATCCTTGATTTTGCCTGTTGCATCAAGGTAATGCGCTTTTTCTGTCCGGGGATGAAACAACACCGATAAAACGAGGGGATTGTCCAGCAATAAATTCTCCATCATTGAGCCTCCCCAAAACGCTGCAAAGCCTGATAAATCGTATTTGCGCCAAATGTCACTGCATCCGCCGGAATCCGTTCATCAGCGGCATGAATGAGCGGCATAAAGGCAAAATCCTCCGGCAAATTCATGGGTAAAAATCCATAAGTTTGAATCCCTAAGCGGGAGAAATAACGCGCATCCGTCGCACCACTAATCAAGAGTGGTACCGGGTAGCCTTGTGGGTCAGCTTCTTTGAGGGTATTTGCCAGCAAATCGAATAAACCCATATCAATACTGCTAGGGCCGGGTTCATAGCGCGTGACTTCAATCTCAGTTTCGTTTCCTACAATCTGGCGGAGTTCGGAGAGCAGTTGTTCCGGTGTAAAAGTTGGCAAAATCCGCCCATCGAGCTTGAGTTCAATTTCACTCGGAATGACATTCAGTTTATGCCCACCATTCACAATGGTTGGACTGACCGTGTTACGAAACTGCGGTTCAAAAAAGCGTCGTCGTTCTCCCAAGCGTTCCAGCGCAAGATCGACCTGCGAAGGCGTGAGGAGCAGGGTTAAATGCTGCTTAAATTCAACATCTTCGATTTGCTGCGCCATCGTTTCCACCATGCGTTTGACAACAGGGGTAATGTGGGGCGGCAAACGATGTTCGTCGAGGGCAGTTAAAAAGTGACCGAGTTTTGCCATTGCTCCACCACGGATTGGAAACGCCCCGTGTCCCGCCGGGCCGCGCAAAGTCGCTTTCAAATTGCAGCTTTGCCGTTCCCCAACCATGATGGGATAGAATTTTGTGCCGCCCAAGTGCAGGGAAAACCCGCCAAATTCGCCTAAGGCAAAGCGGATATTTTCAAAATGTTGGGGGTGATTTTCGACCAGATATTTTGCGCCGTAATCGGACGTACCTTCCTCATCGCTGACAATCGCCAGAATCACATCGCCCGGCAAGGTGAGATTTTCAGTTTTGGCACGCAAAAACGCGGAAACCAGCATGGCGACTCCGCCTTTCATATCCAGCGCACCACGACCCCACACATAGCCATCGGCTTCAACCGCCTCAAACGGGGGATGCTGCCAGTCCTGATTGGCGGTTGTCACCACATCCACATGCCCGTACAACAGCAAGGGTTGGGCGGTGCCTGTGCCTTTTAAACGGGCGATCAGATTGGGGCGGTGGGATTCTTTGCCAATGACCGTGGTTTCAATGCCAGCCTGTTTGAGCAACCCATCCAAGTATTGGATACACAAAATTTCATTACCGGGCGGATTGGTGGTGTCGAAACGAATCAGTTTTTTGAGAATTTCGATAGGATGGGTCATGGGTTCAAATCCCTTATCTGATAGAGGTTGCCGTCTACAAAACCGCGTTTACGATAGTATTCGCGTGTGCCAACTGCGGAAATCACCGCTAATTTTTGATAGCCACGTTCAGCCGCAAGGTCGACTGCCCGTTCAATCAGGCGTGTACCGAGTCCGGCATGTTGGGCTTTGCCATGTAGATTTTGCCCGATTTCCACCGCTCGTCCATAAACATGCACTTCCCGGATCATCGCGGCATGGGCTAATTCCGGCACGATGGGTTCATCGGTTGGTAAGGAAAGGCGTAAAAAGGCCGCGATTTGATTTTCGGCGGTGATATATTGCAGGAAAATTTCTTCGCCGATGGTGGTGTCGTAATGAACTTCCTTGAGGGTCAACTCCTCAATCGAGAATTTTTGGCTACCAATTTCACGGCTGCGAATTTCTTGGCTGTGGATTCCCCGTTTTTTAATTTCATCTTCCACAATCTGACGGAAATTGGTTTTTTTATTGCCTACCACAATGTCGGTGGAGGGAATGTCCCGAATCACACGGGTCAAACGTACATATTCAGGCGCATCGCGGAAACTTGCCACCAACACTTCAAGGAGTTCAGGTTCTTCGTAGGGTCGCCAGTCACCGCGTTCATAGAATTGCATTAACTCGGCGCTTTCGATGAGCGAACAGGGATACACTTTCAGCTCATCGGGTTTGATGGCGGGGTCACTAAAAAGACGCTGGTAATCTTCAATGTCCAGTTCCGGTGTTGAGCCATATAAATTCGGCATCCAGTGGGCATGAATTTTAAAGCCCGCTTTGCGAAGGGCGCGGAGGGCATCCCGGCTACGCTGAACCGTATGCCCGCGCTTGTTCAGCCTCAGCACGTCCTCATTCATACTCTGGATACCAATTTGAATTTTGGTGCAGCCCAACCGACGCAGGCGAATCGCTTCTGCTTCATCCAGATAGTCCGGGCGGGTTTCGATGACCAAGCCCACACTGCGACACTTGGCCTGTTCATTTTCACGGTGTGCCGCTTCTAATTCCTCCCATGTGGCATATTCAAAGCCCATGTTGAGTTCGTCTCGATAGAGCTTGTTGACCATCTGATTGTAAGATTCAATCATTTGCCGTCCGTCGACCTGCCCTTCGACCAGATTCAACGGATGCAGGCGGGTATGGCGAATCTGCGCTTCGGCTTCTTCACGGCGGTCAATCTCCTTGCCAAAATCATGCAACGCATCAAAAATGCGTTTGATGAACCAGATTTGATAGGGTTCGGGATAAAATGACCATGTACCGCCCAATACGATAATTTCAATTTTATCGGTGCTGTGACCAATTTCTTTGTAGGTCAACAGGCGGGAATAAGTCTGTAGATACGGGTCAAAAGCATTGGCTTCGGCACGCTGCGCCCCCGGTTCGTCTGCCAGATAACTTTTGGGCATTCGCAAATCGTTGGGGCAAAAAATACACGTACCGGGACAGGGAAATGGTTTGGTCAACACGGTCATGGGGGTCACGCCGGAATTGGTACGAATCGGCTTACGCTGCAACCGTTCCACCACCGTCGGGTCGTAGGGCGGTAAACCGTGTGTATTGGCAAGTTCACGGTAGGCTTGAATCAAATGTTTGCGGGCAAAATAGCCTTTGCCGTCGCGGGGATACTGTTTTAACAGGTTATCAATCGCCCGCCCTTTGATTTCAGGATTGGCGACAATTTCCCGTAAAATCGGCAGTAAGTTGTCTTGGTGTTCGGCAACATCAAAGGATTCAAACATGGACTCTGTGACCATCCAATTACTTAACCAGCTTAACCAGCAATTTTACCAGACCGTTGCAAACAGTTTTGATGAAACCCGCGCACGCGCATGGGCTGGTTGGGAACATCTGCTGCCCTTTTTACCCGCCCGCCGTCCGTTGCAAGTGCTGGATATTGGTTGTGGCAATGGACGGTTCGGTGTTTTTCTGCATCAACACATTTCGCATCTATTTTACATGGGGATGGATAGCAATTCATTTTTGCTGGCGCGGGCAGCCGAAACCCTGACGGAACACGGAATCCCCCATCAGCTTCAGCAAGCCGACCTTTTAGCCGATTACACCCCCGAAAAGCTGCCCTTGGAGGTGGTGGTTGCCTTCGGGGTGATGCACCACATTCCCGGATTCGCCCAACGACAGGCCTTCCTGCAAAAAATGATGGGGTGGGTTGCCGAGGATGGTATTCTGGCAGTGGCATTCTGGACTTTTTACGAAAATGAACGCCTGCGCGAGCGGATTGTGGCATGGGATGACCCGCAAGTGCCAGCCGACTATCAAAATTTGCCGCTTGAGCGCCATGATTATCTGCTGGATTGGCGGCGGGAAGCCCAAGCACTGCGTTACTGCCACTATGTCGATGAAGCAGAAATGACCACGTTGACCGCAGGACTACAGGTCGTCGCTACCTATGATGCCGATGGCAGCAACCGCTATGTGATTTTGCGAAAGAGCTAGGGTTTAAACTGTCGCCTATAATCGGGGGTTTCGAGGAAATGCCAGCGTACAAACCGTTTGTCATTCAAACGGCTGTGAAAATCGGGATGTTCATCTTCCAAAACTTGCAGATAAGAATTGGCGATAGCGAATACGGTAGGTAATTTCATGAGATAACGGTAGTCTACCAACTGAAACAACTTTTCCCGTGACCAGATGGGGGTTTTAGAATGAAGATGAAAGTCATCCAAAATGAGCAATGGAGCATTGCGAATTTCGTTAAAGCGGTTGTTGAGCGACACCCGCGAATTCGGCTCAAAGGTTGCACGGAGATAGTCCATCAAATCGGCAGTCCGAACAACTAAAGGAGATTTTGTGCCTTTAATAGTATTCTGCTGCCATTCATGGGCAATGGCAGCCGCAAGATGGGTTTTGCCTGCCCCAAAACTGCCCACAATGACCCGCCAGCCCTCTGGATCAAAAGCATAATCTTTTAATGCACGGACAATTCTTTCTAAATTTTCTTGAGCTGTACCCACCCGAAAGTTGATTTTATCAAAGGTCATGCCGCGATACCGTGATAAGTCGGAGAGTTCCGAAATCTCCAGATTTTGGCCTAGCTGGTCGCCCTGACGGTAATCTGGGACATTGATCGTTATGACTGTACTCAAGCTGCGGTCTAGCAGACGGCTGGCAATGCGGGGTTCAAGTTCGGTGAGCGCTACATTGGTGGTAATAATTGTGGGAAGTTTATGGTTATAGCGATGGTCAATCAATTGATAGAGTTTTTCTTGCGCCCATTGTGTGCCGCTTTCTGTACCTAAATCATCTAAAACCAGCACCTGCACATTTCGCATGTGTTCAAATTGTTGACCATAGGAATTTTCCGATTCCGGCGCGTAGGAAGCACGTAAGTTATCGAGTAAATCTGGCACGGTGGTAAAAATGATGTACTCATTTCGTCGTATACACTCGTGCGCCACTGCCGCCGCGAGATGGGTTTTGCCTGTACCATACCCTCCCGCCAGCACCAACCACCCTTGTACGGTTTCGGCATAACGGACGACCTCATCATAGACACCGCGCAAATGAAAAACTTGTGGCTGGGTCAGCCAATGAGGATCTAAAAGAAAAGTTTCAAATGTTTTATCTTGGTAGGCTTCTAAGTGGCTAATTTTGCGGATATATTTTTTGCGACGTTCTGCACCCCGCCAGCAAGCCGGACAAGGAAATGCCTTCCCAAAATCGGGGTGTCCCACTTCGACATCTTTATAGACGATGCCCAAGTTATCACATACCTCGCAAAAATCTTGCTTAGTCATTGCCTAATCGCCAATTAAATCCGCGTAACGGGCTTTGAGTGCTTCAAAATCGGGTGTGGTGGGCTTGGCTTCAAACGTTTGCCGTCCCTCTTTTTCCCACCTTTTCAAAATGCTGATGATGAAATTCAAATTGCGGACTTCTCGATTCGTCGCAATCCGAATCGCTTCCTCAATCCATGAGACCGAATAATCCTGTTCTAAATCGCGGAGTTGTTCGGAAATCATCGGGGTTAATGCGCCGATATTTTGCTCGTACAGGACATAGACATTGGGGCGTTCAATAATTAATTGAATCGGGCGCTGTTCATCGCCGGGAATCCAGTGACCTTTTTCAATCGCTTTGACCGCCTCGCGTCCCTTGACGGTGTTCAAAAAATAAACATCTTCCTCGCCCGATGCCAATTCAATCCGCACGCGCAGCAATGACCCGCGAATGACTGCCCGATTGAATCCATCAAAAATAGCGGCTACCTTGTCTTTGGCGGGGATGCCATTTAAAAATAGGTCGTCTTTGAGGGCTTCGGAAAAACGCAAATAGCGATATTTACCCTCTTGTGTTTGCAGCGCCCACATACAGTACAACGTGACCTTCATTTCAATGAGGTGGTCAATCTGGGGCAGCAATTCGCTAAAAAATACGCTTGGTATCTGGATTAAGCGCTGTTTGCCGGGGGGAAAACCATTGAAGGAATCCATCAGTTAGAATTCTTCCAAATTGATTGATGATTTTTTTAGGTTTGCAAATTGAGTCAGTTCTTTGTTGAAGAAAAGCTCAATCGTTCCGGTTGGGCCGTTGCGATGTTTAGCGACGATAATATCTGCTTCATTCGGACGCTCTGATGCCTCATTATACATATCATCGCGATAAATGAACATCACTACGTCCGCATCTTGCTCGATGCTTCCGCTTTCTCGCAAGTCGGATAATACAGGTTTTTTATCGGTGCGCTGTTCAACCGCACGGGAAAGCTGTGCGCCTGCAATCAGGGGAACATTAATTTCACGGGCAATCTCTTTTAAATTGCGCGAAATATGGCTGATTTCCTGCACCCGGTTGTTAGAACCATCCAAGCGCCCGCCGGCGGTCATGAGCTGCAAATAATCCACAATAATTAAATCCAGACCACTTTCACGGTATAAGCGGCGACATTTTGTGCGAAGCTGCATGACACTTAAGGCAGGGGTATCATCCAAAAACACCCGCAAATTGTTAAGTGACCCACCCATCGTCGCTTCGACAAACAATTCCCATTCATGCTCATTCAACTGGCCTAAGCGTAGTTTTTGCTGATTAATGCGAGTTTCGGTTGAAACAATCCGCTGGAGGAGTTGTTCGTTGCTCATTTCAAGGCTAAACACGGCTACACGGGCTTTGCTGCGAGCCGCGCTCACCGCCATATTGAGCATGAGGGAGGTTTTACCCATGCCGGGACGCGCCGCAATAATGACTAAATCCCCTTTTTGAAAGCCGCCCAGTAAATTATCCAAGGCAGTAAACCCGCTTGGCACACCCAGACGTTCATCAACGGCGGTGTAGAGTTTTTCGATCCGGTCAAAGTAGGTGCTGAGGGCATCTTGGATAGCGACCAGATCTTTTTTGGCACGCTGTTCAGTGACTTTAAAAATTGCACCTTCGGCCTTTTCAATGACTTCGTTGATGTCGGCATCTTCTTGACGAGCAATGGTATTGATTTCTTCTGCCGCTTCCAGCAACCGCCGCCGAATTGCCGCCCGTTGTACAATCCGCCCATAGGCTTCAGCATGAACGGAGGTGGGCGTGTTTCCAATGAGGTATGTGACATAAGCAAGACCGCCTATATCATTCAATCGTCCCTGATTACGAAGTTCTTCTGTCACCGTGACGTATTCAATGATTTCATTGCGCTCGTTGAGGCGGGTCATGGCTTCCCAGACCCAACTGTTCCGCAACAAAAAGAAATCGTCTGCGGTCAGGAAGGCGGCAACCTCAAAAAACGCATCGGGGTTAATCAGCACAGACCCCAAAACAGCTTCTTCGGCCTCTTGGCTGTGGGGAGCCATCTGAGAAGAAAAGGGCAGTGTATCCGTCATGAATCGCCTTTATCAAAAACACAAAAGAGCCACTCAAGGCTCTTTCTCAAAGTGCCACAGGAAGGTTTTAGCTTTCGTCGAGGTCGTCCATGTTGAGCGATTCAACGAAGTCTTTGAACAAACTAAGTTTTTCATCATCCGCAGTTGGGGCGGGAGGCGTGGAACTAAGTTCAACATTGTCTTCGGGCTGGATGGCAATTTCCATGACTTTTTCTGCCACGTAAATCGGCACTTTCACCCGCACCGCCAGCGCAATCGCATCACTGGGGCGGGAGTCAATTTCTAATTCTTCGCCATTCAAATCAATGACGATGACCGCATAAAAAATATCGTCGCGCAAATCGCTCACCTGGATGCGTTTAACGATTCCTCCCATTTCTGTGATGACTGATTTGAGCAGGTCATGCGTCAAAGGGCGGGTGACTTCCATATTTTGTAATTCAACCGTGATGGCTTCTGCTTCGGCAGGGCCAATCCAGATAGGCAGGTAGCGGTCACTCTGCAAATCTTTAAGCATCACGACACGATGCTGAGACATCAAACTTACGCGGATACTGTCAATTGTTACTTCTATCATTGGAAAAGAATCCCTGCAATTTTGAGCAGTGTGTGTGAGATTAGCATATCTCATTTGGAAGTGTCAAGCAAAACCCATTAGAATATCGCTACATTTAAGACTACAATAGACCCTACTCAAGTCTCAAAAATAAGGACAACTTCTATGAAAATTGGTATCCCAAAGGAAATTAAGGACAATGAATATCGTGTTTCCATGACTCCCGGCGGTGTGGGCGAATTGGTGCGGCATGGACACGATGTAATGGTGCAAACCAGTGCCGGGGAAGGCAGCGGCTTTAGCGATGATGAATATAAACACGCTGGCGCGAAAATTTTGCCAACGACTGCCGAGGTATGGAACAATGCCCAGATGGTGGTGAAGGTCAAAGAACCCTTGCCCCAAGAATATGGCTTTTTACGCGGCGATTTGGTGCTGTATACCTACCTTCATCTTGCTGCTGCCGAAGAACTTACCCGCGAAATGGTCAAAAGCGGGGTCGCCGGGGTCGCCTACGAAACGATTGAAATGCCGGATCGCTCCCTGCCGTTGTTGCAACCAATGAGCGAAGTTGCCGGACGGATGGCAACCCAAATTGCCGCCCGTTACCTTGAAAAACCACAAGGCGGACGCGGGATGCTCTTGGGGGGTGTTCCCGGTGTACGACCTGCCAATGTCGTCGTGTTGGGCGGGGGAACCGTGGGGACTCATGCCGCGTATATGGCAATTGGCATGGGCGCACACGTCACCATCATGGACATTAACCTCAACCGCTTGCGCTATCTGGATGAAATTATGCACGGACGGGTCACAACCGTCTATTCCAGCCGTTCCAGCATTGCCGAAGCTGTCACCCAAGCCGATGCCGTCATTGGTGGGGTGTTGATTGCGGGCGCACGCGCTCCTCATCTGGTGACACGGGATATGCTCAAAACCATGAAACCCGGCAGTGTCATTGTGGATGTGGCGGTGGATCAGGGCGGATGTGTAGAGACCACCCGCGCCACGACCCATAGCGACCCCGTGTATTATGTGGATGGGGTACTGCATTACGGGGTTGCCAATATGCCCGGCGCGGTGCCGCGTACTAGCACTTTTGCCCTCAGTAACGCGACCCTCCATTATGCGCTTAAAATTGCGGATAACGGGTTAGAAAAAGCGGCGGCGAATGACCTCGCTTTGCAAAAAGGGATCAACACCTATCAAGGGAAATTGGTCTATCAGCCTGTCGCCGAAGCCTTCGCTATGGACTATTCCGCACTTTCTCTCTAATAGCAAGTATGCTCAGCCAGCAGTCAGCCCAAAATCTGACTGCTGACTCCGTTATTTCACCGCTTTTTAGACGGTTTTTCCACATCAATCTGAACTTTGATACGGCGCGGTTGTTTGTCCTCATTTTTAGGTTTGCCTTCCGGCCAAGTTGGTTCGGGGAGATCCAGCCCAAAATTAGACGGCTGTGAGGGGGCAGGCGGCGGTGTTGGACGTGGTGGCGGGGTGACAATTGGCGCAACCATTGAAGATTGATTCATCGGCGTGGATGGTGGGGGCGTGTGCATTCGGGCGGTTGATCCTTCTGGCGCGTAATATAGGTCTTCTTCGGGGTCAGGCATCAAAGCGGCAATTAACATACTGATAAACCCCACCGCTACCATCAGCGCCCCTTGTACCAAAATGGGACGGGTAAACGACACCACCAACGCCCTCCCTGCATTACGCAGCGCTTCTCCCTGAAAGGCATCCACGTCGCTGCCCGCAGGGGTAGACAGCGAAGCCAAAATGAAAGGCACAATGGCAATCGGCAAGAGCGTGGTGATCCCAGCCAAAGCCACCGGCCAGCCCAACCACGCAAAAAACGTTTTGGAAGACGACACTGCTAAAATCACAATCAAAGCCAGCAATGCACAGGGTAGTAAAATCGTCAGAGGCGAAAGTGCCAAGCCCAACGCCATCGGACGCTGGACATCCCGATAGAGAATTTGATCTGCTTCTTGAATGGAAACATTGTTCTGTTTTGCCACTTCTTCCCGCACATTAAAGGTTTCGGGGAGGTCGTTGGCTAAATCATCTTTGGATGCAGTCAGCAGCGCAAAGGTTTCCCGTTGCAAGGTAGGGTCAGACGGTTTGCAATAGGGAAATTCTTCTGTTTTTTCGTCAATAAAATCTCGGATTATCTGCTCAGAAGCTACCTCACAGGCAGGCCATGTGTTAAAAATACGGTTGACCATCCTGTCACCGGGTTCACCCAGAAGGTTATTCCGCACAATGGAGGCATCCCAGACGATATTCAGGCGCGGTTCTTCTCCCTGTGCATAATCTAAAAATGCACTCCAATTCGATTCAATTTCAGTTTTAATATAATCTGGCGGGACAATTTCTTCCGCAATGGCGTTCCAGTCGTCTTGCTCCAAATTATTGACCACATCGCGGAAACGCAGTTTGCCCGGCAGCATAATCTCTTCTTGGGGAGCGTTGGGGCCGTTTTGGGAGGATTCCGCCATGGCGGGTAACACCAATGGCACAAGGTTTTCATAAAACCCTTCCGTCTGAAAAGGCTCAAGATAGGTTTCTTCTTGCAAGCCCACCCGTGTGAAGGTCAACATCCACAACGCGGGCGGAATCAAAATAATGAACAACAACCCGCAGGCCATTGCGAGAACTTTAGCGACAAAATTCAGGCAGCACATGCTCTACCTTCCCGGTTGCGACCCCGCGATTCCTAATATTCTAATCGGTATACCCTGTTCGGTGGTCAAAATGGCATGGTCACTAACCGCGTTTGTTTTGACCAACCCCAGTGCCAAGTAGCTGCCACTGGGTTGACGCGCAATGCTAGTCAGTGTGCCAACCTGAGTCCCCTCGTAATGCAGGGGTGTGCCAACAGGAAGAGTGTCCTCAAGAATCATCCGTACCATCATTTTTGCTAATTTGCCCCGACTTTCCATCCGCGCAATGATTTCCTGTCCGGTATAGCACCCTTTGTTAAAACTCACACAATCCCATAACCCAACCTCAAGCGGGATATAGTCTTCGGTTAGTTCATTGACCGGGTAGCCCGCTTCAATCTGCAAAAGTTCTAAGGTTGCCATGTCTGCATCTAATACTTCGGTTCGATGAAACCCGTTGCGAATTTTTTCCACGGCGGTGGGGCTGCCCATCAGCCAATATCCCCCTCCGGCAAGCGGTTTAACCCGCATAATCAGCACACCCTCATACTGTACAAATTCATACAAGCCTAATTTGGCGGCACCCCAATGTTCGACCAATTTGGCAGCGCGAACCCCGTATAACCCGTATAAACGCATTGCCGAACTGACAGAAGTGACTTTGACCTTATCATTAAAAAAGATGTTGCGGCGGAAGTAATTTAAAATATGTGCCTCGCGCCCAGCACTGGTCATGGCATAAGCTGTTTCACCCGCATGAAAGACTGTCACCATATCAATGATACGGCCTATCGGCGTGGTTAAAACCGTTGCTGCCCCTTGCCCCTCTTTTAAGGGGGTTAAATCATTGGTCGACATCCGATGAATCAAGGCAAGTCGATCACGGTCAGTCAGTGCAATTCGCCCATACGTATGGAGATTGACCAAAATCGCCCCGTTATGCGCTGCATGGTAAGGATGAAAGAGTCTGTCGTCGTTCAAAGATTACTACGCACTTTCTAAGCCGTGGGTTCTGGCTCACTACCATTTTGCGACCAAATTATAACATGGCCTTTGATGCTTGACGCTGGGTTTGTGTTCTACTAAAATGCCAGCGCGGTAACTGTCTATTATAAGGAAACTACCCCTTATGCCCATGTTTGAGAGTCTGAGCGAGCGATTACAACAAGTATTCGATCAGCTTGGACGCAAAGGGTCGCTCACTGAAGCGGATGTAGATACAGCCCTGCGTGAAGTGCGGGTGGCGCTGCTCGAAGCAGATGTCAACCTCAAGATCACGAAGGATTTTATCAAGCGCGTCAAGGAGCGGGCGGTAGGGGCAGAAGTTTCTAAGGCGCTGCGTCCCGCCCAACAGGTAATCAAAATTGTTCATGAAGAACTGATTGATACGCTTGGCGAACCGGGGCGATTAAATCTGGCAGGGGCAACTCCGCGTGTAATCATGTTGGTGGGTCTGCAAGGGTCAGGGAAAACCACCACCGGGGCAAAATTGGCGCTCAAACTGCGAAAAGAAGGGCGCAAGCCGTTTCTGGTTGCAGCAGATACCTACCGTCCAGCAGCCGTTGACCAATTGGTCACGCTCGCTAAACAATTGAGTATTCCCTATCATGAAGAAGGGGTGAAGGCTTCGCCCCCGGATATTTGTGTGCGGGGGGTACAAAAAGCCAAAGAAGCGGGCGCAACCGTCGTCATTCTGGATACCGCAGGCCGTCTGCAAATTGACGAAAATATGATGGCGGAATTACAAGCCATCAAAAAGCGAACAGAACCTGCCGAAGTGCTGCTGGTGGCAGATGCTATGACCGGTCAGGAAGCGGTGCGGATCGCCGAAGGCTTTAACGAAGGGGTCGGGATTAGCGGCCTCATCCTCACCAAAATTGACGGGGATGCACGCGGTGGGGCGGCTATTTCGATGCGGGCGGTGACGGGTGTTCCCATCAAATATCTGGGGACAGGCGAAAAACCCGATGCCTTTGAGGACTTCCACCCGGATAGATTGGCCTCGCGGATTCTGGGAATGGGGGATATGCTCACCCTTATCGAAAAAGCCGAACAGCTTTTTGATGAAAAAGAAGCCGAGCGCATGGAAAAAGCCATGCTCAGAGGCCAATTTACCCTTGAAGATTTCCAGAAGCAGCTCAAGCAGGTCAAACGGCTTGGTTCGATTGGGCAGTTGATGGAAATGATTCCCGGCATGGGGCAGCTTAAGTCAAAATTTAACATTGACGACCAGCAGGCCGAACGGAACATGAAGCGGATTGAAGCCATCATCGGCAGTATGACTCCTGAGGAACGCCGCAAGCCCAAACTTTTGAATGCCAGCCGTAAACGCAGAATTGCGACTGGGAGCGGAACTTCGGTGCAGGAAATTAACCAACTGCTCCGTCAGTTCCAAGAAATGCAAAATATGATGAAAAAAATCGGCAAGGGAAAAATGCCGAATTTTCCAGGTTTAAGATAAGTAGGAGATACCATGGTTCGCATTCGTTTGACCCGCGTGGGTTCAAAAAGACAACCCAGCTACCGTATTGTGATTATTGACCGGGAACGCGCCCGTGACAGCCGTTATATTGAAGCTATCGGCTTTTACAATCCTCGGACTCAACCAGCTACGATGGAACTCAAGGAAGACCGTGTGCTGTATTGGTTGAGCGTGGGCGCACAACCCAGCGATACTGTCGCCCGTATTTTGAAAACTACAGGCACGATGGATCGCTTTGCCCGCCTGCGTGCTGGCGAATCAATCGAAGCGTTGGCTGCCGAAGCTGCGGAAGCCAAAACTGCTGCTGCCCCGGTTAGCCCCAAAACCCGCTATCCTGCTCCCCTCAAATCCGCCAAAAAAGCGGAAGCCGTAACTGAATAAACAGGACGGGTGGTAAAGAGTATGTGTCTCTACAGACACATACTTATGTTGGAGACCGAACGTGAAAGAACTCGTTGAATATATTGCGAAGTCATTGGTGGATTTCCCCGATGATGTCGAAGTAACCGAAATTCCGGGGCGCACCGCCGTCATTATTGAGCTAAAAGTGGCCCCGGACGACATGGGACGGATTATTGGCAAAGATGGGCGGGTCGCCAATGCGATTCGGGTACTGCTGCGTGTGGTCGCCGCACGCGAAAACAAGCGCGTCACCCTTGAGATTATTTAATGACCGCACCCAAGCATCTCATTTTAGGCCAAGTGCTGCGCCCGCACGGGATTAAAGGGGAACTGCGTGTCCAGCTGACCACCAACTTTCCCGAACAATTTAAAAATCGTCAACGGCTGGTCATTGGCACCGACCTTGAAAATCTAAAAACCCTCCATGTTTATGAAGTGGAGCGTATTCGGTTGCATCAGGGCTACGGCATTGTCAAATTGACCACGATTAATGACCGCGATGAAGCAGACCGCTTTCGCGGGCAGTATATCCTGACCCCACTCGACGAGGCCGTACCCCTCGAATCAGATGAATATTACTATTTTCAGTTGATTGGTCTGACTATGCTCACGGACACGGGCGAAGACATCGGGAAAGTCGCAGAAATCCTCGAAACCGGCGCGAACATTGTCTATGTGGTACAGGGAGAAAAATATGGTGAAGTATTGATTCCCGCCACCGAAGAAATTGTTCAAAAAATCGATGTCTCCGCCGGACACATCCTCATCACGCCGCTGCCCGGTCTGCTCCCCGATAGCTAAAAATCAAAGGGCATGATGCAGCAGTTCTGGGTGGCTTTCACGCAAGTACACGGCGTAGGCGCTGCCCGTTTGCGTCATCTGCACGCCTATTTTGGCAATATGCAGGATGCGTGGTTTGCGGACTCGCACGCATTGGCAGACGCAGGGCTGTATCCCGACTCGATTCACCATCTCCTCAAACTGCGTCAAGAAATCCACCCGGACAGTTTGCTTGAAAAAGTTCACAAATTGGGCGCTTGGGTGATGACCTTCGCGGATGACAATTATCCCCCGTTGCTGCGTGAAATTCAGGATGCGCCGATGGTTTTGTTCATCAAAGGGACACTCGCGCCCGCTGACCAACGGGCGGTGGCAGTGGTGGGAACCCGCAAAGCCTCCACCTATGGGACAGAAATGACCCGCCGATTGGTGGTTGGCTTGGTACAGGCTGGTGTGACGATTATTAGTGGCATGGCGCATGGGATTGACGGCGCGGCACATCAGGAGGCCATCCGTGCTGGTGGACGGACATTGGCAGTTTTGGGGTGTGGCCTTGATGTGATGTATCCCGCCCAGCATCGCGATTTAGCCGCCCAAATTGCCGAACATGGCGCACTCATTTCAGAATTTCCACTAGGGATGCCGCCGCTTCAAGAAAATTTTCCTATCCGCAATCGGATCGTTAGTGGGTTATCCTTAGGGGTGTTGGTCGTCGAAGCCCCCGAAAAAAGTGGTGCGCTCCAGACCGCCACCTATGCAGGTGAACACGGACGGGATGTTTTCGCTGTGCCGGGCAATGTTATTTCACCTTCCAGTATGGGAGCAAATCGCTTAATTCAAGACGGGGCAAAACTGGTTATTACGGTAGAAGATATTTTAAAAGAACTGAACTTATTGCAGCGCAGTGCAGAGGCACGTCAGACAGTCAAAATATTGACCCCGGATAGTCCGCAAGAAGCACAAATTTTGGAACTTTTGCAGACAGAACCGTTGCATGTAGACGACATTAGCCGTCAATGCCAACTTTCCATCCAAGAGGTCAATGCGCTGCTCGCTTTAATGGAATTAAAAGGGATGGTTTTTCAAACCGCTCCTATGACCTACCACATCAATCACTAAGGAACTCCCAAAATGAATAATTTCTATGCTCTTATTATGGCAGGTGGCGGTGGGACACGCCTCTGGCCGCTCAGTCGTAAAAGCCGTCCAAAACAACTGCTGTCGTTGGTTTCTGAAGAAAGCATGTTCCGCGTCAGTGTGACTCGGCTTGTGCCGCTTTTTCCCATCGAACGTATTTTTGTTGTGACCGGAGCCAGCCAAGTAGACGATTTAAAAGCCGATGTTCCCGAGCTCCCTGCCGAAAATTTCATCATTGAACCGTTCGGGCAGGACAGCGGCCCGGCAGCAGGTTTAGGGGTGGCGCATATTCAGTCCATCAATCCCGAAGCCATAATTGCCATTTTGACCGCCGACCATCATATTGACGATGTAGATGGCTTTCGGAACGCGCTGGCGGCAGCCTGCGAAGTGGCAAAACAAGATTATATTGTGACACTGGGCATCAAACCGACCTTTCCTTCAACAGGATTTGGTTATATTCAACGGGCGGAACAGCTGACAACAGTGAATGGGCTTGTGGTCTACCATTCCGCAGGCTTCAAAGAAAAACCGGACGATGCTACCGCCCGCCATTTTTATGACTCAGGTTTGTATGCGTGGAACAGCGGCATGTTCATCTGGAAAGCGGCACAAGCCATGCGGGAATTTGAAAAACACGCCCCGCAAATCTATCAGAATTTAAGCCAAATTCAGGCGGGTTTTGGGAAGGACACCTATCTGCAAACCATCAATGCGGTTTGGCAGGACATGCCCAAAATTTCTCTTGATTTTGCCGTCATGGAAAAAGCCGAAAAAGTCGCCATGATTCCGGTGAATATTGGCTGGAATGATGTCGGCAGTTGGGCGGCGGTTCACGAAATCTTGGCCTCCAACGTAGCAGACAACATCCAGATGGGAACAACCGAACACATCGGCATTGACTCCAAAGGTACTTTGGTCAACAGCAAACGTTTGGTTGTAACCATTGGTCTGGATGACCTAGTGGTGATTGATACGGATGATGTGTTACTCATTTGTCCGCGTGACCGCGCCCAAGATGTCCGGCAGGCCGTTCAGCACTTAAAGGAGAAAGGGCTTGACAACTTACTGTAGAATGTTTGGGGAATCGGGACAGAGCAATAAAGGGGCTTTATGACCAAAAAGAATGCCAATGCGAAAGCAGCGCCATCGCCGACCCGTCGTCGGGGAAAACTGGTCATTGTAGAATCACCAGCCAAAGCACGTACCGTAGGCCGTTTCTTGGGGAAAGACTACACTGTCAAGGCTTCTATCGGGCATGTGCGCGATTTGCTGCGTTCGCGCCTCTCGGTAGATGTCGAGCATGATTTTGAGCCTACCTACCGTGTTCCCAATGAAAAACGGGATGTCGTCAAAGACATCAAAACCGCCGCCGCCAAAGCCAAAGAAGTGTATCTGGCAACTGACCCTGACCGCGAGGGAGAAGCGATTGCATGGCACTTGATGCACGCCTCCGAAATCGACCCGCAGACCATTCAACGGGTGGTTTTCCATGAAATCACCGAAGATGCCATCAAAGACGCATTTTCTCATCCGCGTGCAGTGGATATGAAATTGGTGAATGCCCAACAAGCTCGCCGCATTTTAGACCGCCTCGTGGGGTATAACCTGACCGAACTCCTGTGGGACAGGGTGCGAAATCGTCTATCCGCCGGACGGGTGCAAAGTATTGCGGTGCGGATGGTGATTGACCGTGAGCGCGAAATTGAATCGTTTGTTCCAACAGAATATTGGACTCTGGAAGCTGAACTCGCTAAACAAAAAGACCGAAAAAAGCCTTTTGTGGCGCGGCTGCTCAAAATTAACAATCAGGATGCTGACTTTGGTTCACAGGGCGAGGTTGAACCGCACTTAGCAATTTTGGAACGCAGTACCTATACCGTCAATGAAATCAAACGCGGCACACGCCAGCGCCGGCCTTCACCGCCGTTTACCACCAGTACCCTACAGCAGGAAGCCTCGCGGGTATTTGCCTATACTTCGTCCCGCACCATGTCGATTGCCCAACAATTGTACGAGGGAATTGAACTCAAAGAAGGCATCACCGGGTTAATTACTTACATGCGAACAGACAGCATGGCGGTTTCAACCGAAGCACAAAAAATGACCCGTGCTTTTGTAGAAAATACTTACGGCAAAAATTATCTGCCAGACAACCCGCCCATCTATAAAACCAAAACCAAAGGCGCACAAGAAGCGCATGAAGCCATCCGTCCCACCGATGTGCGTCGTACACCGGATTCGGTAAAAGATTATCTGAGCCGTGACCAGTTGAAGCTCTATTCGCTCATCTGGCGGCGTTTTGTTTCCAGCCAAATGGCAAATGCGGTATATGATACGCTGCGGGTGGATGTCTTGGCGGGAGAAAATGGCACAACACCCTATTTATTGCGTGCGACGGGCAGCACCATTAAATTTCAAGGCTTTTTGATTGTTTACGAAGAATCCCGCGATGAAGATGCGGAAAATGACAACGACGAAGGCCGTATTTTCCCCGACATGAGCGAGCAGGAAATTTTAGACCTCCTGCGCCTGATGCCCGAACAGCATTTTACCCAGCCTCCACCACGCTATACAGAAGCCACGCTGGTCAAAGGACTGGAAGAAAAAGGCATTGGTCGCCCCAGCACCTACGCGCCAATTCTTTCGGTCATTCAGGATCGAGATTATGTGATGCGGAAAGACAAACGCCTCTATCCTACTGAAACCGGTGTGCTGGTGAATGATTTGCTGGTGGAATATTTCCCGGAAGTGCTGAACTACGATTTCACCGCTAATCTGGAAAATCAATTGGATGATATTGCCGACGGGGAACGCGAATGGATTCCGGTGCTGCGCGATTTCTACGGCTCATTTGAAAATCATCTGGGACAAGCCAGAGAACAAATGCCGCGTGTCCAGAAAGAAGAAACCATCGGGCGCACCTGTCCTGAATGTCAGCAAGGCGAATTGATTATTCGCTATGGACGGTGGGGCAAATTTATTGGCTGCAATCGGTATCCTGACTGCAATTACACCGAACCCTACCTAGAAGCGATTGGTGTGACCTGCCCAAGCTGTGGGGATGGTGAAATCATCGCCTGCCGCACCAAACGGGGCAAAATTTTCTATGGCTGCACCAACTACAACCGCGATAATCCCGAAGCGGGTTGCCAATTTACCTCGTGGTATAAACCCTTACCCGTGAAATGTCCGACCTGTGGTGTGGGAACGCTGGTGCTAAAAACCAACAAAGTCGCGGAGTGTCTGAATTGCGAAAGCAAACACCGTGTCGAAGAATTAGCCTTGGAAGAATCACCCATGAGCGAAGAACCCGCCTAACCTGTCAGGCAAACGTGGGTAGACTGTAAGCTGTCCGAGTTTTATAATACGGCCTGCTTTTTAAGGTTGTATTAAGGATGGCTTACATTGGCTTTCGGGCAAAATCAGCCGCACGCCCTCATCACCGGTGGCGCGGGCTTTATCGGCAGTCATTTGGTTGATCGGCTGCTGGCAGATGGCTACCGCGTCACCATTTTAGATAATCTTTCCACCGGACGGTGGGAAAACATCGCTCACCACGACAAAAATCCCAGTTTCCGCTACGCCATTGACGACATTCGTAATGAAATGATCATGGATCGCTTTGCCAGTGAATGTGATGTGATTTTTCACTTGGCGGCGGCGGTGGGGGTCAAGCTGATTGTCGAAAAGCCGATTGACACCATTGAGACCAACATTCGCGGAACAGAAGTGGTGTTAAAAGCCGCCAGTCGCTATCGGAAACGGGTGCTGCTGGCCTCCACCTCTGAAATTTACGGCAAAGCCAACAAAGTCCCCTTCAGTGAAGAAGATGATGGCATTTTTGGCGCAACCACCAAAAGCCGTTGGAGCTATGCCGTGTCCAAAGCGATGGATGAATTTCTGGCGCTGGCCTACTATGAAGCCCAAGATTTGCCTATCACGATTTTTCGCTTGTTTAATACCGTGGGGCCACGTCAGGTCAGCACCTATGGGATGGTGGTGCCGCGTTTTATCAAAGCGGCGCTCGCAGGCCAACCGATTGAAGTCTATGACGATGGCAAACAAACGCGCTGTTTTGGCAATGTCCACGATGTTGTCGATGCGATTGTCAAATTATCAGCATGTGAAGAGGCAACCGGACAAGTATTTAACATCGGCAGTAGTGAGGAAGTCACCATCATGCAGCTTGCCGAACGGGTTAAGGCCGCGACTCACAGCGCCTCCGAAATTATCCTTGTTCCCTACGAAAAAGCCTTCAAAAAAGGCTTTGAAGATATGCGGCGGCGCGTACCAGACACCCGCAAAATCCAGCATGTCATTGGCTGGCAGCCCACCACCACCCTCGATGAAACCATCGCTCAGATGATTAGCCACATCAAACAAACGGAGTTTTAAACCATGTCTCAGGCTGTTGCGACCCAGTATAAAGACCTGCTTTTAAAGCATATCCATGACCGGACTGCCGTGATTGGCATTGTCGGTTTAGGCTATGTAGGGCTGCCACTTGCGGTAGCGTTTGCGGAAGTGGGTTTTAAAGTGCTTGGTGTCGACCTTTCGCCATCCAAAGTTAATAAATTGAATCAGCGGGAAAGTTACATTCCCGATATTCTGAGCAGCCAGATTGCCCCTCTGGTGGAAAAAGGACTGCTCACTGCCCATACATCCTACGATGTCCTGCGCGAAGCCGATATTATCAGCATTTGTGTGCCGACTCCGCTGCTCAAAACCAAAGACCCGGATATGTCCTTTGTGATTGAATCTACCGAGTCCATCGCGGAAATTTGCCACGACGGCATGTTGATTGTACTTGAAAGTACCACCTATCCCGGCACTACCGAAGAAGTGCTTGTCCCTCGTTTGGAACGGGAAGGGATGCGCGTCGGTGAAAATTTGTTTGTGGCTTTTTCCCCAGAACGGATTGACCCTGCCAACCAGCAATTTACCGTGCGGAATACACCCAAAGTTGTTGGGGGGATGACTGAAGCCTGTCAGCAGGTTTCCGCCGCGTACTACAACACCATCATTGAAAATGTCCATGTGGTGTCTTCGCCGACGGCTGCTGAAATGGTCAAACTGCTGGAAAACACCTTCCGCGCTGTGAACATCGGCTTGGTGAATGAAATCGCACTGATGTGCGACAAGCTCAATCTGAATGTGTGGGAAATCATCACCGCTGCTTCGACCAAGCCCTTTGGATTTATGCCGTTTTATCCCGGCCCCGGTCTGGGGGGGCATTGTATCCCGGTTGACCCGCACTACCTGAGTTGGAAGCTCAAAACGTTGAATTACACCGCCCGTTTCATCGAACTTGCCAGCGAAATCAATACCTCCATGCCAATTTACGTGGTACAAAAAATCGCCAATGCGCTTAATGACCGCACCTTGCCGGTTCGTAGTTCCAGAATTGCGGTGCTGGGGGTGGCCTACAAACCCGATGTAGACGATGTGCGGGAAAGCCCCGCGCTGGATATCATTCAACTGCTCGAAGAAAAGGGCGCAAAAGTCACCTACCATGACCCCTATGTTCCTAAAATTCGTCTGGAAGGGGAGCGCATCATGGAAAGCACCCCCTACAGCACCGAATGGCTTGCTGAGGCGGATTGTGTGGTGATTGTGACCAACCACAAAGTTTTCAATTATGAGGAAATTGTGGCCTGTAGCGAGTTAATTGTGGACACGCGCAATGCTACAGCCCGTGTCAAAAACGGCAAAACCGAAGTCGTTTTACTTTAATCTACGGATGTGGGGACGAGCATGACTTGTCCCCGCCCATTCCCCCTCTTTACAACCTATTTAAGCAAGGATGCCTAACGCACGGGCGCGGGCAGCGGCTTGGGTGCGGCTGTGGACATCCATTTTGCTGTAAATACTTTTGATATGGGTTTTGATCGTGCCTTCGGACACGAACAAAATTTGCGCCATATCGCGGTTGGAGTAGCCTGCCGCTAAATATTCCAGCACTTCACGTTCACGGTCTGTTAGCGGGTCAATTAAAGGGCTGGCGGCAGAGACCATCGGAGATGCTTCGGGGATAGGTGCAGCATTCATTGCTTCTAAAAGTTTATTCGTATAGCGGGTGGAGACAGGGTAGCGGGTGGTTAAAACACCTTTGAGCAAATCGGTTAAAAGTTGGCCCGCATCCAGATAGAGACGAATAAACCCTTCGGACTCGGTGGAGGAAAGCAATGCACTCAAAATACTTACGGCTTGGGCTGTTTCTCCAAAGGTATGATAGGTTTCGGCTTGTAAGACGGTTAATTTTAGTTGATAGAGACCCCGCGCCGCCAACAACTGTGCTTCAATCAAATCCAGCGATTCTTCCACCTCCCCACGTAGCAGCAGCATTTTGAGGTAGGTCAATATTTCTAGGGGGGCTGCCTTTTGCAGGTCGCAGGAGTCGAACCACCGTGTGCCAATGGTTAAATCATGGTGCGCTAAAGCAATTTGCACTTCATACGCTGTCAAAAGCGCCGCTAAATCGGGTCGTTGGGAAGTAAGGGCAGCCGCTTTTTCCAGCCAGACCTGCGGCTTATCTTTTATCAAGACAAGGGTCAGGTAGGTTTCAAAAACGTAATCGATTGGCATTTCATCTGAAAAAAGATAGAGCGCATTTTCTAAATAGCGGGCGGCTGAAGCAAAGTCATCCCATTCATAGCTAATTTGCCCCAATCCACTATAAGCCAACCCAAGGGCTGGAAGTTGGATTTTTTCCGGCGATAGTTTGAGCGCTTGCTGATACGTTTGGTGCGCCAGCTGCAACTGTGCGTTCGTCCAGTATTCCCTTGCTAAGTGACACAGCGCCCAGATAGAAGTTGAAAGCCAGAAATTATCCATGAGTCCGCTTTTATAGCCTGATTTTTGCCCTGCGTCAAACAAACTGTGACTTGTCACAAAGATAAACTCCCCTCTATAGTAGTCTCCTACCTAGTGATGAGAAACTTGAATGAGCGTCGAATTTTTGAAAAGCAAGCGCTTTTTAGGGCTACTCCTGTGTGGAATCACCCTCCTGTATGTGGGCATCAGCTATCGGCTGTTCGAGGAGATGCCGATTATCCGTTGGGGGGATACGGATGTTTATGACCAGATTTCTTATTCTGGGTACACTTCCAATGGAATGCTCGTCGGACAAAAACCTCCCACCCTGCCCATCGTATACCGATTTTTTGAGCGTGATGACCGCCAAATTGCCAATTTTCAATGGGCGGCTTCGACTCTGGCATGGGTGTTTTTAGGTGCAACCCTTGTTTTGATTTTAAAAAATCGGTGGATCAAAGTTTTAGCCTATGCCCTTATCCTGAGCATCAGTCTAAGTTATACGGTTTTCATGTGGCATTCTCTTATGCTCTCGGAAAGCCTCTCGAATTCACTGATGGTTATTGGGATTGGCGGCGTGTTTCTTGCCCTGTGGTATCTCAAGCATTCACCCAAGGTAACGCCTTTCCAGCAAATTGGTGTCGGTCTCCTCCTGGTCGGGATTTGGACAGGGTGGGGCTTCATCCGTGACCCCAATGGTTATTTTTTGTTAGGCTGTGCGGGGCTGATTGGTCTAATTTTGCTGGGTTCGTGGTTGAAATGGCGGCAGTTCCGCCCCTATTTCCCGTTTATGCTGGCCGTAATCGTGGGATGTGTGTTCATTTTTGGGATGTTGAGCCGCACCGCCAATGCGATGGGACGCTGGAAGCCGAGTATTTATATCGTGACAGCTCAATTTATTTTGCCGGACGCAGACAGTACCCAATTTTTTGTAGACAAGGGAATGCCCGACCCAGCGACTATTCGCCAATTTGAAGGAAAACTTCCCCCTTGGGAAAGCGAATGGCCGGAAAGCTATGACCTATGGATTGAAAATGGGAATGTACGGCGGGTGTACATTGAGTATTTGTTATGGAATACGCCGGATAGTTTCCTCACGCCGCTTAAAAACTGGCAGCATATTTATACGCCAAACTTGCAGGAATGGGCCAAATGGGAATTTAAACCGACAGCCTTGCAAAAAGCCATTAACACTGTTTTTTATACGCCAAGCGGGTTTTGGCTACTGGCAATTTTGCTCATCACCGGTGCACTCATCAGTTATTTAGCAGTCGCACAACGGTTAAACGTCTATTTTTTTGTGCCGCTTTTTCTGCTGCTCACATTGTACCCCCTCACCTTCATGATCTGGTTTTCCAGTGGGGGACATACTGACCGCCATGCCATAACAGTGAATGTTCAGCTACGGCTCACCGTGCTGCTGTTCGTGTTGTTGGGTCTGGATTCGTTTATGGCGGTTCGCCAAGCCACGTTTTCTTGGCGGGGTATTACACCCACCAAATTGCAAACCCGGTTAGCTATGCTGGCTGTTCCATTGGTGCTACTAGAAATCATTTTCCGCCTGCCACTCACCCAAAATAGCCTGATTTTGCCTGTGGCAACGCAACTTTCGGCAAACAATATTCTGAAAACATGGGATGTGCCAGATGCCCGTTATTTTGCGTTTCGGGATAACCTTCCTGAAGAAGTCGCTGATGATGCAGTCATGGTTAGTTCATTTTCTGAAGAAAAAGCGCGTGTCACCCTTGTTCATACGGAGGGCTGGCAAATCACCCGTGATAGGGATATTGAAGATGTCAATATTGCCCGTGCAGTTATCCAGTGGCGAGAAACTGCCTTACCAGAATATTTGGTCTTGGCGGGAATAGACTATGTGTACATCGAAAAAAGTTGGTTAGAGGAACAAGAAACGCTCAAAAAACTTGCGCTGGAAAACCCCAGTTACTATGAACTGATGCAAGCAGAAAATGGACGTTTGCTTTACCGGGTGCAGGATGAATCCGAATGGCAAACTGTGACAGCGAACATAGAAACTTTCGGTTTATCAGAAATAAATTATCAGGATTTTCTGGCCTACCGTGAAAATTGGACACTCATGGAAGCCAACAGCACGGTTTTTAGCCCGATGGTCGGGTTGGATTGGTTTGACAGCGCGGCGGAACTTGGCGTGCTGGTGGAAGCGCTGAATCTGCAAGGGGAAGCGCGCTATCCCTATTTTGATTTGATGATTGTTTTAGAACGACGCATAACCACCCATGATTTTTCAGAGGCGGAGAAAACCCGCTATCAGAATTGGCAAACGACACGCTATGGAACAGATTTAGCCGCGTTGGGGGTGGAGTATTTGCTGGTCAATGATTTGTGGATGTCGTACTTGACCACTGATGAATTTTATATTTTTACGCTCTCTACCCATTATCAGCAGGTGGCAGAATGGTCAGCCAATCTACCGGGATTTTATCGCTTGTATCAGGTAATTTCACCATCATCAAATTAACGCCTAGCACAGACTTCATCCCAACCGCTATACTGATAGCCCGTTTGAAAGTGAAGGAGTCTTCATGCTGCCAGAACATTTAACTATTTCCGTCATCATCCCAGCCCATAATGAGGGGGCAGAAATCGGAAATATTGTGCAGCGTATCCAAACGGTTTGCCCAACGGCGGAAATCATCGTCATTAACGATGGTTCAACCGATAACACCGCAGATGCAGCCCAACAAGCCGGGGCAAAAGTCATTTCGCATCCCTACAATCTGGGCAACGGAGCAGCAGTCAAAACCGGACTGCGGGCGGCACAAAATGACGTAATTTTGATGATTGATGCCGATGGGCAGCACCCCCCGGAAAGCATCCCCCGCCTCTTGGAAAAATTGGATTTATACAAAATGGCAGTGGGAGCGCGAACGCCCAAATCGAAAGTCTCTCAATTTCGTGGGGTGGGTAATTTTTTCCTGCGCTATTTTGCGATGTATTTGACCGATGCCTATATCGCGGATTTAACCTCTGGATTCCGCGCTTTTTACCGTGACTTGGGGCTAGAATTTATTCACCTGCTGCCGAATAAATATTCCTATCCGACGACGCTCACCATGTCATTCATCAAAGAAGGCTACCCGGTAGCGTTTGTCCCCATGGATGAAATCGGGAAACGGACTTCTGGCAAAAGTAACCTCAAGCCGTTTCGGGATGGAGTACGCTTTTTATCCATCATGATACGCATTACGATGCTGTTCAGCCCACAGCGCGTCTTTTTTCCAATCGGGTCTGTTATCTTAGCGATTGGCATTTACCTGTCTGTTCTTACGATTCAACGGAATGTTCTTGAACCCAGCGCGGCAATGGTGGTCATGATTGGCGTGTTTATTTTGCTTTTCGGGCTGCTGGCAGAACAAATGGCGGTTATTCGCCGTGAACTGAACAAGCGCCATTAAAAATGGAGTAACAAGATGCGCGTGCTGGTAATTGCGCTGGATGGCGCAACTTTTGATATTTTGGATGGCTGGTTGGCGGAGGGAAAACTACCCGCGCTCCAAAAAATTCTGGAGAATGGCACAAAAGCCCACTTGATGACCACCTTTCCCCCGATTACTGCCGCCGCATGGAATTCGTTTGCGACGGGGAAAAATCCCGCCAAACACGGGATTTTTGAATTTTTGCAGCGACGCGAAGGCAGCTACGCTGTCGAAGCAATGACGGCGCACCATCGGAAAGCGCCTTCCTTGTGGCGTATGTTGAGTGATGCTGGCAAAAACGTCATTGTGATTAATGTGCCTGTCACCTATCCAGCCGAAAGTGTCAATGGGTCGTTAGTGGCGGGGATGCCAGTTCCAACGAATCGCACCGATTTTGCCTATCCACCGACCCTTGCCAAAGAAATTTTAGACTGGTTTCCCGATTACAGCATCAACGCCACCAGTGTGTATATTCGTGGCAAAGCAGACGATTTTTTGCAGGACATTCGCCGGGAATTGAATCAACGTTTGACAGTGGCTGAAAAGCTCATGCAGCGCCAGCCATGGGATTTTGCGATGGTGCATATTCTGGGAACAGACCGTATCCAGCATGAATTCTGGCATTGCATGGATCCAAACCATCCCAAACACAAAGGCGAAGCCGTTGACTATCAGAACGCGATTCTGGAATATTATCAGGAAATTGACCGCCAATTGCACCGTCTCCTCGATTTAACCGACGAATCAACCACCATGTTTGTGATTTCGGATCATGGCTTTGGGGCGCTGCATAAATTTGTTTATCTCAATAGTTGGTTGCTGTCCGAAGGGTTTCTGGTGCTTAAAAAAAATGCCCTCACCCGCCTCAAAACACTGGCATTTAAACTCGGTTTTTCACCGACCAACATTTATAAAGTTGTCGCGGCCTTCGGGTTGGGTGGGGTGCGCGGCGGCATGGATATGGGCAAACGGCAGCAATTATTGGATGTGCTGTTTCTTTCGCTGAAAGATGTGGATTGGTCAAAGACCAGAGCCTATGCGCGGGGCAATTTCGGGCAGATTTTTTTGAACGTCAAAGGCCGCGAACCACAGGGCATTGTCCGAATGGGTGCAGACTATGACCAAACGGTACAGGAAATTATTAACCGGCTACCTCGTTTAAAAGATCCGCAGACCCGGCAACCACTCGTTGCTAGAGCCGAAAAACGCAGCACCTTATTTTCGGGTGCTTATCTGGATCGAGCGCCGGATATTGCGGTTTTTATGCGTGACGAAACTTATGTGCCGCTTGGCACAGCCGATTTTCCCGCCAATACGGTGGCTCAAGAGGCGATTGGCAACACGGGCGACCATCGGTTTAACGGCATTTTGATGATGCGGGGGCGGGGAGTCATCCATCGGGATTTAGGCCAAGCCAGTTTGATGGATATTGCACCGACGGTACTGCATTTGTTGAATGTGCCTGTACCCAAAGAGATGGATGGAAAAGTGCTGTTAGAGGCGCTCACTTCTGACTTACAGACGGTACAATATACAGACGCGATTGGCTCGGATTCTTCCTCTACGCCTTCTCCTTACAGCGCAGATGAGGAAGCCGAAGTCACCAAACTCCTAGAGGATTTAGGTTACTTAGGATGATTGATTTAAAAGAACGTCCACACCGCCGTTACAACCCCCTGACCAATGAATGGATTGTGGTCAGCCCGCACCGTGCAAAACGCCCTTGGCAGGGTCAGGTAGAAGATATTCCCGAAGAAACCCGCCCACCCCATGACCCTACCTGCTATTTGTGTGCAGGAAATGACCGCGCAGGGGGCAAGCACAATCCCAAATATGAGGGAACTTTTGTTTTTGACAACGATTTTCCTGCTCTCATGCCGGATACTGAGGCCGGAGAAGAAACTGCCAACCCGCTTTTTCAATTCCAAGCCGAACGGGGGGTTTGTCGGGTGGTGTGTTTTTCTCCCCGCCATGATTGGACACTGGCGCACATGCCCCCCACAGATATTAAACGAGTCGTGGATGTATGGGGGCAAGAAACCCGAACACTTGCACACGAAAATACTTGGTTGCGCTATGTCCAAGTGTTTGAAAATAAGGGCGAGATGATGGGCTGTTCCAATCCTCATCCCCACGGACAAATCTGGTCTACCGAGCGCCTGCCCCGTGAAATTGAGAAAGAACTTGCCCCGCAAAAACAGTATTTTGACACGCATGGACGCACGATGATTGCCGATATTCTGGCGGAAGAACAAACACGGGGCGAACGGATTGTCTATCAAAATGAACATTGGACAATCGTTGTGCCGTTTTGGGCGGTGTGGCCTTTTGAAACCCTGCTGATGAGTCATCGTCCGGTGCAGTGGATTCATCAATTGGAAGAAGCCGAACGTTTTGCGCTGGCAGAGGCCATCTCAGCGCTAACGATTCGGTATGATAATTTGTTCAAGGTGTCGTTTCCGTACAGCATGGGCTTTCATCAAGCACCTGTCAACAGTGGCGATTACCCCTATTGGCATTTGCACGCCCATTTTTATCCGCCCTTGTTACGCAGCGCAACAGTTCGTAAGCACATGGTCGGTTATGAAATGTTGGGAACCCCCCAACGCGATATTACTGCCGAAAGCGCGGCAGCACGGTTGCGCGAATTACCCGAAAAGAGGTTTGCATGATTCAAGACAAAGTTATTCAAGCCTATCAGCAACACTATGGAACACTCCCCAAATACATCGTGCGTGCGCCGGGACGGGCTAATTTAATCGGAGAACACACCGATTATCATGAGGGGTTTGTGATGCCGTTGGCGGTAGACCGTGCCGTGTGGCTGGCACTTTCTCCCCGTGAAGATGACCTGATTAGCATTTACACGCTTGATTTTGGTGGAGAAAATACGACCTTCGGGCGTGACCACCTGCGGGATAATAATTTGCCCCATTGGACACAGCATGTACGCGGGGCATGGTGGTTAATTGAACATCAGGAAGGCAAACATGTTCCCGGCGCGAATGTAGTAATTGGCAGTGATATTCCAATGGGAACGGGCATGTCCTCCTCTGCTGCGATTGAAGTGGCAACCATTGAAGCGGCCTTGATTCTGCTGGATGAAACATCCTATTCGCAAGCTCAAAAAGCCCTTTTAGCGGTTGAAATTGAGCATCAGTTCATGGGGATGCCCTGCGGGATTCTTGATCAGATGGCTTCGGCTGCTGCATTAGAAGGAACTGCTATGCTGCTGGACTGTCGGACATTGGAACGCACCCCCGTTCCTCTCCCGGATTCAGTCCGAGTGGTGGTGATGAACACCATGAAAAGCCGCGAATTGGGTGATTCCGGCTATGCCACCCGTCGCCGTGAAAGCGAAGAAGCGGCTGCGATTCTGGGGGTTAAAGTGCTGCGGGATGCGACCCTCGAAATGCTCGAAACCAAACGGGATGAATTGGGCGATGTACGCTATCGGCGTGCCAAGCATATCATCACCGAAAACCAGCGCACGCTCGATATGAAAAAAGTTTTGGATCATGCTGATCTCGAGGCGGCGGGAAAATTGATCAATGCCAGCCACGCCAGTTTGCGAGATGATTATGAAGTCTCTGTCCGAGAATTGGATGTCATGAGCGAAATTGCCCAATCCCATACGGGCTGTTATGGGGCGCGAATGATGGGGGGCGGATTCGGGGGGTGTGCGGTTGGTTTGGTCAGAGAAGAGGCGATTGAGGATTTTCTGGCCTATCTTGCGCCGCGCTATGAAGAAAAAACGGGTCTTAAGCCAGAGTTTTATGTGTGCATTCCCGCCGCAGGTAGCCAAGCGCTCTCTTGGCCTTCTGAATAAAAATTACTCCTCCTCATCCATGCTATGAAATAAAAATGGGGTAGTTTTTCTACCCCATTTTGAATAGATGTAAATGAGTCTTAGTTACCGAAGGCTGCATCAATTAAATCGGCAGCAGCAGAGAGGGCAGCACTAACGGTTGTGACTGCTTCTTCAGTGGCAACCGCTTCTTCGGTGGCCATTGCTTCTTCAGTGGCAACCGCTTCTTCAGTCGCCATCGCTTCTTCGGTGGCAACCGCTTCTTCAG
>CAZXCU010000018.1:104368-107333 GCA_964639245.1 uncultured Anaerolineae bacterium
CAGTTGCCATTGCTTCTTCGGTGGCAACCGCTTCTTCAGTCGCCATCGCTTCTTCGGTGGCAACCGCTTCTTCAGTCGCCATCGCTTCTTCAGTTGCCATTGCTTCCTCGGTTGCAACGGCTTCTTCAGTTGCCATCGCTTCTTCAGTCGCCATCGCCACTTCGGTTGCGACAGCTTCCTCGGTTGCGACAGCTTCTTCAGTCGCCATTGCTACTTCCACGACTTCAGTCGCTTCTGCCGTCGCAACTGCAACTTCTTCTGTTGCTTCAACAGTTGCCATTGCTTCCCCAGTTGCCTCAGCAGCTTCTTCGGTAGCGACGGCTTCTTCTGTTGCCGCGGCTTCAGTGGCAACGGCTTCTTCTGTTGCAGCTACTTCTTCCGTGGCGACCGCTTCTTCGGTCGCTACAGTTGTGGCAGTCGCACGGTCATTATTATCATTGCTTTCTTCTTCGTCTTCACAGGCAGCTAACATCAAGGCCAATAGCACCAAAAGCACAAAGAATAAACGACTTTTCTTCAACGGTTTCATGAAATTTCTCCTCCCATTTGGTGAATGAGTTCAATATCAGGGCTTTTCTAACCGCGCAAAATTATAGAAGGTTCTAGGGACACTAGCAACACCTCGCTCACGAATCGGTCATTCTCCTGATTAAAAACTCATAAAAATTGGCAGTTAGAACAAAAAAACACTACAAATCCTCAAATAAGTCGTCTAATGGAGGCAGCTGCCCGGTCTCTTTTAATTGACGGCGGGGTTGTTCGGTTTTCTTCTGCCGTTCGTAAAGGATTTCCGACTTCTGGGCTTCTAAGTCCAAGATAGCATCCGACGCGCTGGCAAAATTGCCGTAGGGATGGTCTTGTAAGGTGGGTTGCAAAGCCGGCGGTAAACTTTCGGGCGATTTCCCCGTTTTTTCGCCTTCAGCCTTGGCCCGGACTTCAAAATAAGTACGCCATTTTTTGAGCGCAAATTCGGAAGTCAGGGTGAGTTCAGGCGGCATCCAACCATACATGACTCGCATTTTGCCGCCTTTTTCCTGCACAAAGGTGGATTTGCAATGGTCACAAAAAGCAAAATCGGGACGACCTTCGCTATGGATAATGCGCTGCTTTTGCATTCCGCAGATGGCACAGTTTTGCCAACGGATGGCATCGTTATCCATATCCCATAAAATGTAGATTTGATCTGACATGATGAATTTCCGTATGAGTTCGTATCATGATTACTATTATAGAGGGATTAGCGACGAGAAGTAAGTTAGCGGGTGATTATCCGATAAAGCAGTTTGTCGGGGATTGTTAAGAGTTTCGTACAAAAGCGAAAATGATGAGGGCGGGTTGCGGCACCGCCCTTAACCTGATTTACGCGCCAGATTCAAAGGCCTGCACAATTTCTTCGGCTGCTTTAAATTCCTCGCTGCCCTCAGGCACTTCGTCCATGACTTTGGTCGCTTTAAGGTAATCTTCCATCGAAACTTTGGGGCGGTTGAGCTTATCCAATTTCAAGCGCATGGCTTCTAGGGCAATATGTTCTTGGTCAGACATTGCCCCGTGTGCTTTGTTGACGGTTTCAAAATCTTCGGTGGTAAGGGTTTGTTTTTCTTTCAGGAGTTCTTTCAGTTTATCAAATGCAGCACTCATACCTTATCCCTGCCTATAGCCGTTTTGCGCGGCTTATTATAACGCAGCAGCTAAGGAAACAATGAAGGCTTTTTGCAAAAATCGCGGTTTAGCGTTTGAATCAGGGGCGCATTGAAGCAACAAGGAGCAATCAGCATGGATCTGGGTTTGATTCTGACGTATATCATTTTAGGTGCCATTGCCGGCACCGCCGCCGCTGCCATCGTTGAAGGCAGTTCCCGTAAAAAAGGGCAGCTTTTTCGGAATATTGTTATCGGGATTCTGGGTGCAATTCTGGGCAGTTTTTTATTTGAGGTGTTCAATATTACCCTACCCGATTTTCTGGGGGAGGCGGAACTGTCGCTTGCTGATGTGGTGGTTGCATTCATCGGGGCAGTCATTGTGATTTTCATTGTCAAGACGCTGCGACGATAGCCAAAATTGCGCGGAAAAAACCATTGACAGCTTGAAAGGGACTTTATACAATAACCTCACTTTGCCGACATAGCTCAATTGGCAGAGCAGGCGTTTTGTAAACGTCAGGTTATGGGTTCAAGTCCCTTTGTCGGCTATGCACCTTAAAACTTAAAATTAGGATAGATGCCATGAGTCTTTTAGGTTTAAGAGAACGGCAAAATAGCAAAAAGCAAGGCAATGTCGGTCTTGCAATTGCGATTGCATGGTTTGAAGAACACGATTATGAAACGTATATTCCTTTAACTGACAGCCAATCATCCGATTTAGTCGTCAAAAAAGCGGGTAGATATTTCGGTGTTCAGGTAAAAACCACTTACTTTAAAAGTCCTTATGGGATTTATATGGCTAACTTAAGGGTTTCGGGATGAAATCGGTCTGGTATCGGTAAAGTCAAACATTTTGAGCCAAGTGAAATTGAGCTACTTTTCATTTTCACTGATTCAAGAGATATGTACTTAATCCCAACCGAGTATCTGAGAAACCGCAGTACCATAAGTTTAGGTGCAAAGTACGAAACATTTAGAGTTTCGTTTGAAAAAACCTTATCATTTGAATAACACATGGGGTAGTGTCCCGAGCGGCAAAGGGGAGAGACTGTAAATTTCTTGGCGATAGCCTTCGTAGGTTCGAGTCCTACCTGCCCCACTTTTTAATTGAATATGCCTGTATAGCTCAGAGGTAGAGCACTTTCTTGGTAAGAAAGGGGTCATGAGTTCAAATCTCATTACAGGCTTTATCGTCCCTCCGGGGCGATTTTTTTGAGAAGCCAACGTTAAAATTTAATATAGTTGGAGCATTTTAGCGACAATGGCGAAATTTGAACGTACCAAGCCCCATGTGAATATTGGGACAATCGGACATGTGGATCATG
>CAZXCU010000019.1:0-95882 GCA_964639245.1 uncultured Anaerolineae bacterium
AATAGATATTGTTGAGGGGCAGCTATTTCCCGCAAGGGGTCTGAAACCCCACGCACCTAGCGTGGGCCCTGTCCCGTTGCCGGGACGTTGAGGGGCAGCTATTTCCCGCAAGGGGTCTGAAACTGCGACATACCAAATAGCATTCCAATTACGGCAAAAACGTTGAGGGGCAGCTATTTCCCGCAAGGGGTCTGAAACAAATAGTCCACGCTGTAAACGCTGCCGTCCTCGGTCAGGTTGAGGGGCAGCTATTTCCCGCAAGGGGTCTGAAACATTTCTGTCCAGCCATTTTTAAACGCAGCTGTCATGGCGTTGAGGGGCAGCTATTTCCCGCAAGGGGTCTGAAACTTTACCCATTGCTGGGAGAACGAGGTCTGAAATCAATGTTGAGGGGCAGCTATTTCCCGCAAGGGGTCTGAAACGTGTGATGAATGCCGATGGGACTGATTCTCGCCTTATTGTTGAGGGGCAGCTATTTCCCGCAAGGGGTCTGAAACACGCCGCCCATTCTACAAAGCGCGGGTCACTTTTTAAGTTGTTGAGGGGCAGCTATTTCCCGCAAGGGGTCTGAAACTTGAAACCCACAGATTCAGGTGCCACTGCGTCATCAAGTTGAGGGGCAGCTATTTCCCGCAAGGGGTCTGAAACACGAAAGAACATCACCCCCCCTTGTAATTGGAAAGGCGTTGTGAGAGGCTAATTTCCCGCAAGGGGTCTGAAACCATATCCATGTAGTCAGCGACCCTAACCCGGACTGTTGTGAGAGGCTAATTTCCCGCAAGGGGTCTGAAACACCCGAACTTTACCAACTTACCGTGCCATTTGAGTTGTGAGAGGCTAATTTCCCGCAAGGGGTCTGAAACACGCTGCTCATGGCCTGCGTGACTTCATCTAGGTTGTTGTGAGAGGCTAATTTCCCGCAAGGGGTCTGAAACCTCGTGGAACTGGCGGAGGCCGCCGCCGACAACGGGGGTAGTTGAGGGGCATCTATTTCCCGCAAGGGGTCTGAAACTTCAGAGCGTTTGGCGAATCTTGGCTTTGTGGTCTAGTTGAGAGGCAGCGATTGCTCGCCGGATGATAACCGCCCCTCCCCCATGACAAACCGTGCTATACTGGACAACACGTAAGCAAGAGGTAGGGTCATGTTTGAAACTGTCAAATCGCGCCTGCGGGCTGCCGACTATGAACAACTGCCAGACTATGCCGCCCATGACCTGATTCAATTGATTGACGGTGAGGTCGTCATTAGTATGCCCCCCATCCCCCGACACCAAGCCATTGTGGGTGAAATTTTCTTTTTGCTGCTCTCCCATGCCAAAACCGTCGGCGGCAAAGCCTATACCTCCCCGATTGAAGTCTATCTGGATGACCACAACATTTTTGAGCCGGATGTGCTGTACCTTGCGCCGGACACCGCCTGCCAAATCGGCGCAAAACGGCTGGTCGGTGCGCCGGAATTGGTGGTGGAGGTGCTGTCGCCCGGCACCGCCAAATATGACCGTCAGGAAAAATACACCGGGTATGAGCAGCACGGGGTACGCGAATATTGGATTGTCGATCCCGTTCATGAGGTGGTGGAGGTGTGGTGGTTGACGCAAGGCCACTTTGTGCGACAGGGCGCGTTTGATGAACACGACACGTTTGCCAGCCAATTTTTGCCTGACCCCATTTCCGTGAAGGCGATTTTTGCCGGATAAAGTTGTGAGGGGCAGCGATTTCCCGCTTTTTCGGATAACCAACAACTGAAAACTAAAAACTAAAAACTGAAAACCCGCCCTTAAGCCACAGGCGGAGACGAATCCAAGCGCAGCACACGGGCAGACGACTCCCCTTGCAAACGCACAATCCGATCCAGACGGAAGGTTCGCACCACCTCCCCGCACCACGCATCAAAATACCATGCGCCGTTGTCCTGACTCAGCGGCGTGAGGGGTTCAAGGGTACGCGGTTGCGGGGTGTCATAAGCCGGACTCCAATACACCACCTCAATCGCGCTGCGGGTGTGATAGGCATGTTCGACTGCTTGCCGAATCGCGGCGGGATTGTCCTGCAAAATCGGCGCAGGCAGGGCGGTTTTGCCCGCGATCACCTGTGCCAGCGATTCCACAATCTGCCGGGCAGTTTGCTCAATCTCATCGGCAACCCCCAGCGCATCCGACACCGCCCCCGGAATGACGACGGGCAACTCTACCCAGCGGCTTAATTTTTGATAAACCCGCACCGCCAGCGCGAGATAATCGGTCTGAGGGAGATTTTTGGGTTTGTCAGTGGCATGGGTAACGTGGATGCCGCGCCGTGCCAGACGACTGACCAATTCAGCCGCGTGCAGGGGTTTGACCGCCGCATGATGTCCCGAAAATTGCCCCTCAAATAAACCGCGCAAATGCCGATTTTGGCGCAGCGCGGACAACTGCCCCGCGTCGGGCGAAATCAGCACCCACACCGGACGTAACACCCATTCATGCGCCTGCTGTTCCCATGTCGCCAACCGTTCAAAAATCGCCGGGGGCAGCGCTTGACCGCTTAACCGTGCCAGCACATGCCCGACACTCACCGCGTTATGCCCCTGCTCCACCGCCAACCGCATCCCCGCCGCATCCAAACGCCAGCCGGACGCATCAACCTGCACCCACGCCTGAATTTCTGCCAGTGGACGCAAGGGCGGCGAATCCGGCAGATGAATCCAGAGCGCCCCGGCATCCATGCTGAAATGTGCCTGTTCTTCCTTATAATGGGTCATCGGATGCGATGGAATCCCGCACCAGCGCAGCGCCTGCCCCACCAGCCAGTTGACCTGCGGCGCATAGTCGATTCCGGCTAAAAAGGGATGGAGGGTGGCACATAATTTTTCCGTGTTGGGGTCGTAATGCGCCAGCACCGCCGACAGCACCCGCGCCGAAAGCGGCGGAAAACGGTAGCGAGACCAGCGCGGCGTTTTGTGTTTTAAATCGGACAGCCACGCCTTGAGCAGCACCGCCCATTGTTCCTGCGGCGGGAGTGCCAGAAAACGCCATGCTTTGACCGTCGGACGGAGTTTGCGCGTGGTCAATCCGGTCACCTCCGCCAGATAATGCAAAAATTTGAGCCGTTCGCTTTTTAATTCGCTGCGTGGCACCTCGGCATCGGGCAGCCACAACCGTTGATTGACTTCCCGCAAACGACGCGGCGAGAGCCACCCCTGCTCCGCTTCCCTTTCCCCGCGCATCAACGTACCTAGCCAGATGGCTAAATCGACCAGCAGCACCCCATCGGCAGGCTGCGGCGGTTCGGCATGGGGACGGGGCAACGCGGGCAGCAGCGCCAATACCTCCGCCGGCACGACCACCCGTGGGGGATGTCCCGCCACAATTTCAATCATCCCCAGAAACCACAACTGCTCCGCCGTCGAAATCGGATGCCGCCACATATGACGCGGGGTGGATTTGTCCCACGGACGATAGGGACGAATCGCACCGAACACACGGCAAAATTCCGGCAGGGTCATCGGCGTGGCCTGAGCAGCACGCAGGGCCGCATGGGCTTCGGGGGAAAGCCGTTTGAACATCCGACGCAGCCGATTGTCCGACAGCAAAAACGCACACAAACGCTGCCGTTCATCCGCCGTGGAGCGCCGATTGGAAAAACGGAAGTGATAAAGTTTTGCCATCGCCCGCAGCAGTCGATTGCCCCGCCGCGCCATCACCTGTTCAAACTGCATCTATCCTCCTGACCGGACGGCACATGTGCCGTCCCTACAAATTAACCTGTAGGGACGTGCTACAGCGCGTCCGCAAAAATTCCGAGTGCGTTTTTCCTTGATTATAAACACGTTCACACTCGCTTTTATGTTCGTTCTATTTGTCCCAGCCCCGCAAAACGCGAAAATGATATGTCCCGGAGCGCTAACGCGAGTTTTGGTGCGTCAAAACGGGTTAATTTTTCTTGGCTTATGTCAGAAGATGTCACAAGAAACAATCGATTTACACTTGCACGCGCCACAAAAAATGTGCTATGATTTTGCTATGTCCCAAAGCGAAAAACCTATCTCCCGATGTGGGGGACAAACAAGGGTTGAGGGGCATCTATTTCCCGCAAGGGGTCTGAAACCTAACATCAGCACCACGCCCACCAGCGACACAATAATGTTGAGGGGCATCTATTTCCCGCAAGGGGTCTGAAACACAGCTTCATCGCGGGAGGCTGGTGCTATCATTCCATCGTTGAGGGGCATCTATTTCCCGCAAGGGGTCTGAAACGTTAATCCCGTTGTTCTCATTAGTAGTGGGTGCTGCCTGTTGAGGGGCATCTATTTCCCGCAAGGGGTCTGAAACCGATTGGCACGTTATCGAGAGTAAGCGTGCCATTGGGTTGAGGGGCATCTATTTCCCGCAAGGGGTCTGAAACAAGCCACTAATCACCTGGGTGACCTCAGTGGCTGTTGGTTGAGGGGCATCTATTTCCCGCAAGGGGTCTGAAACTTCCTCGCCGTCAGTGATGACAAAATGGTTTTTCCCATCCGTTGAGGGGCATCTATTTCCCGCAAGGGGTCTGAAACTTAGACGGATTGCGAAACAAGTATTACCATTCTGCTCAAAGGTTGAGGGGCATCTATTTCCCGCAAGGGGTCTGAAACACGTCGCTTTGGAGGGTTGCTCCATTTTCAACGACAATGTTGAGGGGCATCTATTTCCCGCAAGGGGTCTGAAACAAATCTCCATTGAACTTAGAATCGGTTGTCTTCATTACGGTTGAGGGGCATCTATTTCCCGCAAGGGGTCTGAAACATTCGTCGCTGGGTACTGTCGGCTCCTGTGCTTGGGAGGTTGAGGGGCATCTATTTCCCGCAAGGGGTCTGAAACTTTCACCAGTGTATAGCCCATCCTCATATGCCAAAAGGTTGAGGGGCATCTATTTCCCGCAAGGGGTCTGAAACACGACTATCCTTTGGGGATAATGCAATGAACCGAGTAGAGTTGAGGGGCATCTATTTCCCGCAAGGGGTCTGAAACGCTCTGGGTGGCGATCATCATCAGATACTGACTTATTGTTGAGGGGCATCTATTTCCCGCAAGGGGTCTGAAACAGAAGACGATCAACTAGCTCTTGGGAAATACGCATGTTCGTTGAGGGGCATCTATTTCCCGCAAGGGGTCTGAAACTTCAAACGTGTGGATCGTGCTACCCGTCGGGAACCAAGTTGAGGGGCATCTATTTCCCGCAAGGGGTCTGAAACACTTCTACCACATTTTCTTCCTGAGCGCGTGCTGTGTTGTTGAGGGGCATCTATTTCCCGCAAGGGGTCTGAAACCAAAATAAATATCCAAGGATATCAATCCAAGGACTAAAGTTGAGGGGCATCTATTTCCCGCAAGGGGTCTGAAACGAAGACACGCAACTGGTCGCTGTCGAATCCTTGTGAGTTGAGGGGCATCTATTTCCCGCAAGGGGTCTGAAACCCTTCAGGGCAATCCTGGGCCTGGGAGCGTTGCACGGTTGAGGGGCATCTATTTCCCGCAAGGGGTCTGAAACTTTGAGCCCTGTCCATTTTGCGGACATCAGCCGTGAGGTTGAGGGGCATCTATTTCCCGCAAGGGGTCTGAAACAAGAATGCCTGATTTTCCTCACTGTCTTGCTTGTTCGTGTTGAGGGGCATCTATTTCCCGCAAGGGGTCTGAAACGAGCCACATCATAAACGTCTCCACTTCCTTGCCCCTTTGTTGAGGGGCATCTATTTCCCGCAAGGGGTCTGAAACACGCTAGTCATCAGCATGAACCCTCCTATGCCAATTCGTTGAGGGGCATCTATTTCCCGCAAGGGGTCTGAAACCTTTCACCAGCACTTCAGATGCAACTGTGGTAACAGGTTGAGGGGCATCTATTTCCCGCAAGGGGTCTGAAACCTGTCTTCTGGGGTCGACCCCAGTCTTGCATCAGCGCAGTTGAGGGGCATCTATTTCCCGCAAGGGGTCTGAAACTGTTGACACCTAAATCTAATGGGATGATAACAAAGTTGAGGGGCATCTATTTCCCGCAAGGGGTCTGAAACACCATTTTGCTATCTAGCCCCTTCGTAGCCGCAAGTTGTGAGAGGCTAATTTCCCGCAAGGGGTCTGAAACATTCTCTGATACGCCGAATCCAGCATCCCGTCCATGTTGTGAGAGGCTAATTTCCCGCAAGGGGTCTGAAACCACGACTCTCCCGGTACATAGTCCGGGTGGTTGCAGTTGTGAGAGGCTAATTTCCCGCAAGGGGTCTGAAACTTATAGACAGCCCCGGTGGCTGCGCAGGCGCACAGGTTGAGGGGCATCTATTTCCCGCAAGGGGTCTGAAACGAGTAGGTGTATGCCACAAACACATTTTTTTCCATTTCGTTGAGGGGCATCTATTTCCCGCAAGGGGTCTGAAACATTTCATCTGCCAGTTGTCGCCGTAAAAGCGTTAAGGGTTGAGGGGCATCTATTTCCCGCAAGGGGTCTGAAACTAGCCCGCAGCCATTGGGCGTGCGGGAAAGAATAATGTTGAGGGGCATCTATTTCCCGCAAGGGGTCTGAAACTAGCCCGCAGCCATTGGGCGTGCGGGAAAGAATAATGTTGAGGGGCATCTATTTCCCGCAAGGGGTCTGAAACTTTACGGATGACCATTTTCCTTACCTCTTTCTGATAGTTGAGGGGCATCTATTTCCCGCAAGGGGTCTGAAACGTGGGAAACGCCGGCGCGCTCTGAGCGTCACCTAGCGTTGAGGGGCATCTATTTCCCGCAAGGGGTCTGAAACTCTATCGTCATAATATTTTTCCTTTTCTCTGACGATAGTTGAGGGGCATCTATTTCCCGCAAGGGGTCTGAAACTCGATCATCTTTGAGCTCCTTTTCTTGATGCAAGGTGGTTGAGGGGCATCTATTTCCCGCAAGGGGTCTGAAACTTGTGTCTGCGCCATATCATTCACAGGAATGATAGTGGGTTGAGGGGCATCTATTTCCCGCAAGGGGTCTGAAACTTCTTCGTCCAGCGCCACGCCCATGTCCAGCACGGTAATGTTGAGGGGCATCTATTTCCCGCAAGGGGTCTGAAACGTAAAATTCGACAGAGCTTTCACCCGTCTGGCTGGGTTGAGGGGCATCTATTTCCCGCAAGGGGTCTGAAACCAAATCTTTCTTGAGCATCGTTTCCCATAAATGGAATTGTTGAGGGGCATCTATTTCCCGCAAGGGGTCTGAAACCAAGGGCGATCGAGCGGATGAAGCGAAACGCGTTTCGTTGAGGGGCATCTATTTCCCGCAAGGGGTCTGAAACTTATCGGGCTTAACCATATTTTGTTGCATGTGATTTCTCGTTGAGGGGCATCTATTTCCCGCAAGGGTCTGAAACTTTTACGCCGCGCATTTCGAAAGTTTCTTCGCCACTAGTTGAGGGGCATCTATTTCCCGCAAGGGGTCTGAAACCCTTCAGTGACAATCACCGGCGGCACCGCTTCCACGTTGGTTGAGGGGCATCTATTTCCCGCAAGGGGTCTGAAACGTTCATTCTCACCACGTTCAGGCATAACAACAACTGAGTTGAGGGGCATCTATTTCCCGCAAGGGGTCTGAAACTTGTTACCTCGCACCACGTGAGTGGCTGAGGATATTCGTTGAGGGGCATCTATTTCCCGCAAGGGGTCTGAAACCAAACCGCGTTTCACCGAAGTCCCGGATCGGGACATGTTGAGGGGCATCTATTTCCCGCAAGGGGTCTGAAACAAAAATTCCCCAGTTCCACGGCAGGAACCGCTTCATGTTGAGGGGCATCTATTTCCCGCAAGGGGTCTGAAACAAATCTCAAGTTCCCCTTCTACTTCGGTGATAAGGTTGAGGGGCATCTATTTCCCGCAAGGGGTCTGAAACATTACACACCATGCAATTGCCCATAAAGTGGGTATTAAAGTTGAGGGGCATCTATTTCCCGCAAGGGGTCTGAAACCAAACCGCGTTTCACCGAAGTCCCGGATCGGGACATGTTGAGGGGCATCTATTTCCCGCAAGGGGTCTGAAACAAAAATTCCCCAGTTCCACGGCAGGAACCGCTTCATGTTGAGGGGCATCTATTTCCCGCAAGGGGTCTGAAACAAATCTCAAGTTCCCCTTCTACTTCGGTGATAAGGTTGAGGGGCATCTATTTCCCGCAAGGGGTCTGAAACATTACACACCATGCAATTGCCCATAAAGTGGGTATTAAAGTTGAGGGGCATCTATTTCCCGCAAGGGGTCTGAAACTGGAGTCCTAAGCGGCACTTCAATTTCTTGAACATTTGTTGAGGGGCATCTATTTCCCGCAAGGGGTCTGAAACAAAAAGCTCGGCAAAAAAAGTCTCGCGAACATAGCCAAGGTTGAGGGGCATCTATTTCCCGCAAGCGCGAATCTCCGATTGTGTGATCTACCCCTAAATGATGTGGGTAATCCCGGGTGCTAATTTTGACACTTGATGTCGCATAGAATTCGCTCAATGATTACGCATATCCCCCCCGATATATCAAAGCCTCATATCATGATTGCTGCTTCCCACTCGGATAAACGCTGGCGTACATGCGCCGTCCACACCGATCCATAGGCTTCATAAATCTGGAGACTTTTTCGAGCAAATTCAAGGGCGGTGGAATACTCGTGAATCCAGCGAAAATATAGCGCATAATTAAAATAGGTTTTGGCTAAACTTTGCTGGTTATCAATCGCCAACATGAGTTGAATAGCCTGCTCAAACATGGGTTTAATTTCCGATGGATCCCGATGTCCGCACATATGACGGGCTAAGTCACTGGTCATTTCCGCTAGCAAATAGGGATTATCGAGGGTTCTAGCAAGCGCATAGGCCTGCTTCGCGTAGGTATACCCTTCCTCCAAGTAGCCGTTTTCCTGATAAATATCGGCTATTTCTATGAGAATCGGTGCGAGACGGTCGGGTGCATTGTTTTTCTTTTCAATAGCTGCTGCCAACTGATAAAAATGGAGTGATTCGTTAGGTCTGCCAATCCGTCCATAGGTTTTGGCAATCATCGCATAGGCCAGCCCTAAACCCGGATGTTCGGGATCATCTTGAAAAGTTTGCACAATAAAATATCCCAAGCGCAGTGCATCCTCATATTGGCCACTATCATGATAGGCATTGGCGATACGGTGCAGCAAGGAAACATAGATTGTCTCTCCGGCATTCACGACCAATCCTAAAATCGCCTTCCCCCACGCAATTTTCTGCTGATAGTAACCACGATAACTTAAATACTTGGATAAATACTCGTAGATTTTGTTGAGTTGTATATGGGGTGTAGGATACATAACAAGCGTTGTATCCATTAAATGAATCAGGTTGGGCATTTCTGCGTCCATCTGCTGTACTGCTTGCCGCATGGTGGCAGTTTCCATCTGCCGGGAGAGTGGCTCAAGAAATTCCTCCATCACTTCAATAAGCATGAAATAGCGGTTGTCCAAAATGCTGCCAACAGTGTCATCAATCATCTTGCCCTCTCGATGCTAATTGATTCGCAAAAAGATACGATGGTTTTCGCTTAGCCCTCAACCGGAGGCATGGAATGCTGTAATCAACGATGTTTTAGGAGCTAAACAATGGTTACAGATCCATTTTATCTACAAACGCACCTCGAACGCTTTCGCTCATGGGCAAAAATCGAACTTCCGCTGATCAATGGTCAGATTGAGGCAGGTTATCAAGCTCCCGCCACGCTAGAAGTTGCCCTTACGGAATGGATTCGCCCACTCCCCATCGATTCCGCAGATTTCATATGTGACCGATGGGAAGCCCGTCAGCTGATCCAATTACTGGCGTTCGGTATCAGTTCGCTCGAAAAACATCTGCGGGAACGAGGCGAACCTGCCGGCGTGGTATTTCAAAGAATCCCCGAAGCTGAATTTCTTCTGGCATATCTTGCGGAGATGGCCTGCCATCCCCCACGCGATTCGCATTACACCTATTGGCTGTGGAATACAGAGGTGCCGATGCTGAGTTTTACCGGAGATCCACAGGAAAACTATTTCAATGATGCGGTGAACATCACCCATCATCTGCAAAGTGTTTCTTTTGAACTCCTTGCACCGATTTGCGAAGGAACCCTTTCACTCACTCACCCCACCGCCATTGAAGCGCTCCGGCAGGCAGCCCACAATACCGAGGTTATTTATGAGGCTTATCGGGGTTTCATGAGCAAAGATGAACAGGGACATCGACGGATGGAGCCAGACTTTTTCATGAAACGGATGCGAACCTACCTGCCAACCTATCCAATTCAAGAAACAGAATGGAGTGGGGTCAATGCAGCGAATTTAGCAGTACAAATGGGGATGGATTACCGCATCGGAACGGTGAAACCGGACTATCGAGAAACCGTTCAAGCACGGATGATGTATCTGACACAAGAAGATCAACAACTCATCGCAACCACACTGGAACTGCCCTCTCTGGCGGATATTTTCTACCAGCGTTTACGCATTCACCCCGTCCAAATCGGTGAACTGAGCCAAGCAGCATTGAAACCGATTTTGCAAAGTCAACCGGCTGCTCTCCATACAGCACTGAGTGCCTATGCCGATTTGGTAATGGCGGCCGCCCGATTGACATCCATGCACTGGGCTTTGATTCAAAATTATCTCATCAAGCCAGCCCAACACCTGACCGAGGTAGAACGCCGACACATGGCAGTGGATCCTCATGCTGGAACCGGTGGCAGTGACCATCAAAAGACGGCAGCGATTATGCACATGCGTCGTGAACATCCGGCGGTGTGGACGTTGGTAAGAGCAGCCCGATGAGCCAGAAAACTTACCTTGAAGTCGGGGTGGTTCGGGGAATTTACCGCTACCCGGTGAAATCATTGGCGGGCGAGCCCATCCAGGAAAGTTGGATTGGCTGGCATGGGGTAGAAGGAGACCGGCGTTTTGCCTTTGTGAAGCAGAATAGTCGGCGCGGCTTCCCATGGTTTACTGTCCGCGATAACCCCAAGCTACTTCAATATAGTCCCTATTTTGTTGAACCGGATGCTCTTCGTAATTCATCTGTGCATATTCTGACTCCAGATGGACTGCATTTGCCTGTCAACAGCCCTGATCTGCTAGCCGAAATGAACACCCTTTCCCGGGTCCCTGTATATTTGCTGCACAATTGGTCAGGGATTTATGATGCAATGGATGTTTCATTGATCAGTACCGCTTCCATTCAATGGATCGGCCAGCAAAGTGATGAAACCTTACCTGCCGAACGGTTTCGACCAAACCTGCTGGTTGAAGCCTTTGATGCACGTGATTTTTCCGAAGAACAATGGCTAAAACATCTGCTCGTGTTTGGAGATCGCGACCAATCAGCCCGGATACGAATCAATCGTAAAACGGTACGCTGTATGGTGGTGAATGTGCAGGAGCAATATGCAAAGCAAAATCCAGCCGTGCTTAAGTCGCTGGTCGAACAACGGCGTAACTGTTTAGGGGTCTATGGCACAATAGAACGTCCCGGTAACATTCGGGTGGGTGATGTGATCCGGTTGCTTAAAGCATAAATTCAGGGGTGGGCAATGGATGGAGGTTGTCCACCTTCAATGATTACTCCGTGCGAGGAAGCAACAGATCCAGAAGCGCTTGTTTTTTGTCGGTCAGATGGTCGCCAAAATCCATAAAACCAATCATCTTGTCGTAGATACTCGCCAATTGATTTTCAATCGTGCGGGGGGATTTATGCAACATTGCCCCCCATTCGCGCATACTGGCATACGGGTGACGGGTGATTATATCCGCCAATTCCTGTTCAGCTTTGGTCAGGCGGCTGAGGAAATCTTCACGGCGATTCTGACGCTGTTGCAACAGATTCTCCAGATCATCAAACAAATCCTGTGGCAAATTCTTGAAGGACAAATGGGCAGGTAAAAGTGGCAGTTCCACCAACTGCACCTGCCCGCGCAACATTGGATGAATGTGGAACACCCCATCTTGGCGCAGCAGTTCATCCGGCGAAAGCACCGTCCACACCCGGTCATGGTCATCAAAAAATAGGGATGCTGCGAGCGTTGCGTAGATACTCATGGCTTTGCGTCCCCCGGAAACTAAGAAATGCAGCCGGTCTCCGCGCTGTTTGTAGGCTAACAAAGCGTAACAGATGGCCAGATAATATGCCGATGCACTTTTTTGGTCTTGAATATCAAAAATAGGCTGTTGGTCTTGGGTTTGGAGTTCAATCCATTGCACCTGCACATCAGGATAATCCGACGATAACACCAGACGTAGGGCTTTCAATGCTGTGGAAATTCCCGAATAGTGCGGATCGGTGTGTAAAATGACCACCTCTTGAATCACATACTGATTTGCCAGCAGATCCAGTGCCACTGTAATTGCTTCTGGACGTTGCCCTAAGGTTGCAAGAAAAATCAGCGACATAGCCTTCACTTTCAAATAAGCTATCAAATTTAGGGGAACTTACCTAAGCCATTTTTGCTGTTTTGTTATACCCTATTTTTATCAAGGAGAAACCATCATGCAATGTGTCACATACAAGATAGTACAATTGAAATTTTGCACAAACGAAGTTTTGGCTATAATAAATGGATAAGTATTGATAAGTATTATTTGAAAGATTGTATGATGAATCTACCTTATCTCCTCGTCGCCCGTGCCGAGAAAATCCAATCCTTCATTTTTCAGTCCGCCAAACTTAAGGAGGTCGTAGGGGCAAGTTTTAAACTACGTGAGTTTGGGGAGAATGTTAGCAAAGTCAGAGATAATCTATTTGGGTTAAATATTGCCGAGCCAGCGGATCTGTTGACCTTTCGCGGGGGGAATTTCCGTATCGTGTACCATACCTGGGAAGAAGCTGTTGAAGCTGGTTGGAAACTTCGTGAAGCGTTTGAAAAAGAAGTCGGTGGAACGCTGGTGGTTTATGAACCAACCCCTTATCCATCCGATGAGCAGGCGCGTAAACCTCAAATTATTCACGAACCCGTCGGACATTTTCCACTACAGGCCATTTGCCAATCTACAGGGATATATCCCGCCCGTGAATATAAAAGTCCCTATCCGGGTGAGGAAACTAAATATCTAAGTTTACAAAGTATTAATCGTGCAAAAGTGAGCGATGCACGGGATACTTTGTTCGGTGATTTGCTAAAACATATTGATGGCGAATACAAAAATAAAAAACAGAGTAATGTCAAGCAGCCTTTTGATGCTGATGCTTACACTTGGGATAGCCGCCAATATGTGGCATATCTCGTAGCGGACGGCAACAAAATGGGTGAGATGTTCAAAAATTGTATGGGAGATACCCAAAAAGCGAGCAACCTTTCTGACGCGGTTAGCGATGTGGTGAACAAATCTTTAGCAAATGCGGTTCAAGACATCCGATATTTTGCCGGGCAAATGACGACCCTGACGAACGAACAACAGGATGCGTTTGAAGTTTTGCCAGTCTTGCCTCTTATTTTGGGCGGAGATGATATTTTCATCCTCATGCCAGCATCGTGGGCGGTGCATGTGGCAAAGTTGTTCTGTGAGAAATATCAGAAAGAAATGACCGCGATTGCAAAGGAGTTAAATGTTCTACCAGCAAATGACAATTTTGCGACGATTGGCGTAGCGGTGGTCATTTGCAAAGCCAGCTATCCCTACAAATCCGCGCATGAATACGGGGAAGCGCTCTTGGAGATGGTCAAGCTGCGTGCTAAAGAAAGTAATGAATCTCGCTTGTATGTCGATATTATCCTAGGAAGTACCCAACCAGAGAATACAGAGCGGCTAGAGCAGCACCCATTTTATACGCCGGATGCAGCCCGAATACTGCTGAATGCCCGTTATCTCTACAAAAACATACCCCAGCGCCAGCTTTATACTGCGCTTGAGCATGGTGAAACCGAATTTAGTCCTGAACTCCTACCGCTTGATGCTGATGAAGCGGATTGGAATGAAGTGACACGGTTGTTCAAAGAACACCTGTTTTATCAGGATTTAATCGGTTTATGGGATTTTACCCATAATCTCCACCGCGATTTGAGTGAATACACGGCGGACAAATAGACATGATCAATTTAGATTTTGAACTCACGTTTGAGAGTGACTGGCATGTAAGTTCAGGCTCGGGGGATGGTCAAGCTGACTCAATCCTAGAGCGCGGTCTCAACGGAATACCGTTTATTGGCGGCTCAACCCTAAAAGGGCTCTTTCGGGATGCGCTAACTGATCTGGGGAATTTACCTTATGTAGGAGAACCAGAATTAGTCAACAACATTCTGGGAAGTGCCGTTGAAGAAAGCCCATGGACATTTAGTTCGGCAACAGCACAACTTGCTCAAGATAATAGACCGGGACAGTTTAGTCAGGTGGTTGCTGGCGTTCGTGTTCAACCTCACACCCGTCGTGCTGAGGAAGGGAAATTTTATCAGCGTGAGATGGCCTCCGCAGAAATAAAATTTGAATTCTCCATCACAGGCAACGGGGATCAAACACAGGTCGAATGGCTAGCGGCTGCGGCTGCCTATATTAGACAGTTAGGGGGACGACGGAGACGCGGGGCCGGTAACTGCCAAATTCGGCTGAAAGACCCGGCATTACATGAAGCACTGTTAGCAGCTATAGAAACACGGCTGGTCAATCAACAATTGCCCGCAGCAATCCCTTTGCCGACGGTCAATGAATCGTATCAGTCCGACGAATCAGTTGATAGCAAGCGTTTTCGTGTTTTGCTGCGAGTAGATACACCTTTAGTTATCGCCAGTAAAGCTGAGGCAGGCAACAACTTTCATGGACAGCTTCAGATCCCGGCACGTGCATTGCGTGGCGCTTTAGGGCAACGGGCAGACGGCAAATACACATCCGAACTATTCCTCAAGTTTTTTATACAGGGAGGGGTTGTCTTTGATAATTTGACTCCCCTGATTCCGGCAGGTAACGCTGCCGAAGTGCTAGATAGTATGCCAATGGGCTTGAAAAAAGTCCCTGAGACCTTAGCCCTTAAGTCTATTTTGGGGGCAACCAACGGTGAAGGCAAAAGCGCCAAAGGCTATCTTGTGCTGCCTAATAAACGGGCAGACACGGTTAAACGAGGTAAGGAAGTCATCCAGCTAGACCGTGTACCTAAACTCAAAACACGGCTGCATGTAGAAATTGACCCTCAAACCAAACGTTCCCGAACCGGCAATTTATATTCGTATGAAGCCATTCCTGCGGGGCAGCACTATATTGGAGAACTTCGCCTGAAACCTGACGTCCAGTGGGCAGACTTTGCTGGGTTAGCAGGAATCAATCGGGGAGAAGCATTTCAGTTGTCTATGGGAAAGGGGCGGCGGCGCGGTTATGGACATTGCACAATCTGGATTGAACCGCTGGATGAGTCTGAACCACCATTGTGGTGTTTGGTGCCTCTTGAAGACCGTTTAAATGTGATACAAGCCAACCAGCTATATTTAACTTTGGCTTCCGATACGATTGTGCTGGATGACTGGGGACGTGCGCCATCTGGTTTTACCGAAGAAATATTAAAATCAATTTTCCCAGATGCACAAAGAATTACGATTAGAGACCAAGTAGCACGTTCGCGGTTGGTCGATAGTTTTGATTTACGTTCCGGGCTTCCCTACTGGCGGGACTCTGCGCTGGTCAAGGGATCAACCGTTTTGTTTGAAATTACGCCTTTTCCCACCTTAGAAGAACTCCGCAATTTAGAAGACAAGAGTGTTGGCTTGCGGCGCAGCGAAGGCTTTGGACGGGTCATTTTCAACCATCCTGCCCATACGATGCCTACAGATAGCATTTATCTCAACATCGAAATACCTGTTTCCTCAAGCCAATCCTACCTAGCGGAGTGGCAGGCGTATCTAGGGAGCGAGTTCAAGCCAAATCACTTATTTGACACTAAAACCAAAAGCAATGTGCTGCAAGCCTTCCGGGCGTTTGCACGCACCCTTCTCGAACATCCTCAGATGACCAAAGTGGGCTTGATAGATAAATACGATCGGCTCACAAAACCTAAAGCAAAAGCCGACAAAAATGAAAAAGCATCCAATCCAGACTTCAAAGCGAGTGCCCAAAAACATATAGAGGAGCTGCTGGACGTATTGGAGACCTATCCTCTCGATTTCTGGCAGCTAGGATGTGCCGTTTTAGCCGAGCAAATTTTGGATGCGGTTAAAGAAATGGAAACCTTCAAAAAATGGACAAAGAGGAAGGGTTAAGTCATGCCAACCACGATTATCATTACTGCGAAAACCATGACACCTCTGCACATTGGGGCCAATGATTTTGAAGGCACCTTTCGTCGCAACGCCCGTGGGCAGTGGATTATCCCCGGAACAAGTATCGCCGGGGCAATACGGGGTCATCTGACGCGGATTGTACCGGCTATGACCTATTTACCTGCCGATGAGCGCATTTGTTATGCGCTTGCACCTGACTTACATCCCATTCCGCAAGACCTCATTAGATACATTCCTGAGGGAGAAATTGCCTGCAACTGTGCAGTGTGTCACTTAATGGGAACCGTGAATCCTCAGAATCACCCCTTAGAAGGTTACGAGTTTACTCCTCAAAAGATTGAATTTATCAACGGGCGTGCTTCCCGCCTCACCATTCAAGATGTTGTACTGGTAGATCCCGCCATGCGAATTCGGGATGGGGTTGGTATTGATCGTTTCACTGGAACCGCTGCTCGTCAAGAAAAGTCCAAATTTGACATGCAAACGATTGAAGCGGCTTTCGAGATTAAAATGGTGCTGGATGATAGTGCAACACGGGAAGATAAAGCTCTGGTAGCCCTTGCACTGGATGAATTACAAGCCGGACGGATTCGTATTGGAGGGCGTTCTAATCGGGGATTAGGGAGAGTGACTGTCCAGAACATTGAAGTCACTGAATTTAATATCCAAGAAAATCCAGCAGACTTGATGGCTTACCTTCGACGTGACATCCCCTTACCATCGGCTTCGTTAAATCACCCACATCGGCACTATCATGCGTCTCTCCCTGAAATAGAAATCGCGGGTACGGTCAATACCTGGGTTGCCCTCTCCTTCGACATTCAGGCGCAAGGATTTTTTCTATGTAACGACATGACAAATGCTCAGTTTGAGGGATTTGATCACTACTCTTGGCTAACGCTACCGGGATCAAGCCTGCGCGGCGTACTTCGCAGCCATGCGGAACGGATTGCCCGCACTATGACCAGTCATATGAAAGAGGATGATGGAAAATTTGTTTGCCAAAATGAAGACGACTTTTTGAAACGCTGCCCCGCATCCTATCCCCTTTCCCAAAGTGTAACAGAAGGCGAAACCCTGCTGGAGTCGGGTGCATCCCGCTGGAAACGGTCTGCTTTCAAAGACGAAATCCCTGATGTGGAACGGTTTGACCTCGCTGAGCAACTATGGGGTAATACCTATTGGGGTAGCCGTTTAACCGTTGAGGATGGCCTACCGATTGATGAGCAACGAGAACCAATCACTGACCCCCAAAGATTAAACTGGCAAAAGATAGACTTTGTAGCCATTGATCGTTTTACGGGCGGTGCGGCTGAAGGCGCAAAATTTGATGCCTATGCGCTCTGGCAGCCATGTTTCAAAACCCGATTATATCTCGAAGCACCGGTCCAGTGGGAATTAGGCTGGTTACTTATGTTGTTAAGAGATATGCAGGATGGACTTGTGCCCATGGGATTTGGCGCGGCCAAGGGCTTTGGGCAGGTAAAGTTAGCCAACATTGAGTGGCAGTTTGGCTATACCTATCCTGAACTATTTCCTGCACCTTTTGCCCCTGATGCAACGGTCACTAGCTTTTTTATGCAAGCGGTCGGTACTCACGACAGTTTACCTCCCGAGTGGCAAGCCGCTTGGTTGGACGCATGGATAGAAAAAGTACAGGGCTATAAGGTGGATGCAGACCTTCCGCATCAACCCCATTCCGACCCGTATTGGCGGGATACCGGCAGTTTTTCACTGAATGAATTGTACCCGCGAGGAAACTAGACCATGACCACCTATATTCGTGATGCTTTAGATGTACTTGGCGGAAACATTAAAAATACAGATGCAGAACTGGATCGTTTATTGCGACATTGGACGTTTTTATTTGCCACTGACCACTATTTGCTTGTGGAAACCTACTCGCGGGGCATTTCCTTTGGCTCGGGTACATTTCCTGAGAATCCAAAGGATGTAATGCGGTTACATGCTTTTGGAAAAAAAGGTGATTTAACCATTCGACGAGATGATGAAGCAATTTACTGGCGCTATGTGGGAGTACGTGTGCAGCGTCCCATACCGGAGTCGGCGAAAGACTACTGGGATACCAGTGGAACAAACGGGTTAATCAGTGAAACAGTAGATGTGCTGCTGTGGGGAGAGTATGGTCAGAGTAAAAACCCTGCCTATGCCCATCACTGGCATGAAAATCGGGTTGGCAAAGCCACACCGACCCTCAAATATCAGTTTCCCAATGTTGAGCAGGCAATGGATGCCAGACAAAATGGGCAGAAAAAGGTGATGGTGCAGACACAGGTGATTCGTCATCCTCAAACTAGGACAGTGGTTGCTTTTTGGAATATTGGTTTAGTCCCTTATGAACCCCTAAAGGAGAAATCCAATGAGTGATTTTTTAAATCCCTATAATTTTGTTCGCCCGTTGGCTGCTCCTAAACCGACCACGCCAGTACAACATTTACTCTGGCGTTGCCCTCCCCCACCGCATGACCGTTACGTGGGTTTAAGTGGGCGCATCACATGCAAAATGACTGCTGAAACACCCGTATTCATCAGCAATGGCGAACCATTGAAAAAAGAAGGCGAACATCCTTCTTACGAATTTTATAAGGTAGACGGCAAAGATACGATCCCCGGTTCGTCATTGCGTGGGGCAATCCGCAGTGTGTTTGAAGGCATCACCAATTCGACCTATGGGGTTTTTGAAGGGTATAAACCACTTTTCTACCGCATGGATCCCTCGAAAGCCCTGGGACTTGTTCCCGGTATGATTGTGACGGATAAGAGAAATCGATGGTATTTTTTGCCCCTCAATGGCAAATTCGATATTCAAGCTGAAAGTAAAAATCTCTATGCGGCTTGGATTCCGTGTTACCCGAACGAAGAAAAGCTGTCGCAGTCTGAGATGAAACGCAAACATATGCTGTCTCAGGCAGATCTCGTAAAGATTCCACAAGCAGCTGCGGAGGGGCAGCAGTGTTATGCCGCTGTCCGTAAAACGCGCAATTTGAAAGACAAGGGTTTTCCGCATTATCAGGCTGATTTTATTCATCCCAATGAAGGCGAAGTCAAGAAATTCAAAAATAGCAGTCGCTTCCGCGACGATTATGAAATTGTAGAAGGTTTTGCGTATGTCACGGGCCTTAACATTGATAAAAAGCAGTATGAGCGTTTTTTCATTGTCGCCAGCAAAAAGGCCTTACCACTCACTGAAAAAGTAATCGAAACTTACGATGCGCTGATGCAAGACTACGATAGCCGGAAAGAATCTATTGACAATAGCCTGAAAGAGGACGATGGAAAAAAAGGGAAAAAGCGTAAAGGCATCAAAGCCAGTGTTTTCATTGGGGCGGGCTGGCGGTTACAACCGGGACGATTAGTCTATGCCAAATTGCGCCAATCCAGCGAAGGCCTCCTCGTAATGGGTCTCTATCCGGTTGCTATCCCTCGCACGGCTTATGAACGCTGTCCTGCCGATGTCGTTCAAGCATTTGATCCGCATCTGCTCCCACCTACCAATTTTAACGAATTGTGTCTCGCCTCACGGGTGTTTGGCTGGGTCAGTCAAGATGCTGATGACGGTGATTTAAGTCAGCGTGTGGCCTACAAAGGACGGGTACGTTTTTCTCATGCTCAACCTACAAAAACACCAACAACGCTGGATTATACGCTGGATATTTTAGGGACACCGCATCCGACCAGTGTTGAGTTCTACTTATCGGGTGTCAAAACCGCCAAGCCTGTGAAATCCCCGCATGGCTATGATGAACGGGAAGTACGTGTGCGTGGACGCAAGATGTATCGGCATCATGGAAAACAACCTACCCCCAATGCCGAAAAATCCAAGTTTAACCGCACAATTTTAGGTGCTCATGACAAAGGAACAACCTACACATTTACGATCGAATTTGAAAATTTGCAGCCTGTGGAATTAGGTGCACTTCTCTACACATTGCAACTCGAAGATGGCGCATTTCACCGAATTGGCTATGGCAAACCGCTTGGGTTGGGCAGTGTCAAAATGGAAGTCGAGAATCTTACGCTGATTCCGATGGAAAATCGGTATCTGAGTACAACCTCTTGGCTGACTAACGAACGCGAAAATATCACATCGCGCGTCCGCGAATTAACTTTGTTATTCATGCAGGAATTTTCTCGCCTTTACAAAGGCCAGCCTGATAAATTCCACGATCTGGACAATATCAAGGATTTGATGGCCCTGCTCAAAGAACCCGCTAACCAACTTCCCGTTCAATATCCGCGACCACGACAAGGATATGGCTACGAATGGTTCATGAATAACAAAGACAATAAAGATGGGCGTGCAGTTCAGGTTATCCCTGTAGCGGCTGAAGATACCGTCGGTCTAGCATATAACGGAAAGAAATAAAAATGTCACATATTTTTGTAAGCTATTCTAGCCAAAATCGAGATGCAGTTCAGAAGATTGTTAATCAACTTCTGCGTTGGCAGTTTAATGTGTGGATTGATACAGAAGGACTGCAAGCCGGAGAAAGATGGCTACCGCAGCTTATAAGCGCTATACATGCAAGCAAAATCCTTCTGCTCATTGTTTCTTCTGAAAGCGCAACTTCAGATTGGGTTCAACGAGAATATGAGGAAGCACTTGCCAAAAAAATTCCAGTAATTCCTTATATAATCTCCCCTCGTGATCAAAATGATTTAGCGCGATTCCCCGCTGCATCTCAAATTCACTCCATTTTTGCAGACACAAATGATGCTTTAGAAAAATTAAGACAGCAACTTCCCGTCGAAACACGTGTGCATGGGAAAAATTTATATAATTTAGGACTTCTTCGGCCAGAAGAGCGTAATCAACTAACTTTTGGTGAGGCTGCACAAAACGTGACTAACGACTTTGAAAATGGCATTTATGCGGAAATAAACGGGGAAATCCTAGCTTTAGCTGCTCTCCCTCTTTATCCAGGCAGGTATGTTAGAACCTATCTAGTTGGAAAAAAAGATTCATCCCTCAAAAAACGCTCTACGGTTCAACTAGCAATTCAAGCATCTGGTCCATATATGGATACAGATTTTACAGCTAAAATCACACGTCACTGTCTGGAAAATATATCCCCTATTGAGCCAAATATTTTATTGGTTGCTGGACCGATTCGTGTGACATTTACTCAAGATAAAACGACAGCAAACTATACCCTTAATCCAAAAGAGCCTGATGAGTGGGAGGATGTTGTAATTTCGACTAAAGTTGCTTTGGAAAAATATCATGCGGGAGGAGAAAAACCAGATTTACAAATCTTCATCCAAGGACCAGCGATCATGCTCTATAAGCTGGGGACTTTGCTTCGTTTATACAATGCTCAACTTTTTCACTATGATAGTTCATCCAAAACCTATTCTCCGGTTTTGAATGTGACTCAATAAACTAAACTTGCCGTACCATCCCCATGCCCATCGCGCTCTTTGACCCCACCCCGCCATAAAACGCATACTCTCCAAGGAGAGATACATGGCGGGAGAGGGTCGCATATTGACTACGCACCTCATCTCCCAATACCGGATACAATGCTGTGATAGCCTCATGATCATCGCGTAAACTAAAACTTGCTTTACCCATGAAACCGGTCATAGTTTTACGCCCCGTAGCAGGTACATCTTCTGTCCACCCGTCAAAATCGTTCAGGGGCAGCGCATATTCTATAAACGCGGGCAGTTCCGGTGAGATTTCCCGTGGACTAAATGCTGACCACCGACGGTCTAAGCTGCCAAAAAACAGCATCGGATGCGGCAGCGGCATCCAATTGCCTGAACTTTTGAAGGTGGTCGGCGTACCAAATTCAAAGGACAATCGATGCGCGGGTTCAGACTTCAAATGTTTCTGCCAGAGTTTTTCATAGGTGGTGCTGCCTGCCCAAGGATGGATGCGGTTATCCCAGATGGGTGCATCGGCCACCTGCCAATATTGATTTTTATCAATTTCGAGTTCTTCCGGCAGCGTTTCCACCAGTCTATTCAGCGCTGCGACTACTTCCGATGTTAACCCTACCCAGCGTATCCATGCTGTATCGCCCGGTTTGACCTTCCCCAACAATGGACGGGTGCGTTCATTATAATGAAATGGCTCCATCAACCCGCTGACCGTGTAAGGCTGAAATTCAACGGTATCCTCAAAGGTCAGAGGAACATCTAGCCGTCGCATGGATTCCTTGAACAGGCGCTGCACTGCCAACCCCATATGACTGTGAATCGTGAGATGATTTTTGGCGCGGAGTTTAATTACTACAGCAGAAAGATAGTTTTCCATAAGCCGCGAGTATAACCTCTTTTGATGCACTTTCAAAAATTCATTTTTTCACTCTAAAACAGCCAGCCTTATATTGATTATTTATCAACTACTGCAAGGCGATTTTGGCTTCTTTTAGGCAAACGACAGCAAACTCAAAGGCACAGCTTGATATTTATGCAATTTATACAGTATACAATTACAACAAACAGCCAACCTGCCCACAAAAACTCAAATCTAGCTTATGATTATCATAGTGAACTCCTTGCAGAGTCTGATGAGCGGATAGGTACACTCATTGTATAGCTGGCAAGGCGATATTTGAGCGCGTAACCAGTCTCAGGCTGGTTATGTTTTAATTGAACTAGGTCCAATCATCTTTCACCAATTCAGTCCACACGAATTTTCTGCTGTGAGGGCTTTATTTCGTTATAATGAGATGAAGCGCGAAGGATTTTGAGTCATGAACAACAAAACCTTTGGAGAATTACTCCGTGATGCCCGTTTGCGTACCACCTACCAAACCCAAGAGGCTTTTGCAGCGTATTTAGACAGACTTGGGGTGAGTTACACCCGAAAAACAATCAGCCAGTGGGAAACCAATACCCGTAAGCCACCCAATCGTTTAACCTATCTCAAACTGCTAAAGGCATTGGCGGAAGCGCACGGCATCACCTTAATCACGGAAGTGAATCATATGCTTGCCGCCGCAGGAGAAGGCCTTGTGACAGAAACCGAGCAGCAGGAGCATTTCCCGACTCTACATTTTGGCAACCTGTGGCCGAATCTGCCTAACAAGTACCACGAAAAATTGTTTGGACGTGAAGACGCGGTGAGCCGTTTAGCGGCTGAACTGGTAAACCCTCTCGGAAAATCCGTGATTGTGATTTCGGGGTTGGGTGGAATTGGCAAAACCGCGCTGGCCCATGAAACTGCTGAGCGTGTCCTGTCAACAGGATATTTTACGAATGTCTTATGGGAGAGTGCTAAAGCAGAAATGTACGAGGATAAGCACATTACAATTCGAACCTCAAGAAGTACAGATTGGCAATCCCTTGTTCATCGGTATGCCACCCAACTTGGATTGCCGATTGCTTCTAATTTTCAACAAGTGGAAGCGGAAGTTCGTTTCCGGTTGCGGGGTGGGGGCTATCTCGTGGTGATGGATAACCTCGAAACCATTGAAGCAGCAATAGAGGTTGCTCATAAACTTCATGAATTGGTGAACCCAACCGCCAGTGCCAAACCGAGCAAAGTGCTGATTACCAGTCGGGAACGGCTCACTCGATTATCCTACACTTTTGATTATTTCATTGGCGGTTTGGAGCCAATACCAGCCACAGAATTTCTCTATCAAAATGCTGAATCCCGCAATATAGCATTTATAGACAGAGATCCGATGATAGAAGAACGCATTTATAACACCACTAAGGGAATGCCGCTTGCAATTATCTTGATTAATAGCCAGCGTGTGGCTGGGCAAACAGTTGACGAAATCCTTGAGCGCATTGAAAAAACCACCAATGAACGTGAGCTTTACCAGTTCATCTATTGGGATTTGTGGCAGAAAATCGGCGTGAAGGCACAAAAAGTTCTTGCTGCTGCTGCCGCATTTGGCATTTCTTCCCAGCGCAGCCACCTGATGCGTGTCAGCAAAACGGAAGACCCGCCTATTTTTGATGACGCGATTGCCGAATTGGTGCGTTTGTCCTTGATGGAAGTGATTCATATCACGCAGACCTTCAGCAGTGACAACCGCCGCTACGATATTCATTCCATAACCCGGTGGTTTGTGAACGGGCCACTCCAAAAAGAATGGGAAAATTATCGCAATTCGAGAAATCACTCTTTAGGCGATTCCCTATCCTGAAGCCATCCCCGAACTAAAACCGCGTTGGGGAGATTGTGCTGTTCCATCATGGCGAGGCTTTCGCGTGCCAGTTGAACAGCTTTTTGTGATTGCCTTACCCCCGCTAAATAAATAGCATAGCTAAACTTCACATCGGCAGAATCCAGCCCATTGTGAAGTTCATCATATAAATCAATCGCTTTTTGATAGGCTGCCATCGCCTTCTCTTTATCCTCAATCGAGGTATAAGAATTGGCGAGATGATACACCACCTGCGCTTGCAAATCTTTGTCCCCGGCATGGAGGGTTAATTGGAAGGCCGCTTCCACCAATGGCACACCATCCTCAGCCTGCCCCACTGCATAAAACACATTGCTCAGATTGAGCAGTACCCCCACCCTCCCCAGCAGCAGGTCGATTTTTTCAAAAAGCAGTAGCGCCTTTTGCAGAAAAATAACCGCTTCTTGGGATTTCCCCGCTTGCCAGAGTGTCACTCCTAAGCTGTTATATTTTTCGGCGAGTGTATGAGCCTCTGATTTTTCCTCCTCAATCAAAGACGCTTTTTCAAGAAAATGAAGCATCGCATCATCAGAATCTGTATAAAGTGCTGCTAATTCATCAGGGAGTTCAGGCGGACGGGCTTGTTCAACCAGCATCCAGCCCCACTGCCTTTTTTGCTCATACAGCCCACGTACATCCAGATATTCACCCAAGCGAAGGAAAAGTTCAATGGCAACCGCGTGCAATTCCTCATCAGGCAAGACGGCTAAAGTTTCGAAAATCGCCACGACATTGCCCTGTTCCCGGTCAAGGTCTGCCAGCACCAGACGCGAATTTTCGGTTTTGAGATGAGGCATCACCCATTCCGCAAACTCGTACACACTTTTTGCCGATTCAATCTGGCGGGTCAGCATTACTTCCGCAAGTTCCGGGTCAAACATAGATACTCCTTCTTTGTCTACAAAATTGTAGACAAGATGCTTCAGGGCAGGTACACAGCTTCGCCTCACCGAAATTTATGCTGGAGACATAGCATCATTTTAAGGAGTTGTGCAACATGCTTGAAGATAAGGTTCTCCTACAATTCTACGCAGGATTGACCAAACGGAAGCAAGAGGTTTTGGCACTGGCAGCCGCCGGGTTAACCAATAATGCCATCGCAGAAAAATTAGTGATTGAGTCATGTGTGGTGGCCTCCCACCTCTCCGATATCTATGGCGAATTAGCCACCCTTGAAGGTCTGCCGCCCGACCCCAAACGCTATGTCCTAGTTAGCGTGTTTGCCAGCTTTTTTGAGCGCCATCCCTACCTGAGGAAACAGTAGGCGCGGCCAAAAAGAGTCATCCTTCATGATGGCTCTTTTTTGATTGACAATGCCCCGTTTTAGCGATTCTTCCGCAATTAGCGTAGAAATCATGGTGGGTGGCAAACGCGGAGACGCAAGAGATCAAAGCGAGCACGACCATACATTTGCCGTTTGAGAAACTTAAGACTATTAACCTATTCTTCGATCTGCCCATTGCTCCAAGATCTCTCGAGGGCATCACGAACTCGTGCAGCTGGATATATGGAACTGCATAGCAGTCTGTAAACCAAGTATCCAACGTTGCTGCCAGTCATTTTTAACCAGCATAACATCTGTCATTTTCATAAATCCTGCTACCATAAGTGAATAGCTCATAGCATAGTCTTCAGTGAATGTTCTACACAACAGTGAGTTATCTCATGCTTTGATCAGTGGCACCTCCAAGTGGTTCTTGATATAAACCTTTGAAAACTTCTGTAATTTTTACATACTGCTCTTTCGAGAGGAGCCTCTCCATTTGAATCTTTTTCAATTCGTCGTTTAACTGATTGAGATGCCAAATATGGGTAGTTGCGTTTTCAACTACTATTTTCGAGTCTGGGTTTGCCCAGATGATTACCGGATTGACCCACTGCTTGATATCATGTGCGGTCAAGATTCGGGCCAGCGTTGCCGCATTTCGTTTGGCTTGCCGGGTTGGACTCTTAAAGAGGGGAAGCCATCGACCATGAAAAAGTCGTTCCCACTGATCGCCCACAGTACGATATTGCCCACTAAATGATTTGACTTCGAGACACCATACGCCTGAAGGTCCGGCTAGAATAAGATCAATATCACCTTGCTTATAACCGGGGATTTCCAGATTCTGAAATAACCACCATTGGCCATCAAGCACATGATACATTACATTGATAACACGTTCCTCGCCTAGTTGTCCTTTACGATATAAAACCATTCGTTTTTCAATGATCGTAAAGATAAAGTCAAATAAGCGCGACTGAATAAATAGGATCCCTAGGATCATTATGAGCGCGATGAGAAGAACAATTATTTGATAGGTAATACCCATATCATGTGCCAAAGTCTGATTGTCTGTTTCTGAGTTGCTGCTGAAAAAAAGAAAATATGTAATCAAAGCACCATAAATGCCCATAACAATACCCGATATAAAGCCAATTAGTATTGCAAACTGCATTTGTCTCCTTTCTGCAAAGCTGCGGTGTTCTGAAGAAATAAGATTGAGTGAACCGGGAGACGGGGAAAGTTCAGACTGCGGTGCTAGAAAATCAAGCAAGACTGTTCTAGCAGCATTAACTACCCGTTTATCCCAAGCATTTTCAACAGCATATAATAAATCTCTACGATTAATAAATCCTTGATCGAGCAATTTTCCAATGGGTTGTCCCTGATACGCTCTTTGACCTCCGCGATAATCACGAAATGGCCATGCAACAGCACGGGCTTCTTCCATAGACATGGGGGTACGTTTCTCATCTACTTTCATAACGGTATATACTCCAATTGATAAAGAGAAGCGGATTGTATAAGACACTCATCACGCAGCATATTTTATTTATAGTCGAAAATGGGATTTTGAATACCCCGTGCTTGCTAATATAATGGTAAAGCTAATAAATTCAATATAAAATAAGCATAATACTGGGGCTGGGATGAGGGATATTTACAGGCACGGTAATACCTTGGGATTTTCATTATGAATGTTTTTAGTTTACGTGAGCAACTGACACAGGATTATGCTGCATATGCAAGCAGTTTTATACAAATTCACAATCAACGGATCTATGATGAGGTTAATAAAAGTCTCCAAGAAGGGATATTTTGGCCCAATCCCCTCATACAATTAAATCCAGCTTTTGCAAGTGGAGGAACTGTAGATGAACTCGTCGGGCAGGGGATTCTTCACGCAGAGTGCAGTCGTATCTTTCGCAAAAATAAATTGCAGGGTATAGGCTCATCTCTTCATTTGCATCAACATCAGCGTGAAGCCATTGAGATTGCCCGTGCAGGTCATAACTATCTGCTAACAACGGGCACCGGCTCCGGCAAGAGTCTGGCCTACATTATCCCCATTGTGGATCATGTTCTGAGACGTGGCAGTGGTAAGGGTATTCAGGCGATCATCGTTTATCCAATGAACGCGCTGGCGAACAGCCAAGAAGGTGAACTCAAAAAATTCCTGTGTGAAGGTTATCCCGAAGGCTCAGAACCGGTCACCTTTGCGCGATACACCGGACAGGAAGGTGAAAAAGAACGCCAGCAGATTCTCGCCAATCCGCCTGATATTCTGCTGACCAACTATGTCATGTTGGAACTGATCATGACCCGCCCGCGTGAGCGACGGATGATCGAACGGGCAAAAGGCTTGCGCTTTCTGGTTTTAGATGAGCTGCATACCTATCGAGGTCGGCAGGGGGCAGATGTCGCGCTGCTGGTGCGCCGGGTGAGGAATCGCCTTGAATCTCCCGAACAGCAGATGATCTTTGTCGGCACATCCGCCACTTTAGCCAGCCCTGGTAGTTATGAGGAGCAGCGCCAGCAGGTTGCTGAAGTAGGTTCGCTGATCTTCGGCGCTCCTTTTCAGCCAGCGCATACTGTCGGTGAAACCCTGCGCCGCACCACCTACACCAAGCAGACTGAGGCAGCATGGCTGCGTGACCTCAAAACCGCACTCCAGCAGGCGGATTCGCTTGTGCCACCCGCAGATTACCCTACCTTCACCCAGCATCCGATTTCAATCTGGATTGAAGAAACGTTCGGGCTACGTGAAGTCGAGGGTAGACTGGTGCGACAACAGCCCCGTAGTATTTGGGGTGAACAGGGCGCAGCACGTGAATTAAGCACTTTAACCGGGATACCAGAAACGATTTGCGGGCAAGTGCTCGAACGCTGGTTGCTGGCAGGCTATGAATGCGAACCTAATCCTGAAACGGGCTTTGCACCGTTTGCGTTCCGCCTGCATCAATTTATCAGCCCCGGTGACACGGTTTATACAACCCTTGAGCCAGAGGACACGCGCTACATTACGCTACGCGGGCAGCAGTTTGTCCCCGGTGATCGGGAACGAGTGCTTTATCCGCTATGTTTTTGCCGCGAATGTGGGCAGGAATACTATTCTGTCCGGCTGGCAAAAAATGAAGATGATCAGCGCTATGTCATCCCGCGTGATTTCAATGATCGTCTTGCCGATGAAAGCAGTGAGGCAGGGTATCTCTACCTCAGTACCGGCAAACCCTGGCCTGACGAGTTTGATCAACTGATCGAGCGTCTGCCGGATGACTGGTTGGAAGAGCGTGATGGCGTGCCGCGCATCCGCAGCCATCGTCGCCAGAAATTACCCCTGACCCTGCATCTGGATACCATAGGTATAGAAAGTCGAAGGGGGCAGAAGTTTGTTTATATTGCCTCCCCCTTCATGTTCTGTCTGCGCTGTGGAGTATCCTACGCTGCCCGGCAGGGTGATTTTGGTAAGCTGGCGACTTTGAGTTCAGAAGGTCGCAGCAGTGCGACTACCGTTCTCAGCTTATCTGCCATCCGCACGCTGAAAACCAGCGATCTCCCAGAACATGCTCAGAAACTTCTCAGTTTCACCGATAATCGCCAGGATGCGTCCCTTCAGGCAGGCCATTTCAATGATTTCATTGAAGTCTCCCTCCTGAGAGGCGCAATCTATCGTGCTGTGAGTCAGGCAGGAATCTCAGGCTTAACCCATGAAGTGATCGCCGAAAAAGTCTTTGATGCGCTGAATTTACCCGTTGCCCTTTATGCCAGCGATCCGAGCGTGCGTTTTCAGGCGCTCCAAGAAACGCAAAAAGCATTGCGGCAGGTGCTTGGCTATCGCATTTACCGCGATCTCAGGCGCGGCTGGCGTATTGCCCTGCCTAATCTTGAGCAGACCGGGCTACTGGCCATCGACTATATGGCGCTAGAGGAGGTCTGCGAAGCGGAAGATGTCTGGGCAAACTGCCATCCGGCGTTGGTAACAGCATCTCCAGTGGTTCGTTATAAAATCGCGAAAGTGCTGCTGGATTATATGCGGCGCGAACTGGCGATCAAAGTGGATTATCTCGATCCTAATTATCAGGAACGGATGCAGCAGTTAAGCAGCCAGCGTCTGGTTGATCCCTGGGCGATTGATGAAGACGAACGGATGGAATATGCCTCGATCCTGCTGCCGCGCTCGTTTGCCGGGGAAGATCAGAAAAACAATGTCTATCTCTCGGCACGCGGCGGGTTTGGGATGTACCTGCGTCGCAAGAATACCTTCCCGGAACATCGGGCTGAGATGAATATTGATAGCACCGCACGGATCATTCGCGATTTGCTGGAAGGGTTGCGCATAGCCGGGCTGGTCGAAATTGTGCTGGAACCGCGTCAGGAAGGCGATGTTCCCGGCTATCAGTTGGTAGCTTCCTCGATGCGCTGGCGGGCAGGCGATGGTGAACGGGCATTCCATGATCCCATCCGGGTTCCTAACGAGTCCGAAGAAGGCGGGCGACCTAATCCTTTCTTTGTCGATTTTTATCAGAATGTCGCCGCCTCACTTGGCGGGTTGGAAGCACACGAACATACCGCCCAGGTTCCTTATGAGGAACGCGAAAAGCGCGAACAGCAGTTCCGCACCGGGCAGCTTCCTATCCTATACTGCTCTCCCACCATGGAGCTTGGCGTAGATATTGCTGAACTGAATGTCGTCAATATGCGGAATGTACCCCCGACACCCGCCAACTATGCTCAGCGTTCAGGCCGTGCTGGACGAAGTGGGCAGCCTGCGCTGGTGTTCACCTACTGCTCCAGCGGCAGCCCACATGATCAATACTTTTTTAAACGCCCCGAACGGATGGTCGCAGGGGCAGTCGCGCCTCCGCATCTTGACCTGACCAATGAAGACCTCCTCCGCGCTCACATTCACGCCATCTGGCTGGCGGAGACAGGTATTGATTTGAAGGATACGCTTAAGGAAATTCTGGAAATGGTAGGTGATCCCCCCACGCTGGAACTCCTGCCCGAGATTCGCCAGCAGGCCAACTCCAGCACGGCACGTCAGACCGCCTACCAGCGAGCAAAACAGGTGCTTGAGACTGTGCCGGACTTCTCCAATGCCGTAGCGCTGCTGGAAACCACCATGCAGCATGTTGTGTTGGCTTTTGATTCTGCCTGTGAGCGCTGGCGCAACCTGTATTGGTCGTCACTCAAACAGGTCAAAAGTCAGGAAGACATTCGGCGTGATCCCACTCGCGGTGCATTTGATCGGCGACAGGCCGAGCGCCTGCGCCGTGAAGCACTCTCACAGATTGACCTACTGACCGAAGTCGATAGTCTGGCGCAGTCTGACTTTTACAGCTACCGCTACTTTGCCACTGAGGGCTTCCTGCCCGGTTATAGCTTTCCGCGTCTGCCCATTTCCGCGTTTATCCCGGCACGGCGGTTACGCCAGCGGGATGAATTCCTCTCCCGCCCACGTTTTCTAGCGATTTCGGAATTTGGACCGCGTGCCATTATTTACCACGAAGGCTCCCGCTATCTGATCAATCAGGTCATTATGCCTGTCGATACCGATGATGAGGGACCGCTGACGGCGAAAATCAAACAGTGCCAGTCGTGCGGTTATATTCATCCTATCAAGGATAGACAAGATTACGATCTGTGTGAGCGCTGCCGGATGCCGCTTGATCCGCCGCTCACTGCCCTGCTCAAAATGCAGAATGTGGTCACGAAGCGCCGTGATCGGATCAATGCCGATGAAGAGGAGCGCTTCCGCCTGGGATATGACATCCGAACCGGGGTAAGGTTCAGTGAGCGTGATGGGCAGCCCGACGTTCGCACGGCACTGATACGGCATGGAGAACGTGAGATTGCGCGGCTTACCTATGCCCAGACCGCTACCCTCTGGCGCATTAATCTCGGTTGGACACGGCGCAAGAATAAAAATATCTATGGCTTTGTGCTGGATATTGAGCGCGGTTATTGGGCAAGTAATGACCAGATCGAGGGTGATCCCGGCGATCCGATGTCTGAGCGGGTGCGCCGTGTTATCCCCTATGTTGAGGATAACCGCAACTGTCTGCTTTTTGAGCCATTGATTGCTTTAGATACCACTGAAATGGCTTCATTGCAGTCCGCGCTCAAGCACGCCATCGAAACCGTCTATCAGCTTGAAGATAATGAGCTGGCGGCGGAACCTCTACCAGATGCTGATAACCGTCAGAGCTTGTTATTTTACGAAGCAGCAGAAGGCGGGGCAGGGGTGCTGCGTCGTCTGGTTGATGATCCTGATGCGCTGGCACAGGTCGCTTGTGAAGCGCTGCGGTTGTGCCACTTTGATCCCGATACAGGTGAAGATCTGCGCCGTGCTCCTCGCGCACGTGAAGACTGCGAAGCAGCCTGCTATGATTGCCTCCTGAGCTATGGCAATCAGCGCGAACATCGTCATCTGGATCGAACCAGCATTCAACCTATATTGATGAGGCTAGCGCAGTCAGAAGTGTTGGTCAGCTCCAGCGCATCATCCCGGGATCATCACCTCGATGCGCTCATACGGCAGTGTGATTCTGAACTCGAACGCGACTGGCTGCGCTATCTGCACGAATATAGTTTGCGCCTGCCGGATAAAACACAGGTCTATTTAGAAGACTGTCAGACACGTCCGGATTTCCTGTATGAGGGCAGCGGTATCTATGCTGCCATTTATATTGATGGCTCCCATCATGATCATCCCCATCGCCAGAATCGGGACCGCCAGCAGCAGGACTGTCTCGAAGATTATGGCTATCGAGTCATCCGCTTTGGTTATCGGGATGATTGGGAGGCCACCATTCGCGCCAATCAACATATTTTTGGAGGGAAAGCATGACCTTTGCAGTCGGATCGTTGGTGCGTGTACGTGGGCGTGAATGGGTTGTTCTGCCTGATTCTACGGATGAACTGGTGATGGTGCGTCCGCTGGGTGGTACGGAGGATGAGGTCACAGGCATTTTTACTGAGCTTGAGGATATTGAGTCTGCCACCTTTGCTTTACCTGATCCTGAGCAGGTTGGCGATTATCGTTCAGCACGGCTGCTGCGTGCCGCTGTCCGATTGGGCTTCCGTTCCAGCGCGGGACCTTTTCGATCCTTTGCCCGTATCAATGTTGAGCCGCGTCCGTATCAGCTTGTCCCCCTCTTGATGGCGCTCAAGCTCGATCCCATCCGTATTCTCATTGCGGATGATGTCGGAATTGGCAAGACCGTTGAAGCGCTGTTGGTGGCGCGTGAACTGCTGGATCGCGGTGAGATAGAACACCTTGCTGTTCTATGCCCGCCACAGCTTGCCGAACAATGGCAGGGGGAGCTGCGCGAGAAATTTTATATTGAAGCCGAACTCGTGCTACCCAGCACTGCCACTCGCCTCGAACGCCATCTTCGCATGGGCGAGTCGATCTTTGATCGCTATCCATTCGTCGTTGTTTCAACCGATTTCATCAAATCGGAGCGGCGGCGCGATGAATTTATCCGCACTGCACCGGAACTGGTCATTATCGACGAAGCGCACACTGTTGCCCATTCTACTGACAAACGTGGAGGTCGCCACCAGCGTTTTGAGCTGGCGGAGGCACTCTCGCAGGATGAATCACGCCACCTGATCCTAGTCACAGCCACGCCGCACAGTGGGAAAGAAGAAGCTTTCCGTTCGCTGCTCTCGCTGCTCAATCCTGAATTCGCTGATCTCCCCGACGATCTCACCGGGCAGGAAAATGAGCAGCTACGTCGCCAACTCGCGCAGTATTTTGTCCAGCGACGGCGTGGCGACATTACCGCCTATCTTGATACCGAAACGCCCTTCCCGGAACGTGTATACACCGAAGAAACCTACACGCTGTCCAATGAATACCGCCGCCTCTTTGACCGTGTACTGACTTATGCGCGTGAAACCGTGCTGGAACCGGGTGAAGGCTATCGCCAGCGGGTACGCTGGTGGTCAGCATTAGCACTGCTGCGTTCACTGGCCTCCAGTCCTGCTGCTGCCGCCGCAACTCTGCGAAGCCGCGCTGCTACCACTGAAGCCAAAACTGAAGAAGAAGTGGATGAAATCGGGCGACGAACGGTGCTGGATTTGATGAATGATGAAAGTGCTGAGGGGATAGATGTGATTCCCGGCGGCGATACCACTGATCCCGATCAGAAGGACAGCAGCACCCGCCGCCGTTTGCTGGACATGGCACGCGCCTCTGAAGCCTTACAGGGAGAAGCCGATCACAAGCTACTCAAGCTGATCGACATCGTGAAAAGCCTGCTGCGCGATGGCTACAATCCGATCATCTTCTGCCGCTTTATCCCGACGGTGGCTTACCTCACCAATGCTCTGCGCGATAACCTGCGAAATGTCACGATTTCCGGCATTACCGGGGAACTGCCGCCCGCCGAGCGCGAGGAACGAGTTCACCAGCTTGCTCAGGCGAATAAGCGTGTGCTGGTCTGCACTGACTGCCTCAGCGAAGGGATTAACCTGCAAGATGGCTTTGACTCGGTGATTCACTACGATCTCTCCTGGAATCCGACCCGACATGAGCAGCGTGAGGGTCGCGTGGATCGCTATGGGCAACAGAAACCGCATGTCAAGGTCGTGACCTATTACGGCATCGACAATCAGATTGATGGCATTGTGCTGGATGTGCTGCTGCGAAAGCACCGCACCATTCGTAACTCATTGGGGATTTCCGTGCCTGTGCCGGGTAACAGTGAGGATGTAGTCGAGGCGATTTTTGAAGGGCTTCTCCTCAAGGAAGATCGGGATTTCTATCAATCTGCATTGCCCGGCTTTGAAGCCCATATCAAGCCGCGCCAGCTTGAACTTGATAATTTATGGGATAAGGCAGCCGAGCGCGAAAAGCGCTCCCGCACGATGTTTGCCCAGCAGACTATCAAAGTCGATGAAGTGGCAGAGGAACTGGCCGCAGCGCGAGAGGCCGTTGGCTCCGGGATTGATGTTGCCGCGTTTATGAAAGACGCGATGCAGATGCACAATGGTATGGTCTCGCAGAATGGCGCAGTTAAATTTGACCTAACCGAAGTGCCGCGTGGCTTACGCGAGTTAATTTTCCGGGATTCAACACAGACCGAATTTTCTGCTCGATTTGAGCTTCCCGTTAAACAGGGACAGGAATATCTCACGCGCACCCATCCAATTGTGGAATCCCTCGCAGCCTATGTGATGAATACCGCGCTGGATGCTACCGAAATCGAACATGGGCAGCCACGCGCTCGCCGCTCTGGGGCCGTCCGCACCAGCCATGTGCAGCGCCGGACAACCCTTCTGTTGATACGCCTACGCTATCATCTGATTACCAAAATCGGGAGTGAGGAACGCCAGCTACTCGCCGAAGACAGCCTGATTCTTGGATTTGAAGGCTCCCCTGAGAATGCAGTATGGATTGAGTCCGCGCAGGCCGAACAGCTTTTGCAGGCTGAACCCGATGACAATATTCATCCACAGGAAGCTGCCGATTATGTGCGACGGGTGGTGGACGGTTTTGAGCATCTCGCACCTAAGCTGAATGAAATAGCCGAGCAACGCGGCGCAGAACTGCTCGATGCTCACCGCCGAGTACGGGCTGCCTCCCGACAGCGTGGTGTCCGTTATGCTGTTGAGCCTCAGCTTCCGCCGGACGTTCTCGGAATTTATGTGTTTCTCCCAGTGATGAGGAGGCAATCAAATGACTAAAGTGGATTTACTCAGAGATGTTATTCAACAAATTGCTGATAGTGACCCTGAATTTTTTACCATCAAAGGTCATGGCATAGGCAATCACGCAACCAATATCTTCATCCGCAAGGTTCATGATACCGCGCTGAAAGTGTTTGGTCAGGATTGTGCGGAGCAGAAAATCTGTGGAGATAACAGTCAAGCAGTTGACTTCTACTTTGAAGACGAAGAAACCATTGTTGAGATTGCACTGGGGCTCAAAAAACCAAACACAGAATTTGAGAAGGATATTTTCAAGGCATTATTAGCGCAAGAGAAGAAGCCTCTCAAAAGGCTAGTGCTTATTGGGAAACCCGGCGCTAGAAAAAAATGTGAACAGCCCGGTCGGAAAGCAGTCATTGACTGGGTTTGGCGACACTTCAAAATAGAAATTGAAGTATACGATATTCAGAATAATCACCTTTACAGCTAAAGAGCGCTATGAAAACCAACATTTTCACCACCATTCGTACTGAGGGCGCACTCCTGCCCGCCGATTTGCTCCAGCGCATTGTTGATGGCAAGGTGGATGGCCTCACACCCGAAAGCTACCACTATTCCGGCGAACGCCTGAACGAAATCATCAATCGGGCATGGAACACTTTGCAAGGGGCATGGAGCAATTTTAAATCCGCACAGGAAATGTTACCCAAAAGTGATCCCGGCACAACCATCACCCGCGAACGCTGGCTGCTGCCTCTTTTCCGCGAACTTGATTATGGGCGCTTACCGACTGCCCCTGCCGTTGAGATCGACGGGCGCAGCTATCCCATCTCGCATGGCTGGGGCAATGTGCCGATTCATCTGGTCGGTGTAAATGTTGATCTGGATCGCCGCTCACCGGGAGTCACAGGCGCAGCGACCGCCAGCCCGCACAGCCTCCTGCAAATTTACTTGAACCGCAGCAGCGACAACCTGTGGGGTTTTGTCAGCAACGGCCATAAGCTCCGCATTTTGCGCGACAATGCCACCCTGACGCGGCAGGCCTATGTCGAATTTGATTTGCAGGCGATGATGGAAGGTGAAGTGTACAGCGATTTTGTGCTGCTCTGGCTGCTCTGCCATCAATCCCGTGTGGAAGGCGATAAACCGGCTGACTGCTGGCTGGAGCGCTGGATGAAAAACGCCGAGCAACAGGGAACCCGCGCCCTTGACCAGCTCAGGGACGGGGTGGAGCAGGCGATCACGGCGCTTGGATTGGGTTTTATTGAACATCCCTCCAATACCGCGCTGCGAGATGTGCTGACGAATGGCACGCTTGATAAACAGGATTACTACCGCCAGCTCCTGCGGATTGTCTATCGCCTGCTTTTCCTGTTCACGGCTGAGGATCGAGAGTTGCTGCTTGACCCTCAAGCAGACGAGACCGCCCGTGAGCGTTACCTGAAATTTTACTCGACTGCCCGCCTCCGCCGGATTGCGGAAAGGCTAAAAGGCACACGCCACGCCGACCTCTGGGAAAGTCTGCGGTTGGTCATGAATCTGCTCTCCGGCGAAAACTCCCCTCGCCTTAAGGGAGAGGGGTTAGGGGTGAGGATGGGACTTGTCCCCCTTGGCTCTTATCTTTTTCGCCCGGATGCCGTGCGGGATGTCATCAACTGCCACCTGAGCAACCAGCATTTACTCGACGCGATCCGCGCCCTCTCGCTGACCTATGACGATCAGGCACGGGTTTATCGCACCGTCGATTACCGCAATCTTGGCCCCGAAGAACTCGGCAGCATTTACGAAAGTCTGCTGGAACTTCACCCGATTATCAACATTCCGGCACGGGGATTTGCGCTGGCAACCGCAGGCGGCAACGAACGCAAAACCACTGGCAGTTACTATACGCCGACCTCCTTGATCAATGCGCTGCTCGATTCCGCCCTCGATCCTGTGTTGAACGAAGCGCTCAACCCCCACCAACCTCCCCCACGGGCGGGGGAGGCAACCGAACAGCGTATCCTTGCCCTCAAAATCTGCGATCCGGCCTGTGGCAGCGGACATTTTTTGATTGCTGCCGCCCACCGCATTGCCAAAGCGCTTGCTTTTGTTCGCACAGGCGAGGAAGAACCCACCCCCGCCGCGATTCAGGAAGCCAAACGGGATGTCATCGGACACTGCATTTATGGCGTGGATATTAACCCGATGGCGGTGGAACTCTGCAAGGTCAATTTGTGGATGGAAGCGCTTGAACCCGGCAAACCGCTGTCTTTCCTTGACCATCGGATTCTGGTGGGGAACAGTTTACTCGGCACGACCCCGCGTTTGATGGCAAACGGCATTCCCGATGAGGCCTTCAACCCCATCGAGGGCGATGATAAAGCGGTGGTGAGCAGCGCCAAAAAGCAAAATCGCAAGGAACGGCAGGCACGCGAGACCGGACAGCGTAGCATGTTTGAAATTATCGCGCCACCCGCCGATTACCACCATCTCGCTGCCGAAGTGCGCGGTTTAGAAGCGCTTGACGATGACACGCTGACGGGCATCCAGCAGAAGGAACAGCGCTACCGGGAGCTTGCCAACGACCCCGAATACCAGAAGGCACGCGGATTGGCGGATGCGTGGTGCGCGGCGTTTGTCTGGCATAAAACGGACTCCCCTCTCCAAACCGTTGGAGAGGGGCAGGGGGTGAGGCTCCTCCCCATGACTGACCTCACCTACCAACTTTTGACCCGCCAGCCCTTTGATGACCGCTTTGAGGACATGCGAGCCTATACCGCCCGCCTTGCCGACCAATACCAGTTTTTTCACTGGCATGTGGCCTTCCCCGATGTCTTTAGTGTGCCGGACGACCTGACCACCGCCGAAAACGAACAAACCGGTTGGAACGGTGGCTTTGATTGTGTGCTGGGCAATCCGCCGTGGGATCAGGTTCAATTAGATGATAGAGAGTTCTTTGCAATTTCAGCGCCCGAAATTGCTGCCGCTAATACTATGGCAACACGAAAAAAGTTGATTAAAGAGCTTGAGGAAAAAAGCCCAGAACTGTATAAAGAATATCTTGACGCAATCCGTCTAACGGAAGGTATTCAGCATTTTATTCACGCAAGTAATAGATACCCACTAACTAGCTATGGTAGGCTGAACACATCATCATTATTTGCTGAGGCGGTCAGACTAATACAATCTCCATTCAGCAAGGTTGGATTGATTCTACCTTCAGGAATTGCAACGGATTCCTTTAATCAATTTTTCTTTCAGGATTTAATGCGTCAAAAAGCGCTTGAAAGTCTATTGAGCTTTTTTGAGATTCGATTGATGTTCATTGACACAGATAGTCGTAATCCGTTCTGTTTATTTACATTGACCGGATCAAACCAACCTGCATCAGAAGGGGCTTCATTTGTTTTCTTTGCTCGGAGTATGGACGAAATTAAAGATGCTGATCGGCGTTTTATGCTAACTGCATCTGATATATTACTTTTGAACCCGAACACACAGACATGCCCAGTATTTCAAAGTCGGCGTGATGCGGAGCTAACTAAGAAAATCTACAGCAGCATTCCTATATTAGCCAATGAACCCGAACAATACGATCCTTGGGGCGCAAATTTTAAACTTATGTACATGATGAATACTGATTCATATCTCTTCTTAGAAGCTAACAATTTGCTAGCTTATAGTTCACAGCTTATTGGGAATATTTACTTAAAGAACAACGAGATGTATCTTCCTCTATACGAAGGTAAAATGCTTTACCAGTTTGACCATCGGTTCGGTACCTATGAAGGTACAACGATACGCGATATGTCATATAGTGAAAAACGCCATTCGGATCATTATCCCACTCCGCGTTATTGGGTATCTCAGCAGAATGTTGAAGAGCGATTAATTGACTGGAATTATGAGTGGTTAGTGGGTTATAGAGGCATTACAAATACAGCAAGCGAACGCTCTAATATATTTGCTATTTTACCAAGAATAGCAATGGGTAACAGCGCTCCTGTTTTGCCATTGAATAATGCAGAGGCTGAAACCGTTATAGCATTTGTATCGAACATGAATAGTTTTGTACTTGATTATGTATCTAGGCAGAAAATTGGCGGTAATAATTTAAACGTGTTCATAGTTAAACAATTCGCTGTACTGCCGCCCCATACCTACACCCCCACCCTGCTCGATTTCATTGTGCCGCGTGTGCTGGAACTGTCCTACACCGCGTGGGATTTGCAACCCTTCGCGCAGGATGTCGGCTACAACGGCGCACCCTTCATCTGGGATGAAGAACGGCGTTTTGTCATGCGCTGCGAACTCGACGCGCTGTATTTTCATCTGTATCACATCGCCCGTGAGGATGTGGATTACATCATGGACACCTTCCCGATTGTGCGCCGCAAAGATGAGTCCGCTTACGGGGAATATCGCACCAAACGGGTCATTCTGGAAATGTACGACCAGATGGCGCAGCTTCCGAAAATCGAAGTTCCCGCACCCAAAAGTCCCCCTCCACTTGCGGGGGAGGGGTTAGGGGTGGGGGCATATGCGGTGCCGGATGTCGCGCAGTTCGTGACATGGCTCACCCCGCCCCCCGCCGATCCGGGCGTGGCACATCAGAATACAAGATAAGTTGACAAACATTTGAAACTACTTATAATTTAAGTAACTTGAAATTTAAGTAAGTTGAGGTGTCTTATGTCTAACCTTATTCCAGAGATGTCAGTTGATGGTAGCCTAATTCGTAAAGAGTGGTTTGGGGAAGAATGGTATTACAGCGTAATAGATATTATCGGGGTTTTACTGGACGCTGATAGAAAAGCGGCTCAAAACTACTACCATGTCATGAAAGGTCGTCTCAAAAGAGAGGGGAACGAAACTCTTACAGATTGTAAGAGGTTGAAACTGGTAGCCGACGATGGCAAAATGCGGCTAACCGATGTGATGAATACTGAACAGGTCTTAAGGCTCATTCAATCTATACCATCTCCCAAAGCAGAACCCCTCAAGCTGTGGCTGGCACAGGTCGGAGCGCAGCGGTTGGAAGAAACAGAAGACCCGGAACTTGGTCTATTTCGTTCACTGGAAAGAACGGTCGATGAATATCAGCGTATTGGCAAGCCGGATAGCTGGATTGCGCTACGGATTGAAGGCATCGTCACACGCAAACGCTTTGTTGACGCACTCAAAAACGCAGTGATTGATGAACTGCCGAGTATGTATGCCCAAACTACAGATCGATTGTACAGAGGCTTATGGAATCGTACAACCACCCAACTCCGAGCAGCCTTGGAGATTACCCCTAAACAGAATCCCCGCGATTACTTTGGTAAATATGCGCTCATGTACACCCGTATGGCAGAAGAATTATCGGCTGATCGCCTTAACGATGCAGAAACCGTGACCCTACATACGGCGATGGATATTGTGTGGGAAGCAGCGAAGTTATTTCACAAACAGGCAAAAGAACTCGCCGAAGCAGTGGGTTACGATTTAGTGACCGAAAAGCCGTTGCTGCCAAAGAAAACGAAAAAGTAGGTGACAGGATTAAAAATACTCATTTTAGACTATAATTAGCTTGCTCAAGAAAAATGAGATGGCTGGAATATTTGTCATGACACACACCAAACTTCATGAATACTTAAAGCAGGTCGCCAGAGAAGGCCGTACCGTCACCTATGGGGATGCTGCACCAATAGCAGGTTTGCGCCTCGAAAGAGAATCCGAGCGCAATAAATTGTTTGAACTGCTGGGCGAAATCTCTGAACACGAATTTCGGGAAGGGCGGCCCATGCTGTCGGCGCTGGTGGTGTCGTCGGGAAATGCGCGTCCGGGGGCGGGCTTTTTCAAGCTGGCAAAACAGTTGGGGTTGTATCATGGCAAAAATGACTCTGACGCGGATTCGTTTTTTACCGCCGAAGTTCGCCGTGTGCATCAATGCTGGAAAAATATGCCAGTTCTCGAAACGGCTGCTCATGAACCACAATCGCCGTTGCCTGTTCTGGCGCGTGTGCTGCGCGGTGCGGGTTCACAGGATACCACCAGCGCGGCGGAGGTCGATCTCCTCCAACGTTTTGATAAACTCCCTGCACCGTTCACGGTCATCCATAGTGTGAAATGGCTCGGACATGAACGCGAGAAATATGGCCGTACCGTTGGCGAAGCCGATTTTCTGGTGGCACATCCCGATCATGGCGTGCTGGTAATTGAGGTCAAAGGGGGGCGTGTCGCAGTTCAAAAAGGCATGTGGACGAGTACAGATCGCAACGGTCAGGTGCATGAGATTCACGATCCATTGGCGCAGGCAGATCGAAGCCGCCGTGCCTTGTCTGTCTGGCTGGAGAACCATGAAAAAACACGGGGTTTTCGTTATGCCCTGTTTCCGGCGGTGATTCTGCCTGATTCCGAGGTCAAGATTGACATTCGCCCTGATGCGCCCAAAGAACTGTATATTGATATTCATCGGGTGGAGCGTCTGGAAAAATCCTTGCTGGACATCTTCGCCTATTGGAAGAAACACGCCGATCACAAAAATACTGTGATGGGCGGGGTCAATGCTGTCAATGCACTGGTGGAGTTGGCAGTTCCCAGTTATAACCTCAGTCCGCGTGTCGCCGCGATTTTTGAAAATGAGCGCCGTAAAATTGAAGCGCTTACGCAGGAACAGTTTGAACTCCTCAAGAATCTTCAGTATATGCCGCAAATGGCCGTTGTCGGAGGGGCGGGTACAGGCAAAACGATGATTGCAATGGAAAAAGCCCAGCGGCTTGCCAGTGAAGGGCAGCGTGTGCTGTTCCTCTGCTTTAACGTGAATCTGGCAAACTGGCTGTCCAAAAGTCTCACCCATCCCAACATTCTGGTGTCGACCTTTTATAGTTTTGTGGGACAGGCACGCCAATGGGCAGGCTTAAGAAATTCTTCTCCCCATAACTGGGAAAAATTACGCGAAACCGCGCCGCAGGAGTTAATGGATGCGGTGGGCATTATCCGCGCTCCCGGTTCCGGCGCAGAAAACAAACTCTTTGACGCAATTTTAGTGGATGAGGGACAAGATTTCGCGGAGGACTGGTGGTTGCCCTTACCGGATTTTTTGAAGGACAGCGAAACGGGTGTATTTTACGTTTTCTTTGATGATAACCAGAACATTTATCAGCAAATTCGGAATATTCCGGTTAAAACTGGACGATTCGCGCTCACGAAAAATTGTCGGAACACACAAGCTATCTATAGCGAACTCATGCGTTATATGTGGCATGAGCAGGATACGACCTGCGCGGGGCCAGATGGTCGACCTGTGGAGATGATTCTGGCGCGGGATGCCAAAACAGCAGAAGATGCGCTGCGTAAAACGCTGCACCGTCTTGTGAATGAGGACGGTGTTTCTCCGAATGACATTATCCTGCTCACGCCGCGTGCCGAACGCACCAGTATCTGGAAAAGCGATGCGGTCCTTGGCAATTTTATCCTGACATGGAATATGCAAACTGAAATGCAAAATGCCATCCGTATATGCAGCATCTATAGCTATAAAGGATTAGAGTGTCCGGTCGTGATTTTGAGTGAATTGGAACGTGCTAACGAGGATGTGACGGATCAGTTGATCTATGTGGGACTTTCTCGCGCTCGAAATCATGTGGTTGTGATTGGAAATTTACCGAATCCAAAGCGCTCATAACAACCACTGCAATTTATTAACTGACCTTACGCAGCCAGTCGAATAGGCTGCAAGTCGGCTAACGCATCAAAAGCGGTACGAAGTGCCCGCAGGTAGAGTTTAGACTTGAGCGCAAAATGATTGGTCTTGGTGGTCATTTTCAGCATTTCAAGTTTGAGATAAGCACACATCGAAGCAAAGAGATGGTTGCTTTGAGTGGTGATGGTTTTGGTGGGCGATTTCGCCAGCGACGCATTTTGCTTGAGCGATTTATGAAAAAGTTCCACGTTCCATCGTTTGCCATAGATTGTGGTAATCTGGTCGTAAGTGAGGTCGAGGTCACTGGTGACGAGATAGAGAATACCGCAACTGCCATCCTCGTTTGTGAAGAGTTGTTTGACCAAATGGAGTGGGAACTCAACCCCTTCCAAATACACGGTCAGCACGGTATTCGGTTCTAGTACCAGCCCATCCACACGCACATAACGACCCTGCTTTTTGCTGTCGGCATTGAGCGCGACTTTGCGGTTACTTTTCAAGGGCATCATGAAGTCACGTTTCAACTCCTGTTTCACGAATTGCATATTGTCTGCCGAAGCGTACCAGACATCATTCAGGACATAGCGGAAGGGGAATTGGTTCCGCGCTGCTTGGCGCAACAACTGCTGGTAAACTTCATTTTGGGTCTGGCTGGCTCGGCGTTTCTGTTTCCCGGTCTTTTCATCGATGTAGACTTCTGTTTTGGTGACGATATGATACCCAACCGGCAGGGAAATCCCCTTCGCATGGTACAAGGCCGTGATGAAATTGATCCCTTTCACCGTTTGTCCGCTAGTGTGGTCGTAATGCCAGCACACGATCTCATTTTCATCTGTATGCGGCTTTTCCACCAGGCTATCATCTACAATGATCACCCCCTGCTCCTCTTGAATCTGACGCACATAGGGTTTGACGACTTTCCAAAACGCTGAACCATCTTTGATGGGACTTGCCAGCAAACGCTGAATTCGGTCATGGCTAATGACCCCATCCAACATCTGTGACAGACCTGTTCCGGTGGTCAATCCAAACGAACTGATCAGGTAATCCGTGTAGATGTCCAGAAGTTCTTGTTCGTTCATGCTGCTAGTTTATATCGTTTTTCAACCCTTTGTGCGTAATGTCAATCAGTATCTGTTTACTGGTTTTCCTGCTGATCATAGCGGGCAGAGGAGATGATGCTGCTTCTGACAGCGAAAATCCATTGGCGTCACCCACACTGCGCTATACCGTCACCCCGACCCCCATTGCCCTTGAGGAACAGGACACCATCATCAAGGATGGGGATCGAGATGCCGGACGGGCACTGGCCTATCCGGTCGGTTTGCAAATTTATCCACCCGGCGAACAGCAACCGCGTGTGTTTGTGGTGCAGCGGCGGGCAGTGGAATATTCGGAGTGGGCCTATGACCCCAACCCCGATACCGCCAGTTATTTGCTTGGCATGTCGGTGCGGCGGGTGGTGGGTATCCCGTTCAGTGAGGAAAACGCGGCCCTATTTGACCGTCTGTATGAAGGGGCGATCTTTCATTTGATTCTCAATACAGGCGCAGTCATCGAATATCGCTTTGATCAACGCAGGGAAGTTCGCCGCAGCGACACAGCGGCTTTTCGACAGATTTCACCGGGATTGGTGCTGGTCTTGATTGGCGAACTGAATGAGGAGGGCGCACCAACGGCCACCCGTTCGCTGGTCGTGGCGCGCTATGAACCTGAACAGGAACTCACCCGCGAAGGTTTCTTGTCTACTGATGTGGAGCGCATCGCGCCGATTGCTAGCGCGACACCCATCATTCCCACTGTGACACCCTTGCCCGCCCGTGATTTACTCTATGTGGAATTAGTCAGTGCTTCAACTTCCCCTGATGGTTATCTGGTGACGGAATTGCGCCTTTATAATGGACAATTTGAGGCAGTGACCATCTACCCTGATGACATCCATATCGCATTCGGGCATCAACCCAACCCGCCGGGACCTTGGCAATCTGCTGAAGGCTTTGACGAGATGACAATCTTGCCGGGGCAAGCGTTGGATTTGAGCATTACTTGGGAATGGGAGTATGAATCTTTCCTAACAATACAGGTGATGGAATACATCTTCAATATTGAACTATCTGATAAACGCCTTAATTGATAAATGATTAGAATTCGGGTGCTAAAAGATACTTATTACATATAATCATATAATTCATAATTATAGTATTTGGTGCTTATTTGAGGGTCAATATATGCGTTTCGGTGTCTTGCTCAGTATTCTAATTGTGTCATTATTGATTTCTAGTAGACTTCCTAGTCACGCCCAAACAAATAGCAATGAGCCTATTCGGCAATGGGCGACTTATGCGACCGCCAGTAGCGAGTATTCATCTCCAGAATGGGCCGCAATCCAAGCAACTGGCGAACCCGATACGTTTGATTGCGGCGATATAGGTACAGCATGGGCATCTGCTGACTCTTATGGTGAAGCAAGCCTGACTGTTTATTTTGATGAACCAGTATTTCCTATTCAGGTTAATATCCATCAGACTTATACCCCAGGTTCGATAACATCCATCGAACTCTTACAGGTCAACGGGAGTTCAGTACAGGTCCCTCAAAGTTCTGATCCTGTAACAGATTGTCCTCGTGTATTTTCACTCAATATTGACTTGCCTGATATAGGATTGGTAGATGGAGTCACGATTTATCTGAATCAAGATATCGGTGGTTCTTGGAATGAGATAGATGCTGTTGAGCTAGTTGGGTATAAAACAACTGAGACAGAAGCTGTAACTCTAGATGCTGAGACTACCGCAGAACCTGATGCGCTTGAACCTGAAGTAACGAGTGAATCCAACGCTTCGTTAGAAATTGTGCTGATTGAACCAGAACCAACCGGGTATGAGGTCATCACACCTGAAAATGCTGCTTCCGTACAGCGTGTAAACCTTGTATATGGGCTGCCACTTGTGCGAGATATTGCATTCAGCCCCAGAGGCAATCTATTAGCGGCAGCAGTAGCTGAGTTTGACAACAACGTAGATGCGGAAGTCATATTCTTTAGTGTGCCTGATTTAGTTGAACAATCGCGTTTTTCGATTCCTTTAGTGGAAGAATATGGTTATATCAGCCCGATACTGGCTTTTAGCCCCGACGGAACAAAACTGGCAGTAGGGCATGAAAGGTATCTGAGCCTATGGGATGTATCAACCGGGCAACCTCTGTACACAATTGAAGTTGATGATGATTATAGACTTGGACTAGAAAGCTTGAGCTTTAGCCCTGATGGTCTATTACTGGCATTTACGGGAGTAACAAATCCACTAGGTTTACTGGATGTGATGACTGGAAGTTTGCTTGATAGTCCAAAAACGCCGCAAACGAGTTGGGCACTCTATGCTGATTTTTACCCCGGAATCACGCCAGATGGTGAGTTTCTCTTGGCAGTCTCAGAATCTGCTTCCACTGAAGATGAAGGTGGCTATTCTTTTACACGAGTCGTCCTTTATGCAATCAGACCCGGAGGCTCTTGGGATGTACGCTCTATTTTTACGAGGCCTGATTTGTCAGCCTACAACACTGATTGCTGCTTAGCCAACAATCATGTCCATTTTTCACCAGAAGGCAACTTTGTAGCTCATTCATCTAGTTCTGGTATTCGATTGTGGAATATCGCAGAAGAACGACTTGCAACGGTTCTTCTGCCCTATCAAATGTCAGAATATCAGGATGAATTTGAAGCTATTTGTCTTGATTGGAGTCCCAATGGCAGGCTAATTGTGGCAACTGAAGACTATACAGAGCCTGCTGTTGTCTTCGATGTTACCAATGGTCAAATCATTAGCTTACTAACACAACATGGTTTAGGATATGTGGAACCAGAAGAGTTGGAGTTTAGCCCAGACGGTTCATTAATTGCAATTTCAGGGAACCAGGACAACACTCTTGTTCTTTATGGTATCCCACGTCCGGTTAATGCTTTTGCGGTGACCAGTGAAGTTATAGAAGGTGAATTACCTGGAGAAGGATCGGTGTTATTTGAGGGAGTGGCAGGCGAAACAATTACCATTACCGTTCAGGCACTGAGCGGTAGCCTTGATCCGTCTGTGGTTCTCTTTGAAATTACATCATCCGATGACGAAGAAGACATATTCATTGAGCGTAACGACAACCACAATTCAGATGATTTTAATCTCACTTTTGTGGATGCTCGTATTAACTCATTAACACTGCGAAAAACAGGAACCTACTTGCTGAAAATAGGCGGTTATGGAGGAAGATATCGTCTGACAATTGACCGTATACCACCAATGAATATCAACAGCGAGACAATTACCAGCTTAGACGCACCCGGTCAATTAATCTATGCTGCTGGTTCAGATGCTCCCAAACTGTATCGGATGAGTACAAGCAACCTGGTCAATCCTGAAATGCTGACGAATTCTAATACGTCAGAGAGTTCTATGGATGTAGCTGCCGATGGAAGTATCGTTCTGACCCGACTTAACAGCGAAAACGAATTCTGGGAAGTTATCCTCATTCATCCCGATGGCGAGTCTGTCCAACTCACACGAGACATGGGTAACAATTACAGACCGACATTTTCTCCAGATGGAACACAAATTCTTTTTGTGTCAGACCGTGATGGAAACCGTGAAATCTATTTGATGGCAAGTGATGGCAGTAATCAGCGTCGTTTGACAAGCAATTCGATTGTAGATGATTTCCCTGCCTGGTCGCCGGATGGCTCTCAGATTCTCTTCTCTTCCAATCGAACTGGTAACGCCGATCTTTATCTCATGGATACCACCGGACAAATATCAGATCGCCTTACCAACAATGCCGATACTGAAGTTGATATATCTTGGTCACCAGATGGTTCTCAGATTGTGTTCTCGGTACTAGGTGAGGACAATGTGGCAGATATTCTTGTTCTTGATCTCACCAATAATCAGACAACGATGCTAACCGATGGTGGATTAAACTTCTCGCCAACGTGGTCACCGGATGGACATTACATTGCTTTCATATCAGATCGTAATGGCGGTCAAGATATCTACATCGTGGAAGCTGATGGGTCAAATGTTCAACGCATCACGCAAACAACAGAGCTGGAATTGTTCGTGCGCTGGGTTAACGTACCGTAGAAGCGATTTCCAGCAATAAAGCCTCAAAACTTGTAATCTCACCTGAGAGGGTTTGCGCGAAGAATACAGCGAACCCTCTCTCTGATTCTGTGTGAGGAATCACCAGAATAAACCCTTCTTGTTGATTAGGCAGATTGCGGAGATCAACGCGAACAGCGTTTTGTCCTATGTCAACAGTTTGCACCATGCCTGTTGTCCCACCATTTGCAACCAGTCGGCTGGCTGTTTGCGAAGCAAGTCTTTCCATATCTGTCTCTTCCGTACTGAAAGGCAACAGTGAAATAGCGACCTGTCCTCGATTGAGAGGAGAATCAGAAGCGATTGCGGTCAGTGCGTTGCGGTTGCTTGCAACAATTACATATGGTAAGTCAAAGCCAACTACCCATCCGGTTGGATAATTAAAGGAAAGATTATTATCCACAGAACGAAAGACTTGAGAAAGCTCGCTGATACTTATTGGTGATTGTGTTGTTGAACCGGCTGCAGCAAGTGTTGTTACAGTTGCGGTTGTAGTTGGCGAGGGTATGTCAGTTTCCGTAGCAGTGAGGGTAAGCGTTGGGGTTACTGTATGTGTTGGCACCCGAGAATCCTCATTATCAGATGACACTAAAAGTAATCCTGCTATGGCAACTATTATAAACAAACTGGCAAACAACAAAATCAGCCCCCAATGGGGCTTACTTTTTTTAATTTCTTGAATAAGGTCTTGCATATCGCGTTGAAAGTCGCGTCCAGTGCGAATTTCCCGTGCATTCTTGTAAGCCAGCCTTTCTAAGGTTGGGGGCAGTTGATCGCTACTGGGCATCTTTGCTCCATCCACTAAAACAGGGATAGTTGTAACCTGACCCTCCAACCGCAAGGCAGTTTCTACTTCAATACGGACGAAATCTTGGGGGTTGTCAAGTCGTCGCTGTCCATTCTTGTCAGTGGCGGTTAACCAGCGATTCCCAATAATGACAAGGGCTATATCACTTTCCGTTAGCTTACGCTCAATAACTTTCGGAAACTCTGCCCCTGCTCCAATACTTTCGTAATCTACAAACACTTCGGTGAAGTGTGGCTTCAAATGGTCATGAATGCGCCCGACAATTGTTTGGGTGTCTTCTCGACGATAGGAAATGAATATCTTTGTCATTATTGTTGATTTATACCATGCGTTAAAACCAGTATAACAGCCTCCCATTTAGAGCCAACTGCCGAATAACACCAAATCACGAGAAACTAATCACTCTTTCGGCAAGTTGTGTTCAAATCCCGAACATACTGCACCTCTACCTTCCAGTAACCTACATGCTATACCAATCAAGCGAATAGCTACCCGCAAGGGGAGAGGAATGTACGCATGGGTAATGTTGGTCCTGCTGTCGAGGCTTTTTTCACCGATTTGAAAGCATTGCTGCAAATCATCGCACCGATCTTCGCCTTCCTCGGGGTGGTGGGGTTGGGGTTGATGTACATGGGGTCGTCCTTTCCCGTCCTCGGCGACTGGAAAAAGAACAATCCGCAAGCAGCGTCCAGTGTGGTAATGGGTCTTGTGTTCGTCTTGCTGGCATCGTCTGTTGCCAGCCTCATCTCGTTTACTTAGCGGTCAGCTTGTCAGCCATCAGCTCAAGAAAAAGCGGGTGACTGACAAGCAGGAGGTGACAGATGGTGGCTGAATTCAAATCCCACGTCTTACGGCGCGATGAAAAAGGCATGTTCGGGATCCCGTTCAAGCGGCTTCTGGGCGCAGGAATTGCTGGCGTGGTCGTGTTCATGGTGGCGCGAATGCTTTTCCCGATGGGGGCAATCCCCTTTGGCTTTTTCGGTTTCATCGCTGCCCTGATTTTGTCTGCTCAGCGCGGCGGCTTGAGTCTGTATACCCGCCTGCTATATCGCGTGCGTGGCTGGCTCATCATCGCTGCGGCCAGCAGACCTGAGAGCCTGATGGGTCAACTGGCAGAAACGCTTGAGTTGCCGACTCATCTGGCGTTACTGGAGGGGAAACAGGTGTTTGCCCCGCATGAAAAAGCTGTCGATGCGGATGCAGAACTTTCGCAGTGGAATACCTATGCCGCCCCGGATGAGGAAGGGGATGGGCTCGTTTTTGTGGAGCAGTGGTGATGGTCGCTACCCGTTCAAGTCGTCAAGAGGATGTATTGCCGCGCACCGTCCTGATCGAACCCTTCGATCTGATGATGCACGCCACTGAGGAAGGGGTGACAGCGCTCCAGCAGCGATTTTCGGCGTGGCTGCGGACGCTCGACGGTCCCGCCCGCTTTTTATGCTGGCAGATGCCCGCCGACCTCAATGGCAAGATTGAGGCGGTTACACACACTGCCCGTCAAACGGCTGATCGCGCTCGGGCGGAGCTGTGTATGTCCTATCGCCGCCATTATGAACGTTTGCAAGAGGAGGCTGAATTTCAACGGGCATTCTGTGGCATGGTCGTCTGGTCGGATGAGGCAGGCAAGACCGTTGCCAATGGCATCGCTTCCGCCTTCGATACCGTTGCGGTGGAGGCTGATCTCCCCCCACTGTTTGAGGGGCGGTACACCTTGCGCGAAACACCCTTTTCACATCTCGCGCCGGTGGGTCGTCCGGGTGGTCGTCCTTTCTGGGCAATTCTCAATAGTTATGAGTTCTTGCCTGCGACATGGAATTTCTTTCGCCCGATTCCGCCCCTGCTACGGATGAATTTCCCGATGGCGCTCTGCATCGACATCCCCGAAACGCTGGATCGCAACAAAGCGGTGGATGCCGTAGAAGGCATCATTCAGGCCTATCAGGTTCATCTGGTCAGTTTACGTGGTGGGGAAGACAGCCGCGCTATCACCCGGATCAATGACTGTCGCCGGACGTTGCAGGAAATCAATCAAGGGGATGCCCTGCACACTGTCCATATCTCCATCGCGGTGGCAGCCAACACACTCGATAAACTGCGTTCCCGTGTGGCGGAGGTCATCACGGAGGCGCGTTCGTATTTCCGCTTGCGGCAAGAAGTGGGCGAACTACTCTCGCGTTCGGTCTACTTCTTTTCAGCGACCAAAAGCACGCAAGTTGGTTTACCCAACACCACCCATCCGGTCACTTCCCGTGAGCTTGCCCTGATGCTGGCGCCATTGGGCTATCGCAAGCTAGGGGTCGTGGATGGGGTGCTGCGCGGGGAAGCAGTGGGCGGCAAGTATCCGGTCTTTCACAACTCGTGGCGGGATAAACGGGCGGTGCATGAGGTGTGGGTTGGGCAGTCAGGCTTTGGGAAAACCTTTGCTTTGAACTGCCTGCTCAACCGTGAATATGCCGAGAATGGGGTGCCATTCGACATGCTTGAACCGATGGGACATGGCATCCATCTGGCACGCGCTTTCGGGCTGCCGTGGTATGTGTTGTCAGCGCAGGCGACCTGCCTCAATCCACAGGATATCATGTTTCCTACATTACTCGAGCAGACCTCCCACACCATCCGCATCTATGAAACGGTCATGGGACGGGTGCTCTCCGGTGGGCAGCGTGAGAACCTCGAACGCGGGCTGCTGGCACAGGCGCTCGAAATCGTCTATGCCGCTTACCGTGATGATCTGGAGAGTCTGTCTCCTGACAAAACCCCGACTGCGGATTTTGTTTGTGATGTCCTGTCAGGGTTGGGCGAGAAAGACCATATCAAGCAGATCGCCAAAGATTTGGCCGATGAGATTGCCGCGTTGGTCACCGGGTCGGGACCGTGGGCGAAATTTCTGAACGGCACCACGACCTTCGACTTCGGGCGGTCAGGACGGCACTGGATTGAGCCACGGATTTTCTCCTTCCATGAACTTGAATCCGACCCGACCATGACTGCGCTCGCTTATACGCAATGTCTAGCCGCCATTCGTCGTGACAGCCTGCGCGATGAACAGCCAAGAATTATTGCGGTGGATGAAATCTACCGGATGCTGCGCCATCCCTCCCTGCTGGACTTTCTAGTGGAGGCGGCCAAGACCTTCCGTACCAGACGCAAAAAATTGATCTCGATTGATCAGCAGTTTTCTATATTTATGGAAGGTAAGGCTAGATTGATCTTCGAGAACAGTCCGATCCGGGTCATTTTCTCACAGAAGCAGGGCATGAATGTCTTCCGGGAGGATGCGGCTTTCCAGCATTTCAATCAGCAGCACCTGTCCATTATCTCATCACTACCACGTTTTCACTTTATTCTGGACATACAGGATGAGGCGATTTTTTACATGCGATCAACTGCGAGTAGGGACGAGTTGAGAAGGTTCGGGATAACGTAATAGTAGTTACTCCTTAACGTGTATTAGAATAGTCTTGAAAAATGCCCGTGGCATGACAAGCTAAATTCTGTTGAGCCGCCGCTTGCTCTAACTGGCTGAATTCCAAAAAGAATCGCCCGTCAGGTTCATACAAAACCGCTTCCGCATACCCTTGCTTGACCAACTCTTGATTAATCAAGAAATTTCCAATATAAACATAGCGTAGTAATCGCCCAAATTGATCCGTCTCACTTTGATCCTTCACCAACGTCAGTTCTTGCCCTTGTATCAAATCCAAATTGTAATTGAGGGCATCCTGATAACAGGGTTCATCGCGCTCCGGCGTATTCATGCCTACATAGCGCACTCGTTGCTCAACCCCATTGACGCGCACATCAATGGTGTCACCATCAATGACCCGAATAAGCTGAGCCTGTTCTCCGACAATTGGCGTGGGTTGTCGATTCGGTGCTGTCCCAAGATCACCGCTGACTTCCACCCTATTCGCAAAAATCCACCCTTCGGCATTGGGGCCATATTTGATTAAATACCATTGCCCATTCTCACTGATTCCCACAATCTCAACCACTTGCGCCGAGTTTAAGATGGCGATACTTGCGAAATCATTAGCGGGTCCTTGCCGGACATTCAGGGCTTCAGCCATCACGCGAGCTGTTAGCGGGGTATTGATCGGATTAGAAGCCGTCGAACGGGTTGGACGGATTGGCACTAAAGTCGGTTCGGGTGTCCAGGTCGGCGGCAATAAGTTTTGAGGAGGTATAGCAGTTGCAGCTTCTTCAAGGGATGGCACTGGAGCCTCAGCCGATGGAGTAAACGTGGAAAGTACCAACACGGTTGGCAGGGCAGGAGCTTCCGTCTGGCAAGCTCCTAGCCCAATCACCAGAGCCAAGACCCCAATATAAAAACACACTTTCATATTGGATCATCCTATCTGATTTGACATTATTGGCATGAGTATACCGTATGAATGGGCAATGCCAGCACTGGAAATAATTTTCTGTTATGGTTTTGAACTTTATACCTCTCCATCGCAGATTTTCCCGGATGTTTGCCTGAAGTAACTGGAGTTGTCAACTTATTGAACATCCTCTCACCACACCTTCTTTTATCCTGAAAGCAACAATCAGCATCAGGAGCCACGCATGGCAAAAAAAATCGCAGATACCACCACTTTCCAGAAGCTAGAAAAAGATGCTTATCACGCCTTTATCGAATGGCCGATGTTTCTGGTGCGAAAAATCAAGCAGTTGAGGAAAACCTGCCCACCGCCGAGAAAAAAGGTGCGAAATGACGAACGGAAAACGGTTGCTAATTTGTGAATCGCCGGGAAAAACAGCCAAATTACGTTCATTTCTAGGCAATGAATTCCAAGTCTTAGCCTCCATGGGTCATGTGTGCGACTTGCCTGCCGATGAGCTGGGGATTGATGTGGCGGGTGGCTTCAAACCGCAGTGGGTCGGAGTGAAAGACAAGGGGGCGGTTATCAAACGAATAACTCAAGCCATGCAGAAAGCAGCGGCCATTTATCTCGCTACAGATCCTGATCGGGAAGGCGAAGCCATCCAGCCCGACCCGCACGTTGACCCAACGGGTTATGCCGTGGGGGTGGTGGAAGTCTGGCAAGACCCGCTGACGGGGGATCAGGCGGGAAGTTATCTGCATCTGGCGGAGGCCCCCCACCTGCAACGGGCTGAGGAGACGCAGGCTAATATTTATAGTCTGGCAGATGAGGCGGGGGTTTCGGACGCGGCGTTTGGCGACTTTGCACATGATCTCATCAAGGGGCGCGGGGACTGGCAGCCGTTAACCGATGCTCAATGGCAGCAGGTAGATAAGGCACTCGCGCCCTATTCTCCCGACTTCGATGACGACGCACGTTGGGCAGAGCGTAATCATCTGCTGGCGCAAGTTTTTAAAACAATCGAACCACAGCACTTGCCGGATTACGATCAGGCGGTTAAGGATTTAGGCATCCAGCTTGAGGGGTTCGATCCTGCCACGACTCCACCGCCCTTGTTTGATGCCAAGACCAATACAGCTTACTGGATAGGCGTGTATCAAGACCCGGAAACTCCCGATCAGGGGATTACGAGCCTGCTTTCGATTCAGATGGATGAAAACGATGCACCCCAAGCCCGACTGGCACCTGTAGCGATGGGGGATTTCGACCATGCCCACCGCACGGCCGAATACATGCTCACAGTAGCGGAGCGCACACAAGATGTGGCGCAGGTGCTGGATGTCGCCGAAGGCATGGCCGTTGCCACCCAACACCGCGAATTGTGGGATTCGGAGCAGGGGATTCCTGTTGAACGGGATATAGCTTTTAGTCTGGTAGAAATGGAGATTGAGTAACTATTTAGGCATGGTCTCGGCTAACAACCCTCTTATAGTATTAATTAAATTTATTAAACTCTTTTCATATGCTGTACCTAGTCTAATATCAATCCATTGGGCAGTGGCAAATCCAAATGGTACCGAGTCTTGTTCGCTCCCTTTGGCTAGAATAGGAAAAATTTTTTTGTTATGCAATTCTGCAAAATCTAATTCAGCACGAACCCACTTGGACTTGGCAGCAGTTGGTGACAAAATAACCACTAAGCAACGAGAAGCTAGAATGGCTTCTTCGATTTCTGTTTTCCATGACGATGACCCGATTTCAATGCCTATGTCTGTCCATATCTTGAAGCCATGTTCGCTCAAAGTTGTTTGAACTTTTTCCATTATCTGAACATCATCGCGGCTATAACTAAGGAATATTTCATGTGTTTTAGTAATTATTCCTTTTTGGGTTTCTTGATAAGATGATAGCTGCGTTGCGATGTCAGTATGATCCTTGAAATCGCTAACCTTTTGATTGTCTCCTTTCTGATCTTGAGGATCTACGATGAGTTTCAGTCGCCTATAAAACTCACCATTAGGAAGGCTGCCATTGCGTGCATCTACATACTCAAAGGGAATTAATAAGTCGAATTGCTGTCCTGTCAATAGGATAGGGAGAATAGGTTTGTTGTATCGTTGACCTAATATGAGTTGAGCCTCAACCCATTGCGATTTCTCGGAATCAGGGGTCATGACTACTACAAGAGCCGAACAGTCTTTAACACCTTCGGCGATAGTTTTTGTCCAAGGCTCAGCACTTGCTTTAATCTCATCAATCCACACATCAAACCCGTGCTTACGAATATCTTCAGCAAGTTTATTTGCGTAGTCTCCATCATTTCGACTGAATGAAATAAATATATGGCTCATAAAAAATCCTCATGAAGGATACTGCTTAATTTTACTCTACCTGCTACGATTTCAACATCATTTGTCAAATCCCTAAACACGCCCTGACCTTCTCAGTCGTTACGCTTATTCGCTAGAGGCATAGTAACTATTGGTCAGCTTCCCAACACTGACGAATTTCGAGAAGGAACCAAGAGAAATGCAGAACACCCTCAAAGCAGAAAGACAACAATGGCAGGTTGATTTGAATGAACATGTGACCCATCTCCCGCCCTATGTCACGGCGGAATATCGCTCCACGGAAAACGCCGAAGGGATTGCGCCTGTCCGGTTGCGCCCGGAGGGGGAAGACACTGGCGCGATGTATGGCTTGGAAGTCTCCGCACCGGATGACACGGGTGCGGTCAGACTCGCGGCCATCAAAACATTTGACAGCGACATCCTGCACAAGCCAGTGACTGAAAGTGCCATCCTGAAAACCTACCACCCATCGGATTACGACGAGTCTGTCTCTTATCTTGATCCGCGCAGCGAAGCCCTGTCGGATGCCCGTGCGCTGGTTTATGAATGGGGGCGTCATGACCTCGATCATGCGATGGGATCGGCACTGCTGCTGGCACAGGAGAACGGTTTTAAGGGAGACACCCTGTTTGAGCAGGGCCCCGCCGATACGTTTGTCTCGGTGCCGGATGCTCGTCGTCTTGAAACCATCCAGACCGAACGGGAATGGGAACGCGACGCGGAAATCTTCGGTTCGAATGGGTATCGCATTCCGCGTCCTGAAGATTTGACTCATGCCCGCGAAATCGGGCGGTATGGGGTTGATTCTGAAATCGAGCCGGGACAGTTCTACGGGGTCACGGTGCGGGAAGCCCATCTTGGTGCGGCGCCTGATCCAAATTATCCGCCTGTGTATGTGGTGGAAGGTATCAAAGCGTGGCTGGATAAAGAATCCAACGCCGTCGGGTCTGAAACTGTCACCCTGGCTGTGCGGGGTAATCGGGAGGCGAGCATAGAAGTCGCCGATGAACTGGCTGACGAGCCAGACTTTTCAAGCCGATTGGAACACATGGAAACACTCGCTCATCATGCGGCGGTGCAGAATCACCGTCTAACACTGCCTTTACTGGGAGAAGCACCTGCCGATCATCTCAACTTGAATTTGCGTCATGAGGGATTGTTCACACAGGGCCCACCTGATCCCGTGCGGTTAACTCTGGATGAAGAAGCGAGTTGGGATTTTCCAGAGGTTGTCCCGCCCGATGAGAAATCGCCCATCGCCCGGAACTATAGCCGCACGATTGGTGAATCTGCCTATGATCTGCCGCTGGAAGCAGGACAGTCTTATGCTTTTCAGGCACGGCGGATTGAGGAATTAGAGCATCGCGTAGCCGCTTATGGCGTGGATGCGCTGGCCGTCGAAGCGGTCAAACGCTGGGATACTGATGGGGAACAGCAGCAGGAAGTCGTCACGCTGGGCATTTATTATGACCGTGATGAGGCTCGCCACGAAGTGGACACCTATGTGGATCTGGCGGAACGCGAAGGGATTCAAGCCGCCATGAGCCGGGCGGCGGTACTGGCGGATGCCCAACGGATTCCGCAGGTGGTTGATGACGCGGAGCAACTAGGCCTTCACCTTAACCCGGAGGTGCGTTACGGCCCGATGTTCACACAGGGGCCAGATGATCCCTTCCTCTCTGAACGCGAAATCGACGCTATTGTTACGCAGTATAGCGAAGCCAATCCCGCACATCATCGCCTCTCGTTGGAAGTGGTACCCGTTGAGAACAAAAGCGGGCAGGTGTTAGGTCATTCGGTGGTCGCACTGGATGCGGTTTGGGATCATGAGGAAAGTTCCCATGAATTGGAAGAAGCCCACAGTGTCGTTGCTTATGAACTGGCGCAATTCGAGGATCGGGCGGCGGCGACCAACTACCTGCTGGAATTGTCGGAATATATGGACAAGCGAGAGATTGTTCATGAGGGAACAAATATCAACCCTGCCGTAGATTTTGTGAAGGGTGTGCAGGATGCGAATGGTTTGAGTGACCACCAGCAGTGGCTCCCTCCCCATGAGGTTGGACACTTGGCTGAGGGCGAATGGGCACTCCGTCATGAGCCGGCTGATTTTAAGCCGCTGACTATAGCGGAGCCTCACCTGCTCGAAGTTGCTATGCCCGATCTGGATTTATAAAACGGTATTTTGTGATCCTTTCGCATGACAAGGTAGTATATCCGCTAATATCACGAAAGGATCAAATTACTAAACCCATTCTACTCATTATAGAATTATCCTTGCATATCATTAATTATAGTAAAAATTAGGGAGTCTACCAGTAATAAATTCGATTGTCTTTTGTTTATAGGGCGAGTAGCAAGGTTTGTGCTGTATACTGTTGTTATATTTTTCTTCCATACCCCAAATATTTTTGGAAAATAGTATCAATTTGCGTTTTTGGCATTGTGTTGCTCAGTGCCTGAAGTCTTATTTCATCATTAGATGAATCAATGTCAGTCCATCCTCGAGGAAACCCTAATTCTTCTTCTATATCTTCGAGAGATAGGTTGAGTTTCGCTAAGTTTTTAACCGTATAATATTGTTCTGGATCAATGTCTGGTCCGAATTTTTTGTAGCACCCATATAAAATATTTACCAATAGCTTAATATACTCTTCAGATGCAGCAACTACATCAAATTGAAAAGGAGCATCCGAAAAATAGTAGAGAATGTTTCCCTGTAAAATGCTGCCTTTGGCTATGGGATTCACTCCCAAGTGTTGAGATTCATTCCTGACATTGACAAAATAGCTCGCCAGTTCATTACTTTTTAGCTCTTCCTGTCTCTCTTTGTACCAGTCTGAGAAACCTTCAACACCTGCCAAGACTGCCTGCATTGCAAATGTAACACTTCTAGCAGCTGAGACGAACGCGCTAAAGTAGAATCTCATTTCAGCCATATTCGCATCTATTTCCTGCATTTTTTCAAGGAAAAAATCTGCTTCGAATACTTTCTCATCTACTAAATCAAATGATCTCGCCATTTACAATCTCGAATTATTCTAACCAGTCACATCATTTATATCATGGTTTCGTTAGCTTATCCAACAATGTCTCTCTTGAGAACTTGAAATTGTTCAAACTCCTGACCGGGTAAAGCAGATTCAACAGTTACGCTTCATCTGTATTTAGCTAGGTTCTTGAGGGTTCTGTGCACAACGAAGCTTTGCCTGTTCCGTCCCCGAACTCGACTGATGGCGGCATCTACTCCATCGGCTATAACGGCTGGGGTGGAGTCAATGGTTTGTCCCGGATGTTCGATGCGCTGGAATCTGAAGGCGTGACCATTGTGGTGGATACCCGCAACAGCGACTTTCGCGCCCGCTACAGTTTTGATCAGCTTGCAGCGGCAACCCGTGAGCGTCAGGGGCAAGATGACAAGCCCATGCGCTATGCTCATCGTCCAGCCCTTGCGGGCAAACCCAAAGATCTCTGGGAATACACCGATGCAGGACAGGCGGATTATACGACCATGGATCAGCGCCCTGAAGCCATCGCCGCCCTGGAGGGGATGGCCGCTGCCGCCCGTCAGGGGGAACGCATTGCACTGCTCTGTGCCTGCAAAGACACCCATACCTGCCACCGGACACGCTGGTTGGCCGCGTCGCTGGAGAAACGGGGAATCGATGTCGGACACATTGAACCCGGTGAATGGAATTATGATCGCTACACTGAACAGGGGGAGCGCGAACTGTACACAGTTACGCCACATTCCAAGCTGCCTGATTTACCTGATTACAGTGATCTCAACTGGGCGGAACGGCAGGCGTATTGGAACGAGCGCAGCAAGCCTAAGCCCGTGCCACAGGATTACCAATCGCCCACAGCGACCAAACCACTCCCCTCAGAACCAAGCCAGATTCTCATTGCGGGCAGCATGAACGCCAACAATGCCCAATTGAATTATGCTTCTGCGCTGGTAGTACGTGCTGCTGAAATCGGCGCACAGATTCACGTTGCGGACAACGAGCAGGGGGTAGATGCGCGGGTGGTCGAAATAGCCAACAGCATAGCCCAAGTGGAACGCATATTTTATCTATTGGGTTGGAAGGCGATCTGAAAGTGTGGGATGCGACATCCGGCATAGAGCTAGCTATGTATGCGCTAGGAGATGCAAATAGTGCGTTCTTCGGCCCAGATGGAACGCGAATCGCTTTCGAAGATGACAAGCAGGTGTTCATTTGGGGTGTGCCGTTGAGGGATTGAGGCTGGCTTTTGGCTTTCCCATCAGATGTGTTCTCTTCCTCCGCTATCGGGGCGGGAACGCATAACCCTCTCGCACAACGCCGGCGTGGCGAATGTAAAGCGCGGGTCGCCTCCTCTTTCTCCGCTAGTCGGGTGGGGGAGCCTGCTATGCTCCCCCACCTGTTTCGTCTAGTCTGCGGGCGATTTCCCGCGATGTTAGCGCACCACCATGCCCGTAATCCACTGCGGGTACTTGCTAATGGTGACGTTCTTGAAATACTCCCGTTGAGGCTTTGCACCCGCGAGCGCTTCGATCACCTTGATGGCTTTTCGGCGAGCCTCGATTCGTTGCTGCTGGGTGAGGAGTTGGATGAGTTCAAGCATCATGATCCTCTCCCTAGTGTTGCCGACCCCGCAAAATCTGATGCACCCTTTGCTGGGAAACCCGAAACGCCCGCGCCAGCTCCGGCACGGACTCACCTGCCGCGTAGCGCCGCCGAATCGCCTCATTGCGGGCGGTTTTCTGCGGGATTTTGTTGGAGATAGGGGTAGGTGGCAGGGTTTCGTCGCCATAAAGCAGCTTAAGGATGCGCTGAGTGGCACCCTCAAGGGTGTGTACGGAGTTGCCCCATACGGGGGTAAAACCCATATCACGCCCACAGATAAAAAGGGCTGTTTTTGACCTCTTGGATTATTTCTTTGGTGCTTTATCAGCCCGTCCGACGAGTAAAACTGCCTTAGCTGCCCGCAATGGGCATATTATGGGGCGGTTTGCGGCAGGGGAAACGATTGATGAATTAGCGAAAGCATTTGGTCTAACCTACCAAAGGGTTTACCAGATTGTTCGCAGTCAATAGCGAATACCGCGGCAACAGGTTGCTTATCCTAGTAGAAAAGGATAAGCACAATGACAACCCCAACCGTTGTTCTCACCAACAACAAAGGCGGCGTGGGCAAGACCACGACGACCACGAACTTTGCCTATGGCTTGTGCCAGAGTTTGAAACAGGCAGGTGCAGCTAATCCCCGTGTTTTGGTTGTGGATACCGATTCACAAGCACACGCGACACTCACTGCCACAGGGACAAAGGATTACAACCGCCACAACAGCTTGTGTGCCGTACTCGGTGCGGAACGCAAAGAGGTGGCGGAAGTCCTCAGCCGTGTGATTGTGGAAAGTCACTGGCTGCCTGAACTCCACGTCCTGCCTTCCTCATCCGAACTCGAAGCCACTGAGCGTGAACTCTTCAGTACACCGGGTGCGCCCTATCGCCTCGCGGATACTTTGAGTGTCATCCGTCATCACTACACCGCTATTGTCATCGATACCCGCCCATCCTTCTCATTAATGACAGAGATGGGCTTGTTGGCGGCTTCTGATGCGGTCATCACCCTCGAACCACGTTATCTCGAAACTGTTGGTCTACAGTCCGTCATCAACAAAATCTACGAAATCCGCGAAGGCTGGCGGCATCCTGATCTGCGCTTAAGCGGGATCGTCATCACCAAATTTGATCGCCGTGTGAAAGGGCATCAGGAGATGGTGGAAAATCTGCGCCAGCATCCGAATTTGGGCAAGTTGGTGTGCGGAGTCATCCCTGCCAATGAAGCCGTTGCCTATGCCCATCGCAGCCACCTCAGCATCTATGCCTATGATCCCACTAGCCCGGCCAGTCATGCCTATGCTCAGATGGTCGGTTGGATGTTCAAGCGGCTGTTTGTCGCGGATGCGGAGCCTGCCTGATGCCACCCAAACACAATGGCCCCAATCGTACTTTAGACATCCTTTCTAGCATTGGCGATCAGGAATTTATGGGATCTGAGGTGATGCAGAACCTACGCGATCACGGACTGCGGGTAGAACGGATTGCTATCTCCCTCATTCGTCCCGATGCTGCTCAGTCGCGTCGGGTGCTGCCTGAGACGATTCACCGTACTTTCCACAATCAGGAAATCACACCCGTACAGGCACTGAAGCAGTATATCGAAAAGGTGCGGATCATCGCCCGCCAGAAAGGGCGACCTTTCGAGAGCCTCTTAGATTTGCTCATCACGGGTGAAGAGAGTGACGAGGCGGTTGAACTCACACCCCCTGAACAGGATTTGCGCGACCTAACCAACTTGTCTGTGACCTTACGCAGTGATGGTCAGGTCAATCCATTAACGATTGTGGATCGCACAACAGGGGCAGTGCCGAACTATGTGATTGAAACGGGGGAACGTCGCTACTGGGCGAACTACATTGACATGGAATTCGTTCCGGGTTATCAGGGTGATGGCACAATTCCGTGCATCATCTTACCGCCCGGTGAGGCTTCTGTCTTTCGTCAGGCAAAAGAAAATACCTCACGCTCTGGACTGAATGCGATTGCGATGGCGCGTCAGGTAGCTCTGCTGATCCTGTGGGTGCATGGCATCGAACCACCTAGAAGCATGATTTCCAATGACTTCTATCGTCAGGCTTTGGAGTATGACCTGCGTGACAAACGGGAGTACGTCCCCGATGTACTGTCAGCCCTCGGTGGTCTTCATAAATCCCAACTGCGCCGCTACAAGGCTTTGTTGAACCTATCCGACGAAGCAATGGAACTCGCCGATCAGCATTCGATAGATGAATTCAAACTGCGTCCGGTGGTGCAATTACCCCCCGAACAGCATTATGAAATTGTGCGACAAACCGTGGATTTCAACCTGACCAGTAAAGACGTGCGTGCGTTGTGTGAGGAGCCGTATTCTGGTAATCAGGAAGACACCCCAGCAAAAATACCCAGCCACGCTCGACGTTTTGCCCGTTCGGTGCTGACCGGCAACGATAAGGAAGTTCAACACCTTGTATGGGCATTAGTCGAGGCGGAAAGTAACCCAGAGGTGGTGCGAATTCGCTTGGAGGGTTTTATGCAATCGCTCGATAACTATCTGCGGAATCTATAAATGGTTGCCGCACGGCAACCATTTATAGGATGAGGGGTAATGAAACCAATAGCGCGTAGTCCACCATAAGGCAACTCCCTTTTAGCTAACTGGGGTCAGGCGGCTCTAGCGACGCTGCGATACACATGGCTAGACACCTCGTATTGTAGTACGCCCCTCGTCTGACTGCAACAACTGTAAAGGTCATTTTTCAGATTTTCATGATCTGAGGTTAGTTTAGTTTTGCTTGGAGTCAGAAATGAGTGAAGTAAACAATGTGCCGGACATTGTACAAGCGGCACAGTCTAAAACGATCATGGACGCGGCAATCGCGTATATGAAGCTGGGGTTCAGTGTGCTGCCTTTGAAGGGCAAGCGTCCTGCCCTAGATAACTGGAAGCAGTTTCAAGATAAGGCAGCGAGGTTAGCAACGATTCAACATTGGTACAAAGCAGGCCTGCTGCAAAATGTGGGCTTAATTTGCGGCGGGGTCTCTGGCAACCGAGTTGCCCTTGATTTAGATGGGGCAGCGGGGTATCCCGCTTTTGTAGCGACTTTTCCCGATCTGGCAGAGACCTATACGGTCGCCACGGGCGGAGGGGTAGGCAAACACATTTATTGGCAGGTCGCCGAAGGCGGGCAGCTTCCCCCCGCAGTGAAGGCGATGGGAACACCGCTGGGCAATCTTGAAATGTGTGCCGCAGGGCGGCAGATTGTCGCTCCGCCGAGTGTTCACCCGACCACTAACAGACCTTATATAGTGGAAAGAGCGTTGCCGATTTTGCAGGTTACTGATCTGTGTAGGGTGGTTGAATGGATTGAATCATTCAAGAAATCCAGCGCCATGCCGCATTCCAACTGGCAGCCGCCGCGTAATCTACCGAACAGTCGCGGCGATCTCAATCCGCGAGTGCTGGAGGAACTTGCCCGTCATTTTGCGGGTTTGGGCTATCATCGTTATGGGGACTGGCTGCATGGGCAGTGTGTCTATCCGGGCAATCACAAAAATGGGGATCGCCATCCCAGCTTTGGGTTCAACACACAAACTGGTTATGGCTACTGTTTCAAATGCGGAACCATGCTTGCCAAAGACATCTGCTACACTCTCGGTATTCGCACTGAAGACTATGGTGGGTTAATCGCTCGTCAGGAATACATTCCGCCTCGCCAATCGTCGGTGAAATTATCTGATGCACCTACTGATAGCTCTCAGTCACCTCTGCCGTTGCAGCCTGATATAACTACTACTACACATGAACCGCCTGCTTTGCCTGTCGCAGATGGGAATGAGCTTCCGCCCAATGAGCCGGTTACACTCTCGGTGGATGATTTGAAACTTCCGAATTGGCTGCAACTTTATTTGGATTGGGCCGGGCGGACAGGCAACCAAACACCGATGGATTTCCATCTCGCAGCCGGACTTTGGCTGCTGTCTGTGGCAGTGGGACGCAGGCTGTTCGGTGAAGCTCCCTGGGGTATCAAGATTTACACCAATCTGTATCTGATGCTCATCGCGGATACCACCTACTATCGCAAATCCACTGCCTATAAACTCGCCGAACAGATTGCCCGTGATGCTATCCCCCACATGCTGATGCCGACTCCCGGCTCCCCCGAACGTTTTCAGGAAGCACTGGCAGGGCGGATGCCTGCCAATTTCGATAAACTCACTAAACCGCAGCAGGAAAGGCTGACGAAGGCACAGCCCTTCGCGGCGCAGCGCGGACTGCTCAAGGATGAGGTAGCAGGGCTGTTTGGCGCGATCAATAAACGGGAGTATATGGTGGGTATGAAAGACTTGCTGATGGAGCTCTATGACTGCCCCGATTATTCCGACAAGGATACTCAAGCTGGGCTGACAGTGGTTGAGAATGCGGCACTCTCTATTCTCGGTGTAACCACACCTGCTGGATTGTCTGTCGCCATCTCAGATGCAGATTGGGCAAATGGACTCCTGATTCGCTTTGCCCTGTTGACCCCTGAACTGAATTATCAAGAACGTCCTGCTCTCAAAGCCTTCCATCTGCCGCCGAAAGAGCTGGCAGATGGGTTGCGCCGCTTGCACGATAAGCTGCCACAGCCCCAGATGACTGAAATGGGCTTAGGCGCACCCGGCTCACTCAAACTCAATGTGCAGTGCTGGGAAGCCTGTCAAGTCTACAGCCAGGTGCTGCGTGAACTATGCAATCCTCATCGTGACATCGAATTGGACGAGCGGCTCAAAGGAGTCTACGGGCGAATGCACGTTCAAGCCTTCAAGCTGGCAGCATTGTTGGCAGCATTAGATTGGCTAGAAACGGAAGAACCAACCCCGATTGTTACCGAGCAACACTGGAAGAGTGGCAAAGTCATTGCTGAGATGTGGCGGGGCAGTGCGGCACGACTGCTGCATCAGATGGATCGCAGTGGGGAAGCAGTTCAGGAACAGCGCGACCAGAGCAAGTTACTTATACTGCTTCGGAAGGCTGGCACACAGGGCAGCAGCCTGCGGGACATCTATCGCGTCCTCAATCTGCCTGCCAAACGCGCTCGTCAACTCGCGCAGGATTTGGTCAAGGCAGGCTTGATTGTAGAACGTCTCTATGGGCGGGCAGAATGGTATGTGGCGGTGGAGTTTTTGACCGAGGAATAATCTCTGCTGACAGTTATGACATTTCGGACACTGACGACAGTTTGGAAAACGCGCTCATGCAGCGCGTTTTGTTTTGCCTTCATACGCATGGACCGTGAATGGAGAAGAGGAAGCTAAACCAGTTTATGGAAATACGCTACACTAGAGATATTGATAGGTTTGTGTTGTCCAGAGTATAGGAAACATGGCATCCTTGATGATGTATGAACGGGTTGAAGCCTTGTACAAATGGTTGGAAAGACCCGAAGGCTGCCGCTCTCGCTCTCATCCTCGCAAATCAGATGATTTCACCTAGAATTGTGACCATTCGCTCAAGCTGACCAAGAAATGATTGAGATGCCATAAGCTGGATGTAATGCCAATATCCAAGCACTGCAAGCCTGTGGCAACTATTGTAATTGTAAAGTGGCGTTCAATTTCCTGCAAAACTAGGAACGGTGAATGCTCATGACTGATCTGACACCTGTTATCATATGCTCACCCAATTTTGCAAAGAATTTACATGTAATTACAGACCTTAAGGTTTTATCCTGATGGTAGCAGCACCGCATCAATCACATGGATTACACCATTCGCAGTATAAATATCGGGTTCAACAATCTTGGCGTTATCTGCTATAATTGCGCTGCCGTCTGTAGTAATGGTTATAAAGGTACCGGGCTGCTGCGTGCCGAAAAGCAGTTTGCCATCCTCAGGCTGCATCTCAGTTAAATCATGTGAGTCAAACGTCCCTGCTAGGAAGTGATAGAACAAAATCGGTGTGAGCGTATCAGTATTGGCGAAAAAATCCTCCTTAGTGATACCCACCTGCTCTAGGAATGCATTCACCACATCGTCCGTCGGAATGAAGAAGGTATAATCAGTCACCTCATGGTCAAGCTGAAAACCTAACAAATCAATAGCTTCTGTGAAAATCGAGAAATCTTCGCGGCTGGCGAGGATGTCCCACATTGTCTCTTCAGGGACGTCTATCGTGGTGTCCTCGTTCTCTGTTACCGGCGGCAGCAATATCTGATCTATCACAAAAATTACGCCATTCAAGGCGGGAATATCCCCCTCTATGATGTTTGCCCCATTGACTTTCAGCGTACCCTGCACCACTTCAAACTGCAAGCCTGTATGGGGGTGGAATGTTCCCCAATAGGCAGTGGGTTCAGCAGAAAAGTTGTCGGAAGTGAATACACCAGGCATAACATGATTCGACAGCACCGATGTCAGTAGATTGGTATCGGCAAAAAGATCTTCAGGTTCTAGCCCCATCGTTGTTAGCCAAGCTGTAAAGGCTGTATCTGTTGGAGCAAAAACGGTTGTGAAAGTAGCAGTTGCTATATCGGGATTAGACAGACGCTCCCATAGGGCAGAGTCAGCCGTTTGCAGTGCGTCTAGCAGTAGGGTGAATTCGGGTGCATCGGATTGGGCATGTGCTTGCAGAATTTCAGCAATTGTAGGCTGCCCATCCTGAGCAAGAGCTGTCGGTAGCATGTTTGCCGTCACCAGAATAATAATAATCATAAGCGTTGAAAGTTTAAACATTTTAAATTTCCTTTTCTATTCATTGAAGATTCTCTCTCGCGCATGTTTATCAATGCGTCAAAGCCAGCACTAGAACCAATGTCAACCTTAGCTTTACCCAAATTGATGGGTCCCACGAGAAAGGGGATTTCCGTTCCCGCAAAGGAGTGAATGTGGCCTTCTAGGAGATTGCTGCAAATAATTTACGTTAAATATTATCACCTCCTGTATGCCGCCAAGTATGAAAGTAATACTACATACCAACAACGAAAATCACCTTAAATCATCAGTGACCAAGTACACAGGCTTTTTTGGGATTTGGTATCAGTTTAGTGAGAAGGTTAAGATAAGTCAGTGACTAAAGTCACACAACGCCCCACAATATACGGCTGTGAAGCAACTATTTGAAGGCTGTTTAACATCTGTGTCATCAAGAGTATTTTTTTGAGAACAAATGGGCAAATAGTATTTTATGAGGAAACCGATTCCCTATTCATTTTATTAGGGAGATTTCAGTCAATTATTCGTCGGCTTCAGCCGTCAGAACATACCGATTTTTTTCTTGGTAATAGATGGTATATTCTACACCACTTTGAAAGGCATCCCAATGAGGTTTGGTGATACGAAAAAATTGTCCATTGATGTGCATGAAATAATCATGTTTGGTGCCTTGGCGACCTCGCCGCTCTGTTTGCACAATCCCTTTAAGGCCGACGATCCCTCCTGAATGAAAACTTTCCTCCCAGTTTTTAATCTTGGGATTTACGAAAAAAAACACCACCGCGATTGCCCCGCTAGTGATCATGCCAATCATCAAAACGAACAGCAAAATAGTGGCAATGTTCGGGGATAGCGCAATAAAAAGGATGCCGAATAACGCCAAAATGGCCCCCATCGCACCAACGACTAAATAGATTAAGGTTTTAGCAAATTTGATGAGTTGAAGCGTAGCTTCAATTTGGCGAGGAGACATCCTTCCCGCGCGGTTCATTGCTAGGTCGTCATTATTAAAGTTGAGGTATCGCTGTAGCTTTTGATTGAGATCATTCATTCCATGCTCCGAATCTTGCCCAATTATCTGTCCCACCTGTAACTAATTTTGATCTATCAGGCGACTAGGCAATAACCGTAATACCCAATTCATGGGCTGCTGACACCAACCTTTTGCCTGTGCCAGTCGCCGAGGGTGCCTTGCATTATAGACTTTATCGGGAATAGCATCAAGCTGTGCAACAGATAAATGTAATTTCGCCTAAATTATAACTAGGTGATTATTCTCAGCTTCCGCATCGCAGCTTGGACTACTTGCCACGGTTGCTTTTGCAGAGCAAGCGCCGCACTTGCTCATATCTAGTCACTGGGGGCAGGTCAACCCTACTCATAATCGCGGACACAACGAAAGCCTAAATCATAACTGTATACAGCAGGAGGAACCACCTCACGGATAGCAGCAGGAAAATATCCCATACTAGGATAATCCCATGAGCCACCCCGCAGCACATAGTAGACATTCCCGTCATCTGTTGTGTTTTCCCGACCATCTTCCTCATCATAGGGGTATGGTTCATATGGGCTACTTGTCCATTCCCAAACATTTCCACTCATATCTAAAGCGCCCACCCAAGAAATCCCATCAGGAACACTGGCGACAATCGCAGTTTGCCCGTTTGAGTTTTCAGCCCAGACTAAATAGTCGGGTTCCCATTCGTTTCCCCAAGGATAAATCAGGCTATCAACACCACGAGCCGCATATTCCCATTCTACCTCTGTTGGTAGGCGTAGTCCGCGTAGTTCGCAAAAATCTTGTGCTTCAAACCATGTAATCATTTCAACAGGGCGTTGATCTCCCTGAAAGTAATTTGGCGTTGCTTTAATCCCCCCCAAGTGAGTGTAGTCGGTTTGGCTAATAGGTGTTTGATCAATCCAGAATGGTTCTACAAGGCATTTTTGATGTAGCGGTAGTTGGCGACTAGCCCATTCTTCACCAATAGCCTGTGCCACTTGGTCATTTACTTGTGCTTGTGTGCTACCCATCATGAAACATCCTGCCGGCACCAGCACCATCTCTAGGCCGTTTATGGTCTCACTGTGAGGTTTCCAATCAGCATTATGGGTTACACCTTGCAATGCAAGTTCATGGGGGGATAGCGGAGGGTTGTCATCTTGGGCAACCGCCCTGCCCAATATGCCGGATACAATGATAATCAGTACACCAATCTTAAAATACGACATAAATAAATCTTCTCACACTTTATTTCTCTTTAGTCTATGCGGCTTTAAGTTCAGTTGTCAAATTTACGCTGTGATCGTGTAATTTGAATAATTTCTATAATTTGGCGATGTATTCTGCAAATAGGGGTTTGGGGATATGCAACCGACACCTTTCAAACTCATCACCAGCATCGACAACTAAAGGGTGAAAAAGTGGGGTAGGAAAATATTAGGTTTTTGAATGAACGACGGCGATTGTCAGTTATACTCGCATTAACGCAATAGTAAGCGGGATGGACTTCGATGGAACAGACCATGCGGCAGCATATCAAAGGTTATGAACTGCGCGAACGATTAGGAACAGGTGGTTTTGGTGCAGTTTACCGAGCCTATCAATCCACCATCGGACGGGAAGTGGCGATTAAGGTTATCCTACCGAGTGTTGCCAACCACCCTGACTTTATCCGCCGTTTCGAGACAGAAGCACAAGTTATCGCACGCTTAGAGCATTTACATATTGTACCTTTGTATGATTACTGGCGCGATCCTGACGGAGCATATCTGGTGATGCGCTGGTTAAAAGGGGGAAGTCTTCGGGATGTCCTCGAAAACGGGGTGTTTGATATGGCATTGGCAGTACAGTTGATCGACCAGATTACCTCTGCTCTGGACACCGCCCACCGAAATGGCATCGTTCACCGTGACTTGAAACCCGCCAATATCCTGTTGGATGAAGATGGGAATGCTTATCTTGCCGACTTTGGGATAGCCAAAGACCTAACTAGCCCCAGAGGAAGTAACACAGCTGAAGATGTGATTGTCGGCTCTCTGGATTACATCTCCCCCGAACAAGCTCGCAGCGAACCTGTTACCCCCCGCACTGACATTTACAGCTTAGGCATCGTCTTATACGAGACTCTGACCGGCCAGCATCCCTTTCCAAATCTTACCCCAGTTGAACGGCTGTATAAACATCTGAATGAATCTTTACCCCTAATAATCAATGCAGATATTCCAACACAAGTAAACGAAGTCATCCAAAAAGCCACGGCTAAAAATCCATCTCACCGTTACGGGGACTGTTTAGAATTTGCTGCCGCTTTTCGCCAAGCAGCAACTGTCGATGGCAAAGAAGTCGCTGATAACCTTGCTGAAACGTTGACTCTCCGCGAACATGAAATTCTTCTGCTGCTGATTCAAGGACTTTCCAACAAAGAAATCGCTCAAAAACTCACCTTTACCCATGGCACCGTCAGATGGTATATCAATCATATTTACAAAAAGCTGCATGTCCGCAGTCGCGTGCAAGCCATCATCCGGGCCCGCGAGTTGAATCTCATCACAACCCACATCACCGATGATGAACTGCCAACTGTATTAGGGGCAGTTCCCATCCCGACCAGCGAATTTCAACCGAAGAACCCCTACAAAGGACTGCGAGCGTTTAAAGCTGCCGACCACGATGACTTCTTTGGACAAGAAAAGCTGATTAATAAACTCCTTAAGCGCATGGGTGAGTCAGGAGACCATACCCGCTTTTTAGCAGTAATCGGACCCAGCGGCAGTGGCAAATCGAGTTTGGTCAAAGCCGGCTTAATCCCTGCCATCTGGCGAGGCGAATTACCAAGTTCGGAACGCTGGTTTGTAGCAGAAATGTTGCCGGGTTCCCATCCTCTGGACGAATTAGAAATTGCCCTAACACGAGTGGCTGCCAACCAACCAAGCAACTTGCGGGAACATCTTCAACGCGATGAACGTGGCTTAATCCGGGCCGCTCAGATTATCTTGCCGGATGATGGTAGTGATTTGGTAATTGTCATCGATCAATTTGAGGAAGTCTTTACTTTGGTCGACGATGAAGCCGACCGTGTGTATTTCCTAAATTTGATTCATGCAGCCGTGTGCGATTCACGTAGCCGTGTGCGAATTGTCATTACTTTACGCGCCGATTTTTATGACCGCCCACTCCATTATCCTGACTTTGGTGAACTAATTCGTAACCGGATGGAAACCATTCTGCCCCTCTCAGCCGAGGGATTAGAGCGGGCAATCCGTCGTCCTGCCGAGCGGGTGGGGGTATCTTTTGAGGAAGGCATGGTAGCGTCTATCATCCAAGAAATCCATTACCAACCGGGGGCGCTACCCCTCCTCCAATATGCTCTCACTGAACTCTTTGAGCAACGACAGGGACGGATGCTGACCCATGAAGCCTATCAAGCCATCGGTAAAACGACTGGTGCATTAGCTAAACGTGCTGAACAAATTTATGCTGAATTGTCTGTGCAACTACAGAGGGCTACCCGCCAGATTTTCTTGCGTCTAGTAACTTTAGGCGAAGGAGTAGAAGATACGCGCCGCCGAGTCGCCCGTTCAGAACTGCTAGCCATCACATCTGATAGTGACATGATGGACGAAGTAATCGATATTTTCGCGGCCTACCGTTTGCTTTCCTTAGATCACGATCCGGCCACTCGCGCCCCAACGATTGAGGTGGCACACGAAGCACTACTGCGTGAATGGGAACGCCTGCGAAATTGGCTGAATGAAAGCAGATCTGAAATTCGTTTGCAGCAGCAGTTGGCACATGCCGCTCAAGAATGGCATGATTCTCAACAGGATGCTAGCTTTTTGCTGCGCGGATCGCGGTTGGAACTATTCGAAAAGTGGGTAGGCGAAACCCAACTTGCGTTCACGCCTAGGGAAAAGACCTTCCTGCAAACCAGCAGCAAACAACGCGAAAAAGAACAGTTTGCAGAACAAGAACGTCAAGCGCGAGAAGTCCGGCTGGAACAGCGTTCACAAAACTTCCTACGTGGGCTGGTGGCGGTATTCGCAGTGGCCACAGCTATTGCTATTAGCTTGTCGGTGTTTGCCTTTGGGCAGCGCAACCGTGCTGAGAAAGCCCAACTCGACGCTGAAGACAGTGCTGAATATGCCCGCAGTTTGGCATTAGCATCAGCAGCAAGAAGCTCCTATCTTTCCAATAACCCAGATCAGGCGATTGCTCTGGCAGTCGCCGCGAACACCACCACCAATAATCCTCCTGCATTTGCCCAGAGTGTTCTCTATCAAACGGCTTTTGCCCCAGCGACACACAGGCTTCTACTTGGATCCAATTCTGCGCGGTTCAGTCCTGATGGTGGCAGAGTGCTGTCATGGCAATGGGGAGAAAGTTTGCTAAGCTACTGGGATACTGAAACAGGACAGGTTGCTTATCAAACATCCCCGTTAGTGGAGGAAGGTGCTATCACCGATGTTCGCTTTTCACTTAGTGGCGAAACTGCTTGGGTTTCTATCGCTACACCCAACCACATTTCAGATACCGTTATGGAAGTTGATACGGCATCCGGTAAAGAAATTCGCCGCTTGACTTTGCCAGAAGGAAAGCACCCAAAAGCAACCCAACTCGTCCTCAGCCCGGATGGACAAACCCTATTTACCTCATCGGTTATCCGAACCGAAGACGGTACTTTTGTTGAGGGTTCCATCTACGCCTTTGATACTGCTAGTGGGCGTGTGATTCGGCAATTTGCCGAAACGCCTCTTGATCAACCCTACGAGTTATGGTCTCTTGGTCTTAGCACAGATGGTCAACAGGTTGCGGCTGGATACAGTACCGGGGCAGTCATTCTGTGGGATGTAACCACCGGCGGAGTGCTTCACACCTTTGAAGGTGTTACCAACGGTATTGATGATGTTCATATCACTACGGAGGGAATCGCCGCTAATAGCGTACAGATTGATGCGTTCACCCAAACCCTCACTTTGTGGGATATAGAAACCGGAATCCTGCTACGCCAGAAAGTCTGGAATACGGTGGGGAATGAGACCGCTTTACATCCAGATGGTCATTCCATCGCGTTAACCTTTATGGGTGCGCCCGTAACGATCTTTGATGTGAAAACATGGGAAACTACCCGCGAATTCTACGGTCATGGCAGTATCCAGTACACCGCAGACTTTAGCTCCGATGGACGTTGGTTGTTAACCGCCTCGGTTGATAATGAATTGCGTGTGTGGAATATGGAAGATGGGGCAGAAATCAAGCACATGATCGGGTTGAATGGCAATCAGTTAGTCGGCTTGATTCGCAACCCGGATGGTCGCACTGCCTTGTCACAGCAACTGAATGGGCCGCTATCCCTGTGGGATATCGAAACGGGGGTGATGATTCGTCAGTGGGGACACACAAATATGTCTTTCACAGGTACTGCGTTCAGCCCGGATGGTCGCTACATCGTTTCAGGAACATCAGAAGACCCGGATTTAGGAACATGTCCTCCGCCTGAAGCCAAGCTAACTCTATGGGATTCGGCTACAGGAGAGATGATCTGGGAAGTCGAAACCAATGGAAACGCAACAACCGGTAAAGCGTTCATCAACGGCGGCACTCAGATTGCCACAGTGGATCGGTGGTGTGGAAACGATGTTACGATATGGGATGTTACGACAGGTCAACGAGTCGCTGAATGGGAGGGGCATCAAAAACCCGCTTGGGGACTCGCCGCTAGCCCCGATGGAAAAACAATTGTGACAGCCTCGGAGGATAGCACGGCAATCATATGGGATGCCGCTACTGGAACAATTCTCCAAGTGCTACCGCATAATTATGTTGTAAGGACGGGGGCATTTAGCCCTGACGGTCAGCGATTGGTCACAGTCACTAATGATGGTATCCTGCATCTATGGGATACCCATACTTGGCAGGAGCTGAAACAACTAGCAGGTCATAGCTCGAGCATCCTTTTTGTGCAGTTTAGCCCCGATAGTCGATATGTTGTCTCCAGTGGTAGAGATGATAACGTCTTTGTATGGGATTTACAGATAGGTGAGGCGGTGAGGCAGTTCGAGTTGCCTTCGGTTGGTGCATGGGGACATGTGGTGATATTCAGCCCGGATGGTGAGTCACTTTTCATGAATGTTGATAACACAGTCATTCGCCAGATAAACCTGATGCTGGAACCCAGCGAATTACTGGACTGGGTGTATGTTAACCGTCATGTGCGTGAGTTAACTTGTAGTGAACGAACCCTATATGACTTGGAACCAGAGAAATGTGTAGGTCAATAGCATCTTCAATGGGCTGATAATTCAAAAGAGAGTCTCCTCAACAAAATTTTGAGAATACTCTCTTTTGAATCGGAACTGATTAAGCCAACATAATACTGTGTAACCCGCTCCCATCGACTAGGCCAAGCCTATCTACCACAGGGGGGAATCTGGAGTCAAAGCAATTTCGTTGAGCGAAGATGGGTCTGCCCCACAAATCCATGATGCGTTTCGGCTGGCTAGCAGTTGTGGAAATTGTTGCCAAATGAGTCGACTCTAGGTTATCCTATAGCCTGTGAGCGTTATAATCCCTTTTTTCTGCATGAACGAAGGGGTGCTGATTACCAGTGGGAGAATGACATGCAGCGCGAAGTTGTTAAATCAGTGTTATGGGGACTGCTTATCACATTTATCCTTGCTATACTGATCCTGATAGGTTCCCGCAATTTAGCCCACTTTGATGCTGCGCTGGTGGCTTACACCACCTCTGTACTGTTTGCCACTTTTGGTCTGACCTATCGGTATACCATGTGGCTGCAACGTCCGCCCACAGCGATTTATTGGAAGCGAGGCTGGCAGGTTTTCTTAAACCCCAAGTATATTGGTCAAAATATTCCGCACTGGTTCCAGCATATTACGGAAGACATCGTGCTAAATCGCTTTATTTTTCGGCGAGACAGGTTGCGTGGCCTTACTCACTTTTTGATTATGTGGGGCTGCATTATTGCTATTGGCATTACCTTTCCCTTGGTGTTTGGGTGGCTGCATTTTGAGTCCGCTTCCGGGGAGATCGATACTTATCAGGCGTATGTTTTTGGCTTTCCGACTTTCACCTTCCCTGCCGACTCGCTCTTTGCCTTTCTGATCTTTCATGGACTGGTCTGGGCAGCCTTGGTCACAATTGTGGGTGTAATGCTTGCTATGCGGCGGCGAATGCGGGAGGAAGGGGCAGCAGCCCTCCAACTCTTTACCGAAGATTTTCTGCCACTTATCCTACTTTTTGCGGTAAGTATTACAGGTTTAATGCTGACCGCCAGCTATACTTGGATAAAAGGCTATGCTTACGATTTTATTGCTATTCTTCATGCTATTACAGTGATTGTTACCTTCCTGTGGTTGCCATTCGGTAAATTCTTCCATATCTTTCAGCGTCCGGCGCAAATTGGTGTTCGTTTCTATAAACGTGTTGGTGCGCAGGAAACCTTGGCTCATTGCCGCCGCTGCAATACACCTTTCACATCACTCATGCACGTTCAAGATCTAATTACGACTGAAAAACAACTCGGCTACAATTACGAAATGCCCGATACAAAACTAGAACACTATCAATGGATTTGCCCTCCCTGCCGACGTGCAATGATGGCATTGGCACAGGGGCAACTCTGGCAGATACAGCGTGGTGGTCATATTGCACATACAGCTTACATTCCCTCAACACCAAGCTATGTGAATCCCGGTATTGGTGAAGGCCCATTGGGTAGCGAAGATGCAAACAATTTTCATCCCTAATTGTAAAGGTTTGACATGAGTAAACTTCCAGTTGATTCAGTTGAAATCATAGAACATTTTGGGCCAACTTTGGCTTATGCACGTGGAACACGAGTAGATACAGGGGTTGAGCCAGACAGAATTGTCAAAACTCACTGCTGTTTTTGTGGGCAGCAGTGTGGTATTCAACTTAAAGTGTCAAACAATGAAGTCGTCGGCTTTGAACCTTGGTATGACTTCCCGTTTAATCACGGAAAACTTTGCCCCAAAGGCGTTAAGCGTTATTTGCAGGGAGCGCACCCGGATCGGTTGCTCCATGCCCTACAGCGCGATCCTGCTACTGAATCGGGGTTTCGTCCCATTGTCTACCGAGAGGCAATTCAGCGGGTTGCCTCAGAAATTGAACGTATTCAAGCTACTTACGGGCGCGATGCTTTTGCTATTTTGAGTGGAGCCAGCCTGACTACTGAAAAAACCTACCTGATGGGTAAGTTTGCCCATATGTGCCTCCGCACCTCAAATATTGACTATAACGGACGGCTTTGTATGGTCAGTGCAGCAGCAGGGAATAAAAAAGCCTACGGTATTGATCGTTCTGCAAATCCTTGGACAGACATTGTTGGCACAGAGGTGGTATGGATTAGCGGCTCGAATGTTGCTGAGTGTTCGCCCATCACCAGTGACTATGTATGGCAGGCACGCGAACACGGCGCAAAAATTGTGGTGGTTGATCCGAGAATCACCCCCATTGCCCGCACCTGTGATGTATATCTGCCCATCAAGCCTGGACGGGACGTTATCCTCTTTAATGGCATTCTTCGTCTGATGATTGAGCATGATTGGCTTGATCATGAGTTTATCGATAACTACACTGTTGGTTTTGATGCACTGGCGGAAAGTGTGAAAGAATGGACACCTGAGCGTACTGCCCAAGCAACAGGTATTGCCGAAAGAGCGATTCGCCAAGCGGCTGAACTCTGGGGAACTGCCAAAACCAGTTTTCTTATCCATGCTAGGGGACTTGAGCATCATTCACACGGGGTGCAAAATGTTCTAGGTGCAATTAATATTGTGCTGGCTTCAGGGCGTATTGGTCGCCCCAACTGCGGGTACAGCACAATTACTGGGCAGGGCAACGGACAGGGGGGACGTGAACACGGCCAAAAAGCCGATCAACTCCCCGGCGCACGCGATTTAGGCAATCCACAACACCGCGCCGAAGTTGCTGCCGTGTGGGATCTGTCACCAGATGATTTACCTATGTCTGGTGTGGACGCCTATGAGATTTTCCGCAAGATTGAACGGGGAGAAATCAAAGGACTGCTCAGTATCAGTTTTAATCCTCTAGTCTCGTTACCTGATAATAATTTCATCCGCAGTCAGTTAGAAAAGCTGGAATTTTATACAGCGATTGACTTCTTTCTGAATGAAACTGCCTACTATGCCGACGTTGTGTTGCCTGGCTCACTGCATGAAGAAGATGAAGGCACCGTGACACAGGTTGAAGGGCGTGTCATCAAAATTAATAAGGTGCTGGATTGCCCCGGAGATGCACAGCAGGACTGGATCATTATTCAGGATATTGCGGCTGCTCTAAAACGGGAGAAAGGCTTTACCTTCAACAGCCCTAGTGAAATTTTTGATGAGTTACGGCGGGCTTCGGCAGGTGGGGTTGCCGATTATTCAGGCATTACTTATGAGAAGATCGAAGCACAGATGGGGGTTTTCTGGCCTTGTCCCAGCGAAGACCATCCCGGTACACCCCGCCTGTTTGAGCGAGGATCCTGGAATCCTGTGGCAAAAGGCACCGGCCCATTTTATTTTCCAGATGGAAAAGCACGTTTTAACGTCGCCACCTACAGCCCGCCAGCAGAAGAACCGGATGAGGAGTATCCCCTTTACCTAACCACTGGGCGCGTAGTCAGTCATTATCTGTCTGGTACACAAACAAGGCGTATCGGCCCATTAGTGGATCAGTACCCGGAACCCCGGTTGGAAATGCACCCGAACTTGGCAGAAAAACTAGGAGTCCAAACCGGTGACATGGTGACGGCTGAATCACGGCGGGGCAACATTACGCTGCCTGTCAGTGTGGTTCGTACTATTCGCCCAGATACAGTTTTTGTCCCCTATCATTGGGCAGGGCGCAAGAGTATCAACCAGCTGACCATTTCAGCACAAGATCCAATTTCCAAAATACCGGAATACAAAGTTTGTGCGGTACGGGTTTTTAAGGAGCAATCGTCGCTTCGCTAACTATTGAAGCCTGCGCCATTAATAAAAAGGAGTGCCAGTTGCCCAAGCCAGAAAAACACGAGTTCTTTATTGATACAAGTCGTTGTATAGGCTGTCAGGCGTGTGTTCAGGCATGTACTGAATGTGATACACACAAAGGTGTTTCGATGATTCAGCTTGATTACGTGGATCGCGCTGTCTCAACACAAACCGTCCCGGTGGTGTGTATGCACTGCGATTCACCAACCTGTGCCGAAGTCTGTCCTGCTGATGCCATTAAACGCACTGGTGACGGTGTGGTTCAGACTGCTCGTAAGCCGCGTTGTATTGCGTGCAATAACTGTGTGCTTGCCTGTCCTTTTGGCGTACCGAAGATGCACAGCGAAATGAATCTGATGATGAAATGTGATATGTGCTATGACCGTACCTCAGTAGGACTAAAGCCTATGTGTGCCTCTGTTTGTCCCAGCCAGGCACTTTATTATGGCACTCGTGAAGAAATTGAAAAACTGCGCCCCGGTTCACAGCCTGTAAATACCTTTCAATTTGGGCAGCAAACCATCACAACCAGAGTGAATATGATGGTTCCAAAAGATGTGCATATTCGGCTGATTGATATTGCTATGTCAATAGATCAGGCTCCTGTGCCTCAAATGATGTCCAACGATCCACTTTTGGCGAACATATACGAGGAATAAGCATATGGACTATAGCTCAGAACAAACTTCCGTTTCACCGGATGGAAAACCCATTGAGGAGCAGCCGCGCTGGCGGCAGGATTTTCCAATTGATTGGCCTGTAGATGAATATGTCTCGCGGCGTGACTTTGTAAAATTTCTGATGCTCACCAGTGCAGCCTTCACCTCTGGACAATTCTGGTTACTAATACGCTCTTTTTTCAAAAATAGAGAAACCAAGCTGCCAGAAAAAGCCATTGCACGAGTCGAAGAAATTCCGGTTGGCGAGTCTCGGCTGTTCACATATCCTGACAATAGCCCATCACGCTTGCTGGTCAGGGTAGATGAAGAGGTATTTGTGGCTTATGAGCAACAGTGTACCCACCTGCTCTGTCCCGTTATTCCTCATCCAGATAAGGGCGAACTCTTATGCCCCTGCCATCATGGAAAGTTTGATCTAATGACAGGTCGCCCCATCCAAGGACCGCCACAACGCCCCTTGGCACGGATTCAGCTCGATATACGAGAAAACACAATTTACGCTATTGGTATTGAGGAGCGCACATGATGAAGAAATCGCGCTCCGTGCGACGCGGCACACATTTTTCACGAACACAGCGCCTGACTATTGTTACCGGAATTCTCTTCATTGTAGGCATCATCATTATCTTGCAACTGTGGCTGTTTACAGCCACCATGAATGCCTATCTTGGCGGTGATACCGGAATTTTGCTGCCGGCAGCATTGACGAGTCTGGTCTGCCTTTGCCTTAATTTAGGGTTACTATATTATGTCTATAGTGTCGACAGATAGTATCATCCGTCAAAGCATAGCCACCCTCTTTCCGGGATATTTTGCCTTGGTCATGGCAACGGGAATTGTATCCAAAGCGGCTTTCTTTGTAGGGATGGAGTCCATTGCTAGGATTTTGATGGCGTTTAATATCGTTATCTATTTGGTATTATGGGTGCTATTTATCGCGAGGATATTATTTTATAGTAAGCTCATATGGGCAGATATTACCAACCCCGCTCGCAGCCCCGGTTTTTTCACAATGGTTGCAGCGACCTCTATTCTGGGTAGCCAGTTTGTCATTCTGGAAAAAAACTACACCGTTGCCGCCGGATTATGGGGCTTTTCGGTTTTTCTCTGGTTGGTGGTCATTTATACTTTTTTTTCTGTCATCACCATCATTCAAGAAAAACCCCCTATTGAAGTTGGCTTGAACGGCACATGGTTGATTGCAATTGTGTCTACACAATCCATATCCATCCTTGGAACGCATCTCTCCAGCCAAGTTGAGATTGCAGAACATCGGGATATATTGTTGTTTTTCGCACTGTGTATGTATCTGTTAGGTGGAATGCTATATATCCCTATCATTACCCTGATTTTCTACAGGTTTAGCTTTATTCCCATGAATAGCCAGAACTTGACTCCACCCTACTGGATTAACATGGGGGCAGTTGCGATTACCACGCTGGCTGGCTCTGTATTGATGTTGAATGCTTTTCGCTCACCAATCCTTCAGGATGTAAAGCCTTTCTTGAAAGGCTTTACATTGTTCTTCTGGGCAACTGCGACGTGGTGGATTCCATTGCTCTTGCTGTTTGGGTTTTGGCGGCATGGGTATCAGCGTTTTCCTCTGCGCTATAATCCGCAATATTGGGGCATGGTTTTTCCATTAGGGATGTATACTGCCAGCACCTACCAACTAGCTCAAGCATTAAAGTTGGCATTTCTACTGACTGTTCCGCGGCACTTTATTTATATAGCGCTGATTGCTTGGACAATCACATTTGTTGGGTTTATGAGAAGTCTGGCACAGGGATTTGGTCTGATAAAAAATGCAACCTGATTTAGAGGCGCTTCTTAAAGCCAGTTCTGCCCTACATAATCATCTCTGTCCTCGGCAGGTATTGGGAGTCCGGATGGGTATTTACGCGGCTACTTTGCTTCAGGTTCCCTATCCTCAACAGAACAAACGCTTATACACCTTTGTTGAAACTGATGGCTGTTTTGCTGATGGAATAGCAGTAGCCACCGGTTGTAGCCTTGGACATCGTAACTTACGCTTAGTGGATTTTGGCAAGATTGCAGCGACCTTTATCGATACCCAGACTGAGCAAACGCTTCGCATTCGTCCTGCGCTGGACATACGTCAATATGTCCAGTGTCTAATCCCAGAAGCACGGAGCCGCTGGCACGCACAACTAGAAGCATACCAGGTCATGCCTGTAGAACATGTATTTGAAGTCCAAACCGTTACACTAACTATTTCACTCTCATCCCTGATTAGTCGTCCCGGAGTGCGTGTGACCTGTGACATCTGTCTTGAAGAAATCAACAATGAACGGGAGATTATTCACGAAAACACTGTGCTATGTCGCGCTTGTGCTGGGGCAAGTTATTATCACATACAAGAAAGCATCTCTGAAAATATATGAGTGCTACCATCGCAATCTTAGCAGGCGGGCATTCTCGCCGTATGAGAACAGATAAAAGTTTTGTTCTGCTTAAGGGGATACCGCTTATTGAGCATGTCATTGCACGAGTAAAACCACTGGCTCTTCCGCTTATGATTCTCACAAACAAACCACAGGCTTATCAACATCTGGATTTGCCACTCCATGAGGATGTAATACCCAATAAAGGTTCAATGGGCGGGATCTTGTCTGCCCTGAGCTACAGCCAGACCCGTCACACGCTTTGTGTGGCTTGCGATATGCCCTTTCTAAATACAGCACTGCTTGCTTGGTTACTTCAAAATGCAGAAGAAGCTGATGCTGTTGTTCCCTATATCAGAAATTGTGCTGAGGGTTTGCACGCGGTTTACAGCAAAAACTGTCTTGAGCCATTGCAGACCTCTATTGTGCAAAACCAACTAAAGATCAGTTCCTTTCTTGAGCAAAGAGAAGTGCGTTGGATCCATGAAGCAGCAGTGCGGAACTATGACCCAGATTTATGCTCTTTCATCAATCTAAATACACCCGACGATCTCTTGCGTATTGGGTGAAGAACGCGGTACAAACGGGCAAATTCTCAACAACCCTAACACCTCGACTGCTGCCTACGCAACATTGCAGGAGCCATCACGGATTATCCCACCTAGTACATTGCGATAACGAACGAGTCCATCTGCTTTTCGAGCTTTTCCTTACATACCAACAGGGAGTATTTTGGGCTTCAAACTGCCGATAGCCTTTCCCTGAACCGCCATTGTTGCTTTCGGCTCTCTGCCGCTATGCTTCAATAGATTACCCCTAGAGGAACGGCAACACTGAGGAAACTACAAAGATTCGCTGCCGTACAAATCCGCTTTATTTTTGCTGAGGAATGGTCGAGCGCACGCGGGGAACAAGATGGTAGATATAGGAGGCAATCGCCAGCACTTGCACCCCTAAGCCCAAAACCTCCCCCCATGCCCATGCTATCAAAGTGGCGATAACGTAAACTATGACCCCCACATTTAATAAAATGACCGCGCTTAGGGCGTAGGGATAACGACCTCGATGGGTAAGGGTATATGGCAACCGTGGAAAAATCCAATAACCTACGCCCATCGCCAATTGCACCATCCAACCAACCAGCAACAAATCAACATGGGTTGGCACCCAACCGCCAACCACACCAAGCAATAAATCGGGCTGGCCTTTCCAAACCATCAGAAGCATGGCAATTCCAAACCCTATCCACAGATGGACAAAGGCGGCGCGAATCATGATGCGGCTTAAAGGTGGCATCTAACGGCGACCCCGTGCCTGGACACGTCCCCAACTGGCAATGATCCACGCAGTCGCTCCGCCCCATTGCAAAAAACCGGCCCCTATTAACCCCCAACCAGCCGATGACGATAGACCTTGTGTCAGGCCAATTTCAAAAATAGCGCGGAACCACAAACCAAGATTCAGCCCTCCGAAGCCCAGCCAAGCAATCCAGCGTTCACCATAGGGATTTTCGCGGTTAATGATGGGAAACATCCAGTAGATCACGGCGAAAATGAGCTGTGTGAGCCAGCCAACCGTGATGAAGTGAATTCCCACTGGGCGCAAGGCCGCCCAATTGCCAGACAAATTCTCGATTTGATCGTAGGTATACACCAACCAGAAGAATAGCCCCAAGAGCAAATACAGCATTGCAAGGCGGATAGCCCAACGGGTAAGTTTTGGCATCTACTGGCGAGCCTTTTCTCTAATATAGGCAATGATCGAATCAATATCACCATCACTCAGGGCTGGGTTGCCGCCGCGTGCAGGCATCTCAATCCCCGTCGTATTATCGGGATGCCAAGCAGGGCGGCCTTCTACAATGAAAGCATGTAATTCCGCGTCACTGAGACTGGCAACCCATTCATTGGTCAGCAAATTTTTGCCAAGATGAGTTATCCCCTGTAAATCCATTCCATGACAAGATGAACAGTTGGTCTGGTAGAGCCTCTCCCCTTGGGCAGCATTGTTTGACAGGAGGGTGTCCGAACTTTTTGCTTCGCGCTGTATCCCACCGATGATCCCTGCAGCAATCAATAGAAATCCCAGCCCCACTAGTGGAAACACCAGTGTATAGACGGCGTAAGCAGGCTTGCTGCGGGGGATAAGTGGTTTGGCATCGGCGGTATGGAGAGTACGAATCATATTAACAATGAAGACCAGCAAAACGACTGCGTTGAGCATTGCGCCCCAGCGCCGTCCATCCTGCCATGCCGTGAGGTCACCGCCAACCCGCAGGAGCATCGAGAGATGCAGAAGCGTCAGATGAATATAAAACAAAGGTGAGTAAGCAATATCCAACCGCAGCACAGCAGGTAAGATAATCGGCGCATGTCCGAAAATCATGGAAAATGCAAAGCCAAGAAAAAGGCTGTGTAAAATTGCATCGTACATTAGACCTGCTTTTACACCCCCATAACCCAGCGACATTGCCCCGTTGCCACCCAGCCAACCGTAACCCAATGCCAAACAGACTGCGATAAAACGTGGGAGACCTGTTTGGCGAAGGGTACGGTGGATTACATCATACCGCAACAGCCATAATGCAATCGCTATGTTACCCGCACCCATCAAACGCATTCCGAGATCATAAGAAACACGGCTTAAGACGAGTCCGCTTAACAACACCCCCACCGTGCCGGCAAAGAGGTAAATGCTGCGGCGTTTGTGGCGCATCAGACGGGCAAGTTCCAAACGTTCTCCTGCAATGGTCAAGATGAGGAACACCATCCACCACGGAGCGCTCATGTATAAAGGCTCACCGCCTAGCCAGAGGAGGTTTCCAACGAACCAGCACACTGCTCCCGTTGCCATCGTCACGGTATAAACCGCGAATTGTTTATAAACGATGAACCCAAATATCAAAACCATGCCGACACTACTGAGGGTTATCAACCAAGCCGCAAAAGAGAGATCGACAATGAGGGTGAGCGCTCCTGCTGCCGACAACATCGGCGCTAAATAGGGAAAAGTTCGCCCATGGGGAGACTTCACAAATCCGTGTAAGGCAACTGCACGTTCTAAGTTGATCAGCGTCCCCATAAAACCGCCGATCATTAAAACGCCATGGGCGAGCGCAAAATCATTGTGCAGTGTGGGCAGTTGCCACCCACTTCGCAAGAGACCCGCCCATACGCCCGTAACCAACGCAGTAAAAACCAACAGCATAAAAGGAGCGTGTTTGCGGTTCATCAATCCTCCATTACCCAAGAAAATGGGCTATTCACGACAAAGCCTTAGACTTCAGAAACAGATATAGCAAGGTTGCATCATTGTTTAATGCTGCATCCGGTAAGTAAATATGGATTAACTTCCGTAGGGCGGGACAAGGCACGCTATAGGAGACCAGGTGTTTGGCACAAAGTCCGACGCGCCGATTCCCGCCCTCTGAACCTATTTACCGAACACCGCATTTAGTTTGTTTTAGGCGCACCGTGTAAAAAGGCCACAAATACCAGCTCATAGTTCAACGCACGGATGCTGTGTTTCTCGCCAGAGTCAAAGATTAACAATGTCCCCTCGCCATACGAGTGTTCGATCCCATCCTCGCCAGTAAAAATGCCTTGTCCTTGCAAGATGAGGATGTGTACCGGGGAATGTGGCGCGAGATGCTCTTTAACCTCTTGTCCAGGGCGCAGAGCAAAACGTAAGACCCGTTTTTCGGTATCTACATGCAAGGGTTCAGCATAAGGGTTTTGCTCGTGGAAAACCCAATTTTCGTACAGGGATATGCTTTTCACAGGGCTTATGCACCTTCCATCACTAACAACAGTACGGTTGGCGTGGTGGCTACGATGCTGTGTGGCAAGTTCGGTGGCATGTATACCCAGGTGTTGGGTTGAGCATTATAGGTATCGTCTCCGAGTGTAAGCGTTGCCTCGCCTTTTAAGAAGTGCAGCATCGCAGCATGAGTCGAGGTATGTTCGGAGAGTTCTTGTCCAGCATCAAAAGCAAACAACACCAGTTTGATATTTTGCGCCTTAAAAACAGTCCGGCTCAAAATGCCATTGTGTGGAATTTCCGGGATTTCGGATAGAAGATCGGGCAAAAAGGTATACAGGTTAGACGCGACCAATTTTCACCTTCCAAACTTCAGGGCCTTCTTCTAGGTAGTCCCAGGTAAATTGGTCTGAACGCTCGTGTAAAAATTCATAATATAGCGGTCTCGGTGCGTGGTCGTTGACCAAAATAAACGCTTCTCCCGGCTGTAAAGCGTCGAAAGTTTCAAAAATTTGTGCATGGCGCACACGCGGTGGAATAACCCGTACATCGAGGGTTTTGCTGTCGGTCATGGTCATTGATCCTTTTTGTTATCTGATGGGTTGAAGCATATCTGGTAGGGTAAGGCAATGGCATGAGTTGGGCAGATCTCTTCGCAGTCAGCGCAATAATTGCACGCTTCGGGCGAGGTTAAGACTGCTTTTTTTGAGACTATCCCCAGTGCGGCGTTGGGACATGTCACAACACACTCGCCACAACCAATACATTGGGTAAGATCAATGCGTGGAAGCCAACTCGTCATCGCCTGACTCCTTCCTTACGATGTTCCCATCATAGGCCAAAGGCGTTACCAGCGACTTGATTTAAATCAAGACGGGTCAATGAAGGCTAAGGCGTGTAACATATCCGGTTGGATAATTTCGATGCGATGACGGTTAAAACGTATAGCACCGGCTTTTTCGAGTTGGCGCAAAGCCCGGCTAATGCTCTCCGGGGTGGTGGCGAGATGCGCCGCAATTGCCATGCGGGTTACGCCTCCCTCAATCATCGGGGTTTCGGCCTGGTTCAAAAGAAACCGTGCCAAACGGGTGGTAACGGAATATAACGCCAGATCTTCAAGCCGCTGCACGAGGGTACGTACCCGCGAAGTCAACATCCGAATGGCGGCGTGGGCAGCCGGCGGATACGTCGCCAAAAAATGTTGGATCGTCTCGGTGGGAATGAGCCAGCAGTGCGCTTCGGTCAGTGCCGTTGCGTTGGCAGGGTTGGTACCATTTTCAAGCGCAGCAATATCGTTAAAGCTCTCCCCTGCACCGAGCAAATGCAGAATATATTCATCCCCATCCGCATTGAGCTTGGCGATTTTCACCTGTCCGGTTTCGATAATCCAGAGGCCTGATGCGCCATCGCCTTCGATAAAAATTAGCGCTTGCGGGGCAAAAACACGCCGGAGGGCGGCGTGTTGAAGATCAGTTTGTCGGGAGGCATCAAGAACACATAGATACGGAATACGCGCAATGCTGTCCAGCGCAAGTTTATCTTTCATCATAGCACCATGGATGGTCATTAAGTGGTCACAGGCATCTCTTGTAACATCGTATACATCGTTAAGTCCCGGATGAGATTCTCATAGATTTTTGCCATGTGATGGGGTGGGTAGGGCATCTCATGACTCAACCACCACTCGATAAGCAGCAGCAGCGAACCCGCCATGTGGTGTGCAGCAATGACACCCGGAATCAGTTTATTTTGTGGTGAGCGGAGGGGTTCGCAAGTCGCCAACATATCAGCAGCAAGAGCGTTTTGAATCGACTTTCGGATACCGGCGGCACCCGGACTGCCTAACAAAATTCGATACAAAACACTATTTTCCTGCACATGCTTGAAAATCAAATACCCCTCTGCTGACTGTAAATTTGGCTCACGGGTAAAGCGCGTGATTTCTTCGACGATTGCCTGAAGCGTTTGTGTCAGAAGGTCATCCTTGTGAGCGTAGTGGCGGTAAAAAGTCGCATGAGCAACATCTGCCCGATCCGTAATATCTTTGATGGTAATGGCATCATACCCTTTTTCTAGGATAAGGGTAATTAACGCATCTGCCAGTAATTTTTGCGTCTTTTTCACACGCCGATCCGTTTTATCCATTTTTCATCCTATCATGATGTGAGATATATGTTTAATAAGATACACCAACTGTCCTTCGCTGGTTGACACCCCCAAGCGGATCATTGACGATATAAGCAATCTATTTTGAGACAAAGTGTAGCATAACTTAAGGTAATAACGATACTGTTGAAGTGGTATCGAAATTATCCTGTCTATTCTGCTGCCTTGTCTATCAACAACGCATCATAAGAACGGATTGGAGATTTTATGACCGAATTAGTGACATCGCAAGAAGTGATTCGTGCGAAATATGCGGCTCTTGCCCCTCTGTATAGACAAAAATCGTGGGTCAACGAAAATGTCTTGGGTGTTAAGCGACTCCGCCAAGCATTGCTTAAACAGGCTACAGGACACATTTTAGAAGTGGCCTGTGGCACAGGCGAAAACTTTCGTTATCTTCGTCAGCCCGCTGCTCTGACCGCCGTTGATCTTTCCCCAACAATGCTCGAACTTGCCCAACAAGAGGCCGACAAGCTCAAAATGCGGGTAGTGTTCCAGACGATGGCAGCCGAACGGCTTGAATTTGCGGATGCCACCTTTGATACTGTCATCTCAACCATGTCTACTTGCACTTTTACCGATCCGGTTGCTGCCTTACAGGAAATGCAGCGTGTTTGTCGTTCAGACGGGCGAATTCTTCTGATTGAGCATGGGCGTAGTCGTTGGCATTGGCTGGCACGTTACCAAGATAAACATGCCCATGCTCATTTTCAAGAGGCGGGCTGTCGTTGGAATCAAGATCCATTCCTGTTAGTCGAAAAGGCGGGATTAAAGATTATCGGGTCACGGCGGCATTTCTTGGGCATTTTTCACACGATTGAAGTCTTACCCTCCCCTGCGAAGGAGAAGTAAGACCATGATGTTCAAAATTCGTGAACGCAAAATCTGGGCGGATATTGTGGCTCGCAAGGCTCGAACAAGCCTTGTTTCTTTAAGTATTATGATGGGCGTATTTGGGATTGTGGCTTTGATTTCAGGGGGTGATATTCTTATCCGTAAACTCAGGGCGGATATTCAGCAAGGACATCTTCCTAGGATGCGCCTGCATGTTACTTCTGTTGCCCCCATCTCAAATAATGAAGACATCTTGACCTCATTAGAAACGATTCAGGGGGTAACTCGGGTAGAAGGACAAGCCAACTATCCTGTTTACTGGAAACAATCCGATGAAACCCGCTTCCACAGTGGTTTTATCCGATCTTTCTCGCACCCCTTTGATCAAATCCAACTTGAACCGCCTACTTTGCTGGAAGGCAGGTATCCAACCGCAGAACACCCAGAAATTGCCCTCGAACGGCGGATGGCTGAAAAGTTCGACTTGACTATCGGCGAGAGCTTAATTTTTAGAATGCCAGACCAATCCGAAAAAGCGTGGCAGATTGTTGGTATTCTCTATCATCCCTACCTTCAATCGGCTTTAGGACAAGATATTCCCTTTGAGGAGAGTATTTACACAGGGTATGTTGAGGCACAATCGTTGGCTGCTTTTCCGGGGTTGAATGTTATTTTTATCCGTTTTTCTGACAATGAGCTTGTCGAAACCACTCGGGATCAAATACGCCAGACTCTGATAACGAACAGCACGTATATCCCGTCCTATGAATGGAGTGAGCCGCCCGAAGACTATCTGCTTATTAAATTGGTCAACCAGTTCCGGCAGGTGATAGGCGTATTATCCTTGGCGGCTATGATTGTTTCGGCTTTTTTGGTCACAAATGTGATGAATTCAGTGATTGTTGAGCAGCACCGCCAAATTGCTGTCTTGAAATCTATGGGTGCTACCCGTGCAGACATCCTTCTCATCTACTGTGGAACAGCACTTCTCTATGGCATTTTGGGAACCATTCCGGGAATCCTGCTGGGCATCCCGAGTGGATTTTGGATTGCCAAAGCGGTTGCACCCACTGCCCTGACGATCATTGATGATTTTCAGTTTTCTGCGCTTGGGATCGTGATTGGGGCATTCATGGGGTTGTCTATTCCGGTAATGGCTGCCTTTGTGCCAGCTTGGAACGCAACCCGGGTCAACATCCTAAAGACTTTTACCGATTTGGGAATTGCTTCACCCTATGGCAATACGCTGGCGGCACGGATTTTAGCCCGGCTTCCATTACCACCACACATAAGACAGGGGATGAGTAGTTTTTTGCGCCAGCCGAGTCGTTTTGCCCTAACCCTTATTGCCCTATCTTCCGCAGCCGCCTCTTTTATGGGGGTTCTGGCTGTTTTTGGCTCGCTCAATGAGTTGATTATGGAGTTGGAGACGACTTTTGATTACCAAGTTGCCATCCGCCCTTATAGTCCGAGCGAGTCTGAGCGGTTGACAGAATTGGTTCAACAAATCAAGGGGGTAGAAGCTGTCTACCCCGGATTTGAAGAAATCGTTTGGATTGAAGGCTACCACAATCCCTACAGTGATACAGGGGCATTTAATACCCCCCAAGCCTTTGGTTTCGGCGAAGATCTATCGACCCCCGTTTTTCAAATGGATTTGCTTGCCGGACAAAATTGGCAAACAGCCCCGCGCCAACATCCTGAACTGATACCAGTGGTCATTACACAAGGAATAGCAACGCAACTGGGGGTTAGTCCGGGGGATATGCTTCATCTCATGGTAAGCAATCACGTTTTTCAAGCAGAAATCGTCGGGATTGACGATTATCCGTTTGATCTTCTGCTGATGGAGAGCGCCCAATTTGCGGATCTTTATGATTATACAACCAAGGACGGTCTCCCGCTCCCCAACGTTTTCCGCGTTCAGATGGAAGATAAAAATCCAACAAGCGATGAAGTAGGAGACCTCATCAGTGATATTGCGGCTGTTTTACAGACTGAAGGTATCAATGTAGGCTACATTAACCGAATTCAGGAAGTACAGGTTGATGTGCAACGATATGAAACCTTCAATCTCTTATTCAACCTCACTTCCATTATTCTCGGGTTTGTTGGTGCAATTGGGCTGGTCACGACGCTCTTTATGAGTGTTTTTGAACGCCAGAAAGAAATTGGGGTTATGCGTTCTGTTGGAGCAAGTACCACCGTCATTGTCACCCAATTTCTGGCAGAAGGGGTGGGGGTTGGGCTAGTCGCTTGGATATTAGCCGTTCCTGCAAGCAATCTCTTTGCACGGCTTTTAGTGCAGGTGCTTCCCTTCGGCAGTTGGTTTCAATTTCACTATCCGATGTGGATAACGGGATTAGGGTTACTGAGTATCTTGATTTTATCCCTCGCTGCCAGCATCATCCCGGCCATCACCGCTGCCCGTAAGACCGTTTCTGATATTTTACGGTATCAGTAAAAATGGAAATCCGAATGCAGCCTACCATCATTGTGTATGGGACACCCGATTGTCCCAAAGTTTTACCTGCGATTGACTTGCTCCTGAAGGCACGGGTTCATTTTGAGTATGTGAATATTTTAGAGAATCCAACAGCCCGTCAGTATGTTCAAGCGGTAAATAAAGGCTATGAAAGTGTGCCAACGCTGGTTTTTCCTGATGGGAGTACCCTAACCGAACCTAGCCGCAGCACCTTAAAATTAAAACTTGCAGATCTGGGCTGCCCTGTCCCGCAACCGCTCTGGGTGCAGAAAATTAGGCGATTACACAATCTCTTTCGATGAGATAGCTACCTTAATGGATAAAGCAATTAGACTTTAAATGAATCCAACTTTAGCGGACGGGACTCACAGAGATCCCGTCCCTACGGACGTATTTCTTGTAGGGACAGCACGCTATACAGATGCTGTCCGCAATCATTTGGTTTTTAATTGATTTGTTCATAAGATACTGAGGAAAAAATTCCTTCTCCCATGCTTTCCCCATGTTTTTGGAGACAAATTTAGTCGCTTACGGACTGGAAGAGGGCGAACAAAAAACTATTTCGCGTCAGGTGAGGACTTGAGATTTATTTAATTACATAAACAAGATTCATTTATCTTAGCTTGGCTGTGAGGACAGAAAATATACTGGGTTGGTGTCTCCAGTTCATGAAGGGCAAATTTTCAGGTTGACTTATTTGGAAAATATGAAGTATAATCAAGTATACAATTGGATGCTTGATTATATGGATCATCGTGAATTCAAGACTCGGATTAATGAGCAGTTTGCTCGCATCGCTAAGGCAGTTGCCACGCCTAATCGCATTGAAATTTTGGACTTACTCGCCCAAGGTGAGCGCAGTGTCGAGGAACTGGCTCAAGAAAGCAGATTAACCCCGGCAAATACCTCTCAACATCTGCAAGCGCTCCGCGAAGTCCATCTCGTGACTTCGCGCAAAGAGGGATTGCATGTGTTTTATCGGTTAACCAACCCTGAAGTTTTCCGCTTAATTCAGGTAATCCGAGAAATTGCTGCTAACCAGTTAGCGGAAGTAGATCGGTTGGTGGATACCTACCTGAACAACCGTAAAACCTTAGAGGGGGTGACTCTCAATGAACTGATGGCACGCTTGCATGATCCATCTGTTGTCGTTCTGGATGTACGCCCTACTTTGGAGTATGAACAAGGACATATTCTGGGTGCGCGCTCGATTCCGGTCAATGAACTCCCTACCCGCTTGCAGGAATTTTCCCCTGAACAGGAAATTGTTGCCTACTGTCGCGGGCCTTATTGCGTTTTTGCGGATGAAGCGGTTGAGTTTTTGACCCAACAAGGTTATCAAGTCCGCCGTTTGCAACAGGGCTACCCGGAATGGGTGCTTGCCCAATTACCGATTGAAAAAACCGAAATTTTACCGTGAAAGAGAAACCTATGATTTTTCGTCAAATCCTCCATCCTCAGACGGGGTGTGCCTCTTATCTGTTTGGCTGCACCGGCAAAGCCAAACTTGCGGTGGTCGATCCTCACGCTGAGCATCTTGAGGACTACCTTGAAATTGCGAAGCAGGCAAATTCACCTATTGTGGCAATTTTTGAAACGCATGTACAAGCCGATCATCTCTCCGGCGCACAGGCTTTAGCAGCCACCACAGGGGCAGCAATTTATCTACATCAAGCGGCTGAAGTCAACTTCCCGTTTATCCCTATGCACGATGGAGATGTCATTGAATTAGGCAATGATTATATTCAAGTGCTGCACACCCCCGGACACTCACCAGATAGTGTCTGTCTCGTGGTGAGTGATAAAGTGCGTACTGAAAGTCCGTGGTTGGTGTTCACAGGGGACACATTGTTTGTTGGGGATGTTGGTCGCCCGGATTTACATGGCGATGCTAACACAACCCTGTTTGCTCAGCAGCTTTACGATAGTTTGTTCAATAAACTACTTAAGCTAGAGGATACTTTAGAAATCTATCCGAGCCACTTTGCTGGGTCAGTCTGTGGACGAGCGATGAGTGGTAAACCTATGTCAACGATTGGTTTTGAGCGGCGCTTCAATCCAGCTTTGCAATATCTGGATCAAGCGGCCTTTGTTGCCTATGTTCAAAAAGACCAAACGCCTCCACCTGTTGAATTTATCACCATCCGTCATGCTAATACGCAGATGACTCAATATGAGTAGACAAACAGTGCAGTTGGGATTAGGGGCCAACTGGCAGCAGTTCAGTTTATTGGTCTTAGTTAACGCCTTTGTGGGAGCAATGCTGGGCATGGAACGTACCCTGGTACCCCAGATTGCGGCTGAGGAGTTCAAACTTGCATCCGTCAGCGTTACCCTATCTTTTATCATCAGTTTTGGGGCGGTCAAAGCATTAACCAATCTTTTTGCCGGGCGTAATGCTGACCGATGGGGGCGTAAACCTCTGTTGGTAACGGGGTGGGTTATTGGGTTGCCTGTGCCTTTACTCGTGATGGTTGCGCCGCATTGGGAATGGATTATCTTTGCCAATATTTTGTTGGGCATCAATCAAGGACTATGCTGGTCAACTGCCGTGATCATGAAAATTGATTTAGTTGGCGCGGGACAACGCGGGCTAGCAATGGGCTTGAACGAATTCGCCGGTTATCTCGCAATGGCGCTTTCCACGTTTGGCAGCGGGTGGATTGCTGCCCAAACCACCCTGCGTCCTTACCCCTTTTGGATGGGAGTGATATTCGTTTTGCTTGGCTTGTTCCTCTCTGTGTTTTTCGTCCGCGAAACATTAGGGCATGTGCAGCATGAAATTACACAACACAAATCGGTTCATTCCCCCATCCACTTTGGAGAGATTTTTCGTCGGGTCAGTTGGGAAAACAAAGCCTTTTTCAGTCTATCACAAGGGGGCTTCGTGAATAATTTAAACGATGTCGTAATTTGGGGCATGTTGCCCCTATTGGCACTGAGCGTAGGCATACAGACTGAACAAGCTGCCACGCTTGGAGGAACTTATCTGGCAGTCTGGGGAATCAGCCAGTTGTTCATGGGGTCTTGGAGTGATCAGATTGGGCGTAAACCGTTGATTACAGGCGGGCTACTTGTTCAGTCGATTGGAATTTTTATATTTGTTCTAGTTTCGCATCAATTCGGTTGGTTCATTGCGGCATTTGTTATGGGGCTAGGTACAGGGATGGTCTATCCAACGCTCCTCGCTGCTGTAAGTGATTTATCTGACCCCCTATGGCGAGCTTCAGCGGTAGGAGTCTATCGTTTGTGGCGCGATAGCGGCTACGCCTTTGGTGCGCTTGGAGGTGGAATTTTGGCAGATATTTTCAACCTCTCCGTTGCAATCGCTGCCATTGCATTAGTGACCCTCGTATCCAGTTTGTTGACAGCCCTATTTCTACCCGAAACCCTAGGGCAACAGCCTGAACGGATCCGCGAACAAGAATGGAAAATAATATGACTATCCCACTCCTTAAGCATAAAATCTATGATGCCCCATCTGTTTTCACTCCATCCAATTTATTACGGGAAGCACGACGGCAAAAAGGACTGCCTGATGCTAAACTGCCCGTAGTATGTATCCTTGATCCTGATGGCGACTTAGCCCAGTATCTCATCGATACACAGCAGGCCCAAAAACATCCTCACTGGGCCTGTTATCATACGCGCTTGTATGTGTTTCAGTTAAATGAGATTGAGTACGGGATTATTCCTCACGCTGTTGGTGCTGCCTTTGCCGTATTGGTAGCAGAAGAACTCTTTACCTGCGGTTGTGAACTTCTCATCAGTCTCACCTCTGCCGGACAAATTACACCAAAAGGGCAGCCACCCTATTTTATTCTGATCGAAAAAGCCCTTCGTGATGAGGGAACAAGCTACCATTATCTACCTCCTTCCACCTACAGTTCTCTCCAACCTGATTTGCTCAACGCTTTAGAATCTGTTATTCAAGAAACACCACCCCGAATATTGCGCGGTGTTACCTGGACAACCGATGCGCCGTTTCGGGAGACTGTAGGTGCTATCGATGCCGCCCGTGAATTAGGAGTTCTGGGAGTAGAAATGGAAGCGGCAGCGCTCTATGCTTTTGCCGAGGCACGACAGAAAAAAGTGATTTGCCTTGCTCATATCACCAATCAACTGGGCAATGTCGCCGGAGATTTTGAAAAAGGTGAAGCACACGGGAGCGTGGATGCACTCCGAATTATTCAAAGGGTCACTCGTATTTTTGAGGAAATGCTCTCATGAAAATCCTTTTTATCATCAACGATGCTCCCTACGGCTCAGAAAAGGCTTACAATGCTTTCCGCTTGGCAATGACACTTCAAAAAGAACATTCACAAACGGAAATTTTCGTATTTTTAATGGCTGATGCTGTGACCTGCGCCTTGCCACAACAAAGCACTCCTCAAGGTTACTACAACGTGGAAAGAATGGTTAAGGCCATTATCCATAAAGGTGGGCAGATTAAACTCTGTGGGAGTTGTTGCGAGGCTCGTGGTCTGAGTCAACCTATGCTCGTGGTGGGAACAGAAGTTAGCACCATGAGCCAGCTTGCTCAATGGGTTGTTGAAGCCGATAAAGTTCTTGCATTTTAGTTTCGAGGTGATTCACTGGATCTCGATGTCACGCACTTTGAACATATTAATATTATCTGATAACCAGGAGTAGCTGTTAACTTAAAGCCAATCGTCGGTCTTCCCCCGACAAAGGCGTGGATAATCGGTGGTGGGGTAACATGGGGTAGTTACCAATAAGTATATCCCATCTGAGCGCCCATGACCACACAGGATTTCGTTTTTTGGGTGGTCGTCGGGGTCCTGATCGGGTGGCTGCCATCGCTGGCACTGCCCGCAATCCCGCCCCAAGTGCCCCCTACAACTCGGCCGCGCTGCCCCATTTGCCAGTCGGAAGTGCCGCCTGCCGCCAGTGGTGCCGTGGTCGCAGCGCAAGAGTAAGCGTGGTCGCCCCAAGCAGATTTTGACCCAAGGCTAGGCCTGCGTGCCTTGACGCTCTTTGCGGAGGGCAATATTGGCATGGAGAAGCTCTCCTATCAACTCAATGAGGAAGGCTATCCCTTCCGTGATCGGCAGGGTGAGCCGCGTAAATGGTGTCAGGATGATACCCGCCGTGTGATTGCCAACTGGCCTGAATATGGGGGTTTGGTCTTTGACCAGTCTGCCAAAGATCGCCCTGTCCAGACGCGGGCAGAGGTGGATCGCACCCATCTGGATGCAGGTCGCGCCGTCTTCCCCCTCGAATTGGTGCGACAGGTGGGCTATGTGCGGGCTGAACGCACCATGCAGCCTGCCGATCATGGACGTAAACGGGATGTCTACCCCTATCCCCTCAGCCACATTACCCGCTGCGCTCATTGTGAAGCACAGGCACGTCTACAGAATGACCCTCGCCTGCGGACGACTTTCGGTGGCACGGAGCGCAAACCCGGCAGGGTTTATCGTCACATGCGCGGGATTGGCTGTGGCTGTGAGGTGCGCTCGGTGCCCTGTGTCGTCTTGGAGGAAGATTTTGGACAGCTCATCAAAGGGCTGGTGGTGGATGAGAGTGCCTTTGCTCTCATGGTAGAGATGGCAGACCACAGCCCTGAAACCAGTCACCCAACCTCTCGTGTGGATATGGCGCAAACTCGTCAGCGTAATATCCTCAAACTCAAAAAGAA
>CAZXCU010000020.1:0-66121 GCA_964639245.1 uncultured Anaerolineae bacterium
CTCGAACTCTAGTGTGATGCCTTCTTCTCAAAAAACCTACCCTTGAGAACCCTCACTCCCTCCCCAAAACATTGGGGAGGGATGCGCTAAGCGGGGTGGGGTAATTTCCCTATGTGGGCTGCACCACTTTTTTACTCTGAAACGTCCTCAATCGTCTGAGTTTCTTCAAAGGTGACGGGAATTTTAACGCCTGCTTGTTTGGGTGGGTTGACCATCTGCCCCGCCGATTTGACCACTTTCGCGGTTGTTTCTAACTGCTTCCATGGAAATTTGATTTTGAGTTTTTTGGTCATACCCTTGAGGATTTTTTGAGAATCAAGTGAAAGTTCCTCATCGGGAATAGCGGCTTCTTCTAGTACAGTTACAAGGTCATTTTCATTTACTGTGCCACGATTTTTAAAGTGATTTTTAGCCACCTTGCCGATAGCTTTGGTCGAGGTGTAATTGTAGCTGCTGCTGATGGCAACCGAAGCCACCGGAATGGCAAATTTGAGGATGCTGCGCTGCAAAATTTTGAGACCAACTTTCCGTCCCAATTCTTGAATCGTTTTGAGGGTGCCTTTGCTGATGTATTTGCGAACAGCATCTTTCGTAACCGCAGGACCTGAAATTTGCAACAGTCGACCAAGTGCCTCGGCGGGTGCAACACCCCCCAAAGCATAACCAAACACCAGCAGCACATCTTCCGGGTCTTCGGGGTCAAGTTGAATATCATAAATCACGGCTAAATCGAGAATCAGGCGCATTTGTACCCGCGCTAGATAAACCATTTCCGCACCCACTGACCCCACAAACAATGACCATGCCAGCCCAGCCGAACTGATGGTCATGATTTCATTGGCGGAGGTTGCCACGCCGGAGACCCCGCCCGCAATTGCCGCATAACGCACCGTGACCGAAATAAGTTTGTCGGCAATTTCATCGGGGCTGAGGTCAGGATATTTTTGTTGAAAATAGGCAGCACGAGCATTGCGTTCGTAACTGCCCTTGACCATCAATATCAGACGAAAAAACCAATCGCCGCTTTTAAATTCTTCAATCGAAAACTGCTGACTCAGTTGTTTAGCCTGCGCCAGTTCTGCTTTGACCTCAACTTCTACCGGGTCATTTTGGATGGGCATTTCATCTGACATGGGGGTTTTCCCTAACTAAGCCATTCCCTTCATTTTAAGGCCTTTTGCCCCGCGTGAGGCAGCCAAATCAATTAAGCCCGTTTTGTAATCATAGGTGGTGCGGCGTTTTTCGGCAGCTTCTTCTAAAGCCAGTTGAATCAATTCATCACAAATAGCGGTGGGAGAAAGCCCTTCGGCATCCCACAAATAAAAGGCAACTGAACCGGGTAGCGTGTTAATTTCATTGACCCAAAATTCATTCGTCTCCTTAGACAAAAGAAAATCTATCCGTGCTGTACCGCGTCCGCGAATGGCTTTAAAGGCATCAATAGCGGTTTGTTTGATTTTCTGGGTCAGTTCCTCTCCCACCGGTGCGGGGATAATCCGTTCTTGGCTTTTCATCCCTGCGCCCGCTTCGCGCATGTATTTTTCTTGATAGGTCAGGAATTCATCGTAAGTGACAGGCTGTTCAAGCGTAGAGGCACGGACATTTTCATTGCCCATCAAGGCGCAGTTAATTTCCACAAAATGATGCACCACCGCCTGTTCGACCAGAATTTGATGGTCAAGATTCGCTGCAATATCAATGTGCAAAGCCGCTTTTTCGCGGTTATCCACACGGGCAATCCCGATGCTAGAGCCTAAGGTAAGGGGTTTGACAAACGCCGGGAAGCCAATTTCTTCGACCTGTTCCAGAATTCGTTCCCGATGTGCCAGCCATTCACGCCGACTAAAGCGGATAAATTTATCTAACACGGGGATGTTATGGGCTTTGAGAACGGTTTTGGTCATGGCTTTGTCGTTGGCAATCGCGGAGGCCAGCACCCCCGCCCCCACATAAGGGAGATTGGCGAGTTCAAACAAGCCTTGCAACGTTCCATCTTCGCCGTGTGAACCGTGAACCACCGGAAAAATCACGTCTAGCGCTTTAAAGTCATTTTTACTGAAACGTCCACTCAGGGGCGGGGTAATCATGCCCGGATAGTTGACGCTAGGCGACAGGAGCGTTTCTTTTGTGCCAGCTAAATCGGCAATACTATCAATGGTAAAATTTTTGAGGTCGGTCAGGTTTGGCCCGGTATACCAGTAACCGTTACGGGCAATATAAATGGGGGTAATGTTGTATTTGGCGGGGTTGAGTGCTTTCATTACTTGGCTTGCGGTGACAATCGAAACATCATGTTCCACCGAACGACTGCCAAAAATTACCCCAACATTGAGTTTACGATCCATTCACAATTTCCTTTAGAAAAATCGGTGTGAGTATAGCTTATTTCGACGGGTTAAAAGTAGGTATCCGGCAAATCGTTGAGAAAAAGTACAGCATCCCCCGCCCGTACCTGTGATTGAAACCATTGGCGAGCCTCCTCAAAGGTATCCAGAATTTGCAACCGGGCAGGGTCAAACTGGGTGTCGCGCACGCCGCGTTGAATCGGTTCGGTCTGGCGGATTCCCACCAGAATAATATCCGTTGCGTAGTCTGGTAGTCGTTTGCCAAGGGTGTAATTTTCTTCGTCGTGGAGATGCCCCAATTCGACCATACCGGGTGTAATCACAATCCGGCGGCCTGTGTCATACAGTTTTAGCACCTCCAGCGCACTCACCGACCCCACCGGATTGGTGCTGTAGGAGTCATCAATGACGGTAATCCCACCGGGCAAAGTCCGTGCATGGAGGCGATGCTCCGCCGGGGTTAGCGAGGCTACACGCATTCCGATTTCGGCTAAGGAGAGGCCGACATGACGGGCAGTTGCGACAGCCATCAAAATATTGGTGACGTTGTGAATTCCCACCAGCGTGGTTTGAAAAGGATGCTGTTCATGGGTTTCGCGGTCAAGCACCTCAAAAGACAGGCCATTCACCGACTGCTGAATATTCTGGGCAACAATCCGTGCTTGCGGGAGTCCTTCCCGTGAAATAATGATGCGATGCTGCGGGTAGCCATGTTCCGCCATACTGAGAACATGCGGATTGTCGCCGTTGAAAACCGCCAAACCATCCGGCGGGAGTCCTGCGACAATTTCATATTTGGCTTTGACGATATTTTCAATCGTGCCAAAGCGCTCCAAATGCTGCGGCCCTACCGCCGTTACCAGACTGATTTTAGGTTGGGTCAGCCGACAAATCTCAGCAATTTCACCGGGAATATATGCGCCCATCTCGGCGATGAAATAATCGTAGCCAAATTTGGGGTCAAGTTCTTGGTTGATGGCGAGTGACACCCCCATAAGCGTATTGTAACTTTTGGGGGTGGGCAACACTTTATAACGTCCGCCTAAAATATGGGCGAGATAATGTTTGGTGCTGGTTTTGCCAAAACTTCCTGTGATCCCGATGACGGTTGCGCCGCTTTGGACTAATTTATGGCGGGCTTGTTCGCGGAAACGCTGTCGCATCGCCGCTTCAACGGGATACATGAGTTGGTTGCCGATAACCAGCGCAATCGGACTGAGCAAAATGCCGATAAAACCGATAATGGCTACCGTCGACAATTCGGCAGGGGTATCTTTTTCAATATTGCGGGTGGTGAATAAACTCCCCGCAAGAATAAAAACAATGATTACTGTGAACGATGCGCCGAGTAAACGGGTAGCACGGGGGGTACGTTTGAACTGTTTTTTGGTTTCTTTAACGGGTTCGGGACGACTCACCAGTCCGGCTACGACAATCCACAGCCCAAAATGTAGGATAGGTTCATCGACATTCAGAATTTGCAGCCCCGCCGAAATGACTATTCCTACTAACATCGGAATCGCAATATAACGGGGAAACCATCGAGCGCGACGTTCGGCTAACCAGCGTAAAAAACGTGGCGATTGATATTCCTCAATCTGGTAATAGCGTGCCATCTGCCAGATCCGCAGCACGGCAGGCACATTCCACAATCCCATTAAAATAAGCGCAAAGGTGTGCATAGGCTAACTTTTAAAAAAATGGCTGACAATACGGGTAAAATCGGTGGGGCGGTCTAGGTAGGAATAGTGACCGGCCCCTTCAAACACCACCAAACCCGCGTCCGGGATGGCATCTTCTAAAATTCTGGCATCGCTGACCGGCGTATCCATATCTAACTGCCCCCAGATTAACAAGGTCGGGGCTTGAATCCGCCGTGCAAACGGGACTAAATCTTGATGAATGACCAATTTAAAGGTTGCTTCAAGCGCCCCCGCGTTCAAGTAATCGGTAGAGCCAAATTTTTGCCGAAACCATTGGCGCACGGGTGGTTCAAAGCGCTTTAAGCCCGGCAGTTGCAACAGGCTAAAAATCACTTGGCGGCTGAAAGCGTAAATTTTCATGTTGGTGGTAGGGGCGGGTTTGACCCCCGCACTGTCCACGAGTACCAATTTTCGGACAACTTCGGGGTACTCCGCGCTGAGGAAAATGCTAATCCTCCCGCCAAATGAATGCCCAACGAGATTTATTTTGTCGATATCCAGCGATTGAATATAGGCCAGCACAAACTGGGCATAACGCGGCACATCCCATGCTTGGGGGGGCATATCCGACATCCCAAAGCCGGGTAAATCGAGGGTATGGGTCTGAAAACCTTGATTCCCCAAGCGTTCTGCCACAGGCCACATACTTTTGATGTTCCCGCCCCACCCGTGCAGCAGCAAAACAGGTGTTCCTTCTCCGAAAACAGTCACCCCTGTTTTTAAATTTTCAATTGTTTGGATGGTCATAATTGGGCTGGTCATTCGGCCTGTACCTCGATTGCCGCCCCTAAGCCCTTCAATTTCTGGATGACATTTTCAAAATTACGTTCAATCAATTCAGCGCGGTCAATCGTGACCTGCCCTTCTGCACACAAGGCCGCCGCCAGCAGCGCCAACCCGATACGCACATCCGGTGTATCTAAATATTCACCCTGCAAGGGAGTCTGCCCCACGACAATAGCACGGTGCGGGTCGCAGAGGATAATTTGTGCGCCCATCGCCTTGAGTTTGTCGGTAAACAGCAGGCGGTTGTTAAACATTTTTTCGTGGATAAGCGTTGTCCCGTTGGCTTGGGTTGCCACAACCGTTGCCATCGCAATGAGATCGGAAGGAAAACCGGGCCAAGGGGCGGTGTCAATTTCTACATCCACATCCTCTTGACGGCTGGAGATTTGCAAACTGCCCTGTTCATGCACATGCAGGCGGTTTTCTTCCAGCATCATCGTAATGCCCAGCCGTTCATAGACTTTTTGAATCATGCGTAAATCGGAGGGATTGACCGAACCGATGGTGATATAACCGGGGGTAATTGCGCCAATGGCGGCGACACTGGCGATTTCAATATGGTCAGGGTTGACCCGATGCGATGCCCCCGCAAGTTCACCACCGGTAATTTTAATGAGGTTGCTGCCAATTCCCTCAATGTGTGCGCCCATCTGGTTGAGCACTTGTTGCAGGGAACCCAAATGAGGTTCACAGGCGGCGTTCCGTATCAAGGTTTCTTCGCCTTGAGCCGCAGCCAACATACAAACTAAGGCGGTCGCGGTGACGCTGGCTTCGGTCAGGATAATTTCCTGTTTTTGCCAGCGCTGCGCGGTGAAAGTAATGGTTTTGCCCTGAATCTCGATGCGAATACCTAAATCACGTAGGGCGGTCAGATGGGTATGTAAACGACCAATCGATTCTTCCCATTCCAACGTAACATGGTGACGGCGGGCCAGAATCGGCGCAAGAAAGAGGATGGATGCCACCGAACGGGAAATATACCCGGCATGAATCCGCCGTTCCGTGATACGTTCGGTTTGTAGATTGAGAGAATCATCCTGCCATGTAAGAGTTGTACCAAATTCCCCCGCCATTTCGACCATGCGACGGACAGCATTGGTTCTGGGAATGTGGGTCAGCTGGACGGATTCGGATGTCAGCATAGATGCCGCAATCATTGCAATGGCTTCGTTGCTGCTGCCGCTTGGCTGGTAATGCCCTTTGAGGGGGGCTTTGCCCTGTACAATTAAACGCAAACGGTCTCCTCCACAGTGAGATTATTGCTTTGCCCTGCATATGCGTCAAGATTTAACGTGTCTTATCCTATTTTATCCGAACCTGATATTTTTAATTCTCTGCACACTGCGCTAACATTGGACTAATGAAAATTCATGGTAGGGCAAACACGATGGGGAATATCTGGTCAGACAAACTGCGGGATGCCATCCTCAGCAACAGTGCCATTCGGGACGGCTTGCAGGACGACGCAGCACAGCCTTTGATTGATTGGGGTTTAGAGTTGGCGGAGGCTGTCGGCGAAAAAATGAGCCAACTTCCCCCCGAACAAACTGATGCAGCCTACGACACCTATCAGGGGGCGCTGTCTAAGCTGCTCACCCGCCTCAATTGGCTCATCACGTTTAGCCAGAAAAAAGGGGAGGACTGGACACGCAAAACCCTCGCACAAATTAATGAGCTGTCCCAGACCCTGTTTGGCGAGCAAGCCCCCCTGTTATCTGAGGACGAAATGCTGCATATGCTTTTGGCAGAAGCAGAATCTGATAATAAAAGCCGGATTGCTCACCTCATGAAGCGTGTTTCTCCTAAAAATAATCGAGAGGATTTAGTATGACCAAACGGCGGTCTTCAAAAAAGAAAAGTTCATCTCTCAATCGTCTGTTGTATACCATTCTGATTTTGATTCTGGCAGCAGTTGCCTATTATTTTGGGCTGCTTGAACCGGAGGAAAGCACCGACGAAGCCAATGCACCCGCCACGCCTGTTGAAGGGCAAGCACCTGCCGATGGCAGTTGGTACAGCCTGTATTTCACCAATGTCATCAATTCCAGTGATGAAAATGCTCATCATGGTTCGGCAGCTGAACAGGCGCTGATTCAATCCATTAACAGCGCCCAAACTACGATTGATGGTGCATTGTTTGAACTTAACGCGCCAGATACCACCGCTGCCTTGGTGCAGGCATTGGGACGCGGGGTGCAGGTGCGTTTGGTGGTAGACGATGAACATGCCTTTGAAGACCCTGAATCGACCATCCAAGAAGTGATTGATGCTGGTGGGCAAGTTCGCAATGACGAACGCGGCGCACTTATGCACAATAAATTCTTGATTATTGACGGGCAAACACTATGGACGGGTTCGATGAATTTGACCCGCAACGATATTTACAACAACAACAACCACTTCATGCAAATTCGTTCGCCCGAACTTGCCCAGAACTATCAAGCCGAATTTGAGGAAATGTTCTCGGATGGGGTGTTCAACCGTCGGGATGATTCGCGCACCCCACCCAACCCCAATTTGACGGTCAGTGGATCTCAGGTGGAAACTTATTTTGCACCTGAAAACGGGGCAGCCATTGAAAACCGCTTGGTTGAACTCATTAACGGCGCGAATACCTCGATTCGGGTGATGGCTTTTAGCTTTACCTTAGATTCGGTGGGTGGGGCGCTGGTCGATGCCTTAAATCGTGGTGTTGCGATTGAAGGTGTGTTTGAAGTGGTGGGAAGTTTGCAGGGGCAAATGCCACGGTTGGCCTGCGCGGGCGCAAATGTCCGTCAGGATGGCAACCCGGACATTCTGCACCACAAAGTCTTTATCATTGACGAACAAACAGTGGTGATGGGATCGTTTAATTTCAGCAACAGCGCCCGTGACGACAACAACGAAAATCTGCTGGTGATTAACAATCCCGATTTAGCGCAGGCATTTCTGGGTGAATGGCGCAAACTCTTTGAACAAGGGCGTGTGCCATCGGCAGAGGATTTGGCGTGTTAATTTAGAATATCTGTGCTATATTTTACCAAGCCAGATGTGTAAAGTTAGGTTAAACCTACATGACATTCTTTATTGAAGCACCAACGACCTTTTATATGGGGCGGCGCTTTGACCCAGATACAGGCCGACTCATTGATGATGTAGTCTACTACGACTCGCGGGATTTAGTGACCCATGCGGTGGTGGTAGGGATGACCGGCAGTGGTAAAACGGGGTTGTGCATCACGCTGCTTGAGGAAGCCGTGATGGATCGTGTGCCAGCCATTGTGATTGACCCTAAAGGCGACATCACTAATTTAATGCTGACCTTCCCCAACCTTTCGCCGGAAGAATTTTTGCCGTGGATTAACCCCGATGATGCCCAGCGTACCGGATTAACACCCCAGGAATATGCTGCGGATGTGGCACAAATGTGGCGCGATGGCTTGAGCAGTTGGGGAATCGGGCCGCAACGTTTGCAAGAATTTAAAAACAATGCAACATTCAGCATTTTCACACCGGGTTCGGACGCGGGGCTACCCATTAGTATTGTGGATGCCATGCAACCGCCCGTTGAAGGCTGGATGGGACGCGAAGAGCAACACCGCGAACGCATTAGCGGGATTGTCACGGCGCTGCTGGCCTTAACAGGCATGAAAGTTACCACCCGCGACAAAGAACATGTCCTGATGTCTAACATCATCGAGAACGCTTGGATGCAGGGACTGCCCCTGACCCTTGGCGACATCATCGTCCAAGTACAAAATCCTCCGTTCAACAAATTGGGTGTGTTTGACATCAATTCGTTTTTCCCCGAAAAAGAACGCTTCAAACTTGCCATCGAACTTAACAACATCATTGCCTCGCCGAGCTTTAAAACATGGCTGCAAGGCGAACCCCTGGATGTGAGAAACTTGCTCTATACCCGCGAGGGCAAACCGCGTGTCAGCATTTTTTACATTGCTCACCTGAATGATGTGCAGCGCAGTTTTATCATTACCCTGCTGCTGGAAAGTGTGCTGGCATGGATGCGAACGCTTGGCGGGACAAGCAGTTTACGGGCGCTGGTGTATTTTGATGAAGTCTTCGGGCATTTTCCGCCCTACCCTAAAAATCCACCGACCAAAGAACCCATTTTGCGTCTGCTCAAGCAAGCCCGTGCTTTTGGTATTGGGATGGTTTTGGCAACGCAGAACCCCGGCGATTTGGACTACAAAGGCTTGTCCAACGCGGGGACATGGTTCATCGGCAAATTGCAAACTGAAAATGACAAACGCAAAGTGCTGGACGGCTTGGCGACGGCTTCATCCGCCAACAATCCGATTGATTTAGGACGGTTGGATAAACTGCTTTCGACCATTAGTCCGCGTGTGTTTGTGCTGAACAACATTCATGATAACGGTGGGCCAATTTTGATGCACACGCGCTGGGCGATGGTGTATCTGGCAGGCCCCATGACGCGGAATGAAGTCAGCCAGTTGATGGCCCCGCAAAAGTATAATTATCCGGGGGGGCAAATTCCACAGGGCTACGGGCAGCAGCAGGCGTATTCTGCCCCGCCACAAAATTACCCACAGCAGTATGCCCCGCCGCCTGCCTCACAGCCTCCGCCGAGTCTACCCGGTTTTAGTGCGTTTGATATGCGCGAAACACCCGCCGGAGTACGGGGTGCGCCGCCACCACCACCCAGTTTGCCCGGATTTGATGCACCGCCCGTCCCACCCATGTCTGTCCCACAGGCTGCCCCACCTGGTGCGCCGATACCCCCTGCTTATGGACAGCCTGCGTTTAATCCCAGTGGGTATCAAGCCCCCAGTAATCTGGGAGCGCCCCCTATTCCGCCTGCGTATGGAGGTTCACAAATCGGACAATTCCAAGCGCCACCCCCACCGCAATTTCAACAGCCCTCCCAATCCTACGCCGGGGTGTCTGTTTCACCATCCGCGAGTACGTTGAGTCAGGATGCCGGACTCCCGCCGGGATTCAGCTATGCCCCTCCGTCGCTCACTTCGGATGTAGTACAGTTTTTTCTGCCCGCCAATATCAATTTACAACAGGCACTTTCGCAGTGGGAACGCACCTATCATCAGCAGGCGTTTTTGAATGAACGAGCGCTGATTGCCTACCGTCCGTTTTTGCTGGCACAGTGTCAAATCCGTTATATGGACAGAAAATATGACATCAACACCATCCAGACTCATGCCTACCATGTTTTTGGGGTGGAACGTACCGGATTAATTCACTGGGATGAGCATGTCGCCTTGCCCGTAGACCGCAAGCAGTTGATTGACAAACCCTATGAGCAGGTTTTGTATGGGGAAGTGCCTTCCGGTCTAACCGATAAAAAACGGACAGCCGGGCTGGAAAAAGAGGTCGTAGATTACATTTACCAGACCGCCCATTTCATGCTGCTTGCCAACGAAACACTGGGGATTTACAGCCGTCCGGGGATGCTCCCGGTCGATTTTCAAGCGATGGTCAATCAAGCTGCACGCGAGGGGCGGGATGCCGAAATTGATTCCATCACCGCCCGCTTTGAAAAAGAATTTGACCGTCTGGAAGAACAATACCAGCGTGAGTCGCGGAATCTTGAATCTGACCAATCCGCCTTACAGGATTTACGTCAGGAATCAATGGCAACCATCGGCGAAGCGGCGCTGAGTTTGTTGCAAGGGCGCACCACCTACACCCTCTCCCGTGTGGCGCGAGTGCGACGCTATCAGACACAAGCCAAAGAAAGCGTGGAGAAAAATCAGGAAGTGCTGGGCGAACTTCAGCGCGAAATGAATGAACTCCAAGTGCGTTTTGAACAGGAAATCGCCAAACTCAACGACAAGTGGGGGCGCATTGCCATGAACACTTCGCAGCGCAAAATCACCGCCAACAAGCGCGATATTCATATTGACCTATTCGGCATTGGTTGGAAGCCTTACTACTATGTCAAATTGGGCGGACGGCCTGAATTGTTGGATGCTTGGCAGGGACAAACTGTTTCGCCGGAATATGGACAGCAGGTCGCGGTGCAAAATTACTACGCCCAACCGCAGCCAAGCTATCCACCGCAGAGTTATGCACCTGCACCACCCGCCTATGGGGATAATTATATGCAGCAACCGCCCGTGTCATACCCGCCGCAAAATTACCCACCGGCTGCGCCTGCTTATGGAGATGCCTACGCCCAACCCACTCCACCTGCGCCTGCCTACCCACCGCCTCAACAGCCACCTGTTTATCAGCAACCCCCCGCCGCGCCACCACCACCGGCGTATCCCCCCCCGCCGCCTGCATATCCGGCACAACCCCCACCCCCGATGCCGAATAATCCGCAGGATGATTACTAAACATACAGATCGCTCCCGCAAGGAGCGATTTTTGCGTAACCTTTCACAATCAAAGGTGTTACAATTTTTTCGGAAATGCTGGGATTCGAGATTGTATGCGTGTTGCACTTTTTACCGAAACGTTCCTCCCCAAAATTGATGGGATTGTCACCGTTGTATGTTTGACCTTAGACCACCTGCACAAGCGCGGCGTAGAATTTATGGTGGTTGCACCGGAACTGAACGGCCCTAAAATCACCGAATACAAAGGCCATCCGGTCATTACCGTATCGGGTGTTAAAAATCCCCTCTATCCCGAATTGAATATCTGTGTTCCCAACCTCAAAACTTACTGGGCGTTAAAAGACTTCAACCCGGATATCGTCCATTTGATGCACCCGTTGGTGGTGGGGACAAGCGGATTGTTGATGGCAAAATGGCTTGGTAAACCGACATTGGCTTCGTTTCATCTGGATGTTGCCGAAGCTGCCAATCATTTCGGGTTAGGCTTTGTGAATCCACTGGTCTGGTCATATACCCGTACCAATTTTAATTACTGCAACTATGCACTTGCGCCTTCTCGCTTGCAGCAAGAACAACTGCTGGCAAAAGATTTTAACAATGTGGGGTTGTGGCGTAGGGGAGTCGATGCGGAAAAATTCCACCCCGATTTCTACAGCCAAGCCATGCGGGAACGCCTTTCCGATGGACACCCCGAAGACCATCTCTTGATTTATGTGGGGCGCTTGTCCTATGAAAAACGGATTCACACGCTCAAGCCGATTCTGGAAAATGTGCCGGGAACCCGTCTCGCGCTGGTTGGCGATGGCCCGCAACGTGAAGAATTGGAACGCTATTTTGAAGGCACAAATACCCAATTTATGGGCTATCTGAAAGGGCGTGAACTTTCCGAAGCCTTTGCTAGCGCCGATATTTTCACCTTCCCCTCTGCAATGGAAACATTCGGGTTGGTGATTGTCGAGGCGATGGCCTCCGGTTTGCCGGTGGTGACAACCCTCGTCGGCGGTGCGAAAGATGTCATTATTCCGGGACAAACAGGCTATGCGTGTCCGGTGGGCGATGTGAATGGCATGGTGGAGGGCGTGCGAGCGATTGTCAGCCAACCCGGAAAACGCCAAGAAATGGGCAAATTGGCGCGGGCTTTTGCTGAAACCCAAACTTGGGATGCCATCATGGATGAATTGATTGGTTGTTACGGCGAAATCATTGATGGGGCAATTCCGGCGACTGCTTAAAGATTGCCCGTTTGCTTTTTTACGTAGTGGTGGGCTTCACTAACCACAAAATCAACGGTAGCCGTAATCGAAGGGTCAGGCAGGGTAGTGGGTGGCACATCAATTTTAGCCACCTCCACCACCTGACTTTTTTCGGGGTCAAGCTGCACCTGTAAAATTTGTCCTTTGGGGGGCAGCGGCAGAATCAGCCCATTTTCTGCCCACTGCGGCTCAACAAGGGCAGCCTCCCGCCGAACCGTGATGGCAAAATTTTCGTGGGTCAACTGCCCCTCATTTTCGATCAACTGCACAAACATATGCGGCTGCAAAATGGCACGGCTGCGGCCATCCAAACCATCGGCAAAGGCCAGATGATAGGCCATGCCATCCAACACCATATACGGGGCGCGATGCTGTGTAACTGCCGAAACCCATGATTCCGATGACCATGCCAACCCGGTATCCACCAGAAAAACTTTGCTGTTCAGCATTTGTTTTAACCGTTTGATGACAGTGAACATTTTGGGCATGAAGGCCAAATCTCCACCGAGATGGGCTGTTACCAACACGTACATCAGTCGCGTTCCGGCTTCACATTTTCATAGTCAGTCATGCGCTGCTGCCAACCATTTGACACATGCACGGATTTGGCCTGCTCATAATCGTAAGCGACCATCGTCATTGTGGCGGAACAAACCAAACGTTCATCGGCTGCCAGTACCATCAGGTAATCAAGATCAAAACTCTTGCGTCCAATCCGCGAACAGCGCACATGAATATCGACCACATCCTTCAGGCGCAGCCGCATGAGGTAATCAATCACGGTCTTACGCACAATCATATTCATATCACGCGGATTGGTGCCGATTCCCAACACTTCCCGCGCATAGCCCACTCTGGCCTGTTCTAAGTAGGTGATATACCGCGCTTCGTTGACATGCCCAATCGCGTCCAAATCATCAAAGCGCGGCACAATTTTGGTGGAGTAGCGGAATTGTTCCAGCAGCATTTACTGTCCCTTCCACTGAGCAGGTCGCTTATTCACGAACGCATCCATACCTTCTTTTTGGTCATCGGTGCTGAACAAAAAGTGGAAACTCCGCCGTTCGTAATTTAATCCTTCGGTGAGCGAAAGTTCGTCCGCTTTGTTGACGGCATCTTTGGCAATCCGAAGCGCAATCGGAGCGCGGGCGGCAATTTCGGCAGCAATTTTTAACGAATCCGCCAGATAACTCTCAAGCGGATAGACATGATTCACAAGACCAAATTTTTCCGCTTCTGTGGCGGTCAACCAGCGATTGTTCAACACCATTTCCATCGCCAAGGATTTTCCCACTGCACGGGTTAAACGCTGTGTTCCCCCTGCTCCGGGAATAACGCCTAAATTAATTTCTGGCTGCCCAAATTTGGCATTTTCCGCCGCAAAAATCATATCGCAGGCCATCGCCAATTCGCAGCCCCCGCCCAAACACACCCCCGCCACGACTGCAATAATCGGTTTGCTGATTTTGCGAAGTTCATCCCAGATGGAAATGGGGTCGCCTGTCAACATCGAAACAGGAGTCGCATTCGCCATTTCTTTGATGTCTGCCCCCGCAGCAAAGGCTTTTTCGCTCCCTGTAATCACATGGCAGCCCACTTCTGAATCCGCGTCCAATCCCTTGAGTGAGGTGATCAGTTCGTGCATCAGAGCGCTGTTGAGGGCATTCATCGCCTGTGGACGGTTTAAACGGATGAGTGCAACGCGGTTGTCTTGTTTTTCGACCAGAATATTTTCATACATGGTGATAGTTCCCCTAAAGAATAATAGCCCGTAACATGATAAACAACCCGAACATCAGATGGGTTAAAATCGCAGCGTAGGTGGATTTGGTCGCCCCACGGGCAATTCCCGCCGTCAAGCCCAACAGAAGCGGATACACCAAGCCCCACCAGAGGCTGCTGTCCAAAACAAAATGCACCAGCGCAAATGCCAGCGCCGTTATACCCACCGCTTGCACCGCATCCATTTTTTTGACCAGCGCGGGGTACAAAATGCCGCGAAAGATGATTTCTTCGATGATGGGGCGGGCAACCACGACCACCAGCAACCCGATGATGAACTGGCCTAAATCTTCTTCCAGTGACAAATCCAGCAGAGGGCGGGGCAAACTGTCAAACGGCACCCCCACAATAAAACTGACGACATCGACCAGCACCACAATCGTAAACGCCGCCAACGCCACAAATGCAAGTGGCGTATTTTGTGATGGGATGAACCCCAGTGCATCAACGAGGCGCGTTTGTAAGGGAATTTTTTTGCTATCCTGCGCCTTATAAAAAGCGGTACTCACATATTGATAAATCAGCACACCCGTTAAGGCACACCCGATGAGGTTTGACCATGCCAACACACCGGGTTCGGGCGAACCATCAAGGGGTGTATCAGAGGCACTGGTCGTGAACAGCAGCGCAGCAAATAAAACAATCAGATAGGCCACTGCCAATCCTACCCCCAGAGGCCAATTCCAGAGGGCGGGCAGTTTTTCGGGCTGGCGCACCCGTGCCAGTACCCGTTGAATCGAACGTCGTATCAAAGTGTATATCCTTAAAAACCTTACAGAGTATAGCGTTTTCGGGAGCAATTGGAAAAAGTGGTGCATTTTATCGTTATCACTACAATTAGAGCTATGGAGGTTGGCATGGCAAGTTTTCGGGAATCCTTGCAAGAAAGTCCGCTAAGGTTAGATTATGCGACCTTGCTTATCGCTAAAGAAGTTGCCTTTAGCCATTTAAATGTCGAAAAAAACCTTCAATTGCTGGACGATTTTGCCCGTACCATTGAATTGCGCTTGCGCCCCACTGATACCCGTCATGATGAACTGCGCCGCATCAGCGAATTTTTATTTGATGAGATGGGCTTTCACGGCAACAGCGATAACTATTACGCCCCCCATAACAGCTTTTTAAATAAAGTGTTGGAACTTCGGATGGGGATTCCCATTACACTCTCGATTGTGTATATTGCGGTGGGCAAACGTTTGGGCTTGCCGTTATATGGGGTCGGCTTACCGGGACATTTTATCGTAGGATGCAGCAGTCCCAACGCACCCATTTATCTTGATCCCTTCCATGATGGCTTGCTGCTGGATGCAAACGAATGTAAGCAGCTTGCGATGAACCATCTGCCAGAAGGCATGGCTTTTTCGGCGCGTTTTCTTGACCCCCAACCGCCCAATTTAATTTTGATGCGGATCTTAAACAATTTACGGCATATTTACATTACACAGCACGATTTACCCCAACTACTTTCGGTGCTGCGCTTGCAAAAAACCTTGAACCCTCGCAATCCCGAACTCAACCGTGATATTGGCGTTTTGTGTACGCACCTTGAACACTGGGGCGAAGCGGTACGGGAATTGCGCTACTATGTCTATGCCCGTCCTCAAGGCAGCGACATCGAAAAAATCCGTGCGATGCTGCATGAAGCCGTCGGCAATATGAGCAAACTCAATTAGCTTTGCACGTTCAATTTTACTGAATTGGTTGAAAACTTCATTTAGCGCTACTCTCTTGGGCGAACTGATTTTAGCTGAATGCTGTCAGCGAGAAAGGCTTTTGAAAAATGGATTTTGCGATTCCTGCCCCTATTCAAGACATGCGGATGCAGATTTTAGAATTTATTGAAACCAAAATTTACCCTTGGGAAAAAGAAGGCTTTGAATACGACGAAAAAAATTTCCCCCAATGCAGCGAAGACCATCCCTATATTCGCCAATTGCAGCAAGAAGTCAAAGCACTGGGACTCTGGGCAGGGCATCTCCCCAAAGATGCTGGGGGGATGGGCTTAGGGGTCATGGAATATGGCCTGCTCAACGAAATTATCGGACGAAGTTATTTTGCCCCGCGTGTCTTTGGGTGTAACGCGCCGGACAGTGGTAATGCTGAAATTTTGTGGCATTTTGGCACAGACGAACAAAAAGAAAAATATTTCTGGCCTTTGCAGCGCAGTGAAGTGCGTTCTTTTTTTAGCATGACCGAACCCGAAACCAGTGGATCAGACCCGCGCAACCTCAAAGCGACTGCCGTTCAAGACGGGGATGAATGGGTGATTAATGGGCGCAAGTGGTACAGCACCAATGCGAACGGCGCTGCCTTTGGCATTGTGATGGCGGTTACAGACCCCAACGCTAACACTTACCGCCGTCAATCTCAGATTATTGTGCCTGCTGATACTCCCGGAGTTCATCTGGTGCGTCCAATCTCCGTGATGGGACACACCACAGGCGGGGGACATTGGGAAATCGAATATGAAAATGTGCGTGTGCCACTTACCAATACGTTAGGCGAAATTGGCGATGGATTCATGATTGCCCAAGCGCGTTTGGGGCCGGGACGGATTCACCATTGTATGCGCTGGTTGGGACAGGCAGAACGTGCCTTCGATTTAATGTGTCGTTATGCCACTGAGCGCGAAGCCTTTGGCAGTGTTCTTGCGGAAAAACAAACCGTACAAACTTGGATTGCTGACAGTGCCACCGAAATTCAAGCCGCACGCTTGATGGTGTTAAACGCCGCGTGGATGATTGATCATGTGGGGCAGCGCGAGGCACGGGTTGAGATTTCAATGATTAAATTTTTTGTCGCCAAAGTGATGATGGATGTGCTTGACCGTGCCATTCAAGTGCATGGCGGGTTAGGAGTCTCGGATGATACCCCGTTGGCCTTCATGTGGCGACAGGGACGCGCCGCCCGTATTTACGATGGGCCGGACGAAGTACACCGGATGGTTGTTTCACGGGAAATGCTCAAAAAGTATCAGCCAAACAGGTAATCCTTTTGTTTGTGGGGGATGTGGACAAGGAATCCGTTGAACCCATCCACACCCCTCATGATTTCAGATATTTTCTTAATTCTTTTTTCATACTAGCAAATCCCACAACCCCAAAAAAACAATAGGTATGAGGTGAGATTAATCTGTATTCAGGGAAAATTAGTGAAATTTTCACACACCATTCCCTAGAATTAGGATAGAGTTAGGGTAAGCAGTGGTTAGGAAAAAGTTGATGCAAACACCGATGATTTTTGGCACAAACTGGTCAGTGGCTTCTTGGGATGCACGCCGCATGTTAGAAAAAGCCAAACTGGTTTTTGAATATGTAGATATTGAACTGGATGCTGCCGCCGCCACATGGGTGAAACACCATACCAACGGCAAATTGCCGATTGTCCTTTTGGACGATGAAACCCTGCTGCAATCTCCTACCCGTGAGGAACTTGCCCACCATTTGGGGATTAACCTCTCAGCGGATATGCTGCGAACCACCACTACCGCTAAACCGATCCGTTTTGAGGATGGCTACGCAGCCTCAGTCTAATTCCCATTGTTCAAGTTGAAGATAGCCTGTAAGACCTGCCGAAAGCAGGATTTTTTGTTGAGTTGCCAGATTCACCGCTTCTACTTGCCCGTTAGCAAAACAATCCGTATAGCCCTGCCATTGTGCGTTGTCGTGCAAATCGTAAGCCAACCATGCCCCATCGGGTGAAAACTGCGGGTTACAGGCGTTGGCAATCAATTGTTCTTCGCCTGTGGCTAAATCAACGACCCACAATTCATAAAGCGGCGGGGACGTTTCGCCTAACCGACTGCCTGCTAACAGCGCTCCATCCGGCGAGAACACCGGGTTTTTACCAAAAAAAGGCATTTCAAGGGTGGTTTCAGTGGCAAGGTCATACAAATACAAGCCATTAAAATCTGTCCCGGTTGCATCGCGCAGCCTTGCCCGATAAAGAATCGTGTCATTTTGAAATGCTATCAGTTCGCTGGAGGCTGATAAGATGGGAGCTTGGGCTTCAGGAAAAAGGGTCAGGACATCGGTTATCTGGATAAATTCTCGGTTTTGAATCACATACAGATTCACAGAGGGTGTATCTTCACCAGACATGGTGTAAATGGGCGGGATGTCATGGACAGCAAAGGGCCCATAAAGCGGCGCGACCAGATTTCCGGTCATTTCATAGATGCCCACCCGTGCTGCATCGGCGTTTGGTGTGGGGGTGGGAGAAGGCGGCGCAAAATCGGCTAAAGGTTGTGCCGCGCCATCCATGCTGACCTGATAAAAGGTGAAAGGTTCGGTTTCGCCCTGTCGCAAAATAACATGCGGTCGGGTGGAGTCCTGTGTGGTAGCGGAGATGAGAAACAGGATAAAAATCAAAAATTTTTGCATCAGTGTGACCTCATGTTAGCCTACTCTATACTACAATTTTTAAGAATACTTAGGAGTATTGAATTTGAAACTACGGCAGCTTGGAAATTCGGGTTTGATGGTTAGTGAAATTTGCTTGGGAAGTTTAACCTTTGGCGGGCAGCTACCTGCTTGGGATTCGCGCCAAGTGCTAGATTATTTCATCCACAACGGTGGGAATTTTATTGACACCGCCAATGCCTTTCATCAAGGGAAGGCAGAGGAGGTCATTGGACAATGGATGAAAGACGGCAGCCATCGGGAACATATCATCCTCAGCACCAAAACTTACGCACCGGAAGATGGCAGTCCGAATCACCGTCGGCTTTCGCGCAGCGCCATTTTATATTCGGTGGAACAAAGTTTACGGCGCTTGCAAACCGATTATCTGGATATTTATGGCACACACTATTGGGATGCCTACACGCCGCTTGAGGAGACACTTTCCACCCTGGATACTTTGATTCAGCAGGGGAAAGTGCGCTACATTGCCTGTTCAAATTATTTCGCTTGGCAGGTGATGAAAGCCTTAGGCGTTCAGCAGCAGCATGGCTGGTCGCCGTTTATCGCGCTTCATGCCCACTATAGCCTGATTGAACGCAGTCTTGAGCATGAAATGGTCGGGTTACTGACGAGTGAAAAAGTGGGTTTGTTGGCATGGAGTCCATTGGCAGGTGGCTTTTTAACGGGAAAACACCGCCCCGATGCACCCTTTGATGCGAAAACCCGTCTGGGTCAGGACGAAGGGGCATTGTACCGCACCCTGTCTGACAATGAACGGGGCTGGCAAATCGTTCAGCAAGTTGAAAAAATCGCCCAAATGTATGGCGCAGCGCCAGAACAGGTCGCGCTCGCATGGGTTTTGAGCCGCCCCTGTGTGGATGCGGTCATGATTGGTGTGAGCAAATTAGAACAGATTGATACGAATCTGGCGGCGGTTGACCTACAGCTTGCACAGGATGACTTGACGACACTCGATCAAGTGTCTGCGCTGCCAGTGCAATATCCCGGCTATCTCGTGCAGATTTAAATTTCAGGGGTTCCTGCCAGCAGACCATCAATATCGCGGTCAATTTCCCACGGATAGATGATATGGGCATCTGTCACCGCCCCATAAAAATCCGGGGTGGCTTCGCCAAACAGAGAACGGTAGGGATTGTAATGAAAAACACAGGTGTAGGCTTTGGCACCCGCCGCTATACACCGCCCTTTGACACTGGTGCTGGTGCGTCCACTGCCCCAAACATCATCCACAATCAACACTTGGCGATTTTCGATGAGGCGGACTTCGGGAAATTGCAAAAAGGAGGGGAGTGCCATCATGGGGGTGACATCCGTGGCAGACATTTCCGAAATGAACGGGTCAGGAAAACGCACCGCCGCAGTGAGGACATAATTAATATCCAGCGATTCTGCCAGCAAACCACCGGGGATAATCCCGCCGCGTGTGATAATCAGAAGGGTGTCAAAACCGCGTACCGACTCGATTTGCGGGATGAGGACATCCACCAATTTATCAACTTCTTCCCAGCTTACCAGTTCGTGGCGAATAGGCCCACGCGGATTTTGCATTGGCAGTCTCCAGATTTTTAAGTTTTTAATTATAGAAGTGCTTAGAACCAGCGTCAATGTGCTACGTACACGAACTGCGGTAACATTAGGGCATATAATGCTTAGGAGTGTTTTCACATTATGCTCAGACCATTCACGAATGAACCGATGACGGATTTTTCAAAGGCGGAAAATGTCGCTGCCTTTGAAGCAGCTATCGAATATGTCCGTTCTCAATTAGGCCAAAAATATCCTCTGGTGATTGGCAACCAGCGCATCTGGGAAGGCAGCACTTTCAACAGTGTTAATCCTGCCCGTCCGTCCGAAGTGGTGGGAACTTTTATCAATGCGACTCCTGCCCAGGTGGATGAAGCCGTTGATGCTGCCCACGCCGCTTATCAACACTGGCAACATGTGCCTGCATCGGAACGCGCCCGCTATCTGCTGAACGCGGCGGCTGAAATGCGCCGTCGTAAGCATGAATTTAGCGCGTGGATGGTGTTTGAGGTGGGCAAAACTTGGGCCGAAGCGGATGCAGATACCGCCGAAGCCATTGATTTCTTGGACTATTACGCCCGCCAGATGCTCCGTTTAGACAACGCCAGCGAATTATTAACGCCTTACACTCCCGAACAGCTTGAACTTCAATATATCGCGCTAGGGGTGGTCGCGGTGATTCCACCGTGGAATTTCCCGAATGCCATCATGACGGGCATGACTAGCGCGGCGGTGGTCACAGGCAATGGGGTGGTGCTTAAACCCGCCTCCTACAGTCCGGTGATTGCGTATAAATTCTGCGAACTGCTGTGGAATAACCATCTGCCCGCCGGTGTTTTAAATTTCCTGCCGGGGCCGGGGGGGTCGATGGGCGATGCGCTGGTTGACCATCCTAAAACACGGATGATTGCCTTTACGGGGTCAAAAGCCATCGGGATGCGAATTTTTGAACGCGCTGCCAAAGTGCATCCGGGTCAAATCTGGCTCAAACGCACGATTCTGGAAATGGGCGGTAAAGATGCTGTGGTCGTGGATGAAACCGCCGATTTAGAAGCCGCTTCACTGGGGATTGTGACCAGCGCATTTGGCTTTCAGGGGCAAAAATGCTCGGCAGGCAGTCGGGCAATTCTGGTCAAAGACATCTATGACAAAGTGGCTGCGCGGGTGGTCGAACGCGCCCAGCAAATTCGGGTCGGTGAACCGGACAAAGGCTTGCATGTTGATATGGGGCCGGTGGTCAATGACAAAGCCTTCCGTGATATCATGTCGTACATTGAAATCGGGCGGAAAAATCATACCCTGCTACTCGGTGGAAATATTATTGAAACCGATGGTAACGGCTATTTCATCGAGCCAACCATTTTTGGCGATGTTCCCGGTGATGCGACCATTGCTCAAGAGGAAATTTTCGGCCCTGTGCTGGCGCTCATTCCCGCCAATGACTACGATGATGCCCTACGGATTGCGAATAGCACAGAATATGGGCTGACGGGAGCGCTATACAGCCAAGATCGAGCGCGGTTGGAACGGGCGCGGCGGGAATTTCATGTTGGCAATTTGTATCTCAACCGCAAATGCACCGGGGCATTGGTGGGGGTACATCCATTCGGCGGGTTTAATATGAGTGGCACGGACAGCAAGGCAGGCGGCCCGGATTATCTGCTGCTGTTCACCCAAGCCAAGAGCATCGCCGAAAAACTGTAATTTTGTGTGTTTAGCCGTGGGCTGATGTGAACTTTTACATCAGCCCTGCCTCTTGCAAAGCGCTTTTAGACCTCAAACCCCTTTCAAACTAAAGTACCACCGCACGATGGTTAAGATGCGCTACAATAGATAAAAGTTTGGATGAGGCAGTGGCGATGCGTAACGGGCTTCTCTTTGTTTCTCTGGTTGTGGTAGGGGTAGCCGGGTTACAACTTGGCGGTATCTTAAACGCAGATGTGGCGGTGGGTGTGATGCTGCTGGTTGGTATCGGGAGTCTGATGATGTTTTTTTACCTCCGTCGCAATAGCACCCTCACCCAAAATGACCGCGAAACCTACGCCCGCAAACTCCGCTCAACCCGCGAACGGGAACGCGCTTTTTATGACCTTGCTACGACCCTAAGTTCCACCCTCGATTTTCAAAAAGTGCTGGATGCCGCCCAAGAAATCGGGAAATTAGCCACCCGCGATCCGAACCCAAATGATAGGTTGATTAGCGCGGCCTTTTTGTATCAGGCTAACAAAACCGAACTGCATCCCATTAGCTCACGGGGATTAACCGCCCGGGATAGCAATTTACCTACGCCCGGTCAGGAGGGCATTTTGGGATTGGCGCGGCAACAGGACGACCCGATTTTCGGGACACTCGCCCGCAAAGATGCCGAACTGTGTTATTACGTAGGTTTTCAGGCGTGCCAATCCATTGTGGCGATGCCCCTGCGAACAGGCTATGAAGAATTCGGGGTGTTGGTGTTCGGTAGCGAGAAATCCAATGCGTTTACGGACGAGGCGCTGGATATGCTTAAAGCGATTGGTAAACAGGCGACCATTGCGCTCCAAAATGCGTTTCTCTACCAGAGTTTGCTCACCGAGAAAAATCGTATTGTGGAAGTGGAAGAGGATGCCCGTAAAAAACTTGCCCGCGATTTGCACGATGGCCCAACGCAAAGTGTGGCCAATATCGCCATGCGGGTGAATTTCATCCGCCGCAATATTGACCGTCAACCGCAGCAGGCCATTGAAGAACTTGGCAAGGTAGAGGAACTGGCCCGCCGCACCACTAAAGACATTCGCCATATGTTGTTCACCATGCGTCCGTTGATTCTGGAGACACAGGGCTTAACCGCCGCGTTAAATCAACTTTCGGAGAAAATGCGCGATACCTACGAAACCAATGTGGTCATTGAATGTGAATATGGCGTGGAAAAATGGCTGGACACCCACGCACAGGGCATCGCCTTTTATATCATTGAGGAAGCGGTGAATAATGCCCGTAAACACGCCCAATCCGATCATATCTGGGTGCGAATTCGCAAGCAGGGCGCACATCTGGTGATTGAAATTCAAGATGATGGGGTCGGATTTAATTTGAAGGCCGTCTCTACTGATTATCACCTGCGCGGTAGCTTGGGCATGATCAACATGCGCGAACGAGCAGAATTGATTGAAGGCAAACTCCATCTTGAAAGTGAAGAAGGCACTGGCACAAAAATTTCGATTGTCGTCCCAGTGCGTGAACCCATGGAAGTCGGGGAACATACCCTGCCCATTACTCACATGGATAACCCCCTCAAAATGAGTGCAGCCCCGCTTACCCCTGCTCAAAAAGACAATTCTAACATCCCCTATGCAACTAAACGTTCGCCAAGTTCGTAAAACACGGTAGAATAGCGCGGATGTATTTTGCATAGAACAAGAACGCAGGGGCCTGAGAGTAGCCGGATGGGTTGCTGCCCCGCTACAGGTTGAAGGAGCAGTAAGTAGTATGCGTGTGTTAATTCTCGGTGGTGATGGCTATTTGGGCTGGGCAACCGCCATGTATTTTTCCAATAAAGGTCACGAAGTCGCCCTGGTGGATAATTTCTTGCGGCGACGGATGCACCTCGAACGTGGCACAGATAGCCTGACCCCGATTCGGCGGCTGCATGAACGGGTCGAAGCATGGAAAGAAGTAACAGGAAAAACCATCACTACCTTCATCGGTGATTTGCAAGAATGGGAATTTACCAGCCGCGTCATTAAGGACTTTAAACCAGAAGCGATTGTTCACTATGGCGAAATTCCCAGCGCCCCCTATTCGATGATTGACGTGCATCATGCGGTACAGGTACATCAGAACAATGTCAATGGAACCCTGCATGTCCTCTTTGCCATGCGCGATTATGTGCCAGAATGTCACCTGATTAAGCTGGGGACGATGGGCGAATATGGCACGCCCAACATTGATATTGAGGAGGGGTGGATTGAAATTGAACACAACGGGCGCAAAGACACCCTGCCTTTCCCCAAACAGCCGGGGTCGTTCTATCACCTGACCAAAGTGCATGACAGCGACAACATCATTTTTGCTTGCAAAATCTGGGGGCTGCGTGCCACCGATTTAAATCAGGGGGTGGTGTACGGGATTGATACCCCCGAAGCCAATCTGGACGAACGGTTGATGAACCGTTTTGATTATGATGAATGTTTCGGCACGTATTTGAATCGGTTTGTGGTGCAGGCTGTTGCAGGTATACCCTTGACTGTCTATGGCGGCGGCAGCCAGACACGCGGCATGTTAGACATCCGTGATACGCTAGCGTGTGTGGAATTGGCGATGTTGAATCCCCCCAAAGGCGGCAAAATGCGCGTCTTTAACCAGATGACCGAAACCTTCAGCGTGATGGATGTGGCAAAACTGGTGCAGGAACAGGCCGCAAAACTGGGCTTGCGGGTGCAAATTGCGCACTATGAAAATCCGCGTTGGGAACTGGAAAATCATTACTACAACCCCACCTACAGCAAACTCATGGAATTGGGGCTGCAACCGCACTATCTGGCGGATACACTGGTAGAAAGCATGATTAAGCGAGTCATGCAGTATCAGGGCAATATCATTCAGGAACACATTGTGCCGCGTATTCGGTGGGGCAGTGGAGATGCCGAAACCAAAGTCACCCTCCGTGAATATGAACCAACAAGCGAACCCGAACCCGCCAGCGATTAGTGCGTAGATTTTACAAACGCGGAGTTTAGGCTCCGCGTTTTGACTATGGATTAGGCTGCCATGTACACGGATATGTATAATCCAAAAACTGGAAGCCGAGTTTTTCGACAATCGGGCCACTCATCGGACTGGCATCAATCGTCAGAAAGCGCACGCCGCGCTGTTTCGCCTCCTGCACACGGGCAGCGACCAACGCGGTGTAAATCCCCCGTTTGCGATAGTCCGGCAGAGTCGCCCCACCAAAAATTCCCGCAAAAGATTTGCCCTTTTGAAAATATGTCCATGCAGAACTGACCGGCTTGCCATCCAGATAGACTGCATACATGGATAAAAGGTCGGGGTAGGTTTCGAGGTCATGCTGTAACAGGGGAATAAAGACGGAATAATCATCTTCAGGCCAGACCGTCTGCTGCACTGTCATGATTTCGGGGATGCGTGCCGGGTCGGTAATGCGGGTAACAGGCACAATGGGCGGTGCTAGTAACAAAGCCGGCGCAGTCTCAATTTCCAGCGCAAAAAATGTTTCCACTTCGCCAATGGTAAAACCAAATTTTTCCAACCGGTGTTTCAAATCGGTGGGTTGGTCATGGTCATAGAGTTTCCATTCAAATTCTTTGCCAAATTGTTGAAAGTACGCCAATTCAGCCTGAATCACCGCATCGGCATTGGCTTCTGTTAGAGCTGAATACAGCACGTAACTGTTGTCATCGTTTAGCGACATGTAACGCACCACATGTGGGGTGACTTCCTGTCGTGCATCGGGAAATTCGCTATCCTGCCGTATTTCGCGGTCATAGCGGGCTAAAATTTCATGGGGTTGCATATTTTTCTAAATCCTCCGGGGTTTCAATAGACAGGCCGTTCGCGCTACGGTCAATTCGTTTGAGCAAGCCCTTTAAAACCCCGCCCGGCCCTAGCTCAACAAAATTTTCAACTCCGGCGGCTAACATGGTTTGGATTGATTCTGTCCAGCGCACAGAGGAGGTAATCTGGTGGGAAAGTTCGTGGCGAATCGCCTCTACGGTGGTGATAGGTTGGGCGGTGACATTCGCTACGATTGGAATTTGTGGGGTTTGAAAGGGCGTAGCTTCCACTGCCGCTTGAAATTCGCTGCCTGCGTCTTGCATCAACGGCGAATGGACAGCAACACTCACCGCTAATTTAACAGCGCGTTTTGCCCCGCGCTCGGTTGCCAGTTCAAGCGCTTTATCCAGCGCTGTGTGACTCCCCGAAATAACGACTTGACCGGGGCAGTTGTCGTTTGCCAGCACCACAATTTCTCCGGTAAGATTTTGGGCATCGGCGCAAAGGGCTTTGACCGCTTCGGTGTCCAACCCTAAGAGGGCGGCGACTGCACCGGGCGATTTTTCACCAGCATCCCGCATCAAAGAAGCACGGGTATGTACCAAACGCAGGCCATCTTCAAAGGTCAGCGCTTCAGCAGCAACCAGCGCGGTAAATTCGCCTAAACTATGCCCTGCTACAAAAACGGGTTTGACCGTACTTTTTTCATGCAAGGCACGAAAGGTTGCCACCCCTGCAACAAACAATGCAGGTTGGGTATGAATGGTTTCATTGAGTTGTTCGGCGGGGCCTTCAAAACACAGTTTAGCTAAGTCATACCCTAAAATTTGATTGGCTCGTTCAAATGTCTGCTGCACGGTGGGATAGGCTTGGGTGAGGGCGTGACTCATTCCCACTGCCTGCGACCCCTGACCGGGAAATAAAAATGCTGTTTTCATGGTTTTGTCCTGTAGTTTATTTTTATGAATAAGAATCAAAAAGCCGCACGTGCGGCTTATGATGACATCCTAATGCGCTGTGAATTATGCTTTTGCGTCTTCAATCTCGAAAACAACTTCGCCTTTATATTCCCCACATTCAGGGCAAACATGATGGGCGGGTTTGTAAGAACCGCAGTTATCGCATTTGACGAGATGCTTCAAACTGAGCGCATCATGGGCGCGACGATTACGCTTCCGCCGCCGCGACAATTTTCGCTTGGGTAGTGGCCCCATGATCTAAAATTCTCCTCGTACAGCATTGTGTACGTTGACCAGAAAAGTGTCCGCATTATAGCAGGACGACCTTCAAAGTCAAGAGCGTTCCTCGTGGTCGACGGTGACTTCTTGGCGCTGGAGAATGGGCATAGTCGCGGGCAGTTCCGCTTGCACCAGGGGTTGCTGGGCCGGAGTCCGCATCGTTTGGAGTGATTCGCGGTCTTGCACCACTTTGGCAACCCCATTCCGCACCACCGTTAAGGTGCGAAGCAGTTGGCCTTCCAGTTCGCGCAGCACATCCACCACGTAAGAATCAGCGTCAGCACGAATCTGATCTGCTTGAAGCTGGGCTTGTTCCAGAATCCGCTGGGCTTGGTGTTGTGCTTTTAACACAATCGCCTCGCGGTCTAAGGTCTCCGCGCTTTTTTGTTTGGCATATTCGATGATACGTTCGGCTTCTTCATTCGCCTGTGCCACGATGCGGTCACGCTGCGAAACCACCCGCATGGCCGTTTCAATTTGTTCTGGCACCGAAATTCGCATCTGGTCTATGATGCCAAGCGCCCGTTCTTCGTCAATGAGCGTGAATTTGCTCATTGGGAAGTGGCGACCTTCATCGATCAAGTCTTCTAAGCGGTCTATTAGGTGTTGAATGTCCATGCTTCCCTATCCCTATTTCTCAGAGGCCAATTCCGCATAGCGCTGTTCAAGCGCAACCTGCACATGCACGGGTACCATCGAGGAAACATCCCCGCCCAAAGAGGCAATTTCGCGCACGGTGCTAGAACTTATGTGGATGGTCTCTTCACTCGCAATAAAACTAACCACCTCAATTTCTGGTGCTAAGCGGTGATTTGCCAGTGCCATGCGAAACTCAAATTCAAAGTCCGAAAACACGCGGAGTCCGCGCAGCATGATCAGGGCATTTACCGATTTCACATAGTTTACTGCTAATCCTGAAAATGATGCAACTTTCACATTAACAAGGTTCTCATGCGAGATGGTTTCTTGAATTAGTGCCATGCGTTCTTCGGCAGAAAAAAGTTGAGGTTTGTTGGGGGTTGCATAGACAGCAACAATAATTTCCTCAAAAACGCGGGCAGACCGTCGAATAATATCAATATGACCATTGTGCATGGGATTAAAAGAGCCGGGATATACGGCACGTCGAATCATGGGTGGTAAAATCCTTTTTAGGCTATTAGCCCTTAGCAGGTAGGAAAATACACTTGGCTAACTGCTAAAAACTAACCGCTAAGAGCAAACTAACTTACATCGGCCCGAACATCCTGTGTCCGTTTGACTTTGCCTGACAGCAGCCTATGTTCCGGCAGACTTAAATCGGGATCATCGGCGTAAAGGGTACGACATTCCTGCTGCACCAGCGCCACCAACCGCGAGTCCATCACTTGGGAGAGCATCGCATCGCCCATCCCACTCTGGCGCAGTCCGAGCAAATCGCCGGCTCCGCGTAACTGCCAATCCAACTCGGCAAGTTTAAAGCCATCGGTGGTTTCTTCCATTGCCTTTAAGCGGGGGGTCACGCTATTTGCCATGAGCATACAATAGGATTTTTCGCTGCCGCGCCCCACCCTCCCGCGCAGTTGATGCAGTTGCGACAAGCCAAATCGGTCAGCATTTTCAATCAAAATAGCCGTCGCATTGGGAACATCCACCCCAACTTCCACCACGGTGGTTGAAACCAGAATTTGAATTTCGTTACGGGCAAAGGCCGCCATGATGTCTTCTTTTTCAGAGGGGCGCAACCGTCCGTGCATCAACCCTACTTTGTATTTGTAGAAAATCTTTTGGAGTTCATTGAAGCCCTCCACCACCGAGCCAGCTTCTAAGGTTTCGGAAGATTCGACCAGGGGATAAATCACGTAGGCTTGGTGTCCCCGTTCCAAAACTTTTTCTTCAATGAACAAATAGGCTTTCATGCGATTGGCAGGTTCAATCACACGGGTTTGAATCGGGGTGCGTCCGGGTGGCATTTCATCCAGCACGGTTAAATCAAGGTCAGCGTACAGGGTGAGTGCAAGGGTACGGGGAATCGGTGTGGCAGACATGACCAGCAAATGCGGATTTGTGCCTTTGCCGCGCAGCATCCCACGTTGCTCGACTCCGAAGCGGTGCTGTTCATCAATCACCGCCACCCCCAGATTTTGAAATTCGACCCCCGCTTGGATAATGGCATGGGTGCCGACCACCCCCTGAATACTGCCATCGGCTAAACCTGCGTAAATCTGGCGGCGTTCCCCTTCGGAAAGTTCGCTGGTGAGCAGGGCAATCTGAGCATCCTCCAAACCGGGTAACTGTGCAAATAAATCTACCAGTTTGCGGTAATGCTGTTCGGCTAAAATACTGGTGGGAGCCATCATTGCGGATTGTTTGCCATTCAGCACGCCCACCGCTAACGCCACCGCCGCCACCATCGTTTTGCCCGACCCGACATCGCCTTGCAGCAAACGATTCATGGGAATATTTTGTGCCATATCGTTCAAAATGACTTCAATGGCTTTTTCCTGTGCGCCCGTTAGATCAAATGGCAGTACCGCCCGAAATTCGTTCAACCAATGGTCGGTGATGGCAAGCGGTTGAGCCGGTTGAGAATGCCATGCCCGGCGGTTGCCCATCACCCCCAATTGTAAGGCGAGCAGTTCATCAAAAGCCAAACGTTCTTTGGCATATTCCAGATTTTCTAGGGATGTCGGAAAGTGCATTTGATGCAGCGCCCATGTGATTTCGACCTGCTCGGCACGTTCACGAACACTCGGCGGGAGGGAATCGGCTGCAAGGTCGCCATATTCTTCAACCACTTTTTGCATTAAACGCCGCATGGTGCGGGCGCTAATGCCTTTGGTTAGTGGGTAGACAGGCACTAGCCCGCCTGTGTGCAAACTTTTCTGGTCAATTGGCTCCCATTCAGGATTGGTCATGTTGATGCGCCCCTGAAACATGCCCGTTTGCCCGCTAAATACCAGTTGCATCCCCGGCTTAATCTGTCGTTTGAGCCAGTCCTGACCGAAAAACGAGACTTCGATCATCCCCGTTCCATCATCCACAAAAAACACCAGAATATTCCGACTGCCCTGCCCTTTGCGTTCCATCATACGGCGAACCGTCCCGATTACCGTGACGGATTCATTTTCCCGAATCCGATTGAGGGGCAGGAGTTTGGTGTAATCATCGTAACGGCGCGGGAAAATATACAGCAGTTCCCCGATGGTGTTTGCGCCGATTTTCTCAAATTTTTCCGCCATTTTTTCGCCAATTCCCGAAATTTGGGTGAGGGGTTGCGCCAAAATTCGCCGATTTTCTTCGATTTGTTCCGGCGTGGCTGGCTGGCGTTTTTTGCTGCGCGGTTTGCCTTTTTTGCTAGGAGGCGCTTTTGACTGCTCAAAAATAGGTGTGGCTGCTTCAACTGGTGGCGCTGGTGGTGCAGATTTCTGTGGTGTTGGTGCTTCAACCTCGTATACCGCCGTGTCCACTGCATATTCAGGGCGGGCTTGCGTGCGGCGGGTGATGCGATCAATGATATAGGTAGCTAAATCACGGCGATGCTGCTGGTCATCGTGGGTTTCATAGGCTTGCATCGCCAACACCAGTTCCTCAACCAGTGCGTGCTGTTCAGGATGTTTGGCTTGGGTGTGAGCGGTGTTCGCAAAATTGGGCGCGTAAGCCATTAACCCGCCCTGTACGGCCTTATTGTTGTAACCGTTTTTTTCTTCCAGACGCAAAATTTTAATCAGATTTTCTAATGCTGTTGGCATCAGGCATTTTTCCTTATGGTAGCAATCCCCAACCCGCCCGGCCCGAAATGGGAGGCAATGGCTGATGAAGCCCAGATGATACGGGTATGGGCAGGTGCAATATCTGTGAGTATATCGCACATTTGTTCTGCTGAGGTAGGGTTATCCAGATGTAGAACCGTCAGGCGGTCAAGCGGCGCTTCTTGACGAGCGTTTTCAATCAATTGTTTGAGCGCATTCTTAAAAGTACGGACACGCCCTTCGGGGGTGATCTTCCCATTGTTGACTTTTACAATCGGTTTAATTTGCAGCAATCCGCCGACTCCGGCTGTAATCCAACCAATGCGCCCACTACGCCGTAAGAAATCCAGTGTTTCCGGCACAGCCCACAGGGTGGTGCGTTGTTTAGCCTGCTCAATTTCCGATGCAATAGTTTTGACATCTATGCCGACTTCTGCCATTTCTGCTGCGATAATCGCCAACCAACCTGCCGCCATGCTGACCTGTCCAGTATCAAAAACTGTAATGCGTTCAGGTGAGACGGTGTGGGCAGCCACTTTCGCGCTTCCCAAAATTCCACTCAGACTACCCGCAATATGAATAGAAAAAACATGGTCACAGTCGGCAAGAAGCTCACGGTAGAGGGTTTCGGCTTCGCCCGGTGGAAAGGTTGATGTTTTTGGAATAATACCCGATGTTCGTAGGCGGTTATAAAAGATTTCCCTCGTAATTTCAATGCCGTTGTCCCGGAAACTTTCTAACCCGAATTGAATATATGCGGGTAATACGCGTATTTGATATTTTTCAAGTAAATCGGACGGGACATCACATGCACTGTCCACCACCACCCGTATTTTAGAACTCATCGTCTGGCTCTTCGTCTTGTTCTTCGCTTTCAAGGATAAAAATGCCGGTTGCATCTGTGCCTAAGGAAGCGGCTAAAGTGGGGCCATAAAGCAGTGCGGGAAAGTTGCGCCGTCCTAACTGGGCTGCCAAGCGGTCTTGCAAAATCCGCACCGATTCGGTGGTAAAAGGCGAATTTTGCACAATCACTAATTTTTCAATCGTGATAAATTCGCCTACATATTCAACCAATTTATCAATAGCTTGGGCGCGGCTGCGAACTTTTTCCATTGTCAGCAGGACACCATCTTCAATCGTCAGAAAAGGTTTAATGCCCAACATGGTGCCGATGATGGCCTGTGCTTCTCCAATCAGGCTGTGCTTTTGAATCGTTTTCAGCGTATCCACGTAAAAAACACTGTAAATCCGCGAGACTGCCCCGCGCACCATTTTGACAATATCATCGTAACTATTTCCCTGCTCAACGGCTTGGGCAGCCAATTCCACCAGCATCCCCAACCCTGCGCTGGTCGTTTTGCTGTCAATGACCGCTACTTCGCAGCGTCCCATGACCGACTGTGCGCCAATTTTGGCATTTTCCCATGAACTACCCATTGCCCGCGAATGATGGAGGGAAATTACTTTGTCCGTTTCCTGTAGCAACCGCGTATACACATCGCTGTACTGCTCGACAGTGGGGCTAAGAATTTTCGGATTGGCAAATTCATCGCGGCTGAGGTGACGGGAAAAAGCCTCTGCATCCATCTCTGTCCGTTCAAGGTAACTTTCACCGTTGCCAAAATCAATGCGCTGTGGCACAACCACAATGTTGTAGCGATTTAATATAGACGGGGACGGAAAATCTGCCGCGCTGTCTACCACAATCCGAATTTTGCCCACGCTATTCAACTCCTAAAATATAGTGATAATGTGGCTGTCCCCCGTAAACCATTTCAAAGGCTAAGTCATCATATTTTTCGCGCAGTTCAGCAAGCAAACTTTCAACGTCGGACAAGTTGAGTGCATCGCCATAGTAGAAAGTGACTAATTCCGCATTGTCTAAATTGGCCTGTTCCAAAACATGTGTCACCACTTCATGCAGGGTATCGGCGGCTTGGCGCAGTTTGCCATCCACAATGCCAATATACTGCCCCTCTTTAACCGATACGCCGTCCAATTCCACCGTTTCAACGGCTTGGGTAATTTCGCCTGTGAGGATGTTGTCTTTGGCTTCTGTCATGGCTTCGGCAACTTCTGCTAAATTGCCGTCTGGCACGTAGGAAAGCATCGCCGCGACTCCCTGTGGAAAGGTGCGGGTTGGCACAACCACAATTTCGACATCCTCGGCAATATCCGCTGCTTGTTTGGCGGCAAGGAAAATTTTTTTGTTATTGGGTAGCACAATCACACGGTTGGTCTGGGTTGCCCGTACCGCTTTGAGAATGTCTGCCGTGCTGGGGTTGTTGGTTTGCCCGCCTTCGACGATGCCCGATACCCCCAATTCAGCGAAAACCCGTGCCAAGCCAACTCCTGCGGCTACTGCCACCACCGCGATTTCACCTGCTTCGACCTGGTGCAGTTTGAGTTCGGGTTTTTGGTTGGCTTTGTGTTCCTTCAGGAGCGCTTCATACTGCTCCTGCATGTTTTCGACCACCACATCGCCTAAGATGCCCAATTGCACTCCGTAGCTAATCGGGATGCCGGGGTCATCCACATGAATATGCACTTTGACCAGCGTGTCACTGCCAATAATTACTCCCGAATCGCCCATCGCTTCAATATCGGCTTTAATTTTAGCAACGTTTAACCCCTCACCTTTGATGATAAACTGCACATCATAGTTGTAGGCTTGGCCTTCAAAGAGCGGGAGTGCTTCAATCGCTGCTTGAAATTCATCGGTTTCGGGTTCTAAGTCGGTTTTTAGCGATATCATTTCTTCGCCGCGCACCGATTTGAGCATCCCTTCGATGATATACATTAAACCCGTCCCCCCCGAATCCACCTTGCCCGCTTCTTTCAAAATGGGCAATAACTGCGGGGTTTTATGCACCGCTGCCCATCCCGCCGCGACAAGATATTCCAGAAAAACGGTTAAATCATCGGAATCTTCGTAGCGTTCGGCGGCTTCGGCAATTTCACGGATGACGGTCAAAATCGTGCCTTCAACGGGTGACTGCACCCCCTGATAGGCTTTGTCGCTGGCAGCCCGCAACCCCAGTTTAAGGGAAGGAACATCTAACAGCGCTTGGTCTTTAAGCGCTTGTGAGAAGCCTGTCCAGATTTGCGACATGATGGTGCCAGAATTGCCGCGTGACCCCATAATCGCCCCATGCGCGATTTTACGGGCAACCTCTCCTGCGTGGGTGCTGTTAGTATCAGCAATTTCGCGGTAGGCATTTTGCATGGTCAGGAGCATATTCGTGCCTGTATCGCCGTCGGGAACAGGGAATACATTTAAATCATTGACGGTTTTGTAATTGTGTTCCAGCCAAATTTTGCCCGCCTCCGCAAGCGATTTAAGCGTTTGACCGTCACAGGTGGTGGTTGTATCAATCATAAGTAAAACAAGAACCTTCTATATAGCTTGGTCGGGCGAACTTATCCGCAAATCTTGGATATGTACATTGACTTGATTCACCGATAAGCCCGTACTGCTTTCGACATAGTAACGAATCGAATTAATGAGACTATTCGCAACACTAGCGATATTTGTCCCATACTCAATGACAACAAAAACATCAATCGTGATGGATTGGTCAGTTTCGTCGAGGGCGATTTTGACACCCCGATTCGGGTCACGGGTGATCGTTGCCGCAATCCCCCGCGCACGGGTGGAAGTGGTCATGCCGACGATCCCATAGGTATGCGACGCAGCATAACTCACCAGCGCCGCGATTGTCTGTTTGGAGATTTCAATGCGTCCTAAATCTGTGTGTTGTACCATAAGTTCTCGTATTGATTTTTTACGTCTCTCTATGGTAGCATCCCACTGTTGCCTTTGTAGAGAGAGATTTTAACAATGGCTAAGTGTGAATACTGCGGCAAACATACGCAATTTGGGCGTAACAAGAGCTTCTCCCAGAAACGCACTCCGCGTACTTTCGGTGCGAACCTGCAAAAAACGAAAGTTGTGGAAAATGGTAAGCTCACCAAACGCACGCTGTGTACTCAGTGTATCCGCACCGTCTCTAAGATGGACTAACCCATGACAAACGCCGGAAACGGCGTTTTCGTTTTAAAGCGCTTCCCGCAGCGCACGGATACCCGCATGAATTCCATCTTCTGCCCCAAAAATGACGGTTCCGGCAATCATGATATTACCGCCATGTTCCACCGCCATTTTAATGGTATCGGGGGCAATCCCACCATCCACTAAAATATCTTTTTCGCCAACCATCTGACGCAGTTGGCGCAGTTTGGGCAGCACCTCTGTTAAAAAGGCTTGCCCGCCCGCTCCCGGATTCACGGTCATCACCACAATTTCATCCAACAGGGGGAGCACTTCTTGAAGCATCACGGCGGGTGTATGCGGATTGATTGCTACCCCTGCTTTCACCTTCAAATTTTTAATTTGCTGCAATACCCGATGTAAATGCGGGCAGGCTTCCACATGCACGCTAATCGCATCGGCCCCGGCACGGGCAAATTTTTCAAGGTGATGCTCCGGCTCAACAATCATCAAGTGTACATCCAAGGGCAAGGCCGTGACCCGACGCACCGCTTCGATAATCGGGATACCAAAGGAAATATTGGGAACGAACTGCCCATCCATCACATCAATATGAATCAAATCCGCGCCACCTGCTTCTGCTGCCCGGATTTGTTCGCCCAACTGTGCAAAATCTGCCGCAAGGATAGACGGTGCAATTTTAATTTTCACAAATTTTTCCTATTCAATAGCCATCAAATAGTGAAAGCTATGTTACATTTGTCATGTACAAAAATCAACAATTCCCCAGATTAGGACATCCATGATAGAAGCAGAACATCTGGCAAAGCGGTTTAAGAAATTTGAAGCAGTCAAGGATCTCTCTTTTACAGCACATGATGGCGAAGTTTTTGGGCTGCTCGGGCCGAACGGAGCAGGCAAAACCACCACTTTACGGATGCTGTCTACGGTGGTCACACCTTCGCATGGCACAGCCCGCGTGAACACTTTTGATATTCGCCATCAAAAAGATAAAGTACGCTCCAATTTAGGTATTTTGATTGAAAGTGCCGGGTTGTATGCCCATTCCACAACCCGCGAACACCTGCGCTATGTCGGCAATTTGCATGGGTTGAACGGGGGAGAATTGGAAAAGCGCATTGACGAATTGATTAACGCGCTGGGGATGAATGACTTTGTGGACAGGCGGGCGAGTGGATTTTCGCGGGGGATGGTGCGTAAAGTGGTCATGGGCATGGCATTGGTACATAACCCGCCGAATATCATCCTCGACGAACCCACACAGGGCTTGGATGTCGTCAGCACCCGCGCTGTACGGGATATTATCCTGCGATTTAAAAGCGAAGGGCGCTGTGTGATTCTCAGTACCCATCATATGGACGAAGTTGAGCGTTTGTGTGACCGGGTAGCCATTATCCATCGGGGACAAATTCTTGCGAGTGGTACGCCCCAAGCATTGATTGAAAAATATCGTGCTGACAACCTTGAAAGCGCTTTTGTTGAAATTGTAGGCGCAGAAGCCCTCCTCGCTGAAGCCGAAAGGGAAGCCCAAAAATCATGAGACTCTGGGATGTCTACCGAATTGTGTTTCGTAAAGAATTCCGCGAACTCCTGAGGGACAGGCGGGCGTTGTTCTGGCTATTTGCCCCCCCGATTATTTTGCCGGGGCTGGCATTGTGCGGCGGGCTGTTCGTGGGGACACAAGCCGTGCGGATTGCACAGGAAGGTTTTCCCATCATAGTGGAAAACGCAGAGGAATCGCCCACCCTGATCAATTATCTCGCGGAAGATGACAGTATTTTGATGGTCGAGACAGAAGATGAAGCCCTACTGGTGGTGACAATCCCTGAAGATTTTCAGGACAACCTCGACGCAAATGGTACAGCCAGCATTAACCTGACCAGCCGTGACAATTCGCTGATTACCTTCATCGGGCGGGCAGCTGTGCGAAGTGTAATTGACCGTTACAATGCCGATTTACTTGACCAGCGTTTGGAATCCCAGAATCTGACCCGCGATTGGCTGACCCCGATTACGATTGGGGAACGCACCGCCAGCACGGGTGAAGCGGTGGGGGGAAATGAGGAAGGGGGGACAAGTATTTTAGCAACCATCTTTTTGCCCTTAGCGGTGACTTCATGGCTGCTGGGCGGGGGCATGGGCTTGGTATTGGATGCCACTGTAGGCGAAAAAGAACGGCAAACCATTGAAAACTTGCTGGTCACACCCGCCAGTCGGGTTGGCATTGTCATGGGCAAAATGAGCGTCATTTTCATCGCCTCCATGGTGGTGATGAGCTTATGGCTAGTAGAAGGGTTGCTGCTCAATTCCTTTAGCACTATTGCACCGGAACTTAACGGTTCAGACACCCTCACGACCAATGAAATTTTAAAACTGGCGGCGGAAAGCGGTGGTGATATTCTGGGATTGCTGGCGGCATTGGTGGTCATCATCATTCCATTTACGGTGATGCTGAACGCGCTGGTGATGGCATGGTGCGCGTATGCCGCCAATTACCGTGAAGCAAATTTATTTATGGCGCTGGTGCAACTTGGATTACCGGGCAGCGTATTACTCACCATTTTTAGTCTGCCTCCCGAAGTGGGCGAACCAGTCTACGCGGTTCCTCTCTTTGGCGCGATTGTCGCCATTCGGGATTTGTTCAGTGGCAATTTATCTACCGCAGGTTTAGTGATTAATTTCCTGTCGGGGCTGCTTTATTCAGGTGGGGCGATTGGACTTGCCGCGTGGGTGTTTGGGCGAGAATGGTCGCTGACACGAGGACTACAATAAATTAAAGTTGGCAAGTGTGCTATCCCGTTGTAGACTACAGTAGGGTTTTATTCGAGGGGCTTATGCAAGCAGACAATGTTTCTCCGTCTGAATGGCGTTGGGTAGCGATTGTCAGTGGGATTTTGGTGACACTGACGTTGTTGCCCTATGCGTGGGCGCTGATTGCTTCTGTGGATACGCCCTATACATTTATGGGGATTTTGTCGAATCCTAAAGATGGGGCAACTTACCTGTCCAAAATTCAGCAGGGGGCAGATGGCAACTGGCTATTTGAGCTGCGCCATACTCCACAATCGCATGACCCGGCTGGTTTTCACCTGTTTTACTTGGGGTTAGGACATATTGCGAGTTTATTCGGCCTGTCCAATGTGGTGATATTTCATCTAGCACGGGTTGCTACTAGCTTTTTCATGTTCGCAGGACTCTATAATTTAGGGGCAAGCATCTGGTCACGCCCGCGCCCACGTCGCTTATTTTTTATGCTCGTTTCGGTAGGGTCGGGGTTAGGCTGGCTAGCTTTGGTTTTTTATCCCGGTGAATTAGCCCCGGATTTACTGGTTCCAGAGGGTTTTCCTTTGCTGGCGGCTTATACCAATCCCCATTTTCCGCTCGCTATTGGCTGCCAAGCGCTGCTCACCACCATTTTTATCCGTGTTTTTCGTCCGGGCTATTTTGAAGCACCGACTTCGGACAATGGGGGTTTGAGTGTCATTATTCTTTCAATTATTCTTGCTATCATTTCTCCCCCCTCTTTAATTGCGATGGGAGGAGCGCTGGTTGCCTTTATCTTGATACGGGGTTATCTGCTTACCAAAACCGCCCGCCAAAACCCCAAATTTCAACAAAAACTCATTGAAAATCACCAGATTATCCCCATTTCAAAATTTCAAGTGCCTATGCACGAGGCACGTTGGGCCGCGATGCTGATTTTGCCGGCGGCACCCCTTGCACTTTACTACTTGATGGTGTTTCGCTTCAACGATGTATTCGGCGATTTCAACCAACAAAACATAACAATTTCACCGAACATCATTTTGTTCATTTTTGGCTATGGATTGCTATTAATTTTAGCAATTCCCGGTTTGCTGCGGGCATTTCGGCGTTTTGAACCCGACGGCGATCAAATTATGCTGTTGTGGTTTTTAGTGAATGTGCTGCTGATTTACACCCCCTTTGCGTTGCAGCGACGCTTGTTTATCGGGTTAATTATCCCCATTGTGTATTTTGCGGTGCGGGCCATTGAAGATTACTGGGTCGAGCGTGTTCCCGAACGACTTCGCATGGCGAGTTTGATTTTTTTATTTGTCTTTATTTTGCCGACCCATGTTTTTACCTTTGGTGCCCCGTTGGCCTTTGCGGTACTCGACCAAGAGGCAGGTGCCGACAATTTATTGCTGGTTCATGAAAATTATCTGGCTGCCTTTGATGAACTAGACGCAATGGGGGGTAAAAATGGGGTCGTGTTGTCTTCGCCCGCCATTGGGTTGTGGTTGCCGTCTCAAACCCAGATGCGTCCAGTCTACGGGCACGAATTTGAAACCGTCCCTGCCGAAGAACGACGAGAGCAGGTGGAGGATTTTTATCGCGGCATTGATTGTGTCACCCTGCTGGAAAGCGATAAACTTCCGTTCCATGTACGCTATGTGTTATGGGGGCCAAAAGAGGATGACATGGGCATCATCACCCGCGATGAAGCCGCCGAAGAAGTTCTCAATTTAGATGATTTTGAAGAGGTCGAAGAGGATAAAATCCGCCTACCCGATGCTGATAAATGCCGCGCTGTCGTCGAAGAACGGGCTGAATCCCAGTGGACATTCGGGGATGTTACGCTTTATCAACTCCCCAACCATTAAAATCAGTGCAAGCAGTGGCCTGCTGCTGCTCATTTTTCTTCTGCTGGTTGGATTCCGCGCCGATACCCTCCCCCATAACCCCGTGAATGATTTTTCCGACGCAACCATCAGTCGTTGGCCTGATGCGCTGCATTTTCAACGGACGCTCCGCCACGACCATACGCTTCCCTTATGGAATCCGCATCTGATGGGAGGGCAACCTTTTGCAGCTAATCCGGGCACAAAGGTCTGGTATCCCCTCACTTGGCTGCTCATCCTGTGGAATCCTGCCCTGCACATTAATTTTATGGTAGGGTTTCATTTGTGGTTGGGCGGACTTGGCATGTGGTCGTGGGCGCGGCGTACCGGACTCACCTTCTGGCCTGCAATGCTTTGCTCGGCGGGATATTTATTCGCTCCCAAATTGCTGGCTCATGCAGGCGGCGGTCATCTCGACTTGCTAATTGCGGTTACATGGCTACCGTTTTTACTCTTTTTTATCCACCGCCTGTTTATCGGCACACAGTATCCGTCGGTAGATGTCATCGGGCTTGCCTTGGTGGGCGCGATGGTGTTCATTGGAGCCATTCAAATTGCCCTGTTTACTTTTGGGCTGGGTGCGGCCTATGCCATTTTTCTCGCCACCAGCCAACCGACCCTAAAATTTCCTCTAAGACTGCTGCTAGGTGCGCTGCTAGCCACGGGTTTTGTCGCTGTTCAGTGGCTGCCGCTTATTGAACTTGGTGAATCGGTCACACGCGGGGACATTCGAGAGCAAGATGCGGCTATTTTTAGCGTACAGGGTGGACAATTTTTAGGGTTGCTGCTCAGTGAACACGGTGGAAGCATTGAATCTTTTACTTATGTGGGTGTTTGTATTTTTATGTTGGCTGTCGCCGGGTTGCTACGCCATCCGCGTCAAAATCGCTTCTGGTGGGGAGTCATTCTCTTTGCAGCGTTGTACAGCATGGGTGAAAATTTCATCCTCTGGTCAGGGTTGGTCAAAATTTTGCCCGTCCTGCGTTTGTTTCGCGTGCCACCCCGCGCATGGTTTTTAGCCGCGCTGGTGTTTCCCTATCTTGCCGGGTGGGGGCTGCAATTTTTAATCGAAAACCCGCCGCGCAGTTCCCGCGCACGCATGGCAATCATTGCCCTGTGTGGCATTGGAATCTCATGCAGTGCAGCGAGTTTTGTGCTTTTGAGCGAAGGACTCGAGGCGGAAACACTGATAGGGCTGGTTGCTTTTCCGATAACAGCTATTGTGCTGGCCTTGTATATTTTTGAGCAAATTTCACCGCGTACTTTTGCTTTATTACTAACCTTGATGGTCATTTTAGATGGGACATGGGTCGGGCATACCTTGATCGAAGGCCGTCCACCGGATGAGTGGCTCAACGAATCCCCCCCGCAGTTCTTAGAAGATTATCACGGACGGCTTTATACGCCGAGTTATGCGATTCCGCAGCAGGATACTGCTTTTTGGGGAATTGCCCGTTTTGATGGCGTTGACCCCTTCCAGCTTCAGAATTTTGTCGAAAACAGCGAACTTGCCACCGGCATCTCCCGTGAAGGCTACAGCACGACGATTCCGGCGGAGGTGGTGCTGGAAGTCGATGACGACACGCTTGAAATTCAAAATGCCCCGATGAATGCGGAATACTTAGGGCGATGGGGTGTGCGTTGGGTGGTGACTTCGTATCCCATCCAAATTGAGGGTCTGCAACTCGCAGGGCAAGAAAATGAGATTTTTTATTTTGAAAATCAAAAAGTAGTTGACTTTGCGCTGGATTGGGAAAACGCCAACCGAGTCACACAAACCGTCAGCAGTCCGCAAGCATTGACCGTGACGAATGCTCCCGGCTGGCAAACCGCCGAAGGGGAAGCAATTGACACGGATTCATTGACCTTGCCTGCGGAAAATGCCACCTTTGTCTATCGTCCGCGTGGGGTATATCTTGGCATTCTCATCAGCAGTATTTTTTATGGAGTAGCGGGACTGTGGTTGCTAGGCGTGTTTGGATTTTTGCCTGTGTGGTGGCGGCGCTGACCACCCTTCCCTATCTGGTGGGTTGGCTTTCGGCGGGCGAACACTGGGAATACAACGGTTTTGTCATCGGCACAGAAGATGGCAACGCTTATCTGGGCAAAATGCGCTTGGGCGTAGAGGGTGACTGGCGTTTCCACCTTTTTTTCTCGCCCGAAGCAACAGACAGCGAATTTGGTCTGTATTTGCCCTACATTGCGCTTGGGCATCTGGTTGGACTGTTCGTGGATGAAGACGCGCCAAATCTTGTGACTGCATTAGCGGTTACTTTTCAGATTTTCCGTTTTCTTTCAACGTTTGTGCTGATTCTTGCCATTGATTCTTTCATCGGTGAATTTATCCACACACCCAAAACCCGCTGGTTTGCCCTGCTGATTGCGACCTTTGGCGGGGGGTTAGGGTGGCTTTTGCTCCTGACCGGGCAAAGTAAATTATTTGGAAGCCAACCCATTGAATTTTACATTCCCGAAAGCTACTCCTTCATGGTGATATTGGCGCTGCCGCATGTCGCCATTGCCCGCGCCGCTATTTTGATCGGTTTGGTTTCTCTATTTCATGCTATCAAGCAAAATCGCTGGCAGGATGCCCTTTTTGCCGCGCTGCTCTGGAATGTGGTTGGCTTGATGGTCACATTTTATCTGGCGGTGATTTATGCGATTTTAGGAGCGTGGGGGTTGGCGCTGTGGCTTAAAAAACGCCAGTTTCCGATGCGCTATACCCGCTTGAGCGTACTTGCCGCCGGACTTACAGCCCCTCTTTTTCTGTACAACGCATGGGTGTTTTCGCAGAATGAAGCCTTTTCCACATGGGCCAGCCAGAATGATTTGCCTTCGCCTCACCCCCTTCATTACCTCATCGGATACGGTGTGTTCGCCATTTTTGCGGTGGCGGGCGGACGATGGGCTTGGAAAAAAGGACAGGACAAACATCTGCTGCTGGTGGGGTGGGTGCTGATTGTGCCGATACTGGTCTATTTACCCTTGAATGTGCAGCGGCGCTTGGCGGAGGCGTTTTTTATCCCTTTGGTGATTCTCACTGTGGTCGGGCTTAAACTTCTGACCCGTCATCTCAAACGCTACAACCAAACCCGACGCTTGGTGATGCTGGCAGTTTTGCCCTCGATGCTGCTGCTGTGGATTGGCTTGATTTTTACCATGATGACTCCCGACTCGCCGGCGTTTCGTTCCAAAGCGGAAATTGCGGCAATGGATTGGTTAGATGGGTATGCCCAACCTGACTCACGGGTGCTGGCAGCGCTGGAAACAGGCAATTACCTGCCTGTTCGTACTCATTTACGCCCATTCTTAGCGCACGGGCCAGAAACCCTTTATTTGGGTGAAAAACAAGAGCTTGTAGAAGCCTTCTATCAGGGCGAACTGTCCGAAGCCGAAAAAAATGCCTTGTATGATGAATTTCAGATTCGCTATGTGATGTTCGGGGCGATAGAACGTAAAATAAGCGAGGATGAATCGGGCTGGAACAACGGCCTAACTTTAATTTATGACAAAGATGATTTCCAGATTTATGAGGTTATACAATAGATGAATCGGCGCGGCATTGCCCGTTGGTTTCCCTTGTTGCTACTGGGAATGCTGCTCAGCGTGTTTTTTGCGCCTCTGCTGCTGGGGATGCGTTCGCTGTTTTGGGGATTGCCCACGCTCCAATTTTACCCGTGGCGCGAATTTGCCTTTGAAGAAATTCATGCCGGACGTATTCCTTTTCTCAACCCGTACAACGGGGCAGGCGCACCGCTTTTAGCCAATTATCAGAGTGCGATTTTTTACCCTCCCAATTGGCTGCATCTGCTTCTGCCAGATGTCTACGCCATGAATTTGATTGCGGTACTGCACATTTTGGGTGCGGGTTACGGCATGTATAAATTTACTGGTCTGCTCGGTATTAATAATTTAGGGCGGGGAGTCAGCACCTTAGCTTATGCTTTTGCGGGATATGGCATCGCACGGATGGCTTCTTTTCCTACCGCCGATGCGGTTGCATGGCTTGGCTGGCTTTTTTGGTCAGTCACCCTGGTGTTGGAAAAACGCTCTTTTTCGGCGATGGGGAGTTTGGGATTGGTAGCGGCAATGCTGTTGCTGGCGGGACATGCCCAGACTGCGTTTTATGCGTTTTTGGCAGCCGCATGTTATACCCTGTGGTATGTCCTCGGTCAGCCACGCCCGCTTCGCTTAAAAATGCTGTCGTTTGCCGCAGGCGGAATTTTATTGGGGGTTGGCATTGCTTCCACCCAACTGTTGTTTACAGCCGAGCTTTTATCCGAATCGCAGCGTTCCGGCGGGGTAGATTACGAAGAACTGACCAATCTTTCATTTGCCCCACTGCGGATTTTTGTGCTGGTCATGCCGAATTTTTTTGGCAGCTCAGTCGATGGTTCCTATCTGACTCCCGATAGCGGAGTGTATTTTGAGGACATGATTTATATCGGGATTCTGCCCCTCATCGCAGCATTTGCGGCCTTGTTTGGTTGGCTGCAACGGCGCACATTGTTAGAACACTGGTCGTCTTACCGAACTGTGCCATTCTGGGCGGGGATAACCACGCTCGGATTTATTTTTGCGCTGGGCAAATACACGGCGCTCTATCGTCCTCTGTATGACTATGTTCCCACCTTTGATGCCTTCCGTGAGCCAGTGCGCTGGATGATTTGGCCTGTGTTTGCCATGAGTGTTCTGGCGGGGATTGGGGCGCAGAATTGGGGGCGCAGCCAGCGTATTTTTTTCTGGACACGTCTTACGGCGGCGGCGGGGATTGGTTTTGCGGTCATCTCGCTCATTGTCAGCCAATTCAACACGACACCCACCGATGAAACCGAAACACTCAGAGTCTTGACAGAAGCAGTGGTCGCTTTTGGCTGCTGGTTGGCGGGCTGTGCTTTTTTAACGCTTGCCCAACCGGACGAAACATGGAATATGTCGTCTAAACGCTGGGAAATGGCGGTGCTGTTGTTTGTGGCGGCGGATTTGGCATGGGCTGCACAGGGATTAAATCCCACTGTACCTGACCAGTTTTTTCGGGATGCCAGCGTGACCCAACCTTCAGGGCGATTGTATTGGTACGAAGATTATGAGGAAACCGTCAAATTTGATAGCACATTCGATTTAGCTGATTATCGGGTTGCGACGGATAATTGGCCTTATGTGCGAAGTTCGCTGCTCCCCAACCTGAATATGCTGGATGAAATTTCCCTATTCAATAATTTTGACCCGCTTGTGCCGCGTTATTATGCCCGCTATGTTGAACTCATTGAGCAAACAGAATCGGATGGTGCCGATTTGCTCCAAGCCGCAGCGATTGGACAGGTTTACGGTGAAATTCAGCCACACGGATGGGAAACAGTACAGGGAGAAATACCCAGCGCCAAGTCGCCAGAAATGCCCCCGCTTGCATGGCTTGTGCCGCAGGCAATCCAAGCAGAAAACGACTCCGCCGCAGAATCAGCCTTACTAGACCCGGCTTGGAATCCTGCCCAAGAAGTCATTTTAAGCAGCGACACTCGCGGAGATTCCCTTGTCTTAGAGGCCGCTGACCCCCCATTTGAAAAAATTGATTTTTTTGAGGTGGTGAGTGATACCCCCACCGAAAAAAAATATCGAGTGGTCATAGATGGTGGCGGCTATCTGGTGCTGGCAACGGCTTGGTATCCGGGGTGGCGGGTGGAAATAGATGGCGAATCGCAAGAACTCTATCGGGCAAATCTGGCGTTTATGGCGGTGGAAATTCCCGCCGGGGGGGGTGAAGTCACATTCCGATATTTTCCGACCATCAGTTTGATCGGGCTGTCGGTTACTTTTATATCATTAGTCGTCTGCATTGGCTTAATTGCGCTGGGTTTGTTCCGCCAAGAGGTCTAACCGCATGTCAGACAGAAACGCTCGCAAAGTCCCGCAGTTGCAAATTTCCGAACGGCGCTTGCTGCTCCGGTTGGGCGATGCCATCTGCATTTTTCTGGCGATTCTGATTGCCTTACGCATCTGGGCCTTTGTCGGGGAACGAGACTATGACCTTGCCTTTATTCTCCTCAATAGCTGGTGGTTTGTGCTGCTGGAAGTCCTCTGGTTCACCCTAGCCAGCGCGAATGATTACTATGATTTAAAAATTGCTTCGGATTGGGTACGCTCTGCCACGACCCTTTTCCAGATTGTCATTCAAATTACCATCATTTATGTGATTATTTTTTTCCTCTCCCCGCGAGATGCTCTTCCGCGTTTATTCATCCTCTATTATGCAGTGACTTCCATTATTTTAATTGGTGTCTGGCGCACATGGAGACCTTTTTTAATTGGGTGGTCATATCAACCGCGTCGCGCCTTAGTGGTGGGGAGTGGATGGGCAGCACGGGCGATTCTTGAGGTGTTAGAAACCGAAGCCCAAAATGATTATGAGGTGGTGGGTGTGGTTAGCCATCCGAGTACCCATGCGGAAGTTGACCAAACGGTGACACTCCTTCGGGATGGCAAGCTGCTGCCCACCACCGCAGCATCCTTGAACGCTTCTGAAATTATCCTTGCCTATGGCAGTGAAATGCCGGGCGATATGTTTCAGGGCATCATGGATGCCTATGAGCAGGGCTTCACCATTACCCCGATGCCCATTTTATATGAACAAATAACCGGACGAGTCCCCATTGAACACGTCAGCGAATCAAGCTGGCTGATTGTTTTGCCAGTGGCGAGCAGTTCCGTCTTTAATCCCTACCCATTCCTAAAACGCCTGATGGATGTGCTTCTGGCGCTGGTGGGGTCATTTTTTTTCGGGTTAATGCTGCCGTTTATCGCCCTTGTCATGTGGTACGACTCGCCTGGCCCGGTGTTTTTTCGCCAGGAACGGGTCGGCAAAGCAGGCAAAACCTTCAAGATTCTCAAATTGCGTACCATGATTCCTGATGCTGAAAAAATGACCGGGCCGCAGTGGGCCAGCGGCGATGACCTACGTATTACCCGTGTGGGTAAATTTCTCCGTAAATCGCGGTTGGATGAAATGCCCCAACTGATTAATGTCCTGCGGGGAGAAATGAGTCTGGTTGGGCCACGCCCTGAACGCCCCTATTTTGTGGAAAAACTCTCCCAGAGCATCCCGTTTTATCGGACACGGAATCTCATCAAACCCGGTGTCACCGGCTGGGCGCAAGTACGTTATAGCTACGGCAATTCGGTAGAAGATTCACTCACCAAATTGCAATACGACCTCTATTATATTCGCCATCAAAGTCTCGTCTTGGATATTCTGATTTTGCTCCGCACCATCGGCAAAATGTTGAAATTAGCGGGGGTTTAACACCTGCCAGATGGATTCATGCAGCGTTTCCGGCGGTTGTTGGGCATCCAGAATATGTAGATAGGGGAAAATCTGCTTGAGCGCGTGGTACTTTTCCCGATACCCCTGTAAATATTCGAGTGTCTCATATTCGCTAGTCGGGGTGTTGGTGGCTTGGCTACGCTGCACAATGCGTTCAAAGGCAACTTCGGCAGGCAAATCTAGGAGAAAAAGATGGGTGGGTTGCGGCAGAAATTGGTGCAGATAAGCAATATTTTCTGATGAGAGCCAGCCTTCTCCACTTTGATAAACCATGCTGGAAAGATAATTACGCGACGAAATAATCGGGTTGCCCTGCACGAGATGCGCTTCAACCCGGGGTTTCACATTGAGATGACGGTCTAGCAAAAGCAGCAGCAATCGTCCCGTTTTGTCCTCCCGCGAGAGTGCGAGTTGATTTTTCATCTGATTGAACCATGCAGTCGGTTCGGGCAGTTCGTAGGGCTGCTGCCCCGCCGCTTCATAGCGTGTTTTGAGGCGGGTTATCTGGGTGGTTTTGCCCGACCCACTCATTCCCTCAATCACAATATATGGAACGGATGAAACAGGAGGGATGGCCTGTTCAGAGTGTAAAACCGCTAAAAACAGGCGGGTAAAAATAAAATCGCGCTGGGCAAGCTGGCGGCTGTGCGGCAAGTCCAGCGAGTGAATCCGTGCTGGCATCTTGCGGGTGAGCCGTTCAATGAGGCTGTCAAATGGCTGACCGCTTTCGCCCGTCCACATAGCGGAGCGTAAAATGCCTGTTGCGCCGCCGCCTGCCAGAAAATCTGCCTCTTTAAGAATCTGACTTTCAAGTGAGGAGAATTTTTCGAGATGGGGCTGGTCATGTTCGGCAATGGCTTGCAGCACCTGTTGAATTTTTTCATCGGGGAAATCAACAGTCATTAAAATTGCTTTCGCGTCGCGCAGGGATGCCTGAATACTCGCTTCGCCATGCAGTGTTTTGTCATTCCGACCCAGATCATGCAGCAGGGCAGCGGCGGTCAAAACTTCCGTGTCCCCTCCATAGGTTTTTTGCAGCGCAAGGGCATAGGCCAATACGCGATCTAGGTGGTTAAAATCGTGGCTGCTGCTGTCTAAAAGCCCATGCAATTGTTGACGGATAGCGGTTTCGTAAAGACTCATCGGGTTATTCGCTGCGTATTCCTTGTGACCCCAGTTTACTCAGAACACGATAAAAGAAATAGAGATAATTTTCCTCTGTAATGTTGACCTCGCTAAAAGCGGAGACATCAGGAAAATCCTCTAATCGGGCAAAGCGGAATTTTCGTTTTTCGTTATTCGGAGGAACACTCTTGACCTGTTTGACATCTTCCCAATGCAAAGGCAGCGGCACAAGCGGATATTCTGGTGGGATATGGCTTATCTCCACAACCCACATTTTTTCTAATCCAAGTTCCCGCGCCAGAGAAATCCGATGCAACCCATCCACAATGGCGGAAACTATTTGCGCTTCTTGGGGTTCGTAATAGGTTTCGATGATGGGGGGGGCAGTGAAATGCGTAATGCCGTCCAGTTGATATTTCAAAAGCCCGGTTAACGCAAATAGACTGATGGCCTGATGGGTTTGCAGTAAATCACGAATTTTACGCTGCGCTTCCAGATTTTCCTCAAGAACATAGTAAGCTGTTGGACGCAAGGTTTCAAAACGCATCGGGATGATTTTAATTTGAGCAGTAGCGTAGGGTTTGATGCTGGCATCGCCATACAACCGCACATCCCGTAGAATGGATTCGAGCGTTTCCCCGCCCTGATAACTTTGAATCGTAAATACCATCCGAATGCCTTTTGGGTTGAAGAAAGATAGAAAATCTTATCCTACAGACAAAAACAGCAAAAGTACAATCCACAGGGTGCTGTACATCAAAGGACGGCGGAGATGACGTTCGGCACTGTATAAAACCACCATCATCACCAAACCGGGGATAAAACGGTAAATCCCTAAAAATTCACGGTAGGTGGAAAAAGGGACAAACGGCATGATGAGCGCTGTAGTGAACAAAAGACAGGTATACAGGCTGATATTTTTGTGGCGGAAATCTTGCACGCTCACCCACAAAGCCCAGATGGACGGCATGACCACCGGAATTCCGACCAGCAGCACCCCCAAAAGTAAAAAAGCTGCCACTCCGCCTTCTATCCCGATTTTGAGAACCCCCATAAAGGGAATAATTTCAAAACCAGTGGCTTTTGCCCCGCCAGACCCGAAGCCCGTTTGCCCGAACCAGTCATATAAATAAAGCTGCCACAAGACAAAGGGCATACCTGCTACCAAAATGAGCAGAACTGTTTCCCGCCAGCGTTTGTTCAGCACCAACCACAGCAAAAATCCGGCGGTCATGAATCCGGTGGTTTCCTTTGCCAATCCCGCCAACCCCAAAGCAACCGCCATCCATCCTATGTGATTTTTGTGGTAGGCCCAGAGTGCTGCCAGCACCAGCCCATAGGCAAGCGGTTCACTGGTACTCAAGCGAGTAGAAATCATCAATCCGAAAAAAAGCCCATAACTCAGCGCAAACCAGATTTTGCGTCCCGCCAGAGTGAGTAAATCTTCTAAGATTCGTGTAGCGATTATCAGCATCACACTGTTTATCAGCACAAAAATAAATGGGATGGTGGATTCTTGTCCAAAACTTAGCAGATAGCCCATCAACGGCAGCAGAATACGCTGGTAACGGTACGCAGGGACATCAATACAGGGGACAGCGTCAGCCGGGTCACGCGCAATAAAATAATTAAACTGCCCGTCGTAGCCCTCAATTTCAAACTGTTCGTCAAGCGTTGCATCGTCGGGAACAGCACAGTTTTCGCCGTTTTCCCCCGTACATTGGCTAAAACAACTGCCAATGGTCACAAAAGTCTTGGAGTCGCTTTCGTCGCTGAAAAAAATGGCGCTGAGGTAAATGACCAGCGCCAGCGTCACCAGCAGATAAGGCCGCATCCTAAGCAAGGAGAACACTTTCCCAATCAATATCTTTGGTGATGCCGGGTGAAAGCGATTCTAAAAATCCCATCGCTTCTTCTAGGGTTTCACAATCTTTGTCACGGACATTTTGCGTATCAGCCAGTTTAGCAAATACTCCTGCAATCAATTTGGTGCGGACATCGCTGGAAAACGAAGTCCCACCCGCATAATTTTTGTGCTGGAGAATTTCAATCAACCGACGCAGCGTTTGTAAATCGCTGATGCGCCCTTTTCGCAAGTCTGAAATCACGTAAAGTTTATTTTCGGCAGCTTCCAGCAGGTGCTGAACATCTTTGACAAACTGCTCACGCTCTTGGTCATTAGGCGTTTTTTCCCAGTGAATCAAGATGAGTTGTTGGGAGAGGTTTCTTATCCTGTAGGCCATATACGAACCCCCCGATAAATTGCCCAAAGCGTAGCATAAAACTAAATTTATCGCCAAAGGGTTTGTACAGAATCGGCGCTTTCAGGTAGCATTAACCCTGACTGGAAGGACTCATGCGCCAACTAACTATCGAACGTCTCACCTTGTGGATTTTGTTTATTTTGCTATTCACGATGGCAACCCGTGTGCCTGTTGATACAGATACATGGTGGCATCTGCGAAGTGGCGAAACGATGCTGGACGAAGGCAAAATCCTGCGCGAAGACGTGTTCTCCCATACCCAAAATGGCGACGAGTGGATTAACCACAGTTGGCTCTCCCAGCTATTTTTTGCCCTGGCCTATCGTGTTACAGGGGGGGCGGGCGAAACAACCGACAGTGGCACCATCGGTCTTGCTTTTCTTACGGCATTTTTAGCCACCGCAGGCATGGCCTTTGTGTATCGGATGTGTGGGGGCAATACGTATGTGCGAGCGTTTGTGGTGGTGTTGGGGGCTGCCACCGCCGCTGTGTTCTGGTCGCCCCGCCCGCAAATGTTTTCGTTTTTATTGAGTACCGTCATCTTATATATTCTTTATCTCTACAAGTTTCACCAAAAAAATTATTTGTGGGGCATTCCTCTATTGATGATGCTGTGGGTGAATCTGCATAGCGGATTTGCCATCGGTTTTATTTTACTTTTTGGCTTTCTCGTCGGGGAAATTGTCGGGCAATTTTTTAATCCTGAGGAGTCGATTGCATGGCGCGAAATCGGCAAATTAGGGCTGATTACGGGCATTTCGATTTTGGCGCTGGCGATTAACCCGTATGGAATCCGCATGATTTTGTATCCATTTGAAACGGCGGGTTTGCAAACCCTTAATTTGTTCATCCAAGAATGGCAGTCCCCCAATTTTAAAATTCCGCAAACATGGCCTTTTCTGGTGCTGCTGGCGGCCCTCATCACCTTCGCCATTGTGACCTCAAAACGCCTAGCATGGAGTGAGGTGAGCTTGTTGGTGGGAACGCTGCTGCTGGCGTTGTGGGCAGGGCGGAATATCGCCGTGTTTGCGATTGTGGCTGCCCCTGCCCTGTCTCGCCTTGTCGATGCCTATTTAGACCAGCGTGGCTGGCAGCTTCGCCCGATGAAAAGTGTCAAAGGAACCCGCTTAATTTTAAATTGGATGCTGCTTGGGGTGGTTTTGCTGGGAGGGCTGACGAAAATTTCATCCGATTTATTGACGGAAAATGTGACCGATATTCAGGAAGAATTTTTACCGCTAGCAGCAGTGGCATATCTGGAACAAAACCCACCACAGGGAAATCTGCTCAATTCGTATAACTGGGGCGGGTTGCTAATTTTCCTGCTGCCGGATGTCCCCGTTTTTGTCGATGGTCGCACAGATTTATATGGGGATGCCTTTTTGCAGGATTACTTCACCTCTTATCTGGGCGGGTCGGAGTGGCGCGAAATTTTTGAAAAGTATGATATTCAGACGGTGATGCTGGAAGATGAAAACGCGCTGGCGACCCTGCTCCGCGAGGACAGCGAACAATGGCAAATCGTCTATGAAGATGACCAAGCCGTGATTTTTGAAAAGGTCAGCACGGGTGAGTAAAAAAAATTCACTGCCCGAACTGTTTACTGATTGGCGCGTGCTGTTGTATTTGTTTATCAGCCTGCGCATCGGGTTGTTAATCGTGTATCAGCCACAATTGTTAGCCACCAGCGATGCTGATTTACCACTTGTAGAGCGTGGATTAACGACTTTAGGCGATTACGCCGAGCATTACCAGATTTCCAGCCGTGTGGCCTCTGATAATTTGCCCTATAAAGATTACTGGGTCGAGTTTCCTCCGGTGTGGCCTGCCTTAACCGCGCTGCTCGCTACCCTGTTCAATAATTTTACCAATTGGGCGAGTGTCCTGTTTCTCCTGATGACCCTGTTTGACATCGGTAATCTTCTCTTAGTGCGGCAGCTTGGGGAAAAACTGCATGGTTCAGACACGGGAATTGCTTTGAGTTGGGTTTATGCCTTGCTGGTTACGCCGTTGGTCATGACCGCGTGGAATTTTGAAAGCATCGTGATTTTTACGGTTTTGATGGGTTTTAGGTGGCTCATTCAGGCGAAAAATATCCCATCTGCGGCGGTGATTTCATTCGGAATTTTGACCAAATATATTTCGGTGCTGATTTTACCCGTCGTCTGGAAATTTTATCCGCGCTGTCAAGCAATAATTTTTAGTGCCTTCAGTTTAGGAATCGCGCTGGTTGTGCTAGGTGCTTTGCTAGCATGGGGCGGGGAAATAGCATGGACTTCTTTGACTGTTCAATTCAGCAAACCCTCCTATCAAACGGTATGGGCGCTGCTGGATGGCAACTATCGGACGGGGAGTTTTCCCGGTGGGGAAGCGCGGTACGATGCAGAGGCGCAGATCGTGAGACAATGGGGAAATGAGGCTGTGATTCCGGCTTGGTTGCGTCTGATTCCCTTTGCAGCTTTCGGGTTATGGCTTTTTATGCGCCCTATGGCGGATAAAATTTCAACCCAGTTTGCGTTTTTGAGCATCACATTGGTGATTTTTATGCTGTGGAGTCATGGTTGGTCGCCGCAGTGGGTGGTAGTGCTGCTGCCCTTCATTTTACTCAATTTTCCCACCCGCATTGGCGTTCTGGGGGCGGTCACTTTGATGATAGGAACATTTATTGAGTATCCCCTTTTGTTTCGGTATGGGGCTGAATCGGGCAATCTCATCAGCGAAGCCTACCGCCTGCCTTTTGCGTTGATGATTGTGGCGCGTACCCTCTTTTTAGGGGGTTTTGCGGCTGCTTTGATGGGCAAACTCCAATGACCCGACGGGCTTATTTGACGCTGGCAGCTATGGGGCTTGTGTTGAGCATCCTCATGATGGCGCTGCGCGAAACACCGGGTTACACCGATGCCTATTATTACTATAATGCGGGCGCGAAATTGGCGGATGGTGACGGTCTCACCGATGCGTATTTGTGGAACTATGTCAATGCACCCGACAACCTACCAACCGAAAGTCACCGCTATTGGATGCCGCTGGCTTCGCTTATCGCCGTGATTCCGATGGTTATTTTGGGGACGGAATTTTGGGTGGCGCAAGTCGCTTTTGTGCCGTTTTATATCGGGTTGGCCTGTGTGGGAATGTGGCTGGGCGCAAAATTCGGCAAAAAACGGCATGGCTGGCTTTCCGGGTTAAGTATTTTGTTCGGGGGATTGTATCTGCCTTTTTATTTAACCACCGATACGTTTGTTTTGTTCGGATTTTTAGGGTCAGTTGCCCTCATCAGCGTAGGTTTGGGACACGAGTCAGGCCATTGGCGCTGGTACGCGCTGGCGGGTATCTGCGGGGCGCTGGCACATTGGGCGCGGGCGGACGGCTTGTTGTTCGTTTTGGTAGGGCTGATTGTGATTGGGTGGCCTCGACCCCACTCTGTCAGCAGAGAGGCGGGCAAAAACAGCATCACGCTTATTTTCACCTATTTGATCACGATGTTGCCTTTATTTTTGCGGAATATGTCGGCGTTTGGTGCGCCCTTACCATCAGGCGGAGTCGGCACAATTTTCCTAAAAGGGTATAACGATTTATTTAGCTATCCTGCCAAATGGTCAGTGAACGAATTTTTGGATTGGGGTGCGGGCAATATTTTGCAATCTCGCATGGATGGCATGACTGGGGCGTTGGCAACATGGCTAGCGGTGGAAGGCTTTGTTTTTTTGACACCTCTCGCCGCATGGACTCTCTGGAAACGCCGTTGTGAGGGATTTTTCGCTGGGATCATCTGGTATGCGATTGGCTTGCATCTGGCAATGTCGCTCGTTTTTACCTATCCCGGTATCCGTGGCGGGTTGTTTCATTCTTCCGCCGCCTTGTTACCCTTCTGGGTTGCTTTTGGCTTCATTGGCTTGGATGAGGCAATTACGGCATTGGGTAAATTCCGTAAATGGAAGAATATTCGGCAAGCACAAACCGTTTTTGGCACAGCCGCCGTGCTGTTGCCGCTTGTCTTGGGTCTTTCAGCATGGAGTCAGCAGGCAGAAGGTTGGGAGAATATTCCGAATTATGAGAATGTGGTTGAAAATTTGCCTCCCGATGCCCGCTTGATGGTGAATGACCCCGCCGAGTGGCATTATTATACAGGGCGAATCGGGGTGACTTTGCCGGATGAATCGCTGGACACCGCTTATCAAATCGCGCAAAAATATTGTATTCAGTATTTAATTATTGATGAAAATGTAACCGATGCGTTTGTTCCGCTTTATGAAGGACGCATTGACCCGCCCGCCTTTTTAACCCGACTCCAGAGCGAAGGATTTCAGGTATATGAATTTGACCTCGACTGCACGCCGTGATGGAGTGTTTTTAATCGCCGCATTGCTGGCAGTGCTGCTGTATGTGATTCTTGCCAGTGTGCGCCATGAAATAGGCTTTCCCTTAGACGATTCATGGATTCATCAGGTGTATGCGCGGAATTTGGCTGAAAATGGCGAATGGGCGTTTGTGCCGGGTGAACCCAGTGCGGCTTCGACTGCCCCCCTCTATTCTGTCCTGCTCTCAATAGGCCATCTGCTGAATCTTGCGCCATTTTTCTGGGCGCATTTGTTGGGGATTCTGGCGCTGGCGATGGGTGCGGGTTTTGCTGCGAGAATTGGTGAACAGCTTTTCCCTGAGATGCGCTATGTGGGATGGGCAACGGGATTTTCGGTGCTGCTGGCGTGGCATATGGTCTGGGCAGCCGCTTCGGGCATGGAAACGATGTTGTTTATGGCGCTCAGTCTGGCGTTAATTTATTTTGTCTTTCGAGAAATTGATGACAAATATACGACCCGTCCTCTATTGCAAGGTGCAGTAACCGGGTTCGTTGGCGGGTTGCTTTTTTTGACTCGTCCCGAAGGCATTGCGCTGGTGGGCTTGGCGGGACTGATGGGGTTGGTTACAACTGGAATGAAAAATCCACGCCGCTATATGCTTTGGGCCGGGAGCTTAAGTCTTGTTTGGCTCATGACGGTTGCGCCCTATGTGATTTTCAATTACGACCTGACTGGCGAATTATTACCGAGTACCGCCGATGCAAAAATTGCCGAAAATGCGCCCGCCCGTGCCGATTCGCTTCCGACACGCTATGCTAACATGACCTTGCCACTTTCGCCCGGCGCACAATTGATGGGTTTACCCGGCATTGTGTGGGGGATCTGGCTGGTGATTCAAAAAATTCGTGCAGACTACAAATATGCTGTATTTTTGCTGCCCTTGATTTGGACATTGGTTCATATTACCTTGTTTGTATTGCGACTGCCCGCCCCCTATCAACATGGGCGTTATGTGATGCCCGCATTGCCGCCACTTTTGCTGTATATGGGTGGAGGGTTGCTCGATTTGGTCAATCGGTATCGCCTGACGATGTTGGGACGGGTACTGACACGCTCACTCGCCTTGGGAACAGCTCTTGCCCTGCCGAGTTTCTTATGGATTGGCGGGCAAGCCTACGCCAATGATGTGAGAATTATCAATACCGAAATGGTCGCTACGGCAAAATGGGTCAAAGCCAATATTCCCGCCGAAGACATTTTTGCTGTCCACGATATTGGCGCATTGGGATATTATGCCCCACGCCCGATGATTGATACCGCCGGATTGGTCACGCCGGAGATTGTGCCACTGCTGTTGCAAGGGGAAAAAATGATGAATTTCCTCTGCGAAAACAATGCAAAATGGTTGATGGTGCTGCCTGACCAGCGTTTTGTTCCCGCCAATGACTCGCGTATTTCGCTGGTGTATGAATCCCCCTATGATTTTGCGAGTCAAGCAGGCGGTGAGGATAAAAAAATGCGGGTGTATCGCTTGAACTGCCCCCCTAACACGGACTAACTTTTTCGCACAATACATCCTCTCATCATGGATTGGTTGCTGCCAATCCACTTCAACAAACTTGCTTTATTTCCTAGCCCAAACGGTGTGTTTTTACGCTGACAATGCTGCTGGCTTGGAGTAAGTCATGAAATTTTTGCACTTGTTTGATATTTGTGTATAATTTGTACAATATTTGCAGATTCTCAAGAGAAATATAATTAAGATATAAACTTGAGAATATTAAATCGAACATTGTTTGCAATTGGGAGAAGAGATTATGGCCTTAGAAACATGGGAAATCCCACTCATTAAGCTGGCAAGTCAAGCGCTCTATTCTCACCGCCCTGCTGCCAACCATCACCATGATGCACCATCATCTTTGGAACAGGCTTATCTTCTCTGCAAACAGATAACCCAAGACCACAGTAAATCTTTCTACATGGCTTCGCGTTTTATCTCGCTAGAAAATCGTCCCGCAATTTGGGCGCTGTATGCTTTTTGTCGAACGGTGGACGACCTTGTAGATTACCCATCCGTTGAGGCTGAGGAGCAGCTAGCGCAATGGGTGCATTACACGCTTCATGGACATCCCCCCCACGGACATTTACTGGCAACGGCATGGTGCAAGACCTTGGCGCATTATCATATCCCCAAAGAATATGCCCTGTGTCTGATTGAGGGCGTACTCCGCGACCTGAAGCAACAACGGTATGAAACATTTGATGAACTCACGACCTATTGTTATGGCGTAGCGTCAACAGTCGGGTTGATGGCAATGCACATTGTCGGTTTTCAGAGTCAGGCAGCCGTTCCCTATGCCATCAAACTGGGCGTAGCGCTTCAGTTAACCAACATCCTGCGCGATGTGGCGGAAGATTGGGAACGCGGGCGGGTTTATTTACCCCAAGCGGAATTGGCAGCGTTTGGATTATCTGAAAAAGACCTTGAACGCGGCTGTGTAGATGACCGTTGGCGGGCTTTTATGAAATTTCAAATTGAACGCACGCGGCGGTTGTATGCCGATTCGCTGCCGGGAATTGCGCTGTTGTCTCCGGGTGGGCGCTTTGCCATTGCTGCTGCGGCCCGGTTTTATCAAGCTATTTTAGATGACATCGAACAACACGATTATGATGTATTTACCCGCCGCGCCCATGTCAATAAGTGGAGCAAAATCCGTCAAATTCCTTTCATCTGGCTGCAAACAACACAATTTCACACGTTTTTTCAACACTAACAGGATAGAATGATGCCCAAAAGAATAGTCGTTATCGGAAGTGGATTCGGGGGATTAGGCGCGGCTGCACGTTTGGCTGCCAAAGGTCATGATGTCCATTTATTTGAGAAACGTGACCAGCTAGGGGGACGGGCTTACCAGTATGAAATCAATGGTTTCAAATTTGATGGTGGGCCAACGGTTATTACTGCGCCCTACATTTTTGATGAAATTTTTCAGGCTGCCAATAAAAAACGCGAGGACTATTTCAAATTAGTACCGCTTGATCCGTTTTATCGTATTTTTGACCATGAAAATCGCTGTTTTGATTACCGCCATCAGCTCAAGGATATGCTTGAGCAAATTCAAAAATTGAATCCCGCTGATGTCGATGGCTACCAGCGTTTTGTCAAGCAGACGGAAAAGATTTTTACTACTTTTCACCCCCTGACCGACCAACCTTTTTTAACCCTGCCGGATATGCTCAAAATCATGCCAGACATGATTCGGTTGCAGGCATTTTGGGGAACCCACAGTTTTGTATCTCGCTACATCAAACATCCCTTTTTACGGCGTGTTTTTTCATTTCACCCGCTTTTGGTGGGCGGAAACCCCTTTGATACCCCTTCCATCTATACGCTCATCGTTCAATTTGAAAAAGAATGGGGAGTTCATTACGCCATCGGGGGGACAGGCGCAATCGTCGAAGGCTTAGGGCGTTTATTTACCGATATTGGTGGCACAATTCATCTCAATACTGAAGTGAAAGAAATTATCATCAAAAATCGTCGTGCAGTGGGGGTGCGATTAGCCGACGGAACAGAAGTCCCCGCCGATGAGGTTGTCTGTAACGGCGATGTTGCATTTGCTTATCGACATCTGATTCCAGAAGAACACCGCCGCAAGTATACCAATCGGCGCATTGACCGCATGGCCTATAGCATGTCACTGGTGGTCATTTATTTTGGGACAAAACGGCGTTATCTGGATAGCCGCCTTGACCACCACAACATCATCTTGAATGAGCGTTATCGTGGTTTGTTGAGGGACATTTTTAATAAACACCGCCTGACGGACGATTTTTCGCTCTATTTGCACATGCCCACGAAAACCGATCCGACAATTGCGCCTGAGGGGTGCGAGTCGTTTTATGTGCTTGCGCCTGTTCCGCATCTCGATTCGGGTACAGATTGGACACAGGCTATTCGCCCTTTCCGCGATAAAGTCATGCAATTTCTGGAAGATCATTATTTGCCCGATTTACAGTCCAATATCATTGCCGAACATAGTATTGACCCCCTCCATTTCCAAAATACCCTGAATAGTTACAAAGGGGCGGCTTTTTCGGTGAAACCGAGTTTGTTACAATCGGCGTGGTTTAGGCCACATAACCGTTCAGAGGAATTTGCCAACCTCTATTTTGTGGGGGCGGGAACGCATCCGGGTGCAGGTGTGCCGGCGGTTCTCTCCTCTGGAAAAATCGCTGCCGAACTTATTGACCCTAGTTAGGAAAAGTCCTGATGTACGATGCAGCTCTGTTGGGATTAGGCACAACTGAACATGAAATAGCGATTGAAAATTTGCCGGTTCAGGGGCAAATTCCGACTTGGCTGTCAGGCACACTCATCCGCAATGGCCCCGGCGCTTTTCAAATAGGGCAGCAGCACTATCGGCATTGGTTCGATGGGTTGGCAATGCTGCATCGTTTTGTCTTTCAAGGGGGGCAGGTTTCCTATGCCAATAAATTCATTCAGGGCAAGGCGTATCAAAGCGCCTGCGAAGCCAATCAAATTACCTATTCGGAATTTGCGACTGACCCCTGCCGTTCACTCTTTAGCCGTGTGATGGCAGTTTTTTCGCCACAAATTACGGACAGTGCCAAAGTCAACATCGGTAAATTAGCCGAACGCTATATCGCTTTGTGTGAAACCCCGATTCAAATTGAATTTGACCCTCAAACATTAGAAACCGTAGGGGTTTTCAATTATGAGCAGGGGAATGTGGGGCAGATGACCACCGCCCACCCGCATTTTGATGAAGATTCTGTTTATAATGTGGTCACACGCTTCAATCGTGTCAGCCAATACCGTGTCTATGAAATGCGTGCCGGAGGACACCCGCATCAGATTGCGGCTGTACCTGTACAGATGCCCGCTTATATGCACAGTTTTGGGATGAGTCAAAATTACATTATCATCACAGAATTTCCTTTGGTGGTTCATTCCCTCAGTTTGCTGTTATGGCTAAAACCTTTCATTGAAAATTACCAATGGAAGCCCCGTCGGGGAACCCCTTTTTATGTGATTCATCGGCATACAGGCGAATTGGTCGGGCGTTATGAAAGCGATGCGTTTTTTGCCTTTCACCATGTGAATGCGTTTGAGGTAGGTGATGAATTGGTCGTGGATATTGATGCTTATGAAGATGCGAGCATCATTCAGTCTTATTATCTCAATCGCCTTCAGGATGCAGCTAATGAACTGCCCTTTGGAAATTTACGGCGCTATCGGATTCCCTTAAAACAGAAAAAAGGCTACCTTACCTACGAAGTCCTCTCGGACACCTGCATTGAACTTCCACGCATTGATTATGCACGGGTCAATATGGTCAAAGATTATCGTTATGTGTATGGCATTGGTCTCCGTCATCGGCAAGGTTTTTACAATCAACTGGTGAAAATTGACCTTAAAACCGGCAGCACCCTCACTTGGTCAGAAACAGACTGCTATCCGGGAGAGGGAGTGTTTGTCGCTGCACCTGCTCCTAAAACCGAAGATGATGGGGTCATCCTGTCGGTGGTCTTAGATGCAGTGAAAAGAACCTCTTTTTTGCTTGTGCTGGATGCACCCTCTTTGACAGAAATTGGACGGGCAGAAATCCCTCAGCCTGTGCTGTTTGGTTATCACGGGGAATTTTTCAATACGCCTGCGTCTGTCACGCCCTGAAAATACCATTGACAGCCGATTTTTGCTGTTTATAATGGTAAAAAGATAGGCCGATGTAGCTCAACGGCAGAGCAGACGAATCATAATCGTCGGGTTACTGGTTCAAATCCGGTCATCGGCACACACAAAAGCCCACTTCTGAGTGGGTTTTTTTCATGATGGGATTTTGCCATGTACACCCTTGAAGACTTCCACCAAGAGTTTCCCGATGACAAAGCCTGCCTTGAGTGGTTAAAAAATTATCGCTGGCCTGACGGGATTTTCTGTGAAACATGCCAAAAGGTTACAAAGCATCACCTTCTCAAAAATAACAGGTCATATGGCTGTCAATACTGTGGTAATCAAGTTTACCCTACTGCGAATACTATGTTTCATAAGTCTGCAACACCGCTTAAAAAATGGTTTTTGGTTATTTATCTTATGGTTGAATCAGATGGCAACCATCCTATAAGAGAACTCGGTTATAAGCTGAACTTGAGCTATAGAACTGCATGGCGAATGAAAAAGTTAATTGTCACTCGCCTTAACGCTGGCGAAAAATTCTTTATGGCAGACAAAAAACTTACGGATTAAGTTGTGGCGGCTCAGCTTTTGGCTTTTCATTGAATTTGGCGAGTTCTTCCCGTACTTTATCTTCCATTGCTTTACGTGAAACTTTGCCTGAATCACTTAAAAGTTTTTTGTCGTGAAAGCGGATGAAATCATCTAATTTTCGTAACCAATCTGCCATGTACATCGGTTTTTGTTCCACCGTTTGAAGTTCACCAAATATTAGGAACTGCTCTACCATGAGTTCGAGCCGTTTTAATTCTAGCTCCTCCAAATAATTTTTGGCAACTTCGGCATCTTTGCGGGTGATGATTTGGCCTTTCCAATTGGTCAGCCCCAAGTTTTGCTTGTCGCTTCCAATCCGTTCAACAATCAATTCGGCAGCCGTTCTGCCATGAATAGCATAGTGAAATTTATTTTGAACTGTCGCATAAAACTGTTTGGCGTACTCTGTTTGCGGGTTGTAATCTATACTCGTGGCAAAAATATCCTTGACCTTCTCATAAAAATTCTTTTCGGAAGTTCGTATCGAGCGTACACGCTCCATCAATTCATCAAAGTAGTTGGTTTGCCCGCCTGACAACCGAGCATCGTCCATGACAAAGCCTTTGATGATATATTCCCTCAATGTTTTGGTTGCCCAAATACGAAATTGTGTTCCCCGATGCGACTTAACTCGATAGCCTATCGAAATAATTACATCCAAGTTGTAATACTTGGTCTTATATTGTTTCCCGTCACTGGCAGTAGTTCGGAATTCCCGAACCACTGATTCCTCATCAAGTTCTTTTTCGTCAAAAACATTTTTTATATGTTCGCTAATAGTTGCTTTTGACTTTTGGAATAGTTCTCCCATCTGAGCCTGAGTAATCCACACATTTTCATCCTCGTAGGTAACTTGCACAACTGTTTGACCGTCTTCCGTTTGGTACATGATAATTTGATTTTCTTCTGACATGATAAATTCCCTTTCTATTAGTTTAAGAAAAGGATAATATACGCCATACTCTCTGTAAATATATACATATAATACGGTCAAAATATGTATTTAATGTGATTTTGAATTTGGGATGAAACTCGTCTAAAGAAGCGCTAAAATTACCCATACGCTTAATCTTCGGCGATACTTGGTAAATAAAGACATTGATAAAGGAATCGGTATGACAGTCGTAGCAAAAATCCGCCCGGATGAGGATATTTTAGAGGACATTCGTGAATTTGTACGCGGTTATGACCCGCTCAAACGCGATAGAGAACATTTTGAATGTACATCGGTCAATGGGCATGTAAGTTTGAAGGGACACACCCGTTCCGCAAAATCGCGCCGTGTGCTGGTAGATAATGTGCCGGATGTTCCCGGTGTGGTTAGTATGGATGCCAGTCAATTGTATGATGATGAAACCCTGCGTTTTGATGTGGGTAAAGTGCTGCCCCATGGGACGTTTGTTCGGGTCAATTATGGCTCGGTGGTCATTACAGGAACGCTCCCTGCTGGCACAGATGTTCATGCGGTGGTTGAAGCGGTCAAATCCGTGGAAGGTGTGCGGGCTGACCGCGTAGAAACTGAATTTATCTAGCCCATGTACTTTGATTACTTCACGGCTGCCGCGCTGGTCGATGAACTCAATGATTCGCTGGTGGGGGGACGTGTTCAGAAAATTGTTGAAATTGATGATGTGTCGCTGGGCATGGAAATTTACAGTCAGCGTTCGCGGCATTATCTGTTTCTTTCGGCTGACCCCAACACCGCACGGATTCATCTGACCGATGATAAGTTGCGACGGGGGTCGCCGTATGATTCGCCTTTGGTGTTACGGCTCAAAAAAGAAATTGACGGCGCATTGATTCTGGCGGTGCGGCAGCCAGCATGGGAGCGCATCATCATTTTGGATTTTGGCACACCGGACGGGGAATATTCGCTGATTCTTGAACCCGTCGAACGGCGGGCGAATATCATTTTGGTCGAAAACGAGACCATTCTGGAATGTGTGCGGCGGGTAGGCGCAGATGAAAACCGTGTGCGTCAGCTTTTGCCGGGCTATACCTATCACCCACCGCCACCGCAACCCAAACTCCCCCCAGCACTCATCACGGTTGAGGACATCAAAAAATTTCTGGATGAAGACGTTTACGCTAAAGCGCCCCAATCGCTGACACGGCGAATTCATGGGCTAAGTCCGCTACTTGCCCGTGAAATAATCTACCGCGCTACCGGACGGGCAAACTGCCCTGCGGCAGATACGAGTCCGCGTGAGGTGTTTCGCGCCTATCAAGAAGTCATGCTGCCACTCTTAGAGCGCGATTGGCAGGTGGGCATCACGCGGGAAAATGGCGAAATCACCGCCTATTCGGTCTATCCCCTCACCCATAAACCGCCGTGGGAAAAAGTTACTGCCATCAGTGCAGCGCTGGAATTATTCTACGGGGAAATTTCCGGCGAAGCCGCTTATGAAGCAGGCAAAAAGCCGCTCTATGAACAAATCAAAAATGCGGAAAAACGGCTGAACGGCAAACTTTACAGCCTGCAAAAACAGGAACGCGATGAAGCGGAAGTGGAAAAACTGCGTCAAGCGGGAGAACTGCTGCTGGGGTATCAATTTCAGATTAAAAAAGGCATGACCGAATTTGAAGCAGAATATGATTTTGACAGCCCACCGCTTAAAATCAAACTTGATCCTCTCAAAACGGCGGTAGAAAATGCCAAAACGTATTTTGAAAAATATGAAAAAGCCAAACGTTCCCGCCAAGCACTCCCCGAATTGATTTTGAATGTCGAGCGTGAACTGCGCTATTTGCTGCAACTGGAAGCTGATTTAGAACTGGCAGCGAATTGGCCTGAAATTGGCGAAGTCCAGCAGGCATTGCAAGAGGGCGGCTATTGGCGTGGGCAAAAGGTCAAAGCACCCGCCGGACAAAAATCCGCACCGTATAAAGTCATTGCGGATGATGGAACAGTCATCTGGATAGGCCGCAACAGCCGTCAAAATGAAGATGTCACCTTTGGCAAAGGCGCGAACGAGGACATCTGGCTTCATGCGCGGGGTGTTCCGGGGTCGCATGTGGTCATCAAAACCCATGGGCGCAAAATAGATAAACAGGTGATTGAAGAAGCCGCCGCCTATGCAGCTTACTACAGCAAAGCCCGCAAGGAAAAAGCGGTGGATGTGATTGTGACCGAACGCAAGCATGTTCGCAAAATCAAAGGCGGTAAGCCGGGCATGGTGCGTGTCATGGAGCAGAGTTTTCCAACAGCGCGGGTTACACCTAAACCAGCTAAAACTGAGGAATAAGATTGGAAGAAAAACCCAAACGCTCAAAAGATGCCAGAAAAGAAATAGCACTTTTTTTGTATCTTATCATTGCCGTACTTATGATAATCAGTTTTTTGATTCTAAGTACCTTCGGGCCTGATAAAAATGGTGTCACCGTAGATAACTCGCGTACCGTTAACGGCCCGCTTCCCAAAAAAGGTCAGGGGTTTGGTGTTTTAATATTGTCTGTTTTCTTGCTAGGTATAGGTGCTAGTTTTGCTGTTCATCACTGGACAAATCGTGAATGAAAAATATTTTTCTGCTTTTTCTGATACTTTTTATTTGCTTTCCACTACTTCAACCAATTAAAGCCCAACCACAAGGCAGCGATTTAAAAATCCTTGCCTTTTACTATAGCTGGTATGGCGAAGCGGATTGGGCAGACACCCGCCGTATGCCCGATTTTCCTGTCGAAACTTATCCCTATGGCGACCCACAGGCGATTGAAAATCATGTGATAGAAGGTAAAGCTGCTGGATTAGATGGTTTTGTGATGAGTTGGTACGGCTCAGAACAAGCCAATCCCACCGATGCCCATTTCCGCTATTTGTTAGCAGCCGCAGAAAAACATGATTTTCTGGCAGCGATTGATTTTGATATGGGGAGCGCGTTTAGTGGCTCAATTGCCACGCTGACAGAAAATTTGCGCTTCATGTACGCCAATTATTTGAACCATCCGAATTATTTAACGTATGATGGGCGACCTGTTGTTTTTTTCTGGAACAATCGGCGGTTTGGGCGGGGGGAATGGGAAGAACTGCGCCTCAAAGTTGACCCGAACCATACCGCCATCTGGATAGCAGAGGGGGTGGATCCCGGTTGGGTCGGTTCGACATGGGATGGCTTAAATGCGTATAACATCGCGTGGGCAATTGACCCCGCCAGCAAATTAAAAGAATTTGAACGGGGGACGCGCAAACAGGGCGGAATCTGGATTGCAACGGCCATGCCCGGTTGGAATGATACCGGCTTGGTTGACCAGCGCGGAACAGGGGCTTTTGCTGTCCCAAGGCGGGAAGGCGACTATTTTCGGGAGACGTTCGCAGCTGCGATTGCCACGCAACCCGATATGTTGATGATTACCAGTTATAACGAATGGCTGGAAGGGTCATACCTTGCCAGCAGCATCAACCACGGGGAATTTTACGTCAATTTGACCCGTGAATTGATTGAAAATTACCGCGCTGCGCCTATTGAAAGCTCACCTGAAATTCTTCCAACCGGGGTAACAGGCCAATCTACGACTAAGTTACGCTTGCGAAGTGGGCCGGGGCAGGGTTATCGGGATATTGGCGGGATTGAAAGCGGGGATACCTTTCCAATTCTCAGCAAAATTCAAGATTGGATTCTGATTGAACATGCTGGTCAGCGTGGGTGGGTGAATTACAATTTCGTGCAAACTTTAGGGGATGTGACCGCGATTCCTGAAATCTGGTGGTATTTGCCAACCCGTGAACGCCAAGCCACCGCCGATATTTTAGCCCCGCAGGTAGGCTATCTGGTGCAGCCACAAGCAGATAATTTTACGCTCTGGTCATGGCCTAACGAAACAGGGGCAATTTTGGGAGAAGCCAGCGATTCATTGCCAATTACAGGCGTTTATCGGGGCTATTATCAAACGGCTGCGGGGTGGGTCTTGGCTTCCGAAGTTGAAATGGTCACAGCATCAGGGGAATCAGTAGATTCTATTTTAGCGGAAATGAATCGCTTAATTCCCGATGAGTCAGGCATTTTCGCTCAAGCTACGACGGATATGGTGATTCGCCAAGCCCCCAATGGCACACGGATTGGATCGTTCCCCTTTCAGGCAGTTGCGCCTGCACTGGCAATTTCCTCGGATGGACAGTGGATTCAGATTGAATTTGCAGGTGTCACCGGATGGGTGAGCCGTTTATATGCGACACCGCACGGCGACTTTAAAACCCTGCCTGTTCGCTAGTCCTCGTCAGAAGGCGGTTTGACATCATCGTCAAAATCCACATATTCCAGCTCTTTGTCCAACTCATTGGCAGTGTCTTCATCCAAAACAAAGGGTGAAGTACGCGGCGCGGGTTTGAAATTGCGCTGAAAAGTCGGTCTTTCGGGAGGGCGGGTGGAAGCCGTTCCGCTTGGACGGGCTAACCGTTCGGGGAGTTCGGGTTTTTGGGTATCTTCTGGATTCGGACGACGGGTAAATTCGCCTGTTGGACGGGTAAAGGATGGACGGTCACGGGATGGTTCCGAATTGGGTGCATCGGTAGGCGGACGGCGTTGAAAATCAGGCCGTGTCGAGGCTGCTGGACGTTCACTCTCAGGACGGGTAAAGGA
>CAZXCU010000020.1:66221-88603 GCA_964639245.1 uncultured Anaerolineae bacterium
CATCACTAGGACGGCGTTGAAAATCGGCACGAGTAGAAGCTGCCGGACGCTCACTCTCAGGACGGGTAAAGGACGGACGGTCTCCCTGTGATTCCGAAGTGGGTGCATCGCTAGGACGGCGTTGGAAATCAGGCCGTGTCGAGGCTGCCGGACGCTCACGGGGCGATTCCGAAGAGGGTGCATCGCTAGGACGGCGTTGAAAATCGGGACGGGTAGAAGCTGCCGGACGCTCACCCTGTGATTCCGAAGGGGGTGCATCGCTAGGACGGCGTTGGAAATCAGGCCGTGTCGAGGCTGCCGGACGCTCACGGGGCGATTCCGAAGAGGGTGCATCGCTAGGACGGCGTTGAAAATCGGGACGGGTAGAAGCTGCCGGACGCTCACCCTGTGATTCCGAAGGGGGTGCGTCACTCGGCGGGCGGCGGGTAAATTCGCCTGTGGAACGGTTAGAGGAGGGGGTGTGTTCGGGTTCAGGCGCTGATTTTTCACCTTCGGATTTTGAGCCTATTGGACTGCGACTGGCAAAACTAGGCGCACTAGGCCGCACAGGTTCGCTGATCGGAATTGCCTTCGGCATTGGCATTTTATCAGATGGGTCAGGCAAAGGCAGCAAAAAATTATAAATCGAGGGCAGGGGTTCGCCTTTGGGATAGGGTAAATCGGAGCCGGGTTCGCGTTTTTGCACCGCCGCACTGCGGGTTTTGGCAGCGATTTCATTCCCATACTCCATCCGCACACCGCGTACCCGTGCTAGCCCTTCTTCCAGCAAACCGAGTATAAAAATCACGACGAGATCCAACAGCAGAGTCAGAAAAAGCGCGGTATTGACGAGTTCGAGGGTATGGGTGACTGGCCCTGCTAAGGTTTCGACCAGGACTTCATCTAAACCAATCACCAGAAAAACGGCACTGATGACAGCGAGAACCCCCAGAATTAAAGGCCACCCCGCCGCATCTTCGCGTTTGGGAATCATCGAGTTCGCAATCGAAAAGAGCAAATAAAACCACAGCAGAAAATCTCCTGCGCCAAAAAGACCGCGAAATTCCTCCCACATTCGCGTAATATCGCCTGAGCCAGACGCAATGAGCAGATCATCCAATGAGAGAATGTTGGTGCTGATTTCAGAAATAATCAACATCATCACGATAAGCGGGGCAGCTGCTACCATCGCGGCACGGATGGCATCCGTTTTGTCACGCTCCACGACCACAAAATTCAGGCGGAGCGTGCCGTTTTCCTGCTGCTGAGGCCAATTGAACCCTTTTTTGATAGGGACATTCAACAGACCTGCCACCAGATATTGCACAAATTCATGAATAAAAATACCGGGAAAAAAGATGATATAAAAAGCACGGGTGGCACGGGCTTTGTTTTTGGTCAACACATACCCAACCCCAAAGGTATGCTGATGCACCCAATTTTCTGCCATCATCAAAGGAATGAAGATGGCAACCAGCACCGCCCACGGGGTTAAAAGGTTTAGGAAATCCATAGTCCCATTTTAGTGGAGCAGTTGCTATTCAGCAATCAAATTGAATGGATGATCAGGTGAACTGTGGTGGAATCGACACAATCTTCCCTGACCAGTACGTCCCGTTATACAACAGTTCAAACGTTCGTCCGTCTGCCACTTTCACCAGCAAATGCTGCCCATCTTCGTTATACCAGCGTCGGCCTTGTTCTGTGACCAGCAATTCCTGCTCCTCCCAGATAATTTTGGATGGGCGGGCGTGACCTTCGGCGGTAAAACGGGCTTCAACGCGACAGGGTTGCATCGTGTAAATACTCCAAGAGAAATTGTAAAGCGGCTTCGGCGCTGGATTCCTTATTCTGAATCCGTTCCCCCGTCCACACAAACCGCCGCACCAGAATCGTGGTGGGGGTGGCAAGCCCAATGTACGTGAGTCCGACAGGTTTATCGGCGGTTCCACCGTCTGGCCCGGCAATCCCTGTCACCGAAAGAGCGAATGTTGCGCCAAAAATCCGCTGTGCGCCCTGTGCCATCTCACGGGCAGTTTGTTCGCTAACCGCGCCAAAATCGCGTAGGGTTGATTCTTGTACCCCTAGAAATTGCATTTTGGCTTCGTTGGAATAGGAGATGATCCCGCCAAGATAATAGGCAGAACTCCCACTCACATTCGTGATGCGGTGTCCAATGAGACCCCCGGTGCAGCTTTCCGCCGTGGCAAGGGTATAACTTTTTGCTTTGAGCAGGTCGCCAATCCGTGTTTCTATCATCCGAATCGCCTCCCCGCTGCCACTCGTGAATTGAGAATTTCTTCAATTTCGCGGCTTTCCGTCCCCACAATGAAGTCCATATACACATTCGGCCATTCGCGCTGAATCTGATTGTTCATCAAATCCACCAGATCGGGTGTTGTCAAAACTGTAACAGCGAGGGAAGTGTCTTTGGGCAAAAAGTTGATAAATTCATAAACGGTCATCAGCATAGGCCGAAACCGTTCCCAGTAAACTTTGCCAAAGGTAAAAAACCATGTCTCGTCAATGCCCGGCGCAAGCACAATGAAATGATAGGTGGGTTCGCCGCGTACCGGGCCGGGGCCGGGTGGTTCGATGATGACCGTCGCGGGGGGTGGTTCCACCCCATCCAGTGTATCTAGCCCTTCGACATCTTTGGGGAGAGGATTGGTTTGTTCGAGTAATCCCGCCGCAGGCATTGGCCCACCGCCAGAAGGGTCATAATAATGATCCCATTTCCACAGCGCCACGCCCCAGAACCAAGGCGGCGCTTCCCGCGAAATCCAATCAAACATGGCAACGGTGGCATGGGCATGGCTTTCCCAGCTAAAACCGGGATAACGGGTATCCATCTGCTGAATTTGTCCCTGTTTGGGCAAAGGCCATAACCCGCCTTCTGTTCCGACGACTGGCACCGCCCCGATACCAAAAAGCTCCCGCAGACGTTCAATCCATGCCACGCCGCTGCCAATCACCCCATGCACATCGCCTGTCGGAGAAAGCGGTGTGCCTCCCCAGACGGTTCTGCCGGGGTCGCCTGCTTGACTAATCGGGTCATAGGGATATTCAAAGTGCCACCCCCCCTCAGCATAATTCTGGGTTTCGGGCGGGCGGGCAGAAAGTTCACCTTGACCGGGGATTTCCTGATAAAAATGATTCAAAATATAGGGATGGGTCGGAATCCAGAAGCCGTTCGCCAGCACTTGCGAAAAACGGTTGTAATGATTATCAAACATATAGAGCGAAAGCTGGTTGATCCAGTTGATGGTATTTTCCCATCCACCTCCCCCCGCTTCAGTGAGGGGGATAAAGCCCGGATACCCACCATTTTCGATAATAAATTCGGCCCAATCGAGCCAGTTATTGCAGATGGGCGCAATCACCCCACTGGTATTGAAGGGGTCAAAATTCACGCCCGAAGGCCACTCAATTCCCAGATTTGGTTCGTTGTAGATCTCAAACCATTTTGCCCCGGCGCTGAGATATTCCTGAAAATTTTTCCGCATTTCCGCATCAATAGGTACACCACTGTGTGTGGGACGATAAATGCGAATAATCGGGGTTACATTGTTGGCTAACAGGGTGGGGCATAAACTTACATAGTCCGACCCCAACGCGACCAACTTCATCCAGCCGAATTTTTGAGAGAAAATCCGGTTGGGGTCAGGGTTGCCTTGGTTGTGCATCCCGCGTGGGTTGCGTGACCATTGATAATCTGTCAGTTTCATGGGATACGAAGAAAGGCTAAACCAGTTTTGAAGGCCGTCTGCCATTCAGAAGTTGATTTAAGCGCATCCACTGGAAGGATAGCACGCGGAGGTTGGGTAGCCGGTTGAAGTACAAGAAACCACCATGAAACATCGTGCCATTGTTCTAATTTAAAGCCGACATGGTGATAAACCCCAACGGCTTGAAACCCTACCGATTGATGGAGTCCAACACTTGCATCATTGGGTAAGGTAATGCCAGCAAACGCATTATAAAATCCCCTCAACCGGAGCAAAGCAAACAGTGTTTCATACAAGCCCCGTCCTATGCCCATTCTTTGAAACCGTTTATCCACATAGACAGTTGTCTCTACTGACCATTGGTAAGCGGGCCGTTCACGGAGCTGGCTGGCATAGGCGTAGCCCATCACCTCTCCTTGATGATTTTCGCACACTAACCAGAGCGCTTTCAAAATCCGATTTCGCATGTCTTCCATAGACGGTGGTTCTAATTCAAAGGAAACCACCGTTTCGCGTACATAAGGAGCGTAAATCTGTAAAATTGCCGCAGTGTCTTGTTCGTTAGCTAAGCGTATCATTGGGACAATGGAACACCAAAAGGTTCATTCCGTTCAGCACGGGCATCTAGGGTTAATTGCAAATCTTCGGGAAAATCATACACCAGTGGGTCATGGTACACGCGCTGACCGAACAGGTTATTCATTTGGTCGGTCACGAGACTTGCGGTATCACTGCGCGAAAGACTGGTAATCGCCACACTGTAGCGACGCGGGATATGCTGAATCAAGGACAGGTCATGCACTACCATCGTCCGAAAAGTTTCCCAATATTTCCGCGCTGCCACAAACAAATAATCCACGCTTACACCGGGCGCAAGGTACAAAAAGTGAAAATCAGCTTTTTGCGTGGGTGGGTCACCTGTTTGCAAACGAAAATTTACCATCTGCTTACTTCCCTTGTGGACTCTGTTTTGATTGTAGTACAGCCTGTTCGCTACGCCAAAGTACAGATTCCTTGAGTCGGGCAATCACCGTGTTTAAGCGGGGGTAGCCATCCGCATATTCAGCCGCCCATTCCCGCGCAAATAGGCCATTCCGAATCTGGTCTAAAATGCTCTCCATTTGTGCTTGGACTTTGGTTTCCTGAAAGCGTTCGGTACGCGAAAGGACGCTGTATTGTCCCATCGGCGACATGCCTTGCAAGGTGGAAAGCAACCCTTGTTCGGAGGCTTGATGAAAAAATTCACTCAATTCGCCTGAAAGATACAATTCATTAATCACCGCGTCTTCGGGGTAGCCCTGCCGAATCAAAACCTGTGCAGCATTGGCAAGAATCATGTGCAGCGCGGGCAAAATGGCCTGCTGCCAGAACAAATCCAGTTCCACTTCTTGTTGAAAAGTCACTTCCAACGCGCCCTTTTTAAGCCCTCCTACCGCCAATGTGACCGCAAGTAAACGCTCCATAGCCGTCACAGTCGCTTTGCGGTGCAAACTCACCGCGCTTAAAAAGCCCGTCCCGTTTTCATAAACGCGGCGCACGCTGTTTCCGAGTGTGCGGGGAGCAAGCAGTCCCACATCCACAAAAACAGGCGGTTCGATGAATTTATAGGTGATGTTATATGCAGAGGCAAATACCAGCATATCGCCGGTTTTAAGGGCGGGGCTAATTTCCTCTAAAAACACACGCGGCATGGCTTCGTCGGGAATCGTCAACAGATGAATATTTGACCCGCGAGTCGCTTCGGTAAACGACCCTGTGGTAAAACCGTCTTGGCGAGCTTGGATAGCATATTCATCCGGGGCATTGCCTACCAGCACCGGAATGCCACTGTCCCGCAAATTGAGCGCCAATGAACGCCCCAAATTGCCATAGCCCAGGATGGCAACACGGCTGCCCTGTAAATAGGACAGACTGGCATCTTTTTCATAATAGGTTTTAGTCATAGATACCGCGCCGCGCATTTTGTCGAATTTTTAAAATTTCCATCACCATATTGTAGGCATCCGTGAAGGGTTTCACTTTGGATTGCTCTTTATAAATCCATGTAATCGGCACTTCGATAATCTGATATCCCTTGCGGCGGGCAATAAAGAGCAGTTCAACATCAAATGCCCATCCGTTAATCGTCTGCATAGGGAAAAGCACTTGGGCAACTTCCCGCCGAAAGCATTTAAATCCACACTGCGTATCTTGCAACCCGCGCACCGCTAAAATACGGACTAAGGTATTAAACACCCGACCCATCACATGCCGATATTCTGGTTCGCCGACCCGTTTTGCGCCGGGGGCTTCGCGGGAGGCAATCGCAACATCATAGCCACTCAAGCGGGGGGGCAAAAACTTCAAGGATTCCTCAACTGGCATGGAGAAATCAGCATCGCAAATAAACAAATACTCTCCCGTCGCTGCCAGCATCCCGGTTTTAACTGCCGCCCCTTTGCCCTGTGTTTTTTCAGTGATGACTCGCATATAGGGATATTTTTCTGCGGCTGCTTCAGCGATTTTGAGTGTGTCATCGGTGCTGTTGTTATTCACAATGACCACTTCGATAGGAAAATCTTGTTGAGCAACAAAGGCTGCCACTTCTGCTAAACTTTTGGGCAGTCGATCCGGGGCAGCTTCATTGTAGGCCGGAATGACCAGCGAGAGAAAAGGGTTAGACACGCGGTTCTCCTGTCGTCGGAGTTAAAATAGACTCAAGATATTCAATAGATACACGGCGAGTGGCCTGCACAGCGCGGCGTTTGCGGAGCATTTTAGGCAGTTGCAAGAGTCCATCGCGCATTCCGCGCAAACGGGCGCGGGCGGCTTCCCCCCGCCATGCCCGCAGTGCCTCCCACGCGATTTTGACTTGCTGACGCACAATCGCCAGCCCGTTTTTGCGCCATAAAGCCGCCGGATAATCTTTGATAAGGACAAATAAAATATTCCGTCCGGCATAATAGCTGGCTGTTTTTCCCCCACCGGTTGCCGAGAGCATATGATAGACCACTGCATCCGGTAGGTAGAGGCACGGATACCCTGCTAACTGCGCTCGCCAGCCTAAGTCAATATCTTCCAGCGAAAAATAAAAATCATCATCCAACAAACCAATTTCATCCAGCAAACCGCGCCGATAAATGGATGCTCCACCACAGGCCGAAAAGACGGTTTGTTCACGGTCATACTGCCCATGATTGGGCTGCCACACGCCGCGATTGCCCGGTAAACCATCCACGCGGTAAAAATCACCGGCGGCATGGAAAGTATCACGTTGGTCAAAAAGCATCATGCGCGACGCAATGAATCCCACTTCGGGATGGCGGGCAAAGCCATCCACCACCGCTTTTGCCCAATTTGCATCCACTTCCGTATCATTATTGAGCAGCGCAATAAACTCCCCACTGGCGGCAGCCATGCCCGTATTACACGCCCCCGTGAAGCCGCGATTTTCTGGCAGTTCTATGAGCAGCACTTCGGGATACTGTTCCCGAATATAAGTTTGTGAGCCATCCTGTGAGGCATTGTCCACAATGATAATTTCAATATCAGGGTAGGTTTGCATTCGTAAGGAATCGAGACAGGTTTTTAAAAAATGTTTGCCATTCCAATTCGGAATCACAATCGACAATCGGCTCATGATTGGCCTAACAATCCTTCGCGTTGTAGATAGGCTTCGAGCGCATTTTGCCATGGACGAAGCGTAATCCCCAGAGCCGATGCCGCCGTATTCCGCAAAACCGCATATTCGGGCGGGGTCGAAGGGCGGGGATATTCCGCCGCGCTGATTTTTTCAATGTCAACCTGTTCACAGCCCATCAAATCCAGAATTTTACGGGCAAATGTCCAGCGTGAAGCCCGTCCCTCATTCACCAGATGGTAAACCCCATACTGATGTGTTTGAATCAGCTTAACCACCGCTTCGGCTAGATCCTCATTGTAGGTGGGACAAGCCACTTCATTCACCACCACCCGCAGGGGTTGATTTTCGCGGGCGCGTTTGATGATGGCATGGATAAAATTGGTTCCCCCATGCGCAAACAACCATGAGGTACGCACAATATAAAATTTTCGCAGATGGTCACGCACCACCTGTTCTCCGACCATTTTGCTGTATCCATACGGGTTGGCAGGTTTGATGGGGTCATATTCGAGCAGGTCATTCACATTTTGCCCGTCAAACACTTCATTCGTGCTGATATACAGCATGGCAGCATCCACTTCCAGACAGGCCAGCGCCACATTTTTTGTCCCAAAACCATTCACCCGAATCGCTTCATCTGGACGCAATGCACAGTCATCGACGGCGGTCATTGCCCCGCAGTGCAGCACCAACTCCGGGCGGGTTTCTTGTATCACCTGACGAATAGCGGAAAAATCCGTAAAATCTACGCTGTCAATATCAATGCCTGTCACAGCATGTGAGGGGTGGAGTAGTTCTACCAATCGGCTGCCGAGCCGACCTTTTGCGCCTGTTACCAGCGTCCGCATGAATCCGAATCCCGATACTTTGGCTGCATTATATAGGAATCGGCGGCAGTTGTGTAGCAACGACCCCATTTGGAGCCGAAATTTGACTACGCAGTCACGGCTGAGGAGGCTCTATTTTACAAAAGTGTAATGCCAACCCCTTCTCAATTGGCATCGCACGGGTGATATTTATGGAGTTTGCCAAGCCTCATCGCTAATCACCCCTTGATCCCAAATGACGGTGTTCGGACGGAAAGCCGCCCATGCAAACCAGAAATGTGGATAACTTAACAGCAGGTCAAGCTGGCTGTCTTGCAACTCACCCTCAATCGCCCGACCAAAAACATTCCAGGTACTTTTGGTTTGTTCATCCGTGATGATATTGTCATTTGAAACAAAGGTCAGTTCCATACCCTCTGCTGTGACTGCCTGATACATCGCGGCAGAACCGGTTTCAATCGACTGCGTAAACAGCGACACCGCCCCCGGTTGCCAGAAAATAACGACTGGTTCATTCTGAACCCGGTCATTCACCACCCCCGCCCCCTTTAAGCGCTCAAAGGGATAGGCAACCGCATTTTCACCCCTAAAGTAGCCCAGCACACGCTCCATTGTCGGTAAACGGTCATCGACTTCGCCGTCAAATAAAAATGCCGTACCAGACTCATCGTAACCCGCATAAGAGACACGATCCGCGGTTCGCCCGGTTTGATTCGCCAAGACCTGTGCATCAGGATGCTCGGCTTTAAATTCGCCCCAACTGACGACCAGTGAGGGTACAAATTCAAGCTGTGTCCCTAACATCTGTCCGACAATCGCTTCCCCGGTGAACTGCTGCCACCATGACTGGGTTTCATGATCCCACATGATCATATCGCTGTTTCTGAGCAACCCGGACACGCCAAAATGTAAAACTTGCCCGTTGACAGTTCGCTTGTATACGATGGAAGCATTACACAAGGGGCAAAAGGTAACCGCGATGGGTTCGCCGTTAAGTTCGGTGTTGACGATTTCGTGATTATTGAGCAATAAAAGCGGGTAGGCACGGGCTTCGCCATTGATTTCTACCGCAATAACCTGCTGCTCATCCGGCAAATAGCCATTCGTGGTTTCAGCATCCGTGTATTCTGTGAAAAAGGCCGGCGTGCGTTCTAAATTAAACGGGGCATTATCCGGGTAAGTATATCCTTGAGGATAGTAGGGTGGAATGCCATCCGGCGGCGGGCCACCAAAAAAAATTTCATCGGGCGAAACACTGGTTTGGTTGAAATCGGTATCATCCCAGAGAGCTTCAAATCGCCCAAATCCGTCGTCATCTTGTGCCGAGAGGAATCCCATAGTTACACCAAAAATACCCAACGCCAAAACACTCAGGAGGATAAGTTTTTTGAGCATTCTAAGACCTCTACGTCTACTTTGTACCCTAGATAACATTCAGACAGGCTATCTTACGCTGGCAAATGGCGTAAAATGGAGCAACAAATTAGCCAGTTCAGGCTCGTAATTTCGGGCAATTTAGTTATCGTTCAGCTTCTTTGCTCGAATAATTCATCATGTGTATAATGCAGAGACAGGCAGCGGGGTGATTCCATGTCGGCGGTAGATGATATTAAGGCGCGGCTGGACATTGTGGATGTCGTGTCTGGCTACGCGCCGCTTAAAAAAGCAGGCCGTAACTACAAAGCGCCCTGTCCATTTCATGGCGAAAAAACACCCTCATTTTTTGTCTTTCCTGATACGCAAACATGGCGCTGTTTCGGGCAATGCGGTGAAGGCGGCGATGTTTTTTCGTTTGTCATGAAAGCTGAAGGGTGGGATTTCAGCGAAGCGCTGCGCGAACTCGCCAAACGTGCTGGCGTGGAACTCCATACCCAGACTACGCCCAAACAAGAAGCAGCCGAAACCCGCCTGTTTAATTTATTGGCAGAAACAGCAAATTTCTTCCAACAAAACCTCACCAACAGCCCGGCCTATGCGTACCTGAAAAAACGCGGTCTTTCCGATGAAACCGCCCAAGCCTTTCAACTCGGCTATGCCCTTCCCCAATGGCACGCCGCGCTTGATCATCTCAAACTGTATAAATTCAGCGAAAACGAAATCATTGAAGCGGGCGTGGCTATTCGGAATGAACAGGGTAATGTCTATGACCGTTTCCGCAACCGTTTTGTGATTCCCATTCGAGATTCACGCGGGCGGGTGGTCGGGTTTGGCGCACGCGCTATTCATCCTGATGATGAACCGAAATATCTTAATTCACCGCAAAGCACCCTCTTTGACAAAAGCCACCTGCTCTATGGGTTTGATATGGCACGCCGCGCCATCCGCGAAACGGAAACCGTGGTCGTGGTTGAGGGGTATATGGATGTGATTCAAGCCCATCAAGCGGGCTATCCCAATGTGGTTGCAACGATGGGAACCGCCCTGACCGAATCGCATTTGCAAACCCTCAGCAAATATGCCCACCGTTTGATTCTGGCGCTGGATGCGGATATGGCAGGAATTAAAGCCACCATGCGCGGGCTGGATGTGGCGCGAGAAACCCTGAGCAGTGACCGCGTGATGGTACTGGACGCACAGGGCATCATGCAGCAGGCGGGCAAACTCAACTTGGATATTCGTGTACTGGATATCCCCGAAGGCAAAGACCCGGATGATTTTATTCGGCACACGCCCGAAAAATGGCAAACACAGGTGGACAATGCGCTGCCGCTAGCCGAATATATCATCAAGGTCGGCACCGCCAATCTTGCCCCCAATGCCTCTGTCGCAGACCGTGAAGCGCTGGCCCGTGAATTGCTGCCCTTGCTCACGGCTACCGAAAATAACATCCATCAGCGCAACAATGTTCAACTTTTGAGCCATCGTTTGCGGCTAGACCCGCGTGCTATGGTGTCATGGGCAGTGAATCGAACCGCCTCCCCAAGCGAAAATGGTACAAAAAACACCCGGCAATCTGTACAGAAAAAACTCAGAGAAGCACCGCGTGTTGAACTACCCAAATCGCCACTTGCCAGTCGCCAGAGGGTGCTGGAAAAACAATGTTTGATGGTACTGCTCCAAGAGCCGCATCGTTTATTTGAAGCCAATCGCCTATTGCGGGACATCAGCGACAAAATGGGTGGGATAACTTCCCCGTGTCTCGAAATAGATGACTTTACCCAGACCGATTTTCAGGCGATTTTTGCCCTTTTGGAACGGGCAAACCAGCAGGACGCACAAGAACCCCTAGACTTTTTGCTGGAAAATGCCCATGATAATTTGCTGGATGCCATTAACGAAGTGCTGTCTGAGCCATTGGAAACTTTTGCTCAGAAAAAACGACTATATAATACAGAGCTAATTTCATGGCAGCAGGAACGGAAGCGGCGCTACGGGGCGCAGCGTGACGATTTTCAAGAACGGTTGTTGCAAATGCGGCATGATCGCATTGAACAGGAGATTAAGGAAATCTACTTTTTGCAAGAGGAAGCGCAGGACGAGGCTGAGACCTACTCGCAAAGAATGAATCAGCTTATGCGTACCAAGTATGTGCTAAATCAAGCCATCAAGCAAATTCAAGTCAGTAGCAAGGATAGGGAATGAACCAGATGGCAAAACGACCCGTATCCCAAGAAAAATTGAATGCGGATATGGAAGCGCTGTTGGTCAAAGGGCGGCGAAACAAACAGCTCGAGGAATCCGAAATCCTCAGCATTTTTGACGACCCCGAAGGCGAACAGGTGCAGCGCTTCATGGAAACTTTAGAGAATGAGCATATTGAAGTTATTTTTGCCGAAGAGGACGAGGAAATAGAACTTGATGATTTAGACGACTTGGACGACCTTGAGCCGGATGAAGACGACCTCAGCGACGACGAGGACGATTATGACGCGGACGACGATGAGTTAGAAGCTGCTGTTCGCGGTGCGGCGGGAGTCTCCGATGACCCGGTGCGGATGTACCTCAAGGAAATCGGGCAGGTTGATTTGCTCAATCAGGATAGGGAAACATGGCTGGCGAGTCAGATTACCGCCTCGGTCATGTATGTGGATACGGTGGAGGAATTTCGCAAAAAAGGCAATCGAAATCCTACTGATACGGATGTCCTGCTCCAGATCTACCAGAAATCCTATGACGCATGGCAAAAGGTGCAAAAAATCACCCAGAGTGTCAAACAAGACCCGCCAGACATCATTAAAATGATTGAGGAAGTCCGCGCCTTGCGCGACAATTGGCATGGCGAAGGCATCTCCTATATTCGGGATTATCTGCTGCAACACCAATGGGGGCGGGAAGAAAATTGGAGCAACATCGCGCAGGAATTTTTTAACGTCTACCATGTCTTTTACATGCTGCCTTCGTCCTTGCAAAGTGAAATTATCCTGCACTTTAAGGCCAACAAGACTCTAGCGACACCCGAAATGATGGCCGGGTGGATAGAAGCCAATCCTCCCTATGCAGAAGACATCACCGACGAAATGAAAGCCATGCTGTTCCGGGGGCATGAAGCGGCAGAAGCGCTCACCCGTGCCAATTTGCGTCTCGTGGTCAGCGTTGCCAAACGTTATATGGGACGTGGCATCAGCTTTTTAGATTTAATTCAGGAAGGCAATATTGGGTTGCTGCGTGCCGTCGAAAAATTCGACCACACCAAAGGCTTTAAATTCAGCACCTATGCCACATGGTGGATTCGTCAAGCCATCAGCCGTGCCATTGCCGACCAGGCCCGCACCATTCGGATTCCGGTTCATATGGTTGAAACCATCAACCGTTTAATGCGGATTCAGCGCGATTTAACACAGGAAAAAGGGGCAGAACCCACCGCCGAAGATTTAGCGGTTGAAATGAATTTCCTCACCGCCGAAGAAATTAAAAAGGTCAAAAGTTTGCGGGATAGCGGCGAAAAACTGGAATATGTTGACCCCGCCCTGTATCGCAAACTCCGCCGCGAAGCCAACAAAATCCGACGGATTCTGCGAATTTCGCAGGAACCCATGTCGCTTGAAATGACGGTGGGGCAAGAAGACAGCAGCATGTTGGGCGATTTCATCGAAGATGACAAAATGGTCGGACCCGTGGATGCTGCCACCCGTCAACTTTTGAAAGAGCAAATCCGCGATGCGCTGTTTGTCTTAAATGACCGCGAACGTGAAGTGCTGGAAATGCGCTTTGGGTTGAAAGATGGTCAGGAACACACGCTGGAAGAAGTCGGACGGTATTATGGCGTAACCCGTGAACGCATCCGCCAGATTGAGGCCAAAGCCCTCCGCAAACTGCGCCAACCCAACCGCAGCCGTCCCTTGCGGGATTATCTGGAATAACATGCGAAAATCGAAGTGGTTTTTACTCGGTGAACCCGCCGATTTACCGCTTGAGGCCATCGGCTTGGGGCAAAATGTTCGGCGCATCCTCTATCTTGTCTCGTTGCTGCCATTTGTGGGGTTGGTCATCGGGGGAAATTACGCGGTGCGTCGCAATGCCGCCACCCGTCAATTGGGGCGGCGGCTGTTGCGCTTCACCTTGCTTTTGCACAGTTTTTATATGCTGTGTTTGTGTCCGGCAGCCCTGTTATTAGCGGCGCGGTAATTCGCTTAAGGCTTGGTGCAGACGGTTAAAAGCCGCTTCGGTGCGTTGGGGCGGTAGCGCATATGAAAACCGTACCCAATTCCGTCCTGCTTCCGAGAAGAATCCGCCCGGCACCACAGCAATCCCGTATTCGCGGGCTAAAATTTCGCCCAGTTCAATCGAGCTAGTTTCTTCATTACACCAGTCAGACAGGTCAATGAACGCATAGTAGCCTTGCCCCATGATATGCCGATAGCCATTCGACTCAAGCTGCTGGCGCAAAATTTTACGGCTAGCGTTGGTCGGTTCAATCGTGCTGGCAGCGGCTTTTTCAAAGCCCATCTCATAGGCCACCACTGCCACCGCCTGACTAAAGTAATTGGGGAACACCCCATGCGAGGCACGGCTGATGATAAATTTGCACACATCCGGCGACGCAATCAAATGGGCGCTGCGAATATTTGACCCGCCCAGCGATTTGGTCAGCCCGTCTAAGAACATCAAGCGGTTGCGGTCTTCCGGCGAGAAGGCTTCCAGCACTTGGTTAATATCATAGGGTTTTTCTTCGCTAATCCAGTGATAAATCCAATCAAACAACACAAATTGCACGCCCAATTCGAGTGCTTTTTGTGCCAGCGCAATCTGGCTTTCAACCGATTGGCTGCGTCCGGTGGGATTGTCCGGTGAAGTAATCAACATTCCCGCCACACGCCGTCCGTGTTCATGGGCAAAATCCACCGCCGTTTTTAGCCCGTCTTCGGTGTAGGCCCACCCATCCGCTTCATCACCGGGCGCTTGCAGCACATTCAAACCGGCGGCATACGGCCCCCAGTTATAGCTAATCCACGGGACGGCAGAAGTCAGCAGCACATCCCCAACGCGGCGTGTTCCGCGATGAATCATGGCATCGTAGGCTTTCATCAAAATATCGCGTCCACCAATTCCCGCCACAACATTGGCTGGCCCCCAGCCTGTAGCCGGATTAATTTTCCAGTAGGCATTGGCAACCGCATTCCGAAAACCATCGTAGCCGTAAGGTTGATCGTAGCCAGTGCCATGTTTGATGTGCATTTCCGCCGCCTTCATGATGATTTCAGCCGGCACACCATCCAGACTCGCGCCGCCATCCCCTTGAGAGGCATCATAGGTTTCGGCATCCTTACCGACTTTGGCAAGGTACGCATCCAGCCCTTTTTTGATGATAAACATGCGGGAGGGGGGGATTTCAGTTTGGTTCGCTGGATACTCATTCACAGGGATGAGTGTTTCATAAGGCACAGCAAACCGAGGTTGTTGGGACATCACTTCTACCTTTAACTATGAATATTTGATGAGTGATTTTATCTTACCTCAGTTGAAATACCTATAAATATAGGCAGAATGACTATGAAGATTATCTCTGGTGGACAAACAGGGGTAGACCGTGCCGCGTTAGATTGGGCAATTCAGCATGACATCCCGCATGGCGGATGGTGTCCCAGAGGTCGCCGCGCCGAAGATGGCACGATTCCCGAAAAATATCAGTTAGAAGAAACTCCCTCCGATGAGTATGCACAACGCACCGAATGGAATGTGCGTGACAGCGACATAACCCTGATTTTTGCCGATTCATTGCCTTTAACCGGAGGAACCCTGCTGACAAAGGAACTGGCAGAGCGTTATCACAAGCCCTGCCATGTTCAGCTAAATGAGGAAAATTCCGTGTTGTTGATGTCTTTTTTGCAAAAACATCAGCCACAGACATTGAATATTGCCGGGCCGCGTGCCAGCGCCGCACCCGACATCGGAGCATGGGTTCAGCGCGTTTTGGACGCGATTTTCTTCGGCAGATAGCTGGCAAAAAGTTCCTGTAACGACACACGCTTTTTCTGTTCCGAGGGGCTGTTCTGCCGTTCAGCTTCGGCCTGATGTGCAAGGCGGTCTTGTTCGCGTTCACGCAGTAAATCGCGCTGTCGGTCTAGCGAAATCTTGTGCAAGGTGTAATCGTTCATGCGCTTTTTTCCCTATGTCTTTTTCAGGATAAAGCCTATAGAGCCAAAACAAAATCATTTTAGAAAAAACTAAAATGATAGGTGTACAATGAGAATTACAGGATAATACGAACAGGTGTTCAAGCAGCGAGGTTCTTTCTTTTATGCTCACCATCAAGCTCAATGGGGAAAATCCGGTCAGCACCCGTTTTGTCATTAGCCCAATCTGGGAAGTCATGACCAGTTACAGTTTGTATACGCTCAATCATGATCGTTTTCCGATGTATCAGGAATGGTTGGTGGAAACAGAAAAAAATATTGGCGGGATGGAATTCCCCTATTTTTCGGCGTTGTTCCACTGTCAACGTTTCATCCCGGACTTTTTAACACCGCCCACCACCAAAACCCTGACCAATATCTATGATGAAATTGAGGCTATTCGGAACACGCCCCATCATGTTATTCGGCGCGATATGGCGCAAATCGAAGCGCTGGAAGGACAAAATCTTTCCCCGCAAGTGAAAAGACTGTTGGGAGAGTACGTCGAAACTCCTGAGCTAGCGCTTGAACGTTTGGTGCAAGAAATTGAACTCTACTGGCAGATGGCACTGGCGCGAGATTGGCCGCGAATGCAGGAAATTCTGGAAGGCGATATTTTGTATCGCGCCAAGCAATTGGCTTTAGGCGGGGCAGAAACTGTTTTTTCTGACCTTCACCCGCGTATCCATTATGAAAACGCCACGGTTCATATCGAGAAAAAGCATCCCGACGATTTCCCGATGGCTGTGGAAAAAGAGATGGTGGTACTTATCCCGCTTATTTTTTCCTGTTTTTCGCCGTTTACTCTCATTGCGCCAGAATGGTTCCCTACCCTCTCCTATCAACCGCGTGGGTGGGGTATGTGGCGGTCATCTGAAGTTTTGCCGCCGAATGATGCGCTTGAACTCACGGTGGGGGTGGGACGCGCCAAAATGCTCCAATCACTTGCTACGCCTGCCAGCACAGGCGAACTTGCCCATCGGCTGAATATTACGGCAGGCGCAGTTTCTCAACATGTGGCACGGATGACTCAAGCGGGATTGATTACTTCCATACAAAACGGCAAACGGGTGTATCACCAGCTTACCCAGCGCGGGGAACTGCTGTTAAGCCTGTTTGAGTAAAATTGGCAAGAGTTCGCGCAAATTTTCAATTTGATAATCGGGGTGTGGATGTTCGTCAGGCCACGCATGACTGCCGATCATCCATATTCCTTTCATCCCCATGGATCTTGCGCCAAGCATATCATTGAGGGGATGGTCGCCTACAAACCATGTTTTTTCGGGGGCTATCCCAAGCGCATCCAACGCCTTCTCAAAAATCTGCCGATTTGGTTTTCGCACCCCCACCCTTTCAGAAACAAGCACCGTTTGCATGTAGGGACGGAGTTTGAGCGTATCGACGGTTAAATTTTGCGGGTCAGTTCGTCCATTGGTCACAATCCCCATCACAAAACCCGCTTGTTTAAGCGAGTCTAAGGTTTCGTAAAGATGTGCTTTGGGGAGCGTGCAGGTGGATAACACCGCGTACCAGTAATCCCACAATTCTTGAAAGGATGGCGGTTGTTTCCATGCAATTTCATGCTGCATGATGGAAAAGCGTTTTTCCGGCGGGCAATATCCCCCACCATCTGCCCGTATCATGACCTCATGCAGCGTATCAAACGACATTTCGCCCAATTGGTCGGCAAAATGTTGGGAAAAACGCAGGGTAAATTGTATTAAGGAAGCCGGTCTATCCGTCAGCGTATCGTCCAAATCAAACAAAATCCCCTGCGTCATATGAATTTCCTAATCCAGATGCAGCACCAGCAGGCGAATCTCAGTCATATCCTCAATCGTATATTTCACCCCTTCGCGTCCCACCCCGGAGGCTTTAATCCCCCCATAGGGCATATGGTCAACGCGGAAAGTCGAAACGTTATTGACCTGCAAGCCGCCTACATCAATCCGTTCCCACGCATCCATAATCCGCCGCATATCATTGGTGAACAAGCCCGCCTGCAAACCATAGGGGGTATCGTTCATGATATGCACCGCCTCATCCCATGTTTCATAGGGAACAAGCGTCACCACCGGCGCGAAGATTTCCTCGCAGCGCACTTTCATTTCGCTTTGCGTTTCTGTCAATACAATTGGCGAGAGCATCGCGCCTTGCCGTTTTCCTTCGATAAGTGCCTGTGCGCCCATCTCCAACGCTTCATTCACCCAAGACTCAGCGCGTTCTGCATCGCGTTCCCGAATCATCGGGCCAATATCCGTATCGGCATGACGCGGGTCGCCGACTTTAAGCGCTTTGACCGCCGGAATGAACTGGTCGCAAAAATCCTCATAAATCGGACGATGCAGCAAAATGCGCTGTACCGAAATGCAGTTCTGCCCCGCGTTGGCAAACCCCCCCGTGACGGTATGTTTGATGGCTAAATTTAAATCGGCATCTTCGTGGACAATTGCGCCCGCGTTACCGCCCAATTCAAGCGCTACTTTTTTCTGTCCGGCACGCGCTTTGAGCATCCACCCCACCGACGAACTGCCCGTAAAGCTCAACATGGCAATACGCGGGTCAGAGACCATTTTTCCAGCCTTGTCCCCAAAACATTGCACCAGTTGCACCGCTTCAGGGGGATAGCCCGCTTCTAAAATCAATTCGACCAGTCGTACCGAGGACAATGGCGTTTTTTCGGCGGGTTTTAGAATAAACGGATTCCCCACCGCCATCGCCGGGCCAATTTTATGGCACGCCAGATTGATCGGATAGTTAAAGGGGGTAATTGCCAGCACCGTGCCAATCGGCATTCGTTTGGTAAAGCCCTGTTTATTTTCTCCGGCAGGAGTCCAGTCAATCGAAAAAACTTCCCCGCCGACTCGCTTGGCTTCTTCACTGGAGACCAGAATCGTTTGCATGGCACGGGTGATTTCGCCAACGGCGGTTTTACGATTTTTCCCGCTTTCGATAATCATCAAATCCACAAATTCATCAAAATTTTTCTGCATGAGTTGGTGTAAATTGCGGAGAATTTCGCTGCGTTTGTGGCTAGGTAATTTACGGGTTACTTGAAAAGCCTGCTGAGCGCTCACAATCGCTTCTTCAATATCATTATCCGTAGCAAGGTAAACACTACCGGAAACGCTGTTATCATAGGGAAAAATGACTTCCAGAACTTCATCACTGGAACGCCACTCGCCAGCAACAAAAAATTTTTCAGGCATAACGGTACAATCCTTTAAAATGACCTTTTGATGTCCCTAGTTTTAACACTTTTAGCGGCAGATTATCCACTATTCCTCAGCCGCTTGGTCTGGCACATGGGTTTCATAAACAATCATAGGGATGGGAATAAACACCAGCAATTCTTCTAACAGAGTTTTAAGGGCAGGCCATTCCAATTCATCCCCCATGGGGGCAATCGCCAAACTGCTTAGATTTTCGCGTTGCCACTCCAGACGAAGTTGGGTTAAAACCTGCTCCAGATAACGCAGTTTGATAATCCCCCGTGCCGAATCGCGCAGCACCGCCCCCACCAACCAAGGGGTCGATTCACGGAAAAAATAAAGCTGCCCCGGGACGAGTTTTTGATTGCGGGCAAGACGGCGCAGGTCGCTGTAAAAAACTGGGTACACATCGCGTAGATGGGTTTCTAGCGGGTCAACCCCCACTTGGCCTTTGGCGTTCACCGCCAGCAAAATCGCTTGAGCGCGGGTTAAGCTGACATCCCCTTGCACAAATTGAAAAGCCATCTCTCTCATCCCTTAACAAGCATAACAAAAAAGGGCGATTCCTACAGGAAACACCCTTTTCAAAGTCAGAATGCAAATGGGTTTAGGCCAGCGTTTCTGCGGCACTCACATCAATCCGAATACCGGGGGTCATGGTCGAGGTCAAGACAATCCGTTTGATGTATTTGCCTTTGGCGGCTGAGGGTTTTGCCCGCATGATCGCTTCCAAAAGGGTGTGCAGATTACCGAGAATTTTTTCATCATCAAAACTGGTTTTGCCCAGAGGAGCATGAATATTGCCCGTTTTATCATTACGGAATTCGATACGCCCTGCCCGTGCTTCTTGGATGGCACGCGGAATATCTTCGGCAGGAACAACGGTGCCGGCTTTGGGATTGGGCATCAAGCCACGGCGACCCAAAACTTTCCCCAAACGGCTGACTTTCTTCATCATGTCCGGGGTTGCCAGCGCCACATCAAATTCGACCCAGCCTTCGGTGTTGATGCGGTTAATGACTTCATCATCCCCGATGATGTCTGCCCCGCCGTCACGCGCAATCTGGACACCTTCGCCTTCCACAAAGACCAGCACACGCACCGTTTTACCCAACCCGTGCGGCAATACAACGGAATTACGGACTTGCTGGTCACTGTGACGGGGATCAATCCCCAAACGGAGGTGAAGTTCAACGGTTTCATCAAACTTGCTGAATTTAATTTGCTTCAACAGTTTGACAGCTTCCTCTGGTGTATAGTCTTTTGCGCGGTCTACTTGTGCCAGCGCGGAATCGTATTTTTTACCCATGTTTTTCTCCTGTGGTCGTGTCGGGTGAAAGCACCCTGCCACTTACCTGATTGAATGTTAGTCTACTACCGTGATGCCCATGTTACGGGCTGTACCTTCGACCTGTTTCATCGCGCCTTCAATATCAATTGCGTTCATGTCCTTGATTTTGATTTCCGCGATTTCACGCAGCTGGGTACGGCTGATTTTGCCGACTTTGCTGCTGTGGGGGGTCGCTGAACCCTTGTCCACACCCGCCGCTTTGCGAATCAAAAATGCGGTAGGCGGACTTTTCAGGATAAATTTAAATGACCCATCGCTGAAAATGGTGATTTCGGCAGGGATAATTTCGCCAATATTCGCGCTGGTGCGGGCGTTATATTCCTTGCAGAAGCCCATCAAGTTAATCCCGTGCTGCGCCAGCGCCGGCCCAACGGGGGGGGCGGGGTTGGCCTTGCCAGCCGGAAGTTGCAACGTGACGACTGCCTTGATTTTCTTTGCCATGTACCTAAACCTTTTCTACTTGCAGGAAGTCCAATTCAACGGGGGTATCTCGCCCGAAGAAAGACACCATCACTCTAACTTTGTTGCGTTCTGTATCAATTGCACCGACAGTCCCCGTAAATTCGTTAAAGGGCCCGTCTTTAATTCGCACCGTTTGACCGACCTGATAATCCAGTTTGACGCTGGTTGGCGGCGTTTCCATGCGACCTTTGATTTGATTGACTTCTTCCGGGCGCAGGGGCGTTGGTTCGTTGCCCATCCCCACAAACCCCGTAACACCCGGCGTATTCCGCACCACATACCACGAATCTTCGTCCATCAACATCTGAACGAGGATATAGCCGGGAAAAACCCGCCGTTCAACGGTGCGGCGTTTGCCGTCCTTAATTTCAATTTCTTCTTCGGTTGGCACCACGACATCGAAAATTTTGTCTTGCATGTTCATTGTTTCGATGCGCTGCCAGATCGCGTGGTGAACTTTGTTTTCTTGACCAGAGTAACAATGGACAACATACCAGTTTGCCCCGCTTGGGTCGATCTTTTCCGCATCGGGGTTCAAGACCAGTGCAATATCGCCTAACACGGGGTCATCCATAGATTTGCTTTTTTTCGGCGCTTCTTGACTCATTTCAATGGGATCAAGATCAATATCGCGCTCGTCATCATCGTAATAGTTGCTGCCCACGCTGTTTGTACCTCAACTAGCTTTGTTCTCTGAGAATGAATCGCCAGCTTAACGCCCCACCGATCCCAAAAACAAGTGCCGCAATCACCAAATAGACGCGGGCATCTTCCAACCCTTGTTGAAACCACCACCCATAAAAGAAATCAATTGCCCCTAGCACAATCGCCGCCACAATGGTTACAGACAGGACAATCGTGGTTAAACGACGGGCTTCCTCGCGGGTAGGCCAAGTCACTTTTTGGACTTCGGACACCACACCCCGGAAATACGTGACCAATCCACCTAAAACAGGTAGATTTTCACCGCGCCCTTGTGCCGCTTTCATGCGGGCAAGCTCGGCTTCTTCGCGGGTGCGGGTGGCGGTTTCTTTTTTACCGGTTGTCCCTGTGGTTGCAACCGTACTTTCTTCGACATCTTCCCCCGCCTCACGCTTGCGTTTACGACGTTCGCGTCGGTCTGACAAGGACAAGGAAGATGAAGTTGATTCTTCGCGTTCTCTTTTACTCTCGACCACTCAAAAATCTCCTGAAATGCCACAACTCAGTGGGCATGTAGTATAACACATGGGGCAAGCCACTCAGAGAGGGAATTTTCGCCCGGTGTTATGCACGGTGCTTAACAAAAACAATCCCGCTTTGCATGGAGTCGGGTTGTCTTGCTGATATGAAGTTACACGCGCAGGGAAAAAACGAAGACTGATTACTTGGTTTCGCGGTGCATGGTATGTTTGCGGCACACCGGGCAGTATTTGTTCAATTCCAAGCGATTTGTGTCGTTTTTCTTATTTTTTTCTGTCGTGTAATTACGGGGTTTCGCTGCACATTCGGTACAAGCGAGGTGAATCACCACCCGTGAACCCTTTTTTGCCATGATACTTTTACCTTTTTATTCAAGGGTAGGCCGCATTCGACCTACCCCTGCATCGTTCCTATTCGAGAATTTCGGTAATAACACCCGCACCGACGGTGAGACCGCCTTCACGAA
>CAZXCU010000021.1:0-85390 GCA_964639245.1 uncultured Anaerolineae bacterium
GCGCTTCGTTCACTGTATGGCTTTTTTACTTTGAAAGTCCATAACACGCTCTAGCAGGACTTCCCGCCCTGCATTGTAAAGTGTTCAAGAAAGGAAGGAATGCACCGCTTTTAAATCGCGCAAAACAACAGTGCATTTTTTATTTATACAATGAATCCAAAATTACCCGGTTGTGATGTCGAGCGCAAGTGGGTAATTTTATTTTCCGGGGCAGCACAACGTCCGCGCTCTGATGGATGAAAACGGCATTGTCACCGACACCTACGATTACGATGCCTTCGGGGAATTGCGAGCCAGCAGCAGCACCCCCACCGACAACGCCTACCGTTTTGCCGGACAGCAATTCGACCCCGCCACCGGACTCTACAGTCTGCGGGCGCGCTACTACGACCCATCCCACGGGCGATTCCTCTCCCGCGATACCTACGCCTACAACTACCAGAACCCGATTGAACTCAACCGCTATGGCTACGGCACGAACAATCCTGCCACCTACTACGACCCCACCGGACATTTCATAAGTTTAGAAATTGGCACGGCAACTCAAGTAATGGGGATGGCAGCAGGCTTTGTCAGTGGCGGTGTGGGTGGTTTTGTCACGGCGACAATGATTCTCATTTTGGGAGCGCTGGATATATGCGGGTCACTTGGTCGATGGGTCAGGGAAGCTAAATGGGAAGAAATTGCTAATTTCCTAGCCACCTCTACCTTGCAAGGGGCAGCACTTGGTGCGATTGGGGGGGTCGCCGCAGCAGTTCATCCCGCCTTAGCCGTAAGTATTTTAGGTTTAGGGTTAGTTGCTGGTCTCGAAGCCTATCAAAAACAAGATGCTGGTGGAAAGCGTTGCTTTTTAGTAAGTGCTGGGGCAGGGGCTGTTGCTGGCGGTCTAACCTACAAATGGTGGACAAAATCGCCAAGTGTACCGCCTGTGGATGGCGATCAGGGGAAAGTTCCACCGTCCGTAAGCGGCGATGAGGGACTTATTCCGCCTGATGACACCGTAATACCACCCGATGATGTAGTCATTCCTCCCGATGATACAATTATTAACTCTGGTGATGATGTAATTGTGTCATCAGAGGATGGTACAACAGTTGTTGAATCTAATGGAAATACATCCTTCGATCCGCAAGAGCCATTAACTACGATTCCACCCGTTGACCCTGATGTCATCATGGTGGATCCAAAAATCTTACGTTTTAGCCAAAATAGCGCTGGCGGAAGGGGACGGGCTACGCCGCTCCGAGAGAGTATGTCTTCTAATGGATGGAATGGTGATCCAGTCGATGTGGTAATTACACCTGAAGGTTATCTAGTGACCATAGACAACACCAGAGTAGCAATAGCGCAAGAACTAGGTATATCAAAAATCCCTGTAAGGATTCACAATTGGTCAGAGGGTTTACCAACCTCAATGACAGGTAGGTTTGGAACTGCTCAAACTTGGGGAGAGGCTCTTATTCACAGGACATCAAGGCAAAAACCACCCCTCCCACCCAGTGGAACTGAGCAACGTCCACGATTGCCAGAATGAGAAGGCTAATGATTGAACAGCAATTTTTATCAGATAAAATTGTTCAAGCGGGTTTTAAACTGCCTGAAAGCTACAAGCGGGTTTTTGAACTTGGCTTAACAACTATACCTCCATGGTATTTTTTGGAAAATGGTGATTTTCAACCACTTTATGAAGGGCTACAGTCTCGTTATCAAGAACATTTTCTGTTGCCATTTGCACGTCGTCAATATAATGATGATGTTGCATGTTTTGTGATAATTAGCCCACGTTTCCCCAAAAGTGAAGTTTTAGTTATTCATGATTTTGCTTCTCCAGGATATGAAGTAGATGAAAATTTCCAATCTTTTTGGGATTGGTTTCGCAGGGCAATAGACGATGTAATCGAATGGAGTGAAGTTTGATCCGATAAAAATAAATTCTTTGGTTGATCAGCCCAACCGCAAAACCTCAATGGCTGCCAAGCGACGCTCGGGCGTTTTAGACCGAAATAGTAAAAGTGCCTGCTGCTCAAGCTAACCGCAGAATTTCAATCACTGCCAGTTGCCGTTCGGGGGAGTTGTTACGGAATAAGGTCAAGGCTTGCCGTTCAAGGTCGTTTAACCCCGCAACTTCGCTATCACTGCCTGTCACGCCCGATTTGCAAGATTGGCGCGTGGTGGTCTGGCATACTCAACCTGTACCAGTGAAGCATTAAACACCGGATTTCGTAGGGGCAGAAGGGAAACGAACTGTTTTTTCAGTCGTCTTCAGACGACTTTGTACCCATAGCGGGGGAATTGATTCCCCCGCGACAGACCCGATCATCACCCTGTACCTTACCAATCGGAGGCCAATTCCCACACTTTCCCGTACTTTTTCCCACACTTTTCTGACCATAAGCGTTGACATCACGGGGAAAATAAATTTATTTTCATCAAACTATGGGAAAGTGTGGGAAACCCATGATTCACGCCGCCCATTTTTAAATCCGAACTCTTACTTTTTGCGAATCCGAACTCAGTTTAAAAGGAATCATCTACATGAAAGTCATTCAAATTCATCAACATGGTGGGCCAGAAGTTCTAACACTGGTTGAACAACCTATGCCTGTTGTCCCTGCGGGGCATGTGCTGGTACGGAATCGTGCCATCGGGGTCAACTATGTTGATGTGCAGCATCGGCAGGGTGGGTACTATCCTGTGCAATTGCCGTTTATTCCGGGAACAGAGGCAGCAGGCAGTGTTGAGCAAATCGGGGAAGGGGTGCGGTTGTTCAAAATCGGTGACTCGGTTGCTTATGCGGGCTATATGGGGGGAAATTACGCCGACTATACGGTTGTGCCAGAAGCGCAATTGGTTCACATCCCCGATGGTGTCAGCCCTGATGAAGCGGCAGCCGGATTGTTGCAAGGAATGACCGCCCAGTGTTTGACCCATGAGGTTTTTCCAGTGCAAAAAGACCAGTGGGTGCTGGTTCATGCGGCGGCGGGGGGCGTAGGTTCTTTGCTGGTTCAAATCGCCAAATATCGCGGCGCAAAGGTCATTGGCACGGTTTCCAGTAACAAAAAAGCTCACTTTGCGAAACAACTTGGCGCAGATTATGTGTTTTCATACGCCGAATTTGCCGAATCCACTTTAGCAGTCACCGATGGCGAAGGGGTGCAGGTGGTGTATGATGCGATTGGGCAAGCCACCTTTGACCATAGTTTATCGGTGTTGAGACAGCGCGGTTTGATGGTGGTGTATGGTCAGACCAGTGGGGCAATCCCGCCCTTCGATATTAATCGCTTATCCGGCATCACTGACTCCAGCACTCGTGGGTCTCTTTTCCTCACATGGGCGGCCTTAAGCCATTACAACACCTCTCCAGAAGAATTGAGAATCCGTGCCAAGACCGTTTTTCAATGGATACAGGAAGGCATCCTAAAAATACAAATTCATCAACGTTTGCCACTAGAACAGGCGGTTGAGGCACATCACTTCATCGAAAATCGGGATGTGATTGGCAAAATTTTGTTAGTCCCATCCACTTAATCGGCATAGGAGGGGTTGGCGTACAAACGACGCAGGGTATTGAGATCGCGCTGGCTGAGGGTGGTGCGTTCGGTCACAATGGGGTACATAATGTCGCCTTCTTCGGGACTGTGAACCATCACCCCCAGCGCGTGCATCATCTCATGCAGCACGGTTCCGGTTTTGTTATACGAATCGGTGGATAAAAAGACCTGCCCGTAGATCCGATGGTAGGTGTCGCCGCCGCCGAAATCGCCTAAGTCAAAAATAATCGCACAACCCAACGTTTCATCTTTGGGACAGCCCGACCAGCGTTCATATTCATCCGGCGGCATAATGAGGATCGTGAGGGTGGCTTGGGATTCTTCCTCAACCCGTTCGATAAGCACCACTTGGCTGAGTTCAAGAATCGCGCTGTTGACGGCGCTGTTCCATTCGCTGTCCCCCCCTGTGACATGCACTTTGACCGGAAATTCATAAAAACGCAGATGCCGTCCGCCGGAACGGGTAAATTTATCCAGCGTATATCCATCGCCAATGCCTTCCCAATACGTATCGCCAAATAAGGATGGGTCAGCTGTGGCAAGGGTCGAAGTTGGCCCAAACCAAGGCGTGATTGTTACGTAATTCGGGTCTGGGGTAGGCGAATCAGTAGGTGTCCATGTGGCGGGGAGGGATGTGCCGGTAGGACGGGGGGTGGAGGTCAGGGTCGCCGTTGGGGATGCACTCGGTGTAAAGCTGGGGATGAGCGTAAAATTTTCTGCAATAGAGGTCGGTAGCGTAATTTGAATTTGTTCGGCTTCTGTCTGGTTTTCTTGATTATTCAATAGCAGAAAAATCGCTGCAAGCATGGTGATGACAACAACCGTAACTGCAACGATAAATAACCGCAACTTGGGTTTTGTTTTGGTAGCAGTAGATTTTTTTGTGCCAAGATTGGTTGTGGTGATAGGGGGATGGTGTTCAAGAAGCGCATCCAGTTTGACCTGCGCCTGTTCGTGGAAGGGGTTAATCAAGAGCAGATTTTGCAGGGCTTTTTGAATCTGGCGCGGTTCGGTAAGGGCGTTAGCCAGCAACCACCACGCATCAGCGTTGTCCGGTTCAGTTTGGCAAATAGGACGCAAAATTTCGACGGCTGCCGATTTTTTCCCCTCTTTAAGGAGCTGATAGGCTTGGCGAAGTTGTTCAATGCTGCTCATGGCGTTTCTCTCGGTCACTCGCGTATTTTACTGTGATTTATGCTGCTAAAACAAGCGAGTATCCGTAAAAATTTTATGAACTCATCGGGCGCTTGACATCAGCCACCGGGCTGCATACAATGAGAAACAAATCGTCCCATTCGTCTAGTGGCCTAGGACGCTGCCCTCTCAAGGCGGAAACACGGGTTCGAAACCCGTATGGGGCATATCACGCCTACCATTTGAGTAGGCGTTTTTGATCCCGGATCGTTCCTCAGCCGCCAGCGCAGCCCGCAGCACTAAAAAACGGTTTGCCCAGGGTTTCAAGCGAAAATCGACAATACGCTGCTTATCCAAATCATAAACGATGTATTCAAACAAATTGTGTGCCATGCTGCGACGTTCAGCAGCTTCTGCCACATCCCACATAGCAGCAACGCGCTGGATAGCTTCCAGGCACAGGTTTAACTGAAGCGCTACTTCTTCCTGTTCAGTCGTGTAGGCTTCCCAATAGGCGAGTTCGGCCCGATATTCCGCCATATGAGCGCGGTACTCGTCTTCGCTCAAGTCGGCTTCACGGAATAAAGTGCGGGTGTTCTCCATCTTCTTTTTGAGTTTGAGGATATTACGCTGACGAGTTTGCGCCATATCCACACGAGTGGTTGGGTGACTGGTTTCAGGGCTGTTGTCTGCCATCTCTACCATGAGAGCAAAGGCACTCTCGTCCACCACCAGCCCTTTGATGAGCTGTCCAAAATCCTCCTCCAAGACGGCACAGGGAACCGAGCGCACCTCACAGCCACAGCCAATCCCGCGCATGTGGCGATAGACCCTGCCGGGTTTGCGCTCCGTGCCACCGAAAGTCGTCCGCAGACGCGGGTCATTCTGTAGATGTGCCTGTGCTTCACAGTGAGCGCAGCGGGTGATGTGACTGAGGGGATAGGGGTAGACATCCCGTTTACGTCCATGATCGGCAGGCTGCATGGTGCGTTCAGCCCGCACATAGCCCACCTGTCGCACCAATTCGAGGGGGAAGACGGCGCGACCTGCATCCAGATGGGTGCGATCCACCTCTGCCCGCGTCTGGACAGGGCGATCTTTGGCAGACTGGTCAAAGACCAAACCCCCATATTCAGGCCAGTTGGCAATCACACGGCGGGTATCATCCTGACACCATTTACGCGGCTCACCCTGCCGATCACGGAAGGGATAGCCTTCCTCATTGAGTTGATAGGAGAGCTTCTCCATGCCAATATTGCCTTCCGCAAAGAGCCTCAAGGCACGCGAGGCACTCTCGTAGTAGGTGCGCCAGATCGCATCAGGGGCAGGCGAAGTAGACGGATCGCCTGAAATATAGCGACCATCCAGCAACCACCATGCGCCCTCCTCATTGTTGGGTATCAGGTAGCCTGCCTTATCACGAGTCGTCCCGAAAGGCGGTTTACCGACACTTTTGCCCAAGTGTTTACGATGAGCGATGCTGTCTTTGACGCGGTGCGAAATATCATCGGCGTAGAATTCATCAAAAATGGCGGTCAGGTAAACAAACACCTTGCCCATCGGTGACGACGTATCAATCTGCCGCCCCGGAGCCGCGAGGATCAGCGCGATATTGTGTTCTTCAACGAACTCTACGAGGTCGCCCACACGCCAACCTTTCCGATGAAACCGAGCTAAATCATTGCCGATGAGTGCCACGACATCGGGATCGCCGAGTCGTTTGCTGAGTGCTTGCCAACCCGGACGGTTCTTCACATCTCGACCTGATTTGTGACCGTCCACATCTTGATACCATTCCGGCTCATAACCGAGTTCACGACACTTCGCCAGAATATTGGCACGCTGACGTTCAGGGCTAACAGCGTCATCACCATCTCGCGCTTGCGACAGACGTACATAGCAGAGCGCGACTTGCTTGGACCGTAGTTCAGGGGGAAGGGACGAGGGCATGACAGACTCTCTCAAAAAACTCTCAATTGACGGGCGAATTGCCCACGCGGTACAGTCTGTCATGGGTCGCTGTGCCACTTCCATTGGTACTGCGGCCAGAGTGTCGGGGTGTTTGCTGCATCCTGACACTCATATTTCTGCCTTTAAGCCTATCCTGCTTGCCAACCATTGTCAACTCACCTTAGCCTTTTGATTCTGCCGATTCATGTGTTTCGCTTGAATGTCTGCCAGGACCTTAATGAAGGCTGAGAACCCCTCCACGATCTCACGTTCCATGTACTCGGTTCCCAGCCGCTGACAGACCTGCCGCGCAAAAGCATCGACTGCTTCTGGGGCAGGTGGGGAGTATAACACGGGCGGTGGGGTGGGTGAGTTTTCATCACGCATGGTGCAGTCCTCGCAAAATACTTTTGTCACTTCACTGGCATCAGAACCTTTGTTCTGTACCCCTCTTTCTTTACGATACCATAGGAATGATGCTTCGCTGGTGTATCAAAATTTGTCACGCCATGACAAATCTTTTGCGTTTTTTTGCATCTTAACTTTCCATTAACCGTCTCCTACCGAAACTATATCCACTTTCTGTTTCTATTTATTGGCGTGTTTTTTAGCTTTTTCCTACAATGGCAAATAGCACAAACGTTCTGTTGTGAACATTAGGAGCTTACCATGAGAAGGAGAGACTTATGACCACCACCTTAGCGGTTGTGGATGCCGCCGAAATCATCCGCATTGGCATCCGAGAAATCGTGTCATCATCTGATAAAGTGAAGTTGATGGGTGAATTCACCTGCTTGGAAGAGGTGGATGGATTCTTTCAAACCACCCCCATCAATGTGTTGGTGCTGGGGAATACCTATTCCTATTCCAAGCTGGTGCAAGACCTAACCAAGCTGTATCAACAGTATCCTGATTTGAAGGTACTGCTGCTGGCGAACAGCTTTAATGCCGAACAGGTTGAGGAATTATCCAATTTAGGCGCACTAGGCTTCATCTGTAAAGATGAGCAGCTTGCTGACACCCTGTTATTCGCTATTCGCCCCATTGCGCGTGGAGAATTATTTTTATCGCCCAGAGTAGCAGGGTCTATCTTCAAAGCTAATCAGGAGTATGAAACTAACCCTTTGAATCCCCGTCAAATGAAGGTGATTCACTACATGGCACAGTATATGACCCCGCAGGAAATCGCCATACACATGGGCGTATCGGCTTCCTCTATCTACAGCTTGCAGCACCGCATTCGACAGGTGTTGGGAGTGAAAACCACCGGACAAATCCTCATCCAAGCCATGAAACGCGGCTGGATTGGGCAGGAAGAGTGAGGACTCTCATGGTAAAACGATCTAAACCCACTCACTACGATCAACTGCATTCGCAGCAGCGGCTGATATTTGACTTCATCAAAACCTTTATGCAGCAGCACAGTTACGGTCCAACCTTGCGGGAAATCATGGCAGAGATAGCCATCACTTCAACGTCCGTTGTCCATTACCATGTCAGGCGGTTAGTAGAGGCAGGCTTTCTGGAAAAAGCACATGGCATCTCACGCGGACTACGAATCCCAGATCATCTGCTGGAAACACCCTCACCAGCAACGGTACCTGTGTTGAAAGAAGTCGTTACCAACTTTTCCGAGAGTGTGCCAAGCAATGGGCATGTCTATGAGATTCCGACGCAGTGGTTGGCAGGGAAGCCAATGGATGAAATCTACGCGCTGCGGGTCAATACCCACTTGATGTATGACGCAATGGTGAATGACGGGGATGTGGTGGTGCTTCAGCGGCAGAATCGCCTTAATGATGGGGAGATTGGGGTGATTGTGCTGCCTGCCAAAAATGAAACACGCATCCGCAGATTAAAGTACGAAGGGGAATGGGTGTGTCTCGAACCGCTGATGTCAGTCATGCAGCCTTTAAGATGCAGGCGCGATGAGGTGCAGGTGGTGGGCAAAGTCTTGGGCTTAATGCGGCAGTTTTGAGGGGTTTAAGGCTTTGCCGGGACTGCCGCCTTATCTTCAAACATCCCCTGAATGACTTCCAGCAAAGCCTCATTGTTTTCGACCCCGAAATGCTGGCGCAGCCGATACTGCCGCCGATAAATAATTTCAGGGCGCAGACCTGTGCGACCCACGATCTGCTGCACGCTCAAGCCTTCACCCATCAGCTTGAAGGTGCTGGATAAAGCTCTGGGCATATCCGTAAATAATCCCCGATACATGGTATAGCGGTCATATAAGCCCAAGATATGCGGGCTGAGGAAACGCTCACCACGCCGCGCCATATCTACCACCAATTTGAGGCTTTCTCCAAGCTGGTCACCCAGAAACAGGTAAGCCACAAAGCCCTGTTCCAAGCAGTACAGCACACGGAAGATATTGGGAGCTGCATCCACATAGATCAAGCCGCAGGCAGGCAGTTTGGCTTTAACCCGCCGTGCCACCACCTGTGGCTCATGGGGGAAGGTATCATCTACGATGACTGCCACAGGTTTGGACAGCAGCAGATGCCGATCGATCTCCGCCAAGCCATCCTGCCACAGCGTATGTCCTACGGTTTCTACCTCATAAAAGCCACTCAAATAGCCACGAATGGCATCCCCGTGTAAGGGATAACCTGTCGCAGCAACGACCAACGGGTATTTGACAGCATTCATGCCTGTACCTCCTTAAACCCCTTCATGGTGTGCGATAAAGTCATCTTCGGGAAGTCAAGAAATTTGTCAAAGTTTCGCACTAAGGCGGGATAGGAGTGAGCGCAGCCGCCGTTGCAGCGTACTGAGTTTCTATCGCCGCACGAGTGGCAAAGATTGGGACAACAGCGGGCGTTGTTATGGTTTCTGGTTCATCGGAGGCAGCCGGGGTAAACCCGAAAAAGAAGGTTGGGGAAATGATGGGAGTCTGCGGCGGAAGCGGGCGCGGTGGATATCCACCTGTCGCCAACATGACTGCGCCAGCTAACGAACACAGCACTGCTAAAACAATTACCAGCAGCAGAACAAAGCGTCTTTTTGTCATGGAAGATCCTCTCGACCCTATCAATGACTGTGTAGGGTACAAGAGGTCAGAAAAAAGATGGTTCAATCAGTTGACAGGTGGGTGTTTCTCTGAAGGTGGTGAGGGTTTCAGGCATCACCTGTTGCGTGGTCGGTTACTGCTTGAGGTGCTTGTGACTATCCTAACCTAACCCACCCCGTCCCACTGTCAAGGGAGGCAAATTCCTCGGCTTCCTGGCTTGCGCCGTTTCACTCACCAGCCGAGCAATTTGCCTTGAAACCCTTGACAGTGTGCCTAATAGGGTGGGTTGGTGGATAGTTGTCACAAGCACCTTTCAAAATGCAGAACCGAACTCACGCCGCTACGGATGCCCGTGCAAAACTCACCGTCCTGACTCATTGTAGGCAGGCGGGCATTCTAGCGGGCGGCGAAGTCCCGCGCAATGTCGCGGGGCGCGAGGGCGGGGATGCCATCCTCACCCAGATGATGTAATCAGCTTCGATTGCGCCATCTGATGCTATCGCATGTCGCGGACTCTATCTTTCGGAATTGACATTTCTGGGAGATAGGTCGGAAAGACCTCTGAATCTGCGGTCTGGCTCCTCCTCTTACAGCCAGAAAGCCACGTCCGGGCATTCAACGGCAGACACTCGCAAGGGTGGATGCACTTCCTGCATGGGAAGGATAGCGATGGTGAGCTTGACTCCTACCATGATCAAGACAGATCGCACAGCGTTCGCTTGTGTGCCCCGCGTGTGTCATCACCTTTAGCCTGTTCGGTCAGTGTGGGAGTCCTTCAAAGTTTGTACTTATCGCAAGCCATTTATCTGCATAAGGAGTCATTCCCATGTCTAAAACAACTGCTACTAACGCCAAAGTGAACCGCGTGTTGGTATTGATTGATGCCACCCCACAGGGCGGGAAGGTTGTCCTGCGTGCCTTGCACGGTTGGGAGAACACCCTCGCTGAACAGACTGTCGAACTGGCAGCGCAGGATTTCACCTTCAACGATGCCAAACTGACGGGCGATCACGCCAAAATCATCGCCATCATCAAAACGCTCAAACGCCTGACCAGCAAGCTCCCCGACCAGCGCAAAGCTCGCTATCAACTGGTGATTGTGCATTCCAGCAAGGCAGTCCAGACCTGGTTGACCGATCCCACCTCACGCAAAAATCCCTTAGCCCAAACTCTCACAGGCTATGTAGATCAGTTGGCAACCCGCTTCCCTCATCTGCACTTCGCGCAGCGGCAACGTCATATCATCACCCAACAGATAGCTACCCACTAGCCAAGAGCCGCCCCACCAGGCGGCTTTTTTATTTCTCCGGGAGAACTCTGCCCATGAATGACACGCTCTTTAGTCTGCGTTTTCAGCGTACACCCCCACCTGACCCACAAGCGGCTGCCCAAGTAGAAAGTTGGCTGCACAGATGGGGGATCCTTTATCAGCGCAATGTCGTGTGGCATACCTTTGATGCCGCCTATCGAGAGCAGTTCCACTTCACGTTAGCATGGGTGATCCTGCCCGCAGCAGGTCGCCAGCCGACGGATTATTTGCTGCTAGAAATCCTGCCGAACAGTTCCCCCAATCAGTGTAGTGCTGCCCGTTACCATCTGCTCAAGGCACTCTGGCCCGGACAGAGGCTGATGCTTGAAGCACGCCTGCTGCGAACTGATCCGCAGACTGCCCAACTGCGTCTGTTGAATGCCCTCTAACGAAAGGATATGAACCATGTTGATGACTACCCAACAAGCTCTCGCACAGTACCATCTTGCCTATGACAACATAGCCTACCGGACAGCCTGTGGCGCGATAGGCAGGCTGCTGCTGGCGGGGACACCCCAGCCCTTTACCAGTGTGACCCATAGCCCCGACTATATTGAACTCGCTAATCTGTTAACGGATACCGCCCTAGAGGTGTGCGGACATCCCGCCTATCATGGACGCGGCTGGACACTGGCTTTCAGACTGCACCAGCTTGGCGCAGAGCGCCTTGAACGAGGTGTACTTGACTTCATGGTGATACAGCGCACCTTTACAGCCGTCGAAACCTATCTCACACGGTTTAGACAGCAGATCATGGCTGCTGAAACCCTGCTGCACAACGATCCCACCGCCAGTGGGTTGCTCCAGATGGAAGGGGCATTGGGACTGCTGGAAGACAGCGTGTGTACGACCAGCACCATCTCCAACCGGAGTGGACGCGCCGCTTATCATCTAACCACCTCATGTGTAGGGTTGCTGCGAACTGCCACTTTGATCCTCAAGAGCAGTCACAGCCCGGATGCTTATGCTGCGGAAAAGTTCAGTCGCAGTTTGCGTGATCTCTTGTATGGCTTAAATGAATTAGCGGATTATCCCCATCTCCCGCATATTTTCCGCACCCTCCGTGAGCATTTGCTCAAGTGCATCGAGGCGGGCTGAGATGCTATACCTTGCCCTCCGTTTTCATGAAAAGGGACGCTATGAAAGCCATGCCGATTCGACCAGCCGCCGCAAGTCCAAAGTGGCGGGCTATCAGGTCGTTAAACCCGCTTATCGCATTCTCAAACTGCTGGCAGGCGAGCAGGTCAGTGACATTCCCCGTTCGCGGATTGTGGAGTATCACTACGTCACGGTGAAAGACACTGTGCGCCAGCAGGGGAACTACTTCATCCTGCCCATTGAGGAAAACCACCTGCCGCAACTTGAAGCCATCACTAAAATGGAGCGTAATCCACCCGCTTATCTGTGGCGCGATGAGGCGTGGTGGTCATTCCCCCAGTTGGAGCTGTACAACACAGGCGAAATGACCACAGTACGCACCACGATGGGTGACATCTTTGGCAATGTCCATGAGACTCGTGAACATCAGATCGAACGGACAGGGCTGCGAATCCGTCCCACCTACGAACCCTCTAAAGGTCCAGGATTTACTTTAGCTAACTCCCATAACAGCCCGGATGCACCTGCCAATCTACCCGCTGGCTTACCAGCGAGCATGACAGGCAATGGCATGGTACTGGAATGGAAACGCGGCTACGACGATAAACCGCAGTGCTGGTGGATCCGTGATGAACGCCGCGTCAGCAAGGCACAGTCCGCCACCTACCGCCACTATGCTGCCCTCAAAGCCACCCCTCATGCCCGTTGGAGCAAAGGGTTTTCAGCATGGTACTACACCGGTGGATCACTGCCGCCGCAAAAATGGTTGGAACTGGTTGGTTACATAGGGTCGGTTTCACCCACCATGCCGCCCGAACTCAGTCAGCAGATTGAAACCGTGCTGGCAGCCGATGACGCGGCGGAAAAAGAACCGCTTATTCCCCTATCACTCTATGATGCCCATGCAGGCAAGTACGACTGGAACTATGGCAACCCCGACGTATGGTGCAAGCTAGTCTGTGGTAACGAGTGGCTGTTTTTCGTCGCCAATGCCAGCCTGACCGAACGCAGTCTGTATGGGTACAAGCTCAAGTTAGGCGAAAACCCCATAGCAGGTGAGTGGCTAACACTCACACTGGATGAACTGGCAGAAAGCTCGGTTCAGCGTGATCTCAGCTTTATTCGCCAATCACTGCGCCACACTATCGAGCAAACGGCAGCCAATCTCAAGACCTTCCTGCCTGATGAACTGAGCATCCCCACCGATGCTGAATGCCGCCGCCGTGTCCTTGAGGAACGTCACCACGCCTATCTCGCCGAACTGGAAGGCAAACGAGAACTAGAAACTGCCATGAAACCCTACCACGAGTTTCAGGCAATGCTCAAACTGCGCCAAATATTTGAGGAACGCCTGCATCATCTGACCTCTCTCAAGGCACTGCCAGCCCAGTCCACACCGCCTATTGACGATCCTTGGAGCTAACACATGTCGCAAAAAACATCCTCAAAAAACCTAATCGCACAGAGTTTTGTGGGGCAGATCACCGTCGTCGGGGAGTGCTTCTGCTATGGCTGTGCGCTGGACGGGCAGCAGTTGGTCTATCTGGATGTGGCGGGTCCCGCTACATCAGTGGAAGCGGTCTGGGCAAAACTGGCACAGGCAAAGGAGTGTTATGTTATCCCACCTGACCGCGAGGCTCCGAAAATCATCCTCCGCACGACAGAAGGGTTGCTCAAACGGCTGCAACGCAAGGTCGAAGGACTCGGCATTCATCATTTGCTGCTCATTCATCAGGACAGCCTGACCCCCACCTATGCTGAACTCAGCACCACCTACTTGTTCCTCGCGGACAAGGCACAGTCCATCGCCAAACTCGGCTCGCATCTCCAACAGTTGGTGGACATCGCAGTATTCCCACAATGGTTTCCGTATCTCGTCCAACAAGGGCGGGTGGAGGGACTTATCACCCCCTTGACCTGCTACGGCGGTGTCAGTCTGTGGAAACTGGTGCTGGATAAGACTGAATGGCAGCGGCTGATCTGCCGCGGTGTCAGCCAGCGCAGCCTGAGCCTGCCTGAATAGGCTGCCCATTCATACATCCCTACGAAGCCCCGTGAAAAACGGGGCTTTTTTGTTTTATGGAGAAACTGTAATGCCAAGGTTAACGTCACTCGAAAAGGGTGGTTTTTACGCTTTCAACCCGACGTATCTACCGCATGTTGCCTCCCTGTTTGCCCCTGCCACCCACGGCGGTAAACTGCTTGATCCCTGTGCTGGTGAAGGGGATGCTCTCCAATACCTCACCCAAGCGTGGGGCTTGACTCCCTATGCCAATGAACTGGACATCGAACGGGCGGCTGCCTGTCTGGAAAAGTTTGGGGCAACCCAAGCGGTACAAGGGGACATTTTCCAACTGCGGGCATCCAGCAATGGCTTCTTGATGGCGTGGGTAAACCCACCCTACACTTGGGATATGGGCAGTGATGAGAAGCGGCGCGAACTCAGCTTCCTCAAACACAGCCTCAAATGGGTCCAAACCAATGGTTATGTCGCTTGGGTGGTCTATACCCAGCATGTCACTGCCGAAGCTGCTGCGGTGCTGGCAAATAACTGCTCACAGGTGGATATCTGGGCAGTCCCTGAACTGCACTTAGGCGAGTATCGCCAGGTGGTAGTCATCGGACGCATTGGCAAAGCCGAGTATGAGCCGGCCACCTTTGCCCAAGCAATTCTGGGTCAAGTCCAGCAGCCGCAGCCCATCACAATACAGCCTGAACCCCCCTATACCTTCTCATCACCGCAGCCGCCGAACCGCTTCCTGTTCGCGCCGAAAATCCTCACCCCGGAAATCACCCTGGCTGCCCTGCAAACGGGCAGTGCCCACCACATGGCGCAATTTCAGAGCCTGCTTGAACCTCCTCCACCCATCGAAGACATCCGTCCCATCGTGCAGCCCAGAGGGATGCAAATCGGGTTGGTGCTGGCAGCCGGGATGTTCAATGGCTTAATTCTGAACACACCCGAACACGGACGGGCAGCCGTTCGCAGCACCATTCGCACCGTCGAGGAACTGCGCGAAGCGCCCGAAGAGATCAATGAAGACGATCCCACCACCACCGAACGTGAAGTCTACCGCACCCGCCCTGTCGTGACGATCACCCTGCTAACCGAACGCGGCGAGACACTGCCCATGACAGGTGATGCCGCCTTGGTGAATTTCATCTCCGCGCATAAAGCTGCCCTGTTGGACTATCTCGATAGGCACTTCAAACCCCTCTACGATTTCAACTACACCCCTCTCGCGCCCGTGCTGAACCGTGTTCGCATCGGCAAAGGGCTGTTCACGACGCAGAAACACGTCATCGCCGCTGCTTACACCGCCCTGCAACAGCGCAAAGGCATCTATCTGGTGGGTGAGCCGGGAGTCGGAAAAAGCGTGATGGGAGCCGCACTCGCCGCTGCCATGCAGCCGCACATGCGTTCAGATCAGGTGGTCATCTGCATGTGCCCGCCCCACTTAGTCGAAAAGTGGAAGCGCGAAATCGGCAAAGTCACGTCCAGCAGCTATGTCGAAATCCTTGAAAATGTGGATGAAACCCGCGCTTTCATGGACAAGTGCCGCCGCCTGCTGCCACATACCCTCAAGGTGGGCATCATCGCCCGTGAGCGTGCCAAGTTGGGGGAAGGTTGGGCAGCGGCAGTCCAATGGCACAAACGCCATACCGCCCTGTGGAAACTGGGAACTGAGCCGCCTGACGCTCTTAAAGGCAAACCGCGCCTCTTCACGCAAGAAATCCCCCTCTGCCCAGCCTGCGGCGCAGTCGTCACCAAAGACCAGAAAGGTGAGAAGGTCGCCACACGCGCCTGGCTCAGTGATGCTCCGCGCACCTGTCATAGCTGCGGCAGTGCCCTCTGGCAGGACAAACGCACTTTCAGCGCACCCAAAGCAGGCGAGAAATTCCCGCGCAAGAATCCGCGCATGGCGCTGGCGGATTACCTCGCTCGTGTCCATCCCGGACGGATTTATCTCTATATTGCTGATGAGGTGCATGAACTCAAGAGTTTGTCCAGCGATCAGGGCGATGCCTTCACCGTCCTGTGCAATACGGCACAGAAAGTCATCGGCTTGACTGGGACCCTCTACGGCGGAGTCGCATCGTCCATTTTTGGACTGGAGTATCAACTCAATCCGCGTGTGACCCGCCGCTACAACTGGGGTGAGCGCAACACTGACAAAGGCAAACAGTTGGCACGCTGGGTGGATCAGATGGGGTCGTTGGAGCGCATCATCGAATACAAACCCCAGTATGACCAGTCAGGACGCTATACAGGCAAAGCCCGCTTTGAGCATCAGCCGCGTGAGGCGCCCGGCACCTCGCCCATGTTGGTGCGCGAAATCCTCGATCATGCTTTGTTTGTCGGCTTGACGGACATCAGTGACATGCCACCTTACGAAGAAATCCCCGTTCCCATCGACATGGATGCGGATTTGCGGGCAGTCTACGACGACACCAAACAGGCGTTGGGGGAATACCTCTTTCAATGCCGCTTAGAAGGCGATGCTTCGTTTCTAGGACGTTATCTACGAACGCTCTTGAGCTACCCCAATGCCCCCTTCCGCGCTGAGAATATCCTGCACCTCCGTAAGCTGCGCGGCGAGGATGGGACGTTCATGCCGCTGGAAAAAAGTGTGTGGGCGATGCCGAACTTAGGTGAGGAGCGTTTGTATGCCAAAGAGCAGTGGCTCATTGACACGGTTCGGTCTGAACTGGCACAAGGGCGCAAAGTCGGCATTTTCGTCGAGCAGAGTGCTACCCGTGATATTCAACCGCGTCTGGCTGATCTACTCACACAGAACATCCCCCACGCCCGACCTTTCATCCTGTATGGCAAGGTAGACCCCAAGAAGCGCGAAGTCGTACTAGAAACCCAATTGAAAGCGGGTTGTAATATCTTCCTCGCTAATCCCAAACTCGTCCAGACGGGTTTGGACTTGGTGGCGTTCCCCACTTTAGTGTTCTACGAAACCTCGTATTCCCTCTACGTCACCATTCAAGCCTCGCGGCGGGCATGGCGCATCATCCAAACAGAACCCTGTCGTACCTACTATCCTTACTATACCGACTCGATGGAAGCACGGGCAGTGGCACTCATTGGACGCAAACAGCGGGCTGCCAAGCTGCTATACGGCGACAACGACATTGGTTTGAGCGAACTCACTGACGGTGGCGATGAAGCCAATGACCTCATCGCTGAGCTGGCCAAATCGTGGGATGCAGACGCGGGCGTGACCGATCTGCGCGACCTGTTCAAAGCCGCTGCCAGTGCCGAAGAGCAACGCGAGAGCCTGTGGCTGGTTGAAGCCGCCGCATCAGAAGCTGAAGGGCAGTCGGCTGCCCTTCAGTGGTTTGTGATTGAACGCTGGCTGGCAGAAACCCAGACTTGGCAAATCATCTCGCGCCATGTCAACGGTTCGATACCCGTCAACTTATTCGCCTCTAGCACCGAAGCGGAACAGGCAGCGCAGCAGTTAGCCGTTCAAACCCCACACTGCTACCGTGTCATTGGCTATCCTGACCCACAGGCGTACTTCACCCACTATCAGGGTTCAGAACGGCAGATCATCCAGCAGACCGCCCAAGTCAGCCTGCCCGCCTACACCGCCTACGATGCGCTGGAACAGTGCGCCATCGAGTTAGGGGGGGCACTCGACACGCCGCCGAGCATAGCAGACCAGCCGTCTGCACCCAACAAGCTGCCACCTAAACCCAAAGTCCAGCGCCGCCGCGTGAGCCTATCCGCCGCGCCAGATGATCTCGAAGCCCCCCTGCACTCTACCAAATCGAATATGCCCAAACTGCCTCGCCATGATCCCACCCCAGCCGGGGAGGTGCGCCAATTGGCTCTGTTTGATGTGTAGGAGGGCGTATGATCCCCGACATGACCCTTCAACTTCTGCGGGCAATCTATCGTGGTCAGCAGACCGGCTATCTGACACTGACCGCTATCCATCCCAGTAAACGTCTCCCCACACCCTCACGTCACATCCTGATCACGGATAAGCAGGCGGTACATCAGGCTCTGGCTGACCTCTTGGCTGCCAATGACCAGGGTTGGGGAGCCTACTTCTCGGTAGCACTCCGCCAGCGTCCTTTAGAGCGCTGGAAACGGGGTGGGCAGTCTGATCTGCTGGTGCTGCCCGCCTTGTTCGCTGATCTGGATGGCGATTTATCCACCAGTTTTGAGCGGATTCAGCAAGCAGGTTTGGCTGGAATGCCTGCCCCTTCCGCGATGGTGGGTAGTGGTCGAGGACTGCATCTTTACTGGCTTATCACCCCTACGGCAGATTTTCACACCGCCAATCTGGTGCTGGCAGGTCTGGCAGAGCGGTTGGGTGGGGATGTGACCACTGCCGCTAATGCTCTGCGGTTGCCCGGCAGCCGCAATACCAAAACCGAGGTCAACCGCCCGTGCCAATTGCTGTGGTTGGCTGAAAAGCGGCGTTATGCCCTTGCCGACTTCGAAGCCTTTCAAGCGGAAGCCGCACCACCACGTCCGATGCCTGAACTGCCCATGCGCTGGCGTGCGCCTCCGCATCTCTCGGATGAACTCAATCCTGATCTGGTGGAAGCAGTTGTGTATGTCCTTCTGCGCGATTATGCCGGTTTTGTCCAGAAAAATGGCTGGATTGGAGCCTTGTGTCCCTGTGGGCATAGCCGCGATCAACCCGGTCGGCACTTCGGTTTTTCACCCCAACATGGTGTCGCCCGCTGTTTTGGGCGGCATGGACAGCTTTTGTTGAAGGAATTATGCACCCTCATCGGTGTAGACCCCGCCAGTTACGGCGGACTGTATCGCAGAGCATAACCAATGAAAGGAAATTTCGCATGGCAAAGTCTAAAAGCAAGCCCAAGGAAACCGTCCTGCTGATTCGCATCCCCGATGTCGAAGCGCGGCGCGGTGAAGCCTCACTCACTATTCAACGCGGCGATTTAGGACATCTCACCCAATTCACCTACACCGGCTTGACCCTGCGCGGCAATATCGCTGAAGCAGTGCAGGCTGCTCTCATCGCCCTGACCAAGCTGGAAATGTCTCCTCCACCCAAGTTCAACACCACAGCTGCACCTACTCAGGCAGAAACGGCTGTCACCAGCGATACACCCACTGCTGAGAACGAAGCCGATACGGACGACGATGAAGTGGATACCCTTGATGAAGATGAAGGTGAGGAGGGTGAAGAGCCCTCTGAGATGAATGACGATGATGACACTGCATCGGCTGTGATGAACCTCAGTATCGAATCGGAAACCTCCCCTAAACCTTCAGAACACACCAGCAGTGATGCACTGCTGAGACCCACCACTGGGGATGTCATCCCCACCGATACTGCCCAAATGTCCTTGTTTTAGTCCAAAGATAGGAGCAATAACCATGTCCGACAATCCTGTAACTCCGCAAAACCGTGTGTTTGTGATTGGTGGGGTGCGCCTCACCGAAGATGCGTCAATGGTGGGTAAAAACACCGCCGACATCCAGAAAATGCTCACGCCCCTTTATCCGCAAGTCGAAAACGCCACAGTACGCGAACGCACTGATGAAGCCAGTGGTATGACCATCATCGAGTGGATTCCCAAGCCGGGTCGCAAAGGCTAAATCGTCCGTGCCTGCTGTTCAGTTTTGGACAGCAGGCTTTTTTGGAGAACCACCGATGAACAATACCTCTTTACACCAGCTAATCACCTCACTGGAAAACCTTGAGCCGCTGAAGTTGGAAGCGGTGTCTCTGTTGCACACCTTACGCCCCCAAACAGGCGAATGGCTGCCTAGCGAGCTAACGCTGACACCAGAAGCTAAAGAGCAGGTCATTGCTGCCACTGTCGAACTTGTTGCATACACCCGTCGCAGTGCAAACATGGCGCGGCTGCTCTCGCATTTGCCGCCTATTCCCTTGCGTGTTGTACCCCTAGTGGAGCATTCACCATGAAGCTGAGCGACCTACAAGACGCTATTGCCCTGCTGAGTACCGCGACCCTGGCAGACCCCCTGTTGGCACTGTGCAGCAGCCTCGCTTGGCTTGATCCCCTCATTATACAAGAGGACACTTTCATGGATGCGTTCGAGTATCCCTATATGGATACTAGCGACCCTTGGATGAGCATCGCGTATGGGTGGGACATCTCCCGTCGCTGTTTTCCAGCAGTGTATGCTGACACCACACTGGCACTCCGCAGCGGGACCCCTGAACCGCAGATCTCTGACTTACTGTGCGAGGGTATCAACCAGCATCTCGTGGGCGGTGAAATCCACGATCTTGAACAACTGCATTTCGGGCTGCCCTTCTTTGGAATGGGCGCGGATGTGACCTCGCCAGAGTTTTTCGCTGAACCGGCTCACGCCCCACTGGTGCAGATCTATAAGCTCTTTGGGGTCACGGTGGGTGACTATGCCATCCCGGATAACTTTGACCAAGCGGCACGGGTCGCACAGGTGCTGGCACTCAGCCTGCGTGAAACAGATGATGCCACGTATGCCAATGTCGCTTGGCTGCTGGAGTGGCTGTTTGCTCAGACGGGCAACACTGCTGCCGATTACACCGACGAAGAATTTTTTGATATGGGACTCGAGCCGCTGCCTTGGGAGCCTGATGAGGTCGAGTTCAATGCTCTGATGCACGACGAGGCGGCTGAAATCGTCCAATTTGCCCAGCAGGGGTTAGCCACACTGCTGGATGATTCAGAATTGCAAGCTGCGCTTCGTACCAATATTGAAAAAGTAGCATGTTCTGTGAGAAAGGTAAAACGCCATGACTTTAATGATGCCTATGCCCACCGCCTTGCACAGCGCCTCCGATGGGTTGACCGCCCTGAGTCAGTTGATGCGGGCGGAACCAACCCTGACCCTGAAACTATATCCCTTCGGGGTGCTGATGCAGCGTAAAACCCCGCAGGGCTGTATGGAATATCTGATAGACCCCGCCCAGCTTGCCTTGCAGTTAGCAGCCACTGTCCGCTTGGAAACAGGTATTCTCTCTTCCAATACGATCTACATCTCACAGGAAGGGGTGCAAAAGCTGGTGGTGGAATACCGCCCGCGCCAGAAGACAGCCATCTTTCTGGAAGGCACAGAGGCTCCTGTGATTGTACCACTGCCTGAACTGCTGCTGTTCCGCCGCACCACCGACAAGGGACTGCCCGACTACCGCGTGTTTGCTGTCAAACAACGTCCAGCAGACCTCACCGCCAAGCTGTTCTATGCGCCGCTACCCAATATCTATGATGATGGACGGGTCTGCTGGGGCAGCGTCCAGCACTTGCAGGCACAGCAGTTGATAGGAACCAACCTCGCCGAAGATTGGAAAGTCCTACTGGGAACACGCTTTGGCTCCCACAATGCGGGCAGACGCAGTAAAAGCCATTCCGATGACATCCGTAAGAAATATCTGGCGATGGAAGCTGCCAAAACACGGGTTTATTCCAAAGCTGATCTCATATCTGCTAACCGCACGCTGGAAGATGTACTGGAAGGACTACGAAGATGAAACTGTATGCCTATGATGGAGCCTGGCAGATTGACCATCTGCTCATTGTGGGGATAGGCGGTACGGGGTCGTCCCTCGCGCACATTGCCGCCCGCATTTTGTGGCAGCGCAGGCAGATGGGACAGAGTGTACCTCTGCTGCAGCTCGTTGATCCCGATGTAGTGGAAGAAAAGAATGTCGGACGACAGCACTTTCTACCCCTCGACATTGGACTGTCCAAAGCCGAAGTCACCGCCCGCCGCCTGAGTCTGCTGTACGGGTTACCAATCATGTGGTCAAGCGAGACCTTTGATGCCAACAAGCACCTGCAACTTGGGACAATTCTGGTAGGTTGTGTGGACAACCATACTGCCCGCCAAACGCTGGTGAACGCCGCTGAGGGAGTGACTTACCTAGATGTAGGCAATGACCGCACCTATGGACAGGTGGTGTGCGGTTCCACCGCCTCAGTTGACAGGGTGATGAGCAGCATCACTCAGATGGAGAGCGACCAGCAGTACCCGCGCCGTGACCACTACTACCCCTGTCAGCACCTACCCAACATCGCTTTGCTCTATCCTGAATTGCTTAACCCTGAACCACCGACGGTGCAACCTGACCTCTCTTGTGCAGAATTGGTCATGGCTGAAGAACAGCACCTACTCATCAATGATGCCATGGCGATGGTGTGCAGCAGCTACCTCTACAAGCTGATTAATCGTCAGCCTTTGACCATCTTTATGAGTCAGGTGGATTTGCATCAACAAACCACCACTTCAAAGCGCATCTGCCCGACGGAACTGCGTAATAGTTTAGGCAGTGTTGTATCACAACCAACCGCTTGATCCTCTGTTTGTTATCACTATTGAACCCTTGAAAGGAACTACCATGCCAACCCAACGCATTTTGATTACCTATCTGGTGATCGCCAATGAACAGCCGCTTGAAGCAGTCCAGCCTACCGAAGCTCTCGTCTGGAAAAAAGAACTGGCAGTGACCGCAGTTGATCCAGATATCCGTCCAGATCCCGATTGGTGTTATGAGCGCATCATCGCGGCTAATCCCGATTTTGACCAGTACACCATCGGCATCTGTGCAGTGGATAGTGAGCCTGAATAGGGCTTGGCTTGCTCATCGCTGCTTGAAGACGCGCCTCTTGAGCGCGTCTTTTGTTTTCTAGGAGACTGACCATGCTGACCTTAGACCAATTGACTGAGAAAGTCGCCTTACCCAGTGAGATTGACCATGCCCTCAAACGCGGTTTTGATCTCGCCCTCAGTATTTCAGGAGGGAAAGACTCCGATGCCATGAGCCGACTGCTCTATCATATGCGCTTTCACCAGCCGCGTGGTTGGCGGGGACGCATCTACCTGCTTCATGCCCATCTGGGTCGGGCAGAACACCTCATCACACCGCGCTACATCGCCCGTTTTGCCAACCAGCTAGGGTTGCCTCTGCATCTTGTAGATGGGGGCGATCTGGTGGATGTTATGCAAGCCCGAAAAGCCAAACTCGAAGCACAGGGTAAACAGGCTCCCTTCTGGCCTTCGGCGCAAGCCCGCTACTGTACCTCCTCTTGCAAGCGTGACAAGCTGAATGCTTTCCTGCGTACTTGGGCAGGCAAGACGGGCAAAGTCATCTGTGCGATGGGGCTGCGTGCCGCTGAATCCCCTTCACGAGCGCACAAACCCATCCTCCAACCGCGTGTGGGAGTCCAAACACAAAGTCGCACTGCCTATGATTGGCTGCCCCTCCATCATTTCACCACTTCTGAGGTCTGGAATGCCATTGGCTACAGCCTTGATGAACTACACAGTCTACAAGCTCATTACAAGGATATGACCCCTGACCAGATTTTTGAGACCTCTTTCAAAGCCCATCCCGCCTATGCGTTGGGCAACGAACGGCTGTCGTGTGGGCTGTGTATCTTTGGCAGTTTGAGGGATTTACGCAATGGGGCGCGACAAAATCCAGAAGTTTACAGAGAATATGTGCAGCTCGAAGTCGAGTCAGGCTATGCCTTCCAGCCGGGACGTTGGTTGGGGGATATCGCACCCGAATTGCTGCCTCCTGATCTGCAAACAGCCTTCCAAGCAGCTAAAGGGCAGCCACACCAGTTCCAACCTCTTCCCAATCCCCCGCTGGTTCCTCAGCAGCTTCCCCTGTTTTGAAATCTTTTTCCACTGGTGCTGTGGTGGTGATAATGACCGCCCCTAGCTGTTCATCTCAAAATACACCGCTTCAGCACCACTCCTCCCTACAAAAACTACCTTTTCAGACCAACACCGCTTTTGGTTGGGCAGCGTGCGCTGCCCCGAACGCCACAGGCGTTCCGACACGATTTGCCCCGACATTTTTTGAAAAACACCGCCGCAGAAGGGGCAAACGTGGAGCAAGCCTAACAGCTTGCCCCTGCACGTTCCTTAGCAGGGGGTATGCGGCACTTTGTACCGCATCAGTTGCAGTGCAACTGGTGATATCCGCGCTCTAGCGTCGGATATTCGTTCATTTACGTATGAACTCTCAGTATAAGGATTCTTGAAATAGCTCCTGATGGAATATCTCATCATCTGGATTCAGAATAATTTCATAGCGTCCAGCACTAGCATCACTACCTTTGATAAGGCGGTAAGTCATGCCACTAGCTCCCGCTATTTCTTGGGCAAACCGCATCTTTTCACGCACAACGGGAGCTTCAACTTGGTGGTCGCCCTTTACCTCTACGATGATGAATTTTTCATTCTCATCTTGCAGCAGAAAATCGGGATAGTAACTGCGAACTGTATGAGATTCAGGATCAATATATTGCACATAGAAATCTGACTGACCATGTGTGAGCATCCCGGTGAAAAACAATTTCTTCACCCGACCATCTCTTAACAGCCGCCAAAACAACTCTCGCTCTGGGTTTGAGTCAAAGCAGTAGGCATCTAAATGGAAGCTCTTGGCTGCATCTTCACCAGCTTGAGTCTCTCGAATAACCAAATCGGATTTGGCACTGAGTTCGTAAAACCCTTCCGATGGGATCTTCACCAGATCAACCTCGTATTCTTGTTGTTTCTCCTCTGCTTTGATTTCATATAAGACCTCAAAGAGACGCGGAATGATCCAGTCATAAAGCAGTTCATTGAACTCATTTACCTCTACCAATATTGCCTCAATAGATTCAGCAGACATTGCCAACAAGTCTTCAATCTCAAGGCACGACAGATGTAGATAGCGCGAAATCTCTGCGACCAAAGTCAGTCCGCTGAATTGACGTTTTTCTCGGCGATGGGAAATGTCCTCTGTTTTGATGGTTCGACTTGAAGCGGTCAATCCTTCACGTTCTGTATGGATCAGGCGATACTGATCAGTGGGTGCTTGATTCAACTCTAAGCTGAAACCGGGTGTTAGATTTTTGGGCAGAAGTTCAAATGAGCGGCGAATTCTACTGAGTTTGATCTTCTCTACTGGCAGTTTGACATAGGCGCGAACAACCTCACGCGCTTGACTACTTTGTTGCACTTCTTCAATTGAGACACGGAAATTTTCTTGGAGTTCATCTTCGAGAATAGCTATATTTTCATCACTGAGATAGACATGCCCGGTGTGTTGTGCATCACCGATAGACCGCAAGCAACGCATAGAGGCTTGTAAGACAAAAATCTTTGATCTTGGTCTACGAAAAAGGGCTACTGAAAACAATGACCGACAGTTCCAGCCTTCTCGCCCCTTATTGACCAATAAAATAAATTGCTTATCTGATCCGGGGGTATCAAGGCGATTGAATTCACGAATCTCCTCGTTGGAAGTGATTGACTCATCACCCACATTCACCAGTATCTTGTTAGTTGGGATGCCATAATTCACCAATGCGTCCTCTACAGCAGGACGCAGCTCATTTTGTAATTCATCAATTGTCGCGGCGAAGAACGCCATCTTAGGCAGCATTCCTTCATGGCGATCACTGAGGTTATTGTGTTGAAGAAAGTCTTCAATTGCCAGTTTCACGAATTCTGCTGTTCGTGGATTGTTATAGCCATGAATACGGATATTCTTGAGGTATGCTTTGTTGATTGCTTCCTGTAACCCAAAGGCATAAACAACCTCCGGCAAGATTTGATCTTTGACATAGGGTGTCCCAGTGTAGTTGTAGCAAGCAACTACATGCGTACCTGCTTCTTTGAGACTGGCAGCGAGTGCATCAATAGTCACACGTAAACTGGTTGGTGAGGACTGCATACCCATATCGCGTGCGAGTTGATTACCAAACGCATGGTGGGCTTCATCCACATAGATGCCTAATTGTTCAAGTCGGCGCAGTTTCTCAAACCGCTGATTGGTGGATAGTTCGGTTTCATCTTCTGGCTGATCCCAACCATAGAGGTCGCTATATTGCTCATAGACTGAACCCGTATCGTAGGTGGGTTTGCCACTTTCCAATAGCAATTCCATTGGTGTTTTTTCTCGATGCTGGCGTTTGAGAATGATTTTCTGTGTATTGGATATGATGAGGTTGAAGCGCGATTTATCCAGAATATTGAGTGTCATTCCTGCTTCATCAAGGAAGTAGAAGCGGATATTGGTATCTAACCAGTTGACATACTCAGGTGGCACGACCTTCGACTTATCAAATGTCTGGATTTCTCGCAGAGATTGCAGTACTGTTGTGTCTGGAGCAAAGACCAGCGCATTATGGCAGTATTTGGGGTCTTTAGGGAACTTGTTTGCCAGAATAAATTCATAGAAGATGCACGTTGCCATCAGGATGGTTTTGCCTGTACCCATCGTCAGCGCAAAAATGTAATTAGGATAGGTGCGGGCATAGGAACGCATGTGACTATAAACATCATCAAACTGCTCCTTGGTCGGAGCATCGAACAAGCCTAATTGCCGCTTGTCTCCCTGACCAATACCTACCTTGCCACGTCCCTCAAACTTACCAGTATCCTCTGACCATGTTTTGAACAGTTGATGCACTGGTTCATTATCCATGTATTCTTTGAGGAATACGTACATCTCTAGTGCTTCAAACTGCGGTTGGCGCAGAAAGGCTTTAGCATTGGATGGGTCATTGTAATCCAGATACTTCTTGGTCAGTTCGCGGTAATGCTGGCGAATACGTCCACGATTGCTACTATAAAAATCCCAAAGATGGTTGAAAAAAGCAAAACTCAGAGAGGCAGATGTAGACTTTTTAGCCATACTGCACCTCATGTTCCAGTGATTCTGACAGCAAATCCGTAATCTTGATCCGAATTGTGCCAGCATCTTCTGGGATAAGATAACGTCCTTCGACTAGATCGTTGTTGTCAGGAATATCAACTAGAGCAGGTTGCAAGACTGCGCCATCATAGTTCCAGTCAATCATCACTGACTCGACTAACTCGCGCCAATCTTCTACATTTTCCTGTTGCAGACTGAGCTTTGAGAGCAAATTCATGGGATAGAACTGCTCAATTACCAAATAGTTGTCCTGGATGACGATTCTTGCTTCTGAGTCACGCTTGAACTGGAGTTCTTGCTTATCACGCAGAATGTCCACCACTTCCACATCCAACACATAAGGGCTGACTTCTTGTTGAAGGTAGGCAGCTAGCCCCGGCTCATGCCCCATACAAACCAGCGTTATTCTCTCAACCGGGCGAGTGGGATGTTCAGCATGGCGACGTTCAAAGGCTTTATAGTCGAAGTTGTTGATAAGTTCATTCAAGTCCTGACGGGTCGCTATGCGATTGACGGGCAGCACTTTAATCATGCGCCCATCTTTTTCGCCATCGAAGAGATGCCCTGCTTGTAGACGATTAATTTCAAGGGCTTGCAGCAGAATCTCTTTGGCTTCCACTGGGTTGCGAAAAATATCATAATGATTGACATTATAAACTTCAAAGCCTGTATAAAAGGACACGATGGGTTCTTCGCCATCCAGCTTCATAAGTTTTTGTTGCTTATTCTGCAATTCGATTTCAACAGAGATAAGACGTTTTGTAGTAATTTGAACAGCTCCCAGGTTTATATCTGCGCCAATAAACCGTCGCCCCAATTTCATTGCAACCGATTGAGTTGTGCCACTCCCCATAAAGCAATCAAAAACGATGTCTCCCAGATTAGAAGATGCTTTTATAATTCGTTCAAGGAGAATTTCAGGTTTCTGGGTTGGATAACCTTCCCGCTCACTTGCTTGGGAACTCAGTGCTGATATATCGTCCCATAATGACTGAACTGGAACTCCCATCCCTTCGTCCAAATAGAGTTTTCGGCGCGGCACATTATTAGGTGATGTCTGTACCACCAAACCGTTTTCAATAAGCTCTTGCATTTTTTCTTGAGAATATCTCCAATAACGAGTAATTCCCATGACCTCGTATTTAGGATTACCTTTATCATCACCACCTGGTGCTGTCATACTAATTAACTGATATTTTCTTCCTGTATCTGCTTCAACATACTTATAGAACTGTTCTATGTATTCATCCGAATACTCTGTGAACTCTGGATTGAAAGCATAATCTCCCCCTTTTCTGTAGAAGAATAGCGTATCCGTGTTTGCGCCCCAGAACCTGCTACCTTGTCCAACATTTCCTTTAACCGTGTTAGCTCTTTTCCAAACAATCTCATTAAGAAATTTATCTTTCCCAAATATTTCATCTAATATGCATCTCAAATAATGGCTTTGATGCCAATCACAATGAAGGTAAAGCGACCCTGAATCAGAAAGCAATTCTCTAATCAAGATTAGTCGTTCATACATAAATTGAAGATATGCATCGTTCGTCCAAATATCAGAATATTGCTTTTCCTCAAAAACATTATGGTCATTAGAGGCTGTATTTCCTCGTAGTGCTATTGATTTCTTGTAAGCCGCCTTTGAATCGAATGGAGGGTCAATATAAACAAGTTGTATTTTTTCTCTATATTCCTTTAATAAATGGCTCATCACCTGAAGGTTGTCCCCCCAGTAAATTTTGTTACGCCAGCCATTTATGGCTTCACCATAAGTTTCCTTATGCTGGGCAGGGTAATATTGGGTTGATATGAAAGGGCGTTTGCCATGCCAATTCAGCATTGGGTAGCCTTTAATCGGTTCAAACCGATATTCCTCTACATTATCAAGCTGCCCTGTATTTTTCAGCCCAAGTTCTTGCTGGCGTGCGTCGTTGCTCATGGCTTGCTCCTGAATTTCCAATTCTTTGCATCACAGTAGTGGCGGATGTCACATGCTTCACAGAGTTTATGAGGGCGTTCCGGGATGGCAAAGTCTTTTGCCTCAATCCGTTGAACTACTGCATCAAATGTTGCGATAGTTCTTTCTATCGAACGATTATCTTTGTCGAAAGTGATATAGGGATTGCCAGATTCCTCACCAGTATAATACAGATGTGTCTGGCTGACGGTAAGCCCAGTTCGCTGTTCAACAATATGAGCATACACTTCAAGCTGGCGACGGTATTGATCTAATTTCTCCCGATCTTTCGGGTCGTTGACATCGAGCTTGCGCTCGGATTTGAAGTCTACCAATTCGACGGTATCCCCCTCACCTGCGATCAAGTCTACCTTGCCACTGAGGATATAATCATCCTTCACCAGCGAAACATCCACCTCAGCTTCACGAATATATGACCAGTCCTTCTTGTTTGTCCAGTAGTAACGAATCACATGACTGAGCGCAATATCTTTCACATTAGGAGCAAGGTAAACCTTCTCCTTTTTAGTGAGATAGGTATAGTTGGTGTCAAACCAGCTAGCCACCTGATCTTCTGTTATCTTATGCTGTTCTCCCCGCAGCACTGCCTTATGAATGTCCTCTATCGTCTGGTGGACTAATGTACCGAACAAAATAGGGTTCTTTCGGACAGCAGCAAATTCCAATTCTCTAAAGAAACGGTACTGTTCGGCGCAGTTTTCGTAGACAGTTAAATGACTGGTAAAGGAGTAATCTTTCTTGAGGTTAACCTCTTTCACCAGTTCTAGTGGAATTGCCGCCAGATTTACTGATGGGTGGCGCCATGATGGGAGATGATTGTAGTAATCTGCAAAATAGGCAGAGGGAGTTCGTCCTCTACCGTCAATCTCAAGGGCAGTCAAAACCAGGAGGTTTTGAGCGCGAGAGAATGCTGTATAGTACAGTCGCCGAAAATCATAAAACTTGGTTTGAGACAATGGTTCAAATGGTGGGCGGGCGAGATAACCATTTTCCAGTTTTTCATCTAGGTCAGAATACTGCTTGCGCGGTACAGCCTTCAACGACCCGACAATTACTACTGGAAATTCTAATCCCTTCGATTGATGGATAGTCAGGAAGGAAACATGCCCGCTTGGTGCATATTCAGTTTCATCCTCGTATTCATTGATTCCCCCATCTTTCAAAAAGCGGAAAAATTGGTTAAATAAATCACGGATGTTTTTGTCTAAATAGTCAGGTGTGAATACACTCAGGTGATGCAGATACTCATATTTGTTAAGCATCTGCGAAAACAATCCTAGATTCCGCATAGGCCGGCTGTCGAGCAACCGACTCTGCAATAAATGCTCATCCAAGTAGCGACTAAACAAGGGAAAACGTAGTAGTTCATAGAACAATCCCGAAAATCCATAATCGGCATTGCGTGTTAAGGCTTTGTGTTGAAGGGCTTTTTGCCGCGCCCATTTGAGTAAATCTGCGTTCTCAGATTTTCGTAGTTCATCCGCAAAGGCTTTGAAACAGTCATTATCGTAGTAGTCCCATATATCAAGATGGGCATCGGATTTCCATTTTCTCACAGTGGGGAACTGGGGAAATAGAAAGATCAAAGCCCCAATCATCAAGCGTACTTCTTCACGGTCAAAGAATTGATTTGCGCGTGGTGAATAAACCGGGATACCATTCCCCTCTAAGTATTCTGCAAGACGGCGAACCTCTTCACTTTTTACAGATCGGAATAAAAAAGCGATTTGGTTCCAGTCAGTTAGATGACCAGCATCGCGTAAAGCATGGAGAAATGCAAGAATTTCTTCATGCCAAGCTGCTTCTGTTTTGCCAGCCACTTTCATGACTGCTGGGGTATCAGGGAATACTGTTTGACGCGGAATAATCCTTTTGTTGTAGCGAAATACCTGCCCTTGATGTTGCCAGTCTTGCCCAGCAATCCAATGATTATAGAAATCAATAATATCTTTATGAGAACGATAGTTGGTTTCGAGAGCAACCTGTTTGCACTGCCCATCAGGGTATTTGTCTTTGAACTGTAGAATATTCCGAATGGTCGCTCCGCGAAAACGATAAAGCCCTTGGTCGTCGTCACCCACCACGCAGATATTTGGATAGTCTTCTTTAGTCAGTTCAAGTAAGATAAGTTCTTGAATAGTATTGGTATCTTGATATTCATCTACCATCAGGTACGCAATTTTTGAGCGCACCTCATCCCGAATTTTAGGATGATCTTTTAGTAGTCGTAGGGCTTCAAACTGTATAGTTGAGAAATCAAGTGCGTTTGCCTCTTCAAGCTGCTCACGATAAAGAATCGCACAATGACCTAATGCTTGTATTTCTTCATCAGGTGAGGTAGTCAGGTTATGCGGCTCTAACGCTTCTTCACTGACAACATTTATCCATTTCAAGAGATTCTCTGTTCTCTGCCATGAGTTTGTGTTTTCACGATTCCCCGTAATATGTTCAACGCCTTCAATACCATCATACATATTTAGTCGCTGATAGAGAAAATACTGCTGGTCAAACTGATCCATCATCATAAAATTACGTTTCAGCCGGGTGAATTCACGATGTTCTTGCAACCACCGCAGGCAGATTGAATGAAATGTCCCAAGATACATTTCGTTTAGATTAAAACGCACGCCAATTTCGTTGAGCCGGTTGGAAATGCGGGTTGTCAGTTCTTGAGCTGCCTTATCAGTAAAAGTTACAACCATTAGCTGCTCAGGGGTCACATTGGTCTGCGTAATCAAATAAACAATGCGCTCCACCAGAGTGAAAGTCTTTCCTGATCCAGGGCCAGCAATAATTAGCAAAGGTCCCTCTGTAGTTGTGATAGCTTCACGTTGTTGCGGATTGGCTCCAGGAGCTATGGGGGCATTGGTCATGATTCAAATTCCCTGATTTTATGCTCTTTAATTTTACTAAATTCACCAGCAGACAGAGACACAGGATTTCGCTGATGACATAAAATTATCTTAGGGTAAAAATATACTACATATATTACTACTTTACACACTGCTCAGGTAGAATAAATTGATAGATGACTAGACAACTATACTAGGAACTATCAATGGCTTTCCAGTTTAAGTTTGAATCCCTCTCTGGCTTTCAGGATATAGAGAATTTCTATCAAGAATTTGCATATCAACTGCTAAAGGAATATCCCCATGAAGCAGAATTTGATCTAGAAATTATTGAATTTATTACCCCTGAAGCCCTTTTGTCACTATTATGTGCTAGTCAGTATTGGAAGATAAAAAAAGGCTTTCCTGTGAAATGGATTGTGAATGAGCGGGTATTAGCTTATTTGGAACGTGTTGATGTCATGCGTGTGTTTGCTGATGCAATTGTCTTTGACAAGTTGCCTAATGAAAAATGGACACGTAGCTCAAGTTTGTCAGTAATGGAGATCCGTGAAATTAGTCATGAGCCTGAACAAAATAGCTATGATGTTTCAGCCACTATTACAGCCGCAAACCACTTCCTTTTGGGGCGGGTAACTACAAAGCAGTTGGGAAGCGCAAGCACTTTACTCAGTGAAATCACACAAAATGTCATTCATAGCAGAAGCATAGGTTATGCATTTGCTCAGGCGTATCATGCCAATCAAGGAAGTCGGGTTCATCTAGGCGTGATTGATATTGGTGTAGGGATTGCTACGTCCCTTTCATCCAAATATCCTGATGTTGCGAAGCCTTCGGACTACTTACGCCTATCATTGGAGTCAGGCATCACTTCAAGTTCTTCAAGCAATGGGTTAGGTTTATTTCATGTGCGGAATATTGTTCAACAAGGAAAGGGGATTCTAGTTATTCGCTCTGGAACAGCTTTGCTCCAAATACATGATGAGCGTTTCAATCAATGGGATAATCTTGCAGAAATCCCTGGAACTCAAGTCTATATAGCCATGTGGGGTAGCCATGAAAAAGGAAAATGGGAATACCCCTTGTCTTGAGTATAGAATGAGTATATACTACCCTTAAGCAAAAGATGCTTAAGGGTTATTTTGGAAATTCTACGAATTACCAACTTGGTGCAATCCATTACTAGAGAGCCCTCAGTACTAGCAACTCGCTTTACTGGGAAGCGTTTTTGGGATGAATTTCAGAAACAACTCTCCCTTTACGACAGGGGAGATGTTGTACTACTTTCATTTGATAACATATTGGTAATGGATGCATCATTTGCGGATGAGGTATTTGGGCAGATAGCTGTAATGCGAGCTAGGAAGGAATACGAATACCCCTACTTGATCTTGGCAGACCTAAATGAAACTTGTGAAGAGAACCTGCAAATGGCACTCGTTACTCGAATCGAGCGTGAGCCAAATGATAAGCCACATATACGAAATTGTGTTCTGGTAATAAAAAAAGGTGAAAGACTTGAATTGGCAGGAAAATATGAAAGTCATGTTCAAGAAACCTTCTCAGTACTTGCAAGTCGCAAAGAACTATCTGCACGCGAATTGGCTGACACATTAAAGATCAGCTTAAATGCTGCAAGCACAAGATTAAAAACAATTGCAGATCTGGGGTTAGCAAAACGAGTTGATCTTCGAGATGCACAAGGAAAGCAATACATTTACCATCCATTAGTCTAAATTTTGTCAATGAGTTAAGCAGAATTTGCTGAGGTGATAATGAGCAACAACTACTTTGAATACTACCGACGTACAATTGAATCACATCAAACAGGCTTGAAACTGGTTGGCGGCGGAACGGGTTTAGGCAAAACCAGTAGTATTCCAAATGCAGTGATGAAAGCGATCCCTGCCAATCGCAAAGGAATATATGTAGCGAACCGTACCCAATTGCTTCATGAAATGGCTGATACTACTGATCCAAATTTTGCCATTATTTTGCCTCGTGATTTGGATGTAGTACGGACTGTGATCAGTAGTAACCATCGTTCAGCTTTTGACGAGTTGCTACGCAATTCTATATTTCAGGCATACACTGATAAGCTTGATCTCAACAAAGTATATCGTGCCATCAAAACTCTCGATGAAATTTTTGGACCGACCGATTCAAGTATGCTACCGAGTTGGCAAGAGCAAGTAGCAGAAGAGTATTCAAGGCAGATTCTTAAAGCCTTTCGGACTGTAATTCTTACAGCCAAAAATCGGTCTAAGTCGGACTATAACAAGCTATTAGATCATGATATTGTCCATAAATTGTTTCCGTTCATTGCATTCAAACGGAAAATGACTGTGAGGTTACTGCTGGTCACGCTGCATAAGCTATTTTATGGCTTCTTCGATGGTGAAAAAACCATCACTGCCAATCATCTTAAAGGCTATGTAATCTTTGCAGACGAATTTGATTTTCTAGAGAATGATCTTATCCAATTGATTGCTCAGTCACGACAAATCGAGGATGTATTTCGATTTGTAGAGTATTTTTATCGTGAAATGCAGCGCCACAAAATGAGGTTGGAGAACTACCCTGTATCAGGTTCGCCTGACATTACACGGCGTATCAGAAAGATCATGAATGAAATTGATCTGCTTCACGCTGAAAATATCAACTATCCCGATATTAATCAATTCATCAGTACAGAAGCACCAAATGATATAGCGATCTTCCGAACAAGCCACACAGTAAGCTCCTCACCAGTTTACTTATGTCAGACAGAGCGAGCCTTCAACATCGTCAGTGATCCAACAATCTGTTCAGATAAAGTGTTTAGCGCGAGACGGTTGTTTACAGCAGTATCAGCCATCAGTGAACAGATTCTAACTCTGCTAAAGGAAATTGAGGTAGAAGACCCCGCAACACATCAGGGAATCATTAATGATGCTTATAGAAACACTGTCTTCCCATCTCAAATTCAACAAGTATCACAATTCCCCCGCCGTCGTCCACCACAATCAACACGACTAGGGGCACTCTTAGATGCTGGCTACAGCATGTATGATATTCACTATATTGCAAAAGCAACTGACCCTGAAGAAGTGGAGCTTCGGAATTATGCGATATATACTACCCCTGAGAAATTTATAAGCACATTAGCCGAGAAGAACCTTGTCTTTGCCCTATCCGCCACAGCAGACATCCACCGCTGTGTCAACAACTTTAATCTGCATTGGTTGGGCGCAAAAGATGGTATTAACCTTCTGCTGCCAGATGAACGGGATGCACAAGATGTTAGTGCTTTAAATAATGAGAAGGCAGCTATTCGCGGGAATCAGCTTGAGGTAATCCGGCTTAAAGAATTGGATAATCGTCAATCCCTAGACAAGCAAATACGCCGCTTTATTGCAACAGCTTTCCAAACAGAACAATTTACAAATGATACAAAAGGCGGACACCTTAAGCGTCGTGTAGAACGATTCTTTAGTAGCCTGCTTATTGCCTGTGAAAGAAGCATTTTAAGCGAGGAAATTCAATCTCATCTGTTCTTTCTCAATACATATCGTGACATAGAACAGCTATTTAAGAATGAAATGCTGCATATAGCTCCGTTTTATAAAATTCGTCCTTTATTGGAGCGCAAGTTATTTACTGCCTATGAACTTGACATCAACAATCAGACGTTTGTAGTCGTTTTCTACAATGCAGAACAAGCCAAGCGCATTCGGCAAACGGCAGGTGCCAAGAATGAATTTAACCAGCTCTTTCATACAGAGTTGCCTGTGGTAGTGGTAACACAATACCTAACCGCAGGTAATGGCGTTAACATTCAGTATGAACTTCAAGACGGAACTGAGCGTGATTTCCTAAATCTATATCTCTTAGAAGTTCCATATTTCTACTTCAGCAATGGTTCCGAAGATGATACAGATGAAGAGCGAATAGCAAAGTTGAAAGAAAACCTATGGTATCTTGCAAAGCTCCATTCAGAAAAATATCTGAGTGAGCAGGAGTTTCGCGCTAAACTCAGCACGCTGCATAAGCCAAATGATTGGAACAATACATACCAGCATCATCCACGCATGTCGCATGATTATCTACTCAATACAATCGCTTCATTAATTCAAGCAATGGGGCGAATTGAACGTGTCTGGAAACCAATTCCAGATCAATCAGTTGTGTTATGTCGTGAAGCGTACCACGCTTTTCAGCAGTTTCTTGGTCCCGAATTTGATGATCTGCGTTACATACGTGAACCAATGATTTCTCATAATCTACAAACCCTGCTGGCAAAGATAGAGGAACAAATTCCGCAACAAGAACGTATGGCTCGGCGAAAACAAGATGCCCGACTTGCAGAGCTTAATGAAGTATGCAAACGAAATATTACTCAGTTTATCGAACGCTTTGATACGATACGTAGTCAAGCGGATAAAGGAAAATTGCGCCAGATATGGCGTAGACTACGCATTGCGGCACTCCGCCACGATTTCGCGGATAATACTCTTCAAGAGTGGTCGGCTGTATATAACTCGCCTAATGTTCACAACGGCGAAGTTTATCTGAGTCCCGATTATGAGTCGTTACCTATCAACCACGACCAGCCAGATTCTAGAGCTTGGCGGCTAAATGCTGTTTATGATGTTGTTAGCGACAACCATACTATTCGTGAATACTTTGCAAAACATGGATATGAATTTGACTTCGATATGGACGGGCAAAATTGTTTTGTGCCTTATTTTCACCAAGCAATCTTGTCGGGTGCTATAGGCGAAGAAGCAATTACAGCACTTCTAAATGCAAAAGGTATTCCTATTGAGGATTTATCAGATGAGCTATTTGAAATTGCTGACATCAAAGTTGTAAACAAGCCATGGTACATTGACTGCAAAAATTATTCCGACTCAACAATGGAACGATTTTTGTTAGGACCTGATGATGCTGGTTTCTACCATAAATTCACAGGACACTACTTTACAAAGAGAGCCATTGAGAAATGGAGACTAATTGTAGAGTATGAAAACCAACCCAGTCGTCTGCTATTTATCAACACGGCAACGCTCCAAGAGCGCCCATTACAGTATTATCGTTGCACTACATCTGAGTTAGTACCTGTTACCCATTATAGGGATGCAGATATTGTTATCCTCCAGGGGGCACTCGTGTCCGACCACGCGAATCAATATCATCCATCTTTTGATCGCCTATTAAACGATATGGAGAATGAGTTATGAACCGCAAAGCTAAAACCACTGCTATCGAAATCACACCGCCAATAACCTTCACTCAGTTAGATCAACAGTATCGTCTTGTAAAATATCTGTTGCCTCGAATGCTTGTGCTTTACAAAGACGAACACAAATATGCCAAGATGCACAATGAAATCAAGGAAATCCTTAATGTACCATACCGAGTTTTCACTAAGGATTATATTAATGGTTACAAGCGTTGGTCATTGTACGCCCTATTTCCTCCAAAATCTGATGCTGATGGTACAAATGGTGGTTCGGAGGCATTAGGTGAAAAAACAAGCGATTTACCAGTTCTAAATTATGATGGAGAGGCACTCTCTCCTTATCCTGTACCATTTAGCGAACCAAAGTTGCATGTACTTATAAAATTACTACAAGTTGCTTATACCCATCACCATGAGGTGGGACAAACCACAAATCGGTTTGTTGGACGACATGAGTGCTATATATATGCAACTCGCAGTGGAGATTCCGGTGAGTATCATAAATGCTTGGAAATGGAAATCCGAGGCGATATCCAGAATGAAAACATCTTCTATATTGATGGACATTCTCGAACATTTGCCTTAGATAGTAAGATAAATGCTCAATACATCAACATCAATACATACTTCACTATGATTCCTATCAAGGATGATTTGATTATATTTAATCAGATTAAGCGAAGTGCTGTCCGAGATGCTATTAAGGATAATAAGGCTTTGCGACTGTATAAGCAAATTCGGATTCCGGGCAAAAGAACAACTCTTGATTTCCACTCCATTGACTCACAAGAAGAAACTGAGCAAACACGAGGCTATCTAATTGATACATTCATTAGGGGCTTTTCTGCCTACCTTCAAGGTTTTGGTTTTAAAGTCGAGCATATTTCTCGTGATTTTCAACGATTTGAAACCACCACCACTTCGGATTTTAAGCTCCCGGTTGCCCAACTTGGTGAGATATTCATCTACGATGTCAGATTCTCAAAATCTATTTCGCTCCAGAAGTACCTTCAAGCATTGGTTTCTCTATATCCTAGCAATACGTTCAAAGTAACTCATTCATTGGATGAAATTGGAACTAAACCGGTGATTATCATTCAGGATTGCGAGGCAAAAGCCTTTAAGGAGGGTATGCCGCTTTTTGGAGAGATCGATCCTCATGAAGTGATATATCAAACGTACCCCTTGATTCCCAAGCAGTTTCTGAATGTCAACTCTAACGAGTTACGTGAGAAGAAAAAAGAGGCAGCACAAACATCTGAGGAAGAAACAGTAGCCTCAGTAGAATCTATTGATGGTGACTTATCGCTTAACATGCCTCATTTCGATAGTGCGGATGATGAGGAAGAAGACGAGACCGTGAATCCACGAGAACGATACTTGTCCTACGACCTCAAAAAGATTGGAGACTCACAAGCAATAATGCTAATGAATCAGCTTTTCTTGAAAGATTTGATTCTTAATCAACGAAAAGTACCAGGTCGGCTCCCCACCCTATCCACGCTTATGTATGTACATCGAGAACACCAAATTATCAAAGGTATCAGATGCAAATTTGAGGTTGCCTTGTATGTTGAGAACCATAAGACTATTTTTCTCGATCTCGTGAATAGCGAGGAAGACAAAGAGACTTTCTATAAGCGCATTGATGCTTGGGAAGTTGATTGGGAAGGTTGCTCAACTCAGATGCGTGAACGCCGTCTTGGTGATGAAGATGGCAAGGATTTACCTGACTTTGATGTAATTGTAGGTCCCAAGCTATTTGTGGAAATTTCTAGTGGAAATGAAGCAATTCTCTATCCTTATGATGAAATTATCCGTCGTCATGAGGAACAAACTCAGACATTTGAGCTGGATGAGCTCAAACTAGCCGCAAGATATGACGAGATTATTGATGACTCTAATCTGACAGAAGAAATGTTACAACTCTGGGGGTATCTGAAACAGCAAAGCCGAGGAGGAGTTAGGCTCAAAAAGCCAAAGAATGCAGAACATCGTGCAGCGATACAGCTTTATGAGGCGCTACATGAATATGATAATCTCCTCGAAAAATTGAAGGAGCGTTACCCAGCAATTTCATTTTATGAACTGACAACAGACGAGAATATTGTTCCACACATTGTAAAATTGTTTGGGAGTCCACAAAAACTTCAAAATACTTACAAGAAGATAAAGATGTTCCGTGGATTACGCGAGGCTGATATGGTTTCAGTCTACACAGGGATTTGGCATACAAATGACTTAAGGTATGTTGTTGGTGATCCAAATCCTATGAATAGTAGCCAAGCAAAGGCACATCGTGTACGTCAATTCCATATCTATCAAGGTAGCGAGAATCTTGATATTACTCCATTTCTAGAAGAAATGAGCGTAACTTTCGTTCGTCTTAACCAATATACGGTTTATCCTTATCATTTCAACCTCATTGATATATACATAGACAGTATTTTGGAACACCAATACAAACTGATAGAGGTGCTTAATTTGAATCCAGATGATGGAATGGAGACCGATGAAGATATCCAGTAGTCACCCTCATGGAGGTCTCCCTATTTTAATTTTGGGATGAACTATAGCGTGGAGTTGGGGATTGTTCCTTGCTGCTTTCATCTTTGGTGGTAAAGGTGCTATCCCTTAGCAAAAATTTCTCCTGTAATGTTCAATCATTAAACATCCTTCTCATCCAACCTGATGTACAAAAGGTGTACAGAGGTATATGAAAGGATTTCTATGAATACAGATAATCTGACTGAATTCGTGGATTATCAGCTTACTCATCGCAGCAGCATCAGCATGACCCAAGCGATGTGGGAAAAGCTGTGCCAAGTTGTCATCAACCGCCGTGACCCCAAGTTCAAAACCAGCGACGCGGTACGTGAAGCCATTCGGTTGTATTTGGACAATGAAGAAGACCTGATAGGCAGCCGCAAACATTTCAGCAAATCCTTGCAGCGCAGTTTGAGTTTGCATGAACAAACCATGCTGTTCACCCTGCACGCGCTCCTACTGCTGGTGGCTCGGCTGTTTGTCTATATCATCAAAAGCCGTGACGGGCGCGACCTTGATCCTCTCCTGCTGATCGAAAGCTCTATAGTAGATAGCAAAAAGCTCTCCAAGCGACTGCTGGAAGCCGCCAATGCTGTCCGCAAAGATGAGAGCATCCAGCCGGAGTCGTAGTGAATGGCAAACCCAAAAGGCAAACGGGAACGACGCGGCACGATCTGGTCGAACTTACGATGGATACACCCGCAGCGCACGGGTTATGGCACAGGTGTTCAATCACTCAAAGAAAAACTGCGGTATTTCACTTATCGGGATGACCGTGATGTGAAAGCCCCTGCTGGTGGACGGCGCTGGATCAATCATGGTTTGGGAGAGACACACCGCGAAATATTAGAAAGTTGCCAAACTCTCACCAGTGATGATCGGCTGGCATGGAGTGTGATGCTCAGTCCCAAGCCGCGCCTGATGGCATTTATTGAAGATGAGCAAAATCGCCATGAATTTCTACAACATCTGACTGAAGAGGTGGTCGAACAGTGGTTTGAGGCACGGGGCTATGTGGACGCGAAATATTCCTATGTGATGCACGATAGATCAACCTCCGAAGAAGGATTACAGCAACTTCATACCCACATCATTCTCCCCGGCACAGTTGAAACTTCCGCTGGACGCGAACGCTTTGATAACCGCCCCACTGACCTGCGCGAGTTCAATGAACTGGTCGAAGACCTATTTGAGCTGCACATGGATCGTCAACTTGGAGTTAAATGGCGCGTTCAATGGGCAGCCATCCAGAGGGAAGAGGCACTCAAGAAATACTTTCAAGAGATGCAGGTGGAGGTACTCCCACCCAATCTGCCTACACTCGCCGAGGAGTTATACGCACAGGGTCTGTCAATCGAACATATTCCGCCGCAGGTCACTACCCCAGCGGCTTTCAACGCCTGGCTGATCTCACTTGATCATGATAAAGATGATCTGGATACTTGGTTTGGGAGAGGAACATGATCAAAAAACTGACTCATCCGACCATCATTGGCATACTGCTAGTCGGGATCGCCTTCAACATCATACTGAGTATCTTGGGACTGTTGGGTGTCGAACTCGTGGATGCCCTCTATCTGACCCTCATGCTCCTCACCATTATTGGATCACTAACAGTACAAATGTTCATCCGATACAGTAGAAAGGTGGGTGACTGAATGTACTACAAAGTGTTCATCGACGGACAAGCCCTACTGGGCAGCTCCATCCTCATTGCATCCTTGCTGTGTCTGTTGCCCCTGTTAGTCATTAGCTTTGCATGGAGTTTAGGCGCAGATATACGCCGCAGTGAAGCAGGCGGACATACCCAACTGCTTCCCCGAATATGGCTGCACCTGCTCATCACCGTATTGGTTTCTCTCATCTATATCGGCATTGCCAGCCATTTTGCAGTGGCACGCGGCTACAGCACCGACCTGACAGGTTTTCTTGAAGTCGTAGTCGGGCAGCCGCCGCGCTATGTGAACCAACCGCGCCTCCTCATTTTTGCTATTGGACATTGGATCGTCCTTTTTCTGGTGAATCTAGTCGTCTATCAGAATTTGCAGTCGGGTGGCTGGCTGCGTGGACGACTCGACCAGATGCGGAATCCACCTGTCCAGCGCGGTGAACTGGGATCATCCCATTTCTGCACTCATCGTGAGTACAAACGCTTTCGGGTGTCCAATCCTGAAGGCATGACCTTCTTTGGGGCGTTCTGGGGAGAGCGCAAAATGCGACTCGATGCTGGACAGGGCATGTTCTGTCTGAATGGCGAAGATGCCGCCCGAGGCATTCTAGCATTGGGTGGTCCGGGGTCGGGCAAGTCGCAGGGAGTTATCCTGCCCGCCATCGCGGATAACATGATGAACCGTCACAGTCTGATCGTGGCTGACCCGCAGGGCGAACTCAAACATCATATCTTGAAGTATGCCCGTGTGACCGGGCATTTGGTGGTCATTCATGACCCCACTGGCACGGATACCCCGCGTTTCAACCTTGCCGAGAATATCCAAACGGTCTCGGATGCGCGTGCTATTGCCGATGTGCTGGTTCCATCAGCACAGGGGGATAACAAGTTCTGGTCGGATAGTGCCGCCGCGCTGCTGGCAGCCTGTCTCATTCGCTATCAGAACTTAGGCGAGATTTATGAGGCACTCAAAGACCTTAAGGCGATGGCTGGGGATTTCAGTAAGCAGGTGGATGATGCAGCCCTACTAGCGAACTCATTTATTGCCAGTGTGAATTCGGATGGCAAGGTTGCCTCCAATGTGGTCGCCACCCTCGCCACTGCCTTGACAGGCTGGGCTTCCATAGAAGTGCGCCAGAACACCGCCGCCAGCGACTTCGATGCCGACCTGATTGTACAGCAGCCGACGGTAGTGGTGCTGACCTGTCCCGGACGGATGCGAGCGGTCTACGCCTCTTATCTCGGCGCAGTCCTCCGCAAATTGATGCTGGATTTGGATAGTATTGGGGAAGCGAATCAGGGTCCGCTGCCGATGCCCGTCAACATCATCTTGGATGAGTTTCCGACATTAGGCAGATTGGATAGTTTGGTGGCAGACGTGAATCTCGTTCGTAAGCGGCGCATCTCCATCCTGATTGCTGCCCAAACCAAAGGACAGTTCCACCTGATTTATGGCAATGATGGTACGCAGGCGTTATTCACCGGCTTGGCAACACAGATTGTCTATGGCGGCTGCGATGCCGAAACCGCCGAGTTCTACAGCCGTGCCTCTGGCACTGCCACCCAAAAAGATGGCGATACTGACCATCCCGCCTACCGCAGCCGCCCCCTGCTGACGGTGGATGAGGTTGTCACCCCACAGGCAGGCAATGCCACGCTCTTTGCCCGTTATGTTGATCCTGGCTATGCCACCCAGATCATCCTGACCTGCCGCCTGACCCGCCTGTACGAACGCCAGGATTGGGCAGTGCGGCTCAAGACGAGCGCAGAGCGCGAACCGATGCTGCTTGAAAGAGGCATCACCCTGCGTTTGAATGCGATGCCAACACTACCCGCCCAACCTGCGAAACTTGAAGTACCGCTCAGTCGCTTAATTCCCAGCTTGGATGCCCATTTTGATGCCATCTACCAGAAAACACAGACCTTACCCGCTGAGCAGCGAATGCAGGCAGGTGACGACCTACTGGCAGTCGTCGCCCCCAACCATCAGGTCTTTAATGCCAGTTTGAAGGATTTACGGAGAGCCAGAGCATGAACAAACAAACCACCATTCGCGCCGCTGCCCGTCAGACAGGACACACCTATTTTGAGGTGCAGACCATCCTAGAAGCCATCATCGCAGTCTGGGCAGAGGAGTTGGCAAACAAGGGACAAATTTCCATACAAGATTTCCTGACCATTAAGGTCACGGAAATCAAAACCCATCGGCGGGGCAGGCTGCGAAATCACACGCCTGATACCCAAATTCCCAAGATTGCCTTCCGCGTAGACACCCGCCTCAGTGAGCGACTCAAGAAGCGACTTCACAAAAACAATTAGGGTATGGGAGAATAAAAGTATGAGTAATCAAATGAGGTTGAAGTGAACCCTCCCAAATGTACCGTTATGACCTGCACGCAGACAGCGCAATATCTGGACATTACCTTTGCGTTTTAGGTTGTAAACTAAAGAATCAAGCTTCATCATCTAACATTTAATCGCTATCTACAATGTTTTAGGAGATACCTGATGGGCGAATGGACTAGTCTAAGTATTGGCGGTAGTGAAGTTATGCACTTCAAGAATTACATACCTTTATTTGTTGTTCTTTTATTTGAGAAGAATGATCTTAGATTCAATTTGGAAGAAACAGGTGAACTCGATGATAACGACACACCAATTACTCAAAAGAGCTTTGAATTTCGTAATACTGTTAAAAAAGCTCGTCAAATCTTAGCTAATCGAGGAATAGATGAGGCTTTTTGTAAAAAAGCATTTAATGATTTAAAAGCGGAAGAAGTATGGGTATCAGGAGGTGATGGTGATGATTATTTCGAGGGGGATGTTCCAAATACAATAGATTATGATGTTTATAAGCAACTTCTCCGTGAAAAACATAATTATTCCACAGACAAAGATGAATCCTATGATGAATTACGCCAGTATAGATTACTTTCAGAGCGTTTATTTGATTCAGAATTTCCAACCTTCTTTTGGGGAGATAATTACCTTGCATTTGAAGAGGTCATTGATATTGTATCGCTTCGCGTACTATTAGAGGTAGCTAAACCTGAAGATGAAGTTTCGATTTCTTTATGGTTTTATAGAGATAATGCAGAGACGCTTTACGAAGATTACATCAATTTAATGCTGAAAAAAATCAATTTTGATTACAGTGTTTATGGATTTGTCATTGATAATGATCCTAATTTAAATAACCGTCTTCTATCTAAAATACAAAGCATCTCTGATGAGCATAAGCTCATCAATCAAATTCTTGTGCCACTTCTGAAAGCAATGGGGTTTGAAGGTGTAAAACCTGTTGCTTTCCACGGTCAAGGAGAATTTGGCAAGGATATCCTGCCGTTTAGCAAGAGGACGGAATTTGGAACAGTTAGATATCTATCATTACAAGCAAAATCAGTCAAAATACATGGCACAAACAAGAAACGTAATAATGCAGCAGAAGTAATTAATCAGACTCGTACTGCATTCGGTGTTCGCTTTAGCGATAGCACTGATAATGAGATTAAACAAATTGACGAAGCTATAATTGCAACAAATCAAGATATTACACCTGAAGCAAAACATTTTATAGAGCAAGAGTTAATCGGAAATAGGAGGATTACATTTATTGATCGCCATAAGCTTGTTGAACTTGTGAAGAATTATAACCTTACCCAATATATATTATTCTCTATTTTGGAAGATTAACTTAGCATAATATAGAGCTTCACTCAGTAGTCTAAATCAAGAAAATTAGGAGAGTATGGAGAAGTTTGGATCAGTGTGCCAGCCTGCTGGTACTGCGGCTGAAAAACAGCCTGCTCCATTGATTGAGCGCGATCATAGTGCTGCTCAAACGGCTGCAAGCCATTCTCTTGAGCGACTTTTTCTAAAAATGCTTGTGTCCCTGCTGTATTTTCGGGGGAACCAATGAACTCCAAGCCCGGTTTGTCCTTGATATATTGGGTCAGCCCATTTGCATAGTCTTGGGCATTCGCCTGCTGTTCAAAGCGGGCAAGTTCCATCACATAACTCTGGCTGATGTCACTCTCAATCGGCAGTCCATGCTGGTAGACATCCCGCAGGGCGACCGTCGAATAGCCTATGGGCTGATCCTCTGCATCCACTGTTTGCATCGCTCGAATCGAGAATCCATACAATGGCTCAGGCGATGCTTCAGGCAGATCGCGCTCCATTGGACGAAAACCTAATTCCAAGGTCTTGAGTTCCCATTCACCCGCCTGCAATGCCCCAATCTCGGCGCGATAGTTAGGCAGCATAGCAGTTCCCATCCTAACTAAGTCAGTCGTATGTGTGCCAGAACGCAGCCCATTCAACTGCCCTACTTCGCGCAGAAAAGCTCGACCTATAGCCGGGTTATCACCTAAATCATGGGCAACCATAAAATCGCGCAGATGTTCAGCATAATCGTCAGCCTGCGCTACCTGTTTGAAGTGCGCGAGTTCGGTCACACTGACCGTATCCGCCCCATGCCAATCCTCAGTATTGATTTTGAAAGGGATCGCTCCCCAGCGCACATCGACGGCTGCCACTGCATACCCCAAGTATTCCCCCTGTAAATTGGCAACAGGTAATGTCTGAACCTCCAATACCTCTGCGCCACGATAGCCGGGTCGTCCTATATAGGTTGAACGCTGACTGCGCTCCTGCGCCAGCATTTCGGCAGACTCTAAGGCACTACCCCATTTATCCTCATCCGTCAGAAGCCGAGCCGTTTGAGGGATGGGTTCGTCATCCTCAAGGACTGATGCTGTAGGCAAAGGCAGCGAGTTAGCGAAGGGTTCGGGAGAATCAGATAGATTGAGGTCAAGCTCGGTAGGTAATTCAGGACGGTGCTGCGGCGTATAAATGCTGGGCAGAGGCTTGAGTTCGGCTTCTCGATCTTGTTTGCGCCCAAAGGAGACCTTCCGCGCCGCTTTGCCTTGTTCTACCGCAAAAGCGTAGCCTGCTTCCGTCCCCGCCAGCCGCCCATTCTTGTGATGGGTGTGTCCGTTATCAACGAAGAAGGCTACACCACGTTCCTCATCCAAGCCGCGAATCATGGTACGGTCACGCTGAGTGTAGCGGTTGCCCTTTTCTTTGAAGTTATAGGGGACTTTACGGATTTGCCCGCCTTGAACCCCACCATTACGTGCGGCATCGCCTGCTGTCCAAACGACGACATTATCATAGCTAATAGCATTGGCGGTCTCGACTACCCGTGCATCTACGCCCTTGTCGTTATCGCCGACATGAAGTTGCGCTCCCACCTCAGCCGCCCGCACCACCAACGCTGAGGCGTAGTTAAGTTGGGCATTATTGGCATTCATGCTGCCCGCGATGAGGATTTGTCTAGGGTGTTCAGGCAATGGTTTAACTGCCTGCGGTGAACGATAACCCTTGGGGATTGGCTGTGCTTCTTTTTTCTGCGACCAGTGTTCACCCCGTTCGCGCCAATTGACCTCACTGTGGGAGGGCAGCTCAGGCAGTGCCGAATGCGGGGTTACACGATGACGTTCCTGCACCCCTTCCTCACGGTAGCGTTCGTGGTCAAACTCGCCTGGCTCAATGTGTCCGACATCCACCCCGCGTTTGGCTAAAGAGTCCGCTAACCAGCGGGTGCGATGGCAGGTGCAGGTATCGGCACAAGCACACAAGAGGGCGATACGCTCCCCTTTATGAGCAGCGGTTGCCATACCATCTAGCACTTGAGTTGCATCCTGACGAGCATCCATGACCTGATAATCTGCCTGTCCTGCTGAGGTATATTCCCCCTCCTCACGCGGTTTACCTGTGAGGGCGGGACGTGGGGCAAAACGCATGGGTCGTCCGTTGACCCCGTTACGCTGCCCCGCTACCTGAGCCAGTTGGTCATAGCTGTATCTGCCCCGATAATCGCTGTTACGAGTATCCACTAAGATAGTCACGCCTTCGGCTTCGAGGGCATCGAACATCCGCGACAGTCCATCGCCGCCCTTCCAAGCGTTATAACCCACGGAGTAGATACCGCCACCACGCTGCTGAGGCAATGGCACAGGCAAATCATACGGCATGGTTTAGAGTTCCAGATCAACAGTCACGGGCTGTTCGGGGGCAGGTGTCATGGAGATAGGGTGAAAATCTTCCGCCCTGTGCTGAAGTGTCCATTCACCTGCCGTGACTTGACCTACTTCAGCCGTATCCAGCCAGCGTTCGTTGTTCCCCAACCCATTTGCCACCTGCGCGTTTTTGACAAACTCCAGTGCGGGCATGATGTTCGTTCCTTCGGTATCGAGATCACGTTTGTAGAAGTATTCATGTAGAGAAGCGGCGTAAAAGTCAGCATCAGGTTTACGCTCGAAGTGTGCCACTTCATAAGCTGTCACTGCCTGCGTATCTTCCCAATCGCGGGAATTTTCATCCTGTTCCCACTGAGCATCCAGTGCGACCACTGAATGTCCTAATGCCTGTCCCTCTCCTGTCTGGACAGGCACAACTTCCAGCGAAAGTTCATGGTGTGGGGGATGCTCGGCGGCATACTGCCGGGCAGCATGGTTGATCTCGCGTTCCGAAAGGAAGGGGTCTTCGGGTCCTTCCTTAAACATTTGCCCAAAACGCACCTCTGGATTAATGTGAAGGTCTAATTCCTCAGCCCGCTCCACCATGTCAGGGTAATTCTGAATATCTGCCACTGTCGCGGCACGGGTCATGGCAGCCTGAATGCCCTCTTTTTCCGCCAGATCAGCATAGGTATCCACCTCGTGCCGCGCATCATCGCGGTCATAATGGACACCCAACGTGACCACTTCCTGCTGGGATTCATCGCCTGCCCCCCAATGTTTGACCGTTTCAACGGCTAGGGCATCTACCCCATAACGTGCCACCTCGACTTCCAAATCGGGAATAGGACGCATCCGAAATTCATAGGACTGTCCTGCCTCTAAAGGCAGGTCGTAAGCTGCATCCCCTACCGTGCGACTGTAATCCAGACGTGGGGGAATAAAGCCGGTAGATGCAGGTGGGGGGGTCTGTATATTTCCCACAGTTTCATGCCCCCAATCAAATTCAAGGTCTTCCCGTTGAGGGTCAGCGGGTCCCGCCTGAAACAACCCCTCTTCCCGCACATTCAGATGTAAGGCGGTGGTCGTGCTTTCAGGCAGGTGGGCAGCCTGTCCAGCGAAGTCATGAGCGAGCGCCTCCATTTTTTCCAGTCGTTCCACCACATCAGTCCCTTGTGCCAGTTGATCGGCAGTTCGCACTGCCTCAGCCCGGTCATTCCCCAGCCCCAGTGCCACCGTTTCCAGTCCTGTTTCTCCCGTTTCGCGTTCCAGCCACGCCTTCACCCCCTCCACCATATAGGTGGGCTGTTCAGCACCGTCAAGTGTTTCCTCCCGCACCGCCACTCCGTAGAACTGACCCGCTTCGACTTCAGGATCAGCCCCGTAGCGTCCGACGGCGCGGGCATGAACCACTGACTCAGGCAGCGGGATTTTGTAACCGTTTAAACCAAAATTTTCGGCATCCCGCTCCCAATCTCGTTCTGTCTGAATTGCCCCCACTGAACGGGCATCATCAGGGATTGTAAAGGTGTCGGAAGGACCTTGTTCAAAGAGGCTGTCCCCCTTGAACCCCTCCTGCTGTGCCAGTCGTAGTGCCGACCCCATCGCATGATCGAGGTCATGCCGACCCCATTCATAGACCAGGGCGCGGGCATCTGAGAGGGCCTCACTGCGCGGGTCGAGATAGGAAACGGATTCATCATAAGCGTCGGCGCGATAGGTCTTAAGGACTGCTGACTCGGTGACTGCCTTCTGCAAGATGTCACTCTCGAAGGTCTTAGTAGCTGCCAGTATCACATCACCATCGGCATTGGGGGCTGAGACTTCCAACCCGTACATGGATTCATCGCCTACTGGACGCAACCGCAGCGGGGCAATCTGCCCTGGGTCAGTATTCTCCGGGGAACGATACTCCGCTGTGATGTAGGGCGGGAGATAACTGACGTGTTCATTCAGGTCAACTTCCCAGTTGACCCGTTCGGCTTTGAGTGTATTTGCCATACCTTGCTCCTCTCTATCTATATCGGTGATCACTGCACCTAAGCGCAGTGCGTCAGCTAACAAGGGATCAAGCTCAGGATTAGCGGGCATATCAGAGGGGTGTTCCCTCCCTATCAGGCGTTCATATAAGTCGTAATGTTCAGGTTGCATGGGCTGCCAGTGGGGATCAGCCACCTGTGTTTCAGCAAACCTGCCCCACTGGGCGGAGGAATCATAAGCAGCGAAAGCCGCTACTTCCAGTTGGTCACGCTGCTCTTGTGCCTGTTCAACCGTATCATGCTGACCAAGTGCCAGATAACTGCCTGCCAGATCACCCGTCAGGGCATCGCGGTAGACATCCAATAAGGCCGTCTGATAGGTCCCTCCCGACTGCGCGGGTGGCAGCACCGCGAAGCGTGCCTCCTGCCAGCCCCAGCCTGTGTCCTCGATTTCCGCTGCTGGAGCAACTTCCATGATTTCGGCATTGCGTTCCAGAATCTCCTGTTGATCTAAATAAAAGGTGGGTGACATGGGTATAGCCGCAAATAAAGACTGCCCTACCTCTAGCTGTCCATGCTTGTATGCCTCTTCTGCCGCAGTCGCCATCAGCAGTGGCACACCGCCCTCAGCCTGAGCGTCTTCTAAAGTCATGCTCAGGTGCGAGGCTTCATGTGGCGATAAATTCCAGCCAATCATGGCATCAGCAATGCCGTGTTCATGTAGAGCTAGAATGGAAACAGAAGTTGGTTCGCCTGTAAAAACAGAATCGGGAGGATAGCTAGCCACCATATAACCAGCAGCATAGTCCAGCGGCTGCTGTTGGAGGTGAGGGAGATGCTCGGCGATGACCTCGCGCCCCTGTTCATACAAGGCTGCCGATACCTCCTTGAGATGTTCTTCGGCTTCCATATCGCTGACATATTCCGCCAACGTCAGCCGCTGTTGGACTTCCACTCCATGCGCTTGGCGAGTGCTGCGGACGAGGTTGACCCGATAGCGATCATCATCACTTTCGGGGAAAGCCAATTCCACCCCATAGACTGCATCGGCGGCATAATCCACCAGATGGGTCTCTTCAGGGTAGTCGTCATCCCGCACCACCAACATCTCCGCCCCAAACTGCCGCACGCTCATTAGTCCAGCTCCATCCCGACTGGACTAAAGGCACTCTCAGGTTCAACAGGCATTCCCCACAACTCACGCTGTTGGGTCGCCACTGCCATGCCTTCGGCAGCATCCAGCACCTGCCCCACATCTTGCGTGCGTTCTGCCACTCCCAGCAGGTATTCGGCAGTACGATAAGCATGATCCCAATCCCCTGTTGCTACGGGCGCGAGATGCGCGAGGGGCTGTCCGTTATCGTCCTGCTGAATAGAGAGAATAGAGGTGATCGCCTCATTGGGATTGGTTGGATCGGGCTGATACACCCCAATCCAATAGGCAGTATTCGTGCTTTCATCAAATAAGGGAGGAGGCGTATTGGCAGGATCAAAATCCTCCGCTTGCAGTCCCAATCCCCGCATGACAGTCTGTAATTCATGCGTTTGGTCAATCTCATCCCGTTCCAATTCATCCCTACTGACTTCAAAAACCTGCGCCAGCAGCCGATCCCGAGCTGCCCAGGTTGCATCATCCTGAAAATCGGGAGTATCAGGGGCAAGGGATTGATCGACAATCTTCCACTGTGTATCCGTCAGCGGCTGCCACTCGCCTCCCTGTTTGATGAGTCCATGCGCGAAGTCCCCTAAATCCGCATCAGCCACCTCTGCTTCATCCGCCAGATGGTAGATGTTGCTCCGCATCTCCTCCGCCCGTGCCAAGTGGGGTGCATCTGCCATGTGTAAATAGGTTCCCGTCTGGTCGCCTGTCTGTGGGTCCTGCCAGACTTCCACCACTCCTACTGCGTAATGATCGGGCGTAGGTTCATCAGCAAAAACTTCTTCGATCAGGATGCCTGTATGCTGCAAACGCCAAGAGCTGTCCCGTTCAATGGGCAGCCCATCAGATGCAGGTGGGTGTGTCCCCTGTGTAGAGTAGACCTCAGCAGGTAGGTCAAGTGGTTCCGCCGCGTACAGTTCTTCTGGCAGCGCATAGTCCTGAGCCGCTGGGATGGGCGGAGGGGCATACCGCGCCATCCTTTGCAGGAGCATATCGTCCTCATCCGGGAACAAATCCGGCGGTTCTGGCGGCAGGGTACTATCAAAAACCCAATCTGGGGGTTCTTCCATAGTATTTACGGGAAAATACACATCAGGCGGTTCCTCAATCACCCAGTCATCAGGTGGAGGCATTAAGCTCATAGCAGCACCTCACTACGGTTTCGCTGGCTGTAGGATCACGGGTTGATGCTCCAACCCCACCGTATAGCGGCATTTGGGGAATGCCGAGCAACCCACAAACTGCCCGTTCTTGCCCACACGCACAACTAAATCGCTCCCACATTGGGGGCATGGTTCCCCTGTTTTCTGGGGTTCGGGTGGCATCACTTTAGGCTGGGCAGGACGCATTTCTGCCGCTGCCCCGCGCAGCAGTGGTTGAAATTCTCCCCAGAAGGTTTGCAGGACATCGAGTTCTCCGCGCTGCCCAGCAGCGATTTCATCCAGGGTGTTTTCCAGGCGGGCGGTGTAATCATCTGCCAGCAGCGTGGCAAAACCACCCATGAGATAGTCGGTCAGTTTGATACCAGTTTCAGTGGGGATAAGCCGCTTCTTGTCGAGCCGCACATATTCCCGTGATTTGAGATTGCTTAGGATGGCAGCATAGGTACTGGGTCGCCCGATACCACGTTTTTCCAACTCATGGACAAGCTGGGCTTCGGTAAAACGGGCAGGCGGTTGGGTCTGCTTCTGCTGCGGTAAGAGTTTTTGTAGGATCAAGGGCTGACCCACAGCTAAAACAGGCAGCACATTTTCAGCGTCGTCTATCTCATCTGCTTCCACATCCGTGCCCGCTTGATACACGCGACGGAAACCATCAAACTGGGGGGTACTATCCCGTGCGGTCAGCGTCAAGGGGAACGGCTGCCCCATCTCTTTCCCTGCCAGCACGCTGAGGGTTTGCACGGTATCCACTGCCGATGCCATCTGACTGGCGACAAAACGCCGCCAGATGAGTCCATATAAGGCTGCCCCATCAGCGACATTTTCCTTGATATGGTCAGGGGTAAGTGTCACATCCGTAGGACGGATGGCTTCATGTGCCTCTTGAGCATTCGGCTTGCTCTTATACTGCGGCTTCTCGGTTGGTAAATATGATTCTCCATAGGCTTTGCCGATGAAGTCAAAGGCAGCCACCTGCGCCTCTGGTGCAATGAACACGGCATCCGTCCGCATATAAGTGATGAGAGAGGTCTCATAGAGGGTTTGAGCAAGCTGCATGGTCTGCTCGGGCGAGAAGCCCAACGTGCTGCTGGCAGCCTGCTGCAAGGTGCTGGTCGTGAACGGAGCGGGCGGTTTGCGCTGTACGGTCTCAGTGTTGATCTCACCCACCCAATAAGTTGCACCTTTGAGGGTCCCAGCCAGCTTTTTGACAAATTCCACTTCTTTAAGGGGCAGATTTTTGTCTTGAACCGCCGTGAGTTTGGCTTTGAAACTGGCAGCCTCTGTTCCCAGCAGAGCTTCCATAACAAAGTAGGTTTCTGGGGTGAAGGACTGGATAGCCCGTTCGCGCTCCACCACCAACCGCAAGGCAGGCGACTGCACCCGCCCTGCCGAGTAGCGACCATCAAGGACACGACAGGCAATTGGGCTAACCAGATAGCCCACCAGCCGATCCAGTTTGCGGCGGGCGTGCTGGGCTGCCACCAATGCCATGTCCAAACGGCGTGGATTTTCTACCGCTTTACGCACCACTTCCTGCGTGATCGCAGTGAAGGTCACCCGCATGACGGGCTTCTCACGCGGCAGTTTGGTCAGTGCCAAAATATGGGCGGCAATGGCTTCGCCCTCGCGGTCAGGGTCAGTCGCCAGATAGATGGCTTCCACCTCATTCATCGCCTTGACCAGCCGCTTGATGATGTTGTTTTTTCCTGCCACTGTCTCCCATTTGGGGACAAAACCTGCTTCTACATCTATCCCCAGTTCATCGCTAGGCAGGTCACGCACATGCCCCATGGAAGCCATGACGCGAAACTCACTCCCCAGATAAGACTGGATTTTTTTGACTTTGCCCGGCGATTCCACAATCAGCAACCGCTTGGCTTTGGGTTTGCTCATTTCTGCTCCTTCTTTTGACCATCCACTTTCAGGTTTTCCTGCGCCGCCGCGATATGCTGTTCCAACTGCTTGATCTTCCGCGCCAAGAACAGCGGCCATTCCAGAAAAGCGTGATAAGCATCCTTTTCAAGAGCCTGAAAGGTCGTTGTGTCCGTGATCTTTTTTGCCATGCGTCCCTCCTATGTTGATCCAAACCGCCGCAGTTCATCGCGTGAGGCGCGATTGAACAGATAAAACGTGCCTTCGTCCTGAATATCCAGCAGAAAGTGGAAACGCGGCAGCGATGAAATAATGGATAAGTGCTGGGCGTTGAAATGCTGAAAAGCTGCATCTTCGCGGAAGACATTCATGCCTTGTTTCTGCGAGAAAATGACGCGAATCGGGCTGTTCTCGAAGATCAGACGTGCCTTGCCCTCCAAGAAAATAGACATATTTTGATCAATCGAAACCAACTTCTTGCGTCTGGTACGGAAGGTCTTGGCTGCCTCCACCAGAAAGTCCAGCAGGGAGGGATGGCGCAGCATCCGATAAACTTCATCGACTGCGATGACTCGCGGCTGCTCATCGCGTAGGCTGTCACGGCGAATGGCTGCCAAGCACTGAGCGTATGCCAGGGCAGTCATCGTGGGATCGTTCTCTAACTCATGGAAGGAGAAAATGCGTGGGGCAATCCAATTCCGACCCGCACGCCCGAAGTCGAAGGTCGTGGTTCCATTCAGGAACTTTGCCCAAGGACCCGATCCGGTCACGAGTGCCGCGATTTCATCCGCCAAATCTTTGGCAATTTGCTGGATGTGGGGTTTGTCCCCCAAGCCAGACCCAGAGAGGACATCACAGACAAAATCGCAGGTCGGGGTTTTGTCGGGTGAGAGGCTTTCCAAATCCTCCCGATACGCGGCATAAACTATTTCAAGTGCCTGTGCCAGCAGACCCCGTTCCAAGTTCTCGCGCTGCCCGCCGGAAAGTGAACGTCCCATCACCGTTTCGTAGATACGAATAGTGTGGGAGGTCTGTTCCAGTAAAGTCGGGAACATCACATCCTGTGGATTGAGGCAGGTCGCCTGCGCTGACAGCACATACCAGGGCAGCCCGAAAGCAGAAGCCAGATGTTTGCCGTGTCCCATGGGTTCGAGCATGTCGAAGGACACGCCGTTCTCAGCATATTCACGGTTGAGCAGGCAGTTCAAGGCAAAGGTTTTGCCAAACCCTGACTGCCCGACCCAGACCTCATGTACGGCCCGTTTATCCCGCCACGAGTTGTGGAAAACCGGATATTTGCCACCCACCGCTTCGCCACGCAGCACCCCATCAACCACCCCCAGCTTGCGGTAGCCCAGAGGAGCTAACATCAAGGCAAGTTCGCGGGAAGTCACGGGATGGGTTGTGTTAGGTATCCCAATCGTCGCGCTTTTGGAAGCCGAGAACAGATAGGCAGAGCGCGAAAGCAGTTCACCCACTTCCTGCCGTAATCTAAAATACGATCTTGCTTCAGTGATAACTTCGGAAACCCGCGCCTTGAGCGTGTCCAAGGTGTTGGCTGCTACCGCGATGGCAATCCGCACCGTATGCAGGGCATCCCCCTGATTAATTTCTTCAAGGGTACGGCGGCAGTCATTGATACGGGTGATGGCGCGGCTGTCTTCTCCGCCGCGCAAAGAGACCAGATGCACCTGATAGGCCTGAATGATGCCTTCCACCGCATCCACTGCTTTGTTGCGATCCAACGTTTCAGGGATGTCTATGCAGAGTGCCAAGGGGAAGTTCATCCGCAGCAGGGGTGGGATGGGACGGAAGAAATTCCATGCCGCAGGCAGAAATTCGTAGGAGTTCAGGATTGCCCAGAAAGGACGACCTCCCGGACGACCAATGGGTGCAAGGTGCGAAAAAGGGGTTTCGCGTAAGGCGTAGCGACCTTCAAATAAAGGCGGTAAATCCGCTTCAAGGGCGGGTGTATCGAAAGCTGAAGCCAATCCATTGGCAACGGTGCGTCCAGTTTCCTCTGTCCACAGGATCATGCCGCATAAGGCACGCTGGAATTCAGCATCGGCTTGAAGTTGTTCATAGTGCCTACGATAGGCCATGCACATCTCGGCACGAGCGCGGTCTTCCACCAGGCGGGCAGTCTCCGTCACTGCGTTGATTTTCTCGTTCAGGTCAGCGGGCATCTGCCAGCACAGGAAACGGGCAGGACCATCCAATGTGCGTAGGAACGCCGAGAACCGTCCCTGTAGGGCGGTGACACCTTCCTCAGTCGCGTGCATCATCAGGTCAAACGGTTCGATCAGCACGGTGCGAGCGGGTAACTCTTCTTTCTTACGACGAGGGGCAACCACTTACACCTCCTCCACAAAGACCAAACCCTGCCCATCCTCATCGGGTGCGGCGTAGGTTTCCCACTGAGACAAATCAACTTCTACCGCCTTTTCAGGTGGGGCATAGACCTGTGTTCCATCCAACATGACCAGGTGGATCGGCAGTTCCAATGTTTCTGCCGCTTGTGCGATGAGACTGTCGGGCTGACTGGCAGCGGCGATAATGAACCAGCCGCGCACGCGATACAGCAGGCGGGTATACAGACTCAAGCCGCCACGCTGGGCAGAGAGAATCAGCAGACCAATGAAGCCTACAAATCCGAAGGGAATAGCACCAATAGGGAAAACAATACGGGCGATCATGAAGATGACTACCGCCCCTACCCCTGCTCCCAGGAGGCGTTTGAAGGGAATGCCAAACATGCCTTTTTCGTCCCGTCGCAAGACGTGGGATTTGAATTCTGCTACCATCGGGGATCGTCCTCCTCAATAAGAGGCAGTCGAGTCACCCCGACCGCCCATCCTCACAAAATATCCAACAGCCCGCTTCAAGTTGTGTGTGCCACCCCCTTTCCTTAAGTGAACGAGATCAGGCTGGCAACTGATGAAGCCAGCAGGACGAAGACCAAACCCATCACGACGCTGGAGGCTGCCTGCGGATTGTTTTTCTTCCAATCCCCGATCACGGGCATGGATGAACCGAGGTACATCAAGCCCAGCCCCAGTATGCCGAGAAAGGCGAAGATGGGCGCAACGATTTGCGCTAGCGATTTGAGGTCAGTGAAAAACCCCTCAATGGCTGTTCCGAAATTGCCCATAGGCACTTTCCTCCAAAAAACCAATAAGATGACGTTGTACTCTGAGGATAAAGGGGAAGGGCTAGACAAAGTGTTCGATGACTGAACATAGGCTGTCAAGTCGCTGACAAACCCGCCCATTCTGTAGGCTAATCTACGCTATAATATTATTTGAAATCTTTTGCTTCAGATGGATACAAATTTATGCCAAAGATAATTGGGTTTGAAGGATTAAGCGAAAGCTATCAGAGACTACTACAAGTGGTTGCTGACACACTCGACCTAAACTTATATGAGATTGAACGTATCGATACAGGTAAGTCTACTGCGATTTTGTATCTAGTCTCTTTGGAAGGTAGTAAACAAGTCATAATAAAAATGGATGAAGTACGAACAAAAGCTGGGGTGAAACATGATGAGTCTGCATCTCATACGCTTGCTCAAAATTCCTATGCTCCTTGGATTTCAAAGAATATAACCGCTTTGGTTGCCGACCCTATATATTTGCCGGGAAAACACAAAAAGGTCGCAATGATATATGAAATTGCAGGATATTCTCTTCAAACAGTAAAACCGCTTTCTCATTATGGTTTTTCCTCTAGCACATCAAATGTAATATCTCTAATTGTTAATGATATACTAGACGATTTTCTATCTATAAAGAGAGAAACAGAAAAAGCATCACCCTATGATGTTCTTCAACACTGGACCAAGAATCGATTACACAATTTAGATTCAGTGTTTGAGGACATTTCTCAAGTCGCTTCATCGACTGCTGGGTTGATGATAGATGGGGTTGTTTTGCCAAATCCACTATTATATCTACACGACAGAAAATTATGGCAAAATAAAGAATTCTTTGTTGTAAAAACTAGCAGACATGGTGATTTACATTTAGGCAACATACTCTATGATAATAGTTTAAAAAAATACTTTCTAATTGACTTTGCAATGTTCCAAGTAGAGAGTTATGGTTTTTTTGATATACCATATCTTTTGCTTAGTTACATACTTTTGCTTTCCGGGTCTTTAGATATTTCTTCTAAGAAATTTCTTGGAGCTTTGGCAGCAAACACAGGGATGTATAATTCTGATGGGCTTGAGTTTAATACCTTAAACGATAACCTAGCTCCAATAACTAGTCAGCTTCGGGAATTTGGTCAGAAATATGGTAGTCATTATGGAAACCAAGACGACTTTTGGATCCAGTACCACTTAGCTGGGATCGCAACAGGTCTAATTCAGGCAAGTGTGCAATCTATTTCTAAAGATAAGAAATTTGTGGCTTTGATTTTCGCTGCTAGTCACATGGAGGCTTTGCGACACCGATGGAATATGCCACGTCCCGCAAAAGCAGTTGAAATGAATGCTACGGTAACTTACATGGGTGATGAATTTATGTCTGAATTCGATATTTTAATGGACAGATGTGATAACTTTTCCCCAGGTCGCTTATATATTGCGGTTATAGGTCCTTCCAACAATGCTGTTACAAAATTAAATGCATTTGGCAGAGTTCCATGGAATTTAGTTATTGATTTTAATCCAAATCTTTCGCAGCATGATCAAATTTTCCAAGCATGTAAAGTTGAAATCGAACAAAAGAGATCGCTCCATCTCATTACCACCGACAACTACGATGCAATTGAAATATACCCTGATCGGGCTACAACCTATTGGTATGGGGCATCAGGATTAAATGAGCGACCAAGTACAAAACCAAATACTCCAACTAGTTCGACTTACACAGAATGGATGAGAAATAACCACAGGCGATCCCTTAATCAATTTGTCGATAAATTGGCTACAAATAGTCATTTTCAACCAGTTAGCCTATTAATTTTTTGGGACGAGGGAAAATATATTGAAGCAGTCCATGATCAGTTATTTGAAGTCTTCACAGATCGCATTGATACATTTGTTATTTTAGAAGAATCTGATAGACGAAAATACTTGCAGGAAAGAATAGATGCCACAATGGTTCCCCTAAATCTGCATCAATTTGTAGAGGGAATAGAGAGGTACATTGGTTCGGCATCCAAATCAATAACTGGTTTTCTCCTTCCAACTCGTGACAGAAATACTAGCCCAAGAGAAATATCGATTTCCAAAGTTAATTGGGTCCAGGAATTGATGGAACTTGTTCATCTAGATATTGAGAACATCCCTCCCGAGTCTGAAGATGAATTTGAACGTAGTTTTTATCAAGGTAGAAAAATAACTTGGCGTGAACTGCTTGCTGATAAAGATATTCCTCGCTTAGTGCCTCAAAGAAATCTTGAAAAAGCAGTTGTTCAACGTTTAGAAAATCGAGACGCATCTATTATTTATCTATATCACGAACCGGGAGCAGGAGGAACCACTCTTGCTAGACGTATTGCTTGGGATATACATAGGAAATATCCCGTCATAATTCTTCACAGTGCTGATGATTCTAACGAAGCATTTCAGCGCTTAACATATATTTACGAGGAGACTGATTCTATTATTTTAGCAATAGTTGAAGCATCCGATGTAAATGAAGATCAGCTAAAAAGCCTTTTTGACCAGTGCATTAGTGATAATCTACCTATCCTGTTTTTGTATGTAAAGAGGGCTTTTGAATCCCCAGGGGGAAACGCTATCTTTTTGCGTGAAGCACTAGATAGAGATGAAGCTCTCGCCTTTTCAATTCGTTATGCTGAATTGAAACCCAATAAACGAAACATTCTTAGTGAGCAAGCACAGGCTTCTAATCCCGCCGAGCGAACTCCATTCTTTTTTGGGTTATTAGCATTTGAAGAAAACTATATTCGTCTAGACGATTACGTTAGAGCACGTTTAGGCGATTTACAAAGTGGCTCAAATGATATTGAAAATATACAGAAGATGTTAATCTATCTTTCTATTGCATATTATTTTTCTCAGCAGGCTCTTGAGATTCAAATATTCGCACATCTATTAAACCTACCGCAAAATAGACGGGTGATATTGCAGCCTTTATTTGAAAAATACCAAGGTCCTCTTTCGCTGCTAGTTCCAGAGAATGATGGCAAAACTTGGCGACCAATGCATACGTTGGTCGCAGAAGAAATAATGAGACAATTATTTTCCAATAACTTTGCTGAAAATTATTCTCAAGATGACTGGTTAGAGTACCTTTCAATATATTCAAAGACCTTCGTAGAATATCTTGCCCAACTTCAAACTATGTTATCACCTTTATCGATTCGTCCTATCGATGATCTGATTAAAAAAATCTTTATAGATCGCGATGATCAGCTAGACTTAACCTTTGAGGACACAGTACAAATCACCACTGTGGGAACTAAAAAATACTCTCGCCTAATTGATGCAATCAAGTCAGATAACGGTAAAAAAGTCATCTTTGATGCACTTGTATTCAACTTTCCTAAAAAATCACACTACTGGGCACATAGAGGACGCTTTACATGGCTGGTCGAAAGAAATTATGAACTAGCGCTTAATGATTTGGACACAGCAATTAATTTATCTGGTGGACGAGATACAGAAGATTATATTTTGCATCACATGCGCGGTATGGCTATGAGGGCATGGGCAGAAAAAGATATGGATCATTCGGAAAGAAGTTATAGGACAACTGGAAAATTTAGCTCAGACTTCTTGATAAGCATAGATCAAAAGGTTTCAGATGCGTTAAAATCCTTTGCTATAAGTAGAGAATTACGCCCAAATCGGGGACATGGCTATATATCTGCCATTCAAATATTAATTCGCATGATTGAATTTGGGTATAAAACTAGCGGATATGATAGCTATGGGGAATTTTTGAGAGCAACATCGGCAAGTAAATATCTTGATTACTTGCAAGAAGCCGAAGGTCTATTAGATCAACTACAACGTCAAACCCAACAGAGGCGGTCAGATAAATATATACAAGAGTGTGAAGCAAAATTGCTTGAGTTTTATGGTGATTACTCTAGGCTTATCGAGGGTTGGCAAAATATGCTGGATCGCGGTACTGGTCATGCCCCATCTATTAGAAGGGGGTTAGTATATACATATGTAAGGCGTAAAGATGGATGGGATTATCTTGAAGAACGAGAGCTTCAACGTACTTTAGAATTAATGGAAGTTAACCTACACCAAGAACCAAATGAATCGCGCAATGTATGGTTGTGGTTTCAATCAGCTAGAAGACTAAATATTGCGATAGATATATTAATTGAAAGACTGTTTTACTGGGAGCGCAAAGGAAATTCTGTAGAAACAGCATTTTACTTATATGTGTTATATGCAGTCAAAACTATTGAAGGATCCGCAACATCTAAAGAACCTTGTGAGCGTGTTATGGAAACCTGTAAACGACTTGCTCAAGGAAATCCTAATAGAACACGCTCTTTAGAGTGGTTGACCTATGGTGATGGAGTGGGAAGTTTGATACATAGGTCTTCCCTAGGCAGGTGGGACAAAATTAAAGACTTTTATGAAGATACCTCTAAACTATATCGGGTAAGAGGAACTATTTCTCGTATTGTTGATCGTCGTAAGGGTAACATAGAGTTGGCATGTGGTTTAAAGGCATTTTTTATCCCAGGTGTAACTGAAGACATAGCTGGTACTTTAAGTCTCAATATGCCAGTTGATTTCTTTCTCGGCTTTAGCTACGACGGATTAAGAGCTTGGCAAGTTGAAGTATTGGACAAGTAATATGATTTATATAGTATTTATGCAAAACATTTTAGGAGATATTTTTAAATTAGTTCTTTTCAGTACAGCTGAATGCTGAACCGATACGTTAACACATCAAGTGAAATAAATTGCATTTGATCCTCCCATAGCCAAGTAATGGTTAGAGTTGCCGCCTGCCCTGGAAGGATGGTCATCTCTGCCAAATTAGTGGTTGGTATCCAAGGTCCGGGCGGATTAGGTTGGTTGCCAAAAGCCATCTGTATATCATCAGGGTAAAGGGTCACTGGGTCAAATTGCCCGTTGTAGAACCGCAGGCTTGTCACCAGATACCCATCGGGTGAGGTCTCCACGCTGACCAATTCCACGTAGAGCAGATCACGTGCTGGCAAAGGAGTAGAAGTGGGGATAAGTGGTGTAGGGGTTGCAAGGGGTGTATCTCGCTCAATATCCGTCGAGAGGAAGCCCTCACGGGTCAATTCCTGTTCCGCTTCATAACGCCCTACCACCAACAAACGGGTAGCAGTTGGTGCGCCTTCATCATCGAGTTCACCGATCAAGACTAGCACTAAGCCGGGTGAAATCTGCCGAAAAGCAGCTGTGTCGCTGCGACGAGCCTCAGTTTTCCGCTCAAAGTGGTACTCAATGATTGCCCCGGTATTGAGAACAAGATGAAATACCGCTCCCTCGTTCAAGCGAGTAAAGAGGTCTTCGTTCTCCTCACTCCACGGGATGCCCACCACTCGCCGCACTGACATACCCAACAGGTAGCTGGCGGTATCGGGGTTAGGGTCATATTCCCATTCGGAATACTCCACTGCCCGCCGCTGCACGACAAAGACCCGCGGCTGCTGTTCACCCTCTGGGTAGATTTGCAGCCCAACGGGGTACGAGAGCGTGCGGCTGCTATCCCGATCCCCATCCTTGATGATGGTATCCTGCTCCTCAAGGGCGATAGGAGTAGGTGTGACGGTGTAGCGCAGTGTCGGTGAGGCATACGGATTGGCAGCTTCATCCACTTTAGGTTCATCACCTCCACCGATACGTGTCATCAAGATAAAAAGGAAGAAACAAATAAACAGCAATCCGGCTGCTCCCATAAGCAGCATGGGATTGGGCATTCCACTCCCCTTCGGCATGTATTCGTCTTCTGGGGCAGTCAGAGGTTCACCGCCCATCGCGGCAGCCTTGACCCGCTGCGGCGGTTTCGCCCACCGCGCTCCAACAGGCACAAGGGCATCCTGCTCAAAACGTGCCAGCAGTGCCTGCACCACTTGTAGTTCTTCGGCATCGGTCACTGCATTCACTTTACCCGCTTCACGCTCTAACACCTCACGGTAATACTGCTGCCGCTGGGTAGGGACAAGGGCGTAGGCTTCATCCAGTTCCGCTAGGGACAACCCATGCCATGCTGCCAACGGGCGGTACTGAACTTCCTCAAGTTCAGGGATGGGGGCAATCGTTTCGTTTTTGGTCATGCGTTATTGGTTTCCTTTGATTGTGCCTGAATGGGTCTGTGAGCTGCCTTCAGCAGCCTTTGTAATGCGGGTTTGGTCAATAGACCCCCTGATGCGGACTTCATCCGGCATTGCCGCCGCAACGGTCAGGAACTGTCCCACCTGCTGCTGTGCTTCACTCTGGCGTGCGCCTGTGGTGAGGCGAACCCGCTGCACCAGTTTGTCATGGGTTTCGGGGGATACAGTACGCCCATCTTCAGCGTTAGACTGCTCCTTCAGCACCTGCATAATCTGTCCCCCTGTCATTCCCAAGCGCAGTGCCTGATCGCCTACAGCATTGAAACGTGCCGCATCGCTGATCGCAGTCTGCCCATCAGCGGGCTGCATCCCGACTGCCTGTGCCATGCGTCCTCCAAATTGATCCCCCGCTCCGTCAAGCATGGGTTTGTCCATTTTCTGGCGATAATCGCGCTCCATATCTACTGCATCGGCGACCACTGCCCCCACATTGCGGCTACCTGTCACATCCATCTGCCCCATGACCCGATCCATCTGCTGCTGGTCAGCGAGTGCCTTCAATGCCCCTGCCGCCCCACTTAAATCCCGCCCAGCTCGTTCTAAGCCAGAGGTATCTACCGTGATTTTTTGGTCTGCATCAGTAGTCTTCAGCGTCTCGCGCATAGCAGCATCATCGCGCACATTGTCCGCGTCCATCTGCGCTTGCGCGACACTTTCATCACGGCTGTTGTCATTGTTGAGAGCGGAGCGTAGAGCAGTGTCATTGCGTTCATTATCGGCATTCAAATGCGCTTGAGCAGTCACCTCAGCCTGTGCCGCCGCTTCTCCCCCAGCACTTGCCACACGGGGCTGTTGGCTTGGGGTAGATGCAGGGTTGGGGTCAGCCTCCTCCCCCACTAAGGGTGTGAACTGTGCTGGAATACGTGAGGTGCGGCGACCTGCTGGACTATCGGGCAGCAGATCACCCGCCTCATAACCCGCAAGCGTGACGGGCTGTGGGGCAGAAGTAAGAGCAGCACGGAGAGATGATCCATCTACCTCGCTGCCATTTCCATCAGGGCTGCTGCCTAAACGGGTTTCTCCACTGGGCAGCATCAGCAGAGGTGCGTTGGCGTTCTCGCCTGCCTCTAATTGAGGAGTAGACTGAGCTTGCCCCGCACTGCCACCCGTCATAACACGCCCCGCTCCACTCATCGAAGCCATGCGTCCCGCCATCATCAACTGTCCACCTGCCATGCCCATCGCCGGTCCGCCAATCCCAGAGGCACTCATGCCTGTCATGGCTGCCCCTGCCAGTGCCAAAGCACCGCCGCCTGTCGCTACCGCCGCAACCGTTCCTACTGTCCCCACTGCTGCTCCCGTAGCGATTTGCTGGGGAGACATGATCGCCCCACCCGTTGCCTGACTGATGGAGCCAAAGATACGGGTCAGCGCATTCCAGACCAGTTTTATGGCAGAGATCATCAGGATCAGCATCATCACCGCACACAGCAGTCCAACACCGATAGAGGCAAGTGGATTTTGGGTTGCCGCTGCCGCGAGTGCCAGTGACACAATCAGTGACTGCCCCAGCGCAATGACCACACTGCTAACAATAATCTCAATCCACAAGTCCACTACCGAGCGGGCAATCGCTTCGGTCCGTTTGAAGAAGGCGAAAATCGCTGCCACCCCAAACGAGATAAAGCTCAAGCCTTGGGCGAAAGTGATCAGCAAGTAGACGATTTTCTCGAAGATACCCAACCACAGCAGCGGCCAGGCGCCAATAATGCGATACTGGGCAGCGGCTGCCATACTCAACGAGCGTTCGCGGTCATCAGCGGGAATAAACTCCCAAGTCGGTGGAGAAACCGTCGTATCGAAATAGCCATCCGTGTGATACCAGCGAAAGGGCAGATTATTTTCGTACCCACCTGGATTGACGGTTGTGCAGTTGCCTATGACGGACGGTGGTTGCCCTAGCACGTCCCGGGAGGTCGCCAGCATATACGCCATGCCAATATCCAACCCATCAACGCCCGCCCCTGCCTGCGAAGAAGTCTGCCCCGTCAGCCAGCCGAAGTTATCGCAGGGTTGCAGCATGGGAATGCCCTCGTTGGAGAGACTATTGTTCAATGGTGACAAGGGCGAACCACTGTTGTTGATGGACTCCAAGGCAGTGGCATAGAAAAAGCTGTTGATGTCCGAGCGCAGACTGTTCATGCTCAGGTAGAGTTCGGGTCCCAGTTGAAAGAACAACGCCACCAGTACATACCAGGTGAAGGCACTCTTGAATTCGACCACATTGAAGCGGATGAAATGCGCGATCATATAACTCATGCCCAGCACTAACATGGCGATAGTGAAGCTCATCGAGACTGCTATGCCGAACTGCGAATTGCTCTGGCTGATCAGGGGAGCAAAGGCATGTTCCGCCATAAAATCCGTCACCAGATCAATAACGATCCCTAATATGAAAAACACTTTCATCAAAAACCATTGGATCTGAGCATGAAGTGCCAACAGGTCATACCACAGCCCATCCACCATGAATTGCATGTCCTGGGTCAAGTCATCCACCCAATCACCCGGATCAGGGATTTGGGCAAAGGCTGACGACGGGAATGCCAGCAGCAATCCCAGAAGCAGTGTGGTCGAGATAGCGCGTAATCGCTTCAAAGGAATCTCCTATCTTGGCTCGGCAAGCTCGCCCACACAGTCGGTGTTGATCGTGTTAATCCACGACACGATATTGCTCCCCGCTACAATTGGCGTAGGTTCGACAGGATTGACAGGTGTGGGTCGTCCACTGGCATCCATCGTCCATGAAACACGGTAAAGTGTCCCTGTTGGTCCTTTAGCTGCCAATTTCAGCGTCACTTGTTGACCGGGGGCGAGGTTGTGTGCCTGATAGCCTGTAAAATCGGTGAAGCCTGCCAACTGTGCGGCAGTGTAGGTCGGGAACAACAGCACATTCTGCTCCGCTCCATTGGGCAGCAGGATGGAGGAGACGAAACTCTGGGCAGGTGGGTAGATCGTGTAGGTCTGGTCGTGGCTAAAGTTCTTGACCACGAAGGTCCACACATACAACGACTCAGCGTAGATGGCAGTTGGGTGGGTTCCCGGCACAGGTGTCTTTGGTGGATTCGGGGTGGGTGTTCCCTGAAAGCTGAGACTCTGCATCTCCGTTACCCGAAAGCGGATGTTGAGATACTGCTCATCCGGTGAAGTGTAGATCGGATCGTTCAGGAAATAATCATTCGTCCGCACATAGGGGGTGGGTGTGGGGTAAGGCGTATAGGTCGGACGCGGTGTCGGATAAATCGGCGGCGGCGCACCCCAGCTTGATGGTGGGTAAAACTGTCCTACATTGCCGATGATGCGATAGATGGAGAAAGTCTGTGGATAACCAGCGTTCGTTGCCCAGACCTGAATCGTCGCGCTGCTGACTTCGGCGGGGATGTAAATGTTATAGAAGCCGTTCTGGGCAGGCTGATGGGGCGTGGAGTAGCCCACATAGACGTTACTTGCCCCCGACCAGTAGAAAGGTGAGACGGTCATGCTGCCTGAGTAGCTAACATAGATATTGCCCGCGTTTTGTGCCAGCCACTGCACAGTCACGCTGCTGATATTATCTCCGACCTGATAATTGCTCAGGTTGGCTGTGAAATACGGATTATAGGTGGGTGGGCTGGTAGGCAGCGGTGTATCGGTAGCTCTGGGGGTTGCTGATGGGCAGACATACTGCGGCAGTTCCCCAATCGTGACCGCTTCAGGCGTGAGTTCCCCCGTGCAGGCAAGGGCAGCCAGCATAAGCAGCAGCACGACCAGCATGGACATAGAAACGACTTTGTATTGGTTCATGATGAGCCTCCTTTATGGAATAAGCCCAGGCTGATTGCCTGGCGACAGCAGCAGGGTGAAAGTCTGGGCAGCCCCTGAAGAACGTGGCTGCACCGTCCACGATTCCCCGAAATAGGGAACCACCAGCAGTACAGGCGAATTGGTCGAAGCCTGCAATTGAGCAAAACCCTGCTCATCCGTGAAGGTATGGGCTAGGACATTATTTGTTCCCACCTCGACCAAGCGCACCGAAATACCCCTGACTCCTTCACTGACATCTATCACCCCATTAGCGTTCTCGTCATAGCCCATGACGATGGAAGCACTTACCACTTGGATAGGAATATCTGTCGCAGTGGGCTGCAGCGATGGCGGAGCGGCAATGAGTTCAACATCGCTGGCAGGTATGAGCGTCGGCATTGGGGTGTCGGTGGGCAACACCCCGCCGGGAACAATCAAGGTCAGGGCATCAGGACGAAAGACCTGCACCGCGTCCAATGCCAGCATGTGTCCGCTGCTGGCAGCATTGGCATTCGCGGTATTCTGGAGTTCGAGAACATGCTCCCCTGCGCCAACGGTAAAAACTCGCGTACCAGTAAACGTGCCAACAGGCGCATAGGAGTCAATGACATCCACGATTATGCCATCCAGCAGCACATTCCAGACCCCACCATTAGTGAAACTCACGTAGCGCACTCGTACAGCTTCCCCTGTGAAAGTGAAGCTCACTTTGGCAGCTACATCTTCAGTGAAGTGATACTGACCCTGACTGGCTCCCAAAGAACCAATAGGGGTCCAGTTTCCTTCTATATAGCGCATGGCGGGATGGTCACTCTCAAAGGCGACCCAGCCAGTGAAGTCGGTATATGGAAAAGGCATAAGTGTCGCATTGGGCAGCGGTTCAACAGGATTGGGGGCTTCTGCTAAAATCCGAAGGTTTTCAGGTTGCGGTGTCGAAGTGAGTGGTAAGTTCACACCGTGCATGATAAGGGTAGCGACTGCCACCCGAGTTGAAAGGGTTGCGGTAATGGTTGGGGAAGGAGTAATGGTTGGCGTAGCGGTTGCAGAAGGGGTCAAGGTTGCCGTTGCAGAAGGAGCTATAGTAAAACTGGCTGTTACAGAAACCGTTATTTCAGGTTGTCTGCTCTTTTTTTCGGCAGAGGTATTGCTATCAAGGAGCAGGTATGCCAAACCTGCGCTGATGGAAGCGACAAGGCTAAATATTCCGATGATGAACAACCATTTTTTCACACCAAAACCTCATGCTATAACGTTGTAGAGATAACTCTCACTACCCTACAGCAGAAAAATGCGTTGGTGTGTTCGATAAGTTGACAGCGGAAAAGATAAAGGGAAGTTTTTTATCAAATGCGGGGAATTTGTGTCAGTGGGCTACCGACAGTTTCGACACTATGACAATACTGACACTGTTGGCGAATTCAAGGAGCGAGTGCTAACTGAGCAAAAGGCATCAGGCGGGTTTTAGCCAAAGGTCGCTGTGCAAACCAATGAAAGAGGCGATTGAGATTCAAAGCCGTAGCGGAGGCTAAATTTTGCAGATGGGTTTTCTTGAGACCAATGTAACGCGCCGCACGTAGTTCAAAGGCACCTACCGCTTGCGAGAGTGTGCCTTCAATCCCTGCTCTTGCCTTATAGCGTTCCTTAAAATCCTCAGTGGTTTGGTAGTGACGCGCCGCTTGCAAAACCTGCCAGTGAGTCAAGTCTCGAATAGCAACGATGCGCTGTGGGCGGCGTGTACAGCGGGGTTTCAGTGGGCAGGCGGAACAATGAGAGAGACGGAAAAGAAATTTTAGAATAGGAAAGCCTGCCTTATCTTGAGCAGCAGTCGCACGATGGGAGGTATGACCTGCCGGGCAAATCATGGTCAGGTCAGTGGGATTGACAGTGAAGGCATCAGCAGCAAAGGCATCTGGGGTCTGTTTTTGCCAACTATGGTGATCTTGGGCAGGGCTGATAAGCTCGACCTCATAATCCTGCTGGCTGCTTAAGCGCAAAGCTGCATCGGTATAGGCACTATCCAGTAGGTGTTCTTTTGGCAGCAACTGCTGCACGGCTAAATCTCGGTGGATGCGCGGGGTACTTCTGACATCATGTTCCGTACTGGGTACAGTTGCCACATGGATCACTAAATGTGGCGCATGTTCATCACACGTTTCGGTGAAGTGAACCTTGTAACCTACCCAATGGAGATTGCCTTTGGTGGCATAACGGGCATCAGGGTCATGAGGAGAATAGCAACGCAAGGCAGCAGGAGGCATGTTTTCGGTTGGACGAAAGACAGTTTGCCCATCCACTTGGTAGTATTGCTGCACCCAAATCTGGCGCAGAAGTTGAATTTCAGGCAAGCGCCATAAACCAGTTGGCACTTCGTCGCCTGCAAAAAGTTGATTCAATAGATACATGCCATCTTGTCCAACTTGGTTCATTAAAGTGTGCCGCTCTTTTTCAGACTTAGGCAACCGATATTGTTCCACACGCTGCCCATAGCGGTCATACCATTCCTCATTGACCTGCTGCTTTAACCACTCTGGAGCCTCCTGTGCTAAACGGTTCAGGGCATGTTGCAAGGTTGTCCCGACCAGTTCTAAGCGATTGAGGCTACGAACCCGTGCCAAAATGTGAGTTGAGTCGGTGCGTTGCTTGCCACGTTCCTTCAACCAACCACTCTCGCGGCACACCGTCAATAAGGGATTCAACAAGCGGTCACCAGCACCGCCTTCCACCAGTCGCTGCCGAAATTCACACAAGACCGAATAATGAAAGCCGGTATCACGTAAGGGCAACCCCAATAAATATTTCCAGTCAATCCGACTTCGCACCGCATCGGCAGCTTGACGATCTGTGAGGTTCTCCATGAACTGCAACACGGTTACCCACGCTAACCGCCACGGACTTTCCGCAGGTTGCCCTTTTTCCGAGAATAAATCCGCAAAATCTTCATCTTGGTAGAGGTGTCCCAGTTGGTCACGCAATGTCAGATACATATTCCCCTTGGGAAAGATGGAGTGAGCTACTTCAGATGTTTCTTCAGGCACATCGCCTATTCCTCGAGCATGGAGTGACATCGCCAAATCCCTCACGGTTTTGGGCAAATTTTACCCATCTTTTCCTACAATCCTCCACAAAACAATTCGCCAACAGTGTCAATACTGACAGTTTCTGTAAACCCAGTCTGGTAATTTGGATTATTTAAGAAAAGTGTTAGCTAAATGCCATTCCAGTGCCTTTACATTTGGATTCAATATATTTTCTATTGGTTTGATAATCTCACGCGCATTTTGCATGAGTAAATGACCTGGAATATTGTCATTCGTATTGAGCATACTCGACAAAATTACAACGTAACCAGAAGTAATACCTACCAGCCCCTGATCAAATGTCCAATGACAGAGACGACAGAGCGCAATCCCGTTTCGGGGATCATCGTTATGACTGATACTCCAAGGAATGATATGGGCTGCATCAACTACTGTATAGCCATTAGGGGTTATCATACGAACCCCACAGATAGCGCATCGGTGGTTATATGCCCTCACAATTGCTTTCCGAAAACCCTGGTCTCTAACAGCAGGTTTCTCGGTTTCAATAAATGTATCGCTGATTTGAAAGGGCTGTTGTTGAGCGTACCGCAATAACTCTTGGCTATATTCAAAAATTTCTATATTCAGCCGACTCAGTTCCAAAATAAGAGGTTGCACAGTGGGGCTAAAAAATGTCTCAATCAAAGTAACCCGTAATAAATCCCTTTGTGTCGGATCGCACATTTGGGCATATAACTCTTCTTCCAAATAAGCGGCTAAGATATTTGAGGTCAATTCTTTTATAGAAGTCATTTGATGAATGTTAGCCAAAATAGTTTCTCTGCCTGGTTGAGGTAGCAAATGCCAAAAACCGCTACTCTTGAGGTGGAAAAATGGCATTACAATATTTCCCTTGCGCTCAGGCGGCATTATTTTTGACCAATAATGCGAAAACGTCTGGATTAGCTCAGGTGTCAGTTCAACAAAATTTCTTTCAATCACCCCTTCTTCTATTAAATCCATCACTGCCAGCAGCAGTATAGGTTTGTGGGGTGCACCTCCTTTTGTTGTACTATCCCAATTTTTAGGATCAATATCACGCCTTATTTTTCTGAATTTATCAACATATAAGTTCATCTGGAATCAACCGTTATCGCCAAAGTATTTTGCATTATAGTGGTTTGTAATCTAAAAAACATAACCAAGCCAGCCCCAATATCCATGCCCTTTTGGAGCTGTGCTAGGAGCGAGGTCCCAGAAACCGATCCCCATTGTAATGAATGAGATGGTCTGGAATTTCAGCAATCCAGACTTCAGTTTCCCACGCAATTTCGGTTAGATAACTTCTGAAGGTCAGAAAATCAAGAAATGCACTCACATATACACGCCCAGCAGCACAACCTTGCAAAAGTTGTTCAAGCTCCAGATAACGTTTGTGCGAAACGGGTCCATGTGAAACCACTGCTTCGATCAAGAAAAGCCAATTGCGCTGGCTATCATAGAGAACCACATCCGGTAGTTTGTCATGGTTCGGAACAGGAATACCCAACTGTTCAAATCCTGCTTCATCCAGAATGAGTTTTTTGTTCTCTGTATCTCCTAAGTAAAATAGGTTTGCCCCCGCTGCAAAGCGTGGTCCAAACTCAGCCACCACTGCCACTTGTAATTCATTGTGTTTGCCGGGAGAAAGTTCATAGGTCTTGCCCTGATAAACGAGGGGAATTTTATACTGCTGCCGTTTTTTCTGATAGATTTCCCGCAGTGCGCCCTGTGCGGCAATAAACTCTTCAACCCTCTTTTCCCAATCAGGGGTCAGATAGGCATGAACCGCACGAAGGGCAGCGTCCGACAGCGCATAGTGAGTTCTAGGGCTGTTGGTGGGCAGGCTCGGATCATCAGGGTTGCGATCTACAATCCCCGCCTGCTCAAACTGATGGATCACCTGCCGCCGCACCGTTTCACGGGTATTCTCAGCATAAGGTCGGTTATAGCGATCTTTGATTTCTACCAAAATATCATGGATACGCAAACTCTGCCGCCGCGCCTCTGACCAAGACGTTTCTTCAGAAAGCTGTGCTAGAACCAGCAAGGTTAGTGCTGCCATTTCATTATATTGGGCAGTCGGCAGTCCTAATGCTTTCAGGATGGTTTGGGCATCTTCAATTTTAGTCATGCAAAACGGGTCTCTTTAATAACGGGGAAACTACCGGGCAGCAGATCATGCTCTTTAAGCGTAGCGGTGACTATTTCATCCAGATAAAGTGTTGTGTCTTCTGCTGAAAGTCTTTCACCAATAGCGCAGATTACTTCCCATGATGGCAGGGGCATGGCACGAAGTTCGGTGGCATTGACTTGAGTATTACCATTGCTGATGCGAAAGTAACGATCCAATAAACCGCAGTTGAGCAGCCCAGATAACCCAACAGTTTCTATAGTTGTCAGTGGATTGTTTTTGCGATAAATGTAATTGAGATGATTTTCTAAACCCACCCATGAGTAGGGAAAATTATCGGCTAGGAACGGGGCTGCTACCAAACGCCGGGCTTCTTCCTTGGCGGTAAAACGCCTTAGCAGGACATAGTTAGCAGCCGGGGTAAGCCACTGCTGGGCTTCTGACAGGATGGAAAATGCGGCTGGCTTTTGCCGCCCATTCACAGCCTTGAGAAGCAGGGTTTGCGCCTTGACATGGTGCAGCCAGAGAAGTGGCACTGACTTCCCCTCTACCATCTCATCCATAAGGAAGGGACGCAACCGAAAAGGAACGATGGGACCCGTTGAAACTTCAAGCTGATAGGTATGCAGCGAACCTGACCAGCCATCCACCGTCTCAAGAATCTGATCGTCAAGTTCATGCGTGGGTAAGCGAAAGAACAGTTTTTTCCCCCGTTTGCTCAGAAAGTGCTGCATATCTACCTCTCGCGCTGTTCCTCCTGTTGGTAAATCAGTCAGAGTGGGGGATGTGGATATGGTAATAAGCGGTGCTAAAGGCTTGTGCTGGAAAGAGAACACGACATTTTCTTGCAGCACCCCGTCAAAGTTACCTTCGCGTGCCTCAAATACATGCACACGGTTAGGATTGACCTCATGGATAAGCTGCTGGCGAAAATCTGCAAAATAAGCCCCTGAACAAAAACTGCGGGGGACAATGAAACAAGCAGTTCCGTCGAGTTGAAGCAGTTTCACCGCTAATGCCATGAACAGCGTATAAATGTTAGTGTGTCCCTTGATTTGCCCTTTGGCAGCACGTCCATAGTCCGTGACCTGGTTGATTTTGAAGTAGGGTGGATTGACAATGATATGGCTATATGAACAGTTTGTTTGGACTGTCTCAAATAATGGCGCAGCAGGCTTCATCTTTTCCAAGATAAAGTCACAACACTGCACTTGAAAGTGAACTTGTATCCCGTGCTGGGCAGCTACAGCCACTGTCTGTTGAAGCATTCGCTCGGCTACTTGGCACAACTCAGGATCAATTTCATAGCCTTCCAACCAGATTTCAAGGGGTTGTCCAGCTTGTATCAATCGTTCGATCACCGCACAAGCCAGGGTTCCCGAACCGATAGCAGGGTCTAATACACGACTGCCATTAGAGATAGCACCAAGCTGCTCTGCTGCAAAGTGGGCTAGGGTTGGAGGTGTAAGAAACTGCCCAAATGCCTTGCGGTGGGCGACTGAACGCTGCTGCAACAGGTTCACCCCCAACTCAAAACTGGCAGTGGTCAGATCGGTCATGAAGATTTACCGTTCCCAGCTTTGCAGGACATTGAACACCACTTCACAATCACAATAGCCGCCACAGGCTTGCAGTGCCCCGACATTGGCATCTACATCCAGCTTATGGCGTTTCAACCATTTCTTGGTCAGCTTGAGCGAATGGTCACAATTCCAAGTGAAATCATCTGCTTTGCGAGGATGAGGGCGAAAATGGCAACCTTCGGGTCCCTCCAGCCATTTGCACAAGGCTTCAACCTGTTCATATGTCATCAATAATGCCATGGTTTCTATACTCTGGACAACACCTATCAATATCTCTAGTGTAGCGTATTTCCACAAACTGGTTGAGCTTCCTCTTCCCTATTTACGGTCCATAGGTATGAAGGTAAAACAAAACGCGCTGCATGAGCGCGTTTTCCAAACTGTCGTCAGTGTCCGAAATGTCATAAGTGTCAGTAGATTTTGACAGGTTATTCCTCGGTCAAAAACTCCACTGCCACATACCATTCCGCCCGTCCATAAAGGCGTTCCACAATCAAACCAGCCTTGACCAAATCCTGTGCTAACTGCCGAGCGCGTTTGGCAGGTAGATTGAGCGCACGATATACATCCCGCAAGCTGCCACCTTGTGTACCAGCTTTCCGTAACAACATGAGCAACTTGCTCTGGTCGCGTTGCTCCTGAACCGCTTCCCCACTGCGATCCATCTGATGCAGCAGGCGTGCCGCACTGCCCCGCCACATTTCAGCGATAGCTTTGCCACTCTCCCAGTGCTGCTCAGTAACAATGGGGGCAGGCTCTTCAGTGTCCAGCCAATCTAGTGCCGCTAGCAATGCCGCCAGTTTGAAGGCTTGAACGTGCATCCGCCCATACACACCTTTCAATCGTTCATCCAACTCCACATCCCGATGCGGATTGCATAGTTCACGCAGCATTTGGCTATAAACTTGGCAGGCTTCCCAACACTGGACATTGAGTTTGAGTGAACCGGGTGCGCCTAAGCCCATTTCAGTCATTTGGGGCTGCGGCAGTTTATCGTGCAGGCGACGCAAACCATCTGCCAGTTCTTTAGGAGGTAGTTGGAATGTCTTGAGAGCAGGACGCTCCTGATAGTTCGGTTCAGGGGTCAGCAGGGCAAAGCGAATCAGCAGTCCATTCGCCCAATCTGCATCTGAGATAGCGACAGACAATCCAGCCGGAGTCGTCACACCCAGAATAGAGAGTGCTGCATTCTCTACGACTGTCAGTCCCGCCTGAGTATCTTTATCGGAATAATCGGGGCAGTCATAGAGTTCCATCAGGAGGTCTTTCATACCCACCATATACTCCCGTTTATTGATCGCCCCAAATAGCCCTGCCACCTCATCTTTGAGCAATCCCCGCTGTGCCGCGAAGGGTTGTGCTTTCGTCAGCCTTTCCTGCTGAGGTTTAGTGAGCTTATCGAAATTGGCAGGCATCCGCCCTGCCAGTGCTTCCTGAAAACGTTCAGGAGAACCCGGTGTGGGCATTAGCATGTGGGGAATAGCGTCACGGGCAATCTGCTCGGCAAGTTTATAGGCGGTAGATTTCCGATAGTAGGTCGTGTCTGCGATGAGCATCAGGTATAGGTTGGCGTAAATCTTGATCCCCCAGGGTGCTTCACCGAACAACCTGCGTCCGACTGCCACCGATAACAGCCACAGTCCCGCTGCCAGATGGAAATCCATTGGCGTTTGGTTGCCTGTTCGCCCTGCCCAATCCAAATAGAGTTGCAACCAATTAGGGAGTTTCAAATCAGCTAGCGAGGGTGTGACCGGCTCATTGGGCGGAAGACTATTTCCATCTGCAACAGGCAAAGCAGGCGGTTTAAGGGTAGGAGGAATATCGGGCTGCAAGGGCATAGGTGACTGGGGACTGTCAGTAGGTGCATCAGATAATTTCACTGACGAGAGACGCGGCGGAACGTATTCCTGACGAGCAATTAACCCACCATAGTCTTCAGGGCGAATGCCAAGTGTATAGCAGATGTCTTTTGCAAGCATCGTCCCGCATTTGAAACAGTAGCCATAGCCAGTCTGGGTGTTGAAACCAAAACTGGGATGACGATCCCCATTTTTGTGATTGCCCGGATAGATACACCCTCCGTGCAGCCAGTCTCCATAATGGTGATAACCTAATCCCACAAAATGACGGGCGAGTTCTTCTAGCACTCGCGGATTGAGATCGCCGCGACTGGTCGGCAGATTACGCGGCGGCTGCCAATTGGAATGCGACATAGCGGTGGTTTTCTTGAAGGATTCGATCCACTCTACTACCGCACACAGATCGGCAACCTGCAAAATCGGCAAAGCCCTTTCCACTATATAGGGATTATGGGTGGTGGGGTGAATGCTCGGTGGGGCAACAATCTGCCGACCTGCGGCACACATCTCAAGATTACCCAAGGGTGTCCCCATTGCCTTGACTGCCGGGGGAAGCTGCCCGCCTTCGGCGACCTGCCAATAAATGTGTTTCCCTACCCCGCCGCCAGTGGCGACAGTATAGGTCTCTGCCAATGCAGGAAAAGTCGCAGCGAAGGCGGGATAACCCGCCGCCCCATCTAAATCGAGTGCAACTCGGTTGCCAGAGACCCCACCACAAATTAAGCCCACATTTTGCAACAAGCCTGCTTTGTACCAGTGTTGAATCGTTGCTAGACCTGCTGCCTTATCCTGATACTGTTTCCAGTTATCTAGGGCAGGACGCTTGCCCTTCAAGGGCAGTACACTGAACCCCAGCTTCATATAGGCGATTGCCGCCTCCAAGATTGTTTTAGATTGTGCCGCTTGTACAATGTCCGACACACTGTTTACATCACTCATTTCTGACTCCAAGCAAAACTAAACTAACCTCAGATCATGAAAATCTGAAAAATGTCATTCAAACTGGTTGCAGTCAGACGAGGGGCGTACTACAATACGAGTTACCACACTTGTATCGTAGTTGCGCTAGCGCCGCCTGACCCTTATCGGTTAGGAAAGACGGTATCACCTAAGTTGGTGGACTTCGCGCTTTAGCCATCGTCACCTCGCCAAATTGTTTACCCGGGTAAACAATTCAGCCCTCCAGGTGGCGCTCTAGCTCAACGAGGACTTCCCGCAGACGTTCCACCTTACGCCGCAAGATCACCACATCCTCGTCCTTATCCAGTAAAATTTGGGCTATCTCCTGTGCGCTTGGGACATCTTTTGCTTGGATTAAGCGGGCAACTTGGAGAGAGTTACGTGCTGGGGCAGTTCCTTGGGGGGTTGCCTCTTGCGCTTCCTCAAGCATTCGCCGTACTTGATTCAAATCCAAGCCGTGTTGCACAATCTGCCGCACCGCCTCACTTTGCACCTCAGTGGGTAATTGCAAGACATACCGCAGCAGACGTTCCTCCAAGTTATAACGGTCTGCTAACTCAATGGCTTCATCTGGCAAGCCCAACAATGCCTTGAAATGACTCAGACGGCTGCGACTGATCCCACCCATCGCACTCAGAACATCCGTGGTGTATTCCCGTTTGTTCCGTAGATCAAGGTCGAGAGCCTGTCGATAGAAGTCATGGGTGACACAACCAGCAGGGGGATGAATCCCATGGACTGCCAGCAGCAGGAGTGCCGCTTGACGTGCCATTCCGATGGCATTCAACCCTGCTCTCGAAGTGTTCTCTTTGGCTTGACGGAAAACTGATGCCTGATGTGGATGCAAGAGGATGCACGGGATCATCCCATCGCCTTGATAGCCGGGAATGAACTCCATATCAATGTAGTTCGCCCAGTAGCGACGTTCGCCTGTCTCGATAATGTAGGTAGGGATCGCCCCCTGCGAGTGATCTACGATGGTGAGGGGATTGACCTGCCCATCTTGCCGCAACGTAACTGCCAGATTGGTCAACTCCCGCAAATCCTGTTCCAAAGGGGTGAATGCTGAAGCTCCCTCCTGCTCCTCACCAGCTATAAGCAAATCCAGCAGGTTCTCGAAGGGACGACCTTTCTGACGTGCCGCAATGCGTACCTTTTCGATGTACTGCTTGAGTGCCTGTACAGGAGTAATCTCCTGATTATGGAAGGCGCGGTGTATAGTCTCAGGCAGTACCCGACGCGGTTGCGCTGCATCAGGACGGATGAGTGAAATAGCAATCCGTTCCACACGTAGTCCGTGATCACGCAGATTCTGCATCACCTCAGACCCTAGAAATTCCTGATCGCCAATACTGGAAAGGATGTCCAGTGTGCGGTTGGGTCCAGTGTGTTTAGGTGGCATTAGGCACGCTCCGCGTCTTTCACAAACAGCCGTTTGAACATCCAGCCAACCATCTGAGCATAGGCTTCACTGGCAGGACTGGTCGGATCATAAGCATAGACACTGAGGTGACTTCGATGGGCATAGGCAACCGCTTCGTTGGCAGGGATGACTCCACACACCAGTTTTCCCAAATTCGGATGCTGGCGCAGATTTTCCACCATCTCCTGATGCCCCTTCACGCGGCGATCAAATTTGGTAATGACGATCCCGCTTAAGCGCAGATCGGGATGCCGCCAGCCTTCGCGGATTTCGTAGATTTTGTTGATGACAGATTGGAGACCTACCGTTTCCAGATAGCGTGGTTCGAGGGTGATGACCGCATCCGAAGCCGCCAACAAGCCCATCTCGGTCATTAAAGAGAAGGATGGGCGGGTATCTATCACAATAGCGGTGTAGTGATGACGGATGACACTTAAAGCATCCGCTAGGCGATAGGGCGCACCCGGTGTACTGAACAGTTCACGCTCCGTGGCTTCCAGTTCGGATGAGGAGGGTAAGACGTGGAGTTCAGGCAGCCAGTGGCTTTCCACGATGACACGACTGAGAACTTGTGGCACCTCTTTGCGCTCCGCACCCAGTACGGCACACAAGCTGTCGTGGCGGCTATAATCCTTTGTCCCTGTTGCAGTGAGTGTTGCGTGTGCCTGCGAGTCGGTATCCACAATCAGCACGCGGGGATTGGCTGCACCTGCCTGTTTCAAACTCTGGCATAAGCCATAGGCAAAATTGGTGGTCGTCGTGGTCTTGCCCACGCCGCCTTTGTTGTTGGTCAGAACAACGGTTGGGGTTGTCATTGTGCTTATCCTTTGCTAGCAGGATAAGCAACCTGTTGCCGCGTTATTCGCTATTGACTGCGAACGATCTGGTAAACCCGTTGATAGGTTAGACCAAAGGCTTTCGCTAATTCATCAATCGTTTCCCCTGCCGCAAACCGTCCCATAATATGCCCGTTGCGGGCAGCTAAGGCAGTTTTGCTCGTTTGACGAGCTGACAAAGCACCAAAGAAATAATCTAGGAGGTCAAAAACAGCACTTTTTATCTGTGGGCGTGATATGGGTTTAACCCCCGTATGGGGCATATTACGCCTCCCACTTGTGGAGGCTTTTTTTTGCACATTTTCCTCAGCATACAACGCAGCCCTCAGCACCAAAAATCTATTCACCCAGGGCTTCAAGCGAAAATCAACAATCCGCTGCGTATCCAAATTATATACGATGTACTCAAACAAGTTGTGTGCCATGCTGCGGCGTTCTTCGGCTTCGGCGATGTCCCACAGCCGCGCCACTTTGTCAATCACTTCTAGGCACAACGATAACTGTAAGGCGACCTGTTCCCGTTGGGTGGTGTACGCCTCCCAGTAGGCGAGTTCAGTGCGGTAATCCGCCAAGAGTGTGCGATATTCGGCTTCATCAATCTCGGCTTCGCGGAACAAGGTCTTGAGGTTCTCAATCTTCTTTTTGAGCTTGAGAATGCTGCGCTGGCGGGTTTGGGCATGATCTACCCGCTGCTGCTGGTCGCTGGTGTCACCATTCTGCTCCGCCAATTCGACCATCAGTGCCAGTGCTTCTTCATTGACCACCAAGCCCTTGATGAGCTTGCCGAAATCTTCTTCCAACATTTCGCACGTCACGGAACGATACTCACACCCACAGTTGACACCGGGTTTGTGACGGTAGACCCTGCCATATTTGCGCCCTGTGCCTGCTAGATGGGTTCGCAGGCGCGGATCGTTTTCCCGCTGCACCTGCTCTTCACAATGAGCGCAGCGCGTGATATGGCTGAGGGGATAAGGATAGGCTGCCGACTTCTTGCCACGATCCAATGCCAAGAGCGTGCGTTCGCTCCGCACATAGGCGACTTTCTTGAGTAGTTCGACAGAGAAGACCGCCTTATCCGCATCGAGATGAATGGCATCCACTTCAGCACGAGTCTGCACCGCCCGGTCTTTAGCAGGCTGGTCAAAGACCAGACCGCCGTATTCAGGCCAGTTGGCAATGACCCGCCGCACATCGTCCCGACACCAACGGCGCGGTTCACTGGTACGGTCACAGAAAGGAAAGCCTCCCTCATTCAAAGTATAGGAGAGCTTCTCCACGCCAATATTGCCCTCGGCAAAGAGAGTCAAGGCGTGGTAGGCACTCTCGTAGTAGGTGCGCCAGACCGCATCAGGGGCAGGGGGAGCCGCTGGATCGCCTGAGACATAGCGACCATCCAGCAGCCACCACGCTCCGTCATCGTTGTTGGGCATGAGATAACCCGCCTTATCACGGGTTGTGCCAAAAGGTGGTTTACCAATACTCTTGCCCAAATGCTTACGATGGAGAATACTGTCTTTGACGCGATGCGAAATATCATCGGCATAGAATTCATCAAAAATGGCGGTCAGATAGACAAAGACCTTGCCCATGGGCGAAGAGGTATCAATCTGCCGCCCCGGAGCCGCTAGGATCAGCGCGATGTTGTGTTCTTCGACGAACTCTACGAGGTCGCCCACACGCCAGCCTTTCCGATGAAATCTTGCCAGATCATTGCCGATGAGGGCGACCACATCAGGGCTACCCAAACGTCGGCTGAGTGCCTGCCAGCCCGGACGGTTCTTCACGTCTCGACCCGATTTGTGACCGCCCACGTCCTGATACCATTCTGGCTCATAACCGAGTTCACGGCATTTCGCCAAGATATTGGCACGCTGACGTTCGGGGCTAACAGCGTCATCACCATCTCGCGCCTGCGAGAGACGCACATAGCAAAGCGCGATTTTCTTTGACCGGAGTTCAGGGGTAATGGATGAGGACATGACAGACTCTCTCAAAAAGTTCTCAATTGACGGGCGGTTTGCCCACGCGGTACAGTCTGTCACGGGTCGCTGTGCCATCACCGTTGGTACTGCGGCCAGAGTGTCGGGGTGTTTGCTGCATCCTGACACTCGCATTTCTGCCTTTAAGACTATCCCGCTTGTTAGCCATTGTCAACTCGATTCCGAACTTTTGCCCTGTTTGTTCAGGTGCTTGGTCTGGATGTTCGCCACCACTTTAATGAAGGCTGAGAACCCATCCACGATCTCTCGTTCCATGTAGTCGGTTCCCAGCCGCTGACAGACCTGCCGCGCAAAAGCATCGACTGCTTCAGGGGCAGGGGGGGAGTATAACACGGGTGGTGGGTCGGGTGGGTTTTCATCACGCATGGTGCAGTCCTCGCAAAATACTTTTGTTACTTCACTGGCATCAGAACTTTTGTTCTGTACCTCTCTTTCTTTACGATACCACAGGAGTGATGCTTCGCTGGTGTATCAAAATTTGTCATGCTGTGACAAATATTTTGCATTTTTTTGCATCTTAACATTCCATTAACCGTCTCCTACCGAAACTATATCCATTTTTCGTTTTTCTTTATTGGCGTGTTTTTCAGCTTTTCCCTACAATGACAAACAGAACAAAAGTTCTGTTTGTCATCATTCTGTGTTGAGTATGATAAGGAGAAGCGTATGACCACCACCTTGGCGGTTGTGGATGCCGCCGAAATCATCCGCATTGGCATCCGAGAAATTGTGTCATCATCTGATAAAGTGAAGTTAGTGGGGGAATTTACCCGACTGGAAGACGTGGATGGGTTCTTGCAAACCACTCCTGTCAATGTACTGGTGCTGGGCAGCACCCACACCTATCCCAAGCTGGTACAAGACCTGAGCAGACTGCGCCAGCAGACTCCTGAATTGAAAATCCTGCTGCTGGCAAACAGCTTTAGTGCTGAACAGGTTGAGGAATTATCCAACTTGGGCGCACTGGGTTTCATCTGCAAAGATGAGCAGCTTGCCGATACCCTGCTGTTCGCTATCCGTCCTGTCGCCCGCGGCGAGTTATTCATTTCGCCGCGAGTCGCCAGTGTGCTAATCAAAACCAATCAGGAAGATGAGACTACCCCCTTGAATCCCCGTCAAATGAAGGTGATTCACTACATGGCGCAGTATATGACTCCGCAGGAAATCGCCATACAAATGCAGACTTCCGCCTCCTCCATCTACAGCTTGCAGCACCGCATTCGACAGGTGTTGGGAGTAAAAACCACCGGGCAAATCCTCATCCAAGCCATGAAACGCGGCTGGATTGGGCAGGAAGAGTGAGGACACTGATGGCAAAACGAACCAACCCCACACGTTATGATCAACTGCATTCGCAGCAGAAGCTCATTTTCGATTTCATCAAAGCCATGATGCAGCAGCACCACTATAGTCCTACGCTGCGGGAGATTATGGCGGTGCTTAAAATCAGTTCTACCTCTGTCACTGCTTATCATGTCAACCGCTTGGTAGCGGCAGGCTTCTTAGAAAAAGTCAAAGGTATTTCACGCGGACTGCGTATCCCAGATCATCTGCTGGAAACACCCTCACCCGTCACTGTACCTGTGCTGAAAGAGGTGGTCACGGACTTTTCTGAGAGTGTGCCAAGCAATGGGCATGTGTATGAGATTCCGACGCAGTGGCTGGCAGGGAAGCCAATGGATGAAATCTACGCGCTGCGGGTCAATACCCACTTGATGTATGACGCAATGGTGAATGACGGGGATGTGGTGGTGCTTCAGCGGCAGAATCGCCTTAATGATGGGGAGATTGGGGTGATTGTGCTGCCTGCCAAAAATGAAACACGCATCCGCAGATTAAAGTACGAAGGGGAATGGGTGTGTCTCGAACCGCTGATGTCAGTCATGCAGCCTTTAAGATGCAGGCGCGATGAGGTGCAGGTGGTGGGCAAAGTCTTGGGCTTAATGCGGCAGTTTTGAGGGGTTTAAGGCTTTGCCGGGACTGCCGCCTTATCTTCAAACATCCCCTGAATGACTTCCAGCAAAGCCTCATTGTTTTCGACCCCGAAATGCTGGCGCAGCCGATACTGCCGCCGATAAATAATTTCAGGGCGCAGACCTGTGCGACCCACGATCTGCTGCACGCTCAAGCCTTCACCCATCAGCTTGAAGGTGCTGGATAAAGCTCTGGGCATATCCGTAAATAATCCCCGATACATGGTATAGCGGTCATATAAGCCCAAGATATGCGGGCTGAGGAAACGTTCGCCGCGCCGCGCCATATCTACCACCAATTTGAGGCTTTCCCCAAGCTGATCACCCAAAAACAGATAAGCCACAAAACCTTGTTCCAGACAGTGCAGTACACGGAAGATATTGGGAGCCGCATCCACATAGATCAAGCCGCAGGCAGGCAGTTTGGCTTTGACCCGCCGTGCCACCACCTGCGGTTCATGGGGGAAGGTATCATCCACAATGAGTGCCGTTGGTTTGGACAGCAGCAAATGCCGATCTATCTCCGCCAAGCCATCCTGCCACAGCGTATGCCCCACGGTTTCAACTTCATAAAAGCCGCTTAAATAGCCCCGAATAGCATCCCCATGTAAGGGATAACCTGTCGCGGCAATAACCAGCGGGTGTTTGACTGCATTCATGCCTGTACCTCCTTAAACACCTTCATCGTGCGCGATAAAGCTATCTTCGGGAAGGCAAGAAATTTGTCAAAATTTCGCACTGTCCGGGCAGAGGTCAAAATGATAGCACAACACTCCTACTCAGGATTGATGTGTATTTCTTGATTATTTCTTTTGTTCCATAAGGATCGAAAATATTTGACTCACTTCAAGAGGGGTTATTGTACGTGGAACATTTTCAGTAGAAGGCACTTCTTCTACAAGTTTTACTACTCTCTTCTGATAGTCCTTTCTTTCCCAGCCAAGAGTAGCAATTTTCTCTTTGATAGATGATCTACTTACTCTATCTAAGCTTGTATCGCGCTCCTCATCTGCTAATCGCTCTATCTGCTGATCCAACTCTCTAATCTGATCTTGAAATTCCGTTAATTCTTGCCAGAGGTTAAGCAGGTCCATATCGTAGGCTCTCCAATTTCTGTTAACAAAAAATATCCTATTTTCCCTCATACCCCTAAGTTCGTAGTGATGGGTTTGTCTATGAACTTGAGCAAAGCGATATGGTTCTGACAACTCGCGTAATACTTTGGGCATGATGTGTTCAGTAACTATGAAAATGGGTAACCGAACTTGATTTGCTAACCAGTTTTGTAAGTCATCAAAAGAATATGTTCCAAACAAATAGGTGGTTTTTTTATCTTTAGGATAGTCAGGATAATCAACCGCACAAGTAACTGCCAGTTGATCTAAAGTTCTGAGGCAGCCAGCTAATACAGCCTCATCTGGGACAAGCCAATAGGGTCCAGAATAGCTTTCCTGAGATACTTTGCCCTCATCAACTAGGGAAGCCGGAACCGTTTCTAATGCACGTTCGTTTTCAGAATTGCCCACTTCGCGCAAGCGGTTAAAGATGTGTGTCCGTTCCACCCCTTTGGGAACAGATGAATTTGCTGCTAGATTTCGGAGATGTTCATCTTGGAGAAACCTAACTGCTGCAAGCATCAAGGATTTTAGCTCACCAAATCGAATGATGGTTTTGATTTCGGTTTCATACCTAGCCTTCAAGACCGCAACGAATTCATCTTCTTGCTCCTCAACAGGTTTGGCAACGAGAAGAGAAACTGTTGTTACAACCATCAGCACCGCAAGAGCAACTACACCACCGGAGAACAGTAAAATCACCCCTGTCAGGCGATTTAGGTCTGGGGTCCAAAAAATCAGGATCGGCAGGAGAAAAGGAACAACTAAGCGAATTCTCTCTATAGATAACTTGAGCGATGTGGGGACGATTATTTTCTTGAGGATGTTTAGGCGGGAAATACGCACTACCCCAACCCAATCAATTTGGGTAACTGTGAGAATGCCTACAGCAGCAAAAACATAGATTTCAATTTGCTGTGGCTGGTCATACTCACTTTTCCAAGTAAGCACAAGCAAAAAGCCAGCCAGCACCACTCCTACAAACAATAAAGCGACCAGCAAAAGTCCTAACTTAAACCACTTATCCGCCTTGTTTAGTTCATGGATAATCCCTAAGACTGCCAGAGACAAGGCTGAAAGTTCGACACTTGAACCTGAGACAGCCGATATGAAATCTTTTGAGGGGAAATCTCAATGCGGAAAACCCATAGGATGAAGACAAACAGCAGCCATATGAGGAAAAAGCTGCCAGAAAAGATTCTATAGCCCTGTGCAGTTAGAAGGGGGCGACTGATGCGCGGCTGCTGGATGAAAATAAATCTAGGATTATCATCGCGTCTTTCGTTATCGTTATTGTTTCGGAAAAAATTAAACATTTAGTGTAGAGACTCTGGTTAAACCAATAAAGGTGGATGCCAAAATACCTAACCTCAATTGTAATCCACCCCTATCAGTTCGCAAGCAAATCGCTGCCTCAGCAACCAACCCGGCAATAACAATCAAGCTGCGTGTTCTATGGGACAGAAGTAAGTGCAGCAGCAGTCGCAGCATACTGAGTTTCTACCGCCGCATGAGTAGCAAAGATCGGGACAGCCGCTGGGGTTGTCATAGTTCCTTGTTCATCGGAGGCAGCCGGGGTAAACCCCAAAAAGAGGGTTGGGGAAATAATGGGAGTCAGCGGCGGAAGCGGACGCGGCGGATGCCCACCTGTCGCCAGCATGACTGCGGCAGCTAAAGAACACAGCACTGCTAAAGCAATCACCAGCAGCAGAACAAAGCGTCTTTTTGTCATGGAAGCTCCTCTCGACCATATCAATGACGGTGTAGGGTACAAGAGGGTAAAAAAAAGATTGTTCAATCAGTTGACAGATGGGTGTTTCTCGGAAGGTGGTGAGGGTTTCAGGCATCACCTGCCGCGTGGGTGGTGTCTGCTTTTGGGCGTGTTAAAGGGCATTGGCAGATGCTAACCCAGCGCGGCGACCCGTCAAGGGGTTCCGCCTCCGGCGCAATTTGCTTGCAAATTGCCCCAATTGACTGGTCGCTTAATCGCGCTGGGTTGCAAGCCAATGTATGCCCTTTAACAAAAGCAGAACCTCCCTTACGCCGCTACGGATGCCCGTGCAAAACTCACCGTCCTGACTCAGAGAATAGGCAGGCGGGTATTCTAGAGCGTGTTATGGACTTTCAAAGTAAAAAAGCCATACAGTGAACGAAGCG
>CAZXCU010000022.1:0-63360 GCA_964639245.1 uncultured Anaerolineae bacterium
CATTACTTGCAGCAAAGAAAATATATCTAAGGAGAGACTACCGATGGCAATTTATGATATTTCTGTCCCGATTTCCAATGCGCTGGTGGTGTGGCCCGGGTCGCCCACCGTGCGAATCCGTAACACCAGCCATGTTGACAATGGCGATATGGCGACGGTTTCTGAGCTTATCATGTCGTCGCATACCGGAACACATCTGGATGCCCCCAAGCATTTTATCGCGGGGGGAGCAACGGTGGATACGCTCGATTTAGATGTGCTGGTCGGTTGGGCGCGGGTGGTGCAGGTGGACGATTCGGTCAATGATATTACCGCCGAGGTGCTGGAAAATCTGAAAATCCCGGTGGACACCATGCGACTGCTGATTAAAACGCGCAATTCCAACCTCTGGGCGCAGGGACACACCACCTTTGATGAACAGTATGTGGGGGTGAGCGAAGATGGCGCTCGCTGGTTGGTGGAACGCGGCGTGCGGTTGATTGGCGTGGATTATCTGTCGGTGTCGCCGTTTGCTGACCCGGTGCCGACCCACATTGTGCTGCTTGAAGCGGGGGTGATTCCGGTTGAGGGGTTAAACCTGACGGATGTGCCGCCGGGCATGTATCAACTGGTGTGTTTGCCGATGAAATTGCAAGATGGGGATGGTGCGCCCTGCCGTGCGATTCTGATTAGCAACATTGACGCAGGCGCGAAATCCGGCGAATAAACCGTTCATGACCCCACCCGAACCTAAGAAAATGCGGGTGGGTTTTTCCGTCTTTTGGCGGATGGCAAATTCCCCGAAGATTTTTATAATTTTGGCAAATTTCAAGCGAGGTTCAAAAACAGCATGTCAGTCTGCACCCGTGTGTCTTTTAATCAGGATATTGCCAAATTGATGGGTGGTGCATAGGCAAAGCGGACGCGACTCGCAGAGATCACGTCCCTACAATTTAGATTTTTCCCTCATCCGGCACTTCTCCTGAAGTCTTTTTCGATTCTCACAATTTTCAACAGAAACTATCCTCTCTAGGAGATGTGTACTTTGTTTGCTTGGCAAAAAATGGACGCGGCGCGGGTGTTCTTGGTCTATTCCGGTCTGATGTCGCTGAGTTTTACGATGGTGTTCACCGTGAATTTGTTCTATCAAGCGGAAACGGTGGGGTTGAATCCCTTTCAGTTGGTGCTGGTGGGAACGGTGCTGGAAGCAACGGCGTTTGTATTTGAAATTCCGACAGGGGTTTTGGCGGATACCTATAGTCGTCGTTTGTCGGTGATTCTGGGGGTGGTGCTGCTCGGACTCGGCATTTTGATTCAGGGATTTTTCCCGCTTTTTGGCGCGATTCTGCTGTCTCAATGGGTGATGGGGATTGGCTATACCTTCATTAGTGGGGCGGGCGATGCGTGGATCGCGGATGAAGTCGGGGTTGACCGCGCCGGACAGGTATTTATTCAGGCCGGGCAGGTTGGGCGTGTTGTTGGGCTGGTGTGCATTTTTATCAGTGTCGGGTTGGCGACGATTCATATTGCGTTGCCGATGGTGGTGGGCGGGGTTGTGATGCTGGGGTTGGCGGGCTTTTTAAGCCTGTTCATGGGCGAAACGGGGTTTACCCCCACCCCCCGCGAAGACCGCAGTACATGGCACGCTATGACCGGGACATTCGGTGACGGCGTAAAACTGGTAAAGATGCGTCCGATTCTGCTGTCTTTCATTTTCATGTCGCTGCTGTATGGTATTTTCAGCGAAGGCTTTGACCGCCTGTGGACACCGCATTTGCTGGATAATTTTGCTTTTCCCACCCTTGGCAACCTTGAACCGATTGTCTGGTTCGGGGTGATTGATGGGGTCGGGGCGCTGATGAGCATGGCAGGGGCGGAAATTGTGCGGCGCAGGGTGGATATGAACCACCCCAAACAAATTTCCCGGACGCTGATTCTGTGTTATGCCGGCATGAGCGCGGCGATTGTCGGATTTGCGCTGGTGGGTAGTTTTGGCGGGGCGCTGGTCTTTTTGTGGCTGGCGGGGGTGCTGCGTTCGGTGGCTGGCCCCTTGGATGCCACATGGCTGAATTACAACCTTGATTCGAGCGTGCGGGCGACGGTGATTTCGATGAATGCCCAGACCAATGCCTTCGGTCAGATTTTTGGTGGGCCGATGGTGGGGGCAGTGGCGACTCGCGGGTCGCTGCGGCTTGCCATGATAATTGTTGGGATGCTGGTTGCGCCCTTGGTGTGGATGACCGCCCGCGCCAGCCGCCAGCAGAGTTAATACATAAAAATGTTAGGGGTGAAAAATCACCCCTTTATTCATTATCGCTAAAGGTTACCGCATATTCGATGTTTTGCGGTGATTCTGTACGAATTTCTCCCGAACTAAAGCGTGTAACCACCACCGACGACCCTTGAGAAACTGTTCAGCTTGTGACGGTTAATTGACGGCGAGGGCGTGGAACTGGCAAACCATCTTCAAGTAAACTGAGAATATATTCCTTTGCTGCGTCCGATAGATTTTTCCGTGCTTCTTTAAGGGTTTCACCTTCCGACACACACCCCGGCAACTCAGGGTGAGAGACAAAGAAGATATGTTCGCCTGCTTCTGTTTCATCATCCTCGATATCAATTGAGTAAGGAAGGTTAGCGAGTTCTTGCGCCAATTTTTCTAGTTTAGTTGTCATTGTTCGCAGCCTCATCTGCCGGTAGTTCTTTTTGGCGAACACGATAATTGTCTGGTTGGATTATCACCAAAACGCCTCTCAATTTATCACGGTATAAATCGGCTAAAGCCTGTTTAAGTGTGTTGGTTATTTTTGTTTCATCCTTATGGACAAATCAATTAAAAACCAAACGATTGCGGACAGCATGGATGCTGTCCCTACAAGAAATGCACCCGTAGGGACGGGATATATCCCGTCCGCTAAAGTTGGATTCATTTAAGGTCTAATTGCCTTGTCCATTAATAAGGTAGCGCAACGATTCCTTGATAATTTTGAGGGGGATAGTCCAATAATATGCTCGCTAAAATCTGCGCTACATACTTAATATGCAAATCCTGCGTAATTTTAACAAGAAATTACAACAGAAGGCGATTTACAATTGTCTAAAGCCCACCGTATCCAGAATCGCAGCCAAATTAAACGTGCATAGAAGGGATCGTAGGTGGTAGGTGAGGGCGGTAAATCACCCAAGTTATTTTCATCATCGTCAATGTCTGCTTCCCATCCTGCCATGCCTTCTGCAAAAACGCTTCGCAGCAAATAGGCTTCACTAACCATGCGATAATGTTCATCAGTAATAGGGAAAACAATATTATTCGTCATTAAAATACCTGTCTCAGGATGGGATAACCAATCTACTAATCCAACCTCTTCTGCCATTTCTATCCACGCTGAATAATTGATGTAGCGCCAATTGGCATCGGGTTCAAGTGTATCGTCATTAGGGAAAATAGGTGCATCAGGCAGTGAAATACGTTGGACATCCCAATCAGGTGGTTCATACTCCTCATTCCAAAATTTTTCGCCAATGGTGATAGTACAGACCATCTTAAAATTTACCTTATTTGTTACTCTAGCGTGTAATTGCTCTGCAAAAATTCCATAAATTCCAGAATAGCACGGCGGCGCATGGTGATCGAGAGGCGTTCGGATTCGCTCATTTCGGCAAGGGTAATGTCAAACCCCTGCGGGATAAACACCCGATTCCAGCTATAGCCAGTGGGGTGGGGAAAATCGGCGATGCGACCCGGCAGCACCCCGACAAATTTACGGGTAATCGTGCCATCGTTAAAGGCAATCGCGGCAACCCCTTCGGCGTATTTATCCTCAAAATTGCGGAGCATTTTGCACAGTGTTTCCAAGCCCAGTGTAAAAATCATCGAAGTGGTCATGCCGCCGGGCAACCCACCCAAAACACGAATCGCCAGCGCCGATTGTTCGACAAAGACAGGGCGTTTCAAAATATCATAGGCCTGGCGGACTTTGTGCAAGGCGACCTGTCCGGCATCCACCTGTTGAATATCATCCAACTGAATGGGGATGGTTTGCAAATTGCGCCCCAGAATTTCTTGGTAGGCATCCTGTTTGGGGCGGTTGGTGGTGGCAAAAACCAAGTCGGAAATGGCGAGTCGGGGGGCGGTGTCGTTCGGATTGCGGAAGGGGCGCAGGGGGTTAAAAATCACACGCTCAATCGCAAACAGGCCATTCAGCAGGCGCACCGTATTTTCCCGCGTGAGGCCGTTGGCAAGGTCAATCACATGCAGTTGGCGAAGGTCATCGGGCAGGGCAGCGGGTTTAATCTGGACGGGGGCAATGGATTTGCCTAATTTCCGGGCGGTTTGCAGTTCCTTCTGACACCATTCTGATTGGAGCGACTCCGGCGAAAGCACATAGAGAAAACACGGTGCCTCAGCGATACGGGTTTCGATTTCGCGCCACCAATTTTCGCCAATGTTCAAGCGGTCATCAAACCACACGTCATGCACATTTAGCGCTTGAGCGATTTCTAGCACCTGTTCTTTGTCCACCCGCGCATAACTGATGAAAATTTTCATGCGATTCCCTCCATTGGCATTGAGTATAGGCCAATGGAGGGGTTTTTGAGAAATTTTTATTGGCTAGGGGGTGGGGTGCAGCCGTGCATGGGTATAGGCGTGCCGCTAAAAATTTGCGGGGAGGGGGTGTTATTGGTTTCGTTTTCCTCTGTAATCTGCTGGAATGGGTCAACCGTGAGGAGTGTAGAATCGGTTATTAATTCGCTGGCGGGGAAATAAACGCTGTCACCGCTTGCCAGCCCGGATTCAACAAATTTCAGTTGTTGATTGATTTGTACGAGAAAAGGCGGTGCGTCGCCTTCGCCAATGTTTTCAATTGTGATCCCTTCCACGACTGCCGCGCAAACGGGACTCATCCCGACAATCAGTGTAATCTGTAAATCGGGCAAGGGGTTGTTGCTGGCAGGATAGGGGGTGGGGGTGCAAAAACGAGTCGGGGTCATTAGTTGCGCGAAGGTGACATTGTTGGTTTCGTCAAATTCATCTATGACATTGGCGGAATCAATTTGAACATGAATCTCCGTTTTGTCAGCACGGAACTGGGCAGGTAGCCGCACGCTTTTGCCGCTTTTGAGTCCGGCAATGTCATGAATTTCTTCCCCGCCGAACAAAATCACATCAAAGGTTGTAAGCTCATCGGCCTGACCGACGTTGATAATTTCAACATGGGTAATCGTTCCGCCGCAAACCGCTTCATCAAAAATGAATTGGGCGGTTAAATCCGGTTTGGGGTGGGCGGGGGAGGTGGGGGAAGGCGTACACACCACAAAATATTCCGCATACGCCCCTACTGTCGAAGGGGCAATCATGATGAGGTTGTTATTTTCGTCGGCTTCATCGACCTCAAAATACACGTCAATTTGTCCCCGCAAATTGAGCGTGTTGTACTGGCGCATGGAAATTTCATAAGATTCACCGACGGCGAGTCCGTCAATGCGTGTTTCGACCCCGCTTAATTCAACCACAAACGCTCCGGCATCGGTTTGGCCTGCGTTGATAATTTCAATGGTTTCGATGCGGCGACTTGTGCCACATTCTCCTAACGAATCGTTGTAAAAAACACGGGCTTGTAAATCGGGGCGTTCGTTTTGAGGAATCGGGGTGGGCGATTGATAATCGGCGGGTGGGGGTGTCCATGTGGGGGTACAAAAATAAAGATACTGGCGGCCTAGATAGTCGGCGGGGATGATGGTGCTGGCGTGGTTGTTGTATTCGTTCGCTTCTGCAATCTGATTGTCAATGTCTACACTGGCTTCAATCGCAACATCGGGCGTAACCGCTACCAGATAATATTGAAGGTCGCCGGCCTCTAATCCCGCTATTGAAATTTCCACCCCGTTGACATTGGCGGTGAATCTGCCAACCTGCGAAGTGCTGTTGTTGCGAATGGTGACTGTGACCTGTGCATCTGTTGAAGGACAGCTAAAAACAGGCGTGAATTGAATGTCGACGGTTAAATCGGGCATGTGGGTAGCGCGGGTTGGGGCGGCAGTGGGGGTCAACCCTGCCGTTGTATCACTATAGGCCATGACCATTGCCGCGACGTACAGACTGGAGAGAATGAATCCGATTAAAAAAAGGCTAGTGAATACTGCTTTTTGCATGAATGGGTCTCCTGCATCTACTTATGGACAAGGCAATTAGACTTTAAATGAATCCAACTTTTGCGGACGGGATATATCCCGTCCCTACAGGTGGATTTCTCGTAGGGACAGCATCCATGCTGTCCGCAATCATTTGGTTTTTAATTGCTTTGTCCATTACTTCCATGAGTCGTTGCGGGGAGCAAATTTATAACAGCCAATTTTTTAGGTCAGGACGATGAACGGTGTAGGGGTGGGCGTGCAAGACACCAGATAGGTACTGGTCGCTGAAGACAGAATGCTCACATTGTTTTCCTCATTCCATTCAGGGACGCGCTGGGTAACATCCACTTCAACCTGAATCGACCAGCTCATGCGGGCATCTTCGATCATAATCGAGTACGAAGCACCTGCGGCTAATGACTCAATTTCAAACAGTTGTTGGTCGTTAATCTGCACCTGAAATGTGCCTGCATCCCCACTGCCGGTGTTATAAATCGTGATTTGGTCAATATACCCCTGCACCCCACATGCGTTCGGGTTGGCATATAAACTGTAGCCCACCTGTAATTCGGGCAAAGATTCGCCTTGACCGGGCGGGGTGTTGGATCTGGGTAGGGGTGTTTGGTTGGTGGTTGAGTCTGAAAATTGGCTGCAAAAATAGAGTAAGAGACCGAGCAAAAGCAGGGTAAAAATAACTCCGGCAACGGGTTTATAAAATAACATGACGCGCCTCCTATAGCATTCTTCTATGAATATGAGTCGCGTCAGGCGTGCAAAATATCACAGGCAATGTTGCGCCGAAAAAAAAGAACGCAGCCATTGCTGACTGCGCCCTTTCCCCCTCATCTCCCCTATTAGGAGGTCACTTGTAATATCACATTCATATCGTTTGCTTACACTCGTCAGTATAGGCTAAAACTAATACAAAGTGTGTGAAACTTTCAGAAATTTTACGTGAAGAATTCATGCAAATGTAAACGGGGAAAATGGCAACTTGTGGTATCTTATAAGAGGAGGAATTTGACTATGAAATGGCAAGAGGTTCGTGAACTTGCACCCCATCGGTGGGTGGTGATAGAAGCGATTAATGCGTATACCGAAGGCGCACGCCGCGTGGTGGATGAATTGACTCTGGTAGGCGCATTCGGAGATGATTTTCGGCAAGCGTGGGAATGTTACAAAGCGAATGCGGATGGAAGGCGAGAACTTTATCCTGTTCATACAGTCAAAGAAGAATTGCAGATTGAAATTATGGATAAATTTCATCGGGTAATTAAAGACTGATGGCAAAAATTACCCTTCTGGAAGGCTTGCCCTTTGTAGAAGTCACCGTTCAATTTTCTGGGAACGCGGTTCTCTTACCGCATGTTCTCGTAGATAGTGGTTCGGCTGCCACTTTGTTTAGAACCGATGCGATGCTTGATATGGGGATTCAGCTTAGCCTCGAAGCAAAAATTCGTCATATACAGGGGGTAGGTGGTTTGGAACCTGTCCTTCCAAGTCAAGTCGATTCTATTATGATAGACAATATGATTGCTGCGCCTTTCACCATTCAAATGGGCGCTCTCAACTATGGTTTTCCTTTTGAATTTGATGGGATTTTAGGGGTGGATTTTTTGCGGCACGTTCAAGCCGTGCTGGATTTTGCAAAGTTAGAAATTCGCCCGCGCTAATTTAACCATCAGACAACTTTTGTCTAGGGACATGCACATTCATCTTCCCGTAGGCGTGCTATACTAAAAGTGGCAAACGCAGGAAGTATCGGATGACCTCCAAAACAAAAAAATTGGTACGTGTAAAAAGAGAGGGTGAGCCGCGCCGCCGCCTGACCTTGCGCTTCGACATGGATGCCTTTGCGGGGCGAATGAACACTTGGTCACGCCCGCTTCGGATTGCGATTGCGACCCTGACGGCGGTGCTGTGGGTGGGGTTGCTGATTGCGATTTTGAACGCGGTGTTGCCTGCCGATTCATTCCAAGACCCGGACAGCGCCTTTAATATCGTGTTGGGCTTGTCTATTTTCGGGATGGTGCTGTATGGGGTGGGTTGGGCGCTGCTGGTGGGCTTTGACCTTGACCCCGACCAGCCATGGCAAGCCAAACGGCCTGCCGTGTATTATCTGCTGTCGGGGGGAATCGCCTTAACCCTGATTGTGTTGGGTGTCATCGTCGGTGTTTTTTACGCTTTTGTGTTATGAAATAACCAGCGTAAAAGGCTGCCGCGCATAGGCCTCGCCGTTAATTTTGAGTTCAACCGCCTGTTCTCCCGCATAATAAACCCGTGTCGTGATGGGGCGAATCGGGTGAGACCGGCTGAGGGTGATTTTTTCGCCCGCGTTGAGCGTCTTTTTTGTCCATTTAAACACCTTCGGCGCAAGTGACCCGTTGGCCTTGCGAAAATAGACCGTATAATCAATCACCAATTCCTGTACTATTTCTGCCAGCGATTCAAGCTCACACGAAAAAACGAGTGTTTCCCCAAAATTGACCGTATCGGTGGCGAGTTGTAACGCCGAAACGCGAATCTGTGCGCCATGCCCATAACCGATGAGTTCCAGCGCGGCGGGATGTCCGGCTTTGACCAAGGTTCGCAGCGCGTGGTGAATCAGTTTTTTCATCTCAGGGGTTGGGATGCTTTGCCACTGTTGCAAAGTTTGAATTACGACTTCGGGATGGTCTTTGGCGATGTCATTCAAATTATTCGCCACACTGCGCCGCACATATTCCGACTCATCCGCTTTCAAATTTTCCAGAATCGGCAGAATCGGGGCGGGGTTAGCCTTGAGATGGGGCAGTCCCATATTCCAAGGCAGGCGCGGACGACACCCCTCGCTGGCTAATCGGCGGACATGCTCATTTTCATGCTGTGACCATGCCAGCATTTGCGCCATCATACGCGGCGAATCGGCGAGAATGAACGGACGCACCGCCCCTTCTGAACTGGACTGCCGGGTAAATTCTTCCAGCGCAGGCAGGGAGGCTTCCCAATTTTCCAAGCCATAAACCTCGACAAAATCGGGGAAGATGAGCATTTCAAAATGGTAACCCTGCAAACGGCGCGAGGCTTGGCGCAAAATCTCCACTGCGGCGGCGTAATCGGCGGGCAGAAAGTCACGCAGGGTGAGCGAAATGTGGCGCATCCGATTTTTGAGTTCGCGTGCATCCCACGCCGAATCCATTACTTTTTCGATGAATTTTTCGCGCTGAAACGCGGGATACACGGTATGGATGGCACGGGCAACATCCCCGACCAGCGCGGCGTTGAACATATTTTTGAGGGGTTCCATCAGGTTTTTAAATCCTTTTTTCGAGCAACATTTCTATTGTATAGGGATGTTCCTGACAGCCCTGTGTCAGGAGTAAATAAATCGCACCTTGATAGAAAGTTGGTTTTTCGATACCATCTAGCCTGTTTGACAACTTTCCGCTCACAGCGTTTGGGTCTGTGAGCAAACCCGAGGAAGGAGATAATTTTCTCGATGCAGCGTCAGTATGAATTGACCTTTATTTTGCCCCCTGCCACCGCCGAAGCCGAAATTGAGGTGCTTCTGGGAACCATTCAAGGATGGATTACCGAAAGCGGTGGGGAAATCGTTAAAGCCACCCACTGGGGGCGACGCAAGTTGGCCTACCCCATCCAGAATTACAAAGAAGGCTACTACATCCTCCTTGAATACAAAGCGGATTCGCTGGCGATTAAGGATCTGGAACGCCGTTTGCGGTTGGATGCGTCGGTGCTGCGTCATCTTGTCATCGCGCAAGACGAATAGGACTGCCTGCCGATGAGTCGCGGATTAAACAAGGTGATGATTATTGGGCGGTTGGAGCGCGATCCTGAAATGCGCTATACCCCCAATGGTCGCCCCGTTACCAGCTTCAGCGTCGCAACTACCCATTCATGGGTCTCGGCGGAAGGGGAACGCCACGAAGAAACCGAATGGTTTAACGTGGTGGCATGGGGGCCGCTTGCCAAAATCTGCCAGACACATCTTGCGAAGGGAAAGCAGGTGTATGTGGAAGGCCGTCTTAAAACCCGCAGTTGGGAAGACCACACGGGCAAGCGGCACTTTCGGACGGAAATTGTCGCCAGAGAAATGGTCGTGCTGGGAGACAAAGATGATGACTCCTACGATATGCGCGATGAATATGACGACAACAGTGATGATTTCAACTTTTAGGTAAGGCGGAGTATCAAATGAGCTACTACAGAGGACGCGGCACCAAAGGCTGCCCCTTTTTGCACGAAGGTAAGTGTGTGATTGATTACAAAGACGTGGACACGCTCCGACGTTATGTGACGGAAGAGGGCAAAATTCGCCCGCGCCGTCAGTCGAATGTTTGTGCCAAGTGCCAGCGTAAATTGGCGGTGGCAATCAAACGCGCCCGTCACCTTGCGCTGCTGCCATACGCATCGTCTCACACACACAGGGATTAATCGCGCATGTCAAAAAGAGACACCACAGGCGGGCCAAAGCAGCGTCGCCTGACGCAAGAGGATATCCAACGCCGTCAAGAATATAAATCCAAAGCCCAGCGCGAACATGAAGTCCAGCGCATTGTGCTGATTGTCACGGTTGTGCTGGTGACGCTGGTGGTGATTATCGTGGCGGGGGCGCTGATTTATGATAATGCGGTGTTACCCCGTGAATCGCTGGTGACGGTCAATGGCGAAGAAATCAACATTAACCAGTTCAAAGGGCGGGTGCAGTACGAACGCTTTAAACTCGCCGAACAAATGCGTTCCCTTTATGATGAATTGGTCGCACGCGGACTCGAAAAAGAAACCGCGCAGCAGCAGGTTTTGGGTGCGTTCAGCAGCCAGCAAGAAGGCCAACCCGGTCTGCTGGATTATCTGATTGTGGACAATTTGCTCGGCGAACAGGTGCTTCAACAGTTAGAACGCGAAAAAGTCATCGAACAAAAAGCCAAAGAATTTGGCATTGAAGTCGATGATTCGCAATTTGACGACGAAGTGAATAACTTGGTGGCGCTGTACACCGGACGCAGTTTGACCGTGACCCCCAGCGCGACCCCCAGCGAAGAACCGAGCATTACGCCTTCGCCCTTTGTCTCTGCGACCCCGAGCGCGACCCCGACGATCACCCCGATTCCGAGTGATACGCCGATTCCGACGGTGGAAGGCTGTACCACTGAACCCTGTGCGACGGTGACAATTCTGCCCAGCCCCACGATTGTTGACCCCTTGTTTGCGGTCACATTCACGCCGACACCGAGCGCCACATTTACCCCACTGGCACAGGAACAGGTGGTTTCGACGGTGGAATCGTTCCGCAAAGATTTCTTTGAACAGGGCGATGAAGAATCCAAGTTGGATGAAGAAGCCATCCGCGATACCTTCTATGCGGCGGCGCTGCAAACTGCCTTGCGCGATTTTGTGACCTCCGCCGAATTTTTGCCCGGCGAAGAAGATGAAAACGGCGAACCGCTTGAAAATGTCTATTACGTGCCGTTGCAGGATACGTATGTGAAAATTCGCCACATCCTGATTCAATTCCCCGAAGGCGAAGTGGTCAGCGAAACCGACACCGAAAACGGGTATCTCCAGGAAGCGCAGCAGGTGTTAGAGGCGCTCAACGCGGGTGAAGATTTTGCGGCGCTGGCGCTGATTCACTCGGATGACCCCGGCAGCAACACCAACGGCGGGTTTTATGATTGGGCCCCTTCCAGCAACTATGTGGAAGGTTTCCGCGAAGCCACCGAAGATACGCCGCTTGGTCAATTCACCGAACCCGTCTATTCCCAATTTGGCTATCACATCATTCAGGTGTTAGACCGTGAACTGCGGGATGTGCCGGAATCGACCCTTGAACAACGCCGCAATGAACAATTTGCGCTGTGGTTGGACGGGGAAACGACTCTCGCACGGGTCGAACGTCGTGAAGATTGGTCGGAATTTATTCCCGCCGATCCCACCTACAACGATTTGCTGGATGATATTCTGCCCCGTTATAACGAAGATACGGGCGGTTTCAGCGACGACGAAGAATAACTGTCCTGATTTCAAAAAGGCACAGGCGAAAAACCTGTGCTTTTTTTTATCCCCTTCGCAGCAAACTGACCAGCAAGCCCAAGCCGCCTAAACCAATCAACCCCGCAATCGGCGCAATCGGGGGCATGGCGCTGCCACTCGCGGCGGTGCTGCGCGGGGTGGTCAAATCGGCAATTGGCAGGGGGGTATCGGTAAAGGGCGGAAAGGTAAAGGTCGGCAAAAATTGCGGGTCGGTGGTGCCTGCGATGGGCTGGCTGTCCGGCGGGAGTTGGCCTTCTACCGTAAAAACCCCTGTGGGGGTGATGAGCGCTTGCAGGGTTTGGGTTTGAAAAATGCCGGGGGTTGCGGTGATGGCAAGCTGGGTTTCCTGCTGCCCCGCCACCGCCGGATTTTCGGTGGGAATCTGATTCGGGTCGAGATTGGGAATTAAATTCACATCACCAATCAACTGCACCACACTTTGATGAATCCAACCGATGTTGCTGCCGCTCGGGTTGTCGGGATAGTCGAGTTGATACCATTCAAAATAGCGCCCAACCACGGCGTAGGTTTGCCCCGGATTGATTTGCCCCACCCGTTCGCTGTTAATATCGGGCTGGGAACGGACATTGGTTTGTGCGGTCAGCGCTTCCACCACCGCCGGCCCCTGTGAAGTCGGAGTCACGGTGGGCGTTTGCGTCGGTGGAGAGAGAGTCGCCGTGCCAGTCGGCAGAATCACGGGAACGGGCGTGCTGGTGGGCTGCTGGGCGAAAACAGAGCGCGGAAAAAATATCCAGAATAATGAAAACATGATGGATGTGATATAGCCCAACGTTTTTAATTTTTTCATCACCAATTTACCTGATTAATCGGGTCTTCGCGTCCGACTTCGGCACGGCGGAAATCGCCATTGGCATTTTCCATGTAGCCCTGATATTCCGCGCCGGAATAGCCCCGCACCGTCCACCCACTCAATTTGAAGGGGATATTCGGCGCACCTTCGGGACAATCGGTGCAGTCCACTGGAATCCATTCGCCGTTGTAGCGCCGTCCGATGTGTAAATGCGTGCCGCTAGAAAATCCGCCCATGCACGAAGGATGGCCTAATCTGTCGCCGGTGGTGACAGTGGTGCCGGGCTGCACCAGATCGCCATCTTCTTGAATATGGAGATAAACCACTGTCCAGCCCGTATGCTCATTCCCATCAAAATCTAAATCAAGGATGATGAAGCCTTTGCCACTCCGCGCAATCACGCCCGGCGCAACGGCTGTCACCCAGAAGGGCGAAATATAACATGCGCCCTGAATGGCGATATTATCCGGTGGGGTGGGCGGGGCAAAATCAATCGAAGCCCACGCCGAACCCGTATCATATCCGCCATGTGGCCCGCCTGTAAAATACCATGTTTCGCCTTTGGGGAAAGGGAACACCCATTCCGGCTGAGTCAAATCTGCGGGAATCATCGGTTCAAATGCGCCAATGAAGGGGTCGCCAAACATGGAAAGATACTGTTGGAAAAAGCCCTGTTCGCTGACATCCACCTGCCATTGTTCGAGCGTGTTGTTAAAACTCAGGAAATATTGCAGGGCAACCGTCCCCGGATTGAGGGAGGGGTTAATCAGCACCGAGCGCCCATCGGCAAAATTGATGAGCCGCAAACTGCGATATTTCCAGCCATAATATCCACCGGACAGAATATCGGCGGTGTCCAACAATTGTTTGTATAAACCCTGCCGCGTGGGTTCGAGCAGCCCAAAGGGGTAAAGCATCTGGTTTTCATCAACGGTGGGTTCAGAAAGCCACTTGCCGCGATATTCCAGGAGGGCTAATAAAATGCGCGGGTTGATGCTGTAATTTTTGGCGACTTGATCCACCATTTCCACGCCGCTTAAGTAATCTTCTTCGCTCACTGTATCGGAATAGGCACGCAAAAATCCCTCTTTCAATTTCACATAGGATGCTACATTGAATCCGGCGGCGGTGGGGCTGTAGATAATTTCGCTGTCCGGCGCAAGTTTGAGGGAAGGGCTTTGGGGAATCGCGCCCGTGCTGTCGGGCAATAACAGCACTTGCCCCACTTCCAACAGATTCGGGTCAGTCAAGCCGTTGGCGTTCATCAGCGCGTCGAGGGTAATGCCTGCGGACGCGGCAATAATCGCAAGCGTATCGCCGGGCTGCACGGTGTAGGATCCGCCGCCTGTGATGGTGACGCTGGCAGACTCCGAACGGGTCGGATTGGGGGTGGGTTTGATGGGGGTGGTGGTCGGTTCGGTGGGGGTGGGGGATTCGTGTAACACCCGTTCCCCGCCGGGAAAAGTCGCCGTGACGTAAATGATTTCCTGCTCGCCGGGCCGCGCACACGCCAGAATCGAGAGGAGGAGGAAAAAAACGACGATCAAGGGGCGTTTGCTTACAAAAATTTTGGGGAACGCCGAGTCCACTTCAGTGGACTTCCTACGCATAGCACGGGAATTAATTCCCATGCGAACGCCGATTGAGCGTAGGAAGTCGGTTAAAACCGACCCGGCAGCCCGTTGATGTTGATGTCTCATTGCAAAACCTCCGCCAGCAGCGCCAGCGAACGTTCGTAGCGTACCTGACTGCCGCTGTGTCCTCCGGCAAATTCTTCAAAATGGTGTGGAATCTGGAGCGTGTGCAATTTCTGGCTGAACACTCGCGCCCCGACTTGAAGTTGATACTCGTCGTAGCTACCCGCGTCAATTAGCAGGGCTTTTAAACCCCGCAGCGCCGTTTGGTAGGCGGGTTGGTCAATCATACGGAGGGGGTCAAAGGCCAGCCAGCGCTGCCAGACTTCCTCACGGAGTGCGCCCGTGTGTTCCTCAATCGGCAAATCAAAACCGAGTGGATTGTCGGGATTGGTGCCATGCGCCATTGACCAGCACAAGGTCATAATCGTTTTCCAGAAAGTGCCACTTTTGGGTTCAATCTGGGCGACGGTGCGTAAAAATTCGGCAGCGCCGCCATATTTTGCCAACCCCTGATTCAATTCTGCGATGCCCGGCAAACAGGTAAATTCCCAGTACATATCGCCCGCGTGACAGGCGGCGGCGTGGAACAATTCGGGGTGGCGCATGGCCTGTACCAATGCACCGTACCCGCCACTGCTATGGCCTAAAATGCCGCGTGCCTCCGGTTGGGTGCGGTACTGGGCATCCACAAAGGGGATGATTTCTTGAGTCAGGTAAGTTTCGTAGTTGCCCATCGCCGAGTTGAGATATTGTGACCCGCCGAGTGTCGTCCAGCAGTCCGGCATGACCACGATCACCGGAGGCATGAGCTTGTTGTGAATCAGGCGGTCTAATTTTTGTGCCATGTTTTCGCTGTAGGGTTTCCAGTTGAGGAAGGATTGTCCGGTGTGTCCATGCGCTGCCAGCAAATAGATCACTGCGTAGCGCCGTTGGTTTTCGGGGTACTGCGGCGGAAGGTAAATCGTCACCGGGCGGCGGGTGGGGTCATTAAAATAATTCCCGCGCAGGGCAACACTTTCCAAAAGCGGTTGTTCAATCAGCGGCATGGGTCGGATATTCCTCAGGTTGGCAAGTTTCATTCTAGTGGCCTGCTGGCGGACTGACAAGCGGCGATTGGCACACGTCTGCCCCTTGCCATCGCAAAATATATTCTTTTATAGAAAATTTGACACACGGGATAAACGCGCCTATAAATGGAGTGGATATTTAAATTGTTTTAACTCGAGTATAACTGGTGATGGATATTAAAACAGAAACCAAAACCCCGGATGTAATTCGGCAGTGGTATTTTGATGAGCGCGTGGTTGTCTTTAGCTTCAAGAAAAATGACAAGGAAACCATTGATGTCTATGCCGATTGGCTGATTGAAACGCTGCGGGCATGGCAGCCCACCAAGCCGCTTTTGATTGCCTATGATGGGTCAGCCGCGATGATTACGCCGCATTTACGCAAACGGGCCGTCGAGATTTATGCGGCTGTTCCCACTGAAGGGATACAAGGCCGCACAGCGATTATCTTGCCGAATAGCTCGATTGGGCAGTTCATGCAAGTCTTTGCCAACCGTATGATGCGCGTGCAAAATCCGCACATGCAACGCCGTTTTTTTGTGAAAATGGAGGAGGCGGTGCTATGGCTCAATCAGTTTCAACCTGCGCCCCTCGAAATCCCAACAGAGAAAACCGAATCTCCAGAGAACACGGAGCTTTAGCTTAGCGCACGATTTTCGCCAGTTCCGCATAGTAGACAAAGGTTGTCCCGCTTGCTACATAGCCCGTTTTTTCAAAGGCACGCAGCATCGGGGTGTTCAGCACATCGGCATCGGACAAGACGGTTTCCAAGCCTGCATCGCGCAAAATCCGGGTGCCACGTGCCAGCAAATCAAGGATATAGCCTTTGCCGCGCTGTTCGGGTACGACCCCGATATAGCCAATCGTGCCTTCATTTTGACCGGAAAATTTGACCGGCACAACAAACCCCACCAGTTCATCATTCGCGTCATACGCCAACTGCCACCATTCGGGGTCGGAATCAAAATATTCTTGCAGCAGGTCAAACACATCTTCGGCGTAAACATCCACCCCCAGAATATGCGCCTGTGTTTTATCCAGCCGATCCAGCGTATTTTCGGTGACTCGTTCAATCGCTTCGATAAACACGTCCGCGTCCTGTAAATCGCGGTAGGTCAGCCGCCCGGAATCATCGGGGATGGGGGTGCCTTTCCACAGATAGCGGGCTTTTTCCTGCACTAAGGGAACTTTGACCGCGTTGAGTAGTTCGCGCTGCTGGTCTACATAGTCCCAATCGGAAATTAAGCGCCGCTCGAGGTGGGTGATGTGTGATTTTTTGAGTTTTTTGAGGCTTTCTTTCAGGAGAGGCATCCCCACGCCGAGATAATCGCCCTCCCATGGCAGGTGCAGCCCAAAAAAAGTCGCTTCATGGCTGCCGGCGGTGTAGACAATCCGCCCAACGAACTGGTCGTTGTCTTCCGCCACAAAACACCACTCCGGGCGGCTATAGCCGGAGTCCCATGCTTCTTCGATGATTTTTTCAAATTCGGCTGCCCCTAGCGGATGTTCGCCACTGCTGGCGAATTTTTTCAGTTCAATGGTGGCAATCGGACGTATTCTCATCGTGGCCTCCGTTAATAATTTTTCAACTTTACCACTCCGAAAGCCGAAAATCAAATTGCAAACCCCGCCCCGCATCGCAAGGCGGGACGTTTATGTGCTTTGTATAGGGATTATGCTCCCTTCCCCTGAATTTCGGGGGAAGGGCCGGGGATGGGGGTTAGACAAGAGGACGGAAATTGCGCCAAAAGTCCTATTTGCGAGAGAGTTAAAATTCGTAAAAATTATTCATAGAACATCTACATTTCGGGGTACACTGGAAATGTACAGATTTTTTAAGGGGAACTTTCCATGCGAAAACTGACTTATCTCCTCGTTATGCTCGTTTTAGCTTTTTCGTTTGTGGGAACGGCTGCCGCGCAAAAAGACAAAGGCGCTCAGGATGGTGCGATTCTCTACGAAGAAGATTTTGAAAGCGGCGTTATTTCCGAAGATGTCTTTTTAACTGCCCAATGGAAAATTGCGGCGACGAATGTGGATGGCGTGCAGAGCAACGTCATGCGCGGGGTTGCTCAAGGCGTGGAAGGCATGTTGTTTAATATCGGGTATGATTTTCAGGATTATGCTTACGAACTCAAATTCCGTGTGAGCAGCGTGGCGGGTATTTCCCTCTATACCCGTCTGGCGGAAGGCAATTTGTGTGAACAGGGGTACACGCTCGATATTTTTCCGGTAGATGAATACATTGCGCTGAATGCGTTTCAGGGAACCGATAATTGTGATGTGGAAAGCGTGACCGGACAAGTTCCCTATGTGATGCCTGTCAATGAATGGATTACAGCGCGTCTGGAAGTCAACGGCTCGAATCACAAAGTCTATTTTGATGAAGAACTGTTGATTGATGCCGAAGACAGCACCACCACCGCTCCCGGTTCCTTCGGGCTGTTCGTGTTTGACCCCACCACAATTGAAGTGGATTATGTGCGCGTGACTGACCTGTCTGGTAGCGCGGTTGTCTCTGGCACGACCACCGGAACGATGGGCAATACGAGCGGCGGCACTACTGGCGGCGGGACGACTACTGGCGGAACAACCACCGGCGGTGGGACGACGGGTGGCAAAAATCAAACGGTGACACTGGTCGATTTTGCCGAAAATGACCGCACCGCTTCGGCTGAACTGGAAACACTGGGACTCGTTCCGGCGGGTGGGACACGTTTGTTCGTGGAAAATTATGTGTTTGCCGATGGCAACGCGGGGTATGTGCCGTTAGCCAGCCGTTCCAGCGTGCAAGAAACCGTTTTTAGTGCCGAAATCACGATGGATGATTTTGCCAACGATACAGGCTGTCATTTGCTGTTGCGCTTGGCGAATGGTGCGGCGGTGTTCGCGGGGGTGGATGGTTTGGGACAAGCCTATCTGGTCGATTTGCATGATGCCAACGGCGCAAACATTACTGTTCCCTTAGGTTTGGACATGACTCAACCGCATACCGTCACCGCGATTCTGATTGGCAGCAGCGCGACGATTTTTGTAGACGGCGAAATGGCGATTGACCGTGAACCCGTGAGTTCGATTGCTGGGTCGTATGGCTTCGGGGTGATTAACAACGGACGCTGTGAAGCCCGTAATGTGTGGGTGTATCAGTACGAGTAAAAATGTAAGCAGACACGGCGGGGAGTCCATTCCCCGCCTATGCGCTGCTATTCATTTTCCGGCAGAATCACATTGGTGGGAATCTGGCTGCCTTCTTCGTTGCGCTGACGGAGTTCATTTGCGCCGATGCCCACCCAGACCATCACGAGAATCACCACCGCTATCCAACCAATACCACTCAGGGCGGGGGGTCTCTCTGTTTTGGATTTTTTAGCGGCTTTTTTATCCTCTGGTTCATTAGGGGCAGGTGGGCTGGTGCGGAATCGAATTATTTGCGACAGCACCAGCACGCCGAACGCGCACAGCATGACCGGCACCAGCCAATCTGTCGAGAGGTAATCCTTGTTAAATTGTTCTTGGAGGAGTTCAAATAAAAAGGCGAGATTGGCATACAGAAACACCGCAAGCACCACGAATCCGGTGAGCAGGGAACGGGTGTGTAGGCTGAGCAACGAAGCGGCAAACCCGATGACAAAATAGCCAAAAAAGCCGACAAGTCCGGTGGGCATATTGCCACGCACGGCGGGCGCAATCAGCACGCACATCATCGCCAGCATGAAGGCCATCAATAGGGCTGCCAGCCAGCGCCGCAGATGAGCCAGACGGGTTCTCAGCAAGCCAAAAACAAACAGCGCAATGCCCAGCGGAATCAGCAGGGCGGTTTGTAGGACTTCCACCCCCCATGCGTAATCGGCTTGCAGGGATGGCACATAGCGCCCCACCGCCGCCACCAGTTCATGATTCAAAAAATCCATCGCCCACCAGACAATGAGCCACAGCACCAGCGCCATCAATCCACTCAACAGCAGAATTTGCGCGTCCGGCAGTTCGCCCAGATACGCCCGCCCATCTTGTTCCTCTTTAGAAAATGTCCACAGCACGGCAAAGGGGGCAAGCATCGCTAGCAGGTAGAGCAGCACGCGGATTTCATCGGCGGTGCTGTTTTCCATGAGCAAGCTCACCAATCCGAGCAGCACAAGGGTGAGCAGGCCAAGCCAGAGTCCAACATCAGTACGGTTTAGCATAGGGATGGGTTGTCAGTTTTTAGTTATCAGTTGTCAGTGGAACTATTGTAGCGCAGAAAATAAAAAAGGGGTTTTCGCCCCTTGTCATGTCTGTTTGCGGCTGGATACCGAGTCCACTAATGTACGGAATTTAACTCTTAAAAACAGTTTCTGTACGGGTGGGTCTGTGACCCATCCCCTCCAAAATCATGCGGGTGGGTCTGTGACCCATCCCCTCCAAAATCATGCGGGCGGGTCATAGACCACGCCCGTACATTTGGGTATCCGTCCTGATTTGTTAATCTGGATGAATGGATTTCCTGCCCGATTGCATAGGACTTAATGACAGGTGCTGCATCCGCCTTCGCTGGCTTCACCGGTGTCTTTGGTGCGGAAGGAACTGCCGCAGCCACAGGTCGAAACCGCTTGGGGATTGTCAATGTTAAAACCGCCACCCATCAAGCTGTCCACAAAATCAATGGTTGCGCCTTTGAGGTAAAGGATGCTGGTTGCGTCCACCACCAATTTGACCCCTTCGACTTCCACAAGGGTATCAAATTCCTGAATATTATTTTCAAACGCCATGCCGTAGGACAGACCGGAACACCCGCCACCCGAGACAAACACGCGCAGGGCATGGTTGGGGATTTCGCGTTGAACGAGCAGTTCACGGATTTTGTTTAACGCGGTGGGAGTGACATTTAAAATCTGTTCTTCGGTTGCCACGTCGGGATAGGTCAAGGTCGTCATGTGCGCTAGCTCCTGTAGAATAGGGTATTTTGTGTATAGTATAGCAGATTTATCCAGAATAAAAAGATTTTTGTCTGTTTTATTCCATGACATTCATCAGTTGGCGTGATAATGTGGGACAAAATATTGACAGCATTCCGCCCCTTGGCTGGCACGGCCCATCAAACGCGGGACAACCCCCAACATGGAGGATACCAAACGAAAATCCAAATCGCAGAGTTCGGCATGGCTGCCCACAACCTGTTCATAGGGGCAGTTGGCGGTGGTCAGCAAAAAACCTGTATCGGTCTGTTCCCATGTAGCGGTGTAGCCTTTTTCATTCATATACGCCACGACATGCTGCAAACGTTCGGGCATCGGCGCGTCGGGAATATCGGCAGATTTTGCCATGCTTTCTGCGACATTTTCCAGAATCACGTTGACCTGCTGACGGGGCAGTTGGCGTTTAATTTCCGCTAGCAACCCTTCCGCTAAGCCGACATAGTTGTTGGGGAAATATTCCAACCCGCGCTGGCTGAGGGCATAGACATGCTGGGGTCGTCCGGGGGTGTCACGACGGCGCACCTGTGGCGGTTCGATCAACCCTTCGACCTGTAATTTTTCCAGATGATGCCGGATGGTGACGGTGGTGATTTTGCGGTGCAAACGGGCGGTGAGTTCTTCGACCAGATCCTCCACCGTACATTCGCCGCGCTCTTTCAAGATTTCCACGAGATGTCGCCGGGTTCTTTGCAATTCCACGTTTTGCTACCTATTTCACTGCATGATAACTCACTTATTTTACCACATACGGCTAAAATTGACCGACAAAAAACAAATATTCATCTTATTTAACCTAGCAATGGGGGGATACCGTGTCAATAGCTTGCCGAGAAAGCGGATTCCGATTACACTCTCTGCGATTTTTACGCGAACTCAGGAGTTATTTGGATGTCTAAAATTTCAGCGCAAATTTGGGCGTTTGTTGTGATGGTGGTCGCCCTCGTGCTTGGCGTGCTGTTTGTCAATAATCAGGATATTAATACCGAAGTCAAGACCGCAGAAGATACACTTTTACCGAATGTTTTTCCCGCCGAAGGTCAAGAAAACCCCACCGGGCTGACCTTCCGCTATCCGCGTCAATGGACGGTACTGACGCAAGATACCAGCTTTAATCTGTCGACCCAGATTGATGAGGAAACCGCTTTTAGTGCCGGTTTTACCCTTTCCCAATCGCCGAGCGCGGTGAATCTGGAAGAAGAACTGCTGGCCTTTCTGCAAGCGCAGGGTGTGACGGTTGACCCGCAGGACTTTGAAGACAATGCCGAAGAAGTCGACCATGGTTTGGAAGCGGTGCGTTACGAACTCGACAATGATCTGGAGGACACCACCACCCTCTATGAACTGGTGCGCCTGACCGACGACAACATTTTGCTCTACTTCGGCAGCGCGGCGGTGGACAAAGCCGATTTCGGCGAGGTCGAACAACAGGTGAGTGATATTCTAAACTCGATTAACGCGGAAAATGTGATTATCCCACAGGCGCTGCTCACCTATACTCTGCCCGAAGGCTGGCAGGTGGTCGATGAAAGCGATACCTCCTACCGGGCGCTGATTCTGGTCGATGAAGCCAGCAGTCAAGGGGCGCTGGTCTGGTTGCAACTGCTCCCCAAAGCCGATGCCATCGCTTTTGTAAGCGGGGTGATGGGCGATGTGACCCCCGAAGCCCAAACTGCTGATGTTACCAGCGCGTCCGAACTGCTCTCGATTCTGGCAGAACAGGAAAATCTGATTTCGGCTAGCGAAGTCACCCCGGTGGAATTGTTTGGCCTGACAGGCGAAAAAGTGGATGTTGAAGTCGAAACCATCGGCTTGCTCGAATTTGCCGTACTGCCCGTGGATGACACCACCGATGCCGTGCTGGTGGTCAACTACACTGCGCCGGAAGTGAAGGAATTGCAACAGGCCAATGTTGAGTCGATTCTGGCCTCGACCCAGTACAACGCACTGGACGCGGAATAAATTCTTATTGTACGGGCGGGGCTGGAACCCGTCCCCAATCTCCTACAGGTTAGATTGATACACCTAAAAAGGGACTGGCGCAATGGCTAGCCCTTTTTTTTGCACGGGATACAATTAGAAGATGGGTGGCAAAGTTTTAACTAGGGAAAATCCATGACTCAAGCTGACCAAAAAGGAAACGCCGATGTTGACCATTCTCAAAAGCTCCGAAACGGGCATGGATGTACTGGATGAGATTCAAGATGGCTGCTGGGTGAGTCTGCTAGACCCCACGATGGAAGAGGTGGACGAAATTGCTGCTAAACTGAATATCCCGCTTGATTTTTTTACCTCCCCGCTTGACCCCGACGAACGCGCCCGTACCGAAAAAGATGACGAAGAAACGATTCTGATTGTCCTGCGTGTGCCACATTATGAACGTGGCGAATCGGATATTCCCTACACGACCATTCCACTCGGCATCATTTTGACTCCCGCCTGTATTTTGACGGTGTGCAAATCCAAAAATCCGGTGATTGATACTTTTCAGTATGGCAGCCGTCGCCGCACAAATGTATTTACAGGAAAAAAATATCGTTTTGTCTTGCAAATTCTCCTGCGAACTGCCCGTGAATATCTGGTGTGTTTGCGGGTGATTGACCACGAAGTTGAAATTCTGGAAGAAAAATTGCAGGTGTCGCAGCGCAATAAAGAATTATTAGACATCCTCAAATATCAAAAAAGTTTGACTTATTTCACCACCGCGCTCCGTGCCAATGAATTGATGATGGAACGCTTGCAGCGAATGCGCCTGTTTCATATGTACCCCGAAGATGAGGAATTGCTGGAAGATGTGCTGACGGAAATCCGTCAGGCGATAGAAATGGTCAATATTTCCGCCAACATTTTGAATCAGATGATGGACACTTTTGCTTCGATTATTTCTAATAATTTAAATGTGGTGATGAAAATTCTGGCGCTGGTGACGATTGTGATTAGCCTGCCCACGCTGGTTGCCAGCATTTTTGGTATGAACGTGGATTTGCCCTATCAGGAATCCAACAATGCGTTTTTTTTGGCAATGATTTTAGGTTTTGGGCTGGCGGCGCTGGTGGTGGCCTATTTCCGTTACAAAAAATGGTTCTAAATGGGTGTTTCTGCACACTGGAATCTACTACAATCAGCAATAATATTTGTAGCGACACGATCATGCAGTTTAACAAATTAGTACAGATATAGTATTTCGGCGGACGCGATATATCGCGTCCCTACATTATCCATTCGTAGGGACAGCATATATGCTGTCCGTATATTCGCCTTTAAAAGTTAATGTGTGCTAGGACGGCGTTGACAGGTATCTGTATTGAAAAGTCAAATAGCATGAGTGTATTCGCTCACTACTAATAAAGGAGATGTTGTGAGATGACCGACCTTGTAAAAAATTATATCGCGGGGCAGTGGGTTGAATCGTCCACGGGCGAAACCTTCCCGACGATTTCCCCGGCGACAGAAGAAACCATCGCGGATGTCACGCGGAGTGGCAAAGCCGAAGTGGATGCGGCGGTGCAAGCGGCGAAAACTGCCTATAAGGAATGGCGTTTGACTCCCGCACCGCGTCGGGGGGAAATTTTGTTCCGTGTGGCGCGGATTCTGGAAGACCGCAAAGAGGCGATTGCCCGCATTGCGACCCAGGAAATGGGCAAAATTCTGGCGGAAACACGCGGTGATGTCCAAGAAGCGATTGACATGGCTTACTACATGGGTGGCGAAGGGCGGCGTTTGTTTGGCTACCATGCACCTGTCGAAATGCCGAATAAATTTGGCCTCGCCATGCGCGATTCGGTGGGCGTAGTGGGGTTGATTACCCCGTGGAATTTTCCCGTTGCAGTACCCAGCTGGAAAATTTTACCCGCGTTGATTGCGGGCAATACGCTCGTCTGGAAACCTGCCGAAGATACCCCTGCAACGGCGGCGGCATTTGTTCAGGTGTTTGAGGAAGCGGGGTTGCCGCAGGGGGTGTTTAATCTGGTGACAGGGGCGGGCGAAACAGGCGCGGCGCTGGTCGAACACCCCGATGTTCGTATTATCTCCTTCACGGGTTCCACCGACACGGGCTTAAAAGTGTATACCAGAGCCGCTTCGCTCGGTAAAAAAGTCACGCTCGAAATGGGCGGGAAAAATGCCATTATCGTGATGGACGATGCCAATTTTAACCTCGCGGTGGATGCCATCACATGGAGTGCGTATGGCACAACCGGACAGCGCTGCACCGCCACCAGCCGCTTGATTGTGCAAAAGGGCATCCGTCCTCAGTTGGTGCAGGCATTGGTCGAAAAAGCCAAATCAATTAAAGTCGGCAACGGCTTGGATGAATCGGTCAATATGGGGCCGCTGGTCAACCAGAAAGCGCTGGATAAAGTCAGTTACTATCTGGAGGTCGCCCGTCAGGAAGGCGCTAAAATTCTCGCGGGCGGGTCACGGGTTGAAGGCAAAGGCTTTTTCTACCAACCGACGCTGCTGGATGAAGTCAAAGCAGGGATGCGCGTGGAGCAGGAGGAAATTTTTGGCCCGGTGCTGTCGGTGGTGGAGGTCAATTCCTTAGAAGAAGCGATTGAAGTCAATAACAACACCCGCTTCGGCCTGAGCAGCAGCATTTTTACCGAAAATGTCAACGCGGCCTTCCGTGCCATGCGCGATATTACGACGGGCATTGTGTATATTAATCACGGCACGACGGGCGCAGAAATTCAATTCCCCTTCGGCGGGACTCGCGGCACGGGTAACGGGATGCGTGAAGCCGGACAGGTTGGTTTGGACAGTTTCACCGAATGGAAATCCATTTACGTGGATTTTAGCGGACGCTTGCAACGCGCCCAAATTGACAACGAAGAAATTCTCGGCAAATTGGAGTAATACACGATGACACAAGCCCAATGGACGGCGGTTGACGATTACATGAATGCCCTGTTGATTCCGCCGGACGCGGCGCTGACGGCTGCTTTAGAGTCGGCTGCATCAGCGAGGATGCCCGAAATTAATGTTGCGCCCAATCAGGGAAAATTGCTCCATTTGCTGGCGATGTCGATTCAAGCCCGTGCGATTCTGGAAATTGGCACGCTGGGCGGATACAGCACCCTCTGGTTAGCGCGGGCGCTGCCTGCCGACGGCAAATTGATCACGCTGGAAGTTAATCCGATCTATGCGGAGGTTGCCAGCACCAATTTTACCCGGGCAGGTCTGGAAAACATCATCGAAGTGCGGGCGGGGCGTGCCTTAGAGTCGCTCCTGCAGATTGCTGCCGAAGGACATGTGTTTGACATGGTGTTCATTGACGCGGATAAGGTCAATAACACTGCTTATTTTGAATGGGCGCTGCAATTAACACGGCGCGGCGGGCTGATTATTACGGATAATGTCGTGCGGAATGGGGCGGTGGTGGATGAAAAAAGCCTTGACCCCAGTGTACAGGGAACGCGCCAATTTCTGGAAAGATTGGCAAACGAACCGCGTGTCTCCGCTACCGTGATTCAGACGGTGGGCAGCAAAGGCTATGATGGGCTGGCGCTGGCATTGGTGAAATAAGAAGTATTTCTGATTTACCCCACCCCTTTGTCCCTCCCCGCAAGGCAGAGAGGGAAACATGCTCCCTTCCCCTGTGGTACGGGGGAAGGGCTTGGGATCGAAACGCTGGCAGTGAGACTATTTTCCTCAATGCGCTTTAACAAATCCAAGTCAGGGCGGGAATCGGGGCATGTCCACCTACTTTGGAGAACAAAGTCTCTGATGTAATGCCCCTTGTCCCCGCCCCTACGAAAAACGCATATCTCTCAACGCTTAAAAATACGTATAGGTGCAGGCTTTGCCACCATCGGCGGTTCCGACACATAATGCCATCACACCATCTCCGATGAGAATACCCACTTGATCTGCCAGCGAAATTTCTTTGGGTGGCAGGGGCTGCGGATTGAGTCCCACCCAATCTAGCGGCGAGAAAAGGTTCATCATCTTGGTGGCGGCGGCAGGGTCAGAAGCGGGGAGCAGCAAATTGGGCAAGTAGGGCAGCAGGAGTGAAAATTCGCCGGGTGGGTCGGGCTGCGGGTCAAAACCGACTTCGCTGGCGGGGAGCAGCAGCCCAAAGCCTTCTTCACTCAAGCCAATCAAAATCCCCTGTGTGCAATCCAGCAAACCATCGGCGGGCAAAACGCTCCCATCCCCGAAAAACGACTCAGTGGGAATCGGGTCGCCGGACACTTCGTCCGCAGGCATGACACTGCCATCACACATGGCCGCTTCACGGACTTTTTGCACGGCGGGCAGCAGCAGCCCAATGCCTTTGCCCCCCTCTTTGCCGATAATGATAATCGCCCCTTCGGCAAGGCCGTTGGCATCAAATTTGGCGAGCAAAATGTGTTCTTTGGTTTGCGGCATAACGCTACCATCCCCGAACACCGCGCTCAAATCGAGGGGTTCTTCGGGGTTATGCGGGTCGCCCCAATCATTGGCGGGCAGCAGCAAACCAATCAAAATTTTGAGAAGATCGGTATTGCCAATGGCAAGGGATTGAAATGCAGGGGCAGTTTCTTCGGTACAATCCCCGCCCAAGCGCGTGACCCAGCCGGCTACCCAACCATTTTCGGAAAGTACCCATGTTTCGTCACCCAATTGGAGGATGAACGAGGCCAGATATAGGTAACGCGGGTCAAGCCGACCCATGATTTCGGATTCGGAATGAGGATATTGGCGGGCGTTGACTCCTTCGCCTACCGCCGTTGCTACAACGCAATCGCCATCGGTGGGTAGCGCTGGCAAATTGACCTGTTCTTGGTCGTTATTTTCGGCGGGGGCTTGGGTCGGGATTTCACGCGGACAACCAAAATTGTCCTGTGCGCCAAAGGTGTCGGGACAACCGTCACTCTCATTCGGAACATTATCACCATCGCGGTCACGTTCGGTAGGGACAGCCCCACCGCCGCCGCTATTTTCTGTGCTGACAGGACAGCCACTGTTACTACTTGGCCCGGCGGCATTCGGGCAGCTATCCACGTTGTCCAACACCCCGTCCCCATCCCCATCACGCGGGGGTTGTTGAGCAAAAACCGACGGTACACTCATTAAAGTAAGAAGAACTATCACTAAAATAGCAAGGCGACTCATGATATTTTTTTCTCCTCTCTCATCCATTTATATTACTAAGAATTGATGCAGCCTACAGCAAATTTTTATAGGTCGTTATTTTTTTCAGACAAGCGCCTAAAATAAACTTACGCATTTTCGCCGGGAACTTTAGCCCCGTGAGAATCGTTGTTGAGGGAAGATAACACAGGAGAAAATACCATGTACAAACTGATCGCAGGATTGCTTATTTTATCGGCGCTGGCGGGAACGGCGCTGGCACAAACGCCGGAGGAGTCGATTGTGACCGGGAATAATGCCTTTGCCTTTGACAGCTACCAAACGCTGCGGGGGGAAAGTGGCAATCTGATTTTTTCGCCGTATAGCATTTCGCAAGCCTTCGCCATGACTTATGCAGGCGCACGCGGCAACACCGAATCGCAAATGGCGGATGTGTTTCATTTTGCGCTGTCACAAGAAGCGCTGCATTCCACATTCGGGGTGCTAACCGATTCATTTAACGCACAGGATGACACGGCTTCCGAAGAAGAAACACCCTTCCAATTGAACATTGTCAATCGGTTGTGGGGGTTGCAGGGCTACACCTTTAATGCCGATTATCTGAGTCTGATTGAAGCCAGCTATGGCGCGGGCTTAGAACCGATGGATTTTGCCGGACAGCCCGAAGAATCGCGGCAAATCATCAATACATGGGTGGCTGACCAGACCGAAGACCGGATTCAGGATTTGCTGCCCGCCGATTCGATTACTGCGGATACGCGGCTGGTGCTGACGAATGCGGTGTATTTCAAAGCGGGTTGGCTGTTCACGTTTACCGAAGAAAATACCCGTGACGAGGTGTTCACGCTGGGAGATGGGGCAACTGTCACCGCGCCGTTGATGTCGCAATCCGAATATTTCCGCTATGTAGAAGGCCAAAATTATCAAGCGCTGTCGCTGGCCTATGAAAATAGCAATACCGAAATGCTGGTGATTTTGCCACAGGCTGGCGAATTTGAAGCGGTGGAAGCGACGTTCTCAGAGGCGATGTACAACGAAATTCTGGCTGGCTTGAGCGAACAATATGTCTGGCTGATGCTGCCCCGTTTTGAATCGGAATTTTCAACCCGCCTGTCCGACCCCCTCATTTCGCTCGGTTTGACGGATGCGTTTGACCCCAACGCGGCAGATTTTAGCGGGATGCTGCCGGCTGACAGCGCCGATGAATTGTTCATTTCCGACGCTATTCACAAGGCGTTTATCAAGGTCGATGAATCTGGCACCGAAGCCGCCGCCGCCACCGCGATTATCATGGAAACGGCGATGGCGGTGCAAACCCCCGACCCGATTGCATTTCACGCCAACCGCCCCTTCCTTTATCTGATTTATGACCGCACGACAGGCAGCATTTTGTTCATGGGACGGGTACTGAATCCGGTAGAGTAGAAGCATCGTGCTTATTGACACATTTCAAAACGCAAGGTGAAAAAGCCTTGCGTTTTTGTTTTGAAAATTAAGCGCGAAGTAAGCAGCATAAAAATAGGATAGGCAAACGGCTGAAAAATTTGGCATTCTTTTTATAATTTGTTTTAATTAGGGAAGTGGCAGTAAGTAGTAGGTTTTTTAGGATGCAGCAAGATTTAACCGGGCAAACCATCGGGCCATACAAATTAGACAAGCTCCTCGGCAAAGGTGGGATGGGGGCTGTTTATGAATCCTACCAGACCACCGTGAAGCGCAAAGTAGCGATTAAACTGCTGCTGTTTCAATTGGTGGATTCACACGAAGCGGTGGAGCGGTTTCACCGTGAGGTTGAACTGGCTGCCAAAATGGAACACCCGCATATTTTGCCGATTTATGACCACGGCATTGATAAAGACAAAGACATGAGTTATATCGTCATGCGCCTGCTGACAGGTGGCTCCTTGGATGAGCGCATCAAACGGCAGGGGCAGCTTTCGTGGCAGGAAGTCATGGAAGTGCTGCGGCAAATTGCCAGCGCCTTGGATTTTGCCCATCGGCATGGCATCATCCATCGTGATTTAAAAGCCAGTAATATTCTCTTTGATGAAGATAACAATGCTTACCTCTCCGATTTTGGGATTGCGCGGGCGCTGGAAAGCCAGACCAACCTGACCAAAAGCGGGCATATTGTCGGGACTCCGCCGTATATGGCCCCCGAACAATGGAAAGCCGAAGACCTGAACGGTCAAACCGATATTTATGCGCTGGGCGTGCTGGTGTATCAACTCCTGACGGGGACTCTGCCGTTTAATTCGCCCACCACCGCCGGACTGATGTACAAACATTTGTATGAAAAAGCGCCTGCGCCCACCTCACTTCGCTCCACGCTGCCTGCCGGAGTCAATGCGGTGTTTGAAAAGGTGCTGGCGAAAGAACCACGTGACCGTTACGAAACCGCCTCGTCCTTTTTTTCATCGCTGGAAGTAGCGGTGGGTAACCAGCTGATTTCCTTGCCGGATGGAGAAGCCACCGCCCTCAAAATTCCAAAATCGTCCGAATTGACCACCCACAAACATGGGGCAGCCGAAGAAGATAAACCGACCACGATTGGCACGCTGATTCCCAAAACCCGCCCACGGATGGGGATGGGTGGAATGGCGACTCTGCTGGTGGTGCTGGCGCTGGTTGCGGCGGGGATTTTCTTTGCCCTGCAAAGCAGCAATTCTGACAATGACAGTGGGGGACAGGTCGAAGTCGTGGTTACAGACGAACCCACGCCTCTCCCAACGGAGACCCCCACCCCACGCCCTTCACGAACGCCGATGCCAACGATTCGTGAAATCGTGCAGATTCCAACGAATACCCCTACCCCCAAGCCGACCTTACGTCCGACACGGGTTGCCAGCGCGACTCCTGCCCCGCCTGCGTTAGAGGTGGCAGTGGGGCGGGGGATTATTTTTGCTGCGCCTGACCCGCGTTCCGAAGAATTAATGGTGGCGGTTGAAGGGGCTGATTTAGACATTCTGGGGGTTTCGCCGGATGAAAAATGGTATCAGGTGGAATTTCTGGGGGTGACGGGCTGGATTCTGGCGGATCAAGTGAGCGCCAGTGGGAATTTTGAGGAAGTCGCTGTCGTCATCACCGAAACGCCGACTCCGAGTGACACGCCCACCGATACCCCCACTTTTACCTTGACTCCCAGCAATACGGCGACGGATACGCCTTCGGTCACGCCGAGCAATACAGCGACTTTTACGCTGACACCGAGTTCAACGGCGACGGATACGCCAACCCGTACCCCCACGAACACGGCGACTCCGACCCCAACCCGGACACCGACCAACACCGCAACCCTTACGTTTACGCCGACGCATACATTTACCCCTACGCCCACGAATACAGCGACCTTTACCAGCACGCCAACCGCCACACGGACTCTTCGTCCAACCGCCACCCCGACTCGCGTGGAAGTGGGTGATTATTCGCGGGCATGTCGTGGCACACTTTTACCGCCGCGTGTGCGAGTGGGGGAATTGGCCTATGTGATGACCGACCCACCGCTGCCTAATTCGCTGCGTTCCGAACCGAGTCTCGATTCGCAAAAATTGGGTGAAATTGACCCCGGCGAAACCTTTGAAGTGCTGGATGGCCCGGTGTGCGGGGATCAAATGAACTGGTGGCAAGTGCGCGTCAACAGTGGGCGCACGGGCTGGACTTCCGAAGGGGATACTTATTATTGGATTGCTCCGATTGGCGAAACGAGCAATTTGCCGGACGGGTTGAGCAGCAGTGTTGACCAATCCTTATGCCCGAACGCACCGCCGACCTTTTTCGAGCTTGGCGATGTGGCGCAGGTGGACTTTAATCGGGGCGGGTCGCTGCCCATGACCACCACCGAACGCGGCTTGAGCGATGGCAGTGATGAATTTGCCGAACTTTTTGACAATGCCCAAGTCTTGCTGCTGGATGGGCCTGTCTGCGGCAGAAGCGGCAATCGCTGGCGCTGGTACGTCCGTGATCTGGATACGGGCTTAGAGGGCTGGGTGTCCGAAGGGGTACCGAATGACCGTTGGCTGTGTCCATTGAATGACCCGGAATGTGGCAATTAGACATTTTTTGCGGGGAGACTGATAAACTCCCCCTACAAAGGATTTTGATACGATGGAATACCGTAAATTTGGACGCTTGGGCTGGCAGGTCAGCGAGATGGGCTATGGCATGTGGGGCATGGGCGGGTGGACAGAATCCGACGATGCCGAATCGATGCAATCGCTCCATCGCTCGGTGGAACTCGGCTGTAATTTTTTTGATACCGCGTGGGGCTATGGTGCGGGACACAGCGAAGGCTTGTTAGGCCAATTGGTTCGCAGTTATCCCGACAAAAAATTGTATACCGCCAGCAAAATTCCGCCCAAAAATTTCATCTGGCCTTCGCGGGCAGAATTTTCGCTGGATGAAACTTTCCCGCCCGACCATATCCGCGAATATACGGAAAAAAGCCTTGAAAATCTGGGCTTGGATAGCCTCGATTTGATGCAATTTCATGTCTGGGAAGATGCGTGGGCGAACGACGAACGCTGGCAAAAAGCGGTGGATGACCTCAAACGCGAAGGACTCATCAAGGCGATGGGGGTGAGTGTGAATCGCTGGGAGCCAAACAATGTTTTAAACACCCTCCGCACCGGATTTATCGATGCGGTGCAGGTCATTTATAATATTTTTGACCAAGCACCCGAAGATCACTTATTCCCCCTGTGCGATGAACTCGGTGTGGCGATTATTGCGCGGGTACCCTTTGACGAAGGCACGCTGACCGGCACCTTGACCAAAGACTCCACATGGCCGGAAGGCGATTGGCGCAACACCTATTTTGTGCCGGAAAATTTGAATGCCTCGGTTGACCGTGCCGAAGCGCTGCGTCCCCTGATTCCTGAGGGCATGACGATGCCTGATATGGCGCTGCGGTTTATTCTGGCACACCCCACTGTCAGCACGATTATTCCCGGAATGCGGAAACTGCGCCATGTCGAAGCCAATATCGCGGCGAGTGATGGCAAAACGCTGTCTGCCGATTTGATTCAGCAGCTTCGCGCCCACCGTTGGGATCGAAAACCGACCAAATGGTCACAATAGGGAAATTGACGCGATGCAAACACAGCAACTAGGTCGTACCGGACATCACAGTTCATGGATTATTTTTGGCGGGGCAGCTTTCTGGGAACTTGACTCCACTGCTGCTGCCGACTCCCTCAATTTTGCGTTGAGCGCGGGCATCAATCATATCGATGTTGCGCCAACCTATGGGGTAGGCGAAGTTCGAGTAGGCGAATGGCTGCCACCCCATCGGGAAAAATTCTTCTTGGGATGCAAGACGGTGGAACGTAGCCGGGCAGCTGCATGGACGCAGTTACACGAATCCCTCCAAAAATTACACACCGATACCCTTGATTTACACCAGCTTCATGCCGTGACCACCTTTGAGGAATTGAACGCGGCAATGGGCGAGGGGGGAGCCATTGAAGCGCTCATTCAGGCCCGCGAGGAAGGACTCACCCGTTTTCTTGGCATCACCGGACATGGGTTGCTTGCGCCGCAGATTCAAATGGCAGCCTTAGAACGCTTTGATTTTGATACGGTTATGTTCCCGATTAACCCCGTCCTGTACGCCAACACACAGTATCGGCGTGATGCAGAAAACTTGTTGGCAATGTGTCGTGAAAAACAGGTCGGCGTGATGGCGATTAAAGCGCTGGCGAAAGCCCCATGGGGAGACCGTCCCAAAACCTATGCCCCGTGGTATGAACCCTACGCGGAACAGGAGTCTATCACGCAGCAGGTACGTTTTGTGCTTTCTCAAGCCGGTGTCACGGCGATTCCAATGGCGGGGGATGTGCGTCTGCTGCCCTTGCTGGTGCAGGCGGTACAAGATTTTACGCCGATGAGCATGGAAGAACAGGAAACGCTTATCGCAACCGCCAGCGCCCTTGAACCTTTGTTTGTGTAACCCTGTTATTCCCTCTCCAAGCATGGGGAGGGATTTGTCATGCGCTCGGAATCACAATCGAAAATTGAATGTGTGTCCCCAATTGTTGAAAAAAATCGGACAGGACATCCCATGTGAGGGGGAAATACGCGGTGTCTGCCCCTGCCAGATACATCAGAATATCATTGAGCAAATCAATATCTTCATCCGGGACAAGTTCGTCATCAATAAATGTATTTTCCGCCCAATCAACCAACTGTGCTATTGTTATCTGATTATTTAGATACGCGATCAATTTTTCTGATACTACTTGTTTTGTGATTATCATTTGTCCTCATCCTGTAGATCTTCATGACCTGTATCTTCTGGAAATTTTTGATGTCGTCCAATTAAGATACCATCATCATTATAAATCTCCTGCGAAATTAAAATTGTTTGTTCATCAGCATCTACAATTTTTATCATACGCTGTGAACCATTAATTTTCCCTTTTCTATCCGTCCAATAGCGTCGTCCGCCTTCAGGTAAGTCAATCCAGTTTTTAAAGCGTTTTTCATTTTGTTCACGAGTTGCCATCGGTCATGCGCTTGGAATCACAATCGAAAATTGAATGCCGTCCTGATAATTAAATTCCAGATTGCCCCCGTGACTTTCAATCATCAAACGCGCCACCGTTAAATCAATGTGCTGGTTGGGGTCAATCGGGGGCAGCGTGTCGATATTTTCCGCAATCGGCAGCGCGGCGGTAATGCGGGTCAGCGTGCCGTTCGATTCACTGCTCAATTTGATAGCCCGTTCGCGGGTGTTGTGGTGGTTGATGTTGTGCAGCATGGCATCAATCGCGTGGGCGACCATCGAACGGTCAGCAATCAACCCTAAGCCCGAACTTCCCGCGACTGAAACTTCCGATTCTCGAAATTGCTGGGCGCGTTCCCGCAGCAGTTCATCCAGCGCAAAGGGCTTTTTGTCCGGTTCGAGTTCCGCCCGTTCAATTTTTTCGACCAGCGCCAAGTTGCCCGCCAGACCTTCAATTTCCTGAAAACCGCGTAAGGTATTGGCATCGGCGGAGGCCGGATTCAATTTGCGGAAGGCGAGTTGCAGCGCCCGTAACGACATATGGCTGAAATCGGCACGGCTAATCAATTGCAGCATCAGCGCGATATTTTGTTCGTGGAGTGTATCATTTTGGTCTTCAAAGCGCTGGGTAGCATACACCAGAAACACGCCCGCCACCCCCAACAAAATCAGCAGGGACAGCACCACCGCCTGGGTTAAATTGCTGCGCCGCTTGGCAAGCTGGTCAGCCGTGGCGCTCATATCGCTGGTGAGGATGGCAAGCCCGATTTTTTCATCGCTGTTAGGGGCATAGACGGGTACATAGGTGGTGACTTTTTCCCCATCCAGTGTGGAAACGGCCCGACCCTGTCGGAAAGCTGTCTGAGAATCGCTGTTCTGGCGGAAGGAAGTGACATTTTCCGAGCTAAACAGCACGGTTTCATCCTGTACCACTGTGTAGGACTCAAGCGGCAGTTGGGTAAGTTGTTCGCTCAGACGCGCCGCATCCAAATTTTGAAAATCGTGATTCAAGTTGATGGCACGCCCGATGCCACTATTATATTCTTCGCCAACATCGAGCAGTGTATCGTCATCAATCCGGCGCGTCTGGGTATAGATTAGTCCCACTGCCAGCACCAGTCCGATAAAAACCGTGATGGCAAAATAAATGGTCAGCCGCTTCATGCTGCATCCTTCTTATGATTGCAACCTCTATTCTAATATAAAGGTGAACTTTAGCGCGATTCTTGTAAAGCCGATATAGCCCCTCAGCCCCGGGTGGGAGCGAGGGGTGAAAGGCTGCGAATTTTCTCTAATTAGGTTCCTTTTACACGGAACCACGCCATTGTTTGGGGTTGCAAGGTCACGGTTAGTGCATTGTTCAAAATTGGCACATCGGCATACTGTCCGAGCAAATCCTCAAACACGGTTGCATCATCGTAGTGCAAGATGAGGGGCAGGGTAATTGGGGTGGGGGTGGTGCCGCCATGAAACGCGGCTGTGACGACTTCATCTTTGTACTGCCGCGCAAAAATATAAATGCGGTTGGCATCATCCAGATAGCGACAGTAAAAATCGCCATAGCGCAGCGCTTTGGATGAAGCCCGTGCCGCGAGGGCGTGCTGGTAAAACTGCCCGATGTCCTTGTCTTCGTTGCCCCACGGGAAGGCTTTCCGCCCCGATTCGGCATGGTCAAGGCTGGTAATGCCGGCTTCATCGCCATAATAAATCATCGGTGCGCCGGGATAGGCCAGTTGGAAGGCGACCATTTGCATGAATTTTTGTTTGTCCTCCGCGCAGGCGTGCAGGGGACGGGGCAAGTCGTGCGACCCCAGAATATTCATCTGGGACTGAAGCGCGGGGGGCGGGGTATCGCGGCGCAGCACCGCCAAACGATCATCCATCTGCGAGGGGGTCAACTGCTCATGGGCAAAAAATCCCCACACCGCCCACGTAAACCGATAATTCATGGTGGCGCTAAACATATCACCCAGCAAATAGTGAGAGGCATTGCGCCATTCTTCGGACACCAAATAGGCATCCGGTTTAATGGCATTGATGCGCTTGCGGAAGCGTTTCCAGAATTCTTCGGTGTTGTCAAAGGTCACATCGGTGCGGTAGCCATCCACCCCCCGCGCTAACCAATAGGCCGTGACCCCTTTTTCGCCTAGGAAAAAATCCTCGACTTCGGGGCATTCGACAAATTCGGGCATGTGCGTCCAGCCATCCCACCCGCGAAATTTATGCGGCCATGCTTGAAAATCGAACCAGCGAAAATAGGGTGAGGCTTGGCTTTGCGACGCACCCCCGCCGTAACGTCCCGGCAGGTCAAAATAGCGGCTGTCACTGGAGCAGTGGTTATACACCAGATCCAGCACAATTTTCATCTCATGCTGGTGGGCGGTTTCAACCATCTGAACAAACTCCTGCTCCGTGCCAAGCATGGGGTCAATTTCAAGGTAATCTACCGCGTCATAGCGATGATTGGTGGGTGAATGGAAAATCGGAGTCAGGTAAATACACTGCACCCCCAGATTTTTCAGGTAGGGTATTTTTTCAGTGATGCCTTTGAGATTACCCCCATAAAAATCTGCCCCGCGTGGGGGATTCTGCGGGTCGTCGTTCCAAGCGTTGTTGGTGACTTCCGACCCATACACCCCGTATTGCCGCTTAAAAATGCCTTCCCCGGATTTGTTGAAGCTGTCCGGGAAAATCTGATAAATGATCATGCCACGAGTCCATTTGGCGGGCATGGCATCAGGATGATAGACACTAATCTGAAACGGGCGGGACTCCCATTTGCCATAGACGGGGGTGTTATGCCCTTCAATCTGCCGTTGTTCCAAGATAATCGTCTCATCTTCATGATATTGGAACTGATAGTGAATAATCGTCGGCTCGGATGGCATCATCACGGCGATTTCCCACCCGTTGGCGGTTTGAATCATGTCCGATTTCCATATCAGGTCGCGGCGGGTGTCGCGCATCACCAGATAGGGGGTTTTGCCAGCCGGGACATTTTCCAGAATCAAGACGATTTTGCCGTTGAGGGGCAGGGCAGAGGGCGGCAAATGAAAGGGGGTGTCTTTCGGGCGCAGATTACGGTAGGTATCCAGTATACTCACAATAACATTCCTCACGATGCAAAATTTTTGCTTAAGTAACCTTCGCAAAATATTGAGAATTGCTCGGACGGCATTTATGCCGTCCCTACGAATTTGCTAGGGTGGATTTCCCGTAGGGACGTGATATATCGCGTCCTTGTTTTCCAAAAATCTAACCGAAGGTTACATTAGTATGCCCAATTTAATCAGAAAATTAAAATTTCTCTGCTGATTAGGCCGCCTAGACTCGGACTCTCGAATCAGCATCAGGGTGTAATTTTTAAGGTAGCTTCCACCCTAGCTATTAATGCCGGGGGAAGGGAGATTTTCAACTGTTTGATTAGCGCCCTTCCCCAGTGCCAAACTTCCTGATATGCCTGTTCAAGATGGGCTAAATCGGCGGTACAGGCCGTAAACCGCGCATAGGCTTCGGGAGAAAGTTCGTGTTCAGCAGCGCGGGAGGGGGTAGGCCAGTGGTCAAACTGATGCTCGGTGATGCGTGCCATCCACAGCAAGTAGCGGTGTAAGATGCCGAGTAGTTCATGGGCGTGGGCGTGTTCTCCCCGATGGAGGACATTCAGGCCAAAAATGAACCAATTGACAAAAAGATGGGCGAGCGATTCCGCTGATTCAGTCCGATTGGGGATGTGGGCTTTTAGATAGGCGAGATGGGTTTGCAGTTCGCCTGTTTTGTCCATCAAACACATCGCCTCAGGATTCATTTTGTCGGTCATACCCCATGCCGCTTGGCGTAACTGGTGCATCTGAGAGGCGGGTTCAAAATGAAATTCTCCCCGAATCAAACCCTCAAAAATGGCAACCTCAATGCCAAATTCGTTACGGAACATCAGCAGCACGGGCGCGATTTGTTCGACCCACGTTTTTTTATCCACCGATGGCAGGGACTCATCCTGAAAATACAGCGAAAATTCGATGTCTGAAAATGCGTCGCCTTCGCCAACCGTGAATGAGCCATACATCATCGCGGCGACCAACCGTTCATCGTGCTGAATCTGTATTTTGACTTTTTCGATTAAAATTTCTTGTGGCAGCATCGTTCCTACGCTTTTCTGACCAGTCTACAGCCAATCCCTGCGGCATGTTAGAATGGGTCGTCATGAAAAAACTACGTCATTCGTCTGATTTTTGGGCCGTCCTCGCGCTGGTGGCCGTGTGGTTCCTCTTTTTCTGGCGCATCTGGACTCCGGTGGAAAATGACCGCCTTTCGTTTGCGGAAGGTGATTTTTCCGGGCAGTTTGTGGCATGGACAGATTACGCGGTAGAACGACTTGAAGCAGGGGAAATCCCCCAATGGAATCCGTATGCCTATGCGGGTGCGCCGTTTCAGGCCGATTCGCAAACCGCGCTGACCTATCCGCCGCGTATGGTGACATTGGCGACTCTGCTGCTGCAAAAAGAGGTAGCACCTGCCGAAGTGTACAGCGCCTTGCAGCTTGAAGTGATGCTTCATGTGCTGTTGGCTTCGCTGTTCGTGTATGCGTTTGTGCGGCGGTTACTGTCACCCTCACCCCTTATTTTCATAAAAAACGAATCGACTCCCTTCTCCCCGCATGGGGGCAGGGTTGGGGATGGGGGGGCTATTTGGGGTGGACTCGCGGCGGGCGTGACCTATGCCTATGGTGGGTATGTGGCGGGGTATCCGATTTTACAAGTGCCGTTGCTGGAGGCCGGAATCTGGCTGCCCCTCATTTTGTTGGGGATTCTGGAAGCGACTCACCCCCATCCCCAACCCTTCCCCCGTCCACAAGGGAAGGGAGATGACAAGCGTGAGACGGGCGGGTTACGGACATCCTTAGAACCCGCCCCTACCTTTCGTGGCGTGGCGTGGCGCTGGCTGACTTTTGCGGCGGTGTTTTTGGGCATTTGTCTGTTAGCCGGACACCCGCAAACGGCCCTCTTTACGATTTATCTGGCGGTGGCATGGTTGGGGTATCGGCTGTATCCCGATTGGCGTTTGTGGCTGGCGAGTGTGGTCTTTCTGGGGGTGGTCAGCGGCGCATTGGCGGCGGTGCAGTTGATTCCAACGGCAGAATTTTCGCTGCATACCTCCCGTGTGGAAATGACCTTTGAAGCCAAAGGGGGAGGCTACAGTTTCGCGGAACTCAGCAATCTGTTGTTCCCGATTCGCGGCGAAATCTGGAATCCCAATTATCTGGGGATTGTTCCCCTTGTCTTAATCGGGGTGGCGGTCTGGCGGAAAGTTCAATACTGGGGATTTTTTACGCTGGCGTTTGGGGTCGCTTTTTTCCTCTCGTTCGGGCAAAAAACCGCCCTGTATGGACTGCTGTATCCGGTGTTGCCGGGCATGGCCCTGTTTCGGGGGCAAGAACGGGCGATGTTCATGATGGCACACTGCGCGGCGGTGTTGACCGGACTCGGACTCGCGCAGGCGATGACATGGGGAACCCGTGAAATTCACCACCGCAAACCCATCCGGCAGGCGTTGATTATTTTCGCGCTGTTGTGCGTGCTGGTGGCAGGTGTCTTTTTTGTGATTGGCCTCACCGAAGCGAACAATCGTGCGGTGGAGGATCGGCTTGCCAGCGCTGCCTTTTCTGCACTGTTGTTCGGGGTGATGCTGTTCGGCTTACATTGGTTTTTGCAAGCGCCGACTCATCCGATTCAGCTTGCTGCGCTGCTCGGACTGCTGGTGTTTGATTTGTTCAGCGCGACAGCCATACTCAAACAAAATTACCAGCCGATTCCCGTAGAAGAACGGGTGAGTTTTCCCGCCCATCTCGCCGATTTGAATTTACCCGCCGGCGCACGCATAGACGGACGCGGGGTGATTCTGGATGGTTACAGCACCTTGTATCGTGTGCCAGACATCAACGGGTCAGACCCTTTGCAACTTGCCCCGATTCGTACCTATCTTGAGGAGATTCCCCTGAATCGCCAGCATGAAATTTTGGCGGTAGGGGCTTTTGGGGAAGGGTGGCAAGCCGTAGACAATCCGCGTCCGTTTGCTCATCTGGTGTATGGCTATTATCAGGTGGCAACGGACGACGAAGCCTATGGATTTTTGCGCGAACCCGCGTTTGCTGTGCGGAATCTGGCGATTCTGGAAACACAGGTCAATGGTCTGCCGGATGCACTGCCGGAGACTCCACCGGGCAAGGTTGAAATGATCCGTTTTGCGCCAGAAAAGATTGTTATGCAGGTGGATACAGGCGGGGGTATGGCACTTTTAACATTGGCGCTGCCTGATTATCCCGGTTGGCACGCGGAAATTGACGGCGACCCGATTGAAATTGTACGCAATTATGGCGGGTTAAGCGCGGTGGTTGTGCCGCCGGGAACGCATACCGTCACGCTGGAATTTCGCTCACGCTGGCTGCTTCTGAGTGGGGTTATTTCTGGTGTGGCATGGGGGCTGGTTTTACTCTGGCTGCTGGTGCATTTTGTTAAGCAAAAACCTGCTACAATCAAGGCAGTTGAAGGAGCAAAAGCACATGGTTGAAATGATTTTGACGGGTGTTGTTCGTTCGGATGGGATTATTGAATCGCGGGAAAAAATTGATTTGCCGCCGGGTCAGGTGGTGGAGCTGCGAATCCAAACGCCCAAAGTTGAACCGATTCCCAGTGTATCGTTAGAGGAAGCGAAACGGCTTATCGCCCTTGATATGAGTCGTGAACTTACAGAAGAAGAAAAAGCCCTTTATGACCAAGCCTATGAGCAACTTGATCGTGCTGCATCCGATACGCTTGGCCTCCCGGCTGATTTCCCGGATGAATTAGACCATTATCTGTATGGAACTCCCCGTAGAATTCCAAAGGATTAACCCGTGGAAAAATATTTTGGGATGCGTGGGCTTTTACCGCGCTTGCAGATAAGAGTTATAGTTTTCATCTACAGGCAGTTGCTATTAAAAAAACGTTGCAACAACAAAATGCTTATCTTGTCACCACTGAGGCGGTTTTGACTGAGGTAGGGAATACTTTCTCGCGTCATGACCGCCGTTTAATGGCAAAAGACCAACTTGATTTTGTCCATGCCGTATTGAAAGTACGCCGAGGACAAGTCATTTCTGTAGAGAGTGGGTTATGGCAGCGTGGTTGGGATTTGTATTGGTCACGTTTGGATCAAGATTGGGGACATACCGATTGCATTAGCTTTGTGGTGATGCAGGAACTCGGAATCACCACCGCATTTACAGGGGATAAGCATTTTGAACAGGCGGGTTTTGTCCGATTAGTCAAAGGGTAGGGTTGTGTCAGCCATCCGCCGCTTGCCACACGGTGCGACTCCCTGTTAAATTGAATTTATCTTCATTTATCTGGGATTTATCCAATGATTAGCCATATTCATCACGGGGTGTACATTAGTGGGAGTCGGGTGCTGCGCCAACAGGACAGCGTGCGCGAATTGGGCATTGAGGCGGTGGTGCGGGTGGACAGCCTAGACCGTGCCGATGCTCAGTGGGAAAAATCGTTTACGCTGCTGGATATGCCATTTAACGATGGATTCGCAGTGCCGCCGATTGTCTTTAACAAAGTCACCGCGTTTATTCATCAGCAGGTACAGGCGGAACGTAAAGTGCTGGTTCACTGTCATATGGGCGTGAGCCGTTCGGTAACAATGGTGCTGGCCTATCTGATTGAATACGAAGCCATGACGCTGGGAGAGGCCTATCAGGTGGTGCTGGCAGGTCGTTCAATTGCCTATCCGCATAATGCGCTGATTCATTCGCTTGTGGTACACTATCGCCTGCCGTATACACCCGAACAAATTAAAGAACCGTTCTTTCTGGACAGCCTGAAATTGAATGGATAACACACACGAATTTCCCAAAACCACCCCACTAAACACGCGCTTTAACTCCCGCGTTTTTTTCACCCTTCCGACGCTTTCCCTTGCCGAAAATGACCGCCTAATGGCAATTGGGGCGGGCTTGGCGGTGGGGATTCTGGGGTCGGTGTTTGCGCTGCTCCTTGTGCTGGAAGGGGTGGTGGTGACATTTGGTTTGCTGTTCGGGATTCTGGTCGGATTGTACGTGCTGACCAGTCTTGATGCCGCGCTGGTGATTGTGATGGCAACGGTGGCGCTGCTGCCGTTTGGCACTTTTCCCATCAAAATTGCCTTCACCCCCTCGCTCCTTGATTGTGCGCTGGCGGGATTTTTAACCGTCTATGTCTTTCAGTGGATGACAGGCCGACGACGCGAATTTCATCTCACGCCGGTGTCATGGACGATTTTTTTGCTGGTGGGGGTGATTGTGTTCACCTTTATTCTGGGAACACGCTATGCCCGCCCGAATATGAATCTGTTGAAAACCTTCATGGAACTGCTGTTGAGCATCAGCATGGCGTTGATTCTGGCGGACGTAGCCAACGACATCAAAACGCTGCGTCGGATGGTGATGATTTTGCTGGTGGCGGGGGCGGTTTCTGGTGCGATTGGCACGGTGTTATGGCTGCTGCCGGATGAGACCGCCGAACAAATTCTGGTACGTTTGGCTCGTTTTGGTTATCCCGATGGCGGGGTGCTGCATTACCGCGAAGATGGGGTCGAGGTGCTGAATGAACGGGCTATTGGCACATGGATTGCGCCGAATACCTATGGCAGTTTTATGATGCTGGTCGGTGGGCTGGCAGGGGTACAGGCGGTTGCACGTTTTCCGGTGGTCAAATGGCGCGTTGTGGCGCTGGCGTGTTTCGGGGCAGTGGCGGCGGCGCTGTTTTTAAGCGATTCTCGCGGGGCGCTGCTGGGATTGCTGACCGGATTAGGAGTCGTGGCGGTGCTGCGTTACCGTCAGCTTTTGTATGTGGGGATTCTTGCGGTGGGGTTGGCGCTGGTGCTGCCGCAAACCCAAGCCTATCTTCAAAAATTGGAGGCGGGCTTCACCGGGGAAGATTTAGAAACCCAGATGCGGTTGGGCGAATACAAAGATGCGCTTAACTTGATTGAAAATTATCCTGTGTTTGGAGTCGGGTTTTCGGGTGTACCGGAAATTAATTTGTATACCGCCGTGTCTAGTACCTATCTGACCATCGGGGTGTATATGGGGTTGGTGGGGGTGGCGGTATATGTGCTGGCAGTGAGTAGTGTTATCGGGTGGGGGGTGCGCTGGTGGCCTCACATCCGGCGCGATGACCGACTCAGCGAGGTATGGTTGGGGCTGCTGGCGGGGATTGTTGGCGCGTCGGTGGGCGCTATTTTTGACCACTTTTATTTTAACCCGCAGTTTCAGGCCACATCCTTTTTGCTCTGGGCGTATATCGGGTTGTTCCTTGCCGCCACGCGGATTGTGTGGGAACGGCAAGGCACCTTCCAAGAAAAATAACGACCTGTTCTTAAATATTTTCCGTCAACAGGGGCTGACCGGTGGCTAAATCGATTTGTAGATAGTGGCTGGTCGCCTGTGCTTGAATCCCCACCAAATCGGCTACTTCACGCACAATCACACGGGCTTCGTCCCATGTGAGTTCTTCGCGCACGCCTAAGCGTTTGGCAGAGACTTCCTCCGCGATGCCCTGATAACTGAGGGCGAGTGTCGGTTGGTTATCGCGCAGGCTGGCATATTTATTTAGATTCATTTGCAATTTAAGCTGGTCTGCGTTACGCCCCCACAACCCCATATACACTTCGTTGGTGGCAAGCCCAAAATGTTTTTCGGACACATCCACAATCACCGTTTTGAGGGCGGTGGTGAACATCGCCCGTTTGATTTTGCCGTTGATGCGCGCATTAATCCATGTGTCGTCTTTGCCCTGTCGTTTGTATTCTTCAATGACTGCATCCAGCAGCTTATCGGGATTCATCGCATGGAGCAGGGTGTCCGGTTCGCGGCGCACAAGGTCAACAAACGCGCCCGATTTAGCGAGAAATTCCCGAATTTCCCGCAAGACAGGCCGTTCTCTGGTAGCGCGAAGGTGTTGAGCAATAAGATACAACCCTTTATCGGTGGTATATTCTACCGAGTATGTTTTTCCATCCGTTGCCTCATAGGGCAGTGTTCGGATTGAGTCCGACAACTGAAGGCTGCTGCGACGTTTCAAATCATTCCAGACTTTTGATGCGTCCCGTGTTTGCGTGATTAATAGCCCTACAATCCAATCCTGAACAGCGAACCAAAACCCATTATTTTCTTGAACATGAGCAAGGGCGAATCCCCATTTTTCTGCTACAATCAGTGGCAAAGGACGATTATCCGCATGGGCTGATTCCTGCGAGATGATGTCTAACATGTGTTAATCTCCTATATAGAAACCCCCGCCTGCTCGAAACCGTCGGGGGTTTTTTCGTTGTTTCGCACTTTTAGATGTGTGAAAGTGCCTACCGTATATAGTAATAAAGACTGCAAAATGAGTCAAGACTATTGGTGAAAAATCGAATGGGCTATCAAACTATCAGAGTATTGATATATTGACTGTTTGATGCCAGCAACGTACAGTAGGGACACGATATATCGTGTCCGTTCAGATGAAGGTAAGAGAAGATGAAACGAGTGCGATTCCGTTTAATGGAATTGATGAAGGAAAGAAATATCCAGCAAATGGAATTGGTGGAAGGAACAGGGTTATCCTATAACACGATCAAATCCTATTCTCGTAACCATGTCATGCGCCCCGATTTAGAAATCATCGCCAAGTTGTGTGAGTATTTTGAATGTGAACTGACCGATTTGCTGGTGTTGGAGGAGGTAGCGTCACCGGGGTAAGGAACGGTTGCTAAAATTAGCGTAGAGGAGGCCGTGATGAGTCAAATGTTTACGATTGAAGTTGCAGAGGACGTGGTGAACCGTGCGCGGAAAATTGCGGAAAGTACCCACCGTCCAATAGAGGCTGTCTTGAGTGACTGGTTCGCTTCGGCAAGCCATGAACCGCCTCTTGAAATTCTTTCGGATGAGCAACTTCTTGCCGTGGTGGACATGCAAATGGAAGAAGCCCAGCAAGAAGAATTGTCGGTGATTCTTGCTCATCGTCGGGAAGGCCAAGCGACTTTAGAAGAAGAAGTCCGTTTTGAGGAACTCATGCAACGCTATCGGCGTGGGATGGTGCGTAAAGCCCATGCGCTCAAAATTGCGGTTGAACGTGGCCTGCGCCCACCTCTCGCGTAACCATGTCCCGTACTCATATTTCGATTGGGCTAGACCGGGAAATTCGGGAACGGGCCAAAAACCGATGTGCCTACTGCCTGAGTCCACAGCATCTCGTGATGGGAAAATTGCAAATAGAACACATCAAACCTATTGCTAAGGGAGGGGATGATGATAAAGATAACCTTACCTTAGCTTGCTCCATTTGCAATGGTCACAAAAGTGATAAATTTGAAGCGGTTGACCCAATCTCAGGTGATATCATTCCTTTGTTTAATCCAAATACGCAAGATTGGTTTGAACATTTTTACTGGTCAGATGATGGCTTACGAATTGGCGGATTAACGCCTGTTGGCAGAGCAACGGTGCAGGCACTTCATTTAGATAGAGACGAAGATGCTATTGAAGTTCGGAAATATTGGGTTGCGGTGAATTGGCATCCCCCCAAGGAATAGCAAAACCGCCTAAAAACCAATTTACGTGTTTTTCCGTGTAATACTGGCAACGCTTGTTAAATTTGTTACAATTGGCAAAATCCAATTTGTACTCAGTTAAAACTGTGGATAGGGTGTTGCATGAGTAATCTTGATATACGTGAATTACATGACCCCACTATTCCATTGCCACAGGAGTTGGAAAGCACTGTTGCTGTCACCAGCTTAAGCTGGATTTATAACTGGAGTCGTCGTTCGGCGACGTGGCCTTTGCTGTTTGGCTTGGCCTGCTGCGCGATTGAAATGATTGCGACGGCGACTTCCCGTTATGACATCTCCCGTTTTGGTATGGAAGTGTTTCGCGCCAGCCCGCGTCAGGCGGATTTGCTGATTGTGTCCGGCACGGTCACGAAAAAGATGGTTGTGCCGATTGTGCGTATCTGGAATCAGATGGCAGAACCAAAATATGCGCTGGCGATGGGGGCGTGTGCCTCCGGTGGGGGGCCTTTCAAAGAAGGCTATAACGTGGTGAGTGGGATTGACAAATATATTCCGGTGGATGTGTATGCACCGGGCTGCCCGCCAACCCCCCAAGCGTTGCTGTTTTCGTTGATGGCGCTGCATAAAAAAATGGATCATCAACGGATTGGCAATTTGAACAGTGTGCCTTGGTACAGCAAAGGCCCGATTGAAGATGTCCCCATGCCGATTCTCGGCCCGGATATTATTGACCCGCGTCAAGCCGCCATTTTGCGCCACGAGGCCGAACAAGCCTTGTCTGCTGTCGGCGCGGTAGGGGAGTAAATATATGACTGACCAAGTAATCGATACCCTCTCCGCTAGCCAATCGGCGGCGGATATTTATAGCGACTTACAAACCCGTTTTGGTGCAGCGCCCGATTCCCGTGAAGGTTTTCAGGGAGTGGTGGTTGAACCCGCCAAATTGATTGAACTTGCGACGGCTTTGCGCGATGACTATGGCTATGATTTTCTTGCCAGCGCCACCGCCGTGGATAATTTGGGCTGGTCGGATGATATGGAGATGGTTTACCACTTCGACAACATCCGACGCGGGATTCAAGGCACGAATGAAACGCTCGTGGTCAAGGCCAAAACCAGCCGCGAAAATTCGGTGCTGCCCAGCCTGATTAGTGTCTATCCCGGCGCAGATTTTCAGGAACGGGAAGCATGGGATTTATATGGCATCTGGTTTGAAGGCCATCCCAATATGCGGCGGATTCTGATGTGGGAAGGCTTTGAAGGCCACCCCATGCGGAAAGACTGGAAAGAAGCCTACTACGAGGAAGACCACAAACCCTTTGAGTCGCGCTGGCCGGAAGGTCATGTCACGCGCTCCGAAGAATTTAATCCCTACGGGCATAATATTAAATATCCCGCTGGCTTCAAACCCGATGGCTACCGCGATGTTTCGGAAACCAGCAATTACGCCGGGTTGGGCTTGGGGGTCGAAATTGAAGGCGACGCTGGCCTCAAAACCGATACCCTGACGGTCAATCTTGGCCCGCACCATCCCAGTACCCACGGCGTGTTCCGTATGGTTGTGCAGGTGGATGGCGAAACCGTTGAAAATCTTGAACCCGTGATGGGCTATCTCCACCGCAACCACGAGCAAATCGGGGAGCGCAATACGTGGATTATGAACATGCCCTTCACTGACCGCCTCGATTATCTGTCCAGCATGAATAATAACCTTGCCTACGCGCTGACGATGGAAAAATTGATGGCGCAGGGCGGGTACAAGGGCTATACGGGGCTAACCCGCCGCGCCGAACTCATTCGCGTGCTGGTGGTCGAATTGCAGCGGATTGTCAACCATGTGTGGGCGACGGGCTTTTTCCTGAACGATTTGGGCGCGTTCCAAACCCCCATGTTGTATCTGGTCAAAGAACGCGAACTCATTCTGGACTTTTTTGAAGCGCTGGCGGGTTCGCGCCTGATGTGTAATTACATGCGTTTTGGCGGGGTGTCCGCTGATATTCCTGACCGCATGTATTCCCCGGCGGTGCGTACCAATGACCGGATGCGCGACACCGATACATGGGACTATCTGCACGAACTCATTTTTGAACGTCTGCCGCGTGCCTATGATGAAATGTATGGCTACCTTGTGACCAATGAAATTCTGGTCGCCCGCACACAGGGGGTGGGGATTCTGCCGCCCGAATTGGCGATTGCCTACAGCACCAGCGGCCCGGTTTTGCGGGCAAGCGGTGTGCCGTATGACCTGCGCAAAGTGGATAAATACAGCATTTATCCCGAACTTGAATTTGATGCGGCGGTGCGCTACAACGGCGATTGTTATGATCGGATGATGATCCGGTTTGATGAAATCCGCGAAAGTGTACGGATTTTGCAGCAAGTGCTGCCGATGCTCAAAGAAACCGAAAAAATGCCTGTGTATGGCATTGATGCCTATAACCCGCGTATGCCGCAGGGTGAATCGTATGGACGCGGGGAAAATCCCAAAGGCGAACTCGGTTTTTATGTCGTTGCACGCGGTGGTAAAGATTTTGACCAGAACGCATGGCGGTATCATGTCCGTTCGCCAAGTTTCATCAATTTGACCGCGCTCGGTGAAATGTGTCGTGGGCATAAAGTGGCGGATGTGGTCGTGATTCTGGGCAGCATTGACATCGTACTCGGTGAAGTGGATCGGTAGTTTTCAGTCATCGGTTTTTAGTTGTCGGTTGGGAATACGGATAACTGAAAACTGAGACCCGAAAACTCAAAAAGGAGTTTTTATGTACGGATTGGGACTATTAAAAGGGCTTGGGGTGACGCTCAAGCATTTTGTGGATACCTACACCGAGGACGTGCGCTGGCTGGGCAAACGTTACACGACCCAGACCTTTGCAACTCGGCAGGGGAAAGATTCCAAAGGGATTTTTACGGTTGAATATCCCGATGAAAAAATCGCGGTGCCGGAACGTTTCCGGTTTGTGCCATTTCTGGTCGTGAATAATTACGATGACCCCTATGCACCCGGTGATGACTGGTGTACCTCGTGCGGGATTTGCGCCAAAGTCTGCCCGCCACAGTGTATCTGGATTGTGCGCGGGACAGACCCGGAAACAGGTCGTCCAAAACCGCAACCAGAAGCCTTCTATATTGATATTGATATTTGCATGAACTGTGGGTATTGCGCGGAATACTGCCCCTTTGATGCCATTAAAATGGATCATGATTACGAATTGGCTTCGTATGACCGCACCACCCACCACATTCATGACAAGAAAAAACTCTCCAAAGAATTTCGCTACTGGCAGACCATCGCGCCGAATCGCGTGTGGGATGAAGCGGAAGCTCGCGGTCACTGGGAACATAAGGATGTAGAAAAACTCGCCAAAAAAGCGGGTGTTCCCTTGCCTCCGCCCACCGAAGACAATATGTATCGGGCGACCACGGTGCTGCCCACCGAACAAAAAGCCGCGCCTGTGGCTGTTGCGGGTGCGCCCGCGTTGGCTGCGCCTGCTGCCGTTGCCGCGCCAACTGGCTTAACGGGCAATCCGTTTGTGGATATGGCGAACGAATCCTTGCCGCTGCCCTTCCGCGCCAAAGCAGCCGTCGAAGCCCGCGCCCAGATTGATGCCAAAACCTATAAACCCACCCCGAATGACCGTAAAGCGATTTCGGCGGTGCAAAAATTGGCAAAAGACAAAGGCACAACGATTGAAGAGCTGGCGACTCAGGCTACCGGGACACCCGTTTTACAAGCGGTGGCTGCGCCTGCTGCACCTGTTGCACCGTCCGCGACTCCGGCCCCGGCTGCTCCTGTAGCGGCTGCGCCTGCTGCCAACAATGAAATCTGGCTGGCAAAGGATTTGGAAAACAAGGGCAAAAATAAGGAAATCAAGCTGACAGGCGATGACCGTAAGCGGATTTCCCGTGCCAAAGCGGCGGCGGCAGAAGCAGGTCTTGATTGGGACAATCTGCCTGAGATGGGGTCGGTATCCGTTCCCGTTGCGGCTGCCCCTGTCGAAACTGCTCCGGCGGTTGCGGCGGCTGTTACCGAATCTGTTCCTGAAACCCCGGTCTCTGCTCCAGTAGCGGCGGCGGGTGGGGCAAATGCTGAAATCCTTGCCGCCAAAGCATTAGAAACCAAAGGCAAGAACAAGGAAATTAAGCTGACAGGCGAAGACCGCAAACGCATCTCCGCCGCCAAAAAAGCCGCCCAAGACGCGGGTCTCGATTGGGACAGCCTGTAACTCACCTTACGCAAAATTTTTTGGGGAGATATTTTTTATCCCCACCCTGCTTTCAGCTTCCCTCCCCATAGGCATGGGGAGGGATTGAGGGAGGGGATTTTCCTGAGCTGTGTAATGTGGGTAATTGACAAAGGGCAATCCAGTTGGGTTGTCCTTTTTTATTTTTCGTCCGATAATGGCAGTAGAGCCTGTTGCCAAGAAGATGAGGTAAAAGTGGGAACTGTATCTTTGGATGCTGTTAGATGACAATTTGAGCAAGTCATTCAGGGTGACTCAGAGGAGACAACATCATGAGTGTTTTGGCCTATGATGAAATTTTAGAGCAAGTAGACCACCTAAAACCCGCCGAACAAAAAGCGCTTATGGCGCATTTACAGGCCAAGTGGAAGTCATCAGCACGGGTGACTCGTGAGCTAATTGTGGCGGAAATGGCGCAAAAACGAGCGGCAGGCGCGTATGAAAATGTCGAAAGTTTGCGAAATAAATACGCCAATGAGGATTTTGAAAATGTGACAGGGGAGGAAATTCGGGAGTATTTGACTCAACTCAGCCGTGAATGGGAGGCAAAAATTGACCGATATTTCACAGAAGATTGAGCCAATCTATGTCGCTGATACGCATACCATCATCTGGCATCTTAAAGATGATAAAAAATTAAAAGCGGCTACCATCAAAATTTTTGAGGCTGCCGAACGTGGTGAAACAGAGATTGTAATTTCTGCTATCACAATATTGGAATTGTACTATGCCAATAAAAAGTGGAAAATTTTTCCTGATTTTGCAGAAGTATATACGGCATTACAATCCAAGCCCTATATTCGGATTGTAGAATTTGCCTCTCGTGATGTTCTCGAATTTGATGATTTAGCGGCTGTCCCTGAAATGCACGACAGAATCATTGTGGGGTTGGCAAAACGCTTGGATGTTCCCCTGATGACGGTGGATGAAAAAATCATTGCGGCGGGTTTGGTGACGATTGTTCAATAGTGTAAAAAAAGCAAATCTAAAAGCGTTGAAAAACAATATTCTACATAAAATTCAAATTTGAAATTCCTCGCACTACAAGTTTAAATTTTCACAAAATCTGCCTCTTTCTGAAACTGCACCTCCTTGTTGCCCGTATACATGAGTAAGGGAAAAGCGACGGATAAGCCGCAGCGGAGTGCAACCATGCCCAACAAAGAAAGAGGAATCCGATGCTTCGTACCACCACCCGTTCTCAAGCAACCCTGCAATTTCACCTGATAGCCCTATTTATCAGTCTGTTGTTCATCAATTTGGGGCTGCGCGTGTTTGAACTTGGCGCACCTTCGCTCTGGTCAGATGAAGTTTTAACCCACTATCGCGCTGAGGCTTCCATCGAGGAGTCGCTGCGTTCGATTGTCAAAACCATAGACCAGACTCCGGTGTATTTTATGCTGATGCGTCTGTTCCCCACCCACAGCGAATTTTTGCTGCGTTTGCCTTCCGCGCTTTTGGGTATGATCGGGACAGGCGTGCTGATGCTGGTCATTTTATGGCTGTATGAGGACTCCCGATGGGCGCTGTGGGTCGGGTTGTGGGTGACATTCAACCCCTTTCACTTGTGGCTGTCGCGTACTGCACGCGCCTATGCGTTGATTTTTTTGCTGTCGGTGCTGCTGTCGTATCTATTTTTGCAATTGCTGCGCGGAAAACGGATGTGGATGGCCTTCACGCTGACAAGTCTGGTCGCCTATCTAACCCACTATTCCTTGATGGCGCTGCCGATGGTGCAACTGATTATTCTCGCCAAGGAACGGTCATGGCCTTTTACGCGGCGCTGGATGATGGCGCAGGCAATGGCGGTGATTCCGGTGTTTTTCTGGGGGATGGCGGTGGTGTTGAATTTTTCGCCGCGTGAACCACAGTGGGGCGCACCCCCACAACTTTCTGATGTGGGATTGACGTATTGGAATCTATTGATTGGCTACGATGGCATGTTCCACTGGTATCTTTTGCCGATTATTCTGGCGGTGGGGGTCGGGGTGGTACGCGGGGTGCGGCGGGTCGAAACCTACTGGTTGGTGCTGGCGATTGTGCCGATTCTTGCGGTTTTTGCTTTGTCTATTACCGCGATTGATGTGTATATTGACCGCTATTTCATGGTCATCCTGCCCGCGCTGATGGTGATTTTAGCGGCGGGTTGGCGGGATATGTCGCAAGATTGGCAGCGTGTGGCAATGGCCGGAATCGCCTTTTCCGGCGCGATGATTTTTTTTGCGACTCTGCATCGTGCATGGAATGAACGGGAGGATTGGCGGGGGGTGGCGGCTTTTGTGGATTATCAGACCGGGGATGTGGTGGTGGTTGACCGCGCCGTGACCTTACATGCCTTTGAACACTATTTTTTGTCGCCTGTGGAATCGCTTCAACTTAGCGAAACCGATGAGCCGACGAAAAATCAGGCTGCCCGTTACTGGGTGATTTACCGCCACCCTAACGAAGATATTCACCGCTTGGGGCAAATGCCTCCGTTTGATGCGCTGCACCCGACTCATTCTGTCATCTCACGTTGGATTCAGCAGCAGGAGATGACACTCATCAATTTTCGGGAATTTGCCGGGGTGACGGTGCTGTTGTTTGAACCATGAGCTTTTTCAGTGGGGTAGGGGAAATCGCCCTTACCCCTGCCATTTGTTCATAAAGGTGAAATTTTTGACCTGAAAGCCCACCGATTCATAAAACGGGATGAGAGCCACTTCGCAGCACAGGATCAGCTCCTCAACATGCGCCAAGCGTTTGAGCAGGGCTTCTAAAATGCCATGCCCCACCCCCTGACTGCGATAGGCGGAATCCACCACCACATCTTCGATAAAGGCGCGGGTGAGATCGTCGGTAATGACACGGGCAAACCCGATGAGTTTTTCATCGTCCCACACGCCTAAATTAATCAAGGTATTGTCCAGCAGGGTTTGAATCTGCGCGGGGGTGCGGTTGGCAGCCCAATTGGTTTGCTGAAACAACGGGTAAACCGCTTCGCCGTGGAGGGGTTTGGAAAAAGAATAGTCAAACGTCGTCATGTCTTACTCATCTGCTCTGGAAACCCAGTAGCCTTTTTCGTCTGTTCCCTGCGAAATATACCCATAGTTGCCGTCATATTCAACCAGATACCACATCGTGCCGTTGCTTGTGCAGGTCGGCGGACTCATCACGGTAAACAGTTCGCCTTCGGGAATATCCATGATGGGATCGCCACCGGGAGTTTCCCGCAGGGTTGAATTGCCCCACCCATAGGACGGATAGCCCTGTTCGCCTTGCTGAAACAGCGCGGGCAAGGTTTGACGGGGACAGGTCAACGCGGAGGGAACAGCAAGGGCGCTTTCTGATACATCAAAATACGTTTCGCTTTCTCCATCAACCAGAAAACCGGTTGTTCCATTGGCGAGCCGAACTTCATAAAAGGTTTGTCCCTCATTTTCGACACTCTCCAACAAGCCTAGCTGCGACCCCTTCCCGATGAAAATATCGGTTTCATCTGCCACAGAAGGACTGGCGTACAGCATAAGCGGGGCAGGGGTATTCTCCAGAATGGTTAAAATCAGCGTATCGGAATAAATATCGGCTGAGTTTTCCAGATGGACGGGGGTCACATGATCCAGTGATTCTAACGGTGCGCCACATACCAGATGAATTTCAATAAAAGCATCGCGTACCTCTGACCAGTCATTTTCAATATAAATCACATAACGGACATCAGGTGTGTCGGATTCAAAGGTATAGGTGAATGGCGAAGCGCCCGTCGCTATATCCTCATAAAACGCATAGCCTTCTTCAAATTTAAGTTCCGCAATATGAAATTCACCTGCGGGGGTATCCGGGTCGGTAAAAGTCAGGCTGATGCTTGTGCCAGCGCTCACCTGCCAGCCATCTCCGAAGGTGGTTTTGTCCGGCACATGAAATTCATCGGGGTAGGGACGGCGACCTGCCATCAACACACCTGCTTCATACGCACAGATATTCCCATAGACATCGGACACCAACGGGTTGCTCTGTTGAGCATAAATTGTCATGGGTAAAATGAGCATCAATAAGACAGCCACTTTCATAGATTCCCCCTATGTTATTTGAGGATACAAAAACGATTGTACCCAAAAAATCCTTTGTTTATGCAACAAAGGACTTTTTTCCTATCTTTACATGGGGGGGCGAGTCTGGAACTCACCCCTACAATTTCACTGTTTTTCTACACGCAGGCCGCAATCGGATAGTAACGGAAGGACAGGGTAATGACCGTGCCGGCGGTATTTTCGACCCGCAGCACCCCGCAGTGACCGTTGGCGGTGCGAATTCCGAACAAGCCTGTGCCGACGGTGACATTAATCGGTGCGACACCGGTAATCGCGCCCGCCGTGAGCAATCCGGCGTAGGCATCTTCAAAGCTAAATCCGTTGATGAGGCCAACCGTGACACCCGCTGTGGGGGTGACGGTGACAGTACCACCGCCCGCAGTCCAAGAAAATTCTGCGCCGCCGCCGTCAATATCAATATCGGTAGAATTGATGGCTTGCGACGTACCTGCAAAAGAGGCGACCGCATCCACCGTGTAAGTAATGTTGAATTGGTTGTTGCCTTCGTTCGATTCTGTGACTTCGCTGTTCAAATCTGCCACAACAGCGACCGTGGGTTTGGCTGAACCATTGACGGTTGCTTGCAGCACCACATCACGGGTTTCGCCTGCCTGCAAGGGTTGCAAAATCACCGAGGAAAAAACGCTGCCCGGCATCCATGAAGCTGCCACGGCGAATCCGGGAGTTGCCGCTTGTCCGGCGTTGCGTACCCGGATGGTGGCGGTGAACTGCTGTCCTGAAATCGGACGCGCCGGATTCAAGGACACCGAATCAATCACCACATCGGCGGGTGCAGAGGGTGCAGAGGTGGCGGTTGCCGGGACAGGGGTGGGGGAGGGAGGAATCTCTACTAAAGGAATCCCCGCCAGTGTGCCAGAGGGCGTGAAGACGGAGACAAATTCTGCTGACACCCAACCTAAGCCGAACGGCGCTTGGATGTAAAACCATGAAAAATCGGGGACAGTGCCTAAAATCGGTGCTTGCTGCCCATCATTCATCCGTCCTACGCGGTCATAATTCAGTCCCGGCCCGCGACGGATGTTCACGACATCCACAATCACCGTCAAAATCGGGTTATTGGGGGTGGCGCTCGGCTGTGGGGTGGTGGAAGGAATCAACGCGGTGTCGTCCTGCGCTTCTTCGTCCACAATCACCCCACCGTCGTAACGTGCCAGCACTTCTGTCCCGCCCAACGGCAATAAATTATAAATAATCGCTGAACGGAACAATTCATTGTTGCCATAGGCGGCAACGTTAATCCGTCCCTGTGTGGTGGTAATCACGTCTGTGGTGGGCAGCGCCCCGACCAACACCTGCGGGTCTACCCCCACGCGCTCAATCATCAATTTCATTGCCCATGTGGTGTCATAGGCCGAAACCGAATCGGCAAGCGGGGCAAACCCGGTGCGTAGCAAAAATGAGGAGGTAAACGCCGCGCTTAAACGGTCAGTGGCGCTGTTGACCCACGAATCCACGCCGATAATTTGCACATTGGGAACTTCGCCCAGCAAACCTGCCCGCCGTGCCTCAAACGCATCTTCATAGACGAACACGCCTTGCCATTGCCCGACGGACAGGGCCGCCAGCACCCCATTCACATTTTCCGGCGCACCGAAATACACAACCACCTGCGGATTGACCGAAAGAATCTCTTGCATTTGGGTGTCATCCGGGGTTGCCGCGTTCATACGCTGAACAAGGAGTGTCCCGGTGGTGTCACCTTGTAGCAGCACCTGATTAAAGGTTTCGATTTGTGCGCCCACCGTCGTTTCATCCCCGATCAGTGTGACCCGTTCGGTGTTCGCCACGCTGATAAAACTCGCCAGCGCCAAGTCCTGCTGTAACTGCGGGGTCATGGCACGGAAAACCGCCGTCTGGATATTGGGCAGAGTCAAGGGGGCATCTTCGGACACCATGAACACGGGCATGTTAAAGGTGAGGGCGGTTTCTGGGGCAGCATCATTCGGCACGGTTAAAACAAAGGTGGCGCTTGCCAATTCGGTTGGATTCAACGTGACCAGCGGCACAAAGCTGTACTGCTGTCCATCGCTGCCGGTAATCGGGCCAAGTTCATTGATTTCTTGGATGGCAACCTGCATCCCTAACGCGGCGGGACTGGTGGATGCGCCGTAAAATCCGACCAGCAGGGGCGTGGGCGTGGTTTGTTTGCGCGGTGATGCGCCCACGCTGGTGACTAAAAATAAACTACTTAAAAAGACGAGAAAAAAAGCGCTAATGAGAATTTTTTGTTGAACCTTCATATCGAGCAACCTCGCTGTGTTTTCCACTATTATGAAGGATTTTTTACAAATTGCCCCTATCCTGACAATTTCTAAGCAAATGCTCTATTGGGGGAAGGAAAGTAAGGGGTAAAACAGCACAAAAATTGTACGGGCGGAAATTGAGCCGCCCATCAAGATTTTCTTTATCAGCCAATGGTTAATCCTCAATGGCTTCAAATGCAGCGTTGGTATCGGTATAAATATCAAAAAAGGTGTTAAAACCGACAATATCAAAAATGTCTTGTAGGCGTTCGTTCAACCCCGCCAAGAGCAAATTACCCTCATGCTCTTTACAGTCCCGCCATACAGAAGCCATCACCTTGAGTCCACTGCTGGAAATATAATCCACCCCGGCCATGTCCAGAATTAAACGGGATTTCCCCCCGGTGGTCATCTGGGCAAGGCTTTGTTTGAGGGCAGGTGCCGATACCCCGTCCAAGCGCCCAAACAAGCGCAGCACCTGATAATTTTTGTGGGACTCGCCGGTTTGCACGCGGAAATCGTGGCTTTCCACCAGCACGGCGGCGGGCGCAGGCAAGCATTTGGTCAGCGTCAGGTGGTTTTGCCCCTCTGCGTAGCCATATTCGACTTCATCCATCAATTGGCGGACAAAATGCAGTCCCCAACCACCGGGTTCGCGTTTATAGCGGTCGTTGTCCATATCGACTTTGGCTTGGGTGGTGGGGTCAAATTGCGGACTGTTGTCGCTAATCGCCATTTTGAGGCAGGGGTCGTCAAAGCGCACATCCAGCGCAATATACCCGCCCGATGCCGCGCCTTTGTGCGGGGCGAAGCCGTGTTCCACAATATTGGTACACACTTCGTCCACTGCAATTTCAATATGATAGGCAGCGCGGGCATCAAAACCGGCTTCTTCGGCAAGCTGCGCCACAAATTCGCAGGCTTCGCGCACGCGCTCCATTTTTGCATCAATTTTGAGGTGACGCTCAATCAAGGCTAGAAACTACCTACTGCTTCCACCTGCGTGGGATAAATTTTAAAAATCGTGTCCAAACCTGCCAATTCCAAGACTTCCATCACTCGTTCGGAGGGGTTTGCCACGCGCAAATCGCCACCCGCTTTCTGGATTTTTTTGAGCGCAGAAACCATCTCGCGTAGCCCGGCGCTGCTCATATATTCGACATCGCGCAGGTCAACCACCACATGCGTATGGCCTTTGTCAATCACCCCGTTGAGGGCTTCACCCAGTTCATTGGCGCTCATGCTGTCCACACGCCCATTGACTTCGACCAGATGCACCCGTTTCATTTCAGAAATAGTAACTTCTAAGCTCATACCATGCTCCTTAAGATGTTGAATGAGCGAATTATACCATGCTGCTGTGAACAGTCCACCAAATTAACCCACAATCGCGCTACAATGCAACGGATTTCTCTGTGGAAGGATGTTTCCCGTGACTTTACGCTGGTTGTTGCCGGTGACACTTGCATGTTTGTTTTTTTTTGCCTTTCATTTATTCAGTTGGCCTTCGGGCGTAGATTTTCATTTTACCTATTACCCCCAGTGGCAGTTCTGGCGAGATGGCATTCAACCCTATACCATCGCTCACAATTTTTATAATCCCCCCTGGACATTGTTCTTTTTATACCCCTTTGGCTGGATGGGAGAAAAAGGCGGACAAGCAGCGTTGGCCTTGTTCAGTATTGTCGTGCTAATTCAAGGATGGCGATTTTTTGCCCGTGAATTGCACGGCTACCCCAAAGTCTGGTCGCTGGCAGTTTGTCTGGTCAATCTGCATACATTCGATTTGTTTTTTCGTGGACAGTTGGATGCACTGGTGCTTCTAGGATTAATATTTATTGTTCGGGGAATCCAAAAACATCAGCCGTATCAGTTAGGCATGGGGTGGGTCATTGTGTCAATGAAACCGACCAGTGTATTACTGCTACTTGCCTATACAGTCTACTGGGCATATCAGGAAAAATATCTCCTCAAGGCCATGCAGCTTCCCGCGTTGGTAGGGGGAAGTTCCTTTCTTATTTTTGGCCTCGATTGGCCTTTGCGCTGGTATGAAACCCTGACCCGTGTTGAACCCCAAACCGCATGGCTCACCACCTTGTGGCGGGCTGCCGATTACCTGAATCTGCATTTACTTTATCCTACTATCGTGGCATGTTTCATATTCATTATATCTATTTATAGAGTGGTTTATTACCGGATGCAGCCCACCCGTTGGACTTTTTCATTTTTGGCTGTCAGCTCCTTGCTCATTACCCCTTATGCTCTTAGTTACCATTATAGCGTTGCCATGATGATGATTGTTCCGCCGTTGGTGGGGTGGAATTGGCGGGTGCTTCCCCTTATTTTTTCCCTGACTTTGCTGCCGCTTACTCGTTTGGTCTATGGGGTTGAAGTTGCATGGATTGACATGACGCTCCCGCTTGTCATTTGGATAGCCTCTATATATAGTCTCCATGGACAACAAACAGGGGATGCAACCAAGTGACCCAGATGGAACAAAGTCAGCGGATTTTAGGGGGAGTGGTGCAGGCGATTCTCGCACTCGTCGTCACCTTTGCGATTTTAAACATCTTTGCCGCCATTCAACTCGACACGGCGGCGGACAGTGTGCTGTCTGTGCCGGGCATGGCTTTGATTTTTCTTTTTGGCGCATTTCTTCCATTGCCAGACACCCCCGCCGACGAAATAGAAGCCGATGCCAAACGTAAAATCACCCGTCGCCGCGCCCGAAACGCCATTCTCCGCCTGATTCTGATGCTGATTGGCTTGGTGGGCTTGGGAGCGGGGTTATTAACGGGATTGGGTGATATTAAAGACACGAGCGCCCTCGTGCTGATTACTCTGCTGTACACCGTTTTAATCTTCTTCGTCCAGCGTGCAGAAAAAAATCGCCGCATCGCCACCCTGATTTTTATGGCGTTTTGTGGATTCATCATCGGGCGCTATGTGGTGTTTCGTGGGTATATTTACGAGGAAAATTGGGCGGTCTACTGGTCGCTGGCGCTCAATTATATTTTCTGGGTGTTGATTGGACGGCACTATCCCCCGCCGGATAGCAGCCAGATTGAAGTCTGGGGCATGGACGGTGAATAAAACAGCCCTCAAAAAATTGCTTAACCGTTCGCCCCGCCTTAAAAAAATCGTGCGGCGCAGCTATTATCGGGTACAATCGTGGCCTGCCCGCCGCAAAAATCGGAGAAAAATTTTTATGGACAAGACATTTCGCTGGGGAATTTTAGGGACTGGTAATATCGCCGCCAAATTTGCTGAAGGCTTGAGCGTGATTCCCGATGCTGCGCTGGTCGCGGTGGGGTCACGTTCGCAAGCCTCCGCCGACCAATTTGGCAATCAATGGGGGGTGCCGCGTCGCCATGCCTCCTATGAAGCGCTGGCAAATGACCCCGAGATTGACGCGATTTATATTTCCACCCCTCACCCCTATCACAAAGAGCATACGCTGCTGTGTCTGGCGGGCGGTAAGGCGGTTTTGTGCGAAAAACCCTTCGCATTGAATGCCCGCGATGCCCAATTGATGATGGACACCGCCCGGGCGAAAAATTTATTTTTGATGGAAGCGATGTGGATGCGTTTTATTCCGGCGGTGGTCAAAGCACGGGAACTGCTGCATGGCGGCGCGATTGGTGACGTGTTGATGCTGCAAGCCGATTTTGGATTTCGTGTGGAATTTGACCCCAACAGCCGCTTGTTTGCGCCGGAATTGGGCGGGGGGGCGCTGCTGGATGTCGGTGTGTATCCGCTTACGCTGGCTTACCTCATGTTGGGCAATCCAACTGCCGTTACCGGACAGGCAATGCTCGGCAAAACTGGCACCGACGATCAATGCGGCATGGTACTCCGTCACGCAGGCGGTCAAATGTCGCTGCTCCATTCGGCAGTGGTGCTGGAAACTTCCCGCGAGGCGATTTTTTGGGGAACGAAAGGCACGCTCAAAATTCACGCTCCCTTCTGGGTGTCGGAGAAACTCACCTTGACCGTGGATGGCAAAGCGCAAGAAATTGCTCTCCCGCTTGTGGGCAACGGATATAACTATGAAGCGCAGGAAGTTATGCGCTGTGTGCGGGCGGGGCAAACGGAAAGTGCCGCCTGTCCCCACCGTGAAACCCTCGACATTATGCGAATCATGGATTCGCTGCGGGCGGCTTGGGGTCTGACCTATCCGGGGGAGTAAAGCGATTTTGCGTGCTGTGGTGTACTATAGGTGAGATTTTCTAAAGGAACACATATGCGGCGGGCAGCAAGTTTGATGTTGGTGGTGCTGATGGTGCTGGTCGGGTGTACATCGGATAAAGATGACCCCTTGCCCACACAGGTTGACCCGAACATGGTCAATACTCAGCTTGCGTTGAATGGCACTGCTACCGCCCTGCAACTGGAGTCTCTTTTTACCCCGACCCCAACCGTCAGCCGCACGCCTACCTTCACGCCGAGTCCCTCGTTAACCATCACCACAACCCGCACCCAGACTTCGATTCCAACCTATACCCCACTGCCGAGTCATACGCCGCGCCCTGCCAATACCCAGGTGCCGACCAACACCCCCACGGATTTGCCCACCGCGACCTTGACCCCCAGTGCCTCGCCGACTCGCGTTTTAAATCCTGATGCGGTGGTGGGTGCAAATGGGGCTGATTTACTCATCGAACCTGCACCGGAGGCACAATCCGTCACCCGCCTTGAATCGGGGATTGCGCTGGACATTGCCGGACGCACACCGGACAGCCAGTTTTTTCGGATTCAATTGGTCAGCGGGCAGGGCAGCGGGTGGGTACGTGCTTTTGATGTCATCGTCTTTTTGCCACTGGATTTCATTCCCATGATCACGGAATCGGGGGAAATCATCACGCCAACTGCCCCCCCACCGCCCGCCAGCGATTTGATTGAACCGCAGTTTGTCACCGATGCTGATGTCGGGGCAGGGCAGCAGTTTTTGCCCTATGAATATGGCGTATGTGGCGATACCTACTGGTTGGGCGATGGCAATAATTATTCAATGGAAAATTTTGCCTTTCAGGGGCGCTATCCCCGTTTTGCTTCCCAACCGATTCGCGTCTATGTCCATGGGCTGCCCCCCGAAGGTGACCCCACATGGGAATTGGCGATTAGTCAGGCGTTTGCCCAGTTGAGTCAGGCGATCACTTTTGTACGGGTCGAGGCGCGGGATTTGGAATTTTTCCAGCCGTTTGTCACGCTGGATACCTTGCTGGCGGATACACGGATTGATATGGTCTGGCATATCACTGACCCGACGACGTTTGCCGACGATGCCCCGTGCGACAATCCGTATTCGTGCAGCGAATTTGGTTTCCGGGGATTCGTGATGGGCGGGCCGCTGCGTTTTGCCGGAATCGTGTATATTCCGTCGGATTCGCCGCGCAAAGTTCCGGCGCTGGTTCACGCCGCGACTCATGCACTGGGGTTGTGGGTACACAGCCCGAATGTGGAAGACTTGCTGGCTGCCGATTACGCCACAGACCGCCTGTCGCCGCGTGATATTGCCACTCTGCGCTGTTTATACAATGCTCCCCCGTATGGCAATTAATTGGTTATAATAGCACCTTGCCTGTGCCACTTCGTGCGGGTTTTCGGTTCGACTTAAGGGAAAAAGGTATGACCAACGACTCACTCGCTGCGCTGATTCAAAGCCATCTCGAGCGCTACCCGGAGATGGAATTGACCGATGTGTACAAACTGCTGCATCAAGCGACGTTTGGTTCCGGCACACCGGATGTCAATAAAAAAATTGAGCGCGAATGGCTGGAATCGGAATATCGCATTTACAAACCCAACCCGAACTTGCCCCTGATGGAGTCCGTTTCTCCCGATGGGCGGTGGGTGCGTTTGCATTTGCGCCCGTATATGGCAGCCGGTGGCAAAATTGACCCGCTTGTCGATACCTTTGTCGTATCGGTCAAGCAGGTGCAGTTAAATAATGGCGCACAACTGACAGCATGGTGGCAGGCCTTTGAACAATTCGCCCAGACGCGCTGGTCATTTCCCCCCGACGAACTTCAGATTTTTGGCAAAATCCATGCCGCGCTGCGCTGGCCTGCCATTGCCCATTCACCCAAATTTGTCCGCACCTATCAACCCCTGTATCGTGTGCTGATCAGCGATTTAGCCGTGCAATTGTGCCAGAAACAAAATATCCCGGTGCGCGCTTAGATTTTGGCCTGCATGGTGTACAAATTGGCATACGTTCCGTTCAAGGCTATCAAGGTCTCATGTGTGCCTTGCTCCGCGATGCCATGCTCCGTTAAAACAAGGATGCGCCGCGCATTACGGATGGTTGACAACCGATGCGCAATCACTAAGGTCGTGCGGTTGTGCGCGAGTTTTTCCAGCGATTCCCGCACTGCTTTTTCGCTTTCGTTGTCTAATGCGCTGGTGGCCTCATCAAAAATCAAAATCGGCGGATTTTTCAAGAACACACGGGCAATGCTCAAACGCTGTTTTTGTCCGCCGGAGAGTTTCACCCCGCGCTGTCCGATGTCAGTATCGTAGCCGTCCGGCAGACTCAGGATAAACGCGTGGGCGTTGGCCTGTTTTGCCGCTTGCATGATGTCCTCGCGGGAGGCATCCGGGCAGCCATAGCGGATATTTTCGGCTACTGTCCCCGCAAACAAATACACATCCTGCTGCACAATCCCGATATGCTTGCGTAACGAGTCCTGCCGAATAGCACGAATATCGTGACCATCGATCAAAATTGCGCCTGCGTTTACGTCATAAAAACGCGGGATGAGCGAACACAATGTCGTTTTGCCCACGCCGGACGACCCCACAATCGCAATATACGCGCCAACGTCGATCTTCAACGAGATATTTTTTAACACGTATTCGTGGTCATCCCGATATTTAAAATGCACATCCCTGAATTCAATGTGTCCCTGAACCCTGTCCAATTCAACAGCATCAGGCGAGTCTTGAATATCCGGCGCGATGTCCAGCATTTCCATGAAGCGCACGAAGCCGGTATAGCCTTCCTGATACAAGCGCGTAA
>CAZXCU010000023.1:0-61972 GCA_964639245.1 uncultured Anaerolineae bacterium
CGCTTCGTTCACTGTATGGCTTTTTTACTTTGAAAGTCCATAACACGCTCTAGCCGCACATATTCCCGCAGAGACAAGCGCTTGAAAAGTCCCAAACCACTGTCATTAGAAAATCGAGACCTCGATATTCTGCACGCCATCCACATCTATCGGTTTTTAACGACCCAACAAATCGCATTGCTCTTTTTCAGTTCAATAAAACGCGCCTACGCCCGCCTGCACAAGCTGTATCATCACCGCCTGATAGACCGCCGTTTTTTAGGTGTACATTTCACTCAAATGAATACCCCAATGGTGTATGTGTTAGACAAAACGGGTGCGGAGTTATTACGAACCGAGCGCGGATTAGACATCCACTGGCATAGAAGAATCAAGTCTAAACCCTTGACCATGCTCTTTTTGCATCACACGCTGGAAACCAATGATGTGCGTATCGCAGTCGAGCAAGCCTGTCAGCAACAGGGGATTGAATTACTCAAATGGCTGAGTGAATACGACCTCAAAACCGACTATGACCGCGTAACGACGGCGGATGAAGTTTCCAGAGCCGTCATTCCTGATGGCTATTGTGCGCTCAAAACCAAGCAGGGAATTACTCATTTATTCTGGGAAATTGACCGGGGAACGGAGAGCAGTCGTGTCTTCAAACGCAAAATTCAAGCCTATCTCGCTTACGCTAAGAGCGACCTTGCCCTCAAGCGGTTTGGCATTCAGCAATTTCGTGTGTTGACTGTTACTAAAACCGCCCAGCGTGCCGAGAATTTACGCGCCGCTACCGAGAGAGTACAGGGGAAAAGTCGCTTTTGGTTTGCGACCCTCTCAGACATAACACCTGAAAAAGTCTTGACTTATCCCATCTGGTCGGTAGCCAGTAGGGAAAAACCCACCACATTGTTGTATTAAACTAGCTGCTCCATAAAAAGAGGGTTGCTTAAGGGAGCAAATGTACCCAATCAAGCAACCCAACTTTTGTGTATCACCTCAAATTCGGGTTATTGTCCCTTGCTCAGATAACGCGCCGAAGGCTTCAACACCGAGCAAGGATGTTCAAGCCACAGGTGATTCTTGACGGAAGCACCTGTTTGAAGCATAGCTAAATATCATTGTAGCAGTCATGAAAGGATGCGTGGGGTTGGGGCGGAGATGAATAGCTGTCTTATTGTCAGAGATTGACGCGCCCCAATCGGTCTACGAGTCCGACTCGCTCACAACGAGGAAAATGCTCCTCTGTTTGTCCTTATAGCGGTAGCCTACCCAAAACGTTGCTGGGATAGGAAAACCAGCTATCTTGAAAGAACTGCGAATCATTTGTATAATCAGACTTGGTTCATACGGGGGTTGTTTCATGCAACCTCCTTTTTGTTGACGAGTCTGTAGTTGTTAATGACCACGCTGAGGCTCGTCTCCCAACGTGGAAGACTGCCTATTCATCTCGCAACCTCTCTCTCTAGCTTACTTGATTTTGCCGCCTGTCTCGTGTTTCACTCACCCATTTCTCATCTAAGAATGCTGAACAGGCAAAAAAAAATTCGCCGATGAAAAAGACGGTGCTTAAGCCACTCAAGGGCGTGAAAATCGGTTGAGTAGGGGAGGGATGCGGCTTACCTTGATTGCGCGACCAACCTCCGTTTTTACGACCTTACGCCGTGTAGAAGGCTCGTCACCAACCCCGTCACTTACCCCGTCAGTTCATGTGACGTAGTGCCGCGTGGCAGTTTTCGTTTTCGGCGGCATCGAGCCTTGAAAACGAAGTGGGGGGGTCAAGCGCCTGCACTGGGGTACTTTTTGCGGCTCTCCTTCCACGCTATGCGGGAATGAGCCACCCAAAAACCACCCCGATTGTCGCTTGATGGTGTCGGGTCTCGGCACTGCGTTTGACCCCCGACTACCCATCCCTTGACCCGCACAGCCACTCACCAGATTTTTAGAGGAAGGTGGCTGGCATGTCATTTTTGCCCCTCGCATTCGCGGTGACAAAACCCGGTCTGGGTAGTCGGGGCTACGCCTTGACGATGACAGCCTGCGCGTGCGAGTGCAGTTAGTTTATAGCGACGCACCCGCGTTTGCATGTAATAATTAAAAAGGAGCATACGTGTATGCCAAAATTACTTTCTCCTGTACAAAAAAGTCTGTATACCGAGTTAGTCAAAACTGCCGAAACCTATACCCTATGGGCAACCGTTGAAGGAGCAAAGTTGAAGCATTTCCGAACGAAATTGCTTGGAACGAGCCTCAAAGCCATGCGCGCAGGACTACCAGAGGAGCAAATCGCCACCGCGTTGCAAATTGGCGAAGCGCAGGGGCGGTTTGAAAATTAGGGGCGAGGAAATGCCAATGGCAGGTGAAAGGGTCTATGTGCTACCATCTTTACACACTTAATATGTCGTGGCGAGAAAAATCCGACCCCACTGATTTTGAATCACTGCCCATTGAAGGCTTGTTTTTTCTGGATAGTGAGGCAGTCTTCAACCAGCTCGGGGCGTATTGGGTCGCCGGATTAAAATACCCTCTCATAGAATTCCCCTCTGGTCTACAGTGCCAACTCTGGGAAACCTCAGACACCATCAAAGGCGCTATTGTCCATATTTTTGGTGAGATGGATTTACCCCTCTACAGCACGCGAGATGAAGCCTTTGAACAAGCCAACGATATTGCTGAACAATGTGGCTACATTGCCAAGCGAAGAGGAGAGGACACGTTAGAAGTTTGGGGGCATGAGACAGACGAGCATTTTTACCTTCATTACAATAACCCGCAGCGCCGATTAGCCGATATTACCCGACCCCTCAAAGAAAATCGGGCTGAACTCCGTCCGCCAACCCCACTACTCACTGAAGAACTGAAAGCCACACTGCCCAAACTCTATGCCAATGAAACATTAGGTTTAGACGCGCTGGCACAGGTGAAGTTTTTTACCCCGGATGGCAACTGGACGTGGTATGCCAGTGAATTTGATGGGCAAGATACATTTTTTGGTTTGGTGGTTGGACTAGAAACAGAATTGGGCTATTTCTCCTTATCTGAATTAGAAAACGTGCGCGGCAGAATGGGCTTGCCTGTTGAGCGTGACCGCCATTTTGCTCCTAAAACCTTGCGTGAACTCAAAGCCCTTCACCTCAAGGAGTGGCATGACTCGTGAACATGAACCTGCCAAATTCCAGCGAACCAGTGCTATTTTTGGACTGACCGAACAGGAAGCCCTGTACTACCGCATCAGTGAGAGGCGGTTTCAACAACTGCTCGCTGATGAAACTACCCAAGTTCATGCGGTACGCCTAGACAGCAACAGTTACGGCGAATTTTTGTTTGTGACCCTGAGTAGGGAAGTGAATAGCAAAACCTATGGGCTGACTTTCTACGGCTTGGGCTTTCATGAACCGCGTGAGCAGTGGTATACCCAGCAGTGGTATTGGTATGAAAACCATCCAATGGATGGGGTTTATCGGCAAATGCTCCCCAAAGAAACCGCCCAGCAATTCATCCAAGAACGGCGTGAGGACATCGCCTCTCACCTGACCGATGACCCGCCCTCAGACCGCGCTGTGTTATTCACGCTACTTGCTGACTTAACGGATGAAGATGGCGCTTTGAATGAACTGGATGACCTTGATTTTCTTTGGGGAGGAGAGGAGTAAAAACAAAAGAACGGCGAATATTTTTTATTGATACAAGGGCAGCGTCCGTACCCCTTGTCAGCATCCAACGCTATGACCGAAAGACAATCCCACTCAGAACTGCTGCTTTTGCCTGCAACGGTGGGGATGCCCGCTCTCATCGCCACTTTTCTGACGGATTATCCGACCTTTGAATTGTGGTTAGAGGGGACACTCGGCAAAGAAGTCTGGCAGCGCATCACCCGTAACCGCCACGCCGTCGATGTTATCTCGTCTGCTGCTTACTTTGATACCCTAGAAGATATTCACCAAAAAGCCCTGATTTGGCTCTGGCAGCGCTGGCAAGCTGACCCGAATTATTACAATCTGATTCACCGTGCCACCGAGTTTAGTCAAGCGGCGGGCATCCTGACCAAGACGGCTGTCCTCCGAGCGCGGTGCATGTACGCTAAACGACGCAAGGAAAAACGGGAACAGCAAACCGACCTCTTGTACTTAGATGGCAATGAGCGTTTCATCCCATTCCATGATCGCCCGGTTATCCGCGCCGATAAGCGCGCCGATATTGCCCGTGCCATTGAAACGGTTGTCCAACGAATGCGGGCTGACCTGACTATTCCCCGCACTGGAGTACACGCTAATGGGCAAACCAATAAACAGTTTGACCGAATTCCGATTGAACACATCACCCGCACCATTATTGAGGGCTACATGTATCATTACACTGACCGTTACAGTCAGACAGGCACATTCCGTAAATTCTGTGCCGCTAAAGGTGTGAGCAAAAACCAGATTGCACGCTGGCGACCTCAAATAATCGCGTATCTGCGCGAAGAATTAGCCGCGTATGCGCCCACGCCTCAAGCGACGCATCAGGCGATTGAGTTAGATGCTCCTGCCCAAAAGCCATTACCACCCTCTGAATCTGTCTTGCAGTACAGCCTATTTTCAGCGGATTTAGTGGACAACCGCACCCGCACCCAAAAACAAGCTGATAAACAGCGCCAGCAACCCCAACAAACCGAGATGTTCCACGCGCCTGAAATCGCTCATTTTGGCGTGAATGCCCACCCCTTGCTGCCCTTATCCCCACATATGTTATTACCGATGATGCGTGAAGATCCAAGAACCGAGGAAGAAATAGAAGCGGAGATGATGAAGGCTGCCCTTGATTTAACTGCTCCCCTGTTTACACACATGCCAACCGCAACGAACGATGATAAGGCACACTATTCAGGCGGAGAGGAAACCGCGATTTTTGAAAGGACAGCCCATATAGAACAGACCTCTCAAAACCCGAAGTGGCTGGCTTATCTCCAAGTCGTTGAGGCTGCTAAAGAAGTCCTGTTTTGGGGAACGACGGACGGCGTAATTGTTACAGGGGTCGCTGTTAATCTGGCGCTAAGCGTACTGGCCGCCCATGCGGTTGGCTTAACACACGCTGAAATTAAAGCCGCCGTTCAAATCGGGGAGGGCAGGGGTTTACCACCCAAACAACTTACGCATCCTCCGATCCCGAAAGAACAAAGACCGCATTACTGGCAAGCGGTTGAGGCAGAAGCCCAACACTATTGGGTAAAACAGTTCGGGTAGAGTGAGACGAGACAGTATGATATAATACATCTGTTATGTTACCTGAAATCCAAAAAACTATCCAAACGGCTGACCTGTCTACCCAGATTGATACCCTAATCGAGTTGGTTGATTTGAAAAATCAACAATTTGTCATTCAAAAGAACAACCAGCGCATTGCCCGCCTTGTGCCTGAGATTTATCTCCAAGTCATTGATGATTTAGTGGACAATGACCCTGAGTTGGCCGAGACGATTGCGCTCATGATGGATAAAGTGGCGCATACCGCCATTGAGGAAGGTATCAACGATTGGAAAGCTGGTCACGTCCGACCTACCCAGCGGCTTTTTGATGAAATACGCACTACAAACCGTTAGGAGTTTTGACAAATCCTTCCAAAAACTTAGCTCGGTTGCCCAAACACATATTCAAAACTTGGTTTTTCAATTAGAAGACAACCCACGCCTCGGCAAACCCTTAAAAGGCTACCAAAATTTTCTCTGGTCGCTCCACACACGAGTTAGCAAAACCGATTATCGGATTGTGTATACCATTGATGAGAAAGCCCAAGCGGTGGTGTTATTTTACGTCGCTAGCCGCGAGAATTTTTACACCGAAGTCAAACGCTTGAAATTGAAAATAGGTTTATGAGCAACACCCAGAACCCCGAACGTTTTACCCTCGACACGCTTGCCGAACATGCGAAGGCCATTGCTTTAGAGCAAGAACATCTACCGACGGTGATTGCTAAGGGGAGAGAAAACGCCGTCGTGGGACAAATCCCCGAATTCCCAAACACCGCCGAAGGTCGTCTGCAATTCATGTATGTGGCCGGGTATTTGTTTGGCAAACAGGGCATGATCGACACGTTGGAAGAAGTGTTCATCGTCATGGAAGCATGGATGAGTGTGCGTGCCAAAGACGACGATTTGCAGGTACGTCCCTCCGAAGACCCACAAGCGCTGGAAGTCTTGCTCATTTCCGCTTTTAACCTTGCCACCCAAACAACCGATTTCCGCATTTTTGAAATTATCTCCGCAGCAGGCAAACGGGTTGAACTGAAACCGCAGTTTGCGCCTGCTGACAAAATCCATGCCCACAATCCCTTGCTGGAAATGTTCGTGACGGGTTTCGCCGTGGGTAGCGCCGCGCAAACCTAGCCGCGTTTATGCTATCATAAGGGCATTAGCAAATATATTTTCACCCTCCGTGATTCTACCGCTTGAACCCACCCTCTCACTCCTCAAAAGCGTTATTCATATTGACTTGCTGGACACGCTTAAGACCCTTTGGCAAGTGGGGCAGCGCTTGAATCGTTTGCCCGGACTCTACGAAGTCTTGGAATATGATACCCGTTTGGAACTGCTGGACGACCAAGGCAAGGTTGCTAAGTTTTACAAACGCCAAAAAGTCCGCTTTTTGCAGGACAATATCATCGCCTATCAAGATCAGGCGTGGGGCGATGGCAAGATCTTCGCCGAGTACAACTGTTCCCCCGGCTTTCCGGTTGACCGTTATCAGGACGGACACCGCTATCGGATTTTAATTTCACTGCGTGAGATGAAACAACGGGGCGATATCGAAGAATTTCATATTGAACGCCGCATAGAGGATGGCTTCAAAAAGGACGTGGAATACTTTCAAACCACCATTGATCATGTAACCCGCGATTTGACCATCGCTGTTGTTTTCCCGAAGAACCGTTTGCCAAAACGGGTCGTGATGATTGAACATCGCAGGTCTAAAACGACTCTTGTGGGTGGTGAAGCGACCCAAACCTTACCCGATGGACGGCAGCAAGTAAAATGGCATATCCCCAAACCCAAACTCTATGAGAGTTACAGCCTACGCTGGGAGTGGTAAACGATGCGGATAGTGCCAACTGCTCACTACCCGCCTGATGATTCTTTTCTTACGTACCACCACCGCCGCTCATGGCAGCTGCCCTCCTTTCCACACCCACGACAACCCTAACCAGCAGGTTATCTCATATTCATTTGAAAAGGAAATATTCTATAGCATCGATGCTATAGACAGTATAAATCCAGATTACCTACAATGGCAATACAGTTATGGGATTTTCATATAGAAATAGGTGGGGAAGCGGTAGTGGAATTGAAAGTCTTGGGGCAGCGCATTCGCCAAGCCCGCGAACGATTGGGATTGTCTCAGGAAGAACTCGCCGCGTTAGTTGCCAAAGACCAAACCGCCATTTCTGAATATGAACATGGCAAACGTAAGTTTCCTGTCACCGAATTACCCCTCTTTGCCCAAGCCCTCCAAGTCCCCCTCTTTTACTTCTACGACTCCGATGAACTTGCCCCCGATGATTTTGACCGAGCGCTGCTGGCAGAATTTCATCAATTGCCTGATACCTCCAAGCAGAGTGCCATTGAAATTATGCGCTTGCTAGTAACACTGACCACTAAATAAGTGTATTTAGAATATCAATTCAGTACGCACTTGAATGCAACAAAACTTGAATTTGCCAAGGTGCTGTGAGCATCCTCGTGCGCTTTTTAAAATATTGTAGCAGAGACGAATGCTTACCTAAATCACAAGCTAAACAAATCGTTTTATATCTAGCGTGAATCCTTGCTAAATTATTAATTAAATGTATTAGATGATACAAAAAAGTCATAATGTTTCTACAAAAATATTAATCTTCTGTTAATATTAGCGGTGTTATGAGATTCAGATAATACCCTGATATATTCATAATTTTGGCGAGTTCGTTTATAAGAACGTAAACCTCTTTTGAGATAGGAATTTGATGATCGTATATTTGTTCACAAAGAATTTCTAGCGCTATCCATTCCTCTCCACACCTCATAGCAGTAGATATAAACTCGAAATCTATTTGGGTAATTGGATTAATTAGAACAAGCAACATTTCAAATTTGTCATGGATAACTTTACTCTCAGAGTCTTTCTTACGAAAGATGCTATTGAAAATTTTTTGCATCATGTTAATTCTTCTCTCGGTTTATGGATTCCTCGGTAAATTAGAGGGATAAGCTGTAATCACTAATTTGCCCGTAGGTTCCCAGATGACGGTTATCTCGACTCCCGAAACAATTCCTTTTATTTGAAAACGTGATGCAGCACCTGCATTAGTAAAGCGACTTCCTAATGGGCCACTTTGCTGCACAATAGTAGAATTAGGGTTTGTTAAAACCTCAGCCGCAGCATTTAATATTCTCATATCATTCCAGTGAGGCGGAAATTCCGATTTATTAGGTTTTCCTAGGCCTCCTGTATGCCCTCCACCTCTGGTATCACCTGCAAGTATATGTTTAATAGCTTGCAATGGAATGTCTCCACCTCCTAAATTTGGTGTTCCCAAATCAAACTCGTACAAAATTTGATCAATAGTGTTACTTGCAAGGTTAATACCATATCTTATTTTAACTCTAACACCATTTGGCAGCATTTCCACATAATCGTAAAAGCCGCGTCCTGCGTTAGTGGCTTGTCGAAATCCAGACGACCCGTTATACCCCTTCTGCACAAGTTTATAGCTACCCAATACGCCAGCAGCCCCTAGTAAGAAGTCAAGCCCATTACATGGGTCAATCCTACCGTTATTCCACATCTCTGAACCTGAAGCTAACATGGATTGACTTCCTGTAAACATCCCTGCGCCGCCTGCTACAATCTCTCCAGTCCAGCCAACCCCGGCTGTCATACCAAAAAGCGTACCATACTGAGTACCTTGTTGAGCAACTTCTCGAACAAATTCACTTTTTCCCATCTCTGTAACCATTTGCTGACGTTCGCATCCACACTGTCCAGAAGCCGCCATATTATACATAGCATTACCGTAGATATACCCACCTGTAAAACCTGTTACACCACCAACAGAGCCATAGGCAAGCACAAGAGGACCCGCTGCTGGAGCAAACATCCATGCAAAAGCAGCTAGCGCTGCATCTTCGGGATTCTCTTCTACCCATTTTCCTATTGCTTTAGCTGCAACACTAGGATTTTCCAAAATCAAGGTAGGCACAATGGAAGCGTCGCTGATAACATCTCCCGCAACCCCAAATGCCGTCGCTGAGAAGTCATCGGCATATCGTCGGTCTACGCCTAATTCCTCAGATACATCACCCGGCAAACGTCCTACAGCAACCCCCGCGTCAACTACCGCGTCAGTTATTTCATGCCCATGACATCTACCTGTACTTTCGTCCCTACCTAATGGACACCACAAGCCAGAGGGGTCTGTCCAATTTACAGGATTGTCATACACATAGTTATAGCGATTAACAGTTTCTACGGGGTCAAGGCTAATAAAATTAGCTGAATTGGGATTGTAATTTCTGGCGCGAAGGTGCAATAAGCCATTACTGTCTTTTAGTTGCCCTGTATACTCAAATGGCATACTGACGAGGCTCTCTGTTGTATTCCACACATTGCCATAGGGGTCATATTGGCGAGTTCCCAGAATATTTGCACTCGCATCCACAAGTCCTCTGATGCTCCCTAAGCCGTCTAGGAGCATGTAGTTCCAGCTACCATCAGGATTCTCTTGGCTGTGAATGCCCATTGCATCGTGAATATAACGAGTAGTATTTGCACCGTTCGTAGCAGCAATAACGTTATAAAGCCCGATACCTCTATCCAACAGGTAATTCGTCGTAGCCGCTCCTACCTGCTGCTGAATTCGCTGTCCTTGTCCATTATAGCTATAGGTGTTACCCCCGAAATTCAAGAGGCGATTGGCTCTATCCCATGTGTGGGTGACAATAGTATTGGTTTTCCAGAGATTGCCATTGGCATCGTAAGTATAGGTGTTTGTCCCGTCACTTATCAGTTGATTGAAAGTATTGTAGGAGTAGTTCACATTCGCGTTGACTACACCGTTCAATTTAACGGTCTGGTTTGTTCGGTTGCCCGCTAAATCATAGGTAAAATTGTATTCACGGAAGGGGGTGCCTATCACCGCGTCGCCTGTGCGATAGGCGGTTTGTTTGAGCCGCGAAACCGTATCATAAGTATGTTGAAGCGTGTGTTGGTAAAAACTGCCGACCACCATTAATTGTTTGAACGCCAATTTATTGCCTGTGGAGAGGGGATGATTGGCACGACGGTTGTGAATCTCCACCACATGGCCTTTGAACTGGTAGGCAGAAATAGCCACAGAGGTTTCCCCCGCCGTTACCGTATAGGTATCCCAACTGCCCTAGAAATTTTGGTCAATATATTATCATAAAAATTTTAAATTTATTTTATTAGATTTTCTGCCGTTATTTGAAGCTCACTAATTTTTTGTTTTTCATCATCAGTATTATAAAATACTATGTGCCAAATCTTTTCCCACGAATTGAAAGTTACATACATTTCAAAAAATTGCACATCGTTTAGAGTCTTATTTTGAGAATTAAAAGCAATTTGTAACATTTCTTCAAAATTTACATCTAATTTGTTCCATTCAACCCCAAATTCGACTACATTTTGGTAAGTTTCTTGCCAAGTTAAAATTTTATATTTCCCAGTATTTATATTGAAAATATACTCGGTGATTGCAACATAGTTTCTTCGCTGCCAAGGTAATTTGTCTTCAAAAACCAATTGTGTATCTATGGATAAAAATTGAAGATGACACAAGTTTAAATCACAGAGAAGTAAAACTTCAACTTGAAATACACTGCTTTTTCCTGTTGAACCGCCTAATTTTTCAGAATGTTGTTGTGTTATCTGGATAATTTTGTCTACATGCTGAGAATCAAACTCATATCCTATAAAATCTATTATAATTCCCTCTTCTTTAATATTAATTTTTGGAGTAGTTTTTACCAAAATAATATAACTTATAAGTAGCACAAGACAAATGAAACATATGATTTTTCCCCAAAAACCAATATTTTTTATCATTTAAAACCACCTCAGATTAGGTAGCGTGAATTCGTACAAGCTAAAACAACCACTGACTTTTGGTAAGTTTTGCGTAACTAATTTAAGATAACCCGACTGAGCGCTGACTTCTATTGTATTTAACACACCTTGATGCCAAGCTATTGTTCCAACACGGTTCGCTCTAAAAAGGGCAAGAGTATTATCCCAACCTTGGTTATAAGCAATTACAGTTAACATTGTTAATTGTTCAATGGATATACCACAGTTAGCTGCGCTATCACAATTAGAAAATCCTACTCTAATTTGTCCTTCTTCCCATAAATCTCTCATGATTATTTTGCTTAAATCTGAGAGATGGTAAGCAGCTAGCTTTATAGCTAGCGTATGGTCTTCATGTAGCCAATATCCTAAAGTCTCCATTTCCCATGCTCCCCTTTCGTTCCAAAGAATAGTTCCGAACGCTGCTTCGTTGTACGAACGAACAGATAGCTCAGAAGCTATTTCTCCAATATATTCATCATCAAACACATGCTGATTAAGAGCCATATATGCTATTTGTGCTTGCATATTTGGAATTCCCCATGTTGTTGGGGTGTGGGGTTGATCATTTATAATATTCCATATTGCGTTCCCTTCTACTGTTACCGATGCGGGAAACCGTGTATCGAAAGAATATGTCTCTGTTTCTAATAAAGCTCCAAATAAAATAGGATCAATATTTGCTGCATTAGCAGAATTAATAACAACTGCTGGGTCAACTTGATATCTATTAACATAGCCGAGTTGGTCACATGGAGATTGAATCTTTAATTTAGAATTACACGAACTATAGTTTTGAGGATTTTCATGTATCATGCCTGTCGGGTCATTTAAATTTGTAGGGTTTCCCACTACATACCAGTATCTATTTGCAAGTTCCAAAACGTCAAGGCTTGGGAAAACACCCAAATTTGGATTTAAATGTCTTGCGCGTAAATAAATTAATCCGTTGCTATCGGTCTGCTCACCTGTGAATTTAAAAATGGGTTGCGTGCCTGTGCTATCCCAAACTTCGCCATACGGCGCATATTGCATGGTCGCTACTGAATTCACGTTCGCGTCTATAACTCCTCTGACATTACCTAACCCATCGTTCAACATCCAGTTCCAACTGCCATCAGGGTTTTCTTGCGAATGGATTCCCATTGGGTCATGCACATAGCGAGTCGTATTTGCACCAGTTGTGGCGGATAAAAGTTTGTACAAAGCAGGTTGTACATCTTGCAAATACTGAGTCACATTTCCACCAACCGTTTGTGTGACTCTTTGCCCTGAACCGTTATAAGTGTAGGAATTTCCACCATAGCTTAATAATCTGTTAGCTCTATCCCACGTATAGGCAGGACTACCGTTGATGCTTGTGAGATTCCCATTTGCATCATAGGTGTAGTTATTTACTCCGTCGCTGATGAGTTGGTTAAAGTTGTTATAAGTGTAATTGACGTTGGAACTCACCGCGCCGTTTAATCTAACGGTTTGATTGGTGCGATTGCCAGCCAAATCATACGTAAAATCATATTGGCGGAAAGTTGCACCCGTTGCAGCCGCACCAAGCCGATAAGCACTCTGCTTCAAGCGTGAAACCGTATCATAGCTATGCTGTAAAGTATGCTGATAAAAATTACCGACAATTTCAGCCTGCTTGAACGACAATTTGTAGCCCGTTGAAGCGGGGTGTTTTTCGCGGCGGTTATGAATCGCAAGCACATGCCCCGTCAAATTATAGGCGGAGATTGTGACCGTCATTTCGCCTGTTGAAGCAGCATAGGTATCTATACTGTTCCAGAGGGTTTGGTCAAGATAAATGTCACAAATGCCATAATCTGAACCCGTCCCAAAAGTGAGCATGATGGTTTTTCCATAAAACGCAATCGCTAGGGCTGCCGTTAAAGTATCACTGATTTTGTAGCTGCCAGCCGTTGTCCATTCGCCTTTGTAGAAATTAATGCGCGAATCATCGGTGGGAATGATGAGATTATTAGGAGTGGCTTGCGATTTGGCTTCTCGGACGAGCGTGCGATTGCCGCGTTTATCAACGGTAAAAGCAAATTCTTGAAGGAGTTCGTCGGGCGAAAGATGTTGCAACCAGCGTAAACGTCCACTTTCATCATAGCGGCTGCACGTTTTGAAACCGTTCGAGCATTTTTCTTGGGTGGGTCGTCCCGCGCCATCATACTCATAGGTCGTGGTTTGGCTGTCCCAATCAGTCAGGCTGAGGAGCTGCCCACGTTCATCATAGGTATAGGTCACGCTTAAATTACCGGGCATCGTCAATTTGGTTCTCAGGCCACGCGCATCATATTCATAGCTGACGCTCTGCTCAATCGCCACATCCCCATCGGTGTCAAAATCCACCTGCGTCAAACGGTTCATGTCGTCATAGGTATAAAAGGTCTCGCGCACCAGACTCGCGGCTTGTTCGCTCATTTTGGTGCGGTTGCCCACACGGTCATAGGTGAAGGTGACGTTCGGGGTCAGTTTGGGGGTTTCATTGAGATAGTTGAGATTTTTCAGCCGTCCGGCGCGGTCAAAAATGCGCTCGGTATCCAAATTCATCGGGTCATTCAGGGTGACTTTGTAGCCACCGTTGACATCGGCATAGCTGGTCGCCCAATCTTGGTTGAGGGGATTGACCAACGCCGTCCGCCGATCCAATTTATCGTAGGTATAGGTGGTCAGTTTGCCTCTGGCATCGCGCTGGCTGACCCGCCGTCCGGCGCGGTCATAGGCATGGTCAACAAGCTGGTTGCGGTCATAGAGCGTGCCGGGAACCAGTGCCGCCCCAGTGCCATTTTCCCAACGATTATTCGCGCTGCTCCACAGCCAATTGATGGGGTCAACCCCATTATCTTGAAAACCTTGTACGGTGCGGCGCACCCGACGGAGTTTATCATAACGCTGGATGGTGATTGCGCCTTCGGGGTCGGTGGTGGACAGCACCCGCCCATCTTTGGCATAGACGATGAGGGTTTCCCCGCCCGTGGGGTCAATCCGTTTAGTCTCACGGCCTAACGCATCGCGCACATATTCAGTGACACGGTTTTCATCATGGTTCAGGCCATGGTTGAAGGGCTTAAACACCCAATCCCCATTCGGCTGTTTGGCATTCGGTTCGCCCAACCCCGTCCAATGTTGAATGACGCGCAGTACCCGTCCCGCTTTGTCGTAACAGGTGTAATCCGTCACCGCGAGGGGGGTATTCGCGGCACGAGTGACGGTCAAGCGTCGTCCCGCCGCATCATAGGTAAATTGGGTTTGGGTATGGTAGGTGTCTGCCGTAGATAGCACCTGTCCGGCTTTGTTGTAGACGGTGGTGCTGATTAAATCTTCATCTGTCGCTGCGCTGCTAAACACGCCATTGACATAGTTGGTGATGGTTTTCTTGACCCGCCCCACCAAATCATACTCACGGCGGGTTTCGCGTCCTACGGGGTCAAAGGTGCTGGTCACACGCCCCGCAAAATCGTAGACGGTGCGCGTTACGAGGTCACGGTCAGTTTCACTGCTGAGGGTATAACTGCTGCTACGCGGGTCATTGGCCGCCACATAGCCCCCATCCCCCGGATTGAGGGCAAGGGTGGCAGCATCTTTGGCATTGCGGACGGTTTTAATCTGCCGTCCGAGTTTGTCATAGACATAGAAAGTACGGTTGCCGCGTTCGTCAATCGTGGTAGAGACCCGCCCCTGTGCATCATAAATGGTTTGGGTCATCCGGTTTTCATCCGAACCCCCTGTCCCGCCACTCGGCACATAGCTACTCAAATCGGGGTCGGTCACAAAATTGTGGCTTAAATTGGTGGCATTCCGAATCACCCGCACGCGGCGGTTCAGGTCATCATAGCCGTAAAAGGTGTAGCGCCCCAGCGTATCCACCGTCCATTTGACCCGTCCCTCAAGGTCATAGGCGATTTGGGAGAGACTATTTTCATCATTGTTGGTGCCATGCGTAATGGGCTGGTTGGCATTATCTTCCCAGCGCGTTTGTCCGTTATCCCACCCCCAAGTCGCAGGGTCAGCATTAGCGCCTGATGGTGCAACATAGCTGGCAACCGCCGCCACCTGACGACCCAAGCCATCATAAACCACACGGATCACACTGCCATTAACATCGGTACTCTGGAAAATCCGCCCCTGCACATCATAAACGGACGTGCTGAGGATGTCCTTGTCCGCCGCCGTACTTGGCAGATAATTGTTCAATGCCGGGTCATTGCTTAGGTCATAATCGGGCTGACTGGCGTTCCGAATGACCTTAACTTGTCGTCCCAGCGCGTCATACCCATACAGGGTGACATTGCCGAGTGTATCCGTGGTTCGCACCACCTGTCCCATGACATCATAGTCGGTGATGGAGAACATATCTTGGTCTGGTGCAACCACGACCCCATAGTCACTCAAATCGGGGTCAAGCGTCAGGTCATAAGTGGGTTGGCTAGCGTTCTGAATGGTTTTGACGACGCGGTTAAGGGCATCATAGCCTGTCAGTGACACCCGCCCTAAAACGTCTACCGACTTGATGAGGCTGCCATTGGCATTGTACGCATTCGTCGCAAGAATATCTTGGTCAGCTTGAGCATTGGGAACATAGTTCATTAAACTCGGGTCGCCATTGTAGTCATTGTTGTAGTTGGGTTGACTGGCACTCCGCACCGTTTTGACCAAGCGACCCGCCTCATCATAGCCAAACAGGGTCACATTGCCCAACAAGTCCACCTGCTTCCGCACCTGTCCGCGCTGGTTGTAGACGGTATCGGTGACTTGGTTGTCCATGTTGTCCGCCCCATGCCCAAAGGCACTGTGCGCGGCAGTGAAAGGTTGGGTCACGCCGGATGTGGCACTGTTGTAATTGGCAATCGTGCGGATAACCCGCCCAAGCGCATCATAAACGGTGAGAGTCGTAAGCGCATCAGTGGTTCCTGCCTCCGTTGTCGTTTTGAACCGTCGTCCCAGTGCATCATACTCATGTACCGTTACCCGATTCAGATCAGGATTACTGGTATTCTGGCGGAGTTGAATTGCCTCAGCCGCCGTCGTGGGCGCTGCGCCAGCATTTTCATAGTTGCAAATGGAAGCCACCACATTGCCCGCCGCATCGTACACCGTGCGCGATTTGGCACAGCTCCCGAAGGTGCTGCTTTGGTTGACCTGTACCACCCGTCCGTAATCATCGTAAAGATAGGTGGTGGTTTGGTCATCCGGGGTTGGGGCTTGGTCTTTAAGGGTGACACTTTGCAGCAAACCTGCCCCGCTGCCACTCGCATAGTAAGCACGGGTGACTTCACTCAGGGTACTGCCATTGGTCGGGTTTAAGCGTTTGATGGACAGCACCCGCCCTTTGTTGTCATAGCTCCAAGTATCCCATTGCAGCAGGGTGGTCTCGGCCAGATTATTGAACACCTTTACGGCGGTTTGTAAACGGGGTTGGGTCGTATCTTCGTAATAATAACGGGTTTTGCGACCTTCGCTATCGATTGAAGACTGAAGCGTATGGTTGGCATTGTAGACAAATTCGGTGGCTTGACCGAGTGCATTGGTCGCCCGCATCAAATCTTCGCCTGTCTCATCCCATGCCAGCAGGGTTTCATTCCCCAACGCATCCACGCGCAGGGTCGGCTGATAATTGATATCTAACACATCCTGATGGCTTTGTTGGAGGGGATTCTCGGAGTAGAGATAAATCCCGGCTTCCCCGCCATCATTGGCAAAATGATGCGTGATAGTGCGCTGTGCGGTCGTTTCTTGAGTGAAGAGCCGATCATTGGCCACATCGGGAAACTCATACAGGGTGGATAACAACCCATTGCCGCGTTGCTGGGTCAATTGGGTGGGTTTGCCGTTCGCAAAACTGCCATAGAGCAATTGTTCCAAGGTCAAACTGCCATCCGTGACCCCATCTCCGGTGGTATCCACCGACGGCGAGAGCCGTTTGAGCAGGCGGTGGAGTAAATTGGGATCGGTTTCTCCCACTGCTTGCCCATAATATTGATACGTCCATGTTTGCCCACGCACATCTTTCACGGTGGACAGCAGCGCCTTTGCACCACTAATATTTGTTCCATTACTTTTTTGCGGGGTATAACTCAGTTCGAGATAGCGCCCGGTTGGACTGCCTGTGTCTAAAGCCGTTGCCGTTTGGTCGCCGACCCGCCAGAGTTTGCCATCATCAAACTGACCCGGCGTATTGCGGTAGCTGAATTTGACCTTGCGTCCATACCCATCACTCACTTCGGTTAATTTGCCGTTGGTATGGGTATATGTCCAAATTTCCAACTGCGGCCATTTGCGCTGCTGAATCTCGCCCGCGCTGTTAAAGACCACTTCCGTTCCATCGGTGAGTTTGAGGGTGTAATTTCCATACGTGAGGGTCGCATTCGAGCCTTCTAAGGCTTCAAACACGTTGGGTGTGTCGGGATTTTCGACCAGTTTAAGATTGCTGCCATTCGGCAAGCGTACCTCAATTTCACGCTCAGGGCTGGTGCCAGTCGGAGGCAAGAGTTTGTAGAAATGGTTGTGTGTCCACCCCAAGCCCATGAAATTAAAGTGACTGTCCGTCTGTTTATCTTCTTGGTAGGTGCGGGTGAATAACAGCGATGCCGCCGGAGACATGACTTCAAGATCCGTCTCCATCCAAACTTTTGTCCCATCTCGTAGTAAAATAGGATTACAAGTCGCAGGTTCGGGGGTTGAACAATTGCCAACAGAGGCTTGGTCAACAGTGTTGGCCTTCATGCAAGTCCCTGCACCAGCCGCACTTGCTCCCGCACCAGCACTGACTAAACCATCACGCCAGCTACCATTGGGATAATGGGCAGGGCGCGCAGCCGCCTTAGGTCCCGCCACTTTGAAATAGGTGGCGCTGTCTTTCTTTGCGGTTATAGTGAACCCACCATCCGCTGAAAAGGCCACGCCACTTGCCCCAGACATCCAAATCTCTTTCCCTTTGCCCCCTTGTGCAGGTTCGACAAAATAGACTTGGCTGCCGTTGAACTGGCTATTGCGAATCTCCCAACTGCTGCCTCCATCTTCTGAGCTAAGCAAGAAAACACCAGCGGCACCATCTACCCGCTCGAAAAAACCAACCATCTTGCGAGCATCGCCGCCGAAGGTTTCTAACTGGTTGCCATTGCCTTCCACTAACTTGTAGCGAACGCCACCTATAATGGGAGTAATAGGTGTTTCAGGAGCAGCCAGTGTTCTGGTGCTGGTGTTGAAGCGCACCTTAAATAAGGTTTGATTATTGATGGGTTGGCTCACGCCGTAGATAAAATATAAATCGTTGAGTTTGGCATTTAATCTTTTGGTCGCCTCAATTTGCAGATATGGCACACGGAGACATCTTACTTTGGTATTGGTGACAGGAACAGACAAACCTGAAATAGCTTGAAATGTCCCGCTATAAGTTGTCGTCGAATAAATCTTATTATCTGCCGCCGCGACATGAACACCTAGAGAAAAATCATCACAGTCGTAGCCTGTATCGCCTTTGTTCAGCCCAACCCCTAAATCGTAAGTTTGACTACCTGTAAAATAATAGACCCGTTGATCACCTAATCCATTTGATGAGCCAGTTTCCGTAAAAGGATTAAATCCACGACCATAGATCTTTAAACTTCTGATGGTTGCGCTACCAGTCAATGCTAAGTTAACATCTCCTCCATACCCAGACCACGCATCGCCCGTTACAAAGCGAATAGATACGAACGAGGCTATTTCAGGAGACTCCAAAATAAGACTGCGTGTAAGAATTTCACCATTTGGTGACTCATCTGTTCGATTAAGAATCAGTATCGAATTACCTTCTTTCCATGTAATCCCGTTGTTATCCCAACAATTATCATTTTGGTCACAATCTAGGCGATCCCCCTCTATATAAGTGTAGCGAATTTCGACCCCTTTAATTAAAAAAGGGGTGGTCTGTTTTTCAATCCATACGATGTCTTGATAATTCTGAGTACCATTCCCATGGTTAAAGGTATAGTTTTCGCTTCGCCAGTAGCCTAGTGCTGGCTCGTACCGTCCACGAGCAGGTTCATTGTGTCCCTCATACCAAGCATTTACAAAACCACCATCACTTTGAGAGAAATCAAAAGTATGTTCCCATTCCTGAACCCCACCGTAGATGCCAACGCCTTTTTTTCCAACTTGGCGCAGTAATTTACCTTCGGAAATGGTCACTTGACGGGTGAAGGGGGATGCAGTTTTCAATTTGCGCTTGCGCCACAGGCCTTCATCCGTCAGAACATACAGATCAGAGCCAATCGTCAGAAAATCCTTAAATGCAGTTGCCTGTTGAAAGGGTGCGGTTTGGGCAGTGGCTAGTTCGTCCCAAAGGGGCGTGGCCTTATCAAAGGTGTTCGTTCGCCACACTTTATTATTGCTAATCGTCAAGGCTAATGGCGAGTTGGGGTATTTGACTTGTGCCATTTACTATGCTGCTCCACTTATCCCTAAAGAATAGTTCATCCCTAAAACACGATTCTAACTGAGTTCAACAACAGCAGTCACATCTACGGTTGCGCCAATGACATTTTTGAAGGTGGTATGGGTATCCGTGTTCGCGCCTGTCCCATCGCCAAATTGAACCGCAATATCTCTCGTACCGCCTGACCAGCGCCCCACCACACACGGTTCTTCATAGTTGGTTTCCGCCACCAAGACTTCAAAACCGGCATCTTTGTTTTCAGTTATCCACAAGCCACCGCCTTCAGATTTCATTTCCCCGCCTGTATAATTTGGCGCACTTCCGTCCGCGCCCCATGAGACATAATCAGCAGAAGAGGCCGCTCGACTGGTGGATAACACCATCCAATAGGTGGTTGTGGCATTCAAGGCAATATTGGAGAAATCAAAATCAAACCATGCCCACGAGGTTCCCAGTTGCGATTCGCTGAGGGTGGTCGTGGCATTTGCATGAGCTAAACTGCCACTTGGCTTGCCTGCATTATCAGTCTCAATTCGCAAAGTAAGTGTTCCGGTGGGAGAGCCTGCCTTCTGCAAATATAAGCGAATTTGACGCAGGAGTTGATTAGCAGACAACTGAAATGACTGGGCAATTTTGTCCCGATTTTCATCCCCAATCAGTTCCATTTCAGAGATGCAGGTGTAAGCCTCCCCGTTATTGGCAGTAATGTTTATTCGATAGTACCGATAAGCTGTGGTATTGGAAATATCGTAGATATTTTGTCCCGCCCAACTGGTTTGATTAGTTCTTGTATCTAACACTACCCAATTGGTATTGTCATTTGACCCTTCAAACGTCCAGTTTTTAGGGGAGCGTTGCGGCAGGGTTGCTTGTCCTCTTAACGTGTAACGTATCACTACTCGTGGAGTAGAAACCCCAAAATCGTATTTCAACCATGCAGTGGTACTGGCTACCGCCCAAACAGAATTAATATAATCTGTACTGTTGTCAAAGGCTTGACTGCCGGGATAATTGGGATAATACGCACTCTCACTTGCTGTGCCTGTGCCAGTCAGATCGCTACTACCCAGTTTTCGTAGGTCAACCCGTGAGTCTATGAAATAGTAGGGGTAACTGAAGACCGAAGAAGTCCCGCCACCACTCATAAAGGCTTTAATGTTACGGCGACGGCCTAATGGGTCTGATGGATGTTGAAGGGTAACAGTTTCGTTCGCTGCTAACACTTCACGTTTGAGGATTTGCATGGCGCGTGGGGCAAAAAAGACTTCACTGGCACTCAATGCAATCCCCAAGGGCAGAATAATTTTTTGCCCTGTTCCAGCCAACACAGTCGGACGCGATTGAGTCACTTGTCCGGGGGTGGTACTGGCATAGATAGGCGCACCGATGGTTAAACCTGCAAGGCCACTCAAGCGCCCCAGCAGGGTAATTTCCCCTTGATTGTTCGTAGCAATCCCAGCGATGGCAGTCACGATTCCAATTTGGTCACTGATTTTGATTGGAATAGCATCAATATCGACTTTGTACCATTTGTTATCATTTTTTAGATATACCACATCTCGCAGGACGAGGGTTTCTCCCGCCGTTCCCGTGGTGGTTAATGAGGCACTCCCTGCTGGTGTTCCCCCGGAGCTTAAGAGCATTTCAAGGCCAGCGTCGTTCACCGCATACAAGCTACCATTGGATTTGGGGAAAATGAACACTGTCCCATCGGGTGCATCCATAGGCAGTGTAGGTGGAACACGCAGTTGAAGCAAATCACCAATATGTACTCGGCCATAACCTGTGTGAAGGGCATAATTGTTTGCCCCTTGTGTTACATCGGCAACTTTCACCCCATAGAGGTTATTGATGGTGCCTTGGTTGGTCGCTGCTTCTACTTCTACGCCAACCGCATCGACAATGGTTGCGCCGCTCTGGTTGTGGATTTTCGTTTTGACTCCGGCCGCTTTGGATAAGTAAGCACTGGGTTCGTTAGTCACCGTCGCTTTGAGACCCGATAATTGTCCGACGGGTACACCACTTGTCCCCGATTGATTAACCCCTTCAAAGTCGCCCGCCCGCAAATCTGCATTGGTTGAGTTGCCAGGATTAGTGCCATTAGTATTGCTATGTGTAAATTTAGTTCTTAATGCCGCATGAACGCTGCTAATGATTCCTCCCTCGCCTTTGAGTTCAAGTTCATGCACAATCCATGCCACTGCTTGACTGAGTGCGCCACGAATAATCCCGCGTGACTGCCAGCCTTGTTTCACTGTTCCCACAGGAGGATTATTGGGAATATCCTTATTTGCTTCGAGTATCGCACTGGGAGTGCCAAGCGTAAGATTACCCCCGATGCGTAAACGACCTTCGGGAACCACTTGAGCTAAAGGTGTACCATCTGATTTTTGCCACTCTTGAAGGGCTTTGGTTTGGCCTGACTGTTCCTGTACCACAATTTGAGGCTGTTGAGTTTGGGATGCGCCGCCGGGAACTTTGAGTTGGTCGTTGACAATGACTGGTTCGTTAAATGTTTGGGTCATCTTATGTGGCTCTTTTCAAGTTAATTTTTCTGATACATCAAAACAGCTTAGCGTTTCTTCTGATTAGAACTATTGGTCTTCTCATTTGCTAATTCTTGTCGAATGAGCAAGATTTGTTTAACGACCCATTCCCACCGTTCCGACTCGGTTTTATTTGCCAATCCTTGAGCAAATGCTTTCAATGCCTCCATATCTCCGGCGGATTTGAAAGCCTGTAGCCGTGCCTGCTCTTGTTCAGAGATGGGTTGACCTGCTTGCCACATCGTTTCCGGGGTGAAGTTGTTGGAGAGGTAGGTTTGCGCGTCGCTTTCGTGAGGCACAAAGGCTGCTTCAAAACGTCGATTCTGTCCCCCATTTTCAACAAGAACGAACACACTCTTGGTTTTTAGTCCGGTTGTCTGCTCCCGTTCAATGTGCCAATCCATGAATACCTACCTTTAGAAATCTAGGGGTGCGTTGAAAGATAAGTGAAAGCCTAGGAAAGTACGTCCCTATCTGACAACGAAGTTAATCGTAAGTTAAAGCCTACAACTCTTTAACTATTGCCTAAAGCGCCGGTTGTGCTTGACGCTTGCTCTACGCTTCCATTAAGAAAACATGACATTTATCTGACTTTCACTAAGCAGATTAATGACATGATAGTCGCTTACAGTAGCGTCAGTATTAGTTGCATAAAAACGTTCGTTTTTAATGCTACTTTTCTTCACTGAAAACGGCTGTTATTATGATAATAATTATTATATACCACTACATTTTCAATTAATCTTATATGAATGACCACTACACTTTTGCTTATCTTCGGGTTTCTACTGCCGAACAAGACCTTGAAAAAAACAAATTCGACATTCTGCAACTTGCCAATGAAAAAGGATTGGGGCAAGTGCAATGGGTTGAAGAAAAAATAAGCGGCAGAGTTCATTGGAAAAAACGAGCGGTTGGACAAATCCTTGAACAAGCACAAGCCGGGGATACCCTCATTGTGAGTGAATTCTCCCGCTTAGGGCGTTCGATGCTGGAATGTATGGAAATTCTCTCAATTGCGTTCCAAAAGGAAATCCAAATATTCGCCGTCAAAGGCAATTGGCAGTTAGATAATTCGCTTCAATCTAAAATCATGGCAATGGCATTTTCGATAGCTGCTGAGATAGAACGCGATTTGATAAGCCAGCGCACTAAAGAAGCGTTAGCTGCAAGGAAAAAAGCGGGAGTGACACTTGGTAGGTAGACCGAAAGGAGTGGGAAAAAGCAAGCTAGATCCATATCATCCTGAGATTGAAGCACTACTTGCTCATGGTTCAACTCAGAAATTTATAGCGAAGCGTTACAACACTACCGAAAGTAATTTTAGTAGGTGGCGGAAGAAACACAAGGACACCAGTAATTTTATAAAGGTAATTACAAAATCCTAAAATTCCTAGACAAAAATATCCATTTTTAGGCAGAGTAAATTTACTCAATCATATATTCATTATTTCGTTTCTGCATCTTTATTTGGAAACAAATGAGTAATTAATTGGTCATAATGTTCCTTGAAAATAATTTCTTTTTCATTAAATAATTGATATATTTCAAAGGCATCTACAAACTCAATCTGTGGGTGATGAAATTTAATTAGTTCAGCAACAATTCTTTGAGATAATTTCTTTTTCATATCTCTTTCAATAGTTGATACATTATCGCTTTGAGGTATTACTTGATCAAGCTTAGCTGGCTCTTTTGTTAATTCTTTGACTTTACCTATATTTCTGCTAAATGAAATTACAGTCCATATCAATATTAATATAAGAGGAATAGTGATACTAGCAAAGAGGACACGTCCTAGAGGATATAAAGACAGATTTATTATAGGAATTTTTTCAGCAGCCGTAAAAATAGCGAAGATAAGAGTAATAAGACTCAGGAAAGCTACACTTCCCATAGTTGGATCAGTAAAGATATGATTAACTATGGCATTTCCAATTTTCTCATCTGATTTTGACTCAGGCAAAGTTTCTCACCTCTTCTCAGTTTGTGCTTCGATATTATCAAGCGATTTGGCAGCTTTCACAAGATGTGGATAAAGAGATGTCGTGGTTTCCTCTGGAAAGAAAGATTGCGGCAATTTCTTAAGAAAGTATTTTAAGTTACAGGTAGCATGAACAAAACTCATCTTAGGCGAGTCTTCGGTAACTCGCTCGTCAGTCCAACGTGCAAGTGCGAAATATTTTTCTTTTCCTTCAATTTCTACTTTTGTACCAGTTGCAGTAAACGAAGTATCATCGTTAGAAAATAGCGTTACGAGAAACTCTTCAAATTCCGGTGCGCTAAAATCTTTCACCTCTTTAACAAAAGCTATATAAATAGCCCTTCTTTTATATAGAATTACAATGACTGGAATTTTGATTTTGCGCTTTGGGGAACTACTGAAAGGAAAACGAAACGTAAAATTAGGTTTGGGAGTATTCTGCCCATCAACTGAAACTATTTCATGTTGCTGCTTACAATATTCATAGATTTCACACAAAATAGGATCTTCTACTCTTGCAGCAGCCGGGTAGGAGTCTAGCATAACTTATATCCCAATGACTACTTGAATTTCTAACAATATACACTAATTTTCGCAATTGTGTTATAAATGCTTTAGATCTGGAGATATTGTTTGTTTTTTCTTCCTTTATGAGGGTATCAAATGAGCGATTTTTACAATAACTTCTGCTATATCAAATGTATTTTCATCCTTTGGATCTTCTATCAATTCTTGCCCATATAAAAGTGCTTCTGTGCTTTCTAACCACTTTTCGTGTTCAATAAACTCCTTTTGCTCTTTATTAAGTTCTACTCTTTCATTCTCTAAAATACCCTTCTCTTTCTGTTTTTGCCAAACACCAAGCGTAACGTCAAGTTCTAATTGAGGAGGACTTTGCTTTAGGACTTTCGCTATAGTTTGATTTATTGTGGACTCTTGCTCTTTCATAATCGAGTTGTAATCAAGCATAGCCTGATAAGCAGTAACTAGGATTTCATGCTCTTGTCTAAGGTGATTATTGCGGCTAATATAAACAAGGATTTTTAATATGTCAATTACTAGGTTGACCAAGGCCTCATCAACTGTTTCTGGATCAAACATAGACTTTTTTAAGAACTTTGAAATGGGTGCGGTAAGTTTGTTATAGTTCATCTCTAACTTTCCTAACTATAAAACTTCTGGCAAGACAAGGAGAATATCGAAAAGTTCATTTACTTGCTCTGATGAAATTTTTTGTTCCGTTTCTGGCGGATAAATAAATTCATAGAGGTCGAATTCATCTCCTAGCTCCCTTTCATCAATAACTTTGTACCTCAAGTTATTGCCTTTTAGCGTAAGTATTCCAGACCGCAAGGGAGAAGCCTTTGAAAGTACACTGACATTTACCGGAAGTGAATATTTACCACTCTGTTGTTTAACAAGAGCGGTCAGGACTCTTACACGTCCGCTTTCATTAGATGAGCTTATCTTGAACATGAATGTATGTTCGTCTCTTTCTATCAGGATGAGGCTTCTGTTTTTTTTTCCTCAACAAAGGCATCTAAACGATCAAGCGCTTCACGTATACTGAATACAGGGGAAGCGTGGGCAACCTCGAAAATCTTAGGAAAACCTGCGACAAGTAATTTTTGATAATCTTTATGTTTTGCCTTGAGTTTATCAAAAAGGTGAAAAAATCTTAATGTACTTAGTCCCCATAGAAAATGAAAATATTTGTTTCTTCCCACACTAGAGCGTCCAGTGTCATCAACACCTGGGGCGATAATCAAAACATGAGGATGCCCATATTCATCCTCAAGTTCATCCTTTATGTCACTTACCACACCTTTATTCATGTTTACTTTGTTATCGTCCAATAAACCATTGTGTGGAAAGACCCCTAGAACAAATTGCCATTCTTCCTCAAACCCTTGGCCTGTTACCAACCTAATGCCGGGAAAATCATCGTATAGCAGTTCCATTTGTATCCCAGGTAACGCTGCTCGGAAAGCATCCATGACTAGGCTTGGAAATGATATACTCGGTGGCTCGGAGAGTAAATTCATATATTCGATAAGTTCGTATCCCGTTATTTTTCCAAAATGTGGAACTGGGTGGGTGATATAGTAGTTGAAGGCTGGATCGTTAAATACATTTTCAATAGCTATCTCCATGTTTTCGTGAAGCCGCAATGCTACCTCTGTAGACTTGGCAAAAAAACGCTTTATATCATTAGTCGCGTTCAACCTAGAATTTATTTCTGGTTCTGTAACACCTAGTAAAGGGGCTAGTTCTGAAAATCTCACTGCCAGCCAATTTCTTTGAAGCAACCATCCATAAAAAAGAATATTGCGGTTGAAATATTCAGCGTTTGTTTTATTATCAATATTAAGAGTATCTAATCGAGCAATTTCTCCTCGAATGTATTGTTCACATATTTCTAGCGATGGCATAGTCATGTTGTCAACTCTACGTTTCTAGCTGCTTCTTAGTTCAGTTCGTTTGTGAGTAAATTCTCTTATCGAGCAGTTAAAACAACCTTATTTCACTAATTTTAGTGGCAGTTGTTGCTGTTAGCAACTTTGATTAGTGAAAAGATACCACAAAAAAAGATGTAGGTGTGTGAATTTTTACCAACTTAATCAAAATTGCTATAAAATTATTAATTTGATAGTGTAAGTTAAGAATAAATTTAATTCCTCAGTTAATATTCCTTGAATAAATGATCTTCATTCTTGCCATTACTTATTTGCGCTCTCAGTTTTTGGTAAGCTGTTTGGCTTGAGGTTGTGGGAACACACATAGCATTTTAAGCCTCTGTAGAGTAGTGCATTTGTTCCTTGTAATCCAACTTCTAAAAAGTAGCTTTATCCCACTCTTGATAATTAGCTACCCATTTGGCATTAATTACAAATTTCCACCGTCTTCTTTCAAAATCGAAACTCTCTGATTTCAGAAACTTAGGCTCAATATCTACCTTGTTAGTAGGATTTGGGTTTTAGTTACCACAATAGTAATCCAAAGTCCACAAATTCTCATTGCTCCAGTTAGGATGAGCAGTTATCCATTCGCCATTGATTAGAACTTTCCACTGATTTCGTTGACTGTCCAAACCTACAAAATCAAGGAACATCCACTCCACATATTCTGGTTTTCTAAAATAAACAAAAAAATTGTTGTTCTCTAGTATGACTTCTCCGTCAAAATACATCTCATAATACGTTTTACCATCTGTTGAACTTGTATAAGAACGTACCTCTATAGGAGTTGCTGCACACCAACTGTTGGCATACTTTATAATTCTGGGGTTTTCTTGAGTAGACTTTTTTGTTGGAAATGGATTTGATAGAAATACAGCTATTAGCACGCCTCCGACCACTAAAAGCAATACCACTACGAAATATACAGGTTTGTTTCTCCACTTTTTTATCTTATTTACTTGCAGGATATTTGTTAAAGAGGTCTCGTTGACCTTCTCCGTATCTATAGATTCATCAGGTTCTCTATTTCCTCCTGCTCTAGCCTGACTATAAAGTTGTAACAAATTTGCCTGAACTTCGGATGGAAATTTGGTTTTATCCAGAAAATTTCTAAATTTGTTGGGTTTGGGAAACCGTTCTCCTTTCACCCATTTTTCTAGCGTATCAGCCCATACACCCAGAGGCGCGTCTTGTTCATAGCCTATCATGTCGGGTTTATATACGTGACGCACATTCCAAGTAGGATGATATGTGTCAAGAGCCCCTTTTAATGCCTTCTGAAATCGAGCTTTAATCTCTGATTCCATTTTGAACCCCTGATAGAACCATAATAAGCATATTTGATTTTCTGACGTTTTACTGGTGATTTTCTGAAATTTTACGGTACGTTTTTCATGACAGGAAGGGAAAATATCGTTAAAGTGGTCGTAGCGAAGTAGTCATTTGGTAGGTCACAATGACGAAATGGTGTTTTGTGTCGGTGTAAGAGTAATTTCACCACTCGGTTAAATAATTTATGGCAGATTTGCAAGATAAATCTGAAGTTAGCCGCTAAAGTGAAATTATTCCAGTTGTCAGGTCATTGAAAGGCGGAAAGTCAATGGATGGAAAACAACCAAAAGCCAGAGTCATATTTGAATGTATTCCCTGTGCAGACTTAGATGCTCGATTAGCCCAAATGTACAATCTGGCAATTTTGCGCTACAATCAATCTAAATTGAAAATTCAAGAAACAGCGAACGACGAAGGTATTGCGAGTACCTACGCCGTTCTAACCCCAAACGCCGATTTGCGCGGCGAGGAGGCTGATTGCTAATTCTACCATTCTCAGGCAATCCGTCCTATGCCTTTATCTCTGGCGCGACGGGTTGCCTGTTTCGCTATTTAGGCTAAGGAGCGATATGCAATGGATACAAGAGCAGCAATTTACGCCCGTGTTAGCACCGAAGAACAGACGAGCAATTACAGCCTATCTGGTCAAATTACCGATTGCCGTAAATACGCGGCTGAAAAAGGCTATACTGTTATTGCCGAATTTGAGGAAGCCTTTACAGGTGCGGCACTTTTCCGCCCCGAATTAGATAAACTGCGAACTCTCATCGGAAGAATTGACGTAGTAATTGTCTACGAGTTAGACAGATTAAGCCGCAGCGCTGCCCATCTCACCATTATTGAAGATGAATTTAAGCGCGGAAATGTTGCCATTGAATATGTCGTTGGCTATGCCAATACTCCAGAAGGCCAACTCCTCAAAACTATTCAGTCCGGCATCAAAGAATATGAACGTGAAGTTATCAAAGGGCGCTTTGCTCTAGGGAAGAAGCGCCGGGCCAAAAGTGGTAAGGTTAATCTCGGTATCTGTGCGCCCTACGGATACACCAAAAATAAAGAAACCGGGCAATTAGAAATTCACGAGGAAGAATCCGAGATTGTACGCCTCATTTTCAAGTGGTATACAATCGGTGATGATACTGGCAAAAAATTGGGTGCTAGTGCAATTGCTACGCGCTTAACTGATATGGGCGTTCCCACAAAGTTTGGGAAGCAAGGTCATCCGAAGAAAAATGCAAAAGCAGTGTGGGCAAGTCAGACTATCATTAGAATTCTGACCAATGAAACCTATTTGGGTATTTGGTATGCTAACCGTCATCATTGTGTTCGAACACCCGAGGGACGGCACATCACCTATAAACCGCGTGAAGAATGGATACCTGTTGAAGTTCCTGCCATCGTTGAACATGACGTATTTGAATTGGTTGAAAAACAGAAAAAACAAAATTTTGCTCAATCACCCCGGAATACAAAATACGATTATCTTCTCCGGCAGAGAATGGTATGTGCGAAATGTGGAAAGCCATTTTATTGCGAAACTCGGTACAACTATTCAGGGCAACCCCAAGGAGTGCCACTTTATATCTGTGGTGGTGAGAGACGGCGTTCCAATGATGGTTTAGAGAAAATTTGCAGTAGGGCGTTGCATCAACCCTCTGTTGATGATTTAGTTTGGCAATACATGGTCGAAGCCTTCAAAACGCCTGATATTTTGCTCAAATCGGTTTCAATTCACCTAGAGCAACATGAAAAAGAAGGGGATGCGTTGCGCGGCTATCTGACAACTATTGAAACCAAGTTGGAAACGCTTGCTAAGCAAGAGGCGCGGTTGCTTGAACTCTATGTAGATGCGGAAATTGAAAAAACGCTTTTAAAACAAAAGTTGCAGGAGCTAAAAGATGAACGCGCTCGCTATGAGCAAGAAAAATCCACCTTACAGGAACGTATTGTAGCTTCTGCTCCAATCGTCACACTAGAAGAATTTCATGCACTGTGCGAGGCTATGTCTCTAGGCCTTGAAAATCTCTCATTTGAGGAAAAACGAACTGTAGTTGACCTCTTCGACATTCGTATTGTGGTTCAACGAGGCGAGTCCGCTCAAGACGATACCTTTATCATTACGGGCAATCTGCCATTTGATACACAAACTGTAAGCAGTTTGCCTTGCCACGGGGTTGGGATGCGGGCGAACTGGCGAAATATGCGCTGGCAGACGGCGTGACCTATGAACAACTGGTGGACAATATCGTGGCGGGGTTGGTGGTTGCCAACGAAGGGCTGATGAACGACCCGATTTTAAGCGGCATGGTCAGCTTGACCACCGAACCCGCGATTGAATATCGGGATGGCAGCAGCAGCGGCATGGAAGAACGGACGGAACACGCCAAAGCAGACATCCGACGCGGCGCAACAACGGGTCATGCGTTGCCTATCAAGTCCTATGACCGTGCGTTAGGCTGGACATTCGATTTTCTCCGCAAAGCGCGCAGCGCCCAACTCGAAGCCGATATTGCCGATGCGCTCTATGCGGTGCGGGACAACTGGGAGCGCCAACTGCTCAAACGGTTTTTTGCGACGGCAGAAAATCAAATTGGCAGCACCGGGTACGATGTGCCATTCATCAATGCGGTGAGCAGCAATGTCGATTTTACCCCGCCGCCCTATGCCGGACAGACTTTTGCCAGTTCGCACACCCATTTTGACCGCAAGCTGACCACCGAACGCAGCAATGCGCTGGAGGATGGGGCGAAGCATTTGTGGGAGCATGGCATTTTTGGCCCGTTTAACGCGGTGGTGCCGTTTGCCGATATTGCCAGCTTTACCGCGCTGACCAAATTCATCAAGCCGGATCGTGGCATTGAGTATGTGGCAACGGCGGGCAGTAATGCGCCCTATGCCCAAGCCGCCCTCAATGATGAACGCTATATCGGCCTGTACGAATCGAATTATGGGCTGATTCGCCTGTGGATTACGCCACATGTTCCGACCAATTATCTGGGGATTTACAAACCCTACGGCGTGCGTGACCCGCGTAACCCGTTGATGGTGCGTCACGCCAAAGATTTGGGGTCGGGCGCGGTGCTGATGCGCGGCGAGGCCTTCCGTCAATATCCGTTAGAACAGGCGATTCTGATTCACGAATTTGGCGTGGGGGTCGCCAATCGCTTGAACGGCTATGCCTGTTATTTTGCCGCCTCCGGGAATTACACCACTCCGACGATTAGCTAGGTTTCTCCCTATCCCCTTGCCCCTCTCTCCTTGGGGGAGAGGGGTCGGGATGAGGAGAGGCGAGAAAGGACATCCCATGCCCATTACCACCGATTTAAACTCCCCGATTGGCGCGATTCGGCTGCTCATCGGGGACACGATTGAAAACAACGGCATGAAACCTGACGCGGCAAATTTTACCGACACGGAAATTTCGTATTTTTTGCAGCAGGCGGATAATAACGTGTTGCGGGCGGCGGCGCTGGCCTGCGACACCCTCGCGGCGATGTGGAACACGACTCCCGATTTTGAGGCCGATGGTCTGCGGATGAATCGGCGGGGGATTGCGCGGGCGTGGCAGCAGTCCGCAACCCATTTTCGCATGAAGGCGGGCGCGGTGGTTAGAAAATTGGTGCGCGACTATGCTGAATAACACCGATTTAACCGCGCTGCGTGCGTTGCAAAATCGCTTGTTGACGGGAACGTGTACCCTGTGGCGCAACACCCCGACCATCAGCGCAAGCGGTGGGCAAACCGATTCATGGGCGGTGGTGGCAACGCTGCCCTGCCGACTCGCGCCGGAACGTGACCGCCGTTTGCAGCAGATCATCGGGGAAAAACCCGTGCTGGAAGTCTATTATCGTTTGACACTGCCCCACGATGCCGACCTGCGTGCCGGAGACCGTCTTGAATGTGCGGGAGCATGGTATCAAGTGGTGGCGTTGTGGCAGGCACATACCCTCAAAACCGCAATAAGGGCGGTTGTTAGCCGCGTACAGTAAAAAAGGCCGTCAGTGTTCAGCAGTTTTTGCTTCTGGCTGAATGCTGACCGCTTTTTACCAGACCCCTTACGGGAAATTAGTACCCTATAATTTCGGCAAACATGACCAGCAACCTGAGTGCTTGGCAAATGAATGTTGTTCCATTATGATAAAACAATTCTCAGTGTAGGAAAATCCACATGGCCGGCACACCCGTCAGCAAATAATCCCATTTTTAGGGCTGCCTTGTTGACGACTCGCGTCTGATTGTTGATTCATACATTTCATGCGAATGCCGTCAGGAATGTCCCTGCGGCGTTTTTGATTCCGCAAGGCAGCCAAGGTGACTCCGCAACTCACTAAAATTTTACCGGAGAAAAACGTGAACCTCATCAAAATCAACCTTGTTTATTTTTGTACCCGCTTTCATGTGTATATCCATGTTTACGCGCTGCTGCTACAAAGTCGCGGCCTGTCGCTGGTGCAAATCAGCACCATTGAGTCGGTGGTGATTGGCATGATTTTTCTGATGGAAGTGCCAACAGGCGTAATCGCAGACCGCATCGGGCGCAAATGGTCAATTACCGCGTCCACCTTTTTGCTGATGGGTGGGGAAGCGGTGTTTTATTTCAGCCGTAGTTATGAAGCCTATCTGGTCACAGCGCTTTTGACCGGAACGGGCTTTGCATTTGCCTCCGGTGCAACCGAAGCATTGATTTACGAAAGTTTGCCGGTGGATGGGCGCGAAGACCATATGAAACAGGCAATGGGGCGGTATCACAGCATCGGGCAAATTGCCTTTTTCCTTTCGCCTCTGGTCGGTGGCTGGTTGGTGCGCGATTTAACCCAAGCCCAATTTGATACCGCGATTCTGCTTACCGTGGGGATTTTGTTCGTCGGTGGACTCCTCAGCCTTACGCTGGTTGAACCCGTCACGGCGTGGCACACGGAACGAAAATCCGCGCTGGCGATTTTACGGGCGGGGTTTGCCGATGTGCGTCACAATCCGGTGCTACGGCGGTGGGTGGGGATTGCGATTTTTACCACGCCGTTCGGGGGAACGCTGGTGACCACCTTTGCCGCGCCGTATTTTGCGGAAAAATCGGTCTCGCCTGTGCTGATTGGTGGAGCGTTGTCCATCGGAAGTTTGCTGGCGGCGCTGACTCAACGCTCTGCCTATCGGGTGGAAAAATGGCTGGGGGCCGGGCGGGCGATTCTGCTGCTCACACTCCTGCCAGCGTTTTTATATTTTGGTTTGGCGCTGGTGGTGCATCCGGGGCTGGCATGGCTGCTGGTCGTGACAATGTATGGCACGATGGACATGAAAAGCCCGTTGGTTTCGGCCTATCAAAATACCCACATTGCACCCGAAAACCGTGCCACCACCCTTTCGCTGATGAATATGGGAGTCAGTTTTTTTATCGCGCTGGCTGCTCCGGTCTATGCGGCGTTCGGGATTCCATTGGCCTTCTGGCTGATAGGAGGGGTGATTTTGCTGGCGGGGGTCATGTTGAGGCCAGACCGTTTGATTGGCACGAACGGGTAAATGCCTTAGAAACCATTGGAGAAGTTTTACCCCGCCGTTTATCTCTCCCCGCATAGCAAGGAGGGAAACATGCTCCCTTCTCCTGTATTACAGGGGAAGGGGTGAGGATGGGGGTCTTACAGCCCATCATACTTGAAGGCGTTTATTTGCCGGCAAAGGCTTGGGCGACAAAATCATCCTGTTTTGCTAGAAATGCCACCGCATCCTCAATCGAATCGACACTGTGAAAGCGGGTTCGTGTCAGTTGGAAGGCGGCTTCGGCAAAGGTGTTAACAAGTTGGCGGGCAGTGGCCTTACGTGGATTGACGACCACCACCCAATCGACAGGCAGTTGATTGATGGACTGGGCCATCGCTTTAAATTGAGGAATGCTGGCGGCGACCCGTTCGACATTTTCCATGTGGGCGATGTAATGAATCCGAAAAGTCCGGCGCTGGGTATACGCTTGGAGACTGTGCATGGTGGTCTTGAGGTCGTCAATCGTCAAAACATCGGTATAATTGCCAAACACCACCAGTTTTTCAATCAGCCATAGATGTTCCATCGTCATACCCTGATTAATTACACCGTGAATTATCCTCTTTAGGATAACATGCCCGCCAGCGTTGCACAATCATTTTTAACAGGTTTTCACAAATTCATCAGATAGCTCAAAATTGTAAATTCATCCTTCTGCCGAAACCCGTCCCCCGATGAAGGCCGCCCCCGCCATGAGCAGCAAAATAATGCACAGCAACAACGCGAGGGTTGCGGCGGTTCCGGTGAGAAAAATCAGTCCTAGTAGCGCCATCAGCACGGCACTGCCGATAAAAATAACCATCCAGTTTGACATACGATTTGCTCCTTATTTTGATTTGCGGCCTAGAATTTTTTCCATGAAATTCATCACCCAGCGCGGCGCAGGTTCTTGCAGGTCGGTGGGGGTGGTTTGAATTTCAGTATCAGCATCCTCAAGGGAAAAACTTTTGGTGTCACTTGGCACAGGTGGGAGGGGGGCGGCTTGTTTCATCGCGTCTTCCAACGCCTGTACAAACGTCATGGCGGTGGGATAACGATAGGCGGGGTCGGGGTGAATCATCCGGCTGACGATTTGGGCAACGGGCATGGGAACAGTGGTCAAAAAGGGCTTGCTGGAGCGGTGCCAGTCAATCAACTTGCCAATCGAGGAGGTGTCACGCTGGGGGGGTAGCCCTTCCAGCAAATCATAGGTCATCACACCCAGCGCATATAAATCGGAGGCCGGAGTCGCTTCTTCCCCGTTGAGCAATTCCGGCGCAAGATAGGCGGTAGTGCCAATCACGTTATGCACCTGTGTCAGTGGGGTTTCGCCGGAGACTTTGGCAATCCCAAAATCGGCTAGAATCGCCCGATTTTTGCTATCGAATAAAATATTACTCGGCTTAATATCGCGGTGAATCATGTCCGATTCATGGACGGCATCCAGCGCCTGCGCGATGTATTTTAAGATTCTGACCATTTCTTCTAAGGGAATCCGCCCACCCATCTGAGAAGCCCGTTCTGCCAGTGTTCCGCCTTCGTAATATTCCATGACGGTATAGTAATAATCGCCATGAATCCCGAAATCATAGACGCGCACAATATAGGGAAGACTCAACAAACTTTTGACCGTTTGCATTTCGCGGAAAAAGCGGTCTTTGTAGGTGGGGTCAGCGTTGGCGAGCGAGCGTTTTAAAACCTTGATGGCACGCGGTTCGGCATCATGTTTGTTTTGCAGCGTTACATTTTTCTTGACTCCCAGATACACCACCGCCATGCCGCCGCCTGCCACTAAATCGAGCAGTTTGTACTCGCCTAAATCAATGCCTGTGAGATTTTCCGTGACTTGTGCCATTGCTTACGCCCCTTGTTTGTGTTGCTGACACAAATATTAGCGTAAACTAGGGGTATTGGCGAACAAGAACTGGTCAGATGGCTAGGCGAAAACTAGCCGTTTTAAACTTGTGAGTATCTTTTAAATATTGTAAGGTTGAATTGACGACGAGGTGAATAGATAAAGCAATGACGCAAATTTTTAATGACCGCTTTCAACTTTTGGAACTCATCGGGAAGGGGGGAATTGGGGAAGTTTATCGCGGACGTGACCTGCACACCAATACGGTTGTTGCCGTTAAGCTCCTGAAGTTAGACCCAACCCCCCAAGATATGAAATCTGTGGAGCGCTTTCAACAGGAAGCCGCCATTTTGGGGCATCTGGAGCATCCGCATATTGTCAAAATTGTTGCCTCCGGCAAGGATGGCGACCAATATTATATTGTGATGGAATATCTGGAAGGGCCATCGCTGTTACAGGTTATCCGCCAAGAAAACCCTGTCCCGATTCGACGGGTGCTGGAAATTGCGCTGGATATTTCCGATGCCCTGATTCATGCTCACCGACTGAATATTATTCACCGCGATCTTAAACCTACGAACGTTCTTTTTTCGCAGGGGGTGCCACATTTGACCGATTTTGGTGTGGCGCGTCTTGGTAAAAATAGCGACCTCACCCAAACTGGCCTGGTGATTGGTTCATACAACTACCTTAGCCCGGAAGCCTGCAATGGAAAACTCACCGATGAACGCTCGGACATCTGGGCTTTCGGCGTAATGCTGCATGAAATGTTGACCGGACAAGTGCCTTTTTCCGGCGATAGCCCCGGTATGATTCTGAACGGCATCCTCAACAACCCTGTTCCCGATTTAAATCGGTTCCGTGCTGATATTCCGTTGGGACTGCAATCCTTGCTCTATGCCATGCTGGAAAAAAGACCGGAATTTCGCATGGACAGTATGCGAAGGGTGGGGGCAGAACTGGAACATACTTTGCGTTCGCTGGACACGGGTTCGATCACGCAAGGCGAAATCACCCAGGCTGTGCCAACGACTTCAACGTATTTTCCCAATCCGGTGACGACTGCCAAACCTAGCACGGTGATTGTGCTGCCCGTGTCCCAACGCTGGCTGGTGAGTTTGTTCATTCTGGGGGTGATGGTGCTGGGGGTACTGGCATTCTGGTGGGGCAGCCGTGAACCTGCTAAAGAAGCCGATTTTCTGGCGGTGGCAGTTGAGCCGGTTGCCCCTGACGAATATATGATTCTGGTGGGGCAGCTTGAACCGATTAATACCGATGAACGCGAAGTGACTCGCTTTATCATCAATGATTTGCAGCTTCAATTGGAACAAACCGTTCCCTATACCCGCCTCAAAATCCGTGAATACCCTTACATCATTCAGAATGAGGCCGATGCACGAAAGGCTGCCGAAAAGAATACGGCGGCAGTAGTGGTTTGGGGACACTATACCAGCAGTGGGGCAGAATTAGACATCCAGCTAGGCACACTGGAGGCTTTTCCTTTTAATCAGATTTCCTCAGAAACCTTGTCCCAAACCTTAGATGTGCGTGTGCGCGTCCAAGATATGCAACAAGAAACGATTGCGCCGTACATCTTGAATATGTTCATTGTGATGCACAGCGCCACCGGGGACGAATTTGACGCGGGCGGGGCGGTGCTGGGGCGTGATGAAATGGATGAACAGGCCGCTGAAATCATCGGGGAAACTTTGGGGGCAAGGGTTCATCGCTTTTTTGGTCGCTATTTTACGAATACCCAAGACGCAATTGAACTTATGAACACTGCGATTGCGGTTGATGCGGATAATCCCATTCTCTATCACCTCCGTGCATTGGCTTACCAGAAACAGGGCGATTTTGCCAAAGGCGATCAAGACTTGGAAACGGCCTCCCTCATTGGCGGGGACGCATGGTTTATCGCCAACATTTTGCGAGCCAACAATGCCCTTTTTCGGGATGAACCTGAACAGGGGATTGGCTATCTTAATCCTGTCATGGTTGCGAATCCAGAAGATTGGTTTATCTGGTATTTGCGCGGAACACTGTATTATCTTACTGAAGATTATGCCGCCGCCAAAGCCGATTTTGAAAAATCGGTTTCTTTGCAGCCCACCGCCACCTTCCCTTACATCTCGCTGGCACAACTTGCGACCCGCGAAGGTCGTTTGGATGAGGCCAATGCCCAGATGCAAAAGGTGCTAAATTCTTTTACCGACCCTGAACTTGCTAACCGCATTACGCTGGTGATGTTTGGGGATGCTGTTTTTTATAGTCATGCTCTTTCTGCCTACAGCAACTTTATCGTAGGACAGCACAGCGCCACTATCGATTCGATTGATGCAGCTTTGAAGATTAATCCCGATTTTACGGATCTTTTGTTTCTTAAGGGCATCTCGCTGTGTAGTTTAGACGACTACGAAGCTGCCGAAGAAGCCTATACACAAGCGCTCGAAATTGACCCCGAATTTATTGTCATCCACCTTTTGCGGGCGGAAGTCCGTTCTCAACGTCGTGACTTTGCCGGAGTTGCCGAAGATTTGGAGGCCGTTCGTGAAAGTAATTTATCTGAGACTTTACAGCCTTACATTGAACTAGGATTAACCGGGGAATTTAGCTGCAAAGACTTTTTGCAAAACACCCCAGAAATTGAGTAAAAAACGATGGATACCCGTAAATTATGCCCGAATTGTCAACAAAAAATTGACCCTTCCGCCTCTATTTGCGTTCGCTGTGGGGCGCTTGTGACCAATAGTACGATGGCCTCGCCAACGGTGATTACGACACAGGCCGCAATCGCGGAACAACTGCGTCAGTTCGTGGGAGCGCCCCGCGACCTTGACCCGTTGCCGGATGGTGTTTTGGCGCTGTTCCCAGAAACTTACCTTGCGCCGATTCTCGTTCAATGTACCACCAGCATCATTTTGGGGCGACAATCGGCCTTTCTGGATGTTCCGGTGATTGATTTGTCCAATTTTCAAGCCTATGCGCTGGGGGTCTCACGCCAGCACGCCCGCATTCGCCATCTTCCGACGGGCTATGTGATTGAAGATCTGGGCAGCGCGAATGGCACAAAAGTGAACGGGGTGCTGCTCCTGCCGGGACAATCGCTTCTCCTAAAACCCCATGATCGAGTCGCCCTGAGCAATCTTGTACTCACCGTTGTTTACACCCCGGAGGTCTAGGGTTGGGTGGTTAGGCGTAAAATCCTGACCACCCTTCACGATTTAGAGTGGCAGTTTCTCGCCCGCATAGGCCAAAATGATTTTATCGCGGGCGATACCGCGTTGTTCCAGCGCTTCATAGAGGGGTTTGTCGGTGGTGTCGGTTTCGACAATCACGTACTCCCCTTCGACCCGTGCCATGACAATTGCTCTTGCAGGTTGACGCTCTGGAGACTCTTTTACACGCAGTACGGCATAAAATTGACGAATTTCATCAAACATGAGGTATAGGGTGGAGTTTGCCGTTTCCCCAGCATATTTTTCGACTTCTTCTCGTACAATTTCGATTATTCCAGCCATGTAACAATTTCCTCTGTAAACACATCCACCACTATCAATTTTATCCCAAGTTTCCGTTTCACAATTTCCCCTAAAGGATTTTTGAACATCGTTTGATAATCTTCAAAGATTAATCCTAGATAGAGGGTTTCATTTCCATTATTTTCTTCAATTGCTAGACGATATAACAAGTATTGTCCGATGATTCCCGTCATTTGATGCACAAGAGATTCACGCTCCTTTAGCACTTTTACTTCAACGATAACACGTTGAGTTGGGTCTTTCCAAGCAAGAATATCTGGAAAAACATCTCTCTCGCCAATTTCAAGACTGAATTGTTTTTTAGAGATTGTCCATCCAGCAGCTTCGAGTGCATTAACAACATAATAATGATACTGGTCTAAACGCGGCAAAATTTGATTCCTTTTCCTAAACAATGGGGGATGAGCCAGTCCATCCCCCCGAAAATTTTTACCCCAACGCCTGCCGCAAATCGGCAATTAAATCATCCACATGCTCAATGCCCACACTCAAGCGCACCAACGCCGGATCCGTCGCAATCAGGCTGTCGGCGGTGCTGGCGTGGGTCATGCTATAGGGATGCTCAATCAAACTTTCGACCCCACCCAGACTTTCTGCCAGCGCGAAAATTTGGGTGCGGGCGGACATTTCCCGCGCTGCTTTTTCGCCGCCTTTGTGGATGAAGCTAATCATCCCGCCAAAAAATTTCATCTGTTTTTTAGCAAGTTCATGCTGCGGGTGACTTTCCAATCCCGGATACAACACGGTTTGAATCTGCGGGTGGTCGCTTAAAAATTGGGCAATTTTGAGCGCGTTGCTGCTGTGCCGTTCCACCCGAATCGCCAGTGTTTTGAGTCCGCGCAGGGTCAAAAAGCAGTCCATCGGGCCGGGAACTGCCCCGACGGCATTTTGTAAAAACTTGAGACTCTGGTAGGTTTCTTCGTCATTCAGCACCAGCGCCCCGCCCACCACATCACTATGTCCGCCCAGATATTTGGTCGTGCTGTGCATGACAATATCCGCGCCCAGTGTGAGGGGTTGCTGCGAAGCCGGACTCGCAAACGTGTTGTCTACCGCGACCAAGACTCCTTTGGGGGCAAGTTCGGCAATTGCGGCAATATCGGCCAATTTCATGCCCGGATTGGTGGGGGTTTCCATCCAGATAAGTTTGGTTTCGGGGCGCAGCGCCTTTTTGACATTTTCCACCTGTGCCATCTCGACCCAATCAAATTTGAGGCCAAATTTGGTCAGCACACGTTCAAACAGCCGATACGTTCCGCCGTAGACATCATTTCCGACAATGATATGGTCGCCGGATTTGAGCAGGCGCAGCACGGTATCAATCGCAGAAAGCCCACTGGCAAACGACAGACCAAATTTGCCATGTTCCAGGCCTGCCAGCGCATTTTGTAACACTGTCCGCGTGGGATTATCGCTGCGGCTGTAATCATAGCCTTTGTGTTCGGCGGGGGCGGTTTGAACAAAGGTGGATGTTTGAAAAATCGGGGTCATAATCGCGCCGGTGGTTTCTTCGGGATGCACCCCCGCATGAACCGCCAGCGTTTCAAAGTGATGGGTCATTGAAATTTTCCTTTCTTATTGGCTCACGATAACCATATACTCAATTTCATAGAGGGCTGTTCTTAAGAATTCGTCGTCCGTCAAAATCGTACTCCATGTCAGGAGTCCACCAGAGGCCAGAATCGTATCGGCGGAAATGACCACTTCGATAATGGGCGAAAAGACATTGCTGGACTCGTTTACCACAAATCCTCCTACTACTGTCACATCATCCTCAATTAAACGGATTCGCACCCGGACACTGTGACTCGATGGAATCGTCAGGGTCAGGCTGTCAAAATTGTTGAGGGTTTCGCCCGCCTGCACGCCTTCATCGGTATAAATATTTTCGACTTCGGTGTCATCCACCAATTCACCATTGGGATCGACTTCCTGAATTTCATAAATCAGGCGGATTTCGTCTTTGCCATCGCTCCAAATCGCGTCCTCTTGGATATTGTCGGTGGTCACAGAGGCGACCATGAGCGTAATCGTGCGGGTGAGAGGGGTAGGGGTGGGCGTAAAGGTAAAAGTTGGGGTGTAGGTGCTGGTCGAAGTCGCGGTTGCTGTTGAAGTCAGCGTAAAAGTCGGCGTGTAGGTGAGGGTACTGGTCGGAGTGTTGGACGGTGTAAAAGTTGAAGTGGGCGTGTCAGTAGGGGTATTCGTGGGCGTAAAAGTATCGGTGGGGGTGGCGGTGTGAGTCGGCGTGTCGGTGGGCGTAAAAGTCCATGTTGGGGTATTGGATGGCGTGTCCGATGCGGTCAGAGTCGCGGTGGGCGTGATGGACGGGGTGAACGTGACCGAGGGGGTGCTGGTGGCGGTTTCGGTGGCAGTTGCCGTTTCTGTCGGGGTGTTTGTGACCGTTTTAGAAGGGGTCAACGTGCTGCTGGGAACAAACCGTACCGTTGGAGTCGGTGGGTTGTCGGGATTAGGGAAAAACAGCACCACCCCCGTACAGACCAGCGCCGCCAACGCCATCCCCAATAAGATGACCAGACTGATGACCCCACAGCCGCCGCGCCGCTGCCCACGCGGAGGGGGAGGCGGGGTTTCATAGGGGGAGACTTCACGCACCGTGATTTTGGACTGCACCACAACCTGCCTTCACTTTGACAGACGGATTGTAATGGGCGCGGGATTAAGAGGCAAAAAATTTGTCTTTAAGAGTTATTTCTATGCAAATTTCGCCAGTTTTGTATAGCTTCTAATACTTCTAGCCCTTTACCATTTTTGCATTGATCACTGTCCTCTATTTCTATTTGAATTGTATCTAATAATTCCCCGTTGGTATTCTGGCTGTTTGAAAATTCTATTAAAATTTGTTTAGCCATGCCGCTATTATTTTTACATAAATATTTACATAGATTTTTGACGGCAATATTTCTCATACCTTCTTCCTCATTTTCATTGAAGAGTATATGCTTTACTAAATCTATAGCTTGTTCATTCTCAGATAGTTTCAAAGATAGATTAATTTTACGTCTCAAATAAATATCATCTTCCGAATCTAAAAGTATTTTCTCAACGTCTGCTATGGCATAATCAATTCCAATTGCTGCTATTTTTTCAACAGCATCTTTTCTGAGATTAGACTCAATATCAATATTGTTTAGTATATTTACCAGAGGATAAATGCCACCTCTACCATACTCACTTGACATTTCTATAATACTTGCCAAAATAACTTCCAAAATATTTTTTAGATTCTCATCTGCCAATACCTTCTTATTAAGCATAGAAGAAGAGGTTAACTTTTTGAGGATATCAATAGCTCTCTGCTTGTCAGTGTTTCCAATAATCTTAATAGCATATTCTCTGACTAACCAAGAGTCTTCCATATCAATTGCTACTGACTCTAATTTCTCAATTGTAAAACTATCATCCAGATCCAAAAGTACATCGATAGCATTCATACGTACATAGTCATCGTTAGCTTTTTTGTCCACAATCTCATTTAACAAACCACCGGATGAGAAGTCTTTCAATTTCCCTAATGCCCATATTGCGCTTCTAGGCATTAATGTTATTTCGTAAAATCTATCATCACCAAGCAAATTTTGAAGAGATTTGATAGCCCGTTTATCTCCTAACATTCCTAAAGCTTGAGCTGGGTTAAGTAATCTATAGATTTTTTCTGCTTTTACTGAACCGTCATTATCAGAACCATCTGTCAGAGCTTTAGTAGGTATATCTGTATTTTCAGGGCGATATTTATTTCCATCAAATAGATATTTCATACCGTAAGAAAAAATTAAATAATCTCTAATAAGTAGATGTAAAAAGCGATATCCCTTAGAGTATTTAACTACGATATCTAAATCAATTGCTACTTGCTTAAAATTTTCGGCTACTTCTTTTGAATCAAACAAATTCTCAAAGATGTTAGTGTGAAATATAATTTTATTAGGTTTATGATCTGAAAGCATATAAATTCCTAATAATCCTAAGTTGTCATATATATCTTCTACAGTAAACTCTTCAATTTCTAACAATGTATAGGTATTTTCAATATAATTTTTGAAAATAACTTCTCGCAAGTTAATGCGATGTGGATCTAAAGAGGTAAGCCAAGAAGTATCATGATTCCTAAACGCCTTACTGATTAAGTTAAGCATCAAAGGAGTTTCTAACGCCTTTAAGAACTCCTTATCTTGTTCCAAAATACTCCATAAGTCATCTAATTTAATATCGGATAAATAGGCTTTTATTTGAGTGGGTTTGAGTGGTTGAAGGGTAACAGCACCCTCTAAAGGAAGCATTTCTCCCAGTTCCTCATAATCACGTATGCGACAAGTAATAATAATTGGGGTATCTTTAGGAATAATATCAATAAAACTTTTACGAAGCTTAAAGGTTTGCTCAACAAAGTCATCTTCATCTACATTAGCTCTTAATTCATCAAGCCCATCAAGCATCAACAAAGCATTACCTGAATCAATAATTTGACTTATTCTTATATTTTTGAAAAGTTCGGCCTCTTTCATCAATAAGTCTGCCAGAGATGAATAGTCAATTTGCCATGACACCAATGAACAGAATATCGGCAAGGGGCTAGACTCTTCTTCCAACCTTGCAACAACGGCATCCCTAGCAAAAGCCGTTAGGGAACGAGTCTTTCCTGCGCCGGGATTTCCTAGTAATAGTAATCTTTGGTGATTTTCGTCAAAAGCAACTTGAAGATTTTCAAAACTTCGTTTTACTCTTTCAGATTTTCTTCTTGAAAAGTCAAGATAGTTTGCGGGTAGATGATGAATTGGCCTTACCATGTCAGGTGTATCTTTGCTAATAATATCTAAAAGTTTAGTATTGTCACGAGCTAAATCGCTCACAAGTTTTTTATATAAATCTTCCAAATATCTTCGTATAGGATCTCTTTGGATTGGGGATCGCGTGCCAAACATTCTATTTTCAATAATATGTAGAAACTCCTTTAGTTGTTCGTCCCAATCTTTAAAAAAGTCTAGCCATTGATTATTAATAATGGAAATATGTGGTTCTACATCGGCAAAACGAAGCGCAAGGATGGGCTTTTTACTTATACTCGCATACTGAATTTCGCGTCGCACGAAGCTATCATCCCGCTTACTATCAGGTGTAACACATACAGCTACAATAGAAGACTTTTCAATACCTTTTTCAATAACTGCTGTGAAGTCCTGAAATGGGTCAATATCCCGAGTATCCCACCAAGTACCTAACCCATTTTCCCGCAGTGCTTTATCTAGCTTCTCAACGTTTTCACGACCATCTTTACGAGCATAGCTCAAAAAAACATGTCCTGACATAAAAATATCCTATCGGAAGAGTAAGTTTTTCCATACAAATCATTGTAACGAGATTATCTTATAGTTGCAAGAAATCTGATGAACAAAATTATAGTTTGTCTTAGGGATTTATCTTGTGAGAAATCTGGCTATGTAGTCAACCCTTTTAATACCTACCTTATTTTTACCCCATACTTATTCGTAAAGGCGGGGATAAGGGCGCTTGTGAATCATGCTTCTTAGCGAAAATCTGTCGCGCCCGATTCCCGCCCTGCTTTTCCCGAAAACCGAAAACTGACAACCGAAAACCAAATCCGCCTGATTTGCAAGATTCCCCCGCCAAATCTGCTGCGCTGTCCACAAGGAGAACCTTGCCATGTCAAAAATTATTGTCTGTTACCACGCATTGACACGCTTGTGGATACAAATTCTCACCATGACAACTTTGCCTCACCTAGAGAACTTGTTATGCGTGTCAATCCGTGTCAACACCTTGATTTTTGATGCCCTATCCCGCGTGTGCCAGAAAATCAATCAAATCAATTTTGGTGACAATATCGCGGATGTCGCCGTTGTCCTTCACAATCGCTACCGAACTGGTACTGAAAATATTCATCAGCGCCTCAAGGGGGGTGTCGGTGCTGACGGTGACGGGTTTGGGCGTGATGAGCTGGGCATCTTCGATTTTGGTGGTGGCGGCATCTGCTCCGCCCATCAGCATATAGCGCAGCAAATTGACTTCCTCCACCAGACCGAGCAGTTCGCGCTGGTCATTGAGGACGGGCAGTTGCGAAATATCGTACTGGCGCATTTTTTCCGCCACACTTTTGACCGTTTCGGTGCATTGGGCGGTGATGAGTTCATGGCGCTGGCGGCGATCTAACAGGGTTTCGACGGATGCGCCAATCCACGCGGGGTCAAGCAGTTGATTTTCGCGCATCCAATCGTCGTTAAAGGCTTTGCTCAGGTAACGCGAACCGGAATCCGGCAGCAGCACCACGACCAATTTGTCTGCGCCTAATTTTTGCTCACGGGCATATTTGAGCGCTCCGACCACCGCGCTGCCACTCGAAATACCGACGAACATGCCTTCCTCACGGACAAGCTGGCGGGTCATAAGATAGGATTCTTTGTCCGCCACCTGCACCATGTCATCAAGGGCGGTGTAATCGTAGGTGCTGGGGAGAAAATCTTCGCCAATGCCTTCGATTTTATAGCCGTGCGCGTCGCCAAGTTTGCCTGTTTTAAAATGCTCATAAAGCAGTGAACCAATCGGGTCAACGCCTACGATTTTGATGTTGGGATTCTGACTTTTTAAATAGCGCGATACGCCGGAAATCGTGCCGCCTGTTCCCACGCCTGCCACAAAGACATCAATTTTGCCTGCGGTTTGTTCCCAGATTTCGGGGCCGGTGGTCAGTTCGTGGGTTTTGGGGTTAGAGGGGTTGTGGTACTGGTTGGCGAGAATCGCGTTGGGGGTGTCCTGTGCGATTTTGCGGGCGACGCTGTAATAACTGCGCGGGTCTTCGGGTTCAACATTGGTGGGGGTGATGACGACCCTTGCGCCGAACGCCCGTAGGAGTTGAATTTTTTCCTGCGACATTTTATCGGGCATGACAAAAATGGTTTTGTAGCCACGTAGCGCTGCCGCAATCGCCAGACCTACGCCGGTATTGCCGGAAGTGGATTCGACAATCGTGCCGCCGGGTTTGAGGATGCCTTCTTTTTCGGCATCTTCGATAATTTGAATCCCGATGCGATCTTTGACCGACCCGCCGGGATTGAAATATTCGACTTTGGCGACAATCTGGGCTTCGACGCCGCGGGTGACTTTGTTGAGCCGCACCAACGGGGTCTTGCCCATCGTTTCGAGGATGGAATTGTAAATCATCGGTTGTCCTTGTTCTCTCGGTGTTTGTTTCTAGTGTGCCTGAAATGACCCATTTTGAAAATATTCTTTACGGATTCTCATCAAAGGCGGGTATAATCAGCAAGTTTTTGTTGGGAATTATGTAATTTATGTTGATTCTCATGACCCTTATCTGGGGGGTGTCCGGTTTTGCGCTTGCCCGTTACATCCTCCATCAATCGCAGTGGCTAACGCTGATTCCATCGAGTCTGGCGCTGGGGATGACTCTGCAAACCCTCCTGTTAAATATTTTGCTGCATCCGTTGGACGCGGTGACGGGGTATTGGCTGAGTGTGGTTATTTTGTTGGGGACGGGCTTTGCTGCATATCTCTGGCAAAAAAATCAGGTGGAAAAACTGCATCTGGGGGCATCACCGCGTGGATTCATCGCGGTTTCCCTGACGGTGTTGTTTCTATGGGGATGGATTTTACCCGCGCTGAGTCGTTTTGAATATATTGACCAGAAATGGCAGCAGCCGCTTGCAGCCGTGATTGCCAACGGCGGGTTGCCCGTTCAACTGCCCACCAACCCCGATTACTGCACCTATTATCACTACGCGCCGGATTTGCTGGCGGGGGTGATGTTTCGGGTGAGTGGCAGCAGCATGGCAACCGTGTTTGATTGGATGAATGCCTGCGCGGTGCTGGCGGTACTCGGCTTGGCGTTTAATGTGGCGTGGCGCTTGAGTTCCCGACGGGCGCTGGCAGTGGGCGTGTTGGGGATGAGTTTATTTTTTTTGTATGGCTCGGCTTCGTGGCTGCAATTTCCCTTTTATAATGAGACTGTCCGTGATGTCACATCGGATTCCCCTGTTTTTGATTATTTTTTGTATCGGACGGATGCACAGGTTGCCCGTCCCGAATTTTTTAATTTTGGATTTCCCTTCACCCGTGCGTCGTTTGTGCAGCCCTACAATCGGAATTTGCATTCGCATACGGTGAATATCGGGTGGATGTGTGCGCTGCTGGTGATTCTGGTGGTGCTGGATGTTGCAGAGAGAAAAGCAAATGGGAAGGGTCACAGCCCCACCCGCACAACCGCAACCTATCCATATGTCGAAGGCAAAGGGTATAAGCTCTTGAATCGGTTGGTTGCGGGGCGAAAAATGAGGGCGGGTGACGGGCGTGGGGATTTGAGCCAAGCACAGACGCGAATAGGGATGCCCTTAGCACCCGCCCCTACATTTTTGCTGGTGGGGGTTTTGCTGGGGGTGATGCCCCTCGCATCAGAAACACTGTGGCCTGTACCCTTAGCGGCGCTGGGATTATTCGGCGTATATTTGCTGATGACCGAAAAAACACAGCGTTCCGTCTTGATGCAGCAGGCGGTATTGATATTTGCCCCCGCGCTGCTGCTCGGATTTTTGCAGGGGGGAACGCTGACCGACCAGCTTTTTTGTCATGCGGGTGGATTGGGGGTGACAGATGACCGTGAACAGATTGCGACGGTGCGATTTTTTGAGGATGTGGGTTATTATTCGCGGATGCCGACTGACCAGTATGTGTCGCTGACCCGCCCGGAAAATTGGCTGCGCTGGGTAGAGGAGTGGGGGGTGATTTTATTTTTAACCCCATTTTTGTTCCGCCATTATTTGCGTCGTCGTGAACCGTTTCATCTGTGTTTGCTGGCGGCGGCGACTCTGCCTATTGTGGGGCTGCTGGGGGTGAATTTTGAGGCGCTGGCCTTTGATAGTGCGCGGATTGCGGCGGCTCCGATGTATTTGCTGGCATTGATGGCGGCGGATTGGTTGGATTCGATGATTAATAAACCCCTCCCTAGCCCTCCCCATCGCAATGGGGAGGGAATCCAAGCGTGGGGAATAGCCATGATGTACCCACGATCTCAGCCAGAGGGCGGGTTACGGACGGCGAAAAGCACCGTCTCCAATGAAACATTGGCTGCGTCACCCTTAGAACCCGCCCCTACGCGCAACCCCATAAAAATTGCGATTGCGGGGATATTGGTGAGTGGGATGGTGTTTAACGGGGTGTTTATGCTCATCGGGCAAGCGACCTATGACCCCGCCCGCAGCGACCAAACCGATTTGATTCACGCCCAGCCCTCATGGTTAAAGCCGATAGATGCAGCCGTGCAGGAACAGTATTTTGGCACATTGGGCAGCCGTGAAGCGCTGATTCTGGATATGGGGTTTCACGAGTGGCACAATTACACCCGTCCGGCGCTGGTGTTCGGACATTACACCCGCTACCATGCCAGCCGCGCCCGTCTGGATGCGCCAATGCCAGCACTACCCGCCCTCTGGATATACCCCGACCCGCAAAAATTACACGCGCTGGGGATTGCCTATCTCTATCTTGATGAAATCTGGTGGGCCAATGCCAGCGCGGAAGCCCGTCAGATTCTGGAAAATCCCGCCTATTTTGAGGAAGTCTTTACGCTGCGGCAGGACGATGAAATGCGACGCTTATATCGTGTTATAATCAGCAAAAACCAATAGACAGGACTCTTGATGGGACACAAAGAAGAAGGTGAACAATATCTGGCGGACAACGCCAAATATCCCGAAGTGACCACCACCGCCAGCGGCTTACAATATACGGTGGTGAAACAGGGCGAGGGGCCCAAACCCAAAGCGACGGATATGGTCGAAGTGCATTACACGGGCAAATTCATCAATAACAAGGTGTTTGACAGCAGCTACGGGTCGGGACAGCCGATTACCTTTCCCTTAAACGGGGTGATTGCGGGCTGGACAGAAGGCGTGCAGTTGATGAATGTCGGGTCGGTGTATCGCTTTTATATTCCGTACCAACTCGGGTATGGCGAAAAGGGGTATCCGGGAGCGATTCCGCCCTTTTCGGCGCTGATTTTTGAAGTCGAACTGCTGGCGATTAAGTAGTTTTTAGCCCTCACCCCAAACCCCTCCCCCGTCAAAGGAGAGGGGCTTAGGGTCGCTGGTTATGTCTGACGAAACTCCCCCCGTTTTGGGAGCAAAAACCGGGTTGCGAAACGAAGCGTACTCTTTCAGGAAATTTTAAGTTGCAGACTTGGAATCGCCCGACTACAATAGGGCAAATTCACGCGAAAATGGGTCGTTGGGTCATTTTTGACCTGTGGGGCATGAAATTTGGAAGCGGTTGTAGGGTGCTAATTTCCCGTAAGGGGTCTGAAACTCAATCAGGGTTTTTGTCTCTTCGGTTGTCATTAGTTGTAGGGTGCTAATTTCCCGTAAGGGGTCTGAAACTGCCCAGCGATGCCCGCGCATTTGCGAATGTAAGTTGTAGGGTGCTAATTTCCCGTAAGGGGTCTGAAACAAGGGCTGGTGGTGGCGGATGGCTTCCACCGGGCGGGTTGTAGGGTGCTAATTTCCCGTAAGGGGTCTGAAACTAGCCAGATGAGTTCCAATACCGCTTCGCAAATGGTTGTAGGGTGCTAATTTCCCGTAAGGGGTCTGAAACAGTGTCTATGTAGTAGACAACTGCGTCTGGATTCGGTTGTAGGGTGCTAATTTCCCGTAAGGGGTCTGAAACATTATCAAGGGACAGTTTTTCCGCCCCAGACACAGTTGTAGGGTGCTAATTTCCCGTAAGGGGTCTGAAACTAAGAACTTTAACAGGAGTTTGAATATGTCCAAGAGTTGTAGGGTGCTAATTTCCCGTAAGGGGTCTGAAACCGGGCGGGGAACACCGCCCCGCTATCGTGGTAAGTTGTAGGGTGCTAATTTCCCGTAAGGGGTCTGAAACCGGGTTTGTCGCTTGCGCCCACGTTAAATATCCCGTGTTGTAGGGTGCTAATTTCCCGTAAGGGGTCTGAAACAACCAGACCTACAACGGAAAAATTATCGTCTGGAGTTGTAGGGTGCTAATTTCCCGTAAGGGGTCTGAAACCAGACACCATCGACAGGCGCGGAATGTGCAGCCGGTTGTAGGGTGCTAATTTCCCGTAAGGGGTCTGAAACTTTGCGAGCGCGATTTTCGCGCACTATCGCCAAATGTTGTAGGGTGCTAATTTCCCGCAAGGGGTCTGAAACACGGCTGTCCGGCTTGGCTTTGCTGTTCGTGTCTGTTGTAGGGTGCTAATTTCCCGCAAGGGGTCTGAAACATGATGTTGACGGTGTTACCCAGTTGCTGCGCGTGCGTTGTAGGGTGCTAATTTCCCGCAAGGGGTCTGAAACCGGCGCAAACCCCAGCGCGTATTGAGTCAGGGTGGGTTGTAGGGTGCTAATTTCCCGCAAGGGGTCTGAAACATGCAAAAGGGTCTGATAGTGTGATGTGAGGAAGGTTGTAGGGTGCTAATTTCCCGTAAGGGGTCTGAAACCCGTCGATTCGCGCTACATTCGTCCATCCGATTTTGTTGTAGGGTGCTAATTTCCCGTAAGGGGTCTGAAACCATATGGAATGTCAATAGATATAAAAAATTAGTCTTGTTGTAGGGTGCTAATTTCCCGTAAGGGGTCTGAAACATCCAGTGTCCCCCACCAACAACCTGCCTTAATCATGTTGTAGGGTGCTAATTTCCCGTAAGGGGTCTGAAACTCGCGTGCTGCCAAACGCCCCTAAGTGTGTCCGGGGTTGTAGGGTGCTAATTTCCCGTAAGGGGTCTGAAACACGTAGTAGATGACCCATTCAATTTGACGGTCATCAGTTGTAGGGTGCTAATTTCCCGTAAGGGGTCTGAAACCCAACAACTAACATCGCCTACAAGCACCATCGCTGTTGTAGGGTGCTAATTTCCCGTAAGGGGTCTGAAACAAGTCCTTTTTGAGTTGGTTACATCCCCGTGAAAGTTGTAGGGTGCTAATTTCCCGTAAGGGGTCTGAAACACCGCTTGCCGTGCAGGTTTGCGAATACGGCGCACGGTTGTAGGGTGCTAATTTCCCGTAAGGGGTCTGAAACTTGAAGGTAGCTTTGCTATCACTTACGACCCATGTTGTAGGGTGCTAATTTCCCGCAAGGGGTCTGAAACCAGTTTGTCAAAGTAATCGCCCATGGTTACGGACGTTGTAGGGTGCTAATTTCCCGTAAGGGGTCTGAAACAAATTCATCACGGGCGCGGGCTTGGCCTTCGGGCGGTTGTAGGGTGCTAATTTCCCGTAAGGGGTCTGAAACTGCTCGTTCGGCGTGGTGGGCATCGGCTCAACGGTTGTAGGGTGCTAATTTCCCGTAAGGGGTCTGAAACTTCATAGCCCCCGCCTCATTGCGTTCCGTCAGCATGTTGTAGGGTGCTAATGGACAAATCAATTAAAAATCAAATGATTTCGGACAGCATGTATGCTGTCCCTACGAGAAATACGCCCGTAGGGACGGGATATATCCCGTCCGCTAAAATTGGATTCATTTAAAGTCTAATTGTTTTGTCCATAATTTCCCGCAAGGGGTCTGTCAAAGCCCGCAGCCAAAATCGCTTTGCTTGATAACGGACGACTGAAAACTGAAAACAAAGGCGGTGACTCAATTTCGCACGCCTGCATAAAAAAGGGATGGAATCTCGGACTCCATCCCTTTTTTTAATATGCACAAAACCCCTAAAAAGTCCTTGCAATCCAGTCTGTTTTAATTGTGACAAATTTCACTATCGCTTTGTGCGGGTTGCGTTTATGCTTATGGAGCATTCAAGATACAGGGGATTGGCATGGATCATGTGGTATACGTGACGGGGCGCACGCTGGATGAGTTGCTGGCAGGCGACCTGACATGGCTGTCCTATCCGATTTCAAGCGGGTGGGTACACGCAGGTGATAAATTATTTTTTGCGGCGAAACAGGATAAAAACGTGGTGACGGCATGGAGTCGGGTGCAGCAGGTGCGAACCGCGCCCCGGGTGCATGAAACGACTCCGTATAATCTGGTGGATGAACCGTACCGCGCTGGCAAAATGATGCTTATTGAGGTGATGAATCCTGAACGACTCACGCCGTTTGCCATCCAGCCCGCTCATCGTGGGGATGAATGGTTGGTGGTCGGGGATATTGAGTGCGTAAAAGTAGCGTAGGGTAAATTTTTTCTTCCTCAGTGTGCGCCCTGTGAGATTTTCACGGGGCGTTTTTTTTGGGGGAAGGGTTGGTTTGGGGACGGGTCACAGACCCGCCCGTACAAAATATCAGAGCGGGGGAGCATTTAAAAATCGTCGTCGTCGATGAACTCATAACGTTCGTCCTCGCGGAAATGGTCTTTTTCGATGTCGTAATGCAGGGGGTCATCATCGGCACGGCGACGACGCAGCGTAGGGGCGATTTCGGGGAAGTCGGTTTCATCGGGCAGGGGATCGCCGCGTGAGAAAAATCGTAGGATGAAGGCCAGCGCGACGATGATAAGTGCAATCGTCGTGATGTTGTCGTTGAGAAATTCGTAGACCATGCGCCTGACTGTAGCATGAAAGTGGGGGAAGGTGCAAGGAATCCTCTCCCCACCCTCAGTCCCTCCCCATTGTGATGGAGAGGGAAGCAGGGCGGGGTCAAACCCCCTTTTTGATTTATTGACTCACCTTACGCAATGCGGGAAAATCCCCACCCTCAATCCCGTCAGCAAGCTGCCCTGTTTGTCCCCAATGCTTTGGGGAGGGAAGCCAAAGGCAGGGCGGGGTCAAAAAATGTCCCCAAAACGCGATTCTGCGTAAGGTGAGTCATTGATTATTCGCTGAGAAGCGGCGGGAAAAAGAGCAGGGTGTTGAACAGATTTTCAAACACCGCAAAGGCTTCTTCCTCGCGTTCGGGTGTGGCATCAAAGTCAATGATGTAACCGAGTCCGTTTTCGGGGACGTACACCGCCACAAATGCACCGACGGTGGGCTGACCTTCCCAATCAAAGGCGTAGTAGGTAAGGGTGCCTTCGTATTCGCCCACGCCGATGAGTTCCGGTTCGCTAAATTCCAGATTTTCCAGTTCGGCGATGCGGTCTAGGCCAACTTGGGTGAGTTCATCCAGCGATTCAACGAGGTAGGGGTCAATGTAAATGTTGATTTCTTCCAACGGGTCGCTGATGATGACCTGATAGCCACCTTCTTCATCGACATATTGGGTGGTGGGGTCATACCATTCCCAAGGATAGAGGAACGCCACGCCCAAATCCAAATCTTTGAAACCTTGGAAGGCCGGGTCTAATCCGTCGTTGTCCACTTCGATTTCAATAGCCTGTTCGCTGTAGTTGCCCGCGATGTCAATGAGGTAGATGGTCATGGTGTAAAGACCGGAATAGGCAGGCACATAGCGATAGGTGAAGGGGGTGTTGCTGAAGGTCAAAATGGCATCGGCTGGAATGAGTTCGACTTCGCCATTTTCATTGAAATAGCGCCATGTCGGTTGGAATTGGTCGCCGGGGACAATCGGCACCTGGAAGGGCGAACCACTGGTATCAATCCCCCAGACATTGCTGACCGATTGGGTTTCGGTGTCGAAGCTCAGGAAGGCTTCAAAGGGGTCTTGGTCGCTGGAAATATACAGCCCACTGACCGAAACGGTGGTCGAGTCGGCACTTTCAGAAATAAGCGCGGTGGGGACTTCGACCAAGCCATCACTGATGACGGGCATATCGGCGTTCCAGTAAAAATCCCACAGGGTTTCGCCATCGGGATATTCGGTCAGGGGTTCGCCGTCCACGCCAACTTCGCTGCTGATAATTTGCGAAATATCCAGCGCAATCGCCGTGTTATCGCCAAATTGGTAGGCGACGACATAGCCCATTTCAAGGATATTTTGCCCACTGGACAAAAACGAAATGACGGGAGTGTCATAAATGCTGACCGCGCTGCCTTCGGGGGTCAAGCCGACAATTTCCACCGAGAGGGAAGACGGGTCAGAAATGGCAACGGCGGTGCCATAATAGGCGGCAAGGAAATTCTGCCAGAAAGCAAAATCATCGCCGATTTCGGGCAGATATTTGCTGAGATTGTCCCCTAGATAGGCGTTGTCTTCGGTGGTGGGGTAGTAAATCGAAACCCCATTACCGCCGGGACGGTCTGCGCTGCTGTAGGTATGGACAATCATCTGACCGGCAGCATCAATGACCCCTTGCGCGGCAGCATTGAGCGTTTCATCACCCGAAAACTGCTGGGTCAACTGCATGAGGTCAATCAGGTCAATGGTTGCATAATAATCGGCATCGTCGGGGGTATCAGCAGTAAACGCCTGTGCATTATTCCGCGCATCACCCAAAACGGGGGTTAAGGCATCGGAATTTGCCATGAAGACATCGCTAAAATTGGCGAGGGCGGCGGTGACGGTTTCGACCTGCGCGAGGTCAAAGGTGGTCAGGGTGATGCCATCGCTGGGTAAATCTTCGGCATAATATTTGGCGTAGGCATCCACAAACAGCGTGCCGAGTTCCGCCGCGCCCATCGTGGGATTGGCAACCAGCGCGGAAAGCGGCGTGGCATATTCCCACCCGGCGCCGGGTTCGAGTTCTTCGGAGGCAAGTGCATAATCGGCATAGGGCGCAATCACGTTCATGACTTCCAACTGACCCATCAAACAGGCATCAAAGCCAATCAGGTCAAATTTGTCGATGCCCGTCGTGCTGATAATTTCCGCCAATGCCCCATCAATTTCGGACATGGTAAGCTGGTCATGGTTGGATTGGTCGTCGGAGGCCACGCCAAACCATGTCGCTCCGTGATTCCACAGCACCAGCGCATAATTTTCGGCGGGAAAGTTGCTAATGCCCCATGTGGCAAAATCGACCAGCGTGGCGGGGTCGCCCATGTTGACTTCGCCAATTTCTTCTTCTGCGTCCATCGGCGGGATGATAGCTGGAAACCCCCCACCCACGGGCGCAGACAGCAGACTCGAGGCGGCAAATTCATCAATTTCGGCCTGGGTAGCGGTATCCAGCGCGGAGGCAATGCGGTCATATTCGTCCTGTGGGACTTCGTATTGTTCCAGCGTGGCTAACACCCCATCAGGCGAGGCGGAAAAATCATCCCCGCCTTCATCGCCTGTAATGAGATAGCGGCGGGTGTCTGTCCATGAGCCAAACAGATCATCAAATCCTTCGGCACGATCCATCTGTACCACCACGTTGACATCGGGACTATCGGCGGTGACATACATTTCCATGATGTCGTTGAGGGCAAACGGCTCAAGGTCGTTATCGGCATCCAGATAAACCAAAAATGTCCATGCCGCCCCGTTTTGTGCTTGGGCAGGTCGCATGGTGTGGGTCATCCCCCCGAAAACTAGCCCTAATGCGAGCAGCAGTGCAACTAATTTCCCCATGTATGTATCTTTTCTACTAAGTGGATATGAGAATGCTTTTAGTATAGGCGGAAATGGTTTTTTGCGGGTGCGAAAAATGTGTGAAAAATCGGCGGGGGTGCATCCGCCCTCTCGATACCCGCCCACCGCTTTCCACAAATTGTGAAAAATTGTTCAGAGAGTTATAAAAGCATTATAAAATCAGGGTGAATCTGGTTTGATTTCGCTTTTTTCTCATGTGCATATAACACAATTCCACTATGATGAACCTTAAGAAAAATGCTCATCCGGGGCGGGTGATTGTGAATCTCGCGGCTTAGTCGCCCTGTATCAGAGGAACAGTGTTATGCAGGCGCTCGGCGTTGCCATTTTGGGACATCATGAAGAATTAAAGGCCGAACGGCTGGCGGTTCAGCACGCCTTGACCGCCTTTAACGGACAGCTTGCGCCACGCCGTAATGGAAAATCGGCACAGAGCGATATTCATGTCGGGATTTTTGGACACAAATATGACGCGCTGACGGTCAAAGCCTTTCAAAATGCGCTGGACGAAGGCAAACACTGCCTGATTTTACTCAAAGCGGGGGATGGCACACTCCGCGAACCGACCCTGACCCAATTTATTGAAGCCCACCCGGAAATCCCCAAAACGACCTACACCAGTTTAACCGATCTGGTGCGGCGGGTGATTCAGGCGATTGAAAGCCTCACCCCGACCTTGTTCCCCGGTTGGCGGATTCCGACCCTGCCTTTGCGCGATGATTGGTTTGTGGGGCGGGAAGAAGCCTTTCAGATTTTAATCGGCTTTTTGAACGACAATTCGCCCCTAGCCATTGCGGGGGTGGTGGGGATTGGCAAAACGGCGCTGGTACGCGAATTTGTTCACCGGATGCACGAACGTTTTCCCGGTGGGATTTTCTGGTTGGATGCAGGATACACCGCCCAGCAAGCCCTGTTCAAACTTTCGCAAGCCCATCCCGAAGGGCGGGACGCATTGGCAGAGGGCAAACCCATCACACCGCATATGGTGCGCGGATGGCTGACCCAAGCGCCGGGACGCGGACTGATTGTGGTGGATGATGGCAGCAATATTGAACATTGGCGCGAACTGCAAACCGCGCTGCCACCCAATTTTAAAATTATCGTGACGGGAACACAGCCGATTCAAAAAGCGGGCTGGCAAAATTATACGCTCTCCGAACTCAGCGCGGAGGACTGTCTGAAATTGCTGTGTAAAGCGCTGGATGTCCCCGCCAATTTGCCGGATGAAATGCTGCTGCCCTTGAATGAGGTATGTACCACGCTCAAACATCATCCGATGAGTTTACGTTTGGCGGTGGTGTGGTTGCAGCGTTTCGGGGGATGGCGGGCGGCGTTGTTGTATACGCAGCGTTTGATGGAAACGCATAATGTGTTTCAAAATCTGGACTTAGAACCGCCGCGTTATAAACAGGCCGAACAAGCCTTTAGCCTGATTTATCGGACATTTAGCAAAGAACAAAAACAGCTTTTTCAAGCCTGTGGCACTTTCGCGCCCGGCAGTGTGATTGCGCTGCTCGCGCTGCTAGCGGTTTCTGCGATTAAGGAAAGTACGCTCCTTAACGAAGGCATGATGCCCGGTTTGATGACATGGGATGCTGCCAACGGGGGGTATCGGCTGAATGATTTGCTGCATCATTACGCCGAGGCCATGTTGCAAGCCCAACCGGATACCAGAATTTATTATCTGCATCACCTCGAATATTATGAGCGCGAATCGAGCCATTGGACTCCGCAGAATCCACCAGATTTTGCCCAGTACCGCCGCGCTTTTACCTATGGCCTGACCCACGCGCCCGAAAATATCATGGGCTTTGTGATTGCGGTTGGCCCGATGCTGATTCAATATCAACAAACGGATGAACTGCGCGATTGGCTGGACAAAGTGTTGATGCTGGACATCAAAGTCTCCGATTACAGCACGCAAGCCAGTATTGTCCGTGCATTGGGCGATTTAAGCGCACGGATTGACCACGCCACCGCCGCGCAGGGCTTTTATGAACGGGCGATGCTGCTGTACTACCAAAATAAATCACTCTCCGGGCAGGCGAATACGCTCAAGGCATTAGGCGATTTAAAAGCACGGATGGGAGATCGTGTTGCCGCACAGGATTTTTATGACCGTACCCTGCTGCTGTATGCCCAAATTGATTTTCAGGTGGGGCAGGCGAATACGCTCAAGGCGTTGGGCGATTTAAGCCTACAAAATGAAGATGGTCGGGCTGCCCGCGATTATTACAACAAAGCCCTCGCGTTGTATCAGCAAATTGATTTTCAACTGGGCAAAGCGACGACCTTCAAAGCGCTGGGGGATTTGAGCCGTAAAGAACATAAAACCGCGCTGGCAGTGGAAAATTATCAAAAAGCGCTGCCCATTTTTGCCAAAATCGGGATTCATCTGGAAACCGCCGAAATCGAAGTCGCCTTGGCGGAACTGTTGCCAGACGATGCCATTGAGCATTACGAAAAAGCGCTGGCACGTTACCAGAAATTGAATAATGGGATGCAAGGGGTGGGGGTGCTGCTGAGCATGGCGAAAGTCTACCGCCAGCAGAATGAAATGACACGGGCAGAACAGACACTGGGGCAGGCATTGGCGCTGTGCCATCACCATTATTTGTGGATGGAAACGGCGCTGGTGAAATATCAATTGGGCGAACTCCAGATACAAAAAGGTGATATGTCCGGCGGGGTGCAGATGATTTTGCAAGCGCTGAATTTGTTCGAGGAACACAATATGATTGCCTCCATTGAGCAGGCACGCGCCACGCTGCGAAATATTGCCCGCCAGCACCGCAGCTCTTTTGACGTGACATGGAAAGACATCACCAATTCGGACAAACAGCCGGAATGGTTGATGTTCACTCAACCGATGCCCGTGTTTATTCCGCCGGAATTGGTTTACGCGGTGCGCGATTTTATGCTGATTGAGGATCATAAAACGGCGCGTCAGCATGTCGAGGCACACCATGAACTGCTGCTGACCGACCAGGCCGACGAAGTATTCTCGCGGATGCTGCGCCAATATGCCGGACAGCCGAATCCGACCAAACAAATTGATAAATACCGTTCGTTGTTGCAGCGCTGCCGTCAGGTCGGGATTGACAAAGCCTTTGCCGAACTTGCCCAACCGACGGCGGAAATTCCTGAAGAAGTGGATTTGTCAACGCGGTTGGGGCAAACGATTGATGCGTATGACGAGGCGTTGGAACGGCTGCGCGATATGCCGCTGGTGTACGCGAGTGTGCAGATGAATCGCGCCCAAACCTTGCGCGAATTGGCACAGGTGGGCGGGCAGGACACTGTGGCGATTCTCAAAAAGGCGCTGGCGGCATATGAATCGGCGCTGGAAAATCAGCAAAATTCGCCCCTTGATGCAGCCCAAACCCAGATTCAAAAAGCGGCGGTGCTGCGTCAACTAGCAGAAATGCCCGGTGAAGCGGCGGTGACGCACCTCAAGCAAATTTTAGCTGCCTATGAAGTGGCGCTGGCTTCTCAGAAAAATGTTCCGCTGGAATATGCGCGAACCCAAACCCAACGGGCGAGTACCCTGCACGAATTGGCACGTCATGAGGAAGCCGCCAAACATATGCAATCGGCTTTGGAGGCGTACAACGAAGCGATTGTCTACCTCAAGCCGATTCCATTGGAATATGCGCGGGTGCAAAGTCAGCGGGCGAATTTGCTGTATGAAATGGCGGGATTGCCGAATGAAAATTTCAAAGGGCGCATGTGGGAAGCGCTGACGGCCTACGACGAGGCACTGGAATTTTTGCGCGACGAGCCGTTGGATTACGCCAAAACCCAGAGCAAACGGGTCGGGTTGTTGCGGGATATGGCAGGGCTGCCGGGGGAAGACCGTACCGCCCGTTTGTATCAAGCGTTGGCGGCAAGCAATGAGGCGCTCCGTTACCTGAACAACGCTTCGCCCCTAGATTATGGGCGGACACAGGTGAATCGCGGCTTTTTGCTGCGCGAAATCGCCGGGTTAGAAGGGGAACATCGGTTGGCACGGATGCGCGAGGCCATCGCTGCCTACAATGACGCGCTCGATTATTTGCACAGTTTGCCGTTGGAATATGCCAACACGCAGACCAGCCGCGCCTCTTTGTTACGGGAAATGGCGCTGCTTTCGGGGGAAAATCAGCAAGAACGGCTCAAACAGGCACTGGAAGCTGCCGCCAAAGCCATCCTGATTCTGGAACGTCCCGGCATGGAAACGCAGTTCCGCACCGCCCAACGCATCCTCATGTCGATTAAACAGGAAATCATGAAACGGGAAGATGTGCATTTGTTCAGCAAATTGTGGGGCGAAGTGGTCGGCACCCCGCAACCGGAATGGTTGAATAAGTAGGGAGTGGAATCAGCAAAGATGTTTTGATACCATCTTTGCTAAATAAATGGATAGTTTTTATATTAAAATATTCCGGATTATAAGTTAAGCTCTTTGATTGTGCTTAAAATATTCTGCCCTATTATTTCTGCTATCATATCAAATATGTCTTTTTCGAAGATACGGCTTAATAGCAATACGGTTTCTCTATCAAAATTAAAATCTTTTATTTTTGAACTTGAGGTCATTGCATCAAAAAAACTTTCCATTGATCTATACCTCTTTGAAGCCTGGATGAAGTATTTTGCAGTAGGCAATACTTTCATACTCCAATAGCTATTTGCTTGGTAATTATAATTATGAGTTGGTGGATATGTATATCCTTCAAATGTTCCCCAAACTTGCACTTGTGACTCGATTATTCTGTGAAAATCCACATCTGCTAACCCGTTGTCTAATTGATTTAACAGTGATTGTAATGTGGCTAATTGTTCCAGTAATCCTTCAAATTGAACTTTTTGTTTCGCTGTAAAAGCATGAGAATATTGTAGCCAAAATCTTGGCAGTTTTTCTTCATATACACTATCAATTATGTTGATAGTATTTTTCACAAGGCTCTCATAATGAGATAAATAACGATGAAAATAATCTTCATAAAAGATGTCACATAAAGCAACAAGTATCCATATTGGTATTAATTCATTGCCTATTAGATTTTGCGTATATAAAAGAAGTGGGGATTCTCTCTTTGCTTTTATAATGACATTTATTAAATCGTTATTATCAGACTGAGACCAGTGATAGTATTGTATTTCTTTCTCTAACCTCCTATGAAAATTGGTAGGTTTGATGGAGAAAAATATGGGAACAACTGGAATTTTCCTGCTTATAGCCCATGACCATTCATAAATAACATAAGCCGAATTCATGGCCTCTTCGGTAGCAATAACCAAAATAACAAAGGCATTTTCTAAACCTTCGTCAATGGCTTCAACCCAATTATCTCCCGCTTCAATTCCTGCTCTGTCTACCCAAATTTCATCAGAAGTAAAGCCGTTTTGCAGGAGAAAATTATAGAGTTCATCCCGTTCGGGTTGGTTTTTGCTACTGTAACTGATGAAAATGTGTGCCATGTTGACTCCATAGAGGCAGTGTAAATTGATTAGGATAAAACGCAAAATCAAACATTCACTATTATAATGGATATGAGCGAGAAGGATGAAATTCATGACGGATATGTAAGTGGTTTTTCATATGGTCGATGAAATGACCGCCGAAGAAATTGAAAAACTGTCCGATTATTTTGAACAACGGCGTTCCCGTTCTGATGGTCAAAAGAAATCACGTATTTTAGGGATGTACGCAGGAATGGGTGGTTGGATAAGCGATGATTTTACGGCTGAATTTCCCGATGAATTCTGGGGATTGGGTCTGATGTAATTTGGGGGGAATCAAAAAGCCCCACTCAGGGAGCAGGGCTTTGAATTTGAGGATTTTCTGCTTAGTTGCTGCTCGGCGGGGCCGCAAATTTCCCCCCCATGACGTTGGACACATTGCTGGTCACACCGCCACCTTTGCCCGTTGAAATGCTCATCGTGTAGGGGCCGGAGGTGTAGCCGAGTACGCCGATATAATAAGTGCCGTCGGCGGGGAGGGTGACTTGCAAGGCCGCGTTGGTATCGGTTTTGCTGGCATCGTCATTTTCACCCACCAAATTTGTATCTGCATCCACAACCACGACATAGGTATCAATGGTGTTGCTCACGGCGGTAATCGTTACCACGTCTCCGGCTGAACCTGTGAAGCTGTAAATGACGGGGTTATCGAGGTCAATGGCTGTGCCTTCAACGGTATCCCCATAGGCCACCACCGGCACTTGATTTTTGCCGTTGCTATTGCTGGTGTTTTGGGTGGTGGCTTGCTGGCTGTTGTTGGTCAGGGTCAGCGTATAGGTTCCGGCTTCGTAGGCCATCACGACGACCAGATAATCACCATCGGCGGGCAGGGTAAAGTCAATTTGCGAATTCAGATCGTTGGTGGCGATGTCATCATTGTTCGCCAGTGTGTTGGCTTCACGGTCTCCCAACCAGAGATACACATCGGTATCGGTGCTGCTGGCTTGCAGGGTAATTTCATCGCCTGCCGCGCCAGTGAAACTGTATACCACACCATCATCAGCGTTGGCGAGCGAGCCTTCCACGGTTTCGCCGTAAGCAATCGGGAACAAATCTTCTTGCTGTGCGCTGCCGTCATTCACATTCAAGGATACGGTGTAGGGGCCGGTGGCATAGCCCACCACTGCGAAATAGTAGGTGCCTTTGGCGGGCAGGGTAAATTCGATGAGGGCATCGGTTGAGCCAGCCGCAGCATCGTCATTTTCAGCGATGATATTGGCATCGGCATCGCCCAAACGCAGCAGCACATCAATTTTGGGGCTGGTCGCTTCGATGATAATTTCATCACCTGCGCTGCCCACGAACGAATAAATGTTGCCCTGTTCAACG
>CAZXCU010000024.1:0-5296 GCA_964639245.1 uncultured Anaerolineae bacterium
GCTGGCGGCGGTGGTGATGGTGGCGAACAGCGTCGAGGCGGCGATGCCGAAGCGCCTTTTTCGAGTTGGCGGACAATCTTCACCGCTTCATCGTACATTTCGTCTTCTTCGCCTTCGGGCAGGTCATCATCGTCATCCCGTTGGGCTGCTAATTCATCAACTTCTTTCCAGAAGGCTTGCTGGTTGCCCTGCGGACGCGGCATAGGACGAATTTCCGAAGGTACGCCGTAACGGTCTGTCCGTCCGACTGGCATTTGGGCGGGACGGTGGGGCATTTCTTCGCCCATTTTGACGATATTCGGCACGCCGCGCCGTACCATAATGGCCTGTTCCTTCCAGTAACGGGTGATGCGCTCAATTTCCATGTCGGAAACGTACACCCCTTGCATACGCACCGGGGCAGACGCATCCGGCGACTGGAACAACATATCGCCTTTCCCTAACAGACGGTCAGCACCGGGCGCATCTAAAATGACGCGGCTGTCTGTACCAGAAGCCACTGCAAACGCGATACGTGCCGGGAAGTTGGCTTTAATCAACCCTGTCACCACATCCACTGACGGACGCTGGGTGCTGATAATGAGGTGAATCCCTGTGGCGCGTGCCATTTGAGCAAGACGCGCAATCAATTTTTCGGTTTCGTCCGGCGCAAGCATCATCAAATCGGCCAATTCGTCGATGATGACAACGAGATAAGGCATTTTGGCATCGTCCGGCATCCGACGGTTGTAATCTTGAATGTTACGGGCGGCGCGTTCGTTTAATTTGCGGTAGCGTTCGTCCATTTCGCGCTGCACCCATTTCAGCACGCCGACGATGCGCTCCAAATCCACCACCACATTAGAAATCAAATGCGGGATGCCGTTGTAACCTGTTAATTCCACCCGCTTAGGATCCACCATAATCAGTTGAAGCTGTTCGGGTGAGTTTTGCAGCAGCAGGCAGGAGATAATCGCGTTGACACACACCGATTTCCCCGAACCTGTTGTCCCGGCAATCAAAAGATGGGGCATGGCGGTCAAATCGGCAGAAACAGGGGTGCCATCCACTCCCTTGCCCAAACTAATCGCTAGGGGTGATTTTTGCACCATTTTTTGATGCGGTTCAGAGGTCATTACATCGCGCAGTGTGACCACCGCCGCTTCTATATTGGGAACTTCAATCCCCACAAATCCTTTACCGGGGACAGGCGCTTCAATACGGATGGTTTTGGCAGCCAACGCCAGCGCAATGTCTTTTTCCAGCGCGGCAATAGCGGAAACTTTCACACGGGTACGTCCGCCGCGTCGTTCAATATAATCGGGTTCAATGCCAAATTGGGTAATGACCGGGCCAGAATTGACCTCGACGACTTTGCCCGGCGCACCAAAACTCGACAAGGTATCTTCGATGATGCGGGCCTGTTCGAGTAAATAATGCTGATTGACTTCCTGTTCGTGGCCTGCCTCTAAAATACTCATGAATTCCGGCGCTTTCCATTGCGGCACGGCATTTTCTTCTGGTTCAGGCAACTTTTCTACCACGATGGCAGGTTCAGGCTGTTCAGTTTTGGGTTCAGGGACAGCCGCAACCGATGGAGGAGGCGTTTCCATGACAGGTTCCGCTATCGATGCAGCAGACTCTACAGGTGTTTCAACCGGTGGGGTGAAAATTGCTTCGAGTTGTGCATCCACTTGTTCGGCTGTGACGGCGGTTGCTGCTAGCCCTGCGATTTGCGACGGATTTTCGGGGGTAGCTGCGTTGAAAACACCGCGAGGTTGGGCGGGTTTTATTTCTTCAATGGGTTCATCCGTCGATTCTTGAACTGCTTCGACCACTGGACTTTCCGTCGTCGCGGGTTTCGGCTCGGCAGATTCGCTTGAGGTTTCCGATTCAGTTGCCACCGCAGGCATTTCTGCTGCTAATTGCTGACGAATCCCCATCGGACGTGCTGGACGGTCTGATTCCCGTCTACCAAATAAACTTGGTTGGGTAGATTGAATCCCGAACGGACGACGAACAGGGGATTCAGATTCTACAGGAAGGGCTGATTCCACTGATATTTCAGGAGGGGGTACTGCTCCTGTACTTTCGACAGGTGGGCTAGTTTCTGGTATGTGATTGGGAATCTCAGCCGATACTTCTGATTCAGGTGGGTTTTCCGCCGTTTGTGCAGGTGTTTCAGGTGCGCTTTCTGCCGAAGTTTCAGCAGGAGGAGGACTTTGTAAGGGTTGAGAATCCTCAGCAGTACGGGCAAGCAGGTCACGCCCTTTCCAAGCGGGTTGCTCGGTGGAAGATTCATCTGCACCACCGGATAAGCGTCGACTAAAAGGCGTGCTAGCAGCAACACTGCTGGTCGGTTGTTCGCCTTGTATGGCAGCCAAACGACGGGCGCGAAGGTCGGTGTAGCGATTGCCCCCATCCGAAGATTCTACAGGCTGTCTCTCAGCGAGAGGCGCAGCAGGTTGAACTTCTACTTGCGGGATTGCTGTTTCAACCACCGCCGTCACAGGCGATTCGGACGATGTTTCCGTAATCGGTGTACTGGGAACAATGGGGGTTGGTGTTTCAGGCGCAGTTTCCGCAGTTCCCCCCGCTAAACGTCCCATCAAACCGGAGAGTCGTCGTTGTGGGGCGGTTTCGCTGGCGGGTGGATTTTCTGCGGTACGTCCTGTTTCTGACGCAGGTTGATCGGATTTTGCTTCTTCATCCGGGGCTTTGCGTCCTGCCCAACGGGAGGTTAATCCACCCAAAGCACGTTTAGGGACAGATGATTCGTTGGTTGATGTTGTTTCGGCTGGATGTTCAGCCAAGTTATTTTCAGAAATGGGGGCGGTTTCGGCTGATTTTTCGGCCTCTGTCGGTTTGCTGCGCTGGAATAAGCCTCCCCCAAAACGGGAGCGCCCTTCGGTTTTTTCAGGGGATACAGTTTCAGGAGCGGCAGGGGTTTCAGCCGTTTTATCGGTAGTGGTTTCTGCTGCTTCAGTCGCACCGCGATTCATCAAGCGGCCTACCCCCAACCGTCCCAAACGTCCATGCCCGCCCGTTTTTTCTTCTTGGGGCTGGGTTTCGGGCGTGGGGGCATCTGTTGATTTTGCCTCGCTGGCGGGTTCTGCTTGGGTCGCGCTCAGACGACGACCCGCGACCTGCTCCGAACTTTTCTCATCGGGTTTGGCTTCTTCTTCAGATTTTCGGCGTAATCCTCGATTAAACAGCCCTAAACGTCCACCCGTTGCCCCTTCACTAGATTCTGCGACGGCTTCGGCTGGTTTTTCCGCAGGCGTTTCGGCTGGTTTAATGTCGGATTCGGGTTGGGCTGCCGTGCGTCGTCCGGGCAGACCAAAGCGCATTTTACGTTCTTCTTGAGCTGGTTCGCTGGTAGTGCGCCCTTCGGTGGATTCTTCTGCCTTTTCAACGGTGACTTTATCGCCGCGCAGCAACCGTCCAAACCGAGAGGATTTTTCTTCGGTTGGAGCTACCGTTTCTGTTGTTTGGCGCACAGGAGCTTCTGGTGTGACCGCAGCTTTGGCAGCATCCTGTTCGGGGGTGGTTGTCCGTCCAACCGCTTGGGTAGGAGCGCGTTCACCCACGACAGGTAGCGCAGCGGCAACTTCTGCGGCTGCTAAGGCGGCAATATCGGCGCGTTTGGCTTCTCGTCTTGCTCTGGAGGCTTCTCGCCGCACCTGAAGGGAATGGCTAACATTCCGTCCTTGTTCCATCACTTGGCTGGGTGAAGTTTTAAAGGTCAGCATCAGCGCGAACATCCACCAAAAGGCGAAAAATACCACCACAGGATAATCGCCAAGCTGCCGCGCAAAGAATATATACACAATGTGACCGACTAAACCACCCCCGTCGCCATCCTGCCACATGACTTCTGAATTTTGCTCTAACACATCATAGGTAGGAACAACTTCGGAGAACAAAAATCCCCATTGCAGGGTTGCCATTACAATAATAAATAAAAGAATTGCTCCTAAAATACGGAAATACTCTATTTCAAACATGCTGCTGCCAAAGCGAGACACCAGCAGCCATCCGCCCACTGCCAGCATCGACAGGGGAACTAACACCCGCCCCACGCCAAAAAGTTGGGCAAGGTAGCTGTCGATGGTGCCAGTTGCTGTGCCGGGCGAAATCATGCCACTTATCAGAATAAGTGCAGCAAAAACCATCACTCCCCCAACCATATCGAGTTGAAAATCGAGCGATGGGCCAACTTTCACGAATTTAGGCAGTCGGGTATTGCCTGTGGTGGGGAGTGGTTTAGAAGCGGCTCGATTGCTGCGTGGTTTAGCAGGAGCAGCGGCGGTTGTCGCTGCTACAGGTTTCGCAGCGGGTGTTGCAGAAGCGGGAGGACTGCCCGCCCTCTGCTGAAAACGCGAACTTGCCCCACTACTGGCGGGTGCATCTTTCTTTTCTTCGGGTTTTTTCTCTTCGGTGGCTCCCCCGCGTCGGAATCCACCTATGCCAAATCGTGACCCGCCGGATGAGTCGTCCTTCTTTTCTTCGGGTTTTTTCTCTTCAGTGGCTCCGCGCCCGCCAATACCAAAGCGGGAACCCAGTCCGCCCGTGCTGGAAGGGGCATCCTTTTTCTCTTCGGGAGCGCTCGTGCGCCCACCCGCGCTAAAGCGTGAACTAGGGCCACCACTGGCGGGTGTATCTTTTTTCTCTTCAGTGGCTCCGCGTCCGCCAATACCAAAGCGGGAACCCAGTCCGCCCGTGCTAGAAGGGGCATCCTTTTTCTCTTCGGGAGCGCTCGTGCGTCCACCTGCGCTCAACCGTGAGCTAGAACCCCCACTGGCGGGCGCATCTTTTTTCTCTTCAGTGGCCCCCCGCCCACCGAGTCCAAAGCGGGAACCCAATCCACCCGTGCCAGAAGGGGCATCCTTTTTCTCTTCGGGAGCGCTCGTCCGTCCACCTGCACTCAACCGGGAACTAGGGCCACCACCGGGAGGGCTGTCTTTCTTGTCGTCTGGCTTTTTCTCTTCGGTGGCCCCGCCGCGTCGGAAACTGCCTAACCCAAAGCGTGATCCACTTGCCGATTCTTCTTTCTTTTCTTCAGGCGGACTGCCTGTTCGCTGAAAACGCGAACTTGTACCACCCATAGAAGAAGCGGGAGAATCCTTTCTCTCTTCACCCTCTCCCGGACGGCGAAAACTGCCCGTTCGAGCGCCGGGTTCTTCACGGCGTTCCTCACCGCCTTCGCGCCGGAAAGTGCCAAAACGAGGAGGAGGGGCATCTTCTTTTTTCTCTTCGCCTTCTCCCGGACGGCGAAAACTGCCCGTTCGAGCGCCGGGTTCTTCACGGCGTTCCT
>CAZXCU010000024.1:5396-56501 GCA_964639245.1 uncultured Anaerolineae bacterium
CACCACCTTCGCGCCGGAAAGTGCCAAAACGAGAGGGAGCATCTTCTTTTTTCTCTTCGCCCTCTCCCGGACGGCGAAAACTGCCTGTTCGCGTACCGGATTCCTCGCGCCGTTCCTCACCACCTTCGCGCCGGAAAGTGCCAAAACGAGAGGGGGGAGCCTCCTCTTTTTTCTCTTCGCCCTCAGGATTACGACGAAAACCACTACTGTTGCTAAAAGTTTCTGTACGGTTGGAGGTTGAACTTGGGGGAGGATTTCCGGCTGGACGCGCTGGTCGATCTCCACCGGGAGAATCTGAGGGATTCGGACGGCGCGTAAAAGAGGAGTCACCTTCCCGACTCGCTAAACGCGATGAACCACTTGCTTCATTTTCAGAAGTATTCCGAATCCCAAAGCGTGAACCACGCTCATCTCCGGCGGGGCGGGCAGGGCGTTCGGGTGGGGCATCTTTTTTCTCAGCATCCTCGGACGCGCCACGATTAAACATGCTCGAACGTTGAAAGGGCGCGCCACGTTCGGAGGTACTTTTTTTCTCGTCATCACCGCTACCACCCGGTCTTCCCGATGGGCGTGCGGGATTATCGCCCCCTTCCCGTGTGGATGAAAAAGGGCGCGAAGGTTGAGCCTTCTTTTCGTCTTCTGGCTCTTTGTTATCACCACCGCCACTGCGGTCTCTGCGAAAGAAAGACATAGTAGCATCATATCATAGCTTGCACATTTGGGCTACTTACGAAGCCGAAAATGTGCAATTTCTATACTAAATATTATCGTGATTCTTTAGGCTATTTTGCTAACAAAATGTAAGCGCTTATCGGCCTTTCCACACAGGCACACGCCGTTCGACTTTGGCTTGGATGCCTTCGAGCAAATCTTCGGAATGAAACAACGGAAATTGTTCGACCATTTCCATATGCAATCCAGCAGGGATATTTTCAATGGTGTTAATGACCCGTTTTGCGGCTGCAATCGCACGCGGGGCGCACAGCATCATTTCTTCGGCAACTTTTTGCCCTGCCGTGTGAAGTTCTTCTGGCACGACCACTTGATTCACCAAGCCCCATTGATGTGCTGTGGCAGCATCAATCCGCCGACCTGTAAAAATCAACTCCTTTGCACGCGACGCGCCAATCAAGTGGGTTAAACGGGTGGTTCCGCCAGCATCAGGAATCATGCCGAGCCGCGCTTCCTCAAGACTCATGATCGTGTCGTTTGCTGCAATCCGCATATCACAGCCCAGTGCCAATTCTAAGCCAGCTCCGATAGCATAACTGTGCATGAGGCAAATGGTTGGTAGGGTAGAATCTTGCAAACGCTGGATTGATTTTTGCCATAAGCGGGTTGCTTCATAGCCATTGTCCCGCCATTCATCCCCCAGTGCTTCCGGCATTCCACCCAATGTCATCAAATCCAATCCGGCAGAAAGGCAACTGCCTTCCCCACGCACAATAATTACCCGCACGCCTTCTGTGCGCTCCGCCTCGGCTACAAAATGGGCAATATCCTGCAACATCTGTACCCGAATAGCATTTCTTTTTTCAGGGCGATTCAAAATAATTTCAAAAATTGCGCCCTGCTGCTTGGTAATGACATCATTCATGAAACAAGTCCTTTTTGAGAAAGCATTGTAACGCACTTGTTTGAACTGCCGCATTTTGAAAACCAATCAAAATCCTGTAGAGTCTATCTATGGGGCGTTGGTGGTGTATTCTCTGGATTATTTTTGGCGTGGTGCTGCTGCTAAATGCGCTGGGGCTTTCAACGGCCCGCCAGCCAACCCCGCAGCCTGCATGGATGATTTTTGTGTCTGCTCACGAAGGACTTCCTGCTATTTATCGGATGCACGACCAGCAAATATTCCGCCTCACAGCGACTAACGGGCAGTATGAAAGTCCGTCATGGTCGCCTGATGGACAGTGGGTCGTATATACCGCCCTGCAAGCCAACCGTTACCATACCTTGATGCTTAAAAATCCCTACAGTCACCGCCAAACCCGGCTTTCCACCGCATTTAAAGATATGGGTGCGCCTGTTTGGTCGCCAGACAGTCAGTGGATTGCCTTTGCGGGGGTCAAAAACGAAAAAGCCGATATTTACCGTGTGCGGCCTGACGGAAGTGATTTGGAACAACTCACCTTTGCCGACCAGTTTGGTCATTGGTCGCCTGCATGGTCGTCGGATGGTGAATGGATTGTTTATACACAGGCCAATGAGCGTCGGTCAGCCATTTACCGGATGCGGCCTGATGGCAGTGAACCCCATCAGATTTCAAGCGGCTCAGGCGATTCATGGCTGCCGATGTGGTCGCCGGACAGCCAATGGGTTTTATTCTTATCTGACCGCAGCGCCGATATTGAAATTTATAAGATGCGGGTGGATGGGAGCGAAGTGCAGCAGATTGGACAAAGCCCCAGTTACACATGGTATCATCGCCTGTCTTCTGCATGGACATCTGATGGCATTGTCCTTGATATTTTCCGACGGGGGAGTTGGGGGGTGTATCGGATGAAAGCAGACGGAACACAGTTGGAAGCTGTTCCACAGTTGAACCAAGAAAATGCGATTCGGGCTTCTTTGTCGTGGTCGCCCGTTGTAAATCTCGCTTGGAATGGCTGGATTCTAGTTGGATTCGGTTTTTTGATTTTCCTGACAGGTGTCTATTTACAGCGCAGTTTTGGACTTTCCTCACGTTAAAATTGTCCCCCGCTTTTTTATAATAGAATCAAGTATCCCTATATAAGGAGGCTGACATGACCGACCAGCAGCTCATCCGATGCCCACATTGTGGCAAAACAACCATTTTGGATGTGGACAGCCGCCTCTATTGGCTCTCGGACGTTCACGCAGAACGGAAACCTTTCGATGAACTTCACGAACTGGAGATCGAATGTGAACATTTTTGCGAGAAGTGCGACGAACCATACTATGTAACACTTTTGCAAAAAGTTCAGCCAGACCGCCATATGTTGATTGATTTTGACCGTCTCTTGCACCATCGGAAGGTCAAAGGAGCGTAGGGTTGCCCCATCTACTCACAATTGAACAGCAGTAAAAGCGCCCCGATACTATGTTTGGGGCGCAATTTATTTATACCAATAAACAGAGGAAAAGGATTTCTGTGCGGGCAAGTCTGTATCTCACCCACATTTTTTATGGGCGGGGTAGGTTTCTGGCCTACCCCGGTAGTCACTTATTTCGCGGTATAGCCCTCTTCCCACAGGGCTGCATGAGCCGATGCCAACCGTGCAATCGGCACACGGAAGGGTGAGCAGCTCACATAGTTCAGGCGGGTTTTGTGGCAGAAGTGAATACTGTGGGGTTCGCCCCCGTGTTCACCGCAGATACCGACTTCGAGGTCGCCACGAGTCTTGCGGCCTTTTTCGGTTGCCAACGCAATCAGATACCCGACCCCTTCATCATCCAACACCTGGAAAGGATTATCGGGCAAAATGCCACGTTCAACGTAATCGAGCAGGAATTTACCTTCGGCATCGTCACGGCTAATCCCATAAGTGGTTTGGGTGAGGTCGTTCGTCCCAAAGGAGAAGAATTCAGCGTATTCAGCAAATTGGTCAGCGGTGATGGCTGCACGCGGCAGTTCAATCATCGTTCCGACTTTGTAGTGAACTTCCACGCCATAGACTTCAAAGACTTCTTTGGCAATTTCTTCGACCATTTCACGCAGCATTTTCACTTCGTTGAAGTGGCTGGTGACGGGGATCATGATTTCGGGTTTGACATCGAATTTTTCTTTGACCAGTTGGCAGGCCGCTTGGAAGATAGCGCGAATTTGCATGGCGTTAATCGCCGGACGCATAATCCCCAAACGTACCCCGCGCAGCCCCAGCATCGGGTTAAATTCGCGTAGGCGTTTCACCGCAGTCATCAGATTTTCAATTTTGGTGAGTTCGTTGGGTCTATCGCCGAGAATCCGCAAGCCGGCTGCCCGCAGTGCCAGTTGTTCATGGTCAGGCATAAATTCATGCAAGGGCGGGTCAATCAAGCGGATAATCACGGGCAGGCCATCCATAGCGCGGAAAATGCCGTAAAAATCATCCTGCTGATAGGGCAGCAGTTTTTCGAGTTCACGGGCTTCTTCTTCGCTGTTGGGTTCTGCCAGAATCATGGATTGCACAATGGGCAGCCGTTCTTCTTGGAAGAACATATGCTCGGTACGGCAGAGACCAATCCCACGCGCACCATAATCGCGGGCGCGGCGGGCATCATTGGGGTAATCTGCGTTAGCATATACACCGAGACGACGGAATTGATCTGCCCAGCCCAAGAGTTTTTGCAGGTAAGTTTCTTTTTCAAAGGCGGGTTCAACGGTGGGGATTTCACCCAAGAAAACTTCGCCTGTTCCACCATCAATCGAAACCACATCACCTTCGTGAATTTCCAAGCCGTTGACGCGCATAATGCGGGATTTGACATCAATCACCAGCGCTTCGGCCCCGGCCACACAAGGAACACCAAACTGGCGGGCGACGACGGCGGCATGGCTGGTTGCCCCACCACGGCTGGTCAAAATGCCTTTGGAGGCCAACATCCCATGCACATCATCGGGTTTGGTTTCGGGACGCACCATAATCACTGCACGTCCGGCTTTGCCCCATTTTTCTGCCAGATCTGCATCAAACGCAGCCACACCCACCGCTGCACCGGGCGAAGCATTCACCCCCGTTGCCAGCATTTTGCCATCTTGCATGGCTTTTTCTTTGGCGGTGATGTCAAATTGCGGGTGCAGAAGTTGGCTCACATGGCTGGGGGTAACACGCAAAACGGCCTGCTGACGGGTGATTAATCCTTCTTCCGCCATTTCTACCGCAATCCGAATGGCAGAACGTGCTGTACGTTTGCCGTCACGGGTTTGCAGCATCCACAATTTGCCACGTTCAATGGTGAATTCGACATCCTGCATTTCGTGGTAGTGGACTTCCAGTTTGTTAGAAATATCGACAAACTGCCGATAGACTTCTTGATTTTCTTTTTCCAGAAGGGCAATCGGTTCGGGGGTACGGATACCAGCCACCACGTCTTCGCCCTGCGCGTTCATCAGATAATCACCAAACAATTTGCGTTCGCCGGTGGCAGGATTGCGGGTAAAGGCCACCCCTGTCCCGGAGTCATTGCCCATGTTCCCGAACACCATCGTTTGAACGTTGACGGCTGTGCCTAAATCGTGGGCAATGCCCGCCGCATTCCGATAGTCTACCGCCCGTTTGCCATTCCATGATTTAAACACGGCTTGAATAGCGAGGCTGAGTTGTTCCATCGGGTCAAGCGGGAAAGGCGAACCCACCCGTTCAGCATAAATTTTCTTAAAGACACTGGTGATTTCTTTCCAGTCATCAGCGCTAAGTTGGGTGTCAGAGGTAAAATGGCGTTGTTCTTTGGCTTCGGTGATGACATCCTCAAACGCTTCGTCTTCAATTTTCATCACAATGGATCCAAACAACTGTACCAGACGGCGATAGGCATCATAGACAAAACGTTCATCGCCTGTCAACCGCACCATGCCCGCCGCAACATCATCATTCATCCCCAAGTTCAAAATGGTATCCATCATGCCGGGCATGGAGAATTTCGCGCCAGAACGCACAGACACCAGCAGGGGATTGTCCGGGTTGCCGAATTTTTTACCTGTTTTTTCTTCGACACCCGCCAATTGATGCAGCACCTGATCCCACAAGCCTTCGGGGAAGGTTTCATCATTGTCTAAGTAGGCATTACACGCTTCGGTTGTGACGGTGAAACCGGGCGGAACCGGGACATTTGCTCTGGTCATGTCCGCAAGACCAGCACCTTTACCACCCAGTAATGAACGCACCGCGTCCCACTTGCCACCGACAGCTTGTTCAGCGAGGGCGACTTCATCAAACGCATAAACCCATTTTTTATCAGCAAGATATTTCTTGCCATTTTTAGCCACCGCAGCGGCAGTTTTCGTAGCCATGAGATTTTTTCTCCTCGTGGAGTTTGATTGTGCAATTTTTAACAGCTTAATTTTTTCACGTTTCAAAGCAGTGGCCTATTGACATTAGGCCATTGTTTCACTGTAAGCTGTAATACAAATCCCCACCCCATTTTTAAAACATAATTAAAAATCTCCCTCCTATTTAGGCGAGCTGCACAAAACAGGTGACATTTAGCCAACTATCCCCTGAGTAAATTCAGGTGTTTTACGCGCTTTGATTCAGTAAAACTAAAAGTGGAAAACGCCGATTCTTATGGAAGGAAAATAAAGATGGCGGAAAGAGTATACAAGACGCTTGACGCAAACGAGGCGGTGGCCTATGTTGCGTACAGGCTGAATGAAGTCATCGCCATCTACCCGATTACCCCGTCTTCCGCGATGGGCGAATGGGCAGATGCGTGGATGGCGGAGAATCAACCCAATTTGTGGGGAACTGTCCCTTCTGTGATTGAAATGCAGAGCGAAGGTGGTGCGGCGGGGGCAGTTCACGGCGCACTCCAAACGGGTTCGCTCACCACGACATTTACCGCCTCGCAAGGGCTGCTGTTGATGATTCCCAATATGTATAAAATCGCGGGGGAACTGACTCCGGCGGTCTTTCATATTGCAGCACGTTCGATTGCCGCGCAGGGGCTTTCTATTTTTGGTGATCAGAGCGATGTCATGGCAACCCGCGCCACTGGTTGGGGGATGCTTTCATCCAATTCTGTGCAAGAAGCGCATGATTTCGCCCTCATCTCCCAAGCGGCAACCCTAGAAGCGCGGATTCCCTTTTTGCATTTCTTTGATGGTTTCCGTACCTCGCACGAAATCAACAAATTTGAATTGCTCAGCGATGATGTCATGCGGGCGATGATGGATGAAAAACGCATCCTAGAACATCGGGCGCGGGCGCTTTCGCCAGAAACCCCCTCCATTCGCGGAACAGCGCAAAACCCTGATGTGTACTTCCAAGCCCGCGAAACCGTTAATCAATATTACGCTGACTGCCCGGTGATCGTACAAAATATGATGGATCAATTCGCTGAATTGACCGGACGGCAGTACAAACTCTATGAATATTATGGCGCACCGGATGCTGAACGAGTCATCATTTTGATGGGTTCCGGGGCAGAAGCGGTTGCCGAAACCGTCGATTACTTGACCGCACAGGGCGAAAAAGTTGGGCTGCTTAAAGTGCGGTTATATCGGCCTTTTGATATGAAACGCTTTGTGGATGCCATTCCCACCAGCGTGAAAGCCATTGCCGTGTTAGACCGCAATAAAGAACCCGGCAGCACAGGCGAACCGCTTTATCTGGACTGTGTGGATGCCTTTTATGAAGCGCAATTGAATGGCAGTATCGACTCCATGCCTCTAATTGTGGGGGGGCGTTATGGCCTGTCCTCCAAAGAATTCACTCCGGCGATGGTCAAAGCGGTCTATGACAATCTGAGCGAAGCGCGTCCGAAAAATCATTTCACCGTGGGCATTATTGATGATGTCACCCACACCAGCCTTGAATTTGACCCCGAATTCTCCGTTGAACCGGAGAATGTAGTCCGCGCTGTATTCTACGGCTTGGGGTCAGATGGAACAGTTGGGGCGAACAAAAACTCCATCAAAATCATCGGAGAAAATACCCCCAACTATGCACAGGGCTACTTTGTGCTGGACTCGAAAAAATCCGGTTCGGTTACTGTTTCGCATTTGCGTTTTGGCCCGCACCCCATCCGTTCAACCTATCTCATCAGCCAAGCCAACTTTGTCGCGTGCCATCAATTTGTTTTCCTTGAACGCTATGACATGTTGCGCGAATTGCAACCCGGCGGAACCTTCCTGTTGAACAGTCCTTTTGGGCCAGAAAAAGTGTGGGATACCCTGCCTGCGGCGATGCAAAAGGGATTAATTGAAAAACATGCCAAATTCTATGTCATTGATGGTGACAAGGTTGCCCGTGAAAGTGGCATGGGTGGGCGTGTCAACACGGTCATGCAGGTGTGTTTCTTTGCCATTTCCGGTGTGCTGCCGCGTGACGAAGCCATTGCCGAAATCAAAAAATCCATTGTCCACAGCTATGGCAAAAAAGGCGATGTCATCGTCGAAATGAACCTCAAGGCAGTCGATAATACACTGGCAAATCTCTACGAAGTGCCGTTGCCCACCCGGGTTACCAGTACGCTTGAATTACATCCCCCTGTTCCTGCCAACGCACCCGCCTTTGTCAATGATGTTTTGGGGATGATGATTGCACGGCAGGGAGATTTACTGCCAGTGAGCGCTCTGCCTGTGGATGGGGTCTATCCTTCGGGGACAGCCCAATATGAAAAACGCAATCTGGCCGATACGATCCCGGTCTGGGATCCTGAAGTGTGTATTCAATGTGGTAAATGTGCGTTTGTCTGCCCCCATGCGGTCATTCGTATCAAAACCTATGAACCAGAATATCTGGAAAATGCGCCAGACACCTTCAAGGCAGTGGATGCCCGTGACAAAAACTGGGAAGGTTTGAAATACACCATCCAAGTTTCGCCAGAAGATTGCACCAGTTGTGGCATTTGCGTACAGGTTTGCCCCGCCAAGAACAAATCGGCAACCGCGCTCAAAGCCATCAATATGATGCCGCAGCCGCCCATCCGTGAGCAGGAAAGCGAAAATTGGGACTTCTTTTTGAACATCCCTGACCTTGACCGCCGTAATATCAAGGTCAATACCATCCGTCAGCAACAGGTACAGCGCCCCTTGTTTGAATTTTCTGGCGCGTGTTCCGGCTGTGGTGAAACCCCGTATGTGAAACTGGTTTCGCAATTGTTCGGAGACCGGGCGGTCATTGCCAATGCGACGGGCTGTTCCTCTATTTACGGCGGGAATTTACCGACGACTCCTTGGGCATATAACAATGAAGGGCGTGGGCCTGCATGGGCAAACTCGCTCTTTGAAGACAACGCCGAATTTGGCTTGGGGATGCGCGTTTCACTGGATAAACAAACCCAGTACGCCAGCGAACTGCTGATGAAACTGTCTGCGGAAGTGGGCGAAGAATTGGTCAAAGCCCTTTTGAACGCCCACCAGCATGACGAGGCCGAAATTTATGAACAACGGGTGCGGGTGGCGCTCCTCAAAGAACGTCTGCAAACCCTTAACACGTCAGAATCCCGTCAACTGTTCGCGCTGGCAGATGGGTTTGTCAAACGCAACGTGTGGATTATCGGTGGAGATGGTTGGGCCTACGATATTGATTACGGTGGGTTAGACCATGTAATCGCCAGTGGGCGCAATTTGAATATCCTCGTTTTGGACACCGAAGTGTACTCCAATACAGGCGGGCAGATGTCCAAATCTACCCCGCGTGCTGCGGTTGCCAAATTCGCTGCCGGGGGCAAACCCGCCGCCAAGAAAGATTTAGGCTTGATGGCAATGAGCTACGGCAATGTCTATGTGGCGCGGGTAGCCATGGGTGCGAAAGATGAACACACGCTGAAAGCCTTCCTTGAGGCCGAAGCCTATGAAGGTGTCTCGCTGATTATCGCGTACAGCCACTGTATCGCGCACGGCATTGACATGGAACGCGGCATGGAAAATCAGAAAGCGGCGGTAGAATCGGGGCAGTGGCCTCTCTATCGTTACAATCCTGACTCTGCCAATCAAGGCCACAACCCCTTTGTGCTGGATTCGCGTGCGCCTAAGATGCCGGTTGACCGCTATCTCTATATGGAAAATCGCTTCAAAATGCTCACCAAGAGCAGCCCGGAAGTCGCTAAAGATTTGCTGAAATTAGCCCAAGCCGATGTGAATACCCGTTGGGCCATGTACGAATATCTCGCTTCTCGTCCCTATGGACAGAACGGCAGTCAGGGAGAGTAAACCATGGTAGACCTGAGTACCAGTTATCTCGGATTAAACCTCAGAACGCCGTTGGTGGTGTCACCCTCGCCGTTGTCTGAAGATATTGCCACGATTAAACACATGGAAGATGCCGGTGCATCGGCAGTGGTGCTGTACTCCTTGTTTGAGGAGCAGATTGTGAACGACCAGCTTGAACTGCACCATCACCTGACCCATGGCACAGACAGTTTCGCGGAAGCCACCACCTATTTCCCCGAACCCAGTTATTTCCATGTCGGGCCAGAAGGCTATCTTAAGCACATTCAAAAAGCCAAAGAAGCTGTCGATATTCCCGTGATTGCCAGTTTGAACGGGACTTCGATTGGCGGGTGGACGAGCTTTGCCAAACAGATTGAGCAGGCGGGCGCGGATGCAATGGAATTGAATATCTACTACATTCCCACCGACATGAATATGAGTTCGGCGGACGTGGAACAAACCTATGTAGATATTCTTACCGCCGTCAAAGCCACCGTTAAAATTCCGGTGGCGGTCAAAATCAGTCCTTTTTTCAGCAACATGGCGAACATGGCAAAGCGGTTGGATGATGCAGGCGCAAATGCCCTTGTGTTGTTCAATCGGTTTTATCAGCCCGATGTTGACCTTGAACTGCTGGAAGTCCGTCGTAATGTGCTGCTCAGCACCCCACAGGCGCAGCGTCTACCCCTTACATGGATTGGCATTCTTTACGGGCGCATCCAAGCCCAACTTGCCGCTACCAGTGGGGTTCACAATGCAGAAGATTCGCTCAAAATGTTGATGGTGGGCGCAACCGTTACGATGATGGCCTCCATCCTCATCAAAAACGGCATTGACCATATCAAAAAAGTCGAAAGTGATATGGTGCAGTGGTTGGAAGAACATGAATATGTCTCGGTAACGCAAATGCGCGGCAGCATGAGCCAGATGAACAGCGCCAACCCCGGCGCGTTTGAACGGGCGCAGTATATTCGTGCGGTTAGTACCCTGCCGGACAGATACCGCAATCGGATTTACTAAACTTGAAGGGCGGGAAGCACTTCCTGCCCTTCCTCCTAATACGCCTAGTTGAGTACACTGAACAAAATTACAAGAATCGGTAACGGACGTAATAAGTACGTCCGTTATTTTTTGCCTATTTGCGAAATTGAGTTTCTTTCCATTCAGCGAATAAATCGCGCAGCTTTAAACGCTGATATTTTCCGGTGGTCGTTACGGGAATGTCCATCCCAAAAATCACTGCTTTGGGGCTTTTCTCAAAACTCATGTGCTGACGACAGTACGCCAGCACTTCCTCAGTGGTCAGGGTTGCGCCGTCTTCCAGCACCACATACGCGCCAACTTCTTCCCCGTAATAGGTATTCTCAAACGCCACTGCCAACCCCACCTTTACACCCGGTATTTGCAGCAGCACTTCTTCAATATCAAATGGGCTGAACTTTACCCCGCCGCGATTAATCAATTCCTTGAGCCGTCCGGTGATGAAAAAAAATTTCCGTCCCTGTGCATCTTCCTCATAAAAACCTTCATCCCCGCTCCGAAACCAGCCAAATTTAAAGGTTTCCGCGTTGGCATCGGGGCGCTTGAAATAATATTTCATGACATTATGCCCACGGATGCAAATTTCCCCGCGTTCACCTGCCCCCAGCATTTGCCCACTGCCGGACGCATCAAAAATCGCCATCTCATTGGCTAAAATGGCACACCCGATGCTGGGGTACCCGTAATCTTGCATCCAGTGTTGGTGGGTTTGCCAATCAAGATCAATTGGCAGATGGCAGGAATAACAGGTGGTTTCGCTCAACCCATAGCCATGCAAAATTTTAAAGCCAAACAGGTCTTCAAAGCGTTTGGCTAAAGTGACTGCCAGCGTTCCCGCCCCGCAGACAATATGGCGGAAATGCTGCAAATCGTCCCGCGTCACATGGTCGCCAAAGATGCTTTTCCCCTCTGCGGCAAGTTTATCGGCATATTCGCTGCTAAATTGCAGCAAGGTTGGTACAACGCTCACTACATGGACTTTTTCCTGTGCAATCCGTTCCCAGAAATGTGTCACGCTGTAAGCCCGATTTAAAACCGTGCTACCCCCCACATACAGCGGTGTTACCAGTGTGACGATAGTGCCGTTGACATGGTGAATCGGCAGCACACACATCATGCGCTGGTTGCCGGTAATGCCCTGCCAGTTGGCAATCGAAAGCGCATCCACCAGCATGTTGTATTGCATCAGCACTACGCCTTTGGGAGCGCCGGTTGTACCACTGGTATACACCAGCAAACTTTCATCCTCTAAGGTTGGTTCGCTGGGGGGGGTAAATTCCGTTGGATAGTTTTTAAGTTCACTGTCTAGGTGGATATATTGTGGATTGGGTACGCCGCCTACCTGAACAATTTCACGAATATTGTCTGCCCCTAAGCCTTCCCCCTGTCCATTTATAATTGTTTCGGCTCGTTCCAGATATTCAGGTCGTACCAGCACCAGCACAGACTCGCTATTTCGCAAAATATAGGCGATGCGGGAATCATCTTCGGTGACATTTTGTGGGGCAACCGCCGCTCCGATTTTCCAGCAAGCCAGATAAATCATCACTGTGTCGCTGTGGTTGTAGGCGATGGTCGCCACCCGACTCCCACGTTTGACCCCGTGTGCTACCAGAAAATGCGCGATCTGATTCACCCGTGCGTTCAATTCGCCATAGGTAAAGGTCTCACGGTTGCCCTCAGCATCATAGTGAATCAAAAAGACTTTTTCGGGGGTTTCGGCTGCCCGATTTTCCAGCAGATGCCCCACGCTCCGATAGGGAACAAGGGATGCTGGCACGTTGCTCAGGGTACGGGCTTTTTGAATATTTTCTTGTGTTTGACGGTCTAAGTCTGTCATGCGGCTCTCTACTAACTTAAAGTTTTCTGCGTTACACTCATTGTCAACGGTAAAATTGTACAAATTTTTGTGATAAATCGGAAACAACTGGGAGTGAAAGCAATGAATTTTGACCTAACCGATGAACAGCGCATGTACCATGAAGCGGTGCGAAATTTCTGCCAGAAAGAAATCGCCCCCTATGCCGACGAAGTGGATAAAACAGGCGAAATGCGCTGGGAAGCCATCCGCAAAATGCCCGAATTAGGACTGACAGGCATGATGGTCGAAGAAAAATATGGCGGGGCGGCGCTGGATACGGTCAGTGTGGCGCTAGCGATTGAGGAAATCGGCAAAGCGTGTGGGTCAACCGGACTTTCGCTAGCTGCCCATAATGGCTTGGGGTGTGGGCCAATTGCTCGGTGGGGAACCCCCGAACAAAAAGAAAAATTCCTCCCCCAATTGACCAGTGGTGAACATCTTGGCGCATTGGCGTTGACCGAACCCAATGCGGGATCCGATTTGGCAGGCGGGGTGCGAACCATGGCACATCAAGAGGGCGATAGTTGGGTGATTAACGGTCACAAGGCATGGATTACCAATCCGAAATATGCCCCCGTGATTACCGTTCTCTGCCGTACCGATGCCGAAGCTGGCACACGCGGTTTTACTATGATTTTAGTCGAACCAGACCGCCAAGGGGTGACTCTCCACAAGCCAGAAGCCAAAATGGGCTTAAAAGGCTCTCCCACCCAGCAGATTACTTTTGAAAATGTGCGTGTCCCCCTAACCAATACGCTTGGTGAAGTGGGCAAAGGCTTTCACCAGACCATGCAAACCTTGGATGGCGGACGGATTACCATTGGGGCGTTGAGCGTGGGTTTAGCCCAGGCTGCCTATGAAGCCTCCTTGCGATATGCCCAACAGCGCGAAGCCTTTGGCAAACCGATTGCCCAATATCAGGCGATTCAGTGGATGATTGCCGATGCCGAAGTGGAAATTGAAGCAGCACGCACGCTGGTCATGAAAGCAGCATGGCTGAAGGACGAAGGGCGCGATTTCACCAAACTTGCCGCGATTGCCAAACTCAAAGCCTCCGAAGTGGCAGAAAAAGTCTGCTTCAACGCCATTCAAATTCACGGCTCTTATGGCTATAGCGCTGAATTCCCCGTAGAGCGCATTTACCGTGACCAGCGTTTGATGACGATTGGTGAAGGCACAAGCGAAGTGCTGCGGATGGTCATTTCGCGGCGGGCGTTTCAAGAGTATGGGATGTAAACAACAGTACGGGCGGTTTATACGCCGCCCATCGTTGCTTGATTTTCTCGAATTTTTAATGCAGCTATCACAGAGGCAACTGAGTCGTGAATCTGCTTTTCTGAGAGATGTAAATACCAGCCCTCATCTACAACTTCGACACAGGGGGGTATCCTGTCATTTTCAATCACTTCGTATCCTATCCGTTCAAGAGCGCGGCGTGTCCAGATCGCTCTCAGGCCATCGCCCAACAAGCCGATTTGCCCAATTTGGTGGTGATGCACGCGAAATGTGCCTATCTGCGGGTCAAATTCCACACCTTCACTGTGAAAAGCTGCTTCAAACGCCCCGCTTAAGACCAGATCTTCCGGCGCGCCGACTTGAATTTGTCCCTGCGCGGAAAGTAGCCAGAGTTTATCCGCGCTGCGTAAGGCCAACTCTAAATCGTGCGTGGAGAGCAAAATCGCACAGGCCGTCTCATGGGCTAGTTTTCGCAGGGTTCGCATAATTTCGACACGGCGGGGCAAATCCAGAAAAGCGGTTGGCTCATCGAGCAAAATCAGGTGGGGTTCCTGTGCCAATGCGCGTGCAATCATGATTTTTTGCCGTTCGCCGTCACTCATTTCATTAACCGGACGGGCAGCTAGCAACTTTGCCCCTACCGATTCAATCGCCCACTGGATAATTTTTTCATCCTGTTCGCTCAGCCGTCCTGACCAGTTGGTATAGGGATAGCGTCCCAGCGCCACGACTTCATAACCGGACAAATGGTTGGCTTCCGGGCGTTCAGTCAGCACAATGCTTAACTGTGTGGCGAGTTCATGCGGTTTATAGCTTTGGAGCGGTTTGCCCATCAGGTCAATGTGTCCGGCTAAGGATGGCTGCATGGCGGCAAGCGTTCGCATGAGCGTCGATTTTCCCGCCCCGTTTGCTCCTAGCAGGCACACTAACTCACCCGCTTGGAGCGTTACAGAAAGATCAGCCGCAACTATCCGCCGTTTATAGCCAATAGTGAGCTGATGTGTTTGTAAAACATTCATCCCGCAAAAGCTACTCTTAAACGGCGCTGGCGCAAAATCACCCATGTCACCACTGGCGCACCGATTAATGCGGTGACAGCATTTAAAGGTAACACAATCTGACTACCCGGTAAGGTGGCAATCATATCCGCACAAAGTGCCAAGCCTGCTCCCAGTAACATGCTGGCGGGTAGCAAAATCCGATGGTCGGATGTGCCGAACAAACTGCGGCATAAATGCGGCACCGCCACACCAATGAATCCGATGGGGCCACAAAACGCCGTAATCGTGCCAGCAAGCAGGGCGGTACTCAGAATGATAAAAAAACGGGTGCGTTGGACATGCACGCCCATGCTGCGAGCATAACTTTCGCCCAACAGCAGTGCATTGAGGGGTTTGGCCTGTAGATACGCTAACAGTAATCCGATTACCACCGTCGGAGCGAAAATTTTCATCTGCGCCCATGTCACGGTGTCAAAACTGCCGAATGTCCAGTTGATATAGGCTTGAATACGGGCGGCGATACTAAAATACATCATCAAACTTACCATTGCCCCCGTGGCATAGCCGAACATTAAACCAATAATGAGCAATGTCACTGTATTTTGAACGCGCTGGGCGACCAGCAAGACAATCAACAAAGCCAGTAGCGATCCCAAACTGGCTGCCATGACCGTGGTAACATTTCCTGCAAGACTCAATCCCGCAATCAGCGTCGCACCGATTGTCCCCGCCGAAAGCACGACCAGCGCCACCCCCAAACTCGCGCCGGAACTCACCCCCAAGACAAATGGGTCAGCCAGTGGATTGCGAAACAGGGTTTGCATTTGCAAGCCGCATACACTTAAAGCGGCTCCCGCGCCTATGGCTGTGAGCGCTTTGGGCAAGCGAAATTTTAAAATAATGGTGTTCCAGATGGTTTTGTCTGCTTCGCCACCCAGCAGCACCCGCACAATATTATCGAGCGGGATTTCCACCGACCCTAGTGAGATATTCAATAAAAACAGGGCAACGACTCCCATAACCAGCAGCACCAGAATCAACCCTTGGACACTCGATTGAGGCTGTGCGGTGCTGTGGGTGCGGAGCTTGACTCCGCCTAATGAAATATTCATGTTGTCTTTCCCATACTATCAGCAAAAAGGACGGGCATAGACCCGCCCATACCGTTGGTTAATCTAATTGGCGGTAGTAATACAATTCATGGTCAGGTAGCAACTCAGGATGAAAAATGGCAATCATATCCGCCAGCACAAAATCGGGATGAATAACCCCCGATTCATAATAATCATTGCCAAGATTTTCATTCTCACGAGCATTGTTGTTGTAGACGCTACCATTCTGGAAAGCACCAAATTCAGCAAAACGTTCATCTTCGGCAAGCGCGGCTTCCAAACTGCTCCAGAAGCCTGTGTTCAACCAGAAATCCGCTTCGACTGCTTTTTCCAGCACGACCTCAAAATCGAAGGGTACACCTCCGGTGGATTCTTCATCAGCCCAGAGATAATTTGCCCCAGCATCCTCAAAATATTGGGCGACATAGCTTTGCCCGCCCGGCACAAACCAATCGCCGTCAAAGGGTACACCCGCAAACACGGTAGGTTTTTCGTCGTCAGGAATAGCGGCGGTTAAGGTCAGCAGGTCGTTATAGCGTGTCACCAACCCATCAAAATAGGCATTAGCGGCAGATTCTTGATTAAAAAACAGCGCTGTAAATTTAATCCATTCTGCTTGTCCCAACGGTTCATATTCAAGGTATTCGGCATTCAACGCGACATGGATGCCTGCATCCAATAAAATCGGATGCGAGTCGTATTCCGGCAAACCCGACGCATAAGCAATCACCAGATCGGGGTCTAAATCGAGCGTGATTTCAATATTAATATTTGCGCCCTGTCCCAAATCAACCAGCGCATCTGCCGCGAATCTTTCCTGCACTTCGGGTGTATTGGTGGACAGCACAGAATAGGAGTCAATCCCTACCAGCCGATCAATCACCCCAAGCTCTACAAAATGTGGCAGGTAGGTCGTCGAAAGTGCGGCAGCCTGTTGGACAGGCACTTCAATGACCTGTGTGGTTTCATCAAATCCTTCTGGAATGGGGGTTCCACACTGCACCAGCACATATTCAAAGGGTTCGGTTGCACCTACCCATGGCGACAGCACCCGCACGACTTTATAGTGATTGAAATAATCCACCTCAAAACCCTGTGCGATGTCGACGCTCATTTTTTCAGGGAAATAGTCCACCGATTCATCGTAATTTTCGACACAACCCTCTGTGAGATTGGTGTCCTGTGCGCGGGTAGAAAACGGAATGAGCATCAAAACAAACACGAACAACAGCGAAAACTTCTTGACCATTCGATAACTCCTCTTTAGTGAATATTCTGTGGATGTGTTATCTGTGGCGTAAGAGTGGCGAAGGCAAAAGTCCCTAAAAACAAAAAAACGGCACTGTGGGGCAGGCCGTTGGTACAGGGAAATTTTGCCGATGGCAAACTGTACGCTTGAGCCCCTTGATCCACGAAGGTGGCAGCTAGCAAATTGGCTGTGAGGGCGGGTCATCGGGCTTCTCAGAATGAGTTACCGTTGCGGGTCAGCGCCGGACTTTCACCGGACTTCCCCCATTGTGTGCTTTGCATCCGGGCAAATGCACACCCTAACAGCGCCATCAGGATAGCACAAAATTAGAACAACCGTCAAGAAATTGGGTACACTCAAAACACGCTTGCGAACAAAGGAAAAATATTAATGAAAGCCCTTGTATGTCGAGAATTTGGCAGTCCGTCTGTCTTGACAGTAGAAGAAATTGCTAGCCCACCCCCCTTAGAAGGCGAAGTCAAAATCGCGGTGCGTGCTTGCGGGGTGAACTTTGCCGATATTGTTATGGTCAAAGGCGACTATCAGGTCAAACCGCCTTTTCCCTTTAGTCCCGGCTTGGAAGTCGCAGGTGAAATCGCGGCGGTGGGCAAAAGGGTCACCCATCTTAAAGAAGGCGATTCTGTGATCGGGTTGTGCAATTACGGGGGATACGCCGAAGAAGTCAATGCCCCGGCGGTGATGGTCATGCCCATGCCTGCGGGTATGGATTTTGTGACTGGCGCAGCTTTCCCCATCGCCTATGGTACATCGCACATCGCCTTAACTCATCGGGGCAATTTAAAAGCGGGTGAAACATTGCTGGTTGGGGGCGCAAGCGGCGGAGTCGGCCTGACTGCCGTAGAACTGGGTAAAGTCTTGGGTGCGGTGGTGATTGCAGCGGCCAGTTCGGATGAAAAATTGGAATTGCCAAAAAAACGCGGGGCAGATTTTACCCTCAATTACACCACAGAAAATCTTCGCCAGCGTATCAAAGCCATCACAGGCGGGGATGGGGTGGATGTCATTTACGACCCCATAGGCGGTGAATTTTTTAACCAAGCCATGCGCGTGATCAAATGGGAGGGGCGGATGCTGGTCATCGGGTTTGCGAGTGGGCAAATTCCCGAAATGGCAGTGAATCGGCTGTTGGTGAAAAACTGTGCCGTGCTGGGGGTCTATTGGGGTGCATACGCCTTCAACAACCCATCCGTTCTTTTTGACTCTATGCGAACCCTGTTTGAACTTTATGAACGTGGCAAACTCCAGCCACAGGTCACACAAACCTATCCGCTTGAAAACACGGTAGCGGCGCTAAACGCCATGCTCAACCGTCAATCGACTGGAAAATTAGTTATTACGATGGGAGCAGGATAAATGATCAAAGTTGGGATTGTGGGAACAAGCTGGTGGGCAGACGAAATGTACTTGCCTGCTTTGAAAAACCATCCTCACGGTCAGATTCATGCCGTGTGTGGACGAGACGCAGATAAAACCCGTCAATTTGCTGAAAAATGGGATATTCCGTTTTTTTATACCGATTATCGAGAACTCATTGCGGGGGGGCAGGTCGAGGCGCTAATTGTGGCTTCCGTCAATGAAACCCACTATCCCATTTCGATGGCGGCATTAGACGCAGGGTTGCATGTCCTGTGCGAAAAACCATTGGCTGTCACCTATGCACAGGCGCAGGCAATGGCGGACAAAGCAAAATCGGCGGGGGTTAATACGATGGTTGCTTTTACCCACCGTTACATGCCCACTTCCCGCCATGTCAAACAACTTCTGGATGAAGGGTATCTTGGCAAACCGTATACGCTCAATATGCGTTACTACAGTGGTGGCGCACGCAAAGCCGGCTATAAATGGAAAAATGATAAAGCGATGGCGGGCGCGGGTGTACTCTATGACTTAGGCGCGCATTGGCTGCATCTTGCACGCTGGTTTTATGGCGAAATTGTCGGTCTAAGTTGCTACATGGATGCCATTTTGCCCCACGAAGGCCATGAAAGCGCCGATGACATCAGCACGTTGACGGTTAAATTTGCCAATGGCGCGATGGGCATTTTAACGGTGGGGCGTTTAGGCTGGGAAGGCAACGCGCCCGGACAAATTCAGGAGATGGATTTTCACGGGTCAGATGGCACGCTCTATCATGTGATTGATTGGGACACGGTGCAGCAAATTCGCGGGGTCAAAGACAAACACATGGGCGTGCAGGAGATTCCCATTCCCGATTCGGTCTGGCAGGGCGCACGGCATGATACAGTGATGCACACCCGCGATGATGTTTTTTATACACAGGCGGTCATGGCGCGTGAATTTATCGAGGATATAGCGGCAGGTCGCCCCAGCTTTCCCGATTTTGCAGAAGGAGCGCGAGTCCAGCAGTTGATTGAGTTAGCGGTGAAAAGCGCGGAAAACGGGTGTAGCTGGGTAAACGGCTAAATTTTATCCTGACACTCTCCCTAGATAGATACGGAGGGCTACTTGAAGTAACCTTCGGAAAATATTTGTAAAAACACGGACGCGATATATCACGTCCCTACGGGAAATCCACCCTAGCAAATTCGTAGGGACGGCATCTATGCCGTCCGACAAATTCTAAAACCTAACCGAAGGTTATTTTGAGTATCGGGTAGCCCCAAAACCCCTTCTCACATAGCGACCTTCTTCCTTGATGGCTATTTTTATGCGAGGTGTTTTTTGATACGATTCCCCTGATTCCACCGCTTGTTTGCTTGCACCGCCTTCCCTACATGGACTATAGTATAGAATTATTCACCCATGAGCCGGAGTTAGCCGATGGCGCACAACGGAAAATTTGTATTTACTGAAGAAAAAATCCAACGGATGAGCGCTTCTGTCAATGAAGCCGCCCAGCAGCTACGCGCCCAAGCCAATATCCTCAAGCAGCGCGGCATGAATCTACCGCCCGGTTCAATTGAGGGCTTAGAAACGGTGCATGTGGCCTTAGAAAATCTTGGCACGCGGGTTGCCGAACAATACAACGAACTGGTGCGACTTCGGGCGCTTTCCGAAACCGCTTCTCAGATTAATTCCAGCCTCGATTTAGACCAAGTATTAAATTCTTCGATGGATACTGTGTTGGAATTGACCGGGGCGGAGCGCGGGTACATCATGCTCCGTAACCTTGAGACCGGTGTATTGGCGCTGCGGGTTGCACGCGGGATTAAACAGGAAGAAATGGAAAGCGACCAATTTGTCGGCAGCAAAAGCACCGTGCAAAAAGTCGCCGATACGGGCGAACCGATTGTCGCCACCAATGCTCAAGATGATGACCGCTTTGCCGGGCAAAAAAGCATCATTGGCTACAACTTGCGGAGTATCTTATGTGTGCCACTCATCTGGAAAGAGCGTGTTTTAGGGGTTGTTTATGCCGATAACAGCATCATGGCCGGGTTGTTTGGCAACAAAGAACTGATGCTCCTGACCGCCTTTGCCAGCCAAGCAGCCATTGCCATTGAAAATGCCCGTTTGTTTGAGCGCATCCGCCAAACGCTGGATGAAATTACCACCACCAAAATTCTCTTGGATAACATTCTGGCCTCCCTCGCTAGTGGGGTCATCACCACCGACGCGAATGACATCATCACCACCTACAACGTGGGCGCGGAAGTGATTTTGCATGTTTCTCGGAATGATGCAGAACGGCAGGCTTTTAACCAAGCTGTGCCAGAAATTTATGCAGTGGTGCGCGAGGTCTTAGACCGGGTTCGCACAATGGATGAAGCGCTGACTCTGGAAGCCGAACCAACCTTATCCAATGGGGAAATGGTCAATCTGAATCTAAAACTCAGCCCCTTAAAAGACGCAGAACATGCCACACAGGGGGTTGCGCTCGTTGTGGATGATTTGACAGAAATCAAACGCCGCGATGCCAAGCTCAATGTCGTGCGAAAATACCTTCCGCCTGCCATGGTAGAAAATATTCGCAGCCTTGACCAGTTGGGCTTGGGGGGCGAACGACGGTATATTACGGCGCTGTTTGTGGAAGTCCGTCCTTTCCACACCTTTTCGCACGATTTGAAAGCAGGCGAATTGATGGAACTCATCAATCTGTATTTAACGGTTGGTACAGAGGCGATTCATCGGCGTAGCGGCTTAATTGATAAATATATGGGTAGTGAAATTATGGGATTGTTCAACACCCAACTCAATCCCTCCGATTTGCACGCATGGGACGCGGTGCAAGCCGCGCTCGACATGATGGTCGATTTTGAAGCACTGTATCAGCAGTTGGGGGATGTTCCCGAAATTCCTTACTACCGGGTAGGAATTAATACAGGGATTGCCACGTTAGGAAACGTGGGAGGGCGTTCGCGCCGCGAATTTTCTGCGATTGGCGATACAATTAATCTGGCAAAACGGTTGGAAGAAAATGCCGCACGCGGTGAAATCATTATTAGTCAAGAAACCTATGATGTTTGCCGTGAACGCTTGGCTTCTGTTCCCAATTTATCGATCATTCCACGCGGGGCTGTCCAAGTCAAAGGGTTGACCCGTTCTGTTAATGTGTATCAACTAAGTTTGAGCAGAAACTAAACCTATGGAAACTGCACAAGTTAATCGGCTGATCCTCGAAGTGACCCGCCTGAGCAATCAGGTCGATGAAATTATGGGGACGCTCACAGCACAGCAAAAAATCCTCAAAATGCGCGGGATGCAGCTACCACCTGCGGCACTGGAACGCTTGGAAGAGCTTCAGCAGGAAATGAATCTGCTGCGGCAAACCCTCGGTGAGCAAACCCCGGAACTGACCCAGCTCCGCGCTTTGTTCCGCACCATGACGCAAATCAACTCGATTCTGGACTTGCAGCAGGTGCTGGATGAAGTCATGGAAACCTTTGTCGAACTGACGGGGGCCGAACGGGGTTTGATTCTGCTGCAAAACCCTGAAACCCGCGAAATGGAAATTCAGGTGCTGCGTGGCATGGACAGAGATGCCATGAACAAAGTTGGCTTTAATGTCAGCCGAACAGTGGTGCGCGAAGTTGCCACCAAAGGTCAGCCGATTGTTGCCACCAACGCGCTTGAGGATGAAAAACTTGGCGCACAGGAAAGCATCATCAGCTACGCGGTGCGGAGCATTATTTGTGTTCCCTTGAAGGTCAAAGATGAAACCATCGGCGTGGCCTATTCTGACCACCGCTACCGCAAAGAACTGTTTGGCGAACAGGAACTTAGATCGCTGGTCGCCTTTGCCAACCAAGCCGCTATTGCGATTGAAAATGCGCGGCTGTTTGAAAATTTGCAGCGCCGCTTGGCGGAAATTACTGAAATCCGTAACTTTTTGGACAGTGTGTTTAACTCCATCATTAGCGGGGTGGTCACGCTGAATGAAAATGGCATTATCATCACGATTAATCCGGCAGCTGAGTTTATTTTGGGAATCGAAGCCCAACACAGCATCGGCAAATATTACACTGAAGTTTTCCCGACCTTTTTTGAAGGCTTTGCTGAAATCCTGAACAGTGTTATGGCACATGGCAAGCAGCAGGTCGTCGAGATCAACCCCCTCTTGCCAAGTCGGGGTGCAGTGTACCTCAAATTCAATTTAACTCCGTTGCGCGATTGGGCAACCCAAGCGATTAGCGGGGTCACGGTGGTCATTGACGATTTAACCGAACTCAAACAACGGGACGAAACCCTGCGCGTGGTCAATACCTATCTTTCGGCAGAGATGGTCGCCAACATCCAGAGCCTTGACCAGTTAGGTCTGGGTGGGGAAGACCGCGAAATCACCGCGATTTTTGCTGATGTGCGCGGGTTCACCAGTTTTAGCGAAAAACTTGAACCCGAAGTGCTGATGAGTGTGATCAATCAATATCTGGCGGTCAGCAGTGATTCGGTTCAGCACTATCAGGGCGTGATTGACAAATTCATGGGGGATGCTGTCTTAGGCTTGTACAATACCCAGTTGAATCCTCAAGATGACCATGCGGTGCGCTGTGTCCTCTCCGCCATCAAAATTATCGAAGATGTGGAGGCGCTGCATAAGGAATTACCCCCGAATCATCAACTGCGTTACGGAATCGGGATTCACACGGGCGCTGCCACGATTGGAAATATTGGTAGCCCCAGCCGCAAAGAATTTACGGCAATTGGCGAAGCCGTGGATTACTGTAAAAAATTGCAAGAAACGGCGGGTGGGGGAGAAATTGTCATCAGCCCGGAAACCTATGAGCAAATTAAACACGCTGTTGAATGCGAGGCGGTTGAGCGCACCCTCCGGCATTCAGAGGATGTAATTACCGTGTATCGGGTTGCAGGTGTAAAGCCAGATTTTCAACTCTAAAGTCAGGAATCTACGGAAAAAAGCGGGTGATACGAAAAATATCAACCCGCTTTGCTCTTGGTTTAATCAAATACGCGATGTTTCCACATGCCTCCGACCATCGTACCAAGAAATTGTGTCTCCAGAATTTCATCAGCAGTGGCACTCAGTAAATTTCGATCCAGCACGACTATATCCGCCAGATAACCTGCGGCAAGTTTGCCCATGTGATTTTCTGTGCCTGCGGCATAGGCCGCACCCAGCGTATAAGCATGAATGGCCTGTGCCATTGAAATTGTCGCTTCGGGATACCAGCCCTCAGGATAGCCTGCATTCCGGCGGGTCACAGCCGCATAAAGCCCCTGTAGAGTATCAAAGGGGTCAATCGGCGAATCCGAACCAAATGCCAGCACCGCTCCCTCGTCATGCTGCGCCCGCCAATGGTAGCTGTATTGAGCGCGTGCGCCCCAATAGGTGTCCGCCATGCGCCAATCGGAGGTCGCATGAATGGGCTGCATACTGGCGATAATTTTTAATTGACCCAAACGGTGAATATCCTCCGGGTGAATCAATTGCACATGCTCAATCCGATGACGGAGCGCATCTGGCAAAATACCCCGTGAGGATTCTTCGGCACGCACGGCCTCAAACACATCTAAAACATCATGGACTGCTTTATCCCCAATCGCATGAATGGTGGAAGCCATGCCCATTTTGCTAGCGTGGCTGACCCTTTCATAGATGGTTTCTTTGTCTGTGACAACCACCCCGTAATTCTCCGGTTCGCCTTCGTAGGGAGCAATCATCGCGGCGGTACGCGGGCCAAGTGCGCCATCGGCAAAAATTTTGAGCGCTCCAAACCGAATCCATGAATCGCCAAACCCCGAACGGATGCCTAATTCATGAGCATGGTGAATCCATTCCTGATTAATTTGTTTGACCACACGCAACCCTAATGCGCCGCGTTCACGCAGCATTTGTAACGCGACCATGCAGGAAGGATTGTCAAAATCGTGGATGCCCACCAAGCCTGTTTGCCATGCTGCGGACTGGGCTTCGACCATCCAATCGGCAAGGCGTTCGGGCGTTACTTTCGGGATATGCTGACTGACTAACTGCATTGCCGGATCTTCCAGCAAAATGCCATCTGGCGAGCCATCTGCATGTTTTTTAATCACCCCGCCGAAGGGGTCAGGTGTATGCTTATCAATCCCCGCTATTTTGAGCGCGGCACTGTTGACCCACGCCGCATGACCGGATTTGGTGATGAAATAAGCAGGACGATGGCCTGTAATGGGATCAAGATCCAGATTCGTGGGAAATTCGCGTTCATCCCAATCATCCTGCGCCCACCCCCGCCCAAAAATCCATTCCTCGTGCGGATTCGCTTGCACATAAGCCGCGATTCGTGCCAGCACTTCGGCTTTATTTTTGGCGTTAAACAAATTGATGTTATGGAGATTTTTGGCGGTAGCTTCCCAATGGATATGAGCATCCACCAGACCGGGCAGGACAAAAAGCCCGTTCAAATTGTCTTGTTTTGTGCCTGTGCTAGCAAGGGACTTGATTTCGTCATCCGTTCCCACCGCCACAATTCTTTCGCCGATGATGGCAAGTGCTGAAGCAGTCGGAGTAGGCAAGTCCTGCGTATAAATATTGCCGTTGTAGAGAATCCGTTCAATCATACATTGACCACCGTAATGTCAGTCTGGGGCTGAGACAGCCATTCCACACCCGTTTCGGTCACAAGAACATCTTCTTCCAAACTCACCAATCCATACTGCGGAACAGAAACCCCCAGTTCAAGGGTAAAAACATTCCCCGCTTCAATTTTTCCTTCAACGGTTTTGCCATAACGGGGCCAGCGTGGGCCTAAAACCGTTGCCCCGTCATGCACGGAACGTCCGATATGGTGTCCGGTAGCGTGCTGATATTCGGGATAGCCCTGTGCAACGAGATATTGGCGGGCAGCTTCATCCACCTTCCATGCTTCGACACCAACCTTGAGCGCCTCAGCAGCCGCCAGAATCGCCCCACGCACCGCGTTAAAGCCTTTTTGAATGGGTTCGGGGATAGCAGTTTCATCAGATTTTTTGAGATACCACACGCGCTGCAAATCGGAGGTGTATTCGTTTTCAACCACCCCCAAATCCATATGCAGCAGTTGCCCCGCCACTGTCTTAAAATTTTCATCGGGCAAGGTGTGACCTACGGGAGCATCTGCACCGGGGGTAACGGTGGGGCAACCATTCCAAGCCGGCACCACCCCGCGTGATTTGAATTGATCTTGCACGAATTGGTACAGTTCAGCCGCACTTTGCCCCACTTTTAAATGCTGTGTCACCGCATCAATAACGGATTCGGTGGTGCGAATGGCGGTACGAATACGTCCAATTTCGGTGGTAGATTTCCGCCCCCGTAACGAGGCAATCACCTTTTCGGCGGATACCAGACGGTGTTTATAAGGGGTATCGGCTAAGGCCATCGTCAGCAAACGCCACATCCCGTAGGAAAGACCATCCGCCGCCGTGTCACTTTCAGAATAGTTGATGGCGAGTGTTTTGGGGTCAAGGCGTTGGAGTACCTTTTTTAAATCGGGGAAAATATCGGCATCATACCCGATAACTTCGGTATACCCGCCCATCATTTTGACCATATCGGTATCATAGCGCCCCACAATAGCGATTTTTTCGCCACTTGCCGACACTAAAAACGCCGAATGCCAAGTCATTTCGAGATTTAAAATGAGTTCAAGCGCGGGGTCGGGGGTTTGACGGCTTTCACGGACAAACGTCAGCCATACATCCACGTTGTGTTGTTTCAGAAGTTCGGGCGCTTGATGAAGTTTTTCTTTTTGAATGGTGAAATCGTGCGTCATGCCAAATCCTCTATTTCATGTGGTCATCTATCCAAGTTTGCATGGCTTCAACATTAGGTGTGGGAACACCCCCGACAGTCATAATATAATCGCGGTCAATGACCAGCCGTTCGATACGGTCAGGACTGTTGCCATACAGGGCAACCCCCGGCGCAATCGTGATGATATTTCCCGCGTTCACATCTGTTTCAATATTATCCCAGATGGCAACTATCACCGCAGGCCAGCGATAAACATTCAAGGGATTGGTAAGTTTGCCCATCAAGGCGCTTAAAACCTGCTGCTGACGGGCAGCCCGTTGATAATCGTCATCCCCGTGACGGGTACGGGCGTAGATAAGCGCGGTTTCACCATCCATTTTTTGTTCGCCGGGGTTAAATTCGATGTACATAGTTCCGTAGTCTTCGGTCGGGTAGGTGTAATCTTCAATGCGGTTTTTGACATCAATTTTGACTCCGCCTACTGCGTCCACCACATCTACAAACGCCTCAAAATTCAAGCGGGTGTAGCCATCAATCGTAATTCCGAAGATATTTTCTAAAGCGGTGATGAGTTCAGTCATCCCCGTACCTTCATTGGCGAGTTCTGCTTCTCGCACAACCGTATTTACCCGCAAATACCCATAGGTCGGGGTGTTGATATACAAATCACGCGGGATAGACAGCAGGCTCACTTTCCGATTTTCAGCATTCACGCTCAAAATCATGATGCTGTCAGTACGGGCAATCGCGGTGGATTCACCCGAATCCGCACGGGTATCGACCCCTAAAATTAAAATGTTGGTTGTGGGTGGTGGACTGACAACATAAACCATCGTGCTAACCATGCACATGGAGGCCGTCAAAAACAAGAGGATAAAACACCCCCCCAGGCATCCCCAACAGGAAGTGCGCCAGTTACGGCGCGGTCTCCGACGCTGCGGGGGGTAGGGATAGGACATGGGAGGGCGCTGCTGATAGGAAGGGGGATATTGCTGCACGCGAATTTTCCGTCCTAATAATTGTTGTTATCGCCGTTTAAAGAAATAGGCGCAGAAAGGACTTCGGGTTTATCGTACTCGCCTAACATGGCCTGATAGCGCTCACGGTAAAGTTCAGCTTGGGCGCGTTGGAGTTTCCAGAGCCGTTCTAAACTCTGCCGCAAAGGTGTTAATTCGCGGGCGGTGTCCTTGAGGGTGACCCGAATTTCTTGCAATTCTTTCTCATTTTTACGCCACAGTTCGTCGTTGCTAACGGTGAATTCCTTCCAGCGAATCTGGTCGTCGGCTGTCCAGTCATTCCATTCAGAACGGAAGCGCTCCTCCGAAAGACGCTGCATCTCGGCAACTTCGTTAATGCGTCGTTCCAATCTGTCCCCGATGCGCTCAAAATCTTCCACGATGTGTTTCATCTGGCGGTGGGTTTCTGACCATGCCTCAAACCGTTCCAGATTGCGCCGCATATCATCATCATATTGGCTCACACGGCGGTTTAAATCGTTGATTTGCTGGTCGCGCTGCTGCGAGATGAGATTTTGCTGGTCAAGGAACTGCTGCAATTCTTCGCGCCGCATATTTTCCATATTCTGGACATCAATAATACGGCGTTCGTTGTTACGGCTCAACCCTTCAATTAAATCAATTTTGGGGCGCAGTTGGTCAATCGATTTGTTCAATTCGGGGATGGTTGTTTGAATATCGGACATGCGGCGGCTGTCCTGACGGCGCTGTTCCTCCAGAAAGGCAATGCGGCGTTCGGGTTCTTCGATTTTTTTAACCAGATCCTCCACACGCTGTTGAACGGCTGCCATCGCTGCGGTCAGGCGGTCACGGTCTGCACGCACCGTGCCAATATCCTGAATCACTTCGTTCATGTGGGTTAGCCGAGTTTCTAGTTCACGGATGGGCGCAGTCAGCGCTTCGCGGGCGGTTTCATGACGGCGTTCTGCTTCCCGTTCGGCGGTCAACCGTTTAGATTCCAACCCTTCAATCATCTGGTGCATTTCGCGGCGGAAAATATCGAGCAGTTCTTGTTCGCGGTCTTTGTCTACAAATTGAGTCCGCATCATGGACTGAGTATTTTCTAGCCCATTTAATTGTCGTTTGAGCTGGTCAATGAGTGAGTCTTGTTCCTGTACCCGTTTTTCAAGCTGCGCGATGGTGCTTTTATCGCGGCGACGTTCTTCATCCAGCCATTCAATCATGCGGGCAGTTTGCATCACATCCATCAATTGCCCCTTCAACACTACAACAATAGAAACGATAAATTCTAATTCTATCTCAGAGGCCAGACCTTGCGATATACTTGATTCCCATGCGAAAAATCGGGTTTGATGTACGGTTAACCTACTATCGGCAGGGTGGAATCGCTGAATATATGCGCCAGCTCACACAGGCGATGGCAGGCCTTCCTTCTCCTGATGTCTTTTACCTTCTGCATCACTTTCGCGCTCAAGAAACGCTTGCGCCTGTCCCTCATTTTCAACGGGTGAATGTGTATACCCCATGCCATCATCGGCTGGAATCGCTGGCCTTAGGGCTTGAACTGCTCCCGCGTCGCCTTGACCTCCTCCACAGCCCGGATTTTATTCCCCCGCGATTCGGGGCGGAAAAATTCATCATCACGGTTCATGACCTTGCTTTTTTGTTGTATGAAAACATCCAAACGGCGGATAGCCTGCGCTATTATGCGGGACAAATTCAACGGGCAGTCACACAGGCAGATCATATCATTGCTGTGTCGCAGACCACCAAAAATGATCTGGTGCGGTTGCTCGGCGTACTCCCCGAAAAAATCAGTGTGACATGGGAAGGTTTGCATTCTGATTTCACTGTAATAGACAAAAAACAAAATTCATATGATTCTTATGGGGATTATCTGTTATTCGTGGGTACAATTGAACCCCGTAAGAATATTCCTAATCTCTTAGAAGGATATGCGATTTTGAAGGGACGGGGCAAAAAACTGCCGCGTTTGCTACTGGCAGGGCAAAAAGGTTGGCTAGCTGAACCGAGTTTTGAGGCCGTCCGGCATTGGGGCTTGGAAAAAGATGTGGTGTGGCTGGATAAGGTGACTTTTCAAGAGTTGCCTGCTCTATATCGTGGTGCAAAACTGCTGGTTTACCCATCGCTGTATGAAGGTTTTGGTTTTCCACCCTTAGAAGCGATGGCCTGCGGAACACCCGTTATGACTTCGGACCGGGGCGCGTTGAAAGAAATTGCCGGGGAAGCTGCCTTGTATGTTGACCCGGATAATCCGGTTTCGATTGCGGATGGGATACAGGAGCTTTTGGAAGACACATCGTTATATGAAACATTACGGGCAAAAGGATTGCGGCATGTTCAGCAGTTCACTTGGGAGTCCACTGCCCGCCAGACATTTGCCATTTACGAAAAGGTACTTGCATGAAAATCCTGTATCTTATTCCCGATTTTCCCTACCCGACTACGGGCGGCGGCCCATTACGGGTGATGGGGCTGGTGATGGGCGCAGCCGAAGCGGGTCATGAAGTGCATGTCCTGTCTTTTGGGACAGAAGAACAAGCCAATGCCGACAGCCCACTGCATCAGAAATGTGCCAGTGTTGAAGTGATTGAACTTCCGCAGCGCCGCACCTCGAATCGACTGAAAACGCTGTTGTTTACCCCGCAGGCAGACATGGAAACACGGCGCTGGAGTGAAACTTTTCTGGTGGCATTGGAACAAAAACTCAGCACCCTTTCGTTTGATATTGTGCAATGCCAGAGTCTTGAAATGACCCCGTATCTATTTTATCTACGGGCGAACTGGCCTCGCTTAAAATTGGTGTATGATGCCTACAATGCCGAAGCCGAATTGCAGCGCATGGCCTACGAAACAGACCGTGCCAACCCGCAAAAACTCCCCTTAGCAATGTATTCCCGGGCGCAGTGGAAGCGGATTGATGCCCTTGAACACAAAATCGGCGCAACCGCAGACGCGATTGTGGCAGTGTCTGAAATTGACCAGAAAATTTTACAGGCCAGCGCAGGCAAAACCCCTGTCTATCTGGTGCAAAACGGCATTTATGTGACCAATTACGTTACACCATCCACTGAACTGCTTGTATTAAAACAGCCCTCGTTAATTTTTACCGGCATCATGGATTACCGCCCGAATGTAGACGCGGCGGTCTGGTTTGTGGAAGATATTTTGCCGCATATTCACGCCGCCCATACCTATCTGGTGGGAAATCGGCCTACTGCACAGGTCACAGCCCTTGCCGAACGCGGAAATATCACTGTCACGGGATTTGTGCGGGATGTCAAACCCTATTTGCATGGCGGGACAATTTTTGTTGTACCAATGCGGGTTGGCAGTGGCACACGGCTCAAACTGTTGCAAGCGATGGCTTCGGGTTGCGCGATTGTCTCTACCACCGTCGGGGCGGCGGGTTTGAACGTCAAACATGGGGAACACCTGCTGTTGGCAGACGACCCACGTACTTTTGCAGAAGCGGTTAATCAGTTGTTGGAAAATCCATCGGTTTGCCGCGAATTGGGGGCAAATGCCCAAGCCTATGTGCGTGAAAAATTCGATTGGTCGGTGATTGTTCCGCGTTTACTCGCCGTCTATGACCGCTTAACCCTTTAGGATGAAGAATTCGCAGCAGATTTATGCCGATACCAACATTTTTAAGGGCGTTGTTTCAAACGCCCGTTTTTTAGATAAATTGCTTGAGTACCTGAAAATCTTGCATAAGCGTTTCTTTTTGCGACTGGGTATACAGCGCCACCGCCGGATGAAACAAAGGCAAGACATGAATTGCCCCGTAGGATGCCTGGGCGTGAATCGTTTTGCCATGCAGCACACTAATTTTTTGTGTTTTTTCCGGTGCGTCGAACAGCTTTAAGATAAATTCCATTGAAAATCGCCCCAGGGTGGCAATCACTTTGGGTTGAATGATGTTGATTTGCTGGACTAAAAACGGCGAATACAGCGCGATTTCAGCCGTGCTTGGGTCACGGTTGTCCGGCGGACGGTCTTTGACAATGTTGGTGATGTAGACATCTTCCCGTTTGAGTGAAATAGACTCCAGCATTTTGTCCAGAAATTTGCCGGATGCGCCCACAAAGGGTTGGCCTTTTTCCGCTTCATTTTTGCCCGGCGCTTCCCCGATGAACATGATGTTGGCATCGTGGTTGCCCATCCCCAATACAGGATAATAATTGTTGGCCTTGCGGTATTCATACAGGGGTGATTCGGTCAGATTCCAGACGGCATCCCGAATCGCTTTGAGTTGTTCGGTTTTGTCGGACATGCACGTTTATTCCTTATCTTGATTGTGTTTGAGGGGAAGGGCAGATTTGTTATGCCCTCCCCGAAATGAAAAACGTTTATTCGTTGACAGACGTATCACGGAAAATTAAATCATCAAACTGGGCGGTGGTGTTCGGTTCAACCCCAATCGCCAGTGTCCCACCGAGCAATTCTACGCCGCGAACGGCAGTTAGCAAACGACCATCGGCAAAAAAGGCTATCTGGTCATCCAGTGTTACGACGATAATTTGAATCCAGCCATCGTCATTCACCTCCAGCACTTCCTGATAAAACGGTGTGCGGTTGGTCTGTGTTTCCGGTGAAATTCTGACCAGAATATTGCCGATTTCGTCTTTGACCAACGACAAGCGATATTGGAATAACCCGCCGGACGCATTCGGGGTCGAACGAATCCCCAACCATGCCTCCGAGCCAGAAGGTGATTCTTCGGGAATACGGATGTCAATTTTAATGTACAAATCACTGGAATCGCGGTAGTTGGCACGGTCTTCGCCAAACCCGAAGACATTGCGGGTGCTGTCAATTTCGGGGCGAATCCGGCGAAACACGGACAAATCAGTCGCGGTCAAAATGTAGTAGCGACGATGCGTGGCGTTAAAATCGACGTTCTCATCAATGAAATGTTCCCCCGGATCGCCTTCCCACCAGCCGTCAGTACGGAATTTGTCGGTGAAGTCATCATCCCAGTCCCAGCGCAGAGGTCGTTCCACACGAGTACGCAGGGTTTCCAGAATCTCAAAGGCAAAACGCGCATCGGCGGTGCTGGAAAGTTCTGTTTCCGCAATCAGGAAATCGTCAATGCGGAGTCCATCGCCTTCATCGGTTTTAAAGCGCACCGTACCGGAGGGGGAAAGACCCGGCAACTCTTCTTCCAAAATAATATCACCTTCGTCATACACCGTGAGGCGTTCCCCGATGAGCGTAATGACAAATTCCTTATAGCGGGCGCGGGCATAATAATTGCGGAGGGTGGTTGTCCAGACGACTTCTTGATTGGCATTGTATTGAGTCAAAACGACATTCCCCGCGTCCCAATCCATGCCCAGCGAACCCTGCGGCGATTCCCGCACGAACATCTGGAAACTCACGGATGTATTATTCAACCGTGCGTAGAGAATGAAATTTTGCATGGGCGGCAAAATCGGACTGACTTCGGCTGCCCCTTCCATTTGCAAGACTTGACTATTGCCATCCACCATCAGATTAACATTTTGCTGGCTGGAACGCTCCCATGTGGTTGGGAAGGTCGAAGTTTCAAAATGTTCGCTGGCGGTTTCGGGCAGTTGGACGATGAAATCATCCCACCCAACTTCCTGTCTGTCGGAAAAGGTTTGTAACAAAATTGCGCCGGGGGGGAGTGGCACTTCGCGGTCATCTTCATTAATGACCAACTTCTTTTCCTGATAAACGAAGGTACGCGACCCTTCCGCCCAGATGGTAAATTCATACCAGCGCCCCGCCAGAATTTCGGCTGTTCCGCGCACCCGTCCGATTTCGCGCTCTGTGCCACGATTTGGCGTTGCGCCCGGTTGCCCACGTTTTAAAACCAATGTGCCGGGGAAAATCTCGATGACATAGTAGCCATAGTTCGGGTCGAATTTGAAAATAAAGCGTCCACCACTGTTATTTTGAATCAGATTGATTCGGAAGGAGATGAGCAAATCCTCCGCGCCGGGTTGCACCCATTGCGGCACGGCATTCCCCATGACGGTCATGGCGCTTTCCAACCCGGTTGTGCCATAAATTGCCGTGTTGCCCCCGTCTGTGCGTTGTTGCCACTGTGACGGGTCATACTGCCAGAGGGCTAAAGTATCTTCGGCTTCCATATCCGCGATAAAAGGCAGTGTTCCCGGCGGAATGGGGGTGGCCGTCGGAATCGGCGTATCGCTTGGCAAAATTTGTTCGGTGGGGGTTGGTGTCAAGGTTGCCGTTGGCGGAATGGTGGGAGTTGCTGTGCTGGTCAACGAAGGAGTCGCCGTAAAGGTGGCGGTGGTGGTATCTGTAGCGGTTGGACTCGCGGTATCTGTCGGTGAAGGTGTCACCGTAAAAGTCGGTGTGGCAGTAGGGGTGTCTGTGTCCGTAGGTGTTGGAGAAATCACAATAGCAATGGTATCAAAATTGCCAGACACCTCAATTTGCTGGGCGAAAATCCAACCGGTTTGCCCCAAAAATTCAACTTGATACCACAAGCCATCGGGGGTTTCGCCAATGACCAGCATTTCAACCCCTTCAACTACTGGCATCAGTTCTTGCGAATTAAAATCTGGCTCGGTAAAAATCGTCCCACGGGCAACCCGTACCTCTGCCCGCGCATCAGAAGGGGTGTCAGTGGCAGTCGGTGTATCGGTGGGGGTGTCCGTTTGGGTAGGCGTGCTGGTCAAGGTATCTGTTGGAGATGGTGTATCAGTTGGTGTATGCGTCGCTGTGTCCGTGGGAGAGGGTATTTTTGTTTCTGTAGGGGTATCCGTCGGAATTTCGGTTTCCTCTACCACCACTGTAGCCGTTTCCGTTTCGGAAATTTCCGTCGCTATTTCGGTGATTTCGGGAGTGGATTCTGTGGCTGCAATGGTGGCTGTGCGGGTAGGGGTATCCGAAATTTCAACGGCAACTTCGGTTTTTTCGGCTGAGTCTTCTTCGCCCCCGCTAAATGCTAAAAATGCACCAATTGCAATTACTCCCAAGAGGAGCAGCAGCCCTAAGCCCATCCATAGGCCATTTCTGGAAGGCGGTTTGGCATCTTCAGAAGGCGCGATGGTGGATGTTGCGCCTGTTATGGCGGGCATACTGTCTACGCGGGTTGCTTCGTCGTCTTGGGCATAGGTTCCGGTAGTTTGGTGGTCAACCCGAATCCCGGCAATGGTTTCTTGCGCGGCTTCTTTGAGTTTAAGCGGCTGTGCGCCCCCTTTGATAAGACTCTGCAAAGCACGGGCAAGTTCGGAACACGTCTGATACCGTTCGCTTGGCTTTTTTGCCAGCGCTTTTTGCAAAATCTGGTCTAATTCTTCGCTGGCGTTCGGGTCTATCGAACGGAGCGATGGAATGGGGTCGTTGATGTGTTTGAGCAGCACCGCCATCGGGGTATCGCCCATGTAGGGCAACCGTCCGGTTAGAATTTCAAATAGCATCGTCCCCAAAGAATAGACATCTGCCCGCCCATCAATTTCGGCGCTGAGACTTTGTTCGGGGGCCATATAACCGGGGGTTCCCACCGCCATCCCTGTTGCGGTCAGATGTTGTCCACCTTCGGTCATGCGGGCGATACCAAAATCGGTCACAAAAATATTGCCATCGCCGTCTACCATGATATTGGAGGGCTTAATATCGCGGTGAATCACCCCCTGCCGATGAGCATAATCGAGGGCTGACCCAAGCTGCTGGTAAATGTGGGCGATGTCTTCTAAGGGTAGGCGATTTTTCTCAAGAATATCTTTGAGTGTCCCGGTGGGCAGGTAGCGCATAACAATATAGGGTGGGACATGCCGCCCATCATAATCATACACGGGCAAAATATGGGGATGTTCCAGACGCGCAATAATCTGAGCTTCACGCTGGAAACGCTCAAGGGTTGTGGGATCGCCAATGATGGCCTTGTGAATGACCTTGACCGCAACCAAGCGTCCCATCGACTCCTGCCGAGCCAGATAGACGGTTGCCATCCCGCCTGCGCCGAGTTCCTCTAAAATTTCATACGGGCCTATTTTGGTGACTGCCATAAAATTTTTCTTCCCCCAAATAGGACTCCCAGTTTAACACACGTTCTGTTTAGGCTACAATCAACTGCCTATGGAAATTACCCAGATTCTTATTGTCGGTGGAGTCAGTGCGGCGATTGGGAAATTTGTTCCCTTGCATGGGCGAATGCCTGTGCTGGTCACCCTGAGCATCGCTGCCTTGTTTTGGTTACAACCAACTTCCCCTGTAGGAACCCTACGCTGGTTGTTCCCCTTTTTAACCTTGCTGCTGGTCGGAGCAGGATGGTGGGTGACACTGCCACCTGAAAAAGCCACAGAATCCCCCAAACAAAACAGCCGTTTGCTTGGTCTGCTATTGCTGGGTTGTCTTGTCGGGATGGTGATTTCATCCCCCGATGATTTGCCAGAGATAACACGGATTTTAGCGATTGGCATGTTGGGCAGCGTAACAGTCATTGGTTTAAGGCAATACACACAGGGCGACTTGGTTTTTCGTAAACAGCTTGCCCTGCTGTTGGTTGCGCTACTGATCGCAATTCTCCTGATTTTAAAAACCCCCGGTCTGGTGCGATTTTTAAGTGCATCCAGCCGTTATGCAGTCGGACTAGACACACTGACTGCCAGCATCAGTGATATTCAATGGTTGGGCATCTCCTATATTGTCTTTCGGTTGATGGCAATGCTGCTCGATTTTCGGAATGACCGCTTGCCAGCCATGAATTTTCAGGAAACCTTGCTGTATGTGATTTTTCCTGCCGCGTTGCCTGCTGGCCCAATTGACCAAGCCCAACGTTTTGTCGGGGATGTACACGCCACCCATGAACTGACCGCCGAACGCATGGTCGCGGCAGGTCGCCGCATCACCATGGGGCTGTTCAAAAAATTTGTGGTGGCGGACAGTCTCGCACTGGTCGCTCTTTCTACCCAGACTGCCGAAGATGCGCGTTCGATGGGGGCTGCATGGCTGATTGCCTATCTTTATGCGTTCCAGATTTTTTATGATTTTAGCGGCTATACGGATATTGCGATTGGCTTAGGGAAATTGGTCGGCTTTGATTTGCCAGAAAATTTTGACCGTCCCTATCTGCGGCAAAATCTAGCCCAGTTCTGGCAAAACTGGCATATGACGCTGACCCGCTGGTTTAGAACCTATTTTTTTGTGCCGTTCACGCGGGCGCTGCTGCGGCGCAAGCTCCCTGTTTCCGATTATTTTCTGGCGCAGTTGGCAACCATGACTCTGATTGGTTTGTGGCATGGGGTCACGGGTAATTTCGTGCTGTGGGGGTTGTGGCACGCGGTAGGGCTGTATATCCACAAACAAATTTCAGACCGTACCCGTCCATGGCATTTGCGGCAGCGTCAGAAAAAATGGGCCAATCAGTTGATGTATGCCAGTGGTGTTTTCGCAACTTTTCATTTTGTGGTGGTCGGGTGGGTGTTTTTTGCTCTGCCAGAACCATCACAAAGTTTTGAATTTTTACAGAAATTGTTTGGCCTATGATGCGGTGGTCATTTGTGATTCGTGTGGTAGTTAAGGCTGCTTTATTGTTTGGGCTGGTGAACATGACATATGCGCTGACCAATCCCCTGCCCATGATGCAAAAATTGTCGGTTTATAACACCCTCATTCCCGGACGCGCCCGCCTGCCCTTTAGCGAAAATCCTGACGAGTCCTACAACGTGACGATTTTACGCAGAGAAGGGATGTTTGCTTCACATGAGTTGAGTGGGGCGAAAAAAGCGGCTGATGAATATTGGGTTTTTCTGGTGGGCGATTCGTCGGTGTGGGGCTGGCTTTTGGATGACGATGACACCTACAGCGCATGTTTGAATCGGGCCAATTTAAAAACCGCCGATGGGAAAAAAATCCGCGTGTTCAATCTGGGCTATCCGGTGTTGGATGTCACCAAAGATTTTTTGATTCTGGAGTACAGCCTGCGCTATCAGCCCGATATGGTGGTGTGGCCTATCACGTTAGCCTCCCTCTACATCCATGAACAATTAACACACGATGTTGTTCGCGCTCATCCCGATGAAATCCGTCAATGGATTGAACGCTATGGGTGGGCATTGAATCCCGATGAGTTGCCGGATGCACCAACATTTTTTGAGCAAACCTTGGTGGGAGAACGAAAACCCCTCGCCGATTGGCTGCGTTTTCAATTTTATGGCTTGGGCTGGCTAGCAAGTGATCTCGATTTCCGTAACCCGGACTTTTTTCATCCAGTGCAGGTTAATTTGTACGATGGCGAATTGATGCTGGATGGGCGTGAACGGCAAACATGGCAGCGCGATGATTTTTCGTTTGATGTGCTAACAACCGGGGTTGAAGTGGCCGAAAACGCTGGCGCAGAAGTATTTATCTTCAATGCACCGATGTTTGTGAGCAACGGAGTCAACAGCGACAAACGCTATAATTTTTACTATCCGCGCTGGGCTTATGATGGCTACCGTCCCTTAATTGCCCAAATCGCGCAACAAGCAGGCTGGCAGTATGCCGATTATTGGGATGCGATTCCTAATGAAGCATTTACCGACAGCAGTTTTCATGCCACCCCTACCGCTACCTGTGATTTTGCCCAGCTTATCGGGACGGAAATTTTAAAGTATGCTGCCGACTCATCACAATAAAGATACCCTGACCGCCTTAGGCTATGGCGCGGTGCTGCTGGTCTGGCTTTCCACCGAAAATGCCAGCGTCTGGGTGGTTAGTCTGCTGGGAACGGGTTTGGCGCTGATGTTGTTACGGTTGGCGGTGCTGCGCTGGTTGGGGGGCAAATCGATTTCTCACTGGTTTCCCGCAGGGGTTTTGTTTGGCGCGTCCATTGGATTTTTGGCGGTGTGGTGTACAGTCGGTTTGATGGTGTTTAAAAATGCGTGGCACGCCCATGCTTATCTCGATTTTCCGACTCCTCTCATCCAAGAGATGCCAAGGCGGGTGTTGGCATGGACAGTCGCAGGCGCGTGTCTGGGTGGCGCAGCCCGATTGCTCAAGTTTGTGGTAACTCCTTGATGGCTTTTTGCCATTTTTGCGCTTCTTTGAGCAATTTTTTGTCCCCATCCTCGCCCTTGAGAAGTTCAGCCGCCGAGTCGATGATGCGAGTGGCGTTGGCGGGATCTTTTTTGTGAAAATAGATGGAGGCCATATAAATTAAAATTTCAGGGCGTTTGGGCGCGATGACTTTGCCTATCGCCAAGTGACTCAAAGCGGTATCCAAGTCACCTTTTTTATACGCTATCATTGCCCGTCCATAATGAGCAATCCACTGCTGCGGATTAATCCGTAAGGCTTTGTCAAAATCAGTCACGGCTTCATCTTCGTAGCCTGCGCGTAACAGGACAAAACCGCGTGTTGCATACAATTCGGCGTTGCGGGGTTCAGCGGTAATCGCATCATCCATATCCGTAAGCGCTTCATCATAACGCTCTTTGCTATAGAGAAACAACGCTCGCTCAAGGTAGCGTTCCGCTATACTAAGAGGTCGTCCTTTAGAGATTTTGACTTCTGGCCCGCGTAATTCCATGGTTCTTTCTCTGTAGATTAGCTAATTCGTAGCATTCATTTCTTAGGATAGATTATAATTCAAAGAGCGATGGGATTAAGAAAGGTGTTGCGATGAGTAACCAACCGGAAGGGCAACCGCGCTATTTTATCACTTGCCCGATTTGTGGATATGAAAACGCGGGCGATACGATTCTGTGTGTGAAATGCCAGAATGTGTTGCAACCTGCGACCAAACGCATGGGGCAGCAAACTGTTGAAGAACGCAGCAATTGGGGTTCCAGCGAAGTTGAGAAAAAACTCTACCTGCACATTCGTCATGTGAATGAAACCCTTGAATTAACGCTGGATAAAGATGCCGAATTCGCCATCGGGCGGGTTGACCCGATGACCGGACAAAAACCGCCGATTGACTTGGGCGAATTTGGCGCGGCAGATCGCGGGGTTTCGCGCCAGCACGCCAAATTGATTTTAAAGGACGGCGCACTCAAGATCATGGACTTAGAGAGCGCGAATTTCACTTTTTTGAATGGGCAAAAACTCATCCCCAACCAAGCACGAATTTTGCGGGATGGGGATGAAGTGCGCTTAGGCCATTTGCTCGTTGTGTTCCAATTCGGCGAGGCCATGAAACAGCCTTAACTCAATAGGTGGGGAGGCTGGGGTCAATATCGCGTGACCAGCCCAAGATGCCATCTTGCAAATTAAAGAGTTTGTCTTCTTCCCATCCTTGATTCGCTAGAAAGTAGGCGGCTTGTAAGCTACGCGCCCCCGAACGACATATAAAGACGATTTTTTTGTCCATCGGAATCTCGTCCAAAGAGTCGGGGAGTTCATGGAGAACAATGTTTTTGGTGAAATTTAGGCTGGCAATGTCAAGCTCATAAGGATTGCGAACATCAATCACCAGCATTTCTTCACCTGCATCTAGCCACGCTTTAAGTTGGGGTGCGCTTATATCCTGAATTGGCATGTTTTATTCCTTCCTTATGCTGGCAGGATTTTAACCTAAGAATCGAGCATATTCTATTGGACTCAGGATATAATAAACTTTCAAATCGAAAATAGAAGTCATAAGCTCCATGGCACGTTCACGGCTCATTTACCTTGCCTCCAGTTCTCCCCGTCGGCGCGAATTACTCGGTGTCGCGGGATTCATGTTTAGTACAGTCAAAGTTTCGGTAGATGAATCGGTGCTGGCGGGGGAACCTCCCCCAGAATATGCGTTGCGCGTCAGCCGCCTCAAGGCAGAAGCGGCCTATCCTCTCATCAAAAATGAAGCGTTGATTTTGAGCGCGGATACCACCGTCGTAGACCAGCAAGATATTCTAGGGAAACCGCTCAATGCCGAAGAAGCGGAATGGATGCTCAAACGGCTACGCGGGCGCACCCATCAGGTCTATACAGCGATTACGGTGTTAGACGCAGCCAGTGGACGGTTGGAACAGGACATTGCAGAAACAGATGTCCCGATGCGAAATTACACGGATGAAGAAATTATCGCGTATATCGCCAGCGGCGACCCCTTTGACAAAGCGGGGAGTTACGCCATTCAAAATCCGGTTTTTCACCCCGTAAAAACACGGACAGGCTGTTATGCGAATGTGATTGGCCTGCCTTTGTGTCATTTATTCCGTGTGCTGCAACGGATGAATGTGCCAATTGAGCATGACATCCCGTATCGTTGCCAGACTGCCCATGATTATAAATGCGGGGTCTTCACCAGCATTTTGCGCCATGAAACTATGGATAACAAAGAGTAGCCATTGGGTCAGTTAAGACGACTGGCATGTCGGCACTCTGTTTTTCAAGGTGTTCACACAGCACCTGTTGGGCATGGTCGCCTGCGGTAGCAACTCGGTACATTAAGGGAATAGATTCTTCATAGCGTCCCGCCCGCCAATAGGCTTCAATGAAAGGTAGCCATTCAATTTCACTGCCATAAGCAGGAGAAAATCCATTGGCTTGGGCGGAATCTGCCAATACGATAGCCTGTTCATCATGATTAAATTGCAGCGCCCATTGAATTTGTTGGTAATAGTAGCACCAGCCAAACTCCGGTGATTCCGCGACTGCTTTGTCTACAGGGGTGGCTTTTTCAAGTGGTATATCCAAAATTTGCGCCGGATGATGCCATGGGGCAAGGAGGGTCATCGGAACCGCCCTCAGGCTTTGAAAGTGCATAACGGGATTAGCGGTATGGATACAACCCCCTTCATAGCCAAAGAGGAGGATGTTATCAAAATCAAATTCCCAGTTACGAAAAGTCAGGTTTGCGCCTGAAATAGCCTCTGACCAGATGCCCTCATGGTTGTTTCCTATGGTAAGCAAAATCGTCACCAACCGGTCATCTGTACCCACAACATACGGATACTGCTCCCCTGCATAATAAAGATTGCTATGGCCTGTAACTTCATAATCCGTGATGGTGCGGTCAAAGGCTAAATATTCAGGTGGCAAATACACCACAATCATCGTATCCGGTTGAACTTGCGGCGCACGCCAGCGAATTTGATGCCACAATTCACGGCGCAGTTCCCAATCCTGGGCGTAGGTTTGATTGATGCCCACTTGAACAGCGATGCCTAAAATGACCAACGCCAATAAAAAAAGTTGAGCGAACGCTGCCGGACGGATCGCAAGGGGGACAAGCAAACCCACCACCAGCGCGGCAAGAGGGCTGGGGGACAATGCCCAGCGTGAGTTGAAGCCAATTTGTAGCGCCCTCCCCACCAGATGTACCGAAAGCAGCAAGACAGAAATGGTAACAATGCTGACGAAACTGACCCCCAGCGCCAACTTTTTACTCTGTACCAGTCCGTCCTGATGCTGCCAGAAATAGCCAATAGCAAAAATGACAAAAATGGTTGCCAGCGCACCGGGAATATCGGCATCCAGTTGTTCGGTGATGAAAATGCGATAGGGCACTTTGACCCAATCCAATAGCACCATCTCCACAGGGGCAACCACACTGCGTTTGAAGATGAGCAGGATGTTGTCTAGCGAATTGACTTGAAATTGATTGTATTCGGCGTAGGTAGTGTTGGGTTCAAAAATGAAAAAACGGTAGACCAGTACCCCACCGGCAATGATGGGGTAGGGGAACCAGTAGGTGAGCAGGGTGTTAAGATGACCGCGCCACGTTTGCCAATGGGCGGTTTGGTTTTGCATGAGAATCCACCCCATCGCTAGGGGGCGTAGGGCTTCGTAGGCGATATTTTGTTCGTAAATCATCTGATAAACAGGAATTAAGAGAGCCGCCCCGATTGCGAGAGATAGATTTTTTCGTTGTGCTGCCACAAGCGACAGCCAGAAGGAAATTAAAAACAGGGTCAACGGAGCGCTGAGATAAAACGAAATGGCAATCGGACGCAGGTGGTAGGACGGGTACACCGCAAACAACAGGGCAATGAGGGTGGTTTGGGTTTTATAGGAAGGCCAGATGAGACGAACAATCCGCCAGAAAACAAAAACCGAAATAACATATAAAACAAAATTGATGCTGTGCCAGCCTAGTGGATTCGTGCCAACAAGCTCCCAAATCCATACCCCAAGTTGCCCCGCGATCGGGCGTGCCTGCCCGCTAAACAGGTCTTTGAGACTTTGCTCTCCCTGATTTTCAAGCATATACAGGGACGCATAATCATCCCAATAAAAACCTAGCGCGGGAATGTGTAGACCAAAACTGATAACACAAATGAGGAGAAGAAGTCCACTGCTCCAGATGGATTCGGGTAAACGCGGCATCCAAAAACCCTTTAGTAACCAACACCGCACCATGCTAGCAGGCAAGTTCCTGATAAAACAGGGCGAGCGTAGGTTGGTCAATGTTCCGCCCGCTTGCTTGCACCGTCTATAATGGGGGCGGTGTAGTTGTGGAGTAGCAACATGAATCGTGTGCGTGTATTGGGTTTTTTAGCACTCACCTTCTTCATTCTGGTGGGATGTTCGAGTGGCGATGGTGATGGGTTGAGTCTGCCGGGTTTGGACAGCGGCCCAACTCCGGTGGTTGACCAAGAACAAGCGATTCAAACGGCAGAAACCTTTCTGACGGCGTGGGAATCCCAAGACTACAACACGATGTATGGGCGTATCAGCTTTAATGCGCGGGATGCTTACCCCCAAGTGGATTTCACCGAAACCTATCAACGAGTCTGGGAAGATTTGCGTTTGCAGGGACTAAGTTGGGAACGTGGTCAGGTGGTTTCACAAGGCACCACTGTCATTATCCAATATACGGTCACTTTTCGTTCCGGCGTGCTGGGGGAATTCACCGACGCGAATCGAGTTATGCGGGTGATTCCTACCGATGAAGGGATGCGGATTGCGTGGTCACGCATGGATATTTTTGATGGGTGGTCAGGCGGGGCGCGGCTGCGAATCGAACGCACTTTGCCCAATCGTGGCAATATCTATGATTTAAATGGCAGACCTCTCGCTGACCAAAACGGGGTGGCTTTGCCGATTTATCTGGTCAAAAATCAAATCCCTGACATCAACGCCTGTATCAGCACACTTGTACCATTGTTGGGGTTAGAATATGACGATGTAGCGGCAACTTTTGACCGTTATAATTTTGATACATTGTTTTATGTGGGCGAAATTGACCAGGAAACCTATCAACAGAACGGGGTGGATTTAGAAACCAACTGTCGTCCCCAATTGAATGAACGGCGCACCCGCCGCTATTTTGGAACGGCTGCTCCCCATGTGTTGGGGTATATCGGGTATATTCCGGCAGGGGAACAGGCGGAATATGAAAGTCGGGGCTATCCGCCGGATGCGCTGGTTGGAATCGCGGGCATCGAAAGCGCTTGGGAAAATGAACTGCGCGGGACAATTGGCAACCGCTTGGCGCTGTATGCCGCCAATGATGAACTCATCCGCGTGATTACGGAAAAACAGGCCACCCCCGGTGAAAGTGTGTATATGACCTTGGATCGGGATTTGCAGGATGGGATTCAAGGCGCACTTGCTGAAGCCTATTCACTGGCGGGGCCAACATGGGCGCAAACCTCCTTGGGGGCAGCCGTGGTAGTGATTGATGTCAATACAGGTGCAATCAAAGCGATGGTGAGCTACCCAACTTTTGACCCGGCGGTGTTTAACCCGGACAGTCCGTATCTTGACCCTGGTTCATTGATTCAAGCCTATCAAAATGACCCCGCTCGCCCGCTTTTAAATCGGGCAACGCAAGGGCGCTATCCATTAGGCTCGGTGTTCAAACTGGTGACTTCGATTGCGGGGGCAGACAGTGGGGTCATGTCGCTGGATACACTGAATAATTGTAGTGGACGCTGGGATGGTACGGCCTATGGAGACCGTGTACGCACGGACTGGTATCCCCAAGGGCATGGTGTTTTGGATGGGCGGGGCGCGATTATCAATTCATGCAATCCCTATTACTGGTCGCTGGGGGTGGCGCTTGAAAATGCTGACCCGTATCTCCTTCCCAATTATGCGAAAAAATTTGGTTTCGGTCAGCCTTCCGGCTTGCGAAATATTCAGGAAGAAGTGGGACGGATTCAAGACCCCGATTGGAAAGCCTCACAGGGGTTTACATGGGGGGTGTCGGATACCTTGAATCTCGTCATCGGACAGGGGGAAATTGAGGTTAATCCGATGCAAGTGGTACGCATGACCGCCGCAATTGCCAACGGGGGAAAACTGCTCACGCCCTATCTGGTGGAAAAAGTACAAATTATTGGCGAAGAACCGTCGTATGTGCATACCCCACAATCGGTGGAGTTGGGATTGAACCCGGATGTGTTGGCGGAAGTGCGCCAAGCGATGTGTGATGTCACCATGACTCCTTCTGGTACAGCCCGTTTTATTTTTGGGCCTTGGTATGAGTTTCATAATAATGCGGTGACGGTCTGCGGGAAAACTGGAACTGCCCAAGCTGGCAATAATCAGCCCCATGCGTGGTTTGCATCCTACGCTCCGGCAGACAATCCGCAAATTGCCATTGTGGTGATGGTGGAAAATTCCTGCGAAGGCTCGGAAGTTGCCGCGCCGATTACCCGTCGTGTGCTGGAAATTTATTATGGGTTGCCGCAGTCGGAATGGCCTCCTCTGTGGCAGAGTGGATGCTCACAAATCGTTGTGCAGTAAATTTGCATGGGATGGGGTGTCAGAATTCAGAGGGCAGGGTACAGAGGTTTTACCTCCTTCTCCCTTGGAGACCTGCCCTACGAAAGAGCTTACCGGAGGAAGCCTTATGCGAGATCAACACCGCCTATTCAGCTAAACTATGCTATAATGAGCAGCTATGATGAACTTAAAATCTACGCTGCGCGACTACGATCTTGATTTTCTGAAAGTCATCGCTCATCGCTGGGATATAGATTTAACTGCGCGTGAGGCACACGCAGCAGCCGATCAACTGGCAATGGCAATGCTTGACCCCGAACGGGCAGCCCACGAATGGTCACGGTTAAGTGACCGTGAACGGGGCGCGTTGCAAAATTTGCTTGGCGCACCCGAACACAAAATGCCTCTCGCAAAATATGCCCGTTTATTTGGCGAAATTCGCCAGATGGGGTCGGAGAAGCGTAAACGCGAGAAACCGCACCTTGCGCCGGTGGGAATTGCCGAAGTATTGTATTATCGCGGTTTGCTCGCCACCATGTACGACCAGAGCAACACCGGAGCGCAGCCTTTTGTTTATGTCCCCCATGATTTAGCGGCGGTGCTGCCCACCCACAAAACGGGCTATGACCTTTCTGAACCTGAACCCGAAGCATTTGAAGAAGACACCCCGTTGATTGAAGAAATTGACCAGCCTCAGAATGTTTATCGGGCAGATACCTCCTTGGTTGATGATTTAACCACGCTGTTGGCATTTCTCCAGTTAGAAGCGGTTGAACTTAAAAATAATACATTGCAAGAAATGGATCGGCAGGCACTTGAACCTTATTTGATAGGACGGGCGTTGCCAGCGCGAATCGCGTTGATGGTAGCGCTGGCAGCCGAACTACAAATCGCGGCGACTCAGGACAATCATTTCAAACCCATTCCGGCAACAGCGCGTAAATGGCTCGAACAAGCGCGTACCCAGCAAGTACGCTCGCTGGTGCAAGCATGGCAAACCACCTCTAAATATAACGAACTGCAACACATTGAAGGCTTGGTTTTAGAAAAAGCTAACCCCAATGACCCGTCGCTGCTGCGAAAAACAATTCAGCAGTTTCTGGATATGGTGCCGGAAGATGATTGGTTTGCGGTACGTGAAGTGATTGAGACCATCAAGGATGAAGACCCCGATTTTCAGCGTCCCGCCGCCGACTACGATAGCTGGTACATCCGTGATGAAGCCAGTGACGCTTATCTGAAAGGGTTTGAAAGCTGGGAACAGGTAGATGGGGCGATGCTCCATCTCGCACTTACAGGAGCAATGCACTGGCTCGGGCTGGTCGATGTTGGTGAAAGCGGTACCCAGCAAGCAATTCGATTAACCGCCTACGGGCGAGCATTTGCAGGACAAGCCGCATGGCCTGAGGTGGCAGACCCCGAAACAACTTTAACACTCGAAGCAGATGGTACCATTCGCGCCCCGCGTGCGATGAGCCGTTACAGCCGTTTTCAATTGGCGCGTTTTGCGGATTGGGGGGAACCGGGCGACCCCTATCATTATCAACTTTCGGGAGCGGGCTTTACTCGCGCTCACCAGCAGGGGATTAAAGCCGAGCATATTCGGACATTTCTCAAGCGCATGGGGCAAGTGCCGAAATCCGTGTCTGAGATGCTTGACCAATGGGAACATAAAGGCAGCATCACGGTCAGCCTTGCCCGTCGGATTGTCCTTGAAACGGACAGTGAAGACTCCGCCGCCATGATTTTGAATACGCCCGAACTACGCCGTTTTATGGGAACGCGCCTGGGGCCACGGGCGATTGCGGTGCGCGAGGAAAAATGGGATTCGCTCTTGAATGAACTCCGCGAACAGGGGTTTATGATTGAAACGGAAGATCTATAAGGGCGGGAATCGCTCACGGATACCCGCCGTCCCTTAAGATTGGGGGGACGGGTCAAAGACCCGCCCGTACAAAGAGTTTCAGGCTTAGAACAAGTCGCCGCCGCGTTTGGCAGGAGTTCCCATCCCGATTTTTTGTCCGAACTGACCAATGAGATGCCCTGTCATCACAATATTGCCTGCATAGTAGGCGAGCAAGCCAAGACCACACAGCCAGATTAAAGTACCACCCACCAGATTACCCACAAACTGGACGATGATAATTAAGACCACCAGCATGATTAAATCGCTGATATGAACTGTGGCCTCACGGAAACGCGCCCCAAAGTTAAAAAAGGCATCCGTGAAATTATCGGTTGCTGCATAGTTGACCATCGCGGGAATCCCAATCAGCGCCAAGCCCAAGCCATAGATGAAAAAGACAGGCAGCGAGAAGCACCAGAGAACCCCCGCTAAATCTTCAGACACGCCACCCACCAATGAAAGACAGCAAACGACAATCAAAAGCGGAATGCTGTACACGAAGTAAGCGACAAGGACCATAATGCCGCGTACTAAATCGCCACCCCAATCGTCCCATTCGGGCATTTTTTCATCATCCCCGCGCAGGACATCACGGATAATACGCACTTGGTAGCCAAGGGGAATAATCCCTAAAGTCACGATAGACAAAACGGCCCCGATGAGCAGTTTGACCAACCAATTTTCATCTTTAGTTACGTAATTAAAGGCACGCCCCAAATCCATTTTGCTTCTCCTTACGCATCAATACAGGGATTATGCTAGTGCAGTTCCCGTATTCGGTCAAATGACCTTTTACCTGACTCTACGCATTTTTGGCACCAAATGTTGCGGGTTATTCGAAGTCAGGATAGAGACGCTTGAGTTCCAAGATTTTACGTTTGACCTCGGTCAGGCGCATCGTCAGGCTAAAGCGACCTTTAGCGTTAGGTTGGCTAATCTGGCTGAGCAAATCTTTTTCTTCTGCCAAGAGATTCTGATAATTTTGAATCACTTCACTGGATGCCTTTTTGGGGCTGGCAGAATTTTTGGCCGGCATCGGTGATTTGGCTGACGCTTTTTCAGGGGTGTGTTTTTTTTCGGCCTGAGCTTTTTGAGGGATTTTTTCGATTGGCTTGTCCGCCGGCGCTGTGACTTTTGCGGAGGCAACCGGGGGAGATTTTTCTACTGCTACCTCTGCCCTGTGGGTCAGGTTTTCTTCCGAGACAGCTTCCGTAGCTGACACAAGCGTATTTTCAATCGGCGGATTGTTGTGTTGCGAAGGCCGCTCATTCTTTTTTTGCTGGCTTGCCTTTCTTGCCGCTTTCACCCCTGCACGTTCTTGGTAGGTAGGAAAAATTTGAATCCGCACATATTCGCTGACACGCTCTTTTGCCAACAAAAAAAAGATCCCACCCGGGGTACGTCGGCGCGAATTGTCCGGCAGCATCATGCCGCCATTGGCCTCAATCTGCATAGTTTCGGCTAACAATGCCAATGCAAAGTCTTTGCCACAAAGTTTCACGATCTTTTTGATCTGTTCAATCGGATGGTGTTCAGTTTCACCCAACGGTGCGGCAATAGACTCGGTTTGTGCTTGAATCTCCTGAGGGTTGTCTGAAGATTTACCTCGCTGCATTGAGTGAATGCTGAGATATTGCCCTAAATATTCCCGCCCATTGAAATGACCCGTCACCGGCAGTGGATCGCTCACATCGAATTGGACTATGGCGCTGTACATGCGGTCATTTTCTCGGTTTTGCGCTTGTAACAAATCAAGCCGCAGCACGGGCGCAAAATCAGCCAATGTCTGATAGAGCGTTTCAAGTTCAAATGTTTTAGCAATATTAGAAATAAAAAAAGTGAAAGGCATAGTGGCCCTCAGAATAACCGATAAGCGTAATGATAATCAATTATTCTGAGGGTGACAACAACCTTAACCGGTTGTCGTGGATGAATTTTTCAAACGTTGGACATTGGCTTCAATCACGGCTTGGTTGCCCAACTTTTTTCCTCCTCCAGCGCGTAAGTATTGACTGTAATCGGTCAAGGCTTCCGCAATTTGCTGGTTGGCTTCATAGGCTTTGGCACGTTCAAGCAGCGCTTCGAGCGTAGGCTTAATCTGAATAGCGGTTGAAAAATCAATAATTGCCGCTTCAAATTTTTGCTTTTGCATTAAGATTTTGCCACGCTGGAAATAGGCAGAGGCGGACACACGATTAATTTTCAGGGCTTGGTTAAAGTCGGAAAATGCGCTCTGAAAATTGTCTTTCTGCGCGTAGGCAACCCCACGTTGAAATAGGGCCTCAAAAAATGTCGGTTTGATGCTCAGGGCTTTGCTGAAATCCTCAATGGCTCGATCAAGATTGCCCTGTTGGAGATGGCTGAACCCCCGATTATAATATGTATGTTCGGAATTTGGATTTAGTTCGAGCGCTTTGGTGTATCCCATAACAGCTTCATTCAAATGACCCGTTTTGGCGAGTCGGTGGGCATCTTTAAGGGCGGAGTCAAAATCAGTTGGAGGCATTGCCAGTGGACGCAAGGGATGGGTTTGAATTTTGCCAGAACGCGAGAGCATCACAACCCGGGGTGTCCGCATGGACTGTTGGGCAAGTTGTGTCCAGTTGGCAGGCAGGAAAAAACTCATGCCGTCGTCTACTAAAAGCATATCAGCCTCTTTGAGCGCATAGGGGAGAGCCGCCTCATGTCCTTCAAAAATGACGACATTATGCCCCAAATAGCCCATGCCCATCACATACCCAAAAAAGGGAATACATGCGGCAGGATTCTTGCTGAAAACTGATGTTTCGGTATAGCCAATGACCGTGATGTTCAAGGGCGGTTCAAACGGAACAATCTTTTTAACCGGATTGGTCATGCCAAGGGTAGCCGTTCCCGGCGGCGGGCAAATCCGATTTGCGAGGGTACGTTCGGGAGTCACCACGACAACCTGACGGGGTTGGTGACTGGCGGCGGCTTGGCGGGCTTGTTTGAAAAGCACCTCCAGATTGGCCTGTCGATTGATTTCAGGCATCCGAACATCCACAAAATTACGCATGGTCATTTTTACACCAATGAGTTTCGTTAGCTTCATTTTACCTACTAATAAAAAAATTTACAGCCAATTTTAATTGTTTTTATGAGGTTGGTATAAAATTTTTATGCTCTGGCATAATTGTAGCTGATGCTTGCCGCTAGCCCGTTGGCAAGTTACAATGAACAAACGATGCGCTGAATCTGGGAGAATACGTCGTGGGTCGGTACTGGCAAAACAAATACGTCATTGGCTTAACGGGAAATATTGCCACAGGAAAAAGCCTTGTGCTGCGAATGTTGCAACATCTCGGTGCATACACAATTGATGCCGACGCGATTGTGCATCGGGTCATGGCTCCCAATGCTCCTGCTTATAAACCCATTGTGCAAACATTTGGTCAGTTTATTTTGAATCCGCAAAAAGAAATTGACCGCGCCAAATTAGCCGCGATTGCTTTTTCTGACCCGGACGCATTACAAAAATTAGAAGCGATTACCCATCCCCTCGTGCGCGGGGCGGTGGATATGCTGGTCAAGCGAAGCGATAAATATGTCGTGGTGGTGGAAGCGATTAAATTGATTGAAGGGGAGATGGCGGATCAGGTAGATGCCATCTGGGTGGTGGACTCGACCCCAGAAAATCAAGCCCGTCGGTTGATGTCCAAGCGGAAAATGTCGTTGGAAGATGCCCGTCGTCGGATTCTGGCACAAAATCCGCAAAAAGATAAACTTGCCAAAGCCAGTTTGGTGATTAACAACAATGGCACACCCGAACAAACATGGGGGCAAGTCAAAAGTGCTTGGGATCAGATTCCGGGACAAAAACGCCAGACTGACACGGTAAGGGTGGTAGAGGTCAAACCGCCTGTTGCACCTCAACAAACCCCGTCTGCGCCCCAACCCCCAACCCCTGCGCCTGTTGTTTCTCATACGGCGGAAACCGTGCCTTCCCGTCCGGCTGAAATGCGACCGCCTGTCCTTCAACAGCAACCCGTACCGCCAATCGTCAGCTTTGATATTAAACGCCCACAGCCCAAAGATTTTGATAAAATCGCCTCGCTGATTAATAAAATTAAAGGCACAGCGCTGGATCGCGGCGACATCATGGAACATTTTGGCGAGAAAACCTATT
>CAZXCU010000025.1:0-53578 GCA_964639245.1 uncultured Anaerolineae bacterium
TGCCCCACTTACTTTTCCCCCCCTCCCTCCCTAAAAAACCTACCCTTGAGAAGGGTCAGGGGGTGAGGTCACGCCTCTCACGTATCTCAAAATTCATCATTTTTACCTTACCCCACTTTTCGACCAAAAAGCCCCACTTCTCAGTGAGGCTTTAACCAATTATTAGCTGGGATTCACCCTGTCGTGGTCTGGCGGACACCCTAGGGTAGGGGCGGGTCACAGACCACGCCCGTACATTTTGCTGCATCCGGCAAGCAACATCGATTCCATCCCGAAGGGTCGGGCGAGCGACTTTTTCTTTTCCCCCCGCGCCATTCATCGCGGATGCAGAGGGGGGTGAGGTCACGCCTCCCCAGTCATTTTTGCCTTCACTACCACTTTCTAATCAAAACCATTTACGAATACGGTTTATGATGCTGTCCGATTTTCCAGCCATTTTTGCCAGCGTTTTCTCTATTCTCTTTTCAACTCGTTCAGTTTTATGTACCGCCCCAATCTGCTCATAAATTGCCCATGACTGCTGAAAAAATTCAAGCGCCAACGGATAATTTTTATTTATATAATTAAGAATACCCATATTATTTAGGTCGTTGGCCTCCCCTATTTTATCCCCAATCATACGCCTAATTACCAACGCTTGTTCGTAGTATTCAATTGCCTTGCTATACTCACCTAAATCCATATACACGACTCCTAGGCTGCCTAGAACATTCCCTTGCATACTCTTATCGTTTATTTCAAAAGCAATTACCAAGACTTTTTCATAATAATCAATTGCCTTACTGAATTCACCTAAATTCTTGTAAGCGACTCCTAGATTACCCAAAATATTCCATTGCATACTTTTATTGCCCGTTTCGCGTGCAATATATAAGGCTGCTTCATGGTATTCAATCGCCTTACTGTACTCGCTTAACATATTGTAAGCATCTCCTAGCTTGCCCAAAACCAACCCTTCCCCCTCGTTATCCCCAACCACACGGCTAATCTGCAAAGCCCGTTCGTAATATTCAATCGCCTTGCCGTACTCGCCTAAACCTGCGTAAGGAGTCCCTAGCTTGCCCAAAACAACCCCTTCCCCCTCGTTATCCCCAATCACACGGCTAATCTGCAAGGCTTGTTCGTAGTATTCAATCGCCTTGCTGTACTCGCTTAAATTGTTGTGAGCATCGCCCAGAAGGGCTAATATTACAAATTCATTTTTTTTATTTCTAGCATTTCGAGCAAAACTTAATAGCTGTTCCAAAACAGGGACAGCATCTTGTGAACGACCTACATCTTGGTAGGTTGAAGCCATATTTCCCAAATGGGCAAGTTGATCATGTGTATTTCCCAGTTTTTCGGCAGCCCTAGCAGCCCGTTCAAGCAGTTTTATCGCCTGAGTATAAAATCCCCTATAAGATAGAAAACCACCTTTTCGACTTGGGTTATACAAATTCAATGTAAACTCCTCTACCACCTTCCACAGTTTCTGTTCCATTGCAAGCTCCGATGCACCCATAAAATTCTCCAATTCAGGCCGCAACGCCGCGAAATGGGCTAAACTAGGTTCGTTGTAGCGGTAGGTATAAGCAAGACATGCTTCCATTGCCTTTAGTTGCTGCTCAAGCGTCATTCGGGCTTTGGTATAGCTATAAGCTAAGTCATGTACTTGGTAAGCTAAAACGCGCTCATCAGTAGCAGGTATTTCTTCTGCTAACCCACGTTCTACTAGATTGGTTAAAGCCGTTGACGTTTCTTGAGTTCCTAAGTAAATAGACAAAAGTTCTGGTGTCGCACTTTCTACGAAAAATGCCCCAAATGCCAAAAATACGAGACGGGAAGCACTATCCAATAGGTTCAAACTAATTTTGATAACATCGGTGATACGTTCGTGTTCTTGTTCAACTTCGCCTTTTTGTGCTGTAAGTCTTTCAGAGAGCGAGTCTCTAATTTTTAGCGTGTATTCTTTCAATGTCAAACCTGCTCGATTTATCGTGCAACCCGCTATTTTTAACGCAAGCGCATGATAACCGACCAAATCACATAAAGAGGCTGCATCTGCATCATTGTTAAAGTCTTCATAGGCATACGTGCCTAAGATTTCTACTGCTTCATTTGGTTCAAGTTCTTTGACTGAAACAATCCGATAATTCCCATACCGATGACGGGATGTTACCAAAACTTTCATTTTTGTTGGGACGGCTTTAAGCACATCAGCCAGAACTTTGTTATCCCACGCATCATCTATCAGCAGTAAATTGGCGTTAGATTGGCTCAAGATTTGGCGCATGAGCGTGATTTGGGCTTCACCTGTCTCCGATGCAATTTCCTTGTGTAAATTGAATGGGCGTGCCAGCGCTTCAAACACCGCATCCACGCTGTCTGTCCCCGCCTTGACCCACAGCACAGGCACATAGCCCGCCGCACATTCCGCCGCGAGTGCCGTTTTGCCCATCCCGCCAAAACCTTGAATCAACACCCGTTCGCCCTTGTCCAGCGCGGTTTGAATCCCGGTGATAAACGTGGTGCGTCCGCGAAATTTGGCAGTTTTGCCCGGAATTGCGTCCGCGTCCGTCGCTAAAACGGCGCTGGTCGAAGCCGGACGAAAATACTCGCCTTTTAATTCGCTCAGCGCTTGGGAAAGTTTGAGCGCAAAATCATTCACATCGGTAAATTGGGCGCGAATCAGCGTTTTATCAATTCGGGCTTTGAACGCGGCAAGTTTCGCGGGGTGGTCTTTTTCATAAAATTCATCAGGCCACGTTGTGTAGGTGGGGTCTATCACAAAACACAAACGCGGAAGCGCCCGTTCGCCCGCGTAATCAAATTCGATTTCGGTCACGCTTTTGTCGTACCCATCCTCGATATACCCGTAGCGATGGGCAAAAATCCCCACATACCAATCGGAGTCCTCGACTTTTTTCTTGCTGCCTTCCGTTGCACCCATCGGCATGGCGGTAAAATATTCCATCGCAATCGGGTGCAAATTCAGGCGCAAACAGGTGTCAATCGCGGCCTGGCGATAGTCGGCTAAATCTCGGCTGGTGCTGCCAATAAAAACTTTGTGGCTCATGCGGGCATGTCTCCTGACGCTTACAGGATATTATGCCCTAAAAGATAATTCCCTCACAAATGCCCTTTGAGATTCTGTTTTACGCCGAGTCCACCAACATGTACGGGCGTGGTCTATGACCCGCCCTCGATAGTGCTTGGGGTGGGTCACAGACCCACCCGTACAATACCTGTATTTAAAAGTTAATGTGCATAAGTGAACTTCCTACGCATAGACGGGGAATTGATTCCCCGTCGCTTGAGCCGCCTGCGATATGACCCCCCTCTCCCCTTTTGGGTGGGAGAAGGGCTGGGGGTGAGGCGGTCTCCTCACATCCCCACCGGCGTATTGCCCCGCACCATCATCTCATTCGGCAGCAGACTCGCGTAAACAAAGCGATGCACGGGCGTATCCACCCCCGCCGCTTTGCCGTAGCGCACAATCACCCCTGTTTGCGCCTCCAATTCGGAAGGCTGACCCTGCATCACATCACGCTGCATCGAGGCGGTTGCCATCACATTCAAGCTGTCGATCTGCTTGAGAGCGCGTTCAATGGCATCCTCTTTGAGACCAACCCCCCGCGCCCGTCCGACCTGCACAATTTCCTGCATCGCCTGAATCAAGAGTTCGCGGGTTTGCGGCATGGTACGGATAATCCCCACCGGAGCGCGTGTCACCGCCCCCACCCCGCTAAATGCCCCGATGAACACCAATTTTTGCCACATTTCCGCCAGAATATCCGATGGCACTTCAACATTCACATGGGCTAATTGGAAGGCACGGCGCAGCGTTTCGACCCGTTCGCTGCGTTCCTGATTAAGTTCACCAAATGCAACATAAGGTTCAAGGCCAAATTGTTTAATTTTGCCCGGCGCTTCAATCTGACTCATCACGCGGCAGAATCCACCCAAGACCCGTCCTTCGCCCAGAATATCGCCCAATTGTTTTGGCGCTTCAACCCCGTTGAGCAGCGGCACAATCGTTGTCTGTGCGCCCACCATCGGCTGCATCTGGTACGCGGCATCTTCCACCTGCCATGCTTTGGTCGCCACAAGGATATAATCTGCCACCCCAACATTTCCCGGTTTATCGGTCACGCGGGGCTGCTCAATCACAAATGCGCCTTTGTCGCTGGTCACATGCAGCCCGTTGGCTTGCATCTCGCGCATGTGTCGTCCGCGTGCGATGAAGGTCACATCCAAGCCCGCCTGCGCCAAGCGTCCACCAAAATATCCGCCGACTCCGCCTGTCCCAAAAATTACAATTTTCATCTGCCGTCCCTCATGCACACATCATTCAATTTGTTGGGGCTTCACCCGCTGCCCCGATTCCGCCGCATCGAGCATCGCTTCAATCAAGGCCACGTCTTTCAAGGTCTCCGCAGGCGAATTCAGATGCGGCGCACCCGTCACAATCGACTCGGCAAACGCGGCAAACTGCTGACGGATACCATCGGGATCCTCATAGGAAAATGCCTGTGTTCCCTGTTCATTCATCAATGTCAGGCCATCGCGGTTGACATGCAGCGCTCCTTTTTCCCCGACGATGTTCAGGGTGGTGTCCTGCGGCGCACGTCCAGCATAGGTTACGGCGTAGCTTGCCAGCAACCCACTTTCAAATTGCAAGGCTGCGCTCAGCGTATCCGCCGGAGGTAAATCCGGGCGAATTTGGGTTGCAGTGGCGCTCACGGAGGCCACGTCTCCTAATAAGAAACGCCAACCCGCCGAGTGATGGACTCCGCCGTCCATCAAAAAACCGCCACGAAAACTTTCATCCCGCCGCCACGCAGTATGATAATATTTATTCTCGGCGCTCATCTGCACATGAATCGCCCAATGTGCCAGCAGAGGCCGTCCAATTTCGAGATTTTCCAGCAATTGTTTCGCCTGTTGAACCGCCGGCGCATACCGCCAATTTTCCGCCACCATCCACACCAGATTGGCATATTGGGCATGGAGCGCCAGCAATTTTTGGCCCGCCTCCACCGAAGGCGACATCGGCTTTTCGCTGATAATGTGTTTGCCCGCCCGCAGCGCTTTTTCAATGGCTTGGGGCATGAGCGCAATCGGCAGCACAATATCCACCGCGTCCATGTCCTCTCGTGCCAGAAATTCGTCCATATCAGTATGAATGGGGACGGGTGTCGGGAGTTTTTCGTTCAATAAACGAGCAGAATCAGCAGTGCGACTGCACACCGCCACAATGTCAAACGAATCACCTAAGGCTAATAAATTCGGGAGGTGAGCATCACGGGCAAATAAACCCGCACCAAGAATACCTAGTCGAATCGGGGGCATGATTTTCTCCTCAATCGGGCTAAATATAACACACCTGATTGAGGAGGTAAAAATGGCGCTTTAAGAAAACAAGGGGTTCGCCCCCTTGTCTAGCTTAAGTGCGGCGCTGCCAAGAAATTTTGCCCTGCGCGGTAATCAAAATGAGAACCCGATCATCCCGCAGTGTTTCTTCGCCATCATACACATTGATCTGATACACGGCGGTGGTTTTATCCAGATGACTCTGCCCCAGATAAAACACAATCACGAACCAGTCGCTTGTCTCGGACTCAAAAACAACTTCTTCGTCTTGAATGGGTTGAAGAATCAGCAAATTGACCACGGTGATTTGCACACAGACTTCCGCCCCACACGCGCCGTAAATTTCGACTTTGCCGTTGTCCTCATCGGTGAAGGACACCACCCCGTTGCCATTGTCATGGCGCGATTCAACATTTTCGGGACATGCCCCCAGTGTATCGCCATGTCCTAAATGAGCAGACACCGCCCCCCCGCCGACAGTAATGGTATGAGCATTGCCCGGATTGCCCGGCGGAATATGACATAGGGTGGTTTTACCGCCGCTCCCCCCCGAACCATCGTCACTGTTGTTTGCACCGATGCAAGCAAAGGCCGCCTGGGTTGTGCCGTCCGAACCCGTGACAGTCACCGACAATTGATAGGTGGCGGTAGAGGGTACAGTCAAAACGAAAGGCGAGCCAACCGCCAGATTGTCGCCGCCCGGCAAAGGACTTCCGCCATTGGTTACGGAATAGGTCGCACCAGCCCCATTGACAGAAACACTCACGGTCTCCCCGCCCTTATATTCCAGTGCCGCAAGATTAAAGGTGGTGTTGGCGGTTCCGCCTGCCCCATTCGTTGCAGCACAAGCGGGGCTACTCGTGGATTGCTGCGCGTAAGTGACTTGCACGGAGGTTAAAACAAGGAGAAGAACCAACAGAATTTGTAATTTTTGCATAGAACATCTTTCACTCATCAAATCTATTTGCAGTAAAACCAATTTTTGGCAAGCTGCCCATACGCCCAAGAACGTATTTTTAAGACTCGATAAGCTGGCAGTCGAAGTCAAAATAAAAATCGTAGCGTGTACCATTCACCCGAAAATGATATCCCTGTGCAGTATATTCAATGGTCGCTACGGCATCACGCGGGGTATCGCGCTGCATGGCTTTTTCCCAGAGAGTCGCAAAATCACAGGTGGGAGCAGGCACAGCTTCACCGACAGCATTTGCTTGGGGGTCATAGGAATCCTTATCCATGCCCAAGTTATAGTAGGAATATTCCGAATTGCTGCTGGTGACATGCCGCGATGACCACGGTTGCGAGATGCGAACACGCACCTGCTCATACCATTGATTATCCAAACTGCCGCCGGCCCCCACAGGCCGCAAGTCACCTTCGTCCGGTTCGGCTTCCCGCACAAAAAGATATTCTACATAGGGGTTGTAATCGGCATAAAGATTGATTCGTCCGTCGGATGTCACAAAATACGCGCTTATAGACACCAACGCGACCCCCTCCCCTGCGAAAGTTTCAACTTCAGGATAGGTTTCCAGCACATCGAATTTTTTGGCATCCCCCGGCACCAGCCATGTTTCCTCAATGCCAATGCCAATCGCAATCGGAACAGTAAAAATCATCGCCAAAACAAACCCGACCACCCCACTCATACAGCCCCAACACCCACACGGAATTTGTCTCATGCTAGCTCTATTCTTGCTCATACAATGGCTGCACCCGCCGAATCACCAGTTGCAGCACAATCTCAAGGTCAATGTCCCGATGCAAGCCCGCTTCGAGATCTTCTTCGGCTAATCGAACTTCATCCAGGCGCGGTTCACGGGCCATGCGCAGCGTAGCAACCACACGCATCGGAGTATTTTCTCCATGCAGTTCCACCTGTACAATCTCCCCTGTCGGGAATGAATCTTGCAAGCGGTTCTTGACACGCTGTGCCTCGCTCGCCCGATTGCCAAGATTGTAAAGCATATACAGCACCGGAATCATCAGCAGCACCACAACCACCAAAGAAATATACCGCCGATGGTTGGATGTGCCTTCCGCATGACGCGTCTCAGGGCGGGGACGTACCCCTAGCCAGAAATAGACCGCCCATCCTGCCAATGAGATAAAACCAATATTGGTTAAAAATAGCAGCAGCGCTCCCAGAGCAAGCTCGTGTTCACCAAAGGCCAGCGCCAACCCGACCGTACACAACGGCGGCATCAGCGCAGCAGCAATCGCAACACCCGCCAATGCTGCGGGAATTCCGCGCCGTGCATTGGCATATGCCCCAATAAACCCGGCGGCAAAGGCAACCCCCGCGTCAATCAAAGTAGGTGTCCCGCGTGACTGCATTTCTGTCGTCGGAATATCTAAAGGAATCACCAACCCGGTTAACCCTGCAACCCCCATGCCCAACAACACCCCCAATGCAAGATTCCCCAATGAGCGCTCTATGAGTCGTAAACGTCCGGTTGCCATCCCTGTTGCGAGTGCAGTTAAGGGCTGCATCAACGGCGCAATGAGCATCGCGCCAATCACCACGGCAGCGCTATTCAAAAGCAAACCCAAAGCAGCAATAACCGCAGAAACCAGAATCAAAACGATATAATCTAAGGATGGGGTGGCGTTTTCCCGTGCTTGTCGTACCAGTTCATCTTGCTCGATGGGTGTTAGGGTGGGAACAGCCCAACCGAGATATTTTTTGAAGCGTTTTTCAGTGTGGTTTTCTGCTGATCTTGCCGACAGCAGCATTGCACCCGGTGCCCGATTGAGCAACTGACGCACCACATCCCCGAACAACCACCGTTCAAGCTCTGTCCGGCGGGAAAATCCCATCACCAATAAATCGTCAGGATTAATCCGCGATAGCAACCCGGCAACAGGGTGATCGGCTGTAACAACGGTGCGCTTGGCATGTTCTTTACCATGAACAAATGCCAGTGAATCCTCTAACCGTTCCATCCCTTGCCAGTAGGAACGGTTGTGACTTTGCACCAGCATACATTCCACCGGCAATCCGAATTTTTCCGCCAGTCGAATCCCGGTCTGGTTCGCAATACGGGCGGATTCTCCCCCGTTTGCCCAGACCACAACCCGTTCAAATTCTGAAGTTTGCGAAGCTCGATATATCAAAACATCACAGGGAGCAGCCGCTGTCACATTTTCAGCAATTGCCCCGATTGTTACTTCCCCCCGCTTGGGTTGCTGCATTCCCAGAATCAATAAATCGGCACGTTGTTCGCGCACGGCATCCAATATTCCGCGAGAAACAGTGGCAGCCTCAACGGTCAGCAGCTCGACACGAAGCCCTTCCTGCTGAGCATTTTCAATAATCGGTTTAACACTTTCGATAGAATGCTGACGTTCTTCAGCATCCCCCACAATCACCACCACCGCTACAATACGCCCGTCGGGTTCGAGCAAAGCGCTGGCAAATCGAAGCAACTGGGGTGCAGTATCAGGATTCGCCACAGGAATCACAATCGTACTGGCGTGGTCAGGGATGTTTTGTTGCAGCATAACGTCGATTATATCTCATGCTCTAAAAATTATAGAAGTACATGCGCTGTTTAGCTCAACTCAACCAGCCCACGTTGCGCCGCTAAACTCACCGCTTCCGTCCGATTCCCCGCCCCCAATTTTCCCAGAATCGAACTCACATGAAATTTGACCGTGCGCTCGCTAATCACCAATTGCAGCGCGATTTCCTTATTTTGTAACCCCTGCGACATGAGTTTTAAAACTTCCACTTCACGCGGAGTCAAGGGGTCGGTTAAATCATCCGGTTGGCTGACCTGACGCAATAATTTAGAGGCGACAATCGGTTGGAGGAGCGACCCTCCCCCATGCACCACCCGCACCGCCTGAAACACCTCATCACGCGGCGCACCCTTGAGCAAATACCCCTGTGCGCCCGCCTGCACCGCCGACAGAATCCGTTCATCCGTATCAAATGCAGTAAACACAATCACTCTGATATTCGGATTCGCCCCGCGCATTTTTCGCAGCGCATCCACCCCGTCCAATTCGGGCATTTCCAGATCCAAAAAAATGACATCCGGTTGGCGTGTTTCTGCCATCTCGACGGCCTCGTGTCCCGTCCGACTTTCCCCCACCACCTCAAAATCGGGCTGTGTGCCTAACATCGCTACCAAGCCATCCCGCACCACCGGGTGGTCATCGGCAACCAAAATACGAATTTTTTCAGTCATAGTCTGAATTTCCTAAAGCCTCTAATTGCCCCAGCCACTCCGCAAAATGGGGACAAGCAGCCCGAATTTTCTCTAACCCAATTTCGGATGCAATCAATGGGCCGTGAAGATCCTTTTCATATTCGGGGACAAGTTTTTCTATCCGTTTCGCAGGTGGATTAATGAGGTTAATTTCTTCGGGAGAAACAAAATTCTGATTAATGCGATTCAATTCAAAAATGAGGCGGTCTTTATTCTGATGGATAATTTTGGTTACACTTTCAACATCGGCAAATAACACCGCCTCAAATTCATAGAGAGAAAAATAGGGGAGAAATCGCACGTGACCTATATCATTTTTTAAGGCGTTTTCTAAATGTGCTACTTGCTGGTAACATGAGTCTTTTTCAGGCAATGAGTCAAATCCCGGAAACGACTTTGGCAAAGCATAAAAGTCAAGCATCATCGTGACCAATACCTTACTGGTATCTCCTAAAAAACCTTTGACGTCTATTTTGAAATTTTTATAAGTCGCTGTGCCGCCCTTCATTTTCCCGCCTGCTTCGCGCCGAAGCGTTGTGATTTGATTGCCCACCGCAAAAATACCAAATTTGAGAAGATGAGGTTTCAGGACAACATCCACAAAATTAAGTTCGGTAAACCCTTCTACCAAAATAGCGATATATTTCATCGCTGCGGATTCCCCCCGATGATATTTTTCTCCCAAATATCCCCTAGTTGATATTCTTCTAACCAATAAGCAAGCGAATCTTCATGAAGTCGCTTAAAGGTAGATTCTTTATTTTTCTTATCTACAACAATAATATCTTCTAGTGAAAATTGGTTGATAAGCGTCACAGATTGGGTAGAAATAATAACCTGTGTTTTTTCGGCTGCACTCTTTATCATTCCGGCAAGTAATCGAATTGCCTGCGGATGTAAACCGAGTTCTGGTTCATCAATCAAAATCGTTGTTGGCAGACGTGGTTGTAATAATAAAGTTGTTAAAGCGATTAATCGTAGTGTTCCGTCTGATAAATGACTAGCATTGAATACCTCAGCCGAGCCTTCTTCGCGCCATTGTAATATAATAGTTTCTGGATTGAGCGGATTTGGACGCAGGATAAAATCTGCAAAAAAAGGGGCAACGACCCTAATCGTTCTTACAATATTTTCATAGTAATCGCTTTGTCGCTCCTGTAATAGATATAAAAAGGCTGCCAAGTTTCCACCATCAGGGTTTAATCTTTCATTATCGTATATATTTCCTGTCGCTTTAATTTTGGCGGAGTCGCTTGTATCATGGAAATGATAAACCTTCCAATTTTCAAGGCTGCTTAAAACATAATATTCAACTCTATTTGATATATCTTTACGGGCTTCAGGCAAATAAGTCTCTTGATGTCCCGTTCTTGTTTGTGAAGAAAAAGGACGTTCATATTTTGTTCTATCCCAATACCAGCAAGATTCTGTCTTAAAAATTAAGCTATTATTTGAAGTTGGAGCTAATTCTACTACGTAGCCGTTATCGCCAAAAAAGATTTCAATAAAAATACTGTCAGTCACTTTTTGTCCAAAATGTAGGAAACTATCCACCCCACCCGATTTTCCAACATAATATTGTAGGTTTTTTTGCACAATCTGGTTAAGTAAATTAAAGAAAGCGATAAAATTTGACTTCCCTGAACCATTCGCCCCAATAAGAACATTCAATGAGGTCAACTCAATATCAAGTTCTCGAACAGATTTGAAGCCCTTAAGAATGATACGATTTACCTTTGACATGCTGCCCTCAATTCAACGGTATGGTCACTTCTAAGCGTGTGCCTGTGCCGGCAGTCGTTTGCAACTGGAATGTCCCGCCGAGCAATTTAGCCCGTTCCGCAAGGCCAATCAAGCCAAAATGGTCGCTGCCCACCTGAGTCGGGTCAAACCCGCAGCCATCATCCTCAATCACCAGTTGAACCGACTGTGGCGCACAGGTTAATTGAATCAAAACATGGTTGGCGTGAGCGTGCTGGCGGATATTATTCAGCGCTTCTTGCGTAATCCGATACAAGCCCATTTCGATTCTCCCCGAAAGTGGACGGCTGGCATCCCGCACATCAAAGCGCACCTGAATCCCCTCAAGGTCGTGTGCCAGCGCGTGCAGGGCTTCGAGCAAGGTACGATTTTCCAACGGAGCAGCCCGTAAATCCAGCACCGAACGGCGGGCTTCTTCCAGATTACGGCGGGTCAAATCCAGTGTACGGCGAAGGATCGTTTTCAATTTTTCCCTATCGGCATTGGCATCCAGCAGCGCGTCTAGGGTTTCAAGCTGCATGGTGATTCCCGCCAATCCCTGCGCCAGCGTGTCGTGAATATCACGGGCAAGACGGTTACGTTCCTCAATTGCGCCGTGCTGCCGACTCGATTCGTACAGCTCCGCCCGTTCAATCGCAATACCGAGCAAATCGCCAATCGTATGCAACAGACGCAAATCATCCTCAGATAATTCGCGCCAATCGCGGCTGGCAACATTCAGCACGCCTAATTTTTTCTGACGGTCATAGGAATAAAGCGGGATGCTGGCATGGTAGGTTAAGCCGTCCGTCCCCGGTAAAAATTCCAAACGACTGCACACCACGACATTAATATTGGCAGCCCCCGCCAGATCGCCTTCGCGGTAGGTTCGCAGACAGTAACATGTCCCCTGCAAACGTTCGGGATAATTCGCCAACGCAGGTGGGAGATTTTGCGCGGCGGACAGGTAGGTTTCTCCCTGCGAATCCATCAGCCATGCCCAACCTGTTTGTAAATCGAGCAACTCCGCAACCTGTGCCAGCACTGTATCCACCGCCGCATTCAGATTCATTTCGCGGTTGAGCGCTTCTGCTATCGTGTTCAGAATGGACAACTCATGGTTGCGGCGCTGTAACTTTTCGGTATCCGATGTCATGTTGAATCCCTCACCCCACCAGTATAACATTTCTCCACCTGTCCACAGCCAGATGCCAAGTCTCACCCCAAATTCATGCTAAACTATTGGTAGTTTTGGTTAGGTTTGGTAAAATTTGCACAGCTTTAATCAAAAGGAAAAAAATCTCTATGCGTAAAGTAAGCTTCCTCGCGCTGGTCATGCTGCTGGCGCTTGTTCCCGTCATTGGCGCTCAGGGCGACCCGGCAATTTCTGCCGTCGATTGGATTGAAACTCAACAGGCCGAAGATGGTAGTTTTGCTGGTGGCGACCCCAATATCACCGCCGCCGCCGCCACCAGTTTGGCGCTGTTAGACCGTCCCAATGAAGCGGCAATGGCGTATCTTGAAAATTATGTGACTGAAAATGCCGATTCGCTGAGATTAGAAGTGGTTTCGGCGATTATCTTGGCAGTCATCGCCCATGACATTGACCCCACCGCCTTTGCCGATGGCGCAGCATTGGAATTGCATAGTTCACTTTTGCGCGAACAACGCGGCGAAGACTCCACCGGGTTATGTTTGGGCTTGGTGGCGCTAGCAGCCACAGGTGCGGAACTCCCCGCCACTGCTGTTTCGGGTGTGGTGGGCATCCAGAATGAAGATGGGGGTTTTGGGTCTGGCGCGGGTGAACCTTCCGAACCCATTTATACCGCCGTGTGTATTCACGCGCTGGCAAAAGCGGGTGAAGCCGAAGCCACCCAAGCCGCAGTCGCATATCTGGACAGCACCCAGCTTGCCGATGGTGGATGGGCAACACTTGGCGGAGAAACCAGCGATGGCTTCGGCACCGCCTATGTTTTGGTCGGGTTGGCTGCCGCCGAGGAAGATTTGATGGGCAGTTGGGGCGATGCTGTCGGGTATTTGATGAGCCAGCAAGACCGCGAAACCGGTGAAGTCACCGCCCTTGCCCCCGAAGTCGCTGGCGACCAAGCCGCTGCCCTGAATGTTGCCGCTAATGCCCTGTTTACGATGGCCTTTCGCGGCTTGAGCTACAATGACATCGGGGCAACAACGGTCTCGATAGCCGAACCAACCGCCACCGAAGAAGCCGCCGAAGCAACAACACTGGAAGAAGGCCCGGCGCTGGATGGCAATTGGTTGGCGATTGCCGATGGATTTGGCATGACCGAACTCGACACCGCCGATGATTTCTTCGTCACCGTGATTGACCCCTTCACCAATGAAGAACTTTACGGCGTACAAATTATTAACTGGGTGGCGGAATATCAGTACACGGGCTATATCATCGAACAATATTTGCCTGCCGAAGTGCTGCTGTATATGCAGGCAACCGACCCCACTACCTTTGAAAATCTGGGGGATGCCGCAATTGCCTTGCTGCCCGCCGATGTGCTGGCTGAACTGCCCGAAGAAGTCCAAGCCCGCGCTCAATAGGCAGCAAATCGTTTAGCGGACAGGATAGATCCCGTCCCTAAACAGCCGCAGACTTTCTGCGAAGTGCTGAGGGCTGTAAGGGAATTAAAATGACATTCGGGTCTACAGGAATCCTTAACACTCCTGTAGACTCGTTGTTTGTGATAAGGAGACCCCATGCGAAGATTGATTTTACAAGCAGTTGTCCTGTTAATGCTCTTGCCAGCCTTCCCAACCCGCGCACAGGACAATTTACCCATTACGCTTATTGATGCCACTGGTAACGAAGTCACCATCACCGCCCTTGACCGGATTGTCTCGGCCAGTGGCGATGTCACTGAAATTATTGATGCGCTCGGTTTTTATGACCGTCTGGTGGCAGTGGACACCAGTTCCACCTATCCGCCGCAAGCGCTCGAAGAACTGCCCACCGTCGGTTTTGCGCGGCGTTTGGCGGCTGAACCCATCATCGCAGCCGACCCGGACGTGGTATTTTGCACGGAAGTCTGCGCCCCGCCCGAAGTCTTGGAACAGGTACGCGGCTTAAATATCCCGATTGTGGTTATTCCTGATGATGAAGGCGCAAGCGGGCTGGAACTGCCCTTGCGGAAAATTGAAATGGTCGCGCAGGCATTGGGGGTTCCCGAACAAGGCGAAAAACTCAAAGAACGGGTCGCCCGTGAAATTGACTGGGTACAAACCGCCATCGCTAATGTCGATTCCCAACCGAATGTGTTTCATTTTTACATTCGCGGGCAGGGCTTACAACTCGCCGCTGGCCCCGGCACCCCCGCCCATGCGATGATTGAAGGCGCAGGCGGGCATAATTCTGCTGAAGAAGCCGGAGTCACAGGCTATCAACCCCTCAGCCCTGAAATTATCCTTGCTGCCTTCCCCGATTACCTGATTTTGACCGAAGGCAATGTCGAAAGTTCCGGCGGATTGGATAAAATTTTGGATGTGCAGGGCTTAGCCGAAACACCCGCCGTACAAAATGAACAGGTGCTGGTACTGGATACGGATTTGTTTCTGGCGATGTCCATTCGCACCGGACAAGCCCTGATGACCATTGCTGCTGCCGTCCATCCCAATATGACATGGGAACTTACACCGACTTATCCCTATAGTTTCACCGATGCCAGTGGTGCAGCCCTCACTGTTGAGACGATTCCCGCCCTCTATGCGACCACGGAATCGCTGCTCACCATTACCCGTCAACTCGGATTCCATACGGAACTTCTGGCGGGGCAAACTGATGGAGTTATCGTTGCCAGCAGCGCCGATGATTGGCAAACCTTAAGGGACAGCGGACATACGGTAATCGTTATTGCCAATGACACCAGTATTGATGAAATTGCAGCGGCCTTAAATATTCCCGGACGAGGACTCGCGCTCAAGGCACGGCTAGGACAATAAATTCGGATAGAGGAATGCGCTTCAACACCGCAATCTTATTTTAAAATTGATCCTATGGACAAACGCTCGCCGAGTCCACTTATGCAGTTTAACTTTTAAATACGGATAGTGTACGGGTGGGTCTGTGACCCACCCCTGCACGGGAATGAGGGCGGGTCATAGACCACGCCCGTACATTTGGCTATCCATCCTATTTTATTAAACTGCATTAGTGGACTTCCTACCCATAGGCGGGGAATTGATTCCCCGCTGTATAAGACTGACGGACAAACGCATGAAAAAATGGCAGACTTTCCGCCAATACCCCCTCACCCGACTCGGACTGCTCCTCACACTGGCAGTCCTGTTGTTGTTGACCACCTACGGCAGCATCAGCGAAGGCGCGGTGGATGTTCCCGCCGATGTAATTTTCAAAGTCACCTTAGATAAAATGCCCCTCTCCTACGAAAGTGATCTGGATTACACCAACCGCGATGTCATGCGCGACTCGCTGCTCATTACCAACATTCGCTGGCCTCGAATCCTCATGGCGGGGTTGGTCGGCATGTGTTTGGGGTTGGCGGGGGCAGCCCTGCAAGGCATTTTCCGCAATCCACTGGCTGAACCCGGTTTAATCGGCGTTTCTAGTGGCGCGGCGGTGGGTGCGGTGGTGGCAATCGTTTCTGGCGTGGGCGATGCCCGTTTAACACAGGCCGGCTTCGCCTTTGCTGGCGGGATGTTTGCGACCTTTTTAATTTACCAGCTCGCCTATTTGCGGAGTCGCATCAACGGGGCAAATTTGCTGCTGGTGGGGCTTGCCATTAACGCGATTGCAGGCGCGTTTATCGGGGTGTTCAGTTTCGGGGCAAGTCAGGCCGAAGTAGGCGACATCACCTTCTGGACTCTCGGCAGCGTCGCCAATACCTTCTGGGCAGATGTCGAAACGGTGCTGCCTTTTGCGCTGCTCGGCATGATTTTTTTACCCAGCCTTGCCCGCCCACTCAATTTAATGGCGCTGGGAGAATCGGAAGCCCGCTATCTGGGCGTGAACGTCACCCGCTTACGGCAGTTGGTCATGGGCGTTTCCGCCTTGATGATTGGCGTAGGAGTCGCGTTTGCGGGGGTGGTTAGTTTTGTGGGTCTGGTTGTGCCACATTTTATCCGTCTGTTGTTCGGCCCTGACCACCGTTTGCTGCTGCCCGCCAGCGCCTTAGGCGGGGCGATTTTCCTGATTGCCGCCGATTTAGCCGCCCGCAGCATCAACCCAACCACCGAAGTTCCATTAGGCGTGATTACAACCTTAGTCGGTGGCCCATTTTTCCTATTTTTATTGTTATGGCATCAGCGAGAAATGTAATGCTCACAGCGCAAAATGTATCCTATCGTGTGAATGGTTCGTGGCTGGTCGAAAATATTGACCTGCGGGTACAGGTGGGTGAATTTTTAGCCCTCGTCGGCGCAAACGGGGCGGGCAAAAGTACCCTGCTCAAACTGCTGGCAGGCGATTTACCCCCTTCCAATGGTTCGGTCATGCTGCAAAACATCCCCCTCAAAAAATATGCCGCGCATGAATTGGCCTTGCAGCGTGCGATGATGGCACAGCAGGTGCAGGTCAGTTTTGATTTTACCGTGCAGGAAGTGGTTATGATGGGACGGCATCCCCACATTCGTTTTGGGTCGGGCGAATCCAGACGGGATGCAGAAATCGTTCAGCAGGCGCTGGAAACCACCGAAACCGTCCATCTGAAACATCGGTTTTTCCCGACTCTTTCCGGCGGGGAACAAGCGCGTGTCACCTTAGCGCGGGTGCTGGCACAGGACACCCCCCTCATTTTGCTGGATGAACCCACCGCCGCGCTGGATTTACGTCACCAGCAGTTGATGATGGGTTTGCTCAAAAACCTGACCGCACAGGGCAAAGCCATTGTCGCCATTGTGCATGATTTAAATTTAGCGGCGGGTTACGCGGACAAAATCGGGATTGTGCATGGTGGAAAACTGGTTCAACATGGCGCACCCGCCGATGTGCTGACCGAAGCAGTGTTACAGGAAGTTTTTGCCCTGCCCGTCAAAGTCGTTGACCACCCCGCCCGCGACGGCAAATTGATTTTGCCACTTGGGTTATAATAGAAAATAAAAACGCCTATGATTACCCGTCTTGAAGCTCGCAATTACCGTTCCTTCCGTCACCTCAGCCAAAATTTGCAGGCATTTCAGGTACTCATCGGCCCCAACGCCAGTGGTAAATCCACCCTGCTTGATTTGATCACGCTGATTTCAGACATTATCGCTGGGAAGCGTGTGGATGACATTCTCAATATCCGTTCGCAAAACTTTTATGACTTAACATGGCAAAAACAATCCGATGCTTTTGCCATTGCGGTTGAAGTAGTCGTTCCACCCCAATTCAACGGCGGAACCCTTCGTTATGAAGCAGAAATCGGTCTCACGCAAAACGACATTGAACTTCTCCGTGAAAATTTATGGGTTCTCCCTGCCCCTTCAACTGCGCCTTCCACGAACATCCTCACCGAGAATGTGCCTGTGGGATGGAAAAATTTACTCCGCAAAACCAGCAGCAATTTTGGCGCGGACGCTGAGGTGTCTAGTCCCAATTTTTGGTCTGGCAAAAAAAATTCGTCGCTTGCATTTTTACCTTCACTGCTGACCCATGCCGATGACCGCCCGTATTTACCAATGGTCAACTGGTTCAGAATCTTTTTGGGTGAACGGGTTCAACCCATCCTACTTAATGTAGAGGCACTTCGTCAGCCCACCCAATCTACTTTTCATGAGATGCTCCAATCGGATGGTGGGAATTTACCCACCCTCATCCAACATTTACAGCAAAAATATCCTGAGCATTTCCAAGACTGGCTGCGGCATGTCCAAGTGGCCTTGCCCGAACTGGAAAATGTGCGCGTTTTTGAGCGCCCCGAAGAACGCAGCCGTTACTTATTGGTAAAATACACCTCTGGGCTAGAAGTACCCGCTTGGGTCGTTTCGGATGGTACACTGCGCTTGTTAGCCTTGACTGCCCTTGCCTATAGTCCCGTTTCCGAAGGTGTTTACTTGATAGATGAGCCGGAAAACGGCATCCATCCCCGTATTGTAGAAGTCATGTATCAACCCCTTCAATTTGTTTATGGGGCGCAAGTCCTCATCGCAACCCACTCGACAGAAATCGTTAGCCTTCTTAAACCACACCATATTTTATTTTTTACCAAAAACGATGGGGTGCAAATCATACGCGGCGATGAACACCCCTTGTTGCAATCGCCCGACGGCACATCGACCCTTTCAATGTTGTTTGCGGGGGGTGCATTCGTTCGATGAATGACCTGCTTATCCTTGTGGCTGACCTCGATATGGAACAAGCGCTGCATGGTATCTTAGCACGGTGGCAAAGTCTCCAGATTCGCCCCATCCATTACACTATTCAAAAACATCCCAACCGTGACGCAGGCTGCCGCACTACCGCCCATGCTTTTTTGCGTCCATTTCGTCATGCGTTTCGCTATTCACTGGTCATATTTGATTATGAAGGCAGTGGGCATGAACACAAAAAGGTCTCGCAAATCCGCGCAGAGGTGCAGGAGTTATTGGATAAAAATGGCTGGGAAAATCGGAATGAGGTTGTTATCATCCAACCAGAATTGGAGGCTTGGATTTGGAGTGATTCACCCCATGTAGAGACCTGCTTAAGGTGGGGTCATTCGCAAATGCCCCTCAAAAACTGGCTTATCCAACAAGGATTATGGGAGAAGGATGCGGCAAAACCTCATGCACCCAAAGAAGCCCTGTTGACGACCCTTGCCCAAAAGCAACGCAAGCCTTCCCCTGCAATCTACCATCAGCTTGCCAGCCAAGTTTCCTTCAAACGCTGCACCGATGAAAGTTTCCAGAAGTTAGTCACGACCCTACAAACATGGTTTAGTGAAACATAAGTGTGCAATTTAAACTAATAAAATCTCCCTCCCCACTGATTTGAGGAGGGAGCAAACGCAAATTGTTACTCCGCTACCGCCGCGCAGTCCGCCGATTCAATTTTGTATTGCGCCTGCTGGTCACAATCCAGCGTCAAAATGAAGCGGTTGTCCTCTGCCCAACCAATGAGTTCATCGACGGAACGCGCAATCAACCACACCCGCGCTGTCATATCGTTTGAGCCAGACACCGCCAATTCACCATCTGGACTAAACGCAATCGTGTTCACCCAATCGGTATGTTCCTCAAAACGACGAATTTCCGTCCCCGTGGCAACTTCCCACAGCCGAATATCGGTATCCGCCGCGCCGGAAATAGCAAATTGCCCGTCCGCACTGATGTCTACCGTGTTGACCTGCCCGGTATGCCCGATGAATGACCGAATGAATGCGCCTGTGGCAACTTCCCACAGCCGCAAACTGCTGTCTTTGGAACCGGAAAGCACCCACAGATTATCTTCGCTAAATCCTGCATCGGTGACATCGCTACTGTGTCCGACCAACTCATGAATCAATGCGCCCGTTTCAAAATCCCACAGGCGAAGCGTCCCATCTGCCGAACCAGACAGGATAATTTTTCCATCGGAGGTAATGTCCACCGCGTTGACCGCTTTGGTGTGGCCTGTCAACCGTTGGACTTCCTCACCTGTTTCAACATCCCAGACGCGCACATAGCCATCTCCCGCCCCGGTGATAATGAATTTTTCATCCGGCGTAAAAACAACGCTGTAGACCCGTCCGCCATGTCCTTCCCCTTCATACGGCACAAGGCTGTTGTCTTCTTGGCGACGCGAGGCTTCTTCCTCATTCGCTTCGGCACGGGTCAGCGGGGTTCCGAACTGGCGCACTTGGCTGCCATCGCTTAAATCCCATAAAATCACCGTTCGATCCCACGAGGCAGACACCGCCAGCGTGCCATCGGTGTTAAAAGCGACATCATCAATCGTATCGAGATGTCCTTCCAGTGTCAGCATCGTTTCGCCGGTTGCCGCTTCCCAGTAGCGCACCGAGTTATCGCTGTCGTCACGGTTCAAATTGCCGGAGGTGGACAGGATAAATTCACCATCCGGGCTAAATTCAATGCCCCAGACAAAATCATCATGGTCGGTGTAGCGCACCGTTTCTGCCCCGAAGCCTAAATCATACAACCGGATACTCGTATCAAGGGGTGTTTGATTCAAATTGCCCGCGCCCACCAGAATTTGTGAGCCATCATCGCTCAACCCCACCGCCAGCACACGGTCATCATGCCCATCAAAACGCTGCACCTGCAAGCCCGTCGCTAAATCCCAGATTCGCACGGTGCGGTCATTTCCCGCCGAAATCATGCGTTTCCCGTCCGGCAAAAAGAACAGGCTGTTAATCACATCGGTATGCCCGAAGTAACGGCGGGTTTCGAGTCCGGTGCTGATGTTATACAGGCGGAGCGTCCCACTGTTGACCGAATCCCACACCCCGGACACGACAAATTGAGCATCGGGGCTAAAGTCCACGCTGCGTACCCACCCTTCATGCGGGTTGCTGATGAAAATTTGCTGCTCATTGGGTTCGGTAGACGGGTCGTCCTCCAGCGTAATATCCCAGACGCGCATGGTGCGGTCTAAGCTGCCCGCCCCCGACACAATCCAAGTATCATTTTCACCAGAGGCAAATTTCGCTTCAAAAATCGCGCCACTATGCCCGCGAATGACCTGCACTTCTTCGCCCGTTTCAGGATTCCACAAGCGGAGCGAGGCATCGGGGGACTCCTGGGTATTGCTGCTCGTCCCGGAAGCGCTTACCAATAAACTACCATCGGTGTTAAAATCCACACTGTTGACAATATCTTGATGCCCTTCGAGGAGATGAACTTGTTCGCCCGTTGCCACTTCCCACAAAATGACGGTCATATCGCTGGAAGCCGTTGCTAGGAGCGTGCCATCGGGACTAAACGCCACATCATTGATTCGCGCTTCGTGGGCTTGCCAACTGCGAATTTCTTGGCCCGTCGTTAAATCCCACAGCACGACCATCCCGTTGTCATGCGATGACGCGCCAATAGTCGCATCGGGGTTAAACGCAACATCCGTCGAGGACGATTGAATATCCATCCGATAGCGCACACCCGGCGCATAGGCGGTTTCTGCCAAGACACGCTGCACTTCCGGCAGGGGCGGGTTAAAAATCCCACTCGATTCTAAGGCTAATTTTAAACCCAAGTTCGGGTCATATTCATTTAAGGCATTCCGCGCATTGGCAACCAGCGCCAGACTTTGCACTTCGTTAGCACGTTCTTCGGCAATTTCTTGCTGTTCTACCGCCCGTGCTTCGTTGTCCTGCGCTTCGGCACGTTGCTGGAAGGCCAGCACCGCCAGCACCGAGGCAATCACCGCCCCGATAATCGAAACAATTGCCAGCGCCCGCAAAAACCGACGCGAACGCTCCTCTAATTGTTGTTCGCGTTCTTGCCGTTCCTGTTCCAGCCGTTCCTGTGCCAAACGTTCGGCAATACTCGCTTTGAGATATTCGGCCTCCTCGCCCGTCAGCGCAAGGTCAGTTGTCGTTGCCCATTCTTCCAACTGCACAAGGCGCGTGCCGGATGCCAAGAAACTGCGGTCACGGTTGGCGGTTGACCATTCGTGCGCGGCAGAAATCAAACGGCGCTGGGTACGAAGTTCCTCGCGTTTGTCGTTAATCCAATCGCGCAGCCGTTCCCACTGGCGAATCAGTGCTTCGTGCGCCACTTCCACCGTATTTTCACGGGTGCTGGGGTCACGGTCAAAGGTGAGCAAGCGGTACTGCCCGAACTGGTCTAAGACATGCTGTAAGGATTTTTCATCCATACTCAGCGAATTTAATTCGGCTTGCAGCACACGTCGACGGGTATCTTCTGTCCCTTCACCGAGCGTCACCAAGCGCAAAAACAATTGACGGGCGGCGGCTTTTTCGGCCTCGTTCATGCTGGTATAAATTTCTTCGGCACGCCGCGCCAGCGCCCCCGATACCCCGCCCGTATCCTGATAGGCTTTGAGGGTCAGGTTGCGTCCTTCGCGCCGTTCAAAAAGTTCCGTCAGCGCATATTGTAAAAGCGGCAGTGCGCCGGGTTGTTCGCCCACATCCTCCGCGATGGCCTGCGCCAACCCGCGTTCCAAGCTCAACCCCACCCGTTCCGCCGGACGGGAGATGGATTCAATTAATTCTTCCGGCGCAAGCGGCAGCACCACTTCGGTACGTTTCCGCATGGCGTTGCCAAATTCGGCATAAAACAGGGGTTTGTCGTAAAAATCCGCCCGCAAGGTGATAATTAATCGCAAACGGCTGCGCGGGTCGGTGATGGCACGAATCAGCGCTTTGAGGAAATTCAGCCGCACTTCCTCATCCTCGACCAGTGTAAAAACTTCCTCAAACTGGTCAATCACCAAGAGGAGTTCGGTATCGGCATCATCCGGCAGCACGCGCTTAATCGCCCGCAGCAACCCTGTTTCATCTTCTTTTAGCTGACTCAACAAACTGGCAGGCGGATTAATGGCGATTCGCAGCAGCGCCGCTTCTAATTCCTCAAACGGATAGCCCCCCGGCACCATTTCGACCACAAACCACTTGCGCGAACGGGGCAGTTTGCCGTTGCGAATGGCGGGCAGCAACCCGGCTTTGACCACGCTGGATTTCCCACTGCCACTTGGCCCGACCACCGCCAAAAACCGCGCAAAGTCGGCTTCTTCCTGCATCCGCTCCAACAATTGGTTGACCAGCGCTCCCCGCCCGTAAAAATCGAGTGCATCGGCTTCTTGGAAAGCCCGCAACCCTTTATAGGGATTTTCCGGTTCGGGGAGTTCAATGCGATACGCTGAATCCGAACCTGTTGCCAGTGTCACTGTTGCTTCTTCGGCATCAATCATGGTCATTTGACCAAAACTTCCCCCCAAACGCACCTGAGTTTCGGCTGTTGAAGAGGAAATCGCCTTGCGGTAGGCAGAAGCCATTTTTAAGACATTGGGAAAACGAGCCGAGGGATCTTTGGCGGTGGCCTGCTGGATAATCATTTCCACCGCTTCGGGGACTTCGGGCTTGAGATTGCGAATGTCCGGCAGGGGTTCATTGACCTGTTTAATCAGCAGCGCCGACAGCCCGGCGTTGGCAAAGGGTTTTTCACCCGTGAGCATTTCATACAGCACAATGCCCAAACTATAAATGTCACTCTGGGGGGTGACATCTTCGGCCTTGACCTGTTCCGGTGACAAATACGCCGGCGACCCCACTACCGACCCGGCAATCGTCGCAGCCATATCGGTACTCGTGCCTAAATCTTTGGCAATCCCGAAGTCGGCTAAATAATTGTTGCCCTGCTCGTCGCGCAAAATATTAGCCGGTTTCAAATCGCGGTGAATTACCCCGTTTTGGTGGGCAATCGCCAAAGCAGACGCAATCTGGTCGAGTACATGTGAGGCTTCTTCTAGCGACAAAGGCTTTTCGATAATAACTTCCCGCAAACTTCCCCCACGAAACAAGCGCATCACCAAAAATGCGCTGTTCGGTTCACGCCAATAGTCATACAGGGGCGTAATATAGGGATGTTCCAAACGGGCTACCAGCTGGGCTTCCGCCTCAAAACGACGGATAAAATCGGGATGGTTGGCGTACTGCGGCAGCACAATCTTGACCGCCACTTCGCGCTTGACCAGCGTTTGCACCGCCCGATAGACCGCGCCAAAGCTGCCCGCCCCAATTTTTTCTTTCAGTTCGTACCCTTTAATAAGTTGTCCTGTCAAATCATCCATTTTTCACCCACGACGTTTCTGCGTAATCCAGCCTTTTTTATGCAGCCGATAAATTGATTACAATAGAGCAAAAAAAGGTTGGACGATGAAGGCATTGCTGTATCTGTTTCTGGTTTGTGTCACAGTTTACTACATTCATCCCGTTCGCGCACAGACTTCGTGTGAACTGCCTGTGAATTATTTAGAAAAAATTTCGGAAGACATTTCTTCCTATGGCACACAAATCGGAGCGCTCAACACCGCAGATGCCGCCGAACTCGGTGATTTTTATATTGAACTGTACGAAGCCCGCCAAACTTATGCCGATCTCACCACCCAGCTACCCACCTGCGGATTGCGCTTACACGCGCTGTTGATTGGACTCATGGCAGATATGCAGGATCTGGTTGGTCTGGCGATTGTGGCGCTGCTGAACCCGGACGGCGTAGACATTTACATCGAAAAACTCAATGCCCTAACCACCCGTATTGGCACACTCGAACCGCTGATTCAAGAAGAAATCGCCCTTTTGAAGCAGGACAACGCCACCCTCATCCTCTCCACCCGCTACGTGGGTACAGAAGCGCTCAATGTGCGCGGGGGGCCGGGGCCACAGTATGAAAGTCTGGGGGTGCTGCTGGAAGGCACGGCGGTTGAGGTCATCGCGCTTGACCTAGACGCGAATGGGGATACATGGTACAAAATTTATTTTGAGGATAGCACAGGCTGGGTTTTTGGCAATTTTACCCGCGCTAATCCCTAAGAGAAAGAATATACAATGGAGTTATTTTTCCAGAAATACCGTGTCGAAATCATGCTGGCAACCGCTTGTTTCGTGGCGGGTATCATGATTAGCTTCTCCGGCATGTTTCATTACAACGATTATGATTGGATTCAGATTCATCGTGGCCCGGCAGAAATTTTAAAAGGCAATGACCCTTTCGTGCCATCGCGGGATACGTATTATGGCACTTTTAACCCGCCACATCTGCTGGTGGTGGGGCAACCATGGATTTTAGGCTCGCTGGAAATCTGGATTCTCACGATGGTCTGGTCGGTGGGAATGCTGTGTGTGGTCACCCGCCGTCCTTATGCCGCTTTGTATCTGCTGAGTACCCCCTTTTTGATTTATGGCGTTGCCATCGCCAATGTGGGGATTCAATGCAGCGCCATCGGCATGTCCCTGTTGTGGTTGGCGCAGAATCTGAAGGGCTGGAAACACGCCTTTGTCATCGCGTGGGCCTATGGTCTGCTGACCGTTAAACCGCAAATGACCGGACTCATTTTGCCCCTGCATTTTTTCTGGATGTACTTACAGGGACGCAGTTTCCGCGAACTGCGACAGGTGGTGATGGTGTGCATCGGGTTGCTGTTCATCCTCCCGACGATTATTGCGTTTATCACTGCGCTGGCTTTTCAGGGAGAATATCGTTTTATCTGGTGGAATTGGTTCGACGGCGTTTTTTTCCGCGATTACGACCAGATTCACATCAACGAACGGGATTACGAGTCGTTTTTCAATAAATTTGGTTTTTTCGGGTCGCTCGTGCTGACCTATTTTCTCGCACAGGTTTTTATCCGACGCTGGAATCCCGCCCAAAAACGCAATCCGTTGCAGTGGGATTGGACACAGTACCAGTTGACCGATGTTTTTCAACTGGGAACTTCCCTGCTGGTTATCTGGATGATTTACCCGGACAGCACCATCGTCGGGTTGACATGGCTGCTCACCTTCCGCCCATCGCAAATTGTTTCTTATATTTTCATTGTGTGGTGGTTGGCAATCTGGCTGTTCCCCTCAGAAACGATTTTTAATTTTGGTTTTATCCCTGTTCAGGCCTACTATCTAATTCCGATTATGCTGGCTTTTGCGGAGGGGCGCATGGCACAAAAAATGCCGTCAGGTGCGGCTGACCCCGTATTAGTGCCTCATGCGGAGGATGCCGCATAATCGCAGTTACGATTTGTAGGCTGTTGGAGAGCAGAAAAAGGAGCAAGGTGATGACAGCAGAAAAATCCAACCTGAAGCGGATGGATAACATGGGCATTGTGGTCGAATCGCTTGATGAGGCCATCGCTTTTTTCACCGAACTTGGCCTGACGCTCGAAGGGCGGGCGATGGTCGAAGGAGAATGGGCAGGGCGCGTCACCGGACTGGGCAACCAGCGCGTCGAGATCGCTATGATGGTCACGCCCGATGGTCACAGCCGACTCGAACTTTCACGTTTTCTTATCCCGTCCGTCGTGGCTGATCATCGCAATGCTCCCGTGAACGCGCTCGGATACCTGCGTGTCATGTTCGCCGTGGAGGATCTCGACGAGACACTCGCTCGACTCCGTAAACATGGGGCGCAGCTCGTCGGTGAAGTGGTTCAGTACGCGGACTCGTATCGGCTTTGTTATATTCGCGGCCCCGAAGGACTTCTCATCGGGCTGGCCCAAGAAACCACAACTTGAAGCTGGAAGCCGCGTTCGCCGTGCATAACCCTATTGAATAACTCACCTTACGCAGAATCGCGTTTTGGGGACATTTTTTGACCTCGCCCTGCCTTCGGCTTCCCTCCCCCAATGCTTTGGGGACAAACAGGGCAGCTTGCTGACGGGATTGAGGGTGGGGATTTTCCCGCATTGCGTAAGGTGAGTGAATAATCTGATGGACAAATCAATTAAAAACCAAACGATTGCGGACAGCATGGATGCTGTCCCTACAAGAAATGCACCCGTAGGGACGGGATATATCCCGTCCGCTAAAGTTGGATTCATTTAAGGTCTAATTGCCTTGTCCATGAATTCACGCAAACTTTAATGAAAAATAAAAACTTATTAAAATTCCAATCTAATTCAAATACTCCCCCGTTATTAAGGCTGAGAGTAAGCGCTTACTCCTCGACACAAGCAAATAGACAAGTTGAGGAGAATCATCATGGCACTTTCACGACGTAGTTTTGTTAAAGGCATTGGCGCGGCGGCGGGAGTCGCGGCGTTGAGCCAATCCAAAACCCTCTTTGGCATCAAAATGGCGTGGGCGCAGGACGCGGTGGCGGACGATGATGTTCAGACCGTCATCAACGTGGCGGCGACGGCTGAATTGTTTGCCACCACCCACTATCTCGCGGCGATTAACAACGCGGAAGCACTCGGCTTGGACGACATCGAACTCGCTTACATGAAAGCCGGTTTCTTGGCGGAACAAGACCACTTTGAACTCCTGACCTCACTCGGCGCTGCTCCGTTGGTTAGCGAATTCTATGTGCCAGAAACCCTGTTCAGTGACCGTGGGCTGTTCGCCGCCACCACCGAAGTTGCCGAAACTGCCTTCATCGCGGCTTACCTCGCGGCTGTCCGTATTTTCTCCAATGCAGGCGCGACTCCTTTTGCCGTCACCGCCGCCCAGATTGCGGGTGTGGAATCCGAACATCGGGCATTTGTCCGCCGTATCGGGTTGAAACTGGCAACCAACCTGAGCTACCAAGCCTATTTGATTAACAACGTGTCCGACGCAGCCCCCGTCCTGCAACCCTTCTTGGATGGTCAAGCTGAAGGCTTTGTTGGCCCGGTTGCCCCCCCCACCGCCGATGACATCGCCGCCATTCGCGCTGAATCGGAACAATTGGGTTTTGATAATATGGTGACCTTGGGCGGCGACCCCATCATGGCGCAACCCTTCGCCGCCATGGAAATGTAAAAATTCGTATCTTTTGCAAACGGGTAATGCTGGTCGTGAGGCCAGTGTTGCCTTTCATTGCCCCCCATCGGCCAACTTATGCAGCCATTCAGTATTTATCCGTGCTTTAGCGCGGTGTGGCTTCTAAGCTCATGAAAAACAATTTACTGGTAGACACTGACTGCTTTGTCCGGTAAATTCTTGCGAGGGTAGGTTTTAGCACCTACCCCTACGAAATTTCATCCGATAAGTAGGGGCAGGTTCTTAGGATATGAAATATCCGTAACCTGCCCTTGCAGAAAATTTTGTCCGTACTTATGGATAAAACAATTAAGTTGCTAACAAAGTTGGTGGAACGTACTTGTCAAGCCAGTTAAGGTGGAAATCCGTGGATTCCAAGTAATGATGAAAGGTGTGTACAAGGTTAGGAAAGTGGTGAAAGGTATGATTGTGACTGATGGCATGACGTGCCAGTGACCAGACATGCTCTTGGGGATTGAGTTGGGGCGACCCCGGAGGAAAGTGCAAGGTGTGAAGGTGGGGATGGGCGACCAGATAATCGTGTAGGGCTTGTCCCTGATGCCATTTGGCGCGATCCCAAAGGATAAAAAGCGCTTGTTGCGGGTAGATACTTTGCAAATGGTCAAGAAAATGGCAGGTGATTTCGCTTGCCTGCGTTCGGGACAGGCAGGGCGACTTCCTGTCCCGAACGCAGGTTCAAGGCTCCATAGAAATGCACGTGGTCACGTTGGGTTGCTACCCGCAGGGTTGGGGTTTGTCCGCACGGTGACCAGACACGGGTAGTTGTGGCCTGAAAATACAGGCTCATTTGGTCGAGTGCCAGCAGGACTCCATCGGGATAATCTTGCATAAAGTCGGTCACTTTTTTTCTAAATCGGCTTCAAATTCAGCCAGTTGCAGCGCACTTGGACGAGAGCGATACACCCGTTCCGCCTTTTGATAACTGAACCCGCAGAGGTGCAGCAAATTCCGGTAGGAAGTCTCACTCTGGTAAGTCACTCCGAACCACTGCTCAACCACAATTTGGAGGTCGCTCACTGTCCAAAATTCCCCCTGCTCCACCCGGATTTCTGGGGAAATAATCTCATGGGGCTTATACTCAGACAGCCTCTGGGCGAGTTGATGCCGTTGTTCATCCGTCAGCTTATTCGCATTGCCCCTTGCCCAGTCAATTGCTAAGCCTGCCAAGCCTGCGCGTTTATATAATATTGACCACTGACGCGGACTGGCGGCTCCACAACCGACGAAGCGCTGGATACTGTCCACTGGCTCGCCCATCCCGTATAAGCGCACTGCCTGCAACCGTTTGAGTTCATACACATTCCGCGTTTTTGCTTCCGCTTCTCGAAAAGCGCTTATTTCCTCTGTCCTGAGTTGGAATTCTCTTGGTCTCATACCCTCAGTTTATTACTTCACTACACAATTTAGTAGCCTTTATTTTGATTTATCCATTATTTACCCGATGCAGCACTAAAAAAGGACAAATGTATGGAAATGAAGGGGTCGATTTTCACATTTACAAGCCTGATAGCTTTTGTTAAACTTATCACAAACTCACAAAGAGAAAATTGTACCCTGCATGAAAAATATCATCCTGACGTTCATTGCTGGCCTATTGCCGCTTGGCTTGGCAGTGGTGCTGCTCACCTATGTTGCCCGCAACAATGATGAGGATGCCAAAGAAAAAAACACGCCCACTGTTGAATCGCCCCTGAATGCCTCCGTCATCGAACCACCGCTTGAAATTCCTGATTTTACGATGGAGTCCACGACGGGGACGACGTATGTGCATCAGGAACACAACGGCAAATTCCGCCTGATGTATTTTGGGTATCTGGCCTGCCCCGATTTTTGCCCGACAACGCTGGCAAAACTCAAACAGGTGTATGAAGCGCTCAATTTCCCCAATGATGCGGTGGAAATTATTTTTGTCAGCGTTGACCCCGAACGGGATACGATAGACCGCCTCACAACTTATGTGAATGCCTTTCATCCCGATTTTGTAGGTCTGCGAACCTCCCCAGAAGCGCTGCCCGCCATTTTGCAGCCGTTTGGCGTAACCGCCATCAAAAACACGGTGGACTCGGCGTTAGGCTATGTCATGGAGCATACCACCGCCGTTTATTTACTGGATGAAAACGGGGATGTCATGGGACGCTATGCCCACGATGCCCCCAAAGAAAATATCATTCACGATTTAGAATTGTTAATCCAATGAAAGGCAAATTTCACATGCGTAAGTTAGTGTTCGTGGGACTGTTGATTCTGAGCCTGCTTCCGTTCGGTGCAGCTTCGGCACAGGAAGGGGAATGTGAGGCGATTGCGTTCGCACACGGCTGGGCGCAACCCGCTTTGCAAGTCACCGGGACAGGCACAGTCTATGGCATCATCGCCAATTTAGGCACAGAAGACGACACGCTCCTGTCTGTGTCCACCGATGCAGCAGAAAGTGTTGAATTCCATGTCAGCAACATGGAAGGGGAGATGGAAGCCTTGCATCCGGTGGTTGGGATTGCCTTGCCCGCAGGTTCTGCCGTTGAATTTTGGCCGGAAGGATTGCACATGATGCTGGTCAATCTGGCACAAGATCTGGTTGATGGCGAGAGGGTTGAACTGACCCTCAGCTTTGAAAAAGCCGGCGCACTGACCGTTCCCGTGATGATTCACGAGGATATGGCGATGGGTATGGGCGACATGGGCGGGATGGAAGCCACCATGGAAGCAATGGACTCCATGAGCGCTACCGAAGAAGCCGGACACATGCACGGCGGTGACGACATGCACATGGACATGGGCATCAAAACCTATCCCTTTACCCTCTTGGGGGAATGCGAAGGCGTGAAAGTCGTGTCTGTGTGGGGACGGCCTTCTGTCACCACCACCGGCGCGGCCTATGGCTACGTTTTCAACCTGACTGAAGAAGACGAAACGCTCTTGGGGGGCAGCACCGCCGCCGCAGAAGTCGTAGAAATTCACAACATGGTCATGGAAAATGATGTCATGGTCATGACCCCGCTTGCCGAGGGACTGACCATTCCGGCAGGCAACATGGCACAACTCAAACCGGGCGGGTTGCACGTCATGATGATTAACCTCACCCAGACTCTTGAGGTGGGTAACACGATTGAAGTCACCCTCAATTTTGAAAAAGCGGGTGAAATCACCCTCACCGTTCCGATTCAAGAACCCCCGGCGATGATGAATATGGGCCACTAAGCCTTTTCAATAACCACCCCCCTCCTCAATCTATTGGGGAGGGTTCAAATAGTAGGAGACATGATGCGCCGACTTTTACGGGGATTACTTTTACTCGTACTCTTCCTCACTGCCTGTAACAGCCGTCAGGACAAACAATCGGCGCTCGTCCCCGCCACCGGATTCGCCCTGACTACCACGAATGCCATTGTCAATTTGCAAGAAACACGGGTTGTCCTGATTGTCCTCAAGGAAACCGCCCCGACGGACGACATTGACTCGCTGCATGTCCGCGCTAAAAATCCGCAGCAAGAAGTTGTCTGGCAGGGCGAAGCCACCCTCTACACCGATTATGCCGTGCCATACTGGGTGGTTTACCCAGAATTTGACACCGTGGGGACATGGATTCTGGAAAGCACCCTCACCACCCGCGATGGCAAAAATGCAATCTTAAATTTATTTGTCACCGTACAGAGCAGCGCCAACAGCATCATCGCCGGAATGCCCGCGCCCCAATCGGAGACATTGACCAGCGCAACCCGCCCCTTGATGCAGCTCACCACCGACATTACCCCCGATGAACGTCTCTACCAGCAAACCATCGCCCAAGCCGTGACGGGTGGCAAACCGAGTCTGGTGATTTTTGCCTCCCCGGGGTTGTGCAGCAATGCGCTGTGTACGCCTGTACTGGACTCTGCCATCAAACCCCTTGCCGAAAAATACGGCGATAAAATCACCTTCGTCCATGTCGAGATTTACGACCTGCTGACCTCCGAATTTATCCCCGCAATGGCGGAATGGGGGTTATTCAGCGAACCATGGACGTATCTCATTGACGCGGAGGGCATCGTCACCGCCCGCTATTTCGGCGCGGTGTCTGTCCGGGAACTTTCTCCCGTTCTCGATTCGCTCCTCAATTCATAATTTCTACACAGGGCGGGGGTATAATCAAACTTAGAGGAATGCCCATGCGCCTGTTATTTCAATTTTTGTTGGCTGTTTTCGCTCTCTTTTTACTGGGCAGCACCCTCTCGCTGATGATTGCCCGTCAGCAACCCTCTGTGTCTGCCTCGTGGATTGCGTTTGCCTCGAACCCCGAAGGCCAATATCACATTTACATGATGCGAACAGACGGTACCCATATCGAGTCTGTCACCCAACATCCCGCCGATGACAATGCACCCGCATGGTCGCCCGATGGCAACTGGATTGCTTTTTCATCAAACCAGACCGGCAGCTTTGATATTTATCGCATTCAGCCGAACGGAGAAAATCGGCAGCGCATCACCCAAAATGCCAGTCAGGACATTCATCCGGCATGGTCGCCAGACAGCCAAACACTCTATTTTTCGTCTAATCGGGATACCACCCCCGATATTTATAAAACCAACGTCGACAACCAAGACACCCCCGTCTTTCAGTCCGCTTTACAAGATCTCAAACCTGCCCTGTCTCCCGATGGGGAATGGCTGGCCTTTGTTTCGAGCATGGATGGCAATTTTGATATTTACACCCTGCGAACCAACGGAACAGACCTCAAAAATCTGACCGACAATGAGGCATGGAACACCCACCCCGTCTGGACAAAAGATGGGCAGGGGCTGGTTTTTGCTTCTGACCAGACGGGCAACTTTGATATTTACAAAATGCGTGCCGATGGGTCAGACCTACAAAATTTGATGCCAGAACAAATGGAAAATCCCTTGAGCGGCACAAACAGTTGGGACAACTACCCCACGCTTTCGCCCGATGGTAAGTGGATCGCCTTTGCTTCGGACAGGGATGGGGATTTTGATATTTATAAAATGCGGCTGGATGGTTCAGCCGTCCAAGCGCTGACCCACTCCCCCTTTGGCGAATCCTACCCCGCGTGGTCGCCGGCGGTTGATTTGCCATGGCGGGCAGAATTGGCATTGCTGGTCAGTCTTCTCTGTGGAGGTCTGCTCATTTTTACATGGCATAAAAATTGAAGGGGCAAAAAAGAGAAATTTTCACCCCTCGATAAAGCTACCCCAACAAAAAGCGTAGGGCATCGGGCAAACGCCGCCGCCAATCGGCCTCGTTATGGTTGCCGTCTTTTTCCACCACATATTTGACATGAAAGCCGCGTTCCTGCAAACGCATTGCCACACGTGGCACAATCGGGATTTGCCCGGTGCGGCGGGACATTTCATTCGTTCCCACATCCAGATAAATTCTGCCGCTTAATACGGGCGCATGTTCCACCACCTGCATGATTTCGTGGGAGGCAATCCAGAAAGCCGGACTCATCGCCCCGACAAAGCCAAACACCTGTCGATATTTTAAATAGGCATACAGGCTAATGAGCGCTCCCATCGATGACCCCATGATGCCCGTATGGTCACGATCGGGCAGGGTACGAAAATCGGCATCCACACGGCCTTTGACCGAATCCATCACAAATTGCAAATACAGATCCCCCCGCCCATGCCCGAAGCGCCGATTGTCATAGGGGTTATATTCATTCTGGCGTTTGGGTGTGTTGGGGATGCCCACCACAATGGCTTCCCGTCCTTCTTGGCTGAGGGCTTCCATCGTTTCATCCACCCCCCATTCGCCGGAAAAACTGGTCAGCGCATCAAACAAATTTTGCCCGTCGTGCATATAAATCACTGGATAACGGCGGCTGGTGGTGTGATACGAGGGCGGCAAATACACCAGAATATCCCGGTGGTTGCGTAACTCCGGGCTATAGACGTTATGTTGAATTCTTAGATTACCTGTCACCGTATGAAAATCGCGTTTAGCCACATAATCCTGCCACATCTTTTGTCCCTCTCATTGTGCCGTCAAACGACATTTTTAATAAAAAGATTGGAAGATTATTTTGCTAACGAAGAACGCTATTTTGTTTTACCAACTGCCCCCACTGCGGCTGCCGCGTCCCGAAGAACTGCTGCTGCGTGAACTGCTCCGGCTGTTTGAACGAGAACTCGAACGCCAACTGCTATTATAACTGTGACGCGGGCGATAGCTGCCCTCCGAATCGGTATTTTGAAAATATTCGGGAAAAGCCATCTGCAAATACAACATCACCCCAATGAAAATCACAATCCCGCACGTTACCAGACCGGGTGGCAGTCCCTCAGAGGACTCTGTTTCAAAGCTCGGTGTATAGGGTACAAAACCTGCATTCGGGTTGGCAATGCCTTTTTCGATTTCGCGCAGGGTGCTGGCAAAGGCTTGTGAAAAATCACCCGCTCGCAGCCCCACATTCAAAGCATTTTGACGAATATTTTCCAGTTTGTATGATGGCAATTCGTCCGCCCAATTGTCCCCCACCAGAATTTCACTATAGCGCGTGGTCGGATTCGAGGGATTCGTGGAGACGTAAATCGCCACCAGATTCGGGTCTTCGACGAATGTGCCACCCTCACGGGTGATGCCTTCTTCATCCAAACGCAGGTAAAAATCGGCGACCCCGCCTTCTTTGACAAAATACACCACTACCGTTGCCCCGCGTGCCAGCAGGGGTTGAGCCGCTTCTTTGATGGCATCGCGGTTGAGTTCGCCACCATCCCCGCTAATTACAATCGGCTGTTCTTCCTGCGCCAACACCCCCGTTGGAATCAACAACACAACCAGAAAGAGTAAAGCAAAAATGCGTTTCATGTTGACCATGCCTTTCATCATCCCCCGCCTCGTTCCAATCATGGGGCATCTCTTCAAATTCAGCAAACTTTATAATCCATGTTCCTCGCGTAAACGGCGCAAATGATCAATGGCCTGTTCGAGGTACGGCACATTTTGCGGCAGCATGTACCAGTTACTCGCGCCGGACGGGTGCGGCAACGGCACAATTGTTACTTCCCCTTGCTGCACCGCCTGTCCGATAATCTCCGTAAGGGGTAAACGGGTATCAAAATACAAGCCGATTGCCAGTTTGCCTACCGGAATAATCACTTTCAAATCCAGCAAGGCTAATTCCTGTTCGCGCCACCCCGCACACAAGGCTTGTTCTTCTTTAGAAGGCACACGATCCCCGCGTCCGTTGGCATGTTTGCCCGGATAACACCGCGTCACACTCGCCATATAATGCCGCGCCCGAAAATCCGCTTCTTCCCATCCGGCAGCTGCCAGCCATTTAAACAAGCGTGTACCGGAGGTGAAGTTAAACGGACGCTGATTTTCCATTTCGGTATAGCCCGGCGCTTGTCCAATAATCATGACCCGCGCTTGGCTGTTCCCCGAAAAAATCGGCGGGGGATGAATCGGATAGCCGGCCTCAAGGCATTTTCGGCAGGCAGCCAGTTGTGTTTGATGCAAGGTGAGTGCGTCTTGAGTATCCAAAAAGTAGACTTTCCGTTAAAGTTTCGTTAGAATTAAAATCGTTAATGCTAACTTGATTCATTGAGGAAATCCAATGTTATTATACCAAGCCGATGCTGAATTGTTGTTCCCGGCACGTCTTATTCCGGGGTTGCGCGAATTGCGGGGGGTCGAGTTTGCCATGCTGATTGACCGCCTGACGGAATGTGAAGCCGAAAGCGCGGTGGAGATTTTGGGGTTTTCCTTGATGATGACCCGCCTTGCAAGCTGCCTGACCTGCACCGCCGACAGCTACCGTGCCATGAACGGCTGTACGCGCTGTGTGCATAAAGTCGTGCGCGGCTTCAAAGGCTCAGACGAGGAACTGATTAAATTGTGGGAAACCGCCTGCTCCGATGTGATGCGCTGGCAAGACAAAGGACTTCCCCCCAGAGAATTTTAAAAATCACCTGAATGGGGTAAAGTCATCGCTTTGCCCCCACACATCCCTTCACAAAATCCATCATTTTGGCTACTCTTAGAGGGTATTTTGCTACGGAGAAAGTTTAATGACGCAAGAAATCCTCATTGCCAGCGCCACGGGCAAAGTCGCCAGTGAAATTGTTCAACAACTGGCGGATAAAAAAATAGAATTTAAAGCGGCCTCTAGCAACCCCGAACGCGCCCAAAAAATTTTAGGAGACATGCCAACCATTTTATTAAATTATGACCAGCAGGACTCGTTTGCCCCGGCTCTTTCGGGGATCAAACGCCTCTTTTTGGTTCATCCGCAGGACAAACCCGGACGCTTGGCAGACCTAAAAAAATTCATTGATGCTGCCGTTGACGCGGGAGTGGAATATGGGGTGTTCATGTCCGCGTTGGGGGCGAATGAACAACCCAACGACCCGATGCACCTGTTGGAACAGCACATCGCTGCCAGTGGCCTTGCCCATACAATTTTGCGCCCCAACTGGTTCATGCAAAATTTCAATACCTCCGATTTACGCAGCATCAACGAAAAAAATGAAATTGTTATGCCCACGGGCGACCACAAATTGACCTTCATTGACACCCGTGATATTGCGGCGGTGGCAGTGGCCTGTTTAACCGAGGCAGGTCACGCGGGCAAAGCCTATACGCTGATGGGTGACGAAGCGCTGTCCTACCGGGAAGCAGCAGCGATGATTTCTAGCGTGGTTAGCCGTCCGATTACCCATGTCAGCCCGCCTGCCAGCGCCCTGCTAGACCGCATGAAAGAACACAATGTGCCACAGGAATTTATCGATTTTATGGCGTGGTTGTATCGGGATATTGAACGGGGACTCACCGCCCAATTTTCACCGGATGTGGCACAGATTTTAGGCCGTCCCCCCCGCGCCTTTGATGACTATGTGCATGAATACGCGGATGTCTGGCGGGTGAGCTAAAAGAAATTTGCCTGAAAAAATTTTGCTACTCTTTTGGAGGGTGTACACCAAGTATCACCCAAGTTTTTCTAACGAGAATAGCATAGGGGTTGCTATCCAAATGAAGTGCTTCAACGGTGGCACGTCCCACAGCAGTTAAGCCAATGACAATCAAACCATCTTCACTCCACTTGAAATGGTCAAACCAATGCTGTGTGTTTGGATTAAAAAGAGATGATTTTTCTCCTGTTAATGGATCAACCCCCTCGATTTTGTTACTTTTATGCTTGTTGCAAACAGCACAGGCCAAGGCGAGATTGTCTTCTTCATCCCCACCCCCTCTTGATTCGGGATAAATATGCTCAATTTCTAAAGGCCCCATAATAAGATGCTGAGGACACAGGCAATAACCGCAACGGTTTTTTGCTCTTTCTCGCACTCTGGTTTCAACTTCAATAGGAAAACGAGTCATAAACTATGACAGGGGCGAACGTAAACCGCGTTCAACGGCTACTTGGAGCGCTTGCGCTTTGCGTACCATGCCCCGTTGATAAATCTCAAGCAATTCATCTAAACGCTGTTTTTCGTCAGAGGTAATTTTATCATTCCGATTAAGCGCCAATAAATTGGAAAGTTCCGCTTGTTCTGCTTCTTCCAGTTGCATATCCGCCAATGCAAGAATTTGTTCATCCGAAAGCATCTCGACAGGGGGTTCATCACCGCTATGAGCAAACCAATCACTTAACACCGCTTCAATGGGACGGTGAGTACGTTCGGCAATATCTTTTGCCCGTTTGACGACATCCTCTGAAACCACGATAGTAAACATCTGGCTCATGATTGCCTCCTTGTAGCGAACATCCGGCGGGGTTTGTTACCCACCTCACACCATAGTTTATCCGATAATGTCAATCGAAATGAAGTTGGCTTTAAACAGCATATTTTATTGTCCTGATATATAAGGGATGGGTCAAAAATGAAACCGGTTTCAATCCTCGACATCTTGGGAAGTGGTTTCGTCAGATTGACCTAATTCCAAAATGAGGGCTTCAATCTGGGGTTGCGGAGGGGATAAATCTTTTTCAATAATTTCCCAAATACGTTCTAGCTTGATAGCCCAATACACATGAATTACAAAATTCCTAAAAGCGCCTATTTGCCGCCACGGAATTTGTGGATTTTTGTCACGCAATCCTTGAGAAACGTTACGGCTCGCTTCCCCGATAATTTCAAGATTACGGATAACCGCTTCTTGTATAAGCCGGGATTCCATAAATTTCTCTTTTCCCGGCTGAACAAACGCTTGCGTCAGTTGAATCCGTTCAGTAATATCTTCCAAGAAAGCACGGTCATCACGCACACTCATAGGGGAATCGCCTCACGCAGCACTCGCTCACGAATACGCGGCTTCAATTCCTCAACGGTTGCAATATCCACCTTGTGTCCAAGCAAATCTTCTAGGGCAATCACCAGTCCCATCCCGCCCCACGCCGAAAGTTTTGTCCAATCTTGGTCGACTAGCAAATCAATATCGCTCGTTTCTGTATCGTCCCCGCGTGCCACAGATCCAAAAACGCGCACATTGGATGCCCCATGTTCTGCCGCAATTCGCAAAATGTCATTTCGTTTTTCAATGAGCAATTTTTGAAGTTTTTGAGGCATGGTACCCTCCACCTTATTTAATCGGGGTGGGCAGGCAACCCACCCCAACCCACATTTTATCCAATCACATTAATCGGGATGAAGTCCGCTTTGAGCAGTGTTGCCATGGAAATATGCTGGGCAACCGTTTTGGCAAGTTCGGCAAACGCGATTCCGGCGGGGCTGTCCGGGTCAGTCGCCACCACAGGCCGTCCATAGTCGCCGCCTTCGCGCACACTGGCCTGCATCGGTACGCGCCCCATAAACGGCACTTTCCGTTCTTGGGCGAGTTTTTCGCCGCCGCCCTGCCCGTAAATTTCGCCGGACATATTTTCAATCACCCCCAGAATCGGCACATTCAATTTATCGAACATGGCAATCGCACGGCGAGCATCGTCCACGGCGACAGTTTGCGGTTGGGTCACGATGACCGCACCCGTCAGAGGCACCGATTGGGCGAGGGAAAGTTGCGCGTCGCCCGTGCCGGGGGGCAAATCCACCACCATATAATCCAGATTGCCCCAATGCACATCGCTAAAAAATTGGCGAATCGCGCTGTGCAGCATCGGGCCACGCCAGATCATCGCCTGGTCGGGTTCTGCCAGAAAACCCATGCTCATCACCTTCATTCCGTAGGCTTCAAACGGAATCATTTTGCGGTCTTCGCCTTCGCCGGAAACACGCGGACGGGCAAATCCTAACCCGACCATCGTAGGAATATTCGGCCCCAACACGTCCGCATCCATCAACCCGACTTTTGCGCCATATTGCGCCAAGGCCACCGCTAAATTGGTCGAAACGGTGCTTTTGCCAACCCCACCTTTGCCACTGGCAACCGCCACAATATTTTTAATCGGGAGGCTGATGTTACCGTGCATTCCCCCCGGCACGCGGGCATCCCATGTGATGCTGACTTTTTCGATGCCCAAGGGCTGCAAAACTTCCTCACAGCGTTTTTGAAAATGACCTTTCAACGGGCAAGCAGGCGTGGTTAGCACAAACCGAAAACTGGCGGTGCTGCCCTCGAATTTTAAATCCTCAACCATACCCAGAGAGACAATATCCCGCCCTAAGTCCGGGTCAATCACCTGACTGAGCGCTTGTAATGCTGAATCGCGTAATTCCGCCATCGGTTCTCCGTAGATTTTTTCAGACGATTTTCTATTTTATTCCCGATTATAACAGACGTAGGCAGTGATGTCAGGACAATCGGGAAGGTTGGCTGTGTAAAAAGGGCATTTTAGCAGGTCGTCAGGCCATAAAAAATGGGGCGAACTGCCCCACTTTTTTATTCAGCGATTTGTAAACTATCCGCCAGCGCCACCACCAAATCTTGATAGGCCGCCAACCCACCCACACGGAAAAAGGTCAATAAACTGGCAATTTCCCCCGATTCCATCAAAATCGCAATGTCCAGAATATCAAACACAGTGTCTGTTCCATAGGATATAGCGGCGGAATGTCCCCCCAGCACGACTTTTTCGCGGGTCAGCGCAGCACCGGCATTTTCTGCCTCCGATGAAATTGCCATGACAACATCCATCGGGGTGACATCTTCGGGCAGAACACTCAGCGCATACTCCGGCAGTTCCGCGAGTGTGGGAATCACAAAGACCACGATATCCCCATCTGCAATATTATTTAAATCGCCGGACTGCACCAGCGTATCATTATTACTGACAATCACCACCCCCTCTAAATCGTAGGTGAGCCAGCCTTCAGGATATTGAAAAGTCAATGTCCCATCTGTCGAGGTGAAGGCTTGGGTCAAAGGCAGCCCGTTGGGGTTGGCTTGGGGGGTGGGCTGGGTTTGGGTGGATTCGGGGACTTCCAACGAATAGGCCAACGCCAGAATCGTCGGTTCAAGCAGCAGCACATTTTCAAGGCTGCCTATCACCGTCATGTTGGCATACACATCCTGCCCAATGCCCGTCACCACATACGCGAAACCAATGCCGGATTCATCTATGATGAGAACCCGCGCCGCAGGCAAATCTGTCACCGCAAATTCGCTTACTTCGCCCACTGTTGCCGTAGGCACATCCTGCTCCACCGACAGCATCACATCGTTTACACGGTCTACGGCAACGGTTTCTGTGATGGGGTCGGCAAAATCCCCGCTAATGCCCACCGTGACATCATTATTCGGGATGGTCAGCAGGGTATAGGTATCTTCTTCAGAAGCCAACCACCCCACCGGCACAGCAAACGCCACAGGTTCGCTTGGGCGAGCATAGAGAGTACCGTCTGCAATAGCCAGCGTCAGACTGCTCAGGGGGGTTGTATCGCTATTTAAACGTACCGAATTGAGAATCTCAAGGATTGGCAGGGTTGCCGTTGCGAATTGTTCCGCCGCCCCAAACAACCACACGCTGGCAAAATTCCCCGCGCCCAAATCCCAGACCATCAAGCGATTATCAAAGGGGTCAGCCAACCCATCGACCACCGCTAAGGGTTGGTCATTCAGCAGCAAATTTTGCGGGTCGGTCACAATGGCCTCCCCTACGATTGCTCGATTCAATTCCGCGAGGGCAAAATCCGCCGCGCTAAGTTGGTTTTTCCCCGCCGCACTCACCCGCATAATGATCGGTAGCGCGTCTGTTTCGACCTGTATCCCCCCGCTTTGCCCGACTCCCGTCGCGGGAATCGGGGCAGAAAATGTCACAGAATCCCCGCCACTCTCGGTAATTTCCCAACCGGCAGGATATGCCAGCGAAAAACTGCCATCTTCGGCGCTAAAGGTCAGCACCGCGTCGGTTTGCGCCTGAGCGATGATGGGAAATCCCAACAGAAGAATAAATATCATGAACATGCGTAAAAAAGAAGCCATCAGGAAGCACCTTTCAATTGTCTTACTATAGACAATAGCAGACTTTCGCGTGTTCCAAAATTTACGGGTGGGCAAATTCGCTGATAAACGGGAGCGCAATACGGAAGGTTGTGCCTTTTTCGGGGGAGCTTTCTACGGCAATTTCCCCCTGATGCACGTCAATAATCTTTTTTACAATCGTCAAACCCAAGCCAGCGGTGCCGGTTTCTTTGGAACGGGCTTTGTCCCCGCGATAGAATTGCTCAAAAATGTGGGGCAAATCCTCCGCATGGATTCCAACCCCGGTGTCACTAATTTCGACCACCACTCGGCCTTCTGCTAAACGGGTTTTGAGGCGGATTGTCCCCTCCGCGAACGTATTTTGAATCGCGTTTTCAATCAGGTGCATAAACGCATTTCCCATTTCTGCTCCATCCACTTCAATCTGAGGAAGCAGTTCGTCTAAATCCAGCACCACTTGTAGCTGTTTACCCAGCGCGGACGCTTGCATCCGTGTGCCAGCATCGCGCAAAATCTGGTTGAGGTCAGTGGCACGAAAGGCAAAATTTGCCCGATTTTCGAGGCGGGTCATGGTCAGCACGGCTTCAATCAATTTGCTCAGACGGGCAACCTGCTCTTCAATTAATTGGCGGTGGCGTTCCTGCTGTTCGGGAGTGCGGCTGCGACTCATCAGATAGATACTGCTGTTGATAATCGCCAGGGGGGTTTTAAAATCGTGAGCGGTATAATGCACAAAGTCGGAGAGGACACGGCTCCGTTCACGCTCGGCAGCCATCTCAAAAGCCTGTTGTTCAGCCTGTTTACGGGCTGAAATATCAATCCCGGTGCCGATAATACACGGGACTCCATCTAATTCAATCCGCCGCCCCAGAAAAAAATACGGAATGACTTTGTTATTTTTCGCCATCACCCGTGCTTCTAAGGAGGCTTCTCCCACGATAAAAACTTCTCGGATGGTATCCGCTACAAGGGAATGGTCATCCGGGCTAAACAATTGGAGGGGATGAACTTGCCGTATTTCATCTGCCGTATAACCTGTCACGGTTTCGACATTGCTATTCCAGCGCAAAAAGCGGCCTTCATGGTCAAAAATATAAAACACCCCCGGCAGACTGTTGACGACTGAATCGCTCAGATATTTTTCCTGCAAAAGTTCATTTTCGGCCTGCCTGCGTTCAGTGATGTTCCGTGCAATCCCCATGATTTGAATGACCTGACCATTTTCTTGCTGGGGCGAAGGAATAATTTCCAGCGTCACAACTTTTTTATGGGCGGTTAAGGCTTTGAGTTCAAACGGGGCAATTTCTTCACCGTTTGCCACCCGTGCAAACTGCGCTGTCGCCAATGGAATCTGGTCAATGGGCAAGATGTGCGTAAAAACACGGCCTAGCCATTCTTCCCGCGACCACCCCATGATCGCTTCAAAAGCGGGATTGAGCGAAGTAAAGGTCATGTCCCGGGGGTTCAGGCTGTAAATGATGATGGGTAAATGATTAACAAGGGTGCGATATTGAGCTTCACGTTTTTGCAGCGCGTCTTCTATCGCTTTGCGGGCAGTGATGTCTTGGATATAACTCAAAAAATGCAGGGGCTTGCCGTGGTCATCGCGCACCAGCGAACAACTTAAATAGACCCAGATAATAGCCCCATTTTTACAAATATAGCGTTTTTCGAGTTCAAATGAGGGAATGTCCCCCTGCAACAACTGTTGGCACAATTCCCAGTCGATCATGGCATCATCGGGGTGGGTTACGTCCATAAAAGTACGTTCGCGCAGTTCTTCAAGGGTGTATCCAAGCATGGTACACAATTTGGGTTGGGCTTCTAACCAGCGCCCTTCCAAATCCACCGCCGTTTTCATGACCTGTACCAGTCGTTCCGCCCGTGCCAATTGTTCTTGGCTTTTGGCAAGGGCGTTGCGGGCTTCGTAACGGCGCTGTTCCCGCGAAATCATTTGCCCAATGACCCCTGCCACCAGCATATACACGACAAAAGTGAGCAGCAGGGTTTCAAGCGGATAATTCGCATTTGGCATAACCAACCACTGCCAGCCTAACCCAACCGCCGCCAGGCACGCTCCAACCATTAAAAATTCGGGCAAATGGGGAACAATCGACTTTTTCTTCCAATAATCCACCCCAAAACTCATAATAAGCAGAAATAAAATCTGCATTCCCAAAGGGATGGCAGGGTTGTCGACGGGTTTCAAGAAAACACATAAACTAGCAATCGCCCCGGCAACAAGACCCGCGCTGACTCCGCCAAAAATGACCGCCATTGCCCCGATAACTGCATAAATTTCAACAATTGTCTCAGCCGACAACTGGATCGGCACGACCACGCTCATCAGCGCAATCACCCCGAAGAGGCAGCCAATAGCGAACACCCGCCAATAGGAAGCGCTGTCCCTCAGCCGATAGGTGAGGCTCACATACACAAAAGTCAGCGAAAACAGCAGCGCGGCGTTTTGCCCCAATGAGAATAATAAGTCCGAAAAATGAATCGTCATGCGACCTGCACTAAACACACTCTTAATAAGATTTTACCAATGAATAGTGATTGTTTGTATTTTATTTGTTCCAAGTTAATATTAGCAGCCAGATTTTTGAACGGCAGGCAGGTATGGAAAAAGTATTGAGTGGCTACACCGCCCTTTTAATTGATGATGATGAAGACAGCCGCACCCTTGCCCGGCACATTCTGGAACAGGTCGGCGCGAGGGTGGTGGTCGCCCGGAATGGGCAGGAAGGGTTTGCACTGGCGGTGGAAACGCAGCCGGATTTTATTCTCTCCGATATTTCGATGCCCGGCATGAACGGTTTGGAGATGATGCGCGAAATGGCAATCAGCATTTACACGCGGGACATTCCGGTGATTGCGATTTCGGGGATGGATGACCCCGCCTTGCGCCTCAATTCGTTCCGCGCAGGCTTTTTACATTACATCCAGAAACCGTTTGACCCCGAAAAGCTGGTGCGGCAAATCTGGCTCATTCTAACAGAAACCGAAGAGGATTAAGGCTTACCAACTCTCATAGGGAAGTTTGCCCTGAGCAAGTTGCAGCAGGTTAGGCAATCGGTCATCCATCTGCCCAAGAAATTGGAGGGCATCGGTTAATGTGGGCAGCACCCGCGCCCGCACATGGAGCATTTGTGCCATCGTAGAGAGCATAAAATGGGCATATTGCGGGCAACACCCGCAGTGACACGCCACGCGCCAACCCCGCAATTGGGGCAACAAAAAATCGGAAGCCAACACCTGTTTCATATTTTTGGGAAGCTGTGTCACTCCCTGAAAATTCATGAGGAGATGAATCTCTCGAAATGTGGAGTGCGTTAACAATTTTTGACTGGTACGCGCCGCAGATGACAAATCCTCAGCAGTGAGTTCACCATAGGCTTCGTAATACAGAATATGATTTTTTAATAACCAGCTTGTCTGTACCGTCATAGTGATGCTCCCTCCATTAGTAAAATTATTGAGGAGAAAATCACCCCTATCTATTGACAAGTTACACTTTTTTACAAGTCAAATGACACCGCGTGCTTAGTTCCACCCGAACTGCCGCCCCGGATACAGCACCGCCATCGGACGAAACCCGATGCCATGATCGGCGTTGTATTCATAAAACCAGTTGCGATGGGTCAATTGGGCTTGCAGGCTGTTGTTAAACCACGCCGCCCCGCGCACCACCCGCCCGATGTCATGGTAGCGCGTCAGGCACCACTCGCGCACATTTCCACAGAGATCCATCACCCCATACGGCGAAGAATCGGCAGGATAAATGCCTACTGCGGTGGTGCGTTTGAGAAAATGTTCGCCCACATAGTGCGAAGCGTAGGTTTCATTGATATTCGCCCCGCCGGTTCGCCGTTCACTCCCCCACGGGTACATCCGTCCGTCGGTGCCGCGTGCCGCTTTTTCCCATTCCATTTCGGCAGGCAAACGAATCATATCCCCATCACAGCCCAGTTGTACCGCCAACCAGCAGCAAAATGCCGCCGCCTCATACCACGACACACCCACCACCGGATGATTGGGGATGTGCCATTTGGGAGTCTGCCAGAGCATCGGTGCGCTGCGCCCCTCTCGCCACTTCCACCCTTCCCGCGTCCAATACGCCCGATTTTCATACCCGCCGCACGCCACAAACGCCGCGTACTGCATCACCGTAATCGGGTAACGCGCCATGTAAAAAGTAGGCAGCGTGGCATACACCAATCCATCTTGAAAAATGAACTCCCCGCCGGGAATTTCCACCCACTGCACATCGGGAACGCCGTTTTTATCCAAACCCACGCCGGGACGCGGGTCGCCAAGACGCGAGAGGCGATGTCCGGCACGAAATCGCGCTGGCGGTGGGGTATCGGGGTGAAGAATCAGGTCAATAAGATGACGTTTTTCAGGCGACAGCGATACGGTGAGCATAAAAAGAATATAGCAAATTGCTACTCTTTTTCCTCATGCTGGGTACTTTTGGCGAAGAGCAGCGCCAATTCTTTAAACCCTTCAGGCCGTGCCATCGTAGTCACAGAAGCATTCGGGATAGGGAGCGCTTCGTGTTTTTGCGGCGCACGGTTGACCCCCTTGACGAGTTTTTGCGGCAAGTGCAGGACGAGATTTTTTAAAAATTCCTCCGAAGGCAGCACGGCGTTTTTGACATCGGTAAAGGGCGCACCCCGCAGCAAAATCCACGGACGGCCTTCCAACAGCAGGGGGTAATAGGGTTTGCTGCGCTGGACTGCCGCCGCCAATTCGCGCTGCACCCACTTCGATTCACCGCCTTTGGTGGTCATGATGAACAGCACCGCCGCGCTCTGCTGGACTTTTTCCACCAGATTTATGTTTTCGTCACTGCGGTCATCCAGCCACACATCAAACCCGTTGGTCATCAGATGCTCGGCAAGCTGGGTTGCGTAGGCTGTGTCGTCCGAGCAATAACTGACAAAAATATAGGTCATGTTGACCTCTCCACCTTTTACATATCTATTGTAAATCCTGATACGGGTTATGCGACTCAACAAAGGCGTTAATTTTTCGTGAAAAAATGGATAGAAGATGGTTAGTACAAATACACAGAGCCTTTTAAACCATTTTGGCCTGACCACCTGACGCAAAATTCCCTACAATAAGAGAACATGAGTGTGTGGGTTGATTGATTTTGACGGACAGTGTACGGGTGGGTCTGTGACCCATCCCAAGCGCAATCGAGGGCGGGTCATAGACCACGCCCGTACATTTTGGTATCCGTGCTAATTATTAAACTGCATTAGAGCATCCATATTGAAAAGTTAATGTGCCATAGGGAATTTGGGATGAGTACGATTGAAAAACTGAACGCCGAACAAGCCCACCGCCATGTTGCCGCGCTGGGGGAACTCCTGCGCGATAGTGTCGAAGGCGGTGCGTCGGTGGGGTATATTTTGCCCCTCCCCCAAGCGGAAGTTGAGCAATACTGGCATGGGGTGATTGCCGAAGTTGCCGCCGGGACAAAAATTTTACTGATTGCGTGGGCGGATGGGGAAATCGCGGGGACGGTGCAGCTTGAATTGGCGACCAAACCCAACGGCAGACACCGCGCCGAAGTCCAAAAATTGCTGGTGCTGCGCCGCTTTCGGGGTCGGGGCATCGCGGGGCAATTGATGAGCGCCCTTGAGGAAGAAGCGCGAGCAGCCCACCGCACCTTGCTCATTTTAGATACCATTCACGGAGATACGGCGGAACGCTTGTATCCAAAATGGGGCTTTATCCAGTCCGGCATTATCCCGAACTTTGCCACCTTTCCCGATGGTCGGATGGGCGACACGGTGGTTTTTTATAAACTGCTGGAGTGAACGATGGAAAAACCGAAGCGCAGCAATCAAATTGAGTTTGTGGTCAAGCGTTCTGTGCAAAATTGTATTCAGATTCTTCGAGATGAGGTAGCGGCTAAAAATGTGCGGCTTTCATTCGTAGAAATGAGTGCCACACGGTGGCAATTCATTGTTTCCAAAACACAATATGAGTGGATGAGTGAGACCCATAGACGAAGAGAAATGGTGAGTAAAATCACAGGCTATTTGCGGTCAATCGAACCCACTTTGACACAGATTACCATTCCAACTTTGGAGGTCGAAAAAGAGCCACGAGGATGCGGTTTTTTGCTACCAGAGCGTATCACCGTTGAGTATCACGAACCCAAATATCAACAGGAACTGCTGCGTTTGGTCGTATACGCATTGGTGGATTCTCCTGAAGAAGCTACTCGTGCCATTGGCAGTCAATATTTTGAAAGAGAAGATTAAAAAAAATCTATGGAAAAACCAAAACGCGATCACAAAATAGAATTAGAAGTACCGTTGCCGGCAGCACAGTGTGTTCGGCAACTCAAAAATATAGGTGGGGATTTTGATTGCATCTTTACCGAACTGGGTTTCAATTCTTGGCAATTTACACTTCGGCTATGGAATGGGAAACCAATTGGGGGGCAATATAGTCGGGTTAAATTTCAGCTTACCGGACTTCTCAAAGGTGTGGATGAAAACCACACACTGGTCACTATTCTAAAAGGAGAACCAATAGGGTTTTCAAGAATTAACCAACGGTATTACAATTCACTTCATGTTCAGGAAGAATTGGTGCAACTGATAAAACATAGTCTGATGCCTCATGCGTTTGAAGTACCATTTATGACTCGTCTCGAAGATTTTCGTGAGCAAAGTCCATTCATTGTCGCACCGCCGTTTTATTTTATTGTTCCACTACCGATGAAAGTTTGTGTAGAGATGCTCGAAAATTTGGCAGACGAGAACCTTGCCGTATCTCTTAATTTTGAAGATGACTTTACTTGCAAGTTTAGCATACTCCATGCCTCCCGTTACGGAGTTTCAATCAGTGGAACAATCTCAGAATCAGACGATGAAACAAGCGAAATTTTAGGCCATCGTGATAGATTGCCTTTGCACACCGCCACATGGCCTACCCTTATTCTCCTGATAATTATATTTGGATTAATGTCTATCAATGAAATTGGTATGATCATTGCATTTCCGTTTATGCTTGTGTTTATGGCTTGGCTTGCTTGGCAATCTAGGCAACAGAATCAGTTAATTTCAAAGGTGGATGCCGTCTTTGGATATTACAAAGCCAAAAACAAAATCATCACAAGGCAAGTCAATGGATAAACCAAAACGCGCACCTGATTTTCAATTTGTAGCATCCATGTCCATTGATGAGTGCTGTGAATGGTTTTTGACCCAACGATATCGCGGTGCAAATGCCCATTTGATTACCACCGTGGAAGAAATAGACGATTTTAAGGTTCATTTTTATTATGAGTGCAGAGCCGCTAAAACTTCAACTTCCGTGAGTGGATATTTGAAATATATCGATGAAAATTCTACGGAAATTATAGGTTATCGTGATTCGATGTTGCTTCGCTCTCTTATGCAAGCTCTTGTTTTTGTCATATTATTTATGGGACTAATTTATTGGAACGCGGGTGAAATATTTTTAGGGGTGACAGTGTTTTTACTTGTCACTTTTGGGGTAAGCCTTGTGGTTGGAATAACATGGCTGCATGGCAAATACTATCAACGGGGCATTGTAAGGCATATCATAGAAGAATTAGCTCAGGAGAAAGCAAAAAATGTCATCATCTGAACTTCATAAAATACAGGCAGAAAAAGTGGGCGCGGTTCCGGTGGCGGTGGTGACGGTCAGCGACACCCGCACGCCCGAAACCGACGAAAGCGGCAAAATTCTCCATGCAACATTGCACGCGGCGGGGCATCAGGTGGTCGATTATCATATCGTCAAAGATGAACCGGAACAGATTAGCACGCTGTTGGACACCCTCACCGCCGAGTCGCACCCCTGCAAAATCATCATTTTTAACGGGGGAACAGGCATTGCGCCGCGTGACACCACCTATGATGCGATTGCCAAAAAGCTGGAAAAAGTCCTGCCCGGTTTTGGCGAAATTTTCCGCCTGTTGAGCTATCAGGAAATCGGGGCGGCGGCGATGCTTTCCCGCGCCACCGCAGGCACCTATCGCGGGCGGGTGGTCTTCAGCACACCGGGCAGCCCCAACGCGGTTACGCTCGCGGTAGAAAAATTGATTTTGCCGGAAATTCAACATCTGGCATGGGAGATCGCACGGTAAAAAACGGCGGAAGTCAGACTCCCGCCGCGCTGCGAATTAGTCTCCCCGTGAGAGGATGAAAAAACTGAGCAGCAAAAAGAGAACGCCCACCCCGCCAGAAAGTTGGAGCGTTTCGCCAAACAACAGCCATGCCAGCGCCGCCGCCACCACCGATTCCAGCAGGGATAAAATGCTGGCAGTGGTTGCCGTGACTTCTTTCATGCCCGCCAGAAACAGCGAATAGGCAATTGCTGTGGGGACAACCCCCAGATACACCAGCAGCAGCCAGCCTTCCACCTGACCCGGCGGCACAATCCCCACCGCCAGATTCATCACGATGAACAAAAGCGTACTTGTCCCGAAGCCAACACAGGTAATTTGCAGGGGATGGTAGTCTCTGGCTAAAAACCGCCCGCAGACAATCATGCCCGCATAGCCCAACGCCGAAAAAAACGCCAGAATCGCCCCGAAAATAACATCTTCGGAAATATCGGTTTGGATGCCGACCAGAAAAACACAGCCGATAACCGCCAGCACCAGCGCGAGCAGCAGTTTGCCCGTCATTTTTTCCAAGCGGAGCATCACCGCCAGAAACGCCACAATCATAGGCGAGAGGCACAGCGTCAACAGCGTAGCAATCGTGACTCCGCTGTATTGAATCGCGGCAAAATAGGCCGCTTGCGAAAATCCGATAGACAGCCCGCTAATCACCATGATACGGAAATCGTAACGCGGAATGGCAAACATGCTGCGTCCGAGTGTTCGCCAACTCGCCACCAGCAAAATCGGCATGGCGATGAGCAAGCGCCCCAGATTGATAAAAACGGAGGTGGTGTGGTCGAGCGTATAAATGCCCTGTGTGGCAATTCCAATGGTTCCCCACAGCATCGCCGCCAGCGACACCGACCAGAATCCTGATTTCATAAGATGGTATGACCCTTCATTGATTTTTGATTACTGGACGCGCCAACGGATTGATAAAACGCCGTCCTTTAGGGCGGTGTTGGTTATTCCGTACAGAATTGAAACGTCCAATGCAATCGGGAAAGCAAAAATGCACCTTCCCATCCGAAATTTCGGCGAAGGGCAGTGGCGATGTGCGTGTGACCCTGCCCGCGTTTAGGCGACAGGCGGGGAAAGGGGTTGCAAGTGGTACATTGGGTAAGACCTAGCCAGTGAATGGTGTCATTGTATCAGCATAGGCCATTCGGCGCTATATAGCACATGGCATTTTACGGAAAATGTCCCTATGATAAATAAAATGATGGGAGTGCTGCCTTGAAAAAACTTTTCCTTTTGCTCCTGCTGATGGGTGTGTTGGCTGCGTGTGGCAGTGACGATGACTCCCCTCAATCGGAAGAAAAATCCACCCCCGCACAGGTGACACTTGTTCCCAATGCCAGCAGCAGCAATACCACCGCCGCCGCCCAAAATTTGAATGTCGGACAGGGCGAATTGGTGCTGAACGTGACCATGCCGGAAGGCTACAAATTTAACACTGCCGCGCCGTTCACCCTTGCGTTGACCAGCAGCAGTCCGAACGTCAATTTTGATGAAGGCTGGCAAAATTACCAGAATACCCAACCGGAAATGCCCCTAGCGATTCCCCTCACCCTGCAACAAGGGGCGAGTCTGCTCACTATGGATTTGACCGTTTATTGGTGTGAGGCAATTAAAGAAACGCTGTGTTTTGTCGAAAAACAAACCCTCACGATTCCCGTGAATGTCACCGCCGATGCCGGCAATAGTATCGCCAATGTCGATTTGGCCTTAGTCCCGCCAGAGATTGATAACTGAGGGATTAGTTTTTAGTGATTAGTAATTAGTGAGTCATGCGACAAGTAAGCAGTAATTAACCTTTGTAGGGGTTAAAGTTAAGGGCGCGGCATACCAACCCTCTGAGGTTCGGATGAAATTCCGTAGGGATATTCACCCATCATCCGCAAGAATTTAACGGATGAAGGAGTTAGTTTTTCAGTTTTTGGATAAATGCGTTGAGCATCCGTTTTATTTCGTCCATTTCACCCCGTAACAGAGGATAGTCTGCGGGTTGAATAAATTTTAAGTCATGGGCAAGATACAAATAATATTCCAATTCGCTGGCTGAACCCATTGAAATGTAGAGAAAACGGCGTAATTCATTCATCGTTTCACGACCACACCCTTCCGCAATATTCGCCGGGATGGAAACTGCTGCCCGCCTCATTTGATTGGTCAGGCCATACCGTTCACCGTCAGGAAAATGAAGGGTGAGCGCATAGATTTTCAAAACAAATTCATGCGCTCGTTTCCATACCACCAATTTTTGATAATCTTGCATGTTCTCTCCTTTGAGCCAGCCCTTTATAAGGTTGAATCAATTCTTTAACTAACAACTAAAAACTAACCACCCCCTCATACCTGTGTCATCATCTCATTGCTCCAGCCCGCATTTTCAAAAACTGCCGGTTGTCACCGCGCCTGCCCGTTCGTAATTCACAATGATGATACCCGTCGGGGAGATTTGGCTTTCCGTCACCTTGAACGCCGCCGGAATCGTGCCATCGGTAAACAACCGTTTCCCACTGCCCAATGTCAGGGGATAGATTTTAAGCCAGAACGCATCCACCAGATCATGCTTCATCAACGTTTGAAGGAGATTGGCGCTGCCGTAAACGTGCAAATCCGGCCCCGATTGCTGCTTGAGTTGGCGGACTTTTTCCGCAATATCTCCGTTTAAAAACACGGTGGGCTGCCATTCGCTCGCAGTCATGGTATTCGAGGCAACATACTTGGTCGCTGGATTAACCCCCGGCCAGATGTCCGCATGGTGAGGCCAGTACGCCGCCCAAATTTCAAAGGTTTTGCGCCCTAACAACAGCTCAAACGGCATGTCCAACTGGCGACGCATGACTGTTCCAAGCACCTCATCCGAATAGGGAACTTGCCACCCGCCATATGCAAAACCACCACTGGTATCTTCCTCTGGCCCACCTCCAGCTTGGATGACCCCATCCAGAGTCATGAATTCGAGGGCAATCACTTTTCTCATAACCGGATTCCTTTCATATCAGACAATCTTCAGAGTAAATATAGCACAAATGTTCAAGTCTGAATATTAGCGAACAGGGGCGGGAAGCGGGGCAATGTCCCTACGGGATTTCATCTATGTTTCCTTGTCGGATGAAGCACTTAAACAACGGATTCTTCGATGTTTCCCGATTTTTGCCTTCCAACTTGCAAGCATAATTTAATGATGTTATGATTTTGCCATCGTTCGCTTGAGTGAAAGGAGCTGAGACTCATGTCATCCACGAAAATTATTCCTCAATCAGCACGCCTTTCGCTTAGGGTGGTGTCTGCGTAGTTTTTTACCCCTAAGTTTCAATTGAATCCGCGTGCCTGACGACCTCTTGACAAAGGGCGGTGGTAGGTTGCTGCCTGTTGCCTCCGCGCTACGGTTTGGTTTAAGTTGCCGTAGGGAAAATAGATAACCACCCTACAGAATCCAATGTGACAACAGCGATAGGGTCAAAAATGCACCAATTGAGGAAATTTTTATCGTATTACCGTCCGTATCGTGGATGGCTGCTGGCGGATATGGCGTGTGCGATGGTCTTGGCAGGGGTGACGCTGCTGCTGCCCCTCTGCACCCATAAGCTCACCAATGATTTACTTGAAGGCCATCGGACACAAATTTATCTGATGGGGATAGCCATGCTCGGACTCGTCGCGCTCCATTTTGTGTGCAATCTGTTCGTAGATTATCAGGGGCATGTGATGGGCGCGAAAATTGAAAGTGATATGCGGAATGAATTGTTTGACCACTACCAGAAATTATCCTTCCGCTTTTATGATGAACAAAAAACAGGCCAGTTGATGACCCGTTTAACCAACGATTTGTTCTGGCTTTCCGAACTGTATCATCACGGGGCGGAAGATCTGGTCATTTCGCTTTTAAAATTCATCGGCACATTTGCCATTCTGGTGAGCATCAACGCCGAACTCGCCGGGGTGGTGTTCCTCTTTTTACCTGTGATGGCGCTTTACGGGTTGTATTTCAACAAACACATGAATCGGGCGCTGCGCGAAAGCAAAGAACGCATCGGGGATATTAATGCACAGGTAGAAGATTCGCTGGCGGGTATCCGTGTAGTGAAATCTTTTACCAACGAAGCGATTGAACGGGAAAAATTTACCCGCGAAAACCGCCGATTTGTGGAAAGTCGGGGTCGGGGCTATCGCAGCGAAGCCTATTTTTCCGGCGGGATGATTGCTTTCACACAGGTCATGACCGTAGCCGTGATTATCTTTGGCGCGGTAGCGATAAAAGATGATGTGTTGAGTCTGGCAGACCTGGTGACATTTTTGCTGTGTATAGAAATTCTGATTGACCCGATTCAGCGGCTGGTGAATTTTACGCGCTTGTATCAGGAAGGCTATACCGGCTTCGTGCGCTTCATGGAAATGCT
>CAZXCU010000026.1:0-53478 GCA_964639245.1 uncultured Anaerolineae bacterium
CACCAAACAGGCTCACCCGTCCCCGCTTCCGCACAATATTGACGGCCTGTGCCTGTGGGCTTTTCGCCGGGGCGGCAACAATGGCTGCATCTGCACCCCGCCCTTCGGTCAGCGCTTTCACTTCGGCGATTACATCGTCTGTGTCATTATTAAAAACGTGCCATGTCCCGAAGTCATGATTTTTAAACAGGTCGAGCCGTCCCCCGGTAATCCCAACCATGATGGGTTTTGCACCCCGTGCGCGGGCAACCTGCACATGCAGAGCCCCGATAGGCCCATCCCCGAAAATTACCACCACTTCGCCCGGTTCAATCGCTAACAATTTTTGCGCCCAGATGACCGAGGAGGCAGGTTCGGCTAAGGCAGAATGCAGGTCGGAAAGGCTGTCGGGAATCCGATGAATAATCCCCCGTCGCAGCATATCACCGCTTAACTGCATGTATTCGGTCATCCCACCGGGAAAATGCGTTCCGATGAGCTTCCATTCGTCGCACAGGTTATAAAGGGCCTGTTTGCAGTAGTAACACTTGTGACAGTGAACATCTGCCGCTACCGCCAGCCGTTCCCCCGCACGATAATCGTGGACATCGCGCCCGACCTCCGCCACAACACCGGAAATTTCGTGGCCTAAAATTTGCCAGTCTTTGTCCGCCCGCATTCCATGACGGTACGTTCGCAAATCCGACCCGCAAATACCACAGGCGGTTACTTTGAGAATAAGCCCATCCGGCGGCAAATCGGGGTAAGGCACGTCCTCGCAGGCAACCTTGCCCGCCCCGCGATACACTACGGCTTTCATGGTTGCTCCTTTTGTTTTTTGCTGTCAATGAAGTGGCCTACCGCCCCGCCGGGGTGGGTCTGGCTGAAGGATTCTTCCGTGTAACCGCGCAGATGCAGGAGCGTGACACACAGGGCATCCCCCATCGCGGCGGTGGTGAGCGAACTGCCCGTTGCAATCATGCCGTAGGGGTCAACCTCCGGGGCAGGTTGAATTCGCAGCACAGCATCACTCATTTGCCCCAGTTCGGAGTCGGGTTTTTCGGTGAAGGCGATCACCTTTGCCCCGCGTTGCTTGGCTATGCGTGCCAGATGATTGACTTCGACAGTGCGCCCGCCCTTAGAAATGGCAATTAAAACATCCCGTTCGGTAACAGCGCCGGAAAGCCCATGCTGGCTGTCGCCGGGATGAATAAAAAGGGCGGGGGTGCCACAGCAAGACAGCAAATGTGCCAACCGTGCCGCGACTGGATTGGATGTGCCAGACCCCGCCACCAGTACATGCCCCTGACAGGCCAACAGGACATGCGCAACCCGTGCGAAATTCTCATCCAATTGCTGTATCAAACCCGTCACACTGGCGCTTTCCCGTTCAATGACAGCGCGGGCAGTGGTCAAAATTTCTTGAAGTTCCATGCTATTTTTCCGTTTCAACTCGGTGTAGGAGGCGTGTTGCCAGCCATTGATCTGTGACCAGAACTGTAATTAACCTGCCGCGCAGAGTCGCTAAAATCACCTCATCTTTTTGTGGTCCGCCCGAAACCCCGACTACACGGTCAATGTGCCGCAACTGTTCCAGCGTGACACCAATCACACGGTCATCAAGGTCAGATTGGATGGCGTGACCAGCGCGGTCAAAAAAGCGCAGCGCAATGTCCCCCACCGCACCTTTGTCCAGCAGGACTTGGCGTTCCTCTTGGCTGATGATCGAACGGGCTTGCATGACCACCGACTCTGGCGATGGCACCCCGATTCCCACATAGGCAGTATTGATTTTTGAAAACTGGCTGAACGCATTTTGGACGTAGCTATCCGCCAGAATAACGTCTTTCATGCTCACGCTGCCCACCACCCCCGGCGCTGGCAGCAGGGTTAATTTGCTGTTCAGCACATGTGCCATCCGGCGGCAGATTTCCGTGACATGGGTATCCGCTTCGGGTGGGCCTAACCCGCCAATCAGCTGGACAACATGCAAGTCCTCGACATCCGGGGATTGTAAGGCGCTGACCATACTTTTCAGTGTGACCCCCCAAGAAATGCCAATCGTATCGCCAGCTTGGGTAGTACGTTGCAAATATTCAGCCGCCGCCGCCCCCACTTTTTTAGAGATGACCTCTTGGGAGGCGTTTTCTTCCACCTCCGCAATGACGACTTCTTCCAGTCCAAAAATTTCCTCAAGACGATGTTCTAAATCCGAGTAGACATTGGCAGGGACATGCACGCTGACTCGCACAATGCCAACTTCTTCGGCTTGTTGCAGCAAACGCGAAACCTTTGGGCGCGAAAGATGCAGCTTTTTAGCAATTTCATCCTGCGTGAGTTTTTGTTCATAATAAAGAATGCTCACTTTACTCAGCAGGCGTAAATCGGGTGGGAGGGTTGGTCGAGCCATAATTACACTTTTTCCGTTTGAAGCGCGATTTCGCGCAGCGAGTCTATGCCTACACCCAGTCCATCCGGCGCGTTAAAAATCGCCGTGCCAGCGATGAGGACATTTCCCCCCGCGGCTATCACCGAAGCTGCTGTTTGCAGGGTAATACCGCCATCCACCCCCAGATCAATCGGGCGATGGTCAATCATCTGATGGATGCGTTGAATTTTGGTCAGCATTTCGGGGAGAAACTGTTGCCCCGCCATGCCCGGATTCACCGCCAGCACCAGAATATAATCCACCATGTGTAAAATTTCTGATAGCAAAAGGGCGGGCGTATGCGGATTCAGCGCGATGCCCGCCTTTAAACCCAATTGGCGGATGCGCTGCAAGACCGCGTGAACATGCGACGTTGCCTCAAGATGAATCGTCAGCATATCCGCACCTGCGGCAGCAAAGGCTTCAATCTGCCGTTCGGGTTCAACCACCATCAAATGCACATCTAAGGGCAGTTGGCTGGCTTGCCGCACCGCTTTCACAATCGGAATCCCGTAGGAAATTTGCGAGACAAACCGCCCATCCATCACATCAATGTGAATCTGGTCTGCCGTCTCAAGTTCGGCAAGCTGTGCGCCAAGGCGGGTAAAATCCGCCGAGAGAATGGAGGGAGCAATTTTGAGCATGGCTAGGCTTCCGCACGGATAAAACGTCTTTTGAGTTTGCGGAGGGTGGTTTCGCGCAAGCTGTCAAAAAAAACGGCCAAAAAGATGATGAATGCCTGCGCCATCGGTTGCAGGTAAAGGTTGACATTGGTATAAATCAGCCCGGCTTCAACCATTTGAATCAGGGTTGCGCCAATCACTGCCCCAAATGCACTCCCCACCCCACCGAATAAACTTGTCCCGCCCAGTACAGCGGCAGCGATGACATCAAATTCTGCCCCTTCCCCGAAGGCCTGGTCAAGCCGTCCGATTTGCGCGATGAGAACAAATCCCGCCAGCGCCGCACACACACTGCATAGGATATAGGCAATATACATGGTGCGGTCTACGTTAATACCGGCTTTTTTAGCCGCTTCTTTGTCGTTTCCAACCGCGTAAAGCTGTCGTCCAAACGGGGTGCGGGTCAGAATCAGGTGAGCAATCACCACGACCACCGCAAAAAGGACAATCGGCAGCGGAATCCCGACAATTTTAATCAACCCGAAATCAATCATGCTGCGTGGAAAATCAAGCTGGCGGGAGTCAGTCAGAAAGGTTCCCGCGCCGCGCATAAAGAATAACGTGGAAAGGGTCACAATGAACGGCACAATTTTGAGTTTGACGATGAAAAACCCGTTCACAGTGCCAATGATCAACCCCATGCCCAGCGCAATCCCCAGACCGGGCAGCACCCCCAAGTCATAATCGCGCATCATCACCCCGGCAACGAGAGGTGCAAGGTACATGGTTGCCCCGACTGAAATATCAATCCCGCCTGTCAGCAGAACAAAGGTCATGCCCACCGCTGCGATGCCCACAAAAGAGGCTTGCTTCACAATGTTGCTGATGCTTTCCGCTTCCAGAAAACGGGGCGATTGCAGCCCAAAAAACAGAAAAATGACCACAAACATCACCGGGGTGGTATAACGCAGCAGGTTCACCCGATGTTCCTGTCGCAATCCCATTGCAATATTCATGCGGTTTCTCCTTCACGGAAGGCGGCGCGGAGAATGGCTTCTTTGCCATATGTCCGCCCCGCAAATTCACCACAAATTTCGCCGCGTCCCATGACCACAATCCGGTCACACATTCCGATCAGTTCATCTAAATCGGAAGAAATGAACAAAATGCTGCTGCCCTGTGCGGCAAGTTGATTCACAATCGTGTAAATCTCAAATTTCGCTCCCACATCAATCCCGCGTGTGGGTTCGTCCATCATAAAAATCATCGGTTCGGACATCAGCCATTTGGCAATGACCACCTTCTGCTGATTCCCCCCACTCAAACTTTTGGCGGGTTGGGTATAAATATCACCGCACTTAATATGAAGCATCTGGGTGGTTTGCTGTGCCTGTGTTAGCAGCGTTTGACGGTCAAGGAACTGCATCCGCGCCCAGCGATTGAGGGAAGCCAAACCGATATTGTCGGCAATCGTCGCTTCCATCATCAGCCCTTCCTCACGCCGATTCTCGGTCACAAAGGCCACGCGATTGGCAATGCGTTTGGCGGGAGTCCAGCGTTTTTCGGCTGTCCCGTTGATCATCACTTCGCCGCTTTCGTAGTCGTCCAGACCGAATAAAATGCGGGCAAGTTCAGTGCGGCCCGACCCCATCAATCCAAACACCCCCAGCACTTCCCCTTTGTGCAACGTCAAATTGATGTCTTTGATAATGCCCGATTGACACAGTTGGCGAACTTCCAGCACCACTTCGGAGGCAGGTTGGGTTTCGCGGACGGGGAAAAGCTGGTCAAGGTCGCGTCCGATCATCATGGAAATCATGCGGTTAATGCTGAAGTCCTGCACCGCCCCTGCACCCACCAATTCCCCATCCCGCAGCACCGCAATATCATCGGCAATTTTCAGCACATCCGCCAAGATATGCGAAATATAAATGATGGTTTTGCCATTTTCGCGCAGGCGGTGGATGATGTTAAATAACTGCTCGGTTTCTTTGGCGGTGAGTGAGGTGGTGGGTTCGTCAAAAATAATGAGTTCCGCGTCTATATGCAGCGCTTTGGCGATTTCGACCAATTGCCGTTCGCCCGGCGATAGGTCATCAATCAACATGCGCGGCGATAAATCCAATTCGATAGACTCAAGCAGTTTGCGTGTTGCTTCGTACATTTTGCGGCGGTCTACAAAGCCAAAGCCCAACATGCCAAGTGTAGAAATCGGAAAATCATCAATAAAAATGTTTTCGGCGATATTCAAATTGGTGAACAGATTCAATTCTTGGTGGATGAAGGCAATCCCGTGATGGGTCGCATCTGAAGGGGAACGAGGTTGATAATTTTCTTCATTGAAAAGCATCCGTCCGCCGTTATCCGGTTGAATCACCCCCCCCAAGATATTCATGAGGGTGCTTTTGCCCGCGCCGTTCTGTCCGATTAACCCCAGCACCTTCCCCCGCCGGATACCCAGTTGAATGTTGTGCAGCGCTTGGATGCCAAAGAAGGTTTTGCTAACATCGCGGATTTCCATGAGGAATTCGTTCATGGCTTAGCTCCTGACTGTCGCCAAACGGGTACGAATAACATCAATCAGCGCCGCCGCCAGAATAACCGACCCTTTGACCATATCAATGTAAAAAGCCGAGAGATTCATCAGATTCAGCGTGTTGGAAAGCAGCACAAAAAACAGCACCCCGAAGAATGTCCACAGCACTTTGCCCTTCCCCCCAAACAGGCTTGTTCCCCCGATGACGGTTGCGCCGATGACATCCAGTAAAAATGTTCCCGCACCTAAGGTGGGGCGGCCTGCTTCCAGACGGGCAGAATACAGTAGCCCTCCCATCGTGGCATAAAATGCACTCAGCATATACACCGTGATGATGACACGCTTGATGGGAACCCCGGAGACCGCCGCCGCTTTTTTGTTCGTTCCCATTGCATAGACCTGTTTGCCAAAAATGGTGCGGCTGAGGATGACATGGGCTACCACCGCCAGCGACACCGAAATAACCATCGCGTAGGTGATAAGCGGGTAAATTTCGCGGCGGGGAATTTTTGACTCGACTTTTTCACCAAAATAAACCGAAACCAGATCGCCCTTGCCGAGATTAATATACGATTCGGGTAAATTGCGAATGTTTTCAGATTGGGTTAAGTAAATCGCTAGCGCACTGAAGAACATGAGCGCAACCAGCGTCACCATGAAGGGCGGCATATTGAAACGTGCAATCGCGGTGCCGTTGAAAAATCCGACGAGGATGCCCACCAGCGCCATCGCTAAAATCGCTAGCGGCACTGCCCATTGATTTTCGGCAAGCAACCCACCATCCGTTGAAATGACCACATCCCAGAGCGGACTGTTAGAAAGCACATCTTCCGAAGCGGCGGTTGCCATGAGTGCTGCTCCGACCACACTGGTTAGTCCGATGACAGCCCCTTGTGAGAGGTCAATGCCCGCAATAATCAGGACAAATGTCTGTCCGATAGCCACGAGCAGCAAAGGCCATGTGTTAGAAAGAATATTCGTAATGTTGGCGGGTTTAGAGAGGGTGGGCAAAAATGGCACTAAGATGATGAAATAAACCACCATCAGATAGAATACAAAGTATTCTGACAGCAGCACCCGCCGTAGCCCATTTTTGAGGGTTTGCAAGAATCGGTTGGGGTCAATTTGATTTCGCGGCGCGGTAATCTTCATCCCGCCCGTTTGTTCTTTAATAATTGCCATTATTTTGCCTTTCAGGTGAAAGTCAATGGGGGCACGAGACCCCCATTAACGGAGTTCAACTAAGTTTATTGATCGAGGAAACCTTCAGCCAGCAGCACGCAGCCCCACATATCCATTTCCTGCCAGTCAAGATTACCAGCAGTCAGGGCAAAACCGGGATCTTCCACCACTTGATTTGGCTGGGCTTCTTCGGCTGCAATCGCGGCAAGAATAGCATCCAGCGAGGCTTGGGCTTCAAAGAACAGGTCTTGTACACCTGTTGAGTCCACATAGCCTTCTTTAATCAGTTGGCAAGCCGTCGCGTCGCCATCCAACCCGCCCATAATCACATGGCCTTGCTGACCCGCCGGCACCCACATGCCACGCGGTTCCAGCACCGAGCGAATCGTCGGGAACAGGAAGTCAGAGGAGGTGAACAAGAAATCCACATCGGGGTTGGCGGTAATTGCGGCTTCAAGATTCGCCAGTGCAGTAGCGGCATCCCATTCCGTCGCTACTTCAATCGGCGTATTGAAAATATCCGGGTATTTTTCAATCACATTGTAGAACCCATCACGACGGCCTACCGCGTTCGGGTCGCCTAAATCCCCCACCATAATCAGGGGGGTGAGTTTTTCGCCGGTAATTTCAAACCGTGCAATGGCTTTTTGTGCCATAAATTCAACCGCTTGTTGGGCGATGGTTTCATTGTCGGCGACCACCACAATCCCTTTGCTCAGGTCAGAGGGCGGACGGTTAAACACGGCAATCGGAATGTCTGCATCTTGGGCTTCATTCACAATCGTGACGGCGCTTTCCCCATCTTGCGGGATAATGATAATTCCATCCACACCCTGAGCAATACAGTCATTGACCTGTTCAAGCTGGCGGTTGGCATCTTCATTGGCGTTACGTTCAATCACTTCAACCCCTTGTTCAGCGAGGGTTTCGGTGATGGCTTTGTGGCCTGCGACCCAGAATTCAGTTTCCAGATCTTGAAAAGCAAAACAAATCGTAATGTCATCTTGCGCGGAAAGTTTATGGGCGGCGGGTACTGCGACTGCGAGCAGCACCATGATCAGAAATAATCTTGCAATGTGTTTCATATCTAAAATCCTTTTGGGTTGTTATTTTGGGTGAGTGTGTGGGAAATGTCTTGGATAGGCGAAGTTGCTCCTTTCAAAGTAGTAAACAGAACAGGATGTGATTCACTGGTTAACCAGAAGCAGGCAAAAGGGTCAGGGATGAGATCAGAAGGGAAAATCTCAGGAGATAATTGCAAACAACTCATTTTTGAACAAATTCTCATTAATGATAATTTTCTCAATTACTCCTTTATCATAGCCAATCTCTGAGAGTGAGTCAAGCAATTTGTTCCAGCAGAGTGGCATCAACATCAAGGACGCTTTATTCAGCTAACAGGAATCAAATTAACCACCCCTAGCGGGTATAGCTTTTGACGATTTGCGCTGGGATGTGATATGGGGATTTGGGGCTAGCGGGTGAGTCAAGAGGCGGCTAAACGCAATTCACCAACGGATGACCTGAAAATCTGGGCTGGCTACCCCCCGGCGACCCGTAAATTTTAAGGCGTGGTGGTTTTGTATTGGTCATTGGCAAGCTGCTGGGCTTTTCTTAGCATGGCAACCCCCATCAAAAAAGGCCAAAATACCCGCACAATATCCATGCCGTCCGCCAAACGGGGAGACTCGGCGACAAAAAAGATAGCAACATCATTAAAGGTCGCAATGGCAATCGCAATTACCATAAACCAGACCGGCAGCAGGCGTTTTTCGTAGGAAGCCACCACCAGCAAAAGCGGATAAAACGCATACAGAGTCGCAATGCCCATCATGCCAATCGCGTTGAACAGCACAAAACCAATATAGGCATCTTGAAAAGCAATATCGCCCGCGTCAATCGCCTGGCGGATAAATGGTGTGGCGGTCAAAGTAAAACCGCCGAGCATCAAATTGAAGGCAACCCCGACCAGCGCGATACTGGTGGCAACCCAATTCATGAGTTGAATGTGTTCGCTGGCAAAATACAAATGCCATGCCCACACCACGATAAGCATTGCGCCAGTGGGGACAATCACCGTCAAGACAATCGACATGCTCCATACAAAAGGCGCTTCATTCACAATGTCATAGGTCGTTTCAAACGTATCATAGGCGGCTTTGGACTCGATACTGCGATAGTCCCCCATAAACGGTTGTGTCAGTACCAGAAAAATCGCCCCAAAAACCACCACCAATTCAATGAAAATTGCGGTTTGTCCCCCCAGAAACAGCGTGCGAATAACTTGAGAACGGGTCACACCGAGACTCCCTCAAACAAATCATTTTCCATGCGTCCCCCCTTGGGAAATTCAGGGAATGCCCGATACAGCGATTGGCGACGTGAGATGAACCGCCGAACCCAGCGCGGGAAACGGGTGCGCGGGCTAACCTGGCTGGCGTGACACTCCGCCGCTTCTTGCCAGATGTCCTGATAGCGCAGCACGTTAATCCGCGTCGTCGGGGACATGGCTTTTTCGAGAATCGTCATAAAATCTATATCTTTGTTCACCCCCATGGCACGCGGATTCTGGCGGCGCAGGCGCATGATGAGGATGAAAAATTGCAACTGACGGCGGGATAGCACCGTATAATACAATTTTTGTGGCTGATACCCCGCTTCGTTCCGCAGGTCGTTAAAAGCGCGGGTGGTGGCACGGTGCATAAAAATATGGTCAGGGTGTCCATAACCGCCATACGAATCAAAAGTCATAACGACTTGCGGCTGAACTTCGCGCATGATTTCGGTGATTTTGGCGGTGACTTCGTTTTCATCGGCCTGCCACAAACAGTCCGGGTGCTGGTTATGCTCGCTACCCATCATGCCGCTGTCGCTGTACCCGAGTTTATAGACTTTTTTGAAGCCCAGCACCTGCGAAGCACAGTCCAGTTCGGCATCCCGCACCGCCGCCACCGACCCATATTTTTGCAGGTGTTCTTCGGAGATTGTGCCTCTGTCGCCTTGGGTCGCGCAGATGTAATAGACTTCGACTCCCGCCGCCACATATTTGCCGATTAACCCGCCTGACCCGAATGCTTCATCATCGGGGTGCGCCAACGCAATCAGGAGTTTTTTAACGCGCATTTGCACCTATCGCTTCCGCAAATTGAATTAAACGTTGTTTCTGGCTGTCCGATTGGCTGATGAACGGACGGCGTTCCCGCAGAAAAGTACGGGCTTGTTCGACAGTCATGCCTTCGCTGACCAGATAGGCCGCCGCCACCAAGGGCGCACGTCCAACCCCCGCTGCACAGTGAATATACACACTTTCGCCCGCGTCAATGCGTTCTTTGATGAAGGCCGCGCCTTTTTTCATCTGCTCCACCGTTGGGGAGGTATGGTCAATGGTGGGCAGCCACAAATAATGGTCGGGGTGGATGCCTTTTTCGCGGTCATCCATTTCAACCCGCAAATTAACGATGCTGGTCACGCCCAATTTGTTGAGTCTGCGCCAGCCAGAGCGATCTAACTGCGGGCCAACATAGAGTTTGGGCGTAATTTTGACAAAGGGCATCAAAACGACCCGAAACGGGGCTGGCACTTGGTCATTAAACCGCGAGAGCGCCCACAGCAGCACCGTCACCGCTTTAGACCGCATCCATTTGGGGTGTGGAGGAATGGGATTGATAATCATAGGTTTGGTTTTGTGTGTTTTTTTGCGTCCGTTGTCATGTTACCACATTTTGCCTATGACTCCCCTACCGACCATACCAACTTATTGAACTTTCAGTACAATCATGCGCCGGAGGAATTTTATGCGGCATCGTTTACTCATTTCATTCAGTTTGATTGTGGTTATCGGCGCGGCGTTGGGCATCAGCGCTCAAGCCAGTCCCGGTCAACAAGACACCCCGACTCTCATTCCAACCAATACCCCGCGTGGCACTGAAGTCACCGGACAGGTGGCAACCACGACCCCCACCGCCAGCCCTTTGCCATCCGAAACACCGACAGAACTTTTCACCGACACGCCTACCATTACGCCGACAACCATCGGGCCGCGTGAATTTCCCGAAAATTACAACCCCCTCACCGGACTGCCCTATCCAAGTGAAGAAGCACGTAACCGCCGCACCTTGATTTTGAAGGTCAGCAATTTTCCTGAAGTGGTGCGCCCGCAGTATGGGCTGAGTTTTGCCGATATTGTGTATGAATATGAAGTCGAAGGCGGGGTGACTCGTTTTGCCGCGCTGTATCGCAGTCAAAGCCCTGAAATGGTCGGCAGCATCCGTTCTGCCCGTCTGATGGATTTGGAACTGGTCAATATTTATCAAGCGATGTTGGGTTATAGCGGCTCAAATGATTGGATTCGTGAATTTGTGCTGGCTTCGGACTGGAAATGGCGGGCGATGAGTCCGCAAATCGGGGTCAACTGTCCGTCGTTTTGTCGGATTCGCTGGGATGACCGCCCCTTTGAACATACCCTTTTTGCCAATACGGTGGCTATCTGGCAAGAAGCCGAACGCCGTGATGTCAACGATGGCATGATTGCGACGGGCTTGGCCTTTGACGAAACACCGGACGCAGGCGGCGAAACCGCGAATGATATTGAAATTGATTGGTACAGTGACCGTTCCCTGACACGCTGGCAGTACAACCCCGACGACAACAAATATTACCGTTGGGACAGTGGTTTGCCGCACCTCGACGCAACCACGGGCGAACAACTCAGCGCCGATAATGTGGTGATTATCGAGGTGTACCATGTTGACCGCCCCGATGTGTATGAATCAGAAATTGGCGGGTTGGCGGTGGAACATCAAATCTGGGGAACGGGCGGAGCATGGGTTTTCCGCGATGGACGCTGGTACAAGGGCGAATGGTATCGCAATCGGGAACGCGGCGGATTGTATCTGCGCTACATAGACGAAAATGACACCCCCATCATGCTCCGTCCGGGGCAAACTTGGATTGAAGTCGTGCGGAAGTTTATCCCTGATAACAAACAACCCCTCTGGAGCGTGACCATCCGCGAAGACCAAGTGGATGTACAAGCCACCGCCATTGTGCAAAGCGACAATTTAACGGCTGTTCCCGCCGCTACCCAGACTCAATTTGCGGAATGGTATGGCAGCCCCACGCCTTCCCAAACATGGACTCCCACCCCAACGGGAACATGGCAGGTGAATTAAACACAAAAGGGCAGAACATGACTGCCCTTTTTATTACTTTGCAGTACCATTAGGACAGATTCTTAGCATGGGAAAATTGACCATGAGTAAAGTACGCGCTGCATTACTTTTTTTACTGATTCTGACCACCCCCAGCCTGTTTGCTCAGGAGACTCCGCCCGTCGCAGGCAATCCTGAACAAACCGCGCTCAATTTTTACACGGATTTGTTGACCGCCGATGCCGAAAGTTACGGCCTGATTGCGTCGTATTTTTGCCCCGACGTTCTCTACCGGGAATCGGAGTATCGGGCTTTAGTCCGTGCGCGAAGTGGCGGCACAGTGGATGTCAGCAATCTTCAGGTAAGTGTTGAACCCACGATTCCCAATGAAGCCGAATTAACGATTTCCGGGACAGTCACCGCCAGCGATGGCACCTTGATTGAACTGCCCACCGAACCGATGCGAATGGTTGAAAATGGCGGGCAGTGGTTCGTTTGCCCTCCGAATCCGCCCGCGCTCGTCATCAGCCCTACCGATTTAGCCCTCACGCCGGACACCGCCGAAGCCACCGTTAATCTGTTTTACACGGCCTTTTACACGGGCGATACCGAAACACTGGCAGGGGTCGTCTGCGCCCATCAACGGAATGACTTAAGCCAGATTTCCTCAGAACGTTACGGCGCGGGGCGGTTTTTGCTGAATTTGGAAAATGATTGGCGTATCCTCGAATTAACCCCGGCGGGCTACGATTTAAGCATCCAGACGGGTGGGTCGCTGCGAGTCAATCGGGATGACGGCGCGATTATCGCTTTGCAAGACCGCGCAGATTTTCCTGACGCGCATCTTGTTCGGGAAGATGGCTGGAAGTTCTGCGGCGGCTACCGCGAAGTCGAACGGGCTGCACGCGGTTTTTTGCTCGGCTTTTATCGCTATCGTACCGAAGAAATTGCCCAGTTTGCCTGCCGTGAATATCAGGAAGCCTTAATTGAAGCGGCGCAGGGATGGAGTCAGCGTGATATTCAAGAACTTCGCACCCCGCCCGACTTTTACAACCCATCCCTTGGCGCAGCGCTGCTCACCGCAACAGAAGCCGAAGTGGGGAATCTTGAACAAACCATCCTTTTGTTCAGCAGCAACGAAGTGTTGACCCCCGCACAAGATTTTGGTTCAACCGCCGCATTAATTGTGGAGGACAATCGCTGGAAATGGTGTCAGCTTCCCCAAACAGACGAGGAGGCGGAGTAATGCGCGGGTGGGTGCTGCTGCTGCTGTTCGGCATTTTGCTGACCGCTTGCGAGGAAAAATCCGAGCCTGACCCCGGCGACCCGATTCCGAATGCGGTGGCGGGTATGGAGGCCATTTACGCGGGCGATTTTACCGCCATGAATACCTATGTTTGCAAAGAAATTATTATCAGCTTGCGCGGCAGTGTGGCAGAGCAGCAAGCCCAACTCGGCGGGCGGATTGACCTCTCCCAGACGCAGTTTACGGTTGCCCAAGAACTTAAGGATGATTTGCTCTACATTCGTGTCACGGGTGATTACGCGATTTGGACAGGCCAAGCGGCACAAGTCTATAGCACGAATGACGTGGGCGCGATTCTGCTGTTGATGGAAGCACGGGACGGCAAATGGCAAATCTGCGATATTGAAGCGGAATCTGTTGCCCAACCACAAACAGAAGGTAATTAACTCAATGTGGTATAAGCCTTGTGGTAATTTTTAAGTTATAACATAAAATATATCATAAGGCTTATATTTTATCTGGAGATTCCCATGAACGCTACTGAAACAAAATTACAGAGATTGTTGGAAGGTACACAACAATATGTTATTCCACTATTTCAAAGAGTATATAGTTGGGATAAAAAGAATTGGGATGAACTTTGGCGTGATTTGTTAGATGTCTATGAAGCTGAAAATACTCAAGAACATTTCATGGGTGCCATTGTTACTATGCCTATTGACATGCTACCTCATGGTGTTAGCAAGTATTTGCTAATAGATGGACAGCAAAGATTAACAACTATCTTTGTTATTTTAGCTGCTATACGAGATTTAACAGTAGGTAAAAGCGAACTTGCCGACCAAATTAATGAATTATATTTGATAAATAAATGGGGAAAGGGCGATAACAGACTTAAGCTATTGCCAACAGATGCTGACAAAGAAGCCTTCATAGATATTATTGATAGAAGGCATAATCCAGAAAGTCACTTTAAAGATTTGTACACCTTCTTCAAAAAGAAACTCAGTGGAAATGATAACGAGGACAAACCTATAGATTTAAGTAAATTTCAAAACGACATAATGCAACAACTTACATTTGTTAGTGTCGTTTTAAATGCAAATGACAGTCCTTACAGAATTTTCTACAGCCTAAATGGTACAGGACAACCACTTACGCAAGCCGATTTGGTGCGTAATCATTTTTTTATGCACATTCCTAGTACAGAAGACCAAAAAACTGCTTACCACGATGTATGGCTTCCAATGCAATCATCACTAGGGGAAAAATTAACCGAGTTCATGTGGTACTACATTATAAAAGATGGAACATATGTGCGTCAAAGTGGTATATATGATGTGCTTAGAGCAAGTACAGAAGGAACAAGCCCCAACGAAATTGTCAACAAATTGCTCGATATGTATACTTATCATGAACATTATCTAAAACTAATAACCCCTGAAAAAGAAGAAAATCCACAAATACGCAAACGTTTGAAGCGTATAAACAAGTGGGAAATCAACACAGCATATCCCTTCTTATTAAATATATATGGTCAATATATGGAAAATAAATTATCACAAGACGATATGTGTGATATATTAGATTTAATAGAATCATTCGTAGTAAGACGCTTCTTCTGCCGTATACACACTAACGCACTTAATAAGTATTTCACGGCGATGTATCGAGCTATAGAACCAAGCAACGGTCAGCTAGTAGGTGCCGCTTATGACTTTCTCTTATCGAGGCAGTTTCCCTCTGATGAACAATTTTTAAGTGCTTGGGAAAGATTTCCTATCTATGCCAGTGGAACTTCAAAAACCCGGCATATTCTTGAATCCCTAGAGGAAATGATTTATACAAATAACGAGCCAGTGAATATGGATCACAGTCGTATAACAATAGAACACATTATGCCACAAAACTTAAATGAGCAGTGGAAATCAACTCTTGGAGAAGATGCTACAAGTGTTCACGCCACTTACCTTCATACTATAGGAAATTTAACGTTAAGCGGTCTAAATGAAGCTATGGGAGATATTTCCTTTGAAGATAAAAGACAGTTCTTTGCGAAAAGCAATTTTGCCTTGAATAAACAAATTTGTGAATATAATCACTGGAACAAAGAAGAAATAATAGAACGTTCAAGGAAACTTGGGGAAATTGCTTTACAAATATGGCGTAGGCCGTAAATAAATATGTCTCTTTATTTACTTCAGATGCCCCTCGGCGCACTCCAAACCAACTGCTATCTGGTGGCGGATACCGACACCCAAGATGCGGTGATTATTGACCCTGCCGCCAACGCCCCCGTGATTCTGGAACAGGCCAAGCCGTTTCGGGTGCATGAAATTTTGCTGACTCATGCCCATTTTGACCATGTGATTGCCAGCAAACCTGTCAAGGATGCGCTGAATGTTCCGATGCGGGTGCATCAAAATGAAGTTGCTCAACTGCAAGCCATGCCACAGCGTGCCAGACTTTTCGGCATTGATGCACCGGACGAAGCGGCGGTGCCGGATGTATTCCTCAATCATGGTGATGGGCTGGATTTTGGGACGCTACATTTTGAAGTCCGCTTCACACCCGGACATTCACCGGGGCATGTGATTTTTGTTATGCCCGAACACAAAATCGCTTTTGTCGGGGATTGTATTTTTAACAATGGCATCGGGCGAACCGATTTGCCCGGTGCAGATACGCGGACACTCAAAAAAAGCATTGTCCAGCAGATTTTGACCTTAAACGATGATTTTACGCTCTGCCCCGGTCATGGCCCGACCACGACGGTAGGGCAGGAAAAAGCCCACAGCATTTATCTTGCCGACCTGCTGCAATTTCCAGACTAGAAAGGGATGAACAACCAATGCGTTTAGCGGTACTTTCGGATATTCATGGCAATTTGCGGGCGCTCCAAGCGGTGCTGGCAGATTTAGACTCGGCAGGTGGGGCTGACCTGACATGGGTGCTGGGCGATTTAGCCGCGTTTGGCCCCGAACCCTCGGAATGTGTCAAAATGGTACGCGAACTGCCAAACGCCAAAGTCATTCAGGGCAACACAGACCGCTATCTTTCGACGGGGGTACGGCCTCGCATGGGCAAAATCACCGAAGAAAATTGGCCTGCCCGCGCCACCCAAACCCGCGAACGGGATGCCTGTTTTACATGGGCATTGGAACGGATGACTTGGGAGGACATGAAATACCTCCAAGAACTGGGAACAGATTTGTGGCATGAAGTGGAGGACTTCGGTTGGGTGATTGGCTTCCATGCCATTCCGGGTGATGATGAAGGTACCCTCCTCCCCGATACGCCAGACCATGAAGTGCGGGACGCGCTGCTTGACCGTGAAGGCCGTGTAGCGTTGGGGGGCCATACCCATGTGGCGATGAATCGGGAGGTGGGCGCTTGGCGCATGATTAATCCGGGCAGCATCGGCTTTCCTTTTGATGGCGACCCCCGCGCCGCTTATGCGATCTTGACCTTTGAAAACGGCGAACTTCACGTAGAATTGCGCCGTGTAAGCTATGATATTGAGGGGGCAGTTCAGGCGTTAGCCACAGGCAATTTCCCTTGGTTGGAATTGATGGCACGCCGTTTAAGAAATGCACAACAATAATGCTCGATTAGAGAGCATCCTCCACCAGTTAAAAATTCCATCCACCGCCACACCGCGCCTGCTGAATATCGGGTGCGGTGCATTTGTGGAATCGGCCCTGCTACGCGAGTTCTTCCCCGCTTGGACGATCATTGGCTTGGATATTATGCGCCTCAAGAAAAAATCGGTCTGGCAGGTACAGGCCGATGCCGTCCATCTTCCGTTTGCGTGTACTTTTGGCCTCATCTTGATCCGTCACCCCGACGTGAATAAATATCCTGAACGCTGGAAAGCCGTTCTTGAAAATTTGCCGCATTTTTTGGATGGTATCCTGCTGGTGACAACCTACACCTTTGATGAACTGAGCTTTGTCCGGGGTTGCACCCATCTCCCCCAAACCTTGATTTCTGAGCAACGTCTTTCCGCCGTTCCCTTTGCCGGCGAAGATAAATTTTTTGTGGCGTATGCGCGTGGCTCTTGAATCTCGCCCTTAAAAACGTCACAATTAACTAAAACGGTTTAGTTAGGATAATAAATTGATGCGACCTCCATGGTTATTGACCCTGCATCATGACGGGTCAGAAAAATATGTTTCCAATTTACACCCGCGCTTGGATGAAACCCTGAAGCTAAGGCTACGGGCAGGTGAACATGCGCCTATCCAACGGATTCTGGTACGAATTTTCCCGGACGGCGAACAATTTTTTACCCCGATGCACAAGGCGGAATGTGTGGCATCGGTGCAGTGGTGGGAAGCGGATTTGCACATCAACGAACCGCATGTCCATTACCGCTTTTTGATTGAAGCGGAAGATGGCATCTGGTGGTATACCGCCGCCGGAGTCGTGACACATGAGCCGCTTGATGTGACCGATTTTCGGATTTTAGCCAATTATCACACCCCTGCATGGCTGATGGAATCGGTGTTTTATCAGATTTTCCCGGATACTTTTGCCAACGGCGACCCCACCAACGACCCCCAACCCCACGACTATGAATTTCGTGGCAAACGTCCCCACACCTTTGCATGGGGGCAGCACCCGCAGGAAGTTCCATCATCACAGCTCGTTTTTTACGGGGGCGATTTACAAGGCATCACGCGGCACCTCGACTATCTGGAACAATTGGGGGTGAACGCGCTGTACCTCAACCCGATTTTTACCGCCTACACCAACCACAAATATGACGTGGTAGATTATTTTAATGTGGATCCGCATTTGGGCGGGAACGATGCGCTGGTCGAACTGCGCCAAGCCCTTGATGAACGTCAGATGCGCTATCTGCTGGATATTGTGCCGAATCACTGCGGATATTACAGCCATTGGTTTCAGGCTGCCCGTCAGAATCCGCAAGCGCCGGAAAGCGAATTTTTCAGCTTTAAAAAGCATCCTGATGACTATGCTTCATGGTTAGGGGTCTGGTCATTGCCCAAGCTCAACTATCGCAGCGCGGAACTTCGCCGCCGCATTTACGAAAATGAGGACGCGGTATTCCGCCATTGGCTCAAACCACCCTATGCGGCGGATGGGTGGCGGGTGGATGTTGCTAATATGTTGGGTAGACAGGGCGAAACCCAAATCGGGGTGGAAGTCATGCGCGGGATTCGGAATTCGGTTAAAAGCACCCGCCCCGATGCTTATTTGATGGGCGAAAATTTCTTTGATGCCAGCCCACAGCTACAGGGCGACCAATTTGATGGCGTGATGAATTATATGGGCATGTCCATTCCCCTGCTGCATTGGCTCAAAGGCTATCAACAGGGCGCGTGGGGCTTGGAACTGCCGATTACCTCCCCCATCAAATGGTCAACCGAAGCAATGGAAGAAACATGGCGCTACCGCCGTGCCGCGATTCCCTTTGTGATTGCCTTGCAGCAGTACAATTTGCTAGACAGCCATGATACCCAGCGTATCCGTTCTTTGCTGCATGGCAACGACGCGCTGCATAAACTCGCGGTGGTCATTTTGATGACTTTTCCCGGTGTTCCCTGCATTTATTACGGGGATGAAATCGGCATGGAGGACATCCCGCACTTTCGCTCCCGTGCCTGTATGGAATGGGACGAGTCTCGTTGGAACAGGGATTTGCTCGACTTCCACCGTAAACTGATTGCCTTACGCCGCAGTTCCAAGATTTTGCAAACGGGTGGTTTTCAGGTGCTAGCGGCGGAGGAAGATACGATTGTCTACCAGCGCGAAGGCCACGAAGGACGAATTTTAGTCGTGGCGCACCGCAGCGAAACCCCGCGTCCCGCCAGCTATGTGCCTGTTGCTCATGGTGGAATCCCCGATGGCACGCGCTTTGTTGAATTTTTCTCAGGACAGGCAGCGGTGGTGGAAAATAACGCGCTGCCTCTGGCTGACCATCCGCAAGGGGCAACCCTCTGGATTGAAACCCCATAAATTGATACGGGTGGAGACAAGGGGTTTTAGCCTTGATCCCCGCCCGTATCGCCCATGATTTTAATGACCACGCAGCTTGTCTTGAATCACCTTCATCTGCTGACGAATCGCTTGTTGGTCTGCCTCGCTGTACCGATTCATTCGGAGCGGTTCTTCGGCATAATCAATGTCCATGCCAAATCGGGATGTATCCCATGTAAATTGATAAGGCTCGCCAAAATTAAAAATCAAGTGGTCATCCCCGCTTAAGGGAATCGTGACAAGCGGTAACGGTTCATTAATCCCAAAAAAATAAACATGGATTTTATTGGTTTTGGGGTTGGTGACAGCCACATTGAAGGCTTTGGCTGTTTCCTCTTGTGGGTAGCGCGGCATGTTTTGCACCGGAGAGGGATATTCGTGTAAATAATCTACCTCAACCAAGATAGTATCCGCCAAGAGGCATTTGGTTCGATTTTCTAAGTAAGCGGCCTCATGACGACCTTTGGGCATATTGGCGGGCGAGAGCAGTTCAATGCGTACAAGTGGGATTCCGCGCTTTTCTGGTTCACTTGGCTTGATTTCGTAAATATTGACCGCATGAAGCGTTTTAAGTTCAGCTAAACGTAAGGACAGTTCAATGGCAGGCGAGGCAGTTGTACCAGTTTGAAAGGGAACGCTTGGATAGCGATGATAAATCGTCACATCGGGCTTCACCGGGGTATCGTTGCGAAAAGCCTCCTCTTCCTCTTCTCGACTTTTAATCTGGAGCGAGTGTTCTGTCATCGCAATATAATGACGCGGCAAATAGCGATTCAGATGGTCTTTAATATGGGTAATGTGATCACTGTGAAAACTCGGATAAAGGGAGGTATTCGCATCCACGCCCGGGGTTTGTAACAAACTCATCAGATAGGGGTTCGCCCCTGTAAAAAGGTTTTCGTCTGCCCACAGCATCCGTTCGATTCCTTTTTTGCTCAATAAATACCAATCAATTTCATACGCGGCGATGAACGCCCGCCCCTTAAAAAATAATCGGGTCAATTTTCCTTGTTGAATCAGTTGATCCAATTGACGGCGGGTGATTCCCAACGCAACAGCGCTCTCTGCTAACGTCAACAGATAGCGGTTCGCATCACGTAAAACGGGCAAGGCAGGGTCATTCATCAGCAACACACCTACCGCAATTTTAGCATGAGACAATCCGGGGATTGAAAACCAGACGGATTGGGGAGGACGGTACTTTCTACCGCCCCAACCCCACACTGAAGATAAGCTGCGTGTTGAACGTGCCATTTTGCACGGCATCACGCGCCGCCGAAGCTGCATAAAAATTCTTGTTGTAGGTCAGCGCAAGGTTAAACTGCTGAATCGCGCTGTCCAAGTTGCCCTGTGCGGCATACACCCCACCGCGATAGAAAAAGGTCTCTTCCACGTTGACGGTGGTGCTTTCGGCAGACTGCGCCAGCGCCAGCACATCGTCATAGCGCCCTACAGCAAAATACGATTCATACGGCGTATGCAAATACCACAGGGTGCGCCACGGCATCCCCAGCGCAAAGGCTTGGTCATAGGCTTGAGCCGCCAAGTCATGTTCCCCAAGAATCGTGTACGCGCTGCCGATGTTAAACCACGCCCAATTATCATCGGGACGGGCGGCGGCTTCGGTGCGGGCGGTGTCCAGTGCCATCTGGGCGGCGGCGGTGGGGTCAACCCGCGCACCCAGAATCGTCATTAACTCGGTTTCGCGGGCGGGGTCATACACGGTGATAAAAAGATGGTTAAAATGTCGCCAGTAGTATTCAACTTCTTGGTAGGATTCAGGCCGACCCTGTAAATTACCATGTCCGAGATAGCTGTCGTAGGCATAGAAGGTCGCCAGTGTATCATCATAGCCAATCAGCAGCAAATAATGTCCCATCCAGCCCAGATCATTGACTTCGTAGCCTTTTTCGATGATGACCGGAAAATTATTCGCCAGCAGGGTTTTTAAAAGCTGCATATCCCCGCCAATTCGATACAGCGCCCGCACCGCATAATTTGTGCTGGCCTGTTCATTCACGTAAGCAACCATCTGATAGGGACTGACATTTTTATCTTCGCTGTTCGGCTTGAGATAATTGGCGGCAGGCCCTTGGTCACGGTTGTAGCCAAAATAGCTCAAGGTCATCGTCAGCGTTGCCGGGCCGCAGTTGTTCCACCACTGGGCATGGTACGCAATCCGGCTGTTGTCAATTTTATGGGAGGCAGGAATCGGAATCGCGGTGGGGGTCAACGTGGCGGTGGGAATCGCGGTTGCGGCGGAGGTGGGCAGCAGAGTCGGCGTAAAAGTCGGGGTTATGGTTGGTGTTGGCGACACGGTTGGGATGAGACCGCTTTCTGTCGCCTGTCCCCCGGATGAGAGCGTTTGGGTTGGCCCGCCGGGTGTGGCAGTCGCCGGAGTCAAAATTAACATCGGGTCAAAACCGGGCGTTGGATTGGACAACGTAGGCAGCACCTCAAACGGAGGAGTCGGTTTCCATTCGCAGACAACCCCGCCCATGCCCACACGGTCAGCCCGATTGCACCAGATTTCCTGAACTTCGGGACGTTGAGCGCGGTAAATGGGGGGCAAGAGAATCGCAGCGACAATCAGCGCCACCACGCCAAACGCCAGAAATGCCCCGCCAATCGCCAGACACCCCCCCATCATCACCTGACGACGACCCGATTGAGGCGGGTGCTGTGCATAGTGAGGGGCGTAGCCGTACCGTTCAATTCTGGCGGTGCCAATCGGCGGCACAGGCGGTGTATTTACATCCGTTGCGGCATCCGCTTGGGGGTCAAAGTAGGCTGTCCCCTGTCCCACCTGCGTGGGCGGAACGGCGGGTTGTGCATTTACCGGAGTTACAGGAGCTTGCCGCCGTGTTTGCGGGGTGTCTTCCCGATTGGAGTTGGTGTTGTTTAGATTATCCATGCGCCTATCAAAATTCAGAACAAAAAGGGGATTTTCTTATCCCCTTGCATGTCCTTAGTTATACTATCAAACGTCAATTTTGTCCTCTACGCCTCATCAGCGTATTTCCCACTTTTACTTCACCAAATCCTGATATTGGTCGGGACGACGGTCTTGCATAAAAGGCCATTGGTGGCGCAGGCGGTCTGTTGCGGTGTAATCAATTTCGACCAGCGCAAAGCCCTCATCGCTGTTGACCGGGACAACTTCGCCGGAAGCCAGCGCCACGAAACTCGCCCGATAGCAGGGCGGATCAATTCGATTCAACCGCACCCACGGAATATTGTTTGCCAGCGCGTTGGCGGCAATTGCCACTTCCCATTTGTACGCGGCATCCTGTTCGGTTGCGGCGGAAGGCGCAAACACAATATCTGCCCCGTCCAGCGCCAGCGCCCGCGCCCCTTCGGGAAAGAAATTATCATAACAAATATACACACCAACCCGTCCATAGGCGGTTTGAAAAGCAGAAAAAATGCCGTCGCCGGGGGTCAGGTGCAGCCGTTCATTGTCGGGGGGTAAATGCCGCTTGCGATACGTTCCGGCGATGTCACCATGAATATCAATCACCAGAGCGCTGTTATAGTAGTGGTCGTCGTTGCCCCGTTCAAAAAAAGGACACACCAGCACCACCTGTTTATCGCGGGCAAGGGTACGAAGCGGAGTCCAGACGTTTCCGTTAAACGGGTCGGCGAGATGACGATAGGCTTCGACCTCTTCCGAACTAAACACCCATTCTAGCAAAAACATCTCCGTAAAGGCGATAATCTGTGCGCCTTCATCAGCGGCCTGCCATGCCAGACGCACCGCACGCTGCATATTGTCGTTTTTGTCCGGCTTGGGTTCAAAATGGATCATGGCAACCACCACCGAATCGGGGCGTTCGGGGATGTGTTCGGCGCTTTCCACCGAGACTTCAAAATCGTAACGCGGGCGGGTCGGTTCTTCGGTGCGAATTTCCCGACGTGGTTTGGTGTCCTGTACCATCATAGCAAAAACCCCTCAGTTTCAGGTTTTAGGAAGTAGGTGTTAGGTGTTAGGCAAAGAAAATCCATCAGTATTGCATTTTTGTTTTTGAGAAAATCTTGCTAAGTGCTTTGTTCGGTAAATGCTTTTAGAGGGTGGGTTACGGGCATACTGCGCCCTTAGAACCCACCCCTACAAAAACACCATCCTGATTTATTTGCCGGATGAAGCACTCATCACTCTTTTGCTTTCCTAACTCCTAAAACCTAACGCCTATCACCTTTTAATAACTTGCCAATCCGAGATATACAATATCTGCCACCGCGTGGTAGCCCATTTTTTCGTACAAGGGCTGCCCCATGCTGCTTGCCATTAACATCGTTTGCGAATACCCTGCCCGGTAAGCATCATAACACACCTGCGCCATCAACACAGAGGCCAAACCGCGCCGACGAAACATTTTGCGCGTCCCTACGTTCCAGATGCCCGCCATGCCATTGGTAAAAGTCAGGGTCGCCACTGCCGCCGGATGACGGTCATAATAGGCCATGTAGTGATGCAAGGTGGGTTCATTTTCATGTTCCGGGCGAATCAAGCGCACATTCACCCCATAATCCAGATGAAAGGCCTCGGTTAAAATGCGCTGTGCCTGCCGTTCCATCAATTCGCCCCGTACCGGACGCACAGTAATGAGGCGACTGTGAGGTTGGGTGCGTGGCAACCCATCCAGTACCAGAATCGGGCTTTCCCAGCGAATAAACCCGCCCAACCGCACAAGATAATCCTTTAAACCCGGTTGGACAGCCGGCATCACCGGAATGCTCCACTCGGCGCGGTAGGGACGGAAAAATCGGGAACAGCGCTCCAAAAACAGGGGAGTCACCACCCTGGCATCATCCAACCACACCTGATTCGCGCCGGAAAGCCATACCAACCCGCTATAATTGAAGACATAGCCCTCCCCATGTTCGGTGACGGAATCAGGCCACTGCCAGTACATCCGTTCGCAAAAATCGCGGATGTTTTCAAACACATCCAGCAGCATCACAACCCCCGCATAATCGGCAGTTGAAAAGTAAACGTTGACCCTTGATTCAGGGAGCTTTCTACATGAATTTTGCCCCCATGCCGCTTGATAACCGTTTTTACATAGGTTAGGCCAATGCCCGCCCCAGCAATATCCCGGATTCGTTCATCGCTGGAACGCCACATTCTGTCCCAGATTTTGGTTTGTTCATCTTCCCGAATCCCGATGCCTTGATCCGCAACGGTGTAATGCACATGTGTTTGATTATGCCACGCATGAATAACCACATTATTCCCACCCATCGAATAGCGAATCGCATTATCGAGCAGGTAATAAATAGATTTTTTGAGGCAGCGCGGGTCGCCAATCACCGCCGGACACTCATTCGGGATGCTGTTGACGATGCTCACCCCATTTTTATAGGCCTCATAGGAAAGTTCGCGCATGACTTCGCGGGTGAGGCCAATTAATTCGACTGGCACATGCTCCAACGGCATCCCGGCTTCAATCCACGATAAATCGACCAATTTTTCGGTCATCTCATATAGTTTGTTGGTAGTCTGCTGGATGCGCGTCATGAAGCGTTCTTGCTGGGGGTTTAATTCACCAAATTTTTTGACGAGTTCGGCGTAGCCCCCCAGCGCATTAATCGGATTGCGTAAATCGTGTGAGATGGCTTTGATGAGCGCTTCCCGCCGTGAATCAAGGTCGTGACGTTCGGTGATGTCATTCAGGATAATCACCCGTTTGTCATCTACATCGGCGGCGATGCCCGATGCCAACCGATTATCCACCAGACGCACATTGAGTTGTTTGGGGCCACCCGGCAGTGCCAACCGAATCAACTGGCGATATTCGCGGAAAACATCCGTCACCAAACGTCCGACCACCACATCACTTGGCACATGGAGCATTGCCACTGAAGCAGAGTTCATATGAAGCAGTTCGCCCTGATTCCCAACAATGAGAATCCCCTCAGCCGCATTTTGAAAAATGAACTCGCTGGTTGACTCCATCAAAATGAACCTTGCTCATTGGATGAACCCAATTTTAACGCTGGTTGCCTGAAAGGAAAAAAATTGGCATCGCTCAGGGTGCAAATACCGCGATAAACTGCGCCAGAATCAATTGTGCGAGCAGCGTTTTGCCCTGTTCGCTCAGATGAATCCCATCTCCAATAATGACTCCCTCTGGCTGTTTATTCCAGAAATCATCCAACAAGGGCTGCGATTCCGGCGGCACAGCGCCATGCAGCCCCGCGTAAAACGTATCGCGCCCCATGCTGCCAGCAAAAACACCTGCACCACCTGCCCATAAACTGTCCTGTACGGGCAAACAGGTAATGTTGCCCAGCGCCGCAATTGCTCCACCTGTCGCACACGCTTCAAAAATGCGCTGGTTAAAGCCATTCACATTATCCGCCGTGTAGCCTCCTGCGTAAACAGGCGTAAAACTCGCGGGTTGACCAAAATAAAAACCGAGCAGCAAAATTTGCCCCTCAGGGTTGGCTTGGCGTAAGATTTGCAAAAAACTTACCAACTCGGCAACATGGACGGTGGCATTGTCAGACCGACTCAAGTTCAAATCATTCAACCAGGGGGTGATGACCGTAAAGGCGCATCGATCCTGCAAAAGCTGGCGATAAGACTCCGTTTGCATATACGGTTTGGGGCTGCTAGCGGACAGCATCGCCGCCGGAACAGTCCGGTCAATCACGCTGTAATTGCGCCCACTGGATTGAACCTGTTCCGCCAGAATAAGGCTAAAGGGTTTCATTTGCACCGTCATAAAACCCAATTCAGGGATTTTATACACAATATCGCCGTAAGGCATCGAATCACCGACGACGGCAATACAGGCTGAACCACTCGCTGCCACACTGACCACTGCCGGAGAAGTCGCTGTCGGGATGAATTCGACAATTGGCACGGTTTCCAGTGAACGGTTGACCGTCACAAATTCAGCCATCACCCAGCCTTCGCGCCCTTCGGTGGTGAACACGTTGTACCAGATTTCATCGGGGGTACGTCCGCGCAGGGTCAGCGATTCGAGTTCGGGCAGCAGGGTCAAAACGTTGGCTTGGTCGTCCGGCGCACTCCGCAAGCGTAAATTATCGCGCCCGTAGCTCACATAGGCATCGGCGCGGGTGGGCGGGGTGCGGGTGGGGGTAACAGTGACCGTCGCGGTGGGCAGCGGAGTCGGCGGAAGCGTCGCGGCTTGGGCAATTTCCTCAAAGGTTGTACCGTTGGTAAGGGTTGCCAGATCACCCGATACCCATACGGTCTGCCCATTTTCAAGCACAATCAGATACCACAACCCGCCATCCCGATTTTGATAGGCCAGCACACCGTAAATGCTTCCCGCCAGCACTTCCCCCACAATCGGATAATCAGTTCCCGGCCCGCCGCGCAGCCATCCGCCTACTTCACTGGTAATTTGAACCTGCCCCAGAATAACGGGGGTTGCCGATGGCAAAATACCCTGTGTGGCGGTGACAAAAGGAGTCGCGGTGGGGAAAGGCAGGGGCGTAGAGGTGGTTAAAAGGTCTGTGGTGGCAGAAGGAATGAAAGTTGCTGTCACAGGTAGCACCGTCGGCGTAGCAGTTTCTATAAATGCGGTTGCTGTTGGGCTGGCGGTTGTTGTCGCTGTTGCTGGCGTGACAGGCGGACGGGTAGCCGTAATCAGCACCACCTCACTTTCAACGATTTCATCTTGGGTTAAAGCGCGTGTGACCAGCATCGTGACTACAAAGAGCAGCCCTGCGCCCGCGAACATCAGCGCTGCGGTTTGTCGGGAAAAAGTCATGGTTGATCCTTGTTTATTCGTTTCGGGGAAGGCGTGACCGTTTGCGGGTCATGAATCAGTTGAGGCGCTGCGTCCGCCGCAAATTCGAGGGCGGCCCCGCCGGGAAATTTAATGGTTAATTTGCGACTGCTGCGGGCAATTTTCACCCCGTGCTGCATCAGGGTGACTTTCTTTTTGAGGGCAAATTCGCGCACCAATTCAACTGTCTGGCTGTTAATGATCCGCACCCCGATTAATTCCATCAGCCAATGCAAGGGGACAAGTCCCATCGTGTGTTCCATCAAGCCGAGTCCGCTGCCTGTCTCGGTATCGATCCACTGGAAAAAACCACCCTGTTCCTGCAAAATTTTGACCTGTGCAGCGGTGACTTTTTCAAACAATTCGGCGCTCAAACGGGCTTCTCCCTGTGCCAGCAGCGCCACCCCGAACAGTGTCACCCATACGAGTACCATGCGGTGATGCAGGTCGTCCCGCAGAGGGGTTTCGGCGGTAGCAAGGCCATAGTCCTGCCAGTATTTTTCCTTGAGGTCTTTCAACACTGACCGCGTTTGTGCATCCGTGAGCAATCCGGTGGTATAGGGCAGCAGCAGACTCAAATCGCGCTGGCGAATATCCAGTGTTTTGACTTCATATTCATACACCCGACTCAGGCCATCCACCGCCACGGAGTCAATTTTTTGCCAGGTGGTGCGGCTGAGGGCAGCCCCTCGCGCCCGATACCATTGAAAAGCAGGGTCATCCAGCGTTTCAATCACATGCTGCCCGTTTTTATCGAAGCCTTCCACCGTCGCTTTGAGCGATTTGGGTTTGCTAGCCCCGCCCAGAATTTCAATCACCACGGTTCCCGGTACAGGCAGCGTGACGGTTGCCCCTAAGCGCAAATCGCCTTTGGCCTTGAACAGCACCTCCCCCGCCATCATTTGGTGCGAGTCGCGTTCACGGTAAATGAATTGATTATCTTGCCAAGACTCGTGCAAACTGATTTTGAGTTTTTCATGGAACGGACGGACTTTTTGCCAGTTTTTTTGCTGTTTGGCAATCGGGGCAAGTTTTTCCAGCGCCCGCCCTTCCCTGAGCAAATACGACGCTAAATCTGGCGATTCGAGCAGGGCAACCAGCGCGGTTTGAGCATTTTGATGCAGCGCCCGGAACAGGGGATGATAGTCCACATTGGCTTGGAGGGCGGTTTGCCATTCAGGAAAGCCATCGTTATCGGCATCCTGTTTGAACCAATAAGCATAAAATTGAAGCAGACGCGGATAGACTTCTGCCACGAATGGTTCATCCCGGCTGTAGGTGTAGGCAAGGTCGGTCAGTTGGGCGAGCATTGGCGCAAGCAGCACCCCCGATTTTTGCCCCCCCGCGCCGGGAATCGCATCCACAAACCCTTCGCTGGCCTGCCCCGCCAGATAATTTTTAACCAGCCCTTTAACCAGTGAAGCATCAAGCGGGGCAAGTGTGCTGGCAAATTGCAAGGTATCCAGCGCATTTTGTCCTTCCCACGGGCGGATATGGTCAGCGCCTGTGCCAATGGGGGAATAGCCCATCGCAGGGACACGCACAAACACGGGCGAAGGAAAGGGGAATTGGTCAGTTTTTCCGATGAGGCTTCGCAGCGCGGTTTGCTGGCTGAGGGCAATTGCTGCGTCTACATTTGCATCGCCCGTTTCAATCGAGGGCAGGGACGCGCCACGTTGATTAATGGCTTTGACAGCAGCATTCCAATCGGTTTGATACAACCCGCGATAGGCTTCTTCCAGTGATGCGTTCATGTCGGTGAAAGAGGCCAAACAAAACCGGACAGTCGCACTTTTCCCGGCGGGAATCGTCACCCCTGCACTGATGCGCGTGGTGCTATTTTCTTGCCCGTGTTCCATCAAGAGAACCGGCTGTAAATTGCCAATTTTGCCGAGCGCCAACCCAACTTCTTTACCCTGTGGCGTTTCCAATTCCAACCACTGCATCGGGATATTTTGTTGTTCCCGCATGGCTTGGGCAAAAAGTTCGGCGTTGAGGGTGATCGGTTGCGTGGATTGATTGGTAAAAATAAAACTTCCGCCCACTGCCTGCGAATGAATCACCCACACAAACCATGCCACACTCAGCGATTCGGACACCCTCGCTTCCAAGCGTAGGGCATCCGGCGCAAGCAGCGTTAATTGAAACGGATTGGCAAACTGCCGCGCTTCGTAGACCACTTCTGATTGCAGGCGCAGCATGGGGACAAGCCGCAGCAGTCCTACCCGTCCCCCGTAGCGGGTTTGCAAAGCAAGGGCAGGCTGTTCTCCCTGTCCAAGCGCGATTTCCCAACTCTGGTCATCGGCATAGGTGGTGCGTCCGGCGCGGGCATCCGCCGCAAGCCGTAAAGTGAAGGGGTGAACAGCCGGAGTCGGCGGCATGGAAAAATCCTCTCAACAATGTTTAACATTTTACTATACGCGGGGTTTTCTAACAGGTTTTAGCGTCTAAAGAATTTGACTCGGCGACGGAAAGTATGCCGTTCAACAAATGAAGATGAATATTGTCATGTACGGGTGGGTCTGTGACCCACCCCAACTTATCACAGGGCGGGTCACAGACCACGCCCGTACAGTATCCGATCAATTCGATGGGGTGGGGGTTGGCGCAAGGGTCGGTGCGGCCTCGTTGCTCAAATCCTCTGTAGATTTGATGGAGAGAGTATAGCCACCCCCGTTGGTATCGCCCCAACTGCGAATCTCAATCCGATAGTCGCCGGTTGCGGGCAGTTCCAATTCATCAATCTGCACATCCGTCAAAATGCCCGATTCAATGTCGTCCGCTTCAATGAGCAAATTGCCGTCCGGGTCATAGATGTAGGTATACAAATCCAGCAATCCTTGTTCGATGCGCTCCTCGGTGCTGGTATCATTGGCGGGGTTGTCTGCCCGAATCGAAATCGAGATAATTTCGCCTTCTGTTCCCTGATATGTCCAGACTTCGCCCCCGCCCACCGGAATTTCGCCCGTCTGGTCGCCCAATTCAGCTTCCCGTGATTCACCCGAAGGCGTGGCGGTAAAGGTGGGAGTCAAAAACGGGGTGGGCGTGCCTGACGGGTCAATCGGGACGGCGGTAATAAATATATCTGTGACCATCGGTTCAATAACAACGGGTTCGATTTCTTCGCTTTCAATCCCAACCAACCCCAAAAAGCCGAGGAGTCCCAACGCGCCGAGTATCGTAATTACCAGACCAAGACAGCCGTTCATCAAAGTAGTCATCCAATTTGCTCCTACTCTATTTGTATCTCTCTCCTATTCTAACCTAATAAAAAAGGCGGTACACGAACCGCCCTTTTCTTTTATGCGATTTTTGCCCTACTGTTTAAGCCAGAGGAATGGCGCGGCGAAGACCGTATTTTGCACTTCGCCATCAATCACCTCACCGCCTGTAATGAGGGTGGTGCTTTCTCCGGTGTTGACATTCACCACTTCCAGATTCACAAAGTCGGGGCCGCGAATGCCTTCTGCCTGAATCTGGTAATTCAGAATGGCGACTTCATCCCCTGCGGGCGAAAGCGCCGCAAATCCGGTGTAATTGCCGCGCTGGATGCGAACCGCGCTGCCAGAAGCCAATTCCAGATAGAACAGCGAATTGTCTGCCCCATCCACGCCCCCGGCAGTATAAACGAGGCGGGTGCTGTCGGCGCTGAACTGCATAAACGTGATGGCATCGCCACGACTGCCCGCTTCAACAACCAACGGGGCGGCATCGGGACTCGCAAGATTGACCACATGCAGGGTGAAGTTGTTGTTGCCATCATCGGCAACCATTGCCAGCCAATTGCCATCCGGCGAAATCATCGGGTCTGGACTGACACCGCCACTGTAATTGCCGGTACGTGCTTGACCTTCAATCACCACCCGACTGGCGGCAAAATCGGTTACGGGCGCAGCATAGAGCGCCACGCTGTTCGCCGCTACCCCGTCCGGCAGGGTATAGAACATCGTCGCACCGTCCGGCGAGAAAATAATATTGCTGGTTTCGGCAAATTGAACCGATGCACCACGCGGTTCTTGTTCCAGTGCCACGAGGACACTGCGGTCTTCCGGGTTGACATCATACAGCAGCCATTTATTGGCATCGCGGCAGAGTTCGCGGATGACTGTCCACAAATGCCCGGTGGGGCCAACTTTCACGTAGCCACTGGTATAACGGCAGCCTTCACCAACCGTCAGCGCGGTGATTTCGCGGGCGGAGGTGCCATCCCAGAAACCAATTGCTACTTCGTCGGCTTCGTTGCGTTCGTTGGTGAAAAATTGAACGTAACCCACCCCGGAATCGGCGATGTCAAACGCCACCACATCATCTTCTTCAAAAAGAACACTGTAATCGCTGATATTCGCAACTTTCAAACGCCCATCGGCAAACTCAGATTGGCGGGCATTCGATTCATAAGCAATATACGCAAAACGGGTGCTGTCCGGTGAATAATCAAAACGACCATTCCCACCCCGACAGCCTAAATATTGAATGGTATCGACGGGCGTGGGTGTTCCGCCGTCGGTCATGATGTACAGTTGACCACCTTGATTGCTGTCTACCCCGGCAAAAAAGGCAAAATGCCGACTATCCGGCGAAAGCGCGTTGCTGCCGCAGGCAATCACACGATTCGCGCCATCCGGCACTTTCACCACCGGAACAATGCTGCCCGTGCTGTCCACCAAGGCAATATCGCCCGTGGCGTTTGCCGCTTGGGTATTCGGCAGCACCGCCGGCGCTGTCCACACCAGCAGTTGATCGCCTGCGCCAATCACCGCCGCCGCTTTTTTCTCGACTTTGGGGGTATTCTCGGAGGCAGAAACGGAATTACTTTTGAATGCGCCAGAAGCCACAACCAGCGCAGCTGCCAGCCCCAGCAGGATAAGTCCAAATAACAAAGCAAATCGGGTTCTCATGGAAATTTTCTTGTCCTTTGCTTTTTTCTTAAAGTCCCTACGCCATGTTATTATAGCACTACCATTGTGCAAATCTTAAGTTTTCTTAAGTTATATGAAGGAAAATTCATGCGCGTTTATTTTTTGCGACATGGCCTTGCCGAAGAACGGGCAGAAAGCAAGCGTGACGTTGACCGTGAACTCACCAAAGAAGGCATCCGTAAACTCGAATTAAGTGTAAAAAAATTTGCGATGCTCAATATTCACCCGGAGGCCATTTATACCAGCCCTTTGGTGCGGGCATATCAAACGGCAGAAATTGTCGCCAACCATTTAAAATGCCCCTTGTATACCCGTGAACTGCTTACACCCGGCTTTGAACCGGACAAACTGCATCAACTCATGCAAGATTGCCCTGACGATGAATTGATGCTGGTGGGACATGAACCGGATTTTAGCTACACCATCAGCCGGGTGATCGGCGGAGGCAGCGTGGTCATGAAAAAGGGCGGGATTGCGCGGGTGGACTTCCAGACTAAATCGCTCCTCAAGGGGTCGTTGGTGTGGTTGCTCACCCCGCGTATTTTGACTTCTTAATTCACCTTACGTAAAATTATTTTGGGGGATATTTTTGTCCCCACCCTGCCTTTGGCTTCCCTCCCCATAGGCATGGGGAGGGATTGAGGGAGGGGATTTTTCTGCATTGCGTATTTTGACTTCATAAGTGATTAACCCGAACAAGATGCAGGCTGCAACCGCATCGGTAGCGCGTTGTCCTGCGCCCAGACCAGCACCACTGCGTCTTCGGGCAGCAGCGCCAAGGTGATGATTTCGGGGGAAATCGCCAGAATTTCCACCCCTGCCGCAAGGGTGAACAGGGTTGTTCCCGCTTCTCCGAAATTGAGGTTGGCGACCACTTCTACACAGGTAAAGGGTGTAGGCGGGAGTTCGCCTAAAAGTCGTGTTTCCACAGGAACAGCACGTTGACCCGTCGGGACAAACAGCGCCAAATCCGACCCGATAAACACGGTTTGGCTGGTGTCCGTGACCAGCATGTTCATCAGAATCGGGGTGCGGGTGGGCAAATCTATCCGTGCAACCTTGCCCACCACCAAATCCATCTCCGATAGGCTGTTAATCGGCGCCGATGCAGACGGAAATTCGACCAGTTCCACCGCCTGTTCAATCAGGAGGGGCGTAAAAACCGTCCCACGTTCAATCGGCTGAGTTACGACTGCCACTTGAACGGTGTCCTGAGACTGTGATGTGCCTTGGAAATACACTAGCCCCGCTACAAAAATGACCACCAGCAGCAAATTTTTCATTCCGCCGCCACCCTTTCAACATTCACAATATCGGTTCCCTCCGGCAAAATCAGCGGATTCACCGGACGGGTATAGAGAAGCTCAAAATTCACCAGCGTCGGATAAGCAACTTTGACCGAATCATAGGGGGCATAAGCCGCCAGTGTTATCGGAAAACCCGTCCCCAGATACGCGGTCAGACGTTCGGCTTCCTCAGGGGTGACAGAAAATGTAATGCTTTCTTCGTTGATGAATCCGATAACCGCCTGTTCAATCAACACCGATGTTTCATCAAGGGCGATGTTGCCGAGTCCGGTGGAGGTGATGACCATGACGACATCACCCGCCGCTAAACCGGGTGAAAATCGTAAATTTTCGGGTTGGTCATAGGTCACTTCGGTATAGAGCGTTCTTTCCCGTACCACGCGGTAAGTAGGTGGCGAGACCGGGTAGGGCAGTTCAGCCGTCGGGTCTTGGCGTAAATCGGGCGCAAGGAAATAACCTGAAATGGGCATTTCGCGGGGAATATCGGTGCGTACCCATTTTCCGACCACCTCCTCCAAGCGGGTGAGTGCGCCTGCCGGAACCGACTCGGCGGGATAAAACACAATCCCCACCGGGGAATTTGCCCCACCTAGCACATCATCGGTAATCTGAAAACCGCGTGGCAGATCCTGCAAGGCAATCACCACTGGCGCGAGGTCGGTTTGGGCGCGGGCAAGCGGGCGGATGGGCTGATTGGCGAACACCGTCAACCACAGGGCAAAAACAAAAAGTGAATTTCTCATGTGCATCCTTTCTGAACAAACCCAAAACTATTTCCTCACAAAAATCAGCGTATGTCAAATGGGCTGCGCTCCGTTATACTGGAAAAGTCGTACAAAAAGGGACGCGCCCCATGCGAAAACTGCTGCTTTTGGTCTTGATTCTGGGAATAGGGCTGCCGACGAGAAGGCTTGCTTCACAGGATGCCCCGCCCACCCCCGAATATTCATTCGCTTACGGGTTACAAGGGGGCGAAGTGCGGGTTGCCATGTGGATGAATCCCGACTGGGTACAAAATGCGATTCCCGCCAAAGTGCTGTTCGGACGCGCCGATGTTGATCTTTCCTTGCCTGTCTGGTCGCCGGATGGCTTGACTCTGTATGTGACCACCTACGACACCATTGAAGAAAATGTGGCAGTCAATTTAGAATCCTACGCGATTTTGAACAATGAACTGACCCCGCTTTTGCCGATTGTTTCCCCCGAAAACCTTGAATTTGCCTATGAATTTATCCGTGTCACATCAATTTCACCTGATGGGCGGTATGCGTGGGTGGCGCGGGTGGTGGGCTTTCAAACCACGCTGGTGGATTTGCCAGAAAAACGGATTGTGGCGGAGTCGGAATGTCCGGCGGATGTGCTGACATGGCAGGAAAATACCGTGATTGTGGCGTGCAACGGACGTTTGTTTGCTGACCCGCAAATTTTCGCGCTGGATTTAGCCACAGGCGAACGGGTGCAGGTGTTTGTCCCGCCGCAAAACACCTATCCGCAAGAAGCCCGGTTTTTACCCGATGGGCGCTATCTGGTCGGAGCATTTCGTGGGAACAACCCAGCAGAAATTGGCCTGCTGCAAACCGATGAATATGCAGGCAGCTATCTGGGAACGGGCAGCCAACTACAATTAGATACAACGGGCAATACGCTCGCTTTTGTGGAAAATGACCGTCTCAAAAAATTGCCATTGGACACACTTACCCCGACGGATTTGGGAATGCTCACCGGAAATTATGAATGGAATGGCGAAAGTTTACACTTCTGGCGCACCCAGACCAGCCCTCAGGGGGATTTTCAGGTGGTGCGGGTGGAAGCCAGCCGCCTCAAACGGGTGGAGCGCATCATTTATAGCGGGGTGCCACCCGTCAATATCGATTTTTCGCCCGAAGGAATTTACGTTGCGCTGGAATTTCAACCCCAGGCCGGGCAATCCTACGTGGAAATTCATGGGGAGGAAGGGCTGGTCTGGGTGAGTGATTTTCAGTTGCCCGATAGCTATGTTCAGTTACAAGCCCCCGCAGACCGTCCGGTGGCATGGTCAAAAGATGGCGAATGGATGCACGTTCAGTACACCGAAAATTTAAGCACCTTCCCGCGCACCCTCTCGGTGAATCTCAACACCGGAGACACCCTGCTTTCGCCGGAACCCCAAGCCAAAATCGCAAGCGAATCGCCGGATGGGGTGTGGTGGGTATATATTGTGGTGGGCAATCCGCTCGACAACCCCACCAACCGTCTGATTGTTTATAACCCTGTGACCCTTGAACAGAATTTGCTGGCGGACGGGGTGCCGTTGTATGAAGACCCGCAGTTTCCGCTCTGGCGCTATATTGTGTGGTCGGAGTAGCGCGATGGACTGGCAAAAAACACTTCCTGTTATTGTCTCCATCCTAGTCATTATCGCTGTGGCGATTCTGCGGAATTATTCCAAAAATTTCGCGGCGGTTGCGGCGGTGATGCCCATGAATATTCCGTTGGGGATGTGGATTGTCTATGCGGGGGCAGAAGATAAACAGGCGACCATACAACAGTTTAGCAGCGCCATTCTCATCAATTTCATTCCCACCATTATTTTTATGCTGGTGGTCTGGCAAGGGGCAAAAGCTGGCTGGGCACTTGCCCCGATGATTGCTGCCGGATATGTGACGTGGGGCATTTCTATGGGAGTTGTTTTTGCCCTGCGACAAGTTTTGGGCTAAAAACCTTCTTTTGAAAGTTGGAAGGGAAACCCTCAACTCAGGTTGGGTAACCCGCATTGAGAGATGGTCTGAATATTATCTAACAAGGGCGGGAATCGGGGCATGTCTGTATATTTTTGGCAACAAATTTTCTGATACAATGCCCCTTGTCCCCGCCCCTACCGCCGAAACTCCCAAATTTTCAGACGGTCTCTCATGCTGTTGTGATAGACAAAATAATCTGTCAACTCACCCTAAAATTAAACGGACAAACTCCTTTGGCGGTTACAAAAACCAGATTAGCCATCGGTGAAAACAGTGATTTTTGTCACTTTTTTCATATGATATTTCGCCTTATGCTCTAATTAAGGCAAATATTAGCAGATTTAAGGAGGGGTCATGTTGCGTTTAGGCCAACACAAGCACCACTTTTTAGCACTGATATTGCTAGCAGCACTGCTAAATGGACTTTTTTCCACCTTCGCACAGGACACACCAGAGTCCGATGTGCCACAATTTAGTACGGCGGGCCCCTACGCGGTAGGGTATCGTCGTTTTGTCCTAGTTGATACCTTCCCAGCACGAACCGGTGCGATTTGGTACCCGGCAGTGCAACCGGAGGGGGTCGAAGCCGCAATCACCTACGATTTAGGGGTAGGCGATTTTCTGCCATCTAATATGAACTTGTTGCAAGGTCATGCCTTTCTTGATGCTGAGCCGTTCATAGACAATGCGCCTTATCCACTCATTGTGTCGTCGCACGGGCGAACTTTCAGTTACTATGTGACTGCTTATCAATTTGAGCATCTGGCATCACACGGATTTGTTGTCTATGCGTTCGATCACAGCTCCGATGCGTTTCCAGATTTCTTTTCTGTCCCCGAGCCGACGATAACAGAACGTGTCATTGACAGCCTAGTAATACGCCAGCTCGATATCACTTCGGCAATTGATTATGTTGAAGCAATGACAGCCCCCGAAGGCTGGCTGGAGGGCATGGTCGATATGGAACGCATCGGCGTTCATGGGCTGTCCTATGGGGGATATACGGCTGTAATGGAGACTGGCGTTCGGTTCGACTTCAGCGACGCTGAACGCTATTGCGCGGAAACTGACTTCTTCTCAGGAATATCTGAAGTCGTATGTAATATGTATGGGGATGATATTGCAGGGCTAGAAGCGCATTTGGCGGAAGTCGCTGGAGTCAATCTCACAGACGGCGTGTGGCCCTCGCTGGCGGATTCCCGCGTGGATGTTGCCGTTGCCATTGTGCCGGGAGGTGGACTATCTCTTATCGCTGATTCTGGGTTGGCATCAGGGGAGAAACCACTTTTGATGTTAATCGCTGGGGCTGACCAAGAAACCAATCCTGCCGACTCCTCTCTCAGAGTTTGGGAGCAAACCACGAGCAGTCTTGAAGCAATGGCGATTTTTGAGGACGCCAGCCATCTGTTTGCTGGACAGTGTTCCCGGGGCATGATTGCCAATTGGCCGATTTGCCGTGAGCTAGTGTGGGATACTACCCAAGCATACACCCTGAGCAATCACTTTATAACAGCCTTTTTTCGGGGGATGCTGCTGGATGACGCTGCCGCCCGCGCTGCACTCGCACCAGATACTGTTGACTTCACCGGGATAACCTATCAGGCACGCGGTTTTTAATTAAGCAAAGGGCATTTGGCAAATGTCCTTTTTGCATCCTAAACAAGCGCATCCTTCCCTAGTCACTGCACAGCGGACTCACGCGGTAAAATTCGCGTTCGCCGCAGGTTAATTCCCGCAGATAACGATTTTGCTGTGTCCATGTAATTAACTCGGACAGGCGGAAATAGCGCCAGTGGGTAATTTTACCGGCAGCGTCTCCCGCCAACAAATGCTTGCCTGTTTTGTCAAAGGTCAGGCTATAGGGAGTGGTTTCCGCCTCAAAACGCTGGAGTTCTCCCCCGGTTTCGGCATCCCACAAAATGATGAAGTTATCTGAGGAACTCGATGCCACAATACGACCATCGGGACTAAACACCACACTAAAGACCGAATCCGTATGACCGGAGAGGCGTACCCGTTCCGCACCTGTTTGAACATCCCACAAAATAACGCTGTCATCAGAAGTCGCCGAGGCGATTGTTTGCCCATCCGGGCTAATCGCCACACTGTAAAAAGCCAAGCCCTGTGTAGGGATGGTCTGCATCACCACGCCAGTTTGCATATCCCATTCAATTAAGCCATCCAAGCCCGCCACAACGACAATCTGCCCATCCGGGGTGAAGGCCAGACTTCGCAGCGAACCCACCTCACCATTAAATTGACGGATGATCGCGCCTGTTTGGATATTCCACAAAATCAATTCGCCATCTTCAGCACCGGAGAGAAAAGTTTGTCCATCGGGACTAAACGCCACACTGCGAATCTCTCTGGCATGGCCTGCATATTCGCGCAGCAGCAGCCCCGATTCAGCATTATACAGATAAATTTTGCTGACCTCCCCGCCGGTTGCCGCGAGCAACAAGGTTTCATCTGCATTGAGGGCAAGGGTGGTAATGGGCGCACCGCCTTCTACGGGTATTGCGATGGATTGCCCTGTCGCAAAATCCCACACCTTGACCGTGCCATCCAAAGAGGTGCTGTAAAGCCAAGTATCCACGATATGCACCGATGTAATCCGATTGTCGTGGGCAACCCATGTTTGCAATTTTGTGGGCGGAGACACATTCCAGAGGCGCAGGGTTTGGTCTTTAGATGCAGAGACAATCTGCTTGCCGTCGGCGCTAATTGCCACATTCAGCACCGCGTCGCTGTGACCGGACAAGCGTTGAAAGACTTCGCCCGCGCCGATTTCCCAGAGTTCGACTTCGCCTGTTTCTGCCCCCAAAACAAAGGTTTGTCCATCGGGGAAAAATTCCAGCGCGTCAATTTCCAGATTCTGGGCAAATTGATTGAGGATTTCGCCCGTTTCAATATTCCACACAGTCAACGAGCCATCGGTTGCGCCCGAAACCGCCATTTTGCCATCGGGTGTGAGTGCCATTGCCCGAATCGCAGTGGGCAGTTCCAACCGATGAATAATTTGTCCGGTGGCAAGATCCCACACAAAGGCTTCACGGGCGGCAGTCAATACTCTTGTGCCATCCGGCGTAAAGGCGATATTGCGAATTCGTGAGGTATGCCCTTCCAAGCGGCGAATTTCCTGCCCGGTTTCCGCGTCCCACAGAATCAGCAGGGTATCTTTTGACCCGCTTAAAATCATCCGTCCGTCCGGGCTAAAAGCGGCACTGGTGGCAATATCTTGATGCCCCGCCAAAGAACGGATGATTGTTCCGGTGGCAACATCCCAGATAATCGTTTGAAAATCCAAGCCTGTCGATACCACTCTGGTATTATCAGGGCTAAACGCCACGCTCTGCACATCGCCGCGATGCCCCGCCTCAAAACGGCGGACGAGTGCGCCTGTTTTGGCATCCCATAAGATGATACTGAAATCGCTTGAGCCAGACACCACATAGTTGCCATCGGTGCTGACATCCACACTAGAAACAAAAGCCGTATGCCCTTCCAGAATCAAGCGTGTTCCCGGTGCAAAGGCCACTTCTGCCAGCGTGCGCTGGGTTTCAATCGAAGGGTCAGGAATGGTATTGGCAGCCAGCGCCAGCACCACCGCCAGATCGCTGTTGCCTTCGTCAAAGGCTTGCACCGCCCGCACACCTTGAGTCGTGCTGACCGATAAATCCAGCGATTCTTCGGCACGCTGGCGGGCGCGTTCCGCACTTTGGCTCTGCGAGAGGGCAAGCAAGGTCAACCCTACGGCAACCACCACCGCCGCCGCCAGCACCAGCACCACCAACCGCAGCCGATTCAATGAGCGCCGTTCAAGGGCTTCTTCACGCTTTTGACGGGCTTTTTCGTCGGCATCCACCCGCGTTTTTTCCGCGATACTTGCGTTTAAAAAGGTTTGTTCCTCTTCATTGAGGGTGATGTTGGTGTGTTCAATCCAGCGCTGATATTGCTCTAGGCGAATCCCGCGTAGCAAATAGCTGGCATCTTTTTTGTTGGCATTCCATTCCGAAGCCAATCCCGCTAACCCGCGCTGCATCCGTACATCGTTACGGCTTTCATCCAGCCAGTCTCGCAAGCGCTGCCATTCGCGGATAATCGCTTCATGGGTAATTTCAATGGTCGGATTGCGCGAAATCGGGTCACGGTCAAAGGTCAATAACCGCGATCTGCCTAACTGGTCAATCACGCTGCGAATCACATTCCGATTTCCCCGCATAGAGGTGGTTTCGGTGAGCAACGCCCGGCGGCGGGTATCTTCTGTCCCTTCCCCCAGCGTGACCAAACGCAAAAAAAGCTGGCGGGTAATTTCTTGCTGCGGTGGGTCAAACTGCTGGTACAATTCATCTGCTCGCCGCGCCAATGACCCGCGTACCCCCCCAATGGCCTTATACACTTCATGGGGAACAACGCTGCCAAGCCGATGATCAAACAATTCGCTCAGCGTATATTGCAGCAGCGGCAACGCGCCGGGTTGTTCATTAATTTCCGTGATAATCTGATTCACCAGCGCGGATTCAATTTCCACCCCCACTTGATTGGCGGGTTCCACAATCGCCAGTTCAAGTTCCTGTGGGGTCAGGGGAATAACCACTTCGGTGCGTTCGCGCATCAATGCGCTGATATACGGACGTTTTAACGGACGATCATAAAAATCTGCCCGCAGGGTGATGACCACCCGCACCCGACTGATGGGGGCTGTCACCGCCGTATACAAACTGTCCAGAAAACGCATACTTTGCAGTTCGCTTTCTGACAGGGTAAACAATTCCTCAAATTGGTCAATGAACAGGAAAAATTCACTATTCGGGGGCAAAATCATGTTGATAATTTCAACAAAGCCCAACTCATTCCGCCGTAAGGTCTCGCGCCAATCGGCGGGGGGATTCGCCGCGACACTTAAAATAGCGGTTTCGAGTTCATTAAAGGGCTGGCTGCTCGGCACAATTTCCGTATAAAACCAATTTTGGGAACCCGCCATCCCGCCGCGCCGCAAACGTGGAATCAAGCCGGCTTTCACCACGCTGGATTTGCCACTCCCGCTAGGGCCAACCACCGCTAAAAAGCGTTTGAGGGCGTGAGGTTCCTGTAACCGTTGCAGCAGACGTTCGGTGAGTTCTTCCCGTCCAAAAAAGTTGCTGCTGTCGGCTTCCTGGAAGGCACGCAGCCCTTTATACGGATTAGGAATGACTTCTGTATCAATTGCTGTGACACGCAAACTGGTTTGGCTGCTGCGTTTGCGCCCATTTTCGATGGCTTCGCGGAATGCCCGCGCAAAACTCAAGGTATCGGGGTAGCGGTCTTCGGGTAAAAAGGCGGTCGCTTTTTGCAGAACCGTATCCACCGCTAAGGGTAAATCAGGCCGAATCGGGTAAAGCAGGGGCAGCGGTTTGGTGGTACGCACATTGATAACCTGTGTATGCGACATTTCCGCCAAATCGGGGAAGGGGTGCTGCCCCGCCAGCAGTTCATAGACCACCACCGCCAAGCTAAAAATATCGGTACGCATATCGGTGACTTGCCCCATGACCTGTTCCGGCGCAGCATAGGCGGGTGACCCCATCGAGCCAAATTCGTCGCCTTCTTCTTGAGCAGCGCTCATAATCTGGGCAATTCCGAAATCGGCTAAATAGGCGTTGCCTTCTTCATCCAGCAGGATATTTTCGGGTTTAATGTCCCGGTGAATCACATTCACACGGTGGGCAAAGGTCAGCGCAGCGGCAATTTGACCGAGCAAACGGGTGACATCATCCAATTTCCACGGGCTACCATCCATGACCTCCCGCAGCGCCCCGCCGCGCAACCAGCGCATCACAATATACGCGCCGTCCGGGTCACGCCAATAATCGTAGAGGGGGACAATATGTGGGTGTTCCAACCCCGCCACCATCTGCGCTTCCGCCTCAAAACGACGGATAAAATTGGGATGATTGGCAAACGCAGGCCAGATGATTTTGACCGCCACTTCGCGCTCAATGACCGCCTGATGAGCGCGGTAGACTGCCCCGAACGCGCCCATGCCGATCATGTCGCTAATTTGATAGCTTTTGAGCGTTGCCCCCGTTAAGTCCTGCATTATTCTTCCTTATACCCCGACTGATTTTCTGGAATCACTGAGCCATTGCAGCGCACTGGCACGGCTATAAAACGCTTTGGATTTCACGAAAGGATGCTGCATCCGACGACTGGACAGGACTTTGTTGACCTGCCCTGAGACAGAAAAATTAAAGTTGACCGCCACCAGCCCAAAAAATTCAGGGTGGTCGTCCATAATTTTATCGGCTTGGTGTTGCCCGTCTTTGGTGATGCCGATGTTGGTTGTTTCAAAGCTCACCAGCGTGGCAAATTGGAGCGATACCCCCGGTTGAGAGAGGTCATGCAGTGCCAGATAGGGATTTTTTTTGTCCCACGTTTTCAACACACTCACCACATAATCGGCCCATGTATGGATGATTTTTTCCGAAACCGCCGTTAAACGATAGGCAACCATCTGTTTGCCCGAAAACCACTCACACATTAGCCCCGCGCATACTTCCTCGCTGGTTTCTGGCTCAATGCCATAATTTGCATCCAATACCATCTGTCGTCCACCCTTATTTTAAAATTTGGCCTGAGCCAACGTCTGTGGCAATCAATCCGCGACTCCCCATTTGCCGTTGTGAGGGTGCAGCGTGTTAGGCGAGGAAAATTTTCCACCCCACCATACCCTAACAAGGTTAATAAAAGAGAAAATGAAATTTAAAAGGTTTTACGGAAAGGGTTTAGTTTTGCTTAAGAAAATCCGTGTCCTGTGTGGACAGGCAAGCCGAAGTCTGCTATGGTACAGGGACGACAATGTAAGGAGAGCAAGTTTCTTATGGCGAAATCATACCCTTCCGCCCCTTCCCTGCAAATTGACCCCAAAAAGAAATACCATGCGATTTTCAAAACCGATGTGGGGGACATCAAAATTGAATTGTTTGCAGACAAAGCACCCATCACAGTCAACAACTTTGTGTTTTTAGCCCGCGATGGCTTTTACGACAACACTATTTTTCATCGCGTTATTGAAAATTTCATGGTGCAGGGCGGCGACCCCACCGGCACCGGGCGCGGCGAACCGGGCTATCGCTTTGCGGATGAAACCGGGGCCTTGGCGGGCAAACACAGCAAACGCGGCATTTTGAGCATGGCGAACGCTGGCCCGAATACCAACGGATCACAATTTTTCATCACCCACGAAGCGACCCCATGGCTGGATGGCAAACACGGCGTGTTTGGTCAGGTCGTGGAGGGCGAAGACGCGCTCATGCAAATTAAAATCCGTGACCCACAGCGCGGCGGGGATGCTACCAAACTTCACACCGTCGAAATCATCGAAAACTAGACGCTATCGTTTGTTCGGGTGGGGAGCATTGTCAGAACCGTTACCCACCCATGTTTCTCTCCCCCGCGTTTTCAATATCCACACCCTCCTCAATGATTGATGAACGCTTGCCCGATTTATGGTGAAAGTCTGCTACAATCTTTACCATGATACGATTGTGGCGATTGATTCTCCTGTTGTTTGGCGTATTTTTGTTCGGGATTACGGTGCTGCGGTGGGTGCAACCAGCGCAGACGGACGGCTTGTATTTGACTATTTACGGGTCACGCTCGGTGTTCGACTGTTGCTATACCTATATGGTGAATGAGGACAAACGACAGGCCAATCGGGTGCGGGTGGGCAGTTCGGAACAACCGACGATTTTGAGTCCAATTTCCGCCGATGGGATGTGGATGTATGCGCGAACCCGTCTTTCGACCAGTTGGGCGCTGTACCTGATTCATCTGCCCACCAATACCATCCTGCGGGCGGCAGACGAGGCAGCCGAAGGCGAAACCTATTTCTGGTCAAGCACCGACAATATTTTATATTATGCGCGGGTGGTGCCGGGCGAAAGCATGGCCTATTATCAGGTTTCGCCCCAAGCCCTGACTCCAGTCCGCCTGACCGACCCCATGTTTGGCTTCGTGCGCTCTACCTCCCAACGCAGCTTGCCTTACACTGAATTTGATCCCGCGATTCCGATGTTGTACGCGGTGCTGGTGCTGTTTGTGGCAGGCGGATTAACGCGGCTAACAAGGGATCATTAAATCCATCCCGGTTGCAGAATGCCCTTATTTCTCCTATAAAAGAAGTCATATGAGGAGAAATGTCATGTCCAAATGGATAGCAATGGTCGTCTGTCTTGTGCTGATGGTACTGCCCGTTCAGGCCCAAGAGTCCGATGTACAAACCGTCATTTCAAACGATGAAACCTTTAGCCTGCAAGTTCCCGCCGATTGGTATGTGGTCGATATTAGCACAGGCATCATCGCCACAAGCTCCGAAGCGGCCTTTGGCAACATTCTACAAAATAATGCGCCACAGCCCGGCGATATCCTGGTGCTGGCTTTCGGGCAGGCGATGTTAGAATCGGAAATTGGCGCGGTAGCTGGCGACGATTTACGGACACAGGCCGAAAAAGTAGCCGCCTCGCTGGGAGAAGGCAATCCGCCTTTGGTGTTCGGTGAACTTATCGAAACCCCACTGCCCGATGGTCGTCTGGCGGTTTTTGGCGAAACAACGGCGCAAAGTTCGCAATATGGCGGATTTTTCCTGATTGATGCAGGGGATGGAACAACGCTTGGGTTGGTGGTGTTGGGGTTGGAAGAAACCCTCGACAATTCCAGCGATGGCTTGCTTTCGATTCTGGCTTCGCTGACGTTGGGAACCCCTGCCCCCTTGAATACGGCCTCGCTGGTCTGGTCGGTGGAAGATGTTTACACCAACCTCTTTAATGATCTGGCGCTGGTCGGGGAGGTCATCTATACATCGGATGGCAACGAAGGGGTGCTGAAATTTTCATTGGAGGGCGAATCCCTTGGCAAGCTCGAAGTTGCCGATGATTCTTATAAAGGGGGGGCAGATGTTGCCGCGGACTCGCAAGGGAATTTATGGATTGCTGATGCACTGAGCGCCCGCGTCTGGAAAGTTACACCGGAAGGTGAAGTCCTGTTAGTCATTGAAGGCGGCGATAAATTTGACGGCTTGAATCCCAACAATCTTGCCGTAGGTGCGGACGATACTCTGTATATGACGGTGCGCCGTGATGAGGCCAATATCTTGCTGCGCTGGAGTCCCGAAGGTGAATTTTTAAGCGAGGTCGACATTACCATTCCCGACGGAGTGGTCTGGGCAATGTCTGCCGCACCGGATGGGAACATTTATGTGGTGGATTTTGCCGTCGGGATTCGGGTGTTTGATGCTGCCGGCACACTCATCAACGATAATTTTGCTCGAAGTGTGACTTCTTTCTCGCTGATTGGCGGTTTTGCCGCACTCGCAGATGGCACATTTTTGCTGACTAAAAGTTTCTTAGACAGCGACGAAGGCTATGACATCATGCACTTGAACGCCGAAGGAACGGTCATTGGCAAATACAGCGCGGCGGATTTGGGATTTGGCGGGTTTGAAAGTCCGTCCGATTTTGTGATGACCCCGGAAGGCGATGTAATTGTGAGCGATTCTTCCACACAAGGGTCACGTTTGTTCCGCATGACAATTGTGCCACCTGCGGGTGAATAAATAAAGCATTTCGGGTGGGGATATTTTTTGACCTCACCCGTCTTTGGCAACACCGATGGGATTTAAGCAGATTGCAAAGCCAGCGTGGTCGGAACAGTGGCATTTTGTTACACTTGCCCCATGACTCAACGACGATATGAACGACGTTCCGATAAAAAACTCACCACGCAGCAAAAACGCATGATTTTAGCCGCCGCATCCGTTCCATTTGTGGGTGGGTTGCTGCTGGCGGGGCTGCTCCTGTTTGCCAGCCAACGCTGGTTTGATGAAGCCTCTTTTTATAATTCGCAGGGCGTTGACCTTGCCGAAGATGGCAACTACGGACAGGCGGCTGACCGTTTTACCCGTGCCATTGAACTCGACCCCGACATTGCTGAATATCATTACAATCGCGGGTTGGCGTTTGCCCTGCTGGAAGATTACGAAGCCGCGATTCCCGATTTTACCCGTGCGATTGCATTGGATGAAACCTACACCGATGCCTACTACAATCGCGGGATGGCCTATCATGCGGTGGAAAATTATGAAGCGGCAATTGCGGATTATACGCTGGTGATGCAGGATGACCCCTTGTTTGCGGAACCCTACTATCGGCGGGGCTTGTCCTACGAGGCACAGGGCGAAATGGTGCTAGCCCGTGCCGATTATGAGGAATATTTGCTCTCCTCCAACATTGAATATGCCGAAGAAGCCCAAATCCGATTGGATGCGCTCCCATGAATAAACCGGAACACGAATTTTATTTTGACAGAGGGCAAGCGCGACAAATGGTCGGGGATTTGGCGGGGGCGCTGGCAGACTACAACCGTACCTTAGAAATTCAAGTGGATTTCGCTCCCGCTTATCACAATCGGGGAGGGATTCGGTTTGCCATTCAAGATTTTGATGGGGCATTGGCGGATTTTGAACAGGCCATCGGGTTCAATCCCTCCCTCGCGGCGGCCTACATTGGACGGGGGAATGTCTACCGCACGATGGGCGCGGTGGGGGAGGCGCTGGAAAATTACGATCAAGCGCTGGCCTTGAATCCGAATTTGCCTGAAGCGTATCATAATCGGGCGATGCTGAAACGCGATGCCGGACATTTTGCACCCGCGCTTGCCGATCTAAATGAAGCGCTGCGCTTGAATCCCGACTATCTGAATGCGTATTTCACGCGGAGTGGTGTCCAATATCGGCTCGGAGATTTACACGGGGCGATTGCCGACCTCGAAAAATATCTTGCGCTGGGTGGGGGAACGCACTTTGGCGATAGAGAAAAGGTCGAACTTGCGCTGGCGGAACTGCGTCAGCAATTAGAAAAATGAGCGTTGGCAGGTTAAAATAGGCCACTCGATACAGGCGTTCCCAAGTAATTTTCTTTACCCTGAAATTAGACATTTGAAGGATAACCGAACCGATGAAAAATCAAATCGTGAAAGATTGGATGACTCAAAATCCCGTCACTATTTCTGCGAAAAGCACCCTCCCTGAAGCCCATAATTTGATGCGTGAGAAAAAAGTCCGCCGTTTACCCGTGTTAGACCATGACAAACTGGTGGGCATTATTTCGCTAACGGATGTGATGGAAGCCAAACCCTCCGATGCGACCACGTTAAGTATATATGAACTCAATTATCTCCTAGCAAAACTCACGGTTTCTAAAATCATGTCCAAAAGTGTCATGACTGTTACGCCTGAAACCACTGTCGCAGACGCGGCACGGATGATGCTAGATTATAAAATTGGTGGGATTCCGGTGGTCGATGGCGAAATGTTGGTCGGCATCATCACCGAGAGCGATATTTTCCGTATGGTCGTCCAAACTTACACTGATTAAACCCTCTACGGCGGGTAGGCAAGCAACTGCCCGCCGCGTTTACCCAACACTCGCTGCTGCGAGATCTTCACTCAGCCACGCGAGCGCTTCTTCACAGCTAAAAAACAATTCACGCTTCAACCGATGATGGGAATGCCCGATACCATATTTAACATATAGCCGAAAAGCCTGCGATGCCGCGCTTTTTTTCATCACATAGGCCGTGCGACCATACAGACGGGGGAAGGTTCGCAGCAAATCCTCCGTGCGCTGACGGTAGTAAGGGGTGAGGGTCATATGAGGATTTTCGGTGTAGTCTAGCAACGCGAGGTAGGGTTTGCCAGCCGTCCAATTGCGCAAAATATGTTTGATGGCTTCTGAATTTTGATAAATGGAATCGCGTGAAAAAGTCTTAATTTTATAAATAACAACTTGGTCGTTATATACCCATTCGATTTCCATGTGAGTCTCTCGTGTAACAGGCCAAAAATAATATAGCATAGATTATAAAAATTGTAAAAAAATGAGCGTGATTTTATGAGGCACACATCGTAAAGGAGACAAAATCGGAATGGGCGGGCGAGCCAAGAGCGCGTAATATTGAGAGCAAAATTTTGGAGTGTTTTGCAATGACCTATATACAATTACAGACGGAAATTCCCGGCCCCAAAAGCCGTGAGATTCTGGCACGGCGGGCGGCGGCAGTTACCAACGGCCTTGCCAAAGCCACCGACATTGTGGTGGAAAGTGCTTCGGGCGCAGTGGTGCGTGATGTCGACGGCAATACCCTACTGGATTTTGCGGGAGGAATCGGGATGTTGGCGGTGGGTCACAGCCCGAAAAATGTCGTGGAGGCGATGCACACCCAAGCCGAAAAATTGATTCATATGTGTTCGATTGTGGCGACCTACGAACCGTATGTGGAATTGGCGGAGCTTTTAAATCGGGTTGCGCCGGGTGATTTTCCTAAAAAAACCTTGTTAAGCAACAGCGGCAGTGAGGCGGTGGAATATGCCGTCAATCTGGCGCGTGCCTACACCAAACGTCCGGCGGTGATGGCCTTTGAAGGTGCATATCATGGGCGGACACAACTGGCGCTCTCGCTGACCAGTAAATATGGTTTGTTCAAAAAGCAGTTTGGGCCGTTTGCGCCGGAAATTTACCGGATTCCCGCGCCAAATGTTTATCGTCACCCCCCCGGCATGACCGAAGAGGAATTTGTCGAGTGGTCGTGCTGGTCGCTGGAAAATGCGCTGATTGCTCAGGTAGACCCCTCCGCTATCGCCGCGATGATTATTGAGCCGGTGCAAGGTGAAGCCGGTTTTATCCCTATGCCCCCCGCGTTTCTGGCGAAAATCCGCGAAATTTGCACGCAGCATGGCATTGTGATGATTGCCGATGAAGTCCAATGTGGGATGGGACGCACCGGAAAATTGTTTGCGATGGAACATTACGGCATGGCGGCGGATATGACCACCACCGCTAAATCACTGGGGGCCGGAATGCCGATTGCGGCAACGATAGGCCGTGCAGAAATGATGGATGCGGCGCACCCCGGCGGTGTGGGTGGCACTTACGGCGGCAGTCCGGTGGCGATTGCGGCAGCACTGGAAGCGGTCAATATGATTAACACCCCCGAATTTTTGAATCGGGCCGCCCAGATTGGCAAAACCATCCGCGAAACAATGCTCGGTTGGAAAGAAAAATACCCGATGATTGGCGATGTGCGCGGCTTGGGTGCGATGATGCTGGTTGAATTTGTCAAAGACCGCGAAACCAAAGAACCCATTCCGAATGAAACCCTGGCAATCATCCGTTATGCCGCCCAACATGGCCTGATTCTGATTCGGGCGGGGTTGTATAGCAACTGCATCCGCTTGCTGCCTCCCCTGAATATGTCCGATGATATTCTGCATGAGGGGTTGGCCGTGCTGGAAGCTGGCATTGCCTCGGTGCAAAAGTCATTGTAGTTTTTGACCCATTCTAGGGGCAGTGACAAGTGCGTTACCGATAAACTTTTGAGATTGTACTTGAGTAACCTTCGGTTAATTTTTGGAAAACAAGGACGCGATATATCACGTCCCTACGGGAAATCCACCCTAGCAAATTCGTAGGGACGGCATAGATGCCGTCCGACAAATTCTAAAACCTAACCGAAGGTTATTTCGTTGCTGCATCCGGTCAATAAATTCACAGGAGGGCTTCCAACAGAGGGGGTAGGATATTTCCTATCCCCTCCCATTGGCTTTAATTATCGCTGGTTTCTTCCTGTGGAGGAGAAGTGTTTTGCATCAACGCCTGCAAATCGAAAATATACGGACTGTTGGCGGGTAGCGCGATAATCTGCACGTTGTCGCTCAGATTCGCCACATACTGATATTGCAGCAGAGCAGGATTATTGGCTAAAACTTCCGCCACCAGCGCCAAGGCTTGTGCTTCCCCTTCAGCTTCAATGACACGCGCATTGGCAATCCCCTCGGCCCGTTTTTCCGCTTGGGCGGCTTCATTTTCCACCGTTTGAATGCCCACTTCGGCAATTTGGGCGTTTTCAATGGATTGGGCATATTCTTCGGTAAAAGTAATATCGCGTATCAGAATATCCACCACATCCAAGCCTTCGGGGTTGAGTTTTTCGGTAATGCGTTCGGTCAAGGCGGTGTCGATTTCATCGCGTTTTTGATACGTTCCCTGCACATCGAATCCACCCAGCACATCGCGGATAATACTCCGCATTTGGGGGCGAATAAGTTCGGTACGATAGCGTTCGCTCGGCCATTTTTGATGAACTTCGTTAATTCGTTCCGGGCTGATGTTGTAAATCAGGCTGATTTCAACATTGACCTGCTGCCCGTCGGAAGTCCGCGCTTCTACCGCATCATCGCCTTGAACATCGCCTTCGAATGTGACAGCGCTCATCGTATAGGTCTGGCGTGAAACATCATAAATTTTGTAACTGGTCGTGAACGGATTAATCACATGCAAACCGGGTTCTTTCGGGTTGCCCAATTCGCCATTAACCCGGTTAAAAACCACCATCCGCTCATTGGGCGCAACCGAGACCAAACACAGCGCCACCGTGAACAACAAAACTGCGAGGACTCCCACACCCAGCGCGGCGGGACGAAAAAGAGGTTGACGCAGCCGAAACGATGCAATCAGCAGGCCCATCGCACCCGCCAGCAGCAAAATACTCAAGAGGATAAATAGAGCAGTCATGAAAAATTCCTGTCTCTTACACTTAGTTACCCTCTTATTTTACCGCTTTGTGTCAGGGGTGGGGGCAAAAACCCCACTCTTTGGGAGGGCGTGGGGCAAGCGTTATGGCACAATCCGCATGAATCGTGTACTATGTGGCGCGATTTGAGGAGAAACTGTGCATGAAATCGCTGCTTGTTGTGGTAATGTTGGGCGTGCTGCTGGCATGGGTCGTGCCTGTGATGGCACAAACCGTACCCACTTTTGTTGTCACCATTACCGAATTAAATGTGCGGGCATTGCCATCCACGAATGGCGCTCGTTTACAAACTGCGCCCGCCAACACGACTCTGCAAGTTGTAGGGCGTAATGGGGATAGTTCCTGGGTACAAGTTGCCTACAAAGGTGTGGTTGGCTGGGTCAGCACAGCCTATGTGACTGCCAATGGCGAGCTTTCGCTGCTGCCGATTACTGATGGGAGTGATCCGGCAGTGCCTGCCAATGTGGGGCAAAGCACCTCACCAGATGGCACCGTGGTAGCAAATGGCACGCTGGTTGTTTTTTCGGCAACCGCCAAAGTGAATGTCCGCCAAGAACCGAATGAAAATGCCCTGCGTCTGGGACAACTCGAAATCAACCAGCGCGTGACGGTGGTAGAGGTCGATGCTACCCGCAGTTGGGGCAAAATTGATTTTAACGGGCAAACCGGTTGGGTGGCGCTGTTCGCGGTGACGGTCTTGGGAGATCTTCGGACAGTAGCGATTACGGGCAACCCGGAGTCGGGGACAAATTTACCCCTGCCGGAAGGCGCTCCGACCTTAGAACAACGCGCCATCATTGATAAAGTACAGGCGCACCTTGCCCAATTTTTACCCGATATTAACGAATTGGTGTTTGTGTTGAGTCTGGGCGCAGACGCTGACCCCTTTGTGGCGTGTGGCCCGGAAATCGAATACTTTAAACTGTATAGTCCAGCGCGGCGAGATTATGAACTTGTACCAGCCCTACGAACCTTGGTTCTGGATATGAACAATGCGCTGCGACAATTGAATCGGGCGCGGGCGGCGTGGATTGTAGGTTGTGGGTCGGACAAAACGCTGGTGGATGCAACCAAATTTGCGCCTTGGCTGACCACCGCCCAAGACGGCCTGACCGATTTACAAACTGTGCAAACCGATTTAGCAGAACTGTCTGCGCCGTAAGAGCTTCACTCTGTAAATTCTATCCGGGTGGGAGATGGGTGTTTTGCCCCAAACCTGCCCGAATAGAATTCAGTGCTGCGTCCGGTAAATTAGTTCAGAGGGTGGGTTACAGATGTTTCACATCTTTCTCCGTTGGAGATCCACCCCTACCGAAAAACCAATTTATGAGGTGAAAATTCGGTAGGGGTAGGTGCTAAGGACGGTACGCCGCCCGTCACCTCCCCTACGAAAGAACTTACCGAATGAAGCATTTAGAGACCGCCTAAAAATTCAAGGGACGGCTATTCCTTGACCCCAACGCTTTTTCCTATACCAGCGCGTTGGCTGCGTCAATTGCATCAAACGACCCGGTTGCCCGCGCATCCTGCATCATGGTTTCCATGATTTCATGAAATTCGGCGGTTTGCCCCGAAAGCAGACGTTCGCTCAAAATACCTGACAAGTCGGTGCCGGTTGCCATTTTGATTTGCAGCACCGCATAGGCCGCTTCCCGGATGATATGGGTATCTTTAACAAAGGCGAATTGTTCCATCGCAGCGACATTCGCCCATGCCCGTTGCAGCGCCATCTGACTCCGCATTAGTTCTTTATGCTCGTTCAGGTCGCCGGAGGCCGCTTTATCCCGCAAACGCCACGCACTTTCGCCCACGACTTCCGCGAACAGCAGATTGGATTCGGTCATCAAGTCGTGCAAGGCATCGCGCCAATGGGATTGCGGTTCGGTCTCGTGACGTTCATAGGGCAGCAGTTCAATTTCGCCAAGCGATTCGGGGTGGCGTTTGAAATATTCTTCTAGCGAGACATTCTGGCACGCTGCCGATTTGATTTCGGTTTTGAGCAGGTAATGAATAAAATGCGCTTCATTAATATGTTCCTGCCCCAAGCGGTTGCCATCCACATACAGCAGCGTTAAAGGCCCGCAGTTCCCCAAATGTCCGATGAGTTCCGAGCGTACCCAGTGCGCCGCCCCACCCCGTTGGGTCATTTCGTGTATCAGCGAATTAGACAGGACATCATCAATCACGAAAATTTTAATCGTATCGCCTTTGCTTAAACGAATAGTATACGGCCCGGCACCCCGATGCTTCGGCAGACCATTCACTTGGGAAGCATGTAACATCGTAAATTGATACCCCGCGTCCACCACCGATTGCAGGGTAGGAATATCCGCCGCAAAATCCGGTAAAAAGACCCCCTGTGGTTCAACCCCGAAGCGTTTTTTGAGGGTATCTTTCCCCCATTGGAGTTGCGTTAAGCGGTCTCGGCGCGAGAGCAAGGGTTGGGGCGATTGGTGCAAAGGGACACCAAGCATATTACAGGCTTGTTTTTTCTGCTGTGTTTTTTGGATGCCATCCACAATCGTCTGGTAAGTATCACTGGCGTAGAGTTCCAGCCAGAGCAAAATGGTATTACTCATGTCAAAATTCAAATATTCAAAATTGCCCAGGCTGGCATTGGGGCGGTAGACTTCTTCATATAAACGGTCATTCCAATTGCGAAAAGGGGCGGCGCTGCGTTCTGAGCCTAAAATCCCGTTCATGGGGTTGGCGCGTGGTGGCATATAAAAGTGAGCGTGTAAAGAAAATTCGTGTTTTAACATAGCCGGCATCCCTCTCGTTTCATACATTTTGCACTAATTTAAGGATAAGATATTTTGTAGTTTTGCACAAGCGATATAATTGTAAAATTAATTTTAGGTTAATTATTTTTTGTTGGTCAAGAGAGTGGGCAGCCTTTACATTGATTAACTCAGAGGGGAAATCCCCACCCTCCATCCCTTCTCAAGGGTAGGTTTTTTAGGGAGGGAGGGGGGGAAAAGTAAGTGGGGC
>CAZXCU010000027.1:0-49605 GCA_964639245.1 uncultured Anaerolineae bacterium
CCGCTCATAAAATGAGCATTGCTGAGTTTTCTCTATGAATTAGCACCACTGGTTACAACGCCTCCAAGTAAATCGACAGATAGCGCGTGCAAACTCCCCTCTCCAACCTTTTGGAGAGGGGCCGGGGTGAGGTTGTGCAGTCCCTCCCCCCTGTTCATTCATCTTCAGACCCGTGTTCATGCCAAAACTCACTAGCCATCCCATCCGTATAAGCAAATAATAATGAGAGATATTGAAAGGGATGTGTTGAATGAAAAAATATTGCCATCTATTCATCATGCTCGTTGTGCTGGTAAGCATTTTGCCAACCCACGCTCAAACCGATGACCCCGTAGACTATATTATTACCGTCCTGCAAAACACCGAAAATTACACCTCCTTTGAGGCCATCTCCACCACCGACAACCGGGGGGAATGGGAAGTTGCCGAATTTTCCAACGGACAAGCATGGGAAACCCAAATCGAAGTCCAGAGTGTTTTTGTCCGTCAGGGCGAAACCGTCAGTGTTCAGCATAAAATGATGCTGGACGATACGCTGAAAGATTTTTTTGGCAACACCGTCGCCGATTACACCGCCCAAGCTGAAATTCGCTCCATTGGCGGAGAACATTTTGTCAATGCGGCGTACACCGAAACCGCTACCGATATGGATGCCCTGCCCGATGGCTGGATTGCCTATGATGAAAGTTCCCCCGCGCTGTATCCCGGCCTCAATGGGGTGTTGGCGCAGGGGGTGGACGACCCCACCTCTTTCCTTCATATGATTTTTCAGTTGGAAGCCCCCGTCACCCGCGAGGCTTTAGAACCCTTTTTGGTCGACACGCGCTCTCAGCCCGCCGTCTTAGCCGATGGCACACCCGTTGAACAATTCACCCTCCTGATGAACAAAGACGCGGCGCTGGCCTTGCGGATTTTTTTCAATCCTGACGACCCCGCCCTGATGCGTTTGTTTGAACTCGCCTCCGATACGCCTTTGACCCTGACCTTGTATGTCGATGAAACAGGCAATTTGCGCCAGTTGGACTACACTTTTTCGCTGACTATGACCGACGCGGATATTAGCCAGGCGATTGGCGCACCTGCCGGCACCACTATAGATGTCCACAGTGACATTCGATATTCTGTTGTCCTCTCCAACATCAACACACCCCTTGACCCACCCACCGCCCCCGCAATCGCGGATACATCCGATTTACCCGCCTTTGCCGCCCAACCGATTCCCGAAAATTTGCGCTGGTGGAATGACCGCGTATTTTATGAAGTGTTCGTTCGCAGTTTTTACGACAGCAACGGCGACGGTATTGGCGATCTTCAGGGGGTGATTCAAAAATTAGATTATCTGAGCGAACTCGGTGTCACCGGATTATGGCTTATGCCCATCGCCCAATCCCCCAGCTATCATGGCTATGATGTGGTGGATTATTACACCATCGAACAGGATTACGGCACAAACGCCGACTTTTTGCAATTGATGGAAGAAGCCCATGCGCGGGAAATGGTCGTGATTGTGGACTTGGTGATGAATCACACCTCCAGCGAGCATGAATGGTTTACCGCTTCCGCCGGAGGCAACCCCGATTATCGTGAGTTTTACATCTGGCAGGACGCACCCGGCGATTACGCCAGTCCGTGGGGGTCGAATGTCTGGCACGAACGCAACGGCGACTTTTATTATGGCCTGTTCTGGGAAGGGATGCCCGATTTAAATTATGCGAATCCGGCAGTCACGGCTGAAATGCAAGCGGTCATTGCCTTCTGGTTACAGGACATGGGCGTGGATGGTTTCCGCTTGGATGCGATTCGCCATCTCATCGAAGACGGTGCGATACAGGAAAATACCCCCGCAACGCTGGCATGGCTCGAAGATTTTCATGCCTATGTCGAATCGCTGAATCCCGATGCGCTGACCGTTGGCGAAATCTGGGATGATACCGCCGAAGTTGTTCCCTATGTCGGAAACCGTGTGGACATTGCGTTTGAATTTGACTTTGCTGAAGCCATCCTCAAAAGTTTGAACTTCGGCCTCAACACCCCTCTCATCAATGCCCAGAACACCCTTTTAGGATCCTATCCTGCCGGACAATATGCCACCTTCATCACCAACCACGACCAGAATCGTATTATGAGTCAATTGGGTGGGGACGAAGGCAAAGCGAGGGTCGCCGCCACGCTTTTACTCACCAGCGCGGGTGTACCCTTCCTTTATTACGGCGAAGAAATCGGTATGGTGGGCGAAAAACCCGATGAACGCATCCGTACCCCGATGCAATGGGATGACACCCGCATTTATGGCGGTTTCAGCACCGATGCCCCCTGGCAGCCTTTCCAGACCGGCTACCGCACCAACAATGTCGAATCTCAGGATGCCAACCCCGACTCGCTCCTCAACCACTACCGCGCCCTGATTGATGTGCGAAATACCCATCCCGCCCTGCGTGAAGGGGCGCTGCAACTGGTCGAAACAGGCCATCAAGGGGTCTATGCCCTGCTGCGATATACCGCCGATGAAACCCTGCTGGTGGTGGTCAATCTGACCGACGAACCGATTTCAGACTATGCGCTGACGTTGGATGATTCGATGAGCGCCACGCCGGAACTCCTGTTTGGCACAGGCGACCTTGCCGCATGGGAGGCAGAATATCGCCCTGTAGACAAACTCGCCCCGTATGCGAGTCTGATTATCCGCTTGAAATAACTTTTTGGCTTATCTCTACATCTATCGGTACGGGCGGGTCTATGACCCGTCCCCGATTCCAATCAAACGATAAAACAAACAAATCATAGGAGAGACAACGAAGCATTAAAAACAGGCCAAAAGTCATGCAAAAATGTCTGCGCTCCCTGTCACAAAAAGGACGGTCAAAAAGAGGATGATGTGGTAGAGTATAGAAGTTCACCTGCCCCAACCCTGAACTATCGAAGGCATTTGGAGCGAGTCCGCACGGGGTAAAGACGATGGGTAAAAGCAATTATCTTATCGAGGGAGTCTCTGGCACAGGCAAAACGTCGGTATGCCAAGAGTTGCGCCGACGCGGTTACGCCGCCATAAACGGTGATCGAGAACTGCGCTACCAAGCAAACCCAACCATGAGCGACGGGATTCCAACCTTTTCATCCCCCGAAATCAGCCATGCACATAATATTTGGGATAGTGAAAAAGTAAGGCGGTTGGCAGCTAATCAGGATGACAAAGCCACTTTTTTCTGTGGCGGTTCCCGAAATTTTGAGGAGTTCATAGACATTTTTGATGAAATCTTCATCTTAGAGGTGGATGCAGAGACACTCAATGAACGCCTCGACAATCGCCCCGATGATGAATGGGGCAAGAGCAAGCGCGAGCGAGAATTCATCCTACGTTTACACGCCACCAAAGAAGACATACCAAGCAAGGGAATCGTAATCGATGCAACCCGACCCCTTGCCAGCGTCGTGGACGAAATCCTGAGCCATGTTGCGCGTCAATCTGCATAAAAAACACGGTCTCACCCATCCAAACATGCCCGATTTGCAAGATTTTCCCCACACCCCTTCTTCGTACCAAGAACCTATCCGCAAATTGTTTTCATCGGCTTAACAGCCTACAGGTAAGGCTGGCCTTGAGGCCAGTGAAGCTATTTTCACCGCCCTCAAGGACGGCGTTAAAATGAATTTACGGATAGATACCAAAACTGTATGTTACCAGCCCGATGAGTCTTTTTTTATGGATGAAATTGTCGAGATGTCTTCCCACAGCGCCAATTGCAAAAATTCGCTGTCAAACCCGCTAATGCCCACCCCCAACAAGCGGACGGGTTTGCCACGCGGCCAATTTTTCTCCAGCAACTCCAGCGCCTGGGCAAAAATCACCGCCTCATTATCCGTCGGTTGCAACAGTTTCATCTGGCGGGTCAGCGTCGTAAAATCCGACCAGCGCAGTTTGATTTTAACCGTATGCCCTTTGAGATTTTCTTTCCTCAGCGCCCGCCCCACTTCCTCCGACATTTCGCGCAATGTCTGAATCAAAACATCGCGGTTACTTACATCACGGTCATAGGTAATTTCGCGGCTAATGGATTTGGTTTCGTAATCCGTTTCAACGGGGCGGGTATCTATCCCCCGCGCACGCTGGTACATTTCCGCGCCGTGTTTGCCGAATCGCCGCACCAGTTCTGCCTCAGGAATCCGCGTCAAATTGCCGATGGTGTACACCTCCATACTGGCGAGAATTTCGGCGGTTTTTGGCCCCACCCCCCACAATTCCTGTACGGAAAGCGGGGCTAAAAAAGCCGCTTCTGCTCCCGCCGGCACCACCAGAATCGCGTTGGGGGGTGCGCTGCCATCCGAATGTGTTTTGCCGATGTTGTTGGCGATTTTGGCAACCAATTTATTGCTCGCCACCCCCAGCGAACACGGCAAATCGCATTCCGTGTTAATTTTCGCCCGCAAACTTTGCGCGATGTCCTCCGCCGAATCAGGCAAATCGGACACATCCAGAAACGCTTCATCAATCGAAAGCTGCTCCACCCACGGCGTTAGCCCGTGCAAAATATCCATCACTTCACGGGAGGCAGCCTTATAATCTTCAAAATTTTTGGAGACAATCTGTAAATTGGGACACAAACGCACGGCCTGCGACATCGGCATGGCAGAACGCACTCCGAACTTCCGCGCCGGATACGAACATGAAGCCACCACGCCGCGTTCTTCGGGTCGTCCGCCCACCGCGAAGGGTTTGCCGCGCAAAGACGGAGTGCGCCGTTCTTCCACCGCACAGAAAAACGCATCCAGATCCAGGTGTAGGATTTTACGGGGTGTGTCCATATAATCATTATAAGAGAAATTAACGAGTTAGAACACAAGTTCACATGAAATTTAAGGCACAAACGACGGCTGATGATGAGCCCTACCGATGCACCTTTTTTCTGGCAGTTTCAGCGCAAACGCGAACGCAATCAAACTATTATGGCACTGGTCAATATCATTGCTCATGGTGGAGGCGACACCTATGAAGCTGCCCGCAATTTAAACAACATTGGATATACGCGGTTAGTCATGCCGATTGTCAAAACCATGCTGGAAAATCCAGACCGAGAAGCCCGCCACAGTGCTAGCTATGCTTTTATCTATATGAACAACCGCTTTGCCATTCCTTATTTGATGCAAGTCTTAAACAATGAGAATGAATTAGACGAAGTACGGGGTCATGCAGCCGAAGCACTCGCCCAACTTCAATATAAAAAGGCTATTCCCCAACTTATTCAATTACTACAAGCAGAGTCGATACGACTAAAATGGGAGGCAATTTTCGCGCTGTCTTGTTTTGCGGATCAACAGTCTATACCTGCCTTAAAGCATATCGCCGCTACAGACCATCGCGCCAGCCTTGACCCTGATAACAAAACATTGGCAGAACAAGCCCAAGAAGCCCTTGATACGATTGCATATCAGATCCAGATAAAACGCAAAGCACAGCGCGAAAAATTACTTAATTGGCTTATTCTCGTTCTGCCAGCCATTTATCTCTATTGGCGGCGCGAGCGATTTTTCCCGACGAGGTTTTAATCAACCACTTATCATCTACCAGATACACATAACTCGCGGTGACAGTGCTTTGCTGCGCCACTGCCTGCCGGATCTGATTGGCAATCTGCTGGCGTTCGGATTCATCATCCGTATCTACTTCCGCCACAATACCGATGAGTTCTGTGCCTTCGCGCTCATCATACACGCCAAACGCCACCGCCCGCCCCGGATGCACCCCTACTACCGTGTTGACAATGGCTTCAACATCCTGCGGGTAAATATTTTTCCCGCCGTTGATAATCAGGTCTTTTTTGCGCCCAATGATGAAAATTTCACCCTCCGCAAGATAGCCCATATCCCCGGTGGTGTACCAGCCATCCTTGAACAACTTTTCATTCAAGTCAGGCCGTTGATAATACCCGGTCAGCATAAAATTGCTTTTGACGTAGAGTTCCCCCACATGACGTTCGGGCAAAATATCGCCTGCATCGCCCATCACCTGCACGCTGACTCCTTCAATCGGCTTGCCACAGGAAACATTTTCTAGGCGATTTTCGGCTAGGCCATTTTCAGAGGGAATCGCCTGCCGTTCATTTTCCAGCGCCTCACGGTCAATCCAATCATGCGTCGGGATTTTGCCAATGGGGGTTTGTGTCACGGCAAACACATTTTCCGCCATCGCATAACTCACCGTCAGATGTTCCATTGTCAGGCCGTTGTCACGGAATCGCTCATAAAATGCCCGATGACTCGACGCATGAACGGGTTCGGAACAGTTGATAAACGCCCGCATGGATTTTAAGGAGAGATTTTCTGTGTCGCGTTTACGGATGCGGCGGGCAGAATGGTTATAAGCGAAATTCGGCAGCCAGCACAGCGTTCCCTGATAGTCGTGAATCGCCCGAAAAAGCATGGCGGGGTGTTTGACCCAATCAAATGGTGACATCAACACCAAGGGAATCCCCTGTACCAAGGGCAGCAGAAATCCCGCAATCAACCCCATATCATGATACAGGGGCAGCCAGCTCACAATCACATCCTTTTCAGTTAAGGCCAGTGCATCGCTGTAACTTGCCAGTTGATTTAAAACTGCCTCATGCGAAAGCGCCACCCCTTTCTGCAAACCCGTCGTACCGGAGGAATGTTGCAAAAACGCCACCTCACCCCTCCGCCCCCTCTCCTTTTTGGGGAGACGCGAATGCGGTTGGGGGGTGAGGGTTGTTACTCGACACCCCACCACTTGCGCCAACTGCGGGGCAAATTCATCGGTGGTCAGCACCCATTTCGCGTCGGAATGTTTCACCAACTGCGCCATGCTAGACATATAAATTTCAGGGTCGAGTTTTTCTGTCAGCGTGGGGAACATCGACGGAATCGCGCCAAGCAGCATCGCCCCCCAGAAAGCAAAAATACTTTCCAGATTTTGTGTATGCGCCAGAATGATTAAATCGCGGGGCAGCACGCCTAAATCTTGCAAAGCGCCGGCGTAATTTTCTACCTGCTGCCGAAAATCCTTGCGGGTCACGGTGATGGGGTCTTTGCCCGTTTCAAGGTAGATAATCGCAGGGGCGTGGGGCTGAACCCCCGTGAGGCTAACAGCATCCAAAAGAGTCTGAAATTGAGGACGGGTGGTCAAATTCAACAGCATCAGCCGAGCATCACCCGTTTGACCATTTGATTCAGGGTGTTCATCGCGTCAACGTTTAAATCGGGGTCGGGGATGTAAACATTAAATTCGGTTTCGACATATACCCCCAATTCCGCCAGCGAAAACGAATCCATCAACCCCTGTGTGATAATCGGCTCATTATCCTTGAGTTGATATTTCGCATCCCGGATCAACTCTTTGGTGATGAAGCTCCGTAATTTTTCGCGGACTTCGTGTTCAATCAGCATCGGTCATTCCTTCCATGAATGGTCGAATCTTAACCGTTGGCAGGCAACTCGGCTAGACCGCTTTCGCTCTAAGTCCAATCAGCTGTCTATTTTTCTATTCATGGCTATGAGGGAGAATTCATTCCCCATGCCAGCATTACCGTTTAACCCGCAGCAGCAAAAACGACAGCACAGAGGTTGGCGTGGCGGGCGGAGGCGGTGGGATTTTGGCAAGCGCTTCGGGGGTGGTGGCGCGACGGCGGGCAAGTTCCAACCGCAAACTTTCTTCCCCCTGTTTCATCGCCCAATGATGATTGTCGGAAAAAATCGGTTTGAGGGCAAAAGAAAACATTTTCAACAGGGGTTTGGTCGCTCGAATCTTCCAATCATACGTGATATGGACATCCTTCCCGTCTTGCTCAAATGTCCAGATGCCACGCCCCACAAAATCCCCCCATGCTTCTAGCGAAAACCCATGCGGCTTATTAATTTCCGTGACGCGAAACTGCCAGCGCAAGGTATAGGGCAGCCAGCCTTTGGTATACAGACCGATTTCTGTGCCTACGCCGGACGCATCGCCTTTTTTAAGTTCTTTCACATCCAGATAAACGGAAGGCCACCAGCGCGTCAAAATTTGCCCATCCGAGAGAATCTCGAAAATTTCCTCGCAGGTGCTTTCCATCCGCCAATGCGTAATGAAGTGATAATCGTTGATCGTCATGAAACTCCCCTTGTATAAAACGGATAACACTCCTCCTACTATATGCGAAATTGGGGAATTGGGTTAATTTTTTTATTCTTTTTGATAGGGTTTGGCGATTTTCCACACCTTGTTGAACTGGTCACGATAAAAATGAAACCAGTGGGGCAAATCGTCTTCGGAAAGATAAACATGAGGCCGCTTGTCCACTGGTTCGTGATAATCATAATATTCAACAGTGATATTGCCGGAGTCTTTATGAATGTCCACCCCTACCATCGAATACGGAATAGTGAAATCAACGGTGCGAATTTCGCAGGAACCGCGCCCGTCCTGACAATCCTCAATCAAAATATGCAAAGTTTTGAGTGTTTGCCGGATGTCACCTTCGGTATCTGACCATCCGCTGAGCTGATTCCAATGTTCTAACGCGGGCGATTCGGGATTCAGCAAAATCACTTTTAAATGTGCGCCACGATTAATACGCTCGGCTAGCAACCCGCGAATCGAGCGAAAAAAAGTGCTGCCCGAAACCACCAGCACACTGATTTCCTCTGCATGTTTCAACCGGGTCTCAATTTTGATAAATTCAGAACGACGGCGCAGCGAGTCTTTGGGCGGAAAATGGGCAATTTTGCGCTCAATTTCCTCCAGAATAAACATCCGCTCAATTAACCCATCCACCATGAGCAACGTCAACAGCGCGATAATCGCCGCTAATGCTTCATGGGTTTTGAGTTGGTTATTAAAGGATAAAATGGCTGCTCCGACAGCGACCACAATAGCGAGATAAAAGGGAATACGCTGCGGTTTGAGGAATTTTTTCTGCCAGTTATTTTTCTCCATATGTCCCCCGTGCCACGATATAACAACGCTGACTCGGATGCTCCACCCCCTTATAGGGCAGGCGCACCTGTACATTTTCCACCCCAAAACCCGATGATTCTAAATAGCCACGCATTTCATCCGGCTGAAAAAAGGTAAAATCCAGCGAAACCCGCTGCCCCCACCATTCTTCCAGATGCACCCCCTCATCCCCGACATGAAAAGACAGCAGCACCTGACCCTCCGGTTGCAAAACACGCCGCCAGTCCCGCAAAACCGATGTCACCTTCTCACGCGGGAGATGAATAATCGAATAAAAAGCAGTGATTCCCGCCAACGATTTACGTTTAAACGGCAAACAGCCCATATCCCCCTGCTGAAATGCCAGCATCGGATGGAGAGAACGTGCTTGAGTCAACAACCCGTGCGATAAATCCAAACCCAATACTTTCGCGCCAGTCTCAGCGATGTACCGCCCGATTTGCCCGGAACCGCAGCCTATATCGCAAATCCAGCCTCGATTCTTTAACCGTGCGGCAAAGGCCTCAAGCTGTTCGCGGTCAAAAGGCTTATGCTGCAATTCACCGACAAATCGCTTGGCATATTCCGCCGCCACAGCATCGTAACTCGTTCGCGTGTTCATCCCAATGCCAGCCGGATCATCGCATCCAAAAGTTCAGGTTTTTCAGTGAACGCCTGCCAATCCTGCCGCCCTTCGGCAATATCCGTCACCGTCAGCGCCAGAATATGATTGAGTGGGGTACGCATTTTCAGTTGATTCGCTTGTATCGCCACCGCCCCATTCAGATAGGCCGCATCACTCCGTTTGAGATTTTGACTCAATTCCTCACGTAAATTTGGCGACGGGGTGGAAAAACGCGCCAAATAAAGTGGCAGCACCGCACGTGGCAGCCAGCGCACCATCCGCGCCATCTGTGGCACATTCGCATCCGGCAGCGCAATCAAGGGTACGCCGATTTTTTCAAGAATCCCTAGCGCCTCTTGTAATTGGGCATATTCATAACCGAACCATTTCGGATTCTCATAAATGGCGGCGCGGTCAACATTCAAAATGGCGCTCAGAGCGTTGGCGTGTAATCCCAAGAACACACTGCTCCACTGAATCGATTCGGCATCGCCTAATTTTACGGGACGTTGGGTCTGGCGCAGCACCGCCAGCGCCAATTGTGACGCAGGATGGTCAATTTGCAGCGCGAATCCGCCCGTCACAGATGCAGCAACATAAGATTTTTTCTGACTCGCATGGTCATCAAATTGGAGTGTGACCGCCCCGGTGAGGACATGGCCTTCCCCGAACAAGCTGTCAATCCGCTGGACACTCCCCCGCCCATTTTGCAAGGAAAGAATCGGCGGGGGGGCAGCATCCCACGCGGTTGCCATCCGCATTTCCTGTAACGCGCTGACCGTGCCATGATTCGGCATGGCAAAAATCACAAGGTCAAGATTTCCTGCCTGAGCATAGCTGTTCAGCACCCGGAAATTCGTCACCGGACGCAACCGCGAAGCCAGCAAAATCTCATCGACGGGGATATCCGTTCGCCAAAAAATCGTATAAAAATCCGCTAGTGTTCCCACCAGCCAGCGTGCAAGGTGCGTATCCCCCCAGATCAAAAGGTTATGGGTCATAAGATTTTTTCACCATGAAGGCAAAGTTTCTTCAATTTGTCCCCAACTTCTTTCAAAGAAGAGGGCTAAAAACGGTATTTTTAGCCCCTTTACAGCATATTCTTGCGGGGCTGGATTTATTTTTCAGCCGAGTCCACTTCAGTGGACTTCCTACGTATAGGCGGGGAATTGATTCCCTGCCGTTTTGTGTCGCATGAAAAATATCCCTTGCCGCCGCACCTGCTGATGAACACAAAGCCTAAATTTGTAGCAATTTACTGCGCCCGACGACGACGGCGTGCGCTGGGTTTTTCTTCGCTATGAACGGGCGCGAGTGTATCCATATGGACAAAACCCGCCAGCGCCCCCCCGGTGAAAATCGCGGCAAGATACACCAGAATTTCGGTTAAATCCTGACCATCTTCCCCCAGAATCGCGGGGGCAATCATGCGGGCAGGATTCAAGGCCGCGCCGGTCAACGTTCCACCAAGCAAAATGCAGCCCGCCAAAGTCAGCCCGATGAACAGGGGAGTCACATTTTCACCCATACCATACACCGCATTTTGATAGACTGCGCTCACCAGAAAGAAGGTTAAAATGGCTTCCACCAAGAAAATATCCAGTTCATTGACGTTGGCGGCAGGGGCGGTTTGCCCCAGATTGCCCGGCGTTGGCAGCACAATCAGTAGAATCGCACAGGCAGCAAACGCACCCAGCACCTGCACCAAGATGTACTGCCACAACCGTTGACTGTCCAATTTGCTGCCAATCCACAGTGCCAGCGACACCGCCGGGTTGACATGTGCGCCGGAAATATGCCCATAGGTGCTGATGATGGCGACCAGAATCAGCCCATGTGCCAGTGCCGGAATCAGCGCCCCCGACCCGGGATTGAGTTGGACAGCCCCGGCTCCCACCAACACGAGCATAAATGTGCCAATAAATTCGGCAACCAGTTCGCGTGTTCTTTGTTGATCCATGTTCTAAAATAGCTCCTCAATTAAAAAAATTTGTTCACAAGCGGGCTATTATAACGTCCCTCTGCCCAAATAAAAACAGCGCGGATGGACTTGCCACCTCACGCTGTTTGAAAGTTTTTGTCAAAACAAAGGGCTTAAACCCCTTGCATCTCCGCTACGATTTAGAAGCGGTTGCGACGGCTTGACCCACCAAAATCGTCACGGCGACCACCACCACGGTTGCCACCACCGCCACCACTGCGATTACCGCCACCGTAACCACCGCCACTGCCACCCCCGAAATCATTCCGGCGGGGACGTTCTTCACGCGGGCGGGCTTCATTCACAGTCAGTTCGCGGTTGTCCAGCGAATAGCCATTGAAGCGTTTGATGGCTTCTTGGGCTTGTTCTTCGGTTTCCATTTCCACAAAGCCAAAGCCTTTGGAACGACCCGAATCGCGGTCAGTAATAATCGAGGCTTCGGTCACTTCCCCCGCTTGGGAGAACAAAGTTTCAAGCTGCGCCTGTGTCACATTATACGACAAATTGCCGACATACAATTTCTTTGCCATGAGGCATACTCCTAAAGAGCTAAATCAGATTCAATTGATAGGGAACCAAGCTAACACGGCAAACAAGAGGACAATTTGCGGGCAACTCTGCACTATCGAATTTCAGTATGACACAAAACTGTTTTTTTGTATAGTATCTTGCATTAAAAATTTGTTATTTTTTTGGGCAGACGCTCCATCGAAGTGCAGCATGACTCCCCCACGAACCTATGCCTATTTTTTTACCCCGGTTTCATTATAATTTTTCCCTATGCGTTATCTCACCCTGTCCGAACTCATTTACATCAACGGCAAAGTCGTCCAGAATCCGCAGCTCATCAGTGGCAAACGTGAAGTCCGTGACCTTGCCCTGCTGGATGCCGCCGTCAGCCGCCCTTCGACCAGCGCCTTCGGGGAAGATGCCTACCCCACCCTGCGCGAAAAAACCGCCGCCCTGTTTCATTCGCTGGTACGCAACCACCCTTTCACGGATGGCAATAAACGTACCGCCACCGTCGCCGCGATTTTTATGCTCCGGGTCAATGGGCAGCGGGTCGTATGGCATCAAGCTGAAGCGCTCGAAGTCATTTTAAATGTGGCGGAAAATCGCTGGAGTCTGGAATCTCTTGCCGCGTGGCTACCCCTTGAACCGACAGACGCGCACCCCGAACCGGAAGCCGACTCCGACATGCAGATCATTCATCACATCCTCACTGAACAGAAATGGCTGCTGGATGAACTCAACCAACGTTAATTATCTATCCATTGAAGAAGTGATGAACATTAACCACACCCTCACCGAAGGCGAATCCGGTGTGCGTGATTTTCATTTGTTAGAATCGGCGCTGCGTCGTCCTGCCATCGTGATTTTCGGGGAAGCCCAATTCCCCACCCTTTTGGACAAAGCCGCTGCCCTGCTCCATTCCTTTGCCTACCACCATCTGTTTTTTGATGGCAACAAACGCACGGCGGTTGAGGTTGTCCAGCGATTTTTACAGCGCAACGGCTCCCATTTCACCTATGAGGCGGCGCAAGATTATGATTTTGTACTGGACATCGCACAGGGCAAACATGATGTTCCCGCCATTGCCGCATGGCTGCACCCCCGCATAACCCCGATGATTTAATGGACAAGGCAATTAGACCTTAAATGAATCCAACTTTAGCGGACGGGATATATCCCGTCCCTACGGGTGCATTTCTTGTAGGGACAGCATCCATGCTGTCCGCAATCGTTTGGTTTTTAATTGATTTGTCCATAAGTACAAGTGGATTAATCTTTTGGCTTTTGTAGGGGCGGGTTCTGAGGGCGCGGAATAGAGATTTCTATATCAAAAGCTGAATTCATGCGCCCGTAACCCGCCCTCATAGCCCAAAGAACTTTTTCATTTGTACTTAAATGCTGCATCCGGTAACTGCTTGCGGAGGGCGGGAATCGGCGCTGCGGACTAACGCGCCTTGTCCCCGCCCCTACGGGATTTCATCTGGAATCAAAAGAGGCCGTGCAAGACGACCTCTCTTGGTAAAATGCTAGTGAGAATTTATTCTGCCGGGGGCAAAATCACCGCGTCGATGACGTGGATGACACCGTTGGCGGCATCAATGTCGGTCACGACGATGTTGGCTTCGTTAATCATGACTGTGCCATCGTCCATCGCGCTGATGGTGGCAATGTTGCCGTCCGCCATGGTGATTTCAACGGGTTCCATCATATCGCCGAGCAAAGCGACCACATCACCGGAACGCGCCACACCGGGGAAGACATGGTATTGCAGAACAGCAGTCAACAGGGCTTGGTCAGCCAACACTGCGGTGAGGGTTTCCGCACCAACCGCAGCAAAAGCGGCATCGGTGGGAGCAAACACGGTCAATTCAGCTTCGGGGTCGCTCAGCAGTTCCAACACCGCCGGGTCAGCCGCACTCACCGCCGCAAGCAGGGTGGTGAATTCAGGCGTTTCGGCTTCTGTGCTGGCAACCACGATTTCAGCAATGGTGCGGGATTCGGGCAGAATGACCGCATCAATGACGTGAATAACACCGTTGCTGGCTTCAATGTCCACCATTTCAAGGTTCAGGTTCGCACCGTCCACCGTCACGCCACCTTCTTCGGTCACGGCGATGTCAATGTACTGACCATTCAAGGAAGGAACAGAAATTGCGCCTTCATTTTCTTCCAACGCGGCAACCACATCCGCCGACATGACTGCGCCTTCCACGACATGGAACAGCAGAATGCTGGTCAGCAGTTCGGGGTCAGCCACCACCGCACCAAAGGCTTCTTCGCCAAGGGCTTCTTGCAAGGCCGCGAAAGCAGCGTCGGTGGGGGCAAACACGGTCAATTCAGCTTCGGGGTTGCTCAGGGCTTCCAGAACGGCGGGGTCAGCCGCTTGGACGGCGGTCAACAAAACGGTGAATTCGGGGGTTTCGGCGGTGCTAGAAGCAACCACAATGTCGGCAATCGTGCCGGGTTCGTCTTGGGCGAAGCTGGGAACAGCTGCGACCAACATCGCAAGGAGGGTCAGACCAATCAACATTTTCCGCATTTCAAATGTATCCTTTCACGTTTATCTTTTGTGCAAGTTCTGTTCAACTTACGTATAGGAAATGTAACTCCTAAAAATGAGTAGAAGATGAGAATTAGATTAAAATTAGATGAGAATGACAATTATTAAGAAAAATTTGCCAAATTTACCCGCCACCGCTATATTTAAGGGAGTTTTTCTGCATTGTACAAATCTTGGACACCTTTCATTCTTATGCTGGCGAAACTTTTGATTGTCGGATTAGGTGGCTTTGTGGGAGCAAATTTGCGCTACGGGTTTAATTTATGGATTGAATCCGCCCATTTTCCCTTAGCGACCTTTGTGATTAATGTGGTAGGCTGTTTTGGGCTGGCCTTGTTCGCCACGCTCATTCAGGAAAAAATCGAAGTCACCGAACATACCCGCCTGCTCATTTCCACCGGATTTTTTGGCGCGTTCACCACCTTTAGCACCTTTAATCTGGAAGCCTTGAATCTGATTTCGGATGGCAAATCACCCACCGCCTTTTTTTATCTTGCGGTCAGCATCGGAATCGGGTTGTTGGCAGGTGCATTTGGGATTTTTATCGGGGAACGCATATAATAGGCAATGAGCGGTTAGCAGTTAGCCATTAGCTGTTTAACGAAAAATAACAGAGATTCCTAAAACACTGGCCTTATGCTGTTTAATAAAATAGGGCGGATACGATATGGGTAAAATGAACGGCACGCCACACAGATGCCGTCCCTACAACCTGTAGGGACGCGATATATCGCGTCCGCCCTGCATATCCGTATTAAAAAGTTAATGTGCATTAGGCCAGTGAACACCGCGCTCAAGCACGGCGTTCAAATGAATTGACGGATAGACACTTAATGAGAATTTTGCTAACCGCGCATTGCTAACCACTTAAGGAATCGTCATGCGTACCCTGTGGATTTTGATGCTGGCGCTGGTGCTGCTGACCGCGTGCGGCGGTGATGATGAAAACACTTCCAATAACTCGAACCCGGCAACCGCGACCCGTGCCGTGACCCTGCCTGTCACCTGGACTCCCTCTCCCGAAGGATTCGTTGCTAGTCCGGTTCCCACCGATGCACCCACCCAACGCCCGACCCGTGAAGGCGGCGGCATTTTGCCCCCTACATGGACACCCCTGCCCGAAGGGTTTGTGGCGAGTCCTGTCCCCACCGAACAACGCCAATCCAGCGCGGGAACGACAGGGGGTAGCGGCGGGTCACTCCCCCCTACATGGACACCCGCCCCCACCAGTACCGTCCGCCCGCCGGAAATTACCATCATCCCCCCGACGATTTTTGTGTTTAGCGGCACAATCGAACCCGTCGATGATTTGTGTTTTCTGGTGCAGCCGGAACCGGGTGTGAATGCAGGCAGCGAAGTTGTCCAGCTAGGCAGTCAGGTTCTGGTGTTCTGGAGTTCGATTCCCCTCCCCGAATACACTTACCGCTTCCGTCTGATTCATCCGGATGGCATTTCAGTGGTCTTGGAACAGGATGTCCCGGAAACCGTTTTCCTCATTCCCGAAAACATCCTTACCGCCGAAAATCAGGTGTATAGCTGGGAAGTTCAGCCGCTCAAAAACGGGTCTCCAACATGTTTCCCGATTACAGACGAAATTTACGTGCAGGCGTTTAATTAACTCACCTTACGCAATGCGGGAAAATCCCCACCCTCAATCCCTCCCCAATGCTTTGGGGAGGGAAGCCGAAGGCAGGGTGGGGTCAAAAAATGTCCCCAAAACGCAATTCTGCGTAAGTGAGTAATTAACACAGACCTCCCCATAGTCAAAGGCGGGTGGGGGTCAAAAAAATACGCCCAAAAACAACATGCCACATAATTTTCAGATGTAGCGCCAGAATGCAGCATCCCCTCTCCAACTTTTTGGACAGGGGTTGGGGGTGAGGTCATTGGTAACACCCCCAGCAATAAAAAAGCCCTCCCCATCTTGTGAGACAGGGAGGGCAACAGAAAAAGGGCTATCTTTGCTTACTGCGCGGGTGCGGCTTCGCCCAAACCCGTGTGAATCATCAGGTAGTACGGGCCAGTCGAACCAGCATTGGCAGAATTGACTTCAATATCAAATTCCGAAGGATCACCCCCGGCTTGGTAGAACAACATCACGTCGTTGCCGGTCAATTCAATCGGGGTTTCGGCTTCTAAGGTGACGGTGAAACCGGTCAAATCTTCGCTGTTGCTGCCGCACAGACGGGACGATGACGATGCTTGGCAGGTTTCGGTGAAATCTTCCCCAAATTTGAAAGTCACTTCGGGATTCAGCGGGTTTTCGGGCAGCCCCAGATTAGCCACGTAAATACCCATCGGCACTTCGGCATCCACCATCGATTGGCTGGTCGCCATGCCATACAAATCTTTGTCCGCCGCCGGGAACACCGATGCACCCGAAATCATCACCACAAATTCACCCAGTACGTCGTCGGCGCTGGTCACAATGATTTCCAAGTCCCAGCGTTCATCGCTTGGCACCCGTACCGCCGCTTGAGCATTTTTGTCGCTCGGTTCGGTGGTCACAGACGGCAGATTGACCGAAATATCTTGGGTATCGCGCCCGTCGTCGTTACACACCAAGATTTCTTGGGTTTCCACGTTGCGAATCGCTACCGCCGGGTCAAAGCCATCCACACCCAGCACCAGTACATTTAAATCCACACCGTTCAACTGTTTCGCGTAGAAAAACGCGCCGGAATCGAGCTTGTCTTCAAAATCGCACCCCGCAAATTGGGATGCAGGACGGGCTGCCACAGTTGGCAGTAAACCGACCATCAGAACCAGAGCAACCATAAGAATCAATTGTTTACGCATTGAGGAACACTCCTATCTTAATTCAGCTTGCATTGTAGGGAATTTATTAAAAGGTGACAAGCGCTTTCACAAAAGATTAACCTAATTGTGCCGAGTATGAAGGTTCGGTTAGCTTGGCACGACATACAAAAACACGGCGAAAAAGTGAAAGGCACTCCCCGCCATCACAAACACATGCCAGAGTTCATGATGCCCAAAATGACGATGAAAATTCGGTTTTTCGAGGGCGTAAATGACCGCGCCAACCACGTAAATCACCCCACCGCCCAGCAGCAGCAACAAAAATCCGGTTTGTAATACAGGCCACATCAACGGCGTGGGCAGGCCACCCAGCAGCACATACATCAGCGTAGACAGGTTGCCCTTCCAGAAGAAAAACACCTTCGTGAAAGCCCCCGCCAGCGCCACCGCCCAGACACTGCCCAAAAGAATCCAGCGCATTTTGCCTTCCAGCAAATGATAGCCAATCGGGGTATATGTTCCGGCAATCATCAGGTAAATTGCCGCATGGTCGAAGCGCTGTAACAGCCGATGCCAGCGCCCATGATGAAAGTGCATGGCGGTACTGGCAAGGTAGGTCAAAAACATCGCCCCGCCATAAATTAGAATCGCCACCAGCATCCCGAGCTGCCGATGGGACAGCGAAGCCAACCAGACGACCCCGACCAGAGATAAAATCGCCCCCGTAAAATGGGTAATCACATTGACAGGTTCACGCATTGTCACCTCCTCCCCCCACTTTAGTACATTGATCATGGGTAGTGCAACTACGCTCAGAACTTGTATAATAGTTGGCATGAACATGGGCGAGAATTGAAGTATGTCCTTTCGACTTTCATGGGCTGTAGAACACCGCATTATCCTCTGCCAGTATATTGGACATATCACCTTAGAGACGGTCAACGAGGCGGCTCGTAAAGCCGTGCCTATGGTTGAAAATGGACAACAACCGATTCATTTCATCATGGATGTGCAAGAAATGAGTGGGTTGCATTATGGTGTGCAGGAAGGCGCGTCCCGTCAATTTCCCTTTGACATTCATTCCATTGGCTGGATTGTCTACGTGGGCAGCCGCGAAAACGCCTTCTATCAATTCATGGCAACCGCCCTCGCCCAGTATCACGGTCTGCGGATGCGCTGGTTTGAAACGATGCAAGAAGCGCTGGCCTTCCTCAAAGATGTAGATTTTAGTCTGGATGATATTGATGTAGACTCCCCGCCGTCGTTTGATGGTTTATAAATCACCCGATTCGCGGTGGAAGTTCGCCCCCCGATTCAGGTACACTACACCCTATGATAACCCGACGACAAATTGCCAACACGTTTCGCCGCTATCCGCGCCTTGCCCGCCTGTTGGTACGACTCTATCGATTCATCCAACCCCATTTTACAGCGGGGGTGACGGGCATTTTGCTCAACCCCAAGGGTGAAGTGCTGTTGGTGGAACATGTTTTTCACATCGGCGAATCATGGGGGCTACCCGGCGGGTGGATGGACAGAGCCGAAACCCCCATTGAAGCCATTTGCCGTGAATTTAAAGAAGAAACCGGGCTAGAGGTCGAAGTGGTGCGGCCTGTCTTGGTCTGGCGTGGCACGTTCTGGAATCATCTGGACATGGCCTTTTTGCTCAAAACCAATCATATTCCTAACACAATTGCCCTCTCCAATGAACTCCTCAGCTATCAGTGGGTCGCTTTGGAAAATCTACCCGTGCTGCGAAAATTTCATCAAGAAGCGGTTGCCGCAGCAACCCTTGAAGGACAACTATGAGCATCGGCGGACTTGGTACAAAACAGGCAAGTGGCGGCGGACGGCTGCCCATCATCCCCATTTTTTCGATTCTTTTGCTGCTCATCGGGGTCATTTTGTTCGGGCAAGAATTGGTCGCCTACAGCAACACCGAAAACAATCTGCAAGCCGATGTTGAAATCGCAGGGGTACAGGTCGGGGGGATGAGCGAAAGCGAAGCACAGGAACGCATCGAAACCGTCTACCTTGACCAGCCAATTAAACTCAGCTACGAAGGCAACCCGATTTTGCTGGATCCACGTACTGCTGGCTTCCGCCTGAACATGGATTCGATGTTGGCACAGGCACGGCAACAGGGCGACACCCAAACTGATTTCTGGCAGGGCTTCTGGGATTATCTCTGGGCGCGTGAACCTGCCCCGATTTCCGTTCCCCTGCAAGCCGAACTCCAAGAAGGCCAACTCCGCACCGCGCTCGAAGATATTGCCGTGCGCTACAATGCCGGGCCGGGCAGCGCCGCCTTCGATTTATCGACCCTGACCTTTCGCGGGGGGTCACAGGGGGCAACATTGGATGTCGAACAATCCATCCAACGGATTGCTCCGCTTTTTTACAATGCCGACTCCACCCAGCGTGAAGTCGAACTCCCTCTCCAATCGATTCAGGCGGGGGACATCACCCTGAACGATTTGCGACAGGCCATCCTCGATTATTTTGCCTCCAAAGGCTTTCTTGCCGATGGTGTCACCACGGTAGGCTCGGTATTTGTGTTGGACTTGGCAACAGGCGAAGAAATGTCCATCAACGGTGACGTAGCCATGAGTGGGGTCAGCACCATCAAAATCGGCATCATGATTAATTATTTCCGTCATCGGGTCACAACGCCCGACCCCGATTCGGCTTTTTTGCTGGCCTCCGCCATCATATGCAGCAGCAATTCCGGCGCGAATTTCATCATGCAAATCACGGGCGAACTCGCCCCCCAGACAGGCCGTCCGATGATTGACGGCATGACCAACGCCTCCCAGACCATGCTCGAAGTTGGCGCGGTCAATTCATGGATTACCTCCCCACTGTTTGTGGGTGAAGATGGCGAATACCCCGCCATTTCTCCGCCTGCCCGTCAAGTGACCCCCCTCACCAATCTGGACGCGCAGCCCGACCCCTTCAACCGCACCAGCGCGGAAGACATGGGAACAATGCTCGCGCTGATTTATGATTGTGCGGTCAATAATACGGGCTTACGCACCATTTACCCCGATGACATCACCCAGGTTGAATGTCAGCAGATGATCGAGCTTCTCACCGGGGTCAAATTTTCGCGTTTTAGCGAGTTAGGGGTGCCGGCGGGGGTGACTGTCGCGCATAAAGTCGGGTATGGCGGCGAAACCTTTGGCGATGTGGCGCTGGTTTTTTCGCCCAACAAAGATTATGTGTTCGTCATGTATATCTGGGAAGATGACCTGACCAATCGCGGCATTACCGACATCCTCAAATGGCCGCTGATTGATGAAACAGCACGGATTGTCTACAACTATTTTAACCCGAATGAACCGAATCTTGTCCCGCAGCAGCCATACAATCCCTATGGTGGGGCGGCCTGTGTGCTGCCGAATACCGCCGCCGAAATCAACCTGAACGACATTGATTCGGGGCGTTTTGATGAAAATGGCAATCCGCTGCCCACCGCCTGTTATGACTGGCCTGTCTGCCGCGCCTTCGACAACTGGGGACAGTGAGCTTGTGCTGCCCTTAAGGAATGAGCAAAAATCCGAAAACAATTTCACGTAAGATAGTGTAAATTTTCTAATTCAATAATAGAAATATTGATTGACTTTGAGAAACCTTTCATATACAGTCTAAATACCATCCATACATGTGAGGTATTACACTTGTGAAAAAGACGTTGTTTATCATGGGTTTATTAGTTGCTTTAACGGTCATCCCGATGAATGGGACTTTTGCCCAAGAAGGAACCATCGACAATTGGTGCTACCCCGGTGGCCCTTGGGCGGATGGGCGCTGCCAGACCGACTGGCATTGGAATTGTGGCTGGTACATGGCGCACTATGAAAGTGGCGATTTGTCCCGCGCTCAGGTTGAAAAGACCGATTGCCGTAGCCTGCTCCCCCCTGCTCCCAAAACCTTCCGATGCCTCATAAGCGGCGAATTTTTTCCTGTCACCTTTGACGCAACCGCCGTTATCAACGGGGCTGACCCCAACAATATCGTTTCCTTCGTTGCTACAATTACAGGGACATTTGATTGGTTTGAGGCGGGGGGAATCTCTTATCTCCAAGCCGATGGAAACGGCGATGGAATTCCTGAAGATAACCTCTGGAACTCTGTGGGAGGCTTCGATAATCCCCACGACTGCTCGCGTTAATTTTTCGTAATCGCAACCTACAAAGAGAGGCTCACCCCCTCTCTTTTGGGCCGCAATCTTTCTTCCGGCTTAGCGCTGAGATTCCGTGTTTAACGCAGCAATTAACCCGGTCACATGCCGATAAATTGCCTCTCGCGCTCCCAGAAGATCCTGGCTGACCATTGGCACATCCGACCACATCTCGATTTTTTCAGATGGTATTTGTAGCGCTTCCGCCGTGCAGCCCATCGAAATAATCCGATACGCAGTTGCCAGTTGTGCTTGAGTCACATGGCGAGGCTGATGGGCTGAAACATCAATCCCCTCACTTTTGAGCAAATTAGCGACAGCAGGATTCACCTGAGTCTCGGGGTCTGTTCCGCCCGACTCCGCCCGAAAATCCAAATCGCCTTTGAGCAGGTCAAAATAGGCACCCGCAATTACACTTTTAGCAGCATGGTGCGGGCAAAGGAACAAAATTGTTCGGGTCATGGTCTGTCCTCGGCGCTCAATTGAGCATACAACGCTTCGTAAATGAGATAGCCATGTTGCAAGGCCGTAGCGTCATCTTCGCTAATGCGCCGCAGCCCACGGCAGAGCAAATCCAACCCCTGCGCTACCGGTTCAAGGGTGATTTCCTGCACCACATCGGCCTCATCCACAATCTGCGCGATGCGTCTCAAAATCGGGTCTTTCAAGTTATATTCGCGCAGCATCGTATGAAAGGTGCAGTGTCCCTGCCGATGACTCAACCGCACGCCCGGTATATCAAACGCCTCGTAGCCTTCCGGCAAGGGAGTTTCCCCAACGGGAACAAAGAAAAATTCCGCCTCCGGGTCAATAAACCGCCGGATCAACCACCCGCACGCCATCCGGTCTACCCCCACATTTTCCCATGTCACCCATCTCATTGGTTATTGCTTCCTCTCGCTTGTAACAGGGCTTCTCGCACCTGTGCTTCCAGCGCTGTTCCAAAATAATCCTGACTCTTCGCCTGTTGATAGCGACGGGACAAGCCCGTCAAATCCGCTTCTGGATGGTGCAGCGCATCCAAAATTTCCTGATACACATCTTCTGCCTGACGCGTAAACTGTTGCACAAGCTGTTCCTCTTGCCGATTGAGCAATTGATGTGCTTCCCAGAGCAGCGCTTCCCCGCCCATTTCCACGATTTCACTCGCCAGCCATTGAAATTGTTCCCGTGTGCGCTCGGTAGAAGGCAAAATCCACACCGCATCATGCAGCAGAATCGCCCCCAATTTTTTCAGCTTGCGCCACACATACACCCGCCGCGCCGACGGTTCGGATGGCACTTTGTACACCAACAACACCCATTGATTCATACTGCTTTCCTATAAGTTTACTGTTCCCCTCGCTGCTTGTGGGGAGGGGTTGGCCTATTGCATCATCGGATACAAAATTAATCCTAACACTGCCGCGCCCAATACCAAGAGAGGTTCAGGAATTTTCCTGGTATTCCACAAAATCGCCAATGTGCCAAACGCAATCAGCGCGGTGGGAATATCGGTAATCGAACGCTGCCCCAACACCACCACCGCCCCGCTAATCGCCCCGATTGCCGCGACGGTTACCCCTTCCACAAACGCCACAATCCCCGGACGTTTACCATATTTTTTGAAATATGGCGCGGGCAAAATCGTAAAAAAATAACACGGCAAAAATGTTGCCGTTGAAGCCAGAACTGCCCCCGGCAATCCCGCCACCAGATACCCGATAAATCCTACCGTAATCACCACCGGCCCCGGCGTAATCATTGCCACGGCTACCGCGTCCACAAACTGCGACTCCGACAGCCACTGGTAATCCTTCACCACCCCGCCATATAAAAATGGGACAATCGCCAACCCACTCCCGAACACAAACGCGCCTGCCTTGGAAAAAAACAGGAAAAGTTTCAACAGCGTCTCTTTGTCTGCTGTCGCCGTGGCGAAAAATAGCCCATTCGTGAATGTTTTAAGGTTTAAAAATTCAGGCGGTGCTTTGACTAGCCAGACCACCACCCCCGCCAACAAAATCAAGCGGATATCTTCTGTTTCCGTTGTGACCGTCACTACCGCCGAAATCAGATAAATGCCCCAGAGCAGCCATTCTTTACCAAGCGATTTTTGGGTGAGCTTATATGCGCTAAAGCTAATAATCCCGATCACCCCTGCCCCCACCCCATAAAAAACAGCTTGCATCCAATCCAGCCCGCCATATTCGACATAGGCCCACCCCATCGCCACCACCATCAAAAACGATGGCAGCACAAACGCGACTCCCACCAGTGTTGCGCCCAAAATCCCATAATGTACGTAGCCAAGATAAATTGCCAGTTGTGCCGCAAGCGGGCCGGGCGCAAGCTGCGCGAGTGTCAGCCCTTCCTTATAGTCGGCTTCGCTAATCCATTGGCGATTTTCTACCAAATCACGCTGCATATAACCGACCAGCGCCACCGGGCCACCAAATCCGGTTGTGCCAAGCCGCAAAAAATACATGACCAATTGCCATAGGGTATAAGACAACATAGAAGATGTAACTACCATTACTTGTAACGATAGTTACATTGTAGAGGATTTTTACTGAAATGCAAGAAGTCGGGTGATTATAATTTTGACTTACATCTCTTGAGGGACAAGCACTTCCCGATACACCGCGAGGAATTCCGCTACGCTCATCGGTTTGCGCCCCGTTAAATCTTCCACGCTGCTGCTCACCGAACCGTAGCGCCCTTCCGCAATCGCCGTATCAATCGAGGCGTACACTTCCGCAATCGGTTGGGGCAGTCCCACCGCAACCAGATTTTGAATCGCAACTTCCAGCGTAATTGGCACATAGGCCACGGGCTGACCGATGATTTCGCTGACAATCCGTGCCAGATCCGCCTGCGACAGGGCTTCCGGCCCGGTAATATCCAGCGTGCGCCGCCCTTCAAAATTCGATGTCAACGCTGCGGCGGCAGCACGGGCGCAATCCTCACGGGTGATGTACGCAGTTTTGCCATCCCCCGCCGCGCTGAACAACTGTCCCATCTGAACAGCCGCAGGCAGCGAACCCAACAAAACTTCGGCGTAAAAATTTTCCCGTAACACTGTCCAGCCCAATTTACTCTCCGCCAAGGCCGCCTCTGTCCCGCGATGATCTCCGGCAAACGGAATCGGTGACTCGGCATCAGGATTAATCAAAGAGGTGTAGACCACATGCTGAACACCGACTTTTTCCGCCCCGTGTACCGCGTTCCGATGTTGCTGCAAACGCTGTCCCGGCACTGCCAGCATATCCGTGCTAATCAACAGCAGGCGGTCAACCCCCGCGAAGGCTTCCACCAGTGTTTCAGGCTTATCAAAATCGGCATACCGCACGCTGACCCCGCGCCGGGCAAAATCCGCTAAGTTTTCAGGATTGCGCGTCGCCGCCACAATTTCCCCCTGAGCATTTTCTAGCAGGAGTTCGACCACCCGCCGCCCCAAATGTCCTGATGCGCCTGTAACTAAAATCGTAGTCATTCCTTCATCTCCTCTGATTGTTCATTGCCATTTGTTACTATAGGAGACTTAGTATAGAATGGGAAGTAGGCACTTCTCAGTAAGGTACTTACCGTATGGAAACCAACCCCTACCTCACCAACTGCCCGACCCGTCAGGTGCTTGACCGCATTGGCGACAAGTGGACAACGCTTGTGGTTATGCTGCTTGCTCCCCAACCCATGCGCTTTTCTGAAATTCAGCGCTGCATCGGGGGAATTTCCCAGAAAATGCTGACCCAAACCCTCCGCAGTTTGGAGCGTGATGGTTTGGTCAAGCGCACCCTCTTTCCCGAAGTTCCGCCGCGTGTTGAATATGAACTCACCCCGTTGGGGCAAACGCTGGTCGTTCCCCTGCAAGCCATTTTTCAGTGGTCGCTCGATTACATTGACGAAATTGCCGCTGCCCAGACCCGCTATGACTCCCGCGAGATGAAATAATTTATCGAAGGAGTTACTGCACCTGCGCTACCATCGAAAGCACCATCACCACCACCAGAATCAGCGCAATCCCCCCGATTACGAGTCGCCGCCCCCACCCCGACGACTCCGTTTCATCTTCAAAATCGTCATACGGGGCATCTTCATACAACCCATGCTGCGGGTGGTCAGGATACTCACTGTCATACTTTGTCATGTTTGCTCACCGCCAATCGCTACGCCGTGTTTCCTCATAAAATTCTAGCACGCGCTTGGCAATCGCCTCCCATTGAAATTGTTCTGCTGCGAGGGCGGCATTCTGCCCCAAGGTTTGACGTAAATCAGGATTTTTCCACAACCGTTCAAAGCACCCCGCCAGCGCCAATTTGTCGTCCACCGGGCTGTACAACACATGCATCCCGTCCACAAATTCGGGCAGGTCATCATCTTGCGGTGGGGTCGTCACAATCGCACAACCATAGGCCAGCGCCGCTTGCAGGGAGGTTCGTCGCAGGGATGCGCCATCTTTAAAAGGCAGTGCCACGCAGTCCGCCGCCGCAAAATATGCGCCCACCTCGGCATCCTGCAAAAAGCCTGTCCAGTGGGGTTGAATGTATAAATCATGGGCAAGCTGGTCAATTGCCTGAACATAGGCGTGGTTGGTCGGGTCACTTGCGCCCGTCCGCCCACCCATCATCACCAGCTTGATGGGAACACCGTTGTCATCTGCCGTTTTGACCGCTTTTAAAAGGGTATCCACCCCTTTGACTGCGTTGACAAATCCAAAATGCGCCACGACCAGCGTTTCATCGGTGGCACTCAGCAACGCCCGGATTTCCGTCCGTCGCTCCGCCGCTTTGACCACTTTCACCGTCGCCCCCAGTGGAATCTGGGCAAGTTTGAGGCGGGGAAAATGCGCCCGCAGTACCTTTTCATCCCCCCGATTGGTCACAATCACAGCGGAACTCTGCCGTGCCAGTTCCCGCACAATCCAATCGCGCAGTCCACCCGCCTTGGGGAACAAATACGGAAAACGCAAATCGTGAAAGGTGGTTACAAACGGAATTTTACGGAACAGTCCCGGCATAAAATGCACCAGACCCGCCATGCCAAACGCCGCCGTCTGAAATTGCAAATTCACCACGTCAAGTCCATAGCGCTCCGCCCACCCCGTCACCTGCCCGAAAAACGCCCGATTCCAATTGGCAATTTCGGCGGTCACATGCACATCATCGGGATAGGTCGCTGCGTCAGGGTGTGTCAACACAAACACATCCTGCCCCAGCGCCACCAACTGCCGTGCCAGCACCTGTGTATAATCCGCGATTCCGCCTTCCATCGGCGGATATTCGCCCGTAATCAACCCGATTCGCATCCGACACAATCCATTATTTTTTGCAAACTTAACGCCGTAGAAGGGATAATTTTAATAGAAGACATCGGTTTTATATCCGCTGCGCAGGTCTGAATCAGAATCAGCGCATAGGCCTGTTTTTTCTGCCCTGCTTTGGCTAATTTTTCCGCCGCTTGGCTTAAATCTTCGCCTTCACGCTGCACCCGAATCAGTACCGGACGACCTTCAATATAATCGTTGTGAATCGCGTCAATCCCTGCATTGCGCTGCACCAATTTCACAGGCAAACCCGCCAGCAAATTTTTTACATACTCGGGCAAATTCTCATAGCTGGTGCGCCCATTTTTGAGCAAAAACGAGTCACTTTTGATGGGGTTGTTTAAACGAGCTTTGGTCAGTTCCACCGCTTCGGGCTTGGCATTAATCCCCAGATAATGCCGATTTAAAAGGGCTGCTGCTACAAGGGCTGTGCCACTCCCACAAAAGGGGTCAAGCACAACGTCATTGGGGTGGGTGACAAGTTGAATAATTTGCTCCAAAAGTAAAATCGGTTTTTGGGTCGGATACCCCATCCGTTCCTTTGCTTTGGGATTAAGATACGGAATTTCCCACACATCTGAGAGGGGTACACCTTTTTTTGCACCGTTTAAGATAACTGTCCCTTCCTCATCTCGTGCATAAACCGCTTTTCCATTTAAGCGTTCGCGTTTCTGGAGAATCTGGTCAAGGTTGGTTGTTTCCGAATATGGCTCATACAATTTATTAAATTGATATTTTTTCGTTTTGGCATACATGAAAATCGTTTGATGTGAATTGAGTAAATTTTGCCGATTATTCGACCAGCGCCGATACATCCAGATAATTTCGGACAAAAACCGTTCCGCCCCAAAAACTTCATCCAGCATCAAACGGATATGATGGGAGGCGGTGCGGTCACAATGAAAACATAGTGTTGCAGTAGGTTTCATCACCCGCCGAATTTCAAGTAACCGCGCCCGCAAAAAATCGAGATAGTCGGTCAAGCTGTCCCATTCATCGGCAAAAGAATAAGTTCGGCTGCCATCGCGGGTTTGCAGGGTATGGGTTTTTTGCGTGAAAAACGGCGGGTCAAGATAAACCACATCCACTAAATTAGCTGGCTGCTGTTTCAAAATATCCAAGCAATCGCCTAGAAAAACATCCTTCATGTTTCACTGTCTCATTCACAATTTGATACGCTATCTAGGATTAGAGACTTGCCATATATTAACAGTCCCATCTGTTTCAGCCAGCGCAAGCATAGAATTAGATGACCATGCAATATCATGAGAATGGCAAGAGATTCCTTGTCCGAAACCATTGGTATGGTATAGTGGTACTTTCAATAAAGTATCTGCGGATATGATATGTAATTGCTCACCATCACAGTATGCAAGATAGCTCCCATCTGGTGATGCTTCAACTGTGTCAGCACTTCCCGATAACATGGTTAGCATCTCCATCGTAGCTGTATCCCAAATGCTCAAGGCATCAACTCTTCCTTTTGAGCCAGATGAGGCAAATATATTACCCTCTTTTAACCAAGCAATGTCAAAATAGTTGCGACCTGAGTTAAAGATAGTTTGTCGTGTTTCTAGATGCCATATCTTAAATCCAGAAGCCTGTGCCTGACTGATGACCGCTAAATACTCTCCGTCTTGTGACCATTCGAAATCAACTGCCCATGGAATTCCAACATCGGTGGTTTGCCCGGTAGGTGGCTGAACTGACTCTCCCAAACTGTATAGCACCTTCAGAGAATTAGCGTCAAACATACCAATTCTGCCATCCGAAAGAGGCACGGCAAGTTGACTACCATCGGGAGACCAACCTATAGCTTGATCGTCATTATCGAACTTGATGATGGCAAGTTGATTCTCAAATGATGTTATTTCTAAAAAACTACCTATACCAGAACAGCCAACTGCTAAAGTAGCTTCATCGGAAGACCATTCTAGGGTTCTAGTAGGGAAATGATAATAGCCGCAGTTAAATGATGTGATGACTGTCCCTGTTTCCAGATCCCACAGATACTTAGCGCCATCTTGATAAGCTGAGGCAAGATAATTGCCATCAAATGACCATTCCACATCCCATGTTCTGTTGTTGTTGCTTGTAACACCTAACGTTCTAACAAACGTTAAATTCAAGCCCGTTTCTTGTAAACCCTGTGCTAAGGTAACAGGAAGCGCTATCCAAGCCACAATCAAAACCCATATCAATCGCAGGCAATTTTTATTCATAGCAAAATTCCTTATTTATGAATTAGGTCTTTTGCTGTTGGCTGGCGAATTTCCGTTTCTATATCCATTTAGAATAGGCTTGTTATCTCCCAGAACCAACCGCGCATCAGCAGCACCATCCCCAGATAGACAATACTTGCCCACACCACCCACTGTACTCCATATCCCAATCGGCGGCTTATCCATGCCAGCACAGCAACCACCGGCATAAAAAATAGCAGCAACGGCAGGGTTAATTTTTTCATCGTGTCATCTTCACGGAAAAAATACGCAAGGTCACTCCGGTAGTGCGGTTCACCGAAGACCTGCTTCAACCGTTCGCCAAAATCGGGGGCATCTGCCCGTGCGAGATTTTCATCCAATTTTACATACCCATACTCGCTGGCAAGATACCAGAATCCGCCGTCCGGGGCTGCCATGATGACATCATAGCCAAAAGAGGGAGACAAACTTTCATCCACATTCAAGGGTTCCCCCGTCCCATCCGCCGCGAAATAAAAATACTTCTCGCGGTACTGGTCATCAAACGCTACCCAATCCCCATTGATGCGGAAATATTTCGGTTCTGCGGAACCCGTTTCCAGTGTTGGAATCCATGTCAGCGTTTCGTCACCCAGCGCATAATGCGAACTAAAATCCACATTCTCGACATTTTGAAGGGCGGTGGGAATCTCCATCTCACCCCATGAATCGCCATTCCACACGACAGGCATTGCGCTGTAAAAATGATTCGTGATGTTGGAGCGTGAATTTTCCAGAATCGTATCCACCGTTTGCCAGTCAAACCGCCCATTTTCGTCCAGCACATACTGATCTTCTCGCTGGAGGGGAATATTACCCGTCACAACAGGCGCTTGACCTTCTGCCCCTTCCAGAATATCGGCAGTCACTTCACCTTCGGGTTGGGCTGGCACACGCGAATATACCATTTGCCACGCGCCTCCCTCAAAATAGGCCATTTCTAAAAGACAGAGCGTTGTCTCGTCACACGCAAAATCTTGAATTTCTCGTTGTTCTGCTTGCCCCGTCAAATCCAGCGTCGCAACCGTGAACGCGGTAGTATCCTGTTCCCCGTAGACCAATTCAATCCTCTCGCCCTGCCATGTCAGCCCATAAGGAATCTGTTCATCCGGCAGAGAAAATAACCGCGTTGCTGCTCCATCCAAGGTCAGATAGTACAAATCCACTGAATAATCTTCCGCTTCTTTGAGCAGCAAAAATTCCCCTGCGTCGTTCTGCGCCACACCCATCACATCTGATAGATAATCTGCATCCGGGAATTGCCAGACAATTTCAGCTTTGCCATCCGCCATGTTATAGCGCACCATCGTATTGATTTGCTCAAAACGCTCATCTGAAACGCTAAAATCATACGCACAGTTGCGATAAATCACCTCATTGGCAGGATCAAGCAGCGCGGCATCAAAACAAAACAGGAAATTTCGCGCCATTTCCCCGTCCAATGCAATGTCCATATATCGTGTTGACGGAGGTTCAGTTGCTGCCCACGCCAACCGTCCCCACATGACCCCCGTGACCACGATACTTCCCAAGATTATCAGCGTGGGAATGAATTTTTGTATCCGTTCGCTCATCATGTGTTCTCCTTTATCATGGGGACGTACTGCTCAGAAATTTTGTTCACCCAAACCGATAAAATTCTGTAAAAAACCGAATTTATACTTTTTCCCCTGCATAGGTCAGTGAACGCAGCACCTGAGCATACATTAATACCCGTTCGCGCCGCATTTCCGGTTGATGCCCCACCGCCCCTTTTGCGGCCTCCATGAGAATTTCCATCCCATAGCTGACAATCAACACCCCGCGCAGCAGCAACGCAGGCAAAATCCCATGAAATTTACGAAAATATTTAAGTTTGCTGTGCTGAAAATGCAAGTGCTTACGGAGGCTGGCCTGTTCGGTACTTTTCCCACCGTGATGTGTCACATAAGAATCACCTTTATACATTACCCGCCAGCCTTTTAACACCGCCTGTTTACACCAATCCAATTCCTCAAAAAACATCACATACTGCGGGTCTAATCCGCCGACCTGTTCATAGACTTCACGCCGTGCGAGCAGCGCCGACCCCTGCACCCAGTCCACCTCAACCGTGCCATCATCGGGCAAATCGGTCACATAATAGCGCCGCAGCACCGATTCCGGCGCGAATTGCTGAAACCATGTACTTTCCACCATTGCCGTAAACAGGGTAGGAAAACGACGGCGGGTAGATTGGTGCGTTTTATCGGTATTGAGGGTGTGCGGGCCAAGAATCCCGACTTCGGGATGTGCGTCCAGATATTCGACCATCGCGCTCAGGGCATGGGGATGCACTTCAGTATCAGGATTCAGCAGCAGCAGATAGCGCCCTGTCGCCTCCGCCAACCCGATATTGTTCCCGCCCACAAAACCGACATTTTCTGTTTGTGCTAGCAGTTTGACCGTCGGAAAATCGCGCCGCACCATCGCCACACTATCATCCTGACTCGCCGAATCCACCACAATCACTTCAAGGCGGAGCGCCCCATGATAGGTTTCGATGCTTCGCAGGCACGCCGCGAGCAAATCGCGCACATTCCAATTGACAATGATGATTGATAAATCCATGGTTATGAGACCCGCATTTCGTTCCTGAATTGGGCTGGCAAAAGCCTATTGTGCCTGTTTCATCTTCCCCTGAATAGCCAGAAAATGCTATATCCCCACCGCCCTTTACCCGTTATAATTTATGAGGATTCATAAACCAGAAACTAACTTTTTGATGAAAAAACGTCGTATTTTCCTGAGTTACCAGCGCAGTTCTTCCAAAATTTATGCCCGCTACATTGTGGATAAATTGGAAGATTGGGGGATGGATGTTTTTCTGGATGTGGAGGACATCACCCAAGGGCGGTTTGATGAAATCATTGGCCGCGAAATTGCTGACCGCGAGTATTTCATCGTCATTTTAACCCCCAAAACCCTGCAATCGGAATGGGTGGTGCGCGAAATTGAAACCGCCCTGCGTCACCGCAAACATATTATTTCGATTCTGATGGATGAATTTGATTTTAATATCCCCCTGCCCCCGTCGATCCTCCAGTTAAAATATTATCATGGCTTGCCTTATATTCATGAATATGCCGATAGTTTTTTTGACAAGCTCAAACAAGCCCTACGGCGCGATTTAACCCTGCCCACCGCCAAACAACCCACCGTTGCCAGCTACATGACGCGGATGCAGCAAAAACGCTCCCGTCAATTCTGGATAGCGATTTTTGGCATCGCCGTTTTCATTTTCACAGCGCTGCTGGTTTTGGCGGCCTACGCCTTTTCGGGGGACAACGGCGGGGAAGATGCCAACACCTCAACGGAAATCGCTACCGATGCTCCGACTCAAGCCGTGCAGCAAACTCAGACTCCCGCCGAAGAATCCAGCTACACGCTGCGCTTGGTCTATACCAACAACTACGCCTTTTTGCTGAACATTGGCACAAGAAATATTGATATTGGACATTTATCATTTGTGCAGGGCAATCGGCATTTTGAAGCAGAGGATTGGCGGACTGATTATTATGCCGTTGGTAGTCGTGGCTCGATTGATGCCCTGCCGCCGAATGGCTGCTATCAGGTGTTTCGGGTTGGCGCAGACGAACCCGCCATGCCCGAAGGCTGTCCGCGTCGTTTTGGATGGGTTTCGCGTTTTAACGGCACATTCTGGCTGCCCGCCGATGACTCCGTGACCCAATTTCAGGTCTACCAGTACGATTCGTCCATTGCCACCTGCGACATCGCCGCCGGAGTCTGCGAATTTTCTATTCCATGATTAATTAGGTCGCAATTTCGAGCCATGCGTCCAAAGCACTCAACATATCAATATGCAGTCTGGCTCTGTCTAAAATCCCGTCAAACCCAATGAGAGATTCTTCTGTTTCGGTAAACCATGCTCTAATTTCAAATTCTTGGGTTTGGTTTCCAGCCAAATCTTCCAAGTAGATAGTCAACATAGCTTCATAGGCCTCAAACTGCTGATTAGCAAGTCCGGCTTGTTGAACCACGACTTTTTCGGGGCGAACCAACCGATATTCAATCACATTCAATAAGGCTGTTGGGAATAAAGAGACCTCTGCCCCCGTATCAATCGTCGCAGTGATAAGCCGATGATACCCATTAGTAAGTTTGATATTGACAAAAACTTCCACTTGCCCCGGATTTCGATATGTTCTTAATTGAATACGCGGCACTTCTTAACCTTCCATCATTTTGGGTTTTGCCCGCAAGAAAGGATGACGAACAAACAATTTTTCCACGATGGGGGTAATCACTTCATCTTTATCTGCCCCGTGCATTTCTGCATCTTGAACTGCCGCTTCATAAGTATCCCCTGTTCCAATGACCTGCTGCTGGTACACCACAATGAATACCTGACCATGTTGTTCGATAAGCATTTGACGATTGCGCCCCACCCAATCAAAATCTTCCAACATGTTACGTGGGGTCTGTCCATAGGGGTGGTCTAAATTAATTCTGGTCATAGCGATTGCTCCGTTTATAGATAAATTGTACACCCATTACTTTCCATCTGACTCATCCACACCAGCATCTCCTCCACCTGATTCCAGCGTAGATCTAATTTTTCCAACTGCGGAATCCGGGCGATTGTCTGCGGCAGCTCCTTCAACCGATTCCCCCGTACATCCAGATAACGCAAATTTTGCAAGTTGCCGATTGTCTCTGGCAGCCTTTCCAACCGATTATTCCGCAAATCCAATTCCCATAAATCCGTCAACGCGCCAACAGAATCGGGTAAAATTTCCAGTTCATTGTCCCGCAAATGCAATTTTCTCAGCCGTCTTAAACCGCCTATCCCCTGTGGCAGCCCGACCAACCGATTCCCCATGACATGCAGTTCCTTGAGATTTTTCAACCCGCCAAGCGAATCGGGCAGTGCGGCAAGGTGATTGTTGTACAGGCGCAGTTCTATCAAATTTTCCAATTCACCAAGCGAATCAGGTAAAACGGTTAGCTGGTTATCCGTCAAGTTCAAATAGCGCAAGTTTTCGAGTTCCCCCACCCGCTCCGCAACCACTTTCAACTGATTGTTGCTAAGGTACAAAAATTGGAGGTTTTTCAGATTCCACACAGAGTCGGGAATATCGGTGAGTTGGTTGTGGGCTGCGTCCAAAATTTGCAGTTGGCTTAACCTGCCGATACTGGCGGGTAATTCGGTTAGACTCATGCCATCAATATACAGTTGGGTTAGATTTTGCAGGTTGCCAATCTGCACGGACAAGACCCCAATCGGATTTTCCCCGATGGACAATTTTTGCAAATCGGTTCTCTGCCATAGTTCATCGGGCAACATGTGTAGGTGCTGCTGGCGCAAGTTCAAGGTGGTCATCATTTTCCCCAAAAACACAAAAAAAAGCGGGTGCATTGTCCCGCTTCACTGAGATGCAGAAAGGATAACTCGCAATGAATCAGTCGGTTAAATGCTGGCGCAGGGTATGGACTTCGCCTTCGTAGTGGACAAGCTGTGCCTTCACCACGTCGCCAATCGTAATCATGCCCACCAGTTCCTCATTTTCAAGCACGGGCAAATGGCGAATCCGTCGGGTGGTCATGGTGTGGGTGAGATATTCAATTTCATCCTGCGGCACCGCCACAATCAAACTTTTGGTCATAATCGTGGAAACAGGTTTAGAAAACACCTCCAACCCCTGTTTCGCAGCCTCGCGCACAATATCTCGTTCCGAAAGAATCCCTACCGGATGCTGCCCTGTGTCTACCACTACCAGCGCCCCGATGCGATGTTCTGCCAAGCGCTGTGTTGCTGCCATCACGCTGGCCTCTGGACTAATCGTGATTACCGCTGCCCCGCCTTTGGTCATTAAAATTTCTTGTACGCGCATGGACTGGTCTCCTTGCAATAAAATTTCTTTGCTAACAGCATAACACATTTTTAAGCCAGTCAAACAATTTTTAAATTTCACACATTTTTTACACATTCGATAAAATCAGATAATACATCGCCGCTATCTTCAAGTAGAAGCCTCAAATCAATTTCACAAGGGAGTAACGAGCATATGTGGATAAAACGAGTCGTCTTGACGGGTTTAATTGGCCTGATGGTCAGCGCGGGGGTAGTCAGCGCCCAAGATCCAACCGAGGATGGACATGAACACGAAGTGGATTTACAAAATTTGCCGTTAGGGGATGATAAAGTTAGCACCTCGCCCCAGCGCGGTTTTTTGTGGGCGTGCCGGGTGGATTCCGGCGGCGGGGGTGCGTTCCAAGATGGCCCGTGGATTAATGCCGAAGCTGGCACATGGGATGCCACCGCGAAAATTACCGTTGATGGTGCAATTCTCTGGCAAAATTACACGTTCAGCATCGAGATTGTGGGCGACAAACGGGTGATCACGGGCAACGGCCTACCGCCGCACGCCACCGGCATTTATCCGGTGCAAACGTCGGATGACGCTTATCAATATGACCGCAACCCCAATTCGATTCAGCAGCAAACCATCACATTGGAACTGCCTTTGAATCCGACCTTAGCGGCTGCCCCTTCATGTGCGCCGGGCGAAATTGGCATTGCCATCACCGGGATTCCCATTTTTAACGCTTTGGATGCCGAAGGGCGCGATGCCGTTGCCCATGAAATTCAGGATGAATGCGACGGACACCCCCAGATTTCCGGTCAATACCACTATCATAATTTGAGTTCGTGCATTGAGGAACTTGATTTGGACGCGGATACCTCCAGCCACTCTCCCCTGATTGGTTATGCGTTTGATGGCTTTGGCATTTTCGGGTATCGTGGCGAAAATGGCGAACTCATGACCAATGAAACGTTGGATGAATGTCACGGGCATACTCATGTGATTGAATGGGATGGGCAACAGGTCGAAATGTACCATTACCATGCCACTGCCGAATTTCCCTATACAGTCGGCTGTATGCGCGGCACCCCGGTCATGTTCCATTCGGGTGGGATGCAACAGGGCGGACAGCAAGGACAGCCTCCACAGGGCGGACAGCAAGGACAACCTCCGCAGGGTGGACAAGGACAACCTCCGCAGGGTGGACAAGGACAACCTCCGCAGGGTGGGCAAGGACAACCTCCGCAGGGTGGGCAAGGACAGCCCCCACAGGGCGGCGGCACAAACGGCTAATTAGATTCAATGAAAATGGGGCTGGTACGAACATCCCCATTTTTCGTTATTTTCCCCGTCCCTGTGGTAATATTTTCTTTCAAAATTAAAGGCTCGGTAAAAATGCGTTTAAAAGACAAAGTTGCCATTGTCACAGGGGCCTCACGCGGCATCGGGGAAGCCATCGCCAAAGGGTATGCGCGGGAAGGGGCATCTGTGGTCATTGCCAGCCGCAAACAGGACTCCCTCGATACCCTCCTCCCTGAAATTCAAGCCTTCGGAGGCGAAGTCCGCGCCTTTGCCACCCACACAGGCGACCTCGCCCAATGCCAAGCCCTCATCAACAAAACCGTGGCCGAATTTGGCAAGGTCGATATTCTGGTCAACAATGCCGCCACCAACCCGCAGTTTGGCCCGATGATGGACTCCGAACCGTCCCAATGGCAAAAAATTTACGAAGTCAACGTCATGGGTTATTTTTACCTGTGTAAATATGCAGCGGACGTAATGCGCCAGCGTCAAAGCGGCGGCAAACTCATTAATGTGGCATCCGTGTTGGGGCTGCAACCCCATTTCACAATGGGCATTTACAGCGTATCCAAAGCGGCGGTCATCGCCATGACCCAAGCGCTGGCGCAGGAACTCGCCCCGGACAATATTCAAGTCAATGCCATTGCGCCGGGCATCATCAAGACCAAATTTGCCGAAGCGCTCTGGTCAAATGATGAGATTCACCAGCGCTTAATTGACAACACCCCCGCCGGACGCATCGGCGCACCGGAAGAATTGGTCGAAGCGGCGGTGTACCTTGCCTCCGACGGCTCCAGTTACATGACGGGGCAAGTCATGGTCGTGGATGGCGGGGCAAGTTTGAGCAATATTTTTTAAGGTGTAACCGTAGGAACAGCATCATGCAGTTTAACTTTGAACTCACCTTACACAATGCGGGAAAATCCCCACCCTCCATCCCTCCCCAAAGCATTGGGGAGGGAAGCCGAAGGCAGGGTGGGGTCAAAACATCTCCCCAAAACTCTATTCTGTGTAAGGTGAGCTTTTAAATATGGATACCCTTTACTTGAGCGCGGTGTGGCTGCACCGGGCTAAATGCCGTCCATGATAAATAATGGAAGTTTCGAATGCGCTACGCAGTTATCTTTGAATACGAAAACGATACCTACTCCGCTTATGTACCAGACCTACCCGGCTGCGTAGCGGCAGGTGATAATTTTGAAGACACCAAACCGCTTATTCCTGAACCCCTTACCACGATTGAATATATTGAAGTCTGAACATGCAATTACTCATTGACGGACATTCCCACGATTTCACCCCCATCAAAGCCTTTCGCGCTGCCCACCACCTGCCCGATACCTTTGGTATTGCCCATTTTGAACCCAAAGAGTATCACGGTTTGGGCAGCATCGAACACAAAGGCGCAGAACTCAACTTTTTGCGGCAAATGGTCATCGAAGCCATTCCCGCCCAGATGACCCCGCCGCAATGGTTAAAATTTTTGCCAAATTTGCAAAAAGTTTTCCGCCGCTATCTGATGCTCGCTGGCACAGGCTTACGCGAATTTGAGGTCGATTTCGCCGTAGCAGGGTTTGAAAATGTCTGCCAAGCGCTGATTTATGCCAAAATTCAAGCCGATGCCCTGCGCGATTCTGCCCAATCCCCCCAACCCACCTTCGAGTCCGTCTACGATTCCTGGTTACAGAGTACCGTGCGACTTTCCCGTACCACCTATGGCTATGACACATGGCGCGTGCAAATCGTCAACCATGCCTATGGGCGGGTCGGGTTGCGGATTCAAGCCAACAATGAGATTTTTTATGTGTGGGACAATGAATTGGCCTGCCCTGCCGAACGCTTCATGCACGATTTACTGGGGGAGATTTCAAAATATATTTTGGACTAGATTTGATAGACGCGATATAATGGACAAATCAATTAAAAACCAAACGATTGCGGACAGCATGGATGCTGTCCCTACAAGAAATGCACCCGTAGGGACGGGATATATCCCGTCCGCTAAAGTTGGATTCATTTAAGGTCTAATTGCCTTGTCCATAAGCAATGTTTTTTTTCATTATACTATGTGCATATCCATGTTTAATCTACATTATTTCCCGTGCGGACTTATTTCCCCTGCAAAAATTTCTCTAAATTCGCCAAATCTTCCTCTTTCAACCAAGACGGAACGTGGCTGCCCACAAAATTAAAATTAATTACCGACAGCACTTCTTCTTGTTTACCCACCCAATAATGCCCCGAAATTTTCTGACGGTTGCCAGATACAATTACCCGCCCTTGCCCGTACATGGCAGTGTCATTCAACCAGCGCCATTTGAACTCAAACACATGCCCCATCAATTCCCCGATGTACACACCCCACTTGGTCAAAATTTTCTTGTCGGGCAGCGCATAATACCCCGCCACATATTGGTTTTTCTGCTTAAAAAAGACTTCGACCTTTGAAATAGGGTCTACCCACAAGCCCGCCAAATTGACATTTTCGGCGATTTTACTAGGGCTATTTTTATCCGCTTCGGCAAGGACTTCAATCAACCGCCCGATGTCATAGCGAAACCGTTCATGCGAGAGCGCCAGCGCATTCCGCCGCGCTAATTTTTTCAGATTTTCAGGCAAATCATCCGGCGTGGGCATTTTGGCATTGTCTACTAACACCGGTACAACCAAAATTTGCCGTTCCAATGCTTGGGCAATTTCCAACCGCACAAAATCAAGCGGGTTGTCCAAACGCCGTGCGCCTGTCTCGTCACACAGTGTCAGCCATTCCTTGCCAATCACCGCCACCAGCGCGTTACATTTATTAATTTCAGTCTCGATGATGTCCACAAAATCTTGACCCAGCTTGATGGTGTCAATATCCATAAAAATCTTATCGTTGCCAAAATGCGCGGTCAGGTGGTCATATAAACGGCCTGTATACCCCGCGCTGTCTTCCCGCCGATAGCTGATGAAAAGTCGCATTGCGTAAAATTCCTAGCGTGTAGCATGACGTGTACACTATAATAGTTTTCATCTGTAAATTCGCCAAGAAGCATGTTGGTAGGGGCGGATTTCACGGCGCAGGTACGCGAAATCCCTCTCATTCTAGGGGAGGGTTAGGGTGGGTTAGCGCCGTAATCCGTCCTTTAACTCACATTTTACAGATAATACAAAAATCAGTCTATGAGAAAAGCGCCATGCCAGATGTATTCATTTCATATTCGCGCCGCGACAAACCCTTTGTCCAACGCTTACATCAATCTCTGTTGGACAGCCAACGGGATGCGTGGGTCGATTGGGAAGACATCCCCGCCACTGCCGATTGGTGGCAGGAAATTGAGGAAGGGATTGAAAAAGCCGATACCTTCATCTTTATCATCAGCCCCGATTCCGTTCGTTCGGATATTTGCCGCAAGGAACTTCAGCACGCGCTGGACTTGAACAAGCGCTTCATTCCCCTGCTGTTTCGGGAGATTGTCGAAGAAGACGACAAAAAACACATGCACACCGCCATCTCCTCGCATAATTGGCTGCTGTTTCAGGATACCAACGCCTACGACACGGCCTTTAGCGGTCTGCTCACCACGCTGGATACCGATTTAAGCCATGTCAAAGAACATACCCGTCTGCTGCTGCGAGCGAAGGAATGGAAAGCCAGCGAACACCCCAACACCATCCTACTCGAAGGCGATGAAATCAACAAAGCCGAAATTTGGCTGGCGCAGGCTGTTGGCAAAAAACCCACTCCGACGGCGCTTCATCAAGAATATATTTTTGCCAGCCGTCACCATGCCACCGTGCGCCAACGGGCATTCATCGGGCGCATTTTAGCGGCGCTGGCGGTGACCGTTGCCCTAGCAGTGGTGTCGTTTTTGCTGTTCTTACGCGCCGAAGCTGCCGAGGATGAAGCCAAAAAATCCGAGCAAAAAGCCCAAGCTGCCCTTGAGCAAAGCGAAATCAACCTGCGCGAAGCCCGCAACACCCAATCGCTGTTTCTGGCGGCTCAATCGCAACGCGAATTAGAAACCGGGTCGCCCCAAGCCGCCTTGAGTCTGGCAATTGAATCGCTGGCATATTTTGAGGAAGGCATTTACCATCCCGAAAGTTTTACCGCGCTGGTGAGTGCGCTGCGGTCTCCCATCCAAGAAACCCTCTATCTCCGGCATGACGGCGTTCTGTATGATGCGGTCTGGAACAATGACGAAACAACGATCATCACTTCGACGGCCTCGATTGCTGGTGATGACCGCAAGGCGTTTGTCTGGGATACCAACGGTCAGCAGCAAGCCACGATTGAGGACATTGCCAGCACCGCCCTCGTGAATCCCGCCCGCACCCAATTTGTAACATGGACAGAAGCGGGCAGTGTCAGCCTGTGGGATACCCAGGGGCAGTTGCTCAATACCTTAGAAACAGGTGGATACATTTATTCGGGACGCTGGAACGTGGACGGCACCCGTTTTCTATTGGAATTAGAACAGGGTGTGGTCATCTGGGAAATCACCACAGGTCAAACCCAAGCCATTGATTTTGGCATTGTCCCGTTGTCAGTGCGCTGGACAAATGACGAAACGCAGGTGCTGGTCGCCACCAACACCGAGATTTCCCGTTGGGACATCACCACCGGCGAAAGAATTGGTGCTTACCCCATTCCCGACACCACCCAAACCGAGAGTCTCGAATTTCAAGAAGATACCGCTCAAGGAGCTTTTTCGAGTGGCAACCTGTCATGGAGTCCGAACGACGCATCGCTGCTGACCTTCGTCAACCAGACCTTCTTTCAAATTGACCTGCAAACAGGCGAAATCGTTCCCACCACCGGCAAGGAGGCGGTCAGTGGGGTAACGTGGAATCCTGATGGCGAGCATTACGCCGTCTATACCCCTAGCGAAATTGCTATCTGGCATGTAGAGGAGCAAGAACCGCTTGCCGTCTTCAATCCTGTGGAAGGCGAATTTATCCAATCTGCCAAATGGGATCCCAAAGGGGAAAAGTTAGGGTTTGTGCAGGGATATGATCTTGATATCGTGAGTCTTGAAACACTGGAAGATATTTTTTATGCCCATGAATTTCCTGTCACCGGCTTTACCTTTGCGCCGAGTGGAAACTTTGTTTCGTGGTCAAGCGAAAGTTTCACCAGCCCATCCGTGATTTCTCTCTGGAACGAAGATGGCACTTACTACCCCATTCGTACCAAATCGTATGTTATCAATGCCGTGTTTAACGAAGACGAAACCCACCTTCTGACCACTACCTTGGACGGCATCGCCCAAGTATGGGATTTAGAACCAGAACCAGCCCTGCCCGGATTTTTCACCCCCACCTTCTATAACAACATCAATTGGAATGCCGATGAAACGGCGGTGGTTGCATGGAACAGCGATGAGGCGTATGTCTGGGATTTTCAGGGGCAACCCCTCAGCAGTTTTGCCTTTGAGGGCAGCTTCCCTAGCTTTGACCCCCTCAGCCCGGACAAAACCCAACTCCTCACCACGCGGGATACCGATGTACTCGTCTGGAATTTGCAAGGCGAAGTGCTGCATACGCTGACCCACGAAACTCCGATTTTTAATGTGTGGTGGACAAGCGATGGCAAAGTCTTAACCCAAGAAGACCAGCGCCTGACCCTGTGGCACGGGGGCGAACCACAAGCCACGCTCGAAATTTACACCCAGTGGGGTATGACTCCCTCTGCAGACGGAACACGGATTTTAATTTACACCGAAGACCCGTCCCTTTTTGAAGTCTGGGACATGCTCACGGGCGAAAAAGTCCAGACTCTTACCCATGAAGTTCCGGTGAGCAACAATCTGAGTTCGGGTTTTCCGGTTGGCAAAACCACCCTCACCATCACCAACGACAGCACCCTCTGGGTCTGGCAAGAAGGCCAAGCCGAACCCCGTCAATTTGATGTCGAACAAAGTATTCTGGGGATGCGTCTCAGTCAGGATGGCAGCAAAATCTTGCTCTGGACACTCAACCAGCATGTGCAAGTCTGGACGCTTGAAGGTGCGTTGGTCTGGGATATCGAAGTCGACAGCTTTTTTGTCAACAATGCTTTCTGGAATCCCGATGAATCCCTCATCTTCGTTCAAACGGTGGATCGCGGCATTCAAATTCGGGATATGAACGAAAATCTGCTGTATACCCTGCCTACCGCCGACCAGCAAATGTCTGCCTTTGTCAGCAGGGATGGTCAACGGGTACTCACCGCCAGCTACGACAGCCTCATCAATGTCTGGTTGCTGGATATCCCCGAACTGCTGCGGTTAGCGAATGCCGTTTCTACCCGCCAACTGACTCCGCAGGAACGCGCCGAATTTTTCCTCGCGCCCTTAGAATAATGCTAGCAGCATTTTGAGCATGGGCGGGTCAAAATCCCGCCCTCATCCATCGCTTACCGCCCGACCAGCACTTCTGCCGCTTTTTGCTGCGATTCTTCCAATTTCCGTTCATCAATCGCCGCCGGTTCAGACACCACGCGCCCACCCCGCACCGTTGCGCCGATGACCAGCCCTGCGCCAATCAGCACCAGATTCTTAATGATGTATTGGCCTTCCAGCGTCAACCCAAAGGGAAAGTTGTGCCAGACTTCATCCGGCAGCAGCACGATTGGCAGCGCCGTGCCGGGCATTTGCAAAAACAGCAGCAGGAGCGTAATCCGCATGAATTTCCCGAAAATCAAGCCCAAGCCGATGAGCATTTCCCACACCGCCAGCACCGGAATAAACACATCCGGGTCAATAAAATACACCGTATCGCGGACTAAATCTTCCGCCGGGCTAAAACCGGGGAACAGTTTGAGCGCCCCGAACCAGAAAAACACGATTCCCAGCCCGACCCGCATAATGAGAATCCCGTAATCCGCCATCCAACGGGTAATCAGGCGGTCTACTGCATCAAAGCGCGTTGCTAAAACGTGACGATTCATGAATGCCTTCCTTTTTATTATGGGTCTGCTATCAAACTCTATTTTTAAACGACATCCACTCTCAAATTGTACCTTTATTCACAACCATCCCACATTAGATACAACTTAGAAATCTGCGTAAAACCCCCTAAAAATGAGGAGATGATTTTATATGTTTCGTCGTCGCCCTAACCCGGCACCCCAAAAGCGGATAAAATCATGCTCAAAAATATGACTATCAAGCGCAAAGCCTTCGCCTACATCACCCGCCACAACCGCCTGCTGGTCTTGGAACATCCCCACACCCCCGAAGCCGGAATCCAGGTTCCGGCAGGCACCCTCCAACCGGACGAATCACCCGAAATCGCTGTGATGCGCGAAGCCTCCGAAGAAACGGGGTTAACCGATTTAAAATTATGCCGTTTTTTAGGCGAAACGGTGTACGATATGTCGCCCTTTGGCAAAAACGAAATCCACCACCGCTATTTTTTTCACCTGCTGTGCCAACAGAACACCCCCGCCTCATGGACTCATTTTGAACACCATGCTACAGACGAACCCGCGCCGATTTTATTCCGCCTTTTTTGGGTCGCCTTGCCTTATACTGGACTCATCGCCGGACATGGACATTGGCTGCACACACTATGATAATTACCCAGACCCAACCAACGCATTTTGAGGCCATTTCCGAACTGCATGGCCTTGTTTATCCGAATCTGGTGCCGCGCTGGGTGTTTAAGCCCCACCACCTTCAGCAGCACATTGACCAATTTCCCGAAGGCCAATTTGTTGCGCTGGATGGGGAAAAAGTCGTCGGATTCACCGCCACCTACCGCACGACCCTTGCGCCCGAAGATGACCCCTTGCACGATTGGTACGCCACCGTCGGCGGATTTTCGCTCACCAGCCACCACCCCGATGGCGAATGGGTCTATGGGGCGGAATTGGGCGTGCATCCTGACTATAGGAAACGCGGCATCGCCACCGCCCTTTATGATGCCCGTTTTGACATGATTCGCCGTCTCAAACTCAAGGGCTACTACAGCGTGGGGTTGCTGGTGGGATACCACAAACACCAGACCGACCTGACTCTTCAAGAATATGCGGCAAAAGTCATGCGCCGCGAACTGACCGACCCCACCCTGACCATGCAGATGAATCGGGGGTTTCGCCCGCTAAAACTGGTGGAAAATTACATCGGCGAATCGATTCCGGGCATCACCGGCGCAGGGGTACTCATTGTCTGGGAGAATTTATGAAAGTATTCAAACAGGTACTCTAAAAGATGAAAATTTATCACTGGTTCTGCCTATACAAACAAACCCATTGTGTTAACGCTGGTTTTGAGGCCGGTGTCTTTTTCTAATCGATTCTCTTTTGCTGAACGCTGTCACAAGCATACTTGTCAAAAATAGGATTCACGTTACGATTAAGGCATCCACGCTTAACAGGATTAAAACGCCAATGAAACCATTTTTTATCTTTTTATTATTGTTGAATTTGCCTGCATTGGCGTTTGCCCAGCGCCAAGACATTGCCTTAGCTTATGGCGACTCTGCCGCAGGCGAAATCACCAACCAGAATTTTGAAGCCGTCTATACTTTTAAAGGTCAAAAAGATGAGGTCGTGGTCATCACCATGTCCGCACCGCAAGACAGCACCCTTGACCCCTACCTGTATTTAACCGATACGGCAAATCAGGTCATTTCTCAAAATGATGACTTTTTTAATCTGAACGCTCGCATCATCACCCGCCTGCCCGCCACCGCCACCTATCAAATCATCGCTACCCGTTTGGGGGGACGCACGGGCGAAGGCGAAGGCGAATTTGATGTGACTCTGGAAGTCGTTGAAAACACGGACGGCGATATTACCTTAGAAGGCACTGCTGCCCCCGGTGACGAACCCCCAACCCATATTTTTGTTCTTGATGCGCCCGGCAACTACACCGTTACCTACACGCTCACCGAAGGCGATTATTTCCCCGCCTTGGTGCTGGAAAAAGTTAACGCCGAAGAATTTTATAACGAAGAAATTGCGACAGTGGGCGGTAACGGCTTACAGAGTGCGACGATGACGCTGGCCCTTGAAGCCGACCAACTTTATATTTTATCCATTCAGGACAATTATTATGCGCTGGAATCCCTCAGCGCTAGCTATCGGGTCACGGTTGAGCCACAGGCCGAATAGATGAAAAAACGCGCAGGAGGATTCAACACGGGCGGGATTCTCCTGTTGTTGGGGGGTCTGGCCGTCATCGGCGGATTCATGTTTATCTTCCTCCTGATTCAGCCAGATTCAGACGACATCCTCTTGCCGACGGTGTTCATCCCCCCCACAGAAATTGCCCGCAGCACGCCCACCGCAAGTCCAACCTTGACCGCGACTCCGCTGCCCACTTTGCCGCCCACATGGACTCCCACCGCCACACCAACGCTCACGCTGACTTTCACGCCCTCCGTCACCCCTTCCTCGACCCTAACGCATACGCCCCTCCCCTCTTTCACCCCGACCAATTTTCCAACTGCAACTGCATCTATAGCCTTTACCTCTGCGCCTACCCTGACCACCCAAGCAGACATTTATCCCACCATAGACCCGGTAAAACTTTCCAACAGCTATTGGTCTGGCGATGGTCAGCAAACCATGGACGAGTACAAATTTGAAGGCGAACACCTGCGTTTTTATAAATTTCCCGTGCTGGTGTGGATCAACCGTGCGAATGATGCCCTGTGGACACCCGCCCTCAATTACTCCATCAACCTTCTCAGTCCGATTGTTCCCATCCAGCGCACCGATAATTTTGATGCAGCGAATATCACGGTTTATGTGGACGAACCCGAAGAATATTATTTACACTGTCCGCCGATGACGAGTGGATGCGCCAGCATGGAATATGACTATGATGCCGAAGGTGATTTTGTCCCGTATAGTTGGGTGCATGTGCTGGCAACTTACAGCCAGCCCTATATTTCGGTGCTGCACGAAATGATTCATGCGCTGGGGGTGTTTGTCCACAGCCCCTATCCAGACGATGTGATGTGGTTTAGTGAGGGCTATGGGGATGGATTGCGCCTCTCAGACCGTGACCGGAACACGCTGGAAATTCTTTATGCGCTGCCCGCTTACGGCGAATAAGTATTTTCAATCGGTGGTGGGGGGGCAGTTTCACCTTCATACACCAGAATCATCTGCTCACGCGGCACCCCTTTTTCAAGCAGCACCGCCGCCAATGTCTTGTCCACTGTATCCTCAAGGATGAGTTTGTCGTCCACCAACCGCACCAAAATCAGCAGTTCCACCCCTTCTTTCCGCACCTTTTCCGCATGAATTTTTGCTACTGCGTAATAATTACGCAGCGAATCAAACACTGGTGCATGTTTATAATTGCCTTTGCGCCCGGTGTAGCCTTTCAGCGCTTCGAGCAGGTGGGTTTTTAACTCTGCGGCATCCATGCTTCGGTTTCCCATGTTTCAACGGGTTCATCATTATACGCCAGAATCAACTGCTCACGCGGCACGCCGTTGTACAACAACCCTTGGGTCAATTGGGTATCCATTGAATCGCGCTCGATGATGATTTTATTACCTTCAATGCTGGCAAGCATCACAAAATCAGCCCCCCAATGTTTGACTTCTTCTATCAGAGCTAACCCATAGAGCCTTTCATCATCATCAATAATAGGAATAGTGATGACCGAAGCCCCGATACCCGAAAATTCGATAACTTCTTCCACGAGGATATTTCTTAAGGTGAGTCGATCCATGCAATGATTTCCTCAACATCCAAGTCCATCACGATAAGATTCATTTTAACATTTTTTATCGTGCGCTGGATAGAATCTTGGTTGGTTAATTCATCGTAGGCTTCCGAAGGCATCACTAAATAAATCGGATACGCGGGTATTTTCATCCTCAGCGCATCCCGGTAAACCAGATATTGCCCAAGCGCGTGGTAAAAATCGTCCAGATAGGGGCGCTTGCCCGAAAAACATTTAATTTCCACCACCAGAATTTGTTGTTGATTGTATTGCATCAATAAATCAGCATAAACAGCATCATTGACTTTGCTATGCCGTGTTTTTCCAATTCGGATGACAAAGTGTTGTTTCACGATTTTCCACCCCGCTTTTTGCAGGGCGCGAATCACTTGCGGTTCACATTTATCGCGGGCAGGCATATTTTTATCAGAACTTAAACAACCGAACTTTTAGGAGAAAGTTGTTTCCAATTCTGGCACAATTTCATCATTATACGCCAGAATCAACTGCTCACGCGGCACGCCGTTGTACAACAACCCTTGGGTCAATTGGGTATCCATTGAATCGCGCTCGATGATGATTTTATTACCTTCAATGCTGGCAAGCATCACAAAATCAGAGTCCCACTTTTTGCTAGGATAATCAACAGAAACAAGGCCATACACTTGATGCACGTCATCAATGAGGGGGACATCAATTGCACCTAACGCCAATCCCGAAAAAGCCAGAATTTCTTGAACGAGAAGGTCTCTTAAAGTGTAGGTATCCATTCGACAATCTCCTCAGCAGCTAAGTCAAATAGCACTAATCCAATCTTAGCACGCTTTATCGCCCTGCGAATGCCCTCCTGCTTGGTGAGTTCAAGATACACCTCAAAAGGAATTGCCAGATAGAGCTTTTCATCCAAACCTCGCATTTCCACACCTTCTTGATAAATGAGATATTGCCCCATCGCATGATATAACTCATCTAAATAAGAGCGTTCATACAGAAAACATTTTACCTCAATCATCAAAATTTTCTGCTGATTTCTCTCAAGGAGTAAATCGGCATAGACCGACGCACCGACTTTTGCTTTTTTAACCTGACCAATCCCAATACGGACTTGGTGTTTTACCACGTTCCACCCCGCTTTTTGCAGGGCGCGAATCACTTGCGGTTCACATTTATCGCGGGCAGGCATTTTCCATTTCCCCCAATCAAACTCCCATAATCATAACGCGGATTCCGCCCAAAGTCGTAGCCGCTTTCCGCCCCTCGTGTGATGGCAGAACGCTTCCCCTGCCCTACGCTTATACAAGAGAAGGAATGAAAGGAAGAGGCTGTTATGTCTCGCATGTTGATCATTTTAATGGCATCCCTCATGCTGCTTTCGGCATGTGGATTGGAACGCAAGGACGAAACCGCCGTCATCACCCCGATTGCATCCTTGAATTCGAATTTAGTGACTGCTACACCCGGTGTGAATACCCCCACCGTCACGGCAACAGTTGCGCCAACCGCAACGCCGACCCGAACCACGAACAGCAATACGGGCAATAATACAGGCAACCCGCGTCCAAACTGTACCGTGCGTACCGATTGGCCTGTGTATACCGTCGTGGCAGGCGATACCCTTGCCGTGATTGCCCAGCGCGTCAACAGCACCGTGAATGAGTTGACCGCCGCCAACTGTCTCGCCAACGCCAACTCGATTCAAGTGGGTCAGCAGTTGCGCGTGCCACGCTTGCCCCAGCAAAATACCACGCCGGAAATTACCCTGTTCCGTGTGATTGGCACACCCGTTGCTGGCGGAGCCACGGACGGACGTTCGCTGGAATGGCAGACTCGCGGTGCAGCACAGGTACTCATCACCCAGATTCCGCCCTCTGGCACAGGTGGCGTGGTGTTGGGCAAATTTGCCGCCAGTGGCACCCTGCCCATCGGGAAACTTGGCGCGGAATATGTCCCCACCGCTACTTTTTATCTGTATCTGCTGGATGCCAGTGGCAAGGAAATCGCCAACAACGGCAATTTGATCAGCAAATTGGTACAGGTGTCGGTTTCCGGCAACAACCAGCCGCAACCCACCACTTTTAACGCCAGCCCGAATCCAGTTGCCAAAGGCACAGCGCTCACCCTGACATGGAATGTGCCAAACGCGAACAAAGTTTCGCTCAGCCGCTTGAACTTTAACAATGATGGCGGGGAACTGATTGCCCGCGATTTACCCAAATCCGGTTCGTATACCTACACCATTCCAACCGATTGGCCTGCCAGCAACATCAGCTTTACCCTGAATGACAGCAGCACCAACGGACATTCTGCCGATTACGGTTGGCTAACGGTGAGTGTTGTTCCCAATACGGCGTGTGCCGTTCGCACCGATTGGAATTTGTATACGCCACCCGCCGGAATCACACTCGAAGGCTTGGCGAATATCAGCGGACTCTCGGTTGCCGATATTCTGTACGGCAACTGCTGGTCAGATGCGACTTCCTACGGGGAAGGTGTCCCCATGCGCGTTCCGGTCATGCCCTACTACAAAGACCAGACCGCTGAAAATTTCCGGTGTGGTGGGGTGTATATCAACGGCAATGGTCGTCCGGGTTTCATCGGCGCAACCCAGCAGTTAAGCCACTGCTTTAGCGTCGTGCCAAATACGACGATTACCATGAACATTTCGGCGATTCCCGTCAATGCCGAATGGGTGGAATACTGGCAGCTTTTGCC
>CAZXCU010000028.1:0-40063 GCA_964639245.1 uncultured Anaerolineae bacterium
CGGTGGAATTTACCGGAGTTGTTGATGCCCCCCCACTGGCTGAACCCATCCTTGTCACCAACAGTTTGACCTGTGCGGACACCGGCAACACCCTGATTCAAAATTTGAGTTTAGACGGTGGCGACCAACTCCAAGCCATCTGCCCGACAGATTGCAGTGCCAGCAGCGAATCTGTTTACGGCAGCACGATTTATGATAGGGCTTCGTCGGTGTGTCGGGCAGCAATCCACAATGGCATCGGGGCGGGTGTTCCCTTTGAGATCGAAATCCTCAGTCCTGAAATGCAGGATACTTATGCGAGTTATGCCGAATTTAGTCAGGGATCGTCCCAGAATGGCATCCGTTCACGGGACATTGAAGGCTTTGTAGATTTAACAAGCCGCTGGTTCCGCATGACTCCCCTCGAAGCCTCGACAGTAGCGGTTAGCATTACCGCCACCCCGCTGCCTACCCCCACGCTTGAACCCGCCACACCTACTTTTGAGCCACCCACACAAATTCCACCCTCGGAAGTCTCCGGCACATGGACGGGTACGCTCACACAAGGGGGTGAGGTATTTACCTTTTCGATGGACATTACCCAACAAAATGAAAGTATCAGTGGCACAAATCGCATTGCTTTTAGCGATGATCCAGCCCGATACGGCGTGTTATCGTTTGCGGGGACTGTCCAAGGCAATACCGTTCAATTCACTGAAAATGCGGTGCTGGAAAGCGGCGATGCGAGTGTGAGCTGGTGCATTAAAACAGCCAATTTGACCGAAAACAACGGTAGCTTGAGAGGGGAATGGTCAGCGTCCAGTTGCACACCGGGCAGCATCACCCTTACACGAACCACCACCACCGAACCACCCCAATTTAGAATCGGGGGGGCAGGGGCAATTTTGCGTGATGCTCCCACTGAAGATGGGCAACAGGTCGCTACCGCCGTGATGCAGAGTTTGCCGATTGTCGGCATCAACGCAGAGGGAACTTACTATCTGGTGGAGTACAACAGCCTCACCGGGTGGGTATCCGCTACTTTTGGCAGAGCTGATGGCGATTTATCCACTGTGCCTGTTATAGGGAGTGCGCCCGTTGTGACAGAGACGCTTACAATTGCCGAACCACCCCAATTTAGAATCGGGGGGGCAGGGGCAATTTTGCGTGATGCTCCCACTGAAGATGGGCAACAGGTCGCTACCGCCGTGATGCAGAGTTTGCCGATTGTCGGCATCAACGCAGAGGGAACTTACTATCTGGTGGAGTACAACGGCCTCACCGGGTGGGTATCCGCCACTTTTGGTAGGGCTGTTGGCGATTTATCCGCCGTGTCGGTCATCAGCAATAGTCCTGTCGTGACCGAAACCCCCACGCTTACCCCCACTGTTGAGCAGGCATCGGTAGCCACCGATGATTTTGTCGCTACGGCGGTGGCGGGAACAGTCAACGCCATGATGCCCGTGACCGCCACACCTACGCCCACCGAAACACCTGACCTTGTGGGAACCTATGTTGCCGCCAGTTTGACCGCGATTGTACAGGTCAATCCACCAACAGAAACGGCTGTCCCTACGGCCACAACGCCTCCAACCGCTACCGCGACCAGTACACCAACGGAAACCGCCACCAATACCCCTACGGTAACACCGACCACGACTCCAACCGCTACCGCCACTTTCACCCCAACCACAATACCAACAGACACTGCTACCAGCACAGCAACGGAAACAGCGACGACAACTCCCACCTATACCCCAACAGAAAGCGTCATCGCTAACGACTTTGTTCCCTTCGCTAACCCAGATGACCCCACCCAGCTAGACCCGGCGTGGAAATGGTTGCAGGAAAACGCCGACAACAACTACACACTCGCCGGAGAAGCGCTCATCCTCCGCAACAACATCGGGAGTGTTGACCCAAGCGGAATCTGTCACGATTTTACCTATGAAGGCAGTCTGACTCTCTCCACACAAATCACTGCCACCATTGCAGAAGGACAAGCGATTTTTCTGAGCATCATCGGCATAGATGACCGCATCCCCTATCTCATGGCGATGCGTACAACGTTGGGAGGGCAAGGCACGCTCGTCCTCGTGGGAGAAGAAGATATTCTCGCTATGGAATCGGGTGTCTTAGCCCAGCAGCAGTCGCTTTACTTGCAAATAACAGGGGATGGCTCGAATATCACCGTGTCTTACGGGGCGGACTTAGACAATATGACCCCGGCAGCAGAAAATATTCCCCTTTCGCTGCCGCAAAACTTGAAGGTCTGCATCTTATTGGCAGCCAGCGAAACGGCTGGTTTAGAAGCCACGATTGAGGACTTTCAATTTAACGGGGGTGCAGCCCAACCCTAGTTACACGACTTTGCCCCTAAACGCACCTGTATTCTTTCTATCATGGAATACAGGTGCAGGGACACGGTGCGATTCCGTGAACAATGCCCGCCTGCATAACTGATGAAGTCACCTTACACAATACGGGAAAATCCCCACCCTCCATCCCTCCCCAAAGCATTGGGGAGGGAAGCCGAAGGCAGGGCGGGGACAAAAATGTCCCCAAAACCCTATTCTGCGTAAGGTGAGTGATAAATTTTTTGATGTTATAATCCGGTGAAAATTTCACGGGAAAACATCATGACACTCGCCTATATCCATACCCTTTTCCAGTACAACGACACGCTGCAACGCCGCATTTGGGACAGCATCATGCAGCTTTCCGACGCACAATTTGTCCAAGATGTCCCCTATTCGTTAGGGTCGCTGCGAAATCACATGGTACATCTCATCAATGTTGACCAGCGCTGGTTGTGCCGGGTGATGCAGTTGCCTTTGCCCGAAACCCGCCTTGACCCCGCCGATTTTCTCACCCGCGAAATGACCTTCCAGCAATGGGCAGCCAATCAAAAATTTGTGATGGACTCGGTTGCATCCCTTACAGAGACAGATTTAGAACGCACCGCCCAATTTAAAGTGTCAATCTTTCCCAATGAAAATGTGAAAACCGTCTGGCAAATTTTGCTGCATGTCGTGAATCATGGCACAGACCACCGCGCCCAGATGTTGCGAATTTTGCATGACTTTGGCGCACCCACCTTTGACCAAGATTTGATGATTCATCTCTGGGAAGTATAAATTTTTCATCAGAAAGCGTTGACGGCTGGCCTGTTTGTGGCTATTCTTTTATTTAGACGGCTAAATAAAATCAAAAGGAGAAAGTCTCATGCAAGCCAGTCAACATCTGAAAACGCTGCCCATTTCCAAATTTTTAATCGGTGGCATAATGGCGGGGGTCGTGGCGCTGATTCTCAACAATCTGTGGTTCGTGATTTACGAAAGCCTCACGGATTACGCCAAATTTGAGGAATTGAACGTCTTTTCGATTTCGTTGATGTCGGTACTGCCTGTTTTGGTGGGTGCATTGGTATACTATGGGTTAACACGATTCGTCCCGCAGATGGCAACACGGGTGTTTGTGGTTGGGGGTCTGCTGTTTGGCCTCTTGAGTTTGGGGGGGCCATTCAACCCGGACATGGCGGAAGGCTTCGCCGGAGCCGCCGCACCCATGCACATTATCGGGGCGCTGGCGTGTGTGCTGCTTGTGCCATATTTTGTAAATCGGGAAAGCTAGGATTTTTATGCCCTTTGCAGTCGAAGACTCGGTTGGTTATCTGATGATACGCATTATGAAAGCACACCGGGATACCGCCAGCGCTTTGCTGGGTGAACTTGGCTTGCATGTGGGGCAGGAAATGTTTTTGATGGAACTCCGCGACGGCATGAATCTGTCGGATATGGGATGTTCGCTGGGGGTGCAGCCCGCCACCATCACCAAGATGACGCAGCGCATGGAAAAAAGCGGCTTGGTTGAACGCCGTCCTGACCCCGACGATGCGCGGTCTAGCCTAGTCTATTTGACCGACAAAAGCCGTGAACTTTTGCCCCAAATTGCGGCGGTCTGGCAGCAGTTAGAAGAACGCACCATCGCCAATTTGACCATCGAAGAACGCCTGTTGTTCCGTCGGATTCTGTTGCAAATTTTGGAGAACCTCGAAGACTAAAATTTTTTACCGATTTAGTTAGACGGCTTACTAAAAGCCGTTTCATTTTTCCTTTCCAGAATCGACCCAAAAAGAAAAGGGGTCATTTCTGGAAAGGCTTTTAGTTTGGCGATTCCAGCCATTTTTTATACCGCCCCAAGTTCGCGCTGAATATCTTTGATTTCAAATTCCACCCCCGCTTCCGTCAAGACCTGTGCGATGATGGCTGCCACATCCGCCGCGAGATTGGTGCAAAAATTCAGCCGTTCCGCGCTAGCAAATTCGGCAAATTGCCCGGTCAGATTTTCGCAAATATGGTCAGGCGATTTGCCAAGATTCAAGCGGGCTTGCCAGAGTTCACGGTAGCGGTTGGCTGCCGTGCGGAGTGTGTCTGTTACCATGCCGGTGGGGTCAGGGTCGCCCAGATATTCCCCGATGATAAGTTCGCCTGCTTTAATCGCACCACATTCGCCCTTGCCCGTGATTCCTCCTTTGCGGAGCGATTGGTAGGGACGGGTGGGCAGATTGAAGGTTTCTGCAAGGCAAATCCCACAACTCCGATGGGGGGTCAACTTGCCTTCGTACAAAATAAAAGCGGTCTGGTGGGCCTGCTGCATCTTGTCGTCGCTGCTCACAAATCCTCTCCTTTTATGCTTATAGTAACCTTCGCAAAGAATTTAGAATTGCCCGGACGGCATCTATGCCGTCCCTACGAATTTGATACGGTGGATTTCCCGTAGGGACGTGATATATCGCGTCCGTGTTTTTCCAAAAATGAACCGAAGGTTACTTATGGACAAGGCAATTAGACTTTAAATGAATCCAACTTTTGCGGACGGGATCTCTGTGAGTCCCGCCCCTACAGGTGTATTTCTCGTAGGGACAGCATACATGCTGTCCACAATCATTTGGTTTTTAATTGCTTTGTCCCTTATTCACGCTGATGCTGGTTAAAAAATCTCTCAAAGCTACATTTTAAGATAAAATAGGCACCGTTCACATCACGAAAAATAATGCCGTTGGCGGGGTCTTGCACCAAACGCAGAATATGTCTTTCGGTGTAAAAAAAATCTGTGGCAAGTTCCGCCGCAGTCGCCCACATCGCAAAAGGGGTCAAGTCGGCGAGTTTTTCGGGGTCGGCTTCGGTCAGCGCGGGACAGTCTTGGGTACGTTGGCGACAAAATTCGCAGTCCATCAGGCTTTTCCTAGTGATTTTGGGTTGAATTTAAATAAAAGTTTATCAAAAGTCATTGGGGATTGGGTACAAATAAATCGCATACCGAACACCCTTTTCTGATGCTACAATGGCACGCGGTGAGACATATGGCGGGTCACGCTGTATTTATTAGCGAAACGAATTTCAAGACTCTATGAATCGAACGCTCCAACCTCTATTTGATTTGCTTGTCCCTCTCCTGCTCGCAGTGGCGATTCTGGTGCTGGTGGGTATGTTGGCAACCGATACCGAACCCGAACTCATCAGCAGTTGGCTCAACCGTGAAGGCGGCGCAGTCTGGAATTGGTGGTTGCTCACGACCCTCGCGGGGGCAGCGGTTTTCCCCCTGCTCTACCGCCTGATGCCCTCCCTGCCGAGTCGTGGCTATGCGCTGGCACGCAGCGCGGGCTTGATGCTAACGGGTTTCATTTTCTGGTTTCTGGCTTCGCTCGGATTTTTAACCAACGACACGGGATCAATGATTTTTGCGTGGGTGGTGGTGCTGACTCTTTCCATCGTAGCATGGACACGCCGCACTGACCCCGAAAATCTGGGGATGGGCGATTGGTTCAAACAGCATTGGGCGCTGGTGCTGACGGTGGAAATCGTCTTTGTGGCGATGTTGTTCATCTGGGCAGGCTACCGCGCCCACGAACCGGAAATTCGCAGCACCGAAAAACCGATGGAGATGATGTTTATTAACAGCATCCGCCAATCGGAAAGTTTCCCGCCCAATGATGCGTGGCTGGCGGGCTATTCGATTAGTTATTACTACTTTGGTTATGTGATTACCGCAGCACTAGCGGATGTAAGCGGGGTCAATTCCGGCATCGCCTTCGGACTCATCGGGCCGCTGCTGTTTGCCCTTTCCGGCATCGGGATTCTGGGGGTGGTGTACGATTTGGTTCGCGCCCGCCGATTCCCGACCTCCGAAACACTGCGCCAGAGGGGGAGTCAGGCAAGCGGGCTGTTGGCGGGTTTGCTCGGCGTATTTTTGCTGGTCATCATGGGCAATTTAGCGCCATTTTTCATCGAACTGCCCTACAACAATGCTGCCCCTCAGATTGCGGATATGAATTATTTTGAATTCTGGGATGTGCCAGAACGCTCCGATCTGGTAATTCAGCGTGACGGGGTGTGGGTCGATTCCAATGGCGACGCAATTTCCCTTGCCGCGAATCAGCGCCCCGAAGATGCCGGTTATGGGGTGGTGCGCGATACCAATGCCAACGGCGAACCCGATTTTTCCGAAGACTCGTTTGAACGGCGCGATTTTACCGAATGGGGGTTCTGGTGGTGGTTTCGTTACAGCCGCGTGGTGAATGACCGATTTTTGCCGCGCACGGTGATTGATCCCGCTACCGAAGAAGAAACGGTCATTGAAGGCCGTCCGATTGGCGTGCAGCCGATTGACGAATTTCCCCATTTTAGCTTTGTCCTCACCGACATTCACCCGCATGTACTGGCGCTGCCCTTTACCCTGCTGGCGATTGGCTTAACGCTCGGGTTGGCCTTGCGGCAGGATAAACTTGAATGGTGGGGCTATTTCCTGCTCGCAATCTGGGTGGGCGGGATGATTTTCATGAATTCGTGGGATGCGGTGTTTTTGCCCTTTTTGTTTGGGGGTGAAGCGCTGCGCCGACTCCTCAAAAATGGACGGCTGACTCTGCACGATTGGGGGCAGGTTGGCCTATTCGCGCTTATTATCCTTGCGCTGACGGTGCTATTTTACTTCCCGTGGATTTTAAGTTTTACCAGTCAAGCCAGTGGGTTTTATCTGAATATCATCTGGCCGACCCAACCCCAGCAACTCTTTTTGCAATTTGGCGCGTTTTTCCTGCTGCTGCTACCCTTTGTGGTGCGCGAAATCGTCATCGGGCGGGCGCGAATCAATTGGCCTGCTGCGCTCATCACTTTTGGGCTGCTGTTCATTTTTATTGGGGTGCTGTTGCCTTTGGCGGGTGCAGCCATTAATCTCGGCGCGTGTGATGAAACCGCCAATCCCCGTCCCAAAGCCTGCGAAGTGCGGGATATTGTGCTGGGTGGGGCGACTCCCGATAACAGCGAAACCTTCTGGAGTGACCTGTTCGCACGGCGGGCGGGGTCGTATCTCAGCGAAGGATTGATTTTGCTGACGCTTGTCCTGACTGGCTTCCGGCTGTTCGCCCGCGCTGAAAAATCCACCGACTCACCGGAAAATTTTGTACCGCCATCCCCTGCCTATACACCGTCTACGGCAGCCGCGCTGCTTATCCTTGCGGCGGGGTTGGTGCTGATTCTCGCGCCGGATTTTATCTATCTGGTGGACAATTTCAGCGTGCGGATTAACACCGTGTTCAAATTGTATTATCAGGGCTGGATTTTCTTGAGTGTGGCGGCGGCCTATGGGGTCTATGCAATTTTAGCCGATGTCAAACTCCCCGTGACCGAAAAACCCACCGCACCCACGCCGATGGGCATTGTTGGACAGGCGGCTTTTGCGGCGCTGCTGGTCGCTGTTATCGGCATGAGTGCGGTCTATCCCCTCTATGCTGCCCGCACCCGCGGCTTACAGGAAACGGGACGGTATGCCGCACAGCAGGCGTATGAAGCCTGTCAAGACGATGAAAACAATACCAGCACCTGTACCCCACCGCCTGCGTTAACCCTAGATGGGCGGGCAGGCTCGGTTTCGCGGGATGAATATGCTGTCATTACCTGTTTAATGGCGCTCAATCCTGCACCCGGTACGGTGATTGCGGAAGCGCCGTTTGAAGGCGGCTACCAACCTGAATACGGACGGGTCGCCATGCTAACCGGGATTCCGAATTTGCTCGGCTGGCAAAATCATCAACGGCAATGGCGCGGCACAAGTTATGACCAAGTGACGGATACGGTTTTGGATGCCAACGGCGGGGTAGTGGACAGCCGCCCGATTCAGCTTGACCGTTTGTATCAATCTGACAATTGGGAAATCGCGCAGGGTGTGATTGACCGCTACGGGATTGATTTTGTGATGGTCGGGCAGGCCGAACGCACCCGCTATGCCGATTATCCGTTTGGACTGGAAAAATTTGCAGATTACGCGACTCCGGTGTGTCCATCGGAAAGCGCAACACTCTATAAGGTCAATTAGAACAATGGCGCAACTTGCACACCCCCACCCCATGACGACTCCCCGCCTACGCATTTCGGGCGAGGCAGTGATCTATTTGCCGATTGTGGTTTTAACGCTAGCGATTCGCCTAGCGCTGTTGGGCGCTGCTCCTTTGGATGATGCCCAAGCACACGAAGCCCTTGCCGCGCTGCATCGGATCGACCCGACCACCTCGTCGATTAATCCCGATGACCCTTTGCTGCCCAACAATGCGTTCGGGTCATTGTTTACCAGTCTGGGGCTGCTGACCTTTGGCAGTAACGACGCTGCCGCAAAATTGGCAACCGCGCTGGCGGGGTCGTTGTTGGTGTTATCGCCCTTGCTCTATCGGCAGTATCTCGGACGCATTTTTCCCATTTTTCTGGCCTTAGCGCTAATGGTTTCCCCGATTGCCATTGCGTCTGCCCGCACCATGAGCGGGGTCACATGGGCAATGCTGCTGGTGATGGTGGGAGGATGGCTGGCGCTACGGTTTGCCGAAACCCGCGAGAAATGGGCGGCTTTGGGGGCGACTGGTTGTGCGGCGGGTGTCTTATTTTTAACCACCCCTTACGGCATTTTAATTATTTTGGGGGTATTTTTTGGGCTGTCCTTTGCGGCTATCACGGTAGAAGAAAATCCTATCCGACGCACGCTGGCAGATTGGCCTGCCTTTGAATCGCTGCTGGTGATGGTGGTCACGCTGATTGTGGTCAGCACGGCATTTTTTACCATCCCAAGCGGTTTGTCGTCGGTGGGGCAAAATTTACAAACTTTTGCAGAAGGCGTGAGCAATCGTCAGCCGGATTCCCCGGTTGCGTATGGGCTGCTGGTCACGCTGCGGTATGAAATTGGCTGGGTAATTTTTGCGGCTATTGCCCTCTGGTATGCGTGGGATGAAAAATCCCTTGTCGAGCGTTTTCTGGCGGGGTGGTTCGGTTGGAGTCTGCTGTGCGTCACCTTTTATCTCGGTGCGACTCCCGAAATGGCCCTGCTAGTCGTCGTTCCTGCGGCAGCACTGACCGCCAGCCTTGCGACCCGCCTGACTCAAGAGGTGAGTTTTGGTTACTGGGTCGTGCCATCGTGGTTTATTCCTGTTCATGCAGTGGTTGTGGCGGGGTTGCTCGCCGCGCTCAGCGTCAGTAGCCAGAGTTTAGCCCTCAAATTGTGGGAGGAAGCACGGCAAATTCCCTTTGCCAAAGTGCTGGATTTTAACGAGGGGTCGGTTCGCATCGGGACAATTACCGCCGAGGGCGATTCAAGCAATGTGATTAGCTTGCCGCATGTGACGTTGAAAAATTGTCAAGCCATCTCCCCCACCGACCCCCGCGCCGCCAATTTAATCCCGAATGTCGATGGGTTATATTGCGAAGAAGACATCACCTCCAAAATTACCATCCAGATTTCGCCCTTGGATGATGCAGTGAAAGAAGCCTCGTTTGTCATTCGCAACCCGAATGATGAAATTGTCTTTGGGCCAGAACCCATTGGCGATGAACTCATCACGACATTCACGGCAACGGATAGAGGCGAATATCGTTTTGACGTGGTACGCGGCGAAAACGGTGTCACCCGCCCCGCCCAGTACATGATTCTGGTGTATCTGGGAAACTTAACCAACCAATCGGTGTTGGAGGAGGTCGAAACGGCGGCATTTTTGCTGCGCTTCCCGGAATTTGCCGCCGGGCTGGAGTTGCTTTCCCGCAGCAATTCGCCCAACCCCGCCGCGTTGATTGTGGTGCCGATGGTGCTGCTCATGATTCCCATCAGCTTTTTCTTGGGGGGAGCGCTGTATGGGGCGCGGGCAGCATGGCGCGGGGTGGCCTTCGGGTTTATGCTGACGATTGGCGTGTTTGGTTTGGCATTAGGCTATAATATGTCCACGATTTACGCCGATGATGTCCGCGAACTCTGGGTACAAAACCCCGCCACCGAAGATTTGCATACCCTTCAAGACGTGCTGGAAGAAATGTCCCGCCGCGAAAATGGCACGCGCACCGAAATTGAAGTGACTGTGCAAGCCCCGCGTGATGGGGCGCTGGCATGGGCGCTGCGGAATTTTAGTCAGGCAGAGTATGTGCCTGCGGCGGGGGTGAATAACCGTACCGCCGCCGTCATCACCCCCGAAACACCCGCGCCTTCACTCGGCGCAGATTATGTGGGTCAGCAGTTGGTATTGGGCAATTCATGGGAACGCGATTCGTTGAATTGGACAGATTTTGGGTCGTGGTGGTTTCAACGGCGCACCCGTTTTGCCCCTGAACCCAGTGACCTCTGGCGCTTGTGGATTGTCAAACAGGTCTACGACGTGCAGAACGTGCCGGAGGGATAATCTATTTGGATGCCAGCCGCAGACAGCTTTACCTTGCTTGGTGCAAAGAAGGAGAAAGTGATGCCGTTTTGCAACTGTGCTGGCAAAATCTCGATGCTTGTCGGAAACAAGATGACCCCATCTGTATCATTTGGGCGCTTAATGACCTTGCGGCGGTGCTAATCGGGCAGGGGATTTATTTCTCCCCCATCAACCACTGGCGGGAGGCAGTCGAGTTGGCTTCTGTCAGCGCCAATACAACCGTGACCAGTTTTCTGCTGCGAAATATGGCCTACGCCCTATTCTTAACACGGAATTTTTTGGAAGCGCATGAGGCAATGAAGCGGAGTTTCACGCAGCAACCCGCTACCGCCTATGGATTAAGCCTGTTTGCTGAAATTGCCCTTTGTCTTGGGGATCGGGAGGAAGCCCGTGAATGCTATCAGCAGGCGCAATCCTTTTTATCGGCAGAGAGCTATCCGCCCTATTGCTGGCTATTTTTCTGGGGACAGCATTCCCTGTGGAATACAGAGGCCACCCCCCTTACGAGCCTAGAGGTAGCGTTAAAGATGCCATCCGAGTCGGTTTCGCTAGCGAAAGTGATGCTCGGATACGGAATTCTGGAAGGACGGGCAGGCAACCATGAACGTGCTGTCGAATGTCTCTCACTCGGGTTAAGCCATGCTGCTGTACCAAGCTGGATGAATAACCATCCGTTGATTGCACCCATTTTAACCCATGCTCAGGATGAATTATCTTCCGAACAATATACCCTAGCATGGAAGCGGGGACGTACCTTGCCTTTACGCGCAATGGTAAAACGGCATGTGACGCTAGCCGAAGAAAAATGGCCGCTGCTTACCGAACGAGAATTAGAAGTCTTGCTTCTCATGAGTCAAGGGTATAGCAATCAGCAAATTGCAACGCACCTTGTGGTCAGTATCAACACCATCAAAAAACACCTCGCCCATATCTATCACAAATTCGGCGTAACCAGTCGCACACAAGCCCTGCTCAGAGCAAAAGAACATAATCTCATAAAATAAGATTATCCTTTCTAGTAATAGAATTGCTCAGGCGCTCCTGTTAGTATGAAATAACAGGAGGACAGCATGAACTATCATCACCTCAAACGGGATGCCGACTTGCGCCAACGCGAACTCAGGCACGAGGCTGCTCAACTACCTGAACCTACAGTAGAGAAAGCAGAAATCGCTGTTCCCCGCCGCCGCTTGCTTCCTCGCAGGTGGCTACGTTTCCGCAGAACCAGACCGGGCAAACCCGTTTTGGAAACAAACTCGTGAAGTTCTGGCCCTGTATCGTACAGGGCTTTTTTTCGTCCTACTAAATCGGCAGCAGAATCCGAAACACACTCCCCACCCCCACTTCGCTTTCGACTTCCACCCTGCCCCCATGCACTTCGACCACATTTTTGACATAGGGCAGCCCCAGCCCCGCCCGCCCCATCTCAATCTGACGGGCTTTGTCCGCCCGATAAAATCGCTTAAAAATATGCGGCAAATCTTCTGGCGAGATGCCCATGCCTGTATCTTCTACCTCAATCCCAATCAGGTTGCCCTGCTGGAAAGTCCGTAAGGCAATCGCTTTGCCTTTGGGAGTGTAGTGAATAGCATTTTCGACCAGATTACACAGAGCTTGGCGCATTTCCGCTTCTTCAAGCGGGATAGTAGGCAAACCCTTCATTAAATCGCAGGTCAAGGCTTGATTCTTTTCTTTGGCCTCATCCTGCATAATCAAACGCACTTCATGCACCAGTTGGTTGACATCCAACAGCTCAAATTGAAATTCGGAACGCTGACTCAAGCGCACCATCGCCAGCAGGCTATCCACCATTTTATTCAGATGGGCAACCTGCTGTTCGATTCGTTCTGCATAAATGCGGCGTTCTGTGCTGGTTTCTTTTTTTTCCAGCAAATACAAACTCGTGTTAATAATGGCAAGCGGGGTTTTAAAGTCGTGGGTCACGTCTGTCACAAATTGACGCAGCAGTTCAGCCCGTTGTTTTTCCAGCGCAAATTCAATTGCCTGGACTTCCAGGGCTTTACGCTCGGTAATATCTGTCACCACCAGCACCGCATAACTGCTACCCGGTTCATCATTGCGATGGGCTTGGCTGGCAAGCGGTTGAATTTGGACTAAAAAATACTGTTCCGAACGTGAATGTTTCGTTTCAAATTCAGAATGTTCTTGGGAGAGCAAGCGTCCCCACGCCATATCCAACTGCGGTTGAAAATCAGGGCTAAAGTGAAATAACTGCCCGGCGGTCTGCCCAAGTGCCTGTTTAACATCCCCTAAACCCCAAGTTTCTAGGGTGCGATTACACCGCACAATTTTCTGTTCGCTGTCCAGCAAACACACCAACTGCGGCAGTGAATCAATCGTAGCCTCCCATACTTGCTTGGAACGGTTAGTCTGGATACAGTTATTATTGTACACGGTATCGTCCACTCGGTTCATCAGTTGACCTAAGTTGTGCATCCGGTAAATTCTTTCGTAGGAGTAGGTGCTAACCCTCTGAACCAATTTACTGGCCTGATTCTTTTTAACCCATTAGTACAGATAGGTCTAATTTCATTATAAAATCAGAATCTTCAATCTCTGAATGAGACTTTATTCAGATTTCTAAAATTTAAGTGAAGTGGGGGAAGGTAAAAGACCTAACAGAACACACATCCCTATTAAGATTGTATAAAACACCGAAAAAAGTATATCGCTTTTTCGGCTGTGGGGGTGCACCTGAATCCAATGGCTGACCCCCAAGTGCATCAGCCAAAATCCCAAGAGGTTGGTCAGCCAGTAGCCAATCATAAAAGCGGGCAAAAACAGCGCGTCGTTGACCAAGGCAAAGGGCAACGCAAATCCATACGCTAAGGGGATATTCACCAGCAGGTCATTCCACCATGAAAACGGTGAGAGGATGTACCCAATCACCACCAGCAGACTGTTTTGGACGGTGCGTGCCATCCCACCACCCTCCTTTATTTTTATTATACGCCAAACTGTCCTTATGGACGGTGTGTTATAGCGATACTTTAGGTTATAGTCGGAATAAATGGAGCAAACAGCATGGCCTATTATCTGGTTCGCGCCCTTCCCCACCCCGATTTAACCCGCCTTCGCGCCCAACTGGACAGCAGCGAAATTTTAAAAATGCGTCCGTTCGGGCAAGCGTTGGATTTTTCGCTCAAAAATGCCCGCGTTGAGGAAAACGGCATGGCGGTCTGGGAAGAAGAAGATTACTGCACCCCACCCTTAGCGATGGAACGCGCCGCCGTGTTGGATCACTATTTTAGCCAGCTTGAGGTTGAGCGCGTTAAAGAAGGAGATGGCTGGCAGCAAATTGAGTATTTGCCGTTGCTGTGGGAAAAATAAAAAGCACCCCATCTTGAGGTGCTTTTGGATTAGAGGTCGTTTTTGCTGATGAGATAATTGCCGACTGCCAGATGCGGCAAGCCGGATTTTTCAAATACATCAATCGCCGCCTCCGGTGTTCCCACAATCGGGAAGCCGTGCAAATTAAACGACGTGTTCAAAATCACCCCGCGTCCAGTTTTTTCCTCAAAGCGCTTTAACACACGGTACATATCAGGATTGTGTTTTTCTTCCAAGACCTGCGGGCGGGCGCTGCGGTCATAGGGGTGAATCGCGGCGGTCATCTGGTCGCGCACAGCAGGCGGCGTGTCAAACGACAAAATCATATACGGCGCACGGATATTTTTCGGGTTGACCAAGTATTCATCGGCGCGGCTGTCCAGAATCATCGGCGCAAACGGCATCCAGAAATCACGCTGCTTGACCATGTAATTGATGATTTCCACCACACGCGGTTTGGTGGGGTCTGCCAGAATTGAGCGATTGCCCAAGGCACGCGCCCCAAATTCCATTTTGCCCCGCGCCCGCGCCACAATTTCGCCCTCCACCAGCAAATCGGCAATGCGGTCATCAATATTTTCAAGATGCTGCACCGTCCAATTTTTGCCCGCCGAGCGTTTTTCCACCGCGTTTTTGGTGTCCAACGGGTCAAAATCAGCCCCGTAATAAAAATCCTCAATCGGGGGAATGTTTTTGTTGCCGTGTTCGGCTTCCAACCAGTAGGCCGCGCCCATCGCGTTGGTTTCATCCCCGCAAGAGGGGAAGACAAACAAATCTTCGACTTCGGGCAGTTCCATGATGAGCTTGTTGGCCTTCACATTCATGAACACCCCGCCGCTTAAGGCGACTTTGCGGATTCCCGTGTGGGCAATCGCATTTTTAACCCATTTTTCCAGCATTTTTTCAGTGTAGAGCTGCACCCCCGCCGCAATCGAATCGAAGCGGTGAAATTCAAGTTCTTTCCGCAAATAGGGATAAATAATCGGCGCGGGGGGTTTGCCGGAATTGCGCTGCCATGTCAAACTACCGTCCGAGGGTAGGGGCATATAGGCAAACAAAATATCCGCCACCGCCTGCCCGCGTTTTTCATCGGCATAGGGCGCGAGTCCCATCAATTTGTATTCGTGTTCTAGCGGCACCATGCCCAGATAAAAGGTGATGCTGCTGTAAATGCTGCCGAGTGATTCCGAACGTCCGACGCTGGCGATACGCTCCAATTTGCCATCCCGCCCGATGTTGACCGACGCGCACAATTCATCGCCCGCGCCATCGGCAGTTAAAACCAGAATCGGCTCATCGTATTTGCCCCACCCATAATAGGCAGCGGCGGCGTGCGCCATGTGATGTTCCACAAATTTGACTTTGTTTTCAGGGAAACCAATGCTGCGGGCTTGTTCCAGGCGTTTTTCGCGCCGACGATTTTTATAAATTCCCATGACGGGAGTTTGGCGGGTCACTTGCAACATTTTGCCATACCAGCCCGTGTTGCGCCGACGCGACTCGATGCTTTCATCCCGACTCATGCCCGGCGGAATGTGATAGCCGTTGTAGGTCAGAAAATCTATGTCGCTAACGTTTAACCCGGTCATTTTGAAAAGATAGTCAATGGATTGAACCGGGAATCCATTCCAATTTTTCTCCATGCGGAGGCGTTCTTCTTGAATCGCCGCTTCGACCTTGCCATTGACGACAATCGCAGCGCTGGCGGTGTGTCCGTCGTGTATACCGAGAATTTTCATAGTACCCCTTTTGAACCCCATCCCCTAACCCCTTACCCCTATAAAAAGGGGAAGGGGAATCCACCCCTCTCCTCATTTTGGGAGGGGGGACGGGGGTGAGGGAAAATCTATATCGTTTTATCTACCAAATTCATCAGCCACGCGGTGACATCAATTTTATCGCGCAGCATCCGCTCGCGGCGCAATTGCCAGATGGTTTTTAAATCCGGCTGCCGCAGCATTTTTTCAATTTTTTGGAGGGCGGGCTGTTCTTGGTCGAACAAATAACTCAGTTGATAGGTGTCCTGTTGTTCGAGAATATACCCCATGCGGCGGGTGTTAATCAAAATACTCGGTGTGCCGAGTACCGCCGATTCGGAGGCCGCCGTCACCCCTTCGCCCACATACATCGTCGCATAGGCCAGAAAATGGTGCATGGCATCGGCGTTTAATACCTCACCCCCTTGCCCCCTCTCCAAAGCATAGGAGAGGGAGAGCTGAAGCCCTTCCTCATTGCGATGGGGAAGGATTTGGGATGGGGTCAGCAGCACAGGCGGGTTTTTCTCCAGCGATAGCACCACCCGCCCATGTTGAAGCAACATCGCCAGTAATTTTTCCTTGCCTGCCGCTGTGAAACCGCTTTCACCTGCGTCATGGGCTGCATCCCAGCTAATGAAGCGCACCACGAAAAAAGTCTCATCGGGTTCAAGCGGCGCGATTTTGGCAGGGTCGGGGGTGAAATGATTGGGATGCAAATAGGCCAATTCATGCCAACCCGCGTACCGCAACATTTTTTTCCCAAAGTCATGCCCAAAACAGTCCGGCACGCAGATAATATCCGTGAAGGGGCGGTAAATCGCGGCTTGTCCGACTGAATCCTCCGTATCATCCAGTGTGATATGCGGCACACCCAAAATTTTGCTGGCAAAAGCTGCCATTGGCGACCCCACGCTCAAAATCACGTCCGGTTTGAAGCGCCGCCCCACCTGTACCAATTTGCGTGTCCGATTGACCAATTCCAGCGCCAGATTCAGTTTGCCCGGTTTCCGCACACTAATCATTTGATAGGGCAACTCATAGGCACGCAGCAAATGGCGAATCACATCTTTATCGGCGGCGGTCAGATACACCGAGTCGCCGCGCTGCTGCCAGAGTCGCGCCGCATTGCGAAACACATGTACATGCGCCGGATGGTTAATATCAATCAGGACATTCATTTTTTCTGCGCGACGGTAATCACATTCGGGCTAATCGCTAGGCGTTTGTGCAGCCGCAAGCCGCGTTCCACCGCCACAAACGCATCCACCCAATAGGTATCGTTACTGCGCGGGAGGAGTGTCCACGCATAGCCCCGCGCTTCGCGGATGAAAAAACCCGCTGCTTGCAGCGCCGTGTTGTATTCCTCATGCGAGACCTGATAAAAAAGTTCCTGTTCTTTGGTGGAAATCTGTTTTAGCCGCGCATAGGTCTTGTAAAGCAACCCTTTGATACTGCTTTTGTTGTCCCATGTGATGAACAGCAGACCATTCGGTTTGAGGACGCGGTGAATCTCACGGAAAAATTGATGGCGGTCTTGAATCATGCCGATCATCTGCACCGCAAACACCATCTGGAAGGTTTCGTCCGGTGCAGGAAGATATTCGACATTGGCTTTGGCGCTGGAAATATTCGGATGGCGCTGTTGGGCAATTTTGAGGACGCTTAAATCACGGTCAAGCAGCACCACCTGATGCCCTTTTTCGGCAACCCAGTTTGACCAGCGCCCCGTCCCCCCGCCTAAATCAAGCACTTTGCCCGGTTCTTGGGGCAGATACGGCTGGAATAAGGTTTTTTCGGTGCGGTCATAATACTGCCCCATGCGGCAGGTGTTCATCAAATCTACAGTATGTTGTTGAGCCAAACGTGAATCGTCCTTTCCGCCGCATATTGTCACGATAGGACATGCGAACGTCAAGGCTTACTCCTCAAATTTCACGCCAATCAACATCACCCATGTATAAACGCGCTCGTAGGTTAAGACCACCCGGAAATAGTCCGGCGCGGGAGTGGGCATGTCTTTTAATTCACCCTCTTTCAAGAACACAACCGGAATGTCACCTTCAAAATAGGCCATAAAAGGTATCAACATCAGCGCATCGCCAATCAACAAGGCATCGTTGGGCTGGCGGTGGTTTTCGATATACGCCACCACCCGCATCACCGATTCGTCGTACCACAGACTCACCCCGTCCAGTTGAAAAACACCCGTAAAAAATCCAATCAAAAGTATCAGCAGGGTAGCGAATCAAAAATAAGCAGGTCGTTGTATGCGGTTAATTGGCTTTCTCAGGGATTAATTGGGATTCCAGCCATGCCAGCGCCGAATCATAGCGGGTAAACACACGCTCATGAACATTTTTATACTTGCCACGATTGCGTCGGAAGAACAAACTGACCATGCGCGTAAACAACGTTTCACCGAGCAGTACCGCCACATAGGTTTCATTTTTCGGGTCATCCGGCACGGCGGAATAGGTATCTTCCGCCCGTTTCAAGCTGTACGGTGTAATGCCCTGATTTTTATGCGACAGATTGTGGAAAATGAGAATCGGTGAGCCTGCCGACCAGCCCCGCGCTGTCTCCATCACTACCTCAGCCCAAGTATCAATCGCATCCCGCGCCATATTGCCTTCGGTTTTAATTTCCACCAAGCGCCCATCATGCCGCCAGATGCGCTGAATACCATAGTCAAACTGTTCGACTCGTTCGTCCATGACTACCCCGTTTTCACATTCCCAATTCACCACTATAGGTAAAATTCCTCTGATTGGCAAACAGGCTCGCAGATTATTTTACTCCTCCGTGCCAGCTTCATAATCATACACAGCGCGTTGGGCTTCTAGCCACACCAAGCCCTCCGCCTGTGTTCCCACAATTTTCACCTCCACATTTTCAGGAAAACCTGTTCCCCGTCGAATTAAGGAAAAGGCCATTTTCACCAACATCGGGTTTCTAAACACGATTGCCATATACACAGCACCACGACGGGATAAATGCCGTTGAATATCCTTGTTGCGCTTCATACCATAAGGGGTTACCCCCTGATTTTTGTGGGACAAATCTTGCAACATAAAAATAGAATCATCAGACTGCCCTTGATGCAGCAGGCGAATCACCAAGTCCGCCCACACATCAATTGCCTCACGAGACATATCGCCTTGCGTTTCAATGACAGCAATCTGCCCGTTTCCCATCCAATGCAAGGTCACCCCATAACCAAAATCTTCTTTTTCCATAAAATTATCGCCTCCCCTAAAACCCTCGTTTGATGTTATAACACCATCAACCAAAAAAAGAGAGAATTTTCATGAAACCGGGACGCGATTATATCGGGGTAGGGGTGGGCGCGATGATTTTTAATGCCCGGGGCGAAGTTTTTCTGGCACAGCGCGGCCCCAAAGCCAACAACGAACGCGGTTGCTGGGAATTTCCCGGCGGGCGGGTCGAATTTGGCGAAAAACTGGCTGATGCGATTCGCCGTGAAATCCGCGAAGAATACAGCATGGACATTGAAATCACCGCACTTTTAAGCGTGGACGACCACATTTTGCCGGATGAAGGCCAGCATTGGGTTTCGCCCACCTTTTTAGCCAAACATCTCCACGGCGAACCACGCATCAATGAACCCGAAAAATGCACCGGAATCGGTTGGTTCAGCTTGGACACATTGCCAGCGCCGCTTTCGGTCATTACCCAAATGGATGTTACGACCTATCGGCAAAAATTCGGATAAAAATTCCTTGCCAATTTTGAGAATGTGTGTTCTAATAGTGAAAAATTTCTTAAAGGTACGCGCCCTCTATGGTCTTTTGAGGATCATGGAGGGCAGCAGGGCAATTTTTTAGGATGCCCCGAACTTCAACTTAAATGCTTTTTCTGCTGCCTGATAGCCCAGTTGAATTAAATCACGGCTGGCAGGTTCGTCATAATCAATGATGCGGGCGGCGGGTAAAAAATGCTCCGGCGCAATAATCACATCCTCCACCAAGCGGTGGGTTTGCTCTTGCCCCAAGCGAAGCTGCTGTTTTGCCAATTTGTTAAATGACCGTTGCAGCTTGAGGCTAATCCGAAACGAAGCCAGCAACCCCCAATCCAATGTCCATGTGAAGGCTTCGCCAAAATCCTGTGGAATTTCTTGAGCGCGGGAGGGGGGTGTTTCGCCGCTTTCCCACCACGGATTGAGCAGCACAATCACCACTTCCATCGGTTCTTCAATCGGACGACCCCGCAGCGCGTCAAAGGCCGGGCCAAGCGGCGTATTGGCCACAATTGCCCCATCCCAGAACAAAGTACCATCCACATCTTTTGTCCATGGGTAGACCAATGGAATACTACAACTAGCGATGATGCGCTCAATAGTCACCCCATGCCGCACATCCCGCCGAAATTCGCCGGTCTGTTCCTTAATCACGGTGCGGTTACAGAAATTGACCGCTTCGCCTGTCCGAATGTTCGTTGCGCTAATGAACAGCGTTTTTTCACTCTGGGCGATTTTTTTCTCGTCCAATTTCAGGCGGCTTTTGAGGGTTTCTTTCAACGGGGCGGTATCCAGCAAATTGCTCCACCGTCCAATCAGCCAATCGCCGACTTTTTCTGGCAAAAAGGGAACGGGCGGCCAAAATTCGGAAGCGTTCGGAGACATGGCCTTGTCCCGTGAGAGCTGTGGCAGGCGCGTGCCAATCGACTGCTTCAAAAACCAGTTCATCAAGCGGCGGGTCATGATGCCCATACCCGGCGGCAACCCTTGAATATCATGTTCACGCAGCGACAGCCAAAACGCAATCAATTCATCGGGGGTGATGCCCTGAGTAATCGCAGCCCCATTCACTGCCCCAATCGATGTTCCCACCACAATATCAGGACTCCATGCGTCTTGATGTTCCGCGTCCACCCCCTGTTTATTTTTTTCACACAGATATTTGTAAACGCCTGCATGGAACGCTCCCCGTCCCCCTCCCCCGGATAGTACGAGTGCGCGTATGGTCATGTGGTTTGAATCCCGTTGTGAATTTTTCCCCAATTATAAACACAAGGTAGGCACGAACTCAAAATTTTGCCTATACTGAAACGTGGCATGTTGAATGATGGGTTGAACCATGAACGTCGAAACACTCAAACTTTATGACACGCTGGATCTTTCCGAGCGCCAATTGCCCCTCATCACGGTCAAAGGCCAAGCCGAAGGTGCAAAAATCTGGCTGGTCGCCACCGCACATGGCAACGAACTCACAGGGATTGAAGTTATTCACCGGGTGTTGGAAATTTTAAAAACGTCGCCACTTCAACGCGGGACACTTTACGCCATGCCGCTGCTCAACCCGATGGCAAATGAACTGCTCCAGCGCAACACCCCGCAGGACAACGAAAATTTGAATCGTGCCTACCCCGGCAGTCCGACAGGCAGTTTCACTGACCGCTTGGCGCATACCATTTATCAGGCGATTCTGGAACGGGGCGCGGATGTCGTCTTAGATTTGCATACGATGGCCGTTAGCCGCACGCTGCCCTTTGTCATTTTAGACCGTCCGCATGACCCCACCCGCCAAGCACCGCTTGAAGCGCTGGCAGACATTTTCGGGTTAACGGTGGTTTATGATTATCCTCTGGCGGAATATGCGGCTCAGAATTTAGACGGTTGCTTAAGCGGTACGCTTTTAAATCGAGACAATATTTTGTCTTACACCGTAGAAATTGGCCCCGCGAACATTCTCCAGCCAACTTTTGTTGAGGCGGGGGTGCAAGGGGTGCTGAATATTCTCAATCATTTTGACATGCTCCCCCATGAACACCAGTATCATCCCACCCGCCAAACCCGCCCCTACCGTCTACGCCGCGATTCGAGCCTGCGGGCAACCCACACGGGCATTCTGGAGTATCTGGTGCAACCGGGCGATTCCTTTGCAGCAGGCCAACCCCTCGTGCGTATTAAAAATATTCTTGGCGAAACAGTGAGCATGGTTTCCGCCCCACAGGAAGGGTTTGTTCTGACTCTTTCTGAACGTGCGATTGCTTTTCCTGGCATTCAACTCATGCAACTTGCCATCAAAGAAGATGCTACTTAACACTACTTTTGTTAGGCTTGCAATAAGGAGGGTGTATGATGATGAGGGACGAGGGTAAACACATGGACGATTTTAAGACAATCAAAACCAAAATCGAAAAACTGATGGCGCAGGGAAAACTGAAAATTGTAAACGACGGGAGTCACTGTTATCACCTTTTCCCCCTCTATGACCCGCACCGCCCCCAAGTCCGTCGGCAAATTATGAAGCCCGTGGCGGCAGCAGAACCAGATAAATCAACAAAATTGTGAAGAAATGTTTGCAATTTGCAAAAAAACCGTTACACTGTTAAATGTAGTCAGGTGAGCGTCAGATTAACGTTTCCAATTGGAAGGGTATCGTATGCAAAGCAAGTTCGTGAATGACCGCCGGGAAGCTGCCGAAATGTACTGGGAACTTCTCAATGCTTCTCCTCAGATGCGCCGTTCGTTACAAAATCTCAATACCTACCTCCGCAATTACGAAGCAGGCAAAGTCAACCCCCTCCAGCAAACCACTGCACTCCCCAACCTCAATGAAACAAAGAAAACAAAACTGCCTTTCTAACAACTGAATAGTCCAAAATTCACTGCCAGAGGGTAGCCATGCGTGTTGCCCTCTTTTTGTTTATTCGGCGTTCCGCATGAAGGTTGCCCACTCCTCAAACAGGGTTCGCAGTTTGGTTTCCACTTCCGGCGGAAAATTCACTTCGGCAAAAGCGTTGTTCATTAAGGCAATCCAACGGTCACGCGCCGCTTCATCAATCACAAACGGGGCATGGCGCATTCTTAGGCGGGGATGTCCCCGTTCCACAATATACGTTTTGGGGCCACCAAAGCGGAAAATCAAAAAATCGCGCAGGCGTTTTTCTGCCCCTGCTAGGTCTTGCGCGGGATACATTTTCCCCAGAATATCATCCCGGGGAATCTGCTGATAGAACGCCGCGACCAGACGGGTAAAGCCTTCCTCACCAATCAGCGCATAAACATTTTCTTCGGGTACATCACTCATTGTGTTTTTCCTATCACCGCCCGCGCCAACTGCAACACCACGTCTAACTGTGCCTGCTGATTGTCTGTCCGATTCATTTCCCAGACGGTGACGGTTGCCGCCGCGATTTTTCCACTCACCGCTAAATAATTCAGCGCTTGCACCACGTCCTCAATTGAAGCGCCGTTCGGTTCGGCATAACTGGTGGCGGGAAAAATACTGGCATCCAGCACATCCGTATCCACATGCACATACAGGGGTTTGTCCGGCAAAGGCGTTTTTAACACATCTTCAACACGGGTAAGATGCGTAATCTGACTGTTTTTAACCGCATCCGCTTCGGCAGGGTCAAGATTGCGGGCATCGGTCAAAATCACACCGGATTCATCCAACGGCGCTAACCCGATATTGTCCAGATAGGAAGTATCGCCCCGCCCCACCAGCATGGCTAAAGGCATCCCGCCAATAAACCCGCTAGGCGTGGTTGCGGGGGTATTAAAATCGCCATGTGCGTCAAACCAGACGATACCCGCGTTTGGCTTGCCTACCCCCTTGACCGCGCCGATGCTGCCCATGCAGCTTGCCCCAAAAATCAACGGCAAATGGTTGGGGTGGGCTTGCATCGTTTCCGCCAACGCCGCGTTGACAGCATCGAGGGGACGGTCATAAGCCGCAAAATTCGGCTGAATTTCCACCCATTCCGCGCCGTTTGCTTCGACAAAGCCACTCGTTTTTATTAACTCCATCGGGTTTTCGGTCAGACGTTCGCCAAATGGGTAGGGATTGCTAATACATAGAATCATAGGTTTTACTTTTTTCTCCAATAGGCTGCTTCGCTTTTTTCGCCGAAAATATTTGGACTTTGCACATTTTTTACCTTTTCAATTAAGTCAGGAAAATTGTGAAGTCGCCTTGCTAACTCGGCATGAGCTGCTCTAAATGGAGTTTTATCATCTTCATGGCGTGCTAAGACTTTAATATATAAACCTTGATACTGTTGAGCAAGAACAAGAATAAAATCATGCGAATCGAATTCTGATTTCATTTTTTTGATGATTTCAGGGTAATGTTTCTCAATTAAATCAAAAGTATCACTCATTGTAAAATCCTTTCATGATCAATGATCTAACAGCGATTTTCTTGCACATGCCCTTTAAGCAAAATGATAAAATGGTTCATCTTTTCCATTTCATCCAATTCATCATGCTCCTCAGGAGTCAAACCACCTTCCCGATTTTTGTTGAGCAAGTAACGCAAGCGTTCCTGTAAAGCATCGGAGGCTTGGTAGGCCAAAATTGATTCTGGTGTGGGTGAAGTCGCTAAAAATTGGGATATTTCCTCAGCCGCGCTGATAATTTCAAGGGTACTCATACTTTATGCCTTTTGTTGTTTTGATTATAACGGAAATAAGGAATGGCATTAGGAAGATAAATCACCTTATTCATTCGTTTCTCCGTTGAAAGGCCATCATCCCCTCCCCATAATAATCGGTGGGGATAAATTCAATCAATTCATACTGTTCCAGAAAGCGCGGGTCACGCATCAACCCCTCACGCACAAAAATTTCCATGACTACCACAAAATCGGGCTGACGGTCTAAAACCAAGTCCGGCGGTATCGCATAATTCGAGTCCTCCGCTTGAAGCGCTTCGAGCAAGTCAGAATCGTAATAATTTTTTTCGTGTTCAGTCACAAGGCCAATCGTGTCAAAAATATGAGCGCGGCTGTAAAACCCGAACGCACCAATATCCCCCGCCGCAATCACCGTTGCCTCATTCACCCCATACTTTTCACGCAGCAACTGCGCCATGTCCTGATAGTGCATTTCGAGTTCATGAAAAGCCATGCGTGGGGCAGGCGTTTTAGGCGTATGGTCAGGCGAGGGAGTCCAGCCATTCAGCGAAAAAAAGACCGTCAGCGCGGCGACCCCGATGAGCATGTTTTGCCCTAGTTTTTGCTTTTCTGGCGGAAACAAACGCACCAGTGCATAGACTCCACACCCAATCGCTAGAAAATAGGCCGGTAAGGGCGGCACAAGATACCAGCGAAAAATCAAGGGATTCGCCAGCGAAAAAACCAGCGCATAAATCCACGGATAAATCAAAATCGGTAGGGCGCGAAGCTGACTCCGCAGTCCCACCAGCGCCAGAAAAGGGTACAAAATAATCCCGATGACACCCACCGCCGCTTGTAATGCACCGGGTAAAATTGGCCCCTGAAAGGGAAAGGCATACAGCGCCACAAATTCAAATAATCCCTGTGCGGCAGACAGCAGGTAAACATCCTCTTTTGCGCCAATCGTTTTGGGAATCGGGCTGCCAAAATAAGCGGTAGCAAAAATCAGCCAAGGTGCGATGACCAACAAACCAACTGCCCACGTTTGCAAAGGCAGTTTTTTATAAATGGTAACCTCGGATGATTCACGCAGATGTTGAATCAACTGAAAGAGCAGCAAAGGCAGCGCCCACAACAACGCATCGGGACGAGTCAATACACCTAGCGCACACAACGCTCCCAACCAGCGCGGACGATGGGTCAAAAAACTGTACCATGCGCCAAGCATAAACAGGTTATGCACGCTGGTTTCCATCCCGCCAATTGCAAAGGTGACCGAATAGGGAGACAGCGCCCACAGCAGCGCTACCCAGCCTGCCACCAGTTGATTTTTGGTCAACAGCAGCGCGATCAAAAATAAGAAAACGACCCCCGCGGCATCCGCGAAAGCATTGAGAATCAACGCATAGAGGGGATAATTTTCTCCGAAAAGCCCCCCCGCCAGTGCCATCACCCCCGCATAAAGCGGCGTGGTGGTGCCGAGAATCTTTTCGCCAGCGTTATAAACAAACCCTTCGCCAGCCACAATATTCCGGCTGTAACGGAAGGTGATGAAAGCGTCGTCTACGGTGCGTGGTTGGGGGAGGAGTCGCGCAAACAGCGCCACCCCCACCAGCAGCACAAGCAAGGCGCGTTGGTTCATTGATTGGAGGTATCGGGGCGGAACTGGTCTAATAAATCGAGCAGGGATTGCGGCGAAATCGGCTTGACCATATACAAGTCCGAACCAACATCAAAACTACGTTGTTCATATTCCTGAAAGTCGTAAGCGGTCAGTGCCACAATCGGCACACTCACCCCATGCCGCCGCAGCAATGCCGTAAAATCCAACCCGTCCATCACACCTTCACCCAAATGAATATCCGTGATAATCAGGTCAAATTTATCCAATTCTTCGCTGTCTATCGCTGTTTCAGCATCGGGGTAACTGGAAAGTTCATCGCCACTCATTTGGATGACCCGTTCCACAAAGGCCAGATTCGCGGGGTTATCTTCTATGTATAAGACTCGCATGAGCTACTCAATTCAATCAGATAATTTCGACATAGGCATTGTATAACACTTATTTTAACGAAGGAAGGAAGTCTCATAAATCCTTGCAAAATTCACTGAATTTTTCATACAGTTGGCACAAAGTTGGATTCATCGGGTAGGCGAAAAATTGTGTACCATGAACAAAACTCAAGAAAGTGAACAGCGATGCAAAGGCAAGTTTTTTTACTGCTCATGCTGGTTTTATTGGCCTCGACCCTCACCGCCCAAGAACCGGGACTCGGCGACTCGCTGTATCCCAATTTTGGCAACAGTGGCTATGATGTGCAGCACTATACCCTCGATTTAACGGTAGACATGCCCTCCAGTGAAATTACCGAAGGGGTTGCCATCCTTCAAGCCACCGCCACGAACGACCTTCCCTCCCTCAATCTGGATTTTATCGGTTTTGAGATTAGCACGGTGACTATCAATGGTGAAGCTGTCGAATTGAGCCGTGATGGGCAAGAATTAACCCTCTTGCCTGCTGAAACGATTCCGGCAGGCACAGAATTTGAAGTGGCTGTTACCTATAGTGGTATACCAGAGGAAATGACTTCTGTAGCAATTCCCGTCCTGACCGGATGGGTGATTGCCGAAGACCGGGTATTTGTCCTGAGCGAGCCGGACGGCGCAGCCAATTATTATCCTGTGAATGACCACCCCCTTGATAAAGCCGCGTATACCTTCATCGTGACCGTCCCCACACCATATGAAGTCGCTGCCAACGGTCTCTTGGAAAGTGTCATCGAAAATGGCAACAGCACCACCACCTATACGTTTAACGCCGATGACGAAATGGCAAGTTACCTGACCACCATCAATATTGGTGATTTTGACCTCGAAGAAAGTACCTCCCCCGATGGTGCGCCGATTCGTAATTATTTTGCCGCCAGCCTGACCGATGCCGAACGCCAGCTTTTTGCCCGTCAAGGTGAGATGCTCGATTTTTATGCCGATTTGATTGCCCCCTACCCCTTTGATGTGTACGGGGTGGTCGTGATGGATGTCCCCGTTGGGACAGCGCTGGAAACCCAGACCCTTTCTATTTTTGGCGTTGACCAGATTTCGGTAGAGGATGTCGAAGGGACAGAAGCGGTGGTGGCACATGAACTGCTCCATCAATGGTTTGGCAACAGCGTCAGTGTGGCAGATTGGAGCGACATCTGGCTCAACGAAGGTTTTGCCACCTACGGCGAAGCGCTCTGGCTGGAACATGATCTGGGGTCAGAAGCGCTGGATAAATGGGTAACAGCCGTTTATCAATCGGTTGCCGCGTCGGTGGATTTTATTTCCCCGCCCGGACAGCCCCCCGCCGATGATTTGTTCAATGATGGGGTGTATAGCTGGGGGGCATTGGCGCTTCATGCCTTGCGTTTAGAAATCGGCGACGATGCCTTTTTTGAACTGCTCCGCACCTACTATGACCGCTACCAATTTGGCAACGCCAGCACCGACGATTTTATTGCGGTGGCAGAAGAAATCAGCGAACAGGATTTGCAGGAATTTTTCGAGAGCTGGCTCTATAGCGACACTCTGGCAGACATCCCGCAAATGGGACTGTCGGCAGCAGAATAATTTTTAACAAGACCATTTTGGGCGGGAAAACCTCTCGCCCTATCCTGACTTTAATAACCTTCGGTTAGGTTTTAGAATTTGTCGGACGGCATCTATGCCGTCCCTACGAATTTGCTAGGGTGGATTTCCCGTAGGGACGTGATATATCGCGTCCGTGTTTTTACAAATATTTTCCGAAGGTTACTTTTATTACGGAGAGATTTTGACCATGACCAGCATCCGACGGGCAACACTTGAGGATTTACCCGCCATCACCGCCATTTATAACGAGGCCATTTTAAACACCACCGCCACCTTTGACACGACTCCCAAAACGCATGAGGAACAGGTCGGATGGTTCGCGCATCATGATGAAAAACACCCCGTTTTAGTCGCCGCAAATGAAGCGGGTGAGGTCATCGGGTGGGCTAGCATCAGCGAATGGTCAAGCCGTTGTGCTTACGCGGAAACGGGCGAAGTTTCGGTCTATGTAGCGGCTGACCAGCGCGGCAAGGGCATCGGACGCGCCCTGCTGCACGCCCTCGACTCCACTGCACATGAATTGGGTTATCATAGCCTGCTGGCACGCATCGCCGAAGGCAACCAGACCAGCATCCACTTGCATGAGGCCGTTGGATTCGGCTTGGTGGGGGTGATGAAAGAAGTCGGTAGCAAATTTGGCAAGCGCCTAGATGTGCATTTGATGCAAAAAATGTATTAGCAACTCACCCCGTTGGTTTCCCGTATAAGCAGATAGCAAATACGCATGGAGACAACAGATGAACGCTGTCATTTATACAAAATATGGGTCGCCCGATGTGCTGCGGCTGGCAGAGGTGGAAAAACCAACCCCCAAAGACCATGAAGTGCTGGTGAAAGTTCGCGCCACCACCGTGACCGCCGGCGATACCCGGATGCGAAGTTTTACCGTGCCGCTTGCTCAATGGGTGTTTGCCCGCTTGTATCTGGGCGTGACCAAACCGCGCCGCGCCATTCTTGGCATGGAATTGGCGGGGGAAGTCGTGGCGACAGGCAAATCAGTGACCCAGTTTAAGCCGGGCGATGCCATTTTTGCCTTAACCATGGCAGCAGGTTTTGGGGGGTATGCCGAGTACAAATGTCTGCCAGAAAAAGGATACACCACCCTCAAGCCCCATAACCTCAGTTTTGAAGAAGCGGCTGCCCTTCCGGTGGGGGGACTGACGGCTTTGGGCATGGTCAGAAAAACCAATATTCAACGCGGACAAAAAGTCCTCATCTACGGCGCATCCGGCAGCGTGGGAACATTTGCCATTCAGATTGCCAAACATGCTGGCGCAGAAGTCGTGGGGGTTTGCAGCACCGCCAATGTTGACCTTGTAAAATCCTTAGGCGCAGACCGGGTGATTGATTACACCAAAGAAGAGGTGGCTCGAAACAGCGACTCGTATGATGTGATTCTGGATGCGGTTGGCAAAGCCGATGCCGCGCACCTGAAAAAAGCGCTTCAACCCAATGGCACATACCTTTCCGTCATTCATTTTTCGGACAAACCCAAACCAGAAGCCATGCTCACGCTTAAAGAGATGGCAGAACAGGGGCATCTCCGCGTGGTGATTGACCGCCAGTACCCGATGGCGCAAATTGTCGAAGCCCATGAATATGTGGATAAGGGGCATAAACGGGGTAATGTGATTATTCGTGTTCCCGGATAAGGGGTTCGTTTAACCATGAAAGTGCCGTGGGGGAATTGATTCCCCCGCTACGCATACAAAGTCATCTCATACACATTAACTTTTTAACTCACCTTACGCAGAATAGCGTTTTGAGGATATTTTTTGACCCCACCTTGCCTTCGGCTTCCCGTCCGCAAGCTGCCCTGTTTGTCCCCAAAGCATTGGGGAGGGATTGAGGGTGGGGATTTTCCGCATTGCGTAAGGTGAGTTTTTAATTCGGATGCTCTTTAACGCCGTCCTTTAGGGGTTTCACTTTTAAACACAGCTAGTGTACGGGTGGGTCTGTGACCCACACCCTTTCCCTTGCGGGGCGGGTCACAGACCACGCCCGTACATTTTCCATTTTATGTTATTAAAGCGTATTAGGCTGACTGAAAAAATAACCTATTACCCACCTAAAACACCCATGTCATTTGAGAGATGCAGCAATGGCCTTGCAAAATATCTATCGGCACTCTTAAAATTGCATCCCGTTAGCACCTGTCTTATCCTTTACATTATTTTTTCCTAATGGCTTATGCCTAACTGCTAACCCCCGATTCGGTGATTTCTGTCACAAGTATCCAGTAATCTCTGTCATGTGACCGTATCTTTAGAATGGGGTACTGTGTTCTTTTAAGCATTAACGAACGAATCTAAGGAGAAAGCACATGTTACCAAAAATTATTCAAGGCGGGATGGGCGTTGCCATTTCAGATTGGAAGCTCGCCAAATCCGTCAGTGAAACTGGAAATCTCGGCGTAGTCTCTGGTACAGGCATGGGTATTGTGATGATTGCCCGCCTGATGCGTGGCGATCAAGAAGGGCATGTTCGCCGTGCTTTGAGCCACTTCCCCTTTCAAGAAGTTGCCCAGCGAATGATTAAAAAATATTATGTGGAAGGCGGTATTAAAGAAGCCACCCCATTTAAACGCCCGCCGATGTGGAATTTACGTCCTAGCCGTGAATTGAACGAACTGACCGTCATTGCCAATTTTATGGAAGTGTTTCTTGCCAAAGAAGGGCATGGCAACGCGGTAGGAATTAATTTGCTGGAAAAAGTCCAGCTGCCCAATATGGCCTCGCTCTATGGGGCAATGCTGGCAGGCGTAGATTTTGTCATTATGGGCGCGGGCATCCCGATTCAAGTTCCGGGTATTCTGGACTCGCTTTCCACCCATCAACCCGTCAGCTACCGTGTAGATGTACAGGGGACAAGCAGCGAAGATGACATCCGTGTCCATTTTGACCCCGAAGCCGTTTTCCCCGGTATCGCGGAAAAAGTCGGCACGCTGCATCGCCCGATGTTTTTACCGATTATTTCGTCGGTGGTTCTGGCACAGGCGCTGCTCAAACGCGCCACCGGACGGATTGACGGCTTTGTGATTGAAACCCCCATCGCGGGCGGACACAATGCCCCACCGCGTGGTCAGGTGCAGTTGAATGAACGCGGCGAACCGATTTATACCGACAAAGATGTGGTGGATTTAGCCAAAATTAAAGCACTCGGTCTGCCTTTCTGGTTGGCGGGTGGCTATGGCAACGCCGAAAAATTCCAAGAAGCGTTGGCGCTCGGTGCGGCGGGGATTCAAGTCGGTACAGCCTTTGCCTACTCCAATGAATCTGGCATGGAATCAACCATCAAAGCGGAAATTATCCAGAAAGCCCTGCGCGATGAAATTGATGTGATGACCAGTCCGGTTGCCTCGCCTACAGGATTTCCATTTAAGGTCGTCAATGTTGAAGGCACACTCGCCCATTATGATGTCTATGAAGCACGCGAACGGGTGTGTGATATTGGCTATTTGCGTCATCTGTACAAAATGGACGATGGCAAAATTGGTTTTCGCTGCCCCTCCGAACCCGTTGACCAATACATCAAAAAAGGCGGGCATGAAGAAGACACCATCGGACGCACCTGCTTATGCAACAATCTGGGCGCGGCGGCGGGTTTTGCCAATCAACGCAAAAATGGCTATGTTGAACCTGCGCTCATCACCTCCGGCGATGATCTGGTCAATTTGAAACAATTCGTTCCAGCAGGACAATCCAGCTATTCATCCAAAGATGTCATTGCCTACATTTTGAAAGAAGAATTGGTCGCGGGGTAAAAATTCATCTCGCAACATTCCCCTCTAGCTAAAGTGCAGAGGGGAATTGTTTTTTTCCTATCGCGCCACCCGTACCCCCAGCACAATAAACAGCACCCCCATCGAACGGCGAATCCCTCCTTCAAAACGCTGATAAACCGCCCGAATCGGACTCCATGAAAACGAGAGCGAAACGACACTGTACCATGTCATCGCCAACAACCCCATCACCAGCACCACCAGCAGTTGTAAGGATTCGGTGGTTTGCGGGGTGATGAATGTGGTAAAAATACTCAGGAAAAACAGTGCTGTTTTGGGATTGGAGATGCAGGTTAAAAAGCCAAGACGAATCGCTTGAGCGGGGGTGAGTAAAGTGGTGGTGGAGTCGCCTTCAAAAGTGTGTGTTTCTGATTTTGAAAACAGCGCCTTTAGCCCGATAACCACCAAGTACCCCGCCGCCGCCATTTTCAGCAGGGTATAGAGCCAGACCGATTGGGCGAGAATGACCGACACGCCCATCAAGCCCGCCGTACCATGCACCAGACTCCCCATGCCAATCCCCAGAGCGGTCAGCAACCCACTCTGGCGCGAATAGGTCAGCGAATTTCGCACCGTGATTAAAAAATTCGGGCCGGGAATCACCAACGCGGCTAGATAGGCGAGTGCAATCGACAAAACCAGTGTCATGAAGGGCTAATCCCATGTGTGCGGCTGATATTCTTTGTGACGTTGCACATAACTTTTAATGAACGGACACACCGGCCCGATACGATGTCCCTCTGCGACGGCATAATCCAGCGCGAATTTGGCAAGCTGGTTGGCGATTCCCTGTCCCTCGTAGGCAGGGGGAACTTCGGTATGGGTGAAAATCATGTCGTTGACCGCCAACCGATATTCGACCACGGCGAGTTCGTCGCCCAATTGCACTTCAAAGCGTCCGTCTTGGGGGTTGTGTTTGACTTCTACGTGTTCCATGTGCTTCCCTTCAGGTGTTATCCCTATAGAAGCCATCACCCCGCCAAAAATTACCATGAAGACAAGGGCAGGTGACGGCATGGCAAACTTTTTACCACACCGGGAGGCTGATTCGCGCCTCTCCTTCGGAGACCTGCCCCGACCTAACGGCTACATCTTACGCGGCTAAACTGAAGGGGTTAAAGTCGGTGTCCTGGTCGTAGTAATCCTCATTTTCGACCCGCTTGAGCAGCTTGACCACCTGCAAGGTCAACGGCGTGAGGATGACTTCCAGCCCGACCTTAAAAATATAATTCGTCACAATCAGACTCAGCAGCAGGGACGCGGGGAACACCCCCAACGCAGTCGCAATCAGGAAAAAAACGGTGGTATCCACGCCCTGACCGACCATCGTACTGGCAATGGTGCGGAGGGGCAGCATCCGACCCTGCATGGCGACTTTCATTTTGGCGATGATGTAACTGTTGCTGAATTCGCCCAGAAAATAGGCAACCAGACTCGCCACAATCAAGCCGCTAATCCCGCCCAGCACAAAATCATAGGCGGTTTGACCGTCCAAGCTGCCATCATACCCGCTTGCCCATTCGGATTCGCCCGGCATCATCCCCGCCAGCCACACAAACAACCCCAGCATGGCGGTAGCCGCGAAGCCCACCCAAATCACACGGCGCGAACGTTTATAGCCATACACTTCGGTCAGCACATCACCAAAAATATAGGAAATCGGGAAAACCAGCGTGCCTGCATCGAACAGAAAATCGAGTCCGAGCAGGGCATAATTCAAATCAATGATTTTCGCGCTGGAAAGCAGGTTGCTAATCAGCAACACCGTCACAAACAGCGCCATAATCAAATCAAAAAATTGGTAGGATTTTTCTTGTTTCATCTCAACACCTAGCGGAAAAATACCCTACAATGATACAAGATACGTCAATCCCAAAGGAAACCCGATGACCTATACCCTCCGCGAAATGCTGCCCACCGATGCCGACTCACTACAACGCCTGATGGAAACCGACCCGCCGCAGGAAGGCATGACTTCCACCACCCTTTTTCGTGTTGATCCTTATACGGCGTGGAAAACACTCAAACCGAACATGGTCGGAGTCGTAGCGGAAATGCCCGGCAGTTCCGAAATCGCGGGGTCTGCCACGATTGCATTTGAGGAAGTCCAATTGAACGGGCAGGTTCGGGTGGCGGGCAATTTAGAAAATCTCAAGGTGCATCATAAACATCGGGGCAAGGGATTAGGCACGCAGCTTGCCCAATGGCGCATTGACAGAGCCAGTGAATTATATGGTGCAGACTGCCTCATCCTGACAGGCACCAACAGCGACAACACCGCCTCCCAAGCGACGATGAAAAAATGGTGCAAGCAGTTTTTTAAGCCGATGCTTGTCTCTGCCCGTCCTGCTTATCACAGTGTCCCCAAACCACCCACAGGACTCACCGTGCGCCCCGCTACCCCCGCCGATTATGCGGAAATTGCCCGCCAATCGAACACCTTTTATCAGGACTACAATTTATACCCGCCGCTTTCGCCCGAAAAGTTGACTCAACGGGTAGACAACAAAATTTTTCATTATCGGGTAGTAATGGACAACTCAGGCCATTTGTTGGCGGGCGCAATGTGCATCAACCGTGCCGCGCTGATGGTGGATGAATTTAAGAATGTTCCCCCGCCCTTGCGTCTGATGAACGCCTTCATGAACATGCTGCCCAAAGACAATTTGCTGCTGCTCATGGAAGTCGATTCGCTGTGGTTTACCGATCTGTTGGCGGCGCAGCACCTCTGGCGGCATCTACGCTATGAATTTCGGACACAGGCCAGCAGTTTTAGCGCCGTCTTCGATCCGCGTAGCCCGCTTAAAGATGTGTTTCAAATCAAAAAATGGCACCTGCCCAAAATTGAAATTGTGCTAGCCCTTAGCGAAACCATGGACACACAGCACTTTACGTCAGGAATACCGAGGGGATAGTTTTGGTGATTTTGCCTAAATTTCTACGGAAAAATTCATCAAAAAACACGAACCTTAAACTATTGTACCAGAATTCGACCAGTTTTTGACACGCCCCATTCTCACGCTATACTCATCTTCAATCAACAAATTAAATTTTTTTCAACTAAACATTCATACCCTAACAAATTTGTTGGAATAGATTAAAGAATTTTTCAGGCGGATACCACAAATATCCGCTTTTTCGTTTTTAATACCCCCACCCCAACCCCTCCCCCATGAAAGGGAGAGGGACTTTTCTTTACCCCTCTTCACCAGTCGCGTATGCGGAGGGGGCAAGGGATGAGGGAGAATAACATTTACCCCTTTGGCGCGGCTGCTAGCAATTCCGGCGAGGCTTTATCCGCGTATTTTTTGAAATTCTCGTTGAACAACTTCGCCAGATGCCGCGCTTTGGCATCATAGGCATCTTCGTCTTCCCATGTGTTGCGCGGATTCAAAATCGCTTCCGGCACGCCATGAATATGTTTGGGGATGAGCAGCCCGAAAAACGGTTCTTCGACAAATTCCGCGTTGTCCAATTCGCCATCCAGCGCAGCATGAACAATCCGACGGGTGTGTTTGAGTTCAATCCGTTTGCCCACGCCATACTCACCGCCTGTCCAGCCCGTATTAACCAGCCAGACCGCCGCATGGTGTTTTTGAATTTTTTCCGCCAGCATTTCCGCGTAGACTGTCGGATGCAGCGGCATAAACGGCGCACCAAAACACGCGCTAAAGGTCGCTTGTGGTTCGGTCACACCCCGTTCTGTCCCGGCTAATTTGGCGGTGTAACCACTAATGAAATGGTACATGGCCTGCGCGGGAGTCAATTTAGAAATGGGAGGCAGCACGCCAAACGCATCTGCCGCCAGAAACAGCACATGCTTGGGATGCCCGCCCATACCCGTAGCGCTGGCGTTGGGGATAAAGTGAATCGGGTAAGAACAGCGCGTATTTTCGGTGAAACTGTCGTCGTCAAACAAGGGTTCGCGGCTCTCGTTGACGGGAACATTTTCTAAAATCGTGCCGAACATTTTGGTCGTGGCGTAAATTTCGGGTTCTTTTTCGGGACTCAAATTAATCGTCTTGGCGTAGCACCCACCCTCAAAATTGAACACGCCTTTGTCACTCCACCCGTGTTCATCGTCGCCGATGAGGGTGCGGGAAGAATCGGCGCTGAGGGTGGTTTTGCCCGTGCCGCTTAAGCCAAAAAACACCGCCACATTGCCATTTTTATCCTCATTGGCGGAACAGTGCATCGGCATGACTCCCTGCTGCGGCAGCAGATAGTTCAATACCGAAAAAATGCCTTTTTTCACTTCGCCGGAATAGAGTGTCCCACCAATCAAAATCATTTTCTTAGCAAAGTTGACCAGAATAAATGTCCCGGTGCGTGTCCCATCATATTCAGGGTCAGCAAACAGCGACGGCGCAGCCATCACCGTAAATTCTGGCACATGACGGGCTTGTTCCTGCGGGGTGGCGCGGATAAACATATTCCATGAAAACAGGGCATGGTAGGCCGCTTCAGTGATAATCCGAATCGGCAGGCGGTAATCGGGGTCAGCCCCCGCGAAGGTATCCAGCACATAAATTTTTTGCTGCTGGCTAAGGTGGTTGGTGACTTTGCGGTGCAGTTTGTCGAACACCGCTTCAGAAATCGGCTGGTTGACGTTCCCCCACCAGATTTTGTCCTGCGTGCTGGCCTCCTCCACCACAAATTTATCTTTCGGGCTGCGTCCGGTGTATTGCCCGGTGCGTACCCGTAATGCCCCGTCCGCCGTCAAGATGGCCTCGCGGTTGCGGAGGGCTTGTTCGTAACATTCCGCCGGATGCAAATTCCAGAAAATTTGCCCGATGTACTGCTGAATACCCGCCGCTTCGAGTCCGATTTGGCTGTGGACATGCTCAAACGGCTTGAGCGAAGTCGTACCCATAACCATATTCATTTTCCTTTATACTTTTCCTAGTGATTGTGAAATTGCACTAATGAGTATATCTGACAATTGACAAGCGGCAATGCTTTTTCTCATACGGATTCTGGGACTAATTCGCTATGCCCTCTGAACCAAAAACTGGTAAGATATTCTTAACAATTCGTCTATGAGCCAATCTGCACAGTATAATTCATCATTCCCCTCAATATTTGGGGTATGTGTCTTGGACGAATTCCCACATGCTAGAGACATTAGTGATTAAAGGACAGGCAGATGAAATTTCAATTTCACTTATATGTCCAAAAACATTTCAACCGTACTTATACCGTCACGCCGCTGCCTTTTCATGACATGACGGCCTACGGCAATAATCTTGAAGAAATTCGAGCGGAACTCACCGAAGCGCTTCAAGAACGCATTGCGGAAATGAGTCCGCTGGCGCTGCATCGTCTTGAATACGACAGCAGTGTCTACCTCCACAAAGTGACAGTGGAAATGCGCCCGATTGACCCCAAAAAGCGCAACAAACGCCGCGAAAAAGTCCGTTTGGGGTTCTGCCTGCTGGTCACACCACAGGAAGACGGTCAGTTGTATGTCCAGGTACCACGACTGGGACAAAGCGGCCCCACCTTTTATGTGTTTGACCGCAATGAATTGCAGGAACAGGCGCAGGTCGAGGTTTCGGCATGGCTGGATGGCTCAACCTTAGAACAGTTGCAAAGTTACCAGTACACCCGCAGCGAAACCCTTGAACCGCTTGAATTTGAAGTGGCGATTAAAAAAGTCAAGGAGCGCAACAAACCCGGCGACTCGCATTCTCCGTTTGGAAAACCGGAAGAAAATTTCTGGGCGCTCAAGGATATTGGCATCAACATGACCGCGCAGGCGGCAGAAGGGCGCTTTCGCCGTGCCTACCGCCGCGATGAGCAGGTTGAGGAACTCATGCAAATCCTCATGTCGCCGCGCAACAACAGTGTTCTGCTGGTTGGGCCAAGCGAGGCGGGTAAAACTGCCATTGTGCATGAATTGGTGCGACGGATTCAGCGCGGTGACTGCCCCGAACCCCTGCAAGGACGGCAAATCTGGATGCTCAGCCCAGACCGCATTATCGCCGGAGCGCAGTACATCGGCACATGGGAAGAACGCATCAACAACATCATGGATGAATGCCGCAAAAAGCAGCACATCCTATTTGTGGAAGATTTGCCCGGCCTGCTGGAAATCGGGCGCTGGTCAAAAAGTGACCACAATGTCGCGCTGGCGATTCGTCCTCACCTTGCCTCCGGTGAGGTCATCATGCTCGGTGAAGGGCTGCCAGACCGTGTACAGATGGGCGACAATCTGGGCCCCAGTTTTATGAACGCCTTCCGCCGGGTGGAAATCAGCGCCATGAACGAGGAAGAAACCTCGGCGGTACTGAACAATGTCGCACGGGACATCGAACGTGAATTGGATTTGCGGATTCTCCCCGAAGCCAATGAAGCGGTGGTGCAGCTTGCCCGCCGTTTTCTGCCCTACCGGGCTTTTCCCGGCAAAGCGGTTCGTTTGCTCGAAGAAACCGCCGCCGAAGTTAATCAGGAACGCGCCAGTGGGCATACAGTTGGCGAATCGGGCGAACGGGTGGGATTTTTGCGCCGCCGTGCTGCCACAACCATCAATCGCTCAACCGTCATCGGCACTTTCTCGCACCATACCGGGATGCCTGAATTCATCGTCAACGACAGCGCCCGTCTGAACATTGAGGAAGTCGAAAAATATTTTGCCGAACGGATTCTAGGGCAGGAAAAAGCCGTTCATACCATCGTCAACTTGATTGCAACCGTCAAAGCGGGTTTGAATGACCCCCAGCAGCCCTTAGGAACACTCTTGTTCATCGGGCCAACGGGCGTGGGCAAAACCCAGATGGCAAAAACCTTGGCAACCTATCTCTTTGGCAACGCAGACCGCCTGATTCGCTTTGATATGTCCGAATACCGCGATTATGACGGCATCGCCAAATTGATTGGCGCATTTGGCAAGGAAGGCGAACTCACCAAGAAAGTCCGCGAACAGCCCTTTTCGGTGGTGCTGCTGGACGAATTTGAAAAAGCCGACCCGCGCATTTTTGATATTTTCCTGCAAGTCTTGGGCGAAGGCCGCTTGACCGATGCGGGCGGGAAAACCGCCTATTTCCACAACAGCATCATGATTATGACCAGCAACTTGGGCGCATCTGCCAAGAGCTTTAGCAACTTGGGCTTTAGTCGGGGGGACACCGTGCAGCAGTCCGCCGAAGTCAATGAAGCGCTGGAACAACATTATCGAGAACAGGTGGAAACCTTCTTCCGTCCCGAATTTGTCAACCGCATTGACCATATTGTGGTGTTTGGTCAGCTTGCCCCGCTTGCCTTGCGGAACATCGCCTCGCGGGAAATTAATGATGTCCTCCTGCGGGATGGCATCACCCGCCGCAATTTGCTGGTTGAAATTGAAGACAACGTGATTGACCTTGTGCTGCAAACCGGCTACAGCCCGCAGTTTGGCGCACGGCCTCTCAAGCGCGAAATTGAACGCATCGTTGTTTCGCCCCTTGCGCGGGAATTGGCGCAACGCTCCACACAGGACACGAATCTGGTGCGGGTGGGGGTTGACCGCGAAACCGAACAGTTGTATCTCAAAAATATTCCGATTGACCAGGCCACCCCGCAAACCAACGTGGCGCTGTCCTCTGGCATGGGCGGCGACAAAGCCCAGCGCGTGCGGATGGACACGGTGCAATTGGTCGAAGGCTTTGCCATGCTGCGCCGTAAATTGGCAGACTGGGTGGAAAGCGATACCTACCGTGAAATGCAGCGCGAAAAAGCCGAACTGCTGGTGGAAACCCGTGCCACCAATTTCTGGGAAAATAACGACGATGCCCGCACCAAAATGAACCGCTTTTACTTTTTGGACAGGCTCACCCGCCGCGTCAAACAGTTGTACGAAAAAGCGGAATATATGGAAGATTTTGCCGTGCTGGTCAATCGGGAACGCGATTTGAAATATCATCCCGAATTGGCGCACGATTACGAAGAACTCTACCGCGAAACCTCCTATCTCGATATCGAGATGATGACTTCGCACCTGCCGCACCGCAACAAAGCGATGATGCTGCTGCAAACCGTCGGCCTGACCCCCACCCAAAAAGCGGCTGACCCCAAAGAAAGCTGGATGCGGCGCTTGGCACGGGTGTATCTGCGCTGGGCGGAACGCAAAGGCTATGACCGCGAAATTTACGTCCTTGCGCCGGACAAACAGGGGCCGGGCGGTTACAGCTTCAAAGCACTCACGGCGGGCAGTTTCCCCGATATGTTGAAGTTGTTCGATGAATTTGGCTACACCGATGAAATTGCCCTCTTTTTGGAAGGCAGCAACGTCTTCGGGTTTATGAAGGGCGAACGCGGCCTGCATCGGTTGGAAAAAGATGGCGTGGGCGACGAAATGGTGCGGACACAGGTTTTTGCCATTCCTGACGGCACAAATATTGAGGAATGGTTGAGCGATTACCGCGAAATTCGTGTGGACATTGACGAAGGCCGCCGCAATGCCCCGCCCAATGAAAAACATACCGTGGTTCGGACG
>CAZXCU010000029.1:0-39496 GCA_964639245.1 uncultured Anaerolineae bacterium
CGGCTTGGATACGATGCTTTCCCTGTTAAACACCGACTTGTACGGAGTCATCATCACGGACGATGATAGTGGCAGCCGTTTGAATCCTGAAATCTTGCGTTTTGCCATCGGGCAAACCGGGCTTTATAGTGTGCAGGTGAACGCTTTGGTGGGGGAAGGCGATTATACCCTCTCGCTCAATCGCAGTCCTGATGCCATCTTGGGGGATGAACCACGCCGTATCACGTTCATCAAACCCGGTTTTAATATTTTTAGTTTTAGCGCCAGTGCAGGCGAAACACTGCGGTTGACGGTGGAAGTGATTACTGGCAACACCACGCCCTATATCAACATCATGAATAACAATACGCCGCTTGTGTCACTTAGCCCGACGCAAGTTACCCGCATTTCGACCGATTTTACTGTGCCTTCGGACGGTTCGTATTTGCTGTACATTGACCCCTCCGGTTATGGGGTGCAGGAAGTCGAAATCACGCTGGAACGAGTCGAATAGCGCGTAGTCTGGTGACTTTTAGCACATAGAGCAACTTTCTCCTGAGTTTAGAATCAAACTACATTCAGGAGAAGTTGTCATGCAATTTAAAACGATTATTGAACCCTTCCGCATCAAATCCGTTGAGCCGATTCAATTTATCACCCGCGAAGACCGCCTTGCTGCGCTGGAACGCGCCCGATATAACCTGTTTGGCCTGCACGGGGATGAAGTGCTGGTGGATATGCTCACCGATTCTGGCACAGGCGCGATGTCTAACCAGCAGTGGGCAGGGATGCTCTTGGGGGATGAATCTTACGCCGGGTCACGCTCATTTTATAAATTTGAAACGGCGGTGCAGGACATCACCGGCTTCAAGCATGTGATTCCAACACATCAGGGGCGGGCGGCAGAACGGATTTTATTTTCGATCATCGGCAAAGCGGGGTATGTGATTCCCAGCAATAACCATTTTGATACCACCCGCGCCAATATTGAATATGTGGGGGCGGAAGCGCTGGATTTAGTCATTGAAGAAGGGCATCATCCCAATGTGATGCACCCCTTCAAAGGCAATATGGACGTTGAGCTGCTGCGAAAAACGATTCAGGAACAGGGACGCGAAAAAATTCCGGTGGTGATGCTGACCGTCACCAATAACAGTGGCGGGGGGCAACCCGTGAGCATGGCGAATATCCGTGCCGTCAGCCAGCTTTGCCACGAGGCCGGGATTCCGTTTTTCCTGGATGCCTGCCGTTTTGCCGAAAATGCGTGGTTTATCAAAATGCGCGAGGAGGGGTATGCCGATAAAACCCCGTTGGAAATCGCACAGGAAATGTTTTCCTACGCCGATGGCTGTACCATGTCTGCCAAAAAAGATGGGCTGGCGAATATCGGCGGGTTTTTAGCGATGAATGAGGATGATTTAGCCGCGCAGTGTCGCAATTTGCTGATTCTCACGGAGGGCTTTCCCACCTATGGCGGGTTGGCGGGGTATGACCTCGAAGCGGTGGCACAGGGGTTGCGCGAAGTGTTGGACGAACACTATCTGGAATATCGGGTGCGGACAGTGGCATATCTAGCGGAAAAAGCAGTCGCGGCAGGAGTCCCGATTGTGCAACCGCCCGGGGGTCATGCCCTGTTTATTGATGCCAAAGCCATGCTACCGCACATTCACCCCCATGAATATCCGGCGCAGGCGCTGGCAATTGCGCTGTACATCGAAGGCGGGATTCGCGGGGTGGAAATTGGCAGTGTCATGTTTGGCAAACCCCATCACGATGGCACGGAATCGCCCGCCGCAATGGAACTGGTGCGTTTGGCCTTTCCCCGCCGTACCTTTACCCAGAGTCATATTGATTATGTGGGGGAAGTGCTGGCGTATCTGGTCAGTGTCCGTAGTTCGATTCAAGGGGTGCAAATTACATGGCAGCCGCCCTTTTTGCGCCATTTTACCGCCCATTTTGCCCCGCTGGTCTAGTGTCCTGATGCTCGCGCATGGGCGGAATATGCTTTAATCCAGAGATGCACAGCGGACGCGATAATGCACTTTAACTTTTTAATACGGATACGCTTTAACGCCGTCCTTTAGGGCGGTGTGGCTGCACTGGGCTAAAGCCCAGCGTTACCGGTTATCCGTTTTATGTTGTTAAACTGCATAATCGCGTCCCTACCCTACCGTCGGGACGGCCTGTGTGCCGTCCTTTGAAACTTTTCTATAATCAAAAAATTGAAAAACTTCAAACCCGCCCCTCCTGCCCTTATTTGTGCTATAATAATCGTATCTGTGTCAAGCTATTTGGGATAAATTTCCGCATGGACGAATCCAACAAATCAGATCATATCGTTATGCTTGAAAGTGTAGAACATGTACGTCTGCGTCCAAAATTATATTTTGGTGGAACAGATTCAAAGGCTTTTTATCAATTTATTTTTGAAGCACTGGATACCTGTATCGGAGAAGCGCTGTCAGGTCAATGTACCCATATTGCCGTTACCCTCAAGCCCGATGGGGTCATGATTATTGAGGATAATGGTTTAGGATTTGCCTCTAATCGCATCATCGCATGGGGAATGTCGTGGCTTGAAGCCGATATGACCAGATATGGGACTGGAAGTAGATTGCGATATCCATATAGTGTGGCGGGTGGGTATCATGGGGTTGATATGCCTGCGGTCAATGCGCTGTCCGAACACATGACGGTGGAAGTCAAGCGGGAGGGCAAACTTTTCCGCCAGTCGTACACCAGAGGCTATCCGACTGCGCCTGTCGAAGAAATCCGCGAATTAGCCGCCGATGAAAGCACCGGGACAAAATTCACTTTTTTGCCGGATGCAACCATTTTTGAAACGATTGCTGTTGACTTCGATATTCTGAATCAGCGTTTACAGGAAGTGGCCTTTTTGCTCCCCAATGTTACCCTTCAGTTTCGAGATGAGCGCACCAGCAAGGAAATTGTTTATCATTATCCTGAGGGGATTGTCATTTTGCTTCGAACACTCAAACCAACGACAGGGGAGGTGGTTTATATCAAAAACGTGTTTAATCTTGACCGATACTCGGCAGAGGTCGAAATTGCCTACCAGTTCAGCGATGATGACACCCTCACCGAAGTGGCCTTTTGCAACAGTGTTGCAAATCCCGACGGTGGGACACATCTCGATGCCTTTCGAGAATTCATGGCAGAACATCACCCGAATGGGGTAAAAGGTTTAACGGTGGTCATCCATATCAAACATCCTGAACCGCAGTATGAATCACAAGCTATCCTTAAACTTATGAATCCAGATGTGTATAAGTTGGTGCGAACGACGCTTGAAGAGCGGCTAGGATAGGAGGGTGTGTCATGGTCTTTATCTTTGAACAAAATGAAACAGTTGCGGCTGAAAACATGGACTTTGAAACCTATCTGCGGGAGTTTGAAGGACAGCACGCCGAATTTTATGACGGAAAGGTGATTTTGATGTCTCCAGCGAGCAGTATTCATAATAAAATCATCCGTTTTTTGATTGGGATGTTTGACACCTATCTCCTAGAAACGGGTGAAGGTGAGTTCCGCCATGAAAATGTGACGATGCGCTTGCTCGTTGATGGGAAAATTCATGCCCCTGAACCCGATATTTTTGTGGTTACAACCCCTAATTTGGAAAAACTAACCGACACCTATCTGGACGGGGCAGCCGATTTGGTGATTGAGGTTATTTCTCCTGAAAGCGAAGCGAGAGACAGGGGGAAGAAATTTATCCTCTACGAAAAAGCGGGGGTGAAAGAATACTGGATTATTGATGCGATACGGCATGAGACTCTTTTTTACACCTTGAATGAAAATAATTTGTATCATTTGCAACGTCCCGATGTTGATGGGCTGTATCAATGCCAAGTGCTGCCACGTTTGCGGTTGCCGGCGGCTTTGCTCTCGCAAGAATCCCCGCCGAGTGTCGCCGTGGGGGTTGAACTGGTTAAAAAGATGCTCAATCCACCCGCGTAGGGTGTGGTAGAATCTGCCCAGATGAGGTGAACCAATACCATGTTTGATGAATCTGGCTCGGAATATCGTCCGCGTCCTGTGCCTAAACCCACGCCTGCGCCTGCTGCCAAGCCGACTCCGCCGCCCGTCACGCCATCGGTGCAGCAACCGGGTCGCCGTCCGTTGTGGCTGCGGTTGGCGCTGAATTTTTTGCTGTTTTTGTTTTTCTTCCGTGTGGTGCAGGTCTGCGCGATTAGCGGGGATGACCCGATTGCCCTGTTTGCTCATTTCGCGCTGACGCTGGTGATGGCGATTTTTTTGCTGGGGCTGCTGGGCAACCGTCGCTGGGGGGTGTGGTTGTTTTTGCTGTACTGCGCGTGGAATATGCTGTCGGCGGTGGTGGTGGGAGTATACCGAATCGCCGTGATGGAAGAGGCAGTGGTCAACGCGGCGAATGTCAGTTGGCTTGCCATGAGCGAAATCCTCAGCATGGGTATGATTGTGGCTTTTTACGGGCTGTTCGGACTGGTGTTCTGGGCGAAGCGTGATTTGTTCCAACCGAGCCAGAACCCGATGAATTGGAGCAGTGTGACCTACACCGTCATCGTGAGCATTATGATTCTGGTGACTGCCACCCAGATTGATGCTGCCCGCCAGTATATCCGCCTGACGGAAGAAGAATTGGAAGACAACCGCATCTGGATTGACGATCGGTTTTAGGGAGTGGGTGGTGAGTCACAGTCGTTCTCCTTGTAAGAGGGCATTTTAAATTTCTTGGCATCACAATTGCGTGGTTCACACCAGTTCACGCCAAATCGAACGTAAATTTTATTTTTCAAGAGCGTGTTAATTATTATTGTTACTTCTTGTGTGAACTTCGGCATGAACTGGCACGAATTAACCATGATTATTGGCCTTTTAGAGATTAGTGGTCAGGAGTCAGCAAAAGACACCGGGCTGAAGCCAGCGTTACCGCCAATTTCATTGTGGGCGGAAAACGGGGAGAAAATCGCGCACATTGAGCATATTAGCAGTTAGCGTTCAGCCATCAGCGAAAAAGAGGCTGTTGGCCTATGAGAATCGGCGCGGGGCAGACGGGGTATTAATTCCCCGCCTATGTGTAGGAAGTCCACTAGAAGTGGACTCGACATGGAAGTATTTATCCATCCGGTTTGTATCAGGGAGTTAGGAGCAAATATCTCTAAAACAGGCAACACGAAAGCCAATGTCTTCTGCTCGACGTGCTAGGGGCAACCATAAACGCTTCATAACATTTATTTGGGATCCGAGATAATTAAATGACCCTCCACAACATGCACCTTCATAATCACCATCATATATCCCACCTACATTTCCTTTAGGAAAGTTTGTGGATAACGTCCATTCCCATATGTTACCTATCATGTCTAATACACCGTCAGGAGAAGCGCCATGCGGAAAAACACCTACCGGTGTTGTTTCCTCTATTAGATAGTGTATATCGTTAAAGTCAGAAATTATCTTAACAATTGAGGCACAATTTGTATAATTTGGTATATATTCATTACCCCAAGGATAGCGCCTTCCGTCTGTGCCGCGTGCTGCGCGTTCCCATTCTTGCCCAGTGGGTAGTCGAATAGGCCATGAAAGCATAGTTTCTATTGAGAAGGTTTTGTTGGTCAGGCGATAAGATAACCAATGACAAAATGCAACAGCCTCATACCAATTTACTTCCCTAATCGGATGATTGGAATATTTTGCCTTCTCTTTGCTCGCTTTTTGTATATGCTTTCCGAATCCTCGCCACCAGTAATCATTTTTGTAGCCATCCTGAGCATTGATGAAGACTTGAAACTGCTGATAGGTCACTGGATATTTAGCAATGTGAAATTTGGGTAAAGTAATACGTTGGTTATTTTGATATATGAACTCCCCTGCGGCAATTTTAACCCAATCGAAGTCAGGCAAACCATCTTCATCTACCCCAACTCCTCTACGAGGGTCCCCAACCTCTGCTAATCGATTCCCTACTTTTAAACGTTCATAAGGCTTGGTATTGGGATTATTAATAGTATCGAATATCCGTTGTTGTTCTGAAGATAGAGGTGGCATAGTTTTTTCAGTAAATGGAACAGAATTAGAAAATCGCTCTAAGAGGTTTTCTGGATCATAGCCAGCAAAATATTTGTGATAAAAATGCAGAGCATTGCGAATGATGTCATGCCCCTCATTTGCGGCTACCATGAGGAGTATGACTTTATATAATTTCTCCCGTGCAATTTTATTCAACAATACTTGTTCAAGGGATTCACTTTCAACAATGTTTGTTTCTCTGTCAGAAACCATCGCCTGCCCTAAAAGATCTAGTGCAGCTGATGTGTTATCATTTTCGAGGGCGTGTTTGGCTTGCTCAATAGCAGAATAATCGTTCACAGTTACAGGATTTAGTGCCAAATGCTCTGGCTTAACCGTATAGATTTCGCCTGATTCTGGTTGTTGACGAACTACTTTGCCTAAGGGAATTAAAAATTCATCTTCGGGTAATTTTTCGTCAAATACTGTCACAAATTGGTGCAAAACAAAAATATCCCAATTGTTCCCTTTCAGCAAAATCGGGAAAATCTTCTTTTCCTCACTCAGTGCGAGAAATACTTCGCGCTGTACCCATGGAGATTTTTCTGAATCAGGGGTCATCAGCACGACGAATGCAGCACAGTTTTTGACCCCTTTAACAATTTCATGCCACCAATTTGTACCTGCCTCGATTTTGTACCGATCAATCCAGACATTAAATCTCTTTTTGCGTAAAAAATCAGCTAATCTCAGCGCGTAAAATTTGTCTTTGGTGCTGTAGCTGATGAAAATGTGGGACACAGGCAGGCGCTCCAACTATGGAGATTATGATAATCCAAAATAGGAGTTTGGAGCAAGCAGTTATAAAAATAATAATGGGCGGGAATCGATTCCTGCCCCTATAAGCGTTCAATCTAGGGAGAAAACTTATCCCTTTGGACGGAAGGCGGTCTGGTAACGACGGTAGAGATAATAAACTGCGCCTAACGGAATCGCCAAAACAAGCAGCATCGGCAGGGCAAAAACGAGCAACCAGATCACCAGTGTCCCCAAGCCTTCTAAGGCTGACCCCAGCGTGTTCCATGCGTCCTCAACCGCGTCACCGGGCTGCCATGACGAGTCAGTGCTGGCGAGGGTGACTTCGGCTTCGGGTGGGTAGAGTTCGATGCGAACCGACGAAAACGCTGCCGATTCATCAAAATAACGGATGCGCCCTTCAATGACTTCGATTTCACCCCGCACGCGAATCAATTCATTATAGACGGTGGTGACTTCGGTGATATTTTGCGCGTCTGCCATGAAGGATTGATATTGGGTTTCGGCGGTTTGGAGATTGGTCAAGCGGCTTTGCAAATCCACATACTCGGCGGTGACATCTTCGCCACTGAGGGTTTCGCCCAAGACTTGAACCGCATTTGTTTTGAAGGACTCCAATGTTTGAGTCAGGGTTTCGGCGGGAACGCGCACTGTAATATCTGCGCGGGTATCCGTGTCACCGGCGTTGTTGGTGAATTGGGTGGTGTTCAAGCTGACGACCCATCCGCCTAATTGTTCCGCTTCGGTGCTGATTTCGCTGGCACGTTCGGACGGATTTTCCACCACCAAGCGTAGCGTCGCATTTTTGAGGATGACTCGTTCGGTGGGTTGGGGGGATTCCTGACGCAGTATATCACCTACCGGGGCGGATTCTTCGCTGGTGAGTGAAATATCGCTTTGAATGGCTTGATTGGGCGCAGGCGGTTCAGCGCTGGATTCACTTGATTCTTGGCTGGTGCAAGCGCTGAAGATAAAAATAAAAAGAAACAATAAAATCCATTTTGGGGTCATGAGATTTTCCTTTGTTAGCTGGTCAACGCTGTCGCAGCAAAAAAGTTCCGTGTGCTGACGGGGGCAACTTTCGCGTCACTTATCCGTATTTATACTATAAAACCGTTGTTGTAAAAATTAATATCATGCGGAGGCGTGTCATGAAAGCGGTGGTTTATCCGAAATTCGGGTCGGTGGATGTGCTGGAAATGCAGGAGGTGGCCCAACCCACACCCAAAGAACATCAGGTCTTGGTCAAAATGAAAGCGGCCTCGGTCAATCCGGTGGATGGGTGGCGCTTCTCGATGCCTTCGGTGGTGGTGCGCCTGTTGGATGGTGGAATTGTCAAACCCAAAACGACGATTATCGGGGCGGATATTGCGGGACAGGTCGAGGCGGTGGGGTCGGCGGTGACACAATTTCAACCGGGCGATGCCGTTTTCGGGGTGGCGGCGGGTTCGGTGGGGGGATTCGCGGAATATGCCTGCGCGGGTCAAAAATATCTGGCCTTGAAACCGCCTACCGTATCTTATGAAATGGCGGCGGCTGTGCCGGTGGCGGGGTTGACGGCGCTGCAAGCTCTGCGTGACCATGCCAAGATTCAAGCGGGACAGCAGGTTTTGATACAGGGAGCATCGGGTGGGGTAGGGACGTTCGCCGTGCAGCTTGCCAAATTTTTCGGGGCAGAAGTAACGGCGGTATGCAGCACACGCAATGTAGAAAAAGTTCGTGCGCTCGGTGCAGATTTTGTGATGGATTACACCCAAACCGATTTTACAAAAAACGGACAGCGTTATGATGCGATTCTGGGGGTGAATGGCTACCACTCGATTTTTGCCTATCGGCGGGCGCTCAAGCCAAATGGAATTTATGTGGCAATTGGCGGAGAAATGTCCCAAATTTTACAGGGATTGCTTTTGGGGCGGTTGTTGTCGCGGCGGGGCAATCAAAAATTGGGATTTATGGGGCTGGCAGATGTCAACGCGCCAGATTTAACCTTGCTGGGAGAATTGCTGGAAAAAAATGTGCTTGTTCCGGTGATTGATAGACAATATCCCCTGCATGAAGTCAAGGAAGCGCTGCGCTATCTGGGGGAAGGACACGCGCAAGGAAAAATTGTCATCGGGGTGGGTTAAAACCCCACCCGCAGCGTTATTCTGCGAAAAAGCCGAAGTCGAGATAGAGTTTGCCTTCGGGGGTTTCGCCCTGTTCCTTGAAGACGAAAATTTTCTCATTGTGGCGTTTGAGGCGTTTTTTGAGCGTGTTCCACTGCGATTTTGAGGGTGGGGTATCGCCAAAATAAGCGGTTTCAAATTCGGCGCGGTAATGCCCGTCGTCGTATTCGGTCAGGCTGTAGAAAAAATCCTCCTCGCCTTTGGACAGCACGCGCTTGATTAAACTTTCCACGTAATCGCGGCGGTAGGGGGTGAATCTCGGCAAATCTTTCATGTAAATTCCGCTTTGTTTGCAGTCATCTTACCATTTTTTTGCTATATTTAATGCTTCAAAAGGTTCACGACGATGAAAAAATTTATCACGGATTCTAATGAGATTCCGCGTGCGGTGGATGTAATTGTGATTGGGGGCGGGCCGGCGGGAACAGGAACGCTCTGGGCATTGCACCGCGCTGCACCCCATTTAAAAACCCTTTTGATTGAACAAAGCGATAAGTTGGGGGCGGGGAGTTCAACCGCGTCGCTGGAAAATTATCGGACGTGCTGGCCGGCGGCGTGTCTGGCAGCGATGATGCGGCGAAGTGTTGAAATTTATCATCAGGCGGACGCATATCTGGGTGACGGAGCGGCAGAAACCATTCACCTGAAAGAACGCGGGTATTTATTTTGTGCCTTTACCGATGCGCAAGCCGACACGCTCCAAAAAGATGTTGAACATTTACACGCGATGGGCATGACGCACATTGAATTTTTGAACGCGCAGGAGGTAGCCTATCGCTATGGCTGGTTGGGGGAAAAAGTCATCGCGGCGAAATTTGACCCCATCGCAGGGTGGCTGGATTCCAATGCGCTGATTTATCGCTATGCCCAATGCGCGGAGTCGGCGCAAATTTTGCTGAACACACCCAATACAGAAATTTTGGTCGAGGCGGGAAAAGTGGTGGGGGTCAAAACGCCACACGGAACAATTTTTGCGCCTGTCGTGCTGATTGCGAACGGGGCAAATGCAGCCAGCACAGGGCGGACGGCGGGAGTGGATTTGCCGATTGTGGTGCGTCCGCGTCAAAGTTTTACGACGGGTTGGCGACATCCTGAATTTCCCGAACACGCACCGATGCTGATCGGGGCTGCGCCGTTTCCCCATGTGCGTCCCGAAGCTAAAGAGGGGGCGATTTTCGGGTGGGAGTATGGGTGGGTGAATAAAAATGCTTCCCCTCCCTTTGATTCCCTCCCCAACACATTGGGGAGGGGTAGGGTGGGGTATGTCCCCAATGATTATCTCATTGACCCGATTTATCCGGCGGCACCCCTCAAAGATCCGCGTTTTCCTTCGATTACGCTCGCACTGCTGGCGCGTCAATTTGGACATGCGGCGGGGCAGGGCTTTGCCAATGGACGTTATTTACAGGGGCTGCGGCATAATATTGGTTATTATGTGTATCGTAGTGAGGAAGTGGCGAATCGGGCGGGGGTTCCCTATACCAGCGAAAGGGCGATTCTGGATGCTGTACCCTCGGTGGAAGGCTTGTTTGTGTCTATCGCGCATGTGGGACACGGCATCATGACTTCCGCCGCCGCAGGCGAAATTATCGCTGCTAAAATCCTGAATCAGCCACCGCAAGTCCCAAATTTTGGGGATTTTGGCTGGGATGTGGCTTGGGTAGAGTATGATGAAAATGCCCTGTAAAAAGTGTTCAGCGTGCAGCAAAAAATAAAAGCTGTTATGAGACTGTCTGAAAAATCGGATTTTTTGTGTGTAGGGGCGGGGACAAGGGAGATGTTATTCCCGAAAATAGGCGAACTTGCCCCGATTCCCGCCCTTGTTAGGTGTAAATATTCAGGCGGTCTCAAATGATTTTTGATGATTTGTAAAGGGGAAGTGAAGATAGAATCATGGCAGAACAGGGAAAAATAAAAATCTGATAAAAGCATTTAAAACCAAAGCCCGCCATCAAGACGTTTAATAAGTGATAATTTGTCAAATATTTGTCTGAAAAATGAATAATACGGAGGATACTCTCATGCGTGATTGGCACGCCCCCCCCCACTGGCAGCGTATTACCACCATTGATGCTCATACTGCCGGAGAACCCCTGAGAATCATCACCGGGGGATTCCCGGAAATTCACGGCGCAACCATGCTGGAAAAACGCCACTATGCCCGGACTCGGCTTGACCATTTCCGCCGCGCCTTGATGTTTGAACCGCGTGGTCATGCCGATATGTACGGTTGCATTTTGACTCCGCCTGTGACTCCCGATGGCGATATCGGGGTGCTGTTTATGCACAACGAAGGCTTTAGTACGATGTGCGGGCATGGCATTATTGGCCTTGTTAAAGTAGGGGTCGAAACGGGGATGTTTCCCGTCAAAGGCAATCAACGCGAAGTCAAAATTGACACCCCCGCCGGACGAGTGACCGCCACCGCGCATGTGATTGGCGGGAAGGTCGAATCGGTGTCCTTTTTAAATGTCCCATCCTTTTTATTGGAACGCAATTTGCGGGTGGATATTCCCGGTTTCGGGCCGATTGACTGCGATATTGCGTTTGGTGGGGCGTTTTATGCCTATGTGGATGTGGATAAAAATGAGCTAGAGTTGGATATTGCCCCCCACAATATTGAGGAATTAATTGACTTGGGGCGGCGGATTAAACAGGCGATCATGGGCTGTTATTCGATTGTGCATCCCGATGGCGACCCCGATTTAAATTTTCTGTATGGCACGATTCTGGTGAAAATGCTGCCGGGTGAGGCGGTTCACAGTCGGAATGTGTGTATTTTTGCGGAGGGCGAAGTTGACCGCAGCCCCACCGGCACCGGCGTGAGTGGGCGTTTGGCGATTCACCATGCACGCGGCGAACTCAAATTGGGCGAAAGTATCACCATTGAAAGCGTGATTTCGAGCAGTTTTCGCGGTAAAGTGGTGCAAACAACTCAGGTGGGGCGTGTGCCAGCGATTATCCCCGAAGTGACGGGGACAGCGTATATCACGGGCAAACACGAATTTTTGATTGACCCGGACGACCCGCTTATTGCAGGATTTATTTTGAGGTAATTTCGATGCGAATTTTAACGGCAGCAGATATTCGTGCCGCGCTGACCATGCGCGATGTGATTGAGGCGGTGCGCGAAGGGTTTATCCAGCTTTCTAACGGGCAGGCACAAGCGCCGATACGAGGGGTGATTCCTGTCAATAATGGGGTCACGCTGACCATGCCCGCCTATCTGGAAGGTTCACCCATTAGCACGGTCAAAATTGTGTCGGTGTACGGGGAAAATGTGGGGAAAAATCTGCCTGTCGTGAATGCCAAAGTGCTGGCGGTGGATGCTCAGACAGGGCTTCCGGTGGCGCTGATGGATGGTAATGTGATAACCGCTATGCGAACCGGCGCGGGGTCAGGGTTGGCGACGGAATTATTAGCCCGCCCTGATGCCAAAATTCTTGCGGTCATCGGGGCGGGGGTGCAGGCACGAACGCAAATTGAAGCGATTTGCACCGTTCGCCCGATTGAAGAAATTCGGATTTTTAGCCTGAAAAATGCGCCTAAATTGGTGGAAGAACTTCGCTCGGTGTATCCCCACTGCAAAATTCATGCGGTGCTGAGTGAAGAAGCTGCTCTGCGCGGGGCGGAGATTGTCGCTGCTGCCACGAACAGCCGTACCCCTGTGGTTCATCATCGGTATCTCAGCGAAGGGGTGCATGTCAACGGGGTTGGTTCGTTTAACCATGCGATGCAGGAAGTTGACGCGGAGACGGTTATCCATTCAAAAGTGGTGGTTGACCATCGGCCTAGCGCGTGGGCGGAAGCCGGCGATTTAATCATCCCGCGTGAGAGGGGCTTGATTCAAGAAAACCATGTCTACGCGGAAATTGGCGAAATCGCAGGCGGCAAGTTGGCAGGGCGAACTTCGGAACGGGAAATCACATTTTTTAAGTCGGTGGGCAACGCGGTACAGGATGCGGCAACCGCAGCCAAATTGCTGGCGCTGGCAGCAGAAAAAGGCATCGGCAGGGAAATTGAAATTTAGCCATGAAAAAGGCCGTTTTTATATTTCTCCTCATCATAACCGTGTTTTTGCCGACTCCCTTAGCTGCCCAATCGGATTCGATAGACCTAACATTGGTTCGCGTTTTGCAATTCAGAGCAATGGATGTAGAATGGTCATTTGATGGGCAGTATCTGGCAATAATGGATGATTGGGATAAAAAACTTACTATTTTGGACAGTGAAAATTGGGAAGCGATTATTTCTTTGGAATGCAATTTAAATTATTTGACTGGAGATGTCCTTTCTTGGCATCCTAACCAAGCCATTTTAGCGACAAGCTGCGAGGACATCACGCAACCTATTGAAATAACTGAGGTAGAAAACCAGTTTCAGATAGTCCAACATAAGCGGGTAGATGCTCAAGCGATTGCATGGTCGCCTGATGGCAGTCAACTTGCTGTGATTCAAGAAGATAATACGATTGGGATTTTGGATAGTGAGTTTAATCTTGTTTATTCACTTGGCGAACCCTATGTGTCACCTCCTGCGAACGTGGGGTGTGGTGAGTGTTTCCCGATTCCGTTTATCCGTTTAAGCTGGTCGCCGAATGGTCAATATCTCGCTGCAATTAGCGAAGCCCAAACAAGTGGTTTGGATATATGGGATTTAGAGACCTATCAGATGGTTGGACAAGTTGACGGAGCTTATAACATTATTTGGTCGGAGGACAGCGAAAGTTTCACAGTTGGCACGAGCGACTTTGTATTTTTTGAAAAATGGTGGGTTTCGCCGTTAGGTTTTGTCTGGTCTGTTTCTTTACCAAACCCACACAGTCCTTACGAAATAGCAGATTCCGTTTATATGGCTTACTGTCAAGCGGAAAATGACTTAATCTTTTTCGATACCCGCACCATGCTAAAAGTTCCCATCCAATTTGACACCCAAGAGATACGATTCTGTTCTAGGGATGTTTATCGAATGGAACTGGCATTGTCCTCTCAATTCCTGCTGGCAATTGCACAGGGAGACTCTATTAGCATCTGGCAAGTTAGCGATTAACCCAATAATGGGGTGGGATGTAGTTCCAGATGGCTTCACCCAGACTTAAAAATTCGTCTGCCATGGCGAGCGTGGCGGGTTGGTCAGGATATTGGGCGGTGCGCCAATGGGTGAAGGGGGCAATTCGCAAGCGGGCGGTTTTAAATTCTTCGATATACATGCGGGCGGTTGCGCCGATGTCTTCGACATAACCAATCCGTTCAAATTCGGCAAACATGGGCGTAATATCATAGGGAATCTGGCGGTAGGTGGCTGTCCAACCGGAAGCAGCGCCTTCCAGAATGACATATTCCGCGATGCCGGGATTGCCGACAAGGGGCAGGCCGAGTGAGCCGGGATTAATCACATGCCATGTTTGCCCGTTGCAATGGACATGCCGATCCATAGCGAGATGGGTGTGTCCGGTAATGACGGTGGATTCTTGCACCCCCGCCAGCGCTTCGGCGATTTCGCCATCGGAGGTCATCGGATACAACCCGCGCCAATGATTGCCGGGAATGCCATGTGCCACACGGACGGGCGGCGCATCCGGGTAATAGAGGGTGAGCGAGTCGGGCAGGGCAGCGATGACATGCTGCCAGCGCGGGGGAATGATTTTGTGTAACCATGGGGGCAGCACAAAATCCCGCCATGAGTCGGGTTCGCGGGGGGTGCCATAATTCAGCAGATAAAATTCATGGTTGCCACGTATGAGCGCGCATTTGTGGTCTGTCAGCCGTTCCATCACCTGCACGGAATACGCCCCGCAGTTGATGATGTCGCCTGCCACGATGATTTGCTGGACATCGAATTGGGCAGCGTCGGCAAGGGCGGCTTCTAAAGCCAGTAAATTGGCGTGAATATCAGCAAAAATAGCCAGTCGCGTCATGGTTCATTCTCCCAAGCGTTCCATTATCAACGGCTTGGGTGTGGCTGACCATGATGAATCCGCTACGGGAAACTGACAGAATGAAAATAAGTAATCGGGCGGATTACATCCGATAAGTAGTTTCAGCGGGTAGGTGACGGACGGCGCACCGTCTTTAGCACCTACCCTCCGCAAGAATTTACCGGACAAAGCAGTTAGTTGGCGCGTAAATAGTCGGCGGTATAGGAATGCTGAACATTCAGCAGGTCGCTGGGTGTACCCGCGAACAAAATTTGCCCGCCTTTGTGACCGCCTTCCGGCCCCATATCAATAATCCAGTCGGCGTTACGGATGACATCCGGGTTGTGTTCAATGACGATGACCGTGTTCCCGCCATCCACCAAGCGATTCATGACCATCAAAAGATGGCTGATGTCGGACATATGCAAACCTGTCGTCGGTTCGTCCATCACATAGATGCTGCCTTTTTTGTGTAATTCGCTGGCGAGCTTAATGCGCTGGCTTTCCCCGCCGGAAAGGGTACTCAAGGGTTGCCCAAGCGTAAGATAATCCAAGCCCACATCGCTCATCGCTTGCAGGACATGACGAATTTTGGGAATCGAGAAAAAAGCCAGCGCATCTTGAACGCTCATACTCAGGACATCAGCAATAGATTTGCCATCGAGCTTGTAGGCCAATACTTCGTCCTTAAAGCGTTTGCCCTCGCAGACTTCGCAGGGGGTTTTGACTTCATCCAGAAATGCAAGGTTGATGTAAATGACCCCCAACCCCTGACAGTTTTCACATGCCCCTTTGGAATTGGCACTAAAGAGGGAATGACTAACATTGTTGGCTTTGGCAAAGGCTTTCCGAATTTCATCCAAAATGCCCGTATAGGTCGCAGGATTGGAACGACTGTTGACCCCCATGCCCGATTGGTCAATGGCGATGGCACCGGGATATTGCTGGAGGAAAGTTTCATTGATGAGTGAACTTTTGCCCGAACCAGCCACCCCTGTGACAACGGTCAAGACACCTTTTGGAATGTCCACACTGATATTTTGCAAGTTGTTGATTCTGGCGTTGATGATGGGCAACGTGCCTTTGGCCTGGCGAAATTCGTTTTTGAGCGCTAACGATTGCTGGATGTATTGACCTGTGAGCGTTTCGGATTTCAGCAGTCCATCAAAACTGCCTTCATACGTCACCATCCCACCATGACTGCCTGCCATTGGCCCCATATCCACCACATAATCCGCCACTTTGATGACATCCCGGTCATGCTCCACCACAATCACTGTATTGCCCTTATCACGCAATTTCTGGAGCAATTCGTTCAGCCGATGTACATCACGCGGGTGCAGGCCAATGCTTGGTTCATCAAAAATATACATCACATCGGTGAGGCTGCTGCTGAGATGCTTCACGATTTTGACACGCTGCGACTCCCCACCGGACAGGGTATCGGTTTCCCGATCCAGTTGCAAATATTCCAACCCGATGTCGACCAGATGTTGCAGGCGTTCCGTCAAGGTGCTGACCATCGGGGCTGCCGCCGGAAGATCAATCGCCTGTATCACGCCAATCAGGTCGCCAACTTCCATTGAACACAGGTCAGCGATGTTGTAGCCATTAATCTTACAGGCAAGGGCTGCCTGGCTGAGTCGTGCGCCTTTACAGGTGGTGCAAGGGCCAAAAATCATGTACGGCTCAACCATTTTCTGAGTCCGTTCCGACAGGGTTTTTAGGTCACGGGTAATATACTTGCGGGTGAACTTGGCGATGATTCCATCAAAGGTTAATTTGATTGATTTGCCTGCCATGGAGGATTCAACCTTGTAGGGTTCGCTGTACAGCAAAAGCTCCATTTCCGCGTCGGTATAATCCGCTAATTTTTTGTCGTTATCAAACAAACCGGACTGCGTGCAAATACTCCAATCCCAACTGTCAACCGCATATTCGGGGAAAAGGATGGCCCCCTCATTCAACGATTTCGAGGTATCCAGAAAGCGTTCCATGTTCACAACAATCCTGCGCCCCAGCCCATTACAATCGGGACACATCCCCTGTGGGTCATTGAAGGAAAATAGATTGGAGTACCCGACATAGGGTTGGCCTACCCGCGAAAAAAGCAAGCGCAGCACACTGTTAATATCGGTGATGGTGCCAACAGTGGAATGAGAACCACCCCCTAACCGCCGTTGATCCACGACAATGGGCATACTCAGGTTTTCGATAGCATCCGCATTTGGCTGGGAATAGCGGGGGAGGAAGGTTCGCACGAACATACTGAAGTTTTCGTTCAGCAGGCGCTGCGCTTCGGTAGCAATGGTATCAAAAACAAGGGATGATTTACCGGAACCGGATACGCCCGTAAAAATAGTAATTTTGCGTTTGGGAATTCGTAACGAAACATCCTTGAGATTGTTCTCCCGAGCGCCGCGCACTTCAATATATTCTTGGCTCATGAATGGACTATCCCTCTGTTAAATAGCACACATGTTCTTAATTATACGCAAACTTCAAAAAGTAGCAAGGCGGAAAGTGGTCGTGGAGAAAACAATGAAAAACCAATGATTGCGGACAGCACGTAGGGACGGGATATATCCCGTCCGTGTTTTTCCTTATAAGCCCACAGCAAAAGGGAGGTATCGGCTAAAAATTTCTGTCTCCCTGAGAAATTCGGCGCGTCAAATTGTCTAAGCATTAGAATGTGGTTATTATTAGGGTGACATGATGTAAGGCAAACCGTGAATGTCACATATTTTTATCAGTTATAGTCGAAAAAATGGAATGTATGCCCGTCAGCTTGCCGATTTTTTAGGCGCGAAGGGCTTTAATGTCTGGATGGATGATCGTATTGATTACGGGGATATGTGGGAAAAAATTATTTTCCAATCCATTGATGATTGCGCGGCCTTTATCGTGATTATGACCCCCGATTCGTATGACAGCGCGTGGGTACGGCGGGAATATCACTACGCGGAAAAACGGAAAAAACCACAATTTCCCCTGCTGTTAGAAGGCGAAGAATTTCCTTTTTATATTGCGACTCAATATGTGGATGTGCGGGACGGCAATTTACCGCCCCAAGATTTTATTACACGGTTGAGTGAAGCGGTTGCTCCGCAGGGCGCACCGGGTAAAAATGTTGCCCCATCAGAAATGAACACCAAGCCCCTCACCGAAACAGATTTACGCCTGACCCCGCAGGAAAGCCTGCTCAAAAAGATTCAAGACCCCGCAACAGAACCGCCCGAACGCCTCAGAGTCGGTATAGAACTGGCGGAATTGGGCGACCCGCGTCCCGGTGTGGGAGTCACGGAAGAAGGTTTGCCCGATATTGAGTGGGTGTATATGGAAGGCGGGAAATTTGGTCATGCCCGCAAGGACGTAGAAACTTTTTATATTTCTAAATATCCCGTGACCTATCACCAATATCAGGCGTTTGTGGAACACCCCAATGGTTATAAAAATCCGCAGTGGTGGCGCTGGATGCACTCTACGCAAACCGCCCAACTCCGCCTGCGCCCGACCCAACCCTTCGAGCAAAAATGGCAAATCGCCAACCATCCCCGCGAAAATATCACATGGATTGAGGCGATGGCCTTTTGCTGCTGGCTGTCATTTTATCTGACGGATGAAATGCCGGATATGGGGCGTTCGCTCAAATGGACGGTGCGGCTGCCGACTGAAACCGAGTGGGAATGTGCCGCAACAGCCAGACGGTATGCGCCTGTTTTTCCGTGGGGGGATACCTATCAGAGTGGCTGCGCGAATATCAACGAAACGGGCAAACTCGGTAAATATGCGGTGGGGCAGTCGGTGGGGTCACATTTTTTGATGCAAACCACGGCCGTCGGAGTCTATCCACAGGGGGCAACTCCCAATGGGGTGATGGATTTGAGTGGCAACGTGTGGGAATGGACGTTCCCGGATGGCGTAGTGCGCGGTGGAGCATGGAACAGCGTGGTAGATGATGCGCGAATCTCCGCCAGCCAGCGCCTTGAACTTGACCACAAGGCAGAAACCATTGGATTCCGCGTGGTGCGCTTGATTCAACGTTAAAACGGTTGTTCCAAAAATGTGCGGGGACTCAAAATAGGAATTTCACGAAACGGGGTGAGTACAATCAAATCCTCATCCCCCGTAATAATACATGAAGCATTGCCAGCAACGGCGAGTTCCAAAAACTTATTGTCTTTGGGGTCACGGCAGGCGGTGATTGTTTCTGATATTTCTACCAAAATCGCTTGGCTAATAAACGTTTCTAAAAATTCAAGCCGTTCTGTTTCAGTGATATATTTGTTGAATTTTTTCCGCCGCAGCACTTGGTTTAATTCTTCGACGACTGCTACCGAGAGAATAAACTTGCCCTCGCTAGCGGCTTTATCAAATGCCTGCCTTGCAACTGAGTTTTTCAGGAGCAACGCGCTCACCATGAGGTTGGTATCAATAACAAATGTCTTAGGACTCGTCATTGAGTAAATTCTCAAGGATTTCGGGGGTCAGGCCACGCGCTTGAGCATTTTCACTTATCCTATCCATGACTTTTGCCAGCGATTCAGTCGGTCTGGTTTCTTTGAGCCAGAGGCCAAGCAGCATCTGAATTTTCTGACGCTCTTGTTCGGATGAAGCGTTGTAGATTTCAGCCACTTCTGCTGGCACAGTAAGGGTAATAGTAGCCACTTTCATCGCTCCTTATTTTTATTCTATTATAACCTGATGATGGGCTGACAAAATTCCTCACCCATGTTAAGAGGGTGAGGATGAAGCGCAATTTTAAAATCTTATAGCCTAAATGGGTGACTCCGGGTGCTTCTACTACGTGGATAGCTTCGAATTATATAGGCTCAATGCAAAATGGCTGCCATTTTGTCGAGACATTGTTCCATGCCCATACGGGACATTTCCATCATTTGCCCGACTGTCCAATCCTGTTCCGTGATGGTGAGTTCGGTCTGGTGGCTGCCAAGCGCTTTGAAGGTTACGGCATGGCGTTGATTTTGCGGAAAATCGTCCGGCATTCCCACGCTGGTGGGGTCAATGGGAGTGCCGTTTTTGTCCGCCAGATTGTGAATGTATTCAATCCGTTCCATCGGGACGATTTTTTCATACTGCCATGTGCTGTAATGTTCGCCAAATTGCGGGGAACTCATGCACACCAGCGATGTACCCCCTTCACGAAAATCGATATTGGCAAGCGGCGCGGTAAAGCCGGTTGGCCCCCACCACTGCATGACATCCTGCGGGTTGTGCCAAGCCTGCCAGACACGGGCAAGCGGCGCATCAAAAACACGGGTGATGACCAGATTTTGTTGAGTTGATGGGTTTGTCATTCAATTTCTCCTTGATTGATTTTTGTAGGCGGGTATCGGGGTGCAGTCTTGTAAAAAATGGCAACTTAAAGGTCAGGTGGAAATTCTTGCAACGTCCATGTATTGCCGTCGGGGTCGCTGAATCCCGCGAATTTAATCCCGCGTGGATATTCAATCATTTCGCCCATTTCAACCCCGCGACTGATGAGCCAATCCCGCGTTGCCCGTACATCCTTCACGACCAGATGCAAGCCTTTGATGCTGCCGGGTTTGACCTCAGAAATTTCGCCCATGCCTGTGCCAATCACAATCGAACAGCCTGACCCCACCGGAGTCAATTGGATAATCCGCAGTTCGTCGCTGATCTGGCGTTCGTGGTCAAGGTGAAAACCGACTTTTTCCACATAGAAGGCTTTGGCCCGATCAACATCGGAAACAGGGAGCGGCACAACTTCCAATTTCATTTCAAAGGGAGAGAGCGTCATTTTTTTCCTCCATTGGCTTACCAAGTGCTTTTAGGATAATCCAACCGGAGAAGTCTGTCTTGTAAAAAATGGCAAGCTATCCAGGTTGGCAAGCGCGAACGAACTGCTGGCCGGGGGTTTTGCCGATAAACCGTTTGAGCGATTTGGTCAGGTGGGGCTGGTCGGTGTAGCCAAGTTCAAAAACCACATCCAGAATCGGCGTGCCACATTCCAAGAGGCGGGCGGCTTGTTGGGCGCGTTGGGCTTGGCGGATGTGACTCCGGGTTAAGCCTGTGGTCTGCAAAAACCGATGGCGCACCGTGCGCGAGGACATCGGCGGGAGGTTGTCGTCTAAGGCGGCTTGCACCACCGGATCATAAATCAACAGTTCGTCGTGTACCATCCAGTCAACAAAAGTTTCAACATTTTCATAGGACGGGATTTGCCATTCGTCGCTGTTGAGCCAGAAATTTTGCCCTGTGGCATTCGGCAGTCGCGTTTCTTTATTAAAGGTCACTTTGGGGGGCAGGTGGGGCATATACGTGCCGATTTTAAATTTTATCCAGAGGATTTCTGCCCCTGCTCCCCATGACGCAATGCCGGAAGTGGGTAACGCGCCTGCGATAATGGGGTGGGTGATGCCGTTGACCTGCACAAACACCATATGCCAGTGACTTTCGGAGGGGCGAATCACCGAATCCGCTTGGGTGGTGTAGCCTTGTGTGACCCATTCAATATAAGGGGAATCGGACAGCCGTTCCTCAAAAATAAGCGACATGGTGTGCCTTTCAGGAAATTGTATCTATTTAAGCACATTTGTTCTAGGTTGGCAAGCGGAAGAATAAATAAAAAAGGGGCGGGTTTTTAGACCACGCCCAACAAAGTGATTCGATAGTTTTTCTCGCTGTATTTATTCGATTAGCCTGTTACGGCTGAACAATCTCTAGGGTACACACAATCGCTTCGTTGATTGTTTTGAGCGAAATGGCGTTTGGACGGACAGAGGCTCCCTCATAAGCGAATTTGAGTGGTTTGCCCGGTTCAATCCGAATGGTAGTATTCGCATCCATGACCTGCTGCTGACCCGTTGCATTGGTAAACAGCACCATACGGTAAATTGTCCCGTCCGTCTGAATGTCTAGTTCTACATCTTCCAACACAGTCTGTCCGGTGTAGTCAATCGTGACATCGTAATGCAAAGGATTCACCTCAGAAAGCGGTTGAGGCTGCACCTTTGCATGGCATGAGGTGGACGGAGGTTGTTCCTCCGCCTCTTTTTGACAGGCTACCACCCAGAAACACAATAGGAAAAGCAGAATTGCGCGGTTTTGCATCGGCCTATTTGGTTTTTGGTGGGCGGTTTTTCTCGATGAACTCACGCGGGTCAACGTAATTTGCCAGCACGCGATTCAAATTGAGTTTCGGCCAATCGCCCGGTTGGGTTTCTAAAATGGTGGTGTGGCTCAAATCAAAATGCAGGTGATAGGCAAAATTGCCATCGGCGTTCCCGACATTGGCGATTTGCTGCCCGCGCACGACGCGATCCCCAACCTTGACCCGCGCATTGTTGACATGGGCATAGCGTCCATACAAAACCTGTCCGGTGGTAATCAGGGGGTCATGACGAATCACGATAATCCAGCCCCAGCCCGGCAAACGGTTGGAATAGGTGACAACCCCGCCGGTTGCCGCGTAGACAGGTGCATCACGGTCAGCATCAAAATAGGGGTGATTCAAATTTAAATCCGCGCCTGTGTGATAGGCTTCGCTCGGTGTGCCTTTGAAATACCGGATCGCGTACCCGGTGGCATCAATCCAGCGTCCGGGCCACACTGCATCCGTCACACGCTCGGCGGCTGTCCCGATGGGCGAGTCGTAGCCATCGGAGAGATAGCGCTTGTCCTGCGGATTGCCGATAACTTCACGGAATCGCACGGCATCAAATGAAATTTCGCGCCCGGCTTCCCCGGTTAAATCATTGAGGAACAACACCCCCGCCTGTGGATTGTTGGCATCAAATTCAAACACCCCCAACGGCACCCACAAATTAAAATATTTTTCCTGTGTGATGGGAATTAAAAGTTCGGTGTTGCTGCCCTTGACCCCGTGTAATTTGTAGCGGGCATTGAGCGTTGTGGAATGGCGGGCAGGCGCAAACACAGAAATTTCATAAAAACCGGATTTTGTCAGTTGCGGATCCCACCGTCCCCAGAATTTTGAACTGGTGTTGCTGGTGGGAACATACGGCACATCCCAGCCCCACGAACTTTTAAAGGTGTTAAAGGTTGCGCCAGTGGCATGAACCCCTTTGGTAAAACGTGGGTCTTGCGGGCTGATGATGATGACTTCCCCGTAGCGGCTGTCCGAAGCGGGCGGTTCGGGGTCGGGATTGGGGTCAACCTGACTCATCGGCTGGTTAATCACCGGAAAATGCAGGGCGCTAATGACCCCGTAACGCCAGTAACTTAAACCGGGTGCTTTGTATTTGCTGATGAGATAACTCCGCGCTTCTTCCATTTCGTCGGGGTCAGCATAACCGGACAGTGCCGGAATAATGGGCAGGCCGTAATTTCCCCACACTTTATACGCTTCATCCATCACTTCTTTGACCGGACGCTGGAAGGTGTCCCAGTAGACTTGCGGATGCACACTGTTAATGAAGGGTCGCCATTCGTTCGGGAAAATTGAATTGTAATGCTGGGTGCGCGGATCCATGCTCATGGCGATGTGAAATGCCCCGCCTACCCCGCGTCGAATCCGGGTCATGAAGGGGCGAATCGGATCTTTGCCCGCCTGCCAGAATCCGGCATAGGGTTCAATATCCAGCACCATGCTTTTGACACCGGGAACCGTACAGGCTTCAATCACGCGGTTGGCTTCGTTGGTAATATCCTTGCCTTTGACCACACACCACGCATGAAATTCCATCCCGTTGGCTTGCAGCACCTGCACCCAGCGCCGAATCGCGGCTGGCCCGTCAATGGCGAGCGTTTTTTTGGTGTCAAAACGTGCCATCCAATCCACGCCATCACTGGTTTTGACCCAGAGTTGAGTCGCGTTGGGGGCCCATGTTTTGAGGGTGCGTACTGCGTCTTCGATGGTGTTTTCTGCCAGCGAATCGCCTTTCCAATGCCAGACCGCTACTTTGCCATCATAGGGAGTTGCCATGCGTTGTACCTTTATTTTGCTTAACCATTTTCATACCATTGTAACCCGAATCCTGCAAGTTAATCGTGCTGGTCAATAATCCACATGACCATGCTCCATGTATTGGAAATCGCGCTGACGATAAGCATAATATCCGCAGCCCACAACGCCGTAAATGTGGCGGATTCGAAATCCAATACCAGAGCGACTCCCGCAAGCCCGATAAAAATATAGCTCATCGGCGGCAAAATGATCTGAAACAGCCATTCGGGAATATCAAAATCTTGATAGGTGAACGCGGCCCGCATCAACTTTCGTGCGGCGGGCAGGGTATTGATGAGGCCAATCAGCCCGCCCACTACCAAAATCCCTGCCAACATATTGGGATCATATTGTGGAACAAGCATCACGCACGACAATATCAGCGCGGAGGTAAAATAAATAATGCTCGGTGCGACAAAAACTGTAAATTCTGCGCGGGTTTCTTCCGAGACAAGGTGTCTTCCCAAGGAGAGCGCCACAAACATCAAGCCGACCAATGTTGCGGTTGCTCCCCCTGCCATGAAGTAAAAATTGTGCCAGCTTCGCAGTGTTTCTGTAAAATGATCCATCTTCGTCTCCCGTTCGCCAAGTGCCAATTTTATAATATAATGGCACAAGGAGTGAAAACCATGCGTCGATTTGTGCATCCCATTTTAGTCACCTTGATTTTTAGCCTGATTGGGCTTGTCCTCATCCTCAACCCTCTGCGCGATTGGCTGATGTGGCGCGGCTTAGAGAACGACGGACAGATTGTGCCGGCGGCGCTGGTCGAAGCCACCGAAGAACGCGGGACACTCGGCAACACCCTTTTTAAAATCCGCTACGAGTATCAAATTGGGCTGTCGGCGTACAGTGCCGAGCAAACTATTAGCAGTGAATTGTATGAGGATGTGCGGTTGAAATCGGCGGTGAGCGTGCTGGTGCAGCCTGATTCGCCGGAAGTCTCGCGGGTTGTCGGTTCTAAACCCAATCACGCGGTGGGGGTGATTCGCGGCGTGCTGGCGATTTTATTGGGGGTGGTCATCTGGCTGTTGTGGGAATTACAACAGGCGCTGAATCGACATACACTCAATCCGTATGCCCATGTTGAACCCTGAAATATTCACCTTTGCGCCGTAGGGACGGGACTCGAAGAGATCCTGTCCACCGCCCATTTAATCTCTGTGCCACAGGTTGATTGATTTTTGCCGCTAACCCACCCCCACGTTAAAATAATCTCCAGATTTGGAGCTAATTTTCTATGACCTATATTTTCATCAGCTACAGCCGAAGTGATTCTGAATACGCCCATCAATTAGCCAATTTTTTAGAGTCCGAAGGCTTTGATATTTGGATTGATGGGCGTGGGATTGACTATGGCGATAGATGGTGGCGAACGATTGTTAAAGCGATTGAAAATTGCGCCGCTTTCATTGTCATTATGACCCCAGAGTCAGAAGCATCGGAATGGGTGGAACGCGAAATTTTACTGGCTCAACGCGATAAAAAGCCGATTTATCCCCTGTTGTTAAAGGGCAGAGAATTTGCGCTGCTCATCACAACCCAATATGTAAGCGTAACTGATGGCAATGTGCCAAAACAAGATTTTCTTAAGAAATTGGATAAACACTTTGAACGGCAAAACCAGCAGGGGAAAAATGTCGCCCCGCCGGAAGTGAAGGCAGCCAGTCCACCCACAAAATCGGAAAAAATCGTCAAAGGGCCGTATCTGCTTCATGCCCACAAACTAACCCCCGAAAAAGAAGCATTGATTGACCGCCTGCTTGACTTAAAAACTGAACCCCCTGAACGCCTTCAAATCGGGATGCGGCTGGCGGAACTGGGCGACCCGCGGGTTGGGGTGGGCTTGGATGAAAACGGCTTGCCGGAGTTTGATTGGGTGACGATTCCGGCGGGGGATTTTATTTACGGCGATGAAAAGGAAGGCAATGGCCCAACAAAACTTAAATTGCCTGAATTTAAGATTGCCAAATATCCTGTGACGTATCAGCAGTTTCAAGCCTTCATTGATGCCAAAGATGGTTTTCATGATGAACGGTGGTGGCAAGGCTTGGCGGGACGGGACGAAAAGCCGGGTGAGCCGAGATGGAAAATTGCCAATCATCCGCGTGAGATTGTCAGTTGGTATGATGCGGTGGCCTTCTGTCGCTGGCTGTCGCATCAATTCGCCCTCACCCCCGACCCCTCTCCCACGGGGCGAGGAGCGTATAATCCTATGAATCCTTTGACGTGGGCGGTGAGGCTGCCTACCGAGCAGGAATGGGAAAAAGCGGCACGCGGAACGGACGGACGGAACTATCCATGGGGAAAGAATTATATTTCCGGCTATGCCAATGTTGATGAAACCTATAAGAAGGTAGGCAAATATTATTTGCAGCAAACCACGGCGGCGGGTGTGTACCCGCAGGGGGCATCGCCCTATCAATTGTTGGATATGAGTGGGAATGTCTGGGAGTGGACGCTCAATGAAGTTGACAATGGAAAGAGTGATGACATAACGAATAGTAATCGCCGTGCGCCCCGCGGGGGGTCGTGGCTCAACTTTGGAGTCGATGCCCGCGTGGCCGTCCGTTTCAGCAACTTTCCTAATAACTGGTTTGTCAACCTTGGCTTTCGGGTCTGCCTTCTTTATCGTTAGCTCTGCTCTCTGAAATCTCTGTCCTCTGGCTCTCTGAACGGGCGCGTCAGCGCCCCTCTGCTTTTCTCTGTTCTCTTTCTTTTCTCCTCTCGCCGTGAGGCGAGTCGTGGGTAGGGGCGTGGTGCTAAACAACGTGTCACCCGCCCTCACTAATTTAAGCGATGTAACAGAGTTCAATAATGCACATTAACTTTTTAATATGGATATGCAGGGCGGACGCGATATATCGCGTCCCTACGAGTGTGTGCCGTAGGGACGGCATCTGCGTAGCGTGCAGTCCATTTTTATTTTATTAAAGTGCATTATTGGACTTCCTACGCATTGATTCGCCGCCGTGCCAAACACCCCTGATGCCTGTTCCCTGTGACAAAAAGATGGGCGGGTGACGGACTCGCCATCAAATATCACCATTGCTCCATGTTTCATGGCGCGTCCTTAGCACCCGCCCCTACGAAAGCGGCTCGTCCTTAAAAACCTCAATCAAGCGGTGGATGCTGTTTTTAACAATCGGCTGCGACCCTAATTTCTGGTCAATCGGAATCGCCACTTTAAAGGTCGTGCCTTCGCCCACCCGCGACTCAAACCAGATTTTGCCGCCGTGCGCGTTGACCAGCGCATAGGCAATCGACAGCCCGACCCCGTTATCGCCCAAGCCGGGAATCAAGGGCGCTTCCTTGCGATAAATGCGGGTGAAAATTTTGCTTTGTAGGGCGGGGTCAATCCCACCCCCTTGATCTGCCACCGAAAAAACCACCGCGTCGATGGGCTGCCCGTTGATGTCCACCTGCGGGACGAACTGCGCGTCCACTTCGACCACACTGTCCGGCGGAGAGGCGAGATGGGCATTGACCAGCAGTTGAGTCAAGATTTGCTGCACCGCATCATAATCGGCCTGCACGGTGGGCAAATTGTCCGCCGCTTGCAGGAGCAGGGTTAAGCCTTTTTCGCGGTAACGTCCGGTGCTGTCGGTGATGGCATCATCAATCACATCCTGAATATGAATCGCCTGTGTTTCGAGTTGCATCGTGCCAAAATCGAGTTGCAGCATGTTGACCAGCGCTTCCAAGGCGGTTTTAAGCCGTTCGGCATTGGCCTGCACCCGTACCAGAAATTGACGCTGCAACGGGCTTAAAATCCCGATGGATTCGCTCAACATCAAATCCGCATACCCGATAATCGAGGTGGCGGGGGTGCGAATCTCCTGCGCCATGACGATGATATTTTCGGCGGTGATGCGTTCTTCGCGGGTGGTGGTGAACCCCGTTGTTTGCAGTTGGGTAAATTCCCGTTCCATTTTCTGGATGATGCTACGGGCTTGCATCAAATCGCGTTCGGCGGTCTGGCGGGCAATTTCGACCTGTTGAATATAGGCCTGGGCATCGGGGTCAGCGCCTGCCATGCCGACTCGCGTTTGGGTCAATTGATGCTGCAATTGGGCATACTGTTGGCGCAGGGATTCGTACTGCTGCGTCAAACTGATGCGCGATTCCAACCATTGGTCACGCTGCTGATTCAAGGCATCGCGCTCCACTTTGAGAGCATCACGCTGGCGGGTCAAAATTTCCCGTTCGGAAGCCAGCCGCGAAACCTCTTTTTGCAAATTATCAATCTGGGTGGAGCGTTCTTTTTCCTCATCGCGCTGTTGGGAGAGGGTGTTGCGTTCGCGCAGCAAAATATCCCGTTCACTGCGGGCGCGGCGGGCAACTTTTTCATATTTGGTGCGCTCTTCGGTCAGGTGGGCAATCAACTGCCCGATGCCGACGTTGCTATTTTCAAAGCCCAGTTCGGCAAGTTGGTCTGTCACCTGCTGCATTTGCGATTGAATCTGCTGATTTTCCGTGACCAGCCGATCCCGTTCGGCGGTGATGGTGACGAGAATTTCGCCGAGCGTGTTCGGGTCAGCCGGGGCCGCTTGATATTGAGACAGTTCGGCTTCAAGGCGGGCTTTGGTTTCAAGTAAATCCTGTTTTTCCTGCTCCAATTGCGTCATCATCTCGCGGTAGATGCGCTCATCGGTGTCGGCGGTTGCGCCTGCAATCAAGGCATTGGCGGATTCCAACGTGGAGAGGAGTTCTTCGCGTTCGCGGTTGAGTTTGTCGCGTTCGCTGGAAATCACATTAATTTTTTGCGTAATGGACATGGCATCGCTGGAAAATCCCGCCAGCGTATGGAGTTTGTCCTGTTCGCGGCTTAACTGCTGCTGCAAATTGCTCACATAAATGGTTAATTGGTTGATTTGTTCGCGGGCGGCTTCTAAATCGGCTTGGAGTTCGGCACGGACTTTTTCGCTAAACCGGTCTTCCTGACTGGCGGGAACTTCACTGACAATCCCACCGCCAACCATGCGTTGAATCGCCACTTCTTCCGCCTCTAATTTGCTTTTAAAGGCTTCCTGACTGAGCGCCAGCAAACGCGCCGCAATGGGCGCAATCGCCCCTAAAAATTGTTTTTCCTCGTTGGTGAGCAAACGGCTGGTATAGGGCATGACCAGCATCAGCACCCCGATGACTTTTCTCTCGCGGGAAAGCGGCTGGAAATACGCTGGCCCAACTGGCCCGGCCTCATTCACATCAAGGCGATGAAACAGGTCATTGAGTTCAAATTCGTGTTCACCGGGCAGCAGCATTCGCAAATTTAGCGTTTCAATCGCATTCGAAAGGGTGGGTTGATTCGCCAGATTCAGCGCCATGCCGGGTTTGGTATGTTCACGGATAAAATCATACACGGCTAGTGTATCTGCCCAATTTGCATTCTGGGGAACTGCCAGCGCCACCACATCGGTTTTAAACGAATCTGCCACCGCTTTAATAATTTGAATCGGGATGTCTTCTGGCAGGGTTTTTTCCAGCATCATACCCAGAATTTTGAGCAGACTCAGCGCTTCTTGGTTGGACATATCAACAATTTTGCCTGTGGCGGCGGGTGGCGGGGCGAAATACTCATTGGGGAGGCGCGGCATTTCGCTGGGCATGATGAAGCCAGTGACTTCGCCAACGGTATTGCGAAATCTGTCCAGCACCAGCCGATATAAAAACACGGGTAGCAGCGCCAAAGCCACCAGCATGGACAGGCGAATCAACCCTGCGAAATTGCCATCCAGTTCATTCTGGCGGATTTCATACAGCGTGACTCCATGTCCGAGTAAAATTAGCACAAAAAACAGCAGTTTGAGGGGAATGTCCGCCGCAAAACGGTAACGGGTGAGCAGCAGCAGCATGGCTGCCACGCTCAACACAACCGGGATGAATGTCCATGCCTCCCCCAGACGGTGCTGATTAAATTCGGCGGTGGCAGGCGCGTCATTCCATTCGACCAGCGTATAGCCTAAACCCGCCAGCAAGGTAATTAAAATAATCATAAGCGCGATGAAAGAGCCGCGTTCGCTGCGTGGGCTTTCTGCGGTTAAAAATGCCCAACTCAGCAGGACAATGACCAGCGTCGTCGTGACACGTTCGGCAGGGGGATAAATTGTATCGGCAAAATCGGTCACATCCAGAATGGCGTTGAGGCTGCTCAAAGTCAGCAGAATCCATGCCATCACCACGCCAATCAGCGCGACCATATAACGGAAGGCTTCGGTTTCTCTTGGCCCGCGAGTCCACTGGTCAAGCGCCATCAGCAGCCCCGCCAGACTCAAGCCCACCGTCATCAAAAAATAGAGCAGTTCGCCCGCATCAGTTTCCACAAAAAGATTGGCAAAATTCACGGCAACATCATCCTTACGGCACAAACTTAAATATAAACTTATTGCCGTTTGGATGCCAGTCTAACCGGATGTTACCTGACGGATGAAGGTGACTAAAATATCAATGTCGGTCACGATGCCTTCGTCGGTTTCGACCTGAATATTGCCCACAATATGATGATTGACTCCCGGCGCGATGTAAAAAATGGTTCGCACACCTGCCGACTCCAGCGCTTCTGCCAGCAATTGCGACCCCGCACTGCTCACAGTGGTATCGGCATCGCCATGAAAAATAAGGAAGGGCGGTTCGCTGCCATCCACCCACGAAAGCGGAGTCAGGGGACGGGCAATGTCTAAAATTTCCGCGTCTGAAAGTCCCGCCAAGTCAACGCCCGTGTAATTTTCGATGTAGGTGCGTCCGTTGGGGTTGATTTGTTCGCCGAGTTCAAAAATATTGCTGCTGGCATAGCTGACCACCCCGGCGATTCTGGCGGGGGTCGGATGTGGACAGCCTTCCATATAGAGTGGGGTGTCGTCAATCACGCCGAGCATGTTGGCAAGATAGGCTCCGGCGGAATAGCCCACCACTACGACCTTTTCTGCATCAAAGGGGTAGCTTTCAGTCCGGGCTTGAATCCATGCCAGCGCACAAAAACTGTCTTGAATCTGGGCAGGGTAGGGGTGGTCGGGCAAAAAGCGATAATTGATGGCGACCACCGCGAAGCCTTCCTGCACCAGCACCGCCGCCAAACCGAACATGCTTTGTTTATCGCTCTGGGTGAAGCCCCCGCCGTGAATCAGTAGAATCGTCGGGACAGGTGAGTCGGTTGTCGGGTAATACACATCCAGCGTATGCCGCACCGTGTTATCTTCAACATATGGGATATAAAAATCGGCATGGTAGGGGCAGGAAGGGATTCCTGTGCAAGCGTGGGGATGGATAAGGACAAAAGGATCAGCAGCGCAAAGAAAAATTTCATGGCAAAAACCCATTCCTATTTGTAGCAAGTGGACTCAGCATAATTTAAAGTTAGCGGGTGAAAAAAGTTTCTTGCAAAAAACGCATCGCCGCGAAAATTTGCTGGATGCGTTCGGGGGAGAGGGTGCCGATATAATCCCCCAAATGAGTTTTCTCGACGGTGGAAATTTTCGAGACTTCGATGAGGCTTTGTTTGGGCAGATGCGCTTCCCCGTCATGCAGCAGAATCGTTCCCGGTAAACTGGCGCGTTTGAGGTTGGTGGTCAGCGCACACACCACCACCGTAAGAATCCGACTCTGGTTGAGCAGGTCATCTTGAATCACCACATAGGGATGAGGGATGTCCGATTCAAGGCCGCTAATCCAATAAATGTCGCCCTGATGAATCACGGTTGGTTGGCTCAATTTTTCCGTCCGCTTAATGTTTTGGATACAGCCGTAGCGATGGCACGCACGGGTGGGTGCGGGTCGTTTTTCATCTGTTCAATGATGGGTAAGGCGCGGACATCGCCGATATTGCCGAGTGCTTCGACAATCGCAAAACGGACGTGCCAAGCGTCGGTCTCAAGGGCGGCGATCAACGGGTCAACCGCGCTTTCATCGGCAAGATCGCCCAGTAAATTAGCCGCGAGTTCGCGCACCTGTGTGGATTCCTGTGTTAAAGCCTGAATCAGATGGGGGAGGGCGGGCTTGCCCAATGATTCGAGCGCTTCACGGGCTGTCCAACTGACATTTTGAATCGGGTCATTCAGGCTGGTAATCAGCGCGTCAATGGCCTGTGCCTCGCCAATTTGACCGAGCGCATACACCGATTTTAAACGCACGGCGGGGTCAGTGTCCTGTGTCGCAAGGATGAGCGCGGAAACAGCCTGCACATCACCGATTTTGCCGAGCGCATGAACAAGGTGATGCCGCACCTGTGAATCGGGATGGTTGATTTCATGCAGCAGGGCAGCAACAGCATTTTTACCATGTCGCGCCAGTGTCCATGTCGCATCTTCCCGCACATTCAGGTCGTCGTCCGTACACAGGACGCGCACCAATTCGGCAATGGCATGGGAGTCGTTGGCGGTGCCGGGTTGCAGTTGGAGGACGGCTTGGCTGCGCTGCCTGACATCCGGTGAAGCGAGTTGTGCCACAAGGCTTTCAATGGGGGTGGGCATGGGTTGGCCTCTGGATGAATACAGGGGTATTATACCCAACCACCCCTTTTTATTGACATGGGGTTTTGAAAACTGACGCAAGCTCAAAAATCCTGTGGTTTGCCCCGCCTCTTTCCATGAGATAAAAGCCAGTACACACCCTAACGACGGCAGACCCGAAAGCCGAGGTAGCCGTTCTCGACAGACGGGTCGTAGTCGAGACGGACGGACACCCGCACAAGGTTTTCATAGTCGCCCCAAGACCCTCCGCGAAGCGCACGGATGGCCTCGCTTTCTATGTCAACTTTGTCGGCGGTGTGCGGTTGATAGGGGGCTGCCCACTTGGAGAGCGACCATTCCCAGACATTGCCACTCATGTCCAGCACCCCATACGGCGATGCCCCTGCCGGAAACATCCCCACCGCGCTCGTGCGCCCGATGTTTGATGCTCCTGTATTGCCTTTATTGGCATCCAAGGTATCGCCATAAGGATAAAGCCACTCCGTCGTGCCACGCGCCGCTTTTTCAAATTCCGCTTCGGTGGGCAAGCGGATGTCCATCCCTCTCTGTTGGCTTAACCAGCGGCAGAAAGCGACGGCCTCATACCATGTCACCCCGATGACCGGATGATTGGCGATGTGCCAGTCCGGGTCTTGCCAGTAATTTTCAGGTTGATTTTTGCGGCCTTTCCATTGCCAGCCCGCCTGCGTCCAGTAGGCCGAATTTTTATACCCGCCATCCTGCACAAAGGCTTCGTACTGAGCCACTGTCACCGCATATTGCGCGATATAAAAGGTTGGCAGGCTCACCTTCTGCAAACGAACTTCATTTTCATGAGCATCTTTATCCTTGCGACGGTTGCTGCCAAATAAAAAACTCCCCGCAGGCACTTCGCACCAGACAATATCGGGCAGCCCATCTTTATCAAGTCCTACGCCCGGACGCGGATCACCGATTTCCGCCAAGCGCCGCCCGATTCCCCAACGTTCGTTGGGTTGTGTGTTTAAGTCATCAATTTGCGCGAATAACTGCTTCCTCTCCGCAATCATTTTTAACTTAAAATATTTTATCGCCAGTTCCTGCGGGTCATAATCGGGATACACTGCCAAGAATTTTTGCAGCGCGTTCGCCATGTTGTCCGGCGCGTACTGTTCCATCACTAGCAGCGTCTCATATTCCTTTTGGGCGCGGGCGAGCCGTTCCTGTTCCAGCCGTTGGCGGTTGTCGTCCTCCACCGCCTGCTGGACTTTGCGTTCAAACTCATCGATATCAAAAAAAGCGGGAACTTCATCGGAGGCGCGAATCTGGCCTAAAATATTGAGCGATTCCGCCCACTGCTGGCTGCTGTTGGCCTTGAAAAAAAGTTTGATGGCTTCATGCACATCAAAACCGTTGTGGGGCGGCAGCGGGTCAACGGGCAGCACGGTTTTGTCTGCCCCGCTTTTTTTCCGTGCGGGGGTGATGTACTCGCCCAACCGCTTGCACAAATCCGCATCCGGCATTCCGCCATGCGTGACATTTTCAAATTGGGTCAGCACAAACACCGGCCAATTCTCGCCGTTGAGCAGCAGGGGAAACAGGGGCTTTTTTTGTTCCAACGCCAGAAACACTTCGCGCTGTACCCACTCCGACGACTCCGACTCAGGGGTCATCACCACCACAAACGCGGCGCACCCCTGCAAGCCCTTCACAATCGCGTTCCACCAGTTGACTCCAGATTCGATTTTCTGGTTGTCAATCCAGATGTCAAAGCCCTGCTGCTGGAAAAATTCCGCCAACTGCATGGCATACGGTTTATTTTTGGTACTGTAGCTGATAAAAATATACGACACAGGTACTTGCTCCGACTCTGCGGATTATCATAACGTAAAATCGGCACACACGGCAACTCATTTTTCGCTTTGACCATCCATCAGAGTGCTTGTCCCATCCCCCCGATAGCGTTATCATCAGGATCATACGTGGAGCGCGAACCTGTGTCTCATATTTTCATCAGCTACAGCAAAAAAAATAAATCCTATACCGATAAACTGGTCGATTACCTAGAAAAAGCGGGCTTTCATATCTGGTATGATGGACGGATTGATTTTGGTACAAGCTGGGAACGGGAAATTGTCAAAGCCATTGAAGCCTGCACCGCTTTTATCGTGGTCATGACTCCTGAATCTTATGAAAGTGAATGGGTTTCTAATGAGTGTCAACATGCGAGTGAACTCGGAAAACCGCAATTTCCGATTCTCTTGGCAGGAGACGTATTTTTCCGCTATAAATCCAAACAATATGTCGATGTGCGCGGGGAAGTTCTTCCGCCCGAAAGTTTTCTGCAACGGTTAGCCGCCTACAGTGAACGCCACCAACAGCAGGGAAAAAATCTGGCTGATTCGGAAAACAGGTTAGGTAAAGGACATGTGTCCCCATCCGAACAGCACTTGCTGATTGAACGCCTGAATAACCTCACCACGCAACCCTCTGAAAGAGCAACAATTGGATTAAGGCTAGCAGAAATTGGCGATCCACGGACAGGCATCGGATTAGATGAAACGGAACTACCCGATTTCGCTTGGATAAAAATTCCAGCAGGGTCATTTTTATTCGGGAGCAATCGTAAAAAAGACAAACATGCCAAAGATCATGAACCTGACCAGCGTGAATACTCCTTACCCACATTTCATCTGGCACAGTATCCCGTGACCTATGCTCAATATGAAGTGTTTGTACAAGATAAAGGGTATGAAAACCCGCTTTACTGGACTCAAGCAGGCTGGCAATGGAAAGGGAACAAAAAACATCCTGAAAATTACTGGCAATATCCCAAATGGCATCTCTCAAATTATCCCGTTATTGGTGTCACATGGTACGAGGCAACCGCGTTTTGTCGCTGGTTCAGCAGCAAATGTGGGTTGGAGGTGCGTCTGCCTACCGAAACCGAATTTGAAAAAGCAGCACGCGGCACGACTGATTGGATTTATCCCTATGGAGATGGATTTGAGGCGACAAGAATCAATACCAGCGAAGCCAACCTCAAACATACCAGCGCCGTCGGCGTATTTCCGCAGGGAGCATCCCCATATGGAGTAATGGATTTGGCAGGAAATGTTTGGGAATGGTCGTTGTCTCTCTGGTCAACACCCTACCAGCACATGACCTCCGACACCATAGAATGGGATGGTTTCGCACCGCGTGTAATTCGTGGCGGGTCGTGGTACAGAAATAACGACGCGGCAAGAATCTCATCGCGCAGTTATTTTAGCCCGTTGGGTGCGGAATATGACATCGGCTTTCGGGTCTGCTGTGAGGGAAACCCAATGCCTTAATCTGCCAGTGTTAGCGTTTCAAATATCGCCGCAACGGTTTCGGCGTAATCCTCCCACACATCGGCAGGGGCAAGCGCCATCAACGCGACCAGGCGCGTTTCGCCATCGGCAATCACAATCTGCACGCGGCGCTCATTTTGAATATCCAGCAAAATGCCTGTCAGCCCGTCCGCGTTTGTCCATGTTTCCACGGCAATTTCGCCTTCAAAATCAGGGTTGCTGCCTAAAATTCCGGCAAGGTCAAATTCTTCAACCACAATTTCAGCGTTCAGCGTACCGTCCGCGTTGTAGGCTTCCTCTGGAAACAAGGATTTTTCCCGTTCAAACGCGGTCATGAACACCCCCTCAAGCGCATCGAACTCGGCGCGAAACGTGGCGGCGGAAAAATCGCTGGCGATGATGGGCAACCCGTCCGCATCCGCCAACCACCAACTCGGCGGAATCTTTACACTAGCTGCTCCTTCCAGAATCTCGACGGTCAGGGTGGGGTCAGTCTGGTCGCTCAAATCGGTATAGGCGAGGGTGTCGAGGATGGCATCAATCTCCGAAATGGTGTTCTCCGGCGCAAATCCCAGAATCAGCAGCAAATTGCCCTGTGCATCCGCCCCCGCCAGCACCCGCAAATGCACCCCGTTGGCCTGCACCACGTTATAGGAATCGCCGCGCACTTCGCCCACGTCCAAAACGGATTTTTCCAACTGTTGGGCGTTCGCCGTAGCAATTTGCGCCCCGAAACCCGCCACGGTCAACTCCAGCGCGGACAGAAATCCGGCAGGCCACACCACCGCCACAATCCCTTCCCCCGCGAAATCTGAGGAATCCAGCGTTTCAAAACCGGCAATCGACTCGGTTTGGGGTGGGGCAATCGAAAGCGCTTCGGCGGGGAACAAGCCCTGGGTACTGTCCACGGGATTGGTCGTGGCAATCCAATTTTCGGGGACTTCAAAACTGTAGCGTCCCGAAAGCGGCATGACTTTTTTCGTCTCGGCTTGTGCGTTGACCAGTGGCACAATCAGCAGAATCAGCAGGCATCCGATGAGGTATTTTTTCATGGTGGTGTCCAAGTTGTGTATGACGGTGAGGCTATTCTAAAACGTTCGAGACAAAAATGCTTCAGCCACCCCGATTCTATGATAATCCCAATGCAAAACCTCTTGTATCCCATATGGGAGCGTGCTATACTTTGGGTAACAACTTATCTCAATGGAGAGAAGTGGGACACCCCCACTTTTTTTTATATCTATACAGGGAAAACCATGAAAAGCGATTTTACGCTGGCATTCAACGAAATTGTTGAATCCCGCGCCCTGCCAAAAGAAAAGGTCAATGAGGCACTCAAGCAGGCGCTGGTGTCCGCTTATCGCCGCGATGCCAAAGCCTTAGAATCGCAGCGCGTTGAGGCCGACATTGATAAAATCACCGGACAGCCGCGTTTGCTGGTGGAAAAAGAAGTCGTGGAGGATGTCTTCAGCCCTCAGACAGAAATTTCGCTGGAAGAAGCTCGCCAAAAAGTTGACCCCAACGTTGAGGAAGGCGATATGGTCATGGCACCTGTCGAAACCCTCAGCGACAGTTTTGGACGCATCGCCGCACAAACCGCCAAACAGGTGATTTTGCAGCATATCCGTGAAGCCGAACGCGACTCGCTGTATGCCGAATTTATTGACCGTGAAGGCGATTTGGTTATTGGCACGGTACAAAGTGTCAGCCAGAACGCGGTCACGCTCGATTTAGGCCGTGCCGAAGCGGTGATGCCGCCTGCCCAGCGCATTCCCAAAGAACGCTACCGCCCGCACGACAAAATTCGTGTGTATATCGTTGAAGTCAAAAAAACCAATCGTGGGCCACAAATTGTCGTTTCGCGCAGCCATAAAAATCTGCTGCGTCGCTTGATGGAATATGAAGTGCCAGAAATTTACAACGGGCAGGTGGAAATTAAAAATATCGCCCGTGAAGCGGGTTTCCGTTCCAAAGTCGCGGTGGCTGCCATGCAAGAAGGCATTGATGCGGTGGGGGCGTGCGTGGGGATGCGCGGTATCCGTATTCAAAACATCGTCAAAGAACTGGATGGCGAGAAAATTGATGTTATTGAATGGGACACCGACGCAGCCAAATTTATTGCGCGGGCGCTGTCTCCGTCCCGTGTCACCAAAGTCTTTTTAGAAGATGAACTGGATACGGTTCGCACCGCTACCGTGATTGTGCCGGATGACCAACTCTCGCTGGCAATCGGGCGCGAAGGGCAAAATGCCCGTCTGGCAGCCAAATTGACCGGCTGGCGGATTGATATTAAAAGTGTGCTGGAAGCGGCACAATCAGCGCTTGACCACATTCATGAAACGCCACTCCGCAATGTGTTTGCCAAACACGGCGACTTGGTGGACGATACCCGTTTTATTCTGGAAAAGAAAGCCGCCAAGCGGATTCTTTCTCCCGAAGATTACGCCAAACTTGCCAAATTTGTGGAGATGTCCGAAGGCCAATTGTTTGGTCAGCGAGAAGTCGAGCGCCGCGAACGCCGTGAAGCCATCAACGCCGTCCGTCCGCTTGTGCCAGAAGCCGCTTTTAGCATCCCGCTTACGGAATTGGAACTTGAAGAAGACATCATGCGGGTGATTGGGCGGTTGAGCAATGTGGGTGAACTCTGGGTTCGCTACATGGCGGACGAGGCCGGGTTAAAAACCGCGCTCATCGAAGGTGGTGCAGACAGTGACGCGCTGGAAGCCATCCGTGACGCGCTGGACAGTCTGGTGGTGCCAGAAGTTATCGAGCTTGAGGAAGAACCGATTGAATCAGAGGTTGTGCCAGAAGTCATGGTCGAACAACCTGTCCAGACCGAGCCTATTGCCGTACCCCCGGTTGAAGATGTCAATTTTGAGGAAGCCCTTGAGGAAGAACCGTTTGGCTTACGAACCGGGCGTGACCGCAAGAAATTTGATACCGATACGGATGTTGAAGTCGTAGAAGACGATGATGCCGATGCTGTTCTCCGTAAGGACAAGCCGAAAAAAGGCAACAAAAACAAATCCAGCAAAAACAAACGTCGGCAGTTGGTTTATGATGAAGATTCGGGTTCAATGGTGGCAAAACGCCGCCGCAAACGCGGAGATGGTGATGACTATGAAGAGTATTATTAAAGTTCATGTCGCCTAAGAAGCCGCAGGTTCGACGTGTTCCGCAGCGAACCTGTATTGTGTGTGGCATGACCAGCGCCAAGCGTACCCTGACGCGCCTTGTTCGCACCGCCGAGGAAGGGGTTGAGATTGACCCCACCGGCAAACGCGAAGGGCGCGGGGCGTACCTGTGTGATAACCCCCAATGTTGGGAAATCGCGTTGAAGGGGTCTGCCCTGAGCAAAGCGCTGCGAACTTCTCTGAAAGACAGGGACTTGGCACGGCTGCGTGAAGCCGCGCCCCGCCCTCACGGAGAAGCGCCTATGTAACTGAAGAAGCAGAAAGGATGCTTATGCCTAGTGAAAAGCAGCAAGAACAACAAGTTTTGGTCATTCCCGATTATATGACCGTCCGCGAACTGGCGGAGATTATTCACTCCAGCCCCATTGAGGTCATGAAAAAGCTCATCTCCAACGGGATTATGGCCTCCATCAATCAACAGATTGACTTCGACACTGCCGCCATTGTTTTAAATGAACTGGGGTTTGAAGCCAAGTCGAAAAGCGAAGTTGAAGCCGAATCCGCCCGTCAAAAAGCGCTCGAAAGCCTTCCTGAATGGCGCAAACAATACGCTCAAGAAGACACGAACAAACTCGCTACCCGCCCGCCCGTCGTTACGATTTTAGGGCATGTGGATCATGGTAAAACCTCCCTGCTGGATGTCATTCGCCGCACGACGGTTGCCGAAGGTGAAGCGGGTGGGATTACCCAGCACATCGGGGCATA
>CAZXCU010000030.1:0-35921 GCA_964639245.1 uncultured Anaerolineae bacterium
CCATCCTGAGCAATCTCAAGCAGCGGGAGTATGTGCGTCTCGACAAGAAGCGGCTCATCCCTACCGAGACAGGCATCAAACTGACTAACTATCTCATGGACAGCTTCGCCGCGCTGCTGGCGGATGACTACACTGCACGGATGGAAAACACGCTGGACGAGATCGCGGCGGGGCAGCGGGGTGAATTGGATGTTTTGCAAGCCTTCTGGGGAGAATTTCAACCGCTGCTGCGCGGGGCGGCAGCAGTTATCCGCCCAGCACAACCCAAAACACCTCAACCCGAGCCGCAGAAAACAGGCGAACAATGCCCGCAGTGTGGGAGTGATCTGGTCTACCGTACTGGCTCAAAAGGGCAGTTCGTAGGCTGCTCGGCGTTCCCCAAGTGCCGCTATGCAGTGGGCTTAGAACATCAACCCCTGATCTTACAGCCTGTTAAACCGTAGGGAGTAAGGTGCTGCCATGAGTTTGATGCCACCTGACGACTGGGGGATTGAGGAATCCTCTGATCTGTATTTTCCCGCAACTGCTGTGGAAGAACCACCAGATTGGGTCTTCGATACAACCCTGCCACCAGAGCCACCTGAGCTGTTCCCTAGTGAGGACGACATGGTACTGCATCGGATGATGCAGTATGCTCCACCGCCCATCCCGGCGGCTCAGGGCTATGCGCTCCCAGAAGAACTGTATGCGGCGGAACCGCTTGATCTACCCACTGAGGTCTACTCTACACAAGGGATACACCCACCTGCATCTGAAGGCTTGCCCATCGAACGGGACAGCACCTGGCGTTTGCAGCACACGGGCATCCTGATTGAAGAAGTCTTTACCGATGCACCTACACCCGACCACTATGCAGTAGGCGTAGTAGAAGTCTGGCAGGACCCCCAAACAGGCGACCAGACGGGAACGTATCTGCATATGGCAGATGCGCCCCACTTGGCACGGGCGGAGGAGATGCGGAGCAATATCTATCGTCTGGCAGATGAAGCGGAGGTGGCTGACGCGGATTTAGGCGACTTCGCCCATGGACTCATTAAACATCGTAATGAGTGGCAGCCACTGACGGAGGCTCAGTGGCAGGTCGTAGACCAAGCTCTTGCGCCTGATACCCCAGATTTTCAGGATGATGCGACGTGGGCGGCACGGGATCGGCTGCTGGCGCAGGTTTTTGAGGTCAGCGGCGACGAACTGGAACGCGAGGAGATTGACCAAACGCATGAATTACAGACGGTCATGCGCGGTTTGGGACTGCAAGCGGAGGATTTCAATCCAGCGAATACCCCACCCCCTTTATTCGATGACAGTACCAATACCGCCTATTGGATTGGAGTGTATCAACCTGATCCATCCAATCCCAGTGAGGCGATCACCTCTATTCTCTCTATTCAGCAGGACGATAACGGGCAGCCTGTCGCCCACTTAGCCCCTGTCGCCACAGGTGATTGGGATCATGCCTATCGCACGGCTGAATACCTGTTGGGAGTTGCCGAACGCACGCAGGATGTGGGGCAGGTGTTGGATGCTGCCGAAGGCATGGCGGTGGCGACCCAACAGCGTGACCTGTGGGGTATTCCGGTTGAAGAGGACATCGCTTTCAGTCCGGTGGGGATGGAGCTGGACTAATGGGTGTGCGGCAGTTTGGGGCGGATACGCTGGTGGTGCGAGATGACGACTATCCTGAAGAAACCCATCTGGTGGATTATGCCGCAGGTGCGGTCTACGGGGTGGAATTGGCTTTCCCCGAAAGTGATGATGATCGCTATCGAGTCAACCTCGTCCGCAGCACTCGCCAAGCGCATGGGGTGGAAGTCCAACAGCGGCTGACACTGGCGGAATATGTCAGCGATATGGAAGCCGAAGAACATCTCAAGGAAGTCGCGGCAGCCTTGTATGAGCAGGGGCGCGAGGCAATTGCCGACCATCTACCTCATATCCAGCAGCAGACGCTCGACTATGCCGCGGGCTACATGGTCGCCAGCTATCCCCCTGATGCGGTGTTTACCGGCGAGTCGGCTTCGGTCTCGATCCTCGCTCTGCATGAACGGGGTATTGCCGATGCCATGATTGGCTGGAATTTGTCACCTCATGAAGCCTCGCACCTGAGCATGACTTTAGAAGACGCTCAGGCGGAAGGCGGTGTGCCACTGCTGATAGCGACTGCGGCGGAAGAGGCACAGAAGTACGGACAGCTAGAGGTAGTGCAGCCTCTGTTTGCGGCTGCACCCACTTCACCCACCTTTTATTTAGACCAGCGGGAGGTTTTAGAACGCGATGCCGAAATGATGGCGACTGCCCTACCAGCACTGGAAAATGCAGATACAGGCTGGGGCTGGCAGGAGGCGCGGTTCGCGGTGCTGCCACCCGCGCAGTCGGGACAGCCCTATCAGACTGCCTTATTGGATGTCTACCGCGATGCGCTGACGGGTGATCTGGCGGGCAGTTATCTGGCACTTGGTCGGCATGATACGGCTGAACTGGCACAAGAGCAGCGCGACCAACTGGAAGCAGCGGCGTTTGCTGCTCATGACTCCTCAGCCGCGTGGGGCAAATTCGCTGAAACGCAGGTGGATACCTCCCAGTGGCAGCCGATGCTGCCCGAACATTACGACTTATACGAACGCTTGATAGGACGGGAAAACGCCTCAGATATGCCTGCTAATCCTGAACTTGATCCCTTGTTAGCTGACGCGCTGCGCTTAGGTGCGGTGATCACCGATATAGATAAAGAGGAACAAGGTATGGCAAATACACTCAAAGCTGAACGGGTCAACTGGGAGGTTGACCTGAATGAACACGTCAGTTATCTCCCACCTTACGTCACTGCGGAGTACCGTTCGCCGGAGAATGCCGATGTGGAGCAGATCGCTCCCGTGCGCCTGCGTCCGCAGGGCGATGAATCCATGTATGGGTTTGAAGTCTCCGCCCCTAACGATAGGGGTGATGTGACGCTGGCAGCCACCAAGACCTTCGAGAGTGACATTCTACAGAAGACAGTCACTGAGTCGGCTGTCCTCAAGACCTATCGTGCTGACGCTTATGATGAATCCGTTTCCTACCTCGACCCGCGCAGTGAGGCACTTTCAGATGCCCGCGCTCTCGTCTATGAGTGGGGTCGGCATGACCTCGACCATGCGATGGGGTCGGCACTGCGGATGGCACAGGCGGAGGGCTTCAAGGGGGAGACGCTCTTTGAACACGGTCCGGCGGATACCTTCACCATCCCTGACAATGCCCGCTCTGTGGCAGCGATTCAGGCGGAGCGTGACTGGGAGCGTGATGCCGAAGTCTTTGGCATGAATGGCTACAAGGTCCCCCTGTCTGAGACAGTGGTTCATGCCCGTACAGTCGGACGTTATCGGAGGGATACTGAAGTCGAAGCGGGACAATTCTATGGCGTGGCAGTACGCGAAGAAGTCCTCGAAGGTAACGAGCAGCCAATATACATAGTGGAGGGGATCAAGGCATGGTTAGAACGTGACACAGGTGACGCTAAGTTGGAAACAGTCACCTTGGGGATGGGAACGGACCGCACTGAGGCGGTACACACAGCCGATCATATCGCTCAAGCCCCTGATACGCTGGAAAGCTTGGAAAGAATGGAGAAACTTGCCCATGACTTCGCTCACCATGCTGCCCACCTGTCTGAAGGCACGACCACCGCCTTACATCTGAATGTGCGGGAGGAGGGGCTGTTTCGGGTGGGACCGCCTGACCCTGAACGTGAAGTCCTTGAATTTGACTGGGGATATGAGGAAGCGGCGGGCAGCATCCCGATACACCCACCTGCATCTACAGGTTTTGTTCCCCCACGTCTGGATTACAGCCGCACGATTGGCGAGGCTGCCTACGACCTGCCTTTAGAGGCAGGGCAGTCCTATGAATTTCGGATGCGTCCTATTCCTGATCTGGAAGTCGAGGTGGCACGCTATGGGGTGGATGCGCTGGCAGTTGAAACGGTCAAACATTGGCAGGGTGATGAGCAGCCTCAGCAGGAAGTGGTCACGCTGGGCATTAACTATGACCGCGATGAAGCACGGCGCGAAGTGGATACCTATGTCGATCTAGCGGAACGGGAAGGCATTCAAGCTGCCATGACCCGTGCTTCCATGTTGGCGGATATTCAGAATTATCCTGACATGGTGGAGCGGGCTGATGAACTGGGGCTGCACATCAACCCGGATGTGCGCTTCGGGCAGATGTTCAAACAGGGTCCTGAAGACCCCTTCCTCTCGGAACGGGAGATCAACCATGCTGCCCAGCAGTATGCTGCCGAGCATCCGCCGCACCATGAACTTTCGTTGGAAGTTGTGCCTGTCCACGCCACAGAGGGTCAGGCATTGGGACACTCCGTTGTTGCCCTAGATGCCCAGTGGGATCACGAGGAGACTTCGCGTGATTTGGAAGATGCTCAGGTGGTGACTGCTTACGAAGTGGCACACTTCGAGCGCAAACCCGATGCCGACTTTTATGCTGCATCCTTGCATGAATACTTCTACAAACGCGATCTTGATACCGAAGGGACGAACATTACTCCTGCACTGGATTTCGTCAAAAACGCGCAGGCAGCCAATGGGCTGGCGGCGAATGAACGCTGGTTGGATGCGCTGGAAATCTCTCAAGTGGCAAAAGAGGACTGGTCGCTGGAACATACAGCCGCCGACTTTCACCCGATGTCCATGCAGCCTGCCCCTGAGCAGTCCGTGACAGTTGATCTGGAACTCTAAACCATGCCGCATGATCTGGCTGTGCCGCTGCCCCAGCAGAGCGGCGGTGGTATCTACTCCGTGGGTTACAATGCTTGGAAAGGCGGTGATGGGCTGGCGCGTATGTTCGATGCCCTTGAAGCCGAAGGCGTGACCATTCTGGTGGATACTCGCAGCAGCGATTATCGTGGCAAATACAGTTATGACCAACTGGCACAGGCAGCGGGGCAGCGAATGGGAGTTAACGGACGACCCATGCGCTTTGCCCCACGTCCTGCCCTCACCGGTAAACCGCGTGAGGAAAGTGAGTACACGGTAGCAGGACAGGCGGATTATCAGGTCATGGATGCCCGTCAGGATGCCGCGCAGGTTTTGGATGGGATGGCAGCCGCCGCGCACAAGGGTGAGCGTATCGCCATCTTGTGTGCTTGTGCCGACACCTGCACCTGCCATCGCACGCGCTGGTTAGCGGAATCGCTGGGAAAGCGTGGTGTGGAGGTGGGACACATCGAGCCGGGTGAGTTTGACCGCGAACGCTACGTCGAAGAAGGGGTGCGGGAATGTCATCGCGTGACCCCGCATTCTGAACTGCCTGACCTGCCCTCCCACAGTGATGTCAATTGGCGGGAACGGGGTGAACGCTGGTCGCAGAAAAAAGAAGCCCAGCCAATCCCCAATGACTATCGCTCACCCCAAGCGGTTAAGCCGCTGCCTGAACATCCGCGACAGATTCTCATTGCGGGCAGCATGAATGCCAACAACGCTCAGTTGAATTACGCCTCATCGCTGGTCGTGCGGGCGGCTGAGGTGGGAGCGCAGATTCATGTCGGGGATAACGATAAGGGCGTGGATGCACGGGTAGTCGAGACAGCCAATGCCATTGGCTACGATAACGTCGTGGTCTGGACAGCGGGCGATGCTCCCCGTAATGGGGGTGTTGAGGGCGGACAAATCCGCAAAGTCCCCTACAATTTCAAGGCAAAGGGCAATCGCTATACCCAGCGTGACCGCACCATGATTCGGGGCTTGGATGAAGAACAGGGAGCGGCATTCTTCGTGGACAATGGGCATACCCATCACAAAAACGGCAGGCTGACGGGGACGGAAGCTGGTTATGTGTTTGCCGTTGAGCAGGGTAAAGCTGCTCGTAAGGTCTCCTTTGGGCGCAAACAAGATCGGGAGGCGGAACTTAAGCCTTTGCCTACCACCTACACGCCGCAGTACCGTCCTGAATTACCTGCCGAGTTTGACCTCAACCTGCCTGACGCTCCTGTACCTGCTGCACCGATGAACCGCTATCCGACACTGGGGGAATTTGAGGCGGGCTTGGGCTTGGCTGACCCCCACCCTGCATCTTCAGCTTTGCCTGATGAAGAAGATACCCTCTCCTCTAAGGCAGCCAATCTGCTGAGTGATATTGATAAATGGGGTAAGGCATTGGGGACTGCTGAAATGCTGGCGCAGGAACGCGGGCAGCGTTCGACCTACATGGGGCGACCTGGACATCGTGGGGCAGAACTGTTGGAAGTCCAGACGCTGCCTGTCGCCGATTTGCAGGGCGAACCATTGGGCTATGCGGTGGCGGCAGTGGATGTGCGCTGGCGGGCTACCCCCTTCAAAATCAACACCGACGACTGGCGTGGGGCGGATACGGTCAGTGTGACCGAACTCGCGCACTTCAAACAGGCAGCGCAGGCAGAGGATTATGCCGATCACCTGCGCGATTTTATGGCTGTCCATGAGTTGAGCGATAACCCAGCCACAGGTCGAGATTTTCTGCGCGAGGTGGGGCAGTTGAATGGACTGCGTTCTGGCACACATACGAGTGATCTGATCATGATGGGGACAACCTCCCTGCCCAACTACCGAGCTGAGATTGGGGCATTACAGGCGGGCGAGTGGGAACTCAAGACACTTGAACTGGGTTTTCGCCCGATGGAACGTGACCTGTCTGAACCGCCGCGTGAGCCATTGTATGGATTCTCGGTTCAGGCAGTTCAGACAGCAGATACGGAGGGACAGCTTTTGGGTTATTCGGCTGTCGCGCTGCGGGATGTCTACCACAATGGACTGCCCATTGAGAGTGACATCAGTGAGAGCCATGTGATGGAACTAGCTCGTTTTGAGAAAAGAGTGGATGCCCAGCACTATGCCGATGGACTGACTCAATACATCAAAGACAAACCGGGTTTGGAGTTCATTGGTTCACCCGAAAACACGGCGGATACGAAAGCCTTTTTAGAAAAAGTGGCACAGGAGAATGGCTTGCAGCCGCTTGAGCAGCTCTATGATCGCGTTCAACCAGTGGAACAGGCTGTTTTTCAGACTCAGCAGCAGCAGGCTGTCACACCGATCCAAACTTCTTCACAGTCTCCCAACTTTGCTGACGTAGACCGCTGACCCGCTATTCGATGCTTTCATCATTTTCAGGGCTGCGGGCTTGAAAAATGCGGATGACTGCTTCAATATCGTACAAAAAGCCTGTACCAAGTCTGCCTTCATAAGTGCCCCACGGTTCGATACCCAGTTTGCTGCGCCAATAATCGAAGGCTGAGGGTGTGATCCCCAGATATTGTGCTGCCTGTGTGCGGGTCATATCGGGACGTTTCGGCGGGCGCAGTCCCACTTCAGCCGCCCGCTGCCGCGCTTTTTTCAGCAGCCGCTTCCTGCCTTCCTGTTCGCGCTGGCAGTCTTTACAGACATGAATGCGATGTCCCTTCCCGCCAAACTTCTCATTGGCACGCTGGCGACCACATATCCGACAGTAATGTCCCTGCTGTTTCTGTTTGCTCATGCCCTTATTCTCGCATACTCCTGCGGCTGGCGCGAAGCCGCTGCCTGAGCTTCTCGCTGAGGCGGGTGTCCACGCGGAAGGCAGTTTGGGGCATCGGGGTATCCGGCGTGTGGTTTCGCAGCCTGCCCCGCCGATGGGTTTTGATTTCCGTGACCTTGATGGTCAGGAAATCCTGCATTGAAATTTGTCCTTTGTTCACCAACTCCTCTGCCCAGACCGCAAGAATGGCTTCTAGGATAGTCTGCACCTCAAAATAGGTGCGCCCTGTCTTACGTGCAGCGGTGCGAATTGTGGTTTGTTTGTTCATGCTCTGGCTCGCCGTAAATCCTTCAAACTGGCATTGAACACCTGATGGTTTGGCGCGACGACTGCCAGCAGGTCATCGCCCGCCTGTACCCGCTGCTCGGCAGGTAAGGTCTGAGTTTTCTGGTAGATGGCATCAAAATGGGCATCCAAGCTGGAGCGGAGGGAGTTGGACTGCGGCTCAGGTTCAAGCGGCTCGATTTGAGTTTTCGAGGTATCTCTCAACCGAATGCTGATACCCCGTTCCAACAGCATCGGTTCACGTCCTTTGTTCGCCTTGAGCCGAACTGCCCAATCCTGGCGTTCATACAGGCGCGTCAGGCGGCAGGTCAGGATGATCTGGGTGGCGTAGCCGGGATCAACATAGCGGGCAAAGAGGCTGGCATTGCCTGCCTGTGGGGTGACGACCTCATCCACTGTCAGCAAGGGGCGGCTGCGGTAGGTGGGATGGTCTTTGTCCCCATCCTGCTGGGTGGCTGTGCCGGAGGCACGGCTGTAGAACTCGGCGGTTTCGGCATCGCAGCCGCCATAGACGATCTGGGTTGCCAGACCTGTAAAGAGTGCCTGTGTGCCATCGCTGCCATAAATCAGGTGGAACTGCCCTTTAGTTTGGGCAGCAATCAGGATGGAGATACGCCGTTTGCGAACGAGGTTTACATCAGCAACTAGGCTGTCGAGCCTGCCCAGTGTGGGAAACTCATCAAGGATGATGTTAACCGGCATGGGCAGCGGACCCTGATTGGCTTCGCCAATGCTATCCAAATCCAGCATCAGCTTGCGGAGGACTGCACCCAGATAGGAGGCATAGACCGCCCTCATTCGTCCGGGGCAAGTTAGTACAACGACAGTCGGCTGCTGCACGATCAGGTCGGCATCGAAGTCGCTGGCAGCGGTGTTCTGGCGGACATCTACGGAAGCCCAGCCTGTCAGGGCAGTGGCGAGGGTGGCGACCACATTGGAGGCGACTTTGCCATCTGAATTCACACTAGCGATGAAAGAATTTGCCAGCAGTGCGGCATCATCTACCTGTTTGCTGAAGTCGCCTGCCATCGCCTTGAGGTCTTTGAGTGCCTCATAAATCTCGCCTAAGTTTTGATAGCGAATGAGACAGGCAGCTAGCAACGCGGCGGCACTGTCTGACCAGAATTTGTTATCCCCCTGCGCTGCTGGCACAAGGACATCCGCGATGGCACGCGCATCGGAAACGGTCTGGATGTTTTCGGCAAGGTTGAAACGCGGGGCATCCGTGCCTGTCGGATCATGAATGACCACCAAATGACCCGTCACACAGGCATAGTTGAGGATATGATGTTTGAGTTCGCCCTGTGGATCAGCCACAATCAGGCTGTGGCGGTTCATCATGTTATCCGCGATGGCGGGCAGGATGACTCCCTGCGACTTGCCCGACCCCGGACCACCCAATGCCAGAATCCCTCTGGCAGCATCTTCGCCATTTAGACAGAACATGCCCTGTCCCGCATCGAGCCGCATTTTGCGCTCTCCCCAAAATGCCCCATAGAAGGTCATGCCTTCAGGATTGGACACACGATAGCGTTTATACTCGCGGTGGGTGCAGAAATGGGATGATCCTAGTTCACCGCGCTGGACAGGTGGATTCCGCATCTGGTCGAGTCGCCCACGCAGCCAGCCGCCCGGCTGTAAGTTCTGGCAGATAACCATATTCACTAGAAAAAGGCTGATCCAATGCCCAATGGCAAACATGAGGAGGCGCGGCTGGTTCACATAGCGCGGTGGTTGCCCGACAACGGCTTCGGGGAAACCGGTCAGGTCAGTGCTGAAGCTACGTACCACTGCAAAATGGCTGGCAATCCCGATGTAGATGAGAGAGACTAATAAGGTGATGAGCAGATGCAGCCCAATGCGGGGAAGCAGTTGGGTATGTCCGCCTGCTTCACTGCGGCGGATGTCTGCTCCTAAACTCCACGCCAAGCCAATGACCAACATGGGCAGCAGACACAGCAGGGATGCGATGAGAATAGGGCTGCCAAGCAGTGCTTGTCCGTCGGTGAACAAGTGGTAGTACATTCAGTCACCCGCCTTTTTACTGTATCGGATGAGCATTTGCACCGCCAATGAACCAATAATGGTGAGGAGAATGAGGGTCAGATAGAAGGCATCCAGCAGCCCGACACCCAACAGCCCTAAGATACTCAGTATGATGTTGAAGGCGATCCCGACTAGCAGTATGCCAATGATGGTAGGATGAGCCAGTTTGCTGATCATGTTCCTCTCCCAAACCAAGCATCCAGATCATCTTTATCATGGTCAAGTGAGGTCAGCCATGCGTTGAAAGCCTCTGGGGTAGTGACCTGTGGCGGGATGTCTGTGGGTGATAGCCCTTGAGTGTGAAGCTGCTCTGCTAGTTCAGACAGGTTGGGTGGGAGTACAACATCCCCCTGCATCTCTTGAAAGTATTTCTTAAGAGCTTCCTCTTGCTGAATGGCAGCCCATTGAACACGCCATTCCACGCCAAGCTGACGATCCATGTGCAGCTCAAATAGGTCTTCCACCAGTTCGTTGAATTCACGCAGGTCCGTCGGGCGGTTGTCAAAGCGTTCGCGTCCGGCGGCGGTTTCCACCGTGCCAGGGAGAATGATGTGGGTATGAAGCTGTGACAAGCCTTCTTCCGATGTTGATCTGTCGTGCAGCACATAACTGTAGGTAGGATCAACATAGCCCCGTGCTTCAAACCACTGCTCAACCACCTCTTCGGTCAGATTTTGCACAAATTCATGGCGGTCTTGCTCATCCTCAATGAGTGTCATCAGGCGCGGTTTGGGACTGAGCATCACACTCCACGCCAGACGATCATCGCTGGTGTGAGCCTGACAGCTTGCCAGAATTTCACGGTGCGTGCTACCCAAGCCATGATCTACCCAGCGTCGTCCGCCTGCGGGTGCTTTTACATCTCGGTCATCCCTGTACGTGAAGTAGCGCAGCTTCTCTTTGAGTGACTGCACACCCGTCCCATAACCTGTGCGCTGGGGGTGTATCCAGCGTAAGTTCGACCAGATTGTACCGCGTCGTTCGCGTTTGCCCTTTGGTTTTGCCATTGTGGGCTACTCCGGTTGAATGTTCTCGTCTTTGCGGACAGCGTTGGCAGCTTCAAGCAGTCGCTTGGAGAGCTTCTTGCTGTCTACAATAGAGCTTTCGATCAGCAGGAGCGGGTCAAGATCGCGCCCATCGCGGCTTTTGATGATATAGACAAACAACCGAGCCACCAGCAGCAGGAGCGCGTGTAGGGTGAACAGCATGGTTTGTTCATGCAGGCTCAGACTGCGCTGTAGTGATTTACTGAAATGTTTGCGGCTGCCAATCAGGTCTTCTTCGTTGTCCAAATACAACCGGATAGCTTCGCGTACCGCATCGCTGGTTTTGAACTTGGGGTCGCGGCGGTTGGTGACGACTTGGCACAGCTTTTCCCACATGGCTTGGGTCATGCTGATGCTGCTGCGATGAGCATAGCGAAAGTCCTCATCGCTGTTCAATTGATAATCTTCTTGCATGGAATTTCCTCTCCAGATAGCAGTGCTAAACTGGCGGCAGTACATTGCTTGAGAGGGCTGTTAAATTGATTGATTATAGGGTTAGTTTTGTGAGGAATGAGGATATTATACTAGAGTTTTAAATGGTGTACTAGTGGTGGATGAAACCGGATGCATTTCAAGTTAGTGGGAATAGACATAGGGCCAAGCAATTTGAGTGACAATTACGGCAGCCTGCCACTAATGTAAAATACACCCGGATAAAACTAATCCTTCATTTCCCGAACCTGCTGTACACGATACGTTTCAGTAGGTTTCATTGCCCACCAAAACGTGAGTAGCAAACTGAGTATGAAAACAACGGTGGTTACTCCCACAATAATGGATTGGTGATTGGCTAACCATACACTAAATCCAGTTCCAGCAGTCAGTGACAAAATAAGCGGGATTGTTATTGGGAGATGGCAGGGGCAGCTAATGAAAGCGATTACCCCTGATACAGAACTACGTATTTCTTTCCATGTAGCCATTTATGAATTCTCCTCATATTCAATCAAATATCAAGGAATGGGTTCAGAACAACCTGATAGTAGATCAGGTAAATTCCGGCAATAATCAACGCTAATGCACTGAGTCCCTTGACATAAGGCATGAGGCGGCGCACGTATTGGGTTATAGCACCTTGAAACAAGGCAGTTGCCAATGCTAGGGTCGTAATGACCGTGCCCATGCCAAAACTATAAGCAAAGAACAGGGCAACACCCGATACCCATTCATCAACCGCTAATGACCCCGCAAATACCGATAAGAAAACAGGTAGGGTGCAGCTCAACGATATAGCGGCATAAGCGACACCATAAAGAAACATTCCCCAGGGTCCCTTGGTGGTGGTATCAAACTGGGGAATGGGAATGGGCAGAGCGATGCCATTGCCAAGAAGGAAACGCACTCCTAGCAGGATGAGAATCAATCCGACCCCGATCCCAATCCAAGGGGTAGTTTCGATCAACACTCGTCCACCAGCGGTTAAGATAATTCCCGCAATCACAAAAACCACCAGAAACCCTGCGGTCACCCACAACCCCAACCAGAATGCTCGCGCCAACCGTTCATAAAGCTCAACATCGTCTCGATCATCACCGCCTGTCAGATAGTAAGTAATGAAAGTTGGCAGCATAGCAAAACCACAGGGATTGACACTGGCTAACATTCCAGCCGAAAAAGCAAAGACAAGTGCTGCTCCATCCATACTTATAGTACCTTTCTTAACTCATTCCGAAGGGTATCATAGGGTGTTGGATAGGTATCCCGATAGATTTCCTTGCCATCCCTATCCAAAATGATGGTTGTGTCCAAGGCACGGATATTATAGCTTCGGCTGAAACTGCCACCCTGGTCAAACGCCCAGATCAGTCCATTGTCGCCTACGATATTGATAAAATCCTGTAGGGTCTCCTGTGTACTGGAAGGGTCAATATCCACAACAACAACTTGTAATTCGTCACCATATTCAGCTTTTAGTTGTGCTAGAGCCTTCGCTTCAGGAATACACGTTCCGCACCAGTATGCCATTGAGAAAATGATAGTTGCCTGGGATTCAGGGTGAGGAATGTAGATATCAGATTCATTAAGTGCTACCAGTGGTGCTGGATTGCCTGATACCTTGGCAGGGCTGCTGGACACTGTGCTGCTGCTGTAGAGTGCATATGCAACTCCAGCAACGGCAACCACCACGAATGCAACAAGTAAACCGTTCCAGACCTTATTTGTTCTTGCCTGTCGCTTCTTGTGTTTACTCATAATATAGCTCCGGTGTCAGTTATCGAGCCAGCGCGGCTTCAATTTGCTCCTGGAAAGTTTCATAGGAGGTGGTTGTGTTATCTCGAAAGAGAATGTTCCCTTGACTATTCATAATGACTGTGGAGTTACTGTCTACCTCGTAGACTTCCCGAAACGAACCATCGTAATCAATAGCCCAGGTTAAATTCGTTGCTCCTAGTGCATCGGCAAACCAGCTTACGGATTCTGGATCGCCGTTATAGATTTCGACAAAAATCCCATGAACCATATCGGTTCCATATTCATTTTGAATGCGGGATAGGTTTCGCACTTCAATCCCACATGAAGGGCATCCCAAAACAGCTGCTCCTGCCGTCAGAATCGTCAATTGACTGTCCGGGTCGGGGATTTGGATAGAAGTATTGTTCGCATTGGCCAGTCTCAATACACTGCCTGCTTCACCTGAATTGTTATCGGGCAGAGGCGAGATCTCGGCAGGTGCAGGGATAACTACATCATTAGTAGATTCATTTATATCACTTGCAAACGAGGACGCAGAACCCTCTTCAAGTGGATTACTTCGAGAAGCCGCGATGGGGAGTGTCAAACTTGCGCCTGTACTGCCTGTGTCAGATGATCCCACGTCAATCGGAAGGAACTGGCGATTGTTGGCGAAGACATAGATGATGACAACCGCCCCCATAAGCATTAACAACACTAGTGTATAAGTTTTTACAGAACGAGGCGCGTTGATCTTCATGATTCTATCCTCAATATTGATTTATTCTTCAGTCTAATGATGTGGCTTCCAGCCGCTAGAAGGTCAAGTCTGGTAAGTAGTCCACTGAGCATTTCTCATCAAATGCTAATCATCTGTTCACCCTGAGTTTGTGGGGCATCAAGTAAGTCTCGAAGAGGCGATTCAAGAATACCGCCGCATTCTGGACAATTTGGCTCTGTATCAGCACAAAGTTCGCCGCAGACCATACATTGCAACTGACCCTGGTAGATTGCTTGCAGCATTTCAATGACTTCTTCATAACTGCTACCGCCTGTACCACAGCACATTCTTTTTCCTCTTGAGCACTTAATGCTTAGGAAATTCCACTTATGATTGAACCAGAGCCATCTCTATTTGCTCTTTGAGTGTTTCGTAGGGTGTGACTACGTTGTCACGATAGAGGATTTCACCCGAACGATTCATTATCACGGTAGAGTCAATATCAACCTGATAGCCTTGCTTAAAGGAACCATCCGCATCAATCGTCCAGATGAGATTCGTGGCTTCGAGCATGTTGGCGAACCATGCCAGATTTTCAGGACCGCCATAGTTATAGATGTCAACGAAGATCGTTTGGATTGAGTCAGTACCGTATTCATTTTGGAGTTGAGCCAGAGTTTGGGCCTCAATACCGCAGGTGGCACAGCCCGCTAACCCGGCTAAGAGGATAGTCACTTCGCTGTCTGGGTCGGGAATTTGCGCTGTGCGTTCTCCGAAAGCGAGTGACACAGCATTGACCGGAGCGATGTCGGAAGCAAACCAGTCGAGAGAATTCTCTGTAAATTCATATTCTTCGAGGGGAACTACCGGGAGTACCATGCTCGCGCCTGTCCCATCAACGGCCACCTCACCCAGACCGATAGGCAGAGCTTCCTGATGGCTGCTGAAAACATAGGCGACTGTGCCCGCCCCGGCAAGCATCAGTGCCAACAGGAACAGGGTCAGCCAGCGTTTTGATGCACGTTGTTTCGACTTGGACATAACGACCTCCTGACCGTCATCATTTCGAGAGATAGAAAAATCCGCTATATATCCGGCATCGTGGAGGGCTTTTGCGATCTGTTCCGGTGCGACTTGATCCGATTCAAATTCGATGCGGGTTCGCCCACCACGCAAATAGTCAACCGTCACAGATTGAACACCCTTGATCTGGTGTAGTGCATACTCAACCGACATGACACACCCTGCACAGGTCATACCCCGCACCTTAAATTCCATTGTGGTTATTGGCTCGGTCATGTTTCATTCCTCATTGGTATCAATCTATGACCGCAGTCTAACCCTTCCAGTTGCTACAAGGTCAAGAGAGTATCTCAAATTCCTTATGTAGTTCTCATGTTGTTTACAAGAGTTGTAAGATAGTCTCTCGTAGGGTTTCATAAGATGTTGGGCGAATATCCCGATAGACTTCATACCCATCTGCATTGACAATGATGGTTGTATCCAAGGCCCGCACGTTATAGTGCTGCATAAACTCAGCGTCAGGATCAAATGCCCAGGTGAGACGATTCTCTCCGACTTCATCAATGAAGGTTTGCAGCAGTTCAGGATTCACCCCTGGGTCTAGGTCAATCACCACGATCCGCACACCCTGCGCTTCATACTCCTCGAAAAGCCGAGCCAGTGCCTGCGCTTCTGGCACACAGGTGGTACACCAGTAGGACATGGCAAAGAGAACCGTCACCTTGCCGCGATCTTCCAAAAGATTAACCGCCTGCCCGTCCAGTGTTGGCAGGGTAACGGCGGGAACTGGTGTTCTTGGTATTGTCTCGTCAGAATCAAGCTGATTCGCAGAGGAAATCACGCCGCTGCTGCTGAAAACGCGAATCATCAGGAGACTGCCAACCAGCATTAAGAGCAGCAATCCACCTGTAATGAGTTGCTTTGTGTTTTTCAAAGTTGGCCTCCTTAAACCATATGGCTGATGTCTGAAGACTCGGCAGGATGAACGAAAATGGTTTTCTTGATGTCTGCTGCCGTGATGCCATTACGAATGGCGAGTGCAAACAGATTGATGACCTCGCCAGCATGAGCACCCAGCAAATGCGCCCCCAGAATGCGCCCGCTATCTTCCTCAACCAGAACCTTAAAACCCGTGTGCTTCTCATTTGTCCGCCGCGCAGAATACCAGCCGGAGGTCTCTTGATGGTTGACGGTGAATTTCAAACCTTGGGCACTGGCTTCTTCTTCGCTCAGTCCTACTCTGGCAAGTGACGGGATGGTAAATACAACACTCGGCACGCCAGTATAATCGGGGGTACGTTCATTGCCTTTCAGGATGTTGCTGGCTACGACATGCCCTTCTGTGACAGCTACTGGCGTGAGCGGCATCCCGCTGCTGGCAGCCGAATCCCCGGCGGCATAAACCGCAGGATTGGAGATACTCTGTAGATATTCATTGACAATGACACCCCGCGCATTGTACTCAATACCCGCTTTTTCGAGGTCAAGTCTATCAATCGCTGGCACACGCCCGGCTCCATGCACGACCAAATCCGCCTCAAAAGATTTGCCATCCCTAGTATGAACAGTAAAACCAGTTTGTGTTTTTTCAATTGCCGTGACTTCGACTCCCAGACGAATAGCAATCCCCACCGACTGTGATGCCTCAACTAACTGCATGACTAAATCTGCATCGAAGTTTTCTAACGGACGCTCACCACGATGCAGAATGGTCACCTCAGCCCCGGCACGAATGGCGATGTGGGCGAACTCAAATGAGATATATCCGCCACCGATAAAAACGATCCGTCTGGGCAGCGTTTCCAATTCCAGAAAATCGGTGCTGGTGATGACAAGTTCGGCTCCGGGAATACCCAGCGGGCGCGGCTTTGCACCTGTCGCAATGACAATATGCCTGGCAGTCAGTGCTTTGCCATCCACCAGAAGACTGTTCCCAGCTACAAAACGCGCCGTGCCGTGATGGGTTGCCACACTATTTTTCGCCAGCGATTTTTCCAACATTTGGGGCGTAGCATCGGTGAAGGTGCGCTTGAACTTCATCAGGTCAGACCAAGTAATATGGACTTCCCCACCGATGCCATGATCGGCCATCCGCTGCTGCCATGCCACGAGTTCGGCTGCGCCGACCAAGACTTTCTTGGGGTCACAGCCACGCAGCATACAGGTTCCTCCATAGGGAAGCTCGTCAACGACAGCAACCTCTAATCCGGCAGCGCGGCATTTGCGGGCGATATTCAACCCGGCCATACCAACGCCGATAACAATCACATCATAGTTTTGCGTCATTTGATTTCCTCTTCTGTTGGTTTTGATGGTGTTGGTACGTGCAAGCTGTAGACCGGGACTGGTTCAGCTTTGCCCTTGAGCAAGATATTGCCAATCATGTGGTATTCATTGGGCTTTAACCAATGCTGAACCTCACTGGTAGCGAGAATTTGTTTACCTTGGGCAAGACTGGCGAGACGGCTGGCTGTATTCACTGCATCACCGATGACGGTGAATTCCTGTGAGGGCGGCATACCCAGTGCCGAGAGCATGACCACACCCCGCGCCAGACCAATACCAATCGCTAGATTTTCAGAAGTCATCGTTGTGGCAGCTAAGGCATCAAAGGCTTTCACTAATTGCACCCCTGTCAAAAAGGCCCGACGCACCTCCACTTCGGGCTTGGTAGGGTTACCAAAAGCGGCAAGGATACCATCCCCAAGGAATTTAAAGATGTATCCGTCTTGTCGGTGGACGATTTTGCTCGTTAGCTGGTAATAGCGATTCAGCAAATCCACGACATTCCGCAGTTCCCACCGTTCAGTCACTGAGGTGAATCCCCGCATATCCGCGAACATCACGGTGAGCGGGCGTTGGTGCAGGCAGCAGTCCGCTATCTGCGGATGGTCACGGAAAAACTTGTGCTCATGGTCAATGGGAATCTCTTGACTGGTCACCATTCATTTGCTCCTGAGATTGGCTCTATTCTGAATTGGGGATAACCCCGTATTTACGTTCCCATATGCTCAAGGAGATGCTGCCCCGATTCATAGAGCAGCGTCAACTCATCCTGTAATCTTTCCAGGTCGTCAATCCGTGCCTGAATCTCGCCAATCCGTTGAGACATCATCGCCATCACATAGCTACAGGGGGCTTGATGACACTCCTTAAAAGCCATGATTTCGGCAATTTCATCCAATGCGAATTCGATAGCACGCGCTCGCTGAATAAACCGCAGCCGGTCAATGTCTTCCTCATCGTAAACCCGGTAGCCATTTGCAGTGCGCTCTGGCTGAGGTAACAATCCAATTTGCTCGTAGTAACGGATCGTCACACTTAAAACACCCGTTCGCTTGCTTAATTCACCGATGTTGAACATGATATTTTCACCTCCTGATTTCAGCCTACTGCTTATAGCCAGTGGAAGGTCAAGGTATTTCGGGGGTGTCACAGTGAATAGGCTTCCAGTTCGATTTGACCGTCCCCTATCTCAACTCGGAAAACGTGACCACATTCTCTACACCATGCCAGATAGAATCCTAGATTATGGGGAGGAGCATAACGGTACTCAAGCATATACTCAGGCGCAGTACACGCACAGACTGGACAACCAACACGGCGAAGCTGCGCTTCGACCCAGGCATAGGCGGTTAACCAGGTCGCCCACTGCGCTGGCTCCCGCGAATATTCGTGCCCACACTGCTGGGCAGCGGGTCATGCATTGACACGGGCTGCCAGCAGCAGGTCGGCGTAACCGTGCTTCGAGGCGTGTCTGCGAACACTTTGGACAGACAGCCCCTTGGAGCAGGCTTTCACCCTGCGGTGTGGGGATCACTGTCGCTCCTCTTGATTATCAACCCGCGCAGCAGGACAGCATGGCGACATCCTTCTCAAAGGTCTGCGCCGCCAGCTTCAGCCCTTCGGCCATCGTCAGATAGGGGAAGAAGCTATCCACCAGGTCTTGCACGGTCATACCAGCGTTAAGGGCAATCACGGCGGCTTGAATCATCTCTCCAGCATCGGGAGCTAGGATATGCACTCCCAGCAGGTGATCTGTCTCAGCATCTGCTACCAGCTTAATTAAGCCCCGTGTATCACGATTGGCAAGCGCACGAGGGACATATTTCAACGGCAGCACAGAGGTTTTCACCTCATAACCCGCTTCCAGTGCGTGCTGTTGGCTCAATCCTACTGCTGCGACTGAAGGATCGGTGAACGTGACACGCGGCAGGACGTGTGTATCATAAACACGCCCTGAGCCATTCAGGGCATTTTCAGCCGCCAGCGTTCCGCTGTAAGCCGCGACATAGACAAACATATCCCGTCCGGTCACATCACCCGCCGCGTAAACGTAGGGGTTGGTGGTATGCAGATGGTCATCCACCAGAATTTCGCCGCGTTTGCCTAGTTCCACGCCTGCCTCTCCCAGACCCATTCCGCGAGTGTTGGCACGCCTGCCAGTCGCCATCAGCAGGGCTTGTGCCTCAACGATCAGGGTTTCCCCAGCACGTTCAGCCGTTAAGCGATACCCCTGCTCACCCTTATCAATCTGCGTGATATTGACCCCGGTTTCGATCCTTATGCCTTCTTCCCGCAGGTAATCTGCCAGTGCTTGGCTGATTTCGGGTTCTTCAAAGGGGGTAATGTCCGGCATAACTTCCAGCACAGTCACCTTAGTTCCGAAGCGTGCATAAGACTGCGCTAATTCCAGCCCAACCGCATTCGCACCAACGACGATCATCGAGGACGGACGCTCCGTTAGACTCAAGGCTGAGGTGCTGTCCAGATAACCCGCTTCTTCTAATCCAGGAATAGGTGGAACCCAGGAGCTTGCCCCAGTGGTTATCACGATACTGCCAAGCATGTATGTTGTGGGACTCTCACCATTGCCGACTGGGGTGATCTCAACTTGATTATCGCCCAGCAGTTTCGCCCAGCCTTGAAGGTAGATAATTTCGGGATAGGCAGCCAGCACGTCAACATACTTCGCCTGTCGCAATTCATCTACCAGTTCGTCTTTTTGGGCGATGACCGCACCCCAATCACCCGCAGCGTTGATGCGGGCTGCACCCTGGAAAGGATGATGTCCGGCGCGATGATGTACCTCGGCAGCGCGAATAATGGTCTTTGAGGGAACACACCCAACATTCACGCATGTACCGCCTATGATGCGGGCTTCGACCAGAGCAACCCGCTTGCCTAATTCAGCCCCTTTGATGGCTGCTGCGAATCCGGCTGAACCGCCGCCGATCACCATGAGGTCAAAATCCTGGGGAGTTCTGCCATTGCCGGGGATGTCGGTTTGAATGCCACGTCGTTCTTTGACAGTAGCGCGGTAGCCGGCGGCTTTCACGGCTTCTGCCAGCATTTCATTGGAGACACTGCCTTCTGCTTTGAGCGTTGCCTGTCCCGACTGCCAACCGGGAACATCTACATCGCTTACCCCTGAGACTTTGCCCAGTGCGCGTGAGACATGCACCGCACAGCTAGCGCAGGTCATCCCGCGTACATCCAATGTGATTTCTTGCACATCTTCCTTGTTCATCACTTTCTCCTTGCTTACTGTTCGTCTTTCGTGAGGATCAGATGGCACACACACTGGCGCATGAGGGCATCTTCCGGTAGCTGCTGCCCAGCCTCATAGAGCGCTGACAATTCAGCCTCCAATCGTTCCAGTTCCCGAATTTGTTCCTGAATCCTGTCGATTTTCTCCCGCATCGTTTGCATCACGTACCGGCAGGGCGGTTCCTGGCGTTCCCGAAAGGCTAAGATTTCCGTGATTTCATCCAGGGCGAAACCCAGAGATCGCGCCCGTTTGATAAATTGCAGCCGCTCGACATCGGCCTCATCGTAAATCCGGTAGCCACTCTCCGCCCGCTGGGGCCGGGGGAGGAGATCGATCTGTTCGTAGTAACGGATGGTCGTACTCAAGATACCCGTTCGTTTGCTCAATTCACCAATCTGGAGCATGTTTTCACCTCACTATTCGGACTATACGCCTTCTAGCTGCTAGAAGGTCAAGTGGGAAATATAAGCGTTTCGTTAGAACTGAAGGAGCCGAGGTTAGCTGGTCTACATCTGATAAGCGAATTAGTTTTGGGTATATAGGAGATGTCCTTTCTACTCATGCACCTTATGGCTCCTTTGTTGGCTAGCTGTATTTGAGCACCGGCTCAATATAAAGCGCATAGGCAATTTGATAGGCTTCATCAAGGGTAAAGACAGCAATATCAGTATGAGTTGATGACCACTGAGCAGCGACCCCTTCCGAAGCAAAGAAATGGATGCGTCCACAGAAACTGCCCTGTGGCCCGGCAGTGCATTGACTATCGGTTACGATAGATAGAACCGCCGCTGATGGTGCAGCAGATTCAATGCCATGTGGCGAAACGGTCAGCCGAATGATTTCATCTGTCACAGGGCAAATGGATTCAACCTGTGCTGTTTGTCCAACATGGGCTGGCAAAAATAATGTATCCAGCGCACACCAGGCATATAGATGCTGGTCGTTCACATAAAAGTGATGGGGTGTCGGAATTTGCGTCAAGGCAGCCCCGACCAGTTCATCCTGCTCATTGAATTCGTAGCCACCTGCCCTCATGCGCCGGAAGGCATCTTCAATCGTATCAAGTGGATACCCAGTCTTATCCGCCATTTCTTGAATTGTTACCGGATGTCCTTCTGCCAGACTCTGAACCAGGATGCGTTGAAACCGAGCCGACTCTGCGGTGTGCTGACCACGCCCTTTTAACAGTGCCATCGCTTCATCAACTTGTATGCTGGGCATAACCTAAATCCTCCCAATTTTGCTTACAAACAGCGTGTGCCCTATGCCTGGACACTGCCTCACTCGCTGATATGAGCATAGACGCGGTAGTGATGCTGGTAGGTTTCCATATTGAACTCACCTTCCCACACCCCCAGCGTCGCGTTCAGCCAGGCGTAGTCTTCACTATCGGTGTCAAATTTCACCCCATAGACCATGACCCAATTATTCGGCTTCTCCGGGTCTGGAACTTTTCCATGCCCTCGCGCATCATACCGTATGATCGCCCCATCATCGGTTTCAATTTCGCCAGCGAAATTGGTCAAGCAAACGCCATCGTCAATGTCTTCATACAAATCCCAACGGATTTTTCCCTGAATCCTGCCATTGACCGTTCCATCCCCACTGCCGATATATTCCCCAACCTTGCCCTCTGGCGAGGTGATTGCTTCACCTCCGCGATAGACCATTTCTGCATTGAAAAGGGGTTGGAGTGTCCTAAAACCCCGATTGGGTGTATCTGACATTGTGTGTCCTCCTTACCTTACTACGGCTCCATAAAGATGAGGTCGCCAAGTGGCCCACCTCATTTGTTTAACTGTACACCTTATAGTTACTAGAAGGTCAAGAGCTTTTTCATACCACATTTTGAGAATGTTTAGAGCAGCTCAACAGTTGCCATCGTCAAACAGCGGATAAGCGGGAGTTTATCGCTGCATACACCACTTCCACAGGAAGTGATGCGGTACGAAGTGCCGCATACCCCCCTGTACGGAACGTGCAGGGGCAAGCTGTTAGGCTTGCTCCATTTTTGCCCCTCTGCGGCGGTGTTTTTTTAGAAATGTGGGGCAAAAATGTCGGAACGCCTACGGCGTTCGGGGCAGCGCACGCTGCCCATCCAAAAGCGGTGTTGGTCTGAAAAGGTGTTTTTTATGGGGAGAAGTGGTGCTGAAGCGGTGTATTTTGAGATGAACAGCTAGGGACGATCATTATCACCACCACAGCACCAGTGGGCGAGGATTTCAAAACAGGGGAAGCTGCTGAGGAACCAGCGGGGGATTGGGGAGAGGTTGCAACTGGTATGGCTGCCCTTTGACTTCTTGGAGCGCGGTTTGCAGATCAGGAGGCAGCAATTCGGGTGCGACATCCCCTAACCAGTGTCTCGGTTGGAAGGCATAACCTGACTCCACTTCAAGCTGCACATATTCCCTATAAACTTCTGGGTTTTGTCGCGCTCCATTTCGCAAGTCACCCCGACTCCCAAAGATACACAGTCCACACGATAGCCTTTCGTTACCCAACGCATAGGCGGGATGGGCTTTGAAGGATGTCTCAAAAATCTGCTCTGGGGTCATGCCTTTGAATCTCGCCTGTAGATTGTGTAGTTCAGCCAGACTGTAGCCAATGGCATTCCAAACCTCAGCGGTGGTGAAATGATGGAGGGGAAGCCAATCATAGGCTGTGCGACTTTGTGTTTGGACTCCCACACGGGGTTGGAGGATGGGTTTGTGCGCTCGTGAGGAGGATTCAGCCGCACGCAGCCCCATGGCACAGATAACTCTGCCCGTTTTACCTACCCAAGTCCGCAGGAAAGCACTCAGCTTGTCGCGCTTGCAGGTCGAGGTACAGTAGCGGGCTTGCGCCGAAGGCCAGAAGGGAGCCTGTTTGCCTTGCGCTTCGAGTTTGGCTTTTCTAGCTTTCATCACATCCACCAGATCACCTCCATCCACCATATGCAGGGGCAGTCTCAACTGATCGGCAAAACGGGTGATGTAACGGGGTGTGATGAGGTGTTCTGCCCGTCCCAACTGGGCGTGCAGTAGGATGATGCGTCCCCGCCAAGCACACGGCTGGTGAAAACGCATATGATAGAGCAGGCGGCTCATGGCATCGGAGTCTTTGCCCCCTGAAATACTGAGGGCAAGATCAAAACCCGATTTGAGGGCATGGTCAATCTCGCTGGGTAGGGTGACTTTCTCAGTCAATTGGTCTAAGGTCAGCATGGTCAGTCTCCTAGAAAACGAAAGACGCGCCCATCGAGCGCGTCTTCAAGCAGTGATGCGAAAGCCAAGCCCTATTCAGGCTCAATATCCACTGCCCAGATGCCGATGGTGTACTGGTCAAAATCGGGATTAGCCGCGATGATGCGCTCATAACACCAATCGGGATCAGGACGGATGTCTGGAGCGATGGCTGTAACTGCCAGCTCTTTTTTCCAAACCAGAGCTTCAGTAGGCTGGACCGCCTCAAGCGGCTGCTCATTGGCGATCACCAGATAGGTAATCAGGATGCGTTGGGTCGGCATGGTAATTCCTTTCAATGGCTCAAAAGTGATAACAAAACGGAAGAATCAAGCGGTTAGCAGTGATACAACACTGCCTAAACTGTCGCGCAGTTCCGTCGGGCAGATGCGCTTTGAAGTGGTGGCTTGCTGGTGCAAATCCACCTGACTTAAGAAGGTGGTCAGCGGCTGACGGTTAATCAGCTTATAGAGGTAGCTGCTGCATACCATCGCCATCGCATCATTGATGAGCAGGTGCTGTTCTTCTGCCATGACCAACTCCGCACAAGAGAGGTCAGGCTGCACCGTCGGTGGTTCAGGTTCCAGCAGTTCAGGATAGAGCAAAGCGATGTTGGGCAGGTGCTGACAGGGATAGTAGTGGTCACGGCGGGTGTACTGCTGGTCGCTCTCCATCTGCGTGATGCTGCTCATCACCCTGTCAACTGAGGCGGTGGAGCCGCACACCACCTGCCCATAGGTACGGGCATTACCCACATCCAGATACGTGACCCCCTCAGCAGCGTTCACCAGCGTTTGGCGAGCAGAGTGATTATCCACACAGCCCACAAGGACTGTGCCGCGCTGGAGGTGTTTGGCAGCATCAAAGGTCTCATTCGACCAGAGAATCGGCAGTCCATACAGCAGACTGAGGCGGCGGGCGGTGACTTCAGCTTTGGGCAGTCCAATGTCGAGTGGTAGAAAGTGCTGTCGTCCGACATTCTTTTCTTCCACCACATCGGGATCCACCAGATGCAGCAGGGGTACACTCTGTCCCATCTGTCCGCGCTGCCACAGGATGCGGGCGGCGATATGCGCGAGGGACGACCCCGTACCGCCCACCCCGACAATGAGCAGATGGTCAATCTGCCAGGCTCCATCATAGGCATATAGTTTCATCGTCGCAGTCCTTCCAAGACATCTTCCAAGGTGCGGTTGGCAGGTAGCAAATCAGACTTGGGATAGACCCGTGTTTTGGCAGTTTCCATCGCCAGATATTTCTTGCGGATGTCATCGGGATGGCTTTTGCTGCGCCGGCCTGCATTGTGGGAACCGAAGCGTGTCCCCAGCAGAACCTTCCAATCTTCGGTGAGGTTGGTTCCTGTCAACTGCTGTGCCTGCAAGTGTTGGACACTGCCCCAGCACACCCGTCCATCATCATAAATGTTGGGCAGAGGGGCATGGAACAGTTTGGCGTTGAGGTTTGTCGGACGGGTTTTGACCGCAAACACGCGATAGTCGGGCAGTCCTTTATCAGTGGTGCGGCGGAACAGGAGCAGTTCAGGCAGCGGCACGATCAAAGGTGCATCTGTACCTTCCAGAAAGAGGGCCGTTTTCTGGCGGGGGCGGTATTCTACCACCAGCTTTTGCACCCCTTCCTGCGAGATGTAGATGGTGTTGGGGGAGAGGATGCCTGTTTCTAAACGGACGGTGGATGCCAACTGCAAGGCAAGCTGGGCAGGATCAATCAAATACTCCATACAGCCCTGCGCTGTTTTACGCTGCATCAGCACCCCGAAGGGATAGAGTTTTAGGGTTAGGGTTGGCTCCGCCCGCATCAACTGGCTCAGGGCGGTCAGCCCATCGGAGGCATTGTGCAAAGCGGTGGGCATCGGCATCATTAAAGTCATGGTGTTTTACCTTTCGTATGGCTTGGGTGGTTGTCTGGATATGGGTGCAAAAAGCCGCTTGCAGGTCTGGATCACTCAGCAGTGTGTCCAAGCCTTGATAGGCAAATTGAAGGATTTCAGCGGCTTCGCTGTGCATCAGGGTATTGAACTCGACTTCAGCGGGTTCCCAAGGCAGCGGTTCAAGTCCCATCTCGTACAGGTCTTCATCGGTGTAATCAGCGGCAGTATTGCCCGTCTGGGCGAACAGCCAATCCAGCAGCCAAGCCAGATTGGTGTAGTCCCTCTGATCTGTTTCACGCAGACTGAGTGCCAGCACCTGCGCGACCCGTGCCACTTGGTGGAAGTTATCGGGGATGGAGTAGTCACCAACGGTGACTCCAAATAGGTCGTAGACCTGCACCAGCGGCGCATTGGCAGGATGAGCGAAAAATTCAGGCGAGGTAAGGTCTACCCCCACTCCGAAGAAGGGCAGACCGAAGTGCAGTTGTTCAAGATCATGCAGTTCACCGCCCACCAGATGCTGGTTGATGCCTTCACACATCAAGTCGGAGAGCTGCGGTTCAGGGGTTCCGCTGCGGAGTGCCAGCGTGGTGCTGGCATACACCGCCGGAAAACAGCGGCGAGAGATGTCCCAGCCCAAAGCGATATTCATCCACGGATCGCTGGTGTCCATGTAGGGATACTCAAAGGCATCCAGAAAGGTGTCATCCTGTGTGATGAGGGGGTCAAGCCATGCCAGACTGCTGCACAACGCCAGCAGGGGGTCTGCCAGTGTCGCCGCACTCAGCAGGGCGATGGCGGCTTGCAGGTCGCTGAGGTTCATGGTGCAGGCTCCACCACTGGCACATCGCGCAGGGGAATAGGCGGCAAATGCGCCAGCAGCCGCGCCATATTCGCACTGCGGCGGGTGTAAGCCACCAACTCAACGGTAGCAGCAATGACCTGCTCTTTGGTTTCAGGTGTCAGCGTTAGCTCGCTAGGCAGCCATTCGCCTGTTTGGGGACGTAAAGTGTGCAGCAGGGACACGGCTTCCAACTTCAGCGGCTCAAGGGTTTCCAGCGTGGTGATAAGCTGGTGTAAAGAGGTATTGTTCATCGGCGGTTCTCCAAAAAAAGCCTGCTGTCCACACCTGAACAGCAGGCGCGGACGATTTAGCCTTTGCGACCCGGCTTGGGAATCCACTCGATGATGGTCATGCTGCTGGCCTCATCGGTGCGTTCGCGCACCGTCGCATTTTCGACCTGCGGATAGAGCGGCGTGAGCATTTTCTGAATCTCGGCGGTGCTTTTGCCCACCATCGAAGCATCTTCGGTGAGGCGCACCCCGCCGATGACAAACACACGGTTTTGAGATGTTGCAGGATTGTCGGACATGGTTATTGCTCCTATCTTCGGACTAAAACAAGGACATTTGGGCAGTATTGTCGGGCATGGCAGACATCAATCGTGCTGCACTGGTGGTGTGGGCTGAAGGTTCAGCGGCAGAGGCTTCAGGGGTGGCACTGAGGTTCACCTCAGCGGGTGCAGTTTTATCATTGTCATCCACCTCAGAGGACTCTTCACCCTCCTCGCCTTCATCTACATCAGTGGTGTCCACTTCATCGTCGTCCACATCGGATTCGTTCTCAGCAGTGGAAGCGTCGGTGGTGACAGCCGTTTCACCCTGAGCAGGGGCAGGGGTGGTATTGAACTTGGGGGGTGGGGCGGCTTCCAGCTTCGCCAGTGCGATCAGGGCAGCCTGCACCGCTTCGGCGATATTGCCGCGCAGGGTCAAGCCTGTGTAGTTGAATTGGGTGAGATGCCCTAAATCGCCGCGTTGAATGGTGAGCGAGGCTTCACCGCGCCGCGCTTCGGCATCGGGGATGCGGATCAGCAGGACGGTTTCTTGGGGCTTGCTTTTCGACTTTGCCATACGAAATTTCCTTTCATTGGTTATGTTTTGCAATACAGTCCGCCGTAACTGGCGGGGTCTACACCGATGAGGGTGCATAACTCCTTCAACAAAATCTGTCCGTGCCGCCCGAAGCAGCGGGCGACACCATGCTGAGGTGAAAAACCGAAGTGACGACCCGGCTGATCGCGGCTGTGTCCACAGGGACATAAGGCTCCAATCCAGCCATTGTTCTGGACGAAACCTGCGTAATCCCGTAGGAGGATATGCACGACTGCCTCGACCAGATCAGGGTTGAGTTCATCGGAGAGAAGTGCGGGCTTGTCCCCACGCAAAGTTGGCGGAGGCGCACGCCAGCGCAAGGGCAGCTCAGTCGGCTGGCGTGGTGGTGGGGCTTCCGCTTGAAAGGGGATGAAGTCGGCGAGGGTATAACGCCGCTTTTCAGCCAACCACAGCAGTTGGCAGGGACGGTTGACATCAGGTTTGGTATTGCGGCTGCCGGGCAACCGCAGAGCATTAGCGGCTGTGGTCACATCGCCACCCAACCGCTCTGCCAGTCCTGCCAGCACCAGATTAGCCGTGCGGAAGTCCGTCGTAGGGGTGATAAGCCAGTAAAGATGCAGTCCACGTCCACTGCCCACCATCGCAGACGGGGCAGGCATTCCAGCGATTCCCGCTGCCTGAATCCGCTCAAAGCTGGTGGATAAATCGCCATCCAGATCGGCAAACAAGGCAGGCAGCACCAGCAGATCAGCCTGCCCGCCGCGCTTCCAGCGATCTAAAGGATGTTTACGGAGTGCTACCGAGAAGTAGGCTCCCCAGCCCTGAGCATTGGCAGCCAGCAGGTCCGCCAATGCCTGATGCACTGCTGTCTTATCTGTGATTGGGATATGACGTGAGGGCGTGGGGAGACGTTTGCTGGGATGGATAGCGGTCAGCGTCAGATACCCTGCCTGCTGACCACGGTAGACTGCCCGCAGCAGTTGGAGGGTCATGTCGGGGATCATACGCCCTCCTACACATCAAACAGAGCCAATTGACGTACCTCACCGGCTGGGGCAGATTCACGCTTGGGCAGAGGTGGTTTGGTAGAGTGCATGGGAGCTTCGAGATCATCCGGCGCAGCGGATAGACTCACACGGCGGCGGCGCTGCACTTTGGGTTTGGGTGGCAACCCGGCGGGTGCGGGCGGCTGGTCTGCCATGAGCGGCGGTGTGTCGGGTGTCCCCTCTAACTCGATGGCGCACTGCTCCACAGCATCGTATATGGCGTAGTCGGGCAGGCTGACTTGGGCGGTCTGCTGGACGATCTGCCGTTCCATCCCTTGATACTGGATGAAGTGCGCCTGTGGGTCAGGATAGCCAATGATGCGATAGCGTTGTCGTGTTTGGGCCGCTAACTGCTGCGCCATCTGTTCCGCTTCGGCGCAAGAGGAGAACACATTGACCGGGATAGTTCCATTGACATGACGCGAGATGATCTGCCAAGTCCGGGTCTCTGCCAACCAGCGTTCGATGACAAATGCCTGAGATTCGGGATGAGCTTCCTCCGCCGCTTCGACAGCCCACAAACTTTCGCGCCTTTCCTCGGCACTGGAAGCGGCTTTGAACAGGTCACGCAGATCGGTCACGCCCGCATCTTCATCCAGCGATTTGGCCAGTTCCGCGATGAGATCGTTCGCCTCATCCCCACCATCGGTGAGTTCGCTCAAACCGATGTCGTTATCGCCATACAGCAGTTTGGCTGCCCGCTGTTTGCGTCCAATGAGGGCCACTGCCCGTGCTTCCATTGAATCGGTGTAGTAAGGGTAGAAGGTCTTGCATGGTTCACTCTGGATGATGCGCCATGCCCGCCGTGAGGCTTGAATGGTGACATACAGCGAATAGTTGATCTCGTAAAAGATCAAGGTCGGGAACGCTACTAGGTCGAGTCCCGTCTGGACGAGTTTGGGGTTGGCGAGGAAGATATTGCAGCCCGCTTTCAATTGTGCCTCTAACACCGCTTCGCGTTTCTTGGGGTCAACCTTGCCATACAAGATGAAGGGTCTGGCGTGGGGAACGTGCTGTGTGAGCAGATCAGCTAGGCGCGGTTGAATATCACGGGTAGCACTCTGTTCGACGAAAATGCCTACTTTGCGCCCTTGTGCCAGTTCAGACCGAACGGTGTCAATGAGCCACTGCTCTTTGGCGTACAAGCGGTCTTCACCTAAGTTCGGCATCGTCCAGACACTTTTTTCGAGCGGCATGAACGTCCCATCCTCCCCGCGCAGCTTGCGACGGTGAATGATGTTTTCAGCGCGGAAGGGGGCATTGGGGTAGCTCAAGAGGGTTCGCAGATAGCGACCTAAAAAGGAAGCATCGCCTTCCAAACGGCATTGAAAGAGATACTCACCCAACGCCTGTTTGGTGTCGTCATAGATTTCCCGCAAATCTGCATCCATGTCGATGGGAACGGGGATTTCTTCGTAAGGTGGCATGTCACTGATGTCAGTCAAGCCGACAAACAAGGCATGATCGAGGATTTCGCGCACCAACATGGGCGATGTGCCGGGAGCCTCACGCGGCTGATGCTCAAAGCGGGCTTTGCCCGTATAGCGTCCTGACTGGTCATACTGGGGTTTGTATTCGACGATGCGCTCCAATGACCCCATCTGATCCACCCAGCGGGCCAACTGTTTGCCTTTGTCGGTATTGCACTCACCCCAGTTATAGCGACGAGTGACTCGCGGATTGAGTTGATATTCCAGTCCAAAAATGGATGACGCGACCCCACCATACAAGGTCCCGGTCAAGCCAATGACTTTCTCCGCCGTATTGCACAGGACGGTGAAGGCATCACCTTGATCGCTGGACAAACTCTTGAGTTCATGCACCTCATCGGCGATATAGAGATAGACCCGTCCCGGATGGACACGAGCGATGTAGTCCGCCAATGCCATGCGGGGATTCTTGCGCGGGAATTTCTCACCGTTTTTAGGTGCACTGAAGGTGCGCTTGTCCTGCCAGAGTGCGCCGTCGCAGGTATAACAGGTGCGGGGTGCATCATTCAGCCATGCTCGTGTTGCTACCTTTTCGCCCTTCTGGTCTTTGGTGACGACTGCGCCGCAGGCTGGGCAGAGGGGGATTTCTTGCGTGAAGAGGCGCGGTTTGCCTTTAAGCTCATCAGGCGGCTCAGTTCCCAGTTTCCACAGGGCGGTATGGCGTTTATGCCAGTAGACTGCCGCTTCCCAGCCTTCCCCCAGCTTGGCACGCTCCCGGGCGATGATGCCCACCTTGAGGGTATGCGGCAGCAGGCGGCGGCACTTGTCCATGAAGGCACGAGTCTCATCCACGTTTTCGAGGATTTCCACATAGCTGCTGGACGTGACTTTGCCGATCTCACGCTTCCACTTTTCGACCAAGTGCGGCGGACACATGCAGATGACCACCTGATCTGAACGCATCTGAGGCTGCATGGCAGCGGCGAGCGCGGCTCCCATCACACTTTTTCCGACTCCCGGCTCACCGACCAGATAGATGCCTTTGCGCTGGTGCAGGGCGGTGTAAGCAGCGGCGATAACGTGTTTCTGTGTGGCGAACAGCCCTTTGCCGATTCGGACGCGGTTCAGCACGGGCGCGAGAGGGGTGTAGTTGAAATCGTAGAGCGGTTTGAAGTGCCTATCGAGATAGTCCAGCAGAGCGGCTTTGTGATCGGCGATGAAGTTCACTAGGGCGGCATCGCCTGTCATGGGCAGCATCTCACCCTGTTCTGTTAGCAGGGTGATGGTTACGACAGGGCGGGTGCGGTAGACTTCACGTTCGGTAGTAGTGGGATCATCTTCATTGATTTCTTCGGGTGCTTCACGCAGTTCTTCGACGGTGCGAATGGTGCTGCGGACAGCGGCTCTCCCATGTGTGGGTGTGTCTAAAATCAGCCCATTGAACATTCCCGCTGCCAGCACCAGACCGATTTGCATCCCTCTGGGCTGCACGATGGGGCGGATTTCATCTATAGGCGGGGGTGATTCAAGCAGGCTCTGAAACTGTGCCATTCCGTGGGCACTGCCTGTTTGCAGCGCAGCTAGGGTGATCTCAGGAGTAAGGATTTTGGGGGCGAACAGGAAGCGGTTCAGCGGCTGCGGTGACGAGAAGGTATAGGGGGGTTCAGGCTGTATTGTGAGGGGATGCGGCTGCCGCACTTGGCTGAGAATGTCTTGGGCAAATGCCGCTAATTCCTGTTCGGCTTTGCCGATGCGTCCGATGACCACCACTTGGCGATACTCCCCCAAATGCAGTTCTGGCACTTCCCAGATGTCCACCTGTGAACAGTTCTTTGCCAGCACCGCAGCCGCTTCAGCGGTCACATGCTGGGCATAGACCACCCAAGCGACGTAGCCATTGGTTTGGACCCATTTGAGGCTGTGTTTGAGGAAGCTTAATTCTCTGCGCTTCTCGTCGCTCCCCATATCCCAGGTGTAAGGTGGGTTCACCCATGCCATCAGGAAACCGTTGGTCGAAGCCCGCAGTTGGAAGAGGTCGCCCTGCACCGCCTGCGCTGCTCCAAACTTTTCCAGACAGGCAGCCGCACGCTCGATGTCCAGTTCGTTGGCATAAGGGGTTAGCCCCCACGCTTGGGCGAGGTGTTGGAGGGCATCCCCTTCACCGGCACAGGGATCGAGGAGTCTGCCGTCGTTGGCGGTGGGGGCGAACAGGGAGGCGACATGCGGTAGATACGCCGGATTGAAAGCGTAAAAACCGCCCTTTTCGAGTGACGTTAATCGTGGCATTACAGTCTCTCCATAAAACAAAAAGCCCCGTTTTTCACAGGGCTTTGTAGATGTGTACCAAATAGATTTAGTCTGGCAGGCTCAGGCTGCGATGGCTGACACCGCGGCAGATCAGCCGCTGCCAAGCAGTCTTATTTAGCACCAGCTTCCACAGGCTGACTCCGCCGTGGCAGGTCAGCGGGCTGATGAGTCCCTCCACCCGTCCCTGTTGGACGAGATACGGAAACCAGTGTGGGAAAACCGCGATGTCCACCAACTGCTGGATATGGGAGCCGAGTTTGGCAGTGGTCTGATCTTTGTCCGCAAGGAACAAGTAGGTGGTGCTGAGTTCAGCGTAGGTGGGGGTGAGGATGTCCTGATGAACGAGCAGCAGGTGGTGAATGCCAAGTCCTTCAACCTTGCGTTGCAGACGTTTGAGCAGCCCTTCAGCCGTGCGGAGGATAATTTTCTGAGCATCACGTTCGGGCGGGATGACATAACATTCCTTCGCCTGTGCCAGCTTTGCCCAGACCGCTTCTACCGACGTGGCAGGGCCCGCCACATCCAGATAGACCAACTGCTGACCGTCCAACGCACAGCCATAGCAGAAGCATTCACCGACGACGGTGATCTGTCCCACATAGCTCTGGGTGATTAGGCTTTTGGAAGCTGTTTGGTGTGACATGGTTTCAGCTCCAGGGATCATCTAATGGCGGCGTGGACTGGGCGGGCAGTGCTTTGAGGGCGGTCAGATGATGCAGCCGTTCCTCAAAGGTTTGGCGCAGTTTGAGCAGTGCCTGAAATTCATGGTAGGGTTTCATCCGGGCTTCAAGCTCACGTTTGCGTTCCAGTTCGGCGAGATAGGCTTGGTGACGTTCCTCAAAGGCACGGCGGCGGCACTCAGCATCGCTGGGGATGCCCAGTTCGTCAGGCAGGAAGGTCTTCACATTGGCAGCCGTTTGCTCGATGGCGCGGCGCAGGGATTGGCGGGTGAAGCTGGGATCATGCTGAATGGAACTGTCTGCCAGTTCGTCCAAGAAAAGTGTCAGCCACTCGCCTGTCACTGCCCCTTCGCCTAGTTTGAGTTGGTAGCCGTACAGACTGCGTTCGGTCAGACTGGCATTGGCAGCGAAGAACACCCATTTATCACCACAAACCAGCCTGCACCACACCTCGGGATTGCCGTAATTCCAGTCATACCGACCTGTATGGGCATCATAGAGTGACAGGGGAATGAGCGGCTCTCGTTCGGCGGCTTCATCGGCTGCCAGCACCGCTTCAATCTGCTGGCTGAGTTCGGGCGGCATGGTGGGTGAAACTGCACCAGTATAGCCAACCAGTTCCAACCATTTTTGCGGCGGCAGCAGCCCGCCCGTGTAATACCAAGCCGAAAAACCTTTGCTCCAACGGGCGTGAGGTGTCGCTTTGAGGGCGGCATAGTGGCGGTAGGTTGCCGACTGTGCCTTGCTGACACGCTGTTCATCACGGATCCACCAGCACGGCGGTTTATCGTCGTAGCCGCGCTTCCATTCCAGCACCATGCCATTGCCAGTGATGCTGGTCGGTAGATTGGCAGGCGCATCGGGCAGACTGGTGGGAGCCGCGGGCGTTAGGGCAAAGCCCGGACCCTTGGAGGGTTCATAAGTGGGACGGATGCGTAAAGCGGTCTTTTCGATTTGATGCTCACGAGTCTCATGGACATTCCCGAAAAGGTCGCCCATCGTGGTTCGCACCGTTGTCATCTCGCCTGTGTTATACAGCTCCAACTGGGGAAATGACCACCAGCCCTCGTCACGCCACAGATAAACGGGTGGATTTCGTTCCGTTTTAGTGATGGCTTCGATCTGGGCAAGCTGACTCTCCTCGACAGGCAGGATGAAGTAGTTCCCCTGCTGGCGCACCGTGTCAGCCACTGTGACATAGTGATACTCCACGATCCGTGAACGGGGGATGTCGCTGACCTGCTCGCCTGCCAGCAGCTTGAGGATGCGATAAGCGGGTTTAACGACCTGATAACCAGCCACTTTTGGCTTGCGGCGGTTGGTGGGATCGGCATGGCTTTCATAGCGTCCCTTGTCATGAAAACGCAGGGCAAGGTGCAGCATCTTATCCCTCCTCCTGCCGGAACCGGACGAGATAAGCCTCCACTGCCGTGAAAGTGCGCTGTAAAGCAGCCAAGTCAAGCACCCCGCGCTCAAGCCGCTCTGTGCCAAGTTGGTGCAGTTTGAAAGCCAGCGTCCAGCCGCGTCCATGATAGGCGGGGTGTCCGCACATCTCTAAGGCGGTATCGGTCAGCAGATTAGCGAGTGCGATATAGTCAGGCGCATCGGTCACACTGGTAAGGGTCTGGGGTGTCCCTGCCAGCAGCAGCCAGGCGATAGCACCGCAGGCTGTTCGATAGGCTTCATTGTCATAGGCAATATGGTACTGTGCCAGAGCTTGTTGGGTAGTCATCAACATGATTCACGTCCTTTCATTAGAGGGCATTCAACAGATGCAGTTGGGCAGTCTGCGGATCAGTCCGCAGCAGGTGGGCTTCTAACATCAGCATCCGTCCGGGCCAGAGTGCCTTGAGCAGATGCTGACGGGCAGCACTGCGCTGGCTGCTGAACCCATCAGGGAGGATTTCCAGCAGCAGATAATCCGTCGGCTGGCGACCTGCGGTGGGCAGGATCACCCATGCTAAGGTGAAGTGGAACTGTTCTCGATAGGCAGCATCATAGGTGTGCCACGCGGCATTCCGCTGGTAATGAATCCCCCATCTGTCTAGCCAGCTTTCCACTTGGGCAGCCGCTTGTGGGTCAGGTGGGGGTGTACGCTGAAAACGCAGGCTAAAGAGGGTGTCATTCATGGAGTTCTCCCTGAGAAACAAAAAAGCCGCCTGGTGGGGCGGCTCTCGGCTAGTGAGCGGTCATCAGTTTGGTGATGACTTTGCGTTCACGCTGCTCGAATTGCAGATGGGGGAAGCGGGCTGCCATTTTGTCCACATAGCCTGTCAGGGTCTTGGGTAATTCAGCTTTGCGGGAAGCGGCATCGGTCAGCCAAGTTTGGACCGCCTTGCTGGACTGCACAATAACCAGATGGTAGCGGGCTTTGCCCTTCGCAGGCAGCTTATTGGTCAGGCGTTTGAGGGTCTTGATGATGGCGATAATTTTAGCATGATCGCCGGTGAGTTTGGCATCGTTGAAGGTGAAATCCTGCGCTGTCAGTTCGATGGTCTGTTCAGCGAGGGACTTCTCCCAACCGTGCAAGGCACGCAGGACGACTTTCCCGCCCTGCGGCGTGGCATCAATCAGCACTAACACACGGTTCACTTTGGCGTTAGCAGTTGTTGTTTTAGACATGGGAATGACTCCTTATGCAGATAAATGGCTTGCGATAAAGACAAATTTCAAGGGACTCCCACACTGACCGAACAGGCTGAAGGTGTTAAAACACGCGGGGAACACAAGCGAACCTTGTGTCTTCTGTCTTGATCGCGGTAGGAGTCAAGCTCACCATCGCTATACCCTCGTGTGAGGATGCGTCCGCCCTTACGAGCGTCTGCCGTGGAATGCCCGGACGTGGCTTTCTGGCTGTGTGATGAGGAGCCAGACCGCAGATTCAGAGGTCTTTCCGACCTATCCCCCAGGGTTGCTAAACCCGAAGGATAGAGTCCGCGACATGCGATAGCATCAGATTCTGTAATCGAGGTGGATTACATCATCTGGGTGAGGATGGCATCCCCGCCCTCGCGCCGCCCGCTAGAGGGTGTTATGCACTTTTGCCGGAATGAGAGGGTAAAATGGTCTCTGTCGT
>CAZXCU010000031.1:0-35185 GCA_964639245.1 uncultured Anaerolineae bacterium
CTGCCCGTGGGGTCGTTTTGGAAGCCAGCAAAAATACGGCGCGTGGGCCCGTGGCAACCCTCTTGGTGCAAAACGGCACGCTCAGTGTTGGCGATACGGTGATTGTGGGAACGGCGCATGGGCGTATCAAAGGCATGTTTGATGAAAACGGCAACAAAGTGCAGCAAGCGCTGCCTTCCAAACCCGTGTCGGTGATGGGTTTAAGCGATACCCCTGCCGCTGGTCAAGAATTTGAAGTCGTTAAGGATGTCAAAGAAGCCCGGCGGATTACCCAAGAACGCGAATTGTTGCAGGTCGAAACGACCCAGCGCAGCCGCCAAACCCAGACGCTGGAATCGTTGTTTGCCCAGTTCCAGGCAGGCGAAACCACCGAACTGCGCCTGATTATCAAAGCCGATGTGAACGGGTCATTAGAACCGATTATCAACTCCATTAACAATATTAAGGTGGAGGACAAAGGACTCAAAGTTGCCATCATCCATTCCGGTATTGGCGATGTCACAGTAGATGACATCAACCTTGCCCAATCTAGCGGCGCGATTGTGATTGGCTTTAACGTTGAGCCAGACAATCCGGCGCGGCGAGCTGCCGAAAGTCATCATGTGGATATTCGCACCTATAACATCATCTATAAACTTTTGGAAGATGTCGAACTGGCGCTTAACGGGCTGCTCGAACCGGAATATGAGGATAAGGTCATTGGCACTGCCGAAGTCCGTAAAGTCTTCAAAATTCCAAAAGTCGGTCATATCGCCGGGAGTTATGTCCTCAACGGCACGATTCGCCGCAATGCCAAAGCCCGTGTGCGGCGTGGCAGTGTCATCATCTCCGAAGCACAGGGTGTAACCAGCCTCAAACGGGTGGAAGAAGATGTTCGTGAAGTGCGGGCCGGTTTTGAATGTGGGATTGGCTTGGGCAACTTCCACGATTTCAAAGAAGGCGACCAGATTGAATTCCTCGTCCGCGAACGGGTGAATTAACAACCATTGCAAAGGGGGCAAAAATGCCCCTTTTTGTTTTATTTCCCGAAGTCTTCACAAAATTTTAAGGAATTTTTCACGCTGCCTTCTTTGATAATTGACCATTTTTGGCTTACAATGACGTTCAGTAAGTACAGATTGAAGGCACACCCCCTCTTATGACCCTCACGTTTGACATGGTGCTTAACCATTTACCCGACGGTATTGTGGTGTTGGATAATCGTGGGCAAATTGTCTCGTGGAATGAAATGCTCACCCGCTACCTGAATATTCATCCGGGGCAAGCTGTCGGTAAAATTTTTTCTCGTGCCTTCCCCCATCTGGATAACCTGACTGAACTGGAAATTGACCGGCGCATTTTGGAAATTTACCGAACGCCGATGGTTGATATGTCTCTTCAGATACAAGGGGAAGTCATTATTTTCCGCGATGTAACTCACCAGAAACACACCCTCCACGCCCAGCAAGCACAAGCCGATACGCTTAAAAGCCATGTGAAAGAACTTAAGCTAGTTCAAATGTTCTCCAAAGAACTGAGCGCCGGACTTAACATTGATTACCAATATGAACTGGTGATTGATACCTCCATGCGAATCAGCCATGCCGACAGCGGTTTCATCGCTTTAGCCAACAACAATCAGTTTTCTGTGGCTTATTTTTACGGGCTATATCCGTCTTTGAGTATTGATGACATCCTTCCGCCCAGTTCGCCTATTCTGCAAAAGGTCATTCAAAATCCGCAGCCCCAGATTTTTTATGCGGATGAAATTCGGGATGAGACCTTCCCCACCCCGGATGATTGGTATAGCAAAATGGTCATTCCATTGGTGATTCGCAAACAGTTTGTGGGAGTCATTAGCCTCGATAAAACCCAAGAAAAACCGTTTACCCCCGAAGCGGTGCAGTTGCTTTCAATTATGGCAGAACGGATTGCCGCCGCATTGGAAAATGCCCGCCTGTATCAACGGGTGCAGGAACAGCTTGGCAAAGTCAGCCAGCTAGAGCAACTCAAATCGGACATGATTCGGATAGCCGCCCACGATTTAAAAAATCCGTTGGCAGTCTCAACGGGCTTTCTGGAACTGCTCGAAAAACGGGCAAGCACCCTCAACGAAATGCACAAAAGTTACATTCACAGCGCCATGAATTCTATGCGCCAGATGCAGCAGATGATTCAAGACATTCTTTCGCTCGAACGGATTGAACGCATGGCGCAGGAAGAAACCATGATTCCGCTTGATTTGCAGGGGTTGGTCGAAGAAGCCTACGGGGATTACCTACCGCGTGCAACCGAAAAAAGCCAGACTCTTTCACTTGCATTCGATGCAGACCAAAATTATGAAATTGTGGGCGACCCCATCCAACTGCGTGAAGCCATCACCAACCTCCTCAGCAATGCCATCAAATATACCCCCCACGACGGCGCAATCCTGATCAGTCTCACCCGTCAGGACGAGGCGATTTGTTTAGAAGTGTCCGACAATGGTTATGGCATCCCCGAAGATTTACAATCCCGCTTGTTCCAACCTTTTTACCGGGCCAAAACCAGAGAAACCGAAACTGTTCAGGGAACCGGCTTGGGGCTACACCTGGTTAAAAATATCATTGAACGGCACGGTGGCACGATGATTTTTTACAGCGTGTACGGGTCGGGCAGCACCTTTGGCTTTCATATCCCGCCGTTAAAAGCGTAAGGAACGATTTCTAAGCTCTCCCGTTGCGCCTGCAATGGAGATTAAAAAGGGCGGTCATCGTCCCCGCCCCTGCAAAATCTGTAAGATTTCTATTTGCCGAATAACGCAACCGTCGTTTTTACGATACGCTCCACATTCGGGATGACCGCATCTTCAAGCGGCGGGCTATAGGCAATCAGCGTATGCCCCATATTGACCCGTTTGACAGGCGCTTCCAACCAGTAAATTCCTTCGTCGGCGGCTAGGGACGCAATATCGCCCCCCCAACCGGCGGCGTGGGGCGATTCTTCAACCACCACCAGTCGATTTGTTTTGGCAATGGAGGTGAGGAGGGTGTCTTTATCTAGGGGATTCATGCAGCGCAGGTCAATGACTTCGGCCTCAATACCCTGTTGGGCAAGCTGTTCCGCCGCTTCTAATGACCGATGTGTCATCAACTGGGTCGCAACGAGGGTGACATCGCTGCCTTCGCGCACGATTTTGGCTTTTCCCAGTGGCATAGGCGCGAGGGTGTCCGAGACTTCCCCCGCAAGGTTATATAAGCCTTTGTGTTCCAGCACAAAAACCGGGTTATCTTCCCGAATTGCGCCGCGCAGCAAGCCATAGGCATCTTCCGGGGTGGACGGCACGACAATTTTAATGCCGGGAAAATTCATCAACCACGATTCGGCACATTGCGAATGCTGCGTGCCAAACCCTGCGCCGCCTCCCTGTGCGGCGCGAATCGTCAGGGGAACTGTGAACTGACCGCCACTCATATAGCGATATTTGGCAATCTGATTGACAATTTGATCCATTGCCACCGGAATAAAATCGGCAAACATGAGTTCCGCTACCGGACGCAACCCGGTAATGGCTGCCCCCAGTGCTGTGCCTAAGATGGCCTGTTCGGAAATGGGGGTATCCCGCACCCGTGCTGCGCCAAATTCTTCAAACAAGCCGGGGGTCACTTTAAAAACCCCGCCTGCCTCCGCGACATCTTCCCCGAAAAAAATCACATTCGGGTCGCTCCGCAATTCATCGGCTAAGGCTTTACAGATGGCTTCTCGATACGTCATTTTGGGCATACGGGTTTAACCTTCGTAATAAACATCTTCATAAAGCGATTCAATGGCGGGGTAGGGTTCAGCTTTGGCCCATTCCACCGCGTCATGTACGGCCCGCTCCATCGCCTGTTGCAATTCCTCAAATTCAACTTCATCCAACTGGCCGTCCGCAATCATGCGCGTTTTGAGAATTTTGATGGGGTCACGTTCCAACCAGCGCTCCAGTTCGCCTTCTGGACGATACGCGGCGGGGTCGGTACGCGAATGGCCTTTATAGCGATAGGTTTTTAATTCAATCAGGCTTGGCCCCTCCCCTGCACGGGCGCGGTCTGCGGCTTCTTTGCATCCCCAGAAAACCGCCTCCGCATCTTGTCCATCTAAAATCACGCCGGGGATGTTATAGGCAGCAGCGCGGGTGGCAATATCTTTCACCGGAGTGGTGGTGTGCTGGGGGCTATATTCGCCATACAGGTTGTTTTCACACACAAACAGCACCGGCAGTTTCCAGATAGCCGCCATGTTGAGCGATTCATGAAATGTGCCAATATTAGAAGCGCCATCGCCAAAAAAGGTCACGGCGATATTGTTTGTTCCCTTGACCTGCGCGGTGAGGGCTGCCCCAAGCGCGATGGGCAATTGTGCGCCCACGATGGCATTTGCCCCTAACAACCCAATCGAGGCATCGGTCATGTGCATACTGCCGCCTTTGCCACGACAGGCACCGCTGGCCTTGCCCATCATTTCTCCCATCATCGCTTTGAGGGTCATGCCCAATGCCAGCGCGTGATGATGCCCGCGATAGGTATAGGTGACACTATCGCCCGGTTGAAGCAGCGTACTGATGCCCACCGCACAGGCTTCTTGCCCGATGGCGAGGTGGGTGGTGCCACGTACCAGATTTTGCAGAAAAAGTTCTTGAATCCGTTCTTCGGCAAGGCGGATTTCCAGCATTTTTTGGAGCATCTTTTGTCGATGTTCCACCGAAAGGCTCTGTAATTTTTTGCGTGCCATCAAAACTTACCTTTGCGTAAAATAATCCAGTTCCGTTTGGAAGGCTGCCATAAAGCGGGCAAGGTGCATTCCGTCCACTGCGCGATGATCACCACTCAGGGTTAAGTGAACGGTGTGACGGACAAACAGCCCACCCTCCACCACCACCGGACGTTGTTTGACCGTTCCCACCGCCAGAATAGCGACCTGTGGCGGATTGATGACGGCGGTAAAATGGTCAACTTGCGGAATCACCCCCAGATTGCTTATCGTGAATGTTCCGCCCTGCATATCTTCCGGTTTGAGGCGATTTTCCCGCGTGCGTTGTACCAGGTTGCGGCTTTCTGCTGCCAACCCCACCAGCGAATATTTTTCGGCATGGGCAATGACCGGGGTAATCAGGCCATCTTCCCGCGCTACCGCCACCGCCAGATGAATCGCTGCATGATGGTAGAGTTTTTTATCTTCAAAGGTGGCGTTGAGTTCAGGCACACGTTGCAGCGCTTGCACCGTCAAATATTGCACAAGGTCATTCAAACGCGGCTGTGGGACGGGCATTTTTTTGAGTGTTCCCAGCGCGGCTTCAAGGTCAAATTCGCCCGTGACGTAAAAATGCGGGGCTTTGCGTTTGCTTTTGCCCAGACGCTTGCCAATCATCCGCCGCAAACGGCTCAGGGCAATTTCCTGAACGCCTTCTTTTTCAACCATGCGGGCAACTTCGGGTTCTGATGCTGTGGACGGGAGATATTTTTGCACATCGGCAAGGGTGATTTCGCCATTTTTTCCACTGGGGGGAATCGTGGCTAAGGCGAGGCCAGATTCGCGGGCTAGTTTGCGGACTTTGGGCAGCGCACGCAGCACAGTTTTGCCATTCGACGGCTTGAGGAAGGTTTCGACATCCTCCCGCATAATCCGTCCACCGCGTCCGCTTCCGCTAATTTGGCTCACATCGACCTGATTTTCGGCAGCCATGCGACGGGCAACAGGGGAAATTTCCACCGGAGGAGTCACCGGGCGGGGCGGTGCATCTTGGGGTTGCCCCACCCGTGCAATCACCGTCCCGACGTTAACTTCTTCGCCGGCTGGGTGGAGGTGTTCGAGCAGAATCCCCGCCGCCACACTTTCTAATTCCACATTGGCTTTGTCGGATTCAATGATGGCGAGAACCTCGCCTTTTTGGACGGAATCGCCCGGTTGTTTGAGCCATTCGACGAGGCGGCCTGCTTGGGCATCAAACCCCAGATTGGGCATTACAATATCGGTTGCCATGGTTTAATCCTGATGAAATACTTCTTCCATGTTAGCCCACCACTCGCCTTTGGCACGGGTTTCTAGCGGCACTTGCATCGCTTCGGTGATGTCCCACCATTCGCGCATTCGGGGTGCATTGGCAAGACGCTGCATCCGCGCTTCAAATTCCTCTTCCGGGCCGGTATATTCAAAATAAGCAAACAGTTGGTTGTCTTTCAAAAAAATACTGTAGCGGGTAATGCCTGCTTCCCGAATGGCATCCGCAATTTCATCCCAGATTTTGACATGAATCTGTTTGTATGCTTCAATCGTTTCAGGACGTACCCCAATCACTTGCCCAAATCGCTTGACCATCTCAGGTATCCTTTTTATGGTTATTTTTCTCCGTCACCAAGCTGGGTGGAGTCAACATTTTGCCTCCCCGCGCTGCATCGCCCGCTTCGATATTCTGGAAGATGATGAGGATGTCTTTTTGTTCTGCCCCCGCTTCTTCCACCAAGGCCCGCGTAATCCGTTCGACCACCCGTTCTTTTTGTTCGTGCGTGCGGCCCGGCGACCAATAGACAATGACCGTTGGCATAGGGGTTATCTCGGTGGAGCTTGGATAATTTCGAGCGTGATATCATCCGGGTCAAGGAAATAGCAGGTAAAACCGCCCTTGTTAATGCCTGCCGTAATCGCGTTCGGTTCGGATTTAAACCGCACCCCCAAGGCTTTCATCCGTTCATATTCCTGCCACGCATCCTCGACCTGAAAGGCGAGATGGGCGCTGCCGGGACGACAGGTGGCGGTGTCGGTGGGTTCACAGCGGGGATGCACATATTCGACCAGTTCAAGCAAATGGCCTGACCGCGCACCGGGCATCGCCTCAACGGTCAGTTGCGCCACTTTGAGATGGGCGTTTTCGTAAGCCACCAATTTGGCGGTGTATTCGTTGGCCTGTTCCTGCCGATGGACGAGTTTCATGCCCAATACATCGGTATAAAACGCAACGGAACGTTCAAGGTCTGCGACGGTAAAACTAAAATGCCAGTAACTTATGAGCATGGGGTTATCCTTTTACTGCGCCAAAGGTCAAGCCGCGCATCATACTGCGCTGCGTTAAGAAAACAAACACAATCGCCGGAATCATCATCAACACCGACATCGCGCACATGCCGCGCCAATCTACGGTGAACTGACTGGTGAAATCGTACAACCCAACCGGAAAGGTTTTGGCGGCGGGGGTTTTGGTCATCAAACTTGCCAGCTGATATTCATTCCACGAAGCCAAAAATGCAAAAATACCGGCGGCGGACATGCCCGGCAGCGCAAGCGGCAAATCAATCCGCCAGAAGGCTGACCAGTATCCGCAACCATCAATATACGCGGCTTCGTCCAACTCTTTGGGAATCTGGCGGAAAAATCCGTCCATGAGCCAGACCGTGAAGGGGGTATTGACCGCCACATAGACAAACGCCAGCCCATGTACCGTGTCCACCAGATTGTAATTTCGCATCAATAAGAACAGCGGAATCCCCAGCGCGATGCCCGGCACACTCCGCGAGAGCATGATGAACAGAAACATCAACGTATGAAAGCGGAACTCAAACCGCGAAAAAGCATAGCCCGCCAGCGTGCCAAGAATCAAGGAAAAAGTGGTACTCAGCAGCGCTACGCGGATGGAATTCCACATATACTCTCGCACTGGCACCCCGGTGGCAATGTCCGGGTTTAGACCAAAAAGTTGTTCAAATGAATCGAGTGTAATTTTTTCGGGTATCCAGACAGGGGGGGAGACATTGACTTCATTGGCGGGGCGGAAGGAAGTAAAAATAATCCAGACCGCAGGCAACGCCCCCAATGTCAAAATGGTAAACGCAAAAATGTTATAAAAAAACTGCCGGACTTTACGATGAGGCCGAACCGCATTGGTTAGCATTAGCGCACCAACCTTGATTTGACTAATTGACGGAACAAATAGAGGGTAAATAAAATCCCCAGAAAAACACCGACCATCGACATCGCGCTTGCCATGCCAAAACGTGAACTGCGGATGGCGAGCCTGCCCGCGTATGTCCAGATCATTTCAGTCCGGTTGGCGGGGCCGCCGCCGGTCATGATTCGCACAATATCATAGGCGCGGGCTACGTCCAGCGAACGGACAGTCAAGGCAATCAGGATAAACGGCTGTAACAGGGGCAGGGTGATGTGCCTGAACTGACTGAAAACGCCTGCACCGTCTACTTCGGCAGCTTCATACACTTCGTGGGGCAGGGAAAGCGTCCCCGCCAGCAGGATAATCGCCATAATCGGAACATTCATCCAGATGCTGGCAATCATCAGCGCAATCATGCCACTCGGTTCATCCACCAGCCATGCTTTGGGTTCGTTGAGCAACCCCACTTCCATGAGAAAATTGTTGACCAACCCGACGGTAGCATTAAAAAACCACGCAAATTGAAACCCGACCAGCACCGGTGCAAACATCATTGGCACCATCAGCAACGTTCGCATGATGCTCTGCCCCCATGTGACCCGTGCCATGAGCTGCGAAATGCCCAGCGCCAGCACAAATTCAAGGTTGACCGTGACGGCTAGGAATAAAATGGTGTTACGTACCGACTTCCGAAAGACATCATCGGCATAGATGCGTTCGTAGTTGCGGAACATGGTTTCCGTTTTAAAAACGAATGTTTCATCCGGGCGCAGCAAATGGTAGGGGGTGAAGCTGACGTAAATCGAATAAATCATGGGGTACAGCACCACCATCAAAATAACGATGATGATGGGCGCAATCATCAGATAGGGAAACCACTTTTTTCGGCTGTGGAAGGTGTTAGCCGTGGCCTCTTTTGCCACCTGTGGCGGTGAGACTAATTTGGATTCGTAAGCCAACCTTCTGCTCCTGTAACACTTGCTTGGATAGACAGAAGAGGAGAACCCACGTCAGGCTCTCCTCCGTTGCATCAGAGTCAATGACTAATCGTAGTAACCGAAATCTTCTAAGAGCAGGCGGGTTTCTTCGGAGGCCATGTCCAAGCCTTCGTCCACGCTCACATCCCCCAGAATGATCGATTGCAAAATCGGATACCAGGTATCGGTGAAGGAAATCCAGTCCGCAAACAAGGGCGGGGTGAAGAAGTCTTCGCTAATCTGGGTTTGGGCGAGTTCCAGACGGGCGGTGTCCAGCGTAACGTCTGAGGAACTTGCGTCAGCAATAACCCGTGACCACACATCATCACGCACAGGCAGCAGACCCAATTGGGCTTCGCCGTACAGCACCGCTTCGGAGGTCAGGAATTTGACCAACTGCGCCGCCGCTTCTTTATTTTCGGAGGCTTTGGTGACAGAGAAGGCATGAGCGCCCGCCCAACCGGTGTGTTTTTCGTCTCCCGCCCCAAGCGGGCCGCGAGTCAGGTCAAATTTACCCGCTACCGCGCAACTGTTGGGGTCTTGGAAGTAGCTGTACCAGCCGTACCATTCCAAGTAGAAGGCGACTTTGCCATCGCAGAAGTTTTGCGCCACTTCCGGCCACAGCAAGTTGGTGGTATCGGCAGGAATCAGGCCGTTTTCATACAGACCGCGCATCCATTCCGCCGTCATTTTGCCTGCATCGCTGCTGAAAATGGGTTCAAAACCTTCGTCAAAGTAATTGCCACCGTTGGCAACCAAGAGTTCATAGAACCGACCCGCGATGGCTTCTTCTTTGCCTGCAAATTGTGTGCCATAGTCCACCACACCTTCACCGACGAAAAATTCGGCCATGTCGTACATTTCCTGTACGGTCTGGGGTGGGGCTAAGGGATAGCCATAGGCCGCTTCAAATTTGGCTTGCAAATCGGCATCCCCGAACAAATCGGTGCGGTAGTGCATGGCGCTGATGTCCGCATGGCGCGGGATCAACTGCAAATTGCCATCAATGGTGGCGGAGGCCAGAATCGCATCGCTAAAGGGGGCAAGTTCTTCTTCGGTGAAATACGCATTGAGGGGTTCCACGAAATCCACATACTGGCTCATGAAGCTGGTATGATTCCATGCGACATCAAAATCGACTGTATCTGCCGCATAGTTGGTTTTCAGGTAACGGTCAATTTCAAAGCCATCGCCTAAAAAGACAATTTCAACCGTTGCACCGGTGGCTTCTTCAAATTGGGAAATCGATTCGTACATGGCTTCGTAGGGCTGACCGCCGATGGTGGCAACCCGCAGCGTGACTCCCGATAAATCTTGGTCTAACCCGGCAAACTGCGGTTCGGCATCTTGAGCGCCGACCATGCCAATGCTTGATACCAACCCTGCCAGCAGCAGGACAACCAGCAAAAAGCTAACACTTTTTCTCATTTTAAATTGCTCCTTTAGTACAAAAATGTTTTTGGTCTTGCCGCAGAATTTTTATTCAGTCGTCCTCCTTTTCAGGCGCGGTAGCCCGCGTTCGCTAAAAGTGTTTCGATCTCCGCTGCCGCCTCGTTCAAGGCTTGCGGCACGGATTTTGTGCCTGTGACCGCCGCCCACTGCATCCGATTAAAAATTTCATTGATGGCCGGGTATTCCGGGATGCGTGGCGGGCTTTCGACATTTTCATGCACTTGCTCAATAGCGGTGTAGTAGGTAAATTTTTGCTGGATTTCGGGGTCGCGCCATGTCGAAAGTCGGACACCCGTTCCCCCTGACAGCGCGGTGATTTTGTCCATCGCGGGGGTGTTGCAGTGGCGGATGAATTCCCATGCAAGGTCTTTTTGCTGGCTGCCCTGCGGGATGCCCAACACCCAGTAAATATTGAGCGACATATGCTGCCCATTTTCCCCGCGTGGGACTAACCCCACCCGATTTTTCCCGATGATTTTGCTCGGTGGGAGTTCGGCAACGGCGGAAAAACCGCACCAATTCCACATCATCGCGGCTTCCCCGTTGGCATAGGCAACCCCGGAAGCCACGCTGTCATATTCCAGCGTTTTGGGCGGGCAAACTTTATCTTTGGTGATTAAATCCACGTAAAATTGCAGCGCTTCTTGCCCGATGCTGCCATGAAAAACGGGTTTCCAGTGGTCATCAAACAATTTTCCACCCCGACTCCACAAATGGATGAAAAAATCGTAGACGTTGTTATGCCCATCGTTGAGTCCGGCAATCATCGCGCCGTACAACCCCTGCGCCGGGCGGGTAAAGAATTGGGCAATTTGCCGAAATTCCGACCATGTTTGCGGGACTTTGAGCGCTGTGCCATAGCGGGCTTGGTAGGCGGCCTGTTCCCCGGCATCCTCAAATAAATCGGCGCGGTACATGAACATTTCCGGCCCGTCGTGGTAGGCCATCGCGTAAATGGTTCCCGCAGCATCACGCTGCAAAACGCGCATACTTTCTGACCATCCCTGAGGCCAATCGGGGGGTGGGGTCGTCTCAAGATAGGTATTCAAGGGAGTCAGGCCGCCCATTTGGATGAGTTCTGGCAGCCAATCGGTCAATAGAAGGAAGACATCGTAGTCTTTGGACATGACCGCCCGATGTTGCACCATCTCTTCATACAGTTTTTCGGGGTCAAGCGGTTGGATATGAAACGTTACATCGGGGTGCTGCGCCTGAAAAGCTGCCGCTTGCTCGGCAAACGATTGTTTGAAGCCATCAAAAGTACGGTACACAACATTTAACTGAGTCATAAAATTTTTTCGTTTCAAAAATCTGTTGTAGAAAAATTATAATTTATAATTTATAATATTTCAAGAGGTTGGTAAGGAAATTTTTTCTCCTATTATAATTACTTATTGTGTACGCCTTATCTATTCGAGAAAACTTATGCGTCTTCCTGCAATTGACACCTCCACCAGAACTTTAGCCGCACAGGTACAGGAACGTATCCGTGAGGCCATTTTGAATCGGGTGCTGCTGCCCGGACATCGGATTGACCAGAACAAACTCGCGGAAGATTTAAACGTGAGCATCGTGCCTGTCCGCGAAGCGCTCAAAAGCCTAGAGGCGGAAGGGTTGGTTTCCATCATTCCGCGTCGGGGGGCATTTGTGACCGAAGTTTCCCAAGAACATCTGGATGATTTGTATTTTGCCCGCGAGGTGATTGAAGGCGAGGCGGTGTTTCATGCCGTTCCGCATTTAAAAGCCGAAGATTTTGCAGTGCTGCACGACCTGATTTGCCAGATGGAAGCGGCAACCCAAGCACAGGACATCAAAAAATTCATGCTGCTCAACCGCGATTTTCATATGCGGATTTATCTGGCGCTGAACAACCAGCATTTGATTCAAACGATTGAAAGCCTGTGGGAACGCAGCGAACTATATCGCTATCGGTATATGTTTGTGATTCACAATGCCGATGAAGTTCACAGCCAGCATCATGCCCTTGTGGAAGCCTGTGCCGCCGGCGACGCGGCTAGAGCCAAAATGATTGCGATGGAACACATCCGCCATACACAGGATGGGCTGCACCGAGAATTAGACTTAGAACCGGATAAAAGCGAACTATAAGATGCCCTCTCATGTGATTGACTCAATTTTTTTCCGAGATTTATTTGGCTCGGCTGCTATGCGGGCCGTGTTTGATGACCAGAATCTGCTGCAAAAATGGTTGGATTATGAAGCGGCTTTGGCGCGTGCCGAAGCCCGCTTACACCTGATTCCGGCGGATGCGGCGGTTGAGATTACCCGTCAGGCGCGTGCCGAGTACATGAATACGGATGCCATCAAAGCCGGAATCGATAAAACGGTGCATCCCTTGGTCTCGGTCATCTGGCAGCTTTCGCAGCGCTGCGAAGGGGAGGCCGGGCGCTATGTTCATTGGGGCGCAACCACGCAGGATGTCATGGACACCGCGATTGTGTTGCAGCTTCGGGAAGCGCTCATCCTCATCGAATCCACCCACCACGCTTTTATACATACCCTGCGCGAATTGGCGGAAAAATACAAAGCTACCCCCATCGCCGGACGGACGCACGGACAGCAGGCACTCCCCACCACCTTTGGATTTAAAGTGGCGGTGTGGCTGGCAGAAATGCAGCGTCACGGGGTGCGCCTCTCCCAACTGCGTCCCCGTTTGCTGGTGGGAGAATTTGGCGGAGCGGTTGGCACGCTGGCAGGGTTGGGTGAAGCGGACGGCCTGGCGATTCAGCAGGCGCTAATGGATGAATTGGATTTAAATGTCCCACCGATTGCGTGGCACACCTCCCGCGATGGTATTGTTGAATTTGCTCATGTTGTGACGATGCTCGCCGCGCTGATGGGGCGGATTGCCAATGAGATTATTCACCTGCAAAAACAGGAATTTGGCGAACTCGAAGAACCGTTTGAGATGGGCAAAGTCGGCAGCAGCACCATGCCCCAGAAACGCAACCCGATGCTGTGTGAGGCAATTTTGACACTGGCACGCTTATGCCGCGAAAAATCGGCTACGGCTATTGATACCCTGCTTTACAACGAGCATGAACGGGATTGGGCATCTTTTCAGATGGAATGGGCGTATCTGCCGGAATTATGCGTAATGGCACATGGCGCAATGGAAACCACCTTGCGGGTGTTGCGCGGCCTGCATGTCTACCCGGAAAGAATGCGTCGCAACATGGACATTACCCACGGGCTGCTGCTGGCGGAACGGGTCATGTTTGCGTTGGGGCAGCATATCGGGCGGCAAGATGCCCATGACCTTGTTTATGAATGTGCCATGCACGCCGTTGAAAAAAATCAGCCATTTTTAGATAGTCTGGCAGCCGACTCGCGGGTCACCCAGTATATAGACCGCGCCGCACTCGCGCATTTGCTTGACCCAGAACAGTACACCGGGTTGGCGCAGGTTTTTGTTGAACAAGTGCTTAAGTCGTAAACAGGAATTTTCCTGAATTGAAAAAAAGTTATTAGAAGGAGAATGTTTCATGAAAGTGGATACGCACCTGCATATCTGGAATATGCAATATACCGATTATCCGTGGCTGATTCCCGCGTATGGCCCCATTTACCGCAATTTTGAAGCTGCCGAAGCCGAACCATTTGTCCAAGCGGCGGGCATCGATAAAGTGGTGCTGGTGCAGGCAATGGATTCGTATGCCGATACCGAATTCATGTTTGAAGCAGCCCAAAAACATGCGTGGATTGGCGGCGTGGTGGGGTGGGTTCCCTTGCTCAAGCCGGATGAGGCCAGCAAAAAATTAGCCGAACATCAAAAAAATCATCCGGTCTTCAAAGGGATGCGGCATCTCATCCATGAGGAAAAAGATCCCGACTGGGTGGTTCAGGATACGGTGATTGAAGGACTCAAGGTGCTGGCTTCCTTTAATTACACCTTCGATATTGTGGCGGTTTTTCCCAATCAGCTCAAACACGTTCCCACGCTGGCAGAAAAAATCCCTGACTTAAAAATGGTGATTGACCACCTTGCCAAACCCCCGATTAAAAATCGTGAAATGGGCGACTGGGCAGACCAACTCGCCCGTGCTGCCGAATATCCCAATGTCTACGCCAAAATTTCTGGCTTGAACACCGCCGATGATTGGGAAACATGGTCAGCCGACAGCTTGAAGCCCTACATTGATTACGCGATTGAAAAATTCGGCGCGGACCGTTTGATGTTTGGTAGCGATTGGCCGGTGGCGATTCTGGCGGGCGATTACGCGAAGGTGTGGCAAGCAACGGTCAAGGCTTTGCAATCCTATTCCCCCGAACAGCAGGCGGCCATTTTAGGTGGCACCGCCCAGAAATTTTATAACCTCTAAACAAGGAAAGCCAAGCATGTCCTCATTAAATCACATCGAGTGGCGACCCAAACTGGGAAAAAAAATCGATTATGGCATTGGTCAGGTGGGTTGCGGGGGGATTGTTCAATATGCCCATTTACCCGCCTACCGAAAAGCCGGGTTTCAATCGGTGGCCTGTTACGACATCAACCCGGAAACCGCCCAAAAAATTGCCAGCGCGTTTAATATCCCTAAAGTCTATGAGTCGCTGGATGATTTACTGGCTGACCCGTCTGTAGACATCGTAGATATTGCGGTGCCGCCGTGGGAACAGTTGAAGATTGTGGAAAAAGTCGCTGCCGCAGGCAAACATATGCTCTGCCAGAAGCCCCTCTCCGACACCTTTTCTGAAGCGGTCAAAATTGTTGACCATGCCAAAAAAGCGGGGGTCAAACAGGCCATTAACCATCAAATGCGCTGGGACGCGGGGATTGCTGCCAGCCGTGCGATGATTCAAAAAGGTCTCATCGGGCAGCCCACCGATGCTCAGATTCAAGTCAGCTGCGAAACGCCGTGGCATATGTGGCCTTGGCTGGCTTCCGCCCCCCGTCTGGAAGTCATGTATCACAGCATTCATTACATCGATTCGCTGCGTTCGCTGTTTGGCGACCCTGAATGGGTCACAAGCCGCCACGCCCGTTATGCGCTGCAAGGCGAAGTTCGCGCCGAAACCAAAACCATCACCGTTCTCGATTATGCAGATGGCTTGCAAGCGATGGTGGCGGTGAATCATTACAACATTCATGGCGAAACCTTTGCGATTTTCCGTTTCATTGGCACCGAAGGCGCAATCGAAGGCACGATTGGCCTGATGTACAACTATCCTGCCGGACGACCCGACACCCTCACTTATCACCAGAAGGGCCAAGCACCCGTCGAACTCCCCTTGGATGAAATGTGGATTCCTGATGCCTTTGTGGGGCCGATGGCAAGCCTGATGGAAGCGATTGAAACGGATGGCACGCCCTATACCAGCACAGAAGACAATTTAAACACCTTGCGGGTGGTGAACGCGGCCTATCTTTCCGCCGCAGAAAATCGTTCGGTACGACCTTCGGAAATTCAGGGGTAAATCATGTCAGCAATTGCAGACCGTTTCAAAGGCAAAGTGGCGATTGTCACCGGTGCAGGACAGGGAATTGGGAAGGGTATCGCTACCCGTTTTGCTCAAGAGGGAGCGCATGTCGTCATCGCGGAATATCAACAAGCCAAGGCGCATCAAGTGGCGGAGGAACTTTCGGCGCTAGGAACACGGGCGCTGGCCTATCCGGTGGATATTGGCGATACCGACCAGATTGAGCGCATGGTGCAGGATGTGGTAGCGGAATTTGGCAAGATTGATATTCTGGTCAACAATGCTGGCGTTTTAGAAACCCTGCCGCTTTTCGATTTAACCCCCGCCAAGTGGGATTGGTTACAACGGGTCAACCAGCGCGGGTTGTTTTTCTGCTTACAGGCGGTTGCCAAACAAATGGTCGCTCAGATTCCACAGGCGGTCAAGGACGCGGGCAAAGCAGACAAAAGCTACGGCAAAATCGTTAATTTTTCGTCGGTAGCGGGCAGGCATGGTCGCCCCTATGCGGCACATTATTCGGCTGCAAAATGGGCGGTCATCAGCATCACCCAGAGCGCGGCGGCCTATCTCGCGCCCTACAATATCAATGTCAACGCGATTTGTCCCGGTCTGGTTCCTACACCGATGTGGGAGGAAATTGACCGTACCCAAGCGGAACGTTTTGGCTTGAAGCAGGGCGAATGGATTCAAACCAGTATCGAAAAAATCCCTTTGAAACGACCTGCCCAAGCCGATGACATTGCGGCGGCGGTGTCGTTTTTGTGTTCGGAAGATGCCGACTACATCACAGGCCAAGCCCTGAATGTGGACGGTGGTCTGGAGATGAATTAGCCGTTTTCGGGCAGGTTTTTTATGGCCTGCCCATTTTTTGCCTCGCAAATAATCATATTATATTATCATAGTATTGAAAGGAGACTGCATGACGAAACTTTCCATCCACCAACAGATTGTGCATGAATTGGGCGTGCAAATTATTGATGGCACACGCGGCGAGGGCGAACGCCTCCCCAATGCCGATGAACTCAGCGATGAATTGGGCGTAAGCCGGACGGCTACCCGCGAGGCGTTGCGTGTGCTGGAAGAAAAAGGACTGGTGCGTTCGCGTCCCAAAGTCGGGATTCAAGTGCAGCCGCAGCACGAATGGAAAATGCTGGATAAAGATGTGTTGCGCTGGCATTACCAGTTTGGGACAGGCGGGGAATTTGTCAAAAATTTGATGCAGGTGCGGCGGATCATTGAACCCTCGGCGGCTCAACTCGCGGCGCACTACGCAACGGAGCAGGAAATTCAGCACATTCAGGCGGCTTATCAACGCCTTGCCGACTCGGTGCATGTGTTAGCCCAATACAAAGAAGCGGACAGGATTTTCCACGCGCTTATTTTTGAAGCCAGCCACAATCCCTTGTTGGCGTACCTCGCACGCACCATCAATATTGATTTGGACGCTGGCAGAGATATTACTGCCCATGTGCCGCGCAGTCTGGTTGAGTCATTGCCGGTGCATCAACAGGTTGCCGAGGCCATCCGGCAGCGCGACGGGGAAACAGCCTATCGCTTGTCGGTCATGCTGGTTGACCAGATTACCGCCTATATTGAGGAAGTTTTGCAAAAATAAAGGAAAAATTGATGAGTCGTCTACACAAAATAAAATTAGAAAAATCGGAGACCATCGGGCGCGTGCTGCGCTTGGATGCGTTGGAAGTCATCGGGGTTTCTTCCCAAACCCTTGCCGAAGAAGCGCTTGCCGAAGCGCAATGGGGGCTGGCGGGTCAACTGGTCGCCTATTATCACGCTGAAATGGACATCATGAATACCATCATGCGGACATGGATTCAGGATACCATGCGTTACATCATCCTCAAATCTGGTACAGCCGAAGTTCCTGCGCTGTCTGCCGCGCAAGGCATTATGCGGGTGTTCTGGGTCTATCCGTTTGGCATTGCGGAACGGGACAACTGCCTGACCGCCATCGAAAAAAATGACGCGGAACAGGCGCTTTTCTGGCTGGAACGGATGCGGTTGGCTTTCCTCAATGTGCATGATGTGCTGGTCGCATGGATGCAAGACCAACTTTCCTACATTGCGGAGGCTTTTGATGAACCCGCTGTGCTGGAAACCATTTTGCACACCCATCAGGATATCTGGGGGGATCGTTACGCGGCATGGGACAAAATGACCCCGTGGGAAAAAGTTGCCTTGACGGTGGAAGGGATGCGCGGCGGGCATTTTAGCGGTATGAAACGGCGCGGCGATGTCATCGTGGAGGATCAAGGAGATCGTTTTCTGGTGGCGTTTGACCCTTGCGGCAGTGGGGGGGTGCTGCGGCGTGGCGACCCCGAAACTGGTCGCAAAGTACATCCGCTGACCGAGCATGGAGTCAATCAAGAATCGCATTTGTGGACATGGCAAAAAACCGATGTGCATTGGTACTGCGCCCATTGTGCAATTGCGATGGAATGGCTGCCCGCCCAAAAACGGGGCTATCTGCTGCGCCCGCTTGACCACACGCTTGACTCTGCCGCGCCTTGCCCGTGGTATATCTACAAAGAAGATCGGCTCATCCGCGATTATCACTATCCGCGTACAGGCAGCGTAAAACCACAGGAGTCAACCGGATGAGCGCGGATCTTAAACAACTGGCTCAAAATCATCTCTGGATGCCGTTCACCCAGATGAGTGATGTCATTGCGGAGGACGGGCCGAAAATCATTGTGCGGGCGGAGGGCAGCTATCTCTATGACACCGACGGGAAACGCTATATTGACGGGGTTTCTGCCCTAGAAGCAATGGTCGCCGGACATGGACGACACGAATTGGTCGAAGCGGCGGTCAGACAATATGAGCAGGTCGCTTTTATTGACCTATTTCGCTATGCCTCGGTGCCACAAATTGAACTTGCTGCAAAACTGGCTGAAATTACCGGGCTTTCTACGGTGCAGTTCACCCCCGGCGGGGCCGAAGCGGTTGAAATTGCCCTCAAAATTGCCCGCCAATATCATTATCTGCGGGGGGAAAGTGCGCGTTCAAAAGTCATCACGCGGCACGGGGCTTATCATGGCTCCACGTTTGGCGCGATGGCGGTGGATGGCAGTTACCATTCGACCCGCAACCACATTTTTCAACCGGATACTTTTGGCAGAATCGCGCCCGCCCCGCCGTTAAAATGTGGGGTTGACCATGCCCAAGAAATTGAGGCGCTTATTTTGCGGGAACGTCCCGAAACGGTGTCGGCGGTGCATCTTGACCCGATGAATACCGCTTTGCGGGTGGCGATTCCTGACGATGAATTTTTGCCTGCGCTGCGTGAAATCTGTACGCGCTATGGGGTGCTGCTCATTGCGGATGAAATTATCACCGGTTTTGGACGCACCGGAAAAATGTTTGCTTGCCAGCATACGGACGTTGTGCCGGACATGATGACTCTTTCCAAAGGGTTGTCTAGCGGCTATATCCCGATTGGCGCAACCGTGGTGAGTCACGCCATCGCGGAAACGTTTAAAGGCGGGGCGGAAAAAATGTTCCGTCATGGGCATACCTACGGGGGTCATCCGGTGGCGTGTGCGGTAGCCCTTGAAAATATCCGGTTAATCGAGCGCGATGCGTTGCCACAACGGGCGGCTGAATCGGGGCAATATTTGCTCGACTCACTGCAACAACTCGACTTTCATCCGGCAATGGGTGGGGTGCGCGGCAAAGGAATGCTGCTAGGGTTGGACATTGTACTCGATAAAACAACTGGACAAACCACCCAACCCCCCGGCGAAATCGGGCTAAAATTCCGTCTGGCCTGCCGCGAATTGGGCTTAATTTTGCTGCCGATTCATCCCGGCAATGTTATGCTCATCGCGCCCCCGCTCAACATGCCGCGTCATGAAATGGATGGGATGGTCGAAATTATTGACCGTGCTTTGACTCAAATAGAAAATTTATATCAATTAAGGTAGAAATCATGTATCACTATCAAGATTTACCCATTCTCCCTACCCAGGTTGTTGGCAGCTACGGTACGCCGGGCTGGTTGTTTGTCATTCGTGAAGCCATGAAACGTGGCGAAATGGGCAGTGTAGACATCAAAGAAGCCTTTGACGATGCCACCAACCTTGCCATCATGGAGCAGGAAGAAAGCGGCGTGGATGTCATTTCGGATGGCGAAATGCGGCGTTTTAATTTCCTTGTCGGATTTTATGATTACATTCACGGGGTCGAAAAAATTGCTTGGGAACGACAATTGGGGTATCCCGGCCCGGATATGATTAATGCCTTCCGTGCGGTGGATAAATTTGCCGCCCCCAATGGATTCGGCTTGGTCGAAGAACTCACTTATGCCCGTACCCGTACCCAGAAACCCCTGCTGACTCCTTTGGGTGGCCCTGTTACCTTTGCTTTTCGGATTGACCCCGCGAAGGTCTATAAAGATAAAAAAGAGGTGGCATGGGCGCTGGTGCCGCTTTTGAATCAGGAACTCAAAAATGCGGTAGCGGCAGGCGCAACCCATATTCAAGTTGATGAACCATCCGCCATTGATGATTTTGTTCCCATGCCAGAATTTGTCGACATGTTTAACGCGATGGTCGAAGGGGTGAATGCGACGATTGGCCTGCATATTTGTTTTGGCAATTTTATGGGACGGCCTGCGGTTGCCCACCGTACCTATGAACACATTGCGCCGTTTTTTAAGGCGATTCAGGCGGATATTTTTCACCTTGAATTTGCTAACCGGGGCATGTGGCAGGCGGATATTTTCAGTCGGTATGCGCGGGATGATCAATTCCTTGCGGCGGGGGTGATTGATGTCAAAGCGCGGGCGGTGGAAACTCCCGATATGGTTGCCGAACGCATCCGTGATGTTTTGAAACATACCGATGCCGAACGCCTGTGGATTAGCAGCGATTGTGGCTTTAGCATGACCGCCCGGTGGGTGGGGCGCGAAAAACTCAAAGCCATGGTCGAAGGCACCCAGATCATCCGGCGCGAATTGCAAAGTTAACGGTTCGAAAATTGGGGCGGGGAACTTTTCCGCCCCGATGATGGGGGAATTGGTTGCTAGGGGGGGCGATTCTACGTTATGATAATCCGCAGAGTCGGAGCAGGTACCCGTGACACATATTTTCATCAGCTACAGCAAAAAAAATAAACCTTATACGGATCGCTTAGTCCACTATCTTGAGCAAGCCGGCTTTAATGTATGGTACGATGGGCGGATTGATTACGGAAATAATTGGGAAAAGGAAATTGTTAAAGCCATTGAATCCTGCGCTGCTTTTTTAGTGATTATGACCCCGGATGCTGAGGAAAGCGATTGGGTATCCATTGAATGTCAACATGCCAGAGATGTAGGAAAACCCCCTTTTCCATTACTGCTTGAAGGCAATGTATTCTTTCGTTACAAGCTCACACAATATGTCGATGTGCGTGGCGAAATCTTGCCGCCCGAAGATTTCCTCAAGCGCTTGGAACAGTATCTCCAACGGCAAAATCAGCAGGGGCAAAATATTGCACCCCCCGAAGTCGATGCCATCAAAGCGCCTCAGCCCGTAAAAAACCCTTACACACTTTACACAGATGGGATGACCCCTGAAAAGCAACAACTCATCGATGCGCTCAATCATCCTGCGACTGAACCTATTAAACGCGGCGAAATCGGGCGACGTTTGGCTGAATTGGGCGACCCGCGTCCGGGGGTGGGTTTGGATAAGGATGGGTTGCTCGATATTGTCTGGTGTAAAGTTCCCGCCGGAGCGTTTTTGTTTGGCAGCAATCGTCGCAAGGATAAACAAGCGCGTGATAGTGAGCCTGCCCAGAAAAAAGTCGACCTGCCAACCTTTTATATGGCGCAATATCCGGTGACAGTGGCCCAGTATGCAGCGTTTGTGCAGGATGGCGGCTATCAAAATTCGGCCTACTGGACAAAGGCGGGCTTGACGTGGAAGGGCAGCAAAAATCATCCTGAATATGGATGGCAAGACGCGAAGTGGCACATCGCCAACCATCCGGTCACCGGAGTGACATGGTATGAATCGGTAGCGTTTTGCCGCTGGTTGAGCCAACAGCGCGGCATGGACATCCGTTTGCCCACCGAAGCGGAATTTGAAAAAGCGGCGCGTGGCAAAACCGAATGGATTTACCCTTACGGGGATACCTTGGATACGAATAAAGGCAATACAGGCGAATCGGGTATCGGACGCACGAGCGCGGTGGGGATGTTTCCTTCGGGGGTATCGCCGTATGGGGTGATGGACATGAGTGGCAATGTCTGGGAATGGTCGCTGTCTCCATGGGCAAACCCCTATCAGTCACACACTGCGGAGCAGGTGGATTGGGAAGGGAATGCCATCCGTGCGCTGCGCGGGGGGTCGTGGGGCAGCAATGTAGGCTATGCGCGGGTGTCCGTCCGCTACACCTACAACCCGTATTACAGGCGCTACGACAGCGGGTTTCGGGTCTGCCGTCTTTAGGGTGTGCGCAGCAGTCAATTCCCCTGTCATGCGCTCGTAGGGGCGGGTGCTAAACACCGTGTCACCCGCCCTTATACCCATGAAATTTTTATGGGTAACGCTGGGCTTTAGTCCGGTGCCGCCACACCGCCCTAAAGCATATGCGTATTAAAAAGTTAATGTGGATATGATGACTGAAAAAAGCCGTCGGGACGCAATCAGCGCAGGTGGCAGACCTCACCCCTAACCCCTCTCCAACTTTTTGGAGAGGGGAGTAGCCGAGTCCACTTTAGTGGACTTCCTATTTATAGGCGGGGAATTGATTCCCCGCCGTGCTAACCCCACCCCCGGCCCCTCCCCGTAAAACGGAGAGGGGAGAATGAGAGGCTATGATTCGTCAGTCGCCTCTTGAGTCGGATCAGTGACCTCTTCGGTTTCGGCGGGAGGCAGCACTTCTTCGGTAGGCAAGGGCTGTTCCTGCTGAATATCCTGTGGGCGGGGGGAGGGCAAAACGCTGCCCTGCACCCCCAACGGCGGGAATTTGACTACCCGGCCTGTTTCCGCATCCACCACATAGAGCGAACCATCTTGCCCGAAGGCAATCCCCGCCACCACACGAATCCCGTGCAATCCGGCGGCAAAATCAATTTCGGGGGCGTTGAGGGCGCGGAGGGGGGTTCCCATCAAATCGTAAATGACGACTCGCGGGCCATCGTTGCGACCTTCGGCGCTCATGTCGCTGACGGCGAGAATCGTGCCATCCGGCGAAACATCCATATACGGGCGGTCAGGCGATTGGGGATTGTCGTACCACATATCCACCGGAAATTCGCGCCACGATTGGCCTGTTTCGATGAAGGTTTGAATCCGTCGATTCCATGTGTCGGCAATATACACATCGCCGGAAATGGGATTGACCGCCAACCCAACGGGTTCGGAAAGTTGACCTGTTCCGCCGCCGCCAAAACCGTAATCGGTGAGATAGGTGCCATCGGGGGCATACACACGGACTCGTTTGCCGCCGGTGTCCGAAACCAGAATGTTGCCGTTCAAATCCACTTCAATATCGCGTGGCCCCCACATAGCGAAGGGATCGCCGGGGTTGTCCTGCGGGGTGCCATAATAGCCAAAGGTGATAAGCGGTTCGCCTTCGGGGGTGAAAGAACGCACACGATGATTCCATGTATCCGCTACCCAGACCGTGCCATCCGGCGCAACGGCGACCCCCCACGGCTGGAACACATCGCCGGAATCTTGGGGTGCGCCTTCTTCCGGCCCGCCAAAGCTGTTGATCAACTGGCCTTCGGGCGAATAAATAACAATACGGCTGTTGTTGGTGTCCGCCACGTAAATATTGCCGTCCGGCCCAACATCAATGCCGCGTGCGCCGCTGATGCCTTCGGCTTGCCCAAAGGTGACAATCGGGTCAACATCCGTGTAGAGCAGGCTAATCGCGTCCTGCGGGTCACGGCTGGCAACATCGACTCCGCCAATCCCCGCGTCCCAGATTTGCGCGGCAATTTCCTTGTCCACATATACATACATGCGGTCAGACACAGGCCAATTGCTCAAATCGTAGCGGTTGTCGCCCGCACATTCCTGCTCAATGCGGCGGTAACAGGCATTGACATCGGCTTCGGTCTGGCAAGAATCTTCGCGGCTTTCAACACACTCCGCCTGAGCATAGGTCTGATAATCGCGATTCCACCAGATGTCCCACAAGCCTTCGCGGTAGAGGGCGGAATCGGGCCCTTCGCTGCCCCACACATTCATCATGCGGTCATAGTCGAGGTCAAAATATTTTTGCATCGGCCACCACAGGCGAATGTAATCGAAGCGATAGAAATTGTCGCCCAAAACCCGTTCCACGACGGCATTTTTGCGGCTGCCCACCACCACCACCTGAGCGCCATCCAGCACAGAGGGGTTATTTTCTAAATTGCTGGCTTCCCCCGCAAAAAAGGCGGTGTTGTAATCGCGCAGATACCACGTCATCGGCCATGAGGAGTCGTCGTCAAAGGCCACGCGCAGATTTTTTCCCTGATTGGTGCGGTCTGCGATGTATTCGATTTCGGCAAGGGTCATTTTGACGGCGGGGCCGCTGTGGGCATAGACCAAGTATTCGGTGGGGTAGTCGTAATTTTTATACGCGGCGAGTCCGGCGGCACGCGCAGCAACCAGAGTCAGCACCCCCGCAAAAGCGGCAAATAAAATCCGTCGCGTTTGGACGAATCCGATTTGAGCAGCAAGGCGGGTAACAAAATAACCCACAATCAGCGTAACCGCGAGTGCGCCCAACCATGCGTAGGTTTGTTCCAGCGCGGCCTGCTGCTGTCCGGCGAAGGGCGGGTTGCCCCCGAACAGAGGAACAATGACTTCCATCGTGGAGACCATCAGCACCGGGGCAAGCACAAACAGCAGCAGCCATCCGCCGCGTCGCAGGGCTGACCAGTCAATTTTTTCGACAATCTGACCGACATACCAACCGGCGATGAGCGACATGGGAATGGCAACATGGGTGGTTAGCCACGGCATTTTTTCCCCCGCCAGCGTCAAGCCGATGGTGATGAGGACTGTCCAGAATCCGATAAAAGGCAGCACGGGCAGCGACCCCATCCATTCATGGTTGGTGTGGCGCATGGCGATTTCTTCGTCATGGTCATAAGGCCGCGCCCAGAACGGTGTATTTTGCGGATACCATGCCCGTTTGAGTTTTTCTGAAAAATCGTCGGGGTAGACCTCCTCAGTTTCGTCAAGAATCTGGGGTTCTTCCAATTCCCCATCGGACTCACTGGCGATGATTTCCGGGTCAATATCGTCCAATTCGGCGTACAGGACATTGGATTCCTGTGTGGTCAGCGGACGCGGGATGGGCGCTTGCTGTTGCATGAGCGCGTTCATATCAAGCCGATCGGTTTGGGGTATTTCTGGTGAGGACAGGTCTAAACCGGGAATTTCGGTTTCTTCGCGGACGCTGCTTTCGGCACGCCACGCAAAAATGCTCCGTAAACCTGCCACTCCCCCCAGTGTGGCTAAAAGGAGGGGCATAAATTCATAAACGGGGATTTGCACCAGCGTATAATAATACTGCGGTTGGCTGCCGCGCCGCACCCCCTGTTGTTCCAGCCAGTAACCCAAACTGCCAACCATCCCTGTGAGCAAGCCCTGCCCGTTGGTAAAGACGGTCATGAAGAAAAACAGGAACAGCGCCATAAATGCCCCGGTGGAAACGAGCCACATGCGCCAATTCCACGAAATGCCGATAGCCGCCGAGAGAATCCAGAATGCGACCAGCACCCAGATGGAAGCGCGAACGGTTTCGGCGGGGAAGGGCGTTTCATCCAGCGTATAACCCGCCCAGAACACCGGAAATGCCGATGCCCATGGGAGAATTAATGTCCCGGTCATGATGATTAAGTCAAAGGCGGGCTGTCGGTTTAGATAGCCCCATGTGTGTGGGAGCAAAAAGCGCCACAAAATCACCAAAATGGTCGCCAGCAGCGCCAGCAGCACCGCGCCCCAGATGAACCCGACTTTGTATTCGACTTCCTGTGCGGTACTGGCGGCGTTCGGGTCAACAGCAACGGGCTGGTCGCTGGCTTCAGGTTCTTTTTCGAGGCTGTGGCGTTCGGCATAGGTCAGCACCCCGCCGACGATGGTTGCAACGAGGATAATCGCCAGCATGTCGGCCCATGGGATGGGACGGTCAAACGGCGTAGAGAGCATCCCGGCCAGAACAATCAACGCAATCGAGACCAGAATCGGCAAGCCCAACCAGAGCAGCAGCCCATTCCCTAGGCGTTCATTTAATTCAATGGTTGTGGTGGGTTCGCCTTCTTCAAATGGGGCAGGGAGACCTGTGACTTCATCAATTTCCTGCGCGATGGGTTTTTCTTCCCAGACGGCTTTGGGTTCGATAATATCCAGCACCCCGAAGGCATGAAGCGCCAGCACGCCCCCCAGAATCGTCCCTGCCATGACAATCATCATCACACTTTTGGGACGGGCAAAGCCTTCGGTGAACATTTGTGGTAAACCGGGGCGGCGTTCTTTGGCGAGGAAGGTGCGGACAAACCCGATGCTGTAAAATCCGATGAAATAGAGCAGGATGGAGAAGGGAATCAGCAGATGGCGGGCTTCAATGGTGATAATGCTGTCCGACGATTCTTCGAGTTCGTCCGCCAATTCGTTGAGGCTGGTCAGAACATCCTCAAAGGTATCGGTAGTGAGCCAGCGTAAAAAGCCTAAAATGACCAACCCTACCAAAAGCAGCACAATCGTATAAAACAACCATTGGCGGGTACGCTGACGGGTGCTTTCTTCAGCCAGCATCAGTTGGAGACCCAGCCAGCCTGCCAAAAACAGCCCAAAAGCAACCAGGCCAATCACGGACAGGGTGCGGTTGGTGTCTACGCGGCTGATGAGGGAATCGCGCTGGTCTTCGTAATCCAGCAAATCCGGTGGAATCTGGCCGGCTTGCTGGGCGGTCTGGTAACGTTCGGTGAGGCGATTCAATTCCCCGTCAAAATATTGGTGGTTGTAAGCTGCAAGAATGGCAATAAGCAGTGTGACCAGCGTTAAAAAGCCAATAATGACGGTTAAAATGTCTCTGGAGTCCTGTGTGCGTACCGCCAGCAGGCCGCTGTCCCACACCGCCACGACCAGCCGGATGAGCAGGGCAAGGCCAAGCAAAATGGCAACCCATGTCCAGCTAAACGAAGCATAGTGCCAGTAATCGAGCAAATTGCCCGTCAGGTAGCCCAGAATGACAACCGCGCCCAGTACCATCAAATGCCCGAAGATGAGTTGCCAGAAGGGGGGTTTCCATGCGGCGCGGCTGCCTTCGGTAAATAAATTGCCATCCATGTTGCGGTGACGTAAAGGCCATTCCTGCGCGAGCCGCAGCAGCCAGTAAAACACCAGAAAAGCAAAAAAAATGGCGATGTACATGAACCCAACTTCTTTAGAAGCCAGCATCAGCAGCAGCGACGAAGAAAACACCACCATCCAGACGGTCTGGCGTGGGCGTTCGTCATCTAAATATTTGAGCATGGCATAGACCATGACCAGCAAAAAGAAGAGGTTGGGGATGTCCTCGCGGATATAGCGGCTGTGGAATAGCACCATCGGCGAAACCAGCAACGCAATTGAGGCCATGAGTGCGCCGGTTTTGCCTAACCATTTCCGCATCAAAATCGGGTAAAGGACAATCAATACCCCCAGCACCGCCGGATACACACGGGCGCTAAAGTCGCTCACCCCGAATAAAAAGTAGGAAAAAGCGACCACATGAAATAGCACCGGGCCGTGCATCAGGGGGGTGTGAGAAAAATCGCCTGCATCGTACAAACGCCAAGAATAATACGTATGCAGGCTTTCGTCGTGGCTCATCACGCGCACGCCTAAATCCCAAAAGCGGCTGATGACCGCAATCACACCAATGACGGTGTAAGCGACCATTTCCCAATTGATGACATAGGTACGGGCAAGCCAGCGTTCAAAATTAAACGTTGTCGTCGTTGAGGTCGGGTTGTCAACGGTTGTTGCCATGAATTACTCCGAGTTTTTAGGGCTTGGGCTGCCGTTGGCGGTGGCCTGTGGATAAGGCACCGGGCTAGCATACTCCATATTAAAGGCTGTTTCGATAAATTCCGAGTCTGAATCCGCCGCTTCTAGTGTGGCGCGTTCCTGCATTGGGACGGCCTGTGTCGAAAGTGGGACATTCAGCAAATCGGCATCGTGAGCATAAGTGGCGGTAGAAAATCGCGGAATCAACGGGACAAACGCCACCAATACCATGAACACAGTCGCCATGATGGTCAGCGGATGCTGGCTCAAGGGGGTGCGGCGTGTTTCGGCTAAGATGCCCGGCAGCAGGGCGGTAAGGTCGTCCCGCTTGGCGAACCCGACAAATTCGCGTTTGGCGGTGGTGCGGGTGGTTTCTTCTTCGCGCAGGCGAGCATAACACAACGCGCAGGTTTGCAAGTGCGCCCAGACCGCTTGGCGTTCACTGGTGGACAGCGTGCCATCGAGATAGTGATGGATTTTTTGACGGTGGATGTGTTTCCCCATAAGATTTCCCCTAACTCCCCAAAAACGACGGGGAATCAATTCCCCGCCTATGGATAGGAAGTCCACTGAAGTGGACTCGGCTACCCTCGATATTTTTCTTACAATGGTAACAATTCCCCCAGCGCGATGACGTGTTTTTCTTTCATGGCCTCGCGCAGCGCGGCATGAGCCAAACGCACCCGCGATTCGGCGGTTTTTTCGGGACAGTTGAGAATGGCGGACATTTCGCGGTAGGTCAACTGCTGCCCGTAGCGCAGGACAATGGCTTCACGCAAACGCGGAGAAAGTTTTGCCAGTGCTTCCGCCAGCACCCGATTCGCGTCACTGCGTACCGCCGCCGCTTCCGGGCTTTCATCGGCAGGGGCGGGCGGGTCAATCCCAAATTGGAGCAGGTGATTCAAGTCAATCTGGGGCAGCACTTTGCGACGACGGGCATTGCGACTGCGACTGACGGTGATGGTATACAGCCATGTAAAAAATGAACCGCGTGCTGGGTCATATTGGGTTAAATGGCGAAATACATACACAAAAACCTCCTGTACCACATCCTCCGCGTCGTGTTTGTCCAGCAATAAGCTGTAGGACAGCCGATATACCGACGGGGCGGTGAGTTCAAACAGGCGGGTACAGGCGGCTTGTTCGCCCTTGAGACACGCAGTAAGAAGTTCGGGTGTAATGAGTTCTAGGTTCATAGTGAGCGTTTAGCTTTTAGCAATGAGCATCATGAGAATTACACGCTTTTCGTCTATTTTCCTTAGTGTTTGGCATTAGGTCAAAACGTCTCTGAAAATGGGCATTTTCTCAATGTTAATTTGAGAATCTTACAAATGTGTAAATGCGATGTGTAGGCGCGGCGGGGAATCAATTCCCCGCCTATAAATAGGAAGTCCACTTCAGTGGACTCGGCATAAAACAGCATATTTTTCTATGAGACTGATCAGAAACCAGCAAGGAATCGTTTTTATCGCTTGTGCCTAAATCCTACCCGCTAATAAAAAGTTTATCAGAAATGACAAACTGGTGTTGTCAAGGAATTTGTGAAGGATTAAACTAAATGGGTGAAGCCAAAGTCTATACAACCTGTCGAATTATGAGATTGAGTGAGTGAGCGTGCGCTATGCCTATGTATGCGTATCAATGCCGAGAATGTGAACATGAATTGGAAGTGCGCCAGAGTTTTGCAGAGTCTCCTTTAACCCTTTGCCCGAACTGCGAAACCGAGAATTTGTTCCGGGTGGTGCAGGCGGCAGGGATTGTGTTCAAGGGGTCGGGGTTTTACGTGACGGACAGCGGCAAGAAAAATGGCGCGAACGCCCCCGTCAACGGTAAAAGCAGTGAGAATGGTGCAAAATCAGAAAACGGCGCGAAATCGGATTCTACTCCATCGGAATCGCCCAAAACCGAGAGCGCCAAAACCGATACTGCCGCACCCAAAGCGGAAAAAGTGACTGCTGCTTAGCTTCCATTTTTAGGGTAAATTTTCAAAAGGCACTTACGTAAGTGCCTTTTTGCGTTGGTCAAAGTTGGGCGTAAAGTCGTCTAATGCCGTCCTTATGCAGTTTAATAAATCAGCACGGATACGCCCTCGATTGTGCTTGGGGTGGGTCACAGACCCACCTGTACAATACCCGTATTTAAAAGTTAAATTGCATTAGGGTGGTGTAGCTGCACTGGGCTAAAACCCAGCGTTAGGAGTCTTTTCAAACGACCTTTAACACGCCAACCGATCCGGTAAGTCGCAGTAGGAATATTGCACCTGTCCGGTGCGGAGATAACGCGCTAGCAGGGGAAAACTGTACAAAAAATCGGTTTGCGGGGTGGGGTTGTGGCAGTGAAAACACGCGGCCAAATTTTCATCAAAGGGTTGCTGATTTTCCACTCCGAACGAGCCAAAATTCCAATCGCCGATTCGCGCCCCACTGACAAAATCGTCGGCTGACCAATCCTCCCGTTTTTCCAGCACATGCAGCATTGCCATCGGTGCGCCTTTGATAAAATGCCCCTGTGAGTCTTCAAGCGGGGTGTTGTTGGCATCGCGCAGCGCGTCATAGGCTTCGATCACAATGACGGTGTTGGGCGGAATGATTCCGTTTTTGTCTAAAGAGTCGAGCGCGTTGGGGCTGATGTACAAATCGCGGGTTGTGCCATCGGCGCGGTCAACCGTGGCGTAATGCACCAGGTTTTCACGGTAATTTTCAGGATAGCCCACGCCTGAAATCTTATGTTGCGGGTTTTTGTCGGTGGTAGATTGGCTACACGCGGCAAGCAGCAGGCAAACCACCCCGGATACAATGAACAGTGCTGAAAGTTTCATACTCTTTAAACGCATATTGGGACAAATAAGATGTGTCCCATGAAGATAGCGCGAAATTCTTACAAATTTATTGCTCCGACAGTCGCAAATAGGCTTCATAATACTGCTGGGCTTGGGTCGCAAGGGTGGTTCCCACAAACGCATCGGGGTAGACCTGCCCGAACAATGCCCAATCTGCCAAGCGCAGCGCGTTTAACCCGTTGACGCTGTTTTTCAGATAATCCAATTTGCCGATGATGCGGTTGTCTTGATTCGTGATGTAAGCGGCGAACATTTCCTGCGGGGTGTTGTACCCCACAATGGCATGGTCACGGCCTAAAATGCCGGTTGTGCCATAACGCAGCGCCCGTAATGCGGCATCTTCGTTAATTTCGCGGGCTTGCTGAAAGGCTTCCCATTCCATCGCCGGGTCATTGTGGTAGTCAATCCACGGTTCGAGCTTGTCAAAGCGAAAACGATGTACACCGGGATTTTTCGAGTCGATTTCAAAATAGGTGAAAAAATCGGCTTCATCGCGTTTGGAAATTAACTGACGGAAAACATCGGCCTCAAAGCGGATTCGCATTTCACCTTCGCCCCCAGCGTTGAGCGCCTCATCTACCATGACTGCCAGTAACAGGCCTTCATCCACATTGAGCAGTTCGGAGAGCGTATTCAGCAGCACGCCATATTGTTGATAGGCCTGTTCGACCTGAAATTCACTCTCATTGGTCGATTGGTTAGGCAGTGGCGGGGGGGCAGCGCCTTCGTTACCAAGTAATTCCTGCACCAAGCCGATTTTCTGCAAAAAAGGTCGTAAACGGTTCGGCGGTTCGTTGTCGCTGATGGGCAAAGCCGCGCACAAATTGGCATCATTCAAGGCAAAATTACCCGTGTCGGTGTTGACCCAGCCAATGCCGATGTAGTACCAGTTGAGTTCCCGACGGAAAGTGGCAATGAACGATTCACCGGGGAATAAATCGCCAAAATCGCCAGAACTGGTGACAAAGGGCTGATAGCGGGCAATGGCAGGCGCATTGACCGTGACCGTGCAGACGTTGCTATCAGGATTTAACACGACTTCGGGTGACGGCGAAGGAGTCAGGGTAGCGGTGGGAGTCAAAAAGGGTGAAGGAGTCGCAGAAGGAGTCGGGGTGGGTGAGACAAAAATGGCAATTTCCGAAATGCTGCTGACTTCCTTGTCGAGAATTTCAGCGATATTTTCCGCCAGAATCCAGCCTTCTTTTTCCCCGTTCCCGACTGTCACCAGCACAAAACGATTATCCGGCGTGCGGCGTTTGATAAACACTAGAGGATCCGATTTGGCACTTACCAGCGCCGAGTCGCGGGAAGGCAGGCGGAACACCGGCACATCCTGCGGGTTACGGACTTCGGCAGCGACATTTTCAATCACCGCCGGATTCGCGTTGTCCTCCGATAAAAACATGCTGGCGAGGACAATCACCCCCAGAATCAAAATGAGCGAAGTAATCCCCACCCCGAAAGACAGCAGTTGACGGCGTTTTTTGGATTTGCGTTTTTCGGTATAGATGTTGTCAATCATACCGACCAGACGCGATTTTTCACCCGCGTTTTCTGGCAGGCGAAACTCCACCCCCACCTGATTCAAGGCTCGCAGCAGACGCTCGTAGGCTTGGTCGGGGCTGTCGCCTGTGAAGTCAATCCACTGAAGGCGGTGGAGTTGAAAATGCAGACGGGTAGGCCGGATCATGATGGGGACGATGGGTTTGTTGTTGTCCAGAAAATAGGTAAATTCATCCTCGACGTTCCGTGAACTCATCGAGTCGGGGCTTAAAACCAGCACCATTGCCTGCGCGGATTCCAGCGCGTTTTGGATGGCGGTACTCCAGCGTTCACCCACCTCAATATCTTCTCGATCCATCCAGACATCAATCCCCACCGCCGTTAAATCTTTGGCAAGTGAATCGGCAATTGGCGTGTCTTTGCGGCTGTATGAGATAAAAATTTTCGATTTTTTGCTCGGTGGCATCACTGCTTGTCCCTACTGCGCTGGAAACCTACTAAAAAACAACCTTATCCTCATTATACAGGCAAGTAGTGAATTGCATGGAGAATCTTTATCAGGCTTTTACAGATGTCCTATAATAGGTTTTTCAAAAGGATGGACGCACATGATAACGATTGTTCCCTACGCGGCTGAACATCAACAGCAGGTGATTGAGGTCATTTTGCCGATTCAACAGTGTGAATTTGAAGTGCCGATTACCCTCGCAAAACAACCCGATTTGCTGGATATTCCCGCTTTTTACCAGACCAGACAGGGTAATTTCTGGGTGGCGCTGGCAGATGGGCGTGTGATTGGTACGATTGCGCTGGTGGATTTAGGGGATGGGCTGGGGGCATTGCGTAAAATGTTCGTGAGTGAAGCCTATCGCGGGAGTCAGTTTGGCACGGCTAAAATGCTGCTCGATACCCTGCTGGTATGGGCAAAAACACATGGATTCCGTGAAATTTATCTGGGGACGACGGATAAATTTTTAGCGGCGCATCGGTTTTATGAGAAAAATGGCTTTGATGAAGTGGCGGTGGAGTCGCTGCCGCAGGCATTCCCGCGTATGGATGTGGATAGCAAGTTTTATAGGATTGCGGTGTCATAGGATGGAATGGGGGAGTCGATAAGTCTACCCCCACCCCAAACCCCTCCCCTAGAACGGGAGAGGGGCTTTTTTCCCCGCACACTGTCTTGACCATGGGTACAAATCTATTCCTGTGGGAGTGAATCGCACATACCAACCGTGCTGACAAAGGCGGCCTCCACCCAGTAAAAATTGCTAAAAGCGGGTTCGTAAATTTTGTACCACTGGGTGCTGCGCTGGGCAACGGCATAGCGCACCGTGGCAGGCGGAAAACGTCCGACATAGGTGCTGTCCGGTTGGTCATACAGCGTGTTAATCTGGGTGGTATTGTTGGTGACACGGCAAGCACGAGTCGGGGTGGGGTCTTCCATCGGAATGGTGTCGCAGCCCGTGGCGCTGACATTCATCCCCGCGCCAATCACCCACCCTGTGACATTCGGAACATCATATTTGACCCGAATCCATCCCCCCATATTAAAGGCCATCACGTCCATACTCACGCCGGGTTGAAAACGGGCGATAAATTCACCTGTGATGAGTCCCGGTTCGTTGTAAATGGCCTGTACCTGCCCGGTGTTGTTGGTGACGGTGCAGGTCAAGGTTGGGGGCGGGGCGGTGACTTCCTGACAATTTGGTTCACAGAGACAGGGTGGATTTAAAACCACCGGATCGGCGGAAATCCACAAATTATGGACGGGCGTATCCGGGTAATCGATTTGATACCAGTTGTTGGTTTTGGATTTGACCTTGACCCACGCATTTTGATTCAACACGCCGACGACTGTACCTGTAGTGGTGGCTTCGCGGCGAATATTGACGGTGAAACTGCCCGCAGGCGACACCGAACAGGCTGGAAAAGGAGCGGGCAAATTGACCACATACGCGGTGCTGGCGGGTGGTGGATTGGTCGCTTGGCTGGCGGGGCGGGTTGTCGCGGTTGCGACAGAAGGTGTGGTTGGAGTGACGGTGGGCGACCCGGTGATTCGGGGTGTGACCGACACCACCGAAGGAATGGCTGTGATTCGGGCGGCGCTGTCGGACTCGCCTTGAGCCAAATTACAGGCTAGACCAGTTAGAAGGATGAAAATAAGCAGCAAATATGAACGCATAAGCATGATTCCTTTTGGAGTTAGTCCACCGAATTGCTCCAAAAGTTCCATGCAATCCAAAAAGGGCGCTCAGATTGCATGGGGTGGAGTGAGACTAAGCGTAAAATTCGTATTTTTCGCTGATGTTAAACCCAACGGGTGGAGCAGTCACCATGCTCTGCGTTTCGGCTTGGGTGTCCTGCATAAATTGGGCAATATGCTCATCGGTTTCCCATTCGACCAAGAGCGTGACAAAATTCGGGTCTTCGAGATTGCGATAAACGGTGGTGCTGACCATCCCGTACTCACGCCCTCTGTCGAACATTGCTTGTGCGCCGGAAATGAAATCCTCAAAATCGCGCAGATGAAACTGTACCATGCCGTAAATCATGCTATTTCTCCCAAAAAATTGTGGACGATGACTTCATGATATTACAATATCGGGACATTGGATGAATGGGAAAAATATCACAAAAAAACAGGGCATGTGCGCCCTGTTTGCTTAGGTGGGGGGTAGATCCCGACTCGTTTTTTTCTTCTTTTTAGGTTTGCGTTTTTGAGTTTTGCTTTCTTCCGGCTGGCTGCTGCCAAACGGCGAACGAAAACGGTTAAAGTTGGAACGTCGGAAGGGCGGGCGAGACTGCCCGAAACGGGATGCGCCAAAACGATGGCTAGGCCGCCGCCCCACCACCCGTGTATCAAAAGGGGAACGTAGGAGGGAATCGGTCTTCCCATCCTACGTTCGCCTCCTCTTTTTCAATGTACGCCAGAATAAAGTCGTCAATGTGACCTTTTTCCATCACCTCTTTGACTTGCACGGTGCGAACGTTGGTACGCATGTCACGAATAAACCGTTCGGCCTGTTTTTCGAGGCTGTACGTCCGAACCACGGTATGTTTTTCATTGGGCGGGGCATTGCGGCGGCCTTCGTCA
>CAZXCU010000032.1:0-34815 GCA_964639245.1 uncultured Anaerolineae bacterium
CGCTTCGTTCACTGTATGGCTTTTTTACTTTGAAAGTCCATAACACGCTCTAGCCCTATGGCATGGGGACAAACAGGGTGGCTTGCCGACGACAAACCGAACCCTGATGAGGATAAGGTGAGTTACTAAATCGTGTAGGGCGGGGTTCCCGCCCTGCATTGTCATGAGTGCAAGCGATGAGTCACTTTGGGGTTTTGAACCCGAGTCACCGGAATCACATAGGGTTGAGGCTGGCGGAATATCCGACGGAGAAAGCTGAACAATACGGCTATCATAAGGATTTTCCATTTCATCTTTGCTTATGAAGATTGTAACCGAACCCTATCTGCGGATGTGCCAAATTTTTGTGAATTTTAAACGCGACTTCTCCTGCCCGACTGGGTTTTAAGGTAAGTCTGTGCAAAAACAAGCCATCACAGTTATCATGATAGCTGTGAATTATTATTGAGAGGAATTCTCAATGCGTTTTCAAAATGTTTCAATCATCGGTCTCTCGTCTATTGATGCACCTCATCGGGTCACTTCGGCGGAGATTGAAGCTGAACTCGCCCCTGTGATGGAGCGTTTTCGTGTGCCTGCGGGTTTGCTGGAAGGATTATCCGGCATTGTTGCCCGTCATTTTTGGGATGTGGGCGTGCAGCCCAGCGAAATGGCAAGTGTCGCAGGACAAAAGGTCATTGATGAAACAGGCATTGACGCGGATAAAATCGGAGTGTTGATTAACACCTCCGTCTGCAAAGATTATATTGAACCTTCGGTTGCGGCACTGGTACATGGCAATCTGAAGTTGAGTCCCCACTGCATGAATTTTGATGTCGGCAACGCCTGTCTCGGCTTTATGAACGGGATGCAGATTGTCGCCAACATGATTGAGATGGGGCAAATTGAGTATGGCTTGGTCGTCAATTCAGAAGGCAGCCGCTACGCTGTCGAAAGCACCATCCATCGGATGCTTGACCCTAAAATTGATATGCGTTCATGGCGCAATGAGTACGCCACCCTTACTTTAGGGTCGGGGGCAGCCGCCATGATTCTAGGGCGGGCAGACCGTTACCCGGAAGGTCACCGTGTGACCGAAGGCATTTCGATGGCAGCCACCCAGCACAGCCGTTTGTGTTTGGGGCAGCCCGACCAGATGATTACCGACAGCAAACACCTGCTCAATGCGGGCATTGAACTTTCGGTGCTGATGCGTGACAAAATGCTGGCGGAAATGCAGCGTGACCCGAATGACTTTGAAGAAATTGTGATGCACCAAGTCAGTCAGGTACATACCGACGCGCTGATTGAAGCGGTGGGGCTGGATGGTGAGAAAATCCTCCGCATTTATCCTGAATATGGCAATATGGGGCCGGTAGGGATTCCCGCCGTGATTTACAAAAGCAATGAATTAGGGCGCTTGAAAAAAGGCGACAGACTCGGCCTGTACGGGGTCGGCAGTGGGGTGAATACTATGGCGTTGGAAGTCGTGTGGTAGACCCAACCCTGTACCCTTTTGAGGGACACTATCTTCATCTCAATAACCTTCGCTATCACTATTTAGACGAAGGCACAGGCGACCCGGTGGTGATGGTACATGGTAATCCCACTTGGTCGTTTTATTATCGGAATCTTGTCTTGGCGTTGCGCGACTCATATCGCTGTATCGTGCCTGATCATATGGGCTGTGGCTATTCCGAAAAACCCGATGATTCTCACTATCGCTATACCTTGTTGCAACGCATCAATGACCTTGAGGCGCTGCTTGAACATCTCAATTTGCGTGAAAATTTAACGCTGGTGCTGCACGATTGGGGTGGGATGATTGGCATGGGCTATGCGGCGCGTTATCCCGAACGGATTAAACGGTTGGTCATTTTCAATACAGCGGCCTTTCGTCTGCCCCCAGAAAAAAAACTCCCGATTCCCCTGTGGCTGGTACGTAATACCCCCCTTGGTGCGTGGAGCGTGAATTATTTGAATGCCTTTAGTCGGGGGGCTGCGTGGGTGGCCTGTACCCAGAATCCGATGTCCCGCCAACTGCGGGATGCCTATTGTGCGCCCTATGATTCACCCAAAAATCGCATTGCTACGCTGCGTTTTGTGCAAGACATCCCGCTTGAACCGCGTGATGCTGCTTACGGGTTGGTTGCCGATTCGGAGCGCCTCCTAGAAAATGGTATCTTTCAAAATGTGCCTGCGCTCGTCTGCTGGGGGATGAAAGATTTTGTGTTTGACCATCATTTTTTGCGTCGCTGGCAAAAGTATCTTCCCCAAGCGCAAGTACACCGATTTGAAAAAAGCGGGCATTATATTCTCGAAGACTCCGCCGATGAAATTATCCCTCTGGTGCAGCAGTTCTTGAGGGACACTCCCCTATGAATGTGGCGCTGGCAGTCGAACAGATGGCACACCAGCAGCCGGATGTTCCCGCAATTTACTATCCGCAGCGACGCGGCAACACCCTCACTTACATTCATTACACCTATCGCCAGCTTTTAGAGATGAGCGATTCGCTGGCACGCGGTCTGGAATCTTGCGGGGTGCGGCGGGGAATGCGAACCGCCCTCATGGTCAAACCCAGTCTGGAATTTTTCGCGCTGGCCTTTGCGATGGTACGGGCGGGGATTGTGCCGATTATCATTGACCCCGGCATCGGGCTGAAAAATCTGAAAGCCTGTCTTGCCGAAGCCCAGCCAGAAGCCTTTATCGGTATCCCAACCGCGCACGCGGCGCGAATTGTGTTGGGGTGGGCAAAAACCAGCAACCGCCTCAATATTACTGTAGGGAAAAAATGGTTCTGGGGGGGATACACCCTCGACGAGATTCAGCAGCGCGGCAAATCCGACCTCGCTTATCAAACAGTGCAAACCGCGTCGGACGAGCTAGCCGCAATTATTTTTACCAGTGGCAGCACCGGCATCCCTAAAGGCGTGGAATATACGCACGGGAATTTTGTGGCACAGGTGGACATGCTGAAAAAGACTTTTCAGATGCAGCCCGGCGAAATTGACCTGCCCACTTTTCCCGTTTTTGCCTTGTTTGACCCCGCACTTGGCATGACCACCGTGATTCCCGAAATGGATTTCACCCAACCCGCCGAGGTTGACCCGACCAAAATCATCGGTGCGATTGAACAGTTTGGTGTGACCAACATGTTTGGCTCGCCCGCCCTGTTAAATCGGGTCAGCCGCTACGGGGTAGAACATCAGGTGAAACTGCCGACGCTCAAGCGGGTGGTTTCGGCAGGTGCGCCCGTTCCTGCCGATGTTTTGGCGCGTTTTTCCACCATGGTTTCTGGGGAGACGAACATTTTTACCCCCTATGGCGCAACCGAAGCCCTGCCTGTTTCTTACATCGAAGCACAGGAAATTTTGACCGATACCCGCTTTCAAACCAACGAAGGCGCGGGAACATGCGTAGGTCATCCCGTCGCGGGAATGGAAGTTTATATTATTCCCATCTCCGATAGCCCGATTCCTGTGTGGGAGAATTCGCTGATTTTACCTGCGGGAGAAATCGGGGAGATTGTGGTCAAGGGGGCAACCGTCACCCGCGCCTATTTTAATCGGGAAAAAGCCACCCAGCTTGCCAAAATTTCCGATCAAGCTGGCGGTGTTTATCACCGGATGGGCGATTTAGGCTATTTTGATGCTCATGGGCGTTTGTGGTTTTGTGGACGCAAAGCACACCGTGTAGAAACTGCTCATGAAACGCTGTTTACTGATCCCATAGAAGGCATTTTTAATACCCATCCGCAAGTGTACCGTACTGCGCTGGTGGGGGTCGGACAAAAACCGGTGGTCTGTGTGCAACTCGAAAAATCAGCCGACTCAATAGATAAAAATCAAATTCTCCGCGAACTTAAAGCCATCGGTGAAAAATATCCACAGACGGCGCTGATAGACACCTTTTTGTTCCATCCATCCTTTCCGGTGGATATTCGGCACAATTCCAAAATTTTCCGCGAAAAATTGGCAGTGTGGGCGGCAGGAAAGCTATGAAAATTTTAGTGACGGGTGGCGGCGGGTTTCTGGGGAAGGCCATTTGTCAGCAGTTGGTGGCACGCGGCGACTCGGTTCGCAGCCTTGCCCGCAGCGCCTATCCCGATTTAGAAAAACTGGGTGTGGAGGTGTGGCGGGGCGATATTGCCGATAAAGAATCGGTGTTTGCTGCCGTGCAAGGGTGCGATGCGGTTATTCATGTTGCCGCCAAAGCGGGTGTCTGGGGATCATATCAGGACTACTACCGCCCGAATGTGATCGGGACAGCGAATATCATTGCCGCCTGTCAAATGTATGACATTCCCAAATTGGTGTATACCAGTTCGCCGAGTGTGATTGATGCAGGTGAACCGATTGAAAATGGGGATGAAAGCCTGCCCTACCCGCAAAAATATCAATCGCCCTATTCCGAAACCAAAGCGATTGCTGAACAGCAGATTTTACAGGCCAACAGCCCGACTTTAGCGACGGTGGCTATCCGTCCGCCCTTAATCTGGGGGGCAGGAGATAATCAAATTACCCCGCGTTTGATGGAACGGGCGAAAAAAGGCCGTTTATTCAAAATTGGCGCTGTGCCTGCTATGTTAGACACCACCTATATTGATAACGCGGCATTGGCGCATGTGCTGGCGCTGGATGGCCTTTTGCCACACGCCCCGATTGCTGGCAAAGCCTATTTTATTTCTAATGGCGAACCCCTCCCCGCCGAAGTTATTATCAGCAAAATTGTCAGTACACAGGGCTATCCCCCCATCCAGCGCACCATTCCCTATTGGCTACCCTATATGGGCGCGGGGGTATTAGAGGCCATCTATGGCGCATTTCGTATCCAGCAAGACCCGCCCCTCACCCGCTTTTTAGTCCGCCAGCTTTCTAAATCACGCTGGTTTAATATCAGCGCGGCGCGGCGCGATTTGGGCTACGAACCGCGCATTTCAATTGATGAAGGCATCGCTCGCTTGAAAGCCGCATCGCATTAGGGACACACCACCGGAATCACCGTGTCACCATAGTTGGCAAAAGCGCCGTCAGGTAGCTGTTCGTACAGCCCTAAAATAATTTGTGTACCCTGTGGCACACGCGGCAGAGTATAAATATCCTGCACCAGTTCATTTGCCACAAAAGTTGACATGGCCCGCCAGCCAAAAACCGCCGCATTTTTATCCGCTTGGACAAGTGGCTGTGGCGAATCATCGGTGGTGAGATGCACTTTGATATTAAAATTGCGGTCAGGGGGTTGTTCCGCATACCAGCCAACAGCGAGAATAATCTGTTCATGGGTGCAAGTCACCTGTGTACCTGCCAACCAGAGACCGCCTTCCATTGGTTTGACCAGACTTTCTTCCGCCATTTCGACCAGACGCGGTTCAGGGCTTAAGCGCACTAGATTCGGCGCGGCGGCAGTGAGGTAGACCTTGCCAATACGTTGCTCCCACCATGCAACCGGATAGCCAAAAAAGGTATCCGGCTCGGTATAAAAAATATTGCCTTCGGCTGCCAGTTGAGCAAAATTGGCGTTGTGGTCAACCATTCGTAAATCGGCATTTTCACCCGTCACCAAGCGCGAATAGGACGCGGCAAAATAACGTGGCCCCCACGACATCATATAGACGGGCTGTTCCAAAGGAATAAGCGGGACAGCGCTGGCGGCTTCAATGGAGTTTAAGCCCGTCGCATCGTCGGTTAAATCTTGAATAAAAGCGTAGCTGTTGGGGATGAGCAGCAGCGCCCACCCCACAATCACCCCTGTTCCGACCTGACCAAAACGTCCCTGTTGCGTGTATGCCCATTCCACCACCAGCATCACCCAGACAGCAATCGAAGGCAGCAGCAGCATGAGAATCGCTTCGGGCAGCACCGCTTGATGGTAGCTCACCGCAAAAATGAAAAATCCCAATCCGCTGCCAGTGGTCAGCCACAGTAATTTTTTGTGGGGTGAAAAAATCCATGCCAGCACCAGACACCCCCCCGCCACAATCAAACCGGGCAGGGTCATTTCGCGGACAAGAATCTCAATGGTTCCGGTGAAATTATCCCACCAGCCCGAAAAATCTGCTGGTGTAGTAATGAGATAATTGGCTTCGCTTCCCTGAAAGTGATACCAGAAGCCGTCCCATGTATTAACGTTTTCCGCGTAGACCCATTCGGCTTGTGCGTTTGCCCGCAGAGGCAGGTAAAGGTAGGGCAAAAATCCGATGAAAACAAGCAACAGGGCAAAAGGAATTGCCCGCAAGGTTTTTTGCCGTTCACGGGAGATTTCGGGCACGATGACCAGCATCAAGCCAAGGACACCAAAAGCGATTGCCCGATGGTGGGAAACCCCGATTCCGAACAGGAGCGCCAATGTCCAGAGACGATTCTCTAATTTCATGGGCGAAAGAGCTACCCACCACAAGCTCAGCAGAAGTGCCAGCGCCATGCTATAGACTTCCGCAATCACGCTGTGAATCCAGATGCTCCGCATGAATGCCAGCAGCAAAACCACACTCACCGCCAAAAATGGATGTTGGGTATGTTGTTGAAGCAGGCGGTAAAAAATATACAGGGCAAAGAGTGTCCAGAAAGTTGACACCAATCCCGCCGATGCTGCCGGATTCACCCCGAAAATTTGGGGGAGAGGCGTGAGCAAATTCCCCAGAATTGTATAGAGAGGATAGCCAGTGGCATGAAGCGTTCCCCACACATTGAGCGCCACTTGGGTTTCGCCCACGTCAATCATGTAGGGATGCGAAGAACCGTTGGGGATGGTTTGCAGCGTCACCCCATAGACAACAAAAATTACAAAGAGAAAAAACCAGAAAATCCGCATAGTGGTTAATTTTGGCTATAATAGCGTTTGCTTTCAAGGAGAACTTTTATGCGACGTATCCGATGGGGCATTCTCATCACCTTTACCCTGCTTATGATGACCTTTGCAGGACAAGTCGAAGCCACAGACGGTCTGCGGGGGAATGAATGCCGCGTGGAATCAGAAGAAGTGATTAGCGAAGATTTTTATTTCTTCTGCAATACGCTGGTCATTGAAGGGTATGTGAACGGGGATGTGGTGGGAATTGCGTCGGAAGTGACCATCGGACGAACCGGTCGGGTAGCGGGCAGTGTGTGGGTGCTGGGCGGAAATCTCACCGTAGAAGGTGTTGTTAATAACGATTTGCATTTTGCAGGCGTAGACCTTGATATTACCGGACTAGCACGTTTTCCTGACAAAAGTACCGATGTCGTTGCGCTCGCCCTCAGTTTGGAAGTTGGTCAAAATGTCGTTATCCCGAATGATGTCGTTTACTATGGGTATCAGGCCATTTTGAATGGCAAAGTCAACGGCGATGTCGACTTTCAAGGCCAAGCGCTCATTCTGGAAGGGGCGATTGCCGGAGATGTGAATGCCAACATCGGGGATGAAGAAGCCAGCGCTCCGCTCTCTTCTCTTCCAATTTTATATTCGGTTAATTTTCGCAGTCCCGGCTTGCGTTTTGGGGAAGCGGGTTATATTCATGGCGATTTAAATTACGAAGCCCCGCAGCGTGCCAGCGCTCGTAATAACGTCGGTGGAAGCGTCAGTTATACCCAACCGGCGGCGCAAACCTCCCTCCCAGATATTGAGCGCCCGCAAACGTTCTGGCAGGTCATGGGCAACTATCTGCTCGAAACTGCCCGCGATGTAACCGCCCTCATTCTGGTGGGTATTTTTATCCTCAATTTTTTCCCGTTTGCCATCAAAGAACCGGGCTACCGTGTCCAAACTAAACCCATTTCGGCGTTTAGCTGGGGGTTAATCCTCACTTTTCTTTCCATCCCTACCGCCCTATTTATCGTCCTGTTAAGCCTGATTCTAGTGCTGCTCGTTTTTATCATCACCTTCAACGAACTCACAATTATGGTATCGGTTGCGTTGTTAGTGGTGAATCTGAGCTTTTTGGGTGGCTTGTTTTTCTTGGTCATCTTTTTCGGACGGGTCGTGACCTGTTTTGTAATCGGCTTCCTCCTTTTACGCCAGTTACAAAAACTCTGGATGCAATATCGTACTCCCCCCAAAGCGATGGGGGAATTATGGATGGCGATTGTCTGTGGGGTAACGGTTTTTTCGCTGGTGGTCAATTTGCCATTGGGCGCGGTCTTTGGTTATTTTCAACTCTTTGTGACCGGCGTAGCGGCGTGGGCAGGGTTTGGTGCGATGTTTATTTATCTGCGCGATTTGTGGTATCACGGGGAGCAGCGTCGTACCCTTGTGCCAAGTAAAAGCGGTGGGATTATGATTCGGAGTGTGCCACCCCCCCCCGATGATATGGATGATGATTTCGAAATGCCGCTCGGGATGGATAACCTGCCTGCCGGATTTCGCGGGTTTGAAGATTAAAAACAAGCGCAGACAGCCTATGGATTTTGTATAGGGCGGGTTCTAAGCGTGCTGCATAGGAGTCTCGGCATTGGGTCAAAATTTACACACCCGTAACCCGCCCTCCGAACGGTGAAGAGTCTGAAGTTGTACTTACCCCCGCACCCGATGTAGCCAATTTTGAAGTTGGGCAAAGCTAAAAACGATTAAAAAAATCACCGTTGCTGTCAGTACAATCGATGCGCCGGACGCAATATTTTGATGATAGGAAACATACAATCCGATGATGCCACTGAGCGAGCCAAGCAGGGTAGAAATTAAAATCATCCAGTGCAGACGTTTGACCAGCAGACGGGCAGTTGCAGCAGGTGTCACCAGCAGCGCCAGCATCAACGCCACGCCAACCGTCTGTAAGCTGGCAACAATGGTAATGGCAATCAGTACCAGCAGCAGTAAACGCAAAAATTCACCCGGCAGGCGCAGCACTTTGGCATGGCTGGGGTCAAAGCTAATCACCACCAATTCTTTATAAAATAGAATCAGCGCTGCCACCACAATCAAACCACAATACTGCATGATACGTAGGTCTTCTTGGCGCACCCCCAAGACGTTACCAAACAAAATATGCGCCAAATCGGTGCTGTAACTCCGTTCGGTGCTGATGATCGCAATGCCGAGCGCGTACATCCCCGCAAAAACCACCCCGATAGCGGTATCTTCTTTGACCCGTTCTTCGCGGGTGAGCCAGCCAATCCCCAACGCAGTTAAAATTCCGGCTATCAACCCGCCAATAAACAAATCGGCTTCGCGGATATAAGCAATCGCTACACCGGGCAAAATCGAATGCGCTAGGGCATCTCCAAAGAAGGACATGCCCCGCACTACGATAAACGCACCAATTAACCCGCTGACCGCCCCTACTAGGATGGACGCTTGCATAGCACGTTCCATGAATTGAAAACGCAAGGGATCAATCAAGGTTTCGCGGGCGCTCAAGCCAAGCAGCAGCTCAAAAAGCGGGTCAAGCACCCGCAATATAGAATCAAATTTCAGGAGAAAATCGTACATGGTTAAAAATGTTCGTCCGCAATGAGGATGGTTTCTGGGCCTTTATGGAAAATGCCAATTCGTCCCCCATACGCCTCGGCAAGCACATCCGGCGCGAAGACGGCGTGCGGGTCGCCAAACGACACCACCGTTTGATTCAGGAGCAGCAGTTTATCGTAGTAGGTAGTCGCATTGCTTAAATCGTGGGTGGCAATCACCATCGTGATATTTTCTTGGTAGAGGCGTTCTAATACCTCATTAATCTCCTGCTCGGCTTTGACATCGACCCCGCTAAAAGGTTCATCCAGCAGCAAAATATCGGTTTCTTGCGCCAATGCCCGCGCAATAAACACCCGGCGGCGCTGTCCGCCACTCAGCTGCCCGATTTGCCGATAGCGAAAATCGACCATGCCTACGCGGTCTAACATCGTGTCCACGGCTCGCCACTGACGCGCCGTCGGCCATGCAAACAAGCCCATCAGCCGTACCCGCCCCATCATGACCACATCACGCACCGTGACGGGAAATGTCCAATCAATATTTTCGTATTGGGGAACATAGCCAATGAGGTTATGGCTGGAACGGCAGTCCTCACCATGGACAGAAACGCTGCCTTTTTGGTGCGGAATCAAGCCGACGAGCGCTTTAAACAGCGTCGATTTGCCCGCACCATTTGGCCCCAGCACCCCCACCCGTTCGCCGCTTTGAATCGCAAAATTCACCGCATAGATGGCATTTCGCACACCCTGATAGCCCGCCGCTAAATTTTCCACTGCCAACGCAGGACAGTCCATGACTACTCCAACCACTGATACAGTGTATCAAGTGTAAGCGGCGGACACAGGATGGTCAAGGGATTTATCGCTGGCGCTTGCGGCGGGTGGATTGTCGTGCCTCCGATTCAACGCGGGTTAAACGGCGTTCTAAGGCACTACCGAACATATTCCCAAACATGCTAACGCTGCCCACACTCGGCGCGGTGGAGGTGCTGCTCTCCCAGATGCCTTTATCACGCCGATTCTGCCAATCATCAAATTCAGCCACAGTCTGGCTAATGTGTTCATTCAGGGTGTCAGGATTATTTTTATCCAGCAAATCGCGCAGCCCCGCTAACGCTCGAATTAAATCATTGAGGTGGCGGCGGGTGCTGTCCACATTATTCAGCAGCATATCCGTCATATCGTCCGGGTTGTGCGCCCGCAGGTGACTCAGCAGCAGCAGAAAATTGGGATTTAAAATTCGCTCCAAATCTTTGCGCCCGTCGGCTGCGCGTACCACGTTCAACATCGCCACACTCAGCGCCACAGGCAACCCTTCCGAAATATCGGAAAGAGCATCAAATTCATAAGGATCAAGAAAATGCGGTTTCATTTGCAGCATATCGGTTAAATCGGTTGCCAATTTGACCGCATCGGGTGGCACGTTCGCGTCTGGTGTGATCACCATATCGCCGCCAATCAGATACTTGTCATCTGCCGCTTCAATGCCCCGCCGAAAATCGTACAAATTGGCGAAGTGCATCAGCGGAAATATCCCGACGAGATAAGCCGTGGGGTTGCCTTCGCTATTTTTGGGAAAATGCGTTCTGGCAAATTCGATGACCGGACGTTTGAGGGGCGAGACATCCAGCACCACCGCCCCTGCCCGCAGACCATCGCCAATGGCACCATAGACAAAATCCAAATCACCCAGTGGCTGGTCTACAATGACAATTTGCGCGTCTTTAACCGCCTCCAGAATCCGATTTTTGGTTTGGTCAAGTGCGCCCATTTTTTGGGCTGCTTTGGCAATTTCAGTGTCCTCATCGTTGCCTATCAGGGTAAATTGGGCGCTGGATTTGGGGTCGTTCGACAGCCCTTTAAGCATCAGCCCCATTGATGCCGTCACACGGGTCAGACCGATAATGGCAACGGTCACACTTACTTTTGGTGGCATGAGTAGATTCCTCTCAACAAAATTCGCTTTAACCTATTGTTACACATGAAACAGCTGCCGGGTGCTAAAAAGAAGGAAGATCTTGCACACCGTGAACAAGCGAAAAATACCCCTCCCTCAAGGTGTTGTCTTTTAGTCATGCGGTGCTTGGGTCGAAACCACCCGAAAACCCACCACACTCACCCGAAAATAGGGAAATTCTTTGCCCCGGATGGTCGTGCGTGCCATCTCACTGTCACTATCCCATGAACCGCCGCGTAAACTCTTATGCAGTTTGGTATTCAGGTTTAATTCTTGCGGGTTGTCATGATGATTCAACATCCATTCCCAGACATTCCCGCATAAATCCAAGATGCCATCCGGCGATGCTCCCTGCAAATACATGCCAACGGCGCTGGTTTGGCGTAAAAAGTGAATCCCTACCGAATTGGATTTACGACTTTCCGCGATATTGGCATAGCCGGAAACATAGTGACCGCCCCAAGGAAATTCGCGCCCGTCCCTGCCACGCGCCGCCCGTTCCCATTCCTGTTCCGTAGGCAGTCGGATCGGCCATGTCAATGGGGCGCTAAAATTGGGAAATTTGCCCGAAATCTGATGGGAAAGCCACGCGCAAAACGCCACTGCCTCATACCACGACACCCCGATAACCGGATGATTGGGCATGTTCCACTGACCGCTATTCCAAAAATCGGGCGCAGTGATATTCCTTTTGGTCTTCCATTCCCACGCTGTTTCTGTCCAATATTTGGGTTCGTTATACCCTCCGTCCCGAATAAAACATTCGTATTGGGCATAGGTGAGAGGATAGCGCGACATATACAAGGTTTGTTTGACGGGAATTTTCACCCAATCAAAAATCGGGAGTCCGGTCACTTCATCTGCATCAATCCCGATGCGTGGGTCGCCGTTTTTAGCAAGGTCACGTCCCGCTTTGGCACGATCTGGGGGAAATGTTTTTTCATCCGCCAGCAGATTGAGTAGATATTTTTGGGGTGCAGAAAGCGGTGATTTGACGGCATACGGCCATTTTAAACCAAATTCAGCGGCTGCCGCCGTCAACATCCCTGTTCCGCCCGGACGCAAACGACGAGCAATTTTGTGCGGGTCATAATCGGGATAGTCCTGCCACAGCGCTTGCAAGGCGTTCCATGCCTGCGCCCGTTCGTTGTTTTCTGCCAGAATACAGATAATTTGATACTGCTGCTCGACTCGCGCTAGGCGTTCCGCTTCAAGTCGTTCACGCGCTTCGGCCTCAATTGCCTGCTGAACCAATTGTTCGTAATAATCAGGGTCAAACGGGGAGGGGTTGTGACCGGAGGCACGAATTTTCCCCAACTTCTCCATCGCATCTGTCCAACTGTTATGACGGTAAGCAGTGAAAAATGTGCCAATAGCATTGGATAGGTCAAACACTTCGTTGTGCGACCCGGTATCATGCTGGGGACGCGCCGTGACATTCCGCCCGCCTTCGGTTTTTTGCGGGGTGAGGTGTTCCTTGATGCGTTGAACAAAATCCTCCGCAGGCAGCGCATGGTTGGAGACATCAATATATTGTGTTGTGACAAACAAAGGCCAATTTGTGCCATCCAAGAGCAAGGGAAAAACCGGCTTTTTGAGGTTGAGCGCCAAAAAAACTTCGCGTTGCACCCATTCGGAGTCTTTAGAATCGGGAGTCATGATAACCGTAAAAACGGTACAATTTTCTAATCCGGTAACAATGGCATCCCACCATTTGACCCCATACTCAATTCGGTCTTCGTCGATCCATACATTAAAACCGCAATCGAGCAAAAAATACTTGAGGTTGAGCGCATATTCACGGTTGAGCTTACTATAACTGATAAAAATGTAGGACATGAGATTGCCCTCAAAAATTGCACTTGTAAGTTAAATTCTACAAACAAAAGGAAGAAAAATCTAATTTCCGGGCGGGTCACTGTCAAAAAACAACTTCCACCATAAATGCCATGTGGGAGCTTGGGTGGGAGTTATCAATGGGATGGGGGTGAAATTGGGAGTGGGGGTTGCCACTTGAGCATTGGCAGGCTGCACCGGAATCACCAGCACCTCCCCTTCTCGAATCATTTTGCCTTCGCGGTGCGCCCATTCAATCACCGCCAAATCACTGGCGGCATAATCGCGTTCGGCAATCAGATTGGCTTGTTCGGTGGAAAGCACTTGCAGCGTTGCTTCAATGCGCGTCCGAACTTCTTCGATTTGCTGCCCTCGACGGATGCGTGCGCTAAAGTTAATGGTCAGCAGCAGCCCGATAGACAGGATAGACGCAAACACAATCTGGAGGCCAGAAATTTGCTGCTTACGTGGACGTTCAGGCCGTTCGATACGTTCTTCCATGTGGTGTATTTGTTAGGCAATAAAGACTGCTAGCCACTATACAACAAAAAAAGACCTGCTGTCCACAGGTCTTTCTAAGTTGCCGAAGATGGGAGTCGAACCCATACTCCGGTGAAGGAACTACGCCCTGAACGTAGCGCGTCTGCCAATTCCGCCACTTCGGCTTATGAAAATCATTCTAGCCGATTAACGGGGTATGTCAAGGGGAAAATTTGTTGTTACTATAGAAGCAGAACAAGTACAATCGCAAAAAGCATACGGATTCTGTAAGGCGTGCTTTTAAGGGCGTTCTAGAGAAATCTTAGGTACTAAAACGCAATCGCCGCGCCCGCAATCCGCCCTGATACCCGTAAAATTGTTGAGATTGTCCTTAAGGTTATTGCTCAAAAATAGAAGGCGTTTTTATGGCAAGCCCATTTCCTAAAGCCAACCCGGTATTACACCTGTGGGGCAAATTTTTTCTGCGTATCCTCGGCTGGCGTTTGGTCGGAGAGGCCCGCCTGCATCCCAAATGTGTCATCATCGCTGCCCCCCATACTTCCAACTGGGATTTTTTATATGGCTTGGCGATTGCCTACAGCGCCAACATTCGCCCCGGTTTTATTGGCAAAGACAGTTTGTTTCGCTGGCCTTTGGGCTATTTTTTTCGCGCTCTCGGTGGGATTCCAGTCAATCGGCGCGAACGTAAAAACGCAGTGCATCAATTAGCCGATGTATTCAATGAACGGGACTCCCTCTTGTTAGCCATTGCGCCCGAAGGCACACGCAGCAAGGTCGATTACTGGAAAACCGGCTTTTATTACATTGCGCTCGAAGCCAAAGTGCCAATTTTGCTCGGATTTTTTGATTATGAGCGCAAGGTCGCTGGTTTTGGCCCCTACATTTTCCCTAGCGGGGATATTGCCGCCGATATGCAGGTGATTCAGAAATTTTACGCAGATAAAAAAGGCAAAAATCCCGAACAATTTGGCAAAATCCAAATTCACCCCGCCCATTAACGAAGGTGTCAGGCAAGCGTGGCTTGAATCTGTTCCTACCATCGTTCAAAATACAGACTGTTGTGAGTTTTAGGACACAAAATGACAGAGCTAAAACGCTGTACACGCTGTTTACTCCCTGAAACAGCCGATGCGATTACATTTGACGAAGCCGGGATCTGTTCGGTTTGCCGTAACCAGGAAGTAAAACAGCAAATTGACTGGGACAGAAAAAAACAAGAACTTGATGAACTCATCGAAAAATATCGCGGTGTAGGCCCCTATGACTGTGTTGTGCCTTTTAGCGGCGGCAAAGACAGTACCTTTACCCTGTGGTATCTCATCACCCATTACAAGGTCAAACCGTTGGTGGTATCGTGGGATCATGGTTTTTACCGCCCGCGTCATCTCCAAAACCGCGAGCGTACCTTGCAAAAATTGGGGGCGGATTTCCTGAGTTTTATCCCCAACAAACAGGTCGTCAAAAAATTGATGCTGGAATCCCTGCGTCGTAAGGGAGATTTTTGCTGGCATTGTCATACGGGTGTTTTTGCCTTCCCGATGCAAATGGCGGTGCGATTCGGTGTGGGGCTGGTGTTTTGGGGCGAACCGAACGCCGAATACCAGAGTTTTTACAGCTATGATGAAATTGAAGAGGTGGACGAACGCCGCTTCAACCGCTATGTGAATCTGGGCATTACGGCTGAGGATATGGTCGGGATGATTCCGGGTTTATCCGAACAAGACCTTGCGCCCTATACCTACCCCAAACTGCGCGATTTGATGAAACTCAATTACCGTTCGGTGTGTTTGGGCAGCTACATTCCTTGGGATGTCAAACGACAGGTCGAAGTCATTAAAACCGAACTGGGGTGGGAAGGCAACCAAGTGGAAGGTATTCCCGAAGAATATGACTACGAAAAAGTTGAATGTGCGGTACAAGGGGTACGGGATTATCTTAAATACATCAAACGCGGCATGGGACGCACCAACCATCTCGTGAATATTGATATTCGCAACGAACGACTCACCCGCGCAGAAGGCGAACAGCTCCAGGCCGCCTACGATGGCAAACGGCCTGCCAGCCTTGACGAATTTCTGAAGTACGTCAAGATTGATGAGGAAGAATTTCTCGATATTGCCATGCAACACCAAGTCACCCCGTGGAAGTTTGACCCTGAAAAGGTTGAACGGGGAGAAAAATTGCCCGACCAAGATGAATGGAATTTGAACCCATGATTACTGTCATTGATTATGGAATGGGAAATTTGCGTTCGGTCTACAATGCGTTTACGCTACTCGGTGCAGACGTGTGTATTTCGGATAATCCACACGATATTCTTGCCGCCGAGCGACTGATTTTGCCGGGAGTCGGCGCTTTCGGGCGGGCAATGGAAAATTTGCACCAGCGCGGGTTGGTTGCTCCGCTGAATGAAAAGGTGATAAACCAACAAACGCCCATCCTTGCCATATGTTTGGGGATGCAGTTGCTAGCTGAACGCAGCACCGAACACGGCGAGCATAAAGGTTTGGGATGGATTCGTGGTACTGTCAATCATTTTGAACCCATGGGACGGCCTGTGCCGCATGTGGGGTGGAATGAAATCTCTTTGCAGAGTGAACGCCCATTATTTAAGGGCTTGGCTGCCACCAACCACGAATTTTATTTTGTTCACAGCTTTCACCTGACCACCGACGATGAATCAATTGTCGCAGCCAAAGCAGATTATGGATATGAATTCGTCTGCGCGGTGCATCAGGATAACATTTTTGGCACCCAGTTCCACCCCGAAAAAAGCCAGCATAACGGGTTGGCGATTTTGCGAAATTTCATGACATGGGAAACCGAACACCTCCATGCTTAAAACGCGCCTCATCCCAATTCTGCTGCTCAAAAATGGGCGGATGGTCAAAACCAAGCAATTTGATGCGCTTCGAGATGTCGGTCATCCCGTCAAAGCCGCGATGGTGTATGATGCCCAGAATGTCGATGAATTGATTTTTCTGGACATCACCGCCACTGAAGAAAATCGCGGCACCTTTTATGAGGTGATTCAGCAAGTCACCGAAGAAAGTTTTATGCCTTTCACTGCCGGGGGAGGCCTACGAACGGTTGCCGATATTCGCACGTTACTTAATGCTGGTGCAGACAAAGTAACCCTGAATACGGAAGCGGTACGACGGCCTGACTTCATCTCCGAAGCGGCAGACCGTTTTGGCAATCAGTGTATTGTCGTTTCGATTGATGCCCGCAAAATCGGTTACAAAAAATATGAGGTATACATCAATCGTGGGCGGGAAGCAACGGGTCTCTCCCCCGCAGAATGGGCGCAGCAGGCGGTTGAACGGGGCGCAGGCGAAATCATGCTTACTTCGATTGACCGGGAAGGCACCATGGAAGGCTATGACCTTGAATTGCTCCGGCAGGTAACAGATGCTGTGTCCGTGCCGGTTATCGCGCACGGAGGGGCAGGTACTCCCGAACATTTTGTTGAGGCGATTCGAGATGCCCGCGCCCATGCTGTCGCAGCAGCTAGCATTTTTCATTTTACCGACCAGAGTCCCATCAAAGCCCGCGCCCATATGAAACGCGCCGGGTTGGATGTGCGCCGTTAAGAAATAACGATGTAGCCTGTGTGTATAAGTGATTTCAAGTTGGCTTGCGGTTGGAGAATTTAATCAAACGGTGTTTTGATTTTACCCCTGATTAGACTAAAATTTGCTCACCTATGGATTTTTACGGAGACATTCGTAATGGTAGATGCAACCCTGCCAATGACTGGCATGAATCTTAATTTGAGCGAAGAACAGCAAATGATCCGTGATGCAGCACGGAATTTTGCCCAGAAAGAAATCGCGCCCATTGCAGCAGAATTTGATGAATCGGGGGAATTTCCCATGACCACCATCAAAAAGATGGGGCAAATGGGCTTGATGGGAATTGAAGTACCAGAGGAATATGGGGGCGCGGGTCTGGATACGATTGCCTATGTGGTCGCAATGGAAGAAATTGCCAAAGCGGATGTCTCGCACAGCACGATTATGAGCGTGAACAATTCGCTGTACTGTCACGGGCTGATGATGTTTGGCACAGAGGCGCAAAAACAGAAATGGCTGGTGCCGGTGGCAAGTGGCGAGAAAATCGGCGCGTATAGCTTGACCGAACCCATGAGCGGGTCGGACGCGGGTACGATGAAAAGCCGGGCGGTGCTGAACGAAGCAGGCACCCATTATCTTATCAACGGGCGCAAAAGCTGGGTGACATCTGGCCCGGTGGCGGATTTGATTGTGTTGTTCACCATGACCGAACCAGAGAAAAAACACAAGGGCATCACCGCTTTCATGATTGATACCAGCAAACCGGGTTTCATTCGTGGGAAAAAAGAGCCTAAATTGGGGATTCGCGCCAGTGCCACCAGCGAAATTGTCTTTGATAATTATGAATGCCCGGTGGAAGATGTTCTGGGGCAGGTTGGCGAAGGGTTCAAAATCTCAATGACGGTGCTGGATGCCGGGCGTATCGGGATTGCCTCACAAGCGCTAGGAGTGGCGGTGGCAGCCTATGAAGCCAGTGTCCAGTATGCACGGGAACGGCAGGCATTTGGACAATCCATCGGGTCATTCCAGATGATTCAGCAAAAAATTGCTGATATGAAAACACGGATTGAGGCCGCTCGCCTGCTCATTTATAACGCGGCGCTGGCAAAAATTCGCAGCAAACACACCGGCGAACGCTATACCACCGAAGCAAGTATGGCGAAACTCTTTGCCAGCGAAACTGCCATGTTTGTGACTCATGCGGCGGTGCAGATTCACGGTGGCATGGGCTACAGCAAAGAACTCCCCATAGAACGGTACTTCCGCGATGCCAAAATTACCGAAATTTACGAGGGAACCAGCGAAATTCAGCGCATGGTTATTGCACGGAATGAGCTAGGCTTGCGTTAGCCCACGCGCATTTTTGTTACCACAACCTGTGGGTTTTCCTATAAAAAAGAGGCAGTTTGTGGCTGCCTCTTGAAAAGTCTTTGCAAAACGTGGTTTAACGTTTGGTGTAGGTCGGGGCTTTACGCGCACGTTTGAGACCGGGTTTTTTCCGTTCTTTCACACGCGGGTCACGGGTCAAGAAGCCATTTTTCCGCAATTCAGAGCGGAACTGTTCTTCATTGATTTTGAGCATGGCACGCGCCACACCCAAACGAATCGCATCGACCTGCCCCATCGGGCCACCGCCATTCACTTTGATGGTGATGTCATAGGTGCGTTCCTGACCAAACAAGGCCAGAGGACGCAGTACATCTTCACGGGAACCCCGCACCGAAAGATAATCTTCGGCAGGTTTGTCGTTAATCATCATGTTGCCTGTGCCGCCTGCGTGCAGCCGGACACGCGCTGTTGCCGCCTTACGACGGCCTACGCCTTCGTAGTATTGTGCCATGCTTGTTATCCTTCAACTTCCAATTTTTTCGGCTGCTGCGCCGCGTGAGGATGTTCTGCACCTGCATACACACGCAGTTTGCGGTACATCTGACGACCCAGACGGTTTTTCGGGAGCATCCCCTTGACAGCAATTTCAATCACCCGTTCCGGTTTGCGGTCTAACATTTTTTCCAGCGATTCGGAACGCAACCCACCGGGATACCCCGTGTGGCGGTAGTAAATTTTCTGTTGCAAACGGCGGCCTGTGACGCGAATTTTGTCGCAGTTGGTCACAATCACGAAGTCGCCCACGTCCATATGCGGCGCATAGGAGGTTTTGTGTTTGCCCTTGAGAACATGCGCGACCTGTGCCGCTACACGACCCAGCGTTTTGCCTTCGGCATCCACCACCCACCATTCGCGCTGGATTTCTTCAGCTTTGGGTGTCCAGCTCTTGATTCTCATGTCGTTCTTTTTTCTCCGAATAATTCACCTGAACCAGTGTCAGGCCATGCGGCGGGGCGTTCGTTCCGGCACGGCGGCGGTCTGCGGCAGCCATCGCCTCCGCAAACTCCGAGACGCGCATTTTACCGCGTCCTACCTCGACCAACGTTCCCATGATGCCCCGCACCATATGTTTGAGAAACGCATTGCCTTCGATGATAAACTGGTAAAGGTCGGTTTCTACCGTTCTAAATCTCGCCTCGTACATATCCCGTATCGTCACTTCACCCTGTGTTGGCTGCCCGAAGGTTGCAAAGTCATGAGTTCCAATAAGCAGGTTTGCGGCGCTTTGCATCGCCATAAGGTCAAGTTGATAACTGATTTGCCAGCTTGTCCGTTCCAACAAGGGATGACGGACGGGCGCTGTATAAAATTGGTAAATGTACCTTCGGCTGATGGCATCATACCGGGGATGAAAGCCCGGTGCAGCCACTTCCAAACGCAGCAGGGCGATGTCCTTAGGCAGATTGACATTGATAGCCCGCCAGAGATTGTCGGTAGGGTGCTTCCACACGCACTCAAAAGCCACTACCTGTCCACTGGCATGAACCCCGGCATCCGTCCGCCCTGCCCCCCAAACCACCACGGGTTGCTGGGTGACTTGGGCGATGGTTTTTTCCACCGCCCCTTGAATGGTGGGGATGCTGTCTGCCTGCCGTTGATAGCCCGCGTACTTCGTGCCGTCGTAGGCGAGAATCCCACGAAAACGCTGTTTAGGAAGCGTTTTCCTCTTCTCCCGGTAACAATTGCAACATCACCATTGGCGCGTTGTCGCCTTTGCGGTTGCCAACTTTGTAGCGGCGGGTGTATCCGCCGGGACGTTCCGCAAAACGCGGGGCATAAGTGTTGAACACTTTTTCCATCGCATCACGGTTATTGCCGAGTTTCGCCAGCACAATACGGCGGGCATGAACCCCGCGTGCTGCATCACCCGTTGCCAGTGCGCGTTTGGCTTTGGTGATGATTTTTTCCGCTTCCCCCCGAATAGCCGCAGCTTTGGTTTCGGTGGTGATGATTTCTTCATGGGTAAACAGGGACACCATCAAATTGCGGCGGAGCGCTTTTTGATGATCCATGTCACGGTTGAGCTTTTTGCCTGCCACACGATGTCGCATGGGTTCAATCCTTCTTCCTAATCCCCCCCCCGACGGACTTCCGATTCTTGGGAGATGTAATTTTTCTCTTTAAGTTTGTCGACCAGCTCATCCAGCGATTTTTCGCCAAAATTGCGAATCGCCAGCATCGCATCGGGGCCACGATCCAGCATTTCCAAGACCTCGCCCACGTTGGTAATGCCCGTGCGTTTGAGCGAATTGAACACACGCACGCTCAAGTCCAACTGTTCAATCGGGATTTCATACAGATGCGAGTCCCGCCCATCGTCCGCAGGTTCGATAATAGCTTGGGAATGAGACCGGATTAACACTTCGTCTTCCGGGTCAATGCTGCCCACAATGCTGAGATGTTCTATCAGCGTGCGGGCCGCGCTGCTCATGGCCTCTTCTGGACGAATCGTGCCATCTGTCCAGATTTCCAGCACCAGCTTATCGTAATTGGTTTTTTGACCCACCCGCGCCCGTTCCACATCAAAATTGACACGGCGAATCGGGCTGTAAATCGCATCAATGGGAATTTCACCAATCGGCAAGCGTCCACGTTCTTCAGAGGGAGAATAGCCCCGCCCACTTTCGACGGTCATTTCCATCTCCAGTTCGGCATCGGACGAATCCACCGTGAACAGGTATAAATCGGGATTGATAATTTCAACTTCGGGCGGGGCATGAACATCTGCCGCCGTCACTGTGCCTGCGCCTTTGACTTCCAACCGCAGACGGGCCGATTCACGCCCATCATAGAGTTTGACGCGCAACTGTTTGATTTGCAGAATCAACTGCGTCATGTCTTCTTTGACATAGGGAATGGCGGAAAATTCATGATGCACGTTAGAAACGCGAATCGATGTGACCGCCGCCCCCGGCAGTGAAGACAGCAGCACGCGCCGAAGGGCATTGCCTAGCGTTGTTCCAAAACCCCGTTCAAGCGGGCTAATCACAAAACGCCCATATTTGCGGGTAATGGCATCCCGTTCGATTTTAGGCAAGACCATGCTGGTCAGTGTCACTGGGGTTACTCCTTCTAAAAATTAGACGCGGCGCTTTTTGGGCGGACGCACCCCGTTGTGCGGAATGGGGGTCACATCCGTAATGGAGCGCACCTTCAACCCGCTTGACTGGACGGCGCGAATCGCCGCTTCTCGACCCGGCCCGGGGCCTTTGACAAACACATCTACTTCGGTCATGCCCTGTTCCATCGCGGTTTCAGAAGCCTGCTGCCCTGCCAGCCGTGCGGCATAGGGGGTGCTTTTGCGACTACCCTTGAAACCGGATGTCCCCGCACTGGCCCACGAAATGACATTTCCCTGCTGGTCGGTCATGCTCACAATGGTGTTGTTGAAGGTGGCAAAAATATGAGCTTGCCCGTAAGGGATATTCTTTTTGGCTTTACGCTGCGTTGCGCGACGTGTGCCACGCTGCTGTGTACGTCGTCCCATCGTTCCTCACTTCTCCGTTATTTCTTCTTTGCACCACGACGACGACCACGCCCGGGAACCGTCTTTTTCACACCACGTTTGGTGCGGGCATTGGTACGTGTGCGCTGACCACGCACGGGCAGATTCCGACGGTGGCGCAAACCCCGATAGCTGCCAATATCAATCAGCCGTTTAATATTCAAATCCACTTCGCGGCGCAGATCGCCTTCAACGCGGTACTGCCCCACGGCTTCACGCAACAGACCGACTTCGGCTTCGGTCAAATCGCGTACTCGTTTTTCAGGGCTTAACCCTGTTTTTTCCATAATTTCAGTGCTGCGTGTCCGACCTATGCCGTAAATGTAGGTCAACGCAACTTCTACCCGCTTGTTCCGGGGTAGATCGACACCCTCAATACGTGCCATTGCTTGTTATTCCTCTACTTTGCATATGATAATGCCAGACCAACTCCGTCCAAGCGGCCTCTAAGCATATCAGAGATGCGATATAATGTCTAGGCTTAGCCCCCAGCCTATTACGGAAGGGTTAGGATGAGGGGTTCATTGTCCATAATGGCGATGGTATGTTCACAATGGGAACAAAACTGCCCATCTTTCATCACCACCGTCCAGTGGTCGCTTAATTCTTCGGTTTCGGGGTCGCCCATCGTTACCATCGGTTCAATCGCGTAGGTCAGCCCCGGTTTGAGTGGCACACTCCGCCATTCTTTTTTCATGCGGCGACGGATGCTTTTTTCGGGCCACCAATTCGGGATGGTCGGTTCTTCGTGCATGGCACGGCCTACCCCGTGTCCGGTGTAATCCCGAATAACATGGTAGCCCTGCCCTTCCACAAATTCCTGTGTCGCTTTGGCAACATCGCTGGTTTGTTTACCCACCTGCGACGCTTGAATCGCCACCACCAGCGCTTGGTCGGTGACATCAATGAGCCGCTGCACCGCTGCCGGAATTTTGCCGACCCCCACGGTAAACGCGGCATCCCCCACAAAGCCTTTGTAATGGCAGGCGGTGTCAATGCTGACAATATCGCCTTCTTGGAGGATGCGCTGTTTACTTGGTATCCCATGCACCAATTCTTCATTGATGCAGGCGGTGATAGTCGCCGGAAAGGGATATTGACCCCGCGACGGATACCCCAGAAAGGCTGGACGGGCATGGTGTTTCTCAAAAAACCGATACGCCATCTGGTCTAAATCCCATGTGCTGATACCGGGTTTGATGGCGGCTTTCATTTCTTCCAGAATGATTGCCACCAGCCGCCCTGCTTCGCGCATGGCTTTGAGTTCCGCCGTGTTTTTCAGGTAAATGCTCATTACCGCGCTTCTTCAACCGCTTGAAACATAGCCTCTTTGACCGCTTCAATCGAACGGCTGGCGTTAATGGCTTTCACCATGCCTTTGTTCTTAAAGTAGTCAATCAGCGGTACCGTTTGTTCAAAATACAGATTAATGCGCTTTTCAACCGCTTCCCGTTCATCGTCAGGCCGCTGTTCAACCGGTTGACCGTCCACATCATCCAGCCAGACCCCTGCTTTTTTGTTCTGGGGTTGGTTAAAGTAGATGTTATACACCCGTTCTTTGTCTTGCGAATAGCGACGACCTTCTGCCCGCATAATCGCAATTTCGCGGTCAAGTTCTAACACGGCGACCACGTTGATTTTTTCACCACGCGCAGCCAAGTAGCTTTCCAGCCACGCGGCCTGACTCACGTTGCGTGGGTAGCCATCGAAAATAACCCCGTTTCGGGCATCCTCTTGCTGCAAGCGGTCTTCGACAATCCGATTTGTTACTTCGTCAGAAACAAGGTTGCCCGCTTTCATAATGGCCTGCACTTCGCGGGCGAGTGGGGTATCGAGCGTTTTCATGGCACGGAACAAATCGCCCGTCGAAACATGGGGAATCCCATATTTTTCAACCAGAAATTTGGCCTGTGTGCCTTTACCTGCCCCCTGTACCCCAACCAGAACAATATACAGCCCCATGCCAATCCGTCCTTGTTAGCGCAGGAAACTGCCGTAATTACGCATGAGCAGTTGGGCTTCAAGCTGGCGCATCGTGTCAATCACCACCCCAACCACAATGATTAACCCGGACGGGCCGATCACGTTGGCAGGATTGGCGGCAAAGTTCGTTGCGGCGGCTGACCCGTATACCACGTCAATGATGATTTGCATGAGCGCTGGCAGAATTGCCACCATCCCCAAGAACAGCGCCCCTACCAAGGTAATGCGCCGCACAATCGTTTGGATGTAATCTTGGGTGCGCCGTCCGGGACGGATGCCGGGAATGAACCCGCCGTTCTTTTGCAGATTTTCGGCTAGGTTCTGGTTTTGCATCATCACGTCGGTGTAGAAATAGGTAAAGCCCACCACCAACAGGAAATAGCTTGTCCAGTACCAGAATCCGGTGGGGCTGCTCAGGTTATCCACAATCCAGTTGGTAATCGTGCCGTCTGGCAAGAATTGAGCGATAATCCCCGGAAAAGTGATGATGGACTGCGCGAAAATCAGCGGAATCATCCCCGCTTGGTTCACCCGCAAGGGGATATGATTGCTCCCGCCGCCGTATACTTTCCGTCCCCGTACCCGTTTGCCGTACTGCACCGGAATACGCCGTACACCTTCGTTAATGTAGACAATCACGATAACGGTGATGAGCGTCAGCAAACTAAAGGATACAAGGTTAAAGATAAAGCGGGTTTCCAGCAGCGTTGCCAGCGAAGAAGGCGCACGCGCCACAATCCCAGCAAAAATGATAATGGAAATCCCGTTACCAATCCCTTGTTCGGTAATCAGTTCACCGAGCCAAATCGCAAACATCGTACCGGCGGTCATGGTGAAAATCACCGAGAAAGTCACGAGCAAATCGGAGCCTTCCCCAAACCCGAAGCCGGGAATTAAGTCTCCCCCGCTAATTTGAGATTGGAACAGGTTAATTTGCCCCACCGCCTGTAACATTGCCATCGGAATAGCCAGATAGTAGGTGTACTGGTTGATTTTGTCCTGCCCGCCCGGTTCACGCGCAATTGCTTCTAAACGCGGGATGATGGGAACAAGCAGTTGCAAAATAATGGAGGCCGTAATATACGGATACACCCCGTTGGCAATAACACTAAAGTTAGAAACCGCGCCACCGGAAAGAAGATTGAGGACGCTCAACAAGCCGCCCTCATCATTTTCAAACAGGTCGCGGATAAGGTCACGGTCAACACCCGGTACGGAAACGTGTGCCGCAAACTGGTAAATCACCAGAATAAAAATGGTGAACAGGATTTTACGGCGTAAATCGGGCAACCGCAGGGCGTTTTGTGCCGCTTCAATCATGACCTGTCTCCCTTTTACTTATTTTCGGCCTGTGCGCGAAGGGCTTCAATCACCTCTTTGCGCGGACGTTTGACTGTGGCTTTTGCCCCTGTCAGCAAGTATTCCAATTTCGACACGCTGCCACCCGCTTTTTCGATTTTTTCCTGTGCGCCTTTGGTAATGCGGTGGGCGGCAATCGTGAATTTGGCGGTGACTTCACCCCGCCCTAAAAGCACAATCGGCGCGTGGGCATCCCGAATCAGCCCGTTGGCTTCTAAATCGGCGGGGGTGATGTTGCCACCTTCGGGGAAGCGTTCTTGGAGTTTGTCCAAGTTGACTTCCTGATGTTCAATCCGAAAGATGTTGTTAAACCCACGTTTGAACGGCAGACGGCGGACGAGGGGCAGCTGACCCCCTTCAAAATATTGGCCTTTGACACCGCCACTGCGTGCGCCTTGCCCTTTTGTTCCACGTCCGGCGGTTTTACCTTGCCCCGCACCCGGCCCACGCCCGACGCGCTGTTTGCGTTTGCGCGACCCTTTGTCGGGACGCAAATCACTGATTTTCATGGTTATTCTTCCACCTCTTCAACAGTCAGCAGATGCTTCACCTGATGAATCATACCGCGTATAGCCGGGGTGTCCACATGCTCCACTGTCTGGCGAATCTTATGCAATCCGAGTGCTTTGACTGTGACCCGATGCGGGCGTAATGAACCGATCATACTCTTGGAGAGCGTGATGCGGAGCTTTTTCTGCTTATCAGCCATTGTCGCGTCTCCGTTCCCAGAAGGGGCGGACATCATTCACATCTTTGCCGCGCATGGTTGCCAGTGTTTGGGCATCCTGCAATTGTTGAAGCGCATCAAAGGTGGCGAAGGCAATATTCAAAATATTGTTGCTGCCCTTGCTTTTGCTCAACACATCGCGCACACCTGCCGCTTCTAATACGGCACGCACCGCCCCCCCGGCAATCACGCCGGTGCCGGGGGCGGCTGGTTTCAAAAACACCCGCGCCCCGCCGCAACGCCCTTCGACCTCGTGCGGGATAGTCGTGCCTGCCAGAGGCACACGCATCATCTGTTTGCGGCCTTTTTCGTTGCCTTTGCGAATGCTGTCCGGCACCCCCCGCGATTTGCCGACCCCAACACCCACACGTCCATGATTGTCGCCAACAACAACGGTGGTACGGAAAGCAAAACGCCGACCACCCTTGACGACTTTTGCGACGCGGGTGATGTCTATGACACGTTCGTCCAGTTCTTCACGTTCCTCGCGGCGACGTGCTTCTCTTCTACCCATGTTTCCATGCTCTCCGACTAAAATTCTAAGCCTGCTTCACGCGCCGCGTCTGCCAATTCCTTGACACGCCCGTGATATTGGTAGCCGCCCCGGTCAAACACCACTGCGGTAATGCCCGCTTCTTTGGCCCGCTGGGCGACGGTTTGACCCACAATTTTGGCAGCTTCACGTTTGGTTTTGCCATCAATCAACTTAGCCACTTCGGGGTCAATCGTTGAGGCCGACACCAGCGTATGGCCTTGAGCATCATCAATGACCTGCGCGTAAATATTCACGAGGCTGCGGTAAACATTCAGGCGTGGACGTTCGGGAGTGCCATGTACCTTGACACGCACACGACGATGCCGCCGTTTACGCTGCTCTTCTCTGCTTGTTTTGCTCATCGTTACGCCTTACCTGTCTTCCCGGCTTTGCGAATAATCCGTTCACCACGATAGCGAATCCCTTTGCCTTTGTAAGGTTCCGGGGGACGCTGGCGGCGGATAAAAGCGGCCATTTCACCAACGGCTTGTTTATCAATCCCTTTGATGATGATGACACGCCCACGCGAGTCCGATGGGACTTCAAAACTCATATCAGCTTCAGGTTCAACCCGAATATCATGCGAATAGCCCAGGTTCAGGACAAGCGTTTTACCCGCAAGTTCACCCTTGTACCCGACCCCTTCAATATCGAGGATAATTTCAAAACCTTTTGAAACACCTTCGACCATATTATTAATGAGCGCCCGCGTCAGCCCATGCAGCGCCCGATGACGCTGCACGTCGCTGGGACGGCTCACTGTGAGGACATTGCCTTCCTGCTGGATGGTCATATCGGCATCGAACGAACTCGTCAGCTCGCCCTTGGGGCCTTTGACCTTGACGGTTTGACCTTCAATTGTGGCCGTCACACCTGCCGGAAGGGTTATCGGTTTTTTACCAACACGAGACATGTGATCTCATCCCTTTTCCAGCCGCACCTTTGTGCCTTATCCACCTCATGATTTTGATAAGGGGCAGAAGTACCCAAAGATGCAGCGAGTTCGCCTAGTAGATATAACACAGCACTTCGCCGCCAGTACCGCGACGACGGGCTTCTTGTCCAGTCATAACTCCCATATTGGTCGTCAGGATGGCAATACCCATCCCACTCAACACCCACGGGATTTCCTTTTTCCCGACGTACACGCGGCGACCCGGTTTGCTGACTCGATCTAAGCCAGTGATGACCGCCCGACGTTCACGACGAGGCCCATAATATTTGAGCTGGATGACGATTTCAGCCGGAAAATTATCGTTCACCGTATAATCTTCGATGTACCCTTCTTGTTTGAGGATACGCGCAATTTCCACTTTCAGGGTCGACTTTGGGATAGAGACTTCGGCTTTCCCGCGCATGAGGGCGTTCCGCATCCGCGTCAGCATATCTGCAATAGGATCATTAACCATGTGTGACTATCCTTACCAACTCGATTTCACTACACCCGGAATCTTGCCTTCGAGCGCAAGTTCACGGAAGTGAATACGGCACAAGCCGAACCGACGAATATACCCGCGGGGACGACCACAGGCTTTTCCGGTGTTCGGGTCAATATACTGGCAGCGATTCCGCACCCGAACCTTATATTTACGCTTTTTCTCGCGTTCAACCATGCTGGTTTTTGCCATCGTTATTTCTCCCTGAACGGAAATTTCAGCAGGCGGAGCAGGCGCAGGGTTTCTTCGTCGGTATGAGCCGTCGTGACCACCGAAATTTCCATCCCACGCACTTTGTCAATTTTGTCGTACTGAATTTCCGGGAAAATCAGTTGTTCGCGCAGCCCCAGAGTATAGTTGCCGCGCCCATCGAACCCACGCGGCACAATCCCCTGAAAGTCACGGGTACGCGGCAGCGCAACGTTAATCAGGCGGTCTAACAGCGACCACATCCGTTCTCCCCGCAATGTGACCTTGACCCCAATCGCGCGGCCTTCGCGCAGTTTGAAGTTCGCCACGCTCTTACGCGCTTTGGTCACAACAGGTTTTTGCCCGGTAATCAGTGTCATATCGGCAACCGCGCCGTCCAGCGATTTGGGGTTGTCAATGGCTTCCCCCACACCGATGTTGAGACTGACTTTGACGATTCGCGGCACTTGCATGATGTTTTCATACTGAAATTCTTTCATCAGCGCCGGAACAACTTCGCTTTTGTAAAATTCTTGCAAGCGATGTGCCATGTTTTACTCTCTCTTAGCCAATATCCTGTTTGCATTTTTTGCAAACACGGACTTTACGGCCTTCCTCATTCATGCGGAAGCCCACGCGGGTACGCTGGCTGCAATTCGGGCAAACCAGCATCACATTGGAAGCATGAATGGGCGCTTCAAATTCGATAATGCCAGCTTGACGAACGTTCGGCTGCGGGCGCTGGTGCTTTTTGGCGATGTTGACACGTTCCACGACCAGACGGGTCGTTTTGTTGTCCACCCGCAGCACCTCGCCGCGTTCCCCTTTGTCCTTGCCGGCGATAACCTCAACGGTATCCCCAGTTCTAATGCGTTGCATCGTTCAATTACCCTTCTTACAGCGTTTCCGGTGCAAGCGAAACGATTTTCATGAAGCCTTTTTCACGCAGTTCACGCGCCACCGGGCCAAAAATGCGTGTCCCTACCGGGTCGGTGCTGTCGGGCTTCAAAATGACCGCTGCATTGTCATCAAATTTGATGTACGAACCATCGGGACGGCGATATTCTTTGGCGGTACGAACCACCACCGCACGCACCACTTCACTTTTCTTTATCTGACCATCCGGGCGGGCCGATTTGACAGTGGCGACCACAATATCGCCGATAAACCCGTAGCGTGAGCCGGAGCTTTTTAACACGCGGATGACCAGCAGTTCACGCGCTCCTGTATTGTCGGCAACTACCAGCCGTGATTCATTCTGGATCATTAGCCCACTTCCTCAACGACTTGTTCACGGGTGACGATGGTTTCCACCGCCCAGCGTTTGTTTTTGCTGAGGGGGCGGCTTTCGACAATCCGTACAACATCACCGATTTTGCACTCATTGGTTTCGTCATGCGCCATGTATTTGGTCGTCACGCGCACGACCTTCTTATAGATGGGATGGCGTTTGTTGCCTTCCACCACCACCACCACGGTCTTATCCATTTTGTCGCTGACCACACGCCCTTGAAGGCGACGGCGTTTGTTAGCCATGCTGCTCCTCCTTCACTGCTTGCGCTGCCAACTGGCGTTCGCGCAGCACAGTTTTAATCCGTGCGACATCGTGACGCACATAGCCCATGCGAGCGGTGTTTTCGAGCTGCCCGATGGATTTCTGGAAACGCAGCTTAAAGAGTTCTTCTTTGGCTTCGTCCAGCTTATCGCGCAGTTCGCTGTCGCTCATCGCCCGCAGTTCTGCTGCACTGCTCATAGTTGTACAACCTCCTCACCTGTAATGGGGTCTGTCCGTTTTACAAAGCGAGTCTTGATGGGCAGTTTGAAGGCCGCTAACCGCATGGCTTCACGCGCATCGGATTCTGGCACGCCTTTAATTTCAAACAGAATGCGCCCGGGTTTGACCACCGCGACCCATTTTTCCACCGAGCCTTTGCCTTTCCCCATCCGGGTTTCGGCAGGTTTGGCGGTCACGGGTTTGTCCGGGAAAATCCGAATCCACACTTTCCCGGTACGGCGCACATACCGTACCACCGAACGACGGCAGGCTTCAATCTGGCGGCTGTCAATCCACGCAGGTTCGAGCGCTTGCAGGCCATAATCCCCAAAAGAGACGGTGTTCCCGCGCTGCGCCATCCCGCGCATACGACCACGCATTTGCTTGCGGTATTTCACACGCTTTGGCATTAACATGGTTTCACTACTCCTACTGACTCACGTAAACGTCAGTCGGTTCAGGCCGTTCCATCTCGGTTAAGATGTCGCCCTTGTAAATCCACACTTTAATCCCGATCACACCATAGCCGGTATAGCCTTCGGCTGTGGCAAAATCAATATTGGAGCGCAGGGTATTACGCGGGACTTGCCCTTCCATCTGATATTCCGTGCGGGACATTTCCGACCCGCCCAAACGACCCGCCACCATGATTTTGACACCGAGCGCCCCCTGACGGAGAGCCTGCCCGATGGCACGTTTCATAGCGCGGCTGTGACCGATACGGCGTTCTAGCTGCTGGGCGATATTTTCTGCCACCAGCCGCGCATCGAGGTCGGGTTTTTCAATTTCCTCAACTTCGACTTTGACCTTTTTGCCCGTTTTGGTTTCTAAGGTCTGGCGCAGCTTCTTGACACTTTCGCCCTTCCGCCCGATGACAATGCCGGGTTTGGCGGTAAAGACCGTCACTTGCAATTGATTCGGGTGACGTTCAATTTCCACCTTCGATACGCCTGCCGGTTTGAGTTCTTTTTCCACAAAACGGCGAATATCGAAATCTTCCAGCAGGAGTTCACGGTAGCGGCTGCCTTCGGCGTACCAGCGTGCATCCCAATCCCGGTTAATTTTGAGGCGGAAGCCTACCGGATGAATTTTACGCCCCATCTGCTTTTGCCTCCTCGATTTCACGTTCCCGCAAAATGACGGTCACATGCGACGAACGTTTGACACGCGGTTTGTACCGCCCCCGCGCCCCCGCTTTGACACGGCGTTGGGAAGGGCCTTCATCCGCAAAAATCTGCTGGATGTACAAATCCTGTCGGTTCAGTTCAAAATTTTCTTCCGCGTTTGCCACGGCTGAATGCACCAGTTTGTACAGGAAGTTTGCGCCTTTGTGCGGCATAAACTTCAATGTGACCAGCGCCTGTTCAGCGTCCATCCCGCGCACTTGGTCGCACACAAGGCGCAACTTTTGGGCAGAGATGGGCAAATAGCGTGTTTTTGCACGAACATCCATCGAACTTATCTCCCTTTGGTCTTTTTCTCTTGAATATGACCCCGGAAGGTACGTGTGGGCGCGAATTCGCCCAGTTTATGCCCGACCATGTTTTCCGTAATATAAATCGGGACGTGCCGCCGTCCGTCATGCACCGCGATGGTGTGACCGACCATCTGAGGGAAGATGGTGCTGGCACGACTCCAAGTGCGGATGACTTTTTTCTCGCGGCGTTCGTTCATCTGCTCAATTTTTTGGAGCAGACGCGGTTCTATAAATGGGCCTTTTTTCAAAGAACGTGACATCGCTTAAATCCTTTAACGTCCTTTGCCACGACGACGAATGATGTATTTGTCGGTGACTTTGTTACGGCGGGTCTGGACACCGCGTGCAGGTTTGCCCCATGGGGTTTTCGGGCCGGGCATCCCAATGGGAGAGCGACCTTCACCCCCCCCATGCGGGTGACTGTTCGGATCCATCGCGGTACCACGCACGGTCGGCCGCCAACCAAGCCAGCGACGGCGACCTGCCTTGCCGAACTTGATGTTACTGTGGTCGGTGTTGCCCACCTGCCCGATGGTTGCCATGCACACTTCTTGGACACGGCGCATTTCGCCACTCGGCAAACGCAGCACCGCGTAGCCACCTTCTTTGGCTAACAACTGGGCGGAAGTCCCCGCCGAACGTACCATCTGACCCCCGCGCCCGGGCTGAAGTTCGATGTTATGCACCATCTGCCCCACCGGAATATTTGCCAAGGGCAGCGCATTGCCTACCGTCAAGTCAGCATCCGGGCCATTCATGACCCGCATCCCCACTTTGAGGCCAAGCGGCGAGATGATATAACGTTTTTCGCCATCTTCATATTGAACCTTAGCGATACGCGCTGAACGGTTTGGATCATATTCAATCGAAACCACTTCGGCGGGAATCCCAATTTTGTTCCGTTTGAAGTCAATGATACGGTAGCGGCGTTTGTGACCACCCCCGCGATGACGCACCGTAATGCGCCCGGTATTGTTGCGCCCCCCGTGTTTCCGCAGGTCGGTCAGCAGCGATTTTTCCGGTCTTACCCCTTTGGTCAATTCCTCAAAGGAGTAGCCCGTCATATCGCGCCGTCCGGCGGAGGTAGGCTTGTAAACTTTTACGGCCATCCTGTCTTATTCCTCTCGCTCAGCCGCACTAATGCAGATTGGGTTGTCTGCGACTCAGCACTATACGTTATCGAACAGGGGAATCTGCTGCCCCTGCTTCACCGTGACGATTGCCTTCTTCCACTTGCTTTTGCGGATATAAAATTTCCGCCCGCGCCGCCCGCGTTTGGGGGGCATGACCATCGTATTCACCCGCAGCACATCCACATCAAAGATGATTTCAATGGCATCTTTAATCTGAATTTTGTTGGCGCGGGTGTCCACTTCAAATGTGTACTGGTTCAAGGTGTCGCTGATGATGTTCGCTTGTTCCGTGATAATCGGACGGCGAATCACATCAAATAAATGGAGTTCACCAGCCATCTTAGTTCTTCTCCTCGCCCAAGTGCGCCTTGATGTTGTCCAGCGCCGCTAACGAAATGACCACTTTTTCGTGACTGAGCAAGTCACGGATGTTCAAATAGCTCACATGCAGGGTGGTCACACGGTCAATATTACGATAGCTCGCGGCGAGTTCTTTTTGCGCTGGGGTATACAACACCAATGCGTTCTGTGTACCCGCCATCGCTTGGAGCGCTTGGACTGCAAAACGGGTTTTATTTTCGTTCAGCGAAATATCATCCACCACCACGATCTGGTTGTCACGCAGCAGCGCCGAAAGCGCACAACGCAGGGCTTTCCGCCGCATTTTCACCGGCATCTCCTGTTTGAAATTGCGGTTGTTGCGCGGGCCATGCGCCTTGCCACCACCCACAAAAATAGGAGCGCTCCGCGCACCATGACGCGCCCGCCCGGTGCCTTTTTGACGATACCATTTGGCCTTCGTCATATTCACTTCGCTGCGTGTCTTGGTGTGTGCTGTTCCCAGACGGGCATTTGCCATCTGACGAACATACGCTTGGTGCATCAACCCAACATTCACTTCGATTCCGAAGATGTAATCGGGCAAATCCACCTGACTAACTTCTTTTCCTTGAGTATTGAGTACCGGAACTTGCATGGTTATTTCTTCTCCGCTTTGCGCTGGCTTTTGACAGCCGCTTTCACGATGACAATGCCACCACGCGCACCGGGAACCGAGCCTTTAATCGCCAGCAAATTACGTTCGGCATCCACCAGCACCACTTCCAAATTTTGAATGGTGACTCGTTCGCTGCCCATGTGACCGCTCATCCGCATCCCTTTGATTACGCGGGATGGCATGGCGGATGCCCCAATCGAGCCGGGCGCACGTTCGCGGTCGGATGCCCCGTGTGTTTTGGGTTGACGGTTAAAGTGATGACGTTTGATTGTCCCGGCATAGCCGCGCCCTTTGCTCGTGCCAACCACATCCACCAGTTCGCCTTTTTCAAAGATGTCACATTTAATCTGTTCACCTTCTTGGACATCTGGGGTGTCTATCCGAAATTCGCGCAGGACGCGCAGGTCGGGCAGCGTCAGTTCCCCTCGATGCAGGTGGCCTAATTCCGGTTTTGTCAACCGGGACGACCCATTGCTTCGGTGAGGAGCTTCATCAAAACCCAACTGCACGGCGGAATAGCCATCGCGTTCAGCAGTTTTAATCTGCGTGACATAGCAGGGACCCGCTTCGATGACGGTTACAGGCACTACGCTGCCATCTTCCTCGAAGTATTGGGTCATTCCCACTTTTTTGCCGATAATGCCCTTCATTCTGTGTCGTGCCTCCAAAGGGACTGCCGTTTCACCGACATCATCCCAAGAATTTTAGATTTTGATTTCGATGTCCACCCCAGCCGGCAGGTTTAGCCGCATGAGGGTATCAATGGTTTTGCTGTCCGGGTCTAAAACATCAATGAGACGTTTATGCGTTCTAATCTCGTAATGTTCCTGCGAGTCTTTGTCAATAAACGGTGAACGCTTCACGGTAAATCTTTCGATTTTGGTGGGCAAGGGGACGGGCCCGACCACCCGCGCCCCGGTTCGTTCTGCCGTTTCCACGATGCGTCTGGCGGACTGATCCAGCACGCGATGGTCATAGGCCTTAAGCCGAATACGTATTTTTTGTTTTGCCATAAGTGCCTCGATTATTCGAGAATTTCGGTAATAACACCCGCACCGACGGTGAGACCGCCTTCACGAA
>CAZXCU010000033.1:0-32360 GCA_964639245.1 uncultured Anaerolineae bacterium
CCTGGGCAAACCGTTTTTTAGTGCTGCGGGCTGCGCTGGCGGCTGAGGAACGATCAGGGATCAAAAACGCCTACTCAAATGGTAGGCGTGATATGCCCCATACGGGTTTCAAGACCCGTTACGCCTTCAACTCAGTGAAGAAAATTTTGAGCAAGAAGTTGGCGACGCAAGTGGGAGGCGTAATATGCCCCATACGAGACGATTCACCGTGCTTTCCACAATCAGGAAATCACACCTGTACAGGCACTGAAACAGTATATCGAGAAGGTGCGGATCATCGCCCGTCAGAAAGGGAGACCTTTCGAGAGCCTCTTGGATTTGCTCATGTTGGGCGAAGATCAAGAGGCATTGCCGGAACTGACTCCGCCAGAGAAAGATTTGCGTGATCTGACTAATCTTGCCGTTACGCTGCGGCAGGATGGGCAGGTCAATCCCCTGACCATTGTAGATCACTCGCAGGGAGCAGTTCCGACCTACATCATTGAGACAGGGGAACGCCGCTATTGGGCAAACTACATTGATATGGAGTTCGTTCCGGGCTATCAGGGTGATGGCACGATCCCGTGCATTATCCTGCGACCCGGTGAAGCCTCTGTCTTTCGACAGGCAAAGGAGAACACCTCACGGGCAGGCTTGAATGCCATCGGGATGGCACGCCAGGTTGCCTTGTTGCTGCTCACCATTCATGGCATTCATCCCCCACTAGGTCATGTTTCACATGATTTCTATCGTGAAGCCCTCGATCTTGATCTGAGGGGTAAACGCGAATATACCGCTGATGTTTTGGCAGCGATGGGTGGCATCAGTCTGGTTCATTTCAGTCGCCACAAGAAGCTGCTTCAGCTTGAAGACGAAGCCCTCGAAATGGCAGATCGGCACAACATCGAGGAAGCACGCTTGCGCTATGTGGTGGATATGCCCTTTGAACAGCAGGCGGAAATTGTCCGCCAAATCATTGACTTTGGCTTGAGTGCCAGACAAGTCAAAGACCTGTGTGAGCAGAAATTCGATGATGTACCTCCATCAGACAAGGGCAATCCTGCCCCGAAGATAAGGCGTGCCCTCAAAGTGTTTTGTTCCAACAATAAACCATCAGGCGAAGAGGTGGCTCAAATCCTGCTCGAAGAAGAAGGGGATGTACGTTTGGCTCAAATCCGTATGGAGAGCATCTTGAATACTTTTCTGGCAGCCCAGCGTTATTTGGAGGAAAACGAAAACATTACCTCGAGGTAATGTTTTCGCCCCTGTGAAGGGAAATTCGATGATGTTTGTACGAACACGCAGTCCACCATAATTTTAACTCCGTCTTTCCTAACGTCCGGGTCAGGCGGCACTGGCGTAGCAGCAATATGTGAATGGCATCCCGTATTGTAGTACGTCCCATGTCTGACTGCAACAACTGTAAAGGTCGTTTTTCAGATTTTCATGATCTGAGCTTAGTTTAGTTTTGCTTGGAGTCAGCAATGAGTAATGTCAACAGTGTGCCGGACATCGTGCAAGCGGCACAATCTAAAACGATCTTGGACGCGGCAATCGCGTATATGAAATTGGGGTTCAGTGTGCTGCCTTTGAAGGGCAAACGCCCTGCCCCCGATAACTGGAAGCAGTATCAAGACAAAGCGGCAGGTCTGCAAGTGATTCAACATTGGCACAAAGCAGGCTTGCTGCAAAATGTGGGCTTGGTGTGTGGCGGTGTGTCAGGCAATCGGGTCGTCCTTGATTTGGATGGCGCGGCGGGCTATCCCGCTTTTGCCGCGACCTTCCCCGCTTTGGTTGAGACGTATACCGTTGCTACTGGCGGAGGTGTGGGCAAACATATCTACTGGCAGGTCGAGCAGCTTCCCCTGGCGGTCAAGGCAATGGGGACACCGCTGGGTAATTTGGAAATGTGTGCGGCAGGTCGGCAGGTTGTCGCCCCGCCGAGTATTCACCCCACTACGAACAAGCCCTATATAGTGGAAAGAGCTTTGCCGATTTTGCAGGTTCCTGATCTATGTGTGGTAGTGGAGTGGATTGAATCTTTCAAGAAGACAAGTTCCATACCGCACTCCAATTGGCAGCCGCCGCGTAATCTCCCGACCAATCGCGGCGATCTCAATCCGCGAGTGCTTGAAGAATTGGCACGTCATTTTGCGGGCTTAGGCTATCATCGTTATGGGGACTGGCTGCATGGGGTGTGTGTGTATCCGGGCAACCACAAAAACGGAGATCGCCATCCCAGCTTTGGGTTCAACACGCAGACAGGCTATGGCTATTGTTTCAAATGCGGAACAATCCTCGCCAAAGACATCTGCTATACACTCGGCATTCGCCCTGAAGACTATGGCGGGTTAATGGCGCGTCAGGAGTATATTCCGCCGCTTCAATCGTTGGTGAAATTATCCGATGCGCCCCCTGACAGTCCGCAGTCGTCTGTACTGCCGTCGCAGTCTGATACCCCTATCCCTTCGGAACCGCCTGTCTTGCCTCTTGCGACTGCGAATGAGCTTCCGCCTAATGAGCCTGTCACACCCTCGCTGGATGATCTGAAACTTCCGAACTGGCTACAACTCTATCTGGATTGGGCAGGTCGGACAGGCAACCAGACACCTATGGGTTTCCATCTAGCAGCCGGGCTGTGGCTGATGTCCGTCGCGGTAGGACGCAGACTGTTCGGTGAAGCTCCGTGGGGCATCAAGATTTACACCAATCTGTATCTAATGCTCATCGCGGATACGACCTACTATCGCAAGTCCACTGCCTACAAGCTCGCCGAGCAGATTGCCCGCGAAGCCATTCCCCACATGCTGATGCCTACTCCCGGCTCACCCGAACGTTTTCAAGAGGCACTGGCAGGTCGAATGCCTGCCAATTTCGATAAACTCACCAAACCTCAGCAGGAAAGGCTGACGAAAGCACAACCTTTCGCGGCGCAGCGTGGGCTGCTTAAAGATGAAGTGGCGGGCTTGTTCGGAGCGATCAATAAACGCGAATACATGGTGGGCATGAAAGACCTCTTGATGGAGTTGTATGATTGCCCTGATTATTCCGATAAGGACACTCAAGCTGGGCTGACAGTGGTAGAAAATGCAGCCTTATCCATTCTGGGTGTAACCACTCCTGCTGGGTTATCCGCTGCGGTCTCAGATGCGGATTGGGCAAATGGACTACTCATTCGCTTTGCTCTGCTGACCCCTGAACCGAACTATCAAGAACGTCCTGCCCTCAAATCCTTCCACCTGCCTCCGGCAGAATTGGCGGAAGGGCTACGCCGCTTGCATGACAAGCTGCCGCAGCCCCAGATGACCGAAATGGGCTTGGCTGCCCCCGGCTCGCTCAAACTGAACGTACAGTGTTGGGAGGCTTGTCAAGCCTACAGCCAGATGCTGCGTGAATTGTGCAATCCTCATCGTGACATTGAGCTGGATGAGCGGCTCAAGGGAGTCTACGGGCGAATGCACGTTCAGGCTTTCAAGTTGGCGGCGCTGCTAGCAGCATTAGATTGGCTGGATACCGAGGAACCTACCCCGATTGTCACTGAGCGGCACTGGGAGAGCGGCAAAGCTATCGCCGAAATGTGGCGGGGCAGTGCGGCACGGCTGCTGCATCAGATGGATCGGAGTGGAGAGGCGGTTCAAGAACAGCGCGACCAGAGTAAGCTGCTCTTGCTGCTGCGGAAAGCCGGATCACAGGGCAGCAGCCTGCGTGACATCTATCGCGCCCTCAATCTGCCTGCCAAACGCGCTCGTCAGCTAGCACAAGATTTGGTCAAGGCAGGCTTGATTGTAGAACGCCTCTATGGGCGTGCAGAATGGTATGTGGCGGTAGAGTTTTTGACTGAGGAATAACCTGTCGAAGTCTGCTGACAGTTATGACACCCTCGACACTGACGACACTTGGGAAAACGCGCTTAAGCAGCGCGTTTTTATTGGCTACACCCGTTTCGCTTTACGCTCAATCAAGCGTGTGCGAAGGCTAAACATTTCAGGACGATTTGCCTCAATTTTGCGATACACCTGCTCGGCGGCAAGGTCTTGCTGGTGGATGTATTCATCCACCTCTTCACGATGGTTCAGATAGTAGGCAATCACGGCATAGACATCCGCCAGAGACAGGACATCAAAGCTGTCCAGAATCTGTTCTGGCGAATTGCCACGATGAAAGGCGGAGATGATCGTCTCTAAGCGAACCCGTGTATTGCCTACCAGAGCTGCACCATCAACGTTGGTTTTTATGGGAGCTTTTTCAGCCTGTAGCGTTAGTGACATGCTCAGTCCTTTTGCTTGATTATCTTCTATTGTAACCAATTCTTGCCACCACTTCTTGCCGAAATTCTGGACTGAAACCTGCGGCAAGTGTGTAGAGAAAGCTGCTCTTGGATATCTTGGTGACGGTTAATGGGAGAAGCGGCAGCTAAACCAGCTTGTGGAAATGCGCTACACTAGAGATACTGATAGGTGTTATTTCAGAGCATAGAAAACATGGCATCCTTGATGACATATGAACAGGTTGAAGCCTTGTGTGAATGGTTGGAAGGACCCGAAGGCTGCCACTTTCGCCCTCATCCCCGTAAACCAGATGATTTCACCTGGAATTGTGACCATTCGCTAAAGCTGACCAAGAAATGGTTGAAACGCCACAAGCTTGATGTAGAAGCCAATGTTGAGGCACTGCAAGCCTGTGGCGGCTATTGTGATTGTGAAGTAGTGTTCAATGTCCTGCAAAGCTGGGAACGGTGAATGCTCATGACTGATCTGACAATCTCCAGTTTTGAATTGGGAAGCAGTCTGTTGAAACATCGTTCAGCAGCCTACCGCAAGGCTGCTGGGCAGTTTCTCACACCCCCGACCTTAGCCCACTTCGCGGCAGAGCAGCTTGGAACTATCCCCAATGGCAGCCGCGTGTTGGACCCTGCCATCGGTTCCGGAACTCTGGCTTGTGCCGTGATCGAACGACTGATCCAAGCTGGACAACCGCTTGAAATCTGGCTGGAGGGCTACGAAGTTGATCCTGAGTTGTGCCAAGCAGCAGAACGAATGCTTCAGGAGACAGCAGATGTGGCTGCCCAGCACGGGATACAAGTTCACTTTCAAGTGCAGTGTTGTGACTTTATCTTGGAAAAGATGAAGCCTGCTGGGCCTTTATTTGATATAGGGCAAACGAACAGCTTATACAGCCATATCATCGTCAATCCACCCTATTTCAAAATCAACCAAGTCACGGACTATGGACGTGCTGCGAAGGGGCAAATCAAGGGACACACCAACATTTATACGCTGTTCATGGCGTTAGCGGTGAAACTGCTTCAACCCAATGGAACAGCCTGTTTCATTGTCCCACGCAGTTTTTGTTCAGGGGCTTATTTCGCAGATTTTCGCCAGCAGCTTATCCATGAGGTGAATCCTGGCAGTGTGCATGTATTTGAGGCACGCGAAGGTAACTTTGACGGGGTGCTGCAAGAAAATGTAGTGTTCTCTTTCCAGCACAAGCCTTTAGCACAGCGCGTTACCATCTCTACATCACCCACCCTGTCTGATCTACCAGAACAGATGACAGCACGAGAGGTGGATATGCAACACTTTCTAGGCAGACGGGGGAAAAGGCTGTTCTTTCGCTTACCCACCCATGAGCTTGATGAGCAGATTCTTGAGGCGGTGGATAGCTGGTCAGGTTCATTGCATACCCATCACCTTGAAGTCTCAACCGGTCCCATTGTTCCTTTTCGGCTGCGACCCTTCCTTATAGATATTGTAGAGGAAGGGAAGTCCGTGCCTCTCCTCTGGCTGCACCATGTCAAGACCCAAACCCTGCTGCTTAACGCTGTCAATGGGCGGCAAAAGCCAGCGGCATTTTCCACAGTACTAGAAGCCCAACAATGGCTCACCCCGACTGCCAACTATGTCCTGCTGCGGCGTTTTACAGCAAAAGAAGAAGCGCGTCGTTTGGTAGCAGCCCCGTTTTTAGCAGATAATTTTCCCTACTCGTGGGTAGGTTTAGAGAACCATCTCAATTACATTTATCGCAAAAACAATCCACTGACAGCTATAGAAACTGTTGGGTTATCGGGGTTACTCAACTGTGGTTTGTTGGATCGCTACTTTCGCATCAGCAACGGCAACACGCAGGTCAATGCCATCGAACTCCGCCCTATGCCCTTGCCATCAAGGGAGACTATCTGCGCCATTGGTGAAAGGCTTTCAGCAATAAACACGACTGCTCATCTGGATGAAATCGTTACCGCTACGCTTAAAGAATATGATTTGCTTCCCAATACCTTCCCTGTCATTAAAGAGACCCGTTTTGCATGACTAAACTTGAAGATGCCCAAACCATCCTAAAAGCATTAGGGCTGCCGGCTGCCCAGCATAATGAAATGGCGGCGTTAACCCTACTGGTGCTGGCACAACTTTCCGAAGAGACCCTTTGGTCAGAGGCACGGCGGCAGAGCCTGCGTATCCATGACATTTTGGTGGAAATCAAAGACCGTTACAATCGCCCCTATGCTGAGAATACCCGCGAAACGGTGCGGCGGCAGGTGATCCATCAGTTCGAGCAGGCGGGGATTGTAGATCGTAACCCCGATGATACGCGCCTGCCCACCAACAGTCCTAGAACCCATTATGCCCTCTCGGATGCTGCCCTTCGCGCCGTCCACGCCTATCTCACCCCAGAGTGGGAACAGAGGGTTGAAGAGTTTATCGCCGCACAAGGCGCACTGCGGGAAATCTATCAGAAAAAACGCCAGCAGCATAAAATCCCTCTCATTTATCAGGACAAGACCTACGAATTGTCGCCAAGCAAACACAATGAATTACAAGTGGCAGTGGTAGCTGAGTTTGGACCCCGTTTTGCACTAGGAGCCAGCCTGTTTTATTTAGGGGACACAGAAAATAAGAAACTCATTCTGGACGAAGCGGGACTTGATCACTTGGGCATTCCCGTTCCAAACCATGACAAACTCCCTGATGTAGTTTTATATGATAGCCAGCGCAATTGGCTTTTCTTGATTGAAGCGGTTGTTTCACATGGACCTGTTTCGCACAAACGTCATCTGGAACTTGAACAACTTTTGCAAGGCTGTTCTGCAGGACGTGTGTATGTCAGTGCCTTCCTTGATTTTCTAACCTTCAGGAGTTACCTGACAGAAATTGCGTGGGAAACTGAAGTGTGGATTGCTGAGATTCCCGATCATCTCATTCATTACAATGGGGATCGATTTCTAGGACCTCACTCCTAACGTGATTCTAGCCATCCATATATGCTATTATCTAAATAGCCCTACCAATCATTAGTAGCTTTATTAAATATATATTACGATTATATATCTTTGTGACCTGCTATATCTTTTTTGAAAAATAATGAGGTCTGCTTTGTGCTATCATTGCGGTATCTGGAAAAAGATGATAAATTTGACTTGATAGAGTAAATCATTTCCAGAACTCTAATTTGACACCTTTTTTCATGCTGACATGGAGATAGACCATGAAAAACGAGGCAGGCGTATATTGGTGTGGTAGTTGCCGAGTAGTCTTCAAAGTGCAAGAGGCGAATAGTCGAAAGGTTACTGCCTGTATTCAGTGTGGTGGGAATGCAAAATATCTGACTACAGATGTCCGCCCGGTGTTTTCACGCGAACGGAGGATCCTGCAATTCTATGGATATGGAGATCTCTTAAAAGAGCAGGTTTGGCGTAGTAGCAAAGCAACAAATTACTTTATAGATGGCAAGTCAGTCAAACTACCTAAAGCTGAACAACTTAAAGATGATCTTGCTGCCATTGGTGATTACATTTCCGATAGCAATCATTACGACGCAGTAGATGCACAGTTGTCTGATGACTATAAACAAGCTCTTGAACCTAACCGCCTTTATCTGAATGCTTTGGAAGATGAAGCTTTTGGCTTTATCCGCAAATGCGTTGATCGTTTCCCACGTCGTATGTTAATGGTTTCATTTAGTGGAGGTAAAGATTCCACAGTAGTGTCCGATTTGGTTCGTCGTGCTTTGGGACAATCCGATATCCTGCATGTCTTCGGGGATACTACCCTTGAGGATGAAAATACTTATCAATATGTGCAAGAATTTCGTGAGCAAAATCCCTTAGTTCCCTTTTTTGAGGCGCGGGCTGAACATGACTTCCATCAGCTCGTAGATGAGATAGGCCCACCTAGTCGAGTCATGCGATGGTGCTGCACCATTTTCAAAGCAGGTCCTATCAACAATTTACTCCAAACATTAGGAGATCAGAAAGTTCTGACCTTTTATGGAATTCGGCGAGATGAATCAGCGCGTCGAAGCCGCTATCATAGTACCTCATGGAATGACCCTGATCGTGTAGGGACTGTTGTAAAAGTGGATAAGGATGACGAATTAAACGGAGTAACCGTAGGTGCAAAAATTGGGCAGCAAGTGACAGCATCCCCCATTATTGATTGGACTGAATTTGATGTGTGGTTATATATGCTGACACATAGTATCCATTTCAACAAGTCTTATCGGCTAGGTTACACCCGCGTAGGCTGTTGGCTCTGCCCACTGAATTCGGATTGGTCAGAATTGATAGGTGGTATCTTCTTTCCCGAAGACAGTGCCCGCTGGCGAAACCAATTAATTGATTTTGCGCGTCGAATCGGGAAACCTGATCCTGAAGAATACATAGATGATCGTGCTTGGGTAAAGCGATTTGGTGGTGCTGGACTGCCCAATCAATTTACGGGGATTGAAGCAAAACCTTGTGGTGATATGGACAACACGATTCAAGTGGATGTGGATCGTCCCGTGAATGTGGAGCTAGAAGAATTCTTGAAACCACTAGGTAGAATAGTTCCTGATCGTAGCCGCCCGGCATTAGGCGAAATCTATCTGGAGGGGCGACCCAATCAAAAGTGGAGTGCCATCATTGTACAGGCTCCTGAAGGTAGCAAATCCATTCGCTTTACAGTAATTAACCCACAAGGGGATTTCAAGAATATTACTGCCTATTTGAAATATCAGGCAACGAAATTCCAAACGTGCATCCAATGTACTGCTTGCTCGGCGGTTTGTCCTCATAGTGCAATCACCATCAAGCCTGATGCGCGTATTTATGAGATTGACCAAGATGTGTGTACTGGCTGTATGGAGTGTGTCACTCACTTTGGTTCAACAGGCTGTCTGGTAGCAAAGAGCTTGAGTGTCTATGGCAAATCTGCTCCCATAAAAGAGGAAACTCCTAATGGGTTTATCCCATTAGCGTCACTGTGAGGTAGTTATGCACTTTGCTAAACATCAGACCTTTTATATACGGGATGGGTGGCTCTACAAAGGCTTGCGACACGTTTCTCAAATCCCGACCATTTTTTTAATGAATGAATCACCCCAAATATTTGGCTTAGGGGTGAATATGGTTGAGTCACTTCGATTTTGGATGCAAGCATGTGGATTAACACAGGAATTTAAAGCTGGCAACAAGCGTTGGCAACAACTTACAGATTTTGGCGAACTTGTTTTAGCCTATGATCCGTACCAAGAACGCGACGGAACTCTTTGGTTATTGCATTACCATTTGGTTTGTAGTCGTGATCAAGCAACAAGTTGGTACTGGTTTTTTAATCACTATGTACCCATTAACTTCAACCGCAATGGCTTTGTTGAACGGTTAGATTATTGGATAACGACGCAGCAAGTTGACAAAAAACAACGAAAAAAAGCAGAAAGTTCATTGGAGAGTGATTTTACTTGCTTGGTAAAAACCTATCTTCCCCGGAATAATCGCACATCACCCGAGGATTCAATGGAATCTCCACTGGCAGGACTAGGGTTAGTTCAACATATCGGTAAAAATGAAGAAGAAGCGGATGCCGCAGCTTACCCATATCGACTTAATACGGGATCGGTAAAGAGTATCCATCCACTTATTTTCTTATATGTGTTGCTTCATCGCCAAGAAATTGAAAGACCAGAAGCTGCCCAATTAAGTTTAAATGTGGTGCTACGTGATCCTATGAATGTAGGTCGTGTTTTCAACATTGGAATGTCTGCCCTTGAAGAACTACTCTTGGTATTAGAAGAAGATTTCCCCCAATGGCGTGTTACCCTTACCCGAACAGGTGGCTTAGACCAGCTTACGCTCCCTAAAGTAGCATCCCAGACAGTTTTACATGCATTTTACAAAGATCAATCATTCTGAAGGTGTCAAAATAATTGCTATGATACATTCCCTAAATGAATTGGTTCGCCCATCACCACGTTTTCAACGAGCCATTCATCTGCGCTATGACTTAGGCGATCCTGATACCGTTGATCGCTATATTCCTACACCTAGTTCCGTAGATGTGATTGCAGCTATTTTACAGAATACAGATCCTGACAAAACCCAGCGATCTCATCTACTTTATGCAGCCTATGGTTCTGGCAAGTCTTTGCTAGCAGTTGTCTTAGCAGCCCTCGTAGAAAAAAGTCCTCGTATCTCTAACACACTTTACAATTTTGCTGAGAAAGTTAAAGATGTTGATGCTAGAGCCGCTAAGTTGGTCAGAGAGTATCTAAGCAACGAACTCCGCTTGCTGCCGGTGGTACTTTCAGGTGATGAAGGTGATTTCGCTACGGCCATGTCGCGTGCTTTATCACGCACCTTGAAAGAGATAGAGGTACATGATGTTCAGCTACAGACACGCTTTGAAGATGCCTTAGCTGTAATTGAGCAATGGGAGCAAAATTTTCCTGATACGCTAACCCGCTTTGAAGATGTACTTTATAAGCAATGCAATTCAAATTTGGATGATCTGCGAACTGCAATAAAGGCGCATGATGTGTCTGCCTTTGAAGTATTTGAAACTATTTATCCTCATCTATCGGCAGGCATTCAATTTAATCAACTTAGTTATCAACCCCCTGAGCTGATTTTCCGAGATGTGTCCGTCCAGCTTTCTAAATATAACTATAATGGAATTATTGTTCTCTGGGATGAATTTGGGCGATATTTAGAGGGGAGAGCAACCCAAGTCTTTGGCAAAGAGGCAGAGCTACTACAATCCTTCGCGGAAAGTTGTAATTATAGTGGGGAATTCCAACTACACTTTCTTGCCTTTGCTCATAAAGAACTTCAGAGTTACGCCTCGACACTGCCTAAAGATTATCAGCAAGAATGGTCTCGTATTGAAGGGCGTTTTCAACGTCACAATGTTTCTGGTGATCCCTATATAGCTTATCGTCTTATTGGAAATAGCATAGAGCATATTGATCCTGATGCTGTTCGTTCTCTACTTCCCTTACAACTTGTGCATCGGTTGGTGGTACAAACGGTTGACTCGCATTTGTTTGGCACACTCCAAACTGAGGATGTACGTTCCCTGATTTATCAGGTCTATCCCTTGCATCCGCTTACGGTATTTTGTTTAGCACGTCTCTCAAATCGTGTAGCTCAGAATGAACGTACCATGTTCACTTTTCTCACGGTGGACGAGTCAAAAGCCTTGCAAGGATTATTACAGCAGATTGATTTAGATAACGAGGACTATTTCATTCGTCCGGTTGCTTTATGGAATTACTTTGAGGAAGCAATCCGTTCGGATGCCAGTATAGGAGGGACACATAGAATCTGGTCAGGAGTCACACAAGCACTTGAAAAAGTAGCCGATACAGATGAATTGGGGCAAACATTAGTTAAGACTTTGGGTGTTTTGGCAATTAGTGCTGACTCGAATGCCGCTCGCCCTACAACGGATTTACTCTGTTGGGCGGTAGGAGCAGAAACAGATGAACAACAAACTGCCGTAGTTGTTACCCTAGAAAACCTCCGTCGCCGGAAGATTATTATCAATCGTCAAATAGATGGCTACTGGACGTTCACAATAGGCAGCGATATTGATTTTGAACGTTACCTTCAGGAGACTTTAGATCGCACTAATCCGACCAAGACACAACTTCGCCGGATACTAGAAAAAGAATTACCAGCCCCCTATACTCTGGCTAGACGTTATAATCAAGAACGCTCTATGACCCGATATTTCACAGGCATTTATCGTTGGAGTGATGAGTTATTAGACGTTGATTGGGATATTCAAATCAAGAAACTAGATAATACTGATGGATTGGTTGTTTATGTGCTTGCCGAGGACGAGCTTGCGTTACATCAAGCACAAAAGGCAATCGAACCTCACCCCAAGGTGATATATGTCATTCCCAATAAGCCTTTGGTTGCTCTACATGATCTTCTAAGGGAACTTTTTGGACTCCACGAGTTGAATAACGATCCACATTTGAAACAACAGGATGATCCTAAGCGTATTCAATTAGAAATAGATTGGCTACTTGAAGATGCAAATGCAAGGTTGAAACGCGAAATTGAAAGCCTGATCGAACCCCGCCGAGGAACATCTACTTGGTTTTTCATGCAAGGAAATCGTTTAGACCAGAAAAATATTTCCACCCCTGGTGAAGCTACCAAGATCGTCAGTAACATCTGCTCGTTGATTTTCCCCAAAACTCCTATTTTCAATAGCGAAGGGTTAAACAGGCATCATCCAACCGGGCAGCAAATGAATGCTGCCGAAAAAGTTATTGATGCCATTTTTGCTCACGAAACATCTGATGCTACCTTTGGCTTGACAGGTAACGGACCAGAAGTAGTTGCCTTCAAAACTATCTTGCAAATGACGGGTATTTTGCAGCAAATTGATCAGGATGTTTACATGATTGGATGCCCTAGATTTGAGGAAAACGCTGGATTGCATGAGATTTGGGGCATTATTGAAGCTTATTTTGATACATGCATCAATACCTCTCGACCTTTTAGTTCCTTGGTGGATGTGCTAGCTTCAGAACCCTACGGGTTACGTTTTGGTGTATTGCCAATCCTGATAGCATCCGCCTTAAAAACTCGGCTGAAAGTGGCTACTATTCGTAAAGATGGCAAATCAATTCATCCTTTGACGGGCAGGTTAGTCATCGAGGCAATATCTGAACCCTACCATCATACGCTTGAATTAGGAGAATGGGACGAAAGGCTTGAGCAATTGTGGCGTGCATTTAATAGTCGTTTTGCAAGCTACATTCATGATACCGAACGCAATCAGCAACCTATTACGGTGTTGCGACTGTCGCTGACCCGCTGGTTACAATCACTGCCCGCCTTCTGCCGTGACACACAAAAGCTCCCGGAGTCAGCCATAGCTTTTCGTGGAGCGATTCGCCAACTACAAACAGAACCTGCCGAAATCCTTTTTACGAAGTTACCTCGGTTGTTAGGAATATATGACGGGATATCCCAAGAAGAACTTGAGCATAGGCTTGATGCACTTATCACTCAAATTAGCAATGCCTATCTTGAGCTCCAACTTCGACTTGATATGTTTGTAAGGGAGGAATTTGCGCTTTCTGGCTCCGGTAGTGATGGACAAACTGTTTTGAAGACATGGTTGCATGATATTCAAGCGAGGCGTGACAAGAACTTAAGTGAGTTGCGGTTTGGTTCTATCATGACGCAACAGTTTGTCAATACTATTGCCCGTGCTAATGGCGCATCTGGAGAGTTCTGGAATGATATTTCTCAATCGGTGACAGGTCTCCATTTGCGAGATTGGAATGACAAATCTGAGGACAAGTTCTATAGCGCACTGAGAAACTGCCATGCCGATGTTGAGCGAGAGGTTGAAGAGTTGCTCCAAGAGGAAGCTGTAGTGGCAATTTCTGTGTATATGAGTGGGCAAGAAAGTGAATTTCGCTTCAGAGCTAGCGAGCTTTCACCACATGGAAAACGGTTGCTACAAAACTTCAAATCCCAGATGGAGATTTCAGGTAGACCCCTTTCTGTAGATGAGAGACGGCAAATTGCTGTTGCATTTTTATATTACATGATGGGAGAAGAAATAGTTGAATGAAGATATTATCTATCTCGATAATGCTGCGACCACCTTTCCCAAACCAGAAGTAGTCTATCGTGAGATGGACTACTTTTATCGTAACTACGGTGGCAATGCAGGGCGTGGCGCAAATCCGCTTGCCCGAAAATCGACCATCTTACTTGAAGAAACTCGCGCATTATTGATCGATTGGTTAGCTGTAAAAGATGCTGTATTTTCTCCGTCGGCGACAGTTGCATTGAATACTGCTATTTTTGGAACAAAGCTGCGAACAGGCGACATTGTATATGTATCACCCTTTGAGCATAACTCTATCCTTCGTCCCCTTGAGCATCTCCGCAAAAAGATTGGTATAGAGATTCACAGATTATCGTTTAATCGCAGCACCTTTGAATGTAACCTAGATGAAGTAAAAGCCCAGTTTCAACTAGATGCACCTGCCATGATCTGTATCAGCCATGTGAGCAATGTTTTCGGATTTATATTGCCTATTGATGAAATCCTCACCTTGGCTAGAAGAACTAATCCTCATGTTGTGACAATTGTAGATGGATCCCAAGCAGGTGGTCTTAAATCTGTCAATACATCGTTGATAGATGCTTTTATCTTTTCTGGACATAAATCGCTTTATGGACCCTACGGAGTGGCTGGCATTGGTTTTAGCACAGATTGGCGACCAGAACCACTCATTTATGGGGGAACAGGTACGCAATCTGAAAGTATTGACATGCCAACTGATGTGCATTCACGGCTTGAAGCAGGAAGCCAAAATATTGCTGCTATCGCGGGGCTGCACGCTGCTTTACAATGGTTGCATGAGACAAGCAAAGCAACTATCAACCATCATGTTTATAATTTAACAGAGCAACTGCTTAGTAGCCTGCAAGACATTCCTGCTATACAGGTTTACCTTCCTCAAGATCTCGAACACCACACTAGCATCGTTTCATTCAACATTGAAGGAGTTGCACCACAAGCAATTGAAAATGCACTCGGAGCAAAAAATATCGCTGTACGCGCAGGGCTTCATTGTGCACCATGGGCACATCATTTTCTTAATACTGTTCACACAAATGGAACCATTCGGAGTAGCTTAGGATTTCTAAACTCACCCAAACACATTCGAGTCTTTTCTGATGTCCTCATAGGATTAGTCAATTAGAGACTTGGAAATTAGTTTGCGTAATTTCCAACCACTCAGCTAACCGATCCCAAAGAATTTGGCATATCCTTTTTGTCCGCATATCTACCAAGTCGGCATTCCAATCGCTATGTAAGCCAACATTAATAATTGAGTCAAGATGATAAGAGGTTGTTGCGGTACAGAGTAAGTTTATAGTCTGCTCGGCTAACTCAACACCATGCTCCAATGCTAAGTGCTGTAGCCTTTCTAATTCGACAGGATTCTTTTCTGATAGGTGCATGTAATATATATATTTTGCTTTCCAACTTTTGTTACCTGCTGATTTATTGATTGAATCAGGTAATAAAGTTAGATTACCAATGGATTGGAATCGATCCTCTTCATAGAAACTCTTATCCCATATTGAGTCTGTTGGTGGGCGTTGTGGAGCAATATGCTCTACTGTACTAAAATCTCTTTTGTTCCATATCTCTGGAGTTAAATAATTCGTAATTGAATTACGACCCTTCAATACCAGTCCTGCATATTCGTTGTCAGGTACAGTATCATTAGCTATTATGAGCAAGCTGAAGCGGCAGAGATGCTGTCCAGAAAAATCGTAATGAAAGAACTGTATAGCTCTTTTAAGCCATTCATCCTTAGTTCCAATATTTTTCTCCACCAGTTCATCTCTCAATAATTCCTTCAAGCGGCTCGATGTGAATAGGCTATAATCTCCTAGCCAAGCCATTGGTTCGATATTTTTATCTTTGTTGCCACGCAAAATCCGACGATACGCATCATCTAACCCAGAATTAGAGTAAGCGGTACGCCAGAGAGTATAAAACGCAACAATACTTTTACAGGCTTCTACAAACTCTTTAGCAGATCCCTCATATTGGCGTATCAAGTATGCATAAAACCTACTCAAAACAGTGTGTGCCATTGCATGATTGGCATCTTTAAGATATAAAGTGCAAAGGGTTGCTAACTCCTTGTCGTTTCTTTCCATTTCAGAGTCTTCCAAAGCTGGCAGTGCCATCTTATCATCTGGATTGAAGTCTCTCAAATCTGCTAGGTAAGTAGCAACATCAGCCATACGCTGAACAAAAGCTTCTTTCGCGCTTAGTGATGTCAAATCATTGAAACGTTTCTCTAACCATTTTCTCTGACTGCTAAACTGCCGAGCAAGTTTATTACCCTCAAAGATATGCGATAGAGTTGTTAAATAATCGTTGGTTAGTTTTGTCTTTTGGGCAGCGGTTTTTTCCTTTTTGAAGAGTTCATCAATCGTGCTGAAGTAGCCTTCAAATTCTGATCCCTTAAACCCGCTGTGATGTTCAGCTACATTAACTACCAATGGTTTGAAGGTTTCGATTGCGGTAAGGGGTGTTCCTGTTGCATTAAGTGATTGGAACATATCAAATGCCCAGTCGTCCGACACGGGATCAATCACTGTAAAACAGCATCTATGAAGAAAAAAGTGCGTGAATGCTAGTAATTGCACCAAAGAAATAAGGTGTTTCCTCTCATTGCTAGCATCAGCTTCATTCCTGACAACGGCGCAAGCTTCCTGTCGTGGGTAATCCCAAATGTAACTTTCTTCAATTTTGTTTAGTATTTCTTGTGCATTTGGAAAATCTACGTTTTTTCCTCTTGAAGCCCCAACAGCACCAATATCATCAAGATACTGCTTCATTAATGCAAGATTATCACCAATGCGAGTTCCGCGTGGGATAGAAGGAAAAGTGCTTTTCTTTTTGTTTTCTATGGATGTTATGACGCTTGCAATGTAGGACGCTATTGGAGATTTATAGTGGTCGGAGTTATGACCATCTAGTGTCCAACTATCCACTGCTCCTCGTATAATTACGGGTTTACGTCGCGGATTACCTCGCGTGAGGTCAAAAGAAAATATATCAACAAGCATTTCCATTCTGCTCTGGATTATTTCTCGTTTTATTAATCCATAAGGTTCATTATCTGGCAATCGCTTGTCAATCTCTTTCAACTTAGCGTACATAAGTGCTCCTAAAAGAGCAATTGTTGATATTCTTTGTTGACCATCTATGATTTTGTCTACCCGTGTTGGAATTGCACGATCATCACGAGGATTAATATTGTGACGATCCCTTTCTGTTACTCTAATTATAGTACCTAGAAATCTAATTTCCTGATCATTATTTAAAAGGTTTTCCACACCTTGACAGATATCTTCCATTAACTGCTCTATATTTTCTTTATCCCAACTATAGTCACGCTGATAAAGTGGAATATAAAAAGCGAGTCCTGGCTCTTGGAAAAAACCCACTAAAGGTTTGCTAGATGTGCCAAATGCTTTAGATATGTCAACCATATAAACTTTCCCTCTACGAATCCAACAGCTTTAGCTGCTAACCTAAGCCAGACCTTCAATGAGTTCGCTAGTACCGAAACTCAATAAAAATGCTGCGTAGTAGCTTGCAAATAAATCTTTAAGGTAATCTCCTAAATCAATATCTTTAGTATTACCGTCATTTTCTTGGTATATCAAATAATTCTTCTTCTTGTTGATAATATATAAAAATAGAGTATGGAAGTAGACCGAGGAAATATATCGACGATCAGCTAATTGATTTTGCTCCAAGGTAATTCTACTGATTTTGGATTTGTAGCTCTTTAATACATTGCTATCCATATTTATATATATGGCATCTAATACATCGCCTTCAAGAATAGGATGCATAACAACCTCAAAATTCATTTCGATTGAGGACTCCTCTAATGTTGCCCATGTCATCATTTCGCGGCGATCTTCAGGAGCTTCATGGTACACTAACACATATCGAGGTAGCCCTAGTTTCTCGTCTTCTGGGATAGGTATTTCTTCCGGTTGAGGAGGTAAAGGCTCTGTTACCTTTACCCAGAATATTTCTTGGAATGAGCCTTCTGGATGTGCTGGACTAATTAAATCAACTTTAACTTTTATTTCGTCTCCAACCTGTACCTCATCAGTTGGTTTAAAGACCACTTTAATCGTGCCATCTTGAGGACTTTTGCGATTAACGTTAAACACCTCGCTTATATCATTTACAGTTCCCCTTCTATTGCCACCCCTCGCGTTGTTTGGTGTGTAGGTCATGACGGCAATCTGCATATCTCCAGGCTCTTCAACGCGATCAAAATACTGACTCTCTATATCACTATCAAAGCGTATAGTTTTTGAACCACTGATAGGTACTCCTATAACAGTTCGATCACCTTTTTGTTTAGTATCGAGCTTGAAAAAGGAGGGGAAACGCTGTGGATTAAATTCTATCTTCTTCGGTTCAGGTTTTGGTGGTGGAGAAGATGGTGTTTGCTTTTTTCTTGATGTATCTATTTCGTCTAATTTGAAAGTCTGGCTCAGGAGGTAGTGTAAATCTTTATTGAGAGGTAAGCTCTCAGCAAAGTTCTTGAGGAGAGAATCATCTTCGGCACTTTCAATAGAAATATTGTCTTTCCGTTGCTTATATATCTCTTTGAGCCTACCAGTGCTTAAGTCATCGCCCAATTTGCGCCGTAAATAAGCAGAATCTTCCCCTTGCTTTAGACGATCACGGGATGCCATGAAGAGTTCGTTGCGAAAATCAACTCTCATGTTTGTGCAATCGACATGGATAAGTAAGTAATCCCGCAAAAGATTGAATTTCAAGGTGCGTGTAATAAATTCAGATGTGTAATAGCCATGAACTTGCCCATTCATAGAAAATAAAATAGCCATGCTATTTTTGAAATATTCATTTTGTATAGTCTGTTTAGTTTCATTAGGTTTCTTACCTTTTGCCCGCACTTTAAACACATGCACCGTGACTTTAACATCTCCCATACGCTTATCGCTGATTACTTCTGAGAATGTTTCTTCCACATAATCACTATTCAAGAGTTGACGTTTTAAGCCGAAGATAACGGTTGTTAGAACTTTATCATTTGGATAGCGTTCTGCCTTCTCAACAACATATATCGGCAAAGCTGGCTCATAAAGAAATTCGTTTAAGCTTCGGCTCATGTCCCGACGCAGATGACGATTTCCCTTTGTATCATATGAGTACAGCTTAATTATTGTTCCGGTGCGGAACTTACGATTATGGAGATTAAGATCAATCTCATCAATATGAAAAGCAGGTATTTCGCTATCTATTTTTAAATACTCATACCATGTATTTTTCTTTGAGGTTGCTTCCGACGGGGACAATGGATGTTTGCGGATAAGCGTAAAGCCAAATTTACCGGAACCATCAAAGCGTTTGGAAGCAATAAGCTGATACCGTTGTTTTCCGCAAAAAACAATCGCCCCACTACCACCCATATTGTATTTACCCTGAACAAAATGGATCTCATTTTTATTGCCGCGAAGTAGGGACAGGAATGTATCTTCAAATAACTCTGGATGCTGCCCTTCGCCATCATCATAAACGATGATAGATGTATCACTGGTGTTGTTTGGATAACTATCCGCTAAAATTTGGATATTCTCAGCCTGACGATTGCGTGTATCATTTAGATCCCAATTTCTGTGATCGGGGAAAAACCACTCTATTGCCTCTTCAATTGAGCGTGGAGCATCGGGTGATTTGGGATCAATTCCTGATTCATAGCATTTTCGCATGAGAATAGCATCTATGGAGTTTGTGAGCTTTTCTACTAAGGCAGCAACGGGGTTGGATTGTTGATTCTCAACTACCCCAAAGTTACTCTCATTACCTCCTAATGGATACCAATTTTCTGAACTAAATACTCTAGGAAACTTCTCGATAATATCGTCAATATCACTTTCATTTTTAGCATCATAGAGTTGAAAAAATAGCCATTGAAAGTCATCTTGAGAGGCACGCACCTGTAAAACTCCCAGTATATTGTTATGTGAAATACTGCTGACTACCTAATTTTATCTACCCCGATAGCTATTTACAAACCCAAATATATTATATAAGGGAGGTTTACACATCAGGGTAGTTTTTGTTCTTGAGAAGTGTAGCACAATTTATTGATGCTTTTCCAAAGCAACATTACAGGTACAGACGAAACAAAGAAACTATTATCCAGAAATAGACTTAGAGTGGTATAAAACTCGATGACCTCGTTGAAAACTGTCAGCATTGTCATGGTGTCGAAACTGTCAGTTAGTTACTGACACATCAGCCAGAAAAACCTGCCCTAAATTCTTTTCTTTGTCAACTTATTGAACACGCCAAAGCACTCTCCTGCTGTAAGGTAGTGGGGATTTATCCATTACTCCATATAGCATGAGGTTTAGCGTGAAACGATGGTTGATTATCATTGGAATATTGGGCTTTGTCACTGTAAGCAGTGTGGCTTTCGCATACCTGCTGTTCGGAGGGAAAGCTGAGGAAACGCAAAACCATCGCCATCCCGAAACACTTCCTTCAGAGACTGCCACTTTTACAGCCACGCTAGCACCAACTGTAACTTTTACCCCCTCTCCAACTGTAATGGCGGCCATTACCCCTTCACCCACACCTACGGCGACACTTGCCACACGAGTAGCAGTCGCCACCATCATTATGCCAGATGTGACCTTACCGCCCAGCCCTACGCCTCTACCTGACAATCTCCAAGTTTTGGCGGAAGCCCCTGATCCTATTGAACCGCTGCCCAATGCAACGCTGCTGCCTTTTCCGTATACCGACTTCACTGGCTGGGTAGCCTTTGAGAGTGACCATCCCGCGATGCGTTATATAGAAGGAAATTGGACACCCATTGGCTCGCTGCAAGCCAGTCAGGGGCAGTATCACTTCACTGAGGATGCAACTGCTAAAGTGAGCTTTACTTTCACAGGGGAAGCGATACGGCTGCGCTATGTGGGCTTCACCAATGGTGGGGTTTGGAATGTCCTGCTGGATGGCATGATCGTGGATGTCATTGACTCTTATGCCCCGGTAGGCACATTTACTGGCACGCGAGTTTATACCGTTGGCGCAGGGGAGCATACCCTCGAAGTCCAAAATACTGCCAATGCCAACTCTGCCAGCAGCGGACACATGCTGGCCTTTGACGCAGTGCTGGTCTATCGTCCTGATGCCCTGACCCTAATCGTTCCCGATGGGGTGCTGCCCACCGACACCCCAACTCCGACGCTCATACCCGTCAGCGATGTGGAACTCATCGCCGCTCCGCCATCGCCGCAGCCCACTGCGACAGATATTCCTATCCAAGTGGTAAGTGCTTCCATCGTCATTGGCTATGACGAGAACGCCAATGGGGTGATTGATGTCAGTGAAGGGGTAAGGGGTATTTCGGTGCGCTTAGTCGAGGTTGGGGCGAATAATGTCCTGTCACACACCTTCACCGATGAGCAGGGCTTTGCTCAACTGCAAGCCTCCACCAATTCGTCTGTGCTGCTGGTAGTCCCCTATTTCGGCGAGTCGTGGAGTGTGCAGCCACGTTCTTCAGGGACTGCCCAGACTTTCACCCTGCTCCTGTCGCCCGGTAATCAACCCGGACTCATTCCATAAGGAGGCTCATCATGAATCAATACAAAGTCGCTTCTATGGTCATGCTGGTCGTGCTGCTGCTCATGCTGGCTGCCCTTGCCTGCACAGGGGAACTCACGCCTGAAGCGGTCACGATTGGGGAACTGCCGCAGTATGTCTGCCCATCAGCAACCCCCAGAGCTACCGATACACCGCTGCCCACCAGCCCACCCACCTATAATCCCTACTTTACCGCCAACCTGAGCAACTATCAGGTCGGAGATAACATCAGCAGTGTGACCGTGCAGTGGCTGGCACAAAGCGCGGGCAATATCTATATCAGTTATTCAGGCAGCATGACCCTCTCACCTTTCTACTGGTCGGGAGCGAGTAACATCTATGTGGGCTACTCCACGCCCAATCAGCCTGCTCAGAACGGCTTCTATACCATTTACATCCCCGCCGAAGTCAGCAGTGCGACGGTTCAGGTCTGGGCAACGAACACAGGTTATCCACAGACTTTCTCCGTCTATCGCATTATCGGCAGTGTGGGGCAGTTCTACCCACCACCAAGCTGGGGTGCGCCGCCGCCCATTTACCCCACGCCGCGTCCCACCTATACCCCTTATCCTACACCCACACCCTATGTGCGGACGAATGATTATTTCCTGAATGATCCGATCTACACTTCACCCGATGAGCAGTATCTCAACATCCGCTTTCGAGTGACGGAAATGCAGAGTCTCAGCTTTCAGGGAACCCCCACACCCAATCCACCCAAAACACCTGTGTCGGGGAGCAGCCCAACTGCCATCTATCCTGAATCGCTGTATGTCTGGACCTTTGTGGTCAAGAACTTCAGCGACAACCAGACCTACACGATTTACCCACCCGCCCAGAGTTTTGTCTCCTCCATCCTGCTGCCCAATGGTGCAGAAGAAAATGTGCTGCTGTTCCCAACCTACACTGCCGCGCAGTTGGCAGGGTTCGCGGATTTCACAGGTTATCAAGCACACAACCTCGCTCCCGGTCAGCAGGTGACGCTGCGGCTGGCGGCGAAAGGTCCGCAAGGGACCCTCTACCGTGTGTCATGGGCGATGGATGCCAGTGGACGACCCACACCTGCCAACCCGTCTGCACCTACCCCCATTGTGGCGGGGGGCAATATCGTGTCCTGGATCAACAGTGTCAACACCGACTGTGTTGGCGAGATTGCCGAGCCAAGATAGGAGACTGCTTTTGAAACAACTGCGGATGATCTCGATTACGCTGCTTCTGGGACTGCTGCTGGCATTCCCATCGTCTGCCTTTGCCCAAATCCCTGATCCGGGTGATTGGGTCGATGACTTGACGCAGGACATCCAGTTTATGGTGGATGGGCTGTGGTATGACCTGTTGGCACTGCACGCGCAAATCCAGTGGTTTTTGATGAAGGTATTTTTCATTTTAGGTATCGTCATTGATCTGGTGACGGACTTTATGGCGGAACAAGCCTTTGCGCCCCTGATTACTCAGAGCAATTCGCAGTTCGGGATCGCGGTGTCAATGAGCTTCACCATTGCCATGCTGGTACTGGGGATGAGCTATATGATCGCCCATTTCATCCGCTTCAATGTGGTTGAGTTCAAGAGTGCCTTTACCTGGTATGTGCTGGTGGCACTGTTCTTCCAGTTGGGACCTGAACTCTACCTGAGTATGAACAGCCTGCGCTCGGACATCAACAGCTTTTTCTATGCCACTGCGTTGGAATCCATCAATAACAGTGGTTCGCCCCTGTCACCGTTGAACAACAACCTCTCTAACGAGGGCATTCCCATGCTGCAACCCTGCGATAACTTCGGCTGGCTGACGGGGCAGACTTCTTCGCAGGCAGGCACGGGCGTGGATGGGCTGGATATTGGCATGGCGTACATGCTGGCAACCTCCCGCGATGTGCTGGGACAGCCCCCACCTGTCATTGGCAACTGCACAACGGTCAATCCGGGTGGATACGAAAACAATCTGCCCTTTCGCTGGTATCACACCGATGGCTATTTTGATACGACGGTTTCTCCACCCACTTGGGAGTTTATTCCCGCCGATGACCGCGAACGCGCCTTGAGCATGGCGGCTGCTGCCCAGTACCGCATCCTCGGTGCGTGGCCGCTGCTGTGGTTGGGGATATTTGAGAAGATCGTCTACCTGCTCGTTACCTTCGCTCAAGGCTTGAGCTTTGTGTCCTTCGGTGTGGCAGCGCTTTTTGCCTTCTTCAAACGGACAGAAGCCATTGCCCGCTCAGTGGTGGACTTATGGATTGAGATTATCGTCACCAGTGTAGTCATCGCGTTAGGTCAGTCGCTCATAGTGTCGCTGGCACTCGCGGCAGCGGCGACCCAGAATCCACTTGCCTCTATTGGAGTCGGGCTGCTTTGTGCGGTGCTGATGCTCATCCTGATGATTTCCGCTATGAAGCTGGTCTGGAATGCGCTGACCCGCATCTTTGGTTCGATCAGTCAGGCAACCGGCGGGGCAATCATGTCTCCCCAGCAAATTGCAGCAGGTGCGGCAGTCGGAACGGTGGGAACTGTCGCGGCAGTGGCTACAGGCGGCGGTGCTTTGGCACTGGCAGGCGCAGCCATGACAGGCATGAGTGCCTCTGGGATCGGCGGACCCGCGATGGGTATGGCAGGGGGGCAGTTGATGATGGCAGGGCGCATGGCTTCGATGAGTGGCGTGGGGCGTGTCATGACGGGTGGCAGTGCAGGTCAAGCTCTCTCCACACCTGAACTGAATGCTGGGGATAACATAGAGGAGCCACTGCTGATGCTGTCCAGTGGAGAAACCGGTTCGGGCAGCAGCCCAGCCCTCCCTCCCTCTGGCAGTGGCGGTCAGCCAAGTGGATTATCCCTCTCTGCCTCTGCCCCTACCTCCGCTCCACAGCCTGTAACAATTGCAGGTTATGAGGCGGGTGATCTACTGCCCGACAGTCCAGTGGGCCGCCGCACATCGCGTATTCCAGCGCAGTTCACCCCCTTGGCAGGTGAGGAGGCTGACCCAACCTCTGCCTCTACCCCAAGCCGACAGCCCATCACCCCAAGTACCGTGGGCGAAGCGGCAGCACAGACTGAGGTGACTGCTCAAGCACGTTTGAATGCGGACAATGAGCGCGATGACACTGCTCTGCGCTCCGCCCTTAACAACGATAACAGCCGCGATGAAAGTGTGGCTCAGGCACAGATGGATGCGGACAATGTGCGCGATGATGCTGCCCTGCGCGAGACACTCAAGACCACTGGTACAGATCAGAAAATCACGGTAGATACCTCTGGCTTAGAACGAGCAGGGCGCGATTTGAGCGCGGCGGCAGGGGCATTGAAAGCGATGGCTGACCAACAGCATCTGGATCGCGTCATGGGGCAGATGGATGTGACAGGGGGACGTAATGTGGGGGCAGTCGTGGCCGATGCCGTAGATATGGAGCGCGACTACCGCCAGAAAATGAACAAGCCCATGCTGGATGGGGCAGGCGACCACTTTGGTGGACGCATGGCACAGGCTGTCGGGATACAGCCCACTGATGGGCAAAGCCCGATCAGCGATGCGGCGCGTTTTAATGCTGTAGGCGATCAGGCACTGCGTTTGGGGCTGACAGGGGGACAGATCATGCAGGTCTTAAAGGAGCAGTCTAACGCTGAAGACGGGCGCAGTGTATCACCAGCGACCCATGACAAGCTGGTGCAGCAGGTCCGCCTTGCCACAGGCGCACGCCAGAGTGAGGCACAGCAGCAGGTTGGGCAGTTCCTGACCGTTGCGGCAGCAATGCCGGATGAAGTGCGTATCAGGGGGTCTATTGACCAAGCTCGTATAACCAAAGCTGCTGAAGGCAGTTCACAAACACTTTCAGGCACAACAGAGGAAAACAGTCGCACATGAGCAAAGCCAAAAACGAGACCATCACCTCCATTCCTGAACTTGAGGAAGTTCAGTACCGCCCGTTAGCAGCATGGCAAGGGTTGTCAATAACGGAACTGGATGAAGCCTACGCCCTCGTGCCGACTCAGCGGCAGCAGTATTACCGTGAGGTGCTGGAACGCGAAGCGGGTAAGGTCAATGCAGTCACCGATGCCGAAGAACTGCAAGTGGCGCAGGCACTGCTGGCACGTTTTAAGCAGGATGCGCTTGTACCTGTGGGAGCGCGGTGGGCAAAGCCGCCGCAGCGGGTCAAGGCAGCCGCGATGGGCGGTGAACCCCTGACTTCCCCTGAAGATGAATACATGCCGAAAGGAAGTGGGCTGCCCAATCCCATGCTGCTGATTGCGGCAGTGGGCGGCTTGTTCCTCTGCCTGCTGCTCGTCATTCTGATGGCAAGCGGCGATGATGCAGAACCGGCTTCGGAAGCAGCTAATCCCTATGCCTCACCGACTCCCCGCCACACCGTCACCCCCACCCCTATCGCCCTTGAGGAGCAGGATACCATCATCAAGGATGGAGATCGGGACAGCAGCCGCACGCTCTCCTATCCGGTTGGGCTGCAAATCTACCCGTCCGGTGAACAACAGCCGCGGGTCTTTGTCGTGCAGCGGCGGGCAGTGGAGTATTCTGAGTGGGAATACGATCCTAACCCCGATACCGCCAGCTACCTGTTGGGTATGTCCGTGCGGCGCGTGGTAGGTATCCCGTGGAGTGAAGAGAATGAAGACCTGTTTGCCCGTTTGAATGAGGGGGCAATGTTTCATCTCGTTCTCAACACAGGGGCGATCATTGAATATCGCTTTGAACGCAAAACAGAAGTGCGTCGCAGTGACACGGCAGCTTTTCGTCAGATTTCGCCTGGACTGGTTTTAGTATTGATCGGTGAACTTGATGCTGAAGGCGCACCGACTGCCGCCAGATTATTGGTGTTGGGACGCTACGAAGCGGAACAGGAACTCACCCGCGAAGGCTTCCTCTCGACGGACATTGAACGAGATACACCTATTGCTACCCCTACCCCGATTATCCCGACAGCCACGCCGCTGCCAGCGCGTGACCTGCTCTACGTGGAATTAGTCAGTGTTGGAGCTTCATCTGATGGGTATCTGGTGACAAGTCTGCGGCTGTACAATGGACAGTTTGAGCCTGTGACCCTTTACCCCGATGACATCCAGCTTGCTTTCGGCAGTCACCCCAATCCCCCTGGACCATGGATACCTGCCAGCAGTTTGGACGCGATGACCATCCTGCCGGGACAGGCAGGCGATTTAACCATCACATGGGCTTGGGAAGGGCAGATGCCTTATGCGACTTTGCGTGTGCTGGCCTACGAATTCAGTATCCAAGTCCGCTAGCCTTACTCATCATCTGGCGTGGGTGTCGTGAAAGATGGGGGATGATTGCCTGCTCTCAGCCAGTTCGCTCTGGCACGTCGAAAACGCTGCTGGTTCAGCTTGAGGCGTTGAATCGTTGCACGCCCCACCGGAGTTAAGCCGCGCAGTTCGATACCATCTTTAATCCATTCAAAGTGTTCTCCCCACACCTGCTGACGGGGGTTGAATAAAGGGATCGTCTCGCCTGTTTCGGGATCGCGCCCTGTGGTGGCAGTCCCTTTGATAAGGTTGCAGCTTGAACAGGACAGGCACAGATTGTCTGGTTCATCCCCGCCATCTGGGTCAATATGCTCGATGTGCATCGGCTGCCCAGTATTGTCTTCGCAGGTTTGGCAGTATTCGCAGCAGCCCTGTCCGCGTTCATAGACAAGGCGTTTGGTGGCACGCCATGAGGGTTTTTTACTCATGAGCGCGTAAGGCTTGGCGCGTGACTTTATAACCCCGTTCGGTGAGCAGGGCAGCCGCTTCAGATTTGCGGAGCATCAACCGCTGCCCACGATCCACCAAGTCTTCCAACTCTTTGTATTCATCCGGTGTGATCGTGCCACGCGAGTTTTTGTCCATTAACTTCTGCATCCGTGCCTGCAAGGGAGCGGTCATTTGCTCACGCGCAATCGTCCACAGCGCATCATCGGACAGGTTCTTCAGCGAGGCAAGTTCGGCTTCCTCATCAGGGGGAAGCTGCGGCAGAAAAGCGGTTTCCAATTCATGCAGAAAAACCGCTTCCAGCGGCTGGTCAGTTGTCTCTGCCACCTGTTGAGCGCGTTCATAGATATGTTCAGGCACTTTCAGTGTAATCGTTTGAAGGGTCATCGCCTTATCTCCTTTTTCCCATTATAGCGCAGATTAGGGTGTCAAATCGGCAGGTTTGTCAGCTACTTGACAGCTTATGTTCAGTCATCGAACACCCCACAACCTAACCTGCCCTTATCCTCAGAGTACAACGTCATTTTATCGGTTTTTCGGAGGAAAGTGCCTATGGGCAATGTCGGGACAGCCATTGAGGGTTTTTTCACCGACCTCAAATCGCTAGCGCAAATCGTTGCGCCCATCTTCGCCTTTCTCGGTGTGCTGGGGCTGGGCTTGATGTACCTCGGTTCATCTATGCCAGTAATAGGGGATTGGAAGAAAAACAATCCGCAGGCAGCATCCAGCGTCGTGATGGGTCTCGTTTTCGTTCTGCTGGCTTCGTCTGTCGCCAGCCTGATCTCGTTCACTTAAGGAAAGGTGGTGGCACAGATTACTTGAAGAGGGCTGTTGGATGTTTTGTGAGGATGGGCAGTCGGGGTCACTCGACTGCCTCTTTTGAGGAGGACGATGCCCGATGGTAGCAGAACTCAAATCCCATGTGCTGCGGCGCGATGAAAAAGGCATGTTTGGCATTCCCTTCAAACGCCTGCTGGGAGCAGGTGTCGGTGGGGTGGTCATCTTCATGGTCGCTCGTATCCTTTTCCCCATCGGTGCAATCCCCTTCGGTTTCGTGGGTTTCATTGGTCTGCTAATTCTGTCTGCCCAAAGCGGCGGTTTGAGTCTGTATACCCGCCTGCTGTATCGGGTGCGCGGATGGCTCATTATTGCGGCTGCTAGTCAGCCCGACAGTCTCATCGCCCAAGTAGCGGAAACAATGGAACTGCCCACCCATCTGGTTATGTTGGACGGAGCGCAGGTCTATGCCCCACCTGAAAAGGCAGTCGAGGTTGACTTATCCCAATGGGAAACCTATGCCGCACCGGATGAGGATGGGCAGGGCTTGGTCTTTGTGGAGGAAGTGTAGATGGTTAGTGTCCGCAGTAAGAAGGAAGAACTCCCAGCCCGCACTGTACTGATCGAACCGTTCGACCTGATGATGCACGCCACCGAAGAAGGTGTCACCGCACTACAGGGGCGGTTTTCGGCTTTCCTGCGGATGCTGGAAGGACCTGCCCGTTTCCTGTGCTGGCAAATGCCCGCCGATCTGAACGACAAGATCAATGCGGTGACGGAGACTGCCCGCTTGGTGGAAGACCGCGCCCGCGCTGAGATGTGCATGGCTTATCGCAGACACTACGAGCAATTGCAGGCGGATGCTGAATTTCAGCGTGCCTTATGCGGCATGATCCTGTGGACGGAGGAAACCGGACGCACTGTTGCCAACGGACTGGCTTCAGCTTTCGATACACCCGCCCTTGAAGCGGATTTACCGCCCTTATTTGAAGGTCGCTATGCCTTACGCGAAACCCCTTTTTCGCATCTCGCGCCTATTGGTCGTCCGGGAGGTCGTCCTTTCTGGGCAATCCTGAACTCCTACGAATTTCTACCCGCCGCGTGGAATTTCTTTCGCCCTATTCCGCCCCTGCTGCGGATGAACTTCCCCCTAGCACTCTGCATTGATATTCCTGAAACCTTAGACCGCAACAAGGCGGTAGATGCTGTCGAAGGTATCATTCAAGCGTACCAAGTACATCTAGTCAGTTTGCGCGGCGGGGAAGACAGTCGTGCCATTACCCGTATCAATGACTGCCGCCGCACTCTCGAAGAAATTAATCAAGGCGATGCCCTGCATACGGTGCGGATTGCCATTGCGGTGGCAGCCAACACCTTGGACATCCTCAAGGCGCGGGTGTCCGAAGTTATCACCGAAGCAAGGTCGTATTTTAGATTGCGGCAGGAAGTGGGCGAGCTGCTCTCACGTTCTGCTTATCTGTTCTCTACTTCAAAAAGCTCGACTATCGGAATACCGAACACAACCCATCCCGTGACTTCCCGCGAACTTGCCTTGATGCTGGCTCCGCTGGGCTACCGCAAACTGGGCTTGGTGGATGGGGTGCTGCGCGGGGAAGCAGTCGGCGGCAAATATCCGGTTTTCCACAACTCGTGGCGTGATAAACGAGCAGTGCATGAGGTCTGGGTCGGACAGTCAGGTTTCGGGAAAACCTTTGCCTTGAACTGCCTGCTCAACCGGGAATATGCTGAGAATGGCGTGTCTTTCGACATGCTGGAACCAATGGGACACGGCAAACATCTTGCTTCTGCCTTTGGACTGCCCTGGTATGTGCTGTCAGCGCAGGCGACCTGCCTCAACCCACAGGATGTGATGTTCCCCACTCTCTTGGAGCAGGTCTCGCATACCATCCGCATTTATGAAACCGTCATGGGACGGGCATTGTCCGGCGGGCAACGCGAGAATCTGGAACGCGGGCTGCTGGCACAGGCACTGGAAATCGTCTATGCCGCCTATCGGGGAGATTTGGAAAGTCTCTCACCCGACAAAACCCCGACTGCGGATTTTGTGTGTGATGTGCTGTCTGGTTTGGGGGACAAACCCCACATCAAACAAATTGCCAAAGATTTGGCGGATGAAATCGCCGCACTTGTCACAGGATCGGGACCGTGGGCAAAGTTCCTGAATGGAACCACAACCTTCGATTTCGGGCGGTCAGGTCGGGATTGGATCGCGCCGCGTATCTTCTCTTTCCACGAGTTGGAGAACGACCCCACGATGACCGCGCTGGCGTATGCCCAATGTCTAGCGGCGATCCGCCGTGACAGCCTGCGCGATGAGCAGCCGCGTGTCATCGCGGTGGATGAAGTTTATCGGATGCTGCGCCATCCCTCACTGCTGGACTTTCTGGTGGAAGCGGCGAAGACCTTCCGCACCAGACGCAAAAAATTGGTTTCGATTGATCAAAATATGTCTATTTTCTTGGAAAGCAAGGCACGGCTCATCTTTGAGAACAGCCCGATTCGCGTCATTTTCTCGCAGAAACAGGGCATGAATGTCTTCCGTGAAGATGCGGCTTTCCAGCATTTCAATGAACAGCACTTATCCATTATTTCATCGCTGCCGCGTTTTCACTTCCTGTTGGATATACAGGATGAAGGTACGTTCTATCTCTTCAACCGCGCCTCACGTGATGAGCTGCGGCGGTTTGGGTCAACATAGGAGGGCGCATGGCAAAAAAGATGACCGATACCACCACTTTTCAGGCACTCGAAAAGGATGCTTATCACGCCTTTTTGGAGTGGCCGCTGTTCCTCGTTCGCAAGATCAAACAGTTGGAACAGCACATCGCGGCGGCGCAGGAGAACCTAAAAGTGGATGGACAAAAGAAGGAGCAAAAATGAGTAAACCCAAAGCCAAACGACTGCTGATTGTCGAATCGCCGGGCAAGGTCAAGAAAATCCAGTCCTATCTGGGGGGTGAGTTTCGTGTTATAGCCTCCATGGGGCATGTGCGCGATCTGCCCAGCGATGAATTGGGGATAGATGTAGAGGCTGGCTTTGTTCCCCAATGGCAGCCAGTCGCTGGCAAAAACAACGTCATCAAGCGGCTGGTCAAGGCGATGAATGACACGCAAGTGGAAGCGATTTATCTGGCGACTGACCCTGACCGCGAAGGCGAAGCCATCGCTGCCCACATTTTGTCGCTGACCAAGCTGCCGCGTGAGAAGCCCGTCCTGCGTGTGACTTTCACCGCCATCACACAGGAAGCGGTACGGAAAGCGGTAGAAAACCCCCGCCGTTTGGACATGGCATTGGTGGCTGCCCAGCACACCCGCCGCAAGCTGGATCGGCTGGTGGGCTATCTGGTTAGCCCCATTGCCTGTCGTGTCCTAGAGGGTCGTTACTCGGCGGGGCGGGTGCAGTCACCTGCGCTGCGGCTGATCGTTGAGCGCGAACGGGCTGTCCAAGCCTTCACCCCAGAAATCTACTTCGTTATTGAAGCACTCTTGACGGCAGGTGAGGCAAGTTTCAAAGCCAAGCTCACGGCGGTTCAAGGCAAAGAGCTGCCCCTCAAAGACATGGCGTTCGTCAAAAAGCTAGCTGCGACTCTGAACAATGCAGTTTATTGGGTCGGGGAGGTGAATGACGAGACGGTACAGCGCAAGCCACCTGCACCCTTCACGACCAGCACCTTACAGCAGGCTGCCAGCAGCACGTTGGGCTTCTCACCTGAGCAGACGATGCAGCTTGCCCAAACCCTCTATGAGACCTCCCTCATCACCTACATGCGGACCGATGCGGTCTTCGTTGCGCCGGAAGCACAGGCGGCTGCCTTTGACTTCATTGGCAAAGCCTACGGAGAACTCTATCTACCCACCGAGAAGCCGCACTACAAGGGTAAGCCCAATGCCCAAGAAGCACATGAAGCCATTCGTCCCGCCGATGTAACGCTGACCCCCGACCACATCAAGGAAAATGTCGGCGAGGGGGCAGCTTTATATGGGCTGATCTGGCGGCGGTTCGTCGCCAGCCAGATGGCGGCGGCGGTGGACACCGTGCAAACCATTAGTGTGCTGGCAGGCAAACAAGTCGGGCAGTCTTTCCCCCTGACGCTGACCGCACGGGGCAGTACACCCCAGTTTGATGGTTTTCGCAGAGTCTATCAGGTCGGGGCAGACGTAGAACCGGATGAGCCAGACGAAAAAGAAAGTACACTCCCCATCTTAGCGGTGGGGCAACCGCTGACGCTGCAAAAACTGCTGACGCAGCAGAAGCAAACTCAAGCCCCTAGCCGTTTCACTGAAGCACAGCTCGTGCAGGAGTTGGAAAAACGTGGCATCGGGCGGCCCAGCACCTATGCGTCCATCCTGAGCAATCTCAAGCAGCGGGAGTATGTGCGTCTCGACAAGAAGCGGCT
>CAZXCU010000034.1:0-32141 GCA_964639245.1 uncultured Anaerolineae bacterium
AAAGCATTGGGGAGGGAAGCCGAAGGCAGGGTGGGGTCAAAAAATGTCCCCAAAACGCGATTCTGCGTAAGGTGAGTTCCTGGATGACAAACATTTTTTCATCCGCAAGTATTTTATGCTATCGTAACAACTGAGAATTATAGGTTAGCGAACGTGAAAACACTGCTTGAGTCGCAGAAAAAATTTTTAGATGCCATTACCTTAGGCGTTTCTCTTGTCGATGCACAACAGCCAGATTACCCTATTGTCTATGTCAATCGTACTTTTGAAAAATTGACCGGATACTCGGAAGCAGAAGTCTTAGGTCGCAACAGTCAATTTTTACAAACCCCCTTCCCCCACCAAACAGGCTTGCACAAACTAGAAAAAGCGATGGCAAACGGGCAAGAATGTCAGGTGATTCTTCGCACTGCTCGCAAGGATGGCACAGCCTTTTGGAATGGGATTCAACTTTCCCCGATTTATGATGATGACCACACCCTCACCTACCTGTTGATGATCCAATCGGATGTCAGCCGCTATTTTAAAGGGCATCTCCAATTTGATGAGGAATTTTATCGGCTGCTGATTCGCAATATGCCGAACACCTCGTTGCTCATTTTTGACCGCGACCTGCGCTTTATCATTGCCGAAGGGTTGCTGCTCGAAGCGGCAGGATTCCCAATCGAAGATATTGAGGGACGCACGCTCTGGGAAGTGCTGCCAGCAGCCAGCGCCCAACGGCTAGAACCCATGTACCGCCAAGCCTTGCAAGGGCAAAATTTCTCCTTTGAAACAGATGCTGAGGGGAAAGTTTACCATGTCAATGTTGTTCCCATCACTTTAGGCGAAAGCAACATCATCGCTGGCTTGTTCATCATCTACGATGTCACGGAAAGTCGCCAGATTGAACATGCGGTTCAAGACCTGAACAGCGAACTGGCAATTTACGCCCGCCAACTCGAAGCCGTCAACCAAGAATTAGAAGCCTTTACCTATTCTGTTTCGCACGACCTCCGCGCCCCGCTCCGTGCGATGGATGGATTTTCGCAGGCGCTCCTCGAAAATTTTGGAGAAGCGCTCCCGGAACGTGCCAAACATTACTTGCAGCGTATTCGCTACAATGCCACCCAGATGGGCGAACTTATTAACAGCTTACTCGCGCTCTCCCGTTTGGGGCGGCAGCCCTTGCGTAAACAACCCTTTTCTGTCCAAAAATTGGTTCAAGAAATCCTAGACTCCTTTGCCGAAAACCTCAAAGACTATCACATCACGCTCGACCCGCTGCCCGATGCCTTCGGCGACCCCGCCCTCATAAAACAAGTGTTTGCTAATCTGATTGAAAATGCGATAAAATACTCACAAAAGCAGGAAAATCCGCAGATTTATGTTGGCACCACAAATCCACATACCTATTTTGTCAAAGACAATGGGATAGGATTTGACATGGAATATTACCATAAGCTCTTTAATGTCTTCCAACGCCTCCACAATAGCGCCGAGTATCCGGGGCAGGGAGTCGGTTTAGCGACAGTGCAACGGATTATCCATCGGCATGGGGGGCGTGTCTGGGCAGAATCCGAAGTAGATAAAGGCGCAACCTTCTATATTGATATTGGATAACCCGCCGTGAGTGATGTGCAAATTTTGTTGGTGGAAGACAACCCGGATGACATCGAATTAACCCTGATGGCGTTGGAAAATCAGCATGTAACCAATCGGATTGTGGTGGTGAATGATGGACAAGAAGCGCTCGATTTTTTGTTTCGGCAAGGCGCGTACCAGACCTTAGCGACAGCCAGTATACCCCGCCTCATTTTGCTTGACCTGAAGCTGCCGAAACTCAATGGATTAGAAGTCTTGCAGCGCATCAAGGCCGACCCCACCACCCGCACAATTCCGGTAGTCATCCTCACCAGTTCCCATGAGGAACCCGATATTCAAAAATGTTATGCCTTAGGCGCGAACAGCTACATCGTCAAGCCCGTCGATTTTGAACAATTTGCCCTGTCCATCAAACAGGTCGGGTTTTATTGGCTCATTTTGAATAAACCCCTTACACCATAACATGAGGCAACCATGCCCCTGAATATACTCGTGTTGGAAGACAACCCCGATGATGCAGAACTTATTGTGCTAGCGCTGGAACAAAGCGGCCTGGACATTCGCTCGCGTTTAGCGGCCAATCAAACCGATTATCTCAGGGAACTTTCGCCTGAAATTGATCTTATTCTGTCCGATTTCTACCTGCCCGATTACGACGCTATCAAAGCCTTAGAACAGCGCAACGCGCAGCAACTCGACATTCCTTTCATCATGATCACAGGCAGCCTCACCGAAGAAATCGCGGCGGCGTGCATCCAGTTGGGTGCCGCCGATTACCTGATGAAGGACCGACTTTCGCGCTTGGGGAACGCGGTCAATAATGCGTTGCACGCAAAAAATCTGCGCGATGAGAAACGCCGTACCGAAGAAGAACTGCGCCGTTCGGAGGAAAAATTCCGTAACTTGTTTGAACAAGCAATGGATATTATCCTCATCATTGACCCCAGCACCCACCAGATTCTGGATGTCAATTTTGCAGTTGAGACATTTTTAGGCTATTCCAAAGCCGAACTGCTGCACCAGCCGTATCATCATTTTTTCCCAGAAGCCAAGCAGCTCACCCAACAAGTTCAAGCCTATCTGCCCGAAGTGCTAGTCAGCCACAAGAATGGCAGTCAACTCCCCATGGACATCACCGCCAACCTGATTTCATGGGACACCGGGCAAGCCATTCGCCTCACCATGCGCGATGTCTCTGAACGGTTAGAAGCCAAAGCGCTGCATCAGGAAATTTTGATCGAAAAAGAACTGCGCGAACTCAAAAACCGCTTTGTGTCGATGGTCTCGCATGAATTTCGTACCCCGCTTGCCACCATTCAACTCCATGTCGATATGCTGCGGAAATATCCGTTGGAAGGCGAAAAAAGAACCCAAGTTTTTGGGCGGATTCAAACCGCCATCACCGAAATGCTCAGGCTCATTGAAGATGTGCTGACCTACAACAAGGCTGAAGGCGGGTGGCTGGAATTTGTCCCGGAATCACTGGATCTGGTCGAATTTTGCGGCGAAATCATTGAACAAACCCGTCTCACGCTTGCCACCCACACCCATGAAATCGTTTTTACCAATCTTGGAATGCCCGTTCCCCTGAGTCTCGATAAAAACCTGATAGGGCAAATCATCAGCAATTTGATGAGCAACGCCGTCAAATATTCCCCGAGCGGAGGGAAAATCGAACTGGCGCTGGAATGGCATCGTGAACAAGTCCTTGTCCGGGTGTCGGACGAAGGCATTGGCATTGCTGAAACTGACCAGAAACGCCTTTTTCAAAGTTTTCATCGGGGCAACAATGTACAGGGCATTGCCGGCACTGGCTTAGGGTTGGCAATCACCCAGCAAGCTGTCCGGTTACATGGCGGCACGATTCAACTTGAGAGCGAACTCGGCAAGGGTTCAACTTTCACCGTGGCTTTTCCCATGCCCCCTTCTCATGCTTGAAGCGCTGCCCTTCATCCTCTCGCCACTGGCCTTTTTACTGATGGGAATTTCCGGCATTCCCCTCATCCAATATTTTACAGGGCAGCGGCGCGATTTGTATTTTTTGCCCCGTCAGCGCCTCTGGTTGTTCTGGCAAACTGCCGGATGGCTCATGGTCGGCAGTCTGGCGCTGGTGTGTCGCCTCAGCCAATTTCAACAGGTCAATTCGGCGTGCTGTCCGGGGTTGGGGGTTTATTTCATCGGGTTGGTGGGCATGTGGATGTTTTTACCGGGAACCGCCCTGCATTGGCAGCCGTACTGGGTCGCCCAATTTGAAGCCGAACATACTCCCGAAGAAATTGAATTGTTTATCACCAATGGGACACGCTTATTGCAGCGCTACCCGCAGTCCTTCCGCCGGGTGATTCGTCACCCGGTGGGCTGGGATTTATGGCTATTGACGACAGTACGAACGGTACGCGCTAGGGAGTCAAGTCGGCAACGGGCAAAGTAAAGGCGAAGGTGCTGCCTTTTTTCGGGCGGCTGTCCACTTTGATTTCCGTTCCCATGCGGTCACACAGCAGTTTTGCCAGCGCAAGGCCAATCCCTGCCCCACCAAACCGCCGCGTGGTGGACGAATCCACCTGATAAAATTCCTTAAAAATCAATTCTTGGTGCTGCTTGGGAATCCCGATGCCTTCATCCTGCACCGCGATATACACCCGATTTTTGCCTTCGCGCCGTCCGATAATTTTGATGGGTTTGTTGTCGGGGTCAAATTTGATGGCGTTGTCCAGAAACAAGCCCAGCACCTGTGCCACTGCCCGCACATCCCCCAGAATCATCGGCAAATCGGGGGCAATTTCGCGCTGGATGCGGTTAATGGCTTCTTTCGCTACCCAGTTGCGCTCAATCGTCCGCATGGCAAGGTCAGCCGCCTCGCGCAAAATGAAGGGGTCTTGGCGCAAATTTTCCGAACGTGCCAGTTGGGTAATATTCTGGATGATGCCTTCCAAGCGAGACAGCGATTGGGTGGCAAGTTTGGCGGGAGTGTTGTTGGGGTCAATCCGCCGCACATCCTCCACCAGCAAATGCACCGCCGATTTGACCTGCAAAAGCGGCGTGTTCATCTCGTGCGACACAGTAGCCAGAATATTTTTCTTGAGCATGTTCGCTTCGTGGGCAGTTTCGAGGGCGGTTTCCAGTTCTTTGTTCTGGGTTTCGAGGCTGTGCAGCAGCGTTCGTTTTTCCGCCAGCAAATTATCAATATGATGTTTGGTTCGCAGCAGGGCTTGTACCCGCACCAGCAATTCCCGTTCCACCACCGGCTTGGTCAGGTAATCGTCCGCGCCGGACACCATGCTCTGCAAACGTTTACTTTCGGCATCTTCGCTGGTCATGAGGATAATCGGCAGATACGTCAGTTTGGGGTCGTTCCGTACCCGCAGTGTGAGGTCATGCCCGTTTATATCGGGGACATTTAAATCCACAATCAACACATCCGGTGCATAGTCCGGCAGCAACGCCAACGCATCCGCGCCCGTGTGGACATCTTTCACCTCATAGCCCTGTCGCTCCAGATACGCCCGTAGGGTATCCAGCACGGTTGTATCGGTATCCACCAGAAGTAAACGGGGTTGTGGCACTGCCGATTCCACCCCACGCATCGTAAACACTGCCGAAGTTGTCATGCTGCCCTGCTTTTGCTCTTGCTGTCCCTATTCTACAGGATAGAAAAGACAGATGAAAGCAAGTTGGTGAAATTCTAACCACTGCCCTATCCCGCACGCCACCACCCCGACAAAATTCGCGCTATTGAAACCAGATTCAAATAAAAAAAGGCGTTTTTCTCTACGTTGACGCTTGGCATCTCAGCCGATCATGTGTCATACTATTCTGAACAGGTGTTCTATGTTATTACTCAAGGCAAAAATACAGCCTCCCCACCTGCGGGAACGGGTCGTGATGCGTCCCTTGCTGCTGGCACATTTCGGGCGCAAACTCACGTTGCTTGCGGCCCCCGCCGGGGCGGGCAAAACGACTTTGCTTGCCCAATGGCTGCCCACCTGCCCCGATGCAGGCTGGCTATCGCTGGATGAGCGCGACAATGACCCGCATCAATTTTTAGCCTATCTTTTTGCGTCATTGCGGATTCCAGAAGTCCATTTACCCATCGAATCACGCCTCGCCTATTTAGCCAATCATGTCACCGAACAGCATACCCTGATTCTGGATGACTACCACCTCATTCACAACCCCGCCGTGCATGAAATGGTCGTGTTTTTGCTGGAGTATGCCCCCCTCAAGTTGATTGTGAGTACGCGCAGCACCCCGCCACTGCCGCTTGCCAGATACCGCGCCCGCCATCAACTGGGTGAACTGACGGATTTACGCTTTAGCGAGGCAGAAAGCACCCAATTTTTAACCCAGACTCTGCAATTGGATCTCAGCGATGACGACTGCGCGGCGGTGCAAAACAGCGCGGCGGGCTGGGTCACCGGGTTACAATTGGCAGGTCTGACCCTGACTCTCAAGCAGCATCCCCCCCACCCGCATCACTTCATTTTTGAGTATCTGGCGGCGGAAGTCTTTGAGGCACAACCGCCCGACATCCAACAATTTTTGCTGCAAACCGCCATTCTGGAATCGCTGCATGATTCCCTATGCAATGCCATCACCGGACAACCGCCCGGCACGCTTGAAAAACTCCGCTACGCCAATTTATTCACTTTCGCCTTGGGGGATGGCTGGTATCACTATCACCCCCTGTTCCATGAATTTTTGCGGGCGCGTGTTCCCGCCCATCCAGACTGGCATCGGCAGGCAGCCCGGTGGTACGCGGCGCACGGCTTTCTCAGCGAAGCAGTCGCACATGGCATGACCGCCGCCGATTTTGAATCCGTTGCCGGTTGGATTCTCGCCCATGCCGACAGTCTCTGGACACACCATGAGATGAATTTGTTGGCGGGCTGGGCAAGCGCGTTCCCGCAAAAAGTCCGTCATGCCTTCCCCAAGTTAATTTTGTATGAAGCGTGGGCGCGGCTGATGCGCGGGGAACTGCACCATGTAACCGCGTTGCTTGCGGAGGCAGAAAATCTTATACAGGATGAGACTCAACGGGGCATTTTATTGACCATACGCGGCGCATTGTCGGTGGAACAGCCCGTACAACAAATCGAAATTTACCAGATGGCGCTGCTGCATCTGCCGCTTGACCTGCTGACATGGCGCAGCGCGGTGTATATTGGCTTGGGTCGCGCCCATGACCAACACAATGAATTGGCGGCGGCAGCCCGTGCCTACCGCACCGCCAGCGCGTTGTGTATGGAAATTGGCAATCTTTACGGCGCGGTCTATGTTCAGGCACATTTAGGACGGGTGCTGCGCCGTCAGGGGAAAATCGGTCAGGCGGCTCGCGTGCTGGAATCGGCTGTGCAGTTGGCCCCGACTCTGCCGATTGTGGCATGGGCGCAACTTAGCCTGGCGGAAGTGCGGCTTGAGGAACAAAAACTCAACGAGGCGGTTTTTCATGCCGAAGCCGCGCTCAACGGGGGGAAACAAATTCAGGATAAAAAACTCATGGCGCTGGCCTACCGCGTGCTGGCACACGTTCAGCAGGCACGCGGCATAGACAGCACTCCCTTTTTACAGGAAATCGCCCTGCTTGACCCCGAATTGGCGCTCCCTTCCCCGTTGGTTGACCCCCTCAGCGAAACCGAATTGGCAATTCTACGCTTGCTGGCGCAGGGACTTTCCAATCAGGCCATTGCCGATACCCGCATCATCTCGATTACCACCGTCAAATGGCATCTGAAAAATATCTACGCCAAATTGGGGGTGAGCAGCCGCACCGCCGCGATTGCCCACGCCAAAAACAACGGACTGCTGCATTAGTGTCTATCCGCAAATTCATTTTAACGCCGTGCTTGAGCGCGGTGTTCACTGGCCTAATGCACTTTAACTATTTAATACGGATACCATTTTGGCGGACGGCATGTATGCCGTCCCTACGGTAGGGACGCGATATATCGCGTCCATTTTATATCCGTCTTATTTCGTTAATCTGCATAAGCCAGCGTTTTAATTGACGGATAGGTTCTTAACCCTTCTTTCGGGGGGGCAAAATTCCACCCACAAGCGCTACAGTTTTCCTTGTGAATAGACCAAAGGAAAAAATCATGCCTGCAATCAACAAAAATCTGCACAATGTGATGGTGCTGATGACCGTTCCAGCCGAAAAAGCCAATGAATTTCAGCGCCTCGCCACGGCCACGCTCCCCATTTTTGAAAAACAGCCCGGTTTTGTCTCGGCAACCCTGCACAAAAGCGCCGATGGTTCAAAATTCATCCAATATTTGCAGTGGCAAACCAAAGCCCAGTCGGATGCCTGCATGATGAGTCCCGATTGGATGGCAGAAGCGGGTCAGCAATACATGGGTTTTGTACAGGCCAATGGCGTAGAGATGCTGCCGATGGACGTAGAAATCGTCGAAATCCGTGAAAAATAAAACTACGTTTCGCTGACGCTGCCTTGCAGAATACCGCCTATCGTGTACAGTTAGGCGGTATTTTTCTGAACGCAAAGGAACACAGAATGCGGCGGATGGTGGTAGTTGGTTTGATTGGCATAATCGCGCTTCTTTTGGGCGGGTTAGCGCTCAAGGTGGAGGCGGTGTTGGCACAGCAAATGCCGACTCTCATCCCGACCAATACGCCGCGTGGCTTTGAGCCTTCTGCAACGGCAACCCTTGCCCCCACGCTGACTCCAAGCCCCACCGAAACACCCTTTTCGACAGCTACCGAGTCCTTTGCGGGGATTCCGCCTACCCCCACCCTGTACTATCCGCCGAATTACACCCCCGAACCGCAGGGAACGGCTATTCCCACTGCCATGCCGCGTTTCATCCCGCGTGATGAAAATAACACCGCGTACAATGTGTTCAACATTTTGCTCATCGGGCATGACAGCGAATCCCTGCAAGTAGATAATGTTTTCCGCACCGATACTATGATTGTTGTTCACATCAATCTGGATACTGGCACGGTGTCAATGATGTCCCTGCCCCGTGATTTGCTGGTTTGGGTCTCCGAATGGGGGATGCAGCGCTTGAATCTGGTCTGGGGACGCGGCGAGGCGGTAGGCTGGACAGATGGCGGGTGGGGGTTACTGCGCCAAACCGTGTTATACAATTTTGGCATCGAACTGCATTACTACGCGATGGTGGATTTTACCGGATTCAAAACCATCATTGATACTGTCGGGGGGGTGACTATTCCCGTTGACTGCCCGATACAGGATTATCTGTGGACAGGCGAATATGACTCCAACAACGAACCGATTTTTGAACTGACCACCCTGCCGATTGGCGTGCATGATATGAACAGCCGCGTGGCGCTGTGGTACGCCCGTAGTCGCAAAAGCTCCACCGATTTTGATCGGGGTCGCCGCCAGCAGCAGATTTTACGGGCGATCTGGGGCAAAAGTAAGGACTTGGGCTTGATAACCCAACTCCCAACGCTCTGGGACAGCATGGGCGAAGTCGTTGAAACCAATGTGCCGCTGACCTTGATGGTCGAACTTGCCCCGCTTGCCCTGTCGATTGAACCCAATGCGATTGAAAATCACTTCTTTTTATTGGGATTACACACGGTTTCGTGGACGACTCCGGCGGGTGACGGAGTACAAATTCCCAACCCCGACCAATCCATGCTCGGGCTGATTGAAAAATTCCTCTCGCCTCCCACCGAAAATGTCCTTGTGTCGGACGCTGCCAATATTCAAATTTATGATGGCAGTGGGCAGGATGCACAGTGGGACACGGTAGCGGCGGATCGACTGTTGTGGGAAGGTTTACTCGCCCAACCGATGGGGACAAACGGCGAAGTTGTCCCCGAAACCCTCATTTATGATTATGTAGGTGAGGACAAAGGCAGCAGTTTGGACAAACTCATCGAGATTTTAAATATCAATCCCGCGAATTACATCCTAGAACCCGACCCGAATCGCACCAGCGATTATAAAATTGTCCTAGGGGAAACTTACAATTCGTGCATCGGGCGACAGGTGGAAGTCGTGGAAGATTTACCCCCCATGACCCCGACTCCCGGTTCATAAGTGTTACGGGTATGCCCCTGCTTCCAGTTTTGTAACGGCTTCTCACCCTTACAAAACTGGAATGATTTCTAAGAGACAGTCATACTGCTCTGTAAAATCCGATTGGCTTCTGTGGCGCGGTGTGGGTCGTCTGTTTCCACCATCACCAGAATCGCGCCGCGGGTAATTTGTTCCTCGTAGTGGTCAAGCAAACCGTGTGGTACATCCAAACCTGCTAAACGGCTGCGAACAGAATCAGAGGAACTAAGGGGTTTGATCAGTACATCCGCCATACCTGCGCCCATGAGATGTGGATTCATGCCATCCGATTCGGGACTCTGGGTATAACGGGCGGTGACACGCCGTCCCCGTTCGCCCACCACATGAACTTCCTCTTCCCGCAGGCCGACTTCAAAGAGCAAATTGACGACATTCACGGCAATTTCTTCAGTGGGGAAAATTCCAAAATGTTTCGACATATGCCTTCTCCGTCATGGACTGGTTGTAAGTTATTAGACCACAGCGCATTTAGAAAGACATGAGTACAGTCTGAAAAACATTTTAGAGACAAATTCAAGCAAATAAGATGCTCTTTGTAACGTTTTCATGACTTATATTCCCTATAAAATGAAATCATGGGCAACATAGTAGGGAGTGTCTTTATGATAGCCACTGAATTGCTCGAAACATGGTTACATCGCGCTGAACGGGTACAAAATGCTCATTATTCCGCCTCAGATTACTTTGAATTTTTAAGTCGGCTCATCGGGATTCCTGCGGTTATCCTCTCGACCCTTGTAGGCACCACTGTCTTTGCAACATTAAGCGAAAGCACAGACGCATGGGTCAAAATTCTGGTCGGGCTCGCCAGTGTCACAGCAGCGATTCTGACCGCCGTGCAAACCACCACTAACTACGGAGACCGCGCTCAAAAACATCATTGGGCAGGGGTGCGCTATGGGTGCTTCAAACGGGAAATTCAAGAAAAAATGGTTTTTTCTGAGGGAAACACTTCCGAAGAACTTCAGGCTTATTTTAATGATCTACGTTTGCGATGGGATCAAGTCACTGAATCCTGCCCGACTATTCCTATGCGAATCTGGAACAAATCCAAGCAAAGGGCAAAAAATCCGATTAAGAAACCGCAGCCAGCCACATCTTAGAGGTGCTAAAAAGCGTGTTTAAACGTGACATTCGTAATCCTTAGCCACACACAAACAAGCGTAGAATGAAGGGTAATTATAGGAGTTGCGTAGGCACTCCTCAGATTGCTAAAAGCGGCAAACTAAAAAACTCTACTCCCCTTGAGGTGTCTGGCGAATGAGATGATTTCGCCAGATGTTTTTTAAACGCAAAAAACACCTTAGAAACCTATCAGAATCCCCGTCGAAAGCACCGCCACTGCTAAGATGAACGTATTGGCGAATGTATCTGAACAGCAAAAAGGTCAGCCATGATTCCGATTAAAGACCTCAATCCACGCCGCCGCACCCCTTTTGTTACCTATGCGCTGGTGGCAATCAATTTGTTTGTTTTTTTCTGGCAGTTAAGCCTCTCCCAGCGCGAATTGTTGATTGCCTTCCGGGATTTGTCCGTTGTGCCATTTCTCTATTCGCGTGACCCTTTGGGGACGGAAGCGCTGATGGATGGGCTGCGGAGTATGTTTTTTCATGGCGGGTGGCTGCATTTGGGGTCAAATATGCTGTATCTGTGGGTTTTCGGGGATAATGTTGAGGACAGGTTAGGCCATCTCCTGTACCTGGCAGTTTATATCATTTCGGGTTACATGGCGATTCTCGCGCAGGTGATGGTCAGCCCGGACTCGTTTGTGCCAATGGTCGGGGCAAGCGGCGCAATCGCGGGGGTACTCGGCAGTTACATCGTCCAATTTCCCACTGCTAAAATCCGTTCGCTGGTGATTCTGGTTATTTTTGTCTCGTTTATTGATTTGCCCGCCTATCTGGTATTGGGATTCTGGTTTGTGAGCCAGTTGTTTAGCGGGGTGGCCTCGCTTGGTTTGGAAACCTCTGGCGGTGGAGTCGCATTTTTTGCCCATATCGGCGGTTTTGTAGCGGGTATGATTTTGATGAGTCTTTATAACCTTGTTGCGCCGGCTTACGCGACTCGCGCCTCCATACCGTTCCAGCCCACTGATTTTCCCGCTACCCGTTCGATTATCATGCCAGAAACCCGCCTTTCGCCTCAAGAAGCCAGCCAGCGCCAATCGCTGATTCGGCAGTTAGCCACGCTTGGTTCGCGTCCGGTAGAAATCATCACACCCCACTACCGCCACTTCGGGCATGTGGTGGGAATTTCACCAACCGGCGTTACCCTGCGAACAGCACAGGGTCAGGTGGTCAACATCGCGCTGCATGATGTGGTAGACCTTCATTTTTAATAAATCCTGTAAAAAATCCGTCGCAATGTGCTATAGTTCTACTCCCTGCAAAAAACGGATCGAATCTCATGCACGAACAACAACATCCTCTGGTGCGTTTGTGGCTATATGCCCGTCCGCACCGTCGCCAAATCATCATTGCAACGCTGTTTTCCATTTTAAACAAGCTGTTTGACCTTGCCCCACCCTTGCTGATTGGTGTGGCAGTGGATGTGGTGGTGGAACGCGAAAATTCATGGATTGCGTCGTGGGGTGCGGAGGATGTTTCAACTCAACTCTGGATTCTGGCGGGATTGACATTGCTCATCTGGGGCTTGGAATCGCTGTTCGATTATCTGCTGCAAGTGGTCTGGCGGAATCTGGCACAAACGATTCAACACGATATTCGCTTGGATGCCTATGCCCACATTCAAAACCTTGAACTGGCCTACTTTGAGGACAGAAGCACCGGCGGCTTAATGTCCATTCTCAATGACGACGTGAATCAACTGGAGCGCTTTTTAAATATTGGCGCAAACGAACTGATTCAGGTTGTGACCACCGTGCTGGTCATTGGCGGAATGTTTTTTTATATCGCGCCGTCCGTCGCATGGATTGGGATGCTGCCCATGCCGATTATCGTCTGGGGGTCGCTCAAATTTCAGCAGCGCCTTGCCCCACGTTATGGCAAAGTTCGTGAGCAGGTCGGTTTACTGAACGGCTTTTTGTCCAACAACCTGACGGGTGTAGCCACGATTAAAAGTTTTACGGCGGAAAATTACGAAGTTGAACGGATTCGCCGCGAAAGTGACCTCTACCGCGAATATAACGGCCACGCCATTCGTTTGAGTTCCGCATTTGTCCCGCTGATTCGTATGGTCATCGTCATGGGATTTATCGCCCTGATGGTCGGTGGGGGCGAATTGGTCATGGATGGCAAATTGGGCGTGGGTGCGTACAGTGTGATGGTGTATTTTATTCAGCGTTTGCTCTGGCCCTTGACCCGTTTGGGCGAAACCTTTGACCAGTATCAACGGGCGATGGCCTCGATTCACCGTATTTTGAATCTGCTCAACACCCAACCCGAAATCGTCAGTGGAACGCAATCACTTGCACAGGTGCAGGGCGACGTGAAATTTGAAAATGTCAGCTTCGCCTATAAAAATCGGGAATCCGTGTTGCAGGGACTCACCTTGCATATGCCCGCCGGAAAAACTTCCGCGATTGTCGGCGCAACCGGGGCGGGTAAAAGTACGATTGTGAAACTCCTGCTCCGCTTTTATGACGTGCAAAGCGGCAAAGTTACGTTGGATGGGCAAGATGTCCGTGATGTGAACCTGCACGATTTGCGTGAATCCATCGGATTCGTGAGCCAAGATGTGTTTTTGTTTCATGGCACGGTCAAAGAAAATATCACCTACGGCACGTTCAACGCCAGCATGGAACAAATCATTGAAGCGGCGAAAATTGCCGAAGCGCATGAGTTTATCCTCAGTCTGCCCGATGGCTACGACACCATCATCGGGGAACGCGGGCAAAAACTCTCCGGTGGACAGCGCCAGCGTTTGTCGATTGCACGCGCCATTTTGAAAAACCCGCCGATTCTGGTGTTGGACGAAGCAACCTCCTCCGTAGACAACGAAACCGAAGCGGCGATTCAACGTTCGCTGGAAAAAATTGCGGTGGGGCGCACCACCATTTTGATTGCCCACCGCCTCTCGACCATCCGCAACGCTGACCATATTTTTGTACTGGAAAATGGCGTGCTGCGCGAACACGGCAAACATGAGGAGTTGCTGCAAACCGATGGCATTTATCATACGTTGTGGAATGTGCAAACGGGCGAACGGGATAAAAAACGCTCGGCAGCCGATTAGGAATGTAAGAAGACATTTTTAATTTCTGTACGGCCTAAAATCAGCGACAAATCCATCATAGCCATCATTTTTTGCTATGATAAGACAAGGAGGTGACATCATGGCAGATTACCTATGGACAGCCGACTCCATCCTTGAATTTTTGGCGCAGCACCGTGAAAAATTGCGCGAGTTCGGCGTGAAAAAAATCGGCCTGTTTGGGTCATATGCGCGAGGTGAACAACGCCCCGATAGCGATATGGATTTTTTGGTGGTGATTGAAAATATGGACTTTACACGCTGGATGGATGTCTGGGACTATTTAGAAAATAGTTTTGGGCAAAAAGTGGATGTCGTACCTGAAAAAGATTTACGCGAAGAACTACGCCCGTATGTGCTGCCAGAGGTAATCTATGCCGAGAACATATGAATATTTTCTACAAGACATTTTGAAGGCAGCTAATAGTATCCACCAATACATTGAGGGCTATGAATTAGAATCTTTCAAGGTAGATCAAATGCGCGTTGATGCAGTCATGCACAATCTCATGATTGTAGGAGAAGCAATTAAAAACATTCCAGCCGATATTCGCCAAAAAATGCCCGAAATCCAATGGCAACGGATTAGCCGTTTTCGTGACTTGGTAGTTCATCATTATTTTGGCATTGATTTAGAAAATGTTTGGCAAATTATTCAAACACATTTACCTGAACTTCAAAGCCAAGTGACAGAACTTTTACAACAATTACAGGAAGAAAAATTCGATGACTCTGCATCTGATAGCTAAACGGAGTTCCCAAAAAATTCGGCTTAAAGGGCATCGTATCACGGTAGATTTTTTGGCGTGTTTTGTGAATGACCCCGAATGGTCTGTCGAGCGAATCTGCGCGGAATATGAATTGTATCCAGAGCAGGTGTATGCTGCTTGGTCATATTATTACGCGCATAAAGCCGAAATTGACCAGATGATTGAGGATGGGGAGAAATTAGCGGAAAAAGTTGCTCAACCGCTTGATGACTTGAAAAATGACTGACTCGCTTATCCAATTGCAGCAAATGCGGGGAAGTTTGCTCGCTAATTAATATTCGGCAACCACTCTTACCCGCGTTCCCAACTGTTCCAAAAATTCGGTGATGACATCCCATGTGAGTGGAAAATACTCGGTATCCGAACCTGCTAAATACGTCATAATTTCCATGAGCATCTCAATATCTTCATCGGGCGTAAATTCATCTTCCATGACGGCATTTTCCGCCCAGTCTACCAATACCGCCAGCGTCAAACTAGCATTTAAGTAAGCCAACAGATGTTCTCGCACGGTCTCACGATTAATCATTATTTTCATCCTCAACTTTCTGATGTCCTGTATCTTCAGGATATTTTTGGTGGGTTTCTATCAATTTACCATTATCATCATAGACTTCTTGGAAAAAAGATACTGTACTTTCATTCCCATCCACAATTTTGACGATACGCTGAAAACCACTTACATGCCCTTTGCGGTCATACCAATAACGCCTTCCACCACCTGCTAATTCCTGCCAGTTTTTGTACTTTTTCTCATTTTGTGTACGAATCGCCACGATATTTCCTACTGCTTGAATTGGTCTTTTTAAGAATTTTTTGTTATTATTTTACGGATTTTTTGCTGGTCGGGCAGCGCATAACTATTCATGAGAATGGGGTCGCCTTCATCATGGATGTAATTATCAAAACGGCCTCTGGTAAAGGCTTCCTGATAAACAGCATCAAAATCACACACGACAGTTTCTTCATTGAGCAAAGGAATCGGCAAGGTAGGGATGGGCTGATTGATACCAAACTGATACACAGCGGTTTTGTTGCTGTGAGCAATATCCGTGATGGCAATTGAATAGGGGGTAGAATCAACAGCATCGGGATAAACTGGCACACCGTCAATCACAGAGGGTGTTTCGTGCAACAAATCAACCTCAACCAAGACAATCCCCGCTTGAGTCAATAAATAGCGCTTTTCCTTATATTCTCGCCGATTGTCTGCGCTGATTTTATTCCCCGGCGAAAGCATCTCAATCACTGCAACAGGTTTTGCACGATTCTGCTCATAAATGGCAACAGACAAGGGTTCTTTATTTTCTTCAATGGTAGGCAAGGGGACATATAAGGCAGCTGCGCCTGATAACGTTGGCTGCAACAGGGTGTGTGGCGATTCTTGCCGCAGCGAAATATCAGGATAAAGGACTTTGGGTGCGGGCGGGGCATCGGTAAACGTGCGAAGAATTTTGAGCGTATCTTCCGTCGCGGCATGATAATTTTCGGCAAGGGAGTCGTTTAAGGTACTTGCCAGATAAATCACAAAATAATTGTGAAAGCCCTTAAAAGCAATTTCGTTTTGCAAATAGCTCATGAGATGAGCATTGACCCCTTGATAGCGATTTTTTGCTGCCATGTTGCCTCTCCTTCATCCCATTATGCCATAGTTTTGTTTGTCTCACTCGCGGTGTTTTCCCTCTAAAAAACACGAAACCTTAAAATTTTGTAAATATTCCAGCAAATGCTCCAAATGCCGACAAAAAAGGTATCTATTTCCCGCAATATCCACTACAATACACATATCGTTTCCCCTCTGTTTATCACTGGTTTCCAGTAGAAAAGAAAAGTGAATAAATGGACTTCGACATCCTCAAAGAGGAGATTTCGCTTGACCCGGAAAATTGGCAAGCGATGCGGGAACTCGGTCATCAAATGGTCGAGGATATGATGACTTACCTAGAAACGGTGCGGGAACGTCCCGCGTGGCAGCCAATTCCACAGGAAGTCAAACTCAACTTTCAGCAGCCTGTTCCGGTTGCCCCCACCGACGCAGAAAGCGTCTACCAAGAATTTTTAGACAACATTTTGCCCTATCCGTTGGGGAATATTCACCCGCGTTTCTGGGGTTGGGTGCTGGGAACAGGCACACCGATTGGCATGATGGCCGAAATGCTGGCTTCCGGCATGAATTGCAGTCTTGGCGGCGGCGAACAAATCGCGGTGGATGTCGAGTTGCAGGTCATTGAATGGATGAAGCACATCATGGGCTTTCCGTTGGAGGCAAGCGGTTTGCTGGTATCCGGCGGTTCGATGGCAAATCTGGTCGGGCTGACCGTTGCCCGCAATACGTTGGCAGAATACGACATTCGCAAACGCGGTGTGCGCGATTTGCCCCGTCCGATGACGCTCTATTGCTCGGAAGAAACCCACAGTTCGATTCAAAAAGCGGCGGAACTGCTCGGTTTGGGCAGCGAATCCGTGCGGCGTATCGGGGTCAATGACTATTTTGAAATCGATATTGCGGCGCTGGAAGCGGCGATTTATGAGGACAAAGCCAGAGGGTATCAGCCGTTTTGTATTGTGGGCAACATCGGCACGACCAACACCGGCGCAATTGATGACCTCGATTTGTTGGCGGATATTGCCGAACGCGAAGGCATGTGGTTTCACATTGACGGGGCATTTGGCGCATTGGCGGTGCTAACCGAACACATTCGTCCCGGTCTCGCGGGCATGGAACGCGCCGATTCGCTAGCGTTTGACCTGCATAAATGGATGTATGTGCCATATGAGGTGGGGTGTGTGCTGGTGCAGCATGAGGACAGCCATCGCAAAACCTTCTCCATGACTCCCGATTATCTGGCCCGTGCTGAACGCGGCATTTCGGCGGCGAAAACATGGCTCAGCGATTACGGCGTGCAGCTTTCGCGGGAATTTCGCGCCCTCAAGGTGTGGATGTCCGTTAAAACCCATGGCATTGAAGCCTACGGTCAGTTGATTCAGCAGAACATCGAACAGGCACGGTATGTGGCAGAACTGATTGATGCCTGCCCCGAACTGGAACGACTGGCTCCGGTCACGCTCAATGTGGTCAATTTCCGCTATCGGCGCGAGGGCTTGAACGAAACCCAGTTGAACAAACTCAACGACACGCTCCTGATGGATTTGCAGGAAAGCGGCGTGGCTGCCCCGACCAGCACCCTGCTCAATGGCAAATATGCCATCCGTGTGGCTGTGACCAACCACCGCAGCAAACGCGAAGATTTTGAAATTTTCATCCAGAAATTGCTGGAACTGGGGCGCAAAGTCCCGACCTGACTGAGCAGCATCTACGGATGCGCTGCTGCCTGACATGCCCATTATTCGTGTGATGATGGGCATTTTTATTCCCTGCTTTCTTCAATAATAATTTCAGATAAAGGTCTGCCATTGCTTCGATTCCTTCAGGCAACTTGTAGTTGCGGTCAGGCCAATGCCAACTAACTGGTCGAATGGGCAGTGTTTCAGCGTAGGCAACCGAGCGATAATGGAAGAGGTGTTACAGAAAATTTTACAAAGGATACCGCGCCATGAAAGATAAAATTGCATTGGTGACAGGAGCAACCGGGGGCATCGGCAAAGCTACTGCGCTTGCACTGGCAAAAACGGGCATGACTGTCGTGATGGTGGCGCGGGACTCGCAGCGTGGTGAAGCCGCCCGCCAAGCAATCATTCAGCAAAGCGGCAATCCGAATAGCCATCTGCTGCTGGCAGATTTATCCCGCTACGCATCGATTCAACAGGCAACCGACCAGTTCAAAGCCCAATTTTCCCGTCTGGATATTCTCATTAACAATGCGGGAGTCTATAAATCGACCCGTGTGCTGACCAGCGAAGGCTTGGAAACCATGTTCGCCACCAATCACATGGGGTATTTCTGGCTGACTCACCTGCTGCGCGATTCACTCAGCGCATCCGCCCGCATTTTGAACGTCACTGCCCCCTCGACGGTAGCCCTCAATTTTGAGGATTTGCAAGGCGAACAAAAATTTAGTTCTCTGATGGCCTTTGGTGCGTCCAAAATGGCGAATTTGCTGTTTACCTTTGCCCTTGCCCGTCAACTTGAAGGCACAGACATCACTACCAACGCGATTCATCCCGGCTTGGTGCGGTCAGGCATCCTGCAAGAAGCCAATCTGATGATTCGATTGTTGACCCGATTGGCCTCCCGCGCACCGGAAAAAACAGCACAAACCCTCGCCCAACTTGCCACCGATGCTCAATTTGCAGGCAAAAACGGCTGTTTTTTTCATGCGGGCAAACAGGGAAAGGAATTACAACCCCCTGCCTATGCGCTTGACCCTGCCAATCAGCAGCGTTTATGGGAGATCAGTCTGGGATTGCTGCGGTAAGCCTTCGCGCAGCCATGCGAGGGCGGCTTCGCGGTTGGAAAAAACTTCCCATTGGATTTTCTTCTGCATACGCTGCAAATCGCGCTTGAAAAACAACTTAAGCGGCGAAATTAACAAGGATACTAGCGACGACACCACCAGCGCATTCCGCCCCGATTGATGGGGTTTTTTCCGGGCGACCTCGCTGGCAATTTTACGAACGGTGGGGGTCACGCTGGCGCTAAGGTTCTGGGTGGCATCGTACATCGCCAAGTAGGGGGTGTCATTGGGCATGTGGCGCTGAATTTCCTCCACAGTGCTGAACAGCGTGCGGAGGGCGACCTGACTCATGCTGTCAATTTTGAAAATGAGGATTTGCCCCTCCTCTAACCGTTCTAAAGTCAGCCCATCGGTAAGTTGTTCGATTTGCGAATTCATCAGCCGCATCTCCAGCCATACACAACGGCTTAACTATAGCGCGTGCAGCATAAGATGCAACACCCCTCAGCTTTCAGCGTTATCCGACTCGCGGTTGAGACCTTCCCGCAGCCATGCCAGCGCTTGTTCCCGTTCCGAGAAAATCTCCCATTCAATTTTTCGCTGGATGCGCTGTAAATCCCGCTTGATAAACAGCTTAATCGGCGAAATTGCCATCGTAAGCAGGGGCGAAATCAGCAGCGCGTTGCGTCCCCGTTGCTGTGGATTTTTTTTAGCGACTTCGCTGGCGAGTTTACGGGCGACGGGTGTCACGGTGGCGTTGATATTGGCGGTGGCATCATACAACGCAAGGTATGGTTCGTAGTTGGACATTTTAGATTGAATCACGCCAATCGTGTCGTACATTGCCCGCAACGTTATTTGATTCATTGTATCAATTTTAAACACGAGAATTTTGCCCGCGTCGAGGCGTTCTAAGGTCAGACCGGGCGCAAGTTGTTCGGGTGATGAAGGCGAAGTTGGCATTGAATCCCCTCTAACTATTGAGAAAGTAATAGACACACAAGTAAAAATATAACAAATCCTGCAAAGTTTAACCAGACCAATCCGATTGTCCTGCTCGACAAAGAAGCGGATTCTGCGTAGGCTAAGAATTGCAGCCATGAAAGGTCAAAACAACGATGAATCAAGACACCCTCCGTCAAGAAATTTCACTTGACCCCGAAAATTGGGACTCCCTGCGCGAACTCGGACACCAGATGCTCGATGATATGCTGGATTATCTCGCCAGCGTGCGCGAACGCCCCGTCTGGCAGCCCATTCCATCCGAAGTCAAGGACAACTTCAAACAACCTATCCCCCACACCGCCACAGATGCCGCCGCCGTCTACGCCGAATTTCAGGACAAGATTTTGCCCTATCCGTTGGGGAACATTCACCCGCGCTTCTGGGGCTGGGTCATCGGGACAGGCACACCCGTCGGCATGTTAGCGGAAATGTTAGCGTCAGGCATGAATCCGAATCTGGGCGGGGCGGAGCATGTCGCCGTTGATGTTGAATTGCAGGTGCTGGACTGGTTCAAGGAAATTTTAGGGTTTCCGATGGACTCTAGCGGTTTGTTGGTGTCTGGTGGCTCGATGGCGAATCTGGTTGGCTTGACCGTTGCCCGCAATGCCAAGGCCGAATTTGATATTCGCAAAGAGGGCTTGCAAGCCGTTCCGCGTAAAATGGTGCTGTACAGTTCCAGAGAAACCCACAGTTCCAACATCAAAGCGGCGGAAATGCTCGGTTTGGGGAATGATGCCCTGCGTAAAATTCCCGTCAATGAAAATTTTGAAATTGACCTTGCCGCGCTGGAACAGATGATTGCTCAGGACAAAGCGGCTGGCCTCTATCCGTTTTGTATTATCGGCAACGCGGGAACAGTCAACACCGGCGCAATTGATGATTTAAACGCGCTGGCGGATCTTTGCGAACGCGAGGGCCTGTGGTTTCATGTCGATGGGGCGTTCGGAGCATTGGCGATTCTTTCTGACACCTTACACGACGCGCTGAAGGGCATCGAACGCGCCGATTCAATTGCGTTTGATTTGCACAAATGGATGTATATTCCGATTGAATGTGGCGCGGTGCTGGTCAAACACCCCGAAAAACACCGCAATACGTTTGCCCTCTCCCCCGCCTATCTGGTCAAAACCATGCGCGGCACATCGGCCACCCAAACATGGTTAAGCGATTACGGGATTCAACTTTCGCGCGGATTCCGTGCGCTCAAAGTCTGGATGTCGCTCAAAACACACGGTTTGGAGGCCTACAAACAGGCGATTCAGCAAAATATCGAGCAATCGCGCTATCTGGGCGACTTGGTGGACGCAGAAGCCGAACTGGAACGGCTTGCCCCTGTCCCCATGAATATCGTCTGTTTCCGCTATGTCAAAGCGGGCATAAGCGACGAGGATTTAAACGCGCTGAATCAGGAAATCTTATGGGATTTGCAAGAAAGCGGGATTGCTGTTCCGACCAGCACCCTGCTCAATGGCAAATTTTGTATCCGTGTCGCCAACACCAATCACCGTAGCCGCCGCGAAGATTTTGAATTGCTGGTGCAAAAGGTATTGGAATTGGGGCGGAGAACAGCCAGTTAAATTATAATATGGGTGTTAAGTTGATATTAACACCCACAATTTGTAGAATTCATGTAATAATTTTTATTAAAGTAGCAGAGGCTTTGGATGGACTCTCATACTCCACACAAAAACTGACCTTTGTACCTTGCATATCTGCAAATTCACTATCTGTAATATCATCTAATATATTACTAATATGAGCGAATACTGTTTCGACTTCAAGGTCATTGCAACGTATAAATCCGTAGCCCTTATTGGCTTTTACACTGTTAAAAACGCCTATGTAACGTTCAGGGCTAGTAATTAGGTGTTGTAGCTTAAGATATTTACTTCTAAAACTATCATTAGGAAATAAATATGGTAGCCCCTTTTCATATATTACACTAGCGCCAGATAGTTCATCCATGTCAACTAAGAGGAGTATAAGAACATAACAAGCCTGAGTAAATAATTTTCTTTGTTTAGGATTTAGAGATTTCTGAACTGAAGAAATTATATCACTTAGATATTTTTGTGCATTGATTATATCGTGTTTCTTTTTATATAAAAATCCCAACTTTAATCCACACTGCATGTAAGTTTCAATTGTTTTGACATCTGAACTTCCTAAAGCAAAAACTTTGAGCATTATTTCATATCCTGCTAATGTTTTTTCTATTGAAATATCTAATTGCTTATCTATCTCGTAAATTTCTCCCCAACGATAATAAGCGTCTGCCATAGATGTATATGCAATAATTATGGAGCGGTTAGTAATTTTATTATCATCATTCTCAGCTAATGTTATTGCTTCTTGGAATAAATTAATTGCATCCTTAAAATTAGAGTCTTGCTTTTCTACATTACCTAAAGCTACAAGTACAGATGTTTTGTCCTCAGCTAATCTTAGAGCATTGTCAAGATGCTTACGTGCACTAACATAGTTCGTATGTTTACGCTCTAATTCCCCCCAATAATACCAAGATGTTGCATCATGTTGATTAAGCTGAGTTGCTTTTTCAAAAAGTTCTACAGATCTTTCATAATTTTCATTATCCGCTTCTATTACTGCCCAGTTGCGGTAAATACTAGCAAAGTTAGGAGCGATTTGAGATGCTCTATTTAATTCTTCAAGCGCTCCATTATAATCTCCTGCCCTATTTCTATAGAATGCACTCTGTACATACTTTGTTGCTATAAGCTCTTCCTCACTTCCAGCCCCTAGATACTCAAGCGAAAATTGAAAGTGCTTGACTGCCCTTCTTCCTTCTTCTACTAAATTTTGAACGCTCTGCAACTTAGATTTTATTCTCTTAAGAGAGTCACTTTTTGAAGTAAGATAGGCCTTTGTCAGAGGAAGCACGCCATATTTTGTGTTTATTTTATCGCGCGTCTCATCTTTATATTGATTAGGAATCACCAAGGATGTTAGCTCTAATTCGCGCATTGTATTTTCAAAAGTTTCGTTATCAAAATTTGTTACGTGCATTAACACAGGTTGAGCTAAGTCTTGTTCACTTGATGCTAAACAACATAAAATCAGCTTGGCGTTTTCGCTAAGTAACTTATCATATATGTACTCAAAACAAAATTTTGAAATATCACTATTAGTTGAATTAATTGTCTGAACAAAACGATCTATATCAATGTTTAATGAGGCTTGGCCTACTACCCATTTAATGACTAAAGGATAACCACTCATCCTTTCCACATATGCACGAATTACATCATTTGGAAGTTGAGCTAAAGCCTTTGCAGATTTTTCTATGGCTACTTTTCTAAATAAATTTATAGCATCGTTAGAACTCATTTCTTTAAGAGGCAAACGGCGCTCTATCTCACCTAAACCAATGCGACTCGTTATTAAGACTTTATTAGGTAAAGGAATGTCCTTTATAAAATCAATTAAATCAGTATCATCTAATATAGTCTCTAAATTATCAACAATTAATAAGACTCCTAGTTCTGCACTATCAATTATTACTTCTTGCACTAAGTTTTTCTTTGTAGCAATATCTTTATCCAAATACTCATCAAAGCCAAATGTAGTAAGTATAGCGCTTAGAACAGCATCAAAAGTACCACCTATGGGTTGCTCAATTTCTTCAATTCCTGTTAGGGTCAAACGGTCTTTTTTGGCGCTAATCCATATCAAGCCATCAAATTTTTCAGGATATGAATCCAAAATCTCCTCGCATACATAATGAGCTAAAGCTGTTTTACCTACTCCTCCGGCGCCAGAAACAGTAATAATAGGGTCACGGCGCTTATCTAACAAACGACGTGATATATCTTTTGTTTCAGTTTTCCTACCTACAAATCCACCATCATACTCATAATCAAGTGGAGGAAGATTATTAATAAGTTTTGAGATCTTAATATCAACAGACCGTAACACAAAACTATCAGGTATTTCTTCAATAAATTCTTCGGGATTTTTATCTATTCCATTAACTACTGCGCTGAGTTTGATTCCGTAACCTGCTACTATCTCTAAAACCCAGTTAGCACACTCTAACAAGTCATCTAAATGGCGCATAGTGAAACTGTAAGGTTTATGTGCTATCTGATTTCTTAATCCATACAACTTTTGATTAAAATAATCAATATCATCGATATTCTTTTGAGGAACAAAATTTCGCGTCTGGTTTCTATATTTAACAATATCAAATAAGAAGGGAAAGTCGCTATGCTCAAGAAGTTCACGAACTTGGGATAAATCAGATAATTTTACTACTTCATTATATCTTTCACATAATTTATTCCATATGCCCGTGGGAAACTGGTCACTCCATTGAGAACCATAATTTTCAATAAGTTTATCTGCGAGCCAATTTCTTAAACTATCCTCTATCTCAACCCAAACAGCATAGCCAAGCATAGCACGGTACATGGTAGGTTGATTAATCATATAATTTCTCCTTCAATAATATATTATTTCATTGTAAATTTTTTCTTTGAAATTTGCAACAATTACATTAGTGTAAACTAAATAAATTTTTAGATAGCATTAGCTTTTAAGGAAGTTACAAGTATAGTTAAGACTTAGTAAGATAAACTCTATCTATCAAAGGAACATACACGATGGACACTCCACCCACTTCTGAATTTCCGGCTGGATGGGAATTGTTATTCCAGCATGGGGTTTTTCCACCCCGTTACCAGACCCTCGCTGCACCGAATGAAAGTGTGGTTGCATGGGCGGATACCCTTCCCGCAGGCTGTTCGGTGCTGGATGTGGGCTGCGGCGTGGGGCGGCATGTGGTCTATCTGGGTGGACGGGGTTTCAAAATGGCGGGGATGGATGTTTCCCCCACCGGAATTCAGCAAACACAGGCGGCCTGCGCGGAACATCAGATGGCCTTTGATGGACGGGTCGCGGATATGCTCGCCCTGCCATGGGAGGAGGCCACCTTTGACGCGGTGCTGTCCACTTCGACCCTGAGTCATAATCGTGTAGCAGATATTCAGACCAGCATCCATGAAATTCATCGCGTCTTGAAACCCGGTGGCCTCTTTTTAGCCGATTTTCCGCATCGAGACACGCTTGCCTATCAACGGGTGCGCGAACAAACCGCCCGTGGCAAAATTTCCGAAATTGAACCGCATACCTTCATGGATGAAACCCCGCAATTTGACCGCACCGACGATGCGTTTTTGCCCCACCATTTCACCGATGAAGCGGGTGTGCGCCAATTTTTACACGCCTTTCAAATTCTCAAATTGTGGGCAGATTTGCCACAGGGCAGCCAAAGTCAGCGCGGTTATTGGGTAGTCTGGGCGCAAAAATCCTAGCAATTGGTTTTATTCTGACGACGCGGTATAATCGCTATCTATGATTGACCGCGTACAAGGCACTGTCGTAGACCGTTCCGACCATCATCTCACCGTCATGGTGGGCGGGGTTGGGCTGCATATCAACGTTACCCGCGCTGCCCTGCAAAAAGTAGACGGACACCAAGTTGATTTATTGACTCATCTGATTGTGCGGGAAGATGCCCTCACCCTGTTTGGCTTCCCCGATGAGCAGGAACGCAGTGTTTTTGAAGCACTGATGAAAGTCAACGGTGTGGGGCCGCGTTTGGCGGTGGCGATTTTGAACACCCTCAGCATCGACCAACTGCGGAATGCGGTCAGCCGCGAAACCCCCGAAGTCCTGACCCGTGTTCCCGGCGTAGGCAAAAAAACTGCCCAAAAAATTGTGCTGGAACTGAAAGACAAAATCGGTTGGAAACTTGGGCTGGATGCTGCGCCCTCTCTCACCAGTGATATTGATGCGGATGTCTTGGCAACCCTCACCGCGCTTGGCTACAGCATTGTCGAAGCCCAGAGCGCCATTCAAGCGATCCCCCGCGAAGCCCCGCAAGATATTGAAGAACGGGTGCGGCTGGCACTCCAATATTTCACGTAAATTTTCGTAGCAAATTCACATTCAGTCTCATCGTGCTGTGCTAAAATAACCGCAGCTTAACCTAGCCTTTGGGTGTTGCATGGACACACACACACGTACTCTTCGCCGCGTCGTCGCTGCCCTCATCCAGCCATCCCCCCATTTAACCCAACGGGATGAACAGCGCAAAGCCAAATTGCTCTCCACGATTCTTGCATCCTTTATCCCTATAGAAATCATTACCATCGTTTGGTCGTATTTTTATTACCCAGATACCTTTTTTCCCCCCACCCATGTCACAGTGGTGCTGTTTGTCAGCAGCTTGTTTTTTATCGCCATGTATGCGTTAAGCCGCACCCATTACCTTACCCTAACCGCTTATTTAACAATTGGTGGGCTAACCCTCGCCATTTTTATCGCCTCCATTCCCCAGACCGAAGCCGGGATTGAATTGGGAATGCTCACTTACCTGCCGCTGTCTGTCATCGTTACCAGTGTGTTGCTGTCATGGAAGGCAAGCATCTACGTCTTAGTTGCCTGCATTGTGGGAATGCTGCTTTTTCCATTTTTGTTTTTTGAGAATCACCTGACCATCCTCTTGGATTGGATGATTCAAGTGGTCGCGGTTTCTTCAACTGCCATTATCGCCAACTATTTTACTACCCTATTAGAACAAGACCGCCGCGCTGAAATCCGCGAGAATGAGCAAATGCTCCGCTTGACCACTGAAAACATGGAAGATGTGATTGCACTGGTTAGCCCCGAAGGCCACTACCGATACATCAGTTCTTCTTTGGAACGTCTGACCGGACACCCCACCCACCTTGTCATGCACCATGCCGCACGCTTTTGGGCAAAATACATTCATCCCGACGATTTGCCCCAAGTTAAGCAAGCATTCCGTACCACGCTGGAAGAACACACCCCCACCACCTATCAATACCGTTTCACCTGCGCGGACGGGCGGCAAATCTGGTTTGAGACCATCGCCGCACCGTTTATGGATGAAAATGGGAACTACGATGGCATCATCCTCACCAGCCGCAACATGACCGAACGCAAGGAAAATGAGGCCATCGCCCTGCGTGTGGCGGTGCAAAATGAACGCATCAGCACCCTTGAAACCTTCATTAACAATATGTCGCACGATTTAAAAACGCCCATTTCCGTGCTGAATACCTCGATTTATTTGTTGGAAAAACAAACCAACCCCGAAAAACGCCAGCATCATTTGAATGTCCTGAAACAGCAAGCCAGCCATTTAGAGCAGTTGGTGGAAGATATGCTCATGATTATTCGCTTGGATAACACGACCACCTATCATTTTTCCGAAACAAGTTTAGGAAGCATTTTAACCACCATCAATATGCGCTTCACGGATGTCGCCGCCCAAAAACACATTCAACTCCGCCTTGAACAGCCTTTCCCCCAAACCCCGCTCCAAGCGGACAGCGAAAAACTGTGTCAGGCACTTGGCGCAATTGTCCAAAATTCGATTGCGTACACCCCCAACGGCGGGGCAATCACCTTGCGCGGCGGGCAGCAAAACGGCCATCTGGTGATTGAGGTTGAGGATACAGGCATCGGCATCGGGGCAGACGATTTACCGCATATTTTTGAGCGTTTTTACCGTGCTGACAGCGCTCGGTCAAGTTACACAGGCGGAACAGGCTTGGGGTTGTCCATTGCACAGAAAATTATTGAATCACATGGTGGAAAAATCGAAGCGACAAGCACACTCGGCGCGGGCAGCAAATTTCAGATTCGCCTCCCCACCCACTGAAAACCCGCCTTTAGACAGCCTTCCGCGCCACGACAAATAAAAAGACGGGTTGCTGCATCAGGCTCGCATATTCCTGCGGCGCAACGGTTCGCATGGCTGGTGCGGGCTGGGGTTCAATCATTTTTTCCAGCACCAAGCCCGACTCCAAAAGGGGGGTCACGACGGCTTCCAACGGACGATGATACATCTTGAGAATAGGGTATGGTTCACCAAAATTTCGCCACACCGATTCATACAATTGAGTCGTGAAATAGCCCCGGTGGTTATCCACCGCGTTTAAATCGGTCATCGGGTGCATACAGGAAAAAATGAATCGTCCGTTAGGCGCTAAAATGCGCTTAATTTCCGCGAATACCCCCGCCCAATCCGCGATATAATGCAACACCAGCGAACTCACCACCCCATCAAACGAGTCGGGTTGGGCAAAGGCAAGCGGTTGCGACAAATCCGCCTGCACAACATGGGCTTTTCCCTGTGTGCGCTGGTGGGTCATCGCCACAAATTCTGGCATCAGGTCAAAGGCGGTGACACTTGCCCCCTGATTAAGCAGCCATTCCGCATATTCCCCCGCCCCGCAGCCCGCATCCAAGACCCGCTTGCCCGCCATATTTTCTAACAACGACAGCATCACGGGTTTTTCGTAATATAAACGGACAGGATGCGCTTGAATGGTGTTGGCGTAGCGGTGGGTAAACCCCTGATAATTCGAATCAGTCATTCAGGTACATCCATCGTGAGAATAAGTGCCTCTAAGGATTCATCCACATCAGCTAAAAACGCCAGTGCATCGGCTAAATTTTCAAAAGCACGGTGTTTGACCTGCTGGGGCTGCGCCATCATTTCAGTCATCAAGGCTTGCAGTTTATTCGAACGCAGGGTCAATACCCACCCTGTGGTCGGGCTGCCACGTTCCTTAAAATTTTGGACGAGCGCTTTGGGGTCAATCTCAAATTTTTCCGCGCCGCGTGTATCGACAATCCCATGCACAATTTCTGGGGAACTTGCCCCATATTGAATTAACGTGTCGTCTATTGCCAACGATTCTTCAAGGACAACCGTTCCCCACTGGCGAATATACACCAAGCGACCTTCAATGAACCAGCGATGTTCAAATGGCATGAATCACCTCAGCATATCTAAAGATAGATTATAGCAAGATGTGGCTCATCTTGGCAAAATGCTTCCCATCGATTTTTGCAGGTTGAACGGCATTTGAAAGAAGATACACGTGCAGCACCGCAAAGTTCAAGGGGAATTTCAGTTTACTAACTGACCTTACGCAATGCGGGAAAATCCCCACCCTCAATCCCTCCCCAATGCTTTGGGGAGGGAAGTCGAAGGCAGGGTGAGGTCAAGAAATATCCCCAAAACTCTATTCTGCGTAAAGTAAGTTATGGCTTAATTTTTTATTCCCCCCTCTCTATTCATTGGAGAGGGGGTGAGGGGGTGAGGTCAGCTTTCGGGTTACTCAAACAGCAGCGCGGTTTGTTGATCATCCAAGTGCAGCTTCCGCACTTCTTGAATCACTTCCGCACCTGTGACCATCTCCGGCGCGGCGCGATGAAATCGAATGAGCTTATGCACATACGCCAAACGCAGCAACCACAATGCGTGATGCACCGCCGCTTTGCAAGTGACCGAAAAACTCACCCACCCCGACTCAGGATAGAGGAGATGCGGTTCGGCCTTGCCCGTCGCCACCAGATACCGCCCCAGCGCTTTGGGCAGCGACACACTCAACATCCCGTTTTCATGCAGATGTCCAATTTGGCGCGTGTTCAGCGAAAATTCTAACCCTCCATACCGAGAATCTTCAATCATCAACGAAGGCCAGGTGGCGATGTCATCGGCGATATATGCAATGCAATCAAACATGAAGGCTTTCCCATTTAAACTGACTCTGTGATACCCTTAGGATAGCACACTGCCGCAAAATGAGATTACGTCAGTTTCACCAATTTCGGAATTTTGCACTTGTGAAAAATCGCTAGGAGGCGGACAGCAGCGGCAGCACAATTTGGAACCGAGTACCTTCGCCCACCATGCTTTCGACCCGAATCTGACCCCCGTGTGCTTCGACAATTTTTTGCGCGATTGTCAGCCCCAAGCCGGTTCCCCCACTGGCGGTGCTACGCGCCCAATCTGCCCGATAAAAACGCTCAAAAATATGCGGTAAATCCGATGGCATAATCCCGATACCGGTGTCTTCAATTTCAATGATGACCTGATGGTTCTGGGTGAAGGTTCGCACCGTTACATGGCCTGCTTCGGGTGTGTAGTGATGGGCATTGACGAGCAATTTGCCAAGCGCCAATTCCAGATAGCTTTTATCCATCCTAAGGGGTTGAATCTCCGACTCGGTGACAAAAGCCACTTGATGATGTTTCGCCAAAGCCAGCGCGTGATGTTTCGCCAAAACCAAGCGAATCAGCGCATTAATATCGGCAATTTCAAAGTCAAATTCTGCCCCCGCGTCCAAACGCAGCAAGGAAAACATCTCATCCAACAAATGTTCCATGCGCTCGGTTTGCAATTCCAACACCTTCATCTGGTGCTGCTTTTTTTCTTCATCCGGCGATTTTTTCAAAACATACAGCGAGGATTTAATCGTGGTGAGGGGGGTTTTTAGGTCATGCGACACGTTCCCCAAAAATTGACGCAGCATCGCCAGTTTTTCTTGCTGAAGTGCCAGCAAACGATATTGGGTAACATCCCGGGTTAAACTCATTAAGCAGGGTTCCTCGTCAATCGTAATCCGAATCGCCTTGATGAGTCCCCAAAAAGTGGAGCCATCCTTGCGATAGCACAACACATTGACATCCTCTGTTTTGCCCATTTCCAGCGCCTGTTGCAGGCTTTTTTGGCGTATCTCCGGGTCAATCCATGTATTAAAATGAGAAATAGGCTGTCCCAGCACCTCCGCACGGTCATAGCCATACATCTGCTCAAACCCGTCATTCACCGCCACCACCCGTTCATCCACCAGCGAACGCACCACAATCGAGTCCGGGTTAAAGTCAAAAATTTCATGAAACCGCGCTTCAGAAGCCCGTAACCCCTGTTCAGTTAATCGCCGTTCGGTTATATCGGTAAAAGAAGCGACCATCGCATCGGGCAAGGGATGATCGGAATATTGCACAGGCTGGCTGTTAATCGAAATCCATCTGAGTTCCCCATCCGGTTTGTGAACCCCCATGATGACATTACGCTGAGGTTGCCCTGTCCGTAACGTCACCATCGCCGGGTGGGTTTCTCCCGGAAAATCCGACCCATCCTCATGAATTGCCCGCCACGCAGGGTCAACGGAGGTACGCCCGCGTAGTTGGTCAAAGGTCAGTCCCAAAATCCGTTCCGCGCTGGGGTTGCACAGGGTAATTTGACCGTCTGCTTGCTGAAAAACAATCCCTTCATCAAGCGCCAAAATCAGCGAACGATACTTCATTTCGCTTTCGCGCAGCACATTTTCCATCCCTTTGCGTTCGGTGATGTCCGCCGTAATCGCCATCCCCGCGATGAGACGGTTATTTTCATCATAGACCGGGCTATACCGCACCAGATACACACGCCCGGCATAGGCAACTTCGGCAATCGAAGCCCGTCCTTGCAGGGCTAAACGGTAGCCTTCTTCAATTTGTGCGACAATCTCCGGTGGAAACACTTCATCAATGGTTTTGCCTTCCATCAACGCTTTGTTTAACCCCACCTCCTGCAACCCCGCCCCGTCCGCCAGCAGATAACGCAGGTTATGGTCAAACAGCACCACCGCCCCACCGGGAATATTTTTGAGAATCGCGTTGAGCCATGTGTTTGCTTCGCGCAGGGCTTTTTCTGCCCGTACCTGTGGTGTGACATCGTTGACAATGCCCGCCAGCAGCGTTTTTTGCCCAACCTGCACACGGCTGATATGAATTTCAACTTCGCGGAATTCCCCCGAAGCCAAACGATGACGGGCTGGCACAAGCGAACGTTCATTTTGCAAATGCCACTCCACCAACTGCGCCATGCCCTCATCCGGCAATTCGTTAATCACCTGCATGTGCATCCCCTGCATTTCCTCACGCGGATAGCCATAAAACCGCGCCGCCGCCGGGTTGACATCCACCAAGCAGCGTGTTTCGGGGTCAAGCAGCAGCTGCACCGCTTCGTTATATTCAAACATCTGCTGGTAAATGGAGTCTGGAAGCATGATGAGAACTTTCTAAAAATTTTTGCGGTCTCCCTCATTATAAATTCCCAACACGCTACACACCAAGCGTCATAAGCGCTACAGGTCTTCATTTTTTGCCAGACTGCTCCCCCCACCCCAACCCCTTCCCCATAAATGGCTGAGGGGTGAGGTCACACTTCCCCCTCTCCAACAAATGGAGAGGGGGTCAGGGGGTTCTCAAGGGTAGGTTTTTTGAGAAGAAGGCATCACACTAGAGTTCGAGCGA
>CAZXCU010000035.1:0-30665 GCA_964639245.1 uncultured Anaerolineae bacterium
ACAAGGATGGGTTCAGCCAGTGGGGGGGCATCAACAACTCCGGTAAATTCCACCGCACCCACATCACAGGGAGTGGTGCGGGGTTCGCCGCGCTGGTCAGTTTCCGGGCAAGGGCTGCCGCCGCCCGTGTCAATCGCCGGGCTGCCTTGCTGCAAAGCAAACGTTTGAGTCAACCCGCCATAATTACCGAGTTCCAGCAGCATCGGGTCAACCCGCTGGTCGAACACCAGCAGACTTTCATCCACATCCTGCGCCAGCGTCCCGATGATATTCGTTCCTGATGAGGCAATCACCCATCCTACAAAATCTTCCCCCTCTGCTCCCAGAGGCGAACGGTTGCGGCTGATGATGCTGTCGTTGAGGATAAACCCGCCTGAGAGTCCCGCGCCACTCCGCGCTTCATTATCGGCTACGGTGACGTAATTGAGCGTGGTTTCTGTGCCTGACCAGATAGCACCACCGGTTTCCTGGGCGGAATTGCGGGCAAAGGTTGAATTGGTGATGGTGACGGTGGCTGTACCGTAAAAATTCATGGCTTCTGAGATGACTATTGCCCCGCCATTTCCCGCAGAAACATTCCCGACAAACGAGGAGCCGAGGATGGAAATAACATTGGGGTCGCTGTCATCTGTGATTCCAATATCAATTGCCCCCCCACTCCGATTGGCGTAAGGGTCATCACTGGGGAGAGACCGGTTATTGATAAAACTGCTGTTCCGAATAACAATGCTTGGCGTACCCCTTACCATGAGCGCACGCCCCTGATTATTTTGAAAAATCATATTTTCTAAAATCAGCGCTTCAATGCCATCATACCAGATATTGATGCCGCCGCTTGTCCCTAGATAGGAGTCACCTAGCCCATTTTGAAGGGTCAAGCCGGATATTGTCACTTCGGCGGCATAGTCATCCTGAATGGAAATAATCTGGACAGTTCCGCCGCCATCCAGCGCCAAAAGTTCAGCACCGGGGCCAACAATCATGATCGATTTATCAATAATAAGCGGGGCTTGCAGCAGAATCACACCGCTGAGTCCCTCCGCAAAGCCGATCATTTCACCGGGTTGGGCAAGGGCGAGTGCATGGCGTAGGGTGCAGCTTTCCGGGCATCCTCGCGGTGCATCCTCCAATGAATTGACGACCCAAGTCGGGGTGTTTTGCGCGAATGGATGACGCTCAGGTTGATGAGCCAGTACAGACCCGCCGGAGAGGGTCAAAAGGAGTAGGAACAGCAGAATCAATTTTGCCGTAGCAGACATGGAAATTCTCCCAGAGCAGGTTTTGAGTATCCCTTCTCAATATATGCAATGAAGAACAACGAATCATCTGAGAATACTCACCACATGTTGCAATAGATGTCATATCACACTTCAAATATGGATAAATCGGGAGGGTCACTGTATCGCACGGCGAAACTGTACGGGTACGGTCACAGACCCACCCGTACAAAAGATTTATTGGTTAGCCTGCTTGGACAATCGGCTGGCGGATAATGGTTTTTAATTTTTCGGGTGCAGCACGGCGCGGGTCGCCCAGATAAATTTCGTGGTGTTTGCCCGTCAGCGCGTATCCATTTTGGTGAATGAACTCATGCAGCGCGGCAATGGTGGGTGCTTCGGCTTCGTAGGGGCCGATGTGCAAAGTTTGCGCGGCTTGGCCTTCGTGATAGGACTCAAAGCGGGGTAGGGTGGTCATATTTTTCTTATGTCGCACTTCCTCGCAGGCACGCGCTACCCATTCCGCCGTGACAACTTCCGGTTGCATAATCATGACCGTCCATTGCCAGTTCGATTTGTCGTCCATACGGAAGTCATTCATATCTTCCGTCCACCATAAGCCCTCCAAGGGCATCACTTTGAATTCCACACCGAGCTGTTTTTTGATGGCAAATTTGAGGGTATACGCCACAGCATACATTGCCTGCATTGCTTCCTCAAATACGGATGAGTTCGGGTCGCCCTGTCCATCCATCATCAAAAAGTTCATCGGGGGAACATCGAGAATCGCTACTTTCTTGGCAGAGGCTTTATACAGCGAGTCCAACATGGGTTTTGCTCCTTGTTATTTTTCTACCGGAAACATGATTTCGGTTAAGGGGGTGCCATCCTGTGGCCCACGCAGATAGGTTTCGCGGGGTGTCCCGACGATTTTATAGTGATTGTCCTGAATCCAGCGGCCTAACGCGGTGTAGGCGTTTTCGATGGTGTCATAGCTGCCTTCGTGCAGGGTGCTGGCTGCGAGTGGGACAGGGGGAAGTTCCTGCAAAATCATCTGACGCTGATTGCTCAAGGGAATCTGGGTCGGGGCGGAGGCCGTCACCGGAAAGCCGATTTCAACAGTAAAATCGGTGGGGGTAAATTCCATATCGGGATACATGCTGAAGGGTGCGCCGGCAAATTCAACATGCTGCTGCATCATGGCCTGAGCGCATTCGCCCAAGAGTGTTCCTACATAATCGGTGGTCGGCGCAATTTCGCGGATAAACAATACCTGCTGTGCTTCATAGGCTTTCAAGAGAATGTCATGGGTTGGCATGTTGCCCTCCTGTTCAAGATGGCTTAGGCGTGCGGCGACCCGTGCCAAGCGTGCCTGTTCCTCATCCACAATTTGCTGAAGTTCGGCCTGTTTGAGCCGCAGCATCCCGCGAATTTCGTCCGGTGAAACGGTTTGCTCGACCATCGCCTTGATTTGCGTGAGCGACAACCCCAAGTCCTTGAGCGCCAAGATGCGATTCAGGCGCGGCAGTTGGTCAATGGAGTAGTAGCGATAGCCCGTGAATGGGTCAATATGGATGGGTTCGAGCAACCCAATATCGGCGTAGTACCGCAGGGCAGACACCGGAACACGACAAAACTTAGAAAAGTCGCCAATTTTGAACATTGTCTTTCCTTCGAGCGCTCTTAACTTGAGTGTAGTGTCTCAAGCAGCTTGAGAGTCAAGCGGTGAATGGGTTAAATTCTATAAAAATAAAAAAAGGATGTTCGATGCGGAAGATTTTTTTGATTGTGCTGATTCTGGTGGGTGTGGTTCGCCCATCCACCGCCCAAGAAGCGACGGATGAAACACTCACCGATTTAATTGCCAAAATTGACGCGGGCAAATATGGCAATGTTCACAGCTTGTTGGTGTCACATCAGGGCGAAGTGGTCGCTGAAGCCTATTTTGGCGGCTACGAAGCCGACGAAACCCACGCGGCTTTTTCTGTCACCAAAAGCGTTATCTCCATTGGAATCGGGATGGCGATTGAGCAGGGGTATCTCACCGGAACAGATGCAACCTTGGGCGAACTGTTACCCGATTCTGGGCTTACTCCCGAAAAACAGGCGATTACGCTTGAAGATTTGCTGACGATGCAGCCCGGCCTCGCATGGTATGAGGACTACTATCTCGCCGAAAATCAGCCGAGTGATGTGATTCAAATTGCCAGCGAAACGGATTGGGTGGCTTATGTGCTGGACAAACCGATGGTTGCCGAAGCAGGTAGCCAATTTAATTACAGCAGTGGCACAAGCATTGTTCTGGGGGCGATTTTAAAACAGGCCACCGGACAAAATCCTGCCGATTTTATCGGTGAAAATTTATTCGCACCGTTGGGCATTACCGACTGGACATGGGAGGACACGCCGGATGGTCTCAGCAATGGCGGGTGGGGCTTGTTTTTGCTGCCGCGTGATATGGTCAAAATTGGCGAATTGATTTTGAACGGCGGACGCTGGAACGGCGAACAACTTGTCGCTGAGGAGTGGGTTGCGCTTTCCACCCAACCGCAGGTTTTGCAGGTGGATGCTGGCTTGGATTACGGCTATCAATGGTGGATGATGTCCGACAATTATTTTGAGGAACACAAGCTCCGCCTGACTTCTGTGCCAATTGCGTGGGGGTTTGGCGGGCAGCTTATCATCATCGCACCGGAATTGGATGTGGTGGTCGTTTCGACGGCGGGGAATTTTATGAACGAAGATTATTTGCTGGTGGATGCAGTGGCGGATGTGATTTTTCCGTTGTTTGCGGAATGACGCACCCGCCTCCGTAGTTTGTACAAAAAAGCAAAACAAGGGTCAAAAAAACGCTTGTTTTGCTTGTGGTAGTTAAGTCGGTTGAGAGGTTACTAGTGGGTATAGCCCGTAATTTCACCAATCCACGCGATGAAGGCTTCGGGGTCTTGGTTTGCGCCGTGTCCTGCATCCCAATACAGCAAGGTGTTTACCGTTTTGCCTTGATTTTCCAGACTAATTGCCAGATTGGTAATCACCGGAAGGGCAGTGTCGCTGTCGCCGCTGCCATGCCGGATCCACCAGTAATCCGCACAACCGCTGCACCCCTGCGAAATGAAATACATCGGGTTCATGAGGTTCACAAGATTTTGCATATTCGCATCAAGTGTGGCGTTCGGGTCGCCGCTGGTTTGTTGTAAGCTAAAGTTGGTGAAATGCCGCGCATTGGTGGTGGTATCGCCAAATAAAATGTTTTCAGCCGTCGACAAATCAAAGGCATCGAAGGCCATGAGGCTTTTCTTTCTTCCGATATGGGCTACATAGTCCTCAAAAGTAAAGGTAGCAGTGTCGTTAGACCAAGTAATCCAAGGGTTGTCTGTCAGATAGGCCGTCCGCTCTTCTTCCGACAGCCCCAGCAGGTAGGTATTTGCCGAAGGAATCAGATAGGTCTGGAGAAGATAGGTGCTGTAGTTGTCCGTGGTCAGTGTGCCAAAGTCATTCGCGCCTTGTAGGTTCAACGAGGCCAGATAATCGGCAAAGGAGGTTGCGAGTTGTTGGGAGAGGGTTTGGTCGCTGGCGGTTGCGCCGAATTCCCACTCATACGCCATATCCGCGTGTTCTAAATCGGTAATTGGGCAGTAGTCCGCGCTGGCAAAAATATGATCCTCTGCATCAGCCGCGCCAAGTTCCTCGAAATAGGCATCGTAAAGATCACTGTTACCCGAAGAACCGAGCAAGGCCGAAAGCGCACCCCCCGCACTTGTCCCGGAGGAAATAATCCATTCGGCGTTACCGGGCATCAGCGCATCATTGTAACGAATGTAACGTACTGCCGATTTCAAATCCACGATGGCGGCTGGTGCTTTGCCGTAGTATGTGCCATCATCCGCTTGATTATCACGACCCCGCACACCGGGTTGTACCACCACATAGCCGGCGGTGAGGGCTAAATCCGCATTGCTGTTGCCACCGCCGCGTCCACCCGGAAAACCACCGCCGCCGCCCGGAGGTGTCCCTGCCCCACCCCCGGGAGCGCCACCCCCACTCACATTGCTTGCCGACAAATATCCCCCGACAGGAATAACAAACAGGATGGGCGCATTGGTCGCATCAATCGCTTCGCCGTTAATTTTGACCGGAACTTTAACATTCAGGCTCTGGTAATCGGCATCGACAGGATTTGCGACATAGGTAATCTGTTCGTAGAGGTGGTAGGTGACTTCGACATCCCCCGTGGAAGTGGTGACGGTGACGGTTTCTTCTGTGAAGTTCTCTACCGGAAATTGAAGGGCATCTTCCTGCGCGGAAAGTGTTCCTAGCCCTATCGACAAAAGCATGACGCATAAAACCAAACTGCTTAAAAAACGCATGGTAAACCTTTTTACTAAAATTTCAACCGCCGCTTATGATAGACGACAATTACCGGAGAAATCTAAAATGCACCCTAAGCAGCCTTAAATTTAGCTTAAATTCTCACCTTACGCAGAATCGCGTTTTGGGGACATTTTTTGACCCCGCCCTGCCTTCGGCTTCCCTCCCCAATGCTTTGGGGAGGGATGGAGGGTGGGGATTTTCCCACATTGCGTAAGGTGAGTTAAATTTATATTTTCGCATCGTCAATGACATCCATCGGCAGTTTGAATGTCCCATCTACCTCCGGTGGAAACGCAACGATCTTGACCACTGCATCCAGATTCAACGCGCCGTAAATATGGGGGAACAGGTCGGTTTTGTGCGGTTCGGGTTGTCCGGTGTGCGGGTCAATTGGCGGCTCAAATTTGACTTCGGCGGTGACTTTTTCCGTATCAATCACCAGCAGCACTAAATCGGTTTGCCCGTGAAAGACAAAATTTGCTACACGGATGACCTGTTCGGCGGTGGAACAATGAATAAACCCCTGCGAATCCAATGTGTCCCCGCGATAGCTGCCACTTTGCTGCGCGGTGTGCCAATCGGCAGGGCGGGTGATGTGCAAAATATGAGACATGTTTTTCCCTGTAAAATACTAGACAAGGCAATTTTAGCTCCTTGTACATGGAAAATTTTACGCACGCACCAGAAATTTGCATTACCAGAACTTTTGTTTCATACTCTGCCCATAAACTTTAGGAGGGATAAGATGAAAGAATTGCTGATTTCGATGTACGATTACAATTTTTGGGCGCACAAGCACCTCTGGAAAAGTGTCATGCAACTCAAAGAGGAACAGTTTCATCAGGATTTGCAGTATTCGGTGGGGTCAATTCATATGCAGGTGGTTCACACGATGGGTGTGGAATATTGGTGGACTCATTTTCTGGCAGAGGGAGTGTATCAATTTATTGAACCAGCACAGTACACCACCCGTGAGCAGATTCGCACCCAGTGGGATGAATCCGAAAAGTATATCCGTGCCTACCTGGAGAAATTGACTCCACAAGCATTGGAACGCGAAGTCAAACCCGAATTTTGGGATGAACATGAAGCGCCCATCAAAGTCTGGCAGGCCTTGTTTCAGGTGGTGAATCACAGCACCGACCATCGCGCCCAGATCTTAGCCGGTTTGCATCGTTTGGGTGCGCCCACCATGGGGCAGGACTATCTGAATTACGCACACGGCGAAAATCCGTATGAATAAATTAGCCCGCGCAGCCACCCAGTTCATCTGCGCGGGTTTGTACATCCAAGGCTGCTTCTCCTCCTGCCAGATTGAGGTAGGTGCAGTAACTTGCCAGCGCAAGGTCGGTTTGCCCGCGTTCGTCATAGACCAACCCGCGCCCCCAATAGGCCGACGCATAAAGGCGGTCAATTTTAATCGCCTGTGTGTAGTCGTCAAAGGCTGCGCCGAGTTCACTCAGGGCAAAATAGGCATCACCCCGATTGATATACGCAAGCGGATACACCGGATTCAGTTTCAAGGCGCGGGTGTAATTTTCAATCGCAAGAGTAAATTCGCCCAAGTTGTAATACACCCACCCGCGATTGTTCAGGGTGTCGCTTTCATAGGGACTCAAACTCAGCGCCTTGTCAAAATCGGCTAAGGCCAGTTCATATTCGCCCAAATCGGTATAGGCCAAGCCGCGATTGTTCCACGCATCCACATAGGCGGGGTCGAGCGCAATAATCGTCGTATAATCCGCGATGCCTTTTTCGTACAAACCCAATTCAATATAGGTGTAGGCCCGCCCATGATAGGCCCATGTGAGGGGGTCATATTCTGCATCAATGGCACAGGTAAAATTTTCGAGCGCGGTCTCGTAATCCAAAGAATCCAGCGCTGCCAAACCTTCCTCATAACATTTTTCCGCCGAGCGCTGTGCGTAGACAGGCGGAACGGTCATGCTTACGATGAATATAATCAGCGCAAAAAAGCGCATAGGGACTCCTGCATTTTCTTAAATGGTATCAAGATTTTGACGAAATCGCTCAAATTCTTCTTCCGAAATTAACCCGGCATCCCGCGCTTCTTGGAGTTGGCGCAAGGTGTCTTGCCGGATCGTTTCTCGATTTTCCATCTGTGGAAGTTCATCCAACCGAATTTCAATGCCGGGCATTTTAAACGTGCTGCCATCAAATGAAATGCCCATGTCTGCCATATCCATGGTTTCAGTAAACGTCTGGTTGTTCGTGCCATCGGAGGTAAAAACCTGCTGTTTACCGTTGTGGATGATAATTTTCTGGGCAAACACGCGGGGTTGTTCGGAGGTGGTAGTGGTATAGAACAGGGTGGGGTTGTGTTCTTGGCGGGAAGGAATGTTACGCCCCAGAAACCATGCCCCTAACAAGATGGGGGCAAGCCCTGTCAGGGTAAAAAAGAGGATAACCCGTCCGGTGACATTACGAATTTGACGGTCATCGCCCTCGCAGTAAAAGCGAGTCTGATTTTTGATTTCGTCTACCTGACTATCCGTGACGAACTGTTCCTCCGCGCTGCAAAAAATGGGGGCAAGGGGTTGTCGGATCGACTCACTGGCAGCCGCGCCAAACCCCATCCCGAACATGAGGACAAGACCCAGTAAAATCAGGAACAGACCACAACCGCGCATGAACACCTTCCAAGTTTATTTTTTTTAGTGTAGTCGAATTGGTGGTTTGTAGGGAAATTTTGTACAGGTTTTTACACGCTTTGATGCTATTTTTCGCCTGTGGGTCGCCGTTTCATGGGGGGAGAAAAAATGATACTAGCGGATGGTTTGTATCACCGATTTCACCAGATTCGTCACCGTATCGCGCCCCTGTTGCACGCGCCACGCCAGCCGATTTTCCTGCCAGCGTTCGGGATGGGTCAGCAGGCACACATGCTGAATTTCCTGTGTTTGAATCAGGCCAATCAGGTCGTCCGTTGTTTCTAGCTGGTAAGGGGAAGGCACGCGGGTATGGTCACGGACATTGTAGCGGGTGGGATGCCATGTGCGGCCTGTATCACTTAAATAAGTGATTTTCGTGTAGTCTATATCCAAATAAACTTCACCGACCAGATGAAATTGTGTAGGGGTGGTGTGCTGCCAGATGTCCCGATTGTCAAAGGGGTGAAGCGGGCTACCGTGCATACTGGCGGAGGTAATCGGGGCATGTTCGCGCAGGCGAGCCAATTCTTGGCTAAAAAGCGCAATGGCTTCGGTCATGTTGCCTTTGGCCTGTGCCAGCGTTTCATAGTGATAGCCGACCTCATGCCCCAGCGCGTGCATCTGGCGCAGGGTAGCGGGGTCAAAATTGACACTGCGATAATAATAGGTAGCAGTCAGGCTATGTTTTTTTTCAATTTCGGCTAGCTTCAGCGAATGGGCGGGGCGGCTGTCGACATCATGCCGCAGCAGGACGATTTTTTCGGGCAAGTCCGGCTGACGTAAATAATCAGAAATGCCAATACCCCGATACCCCGCGCTGACCAATGCCGCGCAAAGTTCCTCGTATTTTTGCAGCGTCCAATCCATTTATCCGACCTCCCGCAGCAGCAGGGGACTCAAGTGGCGGAAAACATAACGGGGCAGGGTTTGTAAGACTTTTTCGGCAAACTGCACGCTTTTGCTATCGCGTTGAATGGTGGGTAGAGTCGGGCGCGTATTCAAATAATAAAAGTAGGGGAGTTCTTCTGTGACCGGATGGTAGCGGTCTTTAAATTCTAAGAGATTTTGATGGTGCAGGGGGGTTGTCCCAAAATCAAATTCGGTGAATCCTTCGGCTTTGCAGCGCTGGATGACTTCCCAGATGAGCAGGTTGGTCGGTTTCAGCTTTTTGATTTCCTCATCATTGGTCGAATTGCCATAGCCGTAGATGGCGGTTTTGCCCAGATTGAGCATGACCATCCCGGCAATGGGCTTGCCATGATGCGAGAGAAAATACAAGCGTACCTTGTCGCCAAATTGCTGCGCCAACCGATTAAAAAATTGGGGCGGGTACATGGGCGCTCCCTGCCGATGCCGCGTTTCGACTTCCAGACGGTAAAACACCTCAAAATCGCGTGATTCGTGAAACTGAAAATCGGCACGGCTGGCAAGGCTGATGTTGCGGCGGTTGCTGCGCGAAAAATTCCCGTAGAGCGTTTCTACCGACGGGGCGAGGTCGAGCCGTGAGATGAAATTTAGAGTCGCCGGCTGAAATTTCCCGTCAGGTACGGTCAGCGGGGCGCGAATTTCCAGATAGGCGTAATTTTCCGCATGGGTGAGTTCTATCGCAGCGTCTAATAGGGCAGATTCGGCCTGTGGATGAGTCGTCAGGATGGGGACAAAATGGCTAAACGGCAAACTGACCAAGCGCCGTCCTTTAAGTTTACCATGCACCCGCATGAGGGGCAGCGCACCCACCACCGAATTTCCCTCCACCGCCATCAGGCACACAGGTTGATAGCCATAACTGTGCCGCAAGACCTCCCACCATGACGGATGATGGTAAAGCAGGGCTTGGGGGTGGGTTGTCAGTAGGGAATGATAGGCGGATAGATGGTCAGGGGTCAGGTGGGTGATGGTCAACATGGGCAGAATTATAGAGGCATTTTTCCGCAGCGCGTAGTCTAAGGTTGTCTTGTGTAAAATTTCACGGAAATTTCACACACTTTTTACGAATGTGCTGCATAATCAATAATGAAATGAATGAACAACGAGGGGCTATCATGTTAGCTTATCATCCAGACGAGATTCAAGAAATTGCCGTAAGTGGGAAACCGGGTCGCTATGTGGGATATATTCGGTTTCAGGATGGGCGCGTTTTTCGCTTGAATGAACGCCTGAAGGATACCAGACAAAAACCGGTGATTGAGTGGCTGTACGCGCATTGGGAGACCATTGATTGGTCACGCGAAGCCACTGCCGATGGGTTAATGCAAGCCATGCAGGACATCAATAAGAGCCGTCTGTCGTACCACAGCCTTTAATCGCTATCAAATTTATTTATAATAGCTACCCATGCTTAAACGAGAAGTCGTCTTAACATGGGTGGTTTCGCTTGTGTTGATTGCCCTCAACTTCTGGCTCTATCCATTGGGCAATGGACGCGACGAAATTTACCATCTCCAACTGATTGATTTTTATGCCCGTGAATGGCGTTTAACTGATTTACCTGCTGATTGGGAAGCGTCCAGTCCGCAAGCCCACCAACCTCCCTTGTATCATGGCGCGATGGCAGCCGTGGTGGAGCTTTTTCTGCCCGCTTTGGGTCGTCTGGACAATTTTATCCTGAACAGTTACATGGAATATCAGGCTGACCGCTATGACCCCGAAACGCCGCAATACAATCGGGTGGTGTATGTCCATCATCACCCCGATGAAGCGACCCCGTATGTCACCACCATTCGCGCCTTGCAAGCCCTTGCCATCGGCGTTAATTTGTTAGGAATATTTTTTGTATGGCGGACGGCAACCTTGCTGTTCCCCGATACGCCCTCTGTTGTCTCTGTAACTTTGGCCTTTTTGCTCATCACCCCGACTTTTTGGCGGCGAGCGATGGGGGTCAACAATGACCAATGGGTGTTTTTGTTCGGGGCGCTGGTGACATGGCTGCTGGCGCGCACCCTGAAAAAGGGTCTGCACTGGCGGGACAGTCTGGCGCTGGGGGTGGGGTTGGGCTTGGGGCTACTCACTAAAATCTATCTGTTTCCGATGGTGGTGGCAACGGCGGGGATGTTCGGGTGGATCGCCCGTACCCGCGAACAGCGAAAAAGGGCGGTGGGGCATCTGGTGGGGATTGGCACAGTCACGCTGCTCATTGCGGGTGGGTGGTATCTGCGGAACTATCAACATTACGGGGATTTTACTGCCGCGTCGGTCAGCGAAGATTACTTGCGTACCGCCCGTACCGATTCGATGGGGGTACAGGAATTTTTGGAAGTGCTGGTGACATGGCCTGCCGAAAATTGGCTGGAATATGATGTGATTATCCCGATTACACGGCCTGCCGTGTGGCTAGGCAGCATGGTGGGGATGTTGCTGGTAGCAGGCGGTCTCTGGGCGCTGCAGAAAAAACCTGAGGTGGCGGTGCTGCTGTTTGGCTGTTTGCTGCCTGCGGTAGGGATTGCGGTGGTAGGACAGGCGCAAAATACCCATGGCAATTACAGCCCGCCCATGCTGCAAACCGCCCTGCCCGCCATGAGCATGATTTTTGCGGCGGGGGCTTTGGTGGTTACCCGGAATCGCCCGATGGTGGTGACGCTGTTGATTGTGGCAGGAACACTGGTCTACCATATTATTTTCTTTTTGCCCCTGTACCCGCCGATTCGTGTGGTGGATGACCCCGCCCAACTGGAAGTTAAACATCGGGTGGATGTGTTGTATGCGAACGGGGCGCGGTTGGTCGGGTACGAATTTGAACAGGAGTCCGTTCAAGCGGGGGAGGTGGTGCGGGTGAAAGTGTGCTGGCAAGCCACCGATAGGCTTGACCGACAACCCTTATATAGCGTAATGCTAGCGTTGGTGCTGCCGGAATTTCCCAATGCCGCGGTTTTTGAAGGCTATCCGGTTTCGGGACGCTACCCGATGAGCGCGTGGCAAACCAACACCGCCTTTTGTGAATGGATTCCGATTCGGGTGGATATCCACGCGGTGACAGGCCAAACCTATGGCTTATCGGTGGCTATTTTTGACCAGCATGGAACACAGATTCCCTATAACAATGGACAGGTCTATATGTCGCTGGATGGGGTGCGGGTGGAATGACGGACAGCCTTGTGAGACTGCCCGTTGTTAAGCCGTTAGGGAGCTTGTTCTTTATTAATCATGTTGGCGGCTGCCATCCGAAGTTTTCGTAGGCGCTGCACCATCACATCATCCTCATCCTGCCCGGCAAAGTTTTCCAGCAGGGCATCAAAATAATGAATCAGGGGTTCGCCATATTGGGCGGCTTTTTCAATGACCATCATCTGCGCTTCCAATTCGTCCTCGGTTTTGAGGAGTTCATTGATAAAGCGGATTTCGGGCGGGGCAGCGGCCTGTAACTGCTGGGTGATTTTTTCGTACATGGTTTTGAACCGTGCTGCCCGGATCAAATCGTGATTTTTCTCGGCTTGCTGAATGTTGGCAGACAGCATCGAAAGGGCGAGTTCGTCAATCATGGGCAGACGTTCGGCAATCGCTTCGTCCATGTTGGGCGTATTGTAAATTTCGTTGAGCAATTCCTGTGCCTGCTGCATAATGACCTGCTGTTGCTGGTCAATTGCGGTGGTTAAGTCAAGCAGACGGTCACGAATTTCTTGCAGGGCGGGCTTGTCGGCGCTGTTGGCTTTGTCGATGCGTTCGGCGAGGGCGGCGAAAAAGTTATATTCCATCGCTGGACGCGCCAACCCGACCAGCGCCTGTAAATAATCATCATCCCCGCCGACTTTGATTACATAGTCCAAAAACTGCTCAATGGTGGTGTTGCTGCCCATCGCCCGTAGCGCGTTCGCCACTTCTTGGATGATGGCATCTCGCACCGCCGATTTTTCTACGGCTTCTTTGCCAAAGGTGGTCAGGTCAATCAAGGCATCGCGGCGGTCTAAAATGGCTTCGGCGCTGGCTCTGTCTCCGCGTGCCATAGACGATTCTGCTGCAAGGGTCATCAATTGAAAAAATACCGCGTCAAGGTCAGCATCATGCTGCTGCACCAGCGTTTCTAAATCGGTTTCGTCCGCCTTGATGAATTTTTCGGCGAGTTCGGCTTTCTGGCGCTGGACAGCAATCATCTCCGGCGTGATGCCATCTTTTTCTAGCACAATTTCGACCATCTTCTGAACGGTGAGCAACATCTTGGGATTGAGCAGATAGCCTTTGCGCTGGTCTTGCGGCAGGCTGTTGGTGATGGCACGGGTGATTTCCCCCACGATTTGTTCGCGTTCTTTTTGCGGCAGGTTTAATTCCATCGGGAAATAAATCAGCAGGAGTTCTTTGAGGTGGTCATGGTAGGCAAGGGGGGCAGCGAGTTGAATTTGCACCCCGCAGCGCGGACATTGAATGACATTGGTCATGCCGCTTAAAAAACGGGCTTTGGCGTTGGGGTCGCGTCCCCCATCAATAATCGATTCGATAAAAGCAGCAAAACGGTTGCCGCAGTTGGGGCATTGGAGCTGCATTGAGTTCGGGTTATTAGACATGAATTGGGGCAACGGTACAGTATGAATACCGCGCCTGCTCCTTTCTTACCATTGGGCAGAGGGTCAAAAAAAATATTTTAGCATAGTTTATCGGGGGGTTAAAAACTTCTGATAGAATTATTACTTAGTGCTGTGTCTGGTAAATAAATCAACAGGGTTGTTTTATCTGCCCCCCTTACGCAATGCCGGAAAATACCCATCCCTCCCCAAAGCATTTTTGAGGGGCAGATAAGTTCATTAAGACGAGTTCAGGTCGTGTAAACATATCTTTAAAAAACGACTTATGGACAAATCAATTAAAAACCAAACGATTGCGGACAGCATGGATGCTGTCCCTACAAGAAATGCACCCGTAGGGACGGGATATATCCCGTCCGCTAAAGTTGGATTCATTTAAGGTCTAATTGCCTTGTCCATTATATGCAATGCCCCTTGGTGTTTATTCTAAGGGCAGGGTAAACGCAAAGGTTGACCCCTTGCCGGGTTCGCTTTCTGCCCAGATTTTTCCGCCGTGGGCTTCAATCACGGCACGGGCGAGGTACAGGCCGAGTCCTGTTCCCTGTGTGCTGCGGGCGAGGTCGTCGTCCACGCGGTAAAAGCGGTCAAACACCTTGTCGAGTTTATCGGCGCGAATGCCCACCCCCTCATCTGAGACTGAAATTTGCACGGCATCGGGCAAGACTTCGCCTTGGACACGGATGGTTCCGCCATGCGGGGAATATTTGATGGCGTTGGAGAGCAAATTGTCCACGACTTGGCGGAGGCGGGTTTCATCGCCTTCTACGAGCGGGAAATCGGACGGAAAATCCAATTCCAGCGTATGCTCAGTCGTCTGGGTGCGAAAGCGTTCCACCGATTGGCTGACCAATTTATTTAGCCAGACATCCATTTTGGAGAGTTTCATGCCCTCAGCTTGCAGTTTGCTGGCTGCCAACAGATTATCAATCAATTCCTTGAGACGGTCTGCTTCTTCGGCAATCACGTTCAGCGCGTCGTCGTAATCAGCCTTGTTCCATGTGGCATCCTCGCGCCGCAGTGTTTCGGCATAGCCTTTGATGAGGGCCACCGGGGTTTTGAGTTCATGCGAAATGACGGAGATAAAAATATTTTTCATCTCCTCCGCCTTGCGAAAATTGGTAATATCGCGCACATTGGCAATAATATTGGCTGCCGCGCCGTTTTCGTCGTTCAACCGCGCATAACTAATCGCTACACTGACGGGTAGACCATCGATGCGTTCGAGGTCGCCTTCCACATACAATGTTTTGCCACGCGGCCAGTCTTCGGACAGCATCGCCTCTAGCGGGATGGTCGTTTTCACATTGTTCAGGCGGAGGATTTCGGTGTCCAAACGTCCGATGGCCTGTTCGGTGCGCCATCCGGTCAGGTGGCTGAGGGCTTTGTTAAAACGCAAAATGTTCCGTTCCGCGTCCAGAATCATGATTCCATCGGCGCTGTTTTCTAGAATCGCAGAAAGGCGTTGTTTTTCGCTGGTGACCGCCGCATATAACCGCGCATTATGTACCGCCACCGCCGCTTGGTCAGCAAAACTTTGTAAAATCTGGCGGTCATCGCTGTTGGCGGAACTGGTGAAGGTGCGAAACACCAGAATCAACCCCAAAGGCTCTTGATTCATGACCATTGGCAGCGCCACCACCTGTTTTAAGGGGCGGTCTAATTTTTTAGCCAGTTGGCGGGTGCGTAAATTGAGGCGCTGCGAATCTAATCCGGCGGTCTGAAAATCTTCCAGCAGGTCGTTAAAAACATGCAGGTGGTCTGCGGCGATGCCAAAGGCAGCCTGAATTCGCAGCACTTCGTGTTCATCTTCCAGCACGATAATGCCGATTTCCCCCGCCAGCATGGATGCAGAGGCTTCCAGAATACGCCGCAGCACTTCGGACAGGTCAAGTTGTTCGGTGAGCGCCCGCGAAATATTGAGTAAATAGTCACGTTGACGAACGCGAAAGTCGGGTAGCATAATCATAGTAAGTATTCTATCATGGCAGTCATCTTTGGGATGAATTTCAGATAGAACTCTAATAGGAAGGGTGCGATGGCAAATGCAAATAGTTTATTAATCATTGATGATGATGTCTTAACAGCCGATTTGTACCAGAATTTTTTAGAGAAGGCCGGGTATAACGTGATCATCGCTAACAGCACGGGCGAAGCAACCGACGTGTTGGCGGGCATTGAAGTGGACGCGGTGGTGCTGGACTATGATTTGCCGGATGGGAACGGCTTGGCATGGCTGCGCGAACTGCGTGAATTTGAATATTTTGCCCATTTGCCCGTGATTCTGGTCAGCAGCATTCAGCGACAGGATGACCTGACCCAAGACGATTATGTGTGGTTTATGGAAAAACCGCGTCAGCCCCAGCAGATTGTCACAGCGGTGGAGTCGACGATTGCCCAATTCACCTAAATCTCCTGACATTTAGCACTAGGGGCGATAGGCGGAGAACCCTATACTACATTCAAAAGATTGAATGTAGATGATGACGGTTGATTTTGACCAGGCAAGTATCATTTTCAAAGCCTTAGCCCACCCGGCGCGTTTGGAAATTTTGCACCTGCTCCGACAGGGCGAAGTGTGTGTGTGTCACCTTGAAACCGCCCTAGATAAACGACAGGCGTATATTTCCCAGCAACTTGCCGCACTGCGTGAAGCCGGTTTGGTCACCACCCGTAAAAGTGGTTTGCAGGTCTACTACCAACTCGCCCACCCGTTTGTTGCAGATCTATTGGCGTTGGTACTGGGAGAAGCCCTCCCTGTTCCGCTTTTAGAAAATTGCGCTTGCCCGCGTTGTTGTGCCGCCTCATCTCATCCTATAAAAAGGTGAAAAATCATGTTAAGTATCAAAGTGTTAGGTTCTGGCTGCCCGAATTGTAAAAAATTGGAGGCCGAAACCCGTGCCGCGCTGGAAAGTTTGGCCCTCACGGAGTTTGAATTGGTCAAAGTGACCGAATACCCCGATATTATGGCTTACGGCGTGATGAGTACCCCCGCACTGGTTATCAATGAAGAGGTTGTGGTGAGTGGACGGATTCCCCGCCGCAGTCAAATTATCGAATGGGTGCAGGCCGCGCTATGACCCTCAAAGCTATGTCACTTTCCAAAAGCGACAAACAGGCGTTTGTCTGGGTGGGGGTGGCGGGTGTTCTCTGGTATATCGCTTATCAGTCGCTCCATGCGTTTGCCGACCTGATCACGTATGATTTGCTTGGGCTGAGTCCCACCAGCCATCTGGGAAGTTCGCTCAACTTTTTCTTTTATGATGTCCCCAAAATTTTGCTTTTGCTTTCCGGGATGATTTTCGTAATCACCCTGCTGCGAACATTTATTACCCCCGAACAAACGCGGCGCTGGCTGGCGGGCAAAAAAGAGGGGGTGGGGAATGTCTTCGCCTCTTTATTGGGGGTGTTTACGCCCTTTTGTTCCTGCTCGGCGGTGCCGTTGTTCATCGGGTTCGTCGAGTCGGGTGTGCCATTGGGGGTCACATTTTCATTTCTCATTACCGCCCCGATGGTGAATGAAGTGGCGCTGGTCATGTTGTTCGGCTCGTTTGGTCTCAAAATTGCGATAGTTTACTTGCTGTCGGGCATGACACTGGCGGTAGTTGCCGGAGTGGTCATCGGGCGCTTGGGCTTGGAGCGCTATGTCGAACCTTTTGTGTATCAAGTGCAGATTAAACACACTTCCCATGCGCGTGAAATGAGCTGGCAGGAGCGTTTTTTGCAGGCGCTGGACAGCACCCGTGAAATTGTTCGCAAAGTGTGGGTGTATGTTGTGGTCGGGATTGCGATTGGTGCGGCCATTCATGGTTATATTCCTGATGACACCCTTGCGGATGTGATGGGGCAAAACACATGGTGGTCTGTGCCACTGGTAGTCATGATGGGTGTGCCAATGTATTCTAACGCGGCGGGAATCATGCCTGTGGTCAGTGTTTTGGTTGATAAAGGTGTGGCGGTTGGTACGGTGTTAGCCTTCATGATGTCGGTTGTCGCCTTGAGCCTGCCGGAAATGATCATCCTGCGGCGGGTGTTAAAACTGCGCCTGATTCTCATTTATGTGGCTATTTTGACCATCGGTATCATTTTTAACGGCTATTTGTTTAACATGCTGCTCTAATCACCAATAACGCTTTCAGAGAGGGAGATGCCCTCTCTATTTTTTGACATCCTTATCCGTCTGCTTTATACTTCAATTGAAATTAGTTCAAATTGAATTGTAGTATTTTAGGAGATTCCAAGATGTCTGATGCACCTTCGCTTGAAATGCTCAAAACGATCCCCGGCGGCGGCAAAATCGAACGCTCCTATGGCGGGTTGCTGTATATTGTGACCACGGGCGAACAAACCCCCGACCATATTGCTGCCTGGCACGAAGCTGTCTCGGAAATTTACCGCACCACCCCCAATGACCAAACCGTGTACGTCTTGTTTGATGCCTCTTCTTACCCGATTAGCCCCAGCGTGCGTCAAAATTTGATGGGGATGCAGGCGGTGGCACAGGCACGCTCATTGGTGACACGGGTGGCGTTTGTGGTGCGGGAGGACAACAAAAAAGAACTGCAAGTTTTTGCTAACCTGACCTCCAGTGGCAAAAGTCGTATCAAAGTCACCAGCAATCTGGAAGAAGGCTATCGCTGGTTAGAAGATAATATGAACTTACAGTAGTCCATTGGGCGAAAAGCGATATAGAATAGCCGCATCAACTGAGAACGAATGTCTCATCAGACCAGTGAGGGAACAACATGACTCACGCACTCGCGCTACCGCCCGGATTTTTAAAGTTGCTGGCACATGACTTACGCTGGCAGATTGTCCAACTGCTGTTGGGCGGCGATTATCGTGTACAGGAATTGGTTCAGCAAGTGGGCGAACCGATGAATCTGGTGTCGTACCATCTCAAGCATCTGCGTGAACAGGATGTGGTGCTGGCGCGGCGTAGCGATGCCGATGGTCGGGATGTGTATTACACGCTTAACCGTGAACATTTGCACAGCCTGTATCGGGAAGCTGGACAAGCCCTCAGCTTCACCGAGGAGATGCCCCGTGAAGCCGAACTTGCCCACCCCGCCAAAATCTTGTTTTTGTGTACGGGAAATTCAGCCCGTTCGCAGATTGCGGAAGGCTTGCTGCGTCATTTGAGTAAGGGGCAGGTCGAAGTTTTCAGCGCGGGCAGCCAACCAAGCAAAATCCATCCTCTGGCGATGCAAGCGATGAATGCCTTTGGAATTGCTCTTGAGGGGCAATCCTCCAAACACTATGACCAATTCCTGCATCAAGAATTTGATTACGTGATTACCGTGTGCGATAAAATCCGTGAAGTCTGCCCCTACTTTGAGGGCGAACACATTCATTGGAGCATCCCGCACCCCGAAACTTACGAAGATTTTCAGAACGTGGCGCGGCAGTTACGCACCCGGATTCAGTACCTGCTGCTGACCTTAGCCCACAAGAGTGCCTTATGAATGTGTTAATTTTGTGTACCGCCAATTCTGCCCGTTCGCAGATGGCAGAGGGCTTGTTGCGAAATCTGGTGGGCGACCAGATGCGAATTGAAAGCGCAGGCAGTCAACCATCGGTGGTCAATCCCTTGGCGATTGAGGCCATGCGCGAAAAAGGGTTGGATATTTCGGCGCATCGTTCCAAACACCTGAACGAATTTTTGCAGCAGCCTTTCGATTATGTGATTACCGTGTGTGACAACGCGGCGGAAACGTGTCCGGTGTTTCCCGGCAAGGCCACGCGCATCCATTGGAGTTTTCCTGACCCCGCCGCCGTGGAGGGCAGCCACGCGGAAAAATTGGACTCGTTCCGCCGTGTGCGCGATGCCATTGAAGCGCAATTTTCCGCGTGGGTCAAACAATTGCCCTCTAAAATGACCCCTCTTTAACCACTGAGAATATACGGGTGGGTTTGTAACCCACCCCAAGAAAATTACGATTCGGGTACAAAATCTACACGGAACAATTTCAATTCGGGGATGTCCGGCATTTCACCGGCATACAACCACGCATCGAAAAAGTCGCTGAGTTCTTGACCGCTTATTTCTTCCGCCACACCGACAAAATCGGCAGTCGTGGCGTTGCTATATTTGAAGCGGTCTTGGTAGGTTTTTAATATCTCAAAAAAGAGATCGTCCCCGACTTTTGCCCGCAGCGCCACCAGAGTCAGCCCGCCGCGTTGATACACGCCCTGATTAAACAGATTGTCCGGGCTGGGGCTGCCGGGTGGGGTCGGCAAAAAGCCAAACGCCCGTCCCAATTCATTCAGCGACACTTCCTCAAATTCGAGAGTGTTGACCGCCGCGATAAAATCCTGACCGGGGATGGTTTCGCCGTCGCCTGCGGTCAGCAGCGCTTCAATTTCTTCGGGGGTGAATTTGGGGAAGGTCAGTTCAATCACCCGCCGTGCCGTTTCAATCGAGAGTTCATCGGCTACATTTTGCTGTAAAAAGCCGATAAATTCTTCTTTGGAAAGCGGGGGAATTTCGCCAAATTCAATCAGGCCGGAATATTGGCTGCGAATCCGGGCGTTCATCGCGGCTTCGCCTTCGCTGTGTTCCAACCACAGAATCTCGCTGAAATTGGCAAAGCCTTCGTTGAGCCAGATGTCCTGCCATTGGGCGGGGGTGACGCTGTTGCCAAACCACTGATGCGAAAGTTCATGGGCAACGACAAATTCATCGGTGAAACTGGAACCAAAAACGGAAAGAGTCTGGGTTTCCAGCGCGAATCCAAGTGGCAAATCCATTACCATCACGCCGTACACTTCAAACGGGTACGGGCCATAATGTTCGATGAACACTTCCATCATCTCAGGCGTTTTCTGGAAAGAGGCCAACTGCTGTTCATTGATGCTGGATTCAAAGTAGTTACGAATCGGGAGACCGTTGGGACCTTCCTGTGTTTCAAAATCAAATTCCGCGATGTTTACCGTCGTAAGGTAACTTGCCATCGGGTGTGCCGATTCAAAAACATAGGTGTTGGTGTCGTCGTCCACTTCAATCGTTTCTTGCATCAGCCCATTTGCTGCTACGGTGTAGGGTTCATCGACAGTCACGCGGTAGGAGTACAACGCTTTGTCCGAGGGGTGTTCATTCACCGGAAACCATGTTGACGCGCCACTCGGTTCGCCCGCCACCATTACTTTATCTTCAAAATATTGCCAACCCTGACTGAATTGGGCGGCTTCTTCATCCACCCCTTCACCGGGAACGCCGCCGTAAGCCACTGTGACGACAAATTCTGTATCGGCGGTCAGGGATGCGGCGGGGGTGATGGTCAATTCTGCACCGTCACGGGTAAATTCGGCGGGTGCGCCATTCACGGTCAGGGCGCTAATTTCAAAACCTAAAAAGTCGAGGTTAAAACTGCTCAAATCTTCGGTAGCGATAGCCGTAATGGTCGCTAGCCCGTCCAGCGTATTGCTTGCCATGGTGACGGTTAAATCCAGCGCGTAGGACTGCACATCGTACCCGCCGTTGCCTAAGCCGGGATAATACGAATCGCCCACACCTTCGGCACCGGGTTCCTGTGCCTGTACCAAACCCACGCCAAGCATCAGGAGCAGCAAGGCGAACCCTGTCAATTTGCGAATCATAAGAAGCCTTTCATGCAATTGTTCTTCTATAGGATTATACGGGTAGGCGGGCGTTTGCGTGGTAAGTTACATGGTATCTTCACAATCTGCTGGGTTGAGCAACCGCATTAAGGGCAATTAGTTCAGAGGGCGGGTGACAGATGTTTCACCTCTTTCTCCTTTGGAGACCCGCCCCACGAAAGAATAGTAACCCTCGGCAAATATCTGGAAAAACACGGACGGGTCTCTGCGAGTCCTGTCCCTACCCTATCATTCGGCAGGTGGACTGTTCGCCAAATTCTAAAATCTAACCGAAGGTTACTATTATTACCCTAGCTCGTTATTTATCCCATTCCCGCCGTAGAAGGCTCATCACCACAATATCCTGATAGCTGCCGTTACGGAAAACTGCCTCGCGCAGCACGCCTTCTTGCTGAAAGCCAATTTTGCGGTAGGATTTAATGGCACGTTCGTTGAAACTGAACACATTCAACACAATCCGATGCAAATTCATTTCCCAGAAGGCGTATTTCAGCAGCACCCGCACCGCGTCTGTGCCATAGCCTTTGCCCCAATAGGCTTTTTCGCCAATGCCCACTCCTAATTCTGCGTTGGCGCTGGCATGGTTGATTCCCTTGAGGCCACAGTTGCCGATAATTTTGTTTTCATCCAGTGTGCGGATAGCAAAATTGACGCTGTGGTCGTCTTTACGCTGGTTTTCGATGAATGATTCTTCCTCCTCCAGCGAAAACGGATAGGCTTGCATGGGGGTCATTAAGCCCAAAAATTCCATGTCCGAATACCAGCGTGCAAAATCGGCAGCGTCTTTTTTTTCGATAGCGGTCAGGCGGATGAGGTCGCCTTCTAACAATTTTTTCCCGTTGGTCATTATTTTTATCCTTTGTTTTGGTTGCCCCTTTCTCCCTCAGATGGGGGAAAGGGGTTGGGGATAGGGGGAAATTTTTTATTTTTGTATAAACGGATTTTTCCACTCGTGCGCGAGGATGCCCATATGCAGCATGTCGTGATAGTTGCCGTCCCGATAAACAAAATCGCGCAGCGCCCCTTCATGTGTAAAACCGACCCGTTCATACATCTGAATCGCGGATGTATTAAAGGAATGCACGACCAATCCCAGACGGTGCATGTTCATTTCGTAAAAAATATAATTGCACAGAATTCGCAGCGCATCGGATCCATAACCCTTGCCGCGCATTTCCGCCTGCCCGATTCCGATAAAAATGTCGCAGCTTCGCGCCTGCCAGCGTAAATTCATAATCCCCGCATTCCCGATGAGCCAATCATCTTCGATGCGACGGATGGCAAAGCCGAAAAAATCCCGATTGGCAAGATTTTGCTGCGTCGGAAAATTCCATTCCTCTTGATCCTGTTCGGTGGTCAAAAAAATCATATCCCGCCGCAAAGTGGTTTGATAATCCGTATCATTCCACCATGCCGTGAGCAAAGGGATGTCCGCTTTGGTGAGTCGGTCTAAATAAACTTTGTTGCCGCGTAAACTGGTTGCCATACGATTCTCCCATATGTTCTATTGATGATAACGAGTTTCCGCCAGATTTTGCAGTCCCAATTTTGACGAACGCCATGCCAGTTTGATGTCAATCCACATTGGCGTTTTGTGGGCAGACGAGTAAACTTAGTGAGATTTTTAACGGATTAAAATTTCAGGAGTTTTTCGTGAAAAACCCAATTCGTGTTGCAGTCACGGGTGGCGCAGGGCAAATTGCCTATAATTTGTTGTTCCGCTTTGGGAACGGCGAAGTTTTTGGCCCAGACCAGCCCGTCATTTTACACATTCTGGAAATCCCCGAAGCGATGGAAGCGCTCAAGGGCGTGGTCATGGAACTGGAAGACAGCGCCCAACCCCTGCTGCATGGCATTGTGGCGACCAGCGATGCCAAAGTCGCCATGAAAGATGTCAACTGGGCGGTGTTGGTGGGCGGAAAACCGCGTGGGCCGGGTATGGAACGCGCCGATGTGATCGCCTCCAACGGGCCGATTTTTGTCGAACAGGGGCGGGCGCTCAACGAAGGCGCGGCCTCCGATATTAAAGTCATTGTCGTGGCGAATCCATGTAACTCCAATGCGCTGGTTGCCAAAGCCAACGCGCCGGATATTCCCGCCAATCGCTTTTTTGCCATGACCGCCCTTGATGAAAACCGCGCCAAAGCCCAGCTTGCCCTCAAAGCAGGTGTCACCCCCGACGCGATTACCAACATGGGCATCTGGGGCAATCACAGCCCAACGATGTTCCCCGATTTTGAAAATGCCAAAATCAACGGCAAACCGGTTCTGGATGTTGTGACTGACCGGGCATGGTTGGAAGGTGAATTTATGACCACCATTCAGCAGCGCGGCGCAGCCATCATCAAGGCACGCGGCAAGAGTTCGGCGGCAAGTGCGGCAAGCGCAGCGCTGGATTGCATCCGTCGTTTGCTTGTTCCGACTGCGGAAGGCGATTGGTTTAGCGCGGCGATTCCCACCGAAGGCAACACCTACGGCATTGGCGAAAATCTGGTGTATTCCTTCCCGCTTCGTAGCAAGGGCAACGGCGAGTATGAAGTTGTCAACGGCCTGACCCTCAGCGATTATGCCAAAGGCAAGTTGAAAATCTCCGAAAACGAACTGCTCGAAGAACGCGAAGCCATCAAGAATTTGCTATAGAAATAAAATGTAGGGGCGGGTACAAGTGAGCTTCCGCGAGCGATACCCGCCCTCACCACTTGAATGAGCAGGATGTCACATCGACCCCCTGCTTTTTTGATTCTTATAGGTTTTTCACATTTTCCCTTTAAAATCAATCAAAAAGGGGAGGATGTGATGAAAGCTCTGCTCAAAAGTTGCATCGGGTCGTTTGTGCTGCCGATGCTCTGTGTAGGGGTGCTGGCGGTAGGCGCGTTTTATTTTGCCGAGCAGCTTGACCAGAAAGAGCAGCGCGTGATTTCGGCAAACGATGGGTATGGGTCTGCCAGCAACCCCCTGCCGATGAATCGAGACATCCGTTTTGAACCCCTGACGCTGCGAATTGCCGATTACATCGACCCTGCTAATCATCGCATCGGGGAAATTAGCGGATTGAGCGCCAGCGCCAATACCAAATATGTCATGGTCTGGTTGGAGGGCGAATGTCAGCAGGAAATGTGTTATGGCTATCAGGTGTTGATGTCCGCTATTGATGCCACCGGGGAGAAATATCGCGCCTTAACCATCGGCCTCATTGATGATTTTGCGGCGGATTCAGCGCGGTATCATCGGGACATCAAGGGCTGGGTCGCCTTTGAAATTCCCTATAACAGCGACTTGCAACTATTAGAAATTATCTATGACCAAGTGGCGCTGTATGTCACACTGGCTGGCTAACTGCGCCTTGCGACATCCTTGCTTCATTTTGTGTATACTTAATTATGATAGCCAGTAATTGAGGTGACCATGGAACGCACTGCCATCACTTTTAATGTACCCAGTGACATCACCGAAAAAGCTAAAAACGCAGGTCTGCTGACTGATGAAGCAATTACCAAATTTCTCATCAAAGAACTCGAACGTTTAACCAAGCGAACCGAATTTTTTGAAATTATGGATCAGTTAGCCGCTCTTGAACCCCGCTTAACCTTGGAAGAAATCGAGGCTGAAATCGCGGCGGCCCGAAACGGTTTCTCTGAATGAGAGTTGTGTTTGATACGAACGTGGTTGTATCGGCTTTGCTCTGGGGTGGTTTGCCGCGAAAGGCTTTTGATGCTGTAGAAAATGAACAGGCTATTTTGATTTCCAGCGAGCCTTTAGTCGCTGAACTTGAATTAGTGCTGTCACGTCAAAAATTTGCTGAACGGTTAGCGCAACTTGGGCAAACTTCAGAAAGTCTACTGGAACGCTATAAATTTATTATTGAAATGGTTGAACCTGCTGAAATTGGTCGTGTTGTGCCAAATGATCCAAAAGATGACAAATTCATTGCTTGTGCGGTAGGAGGAACGGCAATTTTAGTTGTATCCGGCGACCATCATTTGCTTACTTTAGGGATGTATCAGGATATTGAAATTATCACCGTCCAGCAATTTTTGGAACGGGTGAGCCTATAAAACAGAGCCAAATCTGATATTCCGCTAATGGTAATCCGTGCGGGCGGTTGGTTATACTCCCCCTTTGCTAACCGCTTAAGGAGTTAAACCGCATGGAGTATCGTCGGCTGGGCAGTTCCGGCACAAAAATTAGCGCCCTCAGCTTGGGGGGCTGGATTACCTTCGGAGGAAGTGTCACCGACACTGACCTCGCCAAAAATATTATTCATACCGCCTATGACAATGGCATCAACTTTTTCGACATCGCTGATATTTACGCACGCGGCGAATCAGAAAAACTCATGGGGTCGATTCTCAAGGATTTTCCGCGTCATACGCTGGTCATTTCCAGCAAAGTTTTCTGGCCGATGAGCGAAGATGTCAATGACCGGGGTTTGTCGCGCAAGCATATCATGGAAAGTGTGCATAAATCGCTGCAACGGATTGGCACTGATTATCTGGATATGTATTTTTGCCACCGCTTTGATGAAGAATCATCCTTAGAAGAAACCTGCCGCGTGATGGACGATCTGGTGCATCAGGGCAAAATCCTCTATTGGGGAACGAGCGAATGGACAGGCGCACAAATTCAGGATGCACTCAACATTTGCGAACGCTATAACCTGTATAAACCGCAGGTCGAACAGCCGCAGTATAACCTGTTGGTACGGGATAAAGTTGAAAATGATGTGCTGCCATTGGCAGAAGAACGCGGCATTGGCTTGGTGGTGTGGAGTCCTTTGGCGAGTGGCTTTTTAACGGGCAAATATGACAACGGCATTCCCGAAGGCAGCCGTTTGGATCTGGAAGAATGGCTGCGTGGACGGCTGCTTCAGGATAAAACGATTGAAGTCGTCAAAAATTTCAAAACTATTGCTGATGAATTGGGTGTGTCCCGTTCGCAACTGGCGATTGCATGGACACTGCGTCAACCGGGTGTCACGAGCGCGATTACCGGCGCAACCAAAGTCAGTCAGTTGGAAGAAACGCTCAAGGCGATAGATCTCAAATTGGACGCTGAAGTCTTGGGCAAAATTGATGCGGTGTTTGCTCCTCTACGTGACATGGCGTAAATGGATTTGTACCCCCACTCTTTATCCTTCCCCGCAACGCAGAGATTTTCCCCTGTGGTACAGGGGAAGGGGGTAGGGGTCTTTTCTCTGAAAAAGTTGTCTCCTGTCTGGCCTTGGATTAATATAAAAGGCATGAGGTATCAGACTTGGCGTTGCTTAATTATGAAATCGCCTCATACCCAACACCGACATTTTTTCACGAGAACGGAAATTTATGACCACAGGGGATACATTAATCGGGCAAAGTCTGGATGGGCGCTACCAGATTAAAGAACTGCTAGGGCGTGGGGGGATGGCGGTGGTTTATCGTGCCTATCAGCCCACCATGGATCGGGAAGTCGCCATTAAGGTTATTTTACCGGAAGTTGCTTCTGGTGCGGAATTTATCCAGCGATTTAAAAATGAAGCCCGCATCGTCGCACGGCTGGAACACCCTCATATTTTGCCTGTGTACGATTTTGGTGATTTCAACGGGCAGGCCTATCTGGTGATGCGGCTGCTGCGGGCGGGCGATTTGCAAGATCGCATGGAGCAGGGGGTACTGAGCCTAGCCGAAACCCGCAAAATTATTAACCAACTGGCGGACGCGCTCACCTATGCTCATAACTTGGGAGTCGTGCATCGGGATTTAAAGCCGCAAAATGTCCTGCTGGATACGAGTGGCAATACCTATTTAACCGATTTTGGCATCGCAAAAGCGGCGGGCAATACCCATCAGATGACAGCGACGGGAACGATTATGGGTACGCCGTCGTATATGGCTCCCGAACAATGGCGTTCGGAATCGGTGGATGGACGCACGGATTTATATGCGCTGGGCATCATGGCCTATGCGATGTTGTCCGGTCAACTGCCCTTTGAATCGGATACCCCATTCGGCTTAATGTACAAACATTTTGAGGAACTGCCCACCCCGTTAGAAGTGCGGAACTCGACACTTTCCCCGGCTTTAACGGCGGTGGTGCTGCGGGCGATTGCTAAAGACCCGGATGACCGTTATCCCTCTGCGGTGGATTTTGCGAAGGCGCTCGAAAATGTCATTCAGGGAAAATCGACCACTGAAATATTTGCTCAGGCGGATGAACATGCCACTTTCTTGGGAGGGATCGACAGTTTTTCGACGATGGCAGAATCGGCAGGGGTAAAGCCCTCTGGCACGCAGGCACAAAAAGCCAGCCTCGCCGACCCCGATGGGGGAACGATGCGTATTCCAACTGCGGCAATTCCTGCCCCTACTGCGCCCACAACGCCGAGTCTTGAACCTAAAGCCCCTGTGCCTGCCTCACGGTTTCCATGGGTTGCCATCATCGGGGTGATCGCGGTACTCATCGCGGTGGGGGTGATTTTTGCGCTGGTCTCAAGCGGCGGGGGCGATGAGGATAATGGCGACTCAAATAATGAAGTGGCTGAAAATGAGGGCGGGGGGCGCGTGATTGTGGGACGCGGACTGCTGTATGCCGCGCCTTCGACCACTTCGACTGAACTTTCGACTGTCCCGGAAGGGGCCAATGTTAGCCTGATTGCGGCAAACGAGGATCGAAGCTGGTATCAGGTTGAGTTTAGCGGGATGGCGGGTTGGATGCTGGCTGACCAACTGGAGATTGCCAACGCGGACTCGATTCCGATTGCGGAACCGACGATTGCGCCGACCCCAAGCGCGACTCCTGCTGTAGCGACTCCGGTAGCCTGCACTCTGACGACTTTTGCGACAGGCACGGCGCGTACCGTGAATATTTTACAACTGCCGAATGCCAGCGCTCCCATTTTGAGAGAAGCGAACGTGGGCGAAACCTTGACCGCTACCGCCCGCACCGCCGATGGCTGGTATTTGACCGCCGATGGCTGGGTTTTCCGGGCGGTGGTGGATCCGCTACCGCCGTATATTTGTGGCGGGCTGCCGTTGGTAGACCCGGCATTGCCCCCCGATGCTGCTGCCGGAGACAGTGCGTTGTTGTGCGAAGTTGTGTCCTCCGGCGCGTTAGAACTGCATCGCGGGGCCAGTTTTAGCACGGTAGCGATTCAAAATATCCCGGCTTCGACCACCTTACCCGTTTATGAAGTGGTCTTGGGCGAAACCGGACGCATCTGGTATCGTACCGTGTGGGTGGATGAAAATAATATTGTGTTTCAGGGCTGGGTTGTGGGCGATTCAGTCGGGGCTGTCGCTGGAAGCTGTCCTGAACCTGCGGCGACCATTTCACTGTTCGGCAACCCGTATATCAACCCGCTTGGGCTGACCCAAGAACCGACCTTTATTGACGGTTTTGACGTTGACCGCCGCGAATGGACAACCTTACGCGGGGTGCGCGATGAAGTGTTCATTGACAACGGCGTGATGCGTTTTGTCAAAGCGGGGCGCGGCTTTGATGTTTTGGTTTCCGAAGCGGATGAACTCGGCGATTTTATCGAAGATGCCTATTTCTCGGTGCGCGTGGCTGTTCCGCCGGATTTTGGTTCGGCCTATACGTTTGAATTCATTTTCCGCAATACCTACACCGTGCGGATGACCGAACGCGGTGATGTGGCGGTGGGTTTTGAAAACGACCCCAGTTTGATTTTGGGTTCAACCCCCGATGGTACGGCGAATTTAGCACAGGGAATTACGCTCGGTGTGCATCTGGCAGGCGAACAAATCACCATTTATGTGGATGGTGAAAAAGTGCTTGAAGTCACCGATGACCAATCCACCAGTGGGATTTTGCCCCGTTTCCGCATTGGTAATCGTGGGGAAGGGGAGGCGCTGGTCGTGTTGATGGATGAATTTGTGTACTGGGATTTGACCGAGTAGGACTATTTTTTTGACCCCACCCTCCCCTCCCCAATGCTTTGGGGAGGGATAAAGGGAGGGGATTTTCACTGATTGCGTAATATGAGTGATTAAAAAAGATGAAAGGCCATGGGCGAAAACCCGGTGTCTTTCATCTTTCGCAAGGCAAGAAATACACACCTTTGATTTTCTCCCCCCTTGTGCGCGAAACAAGGCCAGCAAAAAAATGACAAATGACCCTTGTACAGTTTTTCACAACGCGGTAATTTACCTAAAAATGATGCTAGGAGTTTTTGGTGAATAAAGCGGCGTTTTTTCTGCTGATAACCCTATTTTTTGCAACAGCGGTCTATGCCCAACCCCCTTCCGAAAATCCGGCGGAGAATGCGTGTTACGCGGGCGGGGCGCTAGCGGGTAAATGTGACACCGAATGGGCATGGACGTGCGGCTGGTATCTGGCGAAATTTTATCAGGGAACGGCGGCGGGTGTCCCTTTGACCTGTCAGAGTTTGGTAAGTGTGTTACCGCCCGAACTGCAAAAACCGGGCGCATTGGTCTATGTACCACCCTATGAACCTGAAATTGGCACGCCTCAAGATAATGCGTGTCATGTAGGGGGTTCGATGGCGGGTAAATGTGATACGGATTGGGCATGGACGTGCGGTTGGTATCTGGCACGTTATGAGGCGGGGGTTTTTAATGGAGTGCCTGCCAACTGTCAGATTTTGCTGGACGTGAAACCGCTGCGCATTATCCCCTCCACAAATAGCGATTCTGGTATCCCGACCTGCTTTATCTCAGCGCAGACGATTCCGCCGGGGGGTGAAATTTGCATTGTGGGGAATGTGTACACTGGAGACCGCGCCCCACGCGATGGCATTGTAGACTTGGTACGCTATCTATTTAAGGATACTATTGTGGGACAGGCTGCCCCGTGTCCGCCCGGCACAATTTATATTGGCGATATCGATTTCTTTTTCCCGGATATTCAAGCCTTTGTTCTTTTACACGGTTTTCCGATAACCGGCGATGTTTGTACATAACTTGCCCTGAAAAGTGGCTTGCTGATGCAGTTTAACAATTTAGCACGGATAGCCAAATGTACGGGCGTGGTCTATGACCCGCCCTCATTCCCTTGCAGGGGTGGGTCACAGACCCACCCGTACACTATCCGTATTAAAAAGTTGATGTGCATTAGGGCGGTGTGGCGGCACTGGGCAAAAGCCCCGCGTTACCGGGTATCCTTTTTATTTTGTTAATCTGCATTAATACGCCATCTTCCTCATTTGACTCTCATTTCCCTTTCACGTAATATTTGATTTATAAAATTCATTAATGCCCAGATACTAAAAACCTAGAGGAGTTGAGTTGTGAAAAGAGCAAGCCTTTTGCTGCTGGTGCTTG
>CAZXCU010000036.1:0-1564 GCA_964639245.1 uncultured Anaerolineae bacterium
TCGACATCCATATTGTGAGCGGATTGCTTGACTATCTCAATTAGCACCATTGGTTTGTAGTTCGGGTCGCCTTTTCTATCGAAGAAATACCATGTGTTCCCCGAAACATGGAATTCGAGACGGTCATCTACCAGCGTATCGGTAGGATTATAAATGTTCATCTGATAGACTTTTTCGCCGCCGGAGGTGCCGAGATAGTACATGATGATATACCACCCGCCGGAGTCGTCATCTTGGAAGCGCTGCGGTTCATCCGGGGTGAGTTTGGACGGGTCGAAGGTAGCAATTACACGGCAAACGCTGTTGGAGCAGTTCGCCCAGACTTCAAAATTCCCACTGAGCAAGGGATAGCCCTTGATGCCAATGCCGGGGTTGTACCATGTGGTGTCGCAAGCATCGCCACCCGCATGACCCCACCCGTTTTCCTGACCGGGGTTGGCGTGATTCGGGCAGTTGTCTTCGGCATTGGCAATGCCGTCCAAATCGTTGTCGTTGAGGGGGTCATAGGCTTTGGGCGGTTGGCAAACATCGCCAATCCCGTCGGCATCACCGTCTTTCTGGTCATTGACAAGCAAGGGGCAGTTGTCTTTGGCATTTTCCACGCCGTCGCCGTCGGTGTCGCCAGATGCAGTGGCATCGCACACATTGCCAATCGTGTCACCGTCCAAATCGGCTTGGTCAGGATTATAAGCGCTTGGGCAGTTGTCCGTAGCATTGTCGATGCCGTCGCTGTCCGCATCCCCTGTGGGGGTGGTGTCGCAGCCATCGGGAATAGTATCGCCGTCGGTGTCCACATTGTCATTAAAACCGGGGCAAACATCGAGCGCGTTGTCCACGCCGTCGCCGTCCGAATCGCCGGTGGGGGTGGTGTCGCAACCGTCAGCAATCGTATCGCCATCGGTATCTACATTGTCATCAAAGCCGGGGCATTGGTCGGAGGCATTGTCCACGCCGTCGCCATCCGAATCGCCCGTGGGGGTGGTGTCGCAGCCATCGGGAATGGTATCGCCGTCGGTGTCTACAGTGTCATTAAAACCGGGGCAAACATCCACCGCATTATCTACGCCGTCATTGTCGGAATCGCCGTTGGGGGTGGGGTCGCAGCCGTTGGGTGTGCCATCGCTGTCGGTGTCTTGGTTGTCGTCAAAGCCGGGGCAAACGTCCACCGCGTTATCTACCCCGTCGCCATCCGAATCGCCGTTGGGTGTGCCATCACAGCCATCGGGAATGGTATCGCCGTCGGTGTCCACATTGTCATTAAAACCGGGGCAAACATCCACCGCATTATCTACGCCGTCATTGTCGGAATCGCCGTTGGGGGTGGGGTCGCAGCCGTTGGGTGTGCCATCGCTGTCGGTGTCTTGGTTGTCGTCAAAGCCGGGGCAAACATCCACCGCATTATCCACGCCGTCATTGTCGGAATCGCCGTTGGGGGTGGGGTCGCAGCCATTCGGAATGGTATCGCCATCGGTGTCCTGCGTATCGTCAAAGCCGGGGCAAACATCCACCGCATTATCCACGCCGTCATTGTCGGAATCGCCGTTGGGGGTGGGGTCGCAGCCAT
>CAZXCU010000036.1:1664-29256 GCA_964639245.1 uncultured Anaerolineae bacterium
GCATTATCCACGCCGTCATTGTCGGAATCGCCGTTGGGGGTGGGGTCGCAGCCATCAGGAATGGTATCCCCATCAGTATCCTGCAAATCATTAAAACCGGGACAAATATCCGCGAGATTGTCTATCCCATCCCCATCCGAGTCACCGTTGGGGGTGGGGTCGCAAGCATCGCCCAAACTATCCCCGTCTGTATCAGTTTGACTCACATTCGGAACCCCCGGACAGTTATCCGCCAGATTATCAATCCCGTCGCTGTCGGTATCGCCATTGGGGGTAGGGTCGCAGACATCGCCCAAACTATCGCCATCGGCATTTGCTTGGTCAGAATTGGCGTTGCTGGGGCAGTTATCGAGACTGTCCTCAACCCCATCCGAGTCGGCATCGGGCGCAGCGCAGGAAATCGTATAATTGATAGTACGCCCATTGCCTGAATTGCGAACAAAACTGACCGTTTGGTTGCCACTACTAGCGGCGGTAACTTGTAGGGTGATGGCTGGTTGGGTGCGGTTGCGGGTGGCGTTCTGGCTGGCCCCGCCCACCGTGAGGGTAAAAGTCGCATTGTTGTTGTTGCTTGCGCTCACACTGGCAACAACCGTCACTTTTTCCCCTGCACTCAAATTGAGGGTTGCGCTGTCGGTGGTGTTGCCGTTGTTCAATGTGCGCGTGAACGCCGCATTGGAGGCGATATTCTGGCAAGCGGTGCTGATGGCCTGCACTTTCGCGGGTGCGGGCAGCAGCCAGAGTGTTAGGATGATGAGGCTACAGATAAGAACAAAATAGTTGATTTTTCGCATCATTTTGAGACTCTTTTGACGTGTAAGGGATACATTTATAGTATTCTCAATGTATCTAACTTAATAATAGCAAAATCGAAAAGCTGAGTCTGTGAATTTTTCATGAAATTTAAACGTGTCTTAAACGATTTCTTAAATTTATGAAAAGCGTAAAGCAACAAAATAATAGGACGATACAGGGCGGTTGACTAACAACCTTCAGGAAATAAAAAACGCGGGGTGTGCCGCGTTTCTATGGTTGTTGAGGGATGCTTATGGAGAAAGCCAGACAAATCCGAATAATCCCACCCCTCACCCCAACCCCTCTCCCACAAGGAGCGAGGGGCTAGATGAACTATTCTGACCTTTGAGAAACTTTTGTTCCCCCTCTACATTCAATGGAGAGGGGGCTAGGGGGTGAGGTCAGAAAAATAAAATTATTCGCAAACTCATTGCCTTGTCCATTATCGGACACAGCACTAATTCACCAGCAGGGTATCCACCATCATTTTGAACATCGGGGCAAGCTGTTCGACTTGTTCGGGGGTGCAGCGTCCAATGAACACAATCACCTGATTGCCGTAGACCACACGATATTCAAATTCGGAGTCGACGAGGTTCGCACCGTTGGCATCTTGGTAAGGCACTTCGGTTTGACCCTGCACCCCGTCACCAAGCGGCAGCGAAATCGGCGCGATGCCCATGTCCACGTAGCTGTTTTCCGCGTACCAATCCTTGATAGCAGCTTCGGCATCGGCAGCCGTGTAACCTTCTGCCACTTCTTCGACATACACGCCGATGATAGCATTGGTTTTGCTGTCAATCAGGGCGAAATCCAACACGGTGTCCTCCGCCAGCGCCTGTGCTTCCCATGTGCTGGGGGCTTGGATGCTGAGTTTTGTGCCACTGGTGCGCGGCCACGCATCTTCCACGTTGGGCAGTACAACGGTATGGGCAATTGATTCAAACAGGGGGGTGAAATCTTCAAACACGGCAATTGCCGAAGTCAGCGTCAGGAAGTAAACATCGGTGCCGGTCAAAAAGACATACTGAAATTGTTGTGCGTTGGGGTTGACGGTGGCAGGGGTCATTTCCATGCGGAGAGTTTGACCCTGCGGCAAATCCAGAATGAGCGATTCGAGAACTTCGATACCCTCACCGGGGTAGGATGCCAGAAGTTCTTGCTGGGCGGCTTCGGGGGTGACAGCGCCAATATTCGGTACATGCACGATGTTCAGATTGGTGCTGTTATCCGGGTGCATCAACGCCAGATTTACACCCGCCGCCGCCGGGTCGGTGGTGGCATCGCGCCAATCGGCAGGGGCGCGGAATTTCATATCGGCGACCTTAAAGGACACCCACGCGGTGGTTTCGGCGGTTTGTTCTTTCTGGGCGGCGGCTGTTCCGGTGACAGCCATCATCATGACCAACAAAATCAGGACAAAACGTTTCATGAAATTACCTCAATTTCTCTCTTTACCTACGATAGTACGGTGACGCGGACGATTAGGCAACCAATTTTTGCAGCTTTTTATACCCGCGTAATTTCTCAGCCATTCGTGCAGATGATTTCATGATAAGCAAAAACAGGCGGGAAGGAATCGGGCTTTGGGCGGAGAATCAAAAAACGCGGGGTGAAGTGATTAAGTGCTGGATCCGGTAAATAAGTACGGACAAAATTTTCTGTAAGGGTAGGTGACGGACGGCGCGTCCTTAGCACCTACCCTTACAGAATTTTCACCTAATAAATCGGTTTTTCGGTAGAGGTGGGTCTCCAACAGAGAAAGATGTAAAACATCTGTAACCTACCCTCTGAACTAATTTATCGGACACAGCATTTAGTGTCTATCCGTAAATTCATTTTAACGCCGTGCTTGAGCGCGGTGTTCACTGGCCTGATGCAGTTTCACTTTTAAATACGGATAGTGTATGGGTGGGTCTATGACCCACCCCCGCAAGGGAATCAGGGCGGGTCACAGACCACGCCCGTACATTTGCCCTATTTTATTAAACTGCATTAGCTCAGCGTTTTAATTTACGGATAGCTCTCTAGCATCCATTCTTAAACACATATAACCGGCCTATTGATAGCGTAAAATGTCGGAGACGGTTTTCCGCGCTGCTGCCACCGAAGGCCACAGGCTGGAAATGGTCGCAATGACCAGCATCCCCACAAGGCCAATCAAAATGGTGGAAGGGGTGTAGCTCACGCCCACCGCATCACCAAAATTAAAGGTGGTGATGAGCGCGTTGAACAACAAAAAGCTCAAGGGAACCCCCACCGCCCACGAGATGATCCCGACAATCCAGCCTTCAATCAGAAATTGGGTGGAAATGGCGCTGGACACCGCCCCGATGGAACGCATCACCCCGATTTCTTTCTGGCGTTCAAACACGCTCATCGAGAGGGTGGAAAACAGACCAATCGCCCCCACCGCAGCAATCAAAAAAGCGGCGGTGTTCAAAATCACGGCGGTGGTTTGGATGAGCTGGCTCACCTGATCAGCGCTGGCAACCCAGTTGGTAAAGTTGGCGGTGATGCCTTCGTTGAGCATGAGTTCGTTGATTTCATCCATTTTTGCTTCGACCTGCTCGGCGGTGGGGTCGCTGGTGGTCAAGCGCAGGTTAAAGGCATTGGGAATGGGGTCGCCCGCCAGATTTCGGCCTTCCAGTTGGGCAAGGTCTTCCCAGTAGAGGGCTACCATATCGGCGGGTTGGTCAGGGCTGGCGAACTGCGGATTGATATTAAAAATCCCTGCAACGGTGTATTCGGCTGAATTTTCTCCTATGTTCAACCGCAGCGAATCGCCCACCGCGTAACCTCCCGATTCCGCCATCGCTTCCGTGAGGATAATTTGCGGTTCGCCCATCGTCAAAAATTCCCCGTCGGTGAGTGTCAACGCGGCCTGCGCCATTTCGTTCATGCCACTTGCCAGCACCGTCTGACCGTCAATTTCCACGTTGGCGAAATATTGATTGGGGGTGGGTGCGCCACGGGTCAGCCCGCCAAAACTGGAAAGTTCATCCCAGCGCATCCAGACCGTATCAAAGGGGTAATTCGACACGCCGATGACCTCAAATTGGCGGGTGTTCGCGCCTGTCCGTATGGTGATGGTATCGCCGGAATCCACCCCCAGTTCGTCGGCAATACCTGCCGTGATGACCACGCCGCTACGGGTCGAATCGTCGTACCATGCCGAACCGGAGCGTAAATCAAAATCCAGCGTATCGGGATTTTCGGCATTCGTCCCCAGCGCGTACAGGGCGGCTGACCCCGCGCCGAAAGTTTGCGGTTCGTAGCCCTCAATTTCAATCGCAATCGCGCCGCCGGGTTCGACCCATGCAATGTCGCTGATATTGTTTTGTACAAGGTTGGCAACCGTTTCCAGTTCTTGCGTCTGGCTGGGGGTGAGACTGATTTGAAAATTAAAGGTGTCAAAAATATCATCGACGACGGTTTGCAGCGACACCAGCATGGCAAACACCCCCATAAACGCGCCCGCAGCCAGCGAGAGGGTGAGGACGGTCAGGGCGAGTCGTCCGCGTTTTTGAATGACATTACGGAGCGCTTGACGGATGCTCATGGGTAGCGGCACAACATTTACGAGGCGTGCCATGAAGCCACGTCCATATTTTGAACCAATCCCCAAGTCGGTCATAGCCTCCAAGATGGTGACGCGCAGCCCGCTTAAAATCGGCACCACCGCCGCCAGCAGAGGGATAAAAATTCCCAAGAAAATGCCCATCAGGATGGCGGGCGGAGAAATGGCAAAATCTTCAAGGAAAAAATACAACTGCTCCTCAAGGCTTTTGGTGGCGGAATAGCCCAAAGGAATCCCCAGCAAAACACCGGGAATCACGCCGATTAATCCGTAGACCAGCGACAGGCCAGCGTACATCATAAAGGTATCGCGTCCGTCTGCGCCAAGCGATTTCATCACCCCGATTTGGCGGCGCTGTTCAAACACCAGCGCGTTAATCACGTTAAACACCAGAAACCCCGAAACAAGCAGCGCGACAATCGCCAGCAGCGCCATGACATCGCGGAAACTGCGGGCTTGAAGAATATAGGGGTTTTCGGCGGGGTCTTCGACAATTACGGTGGTCGGAACATAGGGCGTTTCTTCCGCCAGATAGCGTTCAATCGTTTCGGATTGGGCTTTGGCGGTGGCAAAATCCTGATAGCGGGTGAGGAATAAATTCACGCCTTGCGAGCCGGTGATGTGTTGAGCATCCTCATAATTGGCAAAAATCATGTTTTTGCCCTGAATATAGGTCGGGCCACCGGGGACAATCGGATATTGATAGGGCATGAAGACTGTCCCGACGATTGTCCATGCGTCTTCGCTGTTGACCCCGTTGGACAGAATCCGCAGCAGCAGCGTATCGCCAATGCCGACTCCGTGTGCATCTGCGAAACGCCGTTCTACCACGACTTCGTTGCTGCCACTTTCGGGGTAGCGCCCGTCAATTAATTCATTCGGTTGAATCGGCAGGTTATCAAGGGCTTGGGTATAGGCAAAAATGCGCCCTTCTTCAAATTGCGCGTCGGCTTCTTTTTTCCAATACACGGGAAACAAGGCTAACCCGGTGGTATTTTCCATCATCGGTTGGTCATTGAGGGCTTCGATGATGGGGGTATTATCAATGTTTTCCTGACTGTTGATGGCGACATAGATGCGAGTCATGGCGAGTTTGTCCTCGCGCAGGTCGCTTTCAAGCTGGCTGACCATCAAATCACCCATTGTAAAGAGGGTGACAACCCCCAATACGCCGATAAAAATGCTGAGAGATACCAAAAGAGTACGGGCTTTGCGCGTGCTAAGATCACGCCAGATTTTACGAGTGCGGGTTTGCATATTTGAACTCTCTCCCAAAGGTCTCTTCCATGATAAAAGATTTTGTGAAAAAAAGCACTAAGCCTAAAGTTGGATTTTGTGAGATTTGTCACAAATGCAGTTCGACGAACAAAAATGCTATGATAGAAACAGGGCATGTGAGGTGATGGGCATGGCGATTTATTTACCGAATAATCAGTATCGCGGGGTCAACGCGCATTTCCAAAGTACCGCCCAATGGGAACGGGATGGTTGGTCATCGTTTCATACAACTTACATTGCAGATTTATTTAAATATCTGGCGAGGATTCTTCCCCCGCATTATGAGCCGACAGTGGAGCGTTCTTTGCAGATTCGGATTCATGACCCGATGGAAAATGACAGCATTTTAAGTAAAAGAGCCTATCCCATCCCTGATGTAACCATCTGGCAGGTTGGAACACCTGCCATCTTCCCATCCTCTGCGTTTACGCCGGTTGCCACACCTACCATGGTCGATGCTTTGTATGACACCCTCGAACGCGATGAAGACCAACGCATTTCGGCAGTGACTATCCGGGAGAAAAAGCCAGATGGCCTTGAGTCGGTGCCGATTGCGCGGTTTGAACTACTCTCGCCAACCAATAAAGTTGCTGCGTCTAAATATGTAGCTCGCAGTGAAACTGCCCTCGAGTCGGGTACAGTGTTGATTGAAATTGACTTTTTACATGAAACCGATTCGCCTTTGGTCGGGATTCCAAGTTATGTGCGCCAGCAACCCAATGCTTTTCCCTATTTAATCACTGTCAGCGACCCACGCCCCACCGTCGAACAGGGCAATCGGGAACGCTATGGTTTTTTTGTGGACAAGCCTATGCTGCCTATTCCTATCAAATTAGCGTGGGAAGATGTGATCGCTGTTGATTTTTTGCAGGTTTATAACCTGTCATTTAACCACATTTCAACGTATTTCACGCGGGCAAATTACGCGAAAGAGCCGTTCAATTTCCACACCTATTCGCAGGCAGACCAAAAACGCATCTGGGCGCGGATGGTGGCGGTGGTGGATGCGGTGCGAATGGGGCAAGATTTGACATTTGCGCCGTTTCCCATCCCCACCCCCGAAACCGATGCGGCGTTTGCCCTGCTGGAAGCCACCCCTTTTCAGCAGGCGAGTTTGTTGATTGCGGAGTCCAGCTTGACGGCCTACTGGCTGATTCACACCGCACGGCATGAATTGCTTCAGGTTGAGCGCCGTCTGGAAACCGAGCAAAACAGGCTTCAAACTTCTGTGCTGGCACAGGGAACAGAAACCGAAATTTCTGCCGCCTTCCAGACCGCCAAAAGCCATTTTGAACAAACAGGACAGTTTGTATGATCCGGTCACGCAAAAATCAATATCGGGGCATCAACGCGCATTATCAAAGTTTTGCCCAGAACCAATTCAATGGTTGGCGTTCATTTCACAATGTCCATATTACGCATCTGGTGGAACTTATTCAGGAAGAGTTGCCACCGGGGTATGTGGTGCAATCAGAAGAATCGCTTAAATTACACGACACGCGCCGGTACACGATGCCCGATGTGCTGGTGTGGGATACTGCACCAATGCAAAAACGCGCTGAAAAAACGCTGCCATCTGTGGCTGCTCACCCAACCTTGACCCGTGACCTTGAGGCCACGCTGGATGAGGACGAAAATATCACGGCGGTGGTCATTCGTGAATTACGGGCGGGAGGAGAATCTGTGCCTGTGACGCGAGTCGAGGTGTTGTCGCCTTCTAACAAAGACCGGGAAGGGCGGGATGTGTATTTGAGTTTGCGAAAGCGAGCCATTCAATCCTCTATTTCTATGATTGAACTGGATTATTTGCATGAGACCGATTCTCCGTTGCCCGGTATTCCCGGCTATGCGAGTTCTCACATGGACGCGCACCCCTATATGGTGACAGTGGCAGATGTGCGCCCACAGGTGAGAAAATTTTTAGGCTACGGGTTTGATGTGAATCAGCCATTTTCGCCAATAGAAATTCCACTGGTAGGGGATGAAAGTTTTGTCATGGATTTTGGTGCAGCCTATACCTACACCCTTGAAAAAATTTATGCTTTTACCAACGAGATCGATTACAGCCAAGAACCTCTCAATTTTCAAAGTTATACCCCGTTTGACCAGCAGCAACTTTGGGCGGTGATGGTTAAAATGGTGGAAGCAGAACGGCTCGGACGCGATTTGAACCAACCGCAGCCTGCCATCGTATTGGGAGAGTTGCTGCAAAAAACACTGACTTCTGCACGGCAAGCCGTTTTGCTGGTTAATCCGAAAACACTGGCTCTGGTCTGGTTGGTTCATACCCCAAGCCGCGAACTCCTTGCTTGCTATGGCAGGGTCGAAAATAGTCATCTCGTAGCAGAAACTTCTGTGCTGGCACAGGGAACAGAAACCGAAATTTCTGCCGCCTTCCAGACCGCCAAAAGCCATTTTGAACAAACCGGACAGTTCGGCTAGGGCTACGCTTCCTCGATCACTGTTTTTGGGGCAGGGAGTTTGACAAAGGGAATCATCCATGCCACACGGCGCTGATAGGCGATATATTTTTCGCCAAATTCGCGGGCTAACTTTTGTTCTTCCAACAGCGAACCAAGCGTAAAATAGACGGTTGAGCCAAGTGCGAAACCAAAACTTGCCGCGCTCATCACCGGGCTGAACCACAAAAACATCAGGCTAAACAGGTAAAGCGGGTGGCGTACCAGCGCATAGACCCCGTTGAGCGTCAAGGGTTCGGCGGGGAGGGGCAGCGGGTCGCCGTTGAAATAGGCAAAAAGTTGTTTCAGTCCGGCAAAACGCATCCAGTCAATTTGAATCAGGGAAACCAGTAACCCGACCACCCCCACGAGTTGCAACCCGGTGAAAAGGAGGGCGGGCGCACCTTCCAAGTCCCAGAGCATTTTGCCGGGCGAAACCGCCGCCCAGAGCATGACCGGCGCAAGGGTGAGAACACTGACAATGTTGTAAATTAAGCGGTACAATCCAAGATAGCCGCGTTGACCCAAGACGGAGACCATCAACGCTTTGAATCCAATCGCGGCCATGATGCTGTGAAAAACACCGAACAGCAGCAGACCAATGAGTATATTAATTGTTTCCTGTGGCATAGGCTTCCTCTTTTACGCTTTAGATGCACAGCACCGCCCATAGGTAACACAACGGGAGAATTTTCGATGCGCGTCACGGATATTATTGCAAAAAAACGAGACGGTGGCACCTTGTCCACCGAAGAAATTACATGGTTTATCCAAGAATTTACCGCCAAGCGAATTGCCGATTATCAAGCCTCGGCGTGGCTGATGGCGATTTTTATTCGTGGGATGCAGCGCGAAGAAATTGTGGCGCTGACTCAGGCAATGGCACACAGTGGCGACATGGTGGATTTGGCTGATGTGTTGGCTTTTGCGGTGGATAAACATTCCTCCGGCGGGGTGGGCGATAAAACTTCGCTGGTGGTGCTGCCGATGGTGGCAGCGTGCGGTGTGCCTGTCGCCAAAATGAGTGGACGCGGTTTGGGGCATACCGGTGGCACGATTGACAAATTGGAAAGCATCAGCGGGTTCAAGGTCGAACTGGATGAGGCAGAATTTAAACGGATTGCCCGTGACCATGGGCTGGTGCTGGCGGGGCAAAGTTATAACCTTGCGCCTGCGGACAAAGCCCTCTACAGCCTGCGCGATGTGACCGCAACCGTAAACTGTATTCCCTTGATTGCTAGCAGCATCATGAGCAAAAAATTGGCCTCCGGTGCGGATGGTATTGTGCTGGATGTCAAAGTAGGTCATGGCGCGTTCATGCCCACTGTCGACGAGGCGCGGGTCTTGGCACAAACGATGGTGAATATCGGGGTGGACGCAGGGCGAAAAATGGTCGCGCTGATTTCTGACATGAATCAGCCGTTGGGGGCGGCGGCGGGGTTGGCAATTGAAGTCAAAGAGGCCATTACCACCCTGCACGGCGAAGGGCCTGCCGACTTTACCGAACATTGTGTGGTGGTGGCGGCGTATATGCTGGAATTGGCAACGCAGGAGTCATATGAAAGCTGCCTTGCCCGTGCCAAACACGCCCTTGCAGATGGCAGCGCCTTTGCGAAATTCCGCGAAATGGTACAGGCACAGGGGGGAGATGTTGACCAAGTTGACCATCCCGAAAAACTGCCACAGGCCACCTTGACCGAATCGCTGCTTGCCGCACAAGATGGCTACATTCAACAGGTGGATGCGCTGGCGGTGGGCATGGGCGTGGTGGATTTAGGCGGCGGACGGATGACCAAAACTGACCCGATTGACCATGCGGTGGGGATTTATACCCATGTCAAAGTGGGCGACACAGTGAAAGCGGGGGATGCCCTGTTTACGATTCTGGCGAATGATGCCGCACGTTTAGCAAATGCGAAACAAACCCTGCAAAGCGCGGTCAAAATTGGGGCGGAGGCCGTGCCAGCGCTACCGTTGTTTTATAATGTGATTCGCTAAATTTGCGTGAATTTTAAGTTGATTTTTGGTTGTTCTCTATCATAAGTAGTAGGACAAACTTTATACTAAGGTTAGAGTTTGTCTAGGTCTGGTTAAAAAGTAATGCCACAAATTGCGCTGCACGCCCTCCAACGGCTGACTGCCTCACTCCAATGGGAGGAGGTTACAACACGGTTGCAGGAAATTGCTTATCAGGCTGTGCCAACCTTGCAGGGCATGGGTGTTTGGCTGTGTGAAGAAGCGGCGTGGGTGCGGGTTGCCACGCATTTTCGGCAGACCCAAGCAATTTACCCCTCCGTGCGGGTTGCGCTCACCGATTTTTCGCCCGAAGACACGCTTGTTGCCTTAACTTCCCCGGTTGCTGCCAGCGCGGAGTGGATTCAAACGGTGGTTGTTTGCCCGTTGAAGCTGGAAGACTCGCTGATTGGCTTTTTGGATTTTTACACCGATAGCGATTTTGACCCCGCCGACCTCGCTTATTTTGCCGATGTTCTGCCCTTTGCTGCGGCTGCGCTGCACCATGCCCATATCCACCGTCAGGAGCAAGAAAAGCTTCATTTTCATGAACTGCTCCAGCAGATGAATATGGTGTTAAACCGGAGTTTGGAAATACAGGATGTGATTGACAGGGTGCTGCACAATGCACGGAAAGTTGTTCCCTATGACACGGCCGATGTGCAGATTATCGAAGGAACATCGCTGCGGGTAGTGGGCAATTACGGCTTTGATGACTTTTTCACCATGCCCCCGCCTGAAAACGGCTCTTTGGTCACATGGCGGGACTTTCCATTGATGCTGGAAGTGTACCAGACCGGAAAGCCTGCTTTGGTGGCAGACACCCAAACCGACCCACGCTGGAAATGCACCCCTGAGTTTGCATGGATTCGTTCGCACCTCAAAGCCCCGATTTTATATGACAAACAGGTGATTGCCTTTCTAAACTTGGACAGCGCCACGCCCAACCATTTTTCGGAACAACACGCCAGCATGATTCAACCGTTTGCTGACCAAGCGGCGATTGCTATTCATAATGCCCAGATTTTTAATGCCGAACGCGAACAACGCCGTTTTAGCGATGCGCTGAGTGAAACCGCCCATCTTTTGAATAGCACCTTCGATTTGGATGTCATCATCAACAAAGTTTTGGACAGCATTACTGAGGTGCTGCACCCGGAAACCTGTTCGCTCATGCTGGTCGAGGATGGCTATACCCGTGCGGTTGGGAGTCGGGGGTTTGAAAAATATCAGTTGACGGATTGGATTCACAATCATGTCATGGAAGTCGATGCCGTGCCGAATTATCGGCGGGCGCTGCTGACCGGACAACCCATCATCGTTCAAGATACCCTCAACGACCCGCATTGGCTGCTGATAGAAGCTGATGCGTGGGTGCGTTCCCATGTGGATGTGTCCATTCAAATTGAAGGCCAAGTCATCGGCTTTTTGAATATGGACAGCCATTTGCCAAATGCCTTTTCGGAACGGGAAGCGGCATGGTTACAAGCGTTTGCCAACCAAGCGGCGCTGGCAATTCACAATGCGCGGTTGTTCCACGCCGAACACGAACAGCGTAACCTGAACAAAGCCCTGAATGAATCGGCGGCCTTGCTGAATAAGTCGCTGTTGCTCGATGATGTTTTTCAAAATATTTTGGAAATCGTGGGGCGGGTGGTGCCACACGATGCCTCGAATATTATGCTGATTGAGGAGGGGTACACCCGCACCATCGGGCAGCGTGGCTATGAACAATATGGCAATGTGGACTTTACCCGCCATGCGCGTTACCGGGTGGCAGATGTACCGGACATGCAGCAGGCGGTTCTGACCGGGCAGGTGGGCATTATCTCCGACACCCATGATTTCCCTAAATGGAAGGGGCATCATGAGGTCAGTTGGATTCGTTCGCACCTCAAAGCCCCGATTTTAATTGAAAACAAAGTCATCGGATTTCTCAGCCTCGACAGCGCCACCCCGAATTTTTTCACCGCCAACCATGCCGTCCAGATTCGTGGCTTTGCGGAACAAGCCGCCCTTGCCATTCGCAACGCCCAGTTTTTTGCTCAGGAGCATGAACAGCGTGTGCTGAACGAGGCGCTGCTTGAAACGGCGGCCCTGCTCAACAAAAGCCTTATCTTAACCGATGTTGTGCAAAATATTTTGCAAATTGTTGAACGGGTCGTGCCACACGATGCCTCCAATGTCATGCTCATTGAGGATGGCTACACCCGCACGATAGGGCAGCGTGGCTATGAAAAATTCAAGTCGCGGGAATTTGTCAAAAAAATCCAATTTGCTGTCAATGACATCATCGAAATGCGCGAAGCGGTGCAAACCCGGGAGGTGCGGATTGTGTCCGATACGCTGGATTCGCCCGGTTGGGGGTCGCATTTGGCGGTTGGGTGGATTCGTTCGCACCTCAAAGCCCCGATTGTCATTGAAGGCCAAGTGATTGGGTTTATTCAGTTAGACAGCGCCACCCCGAACTTTTTCACCGCCAAACATGCCGTTCAGATTCGCGGGTTTGCCGAACAAGCCGCCCTTGCTATCCGTAACGCGCAATTTTTCACTGCCGAACATGAGCAGCGCGTTCTCAATGAAGCCTTGAACGAAACGGCGGTGTTGTTGAACAGTTCGCTTTCGATGGATGGGGTGTTTAAGAATATTCTCGAAATTCTGGGGCGGGTTGTTCCCTCTGAGACTGCGAATGTGATGCTCATTGACGGCGACTACACCCGCACAATTGCGTCACGCGGGTATGAACAGTATGGCATGACAGAATTGGTAGCGACACTGCGCTTCAAAATTGAGGACATGCCCGACTTCAAACGCGCCCGCGATTATGGCGAAATTCGCTTAATTAAGGATACGCGCCAACATGAAGGCTGGAAGGACTTGGCGGAAGCCCCATGGATTCGTTCGCACCTGAAAGCCCCCATTCAAATTGATGGTAAAACCATCGGGTTTCTCAGCCTCGACAGCAGCGAAGCCAATTTTTATCAGGAAAAACATGCCGGTTTGCTGCATCTCTTTGCCCAACAGGCAGCGCTGGCAATCAAAAATGCCCAGCTTTTTAGTGCCGAGCAAGAACAGCGCCGCGTGAATGAAGCGCTGCAAGTGACCGCTACCGTCCTGAGCAGCCGTTTGGAACTGCACGAAGTTTTTGACGCGATTCTGGAAACGGTGGGCGAAGTTGTTCCCTATACCACCGCTTCGATTATGGCGGTGGAAGGCTCAACCACCCGTACCCTCATTGGGCGCGGGTTTGAAAAATTTGGTCTTGAAGATTGGATTAACCAACTCAGCTTTCAGATTGATGACTCCGTAAAATTTCAAAAAGATGTCCAGCGTAACAAAACCCGTGTCATTCCCGATACCTATGCTGACCCCGAATGGATTCAACTGCCGGAACTGAGTTGGCTGCGTTCGCATATTTCGGCCCCGATTCGAATCGATAAACGTTTGGTGGGGTTCATCAATCTGGACAGTGACCAGCCCAATTTTTTCCAAGAAAAACACGGAATTTGGTTGGATGCCTTTGCCCAACAAGCCGGGCTTGCCATCAAAAATGCTGAACTTTTTACGGCGGAACGGGAACAACGTCGGATTAACGAAGCCTTGCAGCAAACCGCACAGGTGTTGAGCAGTACGCTCGAACTGCATGATGTGTTTGACGCGATTCTGGAAACGGTGGGCGAAGTGGTATCGCATGTAACCGCCTCGATCATGGTGATTGAAAATGGAAAAACCCGCACCCTCAGCAGCCGTGGATTTGAAGCGCTGGGGTTAAAAGACTGGATTAACCACCTCCAATTTGATATTGAAAACCTCCCTAAATTTCAGCATGATGTTCTGATGAACCAACCCCGCATCATTGACGATACCGCGCAACATGCTGAATGGGTTCTTGTGCCAGAGGTGGAATGGATTCGCTCGCAACTGGCTGCGCCGATTCGGGTGGATGACCGTCTCATCGGGTTTTTAAATCTGGACAGCGACCAGCCGAATTTTTTCACCCCCAAACATGCCGAATGGTTGGCGGCGTTTGCCCAACAAGCCGGGCTTGCCATCAAAAACGCGGAATTGTTTATGGCAGAACGGGAACAACGTCGGCTTAACGAAGCGCTACGAAAAACCGCCGCGCTGGTTAGCAGTACGCTTGACCTAAACGAAGTGACCGAACGAATCTTAGAAGCGGTGGGGCAGGTTGTTCCCCACGAAACTTCAAATATCATGGTCATTGAGGAGCGAACCGCCCGCACTGTCGCCAGCCGGGGGTTTGAAAATTATGGCCTGCGAGACTGGATTAATACCTTGCAATTTCGGCTGGAGGATTACCCGACTATTCAGAAGAACTTAGAGTCTGGCAAACCCCGTATTTTTACGGATACCTATGCGGCCCCGGATTGGATGGTTTTCCCGGAAACAGCGTGGATTCGTTCGAATATTTTGATGCCGATTCAATTTGGCGGCAAACTCATCGGCATTTTGAACCTCGACAGCAGCCAACCCGATTTTTTCAGAGAAGACCAATCGCTGCGGGTGCAAGCCTTTGTGGAGCAAGCAGCCATTGCCATTCGCAACGCCCAACTGTTTGCTGAGCTAAACCGTGAACGCGCCCATCTTGCCGCCATTCTGAATGGAACAAACGAAGGCATTTTGTATGTGGAAGGCAGTTATATTAAATATGTGAATGATAGTTTCCTGCATGTATCCGGGTATCAGCGTGAGGATATTCTTGACCATCGTTTGGGCGAATTTATCGATACATCGGCTGAACAAATAGAAAAAATTCGCGCTCAATTTTACCGTGCGTTGACGAAAGAGGGGCGGTTTAAGGAGCGTGAATTTTTAATGCGGCGCAAAAACGACGATTCGCTCTCGGTAGCGGTCACGGCCACCGCCATTAGCCAGAGTGTGCCACTGCGGGCGGTGGTGGTGGTGCGCGATATTAGCCAAGAAAAACAACTGCAAGCGCGGCAGGATCGCTTCATCACCCACGCCGCCCATGAACTGCGTCACCCCCTGTCCAATTTTTTAACCCGTTTGTATTTGCTGCGCCGCAAACCTGATGAACTTGAGGAACATCTTTCCCGTTTGGACGACACCGCCCAGCGTATGACCGAAATTTTGGAGGACATGATGGCGGTGGCGCGTTTTGGGCAGGGGCAGGTGTCGCTGAATTTTTCGATGGTGGTTTTGCAACAGGTCATTCAAGAGGCGATGGATTCCAGCCAGCCGTTGTTGAAGAAGTTTGAGGCGAAAATTCACACCCACTGGCCGCCTGAGGATGTCACTATCCGTGCTGATCGAAAATTTTGTCTGGAATTGGTCAGTATTCTGCTGACCAACGCGATTACTTCCAGCTACGAACAGGGTCAGGTGGAGATTGTCCTAGAGTCGAATCCGCAATTCGCCATTCTCAAAATTCGGGACAACGGAATGCCCGTTCCGCAGGAACAATTGGCCCAATATTTTGAACCCTTCCACCGTCCAAGTGCGGGCAATGTGATCCGAACCGGGTTAGAATTAACGATTGCGGAATATATCGTGACGCAGCATCGCGGCACCATTGGTGTTGAACAGGATGCTACCGGAAATGTGATTGTTGTAAAATTACCCTTGAGTGAAGCGCATGATTGAGTATCTTCTTCGTCAAAGTACCCCCGAAGACCGTCCGGCGCGGTTGGCTGTGACCACCGCCGCATGGCTGGGTTCCTACCAGTCGATTTTTACCCGAGATGAAATGTATGCTTTGTTTGACGGCAGCCTTGCCCAAGTCAACAATTGGGCGCACCGCCGCCGCGAGAGTCTGGGGCATCTGGTCGCCGATGCGGGCGGTCAGATTCTCGGCTTTGTGGGCATGGCGCTGCTGGATGATGGCACAGGCGAAATTACCTCGTTGTATGTGCTGCCTGAATTTCAACATCAGGGCATTGGTCGGGCATTGTGGGAGGCAGGCTGCGCCAAGTTGGAGGAAAAAGGCTGCCAAGAGGTGTGGGTGTGGGTGCTGGAAAGTGCGCCTGCCCGCCAATTTTATGAACATCGCGGCAGTATGCCGGCGGCTGAAGGCACGTATAAACTTGGCAACCACGAAGAAAAAGCACGGGGTTATAAGCTGAGTTTGCCGTTGAAATGACGCATTCATGTTAAGTGCTGCATCCGGTAAATAAGTACAGACAAAATTTTCTGTAGGGGGAGGTGCTAAGGACGGTACGCTGTCCGTCACCTACCCGACGAAAGAATTTACCGGACACAGCATTAGGTGTCTATCCGTCAATTCATTTTAATGCGGTGCTTGAGCGCGGTGTTCACTGGCCTGATTTTAAATACGGATAGGGTACAGGTGAGTCTGTGACCCACTCCTGCAAAATAAAAAAGGGCGGATGGGTTATCCGCCCTCTACGATTCCCTCCCCAAGGAGGTTGAGGAGGGAGAGAGAAAATTCTCGTTAGTTCAACTCAATTGAGTCGTACATCCAGTCGGAATTGGGGTCGTAACCGCGTCCGGTGTCTGTGCCATTGCCGCCGTAGTAGGCATCGCTGACTTCGCCACCAATGAGCAGGTCATCGCCTTCTTCGCCGTACATATCATCGCTGCCATTTTCACCGATGATGACATCGTTACCCGCCCCGCCGTAGGCAATGTCGTGACCATCACCGAGAACGATGCAGTCATCCCCGCCCGCCGCGTACACTTCATTATGCCCCGTCCCTGCGATAATCAGGTCGTTACCTTCTGTCCCATACAGCCAGTCATTCGCATCCGGGCTGCCGACAATCGGCGCACCACTGAACACAATATGCTGGCATTCGGCAGGCACGACCACGTTCAAGGGGGCGGGCTGCTGCGGCACATCGGGTTGGGTGGGTGCTTGCACATTGATGAGCATTTGCGCGGTTTGCACGCTGCCATCCACCCCCGTGACGGTCAGAATAACGGTATATTGTCCGGGGTTGGCAAAGGTATAGGCCGGATTCGCGTCGGTGCTGGTTGCGCCATCCCCGAAAGCCCATGTCTGGCCTTGAATATCGCCCGTGGATTGGTTGGTGAATTGGACGGCTAAGGGCGCGAGTCCATCTACCACACTGGCGGTCAACGCGGCGGTGACAGGCGCAGACGGATTGTTGGCGGCAATAAGCGTCTGGACAGTTTGCACGCTGCCATCCACCCCCGTAACCGTGAGGGTGACGGTATATTGGCCTGCGGCGACAAACGTATGCACCGGATTCACGTCATTGCTGCTTGTGCCGTCACCAAAATCCCAGAAAACACTCTGAACATCGCCCGTGGATTGGTTGGTGAAAGCGACGGTGAGGGGTGCGATCCCACTGGTCAAATCGGTGACAAACGCGGCGGTGACAGGCACGGCGGGTTGGCTGGCGACAATCAGGGTTTGCACTGTTTGTACACTGCCATCCGTCCCCGTGACGGTGAGAGTCACCGTGTATTGACCGGCGGCGACAAACGTATGCACCGGATTCACGTCACTCCCGCTTGTGGCATCGCCAAAGTCCCAGAGGTAGTTTTGAATATCCCCGGTAGATTGGTTGGTGAAAGCCACCGTCAGGGGGGCAACACCGCTCAGGGTATCGGTCACGAATGCGGCAGAGACAGGCGCAACTGGTGCGGTGACGTTAATCACACTTTGCGCGATTTGCACACTGCCATCCGTCCCAGTCACCGTCAGTGTTACCGTATATTGACCGGGAGTTACATAGGTATTGGCGGGATTGGTGTCCGTTGAGGTTTTGCCATCGCCCAAGTCCCATAGGATGCTTTGAATATCCCCGGTGGATTGGTTGGTGAAATTGACCGTGACAGGGGAAACGCCGCCGGTCACACTCGGCATAAAAGCAGCGACGGGCGGGGCATTCACCACAATCGGCAGTTCCGCCGTCATGGAAGTGCCATCCAACCCCAGCACCGTTAATTTAACGATGTAGGTGCCGGCTTGGGTGAAGGTATGCACCGGATTGAGTTCTTCGCTAACGGTGGTGTCACCAAATTCCCATGCGTGGGCTTGAATATCGCCCGTGGATTGGTTGGTGAAGGTCACGGTTAAGGGCGCGTTCCCCAGCATGACATCGGCGCTAAAGGCTGCCGCAAGCGGAACCGCCGCAACTTGGGCTTGGTTAAAGGCCGCAAAGTCCATCGGGGCAGCAAAGGCGCTGGCGAGATTCAACTGCACGCGCTGTCCAATCCGTACCCAGCGTCCGATAAATGACCCGGTAGCCTGCACACGGTTATTCAAATAGATGGTGCCATTCGGCGCGTAGAAAGTGCCGATGAGGGTGGTACTCGTGCCAATCAACACGGCGGTGGGGCTGGTGTTGGGGTCGCTGCTGCTGTTTTGACCCGCCACATACCACATCACCTGATTGGCAGACACGCCTGAACCCAATTGGAACACACTCTCGCCGTTAATTTTGACCTGTCCGGTCACGCGGATTTCGGTAGGCGCGAGGAAGGTGAATGTGCCTGCCCACCACGCATTGACTTGGCTAAAGGTATACACCCCCCCCGTGAAAATGATTTCGGCATCATCCCGCACTTCGAGTTGCCCGTAGCTGCCAGCATCAAGGGTGGTGGTTTTGTTGTAATCGACGGTGATTTTCTGGCTACCCGCCGTGAAGGTTGGGAAAGTAGGCATCGAAACTAGCGGAAGGGTTGGTTTGCCTTTGGTACCTGTGACCGTCCCGCCGCTTATCTGATTGCCATAGGCATTTTGTACCCGCACCCCACTACGGAAGGTCAGGGTATCGCCGTAAATGGTCAAACCCGTGACGTTGTTATCGAGGGTGACTTCACTGTTGGCGCGTAAAAATGGCGCGGCGCTGACGGTATTAGCCCCGACATTGCCACTGTTAATGACCGTGTTGGACTGTACCCATACGCTGTCCTGTGCCAGCACCACAAAATCCACTACATTGGCTGACCCACTCGGTTGAGTCGGCAGCGGGGTCGCTGTGGTTGGGGTGGCGGTGGGCGTGTTGGTCGCTGTGGCGACAGGCGTATTGGTTTTGGTTGCGGTCGCCGTCGGCGCGGGTGTGTTCGTTTTGGTCGGCGTAGGCGTATTGGTTTTGGTGGGCGTATTCGTCACCGTTGCCGCAGGGGTATTGGTTTGGGTCGCCGTTGCAGTCGGTGTGGTGGGAGTTGGTGTACGTGTCGGGGTGGGGGTGTTGGTCGGTGTGACCGTTGCCGCGTTTACCGTCACGCTGGCACTGTAAGTTTGCAGCCCACCATCTTTATCGGTGACTTGCCCTTTGAGCGTAAAGATTCCGGCGGTGGCATAGGTACAGGTTGCCCCGGCCCCGGTCAATTCGTAAGTGCCATCGTTCTGGCAGTCAAATTTATACGTTAGGTTGGTTTTGTCAACGCTGCTGGCATCGTTGCCATTGATAAAACTCGCCGTGACATTTTGATTGACCTGTACCGTCGCCGGGGTAATGGTCATCGTGGCGCTGGGGGCGACATTTTGTACGGTCAGGTTAAAGGTAACTTGCCCGCGTGCGCCCTGCGAATCGGTAGCGCTCACAGTCACCGTCTGGCTCTGGGCTGGCCCATCGGTGGTGTTGTACTGCCATGTCCATGTGCCATTGTTGTTGTTGGTGACTGTTCCCACCGAAGCTGCCATCGTAAGCGTCCCGCCTTCGAGATCCCCGACAGCACCGTTCATCGTAGCGGTTTGACCTTCATTGACGGTAACAGTTCCTTGTGAAACACTCACGCCCGGTGCGGTATTGGTGGGGGGCGGGGAATTCGTTCCGCCCGTGACTTTAAAGATGCCATATTGTTGAATAACCGTGAAGGTTTCGCTCATCACACGGTCTAACAGGGCATCGCTAGAGACCCCATAAAGCGCATTGGCTAAACCCGGTTCCACCCGCACATTGCCAACCGCTTTGCCATTATAAAACGGTGTCCCGTTGGTGTCGTTGACGAACATGCCGTAATCGCGGGCAGCCCGCAAATATTCACGGGTGAGGGGATGCACATTCAAGGTATCCACGTTCAAGGTGCGGGGGAGGGCAAACCGGTCTCCCATTTTAATGCCGCTGGAATTGGCTTGCCCATTGGTTTCGCCACCCACCGCCGGGGCGACATATTCGCCTTTGGCAACCACCGCAAACGGCAGGGAAATGTTCAGGGCATGGTCAATTGTCTGGTTTGCGTCCAATGTGCCGGTGGCAGGATTCAAAAAATCCTCTTTGGTAATCATCCCGGCGCTCACCGCAAACCCGGCGGCGGTGACACGGTGATTAATGGGGTTGCTGATGCCCGTGCCGCTAATGGGGAATTTTGCCATGCCCCCGGCGGTCATGGTGGTGGCATTGACCCATTTGGCTTCCCACATATCATACACATACCCGGTTGCATAATGAATGACCGTCAAATGCGCGTCAGCTTCGGCGGCGGGTAGGGCATAGGTGGGAATAGGCCAATTTTCGACACGCCCACTAAACTTGTTCGTGATTTTGACCAGTGGGACATTTTCATTGGAGGCCACCCGATAGATGGGGGAAGACCACACTTCCACACTGTGTTTTAAAGCACCAAGGCGCGTTTCCGTTGTATAGGTCGCATTGGTGGGAATTTTGACGGCGAACGGCCCGCTGGTATACAGCGCGGCAACTTCAATCGCCGTGCCAGCACGGACGGGGCGGACTGGCTGAAGATGGAAACTGGCAAACACCACCGCCAGCACCATGATTATCTGCATTGTTTTCAAAATCTTGTGATTCATGTTCTCTCCTTGATAGCCACTGCACTCATCACAATTCAGTCTTAATTGTTCCTTAATTCTTGCAAGTGTCAACCCCTCTCAACGTCTTTTTTGCCAATTTATAACCTCTTTTCACAACATCCTAACAATGCTGAATTTTTCATGAATTTTTGCTTTCTCGGTTTTATACGCGGAAAAAAGCGATACTAAGAGAATTATCAAGGCTTAAGAATTAATAAAGAATTGAGATGAAAGTAGGTCAAAAGTTTATAAATCAAAACCGTTGCGTCGGAAAATATGCGAAAACATAAAAAAAGGACGCTGGTGAGAGCGTCCTTCAGTTAAGGAGGGGGTAGTTATTGAGCGGCGGCGAAATCACCACCGCAGAGTTTGCCATCCTCAACCCCGAAAGTGATGGATTGTTCAAAGGTTTGGGGTTCAGCACCTTCGATTGCCATCGAGATATTGACATCACATTTCATATCATCGCCGTCTTTGGCACAGCTAATATTTTCAACTGTGATGCCTTCGGGCATATCCCCATCTTCAACCTTGTCCGCATCGCAAAGGAATTTGTTGGCTTCGTCGGCATCGCCTTCAAACGCGGCTTTGATGGCTTTTTCGGCATCATCTTCGGAAACATCGCCACCGCCACATGCTGCCATCACAAATGGTAAAATTAAGACGAACACCACCAACAACAACGATTGCTTTTTCATTTTGAGTTCTCCCATCAGGTTAATTCGATAGCGGCAGTATACCATGCGGGGTATGCCTTTTTATGAGATTGTTATAAGTTTTTGCGAGATTTTTACAGGTTCTCTATAAGGCTGACGCAAAGCTGAAAATTACCTGATACCCTGCCAACGCTTGCCTGATGCTGGTGCGCTCGCCTGTTATAATCGGCCTATGCTTGAACAACCTTTGCAAATTACACGCAACTTGCGGCGTTACCGTGAGATTGCCCAGGTGCTGATTAAACATGGTTTTGGCGACCTTGTAGACCGTCTCGGCCTTTCCACCTATCTTTCGCTGCCGCGTCGCTGGTGGCGGCGGGAAGAAGAGGAACATTTGCGGCTGAGTGTGCCGGAACGCCTTCGCTTGGTGCTGGAAGAACTCGGCCCGACCTTCATTAAATTGGGGCAGTTGCTCAGCACCCGCCCGGATATTGTTTCGCCGCCATTTTTAGCTGAACTCGGCAAATTGCAGGACAACGTACCGCCCGAAATTTGGGAACACATCAAAAAGCAGATTGAGCAGGAATTGGCCTGTTCATTGGTGGATATTTTTAGTCAGGTGAGCGCCGAACCGCTTGCGGCTGCGTCGCTGGCACAGGTTCACGCCGCCACCTTGCATGATGGCTCGGATGTGGTGATTAAGGTACAGCGTCCCGATATTGAACGCACCATCGAAACCGACCTTGCAATTTTGCAAGACTTGGCGCGGCTGTTCCAAGCACGGACTCCGCTTGGCAAAATTTATGATTTACCCGCGATGGCGGAAGATTTTGCCCACACGATGAGCCTTGAATTGGATTATCGCTATGAAGGGCGCTATGCAGACCGTTTTGCTGAAAATTTTGCCAGAGAAAAATATCTGCATGTCCCCAAAGTATATTGGGAATATAGCTCGCGGCGGGTGCTGGTTCTGGAACGGATTAGCGGGATTAAAATTGACCAGCGTGACGCTTTGATTGAAGCGGGCTATGACCCCCATAATATCGCCCTAAAATGTGCGCGATTCGTTATCAAAGAGGTGTTTGATGATGGCTTTTTCCACGCCGACCCCCATCCGGGTAATCTGGTTATCCTGCCGGGCGAAATCATCGGCTTGATTGATTTTGGCATGGTGGGGTCACTCAGCCAGCGCGATAAAATGAACCTGCTGCGGTTGTACCTGGGTATTCTGCAAAACAACGCGGAGGTGATTTTGGATGCGCTGGTGCGGTTGGGGGTGACCCAGCGCGATTTTGACCGTCCAGCATTGGCACGCGATGTCAGCCGCTTGCTGCAAAAATATAATGGAATGCCGCTGCATGATATTCGCGCCAGCGTGATTGTGAATGAATTTATGGCGGTGGCGTTCCGTCATAATTTGAGTTTGCCAGCGAATTTGTGGCTGTTGAGCAAAACGCTGGTGATGATGGAAGGAGTCGGGCTGAAACTTGACCCCGATTTTGATATTTTCGCCGTCTCCCGTCCGTATATCAGCCGATTGAAATGGCAATTTTTATCTTCGGATAATTGGCTGCCCCCCGTGACCAAAAGCCTCGAAGATTGGTCGGCTTTTATCATGAAATCGCCGGGGGTGACGCTGGATATTTTGCAGCAGTTGAGCGATGGCGAATTGGAAGTCAAACTTTCTGCCCGTAACCTTGACCCCGCGCTCGGCGAACTGGATAAAATTGCCAGCCGCTTGTCGGTGAGTATTGTACTGGCGGCGCTGATTCTGAGTCTGGCTTTTTTGATTCCGAATGTTGCCACCGGGGACAATCTGTTGCTGCAAATTTTAATCGGGGGAGCATTTGTGGTGGTGAGTGGGTTGGGGTTGCGCCTGTTATATTCGATTTTTAGGTCGGGGGTATAATCGGGGTGGAGGTGAATCTATGGCAATCTTAAGCATAAAACCCATCACGGACAACGATTTGCTGCGGCTGAGTGCTGAACAGCCTGTTGAACTTATTCATGGAGAACTTGTTCCCAAAATGGCGGCTGGTGTGACGCATATCTATGTGATACGGAATGTTTTTAGAGTCTTAGATGCTTTTGTGTTACAGAATAAATTGGGCGATGTTTTTCCTGATGGCCTCCATTATATCCTCAAGGAAGATGCGGAAGGAATCAAAGAATCACGCCTGCCAGATTTATCTTTTTTGCGAAAAGGGCGTTTACGTGATCTCAGTGACCCGAATAAGCCTTTTCACGGCGCACCTGATTTAGCCGTTGAGGTGGTGTCACCTTCGGAGGGTAAAGAAGTTTCGCTGAGCAAAATCCGTGATTACTTAGCCGCAGGAACAGAACAGGTGTGGGTTTTGTATCCCGCCCTTGAAGAAGTGCATGTGCATGATACGAACACACCAAAGTCTATTCGCATTTATTCGGGCGAGGACATTCTGGAGTCCCCAACTTTATTTCCGAATCTAAAAATTCCCATTAAACAATTTTTTGCGATGACGCTAGACTAGCGTACAAAAAATCGATTTGTAATAGTCGGAATTCGATTTTCAGAGTGGAAATTTAAGCTCATGGTTTAGTCATTGCTGCCTCTGTGGTGTCATGTTGGCGTTGTAATTCTTCTATTCCCCACCAAGTTTTGATATGAGCGAGAATAGATATCATTTCGTCTATCGTAAGTTTGTCTTTAAAGCTAGGCATTAATTCAAAATTTGGTAGGTTCTGACCATTAAATATAATTTCTATGAGCTGTTGGTCAGGGTGATGCCATGTATGGCCTGTAACATCATGCGGAGGCGCACCAGCCAATCCGTCTTCATTGAGCTTATATGGGTCACTAGGATATTGACCTTCTCCATTTATTCCATGACAATTCGCACAATTTGCTTCATATAAAGCCTGACCCTCCACACGAGGTTCAATCGGCAAACGTGGGTCGTCATCCGCAACCACGGTTGGTTTTGGAGTCACCGCTACCACTGCAAAGTCTGGAATATTGTCTAAAAATTGTGGAGTTGGCGTTTGGGTTGTATCCTTGCCACAGGCCACTAAAAAAATGCCCCCCGCAAGCATTAAATACAACTTATTCATTATTATATCCTTTTCACAAATGATTTTATTAGTATATTAGGCTTTTCTACTGCTCAAACACGCTATTTGGCTTGTATTTCTTGGCTAAATAAATGCGAAAATACGCCGTGTAGATAGTTCGAGGGACAATCAAAAATGGCTTCTAATTCTTATATACCTGCCCTTCGCTTTAATTGGTTAACTCGTTTCTACGACCTACTTCTAAGCCTAACCCTACGCGAAAAAAGATTCAAAACAGCACTCATTCAATTATCAAGTTTAAATGCTACCAAGCAAGTCTTGGATATTGCATGTGGGACAACTACCCTAACCCTACTCATCAAACAAACGTTTCCCGACTCCGCTATCATTGGAATTGATGGCGACATAACCATCCTTGAGATGGCTCTGGCAAAAATTGAAAAGGCAAATTTAGATATTAAATTGAATTTAGGACTGTCCTATAATTTACCCTATGCCGATGCGTCGTTTGACGAAGTATTTTGTAGTTTGTTTTTTCATCATCTCACAAGCACAGATAAGACCCGTACTCTTAACGAGATATACCGTGTTCTCAAACCGAATGGAAAGCTCTATGTTGCTGATTGGGGAAAAGCATTGAATTTATTCATGCGCTTTATGTTTTACGGAGTCCAAATTTTGGATGGTTTCAACACAACAAGAGATAATATTGAAGGGTTATTACCTGAATTTTTTATTCAGGCAAATTTTTTATCCATAAAAGAAGAGCAGTCTTTCAATACGCTTTTTGGAACACTTTGGCTCTATTCAGCTTCTAAAACCATGTAAATTAATTTTGACTAGCGTACAAAAAGCCGATTTCCCGATGGGCGGGGTTGGGCGTGATTTTGACCTGAAAACCGTGCTGCTCCAAAAAGCGCTTTAAATCCTGATGGGTGTAGGCCGTGACTCCTTCGTGATATTCCATGCACAGGTGACGGATTTTTTGCAGCGCGGTTGGGCTGGCATGGAACAAAATGGCATATTCCGCGCCTTCACAATCCATTTTGAGAAAATCCACTTTTTCTAGCGGTTGCAAAATTTCATCCAGCATGATGCCTTTGACTTCCACCGCGTTCGGGCTGGCGGTGCTGGCGGTGCTGTGCATGACTGGAATCCCCGTGCCGGTGTCCAGATAGAGCGGGCGCGATTCTGCACCGATGGCATAGGGGTAAATTTCTGCGTTGGTGATGCCATTCAGCCTGAGATTTTTTTGCAGCAGCGCATACGATTCGGGGAAGGGTTCATAGGCAATTACACGGCTGTTGGGGAGTTTTCGGGCAGCATAGACCGTAAAATCACCCAAACCGCCGCCAATATCCATGACTGTCCAGCCGTCCTGTAAGGCGATGCCGTGTGTCTCATAATCATGGTCGAGACAGGTTTCCTTGATAATCCACACATCCATCAGGGTACGGACATGAAAGCGTATTCCGCCGCGCAGCCTGAGCAAAAACGGCTGTCGTGACAGAATCCCGCGCAGCACCGCAGGCCAATTGTGGACTCCCCATAAAAGTGTTGGTATGGATGAAAGATAGTAGCGCCAGCGCGAAAAAAACACGGTTAATTCCTCCAAACGCTCCATCATAGCCTATCAAAATCGGCTGAGTCCATATTCAATAGGCTATAATGTTCCTAAAAATGGGGTGTCGTTGATGTCCAAACTCAAACTGGATTTGCACGATATTTACAACAAGGGCGACAAAATTGAATCCGAATTGAATCGGATTGTGGAAGAAGCACTGGATAAAAAAATTCGTCTGGTGGAAATTATTCCGGGCAAGGGGAGTGGACAGTTAAAAAAACGGGTGCTGCGTTTTTTGAATCAAGCGCATATCAAAAAGCTCTATACCCGTGTCGAAAAAGATGATAAAAATTTCGGGCGTATTTTTGTCCATTTCCGGCATGAGTGACTGTGATCCCCGCCTTTGCATGAATTGGGGCGGGTCATAGACCACGCCCGTACATTTCAGGTTTAAAGGCGTACCCTAGCATGATAACCACCCGTGAATTTACTTTTGACCAGCGCGAATTTATCCGTTTGCATGTGCGACCTTTCTGGACGGTGCAGTATCGGGTGTTGTATGGACTCACCTTGGCGGCATGGCTGGTGATTTTGCTGGCGGGATTGGCATGGGGATGGGTGTGTGGGCTGCTGGTGGTGACTTCGATTCCCCTCTGGCCTTTGCTGGCGACGGGGGTGATGGTCGCGGTGAGTCTGCCCGAAAACCGCCCATTTTTCACCCAGAAGCGCTTTTACACCATTGATGAACAGCAGATCACCGTGCATACCGACGATGGGCAGCAGCAGGCGATTCCATTTTCGCACCTAGCGCGGGTGGTGGAAACTGACGGGGCGTATTTGCTGTATGCGGTGGACGGGTCATTAACGTATCTTCCCACACACATTTTCAAATCGGATGCGGACAAGGCGCAATTTGAAGCGATTTTGAACCGTCAGTGATAGACTTTTCCCAAATTGAGGAATCTTCTATGATCATCGAAACCCACCCGTATGACTTTAGCCAGCGTGAGTTGTTCCGTCTGACGCTGCGGGCCTATTTTGTGCGGCAGGGATGGGGGTATCTGGTGGCGGCGGTGTTCATCATCGGTTTAACGATTCTGAATGGGCGAAGTTTATTCTCCATTGTGCTGTTGACGATTTTTGCGGCGCTGGTGCTGATGGGTATTCCTTTTTATTTTGTCTGGCGTTATGCTCATCATCCATCCCGACAGGCATTTTTAGGACGGCGGCGCTGCCAATTTAACGCGGACGGTCTGCGTTTTTTTAGCGACAAAGGCACGGCCTCCCTTGCTTGGCGCGATGTACCTTATGTTGCACGGACTGCCGACTATTATCTCTTTTTCGTGGATAAAATGCAGTTTTTTTATGTGCCTTTTGCCGCTTTCAAAACGGTGGCAGACCGCGAACATATCGACCATTACTTGCAGCAAAGAAAATATATCTAAGGAGAGACTACCGATGGCAATTTAT
>CAZXCU010000037.1:0-25808 GCA_964639245.1 uncultured Anaerolineae bacterium
AATCACCCTGAAAGACACCTTTCCGCCGCGTTTTTTTGAACCCCATCCCACCTTCGGGCATTTTCACCGTCCCAATGTCGAAGGCACACAGGTCACGGATGAATATGAAAGCTACGTCAAAATAAATTCAAAAGGCTTACGGGACGAAGAAACCCCCTATGAAAAACCGGAGGGCGTTTTTCGGATTCTGGTTATTGGAGATTCATTCACCGAAGGGCTGCAAGTTGAGCAGTCAGAAACCTTCCCCGAACAATTGGAAGATATTTTGAACGAAACCGCGCCGATACCTGTCGAAGTCATTAACGCAGGGGTGTCACGGTACGGCACAGACAATGCGCTTTTATTTTTGGAAAATGAGGGTCTCAAATACCAACCGGATCTGGTCATTTACGCCGCCTATACTAATGACCTCACCGACAACCTTGAAAATGAATTGTTTGTGCTGCGAAATGGCGCTTTGATTCCGCAAGACATTGAGGTTTCATGGACAGAAGATGCAAGGGGCGTGCTGTACGATACATCGTATATTTATCGCATCATTTATTCCAGCTATTTGTTGATTCAGCAGCAAAATGATGAAACCTTAATCGAAACCGATTGGGGTTTGGTGCTGCCTGTCTATCGTGCTACACCCCAACCGCGAGAAATCACCGCATTGAATGTGACCGGACTGCTGCTGAAACGAATGGCGCTTTCCACCCAACAGGCCAATGCCGATTTGATGGTGGTATATCTGCCCGAAGCCATCCAAACCGAAACGAATCTGTGGACAAAGGTTGTGAGTGTCAATGAACCTTTGTCAAGAGATGCCCCGAATAGCATGTTTGCGCGTGTTAAACCGGAAAACGCTGAGTTTTTAGACCTATCCCTTCCTTTTCGTAAATATGGACACACCACCCATTTTTATTATGAAACCGATGGGCATTTTAATCCGGCGGGGCATCGGTTGGCGGCGGAACTCATTGCCCCTGCAATTTTGAAAGAACTCGCCGCTTCGCCAAAATTTTCTGAACCCCTCGCAGATTTTTATGCTGAATGGTTAGTGAATCCTGAGGAGGCGATAGAACAAGTGCGTGAAGATGAAATTTATTGGTTTAATTTTCTTTCCGAAGGCAACACGCTTTCAATCGTGGTAGATACCAAATTTACGCAAGGGGTTTCGATAGAAGACTTTGAACAGCAGGTCGCGCAAATAGGGGGTAAAACAACTTTGCGTCATGACCGGGGAGATGGGGTGGTTGTTATCCTGCCCCTAGAAAATCTCTTGTTACTTGCTGAATTAGAGAGCGTGAAAACGGTCTATGTAGATGAGCAACCAATAGATTTTGAAGATTAGAGAATCAAATAGTTCTATAAAGTTATGGGTGTAACACTTTGGCAAGGTTTAAGACCTATTCTATAACGATAGTTTGTAGTTTTAAGGACTAATCTATGGAAACAGCAACGTTAGCCGGTGGGTGTTTCTGGTGTTTGGAAGCCGTCTATGATGAACTCAAAGGTGTCACCGATGTCGTATCGGGTTACGCAGGCGGGCAGGTGCAAAACCCGACCTATCAAGCGGTGTGTAATGGCACAACCGGACATGCCGAAGTGGTGCAAATCCAATTTGACCCGGCGGTGATTAGCTATGGCGATTTGCTGGACGTGTTTTTCACTGTTCACGACCCGACCACACTCAACCGTCAGGGGAATGATGTTGGCACACAGTACCGCTCAGCCATTTACTATCATTCGCCGGAACAAAAAGCCATCGCGGAACAGAAAATTGCCCAGGTGAGCCATCTCTGGTCGAATCCGATTGTGACCGAGGTTGCGCCGATAGATACCTTCTACGCGGCGGAGGACTATCATCAGGAGTATTTTAAGCGCAATCCGTATCAGGGATACTGCATGGCAGTGGTTGCGCCCAAGGTCGCCAAGTTTCGCAAGCACTACTTTGAAAAGTTGAAGAAATAGGGGCTTCAAGCTGTTGGGTGGGTCACAAACCCACCCTGCACCGCAAAAATGCTAGGCCATGCCTTCTTTGAAGATTTGCAAGAAGGTTTCAGCTAAAGAAGGTTTGGCCTGAAAATAATCCGGCGTAAAAGGCTCATTCAGATAGGCGCTGTAACCGGGAACTTCTGCCAGATTGACATTTTGCAGATTCACAAAGGCCATTTGCCAATCGGGGAACATGCGTTCCTCCACCGGACGGTAAGTTAGCAGACTCACGGAATGGTGACGCGGGTCTTTTTTGATGGTTTCATAGAGCGTCATGACTGGCTCTTTTTCCCCTTCCAGAATCTGGAGGAAGTTACCCGCTTTGTAGAGCAACATGCCCGTTACCCCGATTTTCGCATTGTTTGCGCGGGAAGTTTGGAGCAGTTCCACCAAGGCTTCATCCGAAAAAAACTCGGTCGCACTGCTCACATAAATCAATTGAATCATCACAGTAAAAACCCTTCCAACCAATACACTTGCAAAATGAATGCTAATATGTCTGTGTCATTTTCGCAATAGAAGTATAGGTTGGAAGTCCTGTTCCAGGGATACCTTCGCGGGCTACCGCATGGATTCCTTGAAAATTTTAAGGAATTTGTGCGCCAGCGTGGGGTGTTGGACGAAGTTTTCCGGTGTGAAGGGTTCATTCAGGTAGGGGCTATAACCCGGAACTTCTGCCAGATTGACATTTTGCAGATTCATAAAAGCCATTTGCCATTCGGGGAACATGCGCTCCGTGACCTGCCGCTTGCCGACCAGAAGCACTTGATGGTGGCGCGGGTCTTGGGCAATTTTTTCGTAGAGGGGTGTCACAACTTCTTCATCGCCTTCTAACACCTGAAGAAAATTCCCACCCTTGTAGAGCAACATGCCTGTCACACCCAAGCGCTGATTTTTCTCCCGCGCTTTTTCCAGAATTGCCAGCAATGCGTTTTCGTCCAGCAATTGAGATGCAGAACTCACATAGACCAAGTGAATCATACGACGTTCTCCTTTATGTTTAACCAGTGATGATCATTGAGTCAGGGTTCGTTATTTCACATAAAAGGCAATAAATTCATCTTGCTCGTGTTAATGTCCGCAAAATTTTAAAAAGATATGGACACAAGGTAAATCCAACAATCGGCTAGTTTTCGGACTGGTCAGGTGGCTAGGGTATAATAAATGGTAAGAAGGAAACACCCATGTTTGAAACCATTTTTTATAACGGAACGCTTTTAACCCAGGATAAAAATCATCCTCTCGCGCAGGCGCTGGCGGTGCAGGCTGGCAAAATCGCGGCGGTGGGAACGAATGAGGAAATTTTAAGCCTGCCCGCAGCACAAAAAATAGATCTGGCGGGGCGCACGCTGATTCCCGGTTTTAATGATGCTCATGTGCATGTCTGGAAGGTGGGGCATTTGTTAACCACCCTGCTCGATGTCCGCGGAATCGGGAGCATTCCCGCCTTACAACAAAAAATTCAGCAGTTCAGCGCCCAACTCCCCGAAGGACAGTGGTTTATGGGACGGGGGTATAACGAGGCGCAAATGACGGAAGGCCGACACCCCACCCGCGCTGATTTGGATGCGGTATTGCCAGACCGTCCGGCCTATCTGATTCGGACATGCGCTCATATCGCGGTGGTCAATTCCAGAGCGCTGGAAATTGCTGGAATCACAGCCGATACGACTCCACCACCGGGGGGATGGATTGATCGTGACGAATCCGGCAATCCAACGGGAGTTTTGCACGAAACCGCGCTCGGCTTAGTCTTTAACCATATTCCCGAACCGACAAATTATGAACAGATGCTTCTCGCAGCAACCCGCCATCAGCTTGAACTCGGTATTACCAGCGCCACAGATCCCGGCGTGATGCCAAATCTGCTAACCACCTATCAGACAATGGATAAAAACAGTCAACTCCCCAACCGCTTGAATGTGATGAAAATTCGGCGGCCTGATGGTGGGACAGAAAATTTGCCCCTGCCAGAAAAATATTTGTCTGACCATTTGCGGATTGATACGGTCAAATTTTTTGCGGATGGGGGGTTAAGCGGGGCCACCGCCGCCTTGAGTGTTCCCTATCGGCACAAAAATGATCGGGGGATGACGCGCTTTGAACGCGATGAATTGTTTGAACTGGCCTTAGAAGCACACCGCGCCGGATTGCGAATCGGGATTCATGCCATCGGGGATGCAACAATTGAATTGGTGTTGGGGGTATACGAGTCGCTGTATCAGGTGCAGGCAGGGCCGCGGCATCGGATTGAGCATTTCGGGCTGCCCACAGCTGACCATCTGCGCCGCGCACAACAGGCGGGGATAATCGCCGTTCCCCAGACGATTTTTATTGATGAACTCGGCGGCAATTTCCGTAAATATTTGCCGGACAGCCTGCTACCGCATACCTATCCGGTGCGTGCCATGCTGGATGCAGGAATAGATGTGGCCTTGTCGTCTGATGCGCCTGTGGTGAAAAATGACAATCCCCTGCGCGGGATGCAAGCCGCCATTTTACGCCGCGATATTGAAGGCGGGGTGGTTGCGCCTGCCCAAGCCATTACCGCCGAAGAAGCGCTTTATGCGTATACGATAGGCGGGGCGATTGCCAGTGGCGACGCGGACAATCGGGGCAGTTTAACGGTGGGGAAATGGGCGGATTTCGCAATTTTAAGCGATAACCCCCTAACGATTGCTCCTGAAAATTTGACCGAGATACGGGTGCAAAGGACGGTGGTAGGCGGGAAAACAGTCTATGAGTCTTAACAAATTGGTGCTGGTGGTTGACCATGACATAGATGAGGCGAAACTGCTGCACATCCTCTTAACACGCTTAGGCTTGGATTGTCTGGTGGTGTTTAGCCATGAGGAAGCCTTTGAAACGGTCTGGGAGAATCCGGTTAATCTCATCCTGATACGCCGCAGTGAGCCAACCTACGCGCTCTGCCATGAGTTAAAATCCAATCTGCAAACCGCCTCCATCCCGATTATTTTGTTGTGCGTGACACAGCGTGATGAGTATGAGCGTTTAGCCGAAGTGTCGGATTCACAGGTTTTCCGACCATGGCATCCCGTAACGCTGACTCAAATGGTCAAAAGTTATCTTGAGTAGTCTGCAAGTAATTTAATGCTACAATGAAGGCATGGCTAAAATTATGCTCGTGCTGACCGAACCGGATTTTGAAGACGTGCATCGCATGTTCTTAGAAGATGTGGGCTACGAGGTGTTTGTCGTGCCACATTTTTACCGCAATTACGCGGCGGTGGTTGGTTTGGCGCATATGGAACAGCCCGATGCCATCATCACCCAATCGCAACTGAACACGATGGACGGGTATGAAGTGTGTCGTCGGTTGAAAATTGACCCGATAACCGAGCGCATCCCGATTATTGTGCATGTGAATTACAACGAAATTGAAGATTTCCGCCTGCTGGTCAAGCATATCATTTGCGCCCCTGCCGATGGCAGCGAAATTTTGAATGTGCTAGAGCGCGTTTTACAACTGAGTTAGCGATAAAAAAGTCCTGTAACCATCGCTACAGGACTTCCATAAGAGGGACAATCAGCGGAGCGAGTAGTCTTATTCGGCGCTAGGGCCTTCGACAATCAGGATTTCCGCGTAGAAGATATTTTCCTGCATGGGACTGGCTTGGATGGAGAAAATCGCGCCCCATGTTTTGCCTTCGTCGGTGGTCAGCGTCCATGTGCTACCCGCCAAGGCTTCCGCCGCACCACCTGTCGCCGTCTGTACCCACCCTTGTTCTGCCAATTGGACATTGTACAGGTCAAGGATTTCTTCGGCGGTCAATTCCGAACGCAGGAAGGTCGAGGTGCTGGCGGTACGGAAACCGTACCCCCCACCGCCGCCACCACCACCGCCATAATTGGTAGCGATTTCAACGCCTGCGGGTGTTTCAAGGTTAGGCAGCAGCAGGTACGGGTCATCGGTGGGCATTTGCCCCGGATTGGTGTTGCAGGGATAAAAGGCATCTTCCAAGCCCACATAGGCAAAAATACGGGTTTCGCCACTGTCATCGGAAAAGGCGGTCATGTCAATGAAGGCTTCATCGCCTTGATAACAAAACTGCGCGTTGGTGGTGGCTTGGGCATTAAAACCGCGTGGCCCACCGGGATTATTATTAATCAATGTCCATTCCTGCGTTGGCAGCGTTTCAACATAGAAGTTGGTTACGTCTTCTGCGCTTAAATCGCTGGCAAGGTAAATCTGGGTGTACATGGGGCCGCTTGCGTTTGAAATGACGCTACCGACGATGCGGGTATTTTCCGCCAAAGGCAGTTCAAACGGAACTTCTTCGGGCAATTGCCCCACATAGACTTTGACCGGGCCAGCCGGCGCATAGGGTGCGGCGATGTAACCTAAGAGTTCGCGCACCGCTTCGGGGTTGTCTTCCCCACCGATGATTTCCACATTGGGAGAATCTTCCTGTGCCATCGCGGGGAGGGCAGTCATGGCTAGCACAAGTGCCAGCACCAACAGAAGTGACCATTTCAATTTCATTGTTGTATCTCCTAACTTTGCTTTTGTTGTTTTATACACCATTGCAGCACCGGGCGTTCCCTTAACGGGATTCACGCGCAATCACAAGTTCGGCATAGTACAAATTGTTGCCCACCGGACTTTGCCGAATCATCAAGTAGCCCTCAAAAGTGTTGCCCACCTCGTTTTCGATTGTCCACACGCTGGTTGCAAAGCCTGCGAACGCGGTGGTTTCAACCCATGTCCACCCTTCAGCTTCTAACTGAGGCTGGTAGAGGGTGACAATTTCTTCCGCCGAAAACTCCGAGCGCAAAAAGGCGCTGATAGTCGCAAAATTTCCACCCCCCCCACCCCCTTGCAATGGGGCTTCGTTATGGCTGTTGACAATTTCAACTCCCTCTGGCGTGTTCAACACGGGAATCAGGACGTATGCGCCTTCATCGGGGACTTCACTAATCGCTGTCGTGCAGTCAAACTTCCCGCCAACCGTATATTGGATAGTGATACGGTTGCTGCCGTTAAAATCGGCGGAGGCGGTGACATCAAAGAACGCCTCGTTACCGTTATAGCAAAACTGCTGGTTGGAAATGTCTTCCATCGTAAAGCCATAGCCCGGACTGCCGACCCCAAATTCCCAGCCTTCGCCCAGTGCCGTTTCATAAAAAGTAATGACCTCATCGGGGGCAGCACCGGTTTGCAGGTAAATCTGCGTGAAGGTTTGCGCCCCACCCATAAATTCATCCCCATAGGCGGTGACAACGCTGCCGATAATCCGCGCATCTTCGGGAATAGGCAGGTCAAACGGCATTTCGGCGGGCAAGCTGGCGACGTAAATTTGTCCTTTCACGGCGACAGTATTCGGCGCGATATGGAAGGCCAGCAATTCATTGACGGCTGCGGGATTGTCCTCCCCGCCAATGATTTCGACATCCGGTTCTTGGGCAGCCACAGGGATGCCAACAAGAAAAACGGTCAGCAGCCCCAAGACCAGCAAAAAGCGTACTTTCATAGCAAATCTCCATTGTGTTTCTATCGCTATGTACCCCTTTCGTGGCAGTCGGGTTCCTCGTTAGGCGCTGCGTAAGGCTGGCAACGGGCGGGCGGTGGTTTGCGCTATAATTTTTAAACGTGTTGGTTTTGTAGAAGGGGCGTAATTATGGACAAGCCGCAAAATATTCCCCCATCAGAGGAGAATCAATGCTTGAATGAAGAGGGTATTGATCCATTGGCTGTTCTAACTGTACTCATCAGAACCTCAGGGTCTCTGAGCCGTAGCGAAGTGGAGGAATATTTAAAAGGGAAACCAAAATCAGAAATTAATCGTGAGCGAAGGGATGCGGCTCTTAAACGCTTTCGAGCATATTTAGAGAAGCGAAAGCGCGAATCCCAAGAGGAATCCTCATGACCTCGTTGGTGATTAAGCGGCATCATCAAACTGCTGTTTATTGAAAATAAACAGATTATCCCAATAAATTTCCTCCATTAAAAATAATACGATGCAATACCCGTTGCCATGCACGGAATCGGGTAAATCAAGCCAAGTGACTTTCAGTTGACCTTTTGCAACCTTCTGTAAGGTATTGGTTTCTTGAGAGGCACGGGGCAAACCGCTGACCAACTCTGAAACTTCAATCCACGTTCCCATCGGCAAAGAAAAGAGCTTTTTTAGAAAGGGTTGGCTTTCTTTGGATGAGATTAAATCGGCTGTCACATCAAGTAGCTTATCTTTGAGTTTCATTGAAAGGTCTCCTTGAATTTTTGCCATTCATCGTCACTTATTGGTTTAATTCTACCTGTTTTTAGGCGGTTTTTGTGCGCTTGGTTTGGGCGGTTGATGGCAGTGACATGCTTGCCATCAAAATTAAAGATTTGTTCTCTCCCCTTTTTACTACGCACAACCCAAGTATCGTTTTCTGTATCAATAAAAACGTCTTCACGGCGGGCTTGCTGCGCGTCATTGAAGGCCTGTTGACCTCTTCGATTGTTTTGCGTATCTCGATATTTTGAATGCTTTGTTCTTTTACTTTTGGGGTTTGTTTCGCTCTGTGCATCATCAGAAAACCAAGCAACAAGTTGTTTGAAAACCCATAGTCCTGTTGCTTTGGAAACTAAACGCATGATAGTTGACTACCGATAATACGGCATCCGTGTCACTTGCCAGATGAGTTTTTCGCCGGTGGGCAAAATTTGTTCATACAGCAGGGTTTCATCCTCCACACGGGCAAACGGATTGCGAAAATAAATGTTGTTGGACAGCATCGACTGCTGCACCACATACGATGGCACGTTCATCTGCGGGAATCCCGCCTGCTGGAAATTGGCAAGCGGCAGGCGGTTTTGCTGTCTGCCACTCGGCACTTTTTGCCACACCAGAATCACCGAGTAAGATTGGTCGTCATAGTAGGACAGCACATAATCCGGGCGACCTAATTCCTGTGGATAGGCGGGCAGGGTGGACACTGTTTGAAAAGTCGGTTCGCCACCTGTTTTGGTCAAAGCCGCTTCGGTAGGGGTGTCGAGGGTCGTGCTTCCCCCGCGTGACCAATCCACCTGCCGCAGCACCAACACCGAAAACAACAGCATCACCGCCGCCCCCAGCGCATAGCCCATCACCCGCACCAATTTTTGCTGGTGCTGTCGGCGCTGGATTTGCCCCATACGCGGGAGCGATTGGGCGATATTCGGGGTGTCGGGGTAGTGAAAGGTGCGGGCGAACTCCTGCACCTGTTGTTCTAAATCTTGATTTTCCATGATAGGTTGCCCGTTCATCACTCTCTTTCCCATTCTAGCGTGCCTGAAAAGGAGCGCAAATGAGGATAATCTTTTTCGATAATGCCCCTCAGCCGTTCCAATGCCCGATGCAAGCGCGATTTGACTGTCCCCGGCGCAACATCGAGCGCATCAGCCGTTTCTGGCACAGACAATTCCAGAAAATAGCGCAGATAAATGACTTCCTGGTCGTCGCGTTTCAGTCGTTGGATGGCGTGCAGCAGCGATTGTTCCTCAAAATGCTGGGTGCTGATGCTTTCGGCGCTGGCGGTTGTCCACTTGATTGTATTGGTGAACCGACCCATCGCGGCTGTATAACGGCTGAACGAACGATAGTGATTGCGGGCGCGATTCGCAGCGATGCTCAAGAGCCATGGGCGAATAGGACGCGCAGAATCGTAGCTCTTTAAGGCTTTGTAGGCAGCAATGAATGTGTCCTGTGCAATGTCTTTGGCATCATCCGCGCTGCCGAGCAATAAATAGGCCAAGCGGAAAACTGCTTCTTGATGTTCTTCAACCAGCGCTTCCCAGGCAAGTTCATCGCCTGCCAGCGCACGAGTAATCCAATCCACCCGGTCATGGCCTTTCTGATGAGATTGTGCCATTACATTAGTACACCGCATGTCCATGGTCAGTTCCATTTTTCCCACTTTTCTACCAGATGGGGTATAGTGATAGTGTTTAGCTGTTAGCGATTAGTCGTTGGCTCAGAGTCTATCTGTGTCAGCATAATGTGTTTGATTTAAAATCTCATCAGGCGAAAGGTGGATTTTGCAGGGCGGGAATCGTTCGCAGGCGCATTTGTCCCCGCCCTTCCCTAACGCCTAAAACCTAAAGGCTATCATCATGATTTCAATTGAAACTGCCCTGAAACTCAAAACTGCCGGGCTGGATTGGCAGCCACAGGAAAATGATTTTTTTGCGATTCCCTTCCGCGAATTGGATGAACGGGTATTTGTCATCAGCGATATGACGGTGGTGGTCGAAATTTTAAACGGGCAAAACGCCATCACTTTTAACGGCGCGGCGGAATGGGCAATGGATTATCTCATTGTGACGGATGCCATCTGGATTCCGCGTGAAGACCAACTGCGTGGCCTCCTTGAAAAACGGCTGGTGGAGCGTGGCGAAGCCCAACCCGTATTGACGCTGCTCACGACTTCGGATGGCTATACCTGCGAAATTCAATGGCAGGGCGAAAAACGCGCTTTTGAGGATTTCGGCGCAAGTGAATGTTACGCGGCGGCGCTGTTGTTTGTATTGGAGAATAAAAAATGAACGATACGATTCATGTGCATGTAGAATACAGTACCGAAGACGAAGAATACGGCCCAGTCTATGCGGCTTATTGTGATGAAATTTCGGTGATTACGGACAGGCGAACGTTAGATGAACTTTTGGCTAATTTACGTGAGGCAATTTCACTGCATTTAGAGGATGTCGATACTGTAGCGGAATTTAATCTCGTTCCAAATCCTAATGGACAAGGCAATTAGACTTTAAATGAATCCAACTTTTGCGGACGGGATATATCCCGTCCCTACAGGTGGATTTCTCGTAGGGACAGCATCCATGCTGTCCGCAATCATTTGGTTTTTAATTGCTTTGTCCATAATATCCTCTTGAATATTAACTAAATACTAGGAACTAACCACTAAAAATCATGACCAACTATACCTACCTTCAATACATTAATGGTGAATGGGTGCAGGCCAGCAATGGCAACACATGGGATGTGCTGAATCCTGCCACCGAAGAAATCATTCATACCGTCCCGTTCGGGAATGCAGAGGATTGTCATGCTGCCATCGAAGCGGCATCCAGCGCATTTCCTGCATGGGGACAGCAAAAAACACCTTACGAACGCGCTGCGATTCTCAAAAAAGCATCCGACCTGATGCGCGAACGGCAGGAAGAATTAGCCCGCACCACCACCCGCGAAAGTGGCAAACCGATTCGGGAATCGCGGGGGGAATGGGGGGTAACAGCAGATTTGTTCGAGTGGTTCGCGGAGGAAGGCAAACGGGCTTATGGGCGGGTCATCCCGTCACGCCAAGCGACCAAACGCCGTATCACGCTCAAGCAGCCGATGGGCGTGGTCGGGGTGATTACCGCATGGAATTTCCCCACCTATAATCCCGGACGGGCAGTAGCGGCAGCATTGGCAGCAGGCTGTACGGTGGTGTTGCGGGCTTCCGAATTTACCCCCCTCACCGCGATGGAAATGGTCAATATTCTCGTTGAGGCGGGGATTCCACAAGGGGTTCTCAATCTCATCAACGGCGAACCCGACACGATGGGACAGGCCATGCTGGATCATCCCGCGCTGCGAAAAATCAGCTTTACGGGCAGCACCCGCGTCGGACGAATTTTGCTGGATGGGGCATCACGCACGTTTACCCGCCTCGGTTTGGAATTGGGCGGGAATGCGCCGGTGTTGATTTTCCCGGATGTTGATCTTGCCAGTGTTGCCCAAACCGCCGTCACCGCTAAATTTCGCAATAATGGGCAGGTGTGTATTGCCCCGCAGCGTTACATGGTGCATACACAGGTGCTGGAAGAATTTCTTGACCGCACCACCCAGATTATTTCCAACATGAAAATAGGCAACGGCTTGGATGAATCGGTGGACGTAGGGCCAATGATTAATGCCCGTCAGCGTGACCGTCTGGAACAAATGATGACTCAGGCAGTGGGGCAAGGGGTCGAAATTCTGGCAGGGGGCAATCGTCCTGACCATCTGGACAAAGGCTATTTTTTCCAGCCGACCCTGCTAGCCAATGTCACGATGGCGCATGACATTGCCCGTCAGGAGATTTTTGGCCCGGTGATGCCAGTCATTCCGTTTTCTGACCCGCAGGAAGCATTGGCGCTGGCGAACGAGACTGAATATGGTCTTGCCGCGTATGTGTTTACCAATGACCTGAACACCGCCATCAAAATGGTTGAGGGCTTGGAGTTTGGCATGGTGGGGGTGAATGAATGGCTGCCTCAGACCACCGAAGCGCCCTTTGGCGGGTGGAAACAAAGCGGACAAGGGCATGAAGCAGGCATGGAAGGACTCGCCGACTATATGGAAACCAAAATGGCGGCCTTTGGCGGGTTATGAGCAACATTTTTTTGCCGGATAACCTTCAACTGGGCCTGCACGACTTGGGGCAGCAGGTCAAATTTGAGTGGGTCGCAGAGGGCAAAATTGCCGCGTTTGTTGTGCCAGATGCCACCCGTGCAGTCGTGGATATTTACATGGACTCGACCACCGCCCTTGTCCATGAATGGCCTCATGGACAGCCGTTTTTGATGCTGTGTGATGCTAGCAACGGGGATGCGCCCTTTTCGATGGCAATGCGCGAACGGGTTGAACGGTTGGTCAGGTCAGATGAATTTCAAGCCCTAGAGGGACGTTTTGCGCTTGTCATGCAGCGTAATTTCCTCCTGCAAATTATTCGTATGTTTATGATTACCTTGCGCCCGAAAGTGAAAGGGCCTGAACCCCGTATCTTTTTTACTTATGCTGATGCACTTCATTGGTTAGAGGAGGCACTATGACCGACCACGCCTGGAAGAATCCTACGCTGGTTGAAAATTTTCTGACAGGTATTCGTGCCGCGTTGCCGCTGGCTAAAGAACAGCTGGATGTCATGATGCGGGTCATCACAACGCAGCGCCCTACCGTGACTCGTTTTTTGGATCTGGGGTGTGGCAACGGGATTTTGGGTCGGATGCTGGTGGAAAGTTATCCAACTGCCAAGGGGGTGCTGCTCGATTTTTCTCATCCCATGCTGGCGGCGGCGCGTCAAAATTTCACCGAAGCACAGGCCGAGATTCATCATTTTGACCTGAATCAGCCCTTAAGTGGAATCGTGCAGGGAACCTTTGATGTGGTGGTGTCCGGTTACGCGATTCATCATTTACCCGATGCCCGTAAGCAGTCACTGTATCAGGAAATTTTCGGCCTGTTGAATCCGGGTGGGGTGTTTGTGAATATCGAGCATGTCGCCTCCCCGTCGGCATGGGTGGAAAATCTGTGGGAACAAGCGCTCATTGACAATCTCTACGCGGCAGAACAACAGCGCGGCGGGACGACAACACGCGCCGCCATTGAGGACAAAATTCTGCACGCGCCGCCGGATGAGGATATTGTGACTCCGGTAGAAACCCAGTGTGAGTGGTTGCGGCAAATTGGTTTTGAGCATGTGGATTGTTACATGAAAATTTATGCGCTGGCGGTGTTTGGTGGGCTAAAACCTGCGGTCTAGCGTAGCTAGTGCAGCGAGCAGGGGGTTTTAAGCTATCGCATAGGCTGATAGGTTTTGTTAGCTTCCCGAAGCGGCGCTTATTCCCCCAACATCCAGTTTAGAAGCTGTCTTGGTCATGCTCAGAATTTACCTCGTTATAGAGGCGGGGTCCGCCTGCACCAGCAATCTGATCCAGTTGTTCATCAGTCAGATCGCCAGAAAAGCGTTCGTCCATCACAGCGAGGAATTCCTCCTCGGTGAAATCATAGCCATGCTCACTGGCATAGGCAATCGCCTTAGTGACCCAGTTATCGCCGGCTTCACGCTGAATCCGTGCGAAATCTTCCCGAATCTGGTTATCTTCGTTCACTTTGTCCAAAAACCGTTCAGCTGCTTGACGTGCCATGATGTGCTTCCTTATCTAGGGACATACTCCCCACACCTAAAAGCAGGGGCTTTCGGCGATTTTTCAATAAAAATCTTACAGGGCAACTCCATCATAGAAAATTTAAAGGAGAAAAGTCAATCTTTTTTTATAATTTTTTATTCACTCTATTTGCCGGACTATTGATGTGGTGGTGTCTGGTTACGCGATTCACCATTTACCCGATGCCCATAAGCAATCGGGGTATCAGGAAATTTTCGGCCTGTTGAGGATATGGTGACTCCGGTAGAAACCCAATGCGATTGGTTGCGGCAAATTGGTTTTGAGCATGTGGATTGTTACATGAAAATTTATGCGCTGGCGGTGTTTGGTGGGCTAAAACCTGCGGTACAATGAGAAGAAAAGAGCATGGAGTCGATATATGACAATTCCAACGGTTACTTTGAAGGTTTTGCCGTATGACTATGACCAATTGGCAATAGCGGCAGACCAGAAACATCACTCTGTCGCTTCATTGCTGGAAATATTGCTTCAACTGATGACACACCCGCTTGAAATGGATACCGAAACATTGTTTGCGTATGTAGAAGCATTACCCGACGCATATCTTGGACAATTGATACATTTCCAGTTGAGTCCCGATAAAGAAAAACGTTTGCAAGAATTACGGGCACTCTCCCAACAAAGAGCTTTATCTCCAGCAGAAACGAATGAGCGCGAGTATATTTTGGCGCTGATTGACCAGTATATGTTGTTGCGTTCTAAAGGCTTAATTTTGCTCAAAGAACGGGGATATGATATAGATGCTTATCTTCAGAAGCGAAAGTAATCAATGACCGTTTCCCCAATGAAACGTGATTTGGTGCTTGCACGGGCAAAATATCGTTGTGAATATTGCCAGTCACCTGAATTTATTTTGTTAAGCATGGAAGTGGATCATATTGTTCCTAAATCAAAAGGGGGAGGAGATTCAGAGGAAAACTTAGCGCTGGCTTGCCCAAGTTGTAACGAGCGCAAATTTGATTTTCAAACGGGGATTGACCCAGACACAGGAGAAGAACAGCCATTGTTTAATCCTAGAACTCAAGTCTGGCATGAGCATTTTCTCTGGAATGAAGATTATACAGCGATAGTGGGTTTAACCCCTGCTGCGCGTGCAACCATTAGTCGCTTAAAAATGAACCGAGAGAAAATGATAGCGGCTCGAAAATTGTGGATTAGCGTGGGTTGGCATCCCCCGAAAGATTAATCGCCTAACCATAAGCCCATCATATAACTATCATAATAAATGCCATTGCGGTAGTAATCTTTGATAAGTTGACCCTCTTTGACAAATCCGCAGCGCTCGTACAGGCGAATCGCGCCTTCGTTGGGGGCAGCGACGAATAAGAAAATTTTCTTGAGCATGGGGTTGGCCTTTGCCCACACGATTAAAGAGTCTATCAACTGCTGCCCCACCCCTTTGCCGCGCCACTCACCCACAATCGCAATACTGAGTTCTGCCACATGCTGCTCCACCAGAAAACGCCCGCCTTTTAAATCGGCATAGCCAATGAGTTCGCCCTGAGCTTCTGCCACGATGAACAGCGAATTGGGACTGTCCTGAAATTCGCGTAGCAGCGCTTCCTGTTCGCGGATCGTCCTATCAAATTCGGCGGCGGTACGCAGCATGAACACAGTGGGGTCAGCCAGTATTTTCTGGGTGAGGGTCAGGAGAACGGGAGCATCGGAAATTTCAGCATGGCGAATCGTCAACATCAGGTGATCCTTCAAATCAGAATATTTTATCCCTTGCCATCGGATGCTTCCATCTTTTATACTTTTCCTAATTGATACAGTGTATCATTAAGGAGAGCAAGATGGGGCAGTTACCGGTAACGGTGCTTTCGGGTTTTTTAGGCGCGGGCAAAACCACCGTCCTGAATCATGTGTTAAATAATCGTGAAGGGCTGCGGGTGGCGGTCATCGTGAATGATATGAGCGAAATCAATATTGACGCGCAGTTGGTTAAAAAAGGCGGGGCTGCCCTCAGCCGCACCGATGAAAAACTGGTCGAAATGACCAACGGCTGTATCTGCTGCACCCTGCGCGAAGATTTGCTGGTTGAGGTACAAAAATTAGCCCGCGATGGGCGTTTTGATTACTTGCTGATTGAATCGACGGGTATTGCCGAACCCCTGCCGGTTGCGGAGACTTTTACCTTTGAAGATGAGGATGGCACAACGCTTTCTGAATTTGCCCGTCTCGATACGCTGGTCACCGTGGTGGATGCGCTGAATTTTATGCGCGAATATGGCTCGCTGGATGCCCTCAACGAACGTGGCATCGGCATGAGCGAAGATGATGAACGGAATGTGGTCGATTTGCTGGTGGATCAGGTCGAATTTGCCGATGTACTGCTCATCAACAAAATTGATCTGGTCGAAGAAGCTCATGTGAATCGGCTGGAAGCCATCCTGCGGAAGTTGAATCCCACCGCCAAAATCTTACGTATTGAGCAGGGGCGTGTCCCCACCTACGAAATTTTAAATACCCACCGTTTTGATTTTGACCAAGCCGCGATGTCTCCTGAATGGCTCAAAGAAGCACGCGGCGAACACGTTCCCGAAACCGAAGAATATGGCATTAGCAGTTTTGTCTACATTGCGCGGCGGCCTTTTCACCCGGCTCGCTTGATGACATGGCTGGACAGCGATGCCTTGAATCCGGTAGTGCGTTCTAAGGGGTTTATCTGGCTGGCAACCCGCTATAACGAAGTGGGGGTCTGGTCGCAAGCAGGAAAAGTGATTACTTTAACCTATGGTGGGATGTGGTGGTCTGCCGCCCCCAAAGCCGATTGGCCTGATGAGCTTGAGCTGGTCGCCGAAATCGAAAGCCAGATGGTAGGTGAACATGGCGATAGACGACAGGAATTGGTGGTTATTGGCGTGGAGATGGACAAAGCCCGCGTCAAAGCCGAATTAGATGCGTGCCTGTTGACGGATGAAGAAATGGCGCTGGGGTGGAAAAAGTGGCGCACATTGGATGACCCCTTCGGCGAGTGGATGGTCACAGAATAATGTCACGCAAATGGCAACCCCCCGCTACGCTGCGCCGTTTGGGTCACAAATTATTCGACCAGCAGTTGTGGTGCTGGGGACAGGATATTCGCAGCAAACAGGGCAATTTACTGGTTGAGTACGGTTTTGAATGCCAGCGAGAAGCCGAACGGGGCAGCACCATGTACAGCTATCCTTTTGTGGACGGGTCAAAAGTGGTGCTGTGGGGGTTCGGGCTGCTCTGGCACGACCCGAACCACGGGCATTTATTTTTGAGCCGCAATGATTTTAACCCGCGTCTGGCAGGAAATTTAACCTGCTGTATTAGCCAGATGGAAGAAGTGCCTGCGTTGCGGATTCCCCGTACTTTTGACGAAGGAGAAAAAGTTCGCTTGCTGATGGGCAGAGCGCTGGGTTGGGTGAGTGATTACGAAATGTGGGTGCAGGCAAGCGCAGGACTTGAACATCGGGAACGCTGTCTGCGCGGGTGGGATAAGCATAAACGTGTGACCGTCGAAGCTGCGGAGATTGCAGATGTTTGGCGGCAGCTTGCCGTTCTCTGTGAAAGGAAAGAAGCATGAAAAAATTACCTGTGACCGTTTTGTCGGGGTTTCTGGGTGCGGGTAAAACCACCGTCCTCAACCATCTCTTGAACAATCGTGCTGGACTGCGGGTGGCGGTCATTGTCAACGATATGAGCGAAGTCAATATTGACGCGCAGTTGGTGCGGGATGGTGGCGCAAATCTCAGCCGGACTGAAGAAAAACTCGTCGAAATGACCAACGGCTGTATTTGCTGTACGCTGCGCGAAGATTTGCTGGTTGAGGTTACACGATTGGCGCGGGAAGGCCGCTTCGATTATCTGCTGATTGAATCCACCGGGATTTCCGAACCCCTCCCCGTTGCCATGACCTTTAGTTTTCCGATTGCTGGTGAACAGACCAGTTTATCGGATATTTCAACGCTGGATACAATGGTCACTGTGGTAGATGCCAACCGTTTTCTGGATGATTATCAGGAAGGGCAGCGCCTGAAAGACCGTCATATGGCGCTGGGTGACCACGATTTCCGCACCATTAGCGACCTGTTAATCGATCAGGTTGAGTTTGCCAATGTGATTGTCCTGAACAAAACCGACCTTGTCCCGGCAGACAAACTCGCCGCGTTGGAAAGCCTGCTGCATAAACTCAACCCTGCCGCCGAAATTATCCGTGCGGAACACGGGCATGTCCCATTTGAGAAAATCATCGGTACGGGACGGTTTGATATGGTCGAAGCCCAAAATTCGGCAGGGTGGAAAAAAGAACTCCTCAACGAACATACCCCCGAAACGGAAGAATATGGGATTAGCAGTTTTGTCTTTCGGGCTCGGCGGCCTTTCCACCCGGAAAGATTGTGGCGCTTTTTGAACGATGGTTATATGTCATATGTCCTGCGTTCCAAAGGATTCTTCTGGCTAGCATCGCGTAACGATATTGCGATGAATTGGTCGTTGGCGGGCAGTGTGGCACGGGTGGGTGTTGCGGGGCGCTGGTTGGCTTCTATCCCCGAAGCAGAACGTCCCGATGATGTCAGTGTTGCTGATTACAAAGCGCAGTATTGGGAAGAACCCTTCGGAGATCGCCGTCAGGAAGTAGTATTTATCGGTCAGAACATGGATAAAGAAGCCATGCTGCAAACCCTACAGGCAGCTTTGTTGACAGATGATGAATTGCGCCGCAAACCCGCATTGAAGGATCCCTTTCCGCAATTTGATCGGTAACAATCCATGTTATTCATGGTGTGTTGCACATAAGAAAATTTCATGCTGGCGGCGCGGGGTTTGGGAATACTCGCGCTGTTTTTTTAGGGTAGCAGTTCAAAATAATAAAAATGCTAAATAAAACATCGGTACCTATTTGATAAGCCAGCGCAAAGGTAGCAGACCAGCAGGCAACATTAAAGTACCTGATACGAGCGTAATAGGTTTAAAAATTTTTGTGAGGCGCGAAAAAACAAGATTTTCGTCTCAACGCATCCTACAACCCCCATTATCCTTCGCGTGGGGAACGGCCTGTGACCGTCGTCATCATTTTATAGCCTAGCCAGCGAAATGGCTCAAGCGGAATCGGGGCGAGGGCAGCTTGATAAAATGGGTGTTTGCGCCACGGCTGGTCATCGCCAGAATACATATCCGTCAGGACTTTGCCCGCGATATTCGCCAGCACCACCCCATGCCCGCTATAACCCAAGGAATAAAACACATTCCGATTTTCCCCGATGACCCCCATCGAACAATTGCGCTGGAGGGTAATGGCGAGTGTGCCTGTCCAGCGATGGGCGATAGGTAAATTTTTAGCGGCAGGCAAATATTCCGTCATTGTCTGGTGCATTTTATTGAAACCGCGTTGGGCGCTGTGTGGCGTGCCGGGATAGGCAGTGCGGTTGTTATACAAATAGGCATAGGACGCATTGCTGCCCCCGCCAAAAACAAGATGGCCTTCTCTGGTCAGGCTGGAATACGAAATACGGTCTAAATCATCGGAATAACCGGAGGCAGCGTGCCAGCCAATCGCGGCTTGTTGTTCGGGGGTGAGCGGGGCAGTCGCAAAGACATGCGAATGCAACGGGAAATACTGCTTGCGGAAGTACCCCAATTTGCCAGTATACCCATTCAGCGCAAGGACAATCGCTTTGGCTTTGACTTCGGCGTGCGGCGTGGTGAGGGTGATGAGAGAGCCTTCCTGCACTTTGAGGACAGGCGTTTGTTCATAAATTTCGACCCCCTGTTCCACCAGCACCGAACGCAGCGCCCGTACAAACTGCGCCCCGTTAATCTGGCCCTCGTTGGGGTCAAATTTTGCGCCATAGGTATTTTGCAAATGAACCGTTTTTGCCAGCGTGGATGAGTCTAAAAATTGAAGCGGGATGCCCAGCGTATTCAAATGTTCGATTTCGCGGTGGGCAGCTTCGGCCCGAGCCGGGTCGGTAAATACCTGCATGGAGCCATCGCGCCGATAGCTAACAGGCAAATTGTGACGCTGAATCATCTCCATCATCATATCAATGCCCGCGTTGGTACATTCGTAGACCCGTTGTGTCATCGCATCGCTTTTGTCCGACACGCCGTTAATCCAATTCAGCATCATGCCGCCGTTGCGTCCGCTTGCGCCGTTCGCCAGCGATTTGGCTTCCAACAGTACCACCCGCTTTTCGGGGTAGCGCCGACTGAAATGATAGGCGGTTGAGACACCCGTGAATCCGCCGCCGATGATGGCGACATCGCATTCAATATTTTTCCGTAATGGCTCGCCTGCCCGATACTCCGGTGTATAGGTTGCCCATAAGGAGGTATTGTCATCAATTTCGAGTTTTTCGGCGCGGGCAAGGGCGGGCATCACCGACACCACCCGTGCAGCATTCATCATAGATTTTTCAAACAGCGATAAAATAAAACTCATCTATTCTCCATGTCAATTTCAATAAAATCATCCCCCTCATCCCATTCAGGATACTGGGACGGGGGTGTCCCCACCGACTCCACGATACGCGGATATTTTCCTTTAGGGGCATCACCATTCACCGCGTGAACCTTAATATGAAAATGCCACTCATCCCCATAATCGAAAAGATACAAAAATTGCTGACCTTCTTGTAAATCAAGGGATGACAATTTTGTTTTATGCACATTGCCGGGTTTACGAAGGCTATCGGCAATGCGCTGCACCCATTCATCAAAACGATCCCCCAAGCGCGTGCGGGTTTCCGCTATCGCTTGGTCGTTGTCCCCGAAGTAAAGTTTGAGAACCTGCTGAGGATCCTCTAAATCGATAGGTTCTGTGTTTTCTGTTTGCGCTGATTTTGCCTCTTGCGCCCCAAAATCGTAATAATCTTCGGGAACGGAGTATTCGCTGCGTCTGTCCCACGCTTTGCCACTCATGAAAAATGAATACAGGTGGTCGTTATCAAATTTGAAGGCCTTTTGAATAGCGAGATGCAGCGTGTTTAACGTCTGCGAGTCCTTCATTTCAATTTTCCGCCATGTGCGGCCTGTATTGGGAACGGAAATGTGAAAAGTATAGGTTTTCATGCTTACTTTCCTTGTTCTCCACTATCAAGCAGGCAGATTGTACCATGTGTGAGGGATTACTGTCCCGCAATCACCTGTACATAGGGCTGCACCCCGAAGGCTTGTCCGGTGGGGGTGTAAATATCAAACGTGGCGGTGTAGACCGCGCCGACGGTGGCTTGGGGAGAAAGCGTTAAGGTGATGCTCAGATTCACGGTTTCCCCCGGATTCACAGCTGGGAGGGCAAGAGTCTGGGCGGTGATTTCGTTCCCCAGAATTTTGTTGAGGGTGTAATTGCTATTCCAAGGACATGTGCCGGTGTTTTGCAACTGCCATGTTTTCACAAAGGGCTGTCCACGCGGCACAATCGTCTGATCTGGAATCGTTATATCTTGAATAAACACGGCATTGTTGGTGCAAACCCCGCCCGCATCGGGAAGGGTAGTCGCGTTGAGGACTCCAGCCACAACTTCAACATAGGGTGCTAAGCCAAAGGCATTATTGTTGGGCGCACGCAGTTCAAAATAAGCGAATTCCATTTTGCCCGTGGGGGTGCCAAGTGTCAAAATGAGCGTGACTGGAATATCGACAATTTGCCCCGGTTGGGCATCCGGTAAATGGACGACCTGCTGCGCCATTGAAATTGCACTCCCTGTGACCTGAACTAGCCGGTAGGTATTTTTGCTCCACGCACACGTTCCCGTGTTCTGGTAGCGCCAAATTTTATTAAATGGCTGCCCCGGTATAACCACTGTGCCATCGGGAATCGTGACATCTCCAATAAAGGCTGCATCGTTGACACAATTTGCCCCGATGGGCGCTTGCACCGTGACGGCTGGATGGGGGGTGGGAGTCTGGGTGGGGGTATTTTTGCTGACACGCACCTGAATCGTTAAGGGATCGCCAAACGACTTTCCTTGAGGGCTTTTTAACTCAAAAGCCGCGCTCTGGGTGACATTGTTCGGGGCAGCTTCATCCACCCATAATTTAACCGTGATGAGGAGTTCACCCCCCGGCGGGGTGTGCGCAAGGGGAGGAGTGGTCGGTTGAACAGAAATGACCGTCCCCGCGATTTCTACCAAGGAATAGGTTTCATCCCATATACATGACCCGGTATTGACGACGCGCCATGTATGGATAAAACTGGTTCCCGGCGCGGCAGTTTTGTAATCGACCGTGCCTGTCTCGCGTAAAACATCTGCGCCGTTGATACAATCAGCCTCTGGTGGTGTATCCTCGCCGGTACAGCCACAGACAACCACCAGTAGTAAAATCGCCCCTAACAATTTTTTCATGATGTGTTTCGCTTTTTCCTGTTCTATTATAAGCTACTTTACTCCCCAAAAATGAACAAAAATTCAGGTGGGTTTGGGTTACGGGAAATGACGAAAACGACTATCATTAAGCTAGCAAGAAAATGGTCTGAGTGAACCTATGACTCTACGGACAAAAACCCTGCTCACGGTGAGCCTCATTTTGGCGGCGCTGGTCGTGGTATTGTATTTTTATTCGCAAAACCGCTTGGTCGAAGATTACGAAACCCTTGAGCGCCAACTGGTTGAACGGAATGTCCAACGGGCGGTGAATCTGATTGAGGATGAAACATCTGTTGTCGAAAACAGCGTGATTGATTACGCCGTGTGGGATGATACCTACCAGTTTATCCAAGACGGGGATTTATCCTATGTACGGCGGCATCTTTCAGATGATACCTTCATCTCGCAGCGCGTCAATTTGATGATTTTTCTGGATAATGACCGCAAGGTGGTCTATTCCAAAGCGCTGGATATTACACAAGTGAACGCAGTCATCGGGACTGACCGCGCAGTAGTGACAGCGCTTGCCGAAAATCCCCAACTGAATCATTTTGATTCCCCCTCCGGCAGCCAAACTGGACTCATCATCCTGCCGCAGGGTGCGATGTTGGTGGCTTCTGCCCCGATTTTGCCCAGCGAACGCAATGCGCCAATCTTAGGAACGCTCATCTGGGCGCGGTATCTGAACCAAACTGAAATTGACCGTTTGGGCGATGTTGTTCAGATCGATTTAGAAATTTACCCTGAAGATGGGATGCCAGACAGTTCAGCGTTTGTGGCGGGTGAACTTGACCATGATACCCCCATTTTTACCCGCCCCCTCAACGACGAAACCATTGCCGGGTATGGTCTGCTGGAAACTTTTAATGAACCCGACCATCTGGTGCTGCGTTTTGAGCAACCCCGCGCAATCTATCAACAGGGTGTAGACAGCATTTCCACATTTTTGATTTTTCTAGGGGTCAGCAGTGTGATTGTCTTGGGTGCAATGCTGCTGCTGTTGGAAAAAATGGTGCTGTCCCGGGTGGCGACGCTCAGTAAAGATGTGAATCAAATCGGGCAAGGGCGTTTGATTTCCAGCCGCATCATCGTCGAAGGGGAGGACGAACTCGGCAAATTGGGCGATAACATCAATCAGATGTTAGAACGGCTAGAAAATTCACAAAGTGCGCTGCGCGAAAGTGAAGCCAAGCTGCGAACAGTGGTCAATAGCGCTCCGATTATCCTCTTTGCGGTGGATGAAAACGGTATTTTTACTTTGTTTGATGGACGGGGCGTGACCGATTTGGGGTTACAATCCGGTTCCTTGGTGGGTCTGTCTATTTTTGAAAGCTACCGTGACCAACCCGCCATCATTGAAAGTGTCAAACTCGCCCTTCAAGGCCAGCCAATCAAGGCGGTGCTAAATTTTGGCGACCAATTCTGGGAAGCATGGTACACGCCGATGAATAACCATGGGTCGGTGGGCGGAGTGATTGGCGTTTCAACCAACATCACAGACCGCATCCGCGCCGAAGAAGAACTCCGCCGCGCCCGCGATGCTGCCGAAGCTGCCAATCGGTCTAAAAGCACCTTCCTTGCCAATATGAGCCACGAACTCCGTACCCCGATGAACGCGATTATTGGCTACAGCGACTTGGTGATGAGTGGGTTGTATGGCGCGGTCACGGAACAGCAGAAAGACCGCCTCACCCGTGTGGTGGACAATGGCAAGCATCTCCTGAGTTTGATTAATGATGTGCTGGATTTGAGCAAAATCGAATCCGGCAAAATGGAACTCCACCTTGAGCAATTCAATCTGCCAGACTTAATTCAAACCACTGTCAGTTCGGTTCAGCCCATGGTTGAAGGCAATCGGAATCGCTTGCAGGTGTTCATGAGCGAAGATATTGACTCGATGTACGCTGACCCAACCCGGGTACGCCAAGTGTTATTTAATTTGTTGAGCAACGCCGCAAAATTCACCAGCGAAGGCGATATTTGGCTGCGGGTAGCACGGGACAATGACACACTCCGCTTTGAAGTGGAGGACAGCGGCATCGGGATTCCACCGGAAAAACTTTCCACTATTTTTGATGAATTTGTGCAGGCCGATTCCAGTACCACCCGTAAATTTGGCGGGACGGGTTTGGGCTTAGCCATCAGCCGTCGCTTTTGTGTGATGATGGGCGGGTCGCTGAGGGTGGAAAGTGAAGTTCAAAAAGGCTCCATTTTCACGATGATATTGCCGGTGACGGTGACAGAAAAATATGAATATCGCTCTCAGGCGGTGCCGACCAAAAAACGCACTACCGGCTCGATCAAACCTGTGCGGGTGTCCAACCGTGGACGGGTGCTGCTGGTGGATGATGATGATACAGTACATGAATTGTTGGCGCATTATCTCAAGGATGAGGGCTTAGAAGTCCTCACTGCGCGAACAGGCAAAGAGGGCTTGGATGTGGCACGGCGCGAAAAACCCGATGTGATTGTATTGGATGTGCTGCTCCCCGAAATGGATGGCTGGGTGGTGCTGGCGCTGCTCAAAAATGACCCTGCATTGCATCATATTCCGGTGATTATGCTCTCAATTGTCGAGGATAAAAGTACCGGATTCGCGCTGGGGGCGGCGGACTACCTGACCAAACCGATTGACCCGGACAGTTTGCGGCGCGTGGTGCAGCGTCACTATCAAGAAACCACCCAAGTGCTGCCCGCGCTGGTTGTGGAAGATGACCCCAGCACCCGCCAATTAATGCGCGATTTGCTGGAAAGCGAAGGCCGCCGCGTGCTGGAAGCGGAAAATGGACGGGTGGCGCTGGAACACATGCAAACCGAACGTCCAGCCTTGATTCTGCTGGATTTGATGATGCCCGAAATGGACGGGTTTGAATTTCTGGACGAACTGTACCAGCACGACGATTGGCGGAGCATTCCGGTGATTGTGGTCACGGCAATGGAGCTGTCTGACGCAGAACGGGAACATCTGAGTGGCAAGGTCGAGCGTATTATCCAGAAGGGCGCATACAACCGCGAAGATTTGCTCTCCGAACTTCGCCAGCGTATCTTGAAGCATGTGTAAGGTCGGGGGCAAATATCGAGCGTGTCAGATTGTCTTTGTGAACAGTGACTCCTAAGCGCCTTTATTCCCGTCCTTACAACTGAAAATTAGGAATTTTCAGGCTATCTCTCAACGCCATTTTCATCGGTGCGTTATCCGCGTGTTCCAGAACGCCGATGAAGCGACGCACAATTAATCCCGCCAGTCTGACATTGTTGAATAGTCGTTGCGGAAATAATGAGGACTTCAATCCGCACCCCACCTTCCCCAAACGGAAGCGACGGAGGAATCGTGGTTGGGATTGGAACAATCGTAGGATTGATAGGCACTGTAGTCGGGGTCACGGTGACTTCACCAATCAAAATTGTGTTGCTGCTCCCATCCACAACCGTAGCATCATTGACAGGGGTGACTTGGGTCACAACAGGCGTGGCGGTGACTTCGCCAATTAAAAGCGTGTTGCTGCTGCCATCCACAACCGTAGCATTATTGACGGGGGTGACTTGGGTCA
>CAZXCU010000038.1:0-23518 GCA_964639245.1 uncultured Anaerolineae bacterium
CCAATTAAAATTGTGTTGCTGCTGCCATCCACAACCGTAGCATTATTGACGGGGGTGACTTGGGTCACAACAGGCGTGGCGGTGACTTCGCCAATCAAAAGCGTGTTGCTGCTCCCATCAGAAATAGGGGCGTTGGTCGTTGGCGCTGGCAAAATAGGTTGCGGTGTAGCTTCTTCGACAAAACCGGTGTCGCTGCTCCCATCCGTACTATTTTCACCCGGAACAGAAGTAGGGATTTCAGGCCATGCGGTTGCTTCACTGATAATGATGGTATTGTTTGTGCCATCGGTTGCGCTGGTCGGAACAGCCGCAATTTCTTGAGTCGGAACTTCAACCAGGGGTTGTTCAATAGGGGTATCCACCACTTCAATCTGAATCGATTCGGCGGGCAAAAGTTCGGGTTGAATCGCCGGATCGCCGCCGGAGGCCACAATGCCACCCGGATGGGTATACAAAACATATTGCCCATCGGCGGTGACAATTCCCTGATTTTCAAGCGGCAGCCATGAACCATCCAACTGCTGATGAAAGAGAGTCAGCGCGGTAAATGGGGCGACTGGACGGCGCAGTGGCACAATGACTTCGACTGAATTGCCCGTTGTCAACCCCTGCACATCCAGAATCGAACACCACCAAATTTCTCCGTATTCCGGCGGTGGGTTGAAATCGGCATTCAAAACGTTGACCGTTAAATTGGTCGGTGTTCCCGCAATTTGTACCCCCGTTCCGCCTGCAAAAGTGAAATTTTCCGAGACGGTTACGTGCGAAGTTGTCTGTACAGCGGCTGTCGTTGGTGGCACTTCGATGAAATTTTCAACGAAGCGGTTATCCCATGTCATATAAAATTCAAGTTCGCTGGAAAGCCGTTGCGAGAGGGTAAAGGAAAATGGCTCAAGCGGTGTTTCGGCGCTGACCCGCGAAATCTGCCAGATGAGGGTGAGTTGCCCTGCCCGATTCATGCGTACCACATCAAATTCAACCTGTTTGGGGACGAACATCTCAAGCAGTTCAACGTCGGCGGGGAGGGTCATTTCTACGCTGACATTCCGCAGTTCGGTATCATCGGTTGGTTTAATAAAAGTGGCGGTATACCGGACTCCCTGTGGCAATTGGAGACCGCGCAGAAAAATATTGGGCGCGATGATTGCCTGTCCCTGTGTGGGAGAAACACGATAAAAAGGCTGAATGATGAGGACAAGGATGAAAATTATTTTGATAAAACGCACGAAAGACCCTCCATTGGATAGCCTCAGTCTAGCATGGAATACATGGGTCTATCCACAAAATAGAAAATTTTTTATAAGTAGCGGTACAATCAACGAAAAGCACAGGAATTTTAAAAAATGGAACATTTAGCCCCCGTCTGGACACACCTGACCGATAAAATTTTTGCACGCAGCGAAGGCATCTATGTCTATGATACCGATGGCAACCGCTATATTGATTTCACCAGTGGCATCGGCGTGACCAACACCGGACATTGCCACCCCAAAGTCGTTAAGGCCATTCAAGAACAGGCCGCGCAGATGATCTTTAGCCAGATGAACTGCACCATCTCCAACAAAGCGGTGGAACTCTCCGATGCGCTGGTGCCACTTTTGCCCCAAGGACTGGATTCGGTCTTTTTCTCCAATAGCGGCGCGGAAGCTACCGAAGGCGCGGTCAAATTGGCGAAAATGGCAACCGGACGCACCAATGTGATTGCTTTTCAAAATGGCTTTCATGGGCGTACCGCGCTGACGATGGCCTTAACAGGCAGCAAAACGGTGTATCGGGCGGGCTACCAACCCCTCCCCGCAGGCGTATTTTTCACCCCCTTTCCCTATAGCTACCGTTACGGCTGGGACGAACAAACCACCGTGGAATTTTGTGTGCATGAACTGGAAATGGTGCTGAAATCGCAAACTGCCCCCGAAGAAACCGCCGCCATCATCATTGAACCGGTGTTGGGCGAAGGCGGGTATGTGCCTGCCCCCCCGCAATTTTTACGTGAGCTGCGCCGCATTTGTGATGAAACTGGCATTTTGCTGATTATTGATGAAATTCAAAGCGGATTCGGACGGACGGGTGAACTCTGGGCGCATACCCGCAGTGGCATTACCCCCGATATTATGATTATGGCGAAAGGCTTGGCCTCCGGGATGCCGATGTCCGCCATTGCCGCACCGCGTCAACTGATGGAAAAATGGACACCCGGTTCGCATGGTGGCACTTATGGCGGCGGGAATGCGGTGGTGATGGCAGCCTCACTCGCCACACTGGACGCGATTCAAGAAGAAAAAATGGTCGAAAATGCCTGTAACATGGGTGAATGTTTGACCAACGGACTCAAGCAACTCCAGCAAGAATATCCCGTGATGGGCGATGTGCGCGGATGGGGGTTGATGGTGGGAACAGAATTTACCGATGCCAACGGCAAACCCGCCTCTGATATTGCCAAGAAGGTCGCCAAAGAATGTGTGGATAATCGTTTGCTCTTGCTCACCTGTGGCACATACGGCAATGTGATTCGCTGGATTCCACCGTTGGTGGTCAACGAACCGCAAATTAACGATGGGCTGAATATCTTCGCAGATGCCCTTAAAAAACACGCCTAAGCGAATGTGAGGTAGGGGATGCAGGCTATCTTCTGCCTCACATTTTATTTCAAGTATAAATTTTTTAACTTATAATAAGCTGAGGCTACTTTTTCATGATAATATTGTAATTCATCTAATACTATCAAGCACACATTTGCCATTTCATTTCTATCATCAGTTCCCTGATGCCGTAAGATTCCAGCGATTAAGGAATAACGAGTGCCATTTCTTGTGATGACATTATCTCCTTCAACCCATTGATAGGTATATCCAAAATATGCTTGAATGGCGTGAATCAAAATAGCCTGCTCTTCTGGATACTTGGTCTTCACATCATCAATTTGGGTCAGGTGATGGAGTTCATTTCGTAAGTCTTGCGTTAGGATAATTTCCTCTCTAATTTTATCTAAAATGCGTTCCGTTTTTATGTTATTATCAAGAATAAGATTCCTGTAATTTGTAATGCTTGTTTTGTAATCTTCATGGATTTTATGAAAAGCGTGCCAAATAGGTTCGATGAATTGCTCAAAATGTTTTTTGTTGATTTCCGACCTGTTTTTTGAAAAATCGGAAATAAGCTGAGTCAATTGGATGAAATCGCCAATGAGCATTAAAAAGCCCTCATCATGAAATTTGATGTCAATTAAAGTATATTATTAAACTTGAATTGAGTACATGATTTTGCTAGATTGGGTTAAGAAGATGTTCAAACAGATAATTTTTTTGATGATTATTGTGTTGATGGGTGTTTTTGCTATTCCCGAAATCTTTGCTCAAGAGGATTCAGATTGCCGTGAAAAACGCGATTATTTCAGTTTAGGTGTGCAAGCCTTTGAGGAGGCGAATCAAGAAGATGCGCTTACAAATTTTAATTGCGTTTTAGAAGCAAATCCAAATAATGTAGAGGCGCTGCGATACCGAGGTATCATTTACTCTGATTTACAAAATTACCCCCTAGCACTTGCCGATTTTGATAGGGTTATCCAACTTGCCCCGGAAGATTTTCGGGGCTACTACCATCTTGGCCGAGCCTACTATGAGACAGAAACATTTGATAATGCGCTGGCAGACTTTGAGATGGCAATTTCATTCAGTCCAGAGGTGGCTGATCTTTATCTCGCTAGGGGACAGATTTATACAATGCTTGAAGCCTATGAACTCGCACTGCAAGATTTTGAACAAGCCCTTTCTCTCAATCCGAACTTGATTGAAGTCTATAATGCGAGGGGCAGCGCCTACTACAAAATGGGCGAGTTGGATAAAGCGCTTGAGGAATGGGATTATTATGTGAGTAATCATCCCCTTGTTTTTGAAGTTTTGAGTCAGGGATTTCAGGCTTTAGAAGATGAAAATTATCTGGCTGCCCTCAATTATTTTAGTCAGCTATGGCTTGTGAGTGGTAGTAATCCTAAATATCATTTGGGTTTAGGACATGCTTATTATGGACTTGGCCTTTACACCGAAGCGCTAACGGCATATACCAACTACGTTGAATTATCTATAGACTCGATAGAACTGTTAGTCGTTGAGCGAATTGAAGAACTTGAAATACAGGTAAAGGATTAAATTTATAGGGGTGAAGCTATCCAAGCGGCGTTTGCTCAAATGTAGCAAATTGCAACAGGCCACTTAGCCAAAGCGCACGAAGCAATGAGCTATTTTGTGAAATTTGCCAATTGACGCGGGAAAATCGCACAATTCGATTTGGCAAAGGTTCACAATCTATCAAGTTGAAAAAATACGTCTTACCCTATAAAATGACATGCTATCCAGTTTAGTACCCAATGAAGGTATAAGCATGACTGATACACTGCGCGATTTCTTGGAAATCTCCTATGAGCAACTAGAGGAACTGAATCTTGAGGCCAAAGAACACCGCCTCAACCATACCCCGATGGATGTTTTGCGCGAAGAACGCATGAAATATCTGGCAGATGAAAAACGGATTAAAGCCGTCACCGTGTGTTTTAGTGACCTTGAGGGTCGCTTTCACATGCTGGATTACGACAAAAAATTCCTGCTCAAATCTGCCGACAATCTGACCTTCGATGGTTCGTCGGTGCGTGGTTTTTCGCAGCAGGCCGAGTCGGATTTGCGTTTAGGGATTGACTGGTCAGCATTCTATTGGCTGCCTTCGGATATTTTTGGTTCGGGCAAAGTGCTGGTTTTTGGCGAAGTCTTGGAACGCGACGGCACGCCCTACACGGCGGATATGCGCCTGAAATTGAAAAACTTCATTGCGGAACAACGTCAACAAAATGGCTTTACCTTCAATCTCTCGAATGAAATCGAAGGCTTCATTTTTAAAGGGCTGCACGCCGAACAGCGCTATGTCGAAACGGGCGAATTTGAATTTGTCTCCACCGGTGGGTACTACCACTCCCTGCCCGGCGATACCCTGCGCTCCTTTATTGACCGCGCCGCCGAAGTGCAGCGGGCGATGGGCTTTGCTAACGAAAAAGACCATCCCGAAGTTGCACCTTCCCAATTTGAAATGAACTACTCCTATGCAGAAGCGATTATTGCGGCTGACCAGGTGCAGTTGTATAAGCTGCTCAGTCGTCAGGTGGCGCAACAGATGAACATGACCGCCAGCTTCCTGCCCAAACCCGTCACCGGGGTCAATGGTAGCGGGATGCACACCAATATGTCCATCTCCTCCAATGGCACAAACATGTTCTATCAAGCCGATGGCAAAGATGGCATTTCCGACTTTGCGTGGGATTTTGTGAAGCGTATTTTGAGTCACGGACGGGAAATCTGCTTGATTCTCAACCCGAGCGTCAATTCCTACCGCCGTCTTGACCCGCACTACGAAGCGCCTAACCAGATTAAAGCCTCCGCGATTGATCGTGGAAGTATGGTGCGTATTCCGATTGGCAATTCCCGTTCAGCACGTGTGGAAGTCCGTTCCATTGCGCCGGATGTCAACCCCTATCTGGCAATCTACACACTGTTCCGTACTGGCTTGGAAGGCACAATCGCCAAGAAACTGCCCACCGATGCCGTGCTGCCGGACAACATCTACGATGCCATTGACGATTTCCGTGCGGGTAAATTTGTGAAACAACTGTTAGGGGATGAGGTCTGTGATCGGTATGCGTCGCTGAAACAGGCTTCGGCTGATCGCTGCCCACGTTTGCTTGGCAGCCGCATCAAACCTGCTGAAATTCAATTTCACCACGAAGTTACCAACCAGTTCTACTGGAACAATTTCTAAACCGTGCTTGTATTCATGGGGCGTTTGCTACGCCCCATTTTTTTTGTCCTCTCAACACTCAGATAAAAAATCCCCATACGCAAAAACGAATAGTGGATGATAAACTTATCTCACTATGTCCCCTCAAAGGTGTCAAACCATGATCGAGCACATCCAGTTAAAAAATTTCAAAAGTATTCTTGCGGCGGATATTCCTCTCAAAAAACTCAATATTTTGATTGGTCGGAATGGTTCAGGAAAATCAAATTTTTTGAAGTTTTTTGAATTACTCCATGAAGGGGCAAATAAAAATTTTAACCCTACCATCAATGCGCTTGGCGGGTTTTCGGAACTTATTCGTTATGATGCAACTGCGCCGTTACAATGGGAAATTACTTTTGGCGAGGTTCAGGGGATGGAAGCAATTTACTACGCGGGTGAAATCTCAAGACGCGGGGTAGGTTACACCATTAGTGTAGAGGAATTGTCGCGCCCACCTTACCCTACTCATACCAATCGGTTTAAATATTTATCCGTCACCAATGGTCGTGTGCGGATCTTAAAATATGATAATAATGAAACTGAAGCCCCTTACGATGAATCCGACCAAGAATTGGTCATTGCTCAAGTCCGTAACCGCGTGCGCTATCCCATTCTCTATGAAATTCAAGAAATGATGACCGATTGGCAAGTTTTTAGGGGATTTGGGAGTGAAGTCTTACAGAATATTCGTGGTTCACAGCTATTTAATGTGGTTGAACCATTGCGACTAGATGTATCGGGCAAAAACCTCGTATCCATCCTACAACAACTTGCCAACCAACCAGAATATCAGACAACTTACGAACAATTAATTGCCACCATGCAGGCGATTTTTCCCGATTTTGTTAAGTTTGATACGCCCATTAGCGCTGGCGGGATGGGGTCACTCAACTACCGCAGCCGAGATTTTAACAGACCCATTCCCGCGATTTCTATGTCCGATGGTCAACTCCGCTTTTTAGGGTTGCTCATGCTTTTGTTACAGCCCAACCCGCCATCATTAATAACGATTGATGAACCAGAAATAGGGTTGCATCCAGAGATGTTAGAAATTTTTGCCGAACTTCTTAAGCAGGCCTCCGAACGTACCCAACTTATTATTGCTACCCATTCCCCTCGATTAATAGATTTTATGGATCTAGATAATGTGATTTTAGTCGAACGGGAAGCGGGACACACCGTGCTAGAACGTCCCGATGCAGAGCGATTAAATCTCTGGTTAGACCGCTATACATTAGGCAAATTGTGGACAATGGGGAAATTAGCAGTTCGATGACCCATCTCCTCATTTTGTGCGAAGGTAAAACTGAAAAATATATCCTTGAATCCTTCCTCCGTCCCTATTGGCAGGTGCGCTTTCGGAGTGTCGAAGTTCAAAGTTACGATAGCAACCAAGAACTACGAAAAAATTTTAAGGCCGATGCAGAAAGGCAACTGACCCAAGAACTAGACTCCTGTGTTTTATGCGTGTTTGACCTCTACCAAGAACCATTTGGCCTCTATGAACCGGATCATCTCACCCCCGCCGAAGGTTACACCCTCATTCGTGAACAGATGTACCTTCAAATCAACACCAAATTTCATCCCCGCTTTGGCGCATTTCCTGTGGTAATGGAGGTGGAAACTTGGTTGTTAGCTGACCCCGTGATTCAACAACTTCTCTCAGAAACGATAAACTTTCCTGAAACGATTTTTCATCCCTATAGTTTCCTTAGAGAAAATTATGCTCGTAGAAATAATAACTATAACAAAATCACCACAGGTGCTTTGTTGTTTTCACAAGCTGCCGCGCAAAGGGTTTACGAGGATAACTGCCCTCATTTTAATCATCTGATAGAATGGCTTGTTAATCCACCCAATATCGCCAATCCTTCAGCAAAAAAAATTGCGGATGCTCAAGCAGAGTGGGAAAAACAGCGCGACGAAAAATATGCGCTATTTCTAAGATTAGAAAGCCAAGTGATAACTGATGACGATTTAGAGGCTGCTATCCTAGCCGAAAAGGAATATCAAGCCCATTTACTGACTTATGAGGACATTTTCAAGTAAAAAACGGCATATTTCACTCGCTCCACACGTCGTGAAACGCATCCAGCACAATCAAAACGCCATAATTATCGCATACCGGGTCATTGATGTAATTCGGCAGCAGCGCATGGGGACGAAACCCCACTTTCATCTGTGCGGAAATAGTCGGGTCAACAATGTCGCCTGTTTGTAATTTGGTAAAATATTCATTCGCGCTCATCTGATGTTTCACTGCGCCATAGCCACTCATCATCCCGCCTGCCACTTGCCCCTTGAGTCCCAATTTGCGAACAAGCGTTTGACGGGCAAAATATAAGCCCCGCGCAATCCCCATCTTGCGATAATCAGGATGTGTCCCCATATCCATGCCGTACAGCCATTCACCGTCCGGTTCGTGGGCGGTCATGTAGCCGCCTTGCAGCAAATCGGCAAAGGTATGGTCAAGGTGATCAAAATCAAAATGGAGACGAATCGCGCTGCATGTTCCCACGACTTTTTCTTCATACACCGCGCAAAATTGCCCTTCGGGGAACATCTGTAAATGGTGGATATAGTGTTCTGCTTTGAAGCGTTCTTCTGGCGCAAGCGTCGGATACACAATCTCTTGCAACGCTTCTAACTGCCAGATGTGTTCTTCCGCGATATTTGTAATCACTACACCCGATTTAAGTACACGATAATAAGGCAACATTTTAAAACTCTCCTCTAAGGGCGGGGAAAAAATTCCCTGTCACCCATCCCTTAGTAAAATTCCCTCCCCGTTCAATGGGGAGGGGGAGGATGGGGTCTATTTCCCGCCCATGCTTCCATTAAGCTTGATAATCCGGGTTCATCCAGACCATATGCACGCCCGCATTGCCAGCGTCGTGTTCATCCAGATAATTTTCCACAATGCTCAAGGGACGGAAGCCCTTGTTCATTTGCATACTCACGGTAGGGTCACGGAATTCGCCGTAAATGACCTTGAGGCCATATTCCCGCACCGACATGAGATGCTTGAAGCGGTGATAGCCCATCAACATGCCGACCATATGAAAACCGCGTAAATTCAAATGACGAATCATATCAAAACGGGCGCGGTAGAGTTCCCCGCCAATCCCCATTTTGCGGTAATCGGGATGCACGGTAAATTCACAGCCGTACAACCATTCGCCGTGGGGTTCATGGGCGCTGATGCTGATGTCGCCCAGTTGTTCAAGCCAAGGCAGCGCCGGTTCAAAGGGGGTGCGAGTGGTACGCATGGTACAGGCCATGCCTACCGCAGTACCTTGGTAGGTCGCCACAAATTGCCCTTCGGGGAAACGCTGAATTTGCTTCAAAATGTCCTGTTCGCTCATGCACCCTTCCGGGGTACTCACATGGGCTGGCACACCATAGGCAGCGCGAACCACCGCCGCCACCTGTGCCGCTTGGTCAGGACGGGTAGTGTTGACAACCACTTGGGCTGTATTTGTTTTATAGGTAGGTAGTGCTAAAGTAGCCATGATTGACTCATTCTCTCCATGATATGCTTTTGAATTTCAGGTAAGCGAAAACGCCGACTTAGATGTCAAAAAGATAAGCAGACTGCTTGTGGAGGCTGAGGTCAGTCAGGCCGATGCGTCAGCGAATTGACGCAAGTGGTATCTTGTCCTTTTTTCTGAAAGGGATTGGTGGATGAAAGTTTGGAAGATTTGTTTTGCTTCTACCGTAACCAACCAGAATGGGTAGAGGCGTGCTTCTGGTTTATGGGTAAACATGATAGCACTCTAGGCTAAGTTCCTTTTGGTAATTTTCTGGTAGCCTCACGGTATGTAAGGCTCGACATTTGTTGCTGATACTGCGTGACGAAATTATACACCACTTCTGGCTTTTTGGGAGCGAGTTCTCGCAAACTCCACCCGATGGCCTTACGAATGAAGAATTTTTCATCCTTCGACCAGTCTTTGCCTTCGTTAAAGTTCGGGACAACCACCTGCTCATACAGGGTAAAATGGCCTTCCCCGCGCCGAAATTGGAGAATTTGCGCCAAAATCGCAGTACGTCTTACCCAAAAGTTAGCCGATTTTGCCCATTGAGTCAAGATGTCCAGTGTACGCGGGTCGTTGTCAATCATCCGCCCCACCAGATGAATCGCCAGTTCGTCGCCATGCGCCCATGTGTCAAACCGATTCACCATCCGGTCTATCAAGGAGATGTGGTCAAACGTCATTTCCTTACCCCGTTGAATCAGCAGGCTTAACCCCATGACTTTTTCTTCGTGCCAATCGGAATTCCATAAGGTTTCTGCCAGTTGAAAAACTTCGGCTAATGGCTCATTTTTATGGGCTTTGTACCACGCTTTAGAAATTTCCCGTAGCTTGGGCATCCCCGTCCCATAAAATTTCATCGTGCTGCGAAGATATTTTTTCTCCGATTCCGCCCGTTTGGGGTCGGATACCGCCGCGAACTGTGCTTTAAAAAAGTCAATTTCCTGTAGAATATCCATCTCAAGTTACCGATTCGTAATTTTTTCTCTATAGTCTATATGGATTATTTTGAACATTCTAACAGAGGACTCTATGCGAACACGAATCGGGGCATGGCTGGGGGCGCTCACCAGCGCGGTTTTTCTGGCGGTCAATTATGGGGTGTTTTTGCTGCTGGATGTACCGATGCTGGCCTTTGTTTTTTTTGATTGGCTGGCGCGAACCCTGCCCGGCAATCTTGTCACCTTTGGCATTGACCGCCTGATTGATGTCGTCCAGATTTTGAATCTTGCCTCCACAGACCGCACGGCCAAATTTCTTGAGCGCCTCATGGGACTCCTTTTTATCCTGTTGCTTGGCACAGCCCTCGGCGCGATTTACGGAAAAATCACATGGATAAACACCCGTCCGCGTGGCGCAATTGCCGCCCTGCTTCCGCTCAGTTTGACCTTGATTCTGGTCGCATGGGCCGACTGGGGCGATGAATCTCCGATTTTATCGATTGTCTACTTTACCCTTGCGTGGGCAGCATGGGGTGCATGGCTGATTCACACGCTGAATCGTGCGGAATCTTTAGGCACACAGGGCAGCGGTTATCAAACGGATGCCGATGGACGCATTACGATCACCGGGTCGATTATCACCCGCCGGATGTTCCTCTCGCAAATGACCACCCGCATGATAGGCGCGTCTATTTTTATCGGGGCGGGCGGCTATGCGTTACGCGGTTTGCTGGCGAGTAATCCCTTGGCGGGCAAAAAATTAGCCAATCCGGGGACAGCCCTCATTTTACGCGGCAGCATGGAGGATAATTTTCAACTTGCCGCCGGCACACGCCCCGAAATCACCCCCAACAGCGAATTCTACACGATTGACATTAACCTTTTTCCCCCGAATGTTGAGGCCGAAACATGGCAACTCAAAGTCAAAGGGCTGGTGCAAAATCCCCTCACCTTCACCTATGAAGAAATTAAGGCGGTGGAAGCAGTTGCCCAATATGCCACGCTTGCCTGTATTTCCAATCCGGTTGGCGGCGATTTAATCGGCAATACGCTCTGGACAGGTGTTCGACTCAAGACGATTCTTGAGCGTGCGGGGGTGCTACCCGAAGCAAACGAGGTGCGGTTTCAAAGCGCCGATGGCTATTTTGAGGTTTTGCCGCTTTTGGATGCCCTGCTGGATGAAACGCTCCTCTGTTACGGCATGAATGGTGAAACATTGCAAATTAAACATGGCTTTCCCCTGCGGTTGTATACGCCGGGACGCTTTGGCATGAAAAACCCCAAATGGATTGAAACCATTGAACTCATTCGCGGGGAAGAAAAAGGCGGTTATTGGCACCGACGCGGCTGGAGTAGAGAAGCCTATTTCAAAATGATAACGATTATTGACCCGGTTGAATCAAAGGTGCAGGACGGCAAATTGATGGTGGGTGGGATTGCCTTTAGCGGCGACAAGGGCATTTCTAAGGTCGAAGTGCAGGTGGATGGTGGCGATTGGATTGAAGCAGAACTGCGCGAGCCGCTTTCGCCCCTCACATGGGTGCAGTGGCGTGCCGAAGTTCCCTATCCTGATGATGGCGCAGACCACCGCCTAACCGCCCGCAGTTACGATTCAAGCGGCACTCCCCAGATTGAACGTGAAGCGGGTACTCGCCCTTCCGGCGCAACGGGTTATCATCAGGTGGAAGTATAATCCTTCCACCCGAGAACACTTACATACTTTCGCTTTTAGCGGCTTGTTGCTCAAACCATTCAATTTTCTTTTGGAATTTGTTGTATTTCTCAAGTGTCTCTTTAAGGCGTAAAACCATCTCATTTTCGCCTGTATACAAGACTTTAATATATTCTCTTGCGCGGGTGAGCGCAACATACATTAGCTTAACCTCGTCTGTGTTTTGTTCTACTGTATTAAATGCCTCTGCATTTAAAACGATAACCACGGGGGCATCTAATCCTTTGGCAGAATGAACGGTTGAAATTTTTACGCTGTCCTCTGTCCAATTGAATTTGGCTTTCGATTCGTTATCTTCACTGATCCATTCGTAGGAGATGTTATTTTTTTCAAGTTCCTTTATCAACTTTTCTACAATTCTAAATCCATCAGCCAAAACTTTTCGGCGATACAATACCAACACATTTCTTGGCGAGTATTCGGATGCAATTTCAGAGATGGTTCGCACTGCTTCTTTGATTTGGTCTCGCTGAGTAGCGCATTCAATCAGTTGTGGGTCATGACCGGGTTTTGGTGAAAATTCTATTTTTGCGTTATCTGTGCCGTCCTCATCTTCGTTATCTGCACCAATATTTCCATAGAACATACCCGCAAATGCCCACGTCCTGACTGAATTTCTATATACTTTGCGAAGCACCTTTGAACGTCCTTGCATAGGAATACCTAAACTAGACCAAGTAACTTTTGCTTCTCGAAAACTAATTACTCCACGATTGGGAATAATCTGTTGAGCATAATCACCTGCTGCGATGAAGTTCTTCTCTTGAGGCTTGTCTCCCTTAAGAAATTTGTGGAATAACATGTAAATCCATTCGGGCTGGAAATCTTGCACTTCATCTATGTAAACTGTACTATATCTGTCTTCTTCTGAGATTTGAACCAGATTAAGTTGTTGAGTAACAGCATGTTCAAAGTTCTCAATAATTGTGGAAGGCAAAGCATGTTTGCCCTTATATTTATAAATGATATTTCGCGCCCAAGACATGAAATGGACAATTTCTACAGTCGATGTGTCTTGAAGTGGAATATTAATATTGTTAAAGGCTTGGCGCATATAATTGGCGAGACTAATGTTCCAGCACACAACTAAGATACGCTGTTTTTGCTCTAAATGCTCGTTATTTGATGCTAACAACCGCGCTTTAATCAACATGATGAGTGTTTTGCCTGTACCAGCAATACCACGCATCAAACGCGGCCCTTCTCCAAGTGTTTTTGCGATTAATTCTTGCTCAACATCAATCGCAAATGTTCCACTTGGAAGGGCTTCATTTTCATCGGTGACAACAATTACACTGTCGTCTTCTTCTGGAATCAATCCATCTTTGTTCGCATCAGTAGGAAGCATAATATCGTCTCGAAGCGTGTTTCTTACGACAGTTCTCTGACGAGAGGTGATAGGTCTTTCAAGTGAGGGAATAAGTTCGTTGAGGCGTGTGGAAAAAGCATTGGCATCTTTGACATTTTCTTGGAATAGAACGTGATCGGGGTCTATAACCTTATGCAATTCCATTTCATAAAAATCATTGCTTGGGATATTGGGAAACGCCACAAGATAATTTACAGGCATGGTCAGTTGGTACTTTTCATTCACAAATTCAGAAATAAGGGACAATCTTTCTTTTGCCCCCGCAAGGTAAATTTGGCATTTATGTTGTGGATTTTGAACTGTAACTGGACGGGGTGTGCTGCTCATCTGAATTCTAAATTCTTTAGGCGATGCCTTTTTAATTGCGTTTTTATCCCAGTCTTTTACCTCAACAACATATACTCCCTTGTGAGCATCTAAAACCATGAAATCTGGGCGGTAGTTTAACTCCTGCAATACCAGTTCATACCAAACAATACAGTTTTCAGGTAATTTTTCCAGCAAACTAAATACCTTTCTTTCGCCTGCTGTTGAAGTTCTCGCTTGATCATGAAGGGATGGAGGGATGCAGATAGCCATGTTTAACTCCTAATAGATAAAGACAATATCATTATAAATATGAGCTGTAATTATATAAAGGGATTTGGCCTGAATTATTTGTGAATTATAGTGCTATCTTACTCTTTCATCATGAATGATTTTTGCAATAAGGGGCAGCCCCAAGAAACACCATCCGTTTTTGCAGATTGCAATGGGTTCTGCTAGCGAATTAGAATATCCAAACGGACTTGAAGTAAAACGGATGCTCAACACGAAGGGCTAAACATGGTTGATAAATCGTGGCAAATGGCAGGTGGGCCGGGACACTGGCTCTATGAATTTTATGATTGGTTACGCCGCCGACTGAATCGCCAAATTGTGGCACGCTTGGCACAGCAGGCGATGACCCAACCCGGCATTGTGATTGAGGCGGGCAGCGGAACAGGCTTTGCTACAAATTTATTCACCGAAGAAAAAAATATCCAACTCAGTATCGCCGCAGATTATGACTACGAAGCGCTGCACGAAGGCCGCAAAATCAATCCAACCCTGCCTGCGGTGGTGGCTGATATTCACCGCCTGCCGTTTAAAAAGGGCAGTATTCGCCTTATCTGGAACAGCAGCACGATTGAACATCTACCCGACCAGCACAAGGCCGTTTTAGAAATGGTGCGCTTGATTCCATCCGGTGGCTTTATTTTTGTGGGTGTTCCCTATAAATACGGCCCCCTGTTTTTCCAGCGCTGGATTCCCAATACCGGAGTCGGTGTCTGGCTAGGAACGGTGTATAACCGGGCTGAGGTGGAAACATGGCTGCGCGAGGCTGGCTGCGAACCGATGGACAGTTGGCGCTATTTTTTCTGGTTTTTCATTGGCGTGATGGCACAAAAAAAATAATACCCACACAAACCCTGCTTCTTATTCATAGACGGGTTGTTTTTTGCGCTTTTACCCCAAAAACAACCGGACATCGTTGAAATTTATAACCAATTTTCATCATCGAAAAGCCTGCTTCGATATATACTCAAGCCAAAATATGAAGAACTGAGAATCATGAAACGGCGGGTTGTTCGTGTGGGGAAGGGGCGGGTTGTGCCAACCGTGGAGGTTGAGGCATCTGCCACCAATTTAGACGGGCTGGCGCAACAGTTAAATTTGCCGTCGGTACAGGGAGCAGTGGCAATGGTCGGTGGGGCTGCCGTCTTTGATGAACGAAAATATAAGCCTATTCGTGAACGGGTGACGCGCTTTTGTGCGGAACTGACGGTGCTGGCGATTGAATTTCGCCTGGCAATTGTGGACGGGGGAACACAATCCGGGGTGATACGTTTGATGGGAGAAGCCTATCAACGTCACCATGCCGATTTTCCTTTGGTGGGGGTTGTCCCGAAACATCAGGTACTCTGGCGAGACTATCTGATTCCGAAATGGCTGCGGCATTTGTTGGGGTTGCTGGATGAATCGCGCTCCGAAAAAACCGCCTTAGAGCCAAACCACAGCGCGTTTGTGCTGGTCAATGTGACAGAATGGGGCGGCGAAGTGGAAATTTTAGCCTCCCTTCCCCATCATCTGGGCGGAAACCGGGTGCTGGAAATTCTGGTGAACGGTGGGGAAATCAGCAAGCGGGATGTGACCGCGTTTTTGAATCGTGGCGGGCAATTGCTGGTTTTGGAAGGCACAGGGCGCTTGGCGGATGCAATCGCCGAGGCCATACGGCGCGGGACGTGTGAGGACGCGCAGATTCAAGCCATCATCAATACCGGGCGGGTGCATGTTTTTTCGGTGGAAGAATCGCCGGCGGCGTTTGATCTTTTTATCCGACAGTTGTTAGGACTTTCCGTCTAAAGCCGTATGGTCAAACCCGGCGAAATTGCGTTCAATAGCGATGAGTAATTGGACGGCCTGTTGCCCGCCTAAAATATCTTTGTTGTTTGAAGTAGTATCTATCTAGCGTTCTAATTCTGTGGAGATTGGGTCGTGTCTACCTACGAAATGCTCTGGGACTGTGAATACTGCGGGACACAAAAACTGCTGGGGTTGACTCATCGGTTTTGTCCGAACTGTGGCGCGGCCCAAAACCCCGCCAAGCGCTATTTCCCTTCTGAGTCGGAAAAAGTAGCGGTTGAAAATCATAAATATGTGGGGGTGGATGTTGTTTGCCCGAACTGCCAGACCCCCAGCGCTGCCAACGCCGAATTTTGCGGCAACTGCGGCACCCCCCTGACGGAAGCCGCCAAAGTTTCCCTGATCCAAGATGAGCGCACACAGGCAGCGGATCTGGTCAAGGAAAAATTTGTGGCGGAACAGCAGCAAATCAAAGCTGTTTCTAAAACAAACTGGTTACAAAATTTATTCCGCCAGCGCATTCTTGCTGGAATCGTGGCGCTGGTGCTGGCGTGCTGCGGGTTGTGCGCGGGTGCATTCTATTTGCTGACCATCACCGAAGACCACACGGTTGAAGCGGTGGGGCATTCTTGGGAACGCGAAATTGAAGTCTTGACCTTCCAGACCGTTTCCGAATCGGACTGGGAATCGAGTGTACCGAACGGCGCATTTGAGGAATCGTGTTCGCGTCGCCAGAGCGGAACACGCCGCATTCCTGATGGGGAAACCTGCACGACGCGCCGGGTGGATAACGGCGATGGCACATTCAGCGAAAAACGCGAATGTAAGACAGACTACCGCGAAGAACCCGTCTATGACAATTACTGCTCCTACAAAATCAACAAATGGGTGGTGACAGATACCGCCGAGGAACGTGGCAGCGCCTTTTCTGATCCCCCTGTTTGGCCTACCCTGAATTTAAAAACGGGCGATTGTTTGGGCTGCCAGAAACAGGGCGAAAAACACGAAAAATATGTGGTCAAATTCCGCGATACCGACACCGCCAAAAGTTACGAATGTGAATTTGAGCGCGAAAATGAGTGGGCGAATTACGCACCGCAATCGACATGGACGGTCAAGATTACCAAGTATGGTGATGAGATTGACTGTGACAGTTTGAAACGTGCTTCGGGCTAACAACACCATCCAAAATTTGATTATACTGGGTACAGCCCAGTATTTTTTATTCGGGAGAAAGCAGATGCACGAAATTCAACTGGTCTCCGATGCCTACCGTGACCAGCGAGCCGCATTTTTGACCGAGCATTGGGGCGGTGTCAGCATGATTGCACGCGGCAAAGTCTATGATGACCTGACCAACCATCCCGGATTCATGGTGTTGCAAGACAATACCCTCATCGCCCTCTTGACCTATTTTATCGAAAATGGCGAATGCGAACTCACCAGCATTTATACAGAGGTGCAGGGTCAGGGCATTGGGGATGCGCTACTCAAAGCCTATATCGAGGCAGCAAAAACGGCGGGGTGTCATCGCGCCTTCCTGATTACCACGAATGACAACCTCAACGCACTTGGTTTTTATCAAAAACGCGGATTCGTCCTCAAAGCGCTGTACCCGAACGCACTGGCAGAATCGCGCCGCTTAAAACCGACCATCCCCCGGATCGGTTTCAACGGGATTCCCCTGCGCGATGAATTGGAATTGGAAATGCTGCTGTAAAATAATAGCGTGAGTTCCATGGAGGGTTTAGAAAATCCATGAAAATCGATGGCCTTCAAGCCTATTTAGATGAAGAGGGGCGCATTACCCAATGGCCGGGTAAACGCCGCCGCCAAGATCAAATCTTGATTCTGGATTATCTCGCCTCCAAATTTGAGACAGGGCGCGACTATACCGAAACCGATGTCAACCTGATTTTGCGCCAATACCACACCTTTGAGGATTGGGCGCTGCTGCGACGGGAATTATTTGAACGTGGCTATTTGAATCGGGAAGCCGATGGGACAAAATATTGGCGGACGGAAAACACCAAATTTTTATAGGAAATCACCATGAGTCAGTTTGTGATTCGCCCCGTTGATGAAACGGATGCGCGTGCCTTGTGGCAGGTCATCCAAACCGCCTTTGCTGAATATCGGGATAAACTAGAGCCACCCTCCGGTGTGTTTACCGAAACCGTAGAGGATATTCAGCATAAAATCCGTGAAGGCGGCGGCTTCATCGCCACATTCAAAGATAAAATCGCGGGCGGGGTGGTGTATCAGCCCAAACCTGATTATTTGTATCTGGGACGTTTGGCAGTCTTGCAAGAATTTCGCGGGCTGGGCGTGTCACGCGGGTTGGTCGAAGCTGTCGAACAACAGGCGCACATGCAGGGTTTCCCCAGAGTGCGGGTGGGGGTACGGGTTGTTTTGACGGGCAACCAAGCCATGTTTACCCATTTGGGCTATCGTGTGGTCAGCCATGAAACACATCCCGGTTACAGCGAACCAACCTTTTTGTATATGGATAAGCCCACGTCCCTTTCCTAAAGACAGAGGTCGTTTTTCATCGGGGTCATCATGAATCAAATCAACGATTGGTTGTATATTGGCAATGCGTGGTCGGTGCGGGATATGGATACGCTGTGTCAGCACGGTATCGGCGCGATTTTGCAATTGGCGGGGGAGGCCAACCCGCACCCCCAAGCTGTGACCGCGTATGTTTCCGTGAATGACGGCGCATACTTACCCCATTTTTTGCTGGAAAAAGGCATGGGTTTTGTGACCGAGCAGCACCGCCAGCAGAAAAAAATCTTGATCGCCTGCCAGATGGGGCGAAGTCGTTCGGTGTCATTCGGGATGGCTGCCCTCAAGGAAATGGAGGGGTGTTCGCTGGTTCATGCCTATCATATGATTTATGACCAGCATCCGCTTGCCATGCCGCACCGCCAACTGCTGCGCTCCCTGTGCGATTATTACGACGAAAGTTACCCTGACCTGCTGCTTGAACTTTACCCGGACTCCTTTTAAGGACAAGCGGTAGAGTTGTCCCAAACATTTTTGATTCCAATAGCTAGGCGTTTAGATCAAAAAGGCGGCTGGGTGCTTGCCAACCGCCCGAATGGAATGTCAGATGTGGTGGTAAACTTCCCAGCCCATGTAATTGCCAAAGGCTTCAGCCAGCACCCCGGCGGAAGAGGCCGCTGCCATCGCCGCGTGATGCTCAAAGCCGTGTTTGCAGACATGCCGCATGAGTTTTTGTAAATCCGGCACTTCGACCACCGCCCGACTGCCAAAGGTGTCTAAGGGGTCATCGACAAATTGACCATCCCCGACATAGGTACGAATCATGCCTGCCCGGTCATCGGTGGTGATGCGGGCATAGGTGAAGGGGCCGGCGGGGGTGCGTCCGGCCACCGTACCATAGGTGTTTTCGGTGCCCAGGGTGGTGGCGAGAATCTCTGCGTTCGCCATCTTGACCTCGCTGCCCAAAAAGCTCTTGCCCCAGTTGCCGCAGTGGAACAGAACACATTTATTCAAATCATTGGCGTAGTTGTTGTTCCAATCCACCAACGCGCTCGGTTGACTCGAAGCGAGGGTGAGCGCATACATTGAGGCGACTCCCGTAATATCGACTTCGCAAGCGCTGGGCATGAGATTTTCGCTCATCATGCTCATCAGGGTACACACATTCACCCCGTAATTCTGCTGCAAGGATGTCCAGCATTGAATGGCGGTGGCATCTAAATCATAGGTGTGCATCCAGTCATCAATGATCACGCCGAGTTTTGCCATTTTGACCACTGCCGGACTGGGAACGGCATTCGTTGGTACGTAGGCTTTGATGCTGTCGAGTTTTTCCTTGACCCGCGCATGGTCATCGGTCAGGCGGTTCGCGTTTCCGAACAATTCCGACAAATCCATTGTGTTGACGCTGAGACCGAAGGCTTGCAGGAGTTTTTCGCTGTAACGGGTCGTGTTGAAATTACCCGGACGCGCCCCGATGGCTCCTAAGCGGGCGGTTTTCAACCCCTTGACGACCCGACAGACATTGACGAAATTCCGCAAATCCTGTTGGAAGGACTCCTCGGTAGGACGAACGGTGTGCCGGGTGGTGACGGTGTAATCAAAGCCATATTGATACAGATTGTTGCACACCGAAATTTTGCCGCAGAAGGCATCCCGACGGCGTTCGACGGTGAATTGGTCTAAATCATCCGGGTAGGCTTGCACCAGAATCGGCACCCGCAACCCGGAGAGTTTAATCGTATCCGCCACCCCTTTTTCATCGCCAAAATTGGGCAGCACCACCAGAATCCCATCAATCACATGGCGGTTGGCATCAAAGAGTTCCGCGCATTTTTTGGCATGTTCCCATGTTTCCACCGCGCCGAGTTTGGTGGTCTCCTCATCCAGAATCACCGCCCCGATGTTCATGGCATTGAGAACCTGCAAAATATCCTGACGGCCTTCCGTAATTAATCTGTCTGGGAAAAAATCGCGGTTGCCAACCAGCACCCCTAAGGTAATTTTTCGATTGATCATTCTGTCTTTCCTTCCAATGTATAAAATTTCTAGAGTTGATGCAGAAGCGGTACAAGGGTGGGATACAAGGCTTGGTAAAGAGCATAGCGTTTGGCATAGTGTGCCTGCTGATCTTCACGTGGTTGGATCATTTTTTCTAAAACCACCGTTTGTTCTGCTTTGGCTTGAATATCGGGGAACAACCCTGCCCCATGCCCCGCCAGCAGCGCTGCACCCCAGCAGGCAGCTTCGGTCACTCTGGGGACTGCCACCGCAATTCCAGTGACATCGGCTTTTAACTGCACCCACAACGCCGAACGCGCTCCCCCACCAATGGCGCGTAATTGCTGAATGTCCACACCGCCGGCTTTTAATAAATCCACATTCAGGCGCAGTTCAAAGGTCAGCCCTTCTAAAATGGCTTTAGCAACGTCGGCGCGGCTGGTCGCAAAGGTCAGTCCCAAAATTGCGCCTTTGGAGGAAGTATCAAAAGTGGGGGTGCCGCTCCCCGAAAAATGAGGCAGCACCAGCAGATTAGTAGGGGTTTGGGGGGCATGTCTGAGCAGCGCATCATAGGCATCTTGCCCGCCCTGTTGGGCTTGGCGGATTTCTTCTTGCCCGAAAGTGTCCCGGAACCAGCGCAGCAGCAATCCACCACTGTGATTGAGAGTCATAGCGAGATATACATCAGGGACAACGTGGGCATAAACCGAAATATTGCCTTGATGGAGTGTCGGATTTAATACAGGTGCATCAAGGGTGACTTCCATGACCTCGGCGGTTCCGGTAGAAACACACGCCAGTCCCGCCCGTGTTAATCCAACCCCTAACGCGCCACACGCCTGGTCATGCCCCCCGGTGACGACCAGGGGTGCTTCACTAAAACCCATTGTTTCTGCCAATTCAGGGCGCATTCTCCCGATGGCTGTACCGGATGGCTGGACTGGCGCAAGGCGTTCAGGAGTCAGTTCGAGGGCTTCTAAAATGGCAGCACACCACCCGTCCGCCCGCAAATCGAACAATTGCGTCCGCGAGGCCAAGCAGCGACTGATGGCAGGCTGTCCGGTCATTTTCTGGATAATGAAATCTTCGTACAGCAGAAATTTGACGGCTTTTTGCCAGATGTCCGGTTCATGGGTTTTTAACCACAGTAACTTTGGCAGTGTATTAATCGTGTGAACAGGCATCCCTGTCCATTCAAAGAGACGTTCCGCGCCAAACCGTTCGCGCAGCCACCCGTTTTCTACATCGGTGCGCGTGTCCATCCCTAAAATCGCCGGACGCAGGGCGGTGCCTTCTGCATTGACCGGAATCACGGCTTCGCCCTGTACGGAAAGTCCTATCGCCACCGGGTTTTTAATCCCGGTTTGGTGAACAACCTGACTCAGAGTTTCTTGCGCCAGCGTCCATACCAATTCAGCGTTTTGTTCTGCCCATGTCGGTTGCGGAATCTGAATCTGGTATTCCCGCAGAGCGCTCGCAAGTAGCGTGCCATCTGAGTCAAAGAGGGCGGCTTTACACCCGGTTGTGCCAATATCTAGCCCGATAACCGCGCTCACAGTTAGGTCTCCTGTGCCGCAATGGTATTTAAGCGGACGAGTAAGTCAGCTTCAGTAATCCCGCCGTCGCGCCATGTGTCTTGTAATTGGCGCAAGCGCACAATGGTTGAATAGGCGGGCAGTTCAACATCTTCATAGGTGATGACCGCGCCTTTTGCCACTGGTCGTCGAATCACCGCGCCTTTGGCAATCCCAATCGGTAAGGCATGTTGGGCGGCGGCGTTCTCAGCACTGTCCGTCATGCCATAGTGGGTACGCCCCCCGATTCGTTCGAGTTCATCGCCCGGTTTTAAATCTCGTTTGGCAACCGAGCAGACCTCCGCAACCAGTTTTTTACCGGGAGCCATGGTGGACTTGCCCTGTAACACCGCTTGTCCAACCGACAGCGGCACTTCCATGCTGCATAGATGAAACGGGCGGAGCAGCACATAATTAGGGCCATTCCCCATATCCCGTAAAATTAAAGCCTCACGCAAGCGCGGTTTATCCGTAGTAAATATCAGGAATACACCCGGCGCAAGGTCACCAATCACGTAATCAACCACCCCGTAACGGCTCAACACCCCGCCATTTTCCTTAAGCGCAAAAGTATCTTTAAATTGATTGATATTGATGCGTGGCCCATGCAGCCCGAACACATCGGGGACTAAGCCAGTGGCATTGGCAACACAGGCCATTTCAATCATGGTTTTTGAGCCGTCCACAAATTCAATCAACATTTCAGGAGTCAGGCCACGTCGGGCGGCTTCTGTGGCTAAATCTTCCGGTACAGCCTCTCGATTGAGGGGGTTATTTTTGCCTTTGCCGGCAGCCACAATCGTTAAGCCCAAGGCCATTGCAAAATCATAAAGTTCGTACAGGGCAGAGGGTTCATCGCCCGCACCAATGGCGTAAATCACACCGTGTTGGTCGGCAAACCATTTGAGCAGTGGCCCCACCGTAATATCCATTTCGACACTCATGGTAATGATGTGCTTGTGTTGCAAAATTGTCCGTAAGGTGGCCTTAGCACTCACATCCGGGTGTCCAGTGGATTCAATGACCGCCTGAATTTTCGGGGCATCTGTCACCAAACGATAATCGGCAGCTGCAATAAACAAGCCTTGCATCAGCGCACGGTTGGCATCATCCAGTGTTTCCGCCACGATGACTTTTTCTCTGGGGTGTCCGGCAATGGCATAGGCTTCAACTGCGCGATTCAAGTCAATATCGGCTGTCATCACAATAGCTTGGGCAGGCATTAAGGAAACCTGACTCACAATATCCGTTCCCATTTGCCCCGCCCCAACCAAGCCAACCCAGATGGCTTGATTCGCGTCCTGTAATGTTTTAAGTTCCGTAGATAATCCAAACAAGATGACCTCTCAGTCTACGTTAGGCGTAAGAATGACTTTCAATGCTGTTGCTGTGAGTGCCGCCTGAAATGCTTCCTCCGCCCGTGCCAGTGGATAGGTGGCGGTGATGATTTTGTCGGCTTCAATCAACTTGCGGTCAAGCAAATCCAGCGCGGTCTGGTGCATACTGGGGTGATAGGAAAATGTTCCAATCACGCTAATTTCATCATAATGAATCCGATTGCTGTCGAGTTGTGTGATGGGATCCTGTTTAGGTAGCCCACCAAACAGGCTCACCCGTCCCCGCTTCCGCACAATATTGACGGCCTGTGCCTG
>CAZXCU010000039.1:0-21281 GCA_964639245.1 uncultured Anaerolineae bacterium
GGTAACTTCCCGGGAGAGTAGGCCGCCGCCAACTTCTTGTGCTGGTTTTACCAGCACCCTGCTGTCTGTGACTTCCCTCTCTCCCTCCCGTCACCACGACCACATGCACACCACTCCGGGGGTTTTTTTTATTTCCACTCTCTTCCTGCTGCTGAATGTCGCTTCAATAAAAATAAAACAAATAAAACAATTGCTTTGTGCTAAAATCGCACTATCCCGATGAGAAAGTCTTTGCTTTTGTTTGAGAACATCACCCATATCATTTTTGACCTTGACGGCCTGCTGGTGGACAGCGAACCCCTGTGGAAAATTGCAGAAGAAAAAGTTCTGAACGCCCATGGCAAGCATTGGCAACCGGAAATCGCCCGTCAGCATATTGGCCTGCGGATGGACGAGGCAGCGGCGGTGATGGTAAAGGGCTATCAGATCCCTGTTTCTGCGTCTTCCCTTGCGGATGAAATTATTGCTGTGATGTTCCGCCTTATTGCAACAGATTTAACGGCAATGCGTGGCGCACATGAGGCCATTGAAAAATTTCACGCGGATGGGTTGATACTTGCAATTGCCAGTAGTTCGCTTGAGTCTTATATCCGTAGCGTGGTACATAAGATGGGCTGGGACAGTTATATGCAGGTCATCGCTAGTGGGTATAACGTTCCACGCGGGAAGCCTGCCCCGGATGTTTATTTGGCGGCGGCTGAGATGTTGAACGCAAATGTCAACACTTGCCTTGCTTTTGAGGACAGTGTGAATGGCGCAAAGGCAGCCCAAGCTGCCCAGATGCAGGTCTGTGCCATCCCCGGTCATGATTTTACCCCTGCTGATTTTGTTGGTATTGCAGATTTTGTGCTGTCTTCGCTGCAAGAGGTTATCACACTTTATACAAGTGAATTTGGTGCTAATCTCTCAATAGAGTAGACTTATAGAGAGAAAGATACACGTTGCATGAAACTTTTACGACAGATTTAAACGTCTGTTATGAAGTCTTGTTGTATCTCGCATGGCTGATGCAAAAACTGCCAGAGGACGAGCTACTAGAATTTATCGCCAGCGACCCGAATGCTGAAAACGAAATTACGGCGTGGGTTGAACTGCGTGGATATGTACTTGTGTCTGTTGAACACTTAGAAAATAGTAAAATTCGCTTCCTGATTCGGAGATAATGTAATGTCGAAAAAATGGTTGGTGCTGCTTGCAGTCCTGTGTATGGCAATTCTAGCGGCGTGTGGTGGGGGAGATAATGAGGAAGAAGAAAAACCCACCGCTACAGCTACTGTCACCAGCACCGTCACTCCTAGTAACACGCCTGTTCCCACGCGGACAAATACCCCCACTGAAACGCCCGATGTACCGGGAACTGTGGATGCCGCCGTGCTAGCGACTTTGACCGCCCAACCAACGAATACTCCAACCGATGTGCCAACGGAGACCTCCTCACCAACCGCTACTATTACGCCCTCGCGTACACCCTCAGCCACCCTCACCCTCACACCCAGCGCAACCGCCACCGATATTCCACCGCTAAGCTATCGGGTTATTTATGCGCCTGTGCTGAATGTGAGTTTTGTTAGCCCGGATGAATGGGTCGAGGTATTGAACAGTGAAGACGTGCTGGTGCAGTCACCAGACCGTGCAAGCGGTGTGATTATCCAGCGTGGGAGCAAAGGTTTGCTGGCAAGCCGGGGGTTGCTGGGCGCAGATGAGGATTTACAAACGGCCTTGCAAAATATTTCCCTGCCGAATCAGGAAAGCGAAGTGACCTCCATTAATGCGCTGCCCGTGGATTTGTTGGGAGTGCCAACCTTAGCTCTTCGCGCTCAAGATGTGTCTACGGCAACCTTGGCTTATCTGATGACGCTGGGCGAGGATGATTATTTGCTGGTCGTGGCATACAGTGGCAGAGAAAATGTTGCAATTTTTGAACAGCAGGTCGTGATCCCGTTGCTGCTGTCCTTAGATAAAGGGACATCGGCGGATGTGGCGGCAGTACCAACAGTGATTAACGAACAACCCACCCAAACGGCGGCTGTCACCGATATTCCAACCCTGGAAGCAGTCACACAAGCGCCTGCAACAGAAGCACCCCCTACCACCGAACCTACCGAATCTGCCGCAACCGCAGCTCCTACCGAAGCCTCTTCACAAGCAACCGTTGCGCCAACAGAAACACAGGAGATTCCCGAAGGTCTGCAATCCTACAACAGCATTAGCTTGCAATTGCAATTCTATTACCCGCAAGAGGCTACTCTGGAACAAAGCGGCCCGATTCTCTCGGTCAACAGCACCTTGAATGAAGATGCACGGATTCTGATTATTCGTGGTGAGCCGCAGATTTTCATTGATAATGAGATTCTTTCCACCATTGAAAGCCCGACGGCGGCGTTAACTGCGCTGGTGGAGGAAAGTCTAGGCGAAGCCATTGAAATTGAAACGGCTGAACGGTTCGGTGGGACAACCTACATTGCCAATATTGATTTTATTCCCGGTCTTGTAGCAACCTACTATATTGTCGATTTCACAACAGAATGGGTTTTCATGCTGACGGTTGCGCCAGAAGACGAAAACGACTTCCAGAATACCTTTGTGAATGTGATTCTGGATACCCTGCAAATTCGTCCGCCTGCGGCAGTCGAAACTGCTCCCACTGTTGAATTTGCCTCCACCTATACCAGTGACAGTACGGGGGCGACGGCGGGCGTGTTTGAGGATACGGTTGTGACTGAAGGGGACAGCAACGTAATTTTTGATTACGGAAATGGAACAATTACCCTGCATCGCGGCACACCCGCCGAACTGATTGAACGGGGGATTATCCCTACCGATGTCGGATTGGTTTCGGCAGTACGCGGCATTGCAGAAGGGTTTGGCATTACCGATGCGGAAGTCAATCCCGAACGCACCTTGCCCTATCCCCGTTCGGCTTTCACCGAATTTGAAGTAGACGGGGTGGGCTACAGCTATATTGCGGCGGTGGTGGTGGAAGGATCGCCGGAAATCTGGGTGGTGATTGAAATTCGCTCGGAAGATTACGCGAACTTCTCGACCAGTGTTGTGCCTGCTTTCCTTGATACATTGGAAATTGCGGAGGAACTTTCGGGCGCGTCAGGGGAAAATGGCGAAAATTCTGAGGGGAGTAGCACTCCTACCGGGGAAAATGTTCAACCGACCTATACGCCCTTACCGACATTAACACCCTTGCCGACGTATACCCCGCTTCCGACGTATACTTCTGTACCGTAAATAGAGACAAAATAAAAAGGGCAGAACAAATCTGCCCTTTAACACTAGACTTTGACGGGAGATACCTCTGGTGTTTCCCGTTTTGGTTGGACTTTGGCGGCGGGTTTGTAATTCACCGCGAAAATCCCGGCCAGAATGAGCGCTGAACCAAGAATCAGGCGGGCATCCACCGCTTCATTGAGGAAAATTGCACCGAGCGTAATCCCCACTGGCGGGAAAACATAGGTCACCATCGTGGCCCGTGCGCCCCATGCCCCGATGAGATTATAAAACAGGAAATAGGCACAGACCGTATTCACAACGGCAAGGGTCACAATGGCTAACAGGGTTTGCAGGCCAATGTTGGGAATATCCTGCACACCGCTTGGGTCAGCAACCAGCGTAAGCGGAATGAGGATAAACGCGGCAACCACCAGCGTTTGTCCGGCAATACTAATCGGTTCAAGGTGACGCAAGCGACGACGCATAAAGACCACCGCTACCGCATAGCTAATGACTGCCCCAATCATAAAAAGTTGGCCTTCTAGCGGACTGCCTTCAGAATCGCTTAAACCGCGTGAAGTCAGTGTGATAATCCCGACATAGCCAATGAGCAACCCTAACAATTTATAACGGTTGAGTTTTTCATCGGTCAGGGCAAAGTGAGCAATCACCAAGCTGAATAGGGGGACGCTGGAATTGAGAACCGTAGCGAGGCTGCTATCGATGCTTTCTTCGGCATGGGTGATAAAGCTGAATGGGACAGCGATATTAAAAATCCCGACAAACAAAATACCCAGACGGTCTGCCCAACTTGCGGGAATCGCCCGTTGCGTCACGGTGAGGTAAATGACCATCAAAAATGCCGCTAAACCGATCCGAATGGAAACCAATGGCAGGGTGTGTAATTCCTCCAGCACAATTTTGATGAGTAGGAAGGATGACCCCCAGATTAACCCTAACAGCCAGAACATCGCCCAGTGTTTCATCACTTTTTCCCTTCGCTTGAACACAAATTCAGCATATCAGATGAGGCAGTTGCGCTCGACCCGAAACTTGCGGAAAACTAAATAAGGGGATTGATTGATACTGGATCATGGTAACGGCAAAGGGGGGAGAAAATCAATAGAACCACCTGAACAGGTGGTCTATTGACTCAGGTATTTTCGGAGATTTTGGCGCGGGCTTCGTCCTCATCTTTGACGAGAATCACCCGTTCGGAAAGACCAACCATCGAAAAAAGTTTTTTATAGTGAGAGGACAAACCATAGGCAAAAACTTTGCGCCCGGCTTGGCTGGCATCCTCAACAAGACTGATGATTAATCCGATTCCAGCGCTGTTCAAATAATCGCTGTTGACGAAGTTCATCGCCACCAAATCTACTTTTTGTATTGCGAGGGCATTATAGGCTTTATAGGCGGTTTCGCGGGTTTGTGCGGTGACATCTTTCGGAAAATCCAAAAACCCCAATTTGCCTTCTTGCCGAAAACCAACCTCTTTTGTCATTTTAGTCTCCCGCCTCGTCCGATTTCAGGTAGCTGGTCATGTGAATGACATTGCCACCTTCTGGCAGATAGCGAATTTCAAATTCGTCCATCAAGTTTTGCATGAAGAACAAGCCCCACCCACGCATATCCCCTTGACCGGGTGCGGGGATTTCTTGTGACAGTGTTTTCATACCCGTATCCATGACCCGAATTTCCAGCCCGATTTCTGATGCACTTAGCAAGACCCCCACTGAACGGGTAATGTCTTCGGCATTGCCATGTTCGATGGCGTTCATGCAGGCTTCTGCCACGGCGGTTTTGATGTCTTCGATTTTTTCATCAGAGAAACCGACTTCCCGTGCCATGGATTCCACCGCGCTGCGTGCAATCATTTCAAATCCAAGCTGGCTGGGTATGAATAATTCTACATTATAATGCCCAGACTTTGCATTGGTTGGGGTCTCATCTTTGGGGAGGGGGACACGGGTATCTTCGGGGTCATGGCTGGCAGCATCCATCATGGAAGCGGGAACAGCGATAATCGGGCGGGTCGTGTGGTCATCGTCCGGTTTTTTGTCTGTCATGACTTCGCTTTCTGCAACTGCTCGAAATACAAGGAGGGTGGTGTCGTCTTGGGGCGGCTGACCTTCCAGATGTTTCTTAACCGCCGCTAAAATTCGTTCTTGTGCCTCTTCTGGCGAAATATCTTTGGGAAAGCTGTCTAGCAGCGCTTCTACTTTTTCAAACCCCAAAAACTGCCCGGTACGATTTTGCGCTTCCACCACCCCATCCGAAAACATGACCATGAAACTGCCGGGTTTACAGATGATTGTTTTGGAAGAATATTTCATTGTGCCAGAAACCCCCAGAGGATAGCCCCCCACTGGCACAAAATCAAATGTTTCGCTGTCGGCGGTACGGATGTAGGGCTGAAGCATCCCACCGTTGGCAATTTCAAATTCGTAGGTTTTGGGGTCAAACACCGCCACCATCAGCGCGGTGTTCATATGATTCCTCAGCATACGTTGCAGCAAACGGGTATTCAAGGCTTGCAGCAGTTCCGCCGGATTCTGGTGGCGGATGGCCTCATCGCGGAGGGCTGTCATAATCACGGCCATCATCAGCGCGGCGGGAATGCCTTTCCCCTGTACATCGCCAATCGCAACCAGCCATTTGCCATCGCGCAAGGGCAAAAATTGATAGTAGTCACCGTTGACCTGTTGGGCAGACAACGAACTCACCACCATTTTGAGTTGGGGCAAATCTGGCACGCTTTCTGGCAGGAGTGTTTCTTGGATTCCGCGTGCGATAATCAATTCCTGCTCAATTTGCTTGACTTCCAGTTCATACAACCGCGCATTTTGCAGGGCAATACTGGCTTGGTCGGCAAAGGCTTGGGCAACTTCAATGTCATCTTGAGAAAAACGGTGCGGTTCTTCATGGTTAATATTCAGCACCCCGACTAAATCATCCCGGACGCGCAAAGGTAGCCCCATCCATGAGCGAATCTCCATATTGGGAACATCCGTCCAACGGTCATCTTTCTGAGTATCTTGAATGACAATCGGGTGATTCATGGCGATGACTTCCCGGGCAGCCCGCGCTTCATCCAAATGAAACACAGAGGTTGTCAAGGGGCCGCCTTTGGTGTTGTGCTGGGCTGCGGTTCGCAACGCCATATTTTCCATGAGCAGCACCGCCGCGCTATCATGCGGGACCAGTTTTTGTAACTCCCCTAGAATCCGTTCCAAGACCGTCGACAAATCGAGAGAGGAATTTAACGCACGCGAAACTTCCAGCAAGGCGCGGGCAGATTGACGACGCTGCTCGACATTCTCACGTTCGCGCTGTTCATAGGCCACCCGGCGGACAAATACCGTCCCCATCCCAATAACCAACAGCACCGCCAAACTGCTAAAAGCAAAAATACCGATGATGTTTTCGGTGACATCCGCTTGGGCTTCATTTTCGCTGCGGGTTAGGAAAAAAACAAAGCGGGAATTGAGGACAGTGGCGCTGGCGATGGATGCAAGACGGGTATCATCCTGCCCCTCATAGGTGGTGCTGGTGGGTTCGGTGTAGCGCCGAAGATTCGTAGTGAGTGAGGGATTAGGCAGGGGATTTTGACGTGCTTGAAAAAGTTGATTGCCTGCACCATCAAAGACCCAAAGCTGACCACTTTCGCCCAGTTCCACAAAGTCAAAAAGGTCTTTAAAGAGAACTTCTAGGTTAATTTCATAAACCAGATATTCGGTATTGAAGTTAGAACCATCCACGGGGGCAAGCAGCAGATAGGTTTTGCCTGTCCCATCCTGTAAATCATATTCATACATGTGAATTGGGATGCTGGATGTAACACGCTGTCCGCCGCGTGTCCGGGCAACTAAATCATCGGGAACAGCGTATTTATACGCCAAGCGGTCAGTTAGCCCAACAATGGAACCATTCATTTTGCTCGGCCATGCGTAACGCGGATAACCCCGATGGTCAAAGCGGGTGATGCTGACAATTGCACCTTCAGGATATTTGAATACCTCATCAAAGGCGAGGGTTTCAAGCGCCGCATTCACATCTATTTGGGAGGTGCTGCGAATTTCGGCTTGCAGCGCCAGCGTTGCGATATTGCTGTTCAGGGTGTTGAGTTCAGCTTCGGCTTGCTGCGAGAGAGACGTGACCAATTGCAGTTCAGAGGCGCGAAATTGGTCTACCACTGTTTGGTTAATGACGCTCCAAGCAATAAACGTCACAAGTGCGATCAACAAGACCAGAACAATGACGATGGCTGCCGCCGATGTGCCAATAGAAAAACGTCGTTTGAGCAAGGCTAGCCCCTCGTAACTAATGTTGCTGAGTATAACAGATTCACAAAACCACAAAAATGAATTTTGATAGGATTTCGTCTGAAAATAGCAAGGAATAGCTATCTATCAATAAAATAGACACGCAAATTTAAGCCGATCCTGCGATCCATGAATTCCCATGCCAATCCGCTGGATGAAAATGTTACAATAGACACTCAGTGGTGCATTTTCATGAGGGCTGCTCATGGGTATCCGTTATGAGTCCTTACGTTATTTACCGTCCAATTTACCTGCCGAAGAAGTTGCGGCCTTGGCGGAATTGGCGGAACTCGCCATCAAGCATGTCGAAGCCGACCCGGAAGCAACCGTCAACGCGGAGGCGGTGCATGAAGTGGCTCGTACATTGCTGGAGGGTCACTGTGACACCCGCACGGTCATGGTTTTTTTCATGAGTCTGATTGGCGAAGATGACCTTGCCCTTATTAAAGCCAAATATCCCCAAGATTTACTCACAGCGGCGCATAATGTCTCGATTATCCGGCTTTTAAACGCCTCGGATAACCCTAAACATCCCCCGATTCGTAAGGTACTCCTACGCCAACTGGTACTCAAAGTCACGCATGATGTTCGGGTGATTCTGGTAAAAATTGCCGGGCGGTTGGTGGTGCTGCGAAAAGCAGCAGACTGGCCTAGCGATCTGCGTCAGCGCCTTGCCCAAGAAACGCTGGAGGTGGTCGTACCCTGGTGCGATGCCTTGGGTTTAGAAAATTGGCGGCAGGAAATCCAAGAACTGTGTTTTAAATATCTTTCGCCTCAAGAATATGCCTATGTGCTGGATTTGATGAAAGAACATCGTTCGGTGCTGGATGACATCAAAACGCAGGTGATTCAGGATGTCAATGGGCTACTAGAACGCCACAACATCAAAGCTACAATTAGCGGGCGAGTCAAAACCCATTACGCGGTGTATCGCAAAATGCAAGCCTACCAACTGGAATACGAGGAAGTGTGGGATCGGTTGGGGGTACGGATTCTCGCCAATTCGATTTTTGAATGTTACTACATTCTCATGGCAATCGAGGAAGAACTTTACCCAGACCGCCGCCGTTTTGTAGATTATATTGAAAAACCACGCCGTCCCTACAATTACCAATCTTTGCATTTAACCGTGTGTGGCCCCAAAGACACCATGGTCGAATTTCAGATTCGCACCTATGACATGCACATTCGCGGGGAATTCGGTGTCGCGGCCCATTGGAAAATGTATGGTGGTGGGGATGGCGCAGGCCGGGGGGAGGACGAAAAATTTGCTTTTTTGCGTACCCAAGCCTCCAAATTGTTAGGCGACCCTTTGGTCTATCTCGGCAATACACTGGATACCTTGCTGTTCAATAATTCTATTTTGCCTACTGATACGGATGGCTATATTCTCGACCCGGAGACAGGTGAACGGGTTAAAAGCAGCCGAGGCGAAGATTTGTACTATCGTCACGCCAAAACTGACCATCAGGGCTATGTTCTTGACCCGCATACCGAAAAACATATCCTCAGCCATAACAACGAAAAAATCTGGTATCAATCCGAAATTTTGCCGGATAGGGTGATTGTGTATACGCCCAATGGCGATTTAAAGAGTTTGCCCAAAGGAGCAACCCCGCTTGATTTTGCATACTACATTCATGAGGATGTTGGCAACACCTGTGTGGGGGCAAAGATTAACGGCAAGCTGCAAAAACTCGATTATGAACTCAAAATCGGGGACAAAATTGAGGTGATTACCCGCAAGGGCGCGAAACCCAGCCTTGACTGGTTGTACAATGGCATGACCAAAACCCGCCGCGCCCATGAAAAAATTAAACGTTTTTTCCGTGAAAAAACCGATGTCGAACTGCCGGACGTGGTGGATCTAGGTCGTTCGATTGTTCAAAAGCGCTTGGGCGCACAACGTATCCGTGATATGGATATGAACAAACTATGGGAGATGCTCAAATTTAAATCGGAACGGGAGATGCTCGAAGCGCTCGGTACAGGCGAAGTGAGCGTCGCTGAACTGGACGCGATTCTGGGACAGTATGTGCTGGAAGAATTGCAAGCAGCGAAAAAAGATGCACTGCCCCCGACCATTTCTAGCAAAGAGTTTGACCTGCTGTATACCCAAGCCCAATGCTGTTTGCCTGTGCCGGGCGATGAAGTCATCAGCTATATTTCACAAGGGAAGGGTTTTGCGCTGCATCGGGTGGAATGTCGCAATATTCACTCATTGGAACTCAGCCGAATCCGGCATTTTGAATGGCCTCCTGAAGCGTTGGAGGGCAAAAATCCCATTTACCTTGCCAGATTAACCCTTTTGGTGGTAGAACCTTCCAAAACTATTTTGCATATAAAGGAACAGGTCAGCGTGGAAAATCTGCCCCTTGAGTATATTAAGGTGCGGGGCGTGAACCAGCTTGGTACACATTTAGAACTGGTTTTCCGTGCTGCATCGCGTGAGCAAATCGAACGGCTGATGCGGCGTTTAAATCTTTCCCACGACATTTTGATGGTGCGTCGCACCGCAGGATAGCTGCATGATGGACATTGTTGACCTCCAATATCACCAACTTAATGCCCAGTGTCAAACCTATCTGCTTGCGCCAGCCCAAGAGCGCATCAAACATGCCTATCTGTTTGCGCGGGACAAACATCACGGTCAATTCCGTAAATCGGGCGAACCCTATATTGTGCATCCCCTGATTGTGGCGCTGTACGTGGCCCAGTTTTATCTGGACGAAACCAGCATCATTGCCGCGATTTTGCATGATGTGGTCGAAGATTGTAATGTGCCAGCCGAAACGATTGAACAATGTTTCGGCAAGGATGTGCGTCATCTGGTGGCGGGGGTCACGCATCTGGCGGGGGTCAATCAACTGGAGGATATTGCTAATTTTTTGACCTCTGCCGCCAGTGATGTGCGGGTGGTGTTGATTAAATTGTTTGACCGCCTTCACAATATGCAAACGCTGGAACATCTGCCGGATTTTAAACAGCGTCAAAAAGCCCTAGAAACGCTACGAATTTATGTACCACTTGCGGCAAAGTTGGGCATCTGGCAAATCAAGACCAAACTGGAAACCTTGGTCTTTAAACATTTAGACCGCACGTCTTATGATTTCATCAAACACGGGATTAATGCCAGCTATCGGCAGCACGCACCCCGGTTACAAATCGTGGCAGATAATATTCAAAATTTGCTGCGCAATGAAGGTATCCCCTGTGACATTCGTATCAAAAAACGCAGCCCTTACAGCGTGTATCAAACGGCTGCCCAACACGCCCTTGAACAGCATAATTTTTCGCGGGCATTTCGGCTCATTCTTCAAGTCGATAGCATTCCACAGTGTTATCTGGCTTTGGGCTATATTCACCAGCATTACCCGCATCTGGGGGGCAGTTTGGCGGATTTCATTGGCAACCCCCGCGATACGTTTTATCGCTCGGTGCATACCACTATTTTTGTGCCGGAATATAACCCGGTAGATATTCGGATTCGGACGTATGAACTGGACCGTCTTTCGGATTTGGGGATTGTGGCACGCCTGCAATTTTCGGATGGGGAAGAAATTAAGCAACTGTATGATGCCCAATGGCTGCCTGAATTAGAGCAGCTTTACAGCGAATCAGAAACAGTCAATCGGTTTATCGAATCTGTTTTTAAGGATGTGTTACAAAAGCAAATTACCATCTTTACCCCACGAGGGAAGGAAATTTCGCTGCCGCGTGGTTCAACCGCCCTCGATTTTGCCTATCATGTCCATACCCATATTGGGCATGAGTGTCGTGGGGCAGTTGTCAACGGTAAACCTGCCGAACTCAACTGCGAATTGGTTGATGGCGACCACGTAGAAATCATCCGTGCGCGGCAAAATGGCCCGTTGTTTGAGTGGATGGATGAAACTTTGGGTTACGCCACCACCGACCGTGCCAAACGCGAAATTCGGGCATGGTTCAGGCGGCAAGACCTTCGCCTGCTTATGCGTCAAGGGCAAGAAATTTTGCGCGATGAGCGTCGTCGTTTAAATGTTGAAGTGACCTCCCATGCACTCGCCAAGGATTTCCAATTAGACAACAGCCAAACCCTGCATACTGCGATTGCAAACGGAACTTTGTTGATTCATGAAGTGGCGCTGGCGATGCTCAAACATGTTCCGAATTTATTTGTGCGGTCTGATACGCCTTATACCTCTGTGGTTGACCACACCGGGCAAGTAGGGATGCTCAAGGGTCTGGGCGGCTATGAAATTAAATTAGCAGGCTGTTGCCATCCCGAAGTTGGGGATGAGCTTTTAGGGCATGTCAAAAATGGACAGGTGGTGGCTCATCGGGCCTCTTGCCCGCGTATTCTGCGTTTCAAGCGCATGGATGCCTTGCTGACTTTAGAGTGGGTACGGCTAAACGAAATCCCCTGTGTGGCCTATGTCATTGTCGAAGCCTATAATCAGGGGAGCTTAGTCCGCGACCTGTCCATTCCGATTGCCGAAGTGGGAGTGAGTATTGTAGAAATTGATATGTTTGCGACTGCCAAAAATATTGCGCTGCGTCTCAAACTGGAAATGACCAATGAGCAGCAGTTGATTAGTGTCATTCATCGCTTGTCGGTGCTGCAAAATGTGATTGCTGTTCGTCGTTTAAATCATGACGATGTAACCCAATGGCGCGAAAAACTGATGGATAACTAAACTCAAATGCCGAGGCTTCTAACATAATTTTTCGCCTGTTCCCTCTATTAACTCCTGCATAATTTCCTGTTTGCTCACTTCCCATTCTGCTTTTATCGTCGCTTAATTTTGTATTATGAATGAATAAAGAAACCCTATAGCTTTTTTCGACACAATTGACTTACGGTTAGAATATGTTACGCTAAACTTGTGTAATACAAATTGTACTATTAATTAAAATATAACCTGGAGGGGTGCAATCGGTAAACATAGAAACCATTCGTAGAAGCAAAGAGCGCCTCTTTCGTGAGTGCGCTGTTATTTATGTTCCACTCATTTAGGCAAACGGAGATATGATGTTCAACGATTTGAAACGAGTTAGAGGCAAGTGGCAGAAATTGCTCTGTCTACTTGTGATTGTATTGGTGGCGTGGACAATCCCTAATGTTCAGGCTTCCAATGATACAGACGAACGTTCCTCTGGTGTGGCTCGCAATGGCACTGGCATACTGACCATTGTGAAATACAATGACCTCGATGGGAACGGATCCCAAGATGCTGGCGAGAACGGTCTCCAAAACTGGGAATTTAAAGTTTATGATAGTTTAAATACTTTAGTAGATACTGTGACGACAGACGCGAATGGGGTTGCTACGGTATCTTCCTTAGAAGTAGCCACCTATAAAGTTTGCGAAACACCGCAGGCTGGTTGGAAAAATACCACTTCTGCTTGCCAGACTGTGACTTTAACACAGGTTTCTCAAGCACCTCAGACGGTATATGTGCTGAATAATTTTTCCAGCCCGGTAGGCCCAGAATGGACGAATGGTGTCACCGAAATAGCCCCCAATAGCAATAGTGTCTTGGGGCGTTACACAGAAGATAGTGCGGTAACACTGAGCTTAACAGGCTTGCCTGCCCATACCCAAATTGAAGTTAACTTTAAGCTCTACATCCTCAATACTTGGGATGGGGATAGCAATACAAACAATCTTGGCCCGGATTACTGGCGTTTATCGGCAGATAACGTCAGCATCTTTGATGAGACATTTAGCAATGCGCTTTCAACTCAATCTTATCCGACGGATAACAGCACCCCGCGTACTGGTGCAGTTTCGGTAGATAGTTTGGGAAGCAGTAACAGCGACCCGAACGGCTGGTTTACTGATACACTCTATGATTTAAACCTGCCGACTTTCGATCACACAGCGTCAACCTTAAACTTAACTTTCTCGTCCTCCGGCCTTCAGGCCATCCTTAATGATGAAACATGGGCGATTGATGATGTAGAAGTCATTGCAATTAATCAAGGGGTGATGGGCGAAGTTAAATTTGGCAACCAAGCCTGTCCAGATGGTTCGGTTGTCAACACAACGACCAATGAATCCTTCTGCACCATTCAAGACGGGATTCAAGACTCAGATACGCTTTCTGGTCATACCCTGTTTGTGCATCCCGGCACCTATCCCGAAGTTGGGCAGATTGTCATTGACAAAAACCTGACGATTGAAGGGGCAAACAAAGCGACTGTCATCATCAAACCGACAGGCGATACTGGAAATGGCGGGTCAGGGGATGCCCGTGGCTGGTTCTTGGTCAATGCTGGCGTAAAATTCAATCTGAAAAAAGTCACCCTCGATGGGGATGGCTTTAAGCTCAATCAAGGGCTGCGGATTAACGGTAGCGGGTCAATTAACAACGTAATCCTGAAAAACATTGGCTTTAACCCCAGCGGCCCCGATTATGCAGGGATAGCGATTGCGGCGCGTGGCGATGGCGCTGTCTCCGTTAAAAACTCTACCTTCACCAACATTGGACGGGTGGGCGCTCACTTTTTCGGCGCAGGTGTTACAGGTTCGGTTTTTGAAAACAACACTTACACGGGTAAAGGCATCGGCAACTGGCTGGATTATGGGGTTGAATTGGGCGGTGGTGCAAAAGTCACTGTCAAGGACAACACCATCTCCAAGAATCAAGGTGTGGCGACTGTCGATGGTTCGGGTTCCGCCGCGATGCTCATTTCCACCTATTTTGATCCCGGCACCGAAGGATATGTAGAAAACAACGAATTCTATGATTCATCCGTAGGCATTTACATTGGTTACGATGAAAATGATACCAGTGTCGCCAATATCAAAAAGAACAAAATTTACAATACTGACTATGGTATTGTCACAACAGGGACAGCCGATGTCACGCTGACGGACAACCAGATTTACAACAACCAAGAAAGCGGCGTTGACATCTATAAAGGCACAAAACTCACCGCTTCTGGCAACTGGGTGTACGGCAACAAAAATGGCTTTGTGCTGACCGAAACGGGGGTGGTTGCGCTCACAGGCAACGTTATCTACGAACAGACCAACAGTGGTATCCAAGTCGTCGATGCGACTTCTGCTGCTGCCTTGACCGCCAACAACAATGATTTGTGTCGTAACGTGGTCTACGGGGTGGAAAACCTTGCCACTGCCACCTTTATCAACGCCCAAAGCAACTGGTGGGGTAAAGCCGACGGCCCCGGCCCGATTGGCCCCGGTACAGGCGATAAAGTCACCGCAGGCGTGAATTTCAGCAATTTCTTGACTGCGCCTGCTGTCACCAACAGCCCGTGTGCGCCCACTGACGGCACATTCAAAGTCTTCAAATACAATGACTTGGATCAAAGTGGCATGTACAACACGGGGGATGCTCCGCTTCCCGGTTGGAATTTCACGGTTTACACCGACAATACCAAAACCACCACCGTCACGAGCGGCACCACCGATGCCAACGGCGAAATTTCCTTCACATTGCCGTTTGGCGACTATTATGTCTGCGAAACACTCAAAACCAGTTGGGTGAATAGTGACCCCGGCGGTAGCGAACCTTGCGAACCCGTCACCGTCGCGTTTGGTACGACTCCCGATTTGCAATTTGGCAATTACAAAGTGTTTGTGGAAACCGAAGTGATAGTGCGTCCCTCGAATATGCAGGGGTGGACAATTGAGAACCAGCGTCCGAGTGCGTTTGGTGGCATTACCACCGACCAACCACGCTCAGGGAATGGCTCGCTCGAATTTGAGATTTTGACTCCCTATACACCTGTTTCGCCATCCCCTGACAAAGTGGATTGGCAGAAAGCATGGAATCCTGACCCGAACCTCACGCTGAGTACCCTCGATACCTTGCGCTATGAATACTATCGGGTGGGTACAAGCACGGTCATTAACCATCTGCATCCGGTGCTGCGGATTTTGTTCTACGACACCAAAGGCACACAAACCACCAGCGATGATGTGACCGGAACGCTCATCTGGGAAGAAGTCTACCAAGCGGGCTTTTCTAGCGTGCCAGTAGACACATGGGATGCCAATAACATTCTCACCCAGCGTTTCTGGATGTTCCGTCCAGGTTCTGGGGTGGTCGAAAAATATGACTTTACCCTGCAAGACTGGATGACCCATACCAATCCGTCCTATCCCAAACTTAGTCCTGATACCCTCATCTATGGTGTGAATACTGGAATTGGTTCGGGGTGGAGCAATGGGACAACCACCTTCAATGGTTTTGTCGATAATGTTGCGGTTGGTTTCAATGGTGTAGCGACCCGCTATAACTTTGAACCCGACTTAAAAGGCGATTTGGTCGTCACCAAGTTCAATGACCTGAACGGCGATGGCGATCAAGACACAGGTGAAGATGTCTTGGAAGGCTGGTCGTTTGAAGTCTTCGACAACAGTAATGCCTCACAAGGGGTGATGACCACCGATGTGAACGGGCAGGCCAAGCTGGAAAATCTCGCGCCCGGACAATACAGTGTGGTTGAAACACCCACGCAAGAACAAGCGCAGTGTTGGGTTGTCACGACACAAGGGGGTGCCACTCAAGCGGCAACCATCGTTGGCGACCAAGAAACCAGCCTCACCTTTGGCAACCAGTATGTGTGTTTGCCACCTGACGCGGTGAATGACGCTGCCCAAACGACCTATCAAGCCAACATCAATATTCCAGTGCTGACCAACGATACCGACCCGAACAACGATGTGTTGACCGTCATTAGTGTCACCCAAGGCACCAAAGGGACAGTCAGCATCAATGGGGATGGCACGGTCAAATACACCCACACCGGCAGTCTGGGAGCAGGACAAGTTACCACCGATACCTTCACCTATACCATCAGCGATGGCAAAGGTGGCACGGACACCGCGACGGTGACGGTGGAAATTGTTCGTTTGCACTTGACTTCCTTCTGCCCGCCCGGCGAATTCCGTGTGCGGAATCCCGGCAGTTTTGCCATCAACTACACCTGGGATGTCTACAATACCATCCCGGCTACCCCCGGTACGGCTCAACCCGGTGATAATTTCTTCAACACCGGACTGGGTTCTGGTACGGTGCGTTTGTTCGTAGGCAATGTTCAACACGATGTCAAAGCCACGCTCAGAAACTGCCTTGAAGTTAAGAAAGTGGTGGATTGGAACGGCAGCACGCCTGACCCGAACCTGACATTTGAAATTTGTATCTTTGGCCCGTCCTATCCTGCCCCGACCAAAACGGCCAACAACTGTAAACAGTTGGGCGATGGGCAAACCGCGAATTGGTCGAATCTGATCGTAGGCAGCTACGAAGTTGTCGAAACACCTGTATCGGGCTGGGATGTGTCGGGAGAAACGACTCTCGATATTCAAGATGGGCAAACTTCGACCTATCAAGCCACGATTACCAATACCTATATCCCACCGACAGGTGATTTGGTCGTGACCAAGTTCAATGACCTGAACGGCGATGGCGATCAAGACACAGGTGAAGATGTCTTGGAAGGCTGGTCGTTTGAAGTCTTCGACAGCAGCAATACCTCACAAGGGGTGATGACCACCGATGTGAACGGGCAGGCCAAATTTGAAAGTCTGCCAACAGGTATATACACCGTGGTTGAAAAACCGACCTCCGAACAGGAAAGCTGCTGGCAAGTGACCACGCCTGCCGCGCAACCCTCCTTAACCCAAACGGCGCAAGTTGCAGGCGGACAACAAACGGCTGTGACCTACGGCAATCAGAATGTTTGTGAAATTCCGGTGGCTGTGACCATCAACAAATTCAATGATGCCAACAGCAGCAAATTGCAGGATGGCAACGAACAATCCTTGGGTGGCTGGTCATTCACGGTGAAGCAGAACAACCAAGTGGTTACCAGTGGTACAACCGACGCAAACGGCAAGATTGAATTGAACCTGCTGCCCGGCGAATATGTCATTACCGAAACACTCTTGGGTAACTGCTGGGTTTCGACCACAGGTGTGACCCAAACCGTGACGATTGAACCACAAACTCCCGCCACGTTTAGCTTTGGCAACCGCTATATTTGCCAGCGCCCGCCTGCCCAATGTGCCAACATCACCATTCACAACCAGATCATCGGGACGAATGGTTACAATGTGATTAACGGGACAGAAGGCAATGACCTGATTCTGGCGCGGGGTGGTACGGACATTGTTCACGGGATGGGCGGTGACGACTGTATCTTGGGCGAAAATGGCTCGGATGAACTCTATGGCGATGCAGGGAATGACATTATTCTCGGCGGTAACGGCAAAGATGACATCTACGGTGGTGACGGGGATGATCTCGGTTACGGCGATAACGATGATGACTTCCTGAGTGGCGGCAACGGCAATGACCGTCTGTTTGGTAACAACGGCAATGATTGTGTCGTTGGCGGCGATGGAGACGATTTCATTGACGGTGGTGCTGGCAATGATGCGCCATTGATCGGGAACGGCGGTAACGACACTATCTACGGCGGCACAGGCCATGACGAACTGTATGGCGATGGTCTCATCGGCAAAGCAGGCGGTCACGATGGTGAGTTTGGCCCGAATGTTGGCGCACCCGGCAACGACACCCTGTACGGGGGGCAAGGCCACGATGAACTCTACGGCGGCCCGTTGAATGACCGTCTTTATGGTGAACAGGGCAGCGATGATCTGTTCGGCAATGAGGGCGATGACATCATGACCGGCGGAACGCAGTATGATGATTTCGTAGGCGGACTGAATTCCGACTCTGTGACGGATTTCAATCCCGGACAGGATACATGCAGCGAAGTTGAAACTGGCTGCTAACCCATTCTACTAGCAATAACAAAAAATCCCTGACCTCAAATCAGGGATTTTTTATTGTGCGGATTATCAACTTTCATAGGGTTTTCTGAGGCAATAGGCCACGAACAAATGAGTTCATATACCTTTATATCCACAGGACTCACGGATGATGAGTTCAACACTCAAAGTTGTGATGCCGCGAATGGCTAATCCGTTCATCTGGCTGATTAACTGGTAGGTAGCCCGTTTGCCCAGTTCTTTTACGTCGGCTGCAACCGTGGTTAAACCTGCTTTTTCCGCTTCAGGGGCATCTCCGAAAGCCACTACAGAAACAGCCTCTGGTACATCAATATGATGGTCATTTAAGGTTTCAATCGCGGCTTGTGCCATCAGATAGTCACTTGAGAGGATGGCATCGAAAGGTAAGTTTTTCTGAATACAATTTTGGAGCGACTCGGCTGCCAATTGGGGTAAAAATTCACCCGCCAGAAAATACACTTCTTGGATCGGCAGGTCGTAGCGTAAAAGTTCCCGCCGAAAAGCCTCTTCGCGCTCGTCTGCATCAATCTGCTCCCGAATCCCCCGAATGAATAGGATGTCTCGGCGCGAACAACGCACCACCAGATGTTCCACCAGTGCGGCAATTCCCTGTGCATTATTGGACATGACGACGGGAAAACCGGGGGTGAGATGGCTAATCAGGGAGACTGGGAGTCCCGCTTGGCGTATCTGGTATAAAAAAGCCTCTGGTGCTGCATTGGCAATGCCGATGATCCCATCCACATCGGCAGATTGAAGGGCAATCGGACGCGGTGCAGCTGGATTTTCGGCATAGGAATCAATCCGTATCTGAAATCGTTCTTTGCCGCCCTCCGCCGCTTCGTAAATGCCCTCGATAACCCGTTTCTGGAAAACCCCATATTGGTCGTTGGTGATAATCCCGATGGTTCGCATTAGACCAACCCCAACTCATAACGTACTGCCCGTGCAGCTGCCCCCATAGAAATCAGATTATGGGTTTTATCCAGCGAAAAAGCTGTGGCTTCTACCAATTCAGGAATGACCCGTGTAGCGGTTTTTTCAATGACGACATCCAAAAAACGCTGGCCTAAATCGGCAATGCCCCCAGCTAGCGAAATATGTTTGGGTCGCAGCAGGGCAATCGTCCAGCTAAAAATTTGCGCCACATGGGAGGTTAATTCATCTTCGAGCAGCAGGGCTGCTGAGTCGCCTTGAAGAATGGCGTGGCGTAAGTGCAAATACAGAAATTTTTCGTGCTGAATTAAGCCGAGTTCTCGCGCTCGTTGTTTAACGTGTGACCAGCCCAAATATTCTTTAACTGATTTGTCATGCAGCATCAAATAGCCAATATCACTCCCCCGATGGTAATTCACATCGCTACTGACTACCCCGACTCCGACCCCTTCTCCGACCAGTACCGTCACAAGGCTGGATGGACTCGCGGTGTTGCCAAAGGCCAATTGTGCCATGGCTGCAAGTTCAGTGCTGTTGGAGACATACGCTGGTACATCATAATAGGCGGTGAGTTTTTGGGTTAATGGGAAATTCTTCCACCCCACCTGTGGGGCATACCGCACGATACCATCTTCATCATCCACCACCGCCTGAATCCCCACCCCAATGCACAACAACGGGGCGCTCAATTGGGCAACTAGGCCATTAATGACTTCGACCAGCACAGTAAAAAAATCTTCTTCGGGAACAATTTCGCTGGTGTGTTCGGCAATGATTTGCCCATTCAGGTTGGTTAGCACAGCAAGGATATACGAATCATTAATCGAAACACCGATAACTTGCCGCGATTCTGGCACAAAACGGAGCAGGCGCGGACGTTTGCCCCCGCTATCCGTCGATTCGCCAAAGCCTTCCTCGACCAGCAATCCGTCATCGATCAATTCTGCAATCAGGCTAGAAACGGCTGGTTTGGTTAGGCCTGTTTCTTGGGCAAGCGCAGCTCGATTTTCGGCCAAACCGCTATAGACTGCCCGTAGCAGTAATTGGCGGTTGTGGCGTTTAACTTGCCCTTTAGTGGCTTTGCTGGATTTCATCGGGCATTTCTCCGTCAGAGGAAACACCCATTTTACACAGCAGCAGGGGAAATGTTACACGGCAAAATGCCCAATGCTTCAATTTCGCCGAACAGCACCTGCGCCACTGCTTCCATAGACACCGGGCGAATTCCATAAGAGCAGAGATAGGTTTCTACTTGTGGGAAAGCGGCTAAATCATAGGGGGTTCGTAGAGCCACCACAATTGGATTTTTGCCATGTGCGTGGAGTTCCCGGACAAGCGCCGCTTGACTTTCATGTTCGGATGCAATAATCGTTCCTACAATCACCCTATCCACTTGGGAGGCTGCGCTAACCAACGCGGCAATATCCGATGAATCCGCAGCGTAGGGCAGTTGTAGCCAGTCGGTGCGCGGGTGACGCTGACGGATGCGCTCAGCGAGACGAATTTCAACCCGCGAGGAGGTATCCGCCGGCGTTAAATCGCGGGTTTCGGGCGTAATGACCAGAATCGTCTCGTCGGCACCCGGTTTTAAGGGAAGATGAGCATTTTTTACGATGGTAATTGAACGGTTGGCAATTTCTTGGGCAATGGCTTGATGTTCAGCACAGCCCACGACGGATAAATCGGGCAAGGTAGTCGGAAGTTGGCGCTGAATTTGCTGAATCCGATGCACGGAATCGGGACGTTCTAAGGGTTCTAATTGTTGTAGTAGTTTCAAATGGTCAGGCACACCGAGCGCAGGAATAATTAAATCTGCGCCCGCGTTGATAGCACCCGATAAACTTTCGATTGTGCCTAAACGGGCAACGGCATCCATATCCATCGCGTCGGTCAGAATCAGCCCTTCAAAGCCCATTTGCTGGCGGAGGAGACCGTTTAACACATACGGCGAAATGGTCGAAGGGCGCTGGTCATCCAGCACGGCAAAGACGACATGGGTGGACATGACCCCTTTCACTCCCGCT
>CAZXCU010000040.1:0-19326 GCA_964639245.1 uncultured Anaerolineae bacterium
TGCGTGGGGTTTCAGACCCCTTGCGGGAAATAGCTGCCCCTCAACAATATCTATTTTTTCTCTAACCGCGATTCGGTTGAAAGTTTCAGACCCCTTGCGGGAAATAGCTGCCCCTCAACTTTTTGTCCTCAGTGAAAACGGCTCACTCATAAGTTCCGTTTCAGACCCCTTGCGGGAAATAGCTGCCCCTCAACATATTTTTGTCCTCAGTGAAAACGGCTCACTCAATGAGTTTCAGACCCCTTGCGGGAAATAGCTGCCCCTCAACTGGTTAGTTGAAAGCCTTACCGTAGAATTTGGTTCAAGTTTCAGACCCCTTGCGGGAAATAGCTGCCCCTCAACAATTTGGAAACCGACGAAAATGGCTGGTTAGTTGAAAGTTTCAGACCCCTTGCGGGAAATAGCTGCCCCTCAACAGTACGACGTGCTGTTGGCACACGCCTCTGGCGACGTGGTTTCAGACCCCTTGCGGGAAATAGCTGCCCCTCAACTGTTGAGCATGAGAACCGGAATGGCTGGGGCACAAGGTTTCAGACCCCTTGCGGGAAATAGCTGCCCCTCAACGAAATGGATCAGTATCTGATCAGTACCGCGGGTAATGGGTTTCAGACCCCTTGCGGGAAATAGCTGCCCCTCAACCTCTGTGCAAGAGAGGGGTTACATGAACGATGAATTAGGTTTCAGACCCCTTGCGGGAAATAGATGCCCCTCAACCGACCTGCCTACTGAAAAACTGGCGGACGGCACCATTCAGTTTCAGACCCCTTGCGGGAAATAGCTGCCCCTCAACTAAGCTACGTCGGATTGTTCGACATGGGCAATAATGTTTCAGACCCCTTGCGGGAAATAGCTGCCCCTCAACTGAATTGACCGGTGTTTCAATCCAATCGCCAGAAGAGTTTCAGACCCCTTGCGGGAAATAGCTGCCCCTCAACAGTCAATACCTGGTCAGTCTGGATCAGCGCAGGGCAAATAAGTTTCAGACCCCTTGCGGGAAATAGCTGCCCCTCAACTTTAATAAATAGGGAAAAAAAACATGAATAAGTTCATGTTTCAGACCCCTTGCGGGAAATAGCTGCCCCTCAACCCATTGGCCTATGTGGCCCTAGCACTTATCATCATTTTAGTTTCAGACCCCTTGCGGGAAATAGCTGCCCCTCAACTCTGATGAGGAGATGGAAATGACTGACTTTATTGGACGTTTCAGACCCCTTGCGGGAAATAGCTGCCCCTCAACGCCTACCCGTATGCCGTCGAGATTGTTGATGGGCGGATGTTTCAGACCCCTTGCGGGAAATAGCTGCCCCTCAACGCACAATCTACCTCACCGGCAGTAGCACTATGGCTCGTTTCAGACCCCTTGCGGGAAATAGCTGCCCCTCAACACCTTGCTTTAATTAGTCAGACAAATGCAGAAGAATATGTTTCAGACCCCTTGCGGGAAATAGCTGCCCCTCAACTCAAGAGCTAGGGGTGACGCCCCTGACTGAAGAAGAAGTTTCAGACCCCTTGCGGGAAATAGCTGCCCCTCAACTCAAGAGCTAGGGGTGACGCCCCTGACTGAAGAAGAAGTTTCAGACCCCTTGCGGGAAATAGCTGCCCCTCAACCCGATTATCCTCGATTGCAAAATTGGGGACATCGATAAGTTTCAGACCCCTTGCGGGAAATAGCTGCCCCTCAACTCCTCGACTGGCCAGTTGCAAAGCTTGCTATCATGGTTAGTTTCAGACCCCTTGCGGGAAATAGCTGCCCCTCAACAAATCTGGTGTATTCGTCAACTCGTCACGTGGATTGCTATAGTTTCAGACCCCTTGCGGGAAATAGCTGCCCCTCAACTTCGTGCGCAAGCGGATCCCAGTTCTCCGGAACTCTTGTTTCAGACCCCTTGCGGGAAATAGCTGCCCCTCAACGAGTTGGACAGATTGGTCGGCTCATTGGTACGGATGGCGAGTTTCAGACCCCTTGCGGGAAATAGCTGCCCCTCAACACAGCACTACTCACGCTTTTGACAGCGCGTTTCTTCGGGTTTCAGACCCCTTGCGGGAAATAGCTGCCCCTCAACCCAGCATACACACCGCCAAGTCCATATGTATTGCCTAGTGTTTCAGACCCCTTGCGGGAAATAGCTGCCCCTCAACAGCAAGAATTGTCGTTATTCTTTATCCACCTGATTCGGTTTCAGACCCCTTGCGGGAAATAGCTGCCCCTCAACGATGGGTGCGGGCATCGGCTTCGACCAGTCGTTATGGGTTTCAGACCCCTTGCGGGAAATAGCTGCCCCTCAACCCTGGAAAGGTTCTATCTCTGTTGCCAGTGGCCAATTTGTTTCAGACCCCTTGCGGGAAATAGCTGCCCCTCAACCCTCGTTTGTCCCCCACATCGGGACATAGGTTTTTCGCGCCGGGACATATCAAAATCATACCACTTTTTTTCGTTAGCGGGCAAGAGCAAATCACTCCGTTTTTGTGACATTTTCTGGCATAAGAGATGAGATTTCAGGGCAATTTGAGCATCAAAAACTCGCGCTAGCGCTCCGGGACATATCATTTTCGCGTTTTGCGGGGCTGGGACAAAAATAACAAACATAAAAGCAGGCGCAAAAGAGGGCAAATGCCCTCCTTCGATTAAACCAGATAGGCAGGGTCGTTGCGGTTGAGCTGTCCCTTGCCCAGAATCATGATGCGCTTGACATCGCCTTCGTTCAGGGGATAGAAACGTACATCGTCCTCTTCCTGATTGATGAGATAATTCAATTGATTGGACAGCCGCAGCACTTTGGTCAGGTCAAGGTCGCACTCAAAAACGCTGTATTGCGCCCGTCGTCCGTAGCCTTCCAGCGTTTCCATGACTTTGCGCCGGCGTTTGTCGTCTACTACGTCATAACACACCACCCAGATCATGAGTCCTCCTCGCTGCGCCATGTGCGCCCGGCAGCAGCTTCGGCAGCCAGTGCGTCGGCCATGCGGTTGAGTTCGCGGGAAATATGGGTCAAAGTGAGCTGGGGAACGCGCCGTGACAATTCACACGCCTGCCGATGCAGTGGTTTGAGTTTGGGACTGTTGACGGCAAAACGACCCTTCATCTGATTGACGACAATTTCACTGTCGAGGCGAATTTCAATCGGCTGGTCAGCATATTCGATGGCTTTTTCCAACGCCAGCAGCAGTCCGTGATATTCGGCCTCGTTGCAGGTCATGCGGGGCAATTGACGGTTGTACAATCCCAGAATTCGCCCACGGTCATCATATAAAATGATACCCGCACCGGATTGGGTGGGGGTCAACGCACCATCGGCAAAGATAATCAATTTCAAGCGCTTTTCAGTCATGCTGACCTCGCAGAATGCCGATTAAATCTTCCAACGAGAGGCTGACCACCGCCAAAAAGCCATTTTCCAGCAAAATGACGGATTGGCGCGGGTAACCATAGGTCAAATACAGCACTTTTTCGGGGACGGTGGATTCCACCAAGCGTTTAACCGGGGCAGAATTGGCACGTCCGATGGCAACAATCCGTTCGGTATCCAGAATGCCGCCCTCTCCCAGTGCAATAAAATCGGGCATGGGGTGACTCCTTTTTCTTTATTTGTATACAGGGTGGGAATCGCTAGGCGTGTCCCCACCCTACCAACCTATTTATCGGATGGTCATGGGTGGATAGTGGTCGGCTTCACCCTGAATGACCCGCGCCATCTGCCGCGCCTGCAACTCAAAAATGCGGCGGTAGTGGGTTTGTCCATTGGCAAGCGGATGGTACATTTCTTCCTGCAAACGCTGTTCGTAGGCCGTAATGACCGTGTACATGGCTTCTTCGGTCATGCGAACCGGCAGTTCTTTCGTGTTGGTGGTCTGGAAATCTTGCAGGGTAATCTGCTGGTCACGGACAAGATTGAGAACGATGCTATCCGCCACCAGAGGACGAAATTCCTCCATTAAATCCAGCGCCAGCGCCGGACGGTTGTATCCCAGCGCATGGAAAAAGCCGAGATAGGGGTCTAAGCCGACGAGGTTGATTTTGGCCTCGATGTCTTTCCGCAGCAGGGTATAAACGAAACTCAACAGCGCATTGGCGGGGTCGGGCGCGGGATAGTATTCGCGTTTTTGAAAACCCCAGTTGGCGGGGAAAAAGGCGCGTACCCCCTCAAAATAGTAGGCGGCGGCTTTGCCTTCGTAGCCGCGTAACTGTTCCAAGCTCTGCGTCCGTTCGGCGCTCTGCTGCATCGCCGCCATCCCGCTTAATATCTGCTGCACACGCGGGTCATTTCCGGCACGCCGCTGGAACATCACGCGCTGGTTGGTGATTTTGCCAATGACAATCTGGCGGGCAACTTCGATGGCTTTGTCCTCATCTTCAACCAACCGGAGTTGCCAGTGGCGCAGTTGGGCGAATTTGGAGCCGTTGCCGACCAACCGTCCGACGACTTTGCCGTACACCGTCATGAAAACGACATCCACTTCTTCCTTAATCAACAGGGCGGCGGCGGGGGTGGTGATTTGTACCCCGCCCATCAAAATCAACTGCTCCAGATTGGCAAGTGGGATGGTGAAAATCTCATGCTGTCCCTGTGTCACCCGCAGCAGTTGATGGTCTTTGCGAATGACTGCTCCCTGTTCCTTGACGTACACAACCGACATGCGGCGCTCCTTCCTCTATATAGGATTACGAATTGGGTAGGGTGTATTTACGCCCTTTGAAGGCCACCCCTAAAAAGGTGAATCCTTCTTCAAAATGCACAATGCGGGTTTTATCCATGTTGAGCCGCAGGCGCAGGCTGCCCAGACAGCGCTTGGCAACGGTCAAACTCCAGTTGGCTTCGCTGCGGTGGCGACACAGCAGGACAAAATCATCGGCGAAACGGATGAGCTTGGCCTGTGGCAACGCCGCCAGCACCATCTCATCAAACCGATGCAGATATAAATTGGCGAGTTGGGGAGAAATGACACTCCCCTGCGAGACTCCGGCTTTTTCCCCTAAGTGATGTTTGATGGGGGTTTGCAACCAGAGCCGGATTAACTGCACCGCCAGTTCGGAAGGAATCATGCTGCTGGCCTGGTGCATGAGCAGGTCAAACGGGATGCTGTCAAAACATTGGGTAATGTCAGCATCCACCACCCAGCGAAAATTGCTCTCCCGCGCCTGCACAATCGCTTCCACCGCCTGCTCGATGGAACGTCCGGGACGAAATCCGTAGCTGCATTCCAGAAAACGTCGTTCCAATATGGGGGTCAGGTATTCGTGAACGCCCCGCTGGGCAATGCGATCCCGCAGTGACCAGAGCGACAGTGGACGATTTTTGCCGGACTCCTTCAATTTGTAGTAGCGCAGGACGGGCTGTGGGCGGTAACGTCCCGCCAGAATGTCGGTCCGCAGCCGTGCCAGTTCAGCCTCGAGATGCTGTTCAAAGTATAGAATCGTCACTCGGTCTGATCCGGGGGTTGAGCCGTTGCGCCGCACCGAACGCCATGCCCGGTGCAGCGCTTCCAGCGAGAACATCACCTCCGGCGACGGGTTATCCGTGCCGTAGGGTGTCATTTGCGTTTATCCCATTTCCCCGGCCAGAATTTCCACTGAAATTCCTCCTGACGGTAGTACAGGACGGCGAGTTGGGCGACACCCCATGTGGTCAGCGCGGCGACCATGCTGCTGGTTAACCATCCCAACCCCGAGGTGGAACGGCGCAGTTCAGCAGTTAGGTTCTGGACGAACGACCCGCACAGCGCAATCAATGCCGATTCACGCTGGTGGTCATCCCCGAAACGTTCCCCGTAAATTTCCGCGATTTGTTTGACCAGATGGGTTTGAATTTCGGTCAAACTTTTGGTATCCGGGGAGGATTGGGGGTCGGATTGCAAACGGCTGCTGGTCATGACCGCCTGACGGATGAAGTGGTTGACCACATGCTGCCGCAACCCGATAATTTCCGCCGCTAACACCGTGCCTAACTGCGGGCAAAGGCGCAGAATGCCGGGCAAAAGCTGCTCATGGACATCGGCCTGTTCCTGCGCGTTGATGACCATGACCGGGAGGGCTAATTTATTTTTGATGTCCGCCACCAAATTTTCACTGTCAGCGACGAGGTTGGCTTTGTTCAGCACCACCATCACCGGTGGGCTAGCGGAACGCAAACGGGCAATCCATTGAAAATCTTCCGAACGTAATCCGGCGGTGGCATCCAGCACATAAACCACCACGTCGAAATTCAGCAAGTCCAGCAGGTGGCTGTCGGCGTTGTGCGGTTGGTCTGGCAGGGAAACCAGAGCAAACACCCCCAGATTAAACACTGCCGGGTGGTCATTGTCGGGTGCTAACACCGACCAGCCCCACAAACTGTTGTAGAGGGTCTTTTTGCCAGCACCTGCCAGACCCGTCAGGGCAATCCGTCCGCGTGCCATTTCGGGAAACATCGGGGCGAATTCCGGTGCGTGACCGTTTTGACGACGAATTTTGGCGAGAATCGAATCGGCTTCGGAGAAGTCATACATGATATGTCCCTCCTAAAAGGCCGCTGCCGCGAACACACTCATTCCCCAGCAGGCCGCACAGGTCAGCAGGGGCAGGGCGAGTACCAGCACAAGGCAGGTACGATTGACGAACTTTTCAATTTTCATGGCTTTTTCCTTGTTCGCTATCACTGCTTATAGCATGAAGGAATTAAGGCTTTTTCGAGAGCGAAGCGCATCGCTTCCGAATACTAAATCCTGTGTATTTATTTGCTAAATAGTTGGGAGGCCATACCGGGTGATGAAAACATTTTCACCACCCGCTTGATATCGTCACCGGTGTTTACTCATTTTTTGTATCATCTGATGCCAAGCCTCATCCAGCAAGAGAAGATAGAGCGGCTCATAATAGGCACGGAAAGCATCGATGAAACGGCTTTCCTCGATGTCATGCTCCGTCCGACATTCCTCAAGGGCGATCTGACCCGCGACCTGAGCCGAGGTCAGGCGAACCTGTTGTTCGAATGGAAGTTCATTCATAATCACGTTTCCTTTGTTAAAAACTCACGACTTCGCCGCCGGAGGTATCCCGCAGCTTCTGTCCGCTAAGGGTGATCCAGTGGGCGGTAGCGACCACATCGCCAATCTGCAACCCCCACTGCTTTTCAAACTCGGCTTTCCCCCAGTTGGTCGTGAACAGGGTCGATAAACTGTGGGCATAGCGATAACGCACCAATTCCTCAAAGATGCTCAGTCGATCATCCGTGATGGCTAGGTTGCACTCATCCAGAATCAGACAGGGCGCGGCCTGATAGTGCTGCATCTTGGCATCGCGGGTGGTTTTGGACTCAGGATGGTAGGTGCTCTGGATGTCGCTGATTAAATCCTGAAGGCGGGAAAAGACAGGGAACTTGTTCCGCTGCATGAGTTCGTTGATCACCGCCGCCGCCAGCCAGTCTTGCCATAACCGTTCAGCCCATTGAACACCAGCCACTGACGGGGACGGTCATCGGGGAAGTTCAGGGTGACCCCGACGATCGCGGCGGCTTGCTGGAGGGTAAAAGGTTGTCCCTGAGCAAAGAGCCATGCGGCTCCGAAACCGAGTAATTTGCCCTGTTGAAGCGCCGGATCGAACTGCTGAAACGAGTCAAAGGTGCAGGTCTGGTATTTGGCAGGAAGTTGCGCCCGTTTGAAATAGACCCGTTGTAGATGCAGGGCATAGGCGTGTCCCCGTTCGCAGTGGGGACAGGGTATGCGCCGCTGGTACTGCGGATGGCCGGGCGGGACATCCGCCACGGTAAAGCCCTGATCTTCACAGTCCCGGCAGTCAAAGTCCCGATGGGCAGCCTGATATGCTTGCACCAGAATGTCTTCCGCTTGCTTTCGGCGTTGTGCCTGTTGTGAGAGGGGCGTTGGGTCGTTCATGACACCCGCTCCTGTCGCCGTTGGGCAAGGGCAGCCAGCGCTTGTGCTGCATACACCTGATTTTCACGCGAAAGCGGTACACATGCTGGTACCGACGACGGGACGGGAGGAGCAGGCGGTCTTGCTTGAGGGGTAGCGGGCAACGGTTGCCGCTTCAAACAGCCGACCAGATAACGCGGGAGCGAGGTCTGGATTTTGCCATTGACCTGAAGCGTGCGTACCCGCTCCACCAGGGCTTGTAATTCCAAGAGTGTCCATGTGGCGGCAAGGTAATGAGCGTTGCGGTCAATGCCGGCTTCGGTGAGCAATTGCACGATGTCCGGGGACAGCCCTGAATCATGATGGTCTTTTTTCATGATTGGTAAAGCATCATGATTCAGGAGCGTTTCCGCCGCGTGGGGCAGTCCTTGCCCCGCCGCCACGGGGGCTACCCTAACCTTTTCGATCTGCGGGGTACGGGTATTCCCGGTGGAACTTATCCGTTCATCCTCCGGCAAGACAATAGGTGGGGTCGATGTGGCCTCAACCAACGGGGTGGTGTCTGCCTCGCTCTCCTGATGCCGTTTATCAGACGGGTCGCATCTGCCTCATGTAAATCGGTTACACCTATTTCAAGCGGGGCAAAGGTACTCCCACTAGCATACGCAAACCACAAGCGTTGTCTGCCCTGTGCCTCGACCTGGAGTCTCAGCACACCCACCGCCTGCAAACGCGCCATCGCCGCATCGAATTTCTGACGGTGAGTTTGTCCCCACGAGCATTTGAGCAGCGCCATGAGTTCCCGTTTGCTTGTATGCGCGTAACGTCCAGCCCGCGTCATCGAGGGACAGACGCAACCCCAGATACAAGACTCGCCGCTCGATGTCATCCTGTGCCTGATCCCACACGTGATGATACTGTTCCCATTGAATTTCTTTCGTTACCATTCTTTATCTCCTTGCCAAGCTAAACACACTCCGGTCTTATCAAGTGACCGCACTTCCGGTTTTTCAGTTGCCAGCAGGCAGTTTTTTATTTCCGTGGTGGACTGCGTGTTCGCCTCATTCCAGAACCCCTTCTTTGTCTACGTGCGTAGACAAATTTATCTCTTCAAATACTGTTCTACTTCGTCAAGCACCTGTCGAAGGCGCTCGACCTTGCGTCTCAGAATAACCACATCCGCATGTTGGATAGCAGACGTTTGACCCGCAATATCCCGCACGCGGCGGAAAAAGCCATCCACTTTCATAAACTCATTGCTTATGCCATCTGTGAGGGTGATGCAGACACAGCACGATCTCTGATGTACCAGCATATTGTGGATGTCGAACGCAGCCTCCTAGAAAGCAAAACCAAGTAATTTCATTATAACTCACCCCTTGATTGCGCCTGTTGTCATTCCAGCAATAATCTGCCGTTGGAAGAAAATGTACATGATAAGTGGTGGAATCGTAATGACAATGACATCTGCGAAAAGTAGATTCCAACGCGACCTAAACTGACTCATAAAACTAAACAGTGTTAACTGCGCCGTGACATTCTCATTACCCGGAAGGAAGTAGAGCGGTAAGGTAAAATCGTTATAGATAACGACTGCCGTAATTACCACGACTGTCACGATGGCTGGACGCAATAGAGGAAAGATTACCAAAAAGAATAACTGAAATGGATTCGCGCCGTCTATAATGGCTGCCTCGTCAATCTCACGGGGAATAGAAGCAATAAAGGCTCGAAAAACCAAAGTGGCAAAGGGCAGTTGAATCGCAACTTCGACCATTATCAAACCAATAAGTGTTTTATAGAGTCCTAATTTTTGCAGGAGATGGATTGTTGGTACAACTGCCGGCGGAACCATGAGGCCAATCAGCAAGATGGTACTCACTATGGACGCAACCCGATTAGAACGACGTTGTATCACAAACGCAAGAAAGGCGGAAAGGATTACTATGATAACAACTGAACCCGTCGTCAGGAGTGTACTGTTCTTTAATGCCAACAGCATCCGACCATCGCCATATTCCAGCACTTCTTCTAGGTTTTCCACTAATTGAAACTTTTTGGGCCACGTAAACTCAAAGAGTCCTGCTTCTTTCTGAGGCTTAGATGCTGTCAGGAAAATGAAAATAAATGGCACAATAAAAATGATGGTAAAAATTACAAGGACGATAGTATCTAACCAGAAACTGCCAATGAACTTTCGAAGACTCATAATTCTAATTCCATTCGGTTGAACATCAGTGTCATAGGATATACCAAGATCATTATCAGAATGAAAAGCACCACGTTTCCCGCAGACGATAAGCCGTAAAAGCCCGCCTGATACTGCTTATAAACAACGGAAGTCAGTACATCGGAGGCAAAGCCGGGACCGCCACGTGTCATTGCCCAGATAAGGTCAAAAGTACGCAACCCGCCAATAAACGACAGCAGAATAACGGTAAAGGTTGCATTCCGTGACAAGGGCAGGATCACATGACGAAACTTGACCCAGGTTGCCCCCTCAAGTTTCGCCGCATCATAGTAATCGAGTGGGATTGAAGCAATGCCTGCAATAAAGATGAGCGTTGCGATGCCAATCCCTCTCCATACATCAACCAGAACGACAGAATAGATGGCAAGGTCTGGATCGCCTAGCCAATCAGGTTGGGGAAGACCGAAAAAGCCTAAACTTTCATTGATAAGCCCGGTAGAAGGCCGCATCAAAGTCGCAAATGTAATGCCTACCGCAACTGCACTAACCAGCACGGGGAAAAAAACAACACTCCGAAAAAATGTCTGGAGATGCAAACCCGAGGTTAGCAACATGGCAAGAGGTAGCGAAATAACCACCTTCAACCCGCTTGTTAACACCGCATAAATGATGGTATTTTCAAGGCCAGACTTTAATTGGGGATCATCAAAAAAGGTTCTATAGTTATCCAGCCCGATATAGGTTGAGTCGAACAGTGTCCACCGCGTCAAACTAAAATAGAAGGCAAGCGCTGTGGGTACCAAAAAGAAGAGCGTGAACACGATTAACCCCGGAAGGTAAAACCAATAGGAGTACATCCGCCTAATGACTTGTGGTTGGGAATTTTGTTTCATTGTAAAATCATACTTTCTGTCAAACACAGGTGGGGCTTCTGGGAACACAGGACTGGATGGAGAAGATCCAGCCCCATGAAAAGATGAAACCCTAAACGCTTGAGGTTAATCCCAACCCGGAAGTCCTAACTGCTGTGCTTGTCTCTCAACATCTCGATCATAGTCTTCTGCTGCTTGTTCTGCATCCATCTGTCCCGTGGCAACAGCAACACAAAGCTGCTCTAAGTTCGGGCCTTTGATCGGCGACAGGAATTCTAGCGCGGGGAACGAACGACCAGCATCAATATAGGTAGCCAAGTCTTGCACGGCAGGCAACACATCAGCAGGAAGTGAAGCACCTTTGATGAGATACGGGCCGTTTGGATGAGAGGCTTGTGCTAAGACCTGCGTGCCGTCAACGGAAGCAATGAATGAAAGGAACGCAAGCGCGGCTTCAAGTTTGTCACCTTCTGTCGTTTTTGGAATGTAAACACCCTGAGGCATCCAGATAGTCGCGCCAGCCGCTTCAGGATTAGTACCGGGCTGACCAAAGAAACCAATGTCATTCACTTGGTCAGGGTAGTTTTCTGCAATGCTGGGCAGGGCAAACATCAACATGGGATAGTGGGCCCCTTTGCCAGTTGCTAACAGATCAAGTCCCTGTTCATAGGTTGCAGTCGCGTAGTCTTCCTGCCACCAATCGAGATCGTAACCTTGCTGAAGATGCTGAAAACCGACCAATGCTTCAGGCGTGTTTGCGTATTTCGCTTCATTTGCCGTGTACTTTTCCGCGAAATCAGGGATTGCCTGTGCTAGGTTGTGATAATCACCAAGCACAAAAAGTTGGGAAGTCCATGTCGTGCCAAAAGTTGCAATGACAGGGGTAATGCCTGCCTCAGCAATGACTTGGTTATTTGCAGCGAATTCTTCCCAAGTTTGCGGAACATTTAGGCCAAGTTCTGCGTAAACCCGTTTATTATAGAGAATACCACCGCCCATTGCGGTACCGAATGGAACGCCGTAAACGCCACCGTCCTGCGACACCGTGGGGAGAAAGGATTCAACGATATTATCAACAAAGGGTTGATCTGAAAGGTCTACAAGTGTCCGTGAAGGATTCAATGCTTGGAGCAACGAACCAGAGTTGTAGAAGAAAACATCTGCCATATCTCCTGTTGCAAGGCGAGTTTTGACGATGTTATCACCATCTGCACCCTGCGGGCGGGTTTCATATTCAATCGAGATATTTGGATTCTGCGCCGTAAATGCTTCGATGGTTGCTTCGACCTCCAGAATCTGCTCTGGCCTGTCATCAATAAGGAGGAGGATTTCAACCGAGTCTTGGGCACTAACAGAAGAGGCTATTGGTACTGCAATCAGTGCTACCAAAAGCATAAGGATTAAGGATTTTCTAAACATATAGCACTTTCCTTTAAACATATGTTTCTTACGATAGGGGATTTCTGTATATAAAAATTTTCGTTCTTAGTTGCTCCTTTCATCATCATGTTATCTATCTTTAGAATCTAAAACGGGCGCGGGTCCCGTAGACTCCCGAATATGGAGTTCCCAATAGCTAGTAACAACCTCTTGAGGGCGGTTGGAATCATGAAGACGCTTTATTAAGAGGCGTACAGCATCTCGACCATTCTGTTGAGGATTACCTGCCACAGTCGTCAAGCGTGGAACAACAAAGTTGGAAAAAGGAATATCATCAAAGCTAGCGATAGAGAGATCACGCGGTACATGCAGCCCAAGATCCGCCGCCGCGCGTAGAGCAGATATACCCAAAAGATCATTGATTGCTAGGATGGCTGTAGGTCGATCCGGTAGGCTTAATAGCTGAAGGGCAGCCTGATAACCGTCTTCCATCAAGGGGCCACAGTATGTCACAAGCGTATCCCCATATGAAAGTCCGTTTTCTGCCAATGCTTCAAGGTAAGCATTCAAGCGATCAAAGCCTTGAGAGAGAATTGTGACTCCATAGATAAAGCCAATCCGTTGATGCCCCAGTTCAAATAAATGCGACATTAGGGCGCGTGTTCCAGCACCATACCCATGATGGACATGATCAAATTCTGAAGGAGTGGCCGATACCTCGACAATAGGATGGCTTGAATTGCGAAGCTGATTCATGACCTGATCGGGAAGCCGCTTAAAACCAATCATCAGCACCATCCCATCCACACGCTGCTGCGCGAGTTCCTTGACACTCTGATTTTCCTGTTCAGGCGTTAAGGGATTATGAGCTAGCAGCAAACTATACCCGGAAGATTCAGCCTCAGCCGAAATCCCACTTAAAATTTGCCAGTAGAAAGGGTTTTCGTAGAGTGGCAGGAGAACACCGATTGTTTTTGTATTTCCACTGCGGAGCGCTTGGGCGCGTGCATCCACTTGATAGCCTAGCTGCTGAATCACATTCAAAACATGCTGGCGCGTTTCTTCGGAAATCGGGACACGGTTATCTGTCCGATCATTCAGCACATAAGAAACTGTTGCACGAGAGACTCCTGCCATACGAGCAACATCAGCTTGTGTGGGGCGCTTCATACATCACCTGATAAATTACTTTTCTATCAATGTTATCACTTGACACGTTTCAACTTACTCGTGTAAATTAAGTCTATAGATTAATGAAATTTTTGTCAAGGTTTCTTAAAACATGACTATCATTACTAATCTCCATTGTGAATATCGTGTTAATCCGCTTGGAATCGATGTTAAACGCCCTCAATTAAGCTGGCAGATGCAAACAGATCGACAAGGCGCTCGGCAAACTGCCTATCGCATTCTTATTTCGAGTCAACTTGAACAAATAGATGTTCCTGATATTTGGGATAGTGGCAAAGTTGACTCGGATCAATCCATTCATGTCGCTTATGAAGGTCAAACACTCCAATCTCGCCAGCGAGTCTATTGGAAGGTCATTGTCTGGGATGAAACCCACCAAGCGAGCGAGAGTGCCTGTGCTTGGTTTGAAATGGGGTTGTTAGAACAAGATGATTGGCAGGCGCAATGGATCGGTGCTGCTTTACAGGGAGGGCCACGCACAACCATTCCAGCACCTTATTTACGGAAGGTTTTTTCTCTCGCTAATGAAGTGAAACTAGCCCGCGTTTATATCACCGCTTTTGGTTTCTACGAATGTTCAATTAATGGATTTACAGTTGGTGATGATGTTTTCTCCCCCGGTTGGACAGACTATACAAAGCGTGTTCAATATCAAGTGTATGACATCACATCCTTGCTCCAAGCAGGCGAAAATGTCATCGGGGCTATTCTTGGTGATGGTTGGGCTGTGGGTCATATTGGTTGGGGTACCCGCCAGCAGTATTTTGACCGGCCACGGTTATTTGCTCAACTAGAAATCTTTTTGGCTGATGGAACTCATCAGAAGGTTGTTACGGATGACTCATGGCATTACCAATTTGGGCCGCTCATGGAAAATGATTTGATGATGGGTGAAGCCTACGATGCCCGGTTGGAAATGCCCGGTTGGAATACCACGAGTTTTGATGCAAGTACTTGGAGCAATGTTAAAGTCTTTAATGCCCCTAATGCTGCACTGGTTGCTACCAACGGCCCAACGGTGAAACACATCGAAGAACGAAAACCTACCAGTGATCCTGCAGATCGTAGTACCTTTGATCGACCCCATTACATTTTCGACTTGGGACAAAATATGGTTGGGAGGGTACGCCTCACAGGAAGTGCACCCCGAGGCACCACTGTCACTTTGCATTTTGCTGAGGTGCTGAATGAAGATGGCTCGCTATATACGGAGAATCTTCGTAGAGCACGCGCCACTGACTATTACACTTTCAAGGGCGAAGGAGAAGAAATTTGGGAGCCCAAATTTACTTTTCATGGCTTCCGCTATGTCGAACTATTGGATTATCCCGGCAAAGCGACATGCGACACGATTATGGGGGTAGTGCTGTATTCCGAGATGCCCCGCACGGGTGAGTTTGAGTGTTCAGATCCGTTGATTAACCAACTCCACAGCAATATTATGTGGGGACAAAAGGGCAATTTTATTGATGTGCCTACCGACTGCCCACAGCGGGATGAACGACTCGGTTGGACGGGCGATATTCAGGTGTTCGTGCGTACCGCTACATTCAATATGAATATTGCAGGGTTTATGAAGAAATGGATACAGGATGTCGCAGATGCACAGTCGCCTCAAGGGGAAATACCGCCAATTGTTCCTAAGATAAATACTCAATTTGATGATGATGGCGGACCAGCATGGGCAGATGCCGTCATTATCTGCCCTTGGACACTTTATCAAGCCTACGGCGATCTGAGCTTTCTCAAAATGGCCTACCCTATCATGACACGCTTTATGGATTTCTTGCTGGCAACCAGTAAAGCGTATATTCGCTGTGCGCCCGATTATGAGGGGTGGCTTGGCTTCGGTGATTGGCTCTCTATCAATGCAGATACTCCCCGGGACCTTATCGGGACTGCCTTTCTAGCTTACGATGCTAATTTAATGGCGAAAATTGCCGACCTCCTTGGAAAACCAGACGAGGCAATCCTTTATCGTGACTTATTTGACAAAGTAAAGGATGCTTTTGCGGTACGCTATTTGATAGGTAGCGAGGTTACTACTGAAGAAGTAAGTAGACGCCAGCATGTTGACCATGCGGATGCTGTTTCGCGTGGCAACTTGCAACTTGTGGATTACGGACCAATTTCTTCCGAGGTATTTAATACAAATTTGTTTTCGCCTACCCAAACCGCCTATGTTCTGGCACTTCATTTCGATCTTTTACCTCAGGAATTACGCTCCCTGGCAATACAAGAGCTTGTAGCGGACATCGAACGACGTAACATGCATCTATCTACAGGCTTTGTTGGTTCACCCTATCTATCTCATGTGTTAAGTAATAATGGGCGACTGGACATTGCTTATACATTGCTCCTTCAAAAGACGTGGCCCTCATGGTTATACCCTGTAACACAGGGCGCAACCACTATCTGGGAACGTTGGGACGCATGGACACCAGAAAATGGTTTCCAAAGTCCGAAGATGAACTCCTTTAATCACTATGCTTATGGTGCAATTGGTGCTTGGTTGTATAGCGCTGTAGGTGGTATTGACATTGATGCTACGCAACCTGGGTATAAGCATATCATCCTATGTCCCCAACCGGGAGGAGGCCTATCCTATGCGCGAACTACGCTTCAAACCCCGTATGGTGAAGTGGTTTCTGACTGGAGCTACTATGACAACGAATTCAAGTATCGTGTTGTCATTCCTCCCAACACAACTGCAACCGTATATTTGCCAATTGAGGGAAGTATATTTATTAATGATAAACTTATAAAATATTCCGAACTTAATCTGGTTGCGGGTACATATGAGTTTGCTGTTGGGAATCTAAATTAGATCAGTGGTAGATACTTGCGATCTGTCATTCCAGCCTATCCCGGTTTCAGCCCGGCTGAAACCGGGTAATCATCACTTTTTCCGGCTCCATTCCGGGTTGAAGCTGTTAGATTCATTGTGCCTGAGAAACACTCTCAAAATTACTCAATACACCTTCCGTACAAAGAAAAGATCATCTGTAAACTGAAAAGTGTATCTAATGTCTCTTTGGCATCTTTTTTCTTCATCATTGCTGCATCTCACCGCTGAAGCTAGCCGGGTATCTGCGTTGAGTTCGCGGGTGACACCACTCCCGGGTGAGTGACGCGTGACAAAGGAACGCATAGCCCACCCTCACTACCCTTTTTCGCCGAGCAGGAAGGGTTTTCAGCATGAAAGGAGGGTAGAAAAAGGCGTGAGGGCCAGCGGATGCTGAGATGCCCCGCAACACCTGTGGGGGGTCAAAAAGTCCGTCGGCTGTTGTTTTGTCGATCAAGCAGCCCATCGATAATCATGATGTAACCCACCTAGCACAGGAAGTCCAACAACTTGCCGATTACTCTGCGGGACTCCACATGAATCTCTGTGGTGTGGGACCGGAATCTGCTGACCAATTCCTTGGTGTGGATGTGCGTGGTTGAAGAACGTGACATACTCCCCAATGACTCGACGTAGTTGGCGTTCATTTAGGACCAACAGATGAGCTAGACATTCGCGTCTCACACTCTCGATGAATCGCTCACAAATCGCATTGGCTTTCGGGGCACGCACCGGTGTCTTGAGTACATCTATTCCCCGTCCTTCGGTGACTCGTGTGAAACAGGATCCGTACTTGGTGTCATTATCTCGGATCAGGAAGCGGGGTCCTTCATCAAAGGGTGTCGCATCCCTCACCTGTTGGGCGACCCGAAAGTCATGAGGAGAGCGCGTTACCCCATCATGAACAACCCGTCGTGAGTTTAGCTCGATGATGAAAAAGACGAAAATGGTTCGAAAGAACAGATCATAAGTCTGCACAAAGTCACACGCCCAGATCTCATCGGCATGATTCCTCAGAAACGTCGCCCACGACTGTCCAGGCTGGCGCGGTGGCAATCCCTTTCGTGCCTGTCGCATCTACTTCTTGATCGTTTCTTTGTTGACCACGATTCCTAGCTTTAGCAGTTCGCCTTTGATGCGTTTGGTTCCCCAAGTCCCATTGTGGATGGACATTTCTTCAATCAAGGTAATCGTTTCGGGTGAAAGTGATGGTCTGCCTTGGCGAACCTACGATTTCCATCGCCAGAACAGTTTGAACCCTAACCGGTGCCAGCTCAAAAGCGTAGCCTTTGTGGTCGTGTGTTGCTGGAAAGTAATCACTTTCCCCGCCTGCGACCAGACTCCCACCTCGTTGTAGCGGGCGGATACACTGCCTCCATGGGCGCTTCTATAAGACCTCATTTTTGAGATAATCAGCCACACGCAGCGCCATCGCCACAATAGTCAGAGTCGGATTAACCGCACCCACGCTCACAAAGAAGCTCCCGTCAACGACAAAAACATTGTCAAGGTCATGGGGACGGCACCATACATCTAATACGGACTCTCGAGGGTTTGTGCCCATCTTGAGTGTGCCACATTCATGTGCCAGATTGAACGGAAAGGCATGACCCAGATAGTAGTCTACGGGAATAAAACGCTCATCGCAGCCAATATGAGTCAGAATAGATTGTAGTTTTTCTGACAATTTCTGATAGGCATTCACATTATTTTGTTGATAATGAAAGACAATTTGATGATTGTTGTTCAGGGTAATCCGGTTGTTGGGGTCGGGTAGGTCTTCTGATTGCAGCCAGAAGTCAAGCGAATGTTGTGCCATTTCCTCATGGGTCATCCCCTCAAAAGGCTGCGGTGCTTCAAACTTCATCAGAAGGGCATCCACCTTACCCAGCATTTGAATTAAGCCCATCGGATAGCGATAATCCTCTGAACCCCAGTAAAAATCGGCTAAGGCAAGCGTTTTTTCAAAAATCGCGTCGTTCGGTTGTTTACTGATAGCTAGTAGTGTGGCGTTGTTGTGGCTCATATAATTACAGCCTACCAACCCTGAGCTGTTAGCAAGGCCGGATGGATGTTTTTCATTTTTAGAGCGAAGCAGTAAGGCCGCCGAGTTAATCGCTCCCGCCGAGACAATGATATACGAGGCGCGGTAGATTTCTTCGCTACCATCGGGATGTTTGACTACTACCCCCGTTACTTTACGTCCCGAAGCATCTGTTTCCAATCGTTCAACATAACAACCCGTTTTTAGAATCACATTGTCGTATTCAAGCGCCGGTTTGATACCAACCACATGGGCATCTGCTTTAGATTCAGTAGGGTCGGGGTATCCATCAAATAAACTCAGATTGGTCACTGGCCCCGGTTTTTCACCCGCTTCATTCCCCAAACGAACACCCATCGGCAGCGGAAATGGTTGATAGCCAAGTTTTTGTAAGTCCGTGTTCAACTGCTGAATACGGGGTTCATGTTCTAGTGGTGCATAGGGAAATGGGCTGCTGCGACGCGGTTCAGTCGGGTCAACTCCCGCTTCTCCATGCACATAATACCATTTTTCGGCTTCGGCATAGTACGGTTCAAGCTCATCGTAAGTGATCGGCCATGCCGGAGAAATGCCGTCTTCATGTTCGACTTCCTCAAAATCACGTTCCCGCAGGCGCAGCATAGCTGCCCCGTAGAATTTTGTGCTACCTCCCACGCAGTAATGGGGATGAGCAGGCTTGAAAGGCTTGTCGTCGTGCATCCATATTTCGCCCGGCGCATAACGTTTTTCTACAAAAACGGCGTGGGTGTTCCAGTTTTCACGCTCACGCGGCACGAATCCTCCGCGTTCCAGAATCAAGATTCGTTTTCCGGTTGGGGCAAGGGCACGCGCCATTGTACCCCCGCCCGCGCCACTGCCTATAATGATAAGATCGTAGGGGTCGGTCATGGTCTATTCTCCTTTTTCTAGAGCGTGTTATGGACTTTCAAAGTAAAAAAGCCATACAGTGAACGAAGCG
>CAZXCU010000041.1:0-19195 GCA_964639245.1 uncultured Anaerolineae bacterium
GCGCTTCGTTCACTGTATGGCTTTTTTACTTTGAAAGTCCATAACACGCTCTAGCGGAAGAAGTGACTCAGGTATTGTTTTCGCTGGACGGCACACAAATTTTATCTGCCCATGAAAGTGGCTGGTTGCGGGCATGGGATGCGGTCACGTTTGAAAAACTCAGCGAAGGGCAAGCCCACCGTCGTTCGATTCAGGACATGGCTTTTTCGCCGGATGGGGTGCTGCTGGCAACGGCGGGGAAAGATAATGCCGTGCGGGTGTGGCAAAATGGCACGCCAGTCTATGAATGGGCGGCAACCGTCAGCGCCTTAGATTTTAACGCGGACGGGTCACTGCTGGCGGGCGGTGGAAAATCGCTGCATTTGTGGAATATGACCGATGGCAGCGTGGCTTTTCAAAATTTCCATGCCGATAAAGATGTCAGCGCGGCACGGGTCGAATTTAGCCCGGATGGAACATTTCTTGCGGCGGGCAATCGGCAGTTGAATTTCTGGGCGGTGAGTCCGCTGGAATTGGCGCTGATTCCTTTGGAAGATGATCGTGTATCAGCGGGGGAAGAATTGTATCAGCGCAACGGGTGTAACGGCTGTCATTTTCAATATACCTCCGGTGCGCCGTCGTTGTATGGCTTGGGTGAAACCGCCGCAACACGGATTGAAGGCATGAGCGCCGAAGATTATATTTACGAAGCGATTGTTGACCCGGATGCCTTCATTGTCAAAGGCTTTCCACGCGGGATTCATCCAGCGTATTATGGCGAACGCTTGAGCGCGGAAGAAGTCTGGATGATGGTCGCCTATATCCAGAGTCTGGAAGGGTAAAGAAGTTGCTTTGGGGCGCAATCTGGCTTAGAGTCAAATAAACGGTGATAGATGGTGAGTCATGCCGACGATTGAAACCCAATATTTAGTATTGCGCCCTTTTTTACCTGATGATGCCGATACGTATTTCACCCAGATTTTAGGCGATGCGGCGGTGATGAAAACCCTCAGCACCCGCCAACCCGTTCCGTATGACTCGATGGCTGACATTCTGGCGCGTCGTCAGCGCCATTGGGATGAATTTGGCTACGGCATGTTCGCGGTCACGATTAAAGAAAATGGCATTTTGATTGGTCACTGCGGGTTGTTTTTTATGCCGGATGTGCAAGAAACCGAAATCGCCTACGCCATCGGAAAATCGTATTGGGGGTTCGGGTTGGGGACAGAAGCGGCGCGGGCGGTGCTGCGGTTTGGCTTTGAAACCGTCCAACTGGCACGGATTATCGCGGTGGCTTTCCCGGACAACACGGCTTCGCTGCGGGTGATGGAAAAAATCGGCTTGAAATATGAAAAACATCTGCGGGTGTATGGCGGGGAGATGCCATGTTATACCCTCCACCGCCATGAATATCAGCCGGACGAGAGTTTTTATTTGCTGCATGAACAAGGGACATAAGCCCTTTGTTTTTATCTGAGCTTATGGGACGCTCGCTGTTGGGCAGGCAATTGGTCCATAAAGACTTATGCCTATGTTATTTAATAAGCGAAATGTGCCGGGCGTACCAATGGGCTGAGCGAACGGTACTTCTGTATCTGACCACGATAAAGATGTGCTTGATGATGGGATAGGCAACTGTATGAGTACAATACTATCTCCAACCGCGTTGTAGAGCAAAAAGCCTGTATCCTGTCCTGCAACAGGTGTTCCCCAATCTGCACTAATAGTGACGGTTGTTGTGGATATACTGTAAACAATCGCGCAGACACCGGGCGAAATTTCGACAATAGTAGCGGGTTGCACGGGTTTGGGGGGGAGCAGCGTCCAACAGGCAGAGGATTCAATCTGTGGGCGGGTCATCATGCCCTGTTCGTAATGGGCCATCATCCAGCCACATTCCCAGAACCAGTCATTCACACAGCGCCCATCATCCCACTTGCCGCCGGGGTCGCACCAGTTATCAATCGGGTCATCCGCAAAAGCTACGTTCACCGAAAAAAGCATCACGATTAAACAAATGCCTAAATGAACAATTTTATTCATGGGATTATTTCCTTTGCTAATCCCTATTCATGCTATTATAAAATAATTATATTACATTCGGGAATAGAACCAATAGAACCAATTGTGAAAAAATGAACAAACTGATGCAATAAAAAATCCCCGCCAAGCGACGGGGTATCCCAAAGTCACCCCTCTCCATTGCATGGAGAGGGGCAAGGGGGTGAGGTACTAGGGCAGCAGCACCGCGTCAATCACATGAATGACCCCATTGTTCGCCAGAATATTGGTCTGGGTCACGTTGGACGTGTTGACTTTTACACCGTTGGCGGTGGAGAGGGTCACGCTGCCACCTTGCAGAGTTCCCACACTGACATCCCCATTGGCAGTCGCCGCAATCACATCCGAGGCCAAAAATTCACCCGGCACAACATGGTAGAGCAGCACTTCGGTCAACAGGGCGGTGTCAGCAAACAGGGCTTCTTTGGTTATGCCGAGTGTCGCCAGCAGATTGGCAAAGGCACGGTTGGTGGGGGCAAACAGGGTAAATTCACCACTGGCTTTTAAGGCATCTTGTAAACCTGCCGCGCTGAGGGCATCCATCAAAATGCTGAATTCGCCGTTGATGCTGGTGGTCGCGCCCAAGACATCGGTGATGGTGGGGGGAGGCAGCAGGACGGTATCAATCACATGAACCACCCCATTAGAGGCGATGATGTCGGCGCTGGTCACGCGGGATGAATTGATGAACACAGCGCTGCCATTGTAGGTCGCTTTCAATTTTGAACCGTTGAGGGTATCGGCATAAACTTCTTTGGCCGCCACAATATCACCCGCTTTGACCGTACCGGGGATGACATGGTAGAGCAAAACGCTGGTCAGCAGGCTTTCGTTCGCCAGCAGTTGTTCGGCGGTGATGCCCAGATTCCGCAGCAGTTTTTCAAAGGCGGCGTTGGTGGGGGCAAAGACGGTGTATTCACCGCCGCTTAAATCATCGGCTAAACCGGCGGCAGTCACCGCAGCGACGAGGGTCGAAAAATTCTTATCGCTGACGGCAATATCCACAATGGTATTGCTCTGACGGGCGGGGGCGGCGGTGGCAGGTACAACCGACATGGCGAGCATGGCAATCAAAATCAGAACGATACTTACCTTACGCATGGATGTTTATCTCCTAATCACTAAAAAAGCGTTTCATTCCTTTGAAGACATTAACGCCTTTCGGTGAAAATGAGATGGTTGTCTAAGAAATTTTAATATATTTCTAATGAATTGTTCAATTTTTGTCTAATAAAAGTAGAAAAGACATTGTACAATTAATATACAATGCGGGTTTTTGCATCCTTGTGTTCACTTTTTGCGTAGAATCTCACGGGGGCAAATGCGGCGGGTAAATGCTTTCGGAGGGCGGTAATCGGTGCGGCGGACTTTTTGACAAGTACTCATACGCCCATCTAACGCGCCTTTTCCCCGCCCCTATTCACGATTCTCCTATATCATCTCCGGCGGTTGGATGCACCCCGCGCTCACTAATTCCGTCTTGTCAGGATAATTTTCCGGGAGGCCGGGCGGAGTGACCGCTTCGCCCGCTTCGATTTTGGCAAAGACCTCCCCATTCAAAGCCAACAACTGCGCCAGCATATCCCCCTCTTTATCAAACCCATACGCCTCGCGCACGGCTTTATCCAATGCCGTATGCAAATCGCGCAAGGGATTTTTACTCGGTTTATCCAACAGTGCATACATTTCGCGCAGGGTTAAGCCCCGTTCCCCATGATTGCGTTTCATTACGTCCCAGCGTAAATCTTGGATCTGACGGGCGACCTCCGCCACTTTTTTAACGTGTTTAGGTTTGGGCTTTTGAGGCCAAGGAAAGGTATCAAATACACTGTGAGTAGTATAAGCAGGTCTTTCAGTAAGGGTTGCTCCTTTCGCAACCCACCATTCCCAATGCCAGCGCGAGTGCAAAATCCCAAAACTGTAATCATCTTCAAATAAAAAGGCTTGTACCTTATCGCTAATGACCACTCTGGGAGAAATAAATTCAAAAACAGGTCGTTTGCTAATCCGAGAACAAACAATGAATCGAGACAGCTTTCGGGCAGTTTGTCTAAAATCTCCCCTGCCATAAATATGCAACCACCACCGGTTAAAGGCATGAAGATGATGTTGATTGACTGTTAACTTTGGATTTTCTTCTAACAGCTTTTTATTTGTGGTACGTTGTTCGTCCGCTTTGGCTTTACGATCTGGAAAGACCCGCGCTTCAATATGTTGGTACGCTCCATGATAGGCTTTGGCGGTCATTTGGTCGCTCTCGCCAAAATCAATAATCCAGCGACGGGGTTTAGCCTGGGGTTGGCTGAGTAAGTCATCCCCGGTTAAATAGGGGAAAATAACTTCCTTGCTAAACAAATCATTTTGTACTAGTTTATAGGCTTCCTCACGGCTCAACACAAAACCATCATGACCCGGTGTTTGCCCCTGAAACATGCGCTTGGGGGTGGTATTAACACGCAAAACCTGTGCGCTGCTTACATCCGTTTTGGCAGATAAACTGCTGCTAATGCGCCCCACTGCTTGCTCGAGTGTCCCGTTGTTTGTCCAGAGTTTGGCGGGTTGGAAGGGCGCTTCTCCCTTGCTCCAACAGGCAATCGAAATATGGACGTTGGCCTCCCCTGACCATTCCAGCGAATCCACCGCTTCAAAAATTTGACCGCCGTTTTCAACAATAAAATCTAACCCGCCCATCCGCGAATAATTCTGACGAATGGTGTTTGTCCCCACCAAACCCGCCCGTGTGCCATCCCGCATCACGGTATGGGCTTTGTGAAACCAGTAGACACAATAATCGGCATTGCCCGGAATTTCGGGGAAGGCATCATGCAATCGATTCACATACTGAACTGGGTGTTCTTCTTTGAGCCGTTTTGCCCCCAAATAAGGCGGGTTGCCAATGCAGGCATCAAAAACAGGCCATTCGGTAAAAAGCGCATCCGTCGCCTTAAAATTGGCATCAAGGTTATCAAGGGGTAGCGGATTTTCAGGCAAGCCCAGTTCGTCCACAGCTAACTTTTTACCAATCATCAACGCCACTTTTGCCAGTTCCACCGCAAAGAGGTTAATGTCAAACCCCCAAAATTGGCGAGCTGTGACCAAGCCCATGCTGGTTTGGGTGGTACCGGTGGCCTCTGCAATGCGGTCTAACAGCATTTTTTCTAAACGCTTCATTTCACGATAGGCGATGTATAAAAAGTTCCCCGAACCACAAGCGGGGTCAAGGATTTGATAGTGACGCAGCGCCTCTTGAAGGTGATAAAGTTCCTCCACCGATGCGGCGTTGTGGATTTGCGCCTGCCACGGACGGACAATTACAGGCTGCACGATTCGCATGATGTCCCGTTCAGTGGTGTATTGTGCGCCGAACTGATGCCGTTCCGCTTCATCGAGGCTTTTTTCAAACACCGTTCCAAAAATCGCCGGACGAATTTTTGACCAATCTTGAGCCGCAATCTCTCTCAGGCGTTCGAGTTCATTCACAGAAAGCGAAATTGGAGGAATCTGAGCAAAAATCCCCCCGTTAAAATATGGCACTGCTCTGAAACGCCCGCCCGATTGATTCCGCCGATAGTTCATGGCATGAAAGAGCGCCGTGATTAACTCAGCCGAGTCTCGCCCATTGAAACAATCTTCCACAACCTTCGTGAAAGTGAATGGGGGAAGCAACCCAACATCTTCCGCGAACATCGCCATCATACATTGCAGAACAAACTGCTGTGCTTGGTCGCGTTCTACAACCCGCCCATTCCGTTGTTTGATGAGGTCTCTAAAGAGAAGCGATAAACTTTGCGCCGCGTTTTGAGTGGCAGCGATCAAATTATTATTAAAATGCGGGGTAAAATTATAAGCAGGGCTGTTTTTGGGGAACAAAAAGGCGAGGGGTTCGGCGCGTTTGGGCAAATCCGCCACATTCAATTTTTCGATGGGGTCAAACAACTGATAATCAAGGTCATAAACCCAAAATTCATCGAAGTTGCATAAAATCATGTATTTGGGGTGTGGTGTAATCAGTGTCCAATATTCAAACGCCTGTTGATAATGCCGTCGCAAATCTTCGCCGCGTTTTTTCATTTCAATCAGCACAAGGCCGGGAATCACAAAATCGGCAAAGGCGGTGGTTTGGCGGTTATGTTGGCGGCGCTTCACAGGGTCTTCAAATTTTCCGCCTGCTTGCATCGCGCCCTCATGCCCAAAGGCTTGAAATAAGCGGTCAAGGAAAATCTGTGCCTCGCCGTTTTCATAGCCCTGACACTGCGCCCACCATCCCATGAATTGTTGAATAAGTTGTTCTTTGGTCATGCGCTCTCGATAGGATTTGGTTGAACAGGTGTTCCAAAATTATAAATCTATCGTCGGTGTCACGCAATCGGCAGGGTGATGTGAAAGGTGCTGCCTTCGTTCACCTTGCTTTCTACCCAGATTTTCCCGCCGTGCATTTCCACCAAGCGTTTGCTGATTGCCAAGCCCAAGCCCGTGCCGTCATATTGGCGGGTGGTGCTGCTGTCCACCTGCCAGAACTGGTCAAAAATTTTCTTTTGTGCCTCCGCCTCAATGCCAATGCCTGTGTCCACAACTGAAATTCGCAGCATATCGCCCTCTTGCACCGTTTCGACGACCACGCTGCCCTGACGGGTAAATTTAATCGCGTTGCCAACCACATTGGTTAAAATCTGGCGGATGCGCGTTTCATCCACCCACAAATCCGGCGGTTGGGTGTCAATATAGTACAGTTCCAACTGCTTTTTCTCCGCCAGGGGACGCAGTAAATCTAACAAGTAGCTGATGAATGCCGATGTTTTGACCATCCCGAAAGCGAGTTCGACCTGTCCGGCTTCAATTTTGCTCAAGTCCAAGACATCATTCACCAGCGCCAACAGGTTATGCCCGTTGCGTACCACAATTTGCAAGCGGTCACGTTGCGAATCGGTGACAGTCCCGTAAATCCCTTCTAAAGTCAGTTGGGTGTAATTAATAATCGAATTTAACGGCGTGCGGAGTTCATGACTCATATTGGCTAAAAATTGGCTTTTCACACGGCTGGCTTCCAATGCCTGGTCACGCGCAAGGGCAAGGGCGGCTTCGGCGCGTTTCCGTTCCGAAATATCGCGCACAATCGCCAGCACTTCATCCTGCCCAGACACGACCAGCCGCGCTTCATAATCGCGCAGGCTGTCTCCCACCACCAGTTGATATTCAAAAAATTGGATTTCGCCCGTGGCAAGCGATTCTTCGATTTTTTCCTGTGCGATGTCGGCAATATCAGCAGGCAAAATATCGACAAGGTTTTTGCCCAGAAACACCTCCGGGTCAACTGTGCTGCTAGGGCGGAGTTTAACATCCAGATATTCGCCATGTTGACTCATCCGAAAGAGGTTGTCGGGCAGCACATTTAAAATGGCGCTGTTGTACATTTCGCTTTCTACCAGGGCGGCATACAACCGTGCCTGCCGGACGGTCATCCCTACTTGACGGGCAATGGTTCGCAGCGAGTCAATTTCTTCGTGGGTAAATTCGCGGAAATAGCGTGTTTCCCACAATTCGAGAAAGCCAATTGGTTCGCCGGAGACGGTAATCGGCACGCACAGCACGACCTTCCCACCGTATTTTTCGATATGCGAACGCCGTTTTTTATCAATGTAGGGGTCATTCAAACTGGAATAGGTATACGGGCTGTAAATCCAGCGCCCATTGTCGTCATACTCCGCCGCAATGTCATACACCGTGCCTAAATCGGATTCGCGTTCTAGTTGATTGGCGTAGGGCGAAATATATTCCGCCAACATGGTATGTGTGCCATATTTAATATTCCAATCGCACACATACACGCTGGTCACGTCCATCGCCTGTGCGGTCAGCCGTGCCAACGTATCCAGAATATGACTCACTTCAAGGCGGGTAAAAGCCGCTTTGGACACCTCATTCAAAATTTCCAATACACGGTTACGCCGTGCCAGCGCCTGTTCCGCCAGTTGACGTTCGGAGATTTCTTTTTCCAGCGCGGCGGCCTGTTTGCGTAAATCGTCGTAGAGTGTGGCATTTTTAATCGCAACGGCGGCTTGGTCAGCAAACACCTGTAAATGTTCCGCGTGACTCTGATTCAATTCATGTTCGGTGAGGCTTTCCACGTTCAAAAAACCGATGACCTCGCCGTTCAATTTGATCGGGGCGCTTGCGTGCGATTTGACCCACAAATTAAAGGGGGTGTTTTTCCAACCCGCAAATTCACGGGTGCTGGGGATGCAATAGGGTTCGCCACGCATAATCGCCTGTAACACATTCGGTGTCTGGCTAATTTTCAGACGGAAATTGGCAAGGTCATTGGCGAACTGATCCCAAATACCAATCCAACAGGCCACATAGGTTTCATCTTTATCCATGTCGAGCAGGGTGATGTTGCAGCCATCGTGCGGGACGAAAAATTTAACATTTTCCAGAATCCGCTGCATCACAATTTGTGGCTCAAGGCTGCTGTTGATGGTGGTGGTGGTGGTGCGAATCATCTCATGCAGATGTTTATGAATGTCACCCATATCCCGATAGGCCACCACGCGCACCTGTTTGCCTTGATAGTAATGTTCTTTGCCCGTTGTTTCGACCAGCAGGCGGGTTTCATCCTGCCGCAGCACCACCAATTCATAGGGCAGTTCGTAATGACTTTCGATTTTTTCCCGCGCAATTTCACGGTATTCGGGCGCAATCAGCGAATAAATGGATTTGCCGCGTAGTTCCGCCAAGGTGTAGCCCACCAACCGTTCAAAAGCCGGATTCATGTCCAGAATGATACTGTTTTCATGAATCACAATGCCCTCAAACGAGGCATCCAACAAACTGTTATAGCGTTGTGCTAAACTCGCGTCTGTCCGCAGTTGTTCATGCAAACGGGCAATTTCCGCGAGCAGTTCTTCCCGATTTTTGTTTAAAATTTCTTGCGGCAAATTCATGCGCGTGCGCTCATCATTTTTCCTTCTATTATAGGGATTTTGCCGCCCGCCTTGCCACTTCTCGCCACTGCCCTGCATTAAAAAAGAGGATTTTTCATCTTCTGTTCATTGATATATAGTGGAACAGCAACAACAGAAGGATAAAATTAATGCGTTTAGAAAATAAGATTGCCTTGGTGACCGGGGCCGCACGCGGGATCGGACGGGGAATCGCGCTACGCTTTGCAAAGGAAGGCGCAAAAGTGGGCGTGGTGGATGTACGCGGGTGTCAGGCGGTGGTGGATGAAATTCATGAGTCGGGGGGGCAAGCCCTTGCGCTGGAAGCCGATATTAGCGATGAGGTGCAGGTGGTTGAGGCTGTAGCGCACCTGCAAGCAACCTTCGGTACATGTAATGTGCTGGTCAATAATGCGGCGGTTATGCCAGCCGGCGCACTCCACGACACCCCCCTTGAAGATTTTGACCGATGTTTGGCGGTCAATTTACGCGGCACGTATTTAATGTGTCGGGCGGTGATTCCGGGTATGTTGTCGAATGGCGGGGGGAGTATCCTTCACATGGCAAGCGTGACGGGCATTTTAGGGCTGCCGGGGTTGGCGGTCTATTCGGCAACCAAAGGGGCGTTGATTGCGCTGGCGCGGGCTATGTCCACCGATTACGCCGGACGCGGGATTCGCGTCAACAGTGTATCGCCGGGAACAATTGACTCGCCCATGTTGCATGATTTTCTGGCGGCACAATCCAACCCCGAAAAACTCCGTCATGAATTTGATGCGATGCACCCGATAGGCCGGGTGGGGCAAATTGACGAAGTTGCCAGTGTGTTTGTGTTCCTCGCGTCGGATGAATCGAGTTTTGTCACAGGGGCAAATTACACGGTGGATGGCGGGTTAAGCGTCAAAGGCACACAGCCGCAAGATTAAGCGGGTTTCTCCTCCGCTTGCGAATACAGGCCGACCAAACGCCCAATCAAAACGGCAATGAACAAAAGTCCGGTGGTCGCTTGGAAGGCCGCAATGGAACGGGCAACCGAAGTCACAGGCAAAATATCGCCGTATCCGGTGGAGGACAGCGTGACAAAACTGTAGTAACTCATGTTTTGCCATGTGACGGCAGCATCGGGTGCGGAGGCCATCACAAACGCGCCCTGATTCATCCATTCGCGGGTGAGGATGTCAACGATCATATACACCGGAATAAAGGTATCCCCCATCAAAATATAAACCGAGACCGCCGCAAACAGAACATCGTTATTGACCTTCTGTGTCAGAAAGATGTATTCCAGCAGCAAATAAATCAGCATACTCTGAAAAATGAGCAACCCGCTATAAATACTTAGGTTGTAAACCTGATTCTGCGGGTCGGCATTCCACAAAATCCCAAGCACAATGACAAAAATTGCCATCGGAGAGGTTATCAGAAAGCGGGTGCGCGTCACTGCCACCACATACACCCCCACCCACAGCAGCGCCGCGTAGCTAAAAACGTAGATATACGAACCCATGTCGTTATATTCGGAAATGGGATAGGTCAAATTCAAAATGATGAGAGTAAACAGCAGGAAAATAACCCGCCCGCGTCGAATGTCGGTCATAGCCATTTCTGTTATAACTTGAATGAGCAGCACATAGGATAACGTAAATTCAGATGACTAGCCAAAAAATTGCACTGGTTACGGGGGCAAATCGCGGCATCGGGTATGAAATTTGTCGTCAACTCGCACGGATGAACATGCAGGTGATTTTGACCGCCCGCGATTCTGTGAAAGGACAAATCGCCGTAGAGAAACTAGGCCAGCCTAATGTGGAATTTTTCCCGCTAGATGTGGCTGACTCTGCCAGCGTCCAAGCCATTTCTGAATATGTACAGAGCCAGTATGGGCGGTTGGATGTCCTTGTCAACAATGCGGGTATCTATCCCGATGAGGGGGTGAGTGTTTTTGATATTTCGCTGGCACTGCTCAAAGAAACCTTTGAAATCAATACCTTTGGCGCATTTCTGACCTGCCAAGCGTTTGTGCCGTTGATGCAAAAGCATAATTATGGGCGGGTGGTCAATGTTTCCTCCGGCGCGGGGGCAATAACTGATATGGGGGGCTATCTCGCCGCGTATAAACTTTCCAAAGTGGCTTTGAATGCGCTCACGCGGATTGTGGCAGATGAAGTACGGCGCTACAACATCAAGGTAAACGCGATGTGTCCGGGATGGGTGCGGACGGACATGGGCGGGGCCAATGCGCCGCGCAGCGTGGAAGAGGGCGCAGACACCGCCATCTGGTTAGCCACGCTCCCGGACAACGGCCCGACCAATGGATTCTTCCGTGACCGTCAGCCGATTGACTGGTGAGGATTTTTTATGCTTTTTCTCTCAAATAATAAATCAAATCTTGGTCAACCGTTTTTCCCCCTACCAAGTCGATCATGGCAAGGGTTGTCACCCGATGCGTGGTGCTGTGGTTGAGCAAATGGGCAAGCAACTGCCATGCTGCTGCCAGCGTATGCAAATTTCCTGCTAAGTCAGCATAGGTGACTTGTTTCAGCAAATCTGTCTCTTGCAGACCATCAATATAGACTTTCCAATCTGCCGTAATCTGCTGCCAGCGTGTTTGAATCGAGTCGCGGGTCGGGAAATCGGCAGGGGCAAACCGAATCGTCGGGGCTTCTGCGGTCAGACGTTGTAAATATAGCCATTCTGCCCACATATTATGCACCAGTTCCGCATGGATAGAACGCCATGAAAAAGGAATTTCCTGCTGAAACTGCGACTCGTTTAACTGCATCACACATCCCCAAACACGCTCATGCGCCCATGTATTGTATGCAAACATCGTGTGAAAATAAGCGGTGTTCATGATTCATTCCTTTCTTGCTGAATGACGGTTTGCATCCTTGCTTGGATTCGCTGCTGGTCATCGGGACTGTATTTATTAAACGCGATAGGCAGTTGGTCATAGTCCACCGCGTAGCTATATTTTGCGCTGAGTTCAAATGTCATATGATACGCCTGTCCTACCTCGATCCATGCACTTTCTTCGCCTAAAAGGGGAATTTCAATGGCAGGGATAGGCGCATCTACGCCAAATTCGTAGCTTAACACCCGATAAATGAGGGTGTTTTTTTCTACATCAAAGGGTTGGGTGAGTACCATATGATAGGCTTGGGAGTGGGGCAATTTCTCCGCGTAATTTTTAACATATTCTCGCAGCGACTCAAGTGGTGGGGTTTCATGCAAAAAATCGATTTCCAGCAAATTGATTTTGGCAGCCAGTGTTTCTCTGCGTTTTTGTTCATATTTTTCATGGTGCGAACCACTGGGCGGTTTATTCGATGGGGAAAGCACTTCAATGCGTGTGACCGGTAAATCGTCATTTTCGGGGCGCAGTTGATAAATCAATAGGGAGGGATAATATTCAATGAGTTCCTCCACCTCCATGGTTTCATAGGGATAGAGGGTTGCTTCCGTTGCGATACTGCTTAAGGGCTTGTAAGTACGCACAATCTCTGGATGGTGTCGGCGGGAAATCAGCACATCGGGTTTGGTCAAGGTTTTGATTTGCAGCGATTGTTGTACATCCGCATAATAATTGTCTGGCAACGCTTTGGTTAGAAGCGATTGTAAACTCACAATCAAACCTTGATGAAAGCCTTCCCAGTTTCCCCCGTTTTGAAGGTAACTTTGCAAATGGGCATTCACCCCGGGATATAAATTTTTGCGCGAATGGGTTGCCATCAAGCACCTCAAAAATTCCTCTGTTTATGATATTCTACACGATATGGAAGCGGTCATTTTTATCGGGATTCCGGCAGCAGGCAAAACCACGTTTTATCTGCGTTACTTTTTTAAAACCCATGTGCGGATTAACCTCGACATGCTCAAAACGCGCCGCCGAGAATCGATTCTGATGACGGCATGTTTGTCCGCGCAGCAAAAATTCGTCTCCGACAACACCAATCGGACACCCGACGTGCGGGCTGCCATTATTCAGCCAGCCAGAACTGCCCGCTTCAAAATTATCGGCTACTATTTTGACACACCCTTAGACCAAGCCATCCTGAGAAATGCCGCCCGCCCCGACGATGAACGGATACCCGACAAAGGAGTCGGCGGGGCTTATAAAGAATTGGTGCTTCCCTCTTATAGAGAAGGTTTTGATACACTCTACACGGTTCGTAGTGTCACCGATGGAGAATTTGAACTACAGGAGAACCCGCATGAAGATTTTCCCGATTCTTGAAACGGAACATTGAAGCGCATTATAATAACATAAAATTTAATAGGAGTACAAAAATGACACTTTTTGCGAATCAAACCGCCGTTATTACCGGGGCAGGGGTGGGTATTGGCTACGAAATCGCCCGCCAATTATGCGGGCAGGGCGCATCGGTCTTATTAAATGATGTGGATGAAACACTCGCCCGTGATTCTGCTGCCCGGATTCAAGCCGAAAACCCGCATGGAAAATGTGAAGGGGTGGGCGGGGATGTCTCGGAGGTTGCGACGGTGCGCGGATTGGTCGAATTTGCCGTACAAAAATTCGGATGCTTAGATATGGCGATTTGCAACGCGGGTTTAACCCTGTGGGGGGATTTTCTGGACTATGACCCCGCCCATTTTGACCGCGTGATGGGGGTGAATTTGCGCGGGTCGTTTTTTCTGGCACAGGCGGCTGCCCGTCAGATGCGTCAGCAGGGACAGGGCGGGCGGATTTTGTTCATGTCCTCTGTCACCGGTCATCAAGCCATTCGTTATTTATCCGCCTACGGCATGAGCAAAGCCGCGCTGGAAATGCTGGCAAAAACGTTGGTGGTGGAACTTTCCCCGTACCAGATCACCGTCAATGCTATCGCGCCCGGCGCAACCGTCACCCCGCGCAATTTGCAAGACGACCCGAATTATGTGGAAATCTGGGGTAATGTGACCCCCACCCAACACCCCGCATGGCCTCAGGATATTGCCCACGCTGCGCTGTTTTTGCTTTCGCCGCAATCCAGCCAGATTACCGGACAAACGCTCATCGTGGACGGGGGATGGACACTCACCAGCCCGACCCCCTCTTTAGATTTTGTGGAGCAGAAATGAATTATCGCAATTTAGGCCGTACAGGAGTCAAAGTTAGCCCTTTGTGCTTGGGCTGTATGAATTTTGGCGGACGCACCCCCGAAGCCGACTCGCTGGAAATTATTCATCGGGCGCTCGACGCAGGGATTAATTTTATCGACACCGCCAATGTCTACGGGCATGACCCGTTAAATTTCAGCGTTGGACGCGGGCGCAGCGAACAAATTGTCGGTAAGGCGCTCAAGGGCAAACGCGAACATGTTGTGCTGGCAACCAAAATGTATTTCCCCATGAGCGATTCCCCCAACGCGATGGGCAGCAGCCGACGGCAAATCATCGCGGAATGTGAAGCCAGCCTCCAACGTTTGGACACCGACTACATTGACCTTTACCAGTTGCATCACCCCTCCAACGAAATTCCGATTGATGAAACGCTCCGCGCCCTTGACGATTTAATCCGGCAGGGCAAAGTCCGCTATATCGGGACAAGTTCCTTTGCCGCATGGCAGCTTGTCGAGTCGCTGTGGGCAGCCAAAGAACTGCACCTGAATCGATTCGTGTGCGAACAACCCGCTTATAACCTGTTAGACCGCCGCATTGAACGCGAACTCGTCCCGATGGCGCAAACCTACGGACTCGGCCTCATCGTCTGGTCGCCGCTTGCGGGTGGATTTTTAAGCGGCAACTATCGCAAGGGTGAACCCGCCCCCGCCGACTCGCGTTTTGTGGCGTTCTGGCAAGGCTATGACCAGAAACACAACACCGACGCGGCCTATCAAATTCTGGAAGTCGTGGAAAGTTTGAGCGCGGAAAAAAATTGCACGCCTACCGAACTCGTGCTGGCGTGGACAATGCAGCAACCCGGCATCACCTGTCCGATTATCGGGCCACGCACCCTTGCCCATTTAGAAGCCAGTTTGGGCGCGTTCACCCTCACTTTTTCTGCCGATGACCTTGCCCGGATTGATGCCGTTGCCCCGCCCGCCAGCGTCACCATTCCCTATTATGGTTATGATGGCATGGCATGGGTTCCATGGGGGCCACATCAGCATCGCTGGTAATATCCGCCTAAAGACGCACCAATGGGATTTTAAGTTCATGCTATAATAGGCCATTGGTGCATTGTGAAGATTCGGTAAAAAAATGAGTGACCTGCTGCAAATTGCCGAAACCCGTCCGACGCGCTCGGATGCGGTCAAAAACCGAAGTCTGCTTTTGGAAACCGCCAGCCGCTTGTTCGAGGAACACGGGGTCGAAGCGGTGTCGATGTCTGCGATTGCGGATGCCGCCCATGTGGGCAAAGGCACGCTTTACCGTCACTTCAAAAACAAGGCCGAAGTCTGCAACGCCCTGCTTGACCATGAACAAAAATTGCTGCAACAGCAAACCTTTGAACGGCTGCGTTCCACCTGCGACCCGCTTGAAAATTTGCGCTGGTTTTTGCGCGAACTGGTCAACTTTACCTACAAAAATGTGCCGCTTTTGTACATCGGGGCGAGTGATAGCGGGATTATGATGCTTGACCATCCCGCGCATATCTGGTGGCGGCAGACGATTCGCGCCCTGCTGACTCAACTCAAACCCAACGGCGACATCGACTATATGACCGATGTGCTGTACATCATGACGGACGCGAACATTATCTATTTTCAGCGTTACGCCATGCGCTATGATACCGCCCGTATTGTTGATGGCCTGCATACCACCCTCCTCAAATTTATCGCTTGAGAATATATAAGCCCACGAACGCTTAAATACGACTACCCACCGTCCTTTAGGGTGGTGTGGCTTCACTGGGCTAAACGGACTACCGTTCTATTTCATATACATTTCTAATGTACGAAATTCAAATCCCGTGTTATCTTTAGAAATGTAAACGGAACACAGTCCGTTTTTAGAGGAATGAAACGAGGAGAAACCCTAATCATGGCTACTTGGAATCTTGACCCCACCCACAGCGCTGCCGAATTTGCCGTTAAACATATGATGGTCACAACCGTGCGCGGTAAATTTGACAGTTTGACTGGCAGCATTGTCTTTGACCCCGCCAATCCCGCCGCTAGCAGTGTGAATGTCGAAATTGATGCCGCCAGCATTTCAACCGGCACAAATGACCGTGACAATCACCTCCGCAGCGCCGATTTCTTGGATGCAGAAAACTTCCCCAAACTGACCTTCAAAAGCACCAACATTGAAGTCACAGGCGAAAACACCGGACGCATCACGGGCGATTTGACCATCCGTGAAGTGACCCGCCCTGTTGTGATTGACGCAGAATTCTTGGGTAATCTCAAGGATCCATGGGGCAACGCCAAAATCGCTTTCTCTGGCGAAACCAAAATCAACCGTGAAGATTTCGGCTTGGTCTGGAACGTTGCGCTGGAAACTGGCGGCGTGCTGGTTGGCAAGGAAATTAAAATTTTCCTTGAAGCGCAGGCTGTGGCGGTTCAAGAAGCCGTGACTGCGTAATTTTTTACTTTTTTGTTGGGGGCAACTTCTAAAACCTGTCCCCAATCCTATCAGCGATGAACCATGCCCGCCGTACTTTTCCCCCGGCGGGTTTTTTATTGAGGGGTGCCGGTAGCAGATTTACGTGAGTCTGCCCTCATTTTGCAAACCGTTGGGCGGAACGGGCGCGGGCTTTGGTCGCTTCAGCCTCCCGATTTTTGGGTGGGGCGGTGGTTTCTAAGGCAGCCAGCAAATTAGCGGATACTGCCGCAATCATTTCAACCGCCGCGTTAAACGCTGCCTCATTCGATTGAGACGGGCGGTTGAATCCACTAATTTTCCGCACATATTGTAGGGCGGCGGCACGAATTTCATCCTCGTTGGCGGGCGGGTCAAAATTGAACAGGGGTTTGATATTGCGGCACATGGGCTGTTTCTCCATTGGATGGATGTAAAATAAATTTTAAGTAAATCCAAAAATATTAAGTTTGCTAAGGTTTTTATTTGTTGATAGGTTGAAAGACAAGCGCAAGGGAACCAAAACTAAGCAGTTTGCTTTCGACAAGCCTCATCTCTGTTGGAAGTGTCCCGTCCGGGAAAAATCGCCTTCCGCTTCCCATGACGAAGGGCTGGACTAAAAACCGATACTCATCTATCAGTCCTGTTCCCATGAGAGATTGAACGAGGGTTGCACTACCATCAATAATAATATCTTTGCCCGGCTGGTGTTTCAGTTTGGTGATTTCTTCAACGACATTACCTGAGAGAATGGTGGACTCTTTCCAAGGGGCTGTGGAAAGGGTATTCGAGACCACATATTTGTGCATCTGGTTAAGGAGTGGCCCGGGGCCATCGCCAGTTGTCTGTTTAGACCAGCCCGGCCAAAGCATTTCATAGGTGACTCGTCCTAGAAGGTAAGCATCGCCTTTTGCGTATTCCTCCTTAATATACTGCATCCTTTCAGGGGTGTTGGTATTTTGCCACCAGTGATCCATCGTATCTGCATCAAAGACACCATCTAGGGTAATCCATGCTTTCACCCAGAGCTTTCTCATGTAAGTTTTCCTTTGATAGGATGTAAAATAAAGTATAAGTTGCATTCAATAAAAGTCAAGAACATTAGTTCTGATAGGACTGTCAACCATGAGTAAAATCCCTGCCTATCAGATTCGGGCGGATTACGATAAAGAAAGTATTGTAATTTATCAGGCCTACAGAGAGGCGATTAGCAAACCCGCAATAGAAAAAAATGCTTTTCAACCGCCTTTTTCCTTTGAACGGATGACTTGGATTAAGCCCTCCTTTTTATGGATGATGGAACGGAGTAATTGGGGGCAAAAATCTGAGCAGGAATATATCCTCAAAATTCGGATAAAACGCAGCGGGTGGGACGAAGCGCTTGGCAAAGGCATTCTCACACATCCTGAAAAATCTATTTACCCAAATCAAGAAGTTTGGCGCAACGCATTTGAAAAGGCACATGTTCATATTCAGTGGGATCCTGAACGTTCCGTCTATGGCAAAAAGCAGGAACATTACACAATTCAAGTGGGTATTAGTCGGCATCTCATTCGTGCCTATGTGGAGGACTGGATTCTCAAAATCGAAGATATGCGCCCACTGGTGAAAAAAATCAATGAACTTCGGAAAGCAGGGCAGTACGACAAAGCCAAAAAGTACCTTCCTAATGAAAAAGTCTATACGGTATCGGATGAAATCGCCCATTGGTTAGGCTTGTCACGCTAAAATGTTGCAAAATTTTGAAAATGCTTTATAATAGAACGTATGTGCGGAAGATTTACACTTACAGTCACCAACCCAGAATCAGTTCAGCAGAGTTTTAACCTGCAAACCGCCCCGTCTGCCCTCACTGCCCGGTATAACATCGCGCCGACCCAGAACGTTCCCGGGGTGATTCAGGATAGTGAAGGCAATAATCATCTGGTCGCGTTTTACTGGGGGTTGATTCCCTTCTGGGCGAAGGAAAAATCGTTCGGAACGAATCTAATTAATGCGCGGTCAGAAACCTTGCAAGAAAAACGCAGTTTTCGGGATGCCTTCAAAAAAAGACGTTGCTTGATTGTGGCGGACGGATTTTATGAATGGCGTAAAAATCCCGATGGCACAAAAACCCCGATTTATATTCGTGTGGATGAGGGTGCGATGTTCGGGCTGGCGGGTTTGTGGGAACGCTGGACAGACCCGGTGACGAATGACCCCTTGGAAAGCTGCACGATTATCACCACCCAACCGAATGAATTGATGAAATCGATTCATAACCGGATGCCGGTGATTTTGCCGCGTGAAGCCCACCAGCAATGGCTTGATCCCGCCGTGCAGGATGTGGACGCGCTGCAAGCCTTGCTCCGTCCTTTTGATGCTGGTCGGATGAGTGCCTATCCTGTTTCGGCTAAGGTAAATCGGGCTGGCAACGATGATGCAAGTTTGATTGAACCCGTCCAGTAAAATCGATTTAAACAAGTTTATCCCAAATTTGAGATTCCTCTTGACAGGATGGGGCAGAGGGGATACTATTTGCACTGTTGGACGGAATTAGTGTCTGCGGAACAAACCAAAAGACAACTCCGCTAAAACAGATAAAGACCCGGAGGTGTGACAAGTCACGCGGTGATGTAGATGTGAGAGATTGCTGAGCAATCGAGAAGGGTATCCCACCCGTGCCGTGTCCGCCGATGAGAGCAGAGAAG
>CAZXCU010000042.1:0-14672 GCA_964639245.1 uncultured Anaerolineae bacterium
GCCCCACTTACTTTTCCCCCCCTCCCTCCCTAAAAAACCTACCCTTGAGAAGGGAGTGAGGGTGGGGTCAAAAAAATTACTCTTCTTCCGGTGCAAGTTGAATATGCAAATCACCCAGTTGGTGGGCTTCCGCTTCAGAAGGCGCACCGGACATCAAATCCATCGCGTTTTGCGATTTGGGGAAGGGAATCACTTCACGGATGTTCGGTTCACCCGCCAGCAGCATCACCAAGCGGTCAATACCGGGCGCAATCCCCCCGTGCGGTGGTGCGCCATAGGTGAAGGCTTCCAGCATGTGTCCAAAGCGTTCCTTTGCCACTTCCACATCCAACCCGATCAGCCCGAAGATTTTTTCCTGAATATCGGGGCGGTGAATACGGATGCTCCCGCCCGCCACTTCATAACCATTACAGGTCAGATCATACTGCTGACCGCGTGCTTTACCGGGGTCAGTATCCAGCAGGGGAATATCTTCTGCAAACGGTGCAGTAAACAGGTGATGGCTTGGATCCCAGCGTTTTTCGTCTGTGTTCCATTCAAATAAGGGGAAATCTAGCACCCATGCAAACGCGATTTTCTTGGGGTTGGTCAGATTCAGCCGTTTGGCAAGTTCCCGCCGCAAGTAATCAGTCATTTCGTAAACAATTTTACGCTCATCGGACAGAAACAACAGCAAATCGCCGGGCTGCGCCTGTGTCAGTTCAAACAACTGCTCAAATTGAGCGGTGGTGAAAAATTTCCCAATCGGCCCTTTGACTTCGCCACTTTCTTCGGTAGGCATGATGAGATAGGCCAGCCCTTTGCCGCCCACCCGCTTGATGCCCTCTTCCAATTCGCCATGCACTTTACGCAGTTGGTTGCCGGTTAATTCTGCCCCGTAGCCCGGCACACGAATCACTTTGACAGGTTTGCCAGCCGCCACATTTTGCACAAAGACTGAAAAGCCGCTTTGTCCCGCCAATTCGCTAATATCCACTGCCGCAAGGTCGTAACGTATATCCGGCTTATCCGAACCGTATTTTTCCATTGCGTCTTTGTAGCTTAAGCGCAAAAACGGTTTGGTTATCAGTTCACACTCGGAAACTTCCTCAACAATCCGTGTCATGAGATTTTCGATGAGGCTCAACACATCCTCATATTCGACAAAACTCATTTCCATGTCGAGCTGGGTAAATTCGGGTTGGCGGTCTCCACGCTGGTCTTCATCGCGGAAGCAGCGTGCAATCTGGAAATATTTTTCATATCCCGCAATCATCAACAGTTGTTTTAGCTGCTGCGGGCTTTGCGGCAGGGCATAAAACTTACCCGGATGTACGCGACTTGGCACAAGATAATCGCGTGCGCCTTCGGGGGTGGTTTTGAACAAAATCGGTGTTTCGATTTCCACAAAGCCGCGTTGGTCAAGATAATCGCGGATAAATTTGATCACCCGATGGCGCAGCAAAATATTCTTCTGCATCCGTTCACGCCGCAAATCAAGATAGCGATATTTTAACCGCAGCGATTCATCAACTTTTTCGTCGCTGTTAATATAAAAAGGTGGCGTATTCGATTTATTCAGTACCACAATTTCACTGGCTGCCAGTTCAATTTCACCGGTGGCAAGATTCTCGTTGGATTTGCCTTCTAACCGCGCCCGCACAGCGCCTTTGACTTGCAGCACCCATTCATTGCGAACTTTTTTAGCAATTTCATGAACAACCGGGGTTGCCCCTTCATCAATCGCAATCTGGGTAATGCCCCAGCGATCCCGCAAATCCAGAAAAATAATCCCGCCATGTTCACGGTAGGTATCAACCCACCCGGCAAGGGCAACTTCCTGCCCGATCTGTTTTATCCCTAATTCGCCACACGTATGTGTTTTGAGCATCCCTATTTCCTTATAAGCCCCGATTTTGAACAGAAAAATTTACCAGACTGCTATCGGACTGGCAACATACGGAATTGGAAATTGCACAAAAATAGCAACGCTTGTGCGATTTTCACAACACCCAAAGATGTTTATCCCACCAAGGCGGACACAATTTCCTCAAACACTTGGGTATGATAATCAATATCGGCGGGGGTGGTATCCGGGGCAATCAGCGCCATGTTGTGAAAGGGTGTCATCAAAATTCCTCGATTGAGCGACGCGAGGTGCATGTAGCGGTCTAATTCACCGTCATAGGCGGCGGCGGCTTCCCCTCCGTTGCGCGGCGGGGTTGCCCTAAACCAGTATTCCACCCGACACCCCAACCGATTGACAATCCAGCCCAATTTTTTCTCGCGGATGACTTTTTCTACCCCTGCTTCAAAACGTTTGGCAAGTCGGATGGTGTGCTGATAATTTTCGGCGGTCAAAATGTGCTGCAAGGTCGCTTTCATGGCTGCAACAGACAGCGCGTTCCCCGCCAATGTCCCACCAATCCCGCCTGTATCAGCTAATTCAGTCGATGTTTTTGCCCGAATGCGTTCCGCCACTTCTTGCGAAAATCCATACACGGCTGCCGGAATCCCGCTGGCTAAGGGTTTGCCCAAAGTCAGCATGTCCGGTTGCAATCCATGTGCTTGGGTGTACCCCCCCGGCGAAGTACAAATCGTATGCGTTTCATCTATAATTAACAGGGTTCCGGTGCGGCGGGTAAGGTCACGTAGTGCCGCATGAAAACCAGCATCAGGATGCACAATGCCGATGTTGGTCATCACCGGTTCAGCCAAGACACAGGCCACATCTTGCGGTTGTAACGCCGCTTCTAAAGCATCAAGATCATTAAATTCAATCACTTTGGTCGTGAGGGTGGGGTCAACGGGCGCACCCAGATTGCCCATCCGCGCTCCCGGTATGCCATCATGCAAAGTGATAAATGTTTCATCCACCGTGCCATGATAACACCAATTAAACACCAGAATTTTGGGTCGTCCGGTGATTTGCCGCGCCAACCGAATTGAAAAACGATTCGCATCGGTGGCGGTTAGTACCATTTGCCAGTAGGGAAGCCCAAAACGGCGGGAAAGTTCCGCGCTGACCCATAACACATCCTCAATGGGCAGCATAAAGGTCAACCCGCGTCGCATTTGCTGGATGGCTGCGTCAATCACAACCGATGGCGCATGTCCGGTCATCGCGCCTGTATCGCCCAAACACAAATCCAGATAATTTTTGCCATCCACATCGGTAAAATGTGCGCCACTGGCAGCCTCTACAAAAATGGGAAATGTGCCTGCCCAGCGTACCATCCAGTTCATCGGTACGCCTTCATGCAGATGGGCTTTGGCCTGTTCATAGAGAGCTTTAGAACGGGGATGTTCTGCTTCAAAATGCGCTTGTTCTTTGGCAAGCAAATCCTGTAAACGTCTTCGGTCAATCATCAAATTTTTCCAGAAATATTATGTTATAGGGACAAAAAGTAAACCTCGCTAAATTTTAGAAAAAATTACATCCATTCAGACAAAGGGTCATTTTTTTCTAAGAACTTGCCACTGTTTACTTTTAGTAACCTTCGGAAAATATTTGTAAAAACACGGACGCGATATATCACGTCCCTACGGGAAATCCACCCTAGCAAATTCGTAGGGACGGCATCTATGCCGTCCGACAAATTCTAAAACCTAACCGAAGGTTATTTTTTGTTACTGTCCCTCAGAAAAGTTTTGCGACAGCTACCTTTTAGCCCTGTTTGGTGTGGGGGTCAAGGGCATCGCGCAGACCATCACCCAAAAAGTTAAAGGCAAACATGATGAAAAACAGCGCCATCGCCGGGAAAATTGCCTGATTCGGGTAGGTGCTAATGGCTGTTGCTCCATCCGAAATCATGCTGCCCCAACTCGGTGTAGGACGATTGACCCCCAAGCCAATGAAACTTAAAAAGGCTTCGTAGGAAATATAGGTGGGAATGGTCAAGGTTTCTGCCACAACAATCGGGCCAAGCGCATTGGGCAAAATATGTCGCCAGATAATACGCTGATTATTTGAACCAATGGAGCGGGCAGCTTGAATATATTCTTGTTCACGCAAGGAAAGCACCTGCCCACGCGCTAAACGGGCAGTTCCCATCCATGAAGTCAAGCCAATCCCGATAAAAATAAACAGCATTCCCCCGAACTGCGCGTCAATTTTATTCAGGGTATAAGCCAGTGTGCCTTCTTCACTCACGGTAAAACTAGCGCGGAAATAAGCCATCATCAGGATGATCAACAAAATGGTAGGAAAAGCGTACATGATGTCTACAGCACGCATAATCAGGTCATCCACCCAACCACCGAGATACCCCGAAATCATGCCTAGAAATAACCCTACCGCTAAACTAACCATCGGTCCGACAAATGCCACGGTCAGAGAAACACGCGCCCCGTAAATAATGCGGCTTAAAATATCCCGCCCAACATTGTCTGCACCCAGCAGGTAATCGTTATTAATGCGAATGTACCCCTGCTCTTCAGTATCGGGGGTCATGGTCGGAAAAACTTTCGTGACCCATTCTGGTGCAGTGTTGCTATCAATAAGTTCATTTTCTTCGTAAGATTGGGGGGCAACATAGGGCGCAAATATGGCGGCAAAAATATTTGCCAGAATAATCGCAATCCCCATGAGGGCTAGTTTATTGCGCCGTAACCGCCGCCATGCGTCCAGCCAAAAGCCACGACTGGCATATTTGGCAACGGGTTCTTCCTGTGCCAGATTCACAACCTTCAAGGGTTGATTGCTGTCTTGTGCAACTGCCATTGGATTTCATCCTCTTGATTAATCGTAGCGAATGCGGGGGTCAAGCCAAGCGTAGGCCACGTCCACAAAAAAGTTGGACACCACCAGAAATGCCGCGTACAGCAAAATTGTCCCCATAATCACCGGGTAGTCTCGATTGGTAACGCTGGCAACAAAATATTTACCCAAACCCGGCACCGCAAAAATTTGTTCGGTGACGAATGTCCCTGTGACCAAAGCCGCAAACAAGGGCCCTAATACGGTGACTACCGGAATCATGGCGTTTTTCATGCCATGCCGCAGAATAACCACCTGTTCTTTGAGACCTTTGGCGCGGGCGGTACGGATGTAATCTTCATCCAGCACTTGCAGCAAACTTGCGCGGGTCAAGCGCGCCAACAAAGCCGACGAGGTAAAACCCAAAGCAAAGGCTGGCATGATCATGGTTTCAAAGGATCCCCACCCCGTCGGAGGCAGCCATCCCAACTGTACCCCAAAGATATACCTGAGGATTGGCCCCAACACGATAGTCGAAATGGATACCCCTAAAATCGCAATTCCCATCGCCATATAATCATAGAGGGTGTTCTTTTTAATCGCCGAAAGAATCCCCAACGGAATGCCGATAATACAGGCAATCGTCAGCCCAGCGACTCCTAACTGAGCAGAAACAGGCAAATTTTCACGGAAAATGTCGTTTACCGTGCGGGTACGGCGTGCATAAGAGGGGCCAAAATTCATCCAGCTAATTTTGCCATCGGTGAACGGGATAGGAAGATTCACCAGATAATCCTCTTGGGTAGACAAGTCCCCTTCGTCCCGATTACGAAGTTGTGGGATGCCTGCATCATAAATATAGTTGATGTATTGTTTCCACAAAGGATCATCTAAATTGTACTTGGCTTCTAAACTGGCAATGACCGGAGCCGGCAGGGCTTTTTCACGGTCAAACGGCCCGCCCGGTACTTGGTGCATCAAGACAAAAGTAATGATTGAGATTACAAATAATACCAGAATCATCCACAAAAAACGGCGTGCAATATATCTACTCATGATGCCTCACTTTTGAGTTAGAAAAACGGGGGAGAGTTTTCACGCTCTCCCCCAAAGATGCGCTAAAAACTGCCTAGCTCACCTTTATTGGATGCTCCATTTTTCAAAGCTCTCAATACCTGTTTGAGAAATAGGCCCTTCGACATATTCCGCACGCAGGTAGGGGTTGGCATAGTAGTAGATGGGCATGTAGATGGCATCTTCCCACACCAACAGGGTTTCGGCGCGACCATACATTTGACGGCGCACTTCGGTGTCGGTTTCGGATTGCGCGGCAATGATAATCTGGTCAAATTCTTCATTGACCCAGTTATTTTCGTTGCTACCATCGGCGGCGCTACCAATCTGGGAATAGAACACATCATACAGCCAGTTGTTGGTGTCGGCATAGTCAAAGAACCAGCTTTGACGGAAAATTTGCGGGGCATCGTTTTCACGCAAATCGAGGAATGTTGCCCATTCTTGGAAGGCTAACTGCACATCAATCCCCAAAACTTCTTTCCACATTTGTTGAATGGCTTCAGCAATGGCGGTGTGAAGTTCGGTTTCGTTGGAAACGTAGGTGATGGGCGGAAGATCGGCAAGGGTGGTGCCGGTTTCATCAAAATAGGCTTGCAATTCTGCTTGGGCAGCCGCTTCACGTTCTTCGGCGGAGCCAACCAGCAGGGCAGCTTCAGGATAATCGGCTTGCTGCGGGGCAGCGACCATGTTCGGGAGGGTAAAGAACGCCGCAGGAATTTCACCCGCTTGGGTAATCGCCAAAGTCAGCGCTTCACGGTCAATCGCCAGCGAGAAAGCACGGCGCATATGAACGTTATCGAAGGGGGCTTTTTCGACATTAAAGCCGTAGCCGTATGTCCCAGCACCGGGGCTGTTGCCATATTCATTCGGACGTTCAGCTTGCAAACGCGGAATATCGGCCACAGGAGGCGGGTTCAAGTAATCGAGTGAGCCGGATTCGTAATTCGCCAGCGCTGCCGATTCTTCTAAGAACAAATTGACAATTTCATCAATGGCAGGCGCAGGAATGGTGTCTGTACCAGCCCAGAAGGGATTCTTAATGAAGGTAATGCTTTCGTCATGCAGCCATTCTTTGAGTGCGAAGGGGCCATAGCTGTTGATATTTTCGGCTTCTGTCCAGAATTCGCCCGCCGCTTCAATCGCCCATTGGGGTTGAGCGCGTGCCATCCACATCCCAAAGATGTTGGGCAAGAAGCTGAAGTTACCCGCGCCGGTGACTTCGAGGGTGTATTCATCAATGGCTTTTACGCCCAAATTGGCTTTGGCAGCTTCGAGTGCAGCTTCGTCCACACCGGTCACATTACCATCCGCATCACGTTGGGCAGTGGCAATCATGTCCGCGCCACCCGCAACCCATGTCGCCAAAACGTTGCCGTAGTAGCTGAGGGTGGTGGGGGTGAGGGAACGCTGCCAACCATACACAAAATCATTGGCGGTGACAAAACGGGGGTTGCCGCTTTCATCCAATACCTGTTCAACCTGACCGGATTCGGCATTGTAACGCACCCACGAAATTTCGGGGACGATGGAGAAGGTATAGGTTAAACCATCTTCTGAAACTTCCCACGTCGCCACACCGGGTTCGAGTTCGATGGTGGTTTCGTTGAGAACCGTCAGACCGGGCGCTAACATCGCCAACGCTTGGACAGCGGAGACATCTTCTGCCAAGGACGGGTCAAGGGTAGGAACATCATCCTGCCCCATCACGGTGACATACATTACCGTACCATCCTGCGCTCCGGTAATCCCGACGCTGCCGACGAGCAGAGCCGCCAGCAATAGCACTAACACAACACGGGTAATATTCCTCATAGGGAAAATCCTCATTTAACTTAAACATACTTTTTGGATACTGGACGAGCCATATCCTAGCGCGCTATTATACTCAATCTCAAACGCTTCAACACCAATTCTGCAATATTTCACACACCAAAAGCGTAGAACTTCATCATTTCTACACAAATTGGGTAATTTTTTAAGGAAAATCATTGTGAATCTCTCGACCCCTCTCCCACCCGGTGTTACCTATGCAATGCTCACAGCCGATTTCTGGCTAAATCGTTTACCTGCCCCCACCCAGATTTCCCATACAGCCGAGTCTATTGCTGCCTTTAACCAGCGCGTCTATGAAATTCTTCAGATGCCGTCTGTCACCCATCTGGCTGATAGGATATCCTCCGAAGAGGTGATTGAGGAAATTCGCGCCTATTTCACCCTTGCCAATAAACCCCGCTTTGGGGGCAATACACAGCCGTTAAGCGCATCCTATTTTGAAAATTTATTTCACAATGCGCTGCCCATCATGCCCCCTGAATTGACTGTTCAATTTGGGATCGTGGTGAAACGAACTCAGGTGCGTTCTTTTCCTTCGTCGGATTTAATCATGGCAGAACCGCATGATTTCCCGTTTGATCTCGCTCAGGAGACCTCGATTGATGTGGGCTGGCCTGTGGCAGTGCTGACCACCAGTCGTGATGGGGCATGGTTTTTTTGCCTCACACCCCACTATTGGGGATGGGTCGCGGCAGATGATATTGGCGTTGGCACACGTACACAGGTGCAAGATTTTTCGGAAAGCCAACCCTTTGTGCGGACAGTCGCCAATCGGGGATTGGTCGCGCTGGCAACCGGGGGGGGGATCACCCCGCAGATGGGAACCCGTTTACCCCTGATAGAAGAAAATGATCAGCTTTATATTGTTCGTGTGCCGATCAAAAACTCCGATGGCGCGCTTGATTTTACACACGGCTATATTCATAAAACGCTCGGTCAGTTTCATCTGGGTGATTTGCCCTGCCACCAGACTTCGATTTTTCAACAAGCATTTTCGCTGATGGGTGAAGACTATACATGGGGTGATTCGCGGTTTGGCATTTTCGGGCGCGATTGTTCCCGCTTTATCCGTGATGTATATGCCACCACTGGATTGTTTTTGCCGCGTAACGGCGACCAGCAGGGCAAGGTGGGAAAACTGCGCCTCCAATTTACGGATGAGATGAATGATGAAGCACGGTTACAAGCCATTGTGGAACAGGGTGTCCCCGGTGATGTGCTGGTGACTCCTACCCATGTCATGATTTATCTAGGGCAGGTGGATGGCACACCCTACGTGATTCATGATGTCACGAGTGGGCAGAACCGGATCATTGTGTCTGACTTAAAATTGGGCGAAAACACCCCCAAAAAATCGTTGGTGAGTCGCTTGGATTTGATGGTCAGCGTGGAATGAATAACAAGGGGAATCACACTTCCCCTTCTATCGCACCTCTTTTTGTTTTTTCAGCGTATAAGCAAAGTTCAGCCGCAAGGTCTCATCGTCCAAAAATTCAATCAAGCCTAATTTGGCTGCAAAACGCCGTTCATCCAAGGGGATGCACACCAGATTCGGTTCAAATTCCTCATGGGTCACGGTCAGTTTGCCTTCCCTGACCTGCACCACCACTTTTTCTACACCGCTATAGATACCTTCATAGGATTTTAGCAGTTCGCTATCAGGGGAAATCGGTTGAAAATCAATCCGTTTGCAGGGCGCACCATCTAGCATGAGATAGTCCTGATTAACAAAACCGACTGCCCCTTCACTATAAAGGTAGCGCCTATCGGCATAGGCCTGGAGGGGGAAAATATCGCCGTGATAATCCAGCGTCAGATGGTTGTTTTCCACAAAAATCCGCACCAACCCGCGTTCGTAGCCTAAATAGGTGCCACAATAGTCTGCCCAATATTCCGGTTGAGCTTCTATGGTTGGAACAGAAACTGCTTCGGCTTGTCCCAGCAGACCATCGACAATCATATGGCAAATATTGAGCGCGTGAGGCCAAAAAGCGGCGGCGCGATTAAAAAATAACACGATTGCCAATTGCTGGTCGGGCAGCATAACCAATTTACTACCAAAGGTACTGATTGAACCATCATGCCCAACCCAGCGCCGTCCGTTGATGGTTTCCAGCATCCAACCCAAGCCATAGCCTTTCATGGTGGGGGTATATCCATCCCCATGCAGGGTTTGCATCTGTGAAATGCTGTCTTTGGTGAGGATGGTTTCTTGCCCGAATTTGCCGCCGTTCAGGTGCAGCATGGCAAAATGCGCTACATCCAACACCGTTGAAATGAGCGACCCGCTTGGATATCCCCCTGTGTTATCTGCATAAGGCCGTTGGACGGACAAACTGCCGTTTTCGTGACGGTCATGCGATTGGGCAAGGGGATAGGTCATGGCGGTGGCAATATCAAAGGTACTGCGGGTCATCTCAAGCGGATTAAACAACCATTCGTGCATCACATCAGGGTAATTTTTTTCTAAAATTTTTTCCATCAAATATCCCGCCAAGCGGATACCGGGATTGCTGTAAGAATAGAGCAGACCCGGCGGCGCGATAAATTCATGGGTGGGAAGTTCGTCGTAAATATAATTGACAAGACCATCGGGATTACGTGAACCGTGCGGGACATGATGGGTTTGCAGCCCAGTGGTATGGCTGAGTGCATGGCGCAGGGTGATTTTTTCGCCGTAAACAGGATTGCTCCATTGTAGATCAGGTAAATAGCGCTGAATGGGTAGGTCTAAGTCTAATTGGCCTGCTTCAATCAACCGCATAATCACAGTGGCGGTCATCGGTTTGGTGAGTGAACCAATGCGGAAAAGTGTCTCCAGTGTAACAGGTTGCTGGGTTTCGATACTGGTCACACCAAACCCTTGAGCATAGATAACCTGCCGATGATGGACAATCGCAAGGGCAGCACCGGGAACAGAAGCGGCTTTCATCCATGAACGAACTTTTTGTTCCAGCGTATAAAAATTAAGCACGGGGTTCTCCTGTTTTTCCGACCTCACACGTTGTATATTCTACCTGTTAATGAGGAAAACTGGATGAAATTTCATACGAAACCACTGCGGTTAGACCTTAAAGTGCCTTTCAAAATCTCCTATGGTACAAGCACGATGCGCGAAAATGTGCTTGTTTTTGCGGAGGCTGGCGAGCTAACAGGGGTAGGCGAAGCGGCGGTTGTGCCGTATTACTATGAAACCCCGCAACGGGTGATGGATTACATCGAAAATCTGGTGGATGAAGCGTGGTTGATTGAGGAGTTGCATTTACACTTACCGCCTTCAGAATCGAGTGCCGCCCAAGCAGGACTCGACATTGCGCTGCATGATGTGTGGGGCAAACAACAGGGTAAACCCTTGTATGAATTGTGGGGGTTGAATCCCCAAAACTGCCCGTCGAACTCCTACACCATTCCAATGTCTGATGATAAACAAGCCTATCGGCAGATGTTAGAAGAAAAACAAGACTACCCCCTGCTGAAGCTAAAATTGGGCAGTGGCAGTCTGGAAAAAGACTTGGAGATGGTTAAATTAGCCCGCACCCTAACAGATAGTACCTTATGCGTCGATGCCAACAACGCATGGACAGCCGAACAAGCCCTCAGCATCATTCCGCATTTACTGGATCTGGATGTCGTTTTTGTGGAGCAACCTGTCGCCAAAGCCGATATGGAAGGTTGGCGGATTCTCTCGCAGCAGTTGCCCAAAAACCGCCCATTGTTGATTGCGGATGAGTCGGTACAGGGGGTAGAAAGCGTCTCGGCGCTGGCGGGTTTGGTGGATGGCATCAATATTAAACTTGCTAAATGCGGGGGACTTTCCGCCGCAAGAAATATGATTCAGCAAGCACGGCAGTTGGGCATGAAAGTCATGTTAGGCTGTATGGTCGAAACCTCTGTCGCCATTACCGCCATGTCGCACCTTGCCCCCCTTGCCGATTTTTTGGATTTGGATGGCAATTCCCTACTTAAACAGGATCCTTATCGCGGCACGCTGGTTGATGAAGCCACAGGCCAACTCACCCTGCCGCACACGCCCGGTCTAGGAGTAAGCCCTCGTGTTGAATGAAAATTTTTACTACCAACGTGGCGAATTGTGTTGTGATGGTATCGCGCTCAACCCTATCGCTGATGAAATTGGCACGCCGTTTTATCTCTACAGCGCGGCACGCTTGCAAGCCAATGCCCGTCAAATTCAAGCCGCCTTTGCTGCGATGAATCCAATGATTCACTACAGTCTCAAAGCCAATGCGAATTTGGCACTGATTCGGCTGCTCCATGCCGAGGGTTTGGGCATGGATGCGGTCAGCGCGGGAGAAATTTACCGCGCACAACAGGCGGGCGTTCCTGCTGAAAAAATTGTTTTTGCGGGCGTGGGCAAAACCGCCGATGAGATCCGCTATGCGCTGGAAAATGGAGTCGGGTGGTTTAATGTGGAAAGTGTGGGGGAACTGGCCCTCCTGAATCAACTCGCGGGGAGTTTGAACAAAACGGCTACGGTTGCACTGCGTTTAAATCCCGATGTCCAGGCCCAAACCCATCATTACATTGCTACTGGACATGGCGGGGCAAAATTCGGCATGGGTGCAGAGGCTATACGGCATCTTCTGGAAAATCGGGCGGATTATTACCATGTCAACATTCGCGGACTGCATGTGCATATTGGTAGCCAATTGGGCAATGTTCAAGCCACCGTGGAAGCTGTCAAACGCGCTCAAGCGATTGCCCAACCCTACGCTGAGATACGTACTTTGAACATTGGCGGCGGATTTCCGGTTGCGTACACCGAAAATGACTCCTATCCGACTCTGGCAGAATTTGCCGAAGTTCTCGCTCCGGTGGTCGAAGGGTGGCAGGTGAAACTCGAACCCGGACGATTTGTTGTGGCAAATACCGGCGTGCTGGTCACTTCGACACTCTATATCAAAATACAGAACGGGCAACGCATTATCATCACCGATGGCAGTATGACCGAACTCTTGCGTCCAGCCTTGTATCAAGCGGTGCATCCGATACACCCCCTTCATCAGTCTGACGAACGGCTTTCCGAAGCCATTGTGGTAGGGCCGGTGTGTGAATCGTCCGATGTATTAAGTAAAAATGCCTTGCTCCCACCGCTTGAACCGGAGGCACGTTTAGCGGTGATGATGGGTGGAGCGTATGGGATGGTTATGGCTTCCAATTACAACATGCGAACCCGTCCACCTGAGATTCTGGTTGAAAATCAATCGTGGCGGGTCATTCGTCGCCGGGAAACATGGCAGGATTTGCTGGCCTGTGAACGAAATTGATAAAAATATCCCCCATTTGGGAGAGCGCAATCTGGTCAATTTCGCCTATAGTAAAAACATCAGCAACCCAATCACGTTTAGCACGTACTAAACAGTGAAATAACCATGAAATTGGAAAATAAGGAGAGGTAGCCCCATGGCTGAACCTTTTATTCATGTCAACAACTTGGTCAAAACCTACGCAACCCCGGCAGGCCCGTTGAATATTCTGCGCGGCGTAGATTTGAAAATCCAACAAGGGGATTTTATCGCCCTCATTGGCCCTTCGGGGAGTGGTAAAACCACCTTCCTCAACATGCTCACCGCGATTGATACCCCATCTAGCGGGGAAATTACCATCGGTGGAGTGAACATTACCCGCACGCCGCAGCGCAAATTGACCAAATGGCGTGCCAAGAACATCGGGATTGTGTTTCAGTTTTTCCAACTGCTGCCGACCTTAACCGTATTGGAAAATGTCATCGCGCCGATGGATTTTGCGGGTGTCTGGAAAGCGGGCGAACGCAAAGAAAAAGCGCTTGCTATTCTTGATCAATTTGGCATCAAAGACCAAGCCTACAAAACCCCGGATATGCTTTCGGGGGGGCAACAGCAGCGTGTGGCGCTGGCACGGGCATTGGCGAACAAACCCGCCCTGATTGTGGGCGACGAACCCACCGGCAACCTTGACCGCATGAGCGCACGGAATGTCTTTAACGCCTTTAAGGAATTGGCAGATCAAGGTTCTACCGTCATCATCGTGACGCATGACCGCGAATTGGTGCAGGGTGTTCCCAAAATTTTTGAACTGAGCGATGGCACGATTGGGCAAACCACCCTTGAAGCTGCCGCCCGCCGTCGTACTCAGGAATTACAAGCGCTCCGCACAGCACAGGCCACCAAAGAAGGCTAAGGGAGGAAAGACATAATGGCTAACAAAAATGGAAATGGTGTAAACAAACCCCTGATTTCACTAGAATCGGTGCGGAAAATTTATAAAACCAAAGCGGGGCCGCTGGAAGTTCTCAAAGGGGTCAGCCTGCAAGTCAACAAAGGCGAATTTGTGGCAATTGTTGGCCCTTCCGGGAGCGGTAAAAGTACCCTCATTAACATGATTACCGGCATTGACCGCCCCACCGAAGGCGAAGTGTATGTGACCAACGAACGCCTGACCAAAATGGGCGAAAACCAAGTGGCAAAATGGCGTGGTAAAAATGTGGGGGTGGTTTTCCAATTCTTCCAACTGCTGCCCACCCTGACCGTGCTAGAAAATGTCATGATGCCTATGAACTATGTGGGAACATACAAAGGCCAGCGCAAAGAACGGGCGATGGAACTGCTGGAACTGGTAGATTTGCCGGACGTTGCCAATAAATATCCCAGCCAAATTTCTGGCGGTCAGCAGCAGCGTGCTGCCATTGCCCGCGCCCTTGCCAACGACCCGCCCTTAATCGTGGGCGACGAACCCACCGGTAACTTGGATACGATTTCAGCAGGCATCATGTTTGCGCTGTTTGAAGAACTCGTTGCCAATGGCAAAACCATCGTCATGGTGACGCACGACAAAGACTTGGCGGGGCAAGTGCCGCGGGTTGTGGAAGTGCGCGATGGTCGGATTTTGACCGCCGAAGAAGTTGACCAGCGCCTCGTTCAGCGCTAGGAGCAAGCTCGTGGAAATTATCGAACGCAGCGAAGATGGGATTGCCGTGTTTGTCCTATCGGGGCGTGTAGATGGCGGCGGAGCAGCCGAATTAGATATTATCCTGCACCGCGCCCTTGCCGAAGGCAAACACAACATGATTTTGGAAATGTCCGGGGTG
>CAZXCU010000043.1:0-11060 GCA_964639245.1 uncultured Anaerolineae bacterium
CTCTCTCCCTCCCGTCACCACGACCACACATGCACACCACTCCGGGGGTTTTTTTTATTTCTCCTCCCACCCTATGAAAATAGTTTTTGCGAAAAATCTCCTTCAGAAATCATAAAAAGTCTCCCTGCTTGTTGTGGGCAGGGAGACTTTTCTAATTTATGGGAAAAGCGAGTTTTTGACCGATTCGAGGATCTGTAAGGTGCTGAGGTTACGGCTGTTATACCCACCACTCAGCGCACCATCGCTAAAGTCCGTGGGGCCGCTGCCCGCCACGCCATAGACATTCGTGTTCTGCATCGCTAGATACAGATTCCATAGGGGCGCGTTGGACTGGGTTGCCACTTCGACAATCGCTTGGTTGTATTGGGCGAGAGTCGCCGGATCAATCGAGCCATCATCGGGGATCGTGGCTAAAACGGGAATTGTCCCTGCGCTGTAAGCCGTATTAACCACATTTTGCAGGGTCGAACGGAAGACATCCACCGGGGTTGCCGCCGCGTTATTGGCTGTAAAGCTGACCAACAATATGCTCGGACGCGATTCGGCAAGCTCACAATCCAACGGGGTAGCTCCGTTACAGTAACCCGGCGCACGGTTGGGATTGAACAAATCTTCAATTGTCCAGTCATCCCCAACTGCCGCGCTGTCGACATTAAAGCTCGTCGCCGTATCGCCCTGTAGATCATGGGCGGGTTGCTGGTTGAAGAAATTGATGATGTTCTCCACACTGCCAAAATTGCCCAAATTATAGGTCGCAGAGGCCAACGGGACTAAAAATTCATCGTCATTGAGGGGGTTATCGCCCGCCAGCGAGAATACGGTGTTGCGCTTGCCCTGATTATTCACCCCGTCGCTGTACACCCCGCCCAATTGATTCGGGTCAACGCTGGGCAGTTCGGGATAGACAGTTACATCAAACGGCGGGGGTTCAACCTGTCCGGCAGCCACGGTAACCGCGAACGAAATTAGATTCGTCCCACCAAAACCATCATCCACGCCAACACTGACATTGGCAGTGCCTTCGGCGATGCAATCCACCCCCAACGTATTCGGGTCAATCACGGTCACACCCGCAACCGAAGGATTGTCGGAGGAGGGATTGACGCTGACCGTATCGCCATCTGCATCCGCGTAAGCAATCGGTACAGTCAGGCTTGTCCCCGCATCGCAGAATTGGTTGTCGACAAAATCAATTGTGGGCTGCGTGTTGCCCGCATTGACGGTGACGCTAAACACAGCGTTGTTGATTCCGCCCTGTGCGTCATCAATGGTGACCGTGATGGTCGCTGTGCCTGCGGCTAAACACCCCACATTCAAAGTGTTAGCATCCAATACATTTACACTGACCGCACCGGGATTATCCGAAGTCGGTGTAACGGTTACCACATCTCCATCGGCATCGCTGTAGGAAATTGGCACGGTAATGCTTGCCCCTTCGTCGCAGGTTTGTGCGTCAATCCCGTTGATGGTCGGGGCGCTGTTGGAGGCAAGTACGGTTACATTAAAGGTCACTTGAACCGAATCTGTACCATCACTGGCAGTCACAGTCACTTGGGTTGTGCCGGCTGCATTTCCCACCAGATTCACATTATTTGCGCCGTTGCTGCTGACAACAACAATACTGCCATCCACAGCAGAGGCCGAGACAGTAATCGGGTCAGCATCAATATCGCTGGTGATGACGGGTACATCCACCGACTGCCCGATTTCGAGCGTCTGGTCAGCAATCACGTCCAGCGTGGGTGGGGTATTCACAAAAGGTTCCGTCACCGTCACATTGAACAAAATTTCGCTGGTATCTTCCCCATCATTCGCAGTCACGCGCACTTGGGTTGTCCCTGCGTTGTTGCCTGTGATGCTAATGTTGTTCGTACCGTTGTCGCTGGCGCTGACGACATTTCCATCCAACGATTCTGATGTAATGCTCACCGAATCGCCATTGGAATCACTGGTTACAACCGGAACATCCAGCGTTTGCCCGGCTTCCAAGACTTGATCGCCAATCGGATTGATGGCAGGCGGAGAATTGACCTCTGGTTCTGTCACCAGCACGTTAAAGCTGATTTGAGATTCCGCTTCACCATCCCCCGCAATAATCGTGACCTGGGTGGTGCCTGCTGCTGCCCCGGTGAGCGTCACAGTATCTGTGCCATTGGTATTGACCGACACGATGCTGCCATCCTGCGCCGTAGCGGAAAGCGAAATCGGGTCAGAGTCGGGGTCGGTAGCGACAACAATCACATCCACACTTTGCCCCACAATCAAATTCTGGTCAGCAATCGGCGTAATCGCGGGTGGATTGTTGGGCGGTTCAACCACTTCTTGCGTCACAGTGACATTGAAGGTTTTGGTCGTGTTGGCTTTGCCGTCGCTGGCGGTGACGGTCACTTGGCTTGTCCCTTGGGCAGACCCGGTGAGCGTGATTTTGGTCAACCCATCGGTACTCGGTACAACAATGCCTTCCGGCGAGGAAGAAACCGCCAAACTCACCAGGTCATTGTTGGGGTCAGAAACTATTAGCGTCAGTTCAACCTGTTCACCCACATCCAGTGTTTGATTTTGAATATCGCTCACTACGGGCGGGTCATTCGGTGTTTGCACTGCCGCCACCGTCACCCCAAAGGCGGTGCTGGCAGACCCGCCGCGCCCATCGGTGGCGGTAATCGTGATGGTTGCGTCGCCCTCAGCCACCCCTGTCAGGCGAATCGTGTTGTTATCCACCACCAAGCCGGACACAATGCCGTTATTGCTGCTGGTTGCTGAGAGCGTGAGAGGATCGCTGTTCGGGTCTGTCACCACAAAATCAATATCTTTCACCGCACCCGCGTCCACCGTTTGATTGCCAATTGCGGTAAAAGCCGGCGGTTGGTTGTTCGCAGCAGGATTGGTCACGGTGACAGAGAAGGAGAAATTGGTTGCCAAGCCTTTAGAATCGGTTGCCGTGACAGTGACGCTGGTGGTGCCTTGTGCCGCCCCGGTGAGTACCATCGCAGTACCGTTCAACGAGGCATTCACGATGTTGGTGTCCGAGCTGGCAACTTTCAACGAAACCGTATCCCCTGCATCAGGGTCGGTGGCAACGACGTTAATCGTCACCGACGTTCCTGTGTTGATACTTTGTGAGGCAATCGGCGTAATGCTGGGTGGGTTATTCGTCGTAGGCGGATTTTCTACCTGCACCGAAAACGCCTGTGAAGCCTGTCCACCGCGAGAATCACTTACCGTGATAAACACTGTTGCCGTCCCCGCACTAATCCCGTTCACGGTAATTGCTGACGCGCCGGAAGGGGTCACGGTGGCAATCGCGGGATTCGACACCTGCGCGGTATAGGTCAGCGGGTCACTGTCAATGTCGCTCATGCCAAGCGCAATCGTGGCGGATGTTCCACGAATCAATTTAATATTGCTAATCGGCGCAAGCAGGGGCGGATTGTTCGGGGCGGGTTGAGTGGGAGTCGTGTTCTGGACGCGAATCCCGGTGACTGTCCGAAAATCCTGCGTGCCGTTGTTGAGCCACACATGCAGCCGAATCTGATACGAACCATCCCGCACCGCCGTCGTATTCCACACCCCCAGCGCATTGTTCAACACGATGGAGGTAATCGGGACAGTGGTAATGGGATACCATAGGCCAGAGGGATTCGGGTCGGGGCCATATTCCAGCGCATATTGCACAAATTGGGGATGGCTAGCACTTCCGAAAACCGCAATGTTTCCCCGCACGGTGCTGCCCGAAACCGGACTGGTAATACCGAGCGCATTGGGAAAAGCCGAAGTCGCTAAGGCCGTTGGTGCTGCCCCCACTTGGGTCGGCTGCGACCCGCTTGAAGAGGTCGCTTGCAGGGGAGTCGCGCTTACAAATCCCTGTGCAGTGGGTAAGGGGGTAGGGGTGTTGCCGCCTCCGACCACCGGAGTACGGGTGCGTGTCACTTGCGAAGGCGGAGTCGGAGCATCTTCTTCTCCATCCTCCTCACCCCCGCAGGCCGACAGCACCAGCAGGAGAATAAGCATCAGCGCCCACCAGAGGCGCATGGGAGATTTCATAAGATAAACCTTTCTATAGCGAAAAATGACTTCGTTTAGAATGGATTGTATGGAATCTACCCGTAACGTACAAGGCGATTGACCCCTTGCTTAATCAGTTCTTACCTGACATTGAATTTTAGGGGAGTTATTCAATCGAGACTCAGTTGACGGCTGGCATTGGCACACAACGCCGACCCACCCGCCGCAAGCCATTCGGCTAATGTCGGACTTGCCCCGGTATTGGCGCTGGCTTCGGCATAAATCCCGCTACCCCAGTAATAATAGCGCCGGGTTTCAGACGCAAACGCCCGACTCGTAATCCCACTATGTCCGCCGTTGTAACCTGCCAAGGCCAGCCCGACATCGCCATTGGCTAAAGCCAAGCCTTCTTTGAGATAGGTCAATCCGCGCAAGGCATTTGTTTCAACATCCTGCATCACTTCTCCGGCAGCAAAATGAAACGGCATCACCTGAAAAAGTCCCTGTGCGCCTGCGCTGGAGACCGCCGCCGGATTGCCACAGCTTTCAATTTGCATGACCGTCGCAATCAGATTGGGGTCAAGCTGGTAAGTAGCTGCCCATGTCACAATCTGATTGGCCCACGACTGCACCTCCGGCGTAAAAATGCTGGATATGCTTCCAGTAGCGGCTATTTCCACCGGGGTAATCGGTTCAGGGGTTGGGGTTGTCACTCCAGATGCAGAATTACTCTGATTGGGTCGGTTTCTTGAGGGACGGTCATTCGGGGGATTCGCCGCAGTGGGAGCAGTAGCGACATTTTGCTCTGCGGCAAGATTCTCACAGTCATCTGCTAAGGTCATGTAACGGGCTGCCATCCAGACAGAACCCGCCTCTGTGTTTACCAGTAACCAATCTCGCCCGGCATTAGCACCGACCACCGTGAAAATCTCGCCGCGCCGTGCTGACCCCATCAGCGCACTGGTTTCGGAGGCTTCGCTGCGTTGATTCAACCAGCGCACGGCGACTGTTGCGGTGCAACCATCCACAGGGGTGATGGATTCTGACTGAACAGCCGGACTCAAAGTTGCCAAAGCGAGGTCTCGATAGTGCTGCAAATCGTTCAATACGCGCAGTTGAGTCACCAGCACACCCACCAGCACCACCGCCAAAATTAGATTCAGTCGTCCAAATCGTTTCATGAGGTGAGCATACAGGGGTTTGTCTGTGGGTAGGTTAGCGCAGGCTCAAATACCCTTAAATTTGCCTTAAATGGCGTTTTTTAACCCTTTTCAAGCCAAACCTATAAGCCTTCCCAACAAGCCAATGCTGAGGCTGAGACCGATTCCGTTTATAATGGCGGGTAACACATAGTTGGAATCAGATGGTGGAAAACGCATGAAAGTTCTAATTGTTGATGATGAACAACCCATCCGTGAAGCCTTGGGACGTAAACTGCGACGCGAAGGTTTTACGGTGGTGCTGGCAGCCAATGGCAAAGAAGGTTTACGCTCTTTCCATTCCGAACGACCCGATGTGGTTGTGCTGGACTCCAAAATGCCTGAAATGGATGGGCTGACCGTATGCCAGCGCATTCGTGAAGTCGCAGAAACCCCGGTTATGATGTTGAGCGCCAAAGCCATCACGGAAGAAGATATTATTGAAGGCTTGAACGCGGGTGCAGACGAATATCTGATTAAACCCGTGCGGCTGAATGAATTTGTTGCCCGTGTACAGGCCTTGCTGCGTCGCGCTCAGATGTCTACTGTCGAAACCGATAGTGGCTACAACGACGGACATCTGGTGATTGACCCCCAGCGCCGCCATGTGCATGTTAAAGGGCAAAAAGTCCATTTGACCCCCACTGAATTTAAACTGCTGATGGTGCTGCTGGAAAATTCCGGGCGGGTTGTGCCACAGCGTGAACTCTTGGAGCAGGTCTGGGGACGCGAATACGTGGATGATGTCTACTATCCGCGTGTCTATGTTAGTCAACTCCGCCGCAAAATCGAACCGGATGCCGCCAACCCCACCTACATTCAAACGGAACATCGCGTCGGCTACCGTTTTGAAAAGCAGGTGGGTGGTTAAACAATGCTCACTTCACTGACCATAGCATTAATTTTGAACGGTCTCACGCTGACTCTGGCGCTGGGGCTGCTCATTTTGATTCTGTGGCATGATTCGCATCGTTTAACAAATCGTTATTTTGCGTGGTTTTTGCTGACCATGATGTTCTGGGCAGCCGGGTCACTTTTAGGGCGTGCAGCCGCGCTTGCAGGGCTAGAAAGTGTATCGAATCTTAGCGGTGAGGACTCCGAAATTATTAAAGGGGGTGTACGCCTGCTTGAACTCGGCTTTACCAGTTCGGCGCTGGCGCTCTATCTCTATGTGGCAGTCTTAAGTGGCAATCGCAGCCGCATTTTTCAAGCGATTGGCTTGGTCGGAGTAGCGGGTATCCTTGTATTTCACCTCATGTTGTATGTGCTAGATGCGCCGCTTGAATATGCTGTCACCGCGAGTGGCGTATTGCAATATGAATTTAGCCGTGCCAGCACCTTTTTATTCACCATTATCAATACCATGACCTTTGCCCTAGCGTGGCAGCGCTTTCGCAAAATCCAACGGGCTTCGCTGCTTGTTGGGGTGATGCTGTTTTGCGTTGGGCAGTTGGTCGCGTTGTTCAGTTTGCGGCTGCGAACCTTGGGCATCGCCGAAGACACAGGCGCAATGGCAACCCTGATGATGGCGTTTGCGATTGTGCAATATCAGATTATTCAGCCCCTGACGGGTAAAACCCGCCAGATTGAAGTCGTGCGGGATGTGGGTTTGGTCATCACCAGCCGCATCGAACTCCAAAATGCCCTCCAAACAATTGCCGCGCAGGCCGCCAATTTATTACGCGCCGATGCCAGCCTGATTTTTTTGACTGTCCCGATTGACAATGCCCCGATGCTGGTGCTTTCCGCCCTTCACAATTATCCATCGGTCTTTGAAGGGGAGCGTTTGGGGTTTCATGAAGGCTTGGCGGGCAAAGTTGCCACCGAACGCCGCCCGATTTTGATGAAAGATTATCGCCGTGAATGGAAAGGCGTGCCAGATACTGCGTTTGCATTGCAAGGCTTTGGCGCGGTGATTGGTGTACCGCTCATTTTTGATCAAGATGTGGTCGGGGTGCTGCTGGTCATTTGTGGGGTCGAGGGGCGTTTGTTTGAGGAGGAAGATGTTGAAATCCTCAATTTGCTCTCGCCTCAAGCTGCCGTTGCGGTGGTCAACGGGATTTTGTTCAAACAGCAGCGCGATTTAGCCAGTCAGTTGGAAGTTGCCAAAAATCGCCTAGAAGCTGTCCTGTTCAGCACCAACAATCCGGTAATTGCGGTGAATAAAAAACTGGAAGTCATTTTTGCCAATCAAGCGGCCTCCCTGCTGGCAGCTGTCCCGGAGATGAAAAACCAGCACCTGTTTAATCTGGTTCCCAAAGGCTATCTCCCACAGAATTTACGCGAGATGCTCAAGCTGATTAAAGGGCAGCATTCTTACGTCTATGAGGTAGACATTGCTGGACGTACTTATCTCTCGCATGTCACGCGGATGCAGCAACCGGAGCAGGGGTGGGTAGCGGTTTTGAACGATGTCACCAGTTTAAAAGAACTGGAACGGTTACAACGTCAGATGATTGAGCTGACCACCCATCAGCTTAAAAATCCGATTATGGGGGTGCTGGTGCATCTTGATGAATTGGAAGAATTGGGCGCAGAAAGTCTCAATGAGGACATGCGCTATGACATTGAAGTCATCCGCACCCAGATGCAGCGCATGAGTGAGTTGATCAAAGGCATTTTGAACCTGCAACGGGTTCAGAACCGTGCCATGCACCGCGAATCGGTGGAAATCCCTACCCTGCTTCAAGAAGTAGTGAACCGCCTCAAACCGTTGGCCTTGAGCAAACATCTCAGCCTTGAAAGTGAGATTACACAGGCATTGCCGCCAATTGTCGGGGATAAAGAATATCTCTCCGAGACCATCAGCAATCTGGTGGACAACGCCATCAAATACACCCCACCGCAGGGCAAAATTAAAGTGTCTGCCAGTACCGATAATGGCACAGTGGTTGTGGCGGTGCGCGATACTGGCATCGGGATACCCCCTGAACATCAACCCCATGTTTTTGACCAGTTTTACCGGGTTGAAGCACCGGGAACAGAATTAATTGGCGGGACAGGCATCGGGTTGAGCCTTGCACGGGCAATTGTTTTGCAACACCACGGCAAAATCTGGTTAGAAAGTGAGCCTCAACAGGGGACAACATTTTATGTGTCACTACCTGCTGCGTCCTAGCTGTGTGATAATTTTGACACAGCGATTAAATCAGAGGCTTTTCTATGAAAATCTATACCAAAACAGGCGATACAGGCGAAACCGGATTGTTCGCGGGCGGGCGTGTTCCCAAAGATGATGCACGGCTGCACGCTTATGGCACAGTGGATGAACTCAACAGCATTTTAGGATTGGCAATTGCATCCAACATTCATCCCGACTTAGCCGTGTCCATGCTGCGAATCCAGCGCGAATTGTTTACTGTCGGCGCTGACCTTGCCACTCCGTTGGATGCGTCACCGGAATGGATTCATCGGTTAAACGGTAAATTCACCGAACAACTTGAACACGATATTGATAAATTTGAAGAAGAACTGCCCCCTCTGACCAATTTTATCTTGCCGGGTGGAACCCAAGCCGCCGCCTTTTTGCATCAAGCCCGTACCGTTTGCCGCCGTGCCGAACGCTGGGCGGTGAGCATCAAAGATGACGTGAATCCGCATGTGATTGTCTATCTGAATCGCCTGTCTGATTGGTTGTTTGTTCTGTCGCGGGTCGAAAATATCCGTTCTGGCGTTGAGGAAACCATCTGGGTTAGCCATTAGTACCTGAGGGTATGGGCGTGGTTTGAAAACAGCGTTTTTTACCCGCCCAGTTATTTTTTCTGCCCGCAAATTCAGATTTCCATTTAAACGGACAAACGTAGAAATATTTTATTGTCCCATCCCTTGCTATCGGTTAGGATTATACCCATCGTGAGTTGTGGAGTTATTGTTAATGATCAGATATATTTTAGCAGGGTTGCTGTGGATGATGGTGTTTGCCCCTGCTGTGATGGCACAGGAAACAGAATTTGAGCCGTTTGTCCAAACGGATTTTCAGGTCTTGACCGGAAATGTGCAGCGTCCGAATGGGATTTACTGGCACGATGGCTTTTTATATACCGCCTGTGCGGGCGACAAAACCCTCTACCGACTGCACGACACCACGGGTGAAACCATCACCTACATTACCGGCGTGGGCAATGCTCACAATTTGTATGTCGAAGACGGCCCGATTATCTGGACAGCCGATTTTCAATCGAATACCCTGTGGCGAATTGCACTTGATACCGGGCGAATCGCGGTGCGGGAAGGTTTGGACGGCCCTTGGGGACTTGCCCCCTCTCTGACAGATGACACTTTTTATATGACCGAATGGGGCAGCGATAATTTGCTGAATGTTACCCGTGATGGACAAATTACGGTGGTCGCCTCCGATTTTGAAGACCCATCCGGGATTGTTGTTACCGAAGAAACAATTTACGTGGCAAATCATGACAGTGTGCGTCGTTCTGTGGAATGGTTGGACATCGCACCGGGTGCAGAACCGCAGCCACTTGTTATTGGATTACAGGAAACAACCAATTTGGCACTTGGCCCCGATGGATTGCTCTACATCGCCTACGGATTGGGGTCTCGCGGGGTGATTGGTCGGGTAGACCCTGCGGTTTGCCGCGAAAAAGGCGGCTGCACCAATGTGGATGTCCAACTGGTCGTTTGGACAGAACTCCCTACGCCACTTGCTGGGCTAACCCTTACCCCGGATATGCGTTTGTTTGTGCATACCATGTTCGGAACAGAGATTTACTGGTTACAATTACCCTCTGATGGGGTCTCGCCAAGTTAGCAAGGAAACAGCATGTCACCATCATTCGGGGAAGCGCGTTTGCAGTATGCCAATCACGCGGCGATTAAATCCGCGCACACACTGGAAGCCTACAAACGCGCCATTGACTTGTTTTTGGCGTATCTGGATGACCGTCAATTTGAACCCTTGCTGCCTATTCAAGCCCATACCCTGCCAACAGCGGCGGAGGGTCTGCTGGCAAAACTGACCGCACAGGATGAAGGCATCTTCCAATGTTTTGCGCTGTGGTTGCAAACCCCGGATGGCAAAAAACGCCCCTATTCGACTTCGACAGTGGAGTTGCGTTTGGCAGGGGTGCAGCGCTGGTTTGAATTTATGGAACAGCAGGGCTGGCTGCCGGAAGGGTTTTCGCTTAAAAATGCGGTGGCCTTGAGCAAAAATCGCCCGTCAGAAAAAAAGCCCATTGCCGAGGTCAAAGCGGTTGCCCCCAAGCCAGATTTGTCTCATATAACCACTTTTTACGACCACCAAAAACCCCCCAAGCAATACAAGCCAGACACCGAACGCTACCGCCGTTGGGAAATCACCCGTTTGCGGAATGCCGCCCTGCTCAAGATTTTGGCGGAAACGGGCGGGCAAATCAGCGCCATTTTAAAAATCAACGCCGATGCCTTCGCCAGTGATGCCGCGACGATTCAACTTGAAGTGGATGGCAAAGGCGGATACACCTATCCGATTGTGCTAAAAGAATCGCTGGCAGCCATTCGGTTGTATTTACGCCATCGGCACATCGCGCCCGAAAATCTCGCTACTACCCCCGTTTTTGTCAGCCATGACGCAGAATATGACGGCAGCCGCATGAGTCGGATTATTGCATGGCGGATTGTGCAACGGGCCGCCAAAGCGGTGGGGTTGTCGTCGGTGTCCCCCCACGATTTACGCCATTGGCGGGCGCAGCAATTAATTGAAGCGGGACATTCGCTGGAAGAGATTCAAGTCATGCTCGGACACCGTTCGATTCACACAGTCCGAACCTACTACGGGCATTTAAAGGACGAACTTTCCCACGAAGAAAACTAAGAACCTATCCGTAAATTAAACAGGGTGTGTTAAACAGGATGTATCCTAGT
>CAZXCU010000044.1:0-5071 GCA_964639245.1 uncultured Anaerolineae bacterium
TTAAACCGTATCAATCCGAAGGAAATGCGACAAATGGTTGGGTGCTGCTGGATTATAGCACCATTGTCATTCACGCTTTCGGGCAATCCCAACGTGCTTATTATAAGCTGGAAGAATTGTGGAGCGCAGGCAAAACGCTGCTGCGGATGAAGTAGGGGCGATATGTGAGTCGCCCCTGCGGGATGGATTATTCAAAAATCCAAGGGTCGGTGTTGCGTGACCAGCTTAACAATTCTGCTTCGGTGAAAAAGTTGGCAACTTCCCGTTCGCCACTGGCGGGGCTGTCCGAACCATGAACGAGGTTACGGCCTACATCCATCCCTAAGTCGCCACGAATCGTGCCTGCGGCGGCTTCATGTGGGCGGGTTGAGCCAATGGTGGTGCGGGCAGCCGCAATCGCGTTTTTGCCTTCCAAAACCATCAACACCACCGGCGCAGAGGTAATATAGCTGACCAGCCCTTCAAAAAATGGCTTACCTTCGTGTTCGGCATAGTGTTTTTTGGCGAGTTCTTCGGTGACATGGACTAATTTTAAACCGATAATACGTAAGCCGCGCTGTTCAAACCGCTTGATAATTTCCCCAATCAGACCGCGTTGTACTGCGTCTGGTTTCACAATGATGAGTGAGCGTTCCAAAAAATCCTCCGTTTACACAACAAGCGGGCTTGTCGCCCGCTTAAAAATTCGCTCAGATTATAACCTAAAGGTTATTCAATGCGCCACGATAAGCGTCCAGCGCTTCTTGGAGATACCCTTCGCGCATGAAGACATCGCCTAATAAACGCCGCGCTACCGGGTGCTGCTGGGCAATTGTGACCAGATCCGTTTTGACTTTCTCGACTTCGCCCAGATTTTCGACCAGCGTTTGATATTGATTCAGGCTGGCGTTGACATCCCCGGTTTGATTCAAGGCGCGTGCCAGATTCAAGCGGGCGCTGTGATCATCGGGGTTGTTGTCCAAGGCCGCACGATAGGCCGCAAATTCTGCCAATTCAGGCACCGAGGCCGGTGGATGGGCAGGCGGAATGGGTTGGGGCGCAACGGCGACACGCTGGCGTATCTGTGGTTGTGTGGGCGGCGGCGGTGGCACAATCGGCGGGGCAGGTTTGGGTGGGACAGGGCGTACTACTGCCGGGGCTGGTGGTTGTACCGCAGGATTTGGTTGCGGTTGGGGGGTGGGTGGGCGCTGCGGTGCGACAGGTTGCGCTGCCCACGCAGGCAAATTACCAACGCGCGCTTGGGCAAGGCGTTCATTTTCTGTACTGGGTAGAGAAGCGGCAGCAACAGGCATTTGCCCCACCACTGGAGTCGGAATTTCTTCAGTGAGTGGCGGGAGTATTCCGGTATCCGTGGAACGCAAGCTGTGGGCATCCATTGTCCACTTAGCAATGTCATATTCATCGTCCTCGGCCCCGCTTTGCGCCATCGGCTTGAGCCAATCCGGTAAATCATCCGGGATGTCAGACTCGGCGGGTTCGGTTTCACCCACCAATGTTGATAACCAATCTGGCACTGGGTCGGTGGGTTCTTGTACCGGAATTTCTTGCACGGGTTCAAGCACGAAGTCCGCAGTTTCTAGTTGTGGCTCGAAGCTGTCGGCATCTTCAGCCTGTTTAATGGCTTCTTCAATCCACTGGGTTTGTTCATCCAACCTGCCAGAAACAAGCAGGTCGTGTTCTTCGTCTAAGGCTTCTGCCCATTCATCACCGGATGGGTCATATTCGTCGAGTTGAATCATGCTTTCCGCAGATTCAGCCCGTTCTTCGGTGATGAAAGATCCCCCTTCAAATTCTTGAGGGGTTTCTAACCATTCTGGCACATCTTCGGGCGCGGGTGGGGTGATGATTTCATCAATAAAAGCAAGGCTTTCTGGTTCGTCATCCACCACTGTGGCGTTTTGCAGCCAGGGAGGAAGTTCCGAACTGAGCGCAGGTTCTAAATCTTCGGCTTCAGTCAGAAAATCGGTTTCATTTTCGCCTGCTTCTCGCGCCCCCACCAGTTGCATGGCTTGACGCTGCAACCATGCCAACTCTTGTACTGGGGTCAGTGTGCCAGCAATTTGCCTCTGGGCAATTTCTTCGTCCGAAAGCCCTTCAATGCTGTCCAGAACTTCTTCTGGTGTATGGGTCGGTGGGATGGCTTCAGGCTCTCCAACCGGTGCGGCGGTCATAGCCTCCATACTGTCAATATCGAAACCGGGCAGCGCTGCTTCGTCGGTCATAATATCGTCTAAAAAGTTGGCAATATCGGCATTGGCATCATTTGCCATCGCGTCCAACCAACTCATGTCAGCAGACGATTCCGCTTCATTCAGCCAATCTGCCTCAATATCGTTAGCAGAGAGTTCGGATGACCCGTAAGCTGCGGTATCAAAAACAGGCTGTTCGGGTAAAGAGGGGGGGGCAGGTTGTTCAGCAGGGGGTTGATGACGGCTGCGGATGGTTTCCGATGGTGTGTAACCCGGTTCATCAATGACGACTGAATTGGGGTCAATTTCGGCAATTTCAATACCACTGTGTTCGGTGGTAAAGCCTTCCGTCGCCCCCTGACGCGCCGCTAGTGCTTCTAACCATGCTAGCGGGTCAACCCCGTCTGGCAGGTTGAAGTCACTACTCAGTGCGGCCTGAGGTTGTTCTTCATACTGCTGATATTGGGATGGATCATCTTGTTGATATTGGGCCGGGTCATACTGCTGGTACTGCGACGCGTCGTATTGCTGATATTGAGCCGGGTCATACTGCTGGTACTGCGACGCATCATATTGCTGATATTGAGCCGGGTCATACTGCTGGTACTGCGACGCGTCATATTGCTGATATTGAGCCGGGTCATACTGCTGGTACTGCGACGCGTCATATTGCTGATATTGAGCCGGGTCATACTGCTGGTACTCTGAGGCATCATATTGCTGATATTGGGCCGGGTCGTACTGCTGATACTGCGACGCATCATCCTGTTGTAATACATCTTCCGGCGGGCTTGATAAATCCTCTAACCATGCCAAAGGGTCAGCCGCAGGCTGTTCGGGCAAGGAGGGTGGTTCGGGTGGCGCAGCAGGCTGTTCAGCAGGGGGTTGATGACGGCTGCGAATCACTTCGGACGGTGTATAACCCGGTTCATCAATAACGACTGAATTGGGGTCAATTTCGGCAATTTCAATGCCGCTGTGTTCGGTAGTAAAACCTTCGGTGGCCCCTTGACGCGCCGCCAGTGCTTCTAGCCATGCCAACGGGTCAACCCCATCCGGCAACCCACCACTAAAATCCATGCCAGCAGCAACTGGGGCGGGCGATTCATAGGCACTCGGTGCTTGATACACAGGTTGTTCGGGCAGGGATGGCGGTTCGGGTGGCGCAGCAGGCTGTTCAGCAGGGGGCTGATGACGGCTACGAATCACCTCGGATGGGGTATACCCCGGTTCATCAATGACGACTGAATTGGGGTCAATTTCCGCCACTTCAATGCTACTGTGTTCAGTGGTGAAGCCTTCCGTCGCTCCTTGACGCGCCGCCAGCGCTTCTAACCATGCCAGCGGGTCAACCCCATCCGGCAACCCAAATCCCATGGAGGGAGCCTCAGGCGGTGCTTCTTGATAGGCCGGGGGTTCAGGTGGCGCAGCAGGAGGCTGATGACGGCTGCGAATCACCTCGGACGGCGTATACCCCGGTTCATCAATGACGACTGAATTGGGGTCAATTTCCGCTACTTCGACATTATGGTCTGTCGTGAAGCCTTCGGTAGCGCCCTGACGTACAGCCAGACTTTCTAGCCACGCCATCGGGTCAATACCACCTAAGGGATCATTGTCTTCTGGTCTTTCGGCATTCAGGTTATCAAAGTCGGGCATTCCGTCACCCACTCCGCTTTATAAGAATAAACACTGTTATTTTTTACCACCACGCATCCATCGGGGGCGGAAAAACGATTGACTGCTTGTTGACGATTTGCCACGCATCCACGCGGGCGGCTGCTCAAACTCGAAGTTAAAGCTAAAGTCTAGTGGCGTATCTTCGTCGTCGTCTTCAACCAGCAAATTTTCATTATTATCAGGCAAAGCAGGCACTTGTGCAACCACAGGTCGTAATGCTCCGATTTGCGCTGCGCCGGGATCTACGAAATCTGCTAAAAACGCATTGAGTTCAGTGGTATGTTCTTCAACGGATTCTTCTTCATCGGTAAAAGCCGACATCCAACTTGGTAATTTCGCAGGAGCAGATGAGAAACCTTCTTCCGCTACCACTTTAGCAGAGGGAGATTCATCTTCGGCTTCAGTCAACCAATCGGGAATATCTCCTGTAGCGATGGTATCTTCCTCGAAAACGGCAGCGGCTACCTGCACCGACTTAGCTTCTGCCCATGTATCCTCAGAGGCGGATTCGGGTTCTTCGGTGAGCCAGTCAAGATCACTTTCAACCGATGCGTTTGCCTCTTTGGATTCGGGTTGTTGCAGCCAATCGGGGACATCCGCAGATGGGGTAGCCTCTTCGCTGGTTGATGACATCCAATCGAGTTCAGATTCATCCTCTTCCAGTTCATTTAACCAATCCGCCTCGGCAGCCTCCTCAGATTCATCTTCCCCAGTAGCCGTTTCTGTCTCATTTTCATCAGAAAGCCAGTTGGGGACAGCTTGGGTAGGCGGTTCAGGCTGGGCTTCGTCGGAGGGGGCCGTTAGCCAACCCATTTCCGCGTCCGCGTCGGATTCGGACTCTGTTTCGCCCGTGCTGGTAAGCCAATCCGTGCCTGATTCGGAGTCGTCGCTGGTGGCCCCACCTAACCAATCGGGAGTTGTGCTGGTTTCTAAGGCTGATTCGCTCTCAACATCCGTAGCTGCATCGGATAGCCAATCCATTTCTGCGTCGGATTCGGATTCGCTATCGCCCATGCTGGTCAACCAATCCGCGCCTGATTCGGAGTCGTCGCTGGTGGCACCGCTTAACCAATCGGGGGTAGCACTTGCTTCTACCACCGCTGCGGATTCAACCTCTGCATCGGCATCGGACAGCCAATTCATTTCCGCGTCGGATTCGGATTCGCTATCGCCCATGCTGGTCAACCAATCCGCGCCTGATT
>CAZXCU010000044.1:5171-5276 GCA_964639245.1 uncultured Anaerolineae bacterium
CTTGCTTCTACCACCGCTGCGGATTCAACCTCTGCATCGGCATCGGACAGCCAATCCATTTCCGCGTCGGATTCGCTATCGCCCATGCTGGTCAGCCAATCCGCG
>CAZXCU010000045.1:0-2524 GCA_964639245.1 uncultured Anaerolineae bacterium
TCAGATTTTTGGCGAATACGGTACTGCCTGCGCCAATGAAGGCTATTTTAGGCATGAGACGAAATTCCTTTCATTAAGAACGAATGATTTTCAGTAACAAAGGAGGTGTCGATAAGTCCGGCCAGCGAATTTCTAACGCATGAAGCTGTCCCTGAGAGGGAAAACCAAAATGTAACTGAACCGGATCTCCCGCAAGATACCCCGACGCTGCCCGCGTATAAATGCCCGTGGAGGTGTGCAAGCGCACCCATGCACCAAGCGCGTAAGGATTGGTCGTTTCGGGTTGGGCAAGTTCAACAATGAGATGGCTACCTGTACACAATTGATTTTCAAAAAGTTGAGACGGGGACATCAAATTATTCACTACGATATCAAGGTCGCCGTCTTGGTCTAAATCTGCCATGCTCATTCCACGTCCACTGGCAGTCGATTCCAGATTCCATGAAGGCACAGGGACAAAGTGCTGTCCGGCCCAATTACGGAACACCTGATTTTTTTCTACCAATTCACCTTTTGGTAAATGCCCGAATAAATCTTCGGCGATCATGCCATTCACGATATATACATCCAGAAAACCGTCGCTGTCCAGATCGCCAAATTTACCTGACCAACTCCACCCACTCGCCTGTAAGCCCATTTCGGCAGCGCGATTCACATATGCGCCGGCGTGAATTTGTAACTCACCTTACGCAGCAAATGATAAACTAAAGGGATGAAAAACAAAGAACTGTTGGACATCTATAGCGATTATCTCCTGAGTGCCTTCGGACAAACGACTGGAACGGGCTTGGCGGAGTTGCAGGGAGGCAGTATCAGCCATGACCAGATTCAGCGGTTGTTGGGCAAGGAACGGTTTGGGTCGGCAGAATTGTGGCAAGTGGTCAAGCCCTATGTACGGCAAATTGAGGACGAGGTGGGAGTGGTCATCATAGATGATAGCATTGCCGAGAAACCCTATACCGATGAGAATGACATCATCTGCTGGCACTATGACCACAGCCAAAACCGGAATGTGAAAGGCATCAATTTGATAACGTGCTTGTACCATGCGAAGGGCTATAGTCTGCCCGTTGGCTTCAGTATTGTGGCGAAAACCGAATACTATGTCGACAAAAAGGATGGCAAACAAAAACGGCGTTCGCCCATCAGCAAAAATGACTATTACCGGGAACTCTTGACCCACGCGCAGCACAACCACCTGCCGTTCAAATATGCCCTAGTGATGTGTGGTATAGTGCCGCCGAGAACATGATGTTTATCAAGCACACCTTGGACAAAGATTTTATCATGCCACTCAAAGCCAACCGCAAAGTCGCCTTGAGTGCGCCAGCCAAACGTGACGGGCAGTGGGTACGCCTCGACCAGTTGGCACTGGAGACGAATACCCCCTTGGAAAGTGTCGATTTCTCACTTTTGTTCGTCAAGCAAGTCTTCGCAAACGAAGATGGCAGCACGGGACTTCAGTATCTGGTGTCCAGCGATACGACCCTCTCCCCCGACCACTTCACCACTCTCTATCGCAAACGATAGAACATCGAACCTTATCATAAATCCCTCAAGCAGAATGGTTGCGGAAAGCCACCAAACTCAATCATTTTGCCTTGAAAACCAAACTTTACATGGCTGCTTTGCATTCTGCCTATGCAACTCTTCGTCAGCTCCAGCCTATTCAGTTGGCTGCGTAAGGTGAGTCAATAAATTGTATCTAAAATACTATCTATTTTATTTATTCGTAGCGAATCTAAGCGGATAGAACATTATTTAGGTGACCATGATGGGGAATCTACAGAGCATGATAGGTCAGTTAATTGCGTAATCACGCCGTTAGCATTGCTCAAAATGTAAAGTTGATAGTTATTTTTATCATCATGGTCAGAAACAAAGGCCAAATAATTTCCATCAGGTGACCAAGAGGGTTGCTTTTGAATATGAGATAAATCTACCAAGGTAATTAGTTCCGTACCATCCATCTTTACTTGGAATATACCGCTTGAGTTGCTGTCTAAAGCAGAAAAAGTAATCCATTGACCGTCTGACGACCATGTAAGGAAATGTTCAGTACCTTTGAAATCTATAACTTTTTTTGAAATTCTAGTTTCGATTTCCATCAAAACAATCTCCCCATCGGGATTTTGGCTCGTGTATCTGATATAGGCGATAAATTTATCATCGTGGGACATTACGGGGTTCCAATCTGAAGCATATTCACTTCCCAAATTTTCTATGCCCTCACCATTATTTTTTATTCTGTAAATGTCCCAATTTCCTTCTGAGTTATTGAAAGAAGAAAAAACAATATAATTTCCATCGGAAGACCAATTAGGTACATCATCAATGGTTTGATTGTTAGTTAAGCGTGTCAGATGACTTCCATCAAAATACATTTTGTAAATTTCTGGGTCATTATCTTGCTCAGATACAAAAGTTATCCAGTTTCCATCAGGGGACGATATAGGTGAGTGATCATTACTAGAGGGTGTTATGCACTTTTGCCGGAATGAGAGGGTAAAATGGTCTCTGTCGT